>CBDBCA010000006.1:0-1931122 GCA_965202835.1 Alphaproteobacteria bacterium | reverse complement strand
AACATGACGCAGAACCAGACCGGATCGAACCCCATCGACTGAACGATCGGCATGAAGACCGGGATGAAGATCAGCAGCACCGAGATCCAGTCGAGCACGAACCCCGCGGCGAAACAGATGAACAGGAACACCGCGAGCGTGACCCAGGGGGTGAGCGCGGCCTGCTCGATGAGGTCCTGCGCCAGCGCGATCCCGCCCGCCGCCACGAACACGCCGGCGAACATGTTCCCGCCCAGCAGGATCAGAAAGATCATGCAGGTGACCTTGAGCGTCTTCAGCACCGCCTCGTTCAACACCGCGAGGCTGAACTGCCGGTACAAGATCGCCAGGATCATCGAGCCCAGCGCGCCCAGACCGGCCGCCTCGGTGGGCGCGGCGAGGCCGAACATGATCGACCCCAGCACGGCGGTGATCATGGCGACCGGGGGCGCCAAGGCCACCAGCGTGATCCGGATCCGCTCCGCCAGCGACGGCTCGTCGTCCGACGGGGGCAGCCTCGGTCCCGCCTTCGGATCGAGCGTGCAGCGCACCAGGATGTAGGCGATGTAGAGCCCGGCCATCAGCAGGCCGGGGAACACCATGCCGACGAAAAGATCGCCGACCGAGACGTCGGCGACGGGTCCCAGCACGACCACCACCACCGACGGCGGGATGATCGTCCCCAGCGAGCCGCCCGCGCAGATCGTGCCGGAGATGAGCCCCTTGTCGTAGGCATATTTCATCATTACCGGGATCGCGAGCAGCCCGACGACGGTCTCGGTCGCGCCGATCACCCCCGACGAAGCGGCGAAGATCACGCACATGACCACCGTGCCCACGGCCAGGCCGCCGGGCAGCCGGCGGGTCCAGAGATGCACCGCCTCGAACAGCTGTTCCGCGATCCCGGAACGCTCGAGCATCGCGCCCATGAAGATGAACAGCGGCACCGCCGCCAGAACGAAGTTGGATCCGACGGCGTCGATCTTCTGGGCGAACTGGAAGATGACCGCGCTGTCGAAGGTGAGATACCCGAAGACCAGGGCGATGCCCATCATCGAAAAGGCGACGTGAAATCCGAGAAACAGCGCCAGCAACAGCGCCGGAAACATCACAAGGGCGAGATACTCACCCATCGGGTACGTGCCGCGCGGAGCTTTGCCCGGTCAGGAAGCGGACGCATCTGACGAGCTCGGCCACGCCCTGCAGTGCGAGCAGGAAATAGCCGAGGAAGAAAACCAGCCGAAACGGCCAGATCACCGGGTTCCAGGCGGATTGTCCCGAGTGGTCGTTGTTGACATAGGCCTCCACCCAGTAGTCCCAGAGGCCCCAGCTCACCCAGCACACCACCGGCAGGAACAGGAACAGATAGCCGGCCGTGTCGACGATCGCCTTGGTCTTTTCGGGAAACCGGCTGTAGAGCACGTCGATGCGGATATGGCCGCCTTCCCGGAGCGTGTAGGCGGCGCCGATCAGGGCGTGCGTCCCCATCGCCATGTAGCCCAGCTCGAACGCCCAGATCGTCGGCGCGTTCAGCGCATATCGGGAAAAGACCTCGAAGCAGGTCGCCAGGATCAGCGGGAACACGATCCAGGCGATGACGACGCCGGAGAAGCCGCTCAACCGGTCGATGGAGCGAACGAGGACCATCATCGCCGCGGCGCCTCCGCGCCGGAAACCGAATTCGTCGCGGGTCGGCGAGGAAGGCGCGGCGCGGGCCGCGGCCTTCCCCGACCGTTGGGGGGTAAGAAACCTACTCGGAGATCACGTTGCGGTAATGTGTCGCCTGCCGCCACAGCTGCTCGAAGGCCAGTTGACTCTTCAGCACCTTGTCGAACCACGGGTTAGTCTTGGCCTGCTCCTTCGCCCAGTCAATCGCCAGCTTCTTCGCCTGCTTTTGAACGGCGGCGTCGAGAACGATGATCTCGTTGCCCTCCTTCTTGAAGAAGTCGAGCGCCTTGGCGTCCTCGTGGCCGATTCGCGTCCAGCTCTCGAAGGTCACCGTCTTGGCGGCGAGCGCCACGAGCTGCTTGTCCCTGTCGGAGAGCTTGCCCCAGGCGGTCTTGTTGATGACCAGCTCGAAGGGCGCGGTCGGCTGGTGGATGCCCGGAATGACCACGTACTTGGCGATCTTGTGGAAGCCGGACGAGATGTTCTCGTAAAGCGTGCCCCATTCGGTGGCGTCGATCGCGCCGCGCTCGAGCGAGGTGTAGACCTCGCCGCCCGGCATGGTGACCGGCGCCGCGCCGAGTCCCTTGGAGATCGCCAGCCAGGCGCCCGCCGTGCGGAACTTGAGACCCTTGAGATCGTCGAGGGTCTTCACCGCCTTGCGGGAATGCAGGAAGGCTTCGGCGGTGCGCGTGAAACAGGGGAAGGAAACCAGCCCGAAGCGTTCCTCGTTGAACTGCTGCCACATGGCCAGGCCGCCGCCCTCGTAGATCCAGTGCAGCATGCGCTCGGAGTCCATGGACCCCGCGTAGCCGCCGAACAGGACGGTCGTCTTGTCCTTGCCCCAGTCGTAGCCCATCCAGGTATGGCCCGCTTCGGCGACGCCCTTGGCGACCGCGCTGCGGACTTCGAGCCCCTTGGACAATTGTCCCGACGGGAACACCCGCACCTTGACGCGACCTTCCGTCAGGAAGTCGATCTTCTTGGCCACGGCCTCGGCGCCGATCTTCATCAGCGGCCCGCCGCCCCAGCTCGCGGCCATTTTCCACTTGTTCTCGCCGGCGGCGGAGGCCGATTGCGCCGCCGTGACGGCGAGCGCGCAAACCGCTGCCGCGGCCACCCAATTGCGGGTTCGATTCGGTGTCATGACATGCTCCTCCCTTGGTTGGTGTGGTGCTTCCTTCACTGCCCCGGGTTGCCGAGCGTCCCGATGGCGCGGTCGATATCGCCGCCGGTCAACTCCCAGTCGTTCTCGAAATTGGCCACCACGGTCCGCATGAAGTCGTGGCAGAGCTCCAGGGCCTTTCCGTCGTCGTCGAGGTGGTCGGCCAGCAAGGCCAGCGACAACTGGGCGGGTCCGGCGCCCTCGTAGGTCCATTCGAAGCCCGTTCTGGTGAATCGCTTGAACTCGTAGCGACCGTCGAGCGGCTCGCCGTCGACCGTCACCACGATGCCGTCGATGGTCCGGGATCCGGAATAAACCTTCATCGCGCCGTCACACTGATATATCTCTGGTATGCTAAGTGTGCGGCGGACGATTGTAAAGCTGGCGCGCGCGCACACCGTCATGCCCGCGCCGGGTTCGGAGCGACAGCGGGCACAAGGTCGGGCGGAGTGGGCAACCTCCGGCGCCTCCCCCTTTCTCGTCATGCTCGGAAAAAGTCCATTGCTGTCCGGTTTGGATGGGCTGGATCGGGTGCAAGGTGTTGGTAGAAGCGGGTTGCCGACCCATCGGCCGGGCCGGGACGCGGATTGCGGCGCGCCCGCGCCTTCCGTCCTTGCCCCCCGCTGTCACCCCGGACTTGTTCCGGGGTCCAGGCCTGCCCCGGACCGCGATCCAGGGGAAACCGGGCGAGAGCGGCGCCTGACAGTCTGGACCCCGGAACAAGTCCGGGGTGACAAGAGGGGAGCGGGGCCGGTTTCGCCCATCGGCACCGAGCCTGTCCCGAAGTTAAACCGGACAGCAATGGAACAAGTCACGGGCATGACGATGTGGGGGGCAGCGAACCGGGAGGTTTCTTTTCGTCGTTACGCCGCGGCTCCCGCCCCCGGCCGGAGCCAGCGCCGGCCTACCGTCCCACCGCGCGGCCCGGCGATACGGTGTCCAGGGTCGCGCGGGTGAACTCTTCCACGTAGTCGATCAGGCGGTCGGAAGCCCGTCCCGCCTCGTCGGGGTCGCCTTCGGCGATGCGGCGCGCGAGCTCGGCGTGGAGCCTGGCGCAGAGCGGCAGATCGGCCGCTTCCTTGTAGTGCATGTACCAGAAGCGCCTGGACAGCCCATGCGTCTGGCTCATGGCGCGTTGCGCGTACTCGTTGTGGGACGCCTCGGCCTCGAGCAGGTTGAGCGCCTGGTCGTGGCGCATGAACGCGATGTCGTCGTTCTCCCGCGAAGCCTTCTCCATGCCGTCGGCGATCCGCAGGAACTGCACCCTTTCCTGTTCCGTCCGGCGAAGCGCGCCGGTGCGAGCGATCAGCCTTTCCAGCTCGCGACGGACTTCCAGGAGCAGAAGCTGGTTCCTCGGATTGATCTCGGAAACGAGAATTCCCTTCCTCGGCAGGATGACGACCAGCCCTTCCCGCGCCAGACGTTGCAGCGCCTCGCGAATCGGCGTGCGGCCGAAACCGAAATCGCCGGCGAGGGCGCTCTCCGACAGGACGGCGCCGGGCTGGAGACGCAGGGTAACGATCGACTCTTCCAGCCGGTCGTACGCCCGGTCGGTCAGGGTCGCGGTTGCGCTGGTATGCTTCATGCCGTCAACGCCGATCCGGGCTAGATCTGGCGGCGCTTCTCGACCATGGCCGCGAAGGTTTCGTATTCGCCGTCGTCGACGCCGTAGCTGTGATCGTCATCCGGAAAGGCGCCCTCTCTCACTTCGCTCGCGTATTGCGATATTCCATTCACCGCGACCTCGGTCAGGTTGGCGTATCGTTTGGTGAATTTCGGCTTGAAGTCGGTGAACACGCCGAGCAAATCGTAGCACAAGAGTATCTGGCCGTCCGTCCCGGCTCCGGCGCCGATCCCGATGGTGGGGATTTCCAGCTGCTCGGAGATCAGCCGGGCGATCTTCGCCGGCACCGCCTCGAACTCCAGCATGAAACAGCCCGCGTCCTCGATGGCCAGCGCGTCCTCCAGGATCGTCATGGCGGCCTCCGCCGTCCGGCCCTGGATCCGGAAGCCTCCGAATACCGCCACCGTATGGGGCGTCAGTCCGATGTGGGACGCCGTCGGAATCCCCGCGTCGACCAGCGCCTTGAGGACATGGGCCTGGCTCTTGCCGCCCTGCGGCTTCACCGCGTCGCATGCCGCGTCCTGCATGAACCGGGTCGCGTTGGCGAGCGCGCGGTCGACGGTGTGGTAGCTCTGATAGGGCATGCAGCCCAGCACGAAGGTGTTGGGGGCGCCGCGGCGGACCGCCTGGGCGTGCATGATCATCATGTCCATCGTCGCGGGTATGGTGTTGGGATGCCCGTGGGCGATCATCGCCAGGCTGTCGCCGACCACGGCGACGTCCACCCCGCCCATTTCCGCCCACTGCGCCGAGGTGTAGTCCGGCACCGACATGTAGACCATCTTCTCGCCGGTTGCCTTCGACCTCCGGATTTCCGTTATGGTCCGCTTCTTCCGCGCCGTTTCGCTCGCCTCCGCCATGACGCCCGATGTCCTTTGATCTATCTGTGATATATTAAGCGATATTCTGGGGGAGGGCGGCGAACCCGTCAACGCCGCCGACGGGTTTCGCCCCCGGAGGCGACGATCGGCGGTTCGCAAGGAGGGGCCGGGCGATGCCCAACAACATTCGCGCAATTCTGACCGTCGTGGTCGTGCTGATCGCCTGCGGGGCCTTCTGGTTCGAACACCGGGCCGGAGAGGAGTTCCTCAAATGGCTGGCGGCCGGCCTCGGCGTCTTCATGGTGTTCGCCGTCTGGCTGTTTCCTGAGACGGAGGACCAGTCCGGCGACGCCGATTGAGCGCCGCTGCCGGCGAGCCGGGCGGAAGGCGTCAGGCCGCGGCGCGCATCTCCGGCGGGCAGACGTCGCGCAGCAGGCGGCGGTTGGGGGTGATCTCCCCGCCCTCGCGGAACACCGTGTCGGGCACCAGCCGGCGCTCGACGACGAGAGCCTCGCCCATCGAATCGGTCAGCGCCCAGCGCCCCTCGGCAAGGTCCAGGACCGTGATGTCGGCGCGGCTGCCCGGGGACAGGGTGCCGATCTCGTCCGCCTCGTCGAGGATCAGGGCCGGGTTGAGCGTGGTCCGCTTCACCACCTCGGCGAGATCCATGCCGAGCGCCCACAGCTTCGACATCGCCCCGCACAGGCTGTAGTCGAGCCTGGAATCGTCGTGATAGGCGTGGAAATCCGAATGCACGTCGCTCGATATCGTGTTGGGCTTGACGCCTTCCGCCATCATCCGGCGCGCGATGTCGAACGAGAAATTGACCCCGTGGCCGATGTCGAAATGGATGCCGCGCTCCAGCGCCTCGTGCACGATCCGGGGCACTTCGCCGCCGTCGCCCATGATGCCGTCCGGCATGGTGCTGTAGACATGGGCGAGCGTGGTGCCGGGGTTGAGCACCGGCACCACCTGCTCCAGCACGCGGGCAGGCTCCGGCCGGTTGCCCTCGTCGACCGGGAACAGCTCGCCGGTATGGACGTAGAGCGGGAGCCCGGTCCGCTCGCCGGCCTCGACCGCCATCGCCAGCACCTCCAGCCCCCAGTGCGACAGCCCGCCGGACTCGCCGTGGCTCTTGATGCCCTTGACCAGATCGGGGTAGGCGGCGGCGGCCTCGGCGATCGCCTCGATGCGCATCATGCCGGGGTTGTGCAGCGTGGTGCCTTCCATGCCGCCCTTGAGCGCGCCTGCGAGATTGGCCGAGACGAAGGCCCTCACGTCGGTCTCGGCCGGTTGCGCGATATAGGCGTCGAACCCGCCGACGGTCCATGCGCCCGAGCTCCCCTGGTCGACGACGGTGGTGGCACCCGAATGCACTCCGGCCTCGTCAGGGTGAAGGCCGAAATTGGTCACCCACTCGTAGACATGGACGTGCAAGTCGATCAGCCCTGGGCAGACCGTCCTGCCGCGCGCGTCGATCCGCTGGTCCGTACGATGCGGCGGGAGTTCCGGCGCGAACGCCGTGATGCGCCCGTCCGCGATCCCGATCCGCGCGGGCCCGCGATAGTCCGTTCCCGGATCGATCGCGTCGTCGCAGTCGATGACGAGATCGTAGACTTCGGTCACGGAACTACTCCGCTGCTTCCGCCGGCGCCTCTTCCTCGGCGGGCACGACCTCCTTGACCGCTCCCCGCCAGCCGTTCTCGGTCAGGTCGAAGATCTGGCCCAGCGGGTCGCGGTACTTCACCTCGTAGAAGGTGTTGGGGCTGCCGGTCGGCTCGCCCATCACGTGGGTCGCGCCGGCGGCCTCGACCTTGCGGCACGCCTCGTCGATGTCGTCGACCCAGATACCGAAATGCTCGATGCCGTAGAACGGCTCCTCGCCCTCGTAGCCGAGCGGCCGCCCCTCGCGCGCCAGCAGAGCGATGTTGATCGTCCCGTCCGACATGTAGACCCCGCTGCCGGCCTTGCCGACCGCCTTCATGTCGAACGCCTCTTCGAAGAATTTCTGCGCGACCTCCAGATCCTGGACGGAAATCGCGATATGCCGCAGCTTGGCCATGACAAGTCTCCTGTTGGCGGGGCGATGCTCTCAACCCGGCGGGAGGGAGTCAACGATTTGCGCCCCGGCCGCCTCGCCTACCCGTCCAGATAGTCCTCCAGCCTGATCCGCTCCCATGCCTCCTTGGGCGGCACGATGCGGTCCGCGAAGGGGAGGGTCGCCGGGCGGGTCGCGTCGACGATCATCTTGGTCTGCATCGGGCCCTTGTCGGTCCGGACCTCGCCGTAGGCGGAGGGATCGAGATGGGCGCCCATGGCGAAGGGGATGGTCGTCACGTCGCGGTCGGCCTGGACGTGGGTCGAAATGGCCCAGAGCACGTCCGAGTCGTTGTAGATGTCGATCTCGTCGTCGACCACGACGGCGATCTTGACGTTGGGATCGCCGGCGAGCGCCGCCATGCCGGCCGACTTGCCCTCGCCCGGCACCCGCTTCCTGATCTTGATGTAGGCGGTGAAGGTGCAGTTGCCGGACGGCGGCAAATGGACGCCGGTGACCGAGGGCACGAGCTTGGCGACCGCGTTGTAGAGCGCGGTCTCGAAGGTGAGCGCGCCGGCCAGGTTGTGCTCGCGGTGCGACGGGTCGAGGTCGTGATAGACCGCGTCGCGCCGCATGGTGATCCCGGTCACCTGCATCAGCCCGACCGGGTCCTTGGCCGGGCCGTAGAACCCGGTGTACTCGGAGAACGGCCCGTCCGAGGTCTCCTTCGCGGGGTCGAGGAACCCCTCGATGGCGATCTCCGCCCAGGCCGGGACCGGGATGTCTACGGTCTCGCCCGGCACCACCTCGAGCGGCTCGCCCATCAGCGCGCCCATCATCTCGTACTCGTCGGAGTCGAAGGGTTGCTTGGACAGCGTGCCGAGGATCGCGGCCGGGTGGTGGCCGATGAACAGAACCGCGTCCATCGGCTTATTCATCTCGCGGTACTTGCGATAGATGTAGCCCGCGTGGTGGGCCGGGTTGAACATGCAGGCGAGCGCGTCCCTTCCCTTGATCTCGTGGCGGTAGACGCCTGCGTTGAGCACTCCGGTCTCGGGGTCCTTCACCACGAGGCAGCCGATGGCGATGTACTTGCCCGAGTTCTTCACCGCATGCTTGACGATGGGGAATTTGCCGAGATCCACCTCGTCCCCGCCGATGACCACCTGCTTGACCGGCGCGTCCTCGCGCGGGACCTCCTTCGTGGGGACGGGCTTCGCCACGCGTTCGCGGAAACGGTCGAGGATTTCCGATTTCGGCCGGTCGGGATCGACGCCGAGCGCGAGCCCGAGAAGCTCGTACTTGCCGAACAGGTTGGTCACCAGCGGGAGCTCCGAGCCGTCGACCTTCTCGAAGCGGATGACCGGATAGTCGTCCTGTGCGGCGAGCTTCTGCTGGATCACGCAGGGCTCGTATATCGGATCGACCGGGCGGCTGACGGACTGAAAGTAATCCGGGCCCATCTGCCGGGCCTCGGCGAGAAACGTTCTGAGATCCTTGTTCATCGCGTTTGCCTCTAGGGAATCAGGACGGTGGAGCCGGTGGTGGCGCGGGCTTCGATCGCCCGATGCGCCTCGGCCGCCTCGGCGAGCGGCCACTCCTGGTTGACCGCGATCGTGACGATGCCGCGCCCGACCAGGTCGAACAGGCGCCCCGCCGCGGTCTCGATCATCTCGCGCGTGGCGATGTGATCGGCGAGGCCCGGCCGGGTGACGAATTTCGAGCCGCCTTGCAGGAGGTTGGTGTCGAGCTGCGGAAACGGCCCGGACGCCTGGCCGAACCCGGCGACGACGCCGCGCGGGCGGGTGCAGCGAATCGAGTCGAGGAAGGTGTCCCTGCCGATCGAATCGTAGACCGCGTGCGCGCCCTCGCCGCCGGTGATGTCCAGCACCCGGTCGGCGAAGTTCTCGCGCGTATAGACGATCGGGTGATCGCATCCATGCGCCGCGGCGAGCCCCGCCTTCTCGTCCGATCCGACGGTGCCGATCACCGTCGCGCCGAGATGCTTGGCCCATTGGCAGAAGATCAGCCCGACCCCGCCGGCGGCGGCGTGGATCACCACCGTGTCGCCGGCCTTAACCGGGCAGGTCCAGTGGAGGAGATAGTGGACCGTCAGCCCCTTCAGCATCATTGCCGCCGCGCGCCGGTCGTCGATCCCGTCGGGCAGGCGAACGACCTTGTCGGCGGAGATCAGGCGCTCTTGGGCGTACGAACCGAGCGGCCCGGCATAAGCCACGCGGTCGCCGACCGCGAGGCCGCCCACGTCGGGACCCACCGCCTCGACCGTTCCCGCGCCCTCGGAGCCCACGATCACCGGGAGCTTGAGCGGATAGACCCCGCGCCGGCGATACGTGTCCGCCAGGTTGAGGCCGACCGCGCTGTGGCGCAGCAATACCTGCCCCGGCCCGGGCGCCGCGACCGGGACCTCCTCCCAGGTCAGCACCTCCGGCCCGCCATATTCGTGAACCACCAGGGCCCGCGTCATGCCTCCTCCCGTCGATCTGGCTCTGCGGGGCATCCTACAGCATTTTCCGACCTTCCAGCCCACCCTCCCCCAGCCCCTCCCGCAAGCGGGAGGGGAGAAGGTGAGGAGGCGCCGTCGGGCGAATCTCCCTCTCCCCGGCGGGGGAGAGGGCCGGGGTGAGGGGCGTTCTCTCCTGCGGCAGCGCTGGGTGTTTGCGAAGCCGGGAGGGTAAGGAAGTAGGGATTCCTCACCCGTCAGGACCCAGCCGCGCGCTCCTGCGCTGCCTCCAGCGCCTCGGCGAAGCGGTAGAGCGTTCGGTTGCGGGCCTTCTGGCTCTCGCGCATCGCCCTGGCCGCCCGAATCGCGGCGTCCGCATCGGCGGAGGCGAAGGTACCGTCCTCGTAGACCACCTTGCCGGCGACCAGAACGGTGCGCACCGCGCGCCCGCGCTCGGCGAAGACGAGCTGCTGGAGGGGGTCGTTGAGCGGCGCGAGGCTGGGCGCGTCGAGGTCGTAGAGCACCAGGTCGGCCGCCGTGCCTTCCTCGATCGCGCCGATCCTCGGGCCGCCGACGAAGGCCGCGGCCCCGCCTCGCGTCGCCATGTCGAAGGCCGCCGCCGGGCCCGGCCAATCCGAGCGCGGCAGGCCGGAGACGCGCGGAAGCAGGAGCGCGAGGCCCATCGCCTCGTGGATCGAGAGCGTGTCGTTGGTGCTGGCCCCGTCGGTGCCGAGCGCAACCGGCACGCCTTCCGCCAGCATGCGCGCGACGGGCGCGACGCCAGCGCCGATCTTGGAGTTGCTGTGCGGGTTGTGGACGACGACGGCCTCGCGCTCGGCGAGGAGGACGATGTCGTCGTCGTCGACCCAGACCGTATGGGCCATCGACCAGCGCCGGTCGAGGATGCCGAGCGCGTCGAGTTGGGCGACCATCGTCCTGCCGTAGCGCTGCTCGGCCAGTGTCCGCTGGATGCGGGTCTCCAGCAGGTGGGTGTGGATGCCGAGGTCGCGCGCGGCCGCGATCCCATGGCAGCGCACCAGCATCTCGTCGGAACAGCGGATAGGGTTGGACGGGCCGGGCATGATCGAGACCAGCCCCCCGTGATCGTGCCAGGCATCGACCGCTTCTTCGCATACCGCGGCGATCTCATCGGCCGGGCGGGGTGCCAGCGGATTGTCGCCGAGGTCGTCCGCGATGGAGAGGTCGACGCCGTCGATCCGCGAGGGGTCGATGTCGTCATATTCCATGTCGAACACCCGGAGCGCGATCGCGGCCCGCATGCCGATCCCCGCATAGGCGCACGCGACGGGGCCGACATCCTCTACGGCACAGTTCTGCTCCGGGTAGTGGTCGATCGCGGCGGTGACGCCCGAACGCAGCATTTCGAGCGCGCCGAGCGTCGCGCTGACCGCGATCTCCTCGTCGCCGCGCCGGTGGGTGTCGGCCTGGTTGGTCCACATGAAGCCGACATGGTCGAGCCCGTCCGCCGTCCCGCGCAGCACGTTGAGCGGCGAATGGGTGTGCGCGTTCACCAGCCCGGGCGCGGCGAGCCGGTCTCTGCCCTCGATGACCCGGGCGGCCGCACCTTCTCCCGGCGGGAGGATGCCGTCGATCGTGCCATCGCGGATGACGATGTCGCAGTCGCGCAAGGCGAGCGCGCCGTCTTGCGGGATCAGCGCGCTGCAGCGCCGTATCACGATGTCGGCGACCGTGCCGATACGGTCCTCCATGCGGGAATGGTGAGCGAAGCCGGCCCGGCCGGTCAACTCGACCGGCGGGCCGCTCCGACGCGGATGCGGCGAGCGACTTTCAGCGAGAGTTCCGTCTCCATCTCCTCCAGCCCCGCCGCGACCGTTTCGGCGAGCGCCGGGTGCGCTTCGGCGCAGCGTCCGAGATGCACCGCGATGTCGTCGTCGGCAATGCCCGAGAGGGCGGTCACGATCTCGCGCGCGGGATCGCGACGCAACTCTTCGAGCAGAACGGGCTTCGCGCTCGTGCGGCCCAGCCAACCCAGCGCGACCGCCGCCGCCCTTCGCACCGGCCGATGGGTCTCGCCGATCAGCTCCTCGAGCGCGTCGATGTCGGGCTTGCCGAACCGTCCCAGGCGCGCCGAGAGCTCCCTGACCCGAGGGTCGGCATTGCGCAGGAGAGGCCCGGCGAACCCGCGCGGCAGCGCAAGCCCGGCTTCGAGCGCCGCCCGCAGCGCGACGGGCAGCAGCGGCGGAGGCAGATCCGCCGCGGTGACGATGCCGGCGAGCATGTCCCTTGCCCGTGTCGTTCCGATCCGGACGAGCGCTTCCACGACCGCTTCCTGTTCCGGCACGCGGCGCGCGCGGCCGAACCCTCTGAAGCGGCGCCACAGCCGGTCCAGCGCGGGCAGGGCACGGTCCCCTAGTTCACGCTCGACGACGAGATTGCACAGCAGGATCGCATCCCGCATCCTCGCGTCCGGCAACAGGTCAAGGACTTCATCGTCCGAAAGCGTGTCGGGCCGCGGGGGCGGCGACACCTGCCCCGCATCCGGCGCGGCCGGCGGCCGATCCCCGAACAAGTCGAATTGCCGCGGGCGGGCCTTCATCCGGCCATGTTGGGTGAAGCCGGCCTTGCCGGTCAATTCACGTGTCGGGCCGCCCTATACCGACATTTCGGCCGGCGCCGAGCGGTGGAGCTAAACCCCGTCGCGCCGCGCTCGCCGGTATTCTTGGCCGCGAGCCCGGTAGTTCTCCACGGTCACGGGCAAGCCGGCGAGTTCGTCGTCGGAGAGAGCGCGGACGCGGCGGGCCGGGCTGCCGGCCCAGAGTTCGCCCGACGGCAGGCGCTTGCCGGGGGTCAGCATGGCGCCCGCGGCGAGCATCCCGCCACTCTCGATGACCGCCTCGTCGAGCACGATCGCGCCCATGCCTACGAAGCCGCCGTCCTCCACCGTGCAGGCGTGGAGCAACGCCTTGTGCCCGATCGTGACGTCGGCGCCGATATAGGTGCCCTGCTTGGCGCTGTGGACGTGGATCACGGTGCCGTCCTGGACGTTGGAGCGCGCGCCGATCCTGACGGCGTGCTCGTCGCCCCGGATGACGCAGTTGAACCAGATATTGGCCTCCGCCCCGATCTCGACGTCGCCGACGATCCGGCAGCCCTCGGCGACGAACGCGGTCCCGTCGATGCTGGGCCAGGTGCCGCGATAGGGCAACAGGGTGGCGGCGCTCACGGGAACAGGGGCTCCTGCTCGAGCGCCGTGGTTTCGGGCAGCGCGCAGACCAGGTTCATGTTCTGCACCGCCTGTCCGGCCGCGCCCTTCACCAGGTTGTCGAGCACCGAAACGAGGATCGCGCGCCCCGGCAGCCGGTCGGGGAACACCCCGATCAAGCAGTGATTGGAGCCCCGGACGTGACGGGTCGCCGGAACCGTCCCTTCCGGTACCACGCGGACGAAGGGCTCGCCGTCGTAACGCCCGGCGAGCACGGCGCGGAGGTCGTCCGGCCCTGCCCCGTCGGCGAGCCGGACATAGATGGTGGACAGAATCCCCCGGTTCATCGGCATCAGATGCGGGGTGAAGTTGACCACGATCGGCGCACCGGCCGCCTTGCTCAGCTCCTGTTCGATCTCGGGCGCGTGGCGGTGGGCGGCGATGCCGTAAGGGTGGATCCCCTCGGAGACCTCGGCGAACAGACTCGCCTCCTTCGCCGCCCGTCCGGCGCCGGAGACGCCCGACTTCGAATCGACGATGATCTCGGGCTCGATCGCGCCTTCGCCAAGGAGCGGGGCGAGCGGCAGGATCGCGGAGGTCGGATAGCAGCCCGGGTTGGCGACCAGCCGCGCTGTCCTCACTTCCTCCCGGGCGAGCTCGGTCAGGCCGTAGACGGCCTGTTGCTGGAGCGCCGGCGCGCGGTGCTCGTGGCCGTACCACTGCGCGTAGGCGGCGAGGTCGAAGAGGCGGAAATCGGCCGACAGGTCGACTACCTTGAGGCTCTCGGGGAGCGACGCGATCACCTCCTGCGTGGTGCCGTGCGGCAGGCAGCAGAAGACCAGATCGTGCGAATCCCAGTCGGCGTCCTCGATGCGGACGAGGTCGGGCAGGCCGCGCCCGCCGAATTGTTGGAACACCGCCTCGAACGGCTTGCCCGCGTGACGGTCGGCGGTAAGGGTCCGGATTTCGACCGACGGGTGGTGCAGCAGAATCCGCACCAGCTCGGCGCCGGTATAGCCGCTCGCGCCGAGGATGGCGATCCGAACGGCGTTGGCTGTGCTCGCCATGGCATCACCTCCGGCGAAGGGCCGGATTGTGGGAGAATCGGGGGTCGGGGTCTAGCGCTTGGAGAACTGGAAGCTTCGTCGCGCCTTGCGCTTGCCGTATTTCTTGCGTTCGACCACGCGGGCGTCGCGGGTCAGGAACCCGCCGCGCTTGAGGATCGGGCGGAGCCCCGGCTCGGCATGGATGAGAGCGCGCGAGATCCCGTGGCGCACCGCGCCGGCCTGGCCCGACAGACCGCCGCCCTTGACCGTGCACCAGACGTCGTACTGGTTGTCGCGGTCGGCGACCAGGAAGGGCTGGGTGAGCAGCATCTGGAGCACGGGCCGCGCGAAATAGGCCTCGCCCTCGCGTCCGTTGACGGTAATCCGCCCGGAACCCGGCTTGATCCACACCCGGGCGACCGCGTTCTTGCGCTTGCCGGTAGCGTAGGAGCGGCCCTGGGCGTCGACCTTGCGCTCGTAGACCGGCGCGGTGTCGATCGGGGGCTCGGCTTCCGCCGTCAGCCCCTCGGGCATCACGTCGCCGAGCGTCGGTGCATCCTGATCGGCCATTATCGGCTCCTGGCGTTCTTCGGATTGAGCGCGGCGACGTCGAGCGTCTCGGGCTGCTGCGCCTCGTGCGGATGGTCGGGGCCGGCATAGACCTTGAGCTTGCCGAACTGCTTGCGCCCAAGCGGCCCCTTGGGAAGCATCCGCTGCACCGCCTTTTCGACCACCCGCTCGGGATGGGCGCCGGACAGGATCTTCTCCGGCGTGGTGCTCTTGATGCCGCCGGGATAGCCGGTGTGGCGGTAATAGGTCTTCCGTTCCCGCTTGCGGCCGGTCAGGCGGATCTTCTCCGCGTTGACCACCACGACGTTGTCGCCGCAATCGATATGCGGCGTGAACATGGGCTTGTGCTTGCCGCGCAGCATGGTCGCGACGACCGCGGCGAGCCGGCCCACGACCAGCCCGTCGGCATCGACCACGTACCACTTGGTCTCGACATCCGCGGGTTTCGCCGAATAGGTGCGCATTGTCTGCCCCGCCCGTAAAAATCCGCCCGCCGATCATGGAACGGCGCGCGAGTATCGCAGAAGATTCCGGGGTGTCAACGCCGGAAAGTCGTTTGGCTACAGTTATTTGTGAGAGCGTATCGGGTTATTACAAAGTGTGCGGTACCGTATCGAGGGACTCATCGCCGCCGCACTTGCGCACCGCACCGCCGCGAGCCAGATTGGGCGGCGGCGAAGACCGGCATCGAGGCATCCATGTCCGCGACCCTGGCGAACGAGAGCTCCGTGCTCCGGAACGACGAAGACGGCATCGCGACGCTGATCCTCAACCGGCCCCGGTCGCGCAACGCGCTTTCCAGCGGCACGATGGCCGCGCTCCAGCAGGAGATCGACTCGATTGCCGGCGATTCGGCGGTTCGCGTGCTGGTCATCGGCGCCAACGGTCCCGCCTTCTGCGCCGGGCACGACATGCGCGAACTGCGCGCGAACCCGGCGCGGGAGTCCATCGCGGCCCTGTTCGCCCAGAGCGGCAGGCTGATGCTGTCGCTGATCCGCCTGCCCAAGCCCGTGATCGCCCGTGTCCAGGGGACGGCGACCGCCGCGGGCTGCCAGCTGGTGGCGACATGCGATCTCGCGGTCGCGTCGCGGGACGCCAAATTCGCCACGCCGGGCGTCGGTATCGGCCTCTTCTGTTCGACCCCGATGGTCGCGATCAGCCGCAACGTGCCGCGCAAGCGGATGATGGAGATGCTGCTCACGGGCGATGCCATCGACGCGGAGACGGCCGCCGAATACGGGCTCGTCAACAGAGTCGTCGGGCCGGAACAGCTGGAGACCGAGACCCGGGCGCTGGCCGAACGCATCGCCGGCAAGTCGGCGCTCACCATCGCCATCGGCAAGGAGGCGTTCTACAAGCAGGTCGAATCCGGTTTCGCGGACGCGTACCGCACCGCGAGCGAGGCAATGACCCGCAACATGCTGGCCCGCGACGCGGAGGAAGGGATCGACGCGTTCCTCGAGAAACGCCAGCCCCGCTGGGAGGATCGCTGACGGCCCGGGTCGCGGTTCGGCGAGAGGCCGGCCCCTAATTCGAATGCGAGGGGCGCCAGCGGAAGGCGCGGTGCTCCAGCCTGGCGAACACGCCGTGCTCGAGGATCAGCATCAGGATCACGAACAGGATCACCCAGGCCAGCACCTGCTCCATGCTGAACTGCTCGAACCAGAAGAAGAACATGTAGCCGATTCCGAACTTGATGCCGAAGGTCTCGGCGAGCGCGACGATCTTCCAGGTCATGCCGAAGGAGAAGCGGAAGGCGGAAAAGATGTAGGGCATGAGCTGCGGCAGATAGACCTTGCGGATCAGCGACCGCCGGTCGGCCTTAAACGACTTCGCCATGTCGATCAGCGACTTGTCCATCGCCTTGGCGCCTTCGAAGATGTTGACCGCCACGAACGGCGTCACCACGCCGATCACCGCGACCAGGCTGCCGACCTCGTTGAAGCCGAACCAGAGAACGGCGAGGAACACCATCAGGATGGTCGGCATGGTGAGCGCGAGCGGAATCAGCGCGAGCAACGAATGTTCGAAGGCCTTGCGCAAACCCATGGTCAGCCCGATGCCGATGCCGAGCAGCATCGCCGCCGCGAAGGTGACGAAGATTCGCGCGAGCGAGATGCCGATGTGGAAGAAGGCGGTGTGACCCTCGGGGCCGAGGGTCGCCAGGTTGGTGAGGATCGTGGCGCCGATCAGCACCGGCCCGGGAAGAACCGTCTCGTCGCCCATGAAGATGGCCGTGATCCACCAGATGAGGATCAGGACGACGATCGAACCCGCCCGCAGCCCGACCGCTTTCCATGTCGAGCTCATCCTAGCCCTCCGCGATCGCGTTCTCGTCGAGCACGCTGAAGAACTCCCGCACGAGGTCCTTCTCCATGTCGAAGATCTGCGGGTCCTCCGGCCTGCGGGGGCGCGGCACGTCGACGTCCACCCGCTTGAAGATGCGCGCCGGCTTGGTGCTCATCATGTAGATGTGATCCGACAGGAACACCGCCTCGCCGAGGTCGTGGGTAACGAACAGGATCGTCGTCTTGGCGCGTGCCAGGATGTCCATCAGGTCGAAGCGCATCTTGCGCGCGGTGATCTCGTCGAGATGGCTGAACGGCTCGTCCATCAGCAGGATGTCGGGCTCGATGGCGAGCGCGCGGGCGATCGCGACGCGCTGCTGCATCCCGCCCGACAGGTTGAGCGGGTAGTTCTTTTCCTGTCCGGCGAGCCCGACCATTTCCAGGTATTTGGAAACCCGCTCGCCCCACACGTTACGCGGGATCTGCTGCGCCTCCAGGGCAAACTGCAGATTGCCCTCCACGGTGAGCCAGTTGAGCAGCCGGGCGCTCTGGAAGACGTAGCCGATGCGCGGCTCGCCGCCTTCGCCCGCCCTGGGATGGACCGTGACCGACCCGCCGTCGCTGGGGTCGTGGGTCTCGATACCCGAGATGATGTTGAGCAGCGTCGATTTCCCGCAGCCCGAGGGGCCGACGATGGCGGCGAAGCTGCCTTCGTGCACCTTGAGGCTGATCGCGTCGAGGACCACGAACTTCTCGTCGCCGCCCGGGACGTTGAAGCGCTTGGTGAGGTTGTCGACGGAGACGACCGTCGCCCTGTCGGGCCCGGCCTCCTCCAGGGTCACGGTTGCTTGCTCAGGTTGCAAATTTGTGCCTCCAGACGAATGTGCGCTTTTCCCACAGGCGGAAAATCAGAAGATCGATTAAGGTCATGATGACCATGAAGCTGATGCCCCAGGCGAGCATCATGTCGACCCGCGTGTCCTCGAACCAGAAGACCAGCCGCTGGCCGACGCCGCTCGCAACCCCGAACGCCTCGCCGACCAGGACGATCTTCCACGACAGCGAGAGCGCGATCCTGAGCGCCGAGAACAGATAGGGCATGAGCTGCGGGATGATCACCTTGCGGATCACCAGCGCGCGGTTCGCCCGGTAGACATGCGCCATGTCGATCAGGGCCTTCTCGACCGCCTTGGTGCCTTCCCACACGTTCATCGACACGAAGGGGAAGACGATCAGCAGAACGGTGAGCAGCGGCGCGATCTCCGACAGTCCGAACCAGAGCACCGCGAGGAACGCCCAGCAGATCGCCGGGAAGGTCAGCAGCACCATGATCCAGCTGTCGAGGAACGCTTCGAGGTCCCGCCGCAATCCCATGACGAGGCCGATCGCGGTCCCGATCAGCATCGAGAGAACCAGGCCCTGGAAGATCCGCGAGACCGTCTGCCAGACCACCAGATAGGTCTCGGCCTGGCCGTAGACCTCGATCACCCGGTCGAGCAGGATCAGCGGGCCGGGCAGGAACACCGGCAGGAAGAGAAGCGAAATCAACTGCCACAGGATGATGGCGGCGACGATCGTCATCAGCCCTGGCAGAAAGCCGGGTCTGAACAGGACCAAGTCCTTCATGGGCAGCGCCCCGTTGCTCCACGAACCGCCCAATATCGCACAGCGCGCCGGGCGGGTGTATCCCCCCTCCATATCATACCGTCGCGACCCTGCGCGACCGTGCGAAATGTAGTCACGATGTAGTCTTGAAATTCCGATTGCGGCGGCCCATAGTCCCGAAACCCGAATCGGGAGCGACCCCCATGGAACTCTCCCTCCGCGAAGCGAAGGCGCGTCTCTCCGAACTCGTCGCCGCCGTCCGCAACGGCGAGCGCGTGATCATCACCAAGCACGGCCGCCCGGCCGCCGAGCTGGTGCGCTGCGACCGGCGCGGCGGGATCGACTTCGACAAGCTGGAAGCGACGCGCAAGCGGCTCGGGATCGAGGGAGACGGCGAAGGTTGGCCCGAAGAGTTCGACGATCCGGCCTTCAGCCGTCGCGTATTGGGCCTCGACGACGACGAGGCACAGGAATAGTGCGCGTCCTGCTCGACACGTCCTATCTGTACAACTTCATGGACCGGCCGGGAGAGTTCCTCGACTCGGAGCTACGGTTCCTGGCCAGGGACGAGACGCAGCTCTTCGTGAGCGCCGTCTCGATCTGGGAGATGCGGCTGAAATTCAACGCCCGCCATCCCTCGGGCGCGCGCAAGAGCCCGTTCGATCCGGGCGACGTTCTCGCTGCGCTCGAAGGCCAGGACGTGACCTTCCTGCCGATGACGATGACGCACGCCGCGAAGGCGCTGGAGCCGCCGCTCGACCACAAGGACCCGTTCGACGAGCTTCTCCTCGTCCAGGCCCAGGAAGAGGGCCTCAGGCTGCTCACCGCCGACCGACGCCTCGCGCGGCATCCGCTGGCAGTGACGGTACAGGGGGACGGGTAGGGGAGTGCCGTTTCCCTGCCGCTATCCCGTCCGGTTCGACCTCACCGCGTCGGGGCGCGGCTGAATTCGTTGTTGGCGGCGACCAGCGCGGCGAGGCTTCGCATCAGCCGGGCCCGGTCGGCCTCGTTGAGCGGCGCGACGAGGCGTTCCTGGGCGCGCAGCATCGCGGCCTCCATCCGCTTGGTGAGCGCTTCGCCTTCGGGCGTCAGATAGGCGAGTCTCACGCGGCGGTCGGCGGCGCCCCGGCGGCGTTCGATGAGCCCGCGCTGGGCGAGCCGCTTCAGCACGTCGGCGACGTTGGTGCGGTCGATGCCCGTATCCCGCGCGAGCGTGATCTGGTCGCGTCCCGGCGCGATCGAGAGCGCCGTCATCACCGCGTACTGCACCGGCGTCACGTCGAAGCCTCGGCACTCCTCCAAGAACAGCGCGACGTGGATCTGGTGCAGCCGGCGGACCAGGAAGCCCGGACGGTCCCAAAGCCGCGCCTCGATCTCCGCGGCCGGCGGGGCGGCGTCCTCTCCGCGTCGGTTCATCCCGCCGGGCCGGAGAGCAGCAGCCCGTTGTTCCCGCCGAGGATGCCGGCGCCGTCCTCGCCGAGGGCGCGGATGTCGTCCACGAAGGCCCTGACGGCGGCGGGCTTGCGGATCTCCTGCGGGTAGTCGCTCGCGAACACGATGCGCTCGGCCGGAAGCTCGACCAGCGAGGTCGCGACCGAGCGCGCGTCGCCGCAGAATCCGGCCGTGTCGAACACCATGCGTTCCGCCAGGTAGGAATCGAAGTCGCGGTCCGGATTGCAGCCGTGCCGCTCGTTGCCGGACGTGCCCCAGAATTCCCGGTCCTGGTAGCTCCGTATGCGCCCCAGCACCGAGGCGATGCCGCCGCCGAGATGCGCCATCTGGATCGTGAGATCCGGGTGGCGGTCGAACACGCCGCCGTTGATCAGGCGCACCGTCGCCTGGACCAGCGAGAACTCGCGCCCCACCGCGCGGGCGAGGTCGTAGGCGTCGAACTGGCGCGCATGATTGAGCCTGAGCGCGGGATGGACGAACACGTAGAGCCCGAGCCGCGTGGCCTCCGCCCAGAACGGGTCGAGCTCCGGCGCGTCGAGCCCGATTCCATCGAATTCGGACGTGAGGACCACGCCCGGGAACCCTAGGTCTTCGGCGCAGCGGGAGAGCTCGCGCATGGCTTTCGGTCCGCCGAGCGGGTGGGCGTGGGCGGTGCCGATGAAGCGGCCGGGCCAGGCGCGCTCCGCCGCCTTCGCCGCGTCGTTGCAGAGCACCGATTTTTCCAGGCTCGAGCACATACCCTCGGCGCAGGAAAGCACGGCCGCGTCGATTCCCGCCGCGTCCATCATCTCGATATGGGCATCAAGATCGACCAGCAGGTTGTGGAAGCTGTAGGACGGCACGCCGTGCTCGTCATAGCGCGTGAACGGTTCGTCGCCTGCGCCCTCGGGCAGCAGCTCGCGGGGGAGAAAGTGGTGCTGGAAGTCGACGATCATTGCACGGTCGCCTCCAGCCCGACGATCCGGCCGGGATTGACCGTGGAGACCTGGCGGATCTCGTCGGCATCGAGCCCGAACGCTTCCATATAGCCCCTGATCAGCCGGATGCACTCCACGGAGTTGGGGAACAGCGGCTCGCCCGCGTCGGACGACAACGTGCAGTGCTCAGGGCCGACTTCGCGGATCGCCTCGTACATCCGCGCCGGGTCGACGCCGAGCAGCGGCGAGAGCTCGTCATAGGTGAAGTTGAGCGTGATCCCGGCTCCCGCGAGGCGCTTCATGTGGTCGACCTCGAGGTCGACGAACGGGCTGAACGGATGGTCGATCACCGCCCGGGCGAAGCCGAGCGCCGCCACCAGCTCCGCCAGACGGTCGATCTCGGCATGGGTCGCGTGGCCGAAGAACAGCGCCACGTTCCGTTCGGCGCAGAGCCTGACGATGTCCACGATCTCGGCCATGAGGCGGCCGTCCTCATCCAGCAGGTAGTGGCCCTTCTCGAGCGCTTCCTCCCACGGGAGGGGGTCGGAATGCGCTGCAGGGTCTGCGTCCGGGTTCCACCAGATCTCCCGCCCGCCGACCTTGGCGTAGGTGTTGGCGTGGTTGAACACGGGCAGCCAGAGCGCGACCGCGCCCGAATCGATCTGCTCCTCGCACCAGCGGCGGGAAGGGGCCGAGCCGTCGAAACCCATCAGCGCGCCGGCCCAGCACTCGATCGGCCGGATGTCCTCCTCGGCCTCGGCCCAGTCGTCGAGGGCGTCCTGGATCCTGGTAACCGCCTCGCACGGCCGTGCGAAATCGGTGATCGTCTTGAACAGGAGACCGCGCATGCCCGAGATGGAGGCGAACTTGGCGAGCGCGAGCGCGTCCTGCTGCCCGCCATGGGCGTGGCAGTGGATGTCGATCGCGTCCGTCACGTTCGGCGCCTCGGGCGGGTAGAACACGCCGGGCGCGTAGCCGCGCCGCGCCGGATAGGAGGTGACGCAGCGCTCCTCGGTCGGGGTCGCGGGTGTGGTTCTCGCCATCGTTGTCCTCGCCTGCGGGTTCGGATTCCGGCGCCAGACTACACCACAAAGGCGGGCGCGCGCGCCAACGGGCCGCCGGACCTGAAGCACGTCGCCCGCGGCGAACGGGTAGAACCGGTGCGTCTCCGGCTTTCGCCGGGGCAGGATCTATCGGGAGGGTATCGGGGCGGACGTCGGAAGCGCCCGCCCAGGCGAATCAGTCCAGGGCGACGAGGTTCTCCGCCGACGCCCGGCCGTCGCGGCCGGGAACGAGTTCGTATTCGACCTTCTGGCCTTCGCGGAGGCCGTTGAGGCCCGCCCGCTCGACAGCGGAAATATGCACGAAGGCGTCTTTCGAACCGTCGCTCGGCTGGATGAAACCGTAGCCCTTCGTCGCGTTGAACCATTTCACCGTACCGGTAGGCATCGCTACTCCTTTCGCGTTATCGCCTGTCCGCGCGGACTCAGATACACCGCGCGGTCGTTCTCAAGATGGTCAATTCCAGGAGCAGCTTGATAAGACGCGGTAATAGCCTAACAAGATACGTCATGGTGATTTGCGCCATCTCCCGCTTTCTTGGCATCAGTCGGCGCGCGTTGCAAGTCCGGCGATACACCGATCGTTCAGCCGCGACCGGCCGCGGCGGGCGTCGCCGGGGTCTGCCGGGCGCCGAACGAACCCCGCCTGAGCTTGTCGACATAGAAGGAATCGAAGGCGCAGGACGGGTACCGGGCCGGTTCGCCGTTCTCCGTAATGCAGCGGATTTCCGCGTCGTAGTTGGGATTGTGGAAAAACACGATCGAGATCCGGTCGGGGCTGTCCGTGCCTTCGGGCAGGCCGACCCGGTGCAGGGTCGAGACCCAACGGTGGTTGGTCCAGCGCATCATCGCGTCGCCGATATTGCAGATGAAGCCGCCTTCCGGCCGCGCCACGTCGATCCAGTCGCCGTGGCGCGGCTTGACCTGGAGCCCGCCCGGAAGATTGTCGCCACGCAAGATCGTCAGCGATCCATAATCGTGATGCTCGCCCGCCCGCCGCTGCCCCGGCTCGGCGCCTTCGGTGCGCCCCGGATAGCGAATCAGCCGAAGACTGGACGAGTGGCGATCGATCCGGTCGTCGAAATATTCGTCCTCCTGGCCCAACGCCCGGGCGAAGATCCGCATCACCGTATGCGACAGGTGCTCCATCGACCGGTAATACTCCTCCATGGTCTCCCGGAAAGTTTGTCGGTCGGTCGGCCAGATATTGGGAGCGAAAAAGGTCCGCGCCCGGGCGCAGGTGTAATAGGGCTCGTCCGGCACTCCGATCGGCCCCATGGCAAAGCTCTCCTGCAAGTCGGGCGGGGTATCCTTTCCGAGCGAATAGGCGAGGGAGCGATCCCGGAGCGCGTTCCAGCCGCGGCTGATGCGGTCCGCCGGGCGTTCCACGGACCGCTTCTCGTCTTCCGGCAGCGCGAAGAAATCGACCGCTTCCCCGCGGAGATCTTGGATCATGGGTTCCGGCACGCCGTGCCCGGTGATCGCGAAAAAGCCGGTTTCCCTGCAGGCTCGGTCGACCGTGCGGGCGACATCGTCGCGGTCCGATTCGGTTCCCCCGACATAGGGAGAGATGTCGATTGTCGGGACGGGATTCTCCGCCATCTTTTCCCTTCTCCGCGGGCGCCGGCCGCGCGCGAACTGTTTCGGCGTCCATAGTACCGCTAGACTTGGGGGAACGGCCACAACCCTGCCGCGGCGATGGAGCCCTATCAACAACGGAACCGGCACTTCGAGGAGCTCGTCGCCCGGCGCGGGCTGATCTGGATGGGGCAGAACACCAACCACTTGCCAACCCATCCGGACGTCAAGCGCGCGATGATCGAGGCGATCGAGGGCGAGGATTACCACGCCTATGCGCCGCCGACGGGGCTCGAGGAGCTTCGCCGTCTCATCCTCGCGGATTTCGGTGTGGACGATGTCGACGTGCTGATCACCGACGGTGCGATCGAGGGTCTTTACCACGCCTGCCGGCATGTGATACGGCCCGGCGAGCGCATGATCGCCACCGATCCGGGCTGGCCGTGGCCGGAGGCGTTCTCCCGGCTGTCGGGCGCGGAGGTGGTGACGCTGCCCATCTACCGCGCGGAGCAGGATTACAAACTTTCCGCCGAACAGCTTGCGAGCGCGGTGGAGGAGGGGGGTGCCGGGCTGATCTACCTGATCGACCCGCTCAACCCGCTCGGTGTCGGCTATTCGGCGGACGAGATCGCGGCGTTCGCTGATATCGCCCGCGATGCCGGTGCCTGGCTGATCCACGACTGCACCTACCGCCATTTCGCGCACGACCACACGCTCGCCTACCGGCACTACCCGGAAAGGACGATCACCACCTACAGCTTCTCAAAGTGGCTCGGCCTCGCGGGGCTGAGGCTGGGCGGGCTGATGGCGCGGCCGGCCCTGATCGAGATGCTGTCGGAAGGCCAGCCCAACAGCCTGGGCTCCAACCTCGTCTCCCAGAAGGGCGCGATCGCCGGGCTGCGGACGAAGGCCGAATGGTTTCCCGAGGTCAACCGGATCCAGCGCGGCAACCAGGCCGCGATTCATCGGGCGGTCGGCCCGATCAACGGCCTCGACATGCCGGTTTATCCGTCCAACGGGAACTTCGTGGTCATCGATACCAGCGCGGCGGGGATCGCGCCGGAAACGCTGTGCGAGCTCTACCTGGAACGCGGCATCATGATCCGCCAGGCGGCGTATCAGTCGAAGCTGTTCGCCGACCGTTTCGTGAAGGTCTCGACAACCGTGCCCGCCGCGGATGCCGAGCGCTTCTGCGCGCTGCTGCCGGAAGTCGTCGGGGCGGCGCTCGACGGCGGCGGCGTAAGCCGGGCGCTCTACTAGGGAGGATGCCGTGAACGTCGGCGTGCCGCTGATCGACATCTCGGGTTTCGCAAGCGGCGGCTCCGCCGAGCGCGAGCGAATCGCGTCCGGGGTCGCCGAAGCGGTGGAGACCATCGGCTTCTTCGCGATTTCCGGGCACGGGGTGCCGGATACGCTGATGCGCGCGACCCAGTGGCGGCTGGCCGCGTTCTTCGACTTGCCCGAAGCCGCGAAGGCGAAATATGTCGGCACCGCCAACAGCAAGAACCGCGGTTACCTGCCTTTCGGACGGGATTTCGTTTCCGCCTCGGTCGGCGGGGTGGCGCCGCCCGACTGGCGCGAGACCTTCGGCTTCGGTCGGTTCGACGTGCCGGCGGACGATCCGTACTACGCTCACCCGGCGGCGGCCTATGCCTACGAAGCCAACATCCTTCCCTCCGAGATCGACGGCCTCGGCGAGACCGCGCGCGCCTACTACGCGGCGCTGGAGAGGCTGAACGCCCTCCTGCTCGCTATCTTCGAATGCGCACTGGACCTAGAGGAGGGGTTCCTGCAACGCCATTTCGACCGGCACGCCTCGATATTGCGGGCCATCAACTACCCCGAACAGGATGCCCCGCCGGTGGCGGGTCAGCTCCGCTGCGGCGCGCATACGGATTTCGGCTCGCACACGCTTCTGATGGTCGACGACGCGCCGGGCGGGCTCCAGGTGCGCGACCTCTCGGGACGCTGGGTCGACGTGTCGCCGCCACCCGGGACCTACGTGGTCAATATCGGCGATCTCCTGATGACCTGGACCAACGACCGATGGCTCTCCAACTTCCACCGCGTGGTCAACCCGCCGGCCGACGCAGCGGGGCGGGCCAGACGTCAATCCGTGGCCTTTTTCGTCCAGCCCAACTACGACGCCGTCATCGAGTGCATCGAGAGCTGCCGCTCCCCGGGCCAGTCCCCGAAACACCCGCCGGTCGTCGCATGGCAGTACCGCCAGGCCAAGCTCACGAGAACGACGACCGGTCCCGACTCGGCCGCGTGACCGGCGGGAAACGATCACACAGGAGGCTTCGATGCCCTTTGCCGACGCCGACGGGGCAAGGCTCTATTACGAGGAAGCCGGCACCGGCGATCCGATCGTCTTCGTCCACGAATTCGCGGGCGACTGCAGGAGCTGGGAGACGCAGGTGCGCTATTTCTCGCGGCGCTATCGCTGCGTCGCCTTCAACGCGCGCGGCTACCCACCGTCGGACGTACCGGAGGACCAGGCATTTTATTCGCAGGACATCGCGGCCGACGACATTGCGGCGGTGATGCGCGGCACGGGAATCGACAAAGCGCATGTCGTCGGCATGTCGATGGGCGGGTTCGCCGCGCTGCATTTCGGACTGCGATATGCCGACATGGCGCGGTCCATCGTCGTCGGCGCATGCGGCTACGGCGCAAAGCCCGAGGAAAGTGAGCAATACGCGCTCGATTCCGAGGCCATCGCCGTCGAGTACGAAAACCGCGGTGCGGCCGAGGTAGCGGAGATCTACGCCAACGGCGCCTATCGCCTGCAGCTCAAGGGGAAGGATCCGCGCGGCTGGGCCGAGTTTCGCGAACAGCTTGCCGAGCACTCGACCGAGGGGTCGGCGCGGACCATGCGGGGCGTCCAGAAGCTCCGCCCCTCGCTCTGGCATCTGGAAGACGGGCTCAGGGAAATGTCGGTGCCGGCGCTCGTCGTCGCCGGAGATGAGGACGACTGGTGCCTTGAACCCGGGATCTACCTCAAGCGCACCATCCCCACGGCCGCGCTGCTGATCGTGCCCAAGACCGGCCACGCGGTGAACCTGGAGGAACCGGCGCTCTTCAACCAGGCGCTGGCCGATTTCTTCGCCACGGTGGAGGCCGGTCGGTGGACCGCGCGGCCCTTCGAGCAGGGCGCCTCCGCGCTGCTTTCCGGCTTTCACGACGAGCAAGCGGATTCGTGAGCCTTTCCGGCGCGTCCGCCGCTGTCGACGAGGCCCGGCTCTGGCGGCGTCACATGGCGCTCGCCGAAATCGGCGCGACCGATAAGGGCGGGGTCAACCGGCAGGCGTTGAGCGAGGAGGAGGCGGGCGCCCGGGCGTTGCTTGCCGAATGGGCGGCGGAGCTCGGCTACAGCGTGTGGGTCGACGGCATTTCCAACCTGTTTGTCCGGCGCGAGGGACTCGATGCTTCTTTGGCGCCGGTCTTGACCGGATCGCATATCGACAGCCAGCCGACCGGCGGCAAGTTCGACGGCGCTTATGGCGTCCTCGCCGGGTTGGAGGCCCTCCAGGCGCTCGACGAAGCCGGGATCGAGACGACGCGGCCGATCGAGGCGGTGGCCTGGCTCAACGAGGAGGGATCGCGCTTCGCGCCCGGAATGATGGGATCGGAGGCTTTCGCCGGTCTCCGCCCGCTCGACGAGATCATGGCGGTCGCCGATCGCGGCGGGACCAGCGTCGCCGACGACTTGCCGAGGGCGCTTGCCGCGACGCCCGACGCGCGACGCCGCGAGATCGGCTTTCCCGTCGCCGCGTTCGTGGAGGCGCATATCGAACAGGGTCCGGCGCTCGAACGCGCCGGAAAACCCATCGGCGTCGTGACGGGCATTCAGGGCGTGCGCCGCATGCGCGTCCGCGTGACCGGCGAGGAGTCGCACGCGGGTACCGCGCCGCGCTCGGCTCGCCGGGACGCGCTCTGGGAGGCCGCGCGGATGGTCGACGCGCTCCAGCAGAGCATCCATATCGACGACGAACACCGCTTCACCGTCGGCATGATGGAGATCCGGCCCAACGTGCCCTCCGTGGTCGCGGCGGAGGTGCTGTTCTCCATCGACATCCGGCATCCCGACAGCGACACCCTCGCCGGACTCGAAGCGGCGGTCGACGGGATCTGCCGGAACGCCTCGGTCGCGTGCGATGTCGAGACATGGACCATCGCGAAGGCGCCCTCGATCTGGTTCGACGACGCCGTGGTCGACACCGTCGAGGCGGCGGCCGACGGTCTGGGGCTGGCGAACATGCGGCTCTTCTCCGGCGCCGGGCACGACGCGCGCCAGCTCAGCTTCGTCTGCCCGACCGGCATGATTTTCGTTCCCTGCGAGAAGGGGATCAGCCACAACGAGGCGGAAAACGCGTTGCCCTCCGACCTCGCCGACGGCACCCGGGTGCTGGTCGAAACCCTGGTCAGGCTGGCAAGCGAATGAGGCGGTCCGTCGGCCGCTGATGGGCCCGACCGCCCTCCGAGGCGCGGCGTGGATGACGCTGGCCGCGCTGATGTACACGCTCACCGGCGCGGTCGTCCGCCATCTCGCGGACAGCTATTCGGTATTCGAGGTGGGCTTCTTCCGCAGCATCGTCGCGGTCACCATCCTGCTGCCGGCGGTCTGCGGATTCAGCGCCCGGCGCGTAAGGGATGCGTTCAGAACCGAACGCTTTCCGATGCACCTCCTGCGCACCGTGCTGAGCTATGTCGGGATCATGTTCTGGTTCTACGGTGTCAGCCGGATCCCGTTGTCGGACTACTACGCGCTGCAGTTCCTCACCCCGCTGTTCACCATGGCCGGGGCCGCGCTGCTGCTCGGAGAGGCGGCCCGGTTCAGGAACTGGCTCGCGGTCGTCGCAGGTTTCGCCGGCGCGATGGTGATCGTGCGGCCCGGCTTCGCCGAGGTCGGGCTCGGCACGCTGGCCGCGCTCGGGGCGGCGCTGGTCTTCGCCTCGGTCAACAATGCCGCGCGCGTGCTGTCGCGTACGGACTCCGCGACCACCATCGTCGCCTGGGGCAACCTGATCCTGATCCCGTTGTCGCTGGTGCCGGCGCTTCCCGGATGGGTCACGCCGACATGGGACGACCTGCCCTGGCTCTGCTGCGTGGGCGTGACCGCGACGGTGGCGCAGTTCTCCATCACGCGGGCAGTCGCGACGGCCGAGGCGCGAATCATCCAGCCGCTCGATTTCGTCCGGCTGCCCTTCGCGGCCGCGCTCGGCTGGATCGCCTTCGGCGAGAGCTCGGATCTGTGGACCTGGGTGGGCGCGGCGATCATCTTCGCCGCCGCGTCCTACGTGCTTCGTAGAGAGAGGACCTGACCGTCGGGCTGGAACGCGGTCGAAGGCGGTCCACCGCAATCGACCGACCCGATACCGACAGTTTACATATAAGAATATTACCTATATGGTTTCCCATATGAAGACGACCCTGAACATCGACGAGACGGTGATGCAACGGCTGAAGGTGGAAGCCGCCCGGCGCGGAACCACCATGTCCGCCCTCGTCGAAGCGGGCCTTCGTCGCGTCCTTTCCGAGCCGAGCGCAGGCAGCGGCTCGGCGGAAGACCTGCCGCCGCTTCCGGTCTGGCACAGCGGGGGCGCCAGGGTCGACATCGCAAAACGAGACGAGCTCTACCGGCTCATGGACGGGTACTGATCTCTGGTCTTCGACACCAATGTTCTGATCTACGCGATCGACGCGGACTCGGCGTTCCATAACCGTTGCCGCGTCCGCGTGCAGGAGGCTCGCGAAGACCCCGCGCCCGCGTTCCTGACCTGGGCCATCTGCTATGAGTTTCTCAGGGTAGCCACCCACCCGGGAGCCTACCCGACTCCGTGGTCGCCGGGCGATGCTTGGGATTTTCTCTCTTCGTTGCTGGCATCGCCGGGCTTCGAGATCCTGACCCCGACGCCCCGTCACGCATCCGTGCTGGCGCAAACCCTCGCGGAACTGCCCGATGTGCGCGGCAACCTACTCCACGACCTGCATATCGCGGTAGCGATGCGGGAGAATGGGGTGAGCCGGATCTGCACCCGCGACACCGACTTCCATCGCTTCCCGTTCCTGACCGTGGTCGATCCGCTGCGTTAGGGCAGGAGGCTTCCCGGTTGGCGCGATGTCCGTCAGGCAGCGACGTATCGGTCGCGTTTGACTCCGTCCAGGTTGATGCCCTCGACGCGGATCAGCCGGGTCGTGTCCTCGCGCCGGGGCGAGTGCAGATCGCCTTCGTTGTAGCAGGCGGCCATGCCGGGTTCGAGGTCGTAGACCCGGACGGGCTCGACGACGCCGGGTTCGTCGCCGTCGGGCGCCTTGAGCTTGCGCCACTCGGTCATCTCGGTGACGCCTTCCGCCTGGCCGTAAATTGCCCAGGACGGGCCGTGATCGTGCGGGTTGCTGCCCTTCGCGCCCTCGTAGACATGGGCGAGGATGCAGAAACCATATTCCGGATCCTGGTAGAGGACCTTGCGCGGCGTATCGTTGTCCGGGCCCAGATGCGCGGCGACGAAATCCTTGTCCTTGAGCGCGATCTCGATATGCCTGCGCACTGTCTCCCGCCCCTCGGGCCCGTTGTCGGAATCGATCGCCGCGTGGCAGTCTGCGGCAAGCCGTTCGAGTGTGTAGCCCATGTCCGGGTCTCCGCATGCATCCGATAGGATCGGCGGCACTATAGCGGGGCCGGGAAGGTTTGGAGAAGAGCCATGCAGGTGAGGCGGGTCGTTACCGGCCATGACGAAAGCGGCAAATCGGTGGCGATCATCGACGGCATCGCGACCAACGCAACGTCGAGGCGCCACGGCCACGATTCGCGCCTGATCTGGACCACCGACGGCGAGTCCCCGCCCAACCGGGGAAAAGAGGATGCCGGCGCGCGCCGGGTCGGCCGTCCGCCCCCGGGCGGCGGAACCATCTTCCGCGTTCTCGAGCTCCAGCCGGACCAGGAGCTGGAGATGCACCGGACGGCGACGATCGACTATGTGGTGATGATCGAAGGATCGATGAACCTGGTCCTCGACGACACCGAGATCCCGCTTCGTCCCGGCGACTGCCTCGTGCAGCGCGGCACCAACCATGCCTGGCGCAACACCGGCGACGGGCCGTGCCGTTTCGCCGCCGTGCTGGTCGACGCCACGGAGTGACGGCGCCATCGCTCCCATTGGCCGGGTGATCGCGCGGTGGCATCATGCTTGCCCGGGGCGCGGTCCGCCGTTTTATAGGGAGAATTGTCCATGGCGAGCGGGAGCCGCGGCTACTTCGATTTGCAGGAACATCTCGAAGCGCTCGATTCCGCCGGGCTGTTGCTGACCGTCGACGAGCCGGTCAACAAGGACACCGAAATGGTGCCCTTGGTGCGCTGGCAGTTTCGCGGAGGGCTCGATGAGGAAGAGCGCCGCGCATTCCTGTTCCGCAATGTCACAGACAGCCTGGACCGGCGCTACGACATCCCGGTGGTGATCGGCGCGCTGGCCGCCAACCGCGCGGTCTACAGCGTCGGCATGCAGGCGGCGGTCGACGAGATTCCGGGCAAGTGGGACCGCGCCCTCGCCGAGCCCATCCCGCCGCGCCGGGTCAACACCGCGCCCTGCCAGGAGGTCGTGGTCGAGGGCGAAGAACTGCTCGGCGAAGGGAACGGGCTCGATGCGTTGCCCATCCCGATCTCGACGCCCGGCTTCGACAGCGCGCCGACGCTCGCCGCGACCAACGTGATCACCCGCGATCCCGAAACCGGCGTGCAGAACATGGGAACCTATCGCGCCGCGCTTAAGGCGCCGGACCGGCTGGTGGTCCGGATGGCGACCCGGGTGGGCGGCGCCGGCGGTTACATCCACTGGAAGAAGCGCAAGGCGAAGGGCGAGGAGCTGCCCTGCGCCATCGTCCTCGGCTGCCCCCCGCTGGTCGCCTTCATGGGGCCGCAGAAGCTTGGGATCGATCTGGACGAGTTCGACGTCGCCGGAGGCCTCGCGGGCGAGCCGATCAACGTGGTGCGCGCGAAGACGGTCGACCTGCTGGTTCCGGCCGAGGCCGAGCTGGTGATCGAGGGGGTGATCGACACCGACATGCTTGAGCCCGAGGGTCCGTTCGGCGAGAGCCACGGCCATGTCGCGCTGGAAGAGTTCAACATGCCGATGCGGGTCACCGCGATCACCCGCAAGGCGAAACCCGTGATTCCCTCGTATATCAGCCAGGTCGCGCCGTCGGAATCGAGCGTCATAAAACGGGTCGCTTACGAGCCGCTGTTCCTTGGCCATCTCCGCGACGCTCTCGGCATCAAGGCGGTCACCGGCGTTTCGCTGCACGAAAAGCTGACCGGGCTGTTGCGGGTCACGATCCTCACCCTGGAACGGGGGGCGCCGCGCACCGAGGTGTGGCGGGCGCTCTACGGCGCGGCGAGCTTCAAGGGCGATTGCAGCAAGATCTGCATCGCGGTGAACGACGACATCGATCCCGACAACGCGGACGCGCTGCTCTGGGCGATGGCCTATCGCCACAACCCGGTCGAGGACGTGGCGACGCTGCCGCATCGCGGGCAGGGCCACGGTCCCAAGCGGGAGCACAAGGGCGAAGAAGATTCGACCCTGCTGATCGACGCCACGATGAAGTCGCCGATGCCGCCCTTGGCGCTGCCCACGCGCGAGTACATGGAAGGGGCGAAGGTGCTCTGGGAACGTCTCGGTCTGCCCAGGCTCAAGCCCGAATCGCCGTGGCACGGTTATTCGCTCGGCGACTGGTCCGACGATTGGGAACAGGCGGCGCGGCGCGCGGCGGACGGGCTATACCTGGAGAACGGAAGGCGCACCCTGCAACGCCAGCAGCCCGGTCTGGTGCCCGAGACTTCGGTGCGCGACGTGGAGCAGGACGGGTAGAGACGAGGAGGAACCGATGGCCGCGGATGGGAGTTTGCGCGAATCGCTGACGGAGAAGGCGGCGTCGATGGTGCCCGTGCTGCTGGAACGCCAGAAGGAAGCCGACGCGCTGCGCCGGATGCCCGATTCGACCCACCGGGATTTCCTGGACGCCGGCTTCTACCGGATTTTCCAGCCGAAGCGCTATGGCGGCTTCGAATGCGAGAACCGGACGATCATCGACATCGCAATCCAGCTCGGCCGCGGTTGCGGATCGAGCGCCTGGGTCTTCACCAATCTGGTCGCCCACAGCCTCGTGCTCTCGATGAACTGCGTCGAAGCCCAGGACGACGTTTGGGGAGACAACCCGGAAGCCCTGATCGCTTCGGGTCTCTCGGTGACCGGCGCGACCGCCAAGCCGGTAGACGACGGCGTCCTGCTCGACGGGCTGTGGAGTTTTTCGAGCGGCGTCGATTTCGCCGACTATCTGCATCTTCAGGTGTTCGTGCCGCGGGAGGACGGGCCGCCCGAGCCCCGCTTCGCGCTGGTGCCGAAGGGTTCGTTCGAAATCGTCGACGACTGGAACGCGACCGGGCTTCTGGCGACCGGCAGCAAGTCGGTGCGGCTCGACGAGGTGTTCGTGCCGAACTACCGGACGGTCGCCGCCGGCGTGCTTTCCGGCGGCAAGGGGCTCAGCCGGCACATCAACTCGGCACCGCTCTACCAGATCTCGATCTGGTCGTCCGGCACGCAGATCTTCCCAGCCCCCGCGGTCGGTATCGCGCGCGGCGCGCTCGACTATGTGGAGAACGAGTTCAGGCACAGGGTGGGCGTGGTCGGGGTCAAGCTGGCCGAACTGCCCACCGCCCAGGCCCGGGTCGCGGAGGCCAATGCCGAAATCGACGCGGCGACGGCGCTCCTCCTGCAGGTGAGCGAGGAAGCGAACGCCTTCGCCGAACGCGACGAGCATCCGGAGCTTGAACAGCGTGCCCGTTGGCGGCTGAACAACGCCTACGCGACGCAACTTTCGATCCGCGCGGTCGAACGGCTCTACCCGCTGCTGGGCGCCCGCGGACTCGATGCGGCGAATCCCGTTATGCGGGCCTGGCGGGACGTGCACGCGGTGGGGCAACAGATCACCCAGGCCTGGGACATGCAGGCAACCAATGCCGGACGGATCCGGTTCGGACTGCCCTCCGTCGATCCCCGTCTCTGAGCATTCGCCGATGCGCTGGACGATCGCGCTTCTCGCCACCTTGTTCGTCACGCTGCCGGCGCAGGCGGCGGAAAAATTCGTCTTCGGCACCAACTGGAAGGCCGAGGCCGAGCATGGCGGGTTCTATCAGGCGCTGGCGGAAGGCCGTTACGCCAAATACGGGCTAGACGTCACGATCCGCCAGGGCGGGCCGCAAGTGAACCACAACCAGCTGCTCGCGGCCGGCGTGCTGGATGCCGCGATGATCAGCAACAACGCCGAGGGGCTTAATTTCCTCAAGAACGACATTCCGATGGTCACCGTCGGGGCGTTCTTTCAGAAGGACCCGCAGGTCCTGCTCACTCATCCCGGTTCTCCCATCCGTTCGATCCGCGAGATGAAGGGCAGGCCGATCATGATTTCGGCCGATTCCCGCGATACATGGTGGCGCTATTTCGAATTACGCTTCGGCTTCGATGAGAGCCAGATCCGGCGCTACACCTTTAATCTCGCCCCCTTTCTGGTGAACAGGGAGGCGATCCAGCAGGGTTATGTCACCTCGGAGCCGTTCATGGCGCTGCGGGAAGGCGTCAAGGCGAAAGTGTTTCTGATCGCCGATACGGGATGGCCCGCCTACTCCACGATGGTGACCGTCTCCAAAGAACTGGTGGCAAGAAAGCCCTCGGTCGTGCAGCGCTTCCTCAATGCGTCGATCGAAGGCTGGTACAGCTATCTTTACGGCGATCCGGGGCCGGGAAATCGTCTCATCAAGAAGACGAATCCGGAGATGCCCGACGCGCTGATCGCCTATGGCATCGCCAAGATGAAGGAATACGGGATCGTCGACTCGGGCGATGCCCTGAAGCTCGGTATCGGAGCCATGACCGAAAAAAGGCTCGCGGCGTTTTTCGATGCTATGGTTCGCTCCGGCCTGTACCCGGCGAAGATGGATCACCTGTCGGCGTTCGATCTCCGATTCGTCAACAAGGGGCACGGGACGAAAATGCACTCCGGCGATCGATAGCCGGCGGTCGAAACCGGGCGGAGGACGGAGTACGCGATGGCGATGAAGCGTGCGATCGCTGCCTCGACGGCGGCATTGCTCGGCCTGGCACTGGCAGCATGCGGCGGTTCCGAGCGCGCCAAGGTGGACAGGGTTTCGAATCTCGCGCTCGCCTGCCAGACGATGGAATGCACCTGTTCCGCCGAGACCGGCTCGCTCTTCGGAAAGACGAAGACGACCGAAATCCTCTGGCGCCCCAACGGCGACGCCTACTGTCCCGAAGGGTTCGTTCTCGAACCGGTAAAGAAAAGCCCGTAGCGGGGCCGGGGACGGCCCCGCTCGGTCCTGTCGTTATTTCTCCCGCTCGATCGGGTTCGAAAGCACGCCAATGCCTTCGATTTCGATCTCGCAGGTGTCGCCGTGCTTCATGAAGATCGGCGGCTCGCGCACGAAGCCTACGCCGGCGGGGGTGCCGGTGACGATGATGTCGCCGGGCTCCAGCGTGAAGATCTTGCTGCATTCGTTGACCAGCGTGGCTACGTCGAAAATCATCGAGGACGTGGTCGAGGATTGCAACGTCTCGCCGTTCAGCCGCGCCTCGATCTTCAGACCCTTCGCGCCCCTGCTGGGCAACTCGTCGGGGGTGACGATCTCCGGGCCGAACGAGCCGGAGGCATCGAAGCTCTTGCCGATCATCCACTGCGAGGTCTTCAGCTGGTAGTCGCGGATAGACCCCTCGTTGGCGATCGAGTAGCCGGCCACGTGATCCAGCGCACGCGCCTTGCCGACCCGGCGGCCCCGCTTGCCGATCACGGCGACGAGCTCGGCCTCGTAGTCATGATGCTTGGACGCCTTGGGTCGCAAGATCGGCTGCCCGTGGCCGACCAGCGAGGCCGGTGTGCGCAGGAACAGGACCGGGTAGTCGGGCGGCTTCATGCCGGCCTCGGCCGCATGGTCACTGTAGTTGAGTCCGACGCAGATCACCTTGCCCGGGTTGGGGACCGGCGGCAGGTAGTTGACGCGCCGCTTGATGACCGATCCTTCCGGCGGCTTGCTGGCTGCCCGCGCGGCCCTCGCAAGCGCCCTGTCGCCACCGGCCAGCAACCCGATCATGTCCTCCGGGAGGCCTTCGTCGGCGACGGAGAGATCCACGATGCCGTCGTCGGTGCGCACGCCGATGGCGCTGCCGCGGCCCTTCTTGAAACTTACCAGACGCATATCCGTCTCCCTGATGTTGCGCCGGACGCCCTTGCGGCGAACGGCTAGTTTTCGGGATCCCCGTCGGTCAGGTAATCCCACATCCTCTCGAAAATCCGGCCCGTGCTCGTCGCCCGGGCCCTTGCTTCATCGAGCGGTATCTCGACCGCTTCCGCTGCGTCGCCTATCGCCATCACGGCGAGCTCGGTTCGCGCGGCCTCCTCCAGGTAGAAGGCCATCACGATGCTTTCCTCGACCGTCGCTCCCGTAAGGATAACCCCGTTGCCGCGCATGACGACCGCGCGCGATTCGCCGAGGCACTCGGCGAGCCTGGCCGCCGCTTCGTCCGAGCGAAGCAGCGCCGGGTCGTCCCAAAGCGCCGGCCCGGGCGCGAAATAGGTGCCGAATCCATGCCGCGCGCGCGGCACCCGCCGAAAGGTCGATAGCGTCATGGTCTCGCGCAGGAAGGTCCGGCATATGCCGTTCACGTCCGGGCGTCGGCGGTAGATCTGCTGGTGACAGCGCACCTCGCCGAGCACGCCTTCGGGCAGCGCGCCCTCGACCGGCACCACGGTTCCCGGTTCGTCGGGGCGGATCAGGCCCATTGGTTTCGCGACGCAGACCAGGAATCGTTCTTCGTCCAGCCGTGCGCTCACATGGCCGTATGCGTGGCCGAGATCGTTTCTGGCGAGAGCGCGCGCGGCCTTCCGGACGCGAACCTGCGTCGTTTCGATCGGCTCGCCGATCGCGCCGAATTCGGTTTCAGCCAAGAAACGCTCCCGAGCCGCGAACGCGGCGCCTGCGACGGCCGGCGGTCAGCTCTTGAACTCCACGATGTCAGGCTTCGCGCCCCACATGCAAAGCGAGGAGTCGTCGAACGGGAACTGTCGCGGCCGGTAGCCGGGATCCTCGATCAGCCTGACGCCGTGGGAATATTCGTAGACCATCTCGTCCGGACCTTCGAAGTACAGGAAACGCGCTCCCGAGGTCGGGTGACGGCCGGGTCCGAAGACGATCCGCACCTGGCGCTCGGTCAGGAAATAGTGCGAGCGCATGATGTCGTCGACGCTCTCGACCTGGAAATTGATGTGCTGCACGCCGGGCTCGGCGGCCGGGAACAGGGCGAGGCGGTGGTGAACCTTGTCGAAGGACATCAGCGCCGCGTCGCCGATCCAGTCATTGGCGCGGATGTTGAAATGCGTCGTCCAGAACGCCTCGTCCCGAGGAGCGCCGGTGGTCTTGAGCCCGACATGGGAAAATTCCTGGATACCCGCGTCGCGGCTCGGGAAATACCGCTTGCCGCTGTGGAACGGACGCAGCACCAGGTCGATCCTGTTGCCGGTCGGATCGGAGAAGCCGATATAGTCGGTAACCCTGCGGTCGGCGGCGCCCTCCGGGGTGCCCCGGGTTACTTCGACGCCCGATGCTTCCAGCTCGGAAGCCGCGCGGTCCAGCATCTCCGACGTCTCCACCTCGAAACCGAGCGTGTGGTCGTCGGGCGCGCCCTCGAAATAGCAGATATTGTGATCCCGGTCGTCGCCACGCACATAGGCGGAACCGTTCTCGCGCCTCACAAGTTCCAGACCGAGGGTTTCGGTCGCGAATCTGACGGCAAAGTCAACGTCGCGCGTGCCGAGGCGAACGTACCTTATGTCGACGATTTCGATCATGGATCACCCCGCATTGCGAAGCCGGCCGGCCGCAAGCGCCGAACCTTTCCAATGATACCCGCGCCGGACCCGCTTTCAATCGACTCTAGACCAGACGTACCACCTCTCCCGATTCGGTCTTGCCGAATCGGCGAAGGAAGCCGAGCGTCGACAATGTCGGCTCGTCGCTGACCGCGAACAGGATCGCGTCGTCCGAGTCGGAACCGTTGACGTGCTCGAACCACGCATTCCCCGGCACCGCGACGGCGTCGAACCGCTGCCAGTCGAGCCTTTCGCCGTCGACGATCGAATGACCGCTGCCCTCGAAAGGGAAACAGACCAGGCTCGCGTTCTGGCGCTGCGGGCGAGTGCGCTCGCCGGGCCTCAGGAGCTGGCCGAAGAAGGTCATCGTGGGGTAGGGCGGACGGCCGGTCGTCGGGTCGGTGTACTCCACCATGATCGCGTCATACGGGCTGCCGTCATGGTCGCGGAATTTCTCCAGCAGCTCCCGCGTCGCGTCCCAGCGGTAGACGTACATCGGCGACGACCGTCCGGCGCCGCGGCCGTGGTCGACAAAACGAGGCAAGAGCCCGCCCTGACCATAAGTCCGCGAGGAGTAGTCGTCCGAAAAGCGAGCCGTCTGCTCGCTCTTGGCGACGCCATCCTCCTCGTAATGGTGCTCGAAGCCCGCCGTGTTCAGCACCTCGGTGAGCGGCAAGTCGAGCACGCTCACATTGACCGCGAAATCGTCGCCCCGGTTGCCGTGGTTGTGCCACGCATCGGCCGGGGTGAGGACCAGATCGCCCGGGCCGAAAACGATGTCCTCACCCTCGACGCCGGTGAAGTTGCTGGCGCCCGTGAGACCGATCCTGACGGCATTTATCGAGTGCCGGTGCGGTGGCATGATCTCGCGCGGATCGTTGAGCCGGTATGCGGTGTAGAGGGTCGTCACCGTCGCGCGCACCGGCGCGAGGCCGGGATTGACCAGCACCACCGACCGGCGCTCGGAATCGTCCATGGAGATAAGCTCGGCCGCCTCGTAAAGAATCGGCTCTATATCCTCGTATTTCCAAACATAGGGCCGCGCCTTTCCTGCCTTCAGGATCTGCGCGTCTTCGTCGTTGTCGGTATCGGTGCGGACGGCCCAGTAGGGCGCCATGTCGTGCGCATCGAGTTTTCGATAAAGCGCATCCAGGCGTGCGTCCCGGTTGGAGCCGGTTGCCAGTTCGACGGTAGCCATCGGCGATTCTCCCAATTGCGGCCCTTCGCGTCAGACCGCGGTTTCGTGGCGCTCGATACAGACCGCGACCACCTCGTCGGGGTCGCGCTTCCACCAGTTTTCGGCGGAGAAGATTTCGACCTCGTTCATCCCGTCATAGCCGGCCTGTTCCACCAGGCGGCGGATGCGCGGGATATCGACCACCCCGTCGCCCATCATTCCCCGGTCGAACACGAGGTCCTTCGTGTCGGGAAGCCAGTCGTTGACGTGAAAGGCGAGGATACGGTCGCCAGCGCGCGCGATCTCTCGGTCGAGCGCCGGATCCCACCACACATGGTAGACGTCGACCGCAACGCCGACGCCCTCTCCGAGTTCGTCGCACATATCGTTGGCGAGCCCCAGCGTGGTCACGCAGCCGCGCGAGGAACAAGTCATCGGATGCAGCGGCTCGATGGCGAGCGGCACTCCGGCGGCGCGCGCGGCCGGGAGGATTTCGGCGATCCCCTCCGCGACCCGGGCGCGGGCGCCGGGAAGATCCTTCGAGCCCTCCGGCAGGCCGCCGGCGAGCACGATCAACGCGCGCGCGCCGATTGCCGCGGCTTCCTCGATGGCCATCAGATTGTCGTCGATCGTTTCCTGCCAGGTCGACGCGTCCGCGCTGCCGAACATCCCACCCCTGCAGAGCCCGGTCACCGTCATCCCGTTATCGCCCAGCAGGGAAACCGCGTCGGGGATTCCGCATTCCGCGAGCTTGTCCCGCCAGACCGAGATACCGCGCACCCCCTGCCCGGCATATCCCTTGATCGCCTCGCGCAGCGTCCATCGATCGCGCGTGGTGGCCTGGTTGATCGCAAGTTTTTCGATGCCTGGCATCAGGCGGCGATTCCGTGCATCCGCATGGTGTCCCGCATCCGGCCGGCCGCGCGCTCCGAATCCGAAAGAAGGCCTGCCCGGTCGGCGAGGCGGAAGATTTCGGCAAGGTGCACCGCGGACCGCGCGCTTTGCTGCCCGCCGACCATGACGAAGTGATCCTGCAGCCCGTTGAGATACGCCATGAACACGACGCCCGTCTTGTAGAACCGGGTCGGCGCCCGGAAGATGTGGCGCGAGAGTTCCAGCGTCGGGGCAAGGATGGCACGGAAATCCTCCCTTCGGTTTCCCGAAAGCGCCGCCAGAGCGGCCGAGGCCGCCGGCGCGATCGCATCGAAGATACCGAGCAGTGCGTCCGAATAGCCCTCCTCGTCGCCTTCGATCAGTTCCGGGAAGTTGAAGTCGTCGCCGGTATACATGCGAACGCCGTCCGGCAAGCGGCGGCGAAGCGCGATTTCCTTGTCCTTGTCGAGCAGCGAGATCTTGATCCCGTCCACTTTCGCCGCATTGGCCTCCAACACGGAGAGACAGACTTCCATCGCTTCCCAATGGTCTTCATGACCCCAATAGCCGGCGAGCGCGGGATCGAACATCTCGCCCAGCCAGTGGATGATGACGGGTTCGGAGACCTGCGACAGGACCCGGTCGTATACCCGGAGATAGTCCTCCGGTCCCTTCGCCGCTGCGGCCAGCGCGCGCGACGCCATCAAGATGATCCGCCCGCCGGCCTCCTCGACCGCGCCGCATTGCTCCTCGTAGGCCACGATCACGTCCTCGATCGCGAGCTCCGGGTCGGGCGCGACGTGATCTGTGCCCGCGCCCGAGGCGAGCACCGCGCCCGGTGTCGCGCGTGCCTCGGCGACGCTGCGGCGAATGAGTTCGAGCGAGGTGTTCCAGTCGAGTCCCATGCCGCGCTGGGCGGTGTCCATCGCTTCGGCGACACCGAGGCCGAGCCGCCAGAGATGGCGCCGGAAGGCGAGGGTCGCCTCCCAGTCGATCGCCGGCTCAAGCCAGGGGTCGATGTTCGCGAGCGGGTCGGCGACGACGTGGGCGGCGGCGAAGGCAACCCGGTTGAACGGACGTTTCAACTCTTCAGGAGGCGGACGCGAGGCGCTCATCTCGAACGGCAGGATCCTGCCGTCGGCGGTCGGCAGGTCGATCGTCGTCATGGACCGGCCTCCAGCGGCTCGACATCGATCCAGCGCCGTTCCTCCCAGCTCTGCAGCGCCCGTTCGGCAAGCTGAACCCCCTTCGCGCCTTCCAGCAGGTTCCAGCTGAACGGTCCGTCGTCGTAGAGCGAACGGATGAACATCTCCCATTCGGTCTTAAAGCCGTTGTCGAAAGAGAGGTCGGCGCCGTACTCGTTCCAGGTACCGAAAAAGTCGATGGTCTGCGGTTCGTCGGGGTTCCACACGGGGGAGGGCGTCGCTTCGCGGTCCTGCACGAAGCACCTCGTCAACCCGGACACCGCGGCACCGAGCACGCCGTCGGCGTGGAAGGTCACGAGATCGTCCTTGCGCACTCTGGTGCACCAAGAGGCGAAGATCTGGGCGACGGCGCCGTTCTCCAGCTCGATCAGCGCGCAGCAGGCATCGTCGGCATCGGCATCGTAGGGCTCGCCGTTCTCGTCCCACCGTTTGTCGAAGTTGAGTGCGCCCCGGCAAACGACGCTTCGGACCTTGCCGAACACCGTGTCCAGGACGTAGCGCCAGTGCGGCATCATATCGAGGATGATGCCGCCGGCGTCGGCCTTGCGGTAATTCCAGGACGGCCGCTGCGCGGGTCGCCAATCGCCCTCGAAAACCCAGTAGCCGAAATCGATCTTGACCGAGAGCAGCCGGCCGAGCACGCCGTCGTCGATCAGGCGTTTCATCTTGAGCAGGCCGGGGAGAAAGATCTTGTCCTGGACGACGCCGTGGCGAACGCCCGCCTTCTCGGCGCGCCGATACACGTCCAGCGCGTCCTCCAAGGTCCCCGCGGACGGCTTCTCGCAGTAGATATGCTTGCCCGCGTCGATGGCTTTGCGCAGGATCGCGGCGCGATGGACGGTGCTCGCGGTGTCGAAGAACAGCGGATAATCGGGGTCCCGAATGGCCGCGTCGAGATCGGTCGTCCACTTGTCGAAGCCGTGACTGGCCCCGAGCGCGGCGAGCTTGTCCTCGCTGCGCCCTACAAAAAGCGGGTCCGGCACGATCCGCCGCCCGTCGCTCAGCGCCACGCCGCCTTCCTCCCGGATCTTCATGATCGACCGGATGAGGTGCTGGTTGGTGCCCATCCGGCCGCTGACCCCGTTCATCGCCACGCCGAGACGTTCTTCGGCCATGCGCGCCTCCCGCTGTGCCCAGCGAAGGATCGCCCATCGACGCGCGCAGATCAAACCTGGCGTCCTGAGCGATTGCCGCGATGAGCCTGCCCGAAATCCCCGAATCCGAGGCCACCGGGCGCATCGCGGAGATCTACCGGGCAATCCTCGATGCGACCGGGTTGCCCTCCACCAACCTCGTCTGGCGGCACATGGCGTGCCATCCGGGCGTACTCGAATGGGCCCATGGCGCCCTGGAAGACGCATTTTCCGCCGGCGCGTTTCGAGCCTTGGGCGCGGAGACCGCGTCATCCCTGCCGCCGGCCGCCATGCCCCGTCCGGAGGAAAGCGACGGCCTCGACCGCGCGACGCGGGAAGCCGCGGCTTCCGTGATGGCATTCTACAACCGCGCCAATCCGATCAACCTCGTCGCGCTGTCCGCGTTGCAACGCGTGCTGCGCGGAGAAACGGGCGGGGCCGGACACGATTCGGCGTCGCCGTCCAATGCGCGTCTCCCTCCCTTGCCGACGATCCCCCGCGACATCGATGCGGAAACGCGCGCGCGGATGGCGTCGCTTGCCCGCATCGTCAACGATGGCGAAAGCGCGCTCATGCCGACCGCGCTGCGCCACCTCGCGAACTGGCCGGCGACGATTTCCGCGCTGCTCGGCCGGGTCGAAGGATTGGTTGCCTCGGGCGTTCTGGACAGCGACGCCGAAGCCCTCCGTCACACGGCACGCGGAGCCGCGGCACGGGTCCCGATGGGGATGCCCGCTTCCGGACGCCCGTCCGATGAAACCCGGCATGCGCTCGAACGGACGATCGACCTGTTCGTTACCCCGATATCCCGCATGATCGTCATCGGGCGCGGTTTCGAGGCGGCGCTGCGGTCGTGACCGAGCGCGTCGAATGTGTCGTCATCGGGGCGGGGGTCATCGGGCTCGCCATTGCCCGCCGCTTCGCTCTCGCCGGCGTCGAGGTCCTGATCCTCGAACGCGCCGACATGATCGGGACCGAGACGAGCTCGCGAAACAGCGAGATCGTACACGCCGGCATCTACTATCCGACTGGCAGTCTCAAGGCGCGAACCTGCGTTGCCGGCAAGCATGCGCTCTACGAGTACTGCGATACACGCGGCATCGCGCACCGGCGCTGCGGCAAGATCATCGTCGCCACCGACGATGCGCAAGTCGACGAGCTGGGCACGCTGAAGGAGCGTGCCGCGGCGAACGGCGTAAACGATCTCTCCTGGCTGACACCGGCGGAGGTCGCCGACATGGAACCGGAGGTCCATTGCGTCGCGGCCCTGCACTCGCCCTCGACCGGGATCGTCGATTCGCACGGGCTGATGCTGTCCTTCCAGGGCGAGGCCGAGGATCGCGGCGCGATGATCGCGTACCGCGCGCCGGTCACGGGCGGTCGGATCGAGGATGACGGCATCCTGGTTCTTGTCGGTGGGGAGAGCCCCGTGTCCCTCAAAACGAATCGGCTGGTCAACGCGGCCGGAATCTGGGCGCCGGAGACCGCGCGCGGCATCGACGGGCTCGATCGGAAGACCGTACCCGCCGACTATCTGTGCAAGGGCAATTACTACACCCTTGCCGGAAGATCGCCCTTCACCCGGCCGGTCTACCCCGTCCCGGAAAAAGCCGGGCTCGGCGTGCACGTCACCGTCGACCTCGCGGGACAGGCGCGTTTCGGGCCGGACGTGGAATGGGTCGATTCGATCGACTACGACGTGGACCCTGCCCGGGCGGACGCATTCTACGCGGCGATCCGGCGCTACTGGCCCGGTCTGCCCGACGGCGCGATCCAGGCGGGATATAGCGGGATTCGGCCCAAGCTGCAGGCGCCTGGCGAGCCGGCCGCCGACTTCATGCTGCAAGGTCCGTCCGAGCACGGCATCGACGGGCTGGTCAATCTCTATGGCATCGAATCGCCCGGTCTGACCTCGTCCCTCGCGCTCGCCGATCTCGTCGCCGAGGAATTGTCCATCGGGTCTTGAAGCGGCGCACCCCACTCCCCATCTGGATGGTTGTCGAACGCCTGCTACCGGGTTCGACGAAACCGGCCGACCCGTCTGGGTGGCCAAACACACGAATCGCTCAGCCAAGGAGGATTCTGACATGCGCGATTTCGATTTCTCCCCTCTGTTTCGCTCCGCCATCGGTTTCGACCGACTGCCGTCGTTGATCGATACGGCGCTGCGCAGCGACGTCTCGGTGGGTTCCTATCCGCCCTACAACATCGAGAAGGTCTCCGACGACGCCTATCGCGTCACGCTGGCGGTCGCCGGCTTCGGGCTCGACGACCTCAACGTCGAGATGCGTGACGGCCTTCTGATCGTGAAGGGCGGCAAGCCGGAAGGCGAGCAGAAGGCCAGCTATCTCCATCGTGGGATCGCGGAACGCGCCTTCGAACGCCGGTTCCAGCTCGCCGAGCATGTCGAGGTGCGGGGCGCCGACCTGGACAACGGCCTTCTGGCCATCGACCTGGTGCGCGAGGTGCCGGAGGCGCTCAAGCCGCGCCGGATCGAAGTCAAGGCCGGCGGACCGGCGGTGATCGAGGCCAGGAAGGCCGCGTAGACCGGCTTTCCGGTCGACAGAGGGGCCGGGCGGGCAAACCGTCCGGCCTCCTTCTTGACAAAACGGAAACGGCGCACAAATTTCTCGCTGCTCCAACCGACCCCGTTCACAGGACGACCCAGGGTGAAGCGCCGCTCCGCCGTAAAATCACGACAGCGAATGAATTGCCGGGAGGTCCCACCGCGATGAGCGAAATGCTCCAAGTCCGGGAACTCACCAAGCGATTCGGCGCGCTGACCGCCGTGGACAATATCAGCCTCACCGTGGACCGTGGCGAAGTGCTCGGCTTTCTCGGCCCCAATGGCGCCGGCAAATCGACGACGATGAAGATGGTCACGGGCTTTCTGCCGCCGACTTCCGGGACGGCGCAGGTCTGCGGATTCGATGTGATCAGGGACCCGATCGAGGTCAAGCGCCGGGTCGGCTACCTGCCGGAAGGCGCTCCGCTCTACGAGGACATGACGCCGCTCGCCTTCCTCAACTTCGTCAGCGAGGTGCGCGGCACCGCCGCCGCAGACCGGGCCGACGCGATCGAGCGTGCCGCCGGGCTGATCAATATCGGCGAAGTGATGCACCAGCCGATCGGCACGCTGTCCAAGGGCTACAAGCGCCGGGTCGGCTTGGCTCAAGCGATCATCCATGATCCCGAAGTGCTGATTCTCGACGAGCCCACCGACGGACTCGACCCCAACCAGAAGCACGAGGTGCGCGAGCTGATCTCGAAGATGGCCGAGGACAAGGCCATCGTCATCTCGACCCACCTTCTGGAGGAGGTCGAGGCGGTTTGCACCCGCGCCGCGATCATTTCGCGCGGCAAGATCGTCACCGATGGTGCGCCCGAGACCCTTCTCGCCCAGTCGCGCTACCACAACGCGGTGAGCCTGCGAATCGGCGTCGGTCAGGCCGAAGCCGTCACCGCCGCGCTTGAGGCGGTCGAAGACATCGACCGAATCGAGGCGGCAGAGCGGGACACCCAGAGCGCCAGGCTTATCGCGGTGCCGGCCAACGGCCGGGCGATCCTGCCGCGCGTGACCGAAGCGCTGCGTGCGAATGGGTTGAGCGTGTACGAGATTTCGGCCGAGCGCGGCCGGCTCGACGAGGTGTTCCGCACTCTTACGGTCGGCGACCGAGGCGCGGGGGAAGAGAGATGAGGGCAACGGCTGCGATCTGCAAGCGTGAACTGATCGCCTATTTCTCGACGCCGCTGGCGTATGTGTTCATCGTGATATTCCTCGCGCTGACGGGCGCGGTGACGTTCTATTTCGGCGCCTTCTTCGACCGCGGCCAGGCCGATCTCCAGGTCTTCTTCTCGTTCCACCCGTGGCTTTACCTGTTCCTGATCCCGGCGGTCGGGATGCGGCTCTGGGCCGAGGAGCGGAAGACCGGCACGATAGAGCTCCTGATGACGCTGCCGGTCTCCACCACGCACGCGGTGATCGGCAAGTTCCTGGCCTCTTGGATCTTCGCGGCCATCGCGCTGGCGTTCACCTTCCCGATCTGGATCACGGTCAACTATCTGGGTGAGCCGGACAACGGCGTGATCGTGGCGGGCTACATCGCGAGCCTGTTGATGGCCGGCGCGTTCCTGTCGATCGGCTGCTTCGTCTCCGCGCTCACCCGCAACCAGGTGATCGCGTTCGTGATCGCCGCGGCCGTTTGCTTCGTATTCATGATGAGCGGGCTGGAGCTGGTACTCGCCGCCTTCAAGGGATGGGCGCCCGACTTCGTGGTCGACCTGATCGCCTCGCTCAGCTTCCTCACCCATTTCGAGGGCATCATCAAGGGTGTCCTCGACATTCGCGACGTCATTTACCTGGTATCCGCGATGGTGATCTTCCTGTTCGCCAACCGGCTCGTTATCGATCTCAAGAGGGGAGACTGACCGTGGCCGAATGGGATCGGCGCAAGCTCGGTATCGCGGGGCTGGTCCTCGCGGTCATCCTGTTTCTGGCCGTCAACATCTTCGCCAACGGCACGTTCAAGAGCCTTCAGGCCGACCTGACCGAGAACAGTCTCTATTCGGTCTCGGCGGGTACCGAGAAAGTCCTCGCCGATCTGAAGGAGCCGGTGACGCTGCGCTATTTCGTTTCGCGCCGCCTGATCGATCTGAGTCCCGGCCTCGGCACCTATTCGCAGCGAGTGCTCGAGCTCCTGCAGCGTTACGTCGACGCGGCGGGGGACAAGATCCGTCTGGAGATCGTCGATCCCAAGCCGTTTTCCAACGAAGAAGACCGTGCGGTGGGGTTCGGTCTTCAGGGGGTGCCGCTCAACGACGCGGGCGAGCTCGGCTATTTCGGGCTCGCCGGCACCAACACCACCGACGATCAGGACGTGATCGGCTTTCTCCAGCCCCAGCGCGAGCCTTTCCTCGAATACGACCTCACCCGGCTGATCCACAACCTCGCCAACCCCAAGAAAAGGGTCGTCGGGCTGGTTTCCGGTATCCCGATCGACGCCGACCCCGCGAACCAGTACAAGCCGTGGCGCGTGGTGGAGCAGATCAAGCAGTTCTTCGAGGTCAAGAGCCTCGGGCTGGACCCCGACATCACCGACGACATCGACGTCCTGATGATCGTCCACCCCTTCGGCCTGTCGGACAAGACGCTCTATGCCATCGACCAGTTCATATTGGCGGGCGGAAAGACCATGGTCTTCGTCGATCCCTATGCGGAAGAAGGCTCGCGCTCGAACGCGGCGATGCGCCTTCCGCCCGACCAGGGGTCGAATCTGGAAAAGCTGTTCAAGACCTGGGGCGTCGATTACGCCCAGGACAAGGTGCTCGCCGATCTCGGTCTCGCCCAGCGTGTGCAGGCGGAGGTGGATCCGCAGGGCCGCCCGGTGATCACCAACTACGTGTCGTGGCTTTCCTTCCCGGCCGACCGGCTCAAGTCTGATGACGTGATCACCGGCCAGCTCCGGGCGATCAACGTCGCCACCGCGGGCTTCGTCGCCAAGGCAAAGGACGCGGACGTGACCTTCGACCCGCTGATCGTCTCGACCGAGGCGTCGGCGCCCATGGAGGCCCAGAAATTCCGCTTCCAGCCCAACCCCGCCGAAATCCTCAAGTCTTTCGAGCCCAAGGGAAAGTCTCTCACCCTCGCCGCGCGGCTGAGCGGCAAGCTCGGAACCGCCTTCCCGGACGGCCCGCCGAAGGAGAAGGACAAGGATGCGAAAGACGAGGCGGACAAGAAGGACGGCGCCGCCAAGAAGCCTCATCTCAAGGAGTCGAAGGACGTCGTCAACCTGATCGTCGTTGCCGACAGTGACATTCTGGCGGACAGTTTCTGGCTCCAGGTTCAGGACTTTTTCGGCCAGCGCCTCGTCGTCCCGACCGCCAATAACGCCGACTTCGTCATCAACGCGCTCGACAATCTCTCCGGTTCGAGCGAGTTGATCGGTCTGCGGAGCCGCGGTTTCTCCGACCGGCCCTTCGACCGCGTGATCGAAATCCAAAGGGCGGCCGAACTGCAATATCGCGACCGCGAACGCGCGCTGCTGGAGGAGCTCAAGGAGGTCGAAGGCAAGCTCAAGGACCTGACAACCAAGGAACAGGAAAGCGCGGCGGTCATCCTGACGGACAAGCAGAAGCAGGCGATCGAGGACTTCCGGCGCCAGATCATCAAGGTCCGGGGCGAGCTCAGGGACGTGCGCCGGGCGCTGCGCGAAGACATCGATACGCTCGATGCCTGGGTGAAGATCCTCAACATCGCGGCCATGCCGGCCTTGATCGCGGTGGTCGCGATCGGCCTCTTGATCGCCCGCAACCGAAGAACCCGCCGGCGCTACGCCGGGTCGGTCGGCTGACGGCGGGCCGGCGCGTGGAGATCCTGCGATGAAGCCTCGCTCATTCCTGGCCCTTGCGGCTCTGACCGTGTTGGCGGCGATCGCCGCTGTTCTCGCCGTGATCGACCAGCCGGCGCTCACGACACTGACCAAGGGCGACGAGAGCGCCTTCGAAGTCCTGACCGAGCGCGTTAACGACGCCGCCGAGGTGGTCATCCGGTCGAACGAGGCAACCTTCTCGATCGTCAAGACCGAAACCGGCTGGGGCATGAAGGACCGGGCGAAATATCCGGTCCATTTCGACAAGGTGAAAACGGCGTTGGTCGGACTTTCCGAGCTCAAGCTGCTCGAGGCCAAGACCAGCGACCCGACGCGTTACAAGAGGCTCGAAGTGGAGGAGCCCGACGTCAAGGAAGCGCAGTCGGTCCGTTTCGAGATCAAGGATGGCGGCGGCAAGTCGATGGCGGCCGGCGTCGTCGGCAGGCTCAACCCCAACCTGTTCGGGGAAGGCGGCGGAGGCACCTATCTCCGGCGCGGCAAGGAGGAGCAATCCTGGCTCGCCGTGGGCGAGGTCTCGCTCGGCAAGACGCGTAACGACTGGCTGGTTCGCGACATCGTCGACATCGCGGCCGAGCAGGTCCGCGGGGCGGTCATCCGCCAGCCCGACGGCGCCGAGATCGTCGTCAGCCAGGAAAAGGCGGACAGTGGCCAGTACAAGCTCGATGGCGTACCCGAGGGACGAAAGCTCAAGGATTCGAGCGAGGCCAAGAACCTGGCCGGGGGGCTGTGGCGACTGACTTTCGAGGACGTGAAGCCCGCCGCCGACATCGAGTTCCCCGAAAAGCCCAATGTCAGCGTTTACGAGACCTTCGACGGGCTCAAGGTCAATATCGAGATGACCATGGTCGACGACGTGGTATGGGGACGGTTCTCCGCCACCGCCGAAAACGCGAGCGGCGACAAGGCGGAGGAGATCCGGAAGAAGGCCGCGGAGATCACCGAGCGGGCGAAGGGTTGGGTCTACGAGCTCTCCGCCGGCGAGGGCGAGCGCCTGACGACGAAGATCGGCGACATTCTCGAAGACCCGAAGGCGGAGCCGGCCTCCAAAGATAAAGCCGGCTGATCCGGTCGCGGCGACCGCTCATCCCTGACGGATAACCTCCAGATGCGTTGAACCGGACCGCCGATTGACAGGCATCGGGCGGCTCCCGATCATGCCGCCGCGCCTGTGGAAACCGCCGGAAGGCACCGGTCATGAGCGTCCTGTTGCTGCGCCCGGCGGACCTCCAGGGCCTTGTTTCGATGTCCGATGCGATCGACGTCATCGAGCAGGGTTATCGCGAGGCGGCCGGATTTCCCGTGATCAACGCGCCAAGGCGCCGGGTCCACTCCCCCGCGGGAGTACGGGTGAGCAACTTCCCGGGCGGCGTGCATGGCCTCGGCGTGATCGGCGCACAGACGAGGGCGGAGCTGGTCGCGCAGACCGAAACCAATCAGAGCTACAGTTTTCGCGGTCCGCCGGTGCATGTGCTGAGCGATTCAGCAACCGGCGAACTGCTCGCCATCCTGATCGGCGAGATCGACGAGAAGACATTGGGGCCGACCAGCCTCATGGCGTTCCGGACCGCGGCGGCCAGCGGTGTCGGCTTCCGCCATCTGGTCCGCGAGGACGCCCGCGTCGCCGGATTGTTCGGCTCCGCCGGGCAGGCTGCGAACCAGCTTCTGGCCCTGCTCACCGTGCGCGATATCCAACGCGTCAGGCTGTACAGCCGCGATCCCGCGAACCGGCGGCGCTTCGCCGAGAAGTACAGCGCCGGATTCGGGGTCGAGATCGAGCCGGTTTCCTCGCCGCGGGAGGCGGTGGAGGGTGTCGATGCCGTGGTCGTCGCGACCAACACCAACATTCCCGTCTTCGACGGCGCCTGGCTGGTCCCCGGTCAACACGTTACAGGCATCATCGGTTCCAATATCCAGCTCGTCGAAGGCGGGTTCCTCAAGCGCCGGCGTCGCGAGATCGACGACCGTACCGCCGAACGCGCCGACGTAATCGTCGCCAATCTGCGGGAATCGGTGATTTCCGAGCAGCAGGGCGATCTGTTCGAGCCGGTCGAGCGCGGGCTGATCCGCGCCGAGGACATTCTCGATCTGGGCGACGTCGCCGCCGGCACCGCGGCCGGCCGGACCTCACCCGGACAGATTACCTACCACAAGAACAACAACGGGACGGGCGCGTCCGAGCTCGCCCTCGCCGGCCGGGCATACGCGCTCGCCAGGGCGGCCGGGCGCGGGATCGAGATCGACCTCGACCTCGAACCCGCTCTGACCTGAGCCCCCGGCCCAGAACTCGACAGCCATGCCGGGGCTCGATTTCGACGCGGGGCAGGCTGTGGCGCTCCTGCTGGCCGCGACGGTCGCTGGGTTGTTGCGCGGCTTTTCGGGCTTCGGCGCGGCGCTGGTGCTGGCGCCCGTCGTCAGCCTCATCGTCGGCACGCATGTCGCGGTCCCGGCAATCCTCCTGTCGATCTTCGCCACCACGGTTCAGCTCTTCGCGCCCGCATGGCCGCATGTGCGCTGGTCGGACCAGTTCGCGCTGTCGGTGCCGGGCTGTATCGGGGTGCCGGCCGGCGTGCTGCTGCTGCTCTATCTCGACCCGGAGCTGATGCGCCGCGCGATCTCGGCGATCACCGCTCTGATCGCGCTGTTCCTGCTGAGCGGATGGCGCTCCAGCCGCTCTCCGACCCGCTCCGGCGCGGCGACCATGGGAGCGCTCGGCGGGATACTGTCGGGGGCGGCGTCGATCGGCGGCCCTCCGGTAATCGCCTATCTCCTGGCCGGGCCGGGCAGCCCGACGCAGACCCGCGCGACCCTCATCTACTACTTCGCCTTCACCCAGGCGGCTTCCCTGATCATGTTCTGGATCGGCGGGCTGATGAACTGGGAGGTTCTGGTCACCGCCGCGCTCATCGCGCCATCGCTCGTGATCGGGACGTGGGCAGGCGCGAAGCTCTTTCATCTGGCGAGCGAGCGGGTCTTTCGTCTCGTCGCGCTGACGATTCTCCTGCTCGTCGGCGTTTCCACCTTCTTCGCGTGACGGCGTTGTTCGGCCTCGACACGTGGGAACTGGCGCTCGTGACGTTAGCCTTCGCGGCCTCAGGTATCGTTCGGGGGTTCGGCGGAGGCATCGGGGCCAATTTCCTGACCGCCCCGGTGCTAGCCGCGCTGATCGGGCCGCGCGAAGCGGTACCCATCGTGATGCTGCTCAACATGGTCGGCAACTTCCAGCTCATGCCGCAGGCCCTGCCCTCGGTGAACTGGCGGGACGGCTGGCCGCTCTTCTTCTTTCCCATACTCACGGTGCCGCTCGGCGGGTGGCTACTGTTCACCGTCGACGAGGATGTGATGCGCCGCGCGATCGCGGCGGCAGCGCTCGGGTTCTCGCTGCTGCTGCTCAGCGGTTGGCGTTACCGCGGGGGTCAACGGATCGGTCTTTCCATCGTCACCGGATCGGTGTCCGGGGTTCTGGTCGGCTCGGTCTCGCTCGGCGGTCCGCCGGCTTTCCTCTACCTGCTTGCGGGGTCGGGCGATGCCACGACCAACCGCGCGCAGTTCGTCATGTTCGGCACCACCGCCGGGCTGGCCGCGCTGATCATGTTCGCCGCGGCCGGAGCGTACCGGCTCGATGCAATCCTGTTCGCCTGCTTCCTGCTCGTCCCGGCGGCAATCGGGATATGGCTCGGTTCGATCCTGTTTCGCCGTGCCAGCGAAGAGGTGTTCAGACGGGTGTGCCTGTGGGGGCTGGTCGCGGTTTCGCTCTGCGTGCTGGTATTCTAACCCCGCCTCTCACCCCTGTTCCGACATCGGAATGCCCGGCGGAAGCTCGAACAGGTCGTCGGGCAGCGACTCGATGTATTCGACCGCCTCGTCCGTCGACACTATGTCGGCGTATTTGGCGTTCATGTCGCAGAGATTGATGGCGTGGCTCGCCTGCGAGCGGTCGAAACAGCCTTCCTCGACGAGCGTTGTCCTGAAGTTCTCGCTGAACGCGTCCAGTACCGAGGCGCGGACGCAGCCGCTGGTGGTCGTCCCGACCATGAGGATCGAATCGGCCTTGAAGTTGGTCAGGAAAGAGGAGAGCGGCGTTCCATGGAATGCGCTCGGCTTGAGCTTCTCGATGACGATATCCTGCGGGGCCGGCGCGATTTCCGGGTTGATCTGGTTGCCGTCGAGGTTGGAGCGCGGATCGTCCCCCGCGCGCCACTCGCCCGTGCGCGTGTTCTTCCACGCCCAGGACCCGCGGTCCCAGCCGTCGGTCCGCATCGAGGCGGTGGTGTAGATGACCGGGATGCCCTTCTTGCGCCCCGCTTCGATGAGCCGCTTGATGTAGCGCATCGATTCCCAGGCTTCCTCGCCGCAGGAATTCGGCCAGGTCTTGATCGAATCGAGAATCGGTTCCGGCCTGTCGCCGGTGAAGTTGTAATTGACGTCGATGACGACGATCACCGGCCGGTCGCCGAATCCCGCGCGATCGCCATAGCCCGCCGCACCGAAGACCTGCTTGTCGCGTTCGGTAAGAAACTGGTTCCAGACGGGTTCCTTCATCGTCTTGCCTCCCCGGGCCGGGTTGCGTCATCATGCGCGGAGCAGCGTAGGCCCGCGAATTTGCCTGCGCAAGCGGACACGGACGGAGGACAGCGCGATGAAGGTCGCTCGTCTCAATCACATCAATATCCGCACCATGAAGATGGAGGAGACCAAGGACTTCTACGTCGAGAAACTCGGCCTCGAAGTCGGTTTCCGCCCGCCCTTCGACGAGCACGGCTACTGGCTGTACGCTGACGATATCGCGATCGTGCATTTGTCCTACAGCCAGGAGGACGAGCCGCGGCGCACCCATGCCGAGTCGATGGGCGACGGCCTCGACCATATCGGCCTCGACGCCGAAGGGTTCGACGACATGCTCGACCATCTCCGGCGCAACGGGACCAGGTACAACAAGCGCCTCGTCGGCGGCGGAACGATCGCCCAGATCTTCTTCCACGACCCGAACGGCGTGCTGGTGGAGCTCGCTTACGACGTCGCCAGCGAAGGCATCGATCCGGAGTCCTTCGAGGAGGAGATGGAGGGGGTCCTCCAGTAGCGGCGCGCCGCTACTTCGGCGGTGGGGGCATACGCTCGAATTTCCTCGTCGTTTCCGGGTGTTGGGTGAACGGCAGCGCCCGGGAAACGAAGACCTCGATCTGCGGCTCGACGAAGCCCGCGTCGTCGATGGAGCCGACCTTGATCGACCTGAGCTCCGGCCCGCGGGACGACCAGCCGAAGAGTTGCGATCCGCATTCGGGGCAGAATTCCTTGGTCATCGTGTTGCCGCTGTCGGCGGTATGCTCGTAGCTGTTTGTTGTTCCCTGAAGGACCGTGAGGTCCCCTTTCTTCACGAAGACGTTGGTCGCGAAGCTCGATCCAGTGGCGCGGCGGCAGTCGTCGCAATGGCACTGCGCGATCCGCACCGGCTCTCCGCTCACCGAATAGCGCACCGCTCCGCATAGGCATCCGCCGGCAAATTCCTTCATTTCAGCTCCCGTTGGCAATTCCGTCGGCAAGGTAGCATCCCGTCCTAGGCGCCGCGAACCGGGGTCAGTGGAAATCGCGCGACGGATAGCTTCGCCTGTCCTCGCCCGAGGGCCGGGCGATCTCGTCGGCCCGTGCCAGAGGCGGCTTGAGCGGGTCGTCGCCGGCGGCAAGCGCCCGCAGGCGGTGGGTCAAATCCTCCATCCGCCGGGCGACGACATGGATCACGATGCCTTCGCGCTGCAACTCGCCGCTGACCTTCAAAAGACGGGCCGCCATGACCTCGCGGCGGTAGCGTTCGAAGGTTTTCGGCCAGACCACGAGATTGGCGATGCCGGTCTCGTCTTCCAGGGTGATGAAGATCACCCCGGATGCGGTACCCGGGCGCTGGCGGACCAAAGCGAGGCCGGCGACCGTCACTCGCGTCCCGTTGTCGAGTTCGACGAGATGGCCGGCCGGGGTGACGCGTTCCTCCGCCAGCTTCCCGCGCATCAGCGCCAGCGGATGGTCCTTCAACGACATCCTGATCGTCGCGTAGTCCTGCGAGACCTCCTCGCCCCGGCCCATCGCGGGTAGCGCGACCGCGGGTTCGGGCCGGCGTTCGCCGACGCCGGCGAAAAGGGGAAGCGGCGCGGGGCCGAGCGCGCGGACGGCCCAGAGCGCCTGGCGCCTCGTGCGGCCGGTCGAGCCGAAGGCATCGGCCCCGGCAAGGGTTTCCAGCACCGCGACCGGGAGCCCGCTGCGGTCGCGCAGATCCGCCGGATCGGCGAAAGGGCGGCGGGCCGGACGGTCGCGGGCCTTCACGATCGCTTCGGCGTTCGCCTCCGCCATGCCCTTGATCTGGCGGAAGCCGAGACGCAGCGCGCAGGGCCGCCCGCCGTCCCCGACTTCTTCGAGGGTGCAGTCCCATTCCGAATGGTTGACGTCGGCCGGGCGCACGGAAACCCCGTGCTCCCGGGCGTCGCGGACCAGCTGGGCGGGGGCGTAGAACCCCATCGGCTGGCTGTTGAGGATGGCGGCGGCGAAGACGTCGGGGTAATGGCATTTGAGCCACGCCGAGACGTAGACCAGCAGCGCGAAGCTCGCCGCGTGCGATTCCGGGAACCCGTAATCGCCGAAACCTTCGATCTGGCGGAAGCAGCGCTCGGCGAAGTCCCGTTCATATCCGTTCCGGACCATGCCCTCGATCAGCTTGTCGCGGAACTTTCCGATGGTTCCGACATGGCGGAAGGTCGCCATGGCGCGGCGCAGGCTGTCGGCTTCGGACGGGGTGAAGCCGGCGGCGACGATGGCGATCTTCATCGCCTGTTCCTGGAACAGCGGCACGCCGAGCGTCTTTTCGAGCACTCCGCGAAGCGCGTCGGACGGAAACTCGACCGTCTCCTCTCCGTTGCGGCGGCGCAGATAGGGATGGACCATGTCGCCCTGGATCGGGCCCGGGCGGACGATCGCGACCTCGATCACCAGGTCGTAGAACGAGCGCGGGCGAAGCCTCGGCAGCATCGTCATCTGGGCCCGGCTCTCGACCTGGAAGACGCCGATCGAATCGGCCTCGCACAGCATGTCGTAGACCGCCGGATCCTCGTCCGGGATGTCCGCGAGCCCGTAATCGATCCCGTAACGGGAACGCAGCAGGTCGAGCCCCTTCCGGATGCAGGTCAGCATGCCGAGCCCGAGCACGTCGATCTTGAGCATGCCGAGCGCGTCGAGGTCGTCCTTGTCCCATTCGATGACTGTGCGTTCCTCCATCGCCGCGTTGGTAATGGGAACGATCTCGGACAGCGGGCCGCGGGTAATGACGAAGCCGCCGACATGCTGGGAGAGGTGGCGCGGGAAACCGGTGAGCTCGCCGGCGAGCCCGACGGTGAGCGCCAGCCGGTCGTCTTCCGGGTCGAGCCCGACCTCGCGGAGGTGATCCTTGGTGAGCGGATCGGACCGCCACCCCCAGACCGTGCTCGAAAGCGCCGATACGGTGTCGAGCGAAAGGCCGAGGGCCTTTCCGACTTCGCGCACCGCGCTGCGCGCCCGGTAGTGAATCACGGTCGCGGCGAGCCCCGCCCGCTCGCGGCCGTATTTCCGGTAGATGTACTGGATCACCTCCTCGCGGCGCTCGTGCTCGAAGTCGATGTCGATATCGGGCGGCTCGTTGCGCTCGGCGCTGACGAAGCGCTCGAACAGCAGATCCAGCCGGTTCGGGTCGACCGCGGTGATGCCGAGGCAGTAGCAGACCGCCGAGTTGGCCGCCGACCCGCGGCCCTGACAAAGGATGTCGTGGCTCCGGGCGAAGCGGACGATGTCGTGGACGGTCAGGAAATAGGCGGCGTAGTCGAGCTCGGCGATCAGGTCGAGCTCGTATTCGACCTGACGGGCGGCCGCGTCCGGAACGCCGTCGGGATAGCGGGTTTTCGCGCCCTCCCAGGTCAGGCGCCGTAGCGCGCCGTCCGGGGTGTCGCCGGGGGATCCCTCGTCGTCGGGGTATTCGTAACGCAGCTCGTCGAGAGAGAAATCGCAGGTGTCCGCGATGGCGACGCTGCGGCGGACGGCGTCCGGATGATCCCGAAACAGCCGCGCCATCTCCGCCGCGGGTTTCAGATGGCGCTCGGCGTTGGCGGCCAGGCGGTAGCCGGCCTCGTCGATCGTGCAGTGCTCGCGGATGCAGGTCAGCACGTCGGCGAGGCGGCGCCGGTCGGGCGCGTGGGCATGGACATCGTTGGTTGCGACCAGCGGCGTTCCGGCGCGCTCGGCGACCCCGGCGAGCTGTCCGATCCGTGCCCGGTCGTCGCCGCGATAGAGGTGGCTCGCGGCGAGATGGATCGAATTCCCGATGCGGCGACGCAGCGAGACCAGGCTCTTCTCGAAGTTCCGGTCGGGGGAACCGTTCTCGGGCGGCAGCACGATCAGTATCTGGCCCGTCGCGTGATCGAGCAGGTCGGCAAGCCCGATCTCGCATTCTCCCTTGGGAGCGCGCCGCCGGCCGATTGTGAGCAGCCGCGAAAGCCGGCCATAGGCGGCGCGGTCGCGAGGCAGGCAGAGCATGCCGGGTGCGTCGGCGAGGTCGAGCCTCGCGCCGACGACGAGCTTCATGCCGGTCTCCCGCGCGGCCGCATGGGCGCGGACGACGCCGGCCAGCGTGTTTCGGTCGGTCACCGCGATCGCGTGCAGGCCGAGGGCGGACGCCGCCTGCACCAGCTCTCCGGGGTGCGAGGCGCCGCGCAGAAAGGTGAAGTTGGTCGTCACCTGGAGCTCTGCATAGGCCCCGGTCATGCGAACAACCCATGGAGGAACCATGCCGGCGGCACATCGGGACGGTAGAGCCCTTCGCGGTAGAGCCAGTAGCGGCGTCCGTTCTCGTCCTCGACCCGGTAATAGTCCCGCAAGCGGGACGTATCCCCGTCATGCGGACTGAGCCACCATTCCGGCGCGATGCGTTCCGGCCCCTCGGCCCGGACCACGCGGCGGCGCACGCGGCGCCAGCGGAACATGACGGGGGGATCGTCGGGGACGGGCGCCACGACCTCGATCGGCTCGGGAGGGGCCAGAAGACGGATCGGGCGGGGTGCGGCAGGCCATGCCGCCGGCGATTTGACGGGACCGTCGAGAGCCGGCGTCGCGATCACCGTGCGTTCGGGGACATGGCTCTCGCGCGCGGCGAAGCGAATGACGCGCCCGCCTCCGAGGCGGTTGGACAGCCGGTCGAGCAGCGCGTCCGCATCGCCGCCCGCCTTCTCTTCGTGGAAGGCGGCCTGACGGGGGCCGAGCGGCTCGGTCACGGACGCCGTCAGCGTCATCGTCTCGATCCCGTAGACCGTCTCCAGCGTTTCCATCGCCGCGGCGAAAAGCCCGGCGAGATGGTCGGCGTCGCGGGAAGGTTTGCCGGTGCCGACGACGAATCGATGAAGATCGTCGGCCGGCTCGAAAAGCGAGAGCACAAGCCGGCGGGCGCCGCGCCCGCCGAGGGCGAGGTCGCGGACGAGATCGCCGAGCAGGCGGTCGAGCGCGGCCACGATGTGCTCGGCCCGGCCGATCGGTTCGGCGAAGTCGATCCGGGCAAAATAGGGTACGGCCGGCGCGGCCGGCGCGATCGGTTCGTTGACGACCCCGAGCGCGGCATCCAGCCGGGCCGCGACCTCGTTTCCGAAGCGGTCGGCGATTGCGCCGCGCGGCAGGCCAAGCAGCGAGGCGACGGAGCGAAGGCCGAGGGAATCGAGCGAAGCGGCGGTTTCGGCCGTGAGTCTGAGCGCCGCCGCCGGCAGGGGCGCCAGCGCCCGGCGCGCGTCGCCGCGAACGACGATTTTCGTCCGCGTAACATCGTCCGTCGCGAACCGGCAGACCGCCCAGGCGGCGCCCGGCGTGTCGGCGATCGCGGCGCGGGTCTCGTAGCCCGCCGTTCCGAGGCGCTCGACCAGATCGTCGGCCAGCGCCGCCTCGCCGCCGAAGAGATGGTCGCAGCCGGTTATATCCAGCCAGATCGCGCCGCTGCCGTCGGGCGGGCCGCCGGTGGTCGGGCCGGGCGCGGTCCAGGGGCTGTAGCGACCGCACCATCCGGCCAGGCGTTCGAGCGCGCGGCTCTCGTCCGCCGGGTCGGCGGGCACGGAGCGGAGCGACGGCAGGATAGCGCGCGCATCGCCGAGCGGCTGCCCGGAGTAAAGCCCGGCGGAGGCGGCACCGCGGTTGAGGCCGACCAGCAGCAGTCTTCCCTCGCGCTCCTCGACGGTCGCGAGCGGAGCCTTTCGCCGTGAGGCGGGGGTGCTACACCGCCCGGCGGTTCGATTCAGCCTGTCGGTCGCAAAGCGCGGCAGCCAGAGCGAGACCACGCGTCTCATCGCGCCATTCCACATCCCAAATGCCGGGCAACCCGCCGCGGCAGCGAAACATCTCGATCCGCCAACCGGGCGGCGAGAAACCGGTTCCGCCGCCGCCGGGTTCGACCGCGCCGACGCGCCAGCGGGTCGTCGCGGCGTTCGGCACGGGCTCGACGCCAGGAGGGCGCAGCATCAGCGCGATCACCCCGCTCGCCACGGCGGCGCGCTGGAGCCGCCGGCTCTCGGTCAGCGAGACCGCGGCGAGCGCGCCGACCACCGCGGCGAGCGCACCGCAGCGAAGCCCGTCTTCCATCGCCCACAGCGTCTCGGCATCGTTCCGGGTCCGGGCGACGACCAGCCGCCCGGGGTCGAGCCCGAACCGCTGCAACCCCGGCGGATGCAACATGCCGGCATCGAGGATGCGCGCACCCTCGCACCAGAGCACCGGGCCGTTTCCCGAAAGCGACGCGAGATAGGCGGAGAACGCGCTTGCCGCCCCGACCATGGCGGTATCGGCAGCGACGATCTCGTGCAGCGCGCCTGCAGGCAGACCGCGCGCGGGAAGATGCGCGTCGATCTCGCCGATGCCGAGAGGCAGGACAGCCGTCTCCCCGTCGGACCAGGTCGGCCCGGTCCCCTCGATCCGGCGAATGGCCGCGCGCAGCCGATCCAGGATGGCGGGATCCCGCAGTTCGGGCCTGCGCGGAGAGAAACGGCAATCGCCGCCGGTCGGACGCGTTACGGGCCGGAGCGGTGACTGCGGCGGGGATCGGTCTCTGTCGACAATGCGAAACACGGATTGCATAGGATATTTTTCTTTTGTTCCCTATATATTCTATATTTGTTCACATCGGGGTCAAGCCCTTCAAACCGGTCGTCCGATGGACGGGAAAGGGCGTGCCGAAATCGAATTCGCGCGGCAAAGGTCGCGTCGGATCGTTTCAGAGCCGACGAATATGCTATAGGAAGGCTGTCCCGGCCCGCCGGGACACCACGAGGAGCAGGCTAGCCCGTGTCCAAGCTCCAGCTATACATGCTCAGGCAGATCGTCATCGTTCTGCTGGTCGTTGCGGCCGGCATGTTTGCGGTCATCTGGCTCACCAAGTCGCTGAGTCTGATCGACCTGGTGATGAACCGCGGTCTTTCGGTGTCGCTGTTCGCCTGGATCACGACACTGTTGCTGCCTGCGTCCTTCGCCATCGTCGGCCCGATCTCGCTCTTCGTTGCGGTCGCCTTCGTCTACCACCGGCTTACGATGGACAGCGAGCTGGTCATCATGCAGGCCGCCGGAATCAGCCGTCTCCAGCTCGCCCGCCCGGCACTGGTCGTCTCGGCGGCGATGATCGTTATCGGCTACCTGGTCTCGCTCTATCTGATGCCGCTCGCCTATCGCGACTACCGCGATCTGAAATTCGAGATAAACAACAACTACTCTTCGGTGCTGATCCAGGAAGGCGTTTTCTCCCAGGTCGTTCCCGGCGTCACAGTCTACGTTCGCAAGCGCAGCCCTGACGGCACTCTGGTGGGGATTCTGGTGCATGACAGCCGCCAGCCCGATAACCCCATCACCGCGCTGGCGGAGCGCGGCACGCTGTTGCCGGGCGAAACCGGCCCGAAAATGGTGATGATCCAGGGCAACCGGCAGGAGCGGCGCCCCGACCAGGGCACTTCGCGCCTCCAGTTCGACCGCTATGAATTGCAGTTCACCACTGAAACCAAGTCGGGCTTCGGCAGGTGGCAGAGCCCGCACGAGCAGTTCCTCCACGATCTGTTCGATCCGCCGGAAGCGGCCGGCGGAATGTCTCGTTACCATCAGTTCCGGATGGAGGGTCACGATCGCTTGACGGCCCCTCTCATGAATCTCGCGCTGCCCCTGGTCGCCCTGGCGCTGCTGCTTGGCGCGGAGTTCAGCCGGCGCGGCCACGCGGTCCGCATCCTGATTGCGGTCGCAATCGTCGTCGGGCTGGAGGCATCCTTGATTGGGACCAAGAACCTCGGCCGGCGCATCCCGGAATTGACGCCCCTGATCTATCTCTGCCCCGCGGCAACGATAGGGGTTTGCCTGATGTCGTTGTGGCGCGGCCCTTTCCAACTATGGCGGCGCCTTGCGTCCGTCGCCGCTTCGGCCCCCTGACCCGCGGTTTCCGATCGAGATGCGCATCTCGCTGCGGCTTTCGCTCTACATCCTGCGCCTGTTTCTCTTCTGGCTGTTCAGCGTTCTGATTGCCTCGGGCGCGGTGATCTTTCTGTTCGACTCGGTCGAGTTGTTCCGCCGTGTCGCGCAGAACGAAGCGACGACGTTCGGATTCGTCATCTCCATGAGCCTGATGAAGCTGCCGCATCTGTTGGAACGTGCGTTGCCGGTTGCGACCCTGCTGGCCGCTATGCTGACGCTGTGGCGGCTGAACCGTCATCACGAACTGACCGTCGTGCGTTCCTTCGGTGTCTCGGTGTGGCAGACACTGATGCCTCTGGCGGTGGGTGCCGCGGCGGTCGGGGTGCTGGAACTGGTCGCGTTCAACCCCGTGTCCGCGGCGCTCTACGCCCAGTACCAATCGCTGGAAGCGAGCGTCCTCAAGCGCCGATCCGCTTCGGCGGCGATCAGCGGAAGCAGCGTTTGGTTTCGTCAGCCGACCCGGAACGGCCACTACTTCATGCATGCCGAGAAGCTGGAGCCCGCCACTGGGCGACTTTCCTCGGTAATGGTGCTTCTGATGGAGGGCGAGGACAAGTTCGTTGGCCGGATCGACGCGGACCGGGCTTGGCTCGGCTGGAGCTACTGGGCGCTGTACGATGTAACGATCGAAGTCCCGCCGGATCCGCCACGCAGCGCGCCTGCGTACCGGTTGGCGACGGATCTGACTCTGGACAAGATTCAGGACAGCTTCGCGGATCCGGCGACGATTTCGTTCTTCGAGCTTCCCGCCTTCGTGCGTGTGCTCGAAGTCGCGGGCGTGTCCGCAATCAGCCACAGGCTTCACTGGCAGAGTCAGCTCGCGCAGCCGTTCCTGTTGGTCTCGATCGTGCTCGTCGCCGCCACCTTTTCTCTTCGTCCGGTGCGTCGCGGTGGCACGCGGCTGCTGTTCGTGACGGGATTGATCTGCGGCTTTCTGCTGTTTATCGCGATGGACGTGATCTCCGCCCTCGGCGTCTCGGCGCGAATCCCGGTCTGGCTGGCGGCCTGGAGCCCGACGATTATCGCCACGATGCTGGGGTCGGCCATGTTGTTTCACCTAGAGGACGGTTGAACGCCAGTGCGAGTTCGGTCGAGAGTCGCGGTCCTCGCGGCAGCGATCTTTTTCCTTCCCGGCGTCGCCTCGGCGCAGGACGCAACTTCCGTGCCTCCGCCGCCGGATCGACCCGTTTCCTTTCGGGCGGACGAGGTGACGCATAGCCGGTTTGGCGATGCGATCACCGCGATGGGCAATGTGGAAATCGTCCAGGACGGGCTCATTCTTCGCGCCGACAAGGTGGTCTACGAAAATGCGACCGACCGCGTGAGCGCCGTCGGCAATGTGGTCCTCATCGATCCATCCGGCGACAAGTTTTTCGCCGATACGGTCGAGATATCGGGCGATCTCAAGGACGGCGTCGCGGAAGGGATCCGCGTCGAACTCCGCGACGCCTCTCGCTTCGCGAGCGCGGCGGGTCGGCGGATCGGCGGCACCAGAACCGAGTTGGACAAGGCATCCTACACGACCTGCCCATCCTGCGAGGACGACCCGGACCGCCCGCCGCCTTGGCGGATCGGAGCCCAGGAGGTCATCCGCGACACCGAGAAGGAGACGATCACCTATCGTAACGCCGTGCTGGAAATCTGGGGCGTCCCCATCCTTTACACGCCCTATTTCCAGCAGCCCGACGTCGGGGTAAGGCGCAAGTCGGGGCTGCTTATCCCGAGCCTGGGCTCCGACGGCGAGTTGGGAATGATCGCGCGGATGCCGGTGTTTTGGGAGATCGCGCCTGACAAGGATGTGACGTTCACGCCGATCCTCACCGAGAACGAAGGCGGCGTCGGTTTGGTCGAATACCGCCAGCGTTTTCGGGGCGGCTCGCTACAGGCGGAGGGCAGTGTCACGAGCGCCAGCACCGAGACGGAGTACCGCACCCTCCGAGGCCATTTCGACGCCGGCATCGACTACGACATCAACCACCATTGGCGCACCGGCGCCACGGTCAATTTCGCTTCCGACGATACTTATCTCGGTCGGTACGACTTTTCCGACGAACGGACGTTGACCAGCAATGTCTTTCTCGAAGGTTTTTTCGGCCGCAATTACGCCTCGGTCAACATGTACCGGTTTCAGGGTCTGCGACCGACCGACGATGCGAACACGATCCCGCTGGTTGTTCCGGAAATGGATTTCAGCATTCTGGGCGGGCGCGACCGGCTCGGCGGGCGCACCAGCGTGGATGCCAATCTGCGTAGCCTGGAGCGCTCGATGGGTGCCGACACCGTACGGGCGTCCGTGAACTCCGGCTGGCAGCTTCCCTATACCAGCCCCCGCGGTCAGCGCCTCAACCTGTTCGCGCGACTGCAGACGGACGGTTACTGGATCGACAGGGAGGTCAATCGGGAGGGGCCCGGGGAAAGGCCCGCCGACGTGACCGGCCGCGCCTTTCCTCAGGCAGGTCTTGACTGGCGCTTTCCGCTTGTCCGCCACGGTCCCCGCTTCTCGCAGGTCGTCGAGCCCATCGTGGGTTTCGTCGTGGCGCCGCGCGGCGGCAACCCCGACAAGATTCCGAACGAGGACAGCCTCGACCTCGAATTGGACGACACCAACATTTTCGACCGATCGCGAACGACGGGGCTCGATATGGTGGAAGACGGCAAGCGGATGTATTACGGCGTCCAGGGCAGGCTGCTCGGTCACCGCCAGATCGGGGCGAACGCGTTTCTGGGGCAGAGCTACCGCTTCGGCGGTAGCGAATTGTTCCCGTCCGGCGCGGGACTCGGCGAGGACCTGTCCGACATCGTCGGCCGCATCGAGTTGGAGTACGGCGACTATTTCGACCTTCTCTACCGGTTCCGGTACGACTACGAGGATATCGAGTCACGGCGCGATGAGGTCGGAACCACCTTCGGCCCCGATGCTTTCAAGATCTCCGCCAACTATCTGTTCATAGACAGTCAACCCGCACCGATGGCGTTCCAGGATCGCAGGGAGATAAACCTCGAGCTGGATGCGCAAGTCAGCGATACGGTGGCGGTCCGCGGCGAGACCCAGCGCGACATCGAAACCGGTCGCTATCTTTGGCACCGGGCAGAGATCGGATATCGGGCGGATTGTTACAGGATCAAGTTCAGCTTCGAGCGTTCCCTGACGAGGGATCGCGATATCAGGCCCACCAACAAGTTCCTCCTGTGGGTCAGCCTGGCCGGACCTGCCGCCCAGTAAGGCCGCTCGGCCGTCCTCTTTCTGTCGCCGGCGGCACGGCCGCTAGCCCGGCAGGTAAGTCGCCATATCCTTTTCGACCGCCTTGGCGTCCCGGGAGAGGCCCTCGTTAAGCCCCTGCGCCATGGCATCCGGGTAAAGGTCTTCGACATCGTTGGACACCGCCTCGACGATCGCGGCCGCGACGTCTTCGGGCCGGGCGTCTCCACCCGGCGTCATGTCGGTATCGACCGCGCCCGGGAGCACTCCCATGACATGCGTTCCCTGCGCCGCGAGTTCCGCGCGGACCCCTTGCGTCATCGAATACTCGGCCGCCTTCGAGGCGCAATAGCTGCCGATCGCCGGCAGGTTCACGCGCCCGATGACCGAGAGCACGTTGACGATCATGCCGCCGCCATTCGCCTGTAACACCGGCGCGAATGCGCGGCACATCGAGAGCGTGCCCAGATAGTTCACCTCGATCTCGGCGCGAGCATTGCTCAGCGCTTCGGGCTCGCCGATCAGGGGGCGGTTCCGGTTGACCCCCGCGTTGTTGATCAACAGCGTCACGTCGGCGCAACGCTCGGCCGCCGCGGCCACCTGTTCCGGACGGGTCACGTCGAGCGCGATCGGAACGATTCTTTCGTCGTCCGCCAGCGCGTCGAGCTTTGCCGGGTCGCGCGCGCCCGCATAGATCCGGGGAACTCCGGCTGCCAGCAGACAATCTACTATGCGGCGACCGATTCCACGGTTTGCGCCGGTGATGAGGACGGTGGCGTTCGCAATATCCATCTGCCGCACCTATTCCGCGGGTTCGCTTTCCGCCCAGCGCGCCATCAGCCGGTTCGAGTCCTCCTTCGTGGCGTCCAGCATCTTGCGCGCCACGTCGTTTCCCCCGACCGGCAGTCCTTCCGGATCGAGCAGACCGATCTGGACCAGAACGGATGCCTGATCCCAGTAAATGTGCTCGTGATAGAGCTTGTCGCCGCGGAAGTTGATGATCGCCACAACCGGCATCTCGACGTATTTCCCGGTCGGCGCCACGCCGGGCAGGAGCCAGTCGATCTCCGTGGTGTGGGTGAAGCAGAACAGCATCTCGTCGACCACCCGGTCCGCGCCGATGGTGCGCGATACGGGGATGAGCTTGGTGTCCTCGGGATTGGCGTGGACGAAATGGTTGAGATAGAAGCGGTGCAGGTTCTTGTAGCCGACCCCGCCGGTCATCGTCGGGATGTGGTTGACATAGGGCTCGGCCACCATGGTCGCCATCGTGGCGTCCACGTCGCGGGTGATGAACTCGTACTCGCAGTGCTTGTCCCAGAGGTGGCTGAGATCGTAATTGGGGCCCATCGCTCGGCGCAGCGCGGCTATCGTGCGGCTGTGGGCCATCGACGAGGACGGCTTGTCGTGGACCTCGCGGTCGTCGTTGTAGAACCCGTGATCGGCGCCGGGATAGCTGTAAATCTCGATATCCGTCCGATCCTTGAAGGCATCGCGCAGGGCGGCGACGCCTTCCGGCGGCATCCACTGGTCGAGCTCGGGGCAGTGGAACACCATCGGGCAGTCGATCCCGTCGGCTTCGCCGAGCAGATCCGGCAGGCCCACGCCGTAAAACGAAATCGACACGGCGGGATCCAGCCGGGCGGCGGCGAGGTAAGCGAGCTTGCCGCCGAGACAGAATCCCATGAAACCGACCCGGCCCGTGCATTCCAGAAGCCCGCGCAACGTGTCCATCGCCGCGCCGATATCCTCTATCGCACGGTCGATGTCGAAGCGCTCGAAATAGCCGAACGCCGTGGCGAACTCCTCCTCGGAATATCCGAGTTCGATTCCCGGCTCCAGACGCCAGAACAGATCGGGCGCGAGCACGACGTAGCCTTCCTCGGCGAAGTAATCGGCGGTCGCCCGCATCGTGGCGTTGATGCCGAAGATCTCCTGACCCAGGATCAAACCCGGCCCCGAGCCCGCCTCCGGGACTGCGAGATAGCCGCTGAACCTCCCGCCGTCCCCTGCAGCGATCTCGATCCTACGACCTGCCATTTCTTCCTCCCTGCCGGCGTGCCAAGAAATCACGCCACTATAGACCAGTCGGGACACCCGGCGCGGATGCCGGCTATTCCTCTTCCAGATAGACCCCGTGCGCGCGGTGCCAATCCTCGATTCCCCGATCGGGATAGATCTCGAAATGCGAAATCTTCGGACCCGCCGGGACCTCCACCCATTCCGGCGCGTAGCGCGTCATCAGCACCGTCTTCTCCGCCGGCTTCGGCAGCGGCGTATCTATCGCCGAGGCAAACGGGTGAATCAGTTCCGGCCAGCTCGGGTCCCAGACCCAGAGCGCTGAGCCGCACTTGCAGCAGAAGCTCCGCCGCGCGGTGCTGAGCCCGTCGTCGTCCAGGTGGCCGCGCTCGTTGCCGGCCGCGCGGTAAATCGTGATGCTGTCTTCGCCCTCGATTTCGAGCGTATCGGCGATGCCCATGATGTTGATGGCGAATCCGCCTCCGCCTGCGGTTTTCCTGCAAATCGAGCAGTAGCAGAGGTTGTAGGGGTAGGGCGTGCGCGAAACGAGGTTGAACCTTACCGCGCCGCAATGGCAGGACCCTTCGAGTTTCACTCTCCGATCTCCCCGTCGCGCTGGACTCCGGCCAATAGGGCATGCCGCGCCGGTTGCGGCAACCCGCGGCACCTACCATGATCCGCCACGCCCATGCCCATGGAATCCGTCGCCATCGTCGTAGTGGCCCTTCTCGTCGGGACCCTAGGGAAAGCGATCACCGGATTCGGGCTGCCGCTGATCGCGGTGCCGGCGATGGCCGCGTTCATCGACGTCCAGACCGCCGTGGTGGTGATGGTGCTCCCGTCCACCCTGTCGAACGCCTGGCTGATGTGGACCTTCCGGCGCGAGGCGGGAACGATTCCTGGGCTGTGGGGGGCGATCGGCGCGGGCCTGATCGGCATCGGGCTCGGCGCGTGGCTGCTCAAGGCGCTCGATCCGGCGGTCATGTCGCTGGCGCTATCCGGCTGGGTCGCCGTCTATCTTCTGACCTTGCTCGTCCGATACGAAATACCACGCTCGCTGACGGATAACCGCACGGTGTTCGCGGCGGCCATCGGGCTTGGCGGCGTCTCCCAGGGCGCCACCGGGATCGCCGGGCCGGTCATCGTGACCTTCATGCATGCGATGCGTCTGGAGCGTGGCGTTCTCGTCTTCGGCCTGTCGGCGATCTTCTTTTCCTACGGACTTATCCAGGCGGGGTTCTACTGGTCGCTCGGCATGGCGACCGAGGAGCGGATGCTGCAGAGCCTGGCCGCCACGATTCCGGTCCTGCTCGGCATGCCGGTCGGGCTCTGGATCGGACGACGCATCCGTGCGAAGACCTTCGGCTACGTCGTCATTGCGTTGCTTGTCGCGTCCGGCACGAAATTGTTCGTGGACGGGCTTGGCGCGCTTTCCTGAGCCTCAGGCGGCGTCCATCGAGGGTCGGCGGGCGCGGCCGAACAAGGTGAACCAGACCATTATCAGCACCGCGAGCCCGAGCGCGGGCAGCGCGCTGAAATTGACCCAGCTCCAGCCGAGGAAGTGAATCAGCGCGCCCGAAGACAGCGAACCGATGGCGACGAAGGTGTAGACGATGAAGTTGGACGCGCCCTGCGCCCTGTTGCGCTCGGCCGGGGTGTGCGCCCCGGCGAGCAGCGTCGTGCCCGCGGTAAAGGCGAAGTTCCAGCCGATCCCGAGCAGCAGCATCGACAGCCAGTAGTCGAACACCGCTTCCCCGCTCAACGCCACCGCGACGCAGACGAACTGAAGCAGGAAGCCGGTGAAGATGATCGCAATCTCGCCGACCTTCTTGATGAACCAGCCGGTAACGAAGGCCGGAGCGAACATGCCCAGGCTGTGCCACATGATGACAAAGGCGGTGTCTTCGAAGTGGTGGTTCGAATGGGACATGGCGATCGGCGTAGCGGTCATCAGGATCGCCATCACGCTGTGCGCGATGAGCACCGAGGCGGTGGCTGCGACGAAGGTGGGCTGGAGGACGATGGTTCCCAGCGGGCGCTGCCTCTGCGCCGCCTGGGCCGCGGACAGCGGAGGGATATTGAGGAACATCAGCACCACCGCGCTCAGCAGCGTCGCCGCGACGAGGAAGAGGTAGGACCCGAGGAAGCTCGCCCCGGCGAACATGTCGTGGCCGAGCTTGGCGAACTCGGCGCCCACCACGGAGGCGGCGACCCCGCCGGCGAGCACAAGCGAGACCGCCGTTCCGCGAAATTCCTTCGACGCCGTATCGGTCGCGGCGAAACGGTAGAGCTGCGCGAAACCGGAAAAGAAGCCGAAGATCAGGTTGCCGATGGTGAAGGTCCAGAAATCGGCCGCGAGAATCCCCATCATGCAGACGAGGCCGCCGACCGCGCCGATCAGCGATCCGATGATGAACCCCGCCCGACGTCCCACGCGGCGCATCAGCATCGAGGCCGGGTAGGAAGCCGCCGCCGTGCCAACGATCACGAGCGCGGCCGGCAGGGTCGCCAGCCCCTTGTGTTCGGCGAAGCTGTAAGCGACCAGCGCGGCGGTAGCGACGAGCAGCGTTCGCCCCGCGCCGAACAGCGTCTGGCAGATCGCCAGCACCAGCACGTTGCGGCGTTCCTGGACGATGAAGACCGACCAGATCGCAGCCAGAGCCCTGTTCATGCGGATGGATCGCTCCCGCGCGGACGCATCGCACCCCGGTTGGTATGATGCCGGCCCATCTTAGCCGTCCGCGCGCGGCGGAATCCAACCGGAGACCGAATCTTCCCATGCCCAGCAGTGCCGACAGGCTGATTACCGACATCGACTGGTTGATTACCGTGGACGAACGCCGCCGAATCGTCCGTGACGCGGCGATCGCCATCGCCGATGGAAAGATCGCGGCGATCGGCAAGACGGCGGCGATCGCGGCCGAGTGGCGGGCCGATTCGGTCACCGATGCGTCCGGCATGGTGGGAACGCCGGGCTTCGTCGACAACCATCTTCACTCGTCGTTCCAGATGGCGCGCGGGCTCGCCGACGAGGCCAACGCGCAGTCCTTCCTGTTCGACCACATGTACCCTTACGAGGGCGCTATGGAGCGCGATGACGTGCTGGCGAGCGCGTCTCTGACCGCGATGGAGATGCTGCGACACGGGGTGACCTGCTTCGTCGATCCCGGCAACTACCACCCGGACGCGACCGTCGAGGCCGTGGGCGCGGCGGGGATGCGGATCGTGATCGCGCGCTCTTCCTTCGACCGCACCAAGTCGGTGATGGGAATCCTGCCGGAGACGATGATCGAGACCACGGAAGACTGCATTGCGCGGACGGCCGAGCTGATGGACCGCTTCGACGGCGCGCATGACGGGCGGGTTTCGGTGAGCGCGTCGTTCCGCGGCCTCAACAACGCGTCCGATGGACTGATCACCGGCCTGAAGTCCCTCGCCGACGAGCACAATTGTCTTCTCCAGACCCATGCCTGCTTCTCCTACTCGACCCATGACGGCTGCCTCGCCGCGTTCGGTGCGCCGGAAATCGAGCGGCTGGAGGGTCTGGGGGTGCTGGACGAGCGCATGCTGCTGGTCCATTCCGGCTGGCTCGAGCCGCACGAGGTGGAGATCATCGCCCGGCGCGGTCCGACCCTGGTCGCGGCGCCGTCGTCCAGCATGCATAACGGCTACGGCAATTTCGTCATGGGCAAGCTGCCCGAGCTCGCCGCGCTCGGCGTGAACGTCGCCATCGGCTCGGACCACGCCTGCTCCGGCATCACCGACATGGCCCAGGAGATGCTGCTGCTCGCCGGCGGCTACAAGGAGGCGCGGATCAACCCCCGCGTCCTGCCGCCGGAACAGGTGGTGGAGATGGCCACGATCAATGGCGCGCGCGGCGCCGGGCTCGCCGACCGGATCGGCTCCATCGAGGTCGGCAAGGAGGCCGATATCGTCCTGTTCGACACCCGCTATCCGGAATGGCAGCCGCTCTACAACCCGGTCTCGAACCTGGTCTACGCGGCAACCGGCAATTCGGTGAGCGAGGTGTTCGTGCGCGGTGCCCACCTGGTATCCGGCGGGCGCTGCGTCACCATCGACGAGGACGCGGTGCTGCGCGAGGTCGCCGCGACGGCCGAACGCATCGCCGGCCGCCTCGACATGGACCGCATCGTCAAGCTGGCCTGGCCGGTGGAGTAGGGCGCGCGCTGGCGCCTTTTGCCCGTAGCGCTTATTCTCGCGGCAACCGCAATCCAGCCGGACGGGCCTTCATGAGCACCACTCTGGAAGACACCATCGACCGTGCCGCCGCCGCACCCGATTTCGTCGAAGCGGAGGTCAGATATGTCGTCGACGACGGCACCCCGCCCTATCGCTACATCGACTGGCCGGAGATGCAGGACAAGGACCATCCCCCGGCGTATGAACCGAGGCGTGTGAAGATCCGGAACGGCCGTACCTCCGGCGAGACGTTCGCGCTCGCGACCCACGGCTTCACCCTGGTCGAGCGCCCCACGAAAATGCGGGATTTCTACGACGAGGAGGAGGTTCTTCGCGTCTACCATCCGGAGACCGAGGCGCTGATAAAGGCCGAATCGGGCGCGAAACGGGTCATCGTCTTCGACCACACGGTGCGCACCGCGGACAAGTCCAGGCTGGCGGAACGCTGGGTGCGCGAGACCGTGCACGCGGTCCACAATGACTACACGGAGCGTTCGGCGCCGCAGCGGGTGCGCGACTTCTTGCCGCCCGACGAGGCGGAAGAGGCGCTCAAGGGCCGTTACGGGATCGTACAGACATGGCGGTCGGTCGCGCCCCGGGTCGAGTCCGAGCCGCTCGCGATGTGCGACGGCAAGTCGATCCCCGAAATCGGCTTCATCCCCTATGAGCGGCGCTACAGGGACCGTACGGCCGAGACCTATCACCTCTCATACAGCCCCGAGCACCGGTTCTTCTACTTCCCACAGATGACGCGGGACGAGGCGATGGTCTTCAAGGTGTTCGATACCGACCGCTCGGCGGGGGTCCGGTTCACCGCCCACACCGCGTTCAACGATCCCACGACGCCGCCCGACGCGAAGGGCCGCGAAAGCATCGAAATGCGGGCGCTTGCCTTCTACTAACCTTGCCGCCGGACCGAGATCGACTTAGCTTCGCTAGCGCGACCCACCGTCAACGAGGAGCCCGCCGATGCCGCGCTTCAGGGACTTCGAGCCGACCGGGGTGATCCCGGCGACGCTGCTCGCTTTCGACGAGGATTTCAGCATCGACGAGGCGTCCACGCGCCGGCATCTGCGCGACGTCTGCTCGGTGGACGGCATTTCCGCGGTCGCGGTCAACGCGCACGCTTCCGAGGTTCACGCCTGCACGTTCGAAGAACAGGTCCGCATCCTCGACCTCACCATGGAGGAAGTCGGCGACCGGTTGCCGGTGATCAACGGGGTCTATGCCGATGGAAGCCTGGAAGCCGCGAAAGTCGCCCGCATGGCCGAGGCCGGCGGCGCGTCCGCGCTGCTCGTCCTGCCGCCCCATTCCATCGGACTGTTCGGCGGGCAGAAGCGGCCTGAGAGCGCCATCGTCCATTTCAAGACGATCGCGGACGCGACCGACCTCCCGATCGTGGTGTTCCAGTACCCGGGAGCCTACGCCTATCCGCTGGACACGCTGCTGCGTATGGCCGACGAGGTGCCCACCATCCGCGCGATCAAGGACTGGTCGCCGCCGATGGAGCATGAGCGCCATATCCGGGTGCTTCAATCTCTGCCCCGGCCGGTGCATGTGCTGAGCACCAACAGCGCCTGGCTGATGTCCTCTCTGACGATGGGCTGCGACGGGCTGCTGTCGGGAGCGGGCAGCGTGATCGCCGACCTGCAGGTCGCCCTGTTCCGCGCCGTCAAGTCGGGCGACCTCGCGCGCGCCCAGGAGATCAACGAACGCATCTACCCGGCCGCCGCGAGCTTCTATGCCGAGCCCTTCGGCGACATGCACAACCGCATGAAGGAGGCGCTGGTGATTCTGGGTAGGCTGCCGCGCGCGGTGGTGCGTCCGCCGCTGGTCAAGCCGGAGCCCGACGAGATCGCCCGCATTGCGCGGGCGATGGAAGACGCCCGGATCGAGCGCGCCGGCGCCGTTCTCGAAGCCGCCTGATCCACTCCGCCATGATCGTGATGGTCGGCGCGTCCGGCGCCGTCGGTACGCCCACGATCCGGCATCTTGCCCGGATGGGCGCGAAGATTCGCGCGCTTACCTCCAACCCGCGCTCGGCCGAAAGGCTGTCCGGTCTCGGCGTCGGCGAAACCGTCATCGGCGATTTCCGTTCGGACGAGGATGTCGCGCGCGCCCTTGCCGGGGCCCAATCGGTTCTCCTCGTTTCGCCGCGCTTCATCGAGGACGAGGCCGAGATCGGCATCCGCGTCGTCCAGGCGGCGCAAGAAGAGGGTGTCGAATACCTGGTCTACTCGTCCGCCTTCCACCCGCAGCTTTCCCGGATGGACCATCACGCGGCCAAGCTCCGGATCGAGGAAGCGGTGGTCGAATCGGGTCTCGCCTTCACCATCGTCCAACCCTCGATGTTCATGCAGAACGTCCGCGTCGAGTGGCGCGAGGTAGTGGAGCGCGGCGTTTACCCACGACCCTATTCGCCCGAGCGCAAGATGAGCGTCATCGACACCGGGGACCTTGGCGAAGCGCTCGCCCGCGTGCTGACCGATCCGGCGCTTCGCGGCGGCACCTACGAACTGTGCAGCGGCGACTCGCTCACCCATGCCGAGATGGCGGCGATCTTCTCCCACGTATTGGGCCGCGAGGTGAAGGCACGGAAACGCCGGCTCGAGGACTGGAAGGCATGGGCGAAGGAGCGCGGCTGGACACCGTGGTCGATCGAGGCCTATGCCAAGATGTGCATCCATTACGACGCGCACGGCTATCCCGGCGGCAACGCGCTCGCACTCCGCGCGATCCTCGGCCGGGAGCCCACCGGGTACCGCGCCTTCGCCGAACGCTTCGCCGCCGAGATGGGGTAGATCAGCCCCCGGATTTCGGTTTCGGCAGGGTTACCGTCGCCTCGAGTCCGCCGCCCGCACGGTCGCCGAGCGTTATGTCCCCTCCGCACCGCCTGATCGCCGTACGGGCAATGGAGAGGCCGAGGCCGGTGCCGCCGGTGTCGCGGCTGCGCGATGTCTCCAGCCGGCGGAAGGGTTCGAAAACCGCCTCGCGCTGGGCCTCCGGAATTCCGGGGCCCCGGTCGGCGACGACGACGCGAACGTTCTCGATGTCCTCCGAGACCTCGACCTCGGCTTCGCGGCCATAGGCGATCGCGTTGTCGATCAGGTTCGCGAGCGCGCGCCGGATCGCCGCCGGCGGGCAGTGCAGGACCAGGCGGTCGGGGCCGCGATAGCGCGCGGTTCCGCCGGCGTCGGTCGCGTTGTCGCAGAGAGCCTGAGCCATCGAGGCGAGGTCGACCGGCTCGTGTTTCTCTTCCACCGTCTCGTCGCGCGCGAAGGCAAGCGCGGCGTCCAGCATCGCCTCCATCTCCGCCACATCGCCCTCGGCGCGGCCGCGCTGGGTGTCGTCGGCGATGAACTCGGTCCGCAGCCGAAGCCGGGTGAGCGCCGTCCGCAAATCGTGAGAGATCGCGGCCAGCATCAGGGTACGGTCCGCGACCAGCCGCCTCAGCCTGTCCTGCATCAGGTTGAAGGTGCGCGCGGCGCGGCGAAGCTCGGGCGATCCGGTCTCCGGCATGGGCGGGGCGGTGAACACGTCGCGGCCGATGCGGTCGGCGGCGTCGGAGAAGCGCCGTACCGGCCTCGTCACCCGACGCGAAACCCACGCGGCGAACAGGACGACGAACAGCCCGCCGCCGACGATCCAGGCCGCCATCCTCAGCGCCCAGCGCAGCGACGTCACCTCGGTCGCCGCGGTGAACACCGTCCACGTTCCGTCGCCGAGCCTCACCGCGATGACCGCCTTGCGCCGGCTCGGCAGCAGGTCCGGCTCGCGCTCGCCGCGTTCGCTCCGCCATCCCGACCATCGCCAGGGCGGGGCCTCGGGAATCGACACGGCGATTTCCCGCCCCGAAAGACGCGGTCCGAGATGGCGACGGACGAAACCCTCCACCTCCGGTTTCGAGGCCGCGAGTCCGGGCCGTTCCGGGGCGAAGGCGACGCGGAGCGTCGGACTGTCGAGGGACGGGAGAAGACCGGCGCGGCCGGCGGCGGGCGTGCGTTCCATCAGGCGGACGATCGCCACGATGCGGTCGGCCACCGAATGCGAGAACAGGTGGAGCGTCGCGTCGGCGCGGTCGCGCACATAGGCGAGCATGCTGATCGCGAGGAAGGCGAACAGCGCCAGCATCAAGATCACCGCGATCCGCGACGCCACCGTGTCGGGCCAGAGGCGGCGCAGCCCGCCGAAAACACGGCCGCTCATTGCCGTTCGACCGGAAGGATGAAGATGTAGCCGCCGGAGCGGACCGTCTTGATCATTTCCGGGTTCTTCGGGTCGGCCTCGATCTTGCGCCGCAGCCGGCTGACCTGCACGTCGACGCTGCGGTCGAAGGGCTGGGCGTCGCGGCTCCTGGTGAGGTCCAGGAGCCGGTCGCGCGAGAGCACCCGGCGGGGGCGTTCGACGAGCGCGGTCAGCAGGCCGAACTCGCCCGCCGTCAGTTCGACGAGGACGCCGTCGGGATCGCGCAGCTCGCGCCGCGCCGGGTCGAGCTTCCATCCCGAGAACGTGAGCACGCCTTCGACGGGATCGGCCGCGGAACCCTGGCCCTCCGCGCGGCGCAGCACCGCGCGGATCCGGGCCAGCAGCTCGCGCGGGTTGAACGGCTTGGTGAGGTAGTCGTCGGCGCCGATCTCCAGACCGATGATCCGGTCGGTGTCCTCGGCCACCGCGGTCAGCATGAGAATAGGGATGCGGGTCGAGACCCTGAGACGGCGGCAGATCGAAAGCCCGTCCTCGCCCGGCAGCATCAAATCGAGCACGATCAGGTCGAATCGGCCGTCGCGCAGCAGCCGGTCCATCGCCTTCGCGTCGGCCGCGCTTTCCACCCGGAAACCGTGCTTCCCGAGATAACGGCCCGTGAGGTCGCGGATCTCGCGGTCGTCGTCGACGATCAGGATGTGGGGCGCGGCGTTCATCGCTCGAATATAGGCCCGCGCGGTTGCGGGGTCGGTCGAAATTCGTAACTCGGGATTGCCGAAACCCGTCCTGTAACGCGCCGTTACAAAACTCCCGTCGGGCGGAAACACGCGGGCAAAGAAGGGTCTCCATATAGGGCGCGACGTTCCAACCGATGGAGACCGAAAGCCATGAAACGCCGAACCCTGATCATCTCGATTTCGTCGCTGGGCGCAGCCGCGCTCGTCGCCGTCACCCTGTTCGCCGCCGGACCGGGCGGCGCCTTCGCGCACGGACGCTGGGCCGGAGGCGGCGGATGGGGCGGGCCGCATGGCGGACATGCCTCGAAGATCTGCGGCGAACGGCGCGACGCGCACATCGACGACGCGATCCGCTTCGTCGAGGCGTTCGCCAACTTCACCCCGGAGCAGACCGGCTCGTGGAACGCGCTGACCGCGGCGGTCAAGAGCGGCAGCGCGAAGATCGGCCAGGCCTGCGACACCGCCGAGGTGGAAGGCAGGCCATCCCAGGCCCCGCAGCACCTCGCGCGGGCGGAACTGGCGCTGACCACCGCGCTCGGTGTCGTGCAGGAGGTCAAGCCAGCCTTCGTCGATCTCTACGGCAAGCTCAACGACGAGCAGCGCGCGCGGATCGACGAACTGCTCGACCGAAAGCACCGCTACCGGCGCTGAGCGAAACCGCGCCCAGGCGTGCGACCGGGGCCGTTTCGACGGCCCCGGTTCGCGTTCAGGGCCTGTCCGTTTCGGATAGAAGCGCTGTTACCCTTGCTTTCTGACCGTCATGGTCGGCGAAGGCCGACCATCCACGCTTTTTTGTCGTTCTGCCCCGCCAGAAAAACTCGTGGATGGTCGGCCTTCGCCGACCATGACGGAAGAAAATGGACGAGGCGGTTCCAGCTAAAGCAGACGCGCTATAGGTCAGGACAATTCGAGGCGGCGGCTTTTCAGGCTGAGGCCGCTCTGGCTGAGCTCCCTGAATTGACGGGAAGTTCTGTTAATTCGGTCGCACTTGCTGGCGATCCATACATAGGGGGATGATCCTTGGTGCGCTGAGTCAGTCGTTTCAGCTGTTCGGCTTCCCCATTCAACCAGTCCTTCAACCATTGCAGCTTCCTGAGGACGGTCGAGACCTCGCTCGTCGTTGCAGAATGGACCTCCACCCAGACCGCCCGTTCGTGCCCTTTCCGTGGCTTCAAGCCGAGCCCATAGTCCCAGCGATTGTCATTCGCTTTTTGTTGCCTGAGCGTGGCGTCGAGGTCGATACTTCCGGTCAGCAGAGCGGGCTCTTCGCAAACCACAAGAGCCCGGTGCTTCTTCTCCAAGGCCTGTTTGCCGCGACGGTACGCGCCGTTCACCGGATGCGGTGCGGCCTCCACAGCCTTTTTGAAGGTCATGAGCTCTCGTTACGGTTAGCGACGTCGGCGACGATTTCGCCGACCTTGCCCGAGAACTCGGTCAGGCCGCCCCATCCGCCCTCGTCGATATCTTCCGACCCGGGATCGAGGCTGGAAATGTCGCGCACCTTGCCGCCGCGCGTAAAATAGTAGGTCCTGAATTCGCTTCCGAGCGCACTATCGGCCAGTTGCCTTGTCTTCGGTGTGGAGGTGAGCCCGAGAAGTTTGCGCACGTCGCCTTGCTCTCCCTTGTTCTCCTGACAGAAGCGCAGCGCCCACGCGATGTCGAGGACATGGGGCGAATGGGTGGATAGGCAGACACGATATCCGCGCAATCGCAATTCCATGACGAGAGCGAGAACGGCGCCGATGCCTTTGGGATGGAGTCCCGATTCGGGTTCTTCTATCACCACCCAATCGAGATCGTGGCGGCGCGGCGTTTTCGCCGGTGGCAGCAACCAATAAAGCCCGAGTAACAGCGGCACGAACTCGCGTTGTCCAGCGGACCATACGAGATAGGACAGGGGGCGGCCCTTACCCGACTTCAGAACCAGGCGCCGCTGATGCTCGGAGGTATCGGTGCGCAGCCCGAAGCGGCCAAAAATATGTTCTTCGACAGGTTCCCGCAGTACCGCCGCCAAACGGTTCCGGCGCGGAAAGACGTCTTCGTCCAGGCCGATCTCGTTTTGTACGATCCAATGCAGCTTCTCGCTGAAGTCGCGAAGGACGAAGGGATCGCCGGCCCGGTATTCGCTGAATGGGCGGGTCATCCCGTCGCGCAGACTCATCACCCGTTGCGCCGGGATGTAGAACATTTTTTCCGGCGCGGATGACCGGCTCCGGCGGGCGTAGGCGGCGAGGTCGGTCTGTTTGCGCTCCTCCCCCAACACAAGTCGGCTCTTAGTCCCATTCCAGACCGACGCCATGCCCTCGCCGAAATAAAGATCGAAGAAGGCGTCGGCGCCGCCGCTATGCGTCAAACCGAAGCGGCGCATCGTCCCGTGGATCGAAGGCCGGTCGACGAGCAGCTTCAGGAGCTGGAGAAAAATGCTTTTGCCGGTCGCCTGGGGCCCGACGAATATCGTGAGGTCGCCGAAACGGATATCCGCCTTGCGCACCGGACCTATGTTTTCCGCCCTTATCCGCTCAACCATGTCGGGATGGACCCGGTGAAGTCCGTTTCATTCGTCAATCCTATCCAACGGTCTGGTATCTGGCCAACCGTCCGCCTTCACCGAACCGATTCGGTCTGTGATCATGGATGGCGCAGGGAGAGACGATGACGCGCGATGCCGCGATTGCCCGCGCCCGGGCGTATTTCGACGACGGCGGATTCGAGGCCGACCTCGCCCGCCGTGTGGCGATCGCCTCCACCAGCCAGGAGGACGTGGGCGGCCCTGAGCTCCGCCGCTACCTCGCGGACGAGATCGCGCCCGTTCTTGCCGCCCTCGGCTTCACCACCGAAATCGTCGACAACCCGGAGGAGGGTGGGCCGCCCTTCCTCTGCGCCGAGCGTATCGAGGCCGGAGTCGGGCTTACCCTGCTGTCATACGCCCACGGCGACGTGGTGCTCGGTCTCGACGACGGCTGGACCGGCGGGCTCCGCCCGTGGTCGCTGGAGCGCAGGGGAGAACGGTTCTACGGGCGCGGCACGGCCGACAACAAGGGCCAGCACAGCGTCAATCTCGGCGCGCTTGCTGCGGTGCTGGAGGCCCGCGGACGGCTCGGATTCTCGATGAAGATCCTTTTCGAGACCGGGGAGGAGGTGGGCTCTCCCGGATTGCGGGCATTGTGCGCGGGCACGATGCGGGATCGGCTCGCGGCCGACCTGTTCGTCGCCTCCGACGGTCCCCGGCTCGCGCCCGACCGGCCGACGATCTTCCTCGGCTCGCGCGGCGGCGAGCCCGTCGAGCTCGTCGTCGATCTGCGGGAAGGCGCGCACCACTCGGGCAACTGGGGCGGGGCGCTCGCCAACCCGGCCACGATCCTGAGCGCCGCGATCGCGACGATCGTGGATCGGCGCGGCACCATCCTGGTGCCGGAGCTGCGGCCGCCGCTCCCGGATTCGGTGCGGAACGCGCTCGCCGGGCTGAAGGTCTCCGCCGGCGCGGACGGCCCTGAAGTCGACGAGGACTGGGGCGAGCCCGGCCTCACCCCGGCCGAACGCGTCTATGGCTGGAACAGCTTCGAGGTGCTGGCGCTCCATGCGGGGACGCCGGAGAACCCGGTCAACGCGATCCCCGGCACGGCGCGCGCGCACTGCCAGCTTCGCTTCGTCGCCGGCACCGACGCGGAGGACATCGCGCCCGCCATCCGGCATCATCTCGACCGCGAGGGATTCCCGCAGGTGGAAATCCGCGCCCGGTCGGGCGGCAGGTTCCCGGCAACCCGGCTCGATCCGGACCACCATTGGGTCCGTTGGGCGAAGGACTCAATCTCCAGTACGCTTGGCGCGCCGCCGGTCGTTCTCCCCAATCTCGGCGGCTCGCTCCCCAACGACGTGTTCGCGGAGCTCCTCGGACTGCCGACGATCTGGGTGCCGCACTCCTATCCCGGGTGTTCGCAGCACGCCCCCGACGAACACCTGCTCGCCCCCGTCGCCCGCGAGGGGCTGGCGATCATGGCGGGTCTGTTCTGGGACCTCGGGGAGCCCGGCGCGGGCAGGGGATAGCCCCCTCGTCATACGGCCTCGGCGTATTCCTCGAGCGTTTCGAAGGGCCGGGTTCCTTCGGTGGTCGTCCGGCGCAGGAGGCGGCGTTCGGTCTCCGGAAAATCGGTCCGCGCGTGGGTCACGCAACGGTTGTCCCACATCACCAGATCGCCGACCCGCCAGACATGCTCGTAGACGATGGACGGGTCCTCGCTCGCCCCCAGCAGCTCGTCGATCAGCGCGTCGCTCTCGGCTTCCTCCATGCCGTCGATCCGCGCCGTCATCAGCCGGTTGACGTAGAGCGCCTTGCGGCCGGTCTCGCCGTGGGCGATGGCGACCGGGTGGGAGAAATGGCGCACGTCCGACATGTCGTCCCGCACGCGCGGACGGTCGGTCCGGTAGTACTCGTGCATCTGGAGAGCGGTGCGGCCGCGGATGCGCGCCTTGGTGGCCTCCGGCAGGCGGTCATAGGCCGTGTACATGTTGGCGAACAGGGTGTTGCCGCCCGTCGACGGTATCTCGATGGCGTACAGCATCGTCGCCTGGTGCGGCTTCTCGTCGTAGCACATGTCGGAGTGGAACCACATCTCGCCGTCATGGGCGAGGCCGAGCGGCTTGCCGTCCCGGCGGATGTTGGAGACCATCATGATCCCGGGCTCGAGGGGTTGGCCGTCGAGTCCGCGCTGGGGCCGCGGCGAGAACACTCCGCCGGGCTGGCCGAACAGGCGGGTGAAGGCGAGTTGCCGGTGCTGGTCGATATCCTGGCCGCGGAAGACGAGCACCAGGTAGTCGAGCCAGGCGCGCCGCAGCAGCGCCGCCACGTCGCCGTCGATGGGGCCGCTCAGATCGACGCCCATGACCTCGGCGCCGAGCGCATCGCTGGCGGGCAGGATCTCGATGCTCATCGGCGGTTTCCTCCGTCGATTTGCCGACCCAGGCGGACGCCCGGTCGCCGGTATCCGGTCGAGCGCGATTATGGCGAGACCCGGATTCGGGCGCAATCGGACGGTCTTTAGGTGTTGACGGCGCGGACGCCCCCGGCCAGCATGGCGGCGAAAAAAAACACAGAAATCCGAGGGAGTCTCAAGCTGCACCGGCACCGGCGGAAAACCGCTGGCAGGGCGGGTCGGGTCGGGAGGCCGGACCGGCGAACCGCGCCGACAACGATGGGAGTACGACAATGAAGTCACACAAGATCCTGATCACCTCCGCGGTGGCGGTCGCGCTGACCGCGACCACCGCGACGGCGAAGGAAGAGCTCGGCGCGGTAACCGCGCTGCAGCGCAGCAACACGATCGCCAAGGCTTTTATCGAGACGTACCTGAACGCTAGCAACGCGGCGAACGGCCCGATCAAGATCAAGTATATCGGCGGCCAGGAAGTCGTGCCCCCGCGCAAGGCGGCCAACGCGCTCAAGCGCGGTCAATTCGACATGCTGAGCTGCCCGACGGCGTATTACATCGGCACCGTCCCCGAGGGCTACGCGCTGCTCGCCGGCAACCAGGGGCCGCGCGCGCTGCGCGAGAACGGCGCCTGGGAAATCCTCCAGGAGGTGTACATGAAGAAGGCCGGCGCGCATCTGCTGGCCTGGGGTGAGAACATGACGTCCTACAACACCTATCTGATGGTCATGCCCAAGTTCCGCGCCGACGGCGTGCCCGACCTGACGGGCCTCAAGATGCGCGCGACCGGGACCTACCGGCCGCTGTTCCGCGCGCTCGGCGCCTCGACGATCAACATCAAGTCGTCGGAGATCTTCACCGCGATCCAGCGCGGCACCGTGGTCGGCTTCGGCTGGCCGGACGTCGCGGTGGTGGCGCTCGGGCTGCACAAGATCGTCAAGTACCGGGTCACCCCCAACTACTACCAGACCAACCAGGTGTTGACGGTCAACCCCAAGATCTGGAATTCCCTGACCAAGGAACAGAAGGCGTTTCTGGAGAAGCAGGCGCTGACCTACGAGACCGAGTCGGTCAAGTGGCTTGAGGAGCGGCGTGCGAAGGAAGAGAAGGAAATGCTGGCCGCAGGGGTCAAGGACATCGCGCTCCAGGGTGACGCGGCGGCGAAGTATCTCGACATCGCCCACCAGGAGATATGGAAGCAGCTCAAGGAGCGGTCGGAGTACCACGACAAGCTCAAGCCGCTGATGTACATACCCGGCAAGCCCAACCGGCAGGTCGATATCGGGCGCGCTCTCCGGAAATAGGAGATTGCCGGCGGGCCGCGTCCCCGGAATTCGGGACCGCGAGGAAGGGACGCCGATCGCAGCCGTTCCATGACCCGGCATTGCGCCGGTCGGCCATTGTCGGTATCGACTGCGCAGGGCGTTGGCGCGGTCCGCCGCGCTTGCCTGTGTTGGATGAACCAAGACTGGGAATGAGGAACATGAAAACAGGACTCGCAATCACCGCTCTCGCTGCGGTCACCGCCGTGGCGGCGGGCGCCGGCACGGCGGCAGCCATGACCGACAAGCTCAACGCGGTCACCTCGCTCGACCAGAACAACGTGCTGGTGGTCAGCTTCAAGACCAACTATCTCAATCCGGCCAACGAGAAGTTCAAGGGCAAGATCGAGATCAAGTATCTCGGCGGCCAGGAGATCGTGCCGCCGCGCAAGGCCGTGACCGCGCTGAGACGGGGTCAGTTCAACGTGCTGCACAGCCCGACCGCCTATTACATCGGCACCGTGCCCGAGGGCTATGCCATCCTCGCCGCCAACCAGGGGCCCAAGGCGCTGCGCGCCAACGGGGCGTGGGAGATCCTACAGGAGGTCTATCTCAAGAAGGCCGGCGCGCACCTGCTGGCGTGGGGCGAGAACATGACGTCCTACAACACCTATCTGTTGAAACAGCCGAAGTTCGACAAGAACGGCGTGCCCGACCTGACCGGGTTGAAGATGCGCGCGACCGGCACCTACCGCCCGCTGTTCCGGGCGCTCGGCGCGACCACCATCAACATCAAGTCGTCCGAGGTGTTCACCGCGCTGCAACGCGGGACGGTCGACGGCTTCGGCTTCACCGACATCTCGATCGTGCCGCTCGGCGTGCACAAGATCATCAAGTACCGGATCCAGCCCAACTACTACCAGACCAACACCGTGGTGACGGTCCACGCCGATACCTGGAACAAGCTGGCGAAGGAAAAGAGAGACGCGATGACCGCGCTCGCGAAGGAGTACGAGACCACCTCGGTGCACTGGATCGAGAAGCAGCGCAAGGCCGAGGACAAGCAGGTCATGGCGGCCGGCGTCAAGGACATCGTGCTCAAGGGCGATGCCGCGGCGCGCTATCTCGACATCGCGCACCAGGAGGTCTGGAAGCAGCTCAAGGAGCGGTCCGAGTACCACGACAAGCTGAAGCCCCTGATGTACATCCCGGGCAAGCCCAACCGCCAGGCCGATCTCGGCCGCGCGCTCAGGCAATAGCAAGGTTGCGGCGGCGGGGACGGGAGCGGCCGTGTCGCTCGAGACGTTCGACCAACGGCTCGGGGTCGTCGTCCGTGCGCTGGTGTGGATCGCCTGCGCGCTGATCCCGTGCATCTTCACGATGATCGTGATCGACGTGTCGATCAGGACCATCGGGTTCACCCCGCCGCTATTCACCTCCTCGGTGGTGGAGTACGCGCTGCTCTATGTGGCGATGTGCTCCGCCCCGTGGCTGGTGCGCGAGAAGGGGCATGTGGCGATCGAGGCGCTGGTCACCTTCTTGCCGCCGGCGGTTCGCGAACCCTTGGCCAAGGCGGTTTACCTCGTCTGCGCCGTACTCGGGTTCTATTTCGCCTATCTTTCGGTCGAACTGTTCATCGAGGCCATCCAGACCGGCAACCTCGACGTGCGCGGCATCGACATGCCGTACTGGCTCCAGTTCCTGCCGATGCCCTTCGGCTACGGTCTGGTGGCGCTTGAGTTCCTGATGTATCTGGCCGGGCTGCGCCACTACTACACCTACGACCTCGGCGAGGTGAAGGACAGCGTCTGAGTCATGGAATGGTATGAGGCAGGAGCGGTTCTTCTCGGCTGCGTCGTCGCCGGGATGGCGCTCGGCTTTCCGGTCGCGTTCACCTTCCTGATCGCCAACGTGCTCGGCATGTTCGTGTTCGCGAACGGCTGGTCGAACCTGATCCAGATCGCCGACAACGCGCCGCAGCTGATCACCACCTTCACGCTGTCGCCCATCCCGATGTTCATCCTGATGGGCGCGCTGTTCTTCCATACCGGGCTGGCGATCCGGGTGTTCGACGCGCTCGACAAGCTGCTCGGGCGGATTCCGGGGAGGCTCTGCTTCCTGACGGTGATCGGCGGGTCGCTGTTCTCGACGCTGACCGGCTCGACCATGGCGAACACCGCCATGCTGGGCTCGCTTCTGGTGCCCGAGATGACGCGGCGGGGCTACAACAAGCGCATGTCGATGGGGCCGATCCTTGGTACCGGCGGGCTGGCGATGATCATCCCGCCGTCCTCGCTCGGCGTGCTACTGGCCTCGATCGCCGGGGTCGACGTGGGCGCGCTGCTGATCGCCGGGCTCCTGCCCGGCTTCCTGCTCGCCGCGCTCTACGCCGCGATGATCCTGCTGCAGCTCAAGATCAACCCGAACGCCGCGCCGAGCTACGACATCGAGCCCACCACCTGGAAGGAAAAGCTCTACCAGGTGTGCGTCAACATCCTGCCGATGGGGCTGGTCGTCTTCATGGTGATCGGCTTCATCGTGCTGGGCTGGGCGACCCCGTCCGAATCGGCGTCCTTCGGCGTGGTGGGGGTCTGCATCCTCGCGATCGCCTTCCGCGCCTTCACCTGGGAGGCGTTCAAGACCTCGCTGGTGGGCGCCATCCGGGTGGTCGGGATGGTGTTCTTCATCCTGATGAACTCGACAGTGTTCAGCCAGCTGCTCTCGATGTCGGGCGCGGGGAGGGGTCTCACCGAATGGGCGACCGGGTTCGAAGTGGCACCGCTGGTGATCCTGTCGGCGATGTTCCTGGTCCTGATCCTGCTCGGCATGTTCATGGACCAGGTCTCGATGATGCTGATCACCGTGCCGATCTTCTATCCGATCGCGGATACGCTCGGCTACGACCTGATCTGGTTCTCGCTGATCGTGCTGATGTCGCTGGAGATGAGCGCGACCACGCCGCCTTTCGGCCTGCTTCTCTACATCATGATGGGCATGGTACGGGGGACGACCCTGTTCGAGGTCGCGTCCTACGCGATTCCGTTCCTGTTCTGCGACCTCATCCTGATCATCATCCTGATCATCGCGCCGGGGATCGCCCTCTACCTGCCCAGCCTGATGTGAGATCGACAAGCGCGGGCGAAGTGCGCCCGGATTCAGGAGAGGAGGAATCGTGGACCCACGCGACCGCATCGAATACAGCGCTATCGTCGACCGGCCGCCGCTGAAACTGCCCGACGGGGCGCGGATCGTCGTCTGGCCGGTCTACAACATCGAAAACTGGGACACCAACAAGCCGATGCCGAGGACGGTGCTGACACCGCCCGGCGAGACGTTGTTCGTCCCCGACGTGCCCAACTGGAGCTGGCAGGAATATGGCATGCGGGTCGGGTTCTGGCGGATCAAGGACGCCTTCGACCGGCTCGGCATCAAGCCCACCTTCTCGCTCAACGCATCGGTCTGCGACGTCTATCCCAGGGTCGCCCAGGCCGCGCTCGACGCCGGCTGGGAGTTCCTCCCGCACACCTACCACCAGGGGCCGATGCATCTCCTGGAAGACGAGCGCGCGACCATCGAGGAAACCGTCGAGCGGATCGAGGCGTTCACCGGAACCCGGCCGCGCGGCTGGATCGGCCCCGGTCTCACCCAGACCTACGAGACTTCCGATTTGCTCAAGGAGGCGGGGCTCGACTACGTCGCCGACTTCGTCTGGGACGACGAGCCGACGCTGGTGAAGACGCGCGCGGGCGACCTGGTCAACGTGCCCTACTCGGTCGAGCTCAACGACATCGCGATGATGATCTTGCAGAATCACCAAAGCGTCGAACTCTACCAGCGCACCATGGACCAGTTCGACCGGCTCTACGAGGAGAGCGCCGAGAGGGCCAAGTTCATGGGTTTCGGCATTCACCCCTATATCAGCGGGGTGCCGCACCGCATCAGGCACCTCGAAGCCATGCTGGCGCAGATGGCGGGGCGGCCGGGCGTGGTGTTCTGGTCGGGCGCCGAGATCGCCGACTGGTACAGGTCGACGCTAGGCTAGAGCCTGTCCGTTTCAGATAGAAGCGCTGTTACCCTTGCTTCCCAACCGTCATGGTCGGCGAAGGCCGACCATCCACGAGTTTTTAAGGCTCTGGAATCAAAAACAAAACGTGGATGGTCGGCCTTCGCCGACCATGACGGAAGAAAATGGACGAGGCGGTTCCAACTAAAGCAGACACGCTATAGCCCCAGCAGCCGTTTCGCGTTGCCGGAGAGGATCTTTTCCCGAGCCGCTTCGTCGATGCCGCCGTGCCCGGTCACGACCTCGACCGGGCGTTCGTAGCCCATGTCGAAGCAGTAGTCGCTGCCCAGCATCACGCGGTCCGCGCCCACCAGGTCGATGAGATAGGAGAGCGCCATCGCCGAGTGGCTGACGGTGTCGTAGTGAAAGCGGCGGATGTACTCCATCGGCCCCTTGTCGCGGTCGCGGTGCGCCATTTCCGGCCGCACGCCGTGGCCATGCTGGAGTCGGCCGACGACATAGGGAAAGACCCCGCCGGCGTGGGGCAGGCACACGTCGAGGTTGGGGAAACGGTCGAGCACGCCGGAGAAGATCAGGTGCGCCGCCGCGATGCCCGATTCCATCGGATTGCCCAACAGGTTGGTCAGGTAGTAGCGCCCGAGCCGCTCGGGATCGACGACGTGAACCGGGTGCAGGAACAGCGGCAGGCCGAGCCCGTCGATGGCCTCGAAGATCGGCAGATACGCCTCGTCGCCGAGCTCGCCTCCCCGCACACGGGTCATCGAATAGACCCCGCTGATGCCCGGGAGCTCCGCCGCGCGCGTCAATTCCTTCACCGCGAGGGCGGGCTCATGCCAGGGCAACATCGCGAGCCCCACCAGCCGGTCCGGGTACTTCTCGTGGGCCGCTACGCAACCGTCGTTGAACGCCGCCGCCAGCGCGAGCGCATCCTCGCCCTCGGCGAAATCGACCATCGGGGCGGTCAGCGAAAGTGCATGAACCTCCACCCCGATCTCGTCCATCTCCGCGACACGAAGCTCGATGTCGGAGAATTCGAGAGGCAGGGGGCCCATCGAGATCGGCCCGCCGCTGACGGTGAATCCGCCCGCATCGTGTGACACGCCGCCGCCGTATCGATGACCGTTCCGCTCCAGCGTCTTCAGATATTCGGGCGGGTAGAAATGGGCGTGAATGTCGATCGGGCAATGGACGTGCAACGCGGGTTCTCCTTCTCGTCGGGGCGTCGGGACCGGTAGCGGCGGCACCATAGAGGGGTTTTCCGGCATCGTCGAAGCGCTGGCCGGTTCCGGCCGCCGCCCGGAAGTTCGAACACGCGGGAAAATGCGCTAGACTCCGGCCCGCAGCGAGAGCCCGGGAGGCGAAGCGATGACGTCGCATGTGCTGGGCGGTGCGTTCCTTCCCCATGCGCCGCAGTTCTTCACCATGCCCGAGACCGAAGACCCTGCCACGGTGGAACGGGTGCGCGTGGTCGCGGGGCGGATCGGCGAGGCGCTGGCCGCGCTGGAACCCGACATCTGGATCGTTATCGCCAACGACCACGTCAACCAGTTCTTCCTCCACTGCACACCCGCCTTCGCGCTGCACACCGGCGCCGAGGTCAAGGGCTCGTTCGCGGGGCGCGACTTCCGCTACGAGGTGGCGAGCGGCACCGCCCACGCGCTGATCCGCCACCTGCAGGCCGAGGGGTTCGATCCCGCCTTCACCTCCACCGCCGAGATCGACTACGCCTTCGGAATCCCGCTTGCCCATCTCGGGGTCGATGCACCGATCGTGCCTATTTACGCCAACGCCTATGTCCCGCCGCAGCCCTCGATGGAGCGCTGCTACGGCTTCGGTCAGGCTCTGGCGCGCGCGCTTGCCTCCATCGACGTTCGCGCGGTGGTGATAGCGAGCGGCGGCATGTCGCATTTCCCCGGCACCGAGCGCTATTCCAATCCCGATCTTGCCTTCGACGAGGCGTTGCTGGAGCCGTTGCGCCTCGGCCGGCTGCGGACGCTGCTCTCCCTCGACGAGAAGCGGCTCGACGAAACCGGCAATGTCGAGCTCAGATGCTGGGCGATCGGCGCCGGAGCGCTGGGGGAAAGAGTGCCGGACGTCGTCCAGCTCGACCCGAGTTGGCACCACATCTACGGTTCGCTCGGCTGGCTGAGGCCGCAATCGGCCTCGGCCCACACCCCCCATTATCCGCCGGTCCATGCCGAGCGAGTAGAGCTCACACGGATCCTGCATCTCCTTTCCAACAGCGCCTCGGAGCGAGCGCGTTATGTGGGCGATCCCGGCGGTTACGCCGCTTCCGCGGGGCTCGACGCCGAGGAGGCCGAAGCGCTGGCAAGCCTCGACATGGACCGGATGCGTTCCCTCGGCGTCCATCCGATGGTTCCGTTTCTCACCCGGCTTCAGATCGACCACGAACGGGCCAAGACCGCCTGATGATCTGGACGGCTCTGGCGGCGATCGCATTGGCCTCTTGGATCGGCCTGCTGTTCGCGCGCGTGGAAGTCGCGCGTCTACGCCCCGGAACATGGCGGTGACTGACGCGGCGGCCAGAATGACCGCCGTGGAAACGCCCTCCGGAAAATGGTCGGGCGACGAGAACTTTCCCGTCGGGTCGTGGTTGCTGCCCGCCCGACTGCGACCCCACATCGCGGTCTACTACGCGATCGCCAGGACCACCGACGATATCGCCGACAACCCGGACCTTTCGCCGGAAGAAAAGCTCCGCCGGCTCGACGCATTCGAGGCGGCGGTCAAGGGCGAGGGCCCGGATGGGCCGACGCTCGCGACAGCCGAACGAATGCGCGAGAGCCTGGCGGAGACCGGTCTCGGCCCGCGCCACGTCGTCGACATCATCGCCGCCTTCAAGCAGGACGTGACCAAGCTGCGCTATGCGGACTGGGACGATCTGATGGGGTATTGCGCGCTTTCCGCGTCGCCGGTCGGGCGCTATGTCCTCGATCTGCACGGCGAGGACCGCTCTACCTGGGAGGCCTCGGACCCGCTGTGCAATGCGCTCCAGGTGCTCAATCACTTGCAGGACTGCCAGGACGATTACCGTTCCCTCGATCGGGTGTATCTGCCCGAACCCTGGTTGAAGGAGGCCGGCATCGGGGTCGAAGCGCTCGACGCCGCCCGATGCAGCGAAGCCATGCGGTCCGTCCTGGACAGGCTGCTCGACGGAGTCGACGCGTTGATGACGAAGGCGCGGGAACTGCCCGCGGTCGTCAGGAATCGGCGGCTTGCCATGGAAACCGCGATCATCGTGCGCCTTGCCGAGCGGCTGAGCGGGCTGCTGCGGGCCGACGACCCGCTGGCCCGGCGCGTGGCGCTCCGTCGCTGGGACTTCGCCCGCGCGGGCGTGGGCGGTGCGTTGGGCGGATTGTTGTTCCGCCGCTAGAGATTCCGGAAGGAAACCGCACTATAGCGTGTCTGCTTTAGTTGGAACCGCCTTGTCCATTTTCTTCCGTCATGGTCGGCGAAGGCCGACCATGACGGTTAGGAAGCAAGGGTAACAGCGCTTCTATCTGAAACGGACAGGCTCTAGGCGCGGCGGTCAGGCGTCGTGGTCCGGGGACAGCGGAGTGGTCTCGCGGGTCGCCTCGGAGGCGAGGGAGGCGGTCTTTTTCCGGATTTGTTCGACCAGCGCGTTCACGCCTCGCTTGCGCAATATCCCCGAGTATTCCGAGCGTTTGGTCGCCACCTCGCTGATCGAGCCCTTCAGATACACGTCGATCGCGCGCCATCCGCCGTCGAAACGGCGGACGAGATAGTTCAGCTTCGTGTTTTTCCGCCCCGGCCGGATCGGTCGCGCCCCGTCCACGCGCGTCTTGACGAATACGGTTCCGGGGCGCAGCGAAGCCGTTTCCAGAATTCGGAAAGACTGGCCCGAATACCCGTCGAAACGGTGCGCGTAGGTCGCCGTGACCAGATCGGAGAATGCCGAGACGAATTTGTCGCGTTCCGCCTCCGAAAAACGCTTCCAATTGCGCCGTCCTGCGACCATCCGGCTCATCGAGCGGAGATGAAACGCCTTTCCGATCGCCGGGGCGAGCGTGCGATAGCGGCCGTCGTAACCCAAGGTCCTGGCGTTCTTCATGACCCGCAAGAGCGTGTCGTGAAATGTCTCGATAACCTTGGCGGGCTCCGGCGGGTCGGCCATAGCCGGGGCGGCGAAGAAAACCGCGAGCGCCAACGTCGCGGCCAAGAACCAGGCAGTGAGACTCAAGCGGGCCATCGAAACTCCCTTGCCGCCGACACGACTACCGGTCCCGAGGCCGCATCGTACTGCCTGCCCGGCGTTACCGATATGTTTGTCTTCCGGCGGGCCCGGCCGAAATCCGGTCCCGTGTTCGTACCGGCGTCGGGCGATTGGAAAACGCTCCCCTGATGGTTTATTAGTCTTGGGCGGATTATGCGTCACGGAAGCTGCCGGCGGAAAATCCGCGGCGGAGTTCCCTACCGGGGCAGGTTCGAGGGGTAAGTTCCGCATGGGCGTAGCGTTGTCCCAGAAGTTGCGTATCGGTACCTATATCGTGACGCAACGGCTGCGCGGTGTGCGGCGATATCCGCTGGTGTTGATGCTGGAGCCGCTGTTCCGCTGCAACCTCGCCTGCGCCGGCTGCGGAAAAATCGACTATCCCGATTCGATCCTGGACAAACGGATGAGCGTCGACGAGGCGATCGGCGCGGTCGAGGAATGCGGGGCTCCGGTGGTGTCTATCGCCGGCGGTGAGCCGCTGATTCACCGTGAGATCGACGGGATCGTCGAGGGTATCGTTGCGCGCAAGCGGTATGTCTATCTGTGCACCAACGCGCTGTTGCTGGAAAAGAAGCTGCACCTGTTCCGGCCCAGCCCGTTCTTCTCGTTCTCGGTCCATCTCGACGGTACCCGCGAGGTACACGACCGCTCCGTCTGCCAGGAGGGTGTGTACGACAAGACGGTGCAGGCGATATCCGCCGCGATCGCCCGGGGTTTTCGGGTGTCGATCAACTGCACACTCTTCGACGGCATCGATGCCGATGAAGTAGCGGAGTTCTTCGATACGGTTGCCGAACTCGGGGTGGAAGGCGTGACTGTCTCGCCAGGGTATGCCTATGAGCGCGCCCCCGACCAGCAGCACTTCCTCAATCGTCGCAAGACCAAGCAGTTGTTCCGCGCCGTTTTCGAGCGCGGCCGCGGGAAGAAATGGCCACTCAACCACTCCCCGCTCTATCTCGATTTCCTCGCCGGCAACCGTGACTACCGCTGTACGCCCTGGGGCAATCCGACGCGCAATGTCTTCGGCTGGCAGCGGCCTTGCTACCTGCTGGGAGAGGGCTACGCGTCGTCCTTCCGCGAGCTGATGGAAGGGACGGACTGGGATTCCTACGGCACCGGCAACTACGAGAAATGCGCCGATTGCATGGCTCATTGCGGTTACGAGGCGACGGCGGTGGACGATCTCGCGTCGCACCCCTGGAGAATACTCCCCATCGCCCTGTCCGGAATTCGGACCGGAGGGCCGATGGCCCCCGAAATACCTCTCACCGGGGCCCGGCCCGCGCAGTATGTGTTCAATGACTTCGTGGAACGGCGTGCGGCGGGGCTAAAGGCCGAAGCCGAAATGGGGACCGCCCAGCACAGCGGCGCGGCGTAGCGAGCGGAGCGCCCGCCGGTAATCCGCCGACAGCCGGGCGAGCGCCGGGAGATCGCCCGGCCGCCTGACGGTTTCCAGCAGCACCCGCCGTACGAGCGAACCGCCGTCGGGCGAGAGCGCAGCGACAAGGGACGGAGGCAGGCGCCGATCGGCAGGGTCCGCGATAACCCGGAGGGCCATCGTCGGCAACCCGGCGGAGGCGCAAACCCGTGCAACCGCATGGCTTTCCATGTCCACGGCCGCCGCTTTCGAGAGGCGGCCGAGCGCGGCCTTGGCCCGGACGTCTGCCACAGGCTTTTCCGCGCCGGCAATCGGAGCCCGGACGGTGTCGAGCGAAGGCGTCAATGCATTGTCGAGCCGCGCCGCCCATTCCCCGTCGATCTCCAATTCGTCGCCTGCGGGCGAGACGATCGCGGTCGCGATGACAACGGTCCCGGCCGGAAGCCCTGGTCTCAGTCCCCCCGCGGTGCCGAAGCTCAGCAGCGCGGCGGCGCCCCAATCGATCAGGGATCGAGCGTGAGATTCCGCCCGCGTCGTCGTGGCGTTGCAGCATAGAACCCGGATTCTGTCGCCTTTGCCGCCAAGGGCCGCGTCGGCTTCGGCCGGAAGGCCGGTGACGATTCCCAGTCGCGGCCCCGGCGTCACAACCCGAAGGGCGTGGTCTTCGTGTTGCCGCCGCGTAGGCGGCGGTAGCGGGCGAGCGCCCAAACCGGAAAATAGGCGCTGTAGCCGTGATATTTCAGGTAGAAGACGCGCGGAAATCCAACCGCGTTATAATACTCCTCTTGCCAGGTTCCATCCTCGCGCGGCGCGTTGAGCAGGTACTCGATCCCCCGCCGGACCGGCGTGCTGTCGACTTCGCCAGCAGCCATCAGGCCGAGCACCGCCCAGGCCGTCTGGCTCGGCGTGGAGGCCCTGGCCTGGTCCCGGCGGTCAGGCCAATAAGTTGCGCCGTCCTCACCCCAGCCTCCGTCGTCGCGCTGGCGTCGCTCCAGCCAACGGATCGCGCGCCGGACGCAGGACGATGCCGGATCTTCCCCCACGGCGTTGAGGGCGCAAAGGGCGCTCCAGGTGCCGTAGACGTAGTTGGTGCCCCACCGCCCGTACCAGGAACCGTCTTCCTCCTGCTCGCGGATCAGAAATTCGATCCCGCGCGCCACGGAAGGGTCGTCGCGGCAATAGCCGAGCTGGGCGAGCATCCCGACACAGCGTGCGGTCACGTCCGTCGTGGGAGGATCGAGCAGCGCGCCGTGGTCGGCAAACGGAATGCTGTCGAGGTAGTGCTTGTTGTTGTCGATATCGAACGAACCCCAACCGCCGTTGGAGCTCTGCATGCCGATGATCCATTCCGCGCCCCGCTCCACGGCGCGGTCGACGCCCGTGGGACGAGCGCGGTCTATCGCCATCAGGACGACCGCGGTGTCGTCGGTATCGGGATAGAAATCGTTGCGGTACTCGAACGCCCAGCCGCCCGGGGCGAGCTCGGGACGGCTACGGGCCCAGTCGCCCCTAATATCGGTGATCTGCTCGCCCACGAGCCAGCCAGAGGCGCGCTCGGCGGCCGCTTCGTTGTCCGTCCCTCCGGCTTCCATCAGCGCGTGCGCCGCGAGCGCGGTATCCCATACCGGAGATTGGCACGGCTGGCAGAAGGTTTCCCCCTTCTTCGCTACCAGGAGCTTTCTGATCGCGCTCAGGGCATCGACGTAGCGCGGGTCGTCTTCAGCAAGACCCAGCGCGCGAAACGCCATGACCGTGTTGGCCATGGCCGGGAATATCCCGCCCAGGCCGTGATCCCCGTTAAGGCGGTCCACGATGAAGTCGAGCGCCCGGTCCGTGGCGCGCCGCCGCAGCGCGGGCGGGCTGAAAGGAGCGAGCAGCCGCAGCGTGCGGTCGACCGCGAGAAAGACGGTATCGAGCAAACCTCCCGTCGGCTTGACCAGTGGGGGGCTTCGCTTCCAGGGGTCCTCTTCGAACAGTTCCGCGATTTCCGCCTTGCCGGGGTTGGCCGCTCCCGGTCTTCGGTCGAGAAGCACCAGAAGGGGCACGATTACCGTGCGGGACCAATAGGATACCTTGTCGAGATGGATCGGAAACCACCGCGGCAGCAGCATGAGTTCGAGCGGCATAACCGGCACCGCCCGCCACGGCAGCTGTCCGAACAGCGCCAGCGTGATGCGGGTGAACACGTTGCACTGCGCGGCGCCGCCTCTTTCGAGGATCGCCATGCGCGCCCGCTGCATATGGGGCGCATCCGGGTCGTCGCCGACGCATTTGAGCGCGAAATAGGCCTTTACCGATGCGCTGACGTCGGTGTCGCCGTCGTAAAAAAGCGGCCAGCCCCCGTCTTTTCCCTGCCGGCTCCGGATGTAGTCCGCGAGCCTGGCCTGGAGGGCGTGGTCTATGTCGTCGATGAAGTGTTCCAGGAGGATGTATTCCGCGGGGATCGTCACGTCGGCTTCGAGGGGAAACACCCAGTGGCCGTCCGACGACTGCGTTTCGCGGAGGGACGCGCCGGCGGCTTCGATAATGCGGTCGATGCGCGCTTCCAGGCTATCCGCGCTATCCGGTCGGATCGGGGCGATGGGTGCGCATGCCGGGGTCTCTACGGCAACGCGTTCCCACGTGGAACCTTCCACCGAGCCCCTCCGATCGTTGCCGAGTTCGCGAACCGGCGACACGACCGGCTCATAAGAAAAAGTAGTTGCCGCGTGTCGGTTTGTCCACATTCGCCCGGGATTCAGGCGAATACGCCATAGCGAAGCGCGATCAGAATCTTTTCCGGCCTGGAGATGCGAACCGGGACGTCCAGCCTGGTCCAGCCCCGTTTCTCCAAAGCCTCCAGCAGACGCCGGTAGTGCGTCATCATCACCACCGCGGGGCGAAGCGCGCGGCGATCGCATTCCTTGAGCGCGGCTCTCGCCCCGGCGAATCTCTCTTTGGCGATCCGCGCCAGCGCGTCGCACACCCCGGGAATTGCGGGATGGCGGATAACGTCATGCGGCGACCCGGCCTCGATGCCGGCCTCGTCGAGCAGCTCGCGCGGCAAATAGAGGCGGTCGCGCTCTGAGTCCTCGATCAGGTCCCTCAGGATATTCGTCAATTGCAGCGCGGTTCCGAGCGAGAGGGCGAACGTCTCCGCGTGCGGACCGTGGGCGCCGAAGGCCCGGATGGAAAGAAGCCCCACCGCGCCCGCCACCCGATGACAGTAAAGATCCAACTCCTCGAAGCTCGGCGCTTTCAGCCCTTCGCCGAGGTCCATCTTCATCCCGTCGATCACCGCGAGGAAATCCTCGCGGCGCATGCCGAAGCGGCGAACCGGCTCGACCAGGGCCCGGGCGGTCAGTCGTTCCGGCGTGCCGGCATAGAGCGAATCGATCTCGTCGCGCCACATATCGAGGCGGTGCCGCTTGTCATCCGGCGTTCCATGGTCGTCCGCGATGTCGTCCACCTCGCGGCAGAACGCGTAGATCGCGAACATCGCTTCGCGGCGGGCCCGCGGCAGGAAACGCATCGCCCAATAGAACGAGGTGCCGGAAGCCACGGTGACGGCGCGCACATGCGCCCTGGCCTTTTCTTCGGTCGCGGCCCGGTGCTCGGGTCTCGTGCGCATGCAGGACAACTATCGCGGTACCGGACGACACGCAATCGTTCGTGCGAATTATCCGATTGGCCGACGCGGGGCGGAGATGTCCGATGGCGAACCGTTGGCAGGATTGACCGGAAATCCTGCAAGTCATACCGTGAAAGTCGGAGACGGCGCCCGAAAATCGCGCCGGGAGACGTGGGAGTTTCGCTTTGCCAGTCCCATACGACGAGCCGGGTAACGTTCGGCACCAGACACAGGTCGACGCCGCGCCCGGCACCTATGCGAGAGCGCTCGCCGACCGGCTGGAAGAGATTTTCGGGCGTGGAATCCACGATCTCGAGAGCGTCGTCGCGGCGCTCAACGAAGAGGGGCCCGCCCCCGAGGGCGCGGAGCGGTGGACCGGGAAGATTTTCGAGGCGGAGATGACCCGGCTCGGCCCCTGACGGCACGGGATGGAGATGGGGATGTCGATACATCGGGACGCGGTCGAAACGCTGGTCGACCTCGGCGTCCGCAACCGCTGGTACCCGATCGCGGCGAGCTGGATGATCCGCGACAAGCCGGTCGCGCTGATGCGGCTCGGAGAGCGGATCGTCGTGTGGCGCGACGAGGACGGCGAGGTGCACGTGCTCGCCGATCGTTGCCCGCATCGCGGGGCGCAGCTCTCGAAGGGCTGGAATCTCGGCGACCGGCTGGCGTGCTGGTATCACGGGCTGGAAGTCGACGGAACCGGCACCGTCGTCGCGATGCCGGCGATCGGCGACTGTCCTCTGGTCGGAACGCGGGCGGTGAAGTCGTACCCGGCTTTCGAGCACATGGGCGGGATCTTCGCCTATTTCGGCGACGCGCTGCATCCCGAACCCGTTCCGTTCGAGTATCCCGAGGAGCTCCGCTCTCCGGAATGGAGCGCGGTCCTCTGTACCTCGCACTGGCGGTGCAACTACCGCTATGCGGTGGACAACGTCATGGACCCGATGCACGGCGCCTATCTGCACGCCGAATCGCACTCCATGGGGCGGGGGGACAAGGACGCGCGGATGCGGGTGCGCGAGACCGAGCACGGGCTGATATTCGAGAAGACCAACCAGCGCGGCGTCAATTTCGATTGGGTCGAGTTCGCCGATACCGGGGCGCACTGGATGCGGCTCTCGATTCCCTACCGGCGCAACGCGGGGCCCGGCGGCGCGTTCGGCATCGTTGGCTTCGTAACCCCGATCGACCGGGACAATTGCCGCGTCTTTTTCTGGCGAACCCGGAAGGTGCAGGGCTGGGAGCGCGCGGTCTGGCGGTTCATGTACAAGCACAAATTGGAGACGCTGCACTGGGACGTGCTCGAGCAGGACCGGATCATCCTCGAAGGCATGCCCAACGACGCGCGGGACCACGAATTTCTTTACCAGCACGACACCGGAATGGCGCGCATCAGGCGGCTCGTCCAGGAACAGGCCGAACGCCAGGTTGCAGCCCTCGAAGCGAGCGAGTCCGCCCCGGCGGCGGCCGAATAGAAGGACGAGACCAGATGAGCACCGAGTCCGAGACCGTCGCGCGTCCTCTCGCGGACTGGATGGAAACCCGGATCGCGCGCTACGAGACGCGGCGCTACGATTGGGACGCGCTCAGTTTCCAGGCCGATTTCGACCCCAGGTACCGGCGCGCGCAGATGCGGTATCTGGGGACCGGGGGCACGGGGGTGGCGGACGACTCCAACACCGTGCCGTCGGAGCACTTCACCTTCTCGACCATGGTACTGCCGCCCGGATGCGAAGGCCCGCCGCATGTTCACGACGACGTGGAGGAGGTGTTCTTCATGTTGCGCGGGAAGATCCGGCTGACTCTCGAGAGCGACGGCGAGACCTTCGAGACCGAACTCGGCGAGCGCGACCTCATCTCGGTCCCGCCCGGCGTTTATCGCGGCCTTGTCAACGAGGGCGAGGAGGAGGCGCTGATGTGCGTGATGCTGGGCGCCGCGAGGCCACGCATCCCGACTTACCCGCCCGACCACCCGCTGGCGAAGATCAAGCGCTAGGAATCCGGCGTGGCGCTTCCGCCGCTCAAGACCGTCCGGCGGAACGGACGCGCGATCGCCTACCGCGCGGCCGGCGAGGGGCCGCCTCTGGTTCTGTTGCACGGCATCGGCTCCGGCTCGGCGTCGTGGGAAACGCAGTTCGACGGGCTTTCCGCGCGCTTTCGCGTCATCGCCTGGGACACGCCGGGATACGGCGGCTCCGACCCGCTCCCCGGCGAAAGGCCATCTTCCGGTGCCTATGGCGATGCGGTCGCCGACCTCCTCGACGGGCTGGGATTGGAGAGAGTCCACCTGCTCGGTCATTCCCTTGGCGGGCTGATCGCGACCGCGTTTTCCGCTCGTTATCCCGAAAGGCTGTTGAGTGTCACCCTGTCGGACGCCGCGGGGGGCTACCTCAACAGCCCGGAAGAAGTCCGCGTCGGCAGATTGAAAGCGCGCATCGAGGCGATGGCCGCCCTTGGACCGGAGGAGGTTGCCAAACGGCGCGCGCGCGAGGTCCTCTCGCCCTCCGCGCCCGAGGAGACCTACGAGAAAGTCTTTTCGGTGCAGCGCAGGCTTCGTCCCGACGGTTATGCCCAGGCTGCCCGGATGCTCCACAACTCGGACATCTTTGCGGACGCGGCGACCATCGGGGTGCCCGCTCTGGTGATGTACGGAAGCGAGGATACGGTAACGCCCGAGGCGATCGGTCGTGACATCGCCGCTGCGATAAGCGGAGCCCGCTACGTCACCCTCGAAGGGCTGGGTCACGCGAGCTATGTCGAGGGGCCGGAAGCATTCAACGCCACGCTCACCGGCTTCCTCGACGACCTGGAATGATGGTCGGCCGCCGGCCTAGCCCGGCTGCGCAGGGATAGGACCGCGAGATGGATCTCGGGCTTTCGGACAAGGTAGCGGTCGTGACCGGCGGGTCTTCCGGCATCGGGCTGGCCGCGGCGCGGATATTCCTCGAAGAGGGCGCCCGGGTCGCGATTTGCGGCAGGTCGGAGGATCGGCTGGCTGCCGCGGAACGGACGCTCACCGGACCGCATGGCGCCGACCGCGTGCTCACCGCCGTGTGCGACGTGCTCGACCCCGCGCAAGTGGCGGACTTTCGCGATCGCGTGGCGGAGCGCTTCGGCCGTGCCGACATTCTCGTCGCCAATGCCGGGCAGGCGCGCCGCGGAGGCTTCGATGACCTCGGCGACGACGAATGGCGTGCCGAACTCGACCTCAAATTCTTCTCGGTTCTCCACCCCAGCCGCGCCTTTCTCCCGCTGCTGGAAGAGGCTGCGCCGTCCGCCATCGTCTGCACGAACGCCCTGCTGGCGCGGCGACCCGAACCCTGGCTGGCGGCGACCTCCGCCGCGCGGGCCGGGGCCCTCAACCTCGCCAAGACGATGAGCCGGGACTTCGCGCCCAGGGGAATCCGGGTCAATTCGATTCTGATCGGGCTGGTCGATTCGGGGCAGTGGAACCGGCGCTACGAACAGGGCGAGAGCGGCGGGAAGAGCAAGGCGGAATGGTTCGCCGAACTCGCCGCCGAGCGGGGAATCCCGCTTGGCCGGCTGGGCGAAGCCGACGAGGCGGCGAGGGTGATGGTGTTTCTCGCCTCTCCGGCGGCGAGCTACCTGACCGGGGAGACGATCGAGATCGCGGGCGGGCAGGGACACCATGTCTGAGCGGATTTCCGCCGGCGAACTTGTCGCCGCGTTCCTCGAAGCGGCCGGCGTCGACACCGCCTTCGGGGTTATCTCGATCCATAACATGCCGATGCTGGATGCGATGGGGCAGCGCAATCGCATTCGCTTCGTGCCCGCGCGAGGCGAGGCCGGCGCGGTAAACATGGCCGACGCGAACGCCCGGGTCTCGGGCGGACTTGGCGTCGCGTTCACCAGCACCGGGACCGGGGCGGGCAATGCCTGCGGCGCGCTGGTCGAGGCGCAGACCGCGGGCACGCCGCTGCTCCACCTGACAGGCCAGATCGAAACGAAATACCTCGACCAGGAGCGCGGCTACATCCACGAGGCGCGCGACCAGCTGGCCATGCTGCGTGGAGCGTCCAAGGCGGCTTACAGGGTAAGGAGCGTACCCGACCTGCCCGGAACGCTGCGCGAGGCGGTGCGCGTGGCGCGGAGTCCGCCCGCCGGTCCGGTCAGCGTCGAGTTACCGGTCGACATTCAGGAATCCTCGCTCGACAGGCCGGCATCGATCGCGCCCGTCGCGCCGTCGCGTCCGGAACCCGACGGAACGGCGCTGGATCTCGTGGCCGGTGCGCTGGCGGATTCGCGTCGACCGATGCTCTGGCTCGGCGGCGGCGTGCGCGGTGCGTCGGCGGAGGCTCGCGTACTCGCCGGACTTGGCTTTGGCGTGGTCACCAGCATCCACGGCCGGGGAGCGATTCCGGAAGGCGATCGCATGTCGCTCGGGGCCTACAACTTCCAGCCGCCGGTCGAGGCATTCTACCGGAGCTGCGATGCGATGCTGGTCGTCGGTTCCCGGCTGCGCAGCAACGAGACGTTGCAGTACAAGCTGGCCCTGCCGCACCCACTTTACCGGATCGACGCGGATCCCAGGGCGGACGGACGGTCGTTCGCCAACGAAATCTTCGTTTGCGGCGACGCGGCCAAGGCGATGGCGGGTCTCGCGGACCGGCTCCGTGGCCGCATGAACGTAGACCCGGCTCTTGGCGCGGATATCGAAAAGGCGCGGAAAGAAGCCGAGGCCGCGCTTCGCGACACCCTTGGGCCCTATGAACGGCTCATGGACGACCTCCAGGACTCGGTACCCGAAGACGTTGTGTGGGTGCGCGACATCACGCTGTCCAACAGCACATGGGGCAATCGCGCGCCGCGTCTTTCCGGATCGCGCGACGGCGTGCACGCGGTGGGCGGCGGGATCGGACAGGCGCTGCCCATGGCAATCGGCGCCGCACTCGGCGCGAACGGGCGGAAGACCGTGGCGCTGGCGGGCGATGGCGGGCTCGCTCTTTCGCTCGGAGAGATTTCCACCATGGTCCAGGAGCGGACGGATGTCGCGCTGATCGTCATGAACGACGGCGGCTACGGCGTGATAAGGAATATCCAGGATCGGAAGTTCGCCGGCCGGCGGCTCTATGCCGACATCGCGCTTCCCGACCTGGGCGCGCTGGCCGGCGGTCTCGGGCTACCCTTCCGGCGCGTCGTGGACGCCGCCGGGATGCGTCCAGCCATCGACTGGGCGATCTCGGCGGACGGTCCGGCGATGGTCGAGATCGACATGGACGCGGTCGGCCCGTTCGCGGTCCCCTTCGCCGGCCCGCCCGTCCGCCGGAAGGAATAGGCCATGCTGAACGTCGTCCTGATCGGCCGCGGCGCCATCGCCACCGAGGTGCTGAAACATATCCGGTCCGGCGGCGGGGTGGGCGTCACCGGCGTTATCGTCCGCCCCGAACGAATCGCCGAAGCGCGCGCAAGCCTCCCGCCGACGATCGAGGTGGCGAGCGCCATCGGGGACTTCGCGACGGCGCCTCACCTCATCGCCGAATGCGCGGGGCATGGGGCGGTAGCCGAGTTCGGCGAAGAGGCTCTGAGGCGGGGTATCGACTTCCTGGTAATTTCCATCGGCGCGCTTGCCGACGCGGCGCTCCGCGCCCGGCTCGAGGCGGCGGCGGAAGCCGGCGGGGGGAAGCTTATCCTGCCCGCCGGCGCGGTCGCGGGTGCCGATGCATTGGCGGCGGCTCGCATCGGCGGGCTGGAACGGGTCGTCTACACCTCGCGCAAGCCACCGGGCGCGTGGCGCGGAACCCCGGCCGAAGAGGCGCACGATCTCGACGCGTTGGCGGAACCGACCGTGCTGTTCGAAGGTGCGGCCGACGAAGCGGCGACCCTCTACCCCCAGAACGCGAACGTGGCCGCGACCATCGCGCTCGCGGGCGCCGGATTCGACCGCACCGACGTGCGGTTGATCGCCGACCCGGGCGCCGGCGGCAATATCCACGATGTCCGCGTGGAGGGGATGTTCGGGGCGTTCGACATCGAGGTGCGCGGCAAGCCGCTGCTCGACAATCCCAAGACCTCCACGCTGGCCGCCCACAGCGTGGTCGCCGAGATCCTGCGCCGCGCCGCCGCGGTGGAAATCTAGTTTTTCGACTGGACACGATCAGGGCCGGCCGCCGCCCGAAAGGCCCCCCTCTCCCTAACCCGGATTTCTCACAAAGGGTTGGCGGTTAGAGGTGTCGGACAAGGAAAGAGGCATTGTGACAGGCACTTGTCCGGTCGCGGACCGGCGCGGCGATGCTCGCGCTCTGTCCCGCGCCCCGGCTGTCACCCCGGACCTGTTCCGGGGTCCAGAGCCACAGGCACCGTTCTCGCCCGGTTTTCCCGGAACGGTGTCCGGGGCAGGCCTGGACCCCGGAACAGGTCCGGGGTGACAGCCTTGGGGTCGGCCATGCCGCGGGCTTTCTGTCGGCCGGTGGTGAGAAATGCGGGCTAACCCTCTCCCCGCTGGGGAGAGGGGACTCGCTCGCGCACTCCCGATCTTCTCCCCTCCCGCTCGCGGGAGGGGTCGGGGGAGGGTGGCGGGCTCGGTACGGATCGCCGCGACCCGCTTCCTCGGCGCTTCCGTTCAGTTCAATCGGGCGAGGAAGGCGGCGACGGCTTCGGCCGTTGCTTCCGGCTTCTCGATGAAAGGAATGTGTCCTCCGCCGGGAATCTCGGCATAGACCGCGCCTGGGATCGCGTCCGCGATGATCTTCGAGAACTTCGCCGGGATGAAATAGTCGTTGTCGCCGGTCAGCACGAGCGTCGGGCAGGCGACGCTCCGGATTTTCTCGGTCCAGAGCGCTTCGTCCTCCTGGCCGGGAAGACGGCGGCCCCACGACAAGATGGAATCGAGGAAGGCGGTGTAGAGGTCGGGATCGTTGGCGCGGACGTTTTCCTGGTTCGCCCGCATGATGGCGAGCCCTTCGTCGGTGTCCATGAACTCCCGGGTCATGGTCGAGAGTCCCATGAAGTCGGCGAGCTCCTCCCCCATGCCGATCCTGGCGATGATCTTCTTGCGCAGCGAGAAGTTCATCTCCATCGCCCGGTCGAGCTCCGAGAACCCGCCGACCACGATCATCGAGCGCACCAGATCAGGATGGCGAACCGCCATCGCCTGGGCGGTGGAGCCCCCAAGCGAGGAGCCCAGGATGTCGACGCTCTCCCACCCCGCCTCGCGCGCGAGCGCCGCGAAATCGTCGGCCCAGAGTTCCGCCGAGTAGTGGACCTCCCCGGGGTCGTCCTTCCGCGATTGTCCGACGCCGCGCGGATCGACGACGACCGTCATGCATCTCTCGCGGAGCAGCGGTTCGCCCAGCCGGTAGTAGCGATGGTCCATGCCGAGGCCGGGGAAGAGCATCAACGGGTGACCGCTTCCCTGCGCCTCGTACCATATCTCGGTGCCGTTGACCGATGCAGTGGGCATGGTTCTCCTCCTCAGCCGGCCGCCGCTTGCAGCGCCTGCCATATGCGATGGGGGCTCGCCGGAAGCGGCAGTTCCTCCACTCCCCGGGCCGCGAGCGCGTCGAGAACGGCGAGCATCACCGCGGGGTACGAGCCCCCATTGCCCGCTTCCCCGCAGCCCTTGACCCCCAGCGGGTTGGTCGTGCACGGGACCGGGTGAGTGACAAAGTCGATTGGCGCCATGTGGTCGGCGCGCGGCATCGCGTAGTCCATGTACGAGCCGGTGACGAGCTGGCCGTCATCGTCGTAGACGGTGTTCTCCAACAGGACCTGACCGAGGCCCTGGACGATGCCGCCATGCACCTGGCCCGCGACGATCAGCGGATTGAGCACCGTGCCGAAATCGTCGACCACTGTGTAACGGTCGATCGCTGTCTCGCCGGTGTCGGGATCGATTTCAACCTCGCAGACGTGACAGCCGTTCGGGAAGCTGATCGGGCTGGTGTCGTGCGAGCGTTTCGCGCTCAGCCCGTCCATTAGGTCGTCCGGCAGGGCAGTGTTCCCGTGGGCTTTCGCGGCGAGGCTCATGATGTCGATCGACCGGTCGGTGCCGGCGACTCGGAACTCCCCGCCGGCGAATTCGATATCCTCGATCGCGGCTTCCAGGAAATGGCCGGCGATCTCCCTGCCGCGTTCGATTACCGCCTCGCTCGCTTCCAGGATGGCGCCGCTCGATGCAATCGCCGAGCGCGATCCTCCGGACCCGCCCGCGCCGGGGCTCATCTCGTCCGAGTCGTGCTGGATCATGCGGATCCGCTCGAACGGGACGCCGAGCTTTTCGCTCAGCACCTGGGCGAAGGGCGTTGCGTGACCCATGCCGAAGTCGCAGGTGCCGGTAACCAGCGTAACCGTCCCGTCGCTCTCGAAACGGATATCGGCGAGCTCGGTCCCCGGCGCGGCGGTGGTTTCAAGGTAAGGGGCAATGCCGAGCCCGCGCAGCCTGCCGGCGGCTTCGCTGGCGCGGCGTCGTTCGGCGAAACCGGCGGTCTTGGCGCGGGCCATCGCCTCGTCCATGATCGCCTCGAAATCGCCCGAATCGTATGTGAGCCCGACCGGAGTCTCGAATGGCATCTGGTCGGGGCGGACCAGGTTACGCCGGCGCAGCTCGATCCGGTCGATCCCCGTTTCGGCGGCCGCCTTGTCGATCAGCAGTTCGAGGAAATATTTCGACTCCGGCCGCCCGGCGCCGCGATAGGGACCCGTGGGGACGGTGTTGGTGAAGACGCATTTCGCGCCGTAAGAGAACAGCGGTGTTTTGTAGACGCTGATGATGTTGCGGCTGACCACCATCGTCACCGGCCATGGCCCCATCGCGGTGAGATAGGCGCCCATATCGCCCAGCGCGTCGACCTTCAGAGCGAGGAAATTGCCTTCCTCGTCGAGCGCGAGCGCGAGGTCGACCGTCATCGCCCGGCCCTGGTGATCGGAGAGGAAGCTCTCCGACCGGTCGGCGCACCACTTCACCGGACGTCCCAGCTTTCGCGCCGCGTACATGACGCAGATCGCCTCGCTGTAGGCCGCGCCCTTCATCCCGAACGAGCCGCCGATGTCGTCGCTGACGACCCGGATCTTCTCCGGCGCGACACCGAAGATCGCGTTCGCGAGCGTCGCGCGATAGCCGGTGACGCCCTGGCTGCCGACATGGAGGGTGAATTTTTCCTCCCGCGGATCGTATTGCGCGAGAGCCGCTCGCGGCTCCATCGCGTTGACCACCATGCGGGTATTGTCGAGACGGATACGGGTGACGTGGCGGGCGCCGGCAAGCGCCGCGTCGACGGCCCCCCCATCTCCCATGTGGAAGTCCAGGAAGACGTTGCCGGGCGAGGATTCCCAGAGCTGCGGCGCGTCGGTCTCGAGCGCGCGCTCGACCGAGGCGGCGGCGGGAAGGGACGCGACCTCGAACGGTATCGATTCCACGGCGTCTCGCGCTTCCGCGAGCGTTTCTGCGATGACGACGGCCACCGGATCGCCGACGTGGCGAACCCGGCCGACCGAGAGCGCGGGACGCGGCGGGACGTTGGGCGCCGTGCCGTCGCGATTCTTCATCGGCACGGGGCAGGGGATGTGGCCTATACCGTCGGCTTCCAGATCTGCGCCCGTATAGACGGCGAGTACCCCCGGCGCAGCCGCGACGGCAGAAGCATCGAGCGCCGCGATCTCGCCATGTCCCATGGTCGACCGCAGGAACACGGCGTATGCCTGGCCGGCCGCGCTGAAATCGTCGGTATAGCGTCCGCCTCCGGAAAGAAGGCGCGGGTCCTCGGTCCTGGGGACCGGCTGTCCGATCCCGAATTTCAACACGTCCTGTCCGCTGTTTCCGGCCATTTCATCTCAGTCGTCGTTGTATCGAAACGAGGCGGGCGGCCCTTGGACCGCCCGGCGGTGTCGAAGTTCGAACGAATGCCTTTATTCGGCGGCGGCCTCCTCGTTGCGCCGCGTCGACGCTTCGAGCCGTGCGACCAACTCGTCCGTCTCCTGCACGTCGCCGAAATAGAGGTAGAAATTGCCGAGCGCCGCGGCGTGCTCGCCGTCGCTCATCGTCGCGCAGCCGTCGGAGACCATCAACGAGCGGTAGTTGAGCATCATCGCGTCGCGCGCCGTCGACTCGCAGCACACATTGGTTGCCACCCCGGTGACGACGATGGTCTCGATCTCGTTGTCGCGCAGCACGTTCTCGATATTCGAAGAACCCTGGATGAAGGCGCTGTAACGCCGCTTGACGACGATTTCGTCCTCGTCGCGAACGTCGAGAGTGGGCCAGAGCCTGAAGGCCCGCGAGTCCCGCTGCATGGAATTCAGGCGGAGGTCGCCTTTCTCCGGGGTGTAGCGCTCATGCGCGACCGACCAGCTCTTGATCGACTCCTTCGTCGCGAGGTTCTGCAGCCAGATCACCAACCCGCCGGCATTTCGCACCGCTTCGGCGAGGCGGTTCACGTTGGGGACGATCTCCTGCGCGACCGGAGCCGCGCCGAGCTGGCCCTCCTCCATGAAATAGATCTGCATGTCGACCACCACCAGGGCGGTCTTCGGGCCATCGAAGGTCTCGCAGGTATGCGGCCGGCCCTGACGTTGAATCATCCGGTCGACGTATTCCTTGGGCATCTCGAACGGGTGCATCTGCGCCTCCAGTATTGGCTGGCTCGACTATAGGTCCGCCGTCTCCGCCCGGCAATCGCGCGGGCCGGGGCGGTCTTGCAATGGCGCGGCATTCTGGCCACGATGGCCGCGACGCCGCCGCCGACCGGCGGTCGGCACGCCGGTCGCGGACGACGGAAGAACGGTTACGGGGACGGCCATGAGCGATTCCAGTCAACAGAACGGCTCGGCCTTGGAACGGGTCGCCGACTCGCTGCACCCGTTCGTCAGCGCCGGGGTGGTGACCCTGCCGCGGCTCATCATCGGCTCGCTGATCCTGTTCGGGATCGCGGTCAATTTCGGCAACGTCCTCGGCCGCTACCTGTTCCTCGCGCCCATCGTCTGGGCGGAGGAAATCATGATCTACTCGATGGTCTGGATGGTGTTCATCGGCGCGGTGCTGGTGAGCTGGGACGGCCATCACCTCAAGATGGATTTCTTCTCCATCATGCTGCCTTCGCCGTTCAAGGAGATCATGAACTTCACCGGCGTGCTGTGCTTCCTGCTGGTTTGCATTTTCGTGCTGCCGCAGACCTTCACGGTGACCGAGCTGATGTACCGGCTCGACCAGCGCAGCGTGGTGGCGGAGATCCCGATGGTGATCCCGCATTTCGCCATCCTGCTCGGCTTCATCATGATGTTCGTCGTGATCGTCTGGCGGTTCCGGCGGCTGATGAAGGGAGATCTGGCCACCGAGGTCGAAGAGCTGGTCGCGGCGACCGAACAGCAGGAGGACATACCCCTCAACCGGGGCGCGTCCGGCTGAACGCCGTCCCCGGCACCGAGAAAGAACGCAGGCCAGGGTTTCAGGGAGACAGGGTATGGAATGGGTGATGGTCCTGATGCCGATCGGTCTCCTGATCCTCGGCTTCCCGATTTTCATCATCCTGCTCTCCACCTCGGCGATCATTCTGCTGTTTTTCATGCAGGTACCGCTGACCGCGGTCCACCAGGTGATGTTCGGCAGCGTCGACAAGTTCGCCCTCATGGCGGTGCCGTTCTTCATCTTCGCCGGCGAGCTGATGGGCATGGGCGGAATCTCCCAGCGCATCATCGCCTGGGTGATGTCGGTGATCGGCGGGATGCGCGGCAGCCTGCCGCTCACCACCGTCGGCACCTGCACCATTTTCGGCGCGATCTCGGGGTCGAGCCCGGCCACCGTGGCCGCGGTCGGCCGGCTGATGTATCCGCCGCTGCGCGAAAAGGGCTACGACGAGAGGTTCTCGACCGGCGTGCTGACCTCCTCGGGCGCCATCGCCATCGTCATCCCGCCCTCGATCAGCATGATCCTCTACGGCGCCTCGGCCGAGCAGTCCGTGTCGCATCTGTTCATCGCCGGCATTTTCCCCGGTCTGCTGATGTCGCTGATGATGGGCGGCTACATCTACTGGTACGCCGCCCGCCGCGACATCCGCGAGGGCCAGCCTTTCCAGTGGGGCGAGTTCCTGCGGGCCAGCAAGTCCGGCGTCTGGGCGCTCGGCACGCCGGGCATCATCCTGGGCGGCATCTATGCCGGCGTGTTCTCGCCGACCGAGGCGGCGGGCATCGCCTGCGTCTACGCGATCCTCGTCACCAAGTTCATCTACGGCGACATCTCCTGGCGCGGGATCTGGGACGTCTCGATCAACTCGATGTACCTGACCGCGCAGGTGCTGATCATCGTCGCCGGGGCGGGCGTGTTCTCGTGGCTGCTCACCGTCAGCGGCATCCCGCAGGCCGCGGTCGCCGCGATCCAGGCGCTCGAGGTGCCGCCCTGGGTCATCCTGATGATCATCAACGTGTTCCTGCTGATCGTCGGCTGCCTGCTCGACCCCGGATCGGCGATCCTGGTGCTGACCCCGCTGCTCGCCCCGATCGCCGCCGCGCTCGGCGTCGATCTGGTGCATTTCGGCGTGATCATGACGGTGAACCTCGCCATCGGCATGTTCACCCCGCCCTTCGGACTCAACATCTTCGTCGCCCAGGCGTTGTTCAAGGCGCCGCTGAGCAGCATCTATCCCGGGCTGGTGCCCTTCATCATCATCAACATCATCGCGCTGGTGATCGTCACCTACGTGCCCGAGCTGTCGCTCTACCTGTTGAAGTTCCTGGGGTAGGCCCGCACACCCGCGCCCGCCCTAGGTGCGCGATCAGGCGAGCGCTTCCGCCAGCAGCTTGCGGACGTGCTCGTTGACTTCCCTGCTGCGGTGGCGCGCGATCTTGCCGCTCGGGTGCAGCGGCTCGTCGAAGAAGAAATCGGGAAGCTCGTCGTCCTCTTCGGTGAAGCCGGCCTGGCGGTTGAACTCCCACTCGTTGCGCAGGGTCTCGTGACCGAGCCGCCGGTAGAACGACTCGTCGAGATCCGTGCCATGCGCGTCGTTGAGCGCGTTGACCATGAAGTCGATGTTCTCGTTGGTCACGGTACGCCCGAACACGCAAAGGCCGAGCGAATCCGCGGTCGCGCAAAGCGTCTGCACGTCGAAGCTCGCCTCGGTCAGCTCCTCGGTCGTCTTTCCGTCGCAGACGAAGGCGGGAATGTTGCCGGTGGTGTGGTCGGCGCCCTGGGCCGTCACCATCATCGAGATGCCCGTGACCTCGATAACCCGCGGGTCGTAGGCGCTGATACCCTGCTTCTTGATCACCGGGACGCGGGCGACCTTGTAGTGCTCGCCCACCCTGGCGGTGCCTTGGGCGAAGATCTTGCCGCGCTCGGTCCCGTCGCGGATGTCCTCCAGCACGTCGGCCATGAATGAGGGATCGCCGAATTCGCCGAGACCGGCCTCCATCAGCACGCCGATGGTGGCGCCGATCTCAATGGAATCCACCCCGAGATCGTTGGCGATGTGGTTGAGCCTCGCGACATCGTCCGGGTCTTCCAGCCCGCAATTGGTGCCCATCAGCCCGAGGGTCTCGTATTCGAGCGGCGAGACGATCTCCTCGCCCTCCGGCCCGGCATAGATATTGGAGCAGCGGATCATGCAACCCGGCATGCAGGCGTGGGTCGGCTCGCCGCCGCGCGACAGGTTGCGCTCCCGGATGTGCTCGCCGCCCAGCTTGAAGGTCTCCTTCTCCTTGTCCACCAGCTGCCCGGAGGAGAAGTTGCGCGTCGGCAGCCCGCCGATGGTGTTGGTGAAGTCGCCCACCATGGCGGTGCCGAGGTTGCGCAGCGCGTTGATCGCCGCATCCGCGTCCAGCATCTTGTTGTAGTCGCGGACCGAGCCCATCAGCTTCTTGCGGTCGTGGAAGGTCGGCATCCTGTCCCGGTCGACGACGATCGCCTTGACCTTCTTGCTGCCCATAACGGCGCCGACGCCGCCGCGCGCCGCGATGCGGACGGGCCGGCCTTCCGGATCGGTGAATGAGATTCCCGCGATCAGCCCCATATATTCGCCGACCGGTCCGCACAGGCCGACGCTCACCTTGTCGCCGTATTTCTCGAGCAGCAGCTTCGCCGCCTCGATATTGCCCTTCCCCATATAGGGTTCGGCGTCCTCGAAGGTGATCTCGCCGCCCTTGTGGATGTAGATCACCGTCCACTCGTCAGAAGCGCCGTAAAGGTTGAACCCCGCGATCTCGATCTGCCCCAGGGCGAAGGCGAAGGTGCCCCCCGAATTGGCCTCCTTGACGCCGCCGGTGAGCGGGCTCTTGCAGCCGATGGAGAGCCGGTTGGCGTTGGAGAAATTGGAGCCCGCGAACGGGCCGGCGGAGAAGATCAGCGGGTTTTCCGGAGACAGCGGGTCCACCTTGGCCGCGCCCTTCTCCAGCAGCGTCCTGGCGATGAGGTGGCGGCCGGCACGGACGATCGCCTCGCCGTGTAGTTCCTCGGTCTCGATCGACCGGTCGCCGAGGTCGATATGAAGGTATTTTCTCATTATGTCCTCATCTCCGGGTCACACAGGAACGATTGCCATATTGTGGGATTTTCCCCGTCATGTACCAGTGCTTTTGCCGCCGCTCACGATTCGCCGGGCTCCGCTCCGGTGCGCTTGAGCCACATCTCCTTCAGCGCTTCGCGCCGGATCTTGCCCCGGTCCGACTTGGGCAGGCTGTCGACGAGGACCACCGATTTCGGCAGCTTGAAGTCCGGCAAGTGCCGGGCGCAGCCCGAAATCACGCTTTCCGGATCCACCGACGCGCCCGTTCGGAGGACGACGAAGGCCGCGATCTCCTCCCCGTAAATCGGATCGGGAACGCCGACGGCGGCCGCTTCCTCGATTTCGGGAAGGCGCATCAGCACGCCATCGATTTCCAACGGCGCAATGTTCACCCCACCGCGAATGATCAGATCCTTTGCTCGCCCGGTTACGGTGACAAATCCCTCTTCGTCGGCGACGCCGATATCGCCGGTCCGGAACCATTCGGCAAGCCGGGTCGGGCGCATATCCTGGTATTCGCCCGTAGGCGCGATCGCGGCGACCGCGGTCTGGGGGCCGCGTATGGCGATCTCGCCCTCGATTCCGGCGGGGCAGGGGACGCCCCCGGGGTCGAGGATCGCGAACTCCATGTGTTTTGCCGGTTGTCCCACGGTACCGACTTTCCGGTTGTCGTGCCGGTTGCCGCACAGCCAGCCGCCTTCGGACGCGCCGTAGAATTGGAGCAGGGTAATGCCGTAGCTGTCCTCGAACCGGCGCCACCTGTCGGGCGCGAGCGGAGCGGAGCTCGACGTCATCAGGCGCAGCGATTCGATCCTGCCCCGCTCGATTTCGACCGGCCGGTTGAGCAGCATGTTGATCACCGTCGGCACGCCGATGGCGACGGTGATCCGATGCTCCGCGATCCAGTCGAAGAAGCGGCCGTGCGAGAACCGCCGCGCCATGTGCAACGTAAGTCCGGTCTGCAGGAACGGCATCAGCGCGAGGATCTGCGGCGAGAGCCAGCTGAAGGTGCGGTATTCCAGCAGCCTGTCGTTCCCGGTCATCCCGGTGAAGTCGAGGCTCGAAAGGCCGCAGAGCCAGAGCCCCATGTGATCCCACTCCACGCATTTGGGGCGGTCCGTCGTTCCCGAAGTCGAGAAGACGCAGGCGGTGTCGGTCGGGAAATTGGTTCCCCGGGGCGTGCCCGGGCCGTTCATCGAGGCGACGGCCGCGAACAGCTCTCCCGGTTCCTGATCGCCGTCCGGCCAGGAGGAAATGGGATGGACGCCTCCCACCCCCTGATGTTCGAGGACCTGAGGGATGAGTGGACCCTCGCGGGCCGACGGCATCAAAGTGCCAATGGGGAAGAGCAAGCTCTTCACAGGCAAACCGGAGGGTCCGAGATGAAGACTAACAGAACCGTCGTCGGGGTGGATACGGCGAAGCGCGTGTTCCAGCTGCACTGGGTCGATATGGAGACCGGCGAGATTGAGGATCTGAAGCTGACGCGGGCGAAGTTCCTGGAGCACTTCGCCAACCGCACGCCGTGCGTGGTCGCGATGGAAGCCTGCGGCGGCTCGCAGCACTGGGCAAGGCAGCTTCTGGAGCTCGGCCACGATCCCTGGCTGTTGCCGGCCAAGGCGGTGCGGCCCTTCGTGTCCGGCAACAAGAACGACACGCACGACGCGCGGGCGATCTGGACCGCGGCGCAGATGCCGGGCATCAAGATCGTTGCCGTCAAGAGCGAGGAACAGCAGGCGATCCTGGCGCTGCACCGGATGCGCCAGCAGCTCGTCAAGTTCCGCACCGCGCAGATCAACGGGCTCCGCGGCCTGTTGACCGAATACGGCGAGGTGATGCCGCAGGGCCGTGCCGGCATGCGCCGTGGCATGGCCGAGGCCCTGGAGCGGGTCGCCGCGCGGCTGCCGGCGATGGTGATCGACACTCTTCGCGAGCAGTGGGCGCGGGTTGGCCGGCTCGACGAGGAGATCGCCGAGATCGAGCGGCGGATCGGCGTGTGGCACCGCGGCAATGCCGACAGCAAGCGGATCGCTGAGATCCCCGGCGTGGGCGTGCTGACCGCGACGGCCGTCATCGCCGCGATGGGCGATCCCGCCGCCTTCAGGTCGGGGCGCGAGTTCGCCGCCTGGCTGGGCCTGGTGCCCCGGCACGACGGCACCGGCGGACGGGTTCGAATGCTCGGCATCTCCAAGCGCGGGGACAGGTATCTCCGAACCCTGCTGATCCACGGCGCGCGGAGCGTGCTCACACATGCCAAGGCGCCGCCCGAATGGGCGGTGCGACTGGCCGAGCGGCGGCCGGCCAACGTGGTCACCGTCGCGCTGGCCAACAAGACGGCGCGCACGATCTGGGCCCTGCTGGCCCATGACCGGGCGTACCAGGCGAACTTCGTCAGCCAGCCGGCATAGGCGCGGCTGACGACGGGACAGCGAACCAACAGAGGAGGTGGCCGCTGAAAGGTTGCGCAAGGCACGACAAGGAGTGATGGCAAACAGGTCAGACCGCGATCCGCTAAGCCTGAATGCGGTGTGGGGCGTAAAGCCCACGGAGGAAATGAGGCGCGGATCGGCAGATTCCATCAAGGCCAGCGGGCATCAAGTCCCGCACCGACAGGCCGGATACAAAACTGCAATCTGCCTGCCCGTCACACCGAAATCGAACCTTGCGTCCCGGGAGGCGTCCATACAAAAACCGGATGGACGGGTAGCCCAGCCCCTCGACGATCCCGTCTCCGTCCAGATCCGTGTGCCAGAGCACCAGCCGCGGGTCGATATAGGTGACGATGGCGCGGAGGTGCGCCACGCTCATTTCGACGTGGAAGGGGCAGGCGATGGCCCCGATTCGCCAGACGGCGAGAAAGACGAGGAGCTTCTCGATTCGTTCGTCCGCGAGAACCACCACCTTGCCGCCGCGCCCGACACCGGTTGATTCGAGCCACGCGGCGATCCGATCCACCGTTTCGCGCAACGCCGCGAAGTCGATTTCCTTGCCGCCGTCGAGGTCGACGAGGGCGGTCTTTTCCGGATGCTTCCCGGCGTGCCGCGCCAGGAGTTCGGCGACGGTGGAAAAAGGTATTGCGAGGTTGTCGGAAGTCTCCCGCATCGCGCGAACCTAGAGCCTGTCCGTTTCGGTTGGAAGCGTAGCGCATGGTCCGACCGTTGCGCGTCCCTCGATACGGCGCCGGCGCGCCTGCCCGGTATGAGGGATTCTTCTCTTTGAACTCGACAATTTCCCTACCCCGGATAGCCGCGTCAGCACCGTATCGAAGGGGGCTTATATCGATTCTTCCGTCATGCCCGGACTTGTTCCACTGCTGTCCGGTTTAACTTCCGGACGGGTGCCGCGTCCACCGTGACGGGTGGTGGAAAAGATGCGGGTCCGCCCCGGCGGGGTGGCGTTCCGGTTGCCGAAGCCCAATGACGCCGGATGGTTGACTGAACCCCGAGAGCTTCTATAATCCCGCTGCCCGGATGGGAAAGCCCATTTTCGGAACCCCGAAGTTCATGCCGAAGCAGGAGGTCGCGTCGTGGCGCGAATAGCTGGCGTTAACCTGCCGAACAAGCCGATCGAGATCGCGCTCACCTATATCTACGGAATCGGACGTACCGGCGGGCGGAAGATCTGCGAAAAGGCCAACGTCCAGGGCACCGTGAGGGCCAATGACCTCGCCGATGACGAGTTGGGACGGGTTCGCGAGATCATCGACCGGGAATACAAGATCGAGGGCGATTTGCGCCGCGACACGGCGATGAACATCAAGCGGCTGATGGATTTGGGCTGCTACCGGGGGCTGCGCCACCGCCGCAACCTGCCGGTGCGCGGCCAGCGCACGCATACCAACGCGCGGACACGCAAGGGCCGCGCCCGGCCGATCGCGGGCAAGAAGTAGCCGCGACCGGCGCAGACCGAGGACAAGATGGCACGACAGACCTCCACGCGCGTTCGCCGGCGCGAGCGTAAGAACATCACCGCCGGCGTAGCCCATGTGAATGCGTCCTTCAACAACACCAAGATCACCATCACCGACGCCCAGGGCAACACGATCTCCTGGTCGTCGGCGGGTTCTCAGGGTTTCAAGGGTTCGCGCAAGTCGACCCCGTACGCCGCGCAGATCGCGGCGGAAGACGCGGGGCGAAAGGCGATGGAGCACGGCATGAAGACTCTCGAAATCGAGGTCAAGGGACCAGGCTCCGGGCGCGAGTCGGCGCTGCGCGCGCTTCAGGCGGTCGGCTTCTCGATCACCTCGATCCGCGATGTAACGCCTATCCCGCATAACGGTTGCCGTCCGCGCAAGCGCCGCCGGGTCTAGTCCCGCGCCGGTTTCGCAGCCGCGGCCGGTCCGCGCTCCCATCGGCGGCGCCAGCGCCGCCGGGTCACAAACGCCGCTAAGGATCGAAACGATGTCGATTATTCAGAAGAACTGGCAGGAGCTGATCAAGCCGAGCAAGCTCGAGATCCTTCCCGGCTCCGACCCGGCCCGATTCGCGAGGATCGTCGCCGAGCCGCTGGAGAGGGGCTTCGGCGTCACGCTCGGCAACGCGCTGAGGCGCGTGCTCCTTTCCTCGCTCCAGGGCGCGGCGTGCACCGCGATCCAGATCGACGGCGTGCTGCACGAGTTCTCCTCCATTCCGGGGGTGCGCGAGGACGTCACCGATATCGTGCTCAACGTGAAGAGTTTGGCGCTCCGCATGCATGGCGACGGGCCGAAGCGCATGTATCTGGAAGGCAGCGGCCCCGGAGAGATTACCGCCGGGATGATCGAGGCCGGGCACGACATCGAAATCGTCGAGCCCGATATCGTGATCTGCACGCTCGACGACGACGCCAAGATCTCCATGGAGCTCACCGTCGATTCGGGCAAGGGCTACGTCCCGGCCGTCCAGAACCGCGCGGCCGATGCCCCCATCGGGCTGGTCCCCGTCGATGCCGTCTTCAGCCCGGTGCGCAAGGTGGCCTTCCAGGTCGAGAACACCCGCGTCGGCCAGATCACCGACTACGACAAGCTGTCGCTCGACGTCGAGACGAACGGCGTGATCACGCCGGAAGACGCCGTCGCCCTCGCCGCCAGGATCCTGCAGGATCAGTTGCAGCTTTTCATCAACTTCGAGGAGCCGTCGACCAGGGCCGAGGAAATCCTGCCCGCCGAGCCGGCGTTCAACAAGAACCTGCTCAGGAAGGTGGACGAGCTGGAGCTCTCGGTGCGCTCCGCCAACTGCCTGAAGAACGACAACATCATCTATATCGGCGACCTCGTGCAGAAGAGCGAGCAGGAGATGCTCCGCACGCCCAATTTCGGGCGCAAGTCCTTGAACGAGATCAAGGAAGTGCTGGCCCAGATGGGACTGGAGCTCGGCATGGAGATCGTCAACTGGCCGCCGGAAAACATCGAAGAGCTCGCCCGGCGGCTCGACGAGCCCTTCTAGGCGAACGGATACCGGCAGGGAGACGCGCCATGCGACATCGCCTGAAGGGCCGCAAGCTCAACCGGACCAGCGCTCACCGCACCGCCATGTTCCGCAACATGGCCGCGGCGCTGGTGAAACACGAGCAGATCACCACGACCCTGCCCAAGGCGAAGGAGCTCAGGCCCATCGTCGACCGGCTGATCACGCTCGGCAAGCGCGGTCCGGAGGACCTCCACGCCCGGCGCCAAGCGATTCGCCGACTCGCCGGCGACGCGAAGCTCGCCGACAAGCTGTTCACCACGCTCGCGGAGCGCTACGCCGACCGGAAGGGCGGGTATACGCGGGTCCTGAAGGCCGGATTCCGCTATGGCGATTCGGCGCCGATGGCCGTGATCGAGCTGGTCGACCGCGACCCCGAGGCCAAGGGGCTCGACTCCGGACCGGTGCCCGAGCGGGACGCGGTCGAGGAGGAGGAAGCGGTCGCCTGACCGGAAGACACGTCCGAATGATCCATCGGGGGGCGGCGCTCGGCGCCGCCCCTTTTCATTCCAGGGGTGGCGCGGCATGGTGCCGGTTCCTGAGAGGAGCCCAACGATCATGACGCCGCAGCGGGGCGCATTGTGGCTCGCGACCGTCGTTCTCGGGCTGGCGGTCACCGGAACCGCACTCGCGGAAGCCGGCAAGCGTCCGCCTTCGGATCGCGAGGAAATGCGGCTTTCCTTCGCGCCTCTCGTCAAGCGCGCCGCGCCCGCCGTCGTCAATATCTACGCCAAGCGCGTGGTGCGCAGCGCGCCGGTTTCGCCTTTCTTCAACGACCCCTTCTTCCGGCGGTTCTTCGGGGAGGACTTCTCCTTCGGGCGGCCGCGCGAACAGGTGCAGAATTCGCTGGGCTCGGGCGTGGTCGTTCGACCCGACGGACTCGTCGTCACCAATCACCACGTCATCAAGGACGCGAGCGAGATCACCGTCGTGTTCGCCGACCGCCGGGAGTTCGACGCGAAGCTGATCGGTTCGGACGAGCGGACCGACCTGGCCGTTCTTCGGATCGAGCCCGGCGCACAGGTGCTTCCCCATCTGGGGCTTCGCGATTCCGACGACCTCGAAGTGGGCGATCTGGTGCTTGCCATCGGCAACCCCTTCGGGGTCGGTCAGACCGTGACGAGCGGGATCGTCTCCGCGCTCGCCCGCACGGCGGCGGGAATTTCGGATTTCGGTTTCTTCATCCAGACCGATGCGGCGATCAACCCCGGCAACTCGGGCGGCGCGCTGGTGTCCCTCGATGGAAGGCTGGTCGGCATCAACACCGCGATCTACTCCCGCGGTGGCGGGTCCGTAGGAATCGGTTTCGCGATTCCGTCCAACATGGTTGCGATGGTGGTCGATTCCGTGGACCGGGCCGGCCGGGTGGTCCGTCCCTGGATCGGGGCCCGGACGCAGGACGTCACGACGGCCATCGCCGCCTCGCTCGGCCAGCCGCGCCCGTCCGGCGCCATCGTCCGACAGGTCTACGCGGACGGGCCGACCGACAGAGCGGGACTCCGCGTCGGCGACGTGATCCTCGCCGTCAACGGTCGCGGAATCGACGATCGTGCCGGCCTCCTGTTCCGCGTCGCGACGCTGCGGCTGGGCTCGGAGGCGGTACTGACAGTGCTCCGGCAAGGACGCGAGCGCTCGCTTCGCTTCGACGTCATCGCTCCGCCGGAGATCCCGCCCCGCAACGTGACCGAGCTCAGCGGTCGCCACCCGTTTTCCGGCGCCGCCATGGCCGATCTGTCGCCGGCCCTGGCCGACGAACTCAGGATCGAAGGCATCGAACGCGGCGTCGTGGTAATGAATATTCGCCGGGGCAGCACGGCGCGCCGTCTCGGCTTTCGCCGCGGGGACATCGTGCTGCGGATCAACGGCAGGGAACCGCGCTCGGTTGCCGGCCTCAAGCGGCTCCTCGAAACCGCCGACGATCGCTGGAAGGTCTCCCTGATGCGCGACGGCAAGGCGGTTTCCTTTGTCTTCGGAGCCTGAGCGGTGACCGCGGACAGCGACCGGGAGCCCGGCCTGTTCGAAGCGGAGGCGCCGAGGCCGCTCGCCGACCGGCTGCGCCCGGCGCGGCTCGAAGATGTCCTTGGCCAGGATCACCTGCTGGGTCCGGACGGGCCGATCGGCCGCATGGTGAGCGAAGACCGTCTGACCTCGATGGTTCTGTGGGGCCCGCCGGGGAGCGGCAAGACGACGATCGCGCGGTTGCTGGCCAACGCGACGGCGCTCCATTTCGAACCCCTCTCGGCGGTCTTTTCCGGTGTTGCCGACCTGAAACGCGTGTTCGAAGAAGCGCGCGGCCGGCGGGTGGGAGGGCAGGGGACCGTCTTTTTCGTCGATGAAATCCACCGTTTCAACCGGGCGCAGCAGGACGGGTTCCTGCCGGTCGTCGAGGACGGGACCGTGATTCTGGTCGGCGCGACCACGGAAAACCCGTCCTTCGAACTGAACGGCGCGCTGCTCTCCCGCTGCCAGGTCTTCGTGCTGAGACGCTTGGACGACACGGCGGTGGAAACCCTGCTCAAACGTGCTGAGGCGGAGATCGGGCATGGTCTGCCCTTGGATGCCGCGGCCCGCGCGGCGCTCCTCGCAATGGCGGACGGCGACGGGCGCTACGTGCTGAACCTCGCGGAAGAGCTGCTGGCGCTTCCCGAGGGGGACACCCTCGATATCGCCGGGCTGTCCCGGGCGGTGCAGCGCCGCGCGCCGCTCTACGACAAGTCGCGGGACGGCCATTACAACCTGATCAGCGCGCTGCACAAATCGATCCGGGGATCGGATGCGGATGCCGCGCTCTACTGGCTTTCCCGCATGTTCCAGGGAGGCGAGGACCCGCGCTATGTCGCGCGCCGGTTGACTCGGCTGGCGGCCGAGGATGTCGGGCTGGCCGACCCGCAGGCGCTGGTCCAGGCGGTCGCCGCCTGGCAGGCCTTCGAGCGGCTCGGCTCACCCGAAGGCGAGCTCGCCATCGCTCAATCGGTCGTGTACCTCGCGAACGCCCCCAAATCCAACGCGCTCTACAAGGGTTTCAACGCGGCCTGGGAGGCGGCCGAACGCACCGGATCGTTGATGCCGCCGAGTCATATCCTGAACGCGCCGACGCGGCTGATGAAGGAGCTCGGCTACGGCTCCGGTTATCGCTACGACCACAACGAGGAAGGTGGATTCTCCGGGCAGAACTATTTTCCCGACGGTATGGCCCCGGAGGCGTTCTACCGGCCGACCGACCGGGGCGCCGAAGCCGATATCGCCGCCAGGATCGAGGTGTTCCGGGCGGGGCGGAAAGGCGGTGGGCGGTGAAGCCGCGGATGGCGGCCGCATGAGCCGCGCCCGCATCGCCACCGTCGCGGCGGGCGACCACGACATCCGGCTCGACCGCTGGTTCCGGCGGCACTTTCCCGATCTCGGCCACGGGCGCCTGGAAAAGCTCCTCCGCACCGGGCAGATCAGGGTCGACGGCGGAAGGGCCAGGGCCTCGACCCGCGTTGCGGCAGGCTGCGCGGTACGGATCCCGCCGGGCCTGTCGGAGAATTTCTCCCGGCCGGACCGCCGGAATCCCGTTTCGCCGGCGGATACCGCCTTGATCCGCGGTCGCGTTCTCTATCGCGACGAAGAGGTGATCGCCATCGACAAGCCTGCCGGTCTCGCCGTCCAGGGCGGTACCAGGGTGAAGGCGTCGGTCGATGCGATGCTGGATGCGCTCCGCTTCGACGGCGACGAGCGACCGAGGCTGGTTCACCGGCTCGACAAGGACACCAGCGGCGTGCTCGCCATCGCGCGGACCCGGCGGGCCGCCGCCTTCCTGGTCGCCGCGTTCCGCGAGGGCCGGATCGACAAGGAGTACTGGGCCCTGGTCTCAGGAGTTCCCGAACCGTCGCGCGGCATCGTCGACCTCGCGCTCGCCAAGACGGCGGGGCCGGGAGGCGAGCGGGAACGCGTGAGCGGCGACGCGCCGGGCGCCAAGCGGGCACGAACCGCCTATGCCGTTCTCGCCGAGGCGCGCCGCGTGTCATGGCTGTCGCTCATGCCGGAGACCGGTCGGACACATCAGATCCGCGTTCACTGCCTGGCGATGGGCACGCCGATTATGGGCGACAGAAAATACGGCCCCGCCACCGGCGGAATCGACGGCCCGCCGCCGGTGAAGCGCCTGATGCTGCACGCCCGCAGGCTCGTGCTGCCGAGGCCGGAGGGTTCCCCGGTCACGGTGACGGCGCCGCTCGATACCGACATGCTGGCACAATGGACGTTCTGGGGGTTCGATGAAATGAACCGGGAAGCGAGTCGCTCGTGAAGGCGCGGAACGGCGCTCTTCTCGCCGCGTTCGATCTGGACGGCACCCTGCTGGACAGCGCCGCCGCGATCGTTGAACGCGTGATCGCCTGCTGGGAAGCCTGCGGATTCCCGCCGCCCGACCCCGTCCTCGCGCGACGCATCATCGGCCTGCCCTGGAAGGAGAGCGTGCTCGCGCTTTTGCCCGACGCGGGGCCGGAGGAGTTCGCCAGGATTCGCGCCTTCTACGACGATGTGAGGGAAGGGAGGAGGACCGCGCCGCCTGTGTCGGAAACGCTCTTCGATGGCGCGCGCGGGACGCTCGAATACCTGCACGAGCGCGGGTTCACGCTGGCGATCGTGACCAGCAGGAACAGCGACAGGCTGGCCGAGCTGCTGCGGGGTCACGGGATCGACGAATTCTTCTTCGCCTGCAAGACCGCCGACCTGGGCCCCGCCAAGCCCGACCCGTATTTGCTGAGGGCCGCGATGGCGGAGGCCGGGGCGAGCACGGAGACCACGGTGATGATCGGCGATACGACCTTCGACATCGAGATGGCGGTCAACGCGGGCGCGGGCGCGGTCGGGGTGAGCTGGGGCGTGCACGAAGTCGGGGAGTTGCAATCCGCCGGCGCGCACCGGATCGTCGAGAACTTCGGTGAGGTTCGCGATGCGGTTCTCGCGATGACGGAGTCGGACGCGGGGCGGCCGTCCCCCTGACCGGGCTGCACGCGGACGCCCCCGGGAGTAGTATCGGGATCCAGTTCAACACTCCGATTCCCGGCCGGGGCCGGTAAACCGATGACGATGCTCGATTGGAACCCCGAAGACTTCAGCGAAATTCCCTACGCCTTCTACTCGGACGAAGACATCTATCGGCGCGAGTTGAAGCGGGTGTTTCAGGGCGAGGCCTGGAATTTCCTCGCGCTGGAATGCGAAGTTCCCGACGCCGGGGACTACAAGACCGCCACCGTCGGGGAAATTCCGGTCATCGTGGTGCGCGACGAGGCGGGCGCGCTCAACGCGATGGTCAATCGCTGCGCCCACCGGGGCAACCTGGTCTGCATCGACGAGGCGGGAAACGCCGAGCGGCTGACCTGCGTCTACCACAACTGGACCTACGATCTCCGGGGCAATCTGGCGAGCGTCGCCTTCGAGCGCGGTATCCAGGGCAAGGGCGGGATGGCGCCGGACTTCGATCGGTCCAGCCACGGCTTGCAGCGCCTGCGCGTCGAGACCTGCAACGGCCTGGTCTTCGGCACGTTCTCCGACGAGGTGCCGCCGCTCGCGGATTACCTGGGACCGGAGATGCGCGCCAATATCGACCGGGTGCTGGGCCGGGAGATGGAGATTCTCGGCAAGTTCCAGCATGGGCTCGACGGCAACTGGAAGCTCTATATCGAGAACGTCCGCGACACCTACCACGCGACGCTGCTTCATTCCTTCTTCCCGACCTTCGGGCTCAACCGCTTGTCGATGAAGGGCGGCATCGAGCTCAGCGACGGCGGGCTGCATCACCTGACCTATTCCATCGGGGCGACCGACCGGCCCGAGTCGCAATACAACGCCCGGGATCTGCGGGCGGTGAAGGACGGCTATGCGCTCAACGCGCCGGAACTTCTCCAGACCTGGCCGGAATACGCGTGCGGCACGACGCTCGCGATCCAGAGCATTTTCCCCAACTTCTCGGTCCAGCAGGTGTCGAACGTCGTCACCGTGCGGCTGCTCCTCCCGAAAGGCCCCGACAGGAGCGTGCTCATCTGGTGGATCCTGGGCGCGGTCGAGGACACGGTCGAACAACGCGCCATGCGGTTGCGCCAGTCCAACCTCATCGGGCCCGGCGGGTACATCGCGATGGAAGACGGCGCGGTGGTCGGGTGGGTGCGCCGCGGCGTCGCGGGCGCGGAGGACAAGAACTCCGTGCTGGCCATGGGCGGGCGCGGGGTCGAGCGGGATTCCGACAGCCGCTGCAACGAGCTCTCCGTGCGCGGCTTCTGGCAGGGTTGGCACGGGCTGATGAGGGACTCCGCCGCGTGACGGAGGTCACGGCGCTTCCCGCTCGAATCGACGCTCTCAACCGCCTCTACGGCCACGCGATCGACGACGGCGACTACGAGCGTTGGCCCCAATTCTTCGTCGAAGACGCGCTCTACAAGATAACGACACGGTGGAACCACGACCGCGCCATGCCGGCCGGGCTGATGCTGTGCCAGGGCCGCGCGATGATGGAGGATCGCGTGTCCGCGCTCCGCACCGCCAATATCTACGAGCCGCACCATTACCGGCATCTGATCGACCCGCCCGTATTGACCGACGGGTCGGGCAGCGCGACTTCGGCGACCGCGGGTTTCGCGGTTTACAGGACCATGCAGTCCGGCGTGCCGGAAATCTTCTGCACCGGAAAATATGTCGACAAGATCGTCGAGGCCGACGGCCGCCTGAAATTCAGCGAGCGGATCGTCGTTTGCGACGGCGAGCGCATCGAGACGATGATCGTCCTGCCGCTGTAGGGTTCATTCGCCGTCGGGGAGATTGACCGGCCAGTAGGGCGTTACCTCGACCCACTCGTCGTCCGACGCGGCGGGCCATGGCGGCATCGTGACCCCGAACGCCGATAGCGGCGCTTCGCGCGTGGCGCGGAACTGGAACGATGTGCCGACAGGGATCGTGAGGCACAACTCGGGTTCCAGCGCGACGACCTCTTCCTCGCTGCCATCGAGCCGCCACATCTCGCCGCGCCCCGAGAGGATGTACCAGATCTCTTCCACCGTGCGGTGGCGGCCGGCTCGCGAGACCTCACCGGGCGCGAGCCGGAAATGCGCCGCGCTGCCGCCGTCGAGCGCCGGCAGGACCCTTACCTCGGATCCGTCGGGCGCGACGGTGTCCGGTGCGGCGGGGAGCGGCCGGGCGGTGAAGCGGGCCACCGTTTCAGCGTTTCTCGTATTGCGCGGCGCCGAACATGTTCGACCAGTTTTCCTCGTTCCATTCCCATTGGTCGGCGGTGTCGGTGAGCCGCTCCATGTCGCCCGAGACGGCCGGACGGGCAGCGATGGTCTCGAACCAGCGGAGCACGTTGGGATGGTCCTCCAGTTTCTGGCCCTGTCGACCATGCAGCCGGCACCACGGGAAGATCGCCATGTCGGCGATCGAATAACCCCCAGCGACGTATTCCGCTTCGCCCAGCCGCCGGTCGAGCACCTGATAGAGCCGGCGCGCCTCGTTGGTGTAGCGGTCATAGGCGTAATCGATCTTCTCCGGCGCGTACGCGCGGAAGTGATGCGCCTGGCCCAGCATCGGGCCGAAGCTCGCCATCTGCCACATCAGCCATTGCATCACCTTGAGCCGGGCACGCGGCTCCTCGGGGAGGAACCGCCCGGTCTTCTCCGCCAGATAGAGCAGGATCGCGCCCGATTCGAAGACCGCGATGGGCTCGCCGTCCGGCCCGTCGTCGTCGGCCAGCGCGGGGATCTTGTTGTTCGGGCTGATCGCGAGGAATTTCGGGTCGAACTGCTCGCCCTTTTCGAGGTCCACCCAGTGCTCGTTATAGGCAAGCCCGGTCTCTTCCAGCATGATGTGGATCTTCTGACCGTTGGGCGTGGCCGAGGTGTAGAGATCGATCACGTTCCGCTCCCGGCGGTTGTTCAGGGACGGCGCAGGAAACCACAATCGATCCGCGCCGGGAACAGGCCCCGGGAGCGCATGACGGCTTGAGTGCCTGGATTTTCGGTTACGGATCGCTGATCTGGCGGCCCGATTTCCCCTTTGTCGAGCGAAGGACGGCGGCGATCCGCGGTTGGTCGCGCCGGTTCTGGCAGGGCTCCACCGATCACCGGGGCGTGCCGGGCGATCCCGGGCGGGTCGTGACGTTGATCCGCGAGGAGGGGGCCGAGTGCTGGGGCAGGGCCTACCGCATCGAATCGGGGAACGGCGACGAAATCTTCGATCGGCTTGCCTACCGGGAAAAGGGCGGCTACGACCGTATTACCCTCGACCTCCACTTTTCCACGGCGCAGGCGGAGCAGGTCTCGGGCTTCGTCTATTTCGCCAACCCGGAAAATCCCAACTGGCTCGGTCCTGCACCGCTGCCGGATATCGCCCGCCAGGTTCGGCGCAGCCACGGGCCCAGCGGCGCCAACATCGACTATGTGCTGCAACTCGCCGCGGCGCTTCGCGGGATGGGGGTGGAGGACGAGCACGTTTTCGCCCTCGCCGACCTCGTAAAAGGCGGCGGCACACCCTAAATTAGTCGCCGAACCGGAACGGAGGATGGCGATGGCGAAAGCGACATTCGGCGCCGGCTGCTTCTGGGGCGTCGAGGAGGCCTACCGGCAGGTTGAGGGCGTGACCGGCACCGCGGTCGGCTATGCCGGAGGCGCCGTGGACAACCCGACCTACGAGATGGTGTGCTCCGGCCGTACCGGCCACGCCGAGGTGGTCCAGGTCGACTTCGACCCCGGAAAGGTCAGCTACGACGCCCTGCTGAAGCTGTTCTGGCAGGTGCACGACCCCACCCAGGTCAACCGCCAGGGCCCCGATATCGGCACCCAGTACAGGACCGTCATCTTCGCCCACGACGAGGAACAGGCCGAGACCGCCCGGCTTTCCCTCGACGAGGAACAGGCGAGCGGGCGCCACCGCCGCGATATCGCGACCCAGATCGAGCCCGCCCCGACCTTCTGGATGGCCGAGGACTACCACCAGCAATATTTCTCCAAGCGCGGCCACCGGAGATTCGGGCTGTTCTAGGAGGTCGGCGCCCGCTCTTCGATAGGGGATTACAAAGAGTGGTTGACGGGCGGGAAGCCCGCGACATTGCTTCCGTCATGCCTGGACTTGTTCCACTGCTGTCCGGTTTAACTTCGAGACGGGCTCCACGCCGACGGGCGAGACCATTTCTGCTCCCCCTGTTGTCACCCCGGACTTGTTCCGGGGTCCAGGGAAGCCGGGCGAGAGCGGTGCCTGACAGTCTGGACCCCGGAACAAGTCCGGGGTGACAAGGGGGGGAGCGGAGACGGTCTCGCCCATCGGCACCGAGCCCGTCCCGAAGTTAAACCGGACAGCAATGGACTTGTTCCGGGCATCCACGTCCATCCGCCGGCTCGCCCGCTGCCCGCTCACGCCGCGATGCCGCAAGACGTGGATGCCCGGAACAAGTCCGATGGGGTGGACGCCCCCTCCCGACGGCATCGCGATGTGCCAAGGTTGTGTCTGTGGCTCACGACCTGAGGGAGGAGGCATCCATGGGCGAGGTTAGCATCATCGGGATCGATCTGGCGAAGCGCAGCTTTCAGCTGCATGGGGCGGGGGCGGACGGCTCGGTCGCTTTCCGCAAGACACTGAGGCGGGGGAAGCTTCTGGCCTTCCTCGCCTCTCTGCCGCGCTGTGTGGTGGCGATGGAGGCGTGCGCGAGCGCGCACTACTGGGGCCGGGAGATCATGAAGCTCGGCCACGCGGTGCGGCTGATCCCGCCGCTCTACGTGAAGCCGTTCGTGAAGCGCCAGAAGAACGACGCGACGGACGCGGAGGCGATCTGCGAGGCGGGTCTGCGGCCGAGCATGCGCTTGGTTGCTGTGAAGGGGGAGGAACAGCAGGCGAGAGCGATGCTGTTCCGCACGCGCGATCTTCTGGTGCGCCAGCGCACGCAGACGATCAACGCGCTGCGGGGGCATCTGGCGGAGTTCGGCATCGTAGCCCCGCAGGGGAGAGCTCATGTCGCTCGTCTGGCGGCGGCGCTGGAGGAGCCGGGTTCCGCTCTTCCGGCGCCGGTATGCGAGCTGGGCACCCTTCTGCTTGAGCAGATTGCGGGCCTCGATGCGAAGATCGCCGGCCTGGAGAAGGAGATCCACGTCCACGCGCGCCGGGACGCGGACGCGGTGCGGCTGATGACGATCCCGGGCGTCGGGCCGATCTGCGCGATGGCGATTCAGGCCTTCGCACCGCCGATGGAGAGCTTCCGGTGCGGGCGCGACTTCGCCGCCTGGCTCGGGCTGGTGCCACGCCAGCACAGCACCGGGGGCAAGCCCCGGCTGGGCAGGATATCGAAGATGGGTCAACGCGACCTCAGGCGGCTGCTGGTCTGCGGCGCCATGGCGCAGGTGCGCTGGGCCTGCCGGCGGGGCGAGACCGGCGATCCCTGGCTCGCCCGGATGCTGGCGCGCAAGCCGAGGATGGTCGTGGCGGTGGCGCTGGCCAACCGGATGGCGCGCATCGCCTGGGCGGTGATGGTGAACAAGGAGGTCTACCGGGCTCCCACCGCCGTCTGAGCGGGCGGGGACGCGCGGGAGACCGTCGGGGATGCGGGCAGGACGGAGGATCGGGTAAGGGCACATGGTCGACGAGACGGGATCGGGAAAACCAGTCATGTGCGGCGTGCACGCGAGCACGGAAGTCCGATTTGGACCCGATCCGCGCATCTCCATACAGGCCCGCGGCGAACCCATGCCGCAGCGAGAGGCCGGACACACGGAAGTACCTGACCGCAGGCCCAACCCACCAAAGAAAATGCTTGCATCAACGGGGGCGTCCACACACGGGCATGACGACAGGGGGGCGAGCGGCGTTCCCATCCCCGATCCGTGCCAGCCGACCGTCCGTCAACTTATCCATATAAGCCTCCTTCGATACGCGGCTTCGCCGCTATTCGGGGTGAGGATACGGCGGGAGTTGTGAAAAGAATCCCCTCATCCCGAGTAGGCGCGTAGCGCCGTATCGAGGGGCGTGCCGGTTCCTCTACGGGACGACTCGTTCGGTCGGTTCGCGTAATATCCGCGCGCAATGCGGGAGTGCGCGCATGGCCACCAGGGCTAGGGAAGTCGACACCGGCGCGGAGTTGATCGAGCGCGCGCAGGCGCTCGTTCCGACCCTCGCGGCCCGGGCGGAAGAAACGGCCGCGCTCAGGCGCATGCCGGACGAGACCTTCCGGGACCTGCGCGATCTCGACCTGCTCAAGGCGGCGCGCGCCGAACGGTTCGGCGGCTACGCGCTCGGACTCGACGAAGTCCTTGAAATCGTCGTCCGGCTCGGTCGGGGCTGCGGGTCCTCCGCCTGGGTCTACGGCATCTATTGCGATCACGCGATCACCGTCGGCATGTTCGAGCCGGAGGCCCAGGACGAAATCTGGGGCGCGAACCCGGAAGCGGTGATCTCCTCCGGTCTGGCACCCTCCGGAAAGGTCGAGCGGTTGTCCGACGGCTATCGGCTCGACGGGCGCTGGCAATTCTCCAGCGGCTGCGACCACGCCGACTGGGTGTTCGTCCAGAGCATCATTCCGCCCTCGGGTGACGAAGCGGGGCCGACACCGGCCTATTTCCTGCTGCCGCGCAGCGACTGGGAGATCGACGATACCTGGTTCGTCACCGGCCTCGCCGGCACCGGCAGCAAGGACATCGTGATCGAAAACGCCTTCGTCCCGCCGCACCGCATGCAGCCGATCGCCCCGCTCAACACCGGCGAAGGTCCGGGGGCGCGGGTCAACCCGGCCCTCATCTTTCGTCTGCCTCGCATCGCGACAGTCCCTTTTTCGCTGGTCGCGCCGGCGCTGGGCGTCCTCGATGCGATGATCGACGCGTTCGTTGAACGGACCGGCGCGCGGGCGACGCGCGGGGTGCGCCATGCGGAGCTGACCACGGTCCAGCTCCGGCTTGCCGAGGCGGCCGCCGAGCGGGACTGCGCGCGGCTCCTGCTTGCCCGCGCGACGCAGGAAACGATGGCGACGATGCGACGCGCGGGCAAACTCCCGCTCGACCAGCGCGCGCGCAACCGCCGCGACATGGCCTATATCTCGGTGCTGCTGACCCGCGCCGCCGACCGGCTCTATACAGTCACCGGCGCGAGCGGACTGTTCGACGGGAATGCGATGAAGAGGATGTTCCACGACATCCGCGCGGTCGGCGCGCACCACATTACCGCCTGGGACATCGCCGGCCCGACCTACGGACAGGTCGCGCTCGGCGTCGAGCCGACGAACCCGCTCGTCTAGGCGGACTAAACGTCGTCCAGTAGCGCCGCCTCGATGGGCACGCCGAGGCTCTCGTGGATGCCGTTGTACATTTTCCAGAAGCCGACGACGCAGGCGAGCTCGACCACCTGGGGCGGGCTCAGCAACCGGGTCAGTCGCTCCAGGACATCCCGGGGCACGTCCGCGGGATCGAGCGTCGCCGCGCGGGCATAGGCGAAACAGGCGCCTTCCACCGGGTCGTCAGGTCGGTAATCGGGGTCGAGCAGGGCGGCGATTTCGTCCGCCGCGTAGTCCCAGCCCTCGCTGTCGCCGCCGCCGCCCGACGCGAGCGTGTTGGAGTTGTGCGCGACGCAATAGGCCGAACGGTTGAGGGAGCTGCAGAAGGCGGCGATTCGGCGCTTCAGCTCGCGGTCGAGATGGCCGGACGGATCGCGCATCACCGTGTCGTTGAGCCGGATCAGGCATTCCAGCAGTTCCGGCCGGTGCATGTAGAGCCGGAGCGCGTTGGGCAGGAAGCCCATGCGCTCTTCGTAGGCATCCACGGCGGCGGCGAGATCGCCTTCGAGGCCCGTGCGGTCGGCGTAGGGGATCGGGGGTTCGGCTTCGTCGGCCACGGCGCACCTCAGTCCAGATAGTCTTCCAGCTTCACCTTTCCCCAGTTGACGGGGAAGGCTTCCCGGAAATCCTCGCCGCCGCGATGCGGCTTGGCCGTCGCATCGATGCCGATCTTGCCGACCAGGCGAAAGGGCTCGTGGCCGGGGACCGTCGCGGCCGAGGGATCGTATGGCGAGCCCCTTGTTCCGGGGACCACGATGATGTCCTTCGCCGGATCCACCCGGGTCGCCATCGCACGGTAGACCGCGCCCGGATTCTCTATATCGGTGTCGGGGCTGATCGCGACGACCATCTTGGTGTTGAGCCAGGGCGCCCCCATGGCCTGCATCAGCGCGTCGTTGACGAATCCCTCCCGGGGATAGCTCACCTGGAGGATGCAGGAGACCGCCGCGCCCCAGGTCGGGAAGCGGACGTCGTGCACGGTAAGCCCGATCTCGGTGATCCGATTGTAAAGCACCGCCTCATGGCAGAGCCTGGGCAGCGGCTGGTGGTCGGTCTCCGGCACGGTCTGGTGGTTGCGGTAGATCGGCTTGCCGCCCCGCATCGTGATCGCCGTGATGTCGATGCGCGGAATCTTCTGCTCCCTTGGGAGGAAGTACATGGTGGGTGCGTTCACCCCGCCCACCTCGTGCGTGCCGGTCAGGTCTACCGTTCCCTCGACCGCGATCTCGGCATGGGCCGGCACGCGGAGGTCGATGGTCTCGCAGGGCACCATCTCGACATCCCGGTCCATGACCGTTCCGACCATCTCCAGCTCGCCCCAGAGGTCCATGTGCATTCCGGAGAAATTGGCCATGATCTCGTATGCCGGATGGACCCCGAAGACCAGCGCGATCGGCATCTCCTTGAGGCCCATGGCGCGGTACTTGTCCATGATGATGTGGGTGTGCGGGGTGGCGAAGCTGATCCAGCCATGGCGCGGTCCGACCGGCGTGGTGCCGGCGTGGGACGAGTTGTAGAACCCGGTCTCGGGGTCCCGCACGATGTTCATCGCCGAGATGTAGCGCTGGCCCTCCTCGGCGGAGTGGACCGGCACCGGGAGGGCGAGCCAGTCGACCGCTTCGCCGGTCCGGACGACCTCCTTGACCGGCCCGGTCGGCACGTCGACGAAACCCCGCGGCGGCTCGCGCAGGCGTCGCGCGAGGGTCGGCAGGTAGTCCTCCTCCTTCACGCCGAGCGCGCGGCATTGCGACCAGCGATGCTTGACCAGGATGTCGCAGAGCCGGAAATCGGGGTGCTCGGTTATGTTCTCGAACAGGATCGGCCCCTCCGACTGCGCCGAAAGAGCGCCGATATCGTTGATCGAGACCGGCTTCCCGATCGTCGTCAGGATGTCGGCGTTGGTCTCCAGATAGCCGCGCAGGTCCCGGTCCAGTGTCCGGTTGGTAAGAGCGTGGGGCTTCGCGGATGGGGCGTCCGGCATGGTCGCCTCCGAGAGATTGATACCGTAATCTCAGAATATTCCGCTCTGGCCGGTCGACCAACCGGGTCGGAGCGGCATCGGCTGTGAACCCCTGAGACGGTGCGTCCATGCATCTCGGAATGTTCTACTGGCCCTGCGGGCACCATATGGCGGCGTGGCGGCACCCCGACGGCGTCGCCGATTCGGGCGCCGATATCGGCCACATCGTGGAGCTCGCGAAGCTCGCCGAGCGCGGCCTGTTCGACCTGTTCTTCATGGCGGATTCGGTCTCCTTCTGGCGGGGCGACCTCAAGTCGATGACCCGCGATTCCTTCGGGACCTGGATCGAGCCGTTTACCGTGATGTGCTCCGTCGCCCAGCACACACGTCATATCGGGCTGGTCTGCACCTCGACGACGACCTACGACCAGCCCTATCTGCTGGCCCGGCGTTTCGCCTCGCTCGATGTCACCAGCGGCGGTCGTGCGGGATGGAACCTGATTACGTCGGCCAACAAGCTGGAGGCGGCGAGCTTCGGTCTCGACGAGCACCTGGAGAAGACCGAACGCTACCGCCGTGCCCGCGAGTTCGCCCATGTCGTGCGCGGGCTGTGGAACTCCTGGGACGAGGGCGTTTTCGTCCGCGACAAGGAAAGCGGCCTCTATTTCGACGAGAGCAAGCTCAACGTGATGGAGCATCGGGGCGAGCACTTCCGGGTGCGCGGGCCGATCAACGTGCCGCCCTCGCCCCAGGGCGAGCCGGTAATGGTGCAGGCGGGCGCGTCCGACGACGGACGCCAGCTCGCGGCCGAGACCGCCGAGGTGATTTTCGGGGCGCAGCAGACCCTCGAAGGCGCGCAGGAGTTCTACGCCGACGTGAAGGGCCGGATGGAGGCGATCGGGCGCGACCCCGATTCTCTCAAGGTCCTCCCCGGGCTTGCCGTCTGCGTCGGCCGCACCCGGGCCGAGGCCGAAGACAAGTATGAGGTCTTGCAGAACCTGATCGATCCTCTCGCCGGGATGCAGCTTCTGTCGCGGCGGATCGATTTCGACCTTACCGGCTATGACGTGGACGGCCCGCTGCCCGAGCTTCCGCCAAACAAGATCGTGTCGACGCGGGCCCAGCTCTTCGTCGAGATCGGGCGCCGGGAAAACCTGACCATCCGGGACCTATATCGCCGCATCGCCGGTGCGCGCGGGCATTACGAGATCGTCGGCACGCCGGAGAGCATCGCCGACATGATGGAGGAATGGGTGCGCGAGCGCGCCTGCGACGGCTTCAACATCATGCCGCCGGTATTCCCGTCGGGCCTGGAGGATTTCGTCGAGTTGGTGATCCCGGAACTCCAGCGGCGCGGGCTTTACCGCACCGAGTACGAGGGAACGACCTTGAGGAAAAATCTCGGTATCGAACGCCCGGCCTGGCCGTAAGGCGTGACCGAACCGGACGGAACAGGGTCCCTTCCGTCATGGTCGGCGGAGGCCGACCATCCACGAGTTTTTTCTTTTGCGACGGTACGACCAAAACAAAACGTGGATGGTCGGCCTTCGCCGACCACGACGAATTGGGAAGTCGGAGCGTGGGCAAGCGGAATATTGCTGTTCAGTCCGCGTCGAGTTTAAGCAGTTCGCGAGCGTTGGTCTGGTATATGCGTTCGCGCGCGGACGCATCGATTTCGAGCGAATCCACCGCGTCGATGGTGCCGCGAATGAACAGCGCCCCGCCTTCGGGGTCGAACGGCGCGTCGGTCGCGAACAGGCTTTGTCGGGCCCCGAAGAACTCGTAGCCGCAGACCGTGGCGGGTCTGGATCCGTTCAACGCGGTGTCGCCGTAAAGCATGCGGTAATAATCGATCGGCTGTTTTTCCAGCCCGGCGCGCGCGGCGAGGGGGTTGTCGCCGACCCCGCCTTCGAACAACTGCTCGAAGCCGATGGCGATCTTCTCGGCGAAGAACGGGATCATGCCGCCCATGTGGTGGGTGATGATCTTCAGGTCGGGCAGCGCGTCGAACAGGCCGGAGAAGATCAGACGCGCCATGCAGGCGCTGGTTTCGTAGGGCCAGCCGAAAGTAAACCAGATCTCGTGCTCGGACAGCTCCTCGCTCATGTAGTCGGGGTGGTTGGGCCCGCGGATCGGGTGCACCCAGACAGGCAGGTCGTATCTGGCGAGGCACTCGAAGAGAGGTCGAAAAGGGGCCGCGCTGATCGGCCGGCCGAGCACGTTGGTGAAGATCTGCACGCCGCGCGCGCCGAGGTCGTCTATCGCGCGTTGCGCCTCGGTCACCGCGCCGTCCGGATCGTTGAGCGCGACCGAGGCTGTGAAGGCGGGGAAGCGGTCGGGATGGCGGGTGCAGAGCTCCGCCATGCCGTCATTGGCGATCCGCGCGAGTTCCGCGCTTTCGGTCGGCGTGCCGAGGGCTTCCAGCGGCGGGTTGGCGAGCGACAGAACCTGCCGGTAATCGTCGAACGCGTCCATCATCCGGAACCTGGCCTCGACGTCGGTCAGCGTCGGCAGGAGCGGATAGCGTCCGAGCATCCGCTTGTCCGGAATGACCGCCTTCAGCCTTTCGAAATAGGCGGGCGGCAGGATGTGGTTGAAGACGTCGAGTTTCATCGCCTGTCGTTCCGCCGGTCCATGCTTCCCCAATCCGTCCCGGCATTGTAGCGTTGCGCCCGAACGCACGCTTCTGCCACGTCCGGGAGGCTATGCAATGGCCGGATATTCGGTTCCCGCATTCGCGCGCTTCATCGAGGACCTGCGGGCCCATTTCGGAGAGAGCCTGCCCGAAGAGGAGCACTGGCGCGGCGTCAGGGACCTCCTCGGCGTCCTGGTCGCGGACGAGGAGATGCGTGAGGCCTCACGCGGCTGGACTGCGAAGAAAGGGCGCGAATACATCCTGCATCACGACCCCGACCACGGGTTCTTCGTCGGCGCCCTGGTCCGCGAGCCCGGCCACCGCGCGTTCATCCACGACCACGCCCATACCTGGACCGTCTACGGCGTGCTCGACGGGGCCGAAATCACCCATGTCTACGAACGCAGCGACGAAGGCAAGACGCCCGGAAAGGCGACGCTGGAGCTGATCGACAAACACGACGCGCCCACCGGCCATGTCGATGTCATCGGCCCCTGGGTGCCCCATTCCGAATGGGGCGCGTCGGAACGCTCGGTCGCGATCACCGTGCGGAGCGACCGCCCCGGCGGCTACAGCCAGAACCGCTTCTTCCCCGAGACCGGCACCATGGACAACACCCACCGCGGGCTGGTGCTGGTGCCGCTCGCGGTCTGATCGCGGTTACGCGCCGGCGCCGTTCCCCGCCCCGCGGATCGCTTTCAGCACCTTGGGCGGCGACATCGGCTGTTCGCGGAGCCGGATGCCGATGGCGTCGTGGATGGCGTTGGATATCGCCGCGATCGGCGGGATGATCGGCACCTCGCCGATGCCGCGCACCCCGTAGGGATGGTTCGGGTTGGGCACCTCGACGATCTCGGTCCCGATGAAGGGCACGTCCGAGGCCACCGGTACGCGGTAGTCGAGGAAGCCGGGGTTCTGCAGGGTCCCGTCCTCGTCGTAGATGTATTCCTCGTTGAGCGCCCAGCCGATCCCCTGCACCGCGCCGCCCTGGAACTGGCCTTCGACATAGGCCGGATGGATCGCCTTGCCGGTATCCTGGATCACCGTGTAGCGGAGGATCTTGACCAGCCCGGTCTTCCGGTCGACCTCGACATCGACGATATGGGTCCCGAAGCCGGGTCCCGCGCCTTCGGCGGTGATCTCCGCGTGACCCGCGATGGGGCCGCCGGTCATGCCCGCCTTTCTCGCGATCTCCACGATGGAAAGGGGCTCGAACTCGCCCACATTGGAGCTCGCCGGGCGCGCATGGCCGTCCTCCCAGACCACGCCGTCGACCGGCACGCCCCACATCTGGGCGGCGCGTTCGCGCATCGTGTCGATCGCCTTGCGCGCGGCGACGGTCACCGCCATCCCGCTGGCGAAGGTGCCGCGGCTGCCGGCGGTGACGAAGTTGAAGCCGAGTGCCTGGGTGTCGCCGATCTGCGGGCGCACCTTGTCCACGTCGATGCCGAGCTCCTCGGCCACCATCATCGCCATCGCCGCGCGGGACCCGCCCGCCACGTCGATGGTGCCGAGGATGACCGTTACGCTGCCGTCCTCGTTGACGTTGAGCGTGGTGGTGGTCTCCTTGCCGATGTTGAACCAGAAGCCGGTCGCGATGCCGCGGCCCTGGTCGGGGCCGAGCGGTTCCTTGAGATGCGGATGCTCCCGCGCCTTCTTCAGCGTCTCCTCGTACCCGATCGGCCCGAAGGTCGGACCGTAATAGGTCTGGGTTCCCTCGCTGGCCGCGTTCCTGAGGCGTAGCTCGATCGGGTCGATCCCGAGTTCCCGCGACATCTCGTCCAATATGCTTTCGACGCCGAATATCGAAATCGGTGCCCCGGGAGCCCGATAGGCGGCGACCTTGGGTCGGTTCACGGTGATGTCGTTGCCGACCACCTTGACGTTTTCGAGGTCGTAGCGCGTGAAGGTGCACATCGAGGCCATCGGCACCGAGGAACCCGCGAAAGCGCCGGCCTGGAAGTCCAGCTGGGCCTCGGCGGCGGTGATGCGTCCGTCCTTGCGGCAGCCGATCTTGATCCGGGTGTGTGCGCCCGAGGTCGGACCGGTGGCGCGGAACACGTCCTCCCGGCTCATCGTCATCTTGACCGGCCGGTTGGATTTCCTCGACAGCACGATGGCGAGCGTTTCCAGATAGACATTGTTCTTGCCGCCGAACCCGCCCCCGAGCTCGGTCGGGATCACGCGGATCTTCGAGATGTCCATCTGCAGCAGCTTGGCGCATTGCGCGCGGATCACGAAGTGGCCCTGGGTGGCTGTGTAAACCTCGACCTGGCCGTCCTCGGTGTAGCTGGCGAGCGAAGCCTGGGGCTCGATATACCCCTGATGCACCGGCTTGGTGTCGAACTCGCGCTCGATGACGAGGTCCGCTTCGGCGAAGCCTTTCTCCACGTCGCCCTTGGCGAAGTTGAAGACCTTGGCCAGGTTGGAAGGCTTGTCCGGCGCCGGGTCCACGCCCTCTGTGATCTGTTCCTCGTGCAGCAGCGGCGCGTCGTCGGCCATCGCCTCCACCGGGTCGATCACGTGCCGCAGGACTTCGTAATCGACCTCGATCAGCTTGACGGCCTTCCGCGCGATGGCGTCCGAGGTCGCGGCGACTGCGGCGACCGGATGGCCGTCATACAGCACCTTCTCGCGCGCCATCATGTTGCGCGTGACGTCGCGGAAATTGACGATCAGCTCGCCCGCGGCGGCGAATTCGACCGGCATTTCCGGAAAATCGTCGCGCGTGACGACCGCTTTCACACCCTTGAGCGCCTCCGCCTTGTCGGTGCGGATGGCGAGCACGCGCGCATGGGCGTGCGGGCTCCTCAGCACGCGGCCGTATAGCTGACCCGGCAGGTTGATGTCGGCGCCGTAGCGCGCGCGGCCGGTGACCTTGTCGACACCGTCCGGGCGGATCGGCCGCGTGCCGACGACCTTGAGATCCTTGTCCTCGTATTTGAGCATCGTCGCCATCGTCAAACCTCCCTCATCTCGTGGGCCGCGTCCTCTACCGCCTCGACGATCTTGTGATAGCCGGTGCAGCGGCAGAGATTGCCGGCGAGCCAGTAACGGATTTCGGTCTCGGTCGGGTCGGGGTTGCGTTCGAGCAATGCCCGCGAGGCGACCAGCAGGCCGGGTGTGCAGATGCCGCATTGCAGCGCGGCGTGTTCGAGGAACTTCTGCTGCAACGGGTGCAGCTCCTCGCCGTCGGCCATGCCTTCGATGGTCTCGACCCGCTTGCCCTCGACCTCGACGCCCAGCACGAGGCAGGAGCACATGAGCCGCCCGTCGACAGTGACCGAGCACGCGCCGCAATCGCCCGTCCCGCAGCCTTCCTTGGTGCCGGTCATCATGAGTTCGTCGCGCAGCACCGAGAGCAGCGTCTGGTCGCTCTCGCAGAGAAAGTCGACCTCGTCGCCGTTGATCGTCGTCGTTACGTGGTAGCGCGCCATTACCCTTGCTCCGCCCGTTCGAGCGCAATTCTGGCCGCGCGTTCGGCGAGAACGCCGGCGACCTCGATCCTGAATTCTATGGTGCCCCGCTTGTCGTCGATCGGCCGGCAGGCCGCGGATGCCGCTTTCGACAATTCGCCGAGCGCGGCATCGTCGACTTTCGTACCGATGAGCGCGGCGGCGGCTTCCTCCACCAGAAGCGGCCGTTCCGCGACCGCGCCGAGCGAGACACGGGCAGCCGAGCACTCCCCGGAATCGTCCATTGTGAGGTTCACGCCGACTCCGACCACCGCGATGTCCATTTCGGTCCTGGGCGTAAACCGGAGATAGGCGTCGCCCGAACGCGGCGGGCGTTCGGGCAGGTCGAACGAGATCACGATCTCGCCTGTCTTCAGCGAGGTCCGGCCCGGACCGGTAGCGATGTCCTCCACCGAGACCGGGCGCCGCCCCTCGGGACCGATCACCGAGGCGACCGCACCGGCGGCGATCAGTGCCGGCACGCTGTCGGCGGCGGGCGAGGCGTTGCACAGATTGCCGCCCAGAGTCGCCCGCCCGCGTATCTGGATCGAGCCGATAAGCTTCGCGCCGTCGACGATGCCCGGCCATGCGGCGTTGAATGCCGCGTGCTCCATGATCTCCATGCCCGTCACCGCGGCGCCGAGCCGGAAACGCCCGTCCTCCTCGGAAATTTCGCGCATTTCGGCGATGTTCTTGATGTCTACCAGAATCTCGGGTTCGACCAGATCGCCGCGCATCTGGATCAGCAGGTCGGTCCCGCCGGCCAGCACCCTCGCCGCGCCGCCGGCGTCGGCCAGCAATCTCGTCGCCGCGTCCAGCGACGCCGGCGCTTCGTAACGCATCCGTTTCGTCTCCTCTGTGACCGCCGTCCGGGTCGCCGTTTCCGCGCAATCGTATACCGGGCCGGCCGGGACAGGGAAAGAGCCCGGCGGAAAACCCTGCCCTGCGGCCACGAAAAAGGGCGCCGACCTCTCCGGCGCCCCCATTTCGCGTAATATAGAAAATCTATCCAGAAACGCGTCCAGATTCAAGCACAAAATGCTCTAAAGAGAAATTTTTGATCGCCAAGCTCTTGGAACCGCGGACTTTTCCTGCCCCTTCCGATCGGACGGAAAATCCGACGAAAAGCGCCCCGAATCCTCCCATGCCGGGCCGTGCGGCTCAGTCGAGGCCGATCAGGAGCCCGAGGATCGCGACCGCCACCGCCAGAAGCCCGGCCATGGAGAGCAGGAGCCGGGTTTCCCGGCGGGCCGCCTCGGCGTCCCGTTTCGCCGCCTCGGCGTCCCGTTTCGCCATGTCCTCGGCGAGGCGGGCGATGTCCGTCTTGTATTCGGCTTGCATCGTCTTCATGCGTTCTTCCAGCACCGCGACCGTTCGATGCGGATCGTCCGCATACTCCACCATGAACCGAATGTAGGCCCTCGCCGGAGCCCGGACAACCCCCGCCGGCGGGTTGAGCGCCCGCCCGGCGGCGGCTAGGGTCCGGCGCCGGAGGGGCGATGGACTTCGAACTTTCCGAGGAGCAGGCGCGGTTCCGCGAGGCCGCCCGGGCGTTCGCCGAAGGGGAGCTTGCGCCGCACGCGGCGACGTGGGACGAGGATTCCGTGTTCCCGGCGGAGACGCTGCGCTCCGCCGCCGCGCTGGGATTTGCCGGGCTCTACGTGCGCGAGGATGTGGGCGGAACGGCGTGCCCGCGGCTCGACGCGGCAATCGTGCTGGAAGAGCTCGCAGCCGGCTGCACCTCGACGGCCGCCTATATTTCGATCCACAACATGGCCGCCTGGATGATCGACGCCTTCGGCGGCGACAATCTTCGCCAGGCGTGGCTGCCGAAGCTCAACACGATGGAGTGGTTCGCGAGCTACTGCCTGACCGAGCCCGGCAGCGGCTCGGACGCGGCCGCGCTCTCCACCCGGGCGGTCCGCGACGGCGAACACTACGTGCTCAACGGCGCCAAGGCGTTCATCTCGGGTGCCGGCAGCTCCGATCTTTACGTCACGATGGTACGCACGGGCGGCGAGGGGCCGGAGGGCATTTCCTGCATCGGAATCGAGGCGGGTACGACCGGTCTCTCATTCGGAGAGCAGGAGAAGAAGCTCGGCTGGCACTCCCAACCGACGGCGATGGTCTATTTCGACGATTGCCGTGTACCCGTGACCAACCGCATCGGCGACGAGGGTGAGGGGTTCAAAATCGCCATGCAGGGCCTGGACGGCGGGCGGATCAATATCGGCGCCTGTTCGATCGGCGGCGCGCGAGCGTGCTACGAGGCGGCGCGGACCTATGTCGGGGAGCGGCGCCAGTTCGGCCGCGCCATCGCGGACTTTCAGGTAACCCAGTTCAAGCTTGCAGACATGGCGACCGCGCTCGAATCGGCGCGGCTCATGGTCTGGCGTGCGGCGGCGGCGGTCGATGCCGGGGAGGCGGAGGCGACGCTGCGCTGCGCGATGGCCAAGCGGGTCGCGACCGACATGGGGTTCGAGGTGTGCAACGAGGCTCTCCAATTGCACGGGGGTTACGGGTATCTTCGCGACCACGCGATCGAGCGCTATCTGCGCGATCTCCGCGTCCACCAGATCCTCGAAGGGACCAACGAAATCATGCGGGTCATCATCGCCCGGCGCCTTCTGGCTCGGACCTGATGTCGAATCTCATCGAATTCAGCGTCACGGGTGCCCTGGGCCGCGTGCACCTCAACTCTCCGTCCACTTTCAACGCGCTGACTCGCGAGATGTGTATCGCCTTTCGCGCGAAGCTGCTCGAGTGGGCGGACGATCCCGCGATCGGTGCGGTCCTGGTTTCCGGCGAGGGCGACCGGGCGTTCTGCGCCGGCGGCGATATCCGCGCGCTCTACGACTCCCATCGGGCCGGTAACGAAACGACCCACATGTTCTTCTGGGACGAGTACCGGCTCGATTACGCGGTCCATCGGTTCCCGAAACCCTATGTCGCGCTGGTCGACGGGATCGTCATGGGCGGAGGGGTCGGCATATCGGTCCACGGCTCCCACCGGGTGATGACGGAGCGTACGACGTTCGCCATGCCCGAATGCGGAATCGGGTTGTTCCCGGATGTCGGCGGGACGGATTTCCTGCCGCGCGCGCCCGGCGAACTCGGCATGTATCTCGCGCTTACCGGCGCACGCATGAAGGCTGCGGACGCGATCCACGCGGGGATTGGCACGCACTATATGCCGAGCGCAAAGCTGGACGCCTTGCTGGAATGTCTATCGAATGCCGACCTGACCGGGGGAGTCGAATCGGTCGATGCCGTGGTCGAGGCATTTGCCGAGGACGCGGGTCCCGTCCAGATTCGCGAACATGCGCGGGTGATCGACCGGTGCTTTTCGACGCCCACGGTTCCCGAAATCATCGACGCCCTGGAAGCCGAGGACGGCTATTTCGCGATCGAGACGGCGGACACGCTGCGCACCAAGTCACCCACCAGCATGCTGGTGACCCATCGCCAGCTTCGCGGTGGCGCTGGGCTCGCCTTCGAAGAGGTCATGCGTCGGGAGTACCGCATGGCTTGTGCTTTCCTCGCCGGTCACGACTTCTTCGAGGGGATCCGGGCGGCGGTGATCGACAAGGACCGGAAGCCGCGCTGGGAGCCGGCGCGGCTCGAAGATGTCGGCGAAGCGGATGTCGGGCGCTATTTCGCGCCGCTGGAGCGCGAGCTCGCCTTCGACTGACGGGAGAGGAACCATGGCGGAGATCGGTTTCGTCGGGTTGGGCAATATGGGGCGGCCGATGGCATGCCGGCTGATCGCGGCCGGGCACGCCGTGCGTGGTTTCGATGTTGCCGAGTCCGCGCGCGAGGCGGCAAAGGTGGCGGAAATCCCGCCGGTCGACGAGCTGGCGGCGGCGACGGACGGCGTGGAGGCGGTGTTCACCATGCTGCCGGCAGGCGCGGACGTGGGTTCGGTCTATTGCGATGCCGGCGGCCTGCTGGAAGCGGCGGACCCGGGCACCCTGCTCGTCGACTGCTCCACCATCGATCTCGAAACCGCTCGCGCCGTCCATGCAGAGGCATCCGCCAAAGGTTTCGCCATGCTGGACGCGCCGGTCTCCGGCGGGGTCGGCGGGGCCGAAGCGGGCACGCTCACCTTCATGGTCGGCGGCGAAGCGGATGCCGTCGCGCGGGGAGAGTCCATGATGGCCGCGATGGGCCGCAACATCGTTCACGCCGGCGGAGCGGGAAACGGCCAGGCGGCCAAGATGTGCAACAACATGGTCCTCGGTGTCTCGATGATCGCGGTGTCGGAGGCCTTCGCGCTCGCGGAACGGGTCGGTCTCGATGCCCAGACGCTGTTCGACATTGTGTCAACCGCGTCGGGCCAGTGCTGGTCGCTCACCAGCTATTGCCCGGTGCCGGGGCCGGTACCGTCATCGCCCGCCAACCGCGATTACCAGGCAGGCTTCACCGCCGCGATGATGCTCAAGGACCTGAGGCTCGCGCGCGGCGCCGCCCAGGCGAACGGCGCCAACACACCTCTCGGCAGCCACGCCGCCGCGCTCTATGAACAGTACTGCGCCGACGGTGAAGAAGGCTCGGATTTCTCCGGCATCATCCGGATGCTGCGGGCCGCCGGTTAGGACGTTTCCTTCCGTCCAGTTGACTCCGCCCGTGCCCGTTTCGATAGTCGCGCGCGCACGGATTTCTCACCTTCGGACCAGGCATGGCGGATCCGGAAATTCCCGGCGGGCTGAGGCTCGCCGCCGATATCGGCGGCACGTTCACCGATATCGCAGCCTTCGACCCGGCGACGGGCGCGCTCAGGCTCGGCAAGGCGCTGTCTACGCCTTCGCATCTGGTGGACGGGATCGCCGCCGGGGTAGACAGGGCGGGAGTCGCGTTCGCCGACGCGGCGCTTTTCCTGCATGGCTCGACGATCGCCATCAACACGATGCTGGAGAGGACCGGCGCGCGGGCCGCGCTGGTCATCACAAAGGGATTTCGCGACATCTACGAGATCGGCCGGATCAACCGGCCCGATTCGTACAACCTGTTCTTCAAGAAGCACCGCCCGCTGATCGAGCGCGCGATGTGCTTCGAGCTCGACGAACGGATGCTTGCCGAGGGCGAGCCGCTGACCCCGCTCGACGAGGACGAGGTTCGCGCGCTCGGGGAAAAGCTCGCCGGGCTCGATGTCGAGGCCGTCGCGATCCTGCTTCTGCACAGCTATCGCAATCCGGACCACGAAAAGCGGACGAAAGAAATCCTGGAGGAATGTCTGCCGGGCGCGTTCGTCACCGCTTCCTACGAGCTCTCGCAGGAATACCGCGAGTTCGAACGCTGCTCGACCGTCGCGGCGAACGCCTATATCGGTCCGGGCGTTCGCAGCTATCTCGACGGGATCGGCGAGCATCTCGACGCCCGGTCTTTCCCCGGCGCCTTCCTCGTCGTGCAATCGACCGGCGGGCTCTACGACGCCGCACAGGCTCGGCACGACTGCGTCCACATGCTCGAATCGGGTCCCGCCGCGGGCGTCATCGCCGGCCGCGCACTGGCCCGTGCCGTGGGGATCGAAAACGCGATCACCTTCGACATGGGCGGCACCACCGCCAAGTCGGGGGTCATCTATGGCGGCGAGGCGCTGACCACGGGAAGCGCGAAGATCGGCGGGTACGAGCAGGGGCTGCCGGTCCAGATCGCCATGATGGACATTTTCGAGGTCGGCACCGGCGGCGGGTCGATCGCGCGTGCCGATGCGCGCGGCGCGCTCCGTGTGGGACCGGAAAGCGCCGGCGCGACCCCGGGGCCCGCATGTTATGGGACCGGCGGCACGGCGCCGACGGTCACCGACGCCAACCTGATCCTGGGTCGGATCGCCCCGGACAGGTTTCTCGGCGGTGAGATGACGCTCGATCCCGATGCCGCGCACGACGCGATGAGGACTGATGTCGCGGACCCGCTCGGCATGGATGTCGTGGAAGCGGCGGCCGGTGTGCTGCAGATCGCCGCCACTGCCATGTCGTTCGCGGTCAAGGGAGTCTCCACCGAGCGCGGTCTCGATGCCGGCGCGTTCACGCTGGTCGCGTGCGGCGGCGCCGGGCCGCTGCACGCCAGCGCGGTGGCGCGCGAGATCGGCATGGGACAAATCGTTGTTCCGCCGGCACCCGGCCACTTTTCGGCTATCGGGATGCTGCACGCCGATCTCCGCTACGACTACGTCCGGACGTGGTTCGCGCGCCTGGCCGAGGCGCCGCTCGACGAGGTCGAACGGCTCTACGACGAGATGGAAGCGCAGGGCCGCGCGGCGGTGGCCGCCACCGGCGCCGAAGTCGAAGCCGTCGTCGTGGGACGGGCCGCCGACATGCGCTATGTCGGCCAGGAGCATGCGGTGACGGTCGATCTTGCCGCCGATCTCTTCTCGGCGGGCGACCGGGAGGCCGTCAAGCGCCGCTTCGACGAGGTGCACGCGGTGCGCTACGGCACGTCGGCGCCGGCCGAGCCGGCCGAGCTGGTGAGCCTCAGGACGACGGTCTCGGGTCTGCTCAGGAAGCCGCCGATGGTGCGCGGCGCGGAAGGTGGATCGGCCGATCCCGCTCCGCTGGAAACGCGGCGGATCTATTTCTCCGAGACGGGCGATTTCGTGGAAACGCCGGTTTACGCGCGGGCCGGTCTGGGCTCCGGAGCGACCGTCGAAGGGCCCGCGGTGATCGAGGAAGAGGCATCGACGACGCTGCTGCTGCCGGGCGACAGTCTCGGAGTCGACGGGTTCGGCAATCTCCGCATCCGCGTCGGAGCCGCCGCGCGATGAACGGAGACCGCCCGCGCGTCGACCCGGTGGTCACCGAGCTGGTGCGAAACGGCGTGATCGCCATCACCGAGGAGATGAAGACCAACCTCACCCGCACCGCCTACAACATGATCATCTACGAGGCGCTCGACTTCACCGTCGGGCTGTTCACGGCGAAGGGAGAGACGGTCTCCATCGGGCTCGGCCTGCCCATGTTCATCCGCGGCATGGCGGAGACCGTGAAGGCCAAGCTGCGGCATTTCGGCGACGATATCGGGCCGGGCGACATTCTGCTCACCAACGACGCCTACATCACCGGCAGCCATCTCAACCACCTGACTTTCAGCATGCCGATCTTCGACGGCGGCACGCTGGTCGGGTTCGCGGTCTGCATGGCGCACTGGCCGGATATCGGCGGCACGCTCGACGGCATGACCACCGACATCTATTCGGAAGGTCTGCAGATTCCCATCCTGAAGTACCAGAGGGCCGGCAAGGTCAACCAGGACCTGCTCGACATTCTGCAGATGAACGTCCGCCTGCCGGAGCGGGCGATGGGCGACCTCCGCGCGCAGCTCACGGCGATTTCCAGCGGAGAGAGGCGCTTTCTCGAACTTATCCGCCGCTACGGACGCGACGCGGTGCTCGACGGCATCGCGGAGATCATGGATCAGTCCGAAACGGCCGCCCGCGCGCGGACTCTCGCGATACCGGACGGAGTCTACCAGGCCGAGTCCTTCATGGACGACGACGGGGTCGACATCGCCCAGCCCGTTCCCATCCGGGTCAGGGTGATCGTCGAAGGAGACCGGGTAACCGTCGATCTTTCCGACGTGTCGGAGCAGGTCAAGGGTTTCTACAACTCGGGCGTGACCACGGGGTTCGCCTGCTCGCAGGTCGCGTTCAAGTGCCTTACCTCGCCGACCGACTATCCGATCAACGACGGCAGCTTCCGCAACCTGGAAGTGGTGGTGCCGATGGGTCGCGTCGTCAGCGCCGAGAGGCCGGCGCCGATGCGCTGGTGGATGACCTTCCCGATGACCATCGTCGATACGGTGTTCAAGGCGCTTGCGCCCGCGATCCCGGACCGCATCGTCGCCGGACACCATGCCGACCTGATCATCGGCATGCTGAACGGAGTCAATCCCCAGACCTCGGAGTTCTACATCGTTTTCATCGGCCCGACAGGCGGCGGCTGGGGCGCGAAACAGGCGGCGGACGGGAACAGCGCGACGATCTGCATGAACGACGGAGACACCCATAACAGCCCCGTCGAGCAGCTTGAGGCCAAGTACCCGTTGTTGTTCGAAGCCCACGCGCTGCGCCCCGATTCCTGCGGCGCCGGACGGCAGCGCGGCGGGCTCGGCATCGAGAACGTCGTCCAGGCCCGCGCGCCGCTCACGGTCAATACGCAGATCGACCGCATGCATTGCGCGCCCTGGGGGCTCGCCGGCGGTCTGGACGCGATGGGCAATTCGGTGTCGCTTCGCCGCGACGGCGCCTGGAGGGACGACTATCCCAACGCCAAGGTTCTGACCGCCCGAATCGGACCGGGCGAGGCCTTCGCGCTTCGTTCTGGGGGCGGGGGCGGGTTCGGTCCGCCTCTGGAACGGGCGATCGAGGCGGTCGCCCACGACGTGCGCCAGGGCTATGTCACCCCCGAAGCCGCGTTCCGCGACTACGGCGTGGTGTGCGATGCGACGACTCTCGAAATCGATGTCAAGGCTACCGAACGCATCCGCGCCGCCAAGGCGACGCTGGCGCAGGCCGGCGATCCCTAGAACCCGGCCTGCGAGGCCGGTTTGATGGAAATCGCGAAGCTGGCGCCGGTTCCGCCGCAGCAGGGGCAGGATATCGAGTCGAAGATTTCCCGGCGCCGCTCGGGCGAGATATCCGTGTCCGCCAGCAGGTCTTCGACCTGGCGGCGGATCGCGGAGTGGATCGGGTCCGGTGGTTCCGGCGCGTCCTCCGGAGCCGTTGCGTCGTCGGCCCCGTCCTTTTCCGCCTCGCGCGCGGCGCGGTAGAGCGCGCGGAACGGGCCGGTGAGGTTGAGATAGCGCTTGTCGTCGATCCCGGCCGTCATGGCGGCTCAGTTCTGCGGTGCCCCCGGGTGGATGACCACGCCTTCCAGCCGTTCGACATAGCGCAGGAAGCGGTACTTGTCTTCGATCCCGTCGGTCGGCTTGCGGTCCTTCCACTCCCAGGGATGCTTGCCAGGCTCGATCTTGGCGACCAGATAGCCCATCTCGCCGTCGTCGAGCATCGTGGAGAATCTCTCGGCCAGCGCGTCCGGATCGCCGGCCGTCGCGCAGTTGAGGCATCCCGCCCCTTCGGCCATCCGCGCGAGATCGGTATTCTTCGAGGTCAGCGTGGGCGGTCCGCCGATATTCTCGTATATGCCGTTGTCGAAGACGAGGACCGTCAGGTTGGGTGGGCGCTCGGCACCCAGCGTGCACAGGATGCCGGTGTTCATCAGCATCGAGCCATCGCTCTCGAAGGCGACGATGCGCCGATGCGGCAGCGATACCGCGAGCCCCAGCGCGGTCGACGTCACCGAACCCAGGACGCCCGTGAAGAAGGTATTGTCGGCGGGCTTCAGGTTCCACCAGTCGTCCCAGGTCGCCCCGATCGAGGTCGTCACCAGGTCTTCGGCCGAGACCATCGGCGCGATCGCGCGGAAAGCGTCAATCCTTCGCATAGGAGGGAAGCTCCACGCAGTCGCCCGAGAACACCAGCGCGACCGGCCAGTTGCTGCCGTCGGCGTGCTTGAATGCGCGACTGATCGCCGGCTTGATCTCGTCCGTCTCCGTGACGAAGCGGTGGGGAATGCGAAGCGAATCGAGAATCGGCGCCATGGTCTGCGCGTGGTTGTGGCCCCACCAGTTCTGCTCGCCCCATTCGCCGCGATAGCTCATCGCCATCACCATCGGCACCGCGTGTTGGAAGGCGAGGCGCGCGACCGGCTCGCAGCACTGCCGGATCCCGGAATTCTCCATGATCATCAGCGCCCGTTTGCCGGCGAGATAGGTACCGGCGCAGATTCCCGGCATGTCGCCCTCGTTCGAGACCTGGATGTAGCGAATCGCGTTGTCCGCCGCGCACAGGCGATAAACGCTAGCGAGCAGCGATTCGGGCAGCGCGGCGACGACGCTGACGTCGGCCTCCTTCAGCCCCTCGACGAACAGCCGCGCGTATTCGGGAACGGCTTCCCCGGTCATTTGGCGATTCCCTCGACCTTTTCCCGGAAGGTATCCGCGAAACTGTGCCCGAGGTCGCGCGCCTTCTTCTTCATCACGCCGAGACCGAACTTGCCGAGGCGGCCGAAAACCGAAACGTCGGAGGCGTAGGCGATCTCTGTCTTTCCCTCGACTTCCGAGAGCGACAGCGTGCTGGTCGCATTAAGCGTGCTGGCGCGACCGCCTTCTTCTCCCTTTGTGGTCGACGCTGCGAAATGGGGCGGCCGTTCCTCGGTCTTCTCCACGGTGACCGTAAATGTCGTCTTGATGGGACCCACGGCGACCTTGATGTCGGCCCTGTACGTATCCGGGCCTGTCACCTCGATGTGCTGGCAACCCGGGATGCACGGTCCCACCACCTCGGGGTCGGTGATCATCGCCCAGACCCTTTCCAGCGGCGCATCGACGGTAAAGCTGTCTTCGATCTGCAATCCGATCCTCCCCGAATGTCGGCATCCTATGGAGCGTCCGGCGGGGTCGCAACCGAACCCCCCGATTCGACGACGGAGGGCTCCCGCTCTTGCCTTTTCTCCGTCATGGTCGGCGGAGGCCGACCATCCACGAGTTTTTTTGTTTGCGTTGGGAGGTCGGAAAACCCAAAACAAAACGTGGATGGTCGGCCTCCGCCGACCATGACGACGTCGGGGTTTGAGAATGCTGACCATGGTCTCCGCGATGGACCGTACCCGCCGGCTCTACGGCGCGAGGACCGCGGTCGTCGACGACGAGGGGCAGTTCAGCTGGGCCGATTTCGTCGACCGCGCGCGCCGCGCCGCCACCGTGCTTGACAACCTCGGGATCGAGAAGGGGGACCCGTACGCGATCCTCTCCCGCAACACCTGTCGCAACGCCGAGCTGATGCATGCGGGCTATTGGTCGGGCAGGGTTCCCGTACCGGTCAACATCCGCCTCGCACCGGCGGAGATCCGTCATATCCTGGACGACGCCGGGTGCAAGCTGCTCGTTCTCGACGAGGCATTGGCGGAGCTCGGCACCGACGAGGCGCTGGCGCCGTGGCGCGACAGGACCCTGTTTGTGGCCCCTGACAGGCGGGACGTGCGCTGGCCGCAATACGAGGCGCTGCTTGCCGAAGCCGCGCCCGCCGACGCGCACGACGCCGCCGAGGAGGATACCGCCGTGCTGCTCTATACCGGCGGAACCACGGGGCGGTCCAAGGGCGTACCGCTGAGCCACCGCAACGTCTTTTCCAACGGGCAGCAATGCGCGATCGCGCTCGGCGCCAGAACGGACGATGTCTTTCTCCATGCCGCGCCGATGTTCCACTCCGCCGACCTGCTGGGGACCGCGTTCACGCTGCAGGGCGCGGCGCACATGTTCCTGCCGAACTTCACGCCGGAATCCGTGCTTCGGGCGATGGAAAGCCACGGTGTGACGGTCGCGTTCCTCGCGCCCACCATGATCATCATGATCCTGCAGGATCCGGCCTTCGCCAATTTCGATCTCGGGAAGCTTCGGCTGGTGTTCTACGGCTCGTCGCCGATGGCGGTGGAGTGGATCCGCCGCACGATGGAGGCGCTGCCGGGAGCGGAAATCCAGCAGGGCTACGGGCTTACCGAAACGTCGCCGATTCTGACCACGCTCGATGCGGACGAGCACAGGGACGCGCTGGCGAGCGCGCGCTACGAACGCCTCAAGGCGGCGGGAAGACCCGTCACCGGCGTGGACATGCGGATCGTCGAGGACAACGGAGAGGAAGTTCCCCTCGGCGAGGCCGGCGAGGTCGTCGTGCGCGGCCCCAACGTCACGAGCGGATACCTCAACAGGCCGGAGGAAACGGCTGCCGCCTTCCGCCGCGGCTGGTTCCACACCGGCGATATCGGTCGGATGGACGAGGAAGGCTTCATGTATCTGCTCGACCGCAAGAAGGACATGATCATCACCGGCGGCGAGAACGTGTACTCCTCCGAGGTAGAGGCGGCGCTTTACCAGCATCCCGGGGTCAACGAGGCGGCCGTCGTCGGCGTGCCGGACGAGAAATACGGAGAGGCGCTGTTCGCGGTGATCGTTCCCGCGCCCGGCGCTTCGCTCGAAGCGGAAGAAATGATCGCCCATTGCCGCGAACGAATCGGCGGCTACAAGATCCCCCGCCGCATGGCGTTCGTGGACGAAATGCCCAAGAGCGCGATGGGCAAGATCCTCAAGACCGAGCTTCGCCGCATCTACGGCGGAGACAACGCGTAGCAGGAGACAGCATGAAGGACACGCTCAGGCCGGGGCTCAGCGTCACCCGCCGGTTCGACATCACGCGCGAAAGTACGATCGACGTTCTCGGCGAGGACCGGCGGGTCTACGCGACGCCCGCGATGGTGCGCGATATCGAGATCGCCTGCCTCGGGATGATCGCCCAACATCTCGACGGGAGCGAGGCGACGGTCGGCATGAAGGTCGAGATCGATCATCTCGGCGCCTCGCTGGAGGGTTCCTGGGTCGAGGTCACGGGAACAATCGCGGAGATCGAGGGCAGGCGGATCGCGCTCGATGTCGAAGTTCGCGATCCCGTGGACCTGGTGGGCAAGGGCCGCCACGTCCGCTTCGTGGTCGACCTCGCCCGGCAGGCCGAGCGCGTCGACGCCAAGCGCGCGCAGCTTTCCGGCGCGGGCCGATGATCGAAGCGAAGCGGCGGTTGATCGTCGCGCTCGATGTTAGGACCGTCGATGAGGCTACGACGCTGATCGACACGCTCGGCGACTCCGTCGCGTATTACAAGATCGGCCCCTGGCTTCTCTATGCGAAGGGGATCGAAGGGCTGATCGACCTCGTGCTCCGTTCCGGCAAGGAGCTCTTCCTCGACTGCAAGATGTACGACATCGGCGAGACCGTGCGCGAAGGCGTCGCGCGCGCCGCCGAGCGCGGCGTCAGCCTGGTCACGGTTCACGGCAACCGCGACATCCTGCTCGCCGCCAACGAAGCCAAGCATGGTTCCGATCTAAAGGTCTTCGCGATTTCGGTGCTCACAAACCTCGACGACGACGACATGCGCGAGTTGGGCTATCTCCGGCCGGTCGAGGAGTTGATCGAAATTCGCGTGCGCAAGGCGATGGAATACGGCTGCGACGGTCTGATCGCGGCGCCCCAGGACGCCCGTAGGATTCGCGCCATCGCGCCGTCCGACAAACTGCTTCTCGGGACGCCGGGCGTTCGCCCGGCCGGTCACGCACGGGACGACCACAAGCGGGGCGGGACGCCAACTGACGCGATCGAGGCGGGGGCCGATTACATCGTCATGGGCCGGCCGATCGTCCGGGCGGAGAATCCCCCGTGCGTCGCCCGCGCGGTGACCGCCGAAATGCAGACCGCTTTCGACAAACGAGGGGAGGGATAGCGTGCCGTTCTTCAAGTCGCTGCCGGCGGACGCCGGCCCGGGCAACGTCTTCGAGGCCTATCCCGAGATCTATCTGCCATGGGCGGACACCAGCCAGGCGCTGATGCGCGGCCCGTCGCCGCTGACCCCCGGCGAGCGCGAGGCGATCGCGGCGTTCGTCGTCGGCACCGCGAATTGCCGATACGCGTGGGTCGCGCATCGCGCGGCGGCGGTCGCGTGGGGAATGGACGGCGATGCCATCGACAAGGCCGTCGAGAACCTTGAAAGCGCTCCGGTGGAGGGCCGCCTTAAGCCGCTCCTCGCCTACGCTCGGAAACTCACCCTCACGCCGACCGAGGTGGGCCAGGAGGACGCGGACGCGGTGTTCGCCGCCGGCTGGGACGAGAAGGCGCTGCACGACGCGATCGCCGTCACCGCGCGGATGAACTTCATGTGCCGGCTGGTCCAGGGTTACGGCTTCACCCCGATGAGCCCGGAGAAGGCGCGGGAGAACGCCGAGAGCCGCAAGAAGCTCGGCTACCGCAACCTCTATCCCAAATTCGCCGGCAAGGGGTAGCGCGCCGCCGGGTTCTATGCTTGGCTTTCCGAGGATTCGTAAGACCTTATTCCGGGGAGGAACGATGCAATTCGGGAAATTGAAATGGGCGGCCGGCTTGGCCGTCGTGCTCGCGGTGGCGTTCGCGGCGTTCGGTCCGGAACGGGCCGCGGTCGCCGATCAGGGCGCGAAGGTGGCGGAGGAACGAAGCAAGCTCATGAAGGGCATGGGCGGCGCGATGCGCAACATCAAGGGCTTCGTCGACGGCCGGAACTCCGCCGATGACGCAGCCGCGGCGGCCGCGGTCATCGCCGCGTCCGCACCGAAGATCGCCGCCGTCTTTCCGCCCAATACCGGGATGGGGGCGAACCCCAAGTCCGAGGCGAAGGACAACATCTGGAAAGAATGGGATGCCTTCACCGCGGCGGCGAAACTGCTGGGAGACAAGGCTTCGGCCTTCAAGACGGCGCTCGCTTCCGGCGACAAGGGCGCCGCGGCCGCCGCGTTCGGCGACCTCGGCAAGAACGGTTGCGGCGGCTGCCACCGCCAGTTCCGGCAGAAGCGGAACTGAGCCGGTCGGAAACCGTCGGCGCGGCTAGAATACGCGCGCCGCGATCTCGATCCCGCCGAGCACGACGGCCGCCGCCAGAACGAGCACGAGGAGCGCGCGCCGGTCGGAGACGAGGCGGGGCGGGGTCTCTCCTTCGGCGAGCCGCGCGCGCCCGGTCAGCATCGTCCCGGTGAGGTTCTCCCGCTTGTAGAGAAGGTGAAACAGCACCGCGGCGACGTGGAGACCGACGAGTATGAGGAGAAGATCTACCACTATCGCGTGCAGCTCGGCGGCGTTCCGCGCCGCGTCGTAGCTGACCAGGAAGCTGAGCGGACCCTCGTTAAGCCCGTCGACGTCGACGGAGAAGATGCCCAGACCCGCCTGTGCGATCAGGAGGAGCAGCATCGCCACCACCGACAGCCCGCCCAGCGGGTTGTGGCCCGCGCGCCCGTCCGGCTCGCGGCGGAAGAGTGTGGGGAGGTAAGCGACGATCTCCCGCACCGGGCGCACGAAGGAACGGAAGCGGGTCGAGGTGCTGCCGGCGAAGCCCCAGATCACCCGTGCGACGACGAGCACGAGGAGAGCCTGTCCCGCCGGGATATGGATATCGAACCGACCGTTCCGCCCGCTCAGGTAGCAGACGACCACCAGCACGACCAGAACCCAGTGAAAGATCCGGGTCGAACGGTCCCAGACGCGCGCCTCCCCGCGTTCTTCCCTTCGTCCTTCTCCGCCCTCCGCCATGCTCCTTCCCTCGCGTCGATCGACAGGCGCCACCGCCGTCAGACCCGGAACACTTTCATCGCCTCGTCCTGCCGTTCCTTCGTTTGGCGCAGCAGGTCGTCGATCAGGACCTTGGGGTGCACCTTCTTCCGGATGTAGAGCGGCGGCGCCTGGACGGCGAGTTTGGAGGCGGCCTGCTCGTCCTTGCCGCGCCAGACGAGCTGCGGGTCGAGGTCGCGGTTGCGGCGTTCGTAGGCCACGCGGATCGGAGCCTTGTCCTCCTCCGGCATGACGGGGTGGTATTCCGCCGTCGGGATGTTCCGCCGCGTCGCCTCGTCGTGAACGAGGATCTCGACGGATTTGGACTTCTTCCGTTTCGCCATCTACTTGCTGCCCGCCGTGTCCAACAGTTTCCGCAACGCCGGCAGCAGCGCGGGCACGGCGTCTTCGACCATGCTCCAGACGATACTGTCGTCGATTTCCAGATAGCTGTGAGCCAGACGGTTCCGCGCTCCGATGATGGCACGCCATGGAATCTCCGGATGGGCGTCGCGGATCGTTTCGGGGATGTGGTTTGCCGCCTCGCCGATGAGTGCGAGATTGCGCAGCGTGGCGTCATAGATCATGCCGCTTGCCACGAACCCGGCTCGATCCAGGCCGGCCGTGTAGGCTTGGACCTTCTCACCGAATTCGATCATGTCGGTTATGTGGAAGCGCCATTCTCGCGGCGTTTCGCCGGCGTCAGACATTCACCGCCTCCCGCTCCACATAGGGGCGCAATTCAGCCCGGAGCGTCTTGTCCGTCGCCAGATCGACCGGGCGGCCGAGCAGATCCTCCAGATAGAACTGGGCGCCGAAGTACCGACGCCAATCCGGCGGTTCGTCGAAACGAACCAGGATATCGACATCGCTCTCATCGCTGGCCCGGTCGCGAGCGAACGAGCCGAACAGGGCGAGATCGGCGATACCGAAGCGTTGTTCGAGCACCGGCTTATGCGCCCGCAGCAGGGCCAGGACCTCGTCTCTGCTCACCGGCCGTTCCTTGTCCTTGGCGTCCCGAAACCCAGCGCCACCGCTCAGCCCTTCCTCCCGGTCCTACAGTTCGGACTCATGGATGTCCGATCCTGCCGGCCTCCGCAACGTCGAATTCCTCGACATCCACCGACAGGCATCCTTTCACGGCCCCGCAGAGGTTGTTTAGAAGCTCCTCGAAAGTCTCTCCCTGGGTCGCGCATCCGGGGATGGCCGGCACCGCCGCCCAATAACCCCCTTCTTCCGCCTCGTGAACGACCGCTTTCAGTTTCACGTCGCCTCTCCCTGGTTTCAGGAATTCGCTCGCGCTGCGTCACACCCGGACAACGCGCGCAAATGCGAATGGCCGATCCGTGCCTTCCTGTCCACAAGAATCATTCCGCCGCCTCGCCTTGGCGTCGAGGGATGTCATCCAGGCCGGGCATAGTGTCGCCGACGCCGGCCAACCCTGCGGCGGCGCGAGTCCAGAATCCGGTCGGTCGGCTGGCCGATTTCGTCGAGTTCCCAATGCCGCGCCGGATAGTCATAGGGCGAATTGAGAATCGGGCGCTCGAAAAACAAATCGGTCATGGGCAAAATAGGAGGATCGTCGACAACAGCGCGCTCAGGTTAACGCAGGCCCCAAGCCCGTTCCATATTGGGAGAGCGTCTCCGATTCGACCTTAAGTGCGGTCGGTGTGCGGTTCTCGCATGTTTTGTTGGGCGTCGTCCCCAATGCTAGGGTCGGCTAATCGAAAAAAGCGGATTGCCCCAATGGTCTGTCAGGTCATCCACCGCGCAGGTTTGGCGTTCGGCCTCCTGCTCTTCTCTTGTCTGGTCCTGGCCTCTCTTCCGTCCCTTGCGGCGGGACCCCAATCCATCGAAGAGGCGCGGGCGGCCCATGGCGAAGGCCGGTTCATCGAGGCCGCCCGGATCGCCGAGGCCGTCGGAACGTCGGAAGGACTTGCTCTAGCCGCGGAATCGGTGACGATCCACGCGAACTACAAGGCTCCGGACGAAGAGAAGGAAGCGCTGTTCGCGCGGGCCATCGGGCTGGCGAAGAAAGCGATCCAATCCGATCCCGACAATGCGGGCGCCCATCTGCAGCTGGCCCGAGCCATCGGCCGGCACGCGCAGACAATCGGTTCGTTCGAAGCGATGAACCGCGGATATGCGGAAAAGATCCGGGATGCGACCGAGCAGGCGCTCCGGCTCGATCCGAAGATGGTGCCGGCCCTTGTCAGCCTGGGCTTGTGGCACGCGGAAGTGGTGGGCGCGGTCGGTTCGTTCATGGCGCGCATTACATATGGTGCCCGGGAGAAGGACGCTCTCGCTTCTCTTCAACGGGCGCTGGAGCTCGCGCCCGAGGCGAAGGCGGTGCCTCTGCAATACGCGCTCGGCCTTCTGGTGATGGACGAGGACGAATACCGCGACAAGGCGCGTCGCCTGCTGAAGCGCGCCGTCGAACTGCCGGCGAAGGATGCCTATGACCGCATTCTTCACAAGCAGGCGGTCGAGCGACTCAAGGGTCTGGACGCGTCAAACGGCTGAGAGCCTTGCCGCGTCCCCCGGATTCGGCGATCTTGACGTGGGTGAAGTCGATCGGGAGCGGGAGATGAGCGAGAAGGTCGTTTACCTCAACGGCGAGTTCGTGGCCGAAAGCGAGGCCAAGGTGTCGGTCCTCGACTGGGGCTTTTCGGGCGGCGACGGGGTCTATGAGGTCGCCCGTACTTTCGATGGAAAGCTGTTCCGGCTCCAGACCCATCTCTCCCGGCTGTTCCGATCGCTCGCCTATGCCCGGATCGATCCCGAGCTGAGCCGCGAGCAGATAACCGCCATCGCCGAGGAGACGGTCGCGCGCAACCTGCCCCTGCGGGCCGACGATAGCGACTATGCCCTCTGGCAGGTGATCAGCCGCGGCGACAGGCGGCTCGGCGACGCCGCGCCCGCGACCGTGACGATGTACTGCCTCGAAGTCGGGTTCACCGGTTTCGCGCATGCCTATCTCAACGGCCTCAAGCTGGTGACTCCCGGCGTGCGCCGGACGCCCCCGCAATGTGCCGATCCCAAGGCGAAGCTCACCAACCGGATGAACCAGCTCCAGGCCAGGTTCGAGGCCCAGCAATCCGACCCGGAAGCCCTGCCGTTGATCCTCGACCTCGACGGCAATATCGCCGAGTCGAACACCGCCAACTTCTTCTTCGTCTCGAACGGCAAGCTCTGCACGCCGAAGGCGAGGAACGTGCTCGGCGGCATCACCCGGGCCACGGTGATCGAGCTCGCCGACGAGCTCGGCATCGAGGTGGTCGAGGACGCGTTCGCGCCCTACGACGTCTATACCGCCGACGAGGCGTTCCTATCCGGGACCAGCGGCACCATGCTGCCCGCCCGCAGCCTGAACGCTTCTCCGATCGGCGACGGAACGACGCCCGGACCGGTCACGATGCGGCTGATCCGCGCCTGGAACGAGATGGTGGACATGGACTTCGTGGCCCAGGCGCTCGGCCATCTCGGCGACAACGAGCGAGGCCCGGCGCTCGCCGAATGGGAAAGGCGGCTCGCGGCATAGGGGAGGGGAGATGTCCAGCGACGTATTCAAGCTGACCGAAGCGCTGAGCGCGCTCGCCATCCACGAATGCGACGAGGAATCGTTCAAGCCCATCGGGCTCTGGGACTCCTTCGACTACCGCGACCTCGGCATGGCGGAGGCGACCGGCGGCGAGGTGGGCGCCATCCACCTCCGCGCCAAGGGGCCGTGCCAGCGCGATCTCGGCTTCCACCGGCACGACCTCGCCTTCCAGATGGTCTACATCCTGAAGGGCTGGGTAACCTATCGGTGGCAGGGGCACGACGAGCCGATCACCGCCCATGCCGGCGCTTCGGTCTACTCGCCGCCCGGCGAGGTGCACAACGTGATCGATTACAGCGAAGACATGGAAGTGATCGAGGTCACCATGCCGGCGGACTATCCCACCGTCGAGATCGAGGTGGCGGACTGATCGGCGACCGGCCACGGCGAGGCTGCTTCCGCGCGCTGGGCGCCGCGGTGATCCTCCTTGCCGAGTTTCCGGGCACCGGCCTGGCGGCGGAACCGCGCGACTACCGCTCGGAAAAGCACGAATTCCGACTGGTGCCGGTCGGCGGTCCGCTCGATCAGGCGTGGGGCATGTCGTTCCTGCCCGACGGACGAATCCTGGTTACCGAAAAGGACGGCAATCTCCGCATTCTCGACCGCGAAGGACGGGTATCCGGGCCGCTCCGTGGTCTTCCCCGGATCGAGTCCTACGGCCAGGGCGGGTTGATGGACGTGGTGCTGGACCCCGATTTCTCTCGCAACCGGCGCATTTTCCTGAGCCTGGCCTGGGACGCCAAAGGCGGCAAGACGACCGCCGTCGGCTCAGCCCGGCTGACAAGCGACCGGGTTGGCGGCTTCAAGCTGATCTTCGCCGGACGGCCGGGGAGCGGCTCGGGCCGGCATTTCGGCTCGCGCCTCCGCTTCGGTCCCGATCGCAAGCTCTACGTCACCATCGGCGACCGCGGCCACCGGCCCAACGCGCAGGATCTCGGCACCCACGCGGGCGCGATCCTCAGGCTCAACCGAGACGGAACCCCTCCCGCCGACAACCCCTTCGTCGGCCGGCCCGGCGCGCTGCCGGAGATATGGTCCTATGGGCACCGCAACCCGCAAGGTCTTGCATTCGATCCCGAAACCGGCCGCCTGTGGTCGCAGGAGCACGGGCCCAAGGGCGGGGACGAGGTGAACCTCGTCGAGCGCGGCAGGAACTACGGCTGGCCGGTGATCACCTACGGGCGCAACTATATCGGGACCAAGATCACCGACGAGACCGCGCGCCCCGGGATGGAGCAGCCCAGGACCTATTGGGTGCCGTCCATCGCGCCATCCGGGCTGACGGTCTATCGCGGCGAGCGGTTTCCTCGCTGGGACGGCAATCTTTTCGTCGGCGCGCTCCGGTCCCAACTCCTCGTCCGGCTGGAACTCGATGGCGACAGGGTTGTTCGCGAAGAGCGCATGCTCACCGATTTCGGCAACCGCATACGCGACGTGCGCACGGGTCCGGACGGGCTGATCTACCTGCTGCTCGACGAGAACGACGCCTCGGTGTGGCGCCTGGAGCCGCGATAACGACGGCTTGCCCGGCGGGGAATTTGCGGCCATCCTCGGTTTCCGCTGCGGACCGTACGCGCATGCTCCTTGTGCCTTGGCCGAAGGGAACGATCATGGGCCACAACACGATCAGAGTGACCTCGGTGACGCCGAATATCGGCGGACTCGTGGAAGGCATCGATCTCACCCGCCCGCTGGACGCCCCGACGGTCGAGGATCTGCACGATGCGCTGATGGAGCACCAGGTCCTGTTCTTCCGCGACCAGGAGTTGACCCACGAAACCCAGAAGGCGCTTGGCGAGCATTTCGGGAAGCTTCACGTCAGCGTCGGCGGCGACGGCACCAACTCCAAACAGCTTCAGGAATACCCCGAAGTGCGTGCGCTCCATTTCGACGAGAACTCGAAATCGGTGTCCGGCAACGAGACCTGGCACACCGACCAGTCGTGCATGGAAACCCCGCCCATGGGCACGGTCCTCTATATCCACACCGTGCCCCCGGCGGGCGGTGGGGATACGATGTTCGCGAGCATGTACGCGGCTTACGAGGCGCTGTCGCCGGCGATGAAGCGTTATCTCGAAGGCATGACGGCGGTGCATGACGGCGCCGGCGCGTTCTCCCGTACGGCGACCAACCAGCTGCCGGTCACCGAACAGCCGATGGTCGCGAAGCACCCGGTCACCGGACGCAAGCTGCTCTATGTCAATCCCGGTTTCACGTCCCACATATGCGGCGTCTCGAAGGCCGAGAGCGACGCGATCCTCGGTTTTCTCTACCGCCACTGCGAGCACCCCAACTTTCACGTGCGCTTCCGCTGGCAGCCCCATTCGGTCGCGTTCTGGGACAACCGGTGCACGCATCATTTCGCGATCTGGGACTACCATCCCAATACGCGGTCGGGCTACCGCATCCAGATCAAGGGCAAGGACCGGGTAATCCCGGCCTGAAGGCGCGCTACCAGGTGAGCTGGCCGCCGTTCGGGTGGACGATCTGCCCGGTGATGTAGGACGACCGCTCGCTCAGCAGGAAATCGACCACCGCCGCGACCTCCTCCGGTTGGCCCAGACGGCCGATCGGCAAATTGTCCGCGAGCCTCTTCCGGGCAGCATCGTATTCTTCCTCCGTCCGGCCGGCGCGCAGGATCGGGGTGTCGATCGGACCGGGGCCCAGCGCGTTGATGCGTACCCCGTCCGGCGCGAATTCCTGGGCGATCGACTTGGTGAGCGAATGGATCGCGGCCTTTGCGGCGCAATAGGCGGCGCCCCCCGGCACTGCCATCACCGCGTAGTCCGACGACATGGTGACGATCGCTCCGCCGGTGCCTTGCGCCCGCATGCGGCGGAGCGTCGCCTGACAGCAGAGAAACGTGCCCTTGACGTGGACGCCGATCATCCGATCCCAGTCTTCCTCGGATACGGTCTCGGCGGTGCCTCTGATGTGGATACCCGCGGCGAAGAACGCGGCGTCGATGTTTCCGTCGACGGCCTCCACCATGTCCTCCACCGATGCGCGGTCCGAGACGTCGACGCGGATCGCCTTCGCGCCGCCGCCCGAGGCCCCGATGGCGTCGACGGTCTCCGCCAGCCCGTCGGCGTCGATGTCGGCGGCGTATACCGTCATGTGCCCGGCGAGACGCATCGCCGCGGCCCGCGCGATCCCGCTGGCGGCGCCGGTTATCAGAACGCTGCCCATACCCCCGGTCCCTAGATCATCAGCCGGCCGCCGTTGATACGGAGGTCCTGGCCGGTGACGAAGCTCGAATCGTCTTCCATCAGGAACAGCGCGGCTTCCGCCATGTCCTCCGGCTCGCCGATGCGTCCCATCGGGTTCGCCGCCGCCGCCGCGTCGAGATCGGCCTGGCTGCGGTGCCCGCGCGGCTGCGGCGTGTCGGTGACTCCGGGCGAGATCGCGTTGACGCGGATACCGTCGCGCGCCGTTTCCAGCGCCATCGCCCGGGCGAGCCCCAGCACGCCGCCCTTGGTCGCGGCGTAATGCGCGCCCCCTGCGGCGCCGTTGCGCGCGATCGAGGACGAGAACATGACGATCGCCCCCTTGCCCGCGCGGCGCATCTCGGGCAGCACCGCCTGGCTGGCGAGCAGCGTGCCCTTGAGGTTGATGTCGAGATGCCGGTCCCAGGCTTCGTCGTCGAGATCGAGGAACGGGACGGGCTTGTAGACCGCCGCGCAGGCGGCGAGACCGACGATTGTCCCGCCGGCCTCCACGATTCCGGACACCGCGCGGTCCATCGCCGCCTTGTCGCGGACGTCGAGCCGGTAGAACGAGAAATCCGGCCGGTTCATCCCGGCGAGACAGCCTTCGTCCGCGTCCCAGGCCGACACCGCGTAGCCTCCGGCCAGCGCGCGGTGGACGATGGCATAGCCGACCCCGCTGCCGCCGCCGGTGACGACTATCGTCGGTTGGTTCGTGCTTTCCGTCATGCGGGGCGAAACCTACGCGAGTCGCCCCGGCCCGGGCAAGCAGCCCCGGACAACGGGCTCGACGCAGGCACACGAGGTCCGCCGTCCTGAAATCCGGATCAGCGGCCGCCGGCGCCGGCGGAAAAGGACGATCCGATCCCGGCTCGGTATGGATCGTCCGGAGCGAAATGCAGGACCGTTTCGCCCACCACAAAGGACTCCCCCTCGATAGTGGGGACGATGCCGTTGCCGGCTCCCGGCCGGTAATGCGCGCGGTAGGTGCTGCCGATGACGCTCTCCTGCACCCAAATCTTGCCGGGGGCGAGGGCGCCGTCGGCGGCGAGACAGGCGAGCTTGGCGCTGGTCCCGGTGCCGCAGGGCGAGCGGTCGTATGCGCCGCCGGGGCACAGAGTGAAGTTGCGGCTGTTCGCGGCGGGCGAAGCCGGCGGCCCGAAGAACTCGATATGGTCGATCGCGGCGCCGCCTGTGCCGGTAATGCCGGCCTCGGCGAGCGCCGCCCGCACCCGCGCCGCCGCGTCGGTCAGAGCCGGGATATTGTCCATTTCCAGCGGTAGCGGCGCCTGCTTGCACAGAAAGAACCAGTTGCCGCCCCAGGCCACGTCGCCCACGATCCGGCCGAGCCCTCCAACCTCGACCGAAATGCCGGCTTGCGACCGGTAGCTCTCGACATTCTCGACCGCCACGGCGTTTGCGCTCCCCGCCGCAACCGTGACGACACCGACCGGTGTCTGGAGCCGGTGGGTCCCGGGCGCGATGCGGCCCAGGAAGGCGAGAGTCGCGGTCACCCCGATCGTGCCGTGCCCGCACATGCCGAGATTGCCGGCGGTGTCGAAGAAGACGATGCCCGCCGCGCAGGACGGATCGTCGGGCGGGCAGAGCAGCGCGCCCACCATGCCGTCGAAGCCGCGCGGCTCGGTGAGCAGGGCGTTGCGGACCCAGGCATGGCCCGCCTCGAACCGAACCGCCCGCTCCGCCAGCCCGCCGGCGCCCAAATCGGGCCCGCCTTCGACGATTACGCGGGTCGGCTCACCCGCGGTGTGGGAGTCGATTACGCGCACAGGCGAGCACACCAATTCAGCGACCGACTTACCCTTGGAGGTCGTGGGCTCGACCCGTCGCAACTTGGCTGACTGCCTGAAATCGCTGGTCGGAGTGAGTGGATTCGAACCACCGGCCCCTGCCTCCCGAAGACAGTGCTCTACCAGGCTGAGCTACACTCCGAACCCCAGCGGAAGGCCCTTATAGCTTCTGTCGATTCGGCCTGCAAGAAATGCGCGACGGCGTATCCGCGTATCGCGGCCGGGCGTTCAATACGCCCTCTCGACCGCGAACTCGATGCCTTCCGCGAGAGCCTGCCTGGCTTCGCTCTCCGGGAAATCGGCGAGCGCCTCGCGGGCCTTGGCGGAATAGCCGCGGGCGCGTTCCAGCGTGGCGCGGAGCGCGCCGGTGCTTTCCAGCAGGTCGATCGCCCGCTTTAGGTCGCCTTTCTTCTGGATCTGGTCTTCCAGCGTGCGGCGCCAGAACGTCTTGCCGTCGTCGTCCGCCGCACTGACCGCATACACGATGGGCAGGGTGATCTTGCCCTCGCGGAAATCGTCGCCCACCGTCTTGCCGAGCGTGGCCTGATGCGCCGAATAGTCGAGCACATCGTCGACGAGCTGGAAGGCCATGCCGAGATTGTGGCCGAAGCTCTTCAACGCCTCCCGCTCGGCGACGGGACGGCGGCCGACGACGGCGCCGATCTCCGCGGCCGCCGCGAACAGCTTCGCGGTCTTCGCGCGAATGACGTCGAGATAGTCCTGCTCGCCGGTGTCGATGTCGTTCGCGGTCATGAGTTGCAGGACTTCGCCCTCGGCGATCACGGACGAGGCTTCCGAAAGGATGGCGAGGACGTCGAGGGAGGCGTCCGCGACCATGAGCTCGAAAGAGCGCGAGAACAGGAAATCGCCCACCAGGACCGAGGCCTGATTGCCCCAGACCGCGTTGGCCGTCGCGGCGCCGCGGCGCAGATCGCTGTCGTCGACCACGTCGTCATGCAGCAGCGTCGCGGTATGGATCAGCTCCACACAGGCCGCGAGCCCGACATGCCGTTCGCCCTCATAACCGCACATCCGCGCCGACGCGAGGGTGATCATCGGCCGGAGGCGCTTGCCCCCGGCGGCGACGATGTGCCCGGCCAGCTGGGAGACCAGCAGCACCGGGCTTTGCATGCGGTCGACGATCGTGCGGTTGACCGCCTCCATATCGGCCGCGGTCAGTGCCGTCAGGCGCTCGAGTGACGGGCGCGGGTGCGGCTTCGTCCTGCGCGCAAGCTCAACGACAACGCTCACCTGCTTTGTCCGCCCCGGAAATTGGTGATAGACAGGTTGCCGACCATAGTCCCAGGCCGGTTCCCGTCAAGACGCGGCACCGGCATGCGACGATCTGTCCGGGCGGGATCCATGCGCGAGTTGGTAAGGAGCAACGAGCTGGTCTTCCTCTCCTGGCTCGATGCGTTCCTGCGCGCCGAGGGGATCGAACCCATTCTCCTCGATACCCACACCAGCGTCCTCGAAGGTTCCACGCTGGCGATCCCGCGCCGGGTGATGGTGGAGGACGACGACCTCGTCCGCGCCCGGCGGCTGGTGACCGAGGCGGGCGAGGGGCACAAATTGAGCCCCGGCTGAGAGCATGGCAAGCGACGAGCGCCCGGGTCCGTTGACCGAGGATCGCCTGCTCGGCGGGCGGGTGAAGATCCGCCAGCCCAAGCAGGGATTCAGGGTATCGATCGACACCGTCCTGCTGTCCGCCGCGGTTCCGTGCGGAGACGGCGATCGCGTGCTGGAGCCCGGCGCCGGGGTCGGCGGAGCGGCGCTGACGCTGGTTGCGCGCGTGCCCGGCTGCAGCGTGGTCGGGTTGGAAAGCCAGCGTGGCCTGGTCGGGATCGCGGGGGAAAACGTCCGCCTCAACGGGATGAGCGAACGCGTCGACATCGTGATGGGAGATCTCGTCAACCTTCCGTCCCGCCTCGCTCTCGGTGCCTTCGACCAGGTGATGATGAACCCGCCGTTCAACGAGGCCGGCCGCACCCACGCGCCGGCCGAGGCGAGCCGCGCGGCATCGCATGTCGAGGGGGAGGCGAGGCTCGAAGACTGGATCGCGTTTGGCATCAGCATGCTGCGGGGCATGGGCACGATGACCCTGATCCACCGGGCGGACCGACTCGCCGATGTGCTCGCCGCGATCCAGGGCCGGGCCGGAGAGGTCGTGGTCTTCCCGCTGTGGCCCCGTCGCGACGGCAGTCCTGCAAAGCGCATCATCGTGCGTGCGCGGCGCGGAACGGCTGCGCCGCTTCGCATCGCCCAGGGCCTGGTCCTCCACGAGGAGGACGGCAGCTTCACACCGGAGGCAGACCGGATACTCCACGGCGGCGCCCTCGAACTGTGACTCCGGCGCCGCTTGGCGAACCCCGGGTTCGCTTCTATCTATAGCGCATGAACGGCGCGAACTCCGTCGCGAAGGCACGGAAAGACCCACCTCGGCGGCGCCGGATACTGCCCTGGCGCCGCCGCAGGGACGCTCCTCTGGTTTCCGTCCTTCGCCTTGCCGGAATCGTCGGGCGGGTCGGACCGGTCCGTAGCGGCAGTATCACGCTCGCGAACATGGAGAAGGCGATCGACCGCGCCTTCGCGCCCAGGCGGCTTGCCGCGGTGGCGCTCTCGGTCAATTCCCCCGGCGGCTCCCCGGTGCAGAGCGCCCTCATTGCCAGGCGCATCCGTGCCCGTGCCGACGACCGGGGCGTTCCCGTGCTTGCCTTCGCCGAGGATGTCGCGGCCTCGGGCGGATACTGGCTCGCCTGCGCGGGCGACGAGATCTTCGCCGACGAAAACTCCATCGTGGGCTCGATAGGTGTGATCGCCGCCGGGTTCGGTTTCCCCGACCTGATCGCGCGACACGGCGTCGAGCGGCGCGTGCATACCGCGGGCGAGCGCAAGGGGATGCTCGACCCGTTTCGGCCGGAGAACCCGGAGGAGGTCGAAAGACTGCGTGCCGTCCAGCGCGACATGCACGAGAGCTTCATAGCGCATGTCCGCGCGCGCCGCGGCCGGCGCCTCAGGGAAGAGGAAGAGGCCCTGTTCTCCGGCGAGTTCTGGACCGGCCGAAAGGCGATCGAGCTCGGCCTCGTGGACGGGCTGGGCGATCTGCGGGGCGTCCTGCGAGACCGCTTCGGCGATAGGGTCCGCATCCGTCCCGTCGCGGTTCGGCGGGGCTTGCGGCGCCGCCTCGGGCTGGGCGTCCTCGACGGCGCGCCGGCGCTGGGAATGGACGCCGGAACGCTCGGTTCGGAAATCCTGGCCGCGCTCGACGAGTGGGCCATGTGGAAGCGCTACGGGCTCTAGGCGGCGGAAGGATTCCTTGACCGGCCGCTCCGCGAAGCGCCAAATGGGGTCATGTTTGGGTTCAGCCTGTCCAAGCTTCTCGTCCTCGGCGCGCTGATCGCCGCGGTCTGGTACGGCTTTCGCTGGATCCAGCGGCACCAGCAACTGCAGCAGTCGGCGGAACGCGACAAGATGGAGCGCGGCGGCGATCCGTCCTCGGAGGACCTCGTCGCGTGCAGCCAGTGCGGCGTCTTCGTACCGGCGCAAGGCGGGCGGTCCTGCGACCGCGCCGACTGCCCGGGCTGAGGACGGTCCCCGGCGTAGCGGTTCGTTCAGGATCTCATCGCCGCTTTCTTCAACGGCGCCCGTCGGTCATTTCGGCCGCGCGCGCGATGATCCTTCGGGTTTCGTCCCAGAGCGGAATTTTCGCGATCTCGTCGAGCCCGGCCCAGCGCGTCGCCGCCGCGTCGCTCGCCGCGCGCGCCTCGCCCGAACGCCAGAGCGCCGCGAAATCGACCAGCGTGTAGTGAAATTTCGCCCGTCCCCCGTCATCGCGGGTGATGCCGTCGACGACATCGATGAGGCCGACGATCTCGATCTCGATTCCGGTCTCTTCCGCGACCTCGCGCCGCGCCGCCTCGCGCACGGTCTCGCCGATCTCCTGCGCGCCGCCGGGGATGCTCCAGTTGTCCGATACCGGAGGCTTGGCGCGCCTGATCAGCAGCACTTCGTCGCCGCGGAGAACGACGACGCCGACACCGACGATCGGCCGGTCGGGATAGAGACGGTTGCTGTCCATTTCGTCGCTCCCGCCGCGATGGTTCGTCGAGGATCGTCCCTCCGGCTGACCCGCGACGGGCGTCAGGCGTCGATGTGCTTCGCGGGGTCCCAGCCGCTTTGCGCGAGATGCCGTTCGCCGAACGCGATCGGCCGTTCCTCGAGCGGGGTCGCCATGGTGTCGTTCCAGCGGTTGAGCCAGCCGAACAGGCAGACGACGCCGACCAGTTCCACGATCTGGTCCTCGTCGAAATGGCGTTTCAGGGAGTCCATGTCCTCATCGGTGACCGCGTTGGGGACCGAACCCGCGCATTGCGCCATGCGCAGCGCGGTGCGCTCGGCCTCGGAAAATAGCGGGCTGGTCTCGTATTCGAAGATCGCCTCGATCTTTTCCGCCGGCACGCCGTCGATGTCGACCGCGGCGCTCGCCGTGTGGGCGGAGCAGTACTGGCATCCGGCCGACCGGCTCGCCATGTAGGCGAGCATGCGTTTCAGGCCGAGCGGCGCCTTGCCCGGGACGCCGATCACCTCGCGCGACAGGCGGGAGAACGCCCGCAGCATCCCGGGCGAACGCGCCATGACGAAGAAGCTGTTGGGGACGAAGCCGAGCGCGCGTTCTGCACGATCGAAAACGTCTTCCAGTTCGGGGGCCTCCTCGCGCCGGCACGGCGTGATCCTGGGCATGGGACGGTTCTCCCGGTTGCGGCGGACGAATATAGCGTCCGCGCGGGAGGGCGAATAGGCTGGGCGCCGAGGACACAACCCGGAGGAAACGCAGGAATGGTACGCGAGGAACTGATCGGCACCTGGCGGCTCGCCGATTACCGGCTGACGGCGGCGGACGGCACCGTGTCGAGACCGTGGACGGAAGCGAAGGGTTACATCTTCTATGCCGCCGACGGCCACATGTCGTGCTCGGTCGAGCGGCCGGACGGCGCGGGCGGCACCGATCACCTGACCTATTGCGGCCTGCTGGAGTGCCTGGAGGGCGAGAACGTCCATACCATCGAGATGAGTTCCCGCTCCGATCTGCGCGGCACCAGGCAACGCCGGAAGGTGAGCCTCGACGGCGACACCATGACCCTGACCGCCGAGCCCAGCATCGCCTACGGACCGGGTTCGAAGGCGGAGATATTCTGGCGGCGGGCGTAAGCGGGCTCGTGCAGCCGATGTCGAACGGGACGGTCCGAACGCTGGTCGTCAAGCCGAAAACCTCTGACCTCGCGAAGAGTTGGCGGTTGGATCCGATCCGCTACACCGAACAACGGATCGGTCGAAATCGAGACTCAGGCCGGTTCTTGCAGGACGCCCCGCGCGTTGCCTTCGCCAACGCAAGTCCATAGCCTGCGCTGAGACCAACTGGCAGACGACCTTCGGGAACTTCGCAAACGCGATGCTGGGCCAGCAACTCATCAATGGGTTGATGCTGGGTGCGTCCTACTCACTGGTCGCGATCGGCTACACCCTCATCTTCGGCGTATTGCGGCTGCTCCATTTCGCACATGGCGAGGTGTTCATGGTGGGCGCGTTCGTCGGCCTCCACATCGTCCTCTGGTTCGCCTTCGCCAACATCTACGTGGCGATCGCCGGCGCAATGGTCATCACCGCCCTGGTCGGCTGGATCGTTGCCCGGTTCGCTGTGCAACCGGTCGACAAGAACTATCCTCTGGCCCCCCTGATCAGCACGATCGGAGTTACCATCGTGCTGCAGAACCTGGCGATCAATATCTTCGGCGGCGAGCAGGTCGCGTTCCCCGAGACGATCGAACAAGTGCTCTACCGGATCGGACCGCTAACCATCAGCTCGGTGCAAATCTTCATTCTGGTGATCGCGCTCCTGTCCATGGCGGCGCTCTGGCTGTTCATCGACCGGACCCGGATGGGCCGCGCGATCCGGGCGACTTCGGAGAGTCATGAGACCGCCGCCCTGCTCGGCGTCGACGTCAATCGCGTGGTCGTGGTCACCTTCATCGTCGCGTCCGCGCTCGCCGGCATCGCCGGGGTACTGGACGGGGTCAAGAACAGCGCCATCACCCCCCATATGGGCTTGGAGGTCGCGGTCAAGGCGCTGGTCGTCATGTTGCTCGGTGGGCTGGGCAACGTGCCTGGCGCGATGGTAGGCGGCATCCTGCTCGGAATGGTCGAGATCCTCACGGCGAGCTATCTCGGAACCAGCGTACGCGACTTCTTCACCTTCTTGATACTGATCCTGCTGCTGCTCTACCGGCCCACCGGATTGTTCGGCACGCGGACCATCGAGTCGGGCTAGGTGGCGCGCGCGAGATGATCGACGAATACATCCGGTCGGTGCTGATCTTTGCCGGCATCAACGTCATCGCCGCTTTCAGCTTCTATGTTCCGTTCAAGACCGGTCAGATCTCTCTCGGACAGGCCGGATTCATGGGGGTGGGGGCCTATGCGGCCGGTATCGTTACCGCCAAGCTCGGGCTGCCGTTCCCGCTCGGTCTTCTGGCCGGCGGCGTCGCGGCGGGGCTCATCGGAGTCGGGGTCGGATTCCCGGCGCTTCGGATCAGGGGAATTTACCTGCTGTTGCTAACGCTCGGGTTCGCCGAGATCGTTCAGGTGATCATCCTGACATGGGACTACACCGGCGGCGCACAGGGCTTTCAGAACATACCTTTCCTGGAAAACTCCTTGGTCTGGATTTACGCCGTCGTCGCCGTCCTCATCGTGTTTTTTGCCCGTCTCGAGCGCTCCAGCCTTGGGCGGGCGATGGATTCCATCCATGAGGACGAGACCGCGGCCGAGGTAATGGGCATCGATGTCGTGCGCATCAAGCTGTTCGCCTTCGGTCTGGGCGCCTTCATCGCCGGCCTTGCCGGCGCGCTCTTCGCCCACTACTCCACCTATGTCGACTCGGTCACGTTCAACATCCTTGTCGGCGTCGAGATCCTGATGTTCGTACTCGTCGGCGGCGGATTCAGCTATTGGGGACCGCTGTTCGGTGCGATGTTTTTGTCCCTGTTGCCGGAATTCCTGCGTGCGCTGCGGGATCCGATGGAGTTGATCCCGGTCTCGTGGACCGAGGACGCGCCGTGGAATTACCTGTACGACACCGTCTATGAATTCCTCGACTTCGAGAACGAGAAACGCCTGATCGTTTACGGCCTCGTTCTCATCGTCATGATGGTGCTGAGACCGCAGGGCCTGATCACCAGGAATACGGTGCGACCGTTCCAGTTCGTCCAGCGGCGAATGGACAATGCCTGAGACGGCCGAGAATCCCTGTCTCCTTGCTTCCGGACTGACGAAGCGGTTCGGCGGGTTCCACGCGCTTCGCGATGTCGATATTGCGGTACGCGAGGGAACCATCCACGCGGTGATTGGCCCCAATGGCGCCGGCAAGACGACCCTGTTCAACCTCCTGTCCGGAGTGATGGCGCCCGACGCGGGAGAAATCCGCTTTCGCGACCGGCCGCTCGGGCGGTTGCGGCCGCATCGGCGCGCGGCGCTCGGGATCTCCAGGACCTTTCAGAATATTCGTCTCTTCGGGCACATGACCGTGCTGGAAAACGTGATGCTGGGAGAACACTGGCGGACCTACCCCTCGCTCTGGCGATCGTTTGTGAAGGCGGCGTTGCACCGCCCGTTCGGCGAGGCCCGGGAAGAGACGGAGATGCGCCGGCGGGCGCTGGAAACCCTCGAATTCGTCGGACTTGCCGGCAAGCGCCACGCCATGGCGACTGATCTGCCCTACGGAGAGCAACGGCTCCTGGAGCTGGGCCGAGCTTTGGCGATGGAGCCCCGCCTCCTGCTGCTCGACGAGCCGGCGGCCGGGATGAACATCCGCGAGACCGAGGATCTCGACGCGCTGATCTGCAGGGTGCGAGACCGGGGCGTCACCGTCGTCCTGGTCGAACACGACATGAATCTGGTGATGGGGATTTCGGACTGGATCACGGTGCTCAATTTCGGCGACAAGATCGCCGAAGGCCGTCCGTCCGAAGTGCAGCGCGACAGGGCGGTGATCGAGGCCTATCTCGGCGAAGAGGAGACGCTGTGACCATTCTCGAGGTCGACGATCTCCGCGCCGGTTACGGTCAGATCCGGGTGCTGCACGGGGTGGCGCTAACCATCGAGCGCGGCGAGATCGTCGCGCTTATCGGCGCCAATGGCGCCGGAAAGACGACACTGCTGAAGACCATTTCCGGGCTGATCCGCCCGAGCGCTGGACGCATACTTTTCGAGGGCCGCGACATCGTTCGAATTCCGGCCCACAGAACAGTCGAGATGGGGATTTGTCAGGTCGCGGAGGGGCGGGCGATCCTCAAGCGTATGACGGTGCTCGAAAACCTCAAGATGGGTGCCCATACGAGGCGGGACGGAGAAATCGACGCGGACATAAGCCAGATCCTGGAGAAATTCCCGGCGCTTCACGAACGGCAAGCCCAGCTGGCCGGGACGTTGAGCGGCGGCGAACAGCAGATGCTTGCGATCGGTCGGGCGCTGATGGCGAGGCCGAGGTTGTTGCTGCTGGACGAGCCGTCGCTCGGACTGGCGCCGATGATCGTAACCCAGATATTCCGTACGCTGCGGGATCTTCGGCTCGAGGGGAATACGATCTTCCTCGTCGAGCAAAATGCCCGGCGTGCCCTCCAACTCGCCGATCGAGGTTACGTGCTGGAGCGGGGGCGGATCGCTCTTGAGGGCTCGGGCGTCGACCTCCTGAACGACCCGGGGGTTCAGAATACCTATCTGGGGAAGAGCGCCGACGCGGAGGCCGGATCGTTGACGGTACAGAAGCATGGCGCCTCCGCCGAAACCGGGGCTACCTGATGTCGCCGAACGCGACTATTCTTGCAGGAAATCCAAGGGAGGTTCTCGATGATCGGAAACAAGTCATTTCTGGCGACCGCTGCGGGCGCAGCAGCGCTGGTGGCGTTCTCGGCGATGCCCGAGGCAGCGAAGCTCTCGGGACGGTCGGTGAAGGTCGGCGCCCTGGTGCCGATAACCGGCAAGGGGGCCGAGTGGGGCTACACGGCGCGTGAGTCGATCAAGATCGCCCAGGACGAGATCAACGCCGCGGGTGGCATCGGCGGCGTTCCGTTGAAGGTTATCTTCTGGGACACCCAGTCGAAGGAGTCCGAGGGCATCAAGGGCTTCAAGAAACTGGTGACCCGCGACAAGGTACTCGCGGTGTTCGGACCCTGCTTCAGTTCGATTTACGAAATCCTGGCGCCCCAGCTCGACCGCTACAAGGTGTCGATGATCTCGTACTGCTCGTCCAAGCCCGGGCTTTCGGCGATGAGTTCCTGGGCCTTCAGGAACACGCTGACGAGCGACAAGCAGCTCGACCCGGTCGTGAAGGCGTGGGTCGACGCGTACAAGATCAAATCCGCCGTGATCATCCATGACCTGGAAGACGCGGTCTCCAAGGCAGAAGGCGCCAAGATCCTTCCGGTGTTGCTGAAGAAATACGGTGTCAAGCAGCTCGGCATGCTGACCTACCGGACCAAGGACACCGATTTCTCGGCGCAGATCACCAAGGCCAAGGCGCTCAACCCCGATGGAATCGCGCTGGGTTCTTGCTACCAGCAGGCTGCCGGGATCGCCAAGGAGGCGCGCAAGCAGGGACTGAACGCGCCCTTCGTCGGCGGCGCTTGCGCGGGCGCGCCGGGATTCATCCAGCTAGGCGGCAAGGCGACCGAGGGCAGCTACATGTCGACAGCCGCCTGGATCGACGACCCGCGCGAGGCCGTGCAAGCCTATGTGAAGAAGATTCAGGCCGTAAACAAGGGTAAGAAGCCACCCTATGGCGGTCCTCGCTCCTACGACTCCACGCACATCCTCAAGATGATCATGGAGGGGCAGGGGGTCACCAACAAGCCCGGCGATCTCGACGCCGATCGGGACCGCATCCGCAAGGGCTGGGCCGAGTTGAAGGGCTATAACGGCATTTCCGGCGAGACGACCATGAACGAGGTGGGCGACGGCTCGGGTGCGAGCGCCATACTCAAGGTGGTCGGCGGCAAATACGTCAACGTGAAGAAATAGCGTACCCGATCTTGGGGAACGGGGCCGCGCGGCCCCGTTCCCGGGCGACCCGGAGTTCGAACCATATGCGGACTGCCCCGCAGCCGGAGACTGGCTGATCTTCCGCGCTTCGACGGGAATCCTCCGGTTCTCCGACACTGGAGGCTTGGCGCGCCTGATCAGCAGTAGATCGTCGCCGCGGAATACGACGACGACCGAGATGGCCGCGGAAAATCGGACAGATCGCTGTGGTGTATTCCACCGAATGGCGGAAGAATGCGATGAGCGGCGGGCGCGACCGCTCCCGCGTAATTTTGCCGCCGCGCGGCTTGCATGAGTGCGGCCGGGCTGGCAGTTTACGGCCTCTTCGACCGATTCCAATGAACATGCGGGAGGTTTTCATGAAGCATGGACAGGGGAGAACTGCGGTCTTGCTCGCGACCGTGGCGGGGGTGGCACTGGTTGCCGGCGCCGCGACCGCACAGACCGTCAAGATGGGCGTCCCCACATTCCTGACCGGTGCCGGCGCTCCGGCCTTCGGTATTCCGGCGAAGGAGGGCGTCGAGCTCATCATCCGCGGGATCAACAACGGCGAGCTTCCGGCACCTTACAACAGTGTCGGCCTTGCCGGTCGCAAGATCGAGCCGCTGATCTACGACGAGGCGGGCGGCGGGACCAAGCAGGTGACCGAGCTGCGTAACAAGGTGCAGAAGGACGGCGTCGATCTGGTGGTCGGCTATATCTCGTCCGGCACCTGCGCGGCGGTGGCCCGTGTCGCGGAAGAGGTCAAGGTTCTCACCCTGATGACGGTCTGCGGAACGCCGCGGGTTTTCGAGGAGCTGGTGAAGAAGCCGAAATACCTGTTCCGCACCATGAGCCACGGTACGGGCAACAACACGGGCGCGGCGCGCTATATCTCCATGAAGCACCCGGAATTGCTCAAGGACGGCTTTATCGGGCTCAATCAGAACTATGCGTGGGGTCAGGATTCGTGGCGCGACTTCAGCCTCGCGATGAAGATCGTGGCGCCGGACGTCAAGGCCGCCAAGAAGCCCCTGATCGGCGAGCTGATTTTCTGTCGGCGCGATTTCGGCCATCGGCAGGGCCGTCCGGTCATGCCGGGTCGTCGATTTGGGCTGCCGGCGTGAGCTTGACGCGGCAACGGAGCGGGGCCGGCGGCCTCTTCGTGATGGTTGGGTCTTCACCGGCGCGTTGGGCGCGCGCAACGCCCTCCGGTGCCGTGCCGGGTCCGCCTTGTCGCGTCGAACTGTCGCGCCGGGGTCAGCCGGGCGCGGATGCCGGCGGCGGCATGGCGAGGTGGATCCGCCGGCGCGCCGCCAGGAGATGGGCGCCGGCGCCGCCGAGCACGAGGGTGACCCGGCGCCCGTGACGCGCGACGCGGGCGACGAGGTGGATCCATATCGCGCGGATGCGCTTCATCCGCACCCAGCGCCACTCGGGGCCGTAGGCGGCGCGGCGCACCAGCGCCATCGCATTCAGCGCCAGCGCCGCGAGCCACAGCCAGGCGGCGTTGGCCCCGAACCGCCCCGACGGCATCGTCCCGGCGGCGAGGTCGGACTTGAGCACCGCGTGCACCTCCTCGCCGCGTCCGCAGCGCTCGTGGGCCGCGGCCACGACCTCGGCGGCGTCCAGCACCCTCAGGCCGTTCGCCTTTTCCGCCCGGATCGCGTCGGGGGCCGGGAAGTTGGTCATGTAGGCCCTGATCCTGTAGGCGGGCCTGCCATCGGCGGCCGGGAGGTCGCCCTCGTCCAGGCCCAGCGCCCCGGGAAGGGCGCGCCGGGTGACGACGTAGCGGATCACATGGCGCGGCTTCAGTCCGTTGGTTGTCGCGGGGACGTAGGGCAGTTCGGCGCATTCAAGCGCCACACTGTCCGACGCCGGCCCGGCGTCCGGCGTCTCCACCGGCCCCTTCGCCGGGCGCCAGGCGTCGTCGGCGAGCCGCGCCACCTCCGCCATCAGCGGCTCCGAACGGGTGGCGCCGCAGATCAGCCCCACCGTGCCGAAGCGCCGCGTCTCCGCCCGGCGGAAGGCGGGGTCGTTGCAGGCGCGGATCACATCCTCCTGGTAGCCCGCCCCATCGGTGCGGAGGGTGACCTGGCGCACGGCGCCGGGAAGCTGCAACAGCGCCTCCTCGAGCGCCCGCCGGTTGTCCAGCGCCGCCGGCACGTTGCCGTCGCGGCTCTCCAGCCACGGCGCCATCCCGATCTCGGGGCAGAACGCGACCAGCGGCTGGTAGCCCCGCTCGCCCGGAACCAGCCTCTCCGCGGCACGGTAGGTATACAGACACTCGCGCTTGCCGGACGCGATGATCGTCGCGTCGAGGTCGATGGTCACCGACGCCGCGACGGCCTCCCGTACCCCTTCGGCCACAAGGCGGCGGGCGACCGCCCGGAACAACTCGTGGCGTTCCGTGTGCGGCGGGATGAACGCCGTGCCCTTCTCCCTCTCGACATCGTGCACCCCAGCGACATGGAAACGGTCGAGCCAGTCGCGCAGCGAACGCGCCGAGGGAAAGCAGCGCTCGCGACCGCCCCGGAACCGCCGCGCGACCGCACCCCTCGACAGACCCAACAGCTTCGGCTCGAACCGCCTGACCAGAGCGCAAAGACCCGTATCGGCCTCCAGATGCTCGATGTCCGACACCCGGTCGAAGCCGGCAACGTTGAGAACCAGCACCGCCAGCATCATCTGGCCGTCGCTCCAGCCCTGCGACGGGCTGCCGCCGCAGCGCGGCAGCCCGGCCAGGATGCGCCGCGACGCCAGAACCTCGAACAGCAGCACCAGACCGCCGCGCGCCGTCGCGGCCGTACCATCCCGCGTCACTTCGAGCTTGATCGGAGAGCGATAACAAGGGACCATGATCTTCACCCGGTTGGTGACGCCCCTCGGGGCGGGTTGTCTGCGCAACCCATTGTAATCAATGGCCCAACCGGGTGACCAAATCTTTCTGATCGCCGATCAGGGGAAGCAGCAGTTCCCCAAGCTGTTCTCCGGCCAGTACGGCTCCGAGATCTCGGCGCTGCTCCGGGCGAAGCCGAAGGTGGTTCATTCCAGCTTCTGGGGCGGCGATCTCGAAGCGTTCATCGCCCAGGCCAACGCGCGCGGACTGTTCAAGCGCAAGACGTTCATCCTCACGGTCGGCGAGACGGTCGCCTACCGGCTCGGCAGGAAGTTCCCGGAAGGCCAGATCATCGGCACGCGGGGGCCCTATGGGATGTACGCGGTCGGCATCGACACGCCGCTCAACAACTGGTTCCAGAAGGAATACCGCAAGACCTACGGTTATCCGCCGGCGCAGCCTACCTACCAGTACGCACAGGGCATCCTCGGGGCCAAATACGCCTATGACAAGGCAATGAAGGACAATGGCGGCAAGTTCCCGACCACGGACCAGGTGATCAAGGCGCTTGAAGGCGCGACCTACACGTCGCTCGCCGGCACGGTGAGGATGGCGCTGAGCGACGGGCATCAGGCGGTCACCGAGGATCGCTGGGGCGTCACCGTCTGGGACGAGAAAAAGGGCGAAATGGTGGTCAAGGACGTGGTCGTCTTCCAGCCCGATTGCGTGAATCCGCCCGACGGCGTGGAGTCCGTCCCATGGCTCGAAGGCGGGATGAAAGGCGCGAAGTGCGGCTGACCACGCCCTAGTCCCAATCAGGCAACGAACGGTCCGGGCGCCGACGATCGGCGCCCGGACCCTCGTTCGCCTGTACGCACACGATTTGCCGGAACCGCGCTTCCGCTAACGGGGTCAGACCGTTGGACACCGAACTCCTACTCATCATCCTGATCGACGGATTGGTCTACGCCTCCTACCTGTTCATGGTTTCCGTCGGGCTGACGGTGATCTGCGGCGTTCAGAAGATCCTCAACGTCACGCACGGATCGCTATATGCCTTCGGCGCCTATCTGTGCGCGACGATTCTCATCGTCTACGCCGAGACCGGCTGGCCCGGAGCCGGCGCCTTCGTCATCATGGCGCTGACCGCGATCTTTCTCGGAATCGTCTTCGGGATCATCATCGAGCGCGGGCTGCTCCAGTTCCTCTACGCCGAGGACGAGCACATCATCGTGCTGGCGACCTTCGCTGCGTTCCTGATCCTCGAGGACGTGCTGCTGCTGATCTGGGGGACGAACCCCTATATCGCGGCCGAGCCGCTGGCGCTGCTCGGCCAAACCGATATCGCCGAACTTCCCTTCGACAACTACAACCTGTCAATGATCGCGCTGTCGGCGCTGGTCGCCGCCGTGCTTTGGTACGGGCTGAGGCGGACCACCTTCGGCAAGATGCTTTTGGCGGTGATCTACGACCGCGAGCTGTCTCAGGCGATGGGGATCAACGTCACCATGATCTTCCTGCTCACCTTCATGGTGGGCTCGTTCCTCGGCGCTCTCGGCGGCGCCTATCAGGCACCCGCGATCTCGGTTCAGCCGGGAATCGGGGTGGAGGTCATCGTGCTCGCCTTCGCGGTCGTGGTGATCGGCGGCATGGGGTCGATCCCCGGCGCCCTGATCGGTTCCGTGGTGGTTGGCATCGCCCGCGCCGCGGCGGTCCATCTGGAGCCGGTGCTGGAACTGTTCGTCATCTACATGATCATGGCGATCGTCCTGATCGTCCGGCCCCAGGGTCTGTTCGCCCCCGCCAGGCCGAGGAAGATATGACGAAATACATGGACCAGACGACTTGGGCGCTGACCATCGGTCTGGCCCTGCTGATCGTCGTCAACTTTTTCATACCGGAGTGGTTCCGGGCGATCCTGCTGCTCTCGCTTGCGCGCGGTTCGGTGGCGCTCGGCCTGCTGGTGCTGTGGCGCTGCGGGCTGATTTCCTTCGGCCACGCGCTGTTTTACGGTTTCGGCGCCTACACGGTGGCCCTGATCGTCAAGTATCTCGGAATCACCGACGCGTTCTTCACCATCGCCTGCGGTGTCGTCGTGGCGGGCGGGTTCGCCTGGATCCTCGGCTTCCTGCTCAGGCGCTACCGGGGCATCTTCTTCGCGCTCCTGAACCTCGCCTTCTCGATGATCCTTTACGGCGTGCTCGCAAAGCTGGAGAGCCTGGGTTCGACCGACGGCATCAGCCTCGAACGGACGACCTATCTCTGGTACGCGCCGGAGGGCGCCGCGAACAAGACCACGCTGTTCTTCTTCGCCGCGGTGCTGACCTGGGGCGTCGCGATGGCGGTGCATCACTATCTCCGCTCGACGCTCGGCTACATGACGACGGCTGTTCGGGAGAACGAAATCCGCCTCGAATATCTCGGCTATTCCGCGGAGCGGGCGATCCACGTCAAGTACACGATCTCAGGCCTGGTGGGCGGATTCGGCGGCGCCATTGCCGCGATGACCATCGGCCATGTCGATCCCGACTCGATGGCCTATTGGCCGATTTCCGGCGACTTCGTGTTCATCGCGATCCTCAGCGGCACCGGGAATGTCGGCGCGCCGTTCATCGGCGCGCTGCTCTATGAGCTGATCCGCACCTACGCGTTCGAGCAGTTCCCCGGCATCTGGCAGCTCATCATGGGCGGGACGTTGCTGCTGATCATCATGTTCCTGCCCAACGGGCTGTGGTCCCTGGTCGATCGCTGGAACAAGAAGCGCGCGGAGCGCAACCGCCTCGAAGCGCCAGCCGAACAAGAGAAGGCGTAGGGCCGATGTCTGTCGTACTGAACGTGCAGGGTCTCGAGAAGAGCTTCGGCGCCGTCGTCGCGGCCCACGACATAAACGTCGTCATCGAGGAAGGCGAGACCATCGGCGTGATCGGCGCCAACGGTGCAGGCAAGACCACCTTCGTCAACATGGTCACTGGCTACCTGCCGCCGAGCGAGGGCAGGATCGAGTTCATGGGGCGGGACATCCGCGGGCGTTCGGTACGCGCCATCACCCGGCTCGGTTTGTGCCGCTCGTTCCAGGTCCCGCAGGTCTTCCTGTCGGAATCGGTGTTCGACAACCTGATGATCTCCTTCGGCATCGCCGAGCGAGACGGGCTGGGCCTCTTGGGCGCGCTGATGCGCGGCGACCGGGCGGGCCGGGTCGACGCGCACATGGTCCGCTACCAGATCGCCGATTACCGCGACGTCGCGGCATCGGCCCTGCCGCAGGGCGTGCGCAAGCTGCTCGACATCGCGATGGCGACCGTGCGCAAGCCGAAGCTTCTGATGCTCGACGAGCCGACCAGCGGCATCAGCGCCGAGGAGAAGTTCGGCATCATGGACATCCTGATGCAGGCGCTGAAGGAGGAGGAGACGACGGTCCTGTTCATCGAGCACGACATGGAGATCGTCGAGCGCTACGTCTCCCGGGTGCTCGCCTTCTCCCAGGGCGAGATCATCTGCGACGCGCCGACCGAACAGGCGATGGTCGATCCGCTGGTGCAGGAATTCGTCATCGGCAAGGAATACCACCGGGCGCGCTCCGAGAACGGGGCGAGCGAAGGGGAGGCCGGCTGATGCTCACCGTCAAGGACGTCGACGTCAGCATCGGCGCCACCGAGATTCTACGGGGGGTGACTCTCGAAGTGCCACCCGGCGCAATGTGCGGACTGATCGGCCGCAACGGCGCCGGCAAGACGACGGTGATGCGCGCGATCATGGGCGCGCTCAAGCTGCAGAAGGGATCGATCGAGTTCGAGCATCTCGACCTCGGCAACTCGCACGCCTTCCGCCGCGCCCATCTCGGGATCGGATTCATGCCGGAGGATCGCCGCCTGGTGCCCGAGTTGACGGCGGAAGAGAACATCATGCTGCCGGTCTGGTCGACCAGGTCGGAGGGCGCGGAAGAGCGGTTGCAGTGGATCTACGGGCTGATGCCCGAGGTCGAGGAGTTCCGCAATCGCGGCGCGACGACGCTGTCCGGCGGGCAGCAGAAATTCGTCGCCTTCGCCCGCGCCATAATGTGCGGCACCAAACTGCTGCTGCTCGACGAGCCCAGCGAGGGTATCGCGCCGGTTTTCGCCCAGCGGATGGTCGAAATTCTCGCCAGTCTCAAGGAAGAGGGCGAGTCGGTGCTGGTCGCGGAATCGAACGACGTTCACATCGCTCCCCTTCTGGACGATACCTACGTCATCGAGCGCGGCAGCATCGTCCCGCACTGATCCGGTTGCCGCCGGGCGGCCTGCTTCCGGGCGCTTTCGATCGGGATTCCTTTGTGCTACCGTTTCAGTCGGTTTTCGATAAACCGTCCGCGAACGGCCGCGAATAACGGTGAATTACGGTCGCGCGGAGCCCTACGGAAAGGGAGGTCCGTCATGCGGCAAATTTCGAAATTCAGGATTCCCGCGTTCGTCCTCGGCGCGCTCGCCGCCGGGGCGATGGCGTTCGGCGCGGCCGCGGCCCCGCCGAAGGGGGCGCCCAAGGCGCTCAAGGTGGCGTTCGTCGACTTCTTCTCGGGCGGCGCGGCGGTGTTCGGCGTGTCCGGCAAGGGCACGTCCGAGTGGCTGGTCGCCAAGTGGAACAAGGAAGGCGGCATCGGCGGCGTTCCGATCGACCTGGTGCTGGTCGACGAGGGCGGAGGCCCGAAGAAGCAGGTCTCGGAGCTGCGGCGCCTGGTCCTCGACGAGAAGGTGGACGCCGTTGTCGGTTACACCTCGAGCGGCAACTGCCTGGCCATCGCGCCGGTGGCCGAGGAGCTCAAGGTGCTCACCGTGGTGCATGTCTGCGGCACCCACCGCCTGACCGAGGACAACAAGCTCAAATACGTCTTCCGGACGGCTTCCAACCAGGCCGGCGACAGCGTCTCGCTGGCGCGCTACGCGCTCTCGGTCAATCCGAACATCAAGACCATCGCCGGCGCCAACGAGGACTATGCCTGGGGCCGCGATTCCTGGGAGGCGTTCAAGATCGCGATGCAGCGCCTCAAGCCCGACGTCAAGGTGGTCGCGGAGCTCTGGACCAAGTTCCAGGCCGGCGAATACTCGGCCGAAATTTCCCGCCTTCTGGCGTCGCGCCCCGACGTCGTCCACTCCAGCTTCTGGGGCGGCGGGCTGATCACCTTCATCAAGCAGGCGCGGCCGCGCGGGCTGTTCGACCAGAGCCTGGTGCTGCTCTCGACCGGGGAGCAGGTGCTGCAGAACGTCGGCAAGTCGATGCCCGACGGCGTGGTCGCGGCGCCGCGTGCGACCGCCGGGTTCTTCGCCCTCAAGGGGAGCAAGGCACATCAGGATTTCGTCGCCGCGGTCTACGCGCACAACAAGCGCTATCCCGACTACCCGGCCTATCGCACCTACCAGGCGTGGTCCGGGTTGAAAGGCGCCTACGAGAAGGCGATCGAGATGGCGGGGCGGTGGCCCACCACCGAGGAGGTGATCAAGGCCTTCGAGAACCTGAGCTGGGAGACGCCGAGCGGCACCATCACCATGCGGCCCGATCACCAGGCGGTGCATGGCGGGCTGGTCGGGGTGACCAAGTTCTCGAAGAAATACGGTTTCGCGGTCCTCGAGAACATCGTCCACCACAAGGCGGAGGACATCAACCCGCCGCTCGGCACCAAGACCCTCGACTGGGTGCGGAGCATCAAGTAGCCGGCCGTTTCGGGGCCAACCGAACCAAAGCGCGAGGGGGGTAACGCCCCCCTCGCGGCCCGGTTCGGACGGCCGTTCCGGGACAGGCGGCAGGGGTCGGGCGCGGAATGAACCTTCTCACGATCATCGTCTTCGACGCGATCAACTATGCGGCGACGCTGTTCCTGCTGTCGGTCGGGTTGACCGTCGTCTTCGGCGTCATGCGGATCCTCAACGTCTCGCATGGCGGCATCTATGCCCTCGGCGCCTATATGGGCACCTGGCTCGCGCTCCTGGTGCTTGACGCCGACCTGCCGCCGGTGCTGACCTATCTGATGCTGCTGCTGGGCGCCGTGATCATCGGCTTCCTGGCCGGGCCGATCATCGAACGACTGCTGTTGCGCCGGATCTACGGCAGCGACATGCATATCCAGCTGCTGCTTACTTTCTCGATCCTTCTGATCCTGGATGACAGCATGAAGCTGATCTGGGGGATGGAGCCGCTGTTCATCTCGGAGCCCTATTCGATGCTCGGCAGGTTCAAGGTCGGCGGGATCATCTATCCCTGGTACGACTTCGTCCTGGTCGGGGTCTCGGTGGTTTTCGGCGGGGCGCTGGTGTGGATGGTGCGCGCGACCCGGTTCGGCAAGCTCGTCATCGCGGTGATTCACGACCGCGAGGTCAGCCAGGCCATCGGCATCAACGTCAACCTGGTCTTCACGGTGGCCTTCACGGTGGGAGCGCTGGCCGCGGCGCTCGGAGGCGCGTTCGTCGCGCCCAAGATCGCCGTCGTCCCGCAATTCGCGCTCGAGGTCGTCGTGCTTGCCTTCGCGGTCATCGCCATCGGCGGGATGGGCAGCATCGAGGGCGCGGCGGTCGGCGCGGTCATCGTGAGCTTCGCGCGGGCTCTCGCGATCCATCTCGCCCCCGAGGTCGAGCTCATGGTGGTCTATCTGATCATGATCCTGGTACTGGTGATCCGGCCCGAAGGACTCTTCGGCGAAGCGGAGCTCCGAAGGATATGATGAACTGGATGGACTGGAGAGCCCTGCCGCGCGCCGGCGTCGTCGCGGCGGCGTTGCTGATCCTGGTGCCGCCGTTTCTGCCGGGCTGGATCTTGTTCGTTCTGACCAAGGCGATGTTCATGTTCATCGCCGTCATGGGGGTTTCGGTCCTGCTGCGCGGCGGGTTGCTCACCTTCGGCCACGCGCTCTACTACGCGACCGGCGCCTATGCGGTCGGCTTCTGCATCAAGTGGCTCGGCGTCCGGGAGTTGCTCTTCCTGATTCCGCTCGGCGCGCTCGCGGGTTTCATCATGGCCGCGCTGGTCGGGATCGTCATGGCGCGCTACCGCGAGGTCTTCTTCGCGATGCTGAACCTCGCGTTTTCGATGATGCTTTTCGGCGCCCTGCTCAAGTTGTACTGGATCACCGGCGGCACCGACGGGCTGGCGATCGGCACCGCGACGCTCGCCGGGATCACCCTGCCGAGCGACAGCTACGGCTACTACTATTTCGCCCTTACGATGGTCGGTATCGTGACGCTCGTGGTCTACCGTTTCATGGCCTCGCCGGCCGGGTATTTCCTGCGCGCGATGTACGACAACGAGATCCGCATCGAATATTCCGGCGTCGCGGTCCGCCAGGTCGTCTACCGGACCTATCTCCTCGCCGGCACGCTGGGCGGGGTGGCGGGCGTGATGGCGGCATTCACCATCGGCCACATCGTCCCGGAGGACGCCTTCTGGATCCAGTCGGGCGAATTCGTCTTCGTCGCGCTGCTCGGCGGGTTCGGCGGCGTGCCCGGGCCCATGCTGGGCGCGCTGGTCTTCGAATTCCTCCAGACCTACGCGTCCAAGTACTTCCCGCTCGCCTGGCAGATGATGATGGGCATCATCATGCTGCTGATCATCCTGTTCCAGCCGGGCGGGCTGTGGGCGATCTATCAGCGGATCGAGGCCCGGATCACCGGCAAGGACAGGGGGGGCGACCATCACTGAATCGACGCCCATTCTCCAGACCGTCGCGATCAACCGCACATTCGGCGCGGTGGTCGCCGCCGACGACCTGAACATCGAGGTCGATAACGGCGAGTTGGTCGGGATCGTCGGCGCCAACGGGTCCGGCAAGACGACCTTCCTCAACCTGATCACCGGCTACCTCAAGCCGGAGAGCGGGCGCATCATGGTGATGGGGCAGGACACCACCGATCTCGCGCCGCGAGAGCTGGCCAAGCGCGGCGTCGCGCGCTCCTTCCAGATCCCGCAGCTCTACACCAACATGACGGTTTTCGAGGGCGTCCTGCTCTCGCTCGCCGCCACCGCGGGCGAATCGAGCGGGTTCTGGAGGCCGCTCTACCGCGATCCCTGGCAGACGGAGGCGTGGGAAATTCTCGAGCGGTTCGGCCTCGAGTCCTATGCAAACCGGCCGGTGGGCGAGCTTCCCGAGGGCGGGCGCAAGCTGCTCGACATCGCGCTTTCGTTCGCGCTCAAACCGACGCTGCTGGTGATGGACGAGCCGACCAGCGGGGTCAGCATCGAGGACAAGTTCCAGGTCATGGACACGCTGGTGGCCGTATTGCGGGAGGGCGATATCACGACGATCTTCGTCGAGCACGACATGGATGTCGTCCAGCGCTACGGGAAGCGGGTCCTGGTCTTCGATACCGGCCGGGTGGTCGCCGACGGCGAGCCGGAGAGCGTGCTGGCCCAGCCCGAGGTCAGGCGCGCCGTGCTGGGGCATGAGTGACATGCTGAAGCTCGGCGAGATCAAGGTCACCATCAAGACCTTCGTGATCCTGCGCGGGATCAGCCTCGACATACCCGAGGGCGAAATGGTCGCGTTGGTGGGCCGCAACGGCGCCGGCAAGACGACGACGCTCAAGAGCATCATGGGCCTCGTGCCGGTGGTGGGCGGCGACATCGAGCTCGACGGCGAGAACCTTCTCGAGGTGCCGGGCCATATGCGGGCCCAGCGCGGCATCGGCTACATGCCCGAGGATCGCCGCCTGATCGGCTCGCTGACGGTCGAGGACAACATCCTGCTGCCGGCCTGGGCGGCCAAGATGGAGAACGCCGAGGAGCGGCTGCGCTACATCTACGACCGAATGCCCGACCTCGTGCCGATGGTGAGCCGTCGTGCAACGATGCTGAGCGGCGGGCAGCAGAAGATGGCGGCGCTTGCCCGCTCGCTGATGAGCGGCACGAAGCTCCTGCTGCTGGACGAGCCGTTCGAGGGCCTGTCGCCCGGGCTGGGAGACAAGCTCGGCGAGACGATCCGCCAGCTCCAGGAGGACGGGCTCACCGTGCTGATGGCGGAGTCGGACGACAAGCGCGTCGAATTCGTCCAGCAGACCTACATGATCGAACGCGGTCAGAACGTCGACGAACTCGTGGATTGAAGGAGAATCCGGCCCGGCGCCGCCCTCCCCCGACCCCTCCCGCAAGCGGGAGGGGAGAAGGCAGGGAGGAGTCGGCGAGCGAGCCACCTGACCTTCACCCTGAACGGCCGCGCAAATTTGGGCGCGGCCGCAACTCCCCTATAGTACCGGCGCTCGCCGCGGATAACGCGGAAGGGGGGAGGGGAACATGATCATCGATTGCCACGCCCATGTAAGCGCGCCCGCCGAGTTGTGGGCCTACAAGGCGACGCTGATCTCGCATCGCGGCTCGCACGGGCGCGGCCGGGTCAATGTCAGCGACGACGACATCCGCGAAGCCGTCGAGAAGAAGCATTTTCCGGGCTCCGGCCACAGCCACATGGACTATCTCGACGCGCTGGGGACCGACATGCAACTCGTCTCCCCGCGTCCCTTCCAGCTGATGCATTCCGAGAAGCCCGCGAAGCTCGTCCAGTGGTTCCACGAGGAATGCAACAACATGATTCACCGGGAGACCGGGCTCTACCCGGACCGGTTCATCGGCATCGGCGGCCTTCCCCAACCCTGCGGCGAGCCGCTCGACATGGCGATCCGGGAACTGGAGCGCTGCGTGTCGGAGCTCGGCTTCAAGGGCTGCCTGCTCAATCCCGACCCCTACGAGAACACCGGGGTCCATCCGCCGGCGCTCGGCGACCGCTACTGGTATCCGCTCTACGAGAAACTGTGCGAGCTCGACGTCCCGGCGCATATCCACGGCACAGGGTCGCGCTCCGAACGGGAACCCTATTCGCTCCGCTTCATCAACGAGGAGACGACAGCCGTCTACGGGCTGGTCAACTCCCAGGTCCTCGACGATTTCCCCGACCTCAAGATCGTCGTCAGCCACGGCGGCGGGGCGATCCCCTATCAGCTCGGTCGCTTCGAATCCGGCACGCTGCGCCGCGAAGGGGCCGAACGCTTCAGCCAGCGCATGCGGCGGCTCTACTACGACACGGTCCTCTATACGCCCGACGCGATCGAATTGCTGATCCGGGTCGCGGGTGTCGATCGGTGCCTGTTCGGCGCGGAATGCCCCGGCGTCGGTTCGTCCGTCAACCCCGATACCGGGCGGCACATGGACGATGTCGCGTACCACATCAAGGGGTTCGACTGGCTGTCGGACCCGGACAAGGAAAAGATTCTCGCGGACAACGCCCGCCGCGTCTTCAAGCTCGATGTGTGAGGGCCACTGCTAGGCGGAGAGCCGAAGGTGGGACGTTTCTTCGTACAGAGGCTGGGCGTGGCGGTGCTGGTGGCGATCACCGTGTCGATCATCGGGTTCGCGCTTCTGCGCGTGTCCGGCGACCTGGCGGCGGACCTCGCCGGCGAGGACGCGACGCCCGCCGAGGTCGCCGAGATCGCGGCGCTTTACGGCCTCGACAGGCCGCTGCACGAACAGTACCTGACCTGGGCCGGGAACGCGCTCGGCGGCGATCTGGGGCAGTCGCTGTTCACCAACGAGCCGGTGATGGACCTGATCCTCGAACGGGTCGAGGTGACGATCCTGCTCGCGCTCTATTCCCTCGTACTGGCGCTGGCGATCGCCATTCCGCTCGGGGTGCTGGCGGCGATCAGGGCCAACACGTCGATCGACCGGGCAGCGCTCGGCGTCGCGGTGTTCGGGCAGGCGATCCCGAATTTCTGGTTCGGGCTGATTCTGATCTACCTGTTCGGCGTGGTGTTGCGGTGGCTGCCGATTTCGGGCTCGTCCAGCTTCGCCCATTTCATCCTGCCGACCGTCGCGCTTGGCACGGCGGTGATGCCGGCGCTGATGCGGCTCACCCGGACCGGAATGCTGGAGGTGCTGGAAGCCGACTTCATCCGCACCGCGCGCGCCAAGGGGCTCGGCCCGGGGGCGATCTTCTTCAAGCACGCACTCCGGAACGCGATCCTTCCGGTGGTCTCCCTTTCCGCCGTTTCGCTGGGCTTCCTGCTTGGCGGGTCGGTGATCGTCGAGACCGTCTTCGCGCTCAACGGTATCGGCCTGCTGGCCTATGAATCGATCCTGCGCAGCGACTTCCCGGTCGTGCAGTCGATCCTCGTCTTCGTGTCCCTCGCCTATATCGTGCTCACCTTGGCATCGGACCTGATCAACGCCCGCCTCGATCCTCGAATAAGGCTCGGATAGGCAGGATCTCTCGCAAGGAGTCGCGGCGGTAGATGACGAACACACGACAGTGGCAGGGCCACAGACGTTTCTCCCATCGCGGAGCGGTTCGGTGCAGCCTGCGCCGTGTCTTTCCCTCCGATTGTCACCCCGGACTTGTTCCGAAGTCCAGGGCCGCCCGCACCGCCTTCGCCCGGTTTAGCTGGACCCCGGAAGAAGTCCGGGGTGACAGCGTTGGGTTGGTCGACGGCACGGGACCGGCGGCGCCGGATTCCACCCCACACCGCAGCACGAAACGATGAGCTAGGCGGGCGATGGCAGGCGGATTGTTCGCGGACGAATTCCAGGTCGACGCCCCGGCGCCGGCGGAAATCATGCGGCGCCGCGCGCGGAGCCATGTCGGGTTCCTGTCCGGGGCCGGGTTCGTGCTTGCCGTCGTCTTGCTGGCGGTTTTCGCGCCTTGGGTCGCGCCGTCCGATCCCTTTACGCAGAACCTGGACGCCCGGCTGCTCAACCCCATCTGGGGAAAGGGCGGAAGCTGGGCGCATCCGCTCGGCACCGACTCGCTCGGCCGGGACTACCTGACGCGCATTTTGTTCGGCGCGCGGATTTCCCTCATGATCGGGTTCGGCGCCGCCATCATTTCCGGCGTGGTGGGATCGACGATAGGAATAATCGGCGGCTATTTCGGAGGCCGCGTCGATGCCTTCGTGATGTACCTGATCAATGTCAAGCTTGCGCTTCCGGGCATCCTGATCGCGCTTTCCCTGGTCTCGGTGTTCGGCGGCTCCCTGATCGCGCTGATCGCCATTCTCGGGTTCCTGTTCTGGGACCGCTTCGCGGTGGTTTCCCGCAGCGTTACCCAGCAGATCAGGGGACAGGAATTCGTCACCGCGGCCGAGGCGGTCGGCGCGTCGCACGCGCGCATCGTGTTCCGCGAGATCCTGCCCAACGTCATGAGTCACATCATCGTCATCGCCAGCCTCGAAATGGCGATCGCCATTCTGGTGGAAGCGGTGTTGTCGTTCCTCGGCCTCGGGATCCAGCCTCCGACGCCGTCCTGGGGTCTGCTGATTTCCGAGGGGCGGAACTTCATGTTCTTCAAGCCCTACCTGATCGCGCTGCCGGGGCTCGCCCTGTTCTTCCTCGTGATCGCGATCAACCTGATGGGCGACGGCATCCGAGACATCACCGTGCCCGAGGGACGCGGCCGGTGACCGGCGAGGGCGACACGATCCTGAGCGTGCGCGACCTCAGAGTCGACATTCCGGTGCCGTCCGGAACGCTGCACGCGGTAAGAAATGTCGACCTGTCGGCAATTCGCGGGCGAACCCTGGCTATCGTGGGCGAGTCCGGCTGCGGCAAGACGATGACGGCGCTCGCGGTCATGCGGCTGCTTCCCCGCCGCGCGAGGCTGCATGCGGAGGAAATCAGCCTCGAGGAGACCGATCTGCGGTCGCTTTCCGACAGGGCGTTTTCCGCCATACGCGGCAACCGCATGGCGATGATATTTCAGGACCCGATGACGTCGCTGAACCCGGTCTACACGATCGGAGACCAGCTCGGGGAAATCTACATCCGCCACCGGCAAAGCGGCCGGGCCGAAGCGCGCGAGCGCGCCGAATACCTGTTGGCCCGCGTCGGAATCGTCAATCCGAGTACGCGGCTCGGGCAGTTCCCGCACCAGCTTTCCGGCGGGCTGCGCCAGAGGATCATGATCGCGATGGCGCTGATGTGCGATCCGGCCCTCATCGTCGCGGACGAACCCACCACCGCGCTCGACGTCACCGTGCAGGCGCAGGTCCTGCATCTGCTCAAGGATTTGCAGGCGGAATTCAACATGGCGCTGATCCTGATCTCCCACGATCTCGGGATCGTCGCGCGGATCGCCGACAGGATCGCCGTGATGTACGCGGGGCGCATCGTCGAGACGGGCTCCAGCCGACAGATCTTCGCAGCGCCCACCCACCCCTACACCCAGGGACTGATCGACTGCATTCCGTATCCGGGCAAGACGGAACGCAGGACCGCGCTCGGGTCCATACCGGGTATCGTTCCTTCCCTCATCGGAGACATGCGGGGATGCATGTTCCGCACAAGGTGCGCCCTGGCGGACGAGAGATGCCGCGACGGCGGCAATGACGAACGCATCATCGAGGGCGGTCACGTTTACCGATGCATCCATTCCGCCCAGCGACTGCGGGGAGCGGCGGTTCCGCCATGAGCAGCGTACCCGGAGCCGCCGCGGACTGGGCGCCGGTCCTCGAATGCGACCGTGTCACTCGCCTCTTCAGGGTCAGGCGGGGCTTGTTCGAGGCCGTCGCTACGCTGCGCGCGGTGGACGATGTGTCTTTCGCGGTGCGAGAGGGCGAAGTGCTCGCGATCGTCGGCGAATCGGGATGCGGCAAGACGACGCTCGCGCGCATGCTTCTCGGACTTCTGCCGCCCTCCGCCGGGACCATACGCTTCGCCGGCCGGCCGATCGAGGAAGTCGGCCGTTCGGAGATCGCCGCGCGTGTCCAGCCGGTCTTTCAGGATCCCTATTCCTCGCTGAACCCGCGCAAGACACTGGGGCAGATCATCGGACTGCCGCTCTCCGTCCACCGTATCGGCTCGGAAGAGGAACGCCGCTCCCGCATCGCCGAGATCATGGAGCTGGTGGGGCTCCCCGCGCATCTTCTCCACGCCTATCCGAACCAGCTTTCCGGCGGCCAGCGCCAGCGGATCGCCATCGCGCGCGCTCTCGCGATCGAGCCGGGTATCGTGATTTTCGACGAACCGACCTCGGCCCTCGATGTGTCCGTGCAGGCGCAGATCCTTAACCTGCTGATGGATCTGAGGCGCACGCTCAACCTGACCTACGTTTTCGTCAGCCACGACCTTGCCGTCGTGGAACACATCGCCGACCGGGTAGCGGTGATGTATCTCGGCCGACTGGTCGAGCTGGGAGAGACCGGCAGGATCTTCGAGGATCCACGGCATCCCTATACCGAGACCCTGCTTCGCTCGATCCTGACGCCCGATCCATCGCTGGGCCTTCCGCCGGGACCGTTCGACGGCGAATTCCCGGACCCGCTCGATCCGCCATCCGGTTGCCGTTTCCATCCCCGCTGCCCCGAAGCCAGGGACATCTGCGGCGGGACCGCGCCGGAGACGGTGACGGATTCATCGGGCCTCGTCGAATGCCACCTGTACCATGGGACAAGCCATGACCGATGACGACGCCCGTCTGATCGCGCGACTTGGGAAGCTCGATAGCTGTGCGGTTTCCGACGCTCTGGATGCGCTCGGGCTGCCTTGCGCGGTGACCGGGATCGCGGCGCGGACGACGGCGAAGCGAGTCGCCGGCCTGGCCGTCACGGTCAAGCTGACCGACCGGAAACCGGAGAACGCTCCCGCAAGGCATCTCTGCAGCGGCGCGGTGGACTCGGCCGGTCCGGGCCGGGTTCTGGTCATCGAACAGCGCACCGGCATCGACGCGGCCGGGTGGGGCGGGGTGCTGTCCAATGCGGCGCAGGCGGCCGGGATCGAAGGCGTGATCGTGGATGGGCCGGCACGGGACATCGACGAGGCGGCCGAGCTCGGCTTTCCCGTCTACTGCCGAAGCGCGACCGCGCGCACGGCGCGCGGGCGGATTCACGAAGAGGGTTTCAATATCGACATTGCCGTCGGAGAATTGACCGTGCGTCCCGGAGACCTGATCATCGCCGACCGCAGCGGCGTAGCGGCGGTTCCGCGGGACCGGGCGGAGGACGTGCTGGACAAGGCCGAATCGATCGTCGCCAGGGAACGGGCGATGACGGAGGCGGTGAGGCGCGGCGAGCCGGTCAGCCGCGTCATGGGGGCGTCCTACGAAACGATGCTGCAACGCGGTGGAGGCGATTGATGGCGGAAATCGTTCTCGGCATGTGGACGACCCACGGGCCGACTCTGAACACGACGCCAGACCAATGGGGCGAGCGCGTCAAGGCCGACCTGGTGAACGAGCACTGGTTCAAGGGCGAGCGCTTCACCTTCGACGAGCTGGTCGAGCGGCGGTCGGGGGAGGACATTGCCGCGTGGATCACCGATGACCAGCGCCGGCGGCGCTACGACGCCTGCCAGAGCGGCATCAAGGCGCTCGCCGACAGGTGGGAAGAGGAGGCGCCCGATGCCTGCGTCATCCTCGGCAACGACCAGCGCGAGCTGTTTCTCGAGAACATCCAGCCGACCTTCACCGTCTATCGCGGCGAGACCTTCTACAACCAGCCCACCAGCGCGGAGCAGAAGGCCAAGCTGCCGCCCGGCGTCGCCGATGCAGAATGGGCCTACCGGCCGGAGCGGCACACGGTCTATCCCGGCTTGCCAGGTCTCGCGGAAATCGTGTTCGCCCGCGCCATGGAGGAGGGGTTCGACCTCGCCGCGTCGAATGAATGGCTCCGCCACGAGAACCACCGCCATGTCGGCACCCCGCATGCGTTCAGCTTCGTCCTTCGCCGGATCATGCGCGACCGCGCGGTTCCCACCCTGCCGGTGATCTCCAACACCTTCTACCCGCCGAACCAGCCGACCGCGCGGCGTTGCTTTGACTTCGGCACGATGATCGGGCGCGCGATCCGCGACTGGGATTCGCCGGCCCGGGTGGCCGTCGTCGGGTCCGGCGGAATGTCGCATTTCTGCATCGACGAGGATCTCGACCGGCGGTTCCTCGAAGCGTTCTGCGACCGGGACGAAGAGGGGCTGTGCGGTATCGAGCAGGACCTGCTCCAGTCCGGTTCGTCCGAGCTTCGCAACTGGATCGTCGCGGCCGGCGTCCTGTTCGGCACCCGTCTCGACGGCGACGTGATCGACTACGTGCCCTGCTACCGGTCGCTGGCGGGGACCGGAACCGCCAACGCCTTCGTCTGCTGGACCTGACACCGCGCCGCATTCGATAGATGACCGGAAATCGGGGCGTCGTCGTCGTCGGTGGGGGGCCCGTCGGGCTCGCACTCGCCGTCGAGCTCGGACTGCGGGGTATCCCCAGTACGGTGATCGAGCGGCGGACCGAGCCGCACCGCATTCCCAAGGGTCAGAACCTCACCCAGCGCACCCTCGATATCTTCTATTCCTGGGGTATCGCCGACGAATTGCGGTCGCGCCGGATGATCCGGCCCGGATATCCCGGCAACTCCATCGTCGCCTACGGCGATCTGATGGGCGAGCACTGGTTCAGCGGCGTCTACAGGACGGCGGTCGACCGGCATTACTTCCAGCGCAGCGAGAGGCTGCCCCAATATCTTACCGAACAGGTGCTGCGCGACCGGCTGGGCGGGATTCCCTGCGTGAGCGTGAAGACGGGTCGGTCCGCCGCGGCGATCCGGCAATCAGAGCACGGCGTCGAAGTCGAAATCGCAGACCGCGAGGGCGCGCGCCGCGAAACGATCGACGCGGCATTCGTGGTCGGCTGCGACGGGACCCGGTCCGTGGTCCGCGAGAGCGCGGGCCTGACCTCAAGCGGAACCGATTACGAGCAGACGATGGTGCTCACCGTGTTTCGCTCGCCCGCGCTGAACGAGAGGCTGAAGCGGTTTCCTCCGGCTTACATCTATCGGGTCGTGCACCGGGACCTGAAGGGGTACTGGCGGTTCTTCGGCCGTGTCGACGAGCATGAGAGCTGGTTTTTTCACGCGCCCGTCGGCGATATGGAACGGAGCGAGGAGGGGGTCCGCGCGCTGCTCCATGAATCCGCGGGCTTCGAATTCGACTGCAGCTTCGATCATATCGGCTACTGGGACCTTCGCGTCTCCATCGCCGACCGGTTCCGCGCGGGGCGCGTCTTCATCGCCGGAGACGCCGCGCACAGCCATCCGCCCTATGGCGGGTACGGTCTCAACACCGGGTTCGAGGACGCGGCCAATCTGGGCTGGAAGCTGGCCGCCGCGTTGCGGGGCTGGGGTGGCGAAGCGCTGCTCGATTCGTACAGCGAGGAACGCCAGGCGGTGGCCGGGGACACGGCGCGGGAATTCATCGACAGCCGCATTGCCAAGGACCGGGACCTGTTCGACCGGATTGACCCCGAACGCGACGCGACGGAATTCGCGCAAGGCTGGGAGGCCTATGCGCAGACGGGGAATAGGCACCTGAACAGCTATGCGCCCCACTACGAGGGATCGACCGTGATCGAAGGGCCGCCCGGCGGCAAGACCGGGGCCAGCGGCTCGCTGACCGAGAAAGTCCGGCCGGGACACTACCTGCCGCCGTGGCGGCTGACCTCGGAGCGCAACGTTTTCGAAGAGCTGGGGCGGGGATTTACGCTGGTCGCGCTGAACGCCGGAGACGATGCCGTCGCGCGGTTCGAGCGGGCCGCCGCGCGGCGGTTCATCCCGTTCACGGCCGTCCGAGATCCGTCGCCGGACGGACCGGGCCGCTACGGCGCGCGCCTCGTCCTGGTGCGGCCCGATGCCTACGTCGCTTGGATCGGCGAGGCCGCCCCGGCGGATGCCGGCCCCATCATGGCGAAGGTCACCGGCGCTTCCGGCCGGTGATCCGGCTGCCTACCCGCCCATCAGGCTGGGCAAATAGAGCGTCAGCCCCGGGATGAACACGATCAGGAGCAGCCGGACGATATCGGCCACGAAAAACGGGCTGATGCCGGCGAAAATGCCCCATAGCGACATTTCCGGCATGATCGTCTTCAGCACGAACACGTTCATGCCGATGGGCGGCGTGATCAGGCTGATCTCGGTCACCATGATGACCACGATGCCGAACCAGATCAGGTCGAAGCCCAGGCTCTGCACCACCGGGAAGAAGATCGGCACCGTCAGCAGGATCATCCCGATCCCTTCGAAGACGCAGCCCAGCGCGATGTAGATCAGGCAGATCACCAGAACCACGGTGATCGGCGCGATCTCGAGCGAATTGACCCAATCGACGATCTGGTTGGGCATGCCCGAGATGTTCATGAAGTTCGACAGGATGATCGCGCCAAAAGCGACGCTGAACACCATGGCAGTGGTCTGGCCGGCTTCGATCAAGGCGCCGCAGAAACCCCGCCAGCCCATCTTCCTGCGCGAGACGGCGAAGGCGACGGCCCCGACGGCGCCGATCCCTCCCGCCTCGGTCGGCGTGAACACGCCGAGATAGATGCCGCCCAGGACCAGCAGGAACAGGACGATCATGCCCCAGACGCCCTTCAGCGCGAAAAACCTTTCCTTCCACGGCGTCCAAGGACCGCGCGGGCCGAGCGAGGGGCGGAAGGTGATCAGGACCTTGATGACGAATATGTAGAGGGCGATGGTGATGATCCCCGGAACGATCCCGGCGATGAAAAGCTTGCCGACATCCTCCTCGACGATGATGCCGTAGATCACGAGCGCGATGCTGGGCGGGATGAGGATGCCCATGGTGCCGCCCGCGGCGATGGTCCCGGCCGCGAGGTTCTCGTTGTAGCGGTAGCGCCGCATGGACGGCATCGCGACCTTGGCCATGGTCGCGGCCGTCGCCACCGAGCTTCCCGAGACCGCGCTGAAACCGCCGCAGGCGGCGACGGTCGCCATCGCGAGCCCGCCCTTGTAGTGCCCCAGCCAGGCGTTGGAGGCGTCGTAGAGGTCTTCTGACAGTGCCGCCCGGTAGACGAACGCTCCCATCAGCACGAACAGCGGCAGCACCGAGAAGGAGTAGCTCATCGCGAAATCGAGAATGAGTTGACCCACCGTCTCCAGCGCCGGCTCCCAGCCCCGCACCAGCCCGAACCCCACGAACCCCACCGCCACCATGGCGAAGCCGAGCGGAAAGCCCAGGAAGACCATGAGCAGGAGGATCGCGAACCCAATGAGCGATTCGGTCATGCGTCCGGCCCCGTCACGAGCTCCGATCCAGCATCGCCTTCACGTCGTGCAACAGCATCAGGGCCAGAACCACGCAGGTCACGACGCTGAGCACGCTGATCGCATAGGCGGCGGGGGCAACGGGCCATTCGAGATAGCCCGACTCGATCTGCGCTTCCGCGAGGCCGTCGCCTTGGCTCCACATCCGTTCCGCGATGAAGGCGACGACCGCGAGAGACCCGCCGTCGACGATCAGCCGTCGCACCTCCCCGATCCCGCCGCGGAACCAGCGGTCGAGAATGCTGACCACGATATGCGTCCGCCGCCGGGTGATGATCGGCAGGCCGGCGAAGATCGAGAGCGGCATCAGGAACTCGATGAGCTCGAAACCGCCGGGGATCGGCGCGTTGAAAAGGTACCGGCCGGCGACGTCGACGAAGGTGATCGCCATCATCAGGAAGATCGTCGTCCCGACGATCGCCATGAGGACGGCTTCGAAGGGGCCGTCGGGCCAGACGTCGTCGGCGTCCGGCCCGCTCCCTTCCTCAGACATCGGCCGGAAGCCGCTCTAGTTCTGGGTGGCCTTGTAGATCCTCTTCGATTCGGCGCGGTAGAAGTCAAGCGCGGCCCGTCCGTCGACGCCCGCCTTGTTGGCCGTCTCGATCCACGCCTCGTCCTGGTACGCCCAGAGCTTCTTGAGGTCCGCGGTGAACTCCGCGCTGGCTTCGTGAATACCGATCCCCCTCTTGCGGTAGATCTTCTCGGCCTCGATGTCGAAATTGCCCCAGTTATTGGAGTCCATCGATATCTTCTCGCCTGACGCCGCGTCGACGACCGCCTTGTCTTCCTTCGACAGCTTGTTCCAGACCTTCTGGTTCATGTAGAGCGAGAACACCGCTCCGTAGACCTTGCCCGGCACCTTGGTGAGGTGCTTGACGTAGGGTGTCATCTTGAGCTTCTCGACATCGCCGATGGGGAAGATCAGCCCGTCGACGATCCCCTTGGAGACCACGTCGAACGCCTTGACGCCCGGCGTCGGCACCACCGCCGCCCCGGTCCTGGCGATCGACTTGGCCACATCGCCCGGGGGAACCCTCATTTTCATCTTCTTCAGGTCGGCAACGGAGGTGATGGGGTTCTTGAGGCTGAAAAATACACCGCCCCCGTGCATGACGTAGCCGAGGAACTTGACGCCGTTGTACTGGTTCTTGGCTTCGAAATATTTCTTGTGGGTGCGCCACAGCGCCGTCGCCGTCGAGGACGCGTCGGTGATGCTGAAGGGCAGCGTGCCCACCTGGTCGAGCGAGAGCCGCTTGCGCTCGAAATTGTTGTACATCACGGTCGCATCGGCGATCCCGGACGTCACCATCTTCCACTGGCGCGGCGCCGGTGCCAGCGTCTTGGCGGGGTAGCTCACCTTGATGCGGCCCTTGCTGGCCTCGGTGACTCGCTTCGACCAGTTGTCGATGACGCCCACCTTGAGCGGGTGCTTGGGCGGCACGAAATAGTTGAACAGAATTTTCGTCTCGGCCTGCGCCGGCATCGCGGCGAAGAGCAGGCTCGCGGCGCCCAGCGGTAGCGCGGTCTTTGCAAGGGTCTTCATCTTTCCTCCCTGTCCGGAGCGGCAGGCGATAGAACGTAGCGCCGCGCCCGGTCGTCCGGTTCGGTCGTTCGCGGACATGCTATCGACGCGACTCCGGGCGTTCAACCGGCGCGGCCCTCGTCGGATAGCCCCATCGCGTCGACATAGGCGGCCCGAACCTCTTCGGGCTGGCCCGCCTGAAAGACGAAGTTGAGCGTCGAGCGCGTGCGCACGTGCGCCGCATCCTGGAGGTCTTTCGGCTCCCATCCGTCGACGAAGAAATCGCGGTCGAAGATGGGAAGCTCGATGCAGTCGTTGACGGCGGGATCGCGGACGACCGCCTTCGGGTCCTCGTTCCGTTCGACGAGGTCGATGTCCGAGAGGAAGCGCTTGCGCATCATGATGACGCCCCGGTCGCTGCGCCCCAGATGCTCCTTCGAACGGTCGGCGAGCGTGCCTTGGCCCACCCAGGCGACGAAGTCCTGGTTCATCACGTGGCTGGTGATCCAGCGCCCGTCCTCGTCCTTGATCGGGCCCCGCCAGCAGGGGATCTCGTTCTGCGCGTAGGGACGCCTGTGCTTGGGCACCGGGTTGAAGAACCAGCCGACGCTCAGCGTGTTGTCGTCGTCGATGGGGATCCGCCACTCGAAATGGTCGCCCGTGAACAGCGCGTTCGGCCACAGGCAGTTGCGCCCGACCGTCCAGAGCGGATGACGCTCGTCGGTGTTCTCCCGGATCCGCTTGTAGGTAATGCCGTAGTCGAATTCCTCGAAATCGATCCGCACGTGCTTCGGGGCGTAGGGGCCCGCTGTACCGGCGGCCCGCACGCGCCAGTTCTCGTGCTGCCATTCGAAATGGACCGGGTCGATGGAGTTCTCCTGACACTGGAACCAGTTGCAGGGGATTTCCGAAATGACGACCTGGCGGAAACCGTTGGCCCAGGTGAAGGGCTCCCAGGTCGGCACCAGCGGCGCCGGCTCCGGACCGAGATAGGCCCAGAGCATCCCCGCTTTCTCTTCCACCGGATAGGACTTGATGCGGACCTTTTCCTTGAACCGGGACTCCGGCGCGGCGGTGTCCTCGAAAGGTTGTTCGATGCAGGCCCCCCGGGCATCGTAGAGCCAGCCGTGATAGCTGCACCTGAGCCCGTTCGCCTCGACATAGCCGTATGTGAGATCGGCGCGCCGGTGGCAGCAATGCCGGTCGAGAAGCCCGTACCCTCCGGAGAGATCGCGGTAGAGCACGAGGTCCTCGCCCATCAGCCGGATCGGCATCGCGGGCCGGCGTTCCATCTCGGCGGCGCCGGCGATGGGGTGCCAGTAGCGTCGCATCAGCGCTCCCATCGGCGTGTCCGCGCCGACCTGCGAGAGTTTTCGGTTGGTGTCGTGATCGAGCATGTCGGCAGTATAGCGGCAATCGGACTACGGGGCGCATTGACAGGGAGCGGCGTCGGGAACGACCATCCCGGTTCAGCGCGGGGAGGAGAGTCGGTCAATGCCGAAATTCGTCATCCAGTCGCACGGTCGTCTGCAGGAATGGATCGCCGAAGAGCACGGCTATTTCGCCGACGAAGGCCTCGATTACGTGCTGGCGCTCGGCAAGCCGGCGAGCTGGTCGGCGACGGTCTCGAGCAGCGCCGAAGCGCCCGACGAGGTCAAGCGCGGCGCCTTCGAATCCTACGAAGAGGGGCGCGCCTGCAACGTCTCCGCGGCCTGTCACTGGACGGTCAACATGGCGGCTTCCGCGGGGCATGGCCGGATGTGGGGCGATGCCTACTCGGTGACGCCCTCGGCGATCTTCGTGCAGCCCGATTCCGACATCCTGACGCCCGAGGACCTCGCCGGGGTGCCGGTCCAGGTCGGTTACCACTCGGGCAGCCACTATTCGAGCCTTCAGGCGCTATTGCGCTTTCTCGACCGCGACCGGATCGATCTCAATTTCGGCGGCGTGTTGTGGGACCGACTCGCGCTTCTGGTCGACGGCAAGGCCGAAGCCGGCAACGCGTTCGGCGCGCCATATTATCTGCTCGAACAGCTCGGCTTCCGGAAGATCGTCGACACCACCTTCATGATTGGCTCGCTGGTCACCAACGACGCCGATATCGGGGACGTGGAGAAATACTTCCGCGCGCTGCGCCGCGCCCAGCGCGACCTCGACGTCGAGCCCGAGCGCTACACCCACTACTTCCTGCGCGAGCTGCCGGAGCGCTACCGTGCGATGGTCGACGTCCGCCGCATGGGGCCGGGCGAACGCTTCGTCTTCGAGCCCTACACCCGCGAGGTATTCGAGCGCACGCACCGTTGGATGGAAGAGCTCGACCTGTTCTCCGAGGAGAGCAGGGGCAAGGGCGGCTATGGTGAGTCCGTCCTCACCGCCGTGGCCGCCGAATAGAAACCATCCGTGCCCGGCCCGCCCATCGCCCCGCTGTCACCCCGGACTTGTTCCGGGGTCCAGAGCAACCGCTCCAACGTCGCATGCGAGGCCCTGGACCCCGGAACAAGTCCGGGGTGACAGCGGGGGTGTCGACGAATGCGCGGGCCTTCCGGCATCTCAGGCTAAATTGGCCCGCTACTTCCAGCGGATCCGGGCGAGCTGCGCCCCGAACGGGTTGATGATTCCCTTGTCGATCTCCAGGTCCTTCGCGTGCACGAAGACCGAGGGCAGGCTGGCGATCGGGATGATGTAGGCCTGCTCGTTGATCCGGTTGAAGATCTTCCGGTAGAGCTCCTCGCGCGCGGAGATGTCGAAGGTCGAGCCGGCTTCCTTCATCCAGCCCGCGATCTGCTTGTCGCCGTAGTAGTTGCGGGCTTTGCTGCCGAAATAGAACGAGACGAGAGCATCGGTGTCGGGGACACCGCCCGAGCTGAACTGATGCACCAGCGTCTGGATCTTCCCGGTCCGTTGCAGCTTGCGATAGGCCCCGAAGGTGACGCTCTTGATCGATGCCTCGACGCCGACCGCCCTCAGATAACCGACGATCGCCTCGGCGACCTTGCGGGCCTCGGGCAGGGTCGTGACCTGAAGCTTGAGATCCGCCTTGCCGGCCTCCTTGAGCAGCGCCTTGGCCTTCCCCGGGTCGTAGGCCGGCGGCTTGACGTCGAAGACGCAACCGATCTGGATCGCCTTGCAGATCGAATCCATCTTCTGCACCGCGTCGCCGCCCGCGAAGATGTTGCGGCGGATCGAGTCCCGGTCGATCGCGTGGATCAGCGCGCGGCGCACGCGAACGTCCTTGAGATCGTCGCTGCCGGTCCGCCCGACCGCGTCGAACGCGATGTAGCGGTAGAGGATGCCGTTGCTCACCGTCACCGCGAGCTCGGGGTTCTGCGCCAAATTGTCCGCCTGGTCCTTCGGCACGTTGTGGATCATGTCCAGCCCGCCGGTGATGATCTGGGCGACCTGGTTCTGAACGTCGGGGATGGGCAGAACGTGAACGTTCTCGATCGCGCCGGCCGGCCTGGACGGGGAGCCGTGGCGGTAATCGGGGTTGCGTACCATCCGGACGCCGTCGTTGGGGCTGTAGGCGACGACCTTGTACGGGCCGGTCCCGATCGGCTTCTTCCCGAACGCCGCCTTGTTCTTCAGCGCGCCGTGAACGTCCGACGGGAAGATCGGGATGCTGACGGCGAAGCGTGCCGGCGCGACCGCGCGCGGCCCCTTGGTGGTGACCCGCACGGTGTAGCGGTCGACCTTCGTGGCCTGCTTGATCCACAGGAACCGCGACTTGATCCGGAACTTGACCTTGGGGTCGGCGAGGAAGTTCAGCGTGTAGACGACGTCGTCGGCATCGAAGGCGGAGCCGTCATGGAACTTCACGTCGTCGCGCAGGACGAACTCGTAGGTGGTCGGATCGACCGTCTTCCATGACTTGGCGAGCAGGGGCTCGAACTTCTTGGTCCGTTCGTTGTAGGCGATGAGAGTGTCGAACACCCCCCGGGCGGTCAGCGCCGTCTCCCCCTTGGGGTCGTAAACCAGATCGACGCCCGGGATCGGGTCGTAGAAGCCTATCCGGAGCGTGTCCTTGGATTTCTGGGCCAAAGCGGGTCCGGCCGCGATGACCACCGCCGCCACCAGAGCGATAAGGCGTACATTCGGCATGATTTTCTCCCTGTTGCGTCCCGGAAAGCCCGTCGTCCTGCTTCGCAAGGAAAACTATAGGCGTCCTTCCGGCCGCCCGACAACAACCGGCGTCCGATAGCGGCGTCATGGTTCCTGCTGCTACCTTCCCGAAATGGAACCGGTGTTCATGATCGCTGACGAGGTACGTAACTCAGTGGCCGCCGGCGCCCCGATGGTTGCGCTGGAAACCACCGCGATCGCGCACGGTTTTCCGTCAGCGCGATCGCTCGAAGTGGCGTCCGACCTGGATCGCGCGGTCCGCGAACGCGGCGCGCTTCCCGCATTCATCGGCGTCCTTTCGGGGACCGTGACGGTCGGACTCGAATGGAGCGAGGTGGAACGGCTCGCTACCGGAACCGACGTCATGAAGGTCAGCCGGCGCGATCTCGCCGCGGCGGCCGCCTCCCGACGCGACGGGGCGACGACGGTGGCGGCGACGATGATCGCGGCGGCGCGCGCCGGCATTGCCGTCTTCGCCACCGGGGGAATCGGTGGCGTGCATCGCGGAGTGGAGGAAACGCTCGACGTTTCCGCCGATCTGGAAGAGCTCGGACGCACGCCTGTCGCGGTGGTCTGCGCCGGCGCGAAATCGATCCTCGATCTGCCGCGGACCATGGAATACCTCGAAACCCGGGGCGTGCCGGTGGTCGGTTACGGCACCGATACCCTGCCCGCGTTCTACGTTCGGGAGAGCGCGATTCCCGTGCCCCACAGGGTCGACGACGCCCGCTCGGCGGCCCGGATGGTAGCGGCGCAGCAGGCGCTCGGGCTCACCGCCGGGATCGTCGTGGCCAACCCCCTGCCGGAAGGAGAGGCTCTCGATCCGGACTCGATCGAGGCGGCGATCGAAGGCGCGGTCGCCTCCGCCCGGGCGGCGGGCATCGCCGGCAAGGAGCTGACCCCTTATCTGCTCGACCGGGTGGCCGAAGCGACCGGAGGTGACAGTCTTGCCGCCAACGCCGCCCTCCTCGTCAACAATGCCGGGCTGGCGGCGGAGATCGCGGTGGCACTCGCCGGGCTCGATGTGGAAAATGCGCCGCTCCCGCGACAAGAGGTTTGAGAGGAAGAGGATGGCGCTGGAGGATCGAAATACGCGCGAGCACGATCTCGCGCTTCCCGTCGAACCGATCGCGACGCTGCTCGAACGCTACCGCGACCGCCATCCCGACAAGACCGCCATCGTCGACCTCGACACCGGCCGCCGCATCGACTTCGCGGGTTTGCACGACGCGGCGAACCGAATCGCCAATTTCCTCGACGGACGGGGCGTTGGCCCCGGAGACAGGGTGGGCCTTCTGTCGGAAGAGAGTCTGGAGAAGCTGATTATCTGGCTCGGAATCTGGCGTCTGGGCGCGGTCGTCTGCCCGCTCAACGTCGAGATGAACGAGGCTCATGTCGGCGAAATCCTCGCCAATATCGAGCCGCGCCTGACGTTCGTTCACGACGCCCTCGACGCCGACGCGATGGGCGTTCCACGGGAGCCCCGACGCGAGATCTTCGGAGATTGGGGGGAGGACGGGTTCTTTTTCCGACTGGATACGGTACCGGCGACGCCCGAAGTCGAAACCCGGAACGGGATCTCCGACATCGCCGCGATCTTCTGCACCTCCGGCACGACATCGAAGCCCAAATGCGTCGTGTTCGATCACACCGCATACTGGCTGAGCGGGCTGTCGACGCTCGACATGCTCGGGCTTACGGCGGCCGACCGCACTCTCGAATACCGATCGTTCGGCTGGAACTCCGCCCAGATCCTGAGCCTGATGCCGTTTCTGCAGACCGGCCTCACCATGCACATCGCCCGGCGCTTCTCGCATGGGCGGTTCTTCGACTGGATCCGCGACCACGGCATCACGTTCGCCGCCGGCGTGCCGACGGTCGTCAACATGCTGCTCAACGAGCCCACCGGAATCACGGCGGAAGACGTGCCTACGCTCCGCCTGATGACCTGCTCGACCGCGCCTCTCAGCCCCGACCAGTGGCGCAAATTCGAGGACATGTACGGCGTTACCCTGCTCCAGCTCTACGGCATGTCGGAGGCCGGCTGGATCTGCGGCAACCGGCACGACCGCCGGCGTATGGGGACCGTGGGCCCTCCCGCCCGGCACCAGGAATTCGTCATCGTCGATGCCGACGGGACGCCATGCCCGCCGGGAGTCGAGGGCGAGGTCACCGTCGGCGGTCCGCAGACCAGCATCGCCGCGATCTCCCCGGACGGAGAGTGGGAGGACCGTAGCCGGGCGCGCCTCAAGACGGGCGATCTCGCCGTTATGGACGAGGACGGTTTCGTTCGCGTCACGGGACGGACCAAGGATCTGATCATCCGGGGAGGGGTGAACATCGCGCCGCTCGAGATCGATCACGTCCTGATGCGCCACGAGGACATTCTCGAAGCGGCCGCGGTGGGCGTGCCGGATCCGATCTACGGCGAGGAAGTGGTGTGTTACGTGGTCGCCAGGCCCGGCCGGGGGATCGACGAAGCCGCCGTCGCCGCGCATTGCGCCGACAGCCTGCCGGCGTTCAAGCGCCCCAAGGCGGTGATGTTCACCGATTCTCTGCCCAAATCCGACCGCGGCAAGATCAAGCGGGACGCGCTGCGCGAAACGTGGATCGCGGCCCACGAAGGGGCCACGGCGTAAGCTGGATCAGTTCATGGATCCCGGTTCGGCCTGCGGCTCTTCCGCGGGCGGGCGTCCCTGCGTCGGGCCGGAATGGTGGTGAACGATCTTCCAGATACTGCCCTCGCGGACGAACAGGTTGGTGGCGAGCAGGACCTGTCCGTCCAGCGACTCGTAACACACGACCACCCCCGTCTCGCCGTTCGCATAGGCCACCGCGGCATGGCAGGAGATGTCGGGCGAGTTGGGATTGGCGACGATCGCGGCCCAGCTTCGCATGACCGCCTCCCGGCCGGTCAGCACGTCCCAGCCCGGGTGGGCGCACAGGATCGGCTCGCGCTGCCCCCAGATCGCGTCCATCGCATCCGCGTCGCGGTCGGCGAAGGCGCGGTAGAACGCCTCGTTGGCGAAAAGAAGGGCGTCGATCTCGGACATTTTCAGTCTCCGGGCATCAAACGACCACAAGCGCCGCCGTTTGGCAATCCGGAGCGGTCCCCGCCTTGTCCGGCCCCGGGTGCTGTGGTCAAATCCGCTCCCGTCGCCGGGCCCCGGGAGATCGTCATGTTCCTGCGCAACAGCTGGTATGCCGCCGCATTCGACCACGAGGTCGGGCAAGAGCCGTTCGCTCGGACCATCCTGGGCGAGCCCATCGTGCTTTACCGCAAGAGCGACAACACGGCCGCCGCGCTCGCCGATTCGTGCTGCCACCGCGCCCTGCCGCTGTCGATGGGAACCGTCATCGGCGACAAGCTCCGCTGCGGCTATCACGGTCTCGTTTTCAATTCGGACGGCGCTTGCGTCTCGGTGCCCGGCCAGTCGGCGGTTCCGCCCGGGGCCACGGTGCGGTCCTACCCGGCGACCGAACGCTTCGGCTGGATCTGGGTGTGGATGGGCGATGCGGCGCTCGCCGACCCGGCGTTGCTGCCTGACTGGCACTGGCTCGAATCGCCCGACTGGAAGATGGTCGAGGGCAATGGCGGAAAGCCGCTGCCGATGGCCTGCAACTACGAACTCATCTCCGACAATCTCTTCGACCTCACCCATCTGTCCTACGTGCATGCGACCACCATCGGAACCGACGCCATCGTCGATTTCCCGTGCAAGACGGAGCGCCTGGAACGCTCGGTCCGCATGTCGCGGCTGGTGGTGGATCGTCCCGCCGCGCCATTCTACCAGTGGTGCGGGCAGTTCGAGGGCAATGTCGATCGCTGGCTGATCACGACGATCGACATGCCGTCATTCATCGTCAACCACGCGGGCTGCGTCGACACCGGGACCGGGATCGACATGATCGAGGGCCGCCGCGACGGCGGGGTGGAGCTCAAGGTGTTGAACGCGCTTACCCCGGAAACCGAGAGCTCGACGCATTACTTCTATGGTCATGCGCGCAATTTCCGCCTCGGAGAGGGAGAGGTGACCGAGAAATTCCGGACCAACTTCACTCAGGTCTTCCTGGAGGACAAGGCGGTTCTGGAAGCGCAGCAGGCGATGATGTCGAGCGACCCCGACGCGCCTCAGATCGACGTCAACGGGGATGCGCCCGGCATCCAGGTGCGCAACCTGCTGCGCGAGCTGATTGCCGCCGAACAGCGCGATCCGGCGACGATCGCCGCCGAATAGTCGGAGGATCGGCGATGGCGGCGCTCGACGGGATTCGCATTCTCGAACTCACGACCATGATCACCGGTCCGCTCGGCGGGCAGATGCTCGCCGATCTCGGTGCCGAGGTCATCAAGGTCGAGAACCCGAATGGCGGCGACATGTTCCGGAGCTGGCGGGGTGGCACCTACAGCGCCCATTTCCTAGCCTACAACCGGAACAAGCGGTCGATGACCGTCAACCTTCGCTCGGAGGAAGGGAAGGAAATACTGCTCCGCCTGGTCGAGACGGCCGACGTGCTGCTGGAGAATTTCCGCCCCGGCGTGATGGACCGGCTCGGCCTCGGGCTGGACGCGCTGAGGTCGCGCAACCCAAGGCTGATCTATTGCTCGATCACCGGCTTCGGCGAGGACGGCCCCTATCGGGATCGCCCGGCCTATGACGCGGTCGCACAGTCCTTCTCCGGGGTGTCGTCGATGTTCATCGAGCCCGAGGAGCCGCAGATCACCGGGCCGACCATCGCCGACAACATGACCGGTATCAACGCCTGCTACGGGATCCTGGGCGCCCTGTTCGAACGCGAGCGAACCGGCAAAGCGCGCCGGGTCGACGTCAACATGCTCGAATCGACGATCACCTTCATGCCCGATCCGTGGTCCAACCTGATCCAGGGCGGGTTTCCGCAGGGACCGCATGCCCGGGTCCGAGCATCCCAGTCCTACTCGCTGCGCTGTTCCGACGGCAAGCTGCTTGCGCTCCACCTGTCGTCGCCGCAGAAATTCTGGCAGGGCGTCCAGAACGCCCTTGAGCGGCCCGATCTCGGCGCCGACGAGCGCTTCTCCGTGCGCGAGTCCCGGATCGAGAACTATTTCGCGCTAAAGGCCGAGTTCCAGAAGACGGTGGGCACCGAACCGCGGGCCCACTGGATGGCGCGGCTGGAAGCACAGGATGTTCCTTTCGCGCCGATCCTCACCTTGCCCGAGGTCCGGGAAGATCCCCAGGTCCGCCACCTTGAGACTTTTTTTCAGACCGCCCATCCGACCGAGGGCGCGATGACCTTGCTGCGTCGCCCGGTACGTTACGACGGCTCGCGCGACGACCAGCCGACCGCCGCACCGCCGCAGCTCGGCGAGCACACGGACGAGGTCCTGGACGAGCTCGGCTACGACGCCGAGGGGATCGACAGGTTACGGGAAGAGGCGGTGGTCTGAGGCATGGCGGCGGTGCGAACCCGCGCCGGTTGACCGCTGCGAGGCCGGCTGCGAAGAAACGACGTGCGAATCGCGGAACGGACGAGATGAAGGTCAGGATTACCGAATATCTCGATATCGACCTCGAAGCCGAGCGGTGGTGCTGCAACCGCTGCGGCCACGATCTCGGCGAGGCCCGCGAATCGTACAAGCGAGGCTGTCTGGTGCGGGAGCGGGATCCCCGCGAGATCCACTTCCCGATCGGTCCCAGCAAGGAGTTCAACTTCTCCTTCGATCCGGACTGGATGCGGATCATCGAGTTCTACTGTCCGGGCTGCGCGGTGATGGTGGAGAACGAGTACCTGCCGCCCGGCCACCCGCTGACCTGGGACATCCAGCTCGACATCGACAAGCTCAAGAAAAAGCACGGCATCAAATCGAAGCGCCGCGCACGCAAGAAGCCCGGAACGGCAAGAAGCACCCGCGCCAAATCGAAGGCGGCGGCTCGATAAATTTCCCGATCACGGGACCGGTGCTGCTTGCGCCGATTGAGGAAATGCGGAAACCTGTAACTCCACGGCGTCCCATCGAGGACCCGCAGTTTCAGGGAGACCGAATCATGAGAAAATCGTTGCTTTCGATAGCGGCCGTGGCAGTGGCGGGAGCGCTGCTGGCCGCGCCGGCGGTTCAGGCAAAGGAGGTTCCGCTCAAGGGAATCTCGGCCTGGCCCAAGAACTTTCCGCTGACTCCGGATTTCCTGCGCTTTATCGAGTTCGCGAACAAGGCGGGGGCGGGGCAGTTCAAGATCACGCATATCGGCGGGCCGGAAATCTCCAAGGCGCCGGCTCAGGCCAAGGGGTTCAAGTCGGGGCTCTACGATCTGATGTTCACCGCGGCGAGCTATCACCGCGGCGTGGTCCCGGAGGTCGACGCCCTGTCCGCGACGATGATCCGGCCGTGGGATGCCCGCAAGAGCGGCGCGATGGACGCGCTCAACATGGCGGTGACCAAGCGCCTCGACGGGATCATCCTCTCGCAGACCGCGACCAGCGTTTCCTTCGTGCTCTATCTCAGCCGCGAGCCCAAGCGGAATGCCGACGGCATGATCTCGCTCGAAGGGTTCAAGATGCGTTCGGTGCCCATCTATGACGGCTTCCTGAGGGCGCTCGGCGCGACCACGGTCACCGTCCAGGTGCCCGAGATATACAACGCGCTGGAGCGCGGGCTGGTCGACGGTTTCGCTTTTCCCGAGCTGTTCACCCGCCCGATGGGCTGGCCGAAATTCGTCAAGTACCGGGTCTATCCCAGGTTCTACCAGCTCGAACCCTGCATCTTCATCTCCAACAAGGCGCTGAAGAAGCTGAGCAAGGAAGGTCAGGCGTTGATGCTCAAGCTGGGGCGCGAGTGGGAACACAAATCGCACGCCTACTGGAAGCCGCTGGTGGAGAAAGAGTCGGAAATTCTCGCCAAGGAATTCGGACACAATACCATCACCATGACGGGCGAGGCCGCCAAGCGTTATCTCGGCCTGGCCAACAAGGTGCCGATCGAGCGCCTGAAGAAGGTCGATTCCCCGGAAGCCAAGACCCTTTCCAAGCTCTATCACGGCCAGTAGTCCACGGCACCGACCGGGCGGTCTGGAATATCCCACTTCCTGGCCGCCCGGCGGGCCATCTCCGGGTTTCGCCTCGATGAAACTTGTTTCCAGGGCCTATGACGGGCTGATCGTCGGGCTCGCGATTCTGGCCGGGCTCATGCTGATAGTGATCTTCGTCGGCATTATCGCCGACGTTGCGATCCGTACGGTCGGCTACAACGCGCTCCAGTGGTACAGCGCGATCGCGGAATACTGTCTCCTGTTCTCGACCATGCTTGCCGCTCCGTGGCTGGTCCGGCTCAGGGGGCATGTCGTCGTCGAGTCGCTCACCATGGCGATGCCGCCGCCGCTGCGATGGGCGGTGGCCAAGGCCGTCTACGTGTTGTGCATCGTTCTTTGCGGGCTCTTCGTCTATTACGGATTCGTGGAGATGACGTTGGCGCTGGGCACTGGCGAACTCGATCTGCGTTCGATCGACATGCCCAAGTGGATCCTGTTCCTGCCCTTTCCGCTCGGCTTCACCCTCGTCGCGATCGAGTTCGGCCGCTATCTGCTCGGCTTCGGGTCCTACTACACGGGTACCGTCGGCTCCTCGGAGTCGCTTTGATGGAGTTGTTGAGCGAGTGGTACGGCATCGCCGGCTTTCTGGTCGGTATGGTCATCGTCTTCATGCTGCTGGGTATCCCGGTGGCATTCGCGTTTCTGACCGCCAACATCATCGGCGCGATGATCTATATGGGCGGGCTCAACGCGATGCCGCAGATCGTGGTCAACGCCGTCGAATCGGTGACCATCTTCGCGCTGATCCCGGTGCCGCTCTTCATCATCATGGGGGAGTTGTTCTTCCACACCGGGCTGGCGATCCGGGTGTTCGACGCGCTCGACCTATGCTTCGGCCGGCTGCCGGGGCGGCTTTCCTACATCACCGTTGTCGGCGGGACCATCTTCGCGACGTTGTCGGGCTCGACCATGGCGAATACCGCGATGATGGGCTCGATGATGGTCCCCGAGATGACCAGCCGCGGCTACAAGAAGCACATGTCGATGGGCCCGATCCTCGGCACCGGCGGGCTTGCGATGATCATCCCGCCGTCCGCGCTCGCGGTGCTGCTCGCTAGCCTCGCCGAGATCGACATCGGCAAGCTCCTGATCGCCGGCGTCCTGCCCGGGCTGGTGCTGGCGGTTCTCTATTCGATCCTGATCTACGCCCAGGTCAAGCTCGACAAGGACGCCGCGCCGGCTTACGTGGTGGAATCGACGACCTTCGGCAAGATCCTCTGGGCGCTGATCGTCAACGTCCTGCCGATGGGCTTCGTGGTGTTCTGCGTGATCGGGCTGATCATCCTTGGCGTCGCGACGCCGACCGAGTCGGCCGGGTTCGGCGCGCTCGGCGTGCTCATACTCGCGGCTCTCTACCGGGTGCTGTCCTGGGACGTGCTGGTCAAGTCGGTCGCCGGCTCTGTCAGGGTGACGGCGATGGTGCTGCTGATCATCCTGGCCTCGTCCACCTTCAGCCAGCTTCTCGCGTTCACCGGGGCCAGCGCCGGGCTGATCGAATGGGCGACCAAGGTCGACCTCGCGCCGACCGTCATGCTGCTGATCATGTTCGGTGTGCTGCTGGTCCTTGGCATGTTCATGGATCAGGTCTCGATGATGCTGTTGACCGTGCCCATCTTCTTCCCGCTCGCCCAGACGCTGCAATTCGACCTGATCTGGTTCGGACTGGTGATGCTGCTCGCTCTTGAGATCAGTCTGACGACCCCGCCCTTCGGCCTGCTGCTGTTCGTGATGATGGGCGTGGCGCCACAAGGGACGACGCTCTGGCAGGTCGCGATGGCGGCGGCGCCTTATATCGGGTGCGCGTTGATCGTGCTGGTGCTGCTGATCCTGTTCCCCGGGCTCGCACTTTATCTGCCCGGGCTGATGGTGGGTTGATCGGCGCGTCCCGCGAAGCGGCTGCCGGATCACCGTTTCCGCCAATTGCAGTCCGTTCGTGTGACGACCCGGTCGTTCGGAAGGTACTCGGTGCTATAGGCGCATCGTCCCGCGAGTCCGGCATAGACGCCGGTACCGCCCATGAGCTCGAAATGTCCCTTGCCCCCACCGCCGGCATTCACGTCCCCGGCGCTCCTTCTGGCCAGCAGATACAGGTGGTCGCCGGATGCGTTGGTGATCGTGCAGGGCGTTTCCAGATCCACGCCCGCTACCGACCGGTTCCCGTAGACCACGCATTTCGAAATGCTGTGCCCGCCCTTGACGAAGGGGCCGCCGGTGCTCTCGATAATGGTGACGCTTCCCTCCAGTGTGCCGCTGAACACCGTACGTCCGGCGTGCTCCAGGGTAGAGTATTGCCGAACGTAATTCGCGAGGGCGCTGAAGCTGCCGCTCTCCTGAGCGAGCGCGCTCTGGATCGTGCACCATAAGCCCGCGGCTGCGGCGAGCGCCACGGGAATTCCTCTATAGGATGTCATTATGGTCTCTCGTTTCGATGCACGGACGATGTCGTAACCGGACGCGGGAGAATCGACTACAGTCAACCCGCCGGCCCGAACGGCTCAGCCGGGCTTCGCGAGGGCGGATGCGATCCGTTCCAGTCGAACGGAGCCCACGGGCTTTCCGTCGCGCGTCACCGTGGCGATCTGGGCTCCGGTGCCGATCAGCTCTTGCAGGGCGTCGTCGAGCACCGTCGCGACATCCATTTCAGGCGCGCCGTTCGCCGATCCGGAATCCATGATCGAAGCGACCTCGATCGCCCGGCCCCGGTTGATGTCCTTGATGAAATCCGCGACGTAGTCGTCCGCCGGGCGCATGATGATGTCCTGGGGGGTGCCGATCTGTACCGCTTCCCCGTCGCGCAGGATGGCGATGTTGTTGCCGAGCCGGAGCGCCTCTTCCAGATCGTGGGTGATGAAGACGATCGTCTTGTGCAGCTCGGTCTGCAGATCGAGCAGGATTTCCTGCATGTCGGTTCGAATCAGGGGATCGAGCGCGGAGAACGGCTCGTCCATGAGCAGGATTTCCGCGTCGGTCGCGAGTGCCCGGGCGAGACCCACCCTTTGCTGCATCCCGCCCGAGAGTTGCGCTGTGTAGTAGTCCTCGTAGCCGGTAAGCCCGACCCGGTCGATCCAGCGTCGGCTGCGCTCGCTGCACTCTGTCTTGTCCATCCCCTGGACGCGCAGCCCGTAGGCGACGTTGTCGGCGACGGTGCGATGGGGCATCAGAGCGAAACGCTGGAACACCATCGAGGCTTTCGAACGCCGGAACTCACGCAGTTCGGGCGGGCTCATGCCGAGCACGTCAACGCCGTCGACCGCCACCTCGCCCGAGGTCGGCTCGATCAGCCGGTTGATGTGGCGGATCAGCGTCGACTTTCCCGATCCGGAGAGGCCCATCACCACCTGGATGTGGTGGGCGGCGACATCGAGATTGATGTTCTTCAGGCCGAGCACGTGACCGTGCCGGTCCAGGAGGTCGTCCTTCGACATCCCGTTTCTGACATGGTCCGTCATGGCGGCCGCGTTCGGTCCGAAGATCTTGTACAGATCCCTGATCGCGACCTTGATTTCAGCGTTGATGCTCATCCCTCCGGTGCTTTTGCAGGTTTTTCCCGAATCCCTGCGAGATCCGGTCGAAGATGATTGCGAGCACGACGATGGCAAGGCCGTTCATCAGGCCGAGCGCGAGATACTGGTTGGAGATCGCGCGCAGCACGGGCACGCCCAGCCCCTTTACCCCGATCATGGATGCGATGACGACCATGGCGAGCGACATCATGATCGTCTGGTTCACACCGGCAAAGATATTCGGCAGGGCGAGGGGGATCTGGACACCGAACAGCTTCTGCGAATAGCTGGCGCCGAAGGCGTCGGCGGCTTCGAGAACCTCCCTGTCGACCAGGCGGATCCCGAGATTGGTCAAACGCACGATCGGCGGAAGCGCGTAGATGCAGACCGCCAGCAGGCCGGGGACCTTGCCGATACCCAGCAGCATGACGACCGGAATCAGGTAGACGAAGCTCGGGATGGTCTGCATCACGTCGAGCAGCGGAGTGATCGCCGCCTGGACGCGGTCGGAACGCGCCATGGCGATGCCGACTGGAATTCCCACCGCGATGCAGATCAGCGTGGCAACGGACACGATGGCAAGCGTCGCCATCGTGTCCTGCCACATGCCGAGATAGCCGATGGCGAGAAAGGCGGCGATCGTCCCGCCCACCACCAGCCAGTTCCGCGCGCCCAGCCAGGCGAAGCCGGCGATGGCCAGGATGACCAGCGGCCACGGGCTGGTCTGGAGCAGCCTCTCGAACCAGACCAGGAACTGCAGCAGCGGATCGAAGAGGTTCTCGATCGCTTCCCCGTGGCTGCGGGAGAAGTCGCGAAAGCCACGGTCTATGGCCACCTTGAGGTCGCGGAGCTCCTGATCCCCCAAGGTGGGAAACTTGTCGAGAAACTCCACCGCCATCAGGCCCCGGCGCTATGCGGTCGGGCCCGCCGGCCGACGACCGGCGGACCCGTATTCCCGCAAACGATACCTAGAGCGAGGCCTTCACCTTGGCCGCGGCGTCGGCCGAAACCCACTTGCTCCACACGCCCTCGTGCTTGCGCAGGAACTCCACCGCCGCGTCTGCGCCGCTCGCCTGGTTGGCCTGCATGTAGACCAGCATGCCGTTCATGATGTCACCGGGGAAAACGCGCTTCTTGAGATAGTCGAGCGCCACCCCGCCGTTCTTGATGAAGGCGTCGCTGACCACGGTATGTACCTCGGACTTGGTCCAGGAGGAGGGTTTCGGGTCGGCGCATTCCTGTTCCGGCTTGACGATGCAGCCGTTCCAATGCTCGCTGCCCACGTACGGCACGCCGAACGGCACCTTCACGATGCCGAGCTTGCCGACCAGCGCGGTCGGCGACCAGTAATAGCCGAACCAGTTCTGGCCCCGCTCCACCGCCTTGGCCATGGAGCCGTCGAGACCCGCGGCGGAACCTGGATCGACCAGCACCCAGCCCTTCTCCTTCATCTTGAAGGCGCGGAACAGGTTGGCGTTGGTCAACTGGCAGCCCCAGCCGGCCGGGCAGCCGACGAACGCCCCCTTCGACTTGTCCTCCTGGTAGGGGAACAAGTCGGGACGCTTGAGGATGTCGAGCACCGTCTTCAGCTCGGGGTGCTTCTTCGCCGTGTGCGGCGAGATCCACCAGCCCTCGCCGAGTCCGGTGATCGGCCCGTCGTTCAACGAATGCAGCCGTCCTTCCTTCGTCGCCTTGGCGAGCGGGTTGCGGACCGCGTTGATCCACAGCTCCGGCGCCACATCCGGCGCGCCCTTCTCGTTCATCGAGGTGAAAGTCGGCATGGTGTCGCCCGGGACCAGGGAGGCATCGCAACCATAGCCCTTCCCGAGGATGATCTTGTCCACGTTGGCCATCAACTCGGCCGATGCCCAGTTCATGTTCGCGATCACGACGGACCCGCAGGCCGCCAGCGCGCCCTGTGCCAACGTCAATGAAGCGGCTCCCGCCGCGATCGTCACTAAAATCCTTTTCATGACTATCTCCCGTGTTCCAGTCTCGACCGATCGAAAGCGCGAATGAGTCGGCGCAATGTAACACCTTCCCTATTTCAATTGCAGGACGGACTCGATTAGCGCCGGCGCCAGCCGCCACGGCTCCGTTGCGGCGGCGATGCGGGGCAACGGCAAGACGGGGCATCTCGGCAGGAAAGCCTGAACCGTCTCCACCGTCGGGTCGAGCCCGACATTCATGTCCGCCGATTCGCTGATCACGACGGCGGCGATCTCCACGCCCCCGGCCTCAAGAGCGCGGGCGGCCGTAAGCGTGTGGCTGAGCGCGCCCAGATAGCTGCCGCCGACGAGCACCGCCGGAAGGCCAAGCGCCGCGATCCAGTCGAGTACGGTTTTCCGCGCGGTGACCGGCACCATCGCGCCGCCGACACCCTCGATCAGGAGGCTTTCGCCGTCGGCCGCGCTCGCCTCGGCCTCTGCGCGGCAGAACGCAACGAGGGCACGGAAATCGATTTCCCGCCCCTCCGCCGCGGCGGCCATATGGGGCGAGAGGGGGGCTCCGAACCGCCAGGGCGAGATTCCGGCGACCGCCTCCGCATCGACAGGGCGGCCGAGCGCGGCGAGGAGCCGGCCGCTGTCCGAGTCCCCGAGCGTGACCTCGTCGAGACCGCTGATTACCGGCTTGAGAGCGCGTACCGGCCGGCCGGCCTCCCTGAGCTGGTGGACGAGGGCGGCGGTCACCAGCGTCTTGCCGATCTCGGTTCCGGCGGCGGTGACGAACAGCGCGCGAGCGTCGGGATCGGGCTTCATCGGCTGCCGTCAGGGAACGATCACGATCTTGCCCAGGTGGGTATCGCGCCGCATCTCGACATAGGCGTCGGCGACCGCATCGAGCGGAAAGACCGCGTGGACCGGCAGCGACAGCGCGCGCGATTCGATCAGCGGGCCGAGATCCGCCCAGGCGCGGTCGACGATGTCGGCGATCTCGTCGTCGGAGCGGGTGCGGAAGGTCACGCCGATATAGTCGAGCCGCTTGAGCGCATGCAGGTCGAAGTCGAACTCGCCCGTCATGCCGCCCAGCCTCCCGACATTGACGATACGTCCGCGGATCGCCGCCGCCTTCATGCCGGCATTCACGGTCGGTCCCGAAACCATGTCGACGATGAGATCCACACCCTTGCCGCCGGTCAGCGTCCGGACGCGGTCGGGCCAGTCGGGATCGCCCACGTCGATGCCGTCGTCCATGCCGAACCCGGCAAGGCGCGAAAGGCGCTCCGGGGACCGCGAGGCTCCAAGGACCACGGATGCCCCCTTGGCCTTCGCAATCTGCATGCCGAGGATACCGACACCGGATCCGGCGCCGAGGAACAGGATGCTCTCGCCCTCGGCGAGACGGCCGTTGGTGACGATCGCATCGTGCATGGTCTCGACCGCCACGGGGTAGGTGGTCGCCGTTTCCCACTCCATACCTTCGGGTACCGGAAAGACGTGCCGGTGATTGACCGTCGTCAGCTCGGCGAAGGTCGAAGCGCCGAACCCCATCACCCGGTCCCCGATCGAAAATCGGTTCGCGTCCGGACCGCGGGCTTCGACCGTGCCCGCGAACTCGTTCCCGGCGACCGCCCGGCCGGACGCGTCCGTCCCGTGCCGGTGCCGGAGCGGCATCACGAGGTCGGCGCGGTTGAGCCCACCCGCGCCCACGCGCACCAGGAGCTCGCCCTCGCCCGGCGCCGGTTCCGGCATATTGTCGACGACTTCGAGTTGGCGTCTTCCGTTGTTCTCGACGATCGCTGCCGCGCGCATGGGCTCATCTCCGGGTTCAGGGCAAGAATTCGGCCAGATCGATTCGGTCCAGGTTCAGCGGCATCGCGGGCTCGAACCGCTCGCGGACCGCCGGGTCGGCTCCCACCGGCCGTGTCGCGTCGATCAGCCACTTGGTGCCGATCCGGTACATCGGGCTCTGGCCGGGCGCGATGTCGGAAATGTTGTCGAGCGACCAGGTGCGCGCGTTCGGGATCTTCACGATGTCCCGCCCGGCGTCGACCCGCGTGGTCAGCGACCAGAAGATCTGGCGCAAATCGGTGCAGTCGATGTCCTCGTCCACCGCGATGGCAAGCTTCGGGTGCATCTGCGGGCCGGATAGCGATGCCAGCAGCGCCGTCTTGGCCTGGCCCGCCACCCGCGGCCTCAGCTTGATCACCACGGCCATCAGCCCGGCGATGCCGAGGCAGCGGAGGTCGAGCAGGTCGAGCCCGCCCTCGACGCGCTCCAGATGCTGCCAGAGCAGCATGTCAATGGCGCTGGCGACCAGGGCCTGGGTGTCGGTCATCGGCGCGCCGCACTGGATGGCGTAGAAGATCGGGTCCCAACGCCGCGTCAGCGCCTTGACTTTGAAGATCTGGGTGCGGCCCTCCATGGCATACCCGCCCGAACCTTCGCCGAAAGGTCCTTCCGCAGTGGTCTCGTCCGGGGGAATCTCCCCTTCCAGCACGAGTTCCGCCTCGGCCGGCACTTCGAGATCGACGGTCTCGCAGCGCACCATGCGCACCGCTTCCCCGAGCAGCGCGCCGGCGACGGTGAGCTCGTCGGTGCCGTAGGGTGCGGTATAGGACGAAGCGAAATAGATCGCCGGATGCGCCCCCACGGCGACAGCCACTGGCATCGGTTCGTTCCGCGCCTGGTATTTCTGGTAGATCCGCAGCGCCTGGCGCGGGCAGATCAGATAGCCGGTCCGGTCGGGACCGAGCACCTGCATGCGATGGATCGACATGTTGCGGATCCCTGTATCGGGATCCTTGACGATCGCCATGCCGGCGGCGATGTAGGGGCCCGGGTCCGCCTCCGAGGTCCAGACGGCGGGGATGCCGGTGAGGTCGACCTCGCCGCCGAGCGCGATGACCTGCTTGACCGGGGCATCCGCGCTCGGGATCTCGGCCGTCGGCACCGGGCTGCGCGCGCGGTCGTTGAAGCTGCCGACGACATCCCGCTCCCCGACGCCGAGCGCGATCCCCCATTTGCGCCGGTCCGCGATGATCTGGTTCGCGACCCGCCAACCCGGGAAGCCCACCGGGTTGGTGAACAGGCTCGCCTTGCCGAGCCGGTCATAGGTTTTCCAGCCGATCGCGGTGAGGTTCTCCAGCGGATCGACCGGCTTGTCGAAACGAACCAGCTCCCCCTTCGCTTCCAGCTTGTCCAGGTAACCGCGAATGGACTGATCGGCCACGCATACCCCCGGCGGATTGATCCGGGCCGGCCGGCCCGGTAGGAACGAGCCGGCCAATCTACCATTCCCGGAGGCAAGCGGCATGGCGAGCCGATACGAGGATTCGCTCGGTGCGTTCTGCACCCACAGCCGCCCGATGCTGGAGGGAAGCGGCGCGGGACCGCTCAAGGGCCGCACCTTCGCCGTGAAGGACGTCTTCGATATCGCCGGCTACAGGACCGGATTCGGCAGCCCGGAATGGCTCGAAACCCACGGACCCGCCACCGCGACCGCGTCGGCGGTCCGGCGCCTGCTGGATGCCGGTGCGGACATGGCGGGCAAGACCCTGACCGACGAACTCGCCTACAGCCTGACCGGAGAAAACGTGCACTACGGAACGCCGGTCAACCCGGCGGCTCCGGATCGGGTGCCGGGAGGGTCCTCCAACGGCTCGGCATCGGCGGTCGCAGGCGGTGCTGCAGACTTCGCTCTCGGCACCGATTGCGGCGGTTCGGTGCGGCTTCCCGCGAGCTATTGCGGGATTTTCGGGTTCCGTCCCACCGTCGACCGGGTTCCGCTCGACGGCGTGATCCCGTTCGGCCCGCCCTTCGATGTCGCGGGCTGGTTCGCGCGCGACGCGGAACTGCTGGAGGCGGTCGGCCGGGTGCTGCTCGACGAGACCGAACCTCCGGCGGACCCGGCACGCCTGCTGCGTGGGGTCGATGCGTTCGACGCCGTCGAGGGCCGGATCGCCGCGGCGCTCGAATCTGCGGTTGCCCAAGTCGAGGACGCGGTGGGACCGGCCACGGATGTCTCCATCTCCGAAGACGGGTTGGGTCACTGGTTCGAGACGTTCCGAGTCGTCCAGGGCGCGTCGATCTGGTCCAATGTCGGGGAGTGGGTAACGGCGACGCGTCCCCATCTCGGGCCCGGGGCGAAGATGCGGCTCGACTGGGCCGCCGGTCTCGACGCGGCGGAGGTCGCCGCCGCAAGGGAGGAACACGCGACGATCCGGCAGCGTATCGAATCGGTGCTCGGAGAAGGGGACGTTCTCGTCATTCCGACCTCGCCGCGCGGGGCGCCGCTCAAGAACACTCCGATCGACGATATCGAAATTCGCTTCCGCAACCAGGCGATGCATCTCCTGTGCATCGCCGGTCTCGGCGGGCTGCCCCAGATCAGCCTCCCGATGGCGGAGATCGACGGGCTTCCGCTCGGGCTCTCGCTGATCGGGCCGCGCGGGGCGGACATGCAATTGCTGGCGCTCGCCCGTAAACTGACCGCCTGATCGCACGGAGAGACCCGATGCCCCACGAGCTCAAGATCCCCGACTACGTGATCGAACGCATCATGGCGAAGCGCGGACGGCTCCATGTCTTCGACCGGTTCGACCCTTCGAAGACCGCCCTCGTGGTCATCGACATGCAGAACTTCTTCGTGGCCGAGGTCGACACGGCGAAGAGCATCTGCCCCAATATCAACCGGCTGGCCGATGCGGTGCGCGCGCGGGGCGGGGCGGTCGCCTGGGTGCTGCTCACCGTCGCCAAGGAGATGGACGGCCCCAGCCTGTGGCCCATCTACCACGACTACTTCTTCACCCCGGCCAAGATGAAGGCGCACAAGGACGGTTTGACCGAGGGGAGCGAAGGCCATCGCCTCTACGAGACCCTCGAAGTCCGGGACGAAGACCTGATCGCCCGAAAGTCGCGGTTCTCGACCTTCATCCAGGGATCGTCGGATCTCGACGAGCGGCTCCGCGCGCGTGGGATCGAGAACCTGCTGATCGCGGGAACGGCGACCAATTTCTGCTGCGAGACCAGTGCGCGGGACGCGATGATGATCGGCTATCGGGTCACGATGGTGTCCGACGCGAACGCCGCGCGTTACGACGAGGATCATCTGGTCGGGCTGACCTCGGTCTGGCAGAGCTTCGGCGACGTGCGCAGCGTCGACGAGTGCATCGACGAGCTGCTGGCGCCGGTCTCCGAAGTCGCCGCGGCGGAATAATCGACGCGGCCGCCCGAAGGACGAGGACAGGGTGACGGGACGCCTGGACGGCAAGGCGGCGATGATCACCGGCGGCGCCGGGGGCATCGGTTCGGCGACGGCCGCCGTGTTCGCCGGCGAGGGCGCGCGCGTCGCGATCGTCGATCTCGATCCCGAAGCTCTCCGGCGTGCTTCCGGGGAAATCGCCGCGGCCGGCAACGGAGAAGCCGTCGCCATTGCCGCCGATATCGCGCGGGAGGGGGAGGCCTACCGCGCCGTCGACGAAACTGTCGAGGCTCTTGGCGGCCTCGACATCCTGGTCAACAACGCGGGCGTGCGCGAATACGGCCCGCTCGCCGAACGCCCGGCCGAAACGTGGGAACGCATCATTGCCGTGAACGTGATGGGCACGGCCAATTGCACCAGGGCGGCGCTGCCGCATCTCCGCCGCGCGGCGGATGGCAACATCGTCAACGTCTCGTCGGTCTTCGGGGTCATAGCGCGCACCGGGATGGGCCAGTACGACGCGACCAAGGCCGCGATCGTCTCGATGACCAAGACGGTGGCGTGCGAGGAAGCCGAACACGGGGTGCGCGCCAACGCGGTTTGTCCGGGCGGAGTGCTGACCCCGTATCACCTGGAACGATACGCGGCGCAGGGCGTCACCCGCGCCCGGCTTGAGGAAGAGCAGAAAGCGGTCCCCCTGATGGGCCGCTGGGCCGACGCACGCGAGATCGCCTGGCCGATCCTTTGGCTCGCTTCGCCGGAAGCGTCGTTCGTCACCGCCGCGGCGCTCATGGTGGACGGAGGAAAATCGGCCCTCTAACGATGGAAGGCAGGGCCGAGGCGGTCAGCCGAAATCGACTTCCATGACCTCGTAGGACTTGGTGCCTCTCGGCGTCGTCACCTCGACCGAGTCGCCGACGGTGCGCCCGATCACGGCGCGGGCCAGCGGCGAGGTAACCGACAGCCGGCCCGCATCCACGTCGGACTCGTGCTCGCCCACGATCTGGAACGTGCGCTCTTCGTCGGTATCCTCGTCGGTCAGCCTGACCGTCGCGCCGAACTTGATCTCCTTGCCCGACAGCTTGGCGACGTCGATTACTTCGGCGCGCCGCATCGCGTCCTCGATATCCGCCACGCGGCCTTCGATGAACGCCTGACGCTCGCGCGCCGCGTGATACTCGGCGTTCTCGGACAGGTCGCCGTGCTCCCGCGCGGCGGCGATGGCACGGATGATCTCCGGTCGCTCGACCGACTTGAGACGCTTAAGTTCCGCTTCCAGGTGGGAATACCCTTCGGCGGTCATGGGAACCCTGTCCATGCTCCGATCACCATAACGAAACCGTCCCGACGCGAAGCGGGCCGCGCGAACTCGACACCGATGCGAAGGGGCTTGCCAGACCCTTGAATGTAGGATCGTCCAATACCAAGTTCAAGTATCGCGCGCTCCGCGGGGCTTCTCGGGAACCTGTAGCTCAGGACCGCGCGGCGGTCGCGGCTATGGCTTCGGGCGACCGAATTCGGGTAGCCTTCGTCTTCCGCAGCCCGTCCGAAAAACGATCCGGCAGGGAGCCGAGATGCTTCGAAAGCGTTTGGCCGACCGGCTGAAAAAGGGAATGAAGGACAAGGACGCTTGCGTGGTCTCCACGGTCCGGTTGATCCTGGCCGCGATCAAGGATCGCGACATCGCAATGCGCACGAAGGGCGGGGGAGACTCGGTCAGCGATCAGGACATCCTCGGCGTCCTTCAGATGATGGTCAGACAGCGAGAGGAGGCGATCGTCCTCTACGAACAGGGAGGGCGAGAGGAGCTCGCACGGCAGGAGGCCGACGAGATCCAGGTCATCAAGAGCTTTCTCCCCCAACAGATGTCGGACGACGAGACCGCGAGCGCGGTTCACGCGCTGATCGCGGAAATCGGGGCCCAGGGCATCAAGGACATGGGCCGGACGATGTCCCTGCTGAAGGAACGCTATGCGGGGCGCATGAATTTCGGCCGCGCGAGCGCGGTGGTGAAGTCCGAACTGACGAGCCGCTGAGCGGTAACCGCGGCGCCCGATGCGCCGCGGTCCGTGGGTAACGGGAGCCGGAATGGCGATAGCGCCCGATTTCCTGGACGAGATCCGCGCGCGTATCGGTCTTGGCGACGTCATAGCGCGGCACGTGTCCCTCCGGCGCGCCGGCCGTGAGCTTACCGGTCTTTGCCCCTTTCACAACGAGAAGACGCCCTCTTTCACCGTCAGCGAGGAGAAGGGCTTCTTCCACTGCTTCGGCTGCGGCGCGCATGGGGACGTGATCGGCTTCGTGATGCGCCAGGACGGGCTTTCCTTCCCCGAGGCGGTGGAGCGCTTGGCCGGCGAGGCCGGGCTCGAAGTGCCCCAGGCGACGCCGGAGGAGCGCGAGGCGGCGAAACGAGCCGCGACGCACCATGAAGTCATGGAGCGGGCCTGCCGCTTCTTCGAGGACGAGCTCCAGGGTCCGCGGGGAACGAACGCGCGTTCCTATCTGGCGGGCCGCGGAATCGACGACGAGACCCGCGCCCGGTTCCGCCTGGGCTACGCCCCGGACACGAGGACGGCGCTCAGGAACGCGGTGATGGACGCCGAGCATCCCGAAGCGCTGCTCGTCGAGGCGGGGCTCCTCATTCGCCCCGACGACGGCACCCCTTACGACCGCTTCCGGGGCCGGGTGATCTTTCCCATCACCGACCGTCGCGGCCGCGTCATCGCGTTCGGCGGGCGTATCCTGGGCGAGGGGCAACCGAAATACCTGAATTCCCCCGATACGCCGTTGTTCAGCAAGGGGCGCGTGCTTTACGGCATGGCGACGGCACGCGAGGCGGCGCACCGCAACCGCCGCGTGTTCGTCACCGAGGGCTATACCGACGTGATCGCGCTCAATCGGGCCGGCTACACCGAAGCCGTCGCGCCGCTCGGCACCGCGCTGACGGAGAGCCATCTGCACGCGCTGTGGCGCATGGCGCCCGAACCGGTCCTCTGCTTCGATGGAGACGAGGCCGGCAAGCGCGCGGCGTACCGGGCGGCCGAGCGGGCGATACCGCTGCTGGAGCCCGGACGCTCGCTCCAGTTTGTGACTTTACCCGCCGGACAGGACCCCGACAGTCTGCTGGCCGAGAAAGGGGTCGAGGGTGTCGAATCCTGCCTGAAGAGCCGGCGCGAGCTTATGGACCTCGTCTGGCGGATGTGTACCGAGGGGAAGCGGTTCGACACGCCCGAGCGCGTCGCTGGCCTCGAACAGGCGATCGAACGTCTGGTCGCCCGGATCGACGACCGCAAGGTGCAGTACCAGTATCTCCACAGCTTGCGGGAGCGGATCCGCCGTCAATTCGGCTCCCGACGGGACCGGCGCGGGCGCGGCGATACCGGGGGAATCGGTATTCCAGCTGGCTTGCCGCCGGAGGAATTGCCCCGCAGCACCGTCCGCTACATCGTGGCGACGCTGTTGCGCCATCCTCCGCTGATCGAGGAGTTCTGCGAACGTCTGGCGGACCTGGAAATCGAGGACGGGCGGATCGACGGGCTCATGAAGAGCATCCTGTTGCTCGTTCAGGACGCGCCGGGACTTGACGAAGACGGTCTCAAGAGCCACTTGAGCGAAGCGGATGCGGAGCTGGCCGGGGGACTGCTCGGCGCAGATGTCTATGCGCAATGGCGTTTTGCCGGACCGGACGCTACAATCGGCCTGGCGCGGAAAAGCGTTTCCCATGCGCTCGACGGCCTCGAATCGTCCGGTGTAAAAGCGGACCTGGCGGCGGCGGAGATGGCACTGGCAAACGATCCCAGCCCGGCGAACGTGGAACGCTTTACCAAGTTGAAGATGGCACAACTCGAACGTCCAGGCGGCGAGGACGAACTGCTCGCCGAAGATCCGGGTTCGAACCCGGCGTTTGGGCAACGCAGGCGACAGTCCTGACCGTGGCGCGGCCGTGTGGGCGGCCGCGTTGGGCAAATAGCGACAGGGGCGGTAATGGCGACGAAAACGACGAGCGCGACGGAATCCGGGACCGCGAGGGAAGAAAACACCGATGCGCCCTTGATCGATTCCATCGGGGGATTGGTCAAAAAGCTGATCTCGCGAGGCAAGGAGCGCGGCTTCGTCACTTACGACGAGCTGAACGCTGCGCTTCCGCCCGATCAGGTGTCTTCCGAACAGATCGAAGACACGATGACCAATCTTTCCGAGCTCGGCATCAACGTCGTGGAGGGGGAGGAGTCCGAGGACGTTTCGTCGGAAGAAAACAAGACCGCCGGAAGCACGGGTTTCACGGCTAGCACGGACGAGGACGAGGACCTCGGGCGCACCGACGATCCGGTGCGCATGTACCTGCGGGAGATGGGTAGCGTCGAGTTGTTGTCGCGCGAGGGCGAAATCGCGATCGCCAAGCGGATCGAGGCGGGGCGCGAACGCATGATCAGGGCGATCAGCGAGAGCCCCTTGACCCTGAGCTCGATTCTGGCCTGGTACGACGCGCTCAATGACGGGACGATGCTCCTGCGCGACGTGATCGATCTCGATGCGACCTATGGCCGCGAGTTCAACACCAACGAAATGTCGGTCGACGGCGACGAAGAGGGTCGACACGGAGAGGGGCTGAACGGGGCCGCGAACGGCGGCACGGGAGGCCATGCCGACAGCGACGGCGAAGAGTCCAACATCTCGTTGTCCGCGATGGAAGAAGCCCTCAGGCCGCAGGTGCTCGATACGCTCAAGACGATCGTGTCGACCCATGGCAGGGTTCAGAGACTGCTGGACAAGCGGGAGCAGGCGCAAAAGGAGCGCAAGACCTTTCCCAAGGGATCCGAGACGCGCCTCCAGAATCAGCGTGCCGCGCTCGTCGAACTGGTCAAGAGCGTTCAACTGCACAACGCCCGGATCGATGAGCTGGTCCAGGAACTCTATCTGTACAACCGCAAGCTGGTCGCGCTTGAGAGCAAGCTGGTTCGAATCGCCGAGCGGTCGGGGGTGAAGCGCAACAAGTTCTTCGAACGGTATTTCGGCCACGAGACGGATTCGCGGTGGCTCAACCGGGTCTCGCGTCTCTCGGAAAAAGGCTGGAAGGGCTTCGTCTCGAACCACAAGGACCAGATTCGCCCCATCCGCAAGGATATCGCCAGGCTGGAGCGGGAGATCGAGATGCCGATCTCCGAATTCCGCCGCATCGTCAACCAGGTGCAACGCGGCGAGCGCGACGCGGCGCGGGCGAAGAAGGAAATGGTCGAGGCCAATCTCCGCCTGGTGATTTCGATCGCCAAGAAATACACCAACCGCGGGCTGCAGTTCCTGGACCTGATCCAGGAGGGGAATATCGGTCTGATGAAGGCGGTCGACAAGTTCGAGTACCGTCGCGGCTACAAGTTCTCGACCTACGCGACCTGGTGGATCCGGCAGGCGATCACGCGCTCGATCGCCGATCAGGCGCGTACCATTCGCATCCCGGTCCACATGATCGAGACGATCAACAAGCTGGTTCGGGCGTCGCGCCAGATTCTGCACGAGATCGGCCGCGAGCCCGCGCCCGAGGAACTCGCCGAACGCCTCGGAATGCCGCTCGAAAAGGTGCGCAAGGTCCTCAAGATCGCCAAGGAGCCGATCAGCCTGGAAACGCCGATCGGCGACGAGGAAGACAGCCATCTCGGCGACTTCATCGAGGACAAGAACGCCGTCCAGCCTCTCGATGCGGCGATCCACGGTAATCTGCGCGAGACCACGACCCGGGTGCTGGCGAGCCTTACCCCGCGCGAGGAGCGCGTGCTCCGGATGCGCTTCGGCATCGGCATGAACACCGACCATACGCTGGAAGAGGTCGGCCAGCAGTTCTCGGTCACCCGCGAGCGCATCCGCCAGATCGAGGCCAAGGCGCTCCGCAAGCTCAAGCATCCGAGCCGGTCCCGGCTGCTCAGGAGCTTCCTCGACACCTGACGGATTGCGGCCCGCAAACCGCGGAACGTACCTTCTCTTGCTCGCGGGGCGGGCTGGCACGGTTGACCGCCCACAACCGGCTCCATACCATCCCGTCCCGACAGATGGATGGCACGGAAACCGGACGACGCGTCCCCGGAAATCCGGTTCCTGCCGTCGCAACATGGTTCCTTAGTGCCGTCCGATGCGTCCGATCCTGACACTTTGCCGCCTCCACGACGTACTCTCCGATGTCGGCTACGTGATCGGCACGTTGGGCCTCGGCTCCATGGCGGCGATCTATTGCTGGGAGGTGCTCACCCGATACTTCCTCGGGGTGGCGACCGACTGGGCCAACGACACCTTTTCCAACGTGCTTTGCGTGACGATTTTCGCCATGGTTCCCCACGCGACCCGGCGCGGGCAGCACATCGCGATCACCCTGTTGAGCGAGCTGGTGCCCAGGCTGGGCCCGCCGCTCGCCATTTTCACCGGCGTGTTCGGAACCGTGATGTGCCTGTTCGCGGGGTGGATGAGCCTGGAAGAAAACATCCGACAGGTGGTCGATCAGATCGTCACCACCCAGAACTATCCGATACCCCAGTGGTGGATGTCCGTGTTCATCACCTACGGATTCGTCGGGGCGGGGCTCTACTTCTTCCGCGGGTTGTTCAAGACCGAGACCGTGCGGCCCAAGACGTGGATCACGCCACGGCCGGCGGGGGGCTGAGTACGCGTCATGGAATGGTGGGCAATCCTCTCGATCGGCATCGCGATCCTGGTCGCCCTGTTCCTGACCGGAGCGCCGATCTTCCTCGCCTTCCTGATCATCATCATCTCCGGCGTGGTGCTGACCTTCGGCGACGCCGCGTTCGGCATGGTGGTGAACTCGATGTTCGATACCGGTACCACCGCATCGCTCGGGACGGTGCCGCTCTTCGTCTTGCTGGGCGAAATCCTGTTCCGGTCGGGGAGCATGGAGGTGCTCCTCGATTCCATCGACAAGCTGGTCGGCAAGATACGCGGCCGCGCCTATGTGCTGTCGATCTCGCTGTCGACGGTCCTGGGCGCGTTGTCCGGTTCCGGAATCGCGGTCGCGGCCATGCTGGGGCGCTCGTTGCTGCCCATGATGCGGGGGCGCGGCTACGACACCAAGCTTTCCATCGGAACGATCCTCGCCGGAGCCTGTCTCGCGCCGATCATCCCGCCAAGCATTCTCGCCATCATCGTCGGCACGCTGGCCGACGTCTCGATCGCCGCGCTCCTGATCGCGGGTGTCGTTCCGGGCCTCCTGCTCGCGGGGCTCTACGTCACCGCCTGTCTGATCAAGGTGCGGCTCGATCCCTCGCTGGCCCCGGAGGACGAGGAAGTCCAGAAGGTCGACTTCGTCGGCAAGCTGAAGGCGGTCGCCGGACTATTGCCGTTCTCCATCATCATTTTCATGGTGATGGGGCTGATCATGCTGGGTATCGCGACGCCTTCCGAATCCGCGGCGACGGGTGTGCTGGGCGCGATCCTGACGGCGGCCTATTACCGGAAGCTCACCTGGCGGATGCTTTACGAGGCGACCGGGGAGGCGGCGCTCCTGGCGTCGGTCATCCTCCTGATCCTCGCCAGCGCGGTGATGTTCACCCAGCTCCTCGCTTTCACCGGGGCGACACGCGCGCTGACGGAGGTCGTGACCGGCATGACCGTGCCCGCGTGGCTCATGTTCTTCCTCATGATGCTGCTGCCCTTCATCCTCTGCATGTTCATAGACCAGCTCGGGCTCATGCTGGTCGTCATCCCGATCTATTTGCCGATCATCAAGGCGCTCGAATTCGACCCGGTCTGGTTCTGGCTCCTGTTCCTGCTCAACATCACTCTCGGCGCGATCACGCCGCCCTTCGGCTACATCATGTTTGCCGTGAAGGGCGCCGCGCAGGACGTGCCGATGGGCGAGATCTTCAACGCGTCCTGGTTGTTCGTGATCCTGACGCTGATCGGCATGGTGTTGATGTCGGTCTTCCCGGGTATCGTCACGACGCTTCCGAACCTCGTTCAATAGTTCCGCTGCCGTCGCGCGCGGACCTGCGCTAGGATCGTGCGGGTAGGCGCAGAGCCGGGAGACCGCCCATATGTGGCGCCCGCCGGAACGCATCAAGTGGAAACCCGACCCCGGTCGCTGGCCGAGCCGTGAGGAAGCGGCTGCGGCCCGCCTGTTCCAGCCGGTCGATATCGGTCCGCTCACACTCGAGAGCCGAACCTGGGTTCCCGCGATGGTACCGTGGCGGGCGACCGAACACGGCGTGGTCACCCCCGAGGTATTGGGCTGGTATGAGCGTTTCGCCCGGGGACGCCCCGGCGCGATCGTGGTCGAAGCGACGGGGATCCGCGACATTCCGAGCGGCCCGTTGCTGCGCATCGGCGATGACCGGTTTATCCCGGGCCTCAAGACCCTGGTGGAGACGGTTTCCCGGGCGAGCGGCGGGCGGACCCGGCTGCTGATCCAGATCATTGATTTTCTGGCGATCCGAAGACGGCCGAGCCGCGACCGCTATCTCGGCGAGTTCCTGCGAATCACCGAACATCATCGCCACCGCCTCGATGCGGCGGATTGGCCGGAGGAGCGGGTCCGCGCCCATCTTGCCGATCTCGACGACACCGCCCTGGAAACGGTCCTGTCTCCGCGCGAATACGAGGCGCTGCAAATGGGCTATCGGGAGCGGGTGACCGATCTCCATCTCCCGCATATCCGCGCCCTGCCCGAGGTCGTGCCGGACCTGTTCGCCGATGCCGCGCTGCGCGCCCGCGAAGCGGGCTTCGACGGGGTCGAGCTGCACTACGCGCACGCCTACACGATGTCCCAGTTCCTGTCGCGCCTGAACGACCGCAACGACGGTTACGGAGGATCGCTGGGGAACCGCGTCCGACTGCCGCTCAAGGTGTTCCGGCGGGTTCGGGAGGCGGTGGGCGACGATTTCACCGTGGGGTGCCGCTATCTGGCCGAGGATTGCGTCGAGGGCGGCAATACGGTGGAGGACGCGGCCTGGTTCGGCGCCGCCTTCGCCGAAGCCGGATTCGACTTCCTGTCGTTGTCGCGCGGCGGACGGTTCGAGGACGCCAAGCAGCCTTCGGTCGGCGCCGCCGCCTATCCCTATACGGGACCGAGCGGGTATGAGTGCATGCCGCAATACGTATCGGACGCCCGAGGCCCGTTCGGCCGCAACGTCGAACCCGCCGCCGATATCCGCGCAGCCATACGGAAAGCCGGACACGCGACCCCGGTCGTCGTCACCGGGGGCATACACGGCTTCGGGCAGGCCGAAGCCCTGCTGCGCGAGGGCAAGGCCGATGTAGTGGGCTTCGCCCGGCAGAGCCTCGCCGACCCCGACTGGTTCCTGAAGGTTCGGCTGGGACGCGGCGAAGAGGTTGTGGTGTGCGAATACACCAATTATTGCGAGGCGCTCGACCAGAAGCACGTCCCGGTGACCTGCAAGCTCTGGGACCGCAAGGCGCGGGACGAGCCGGGGGTCCGGTTGACCGGCGACGGGAAACGCCGGCTCACGGCACCCGTGTGGGAACCCGATCTCGATGTAGAGCAGGCCCTCGCGTCGCGGGATGGGCCGGCGGCCCAGGCCCGGTTCAGTTGACCTTGCGCTGCCCCTTCGGAAGCACGAAGACCTGGCCTGGATAGATCAGGTCCGGGTCTCTGATCTGATCCTTGTTGGCTTCGAAAATCAGCGTGTACTGGACCCCGCCGCCATAGGTCCGGCGCGCGATGCGCCACAGGCTGTTGCCGGGCTGGACGAATACCACGGCGTCGCGCGGCAGTCCGGTGATAGGACCCGCCGGGAAGAAAGGCGATTCGATACGGGCGACGACCCGGCCTTCCGGACCGATCTGGTCGATCCGCATCCGGTATCGCTGGGGCTTCACCTTGTCGCCGAGCTCGACCCGCCAGACGCCCGTCTTGTCGGGGTCCGCCCCGCCGACGGGCTTGTTGTCGAGATAGAGTTGAACGCGCGATCCCTCCGGCGCCTTTCCGCCGACGGCGACCTTGCCCTTGTCGTCGTAGTCCACCGTATCGAGGGACAGCTTGGAAGAAGGATCCTCCCTGTCCTTCGTCGGGCCGGGCGTTGCCTCGTTCGCTGCCTGCGAGGCCGGGGTTCCGGATTCCTGTCCGTCCGGCTGTTCGCCCGATGGTTTTTCCGGCGTGGAGCGCGCCATCGGACCGGTCTTGTCGCCCGCCGGAACAGGCGTGCCCTGTGCGCTCGGCAGGGGGCGCTCCTGCTTCTGCGCCGTGTCCTTGGGCTCGGTAACGGGGCTGACCGTGTCCGCCTTCGGACGTGTCGAAGTCGTAGCCGAATCCGCGGCCTTCGATCCGGCGGGCCCGGCGGTCGTGCGATCCGCGTCTGCCTTCGAAGCAGCCGAAGTCGTAGCGGGATCGGCGGTCTTGGATTCGGCGGGTTTGGCGGCAGCATCGCCCGCATCCGCCATCGGAGATGTCGAAGTCGTATCGGAATCTGCGATCTTCGATTCGGCGGGTTTGGCAACGGCGTCGCCCGCATCCGCCGTCGGAAGTGTCGAAGTCGCATCGGTATCGGCGACCTTGGAGTCGGCAGGCTTGGAGGCTGGGTCGTCCGTGTCGGCTTTCGGAGGTGTCGAAGTCGTATCGGAATCTGCGGTTTTCGAATCGGAGGGCTTGGCTGTCACGTCGTCCACAACCGCCTTCGAAGCTGCCGAAGTCGTGCCGGCATCGGGAGTCTTCGAGCCGGCAGGCCTGGCAGCCGTGTCGTCCGCGTTCGTCCCAGCCGAGGGGGAGCCTCCGGTCGTCTCGCCGCCGGCCGGGGTGTCCGGCTTCCCGGGCTCGGCCGGCTTTTCCGGCAGTCCCGGTTTCTGCAACACCACGGAACCGCCCGTGCCTTCGCGCGGCACGGCCATCGCGAGCGCGCCCGTCTTGCCCGAAGCCGCCCGTCCCGCGACATCCTTGCCTTCTTCCGGAACGACGACGATCACCTTGTTCTTCGACTGTGCCTCCGTTTCCGGTTTGTCCGCGTCGGTGCGGCTCTTCGCCGTCAGCTCATGGTCTCCCGGGCGGAGAGGTTCGGAAGGAAGCACCACCCAGTCGCCTTGCTTGTCGGCCTTGGCGCTGCCGATCGGCTTGCCCTTGTCGGAAACGGTTACCTCCGCGCCGGGTTGGGCGCTCCCCGCGATCACCGTGTCGCCGCCCGGGTTCACGCGGACGATGCCGAAGCTGGGCTTCTGCTTGGTTTTCTCCGCGGCTGCCTTCGGCATCTCCGGCTCTGCGGTCGCCGGCGGGAGGGGCGCCTTGGTTTCATCCTGCTTTGCGAATGAGGGGGGCGCGGTTGCCGCCGGCTTGGCGGGCAAAGGCTTCGCGGTTGAGTCGCCGTTGCTTTTTTCCGGCTTCTTCATCGGTGGGGGAGCCGACACGACCGCGGTAACACCGGTCTGGGTCTGGGTCTCGCCGGTTTCGCGGAGCCCGAGATCGTCGAGGAACATCAGGAGCGCCGCGACCGCGACGATCGCGACAACGGCGGCGACAGGAAGCGCGAACCTTTTCAACGGATTGCCATCCCGATCAGGCTGCAGGCGTTGTGGTAATATAGGGCCCGGCTAGGCAAACGAACACCCGCCGCCGCGCCGCCGGCGGAGTCCCTGACGGGATCCCGAAGCGGCGCGCGTGCAAATGCCTCGGGTCAGGGAGGCCCCCTTGGGCGAACTCGTTGCATTGCCGCTATGGCTTGTCGTGTTGGTCTGCGTGCTGGCGACGCTTTCGCTGTTCGCGCATTTCCTGATGCCCGGCACGCGCTGGGTCCTGCGCCGCCGGGTGTATCGCGTCATAGAAGACGTCAATTCAAGGCTCAAGATAGACCTGCCCCCGTTTCTGCTGACCAAGCGCGACAGGTTGATCGACCGGCTGATCTACGACGATAAGGTGCTCGAGGCCGCGGCGGGAATCGCGGCCGAGCGCGATGTCCCGCAGCAAGTCGTCGTCGAGGAGGTGCGGGGTTACGCCGAGGAAATCGTGCCGGGGTTCAACGCGTATTTCTATTTCCGTCTCGGCTACCGGATAGCCCGCCGCTTCATCCGGTTCTTCTATCGCGTGCGGCTGGGTTATGCCGACCTCAGGACACTGGACATGGTCGACAGGAAGGCCTGCCTTGTCCTGGTGATGAACCACCGGAGCAATTTCGACTACCTGCTGGTGACCTATCTCGCCTCGCGCCGCGCCGCGCTCTCCTATGCGGCGGGCGAATGGACGCTGTTCTGGCCCGTGGCGAACCTGTTGCGCGCGATGGGCGCCTATTTCGTCCGGCGGAATTCGCGAAACCCGCTTTATCGGCGTGTGGTCGAGCGATACGTCCAGCTCGCGGTCGACGGCCGCGTGCCCCAGGCGATCTTTCCCGAGGGCGGGCTGTCCCAGGACGGCGGGTTGCGGCCGCCGAGGGCGGGGTTGATCGACTACATGATGCGCGGCTTCGACCCCGAAACCTCCACCGATATCGTGTTCATCCCGATCGGTCTGAACTACGAGAGGATCGCCGAGGACCGCACCCTGCTGCACTACGGCGACGAGGCGCTGATCAGCCAGCGCGGCACCGCCTTCATCCTCAAATCGACCGTCGCGTTCTTCTTTCGCACCTCGATCGATCTGCTCTACGGGCGCCGCCAGAGGTTCGGTCGCGCCTGCGCCAATTTCGGGGCTCCGGTCTCGCTCAAGGCGTGGCTCGCGGAGAACGAGGTCGAGCTCGAGGGTCTCGACCGCGAGACCCGCTACGGCGTTTCCATGAAGCTGGTGAACCAGCTGATGGGGGAGGTCGCCGAGCTGATACCGGTGCTGCCGGTCTCGCTGATCGCCACGGCGATCGCCGAAAACCCGGAGGGAGGGCTGAGCGAGCTCGATCTGAAGGCCCGCGCGCATCAGCTCATCGGCGCGTTCGAGAGCGCCGGCGCGCATGTCTACGTGCCCTTCGGCGAGGAGAGCCTTGCGGTCAGCGACGGGTTGCAGATTCTGCTGAAGCGGCGAATTTTGCTGGAAGACCCGCCCGGCCGGTACAGGGTGAACCCCGAAGAACGCAAGTTGCTCGATTTCTACGTCAAGCCCGTGATCCACCTGCTGCCCGACGAGAAAGCCGAGTCTTGACGACCAGTCCCGCGTTTCCCCAGGGTTCCGAGCCGCGTCTCGTCGCCGAGGACTTCGCCGAGAGATGGTTGCGCTCGCCCGTCGGCGCCGTGGTGGCGAGGCCCTGGTTCGACCATGCGGCGCTGTGGCTTCTGGGACGCTGGTTCTTTCCCCTGTCGCGCCTGTGGGCGGCGGCGCGCGCCGCCAACGGTTCGATCCCGCGGTTCTACGACGAAGTGCCCATGGAGCCGATCCCGGGGATCGGCGCACGCCTGCGCACGACGCTCGACCGGTTCGAGACCGCCCGCGAGGCGGTGAACGCGACCGAGGGGCGCTGGCGCGAGGTGTTCTTCGGCGAGGAGGGGACCGAGCTCTACCGGCTGGTGGCGATCGAAGCGGCGCGGCGCGACCGGAGGAATTCCTATAACGCGACCCGGCGCCATTTTTCCTATCTCCGGCGGCGTCGGCCGGTCCCGCCGGTTCGATGGGACGTGCCCGGCGCCGATGAGGTCGAGGCCGATTACGGCGCGTGGCTGGACGACCCGGAGGCCGCCTTCGCGCCGCCGGATCCGTTTCCCGAGGTCTTCGAGTCCCAGCGTGTGCCCGGTCCCGTCGGCGAGGAATACTGGCTGCGGTTCCGCTCTCCCAGCGAACGCATGAACGACGACGTGTTCGCCAGGGTCTACGAGCCCGTCGGCGTCGTCGACCCTCCCTCCCTGGTGTTCGGCCACGGCATCTGTGTCGAGTTCGACCACTGGCACGGGCTGGCGGACGAGGTCTTCGCGCTGTGCCGGATGGGAATTCGCGTGATCCGGCCGGAAGCGCCGTGGCACGGAAGGCGGGTTCCGGACGGCCGCTATGGCGGGGAGATGTTCATCGCCCGCGCCCCCCGCGGCGCCCTGGACACCTTTTCCGCCCAATTGCTCGAATGGCCGGTGCTGATCGACTGGAGCCGGCGCACCAGCCGGGGCCCGGTCGCGGTCGGCGGGAGCAGCCTGGGCGCGCTGCTTGCCCAGCTCCTCGCGGTCAAGGCCTCGGCCTGGCCCGGTCGGCTGCGGCCCGACGCGCTGTTCCTGATCACCCATTGCGGGCATCCCGAGGACGCGGCGATCCGCGGCAGCATGGCGAAGCTCTGGGGTGTGGCCGAGGCCATCGACGCGCGCGGCTGGACCGAGGAGCACGCGTTGCGCTGGCTGCCCCTGCTCGATCCCCAGGCCGGCTTCCCCGCGATGGATCCCGGGAATATCGTCACCGTGCTCGGCAGCCGCGATACCGTAACGCCCTTCTCGACCGGCAAGGCGCTGATCGACGAATGGCGGGTGCCGCCCGAGAACCGTTTCATCTGGCGGCGCGGTCATTTCTCGGTCCCGCTCCGGATGATTCGCGACCACGCGCCGCTCCGCCGGCTGAGCGAACGGCTCGAAAGCCTGCGCGCGTCGGGATAGCGACGATGTTGGTGGGCCCGGCAGGACTTGAACCTGCGACAACGCCGTTATGAGCGGCGCGTTCTAACCAGCTGAACTACGGGCCCGGCGCGAAGCTGCCACGGCGCCGTAACGCTGACAAGCGTCGTCTGCGGTTATGCCGCCCCTCGGTTGTGACGGCGCCGCCTCGGCGGGTAAAGTGTCGCCAAGCGCGGCCGGGACAACCCGGTGCGGCCGTCTCGGGGCGGCGAATCGACAGGAGGTTTCTTGGAAGTCATCGCCAAAGCGCATCTGTGGCTGTTGAACGCATTCAAGGCCGGTTCGGGCTTGATCATTTTCGCCGTGTTCGTGGTCATCGTCGTCGATGTGGGACTGACCATCCTTGCCGGATGGGGCGCGCCGGTGCTCCCCTGGGACCGCACCCACGGGCTGGTCGAGTACGGGCTGCTGTGGTTCACCATGCTGGCCGCGCCGTGGCTCGTACGCATCAAGGGCCATGTATTCGTCGATGCCCTCACCCAGCTCCTGCCCCCGAGGATCAAGCTGGCGACGGCCAAGTTCGCCTATCTCGTGGCGATCGTCGGGTGCCTCGCCTTCGTCTATTACTCGGTGCAACTGTGGTACGAAGCATTCGTTTTCCAGGAACTCGACGATCGCGGCGCCTACTTCCCGCTCTGGACCCTCTATTTTCCGATGCCGTTCGGGTTCTCCCTGATGGCGGTAGAGTTCTTCCGCTTCCTGATCGGGGTGGACGATATGTACGGCAGTCGGATGGACGTGCGGGAAGGGGTGTAGGCCATGGAATGGTACTGGGCCTTCGCCCTTCTGCTCGGCATGGTGATCTCCTTCATGGCGCTGGGCGTTCCGGTCGCGTTCTCGTTCATCGCCACCAACTTCATCGCCGTCGTCATCTTCGCCGGCACCGCGGGGCTGATCCAGGTGGCCGACAATTCGACCCAGCTGATCACCCGGTTCATTCTCGGCCCGGTGCCGATGTTCATCATGATGGGCTCGCTGTTCTTCCACACCGGACTCGCGATCAAGGTGTTCGACGGGCTGGATGCGATCTTCGGGCGGCTGCCCGGCCGGCTCTGCTATCTCACCGTGGCCGGCGGCTCGATCTTCTCGACGCTGACCGGCTCGTCGATGGCCAACACGGCGATGCTGGGCTCGCTGATGGTGCCGGAAATGAACCGGCGCGGCTACAGCAAGAAAATGTCGATGGGGCCGATCCTCGGCACCGGCGGGCTCGCCATGATCATTCCGCCGTCGGCGCTGGGCGTGCTGCTCGCGGCGATCGCGGAAATCGACGTCGGCAGGCTGCTGGTCGCGGGCTTCCTGCCCGGCTTCCTGCTCGCCGCGCTCTACGCCGCGATGATCACGCTACAGCTCGTCCGCAACCCCGGCTCGGCGCCCGCCTACGACGTGCCCTATATGAGCCTCCGCACCAGGGTCAGGATGGTGTCGACCAACATCCTGCCGATGGGGCTGGTGGTTTTCATGGTGGTCGGCTTCATCATCCTGGGCATCGCCACGCCGACCGAGGCCGCGGCCTGCGGCGTGCTCGGCGTGATTATCCTGGCTGCCCTGTTCCGCTCTCTCTCATTCGAGTCCATGAAGACCGCCGTCGAGGCGACCGTCCGGGTTGCCGCGATGGTCTTCCTGATCCTGATGAACTCCACCGTGTTCAGCCAGATGCTCGCTTATTCCGGAGCAAGCAAGGGGCTGATCGAGTGGGTGACGAGCTACGAGCTGCACCGGCTGATCATCCTGCTGATGATGTTCGTCGTGCTGATCCTGCTCGGCATGTTCATGGACGCGACGTCGATGATGCTGATTACCGTGCCGATCTTCTTCCCGCTGGCGCATGCGCTCGGCTTCGACCTGATCTGGTACGGGCTGTTCGTCCTCATAACGATCGAGATGGCGGGGACCACCCCGCCATTCGGATTATTGCTCTACGTCATGCTGGGGGTCGCGCCGAAAGGCACGACCATCCTGCAGGTCGCCGGAGCCGCTTTCCCGTTCCTGGTGTGCGACACGATCCTGATCCTGATTCTGGTCGCCTTCCCGGGCGTCGCGCTCTGGCTGCCCAGCCTGATGTGAGAAAAGGCAGGGGGGAGAGGCGGATGAACGAATCCGACGGTTCGGGCTACGGCCGCAATGCGATCGTCCCCGACGAGGACCCGAGAATTACCCATGTGACCTTCGGCACGCCGATGGGTGAGCTGATGCGGCGCTACTGGCATCCGGTCTGCCTGTCGTCGGAGCTCGGAGAGCTCCCCAGGTTCCTCCGGATTCTCGGCGAAGAGCTGGTCGCCTATCGAGACAAGTCGGGCCGGGTCGGTGTGCTGGGAGCGCATTGCGCGCATCGCGGCACCTCGCTCGAATACGGCCGAATCGAGGAGAACGGCATCCGCTGCTGCTACCACGGCTGGCTTTACAACCAAGAGGGCCGCTGCCTCGACCAGCCGGGCGAGCCCGCCCACAGCCGCTACAAGGACGAGGTGCGACAGCCCTGGTACCCGGCCGAGGAGTATATGGGGCTGGTCTTCGCTTATATGGGGCCGCTGGAGAAGAAGCCGCTATTGCCGCGCTACGACATCCTCGAGGACGAGGACGCGGAATATCTCGCCTACCGCAATTACAGCCGCGGCGAGGTGGCGGCGTGCAACTGGCTGCAGTTGCAGGAGAACGCCGTTGACCCGGTCCATACCAACATCCTGCACGGCTGGAACCCGGGGCTGTTCGAATTCTCGGAGGTGATGGCGGTGCCGCCGCGCTACGACTACGTGAATTCCGACCGCCATGTGTCCTATATCCGTACCAGCGATCTCGACAACGGTCACCAGCTGACGCGGATCTCGACCGTCTTCGTGCCCACCGCGCGGTCGGTGCCGCCGCCCGAGGTGACCGGCACCGATCCCGAGGAGACCGAGCGCGCGCGCATGGTCGGCTGGTGGGTGCCGGTCGACAACGACAACACGATCGGCTTCCACGTCGAGCGAATCGATCCGCAGAAAAAGATCTTCCAGCCGCCCGACGCGCCGGTAATCCGGGATTACGAGGAGACCCAGCGCGCGCCCGACGACTGGGAGGCGCAGGTAAGCCAGCGGTCCATCGCGCGCCACGGGCTCGAACATCTGGGGACGTCGGATCGTGGCGTCGTCATGTTCCGCCGCCGACTGCGCGAGGCGATCGATGCGATGGAACGCGGCGAGGACCCGCCCGGCATCGCCCGCGATCCCGCCGACCGGGTGGTCGAGATCCCGTCCCGCAACGAGGTCCTCGCGCCGGCGTAGCAGGGGCCGGGCGTCCCTCGATATGGCGCTGGCGCGCCTACTCGGGATGAGGAAACCTTGTTGACAGTACTCTCTTCACCCTCACCCTGAGTAGCCGCGAAGCCGCGTATCGAAGGGGGCTTATCCCGATTACTTGACGAGTGGGAGTTTGACCGGCGTTCCGGGAGGTGTCGGGGCGTATCCGGTCCGAACGGAACCGTTTCCCCGCGTCATGGTCGGCCTTCGCCGACCATGACGGCAGGGCGGGACGGATGCGCGCCCGCCGGGATGGGGCGACGGTGCGGTCGTCGATCCGCGCCACGCAAACCGACCGCTGTCAAGTAATCGGGATAAGCCCCTATCGAAGGCCGCGGCTGCGGCAAGGTCTGGCATACAAGAAAAGACGCCGCCCCAGAGGGCGGCGTCCGACGTTCGGCGTCAAGCCGGACGAGACGGCGGGATCAGCTTCCGGCCGCCTTGTACAGCTTGGACTTCAGCTCGCTCAAGGGAACGGTGAATTTCTGAGCTTCCGCTTCGGCCCATTTGGCGCCCAGGATCGTCTTGATGTAGACCTCCGCGTATTCGGGCGGGAGGTGGTAGTCCTGCACGCCTGCCTTCTTGAGCTTCTCGTTGTCGATCTTCGCCTTCTTCTTGAGAAGCTGGCCGGAGGCGTTCTCGTAGTGCAGACCGGCGGCGAGGATCTGCGCCTGGGCCTTCTTCGACAGGCTATCGAACTTGTCCTTGTTCATCGTCGCCATTGTGGTCGAGCGGAAGAAGCCCGGGAAGATCCGGTACTTGATGAAGCGCTGCCAGCCGCGGAAGGCGACTCCGCCCTCGGGCCAGGCGAGGCCCTGGACAGCACCGCGTTCGAGCGCGGTGTAGACCTCGGCCGGATCGATCGTCTTCGGAATCGCGCCCATCGCCTTGAAGAAGGCCGTGTAAAGAGCGGTCGAGCGCATCTTCAGGCCCCTGATGTCCAGCCCGGTCTCCTTGCTCAACTTGGGCTTGTCGATCAGCCAGATCGAGAACTGCTCGGTGGTGTAGAAATTGCCCCAGCCGAGGATGATCGCGTTCGACCGTTTGGCCCATGCTTTGGCGAAGATGTCGTAGCCGCCGTTTTTGCGCCATTCCTGCGGCGGAACGTTGGAGATCCCGGTCAGCTTCGCCTCGGGCTGTGCGGCGGAGTAGTAGGTCGACGGCGACATGATGATGTCGACGAGACCCCGCTTCAACGCCGCGCCCTGCTTGCGGGGCGGTGTCACTTCCGGTCCACCGAGGTACTTCAGCTTAACCTCGCTCTCGTCTTCCTTCATCTTGTTGACGAAGGTCTCGAGGAAGGCTTGCGACTGGTCGTGCTTCGTTCCGAGCGCCGTCGTCACCTTGAGCTCGGTCGCCGCGTGGGCGGGCAGAGCGATCGCCGCCGCGGTGATCGCCGCGACCCCGGCCGCGGCAAAGGATCCAAAGGTCGGTTTCATCGGATTCCTCACTCCCTGTTGGTTTCCTTCACGTTTTCGGCCCGTCCGCACGCTCGGCAGAACGCGAGCCAACGACCGGGAGCCTGATTGCACGGCGCATACTAACAGCCGGCCCGCGGGCTGTAACCCACCTCCGGGTGGAGAATTCGCCCCGGCGCATGGCGGCGATTACCCGGCATCCCGCACGTCGATGGCCTATGATGCACCGGCTTCCGGTCGGCGCGGCCGTCGCCCGCCCAACCCGATACCCCAGCGAGGAATCCGATGGAAAGCAAGCATGTCTTCTACCCCGGCGAACCCCTGGAGCCGGGTGCGATGCGGGTTACTCTGCTGGGTACGGGCACGCCGTTCCCCCGCCGGGGACAGGCGGCGGCCGGCATGTTCGTCGAGGCGGGCCCGCACAAGATGCTGCTCGACGCGGGGCCCGGGACGCCGGCCAATTTCACGTCGCTCGAAATCCCTTTCGACGAGGTCGACAAGGTGTTCCTCACCCATCACCACGTCGACCACATCGGCGGGCTGGACCAGTTCTGGATCGGCGGCTGGACCTACGGACGGCGCCGGACATTGCGGGTGTGGGGGCCGCCCGGAACGGAAGACATCGTCGGACATCTGCGCGGCATCTATGAATGGGATATCGAGACCCGGCGGCGCGTCTTCGAGACGCTACAGGGCTCCGAAATCGAGGCCGTCGATTACGGCGAAGGCGTGCTCTGGGACGAGGACGGCATCCGCGTCACCGCCTTCGAGGTCGTGCATACCCCACCGCACAACACGTTCGGCCTCCGAATCGACTACGCCGGACGGTCGATGGTCTTCTCCGGGGACACCAAGAAATGCGATGCCCTGATCGAGCAGGCGCGCGGCGTCGACCTGCTGATCCACGAGGCCTTCCCGCCGGTCGAGGTCTATGCCGACAAGGCCGGCCGTCCGATCGGACTCGCCCGCATCATCGCCGAACAGGTCCACACCGCGCCGCGGGAAGTCGGCGAGGTGCTGGCCGAGACCCAACCCCGGCTCGGCGTGATCTACCACATGTACAACAACGACGACGTGATCGGCCCGGCGCTTGCGCAGGTGAGGGAGGGCTACGATGGCAGGGTCGAGATCGGCTACGACCTGATGGTGATCGACATCGGGGACGAGATGCGGGTGCGGCCCGCGGTGGTCTCCGACAAGCCCTGGCCGGTGCGACGCGACCGGCCGGCGGGGCATTGAAATCGGAGTGTCAGTGGCCTGAGAAGGACGGCGTACGCTTGTCCAGGAACGCGGCTATCCCTTCCCCGAAGTCCGCGCCCGCGGCGCAGTCCGCGAACGCCGCGGCTTCCGCCGAGAGCTGTTCGTCGAGCGAGCGATGGGCGGAGGCGTTCAGAAGCGCCTTGGCGTTGGCATAGGCGCGGGTCGGGCCTGCCGCGAGGCATTTCGCAAGCCCGCCGACGGCGGCGTCGAACTCGGCCTCGGGCACGACGCGGTTGATCAGGCCCATCGCCCTGGCTTCCTCGGCGCCGAAACGCTCGCCGAGATAGGCCATCTCGAAGCTTCGCTTCATGCCGACCGTGCGCGGCAGGGTATAGGTCGAAGACCCGTCGGGGCTAACGCCTATGTGGCAGTAGGCCAGCGTAAAGAAGGCGTTCTCCTCAGCCACCGCGAGGTCGCAGGCGGACATCAGGCTCATACCGAACCCCGCCACCGCGCCGTGCACGGCGGCGATCACCGGTTTCGGCATCGTCCGGATGGCCTGAACCGAGGGGTGGACCCGGTGAACGAAGGCCTCGAAACGTGTCCGCCTTTCCTCCCCATCCGGCATTTCGTCGAGCCACAACCGGAAAACCGCGATGTCGCCGCCGGCCATGAAGTGGTCTCCAGCGCCCCGGATCACGACACATCGAACGGTCTTGTCCGCCGCCGCCGCCCCGGTCACGACGTGAAGCGCGTCGGCCATGTCGCCGTCGATCGCGTTGAGGGATTTGGGCCGGTCCAGGGTTATCGTGCATACGCCGTCCGCGACGGCGGCAACAACGGTGTCGTTCGGCGAACGGATCATGTCGGTTCCTCGCGGGAGGTTTCCTGAACGGGTCGCAAGGACGGAATGTACGGAGCGGCGGTGGCGACCGCTAGCGGCTGCTGACCTTGACGATACCGGTACTTCCGATACGCGCGAGCCGCCGTTCGAGGGATGCGCGAGAAATCTGAAAGGCCGTCAGATCCTCGCCCTTCAGCCGCAGCTGGGGAATCATGGCAATCGACAGCGGGTTGACCTGGCGCCCGTTCTCCAGGATTTCGTAATGAAGGTGGGGGCCGGTCGACCGCCCCGTGGAACCGACATAGCCGATGACCTGCCCCTGCTCCACGCGCGCGCCGCGGCGGATACCGCGCCGCAGCGCGCGCATATGCGCGTAGGCCGTCTGGTAGCGGCTGTTGTGACGGATCCGCGCGTAGATCCCGTAGCTGCCCTTGCGTCCGGCATAGACGACGCGGCCGTCGCCCGCGGCAAAGATCGGCGTGCCGGACCGGGCCGCGAAATCGACCCCGCGATGCATTTTGGTATAGCCGAGGATGGGGTGCCGCCGCCGTCCGAACTTGGACGACAGCCGCGCCCCGTCGATCGGCGTGCGCATCAGGGGCTTCTTCGCGCCCGCCCCGTTCTCGTCGAAATAGTCGACGCCATGCCGGCTCTTGTACCGGTAGAGTTCCAGCTTCTTGCCGCGCAGTGTCAGCGAGCCGTAGAGCATGGCGCCGTGGTCGACGAATACCCCTTCCGGGGTGTGCAGGGATTCCCATGCGACGTCGAAGCTGTCGCCGGACCGAATCTCCCGCTGGAAGTCGACGTCCCAGCTGAAGACCCGAACCAGTTTCAGAAAGATCGGCGGAGGCAGGCCCGCCTTTTCCGCGGCGTGATAGAGCGAGCTCGAGATCTTGCCGGTGGCGCGGGCGAGTCGGATTTCGGTCGGCGTCTCGATCCTGCGCGCCTGGAAACCCCGCGCCTTGCGCTCCACGGCGACCGCCTCGGCGGGTCCTGTGATTAGCTCGATCCCGCGCAGAACGACACGCCGATCTCCAAGCGCGGGATCCCCCGCAAGGGAGGTCACGACCATCTTCTGGCCCGGAACGATGCGGCGCGGATCGTAGACCCTGCGCATCGCGGCGATCGCGGCGGCCGCCTGTTTCCTCGGAATTTCCGCGCGAAGGAAGAGGTGCATCACCGTGTCGCCGCGTTCCACGACGAGATCCCGTTTCACGACGTCGCGACTGGCTTCGAGGATGCCCGGGCCCGCCAGCAGGGCGAGATCGACGGCCTTATCCGCCTCGCGTTCCCATTCCTCGATCTGGCGGGACGAATACTTACTGTCGGGCTCGCCGACGGCGGTCGCGGCGGGCGGCTCGGATGACGGGAATGGCTCCAGCACCCGGATCGACACCGCGATCAGCGCGATCAGGCAGAAACCGCCGACGGCCGCAAGGGCGAGCCGTTGCGCCCGGCGGCGGCGGCGCAACACAGACCCCGGCTGCTGCTGAAATGCACTAGACACGCGAATCGTGCACTAGTCGTTCAACCCTCTTGCGTCGTCCAACCATGAAGGAATCGCGGCATCGTTGTCAAGGCGAGCCGTATCGGTCCGGGGCGGGCGCATCGATGGCGCCAAAAGTCTAGTGCGACAGGATCTGGCTCAGGAATAGCTGGGTACGGTCCGATTTCGGGTTGTTGAAGAATTCCTCCGGCTCGTTCTGTTCGACGATCTGGCCCTCGTCCATGAAGATCACACGGTGCGCGACCTGGCGCGCGAAACCCATCTCGTGGGTAACCACCAGCATCGTCATGCCGGTGCCCGCGAGGTCGACCATTACGTCCAGCACCTCCTTGATCATCTCCGGGTCCAGCGCCGAGGTGGGCTCGTCGAAGAGCATGATCTTGGGTCGCATGCAGAGGGAGCGGGCGATCGCCACGCGCTGCTGCTGGCCGCCCGAGAGCTGGCCCGGATACTTGTCCGCCTGTTCGGGAATCTTGACCCTGGTGAGATATTCCATGGCGATGTCGCTGGCTTCCGCCTTGGGCATCTTGCGCACCCAGATCGGCGCGAGCGTGCAGTTCTCCAGCACCGTCAGATGGGGGAACAGGTTGAACTGCTGGAAGACCATGCCGACTTCGCTGCGAATGGCGTCGATGTTCTTCAGATTGTGGGTGAGCTCGGTACCGTCGACGATCACCCGGCCTTCCTGATGCTCCTCCAGCCTGTTGATGCAGCGGATGAGCGTCGACTTGCCCGAACCGGACGGCCCGCAGATGACGATGCGCTCTTGCTGTTCCACCGTGAGGTCGATATCGCGCAGCACGTGGAAGGTCCCGAACCACTTGTTGAGGCCGGTGATCTGGATGATCGGCTCCCCGGCGCCGCCCGGTCCGGTCTCCGCCTCCGCCTCCGCCATGGTGCCCTCCCTCAGCGCCGCGTGGTGTCGAGGCGCTTCTCCAGATTAATCGAGTAGCGCGACATGCCGAAGCAGATCACGAAGAAGAACAAAGACGCCAGCAGGAAGGTCTCGTAATCGACCTTGCCCAGCCAGTCCTGGTTGGTCTGGAGCAGGCGCGCCTGGCCGAGGATGTCGAACAGGCCGATGATGATGACCAGCGTGGTGTCCTTGAACAGGCCGATGAAGGTGTTGACGATGCCCGGGATGGAGATCTTCAGCGCCTGCGGCAGAACGATCAGGCGCATCGACTGCCAGTATCCCAGACCCATCGCCTGACCCGCTTCGTATTGCCCCTGCGGGATCGCCTGCAGCCCGCCGCGAATCACCTCCGCCATATAGGCCGAGGCGAACAGCGTGATGATGACCATGACCCGGATGAGCTGGTCGAGCGATACCTCGCGAGGCAGGAAGATCGGCAGCAGGATGATGGCGACGAAGAGCAGGGTGATCAGCGGCACGCCGCGGATGAATTCGATGAACCCGACCGAGAACATGCGGACGATCGGCATGCGCGAGCGCCGCCCCAGCGCCAGCAGGATGCCGATGGGAAGCGAGAGCACGATCCCCGTGATGCCGGCGACGAGGTTGAGCACGAAGCCGCCGAACTGGTCGGTCCGGACCACCTCCAGCCCCAACCCGCCGACCAGCAGGATCGCCGCGATCACCGGATAGGCGAGCGAAAACCAGCGCCCGTAACGCGCATAGGGCAGGTTGGCGAACAGCAGATAGCCGACCGCCGGCACCAGCAGGACGACGGCGAGGTTCGCGCGCCAATAGGCGTCCTCCGGGTAGAAGCCGTAGACGAACTGGTCGATGCGCTGGTCGAACCACGCCCAGCACGCGCCCGCGCTTGTGCAGTCCTTGCCGGATGCGCCGGCATAGGTTGCCTCGATAAACGTCCAGTCGATCAGCGGCGGCAGGATCAGCGCGAGCAGGACGAGCGAGACAAGCGTGAGCGCCACGCTCAGCCAGGTGGAGAACAGGTTGGTCCGCACCCAGCCGATGACGCCGACGCTGATGATCGGCGCCGGCCGCTCCGGCAGCATTTGCGCCCGGCTGCGATGGAAGGCGGGATCCGTCATCTCTCCACCAGGGCGATGCGGTTGTTGTACCAGTTCATGAACGCGGACGTGATGAGGCTGAGCGTCAGGTAGAACGCCATGTAGAGCGAGATCACCTCGATCGCCTGGCCGCTCTGGTTGAGGATGGTATCGCCGACCGAGACGATGTCCTGGTAGCCGATGGCCACCGCCAGCGAGGAGTTCTTGGTCAGGTTGAGATACTGGCTGGTCATCGGCGGAACGATCACGCGCAGCGCCTGCGGCAGGACGATCAGGCGCATGGTCTGGCCGCGCCGCAGCCCCAGCGCGCCCGCCGCCTCGGTTTGCCCCCGGGAAACCGCGAGGATCCCGCTGCGCACGATTTCCGAGATGAAGGCGCCGGTATAGGTGGAAAGCGCGAGCCACAGTGCCACCAGCTCGGGCGTGATGCTGACGCCGCCCTGCAGGTTGAAGCGCTTCTGCACCGGCACGTCGAAAGCGAGCGGCTGACCCAGGATGAAATAGACCGCCAGCGGCAGCCCCGCGATCAGCCCGAGCCCGGCCCAGCCGACCGGGAAGGTCCGGCCGGTGGTGTCCTGGCGCTTCTTCGCCCATAGCCGCACCGCGACGGTCGCCACGATGCCCGCCAGGACCGTCGCGAGCACGATCGCCGAGCCGTCCTCGAAGATCGGCGAGGGCAGGCGAACGCCGCGGTTGTTGAGAAAGACCGTGTCGCCGATCGACAGGCTCTGGCGCACCTTCGGCAGCGCCAGCATGAACAGCCACCAGAAGATGATCTGCAGCAGGACCGGGACGTTGCGGGTGAACTCGACCCAGACCGCGACGATCCGGCTCACCAGGAAGTTGTTCGACAGCCTGAGAACGCCCGTCACGAAGCCGATGAAGGTGGCGGCGGCGACGCCCATCACCGCGACCAGGATGGTGTTCAGCGCGCCGACGACGAATGCCCGTCCGTAGGTCGAGGTGGAGGCGTACTCGGCCAGGCGCTGGTTTATGTCGAAATTGGCGGTGTCGAAGAGAAAGCCGTAGCCGAAGGAGAGGCCGGCCTCCTCGTAGTTCGCGATGGTGTTGAGAACGATGAAGACGGCGACCGCGACAAGACCGAGGACCATCGCAATCTGGAAGATGACGCCGCGGACCCGTTCGTCGGCCCACGCCCGGCTGATGTCGAACCCGCCGCCGTCTGTCGGCGCTCTATCGTTCACTGTGGCGCCGTTCTCATCGGGTACCCGAAAAGACACCGCCCCGCCCGGCAATCCGGGCGAGGCGGTGCGTCGTCGTTTCTAACGGAACGGGGGCGAATAGAGGATGCCGCCGTCCTTGTAGAGAGCGTTGAGTCCCCGCGCCAGGCCGAGCGGGCTCCCGGAGCCGATATAGCGCTCGAACATCTCGGCGTAGTTGCCTTCCGCGGCGATCGCGCGGACCGCCCAGTCGGCGTCGAGGCCCAGCATCTTGCCCATCGAGCCTTCCTTGCCGAGCATCCGGTTGATCTCCGGATTATTGGTGCCCTCGGCCATCTTCGCGACATTGGCCTGGGTCACCCCGAGCTCCTCGGCGCTGATCAGCGCGTTCAGCGTCCAGCGCGCGATATCCGCCCACTGGTCGTCGCCCTGGCGCACCACCGGCCCGAGCGGCTCCTTGGAGATGATCTCCGGGAACACCATGTGCTTGTCGGCGTCCGAGAAGGTGGTCCGGGTCGCCGCCAGGCCCGAGGCGTCCGTCGTGTAGACGTCGCAGCGCTCGGCGCCGTAGGCGGCGCGGGCCTCGGCGTTGTTCTCGATCGGCACCGGCTCGTACTTGATCTTGTTGACCCGGAAGAAGTCCGCCAGGTTGAGCTCGGTGGTGGTGCCGGTCTGGATGCAGACCGACGCGCCGTCGAGCTCCTTGGCGCTCTTCACGCCGAGCGACTTGCGGCCGATGAAGCCCTGGCCGTCATAGTAGTTGACGCCGATGAAGGTGAAGCCGAGGTCGACGTCGCGCGACAGCGTCCAGGTGGTGTTGCGCGACAGCACGTCGATCTCGCCCGCCGCCAGCGCCGGGAAGCGGGTCTTGCCGGTCAGGTTGACGAAGGTGACCTTGTTCGCGTCGCCCAGCACGGCCGCCGCCAGCGCCCGACAATAGGCGACGTCGAAGCCGGTCCATTTGCCCTTGTCGTCGGTGTAGGCGAAGCCCGGCAGGCCGGTGTTGATGCCGCATTTGAGCGTGCCGGCCGCCTTCACGTCGTCGAGCGTGGCCGCCTGGCCGGGCGCCCCGCCGGTGAGCGTCATCGCGGCAGCAACCGCGACGGCGCCGGCAATTCGTTTAAGGTTCATGTTCGTCCTCCAGTTATAATCGGTGGGTGCCGTGCAGGCCTTCCGTTCGCGATCGGCGGCATGCCCGACGCCCGAATTGGTCGCCGATCCGTCCAGCGCCCACCATGAGTTACTCTAGGCAGCAACAGGGGTGAGCAACAAGCGTTGAATCGCTTTATCGCTCGCCTGCGCCCGCTATTTCCGGCTGCGGAACGCGGCGGATGGAGTTCGGATAAGTTGGACCCGGGGTTGAAAGGGGAATGCCGAAATGAAACCTATCAGGATCGCCTATCAGAGCTACACCGACGAGGCGCAGGCCGGAAGCTACTGGGAAAACCTGCGGGCCTACCTCGCGGAGATCGTCGACGAAGGCACGACCGTCGACATCAAGGGGATCACGCCGCCCGATTCCTACGCGCACGCGCTGTCGGAGTTCCGCTGCGCGCGCGAGGCGATCTGCAATGCCGTGATCGCCGAGCGCGAGGGCTATGACGCCTTCGCGATGGGCCACTTCCAGGATGCCGGGCTGTACGAGGCGCGCGCCGCGGTCGATATCCCGGTGCTGTCGCTCGGCGAGGCCTCGATGCTCCATGCCTGCCAGCTCGGCCAGCAGGTCGGAATCGTCACCATCAACCCGCGCTACATCTCCTGGTTCCACCACCAGATCGGCAAGTACGGCCTCCGCGAACGGGTCACCGGCGTGCATGCGATGACCTTCGAACCGGGTTCGATCCTGGCCGGGTTCGACGACGAGGGCCGGTTCGACGAAGCGGTGGCGAGCTTCGCCGAGCAGGGCGAGCCGCTGGTGAACGGCGGCGTCGACGTGCTGATTCCCGGCGGCGGCATCCCGATGCTCCTGTTCGCGAGGGTCTTCAACCACAATGTCGACGGCGCGCCGGTCATCAACGGCATCCCGATCCTGGTCAAGACGGCCGAGATGGCGGTCAAGCTGAAACGGCTGACCGGGCTTTCGGTGAGCCGCGCCGGCGAGTTCGAGCAGCCGCCTCCCGAGGTGATCGAGGAGTTCATGACCAATCCAAAGGGCCTCTGACATGGCGGAAGCGCGCCGGGGCTATGACGGGATCGTCGTCGCGGCGCCGGTGACCGTTCCGTATGCGCGCTACTCGATCCGCAGCGCCCACTGGTTCTGCGGCCGGGCGCTGGCCGGGCTGATCGAGGCGGCCGGGCTGGAAAAACCCGATATCGACGGGTTCTGCATAGCCAGCTTCAACCTCTACCCCGACAGCGCGGTGGGGCTGATGCAGCATCTCGGAACCTCGCCGCGCTGGCTCGATCACATCCCGATGGGCGGCGCGTCGGGCGCCGTCGCGCTGAGACGGGCGGCGCGGGCGGTGCAGGCGGGGGATGCCGGGATCGTCGCCCTGATCGGCGCCGACACCAACCACGTCGACAGCTTCCGCCGCACCGTCGCCACCTTCAGCCAGTTCGCCAACGACGCGGTCTATCCCTACGGCGCGGGCGGTCCCAATGCGAGCTTCGCGTTCCTGACCGACCACTACATGCGGGAATACGGCGCGAGGCGGGAGGATTTCGGCCGCCTCTGCATCGCCCAGCGCGAGAACGCGCTCTCCGTGCCACACGCGATGATGAAGCGCCCGCTCACCATGGAGCAGTACCTGAACGCCCGCCCGATCGCCGAGCCCTTGCGGCTGTTCGACTGCGTCATGCCCTGCGCCGGCGCCGAAGCGTGCCTGGTGATGACCGAAGACCGGGCGCGCGCGCTCCGGATCCCGTCCGCGTCGATCCTCGCGACAATCGAACGCCACAACGCCTTCCCCGACGATCCGATCCAGTACCGCGGCGGCTGGGCGGTCGATGCCGGCGAGCTCTACGACCAGGCTGGTCTCGGCCCCGGCGACATCGACCTCGTGCAGGCCTATGACGACTATCCCGTCATCTGCTTCATGCAGATCGAGGATCTCGGCTTCTGCGCAAAGGGCGAGGCGCCGGCATTCGTGCGCGACCGCGATCTCACGGCGGGCGGCGACTTCCCGTTCAACACCTCGGGCGGCCAGCTCTCGGCGGGGCAGGCGGGCGCGGGCGGCGGGTTCATCGGCCTGGTCGAGACGCTGCGCCAGCTCACCGGCCGGACCCACGGCCACCGGGTCGAACGCGCCCGCCACGGGCTGGTATCGTGTTTCGGGATGATCAACTACGACCGCGGCCTCTGCACCTCGGCGGCGATCCTCGGGCGGGCCGGCGCGTGACGACGAAGCTGCCGCCGCCCGTCCGCAAGGACCCCACGAGGCGCACCCGCCTGCCGACCAGGCCGCCGGGCAACCGCTCGCGCGAGGCGCACGGGCTGACCGCCATGGCGGCGGCCGGGCGCTTCGCGCTCCAGACCTGCGCGGATTGCGGCGCGGTGCAGTACCCGCCGCGCCAGGTCTGCGGGGGCTGCCTCGGCGACCGGCTCGAATGGCGCGACAGCGCCCGCGGCGGCAGGCTGCTGGCCGAGACCACGCTGGCCCATTCCAACGATTTGTTCTTCCGCGACCGTCTGCCGTGGCGGCTCGGCGTTGTCGCGGCCGACGCGGGGCCGTCGATGGTGGCCCATCTCGCCGAGGACTGCGTCGCCGGCGAGCGCGTCCGCCTTTCCCTCGGCATCGACCGCGCCGGCAACGCGGTGGTCACGGCCGGTCCCGAGACGCCCACCCCGAACCCGGAGGACGACCGGCAATTGCGCGAGATGGCATTCGAACCCAGGGACCGCCGCGTCCTGATCGTCGACGGCAAGACGGAGCTTGGCCTCGCGCTGGTGCGCGCCTTCGCCGATGCCGGCGCGCGCCAGGTCTATGTCGGCCACGCCCAGCCCTGGCGGAAGAGCGCCCACCTCGAAGCGGCGCGCGGGATCGGCAACGCGACCCTGTTCCCGCTCGACGTGACCGACACCGATTCGGTCGAGGAGCTCGCGGCCACGATCGGCGACAAGATCGAGATCATGGTGAACAACGCCTATCACCTCAGGATGGGCGGCGCGATCGGCCGTTGCGACCTCAACACCGCCCATGACGAGATGGAAATCCACTATCACGGTCTGCTGCGCCTCGCCGGCCATTTCGGGCCGGTGATGCGCGCGCGCGGCGCCGACGGGGCGCACGGCGCGGCGGCGTGGGTGAACGTGCTCTCGGCCTATGCCTGGGTGAACAACCCGGCGCTCGGCACCTATTCGGCCTCGCAGGCGGCGGCGCTCTCGCTGTCCGAATGCCTGCGCGCCGAGCTCGCCGAGGGCGGGGTCAGGGTGGTCAACGCCTTTCTCGGCCCCGTCGAGGACGAGTGGCACCAGCTCGCGCCCCCGCCCAAGCTCGATCCCGCCGCCGCCGCGCGCCGCATCGTCGCCGGTTTGCGGGCGGGCAAGGAGGACCTCCCCATCGGCGCGGTGGCCGAGGAGATCCTGGCGCGCTGGGCGGAGAACCCCAAGGAAATCGAACGCGCGATCGAGCTGTGACGAACGTGCAACGCGACGTCGACAGGTTTCTCGCCGCCCCTCACCCCGACCCTCTCCCCGCGGGGGAGAGGGGGATTCGCCCGCCGACCCCTCTTTACCTTCTCCCCTCCCGCTTGCGGGAGGGGTCGGGGGAGGGCGGCGCCGCGTCCGGTGCGAAGTTGCGTCAGTTCCGGGCCGGCCGGCCGCTGCCCTCCGGAAGCGGGCTGGATGCCCCCGTTTCCCTGAAGCGCTCGCTCAGACCCAGGAACGACCCGAAGAATTCGCCCTTGGCGCCATCGCTCTGCTCGAAATCGACACCGCTGAAACCCGCCGCCAGCCGGGGGTTCCCGTCCGTGTCCTGGCGGCTGGAAAAAGCGCCGCCCCAATACCCCTCGGACCTGGTTACGGTCCGATCCGGGTGTCTCAAGATCACCCTGTCGCGCACGAAATGGCCGTCATCCCGGATAATCGCGCTGGCCAGGTGGAGCTCGTAGTCTTTGGCGGTGCCTTGCGGGGCATCCACCTTCTCGCCGAGGATAACGCCGAAATGAGCGCGTTGCGTGACGAGGTCGCCGACGCACCCGATACAGCCTTTCACGGTGCCGTCGAAGAAGTCGGCGGTCAGGGTGACTGTCCCCTGGTATTCTTCGAGCACGATGTTGTCGACATCCTCTCCCAGCTCGCCCCCGGGCACATATCTGTAGAGCCCTCCGGCCCGACCGAGGTAAGTGGCGGTCCCCTCGACCGGCAACTCCGGCACGATTCCATGGTCGAGCTCCGGGCCATCGACAAGCGCGTACCGCTCCGAGTGCGCTAACGACAAATCCGGCGGGCTCTGACCGACGAACTCCGCCCACCAGCCGAACACGAGGTAATCCGCCGGGTTGTCCGGATCCCAGCTCAACAGCGCGTGGGACAGCGATGCGCCTTCCTTCTTGACCTTGAAAAACGTAAGGGCCCGCGCCTGGTGGCCGGGCATGGGCGTACCGCCGGGCAGCACCTCGATGAGATCCTCGCCCGTGTTGACGGAGGCTACGGTTCCGTCGTCCAGCGTCACGAAAAACCGCAGAGTGGTGCCGTCGAACTCGGTGTTCCTTTCGAGCTGGAACGATTCCTGTTCGGGCGGGTCGCTCGCGCAAGCGGTCAGCGCCAGCACAAGAGTGAGCAGAATTGGAATGGGTTTCACGCAGATTCTCCGGTTCGGAGCGACTGCCCCGCCGCCGTCGAGGATAGTCCATTGACGAAATTCCTGTCGAGGCGGTAAGCGTGCGCCGAAGGCCGCAGGGTGTGCCGGTCCGATACCTGGCCTGGGCGTGGGCAAGACGTCATGGACATCCTCGCGAACGACACTGACCGCTTGGCTCTATGCAACGGACGACCGACAGTTCGGCGGCGTCCACCGGCGCCGCCGCCGCCTCCTTTGCTTCTCCCCTCCCGCTCGCGGGAGGGGTTGGGGAAGGGCGGCGCGCCGGACAACAACTTTCTAAACACGACATGAGCGGACCCGGAGCATGAACGACCCAAACCACACCGGACTTCTGGCCGGGCTGCTGGCGGGGATCGCGGGCGGGGGGATCCGCGTCGTCGATCTCACCATGACGCTGGACCGGCACGTGCCGACCATCGTGCTGCCGCCCGAGCTCGGCCAGTCCTGGCCGTTCCGCATGGAGGAGATCTCGCGCTACGACCATCGCGGCCCGGCGACCTACTGGAACAACTTCTCCTGCGGCGAGCACACCGGCACCCATTTCGATGCGCCGATCCACTGGATCTCCGGCAAGGACCTGCCGAACAACGCGACCGACACCATCCCGCCGGCGCTGTTCGTGGCGCATGCCTGCGTCGTCGACTGCTCGGCCGACGCCGATGCCGATCCCGACTACCTGCTCACGGTCGAGCGGGTGGAGGAATGGGAGGAGGAGCACGGCGCGATCCCGCCGCGCTCCTGGGTGCTGATGCGGACCGACTGGTCGCTCAAGCGCGATCCCGTGCAATATCTCAACATGGACGAGACCGGCTCGCACACCCCCGGCCCCGACGCCGACCTGGTCTCCTGGCTGATCGAGGAGCGCGATGTCGTCGGCTTCGGCTGCGAGGCGGTGGGGACCGACGCCGGGCAGGCGCAGCACTTCACGGTGCCCTTCCCCTGCCACCACATGATGCACGGCGACGGGCGCTTCGGCCTGCCGGCGCTCACCAATCTCGACAAGCTGCCGCCGACCGGATCGGTGGTGATCGCGGCCCCGCTCAAGATCCGCCGGGGATCGGGCAGCCCGGTCCGCGCGCTGGCGCTGGTGGAAGCATGAGGAGCGGCGTCCGTTTGGGGGGTCCCCCTCTCCCCCAGCGGGGGAGAGGGAGAGTCGTGCGGCGCCGGCTGCGCCCCATTCTTCCCCCCTCCCGCTTGCGGGAGGGGCCGGGGGAGGGTGGGTCGGTCGGAAAGGACGGGCGCGTTCCGGAACCGCAATGAAACGAAACTCGAAATCAGGGCACTACACGCCGCCGCCGGAAGTGGGAGCGGCCGCGGCGGCGACCGTCGGGCGCCTGTTCGCTGCCACCGCCGCGCTGCACGGCGAGCGCACCGCGCTGATCGAGGGCGGGCGCGGCCTGACCTACGCGGAGCTCGATGCGCGGGTGAACCGGGTCGCGCACGTGCTGCTCGGCCGCGGGGTCGGGCGGGGCGACCGGGTCGCGCTGATGTCCCGCAACTGCATCGGATATATCGAGGTCGAGCTCGCCTGCGCCCGGATCGGCGCCATCGCCGTCGGCATGAACTGGCGCTTCACGGCGGACGAGACCGCGCACGGCCTGAACCTGACAGCGCCCGGGCTCGTCATAGCGTCGGCGGACTACGGGGCCGTGCTGGACTCCGCGGGCTTCCCGGCCGACCTCGTGCTGGGCGAGGACCTCGAAACCGCGATGGCCGAAGCCCCCGACACCGACCCCGGCCGCCATGTCGAGCCCGAGGACGGCATGACGATCATCTTCACCAGCGGCACCACGGGGCACCCCAAGGGCGCGCTGATCAGCCACCGCGCGATGATCGCCCGCACCCTGATCTACGGCGCCGAGCTCGCCGTGCCGGCGGACGACACCTTCGTCGCCTGGACGCCGCTGTTCCACATGGGGGCCAACGACTTCGCGCTGGCGACGCTGCTGCGCGGCGGGCGGGTGGTGGTGATGGACGGCTACCGCCCGCGGGAGCTCATCGAAGTCATCGAGACCTGGCCGGTCCACTACCTCGCCGCCGTGCCCGGGATGGTCGAGGACTTCGTCGCGCACCTCAAGGCGTCGAGCCGCGACTTCAAGCCGATCGGCATGGTGGGCGCGATGCCCGACCTCGTGCCGCGCCGGCAGTTGCAGGAGATCACCGGGCTCCTGGGCGCGCCCTATCTCAACACCTTCGGGTCGACGGAGACCGGAATCCCGCCCGCCACCGCCAACTTCATCCCCGTGGGCGCCGCGCCGGAGACGCTGTCGAAGGCCCAGAACGCGTTCTGCGAAATCCGCCTCGTCGACGAGAACGACGACGACGTGCCGGACGGAGAGACCGGCGAGCTCGCGATCCGCGGGCCCAGCCTGTTCTCCGGCTACTGGGGCAACGACGAGGCCAACCGCGAGGCGTTCCGGAACGGCTGGTTCCACATGGGCGACGCCTTCCGCCGCAACCAAGACGGCACGCTCGATTTCGTCGACCGGGTGAAATACATGATCAAATCCGGCGGCGAGAACATCTACCCCGCCGAGATCGAACGCCACATCCTCGCCGACCCCCGGATCGCCGACGCCGCGGTGGTGCGGAAGCGGGACGAGCGGTGGGGGGAGGTGCCGGTGGCGTTCGCCGCGCGCACCGACGAGACGCTGACCGAGGACGAGGTGATCGGGATGTGCCGGGGGAAGATCGCCAACTACAAGCTGCCCAAGGAGGTGCACTTCGTGGCGATGGAGGATTTGCCGCGGAGCACGTCAGGGAAGATACAAAGGCATGTGCTGGAGGGGAGGCTGGGGTAAGGGGGAATCCCTAATCATCGTAATTCGTCGCTAAGAGTTAAGAGACGTTAGATACGCTGCTTTACGCCCAATGACGCCTTGTCCAGTTGACATCCGCTGTCCCAAAAGAGATGATCGCCGAAGCGGGATGAAACCACGTTCACGCATGAACGACTGGCAAATCGACTAGGAAAAGGGTATGTTCAATCTAGCTGTCTAGAAAGAGCGACACCTCGCTGGGGACGTACACTACGTCGGCCACAATCACCTAACGCTCGCTGGACGTGAAGCGGGCTAGCTGAGAGTTGGAACAAAACATGTCTGCCTATCTTACTCCTCTTGAGGGAATCGACAACTCAAGCAGGCTTCTACGTACATCAATATATCTGAGAAACTCGCTAAACCAGAGCGATGGCAACGTTCAGGATCTGCTAGATTGCGTCGTTCCAATTGTTAGTGATTCCATCGGTCAACTTCCACCCGGACAAATCGTGTTGCCAGACTTACAAAAGGTTGTACAAAGCCGGTTTAGCTTTAAAATACCGGCGTTCTCTCTAGAACACGTGCTTGGAAGATTGGCGCAGAGTGGTCGTATAACTTACGAAAGGGATCAAAAATCATACTATCATTCAGGACACAGTTTGTCCAACAATTTAGCAGAGGAAGAGACAGTTACGGACAAAATTTCCTATTTGGAACAAGAGATGGTGAACTATGCAAAAACAACTTTTGATATATTTGAGCCTCTGTATTTTTCTACATGGGCAGATATACTAGTATACTTTTTGCATCCGGATGCCGTTAAGGCATCGAGTTCGGTGAAAGCGGTTAAAGGAGTATTGATCACAGATTTTGATGATATAATCAGAAAAATAGTTTCAAACTTTATCTTAAATTGCGAAGCACGAGCGGACCGGAAATTATTTAATATAATCATTGAAGTGTACGGAGGCATACTGCTCGGGGACTTCCTCCAGAACATTCAGCTGACCGGCAATCCGGCTTCTTTCAAGAGCCTGACAGTGTTTTACGATACGTCAATTTTGCTTAGGCTGCTCGGGTGTTCGGGGTCAGAGCTCCGAAACGCCAATATGGAAATGCACAGAGATTTGCAGGCGCTTGGTTGTAAAACAGAGTTTTTGAGTCACAACGAAAACGAAGTCGCCAATATATTGGACACTATTGTCCATCGCTACGATTCTCACCTTTCTATTTTTGGCGAAACGGGGAAAGCTTTATATGACGCTGATACCAGCGTAAACATCGGTATTCTGCGGAATTTAAGGGAAGGCTATCCGGAGGCGTTAGCGGCTTTGGGAGTATTTCCGTCGAAATACACCTTTCAAAACACTAGCACGCAAAACTATTACCAGATTGATGAAATAAAGTTTGAAGAAATGTTGAAAAACGAAAGTACTCAAGGTTACAACGAGCAAAACAGAATAAATGACGCGAGTTCGATAGCTGTTGTGATGAGGCTAAGGCAAAGCTCTAGATCATATGATTTGGCAAACTCAAAGTTTATTCTGGTTACTTCTAACTCACATTTTGCGCGGACCGCTCGAAAGTTTGTGCGCATGGAATTGGAATTTTCATCTAGATACACTCCGCCAGTTTTAACCCACGCTCAGATTAGTACAGCGGCGTGGATATCGAAGGAAGACAAATTGCTCGATAGCCTCATTTCGCGCGAACTGTTGGCTAATTGCATGTCTGCACAACAACTGTCCAGAGAATGGGTCGATGGTTTTGTAGAGATAATGAAAGACGCATCAATTCAGGATGAAGATCATACTATTATTCATGCAATCCGTTCTATCGCTCGCGACGAAAGTCTGGGAAACCCCATCGTATTGCGAAAACTAAATCCAAACGAAATGATTATGCGGGCAAAGACTGCCGAAGAGGAAAGGACAAGGACTCTCAAAGAAGCACATGAAGAAGAGCTTGACAGGCGCCTGTCTGAAAGCGAACGAACGGTTCGCCAAGAGGAGCGCGACAACATTAAGAAAACTAACGAACACCGTGCTGAAAAGCTTGCGCACAAGCTTGTTAGTTGTCTTGAAGTATTACTTGTGATTCCCTGCGTATACGTACTTTACCAAGGGATCGGCACCTTTGATGCAAATGACTACCGAACATGGTTTCAACCGGCAGCATTTGTTATTGTATCGGGTTTGGCCATTTTAGACTTGTTTCAATTCAAGCCGGTTAAGCGAATTACCAACCCAATACGTAGTAAGTTGACGTCCTTAATTTACGAGGCTTTTTACAGCGAGTGACAACTTTTACCGGTGCGACAACGTATTAGGTGGTAACCGAAGGAGAACGAGGTCGCTTCCTGCCTGGACAGGATGGCTTGGGCAGCTTCGTGCGCTCGTGGTTCGTGGCGGTGATGAGCTCGCGGAGCAGGTCCTTCGCCTCGTCCCGCTTCGCGCCGTCGATAGCGCCCCACCCGAAATCGGCGAACGTGACGGCGTACCGACCGTTCTCGTCGCGCTCGATCGCGGCGGGGTAGGTGCAGGCGTCGGGCACGCGTCGGTCCTCCGGAACGGGTCGGTCGTGCGGCCGTTGGAAGCCAGGTTTGGATGGAGGCCCTGTAGTCGGCTGTTCGGATCGATCCGAGCGCTTCCTTCAAATTCGCCCGTTCCTGTCGCATATTCACTCAATGAGACCCCGGACCCACCATCACGCTGGAGGCATTCGATGGCAACTGTTCAGAGCGCCGGACCGAACCGGTGGGTTGTCCATCTGAGCAGCCCCGATGAGTCGGAAGTGACCGTCGAACTTAACATGAACCTGGAAACGGCTAGGAGGATCGCGGAGCGCGAGACGCAGCGGATCGCCGCCTTGAATCCGGGCCGTGACGATCTGGACCCGCAGACCGTCGCCTCTGCCGTCCTGTCGGTGCTGGGTCTGTTCGCGGCCGGGAGCCGTCTGTGACCCGTCAGTCTTCTTGCCGCAACCCCGCGACGCGTTCCGCCTCCTCGCGCGTCGGGAAGCCCGCCAACGGTATCGTCTGACGCCAACCTCCCGCCGGGTCCGAAATTTCTACCTGGAACGCGCCTTCTTCCGTGACCTGTACGACGCGGCAGACGTACCTCTCGCCCAGATGCGTTTCCAGCAATGGAACGAGGTCCCGGGGTTTGCAGGCGAGCTCATGGCCCTTGATAAAGTCCGCGTCGCTGGTAAGGATCGTATCGATCCCTTGGAGCTCGGCCGCGGCGGCAACCTGCGCGTCCTCGAAGGACAGGCCATCGTAGTCCATCGCGGCCTTCAGCACGTCTTCCGTCAAGGGCAGGACCCGAAGCAGCCGCATCGTCTCCGCCGCGAGCCGCCGTTCACGCTCGATTCTGCCCGGCCCCGGCGTCGCGCCGTGATGACAGATCACCCCGAAGGCCGAAGCGCACACGAAGCCGCTCACGGCATCGAGTTCCGCGAAAGTCAGGGCGCGGGCGGCGGGGAGGGCATTCTCCCTCTGACGGAAGACATCGAGCAGGACATTGGCATCGAACAGAACCCGGAGCGGTTCTCCGCCTCGAAGCCGTGCATCCAGGTCACGAAGAACTCGGTCGCGACGCACGTTTTCCTTCCGACGCGGCGGAGTTGTCTTCTTCGCCCTCGTCGGATGCGTCCACGAGGGCGCCGAACATCCTCTCCACGGTCGGCGAAAGGCCGGTTCGCGATGGCATCCGTTCCGGCGCCCTTCGAGCGCCGGGCGTTGCGTCGTCGCGCGTCTCCCGTACCGCCATTGCTCCGCTCCCTTTCGACTCCAACCCGCGCGGCGTCCGCACCGTGCCACAGTGAATCGCGACAGACAAGATTTCGGGACGCATCCGGCTCGGTTCGAAGCCTTGCCCCTGGCATCTGGTGTGTGGTATGCCACATACATGGCAGAGACAGCGACAGCCCCCAGCGCGGTGACGCTCGAACCGGTCGGGCGGACGTTCAGCCTTACCGACCATGTCTATGGCGAGTTGCGCCAGGCGATCCTGGATGCGCGGATCTATGACGAGGCGACCGATCTCCGGCTCGACGAGCGGTCGCTGGCCGACCAGCTCGGCATATCCCGCACGCCGGTCCGCGAGGCCGTCGCCCGGCTCGCCCAGGAGGGGCTGGTCGAGGTGGTGCCGCGCAAGGGCGTCTTCATCGTCCGCAAGACCCGCGACGAGATCCTGCAGACGATCACCGTCTGGGCGGCGCTCGAGAGCATGGCGGCGAGGCGCGCGGCGGAGATCGCGTCCAACCGCGAGATCGGCGCGCTGGAGCGGCTGGTCGCGGATTACGAGGCCGGCGACGCGCGCGCCCGGGTCGACGAATACGCCGAGGCCAATATCCGCTTCCACCAGGCGATCCTGGAGGCCGGGCACTGCGCCATGCTGAAGGACATCGCGGACGGGCTGTTCGTCCATGTCCGCGCGGTCAGGAGCCGCGCCATGCACGAGGCCGACCGCGCGGTGCGCTCGGTCGCCGATCACCGCGGCATCGTGGAAGCGATCGCGATGCGCGACCCCGAGCTCGCGGGCGAACGGGTGCTGACGCACACCATGGGGCTGCACGACCACGTGCATGCCCTCTGGGACGATTTTTCAGGCAGGCAAGGAGGGTGAGGTGAGCACGGTCATCGAGAAGCCGTCGGCGACGGCGCACGACACGCTGGCGCGGAAGAGCCGCGACGAGGGGATCGTCTCGGGCGGGCACCTGGTCGCCCGGGCGTTGAAGAACGAGGGGGTGGACACCGTCTTCACCCTGTGCGGCGGGCACATCATCGACATCTACGACGGCTGCCTCGACGAGGGGATCCGCATCGTCGACGTGCGCCACGAGCAAACCGCCGCGCACGCCGCCGACGGCTATGCGAGGCAGACCGGAAAGCTCGGCTGCGTGGTGACCACCGCCGGGCCCGGCTGCACCAACGCGGTCACCGGGGTGGCGACGGCGTTCCGCTCGGAAAGCCCGATCCTCCATATCGGCGGGCAGAGCTCGCTCACCCAGCACAGGATGGGCTCGCTCCAGGACCTGCCGCATGTCGACATGATGACGCCGATCACCAAGTTCGCGTCGGGCGTGTTCTCGACCGAGCGGGTGGCGGACATGGTGGCGATGGCGGCGCGCGAATGCTTCAACGGCGCCTACGGGCCTGCCTATCTGGAGATCCCGCGCGACATTCTGGATGCCGAGATTCCGCTTGAGCGCGCGCGCATCCCGGAGCCGGGCAGCTACCGGATGTCGACGAAGTCGATCGGCGACCCGGCGGATGTCGAAAGACTTGCCGACATCCTGGTCGACTCCGAGCGCCCGGCGGTGCTGTTCGGCCAGCAGGTCTGGTCGAGCGGCAGCCACGAGGCGGCGATTGCCTTCGTCCGCGCGCTCGACATCCCGGCCTACATGAACGGGGCGAGCCGCGGCATGCTGCCCGAAGGCGATGCGCACCATTTCGACCGCACCCGGTCGGACGCCTTCAAGGAGGCCGACGTCATCCTGATCGTCGGCACGCCGTTCGATTTCCGCATGGGCTACGGAAGGCGGATCTCGGAGGCGGCGACCCTGATCCAGATCGACCAGAGCTACGCCACGGTCGGCAAGAACCGCGACATCTCGCTCGGGCTGGCCGGCGATCCCGGCGCGATCCTCACCGCCGTCGCCGACGCCGCCTCGGGGCGGGTCGACAGGCGCGCGCGGGGCAAGCGCCAGGAGTGGATGGCGAAGCTGCGCGGGATCGAGGCCGTCAAGCTGGAACGGCTGATGCCGATGTTCACGTCCGACGCGAGCCCGATCCACCCCTACCGCCTCGCCTGGGAGATCAACGAGTTCCTGGGCGAGGACACGATCTATATCGGCGACGGCGGCGACATCGTGACGATCTCCGCCCAGGCCGTCCGGCCGCGCAAGCCCGGCCAGTGGATGGACCCCGGCGCGCTCGGCTCGCTCGGCGTCGGCACCGGCTTCGCGATGGCGGCGAAGCTGGCGCATCCCGAGAAGGAGGTGGTCTGCCTCTACGGCGACGGCTCGTTCGGCATGACCGCCTTCGACATGGAGACCGCGCAGCGCTTCGGCGCGCCCTATCTCGCGATCGTCGGCAACAACTCGGCGATGAACCAGATCCGCTACGGCCAGATGGCGAAATACGGCGAGCAGCGCGGCAATATCGGCAACAAGCTCGGCGACGTCGAGTTCTCGCATTTCGGCGCCATGATCGGCGGCTACGGCGAGGAGGTCCGCGAGGCCTCGGAGATCGGCCCGGCGCTCAGGCGCGCGCGCGAGGCGATCGCCGCGACCGGCAAATGCGCCGTCGTCAATGTCTGGGTCGATCCCAACGAATACGCGCCCGGGACCAAGGCGCAGACGATGTACAAGTGATCGCGGAGGGCTGAGAGATGGAAGCGCTCAAGGGCGTCAAGATACTCGACTTCACCCACGTCCAGTCGGGGCCGACCTGCACCCAGCTGCTGGCCTGGTTCGGGGCGGACGTGATCAAGGTGGAACGGCCGGGCACCGGCGATCCGACGCGCGGCCAGCTGGTCGACAAGCCGGGCGCCGACAGCCTCTATTTCACCATGCTCAACCACAACAAGCGCTCGATCGAGCTCAACGGCAAGAACCCCGCCGGCAAGGAGGTGCTGGAGCGCCTGGTCAGGACCTGCGACGTCATGGTCGAGAACCTGGCGCCCGGCGCCATCGACCGGCTGGGCTTCGGCTGGGAGCGGGTGCAGGAGCTGAATTCGCGCATGATCATGGCCTCGGTCAAGGGCTTCGGCCCCGGCCCCTACGAGGAATGCAAGGTCTACGAGAACGTCGCCCAGTGCGCCGGCGGGGCGGCCTCGACCACCGGCTTCCGCGACAACGTGCCGATGGTCACCGGCGCGCAGATCGGCGACAGCGGCACCGGCCTCCATCTCGCGCTCGGCATCGTGACCGCCCTGTTCCAGAGGGAGCGCACCGGGAGGGGCCAGCGCATCCTCGCCCCGATGCAGGACGGGGTGATCAATCTCTGCCGGGTCAAGCTCAGGGACCAGCAGCGGCTCGACGCCGGCCCGCTCACCGAATACTCGCAATACGGTCAGGACATCCCGTTCAAGGACGCGGTGCCGAGGGCGGCCAACGATTCGGGCGGCGGACAGCCCGGGCGCATCCTCAAATGCAAGGGCTGGGAGACCGACGACAACGCCTACACCTATTTCATCACCCAGGCGGCCGCGTGGGAGAAGATCTGCGACCTGATCGGCCGGCCCGAATGGAAGGAGGACCCCGACTACGCGACGCCCAGGGCGCGGCTCCCCCGGCTCGACGAGGTGTTCGACACCATCGAGGCGTGGACCATGCAGCGGTCCAAGTTCGAGGTGATGGAGACCTGTAACCCGCTCGACATCCCGGTCGGGCCGATCCTGTCGATGAAGGAGATCGCCGAGGAGCCGAGCCTGCGCGAGACCGGCACCATCGTCGAGGTCGACCACCCGACGCGCGGGCCGTATCTCACGGTCGGCTGCCCGGTGAAGCTGTCCGACTCGCCCGCCGAGGTGGTGCGTTCGCCTCTGCTCGGCGAGCACACGGACGAGATCCTGCGCGACGTGCTGGGCTACGAGGGGGACGCGCTCGAAGCCGTCTGGGCGTCCGGCGCGGTCGGCGAGAAGCGCCGGGCCGAGGCGGCGGAGTAGGGCGATGGCGAACCCCTTGGTCTGGCTCGACTACGACCAGGAAGCGCTCGACGCGCAGTACAACCAGCGCTCGCTGGTGCCCGACGCGGACGACTACATCGCGGTCGACGTGGCCGAGTCCGCACGGGTGCGCGAGAAGCTCGAATGCCGGATCGACGTGGCCTACGGGCCCGGCGAGGACGAGAAGCTCGACGTGTTCCCCGCGACCGCGCCGGGCTCGCCCTTCGCCGTCTACATGCATGGCGGCGCCTGGACCCGGTCCGACAAGGCGAACGAGAGCTTCATGGCCGAAGCCTTCGTCGAGGCGGGCGCGGCGTTCGTTTCGGTCAATTTCGGGCTCTGCCCCAGGGTCACGCTGGACGAGATGATCCGCCAGGCGCGCGAAGCGGTGGCGTGGTCGTATGCCAACGCGCGCGGCTTCGACGCCGATCCCGACCGGCTCTACATCGCGGGCCACTCCTCGGGCGGGCATGTCGGCGGGATGATGGCGGTGACCGACTGGGAGAAGGCGCACGCACTCCCGCGCGACCTGATCAAGGGCGGTCTCCTGTGCAGCGGGATGTACGACCTCGCCCCGGTGCGGCTCAGCGCGCGCAACGAATACCTCCACCTCGACGAGGCGGCGGAGGACCGCAACAGCGCGATCCGCCGCATCCCCGATGACGGCTGCCCGCTGATCGTCGGCTACGGAGGCGGCGAGCAGACGGAGTTCCGCCGCCAGTCGCGCGAGTTCGCCGCCGCCTGGCGCGAGGCCGGGCTCCGGGTCGAGGAGTTCGACATGCCCGGCGTCAACCACTTCGAGCTCCGCCGCCACTTCAACGACCCCGACGGCCCGATCCTCACCGCGATGCTGCGGCTGATGGGACTGCGGGACTGATTCGGGCCACCGCCAATGTTTCACGTGAAACATAAGTCAGTATCGTTGACCTTTGTTTCACGTGAAACATTGGCGTGAAACGGCATAAATTCCCGTCCCCCGGGGACGGAACCGGCATCCTCGCGGTCCTTCGGAGACCGCCCGGAACGGGGCGGGGAGGGCGGATTTCCCCGTCAGACGAGCGCCTTGTCCGCCGATCCTGGCGCGACGCTTTCGCCTCGAATCGGGCATCTCGACATCAACCCCTGCGTGCAGCATTATGCCCGGATGCGCACCACCCTGACCCTCGACCCGGACGTCGAGCAGCTCCTCAAGCGCGAGATGCGGCGCGCCGGGCGGAGCATGAAGGCGGTCGTGAACGATGCGCTGCGCGCCGGTCTCGGGGCGGCCGGCAAACCGCCCGGGGCGCCGCCCTACGCGGTCGAGCCGCACGATTTCGGCTTCCGGCCGGGCATCGATACCGACCGGCTCGACCGGTCGGTCGACGACGCGGCGGGCGTCCGGTCGGTTCGAAAGATCGGCCGGTGATCGTCCCCGACCTCAACCTCTTGATGCACGCCCACAATTCGGGCTCCCGCCGGCACGAGCCGGCCCGCGCGTGGTGGGAGGGGCTGATGAACGGCGCCGCCACGGTCGGCCTTCCCTGGGCCGCGATCCTCGGCTTCGTCCGGATCGCGACCGACCCGGGGACGGTCCGCAACCCGCTCGGCGTGGACGCCGCCCGCGCCCGAATCCGGTCGTGGCTCGACCGCCCCCAGACCGCGCTCATCCACCCCGGCGACCGCCACGCCGACATCCTGTTCGACCTCCTCGACGAAGCGGGAACCGCCGCCACCCTGACCGCCTCCGCCCACCTCGCCGCGCTCGCCATCGAACACCAGGCCGAGCTGCATTCGACCGACACCGACATGGCGCGGTTTCCGGGGTTGCGGTGGCGGAATCCGTTGGGGTGAGGCGCGAGCCCGCAAGCCCTTGTACACGATCCGGAGTGCGGCCCAATGGACTCCAGCAGCAACGGTAATTGATTTCTCTTGACCGATAACCCGGTCATAGGCATTTTATTGACCGATAAAACGGTCAATACGCTGCCATGCCGAGCACGCCGCGTTCCTATTCGCGCCTTACGGAAGAGGCGCTCCTCCTCTTGGGCAAGCAAATCAGGCTCGCCAGGAAACGCCGGCGCATGTCCGAACGCGATCTCGCGGCCCGCATAGGCGTCGCCAGAAGCACGTTGCAGCTCATCGAGAAGGGCAGTCCCTCCGTGGCGATCGGCCTCGTACTGGAAGCCGCCACCCTGACCGGCGTCGATCTGTTCGTTCCGGAGGCGACGAGTCTCGCGCCGCAGCTGGAGCGAACCGACGACAAGCTCGCCCTGATGCCCGGCTCGATCCGCAAGCCCCGCCGCGAGGCCGACGATGACTTCTGACGCGGCCCGGCCGCGCGAGTTCCCCTCCTCACCCCGGCCCTCTCCTCCCCGCGGGGAGGAGAGGGGGATTCTCCCGGCGGCGGCACCTTCTTTACTTCTCCCCTCCCGCTTGCGGGAGGGGCCGGGGGAGGGTGGGTGTCGTAGGATACGGACCGCCACGTCCCGGTCAGGTCGGAAATTGCTGTACCCCGGCGAGTGCCGTTCCCTCCGCGCCGTCCAATCCCCCAGGCCGTCATGCCCGGACTTGTTCCCGGCATCTCCATCGGGCAGCTGCGTTGAGACAGCAGGCCCCGTTCCGCCCATTCACATTTGGGTTATTTTCTTGTCCAGCCAGCCCCTAACTCGGGGTATGGATTCACTCGGATGACCGACGATTAACAATGCAATGATTTGAACGACGGGAGCACACCGGTAGTGAATGATCAATCTCTTGGGCGCCTACAACGCGTCGACCTTCGCACGATATGGACCAGCGAGCCTGTACAGTTCACGCCGTGGCTGGCACGACCGGAGAATCTCGAAATCCTTGGCGAAACGCTCGGCCTCGAGCTCGAATTGGAAGCACAGGAAAAAGAGGTCGGTTCGTTCCGGGCCGACATCGTTTGCAGGGACATCGGTACGGGTTCATCGGTGTTGATCGAAAATCAGCTCGAACAGACCGATCACGATCATCTTGGAAAGCTTCTGACTTATGCCGCAGGTCTGCAAGCCGTCACAGTTGTATGGCTGGCGCAGAGGTTCAGGGATGAACACCGCGCCGCTCTCGACTGGTTGAACGACATCACCCACGAAGAGTCCCGCTTCTTCGGATTGGAGATCGAGTTGTGGCGGATCAGCGATTCGTCCGCCGCGCCGAAGTTCAACATCGTCTCCATGCCGAACGATTGGTCACGGTCCGTGGCGCAAGCTGCCCGTAAGGCGGACGATGCCGAACTGTCCGAACTGCGGCTCACGCAAAGGAAGTACTGGACCGGGTTTCTGGAAGAACTCAACGCTGCCGGTGGACCAATTCGCGGCAACCGCAAACCTCAGCCGCAGCCCTGGATGTCTTTCGGCATAGGTGTTGGCGGCTTCCATCTTGGTGCGGTGATGAACACCTGGGAGAAGTTCATCCGTGCGGAGCTCTACATCGCAGGAGAGGACGCCGGCGAACGCCTTAGTCTTCTTGAAGGTCAAAGGGACGAAATCGAGAAGGAGCTCGGTTATACGCTAGAGTGGGGAGACCAATCGGCCACGGCTCGCGACCGCCGAATAGCATATTATCGGCGGGACATAGATCCCGAGGACGAGACCGACTGGCTCAAACAGCACGAATGGCTTGCAACGCATCTAAACGCGATGCACCGCGTCTTCGCCCAGCGGGTCAGGAACTTGTGAACGACGGCCCTCGTCGTTCCGCTCCGGCGGCCTCCCGGCCAATCGTGTGAGCATGGTCGATTCGAATTAAACACCTTCCCCCGCTATCTCCACCGTCATGATCGGCGGAGGCCGATCATCCACGTTTTGTTTTCTTGTTCTGCGACCGAAACAGAAAAAATCGTGGATGGCCGGAACAAGTCCGGCCATGACGGAAGGGGCTGGGGGCTGCGGTGGTTCCGTTCCCAGCGGACGCTCTCCGCCCATGCCGATTCGGTAAGCGGCGCGGGCCGCGACTATGGCGCGACAATCTGGGTGAGAGCCGCGCGTCAATCAGGATGAGATTCCCGGCGGCAGCGGCGGGGGGATGATTCCCTCGCGCGGCGGCGATTGCAAGCGGGTTTTGATTGTCGCGGCGCGACCGGTTTCGCGGTCTTGATTGTCGCGGAGGGACGGTCGGGCGGAGATTAAGCGGCCCGCGGAGGCGGTCCCCGCGGGCCGTGAGTTTGGCGGCCGCTTCGCCGAGTTGGCGTCGGCGGATCAGTCCTTGGTGTTTTTCCCGGTGGCGTAGCTTGCCGGTCGGCCGGCCTTTCGCTTGCCCCTGTCGAGCGCTTCGCGGCGTCTGTAGCTCTCGACGTTCATCTCGAGGATGGTGGCATGGTGGACGAGGCGATCGACGGCGGCCACGGCGGTTGTTTCGTCGGGGAACACCTTGTCCCAGGCGCCGAAGGGCTGGTTTGCGGTGATCAGCAGCGATCGCCGTTCGTAGCGCGCCGAGATGAGCTCGAAGAGCACGCCGGTCTCGGCCTGATCCTTCTGGACGTATGCGAGGTCGTCGAGGATCAGAAGGTGGAAACGGTCGAGCCGGGCGAGCAGGGCTTCCAGGGCGAGCTCGCGGCGCGCCACCTGCATGCGCTGGACCAGATCGGTGGTTCTGGTGAAGAGCACGCGGTATCCGTTCTCGACCAGGGCGAGGCCGATGGCGGACGCGAGATGGCTTTTGCCGGCGCCGGGCGGGCCGAAGACCAGGCAGTTGGCGCCCTGGGTAAGCCAGGCGTCGCCGGCGGCGAGCGCGTTGACCTGGGCCTTCGAGATCATCGGCACGGCGTTGAAGTCGAAGGACTCCAGGCTCTTGCCGGGGAGCAGCTTTGCCTCCCTGAGATGGCGTTCGATGCGCCTTCGGTCGCGCTCGGCGAGCTCGTGCTCGGCGAGCGCGGCGAGGAAGCGGGCGGCGGTCCAGCCCTCGGCGTCGGCCCGCTTTGCGAAGCTCTGCCAGAGTTGGTTGATCGTCGGCAGGCGGAGATCGGCGAGCATTAGGGAGAGCTTGATGGCGTCGACCTTGTTGGGGTCGGCCGCGCTCTTGTCGTTCCGGTCGGTCATGCCGCGTCTCCCACGCCGAGCAGGGTCCCGTAGCCGGCCAAGTGCGGCTTGGTGACATCGACGCTGGGCATCTTGCCGCGGTCCGGCGCGAAGCGGGTCTTGAGCTTGACGGGATCGGGGAGCCCGCCGGCCTTGAGGGCGCGGTCGATCTCCGCGGCCAACTCGGCCTCGCAGCTCTCCTCATGCGCCAGCGCCAGCAGGGCGACGGCGAGCCGGCAGGCCTGGCGGTCGCCCACCCGCTCCAGGGCCCGCTCGAAGCAGCGCCGGTAGGGCGCACGCGGGAACAGCTCGTCGCGATAGACCAGGTTCTTGAGCGCCATCGGCTTCTTCTTCAGCGAGTGGATGACGTGGCGGTAGTTGACGACATGAACGTTGGGGCCGCTCGCCCCGGCCCGGCCGCGCGGCAGGGTCAGGATGCGGGTGCCCGAGAGGAAGAGTTCGAGCCGGTCGTCGTAGAGGCGTCCGCCGAGCCGGTGGCCGATCAGCCGCGAGGGCACGGTGTAGAACACGCGGCGCAGCACGAAGCCGGACGACGAGGTGATGTTGACGCTGATCGGCTCGTAATCCGCGGTCCGGTCGACCGGCAGGTCCCGCAGCGTCGCGCGCTCGGCCTCGATGCCCCTGGAGCGGTGGGCGTTGGCACGCCCGACCACCTCGGCGATGAAGCCGCGATAGGCGTCGAGATCGTCGAAGTCCGACGAGCCGCGCAGCGCCAGGGCATCCGCGATCGCGCGCTTGAGGTGGCCGTGTGGCCCCTCGATCGCGCCGTTCTCGTGCGCCGCGCCGCGGTTGTTGCGCGAGACCGTCATGCCGTAATGGGCGCACAGCGCCTCATAGCGCTCGGTCATGTCCTCGGCTTCGTCCCTGCGCAGGTTGCGGAACGCCGCCGACAGGCTGTCGGTGCGGTGCTCGCGGGGCGCGCCGCCGAGATGCCACAGCGCGTCCTGCAGCCCCTCCGCCAGCGCCGTGAAGCTCTCGCCGCCGAGCACCACCTGGGCATGGGCGAAGCCCGACCAGGCGAGCCGGAAGTGATACAGCATGTGATCCAGCGCCTGCCCCGCCACGGTCACGCCGAGCGCGCCCATGCGGGTGAAGTCGGACAGGCCCTGCCGGCCCGGCTCGTGCTTCTGGCGGAAGATCACATCCTTCTCCGCGCCGTGCTCGGCGCGCCAGACGCGGATCCGTCGCTCCAGCGTGCGCCGCACCCCCGGGTCCAGCTCGGGATGGCGCAGCATCAGCTCCTGGAACACGCCGACCGGGCGGATGCCCGGGCTGGTCTCGAGAATCGGCACGACTTCGGTGTCGAAGATATCGGCCAGTGGGTCCGGGCGGCGCCGGCCCCGCGGCTTCTTCTCTTGAATGGGCGGCGCCGGATCGGCGGCGAGCCGGTAGCCGGTGGCCCGGCTGAAGCCCGCCTTGGCGGCCGCCACCTCGATGGTGTCGGTCTTCTTCTGGGTCATGAACAGCCTCTTCTGGCGATCGGTTATGTGACGCCCGGGCAACGCCGCGCTCTCCCGCTTGGAAAAGCATCAGCGTTCGCCCGGCCGGCCGAATCCGCCAGAAGGCCCGGGGGAAAATTTTGCGAGCCGGCGGCCCGGAACTCCGGTCGGGCTACGCCCTCCCTCCGTTCCGGGCCGCCGCCTTCCCCCGTCTCATCCTGATTGACGCGGAAGTCTCAGGTTGATTGTCGCGCCGCACGCGACCCCTATTCGCCCATCCGCCTCGCCTCGGGCTCCATCTCATACGTATTCCACGCCGTCTTCACCGCCACCCGGTCATAGAGCGTGCGCGCACGGTAGTTGTCGTCGGCGGTGATCCAGCGGATGCAGCGCCAGCCGCGCTCGGCGGCGATCCCGGCGAGGTGCGCCAGCAGTTCCTCTCCGACCTTCGTGCCGCGCGCCGCCGGTTCGACGAACAGGTCGTCGAGGAAACCGAGCGTTGCGCCGCGCAACGGGCTGGGCATGGCGCGGTAATGGGCGAGTCCGACGAGCGAGCCTCCGCGCTCCGCGACCAGCGCATCGACGAGATGGGCCGGGTCGTGGATCCAGCCCCACACCGTCTCCAGGGTCTCGGCGGTCATGGGGACCTCGTAGAACGCGGCGTAGGCCCGAAAGAGCGGTTCCCAGCCGGCCCGGTCCCCCGCTACCGGCGGTCGGACGATGAGGTCTGTCATGAGCGAATATCCGTTTCCGTTCGAAGCGCGGCAAGTCTTCCGGCTTGCGCGCGCCGCTTACGACGAACCCGCCTCCCAAGGCACCGTGAAACCGAGCGCCTGCGCGACGGCGCTTTGACGGGCGTCGAGCGTGGCGAAGTTGAGGCTTCCGGGTCCGGGGGACACGTGAAGCGCAGTCGCGACATGCCATAGATCGGCACCCCGCAGATAACCCTTGTCGAGTATAGTCGCCAACTCGAAAGCGAGTGGTCTGTCGGGCAGCACCCAATCGATCCGGGCGGTCATGCTCTCCTGAAATGGGAGGTTTTCGCGCGCGAGCGCTGCCCGCAGCTCCGCTTCGAGCAGGTTGGAAGAGATCAACCGGGTGAAGTCTTCCAGCCGGCGCGCGCGGGCCTCGGCGCCCGGTTCGTCGAAGGCTATGGCCGTCAACACCGAAGTGTCGACATAGGCCGTGCTCATTCGCCGCGCTCGGCGAGGAACCGCGCCAGGGCGCCGGGCCGCCGCGCGACGGGCCGGAGCGGTTGCTCCGGGTTCGCCGCTCGGACTAGGCAGCCGTCGCGTTCGAGGTCGTCCAGCCGTTCCTCCAGCGTCGGTTGCCGCCGCCGTTCGATCGAACGGATTTCCGCCACCGGTTCGCCCCGGTAGGAGACGGTGACGGTACGGCCTTCCCGCACCTGCCGGATGACCTCGGAAAACCGCGCCTTCGCTTCGTAGATCGAGTAGTTGAGAGCCATGGAGTCATATATAACTAGTCAGACCGGTCATATCAAGTCGCTTCAGACAGAAATCGTCCGCGCACTCGTTCGTTTCGTCCCCGACCCGCCTCCCTCGTCATATCGACAGAACGAAGCGAGTGGAGAAGTCCGACAGCCTCGCTGCTGCGGCTTCGCGCGTGGCAGCTGTCTCCGCCTCGCCGCCCTTCCGGACGGCTCCGGTCGTTATGACGCGGAGGGCCGGGGCCGCGCTGCACGCCAACGCCCCTACCGCGGCAGCGACGACTCGCCCATCAGGAATTCGTCCACGGCGCGGGCGCATTGGCGGCCTTCGCGGATTGCCCAGACCACCAGCGACTGGCCCCGGCGCATGTCGCCGGCCGCGAACACCCCGGGCAGCGAGGTGGCGTAATTCCCGGTGTCGGCGAGGACGTTGCCTCTTGCGTCGAACTCCACCCCGAGCCGGTCCACCATGCCTTCATGGACCGGATGGACGAAACCCATCGCGAGCAGCACGAGCTCCGCCTTCAGATCGAACCCGGTGTCGGGGATTTCCCGCATGCGTTCGTCCAGCCGGACGGCGTGGAGGGTGGAGACCGTCCCGTCGGCGCCCGAAAGCCGCTTGGTCGCGACGCTCCAGTCGCGGCCCGCGCCCTCCGCCTGCGACGACGACGTGCGCAGCCGCAGCGGCCACAGCGGCCAGGTGGTGGCCTTGTCGGGCGTCTCGGGCGGCATCGGCAGGATTTCGAGCTGCGTCACCGAGACCGCGCCCTGGCGGAACGACGTCCCGATGCAGTCCGAACCGGTATCGCCGCCGCCGATCACGACGACATGCTTGCCGCGGGCGGAAATCTCCTCGACCTCGCCGAGCGGCTCGCCGCCGATGCGCCGGTTCTGCTGGGGCAGGAAGTCCATCGCCAGTTCGACGCCCCGCAGATCCCTGCCCTCGACCGGCAGGTCGCGCGCCTTCTCCGACCCGCCCGCCAGCACCGCGGCGTCGTAATCCCGGACGAGCTCTTCCGTCTCCAGGTCGACCCCGACATGCACGTTGTTGCGGAAGGTCACGCCTTCCGCCTCCATCTGGCCGACGCGCCGGTCGATATAGCGCTTTTCCATCTTGAAGTCGGGAATGCCGTAGCGGAGCAGCCCGCCCGGCCTGGCGTTCTTCTCGAACAGCGTGACGCCGTGCCCGGCGCGCGCCAGCTGCTGCGCGCAGGCCAATCCGGCGGGCCCCGATCCCACGACGGCGACGCGTTTGCCGGTCTTGGTCGCGGCGGGCTCCGGGACTATCCAGCCTTCCCGCCAGGCGCGGTCGGCGATGGCGCATTCGATCGTCTTGATGGTCACCGGCGCGTCGTCGATGTTGAGCGTGCAGGCTTCCTCGCAGGGCGCCGGGCAGACGCGGCCGGTGAATTCGGGGAAGTTGTTGGTCGAGTGCAGCACCTCGATCGCTTCGCGCCACCGGTCGCGGTAAACCAGGTCGTTCCAGTCGGGGATGATGTTGTCGACCGGGCAGCCCGTGTGGCAGAACGGGATGCCGCAATCCATGCAGCGCGCGCCCTGCTGCCGCAGCGTGCTCTCGTCCAGCGGCACCAGGAACTCCTTGAAGTGGCGGACCCGGTCGGCCACCGGCGCGTAGCGCTGCTCGTGCCTGTCGAACTCCAGAAAACCCGTGACCTTGCCCATGGATCAGCGGCTCTCCACCAGGAGGGCGGCGGGATCGTCCGGCTGGGTGAGCTCCATCTCCCGCAGCGCGCGGTAATAGTCGACCGGCATCACCTTGACGAATTGCGGCAGGCAGGACTCCCAGTCGTCCAGAATCCGCCGGCCGCGCGCCGAGCCGGTGTAATGGACGTGCTTTTCGATGAGGCTCTTCAGGCGTTCGGCGTCGAAGCGGGTCATGTCGCGCATCACGTCGACCAGCCCGTGGGCCTCGAGGTCCCCGCTTTGATGCGCCAGGCGCTCGAGCGACTCGTCCTCCGCCTCGATCGGTTCGAGCTCGACCATGGCAAGGTTGCAGCGGCGCTCGAAATCGCCCACCTCGTCGAGGACATAGGCGATGCCGCCGCTCATGCCGGCGGCGAAGTTGCGCCCGGTGTGGCCGAGACACACCACGACGCCCCCGGTCATGTATTCGCAGCCGTGGTCGCCCACGCCCTCGACCACCGCGATGGCGCCCGAATTGCGCACCGCGAAGCGCTCGCCCGCGACCCCCCGGAAATAGCATTCGCCGGCGATCGCGCCGTAGAGGACGGTATTGCCGATGACGATGCTGTCCTCCGGCACGATCGCGCTCTCGGGCGGCGGGTAGACCACCAGGCGGCCGCCCGACAGGCCCTTGCCGGTATAGTCGTTGGCTTCCCCGATCAGCTCGAAGGCGACGCCGTTGGCGAGGAACGCGCCGAAGCTCTGGCCGGCGGTGCCGCGGAACGTCACGCTGATCGTATCCTCGGGCAGGCCGGCATGGCCGAACCGCTTGGCGACCTCGCCCGACAGCATCGCGCCGGTGGTGCGGTCGATATTGCGGATCGGCATCTCCATGCGGACCGGCCGGCGTTCGGTCAGCGCCGGCCGCGCGTCCTCGATCAGCCGGCGGTCGAGGATTTCCTCCAGATGGTGGTTCTGGCGCTCGCTGTTATGGGTGGCGACGCCGGGCGGGGCGTCGGGCCTGGCGAGAAGCCGCGACAGGTCGATGCCCTTCGCCTTGTAGTGCTCGATCGCGCGGCGCCGGTCGAGATGCTGGGACTCGCCGATCATGTCCGCGAAGCGGCGGAAACCGAGCCGCGCCATCAGCTCGCGCACCTCCTCGGCGACGAAGAAGAAATAGTTGATCACGTGCTCCGGCGTGCCGGTGAACCGCCGGCGCAGCTCCGGGTCCTGGGTGGCGACCCCGACGGGGCAGGTGTTGAGATGACACTTGCGCATCATGATGCAGCCCGCGGCGATCAGCGGCGCGGTGGAGAAGCCGAACTCGTCCGCCCCGAGCAGCGCGCCGACGACGACGTCGCGCCCGGTCCTCAGCCCGCCGTCGACCTGGACCGCGATACGGCCGCGCAGCCGGTTGAGCACCAGCGTCTGGTGGGTCTCGGCGAGCCCGATCTCCCACGGCGAGCCGGCATGGGTGATCGAGGTCAGCGGGCTGGCCCCGGTGCCGCCTTCGAACCCCGAAATGGTCACGTGATCGGAGCGCGCCTTGGAGACCCCCGCCGCCACCGTTCCCACCCCGACCTCGGAGACCAGCTTCACCGAGACGTCGGCGTCCGGGTTGGTGTTCTTGAGGTCGTATATGAGTTGGGCGAGATCCTCGATCGAATAGATGTCGTGATGCGGCGGCGGCGAGATCAGGCCCACGCCGGGCGTCGAATGGCGCACCTTGGCGATCACCGCGTCCACCTTGTGGCCCGGCAGCTGGCCGCCCTCGCCGGGCTTCGCGCCCTGCGCCATCTTGATCTGCATCATGTCGGAATTGACGAGGTATTCGGTGGTCACGCCGAAGCGGCCCGAGGCCACCTGCTTGATCGCCGAGCGCATCGAATCGCCGTTGGGCAAGGGCTGGAAGCGGTCCGGCTCCTCGCCGCCCTCGCCGGTATTCGACCGGCCGCCGATCCGGTTCATGGCGACGGCCAGGGTCGAATGCGCTTCGCGCGAGATCGAACCGAACGACATCGCCCCGGTCGAGAACCGTTTGACGATCTCCCGCGCCGGCTCGACCTCGTCGAGGGGGACCGGCGTCTCCGCCGGGATCAGCTCGAACAGGCCCCGGACGGTCATCATCCGGTGATCCTGGTCGTTCACCTGCTCGGCGAAGGCGCGGTATTTCTCCGGCAGCTCGCCGCGCACGGCGTGCTGCAGATGGGCGATCGTGTCGGGCGTCCAGTAATGCTCCTCGCCGCGCAGGCGGTAGGCGTATTCGCCGCCCGGATCGAGCGCGTTGCGATAGACCGGCGCGTCGCCGTAGGCGAGCCGGTGGCGTTCGACGGTCTCCCGCGCGACACCGTCCAGCCCGACCCCGCCGATGGTGCTCGCCGTGCCGGTGAAGTATCGCTCGACGAAGCCCTCGTCGAGGCCGACCGCGTCGAAGATCTGCGCGCCGCAATAGGACTGGTAGGTCGAGATGCCCATCTTGGACATCACCTTGAGGATGCCCTTGTCGATCGCCTTGATGTAGCGCCGGTAGAGCTGGCGGTCGCTCAGCTTTTCCGGCAGCTCGTCCCGCATCGCCGAAAGCGTCTCGAAGGCGAGATAGGGGTTGACCGCCTCGGCGCCGTACCCGGCGAGGGTACAGAAGTGATGGACCTCGCGCGCCTCGCCGGTCTCGACGACCAGCCCGAGCAGGGTGCGCAGCCCCGCCCTCACGAGGTGGTGGTGCACCGCCGAGGTGCCCAGCAGCGCCGGGATGGCGATGCGGTCCTCGTCGATCGCGCGGTCGCTGAGCACCAGGATGTTGTAGCCTTCCCGGCAGGCCCGTTCGGCCTGGGCGCAAACCGACTCGATCGCCGGCCGCATGCCCTCGGGGCCGTCCACCGCCGGATAGGTCAGATCCAGGGTGACGGTCCTGAACGCGTTGTCGGCGATCTCGCCGATCGAGCGGATCTTTTCCAGGTCCTGGTTGGTCAGCACCGGCTGGCGCACCTCGAGACGCCTTTGCGGCGTCGTGTCGTCGATGCCCAGCAGGTTGGGGCGCGGGCCGATGAAGGACAGGAGCGACATCACCAATTCCTCGCGGATCGGGTCGATCGGCGGGTTGGTGACCTGGGCGAAGACCTGCTTGAAATACGAATAGAGCAGCTTGGGACGCGACGACAGCGCCGATATCGGCGTGTCGGTACCCATCGAGCCGACGGCCTCCTGTCCGGTCAGGGCCATCGGCGACATCAGGAACTTGAGATCCTCCTGGGTGTAGCCGAAGGCCTGCTGACGATCGAGCAGCGTCAGCCGGTTGGGCTTCGCGGCGGAGACCGTCGTCGCCGGCAGGTCCTCCAGCACGATCTGAGTGCGATCGAGCCACCCCTGGTAAGGCCGAACCGAGGACAGGTGAGCCTTGATGTCGTCATCGTCGACGATGCGGCCCTGTTCGAGGTCGATCAGCAGCATCTTGCCGGGCTGCAGGCGCCACTTCCGGACGATGCGGCTCTCGTCGATCGGCAGGACGCCGACCTCGGAGCTCATCACCACCAGGTCGTCGTCGGTGACCACGTAGCGCGCGGGCCGCAACCCGTTGCGATCCAGGGTCGCGCCGATCTGCCTTCCGTCGGTGAACGCCACGGCGGCCGGGCCGTCCCACGGCTCCATCAGCGCCGCGTGGTATTCGTAGAAGGCGCGGCGCTTCTCGTCCATCAGCGGATTGCCGGTCCACGCCTCCGGGATGAGCATCATCATCGCATGGGCCAGCGAATAGCCCGACCGCACCAGGAGCTCGAGCGCGTTGTCGAAGCTCGCCGAATCCGACTGGCCTTCGGCGATCAGCGGCCACAGCTTTTCCAGGTCGTCGCCAAACAGCTCGCTCTTCATCAGGTGCCGACGCGCCGCCATCCAGTTGATGTTTCCGCGCAGCGTGTTGATCTCGCCGTTGTGGCAGATCATCCGGTAGGGGTGGGCGAGCCGCCACGAGGGGAAGGTGTTGGTCGAGAACCGCTGGTGCACCAGGGCCAGCGCGGTGACCATCCTCTCGTCCGCGAGGTCGAGATAGTACTCGCCCACCTGATGGGCCAGCAGCATCCCCTTGTAGACGATGACGCGCGACGAAAAGGACGGCGAATAGAAGTCGTCATGGGCCTCGCCCAGGGCGGCGATCCGGTGCTCGATCCGCTTGCGGATGACGAACAGCTTGCGCTCGAACGCCTCCTGGTCGGCGCAGTTGCCGCCGCGGCCGACGAAGACCTGGCGCACCAGCGGTTCGGTCGGAACGACGCTTTCGCCCAGCCCCGAATTGTCGACCGGAACGTCGCGCCAGCCGAGCACGCGCTGGCCTTCCGCCCGGACGAGCTCTTCGACGATGCGAACGCAGTCCGCCCGCGGCTCGGCGTCCCGCGGCATGAACAGCATGCCGACGCTGTATTCGCCCGGCGGCGGGAGGTCGATGCCGATCTCGGCGGAAACCGCGCGGAGATGGGCGTCGGGCATCTGAATCAGGATTCCCGCCCCGTCGCCCGCCAGCGGGTCCGCGCCGACCGCGCCGCGATGGGTGAGGTTCTCCAGGATCTGCAAACCCTGCTCGATGATCCGGTGGCTCTTCCGGTTCCTTATGTCGACGACGAAACCGATCCCGCACGCATCGTGCTCGTTGCGCGGGTCGTAGAGCCCCTGCTTCCCCGGTGGTCCCTTACGCATGTGGCGAGCAGGTTCGGTCATGTGTCCCCACACCCCCTCCTTGGTCTATGCGGGATCGGCCTTGCCGGGTCGGTGCGGTTCATGCGCGAGCGCCCGGATGAACCTGCAAGATAGGGCGGGACCGCCCGTTGGGACAGTCCCGCGGCCGGACGGGTTAGCGATCACGTTCCAAAAATCCCACTGGCGGGCCATCGGAGCTAGCCATACCGGTGCAGCGCCGCCCCGTTCCGCCTGAGCCACGCGCGCGAGGTTTCCGGGTTCTCGCAAAGGCGCGCGACATGCGCCCAGAAGCGCTTGCCATGGTTGTGTTCCAGCAGATGCGCGACCTCGTGGGCGACGACGTAGTCGAGGACGGGCGGGGGCGCCATGACGAGGCGCCAGGAGAAGCCGAGATTTCCCTTCGCCGAGCAGCTTCCCCAGCGGGACGTGGTGTCGCGGAAGGTAATGCGGCCGTGGCGCGCGCCGAGGCGGGCGGCCTTTTCTTCCACAAGGGGCTCCACCTCCGCCCTCGCGGCGCGGCGGAGCCAGGCTTCGACCCGGGGCGGTACGTCCTGCGGGCGGCCGGAGACGCAGAGCGCGGGGCCTTCCCGCCGCACGCCCGGGCGGGAAGAGGCGACGAGGCGGATCGTGAGCTCGTCTCCGAGGAAGGGAAGGGCGGTTCCGTCCTCGAAGGGTACGCGGCCGGGCGCGCTTGCGGTTCGCTCCGCGATCCAGCCCGATTTCGCCTTGAGGAACGCCAGCCCTTCAGCCCGCGTGGCGCCGCGCGGCAGCACCAGCTCCACCGCCCCGCCGACCGGCGCGATCCTGATCTGGATGCGCCGCGCGCGGGGGCTGCGGCGGATCGCGACGTCGACCGTCCGCCCGTCCGCCAGGAGGAAGCGCTCGGTCTCCGGGAGGCTCACTCAGCCGCTTCGCGCTTGCGCAACTCGGCGACGCAGGCCGCGACGGTCTGCTCCATGGTCCTGGAGCGGTCCATCGTCTCGCGGGTTTCGCTTCCATAGGGCGTCGCGTCGAGCAGGCGGAAGATCTCCGCCGCCGCCTGGTGAAAGCCGGGCGGCAGGCCGGCCGAGGCGTAGGTCCTGGCGATCTCCTCCATCTCGCCGATCCAGCGTCCGGAATCCGCCGGAAGGCGCGGGATGTTGGCCTGCATGCGCTCGAAGACGGCGGGCACGCTGTCGGCGATCTCGGCGCGCAGGAGCTCGCCCACGCCGAGCGAATCGGCCGCCGTCATCGCCGCCGTGTGGAGCGTGTTGGTGCCCTTGGAGACCGAGGCGTAGCACATCTTGACCGCCGAGGCGCGACCGATCTCGGGGCCGCACTGGTGGATCGCGATGTCCTTGCCGTCGAACGCGTCCATGACCGACGCCGCGTTTCCGGAGACGTAGATGCGGGTGGGTTTCCGCCCCTCCGCCGGCGGCAGGCCAATGATTCCGCCGTCGATGTATTCGGCGCCAGTGCCGCGAAACACCCCTTCGATCGTCCGCGAGGTATCGGGCGCGATGGCGTTGAGCTCGGCGTAGGGCGGAGCCTTCCCCGTCCGCCTCATCGCCGCCGCCACGTCCTCCGCGGTCGCGAGCGCGGCTTCGGGCGGCAGGATCGAAAGCACGATGTCGGCCGCGCCCACCATCGAATCGAGGTCCTCGAAGAGTCGGAAGCCCAGCCGTTCGGCGCGCGCCTTCGTCCCGGCGCTGCGCCCGGCGAGGCAGGTGATCGCCTCATGGCCGTGCCGGCCGAGCGCCGCGCCGACGCCGCCGCCCATCTCGCCCGGGCTCAGGATCGCAACCGTATCGAGGCTCATTCCGCTGCTCCGTTCCGTTCCGAAGGCGCCGATCAGACGATCTCGCCTTCCCTGATATAGCCGCGCCGCAGGCCTTCTGCCCATACCTTGCGCACCGCGGCCGCGCCGCCGGCGACGATCGCGTCCTCGTCGATCAGCAGGTGGCGGCCGCCTTCGACCACCAGCCGGCCATCCACGATCACCGCCTCGATGTCGGACGTTCCCGCGTGCCAGACCATCGTCTTGAGCGGGTCGCTGACGGGTGCGAGATGCGCCCCGCCCAGGTTCACCACCACGACGTCGGCCCGGCATCGGGGCGCGATCCGCCCGATGTCGTCGCGGCCGAGCGCGCCGGCGCCGTGCAGGGTTGCGGCGGCGACGAGGTCGCGCGCCGTCGCATCCTCCGAGCGGCCGGAGGCGAGCTTGGAGACCAGCGCCGCCGTCCTCAGTTCGCCGATCATGTCCATCGCGTAGCCGTCGAGCCCGATCCCGGTGCGGACGCCGCGCGCGGCCGTCCTCTGCCAGATGGCGGAAACCGCGCCGCGCGCGAACGAGGCCGGGCAATTCACCACCGTCGCGCCGGCGCTTCCGATCAGGTCGAGGTCGTCGTCGGAGGCGTAGACGCAATGCGCGGCGACGAGATCGGGTCCGAGCAGGCCGACATGGGCGAGCTGTTCCGTCGGCGTTCGCCCGTAGCGCGATTGAAGGGTTTCGCCCTCGGTCGCGCTCTGCGAGACGTGGATCGTGACCTTGGCGCCGCGCGCGGACGCCGCGTCGCGGATGCCGGCGAGCAGGTCGGGATCGCAGCTGTCGGTGCCGTGCGGCCCGAAGCCCGCGCGAATGCGGCTCCACGCGCGGCCGTCATGGGCATCGAACAGCGCGCTCGCACGCGCGAGGTCGCTTTCCCCGGTCTCGAGCGCGGCGTAGCGCGGCCTCCCGTCGTCGCCGATCCCGAGCTCCTCGGTCGAGAACAGATAGGGCATGCCGTAGAAGCGGAGGCCCAGCTCCTCGGCCACGTCGAATGAAACCGCCTGCGCGATGCGGAACATATCCATCACCGTGGTTGCCCCGCCCTTGACCAGGCCGAGCAGGCCGAGCGCGGTGACGGCGCGCAGCTCCTCGGCGTCCAGCATCTCCATCGCGAGGCCCTGGAGCGGCATGATCAGCCCGTAGACGGTGTCCGCGGCCCAGGAGGCGGTCGGGCGGTCCTCCACGATGCCGCGGAACAACAGCGCCGAGATGCCGTGATTGTGTAGGTTGACGAAACCCGGCAGGACCAGCGCCTCCGGCACGTCCATCGTGCGGTCCGCCTCGCCCGGCCGGTCCCCCGTCACCGCCGCGATCCGCCCGTCCTCCACCAGCACCCAGCGGTCGGTCTCGATTCTCTGGCGAGGACCGTCGGGCACCAGCACCCAGCGTCCCCGGATCGCAATGGTTTCGGTCATCGGGTCCCCTTGGGCCGGCGCGCGGCGGCCATATGATATCCTCGCGCACCGCCTGGCGAACGGCGCGCGGCGAGGCCGGCGGGCGATGCGATACGCGTGCGGAGATGTACCATTTCGGTGAATAAAGCGGAAACGCTTGCCCTGCTCAGAACGGCGTTGGACGACCGAACGGCGGTATTTCGCGAGGGCCAGTTCGAGGCTATCGACGCCTTGGCGGACAGGCGCGAGCGCCTGCTTGTCGTGCAGAGGACGGGATGGGGCAAGAGTTTCGTCTATTTCATCGCCACGCGGCTGTTGAGAGACCGAGGACGCGGACCGACCCTGATCGTTTCGCCCCTTCTCGCGCTGATGCGAAACCAGATCGGAGCCGCACATCGTCTCGGCCTCAGGGCGATGACGATCAATTCGACAAATCGCGAGGAATGGCCGGAAATCGAGCGGGAATTGAACGAGAACCGTGCCGACGTGCTGCTGATATCTCCCGAGCGGCTGGCCAACGAGGATTTCACCGAGAACGTTCTCATGCCGATCGCCGGGCGTATCGGATTGCTGGTGGTCGATGAAGCGCATTGCATATCGGATTGGGGCCACGACTTCCGGCCCGATTACAAGCGACTTGTGAACGTGCTGCGGCTGATGCCCGACAACATGCCGATCCTGGGCACGACGGCGACCGCCAACGACCGCGTGATAGAGGATGTCCGGACTCAGCTCGGCAATGTGGGCATCCAGCGCGGAGGTTTGCGCCGCCGCAGCCTTGCGCTCCAGAACATCCGCATGCCGTCCCTGATCGAGCGTCTGGCGTGGCTCGCCCAGCATGTCGGTGCATTGCCGGGCACGGGAATCGTCTACACGCTTACCACGCGCGATGCCGAACGGGTCGCGAAATGGCTGACCGGTAACGGAATCGACGCGGCGGCTTATCACGCCGGTATTCCCGACGACCTGCGCCGGGAGCTGGAAGACCGGCTGCTTGGCAATCGGATCAAGGCGTTGGTCGCCACGACGGCGCTCGGAATGGGTTATGACAAGCCCGATCTGGGGTTTGTCGTCCACTTTCAGGCTCCGGGATCCATCGTCGGCTACTATCAGCAGGTGGGGCGTGCCGGCCGCGCCATCGACCGGGCGGTCGGGATCGTTCTGTCCGGCGAGGAAGACGGCCACATTCACGAGTATTTCCGCCGCACCGCGTTTCCGGACGAAGCCTGGATAGACGCCATTCTGTCCGCTCTCGAAGACAGCGACGGCCTGCAAATCCGCGAACTCGAAACCGCGCTCAATCTGCGTTACAGCCAGATCGACCAAGCTCTGAAATTCCTTTCCGTCGAGAACCCGGCCCCGACCGTCAGGGTGGACGGGAAGTGGCGACGCACCGCGGTTCCCTACCGCATGGATCGCGAACGTATCCGTCGGCTCACCGGCCAGCGGGAAATGGAATGGGCCGAGGTTCAACGGTATATCGATCATCGTGGATGCCTGATGGAATTCCTTGCCCGGGCGCTGGACGACCCCGACCCCGGGCCATGCGGTAAGTGCGCGCCGTGCCTGGGCGGGCCGGTCGTGTCGCCCTCATACGATCGCGGGACCGCGCCGGTAGCGGCCCGTTTTCTCAACCGTTCCGAGCAAGAACTGAAATGCAACAAGCAGATGGCCCGGGGCGCTTTCGAGGAATACGGGTTGCGGGGCAACCTGCCCGTCGGCGAACGCGCGGAAACCGGGCGGGTCCTCTCACGATGGGGCGACGCCGGTTGGGGCCGCGCGGTCGCGGAAGACAAGCGGAACGGCTTCTTTCGCGACGAACTGGTCGATGCCGCCGCGGAAATGGTGAGAGAGCGATGGCGGCCAAATCCCGTGCCGACCTGGGTTACCTGCGTTCCTTCCCTCAGGCGTCCCCGGCTGGTACCGGATTTTGCCGCACGGCTCGCCCGGGCGCTGGACTTGCCGTTCGAGGAAGCGGTGATCAAGGTTCGGGACAACGAAGAACAGAAGGCACAGCACAATCGCTATTATCAGTGCCGCAATCTGGACGGTGTCTTCGCGACGGGCGGCGTGCTGCCCGGCCCGGTATTGCTGGTCGACGACGTGGTCGATTCCGCATGGACGCTGACTGTCGTTTCGATGCTCCTGAGACGTGCCGGCAGCGGCCCGGTCTGGCCGATGGCGCTGGCGAGCGCGAGCTTCGCGAACTGACATGAACGAAGACCCGAAGACACAGGCCGCGCTGCTTCTGACGGTTTCTCTCGGCAAGGCGGACCGGGGCGGGGCCAAGCCGCTTTCGCCCGGCGAGTGGGCGCGCCTGGAGGTTTGGCTCGAGGCTCGCGACCTGGACCTTTCCGAGTTGGTGACAGACGACGTCGGAAACCTGTTGGCGGGATGGGAAGATCGAACCATTGCCCCCGGTCGTCTGGATTATCTCCTCGGCCGGGGCGCTGCTGTCGGCCTGGCCCTAGAAAAGTGGCGGCGGGCGGGGCTCTGGATTCTCTCCCCCTGGGATGACGCTTATCCGGAGCGCTTCCGACGGCGCCTTGGTCGGACGGCCCCTCCTGTCTTGTTCGGTTGCGGGAATAAGGCGCTTGTGCGGCGCGGCGGCCTCGCGGTCGTCGGGTCGAGGGATGCGGAGGATGACGATATCGCGTTTAGCCGGACACTTGGCGAATCCGCCTCCCTCCAGGGTTTCTCGATCGTTTCCGGCGGTGCGCGCGGGGTCGACAGGAGCGCGATGAAGGGGGCGCTCGACAAGGATGGTACCGTCGTCGCGGTGCTTGCCGATAATTTGCTGCGCGCCGCGACATCCACGCTTTATCGAAGGCCGCTGCTGTCCGGCGATATCGCGCTGGTTTGTACGGTCAACCCCGAAGCGAGATTTCATGTCGGCAACGCGATGGCCCGCAACCGGTACATCTACTGCCTTGCCGACGCGGCAGTCGTGGTTGCGAGCGCGCGCGGCAGCGGCGGAACGTGGAGCGGGGCATGCGAGAACGCGAAGGCGGGCTGGGTACCGCTGTGGGTCAGGAAAACCGATCGATCCGGTTCCGGAAACCCCGATCTGGTGGCGAGCGGCGCGCGTTGGCTGCCCGATCCGCTGCAATCCCTGGCCGCTTTGTTCGAACCGAGCGAAGCCGCCACATCGCCGGTTCCCGCAGCTCTTTCCGAAGAGAGGCACCCCTGGTACACGCCCGACGCCGGGACGGCGGGGCAGCTCGGACGGGAACTTCCGCCGCCTGCGATCCCTAAAGACTTGAATTTCTTCGATCTGTTCCTGATTCGACTCGAGGGGCTTACGGCGGATGAACCGCTCACGGAATCGGACATCGCGGAACGTCTTCGGATCGTCAAGGTGCAGGTCAGGGAATGGCTCGATCGCGGTGTTTCCGGGGGAAGCATCGAAAAGGTGGAAAGACCGGTCCGATACCGCGCTCCCAACCGGGTACCGCCGCTGCCGCTGGACACACCCGCCCCGGTCTCATCGTCGAAGGTCGCTTCACCGGCGGTTGTAGCGCGGCTCGATTTCGAACACCTGTTTCAGGCACGGATCGAGGAGATGACGGCCGGGGAGCCGCGCTCGTCCTCCGACATCGCGCGGGCAATCCGTGTCTCGCGCGGTCAGGTGAACAAATGGCTCAGTCGCGGCGTTGCCGAAGGAAGGATCGGGAGGCAAACGAAACCCACCCGGTATCGGGCGGCGGGCGATCCCTGTGAGTCCGAGTGAATGACGGTTCCACTCACACCAACTGCGCGTCGAGGAAGTCGGCGAGCAGGCGGTTGAACGCCTCGGGCCGGTCGAGGTTCGAGATGTGGGCGGCGCCGGGGATGGTCTCGAGCCGCGCGCCGGGGATCAGGGCCGCGATCTGCCGTGAGTGGGCGAGGGGGGTGACGTCGTCCTCCTCGCCCCAGATCACCAGCGACGGCGCGCGGATGGACGCGGCTTCGCCGGTGAACTCCATGCCATCGAAGATCGCCTTCATCACGTCGATATAGGCCTCGGGCGGCACCTTTGCGATCGCCTCGGCGAGTTCGCCGCGCGCCTGCTGCGAGGCGGACGGGGTGAGCCTCATCTCCGCGTAGCGCCGGCCGAACGCCTCCATCGTAGTCGACCGGATGGTCCTGGTCCATTCGGGGATACGGGCGCCGCCCACCTCGCGCATGTCGACGAACCCGTCCGCAATTGTGACCGAGCGAACCGCGTCCCGCCACTGCGCGGCGAACGAGACCGCGATCGGCCCGCCCATCGCCATGCCGACGAGATGGCAGGTCCCGACGCCGAGCGCGTCCAGCCCGGCCTTGAGGTCCGCCGCCACGCCCGCGACCGTGAAGCGCGCGTTATACGAGCTCCCGCCATGGCCGCGGCAGTCGAAGGCGATGCAGCGATAGCGGTCGGCGAGCGCCGCGATCTGGTCGCGCCACATGCGGCAATCCGCCCCCATCGAGTGGATCAGCAGGACGGCCGGCCCGCTCCCGGCGTCTTCGTAGTGCAGCCTCTCGCCGTTGGCGTCGATATAAGGCATCCGTCCCCTCCCTCCAGACCGAACCGATTACCGCATCACCAGGCCGCCGTCGACATAGAGGGTCTGGCCGGTCATGAAGCGGCTCCAGTCGGAGGCGAGGAACAACACCGGGCCGGCGACGTCGCCGGGTGCGGCGATCCTTCTCAGCGGGGTATCGGCGGCGATGCGCTCCATGGTCGCTTCGGAGGTGTCGCGGCTGCCCTCGGTCGGGTAGACCAGCCCTGGGGCCACGCAGTTGACCCGGATCCCCCGCGGGCCGAGCTCGACGGCGAGGTTGCGGCTGAACGCGACCAGCGCGGCTTTCGCCGTGGTGTATTCGTGATAGGGGATCGAGGGGCGTTCGACGAGGTCGGTCGCGATGTTGACGATCGAGCCGGTGGCCCGTCTGTCGAAGAAGGGGATCGCCGCCCGGCAGACATTGAACGCGCCGCGCAGCGAGCCCTCGAACTGGCGCTCGTAGTCGCCCCAGTCGAGTTCCCAGAACGGCGTCCTCGCGGCGGGATCGAACGCATAGGCGAGAAAGGCGTTGTTGACCACCGCGTCGATCCGGCCGAACTCGGCCTGGATGCCCTCGAACATCGCTGCCACAGCCTCCGGGTCGCCAACATCGGCTCGGACCGGCCAGCCGTCGCCGCCGAGCTTTCGGCACTCGGCGGCGACCGCCTCGGCCGCTTCGGCGTTGCGGAGATAGTTGACCGCGACCCGGCCGCCCTCGGCCGCGAAGGCGCTCGCGATCGCGGCGCCGATCCCGCGGCTCGCCCCGGTCACCAGGATGACGCGGTCGTGAAAGTCCATCGGTTCCGGTTCCGTCGCCGCGTCAGTCGAGGTAGTCGGCGAAGTCTTCCGCCGCCGCCTCGGCGCCGCGCTCGATCTCGACGATACGCACGAGGTCCAGCAGGTTGAACCGCCCGTCATGGTGCCAGCCCGCCTCCGGTGCGGTCATCTCCCCCAGCGCGCAGATGCGCGACGCGCCGGCTTCGCCGAGCAGGGCGGACACGCGGAACAGCTCCTCCGGCGGCGCCGCCACGCCGACCGTCTGGAGGTAAGCGGAATGTTTCGCGATCTCCGGGATCGCCGCGTCCAGGCGGTCGATTGCGGCGACCTTGACCGTCCGATTGGAGCCGCCGGGCGCGAGCGCGGGATCGTCGTCGGCGAAGACCACGCTCCATGCGCCTTCCACGTCTCCGGCGATCCCGACCGAGTCCGAGGCCACGGATCGCAACTCCGCGTCCTGGCGAAGCGCCGCGAGGTCGGCGGCTTCGTCGGTCCCCAGCGCACGCCGGGGAAAACGATGCGAGAGCGCCGCCAGCTCGCTGCCGAGATAACCGGCGAAGGCGCGAGGTCCGACCGTCCCGCCGCGCTCGACATAGAAAACGTGCGGCGAATAGCAGCCGTGCTGGTCGTAGCGCACGATGTCGAGCGCCGCCTGACGGGCAACGGCCGCGGCCTTGTCCGCGTCCAGCGCGGCGGCGGCGATCATCCCGAAGCTCAGCTTGTGACCGAAGGGCAGGAACCGGGTCGCGATCGGCACCCGGGCGCGGATCCGCTCCAGCGTCGCGTTGCCGCCATAGGCGAGAACGAGATCGGCGGTGTCCAGCAGCGCCTGCTGGCGTTCGTCGTCGCCGCCCTTCCACCAGACGATCCCGATGCAGTCGGCGAGCCGGGGCTCGATCTCCGCGACCGCCTCGGCGAACCAGCCGGCCATCAGCGGCTCCGCGCTCGGCAGCTTGCCGATATTCCCCGCCTTGACCAGCAGGCCCGAGACCAGGCTCCAGAGCGGCAGGCCGGGCACGTTGCCGGCCCAGATATGCGCCATCAGCGCCGGCCCGAAGGCGCGGCCATAGCCGCCTTTGCGAAGCGGCTGGAAGCCGTCGAGCATCCGGGGATTGGCGAAGTCCTCGGCGACGAACGCGGACAGCTGGGCGCCGCGGAACGTCTTGAGATAGGAGGTCAGCCCGAGTCGCACCGTCTCCGGATCGTATCCCGTAACCACCGGGAGCAGCTCTTCCGCCCGCCGCCGGCGAGGGTTGGAGCGGTCGAGCAGGGTGCGGACCGCGCGGTCGAGAACGTCGACGATCTCTTCGGTCCGCAGTCCGGAAAGGAAGGATTCGCGCGACCGCCGGATATGGGCCGCCAGCGCCGCCACCCGGTCGTCGTCGAGCACCGGCACGGCGACCTCCGCGCAGCGACCCCAGGCCGAAAAGCGAAGCGTCTCCCGCGCGACGGAATCGGCCGACAGTCCGGGAAGATGGCCGGCAAGCTCGGCCACCGGAGCCTAGCCGCCCCGCTTGGGACCGCGGTCGCGCGCCGTCCCTCGATACGGCGCTTCGCGCCTACTCGGGATGAGGACGTTTTTTCCCTCACCCTGAGTAGCGGCGAAGCCGCGTATCGAAGGGCGAACCACGGCGGCGGTTCCAGGTAAAACGGACACGCGCTACCCCCTCGCCGCCTCCAGGAATTCGGCGACCGCCATCGAGCAGCCCTGGGCTTCCTCGTCCCCGGCGCGGCCGAGCAGGACGAAGCCCCCGTCGCAGGCGACCCCGACATCCTCGGTCATGATCGCCGCCGCCGAATTGTAGTTGGCGAGATCGCAGTGGACGAGGACGCCCTGTTCGCCATGCGGGACGTCGGCGCCGGACAGGGGATTGACGATCCGGGTGCGGATCCAGTGCGGGCCCGACTTGGGCGCGCCGGGCCGGTCGTTGCCGTCGTCGTAGAACTGGGTGCTGAGCTCGGTCATGCCGTACATGTTGATGCAGTCGGACGCCGCGACGCCGAGCAGGGACTCCATCCGGCCATAGAACTCGCTCGCCTCCACGTCGCGCGAACGGCCCTTGAAGCCGCCGGTGTCGAGGATGCGGCTGCCCGGCGGAAGGCGGTAGCGCCTGCCGCCGCGCTGCATCTCGTCGAACGCGTGGACGAAGCTGTAGGTCGCACCGAGCAGCGCGCAGGGCTCGCCGGTCGCCGTCGCCTCGTCGAGGGCGCGGAACAGGAGGTCGTTCTCCAGCCCCTTCTGGTTGAGCAGGTACTCGCTGTCCGGCGTGCCGAAATTGCCGACGGCGAGCGCGAGGTAATGCGCGAGCGAGGAGTTCGGCATCTCCTCTTCGGTGGGGAACAGGATTCCCATCCGGATCTTGTCGCGGCCGCGCATGAAGCGCTCGCGGAAATTGACGATCATCGAGCGGTCGTAGACCGCGAGCGTCGGGTGATAGCAGCGCCCGCGCGCGCCGCCGGTGGTGCCGCTGGTCATGAACACGCGTTCGGCCCGGTCCGGCGGGACGCAGGTCAGGGTCAGCGTCTTGAAGGCGCTGATCGGGACCGGCGGAATTTCCCGCCATGTCTCCACGGTACGCGGCGACCGGCCCTTTTTGAGGCAGAAACGGCGGAAGCTTTCGTTGTTCCCGAACTGGTGCGCGAACAGCGCGAGCGCCATCGCGTCGAACTCGCCCTCGACCGAGGAGCCGCGTCCGATGAAGTCGAGCACACTGTCGCTGAGGGGTGTTTCCGACACGTCCCGCCCCGGCATTTACAGGTAAGCGAAGGTGGCTCTTTCGGCCCAGGATGTCCAGTTTTCCCGCGCGCCGGGAACTTGCGGGGCGGCAAGCGGGGTCCCATGATCGACGGACGATGGCGACCAAACCGAATCTCGATCCCTGCCGGAGCCGGAACGAGCGCGGCTACGCCGATTTCCAGGGCCATCTCGCGGCGCTCGATGCGGCCGGGCTGCTCTATCGCGTCGAGCGCGAGGTCGACAAGGACTCCATTCTGCACCCTCTGGTCCGCTGGCAGTTCCGCGGCGGGCTGGCCGAAGCCGACCGCAAGGCCTTCCTGTTCACCAACGTCGTCGACGCGGCGGGGCGCGGCTACGACTTCCCGGTCGCGGTGGGTGCGCTTGCCGCCAACGCCGAGATCTATTCCATCGGCATGGGCGTTCCGGTGGACGAGATCGGCGAGACCTGGCGGCGGGCGATGCAGGACCCGATCCCGCCTTCCACCGTTCTCGACGGGCCGTGTCAGGATTCGGTGCTGACCGGCGAGGCGCTGCGCGGCGACGGGCGGGGGCTCGATACGATCCCGGTGCCGATCTCGACACCCGGCTACGACGCCGCACCCTATCTGACCGCGACTTGCTGCATCTCGGCCGACCCGGACAGCGGGGTGCAGAACATGGGCACCTACCGCGCCCAGCTCAAGGCGCCCGACCGGCTGGGCCTCAAGATGTTCGTCGACCTGGGGCAGGGCGGATACGACCATTGGCTGAAATGCCGGGAGCGCGGGCGGAAGCTGGAAATGGCGATCGTCGTGGGCTGCCCGCCCCCGGTCGCCTATTGCGCGCCGCAGAAGATCGCCTTCGGCACCGACGAGCTCGCCGTTGCCGGCGGGATCGTGGGACGCCCCATCAACGTCGTCCGCGCGAAGACGGTCGACCTCAAGGTTCCCGCCGAGTCCGAGTTCGTGATCGAGGGGACGATCGACACCGAGTACATGGAGCCCGAGGGTCCGTTCGGCGAATCGCACGGCCACATCAACCTTGAGGAGTACAACTTCATCTTCGAGGTCACGGCCATCACCCACCGCAACAACGCGGTCTTCGCGTCGATCATCAGCCAGGTCACGCCGTCCGAATCGAGCGTCGTCAAGCGGGTCGCCTACGAACCGCTGTTTCTGGAACACCTGCGCGACCATCTCGGCATCAAGGGGGTCCGGCGCGTTTCCATGCACGAGCCGCTCACCAATCTCCGCCGCGTGATCGTCCTCCAGGTCGCGACCGACACGCCGAGGACGGAGGTCTGGCGCGCGCTCTACGGCGCGACCTCCTTCCAGAAGCCATGCGGCAAGTACGTCATCGCGGTGAACGAGGACATCGACCCGGAGAACGCGGACGCGGTTTTCTGGGCGATGGCCTACCGCGCCAACCCGGAACGGGACACGGCGATCCTGCCGCATCGCGACCGCGGCCACGGACCGAAAGGGACGGAGGAGGACTCATCGCTCCTGGTCGACGCGACGCTGCGCGGCCCGCTGCCGCCGGTGGCGCTGCCCAAGAGGGAATACATGGAGCGCGCGCGGGCGCTGTGGGACGAGCTCGGCCTGCCGGCGCTCAGGCCGGAGCCGCCCTGGCACGGCTATTCGCTCGGCGACTGGTCGGAGAAATGGGACGAGGACGCGGCCCGCGCGGCCGCCGGCGGCTGGCGCGACAATGGGGAACGGTCGCGCCAGAAGCGCCGGAGCGGCGTGCGCCCCAACGATCTGCTGAGGGACGGGGAGGACGGCGCGGAATGAGCGGGCACAGGATCGCGGTTGTCGCCGGGGACGGGATCGGCACCGAAGTCATGCCGGCCGGCATCGGCGCGGTCGAAGCCGCCGCGCGGCGTTTCGACATCGCGCTCGACTTCACCGGGTTCGACTGGAACTGCTCGACCTACGAGGAGACCGGCCGGATCATGCCGGAGGACGGGCTCGACCGGCTGGCGGAGTTCGACGCGATCTATCTCGGCGCGGTCGGGATGCCGGGGGTGCCGGACCATGTTTCGCTGTGGGACATGCTGATTCCGATCCGGCGGCGCTTCAACCAATACGTCAATCTGCGCCCGGCCCGGCTGTTCGAGGGCGTGCGCTCGCCGCTCGCGGACCGCCGTCCCGAAGACATCGACATGATGATCGTCCGCGAGAACGTCGAGGGCGAGTACTCGCAGATCGGCGGGCGGCTTTATCCCGGCACCGAGGACGAGCTCGCCATCCAGCAATCGGTGTTCACCAAACGCGGCTGCGACCGGATCATGCGGTTCGCTTTCGACCTCGCCGCCACCCGCCCGGCGAAGAAGGTGACCTCGGCCACCAAGTCCAACGGCATCATCCACTCGATGCCCTACTGGGACGAACGCTTCGCGGCGATCTCGGCCGAGTATCCCGGTATCGAGACCGACCGGTACCATATCGACATCCTGACGGCGCATTTCGTGGCCCATCCGGACTGGTTCGACGTCGTGGTCGGCTCCAACCTGTTCGGGGACATCCTGTCCGATCTGGGGCCCGTGGTGGCGGGCTCTATCGGCCTCGCCGCCTCCGGCAACATCAACCCGGAGAAGGAGCACCCCTCGATGTTCGAGCCGGTGCACGGCTCGGCGCCCGACATCGCCGGGCGCGGAATCGCCAACCCCATCGCCCAGATCTGGTCGGGCGCGATGATGCTCGAACATCTGGGCCACCCCGACGCGGCGGCGGCAATCGTCGATGCGATCGCGGCGCTGCTCGCGGGGGACGGCCCCAGGACCGCCGATCTCGGCGGCAACGCGACCACGCGCGAGGTCGGCGACGCGATTGCATCGGCGCTTTGAGCGCGCTTCAGGCCTCGGCCGGCCGCACCCCGTATTTTGCGTAATAGGCCTCCCGCAGCGCGTCTTCGGTGACGCCATCGATGAAGGTGTAGGCAGGCGACAGAACAGGCAGCGCCTTCTCGACGGCGATGTTGACGACCCCGTGAATCGGGAAATCCCTGCCGTTCTCGGCCCAGAAGGGCTCGGCAATCTTCGCGAATGTCTCGCTTCCCGGCGATTCCAGCGTGGCCGTGCCGCGAAACCGGTAGCCGCGCCGCATGAAGATGTCGATCGCGTTGACCTCTATCGCGGGATTGGCCTTGAGGTTCCGCACCGTGTTGGGCGAGGCGATGTCGGCGAAACCGATGCGGTTCTCGTCGAGCACGGCAAGCGAGCTCTTGGGCGACAGATTGGGCGTTCCGTCCGCGTTGACGGTCGCGACGAAGGCGAGCCGGGTCGTTTCGATGACCCGCTTCATGTCGTCCGTGATGAGTCCCATCGCGGCTCTCCCCTTACGAGCGCTCCTGGCGCTGTTCCTGCCTGACGGCGTGGAAATTCCCGGCGAACATAAGCGCGGCGCCGAGGAAAACGAAGATGTTGAGCGGTTCCCGGTAAATCGCGTAGGCGACCATGGCGGCCATGGGCAGGCGCAGGAAATCGATCGGCATGACGACCGTGATGTCGGACAGCGACAAGGCCTTCGCCATCGAATAGTGCGCCGACAGGCCGGTGCAGCCGATCACGAGCAGCCATGGCGCGTCGCTCCAGACCGGGTCGGTCCAGTCCCATATGCAGGCGAAGAAGCCCAGCGGGAGCTGCATGATCTGCATCCAGATCACGATGGCGAGCGTGTCCTCGGTGCGGGTCAGCGACTTCGCGATCACGTTGGAGGTGGCGAAGAAAAGCGCCGATGCGAGAACGACGAGCGCGGCGAGCTGCACCGCCTCGACGCCGGGCCGCAGGATCACGAGGACGCCGAGGAACCCGGCGACCACTGCGATCACCTTGTGGCGCGTCAATCGCTCGCCGAGGAACAGGGCGGCCAGCAAAGCGACCCAAACCGGAGTCGAGAATTCGAGCGCGGTCACCGCCGCAAGAGGCAGCATCGCCACGCCGTAGGTCCAGGCCGCCTGTGCGACGAAGTTGACGCCGTTCCGGGCGAAATGCGTGCCGATCCGCTCGGTGTGGAGCAGCCGCGCGCCGTGGGTAGCAAGGAAGGGCGTCACGATGAGCAGCGAGATGCAGCTCCGCATGAACAGGATCTGGAACACGTCCAGATTGTCGGAAAGCTCCCGGACGGCGATCATCTGCAGCAGGAACGACGCGATCATCGCCCCCATCCATCCGGTCGCCGCGATCAGAGTGTCGCCGACGAGCCGTGTCTTCATTGCCCGCCCTGTTCCTTGAGCCGCGCTTCGCGGCGCGCCACATAGGTCGTGGAGCCGAAGATCACGGCCGCGCCCACCCAGGTCCACCGGTCCGGCACCTCGGTGAAGATCAGCCACGCGGCGAGGGCGGTGAACGGCAGGCGGAGGAAGTCGAGCGGCGCGACCACGCTGGCGTCCAGATTGACGAGCGCCCGGGTGAAGCAATAGGGCGCCGCGGTGCCGATCGCGGCGAGCGCCAGGAGGAGGGGTATGTCGGACAGCGCCGGCCCCTCCCAAAGGAAGATCGTCGGTACCAGCGCGATCACCCCCATCAGCAGGTTCGAATAGAAGGCGATGGGAAGCGCCGCGTCGGTGCGGGTCAGCAGCTTTATCATCACCACCGCGCCGCCATAGAAGGCGGCCGAGGCAAGGACCATGAGCGCCGGAGCCGAAATCGGAACCGCGCCGGGTCGAAGCACGATCAGGGCGCCGAGGAACCCGACCGCGGTCGCCGCCCAGCGACGCCAGCCGACCCGCTCCCTGAGGAAAATGGCGGCGAAGATCACCGTGTAGAGCGGCAGGGTGAAATGGAGCGCCGTGGCCTCGGCGAGCGGCATGGCGATGATCGCCTGAAACCACAGCGCCATGCCGCCGAAGTTGAGCGCGGCACGGCCGATATGGGACTTGATGACCCGGGTTCTGAGCCGCGTGATGTCGCGCCACACGAACCAGGCAAAGAGCACGGCCGTGGCGATCACCGAGCGATGGAAGATGATCTCCACCGCGTGCATGTCCGAGGAAAGAAAGCGGACGAAGACCGGTGTGAAGGTGAACATCACCATGGACACCACTGCCCAGGCGACGCCTCTCAGGACACGCGCTGCGTCCGCGGTCGCGGTGCTCTGTTTCGGGGAGTTGTCCACGCGCCAATCTAGCGCGGCGCGGTCAGTTCGTCAGTCGCCGCTACGCCGATGGCATCTGCCCTGCGAGCGACCTGCCGGGCGGTTACTCCAGGATCGTTTCCAGCTTTTTCAGATGCGCCTCGAGGCGCTCCCGAACCGCGCGCGCCGATTCGGGCGTCCAGTCGCGAAACCCCCCGTCGGTAGACATGCCCAACCGGCCGCTCTGCACCAGGGAGTCGAGATAGGGTGAGGGCCCGGGCCGCGTTTCGAGATCGGCAAGGACGGCGCTGTGAATGTCGCGGGTCAGGTCGGTGCCGACCAGATCGGCATTCTCCAGAGGCCCGAGGACGGCAAGCCTCCGGCCGAAGCTTTCCTTGACGACCGAGTCCACCGTTTCGGCGTCGCAAATGCCGTTTTCCACGAGGCTGATCGCCTCCCGCCACAGCGCGTGTTGAAGGCGATTGCCGATAAAACCCGGTACATCCTTTTCTACCCGCACCGGACGCTTTCCGATCCGCGTCAGGACCTCCATCGTTGTGTCGACCGCTGCTTGCGAGGTCCATTCCGTACGAATGACTTCGACCAGAGGGATGATGTGCGGCGGGTTCCACCAATGGGTTCCGAGCGTTCGCTCGCGCGATGTGAGCCCGGCCGCGATTTCGGTGATCGGCAGGACCGACGTGTTGGACGCGAGAACGCAACTGCCGGGCGCTGCGGCCTCGATGTCGCGAAAAACGGACCGTTTGAGGTCGAGGTTCTCCGGCGCGGCTTCGATTACCAGATCGGCATCCGCTACCGCGCCGGCCAGGGAGGGACATGTCGCGATGCGCCGCAAGGCGTTCTCGATATCCGCCCGCTCTTCGCCCACCGCCCTCATGCTTGCCGCCACGCGGTCTTTCAGACTTTCCAGGGATTGCGGCGCCGGGTCATGAACGCGGACCGTAAGCCCGGCGCGCGCGAATGCCAGGGCGATCCCGTGCCCCATCAGCCCGGCGCCGACGATGCCTATGGTTGCGGTCATCGTCCTATCCCGCCGTGTAACCGCCGTCCGCGTACAGGATATGCCCGGTGTAGAAATCCGACGCCCGCGACGCGAGGAACAGCAGCGGGCCGGCGAGGTCCTCCGGTTCGCCCAGCCGGCCCTTGGGGAGGCGGGTCAGGAACCCCTCCCTGACCTTTGTCGACTCCGGCGTGTCCGCGAACATCCATTCGGTCAGGGGCGAGCGGAAAACGGTCGGCGCGATCGCGTTGACGGTGATCCCCGTCGGACCCAGCTCGCAGCCGAGCGCCTTCGTGATGCCGTCGACCGCCGCCTTCGAAGCGCAATAGGCGGTATAGCCGGCGGGATGGCCGAGCAGTCCGCGCGCCGAGGAGACGAGGACGATCTTGCCGCCGTCTCCCTGCGTCTTCATCTGCCGCGTTGCCGCGCGGGCCAGCAGCCAGGACTGGGTGACATTGGCGTCCATGACCTCGGCGAAGGTCTCCGGTGCCATCTCGTCGATCTTCGCCACCCTGTTCACGCCAGACGCCACGACCAGGATATCGAGACGGCCGTGGGCCGCGACGGCCCGTTCGACGAAACCGTCGGCCGCGCGTTCGGAATCGGGGCGCGCGTTCACCGTGGCGACCGCGGCTCCGAGCTCCCGGCACTCGCCCGCGACCGTTTTCAGGGCGTCCGCGTTGCCGCCGGTCAGCGTCAGCCGGCAACCGGCTTCCGCCAGGGTCCGCGCGGCGACCGCGCCGAACGCGCCCGACGCGCCCGCAATCAACGCGGAGCGTCCGCTCACGTCAAAGATTTCCGACGGTTTCATGTCGCGGAGTCCGGATACGGGATCACCACCAGCAACGTGCATACGTGGTTGGACCGATTTTCGATCTTGCGCACTTCGTCCGGCGCAATGGTGCAGGAATCGTATCGGCGCAGGACGGTCTCTTCACCGCCCAGGGTCAGAGTGGCCTCACCGTCGAGCACCACATAAACCTTCTCGAACGGCGTCGAGTCCGGCCCCGCGCCGCCGCCTGGAAGATAGTGAGAGAGGCCGACCCACTGGTTGGTGGGTCCGCCCTCTTCGAAACCCTGAAGCCGCAGCCCGATGACGTCCCAATGATTGGGCGCTTCGTAGGGTTTGGCGTCTTCGAACCGTTTGACCAGCATCACGCGGCCTCCCCGGTTTCGATGCGGTAGCTTCCGGAGCGGTCGACCATGGCGACCAGCCGGACGATGCAGCCGTCGCCCTCCTTCCAGCGCCACGGGAAGGCGGCGAAGGTCACCCGCATGCCGGTGACCTTGTCGATGTCGCCGCCGACATTCTCGATGCCGCAGATGCCTTGGGAGAGGATGGCCCGGTGGCACGGTTCCCACTCCGGGAAGTCGTCGAGCACCTTGCGGCCGGTTTCCTCCTCGTACTGGCGGACCACATGGGGCATCAGCCCGTGCGGCCAGCCCGGACCGTGCGGCGCGATCGCCGTGCCCAGCGGATGGTCGAGCGCCTGGGTGTCGGTGCCGACCATCTTGACCTTCCTCTCCGCGAACCACTCGCCGGCTTCCTTGTAGAAGCCCGGGGAGTAGGCGTAGTAGGTCTGGTTGTCGCCGTAATGCCGGTGCCAGCCGGTATTGACGATGACGATGTCGCCCTCGCGGATCGCGGGCGTCGCGTTCTCCAGATCGTCCGCCCCGATCACCTCCCACCGATCCTTGGGGATCGACACCACCACGCCGGTGCCGAAGAAGTGCGGCAGCGGCACCTCGTCCATGAACGCCGTGCCTTCGACGACATGGCCGGGCGCGTCGATATGGGTACCGGAATGCATCACGGTGGTGATGCGCTGCGTCAGCACGCCCGACTTGGCCATGCTGTGCAGGCGCTCGATCTTGACGTCCTCGAAATAGGGCCAGCAGGGCTGGCCGAGCCCCCATCGATGGCTCAGGTCGTAGAACTCCAGCCCCATGTCGTTGTCGAAATTTTCCTGGTAGTCGGCCCCGCGTACGTTGATCGTCATGCTCCGATCTCCCCATCGACGTTTTGTTGTACTGTAGAATGATATAGTTGTACTATATCATAGTTCAATACAGGCGTTCCGCCAAACGGTCAACGGGTAATGTGCGTTTCGGATCGGCAGGGCGCCGACGGGGAAAACGATGGAATATCAGGGTATTCAGGTTCTCTCCCGCGCCGCGGACATTCTGCGCGCGCTCAAGGCGGACAATCGCGGGCTGAGCCTCGGCCGCATCGCCCGGAGGGTCGGTCTGCCCCGTTCCACCGTTCAACGCATCGTTAACGGATTGGTCGCCGAGAAGCTCGTCATGCCGAACCTCGTGTCCGGCGGCTATCAGCTGGGACCGGAGATCCTGGCGCTGGCGCAGGCCGCCCGTCAGGATGTGGCGGGTACGCTCCGCCCGGTAATCGAAGCGATTTCACGCGATACCGGGGAGACGGTCGATCTGTCGGTGTTGCGAAACGACGGCATGGTTTTTGTCGACCAGGTCGTCGGGACGCAGCGCCTGAGGACCGTCTCCGCGATCGGCGAGACCTTTCCGCTGACGGTCACGGCGAACGGAAAAGCCGCGTTGACCTGGCTCGATGACGGCGAGGTGGCGCGCATCGCCGCGGATGAGCGCCGCAGGCTCGGAACCGGCAGGTCGCCGCGCGATGTGGTGTCGGAAATCGGCGCCGTCCGCGACTCCGGATATGCCCTCGATCTGGACGAGCACACGGCGGAAATATCGGCCGTCGGTATCGCCTTCAGGGTGCGCGGAGCCGTCTACGCGGTCTCGATCCCCGCCCCGTCGCAGCGGTTCGAGAAGGAACGCCACGCGCTGACGGAAAAGCTGCTCGCGCTCAGGACGCAGATCGCCCGCGTGTTGCCGGAAGCGGAATTCCAGGACCAATAGGTTACGGAAGGACGAGGCCCGACCCAGGCCGGCGACCGTTCGCTACCTCTCCGCCGCGGCCTCGACGATGAGGGTGGTCCCGTCGACGTCGACGACGGCGATGCGCGTATCCTTGGCCAGTTCCGTGCCCTCCGGCTGTACCGTGAACCGCCACATCGTGTCGCCCACGCGCATCCTTCCTCGCCCGCCCTCGGTCGCCGCGTCCAGCGTGTATTGCGTCCCGATCAGGTTTCTGCCGCGCCGGTTGAGCGTCGGATGGTCGGTCGGCGCCTGGCGGGCGGACACGATCCGGCGCCCTATGAAGATCGCCACGACCGAGAGGACGGCGAACAGGATGACCTGAATCTCCCAGGCCATCGAGGGAATGGCGGCGAGCAGGAGGCCCGTGATGACCGCCGCGATGCCGAGCCAGAGGAAGATGACGCCCGGCACCAGCACTTCGATCAGCATCACCGCGACGCCGAAGGCCAGCCAGTGCCAGAACGAGATGCTTTCCGGGAATTCGATCATCGGTCGTCTTCCCCGCCTTGAGCGTCAGTTTCCGCCGGACTGCGGCACCGAACCGCTCCGGGATCTGTCGTCGTCGTCGCCGAAAGCCTGTCTGGCGATTTCGGTAAGCCCGGCGACGGCGCCAATCACGCCGGAGGCTTCGAGCGGCATCAGGACGACCTTCTGGTTGCGCGCCTTGCCGATGGTCTCGAGCGCGGTGACATATTTCTGCGCGACGAAATAATTGACCGCCTGAATATTGCCGTCCCCGATCGCCTTGGAGACCATCTCCGTCGCCTTGGCCTCGGCCTCCGCCTCCCGTTCGCGGGCCTCGGCGTCGCGGAACGCCGCTTCGCGCCGGCCTTCGGCGTCGAGAATCTGGGCCTGTTTCTCACCCTCGGCCCGCAGGATCTCAGATTGACGGACGCCCTCGGCCTCGAGAATGGTTGCGCGCTTCTCGCGTTCGGCCTTCATCTGGCGCGCCATCGCGTCGACCAGCTCCGTCGGCGGTGAGATGTCCTTGATCTCGATACGCGTGATCTTGACCCCCCAGGCCGAGGTCGCTTCGTCGACGACGCGCAGCAGATCGGCATTTATCTTGTCCCTCTGCGACAGCAGCTCGTCGAGATCCATCGACCCCATGACGGTCCGGATATTTGTCATGGTGAGGTTCAGGATGGAAATCTCCAGACGCCGCACCTCGTACGATGCCTTGACCGGGTCGAGGACCTGGAAGAACACGACCCCGTCCACCTTCACCATCGCGTTGTCCTTGGTGATGATCTCTTGTGAGGGGACGTCCGTGACCTGTTCCATCACGTTCTGACGCTGGCCGATCCGGTCCACCAGCGGGACGATCAGATGCAGCCCCGGCGTCAGCGTCCGGGTATAGCGGCCGAACCGTTCCACGGTGAATTCGAAGCCCTGCGGCACTGTCTTCACGCCCATGAAGACGAGCGCCACCGCAAGCACGACAACGACGATCACGAAGATCGAGAACGGATCGATCATTTTGGATTTTCCCCGATATGCGGCCTGTTCAGCTTCCCGCCGCCTGCTCTTTGTTACTCAGGATATTGGTAGGACCGCCCGACGAAACAATAGATTTCCGCCGGCTGCACACGGTCCAGGCTATCCGGCATTCCACTCCGCGCGGAGTGCCGCCCTGTCGATCTTCCCGCTGACGTTCTTGGGCAGGCTGTCGCGAACGACGATCTCGCGCGGCCGTTTGAATTCGGGAAGGAGTTCGTCGCAATGGTGCTTTACATGATCCGCGGTGAGCGCGGCGCCGGCGCGGGGCGTGACATAGGCGACGACCGCTTCGCCGTAGATCGGATCGGGGACGCCGATTACCGCCGCCTCGGAAATGTCCGCGTGGCGGGTCAGCACGTTGTCGATCTCCAGCGGGGCGATGTTGACCCCGCCCCGGATGATCACGTCCTTGGCGCGGCCGGCGATGTGCAGGAACCCGTCCTCGTCGAGATAGCCGAGATCGCCGGTCTTGAAGCGGGTCCCGCGAATCGGCACGACCGTTCCGCCTTCCAGCAGGTAGGCGGATGCGTTCTGGGCACCGCCGATCTCGATCTCGCCCACCTCTCCCGGCGAGGCGGGCCGGCCGTCCCCGTCTACGATCCGGAGATTCTGGTACAGGCCCGGCGGGCCGACGCTGCCGATGCGCCGTTCGCCGACATGGTTGCCCGCGACCACGCCGCCCTCGCTCATCCCGTAGAGCTGCATGAGCTCGATGCCGTAGGTATGCTCGAAGCGCTCGTGCTGGGAGACCATCAACGGCGCGGTGGAGGAGCTCATGAAACGGACGCCGGCGAAGCCCTTGCCGGGCCCCGGACCCGCGCCGTCGAGCAGCATGTTCACCACCGTCGGCACGCCGATCACCATGCTGGGCCGGTAATTGGCGATCCAGTCGAAAAACCGGCTGTGCGAGAAATGGCGGGCGAAGGCGATGGTGCCGCCTGCCACCAGCATCGGCATCGCGGTCAGCATGTGCGTCGAAGGCCAGCTGAAGGACCGGTATTCCAGCACCCGGTCCGCCGGTCCGAGGTTCCACATGTCGATCGTCTGGTCGGCGATCCAGAAGTAGTTGCCGTGGTTGTGGATCATTCCCTTCGGCGCCGCCGCGGTTCCGGAGGTAAAGCCGATGACGGCCACCCCGTCCTCGCCGATTTCGGGCAGCGAGGCCGGAGGATGTGCGCCGGCCGCGTCGAACAGCGCCTTGAGGGCAATCGCCTCCCGCCCGAGATCGATCGCGTCTTCGGGCGAGCCCCAGACGACGAGCCTGGGATCGAGGCGGCGGGCCATCTCCGGGATGTGCTTCGCGTTCACCTCCACGTTGATCGTGCAGTAAGCGACGCCCGTCGCCAGGCAGGCGAAGAGAAGCGCCATTTGCTCCAGGCCGTTCTCGCTCAGCACCAGGATGCGGTCGCCGGGCGCCAGGCCGCGATCGGCGAAATGGCCCGCGAAGCGTTCGCACAGCGCGAGCGTTTCGGCGTGGGTCAGGGAGCTACCGTCTTCGACCGATTGCAGAAAGACCTTGTCAGGGTTGGCCTCCGCGTGTCGGCGGAGCAGGGTCGAGACCGGGCGGAACCTGGCGGGGTCGGGAACGTGCTCGATCATCGCGGAGGCGGTCGCTCCCCCGGCTTCATTCCGCCGTGTCTTCGCTGTCGAGCAGGTGGCCGAACCGCCGGCGCGCGGCTTCCGCCTCGGCGAGGCTCGGCGCGTTGACCTTGGGGAAGTCGTCCTTCCAGTGGAACGGCCGGCAGGCGTCGATCACCGCCCGGCCCATGGAGAGATCGCCGGAGGAACGCCGGTCCGGATGAAGCAGGGGATCGGCGGGCGAGGTCCGCGCGCCGCCGATGATGTCGATCGAGCTCGCCGGGTCGCTCCGCGTCAGGAGCGCCCACCAGAGCTCTTCCAGATCGGTCACGTCGATATCGTCGTCGACCACCACGACATAGCGATTGGCGTAGTTGGCGGCATGGCATGTCGCCGCTACATGGCCCGCCTGCTTCGCGTGGCCCGGATAGCGCTGCTTGATCGAGACTCCATTCATGAGGCGCGACGATCCGATCTCGTAGCACCAGACGCCGGTCACGTCCGGCACGCCGGCCGACGCCAGCGCTTCCTTCACCATCGCCGAACGCAGCACCGCGCGGTAGCGGCCCATCTCGTCCGAGCCGCCGCCCATCGGCGGCACGCCGAGGATGATCGGGTCGTTCCGGTGGTAAAGGCGCTCGATCTCCAGCACCGGTTCCGGATGCTCTCCGCTCGCGTAGTAGCCCGTCCACTCACCGAAGGGCCCTTCCATCTTGTCGTGGCCGGCGGTGAGATAACCTTCGACCGCGATTTCGCAATTGGCCGGGAAGGGGAGACCGGTGATCTCGCCCCGCGCGCATTGCACCGGCTCGCCCCGAATGCCGCCTACCAGGTCGAATTCGCAGGTGCCCGACGGCGCCTCGGTGCAGGCCGCGTAGAACGCCATCGGATCGGAGCCCAGCACCATCACGATCGGGCATTTCTCGCCGCGGGCGAAATATTTCTCGCGGTGAACGTGACCGTGCTTGCCGGGCACCATCAGCACCCCGATCGACGACTTGTCGTGCACCATCGCGCGATAGGTGCCCACGTTCAGCCAGCCGTTGTCGGGATCGCGCGTGACGGTGAGGCAGCCGGTGCCGATATAGCGGCCGCCGTCCTCGACATGCCAGATCGGAGTGGGGAACTTCATCAGGTCGATGTCGTCGCCCGCGAGCACGTTCTCCAGCACCGGGCCGCTATCCACGATCTCGTGCGGGATCGTCTTGCGGTCCTTGACGAAGCCCTCGTAACACGCATCCGAGAGCTCCGATTTCGTGAGGTCGTCGGGAAAGCCCAGAGTCATGTTGCGCCGCTTCCCCGCGAAGACGTTCATGATCACCCGGTAGCCGGACGGGCAGCCCCGCACGTCGTCGAACAGCACGACGGGCCCGTCGTCCTGCTTGATGACCGCCTCGGCGGCGAGGCCGATATCCTCTTCCCAGGACGCGCCGCGCACGACCCGGAGCTCGCCCAGCCGGTCGGCCTCGGCGATCCATTCCCTGAGATCGTCGTAGGGCAGCACGCAGCGCAGATTGCTTCGATCCATCGTCCCCTCCGTCGCGCCCGTTATAGCCGCTCGCGCCGAAAGTGGACATCGCCGGACGGCTGCGACACACTCGAAAAGTCCGGACGGAGGATGCCATGACCCACCCCGGCTTCGACGCGTCGCCCTTCATCGACGACCGGCCCGACGAGAGAGTCTTCCGCATCGACCGGCGGGCGTTCCACGACGCCGCGCTCTACGAGGCCGAGATGGATCTCATCTTCGAGCGCCAATGGAACTATCTCTGCCACGAGAGCCAGATCCCCAACCACGGCGACTACTTCTCGACCCATATCGGGCGCCAGCCGGTCTATGCGATTAGGCGGAAGGACGGCTCGATCGGCTGCTACATCAACGCCTGCGCGCATCGCGGCGCGCTGCTCACCCCGTTCCAGAAGGGCAACGCGCGGGTGATCACCTGCCGGTTCCACGGCTGGGCGTACGACTCGGACGGGCGCTGCATCAAGATCAAGAACCAGGAATCGGGGTTTCCGGCGGCCGATTTCGACCGCGCGCGCTTCAATCTCAAGGCGGTCCCGCAGGCGGAAAGCTATCGCGGCTTCGTGTTCGGCTGTCTCGACCGCTCCGCGCCGCCGCTCGAGGAGCATCTCGGCGAGGCGCGCTACTTCATCGACATGTTTGCCGACCAGGCCTCGGAAGGGCTCGAAATCCTGCCCGGCTCGCAGACCTATGTCTGCGACCACAACTGGAAGTACCAGGCCGAGAACGTGACCGACGGCTACCACGTCGGCACGGTCCACCGGAATTTCGCCAACACCATGCAGGCGCGAGAGGCGAGGGACGGCACCGAAGGGCTGCTCAAGACCGAGACCGGGCGGATGAAGGGCAATGTCGCCAACGGCTCGTTCTATCTCGGCGGCGGGCATATCGCGCTCTGGGCCGACCGCGCGAGTCCCGAGGCGGCGCCGCTCGCGCCCGCGACCGAGCGGATCGAGCGCGACTACCCCGACGCGCGCGCCGACTGGATGCTGAGGCGCGGGCGCAACGTGCTGGTCTTCCCCAACATGGTGCTGAACGATCTCGCCTCGACCCATCTCAGGACCCACCGCCCGCTGGGGCCGGAGCGCACCGAGGTGACGATCTGGTGCATCGCGCCCAGGAACGAGCCGAAGGACGCCCGCTACGCGCGCCTGCGGAAATTCGAGGATTTCTTCCTGGTCACCGGGCTCGCCACCTCGGACGACGTGATCTCGCTCGATACCGCCCAGGCCGGGTGCCACGGCAGAGAGGCGGGATGGAACGAATACGCGCGCGGGCTGGAGCAGGCGGTCGACGGGGCGGACGGCATGGCCGACGGGCTCGGCATGAAGCCGGTTACTTCATCGCCGAGTTGGGACCACGAGGCCGAGTATGTCGGCTTCTATCGCCACTGGCGGACCCTGCTCGCCAATCACGGCGCGTCGTAGCCGGCCATCAGCCCGTCGACGATCGCAGCGAGCGAATCCCAGTCGCAGGCGCCGAAACTGTAACCGCTCATCACGAAGCCGGGGCCGGCGTAGAATTTTTCGTACTGGGCGTGACGGCCGGCGAATTCGGAGCTCAGCAGGTCCCAGGCGAGGCGGAGCAGCTTCATCCGCTCTTTCGCCGTTTCGTCCGGGGTCGACCAGTAGGTCTCGAACTTCTCCGCGAGCGCCGGGTCTTCAAGCACCGACGAATCGGCCGGCATCTGGATCGGCCCGCCGCCCAGCAGCTCGCGCACGGTGTCGCAGATCGCCGCGTGGTTGTTGGAGCACCAGTGGAGCGCGGCATACATGTAACGCCGGTTCACCGTCACGAACCCGGGGACTATCACCTCGCAGGAATGGATCTGACCCATCAGTATCCCTTCCAGCGCCGCAAGCTGCGCGGCCAGGTCGCCGAGCGTGGTCGTGACCGCCGGAATGCCGATCGTGCGGTTGGAGACGCAGACCCGGTGCGCGACGCCGACGATCAGCTTGAGCTTTTCGAGGAACCGGATATTGGCCTGGTGGTTGGCGAGCGAGTGTCCCGGCGTCCGCATATAGATTTCGCGTGTCATCTCGACATTGTCGTGCAGGAACACGTCCTCCCAGGGGACGTGCACGTCCTCGAACAGCACCGCCGCGTCGGTCTCGTCGAAACGCCATGTGAGCGGCATGTCGAACTCGGAGGTGGCGAATTTCTCGTACGGTTTGCGCGCCCATATCGAGACCCCGGGCGCGTTGAGCGGCACCGCGCAGGTGATCGTCTCGGGCTCGTTGCCGGGCGGGACGGGCTGAAGGTTGCCGACCCAGGTGTCGTGGCAGAAGACGGCCGAGGTACCGATCATCTTGAGCCCGTTGAGCGTGACCCCCCGGTCGTCCTCGGCCGTCACCCGGAGCGTAGGTGAGGTGGCTCCCGGCTCGCCGCGCCGCGTTCCCTGCGGGTTTGTGACGGTGTGCGTGGTGAACAGGTCGTCGCGCCGCGCCCGCTTGTAGTAGTTCATCAGGTTGTCGCCCGTGCCCGCGCGCAGTTCCTCGAACAGCTCCGGCCGCGTGGCGAGTCCCGACAGGTAGCTCGGAAAATTGTCGGGCGACCGGCCGAGCAGACCGTAGCTCCAGGAGGCGATTTGCCGGTGGGTCTCGTATCGGCGCTCGAGATCGGCCCGGCTGCGCGGACGCAGGAAATAGGCGGAGAACTCCTCCCCGTCCTCTTCGCAGACCATCAGTTCCCGGTTCTCCGCCGCGCGCTTGCGGTCGTAGATCGAGGCGAACGAGCGGGCCGCGTTGCGGAAGGCCGGGTGAGCGGTGACGTCGTCGACCCGTTCCTTGCCGATATAGAGCGTGCGCCCGTCGCGCAGGCTCTCCAGGTATTCCTCGCCCGTCAGCAGCAAACGCCCGCTCCCTCTTCGGTGGACGGGCTCATGTACGCTAAGCTCGGGTATGAGTCGAGAAACCACCGAAGAACTCGCCGCCTTCGCGTCCGCGCTCGAACTCGATGCGGTTCCGGACCCCGTGCGCGACTCCGCCAAGGCCCTGCTGCTCGACGCGCTCGCCTGCGCGTTCGCCGGGCACAAAGGTGAGGAGACCGGCCAGCTTCGCGGCCTCGCCTCGGCCCTCGGCGGCTCGGCGGAAAGCGTCGTGATCGGCGGGCAACCGATGTCGCTCGCCGGCGCCACCGTCATGAACGGCTACCTGATCACCGCCGTCACCATGTGCGACGTGCATCGCGTGACGCTGACCCATGTGATGCCGGAGATCGTACCGCCCGCGCTCGCCATTGCCGCGCGCGACGATGCCTCGGGTGCGGATTTGCTCGCCGCGCTGGTCGCGGGGCTGGAGGTGACGACGCGGGTGGGCCTGGGGCTCGATTACCCCGCCTTTCGCGCCAGAGGATGGCACGGCCCGGGGGTTACCGGGCCGTTCGGCGCGGCCGCCGCGGTGGGAAGGCTGCGGAGCTTCGACGCCGAAACCATGGCGCGCGCCTTCGGCCTCGCCGGCAGCCAATCCGCCGGCACCTTCGCCGCCTGGGGCACGCCGACGGTCAAGTGGCACCAATGCCGTGCGGCGCTGTCGGGGCTGATGGCGGCGCTGCTGGCCGAGCAGGACTTCGCCGCCGCCCGGAATTTTCTGACCGCGCCGGATGGCGGGCTCTATTCGACATACGCCGAAGGCGGGCTTCCGGAGCTGGCCACGCGGGATCTCGGACGACGCTGGGAATTGCAGCGGATCGCGCTGCGGCAATGGCCGGCCGCGACCGCGCTACAGGACGTTCTGACCGCGCTCGCCGAACTGGTATCCGCCCACGAACCGCATTTCGAAGATATCGAGCGGGTCCGCCTCGCACTCCCGGAAACGGCGTTCCGGATGCATGGCGGATTCGCGACCTGGTGGGCGAAGTTCGAAGCGCTGCTTTCGGCGCACTACGTGGCGGCGGTCTATCTGCGTGACCGGACCCTGACGCTCGATCGGTTCGAACCGGACTGCTACGACGATCCCGCTCTCCGCCGGTTCGCCACCGAGCGCGTCGAGGTGGTTCATGACCCGGGTCTCGAAGGCGGTCAGGCGGTCGCCGAAATCGACACCGTGGGCGGCGGGCGTCATTCCGCGCGCTGCGACCACGCGCTGGGGACACCGGAAAACCCGCTTTCGCCCGCTCAGGTGCGGGACAAGTTCAGGATTTACGCGGCGCCGGCGTTGGGCGACGCGGGAGCCGACCGGGTCGTCACAGCGATCGACGCGCTCGAGACCTTCGGCTCGGCGCGCGAGCTGGTGTCCTGGCTGGGCGCCAGCGAACGATCCGACTAACGGGTATCCGGACTGTACCCGAGAGGACGACCCTCCCCCGGCCCCTCGCGCAAGCGGGAGGGGAGAAGGCAAGGAGGTGTCGGCGAGCGAGTCCCCCTCTCCCCCGCGGGGAGAGGGCCGGGGTGAGGGGCTCTCGGGCGGCAGCCGGCCGCGATCCTGCCCGGTCGAATAACGCGTTAGCGCCGGACCTCGCATTCGATGGTCCAGCTCACCGCGTCAGCCTGTTCCCGTCTTGCCAGGCTGAGCCGGGACTTGGACTTGAGCGCGGCCTTCGCGGCCTTGCGCAACTCGTCCTGGGCCGCTTCCGGCAGATCGTCGAAGGAGAGGGTAAGCCTGAGCGGCGATTTCGGCCGCGCGGGGCTAGGGGCGGCCCGTTTCCGCCGCGTCCCGTTCGATTTTTCGCCGCCCCAGATGCTGTCCCAGCCCGAGCGGTATTCCGGCGTCTTGACGTTGCTGAAATAGCCGTAATGGACTTCGCTCTTGCCGCCCACCGATTCCCGGGCGGACTTGGTCGGGGGCGAGGAGGAGGACTCGCTCGAAGTCGATGCCTTGGAGCCTTCGCTCGAGCTCTTGGTCTCCGTCTTTTCCTTGGACGGTTTGGCGGTCGCGGCTTCGCTCATCGTTCGTACCCGTCTCCCGGTCGAAAAAAGGCGCAATCTGTTACATCGACGCGACGGGCCTTGCAATACCCGGAAACGCTGTAAAATGTCCCCTGAACGAGGGGGAAACGGTCATGGACGGAACCACTGCGCAAAAGTTCAACGTCGGCGGCGTCCTGCTCGACCGGCCGTTCAAGATTCGCAGGCTCGGGCATTTCGGCTTCAACGTCCGGAACTTCGACGCCTGCGTGCGGTTCTATTCCGACCTGCTTGGCTTCGCGCTCTCCGATTCCCTCGATTTCGGCCCCCGTGTGGAGGACAAGGAGGCGCTGAAGGGCTTCGAGACGACCACCGGCTGGTTCATGCGGCACGGCGGCGACCACCATTCCTTCGTGCTGTTCCCGAAGCCCGTCCTCGACCATATCGGCGGGCGGACGACGCGCCCGGACATGACCGTCAACCAGATCACCTGGCAGGTCGGCAGCCTGCGCGAGGTCGCGGAGGCCGAAAACTGGCTGCGCGAGGGCGACATCCGGATCAGGCGATCCGGCCGCGACACGCCGGGCTCCAACTGGCATGTCTATCCCTTCGATCCCGACGAGCACATCAACGAGCTCTATTACGGCATCGAGCAGATCGGATGGGACGGGCTTTCCAAGCCGGGCGCGTTGCACGAAGAGCAATTCCACGAGCAGCCGGGACTGCCGCAGATCCCCGAATACGCCGAGGTCGACAGGGCGCGGGCGAACGGTACCGACATCGCCTCCGGCTATCGGCACGAGCAGACCCTCGAAGCGACCTACGACGTGGGCGGCATCTTGCTGCCCCGGCCCTTCAAGGCGGTGCGGGTCGGCCCGGTGCGGCTGTTCTCGGACGATCTCGACGCGTCGCTCGCCTTTTACCGCGACCGGCTCGGCATGGCGGTGACCGAGGAAATCCGCTGGGACGGGCATCGCTGCGCGTTCCTGCGCGTCAACACCGAGCACCACTCCTTGGCGCTCTACCCGATCGCGCTCCGCTCGGAGCTGGGCTTGAGCGAGCACACGTCTTGCATGTCCTTCGGTGTGCAGGTCGGCGACTACGCCCAGCTCAGGGCCGCGCTCGGCTTCCTCGAGGAGCGCGATGTCGGGATCGTCCACCTGCCGCCCGAGCTGTCGCCGGGGATCGACTATTCGGCGTTCGCCATGGACCCCGACGGCCACGCCGTCCAGCTCTATTACTACATGGAGCAGATCGGCTGGGACGGCCGCCCGCGCAAGGCGTCCGAGCGCCGCCGGACGGGCGAAGACTGGCCCGAGGCGCTGGATCCGCTCCCCGACACGTTTGCAGGGGAACCGTTCCTCGGCCCGCTGGGGTAGGACCGCGAACCGTCACGCCTGAACAAGGGAGACTTCCATGAGCACTTCGAAAGAGACGGCGCTCGCCTTCTATCACGCCTGCGAGAGCGGCGCCGGCTGGGCCGGTTGCGCCGAATTCTGTCACGCGGATGCGGGATTTTCCGCGCAGGCCGGGGCCATCGCGGAAATGGAGACCCTGGAAGCCTATTGCGACTGGATGAAGGGGGTTCTGACGATCCTGCCGGACGCCGGCTACGATCTGAAAGCGGCCGGAGCCGACGACGAGAACGACAGGGTCACGATCTTCGGGGTTTTCTCGGGAACCCACACCGGCGAGGGCGGACCGGTTCCGCCGACCGGAAAGAAGACGGAATCCGACTATGTCTACGTGGCGGATATGCGCGACGGAAAGATCGCGCACGTCACCAAGATCTGGAACGACGGATGGGCCTTCGGCCAGCTTGGCTGGGGGTAGCCGCCATTTGACCGCGCGGCGATGAACGGCGGCGCCAGTGCGGTTGCGCGCGAAGAACTGATCGATCGCGCGCGGGCGCTGCTTCCGGCGATTGCCGGGCGGGCGGCGGAAGCGGACCGGATCAGGCGCCTGCCCGATGCAACCCAGGCCGAGCTGATGGAGGCCGGTCTTTACCGGATCTATCTGCCCCGGCGATACGGCGGCTTCGAGCTCGACTACATGCTGCAGGTCGATCTCGCGGCGGAGCTTGGCACCGCCTGCGGCTCGACCGCCTGGGTCCATTCGGTGGTCGCCAGCCACAGCTGGATGCACGGCATGTTCGAGGCCGGCGCCCAGGACGAGGTCTGGGGCGAGGACCCGGACGCGCTGATCTCCGGCTCGACGCCGATCGCCGACTCCCGCGTCGATCCGGTCGAAGGCGGGTTCGTGCTGAACGGCACCTGGACCCTCGCGAGCGGGGTCGATGTCTGCCGCTGGAACCATTTCAACATGATGACGCCGAGGCTCGATCGGGACGGCGTGGAGCATCGCTACGGGCTGGCGCCGGTCAGCGCCGTCGAACTGGTCGACGACTGGCATACCACCGGGCTGCGCGGGACAGGCTCAAGGTCGATGATCTGCCGCGACCTGTTCATCGCCGAAGACCGGACGATTCGTTCGGAGGCCTGCCGCGGCGAGCCCACCCGCGGCAGTCCGGTCAACCCGGGTCCACTCTACCGGATGCCGTTGTTCTCCCTGTTCGGCAAGGGGATCGTCGCGCCCGCCGTCGGCATTGCCCGCGGCGCCTTGTCGCTGGTGGCGGACAGGCTGGGTACGCAGCGCATGCAGAGCGGCGCGAAACTCGCCGAGGAACCCACGGCGCAGCTGCGCCTCGGCGAGGCGGCCGCCGAGATCGACGCGGCCTGGACGTTGCTGCGGCGCGACTGCGAGGAAGTCCATGAGAGAGCCGAGGCAGGCGAGGTGCCCAGCCTGGAGGAACGGCACCGCTGGCGGCGCAACGACGGCTACGCGGGAAAGCTCCTGGTGCAGGCGGTCGACCGGCTGATGGCATTGAGCGGGGCGACCGGCAACGCGGAAGGTTCGCCGCTGCAGCGCCATTGGCGCGACATGCACACCCTGGTCTCCCACATCGCGCTCGCCTGGGATGCCCAGGGCGCGAATTACGGCCGTATCCTGCTCGGCCTGCCCAGCCGGGACAGCAAGCTTTGAGGAGGCGACGATGAGCCGGCGGAGAATTTCAAGCGGAACCCCGTTCGAGGATCTGGCGAGCTTTTCCCGGGCGGTCGTGGACGGCGACATGGTCTACGTCTCGGGAACCACCGGCATGGACCGGGAAACCGGCACCTTCCCGGAGGGTGCGACTACGCAGACCCGGCTGGCATTGGACCATGTCGAGGCCGCGTTGGACGAAGCCGGCGCGGAATTGGCCGACGTTCTGCGCGTGACGGTCTATATCGCCGATCGCGCCGACCTGATGCCGGTGTGCGAGGTCATCGGGGAGGCCTTCGCCGACATCCGACCGGCCAACACCACCGTGATCTGCGCGCTGGCGCTGCCCGAGATGAAGGTCGAGATCGAGGCGACCGCGCGGATCGGCAGCGCCGGGTAGGCCGCCCTTCGATAGGAGCTTATCCCGATTACTTGACGAGTGGGAGTTTGACCGGCGTTGCGGGAGGTGTCGGGGCGTATCCGGTCCGAACGGAACCGTTTCCCCGCGTCATGGTCGGCGAAGGCCGACCATCCACGAGTTTTTCTGGCGGGGCAGAACGACAAAAAAGCGTGGATGGTCGGCCTTCGCCGACCATGACGGCAGGGTGGGACGGATGCGCGCCCGCCGGGATGGGGCGACGGTGCGGGCGTCGATCCGCGCCACGCAAACCGACCGCTGTCAAGTAATCGGGATAAGCCCCCTTCGATACGGCGCTTCGCGCCTACTCAGGATGAGGGATGGGTTGTGGGAGGCAAAAATCCTCCTCATCCCGAGTAGGCGCGAAGCGCCGTATCGAGGGGCCGCCTCTCACGCCGCCCGGTCGCCCAGCAGCGCGTCCGAGATCTTTTCCGCGCACATGATGGTGGGGATGTTGGTGTTGGCGCGCGGGACGCAGGGGAAGATCGAGGCGTCGCACACCGTAAGGCCCTCGACGCCGTAGACCGCGCCCGACGGATCGGTCACCGCCATCGGGTCGTCGGCCGCGCCCATCCGGCAGGTGCCCGAGGGATGCCAGCAGCCGGTGACGTTCTCGCGCGCGTAATCCTCCATCCGCTTCTCGTCGGCGAGGAGGTCCTGGAGGGTGTCCCCCATGGTGATCAGGTTCCTGATCGCCGAGCGTCGGACCGGCCCCGGGAGATCGAGGATGGCGGCCAAGATGGTGGTCAGGATGCGGTTCTTCGTGGTGACGGCGCCGATCTTCTTCACCCGCTCGGAATAGGCGCTCGGGAACGGGTCGCGGGCGATCCGCCGGAGCGTCGGGTGGTCGAAATAGCCCGCCATGCGCCTTATGCCCTGGGTCAGGCGGTCGTAGTCGCGCCGGTCGGACAGCATGTTGAAATCGACATCGGGCTCCACCGCCGGGTCGGCGCTCGCCAGCCTCAGCCGGCCGCGCGAATAGGGCTTGTTGCACCACATCAGGAAGGAGCCGAGGCGAATTCCGACCGGGTGCCAGCCCGACTTGGCGGTCACCGAGACGTACATGTCGCCCGGCCCGCAATCCGCCACGCCCGAGGAATAGCGGAACGCGATATGGGCGTGCCGCCGGTCCGGCGTGTGGAGCCGCGCGCCGTTGGAGAGATAGGCGGACACGGCCAGCGTCGGATGCTCGTTCAGATTGGCGCCCACGCCCGGGCGGTCGGCGACCACGTCGATGCCGAGATCGCGCAGGTCGCCCGCCGGTCCCACGCCCGAACGCATCAGGAGCGGCGGCGTGTGGAGCGCGCCGGAAGACACGACGATTCGGTCGCCGCGAATCTCGTGCGATTTCCCCCGCTGCCTGACCCGCGCGCCTGCGACCCGCCTGCCTTCGAAGATCAGGCGCTCGACCGTCGTTTCCGGCACGATGTGGAGGTTGGGCCGCTTGCGCGCCTCCGCGTCGAGAAATCCCATCGCCGCCGATGCCCGCTGCTCGTCCTTGTTGGAGATCGCGCAGGCGAACCAGCCGTCCTCGAAGAACCCGTTCTGGTCGGGCAGAGGCTTGAGGCCGGTGTCGGTCAGCACGCTGGAGACCGCGCGGGAGAAGTCGGTCCATTCCGGCTCGGGGACGCGGCGCACCGGGATCGGACCGTTCTTCCCGTGGTAGTCGTCGTCGACGTCCTGGTCGGTTTCGAGCCTCTTGAAATAAGGCAGCACGTCGTCCCAGCCCCAGCCGCGCGCGCCGAGCGAATCCCATTCGTCGTAGTCGAGCGGAGAGCCGCGATTCGCCATCTGGGCGTTGATCGACGAGCCGCCGCCGACCACGCGGGCCTGCTCCATGAAGCGGGGTGTGCGCCGGTCCGGCTCGTTGGTCGGGGTATGCGACAGCCGCACCTTCAGATCGCTCCAGTGATAGGCGGGGTTGAACGCGGCGCCCAGCGCGTAGGAGCTGCGGATGTCGGCGGGCTCGCTGCCCGGCGGGTAATCCTTGCCGGCCTCGATCACCGCGACCTCGCTGCGACCGTCAGCCGACAGCCGGTTAGCGAGCGTACAGCCGGCCGAACCGCCGCCGAGGATCACATAATCGAAACGCTTGGAAAATATCTCGGACACCGTGCAAGCTCCTCCGTTCAGCTCCGGCTCGTCGCCGGGGCTCAGCCCGTGAAATCGTGGGGATCGACGTCCGCCAGGTTGAGCGGCATCGCCGGTTCGAACCGGCCGCGCGCCGCCGGGTCCGCCGGCATGGTCGCGTCGATGACGGTCTTGGTGCCGATCCTGTACATCGGGCTCATCCCCGGCACGATGTCCGATACGTTGTCGAGCGACCAGATGCGCGTGTTGGGAACCCTGATCACGTCCCGCTCGGCGTGGACCCGGGTGGTGAGCGACCAGAACACCTGCCGCAGATCGCCCGCGTCGATGTCCTCGTCGACCGCGATGGCGAGCTTGGGGTGGAGATAGGGGCTCGACAGCGCCGCCATCAATGCCGTCTTGGCCTGTCCTTCCACACGCGGCCGCAGCTTGAGGACAATCGCCATGAGCCCCGATATGCCGAGCAGCCGCACGTCGCGCAGATCGAGCCCGCCCTCGACCGACCTCAGATGGTCGGTCACCACGGTCTCGATGCAGGTGCCGGTGATCGACTGGGTATCGGTCATCGGGATGCCGCACTGCATCGAGTAGAACATCGGCTCGTTACGGTGGGTGATCGCCTTGACCCGGAAGATCTCGGTCGAGCCTTCCATGGCGTAGGTTCCGGTCGCCTCGCCGAACGGGCCTTCCGGCGTCATCCCGGTCGGCGCGACCGCGCCTTCGAGCACGATCTCCGCCTCCGCCGGTACCTCCATGTCGATGGTCTCGCACTTGACCATCCGCACCGGGTCGCCCAGCAGCGCCCCGGCCACGGTCAATTCGTCGAGGCCGTAGGACGAGGTGAAGCCGGCGGCGTAGTAGAGCGCGGGGTGGGCGCCGATGACCATCGCAACCGGCATCGGCTCGTTCCGCGCCTGGTACATCTGGTAAATCCGAAGCGCGTGGCGCGGGCAGATCAGGAATCCGGTCGTGTCCGGGCCCAGGATCTGCATCCGGTGGATCGACATGTTGCGGATTCCGGTCTCCGGGTCCTTGATGATCGCCATGCCGGACGCGATATAGGGCCCCGGGTCGCGCTCCGAATGCCAGACCGCCGGCAGCCTGGTGAGGTCGACCTCGCCGCCCAGCCTGATGTTCTCCCTGACCGGGGCCGCGGCGGCGTGGATCTCGACCGGCTCGACGGGCGTCTTGATCCGCTCGATCAGGGTCGGGATAAGCGCGTCGGTCTCGACGCCGAGCGCGATCGACCACTTGCGCCGGTCGGCGATGACCTGGCTGCAGATGCGCCAGCCCGGGAACCCTTCGAGGTTGGAGAAGAGCGCCGACTTGCCCAGCCCATCGTATGTCTTCCACGACAGCGCCGAGACGTTCCCGTGGGGCTCCACCGGCTTGGTGAAATGGACCAGCTCGCCCTGCTGTTCGAGGTTCCGGACATGGCCTCTGATCGACTGGTCGCGCATGAAGGCTCCCGCTGGACGCCCGATCCTAGAGCATTTGCCGGGCGAGGCGAACGGGAGACGGGTTGGATGGCGCCTCTCTACCGGAAGGTCAGCGCGCCGGAAGCCGCTGGCCGCGCCGCCAGGCCCACGGCTCGACGAAGGCTCCCCGATGCAGGCCACGGCGACGTGCGCGGGCTTCCTGTTCCTCGGACACGTATTTCCTCGAATATTTCCGATAGGCGAGCGCGTGGCCCAGGCGGACCATTTCGGCGTTGATGTCGGTGCCGTCCGCTGCATAGCACGTGCCGATCTTGCGGCCGTATCGGTCGGCACCGTGCCGCATCCTGCACCGGATGCCGCCGCTGGCGAGCCGAACGAGGACGGCGCTGGCTTCCCGGCCGCACCGATAACGCCGGTCCCGGGCATCGCGGCACGACTGTTTCGTCTCGGGTGCATCGATGCCGTGCAGCCGCACCTGGACCCCGGACAACACCACCGTGTCCCCGTCGACGATGCGCGCGGCCATGGCGCGGGGGCGCGAAACGGTTCCTCGTTTGCCGGTCGCGGGCGGGCGAGGAGGGGCGGCGCCGGTGCAATCCCCCTGACCGCGCTTGGGATGACGACCGCCGCTGGCCAGACATTCATCGATGTTCGGGTAGGCCGTGAACCTCTTGGTCCGGTCGTAGTACCGCCCGCCCGGGCAATGACAGATCCCGGACGACGATTTCTTCGTGACCGCCAGCGCCTCCGAGATAACCGCGTCCGTGCCAAGAAACAGGGACACCGTCAGGACCGCGGCGAAGGCAGGCATCGCGACCCGAGGAAAAAGCCATATATCGAAAATCAACTCTGGGGTGATCCGTGGCTTGGTTATTTCTAGTATGAATAGTAATTGCTATCGATATATCTATTCAGACATATCCATTACTTACTATTCACAATAATTTATCTTCGTGAACTTGGCAACGCTTCGCCAACCGTTCAGGAAGTTCTTGAAAGAGTCCATGCAGCAAGAGCGGGGATCGGAGTTCAAAACTTTACCTTAAATGACATTATTCTTGACGCGGGACGCGTCTATGGTTAGATTTGCCACGGTCGCGAAATGGGCGCCGGGGAGTTCCGGCGCCCTTTTTCGTCGCGCGAGCGCGGACACCGCCGGATATCCGCGACCCCGACGGCAAGAAAGTAGGGAATCGTTACCGTCCGGCCGGGCGCGATTTCTTGGCGGTCCCCGGCGTCGGTGTCGTATAGTCGGGAGAGTTCGTATGGGGGGAGGCGACGTGGAGCCGAGGATTTTGCCGACCACGGTGGTCGGGAGTCACGTTCAGCCCGACTGGCTGGTCGACCGGGACAACCTGAAGGGCAGGCTGCCGCCCCGGGTGCGCGCGCGCGAGATCTGGAAGGTGTCGGAAGATGCGCTGGAAGAGGCGCAGGACACCGCGACGCTGGCCGCGATCCACGACTTCGAGCATGCCGGAATCGACATCATCACCGACGGCGAGATCCGCCGCGAGAGCTATTCCAACCGGATCGCGACGGCGCTCGGCGGGGTCGATATCGACAACCCGGGCACCGCGATCGACCGTACCGGGCATCCCAACCCGGTGCCCCGCATCGCGGGCCCGATCCACCGCGCCCGTCCCATAGAGGTGCGCGACGCCGAGTTCCTGGTCGCCAATACCGACCGGATGACCAAGATCACCGTGCCCGGGCCGTTCACCATGACCCAGCAGGCGCAGAACGATCACTACGACACCGACGAGGCGGCGGCGATGGACTACGCCGCCGCGATGAACGAGGAGATCAGGGCGCTGTTCGCGGCCGGGGTCGACGTGGTCCAGCTCGACGAGCCCTACATGCAGGCGCGTCCGGAGATCGCCAGGTCGTATGCGGTGAAGGCGATCGACCGCGCGCTCGAAGGCGTCGAGGGGACGACGGCGGTCCATCTCTGTTTCGGCTACGCGCATATTGTCCACGAGAAGGGGAGCGCGTATTCGTTCCTGCCGGAGCTCGAGAACGCGTCGGTCGACCAGATCTCGATCGAGGCGGCGCAGCCCGACCTCGATCTCTCCATCCTTGAGCAACTGCCGTCGAAGACCGTGATCCTCGGCGTACTCAACCTGGGCGACCCGGAGGTGGAAACCGCGGAGACCGTCGCGGCGCGGATCCGCCGGGCGCTCGATGTCCTGCCGCCCGAGCGGGTCGTCGTCGCGCCGGATTGCGGCATGAAGTATCTTTCCCGCGACACCGCTCTCCGCAAGCTGCGGGCCATGGTCGCTGGCGCGGATATCGTGCGGAAAGAGATCGGGGGCTGAACGGCCTGGAAGGCGAGGACGATGCAGAGACAACACGACATGGGCGGCATGCCGGCGGGACCGGTCGAACCCGACAGCCCGCCGACCAGGCCGTGGGCCAAGCTGATCACGGCCACGGTCGGCGCGCTGCGCGAGAAGAAGCTGATGACGGTCGACGAGATGCGCCGCGCGCTGGAGGACCTGCCCTCGGAACAGTACGACCGCGACTATTTCGAGCGCTGGGCCGAGGCCCTGACCGACCTCCTGGAGGAGAAGGGCCTCGCCAGCCATGACGAGATCGAGACCCGGATGGACGAGATCCGGCGGCGGCTGGAGGCCGGGGCATGACCGGCGCGACGGCGGAGGAACGCCGCTTCGAGGTCGGCGACGAGGTGCGGGTCGCTCTCAGCCACCCGCCCGGCCATCGGCGCACCCCGTTCTACATCCGCGGCAAGACCGGGGTGGTGGAGCGCTATTGCGGCGCTTTCCCCAACCCCGAGGAGCTCGCCTACGGCTTCGACGGCGAGCCCCGGCGGCACCTCTATCGCGTGCGGTTCCGGCAGCACGACATCTGGGACGGCTACGAAGGCCCGGAGCGGGACACGCTCGATCTGGAAATCTACCAGCACTGGCTGGAAAGGGCTTAGGAGACGAGGGATGGCGGAAGACGAACGGGGGCATGTCGAAGCCCACCACCACGATCACGAGGTCGCGCCCGAGAACCGGGACGTCGACGAGACCGGCCATTACGAGCTGATGGCGACCGCGATCCGCGAGTTGCTGGTCGAGAAGGGCGTGGTCACGCCCGAGCAGATCCGCGGGCAACTCGAATTTATGGATTCGCGCGGACCCGCGCTCGGCGCGGAGATCGTCGCCAGGGCCTGGACCGACCCGGCGTTCAAGGAGCGCCTGCTCGACGACGGCACCGCGGCGGTCGGCGAGCTCGGGATCCCGATGGCCGGTACCGAGCTGGTCGTGGTCGAGAACACGCCGGATACGCACAACATGATCGTGTGCACGCTGTGCTCGTGCTATCCGCGCACCATCCTCGGACTGCCGCCGGACTGGTACAAGTCGAAGTCCTACCGCTCGCGCGCGGTGATCGAGCCGCGCGCGGTGCTGGAGGAGTTCGGCACCACCGTCCCGGAAGACACCACCGTCCGGGTGCACGACAGCAACGCCGACATGCGGTATCTCGTGCTGCCGATGCAGCCCGACGGGACCGAGTCGTGGGACGCGGAACGGCTCGCCGGGATCGTCACCCGCGATTGCATGGTCGGCGTGGCGTTACCCGACGCTTCCGGCTGACCGGGCTGTCGTTGCGAGCCAGATCCCGGCGAAGATGAGCGCGATGCCGGCGAGGTGGAACCAGCCGGCGTCCTCGCCCAGCAGCACGACCGCGGCCGCCGCGCCGAACGCGGGCGTCAGGTAGATGAAATAGCCCGCCGTCCGGGCGCCCACCCGCTCGACCGCGGTTGTCCATAGATAAAGCGCCAGCAGGCTCGAGAAGAGGGCGATGAAACCCGCCGCCCACAAGGCCGTCCAGCTCAACGGCATGGCCTCGCCGCGCGCGATCTCCCAGAGGTGGAAGGGCAGGGTCGTCACCGAGGCCATGAAGAAGAAGACGGTGATGAAGGCGGTAAGGCCGAGCGCGGCGGGGCGGCGCGGCAGCAATATCGAGAACAGGGCGTAGCAGAACACGCCGGCCCAGATCAGCGCGTCGCCCGGATTGAAGACGAACCCGGCAAGATTTTCGATCTCGCCCCTCAGCACGATGGCCGCGAAACCGATGCCCCCGACGACGAGCCCGAGCCCCTGGCGCGGCGAGATCGCCTGCCCAAGGACGACCAGCGAGGCGACGACGATGTTGAGGGGGAGCGTTCCCTGGATCAGGGTCGCGTTGATCGCCTCGGTATGATGCAGGCCGGTGAAGACGAAGACGCTGAATGCCGTCATGCCCAGCACGCCGAGGACGAACAGGAGCTTCCAGGCGGCGACGATCTCGCGGCGCGACCGCCAGACCCCGGCGGCTCCGAACGGGGCGACGATCAGGAATGCGCCGAACGCCCGCCAGAACGCGAGGCCCATCGGCGGCAGTTCGTCGATCACCGCGCGGCCGACGATGGTGTTCCCGGCGAAGGACGCCGCGGTGACGGTCAGCGCGCAGTAGGCGACGACCCGGCCGTTCATCAGCCGGGCAGCGGGCGGCGCCGCAGCGCGCCCTGCGGGACGGTGGCGAGATAGATGCCGCCGAGAACCAGCATGCCGCCCAGGGCGTGGTACCAGGCGATCGCCTCGCCGAGAAAGATCACGGCCAGCAGCGCGCTGAAGACGGGGAACAGGTTGCCCAGATATCCCGCGCTGGTCGATCCGACGCGGACAACGCCGGCGTTGTAGAGGCTGAACGCGATGACGCTCGCGAACAGCCCGAGATAGCCGACCAGCAGCAGTGTTTCCCGGTCGAAACGCATGGCCTCGCCCAGCGCGGTCTCCACCGCGTAGGCGGGAACGAGGGCGAGCCAGCCGAGCCCGACCGAGGCGACGACCAGCGCCATGATATCGATCTCCGGCGGCTTGTAGCGCAGCATGAAGGTCTGCACCGCCCAGCACAGGACGGCGGCGAGGCACCAGAAATCGCCCGGGTTGAGCCGGAGTGTCTGGAGGACGGCAGGATCGCCGCGCACGACGACCAGGACCGCGCCGCCGATGGAGAGCACGAGCCCGCCCAGCTGGCGTCCGGTAATGCCGGTGCCCGCGTAGACCGCGCCAAGGATGAGAATCAGCAGGGGCAGGAGCGCCGCGATCAGCGAACCCTGGACGGCGGTCGTGGACTGCAGCCCGACGTAGTAGAAGGAGTTGAAGAAGGTGACCCCGACCAGCCCCAGGAAGAAGCAGTAGACCCGATGCCGCCAGAGAAGCCCGCGCTGGCGCCACAGCGTTGGGGCGTAGAGCGGCGCAAGGATCGCGAACGCCATCGTCCAGCGCCAGAAATTGACCCCGATGGGCGGCAGGTCGGTCGTCATCGCGAACCGGCCGACCGTGGTGTTCCCGCCCCAGAACAGCATCGCGACCGCGATGAAGCCGGCCCCGAGAAGCGCGCTCCGGTTCATGACGCGCCCGGGTGGGTTTGCGTTGAGCGCGCTTCGTCCTTCGCCCAGTTGTCACCCCGGACTTGTTCCGGGGTCCAGGGAGGCCAGGCTGAAGCGGTGCCTGTTGCCCTGGACCCCGGAACAAGTCCGGGGTGACAGCTTGGGTCTTCGATGGCGCGAGACCGGCGGCACGGGCTTCCGCCCGACCTTCTTGCATCCATTGGTGAAAAGTCCGGCCTAAACGACGGCGGCCGAAGCAGCGCGTGGCGCCGGGCTCTTCTCGCCGAGGTGGCGGAGCTTCGGCATCACCTCGTTCGCGAACAGGGTCATGCTCTTCTCGGTCAGCTCGCGCGGCAGCGTGCCGAACTGGAGCATGCAGACCAGGTTGCCGTAACCCATCTCGTCGAAGCGGCGGGCGAGGATCTCGGTTACCGTCTCCGGGCCGCCGCAGACGAACATGCCGTTCCCGGTCAGCGTCTCGTGGGTCAGGAACTGCTCGCGGACCTTGAACTTGGTCTCCATGACGTACTTGTAGGATGCCATCGACGAGTAGCCCGGCGGCAGCTTGTATTCGGCCGGCGAGGCGATGAACTTGTTGAAGAACACCTCGATGTGGTCGGCGGCCTCGCGGTTCGCGATCTCGTCGGTTTCCGCGACATAGATCGGCAGCGCCCAGCCGAGCTGGCCGGGGCTGCATTCGTAACCGTAGGTCTCGCACTGGCGGGCATAGGCATCGAGGTTGCGCTTCACCGCTTCGGCCGGGTTGAAGGTGATCAGATAGGTGTATTTCCGGTCCGGGTGGGCCGCCCACTCATAGGTCTCGCGCGAGCCCTGCGACGGGATCCAGATCGGCGGGTGTGGCATCTGGTAGGGGCGGGGCCAGAGATTGACGTACTGGTAGCGGTAATGCTTGCCGTCGAAGGCGAAGGGTCCGGTCTCCGTCCACGCGCGGACGATCAGGTCGTGCGCCTCGTGGAAGCGCGCGTGGCTGAAGGACGGGTTGGCCATCGAGGCGTGGTACTCGGTGCCGAGGCCGCGGACGAAGCCGGCGATGAAGCGCCCTTCCGCGAGGTTGTCGAGCATCGCGAACTCTTCCGCGATGGACATCGGGTTGTCGGTGATCGGCAGCGCGCGGCCCAGGACGCAGATCGTCGCGTTCCTCACGCTCCGGGTCAACGCGCCGGCCAGCAGGTTGGGCGCCGGCATCATCCCGTAGGCGGTCTGGTGGTGCTCGTTCACGCAGACCCCGTCGAAGCCCAGCCGGTCGGCCAGCTCCAGCTCGTCGAGATAGCGGTGATAGAGCGGCGCGCCCTTCTTCGGATCGTAGTAGCTGTTCGGCAGCGTCAGGTAGGCGCCCGGATAGGTCTTGTCGTAATCGAGGTCGAGATGCGCGTAAGGCATCAGATGGAAGAAGAAGAACTTCATGGGGCGGCTTCCTCCGCGATTGCCGTCACGGCGTCGAGGAACGCGTCGATCTTTTCCTGGTGGGGCAGATGGCCGCATTCGGGAACGATCCGGAGCTGCGAACCCGGGATCAGAGCCGCGTATGCCTCGCCGTAGGCGGGCGGGAACACCTTGTCCTCGGCGCCCCAGAGAATCATCGTCGGGATCCGGATCCGGTGCAGCCACTTGGCGAGGTCCGGGTTGCAGAAGCGCGGGCTCCATGCGAGCCGCGAGGTGGTGAAGTAGTTCTTCAGCGCGATGTCCGCCTCTTCCTCGCTCGGGTTCCGGGCGAGGCGGGCCTCGGCGACCGCCTGGTCGTGATAGACGTTGCGCACCCGGTCTTCCGGGCTCCACAGGAAGATGTCGCCCATCGGCACGCCGTCGACCGGGATTCCGGCCGCGCCGACGAGGGTAAGCGAGCGCATCCGTTCGGTCGAGCGAACCGCGATCTCGCAGGCGAGCCAGCCGCCGAGCGAGTTGCCGACGACATGCACGTCGTCGAGCCCCATCGCCTCCAGGGCGTCGAGGTAGAAATAGGCAAGGTCCGACATGCCATCGAGCCATTCCGGGGTGTCGGACCGGTCGAAACCGGGATGACTCGGCACCGCGATCTCGAACCGCTCGGCGAGACCGTCCATATAGGGCGCCCAGTCGCTCGCGCCGCCCGCGCCGTGCAGGAACAGGAGCCCGGGCCCCGATCCGCCGCGCAGCACCTCGATCGCGCAGCCGCCGACGTCGACCGTTTCGCGTGTGTATTCGACCATGCCGGGATTGTTCGCAGGCGCCGCGGGCGCGTCAACTCGGGCCTCACCCCTCACCCTAACCCTCTCCCCGCTGGGGAGAGGGGATTCGCTTGCCCGCCTCCTCCTGTCTTCTCCCCTCCCGCTTGCGGGAGGGGCCGGGGGAGGGCGGAGCTCCGCGGACGATTCCAATCCGGCGCCGAATATTCTACCATCCCAGGCGCGGCGCCCGGATGCGCGCCAGGGAGGATGCGATGAAGACGATCGAGATCACACCGGATGAGATGCAGGGCCGGATTTCGCGTTACGGCGCGCTGAAGCCGCTGCCGATCCAGCAGGACCCGGAGATTCCGCAGGAGGCGAACGACGTTGTCTACGCGCGCAAGCTCCTGTCGGTCATCGGCCTCGGCGGCGACGTGGACACACCGATCAACATCGGCGCGCCCATCGTGGACGCCGCCGGCATGACCATGACCATCGCCGTCTGTCCACCGGGGCAGGGCCCTTCGCTGCACGCCCATCTCCAGACCTACGAGACCTTCACCGTGCTCAAGGGCCGCTTCGAGGTGACCTGGAACGACGACGGCGGCGGGCGGGCGGAGCTCGACGAGTTCGACACCATCTCGGTGCCGCCCAGGGTCAACCGCGCCTTCCGCAATATCGGCGAGGAGGAGGGCGTCCTGCAGGTGCTGATCACCGGGGGCGTGCACGACATGACCGATATCGACCTGGCGCCGTCCAGCGCGGTCAAGCTCGACGCCATCAAGCCGGGGGTGAAGGACAAGTTCACGGCCAAAGGCCTCACCTTCACCGCACACAAGGATGCCGCCGCCTGAGCGGCGCCGGCGTCACTCCGCCTCGGCGAAGAACAGCCAGCGCTCGATAACGACGCCGGCCGAGCCGGACAGCGCCGCGGCGACGGCTGCGAGCGCGGCCAGCCATGGCGCTGCCTCCGTCGCCGCCATGGTGAGCACCAGCGGCAGCGCGAACAGGAGCACGAAGGCGTAACGCCGGAGCCTCACCGCTCGCTCGCGGGCCAGGCGATGGCCCGTCTCCGGCGTCGTCGTGTCGGACGCCGAGGCCGTGCGGGCGGCGTCGATGAACCGCCAGTAGCGGCGCTTGAGGTAGAAGGAGAGGAACAGCGTCATCACCACGATCAGCGTGCTCCCGGGGCTCGCGCGGCCGAACAGCGCGAGCAGCGCCTGCAGCCAGAGCCCGCCGGAAAACAGTGCAAGCGCGAGATGGAGCGGTACCGTCCAGCGATTGCACCATGCGGGAACCTCGTGGCGCGTCGCGTGGATCATGCAGGCGGCGTGGACCGTGAACCCCGCGAGCACGGCGGCGGCGAGGCCGCAGACCCGCCAGATGCCCCCCACCTCGGCGTAGCCGATCCAGCCGATCGCGAACAGCGCGCCCGGAATGTAGGTCGCGCTCGCCAGCACTCCCGCGCGCGATGCCCAGCTCGTCCGCCATTGCGACAGGGCGTGGAACGCGGCTTGGGGGCGGTCCGGACGGAACGTCCACGAGACCAGGCCGAATGTGACGGCGCCGAACGCGACCCCGAGCGCGGCCAGCCCGAACCAGCGGTCGGAAGGAATCGTCTCCCCACTCGCGAAGACGCCGAGCAGAATCAGCAGTCCGTAACCCATGCCTGAGGCGGTGGAGAAGGAAATCGCCGAATAAGCGGGACGCAATGGACCGGTCCTGGAGCGTGTCAGTCTCACGTTGAACCGCCGATGTGGCCGGGGCGCGTCCGTTCGGCAAGCTCGGGGCAGGCCCTTCTATACGCCGCTTCGCGGCCACTCACGGCGGGGATATTGTTGAATTCCAAATGAAAAATCCCTCATCCCGAGCAGGCGCGCAAGCGCCGTATCGAGCGACGCGCCACGGTCGGCGAAACACCGGCCCGCCGGTGCGCGCATCGAGGCGTCATGGTAGGGTCACGCCTCCATGATCTTCGCCCAAATCTCCGACATACACCTCCGTCCGGAGGGCGATCTCGCACACGACGTGGCCGACACGGCCGGCGGGCTGGCATCCGCCGTCGAACGGCTGGCCGCCCTCGATCCCCCGGCGGACGCGGTCTTCGTCACCGGCGATCTCGTCGACGTTCCCGATGCCGATTCCTATGCCCAGCTTCGGCGCCTGCTGGATCCGCTGCCGGCCCCGGTCTACCTCATCCCGGGCAACCGCGACGACCGCGCGGCCTTGCGCGCCGCCTTCGCCGACGCCGGCTATCTGCCCGGAAACGGCGCGTTTCTCCACTACGCGGTCGAGCATCTTCCGGTACGCTTTCTCGCCCTGGACACGGTGAAGGAAGGCGCCAAGACCGGCGAGATGTGCGCCGAACGCCTGTCGTGGCTGGAGGACCGCCTGGCCGAGGCGCCCGACCGCCCGACCGTGATCCTGATGCACCACCCGCCCTTCAAGACGGGCGTCCCCTTCATGGACGGCCAGGACTTCGCCGGCGCCGATGCGTTCGCGGAAATCGTCGGCGCTTACGGGAACGTCGAGCGGGTGTTGTGCGGGCACCTGCACCGGTCGATCCAGCGCCGCTTCGCCGGCACGCTCGCCTGCGTGGCGCCGTCAACCGCTTTCCACATGCCGCTCGACCTGCGTCGCGGCGGCGATCTCGAACTGGTGCTCGAGCCCGCCGCGGGGTTCCTTCACGTCTGGAGCCCCGGCGTCGGCATGGTCACCCACACCCTGCCGCTCGTCGAGCACCCGGGACCCTACCCGTTCCGCCGCCGCCCGGCGCCGGGCCGGCCTTGACATTCGGTCCGATCGAAAGATGGTATCCTTCCCCAAGGCGGATCGAGACCGCCGCTCCCGGCGTTGACCGGGACGGGCTGACATTGGGGGAATCGCGTGTTCACCAGTAATCCGTTCGCCGCGCTTTCGGCGTCCCTATCGCCCGCCGTCATGCAGACCTATGTGGTCGTGATGATCGTCCTGGTGGTGGCCGGCACCCTGTTCGACATCTGGCACAAGGGAAGCGCCACCTATTTCTTCGCGAGCTGGCGGAAATCGCGGGACAAGGGCGCGCGGCGGGTCGGCGGCGGACAGATGGCGGGGATCGCGATCCAGACCGCGTTGTCGGAAGGGCTGACATCCGCCGAGTTCGGCCCCGGGCGCCGCCGGGTCGCCCACCTGCTGACGATGTACGGTTTCCTGGCCTATGCCGCCGCGACCTTCGTCATGGTGTTCTGGTACCCGACTCCCGCGACGCCGACCCCCGCCATCCTGCCCCTGCTGTGGGTCATAGGCGCCTTGCTGGTCTGCATCGGCGGCTACTGGTTCTGGTTCTTCATCCGGGTCGACGTGTCGGCCGAGGGGCATACGCCGTTCCGGCTCGTGCGCGCCGACCTGTTCGTCGTTTCGCTCCTCGCCAGCACCACGCTCGCGCTGATCTGGGCCGGCCTGCAGGCGGCCGGGAGCTCGTGGACGACCCTGTTCCTGGGGCTCTACTTGATCGCCACGACGGTGCTGTTCGGCTCCGTCCCGTGGTCCAAGTTCTCGCACATGTTCTTCAAGCCGGCGGCGGCTTTCGAGAAACGGATGGCGGAGGCGACCGGTACGAGGAGCAACCTGCCGGCCCCCGCCGACAAGCCGGAAACCTTCGGCAGCGCCCGCGAACGCCCCAGCCATTACTGATCGGCCCGTCGTCGGTCTTCGACAGAGGAGTTTACCGAACCCCATGCCGACATTCGTCTACATGACCCGTTGCGACGGCTGCGGATACTGCGTCGATATCTGCCCTTCCGACATCATGCACATCGATAGTACCTATCGGCGGGCCTACAACATCGAGCCCAATATGTGCTGGGAGTGCTACTCCTGCGTGAAGGCGTGCCCGCAGCATGCCATCGATTGCCGCGGCTATGCCGACTTCGCGCCCATGGGCCACAGCGTTCGCGCGCTGCGGGAAGAGGCGAAAGGCACCATCTCCTGGAAGATCAAGTTCCGGAACGGCGAGGAAAAGGATTTCGTTTCGCCGATCCGGACGACGCCCTGGGGATCGATCAAGTCGCCGGCCGACTACGAGGCGCCGACCGCGGAAGCGATGAAATCCCAGGAGCTCGCGCACGAGCCGGACGCGCTCAACATCGAAGCGCTGCCCGCCGTGACGCCGGACAAGTTCAAGCAGGGAGTCGTCTAGTGAGTCCGTTCTCCCGCCGCAAGACGGTCTTCGTGGACGCGGACATTCTGGTCGTCGGCGGCGGCATGGCGGGCTGCGGCGCGACCTACGAGGCCGGGTACTGGGGGCGCGACCTGAAGGTGGTCTGCGTCGAGAAGGCGAATATCGAGCGCAGCGGCGCGGTGGCCCAGGGCCTCTACGCGATCAACTGCTACATGGGCATGCAGTGGGACGAGAACCAGCCCGAGGACCACGTCCGGTATTGCCGGAACGACCTGATGGGTCTGGTGCGGGAGGATCTCGGCTACGACATCGCGCGCCATGTCGACTCCACGGTGCACAAGTTCGAGGAGTGGGGCCTTCCGATCATGAAGGACCCGGAGACCGGGCGTTACCTGCGCGAAGGCAAGTGGCAGATCATGATCCACGGCGAGAGCTACAAGCCGATCGTCGCGGAGGCGGCCCGCAAGGCCGCGACCGAGGTCTACAACCGGATCATGGTCACCCACCTGCTGATGGACTCAACCAAGCCCAACCGCGTCGCCGGCGCGGTCGGCTTCAACGTGCGCACGGGCGATTTCCACGTCTTCCGGGCCAGGGCGGTGATCGTCTCCGCGGGCGGCGCGTCGCATATCTTCAAGCCGCGCGCCGTCGGCGAGGGCATGGGACGGACCTGGTACGCGCCCTGGAGCAGCGCCTCCGCCTATGCGCTGCCGATCCTCGCCGGCGCGAAGATGACCCAGATGGAAAACCGGATCGTCCTGACCAGGTTCAAGGACGGTTACGGCCCGGTCGGCGCGTATTTCCTCCACCTCAAGACCTACACCCAGAACGCCTATGGCGAGGAATACGAGTCCAAGTGGTACGACCACACGAAGGAGCTGGTGGGCGACTACGTCGACCGGCATCCGGTGCCGACCTGTCTCCGCAACCACGCGCTCCTCGAAGAGGTCAAGGCCGGCCGCGGCCCGATCCGCATGGTGACGACGGAGGCCTTCCAGGATCCGCACAAGGAGCAGGTGGGCTGGGAGAATTTCCTCGGCATGACGATCGGGCAGGCCGTCGTCTGGGCGTCCCAGAACATCGACCCCAAGCACACCAATCCGGAGCTGACCACGTCGGAGCCCTACGTGATGGGCTCGCACGCCACCTGCTCGGGCGCCTGGGCCAGCGGGCCCGACGATTACGCGCCGGACGAGTACCGGTGGGGCTATAACCGGATGATGACGGTCGACGGCCTGTTCGGCGCGGGCGATACGATCGGCGGCACCGCACACAAGTTCTCGTCGGGTTCCTTCACCGAAGGGCGGATCGCCGGCAAGGCGGCGGTCAACTACGTCAACGACCTCAAGACCGAGCGGCCCCAGGTCAGCGAGAAGGAGTACGAGGACCTCAAGAGGACGGTCTTCCAGCCGCTGGAGAACTACCGGATCGGCCGCAACGAGATCGTCGCCGGAACGGTCTCGCCGAGCTACATGCTGCCGATCCACGGTCTCCAGCGTCTCGAAAAGATCATGGACGAGTATGTCGGCGGCATCGGCGCCCACTACACGACGAACGAGCCCATGCTGACCCGCGGGCTGGAATTGCTGGGCATGCTGAAGGAGGACCTCGACAATCTCGGCGCGGAAGACCTCCACCAGCTCCAGCGGGCGTGGGAGCTGCACCACCGGGTCCTGGCCTCGGAGGCGGTGACGCACCACACGATGTTCAGGACCGAAACGCGGTGGCCGGGATACTACTACCGGGCCGATCATCCGAGGCTGGACGACGCCGACTGGCACTGCTTCACCCTGTCCCGCTTCGACCGGGAGTCCGGGGAATGGGCCATGGAGAAGGCCCCCGTCTACCACATCGTCGATTAGCTCGATTTCATGCCATGGTCCCGGTCTGCGCGGCTGGCGCCCGCCCTTCGATACGCCGCTTCGCGGCTACTCAGGGTGAGGGTGGACGTGACAAGAAAAGCCCTCATCCCGAGTAGGCGCGTCAGCGCCGTATCGAGGGACGCCCCATGCCGAATTTGATCGCCCCGCACGGCGACGCCGCCCTGAAGCCCCTGCTGCTGCCCGAAGAGGAACGGGAGGAGGCGCTCAAGAGGGCGCGCAGCCTGAAGAAGCTCCCTTTGTCGAGCCGCGAGGTCTCGGACCTCTTCATGCTCGCCATGGGCGCGTATTCGCCGCTGGACGGCTTCATGGGCGCGGCCGACTGGCGTGGCGCGTGCATGGAGATGCGCCTGGAGAACGGGCTGTTCTGGCCGCTGCCGATCACGCTGTCATGCGACGAGGACTTCGCCGTCGCCGTCGGCGACGAATTGGCGCTGACGGACGGGGAGGGGGAAATCCTCGGCATCCTCGCGGTCGCCGAGAAATACGGCATCGACAAGGAGCTCGAATGCAGCGAGGTCTACCGCACCGCCGACGAGGCCCATCCCGGCGTCGCCAAGGTGATGGCGCAGGGTCCGGTCAACCTCGCGGGCCCGGTCTCGGTCTTCTCCGAAGGGCACTTTCCGCAGACCTACCGGGGGCTCTATTTGCGCCCCGCCGAAACCCGCGCGCTGTTCGCCGAAAAGGGCTGGTCCACGGTCGCCGCCTTCCAGACCCGCAACCCCATGCACCGCAGTCACGAGTTTCTCGCCAAGGTCGCCATCGAGGTGTGCGACGGGCTGCTGATCCACCAGGTGCTCGGGGCGCTCAAGGCAGGCGACATCCCGGCCGACGTCCGGGTCCGCGCCATCGACTGGCTGGTCGCCAACCACTTCCCGGAAGGACGGGTGATCCAGGCCGGCTATCCGATCGAAATGCGCTATGCCGGCCCCCGGGAGGCGCTGTTGCATGCCCTGTTCCGCCAGAACTTCGGGTGCTCGCATCTGGTGGTCGGGCGCGACCATGCGGGGCTCGGCGGATACTACGGTCCCTACGATGCCCACCGCATTTTCGACGAGATCGGCGCGGACAGCCTCGCCATCCGGCCGCTGAAGTTCGACGACACGTTCTATTGCTTCGATTGCAGGGGCATGGCGACGGGCAACATGTGTTTCGCCGCCGATGCCGGGGAGCACGGGTTGGGCGAGGAGAAGCGTTATCGTGCGGTGGCGGCGGTGGCGACGGGCGCCGCGGCGAGCCGCCCCTGTCGCCGCGACGACGACGGAAAGCTTCGGATCTCGGGCACGAGGCTGCGCGAGATGTTCGCCGACCGCGAGGCGATCCCGCCCGAATTCAGCCGCGACGGCGTAATCGCTATCCTCCAGGAGTTTTACGACGACACCGCATGACCGGCCTTGGCCCGGCCGATTTGCCGTATCCCGGGCATCGCCCCAAGAACGGCGTCCGGTGTTGTAGACTTTCCCTCAGCCGGCATAATGCGACGAGGGGTGACGCATGACGCCGAAGGTCGACGGATTTTTCGATCCGGCTACCAATTCGATCTCCTATGTCGTCTCGGATCCCGATACCCGGCGCGCGGCGGTCGTGGATCCGGTGCTCGACTTCGATCCCGCCTCGGGCCGCACCGCGACCGGGTCCGCCGACAAGCTGATTGCCACCGTCGAGAGGGACGGTCTTGCCGTCGACTGGATTCTCGAGACCCACGTGCATGCCGATCACATCACCGCGGCGCCCTATGTCCAGACGCGCCTCGGCGGCAGGATCGGGATCGGCGCCGGCGTTTCCGAGGTGCGCAAGACGTTCGGCGCGTTGTTCAACATCGAGGACGAACTGGCCGCCGACGATTCGCAGTTCGATCGTCTCTTCGAGGACGGGGACACGGTTTCGATCGGCGGCATCGACGGGCGGGTGATGTTCACCCCCGGCCATACCCCGGCCTGCGCCTGCTATGTGTTCGGCGATGTAGCGTTCGTCGGCGATACGATGTTCATGCCGGATTCGGGCACCGCGCGGGCCGATTTCCCGGGGGGCTGCGCGGAGACCCTGTACGACTCGCTCCGCCGGATCCTGTCCCTGCCGGCGGATACCCGCCTGTTCATGTGCCACGACTACGGCGCCGGCGGGACGCGCGATTTCGCCTGGGCGACGACCGTGGCCGAGCAACGCCGGAGCAACATTCATTGCCGCGACGGCGTGAGCCGGGAGAGCTATGTCGCCACGCGCAGCGGCCGCGACGCGGAGCTCCCGCTGCCGCGGCTGATCGTGCCCGCGGTCCAGGTCAATATCCGCGGCGGGCGCATGCCGGCACCGGAAAGCAACGGGACCGCATATCTGAAGGTTCCCATCGACGCGCTTTGAGCGCGTTCGGTCTCAAAGCGGGAAGGGAAGGCGATGACGACTCTGCTGTTTCACCACGACAGCTCGGCCAGGCACGATACCGGCCAGGGTCACCCCGAGCGCCCGGATCGCATCCGCGCGGTGATGGAGGCGCTGTCCTCCGAAGCCTTCGAAGAGCTGGACCGGCGCGAGGCGCCGCAAGCCGAGCCCGATCAACTCGCACGCGCCCATTCGGCTGCTTTCGTCGAGGCGCTGCTCGATGCCGTGCCCGCGGAAGGCCGCGTAAGGGTCGATCCCGACACCGTGATGTCGGCCGATTCGGGCGAAGCGTCGCGGCGCGCGGCGGGCGCGATGGTGGCTGCGGTGGACGCGGTGATGACCGGCGATGCGGACAATGCGTTCTGCGCCGTCCGGCCGCCCGGCCACCATGCCGAGGCCAATCGCAGCATGGGCTTCTGCCTGTTCAACAATGTCGCCGTGGGCGCGCTCCATGCACGGGAAGAGCTCGGCGCGGACAAGGTGGCGGTGATCGATTTCGACGTACATCACGGCAACGGCACCCAGGCGATGTTCGAGGCCGACCCGTCGCTTTTCTTCGCTTCCACCCATGAATTTCCGCTCTATCCCGGGACCGGCCGCGCCGAGGAGACGGGCTGCGGCAATATCGTCAACGTTCCGTTGCGGCCCGGTTCGGGTTCGGCGGAGTTCCGCGCCGGAATGGAAGACGGCGTTCTCCCCGCGCTGCGGGCGTTCGCTCCCGACCTGATCCTGGTGTCGGCCGGGTTCGATGCTCACGAGCGGGACCCGTTGGCGACGCTTCGGCTGGTCGAAGACGACTACGCTTGGGTGACCCGGCGGCTCTGCGAGGTCGCCGACGAGGTTTGCGACGGCCGACTCGTGGCGACGCTGGAGGGCGGCTACGACCTGGACGCCCTGGCGGCGAGCGTCACTGCCCATGTTGGAGTTCTGATGACAGCCTGATCCCATAAGTTTTTGTTAGATATAACGAAACGAGGTCTCGGCTTGCCCATCGACTCCGGGAAGGCTAGGGTCCCTGTCTAGGTCCGGGACAGGAAATGGAACGACAAGAGGTGGCCGAGGACATATCCGGTCTTTCGTTCGAGGACGCGCTCGAGCAGCTTGAGGCGATCGTCCGCACGCTCGAAAGCGGAGAGGCGAAGCTCGACGACGCCATCGGCGCCTACGAACGCGGCATCGCCCTGAAGACCCATTGCGAGAAGAAGTTGAGCGAGGCCAGGGCTCGCATCGAGAAGATCGCCTTCGAAGGGTCCGAGCCCGCCGGTGTGGAGCCCGCGGATATTGACTGACGTCCTGATCGATACCGACCTTGCCGGGATGATGGCGGAGACCGCCTCGGCGGTGGACGAGGTGTTGAACCTGGAGCTGCCCGAGCCCGAGGGCTCCGCCGCGCGGCTCCACGAAGCGATGCGCTACGGCGTTCTGGGCGGGGGCAAGCGGTTGCGGGCCTTCCTCGTCAGGACGGGCGCCGGGCTGGTCGGCGCCCGCGACGACGGTGCCCTTCGCGTCGCTGCCGCGGTCGAGATGGTCCACGCCTATTCACTGATCCACGACGACCTGCCCGCGATGGACGACGACGACATGCGCCGCGGCAAGCCGTCCTGCCACATAGCCTTCGACGAGGCGACGGCGATCCTCGCCGGGGACGCCCTGTTGACCGCTGCTTTCGAGGTCCTTTCCCGGGAAACCACCCACCCGTCGGCCGGGATCAGGATGGAACTGGTGCGCACGCTCGCCGAGGCGTCCGGGGCGCGCGGCATGGTGGGCGGTCAGATGATCGACCTCGCGGCCCAGCACGAAGCGGTCGATTACGACATGATAGCCCTGCTCGAACGGATGAAGACGGGTGCGCTGATTTCCTTCAGTTGCGAAGCGGGCGCGATCCTCGGAGAGTGCGCGGAACCGGTGCGCGATGTGCTGCGTACCTACGGCTACGACATCGGCCTCGCGTTTCAGATCGTTGACGACCTGCTGGACGTGACCGGAGACGAAGCCGCTTTGGGCAAGAAGGTCGGCAAGGACGCGGCGGCGGGCAAGGCGACATTCGTCAGCGCTCTGGGCGTGGAAGGGGCACGGCGCGAGGCGCGATCCCTGATCGATCGGGGGATCGCGCGGCTGGACCGTTTCGGCGAGGACGCCGATCCGTTGCGTGCCTTCGGCACATTTGTGCTAGAGCGTAGGAACTAGAGGGCGAGGGACTGGCCATGGCTGTCGACACTCCCCACCTGGACAGGGTGCATTGGCCGCGCGACCTGCGCGACATGTCCGTCAACGAGTTGAAGAAGGTCGCGGAAGAGTTGCGCGCCGAGATGGTCGACGCGGTTTCGACGACCGGAGGGCATCTCGGTGCCGGGCTCGGCGTGATAGAGCTCACCGTGGCACTGCACCACCTGTTCGACACGCCCGAGGACATCCTGATCTGGGACGTCGGGCACCAGTGCTATCCGCACAAGATTCTTACCGGCCGGCGCGACCGCATCCGCACGATACGCCAGGGCGGCGGGCTGTCCGGATTTACCAAGCGATCCGAGAGCGAGTACGACCCGTTCGGTGCGGCGCACGCCTCGACCTCGGTATCGGCCGGCCTCGGATTCGCCGTCGGCCGGGACCTCCAGGGCCGGAAGAACCGGGTCGTGGCGGTAATCGGAGACGGTGCGTTGACCGGCGGGATGTCCTATGAAGGGCTGAATCACGCGGGTTCGCTGGACAGCCGGCTCATCGTGATCCTCAACGACAACGACATGTCGATCGCGCCGCCGGTCGGCGCGATGAGCGGGTACCTGTCGCGGCTGATCTCGTCCAAGAGCTATCGCAGCCTGCGCGACGTTGCCCATCACATCGCCGAGCGGTTCCCGCGCGCCGTGGAGCGCGGCGTCAAGCGGGCGGAGGAATACGCCCGGGGGCTGGTGACCGGCGGGACGCTGTTCGAGGAGCTGGGCTTCTTCTATGTCGGACCCGTGGACGGTCACAATCTCGACCATTTGATTCCGGTTCTGCGCAACGTGCGGGACGACCAGGCGGAAGGTCCCATCCTGGTCCATGCGGTGACCGTCAAGGGAAAGGGCTACGCCCCGGCCGAGGAATCCGCCGACAGGTACCACGGCGTTTCGAAATTCGAAGTCGTCACCGGCGTCCAGGACAAGCCCAAGACGAACGTTCCGTCCTTCACCAAGGTGTTCGCCAACAGCCTGATCGCCGAGGCGGAGAAGGACGACAAGATCGTCGCGATCACCGCCGCGATGCCGTCCGGTACCGGTGTCGATGCGTTTGAGAAGGCGTTTCCGCACCGGGCGTTCGATGTCGGGCTTGCCGAACAGCACGCGGTGACGTTCGCCGCGGGACTCGCCGCCGACGGCATGAAACCTTTCGCGGCGATCTACTCGACCTTCCTGCAGCGCGCCTTCGATCAGATCGTCCACGACGTGGCGATCCAGAGCCTGCCGGTACGCTTCGCGATGGACCGTGCCGGCCTCGTGGGCGCGGACGGCCAGACCCATGCCGGCGCGTTCGACATCGCCTATCTCGGCTGCCTGCCGGGGATGGTGCTGATGGCCGCGGCCGACGAGGCGGAGCTGGTTCACATGGTGAAGACGGCGGTCGCGATCGATGACCGGCCGTCGGGTCTGCGCTATCCGCGCGGTGAAGGATTCGGCGTCGACATGCCCGAGCAGGCCAAGGTGCTGCCCATCGGCAAGGGTCGCGTCATGCGGGAGGGTTCGACTATCGCGATCCTTTCCTACGGCGCCCGGCTCTACGAGGCGCTTGCGGCGGCCGACGAACTGGCGACGAAGGGTGTTTCCGCCACGGTTGCCGATGCGCGTTTCGCCAAGCCGCTCGACGAAGACCTGATCCTGCGCCTCGCCCGCGAGCACGAGGTCCTGATCACCATCGAGGAGGGCTCGATCGGCGGGTTCGGCTCGCAGGTGCTCCACATGCTGGCCCTGAAGCAGGTGCTGGACGGTGGGCTCAAGATCCGTCCCATGGTGCTGCCTGACCTGTTCCTCGACCAGGACAAGCCGCCGCTTCAGTACGAGGCCGCCGGCCTGAACGCCGCGCACATCGTCGCCACCGCCATGGAAGCCCTGGGACGTGGCGAATCCGACCCGGCGGAAGCCGAAAGCGCCTGACAAGCGCCGGCTCGACTCGCTTGTCGAGGCGCGCGGTCTGGCCACCAGCAGGACGGAAGCCCAGGCCCTGATCCGCGCCGGCCGGATATGGTGTGGCGACAAGCGACTCGACAAGCCCGGCCACTCCGTTCGCTCCGACTTGCAACTCGAACTGCGCGGCTCGGAGCGGCGCTGGGCGTCGCGGGGCGGCGTCAAGCTCGATCATGCGCTGCGCCATTTCGATATCGACGCAAGGGGCGCGACAGCGCTCGACATCGGCGCCTCGACCGGCGGTTTCACCGATGTGCTGCTGGCTCATGGCGCGGATAGGGTCTATGCGGTGGATGTCGGACGCGGCCAGCTTCTGTGGCGGCTGAGCCAGGACCCCCGCGTGGTCGTTCTCGATCGGGTGAACGCGCGCTACATCGCTTCCGAGCATGTTCCGGAACGGGTCGATATCGTCACCTGCGATACGAGCTTCATCGGGCTCGAGACCGTGCTGCCGGCCCCGCTCGCGCTCTGCGGGCCGGGAGCGCGGCTTATCGCGCTGATCAAACCGCAATTCGAGGTCGGCCGGGGGGAGGTCGGCAAGGGAGGAATCGTGCGGAACGAGGAGGCGAGGGCGGCCGCCTGCGAACGCATTTCCGCATGGCTTGCCAGGCAGGACGGCTGGCGCGTCCTCGGCCTGGTCGAAAGCCCGATCGAAGGCGCCGGAGGCAACCGGGAATACCTGATCGCGGGGGGGCGGGAATAGGGCGGATCTGTTTTGGTTGGAACCGCCCCGTCCATTTTCTTCCGTCATGGTCGGCGAAGGCCGACCATCCACGTTTTGTTTTTGATTCCAGTGACTTAAAAACTCGTGGATGGTCGGCCTTCGCCGACCATGACGGTGAGGAGACGAGCGTAAAGATGCTTCCGTCTGAAGCGGACAGACTCTAAAGGCGGCGCCTCGCCTCACCCGCACTGCGCGCGGTGGTGGAGCAGGTGATCGGCGAGGACGCAGGCCATCATCGCTTCGCCCACCGGCACGGCGCGGATGCCGACGCAGGGATCGTGACGTCCCCTGGTCGAAATCTCCGTGTTGCGGCCGTCCACCGTCACAGTGCGCCGAGGCGCGAGGATCGAACTCGTCGGCTTGACGGCGAAGCGGAGCACGATGTCCTGCCCGGTCGATATCCCGCCCAGGATTCCGCCCGCGTTGTTGGAAAGAAACGCGGGCTTGCCGCCGCGCATCCGCATTTCGTCCGCGTTTTCTTCGCCGGAAAGCTCGGCTGCCCCGAATCCGGCGCCGATCTCGACGCCCTTGACCGCGTTGATCCCCATCATCGCCGCCGCGAGGTCGGCGTCGAGCTTGCCATAGATCGGCGCGCCCAGCCCGGGCCGAACGCCGCTCGCCGTCACCTCGATCACCGCGCCGACGGAGGAACCGGCCGAGCGGACGGAATCGAGGTACTCGGACCAGTTCTCGGCCGCCGTTCCGTCGGGGCACCAGAACGGGTTTTTCTCGACCTCTTTCCAGTCCCATTTCGTTCGGTCGACCGCGCGGTCGCCCATCTGGATCATGGCGCCGCGGACCCGCACCCGGCGGCCCAGCACCTTGCGCGCGACCGCGCCCGCGGCCACGCGGCAGGCGGTCTCGCGCGCCGAGGACCGGCCCCCGCCGCGATAGTCGCGCCTGCCGTATTTTTGCAGATAGGTGAAATCGGCATGGCCCGGGCGGAACCTGTCCCGGATTTCGCTGTAATCTTTCGATCGCGCATCCTCGTTGCGGATCAGGAGAGAGATCGGCGTTCCGGTGGTCCGTCCTTCGAACACGCCGGACAGGATTTCGACCGTGTCGGGTTCGCGTCTTTGCGTGACGTAGCGGCTCTGTCCCGGCCGACGCTTGTCCAGCCAGACCTGGATATCCGCCTCCACCAGCGCGATTCCCGGCGGGGTCCCGTCGACGACGCAGCCGATCGCCGGCCCGTGGCTCTCACCCCAGGTGGTGAAGCGGAAAATCCGTCCCTGCGTGTTGAAAGACATCGCTCACCGCCGGCGGCGCAGTCCCTAGGTGACGGTCGCTATATCGGGCGCGTCGGGTGCTTTCATCCCGACGACGTGATAGCCGCAATCGACATGGTGAACCTCGCCGGTCACCCCGCTCGAGAGATCGGACAGGAGATAGACTCCCGCCCCGCCCACGTCGTCGATCGTCACGTTGCGCTTGAGCGGCGCGTTCAGCTCGTTCCACTTGAGGATATAGCGGAAATCGCCAATGCCGGACGCGGCGAGGGTTTTGATCGGCCCTGCCGAAACGGCGTTCACCCGGATATTGTCATTGCCGAAATCGGCCGCCAGGTACTTCACGCTCGCCTCCAGGGCAGCCTTGGCGACGCCCATGACGTTATAGTGAGGCATGACCCGTTCGGCGCCCGCATAGGTGAGGGTGAGCAGGTTTCCGCCATCCGGCATCAACCGCGAGGCGCGCCGGCACACCGCCGTGAAGGAATAGCAGGAGATGTTCATCGTCATCGCGAAATTGTCGAGCGAGGTGTCGACATAGCGTCCCTTCAGCTCGCCCTTGTCGGAGAACGCGATCGCATGAACGACGAAATCCAGCGTGCCCCAGCGCTCCTCGAGCGTGGAGAAGACGTCGTCGAGGCTCTTCGGGTCGGCGACGTCGCATTGCAGGAGAAACGAAGAGCCCGCCGATTCGGCGAGCGGACCCACGCGTTTGGCGAGCGCGTCGTTCTGGTAGGTGAAGGCGAGGTCGGCGCCGTGGGAGGCGGCCGCGCGAGCGATCCCCCAGGCGATCGAACGCTCGTTGGCGACGCCCATGATCAGCCCCCGCTTGCCGCCCAGCAGGCGTTCCGACCGGGACATTCAACCCTCGCTCAACTTGGCTTCCTAAGAAAAACCCCCGACGCGGTCGGGGCGCCGCATGCTACACCAAGCCATCCCCGCGTCCAACCGCTTCCCCCCGGCGCGGCGGGTAGGAGTTCGTTATCGCCGCACTCAGCTGACGATGCGCCAGGACCCGTCGGGCTGCCGGCAGGCGCGCCCGTATCCCTGCTCCGTCTTCCCGCCGACGGTGATCGTCTGCTGGTACTCGCGGCAATATTGTCCCGCCTCGGTCTTGTAGGTCCTGGTCGGGGTAACCGTGCCCTCGTTCCCCGAATCGGGGTTGCGCCAGGTGCTCTTGACGCCTGTTTTGTTCTTTTCCAGAGCGGTCTGGGTGGACTGCTGTATGGCCAGCCGATCCGCACGGTCGAGAGACTTGCCGATCTCGGCGCCGAGGGCGGCGCCCGCCAGCGTGCCGACCGCCACCGCGATGAGCTTGCCCGTACCCTTTCCGACATGCGCGCCGGCGAGCCCGCCCAGCCCCGCGCCGATCACGGTGCCCGCCTTCTCCTTCTCGCCCCCGCTGCAACCCAGGAGAGCGATAACGGCCACTGTCGCTACCGTTCCTTTAACGATGTCCATTCGTGATTCCCTTTCCCGCCGGATCCGTGCCGCCGCGCCGGCGACAGGCGATTCGTTGCTTTGCCGCTCCTATATCGGCTAGTTTCGGATTCTCTACAAGAGGGGTTCGCGTGCCCGTCCAGGACGACGATCCGATCGCCCTGTTCAATGCCTGGCTTTCGGAGGCCGAGGCGGCCGAGCCCGACGAACCGACGGCGATGACACTTGCGACCGTGGCCGCCGACGGCACGCCTTCCGCCCGCATGGTGCTGCTCAAAGGCGCCGATGCCGCCGGTTTCGTGTTCTATACCAACACCGAGAGCCGCAAGGGGATCGAACTCGACGAAACCCGTCGCGCTTCGCTGGTGTTCCACTGGAAGTCCCTGCGCCGCCAGGTGCGGATCGATGGCGCGGCCGAGAGGGTATCGGACGAGGAGGCCGACTCCTATTTCGCGACCCGCCCGCGCGGCAGCCAGATCGGCGCCTGGGCATCCGATCAGTCGCGCCCCATGGGCAACGCGTTCGAGCTGCAAAAGCGGATCGCTCGGTTTACCGCCAGGTTCGGCCTCCGCGCCGTGCCGCGCCCGCCGCACTGGACCGGATACCGCGTCTTGCCCGAGTCGATCGAATTCTGGCGCGACCGGCCCTTTCGCCTCCACGAACGCAAGCTCTACCGGCGGGACGGGCAGGGGAGCTGGAAGATCACGCTGCTGTTTCCCTGACCGAAACCGCGCGCGGCGAATTTGCCGCTACCGGGAAGGGACATGCTCGGATATAAGGGCTGAAGGAACCTGTAGCCCGGTATCAAGGGGTAGTCGATGCGGTACAGGACGGTTCTCGCTCCGATCAGCGCGCCGGAAATCGGCCCTTCCATCCTGCGGACGGCGCTCCACCTCGCCCGGGCGTTCGACGCGCATATCGATGTGCTGCATGTCCGCCCCGACCCTCGGGGGCTGGTTCCCTATACGGGCGAGGGGATGGACGGTTCCATGATCGAGGAGATCATGGACGTCACCGAGCGCGAGGGCGGTGAGCGGGAAGTCCGTTCGCGCGAGATGTTCGATGCGTTCGCCGACGAGAACGATGTCCGGGTAGCCGACGAGCCGGGCGCGGGCGCGGGCGTTTCGATGTCGTGGAATACCACCGTCGGGCGTGAGGACGAAGTGGTCGCCACGAGGGGCAGGATTTACGACATCGTCGCGGTCGGCCGGCCGGTCAAGGAGGCGGCGCTGCCCTCGCCGATCACTCTCGAGGCCGCTCTGCTCGACACCGGGCGCCCGATCCTTGTCGCCCCGCCCGACGCCGGGGACAGTTTCGGCAGGTCGATCGCCATCGCTTGGGAAGGGAGCCCGGAGGCCGCGCGCGCGATCGCCGATGCGATCCCTCTATTGGAGGAGGCCGACAAGGTGACGGTCCTCTCCGCCAAGGCGGCGCAGGTGGCGCCCATCGACGCCGACGATCTACGGCACCGGCTTGCGTGGCATGGGGTGGACTGCGAGATCCAGAACTTCGAATCTGCCGCGAGCGAGCTCGGCGCAGCCTTTCTGGACCAATCGTCGAAGGCCGGCGCGGACCTGCTGATCAAGGGGGCCTATTCGCAGAGTCGTCTGCGCCAGCTCATCCTCGGCGGCAGGACGCGGCACATCCTGGCGCATGCGGAGATACCCGTCCTGCTGTCGCATTGAGCCATGCCGGACACCGTCCCCTCCCATCGTTCGATGATACTGACCGGCGCCAGCCGGGGGATCGGACACGCCACCGTCAAGCGTTTCAGCGAGGCCGGCTGGCGTATCCTCACCTGTTCCCGCGACGAAGTGCCCGAGGCGTGCAAGCGCGATCCCAACTGGTCCCACCACATCCCGACCGATCTCGCCGACCCCGCCAGCCTGCGCCGCTTCGTCGACGAGGCGAACGAGCATATCGGAGACGGCCCGCTCCACGCGCTGGTCAACAACGCCGCGGTCTCGCCGAAGACCGACTACAAGGAGCGGCTGGGCTGCCTGAACGGCGACATCGGCGGCTGGCGCGACGTCTTCAACCTGAACCTGTTCGCGCCGCTGCTGCTCGCCCGCGGCTTCGCCGGCGCGCTCAGCCGCGGCAATGGGACCATCGTCAACATCACCTCGATCGCCGGCCACACCCGGCACCCCTTTGCGGGTTCGGCGTACGCGACCTCGAAGGCGGCGCTGTCCGCTCTCACGCGCGAGCTCGCGGTCGAGTTCGCCGAACTCGGCGTCCGGGTCAACGCGGTGGCCCCCGGGGAGATCGAGACCGAAATGGTGGGGCCCGAATACGAGGCCCTGATCCCGCGCATCCCCCTCAACCGGATGGGAAGCGCGGACGAGGTGGCGGCCATCGTCCACCGGATGTGCGACGATGAGTTCGGTTACGTCACGGGGACGGAGGTCTTCGTCACCGGCGGGCAGCACTTGCTCTGACCGGCGGGGCCGGCCCTACAGCGTCCCCCGGAGCGATTCCAGCCAGTCCCGCCGCGAGCGGGCGAGATCCATGTCCTGGCGCAACCAGCCGGCGAAATTGCCGGGATCCGTCGGATCGGTCGCTTCGAGGGCGCCGAGGCGGGCGATTTCGGCGTCGCAGGTCTCGATCATCCCGTCGGTCTGGGTCCGCTGTTCCTCCACCGGCAGGTGGTGCAGAAACCGTATCTTGAGCGCGAATGCGAGCCTTCCGACATCGCAGTTGGGCGCGCGGACCGCGCTCTGCAGCAATTCCCTCAGATGCGCCCGGCCGGCCTCGGTAATGCTGAGAGGGGTGTCGTCGCCGTCGGTCTCCCCGGCGATCAACCCCTCCGTCTTCAACAGCTCGATCGAGCTTCCCAGAAGGTCCAGAGAGGGGCCGACGACAAGGCTGGTGAAATCGCGCACGGCGTTCGCCAGTTCGGCGTAGCGCCTGGGATGCTCGCACACCATTCCCAGCGCGGCGAGCCGGACGGCCTCCTTGGGAAGCAGCGAGTTGTCGTTGAACATCGGGCGAGCCTAGCGCGATTGCATTGGCCACGCCATTGCGCAGACCCGGGGTTCAGGCCGCGAATTTGAGGTCCAGCAGGCTCCAGACGTCCTGAAGCGCGGCGACCAGGCGGTCCATGGCCGCATCGTCGTGAAGCGGCGTCGGCGTGAGCCTGAGCCGTTCGGTCCCCTTCGGAACGGTGGGATAGTTGATCGGCTGGACGTAGATGGCGTGCCGTTGCATCAGCCTGTCGGTGACCTGCTTGCAGCGCACGGGATCGCCCACGAAGACCGGCACGATGTGGGACGGCGAGGGCATCAGGGGCAGTCTTGCCTCCCGCAGCCTGGCCTTGAGTGCCCGGGCGCGCTCCTGGTGACGTTCGCGAAGCGTACCCGCCGACCTGACGTGGCGGATGCTCGCCCTGGCGCCTGCGGCGATCGCCGGCGGCAGCGAGCTGGTGAAGATGAAACCCGAGGCGTGGCTCCGGATGAAGTCGACCATCGCGGCGGAGCCCGCGATGTACCCGCCGACGACCCCGAAGGCCTTGGCGAGCGTTCCCTGGACGATATCGACCCGGTCCATCGTCCGGTCGCGTTCCGCGACGCCGGCGCCACGCGCGCCATAGAGTCCGACGGCGTGGACCTCGTCGAGATAGGTCATCGCCCCGTGCCTTTCCGCGACGTCGCAGATCTCGGCGATCGGGGCGAAATCGCCGTCCATGGAGTAGAGCGATTCGAAGGCGACGATCTTGGGCGCTTCGGGGTCGCATTCGCCGAGCAGCCGGTCGAGATGTTCGACGTCGTTGTGGCGAAAGATCTTCTTCTCGGCCCGGCTGTAGCGGATGCCCGCGATCATCGAGGCATGGTTGTCGGCATCGGAAACGATTACGCAGCCCGGCAGGGCCTGGCCGAGCGTGCCGAGCGTCGCCTCGTTTGCCACATATCCGGACGTGAACAGGAGCGAAGCCTCGGTGCGGTGCAGGTCGGCCAGCTCCTCTTCCAGCAGGACGTGGTAGTGGCTGGTCCCCGAAATATTGCGCGTGCCGCCGGCCCCGGCGCCCACCTTGTTCAGCGCCTCGTGCATCGCCGCGACGACCGCGGGGTGCTGCCCCATGCCGAGATAGTCGTTGCTGCACCACACGGTGACGTCTTCGAGCTTGCCGCCGGCATGATGGGACGCCGTCGGAAAATCGCCGGCGTGGCGTTCCAGGTCCGCGAAAACGCGGTAGCGGCCGTCGCTGCGCAGACGCGCGAGGCGATCCGAAAAGAACCGTTCGTAATCCATGACCCTTCGACCCGGTGAGGGCTGGCCGGCAAGAATACGCCGCGCCGGTTCGCCTGTGAATGCGTCTTTGCGACGCACTCCCGACCGATTTGCTTCGAGTGTTCGAGTCAGGCGAGACCCTGTTCGGCGACCCACGTCGCGGTGTCGTCGAGCGCCCGGCGGAAGCGCGCGAGCATCTCTCCGATCTCGTCCTCGGCGATGATCAATGGCGGCGAAAACGCGGCCCGGTCGCCCAGCGCGCGAACGATCAGCCCGTGCTCCTCGGCGCGTCCCATCAGATAGGAACCGACCCTTCCCACGGGATCGAAGAGCCGCCCCGTCGCCTTGTCGGCGACGAGCTCGACCACCGCGACCAGGCCGATGCCCGCGATCTCGCCGACCAGCGGATGGTCGGCAAACGACCTGACCCCGTCCTGCAGGCGGGGAGCGGCCCTTGCGACCTGTCCCACCAGATCGATTTCGTCGTAGATCGCAAGCGTCTCCAGCGCCACCGCCGCCGGCACCGGGTGCCCGGAATAGGTGAAGCCGTGGCCCAGCGTCCCGCGGGCGTGCGTCCCTTCCGCGATGCCCCGATAGACCCTTTCATTGACCTGAACCGCGGCGATGGGCAGGTAGCCCGAGGACAGGGCCTTGGCCATCGTCATCAAGTCGGGCTCGAGGTCGAAGGTCTGGGAGCCCCACAGATTGCCGGTCCTGCCGAAGCCGCAGATCACCTCGTCGACCACGAACAAAACGTCGTAGCGCTTGAGGACCTTCTGGATCTTCTCGAAATAGGTAGCCGGCGGGATAATCACGCCGCCAGCCCCCATCACCGGCTCGGCGAAGAAGGCGGCGACGGTCTCGGGTCCTTCCGCGAGGATCAGGCGCTCCAGCGAATCGGCGCAGCGCGAGGCGAATTCCTCCTCGCTTTCCCCGTCGCGCCGCTCCCGCCAGTAATGCGGGCAGTCGGTGTGGAGGAAGCCCGGGAACGGCAAGTCGAATCCCGCGTGATTCGCCGGCACGCCGGTCACGCTCGCCGCCGCCGCGGTGATGCCGTGATAGCCGCGCTTCCGGCCGACGATCTTCTTCTTCGCCGGGCGGCCGATGGCGTTGTTGTAGAACCAGATCAGCTTGATCGCGGTGTCGATCGCCTCCGAGCCCGAATTGGTGAAGAAGGTGCGGGCCATCGGCACCGGCGCCAGCGCCTTCAGGCGTTCGGCGAGCTCGACCTGGGGCTCGTGGCTGCGGCGGTTGAACCCGTGATAGAAGGGGAGGGTGCGCATCTGGCGGTGCGCCGCCTCGGCGAGGCGCTCGTTGCCGAAGCCGAGCGAGACGCACCAGAGCCCCGCCATCCCCTCGATATATTCCTTGCCGGTCTCGTCCCAGACATAGATGCCGTCGCCGCGCGCCATCACCAGCGCGCCCTCGTGCTCGTTCTCTATCGCGTCGGTATAGGGGTGGAGCAGCGCCTGCGGATCGCGGAACCGGTAAAGGTTCGATCGGGTCACGGTATCCATGCGAGGACCCTCGCTCAGCCGCCGGTGACGCTCATATGGCGCGAGACCGCGGGTTCGCGCCGGCGCCGGTCGATGACGAAGTCGTGGCCCTTGGGCTTGCGGCCAATGGCTTCGTCGATGGCGTCCATCAGGAGGGCGTCGTCGTCGCTTTCGCGCAGCGGAGCGCGCAGATCCGCGGCGTCTTCCTGGCCGAGGCACATGTAAAGCGTGCCGGTGCAGGTCAGCCGGACCCGGTTGCAGGACTCGCAGAAATTGTGGGTCATGGGAGTGATGAATCCGACCCGCCCGCCGGTCTCCCGGCACACCGTGTAGCGCGCCGGTCCGCCGGTCGAATAATCGCTCTCGTCGAGCATGAAGCGGCGTTTGAGCGCCGCGCGTACCATCGAGAGCGGCAGATACTGGTCGAGCCTGGCGTCGTCGCCGATCTCGCCCAGCGGCATCACCTCGATGAAGGTGAGGTCGTAGCCGCGCCTGCCGCACCATTCCACCATGTCGGCGAGTTCGTCGTCGTTGACCCCGCGCAGCGCCACCGTGTTGATCTTGACGCGGAGCCCCGCCGCGTCCGCCGCCGCGAGACCGTCGAGGACCTGTTCGAGCCGCCCCCAGCGCGTGATCCGGGCGAACTTGCCGCTGTCGAGCGTATCGATCGAGACGTTGATCCGCCGGACGCCGGCGCCGTAAAGATCGTCGGCGAACCGTTCGAGCTGGCTGCCGTTGGTGGTGAGCGTCAGCTCTTCCAGCGTGCCGTCGCCGAGATGGCGGCCGAGGCGTTCGATCAGCCAGATGATGTTCCGGCGCACCAGGGGCTCGCCCCCGGTCAGGCGCAGCTTGCGCACGCCGCGGCGCACGAAGGCGCTGCACAACCGGTCGAGCTCTTCGAGGGTCAGCACCTCCGCCTTGGGCAGGAAGGTCATCGATTCCGACATGCAGTAGACGCAGCGGAAATCGCAGCGGTCGGTGACCGAAACCCGAAGATAGGAAACCCGGCGGTCGAAGGGGTCGATCAGCATGGGCAGGGGCGACCGCGCACCGTTCTCGTGCGATCCCGACGACCCGTTCCCGGAAACCCGATCGTTCATTTTCCCGCGCGGCGTTGCTGAGCGTTCAGAGAGGAAGTTAGGTCAATAGCCGCCCGTTGTCATTATCCGGTGTCGAAAAGGCCGGCCGGCGGTCAGCCCCTGAGCAGCGCTTGGAGCTTCACCGACGGATCGGCGAGCGCGGCGGGATCGACGATCTTCTTCGCCTGCATCAGCCGCTTGGCGAAGCGGACATCGCGCGGGTTGTTGATCGCCGCCGCGCCGTCGATGCTGCCGTCCTTCACGTAGAACTCGACGAAGCTGCCCGCCGCGCGTTCGCCCCGCGTCACGGTCTCGTCGAAATCGGTCGGCAGGCCGACGAGCTGTATGTTGACCTCGTACTGGTCCGACCAGAACCAGGGGATCTCGCAATAGGGGTTCTCGCCGCCGAGCATCGCCTTTGCGGCGGCGATGCCTTGGTTCTGCGCGTTCTCCCAGGATTCGAGACGAATGCTCCGGCCGAGCAGGTCGTTCGGGTGGTTGGTCACGTCGCCGGCGGCATAGATGTCGGGATCGGATGTGCGGCAGAGCGCGTCGACCTTGATGCCGTTTTCGACTTCGAGTCCCGCCGCCTCGGCGAGTTCGACATTGGGGACGATTCCGATTCCGATGACAACTGCCGTGGCCGGCAGGGTCTCCCCGCCGGAAAGCCGGGCGCCGCTCACCCGGCCCTCGCCGGTCAGCGCCTCGATCATGGTGCCCAGCCTGACATCCACGCCGCGCTCGCGATGGACATCGAGCAGATATGCGGCCATGTCCGGGGTCAGGGCGCGCGCGCACAGCATGTCGAGGGCTTCCACCACCGTGACCTCGGCGCCCAGCATGCGCCCGGCGGCGGCGACCTCGAGCCCGATCCACCCGCCGCCGATGACCACGAGCCTCGCCCCTTCGCCGAGGTCGGCGCGAATGGCCGCGCTATCGTCGATACCGCGCAGATAGTGGACGCCGTCGAGCTGCGCTCCCTCGATCGGGAGCTTGCGGACCCGTCCGCCCGTGGCGATCAGCAGCTTGTCGTAAGCGATCGAGCCGCCGTCCGACAACGCGACCGTCCTCGTTTCCCGGTCGATCGCGGCCGCCTCGACGCCGGTCCTGAGCTCGATCCCCAATTCGTCGAACGAGCCCTCGGGCCAGAGATAGCTCGATTCCGCCGGCTCCTTGCCGATCAGCACCTCTTTCGACAACGGCGGGCGCTCATAGGGCGGGTAGGGCTCCTCGCCGACCACCGTGACGGGGCCTTCGAAACTCTCGTCGCGCAGCGTCCTCGCCGCCCAGCCGCCGGCCTGGCCGGCGCCGATCACGACGATGCCCGGATCGCTCATCGAATGAAACTATCCGAAGGCCGCGCGACTCTAACCGGGCACGCCGACCAGGATGTCGTCGCCTTCGACCTTGATCTCGTAGACCTTGAGATCCTCGGTGACCGGAGGGGTCAGCGCCTTGCCGGTCTTGATGTCGAAGCAGCCGCCATGCAGCGGGCATTCGATCGATTCGCCCTCGATATAGCCGTCGGCCAGCGAGGCATAGGCATGGGTGCAGATGTCGTCGGTGGCGTAGTACTCGCCTTCCAGGTTGTAGACCGCGATTTCCTTCTTTCCCACGATGACCTGGATCGCTTCGCCGTCGTCGAGATCGGCGGTCTTGGCGACGGCGTGAAACTCGATATCGCTCATTCTCTCCTGCGCCTCCGTGTGGCCGGGACGCGCACGAACGGCGCGCCGACACGAGATTCCGGCCTCCCGGCCGGGCGCGGCGGAGTGTACACAGCGCCCCTTACCCTGCCAACCGGTATCCCCGCCGATGGCAGGGCGGGCGGGGGGCCGATATAGTGCGGGCCGCGATGCGGGATGGAACTCGCGGAGGGACCGCCGGGTGACGGTCGGATCTGTTTTTGAGTGGCCGGGGGAGGGGGTGAGCCGCGTTCCCTTCCGGGTCTATTCCGATCCCGGGGTCTACGAGGCGGAGCAGAACCGGATCTTCCGCGGACCGGTCTGGCATTTCGTCATGATGGACCGGGAGATTCCGGAGCCCGGCGACTACCGGCGCGCCGGGATCGGCGACACCCCTATCGTCGTGATCCGCGACACCGGCGGCGACATCAACGCGATGGTCAACCGCTGCGTCCATCGCGGCAACCTGGTCTGCATCGACGAGGCGGGGCGGGCCGATGGGCGGCTCACCTGCGTCTACCACAACTGGACCTACGACCTGTCGGGGCGGCTTGCCTCGGTCGCCTTTCAGAAGGGCGCCGGCGGCAAGGGCGGCATGCCGGAGGATTTCGACCTCTCGGCCCACCGGATGACGCCGCTCCGGGTCGCCGTCTATGGCGGGCTGGTCTTCGTCACCCTGTCCGACGACACGCCGCCGCTGGAGGAATATCTGGGCGCCGAGATGTGCGCCAATATCGACCGCGTCGTCGGGCGCGACATGGTAATCCTCGGCACCTACACGCAGTCGATGGCGAACAACTGGAAGCTCTACATGGAGAACGTTCGCGATTCCTATCACGCGAGCCTGCTCCATCTGTTCTTTACCGCGACGCGGATCAACCGGCTGTCGATGGATGGTGGGATCAGGCTGTCGGACCGCGGCTGGCACCACATCAGCTACTCGATCGCCGCGACCGACCGGGAAGAGCCCGAATACGATCCGGAGAAGCTGCGCGCCGCGGACGACGACTACGACATCGCCGATCCGCGAATCGTGCGCGGCTGGCCGGAGTTCGAGTGCGGGACGACGCTCGCGATCCAGAGCGTGTTTCCCAATTTCGTCCTCCAGCAGACGCTGAACTCGATCGCGCTAAGGATTTGCACGCCGACCGGGCCCGATTCCTGCGAGCTATCCTGGCGTATTCTCGGCTGCGCGAAGGACAGCGAGGCCGAGCGGGCGGCGCGAATCCACCAGAGCAACCTGATCGGCCCGGCCGGGCTGATCTCGATGGAGGACGGCATCGTCGGAAGCTGGGTCGCCCAGGGCATAAGGCGCGATCCGGACAAGACCTCGCTGGTCGAGATGGGCGGGCGGGACGTCAAGCCAAGCCCCGGTTCACGGGCGACCGAAGTTTCGGTGCGCGGGTTCTGGCGGGGCTGGCGCGATCTGATGGAAATCTGAAGGGGATGGCGATTTGAAACTGGTGTCCTTTACGGCCGAGGGGCGCGAGTCCTTCGGCGCGGTCGACGGTGGCGGAGTGATCGACCTCGCGCCGCGGATCCCCGGGGCCAGCGGGGTGGTGGATCTGCTGAGCGGGGACGCAATGCGCCGGGCGGAAGCGGCGGCGAGCGGCGCGGCCGCCGATTTCCGCCTCGACGAGATCGCCTTCCTGCGGCCGATCCCGTGGCCGGAAAAGACGATCTGCATCGGCGTCAACTACGCCCACCGGAACGAGGAATACGACGATTCCTCGCTGCCGCCCTTTCCCAGCGTCTTCATGCGCGTTCCCGACACGCTGGTCGGTCATGGGCAGCCCTTGCTGCGCCCGCCCGAGTCCGAGCAGCTCGACTACGAAGCGGAGATCGCGATCGTCATCGGGGAAGGCGGGCGGCGCATCCCGCGCGAGCGCGCGCTGGACCATATCGCCGGGCTCACCTGCCTCAACGAGGGCTGCATCCGCGACTGGATGCGGCACGGCAAGTTCAACGTCACCCAGGGCAAGAACTTCGACAATTGCGGCTCGGTCGGCCCCTGGCTGGTGACGGCGGACGAGTTCTCCGGCTACGACGGCCTGCGGGTCACCGGGCGGGTCAACGGCGAGGTCCGTCAGGACGACACGACCGCCAACCTGATCTTCGATTTCGCCTATCTGGTGAGCTATGTCTCGACTTGGACCGCGTTGAAGCCCGGCGACGTGATCTCGACCGGTACGCCCACCGGCGCCGGCGCCCGCTTCGATCCGCCGAAATGGCTCAAGGCCGGCGACGTCGTCGAGGTCGAGGTCACGGGCATCGGCACGCTCCGCAATACCGTGGTCGACGAGGGGTGAAGCGCCGTATCGGGCGAGTGGGCTACCCCAGATCCACCACCGCGCCGTCCCTGCCCCTGCCCTGAGCGCGGTAGTGGCCGAGCTTTTCGATCAGCGGCCGGTCGGTATAGCTGTAGAGGATCGCGTCGGTCTTGCCGGTGTTGACTAGGCGCCGCCAGCGATGGTTCGGCACGACGAAGAAGTCGTTGCGCGCCCATGTCATTTCCTCGCCGTCGACCTCCGTCGTCCCTTCGCCCTCCGCCACCCAGTAGATCGTCGACGCGGTGTGGCGGAAGGGCTGGGTCTCCTCGCCGGGGCGCAGGAGCTGCGCGCGGTAGGAAATCGTGGTGAACACCGGCGCGCCGTTCTCCGGGTTGACCAGCTCGACGATGATCCCCTCATGCGGGTCGCCGTCGAAACCCGCGAGATCGCCGAGCGCGGCGCGGATATCGACCCCGGAATAGAAGAACATCGGCGAGTTGCCCTGGCCGCTGCCCCGGTGGTGCGGCGCGAACAGCGGACGGATGCCGCCGCGGCCGTAGAACCGCCCGGAGAAGCCGTCCGCCGGGTTGCCGTGTTCCGCCGCGTTCTCGGTGTCGTCCCGCGCCCAGGCGCAGCCGAGGAAGTCGATCAGCGGCCAGTCGAGCGTATCCGCCCAGATCACCGGGGTGTCGTCGTCGTTGCCGTGCTCGTGCCAGGTGCCGTTCGGCGTGAAGACGAGGTCCCCGCGCTTCGGGTACATCTTCTCGCCCTCGACGATGGTGTAGCCGCCGCTCTCCGAGATGATCGTCCGGCTCGCGTTCGGGGTGTGGAGATGCGATTCCGCGTCGTCGCCCCGCTTGTAGATCGAGATCGCGATCCGCATCGTATTGGTGACCTTGACCCCGGTCAGTCCGAATGCCGGGTTGGTCAGCAGCACCGACTGCCGCTCGGTCAGCTCCAGCGGGCAGAGCTCGGCGAGCTTGAGCAGGTAGGGTTCGATATCGCCCCAGTGCCAGACATGCGGCCGGGCGGACGGGTACTCGACGGTGAGGCTGTGCGCCGACGGCGCCGGCCGTTCCGAGACGCCGAGATGCCACGCCTTCTGGTTCGGCAGGTTCCAGCGCGTGCGAATCCAGATGTCGTTCGCGCGCACCTCCTCGTTGAGCTCCTCGAGCTCGTTGATGATCAGCTCGAGCTCATGCGCGCGGTTGCTGCCTGCGCGTTCCTTCGCGGTCGCCATGTCGGGCCTCCTCGGGCGGGTCTGCGGCCAGTTTTCGCCGCATCGGGTGCGGGGTCAAGGCGGATGTGGCGCACCGCCCTTGTCCCGTCCGCGCCGCCGTTGCACGCTTGGCGGCGTGAACAAGTTCGATCTCGTGCGCGATCCGGCGGCGATGCCCCAGCGGATCTTCGCGCTGCCGGAGCTTTCCTATCCCGACCGGCTCAACATCGCCCAGGCGATCTTCGAGGACGCCGAGGCCAATGGTTGGCTTAACCGTACCGCCTATGTCTGCCGCGCAGAGCGCTGGAGCTACGGCGACCTGATCGCGGGCACCAAACGCGTCGCCGGCGCGCTGCGGGCGGCGGGGGTGGGGCCGGAGGACCGGGTGATCCTGCGGATGCGGGATTCGCCGGCGCTGGTCATGGCGCTGCTTGCCGTGAAGGGGCTGGGTGCGATCGCGATTCCGACCTTCGTGCAGCTCCGAGCCGACGACCTCGCCTACCGGGCGCGCGATACCGAAGCGCGGTTCGCCGTCGTCGAGGCCGGGCTGGTGGAAGAGGCGGTGGGTGCGCACGATGCCGGGTGCGGCCTGGAGCGCGTCATCGTCGCTCCCGGCGACCCGTCGGGCCGTTTCGACTCGCTCGATGCGCTGGCCGCGGAGGCGGAGCCGGTCGAGGGCTGGGCCGATACCGGCGCCGACGATCTTTGCCTGATCGTCTACACCTCCGGCACCACCGGCCGGCCGAAGGCGGCGGCGCATTGTCACCGCGACCTGATGGCGACCGGCGACACCTTCCCGCGCTACGTGCTCCAGGCGGGGCCCGAAGACGTGTTCGCCGGGCCGCCCGCGCTCCCCTTCACCATGGGGATGTCGTTCTTCATGTACTACCCGCTCCGCTTCGGCGCCGCGTCGGTGCTGTGCCCGGAGAAGACGGTCGAGTCCTACGCAGGGACGCTGGCGGCGCACCGGCCGACGATCTTCATCTGCGTGCCGACCTTCTATCACCGCCTGCTGGAGCACCGCCGCGCGGGCGGGGCGCTGGCGCTCGATTCGGTCCGCATCCTGCTCTGCGCCGGCGAGCCCCTGAACCCCGAGTTCGAGATCGACTGGCACGACGAGACCGGGGTTCCGTTCCAGCAGCTCATCGGCACTACCGAGATGTTCCACGCCTTCGTCGGGTTCCGCCACGGCAAGGACGAAATCCGCCGCGAGACCCTGGGCACGGTCTGCCCGGGTTACGAAATCTCGGTGCGCGACCCTGACACGTTCCAGCCGGTGCCGGCGGGGGAGCAGGGGCTGATGTGCGTCCGCGGCCCCACCGCCTCGGTCTACTGGAGCCCGCGCGAGGTGCAGTCCGAGGCGGTGCGCGAGGGCTGGTCGGTGGTCAACGACCTGATCCGCAAGGACACCGACGGGTTTATCCGCTTCGTTGCCCGCCGCGACGAAATGATCGTCTCGGGCGGGCTCAACATCGCGCCGGTCGATGTCGAACGCATCCTGCTGCGCCACCCGGCGGTCAGGGAATGCGCCTGCGTCGGCGCGCCGGACGAGACCGGCGAACGTGCTTCCGTGGTGAAGGCTTTCGTCGTCGCCGAGGACGGCGCCCCGGCGGGCGACACGCTCGCCGCCGACCTACAGAATTTCTTCAAGGCCAACGGCCCACCCTTCATGTATCCGCGGAAGATCGCTTTCGTCGACGCTCTGCCCAAGAGCCTGACCGGCAAGGTGCAGCGTTCGGTGCTGAGGAAGCGGGCGTGGGAGGAAGCAGGACGGGGTTGATATCGGCGGTCAGGGGGGCGACCCTTCGATATGCTGCTCCGCGGCCACTCAGGGTGAGGGAATCCTTTGGTCGTAACCTCATCCCGAGCAGGCGCGTCAACGCCGTATCGAGGGACGGGCGCCGGCTCGGCCCTCAGGTACCGGCGGTGCCGAGCTGGCGTTGCCACATTGCGAAGATCGGGCCCCAGTCCTTCGCCGCCGCGCGCGCGTCGAAAATGTCGCGGTCGGGGAGGGCGTAGCCGTGCTCCGCGCCTTGGTGGATCGTCGAGCGGTAGCGCACCGCGCAGGGTGCCAGCAGGTCTCCTAGCTCCTCGGCCATTGCGGGCGGCGTCAGGTGGTCCAGCCCGCCCCAGCCGCAATAGAGCTCGCCCCGGAAGCGGTCGACCAGCAAATGCGGCGAATCGGGCTTGTCCGAAATCGGGATGGTGGCGTGCAGCCCGGCTCCCGCCCGGAAGCGGTCGGGAAAATGGCCCGCCGCCGCCAGCACCGCCGTGCCGCCCATGCACCAGCCGACCGAGCCCACCGGCCCACCGCGCACGGCCCCGTGCCCGTCGATGAACCGGAGCAGCGCCGCCGTGTCGTCCTTCATCATGGCGCTCGTCAGCTTCAGCCGCGGTTCGTGGACCCTGCGCTCCTCTTCCCCGCTCATCCTGTGCAGCGAAACCATGCGCCCGTCGAGGCCGTAGCGTTCGTTGTGAACGTCGTCGCCTTGCCGGTAGTAGAAGTCGGGCAGCAGGCAGGCATAGCCGACGGTGGCGATACGCCGCGCGATCTCGCGCAGCTCCTCCCGAATGCCCCAGATATCCATGAACAGCACGATGGGCGCGAACGGCCCGCCTTCCTCCGGGTGGATCACGAAGGTCTTCATGGTCCCGTCCCCGGTGGGGACGCCTGTCGTTCGCTCGATCATGGGGTAGGGAGGTCAGGGATCCTTACTCGGTCACCGAGAAGCCGACCGCGCCGAGGCGCCGGACGGTGTTGCGGACGTAGTCGCCGACCGAGAGCGCTTCGGCCGCGGTGGCGCCGCCCGCCATGACGATCCATCCCGCCTCCAGCGGTTCTCCGGCCGCGGTGGACAGCCGCGCTGCCGCGACCAGCGAGCGCGCCGGGTTGCCGAGAATGGCGGCCGACGAGCCGATCTGGCGCGGCCTTCCGTCGATTTCGAGGATCATGCCGAGATTGGTCAGATCCGCGTCCATCGACTGCCAGGCTCCGACCACGATGCCGGACGACGAGCAATTGTCGGCCACCACGTCGGCGAGCGAGAACTTGAAGTCGCGGTAACGCGAATCGATGATCTCGATCGCCGGCGCCACCGCCTCGACGGCGGCCATCGCCTCTGCGGCGGTGACCGGGGCGGCGAGCGGCTTCTTGAGCAGGAAAGCGATCTCGGGTTCGGCGCGGGGGTGGACGTAATCCGCCATCGAGATCGACTCGCCGTCCTCGACGATCATTCCGTCCGTCAGCCGCCCCCAGATCATGTCCGAGATGCCCATCTGGACCATCTTGGCGCGGCTGGTGAAGCCCATCTTGACGCCGATCCGCTTCTCGCCGCGCTCCACGCGGCGCTGGATGGAAGCGGCCTGGATGTCGTAGCCCTGCTCGGGGGTGATCGGGGTGCTCTCGGAGATCTGCGGGATCGCCTCGGCCTTCATCGCGGCGGTATCGACGGCCTCGGCGAGCGGGGCGAGTTCGGTCATGGTCAGGCTCCCTCTTGCGCCGCGTCGCGCGCGCTCACGAGGTCGAGCGCCACGTCGACGATCATGTCCTCCTGGCCGCCCACCATGCGGCGCCGGCCGAGCTCGACCAGGATGTCGCGGGTGTCGATGCCGTAGGTCTGCGACGCGGTCTCGGCGTGGCGCAGGAAGCTGGAATAGGACCCGGTGTAGCCGAGCGACAGGGTCTCGCGGTCGACCCGGACCGGACGGTCCTGCAGAGGCCGCACGAGCTCTTCCGCCGCGTCCATCAGCGCCCACAGGTCGCAGCCGTGGTTGAGCCCGGCGCGGTCGGCCACCGCGATGAACACCTCAAGCGGCGTGTTGCCCGCGCCCGCGCCCATGCCGGCGAGCGAGGCGTCGACCCGCGTCACGCCGTATTCAAGCGCGATGATGGTGTTTGCGACGCCGAGGCTGAGATTGTGATGCGCGTGGATTCCGAGCTGGGTTTCCGGCCTGAGCCCGTCGCGAAAGGCGGCGAAGCGGTCAGCGGTATCGCCCATCAGCAGCGCGCCGCCCGAATCGGTGACGTAGACGCAATGCGCCCCGTATGACTCCATCAGCTTCGCCTGCTCGACCAGCTCGCCGGCCGGGATCATATGCGCCATCATCAGGAAGCCGGCGACGTCCATGCCGATCCCGCGGGCGTATTCGATGTGCTGCCTGGCGATGTCTGCCTCGGTGCAGTGGGTCGCGATGCGGACCGACCGCGCGCCGGCGTCGAAGGCATCCTGGAGGTCTGTGACGGTGCCGATGCCGGGGATCAGCAGGGTCGCGATCTTCGCGTGCTCGACGGCGTCCGCCGCGACCTCGATGTATTCGATGTCGGAATGCGCGGCGAAGCCGTAGTTGAACGACATGCCGGCGAGACCGTCGCCGTGGCTCACCTCGATCGCGTCCACCTTCGCCTCGTCGAGCGCCTTGCAGATCGCGGTCACATGGTGGAGACCGTATTGGTGGCGGATCGCGTGCATCCCGTCGCGCAGCGTCACGTCCTGGATATAGATCTTCTTTTCGGTGTCGAGAGCCATCGCGGTTCTCCCCCGTCCCGTTTCAGAGCTTCATGTGTTTCCGCATCTTATCCCCGCGCCTTCTGCCCTTACCCCCGTTGTCACCCTGGACTTGTTCCGGGGTCCAGTGGGATCGCTCCGACGCCTCGCCCGTTTCCCTGGACCCCGGAACAAGTCCAGGGTGACAACGGGGGGCGGAGACGGTCTCCGGTCGCGGCATGGCGAGGCACAAGACGCTAGGCGGCGCGCCGCTCGACCAGCCGTTCGGCGGTCTTGAGCGCGGCGGACGTCATGATGTCGAGATTGCCGGCATAGGTCGGCAGATAGTGTCCCGCCCCCTCGACTTCGAGGAAGATCGAGGACTTGATGCCGGTGTACTCCCCGAGCCCGGGAATGCGGAGCGGGTTGTTGGACCCGAAGCGCTCGAACTGCACGTCCTGCTTGAGCCGGTAGCCTGGCACGTAGGCCTGGACCTCGGCCACCATGTCCTCGATCGACTTCACGATCGAGTCGGTGTCGCCGTCCTCGCTCAGGACGTAGATGGTGTCGCGCATCAGGAGCGGCGGCTCGGCCGGGTTGAGCACGATGATCGCCTTGCCGCGCTCCGCGCCGCCCACCACCTCGATCCCCTTCGACGTAGTCTCGGTGAACTCGTCGATATTGGCGCGGGTGCCGGGTCCGGCGGACTTCGACGAAATCGAGGCCACGATCTCCCCGTAATGGACCTTCGCCACCCGGTCGACCGCGTGGACGATGGGGATGGTCGCCTGCCCGCCGCAGGAGACCATGTTGATGTTGGGGGCGTCCAGATGCTCGTCCATGTTGACCGCCGGCACCACGTAGGGGCCGATGGCGGCCGGCGTCAGGTCGACGATGGTCTTGCCGTGTTCGAGGCAGATCGCCGCGTTGGCCGCGTGCGCGCCGGCTGAGGTCGCGTCGAACACGATCTCGATACCGGCCCATTCCGGCATTCGGATAAGGCCTTCGAGGCCCTCGTGGGTGGTGGCGACGCCCTTCTTGCGCGCCCGGGCGAGTCCGTCCGAGTCCGGATCGATCCCGACCAGCGCGCCCATCTCCAGCGTGTCCGAGGTCTCGATAATCTTGATCATCAGGTCGGTGCCGATATTGCCGGAACCGACGATGGCAACCCGTGTCTTCATGCGCTCCCTCCCCGGGCGGCGAAGGCGGCCCTGACCGAGCCCAGCCCTTCGATCCGCGCCTCGACCACGTCGCCCGCGACCACCGGCGCCATCGGTCCGAGTGCTCCGGTCATGATCGTGTCGCCCTCCTCCAGCGGCGTGCCCACCTCCACCATCTTGCGGGCGAGCCAGAGCGCCGCGTTCAAGGGGTTGCCGAGGCACGCGACGCCGGCGCCGATGGAGACCTGGTCGCCCTTGTTCTCCATCACCATGCCGCATTCGCGCAGGTCGAGGTCGTCGAGCATGACCGGCCGCGTGCCGAGCACGAACAGGCCGGACGAGGCGTTGTCGGCCACGGTGTCGACGATGTCGATGTTCCACCCCGCGATGCGGGAGCCCACCACCTCGATCGCGGGCAGCGCATAGGCCACCGAGTCGATCACGTCGACCAGGGTGAGCTGTTCGCGGTCGAGGGCGGAATGGAGCACCAGCGCCACCTCGGCCTCGCAGCGCGGCTGGAGCACGCTGCCGGCGGCGATCTCCTCGCCGTCGACCACGCACATGTCGGCGAACAGCATGCCGTAATCCGGCTGGTCCACGCCGAGCTGCTGCTGCACCGCCTTCGCCGTCAGGCCGATCTTGCGCCCGACGATGCGGCGGCCCTCGTTCACCCAGTGCTCGGTGTTGGTCCGCTGCACGCGATAGGCGGCGTCCACGTCGCCCTCGGGCAGGCGGTTGCGCACCGGCTCGATGGGCTCGCCGTCCTCCCAGGCCTTGCGGATATCGGCTGCCGCTTTCGCGATCGCGTCTTCGCTCATCACGTACTCCCTACAGCTTGACGCAGATGTTTTTCTGCTCGGAATAGAAGTTGAGCGCGTGCTGGCCGCCCTCGCGGCCGATGCCGCTCAGCCCCATGCCGCCGAACGGCGTGCGGAGGTCGCGCAGGAACCAGCAATTCACCCAATTGATGCCGGCCTCCATCGCCTGGCTCACCCGGTGTCCGCGCGAGAGGTCGGTGGTCCACACCACCGAGGCGAGGCCGTATTCGGTGTCGTTCGCCATCGCGACCGCCTCGTCCTCGTCGTCGAACGGGGTGATGTGGCAGACCGGGCCGAAGATTTCTTCCTTCTGGACCCGCGAATCCTCCGGAAGCCCGGTAAAGATCGTGGGCTCGATAAAGGCGCCCTCGTCGCGCTCGTCGCCGAAGGAGGGGGTGCCGCCGCCGGTGACCGTCTCGGCGCCGAGCTCACCGGCGAGCGCGTAGTACGAGCTCACCTTGTCGCGGTGCTCGCGGCTGATCAGCGGGCCCATCTGGGTGTCCGCGTCCTCGGGACGGCCGATAACCATGGCCTCGCCGCGCGTCTTCAGGACGTCGACGAAGCGCTCGTAAATCGGGCGCTCCACGTAAACCCGCTCGGAGCTCAGGCAGACCTGGCCGGTATTGGCGAAGACCGAGCGCGCGGTGCCGTCGATCGCGGCGTCGAAATCGGCGTCGGCGAACACGATGGCCGGGTTCTTGCCGCCGAGCTCGAAGGAGAGCGCCTTTATGTTGGCCGACGCCGCCTTCATGATCTCGCGCCCGGTCGCGGTCTCGCCGGTGAAGGTGACCGCGTGGATGCCCTCGTGCCGGGTGATGAACTCGCCCGCCGAATCCGGGCCGAAGCCGTGCACCACGTTGAACGCGCCATCCGGCACGCCGACCGACTTCATCACCTCGGCGAGCAGGGTGGCGGTCGTGGGGGTCTCCTCGGACGGCTTGAGGATCACCGCGTTGCCCGACGCCATCGCCGGCGCCAGCTTCCAGGTCGACAGCAGCAGCGGCAGGTTCCAGGGCGAAATCACGCCGACCACGCCGTGCGGCTGGCGGACCGAGTAGTTCACGGCTCCGCGCCCGTCCGGCGTTTCCTGCATATAGGCCTCGGTGCCGACCGATTTGATGAGATCGGCGAAGATGCGGAAATTGGCGGCCCCGCGCGGGATGTCGAGATGCCTCGCGAGCGACTTGGGCTTCCCGGTATCGGCGCATTCGGCGTCGACGAACTCGTCGAAGCGGGCCTCGATCCCGTCCGCCACGGCATAGAGCAGGTTGCAGCGCTGCTCGGTCGTCTGCCGGCCCCATTCGCCGTAATAGGCATCGCGCGCGGCGTCCACGGCGCGGTCGACGATGGCCTTGTCGGCCTCGTGGACCAGCGAGATCAGCGTGCCGTCGACCGGCGTCACGTTCTCGAACGTGCTGCCCGACGCGACGAACTCGCCGCCCACGAAATTCCTCAATTCGCGCAGATTGCCTTTGCCCTCGGCCACCGCGTTTCTCCTCACCCCCGCTCCGCGCCGCACAATAGCCCCAACCGCCCGGTCCCGAAACAAGGCGTGGCGAGGCACGTCAGGAAAAAGGGCGCCGGCATCCCCGGGCCCCCACTTCCCGCGTGGGACAAAGTTGCCGCGACTGCCTATATGCGTCAAAGTAACGGACTGTTCCTCGACGCTACATGCGCGGCGCAAACACCATGGCCACGACCGCCATCGACACCCTCCGCTTCTCCCGCAAGCTCAAGCAGGCCGGGCTGCCGGACGAACAGGCCGAGGCCATGGTGGCGGCGCTCGGCGAGGAGTTGACGGCGCATCTCGCGACGAAGGCCGATCTGCGATTGCTGCAATGGATGGTCGGGTTCAACCTCGCCTTCTCCGCCGCCATCCTCTGGCGCATCCTCGATTCTGTCTGATGCGGCGCGGGGTTTCGCGAAAAAGGGCGCCGGCATCTCCGGTGCCCCCACCTCACCCCGGCCCTCTCCGCCCCCAGGGGCGGAGAGGGGGAGTTTCGGCACCCGCACCTCCTTAGTCTCTCCCCTCCCGCTTGCGGGAGGGGCCGGGGGAGGGTGGGGGCAAAGGTACAGACCGGATAGATAGGTAACAGAATAGACCGGATAGATGGGTGACAGGTTATGGCATGGCCGGGAGGTGGCCGATGCCGTGGAAGGAGACCTGTCGGATGGACGAGAAGATGTGTTTTGTCGCCGAGTGCCTGGGTGGCGAGTTGCCGATGGTTGCGGTTTGCGAGGATTACGGGATCAGCCGCAAGACGGGCTACAAGTGGCTGGGCCGCTATCGCGAGCTCGGTCCGGAGGGTCTGGTGGAGCGTTCCCGCGCGCCGCGCCGCCACGGCCGCTCGATGGCGCCGGAGGTGGCGGATGCGATCGTGGCGCTGCGGGTCGAGCGCCCGCACTGGGGTCCGCGCAAGCTGCGCGCGGTTCTGATGCGCTCCCGCCCCGATGTTGCGTGGCCGGCGGCGAGCACGATGGGGGATCTGTTGCGCGCGGAAGGTCTGGTGGGTTCGCCGCGCCGCCGCCGCCGGGTCGCCGCGCCCGGCCGGAGGCTGCGCCCCGCCGAGGCGCCCAACGATGTGTGGTGCATCGACTTCAAGGGCTGGTTCCGCACCCGCGACGGGGCGCGCTGCGATCCGCTGACGGTGACGGATGCTTACAGCCGTTACCTGCTGGCCTGCGTGATCGTTCCGCCGCGCACCGAGGAGGTCGGCGCGGCGGTGGCGGAGCTGTTCGCGCGCCACGGCCTGCCCGCGGCGATCCGCTCGGACAACGGGCCGCCGTTCGCGGGAACCGGCGCGGGCGGTCTGTCGCGGCTGTCGGTGGGCTGGGTCAAGGCGGGCATCGCGGTGGAGCGGATCGAGCCGGGCCGGCCGCAGCAGAACGCCCGCCACGAGCGCATGCACCGGACCCTGAAGGCGGAGACCGCCAGGCCGCCGGCGGCCAGCCCGGCGTGTCAGCAGGCCCGCTTCGACCGCTTCCGCGAGGACTTCAACGCCAACCGGCCGCACGAGGCGCTCGGCCAGCTCCCGCCCGCCGCCTTCTACCGGCCCTCGCCCAGACCTTGCCCCGAGCGGCTCGAGGAGCCCTGGTACGATGCCTTCCACGCGGTGCGCCGGGTGCGCACGGACGGCTCGATCAAGTGGGGCGGCGACCTGGTGTTCGTCGGCGAGCCGCTGGCCGGCGAGACCGTCGGCGTCGCCGAGACCGAAAGCGGTCACTGGATCGTCCGCTTCGCCGACATCGATCTCGGCATCGTCGACCGTGGGACCGGAAAACTCCATCGCATTCGCGCGGCCCGGCCGGGCCGCGCGAATGCCAAACAAACCGCGAACACTGTTACCCATGTAACCGGTCCGTAGTGTTACCCTTCTATCCGGTTGCTCAACGTTCGGCTATCGAAGCGCGCTATTCGATCTCGAAGACCGCCTCGATCTCGATGGGGAAGCCGCGCGGGAGTTCGGCGACGCCGATTGCGGTGCGGGCGTGGGCTTCGGGGAACAGCGCGTATAAGAGGTCGGACGCGCCGTCGATCACCGCGAACTGGCGTTCGAAGCCGGGGGACGAGTTGACGTAGCCGTTGACCTTGACCACCCGGCGCACCCGGTCGAGCGAGCCCAGATGCCGTTCGACGGAGGCGAGGATGTTGAGCGCGGTCTTCCTGGCCGTGTCGTAGGCCTCCGCTTCGGAAACCTCGGCATCGACCTTGCCCCGCATCGCAGCGCCGAGCGAGGCGGGCGGCGGGTGGCCGGAGACGAACAGGAGGTGTCCCGTCCGCACGCAGCCCGTCCGGTTGGCGCTCGGGTATGCGAAGGGCTCGGGCAGTTCGAGCCCCATCTCCGCCAGCTTCGCTTCTAAGCGTCCGGTCATGCGATCGGCGGCGCCGTGCCGTCGGGTAGCGGGCGGATGCGGCAGAGCAGCCCCCGCGTATCCGCCGAGCCGGTTACCGGGTCCCACGGCCCTCCGTAGGACATCGCGGCGTTGATGTTGACCGAGTAGGCGCCGAAATCCGGCCCCGGCGCTTCGGGCAGCCACCAGCCCATGCCGGTCCGCACCACGCCGGGCGCGGTGTCCTCGGTCACCGAGACGCGGAGCTTGCACGCCCCCTCGACGTCCGGCGTCTCCACCTCCACCCAGTCGTCGGTCGCGAGGTCGAGGGCCGAAGCGGTCTCGGGATTCACCTGGAGGCGGGGGTAGGGCGAGACCTTGCGCGCCCAGGCCTGGTCGCGGTAGCGCGAGTGGTGGTAGGCCTTCTCGCGCGCGCCGGTGAGCAGGATCAGCGGGTAATCCTCGCGGACTTCCGGCGCGACGCTCTCCGCGCGGGGCGGCACGAAATCGGGCAGCGGGTCGAGGCCGAGCCGGGCGAGGGTTTCCGAATAGAGCTCGATCCTGCCGGTCGGCGTGCGGAACCCGGCCTCCTCGAAATTCCCGAGCGCGTAGGGGAAGCGCGCGAACCCCTTTTCCTCCAGCTCGTCGAATGAAACCTCGTTGTCGCCCAGCAGGAAGGCATTGAATTCCCGCTTGGTTCGCCAGGGCAGGAACTTCCGCGCCGCGATACCGCGCGCCTCCAGCCGGTCGGCGAGGTCGGTGGCGGTCTCGAAGTCCGACCGCGCCTCGCCCCGGGCGGCGATGACCGGGCGCGTATAGCTGATGCAGGGCCCGGACAGGTCGAGCGAGATTTCCTCCTCCTCGAGCCCGGTGGTCTTGGGGAGAACGATGTCGGCGAGTGCGGCCGTGGGCGTCATCGAGTGGCTTACGACGCAGAGGAAGTCGAGCGAGCGCAGCGCCTCGACGGTCTTCCTGGTGTCGGGGTAGGTAACGGCGATATTGACCCCGCTGAGATACATCGCGCGCACCGGGTAGGGTTTGCCGGTCAGGATCGCCTCGATGGCGGTCGGGTTGTGGCAGGCGGTCTGCCAGCCCTCCGGCCCGGCCCAGAGCGGGAACTCTTCGCGTCCGATGGTCTCCGCCTCGACCTCCGGCGGCAGGCGGAAGGCGGGGTCGTGCAGCAGCTCGATATAGTTGCGGAAGCCGCTTGGCCGTTTGACCCGGATATTGCCGCCCACGCGGTCGAGATTGCCGCTGATCGCGACCAGGGCATGGAACGCGCGGAAGGTCTGGACGCCGGCCGAGAACGCGTCGATTCCGTGCCCGCTGACGAAAGTCGACGGACCGTCGCCGTACATGCGCGCGGCCTTCACGATGTCTTCGGCCGGAACGCCGGAGAGCCGCGCGGCCTCGGCGGGCGTGTAGAGCGCGGCGCGTTCCTTCAGCGCGTCGAAGCCGTGGCACCAGCGGTCGACGAAATCGGCGTCGTGGAGCCCCTCGGCGATCGTCACGTTCACCATGCCGAGCGCGACCGCCGCGTCGGTGCCGGGACGCGGGCGGAGCCAGAGATCGGCGTTCTTCGCCGCCGGGGTCCGCGCGGGGTCGATGACCACCGTGCGCGCGCCCTTCGCCCTCGCGCGCTTGAGCGCCTGCCACTGCGCGGCGTCGGCGGCGGACGGGTTGCGCCCGACGATCAGCGCGCAGCGCGTGTTGTCGATGTCCTCGCCGCTCACCGCCGCGAGCCCGGTCAGCTTGTCGCTCAGCGCCCGGCAGCCGCCGCACAGATCCTGGTTCATCAGCCAGTTGGGCGAGCCCAGCGCGCGCATCAGCAACGCGACCATCGCGCCGCGGCTGAAATAGGCCGAGGAGACCGCGCCGATCAGCGAAAGCGGGCCGTGCTTCCCGCGCACCTCCAGCAGGCGGTCGACGACGGTGTCGAGCGCGGCATCCCAGCCGATCTCTTCCCAATCGCCCGCGCCGCGCCCGCCGCGCCTCCGCATCGGCCGGATCAGCCGGTCGGGGTGCGAGGTGAGCTCGGGCATCCCCCTTATGCCCTTGACGCAGAACGCGCCCTTGGATCCCGGATGGTCGGGGTTGGGGCCGACCTTCGCGACCGCGCCGTCCTCCAGCGTCACCAGCGCGCCGCAGCGCGTGCTGCATTCCCAGCAGGTCGTTGGAACGGGCATGGACTGTCCCCGGTGGCGAAGCCGGAGACAGGTTAGCAGAAACCCACGCCCGGATTGTCCCCTTCTTTCCTCGACATCTTGTGGCAACGCGTATTCTCGCCACTACATCTTGGCGATTCGCCGTGTCGGCCCTACCTTCCGGATCGCCGACCGAGGGACGCCGCGCATCGAGATGCTCCGCCACGTCGTCACCGTACGCGATTTCACCCCGAGCTTTCTCGAATCCGTATTTCAATCCGCCGCCGCTTCCAAGCGCCAGCATGCCGGCCGGGGAAGGGGCGCGCGGGTGCGCTGGTCGCCGCACTGGAACGCGCTGCGCGACCACGTGATGATCTCGCTGTTCTACGAAGCCTCGACCCGGACGCGGCATTCCTTCGAGGCCGCGATGGCGAGGCTCGGCGGCAAGGTCATCACCACCGAGAACGCGGCCGAGTTCTCGTCGGCGATCAAGGGCGAATCGCTCGAGGACTCGATTCGTATCGAAAGCGGTTACGGCGACGTGATCGTGCTGCGCCACAAGGAGAAGGGGGCGGCGGCGCGCGCGGCGGCGGTGAGCGACGTGCCGGTGATCAACGCGGGCGACGGCGACGGCGAGCATCCGACCCAGGCGCTGCTCGATTTGTTCACCATCGCCGAGCGGTTTCCCGGGCGGCGCGACCTCACCGTCACCTTCGTCGGCGACCTGCTGAAGGGCCGGACGGTGCATTCGCTCGCCTATCTCGCGGCCGAACTGGAGGGCACGTCGTCCGGTTTCGCCGGCAAGATCAACTTCGTCGCTCCCGAAGTCATGCAGATCCCGGAGTCCGTCGAGGGGCCGGTCCTCGATTGCGGCCTGCCCGTCGCGCGGCACGACGCGCTGAGCGCGGCGGTGGTCGCCGAGTCGGACGTGATCTACATGACCCGGACCCAGAGCGAGCGCCACGACGTCGCGGCGGGCGGCGGCTCGTACGCGCTGACCGAAACGCTCGCCTCCTCGCTCCGCCGGGACGCCATCGTGCTGCACCCGCTGCCGCGCAACCGGGAACTGCCCGAGGCGATCGACCGGCTGCCGCAGGCGCGATACTTCGAACAGGCGCGGAACGGCCTCTTCGTGCGCATGGCGATCCTGCTCTGGGTGTTCGGCGAGCTCGTGCCGCCGGCCGCCGCGCCCGGCACCCGCAACGAGGAACGCGCCTATGCGTGAGGGGACCGGATCGGAGGACATGCCGTGGATGACCTGAAATTCATGAACGCGGCGGGGATGTGCAAGACGCTCGACGATGTCGGGAGGTTCTGCGCGGCCCCGATCACCGAGGTGAATCTGGGCTCGGTGACCGCCTTGCCGCGCGAGGGGAATTCCGGCAACACGTTCTGGATCGACGACGCGACCGGCGCCTCGCTTAACGCGCTCGGCCTTCCCAACCCCGGACTCCGGTGGTACCGCGCGCAGATGTCCGGTATCGCTGAGCGCGTGCACGCGTCGGGCAAGCGCCTCCGGGTCAGCGTCGCCGGGTTCTCGGTGGAGGATTACCGGGTGCTGGTCGCCGGGCTCTCGGGATGCGACATCGACACCATCGAGATCAACCTGAGCTGCCCCAATGTGTGGGACGGGGTCGACCAGAAGCCGGTCTTCGCGCTGGATCCCGAGCTGACCGAGACCATCTGCCGGATGGCCGGCGATCTCGCTCCCCGGCACACGGCGCTCGCGATCAAGCTCGCGCCCTCCGATCCGATGCTGCTCAAGCGCCTCGCCGGGATCGTCGTCGAATCGGGCCGGATCGGGGAGGTCGTCGCCGTCAACACGATTCCCAACGCATTCGCCTTCGACGACGGCGGACGTCAGGCGATGGGCGGCAACGGGCTGGCCGGACTCGGCGGGCGGCCGCTGAAGCCGGTCGCGCTCGGCCACGTCAAGCAGCTTCGCACGCTCTTGCCCGGACGTATCTCGATTACCGGGGTGGGCGGCGTATTCGACGGCCGCGACGTGGTCGATTACATCTCGGCCGGCGCCGCCGGCGTCCAGGTCGGGACCGCCTGCTACGCCTACGGCGCGGGCGTCTTCCAAGACATCGCCGCCGGCTTCCTCGACGCCGCGGCGTGACCGCCGGCGCGGGCTCTCGGACTACGCGATCGACTGGGAACCCTTGCCGAACTCGGCATAGGCCTCGATGCCGAGCTCGGTCTGGTCGAGCCCCAGGCGTTCGCCCTCTTCGTCGATCCGCAGCCCCATGATCGCGCGGATGGCGAACCAGACGAGGGCCGAAACGGCCATCACGAAGGCGCCCACCGCGACGACGCCGATCGCCTGCACCAGGAAGTCGCCCGAGCCGAAGATTCCCACCGCCAGCGCACCCCAGATCCCGGCGACCAGATGGGCGGGGATCGCGCCCACCACGTCGTCGATCCTGAGCTTGTCGAGCAGGGGAACGGCGAACACCACCAGCACGCCTCCGATCCCGCCGACGATGATCGCCAGCAGATGGTTCTGGAGGTCCGGCCCCGCGGTGATCGCCACCAGGCCGCCGATCGCCCCGTTGAGGGTGAGCGTGAGGTCGATCTTCCGGTAGAGGATCTGGGTCAGCGCCATCGCCGCCACGACCCCGGCGGCCGCGGCGAGGTTGGTGTTGACGAAGACGATCGCCATCGCGGCCGCGTCGAGCGCCGAGCCGAGCGCGAGCTGCGAGCCGCCGTTGAAGCCGAACCATACGAGCCAGAGCACGAAGGTGCCGAGCGTCGCCAGAGGAATGTTGGCGCCGGGCAGCGGGTTGATCCGTCCGTTCGGGCCGTACTTGCCCTTGCGCGCGCCGAGGATCAGCGCGCCCGCGAGCGCCGCCCAGCCGCCGGTCGAATGGACGATGGTGGAGCCGGCGAAATCCGAGAATCCCATCTCGGCGAGCCAGCCCGAGCCCCAGGTCCAGACCCCGATCGCCGGATAGACCACGCCGGTCAGCACGACCACGAAGACCAGGAAGGGCCAGACCTTGATCCGTTCGGCGAGCGCGCCGGCCACGACGCCGGCGCCCCACGGGGGCAGGTTCTTTTTCATCTTCGTTCTCCGGCTGGATAGCCTGGCGCGGCGGCGCGAAATGCAGCCGTGGCCGGTGTCGCGATCTGCTGTTAGTTTTTCACAGAAGCGATGCAAGAAATCGTACATATCCGAGGTCGATCCCCATGAGACACCTGACGCCGCTGCGCTATGTGGAAGAGGTCGCAAAGGCCGGTTCGATCCGCCGCGCCGCCGACGTGCTCGCGATCACCGCATCCGCGCTCAACCGGCGTATCCTGTCGCTCGAGGACGAGCTGGGCGTGCCGATCTTCGAGCGGCTGCCGCGCGGAGTCCGGCTCAACACGGCCGGCGAGATCCTGCTGCACCACATCCGCAACCAGATGTCGGACATGGCGCGGGTGCGCTCGCAGATCGCGGACTTGTCGGGCGTGCGCCGGGGCCATGTCTCGATCGCCTGCGCGCAGGCGCTGATGCCGCATTTCCTGCCCCGCCAGATCGAGGTCTATCGCGGGGAGCACCCGGCGGTGACGTTCAACGTGCTGGTCCGCGACCGCGAGGCCGCCGAGCGCGCTCTCGCCGACTACGCCGCCGACCTTGCCCTGGTCTTCGAACCGTCGCGGTCGGCCGAGTTTCAGACCGCGATGTCGATCCGCCAGCCGGTGCACTGCGTGATGGCGAAGGACCATCCGCTGGCCGCGCACGAGGTCGTGCGGCTGGGCGAATGCCTCAACTATCCGCTCGCCCTGCCGGCCGCGCCCGACGGGCTGCGCTTCCTGTTGGAAAGCGTCGCATCGACGGCCGGTGCGCAGCTTGCGCCCGCCGTCGAGTCCGACAGCTACGAGTTTCTCCTCAACTACGCGGCCGGTTCGGACATCGTCTCGTTCCAGATACCGGTCGGCGTTCCCGATGCCGCCGCGCGGCCGGACCTGGCGAGCCGGCCGGTCGACCCGCGCGACATCCCGCCCTGCCTGCTCCACATGGGCCAGCTCAGGGGCCGCGTGCTGCCCATCGCCGCCGCGCGGTTCGCCGACCTTCTCTCCGCCACCTTCGCCGCCGAGTTCGACAGCGTCTGACGCCGGCGGAACGGTTCCGCCAGGGCGGGTTATGCGCTAGATAGGTCCCCCGATCCGGAGTTTCAGATGAGCCGAACCGAAGGCCCGCTGGCCGGGGTGCGGGTGGTCGACCTGACCCGCGTGCTGGCCGGACCCTATTGCACGCAGATCCTGGGCGATCTCGGCGCCGACGTGATCAAGATCGAGCGCCCGGGCTCGGGCGACGACACGCGCAAATTCGCGCCTCCCTTCCTCAAGGACGCGGACGGGAACGACACCGCCGAGAGCGCCTATTTCATGAGCGCCAACCGCAACAAGAGGTCATTGGCGCTCGATATCTCGAAGCCCGAAGGGCAGGCGGTGGTGCGCCGTCTGGCGGCAGACGCCGACGTCCTGGTGGAGAACTTCAAGACCGGCAATCTCGCCCGCTACGGTCTCGGATACGCCGATCTCAAGGAGGCGAACCCGCGCCTCGTTTACTGCTCGATCACTGGCTTCGGGCAGACCGGGCCCTATGCCGAGCGTCCCGGCTACGACTTCCTGGTCCAGGCGATGGGCGGGATCATGTCGATCACCGGCGAGCCCGACGGCGAGCCGCAGAAGGTGGGGGTCCCCATCGCCGACATCATGTCCGGCATGTTCGCCGCCGTCGCGGTCAACGCCGCCCTGCGCCACGCGGCGCTGACCGGCGAGGGGCAATACATCGACATCGGAATGCTCGATACCCAGGTCGCGTGGCTGGTCAACGCGGGCATGAATTACCTCTATTCGGGCGATCTCGGGCGGCTCGGCAACGCCCATCCGAATATCGTGCCCTACCAGGTATTCGCGACCGCCGACGGCCATATCGTGGTGGCGATCGGCAATGACGGGCAGTTCCGCCGATTCTGCGAGATGGTCGACCGGACCGACCTTTGCGAAGACGCCCGGTTCGCGACCAATGACGGACGGGTGCGCAATCGGGAGGCGTGCATAGCCGAGCTGCGCCCGGTCTTCGCGGCGCGGACGAGCGCGGACTGGCTGGCGGCGCTTGAGGCCGAGGGGATCGGCTGCGGCCCGATCAACCGGCTCGACCGGGTGTTCGAGGATCCCCACGTCAAGGCGCGCGGCATGGTGGCCGAGGTGCCGCACCCGGCGATCGACGGCGCGCCCGCGAGGCTGATCTCGACCCCGCTCAGGCTGTCGGGCACGCCCGCCGCGATACGCCGTGCGCCCCCGCTGCTCGGCGAGCACACCGAGGAAGTCCTGCGCGAGGTCCTCGGCTGCGAGGACGGAGAGATCGGGGCGTTGCGCGAGGCGGGCGTCATCGGCTAGCGCCGCGCGGGGCTTTGCGCGATAGTCGCGCGGGCAAAACCGAGAGGGAAAGATGACCGAGATCGGCCACATCAGCTACGACGAGATCGAAGTCGACAAGAGCGCGACCTATGACAGCCTGAAGGACCGGGTAGTCATCATCACCGGCGGCGGCCAGGGCATCGGGCGGGGCTATGCCCACTACTTCGCGGCCCAGGGCGCGATTCCCGTGATCGCCGAACTCAACGGCGAGGCGGGCGAGCGGGTGGCCGACGAGGTGCGTGCCAAGCAGGGCAGGGCGCTCGCCATTCAAACCGATGTCGCCGATCTCGACTCCGCGATGAACATGGCCGAGAAGACTCTCGCCGAGTACGGCCGCATCGACTGCCTGATCAACAATGCCGCGGTGTTCTCGCGGATCACCATGGCGCCGTTCTGGGAGCTGCCGGTAGACGAGTGGAAGAGCGCGGTCGACGTCAACATCACCGGCTCGTTCTTCTGTGCCCGCGCCGTGGTGCCGGCGATGCAGGAGGCCAAGTGGGGCCGCATCGTCAACGTGTCCTCGGCGACCTTCGTGATGGGGCTGCCCAACTATCTCCACTACATCACCACGAAGTCCGCGATGGTCGGCATGACTCGGTCGATGGCGCGCGAGCTCGGCCCGTGGAACATCACTGTGAACACCTTCTGGCCGGGCGTGATGCAGACCGAGGTCGAGCGTCCGTCGGTGCCGCGCGAGCGGTTCAAGGAATACACCGAGCGGCAGTCCATCAAGCGCCAGGGGACGATCCACGATCTCGCCAAGTCGATGCTGTTCCTGTGCTCCGAGGAGGCGAGCTACATCTCGGGCCAGAACCTTCAGCCCGACGGCGGGCTCACCTTCCTCTGAGGCAGATCCCCGAGAATTCGAACGGAGTCCGGCATGGCGAGGACCGCGCGGAAGATCGCCGAAAAGAAGAAGATCCCGGTCTATTGCTACCAGTGCGTCGCCGGGCCGGACCTGCTCAAGGTCGAGGTCGAGGACGGCATCGCGACCCGCATCGAGTCCAACTACGACATCGCCGACCGGCACCCCGGCGGCGGGCGGGTCTGCGTCAAGGCCTACGGGCTGATCCAGAAGACCTACAACCCGAACCGCGTCTCGCAGCCGATGAAGCGGACCAACCCGAGAAAGGGGCGGGACGAGGATCCGGGTTTCGTGCCGATCTCCTGGGACGAGGCGCTCGACATCGTGGCCGCGAAGATGCGGGAGATCCGCGAACAGGGCGTGGTCGACGAGCAGGGGCTGCCCAGGCTCGCCACGAGCTTCGGCGGCGGCGGCACGCCGACCCAGTACATGGGCACCTTCCCCGCCTTCATGTCGGCCTGGGGGCCGATCGATCAGGGCTTCGGAGGCGGGCAGGGGGTGAAGTGCTACCACTCGGAGCATCTCTACGGCGAGCTCTGGCACCGCGCCTTCATCGTCTCGCCCGACACGCCGTACTGCAACTACGTCATCAACTGCGGCAACAATGTCGAGGCCTCGGGCGGGGTCGCCGGGGTCTGGCGCCAGGCCGATGCGCGGGTGCGCGGCCTGAAGCGCGTCCAGGTCGAGCCGCATCTATCGATCACCGGCGCGCTTTCGGCCGAATGGCTGCCGATCAAGCCGAAGACCGACGCGGCCTTCCTGTTCGCCCTGATCCACCGCATCCTGATCGAGCGCGACTGGCGCGAAGTCTGCGACGTAGACTTCATCTCGAACGACACGACTTCGCCCTATCTTGTTGGTCCAAATGGATATTATCTGCGTGATCCCGAGACTGAGAAACCACTGATCCTCGACCTCGCCGACGGTCTGACGAAGCCCTTCGATGCCGAGATCGCCGAGCCTGCATTAGAGGGCGAACACCGCGCCTCAGGCATCGAAAAGGGTCCTGACGGAGCGGTGTGGACGCACGAGGAGGCCGAGACCAGGCCCGCCTTCCAGCTCCTGCTCGACCATGTCCGGGGCTTCACGCCGGAATGGGCGGAGGCCGAATGCGACGTGCCGGCCGATCGTATCCGCCGCGTGGCCGACGAATACCTGGCCCACGCTTTGGTCGGCGAAACCATCGAGATCGAGGGCAAGACGCTGCCCTTCCGTCCGGTCGCGGTGATGCTCGGCAAGGGGGTGAACAACGGCTGGGGCGGCTACCAGACCTGCTGGGCGCGGACGCTGCTGGCGGCGCTGGTCGGCGCGCTCGAAGTGCCGGGGGGAACGCTCGGGACCGCAGTCAAGCTCAACCGGCCGGCATACAACCGCCACCTCACGGTCCGGTCGAAGGGCGACGGGATCATGGACTACCCGTTCAACCCGACGACCAGGGATGAGTGGTCGGCCAGACCCCATATCCGCAACGCATACAAAACCCTGGTTCCGCTCGCCGCCGACTCGGCCTGGTCGCCCGCGCTGGGCCCGGCGCATCTGCCTTGGCTCTTTCAGAAGAAGCTGCCCGAGAGCTGGCCCGAGCAGGCCAAGCCGGCGATGTGGATCAACTATCGCACCAACCCGGCGATTTCGTCCTGGAACGCGCCCGAGGTGGCCGAGCGCATCGCCGAGTTCCCCTTCACGGTCTCTTTCGCCTACACGCGGGACGAGACCAACCACATGGCCGACATCCTGCTGCCCGAGGCGACCGACCTGGAGAGCCTGCAGCTCATCCAGATCGGCTCGACCAAGTTCACCGAGCAGTTCTGGAAGCACCAGGGCTGGGCGGTACGCCAGCCGGTCGCCGACCCGGTGGTCGATTGCAGGGACATCACCGAAATCGCCACCGAGCTCGCCCGGCGCGTCGGCATCCTCGAGAGCTACAACGCGGCGATCAACCGGGGCGCCGCCGGCGCGAGGCTCGCCGATGACAAGGCGGGCTACGATTTCAGCCTCGACGTGAGCGAGCCGCACGGGGTGGAGGAGATCTGGGACTCGGTGGCGAAGGCGGCGAGCCACACACTCACGGACGGCGAAGAGGTGCACGGAATCGAGTGGTTCCGCGACAACGGCTTCATGCTGCGGCCGTTCCCGCAGCTCGACTGGTATCTCTACCCGACGCTCAAGGAACAGGGGCTCCGCTTCGAGATGCCCTATCAGGAACGGCTGATGCGCCACGGCGCCGAGCTCGCCGAGCGGCTGCACGAGATCGGCGTCAACTGGTGGGATCGCCAGCTCGACGAATACGAGCCGCTGCCCGGCTACAAGCCCTTCCCCGATATCTGGGCGAATTATGCGAGCGAGGTGGGCAAGGACCCCGACGCCTATCCGCTATGGGCGCTGACGGCGCGCTCCATGCAGTACTCCTGGGGCGCCAATGTCGGAATCCCGCTGATCAACGAGATCGCCAACAACATCTCCGGCCACAAGGGCGTGATTCTCAACCGCGCCACGGCGCGCGAACTCGGCATCGGCGAAGGCGATCCGGTCACGATCGAATCGCCGACCGGCGTCACGCGGGGCCGCGCCGTGCTGCGCGAGGGCATCCGCCCGGACACCATCCTGATGATCGGCCAGTTCGACCACTGGGCGACGCCGTTCGCCAAGGATCTCGGGCTTGCGAGCCTCAACTCCGTCACCTCGCTGGCGCTCAGCCTGACCGACGCGACCGGGAGCGGCGCCGACCTCGCCAGGGTGCGGGTCAGCCGCGATACCGGCTGACGGTGAAGACATGAACGAAGCCCAGCCGCGCTACGGCATGGTGGTCGACCTCAACCGCTGCGTCGGCTGCCAGACCTGCGCGATCGCCTGCAAGCACGCCAACGACACCCCGCCGGGCATGCAGTGGCGGCGCGTGCTGGACGTCGAGCGCGGCACGTATCCCGACGTCGAGCGCCTGTTTCTGGTCACCGGCTGCCAGCACTGCGCCGAGCCGCCCTGCGTCCCCGTGTGTCCGACGGGAGCGACCCGCCAGCGGGCCGACGGGCTGGTGACGATGGACTACGACACCTGCATCGGCTGCGGGTATTGCGCCGTCGCCTGCCCCTACCAGGCGCGGACCATCGCCCACGACACGGGCTGGTATTACGATGAGCCGACGGCGCAGGAGACGCATGTTGCGCATGGCGAGCGTGACGGCGTCGCCAACAAGTGTACGTTCTGCGTCGAACGGGTGGACGAGGCCACGACGCTCGGAAAGGTCCCCGGCGTCGATCTCGAATACACGCCGGCCTGCGCCGCCTCCTGCATTGCCCAGGCGCTCCATTTCGGCGATTTTGCGGACCCCGACAGCAACGTTTCCCGGCTTGCGGACGACAACGCGAACTTCCAGATGCATGCCGAGCTGGGGACCGATCCGCAGATCCGCTATCTCTACGACGTGCCCAACGCCACGCCCGGACGGGAGGCGGAGGCGGCGGATACCGGCGATGCCGCGATGGGCAACCCGGAAAACGCGCTGGTCGGCGAGCGCCAGACTTTCTGGGACACCCGCGCCGCGATGAACTTCACGCTGGGCGGGCTCTCCGGCGGCATGATGGCGGTGGCGGGCCTCGCCTCCGCGTTCGGCTGGCTGGGAGCAGGAGCGCTGATCGAAACCTATCTCGTCGCCGCGGCTTTGATGGCGGCGGGGTTGTTCTTCGTATTTCTCGAAATCGGCCGCAAGCTGCGCTTCCTTTACGTGCTGTTGCGCCCGCAAAGCTCCTGGATGACGCGCGAGACCTACGCGGTCGCCGTCATCTACCCCGTTCTCGCGGCGGATGTCCTGTGGCCGCATCCGGTGTTACACGCCGTCGTCGCGCTCGGCGGAGCGGCCTTCCTCTACTGCCAGGCGCGGCTCCTCTTTGCCGGCAAGGGGATACCGGCCTGGCGCGCGCCGTTGATCCCCTGGCTGATTGGGGTCAGCGGAGTTCTGGAAGGCGCCGGCCTCCTCGCGTTCCTGATGAAGGCGATGGGCACAGGTGCGGTCGGGGCCGTGGCCTGGACGATCGCGGCGCTCTCTCTCGCAACCGGCATTCTCTGGCACCGCTATCGCAAGACCGCCGCCGCCGAGGGTATCGGTCCGCTCGCCCGCGCGGAGCTGGACGCGGTGGCGCCCGTCGTGACGATCTTCGGCCACGTCGCGCCGGTGTTCCTCTGCCTGCTGGGGCTCTTCATCGCCGGCCCGCTATCGGCGTGGGCGATCGGCCTCGGCGGTATCCTCGCCGTCGCCGGCGGCGCGCTCTGGAAGTTTACGGTCATCATCCGGGCCGGCCATCAGCAGGGCTTCGCGATCCCGATGATGCCCACGCGCGGATCCGGCACCCGGGCCGCCCCGCCCCGGCTGGAGCCGATTTAACCGCCGATCGCGCGTCTATCGGAATCGGTTCAGAGGAGAGTGGTGCCCAGGGGTAGAATCGAACTACCGACACCATGATTTTCAGTCATGTGCTCTACCAACTGAGCTACCTGGGCACCTGAGGAAGGCCGCTTATAGAGGAGAAGGTGGGAGCCTGTCCAGATGGTGGTCAGGCGTCGAAATCGTCCTCTTCCAGGTCGTCGGGCAGCTCGACCGCGGGCACCGCGTAGGCGCCGGAAAACCAGCGGCCGAGGTCGATCTCGCGGCAGCGGGGCGAGCAGAACGGGCGGTGCTCGGCCTCCTGGGGCTCGCCGCAGATGGGGCAGGGTTGAGGCCTGGATTGCGGGATCGACCGGGCTCCCTTGCGGTTACTCCGCGCCGGCCACGATATCGAAAGTCTCGCGTCCGTAGGAGGGCCCGCGCTCCAGGGCGATTCGCCGGCCGAGGATCGTCGCCAGCTCCGACATCGCCGGCGCGGCCTCGCCCTCCATCACGTCCACCACGTCGCCGGACGCGGTGACGACGATGGGCCCAGGTCGTGCCTTGCGCGCTTCCCGCTTCAAGGCACGCATGATGTCGAGCGCTACCGAATGCGGCGTGCTCACCCGGCCGCCGACGCAATGCTCGCAGGGCTCTGTCAGCATGGATTGGAGAGACTCGCGTTGCCGCCGGCGCGTGATTTCGACCAGCCCCGCTCCGGTTCGTCCGATCAGGCGGACGCTGCTCCGGTCCCCGGAAAGCGCGTTGCCCAGCGTTTTGAGAACCCGTCCCCAGTTCCCCTCTTCGGCCATGTGGATGAAGTCGATCAGGATGAGCCCGCCGATATTTCTCAAGCGAAGCTGGCGCGCCGCTTCTTCGGCCGCCTCCAGGTTGGTACGCGCCGCGGTGTCTTCGAGACGTTCGCTTCCGGTATACCGACCGGAGTTCACGTCCACGGCGGTGAGGGCCTCCGTCGTCTCGATCATCAGTTCTCCGCCCGAGGGCAGGTCGACACGGGGGCGGAGGGCACGCTCGATTTCCTCCTCCACCTCGGCGGCGGCGAAAACGTGCTCCGGGCCGGCGTGAAGCCGCAGGCGGTCCTTCAGCTTCGGCATGAATCGCCCGCAATAGTCGCGCGCCGCCGCGAAGCCGCCCGGCGAGTCGATGACGATCTCCTCCGTCGTGTCGCTTACCCGGTCGCGAAACAGGCGGAGCAGAGGCGGCGGCTCCTGGTGGAGCAATGCGGGCGGGGACGCGGCCGTGCCCCTGGCATCGATCTCCGACCACAGGCGGCGCAGATAGGCGGCGTCGTCCGTGAGTTCGTCGCCGACGGCGCCTTCCGCGACGGTCCGTACGATGAAACCTTCCTTGGGTTCGGAGGCGTCCCCGACCAGGGCCTCCAGGCGGGAGCGCTCGTCGGTGTTCGCGATCTGGCGGGACACCGCGATCCGGTTCTGGGTCGGCGTATAAACGAGATGGCGTCCGGCGACGGCGATCCGCCGGCTGAGTTGTGCGCCCTTTCGGCCCGCCGCGTCCTTGGAGACCTGCACGCGGACGGCTTCGCCCTCCACGATGTAGTCGCCGATCCTGTCGTCTGCGTCGCGAGGCCGGGGATCGCCCGTGCGTGCGCCGTCGAGACCGAGAAAGCCCGACTTACCGATACCGATATCCACGAAGGCGGCATCCATGCCGTCGAGAATGCGCTCCACCCGGCCGAGATAGACGTTGCCGACGAGGCTCTCGTGTCCGCGCCGTTCGATGAAGAGCTCGACGACGCGCCCGTCCTTCACTGCAGCGGCGCGGATTTCGCCGGGCATCACATCGATCAGCAGCGACTCACTCAACGCTCCGTTCTCCCGAACGGCGCAGACCCATGCCTTCCAGCAGGGTCACCGTCTCGTACAAGGGTAGGCCCACCACGTTGAAATAGGAACCGCCAAGGAACCTGACGAAGGCGCCCGCCCGTCCCTGGATCGCATAGCCGCCGGCCTTGTCCCGCCACTCGCCGCCTGCGGCGTAGCTCTCGATCTCGTCAGGGGTAAGCCGCTTGAAGGCGACCGTGGTGACGACATCCTTCGAACGCCCGTTTCCCGCCGGGTCGATGACGTGGACGCTGCCGAATACCCGGTGGCGCCGCCCCGAAAGCAGGGCGAGACAGTCGCGCGCGACCTCAGGCGTGGTGGGTTTCGGCAGGATGCGGCGGCCGCAGGCGACCACCGTATCCGCCGCGAGGATCCAAGCGCCAAGACGGCGCTCGGTGAAGGAGAGCGCCTTTTCCATTGCGAGTCGCCGGGCGAGCGCGCGCGGAAGCTCTCCGGGATGCGGCGTCTCGTCGATTTCGGCCGGTTCGATGGAATCGGGCTCGTAGCCCGCCTGCCGCAACAAAGCGAGCCGGCGCGGCGAGGCGGAGGCAAGGATCAACGGTGCGTCCCTATCGGCCATCGCGGGCCGTCATGCGGGCTTGCCGTCGTTCGGTCAAGCAAAATGGCGGGCTTGGTTGCCGCGATCACGAAGGGGAATCCTCCTCCCCGAGCCGCGCGTCGATCCGCTCGGTCAGGAAATCCCGCAATGCGCGGTACGCGTCGAGGCGGGTCTCCCGGTTGCCCTCCACCAGGGAAGGATCGAGCGTGTTCCAGTATTCGACCTCGGCGGCCGAAGTTCTTGTCAGCTCGATCGACCGGTGATGCGCCTCGGGCGACAGCGAGACGATCAGGTCGAAGGACGTATCGAGGAGGTCGTCCATCCGTTTCGGGACGTGGCGCGACGCGTCGATCCCGATTTCGGCAAGAACCTCGACCACGAAGGCGTCGATCTCCCGCTCCCGAACGCCAACGGAATCGATGTAGATCCGGCTGCCGAAACGGTGTTTGGCGATCGCCTCGGCCATCGGAGAGCGCAGTGCGTTCTCGCTGCACGCGAACAGCACGCTGCCGATCATGATTCGGGGACGGCTCGCCGGCGCATGGATCACCCCCTTACGTGCAGCACGCAGACGAGCGTGAACAGCCTGCGCGCGGTGTCCGCGTCGATGTCGATTGAGTCGGCGAGCCGTTCCCGGAGCAACTCCGCCCCTTCGTCGTGCAGGCTGCGGCGGCCCATGTCGATCGCCTCGATGCGCGACAGGCTCGCGGTCTTGATCGCCTCGTAATACGCCTCGCAGAGCGTGAAATAGTCCCGGACGACCCCGCGGAACGGGGCAAGCGACAGGCGGATCCGCTGGATCGGCGCGCGATCCGGATCGCAGACGTCGAAGACGAGCCGGTTTTCCTCGATGCCGATGGTGAGCGAGTAAGGGCCGGGCGGTCCGTCGACGAGCGCGAAATCGTTTGCCTCCAGGAGATCGAAGACCGCGACCTCGCGTTCGCGTTCCACTTCCCGGCTGCGCCGGATCACCGGACCGTCATCGAGCACGATGTTCTCGAGCCGGCGTGCGCGGTCGGAAGCCATGGTTCAGCCTTCGGTCGGCGCGTTCGTCCGGATGGTCAGGGACAGTGCATGGGCGTCGAGCCCCTCGGCGCGCGCCAGGCTGACGGCGGCCGAGGCGATCGCGGAAAACGAAGTTTCGTCGCAGCCCACGATGGAGGTCCGCTTCATGAAGTCGAGCACCCCGAGGCCCGAGGCGAAGCGCGCGCTTCCGGCGGTCGGCAGCACGTGGTTGGGGCCGGCAACGTAGTCGCCTATCGCCTCGGGCGTGTGACGCCCGAGAAAGATCGCGCCGGCATGACGTACCCGTTCCGAAAGACCGTCCGGATCCTCGACCGCAAGCTCCAGATGTTCCGGGGCGATCCGGTCGACCAGAGCCGGTGCCTCGTCGAGAGAATCCACGACAATGACCGCCCCCCGATCCTCCCAGCTCGCGCGGGCGATTTCGGCACGCGGCAGCGTAGCAAGATGAGCCTCGGCCGCTTCCACCACCGCGTCGGCGAAGCCCGCGTCGTCGGCGATCAGGATGGCTTGGGCCACCGTATCGTGCTCGGCCTGCGACAACAGATCGGCGGCGATCCAGGCGGGGTCGTTCCCAGTATCGGCGACGACCAGGATTTCCGACGGCCCGGCAATCAGGTCGATCCCCACCTTTCCGAACACCTGGCGCTTCGCTTCCGTCACCCAGGCGTTTCCGGGGCCGGTGATCTTGTCGACCGGGCGGATGGTCTCGGTGCCCCAGGCCAGCGCCGCGATCGCCTGCGCGCCGCCGATCCGCCAGATCTCCTCCACCCCGGCGATTGCCGCGGCGGCGAGCACCAGGGGCGCCACGCTGCCGCCGGGCGCGGGTACGGCCATCGCGATCCGCCCGACGCCGGCAATCCGGGCCGGGATCGCGTTCATCAGCACCGAGCTTGGATAGGCTGCCGTGCCCCCCGGGACGTAGAGCCCGACGGCATCGAGCGGCGTCCAACGCGCCCCGAGGCGCACGCCCGCCGCGTCGACGTAGGACAGCGGCTCCGGCACCTGGCGGGCGTGGAAGGCAGCGATGCGCGTCTCCGCCTCTTCGAGGGCATCGATCAAATCGGTCGGGCAATTCCGGCGCGCCGCTTCGATGTCATTCGGCGGCACCCTCAGGACATCGACGCTTTCCGCCTCGAAACCGTCCAGTCTGGCGGTGTATTCCAGAAGCGCGCGGTCGCCGTTCTGTCGAATGTTCGCGACGATGCGCGCCGTCTCCCCGGCCACGTCGGTCTGCGCGGCGCGGGGACGCGCCAGCAGCGCATCGAAGGCTTCGGCGAAATCCGCGTCCGCGCTGTTCAGCCTAGCCGGCATCGAGGGCGTCCCGGAACCGGCCGATCCAGTGGTTGATCTCCTCCGACCGGGTCTTCAGCGCGGCGCGGTTGACCGCGAGGCGCGAGGTGATGTGCGCGATGGTCTCGACTTCGACGAGCCCGTTGGCCCTGAGCGTCGCGCCTGTCGACACGAGGTCGACCACCCTGCGGCACAGCCCGAGGCGGGGGGCGAGTTCCAGCGCCCCGTTGAGCTTGATGCATTCCGCCTGGACGTTCCGCGCGGCGAAATGGCGCTTGGTGATCGAGGGATACTTGGTCGCGACCCGGACGTGGCTCCAGCGCTCCGGCTTCTCGGTTTCGAGAAGTTCCGCGGTCGCGGCCACCGCCATCCTGCACTTCCCGACACCGAGGTCGAGCGGCGCGTAGATTTCGGGGTAGTCGAATTCCATCAGGACGTCGTTTCCGGCGATGCCGAAATGGGCCGCGCCGAAAGCAACGAAGGTCGCGACGTCGAAGCTGCGCACCCGGATGATCGAGAAGTTCTCCACGTTGGTCGGGAACTGCAGCGCGCGCTCGTCCTTCTCGTCGAACCCGCCGCCGGGAACGATCCCGACGCGCGAGAGCAGAGGCATGACCTCGCTGAGGATGCGGCCGCGCGGCAGCGCCAGCACCAATACCTTGTTCGTGTCCACTTCAGGCCCGCCTCAATCTTCCGGGTGGTGCGGCTTCAACCGCGTCGGCCACCGCAGATCCAGATCGTCGATCCGGCAGGCGACCCCGTCCGTCACCAGTCGGATCGCTCCGCCGCCGGAAAAAACCAGGTCGATATACTCCGCCTCCGGCCGGATGGCGAGCAGGGACAGCACTCCGCTCAACCGGGCCGGGTCGAGATTTCGCCGCTTGACCGCGCTGACCCGGTCGAAGCGGAGCGCGCAATTGACCCTCTCGAACACACCATCTCCCATTTCCCCGGCGCCCTGCTCACCCTCCCGACAAAACCGGCTGGCGATGAGCACGAACCGGTTTTCCTCCTCGACAAAAGCCATTTCGTTGATCGGTACGACGGCGTCCTGGAGGACCGACGAAATGATTTCTAGATCTTCGGCGTCGCGGGCGATGAGCACGAGTTTTCGGGTCATGACGGGACCGTTATTCGTTCGATATCCGCGCCGCAGGCGGCGAGCTTGGACTCGATCGATTCGTAACCGCGGTCGAGATGGTAGATGCGGTTGACGACGGTCTCCCCGTCCGCGACGAGCCCGGCGAGGATCAACGACACCGACGCGCGCAAATCGGTCGCCATGACCTCTGCGCCCTTGAGGCGGTTGACCCCCTGGATCAGCGCGGTCGCGCCCCGGACCCTGATGTCCGCGCCCATCCGGAGGAGTTCGGGAACGTGCATGAAGCGGTTCTCGAAGATGGTCTCGGTGATCCGCGACGCTCCGGAGGCGATCGTTGTCAGGGACATTATCTGCGCTTGCAGATCGGTCGGGAACCCGGGATAGGGCTGGGTGACGAGGTCCAAGCCGGCCGTCGAGCGGCCGGGCGAGGTTACGCGGAGAAGATCTCCGTTTTCCTCGATTTCGATTCCCGCGCCGGTCAGCGTGTCGAGCAGCGTCCGAAGCGTCTCAGGGTTCGCGCCTTCGAGGGTGACGTCGCCGCCCGCCATCGACGCCGCTATCGCGTAGGTACCCGCTTCGATCCGGTCGGCGATGACCGCGTGCCGCGCCCCGGCCAATCGTTCGACACCCTGGACGTGAAGGATGTCGCTTCCCAGCCCCTCGATCTTCGCTCCCATCGCGATCAGGCAATGCCCGAGATCGACCACCTCGGGTTCGCGCGCGACGTTTCTCAGCACCGATTCGCCGCGGGCAAGGCACGCGCCCATCAACGCGTTTTCCGTGGCGCCCACGGAGACGGTCGGAAAGGTGAAGTCGGCGCCCGTCAACCGCGCAGGCGCGCTGGCTTCGACATAGCCGTCCGTCAGCTCGATCCGGGCGCCGAGTCGGCGAAGCGCTTCCAGATGCAGATCGATCGGCCGCGTGCCGATCGCGCAGCCGCCCGGCAAGGAAACCCGCGCGCGTCCGAAACGGGCAACGAGCGGCCCCAGGACCAGGACCGATGCCCGCATGCGGCGCACGAGGTCGTAGGGTGCGGTGGTGTCGCGCACGCCCGACGCGTCGAACGACACCTCGCCGTCGGCGTCTTCATCGCCGATCGCGACCCCATGGGTGCGAAGCAGGATCTTCATCGAACCGATATCGGCTACGCGCGGCAGATTGACCAGACGAAGCGGCTTGTCGGTCAACAGGCAGGCTGCCATCAGGGGCAGGGCCGCGTTCTTCGCCCCGGCAATCGGGATGGTGCCGGAAAACCTGTTGCCGCCGCGAAGTCGAATCGCGTCCATCGGTTAGCTGTCGAAAGGAGAAAGCGGTTCGGTCATGGGGCGCGTTGTATAGCCGCCCGCGCTGCGCGGTGCCAGAATCAGCCTCTATCGGGCCTCGGGAGCGTCGTGATCGTGCCCGGTGTCGGCGCCGGCAGCGTTTCTCGCCCTGTTCTGAGACTTGCGACGCTTCAGGTTCTGGCGGAGTGCGGCGGCTTCTCGGTTGCGGCGCCGGGAAGTCTTGGCCGTATCCGCGGCCGCTATCTTCGAGTACCCGTCCCGGGTTTGCGGCAGCCTCCTGTCGAGCAGCCGGCTCGCCACCACCGTTCGCAGGATTTGCGCGGTCCCGCCGCCGATCGCGAACATCCGCGCGTCTCGTACCATGCGCTCCAGCGGACGGGACTGGGAATAGCCGGCGGCCCCGAAGACTTGCAGCGCATCGTTGGTCACGCGAATCGCCATCTCGCTCGACAGCACCTTCGCCTGGGCCGCCATGAGCATGTCGGGGAAGCCGTCTCCGGCCGAGCGCGCCGCGCGATGGATCATGGCGCGGGCGGACTCGATCTCGATCGACATGTCGGCCAGCATCCATTGCAGACCCTGGAACTCGCAGATCGGACGGCCGAACTGCTCGCGCGTCTTGGCGTAATCGAGGGCGTGGTCGAAAGCGCCGGCGGCGACTCCGAGCGCGACCGTCGCGGCGCCAACGCGCTGGCTGTTATACGCGTTCATCAGGTCGGCGAAGCCCTTCCGCAATCCCCGCGGCGGAACCACCATGGCCGAGCCCGGCACCGCCATGTCCTCGAAACGGATCTCGGTCTCGGGAATGCCGCGAAGTCCCATCGTCCGTTCGCGCTCCCCGACGACGAGGCCGGGGGTTTCGTCGCGCGTAGCGATGAATCCGGCGATTCCTTCCTCTTCTCCGCCCTCGTCGTACACGCGGGCGAAGACCAGATGGAGCCGTGAGACCCCGCCGCCCGTAATCCAGTGCTTGCGGCCGTTGAGGACGAACCCGTCACCCTTGCGGTCGGCGCGCGTGGTCATTTCGGAAGCGGCGCTCCCGGCTTCGGGCTCGGTGATGCAGATCGCGGGCTTGTCGCCGCTCAGCACACCGTTCGCCCATTGTCGCTTCTGCGCATCGGTCCCGTATGCAAGCACCGCGGAGATGGCGCCCATGTTGGACTCCACCACGATGCGTCCGGTGACCGCGCAGACCTTCGCGAACTCCTCGATGACCAGGGAGGCATCGAGAAAACCGAGCCCCTGGCCCCCAAGAGATCGGGGCACCGTCATACCCATGAAGCCGGCGCCCCTGAGCAGGTCCACCGTGTCCCAGGGATACTCCCGGCTCTCGTCGATCTCGGCCGCGCGGGCCGCGACGCGGTCCCGGGCGAGCGCCCGCGCGCGGGTTTGCAGTTCGATCTGCGCCGGGCTCAATGAGCCGTCCATGACCTCATCCTTTCCTTCTTCGAGGCAACCATAGTGAAACCGCCTGCGCTTCGCCGCATTTCTGTCGGTCCGTCCCCGTGCTAGCTTGCCCGAGAAACAAGGGAGGGGTCGGGTGACGACGAGAACGGATTGCCGGGGGCTTGAGATCACGGTCGCGAACGACGAGGCAGTGGCGGGCTTCGACCGCACGGTCGGCGCCTATCTCGGCCTCCGGATGGATACGGGCGACCATCTCAAGGCGACGCTCGAAGCGGACCCGTCCTTCGTCCTGGCAAACGTGCTGCGCGGCTATTTCATGCTGCTGTTCGCAAGTCGGAAACTGCTCGGGCGGGCGCGCTCATCGCTCGATGCTGCGCGCGAGGCGGCCGAAAAGGGCGGCTGCAACCGGCGCGAGGAATTGCATATCGAGGCGCTGGGCGCTTGGGCATCGGGCGACCAGGCATATGCACTTGCGGTTTGGGACGCGATCCTGACCGAGTGGCCGCGCGACGTACTCGCGCTCAAGCTCTCCGAGTACTGGAACTTCTATCTCGGCGATTGCCTTGGCATGCGCGAAGTGCAGGCCCGGATCGCGCCGCACTGGGACGAATCGGTGCCGGACTACGGCAAGGTGATCGGCATGTCGGCCTTCGCATTGGAGGAATGCGGCGCATACGACGAAGCCGAACGGCGCGGCCGGCGCGCGGTCGACATCGACCCGGCGGACATCTGGGCGACGCATGCGGTGGCCCATGTTATGGAGATGACTGGGCGTCAACACGACGGCATCGCGTGGATCGACGGCACGGGAGCGGATTTCGACGGCTGCAACGCCTTCGCCAACCATCTGTGGTGGCATCGGGCGCTTTTCTACTTCGAACTCGGTCAATTCGACGCCGTTCTCGATTTCTACGACCGCGAGGTGCTGCCCTCGGACGCGTTCGAATACCTCGACATCTGCAACGCCGTCTCGATCCTCTGGCGACTGGAGGAGGAAGGAGTCGATGTCGGCTGTCGATGGGAGCGGGTGGCGGATGCCGCGGCCGAACGGGCGGAAGACCTGCAACTCGTCTTCACCGACGTTCACTACGCGATGGCGTTCGCAGCGGCCGGACGCAAGGAAGCGCTGGACACCCTGATCGCCGGAGCGGAGGCGTTAGCGCGGGATGCGGGGGGCACTCAAGCGGAGATCATGGCGGAGCACGGGCTGGCCTTGTGCCGGGCCGCGGCTTCGGCGCGGGCGGAGGATTGGGGCGCGGCCGTCGATCTCCTCTACCCGCGACGCCGTGGAATCGTCGCGATCGGAGGGAGCCACGCGCAGCGCGACCTGTTCCGCCGCGCGCTGATCCACGCGACGGAAAACGCTGGCCGGGACCGGCTCGCTTCCTCGCTCCTCGCCGAAAGATGCGAGGAAAAGCCGACCAGTCCGATCGCTCTGCGGCGTTACGCGCGTGTGCTGTCCGCGCTTGGCGATATCGGAGCGGCCGAGGCGGCCTCCGCGAGAGCCGCTTCGCTTCTTCAATAGGGTTCGGAGGTTTCGATGAGCGAAGAGAAGAGCGTGATCGTAACCGGGGCCGCGAGCGGCATTGGGCAGGCTTGCGCGCGCGACCTCGCGGCCGAGGGGCATCGCGTATTGGCGCTCGATCTCGGCGCGGATGAGATCGGAGCCGCTCACCCGGGAGCGGGCAACGCGCTGGTTCCCTTCGCATGCGATGTCTCCAACGCCGAGGATTGCGAACGAGCGGTCGATACCGCCGTCCAAAGGTTCGGACGGCTTGACGCGATGGTCCACTTCGCCGCGATACATTCCTCCGCGCCATGGCGGGATCTGGGCGCCGACGAGTTCAATCGGGTTTTGGCGGTCAACGTCACCGGCTCGTTCCTGATGTCGCAGGCCGCGGCGAAGCCCATGATCGAACAGGGAGGCGGATCGATCGTGCTGACCGCGTCGGGGATCGTCCATGTCGGCGGAGCCGGCGGAGACGGGCGGGGAGGGCCGGCCTATGCGAGTTCCAAGGCCGCGATCGTCGCGCTCACGCGTTCGCTCGCCCGTTCGCTCGGCGCGGACGGGATCCGCGTCAACGCCATCGCCCCTGGATCGACGGAGACCGCGATGACCGCGGGCTACACCGAACAGGCCCGGGCCGACGCCGGGAGTCGCGCCTCACTCGGTCGGATGGGCCGGCCGGAGGAGATCGCGGACGCCGCCCGCTTTCTGATTTCCGAGCGCGCGAGTTACATCACCGGCGAGGTGATGAACGTCAACGGAGGCGCCAGCTTCGCGTGAGGAAAGCCTGGCTCAAAAGCGGTCGGTCCTGTACGGGGTGCGGTCGATATCGCTGTCCCGTCCCGCGACGAGGTCCGCCACGATCTGCCCGGTAATTGCGCCCAGCGTGAGGCCCAGATGGCCGTGGCCAAAGGCGAGGAAGGCGCGGTCCGAACCCGGAACCGGACCGATGACCGGAAGGCTGTCCGGCATCGAGGGGCGGAAGCCCATCCATTCTTCCGCGTCGTCCAGCCTCAGGTCCGGAACGACTCTCTGCGCCATCCGGCCCAGCATCCGGGAGCGTCGGTAGTCGGGCGGTGCATCGAGGCTGGCGAGCTCCGCGGTGCCGGCGAGCCGGACCCCATGGGTCATCGGCGTGATCCCGAAGCGATGATCGCCGACCAGCAGCGGCGTGCGCAGCTCCACGCCGGGGCGGGGCAGCATCAGGTGGTATCCGCGCTCGGTGTCGAGCGGTAGGCGCGCGCCGAGCTTCGCCGCCCATTGCTTCGAGAACGCGCCCATGGCGATCACCAGCCGGTCCAAGTCGTGCCGCCCCTTGTCGGTGATTACGGCGGCGGGTCCGTCGGGCCCAAGTTCGATGTCGGTTACGGACTCCCGGAGAATCGTTCCGCCGCCGCGCACGATGGTGTCGGCCAGGCGCTGCGAAAGCGTCAGCGGGTCTGCGACGCGCAGGCAGCCGGGGGAGAACACGCCGAATTCGACGTCGGACGAAAGTGCCGGCTCGAGCTGGCGCATTTCCGCCGGGCCGACCTCTTCCATCGCGATTCCCAGGCGGCGGCGGTGTTCGTGATCGGGCTTGGACGCCTCGTATGCCGCGCGCTTGCGGTAGACGAAGAGCTCGCCAGTGGGAACGAACAGATCCTCCGCCCCGGAGGTGGTGAGCAGCGGCCGGTATGACGAGTGAGCGTGCTCAAGCAGGGCGGCCAGGGCAGTCGAGATCGATTCCACCCGGCCCGGTCGCGCCGCGGCGACGAAACGGAGCAGCCAGGGCGCGAGCCTGACCAGGTATCGCCAGCGGATCACCAGAGGCCCTTCCGGGTCGGTCAGCATTTGCGGAACTTTCCGCAGAATCCCGGGCATGGCGATCGGCAGCACCGCGTCCACCTGGATCAGCCCGGCGTTGCCGTAGGACGTTCCCTCGCCCGGCGGCAGCCGGTCGATCAGCGTGACCCGATGACCGTCGCGCTGCAGGGAGAGCGCCGAGCAAAGGCCGATAATCCCGGCGCCGAGGACGACGACGTCGCGGGGCTGGCTCACCGCCCGCTACCCCAGCCGAGAAGCGCGCGGCCGTTGTTGAGGTACATGTCCTCGCGCTCCTGGTCGGTGCAGTGCAGGCTGTCCACCACGGCGATGGTGTCCCGCATCAGGATCCGTCCGCCCTCGCGATCGAACGGGCAGTCGGACGCGAACAGCGAGTGGTCAGCCCCGAAGAATTCGAGCCCGCACTGGCTTGCCGCCCGCGCGCCGAACATCGCGGTATCGGCGTAGAACATCTTGAAATAGTCGGTTACCGGTCGTTTGAGGTTGTCCTTGAGCGGACCGTAATCGGTCTCGTCCGATTGCGACGACCGGCCTTCCCAGTGGGGCAGGCGGCCCTCGGCGTGGGGAATGTAGGCGCCCCAGTGATGGGCGAGGATCTTCAGGTTCGGAAGCTTGTCGAACATGCCGGAAAAGACGATTCGCGCCATCGCCGCCGAGGTTTCGTAGGCCCAGCCGAGGCCCCAGAAGATCTCGTATTTCGACTCGTCCTCGGCCTGATAGTCGACGTGCGACATCGGCCGCGCGGGATGCAGGAAGACGGGTTTGCCGAGGCGTTCCAGCCGTTCGAAAACCGGGAAGAACGCCGGGTCGTCGAGCGCGCGGCCGTTGACGTTGGAATGGATCTGCGCGCCGCAGGCGTCGAGTTCGGAAATCGCGCGGTCGACCTCCTTCACCGCTTCGTCGGGGTTGTTCATCGGCAGGCTCAGCAGGAAGCTCGGGAACCGGTCGGGGTGGGCGCGGCAGATCGCGGCCATGCCGTCATTCGCGATCCGGGCGAGCGCAGGGGTCTGATCGGGCCCGCCCAGGATGTCGATGGGCGGCTGGGACATAGAGATGACCTGCTGGTAGTCGCCGAACTCGTCGAGCAGACGCAGCCGCGCGTCCATGTTCCACAGCGTGTCGATGGAGCGCCACCGGGCTACCGCGCGCTTGGGCATGGTCTCCGCCAGTGTCTCGATGAACACCTCGGGAAAGACGTGATTGAAAACGTCGAGCTTCATTGGCTTGAACCCCTTGTAAGCCGAGCGGCGGGATCATAGGCGATCGCGTCGGTTCAGGCGCGCGATTCGATGAAGGTTTCCAGCCTCCGCCGGTACGATTTCATGTCGTCGATCGGCCGGGAGGCCACGCCGCTCCCCATCGCCGCGCGGGCGACGGCGATGGGCACCTCCACCGCGAGCCTCGGATCGAACGGCTTGGGCACCAGGTAGCCGGGTCCGAACACGAGCGGTTCGTTTGAATAGGTGGTGCGAACGATATCCGGCGGTTCGGTGCGGGTGAGCTCCGCGATCGCACGCACGCAGGCCGTCTTCATGGCCAGGTTTACGGTTCTCGCGCCCACGTCCAACGCACCGCGGAACAGGAACGGGAAGCAGAGCACGTTATTGACCTGGTTGGGATAGTCCGACCGGCCGGTCGCGACCATCACGTCCGGCCGGGCTCGCCTGGCCTCGTCCGGACCGATTTCCGGATCCGGGTTGGCGAGCGCCAGCACCAGCGGATCGCGCGCCATCCCCCGCACCATGTCGGCGTCGATGAGTCCGGCGGCCGAAACGCCGAGAAACACGTCGGCGCCGACCATGGCCTCGCCGATGGTGCGAAGGTCGGTTCTTGCCGCATAGCGCGCCTTGTTGGACTCCATGTTCTCGTCGCGGCCATCGAAAATGACACCGCGGCTGTCGGCGACGATGACGGAGTCCTTTCTGAGCCCCATCCCCGTGAGCAGGTCGAGCCCGGCGATCGCCGCGGCTCCCGCTCCGGAGCAGACGAGTCGAATGTCCTCCAGCCGCCGCCCGGTCAGTTCGAGCCAGTTGACCAGCGCCGCCGCCGTCACCACGGCGGTGCCGTGCTGGTCGTCGTGGAACACCGGGATGTTCATGCGCTCGATCAGCTTCGACTCGATCTCGAAGCATTCCGGCGCCTTGATGTCTTCGAGGTTGATGCCGCCGAAAGTAGGTTCCAGCCGCGCGACCGTTTCCACGAATGCGTCCACGCCCGTCTCGGCGATCTCGATGTCGAATACGTCGATCCCCGCGAACCGTTTGAACAGGACGGCCTTGCCTTCCATCACCGGCTTGGATGCCAGCGGGCCGATGTCGCCGAGGCCGAGGACCGCGGTGCCGTTGCTGATCACCCCGACAAGGTTCGCCCGGCTCGTGACCGCCGCCGCCGCGGCCGGGTCGTCGGCGATCGCGAGACAGGCGTCCGCGACGCCCGGCGAATAGGCAAGGGCGAGATCGTCCGGCGTCGCTACCGGCTTGGTCGCGACAACCTCGAGCTTTCCCGGCGGATGGGCGCGGTGATAGGCGAGCGCCCGCTCCTTGAGCGACATTTCGTAAGGTTCCTTGCGGTTGGGAAGCGGCGCACAGTATGTCAGAAAGCCGTCGGTGGCGAGCCCCGAGGCGGTCTTGGACGGGCCGAGGCGCTGGTCTAAGGTCTGCCGCCGCGGGACGGAAGAAGGAAGGCCGGCATGCGCATAGCCCTGATCGGACAGCAGGCGTTCGGGAAATCGGTTCTGGAGGCGCTGCTCGAACGCGGCGAGGACGTGATCGCGGTCTACTGCGCGCCCGACCGCGAGGGACGCCGGCCGGACCCGCTCAAGGAGGCCGCTCTGGAACACGGAATCCCGCTCCTGCAGCCGCCGTCCTACAAGGAGCCGGCGGTTTGGGAAGAGTACCGGACGATGAGTCCCGATCTCGGGGTGATGGCGTTCGTCACGCTGTTCGTCCCGGAAGACTTCCTCTACATCCCGACGAAAGGGACGATCCAGTATCATCCGTCGCTGCTGCCCAGGCACCGCGGGCCGAGCTCGATCAACTGGCCCATTATCCAGGGCGCGACACGGACCGGGCTCTCCATCTTCTGGCCGGATAACGGCCTCGATACCGGGCCGATCCTGATGCAGAAGGAAGTCGACATCCTGGAGAACGACACCCTGGGCACGGTCTATTTCGACAAGCTGTTCCCGCTCGGCGTCGAGACGATGATCGAGAGCGTCGATCTGGTACGCGAGGGCAAGGCGCCGAAGACCGTCCAGGACGACAGCCTGTCCACCTACGAGAGCTGGTGCCGCAAGGCGGATGTCGAGATCGACTGGACCAAACCGGCCTGGGAAGTCCACAACCTGATCCGCGGCGCCGATCCCGCGCCGGGCGCGTGGACCACCATCGGCGGAACGACGGTTCAGCTATTCGAGTCCAGGCAAGCCGACGGGGCGGGCGGCGAGCCCGGCGAAATCGTCGCGGTGGAGGCCGGACGGCTGGTTATCGCGGCGGGAGACGGCCGCATCTCGGTCGGCCGCGCCCGTCCCGAAGGCGGAGCCAAGGTGGCTGCCGACGCCTATGCCGCAGAGGCCGGAATAGCCACCGGAGCGCGCGCGGGGGGTTGAGGCGCGAGCACCCGTCCCTCGATACGGCGCTGGCGCGCCTACTCGGGATGAGGGTGATTATCGGATTGCCAACCCTACCCCTCACCCTTTTATGAGGTGTGTTTTGTCAAGCTTTGGCTTGGGGTTGTTCAGGGCATTGGATTTGTCCAGTTTTGTTGGCTGTGTGGTTTGGCGGGTTTGCCTTGTGTGCCGGGTCGGAACGTTTGTCGCATCGGTCTCGCGTGTGTTGCGCGGACCCGCCTTTTATCCGGTCGGTTTCCGGCGTTGCCGGTTCCGTACCCCGATCCCGCGTGCGGCGCGGGCAACGTTCCGAGCGGTGGGAGCCCTCTGAGTAGCGGCGTCTTTCAGCCCGGGTAAGGATCGCTCGCGCACCGCCCGGCCCGGCCCCTGCCGCGTCCGGCGGGGGCCGGAAGGTCGCGATCTCAGGCGAGCCTGGCGCCGGACGGCACCAGCCCGGTCTCGGCGAGGCGCCACAGCGCGATCAGCAGCTTGCGGGCGAGCGCGGTGATCATCACCCGGCGCGCCCTGGCGTCGCCGCCGGCGGTGCGCTTCTCGAACCACCTGGCGAGCGCGCTGTCGGGCTGGAAGCGCAGCCAGCGCCACGCCATCTGGACCAGCTGGGCGCGGACCCAGCCCGGGCCGTCGCGGCCGATCCCCTGGTCGCGCCGGACCTTCCCGCTGGCCCACGGCGCCGGCGCGATGCCGGCCCAGCCGGCCAGCTCGCGGCGGTTGCGGAAGTCACGCCAGAACACCTCGTGGACCAACAGGGTGGCGTCGTTGGCGCCGATCCCCTTGAGCCGGACCAGCGCCGCGATCTTGGCCGCCGCCCGCGCCGCGCCGCCCTCCGGCGCAGCCGCCATCGAGAGCGCCTCTCCGGACCGCGCCGCCGCGTCGCGCTCGGCCTCGACCTCGGCGATCTGACGCTCCACCAGGGCGAGACGCGCGGCCAGACGCTCAACCTCGCGGCGCGCGCGCCGGCAAGGGCGCGCCATACCCCGTCCGCGCCTCGCCGAGCCTGGCCGCGAACCCGCGCGCGCGGGGATGCAGATCGAAGATGCCGTGCAGCTTCAACAACCCGCCGATCCGGTTGCACAGCGACGTCCGCTCCTTGACCAGACAACGGCGCTCGCGAAGCAGCCGCCGATTGTCCTCCTGCTCGACGCTCGGAACCCGAACCCGGCGCAGCGCCGTCGTATCGCCCCGGTCATGCGCAACCAGCGCCCGAACCATCCTCCGGGCATCGATCCGGTCCGTCTTGCGCTGCTTCGCCTTGCGGTCCACGGGAAGGCTCGCAGGGTCCAACACAACCGTCTCAACAGACAGCTCCAACGCCAGCCAGCGCGCCAGCCAGAACCCCTCATAGCCCGCCTCGTAGCAGCACAGAACGCGAACCGCGCCGCCAACCGCACGCGCGCCCCGCAAACGGTGGCGCGCAATCAGAGCCGCAAGACCCTCAACATCCGAAGGCCGCAGCACGTGAAGCCCAATCCGCCCACACGCCGGGCCCTTCAACCCGACAACCCAACTCGTCCGGCTCACCTCGATCGATACATACAACGTGCTATTCTCACCACCGTAAGCGGTGCGCCCGGCCCACCTTCCTATATATAAGGTGATGGCGTTCGATAGCCCTTTCGCCAACACGGGAGGGTTTCACCATGCCGGATGGGTTCGAGCGCCTTGTCAACGCTCGGGACGGGCGGGACACGGGTGACGCGGCTTCGGAAGGTGCCGCTGTCGCCGAGGACGGTTTTGTCGACGATGCTCCGGCGCCGGCTCGCGATCGGCAGTGGACCGAGGAAGAGAAGGCGGTCGTGGTGAGCGAGTGCTGCTGGCCGGGGAGGCGCGTGGGCGAGGTGGCCCAGCGCTATGGCCTGTCGGTGAACCGGGTGAACGCCTGGCGCAGCCAGGCGCGGCGGGGCAGGCTCGCATCGCCGTTTTCGCCGGAGGCCGAGACCGAGCCTGTGGAGGCAGCGCAGGCGGAGCGGACGCTGGCCGCGCGCAAGGCTGAGGCCGGGCCGGGCCCTGCCACACCGAGGCCGTCGCCGGCGTTCGCCGCGATCGAGGTGGAGCCTCCGCCGCCGGGTTCGGTCGGTTCGGTGTCGATCGAGGCGCGCGGAGTGATGGTCCGCCTTGACGGGGATCTCGACACGCCCCGGATCGCGGAGATCGCCTCGGCGCTGCGAGCCCTTCGATGATTGGCCCGGGGGCTGCGCCGCGGATCGTGCTGGCCACGCGTCCGGTGGACTTCCGCAAGGGGCATGACGCCCTGGTGTCATTGGTCGAGCACGAGCTCGGCCTGGACCCGTTCTCCGGCGTCATGGTGGTGTTTCGCCCCAAGCGGGCGGATCGGATCAAGGTGCTTTGGTGGGACGGGACGGGCCTGGTGCTGGCATCCAAGCGCCTCGAACAGGGGCGCTTCGCCTGGCCTTCGGTGCACGATGGGGTGGTCCGCGTTTCGCGCGCCCAGTTCGAGGCGTTGTTCGAGGGCCTCGACTGGCGCCGGGTGTGGCGGCCGCGGACCCGCCGGCCGCTCGCGGCGGCCTGACCGGAGAGGACGGTCCCGATTCGCATTGTCGCAGGCTAAGGCGCTGATTCTGTGATAGTATTCCTTCATGGAGTCGAGCCCCGGCACGGTCGATCTGGCATCGCTTGCGCCGCCCCTGCAGGCGCTGTTTGCAGGCCAGCAAGAGACGGTTGAGGCGCTTCGCGCCGAGGTCGCCTCGCTCACCGACCGCAACCGCCGGCTCGAAGAGCGAGGCCCCGTGGGCGTTGTCGAGGATCTGCGCGCCAGGGTCGCCTCGCTGAGCGATCAGAACCGCCGGCTCGAACATCTGCTCAACGAGCTGCGCCGGGCGATGTTCGGGAAGAAGTCCGAGAAGCTCCATCCCGATCAGCTCCTGCTCGCCTTCGAAGAACTCGAAGGCGCGCTCGCCGAGGCCGAGGAAGCGGCCCCGGCGGACACGACACCCGCGCCGCGCGCGAAGCGTCCCGCGGCGGAGCGCAACCTCGGTCATCTGCCGGCCCATCTGCCGCGGACCTATGAACTGGTCGAGCCCGGGAGCACGCAGTGCCCGTGCGGGTGCGGCGAGATGGTGAAGATCGGCGAGGACCGCACCGAGCGGCTGGACATCGTTCCGGCGCAGCTTCGGGTGATCGTCACCATCCGGCCGAAGTACGCCTGCCGCAAGTGCGAGGAAGGCGTCACCCAGGCGCCGGCGCCGGCGCACCTCGTCGGAGGCGGGCTGCCCACCGAAGGCCTGCTCGCCCACGTGCTGGTGTCGAAGTTCGCCGACCATCTTCCGCTGTACCGCCTGTCGCAGATCTTCGCCCGCTCGGGCATTGAGCTGCACCGTTCGACGCTGGCCGATTGGGTCGGCAAGGCGTCGTTCCACCTGCGGCCGGTGTTCGAGTGCCTGAAGACGGAGCTGAAGACGTCGAGCACCCTGGGGCTGGACGAGACCACGGTCCGGGTGCTCGACCCGGGCCGGGGCAAGACCAAGACGGGGTACATGTGGACGATGGCGCGCGACGAGCGGGGGTGGTCCGGGCCGGACCCGCCGGGCGTGATCTATGAGTATGCGCCCGGGCGCAGCGGCAAGCATGGAGAGAAGCTGCTCGACTGCTTCAGGGGAACGGTGCAGGTCGACGGCTATGCCGGCCATAACCGGCTGGCTCGGGCGGACCGCCCGGGCGGGGCGCTGACGCTGGCGGCATGCTGGGCCCATGCCAGGCGCGGTCTCGAGACGGTGTTCGACAGCAACCGCTCGCCGATCGCGAAGGAGGGTCTGAAACGGATCGCGCAGCTCTACAGGATCGAGGACAGGATCCGGGGCGAGGCGCCGGCGACGCGCCAGTTCGTCCGGTGGACCGAGTCGGCCCCGCTGGTGAACGCCTTCGGGGTGTGGCTCGACGAGCAACGCTCACGGGTCTCGCCGCGTTCGCGCCTGGGCGAGAAGCTCACCTATATCGCCAACCAGTGGGACGGGCTGCTGGTGTTCCTCTACGACGGGCGCGTCGAGATGGACTCGAACTTCGTCGAGAATCGAATCCGCCCGATCAAGCTCACGGCGAAAAACGCGCTGTTCGCGGGCCACGACGAGGGCGCTCGCTCCTGGGGCCGTATCGGCTCGCTCATCGAGACCTGCAAGATGAACGGCGTCGAGCCCTACGCCTGGCTCAAGAGCACGCTGGAGAAAATCGCGGCCGGGCATCCCCAGTCGAAGATCGACGAACTCCTGCCCTGGAACTTCGACCCGGCATCAAGCTGAAAAATCAAGATGAGCCGAGCCAGCTCCGGAGCATCGTCGACAAAACCGTCCTCGGCGAGATCGGCGCCCTCCGAAGCCGCGTCACCCGTGTCCCGCCCGTCCCGAGCGTTGACAAGGCGCTCGAACCCATCCGGCATGGTGAAACCCTCCCGTGTTGGCGAAAGGGCTATCGAATGCCATCACCTTATATATAGGGGAAGGTGGGCTGGACGCACCGCTTACTCACCACCGGCCGGCGCCGCGGTCTGGTTCCTCGGGGGCATCCCAGATCTCCTCTTGAGGACGGTCGACAACACCGACACCGTAGCGCCGGTCAACGAATCACCTCATAGGATCTGAGTAGCGCCCCAGCGCCGTATCGATAGGGGCTTATCCCGATTACTTGACGAGTGGGAGTTTGACCGGCGTTGCGGAAGGTGTCGGGGCGTATCCGGTCCGAACGGAACCGTTTCCCCGCGTCATGGTCGGCGAAGGCCGACCATCCACGCTTTTTTGTCGTTCCGCCCCGCCAGAAAAACTCGTGGATGGTCGGCCTTCGCCGACCATGACGGCAGGGCGGGACGGATGCGCGCCCGCCGGGATGGGGCGACGGTGCGGGCGCCGATCCGCGCCACGCAAACCGACCGCTGTTAAGTAATCGGGATAAGCCCCTATCGAAGGGCGAACGACGCCGCGTCGCCCTCTGATCGCCTTCACCGTTTCGCTCGGATTTGCTAAACAGGGTCGTTCCTAACGGCACGGGACGAACGGACGGAGAACGGGATGGACGGAGCCGCCTATCCAGGAAGCTTCCGCGACCTTGTGGACGACAGGGTCGACGAAGGGGTCTTCCGGGTCGACCGGTCGATTTACACCGACCAGGCCGTGTTCGAGGCCGAGATCGAGCGTATTTTCGAGGGCGGGTGGGTCTTCCTCTGCCACGAGGGGCAGGTGGAAAACCCGGGCGATTACTTCGCGACGGAGATCGGCCGGCAGCCGGTCTTCGTGATGCGTCAGAAGGACGGCTCTCTCGGCTGCTTCATCAACGCGTGTTCGCATCGCGGTGCGCTGCTGACACCTTTCAGGCAGGGCAGTGCGCGCGCGCTTACCTGCCGCTTCCACGGCTGGGCCTACGACCTCGGCGGGCGCTGCATAAGGATCAAGAACGAGGAAGGCGGTTTTTCGGACCCCGGGTTCTCGCGCGAGCGTTTCAACCTGCGGAGGATCGGCGCGCTGGGCTCCTACAAGGGGTTCGTTTTCGGCAGCCTGACGTCCGACGTGCCGCCGTTGGAAGATCACCTGGGCGCGGCCGCCCGCTGGATCGACCTGCTCGCCGACCAGGCACAGAACGGGCTGGAAGTCGTGCCGGGCTCGTCGACCTACATGATCCGCGGCAACTGGAAGCTGCAGGCCGAGAACAGCGTCGACGGCTACCACGTGACCACGGTGCACCGGGTGTTCGCCTCGACCATCGCCAACCGCGAGACTCGGGACTTCACCACGGGCATGCGCCAGACCGAGTCGGGACGGATCAAGGGCAACGTCCCGACCGGCGCCTACGATCTCGGCAACGGTCACATGTCGATCTGGGCGCTGCACACCACGCCGCATGTCCGTCCGATCTACGAATCGAAGGACTGGCTGGAGGAGAATCTCGATCCGGTCGCGGCGGACTGGATCCTCAACCGGGGCCGCAACCTGTACCTGTTTCCGAACGTGATGCTGATGGACAACCCGTCCACCCAGATCCGGCTGATGAAGCCGATCTCGCCGGACCTGGCGGAAGTGACCGTCTTTTGCATCGCGCCAAAGGGAGAGAGCGCGACCGCACGGGCCGCGCGGCTGCGAAAGTTCGAGGATTTTTACCTGACCGCCGGCATGGCGACCTCGGACGACGTCGCGGCGCTGGAAGCGGTGCAGGACGGTTCGTCCGGGCGGCTGAGCCGCTGGAACGACATGACGCGGGGGCTTTCCGACCTCGTCTCCGGTCCGGACGAGGACGCCCGCAGGCTCGGCTTCGAGCCCGCCGGGTGCTGCCCAGACTGGGACCACGAAGGACTGTTCCACGGCTTTTACCGAGCCTGGGTCGACCGCATGGAGAACGGCGCACGATGAGCGCCGACGGCATCGACGCCGGTCTGGAACGCGAGGTCGCGGCACTGATAAACCGCGAGGCGATGCTGCTCGACCGGCGGCGCTGGGACGAATGGATCGACCTCTATACCGAGGACGCGGTCTACTGGGTGCCGGCCTGGGCGAGCGAGGAGGAAACCACCACCGATCCCGACACCCAGCTCAACCTGATTTATCTCAGGAATCGGGGCGGGCTGGAGGACCGGGTGTTCCGGATCGAATCGCGCGATTCCTACGCCTCGGTGCCGCTCGACCGCACGGTTCACCTGATCGGCAACGTGCTGGTCGAAAGCGCCGACGGCGACACCGTCGAGGCGACCGCCAACTGCATCGTCCATGTCTACGGCAAGAAGGGCGCGGCGACGCGGGGGGGGCTTTACGATTTCCAGTTCCGGCGGGTCGACGGCGCGCTGAAGATCGCGCGAAAGAAGATCGTCTTCATCGACGACCGGCTCGAAGGGCCGATCGACATCTATCACCTGTAGAGACCGTTGCTGAGCCTTCAGAAAATCGCTCCGGAAGTCGGCGGAATCGCGCTTCGGGAAATCGATCCCCGCGAACCCGGCCTCGGAGAGATTTCGATCCGGGTGGGCGCCGCCGGGATCTGCGGCACCGACATGCAGATCTACAACTGGGCGCCCCGCATGGCGCGCCGCATGGCGCTGCCCCGGGTTCTCGGGCACGAGGTCTCCGGCACCGTCGAGGGCATCGGGCCCGGGGTGGAGGGGCTCGCGGCCGGAGACCGGGTGAGCCTGGAAAGCCACATCTATTGCGGGCGCTGCCGGTCGTGCCGGCTCGAACGCGCCCATCTCTGCGAGGAGACCCGCTACCCGGGAATCGACATCGACGGCGCATTCGCCGAGTACCTGACGGTGCCGGCGTCGATCGCATGGGTGAACCCGCCGGACCTTCCGCACGAGACGGCGGCGATGCTGGAGCCCTTCGGGATCGCGGTCCATGCCTGCCACGCCGGGGCCGGCGTTGCGGGGTTGTCGGTGCTGGTCAACGGTTGCGGCCCGATCGGCCTCATGACGGTCGCCGTGGCGCGCGCGCTCGGCGCTCTCAGGGTGATCGCCTGCGACATCAACCCCCTCCGCCTCCGCGCCGCCGAGAGCATGGGCGCCGACCGCGCGATCGACGCGGGCGCCGACGATCCGGCGGCGATCGTGCGCGACCTCACCGGCGGGGCCGGCGCGGATGTGGGCATCGAGTTTTCGGGAACCGAGGCCGGGTTCAACGCGGTCTTCGACGCGCTCGCCAAGGGCGGGGACTTCCGGCTGGTCGGCGCGCCGCCATCGGCCATCCCGGTCGACTTCACCTGGTGGTTGCTGAAATGCCCGTCGATGCAGAACATCCACGGGCGGCTGATCTGGCGGACCTGGCAGCGCGCGACCGAGCTTCTCGCGGCGGGCGCCGTCGACCTCGCCCCGGTCCGCAGCCATGTCCTGCCGCTTTCGGAAGCGCCGCGCGGATTCGACCTCATCCGCGACGGCAAGGCGCTCAAGCCCGTCCTGGTGCCATGACGACCCATACCGTCACCCTCCTCTTCGACGATGGACGGATCGCGCGCATCCAGGCCGACGAGGACGACACGATCTACCTCGCCGCTCTCAAGCATCGCATCCGGATCGAGACCGACTGCCTCGAAGGCGCGTGCGCGACCTGCAAGGGCGTCTGCACCTCCGGCGAATACCGCCTGGACGAATACAGCGAGGACGCGCTGAGCGGCGAGGAGGCGGCGCGGCGCGAGGTGCTGACCTGCCAGATGCACGTGCTGTCCGACTGCGTCATCGAGTATCCTTATCCTTCGACCTTTTCGCTCAAGGCGCCGCCCGCGACGCGCAAAGGCCGCGTGGCCGAGATCGAGACCGTGGCGGAGAGCGTTGTCCGTCTTGTCCTGGAGCCTGACGACGGCGAACACGGGCCGGTCGTGTTCATGCCGGGTCAATACGTGCATCTCTGCGTTCCCGGGACCGACGCCGTCCGCTCCTACTCCTTCGCCAACCCGCCGGGGGAGACCGGGCGCTACACCTTCTTCATCAAGGTGCTGGAGGAGGGGGCGATGAGCGATTACGTCTCCGGGCCCGCAAAGCCGGGTGACGAGATGCCGGTCACCGGGCCTTTCGGGCGGTTCTATCTGCGCCCGCCCGAACGGCCGATCGTCATGGTCGCGGGCGGCACCGGGCTCGCGCCGATGCTGTCCATGTTCGATCACATGCTCGCGACCGACGCGGCGGACCAGCCGATCCATCTCCTGTACGGCGCCAACTCTCCGGCCGAACTGTTCTCCCTCGAAGCGCTCGACGACCACGCCGGCCGGGGACTCGATCTCACCAGGGAACTCTGCGTCGTCGAAGGCACGGAGGGCTGGTCGGGTCCGACCGGGCACGTCACGTCTCTGCTGCGGCCCGAAATCCTCAATTCCGGCGATTGCGACGTCTATCTCTGCGGACCCCCGCCGATGATCGATGCCGGCACGGCCTGGCTCACCGGCGCGGGCGTCGACCCCGGTGCCATTCACAGCGAGAAATTCCTGCCGAGCTGATTGCCGGATAGGGCGTTGACACGGCCGCGCGCAACACTATTTTCCCATCCGTACCGAAGCGGTCCTATTTGAGATCCGCACCCGTCCACGGGAAAGGCGATGATCAAGCTCAGCCGGATGGCCGACTACGCCGTTGTCCTGATGACCCAGCTCGCGCGCGAGCCGGAGGCGCTTCGCACCGCCGGGGAGCTGTCGCAGTCCTGCGGCCTGCCGCAGCCCACGGTAAGCAAGATCCTGAAGCTGCTGGCGCATGCCGACCTCCTGGTCTCCTACCGGGGCAACAAGGGCGGATACCTGCTGGCCCGCGCGGCGGGCGGGATCACCATGGCCGACGTTATCGGAGCGGTCGACGGGCCGATCGCGCTGACCGATTGCATCGGCCCCGACGGGCTGGTCTGCGAGATCGAGGCTCTGTGTCCGACGCGCACCAACTGGCAGAGCATCAACCGCGCGATGATCGAGGCGCTATCCTCGGTGTCGCTGGCCGAGATGGCGGTGCCGCACGCGGCCTTCGCCCATCGGCCGCCGGTTCAAGCGTTGGCCGAGTAGGCGGAACGGGACGATGGTCGAAACGAGCGAGTCGACGGCGGTCATCGCCGAGGTCACCGACGGGCCCTACAAGTACGGCTTCGTCACCGAAATCGAGTCAGAATTCGCGCCCAAGGGGCTGAACGACGACATCGTCCGCTTCATCTCGGCGAAGAAGGAAGAACCCGCCTGGCTGCTCGAATGGCGCCTCGAGGCCTTCCGGCACTGGCAGACGATGGACGAACCCGAATGGGCCTTCGTCCACTACCCGCCGATCGACTACCAGGACGCCTATTATTACGCCGCGCCCAAGAATCCCGACGACGCGCCCAAGAGCCTCGACGAGGTCGACCCCAAGCTGCTGGAGACCTACGAGAAGCTCGGCATCCCGCTGCACGAGCGCGCGGTGCTCGCGGGCGTCGCCGTCGATGCCGTGTTCGACAGCGTCTCCGTCGCCACCACCTTCAAGGAGAAGCTGGAGGAGGCGGGCGTCATCTTCTGCCCCATCTCCGAGGCCGTGCAGAACCACCCGGGGCTGGTACGGAAATATCTCGGCAGCGTCGTTCCGGTGGCGGATAATTTCTTCGCCACCCTGAATTCGGCGGTGTTCAGCGACGGCACTTTCGTCTACGTGCCCAAGGGCGTGCGCTGCCCGATGGAGCTCAGCACCTATTTCCGCATAAACGCCGCCAAGACGGGCCAGTTCGAGCGCACGCTGATCGTCGCCGACGAGGGCTCCTATGTGAGCTATCTCGAAGGCTGTACCGCGCCGATGCGGGACGAGAACCAGCTCCACGCGGCCGTTGTCGAGCTGATCGCCCTCGACGACGCCGAGATCAAGTATTCCACCGTGCAGAACTGGTACCCCGGCGACGAGGACGGCAAGGGCGGCATCTACAATTTCGTCACCAAGCGCGGCGCCTGCCGCGGCAACCGGGCAAAAATCACCTGGACCCAGGTCGAAACCGGATCGGCGATCACCTGGAAGTACCCGAGCTGCGTGCTGGAAGGCGACGATACGGTCGGCGCGTTCTATTCCGTCGCCATCACCAACAACTACCAGCAGGCCGATACCGGCACCAAGATGATCCATCTCGGGCGCAACTCGTCGAGCACCATCATCTCGAAGGGAATTTCCGCGGGGCACGGGCAGAACACCTATCGCGGGCTGGTGAAAGTGAGGGGAAGCGCGGAGGGCGCGCGCAACTTCACGCAGTGCGATTCGCTCTTGATCGGCGAGACCTGCGGCGCCCACACGGTGCCCTATATCGAGGTCGGCGATCCCTCGGCCAATGTCGAGCACGAGGCGACCACGTCGAAGATCAGCGAAGACCAGCTGTTCTATTGCCTGCAGCGCGGGCTCGATCCCGAAGAGGCGGTGTCGCTGATCGTCAACGGTTTCTGCAAGGAAGTGCTGCGGGAGCTGCCGATGGAATTCGCCGTCGAAGCGCAGAAGCTGCTCGCGGTGAGCCTCGAAGGGAGCGTCGGCTGATGCTGGTCATCCGGGATCTCAGGGCCGAGGTCGACGGCAAGGAAATTCTCAAGGGGATTTCGCTGGAGCTGGCCGCCGGGGAAGTCCACGCGGTCATGGGCCCGAACGGCTCGGGCAAGAGCACGCTGTCCTACGTCCTCGCCGGGCGCGAGGGTTACGAGGTCACCGGGGGATCGGTGACCTTCGAGGCCCGCGACCTGTTCGAAATGGAGGTCGAGGAGCGCGCGGCGGCGGGCATCTTCCTCGCCTTCCAGTACCCGGTGGAAATTCCGGGTGTTTCCAACCTCACCTTCCTCAAGACGGCGGTCAACGCGATCAGGAAGGCGCGCGGCGAGTCCGAGCTCGACGCGCTCGATTTCCTCAAGCTTTCCCGCGCGAAGGCATCCGCGCTGGAGATGAGCGACGCGCTGTTGCAGCGCGCGGTCAACGAAGGCTTCTCGGGCGGCGAGAAGAAACGCAACGAGATCTTCCAGATGGCGACGCTGGAGCCCCGGCTCGCGATCCTCGACGAGACCGATTCGGGCCTCGACATCGACGCGCTCAAGATCGTCGCCGACGGGGTCAACGCGCTGCGCTCGCCTGATCGTGCGATGCTGGTGATCACCCACTACCAGCGCCTGCTCGACTACATCGTGCCGGATCGGGTGCACGTGCTGTCGGACGGCAGGATCGTGAAGTCGGGCGATGCGGCGCTCGCGCGTGAACTCGAAGCGCGGGGCTATACCGCCTTTGCCGGCGAAACGGCGAGTGCCTGAGGGAGGCGCGGCCTTGCCTTCCGCCGACATGGACCGTTTCAACCGCGCTTTCGCGGCGGCGAGCGGGGAGCTCCCGGGGCACGGCAATGCCGAAGTCGCGCGGCTGCGCGAAGCGGCGATGGCGCGATTCATCTCGACCGGCTTGCCGAACCGGCGCGACGAAGGCTGGCGCTATACCGATCTTCGCCGGCTCGACCGGCTGGACCTCGCCGGCCTCACCGGGCGGATCGACGGCGAAACCGTTGCCGCGCTGCCCGACGCCCTCGCATCGCTCGACGCCCACCGAATGGTGTTCGTCGACGGCCGCTACGAAGCCGCGCTGTCGGCGCACGAAGTGCTGCCGCCGGGCGCCAGGCTCGATGTGCTCTCGGCGCATCTGGGGAACGGGTGCGACGACGCGGCATCGATTCTCGGAACCGGGCTCGCGGAATGGAACGGGGCGGGGCAGGCGGGGCTTGCCGCTCTGAACACCGCCATGACCCGCGACGGGGTGTTGTTCGAACTGCCGGCGGGCGCGAAGCTCGAAAAGCCCATTCTTGTCGTCCACCTCCTGACCGGAAAGGCGGGCGCCGTCCACCCGCGCAACGTGCTCAGAATCGGCGCGGGCGCGGAGGCGGATGTGGTGGAAGCGTTCATCGGCGTTTCGGGGGCCGGCGGCTGGACCAATTCCGTGCTCGACGGCGCGGTCGGACAGGGCGGCGGTCTGCGTCACGTCGCGCTCGTGCGGCAGGCTGAAGACGCGGTCCATACCGGACGCATCTCGATGGATGTCGCACGCGACGCGCGCTACGCCGTGCAAGCGCTTACCCTCGGGGGGCGGGTGGTCAGGAACGAGTTCGTCGTGCGCCTTTCCGGGCCCGGTGCGGAATGCGGGCTTTCCGGCGGCGCCCTGGCCCATGCGCGGCGCCATGTCGATCACACGACCGAGATCACCCACGCCGCGCCGCATACCGAGAGCGAGCAGGTGTTCCGCAACGTGGCCGACGACAGCGCGAGAACCGTGTTCCAGGGCCGTGTCGTCGTCGAACCCGATGCACAGAAGACCAACGCGCGCCAGTCGAGCCGCAGCCTCCTGCTTTCGCCTGGCGCGGAGGCCCAGAACAAGCCGGAGCTCAGAATCTTCGCCGACGACGTCAAGTGCAGCCACGGCGCGACCGTCGGAGACCTGGACAAGGACGCGCTGTTTTACTTGCGCGCCCGCGGAATCGACGAGGCCGAGGCCCGCGCCCTTCTGACGCGGGCCTTCGTGGCCGATCTGTTGACGGCTCTCCCCATCGAGGCCGCCCGGACGGCCGTGGAGGAAGCGGTCGAGAGTTGGCTGCGCCGAGACGCCAACGAGGGCGGTTGAGATGACGTCAGCCAACGGCGCCTACGATGTCGACGCGATCCGCGAGGATTTCCCGATCCTGGGCGAAAGCGTCTACGACAAGCCGCTCGTCTATCTCGACAACGGCGCCAGCGCCCAGAAGCCGCGCGCGGTGATCGACAGCCTGTCGCGGGTTTACGAGACCGGATACGCAAACGTCCACCGCGGCGTGCACTATATGAGCCAGAAAGCGACCGACGCGATGGAGGGCGCGCGGGAGAAGGCGCGGGCCTTCGTCAACGCCGAGCACGCGCACGAGGCGATCTTCGTTCGCGGCGCCACCGAAGGCATCAACCTCGTCGCCTCAAGCTGGGGCCGCGCCAATCTCGAAGCCGGCGACGAGATCGTGCTCTCGGTGATGGAGCACCATTCCAACATCGTTCCCTGGCAGATCGTGGCGGAGCAGACCGGCGCCGTAATCCGGGTCGTGCCCATCGACGATGACGGTGTGCTCGACATGGACGCGCTCGAATCGCTGATCGGGTCCAGAGCCAGGATGGTTGCGATTACCCACGTGTCGAACGCGCTCGGCACCGTCGTCCCGGTGGAAGAGGTGATCCGGATCGCGCATCGGCACGGCGCGCTGGTTCTCCTCGACGGCTGCCAGGCGGTGCCTCACATGGCGGTCGACGTGCGCGCGCTCGATGTCGACTTTTATGTCTACTCCGGCCACAAGCTCTACGGACCCAGTGGAATCGGCATTCTCTACGGCAAGGAGGCGCTGCTGAAGGCGATGCCGCCCTATCAAGGGGGCGGCGAAATGATCGAAACGGTGAGCTTCGAAAAGACCACCTATGCCGGCCTGCCGTTCAAGTTCGAGGCGGGCACGCCCCATATCGCGGGCGCGATCGGGCTCGGAGCCGCGATCGACTACGTCACCGGGATCGGACTCGACCGCATCGGCGCGCACGAAAGCGACATTCTCGAACACGCCACCGCCAAGCTCGGCGCGCTCAACTCGGTCAGGCTCATCGGCACCGCGCCGGAGAAGGCGGCGATCGTCTCCTTCAACCTGGAGGACGTGCACCCGCACGATGTCGGCACCATCCTCGACCGCGAGGGCGTGGCCGTCCGGACCGGGCATCACTGCGCCCAGCCGGTGATGGACCGGTTCGACGTGGCGGCCACCGTGCGCGCCTCGTTCGGGCTCTACAACACAAGGCAGGAGGTCGATGCGCTGGTCGACGCGCTCGGCCGCGTACAGGAGATATTCGGCCGATGATCGACCTCCGCAGCCTTTACCAGGATGTCATCCTCGACCATTCCCGGAACCCCCGGAATTCGGGCGAGCTGGAACCCCACAGCCATGAGGCGAACGGGAACAACCCGCTTTGCGGCGACAAGGTGCGGGTCTACATGCAGGTCGGAAACGGAAAGATCGACGATATTCGCTTCGAGGCGAAAGGTTGCGCGATTTCAGTGGCTTCCGCCTCGATGATGACGGAATTGCTCAAGGGAGCGGAGATCGAGGAGGCCCGGGCGACCTTCGAGCGATTTCACGAGATCGTCACCCGCAAGGGCGAAATCTCGGACGACGAGCTCGAAGCCCTCGACAAGCTCGCGACCCTGATCGGCGTGCGCGAATTCCCGATGCGGATCAAGTGCGCGACCCTTCCCTGGCATACCATGACGGCGGCGCTCGACGGCGTTGCCGACGACGTGACAACCGAGTGATCGCGGAGTGCACGGCGATGGATGACGACACGACCGGTATCGAACCCGCCGAGCCGGCTTCGGCCGGTCCCGAAACGCTTCACCAGGCGGTGGTCGAGGCGGTCAGCAGCGTTTACGACCCGGAGATTCCGGTCAATATCTACGAGCTCGGCCTGATCTATGACGTCAGCGTTTCGGAGTCGCGCGATGTCGACATTTTGATGACCCTGACGTCGCCGATGTGCCCGGTTGCCGAATCGCTGCCGATCGAGGTCGAGTCGCGCGTGCGCGGGGTCGACGATGTCAACGACGTGCATGTCGAGCTTACCTGGGATCCGCCCTGGACTCCGGAACTGATGAGCGAAGCGGCGAAACTCGAGCTGGGGTTCATGTGATGGCCGGACGGGATAGAGCGATGGCGGGGGAGAGGCGATGAACAAGCAAGCGATGACCCTGACCGACGCCGCCGCCGATCGCGTGCGGTATCTGATGGGACGGCGCGACGAACCCGCCGCCGGTCTCCGCATCGGCATACGCACCGGCGGCTGTTCCGGCATGGCCTACCAGATGGAGTTCGCCGCCGAGAGAAACTCGCTCGACGAGGTGGTCGAGGACAAGGGTGTGACCGTTCTGATCGACGGCAGGGCGTTGATGTTCCTGATCGGCACCGAGATGGACTACGTCGAGGACAAGCTGCAATCCGGCTTCGTGTTCAACAATCCCAACGAGAAGGGGCGCTGCGGCTGCGGCGAATCCTTCCACATCTGAATGCCCAAGGTCTATTCCATCGACGGGGTGACCCCGGTCGTTCACCCCACGGCGTATGTCCACGAAGCCGCGATCCTGATCGGCGACGTGATCGTGGGACCGGGCTGCTATATTGCGCCGTCTGCGAGCCTCCGCGGCGATTTCGGCCAGATCCGCATCGGCGAACGCTCCAACGTCCAGGACAACTGCACGATCCACTGCTACGCCGGCGGCGAGACGGTGGTCGGCGACGATGTCTCCGTCGGCCACGGCGCCGTCCTCCATGGCTGTTCGGTCGGCGACCGGGCGCTGGTCGGCATGAACGCCGTGGTGATGGACGGCGCGGTAATCGGCAACCAGGCTATCGTGGCGGCGCTGGCCTTCGTGCGCTCGGATTTCCAGGTGCCGGAGCGGACCATCGTCGCCGGCGTCCCGGCGAAGATCCTGCGCGAGATTTCCGGCGAGGAAACCGAATGGATGGCCGACGCCAACGCCGACTATCACGGCGCGCGGGAACGGTCCTGGGCCTCGATGGAACGTGTCGACGCGCTCCATCGCCTCGACCGCGAGGGGCCGAGGCTGACGTTCGCCGGGTCGAAACCGCTCTATCAGGCGCGCGGCGGTTAGGGGACACGCCTCCACCCCCCGTTATGGTCGGCGCAGGCCGACCATCCACGGGTTTTTTTCGATTCGCCCGCGCGGAGAAAGAAAACAAAAAACGTGGATGGTCGGCCTGCGCCGACCATGACGGGGTAGAAAGAAGCGGTGCCGTGGACGGCGATGGATAACGGGAGTTCCGACGATGGAGACCCGACAACAGCTCGATCCGCAGACCGCGCTCGTGCTGGCCGATCTGGACGGGCCGGGTGCCGCGCAGGTTGCCGATATGTCCCCGGAGGACGCCCGGCGTCATATCGAAAATTTCGTGCGGAAGTGGGATCTCGACCCGAAGCCTTCGATCGGCGCCGCCGAGGATCTGACGATACCGGGGCGGGAGCCCGGCCAGGAAATTCCCGCACGCCTCTACCGACCTTCCGACGCCGAAGAAACCCCACCGCTGATCGTGTTCTTCCACGCCGGCGGGTACGTGTTCGGCGGCATCGAAACGCACGAAAGCTTCTGCCGGCTGATTTCGGAGGGGGCCGGGTGCCTGGTCCTTTCGGTCGACTACCGCCGCGCGCCGGAACACAAATTCCCCGCCGCGCACGAGGATTGCTACGCGGCGACGGCCTGGGCGGCCGCGCATGCCGATGAAATCGGCGCCGACCCGGCGCGGTTCGCGGTCGGCGGCGATTCCTCGGGCGGGACGCTTGCGATCGGCGTGTGCCAGCTCGCGCAGCGCCGAGGCGGACCGTCGATCGCGCACCAGTTCCTCTGGTATCCGGGGACGACGGGCGGACCCGAGACCGAGTCGATGCGGACGCTCTCCGAAGGCTATTTTCTGAATTCGGGGCTGATGAAATGGTCGATGGGGCATTATCTCAACGGCCCGTCGGACCTCGCCGATCCCCTCGTTGCGCCGATGAAGCTCGCCGACTTCTCCATCTTCCCGCCGACCTACCTGATGACCGCCGGGTTCGATCCGAGACGGGACGACAACAAAGCCTTCGTCGACGCGCTCGCCGCCGCCGGGGTGCCCGCGACTTACCGCGTGCTCGACACCACCATCCACGGCTGCATGTTCATGCTGGGCGGGATCGACCTCGCGGTCGAGGCGGCGAAGGAATCGGCGGCCTATATCCGCACCGCATTCGCCTGAGCATTGCGCTTACCCCGTAATCGCCCTACATAGCTTTCGCGCGACGGGGCGTGGCGCAGTCTGGTAGCGCACCTGCTTTGGGAGCAGGGGGTCGCAGGTTCGAATCCTGCCGCCCCGACCAACGGCGACGGCGGGCAATCGCGGGGCAAGAGATGAGCGACGTGAAGATCTACCGTCCGGCCAAGACCGCCACCCAGTCCGGCCGCGCGCGCTCGACGAGATGGGTGCTGGAGTTCTCGACCGCGCTGGCGCAGCAGAGGGATTCGCTGATGGGCTGGGCGGGCCGTGGCGACACCCGGCGGCAGGTGCGGCTCGAGTTCGACAGCGAGGATGAGGCCGTCGCCTATGCCAGGCGCAACGGGCTGAGCTACGAGGTCGAACCCGCGCGGGAACGCCGCATCCGGGCGAAGAGCTACGCCGATAATTTCCGCTTCGGACGCGAGGGCAATTGGACCCACTGACGCTCAGGCGTCGCCGAGCCCCTTGAGCGTCCGGTTCAGGATTTCCACGCCCTGGACCAGGACCCGTTCCTTCCAGTCGTCTTCGTCCGGGAACAGCCGCTTGCGGATATCCGCCTTGATTTCGCGGCCGAGCGGGCTTTCGACATCGCCATGGGCGTGGAGCCAGTTATCCGCGAGCAGCGCATGGAGGACGTCGCGCACCGGGTAGGTGCCGAACTCCAGGGTCGCGCTAATCACGTCGGTGCCTTTGGCGGCTTCTCGAACCGAACGCGCGATAACGCCGACCAGGGGTGCCGAGGAGGACGTGCCCGCCGACGGCGAGGTGACGATGTCGCCGTGCCAGTCGCGCATCCGGCGCCCGCCGGGCGTCGACGGGCTGGCCCCGCCGATCAATTCCGCATCTCCGTAACCGCCGAGCCCGGTGTGGAGGTCGATAAACGCGACACGGCGCGCTCCGGTCACATGCTTGTCCAGAATGTCGCGGAATGTCGAATTCGACCAGGTCGGTCGCTTTCCGCCATAGAAAATGCCGTCCGGATGGCGGTACTGGCCGCGCGTGACGACGGCCTGCAGGGCGAAGGCGCCATTCTTGTCGACATAATCCTCGATCGTCCGATCCATCTCGGCCAGCGCGGGCGCGTTCCAGCGTTCCGGGCAAAGTGCCGGGTGGAGCGCGTCGTAGGCATCGTTGGCCGGGTGCGGACCGTCGTGATCGAGAAAATTGCGGTTGAGGTCGACATTGTCCTCGGTGACGCGGCGCAGCCACGCAAAGCCGTGCGGGTTGATGGCATGGACCAGGACGATCCGCACGTCGTCCGGAAGCTCGGGGCCGCCGGCGAGAAAGCCGATCTGGATCGCCGAGCCCGCGAAAGCCTCGACGCCATGGGTGCCAGCGTTGACCAGCAGCACCCGCCCGGCGTCGGGTGGGCCGAGCAGGGCGACATCGGTTGTCAGCGTGCCGTCACGGCCCGGCGGGGCGGCTGCCGGGTTGACGTACTCCTCCAGCCTCGCCCCCGCCGTGCGTGCGGACTCGCGGAATTTGACCCGCGCCGCCCGATAGTCCGGCGAAAACGCGGCGAGGTCTAAATCGGACATTCGGCTGCTCCCGGGCCTTACAAGGGTGCGATTTGCGCGCCCCTGTTGTAAGAGAAGGTGCGGCCCACGGCCAATCCACGCGCCCGTAGCTCAGCCGGATAGAGCAGCGGACTTCTAATCCGCAGGTCGCAGGTTCGAATCCTGCCGGGCGCGCCAATTTTCCTATTGATTTCAATGTGTTGTTAGGCACTCGAAAAAGGGCGCCAGCCCATGCCACTGCCGAGTCGGCACTATGTCGGTAAATCGCCATGGGTCACGCGATTGCCGCTCCGTGTGGGCTGGGGGGACAAAGAAAAAAAAAGATGTCCAGTGACTGCTTGCCCAACGCGCGGCAAGCTGCCGCCGTAGACCGAAGGAGGCGGCATGTTCGAGGACGACAAGCTCTACTTCACCGACGATCCGCTTTTGCTCCAGATCGCGCCGAGCTCGACGATGGCCACGTGGCGATCGGAAGGCCGCGGGCCGGCATTCCACAAGATGGGTCGCCGGGTCACCTATCTCGGCCGCGATCTCAACGAGTGGGTCGCGCAACACCGCGTGGCGACCGCCGATCAGCCGGCGGCCGCTGCATAGGCCATGAAAAGGGGCGCGTCGAGCCAGACGCGCCCCCGCCGCACTCCGGGATCCATCCACCAAGAGTTTCCCGGAAGCACCCCACCACCTGAACGGAAACGAGATGCCTCTCGACCATACCCACGAACCGAACGCGGAACAAGCCGACAGCGCGGGCCCGCTGCCCTACGAAACCTGGGACCCGGTGGACCCGCCGCCCCGCGAATGGGTAATCCCCGGCAAGGTGCCGGCCGGACGGCTGTCCGCGATGTACGGCACAGGAGCGGCCGGGAAAACAACTATCATGATCCAGATCGCGGCGGCCGTCATGGATGGGGGCTCGCCCTTGCGCCCGCTGCCCGGCATGACCGGGGCGGATGACCTGCGCGCGTCCTCGCCGATGTTGCAGCCCCTCGGAACGACCGGCTCGGTGCTGTGGCTTTCTTGGGAGGACGAGCGGGATGAGTTCATCCGGCGCTGGCGGATGGCGTATCGCGCCGGGGCGATCTCGGTGCCGTTCCCCGATCCGGAGCGGCTGTCCCTCGTTGACATGCGCAAGATCGGCGGCCCCCTTTGGAGGCCGGAAGGCAGCGGCAACATCGCAAACGTCGCGACCTGGACGGAAGCAGGGCTGCGGTTCCTTCGCAGCCTGGAAGATCACCGGCTTGCGATCATCGACCCGCTTGCGGCCGCCTACGCTTCCAGCGAGATCGATCGTCCCCTTGTCCGGGCCTTCACCTCAACAATCGACGGCGCAGGCGAAAACGAAGGGTGCGCGGTGCTGATGATCGCGCACCCGAGCGAAGGGGGCGCCGCTAAGGGCGGCAAGGGCTACAGCGGCTCGACCGACTGGCAAGCGTCCGTGCGCGCGTTCCTGTCCCTTCAGACGAGCGATGAAACCGCGCACCAGATCGAGGCCGACAAGCCCATGAAGGCGACGGCCTACTGCCTGAAGAACCAGAAGCAGTCCTATGCGCCGGACGGCGACACCCTCTGGCTTGTCCGGCACTATCGCGAGGCGGACGGCTCCCGTCCGGCGGAACTGGCATGGTTCGGGGCGCGCGCTGGCGACGCGGCGAAAAGGTACGAGGAAAATCGCGCGAAAGGCCAGGGGCGGCGCGTGCGGTCCATCGTCCCCGACGTGGCGAAGGCCTCCGCCGCCTCTGACAAGGGCTTCACGAGACCACCGCCGGAGTAGGGCGTTGGCAGAGAACTCCGCCATCCTGGCGTGGACGGCCGGTAAGGTGCTGGACTGCGACGACCCGCACCCCGACAACATTCCGTCGGAAAACGACTTCGAGTCGTTCCAGCGGGACCGCCTGAACGCCGACGTCGCGGCGGCGGCGGCGGACGCGCTGATGGCGTGCGTTCGGATCGTCAGCCCACCGTCGGAGAGCGTGGGTACGGATGCCGCCGTCCGATCGACGCTCGATCTGTGCGTCCGTGGGCTTGCTCACCCCACCAGCACGGAACCGCTTAACCTTCGGGAAACGTGGGAGCTCTGGCGGAAGGCGGTGCCGATTGCTGCGGGCGCAGGGCTCGATCCGCCCCCCAATCCGATCGAGCCGATCATGGCCGCCTGGGTGAACCGTGGGCACCCACCGGAACAGTGTCACCTGATGACGCAGCATGTCATGGAAGGCAACGGCGCACCTGCCCTCCCGCTGGTGCGCGCGCCCGCACTGTTCGATGGCGCAACCCTGACGGCGCTGGAAGTGGACGGCGAGCCTTTCGCGACAGCATCGCCGACCCGGATCGCCTCGCGGGGCCTGCGCCGACTGCGCCGCCGACGAGTTCGGGCGCAGGGCGAGCTTTTCCCCGCCCCGAAGACCTTGGACGGCGATGTGTTCGACCCGGTGCTCATGGCCGCGGCCGAGCTGTCATTGACCGGCGACGAACGCAGCCCGATCCGCGGCGATGTGATCAGGATAGGCCGGGTCAACTTCGCGCTCACCGGCCCGATCCTTCTGACCCCGTCTTCCGGCGCCTGGTTCATCGGCGGCAAGGACACGCCGGAGAACCAGCGGCGGTGGTGGAACGCGCTCGGGGTTCTGCAAGGGATGACTCTCCGCATCAACGAGGAAACCGGCGAGTGGCGGAACATGGCGGTGATCGACATTTACCGCGACGGCACAGCCGCGCTCCGCCCGCCAGCGTGGTGGGTTGAGCAACGAACCGCCGCCGACAAAAAGTTTCGCCTGGCCGGTGGGTTGATGCGCCCGGTGCTGACCGAAGCGCGCTCGCGTGGGCCGGGGGCGGGATATTGGGGCGAGACCGACCGCACGGTCGAGGGATTCGAGGCGCTCCTGGGGTACTCGATATTCGCGGGGAAAGGCAGAGACGGGTCGATTCCGGACCTTCTCCGGCCGGCCCGCGGCGCGAAGAGCGGGCCCGGTCCCGAGGTCTTCATCCCCTGGCGGCAGGTGCTGCGAGCCTCGGGAGAACATGTCGCGGACGACACCCGTCCAAGGAGCACCGAGGGCAAGCGCTACCTCCGCCGGATCGCAGCTCTCAAGAATGCCGGCTACTTCGCGGCGGGCGAGAAAGCGGCACCTGCGCGCGACACTGTCGAAATCGTGAAACAGCGAGCGGGCACCAGAGGCAGAGACGCCGGCGTGTGGGTTCGCGCGACGGCGCGGTTCACCGAGGCTCAACGGCGCGCACCGAAGAAGGAAAACTGGACCCTGATTTCGGCGGCCGAAGTCTTCGGAAGAAGCCGGGAGAGCGACTGATGGAGGCGATTTCGGCGCGAGCGGAACCATGTCCACAAACCGGAGAAACCATGTCCACGAACCGGGGAAACCATGTCCACGAACCGGGGAAACCATGTCCACGAAACCCACTTAAACCCTTGGAAAATAACGATTCATGCCCCCTTCTAAGAATCTAATGATTCTAATAGGCCATGGGTACGGCGTCCCGGAGGCCGCCGCACCCTGGCCGTGGGTGCGAAAGATGGTGCCCCACCCGCAACGGCCGGTGCTTGGACCAGCCGCCGTTTGCAAGAGCGGTGAGCACCGGCCACCGCTCCGGGCGGGGGCGCTGGAAGGAGGGAGCCTGATATGAGCAGCGTGAACAAGGTGATTCTCGTCGGCAATCTCGGGCGCGATCCCGAGGTTCGTCACAGCAACGACGGCAATGCGATCGTCAACCTGTCGGTCGCCACCTCAGAGCAGTGGCGGGACCGGAATTCGGGCGAACGCCGCGAGCGCACCGAGTGGCACCGCGTGGTGATCTTCAACGAACACCGTAAGCGGTGCGCCCGGCCCACCTTCCTATATATAAGGTGATGGCGTTCGATAGCCCTTTCGCCAACACGGGAGGGTTTCACCATGCCGGATGGGTTCGAGCGCCTTGTCAACGCTCGGGACGGGCGGGACACGGGTGACGCGGCTTCGGAAGGTGCCGCTGTCGCCGAGGACGGTTTTGTCGACGATGCTCCGGCGCCGGCTCGCGATCGGCAGTGGACCGAGGAAGAGAAGGCGGTCGTGGTGAGCGAGTGCTGCTGGCCGGGGAGGCGCGTGGGCGAGGTGGCCCAGCGCTATGGCCTGTCGGTGAACCGGGTGAACGCCTGGCGCAGCCAGGCGCGGCGGGGCAGGCTCGCATCGCCGTTTTCGCCGGAGGCCGAGACCGAGCCTGTGGAGGCAGCGCAGGCGGAGCGGACGCTGGCCGCGCGCAAGGCTGAGGCCGGGCCGGGCCCTGCCACACCGAGGCCGTCGCCGGCGTTCGCCGCGATCGAGGTGGAGCCTCCGCCGCCGGGTTCGGTCGGTTCGGTGTCGATCGAGGCGCGCGGAGTGATGGTCCGCCTTGACGGGGATCTCGACACGCCCCGGATCGCGGAGATCGCCTCGGCGCTGCGAGCCCTTCGATGATTGGCCCGGGGGCTGCGCCGCGGATCGTGCTGGCCACGCGTCCGGTGGACTTCCGCAAGGGGCATGACGCCCTGGTGTCATTGGTCGAGCACGAGCTCGGCCTGGACCCGTTCTCCGGCGTCATGGTGGTGTTTCGCCCCAAGCGGGCGGATCGGATCAAGGTGCTTTGGTGGGACGGGACGGGCCTGGTGCTGGCATCCAAGCGCCTCGAACAGGGGCGCTTCGCCTGGCCTTCGGTGCACGATGGGGTGGTCCGCGTTTCGCGCGCCCAGTTCGAGGCGTTGTTCGAGGGCCTCGACTGGCGCCGGGTGTGGCGGCCGCGGACCCGCCGGCCGCTCGCGGCGGCCTGACCGGAGAGGACGGTCCCGATTCGCATTGTCGCAGGCTAAGGCGCTGATTCTGTGATAGTATTCCTTCATGGAGTCGAGCCCCGGCACGGTCGATCTGGCATCGCTTGCGCCGCCCCTGCAGGCGCTGTTTGCAGGCCAGCAAGAGACGGTTGAGGCGCTTCGCGCCGAGGTCGCCTCGCTCACCGACCGCAACCGCCGGCTCGAAGAGCGAGGCCCCGTGGGCGTTGTCGAGGATCTGCGCGCCAGGGTCGCCTCGCTGAGCGATCAGAACCGCCGGCTCGAACATCTGCTCAACGAGCTGCGCCGGGCGATGTTCGGGAAGAAGTCCGAGAAGCTCCATCCCGATCAGCTCCTGCTCGCCTTCGAAGAACTCGAAGGCGCGCTCGCCGAGGCCGAGGAAGCGGCCCCGGCGGACACGACACCCGCGCCGCGCGCGAAGCGTCCCGCGGCGGAGCGCAACCTCGGTCATCTGCCGGCCCATCTGCCGCGGACCTATGAACTGGTCGAGCCCGGGAGCACGCAGTGCCCGTGCGGGTGCGGCGAGATGGTGAAGATCGGCGAGGACCGCACCGAGCGGCTGGACATCGTTCCGGCGCAGCTTCGGGTGATCGTCACCATCCGGCCGAAGTACGCCTGCCGCAAGTGCGAGGAAGGCGTCACCCAGGCGCCGGCGCCGGCGCACCTCGTCGGAGGCGGGCTGCCCACCGAAGGCCTGCTCGCCCACGTGCTGGTGTCGAAGTTCGCCGACCATCTTCCGCTGTACCGCCTGTCGCAGATCTTCGCCCGCTCGGGCATTGAGCTGCACCGTTCGACGCTGGCCGATTGGGTCGGCAAGGCGTCGTTCCACCTGCGGCCGGTGTTCGAGTGCCTGAAGACGGAGCTGAAGACGTCGAGCACCCTGGGGCTGGACGAGACCACGGTCCGGGTGCTCGACCCGGGCCGGGGCAAGACCAAGACGGGGTACATGTGGACGATGGCGCGCGACGAGCGGGGGTGGTCCGGGCCGGACCCGCCGGGCGTGATCTATGAGTATGCGCCCGGGCGCAGCGGCAAGCATGGAGAGAAGCTGCTCGACTGCTTCAGGGGAACGGTGCAGGTCGACGGCTATGCCGGCCATAACCGGCTGGCTCGGGCGGACCGCCCGGGCGGGGCGCTGACGCTGGCGGCATGCTGGGCCCATGCCAGGCGCGGTCTCGAGACGGTGTTCGACAGCAACCGCTCGCCGATCGCGAAGGAGGGTCTGAAACGGATCGCGCAGCTCTACAGGATCGAGGACAGGATCCGGGGCGAGGCGCCGGCGACGCGCCAGTTCGTCCGGTGGACCGAGTCGGCCCCGCTGGTGAACGCCTTCGGGGTGTGGCTCGACGAGCAACGCTCACGGGTCTCGCCGCGTTCGCGCCTGGGCGAGAAGCTCACCTATATCGCCAACCAGTGGGACGGGCTGCTGGTGTTCCTCTACGACGGGCGCGTCGAGATGGACTCGAACTTCGTCGAGAATCGAATCCGCCCGATCAAGCTCACGGCGAAAAACGCGCTGTTCGCGGGCCACGACGAGGGCGCTCGCTCCTGGGGCCGTATCGGCTCGCTCATCGAGACCTGCAAGATGAACGGCGTCGAGCCCTACGCCTGGCTCAAGAGCACGCTGGAGAAAATCGCGGCCGGGCATCCCCAGTCGAAGATCGACGAACTCCTGCCCTGGAACTTCGACCCGGCATCAAGCTGAAAAATCAAGATGAGCCGAGCCAGCTCCGGAGCATCGTCGACAAAACCGTCCTCGGCGAGATCGGCGCCCTCCGAAGCCGCGTCACCCGTGTCCCGCCCGTCCCGAGCGTTGACAAGGCGCTCGAACCCATCCGGCATGGTGAAACCCTCCCGTGTTGGCGAAAGGGCTATCGAATGCCATCACCTTATATATAGGGGAAGGTGGGCTGGACGCACCGCTTACCGAACACCTGGGCGAGGTCGCGCAGAAATACCTGCACAGGGGATCGAAGGTGTATCTGGAAGGCCATCTCCAGACCCGCAAGTGGGCCGACCGGCAGGGCCAGGAGCGCTACACCACCGAAGTTGTCCTGGGCCGTTTCCGCAGCGAGCTCGTCATGCTCGACAGCCGCGGCGGTGGCGGCGGGCAGGAGCCGTCCGGAGGCGGCCCACAGGACGGCGGGCAGCAGCAGGGTGGCGGCGCACCGGCGGGCGGTCTCGACGACGACGTCCCGTTCCGTTGATCGCGTCGTTACAGGAGACCTTTGTTGAGCGACGAAACCTATCTGGACGGCCTCGCCTTGGCCCATCCGCATCTCGGCCCGCTCAAGGTCGCGGAGGTAGGGCGGGCGAAGGCGTGGTCGGCGAAGCAGGAGAACAAGGCGGCAAGGGCCAGTGCGTCCCGTGAGGGGAGCAGCGAGGCTCTGTGGCCTTGGGAGGCAGCGGGTGTCTCAAGCGCGACCTGGTATCGCCGGCGCGCGGCCGAAGCCCCCGTTACCTGTGTTGGGGACAATCTCATTTCCCTCTGGCCAGGCGAGAGCGCGTGACGATGGCTCGCAAACGCTACTCCAGCGCCGAGCTTGAGCAGCTCGACACGCAGATTCACGAAGTGCTCGCCGAGGACAACCCGCAGTCGGTCAGGCATGTCTTCTACCGGATGACGGATCCTCGCCTGCCGGTGCCGGTGGAGAAGACGGACAACGGCTACAACCGGGTGCAGCGGCGCTGCTTGGCCTTGCGCCGGTCAGGGATCATTCCTTACGGCTGGATCGCCGACGCGACACGCCGTGGCTACCACGTGTCGACGTTCGACGGGCCCGGCGACTTCATCGAACGGATGGCGGGACACTACCGCGCAAATCTGTGGACCGAGGACCTGCCTCACGTCGAGGTCTGGGTCGAGAGCCGGAGCTTGGCCGGCGTGCTGATCGACCAGTGCCGCCAGCTCGCCGTGTCGCTGTACCCGGCCGGGGGGTTCTCGTCCGCGACCCTTTGCTACGAGGCAGCGCGACAGATCGACCGTCAGAGGCGGGACGAGGCGGTGGTGCTCTACGTCGGCGACTACGATCCCGCCGGCGTGCTGATCGACCGGGCGATCGAAGACGAGCTGCGTAGCCACCTGAAGACACCGCTCACGGTCCGGCGGCTTGCGATCAACCCGTGGCAGATCGAGGTCTACGACCTGCCGACCAAGCCGCGCAAGGCCGGAGATCGGCGCCGGCTGGATCTGAAAGACACGGTCGAAGCGGAAGCCATGCCGGCCCAAACGCTTCGAGGAATTGTTACCAGGGCGGTGGAGGAATACTTGCCGGAGGGCGCCTTGCAGGCAGTCAAGGTAGCCGAGAAGTCGGAACGGGAGGGCCTTCGCATCCTCGCCGCCGGGCTTAACAGGCCGGCCTCATAAATCGAATCGCGCGTCGGTTGACCGAGTAACGAGGCCGGCACCGTGACGGCGACCGGGCCTGCGCAGGACGCGACGGCGCCGGTCGCGTTGGCAAACCCCGCCCGGCCACGGTGCGGGATCATGTGGAGAAGCACGGCGGCGCGATAGGGATCGGGCCGCTGCCCCTCAATTGTGCCGTTGTGGACGTCGTACGCATCATCGCTCGGTCATACCCGGCACGGGGTAGCTCCCCGGGCCCGGCGAACAGGCTGGGCTCAACTTCGGCGATCGGTCCGGAGTAGAGTTCGACCGGACCGGTGGATTGCCTGGCGGGAGCGAAGGATGACCAGACGCCCGATGTCGAAGGAAGAGTTGCGTGCCCACATCAGCGCCTTCGAGGATGCGATCGGCAAGGCGCTCCTACGGTCGCGCCCCCGCGGGACGTGCCGGTTTTGCGGTGCGGCCCCGCGCGTCCGGCACGAGGAGAGCTGCGCCATGTGGCCGCTGATCCTGGCGCGGGCGGAATACTGGAGTCAGGTTCGTGGGGAGGAAGAGGCCGCGGGCGACCGATGACGGGAGGCCGTCGACCGCCTGCCATGGATAGACCCGAACGGCGGTCCCCTTCTGGCGCCGTGGAACGAACCGGGAAGGACAAGCGAATGGCCCTAAATGGCGTGAAAGAGCTCGACCGCGTCGGGGCGGCGGTGCTCCCTGCGGGGCCCGGTGTACCAGTGCGTCGAGGGTGGGCACTCGCGCTACGCCCGCCACGGTCCCGTAGGCGGCGCTCCGCCAGCTCGGCCGCGGGCTGGGTGTTCATGTCGGTGAAGCGCAGCGCGGCGTCCGCCATCAGGGGCTCTTTGCCCCGCAGGGGACCGCGACATCCTCGGCTCGCCGTCATAGAGCGGCGGGACCGGAGACGCTGCCAGCCGTGAACGGGTCGCGGGTCTGCGGCGCGATGACGCCGGGGGGCATCAGCAGATAGAGCGGGGGGCGCGCGGTTGTCCAGGGCGAGAGGACAGCCATGCTCCACGATCGGATCGGGCGACCTCGTCCATCTGTGCCTTCCCTGCGAGGCCAGCTGATCCGCTGCCAGCGCTTCTACCGCCCTGTCGAGTGCGAGCTTGTCCCAGAGTGTGCGCCGGCCGAGGCGCACCGGCTCGGGCCGGCGCGGGCATTTTCCAGGACGGAGATTTCCGCTATAGCTTGGCATCGCATGGCAGGGCCCGAGGCAGGGCTTGGCGAGGCACGGCATGGCAGGGCAAGGCTCGGCAAGGCAGGGGAGCCCGCCCGGAACATCCGGGCGGGCTCGGTCTTCCTTAGAGCTCCTAGGGCCCGGTGAAGCCCTTCGCTGGCATCAAGCAACATCGCTCGCCCGATTCGCCGCCAGCGCCTCGACCGCCCTGTCGAGTGCCAGCCGATTCCAGAGCTTGCGCCGTCCGACCCGAACCGGCTGCTGCCCCGCCCGGTTTAAACGGCCGGCCCGCCTCTCGCAGGACGGAAACTGCTGCTATGATTGGCATCGCTGGGCAAGGCGTGGCAAGGCCCGGCATGGCAAGGTCAGGCACGGTAAGGCACGGCTCGGCCCGGCATGGCAAGGCAGGGGAGCCCGCCCGGAATGTCCGGGCGGGCTCAGTCTTCCTATGCCCTGTCGAGCGCCAGCCGATCCCAGAGCCTGCGCCGTCCGACCCGAACCGGCTGCCGCCCCCTGTTCAAACCACCGCCCGCCTCTCGCAGGAGGGTCGTGACTTGCAACGACGGCCTATCTCGACAGGCTTGGGCTCTGCTTGGTACAAAGGAGGCCATGGCATGGATCGTGGCATGGCTTGGCCGGGCTAGGCGCGGCGAGGCAAGGCTAGGCAGGGTTCGGGGCGAGGCGTTTACACCTCGCCCCGATCGTTTGGAACCCACGACCGGCAGTTACACTCTCCATGGTCCGGGGGCGGCGCGGTTGTCCAGGGCGAAAGGACCGCCTTGCTCCGCCATCAGATCAAGCCACCTCGTCCATCGCCGCGGGCTCTGCCTTTGTCCCGGAGGCCAGCTGATTCGCCGCCAGCGCCTCGACCGCCCTGTCGAGCGCCCGCCGATCCCAAAGCTTGCGCCGTCCGAGGCGCACCGGCTCGGGCCAGACGGTGCCGACACCCGCCAGGAATGTATACTCATGGATGCCGAGATAGGCTCCGGCGGACGGGGCCGACATCAGCCGCGGCCACTCGGGCAGGTCGCAGAGCTCGGGTTTCTTGCGCTTGTCGCGTGGCTTGGCTTCCATCGTTCCGGCCTTTCCGCTTACTCCGTCGGCGGACGATACACCGGATTGAAGCACATTTCAGCCCTGCCCTGGAATCGGAAGCGGCCCCGTCGCCGGGACCGCTTCGCCGCTCAGGAAGGGTTTTCAGACGTGCGATCAGTCCCCCATAGAGCACCCGAGCCAGCTCATTCGGCCATAGGCCCGCCCCCATGCAACACAATGATTCGCATATGGAAGAACATTGCTTGTTGACGACGGGCGCTTCTGTCGGCAATGTTCCGGCGTGCATCCCAATCCCGCCTTCTAGAGGGTGGGGGGGCCCATTACAGAGAAGGACCACCGTGATGAAACATTCGAAGTCTTCCCCCATCTGGGCGCTCGCCGTGGTGGCGTCGCTTGGGATGGGACTGAGCGCTTGCGGAGGCGGGGGCTCGTCAGAGGCTCCGCCCCCGGTTGTCGATCCTGAGCCCACGCCGTACGAGACGGCCAAAGCGGCGATCGCAGCGGCCACTACGCCAGCGGCAGCCCAGGCGGCTTACGACGCGGTGAGCAATCTCAGCGACACGGACGCTGCGAAACTGAGGGTGGCGCTGGATCAGCGTCTCGCCCAGCTGAACGAGCCCGTCGCCCTGAAGACTGCGCAGGACGCGGCGAAGACGGCCTATCTGGCGGCGCGCGATGCGTTCGCTGGCCTGACCGGGATGCAGGCCTACAACCCGGTGGCGTACACCAAGGCGCAGAACGCGCTCAATGACGCCAAGGCCGCCAACGACGCGGCTCAGGCGGCGACGACGTCGGACGAGGCCGAGCGGCATCAGGCGGCGGCCGAAGCTGCGAACACTGCGGCCATGGGCTTCGCGCAGGAGGTGCAGGAAGCTCGCACCGCGCGGATGGCGGATGCGCCGGCCCTGATGGCTGCGCAGGACGCGGCGGAGACCGCGTATCAGGCGGCGCGCGCTGCGTTCGTCGGCCTGACCGGGATGCAGGCCTACAACCCGGTGGCGTACGCCAAGGCGCAGAACGCGCTGAACGACGCCAAGGCTGCGTACGACGCGGCGAAGGCGGCGACGACGTCGGACGAGGCCGAGCGGCATCAGGCGGCGGCCGAAGCGGCGAACACTGCGGCCATGGGCTTCGCGCAGGAGGTGCTGGACGTTCCTGCCGCGCGGATGGCGGCGACGGCGGCGGCCAAGGCGGCCAAGGCGGCGTACGACGCGGCCATGGCGGCACTTGCCGAGGTCGAGGCCAACAAGGCCGACGACATGGACTCCTACGAGACGGCGAAGGCCAAGGTAGACGCGGCCAAGGCGGCGTATGACGCGGCGAAGGCGGCGTCCGACGAGGCCAACACCGCGACGACCAAGGCTACTGCCGAGACCGCGAAGGACACTGCCGAGGCCGAGAAGGCGAAGGCCGAGGCGGCCAGGGACGAAGCCGTGAAGTACGCCGGCATGGTCACGGACAGTTTCGACACCGCCGAGGGCCATCGGACGGATCTCCGGACCGCGCAGATGGCGGCATCGTCGGCGGCCGAGGCGGCGATGACGGCGCGCGACGAGGCGCAGACTGCGGTCGACGGCCTTGAGACCAAGAAGGCCGACGACGTTCCCAACCACACGCGTGCGATGGACGCGCTCGACAAAGCCAAGGCGGCGTATAACGCGGCCAAGGCGGCGAGCGATGCGGCCGAAGCGGCAATGGCGACGGCCGAGGGCGTTGCCGAGGCGCAGAAGCAGCAGGGCATCGCCGTCGCAAAGCGGGAAGAGGCCGAGACCGCGAAGGCAGAGGTCGTGAGGCTCGCCGGTCTGGTGGACGCGTCATACCAGGCTGCCGAGCGGGAGAGGCAGAAGACCGCTGACGAGACGACGAAGCTGGCCACCGCCAAGACCAAGGCGATGGAAGCGGCGACGGCGGCTAGGACTGCCGCCACGAAGGCGCGGATGGCGGCGAATGAAGCTGTCGAAGCTCTGGGCGCCACGTCCATGCTGGCGATCGAGGCCGGCAAGGTGGCGGATGCCGCCGAGGCGGCGGCGACGGCTGCCGAGTTGGCTTCCACCAATGCGCAGGCCGACACCGCGTCAGCCGACGCCGAGGCCGAGCAGAAGAAGGCCGAGTCCAAGAAGCGCGAGGCGGAGATGAAGCTTGCCGAGGCACAGTCGCTGAAGCGCGACGCGTTGCTGGCGCAGGAAAACACCGACCGGACGCTCATCGTGACCTATCGCGAGCAGGCGATGGACGCGAAGGACGAGGCGCGCGCTGCCGCCACGAAGGCGCGTGAGTACGCGACCAAGGCCGACATGGCGGCGGATGCCGCCGAGGCGGCTGCCGCGGATGCCAAGAGGAAGCGGACGGATTACGCCGAGGCCAACAAGAAAGCCATGGCTGCCAGAGCGGCGGCTACGGCTGCTGAAGCGGCGGCGGTAGCGGCTGAAGCGGCGGCTACGGCGGCCGAAGCCGAGTCCGAGAAGGCCACGGCCGAGGGCGTTTCGGTCGAGGATGCGCTGGCGGCGCGCGACATGGCGCGGGCCAAGCGGTCCGAGGCGGTGAAGCAGCGCGACACCGCCATGGCCAAGTACGACAGCGACGACGAGGACGCCATGGGCGCCAAGCAGTTGGCGGCCGCGGCCGTGAAGGCGGGCGGATCCGATACTATGCCCGGCACGTACGCGCTCGAGCTGTTCAAGGTCGCGAGCGGCCAAGGCTTGGCCGACGCCGAGAAGAAGGCTCGCATCACCTTGGTGCGTGACCTGATCGAGGACGCCGGAGACGAGGAGCGTGATACCCACGTCACCGTTGGCGAGGCCAAGGCCTTTACCCCGAATGCCAACGGCACGGGCACTGCGGACAACTCGGTGGACGGCCTCTGGCAGTACAACACCAACGACAACGATCAGATCGGCAACAACGCCTATGGAGCCCGGATCGAGCACAAGATCGGCAAGGACCGCGTGTACCGCTTCGGCAAGTACACTGCCGAGCACTTGAGGACGCCGGAGCCGGAGGTCACGACGGCTCAGGCGACGCAGCGGGACCTGCCGATGCTCGGCGGCTTCACCGGCGTCGAGCTGACCCAGGGCACACGGGCCGTCCACATCTACACCGACTACGATACGTCCAAGCGCAAGGCGGCGACGAAGGCGGGCACGCTCACCGCTGCCCCGGCTTCCTCGGGGACGTTTTCTGGTGCAGGCTTCGGTACTCCCACGGCTACGTCCATCACGGTCACGGGGGATACGAACACTTTCACCGTGGGTGGCGTCGCTTACACTCTCGCGGCAGGCGCCGATGCCTTGACTTGCGCAGCGAATGCTGACTGCTCCTCGAGAATTGTCGGCGGCGAGATCGTGTCGCTCGGCAGCGGCTGGAAGGTCAACGGCTCTGCGACTGCGGCGGGGGAGATGGGCGATCCCGACTACATGACCTTCGGGTACTGGCTGGATCTGGGAGGCTCCGCCGCGAACAACCAGGACGAACGCCTCGGGGCATTTGCGAGCGGCAACGCCTTCAGTTCGACGATTGCCGATGGTGTCATCACGGCTCTGACCGGCAATGCGACGTACCGGGGTTCGGCTGCGGGGCTTCACGGGATGACCGGGGCGAAGGAGGCGGTCCAGCCGTTCGACGCCAAGGCGGAGCTGACGGCGAAGTTCGGCACGGCGGCCGAGCTGGGCACCGTCGAGGGCAGGATCTACGACATCAACTCCGGCGGCGAGAGGCTGACGGGGGAGCTGAGCGAGGTCATCCTGTCGAAGGGTGATGTGAATTCCGCAACCAGCCGGAGTTTCACGTATTACGACACCCGGATGGGCACGCCGACGGTAGACCCCACCGACAGCTCTGCGGAATACCCGATGAACGGGTTCTGGCATGGCCGGTTCTCCGAGGCGATGGCGGAGAACGCCGACGCGGCCAAGAAGTACCCGACCTCGGTGATCGGCACCTTCGGGGTGAGCGGCACGCTCGACATGGGCACGGCGGACAACACCAAGGACGACGTGACCCACAGCCTGATCGGCGCTTTCGGGACGCACCTGGAGCAGTAGCGTACCTGCGGGGGGCAGGGCTGAGGCTCTCCCCCCGCTCTCCCCCCCGGCCCGTGGACTGCACCCAGCGATGGGACCTCGGGCCGGGGGAGCCGCGTAACACTAGGGCGGCGGCGAGAGTCGCCGCCCTTTTTCTTTGGAGCCACCGATGCGGAAGCGCCCCACCCTCTGTTTCATCGCCGCGGCCTGGATCGGGCTCGTCCTTCTCTGGCCCTCCGACGCCCCGGCCGATGACATGTCGGACCGGTTCGACTCCGGCATGGCGGCGATGCAGGAAGCCACCCGCGCCGCCTCGCCGGACGAGCGCGACGAGCTCCTCGACGATGCGATCGCCGAGTTCCGCGCGATGCTGGTGGTCGACCCGAAGCTGGTCCGGGTCCGGCTCGAGCTCGCCCGCGCGTTCTTCCTGAAAGGCGAGGACACGCTCGCCAGGCGGCACTTCGAGATCGTGCTGGCCGGCAAGCCGCCGGCGGGCGTCGCGCTCAACGTGAACCGGTTCCTCGCGCAGATCCGCGCCCGCAAGCGCTGGAGCGTGCGCGTCGGCGCGGCGATCGCCCCCGACAGCAACCTCACCGGCCGGTCGGACGAGCGGACCATCCTGATAGACGTGTTCGGCCAGCGCCTCCCCTTCACCTACAACGCGGCGGACAAGCCCAGGTCCGGCATCGGGATCGCGGCATGGGCCGCCGGCGAATACCAGTATCCGCTCAGCGACCGATGGCGGCTCCGCGCGGGCGGCGACATCTCCCGCCGCGAGTACCGCTCCGACGAGTTCGACCGGATGACGGTCTCCGGGCATGTCGGCCCGCGCTGGCTGATCGGCCGGGCCAGCGAGGCGAGCCTGCTGGCGAGCGCGCGGCAGAGCTGGCTCTCCGACGAGGAGGATTTCCGCGATGTCGGCCTCCGCATCGAGGGCCGGCACCGTCTCAACCGGCGCACCACCGCGTACCTCAACGCCTCGCGCCACGAGCGCCGCTACGAGGGCCGCGACGGGTACGACGGCCCGCTCACCGACATATCCGCCGGGATTGGCTGGATCGCCACCCCCACCATGCGCGTCGACACCGCGCTGGGCTGGGGGCTCCAGAGAACCGAGAGCAAGCGCGAGCGCAATGCGAGCCGCTGGGGGCGCGTGGGAGCCACGTTCCTGCTTCCCTGGGGGTTTACCCTTGGCGGTGCGGGAACGCTGCGCTGGACGGACTACAAGGACGCCTGGGCGCGGTTCGTGCTCGGCGGCGGGGAGCGCCGGGACCTCACCCGGACGATCCGCATCAACGTCCACAACCGGGGCTTCACCGTGGGCGGCTTCAGCCCGCAGGCCTCCCTCATCCAGGAGCAGCGGACCTCGAACGCCCAGCTGCACGGCTACGAGCGCATCTCGGGCGAGCTGCGCTTCGTGCGGCTGTTCTGAGGTGAGGGATGCGGCGCGGCGGGGACTTCGAGGCCCGGCTCGCCCGGGTCGAGCGGACGATGGCGACGCGGGACGACATCGAGGAGCTGCGCGGGCTGATCGAAAGCAAGGGGCCGGCGGGCGTGGTCCGGCGGCTCGGCCGCACGCTGCTGGTGGCCCTGGTCGCAGGGGCCTTCGCGGCGCTGATCGTATTGTTCACGCGGTGAGGGTGGCCGGCCGGCGCTCTCCGCGGCCGAGGACAACGAAGGACTGCAATATCGGAGGATGAGATGTCTTTGCACGGGAAACTGACGGCTCTGGTGTGTGCGCTCGTGCTGGCTTTCGGGCTCGCGGCCTGCGGCGGCGGAGGCGGGGGCTCGTCCGGTACGGACAAGGCGACCCAGCAGAAGACCGCCGTGGAGCGGGCGATCGAGACGGCGACGCCCCTTGTCCTCCGCCTGCACGTCGACGTCGGCGACACGGAGCTGAAGGCCGCCGACGATGCGGTCAGGGCGGCTAGGAAGGAGTTGACCGATGCCGATGCCCTGTCGGACGCCGACAGGGAGGCGTTCGACGACAAGATCTCGGTCTTGGAAGACAATCTCGACAGGACGCGGGCGGGCATCGCGGACGCGCGGAACACGGACCAGCTCAAGACGAAGGAGCGGGCGCAGAAGCTCACCGCCGCACTGTCGGGCACGCGGATAACCGATATCAAGGCGAAGGTACGGCACGGCACAGCGCCGATCATGTCGGGCACCGTGCCGGGGACGCCGGCTGTGTCGGTGGCGGATCTGAAGACCGGCGGCGCGAAGACGGTGGAGTCCTGGAAGCGGGGCCTCTACACGCCGGCCGACGCGGATGCCGGGATCGAGGACACGATCGTGCTCTACACCAACATCGAGCGGCCCGGCACCAAGCCCTTCTCCGGCGAGGGCGGCAAGTACGACGCCGACAACGGGCTCGACGCCGAGGGCAACCTGCCCATCGTGGCAGAGGCGACCGACACCGCGCCCGCCACCAACACCACGCTGATCGTCGCTTCCGGATTCCCCTCCGGCCCCGGGATCAGGACGCACCGGCCCGGGCCGGGCGGGACGGTCGAGGTCGCGGGCAGCTTCGACACCGCGTCCGGCGCCTTCGTGTGCACCCCGGCGCCGGGGAGCGCCTGCACGTCGTCGGTGAAAGCCGGCGGGGGCTATGTGCTGTCGGGCGGCGGCGGCTGGAAGTTCGTTCCGGCGGAGGGCGCGCGGGTTCCGGAGCCGGACGTCGAGCACCAGTATTTCGGGTGGTGGCTGAGGGATACCGGCGGCGTCTATTCGGTGGGCGCCTTCCACGGCGGCGAGGGCGGCGCGCCGGACGAGCTCGCCAACCTGACGGCGCTGCAGGCGACGGCGAAGTATCGCGGCCCGGCGGCCGGCCAGTTCGCGATCCAGCGCGAGGGCGGCGCGTCGGAGGCCGGCGCGTTTCAGGCGACGGCGACGCTCGAGGTGGATTTCGGGGACGACACCGCGCCCGGCACGGTGAGCGGGAAAATCGACGACTTCACGGTGGACGGCACGGAGACGGAGAAGGAATGGTCCGTGGAGCTCCGCTCGGCGGCGATCGGCACGCATGGCACGATCGGCCCGGGCGACACCCTGTGGACCATCGGCGACGACAAGGCGGAGACGCCGGGGACCTGGGAAGGCGAGTTCCACGACGCCGACCCGGACCGGACCCCGCAGGTGGCCACCGGCATGTTCGACGCCGTCCACGGCACGATCGGGCGCATGACCGGCGCGTTCGGAACCACGCGACAGCGGCCATAGTTTCCCCTCCCTACGAGAAAGGCGTTCTGAATGACTCTTCAAATCGAATGTACCGGCGTCTCGCCGATCCTGATGCACTCCGACCGCGCCTCCGATCCGCTGTCCAAAGAGGCGCAATGGCTCAGCGAAATCTCCGGCAGGCGCAACAAGACCGAGGCGGATCTGGTCGAGCTCGCCCGTCGCGAATACCATTGCTCGCTCTATCTCGACGTGGCGGGCCGGCCCACGATCCCGGTCGACAACGTGCATTCCTGTCTCTACGCGGCGGCGAAGCGGCGGAAGGAGGGACCTCTATTCTCGGGCTCGTTCACCGTCTCGAAAGTCCGCTTCGACTACGATGGGCCGGACGAGCCCGACGCGCTGTGGCAAGAGCAGGAGAGGTTCGTCGACCGGCGCTCGGTCAAGGTGGGCATGTCTCGGGTGATCCGCACCCGCGCGATCTTTCGCAAATGGTCGCTGCGCGTCACCGCCGAGCACGATCCCGACGTGGCCGATCTGTTCAACATCCGCCAGTGGGCGGAGATCGCCGGCAGCCGGATCGGGCTCGGCGATTATCGTCCGCAGAGGGGTGGGCTGTTCGGCCGTTTCGAGGCAAAGATCGCGGATGGTTCCTGAGCGGGTTCTCGCATGGACCATGGCATGGCGTGGCGGGGCACGGCCCGGCAGGGCAAGGCAGGGACCGAGGCAAGGCGTGGCTAGGCTGGGCTTGGCACGGCGGGGCGGGGCAAGGCAGGGGGCGCACGTCTAACGGCGAGAGCTGCGGGGCGCGCGCCATTTCCCCGATACCCAAGGGTTCGACGCAAGGACCGAGGCAGGGCGTGGCTAGGCAGGGCTTGGCTTGGCGCGGCGGGGCAGGGCATGGCATGGATCCGGGCAGGGCAGGGCATGGCGAGGCCCGGCATGGCAAGGCAGGGGGCGCGCGTCTGGCGGCGGGAGTCGCGGGGCGCGCGCCATTTCCCCGATACACGGAGCTGACGACCCCGCCGGCCGGAGGGATGGCGCTTGGTGTTCTCGGGCGGCCCCGCATCGCCCTCAAGGTTCCGACCGGACCCCGATTATGGCAGGAACGCTCGGCGGCATCGACCCCGGCGGTCGCCGGGCAGGCCATTAAACGCCCGTTCGCGTTGACGTTGCTATACGAGGAAATGTCTCAATTGAGACATTTGCCTCCGTCGATGCGGAACCATGTTGAGTGTGGCCGGGCTACGGAGATGTCTACAAACGCCCTGTCGTCCGGGCTCTTGGACGGCGCCCGCGCCCACAGAGTCCGGGCTCGCCAAATCCATAGTCCGGCAAGCCCTTTCGGCGCTTTCCCGCACGATCCGCGAATCTGCCGAAGTCAGCAGGCGGAAGCAGCGCCCCCATTAGCACCCTTGATTGGCGGTGGGGTGGTTTTCCGGGCGGAGCCGTGTGGGGCAAGCAGCCCGGCGTGGCGCGACCGGCGACGGGCGGCGTCTCTTCCAGGGTGCGGGCGATGACCTCCGCGACCGCCTCACCGCCGGTCGATGCCTGCCGTGCCGGCCGGGCACGCGCCGACCGTCAATGCCCCGCCGCACTCCCGGATGTTGCGAATGTCCGACGGCCTGACCGTCACCCACGTGGTGAGGTCGTTGGCCAGCCTGCCCAGCCCGGCGATCGTTACGAACGTGCGGCAGGTGGCGGTGACCTTGCACTGGTGCCCGGAGACCAGCTGTCCCCAGGTCGGAAGCTCGATGTAATCGAGGTCGACGTTCCAGCAGTTGCGGTGAGTGACGAAGGGCGCGTTGTGCCATTCGACGACACACGGACCGTTGCGCATCTGGTAGCCCAAATCGGTCAGCTTCGCCCTGATGTCGTCGCGGTCGCGGGGGTGCGGCGGTTCCGGCGGCGGCGGCGGCGGCGGACATGCGGTGCGGAGCAGCTTTCCGTCGCAGTTCCGGAGGGAGCGCAGGTCGCTGGCCTTCCCGCGATGGTTCGCTATCGCCGTGCCTCCGGAGCCGGTCTTGCAATCGGCGCTCACCGTGCAGGTTCTGGTCATGTCCACGCGCACGGTTCCGCGGGCCGTGCACGAGCCGTACGCCTCGCTGTTGCGCCAGCCGCTGCGGCACGCATCGGCCCAGGAGGGGTTTTGGTCGGTCACGTCATATGAGTCGCGGCCGGGTATCCTCGGGTCCGCCGCTCCGGAATCCGGCATCAGGCCCAGGGCGAACGCGGCCAGCAGGGCCGCCCCGATAAGCTCGCTTGTCTTCATTGCGGCCACTCCCCCAGCTAGCCGACGGACGGCGCCGGCATGGTTCGGTCGGGCTCCAGAATGGAACCCCTCAGCACGTCGAAGCATATCACTTGCGAAGATCATGGCAATTTCGATGTGCTTCCGTGGGACCATGGGAACCGGGCACCGGTTGGGCTCCGGCTTCGCGGGGCAGCGCGCCGACGGCAAGGACTTGAACGGCCTCCGTCACCCGCCGGCGCTCCGCGCTCGCGGGGACCGTGAAGGAGAAGGAGCACCGGGTGTACAGGCACACGACGGCGGCGCAGGCGCTCTTGTTTCGTGCCGCGCCCCGGCTGGCCATCGGGGCGAGCCCTTTCGGCGCTTGCCCATACAATCCGCGAATTTGCCGGGGCCGGCGCTCAAGACAACGGCCGCGGCGCAATGCTATATTCCGCCAGCATCGGCATAACGGAGCCGAGCCATGAGGGAGTCGGGCCAAACAGGGGCGCCCGTGCATGCGAAGGCCGCATGTGGCCGGCAAGCCGGCGGGTCCACGGGATGCTGACACCGACCGCGCCGGCGAGCAGCACGCATTCAAGCCAAGGATTCGACCGCACCGCGGGCGTGGCTCGGCTACCCTGGCGACGGCGCTTCGCGCGGTCCGTTCGCCCCGTGCCGGCCATGCTCGTCGTCGCAAGCGCGGTCCTGTGCCACGCCGGTCAAGCGCCCGGAAGGGAACCGGGGAAAGACGCACCCGACCCTCTCGACCTCACCCTCGGGGACAGCGTTCTTCTCGTCCTGAAGAACAACCGCACGCTGGTCAACTCGCGTCTCGACCGGGAGGTGCAACGGTTCTCCCTCCGGGTGGCGGAGAACGCCTTTCGACCGCACATAACCGTCGGCCCCTATATCGAGCGATCCCATTCGGACCCGGCGGGGGACATCGACAAGGGGGGGCTGTCGTCGACGGTGACGCTGCGCGTACCGACCGGCGGGGAGCTCGGTGTCCGATGGAGCGGCGGCGGGGTTTCGCCGTCTTCGCCATCGACGCGCTACTCGCAGGAACTGGCGTTTTCCTTCAAGCAGCCCCTGCTGCGCGGCGCGGGCGTCGGGTACAGCACCGCGCCGGTCAGAATTGCCCGGCTCACCCAGCGGATCAACGTGCTCGCGCTGAGGCAGACGGTGATCGACGTCGTTTCCTCGGTCATCCGGAGCTACCGCGCCTACATGCGCGCCGAACGGCGCGTGGACATTCGCGCCAAGTCGCTTCAGCGCGCGCGGGACCTTCTGGCGGTGAACGAGCTGCTGGTGCGGAGCGGCCGAATGGCGGAACGGGATATCGTGCAGACGAAGGCGGACATCGCCGGGCGCGAGCTCGAGCTGATCGCGGCGCGGAACGGTCTGGACGGCGCCCGCCTTTCGTTGACCGATATTCTGGACATCGACAGCCGCACCCCGATCCGGCTCACCGACACACTCGACGGCATCCTGGCGAGGGAACCCGCGCCGGCGAACGTGGCCGACAGCGTCGAAACCGCCCTTCGGCACCGCCCCGACTACCTGCGGGCGGAGTTCGGCATCCGGAACGCGCAAACCCGGGTGCAAGTGGCGGAGAACGAACGGCTGTGGGACCTCTCCGCGACACTGTCGGCGAGATTCGCCAATACCGACGAGACCGCCGCCGGCGCGGTGAGCCGCCTGGGGGACACCGACTACAGCGTACGGCTGGGCCTCACGGTGCCGCTGGGGCCGGCGGCGGTGGACCCCGCCGAACTGAAGCGCGTGCAGGCCAGGATCGGCCTCAGGAAGGCCCGTAACGACCTCCTCGACCTGCGCCAGCGGGTCGATATCGAAGTGAGCAACGCCGTCCGGGAGGTGGAGCTGGCGCGCCGCCAGGTCGGGTTGACCCGCACCGCGCGGGAGCTCGTGCAGGAGAAGACGGAGATCGAGAAGGAGAAGCTTCGGCTCGGGCTGTCGTCGAACTTCCGGCTGGTCGCCTTCGAGGACGATCTGGTGGCGGCGCAGAACGCGGAGCTGGACGCGGCGATTTCCTACCACGCCGCGCTGACAGCGCTCGACCGCATCCTGGGCACCACGCTCGAGAGATGGGGCATCGCGATCGGCGACGTGGAGCGCGCGGGCACCCGATGAACGAGGGGCCGCCCGGGATGGAGGACGTTCGGCCGGGCGCGAGGCAGTCCGCCGGGGCCGACGTGATCTACAGGAACGTCCTGGACAACGTGGCGAGCGGGGTCATGTCGCTCGACACCCAGGGGACGATCACCAGCTTCAACGCGGCGGCGTCGGAGATCACCGGGCTCGCGGGCGAGGCGGCGGTGGGACGCACGTTCGTCGAGGTGTTCTCGCACAGCGAAGGCACCGACGCGTTCACCGATGTCATCTTCGATGCCGTCTACGACTCCTCCATGATCCATCAGCGCGTGGTCGAGGTGACTCTCGCTGGCAAAACGCGCTCCCTGTCGGTGGCGACGCGATATCTGAGCGAAGAGCGGGACGGGGAGACCGTCAGGATCGGCGTCGTCGCGGTGTTCAGCGACATCACCGAGATCAGGGAGCTGCGCGAGAGCGAGGTCCGTCTGGCGAAGGAAGTGGAGGCGAAGCACGCCGAGCTCCGGGAAGCCTGGCTCGATCTTGAGGAGACGAACCGCCAGCTGGGAAGGGCCTCGAAGAGGATCGGCGCCTTCCGGACCGGCGCGGCGGCCCTGGTGCTGGCCGCGTTCGCGCTTGCCGGCCTGTACGTCTGGGATGCCGGCCCCATCGATGTCGGCGCGCCCTCCCGCGCGGCCCCTGCCGCCCAGGAGCAATTCAGCGCGCTGGTGGTCCAGCCCGCACCGATTTCGTTCACGGTGACGATGGTGGGACGCCTCGCGCCCAGGCGGGAGGTCGAAGTCACCAGCCCGATCAAGGGAAAGGTGGCCGAAGTGCATGTCCTGCCCGGCGAATGGGTCGTCGAGGGTCAGCGGCTGGTGGAGATGGACGTGACCGAGGTCGAGATCGAATACCGCGAGGCCCAGGTCGCCCATATCAGGGCGCGCGACCGGGTCGAGGAGATCGAGGCGTGGTCCGACAACCCCGACGTGTCCCGCGCCCGCCGCGCGGTGAGCAAGAGCCGGATCGCGCTGGAAGCCCGCAAGAACCGGCTCGCGGAGACCACCTTTCTGCTGAAGCGCGGCATCATCCCGGCATCGGAGCACGAAGCCGCCGAGAGGGAGCACCACAACCAGCGGCTCGACCTGGAGTCGGCGGAACAGGCCCTCCGGGCCGTGCTGGCCAAGGGCGCGGAGGAGCGCGAGGTGGCGGAGCTGGAGTTCGAGAACGCGCGCGCCCGGCTGGAGCGCGTCGAGCGCACCCTGAAGGGGGCGGTGGTCACCTCGCCCGCCACCGGCGTGGTCATGCACCCGAAGAGGACGCGCGGCGAACGGGGCGGAAGGAGCGGAGGGGACGGCGGTCTGGCGAAGGGTTCGTCCGTGGAGCAGGGAGAGCGCCTGCTGACCATCGGCGACCTCGACGGGCTGACGGTGGTCGGCAATGTCGACGAGGTGGACGTCGCGCGCATCCGCCCGGGCCAGCCGGCCCGGATCGTGGGCGACGCGTTTCCCGGCGTCGTGCTGAGCGGCAAGGTCGTGCGGGTGTCCTCGCAGGCCCTCGCGGCCGGCAACGAGCGCAGGCTGCCGTTCTTCGAGGTGGCGGCGGTGGTGGAAAACCTGACGGAGGATCAGCGCGGGCGGCTGCGCCTTGGGATGTCCGCCAGGATCGATGTCGTGGTCTACGAGAAGGCGGACGCGCTGCTGGTTCCGATCGAGGCGGTGGACAGCGGCGCCGGCCAGCCCCGGCTTCTGGTCAGGGACCGCGACACCGGCGAGGTCAGGCCGGTCGAGGTGGTTGCCGGAATGACGACCCTGGATTCGGTGGAGATCGTCGAGGGGATCTCCGCCGGCGACGTGATCCTGATCGCCGGGAGGTGAGGCGTGACGGGCGGGGCAAAGGCGGCGCCGGCCATGATAAGCCTTGCGGATATCCGCAAGAGCTACGTCACGGGGCCGATCGTCACCGAGATTCTCCGGGGCGTCCGGCTCGACGTGCGGCGCGGCGACCTCCTGTCGATCATGGGGCCGTCCGGCTGCGGCAAGTCGACGCTGATGAACATCCTCGGCCTTCTCGACCGGCCGACCTCCGGCGCCTACCTCCTCAACGGGCGCGAGACCGGCGCGATGAGCGACAGCGAACTGTCGGTCCTGCGCAACGCGAGCATCGGCTTCGTGTTTCAGTCGTTCCACCTTCTTCCGCGCCTGACGGCCTGGGAGAACGTCGCGGTCCCGCTGGTATACCGGGGCACGAGCTCGGCAAGCATGCGGCGCCGCGCCCACGAAATGCTGGACAGGATGGGCATGGGGGACCGCGCCGACCATCGCCCGGGCGAACTGTCCGGAGGCCAGCGCCAGCGCGTCGCCATCGCCCGCGCCCTGGTCGGCGAACCGGATATCCTGCTGGCCGACGAACCCACCGGCGCGCTCGACTCCGAGACCGGCCGGGAGATCATGCAGCTGTTCATCGAACTGAACGCCGCGGAGCGGCTTACCGCCGTCATCATCACCCACGACCGCGAGGTCGCGCAGCAATGCGCGAGGCGCGTCCGGGTGCTCGACGGCGTGTTGAGCGAGACCGGGAAAGCGGCAACCGCCCCGGCTCCGCCGTGACCGGGCCTGCCTGATGCTCGCGCTCGTCAAGGCCAACCTGAAGGAAGCGGCGAGCTGCCTGCTCGCCGCCCGGCAGCGCACCCTGCTCGCGCTGATCGGCATCGCGATCGGCGTCGGCTCGGTGATCGCGATGATGTCGGTCGGGATCATCGTCCGCGACGAGGCGCTGCGCCAGTTCCGGGAGCTGGGCACCGACATTCTGACCGTCAGCCTCAGCCAGGAAGGCCCGCGGAGAGACCGTGTTCCCGTGACCCCGGAGGACGGGTTCCGGCTCGCGGCGCTTCCCACCATCGCCCAGGCGGCGCCCTACATGATTTCCTTCGGACAGGCCTCGCTCGCCGGCAAGGCCGTCAGGGACGTGTCGATCATCGGAGCCACCGCCTCCCTCGCCGACCTCAACAAGCTGGAAATCGAGACCGGCCGGCACATATCGGACCTCGACCGCCGCCGCTATTTCGCCGTGGTCGGCGCGGAGATCGCCGCGGCCATGCGTCAGGCGGGGATCGAGCGCGCGGTCGGCGAGTCCCTCACGGCGGACGGCGCCGTCTACACCGTCGTGGGCGTCTTGCAGCGAACCCCGCGCGGGAGGCGGCGCTTCGATGCCAACCAGGCCGTCATCATCCCCATTTCGACCGCGCAGCGGGCATTCGACCGGCCGGAAATCCGCGATGTCACGGCGCGCATGAGCGCGGGAGCCCACCACGTCGCGGCCGTCAGGGATGTGGGCGACTACTTCCGGCGCAAGTCGGCCGATCTCCTCGTTCGCGTGGAGAGCGCCGAGCAGCTGATCGAGCAGATGTACAAGCAGATGCGGCTGTTTGCCCTTCTGCTGGGCGCCCTGGGCAGCATCTCGCTCCTCGTGGGCGGCATCGGGGTCATGAACGTCATGCTCGTCTCGGTGACCGAACGCCGCCAGGAGATCGGCATCCGGCGCGCGCTCGGCGCACGCCGCGCCGACATCCAGAGCCAGTTCCTGATCGAGTCGGTCATGCTGTCGCTGGTCGGCGGCATCGTCGGGATCGGCGCCGGCATCGGCGCGACCCTGGGGATATGCGAGTTCAGCGGCTGGGCGTTCCGGATCTCCGTGGAAGCCATGGGGCTGGGCGTGGGCGTGGCCAGCGCCGCCGGAGTGTTCTTCGGGTTCTATCCGGCCTGGCAGGCGGCGAGGCTCGACCCCGTGGCGGCGCTGCGGGCATGACGCCCCGGATCGATGCGGACCCGGTCGCCCGCGTGGGGAAGAAGCCGCCGGCCCGGTCGGACCCGCGAACGGGAAAGCGGGCGGCCGGGACCGAAAGGACGTTTTTCCTTGCGGCCATGTACGATCCCGGACAGCCTGCGTCATCCTTTGTCTGGTATCGTATATAAGCCCATTTTTGGGGGCCCATGAGCAAACGGTATTTGCCGCTCAGTGGAGGACGCCGCACGATGATGCGGCGAACCTCGACCACGAGAAACCATGACAGGAAAAGGAGCGCCACAATGACCAGAATTCTCATCGCGTCCGGATTTGCCCTCGTACTCGCGGCCTCCGCCGTTCTGCCCGGCGGACCGGCGCACGGCCTGACCGAGAAACCTGTCGACGATCCACCGCCGATAGCCGAGGCGTGCCGGTCGAACTACGAGCGCAGTTCCGCCAGCAACTCATGCTCCAACGAGACGTTCACGAAGGTGATGAACTACCAGTGCCGCATCAATGCGACATGCCGGGCGAACGCCAATGAAACGAGGAAGACCTGGAAAGTGCTGGAGCCGGACGACGCCTCGCGGCTCGTGAATTGCAGCGGATGGTTGAAGGTCGGGAGCTGCTGACCGGCACCGCAACGATACGGTCGAGCCCGGGAGGCGAGACACCCGAGGCGGCTGCGGGACCCCGAGGCACCGGGCGGTGCCTCGGGCGGACCCAAGGCGGCGACGGCCCCGGGTGTCACGGACGCAGCGCGGGCGGCCGATACCACAGGAGACAAACCATGAGACGCAGCATCAGCGCCATACTCGCCGCCCTGGCCCTGTTGACGATCGGGAGCGCCGCGCAGGCGCATGACGACCCGACCGACCCGGCGCACAAGCACGGCCTCCAGATCAAGAATGCCTGGTGCACAGGAGGGGCGGTTACATTGGAGTGGCAGGAAAGCACCGGAACATGCGACAGATGGAACAATGAGTGCGCCTACACCTGCCTGTATCAGGTGTGGTCAGAGTGGGAAGCCGATGACGGATACCGGGGCCGGGACACCGAGCCGCGCGGTGGATATTACCGCTGCCACATCGAGAGAAGTGGGACCCCAAATCTGGCGAGGACGTTCTTCCAAACGCTCCAACCAGGCTGGGGAACCGGCAACTGGGGCGTCCATGTCCGGGATGGATGGGACCGCAAGACGGTGAGGTGTAACTGATAGGACAATCAGCCTTGAAAGGGAACCGGCAACCGGGGCGTCTGCGTCCGCGACGGATGGACGGGGCAAACGTCTTTCAGGTGCCAGTGACAGGCTTGGCTGTGCAGGGAGAACGCAGCCGTGTCCGCCAAGCTACCCACAACACAGGAGAAACATGACATGAAACGAAGCATCAACGCCGTCGTGCTTGTCGCGGGGCTCGTGCTCGCAACCACGAGTGCCGAGGCTCTTGCCCCGGCCGAGTGCCGTGCCGCATGGGACCGCAGCGAAGCGTCTCAAGTCGGTAACTGGTCATGGGCCGGAGGTGCCTGGACGGTCGAGCGTTGCGACGACGTGCGCGCCGACGTCGTGCGTCACCAGAAGGCAGATGGAACGCAGGAGGAGATGTGCCGGATCAGTGCACGCTGCACCAACGGGCCGTCCGAGGAGCCCTCGCGTTATATATTCGTTGGACCGCCGGAGAAGGTGAAATGTCTCGCGCACTGGCCCATCGGCTCGCACCGGGGGCTCAGGCCCGACGCCTGCTGAACATCCGACCCACGCCAGGCAATGACGCGCACCCGGTCTGCAAGCCCCGCCCGAAGGCGCACGCCCGTTTCTCGGCCTGACCCGGGATAGTGTGGAATGTTCGCAGCGGATCGCCATGACCTTCAGGGCGCGACACGGCTTCGGCGCACCGGTCGGCGACCCTCTCGTAACGCTCGCGGGCTTCGGCATCTTCCCGGATGATGCTGGCGGGGACTCCGTCGCGCCATCGGGAACGCGTCCGGAGGCTCCGATGGGCGTGCTTTCCCCGCAGACCGGCGCTTGCGTCGCCGGGCGCGCATGCCCTTTCATTCCCGGGGTAGCCGGCGCGGTGGCCGTAAGCGTTCGGGTCGATGGAATGCCGCGCTGGCGGTCGCATCGATCCGGCGCCGGATTTACCGTAACCCTCCGCCGTGGACCGCCTTCCCTGTTTAGCGTGATGTGACGAGGCTGTGCGATCGGGAGTGGGCACCTGCGAGGTGTCCATCTGGGTTTAAGTGGACACGATCGCAGATGTCGGATTCGGATGAGGAGTTTGGGGTCGGGCCTGCGCGCCCGGTTTCCCGTCGTCGTCGCTGGAGCGAGGCCGAGCGGCTTCGGATCGTCGCGGAGAGCTATCAGCCGGGGGTATCGGTATCGGTGGTGGCGCGGCGCAACGACGTGAACGCGAACCTGCTGTTCACCTGGCGGCGGCGCTACGGCAAGCGGGCTGCCGGGGCGGGGAGCGGCGGTCTGGTGCCGGTGGTTGTCGAGCCGGCCGGGCCGCCGGCGGCGCCGACGGAGAGCACGACCGGCTCTGGGTCGGCGGCGGGACGGATGGAGATCGCGCTGTCGGACGGTTCGCGGGTGATCGTCGACCGCGAGGTGGACGGCTCGGCGCTGGCGCGGGTTCTTGCGGTTCTGGGCCGGCGATGATCCCGGTACCGGGCGGGGTTCGGGTGTGGCTGGCGACCGGGGTGACCGACATGCGGCGCGGCATGAACACGCTTGCGCTGCAGGTCCAGGAGGATCTCGGGCGCGACCCTCACGCGGGCGATCTCTACATTTTCCGGGGCCGTCGCGGCGACCTCGTGAAATGCCTCTGGCATGACGGGGTAGGGATCTCGCTGTATGCCAAGCGTCTTGAGCGCGGCCGGTTCCAGTGGCCGGCGACGTCGGGCGGCGCGGTGTCGATCAGCGCGGCGCAGCTCGGCTACCTGCTCGAGGGGATCGATTGGCGGAACCCGGTGCGAACCTGGCGGCCGTCGCGTGCCGGTTGATCCGCGACAAAATGACTCACCCGGCGCGGCGGGTGTCGCGTCGAATCGGGCGATGTGCTGGGCTTTCGGGCATGACCGAGGGGTCCGGGATCGACGCGCTGAGGGAGGCGCTTGCGGCGGCCGAGGCGAGGGCGTCCGAGGCTGAGGCCCGGGCCGCCAACGAGGCGGCCCGGGTGTCGGACGCGGAGGCCGAGATCGCGTTCCTCAAGCTGGCGATCGAGAAGCTGCGGCGCGAGCTCTACGGTCGGCGCTCGGAGCGCAAGGAGCGGCTTCTCGACCAGCTGGAGCTTCAGCTCGACGAGCTTGAGGCGAGCGCGACCGAGGACGAGCTGGTGGCCGAGCGGGCGGCGGAGAAGACCTCGGAGGTGAAGGGGTTCAAGCGGCGCCGGTCCGGGCGCAAGCCGTTTCCGGCGCACCTGCCGCGCGAGCGGGTGGTGGTGCCGGGGCCGACCTCGTGTTCGTGCTGCGGCTCGGAGAAGCTGTCGAAGATCGGCGAGGACATCACCGAGACGCTGGAGGTCATCCCGCGCCGCTGGAAGGTGATCCAGACGGTGCGCGAGAAGTTCACCTGCCGGGATTGCGAGAAGATCGGCCAGCCGCCGGCGCCGTTCCACGCGACGCCGCGGGGCTGGGCAGGTCCCAACCTTCTGGCGACCATCGTGTTCGAGAAGTACGGCCAGCACCAGCCGCTCAACCGCCAGCGCGACCGCTATGCGCGCGAGGGGGTCGATCTCAGCCTGTCGACGCTGGCCGATCAGGTGGGCGCGTGCGCGGTGGCGCTGAAGCCGCTGCACGATCTGATCGCCAGACATGTTCTGGCGGCGGAGCGGTTGCACGGCGACGACACCCCGGTGCCGGTGCTGGCCAGGGGCAGGTGCGCCACGGCGCGGGCCTGGGCCTATGTGCGCGACGACCGGCCGTTCGGCGGTCCCGACCCGCCGGCGGTTCTGTTCCGCTACTCGCGGGACCGCTCCGGCGTCCACCCGGTCGAGCACCTGAAGAGCTTCTCCGGCATCCTCCAGGCCGACCTCTATGCCGGGTTCAACCGTCTGTATGCGGCCGCCAGATCGCCGGGGCCGGTCACCGAGGCCCCATGCTGGAGCCACGCGCGGAGGAAGTTCTTCGAGCTCGCCGACATCGCGACCGGCAAGCGGCGCGGCGGGAACGCGCCGCCGATCTCGCCCGTGGCTCTCGAGGCGGTGAAGCGGATCGACGTGCTGTTCGACATCGAGCGCGGGATCGTCGGCAAGTCCGCCGAAGAGCGCCGCGCCGTGCGCCAGGAACTCAGCGCGCCGGCGCTGGCCGACCTCAAGGACTGGATGGAGACCGAGCGCAGGAAGCTGTCGCGCCATTCCCCGGTGGCCAAGGCGATGGATTACATGCTCAGGCGCTGGGAGCTGTTCGCCCGCTTCCCCGAGGACGGCCGCATCTGCCTGACCAACAATGCGGTCGAGAGGGCGCTCCGCGGTATCGCCCTCGGAAGACGCAGTTGGTTGTTCGCCGGTTCCGACCGCGGCGGCGTGCGCGCGGCGGCGATGTACACCCTCATCGGCACCGCCAAGCTCAACGACGTCGACCCGCAGGCCTGGCTCGCCGATGTCCTCCGCCGCATCGCCGGGACGCCGCAGAACCGGCTCGACGAACTCCTCCCCTGGAACTGGGTCCCCGAACAGCGGCACGATCTGGCCGCTTAGGCCGACCGTCCACTGCGCACTACTCCTCGCCGCCAAACTCGGGCCAGTTCACCCTGCGGTCTCCGGCGGATGGTATGGCGCGACAATCTGGGTGAGAGCCGCGCGTCAATCAGGATGAGATTCCCGGCGGCAGCGGCGGGGGGATGATTCCCTCGCGCGGCGGCGATTGCAAGCGGGTTTTGATTGTCGCGGCGCGACCGGTTTCGCGGTCTTGATTGTCGCGGAGGGACGGTCGGGCGGAGATTAAGCGGCCCGCGGAGGCGGTCCCCGCGGGCCGTGAGTTTGGCGGCCGCTTCGCCGAGTTGGCGTCGGCGGATCAGTCCTTGGTGTTTTTCCCGGTGGCGTAGCTTGCCGGTCGGCCGGCCTTTCGCTTGCCCCTGTCGAGCGCTTCGCGGCGTCTGTAGCTCTCGACGTTCATCTCGAGGATGGTGGCATGGTGGACGAGGCGATCGACGGCGGCCACGGCGGTTGTTTCGTCGGGGAACACCTTGTCCCAGGCGCCGAAGGGCTGGTTTGCGGTGATCAGCAGCGATCGCCGTTCGTAGCGCGCCGAGATGAGCTCGAAGAGCACGCCGGTCTCGGCCTGATCCTTCTGGACGTATGCGAGGTCGTCGAGGATCAGAAGGTGGAAACGGTCGAGCCGGGCGAGCAGGGCTTCCAGGGCGAGCTCGCGGCGCGCCACCTGCATGCGCTGGACCAGATCGGTGGTTCTGGTGAAGAGCACGCGGTATCCGTTCTCGACCAGGGCGAGGCCGATGGCGGACGCGAGATGGCTTTTGCCGGCGCCGGGCGGGCCGAAGACCAGGCAGTTGGCGCCCTGGGTAAGCCAGGCGTCGCCGGCGGCGAGCGCGTTGACCTGGGCCTTCGAGATCATCGGCACGGCGTTGAAGTCGAAGGACTCCAGGCTCTTGCCGGGGAGCAGCTTTGCCTCCCTGAGATGGCGTTCGATGCGCCTTCGGTCGCGCTCGGCGAGCTCGTGCTCGGCGAGCGCGGCGAGGAAGCGGGCGGCGGTCCAGCCCTCGGCGTCGGCCCGCTTTGCGAAGCTCTGCCAGAGTTGGTTGATCGTCGGCAGGCGGAGATCGGCGAGCATTAGGGAGAGCTTGATGGCGTCGACCTTGTTGGGGTCGGCCGCGCTCTTGTCGTTCCGGTCGGTCATGCCGCGTCTCCCACGCCGAGCAGGGTCCCGTAGCCGGCCAAGTGCGGCTTGGTGACATCGACGCTGGGCATCTTGCCGCGGTCCGGCGCGAAGCGGGTCTTGAGCTTGACGGGATCGGGGAGCCCGCCGGCCTTGAGGGCGCGGTCGATCTCCGCGGCCAACTCGGCCTCGCAGCTCTCCTCATGCGCCAGCGCCAGCAGGGCGACGGCGAGCCGGCAGGCCTGGCGGTCGCCCACCCGCTCCAGGGCCCGCTCGAAGCAGCGCCGGTAGGGCGCACGCGGGAACAGCTCGTCGCGATAGACCAGGTTCTTGAGCGCCATCGGCTTCTTCTTCAGCGAGTGGATGACGTGGCGGTAGTTGACGACATGAACGTTGGGGCCGCTCGCCCCGGCCCGGCCGCGCGGCAGGGTCAGGATGCGGGTGCCCGAGAGGAAGAGTTCGAGCCGGTCGTCGTAGAGGCGTCCGCCGAGCCGGTGGCCGATCAGCCGCGAGGGCACGGTGTAGAACACGCGGCGCAGCACGAAGCCGGACGACGAGGTGATGTTGACGCTGATCGGCTCGTAATCCGCGGTCCGGTCGACCGGCAGGTCCCGCAGCGTCGCGCGCTCGGCCTCGATGCCCCTGGAGCGGTGGGCGTTGGCACGCCCGACCACCTCGGCGATGAAGCCGCGATAGGCGTCGAGATCGTCGAAGTCCGACGAGCCGCGCAGCGCCAGGGCATCCGCGATCGCGCGCTTGAGGTGGCCGTGTGGCCCCTCGATCGCGCCGTTCTCGTGCGCCGCGCCGCGGTTGTTGCGCGAGACCGTCATGCCGTAATGGGCGCACAGCGCCTCATAGCGCTCGGTCATGTCCTCGGCTTCGTCCCTGCGCAGGTTGCGGAACGCCGCCGACAGGCTGTCGGTGCGGTGCTCGCGGGGCGCGCCGCCGAGATGCCACAGCGCGTCCTGCAGCCCCTCCGCCAGCGCCGTGAAGCTCTCGCCGCCGAGCACCACCTGGGCATGGGCGAAGCCCGACCAGGCGAGCCGGAAGTGATACAGCATGTGATCCAGCGCCTGCCCCGCCACGGTCACGCCGAGCGCGCCCATGCGGGTGAAGTCGGACAGGCCCTGCCGGCCCGGCTCGTGCTTCTGGCGGAAGATCACATCCTTCTCCGCGCCGTGCTCGGCGCGCCAGACGCGGATCCGTCGCTCCAGCGTGCGCCGCACCCCCGGGTCCAGCTCGGGATGGCGCAGCATCAGCTCCTGGAACACGCCGACCGGGCGGATGCCCGGGCTGGTCTCGAGAATCGGCACGACTTCGGTGTCGAAGATATCGGCCAGTGGGTCCGGGCGGCGCCGGCCCCGCGGCTTCTTCTCTTGAATGGGCGGCGCCGGATCGGCGGCGAGCCGGTAGCCGGTGGCCCGGCTGAAGCCCGCCTTGGCGGCCGCCACCTCGATGGTGTCGGTCTTCTTCTGGGTCATGAACAGCCTCTTCTGGCGATCGGTTATGTGACGCCCGGGCAACGCCGCGCTCTCCCGCTTGGAAAAGCATCAGCGTTCGCCCGGCCGGCCGAATCCGCCAGAAGGCCCGGGGGAAAATTTTGCGAGCCGGCGGCCCGGAACTCCGGTCGGGCTACGCCCTCCCTCCGTTCCGGGCCGCCGCCTTCCCCCGTCTCATCCTGATTGACGCGGAAGTCTCAGGTTGATTGTCGCGCCGCAGGATGGTTACGATTTACCGGGATGGCGGCCGATGAGCGGTTTCAGGCGGCGCGCTGACGCCCGGCTTGCGAGGCTGGCGCAGTCGGTGGGGAGCTCATCCGGCTGGCGCCGCCCGTTGCTTGCCGCCTCCCTCGGCGCTCTCGCTGCGGCGGCGCTGCCACCGGTCTACGCGCTCCCCCTGCTGCCGATCTCCTTCACCGGCCTCGTCTGGTTGATCCACACCAGCCGTTCGCCGTGGCGCGCGGCGGTCTCGGGTTGGTGGTTCGGCCTTGCGCACTTCGTCGTCGCCTTCTACTGGATCGGCCCGGCGCTGCTCACCGGCTCCTCTCGCTTCGGCTGGTTGGCCGCGCCAGCGGTCATCGGACTCGCGGCGGTCCTGGCGCTGCTTCCGGCGTCGGCCGCGTTCGCGGCGCGTCCGCCTCGGCTGAACATCGCCGGCCGCGCGCTTGCCGTCGCGATTGCCTGGACCGTCGCGGAGTGGCTGCGCGGCACTCTTCTGACCGGATTCCCGATGAACCCGATGGGTACGGTATGGGCGCCGTCGCTCGTCATGATCCAGGCCACCGCCCTCTTCGGCGTCTATGGGCTGAGCTTCCTGACCGTCCTCGCCGCGGCGGCGCCGGCGGCGCTGACCGCCCCGCGCGCGGACGAGCGCCCTGCCCGCCGCCCCTGGCTCCTGCCTGTCGCCGCGTTCGCGCTTCTCGCGGCGGCCTGGGCCGGCGGGGAGGTGCGTCTGGCGCTTGCGCCGGATGGGACACCCACCGGCGTCAGCCTGCGCGTCGTGCATCCCAATGTCGACCAGAGGGTCAAATGGCAGGAAGACAAGCGCGAGGCGTTGGCGCGGCATGTCCGGCTGTCCCACAGGCCGGGGTTCGAGGCGGCCAACTTCGTGATCTGGCCCGAGACCGCCGCGACATTCTACCTGGATGAACGCGCGGCTCTGAGGGAATACGCCGCACAGGCTGCACCGCCCGGCGGCCATCTTCTGACCGGGGCGCCCCGCCGCTCCCGCTCAGAAGGGCGCACGATCGCCTTCTGGAACAGTCTCCACGCGCTGACGCCCGCCGGCACCATCGCGGCGACCTACGACAAGCACCACCTGGTGCCGTTCGGGGAGTACAACCCGCTGCGCGCCGTCCTTCCCCTTCCGGCCCTCGTCTGGGGAGCGAGCGACTACTCCGCCGGGCCGGGCCCGCAAACCCTGCGCCTGCCCGGCGTGCCGCCCTTCAGCCCGCTGATCTGCTACGAGGCGATCTTCCCCGGTGAGGTCGTGGCCGGTACCGGGACAGCGGAGGGCCGCCCGCAATGGCTGCTCAATATCACCAACGATGCCTGGTTCGCGGGAACGACCGGGCCCTGGCAGCACTTTCAGGCGGCGCGGCTGCGGGCCGTCGAGGAGGGCTTGCCGCTGGTGCGTGCGGCGAACGTGGGCATTTCCGCCGTCGTCAATTCGTACGGCCGTGTCGTGGATCGTCTCGATCCGGGCGAGGCCGGCGTGCTGGACGCTCCGCTGCCTCCGGCGCTTGCGCCCCCGCCCCAGGCAAGGCTCGGCAACTGGACACTCGCGATCCTGCTGGCTCTCGCCGGCGCGGCCGCGGTCACGTCCGGCTGGTGGGCGGGGCGGGTGCCGGGCACGGCGCTTCGCGCCATCGTGCGGCGATGACCGGGAACTACCGGACGAAGCCGGTACCGGTCATCGCCGCAGGCGAGTGAACTCGCCGATCCCGAACCGCCGGGATTGGCTTCAACTCCGATGGGGGAGAAGCAGGGGAAGGCCGCTATCGGCGGCAATCCCCCACGACGAGGTTCCCGTCGCAGTTCGTCAGGTCGCCGCAGCGGCGCGAGTCCGTGACGGCGACGCTCGTGTTCTTGTACTCGCCGGCGCGAAGCGCACCCTCGCAGCGTGCGTTCACACGATACGCGTCTTCGCCGGTCTTGGAGATGGAGACACTGATGCAGGTCTTCCTCGCCTCGGCAGAGGTCTCGAATGCCTGCCGGCACCAGTAGGTCGGGTCTTCCTCGACCGGCTTTTCGGAAAGAGCGTTCGCCGAACCAAGCGGCATCGCCGTCATCACCGCCAGAAGCATGGTCAAGATTAGAGGTTTCACGTTCATTCTCCTTGGGAGTTTTCCATCGAACTCGTGTGACCGTTCGTGAACAACTACTCTCCACCAGTTACCCGTGGCAGCTCTTTACTTGCCTACCCTTCCACATCTCTACATCAACGTCAAACTGATCGGCCCGGCCTCTTGCGTCGGTTTTTACTTCAAGAGACGGGTGACGATATCGGTCGCCTTCCGGCTCAATGTCAATTAGCCGGTCATCCGCCGCCGGAGCCATTTGCCTTCAGCGGCACCAGGGTGATGTTCACGGGCGAAGTGTACATGTTGTCGGCGCCGGAGGCCGAGTCGATAGCCCAGCCGATGCCGCCGCCCAGGACGATGTTGCCGAAGGTCGCGTCGGCGACGTCGGACTTGTTGTGGAAGGTGGCCGTCTGGTAGCCGTCCAGGTCGCACTCGATGGTGATGTCGTGCTTGGTCTTCTTGATCGTCAGGGCCGACGGGGTGCGGGAGATTCGCCCGATGGAGCGGCCCTCCCGGATGAAATTGCACTCCGCGCCCGAAGGGTTGGTATTGACGGCGATTTCCTGCGACGTGCCCTCGATGATGGACGAGCACGCGCCGAGCGGGACGGCGCAGATCAGCAACAGCACGATGCGGTGTTTCATCGGCAACCTCCTGTTTCGCTTCAGCGCGGCCCGGGCATCGGCTCGAGCGGCTCCTCGCAGAAACCGGCGCGGCGGTTCGTCGGCAGGCCGTAGGGATTGCCGATGGCGGGATTGGCGCCGATGACGAACAGTCCGGCGGTATCGGCGTCACGGGTCACCGCCTCCGCGTCTAGGATCAGCGCCCGCCCGGCCTCGACGGCGATGCCGGCAAGCCCGATCCGTGCGGCATTGGCGACGGTGCGCGGGCCGATCGCCGGAAGATCGATGCGCAAGTCCTGCCCCGGCTTGCAGGCCTTCACCAGCACCCCTCCCTCGCCGGACGACAGAAGCGGACCGCAGCGCTCGATCAGCGCGTCCGTTCCCTCGGCGGCCTCCACCCCGATCACCCGTCCTCGCTGGACGATCGTCCCCTGGCCGACGTCGAGCGCGCCGAGCATGCGGATAACCTCGAACCCCCGCGCGATATCGGACCTGTCTTCCTCGCCCGGAACGCGCTGCCCGTAGACCCGGGCAATTGCGGCGAGCGAAGAGGCGAGGGATTCCGGGGCCACCACGCGGAGACCCTCCCGCTCCAGCGCACCCGCAATGGCCTCCAGGATCGAGCCGTCGCGATACCAGGCGGGTCCGATGCGCGCGAGGAACCGCGCCGTCCAGGCGTCCGGGCGAAGCGCGCGGAGCGACGGCCGGGAGACCCCGCCGACCAGCACAACCTCCTTCGCGCCCGCCGACTTGAGAAGCCCGATCCCCTTGCCCGCCTCGCCCAACCGGATCCATGCGTCCGGAGGCCGGGAAAACGACGCCGGGTCGGCCTGATCCCGAAGCCCGATGACGAAGGGATCGCGCCCGCCCTCCCGGCACGCCGCGATCACCCGCTCCGGCATGTTGCCCGCGCCGGCGACGATGCCAATTCTAGGCGCCATGGCCGTTCCGGGGTTGACAGACCGGGCGCGATGAATCGGCGCGGACGAAGGACACGATATCCATCACCGCGGCGTTGTCGGCGTATATCCGGGCCACATCCTCCAGCCGCTCGGAAAGCGTGCCCTCCTCGGCGAACAGAAGACGGTAGGCGGTCCTCAGCGCGTGGATGTCGGACCGCGCGAATCCCCGGCGCTTGAGCCCCTCCACGTTGAGGCCGAACAGCCGCGCCCGGTCGCCCGACGCCGAACCGAACGGAATCACGTCGCCCACAACCGCCGTGTTGAGGCCGATGATGGCGTGGGCGCCGATGCGGCAGAACTGGTGGACCGTCGACAATCCGCCGAGGATCGCGTAATCGCCGACCGTGACATGGCCGGCGATCGAGGCGTTGTTGGCGAACACGACATTGTCGCCAACTTCGCAGTCGTGGGCGACATGGGCGCCGATCATGAACAGGCCGTTGTCGCCCACCCGCGTCACCATGCCGCCGCCCTCGGTGCCCGGGTTCATCGTTACGTGCTCGCGGATCGTGTTGCCGGCGCCGATTTCCAGCCGGGAGGCCTCGCCCCGGTACTTGAGGTCCTGCGGCGGCATCCCGATGGAGGCGAAGGGATAGACTTCCGTGCCCGGCCCGATCGTCGTCCTCCCGGCAACGGTCACATGGGAGATCAGCCGAACCCGGTCTCCGAGCGCCACGTCGGGGCCGACGGTGCACCATGGGCCGACGACAACGCCTTCCCCCAGCTGCGCCCCGGGTTCGACGATCGCCGTCGGATCAACTTCGGCCATCGGTTACCTCTCTTCCATCCCGCCCCGCGACCATAACCGCGCTCCCCCACGCCATCAAACCGACCGCGCTTCGGTCGTGAGACTAGGGCCTCCAGCGCAGCGCGATGCGCACCCCCACATCGGGCGCCGCCCTGTCGATCCCGTCGTCCTCGACGACGGCGATTTCGAGCGCCGTGCGGGCGCCGAGCTTTACCGTGCCCCCCATGCCGAACATCACCGCCGGCCGCCCGAGCGGCGCCAGCGCCGAACGCCAGGGCGGGGAATGCACATCCGCCTGCACTTTCAGGGAAAGAGCGGGCGACGGCCTCCAGGTCAGGCCCAGCCGGCCGAAGACGACGAACCTCCGCCCGTCCGCGAGTCCCGACGGCGGGGTCGTGGCAAGCCCGCCCAGCGTCGCGCCCCACAGCCAGGCGCGCGGCCCGGACAGACTCCCCGACGTCTCCGCCCAGAACGCCGCCGAGGGGCCGCCCGCGCCCGCGAGCGCGTCCTCGTCGCCGGTCGGCAGCGTCACCGCGGCCCGCAGCGCCAACCCGTCGTTCCACCGGAACTCCACCGCCTGGCCGATCCCCAGAGCGACATCCCCCGGCGAGGCGGTGGCGCGATCGATATCCGCCCGGGCCGTCCCGTCCTTCGCGTAGGCGATCGCGAGACGGTCGCGGGGGGCGGTGTCGCGCCCGCCCTGGGGGAGGCCGAAGATGTCGTGCCAGGTCTCGATGAACCCGTCGAACGCGCCTTTGTTGTGCGAGACCGCGGACAGCTCGAACCAGTATTCCCAGCCCTCCGCCAAACCGCGCCTGACGGCAAGCGACGGCCGCCAGGTCTCGCCGTCCGCCGACAGGCGCTCGGACCCCGAGGCCGCGGCGTCCATATGCGAGGCGATGTCGAGGGCGGCGATGACTTCCGATGCGCCGGGCGGCAGGACGCACGCGCCGAAGGAAGCGGGCACTCTGTAGGGGATGTGAAACGGGCTCAGGTTCGCGATGCGCAGCGGCGCCGCGCCGGCGCACCGCTCCTCCGCCGATACCGCGCCCGGGAAGGCCGCAATCGCCAGCATGCCGGAGACCAGCGCGAAGACGGGGCCCATCCCCGACAGGCGCCGCGCGGACCCGATCCGGCGGTGGCGCCCGCGGTCGCCGTGCTCCAGGCTCTGGCTCCACCACGAAATCACCGTCGTACCGGCCTCGAACATCGAGCGGGGCCGCGCTCCGGGCTTCCGGGGAAGGTCAAGCGCGAGGCTCGCCGCGCCGGACGGCCCGGTTCAGCGCCTGGAGGAAGGTGCGGTGCGCGATCCGGCCGGCGAGGACCATCTGCTTCGCGGTGATCCGTCTCGGAGAGTCTTCCATGGGTGCTCCGGGTGTTCGATCACGCCCGAAAGGATAAAGGCGCCCGGCGGGCCTTAGGCTTTCGCCCGGGACAACCGCGCCGCCTTCAGAGCGAGGAGGAGTCTAACCACCGGCGGTGCCGCGTCAAACGACCGGGGCGGGGCCTCGCGACCCCGCGCCCCGATCCCCTGCCTTGCCGAGCCTTGCACTGCCATGCCGTACCTCGCCAAGCCCTGCCTCGGTCCATGCCCTGCCTTGCCACGCCCAGCCGGGGCTTGCCATGCCCTGCCTTGCCTTGAGCCCTGCCGTGGGCCGTACGATGGCCTCCTTTTGTACCAAAAAGAGCCAAAGCTAGTCGAGATAGGCCGTCGTTTCAGGTACCAGTGCCGCCGGGGACGGCAGGCGATTTGCGCGGCCAGCATCCTTTCTGCCAAGCTATGGCGTGATCCAAAGGAAGACACGCCATGCGCACGATGATCGCTCTCGTCGCCACCAGCCTGCTGCTGTCCGCCTGCGGAGGCGGCGGCCCATCGCCCACGGCCGAAACCGGCCAACGCCTAGCCTACTCGGAGAAGGCCCACGCCACCTATAGCTACGCGCCCCACGTCTCGGGATCGAATGTCTCCGTGCCCGCCTCTGAGACGCTAGCGATCGGCGGCGATTTGGAGCCGCGGGAAAGCCTGCGGCACATCGTGACGACGAACGATGGGGTCCGGGTCTCCATGGGCGCCTCGCGCGACGGCGTCGGCGTCCACCGGCTCGAAAACTATGCCGACGACCTAAAATCGCGGAAGATTACGGATGGCTTCAAACCCTTCCGAAGTCAGCCGGTCCTGGTCTACGACGCCGATCTCCTGCGGCCGGAAAACGAGTTGCTTCGTATCGTCGTTTCCAGCGCATGGCGCATTCTGAACGACGTTCTGCCCCCCGAGTTTCAAATTGCGGTTAGAGGGTCACGGGCCAGTGGATCGGCCCGTGCCGGCGAGATCATGGTGCACCTGGAGCCGCCGGCGAGCCTTCACCGGCGCTGCCCGGGCGCGACCGCGTGCGCCATCTATCGGACGTCCGGACGGAGCAGCCTGTTGGCGGACGTGCTCATCCCGGACGACTTCGACGCCTCGGAATATCGCCTAGCGGTGAAGGTGGTGGTTCACGAGCTCGCGCACGCCCTCGGCATCCACGGGCACGTTGACAGCATCGAGTTCCCCGACAGCATCATGGGTGGGTCCGGCGAGTACTTTCCGAACCTGGGACACGTCATCAGCCGGATCGACCGGGAAGTGCTCCAGATCATCTACATGAGCCAGCGCACCGACCGCTACAACGACTGGGGTGAGTGGACGGATACCAGCTTCCACCTGGTGGGGCGGACGGAAGACGGCGACCTGAACTTCGGCGTGGCGCTGTTCAACGGCCTTCCCCAGCCGTGGGTGCGGGGAGCCAGGCCGGGCAGTGATCTCGCGGACAACTACCGTGTTCGCGGAACGGCGACGTGGAACGGGTCGTTGCTGGGCTTCTCTGGCCCGTCGCCTATCGCCGGGGACGCGCGGATGAGGGTCAATGTGGCGAGCCTATCGGATCCCGACAGCGAGCAGGACCTGATTTTCCGGGACATCTATTTCCTGAACCGCTTCGACAGCGAGAGTGAGGACCGCTGGTTCCCGACGCGCAATATCGACTACAAGGTTCGTATCTCGGGTAATCTGTTCGAGAACGTGAAGGCGCAGGGATACGAACAGGGTCATGTCACCGGGGCGTTCCTCGGGGCCAAGCACGAGTACATGGGCGGGACCGTCAAGCGCACCGACATGATCGGGGCGTTCGGCGGCAAGCGGTAGCCTATTCCGCCCCCGTCGCCTCGCGATAGCAGGCATGGAATAGCCCGACGCCTGCCGGCAGGAGTCAACCGGATCGAGGAACGACTATGTTTCCAACTGACGAAGCGCCTCACGAGCGCTGGTACCACCTGAGCCCGAGGACGGCGGGATCGTCGTCATCAAGGCCGAGCGGAAAACGCACCCCGGCCGCGATAGGCCCGGACAGATTAGGCTGCCTTCAGTGCCTCCGCCCTGATCCGCCTGACGCCCCCCAGCTCGGTCACCACCGTAGCAACCGTTCCAAACGGACGCCCGACGCTCTCGGCGGCCTTCTTCACGGTGAGGCCTTCGGCGATCCGCTGCCGGATGCGTTCCTTGTCCTCGCGGGTGAGCGGCGGGGAGGGATGGGGTCTCGACATTACTGCCGGTCCCCTATGGCCGTTTCCTTTGCCGTGCGCGGCGCGTGAGTGGCCGTGACGGGATTTCGGGTCCAAGGACCCCGCGGATTCCGCGCACCCTCTGCGCGCGTCCTGAGCCCCCTCAGCGTTCCTATGTGGCGCATTCCTGCCGCGCCTTTTGGAAGGTCCGGGATCAGCGCCTCGGTGGAACCGGTGTCCTCCGCCTCGGTGTCGGCTTCCCGGGTGCCGTCTGTCTGGTCTCTTTCGCCGGACATGGGCGAGCGTATCCGACGGACTTCGAATCCCTGTCAAGCGGGTTCTTGGGACGGGCCGAGCGGGGGCGACCGGGGAAAGCCGGAAGCGTGAGCGCCGGGTGCTTCGCCTCTATGAGATCGATCCGTTCGACATCAACATCGGTGAGCGTCCAGGTATCCCTGAACGCGGCGCCGGCAACCGGTACCGGGTGCGTTGTCACGGCTAGCCGTGATTCCGGGAGCTGGGCCTTTCCGGTTCAAATGGACGGCGTTTCCGGCCGCCCAGCCGATGCCAATAGGCTTGGGCTGTTTGCCAAAACCGGCGCAAACGGTCGCTATCGGGCACCGCTCCGGAAGTCTCACTTGCTGCGCTTTCCGCAGTCGCTCGGAATCTCCGCTTCAAGCTCTTCGATGCGCCGGATGAGGTTCGCCCGGATATTGGGCCAAATGGCCGACTGGCGGCTTCGGCGAAGCCTTGATAGGGAGCGATGGTTGTGGGCCGGATGGGTGGGGCATTGTGGAACCGGCTCCGGCGGCTGGCGCTGATGGAGGAGTCCGGATCGCTGCCAGCGAAGCATCCGATTCGCGTGGCGCGACAGTGGCCGCAATATAGCGCGACAATCTGGATGAGAGCGCTCAGGTTGATTATCGCGCCGCAGCCGCAATAGAGTGGACAGGGCCGCACGGCAAGGCTGACGCGCGCGGCCCCTAGAGCTAACCCCGGCAAAGGACGTAAGCCCATGCCGAACGATACCACCATCCGCAAGAACCTGGCGGCGCTACTGGCAGGGGCCGCCGGAAATCCCGATCCGCGATCACGGCGGTGGCCGACGGGCTGCGGCGCGGCGCGCTGACCGGCGGGGAGATGGGGATGCGTCTCGAAGCAGCCACACGCCGCGCCCTGGTCAAGCCGAGGCGCTCGCAGAGCTCGGCACGGAGGCGCGGTTCCGAGGCGCCGGCGGGGGAATCTTCCGGGGGTATTGCGATGAGGGCACGAGCGGCTTTGCTGGCCATGGCCGTGCTGACGGCGCTTGCGTCCGGTTGCGGCGGCGGAAGCGGGGGCAGCGGAATGCCGCCGCCGTCGGGCGGGATCTCCGATCCGCCACCCGGCGTCCAGCCCCCGCCGCGAGGCCCCCGGGTTCCGCCGCCCGCCGCCACGCCGGCGGACCTTCGGGACCTGGCCGCCCAATACTCGGACGACGCCGAATACGACGCGGCCTGGGGCCTCGCGCAGATCGACGCGGCGACGGCCTACGCCCGGATCGCCCGGCGCGACGGTGCCGGGACCGCGCCGGGGGCGGGCGCCCGCGTCGGGGTGATCGACACCGGCATCGACGCCGGGCATTGGGAGTTCGACCCCGAACGGACGAGCAGCACCAACGCGCGCGCCGACCCGATCGGCCACGGCACGTCGGTGGCGAGCATCATCGCCGCGCGGCGCGACGGGCCGGTGCCGCGCGAGTTCTCGCATGACGACTTCCACGGCGTCGCCTGGGGCGTAGACCTGCTTCAGATGACGGCGGTCGAGCTCGACAGCCCGGACCCGTCCGCGAATTACAAGGGGATCGACGCGGCGGAGCTGGAAGGGGAGATGAAGCAGCTCGCGCGGTGGGTCGCGGAGGCGTCGTCGGTGGACTTCGTCAACCTGTCCCTCCAGGTGCACGGGCTGGTCGAGCACTACCTGGACAAGGAGGGCTTCGGCCCTGCGTATGCGGCGGCCGTCGGGACGCTGGCGGACACCGCCGGGCGGGTACTGGTGTTTGCCGCCGGCAACGACAATGAAGACCTGTGCGAGGCCCCGGAGCCGGGCTGCGTGGATAGTCGGCTGCGCGCGACCTCGCCGAGTCTCTTGGCCGGCCTGCCGGTGCTGGAGGAGTCGCTGCGCAGCCATGTCGTGGCCGTGGTGGCGACGGAGCGCGACGGAAGCCTTGCGGTGCTGTCCAACCGCTGCGGGATCGCGGCGAAGTGGTGCATCGCCGCGCCGGGCGCCCTGGTGCCGGTCGCCACCTCCCGCCCGGACCCGGACGACGCGGGCCGGCGGGTGCGCGGCTACGAGCCGGGGGCCAGCGGCACCTCCTTTGCCGCGCCCCATGTGACCGGCGGGTTGGCGGTGCTGAAGCACTGGTTCCGCGGCGAGCTGTCGAACGAGGCGCTTCTTGGGCGTCTCTACGCGACGGCGCGGGTGACGCCGGACGCGGTCCCGGCGGGCGGGTCGTGCCCGGAACACCTCGATCTCGACGGCGACCGGAGCGCGTGCGAGCTCTCGTCGGTGTTCGGCCGCGGCGTCATGGACCTGGGCGCCGCGACCGCGCCGGTCGGTCAGACCTCCATCGCCCTGGGCGGTCGGGTGGCGGAGGGCGGGGCGCCGGCGCGGTCGAGCGGGATCGTTTCCGGGCGGGCCATGGGAGACGCGCTGGGCCGCGCCCTGGCCGGCCGCAGGATCGCCCTGTTCGACGCGCTCGGCGCGCCCTTCTGGACGGATGCGGCCGGATTCGCGTCGGACGCGGTGGCGCCCGATCCGGCGGCGCGGCTGTCGGACTGGCTTGCGGGGATGGACGGCGCGGGCGCGTCGCCATCCGCCTCCCGCGAGGACGGCCCCGTGCTGGCGATCCTCGCCGGCCCGGCGGAGACTGGACTGGAGATGGGTCCGGGCGGGCCAGAGGGCGCCCACCTGGGCCTTGCCTCGCAGCCGGTGGCCGCCGGGGTCCGGCTCGGGAACACGGTGCTGTCGGCATTCGCCTCGACCGTCCCCGGCGGGAACGCCGGAGCCCATGCCCTGGACGCCGATACGCATGGCGTGGCCCTCTCATGGAACCCGGCGGACGGGCGCACGGGCCTTCGCGCGGGCCTGATCCGGGAAACCGACACGCTGTTCGGCGCGGGCGCGGAGGGCGCCTTCGGCACGCTCTCCTCGGGTCTGTCCTATGTTGGCGCGTCGGGGGGCTTCGAGGCCGGCGGCTGGCGGGTGGGCCTTGCGGGCGAGATCGGCCGGGCGGTGCCGGAAGCCTCGGGCGGCATGCTGGCGGACGCCGGCGCGAGCTCTTTCAGCACGGCGTTCTCGGCGGAGGCCGCACGTCCGCTTGCGGGCGGGACGCTGCGGCTCCTGCTGGAGCAGCCGCTGCGGGTCGAGAGCGGGCGCCTCGAACTGTCGCTTCCCGCGGGCCGCACGCCGGAGGGGGCGGTGGTGCGCGAGCGGGTTGCCGTCGACCTGGAGCCCTCGGGCCGTCAGATCGATGCCGGCGCGGACTGGACCGGCGCGGTCGCGCCCGGAACGGTCCTGCGGATCGGCGCCCGGCTGATCCGCGAGCCGGGCCACGTCGCGGGGAGCATTCCGGAGGCGGTCGCGTTCGGAGGTCTGCGCATCCGGATGTAGCGGCCCCGCTGGCGGCGGCAAGGCGAATCAGGCAAAAGGCTGGTACGGGTTTTGCTAACAGCGAACCCTTGAGGCGCTCTCGGCGACTGCGGACTTCCAATCTGTCCCGAGCGCTCGGCGCGCATCTATCGCGCTAGCGTTGGAAGCTGCGTCAGACGCCCGAAACATTTTCACAATCACCGTGTTTTGGTGTCGGTTGACGATGCTGGAAAACCCGCCGCTTTGGACCACAGTATTCCCCACGATCTGCGCCGACCCCGGGGAATGAAAAACACCGCTGGCACGGTCCGAAGCGTTTACCCCGGCAATCACGAAACTGTCATAGCCCCGCCGAATGGTCTCCACCGCCGCTTGGCGGAATGCCACCTGTTGAGCCCCCGTTGGGCCACAGGCGGGTGGCGCATCGACCACGATCTGAACCTCGTTGGCTGATAGGGCCATGGTGCTCGTTTTTGCGCATCCCCAAAGGCCCAGAAGGGCCACCGTTCCGATAACAAGTGCAATTTTCAAGGTATTTTCCTCTTCGTCGCTCTGCCGGCTACCTTGGTGTCTCCGCCGTCTTTCCGCTGGCCCGTATCGTCATCCGGGGCCAGGCGCGATCTAGAGGTTGAGCAAAACCTCGACGTCTTCGCCGAACCGCACCGGCGCTCCGCTCGCCGGTCGACACTGGCTGCACGCTTGAGTGAGCAACTGCTCCATATCGTGATATGACCGGTGGATTTTGACAAATTTCTCGATGCCCGGCTCGACGCGCCTCCATCGATGCGGATGCTCTTGCGTGTCGGAAAACATGCGTTCGCCCATCGCAGTCACGGTCTCGTCGTAGAAGCGGTGTCGGCCTCGACCGTCGATGGAAGCGAGGTAGCGGAGCACCGACACCAGCAGGCTTCTGCCGTTCGGTTCGCGGTGCCAGTCGCCGTCTTTCACGCGCCACGCGCGCTCCCTTGTGTAGGAATTGAGCGGTTCGCCCCCGTCGCCCAAATCGACGATGCGGGGTTCTCGATTTTCGTCACGATCGTCCGGCGAGCTCAGTTCTTGGCCGCTAGCAGGGCGCGCGTCCTCCCGCTGCTGATCCCGTGCTGCGTCCAACACGCGGTCGGTCTCTCGATCCACATAGGCCTCGAAAGTCGCGACGAAGCTTTGCCTCACCCGCTCTACCTTGGGGGCGAAGGCGTAACCGAGGTTCTTCTCCTTCATAATGGTTCGCACCAGATCATCGCTCGGTCGAAGCCGGATCTCTTCAAGCCAGGCGAGGATCGCTGAGGCGATGCTGGCCTCTTCGGCGTGGCCGCGCGCCTTCTTGGCATCGAAGGTCGGCCCCGACACGCTGTGCAGCCATTTTAACTCCGCAGCTTCCGGTGATCGGACATCGTGCACCAGAAAGGGGGTTTCTCGAAGCTTGCCTTCCTGGGTGCCTCTATACCACTGCCACACGACGCCATTGGTCAGGGCCGCGAACTCCACATTCTCCGCCATGAAGTAACGCTGTAGCTGCGTCGGTGCTTCACGGGCGGTGGAGAAGTTTTCGGTGGCCGCCTTGGCTTCGATCAGGATCAATGGACGCCCATCCCGCATGATGGCGTAATCCACCTTCTCGCGCCCTTGGCCGATGTCCGCCCGATATTCGAGGCGGCAAACCATGGGGTCGCGAACATCGTAGCCCAGCAGTTCCAGATAGGGGTTGATGAGAGGTAAGCGGTGCGCCCGGCCCACCTTCCTATATATAAGGTGATGGCGTTCGATAGCCCTTTCGCCAACACGGGAGGGTTTCACCATGCCGGATGGGTTCGAGCGCCTTGTCAACGCTCGGGACGGGCGGGACACGGGTGACTGCGGCGCGACAATCAACCTGAGACTTCCGCGTCAATCAGGATGAGACGGGGGAAGGCGGCGGCCCGGAACGGAGGGAGGGCGTAGCCCGACCGGAGTTCCGGGCCGCCGGCTCGCAAAATTTTCCCCCGGGCCTTCTGGCGGATTCGGCCGGCCGGGCGAACGCTGATGCTTTTCCAAGCGGGAGAGCGCGGCGTTGCCCGGGCGTCACATAACCGATCGCCAGAAGAGGCTGTTCATGACCCAGAAGAAGACCGACACCATCGAGGTGGCGGCCGCCAAGGCGGGCTTCAGCCGGGCCACCGGCTACCGGCTCGCCGCCGATCCGGCGCCGCCCATTCAAGAGAAGAAGCCGCGGGGCCGGCGCCGCCCGGACCCACTGGCCGATATCTTCGACACCGAAGTCGTGCCGATTCTCGAGACCAGCCCGGGCATCCGCCCGGTCGGCGTGTTCCAGGAGCTGATGCTGCGCCATCCCGAGCTGGACCCGGGGGTGCGGCGCACGCTGGAGCGACGGATCCGCGTCTGGCGCGCCGAGCACGGCGCGGAGAAGGATGTGATCTTCCGCCAGAAGCACGAGCCGGGCCGGCAGGGCCTGTCCGACTTCACCCGCATGGGCGCGCTCGGCGTGACCGTGGCGGGGCAGGCGCTGGATCACATGCTGTATCACTTCCGGCTCGCCTGGTCGGGCTTCGCCCATGCCCAGGTGGTGCTCGGCGGCGAGAGCTTCACGGCGCTGGCGGAGGGGCTGCAGGACGCGCTGTGGCATCTCGGCGGCGCGCCCCGCGAGCACCGCACCGACAGCCTGTCGGCGGCGTTCCGCAACCTGCGCAGGGACGAAGCCGAGGACATGACCGAGCGCTATGAGGCGCTGTGCGCCCATTACGGCATGACGGTCTCGCGCAACAACCGCGGCGCGGCGCACGAGAACGGCGCGATCGAGGGGCCACACGGCCACCTCAAGCGCGCGATCGCGGATGCCCTGGCGCTGCGCGGCTCGTCGGACTTCGACGATCTCGACGCCTATCGCGGCTTCATCGCCGAGGTGGTCGGGCGTGCCAACGCCCACCGCTCCAGGGGCATCGAGGCCGAGCGCGCGACGCTGCGGGACCTGCCGGTCGACCGGACCGCGGATTACGAGCCGATCAGCGTCAACATCACCTCGTCGTCCGGCTTCGTGCTGCGCCGCGTGTTCTACACCGTGCCCTCGCGGCTGATCGGCCACCGGCTCGGCGGACGCCTCTACGACGACCGGCTCGAACTCTTCCTCTCGGGCACCCGCATCCTGACCCTGCCGCGCGGCCGGGCCGGGGCGAGCGGCCCCAACGTTCATGTCGTCAACTACCGCCACGTCATCCACTCGCTGAAGAAGAAGCCGATGGCGCTCAAGAACCTGGTCTATCGCGACGAGCTGTTCCCGCGTGCGCCCTACCGGCGCTGCTTCGAGCGGGCCCTGGAGCGGGTGGGCGACCGCCAGGCCTGCCGGCTCGCCGTCGCCCTGCTGGCGCTGGCGCATGAGGAGAGCTGCGAGGCCGAGTTGGCCGCGGAGATCGACCGCGCCCTCAAGGCCGGCGGGCTCCCCGATCCCGTCAAGCTCAAGACCCGCTTCGCGCCGGACCGCGGCAAGATGCCCAGCGTCGATGTCACCAAGCCGCACTTGGCCGGCTACGGGACCCTGCTCGGCGTGGGAGACGCGGCATGACCGACCGGAACGACAAGAGCGCGGCCGACCCCAACAAGGTCGACGCCATCAAGCTCTCCCTAATGCTCGCCGATCTCCGCCTGCCGACGATCAACCAACTCTGGCAGAGCTTCGCAAAGCGGGCCGACGCCGAGGGCTGGACCGCCGCCCGCTTCCTCGCCGCGCTCGCCGAGCACGAGCTCGCCGAGCGCGACCGAAGGCGCATCGAACGCCATCTCAGGGAGGCAAAGCTGCTCCCCGGCAAGAGCCTGGAGTCCTTCGACTTCAACGCCGTGCCGATGATCTCGAAGGCCCAGGTCAACGCGCTCGCCGCCGGCGACGCCTGGCTTACCCAGGGCGCCAACTGCCTGGTCTTCGGCCCGCCCGGCGCCGGCAAAAGCCATCTCGCGTCCGCCATCGGCCTCGCCCTGGTCGAGAACGGATACCGCGTGCTCTTCACCAGAACCACCGATCTGGTCCAGCGCATGCAGGTGGCGCGCCGCGAGCTCGCCCTGGAAGCCCTGCTCGCCCGGCTCGACCGTTTCCACCTTCTGATCCTCGACGACCTCGCATACGTCCAGAAGGATCAGGCCGAGACCGGCGTGCTCTTCGAGCTCATCTCGGCGCGCTACGAACGGCGATCGCTGCTGATCACCGCAAACCAGCCCTTCGGCGCCTGGGACAAGGTGTTCCCCGACGAAACAACCGCCGTGGCCGCCGTCGATCGCCTCGTCCACCATGCCACCATCCTCGAGATGAACGTCGAGAGCTACAGACGCCGCGAAGCGCTCGACAGGGGCAAGCGAAAGGCCGGCCGACCGGCAAGCTACGCCACCGGGAAAAACACCAAGGACTGATCCGCCGACGCCAACTCGGCGAAGCGGCCGCCAAACTCACGGCCCGCGGGGACCGCCTCCGCGGGCCGCTTAATCTCCGCCCGACCGTCCCTCCGCGACAATCAAGACCGCGAAACCGGTCGCGCCGCGACAATCAAAACCCGCTTGCAATCGCCGCCGCGCGAGGGAATCATCCCCCCGCCGCTGCCGCCGGGAATCTCATCCTGATTGACGCGCGGCTCTCACCCAGATTGTCGCGCCATAGGTGACGCGGCTTCGGAAGGTGCCGCTGTCGCCGAGGACGGTTTTGTCGACGATGCTCCGGCGCCGGCTCGCGATCGGCAGTGGACCGAGGAAGAGAAGGCGGTCGTGGTGAGCGAGTGCTGCTGGCCGGGGAGGCGCGTGGGCGAGGTGGCCCAGCGCTATGGCCTGTCGGTGAACCGGGTGAACGCCTGGCGCAGCCAGGCGCGGCGGGGCAGGCTCGCATCGCCGTTTTCGCCGGAGGCCGAGACCGAGCCTGTGGAGGCAGCGCAGGCGGAGCGGACGCTGGCCGCGCGCAAGGCTGAGGCCGGGCCGGGCCCTGCCACACCGAGGCCGTCGCCGGCGTTCGCCGCGATCGAGGTGGAGCCTCCGCCGCCGGGTTCGGTCGGTTCGGTGTCGATCGAGGCGCGCGGAGTGATGGTCCGCCTTGACGGGGATCTCGACACGCCCCGGATCGCGGAGATCGCCTCGGCGCTGCGAGCCCTTCGATGATTGGCCCGGGGGCTGCGCCGCGGATCGTGCTGGCCACGCGTCCGGTGGACTTCCGCAAGGGGCATGACGCCCTGGTGTCATTGGTCGAGCACGAGCTCGGCCTGGACCCGTTCTCCGGCGTCATGGTGGTGTTTCGCCCCAAGCGGGCGGATCGGATCAAGGTGCTTTGGTGGGACGGGACGGGCCTGGTGCTGGCATCCAAGCGCCTCGAACAGGGGCGCTTCGCCTGGCCTTCGGTGCACGATGGGGTGGTCCGCGTTTCGCGCGCCCAGTTCGAGGCGTTGTTCGAGGGCCTCGACTGGCGCCGGGTGTGGCGGCCGCGGACCCGCCGGCCGCTCGCGGCGGCCTGACCGGAGAGGACGGTCCCGATTCGCATTGTCGCAGGCTAAGGCGCTGATTCTGTGATAGTATTCCTTCATGGAGTCGAGCCCCGGCACGGTCGATCTGGCATCGCTTGCGCCGCCCCTGCAGGCGCTGTTTGCAGGCCAGCAAGAGACGGTTGAGGCGCTTCGCGCCGAGGTCGCCTCGCTCACCGACCGCAACCGCCGGCTCGAAGAGCGAGGCCCCGTGGGCGTTGTCGAGGATCTGCGCGCCAGGGTCGCCTCGCTGAGCGATCAGAACCGCCGGCTCGAACATCTGCTCAACGAGCTGCGCCGGGCGATGTTCGGGAAGAAGTCCGAGAAGCTCCATCCCGATCAGCTCCTGCTCGCCTTCGAAGAACTCGAAGGCGCGCTCGCCGAGGCCGAGGAAGCGGCCCCGGCGGACACGACACCCGCGCCGCGCGCGAAGCGTCCCGCGGCGGAGCGCAACCTCGGTCATCTGCCGGCCCATCTGCCGCGGACCTATGAACTGGTCGAGCCCGGGAGCACGCAGTGCCCGTGCGGGTGCGGCGAGATGGTGAAGATCGGCGAGGACCGCACCGAGCGGCTGGACATCGTTCCGGCGCAGCTTCGGGTGATCGTCACCATCCGGCCGAAGTACGCCTGCCGCAAGTGCGAGGAAGGCGTCACCCAGGCGCCGGCGCCGGCGCACCTCGTCGGAGGCGGGCTGCCCACCGAAGGCCTGCTCGCCCACGTGCTGGTGTCGAAGTTCGCCGACCATCTTCCGCTGTACCGCCTGTCGCAGATCTTCGCCCGCTCGGGCATTGAGCTGCACCGTTCGACGCTGGCCGATTGGGTCGGCAAGGCGTCGTTCCACCTGCGGCCGGTGTTCGAGTGCCTGAAGACGGAGCTGAAGACGTCGAGCACCCTGGGGCTGGACGAGACCACGGTCCGGGTGCTCGACCCGGGCCGGGGCAAGACCAAGACGGGGTACATGTGGACGATGGCGCGCGACGAGCGGGGGTGGTCCGGGCCGGACCCGCCGGGCGTGATCTATGAGTATGCGCCCGGGCGCAGCGGCAAGCATGGAGAGAAGCTGCTCGACTGCTTCAGGGGAACGGTGCAGGTCGACGGCTATGCCGGCCATAACCGGCTGGCTCGGGCGGACCGCCCGGGCGGGGCGCTGACGCTGGCGGCATGCTGGGCCCATGCCAGGCGCGGTCTCGAGACGGTGTTCGACAGCAACCGCTCGCCGATCGCGAAGGAGGGTCTGAAACGGATCGCGCAGCTCTACAGGATCGAGGACAGGATCCGGGGCGAGGCGCCGGCGACGCGCCAGTTCGTCCGGTGGACCGAGTCGGCCCCGCTGGTGAACGCCTTCGGGGTGTGGCTCGACGAGCAACGCTCACGGGTCTCGCCGCGTTCGCGCCTGGGCGAGAAGCTCACCTATATCGCCAACCAGTGGGACGGGCTGCTGGTGTTCCTCTACGACGGGCGCGTCGAGATGGACTCGAACTTCGTCGAGAATCGAATCCGCCCGATCAAGCTCACGGCGAAAAACGCGCTGTTCGCGGGCCACGACGAGGGCGCTCGCTCCTGGGGCCGTATCGGCTCGCTCATCGAGACCTGCAAGATGAACGGCGTCGAGCCCTACGCCTGGCTCAAGAGCACGCTGGAGAAAATCGCGGCCGGGCATCCCCAGTCGAAGATCGACGAACTCCTGCCCTGGAACTTCGACCCGGCATCAAGCTGAAAAATCAAGATGAGCCGAGCCAGCTCCGGAGCATCGTCGACAAAACCGTCCTCGGCGAGATCGGCGCCCTCCGAAGCCGCGTCACCCGTGTCCCGCCCGTCCCGAGCGTTGACAAGGCGCTCGAACCCATCCGGCATGGTGAAACCCTCCCGTGTTGGCGAAAGGGCTATCGAATGCCATCACCTTATATATAGGGGAAGGTGGGCTGGACGCACCGCTTACTCAGGTTCCGCAACGGAATCATTGATAATGGGAATACTGCGCGATGCGCTGGTTTGTCCGGCGTTGATGGTGAATGAGTAGCTTCTGGCAGTCCTGCCTTGATCGGAGGTGGACCCGAAGTCGTGGCCCCACCGGGCTGTGCCATTGCTTATCCGGACGACGACAGCCCTGGTTGAACTCGATGCTACGCTCAGGTTGACGGTAATCGCAAAGGTCCCGGCAGACTCGGAGACCTCATACGTGGTCGCGGACAGCTCCACGGTCTGCGCCATTGCCGGCGCGGCGGCGAACAGGCCGAGCGCGCCGAGCAGCAGCGCGAGGACGGGGAGCAGCGCGAGGCGGCGCCACGCGGACGCGGCCCGGCGGAGCGGGGAATCGTCGCTTGCGGACGCCGCTTCCGTCCGGGGGGACGCTTCCGGCGCACCGCTTACGGTTGAGGATGTGCGCCTCTTCGAGAATCCACAGCCTAGCGAGATTTTCCTATCTATTCGCATCCCATCAACCCTGTTGATTTTTTGTCTGGGAACAAATAATGCACCCTAACCGATGGCGGATGTCAACAGCGTCGCCACCACAGCGGTGGCGGCGCCGATGACACCCTGCTCCGCCGGCCTGGCCGGGCACGCCCGCGCCGCCGATTTCACCGAGACGACCGGGGTGCGGGTCTTCCCGGTCATTCTCGCAACGGCCTGAATCCGGCGCGAGTTCCCGATCGGCCGGCGCACGGTTTTGGCCATGCCGGGCCAGCACCAGCACCAGCACCAGCCACTACCCAGCGGCCACCAATGGCAGGCGGTGCGCCAGATACATCCAGTACGCCCCGCCGGTCAGGAACGAGCTCGATGCCGCTCCCGCTCGGACGGCTCCGGCAAGGCCGGGTCCTGCATCAGCGTCCGGCGCAGATCGGAGCGCCAGGGGGGCATTTCGCCTTTTGGTGCAACTTCCTGCGCCGGAACCGGCCCCAACCGCCGGGATGTTGCGTCAAAAACCGGGTCATGTGACCCGGTTTCCGGCGCGACGGTCGGCCCGACCGGCCTCATCCGTCCCGACGCCAAGGGCGGGGGCCGGGGCGGGCGGTAGATCGGCGGCAACGGCTCCTCGACGATTTCCGGGCCCCGAGAAACTTCGCCAACTTGGCGAAGTTTTTCCGTCGAAGGGAGGGGGTGGGAAGCGTTTTCACGGCTAGGCGTGATTACATGTATGGGGCGCCGGTCTCGGACATTTGGGGCGCTTCGGCGGCAGGGCGCTTCAGCACGGCATCGACGGAGGGGAGCCGCGGATGTCGACCGTGTCCAGCCCGTCAGTGGCGGGTTGGGTCATCGTCGTCCTTCTTCCCGAGGAGCGCGCGCAGCTCGTCCTCGGTCATGTCGTCGATCGACTTCATGGCGTGCTCGCCCCTGTCGGCGACCAGCCCGAGCACCTTGGCCTTGCCCATCGTGGCCGAGACCATCGCCGAGGCCTGGCCCTTCTCGCGGTCCTCGTCGAGCTGGCGGATGATGTCGTTCATGGTGACGCCGGTGGCCTTGGCGGCCTGCATGACCGTCGCCGCCATCGCGTTGCGCAGATAGTCGAGGCGCTGGCGGATCGGGTGATCCGGCTGCATGAAACGCCAGCTATCCTGGCGGGGATGCCTGTAGCCCTCTTCGAGGCAACCGTCGTACATCTCGCCGCCATTGGCGGCGAAGAGCGCCAAGCGCTCCCACTTCGTGTTCGTGAGCGGCTTCGAAGGATCGATCGGTTCGCGGACCTTTGTCATGGCTCTCTCATCTCCTTGCGGGCGAGGCTCACCGCCTTCGCCGTGCTCGTGTTCCTCTCGTCAACCGGCGCGTCCCACCGGTCGTCGGTCCGCCCCGCGACAATCCCCTGTCCCAGACCCGCTATCGCGGCGCCCGCCGCACGCTGGAGAAGTCCCGGCAATCGAACCTCCGTTCTTGCGCCGGCCCCCCCCTAAACCCGTTTTTCGCTCCCTGACAAGTCCCCTTCCCGAGAAGGGGGAAGACCCATCCACCTTCCGGCGTCGCCGCAGAGAAAAAGCGCAATTTGCGCTATTTCTCGGCCCCGTCCCCCATTGGCGAAATCGACGGGCACCCCGCCACACTCAACATGGTTCCCCCGGTTCGTGGACATGGTTTCCGGCGCCTTAGGCAGGGCGGGATACGCCAAGTCTCCGAGAAACTTCTCTAATAGAGAGGTTTCTCGGTATGCGTCCGCCACGCCCTTCCCGAGAATGGGGGGTATTTGTCGCAATCGTCCCGCGTCTGGCGTCTCCGAGGAGAAATTACCGAAATTCGGTAATTTCTCGGCAACTTCCCGCCACACTCAACATGGTTCCCCGAAGGGCGGCCATATCAGGCCCCGCCCGTTACGCGGCCGCGATCGGGCTTCCCGTGACGGGGTAGTGGCACAAAAGGGAAGTGCCTAATACTTCCCTTCCTAGCTCGCTTCTTGCTTGCTTCCCCCCCGGGCCGAAACGAAAATCAAATCCTGCAAACGAAGGAAACGGCATGGGAGCGCAACCGAAAGAGCCCGAGCCCGGTGCCGAGCCGCTCACCCTGGGCAAGCTCGCGCGCACCGTCCTGTCGGACAAGCGGCTCGCGCACCGGTATTGCATGATCGCCGCGGCCTGGAAGCCGGACGGGTCGGGCGACGTGCGCGCGGCGGAACGGTCGCCGGCCTACAAGGCGGCCCGGGCGGAGCTCGAGGTGGCGGCGCGCCGGCGAAATCCCTTCGTCGGGTACCTCTGAAGCAATGACCGCCCCGACATGGCCGTTGGCATCTCGCTGTTCTAGGGGACGACCATGACGACGGACGACTTTTTCTCTCCGTCTGCCGCGTGGCGAAAACGTGTCCGTCGCACCGACCCGCAGGTCCTCAAGGCCAACATGGACCGGGATCGCCATCCTCACCCGGTGGAGGCGTCGTGGAGGCAGGTGAGCTTCCTCAAGCACCGATGCAAACGGTTCGAGGTTTCGCCTCAGCAGCTGATACGGTTTGGCGTCGCCTTGGGCCGGCTGCATCCCAGTCGAGCCGAGCTGACCGAGGCGCCGACAGCGCCGGAGGATTGGGGCCTGGTGCGGCGGTTACTCACGCGGAGTGAGGTCGGCGGGCTGTTCGCGATCATCCACGCTTGGGAGGCGGAGGCGTGAGCGACTCAACCCAGGAAACCGCGTCACTTGACGCGGTTTGGGATGGTTCTGGCGCAGGAAGTTGCACCGGAAGACGGAATGCCCCTGGCGGCGCTCTGATCGCGGCTGGCTTGGGGACCCCCTAACCCCGGCCACCGCTGGCGGCGGGGAGCAGCACATCCCCTTCTTGGGGGAATGTTCCAATTTGAGACATTTGCCGGCATCCGTCCGGCAGCGCTCCGACACCCCTCCACAAGCCCCGCGCCGTGCTATCGAACGAGCGTTGCGGTCGGCTCCCCACGAGCCGTTTGGCGGCGGAAGGAATCGACATCGCCCGGCGCCGCACGCGCACAACCCCAGCCCGCGCGTTGACAACCCCAGCGGACCGCCATAGCGTCTCCCTCGGCGGCTCTCGTGCCGTGAAATGCCCCCGGAATAGCTCGCCGGGGCCTGTGGGGCGGGGTGGCACCCCGTGGCCGGCAGGGAGCCGCCACCCAGCCCCGGAAATTCCCCAAACGTTTGGGATTTATATACCTAAGTGCCTAGCAGCGTCGAGGTGCGGCGAGTAGGGTCTCGATCCAGTCGCTTGCCTCTTTGACGGATGCGGGTTCCCGCTCAAGCATCCACGCCTCGACCTCGCGCTCCTGCATCAGGTCGTCGAGAAACCCCAGCTGCTTTTCGGTCGGCGGGTCGCGCTCGCGGCGCGGCTTCCGCAAGAGGGCCGGGGCGCGGGCGACCCAGCGGATGATGCCTACCACGCCGACGATGATTACCAGAAACGCGAGAAGCGAGAACAACGCACTCAGGGCCTCGCCCATGGCGGGCCTCCTGCGCTTGCCGGTCCGGCGGGTGCCGGGCCGTGTCAACTTCCATGGGATTTGGAGGCCTCGCCTGTTCGCCGGGTTCCGGCTATTGGAAATTGTGCTTGACGGGACGCCCCATTACGGAAGCGGGCGACCCGACAGAGCGGGTTCCCATGGAAAGTTGACGCGAGGATGGTAGGTGGGGCTTGCATGAAGTGTCAACGAGTGTCATCTTTGAGGCAGCCCACGAAGGAGGCGGACATGCCCGACACTAGGACGGCAAGCCCCGCGACCCATCAGCCGACCAGCGCCGAAATGGAAGAGGTTATCGTGATAGACGGCACGCCCGAGGAAATCGCGGCCGCCGTTCTACGAGGTGGCGCCCCGAGGCGGCAGCAAAGGCCTGCCGAGGATCCCCAGCATTAGACCCCGCCAAGAAATTTGGCTGGACTAGGCCGGGCGCGGCAGGTATCCCCGCGCCCACAATCTGCTATTCTGTACACGACAACGGGAGAATGATCATGGCGAAAGAGACCTTGAACGGCAGCACCAATCTGCTGGCGCAGGCGATGCGTGAGGTCTTCTCGGAGGCCATGACAACGGCGGTCGCGCCCCTGCAAACGGAAATGAAGGCGCTTCGTACCGACATGCGGGACATGGAAACCCGCCTCAATGCCCGGATCGACACGACCAACGAAAACATGCAGGCGCAGTTCGCCGAGCAGGAACGGAAAATCGGTCAGCTGCTGGCGAAGGACTAGCCTGCGATCAGATCGCGGTAGCGCAGCCGGCGCCCGCTCATACCCTCGGCGATCCGCTTCATCTGTTCGAGGGTGTCGAGCGGGCGCATGTTGTTCCGCCCCGCGAATTCTGAGACATAGCGGTCTATGTGCTTCGGGCTGACATGGTGGAAGGTCCCGACGATCCCCCGTTTCAGCATCGCCCAGAAGGGCTCGATCCCGTTCGTGTGGGCGTGCCCCGGACATACTTGCCGCGGGCGTGATTGAGCGACTCGTGAGGGGATGCCCCGATAGGTGCTCGCCCCGTCCGTGTAGACGGTCGCGCCCGGCGCGGCGTGCGACTGGACGAACCGCTGTAGGGTTTTCCGGTTCGCGGTCACGATCCGCCCGGCGTCCACTTGGCCGGACTGGCGATCCCGCGCCCCCAGCACGATGGTCTTTCCGACCCCGCCGCGCCTGGCCCGCAGCTTCTTGACCGCGTGCTTGTTCTTTTCCTTTTCGCCTAGATTAGGTCTCGTCGACCTCGACCGGGCCGCCGAACATGCCGCCGCCGGTCTGCTAGGCTTCGCGGATCCTGTGCGCCATGAACCAAGCGGATTTCTGGGTGATCCCCAAATCCCGATGCAGCTTCATCGACGAGACGCCCTTGAGGTTCGTGGCGAATAGGTAGAAGGCGATCGCCCATTTGCGATAGCTGATCTTCGAGGACTCCATTGCCGAGCCCGTCCGCACGCTGAACCGCTTGCCGCACTCCTGCGAGCGGCAGCGGTAGGGCATGGTCTTGTGACTGGCGCCGGACAGAACATCGTCGCACCCGCAATAGGGGCAATGCGGCCCGTCCGGCCAGCGGACCCCGGCGAACCATCGCTCGGCAGCGGCGTCATCGGGAAACATGGAAACGATCTCGGCGAGGGACATGCCCTCGCGGAAATGCTTGCCGGGCGCCTTGCGTGCCATGGTGAATCCCCCTATGGCACTATATGGTGACGAGGCCTTTACCCTTCAAGGCACTTAGGTATATAAATCCCCAACGGTGGACGAATTGGTGGACGCGGTGCTGGCACCGGTGGAGATCGTGGAGGACTCCGAGGCGTAGAATCGAACCGCCCCGCAGGTTTGGCGACCGGCGCGGGGCGGGGGACAATTCAGAAGCGGAAGCCCTCTCGGCAAAAGACACAATAGCCGGGAGAGCTTTCGCATGTCTACCTGCCAATTTTGCGACGGCGAGCCGGGGAGTGCGGCCACCTACGCCGGCCAAGTCGCCCTTCCCATCAACGGACGGGTCCGAGCGATAGACCACTGCATCCATCACCTCGTCGCCGCGCTGAACGCGGCCAACATCCGCACCGTCGGGTCCTGTTGCGGCCACGGGAAGATGAACGGGAACATCATTCTTGAGGATGGGCGGGTTCTCATCATCTTGCCGGAGACCCCACAGGACATGGAAGCCTGGGGTAAGGTCGTCGTTTCCTAAGATGAGTGACAGGCGGGAGAGCAGTGTCGGCACCCATCGGCGGTCGGGTAGATGGTCTTCGCCTTGGCGACCGCCCCGAAACACGACGGGAAATACCCCAAGTAGGTCGTGCTCCGCGCGAGCCCCAGCCAGTAGCAACCGCCCTCGTGCACCTCGTGGTCACCGCTCGGAATCTGCGGAGTGTCGTTCACGTAGTAGGAAGGCATCGTGGCCTCCTGTTGTGATCGGAGGCCGATTGACGCTGGAATCATGCCAGACTAGGCTTCGTCCGTCATGACGCCTTGTCCCGCATGGCCTCCAAAGGGATTGCGGGAACTTCGGGCCGGACCCTGGCAGGTTCGGTCCGAAGTGCATCTAGGGACAGGCTATCATGCCCGCCCGCGAATCTACGGCGACGTTCTGGCACTTTCGTATATAATCCCCATCCGAAATCGTCCAGTCCCTGCTCACCAAACACCTCGACGACTGGTTCAACAACCTCGCCCAGGCCCGCAAGAACGCCCTGTCCGAAATCGCCCCACCACCCCGCCCCTGACTCAGAGAAATCCGCCAACTTGGTTGATATCTCGGTGACCATCCGCCAGCGCCATGACGCCGCCCCAAGGTCCGCGCGTGACACGTCCCGTAACGGGTTGCGGGATATGCCAAGAGCGCGCCGGACCACCCCCGAAGACTGGGCAGAATTTGCCAGTTCTCAGGGAAACTTCCGAATTTCGGAAATTTGGCCCGGTGCGTGCCGGATGTGGCGCCGGTGCAAGCCCCCAGGGCCTGGAGAGCGGGGTGGTGCCCCGTCACCAGCAGGGAGCCGCCACTCCGAGACCCCGCCCCACTGCCAATCAGGCCGTTTGGCCAATTGGACAGTACCGGGTCAGACGGTCGTAACCGGGCGTGCACCGACAGTCCCATTTGGTGCGCTTTCCGGTCGGCTCGGCAACCGGTTCCTCGAGCTCGCGGTAACCGCGATCAGGTTCGCCCGGCCCCATGTGCGCCGGGTCGGCCATCCGGCCGTTTCGCCCACACGGTAGCCGCCTCCGTGCCGGATATCGCCGCAAGCGGCCTCGTCACCGCTTCCCTCCGAAGCCGGCGGCAAGGTCATCGCGCTCCAGGACGCCGCCCAATCAAGCTGTCCGTCGAGGGTATCCAGCTCGATGCCGAGGCGGGCGCCCACATGGGAAACCGCGCCCAGCACCGCAGATCCACGCCCCAATGCGCGATCGCCAGCAATCCATCCCATCGGCGGCCCGGACCGGACAGGCAAGCAGGCAGGAGAGGGGGTGCCGATTTCATCCCGCCCCCGCGCCAGCACCACCTCGCCAGCGTGAAACCGGCCTCGCACCCCCGCCTCGGCAACCCGCCTATCAGGCGGGCCTGTTATGCCCGTCAGGCAGGGTCCAGACCCCTCCCCAGACTGCTCTTTTGGGGCGTCGCAAAAATCACCGCCCAAATCGACCGCCAAACCGACCGAGACGAACCCCGAATCCTACATTTTTTTACAAAATTACGACGCCCGTAGCGGGTCCCATCGCCCGATTTCCGCACCGATTTCCCCGCACCCGCCGGAAAATCTGAAAAAAAATCCGGCCGGAATTGGGGCCCCAGAATTTCCAGAACACGCGCGGCGATTCAGCCGTGACTGCCAACGCAGGGCGGGCGCGCCGGCGAGGGGCACGCGGTCGGGGGGGTGGGGTCCGCGCCGGGGCGGGCGAGCGGGCCGGAAGGGGGAAGCGCCTGGGCGTGCGCCCCGCCGTGGCCGGTTCGAGCACCGGGCCGCGCACCGCCATGCGCCACAATAGGCATTATGCGACATCGTAACCCCCGCCTTTTCAATGGCTTAGCGCCAGACCGAGCGCCACGCGCCCCCGAACTCCCGTCCGGGTTGCAAATTCGCCGCCCCGCCCGGTCCCGGAGCCGTCACCGGGAGCGCCGCGAGGCGGGCCACCATGCCGACCGTCCAGGGTAGCGCGCCGCCCGTCACGCGCCCGCCGTGCGATGCGCCGCCGCCAGCGACCGGGCCGGAGCGCCGCCGCGCCGCCCGTCACGCGCCTCCCCTGCGGCGGTGCGCGATCACGGCAGGACCGGGCCGCATGACGCCAGCGCACGACTCGCCGTTGTCAGATACCGCCGCCAGCGTCCGGGCGCGTGCAGTAGCCGCCCATCTACCGCGCGCCGCACGCAAGGGACTTGCTTAACAGTCAGTGAATGACTATATTCCTCTTGCCGTGTGGAAACGGCGTGCCGCGTGGAAACGGCACAACACCAACGGAGGATATGCGATGACCAATCATGTACTGGCGTTGAGTCCGCGCCGTCCTGTCGAGGATGACGGGCGGGGCGACATGGTATCGCCCGCCGCGTTGAAGGCGCGGGCGGTCTGGACCGATCCCTACGACGACGGAGACCCCTACTATCTCCCCGAGGCGGAGCTTGTGGAGCCTGTGAGGGTTCCGGGCTGGGCTTACCGTGCGCCGGGGTCCGCGAAGTGAGCGGGGCGGAGATAGTGGCGGGGTTTGTCGCGCTGGTGGTTGGCGCGGCGGCCTTCGAGCTTGCCGACGACTCGGTTATCCGGGCGGTCGGTCTGGCGGTCTCGGTTGGCGGTGCGCTGCTGATGTGGCGCAACGCGCCGGAGATCGACTGATGGGCGCGCTGCGGTTCATGGAAGGCGCGGGCGTGCCGGATAGGGCGTTCGCGACCGTGCGGCGGTATCTGTCCAAGGCTGACGGTGAGATTGAGACTGTCGGCGGGCCGATGGTCATGCCGGGCATTCTCATTCGGTACTTGGTGCCGGGCCGGGATGAGATCCTGATCGCGACCGGGCCGGACGGGCGGTTTCAAGTCTGGGGCGAACGCGCGACCGGGCTCTATCACGACCGGCCCAACGGTCAAAGGCGGTGGAAGCCCTACCGCTGGACCGGCTGACAGTGGCTTACAGGGACATAGAGAAGCGGCGCGCGGCTGATAGGTCGCGCGCCGCCCGGCGGTCTGCCGAGAGGCGGGCCGCTGGTCTCTGTCCCCGCTGCGGCAAGCACCCGCCCGCCCCGGAGCGGGCTATATGCGAGCCGTGCGGGGAGCGCCAGCGGGAACGGGGCCGGAAGCGGGATGCCCGGCTGAAAGCCGAGGGGAAGCCCCGGCGCGATCGCCGCAAGGCGCGGGCCTATCAGCGGAAGCTCCACAAGCGCCAGTTGGCGGAACGGAAAGCGGCCGGGCTTTGTCACCAATGCGGCAAGGTTCCGGCCGCGCCCGACTCCTCGCGCTGCGAGCCGTGCGGGGAGAAGCGCCGGGAAGCCGACCGGCGCGACTATCGCAATGCGGCGTCCAAGGGGAAGCTGTACGGCGGGCGCGATCCAGACCGGAAGCGCGCCGAGGCGCGGGACCGGGCCGCACGGAAGCGGGCGAAGCGTCTCAAGGCGGGCTTGTGCACCCGGTGCGGCAAGTGCCCGCCTCGACCGGGCGCAAAGGTCTGCGAGCCATGCGCCGACAAGCGCAACGCCGACGAACGGGACCGCATGGCGGAACGGGCGGGGCGGAACCAATGCGCCAAATGCCAGCGCGCGACGCTTCCGGGCCGCACTCGGTGCGCCGAACACGCCACCGATAACCGCGACCCCGAAGCCCGGAACCGGGCCAACCGGGCGCGCTACTGGACGCGCAAGCGGGCCGGGAAGTGCACGGATTGCGGCGCACCCGCGCCCGGCGGTGCGTCTAGGTGCGAGCCATGCGCGGAGCGGTCCCTAGACGGCAAGCTGCATCGGCTGGCGCGGGACGGCTACGACCCCGGCGCGGGCTTCGCCCGGCATGACGGGCGGGAGGCGTTCGCCATGCCGGAGACTTGGGAGGCGTTCGCGGAGTGAAGGCGAAACCGGGGCGCGTAGCGTTCGCCCCGTTCCGCCCGGCGTGGTGGCCGGGCGCTGATGATGCCAGCCTGTATCGATTCGGAGGATAAGCCCTATGAGAGAACCCCTGCCGGTCTATGACTGCCACGCCGACCGGGCGGCGGCGCGACCCTGCGGGAGCGCCGCAACCTATGCCGAGGCGCGGGCCGTGCTGCGCCAGCGCAACGGGGAGGCGGAAACGCCTAACCCGGTTCTCTACGCCGACTCGTGGGTTGGCGTGAGCGATGCCGCCCCGGCGATGTTCCCCGATGGGCGCGCCTAAGAAGCCCACGGCGAAGCCCGCCAGCCGCCCCGCGCTTTCTGCGGGGCGGCGCTGGCGGTTCTACCGGCTGCACCTTGCCGACCAGCTCCCCGCAATCGGGAGCGGGCGGCGGTGGGTCTATGCCGCGGTCGGGTGGAAGTGGGTCCGGGTGGTCAGCCAGTGCGGCTATCATCGGGCGCGGGTGTCGCGCCGGGCATGGGACGGGCTGCGCCCGGTCGAGGATCGCGAGGCTTGAGGGGGCCGGACGCCAGATAGCGGGATATGCCAAACGATCAGCGGGCCGGGGCGGGCCTGGCCGCGCGGAGTTGGTCCGATCCCGCCAACGGGCCGGGCCATCCAACAAGGGGACGGCTGGACGATCCAACAAGGGGACGGGAAAATCGACCGGACCGGGACGATCCAACAAGGGAACGGGAAAATCGGGCGGGCCGGGCCATCCAACAAGGGGACGGCTGAACGATCCAACAAGGGAACGGGAAAATGACGGAAACCACGCCGCGGATAGACGGCAAGACGAGCGGCTTCCTGGTGATCTGGCACGACGAGCGCGGGGCCTGCCGGTTCGACACGGCCGCGACGCGCAAGATCGCGGTGGGCGTTGCGTGCAGGTCGGCCAAGAAGCATGGCGATCATGTCGTGGTGCTCGATCTCGCCACGCAGGAGCGCGTCTTCGCGGCCAACTATCCGGGCTTCGGGGAGAAGCAGCGCGTCCGGGCGACAGGACGCAACAAGGGGACGGCAAATCCCCCGCCGGAGATCGGCCCCGACGAAATGAAGCGGATCCGCCTCGCCCTCGATCTGACGCAAGAGCGGATGGCTCGAACGCTGGGCCTGGGGACAAGCGGTCAGCGCACGGTGAGCGCGTGGGAAGGCGGGCGGATGAACCCTACCGGTCCGGTGAAGTTCGCCTATGAAGCGATGCGGAAGGGGGCGGCGAAGAAAAGGGCGTGACTTCCGGTGTGTTCCGGCTATATTCGATTCATCGGATATCCTCCGATAGGAGAGCGCCAGCTGCCCCGTAGCCTTTTCCACATGGGCGCAAGTTCATAGGCTCCGGGGCGGCGCTCTCACCCTTTCCCCATCCACCCCGACAGCAAACCCCGGCGTCAGAATGCCGATTGCTCGGCCGCAGGCGGCGCGTGAGCGACCTTGGCCGGGTGGACGGTGTTTTACCCCGCCCCGCCGAAGAACATGGGCTCAAGCGCGATCTGGCTGATAGCCTCGACGGAAACCTCGCGATTGCCCAGGAAAAGCAGGCAGGAGGCTGTGTCGGCGTCCCATCGCTGCGTGATCGTCATATTGGACAGCTCGGGCAGGGTCTTCGGCCCAGTGCGGTTGATCACGATCTGATCGCCGACCAGCTCGAACCAAAATTTGTACGAGTCTGATTGCGTGTCCGCCTTGATGGGGAAGCCTAGGACCATGAACCGGCCCCCAGGCCGCTTCTCGTCCGAAACGTCGAAGGGCGCAACCTTTCCGCGAGGCTCGGACAGAAACCCGTTGGCCTCATCCACATCCTTGCCGACGACTTCCCGTAGTTGCTCGAAGGCGATGTCGAGCGTGCATCCGTAGCGATCCGTCACCCAACCCATGCGAACACTCCATCGGAAAGCCCGTGTCTCAAATATCGAACGCAAGGCGATTCAGTCAACCCCGAGACACCCCGAGACGCCCCGTCAGAGAGTCAGGGCTTTACGGCCCCGGTCAGCGCCAATAGGGTGGACGGCAACCGGCTCAAGAAGGGGGGGCGCAATGGTGGATTTCGCCGTCGATGTTCTCTCTGGGACGAAGAGGCCGAAGTGTTTGTCGGCACCAGCGAGGACACTCCCGGCCTGACGCTCGAAGCGGCTCGGCTCGGCGGGCTCCTGGACGCCGCGCTCGACATGGTGCCGTCGCTGATCGAGCAGAACCTGACTCTCCCCGAGGGGACGGAAGTGCTTGTCACCTTCCGGGTCCTCCGCCAGCCGGTGCGGCGATCCGCGCCGCCCACGCCTCGATACTTGGTCGAGGACGATCAGCACCTCTCCTGTGTAGGACTCGCGGCCCGGTGGCCACCTACGAGAAAGACGTCAAGCGCCATTTGGTGTCGGCGGCTCCGCTTCGGGGAGCGCTGTGCGGGGGCGCGCCTTAGCCACCCCTCCCATCTGGCCCGTTCTCTTCCAAGCCTAGCAGCTTGCCGAAGAATATGCGGGGGGATCGCTGGCCGTAAAATGCTTGCACCAGCACTCATCTGGGAATTTCGAGAGGTCGCAGCAGTATTCATCGCCCGAGCCTTCCACAAACTCCCGCCATCCGTCTGCGACAAACCCGCCATCCAATGAGTACGTGCAAGATGGTCTCTTGACCGAGATCCGACTTCCATACAAATGGCGGAAATAGTTCCGAAACCCACGGTGCCGGTTAAGAACCTTCCTGACCGCATCGAGCTGCATGCCATGCACCGCCGCAACGTGCTCCACTGAGGCCTCGTAACTCTGGCCGTTTGATCGTGACAGGCTGTAGCGCCGGACGATGTCGAAATCGCGTTCGGCCTTGGGGCACTTCCAAGGCGCTTTGAGATCGCCCTTCCGGGCTGCTACTGCCCACTTCCGAAGCGCGAGAGGGGACGGTGCTCCTCGCTCGGTCAAATGCTCGTCGAGAGCCACCAGCGCATCCCAAGCCCATCGGTGCGATTGGGACCCCCGCACGTACCCGTCCACGATCTCCTCTTGTTTCCTCAAGATGAAGTCTGGGCCGCTGCCGTCTTCGGCCTCCCAGCCGTTCTCGACATATGCGGTGGCCACGATCGCCCTGAGCCCGTCCAAAGCTTCCCACTGGTGCACCAGGCACCTGCTGAGAACCGGATCGAGCAGAACCTTGTCAGCCACGGCGGCGCTCCAGTGGCACCACCTTGCCGCCGTTGCTCCCCATCATCGCCGCCATCCGCTCCGCGACCGCGTCTTGCGTCTCCTGGAGCGCGGACCCCGCCCGCCGCGCGTAGCGGTTCGACATGGCCGTTGTCTTGTGGCCGAGCAGGTCGCGCAGCATCAGGACCGAGACGCCGTTCGCCGCGGCCGTGGTCGCGACGGACCGCCGCAGATCGTGAAGACGGGCATCCTCGATCCCGGCCGCTTGGCACGCCCGCCGGAATTCGACCGCCAGCCTCCTGTAACCGACCGCCGCTCCCCGGGCGCCGGCGAAGACGAACGGGTTGGCGTTGACCTCGTGAAGCTCGGTCAGGACTTGGAGCGCTAATCCGGCGACCGGACGGACGTCGCGGCCGGTCTTTGTGGTCGGCAAGGTGATCTCGCCGCGCTCGAAGTCGATGTGCGACCACTGGAGCGCCAGCGCTTCACCAGATCTCCAGCCGGTCACCATGAGGAACCGGATCGCGGCTGCGACGAACGGATCCGAGATGCCCTGAAGAGATTCTGCGAGCGCCCCGATTTCGGACGGGGCCAAGACGCGGTCGCGGGGTTGCTCGCGCGTCTTCTCGATCCCTCGACAGGGGTTGGAGTGCTGCGGTCGATACTCCCACGTCTCGAACAAATTGAAGACGCGGGAGAGCAACGCGAGGGTCCGGTTGCGTTGCACCGGCGCACGCGGCGCGACAGTCCGCTCAATGTCGGCGCGCGTGACCTCGGCAACTTTCATCTTTCCGAGCACCGGCAGGACCGATCGGTTCGCCTGTTTCCGGTAGTCGTATAGCGTGCGCTCGGACATGCGACCGTCCGCGATCCGGCGCGGCGCGTATTCCTCGAAAAACCTGTCGAACCCCTCCGTCACGGTTGGAGCGGCAATCCGTTCCTCGCGACGGGCGAGAGGGTCCGCTTCGCCGTTGCGGATTTTCGCCAGCTCCTTGCCCGCCCGCTCGCGAGCCTCGCGCAGAGTGATCTCGGAACACCGGGCGAGGGTCGCCAGCCGCTCGCGGCCGTTCACCCTGTAGCGCAAGACGAACGCTTTCACCCCGCGCGACGTAATCCGCACGCCGAAGCCCTTGAGTTCCCGATCCCACTCGAGCCGCGTCTTCGGACCGGGCTTCATGTCCCTGAGTCGCCGTTCCGTAAGGGTGACGGATTTGTAATCCGCAGGTCGCATCGGCTTCTCCCGAGTCGGCACTATGTCGGTACGGCGACAGGATATGGCAGGCTTTTACCGGACGCAACGGAAATCGTCGGGAAACGATTACAGGCTTAATTACAGTGCTCTATGGTATTATTCGGATAAACTGGCAAAGGCCCGGAAAACGCTCCGGAGTAACTTCTAATCCGCAGGTCGCAGGTTCGAATCCTGCCGGGCGCGCCAATTTTTTCAACGGGTTAGTGATTCTTCGATCACAAGTCTGCAAGACTGACTCACCACTAGTGTCCTGATTCCGAAGTTTTGATGATTTCCCTTTGTCGTTCGGCGGCATCGAGAGTACGCAGGCAGAAGCGTTTGATTGTGGCCAGGATGTCGTCGGCTGACTTGGTCCAGCGGAAGGGTCTGGGGTTGGCATTGACGCTGTCGATGTAGCCGCGAATGGCCTGTTCGAGTTCCTGGGTCGAGCGATGGGCCCCGCGCCGGAGCTGCTTTTCGGTCAACAGCGCGAAGAAGCGCTCGACCTGGTTGAGCCAGGAGGCGCCGGTCGGGGTGAAGTGGACATGCCAGCGCGGATGGCCGGCCAGCCAGCGCCGGACGGCCGGGGTCTTGTGGGTTGCGTAGTTGTCCATCACCAGATGGACGTCGAGGTCGGCGGGCACCCGGGCTTCGAGGGTGCGCAGGAACTCGCGGAACTCGCGGCTGCGGTGGCGCGCAAAACACTGGCCGATGACCTTGCCGGTGGCGATGTCGAGCGCCGCGAACAGCGTGGTGGTGCCGTGGCGCATGTAGTCATGGGTGCGCCGCTCGACCTGGCCGGGCCGCATGGGCAGCATCGGCTGGGAACGATCCAGCGCCTGGATCTGGCTCTTCTCGTCGACGCACAGCACCAGCGCGCGTTCCGGCGGGTCGAGATAGAGACCGACGATGTCGCGCACCTTCTCCACAAACAACGGGTCGGTAGACAGCTTGAAGGTCTCCGAGCGGTGCGGCTGCAGGCCGAAGGCTTGCCAGATCCGGTGAATGGTAGACGGCGCGTAGCCCACCGCGCGGGCCATCGAGCGCAGGCTCCAATGCGTGCCGTCGGGCGGCGTCTCTTCCAGGGTGCGTGCGATAACCGCCGCGATCTGCTCGTCGCCGATCTTGCGCGGAGCCCCGGAACGAGGCTCGTCGTAAAGCCCGTCCAGCCCGCGCTCGGCGAAGCGCCGGCGCCACTTGCCGACCGTGTTCGCGTCCGCCCCCACCCGCGCGACGATCGCCTTGTTCTCAAGCCCGTCCGCCGCCGCCAGAACGATCCGCGCCCGCCGCGCCAGCCCCTGGGCCGTCTTCCGGCGCCGGGCCAGGCCCTCAAGCTCACGCCGCTCCGCCGCCGACAAGACAATCGCCACCGCCGCTCTGCTCACCGATCAGCCCTCCAATACAACCGATGAACATATTCTAATAAACTTCTCGATCAGGACAGTAGAGCATTATCCGATCAACCTGGATCGTATCCTGCGGCGGCGAAGTAGTTTCTGCATTCCCGTGGTTGGAAGGTTTCGAGGATTCGGGCGATGGCGCCCCACAGCCTCTCGACGGTGCGTTCCGCGGCCTGGCGGAGCAGCGCCTTGAGTTTGGCGAAGGCCATCTCGATGGGGTTGAGGTCGGGCGAGTAGGGCGGCAGGAAGCGGATTTCGGCGCCGGCGGCCTCGATCCTTTGGCGCACCCCCGGCCCCTTGTGGCTGGACAGGTTGTCCATGACGACGATGTCGCCGGGACGGAGCTCGGGGGCCAGCACCTTCTCGACATAGGTCTCGAAGGCGACCCGGTTGATCGGGCGATCGAGCACGAAGGGAGCGATCATGCCGCGCACGGTGAGCCCGGCGACGAAGGTCGAGGTCTTCCAGTGGCCGTGCGGCCGGGCCATGCGCAGGCGTTCGCCGCGCGGCGCGCGGCCGTAGGCACGGGCCATGTTGGTCTTGGCCCAGGTCTCGTCGATGAACACCAGGCGGGCCGGATCGAGCCCGGCCTGGCCGTCGCGCCAAGCCTGGCGCCGGGCCAGAATGTCCGGGCGGTCCTGCTCGCTGGCATGGCCGGTCTTCTTCTTGCGCGTCATCCCGTGGCGCACCAGGAAGCGCTGGACGGTGCCGTAGCCGAAGCCCGGCCCGCGCCCGGCAAGCAGGCGGCGCAACTCCTCGATGGTGATGTCGGGGGTCTGTGCGACCAAATCGAGGACCAGCCCACGATGCGTCTCGATGCGGCCCGAGCGACGGTCGCCGCCCGCAGCCCGCGGGCCGGGATCGCCCTCCAGCCGCGCCCGCCGGCGCCACCGGCTGATACTCGCCGCACTCACGCCAAAGCGGGCCGCGGCCGCGCGGTGGCTCAACCCTGCCGCCACCGCCGCCAGGACACGAACGCGAAGGTCAAGGGAAAGTGCTCTGGACATGTCCGCCGGCCTCCTCCCCGGCGAACAGCCTCAACCACGAATCGCAAAACCTTGAGAAATCACAATCGATTCAACTAGATGGGATAATGCTCTAGAAAAAGCGGAACCCTGACCTTCTGGACGAATCAAAATGAGTCGGATGTACTTTCGAACTTTCGTGAACCCGTTGAAGCTATTCGAATGGGAGCCTGACAATGGGGTTTCGAATTTACCGGAGAACCCTGCTTCGGCAGACCTGTTGAGATTTCTTTGTCCTCTCGACATGCCTCCCGACATGTCAGCGTTCAAGAAGAGGTACACCGAAGTCAGCGCAATGGATCAAGGCGTGTTCCTCACCCTGGAGGAACCAACTCTCAAAGAGAATCTATTTGGACCGCTGCGCCAAGCTAAGACGAACTACGTTATTGGCAACTATGTGGGGTCAATCGCACTTTGCGGAGTCGTTGCGGAAAAGGTAGCCCTTCTCATCCACGAAATTTCTTCGGGGAATCAGGCGGAAAGCAGCCAGTTTGAGAAGCTTGGTCAAAAGGAACGAGTAAGAAGCCTGAAACAGAGAGGACTTGTTGACGACAAGTCTGTAGAGGATTTCGGCAAAATTAGAGGAATTCGACGTTCTTACTTGCACCATTGGAATACCCCGGAAGAACGCACTGCCAAGTTGGCAATACAAGCCTATGCCTCGGCCATACGTCTTGTACTCGGTGTGATGAACGTCGAAATCCTCAACGGTCACGTCCGCCTGAACCCCAAGATGAGAAAATTCTTGGAGCGTCAAGGCGACATAGTGATCAAGGAGGATGGCGAATAGACGCTGCGTCCGTTCTGCCAACTACTGTTGTGGCGATGAACCGAACTCCCTTGTTTTCAGTGCAATAGAGGGGTTTCCTAGAGCCTGTCCGTTTTGGATGCACGGGTGCTCCATAGCGCGACCGTCGCGCGTCCCTCGATACGGCGTCTGCGGCGCCTACTCGGGATGAGGGGTTATTTCTTCGAATTCAACGGCGCCCTCACCCTGAGTAGCCGCGAAGCGGCGTATCGAAGGGCGCGTCTCGGCATCGGCAGCGTTCAATCTAGAACTGACAGCCGCTGGTTTCATTCCTTGATGATATTCGCTCGACTCGCGGGGACGCGTGTAATCCTGGCTGATGCAGGGAAGAAGAAACGAGCGACCGGCGGACGTGTATGATCCGCCGTCCAGCCCTATTTCCCCGCCGTCGCTTGCGCCGCCGCCTTGATGAGCTTGTACATCGGGGCGATCTTCGGGTTCTTGCCGAGGAATTCGTCGCCCAGCGGGCGTACCCGGCGGAACAGCTCGGTGCGGTCGGCCGCGGTGGGCGCGGTGACGGTGCCGCCCTTCTCGACCCAGAGCTTTTCCCACTTGGCGGTGATCTCGATGGCGATGTTGACGGTGATGTCGCCCATCTCCCTGCCGACCTCGAAGATCGCCGCGCGGTGGGCCTTGGGCAAGCTGTCGAGCCATTTGCGGTTGAGCCACATGCCGCTCGGGATGAAAGCCGACTTCTCGTTGTAGATGTATTTGGCGACCGTGTAGAACTTGGACGGACCCATCACGATGATACCGCTCCGAACCCCGTCGATGCCCTTGCGCTGGAGCGCCGGCAGGACCTCGGAATAGGGCATCGGGATGCCGGCGGCGCCGACGGTCTTGAGCGTCGCGATCTCCATCTTGGTCGCGAGCACCCGGATCTTCCGGCCCTTGAAGTCGTCGAGCGTCTCGATCGGCCGCCTGGAGGCAACCGCGGTCGCGCCCGCCGACCAGGTGTAGTTGCCGACGATCCCGGCGTGGGAGGCCAGCGCCAGGAACTTGTCGCGCACGGTCGGGTGGTTGAGCGAGCGGTGCTGGTGCATCTGGGATTCGAACAGGGCCGGGGCGTCGGGCGCCTGGAAGGCCTGGTTGAGGCCGACGAAGAAGCCCGGCGGCGAGATGAAGCATTCCTGGGTGCCGAGCTGGATTCCCTCCACCTGGCGGGGGATGGTGCCGAGCTGGGCAAGCGGGAAGATGCGCACGTCGACCTCTCCCCCCGTCTTCTTCGCGATCTTGTCCTTGAAGATCTCGGCTGAGCGGTGCTGCGAGTCGTTCACCGTCACGAAGCCGCATTTCATGTCGTAGGTCTTCGCGTTCGCCGCCGTCGCGGCGAGAACCGCGGCCGCGGCCGTCACGATCGCCTTCTTCATCGCCAGTCTCCCTTGGGTTTATCGGTATGACGCTTTACGCGCCGCGAAAACGGTAATCGAAGCGGTCTCCGTCCGAAACCACCCGGCCGGCCGTCGTGCCGGGGAAGTGGCACGGCACCACCAGGGTATCGGTGTCGGTCACCGATTCGAGGATCTTCCGGCGCGACCGGTTCGACATGTCCGTGTCCCAGCAGAAGCAGGAATACCAGTCGGGCTCGCGGCATTGCAGGGCGTGGTGCATCAGGTCGCCGGTGAACACCGCCCGCTGCCCGTTCGACTTCAGGTTGACGCAAACATGGCCCGGGGTGTGGCCCGGCGTCGGCGTGAGCCAGATCGAATCGTCCAGCGAATGGTCGTCGTCCACGAGGAGGGCCTGACCGGCCTCGACGATCGGCAGGCAGGAATCGCGCCAGACATCGCCCGGCGGATCGGCGCCCTTTTCGCTCTCCACCGCCCAGAAATCGTATTCGCGCCTACTGAAGATGTATTTCGCGTTGGGGAAGGTCGGTACCCAGCGCCCGTCCACCAGCCTCGTGTTCCAGCCACAGTGATCGACGTGGAGATGGGTACAGAAGACATAGTCGATGTCTTCGAACTTGAGGCCGAGCGCGGCGAAACCGTCGAGCCATGGCTGCTTGGGATAGTCCAGCCAGTCGCCGCGGTTGGGCTTGTCCTGGCCGACGCAGGTATCGATCAGGATCGTATGGCGGGGCGATCTCAGGACGAATGTCTGGTAGGTGATGACCAGCAGGTCCTGCGCCGCGTCGTAGACGAATCCGGGCAGTCCCCGCAGGTGTTCGTCCACGAGACCCCGCTCGGCGCTCGGATACATGACCAGCGGGTTCCGCCATGCCCCGTCGCGCTCGACGATGCTGGCGACCTCGACGTCCCCGACCGCGAACCGCTCCATCATCCGGCCTCCTATGTCGACTTCGTTGCGCGGCGACCCTCGTGCCAGGCGACGAACCCGGCGCTGCCGCAGATCATGGCGGCGCCGATCCAGGTCATCGCGTCGGGCAGCTCGCCGAATGCGAAATAGCCGATCAGCGCGGCCCATACCAGCCGCACGTAATCCACCGGCGAGACCAGGCTGGTATCGCCTTCCTTGAGCGCCTGGTTGAGGCAGAGATGCCCCGTCGTGCCGAGCGCGGCCAGGACGAACAGGTTGAGGTATTGCTCCGGGGACGGCCAGGTCCAGACCGGCAGCGCGGCGAGGAACGACATCGGCGCGAGGATGATCATCATGTAGGCGGTGATCGTGATGCTCGACTCGGTGCGCGTCAGGGTCTTGATGACCAGCATCGCCACCGCCCACAGGAGCGCCGAGAAGACCGTCAGGATCGGACCGAGACCGATTTCGCCGAAGCCGGGGCGCAGGATGACCAGCGCACCGAGAAAACCGATGGCGATGGCGCCCCAGCGCGCGATGCCGACCCGCTCTCTCAAGACGAAGAACGCGAGCACGCTGGCGAATATCGGCGCGGTGAAGGTTAGCGCCGTCACGTCGGCGAAGGGCGCGATGGTGACCGCGTAAAAGAAGCAGAGCATCGAGATCAGGTTCAGGATCCCGCGCAGCGCATGGACCTTGAGCTTCCGGGTGCGCAGCGGCGCGAACCCGTAGCGAAACAGGATCGGCGCGAGGAAGACGAGACCGAACAGGTTGCGGAAGAAGGCGACCTCGAACGGATGCAGGCCCTGCGCGGTATGGCGGATCATCGCGTGCATGACGGTGAAGGCGACCGTCGCCAACAGCATCATCGCCATCGCGCGGAGGGTGCTTCCGCCGGCGCTCTCGGTCTGGGTCAACCGTATTCGCGGAGTACGTGGCGGGCGAGCGCCATCTTCAGGATCTCTTCCGGTCCCTCGGTGATCATGAACGAGCGCAGGTCGCGCCACAGCTTTTCGATGGGAAGGTCGGTGGTGAGCCCGATCCCGCCATGGATCTGGAGACAGCGGTCGGCCGCCTCGAATCCGGCGCGGTCGCCAATGTATTTGCACATATAGGACTGGTAGCGGATGTCCTCGCCCCGGTCGTGGCGCGCGGCGGCGTCATAGATCATCAATCTGAGCTGATGCAGCTCGGCATAGGTGTCGACCAGCATCCACTGCACCGCCTGACGGTTGGCGAGCGGCTCGCCGAAGGTCACGCGCTGCTTGGCGTAGGAGGCGCCCAACTCCAGGCAGCGTTCCATCGTGCCCATGCCGAGCGAGCCGTGGCGCATCCGCCCGAAGGTGATCCAGTTCTGCGCCATACGGAACCCGTCGCCCTCGTTGCCGATCAGGTTCTCGACCGGGACCCGCACGTCGTGGAAGCCGACCTCGCAGGGCCGGTCGTCCATCATCGTCTCCTGCTGGCGGATCACCTCGACCCCGGGCGTGTCCATGTCGACGAGGATGCAGGAAATTCCGCCGCGCGCGCCCTTCTCCCGGTCGGTGACGCAGACCACCTGGGCGAAGTCCGCCTGGTCTCCGCCGGTGACGAAGCGTTTCATCCCGTTGATCACGTATTCGTCGCCCTGGCGGACGGCGGTGGTGCGCATGCTCGCCGGATCGCCGCCGGCATCGGGCTCGGTCTGGCAAAAGGCGGCGTATTTCTCGCCCCGGATGCAGGGCCAGAGATACTCGTCCTTCTGGTCGTCGCGCAGGAACTGGAGCAGGATCGGGCTCACATCGGGGCCGAAGATCCAGGGTTTGCGCCGCGGGAACGCGATGGTGCGCCCGGTCTCCTCCCAGACCAGCACGCGCGCAAGCAGCCCGAGCCCCATCCCGCCGTATTCCTCGGGAACGTCGATCATCCAGATCCCGAGCTCCCGCGCTCGAGCTTCCAGCTTCTCCCGGACCTTCGGCACCATCAGGTGGCCGTCATAGGCCTCGCGCTCGATCGGGATCACCTCGTTGTCGATGAACCGGCGGAGCGTCTCCTTCATCATGCGAAGCTCTTCGGGAAGCTCGAAATCCATGGGGGTCTCCCTGGTCGCGGCGCCCGACAGTAAGCGGCTGCCCCCGCGGCGGGTCAAGGCGGCCCCGGCTCGACTCCGGGGGAGAACGAATTACATTCCAGTGCGGCGAATAGGCGAGCGGAGGAACCGGCCATGGGCATGTTGATCGACGGCGAGTGGATCGACGACGACGCGAAATACCGCAACCCGGAAGGCGGCGCCTTCGTTCGCGCGGAGTCGGTCTTCCGGTCCCGGATCACCGCCGACGGATCGTCGGGATTCCCGGCTGAGCCCGGCCGCTACCACCTGTTCCTCGCGCCCAACTGCCCCTGGGCCCACCGGACGCAGATCGTCCGCTACCTCAAGGGCCTCGAGGACAAGATATCGATCACCCTGTCGGATCTGCCGCGCAAGCGGAGCTGGGCCTATACCGAGGGCATCGGCCGCGACCTCGTGCCGGTCGACGGGGTATTCGAGCTGCACCAGGCCTATGTGTCGGCCGATCCCGGCTATTCCGGCCGGGTCACGGTGCCGACCCTGTTCGACAAGAGGGAATGGACGATCGTCAACAACGAATCGTCGGAGATCGTCCGCATGCTGAACACCGAGTTCGACGGCCTGGGCGCGACACGGCTCGACCTCTATCCGGAAGACCTGCGGGAAGAGATCGACGCCTTCAACAAGCGCATCTACGAGACCGTCAACAACGGCGTTTACCGGACCGGTTTCGCAAAGACGCAGGAGACCTACGAGGAGGCCTGCAACAAGCTGTTCGACACGCTCGACTGGCTCGACGACCTGCTCGGCGAACGGCGCTATCTGTGCGGCGAGCGCCTGACCGAGGCCGACTGGCGGCTTTACCCGACCTTGATCCGCTTCGATTGCGTCTATCACGGCCACTTCAAGTGCAACAAGCGGCGCATCGACGACTATCCCAACCTGTCGAACTACCTGCGCGAGCTCTACCAGCTCCCCGGGATCGCCGAGCGGACCGACATCCCGGGCATCAAGCAGGGCTACTACGCAGATATGAAGCACATAAACCCGACCGGCATCGTGCCGTTGGGACCCGACATCGACCTCCACAAGCCGCACGATCGGGACAGGCTGCGGAAGGCGGCCTGAGACTCGGCCGTCGTCCCTCGATACGGCGCTACGCGCCTACTCGGGATGAGGACATTTTTTTCAAGGGCGATTTGAACCGCTCCTATTTCAAGAAGAACGAGCAGACCCCGGTGGCACTCGACAACAACAGTTGAAGGAAGGAATGGCCATGGCAAATACGATCGGCCGGTTCTGGTATGCAATCCGTTCCCCCAAGAAAGGTGATCCACCTATGAACGCCATCGTCAATATCGTCCCAAAGGTTTACTCAAGAAATGCGGATGGTCAGATTCATCTGTCACCTGATCTCATGACAGACGGGGAGATCGACTGGCACATCCAAGCCTATAAGGATGATTTGGATCATGTGGGGCGACTTGCCAAGAGAGCGTTGCGGCAAGCGAACAAGAAGACGCTCGAAAAGCTTAGCGACGACGAATGAGGAAATGGCTGATAGGCGCGATATGCGCAACGGTCGTTGTCGCGATGCCCCAAAGCGCGGGAGCATTCAAGGACGGGCACGCGTTGTTGAAGGCTGCGGAATCTAAAAACGAAATCCAGAGTTTCGGTTTCGTAATGTATGTCGCCGGAGTGGCCGTTGGCGCTCGGGATGTAACGCATAGGTGGAAATTGTTGAGAATGCTCAACAAACGCGAGCTTGATCTCACCCCGCCCTTTTGTGTCCCCCCGAAAATTACTTACAGGGATTTAGCAGATACAGTCCGTATATGGCTGCGCGGCCATCCCGAACTCCAAGGTCTTCCGAGCGCATTGGCAATCATGTACAGATAAGGTAATTGGCTGACAGTTGCCGCTCCTGGCGGGGTTGTGGTTCAGGCGGCTTTCTTCATCTTCCCCTCCCTTGGTTCCTTTGGTTTGGGCAGGCACCGGACGAAGACGTCGGCCGGTGTCCTGCCCTTCATGCCGCGGCCCTGGTGGGGTCGCTCGGTATGGTAGCCGACCAGGTAGGCGTCGAGGTCGGTCTGCATGGCTTCGATGCTGTCGTAGAACTTCTTGCGCCCCATGACGCGGAAGTGCTCGTCCAGCAGGGTGCGGTGGAGGCGCTCGACGAAGCCGTTGGATTGCGGCCTTCGCACCCTGGTGGTTCGGTGCTCGATCTCCTCGAGCTGTAGGAAGAGCTCGTAGGGGTGGCGATCGGGCCGGCCGCAGAACTCACGGCCGTTGTCCGACAGCACGGTGGCGATCCTGGCGCCGTGCGCCTCGAAGGTCGGCAGCACGTCGTTGTTCATCAGATGCACCGCGGTGACCGGCATCTTGTTGGGGTAGAGCCTGCCCCAGGCGTAGCGCGAATGGCAGTCGACGGCGGTCTGCAGATAGACCTTGCCGACCCCCTTGAGGTGGCCGACGAAGAAGGTGTCGACGGCCACCAGGTCGCCGGTGTGGCGGGTCTCGATGTGGCGTTCGCGGAACTCGGGCGAGAACCGCTCCAGCAGGCGGACCTGCTCGTCGGTGAGCTCGATCTTGCGCTCGGCGGTGGTCTTCTCCAGCCGGAGCAGCCGCTCCTGCTTGGTCAGCAGTGCATGCCGCGACCACACCCCGCGCACCCCGCCGGAGGACACGTGGATGCCCTTGAGCGACAGCTCCTGGGCGACGCGCAACGCGCCGTGGGTGGGATGGTCCAGCGCGTGCGCCAGGATCGCCGTCTCGACCTCCTGCGAGACACGGTTGGGGTGCGGACCGCGCGCGCCCGGCAGGCGGTCGATCAGCCCGTCGGCGCCGTAGGTCTGGTAGTTCCTGCGGATCTCGTAGAACTGCTGGCGCGAATAGCCCATGATCCGGCACGCCTTCGACACGTTGTTCATCTCGCTGGCCAGCTCCAGAAGGCTCAGCTTGCGCCGTGCTATCTTGTCTTTGGTGGTCATGTCGCTCTCCCGATGGGTCGGATGTTGGCAAAACGATCCTTACCCCTACCGGGAGCGGCCTGGCCACCGCCGGCGCGCACGACTCTTGACGGTCGCGCGCCGGCGCCGGCCAAACTGTCAGGTGATTACCGTCTCAGTACAGCATCATCGAAGCTCTTGCCGAACGGTTCCCCTGCAAATCGCGACCTTAAACTAGAGCCTGTCCGTTTCAGATGGAAGCGCTGTTACCCTTGCTTCCTAACCGTCATGGTCGGCGAAGGCCGACCATCCACGAGTTTTTAAGTCTCTGGAATCAAAAACAAAACGTGGATGGTCGGCCTTCGCCGACCATGACGGAAGAAAATGGACGAGGCGGTTCAATCAAGAACGGACACGCTATAGGCAATTCCGTTTTTTGTAATACCCCTCACCCTGAGTAGCGGCGAAGCCGCGTATCGAAGGGCGGCCTCGCAGGTTTCCAAGTCTATCGTTCCATCAACCCCGGAAGGGCGGGAATCCGGCGTAGGCTTCCGTTTGGTCGTCCTCGAAGCCCGGCATCCCCGGGCGGGTGAGGCAGCCCTTGGGATTCACATAGCTGTCGATCCGCCGCGCCGGGCGCTCGTGCCACTGGATGTTGAAGGCGGCGAGCTTCGGAAAGAAGCAGAGCCTCGAATAGGGCAGGTGGTCGTGGATGAACCAGGCCAGCGGCCGCCAGTCGCCGGTTTCCGCGTAGCGGTCGGCGAACCGGGGGATCACAACGCAGGCGGTCGCGCCCATGCAGCCCTCCGCATCCCGCCGGTCCCAGATATGGGCCGCATAACTTGCTTCGTTGGACGCGCAGTTGAGCCCGTTCCGGTTGCCGAAGCCGTTGACCTCTTCCGAACGGTACCCGGAGCGGACCGAGACCACGCCGAAGGTCTCGCGTAGCGGTTCGAGCAGCGTTTCGCAGAGCCGGGTGCCGGCCGCGATGGCGAGGTCGGGATCGTCGGGAATGTTCGCCAGCCCGTAAAAAGCCGCGATTTCGCTGTGCAGGAAGTCGCGCATGAAGAAGGAGGGCGAGAGCTGCACCCGGCCGAGTTCCTCAAGTGCCTTCATCGAACCCGGCTTGCGCATCGGCGGTTTCCCTAGTTCTCCCTGGCCATTCCCGCCTTCATGTCCTCCAGCAACCGCTCGACGGTTTCCCGCGCCAAGTCCTGGGTGATGAAGACGATCCGGCTCCGCGTGTCCCCGTCCGGCCAGTCCGGGAGCTGGGCCGGGTCGTGGAACAAATGCTGCACGCCGTGGATGGCGATCGGCTTGTCCTGACCGGCCACGTTGACGATCCCCTTGATCCGCAGGAGCCTTTCGCCGTGGGTCGCGATCAGCGTCCGTATCCACCCCACGAACGGCTCCCAGGGGAGGGGCTCGTCGTAGCGCAGGCAATAGGCGCGGATGCTGTCGTCGTGCCGGTTCACGTCGTGGTGATGGTGGTGGTGATCGTCCTCCTCGTAGGCCTCGTCGCGCAGCCAGCGCTGCACGTCGAGGCTCTTGGTCGCCGGGTCGTAGAGCCCGGTATCGAACAGGGCGTCGGGATGAATCGCGCCGAACTCCACCCGGACGATGGAAGCGCCCGGGTTGAGCGCGCGCAGGCTTTCCTCCAGCCCGTCCAGCGAACCGTCCTCGGCGAGATCGCCCTTGGTAATCACGATCCGGTCCGCCACCGCCGCCTGCTTGACGGATTCCCGGTGCCGGCTCAGCTGGATGTCCCCGTTGACCCCGTCGACGGCCGTTACCACGCCATCGAGCGCGAACCGGTTGGCGATGACGCGGTCGGTCATCAGCGTGTGGATGACCGGCGCCGGATCGGCGAGCCCGGTGGTTTCGATCACCACCCGGCTGAACGGCGGCACGTCGCCCTTGACCCGCTTGATGAAGAGCTCGCGCAGCGCCCGGGCGAGGTCGTCGCGGACGGTGCAGCAGAGGCAGCCCGCGTTGAGCAGCACGGTGTCCTCGTCGATCCGTTCGATCAGGTGATGGTCGAGACCGATCTCGCCGAACTCGTTCACCAGGACGGCCGTTTCCGACATCTCGGGATGTTTCAACAACGCATTGATAAGAGTGGTTTTTCCGCTCCCCAGAAAGCCGGTCAAGAGAGAAGCCTGGACGATATCCTCGGGCTCGGGCGGGGCATGTGCTTCGGTCATTTGCCGTAGAGCTCCGCGGGGTCGATCTCTACTTCCGCGACCGTCGCCAGCTCGTCGCCCCGGGCCGCCCGGAAGAAGCAGCTGCGCCGTCCGGTGTGGCAGGCAACCCCGGTCTGCTCGACGGCGAGTAGCAGCGTGTCGCCGTCGCAATCGACGCGGAGTTCGACCAGTTCCTGGACCTGTCCCGAGCTCTCGCCCTTGCGCCACAGCGCGTTTCGCGAGCGCGAGAAATAGCAGACCCGGCCGCTGGTCAGCGTTTCCGCGACCGCTTCCCGGTTCATCCAGGCCATCATCAGGACTTCGCCGCTGTCGTGCTGCTGCGCGATCGCGGGCACCAGCCCGTCGCCGTTCCAAGCGATCGCGTCGAGAGTCGCGGCGACGCCCGCTTCGGACACGCCCATGGTTCTCGTTCCCGGTTCTTGCGTAATCGCCATTCTAGGCTGCTTCAAGACGGATTCGAAGCGTCCGGCCTTCAACGCGCGGCGTTCAGCCGCTCGAAGCCGCGCTCCAGGTCGGCGGTCAGGTCGTCGGTATCCTCCAGCCCCGCATGGATACGGACGGTCGGACCCTCGTCCCAGACCGTCGCCGTCCTGATCGGCGCCGGGTCGGTCGGCAGGATGAGGCTCTCGAAGCCGCCCCAGCTCGCGCCCATGGAGAACAGCTTCATGCCGTCCAGCATTGCCTCCACTGCCTTCGGCGGGGCCGGATTCAGCACGACGCCGAACAAGCCGCAGGCGCCCATGAAATCCCGCTTCCAGAGCGCATGCCCGGGGTCCTCCGGCAAGGCGGGGTGGAGAACCCGGTCCACCTCGGGACGTCGCTGCAGCCAGCGCGCGAGAATCAGCCCGTTCTCCTCGTGCTGCCGGAGCCTCACGGCGAGGGTGCGCAGCCCCCGGAGCGCCAGGTACACGTCGTCCGGCCCGCAATTGGCGCCGAGATCGGCGGCGGACTGGCGGACGCCGGGCCACAATTCCTCGCGGGTGGTGACGGTTCCCATCATCACGTCCGAATGGCCGACGATGTATTTCGTCGCCGCCTGGACCGAGACGTCGACGCCGTGCTCGAACGGCTTGAACAGCACCCCGGCGCCCCAGGTGTTATCGATGATCACCACCGCGCCCGCCGCGTGCGCCGCCTCAGCGACGGCCGGCACGTCGGTCATCTCGAAGGTCAGCGAACCCGGCGTTTCGACATACACGATGCGCGTGCGCTCCGTCATCAGCTCGGCCACGCCGCCTCCGATCAGGGGATCGAAATAGGCGGTTTCGACCCCGAAGCGGCCGAGAAAGCTGTCGCAGAAGCGCCGCGCGGGACCGTAAACGTTATCCGCCATCAGGATGCGGTCGCCGGTCTCGACGAAGGCGAGGATGGCGGCGTTGATCGCCGCGAGGCCGGAGCCCAGACAGACCGCCCGGTCTCCTCCCTCCACCGCCGCCACGGCCTCCTCCAGCGCCGTGTGGGTCGGAGTGCCGTGCCGCCCGTAGGTATAGACGTTGGGCTCCCACCGCTTTTCGCGCGCCTTCCGCATCGCCGCCACGGTCGGGTGCGTGATGGTGGATGCGTGGTAGACCGGCGGATTGACGATCCCGAAATTGGCCTCCGGATCGCGTCCCGCGGTGGTAATGACTGTGTCTTCCTTCATGGCGCGGCCGTGGGCTGGTGAAAAGGCCGCGCATCCTGCCAGCGCGGCCGGGACGGCGCCAGACGGTATTTCAGGTCTCGACCGGGGTGTCCGTCCGCATTCCCCATTCCGACCAGGAGCCGTCATAGACCGCCACGTCGTCCTGGCCGATCAGGTGAAGGCCGAAGGCGAGCAGCGAGGCCGTGACCCCCGACCCGCAGGTGGTGGTGACCGGTCGTCCCACGTCGATCCCGGCGTCGGCGAACAGCGCGCGGATCTCGGACGGAGTCCTGATCTCTCCGGTCTCCGGGTTTACCAGCCGGTTATAGGGGAGGTTCCGGCTGCCGGGGATATGGCCCGAGCGGCATCCCGGCCTCGGTTCCGGTTCGGTGCCCGCGAAACGGCCCGGCGCGCGGGCGTCGAGGATCTGCAGCGTCGCTCCGTCGAGGCTTGCCATGATCGTGTCGAGGTCGGAAATGCGTTCCGCTTGGGGTTTGGCGGCAAAGGCGTCCGGAGCGTCACGCTGGGCTCCCGGTCCGTCTTCCGTCGCCCTTCCTTCGGCCGTCCACTTGTCGAAGCCGCCATCCAGGATCGAGACCGAATCGTGGCCGAAATAGCGCAGCATCCACCACGCCCGGCCGACGGTCATCATCCCCACCCGGTCATAGACGACGACGCGGGTCGAATCGCCGATGCCAAGCTCGCCCATCTGCGCGGCGAATTGGGCGGGCGACGGCGCCATGTGGGGCCTCGGGTCTTCGGGGTCGGCGATGCCGTCGATGTCCCAGTACGCGGCTCCCCGGATATGCCCGCTTTCGTATTCCGCGCGGCCCGACCGCCCGTCGGTCGGCAGGTACCAGGTCGTCTCCACCACCCGCACCGCGGGATCGTCGAGATGCGCTTCCAGCCATTCCGTTGAAACCAGGGCTCCCGTTTCGGACACTGTCCGACCTCCCGTTCCGTTGTCGCGGCGGGATTTTAGTGCCAAACCCGTCTTGTTTGTACCGGCTCCGCCACCCTCCCCCGGCCCCTCCCGCGAGCGGGAGGAGAGAAGGCAAGGAGGGGTGGGCCAGGGTTTCCCTCTCCCCGCCGGGGAGAGGGCCGGGGTGAGGACTCTCGGGCGACGGCCGTCCGCGACGTGCCCGGTCGAAGAACGTTTAGCTGCGGGGTGACGCCGGGGGTAAGGGTGTCGAACCTTTGCTGGCCAATCCCCGGAAATGGGCTCCCGCTCAATCCGGTTGTCCGGCGCGCCCGGTGTAGACATATTCCTCGCATGACGGACTATCTGGTCAGGCCGGATCCTTCCGACGAACGGCTGACGGAACGCGTGCCCGGCGTCGATCAGGACGGCAGGGCAATCGAGACCTCGGTGACCGTGGAACGGCCGCTGACGCTGTTCCTCAACAGCCAGGAGATCGTCACCCTGATGACCATCGGCGACTATGTCGACTGCCTGGCGGTGGGCTACCTGATCAACCAGAACATGCTCAAGGGCGACGACGAGGTGACCGGGGTCGACTACGACGAGGAGATCGAGACCGTCGTCGTCCGCACCGCGCACGAGACCGACTTCGAGGAGCGGATGAAGAAGCGCACCCGGACCTCGGGCTGCGCGCTCGGCACCGTCTTCGGCGACGTGATGGAGACCTTCGAGGAGGTCACGCTGGATCCCGACGCGGAGATCCGGACTTCGTGGCTCTACGCGCTTGCCAAATCGATCAACACGACGCCCAGCCTCTATCTGGAGGCGGGGGCGATCCACGGCTGCGTGCTGTGCGAGAGAGACCGGCCGCTGATCTACATGGAGGACGTCGGCCGGCACAACGCGGTCGACAAGATCGCCGGCTACATGCACCTCAACCGCATCGTGCCGGAAGGCAAGATGTTCTACACGACCGGGCGCCTCACCAGCGAAATGGTGATCAAGGCGGTCCAGATGCGCATCCCGATCCTGGTCTCCCGCTCCGGTTTCACCGCGTGGGGTGTGGACCTCGCGCGGCAGGCCAACTTGACGCTGATCGGACGCGCCAGGGGGCGGCGCTTCATCGCGCTCGCCGGCGAGGGCCGGATCGTCTACGACGCGGACCCCAAGGCGGTGGGCGAGGAGCCGGCGGCGATGCAGCGCAAGGGCGCTCGCGCCGGGTGAGGGCGGTTTGGAGCTGATCCTCGCCTGGCGGGGCCCGGTGGGCGCCGGGTTGTTCCCGGACGACGAAACCGCGCTGGAAGGCCTCCGCGGGCCCGGCGTCTATCTCCGGATCAAGCGTTACGCCGGGGGCCGGACGGTGAGCTATGTCGGCCAGAGCCGGTCCCTGCTGACGCGAATCGATCAACATTTGACCGCGATGCTGGCCCTCCAGACGCCGCTTCGAGACGAACGCGGGCGCACCGTTTTCGCGGGCGACGCCGGCGCCCGCCTCGCCGCCTATGGCGATCTCGCGGCGGCGTCCGGCGCGGCGGCGGCCGAGGTCCTGCGGACCCGGTTCTATGTCACTCTCTGCGGCGAGGACTTCTCCGACGATCTCCTGGACCTGGCGGAGGGGGCGCTGAAGGCGCGGCTGGAAGATCGGGTCGCCTCGGGCGCCGGGCTGTCGGCCTGCGAGAATATCCAGGGCATTCCGCAAGACCCGTTCGCCGATATCGTCCGGATCGTCTCCGATTCGTCGGCGCTCGCGCCGGAGGATGCGGAATTGGTGGATCGTGCGCTCGGGATCGAGCCCATCCGGGTCGACGCCGCGCCGGTCGGGACGGGGCCGTGAAGCCGCGCATCTCGGGAATCGTCCTGGCCGGCGGGCTGTCGCGCCGCATGGGCGGCGGCGACAAGGCGCTGAGAACCCTCGGAGGGCGCAGCATTCTGGACCGGGTGATCGCCCGCGCCGCGCCGCAGGTCGACATCCTCGCGCTCAACGCCAACGGCGATCCGGCCCGATTCGCCGAAACCGGACTGACTGTGGTTCCCGATTCGGTCGAGGGCTTCCCCGGACCGCTTGCCGGCGTGCTTGCCGGGCTCGAATGGACACGGGATCAGAATCCGCGCTGCACTCATGTCGCGAGCTTCGCTTGCGACGCACCGTTCCTGCCCGAAGACCTGGTCGACCGGCTGTGGCGGGCTATCGAGGAGAGCGATGCCGAGATCGCCTCCGCCCAATCCGACGGGCGGGAACACCCGGTGTTCGCCCTCTGGCCGGTCGCTCTGGCGGACCAATTGCGCTCGGCGTTGGTGGAAGAGGAAATTCGGAAGGTCGATGTCTGGACGGCGCGCTACCGCTTGGCTCACGCGGAGTTCTCGGCCGCGCCGGTCGATCCGTTCTTCAACGTGAACCGGCCGGAGGACATCGCCGAGGCCGAGGCGGCGCTTATCGCGCAAGCTGGGCAGTGACGATGGACCCCAGAATCAGCCACGCCGCCAGCCGGTTCGATCGGAACTTGGCGAGGCAGTCCTTGGGCGAGTCGAGGTCCAAATCGGCCACCTGCCAGACGAATTGCAGGGTCGCCAGGACAAGGCCGGCGTAGAAGATCCATCCCAGCCCCACGACGTGACCGGTCGCCGCGAGGAAGGCGGCGGCGATCAGGTAGAACGCGTACAGCCACGGCTTGCTGCCGAGGCCGAGGCGCCGCGCCGTCGACTTCACTCCCGCGGCGGGGTCGTCGCGGCGGTCCTGATGCGCGTATATCGTGTCGTAGCCGAGCGTCCAGAAAATGCCGCCGACATAGAGCAGGACCGGAGCCAGGGAGATTTCTTCCCACACCGCCGCCCAGCCGAGGAGGGCGCCCCAATTGAAGGCGAGGCCGAGGACGAATTGCGGCCAGTAGGTGACGCGCTTGCTGAGGGGGTAGGTGAAGACGAGGACCAGCGATGCGGCGCCCACCGCGATCGCGAACGGCTTGAGCGTCAGCAGGATCGCGAGCCCCACGGTCAGCAGCACGACAAGAAAGACCACCGCTCCCCGCACCGTGACCTGGCCGCTAGGCAACGGCCGGTCGCGGGTACGGGCCACCTGGGCGTCGAAGTCGCGGTCGCAGATGTCGTTGAAGGTGCAGCCGGCCCCCCGCATCGTCAGCGCGCCGATCCCGAACGTCGCGAACAGAATCAGGCTTTCCGGGGAGAGCGGCCGGGGCGAGGCGAAGGCAATCGACCACCAGCAGGGGAACAGCAGGAGCCAGGTTCCGATCGGCCTGTCGAGACGCGCGAGCCGGGCATAGGGCCGCGCGGCCGCGGGCAGAAGCCGGTCAACCCATCCGCCCTTCGGGATGTCGCTCGCGGCGGTATCGTGGATGCCCGACATTGCTCTTTGGCTCCTGCCCGATTATATCGGCACCGGCCTTTTCCTACGATGGCGGCGTAATCGGCGATGCAGCCAGCGGTTCCGCGAGTCCGGCTATTCCTCGACCAGACGCTGGCAAGCGGTGAGGGCGTCGTGCTCGATCGCGATCGGACGCACTACCTGAAAGACGTCATGCGGCTTGGGCCGGGCGACACTGTCGCCGCGTTCAACGGTCGCGACGGCGAATGGCTGGGCAGGATCGAAGGGACGGAAAAGCGCCGCCTCGCGCTTCGTATCGAACGACCCCTCGCACCGCAACCGGAGAATATGGACCTCTGGCTCCTGTTTGCGCCGCTGAAGCGGGGGCCCGGCGACATGACGATCGTCAAGGCGGTCGAGCTCGGAGCTTCGGCGCTTCAGCCGGTCATCACGGCTCGCACCAACACAAGCCGCGTCAAACAGGAGCGCATGAGGTCGCTGGCCATCGAGGCGGCAGAGCAGTGCGGGCGCTGCGACGTGCCGGAGACCCGCGCGCCCCTGCCGCTTGCGGAGTTGCTGGAGGAGTGGCCCGCCGACCGGCGGCTCGTGTTCTGCGACGAGAGCGGCTACGGCCGGCCCATCGTCGATTTTCTGACCGGGGCCCGCGACGGCGGAAGACACGATCCGTGGGCGGTATTGATCGGGCCCGAGGGCGGCTTTACCGAGGAAGAGCGCGCGTTGCTGCGGGGACGGCCGTTCGTTCACGCGGTCGATCTGGGTCCGCGCCTCCTCCGCGCGGAAACCGCGGCCATTGCGGCTCTGGTCTGCTGGCAGGCGGTGATCGGCGACTGGCGCCGTCCCGAAACCTCCGTCTCCCACGCAGCGACCGGTCGGGCTTAGGAGGCGGACAGGCATGGCCGCACCTCCCACAAGCCAGGGCGCGCCCATCGAGGACCGGCGCCAGCTGATCGAGTTCCTGGAGGAAGGCTGCAAACCGCCGGAAGACTGGCGGATCGGAACCGAACACGAAAAGTTCGTGTTCCATCTGGAGACGCTCGAATCCGCGCCCTACGAGGGGACGTGGGGAATCCGCGCGCTGCTCGAAGGTCTGACGCGTTTCGGCTGGGAGCCGGTGCTGGAGAACGGCAACCCGATCGCGCTCGCCAAGTCCGACTGCAACATCTCGCTGGAGCCGGGCGGGCAGCTCGAATTGTCGGGCGCGCCGCTCGAGACGATCCACCAGACCTGCGACGAGGTGCATACCCATCTCGCCGAGGTGAAGGAGGTGGCGGGAGAGCTTGGCGTCGGCCTGGTGGGGCTCGGCTTTCATCCCCGCGCCACGCGTGGCGAGATCCCGTGGATGCCCAAGGGCCGCTACAAGATCATGCGCGACTACATGCCGAAAAAGGGTTCGCTCGGACTCGACATGATGGTCCGGACCTGCACCGTGCAGGTGAATCTCGATTTCGAGTCCGAGTTCGACATGGTGCGCAAGATGCGCGTTGGATTGGCGCTGCAGCCGGTCGCCACCGCGCTGTTCGCGAACTCGCCTTTCGTCGAGGGCAAGCCCAGCGGCTACTGCTCCTATCGCAGCCACGTCTGGGAGGACACCGATCCGGACCGCTGCGGCATTCTTCCCTTCGTCTTCGAGGACGGAATGAGCTTCGAGCGCTATGTCGACTACGTGCTCGACGTGCCGATGTATTTCGTCTACCGCGACGGCGCCTATGTCGACGCGAGCGGCCAGTCTTTCCGCGATTTCCTCGATGGACGGCTGCCGGCGCGGCCGGGCGAAAAGCCGATGATGTCGGACTGGGCGGACCATTTGACCACGCTGTTCCCGGAGGTCCGCCTCAAGCGCTATATCGAAATGCGCGGCGCCGACGGCGGACCGTGGCGGCGGCTTTGCGCGCTGCCCGCCCTCTGGGTCGGACTGCTCTACGACGAATCAGCGCTCGACGCGGCTTACGATCTGATCGCCGACTGGACGGTGGAGGAGCACCAGAGGCTGCGGCACGAAACCTCGATCAAGGCTCTCAAGACGCCATTCCGGGAAGGCACGCTGCTCGATGTCGCGCGGGATGTCTTGCGGATCGCCCATGACGGGCTGCGGGCGCGCGCCCGGCTGGACCGGATGGGCGACAACGAGACGGGGTATCTCAGCATACTCGACGAAATCGTCCGCCGCGGCTCCTGTCCGGCCGAGGAAAAGCTTGAGCGCTATCACGGCCCGTGGGCGGGCGATATCGACCGGGTGTTCGAGGAATTCGCCTACTGATCAGGCCGCGGTGCCGCCCACGGTCAGATTGTCGATGAGGAGCGTCGGCTGGCCGACGCCCACGGGAACGCCTTGGCCCTCCTTGCCGCAGGTCCCGACGCCGGGGTCGAGGCTCATGTCGTCGCCCACCATCTTCACGCGGGTCAGAGCGTCCGGACCGTTGCCGATCAGCGTCGCGCCCTTGACAGGCGCGCCGATGGCGCCGTCCTCGATCAAGTAAGCCTCCGACGCGCTGAACACGAACTTCCCGGAGGTGATGTCGACCTGCCCTCCGCCGAAATTGACGGCGTATAGCCCTCTGGGTACCGCCGCGATAATCTCGTCCCGCGGACGCTCGCCGGGCAGCATGTAGGTGTTGGTCATGCGCGGCATCGGCGAATGCGCGAAGCTCTCGCGCCGTCCGTTGCCGGTTGGCGCCACGCCCATCAAGCGCGCGTTCATGCGGTCCTGCATGTAGCCCGCCAGGATACCGTCTTCGATCAGCACCGTATTCTGGGTCGGCGTCCCCTCGTCGTCGATGCTGAGCGAGCCGCGCCGGTCCGCGATGGTACCGTCGTCGACGACGGTCACGCCGGGGGAGGCGATCCGCTCGCCGAGGAGGCCGGAGAACGCGGACGTCTTCTTGCGGTTGAAATCGCCCTCCAGACCGTGCCCGATCGCCTCGTGGAGCAGGATTCCCGGCCATCCGGGGCCGAGCACGACCGGCATTTCGCCCGCCGGCGCGGGCACCGACTTGAGGTTGACCAGCGCCTGACGGAGCGCCTCGTCGACCTGGGCCTGCCAGGCGTCTTCGGCGAAATAGGCGGAGTAGGACGTGCGTCCGCCGACCCCGTGCCCGCCGGTTTCCATGCGATCGCCTTCGGCCGCCACCACCGAAACGTTGAGCCTGACCAAGGGGCGGATATCCGCGGCCCGGCGACCGTCGGCGCGGACGATCTGGATCGCCTGCCACTCGCCGGTGATCGACGCGATAACCTGAACCACACGGGGGTCGCGACCGCGGGCATACGCATCGATTTCCTGGAGGAGAGCGACCTTCCGCTCGAACGGAATCTCGTTGAGCGGGTTGTCCTCGACATAGAGCGCCGTGTTGGTCGACGCGGGACCTTCCGCCGCGGTGCCGCTATAGCCCGACTTGACCGCCTTGAGCGTCGCCGCCGCGCGCTCGATCGCCGCCTCGGAAAGCTCGGCGGCGTGGGCGTAGCCCGTCGCCTCGTCCGCCACCGCGCGCAGTCCGAATCCCTGGGTCGTATCGAACGACGCGGTCTTCAACCGTCCGTCGTCGAATCCCAGCCCCTCCGATTGCCGGTATTCGAGGAACAACTCGCCGTCGTCGGTATCGGCAAGCGTGTCAGCCACGATCGATTCGACCCGGTCGCGGTCGAGTCCCGTCCGATCGAAGAACAATTCGTCCGTTCTTGCGAGGTCCGCCATGGTTCCTCCCGGGCGGCCCGGCGGAGAAATCGGCCAGGCAAATGGAGTGTACTTTGTTATATGATGGTGTCGGCGATGCCCGTTGTCACCCCGCATCGTCCGTCGCCGCGAATTCCGGGCTCTCGCGGCGTTGCGACATAAGGCCGCGAATGTGCGATTCGCGTCGATGTAACCCACTCGTTGCCCGAGTTCGGCTAGGATTGCCCGTCAATTGGGCATCTTGTCTTTGGAAGTTGTGCTGTGTATCAATCCAGCGATCTCAACGCCTTTGTAGGGTTGCCCATGTCGGCTTCGCACCCGGGGGGTCCCGCTGTTCAAGGGCGAACATCCGGCGGACGTTAGGGACTCGATACGAATGCAGAACAGCGTAAGGCGCATTCTCGCAGCGGGCGCGGCTCTGGCCGCGGTCCTCACCGGAACCGGCGCATCGGCCGGCGAACCGACGCCCTGGCAGATGGGCCTGCAGCAGGCGGCGACGCCGCTGATGCAGAGCATCGACGACCTTCACGACATCCTTCTGGTCATCTGTACGCTGATCACGCTGTTCGTGCTGGGGTTGCTGCTCTATGTCATGTGGCGCTTCCGCGAGGGCAGGAATCCGACACCCACCCGCACGACGCACAACACCCTGGTCGAGGCGCTGTGGACCGTCATCCCGGTGGTCATCCTGGTGCTCATCGCGATCCCGTCCTTCAAGCTGCTCTACTACTCGGATACGATCCCCAAGGCCGACATGACGGTGAAAGCCATCGGCCACCAGTGGTACTGGAGTTACGAATACCCGGATCATGGCAATTTCACCTTCGATGCGACAATTCTGGCGGATGACGAGCTGAAGGAAGGGCAGCCCCGGCTGCTGTCCGTCGACAACCGAATCGTGGTGCCGGTCAACAAGGTGGTCCGCGTCCAGGTCACGGCGGACGACGTGCTGCACGCCTGGGCGATACCGGCGTTCGGCGTCAAGGTCGACGGGGTGCCCGGACGGCTGAACGAAGTCTGGTTCAAGGCCGAGAAGACGGGCGTCTATTACGGCCAGTGTTCGGAGCTTTGCGGCGTCAATCACGGTTTCATGCCGATCCGCGTCGACGTCGTCACGGATCAGGAGTTCAACGCCTGGATATCCTGGGCGAAGAAGGAATATGCCGCGGAGGAAGACGGCACCGAACCGAAGACGACGGAAGTCGCAGGTCTCGAGTCCTCGGGTGAGTTGGACGGAGGAGCAAGGGAATGAGTGATTCCGCGGCAGCCCACGACCACCACGAGGCCCACCCGACGGGTTGGCGGCGCTTCGTCTACTCGACCAACCACAAGGACATCGGGACGATGTACCTTGTGTTCGCCGTTGTCTCCGGGCTCATCGGCGGCGCCATGTCGATCATCTTCCGCATGGAGCTGAACAGCCCCGGCGACCAGATCCTCGGCGGCGACTACCACATGTTCAACGTGCTGATCACCGCGCACGGGCTGATCATGATCTTCTTCATGGTCATGCCGGCGATGATCGGAGGGTTCGGCAACTGGATCGTGCCGCTGATGATCGGCGCGCCCGACATGGCGTTCCCGCGGATGAACAATATCAGCTTCTGGCTGCTGATCCCCTCCTTCATCCTGCTGATGGCCTCGCCGTTCTTCGGCGGGGTGGGCGGTGGCTGGACGATCTATCCGCCGCTGAGCTCGGATACCGGCCAGCCCGAACCGTCGGTCGACATGGCGATCTTCGCGCTGCATCTGGCGGGCGCTTCGTCGATCCTGGGCGCGGCCAATTTCATCACCACGATCTTCAACATGCGCGCGCCGGGCATGACGCTGCACAAGATGCCGCTGTTCGTGTGGTCGATCCTGGTGACCGCTTTCCTGCTGCTGCTGTCCCTGCCGGTTCTGGCGGGCGCGATCACGATGCTTCTCACCGACCGCAATTTCGGCACCACATTCTTCAAGGCGGCCGGCGGCGGAGACCCGATCCTGTTCCAGCACCTGTTCTGGTTCTTCGGCCATCCCGAGGTCTATATCCTGATCCTGCCGGGCTTCGGCATCGTCAGCCAGATCGTGGCCACGTTCTCGCGCAAGCCGGTCTTCGGCTATCTCGGGATGGCCTATGCGATGGTGGCGATCGGCTTCGTCGGCTTCATCGTCTGGGCGCACCACATGTACACCGTGGGGATGGACGTCGACACCAAGGCCTACTTCACCGCGGCCACGATGGTCATCGCGGTGCCGACGGGCATCAAGATCTTCAGCTGGATCGCCACCATGTGGGGCGGGTCGATCCGGTTCGACACGCCGATGCTGTGGGCGGTGGGCTTCATCTTCCTGTTCACCCTCGGCGGGGTGACCGGGGTGGTGCTCGCCAATGCCGGCGTCGACCACGCGCTGCACGACACCTACTACGTGGTGGCGCATTTCCACTACGTGCTGTCGATGGGCGCGGTGTTCGCGATCTTCGGCGGGTTCTATTACTGGCTGCCCAAGATGTGCGGGCGACGCTACCCGGAGATGTGGGGCCGGATCCATTTCTGGGTCATGTTCGTCGGCGTCAACGTCACCTTCTTCCCGCAGCACTTCCTCGGCCTGGCCGGGATGCCGAGGCGGATACCGGACTACCCCGACGCGTTCGCGGGGTGGAACATGATCTCCTCGCTGGGCTCCTACATTTCCGCGGTCGGCGTGTTGTTGTTCCTGTGGATCTGCTATCGGACCTTCACCGCGGGCGAGCGGATCGGCGAAAACCCGTGGGGCGAGGGGGCGACGACCCTCGAATGGACGGTGAGCTCGCCGCCGCCCTTCCACAGCTACGACGAGCTGCCGCAGATCCGTTAACGGCGGACAAGAGGCGTGGCCGAGAGACCGATCGAGCTTACCGCCGACGCGACCCTGATCGACGGGCCGCCGGTCGGCGATTTTGTCGCGCTGTTGAAGCCGCGGGTGATGTCGCTCGTGGTGTTCACCGCCGTCACCGGTCTCGTCCTCGCGCCGGGGACGCTCCACCCGGTCCTCGCGGCGATCGCGGTTCTCTGCATTGCCGTAGGCGCGGGCGCCGCCGGGGCGATCAACATGTGGTACGAGCGCGACATCGACGCGGTGATGGCGCGCACCAGCGGCCGTCCGCTTCCGGCCGGCCGCATGACGCCCGGCGACGCGCTCGGTTTCGGTTCGGTGCTGGCTGTCGGTTCGGTCAGCGTTATGGCGCTCGCCGTCAACTGGACGGCGGCGGCGCTGCTGGCGCTGACCATCGGGTTCTACGTTTTCGTCTACACGATCTGGCTCAAGCGGCGGACACCGCAGAACATCGTGATCGGCGGCGCGGCCGGCGCCTTTCCCCCGATGATCGGCTGGGCGGCGGTGACCGGCGATATCGGGCTGGGCGGAATTGCCCTGTTCGCTCTCATCTTCATGTGGACGCCGCCGCATTTCTGGGCGCTCTCGCTCTACAAGAGCCGGGATTACGAAGCCGCCGGGATCCCGATGTTGCCGGTCGTCGCCGGAATGGACGAGACCAAGCGCCAGATCCTGCTCTACGCCCTCCTGCTCGTGCCGGTATCGCTGGTTCCCACCGTGCTTGGCGTGACCGGCATGTTTTACGCCGCGGTCGCGACAGCGATGAGCGCAGCGTTCCTGTTTCTCGCCTGGAGGTTGTCACGGGCGGAGGGGGACGAGGGCGCGCCGCGTCTTTTCGGCTTCTCGATCCTCTACCTCTTCGTTCTCTTCGCGTCGATGATCGTCGAACGCCTCGTTCCCGGCGCGATATAGGCGATGGCGATGCCGTTGAGCGAACTCCACAAGCGCCGCCGGACCCGCAACATCGCGTTGCTCTCGGTGCTGCTCGGTCTGGTCGGCCTGTTCTTCGTGATGTCGATGGTCCGCATGGGAGGGTGGTGAGATGGCGCGCGCACCCCGCCGGCGGAACGCGCTGACCGCCGTCGCTCTGCTCGGGATCGTCGCGGGCATGGGCGGGCTCGCCTACGCTTCGGTGCCGCTTTACCAGTGGTTCTGCCAGGTCACCGGGTTCGGCGGCACGACGCAGGTCGCCGATTCCGCGCCCGTGGAACTGCATGACCGGTCGGTGACGATCCGCTTCAACGCGGACGTGAACTCGGCTCTCCCGTGGCGGTTCCAGCCGGTGGAGCGGAGCGTCAGGGTAAGACTCGGCGAGGAACGGCTCGCTTTCTACCGCGCGAAAAACCTGGGCGATAGTCCGGTGACGGGCACCGCGACCTTCAACGTCACCCCGCCCAAGGCAGGCCCCTATTTCGCCAAGCTCGACTGTTTCTGCTTCACCGAACAAACGCTCGCCGCGGGCGACAGCATCGACATGCCGGTTTCGTTCTACGTCGATCCGGATCTGGCGAACGACCGCAATCTGGACGACGTGACGACGATTACGCTGTCCTATACTTTCTTCGCCGCGCCCGGGAAGCCCGAAACCCGGGACCGCGCGCGGATCGCCGCAAATTGAGAGAGGGGTAAGTCATGGCGCCAGCCGATTCGGCAGCCGAATACACCCATCACGGCCACAAGCATCCTTACCATCTGGTCGATCCGAGCATCTGGCCGGCGGTCGGCGCGACCGGGGCGGGCTTGGCGTTCATCGGCGCCGTCTGGTACATGCACGAGGGCTCGTGGTGGTTGATGGCGCTCGGCGGCGTCGCGATCGCCGTCACCATGGTCGGGTGGTGGCGCGACGTGATCCGCGAAGCCACCTTCGAAGGCCACCACACGCCGATCGTACAGCTCGGCATGCGGTACGGCATGGCGCTGTTCATCGCCTCGGAGGTGATGTTCTTCGTCGCCTGGTTCTGGGCCTATTTCAACGCCGGCCTGTTTCCGCCCGAAGCGATCGAGAGCCAGTGGCCGCCGCCCGACATCGTCACCTTCGATCCGTGGGATCTGCCCTTCCTGAACACGCTGATCCTGCTGATGTCGGGGGTCACGGTGACCTGGGCTCACCACGCCCTCAAGGAAGGCAACCGCCAGCATGTCCTCCAGGGACTCGGGCTGACCATCGGGCTCGGAATCCTGTTCACCTGCGTACAGGCTTACGAGTACAGCCACGCGGCTTTCAACTTCTCGGACGGCATCTATCCCAGCACGTTCTTCATGGCGACCGGCTTCCACGGCTTCCACGTGCTGGTGGGGACGATCTTCCTGATCGTCTGTTTCTTCCGCGCCTACAAGGACCACTTCAAGCCGGACCATCATTTCGGCTTCGAGGCGGCGGCGTGGTACTGGCACTTCGTCGACGTGGTTTGGCTGTTCCTGTTCTGCTGCATCTACATTTGGGGCGCCGGCCCGAACGCCGGGGCGCACTAGACGCGGATGACGCGACCCGGCGTACACCCGCCGCGGTCGCCGTTCGCCACCGGCCTCGCCTGCCGCTGCCCTCGCTGTGGTACGGGGCCGCTCTTCGTGGGCCTGCTCAAGGTCGCCGGGAAATGCGGCGCCTGCGGCCTCGGTTTCGGGCCGCACGACACCGGCGATGGACCGGCGGTGTTCGTGATCCTGATCCTGGGCGCGGTTGTCGTCGGGCTCGCTTTATGGCTCGAAGTGCTGGCCGAGCCGGCCATCTGGGTTCATATGGCGGTCTGGCCGCCCGTGATCGTGGTTCTCGCGGTGTTGTTGCTGCGCCCGGCCAAGGGGCTGCTGATCGCGCTCCACTACAAGAACCTGCGGCATGAATACGACGACGGGTGCTGACCGCCGCCGCCGCTTTCGCCCCACGCTCTGGTCGACCGTCGCGGCGGCGGCGGTGCTCGTCGTCCTTGTCGGTCTCGGCACCTGGCAGGTTCATCGTCTGCAATGGAAGGAAGGCGTGATCGCGTATCGCGAGGCACGTCTGGCCATGCCGCCGGTGTCGGTGGACGAAGAAACCACGGAAGACGATATCGAATTTCGTCGCGCCCGCGCGACGGGCCGGTTTCTCCATTCCATGGAGTTCCTGATCGCCAACCGCGTGCGCGGCGGACAGGCCGGCTTCGACGTGATCACGCCGCTTCGCCTCGGTTCGGCCGACATTGTTCTGGTGAACCGGGGTTGGGTCCCGCTCGACCGCGCCGATCCCGATACGCGGCGGGAAGGTCGGATCGCGGCGGAAACAGCGGTGACCGGCATCTTGCGGAAGCCGGGCAAGACCAGCCCATGGGTTCCCGACAACGAGCCGGCAAGGAATGTCTGGTACTACGCCGATCCCGAGGCGATGGCGGCCGTCGCGGGTCTCGCGGGAGTCCGAGGCACCGTTCTGGTCGCGGACGCGAAGCCCAACCCCGGAGGGTTGCCCGCAGGGCGTAATCCTAAGGTCGAGATTTCCAATCGGCATCTCGAATACGCGCTCACCTGGTACGGGCTCGCGCTCGTTCTTGTGGTGATTTATTTCGTCTTTCATTGGCGCCGGGAGGACGCATCGGATGAACGGAGGTGAGACCAGCTACGAGGTCCTGGAGGAGCGGTTCGGACAGATCGGCGCGCTGAGCGAGGCGTCGCGCGTGCTGACCTGGGACCGGTCGGTGAACATGCCGCGCAAAGGGGCGCCGGGGCGCGCCGAACAGCTCGCCTCGCTCAGGCGGGTGGTGCACGAGAAGACCACCGATCCGGCCATTCCCGATCTGCTCGATGCGGCGGCGGAGGAGGTGGCGCGGGATCCCTGGCGCCGCGCCAATCTGCGCGAGATGCGCCGCCGATGGACACACGCCTCCGCCCTGGACGCGGATCTGATCGCGGCGATGGCGAGAGCCGACAGCGAGTGCGAGATGGCCTGGCGCAGCGCCCGCGAGGCGGACGACTACGAGGGCGTCAAACCCTATCTTCGAACCGTCCTCGAACTCGTCCGGCGCGCCGGCGAAGCCCGGGCGGAGGCGCTCGGCTGTTCGCTCTACGACGCGCTGATGGATGTCTACGAGCCCGGCGCGAGGACCGGTCGGATCGATGCGCTGTTCGACGACCTCGCCGCTTTCCTGCCGGAATTTCTCGAACGGGTTCTCGAAACGCAGGCGGGCGAACCGCAACCCCTGCCCCTGGAGGGCCCGTTCAACGTCGAGGCGCAGAGATCCCTGGGCGAACGGCTGATGGTCCAGCTCGGCTTCGATTTCGACGCGGGTCGCCTCGACATCAGCCTGCACCCGTTTTGCAGCGGCGTGCCGGGGGACATCCGCGTTACCACACGTTACGACACCGCGGACTTTACGCAGAGCGTCATGGCCGTTCTGCACGAGACCGGGCATGCGCTCTACAACGCGGGTCTGCCGCCGGAATGGCGCCGCCAGCCCGTCGGATCGGCCCGCGGGATGGGAATGCACGAGAGCCAATCGCTGATAATCGAGATGCAGGCCTGCCGCTCGGCGGAATTCATCGGATTTCTCGCGCCGCTGGTACGCGACGCCTTCGACGGGGAAGGGCCGGCCTGGTCCGCCGACAATTTGTGCCGCCTCTACCGCCGCGTCGCCCGCAGCCTGATCCGGGTCGACGCGGACGAGGTGACCTACCCGGCCCACGTGATCCTGCGCTATCGGCTCGAACGGGCACTGATCGGCGGCGCACTGTCTCTCGACGACCTGCCGGAGGCGTGGGCGGATGGACTGGAGGGCCTGTTGGGAATCCGGCCTCCCAACGACGCCAGCGGCTGCTTGCAGGATATCCATTGGTACAGCGGAACCTGGGGCTATTTCCCGACCTATGCCCTGGGCGCGCTCGCGGCGGCACAACTCTTCGAGACGGCCCTGGCTGCCCGTCCCGGAATACCCGACGCCCTCTCCAGGGGAGACTTCTCGCCCTTGCTGGGCTGGCTTCGGGAAACCGTCCATCGAAAGGGATCGATGCCGGAAACGACCGACGATCTGCTTCAGGAGGCCACCGGAGCGCCGCTCGGCACGGCCTCGTTCAAGCGCCACCTCGAGACCCGCTACCTGTCAGGTCGATAGAAGCCCGACAACGGTTCCCGTCATGCAGGCGGCGAGGGTCCCGGCGTAGATGGACCGCAGGCCTAGACCCACGATCTCGACCCGCCGTTCCGGCACCATGGCGCCGATCCCCGCGATCAGGATGCCGAGGCTCGCGAAATTGGCGAAGCCGCAGAGCGCATAGGTCATGATCAGCCGGCTGCGCGCGCCGAGGGCGCCCTCCGGAAGCCCGGCGAGCGAGAAATAGGCAAGAAATTCGTTGAGAACGACCTTGATGCCGAGCAGGGAGCCGGCGGCGACCGCCTCGCTCCACGGAATCCCCATCAGCCACGCGACCGGCGCCATGATGTAGCCCAGCAGCCGCTCGAGGGTGATCGGTGCGCCGGCGAGGTCCGGCAGCAGCCCCAGCCCCAGATTCACCAGATGAACCAGCGCGACGATGACGATCAGCATGGCGATGATGTTCAGCAGCAGTGTGAGTCCGTCGAGCGTGCCGCGGGTGATCGCGTCGACACTCGAATCATAGAGGCGTTCCTGCGTCACGGAGCCGCCGACGGTTTCGGTTTCCTCAGGCACCATCACGCGGGCGATCAGCACGGCCGCCGGCGCGCTCAGGAGCGATGCCGTCAGAAGGTGGCCGATCGGATTTTCGACGATATCGGTCAACGCGGTGGCGTAGAGCACCATGACCGTGCCTGCGATCGTCGCCATGCCGGCGGTCATCACGACGAACAGTTCGCTCCGGCTGAGCGCCCTCAGATAGGGCCGGATCAGGAGCGGAGACTCGACCATGCCCACGAATATGTTAGCGGCGGTCGAGAAACTCGCGGCTCCGCTGATCCTCAGCAGGCGCGAGAGCGCCCAGGCGAAGGCGCCCACGACCGCCGGCAGCACGCGCCAGTGGTAGAGGAGCGCAGACAGCGCGCTCACCAGCAGGACCAGCGGCAACGCCTGGAAGGCAAGAATGAAGGCGCCGCCCGGCATCTTCTCGTCGAAGGGCAGCGCGCCGCCGCCGATATATCCGAAAACGAAGGAGGTCCCGGCCCGGGTCGCGGCCTGCAACGTTTCCACGACACCGTTGAGCGCGAGCAGGAACTGCCAGCCGGCAGACCATTTCAGAAGGATCACCGCAAGCACGAACTGGATCGCGATCCCGACCAGAACGGTCCGCCAGGGAAGTCGCGCCCGGTTCTCGCTGACCAGCCATGCGAGCCCGACAAGCGCGAAGAGCCCGATCAGCCCCTGGAGAATCGTCATGTCCGGCGCCTCCGTGTGCGTCAGGCGGGTGCCGGTGCCCGAATAAAGCCCGTCCGATGCGGCTCATGCACGAGGATAGACAGGAAAGCCGCCAAAAGCGCGAGCGCGAAGGACGAGAGCCACATCCAGTCGTACTGGGCGAACAGGTCGAACAGCCAGCCTCCGGCGTACGAACCGAGCGCCCCGCCCACGGAATGAAGAGAGAACAGGAGGCCCATCGTGAGCCCCATGATCCGAAGTCCCATGTGGGTGCCGACGATGTTGGCGACGACGGGAAAGGTCGCGAAATCGAACAGTCCGAACAGGGCCGCGAAGGTAAACAGCAGCACCGAATCGCCCGGAATGAACATCAGCAGGATGAAACAGAGGGCGCGCAGGAAATAGATCGAAGCCAGCAGGGCGGGCCGATGGAATTTGTCGGCGGCCGCGCCGAAGCCGATGATCCCCATCGCGGAGGTGGTGGCCAGCACGCCGAACGCCGTCGCGCTTTCGATCTGAGGAAACCCGCAGGCTACCGCGTAAGGCAGGAAATGGATGCGGATCGCACCGATGGTGGTGAATCCGCACACGATGTAACCGATGCCCAGCAGCCAGAACGTGCGGTCGCGCATCAGGTAGGCGAGCTGCGTCCATACGGTGTTGCCGGCATCGGCCTGCGGTCCGCGCATCCGGCTCGCGGGCGTTTCGCGCCGAATCAGCGTCCAGGTGAACAAGGCGGTCACAGCCAAGAGCAATCCCACCGCCAGGAAGCTCGCGCGCCAGCCGATCGCGGCCAGACCGACCGCAAGCAGGGGCATCAGCACCAGCTGGCCTCCCGTCGCGCCCGATGTCGCTATCCCGGTCGCGAGCCCGCGCCGCGCGTCGAAATAGAGCGCGACCGTCGCGCCGATCAGCGGAGCGGAAATCGTCGAGAAACCGATCCCGCCGATCAGCCCGAACGCGACGATGAAATGCCAGCCTTGCCACATGCCCGCGGTCAGGCAGACCGCGATGGCGGTCACCAGAATCGCCACCGCGAAGATCGAGCGCGCCCCGTAACGGTCGAGCGCCATTCCGGCTATCGGCGAGCCTATCGCCATCACCGTGAGCATTACGGAACCGCCGGTGGAGATGAACGTGCGGTCCCAGGCGAATTCGGCTTCCCACTCCGGAATCAACAGCCCGAGCGCGGAGCGCGCGCTCATGACCAGGCTGAGAACCGTGAACAGGACGGCGACGACAAGCCAACCGTAAGGGTTCTCTCGGATCATCCTGAGGAGCATGGAAGGCCAACGGGGAGTGAGAACAAGACGCCGGACGCAGTCTACAGTAATCGGGTCTGCTGGGCGAACCGGGGCGGCGATTCGGAAGGATGGGGATAGTCTAGGTCGGTCCCGCGCGCTGGAGGCTGCGAGTGCCGCATATCGACCTCAGCGATGTCGTCATTATCCTGGCCGCGTCGGTTGTGGCGCTGTTTGCGCTCCGGCGCGTGAATCTGTCGCCGGTGCTGGGTTATCTGGCCGCCGGGATGTTCATCGGCCCGTTCGGGATCGGACTCGTCACCGATCTCAATAGCATTCACGCCTTCGCCGAGTTCGGTGTGGTGTTTCTGCTCTTCACCATCGGTCTCGAACTGCCCTGGGAGCGCATCAAGGTCCTTTCTCCGGCCCTGTTCGGTTTGGGTCTGGCGCAAATCCTCATCACCGGCGCGGCGATTTCGGGGATCGCGATCGCCCTCGGGATCGCCCCCGATGCGGCAATCGTCATCGGCGCTGCGCTCGCGCCGTCGTCGACCGTGTTCGTCATCCAGATACTGCTCGACCGACGCCAGCTTGCGACCCGGTTCGGACGTACCGCTTTCACAGTCCTGATGATGCAGGATCTTGCCATCGCACCGATCCTCGTGCTGACGCTCGCCCTGGCCAAGCGCGAGGGAGGGCTCGTCGAATCCCTTGGCTACGCAGCACTTGAGGCGATAGCGGCGCTGATGGCGATCGTAGTACTGGGCCGTTTCGTTCTGCGGCCGCTATTCGCCGTCGTGGCCGCGGAAAGGAGCGACCAGATCTTTGCCGCGGCGACGCTGCTGGTCGTGGTCGGGATTGCGTCGTTTACCGAGTCCGTCGGTCTTTCCCTGGCCCTTGGCGGGCTGCTCGCGGGAATGCTCCTGGCGGAGACGGAATACCGTCATCAGGTCGCTGCCGAGATCCAGCCCTTCCGCGCGTTGTTGCTCGGTCTCTTCTTCATGTTGATCGGCATGCAGACGGATCTGGGCGTTGCCGTTGAACGGGTCCTGTCGGTCGTTGCCATCGCCGTAGGGCTGATCGTTCTCAAAACGGCGATTCTCGCGTTTCTGGTATTTCTGTTCCGCCTTCCCGGTCTCTATGCGTTGCCGCTCGGCCTGCTGCTCGCGCAGGGAGGCGAATTCGCGTTCGTTATCTTCAACGTGGCGATAGACGGAGAACTGATCGAGGGGCCGCTGGGACAGGTCCTCATCGTCGCGGTGGCGCTGTCCATGATGGCAACTCCCTTTCTCGCCTGGGCCAGCGCGCGGCTCGCACACTGGACCGCGGTCAGGGGATCCGCGCGCGTTGAAAAGATTCCGGATGACACGCCGGGTCTTGCCGGACATGTCGTGATCGCAGGTTATGGCCGGGTTGGACGCACGGTAGCGCGCGAACTTCAGGAAAAAGGAATCGACTTCATCGCGGTGGACCGCGATCCCGTTGTCGTGTCGGGAGCGCGGTCGCGTGGGGAGCCCGTCTATTTTGGCGATGCCAGCAGGTCGGAAATTCTCTGGGGATTGCACCTCTCGTCGGCGTCTTCCGCCGTCGTCGCGCTCAGCGACTCCGAGGCGGCAACCCGGTTGGTCGGAACGCTTCGCCACATGCTGCCCGATCTTCCTGTATTAGCCCGGGCGACAAACGACGCCCACGCGGCGGAGTTGGTGCGGGCGGGTGCGTCGTTCGTGGTGCCGGAGCTTGTGGCCACGGGCAAGCGACTCGCCCAATACATTCCGGTTCCGGGCCAGAGCGGGTCGTGACATCGCCCGCCTTTCGCGTAAACATGCGCGCCCCATGACGAACGAGGCGCGAGTGTGAGCTACGAAACGATCCTCTACCAGGAGGACGGCCCGGTCGGAACGATGACGCTGAACCGTCCCGACGACGGCAACATGTTCACCATCCGGACCTGCCACGAGGTCCGCGATTGCATCAACCGGATCCGGCGGGAAACCCGGACACGGGTGATCGTGTTGACGGGCGCCGGGGACCGGTTTTTCTGCATCGGGGGACGCAAGGACGGGGCGGAACCGACACGGCTCTATGCCGGAATGCTTCCGACGCTCGAGATGTACGAGGCCATCGACAAGCTCCAGAAGCCGGTGATCGCCAGCGTGAACGGGTTCGCGGTCGGTGGCGGCAACGTGCTGCAGATGGTCTGCGATCTGACCATCGCCAAGGAAAGCGCGGTATTCCGCCAGGTAGGGCCGATGATGGGATCTTTCGATGCAGGCTACGGAACCTGGTATCTCGAAGATCTGGTGGGCAAGAAGCGGGCCAAGGAAATCTGGTACACCAACCGTAGAATTCCGGCCTCCGAAGCGCTCGAAATGGGACTCATCAACCGTGTCGTCCCGGACACCGAGCTCGCCGAGCGAACCAGAGAGTACGCGCTGGAAGTCGCTGAGAGGGGCAGCTTCGCGCTGGCTTCGATCAAGGGCGCGTTCAATGCCCGGCACGGCGGCGTGTCCGGCCTGGCCAGGATGGCGCATGACCTGTTGCTGCCGGGCTATCTCGACAGCGACGAGTCGAAGGAGCTCGGCAGTGCCTTTCGTGAGCGCCGATCGCCCGATTCCGACCGCTTCGGACACTGAACGGCGCGAAGAATGCGTGCTTTCCTGACACTTCACACGCCCCGGGCGGCGCGGCGTTACTATGAGACCGGGGTCTGGCGCGACGAGACGTTCTACGGCTTGCTCGAACGCCACGCGGCCGAAACAGGCGACGCGCCGGCGCTCCGCGACGGCACACGGCAACTGAGTTGGAGCGGGGTGAAGGCCTGGGCGGACGCGGTTGCCGCCGATCTGGAGGCGCGCGGGCTGGTCGAAGGCGATCGGGTCTCGATCTGGCGCGGCAATGCGATGGAGACCGTGATCGTTCTGCTGGCCTGCTCGCGCCAGGGCTATGCCTGTAACCCGACCCTGCATCGGACCCATACCTGCGCCGAGGTCACGACGCTCTTGAAGCGGCTCAAGACGGCGGCGTTCTATACCGAGCCGGGCTGGGGCGCCGACCGGGCCGATGCCGACTTCGAAAAACTGCTGGACGGAATCGATCATCTGAAAGCGGTCACGCTGGACGGAAATATCGCCGGCCCGGGCAGGAAACCTCGTGGGGATCCCGTCACGGATCCGGACAAGGTCGCCTATCTGGCCTTCACCTCCGGCACCACCGGCATGCCGAAATGCGTCATGCACTCGGACAACACCCTGTTCGCGAACGCACGGGACATGGTGAGCACCTGGCGCATCGGAACCGAGACGAAGCTGTTGTCGCTGAGTCCGCTGTCTCACCACATCGCCTGGGTCGGGGCGGCCCAATGGGTGCTGTCGGGATGCGAGTTCATTACCGACGACCGGCCGGCCGGCGTCGACAAGATCGACTGGATCGTCGAGACGGGCGCCACCTACGCAATGGGCGTCCCGACGCACGCGATGGACGTGCTGGCGGAACAGCGGGCGAAGGGACTCGATCGGATCGGTTCGCTCGAGATCTTCTACATGGCCGGCGCGCCGATCCCGCCAGTGGTCTGCGAGGCGTTCGTGGCGCAGGGCATCAGGCCGCAGAATATCTACGGCATGACGGAAAACTCCTCGCACCACTTCACCTGGCCGGACGACGACACGGAAACCGTCACGCGGACCTGTGGGCGCGGCGGTCCGGCCTACGAGGTCACGATCTTCGACATGGCGGATCCGGACAAGCCGGCCGGTCCCGGGGTCAGCGGACAGATCGCCGGCAGGGGCGGTGCCCTGATGCTCGGCTATTTCGGCAACCAGGAGGCGACCGAGGAGAGCTTCAACGAGTCGGGGTGGTTCCTTTCCGGCGACCTCGGTTCCCTCGACGGGAACGGCAATCTTTCCATCGACGGACGGCTGAAGGACCTGATCATCCGCGGCGGTCACAACATCTATCCTTCGGAAATCGAGTCCTTGGCGATCCGCCATGACGGCATCGAACGGGTTGCCGTATTCCCGGTTCCTGACGAACGCCTTGGAGAAAAGGGCTGTATCGCGGTGATCGGCGAGATCGATCCCGATGCGCTTCTGTCCCATCTTCATGCCGAGGGGCTCTCGCGCTATGACATGCCGGAGTACTTTATCCGGGTGGACGAGTTTCCCCTGACGGCGAGCGGCAAGATCCTCAAGCGGGAGCTCGTCGAGATGGCGAAGCAGGGGACGATCCGCCCCGATCCGGTGCGATTCGATCCCGCCAGCGAGGCCGCACAATGACCGTCGAGCTCACTCGCCGGGACGAAGCGGCGCTCATCACCCTCAACCGGCCGGAAGCCCTGAACGCGCTTTCCTTTTCGGTCATCCGCGAGCTCGGCGAGGCGTTCGACGAGGTGGCGGCGAGCGATGCCCGGGTGCTGTTGATCACCGGCGCCGGCGATCGCGCATTCTGCGCCGGCGCCGACATCAAGGAGCTTCGCCATCGGACGGTCCATCAGGAAAAGGCGGCCACCGAGTTCGGGCAAAGCACCATGGCGAAGCTCGATTCGCTGCTCATCCCCTCGATCGCCCTGATCAACGGCTACGCCTTCGGCGGCGGGCTGGAGATCGCGCTGGCGTCGACGTTCCGCATTGCCGGCCCGCGCGCGCGGCTCGGTATGCCGGAGGTCAAGCTCGGCTTGATCCCGGGCTATGGCGGCACCCAGCGGCTGCCCCGGCTGATCGGCGAGTCGCGCGCGCTCGACATGATCCTCACGGGGCGCACGGTGGACGCGGAGGAAGCGGAGCGAATCGGGCTGGTCAACCGCATTGCCGACGGCGACCTGATCGAGGCCGGGCTCGACTACGCGCGGCAGTTCACCGGCTACAGCCTGCCGATCCTCCGCTACGCGCGCGAGGCGGTGCAGCGCGCGCTCGATAACCCGATCGGGGAGGGTTTGAAGATCGAGGCGGATCTGTCGACGCTCGCCTACCGGACCGAGGATGCCGACGAGGGGATGGCGGCGTTCGAGGAGAAGCGCAAGCCCGGCTTCAGGGATGAGTGAGGGGCGCGTCATCGTTACCGGGGCGAGCCGGGGGCTCGGCGCCGCTACCGCGCGGGCGCTGGCGGACGCCGGTTACGACGTCGTCGGCCTTTCCCGCACGGGCGATTGCGCGGTGGGCCGGGGCGTCGTTTGCGACATGACGGACGAAACGGCGGTCCAGTCGGTCTTTTCCGAACTTGCCGACGATCCGACGCCCGTGGTGGGGCTCGTCAATAACGCGGGCGCGCACGGGCAGTCGGTGAGCGCCGAAATATCGGTCGCGGATTACGAACGCGTGATGGCGCTCAACGCGACCGCCGTCGTCGTCGCCTCGCGCGAGGCCTACGCGCTCCTCAAGCGTGACGGCGGCGGGCTGATCGTCAACATGGGATCGGTGTTCGACAAGCTCGGGGTCAAGGAACACCTTGCCTATTGCGTGTCGAAGGCGGCGGTGGGCGCGATCACCCGCTGCCTCGCCGTCGAATGGGCGGAAGACGGCATTTCGGTCGTCAACGTCGCGCCGGGCTATGTCGAGACGGACTTCAATCGCGAATTCATGCAGCGCGATGCCGTCAAGCGCTGGCTGGAACGGCGTATCCCGGTCGGGCGGACCGGCACACCGGAAGAGGTCGCGGATCTGGTTACCGCGCTGTTCCGGATGCGGGTTCCCTACCTGACGGGAGAGACGATCTATCTCGACGGCGGGCACGGGATGCACCACTGATGCAGGTCTTCGAACGCTTCGACGACCGCCGCGGCTGGTCGGAAGACGAGCGCATCCTGCTGGACCAGGTCCAGCGTCTCGCCGACGAGATCATCGCGCCCAACGCAGAACGCTTCGACCGCGAAGCGGCGTTTCCCTGGGAGAATGTGGAAGCGATCAGGGGGCTTGGCCTGAACGCGATCTTCGTTCCCGACGCCTATGGCGGCGCGCCTATGTCGTACCGTGTCTATCTCGAATGCATGAAGCTGATTTCCGAGGCTTGCGCGGCGACCGGGATCGTCTACGGCACCAACTTCCACGCCATGGGACCCGTACTCGATTTCGGATCGGAAGAGCTCAAGTCGCGGATCATGCCGCAAGTGGCGGAAGGTGCGATCTGCTCTCTCGCGATCACGGAGCCGAATGCCGGGTCCGACGCGACTGGGATGACGACCCGCTTCGCTCCGGACGGCGATAGAGTCGTCATCGACGGCGGCAAGATATTCATTACCTCCGGCGATGTCGCCGACCTGATTCTGCTGTTCGGCAAGTGGTCGGAAATCGACGACGATAAGGGCTCGATCACCGCCCTGGTGCTGGAGAAGGGTGCGCCGGGATTCACGGTCGAGAGGACCGAGGACAAGATGGGCATCCGTGCGTCCTCGACGGCGGTTCTCGCCTTCGACGACTGCCGTGTTCCCCGCGCGAACCTCGTGGGCGGGCCGGGGGAGGGGCTTTCCATTCTTCTCCTGTCGCTCAACAAGTCGCGGCCGAGCATCGCGAGCCACGCCCTCGGAATCGCCGATGCGGCGTTCAAGGACATGGTCGCCTTCATGAACGACCGCCGCCAGTCCGGGCGGCGTATCGTCGACTTCCAGGGCAACCAGTTCATGCTCGCCGACCTCGCGGCCGAACTGGCGATGGTCAAGGAGTGGATCGACTATGTCGGCCGGCTGGTCGAAAGCGGCGCCAAGGACTACGGCGTGGAGGCCTCCATCGCCAAGCTCCGCGCCTCGGACCTCGCCATGCGGATGACCACCGAAGCCGTGCAGATGCACGGGGGTTACGGTTTTTGCAAGGACTTCCGGGTGGAACGCCTGATGCGCGACGCCAAGATCACCCAGATCTGGGAGGGAACGAACCAGGTGCACCGTCAGTTCATCGGTCGGAGCTTCTCGCGGCGATGACGGGGATCGCGAAGGTCGGCGTGTGCGGCGCGGCGGGCACGATGGGATCGGGCATCGCGATCGTCTCGGCGCGCGCCGGCTTCTCGACCGTCTGCTACGACGTCGACGAAGAGGGCCTGGAGCGGGCGGCGTCGCAAACCTCCACGTTCTTCGCGCGCTCCGTCGAACGCGACCGGATGACGGAAGAGGCAAGGGAAGAGGCGCTGAGCAGACTCGATCCCGTCATCGAACTCGAAGCGCTGGCGGAATGCGATCTCGTCATCGAAGCGGTATTCGAAGACCTGACGACGAAACAGGCGCTGTTCCGCGCTCTGAATCGGATATGCAAGGAAGAGGCGATCTTCGCCTCCAACACCTCGACCCTTTCGATCACCGAAATCGCCTCCGGTTGCGGGCGCGAGGATAGCGTGGTCGGTATGCATTTCTGCCTGCCCGCCCAGCTCATGAAACTGATCGAGATGTCGCCTGGCCTGAACACGTCGGAGCGAACCTTCGCCACCGCCTGGGCGTGGACGGAGGCGGTCGGGCAGAGCCCGGTCAAGACACAGGACCGGCCGGGTTTCATCCTCAACGCGCTACTTGTCCCGTTCAACAACGATGCGATCCGCGCGGTCGAGGCCGGCATCGCGAGCCCCGCCGACATCGACACCGCGATCAAGACGGCGCTCGGATACAGGATGGGTCCGCTGGAGCTGATCGACCTGATCGGGCTGGACACGCAGATCCTGCTGTCGGAAGCCTTCTACCCGATTACGCTCGATCCCCGCGCGGCCGCGCCTCCCTTGCTTCGCCGGATGGTCGCGGCGGGCCGCCTGGGCCGCAAGTCGGGCCGCGGCTTTCACGACTACGAGAGCAGCGCGATGTTCGGGACGTGACGATGGCCTATGCGATCCGTCAGACCGGTGAGAGCCGTTCCTTTCCCGCGGGCGACGCCTTCCTCGCCGGCGCGGAGGAGGATGGGGACGTGGTGGTTCTGCTCGGCGCACCCTACGAGCCGGACCCGTCGAAGATGGCGGTCCTGATCGAGCTTGAAACCGAATGTCTCGGGGTTCACACCGGAGAGGCCGCCGGGGAGGAAGGATCGAACGCGCTCGGTTTCGCACGCTACCGGAACGGCGACGAGGCGCCTTCGGACCTGGTCGAACTGGTACGCCAACCGAACAGCGACGAAAGCGCCATCGAAGCCGCGCGCGCGGTATTCGAGGAAGCCGGTCTCACGGTCGTCGTTTCCACCGACCGGGTGGGGCGTATCGTCGACCGCCTCGTTCGGCCCAAATACAACGCGGCTCTCCGGCTGCTCGACGACGGGCTCGCCAAGGCGGAAGACATGGATCTCGCCTGCCGGCTGGGTCTCGGCTATCCCGACGGCCCGGTGGAGCGGGCGATACGCGGCGGGCTGGCCTATCACCACGATGTCTCCAGTGCGTTGTTCGCCGCCAGCGGCCAGCCGGGCGATGCGCCGGCGCGCGCCGCTGGGGTCGCCAAGGCGCGTTCGAAACGCCGATGATCGCTCCTCTCGACGGAATCCTCGTTCTCGACTTCTCCACCCTGCTGCCGGGGCCGTTGGCAACCCTGATGCTCGCCGAGGCTGGCGCGGAGGTGATCAAGATCGAGCGGCCGGGCGGCGAGGAGATGCGCCATTACGAGCCCAAATGGGGCAGGGAAAGCATCAATTTCGCGTTGCTGAACCGCGGCAAGAAGTCTCTCGTCCTCGATCTCAAGCAGGAAGCCGACAAGGCGCGGCTCCGCCCGCTCCTCGAACGCGCCGACGTTCTCGTCGAGCAATTCCGTCCCGGGGTCATGGAACGCCTCGGGCTCGACGCCGCGACGGTGCGCGAAATCAACCCAGGCATCGTCTACTGCTCGATCACGGGTTTCGGGCAGTCGGGGCCGAAACGCGACATCGCCGCGCACGATCTCAACTACATCGGAGAAACCGGGGTCCTTTCCCTCTCGATGGGACCGGACGACCGTCCCGTGGTGCCGCCGGTGCTGATGGCTGACATCGCGGCTGGATCCTATCCGACTGTCCTCAATATCCTGCTCGCGCTGCGGGAACGGGATCGGACAGGCGAGGGGAGTACGCTCGACATCGCGATGGCGGACAACCTGTTTCCCTTCATGTTCTGGGCGCTCGGCAACGCGCAGGCGGCGGGGCAATGGCCGAGGAATGGCGGTGACCTGGTGACGGGAGGTTCTCCCCGCTACTGCCTTTACCCCACGGCGGACGGCAAGGTGCTGGCGGCTGCTCCCCTGGAGCAGCAGTTCTGGGACGCATTCGTCGAAGTAATCGGGCTTCCCCATAAGTGGCGTGACGACGGCATCGATCCGGAAGGGACCGGCGCGGAGGTCGCGGCCCTTGTCGCCGCCCGGCCCGCCGCGTATTGGGAAGAACGCATCCGGGGCGTCGATTGCTGCTGTTCCATCGTGCGGTCGCTGGAGGAAGCCCTCGCCGACCCGCACTTCCAGGGGCGTGGCTTGTTCAGCGAACGGCTCGAAAACGAGGCGGGCGAGGAAATGCCTGCCCTGCCGATGCCGATAGATCGCGCATTCCGGGCCCATCTCGGCGAGGCCCGCCGCGCTCCCACGCTCGGTGAAGACGCACCCGGCGGGGAGTGAGGCCCGGACAGATGACTCGACGGGCGGGAGGCCCTCTCACCCCGACCCTCTCCCCGCGGGGGAGAGGGGGACTCACGCGGCGCCGCTTCCTCTTACCTTCTCCCCTCCCGCTTGCGGGAGGGGCCGGGGGAGGGCGGTCGGGCGGTCAGGTCGGAAAATGAAAGGGTCGTCCACAGTCCCGCTATCGGACACCGCAACCAGAGGAAGGCAATGGCGAAGGTCCGCAACATCCTGTTCATCATGGCCGACCAGTTGAGGGCCGATTACCTCTCCTGCTACGGCCATCCCCATCTGAAGACGCCGAGTCTCGACGGCCTCGCCCGGAAGGGCGTGCGATTCGGCCGTGCCTATGTCCAGGCGCCGGTCTGCGGGCCGTCGCGGATGTCGTTCTACACGGGACGAACGGCGTTCAGCCACGGCGCGACCTGGAACTTCGTGCCGTTGCCGGTGGGCGAGGTTACGCTCGGCGATCACCTGGGCGCCCACGGCATCCGTACGGCGCTGGTCGGCAAGACCCACATGATGCCCGATATCGACGGGATGGAGCGGGTCGGGCTGTCGCGCGAGACCGAACGGGGGCTCAACATTTCGGAGTGCGGATTCGAGCCCTATGAGAGAGACGACGGCGAGCATCCTCACCCCAAGGTCGATCCCGACCTTGCCTACAACCGCTATCTTCGCGAGCAGGGATACGAGGTTTCCAACCCGTGGAACGACTACGCCAACGCGGGCGAGGGGCCGGACGGCGAGGTGCTGGAAGGGTGGTACATGCGGAACGCCCCGCTGGCCGCGCGGGTGGCGGAAGAGCACTCGGAAACCGCCTACATGACCGACCGCGCGCTCCAGTTCCTCGACGAGCAGGGGGACGAACCCTGGTGCCTGCACCTCTCCTACATCAAGCCGCACTGGCCCTATATCGCGCCCGCGCCCTATCACGCGATGTACGGACACAATCAGGTGCTTCCCGCCGTCCGAGACGAGGGCGAGCGCGAGGACCCGCATCCCGTCTACCGGGCCCTGATGAACCACGAGGCCGGCCAGGCGTTCTCCCGCGAGGAGGTGCGGGCTGCGGTAATCCCTGCCTATATGGGGTTGATCAAGCAGATCGACGACCATCTCGGCCGGGTCTTCCGGTATCTCGAAGAAGCCGGTCGGATGGACGACACTATGATCGTCTTCACCTCCGACCACGGCGATTACCTGGGCGATCACTGGCTCGGCGAGAAGGAGTTCTTCCACGAGCAGGCGGTGCGCGTTCCGATGATCGTCTACGACCCCGACCCGAATGCCGACTCGACACGAGGAAATGTCGACGATCGGTTCATCGAAGGCATCGACCTGCTTCCCACCTTTCTGGATGCCTGCGGAATCGACATTCCGGACCACATCGTCGAGGGCCGGTCGGCATTGTGGCGGCTGCGGAGCGGGACGGGCGAAGTCCGCGATCATGCCTATAGCGAGCTCGACTACGCCTTCTACAAGGCCCGTGTCGAGCTAGGTGTCGACCCGCACGAAGCCCGCCTGTTCATGGTCCGGACGGACAACTGGAAATACATCCATGCGCTCGGATTCGCGCCGCTGCTCTTCGACTTGCGCAACGACCCCACGGAGCTCGTCGATCTCGGCCGCGATCCCGGCTATGCGGCGATCCGGAAAGACCTGCACGACATGATTTTCGAGCGCATCAGCCGGCGAAAGAACCGCGTGGCGATCACGACCGAGAAGGTGCTCAACCGCACCGACGGCGCCCACAAGCACGGCGTGCTGATCGGTTACTGGTAGTCAGATTCTGGCGACCTGTTCGGAATCGAGCGCGTAGAGGAGCTCCGCCGGCAAGAGCGTCCGGCGAGCGAGCATGTCGACCTCCGGCATGATGTCGGCCGCGTAGAAACGCGCGAGCACCCGGATTTCCGTGCCGTAAGCATCATCCTTCGCCGCTGCCGCCATGCGGAGCCACATCCAGCCCATCAGCACCGTGCCGGCAAGGCGAAGATACGGCGTCGCCCCGGACAACCCGTCATTGACGTCGATTCCCAGCCGCTCCAGCAACAGCGACGAAACGCGGCGCCACTCGGCGAGCCCGGCAGCGACCGCATCGCCGATCTCGCTGTTCGCGGCGAGACCGAGACCGCTCTCGACACGATCGAACAGAGCGCCCAGCGTCTTCGCGTCGTCCCGCCCGATCTTGCGCAGGAGCAGGTCGATCGCCTGGATGCCGTTGGTCCCCTCGTAGATCGGCGTGATACGGGCATCGCGCATCAGTTGTTCGACACCATGTTCCGTAATGTAGCCGTGGCCGCCATGAACCTGGATCGCCAGGCTCGCCACCTCGACCGCGATGTCCGACGCCAGCGCCTTGCAGATCGGCAGCAGGAAACCCGCCTCCTCGAGGCGACCTCGATCGAGAAGCGAGGCGGTTTCGTAGCACAGCGCCCGCGAACCGCCGGTCAGCGCCTTCATCCTGAGCAGGGTACGGCGGACATCCGCGTGTTCGACGATGGCGGTCGCTTTCCCGCCGCTGCCGCCCTGGACACGATCCGAGGCGTATCGCGCGGCCTTGTCGAGCGCCGCGCCGGCGATCCCGACGCCTTCCAGCGCGACTTCGAGCCGCATCGTGTTGATCATGGTGAACATGTTCTGGATGCCGCGCTCCGGCTCGCCCAAAAGGTAGCCCGTCGCTCCGTCCAGCCGCATCTCGCAGGTCGGCGAGCCATGGATGCCCATCTTTTCCTCGATTCGCGAAGCGGTAATCGCGTTGCGCGGGCCGAGTGTGCCGTCCGCTTCGACCATGAGACGGGGCACCAGAAACAGGCTGAGTCCGCGGACGCCCCCGGGCGCGCCTTCGATCCGGGCGAGCACGATATGGGCGATCTGCGGCGTCGCGTCATGGTCGCCGAACGAAATGAAGATCTTGGTGCCGGCGAGCGCATAGCTGCCGTCGGGCTGCGGTACGGCCTTCGTGCGGGCCTGGCCGATATCGGAGCCGGCGTGCGGCTCGGTCATGACGATGGTGCCCGACCATTCGCCGCTCGCGAGTTTCGGGATCCAGAGGGACCGGATTTCCGGGTCGGCATGAGCGAGAAGAACCCGGGCCGTGGCGCGGCCCGTCACCGCCAGCATCGAGAAGGCAAGGGAGGCGCCGTTGAGCGCTTCGGAGAGGGCGGCCTGGGCTATTTCCGGCATCGCGTGCCCGCCATAGGCTTCCGGCAGCGCGAGAGCGGACCAGCCGCCCTCGCAGAAGGCGCCGTAGGCTTCCCGAAACCCTGGCGGCAGCCTGACCACGCCGTTCTCGAACGTCGCTCCCACGCGGTCCGCCGCCTGGTTCACCGGTGCGACGACCTCCGCCGCGATCCGTCCGGCCTGGCGGACCACGGATTCCAGACTCTCCGCATCGACATGAGCAAACCCGGGCTGCGAAAGGATCCCTTCCGTGTCGATCACGTCCCGCAGCAGGAAAAGGATGTCGTCTATCGGAGGTCGGTAGGTCATGTGCCTCTCAGCGCCTTGGTTTCTTCGGGATCGAGGGCGAGCGTTTCCGGATCCACGGCTACGCCGTAAATCTCGCGCGCGGCTTCCGGCGATACGATCCCGTCCCGCACCTCTTCGGCCACCAGCGCCGCCGGTCTTTCGAAGGGAGGTCCGTACCCGCCGCCGCCGCCCGCGCGTTGACGGAAAATCGTCCCGGTAGGGATACCCCGAACGATCTCTTTCGACTTCGCCACACGCTCCGTTCCGTCGGGATGGAGGAACGAGCTCGTGTTGACGCTGCCGGCTTTCCCTTCGAACAGGCCGAAGGCGCGGGCCGGTTCCTCGATCCCGTCGCCGAAGGCGACCGCGGTGACATCGTCTCCCTCGATCCTCAGTACCGTCTCGACCCCGAGCCCGCCTCGCCAACGGCCCGGCCCGGCTGAATCGGTGAGGTATTCGTGACGCTCAAGCAGAAACGGGTTCTGTGTCTCGAACATCTCGTAGTCCTGGGCGAGGATGCCGCCGGCGCAGTTGATCAACCCGATGTGATCGTATCCGTCCGCTTCCCAGGTCGCACCCGATCCGCCCTTGAGGGCGAGAAACAGAATGTCGACGAAACGCCGATCCGCGCGCGGGTCGTCTCCCGTCACGGCAAAACCCAGGAACCGGTTCCAGCCAGCCGTGACGGTCTTCGGCAGGGCGGCGGAGAGGGCCCGCATGATCGCGTCCGAGGTCGGTCCGGTGATCGAATTGCCGAAAGTGGTCGCCGCCGGGAAGGCGGCGTTGAGGAACGAACCCTCCGGATTGACGATCCGGATCGGGCGATGCAGCCCGGCGTTGTGGGGGATGTCCGGATCGATCAGCATCAGGAAGGTCAGCATGGTGGCGGAGGCGGTCGCCGCGAAGGGCGCGTTGACGAAGCCGGGCGTCTGCGGCGAGGAGCCGGTGAAATCGAACGTGATGGTGCCGGCTTCCACGGTTACTTCCAGGCGAATCTTCATTTCCGAACCGTCGGTCACGCCGTCGTAGTAGACCGTGCTCTCACCGCGATAGCGTCCGTCCGGCATTGCCTCGATCTCGCGCGCGACCATGCGCTCGGTCGAATCGAACAGCTCCTCCTTGTGGGTGCGAAACTTGTCCAGCCCGTAGCGTTCGATCAGCTCGACGACTCCCCGTTCGCCGACCACGGTGCCGCCGAGCTGCGCCTTTATGTCTTCCTCGACGATGGGGTAGCGGATGTTGGCGAATACCATCCGCCAGACGTCCTCGCGCCGCTTGCCACGCTCGAACACCTTGAGCGGCGGGATGCGCAGCGCTTCCTGCCAGACTTCGCGGGCGTCGGGGTTGTAGCCGCCCGCGACCGCACCGCCGATATCGGCCTGGTGGCCCTTGCAGGCCGCCCAGGCGACCAGCTTTCGGCCGACGAAGACAGGCCTGAAGACCGCGACATCGTTGTTCTGGTTGCCGCCGGAGAACACGTCGTTATGGAGGATGACGTCGCCAGGGTGCAGGTCGTCGCCAAAGAAGGCGATGATCTCCTTGCAGACGGGCTGGAGCGCGAAGGCGAGCACCGGGATGTACTCGGTCTGCTCCAGCATGTCGCCGGCTTCGTCGTAAAGCCCGGTCACGAAGTCGCGGGCCTCGTTGAGGATCGGGGAGCGCGTGGTCCGCAGGAGCGCGAGCCCCATCTCCTCGGTGATCGACTTGAGCCGGCGCTGGATGACGGAAGTGAGGACGGGATCGATCCCGGTGCTCATGCGCCGATGTCCGTCAGAATCAGGGTGCCGAACTCGTCCACCGCGATGTCGAATCCGGCGGGTACGAAGGCCGTGGTGAGGGCGGTTTCGACGATCATCGGGCCGGCGCCCCTGTATCCCGCCGGGAGCGTGTCGCCGTCGAAAACCTCGATCTCCTCGAAACCGTCGCGGTCGGGCAGATAGACGCTTCGAGTACCCTTGGACACCGGTCCGCCCAGGTTCGAAATACGTCTGGGCGCGTGTTTCTCGGTGACGCCGAACGCGGCGAGCCGGACATTGACCAGTTCCACCGGCGTTTCGCCTTCGGCGAGGGCGTAACCGTACAGCCGGTCATGCGCGGCATGGAACGCTTCGGTCATCGCTTCGATGTCGGTGAGCATCGAACGGTCCCGGGCGGCTACTTCTACCTCGTGATATTGGCCCGCATATCGAAGGTCCAGGGCGAAGTCGAGCCTGTGCCGGTCTCCGGGAACATTCTCCGCCGTCAATGTCGCATGGGCCTCCGCCGCCATTGAGTCTGCCTGTTCTTCAAGGTGCCCGAGATCCGTTACGCCCACGGCGAACGAGGTCGCGAAAGAACGCACGAAATCGTGCCGCAGATCGGTTGCGAGCATACCCGCCGCGCAAAGGACGGATGCGACGCGCGGCACCATGATACGGGCGATGCCGAGCTCCCGCGCGATCATGGCGGCATGAATGGCGCCCGCCCCGCCGGCGCAGACAAGCGGATAATCGCGCGGGTCGAGCCCCCGTTCGATCGAGATCTCGCGAATGGCGGATGCCATGCTTACGGTCATCACGCGGTACATGCCGGCCGCCGCGGCGACTGTGTCGAGGCCGAGAGGGCGGGCGATGTCCCGCTCGATCGCTTCCCGCGCGGCGTCGGCATCCAGGGTCATCCGGCCACCGGCGAAATCGGTGGCGGACAGGTACCCGAGCACCAGGTTGGCGTCGCTGCAGGTGGGGCGCGTTCCTCCGGAGCCGTAGCAGGCGGGGCCCGGCATGGCGCCGGCGCTGTCCGGCCCCATGCGCAGCAGCCCGCCGCCATCGAGCCAGCCGATCGAGCCGCCGCCCGCGCCGATGGTCTTGATGTCCATTGCGGGGAGCGCCATCGCGAAACGGTTGACCTTCGTGTCGCCGGTGACGGCCGGGATCCCGTCGCGAAGGAGAGAGGCTTCGAAACTCGTCCCGCCCATGTCGATGGTTATGAAGCTGTTCGTTCGATGAGGCGCGGTTACGGCCAGGCTCGCCGCCGGCGCCGCGGCCGGTCCCGACAACAGCGTCGTCGCGGCGTTGGCGGCGGCGGTTTCGGGGGCGGCGACACCGCCGTTGGACTGCATGATCAGGAGCGGGCCGTGGAACCCGGATTCGGCGAGCCGGTCGCTCAGCCGCGCGACATATCGCCCGAAAATCGGGCCCACGGCGGCGGCCAGCACCGTGGTCGAGGTCCGTTCGTAGTAGCGCAGCTGGGGCAGGATATCCGTCGACACCGCGACATAGGCATCGGGCAGACATTCGCGCATCCGATCCGCGGCCGCGCGCTCGTGTTCGTCATTGGCATAGGCATGGAGGAGGCATATCGCCACCGCCTCGATACCCTCCCGGGCGAAGGTCTCCACGGCGCGATCGACGTCCTCCAGCACGATCGGCTGGCGCACGCTGCCGGCCCGGTCGATTCGTTCGCGAACCGGCAGGCGGAGGCGGCGGGGGACGATCGGCTTCGGCGCGGTGTACTTGTTGTCGTAGAGCTTCTCGCGGATACCCCGGCGCATCGCAAGCGCATCGCGAAAGCCCGCGGTCGCGAGCAGCCCGGTCTTCGCAAGCCGCCCCGTCAGCACGGCATTGGTGGTCACGGTCGTCCCGTGGACGATCCGTACCGTTTCGGCGAGAAATGCCGAAATGTCGAGTCCCTCGGCGTCGGCGACCTCCGCCAAACCCCGCATGACGGCTTCGGTCGGATCGTCCGGCGTCGACAGGACCTTGTGGATGCGGTCCGACCCGTCGCCGTCCATTGCATGGAAGTCGGTGAACGTACCGCCGACGTCGATGCCGATCGTGTATGCCATGACGGTTGGTGCGTGGGATTCCGGACGGCGTTGAGACGCGCGCGATCATAGGGAAGGGGTCCGGCGGGGTCGAATTGATCGGACTCCGCTTCGGGCGGTAGCATTGCGCGTCAGCGAGGGGAGCGGTCATGGAATTCGGCGTTCAATTCTTTCCTTCCATCGGTCCGGAGACCAAGTCCGGCGCCCAGTATTTCTCGGAATGCCTGTCGCTCTGCGACCTCGTGGACGTCTATGGCTACAGCCACGTGCGCACCGTCGAGCACTATTTCCTAGCCTATGGCGGCTACAGCCCGGCGCCTATGGTGTTTCTGAGCGCCGCCTCGCAGCGGACGAAGAAGGCGCGCATCGTGACCGGCGCCGTGCTGCCGGTGTTCAACCATCCGCTCAAGATCGCCGGCGAGGCGGGCATGCTGGACGCGATCACGGGCGGACGGCTCGATCTCGGGATGGCGCGCGCGTTTCTGCCGCACGAGTTCGAGAAGTTCGGCATCAGCCTGGACGAGAGCGTGGCCCGTTTCGACGAAGGGCAGCAGCAGATCCGCCGCCTTCTCGAAGAGGAAAACGTTACTTGCGAAGGACGCTTTCACAGCTTCGAAAACGTGACGTCCCTGCCGCGTCCGACGCAGCAGCCGCGCCCTCCGATCTGGACGGCGACGACGACGACGCCCTCGTCCTTCGTCAAGGCGGGCGAGCAGGGCAACTACATCATGGCGATCCCGCTCATCTCCTCGAAGATGCTCGACCTGCTCGGGGTATATCGCGAGGCTTGGCGGTCGGCCGGCCATCCCGGGAACGGCAAGGTGATGCTCGCCTTCCACATGTTCTGCCACGAGGATTCCCGCAAGGCGGTCGAGATCGCCCGCGACCCGGTCAACCGCTATCTGCAGGCGATCCTCGATTCCGCTCGGCCCTGGGTCGAGGGCGCGGCAAGCAGGGACTATCCCGGCTACGACAAGATGTACCAGGCGCTCCTGAAGGAATCCTTCGAGACCCAGGTCGAATCGGGCGCCGCCTGGGTCGGGACGCCTGACCAGGTCGCCGATCAGATCCGTGCCTACCGGGACAAGGTCGAGTTCGAGGTCGCCTCGATGCAGATCAATTTCGGCCACCTTCCGGCCGACGAGGCGGAAAAATCGATGCGGCTCTTCGGCGAGAACGTGCTGCCGCAGTTTTCCTGAACGGATAGCGCTCAGTCGTAAAGGTGCGGCCACTTGGCGCGCACCTGTTCCTTCAGCTCGGGGCTCGCCTCGGCGACGGTCGGGAACTCCTCCTTCCAGCCGAACGGCCGGCAGGCGTCCACGATGGCGCGGTTGTTGTGGAACGGCGGTTCGCGCAGCAGGGGATCGAGCGGGGTCGACCACGCGCGCTTGATGTACTGGATGTCCTCCGGCGGGTCGCAGCGGGTCGACATCGCCCAGATCACGTCGAACATGTTGGACGGGTCGATGTCCTCGTCCACGACGACCACCCAGCGACCCGCATAGTTCCCCGCGTGGCAGTTGGCCGCCAGCATCGCCGCCTGACTGGCATGGCCGGGATACATCTGCTCGATCGAAACCACGTTGAACAGGCGCCCCGCGCCGGCCTCGTGGCACCAGACGCCCTGGACGCCCGGCAGGCCGGCCTTCTCGATCTCTTCCCAGATCATCGCCGACTTCACGGTCGCGCGCGCGAAAGTGAAGTTCTCCGGCGGGCGCGACGGGATGGCGAGCGTCAGGATCGGGTCGTCGCGGTGATAAATCCGCTCGACCCGGACGACGGGCTGCTCGCTGGCGTTCGAGGCGTAGTACCCCATGAACTCGCCGAACGGGCCTTCCTCACGGGTCTCGTCGGGCAATAAAACACCCTCGATCACCACCTCGGCGTGGGCGGGGATTGGCAAGCCGTGAACTTCGCTCTTCACCACGGGAATGGCGCGGCCTCGTAATCCTCCCGCGTAGGCCAGCTCGTTGGTGCCGATGTCGATCTCCTGATGCGCGGTCAGGAACAACAGCGGGTCCTGCCCGCAGCAGATCAACACCGGGCAGGGCTCGCCCTTGTCGAAGTATTTCTGACTGATGAAACGGCCGTGCTTGCCGGGCGACATCCAGATTGCGACGGTCTTTTCGTCGTGCACCATCACCCGGTAGGTCGCGCTGTTGACCCAACCGGTGTCCGGATCCCGCATGACGACCAGGTCTTCGGTGCCGATATAACGCCCGCCGTCGAGCTCGTGCACAAAGGGCACCGGGAACTTGAGCACGTCGATGTCGTCGTCTCGGAGGACGTTTTCGAGGATCGGTCCGGTTTCCACTTCGACCGGGGGAATCATCTCGAATTCCTCGCGCATACGGACGCGGTAGGAATTGACGAGGTCGAGCTCGTGGCGCGGCTCCTCCAGCCCCAGCACGACGGCGAGACGACGGAACGCGTTGGCGCCGCCGGACATGATCCGGAAGCCCTCGGGGTAGCCGGCGATCTTGTCGAACAGGATGGCGGGCGCCCGGCCCGGCTTGGCGGCCGCCGTGGTTTCGGCGACCGCGCCCACTTCGAACTTCCAGTCCGCGCCTTCGATCCGCTCGATCTCGCCCATCTCCTCGAAGATCGAGATCAGTTCGCGAAGGTCCTCGTAGCCCCTGTTCGGACGCACGAGTCGAGGCCGGCCCCCCTGATCGGACATGCGGACTCCTGCCTGTGGAACTTAGCGCCTACTCCGCGGCGGCGCGGGCTCCGATCTGCGGCGTGAGGTTGAACAGCCGGTTGGCGTTGCCGCCCAGGATGTTCCGCTTGGCCGTCTCGTCGAGGAAGGGGAGGTCCCAGATCACGCTCGGCGAATCGAAGTCCCAGTGCGGCCAGTCGGAGGCGTAGAGCAGCTGGGTTTCCGCGTTGATCGCCTCGAAGGTGGAGCGCAGAAGCCTCTGGTCGCGGGTCTCCATCGGCTGGCAGGTGTAGAACATCTCTCGGATGTATTCGCTCGGCGGCCGCTTGAGGAGCGGCGCCTCCGACGAGCGCATGAAGTACTCGCTGTCGAGCCGCTGCATCATGAAGGGCACCCAGGCGAGTCCGCTCTCGATCCAGATCACCGGCAGGTTGGGAAATCGCTCCGACAGCCCTTCCAGCACCCAGTTCGTCATGTGCACCATGTTGCAGAGCACGAACGAGATCGCGTGCACGCCGATGAAGCGGTCGATCTGGCTGGTCCATTCGTCATGCCAGGTCGGGCCGGCGTGGAACCCGAGCGGCAGGCCGGTCTCCTGGATCGCCGCATAGACCTTCATGTACTGGTTGTGGTGCACCGGCTTGTGCCGGACCGAGGTGATGTTGAACCCGACCACACCGCGCTTGTCGGCGAATTCCTCCACCGTTTTCAGCGACGCGTCGGCGTCGCAGAACGGCAGGTAGATCATGGTCGTCACGCGGTCGTCGCCGGTCAGGACTTCCTGCGTCAGCCAGCGGTTGTAGGCGAAGGCGAGCTCGACTTCCATCTGCGGGTTGGGATGCAGCCCCAACTGGAGCATCGGGGTGGGAAACATCACCTGATAATCGATGCCGAGCGCGTCCATGGAGCGCTGCGCCATGACCACGTCGGGGTGGACGGTTTCGTCCCCGATATCCTCGAGGCGCATGCCGCCGGCATGCTGGATGCGTCCCGCCACGTTCTGGAAATTGAGGCCCGGCTGGGCGTTCAGGAGCCCGCCCGGATTGCTCCCGTCCGGCCGCTCGAAAGCCTCCGCCATGTGGCGCACGACCGGATCCTCGATGTACTCGACGATGCGCGCCCATGAGCTGTTTTCGAAATGATGGGCGTCGACGTCGATGACCAGAACGTCGTCGAGTCCGCGCTCGTTCTTCTGTCGCTCGGCATGGGCCAGCACGTCGCTGGTCGAGGTGGCGCGGTCGAACTCCTTGATGTCGAATTCCCTGACGCCGTCTGTCCGCTCGGTCATCGCCGGTGTCTCCCGTATTCCCGTCTTCCGATTATAGCACGGCGAGCCCGCGTTTCTCACCAATCGATGGGCGAGGGTAGTGTTTCGGTTTGCCCGACTTTTCTCGTAAGCCTTCATCAGCCTCACGATCCACTCACTCGCCTTATAGTAGAAATAAAGCTTGCTTCCTATATAATGGCCAAGACCGGTGCATAGGAGACATCCTCACCCATGGCCCTGTTGCTGGCGCAGTACGGTACTCCGCTTCTTCTGATCGTTGGCTTCCTTTGGTTGCGGAGCGATCTTCGGCGCCTGGAAGGCAAGGTCGACGACCTGGCGAAGGATCATCAAACCCTCGGTCGAGAGCTCTCCGAACTCAAAGGTAGATTCGATTCCGTCGAGGCTCTCTTCGTGCGTCAGTCGGGACCCGCCGCCCCGGCCGAATAGCGGCCCTGCCTATTTGCCGCTTCCCTCCGGGGAGGCCCGGGTCAGGGCAGGCGTATGCCGACGAACTTGAGCTGCGAGAGCTCTTCCATCGCGTAGCGCACCCCTTCGCGGCCGAAGCCCGAGCGCCGGGACCCGCCGAAGGGATACATGTCGAGCCTGAACCGGCTGCCCTCGTTGATCCAGAGCGACCCCACATCGAGCTCGTCGGCGACCCGGAACGCGGTCGCGAGGTCGCGTGTGAAGCAAGCGCCCTGCAAGCCGAACTCCGAATCGTTGGCGATGGCCAGTGCGTCTTCGACCCCGTCCGCCGGGATCACGACGGCCACCGGGCCGAACGCTTCCTCGGACATCAGGCGCGCTTCGCGAGGGGGATCGACGACGATCGCGGGGCCGAGGATCGCGTCCCTGCGTGTGGGCGCGAGGGCGAGAGAGGCGCCGCGCTCAACGGCGTCGTCGATCATCCCCTGGACTCGATCGGCGGCGGCCATACTGACCATCGGCCCGACCGCCGTCGCTTCGTCCGCTGCTTCGCCGACGACGAGTGCCCGGGCGGCTTCGACGAACCTGTCCAGGAATGCGTCGAGTACGGCGCGGTCGACGATGACCCTTTGCGCCGAAATGCATTGCTGCCCGGACGCCTCGAACGCCGAGCCGGCGATCCGGGTCGCCGCGTCGTCCAGACCCGCGTCGGCGCAGACGATGTTGGCCGCGTTGGAACCGAGCTCGGCGACGAACTTCTTGGCTCCGGCCGCCCGGGCGAGCGCGTCCCCGGCCGCCGTCCCGCCGGTGAAGGTGACGACGGAGACATCCGGGTGGGCCGCCAGCGCCCGGGCAGTCTCCCGGTTGCCCGGAACGATGTTGAACAGCCCGTCCGGCAGCCCGGCGCGTTGGAAAGCGCGGGCGACGATCAGCGCGGTCTCGACGCCCTGCGGCGCCGGCTTGACCACGACGGCATTGCCCATGGCGAGCGCCGGCGCCACCTTCTGCACCAGCAGGTTGGCGGGCGCGTTGAACGGGGTGATCGCGCCCACCACGCCGTAGGGAACCCGCTTGGTGAAACCGTGCCGGCCCGCGCCCTGGGCGGCGATGTCGAGCGGCAGGGTCTCTCCCCTGATGGCGCCGATCTCGGCCGCCACGAGCCGCACGAAGGCGGCGGACCGCCCGGCCTCGAAGGTCGCGGGACGGACCGGCTTGCCGATGTCGCGGATAAGCGCGGCGACGATCGCTTCCTTTTCCGCGTCGATCTCGTCCGCCGCCTTCGTCAGCCACGCGGCGCGCGTCGCCGCCGGCGTGGCGCGGTGCTCACGATACGCGGCAAGCGCGTTCTCGACCGCCGCATCGACCAACTCGGCATCGGAGTCGACGATCCTCGATGCGACGCTGCCGTCGACCGGCGATATCAACTCGTAGCGCGCCTGTTCGTCGCGGCGATCCTCCCGCCCATCGATCCATGAATCCAGCAGGACTACTTCCGCCATTGCCGCTCTCCCCTTGTCGTCCGGCGCCGATTATCGGCTCCCGCGCGTGGCATGCAACGGACGGGAACGATATGCTTGAACGGAATCGAAGCAGGGAAGGCGATGGCGGCCCGTCCGAATGCCGAGACTGCCGCGGAGGCGATCGTCGACGCCCTGGTCGATGAGGGTGTCGAGTACGTGTTTGGCGTGACGGGCGACACCGTGCTGCCGATCCTCGACGCGATTTATCACCGCGAGAACGAGATCAGGTACATCACCGCGCGGTTCGAGACCGGCGCAACGGCGATGGCGGACGGCTACTCGCGGGTGACGGGGAAGATCGGCTGCTGCCTGTTCCATGTCGGGCCGAGCATTTCGAACACCGTCCTGGGCGTCTGGTCGGCGCAGAAGGACGCCGTGCCGCTGCTCGTGATGTCGGCCAATCTCGACACCTTCCGGCTCAACCGGAACCTGTGGCACGAGTTCGACGTCATGGGCGTGATGAGCAAGGTCACCAAGTGGAACGACCAGCTCATCGAGGCGAAGGACGCGCGGCGACTGATGCGGACTGCTTTCCAGGCCGCCAAGTCGGGCATGCCGGGACCGGTCCATCTCGACTTCCCCAAGGACCTGCTGCCGCAGCCGGTAGAGGTCGACTCGTCCGATCTTTCGATGCGGGGCGGCGCTCATTCGGGCCGTCTCGCCAACGCGCCCCGGCCGGAAGCCTGGGCGGTCGAGGAAGCGGCCCGACTGATCGCGGAGGCCCGGAATCCCCTCATCCTCACCGGGCGCGGGGTCAAGTGGGCGGACGCCTCCGGGCAACTCAAGAAACTCGCCGAACGGCTGGCGATTCCGGTCGTCAGCACGGAGATGGGGCGCGGTTCGATCCCGGAAGACCATCCGCTTGCCGGCGGAATCTCGGGCCATTTCGGCCATTCGACGGCGAACGCTCTGATGCGCGAGGCCGACCTGGTGCTGGGCCTCGGTTCCCGCTTCCTCAACGTCAACACCATCAACTGGCAGACGATTTCAGCCGACGCGAAGATTATCCAGGTCGAGACCGACCCGGCCGAAATCGGACGCCAATACGCGGTCGCGCTGGGCATCCATGCCTGTTCAGGCGCGTTCCTCGACGATCTCCTTGCGCATTGCGCGGAGCGGGGCATCGAGGCCGACACGTCGGCGCGGGAAGCGCGCGAGGCACGGGTCGCCGGGCTCAGATCGGATCAGGACAGCCGCTACTACGACACCGATATGGACGCGGTACCGATCAAGCCGCAGCGGATCACCCGGGCCCTCGAGGAGGTCTGCGACCGAGATGCCTTGTTCCTGATCGGCGCCGGCCTCCACACCCAGTTCGCCCACGCGGTGCCGATCCGCTATCCCGAGCAATACCAGTGGGCGGCCGGGTCGGGGACCATGGCATGGGCGTTTCCGGCCGCGCTAGGCGCCAAGCTCGCCCGCCCCGCGCGCCAGGTGGTGGTTCCCATCGGCGACGGCGATTTCGGCATGAACGCGCAGGAGATCGAGACCTCGGTTCGCGAGAACCTGCCGGTCATCGTGGTGGTCTACAACGATTGCAGCTACGGCGCGCTCCGCGTGTTCCAGGAGAACGTCTACGGGGGGCGGCAGATCGGGTCGGACTACGGCCAGACCGACCTGGTGAAACTCGCCGAAGCCTACGGCGCGCGCGGCGAGAAAGTCGAGCGCCCGGACGACCTGGAACCGGCGCTCCAGCGCGCCGCATCCTCCGGCGTGACCAGCGTGATCGACGTCCATATCGACGGCTGGGAAAACCACTACCGCTCGGCCGAATGGGCCGAATTCCACAAGTTCTAGCGTCCTAGGTTTTTTCTATAATAATTCTTTAAATCAGTAAGTTAACAAATAAATTGTATATGTTAGTTGAATATCGGCATTGACCCGATAGTGAAGGAATGACGACCGATGAGTGACGCCAACACTCCACCTGCACCGCGGGATCAACCGCCGCTGCCCCGCATATGGCTCGTCTGGTATCGCGGCGCGGACGAACCCTGGCAGGTTTCGGTCCACAAGTTCGCTGAATTCGCGGAGCAATCGGCGGCGCTTCACCGCAAGCGTGGCGATGTCGGTGTGGTCGTGCAGGCGGTGAACTGACGGAGGCGATCGCCCGGTCGGCTGGACGGCCCGGCGGGCTCTGGATAGCCTCTATACCGATGAGGCGCTCGGCCGCGTTTCCGATCGCCGCCGCCCGAAACCCCGAGGCCGCCCGTGCTACGCCCGCCCGTCACCGCGACCCTCGCCGATTTCGTCGTCGGCGCTCGATTCGAGGACCTTCCACCGGCGGTGCGGAGGGAGGCCGCGCGCACACTGGTCAACTGGGTGGGGGGCTGCGTCGGCGGTGCGTCGCACGAGGCGCTAGAGACGATCTGGCGCGCGGTCGGACCGTTTTCCGGCCCGGCCGAGGCCACCGTTCTCGGAAGCGCGCGGCGGACCGATCCTTTGACCGCCGCCCTGCTCAACGGCGCGAGCGGCGCGGTGCTCGATTTCGACGACACGCATCTCAGGACGGTGATCCACCCCGCGAGCCCGATCGCCCCTGCCGTGCTCGCGCTCTCGCAGCACATGCCGGTGACCGGCGCTAATTTCCTGCATGCGCTGGTCATCGGGATCGAGGTCGCCTGCAAGATCGGCAACGGCATCTCGCCCGACCACTACCGTCACGGCTGGCACATCACCGGCACCTGCGGGGTGATCGGCGCGGCGGCGGCGTGCTCGAAGCTGCTCGGGCTCGACGGTCAGAAGACGCGCTGGGCGTTGAGCGCCGCGGCGACCCAGGCCGCCGGGCTGCGCGAGATGTTCGGCGGAATGGCGCGCATCCTCCATGCCGGCCGCGCCGCCCAGAACGGCCTGTCGGCGGCGCTGTTCGCCCGCGAGGGGCTGGTCAGCTCAGATGCCGGAATCGAGGCCGAGACCGGCTTCGCCAAGGTTCTCTCGCGCCGGCACGACTGGGCCGAGATGACCGACGGGCTGGGAGAGCGCTGGGAGACGCTGGAAAACACCTACAAGCCGTTCGCCACCGGCATCGTCGCCCACCCGGCGATCGACGGCTGCATCCGGCTCCGCCGCGCGCACGGCCTCGCGCCCGACGAGATCGCCCGCATCGACGTCGCCGTCAACCCGATCGCCCTGATGCTGACCGACAACCCGGAGCCCACCACCGCGCTCGAAGCACGGCTCTCCATCCAGCATGTCTGTGCGACCGCGCTGGTCCATGGCGCGGCGGGGGTGGCCGAGCTCGACGACGAGACGATCGGGCTGCCGGAGACGGTGGCGCTGCGCGGGCGCGTCGCGGCGGAGCCCGATGACGGGCTGGACCGGGACCAGGCGCGGGTCCGCATCGAAAGCCTCGACGGAAGGGTGTTCGACACATATGTCGAGCACGCCTATGGCAGCCTCGAAAACCCGATGACCGATGCCGATCTGGACGCCAAGGTGCATACGCTCGCGGACCCGGTTCTGGGGGTCGACCGGACGGAACGGGTTATCGCGCTTTGCCGGGGCGTCGCGGAACTTCCCGCCGCCGCGGCCATCGCCGAAGCGGCGGAAGCGCCCGGCTGAGAGAGGTCAGCCGGCGATCGTCAGCACGGCCTTGCCGACGATCTTGCGATCCTCCAGCAGCCCGATCGCGTCCATGTACTGCTCGAACGGGTAACGCGCCATGATGTTGGGATCGATCCTGCCGGCCAGCAGCAGGTCGAACAGCGCCGACTGCGCCTCCGCGAGCTTGGGCGAGCGCCGGTGGATGTAGCTGTTGATGGTCATGCCCAGCACGCCGATGTTCTTGAGCAGCAGGTAGTTGGTCCGGATCTGCGGGATCGTGCCCGAGGTGAAGCCCGCGACCACCGCGCGCCCTTCGTCGCCGATCGCGCGGATCGCCGCATCGAACACCTCGCCCCCGACGAGATCGAAGGCGAGGTCCACCGGGCGCCCGCCGGTCGCCTCGCGAACCTGGGCGCGGAGCGATTCGCGCAGGTTCTCCGCAGTCAGGTCGATCGCCGCGTCGGCGCCCGCCGCGCGGACCGCATCCCCCTTGCCGGGAGAAGAAAGCCCGGCCAGCACCATCGCGGCACCGAGCGGCCTGGCGAGGTTGACGGCGGCCATTCCGACGCCGCCGGACGCGCCGTTGATCAGGACGATCTCGCCCTCTTTCAGGCCGCCGCGGGTGGTCAGCGCATGGTAGGCGGTCTGGTAGGCGAGCCCCATCGCCGCCGCGGCATCGAAGGCGACGCCGTCCGGAAGGGGAAAGCAGAGAGCCTCCGGGCAGGCGACCTTTTCCGCGAGCCCGCCATGCACCACATGCGCGATCACCCGGTCGCCCACCTTGAGGCCGCCGACGCCGGAGCCGACCGCGGAGACCACGCCGGCCGCGTCCTTGCCGGGCGTAAACGGGACCGGCGGGTTGTTCTGGTACTTGCCGTCGAGCGAGAGAAGGTCGGTGAAGTTGATCCCGCAGACCTTGACGTCGACCACCACCTCGTCGTCCTTCGCCGAGGGGTCCGGGACCTCTTCGATCCCCACCGTGCGGTTGGATGTGTCCTTGATGACGACGGCGCGCATGTCTTCTCCTTCGCTCGCTGAAGCGGATTGCGCGGTGGTATAGCTTCTGGCGGGCGGCGAGAGAAGACTGCCCCCGGCATCGCCCTGTGGTAAAACCGCGCGATGCTGAGCGCCGAACAGAACGCGCTGGTAACCGAGACCGGAGCCCAAACGGCCGGCGGCGCGCTGATGCGAAGCTATTGGCAGCCGGCCGCCCTGGTCGAGGAGCTGGCGGACGAACGGCCGCTGGTGCCGGTGAGGCTGATGGGCGAGGATCTCGTCCTGTTCCGGGCCGATGACGACGGGTTGCGCCTGACCGCCCGGCGCTGCCCCCATCGCGGCGCGGATCTGCGCTTCGGCAGGCTGGAGGACGGCGGCCTGCGCTGCCCGTTCCACGGCTGGCTTTTCGACGGCAGGGGAAACTGCCTCCAACAGCCGGCGGAGCCGCCGGGAAGCAATTTCCACACCAGGATCAGGATGCCGGGGTATCCGTGCGTCGAGCGCAACGGCGTCGTCTTCGCGTGGCTTGGCCCCGGCGAACCCCCGCCGCTGCCCGATTTCGACTGCTTCGCCGCGCCCGACGCCTACACCTTCGCGTTCAAGGGCTACCTCGAATGCAACTGGCTGCAGGCGCTGGAGGTCGGGATCGACCCGGCGCACGGCTCGTTCCTGCACCGCTTCTTCGAGGACGAGGATCCGGAGGAGGGCTATGGGCTCCAGTTCCGCGACCGCGTGGAAGGCGCGTCCTATCCGCTGACCTGGATCATGCGCGAGTTTCCGTGTCCCGAGATCCGTATCGAGGACACCGGCTACGGCATGCGGCTGACCGCGCTCCGCGACCTCGACGAGGCCAGCAGGCATGTCCGCATCACCAACCTGCTGTTTCCCAACGCAATCGTCATTCCGCTCGGCAACGACATGATCATCAGCCAGTGGCACGTGCCGATCGACGACACCCATTGCTGGTGGTACGCGATGTTCACGAGCTATGGAGAGCAGCTCGACAAGAAGGCGATGCGCGACCAGCGGCTCAAGCTCTACACGCTGCCCGGCTACAGGCCCCGCCTGAACAAGGCCAACGATTACGGTTTCGATGCGTCCGAACAGGAGCGGCTGACCTTTACCGGGATGGGCGAGGACATCAACGTGCACGACCAGTGGGCCGTGGAATCGCCCGGCCCGGTCCATGACCGCACTGCCGAACATCTCGGCGTGTCGGACCGGGCGATCATCCACTATCGCAGACGGCTGATCGAAGCCATCGACACGGTCGCCGGCGGGAATGATGCACCGATGCGGCCCAACGGATCGAACGATTCGCCGCTTGCCGTCGACACCGTCGCGCCGCGCGAAGGATGGGACGAGACCTGGCGCCGCTACGACGCCGAGCGCCGCGCGCGTTCCGGCTGGGCGCCGCCGTGACGGGATCGAGCGGCCGGGCGGAATTCGTCGAACGCCACGCGCTCTGGGACGACACCGCCCGCGAGGCCGCGGCGGAAATGCTGCGGCGGATCGAGGCCGACGGGATCGAGGTCGTCCGCTTCTCCTTCCCGGATCAGCACGGGATTCTGCGCGGCAAGGCGGTGATGGCGGGCGAGGTCGCGGGCGCGCTGGCGGGCGGCGTGTCGATGACCTCGACGCTGCTGGTCAAGGATACCGCGCACAAGACGGTGCCGCCGGTTTTCCGGTCTGGCGCGGGGATCGGCATGCCGGATCTCACCGGGGCCGCGGATTTCCTCATGGTCGCCGATCCGACGACCTTTCGCGTTCTGCCCTGGGCGCCGGGAACGGGCTGGGTGCTGTGCGATATCCGCTGGCCGGACGGCCGCGCGATCCCCTACTCGACCCGCGATTTGTGCCGGACCTGGCTGGCCCGGCTGGCCGAGCGCGGCTACGACTACGTCACCGGCGTCGAGGTCGAGTTCCACATCTTCCGGCTGGAAGACCCCCGGATGGAGGCCACGGGCGCGGGCCAGCCCGCCGCGCCGCCGGAGGTGTCGCTGCTCACCCACGGCTACCAGTACCTGACCGAAATCCGGCTCGACGAGCTCGATCCCATCTTCGCGGTGCTGCGGCGCGAGTTGACGGCGCTGGGCCTGCCGCTGCGTTCGCTCGAAGTGGAATTCGGGCCGAGCCAGGTCGAGGTCACCTTCCAGCCGGCCAGCGGGCTCGAATCCGCCGACACGATGATCCTGTTCCGCAACGCCGCGAAGCAGATCTGCGCCAGGCACGGCTACCACGCGACCTTCATGTGCCGGCCGCAGATCGAGAACGTGTTCGCGAGCGGCTGGCACCTGCACCAGTCGTTGCGCGACCGCGAGACCGGCCGTCCTCTCTTCATGCCGGACGAAGAGGACGGCGAGGGCGCGCTCCTGTCGGCGCTCGGCCGCAGCTTCGCCGGCGGCATCCTCGACCACGCGGGGGCGGCGTCGGTCTTCACCACGCCGACGATCAACGGCTACAAGCGCTTCAAGGCGTTCTCGCTCGCGCCGGACCGCGCCGCCTGGGCAAAGGATAACCGTGGCGCGATGCTGCGCATTATCGGCGGGGCAGGGGAGCCGGGCACGCGGATCGAGAACCGTGCCGGCGAACCCGCCGCCAACCCCTATCTCTATTTCGTGTCCCAGATCGTCTCCGGGCTCGACGGAATCGACCGGCGGATCGATCCGGGCGAAGCGACCGAAACCCCCTACGATGCCGACGCGCCGGCCCTGCCGACCAGCCTGATCGAAGCGGTCGCGGAGCTGCGCGCAGACGAGGTTTTCGCTGACGCGCTCGGCGAGCCCTTCGTCGACTACATCTGCATGATCAAGGAAGCGGAAATCGCGCGCTACCTGTCGGACGTCACCGACTGGGAGCAGCGGGAGTATTTCCGGATATTCTGAGCGGCTCGGCCGACCGTTACGGGCGGGGCTTATAGCGTGTCTGCTTTAGTTGGAACCGCCTCGTCCGTTTTCTTCCGTCATGGTCGGCCTTCGCCGACCATGACGGTCAGGAAGCAAGGGTAACGGTGCTTCTATCTAAAACGGACAGACTCTAGTTCCGCCTTTCGCAGCACCATCACTGTCACCCCGGACTTGTTCCGGGGTCCAGAACCACAAGCCCGACCGTCGAAGCGGTTTCACTGGACCCCGGAACAAGTCCGGGGTGACAGCGGAAGATGACAGGCGGCGTTGTTGCGCGACCTTGGTCAGAACCGTTTCACCACGCTTTCGACGGCGAGCCCGACGCGGATCAGGTGCTCATCCGCCCCGGTGCGGTCCACCACCATCAGCCCCACCGGAGCCTCGCCCGGCTCGTGAATCGGGATCGACAGCGCGCAGCGGTCGAGGAAGTTGCCGAAGGTGGTGTTGCGCAGGATGAACGGGTTCATTTCGGCGTAGAGCTCATCGCTCGCCACGATGTCGTCGATCGGGGGCGCGACGATAACGACCGTCGGCATCAGGAGCGCATCGTAATCGGCACCGATGGCGTCCGCGCGGGACCGGATATCGGCGCGGGCCTCGATGACGTCCAGCAGGTCGGCGCCCGAGATTTTGGCGCCCCGTTCGATCCGCGCCCGCACCCGGGGATCGACCATGTTGCCCTTGGCCGCCAGGCGCTCGCGGTGGAGCGCATAGGCCTCGGCGCCGAGGATGCCGCCAGCCGCGCTGACTCTCGCGATGTCGGCGAACGGCTCAAAAGCGATGTCCCGGAGCAGGGCGCCCGCCTCCGACAGCCGGCTCAGGGCGGCCTGGAAGGCGGCAGCCACACTATCGTCCATTCCGTCCTGGACGATGGTCGTCGGAACGCCGAAGCGCACGCCCCTGATCGGCATCGGGGCTGGCGAGGCCCACATGTCGCCGCCCGCCATCGCCGCGTCCAGCAGCGCGCAACACGCCACGGTGGGCGCCAGCGGACCCGCGGAATCGAGCGTCCCGGACAGCGGAAACACGCCGTCGAGCGGAATGCGCCCGACGGTCGTCTTGAAACCCGTCACGCCGCACAGCGCGGCGGGGATGCGAACGGAGCCGCCGGTGTCGCTGCCGATCGCGGCGGCCGCCATGCCGTCGGTCACCGACACGGCTGCGCCCGAGGACGATCCCCCGGGAATGCGTCCGCGCGAACGGTCCCACGGGTTCCGGGGCGTGCCGAAATGCGGGTTGATGCCGATGCCTGAATAGGCGAACTCGGTAAGGTTGGTCCGGCCCAGCACGATCGCGCCGGCCGCACGAAGCCTCGCGACGACCGTGGAGTCGCGGCCGGCGGGCGGGTCGTCGGCGAGCGTCGGAGAGGCGGCCGTCGTGACTTCGCCGACGACATCGAACAGGTCCTTCATCGAAATCGGCAGCCCGGCGAGCGGCGAGGGGACCACGCCCGCTTTTCTCAGCGCGTCGCTCGCATCCGCCTCGGCCCGCGCGCGGTCGGCGTTGCAAGAGACGAAGGCGCGCGAACCTTCGCCGTCGGGCGCCTCGATGGCCGCGAGAGCCTGCTCAACGAGCTCTCGGCTCGTCGTTGCACCCGAGGCCAGATCTTCGGCGAGTTTTGACAGGGGTGTGGAGCCAAACGACACGGCGTTCCTCCCGGTTTTCGACGCGCGAGCCGCGTGATCTGAACATATCGGTCCACGGCGGCCAAGCGCGGCGCTGCCCGACCGAGGGTGGCGGCAGGTGCGGCGAGTGGTAAGTTCCGCCCTCCATCGGCGAGGTGCGGGCGATGAAATCGGAGAAGGCGACCTTCACGGGCGCTGGGGGCGACACCCTTGCCGCCAGGCTCGAGAGCCCGGCGGGCGAGATCCGCGCCTATGCGCTGTTCGCGCATTGCTTCACCTGCTCGAAGGACATCTTCGCGGCGTCGCGCATCGCGGCGGCGCTGGCGTCGAACGGCATCGCGACGCTCCGCTTCGATTTCACCGGCCTCGGGGCGAGCGGCGGCGATTTCGCCAATACCGATTTCAGCTCGAATGTCGGGGATCTGGTCGCGGCGGCCGACTGGCTGCGCGCCGAACATGCCGCCCCTTCGATCCTGATCGGGCACAGCCTGGGCGGGGCCGCCGTGCTCGCCGCCGCGCAATCGGTCGAGGAGGCGGCGGGCGTGGTGACCATCGGCGCCCCGAGCGATCCGGCTCATGTCTCCCACCTGTTCGGCGACGACATCGACACCATCGAGCGCGACGGCGAAGCCGACGTCAGGATCGCGGGCCGGCCCTTCCGCATCCGCAAGCAGTTCCTCGACGACATTGCCGGGCAGCGCCTGCGGGACCGAGTGGCCGACCTGCGCAAGGCGTTGCTCGTGATGCACGCGCCGTTCGACCGCACGGTCGGGATCGACAACGCGGCCGAGATATTCCAGGCGGCGAAACACCCCAAGAGCTTCGTTTCGCTCGACAACGCGGATCACCTGCTGACGAAACGCGAGGACGCGGTCTATGCGGCCGAGGTGGTGGCCGCCTGGGCAAGCCGGTTCCTGCCGCCGGAACGCGCTTCCGCGGCCCTCCCCGACGCGGACGCGGTGGTGGTCGCGGAGAACGGCATCGGGCCGTTCGGACAGGACATCGCGGTAGGGGACCACCGCCTCACCGCCGACGAACCCGCTTCGGTGGGCGGCCTGGATCGGGGCCTCACGCCCTACCAGCTCCTGTCCTCGGCGCTCGGAACTTGCACGACGATGACGCTTCGGATGTATGCCGAGCGCAAGAAATGGCCGTTGGAACGCGCCTCGGTAACGGTGCGTCAGAAGAAGATCCACGCCTCCGATTGCGCGGAATGCGAGACCCGGGAGGGCAAGATCGATTCCTTCGAGCGCGAGATCGAACTGGCTGGACCGCTGGATCGGGAACAGCGGGATAAGCTGCTGGAAATAGCCGACAAATGTCCCGTCCACAGGACCTTGCACGGAGACGTGCGGGTGACCACGAAACTGCGCGTGGTTTCCTAGTGTCCCGATCGGGAAGAGGGCCTGTCCGCCTTTGTCGGGAGCGTTTCCCGTCTTGCCCCCACCGTCATGGTCGGCGCAGGCCGACCATCCACGCTTTGTTTTTGTTTTCCTTGTCCCCTGACGAACGAAAAAAAACTCGTGGATGGTCGGCCTGCGCCGACCATGACGGGGCAAGGCACGGGTGACCGGGCCTGAGAGGACATGTATCCAAGAGGAAACCGCGCGACCTCCTCGATCAGGACACTAAAGTAAACACCTAACAATGTATCTTAATATGCTGTGTTAAAGAGATAATCCTTGCCTATTACCTCCCGACGACAAGACGGCGCCGCGGCGGACTCGCGCTACGCCCTGTTCCGCCTCGCCGTCACCGTGGTTCTGGCGACGATCGGGAGCATCGGGCTGTGGTCCTATGTGATCGTGATGCCGGCGGTGCAGGCCGAGTTCGGCGTCGACCGGGCGACGGCCTCCATCCCCTACACGATATCGATGATCTTCTTCGCGCTCGGCAACATCGTGGTCGGACGTCTGATCGACCGGATCGGCATGATGCTGCCCGGGCTCGCGGCGGGCGCTTTCCTGGGGATCGGCTTCGCCGCCTCCTCTTTCGTCGACACCATGTGGCAGCTCTCGATCGTCCACGGCGTCCTCATCGGCGCCGGGACAGGGTCGATGTTCGGGCCGCTGATGGCCAATATCTCGCACTGGTTCGTCCGCCGCCGAGGCATGGCCGTCGCGACGGTCGCGTGCGGCAACTACTTCGCCGGGATGCTGCTGCCTCTGGTCCTGCAGGATTCGGTGACGACCGAGGGCTGGCGGCCGATCTATCTCGCGATCGGCCTGTTCAGCGCGGCGACGCTGATTCCGCTTTCGCTGCTGCTGCGGCGGGAGGGGCCGAAACAGGATCACATCGACCGGATTACCGGCATCGCGGGCGCCGAACAGCTCCGCATGGCCGCCTTCACGCCGCGGACCATGCAGACCCTGCTCGCCATCGCGGGCTTCGGTTGCTGCGTCGCGATGTCGATGCCGCAGGTTCACATCGTCGCCTATTGCGTCGATCTCGGATACGGGATCGCTCGCGGGGCGGAAATGCTGTCGCTCATGCTGGCGGCGGGGGTGGTCAGCAGGCTCGGCTCCGGCGTGCTGGCCGATTATATCGGCGGCGTGCGCACGCTCTTGCTGGGATCGGTGCTGCAATGCGTGGCGCTTTCTCTTTATCTGCCTTTCGATGGGCTCGCTTCGCTCTACGTGATTTCGTTCGTCTTCGGCCTGTTTCAGGGCGGGATCGTGCCGTCCTACGCGATCATCATCCGCGAATACCTGCCGGCAAGGGAGGCGGGACGGCGGATCGGGGTGGTGATTTTCGCGACCATCGGCGGCATGGCCTTCGGCGGCTGGGTGTGCGGCTGGATCTACGACCTGACGGCGTCCTACCAGGTGGCGCTGCTCAACGGGATCGCGTTCAATTTCCTGAACATGGGCATCATGGCGCTGATCCTGTGGCGGACGATGCGGGCTCAGCCGGCTCCGGCATAGGACGGCGCGGCTCCTGTCAGAGGGTCCAGTAGCGTCCGGAAGCCCCGATCGCGGCGTTGATCAGCCCGATAGCGAGGTTGGTCTTGACGATCAGCCTGATCCGGTCGAGCGCCGCCGCGGCCGGGGGCGGGTCTCCGGCGGCGAGCGCGGCCTTGAAGCGGCGATAGGGGACGAACCAGAGATAGAGAAAGAGCGCCACCATCAGCCAGCCCAGACCCTGCATCAGATGGGCGTGGAGCGGCATCGACCCCAGCCCGCCCCACTGGCCCCAGACCATGACATAGCCGGTGACCGGCAGGACGATCACCGAGATCCACACCCAGACGAAGAACCGGGCGAAGACCCGCTGCCAGAGGCCGAGCCGAACCGGGCCATCGAGCGGACCCGCCGCCGGCCGGAGGTACCAATACGCGAACCCCATCCCGCCGACCCAAACGATCGCCGCGAGCACATGCAAAGCGATTGAAATAGCGAGCACCTTCACCTCCCGCGGCCCCCGGCCGCCGCGCCCCGGCGAGGCTTGATCGCCCCATGGGCTTCAACTACCGTGCGCCGGCCGTTCGCCCGGCCCCTCGTTACATACCGAAAACAGCGACGTTGGCGTCCATGAAGTTTACCGGCACCGACAGCTATATCGCGACCGAAGATCTCATGACGGCGGTCAACGCCGCCATCACGCTGGAACGCCCGCTGCTCGTCAAGGGAGAGCCCGGAACCGGCAAGACGCTGCTGGCGCAGGAAGTCGCCGACGCGCTCGGCCGGCCGTTTTTCGAGTGGCACATCAAGTCGACCACCAAAGCTCAGCACGGGCTCTACGAATACGACGCCGTCTCGCGCCTGCGCGACTCCCAGCTCGGCGACGAACGGGTCAAGGACATCCGCAACTACATCAAGCAGGGGATGCTGTGGGAGGCCTTCGCCTCGGATGGTCACGCGGTTCTGCTGATCGACGAGATCGACAAGGCCGACATCGAGTTTCCCAACGACCTCCTGCGCGAGCTCGACCGGATGGAGTTCTACGTTTACGAGACCCAGGAGACGATCGCCGCGAAGCACCGGCCGGCGGTGATCATCACCTCCAACAACGAAAAGGAACTGCCGGACGCGTTCCTGCGACGCTGCTTCTTCCACTACATCCGGTTTCCCGAGCCCGACACGATGGAGCGGATCGTCGAGGTCCACTTTCCGGGCATCAAGAAGGCGCTTCTCAAGGAGGCGCTGGAGTGCTTTTTCTCGATTCGTTCGGTCAACGGGCTCAAGAAGAAGCCCTCGACCTCCGAACTCCTCGACTGGATCAAGCTGCTGCTCGCCGAGGACTTGTCGCCGGAGGATCTGCGGGAGGATTCCACCAAGGCGCTCCCGAAGCTTTACGGCGCGCTGCTGAAGAACGAGCAGGACGTGCAGATGTTCGAACGCCTCGCCTTCCTGTCGCGCCGCCAGAACTGACAGTGTTCGTCGACTTCTTCTTCCAGCTACGCCAGGCGAGCGTTCCGGTCACCATCCGGGAATACCTGATGATGCTGGAGGCGCTGTCGAAGGGCGCCGGCGACCGTGACGTGGACGGGTTCTATCACCTCGCGCGCGCGTCGATGATCAAGGACGAGAAGTACTACGACGCCTACGACAAGGTGTTCGACAACTTCTTCTCCGGCGCGATGCACGATACCTACGACCTGTTCGCCAGGGTGATCCCCGAGGACTGGCTCCGCGCGCTCGCCGAGCGGACGTTCGATCCGGAGGAGATCGCGAAGCTCGACAAGATGAGCTTCGAAGAGCTGATGGAGGAGCTTGCCAAACGGCTCCAGGAACAGCGCGGCCGACACCAGGGCGGCAATCGCTGGATCGGCACCGGCGGCACGTCGCCCTTCGGCAATAGCGGCCAGAACCCGGCGGGCGTGCGCATCGGCGGGGAAGGGGGCGGCAAGAGCGCGACCAAGGTCTGGGAAAAGCGCGAGTTCAGGGGCCTCGCCGACGATGTCGAGATCGGCACCCGGAACATCAAGCTGGCGCTGCGCCGGCTCAGGAAATTCGTCCGCGACGGGGCCGAGGACGAGTTCGACCTCGACGGCACGATCCGTGCGACGGCCGAAAACGCCGGCTATCTCGACATCAAGATGGTTCCCGAGCGCAAGAACCGGGTAAAGGTGCTGCTCTTCCTCGATATCGGCGGCTCGATGGACAGCCACATCCGCGTCTCGGAGGAGCTGTTCTCGGCGGCGCGGAGCGAGCTCAAGCACCTCGAATATTTCTACTTTCACAACTTCCTCTACGAGCGCGTCTGGCGCCAGGACAGGCGCGGTTACAACGAGTGGACCTCGACCTGGGACGTGCTGAACACCTACGCGCCCGATTACAAGACGATCTTCGTCGGCGACGCGACGATGAGTCCGTACGAGATCACCGAGGTGGGCGGCTCGATCGAGCACTGGAACGAGGAGCCGGGCGAGACCTGGCTGCGCCGCATGCTGTCGTTCTACCCCGATGCGATCTGGATCAATCCGGTGCCGCGGGACCGCTGGATGTCGACGCCGTCGCTCCGGATGACCTACCAGATCATGTCGGGACGGATGTACCCGCTGACCCTGGAGGGGCTCGACGAGGCGATGGGCGTGCTGCGCAAGGGCGGGCCGGCGCTAGCCCGGCATTAAGCGCTTGGCTTGCCCGGGTTGAGGTGGCCGCATTCGTCGCAGCGTCGCGAGTCCTCGCTGCCGTAATAGGCGTCGAAGGCGGGCGGCAGGTCCTCGACGATGTCGTGGAGCTGGAACTCGCTCCGATGGACCAGCGCGCCGCAGTTCTCGCAATACCATTCGAACGCGTCGCGCAGGCCGTCGGGCCGCTGGCGCTCGATCACCATCCCGATCGAACCCGCCGGGCGCTGCGGCGAATGGCGCACATGCGGCGGCAACAGGAGCACGTCGCCCTCCTTCAGCGCCACGTCGCGCCGCTTTCCGTCCTCGATGACGCGGAGCGTGATGTCCCCCTGGATCTGGTAGAAGAACTCCTCCAGCGGGTCGTCGTGGTAGTCGGTGCGCTGGTTGGGCCCGCCGATCACCGTCACCATGAAGTCGGAATCCTGCCAGATCTGGGCGTTGCCCACCGGCGGTTTCAGCAGGTCCCGATGCTCGTCGATCCACTTCTGCAGGTTGAACGGGGCGATCTGGGCCATTTCGGGTCTCCATCGCGCCGCCAGGGCGCTTTCTCGACGCGATGCTAACCGAGGCGTGTGGCGGAAACAACGAGCGCGCTCGGGCACTCCGCCTTCACGCGAGCGCGGTGCACTCGATCTCGATGTCGAACGGCCACGGCCAGGACCCGACCGCGACGAAAGTGCGCGCGGGCGCCGGATCGTCGAAATAGCGTCCGTAGACCTGGTTCACCAGGTCGTAATAGCCGCTGTTGGACACGAAGACATTGACCTTCACCACCTTGTCGAGGCTCGAGCCGGCGGCTTCCAGGACGGATTTCAGGTTTTCCATGACCAGCTCGGTCTGGGTGGCGATGTCGTCGCTGGATACCTTGCCGGTCTCGGGATCGATCGGCGGTGTGCCCGAGACGAAGACAAAGCCGTTCGCCTTGATCGCCGGGCTCAGCGGAACGCCCGCCTGCTTCAGTACTTCGGAAATACCCGCGACGTGGATCGCTTCCCGTTCCATCTTCGTCCTCCGAGAGTGAGTCAGCCTTTCCGGCGCGCTCCGGCATAGTAGAAATCGCCGGGAATGGCCTCGATGACCGGATCGATCGAGCGCGCCTCGGCGATTTGCCGGCCCGAGCGGTGATCGGCAAGCCGGTAGGATCCGTCTTCGAGCCGCGAAATCCGGTAGCAGGAGTAGGGCGCGTTGCTGCGGTCCCCCGAATAGACCCGGATCTCATCCGTCCCTTCTCCGGAGACCCGCTCGCTCCGGTACCAGCGATGCATCAGCTTGAGCTTGCGCGCGAGCGCGCCCATCTTCTCGAGATCCCGCGCGGTGAATCGCGCTAGGTCGAAGCGGACGAGGTCTGCGGGCATATGCGGGTCTACACCGATGACGGTCGAGGAGCCGTGCCGAGGCCGGCAAACGGATTCATCACGCGTACACCGCCATAGTCCTGCCCGTCGCTCATGTCTTCGGAATAGACGGTGTCGCAGTTGCATGCGCGTGCGGCCGCCAGAATAGCGCTGTCCCAATAGGACAGTCGGAAACGTTGGCAAATGACGAACGCCGCCTGCATCACGCCAGGGGTCATCGACTGAACGGGAAATCGTTGTAAGGAGCGAACGAAGGCCACCGCCTCGTCGTGCCGCAAAGCGCCGGCCCGGGAAGGGCGGGTTGCCTGAACGTAGAACTCCTGCAGAACCTGCACCGAAAGCGCCAGATCTCTTGCGGCCAGCAAATCGAGAGACAACCGCTGCTTTTCCTTTTCCTGCTCTTGGGCGCTGACCGCATAGAGCAGGACATTCGTGTCAACGAAGCGCATCACGGTCGTACAATGTTTCCCGCGACAGGTTGTCCCCGGCGCGCAAGCCCGCGCCTCGGGCGCGAATGGCTGCCAGCGTTTCGTCTTGAAGCCTTTGGAGGCGGTCGAACCGGCTGTCGGGATCGCTCCCCCGAACCAGTTCCGTCAGGAAGCCCCGGACAAGCGCCGAGACCGATGTACCGTCCTCCGCTGCCTTGATCCTGGAGAGGCGATAGGTTTCTTCGTCGACGGATACGGTGATGTTCTTCAAGGCACAGTCTCACAGAAAGTGTGTTGCACAGGATAGAGGATCGTACAGGAACATACAACCGTTCCCCGTTTCGAACCCGAAACGACAAGACCCCGGCGTCCTCATCCCCAAATGAGCTCCACCTCCACCGCCCGCGGCCGCCCGGAGCGTCCTTCCCCCGCGTCCGCTCACGCCGCGCCGGGTCGGGTGGAGGGCGGGCGCGGCGTCGTTCGGCGGTCCTTCAGCAGGGTCGCCTCGCCGGAGAGATCGGGCTCCCCGCAGCCGGCCAGGATCGCCGCCCGCGCGGCGTCGCGCAGCGCGATCGCGGCATCGAACCCATCCTGTTCCGCGAAGAGCGGGGAGCCCACCGTGACCTGCACGTCGCCGGGGCGGGGAAACCACTGGCCGCCACGCAGCACCGATCGTGTCCCGCGCAGCGTGACCGGCACCACGGGCACCCCGGCGGCGACAGCGGCCGCGAAGGCGCCGAGCTTGAAATCGAGCAGGCCGGGGCGGCGGGTCAGGGTCCCTTCCGGATAGACCGCCAGCCGGCGGCCCGCCTGTGCCGCTTCGATCACGGTGTCCAGATCGCCCAGGCCGCTTGCGTCGTCGAACCGCTCCACGAACAGCGCGCCGATCCGGCGCAGGAACGTCCCGGCGATCAGTTGGGGCGCCAGCTCCGCCTTGGCGACGAAGGCGGTCTCGCCGGGCAGGGCCGCGACCAGCACCAGGCTGTCGAGATAGCTGCAATGATTGGCGACCAGGATGGCGCCGCGTTCCGGCACGGTCTCGCCGCTCACCGTCAACCGCGTTCCGGTGAGCTTCAGCATGACATGCGCGGCCGCATGGAGCGCTCTCCAGCGCCAGGCGCGCCGGGGCAGCACGATCGAGAGCGGCCAGACGGCCAGCGCCAACGCCACAATCACCGCCCACCAGTATCCGGCGAATGTGTGGCCCAGCGTCAGGCGGCCGCCGGCGCGAAGCCGGGCCGCCGTCGCCGAGAGCCACAGGCCGAGCAGTTGCCGCCACGGCGCGGGGCCGGGTTCGTGGAGACGACCCTCCAGGTAACGCGAGCGGGTGGCGGCGCGCCGGATCTTGCCGCTCGAGGTCTTGAGCACGGCGCGGGGCGGCGCCAGGACGACATCGTCCGGCGCGATGCCCGCGACATCCAGCGCCGCCGCCTCGATGCCGCGCCTCAGCCGGTCGCGGACACCGCCGTCCTCCTCGCGGCTCTCGGCGACCACCACCAGCCGCTCCGCCCGGTCCGGCCCGGCGGCCGCGAAGACCGCGACGCAGCCGCGCCTTATGCCGGGAAGGTCGCCGATGGCGGCTTCCAGCTCGTGCGGATGGATGTTGCGTCCGCCGCGTATGACGACGTCCTTGATCCGGCCCGTCGGATAGACCTCTCCTCCGGCGACGTAGGCCAGGTCGCCGGTCTCCAGCCAGTCGCCATCGAACAGGTCCCGCGTCGCCCGCGCGTTGGCGTGATAGCCGACGGTCGCCGAGGGGCCGGTGAATTGCAGCCTCCCCTGGCGGCGCTCGGGCACCTCCCGGCCGGACTCGTCGACCACCCGGAACTGATGCCCGGGGAGCGGCGAACCGCACGCCACGACCTCGATCGCATCGCCGTGCCCGGTCGTCACCGGCACCGCGCGCGAGTGCTCCGCCAGCTCGGTCCGGTCGATCCGCTCGGCGAGCAGCCCCCGCCCGGGCCGGGGAAAGGCCAGCCCCACGCTGCTCTCGGCGAGGCCGTAGACCGGGGCGAGCGCCCCGGGATCGAAGCCATGAGCCGCGAAGCGCTCGCAGAACGCCCGCACCGACGCGGCCCGCACCGGCTCCGCCCCGTTGACCACGATACGGGCCGTACTCAGGTCGAGGCCCTCGATCGCGGCGTCGTCGATCCGCCCGACGCACAGGTCGAAGGCGAAGTTGGGCGCGCCCGAGAGCGTCGCCCGCCGGGCGTGGATCTCCCACAGCCAGCTCTCCGGACGCGCCAGGAAGACGAGCGGGGAGGTGATCGAAACGGGCACCGCGAAATGGAGGCTGCCGAGCCACGCGCCGATCAGGCCCATGTCGTGGTAGAGCGGAAGCCAGCTCACGAAGACGTCGCGGCCGGGCTCGACCTCCATCGCCCGGCCCATGGCGCGAATGTTGGCCAGCAGGTTGGCGTGGCTCAGCACCACGCCCTTCGGATCGCCGGTGCTGCCGGAGGTGTACTGAAGAAAGGCGACATCTCCCGCGTCGGGCCTGGAGGCGGCCTCAGGCCTGCCGCGTCCGCGGAGTCCCTCGACGGTCTCGATGGCGCGAAGACTCGCGACCTGCGAACGCAGGAATGTCGCGAGAACCCGCGCCTCCGGGACGGTGATCAGACATTCGGCCCCCGCGTTGGCGAGTATCGCGGCCTGACGGCGCAGATGATCGGCGAGCTGCGAAGGCCGCGCCGGAGGATAGATCGGAACCGGCACGCATCCGGCGTAGAGGATCCCGAAGAAGGCGTGAAGAAACCCGGCGCAGGTGGGCAGCATCAACGCGACGCGGGCGCCCGGCATTACTCCGGCATCGAGGATGCCGCCGGAGACCGCCAGAGCCGTCTCGCGGAGCCGCGCGTAGCTGACGGTCTCGACATGGTCTTCCCGTTCCCTGAGCCAGGCGTGGACGCGCTCGGGATGCGCTTCGGCGTGCCAGTCGAGCACCTCCGTCAGGGTCTTCGCGGCGCTCCGTATCGATTCGACCGGACCCGGGACCGCATCCGCCAGGGGCGGCGGAGTCGCGCGCCGCGCGCCGGCCGCTTCCATCGCGCGCCAGAGATCGGCCGGGGTTTCCGCTTCCGCCAGCGTCGATCCGGGAAGGTTGACCGAGAACGTCCGCTCGATGCGCCGCAGCAGCTCGGCGCGCCCCAGGCTGTCCAAACCGAGATCCTCGCCCAGCCTGCTCTCAAGGGAAACGCGCGGGGTATCGCGCGCGGAACGGAGCTCGCGCGACAGGGTCGCGATCAGGTGCAGCAGATGCGCAGAGTCGTCGGGGCCGGTCGCGCCGCTACGCGATCTTGTGCCGCCGTTCTCCATGGCGAAGCCAGCCTCGCATTCCCGGCCGGCCTGTCAACAATCATTGAAGGTGGCAAGCGCTATGTCGCGAAGGCGAACCGGCCCACGCCGGCGGGCTCCGGCATGGCGAAGCTGGGGCCGAAACGGGACCGAATGTGTCCAACCCTGGCGAACGGTTGGACAAAAGGGGGGCGTAAACCATTGATTTACAACCCCCCTTTTGAGGAACTGGCTCCCCGGGCCGGACTCGAACCAGCGACATGGTGGTTAACAGCCACCCGCTCTACCAACTGAGCTACCGGGGAATCGCACCCCTGCGGTGCTGGCCCGCTATATAGCAATCGCAAGCGAGATTGTCAGCCTCGGCATCGTGCCCGCGGCTTACTCCGCGGCCTCCGCGACACGGCCCCGGTAATGCGCGATCAGCTCGGGCGAGGCGTGGTAGATCGGCGTGTGGCCGCGAATCAGGATCTGGGCGCTCCGCATATAGGCCGCGCTGGAGATCGCGATCTCGTCGCCGCAACTCTTGCCGTCGATCACAGCTCTCAGAACGCCCGCCGGGTTGCCGATCCCGACCTCGCGCTCCTGCGGTTCCGGAGCGAGGGCGTCCAGCCCGGTCGCCATGTCATGCGCGACGGTGCCGGGAATCAGGGAGGCCGCCGCGAGGCAGGACCCGCCGGTTACCGCCATCGACCGGTGGCAGGTCTGGGGCGTGAAATAGCGCGCCCGTACATGGGCCCCCTTTTCCGCCTCGGCTGCCGTCGGAGGTGCGATGAGGCACATCTTGGGCACCGTTTCGCTGACCGCGAGCTCTTCCGCGGTCATCGGGCGTCCGTCGCGCTCCAGCTCCATGGCGAGGCCGGCGGCGATCCAGATCGGCTGCATTCTCGCCCGGAGTTTCTCATCCTGCTCCAGCGCCTCCGGCGCCTCGTCCGCCAGACAGCCGAAATCTTCCGCGCGCGCGATCACCATCGGCATCGCGAAGTCGAGGCAAGACACTTCGACGCCCAGGATCGTGTCCCGCCGGGCGCCAGTCGGAAAAAGCTTGCCGGTCTTCGATCCGACCGGATCGACCAGCGAGAGCGCAACGCCGGGCCAGCGTCCGATCACCCCGGGCATTTCGGTGTCGGGATCGAGTGGCGCTCCGGGACCCGGCATCCCGATCGTCGCATCGGCGGCGATCCCGGTATTGGTGTTGAGGATGCGGAGGGTGTTGCGTCCCGGCTCCGGCCTGGCGAGTCCGGCTTCGAAGGCAACGAGGGGGAGGGACGCCGACATGTTGCCGCAATTCACGCTCCAGTCTATCGCCGACTTGCCGGCCGCGAGCTGGGCGAGGGTACTTTCGAGGTCGAACCCCGGCCGGTCCGAGGCATCGAGGATGAACACCTTGTTGCTGGTCGTGATGCCGCGGCCGAGACCGGTGATCTGTCGGTTGCCCGGTTCCTCGCCGGAGAGCGGCACCCCCATGACGTTGCGGATCACCTCTTCGCGAAGCGCCGTCGAGCGCGGCAAGTGCCCGGCAAGGAGTACGATGCCGGTCGAGGTACCGCCGCGCGCGTGCCAGACGGGGATTTCGAGCGTTCCGCCGACGAAGCGCGGTGCCAGACCGTCGATCGCGGGTCGTATCAGGGTCATCGTCGAAGCCTCGATGGGTTGAGCGTCGGCCCTTATTCTAGAGCTTGTCCGTTTCAGATTGAATCGCTCCTCGTCATGGCTGAACCTTCCCCGTCATGCCCGGACTTGTTCCAATGCTGTCCGGTTTAGATGGGCTGGGCCGGGTGCAAGGCTTTGGTACAGGCGGGTTTCCGGCCCATCGGCCGCGTCGGGACACGGATCGCGGCGCGCCCGCGCCTTCCGTCCTTGCCCTCCGCTGTCACCCCGGACTTGTTCCGGGGTGACAGCGGAGGGCGGGGATGGTCTCGCCCATGGGCACGGAGCCCATCCCGAAGCTGAACCGGACAGCAGTGGAACAAGTCCGATGGGGTGGACGCCCCCTCCCGACGGCATCGCGATGTGCCAAGGTTGTGTCTGTGGCTCACGACCTGAGGGAGGAGGCATCCATGGGCGAGGTTAGCATCATCGGGATCGATCTGGCGAAGCGCAGCTTTCAGCTGCATGGGGCGGGGGCGGACGGCTCGGTCGCCTTCCGCAAGACACTGAGGCGGGGGAAGCTTCTGGCCTTCCTCGCCTCTCTGCCGCGCTGTGTGGTGGCGATGGAGGCGTGCGCGAGCGCGCACTACTGGGGCCGGGAGATCATGAAGCTCGGCCACGCGGTGCGGCTGATCCCGCCGCTCTACGTGAAGCCGTTCGTGAAGCGCCAGAAGAACGACGCGACGGACGCGGAGGCGATCTGCGAGGCGGGTCTGCGGCCGAGCATGCGCTTGGTTGCTGTGAAGGGGGAGGAACAGCAGGCGAGAGCGATGCTGTTCCGCACGCGCGATCTTCTGGTGCGCCAGCGCACGCAGACGATCAACGCGCTGCGGGGGCATCTGGCGGAGTTCGGCATCGTAGCCCCGCAGGGGAGAGCTCATGTCGCTCGTCTGGCGGCGGCGCTGGAGGAGCCGGGTTCCGCTCTTCCGGCGCCGGTATGCGAGCTGGGCACCCTTCTGCTTGAGCAGATTGCGGGCCTCGATGCGAAGATCGCCGGCCTGGAGAAGGAGATCCACGTCCACGCGCGCCGGGACGCGGACGCGGTGCGGCTGATGACGATCCCGGGCGTCGGGCCGATCTGCGCGATGGCGATTCAGGCCTTCGCACCGCCGATGGAGAGCTTCCGGTGCGGGCGCGACTTCGCCGCCTGGCTCGGGCTGGTGCCACGCCAGCACAGCACCGGGGGCAAGCCCCGGCTGGGCAGGATATCGAAGATGGGTCAACGCGACCTCAGGCGGCTGCTGGTCTGCGGCGCCATGGCGCAGGTGCGCTGGGCCTGCCGGCGGGGCGAGACCGGCGATCCCTGGCTCGCCCGGATGCTGGCGCGCAAGCCGAGGATGGTCGTGGCGGTGGCGCTGGCCAACCGGATGGCGCGCATCGCCTGGGCGGTGATGGTGAACAAGGAGGTCTACCGGGCTCCCACCGCCGTCTGAGCGGGCGGGGACGCGCGGGAGACCGTCGGGGATGCGGGCAGGACGGAGGATCGGGTAAGGGCACATGGTCGACGAGACGGGATCGGGAAAACCAGTCATGTGCGGCGTGCACGCGAGCACGGAAGTCCGATTTGGACCCGATCCGCGCATCTCCATACAGGCCCGCGGCGAACCCATGCCGCAGCGAGAGGCCGGACACACGGAAGTACCTGACCGCAGGCCCAACCCACCAAAGAAAATGCTTGCATCAACGGGGGCGTCCACACACGGGCATGACGGCGCAGAGGAGAGGCCGACGCGAGGATCGCCGAGGTTCAAACAAGAACGGACACGCTACAGAACGAGTCCATTGCAGCAGGAAACGAACGGGTTCTCCGGGGGAAGGTTGAACGAACGCTGCCCGATCCGGACACTGGAAATCGCGGATTCGCGGAAGAGGCCTTGCAAATGACGGAGTCGACAGGGACGACGGACACGGGGACAGCGTACGGACGCGGGACGCAGACGCACGATCCCGAAATCACGGAGGTCGGACCCGGCACGCCTTGCGGCGAGTTGATGCGCCGCTACTGGCACCCCGTGGAATTATCGGACCGTCTGGGAGAAAGGCCGCGCGAAATCCGCGTGTTGGGCGAGGACCTGATCCTGTTTCGGGACCTTCGCGGCCGGCCCGGTCTCGTTACCCCGCGCTGCATCCATCGCGGTGCGCCGATGTCCTTCGCCAAGGTCGAGAAGGCGGGCATCCGCTGCCCCTATCACGGCTGGCTGTTCGACGCCGAGGGCCGCTGCCTCGACCAGCCCTGCGAGGAGGACAGGCCGGCGTTCCGGGCGCGCTGCCGCCAGCCCTGGTACCCGGTGGAGGAGCGCTACGGGCTCGTGTTCGCCTATCTGGGGCCGCCGGAGAAAAAACCGCTCCTGCCGCGCTGGGCGCCTTTCGAGGATCTTTCCGAAAACGAGAAGATCGTGCCGGACGCCGCGAGCTTCAGCGTCGGAGGCGACGAGACGGAAGAGCTGATCCCGTGGAACTGGCTGCAGGACTGGGAAAACACGATGGACCCGTTTCACGTCGTGATCCTGCACACCGCGTTCTCCGGACCGCAGTTCAACCCGGACATGGCCTTAATGCCGGACGTCGAATGGGAATACACGCCGCTCGGGATGCAGTACTCGGCTCACCGCAAGTTCGGGGACGGGCAGGAAATGGACCGGATCACCCATGTCATGTTCCCGAGCCTGCGCAGCGTCCCGAACATCCAGCTGAGCCACGGCGTTGCGGAGAGCATGGGCTGGCTGGTCCCGGTCGACGACACCCATCACCGGACGTTCCATATCACCCGCACGCCGCTCGACTTCGAGGGCGTGCCCCTGGTGACCGCGCCGGTCCTGGAGACCAGGTGGTCGGAGATGACAGAAGAGGAACGCTGGCGCACCCCCGGCGACTGGGAGATCCAGAAAGGACAGGGACCCATAACCCTCCACAGCGAGGAGCGGCTGGCGTCGAGCGACACCGGCGTTGCGATGCTCCGCCGCCGGTTGCGCGAGCAGATTCAACTGGTTCGCGAGGACCGCGATCCCATCGGGGTCCACTTCGACCCGGATGTGCCGCCTTACAGGATCGGCGCCGGCAATTTCTACCGCGATCGAGCGGCCGTGGGACGATAGAATTGCTCGCGGCTCCCGAGCGGCGCGTTCATTGACATCTCATCCCGCGGGGTCGAGGATTTCGACAGGATCTACTGGGAGGAAAGACCGTGCAGACACCCAACACCGACGCTCACGCGGGAATCGACGAACTCGCGTCGCGTTACGTCGACGTCGACTCACTGGAATGGCAGCAATCGCCGTTCGAGGGCGTTTCCGCCAAGATCCTCTTGCAGGACGAGAACGGCGGAGTCCGGACCATGCTGGTGAAGATGGAGCCGGGCGCCACGATTCCCGATCACGAGCATACCGGGCTCGAGCAAAGCTACATTCTGGAGGGTACGCTCGAGGACCATGACGGCGTCTGCGGACCGGGTCAGTATGTCTGGCGGCCGCCCGGCAACCGGCATGTCGCGACCTCGCCCAACGGCGCGCTGATGCTGGTGATGTTCGAAACGCCCAACGTCTATTACGACGGTCCCGCCAAGGGCGGGACGATGGAGGAACTCATGGCCGGGAAGGCGCCGGTCGACGCCTGACGCGGGACCGCCGACAAGCGTGTTCGTATCGGCGCCGCCGGGGCGCGGCGCCGTTCGCGCTGTACTCCGAACGAACGGGAGAACGATTCGATGGCGGCTTACCTGATCGCGGAGACACGCAATGTCAGGGACCCGGATCTGCTCAAGGAATACGTCGCGCTGGCGGTTGCGGATACCGAAGCCGCGGGCGGAAAGGTCGTGGCGATGGGGCCCGGCGCGCGGCTCGAGGGAGATTGGGAACCGGAGCGGCTGGTCGTCGTCGAGTTCGAGTCCATGACCGCGCTCAGGGCCTGGTACGACGCGCCCTCGTACCAGAAGCTGATCCCCATGCGGGAAAAAGCCGCTGACAGCAAGCTGGTGATCGTCGGCGAATGACCGAAGGATGGTCCGTCGGGAATGTCCGCATCGACCGGGTGGTCGAGTTCCAGCAACCGTTGACTCCCCCGGCGACGCTGTTGCCGACGGTCACGGACGAAATTCTCGCCCGGCACCGGGAATGGCTGGAACCGACACTCCTGGACCCGAAGACGGGGATGCTGGTCATCTCCTTCCACAGCTTCGTCATCCGCACGCCGCAAAGCCTGATCCTGGTCGACACCTGTAGCGGCAACGACCGGGAACGGCCCGGAAAGGTGCGATACCACCATAAGAGCTGGCCCTATCTCGAAAACCTCGCGGCGGCGGGGGTGACGCCGGAGGCGGTGAACTACGTGCTCTGCACCCATCTTCATGTCGATCATGTCGGCTGGAACACGCGCCTGCTCGACGGCCGCTGGGTGCCGACATTCCCCAACGCGCGGTATTTGTTCGACCGCGAGGAGTGGGAGTTCTGGCGGGCCGAATACGAAACCGAGCGGTTCACCGACGATCCGTTCTACGAGGACAGCATCCTGCCCGTGATCGAAGCGGGCCAGGTCGATTTCGTGTCCGGCGACCACGAGATCGACGCGTGGGTACGGCTTGAGCCCTCGCGCGGCCATACGCCGGGCCATGTCTGCGTTCGTATCAGGGACGGCGGCGCGGAAGCTGTGATGACCGGCGACATGATGCACCACGCCCTGCAATGCGCGGAGCCAGCGCTGAGCAGTTGCTTCTGCGTCGACCCGGAGCAGTCTCGTCTCACGCGGCGGATCTTCCTCGAACGCCACGCCGATGGCGGCGTGCTGGTGCTGCCGGCGCACTTTCCGGCGCCGACGGGCGGCAGGGTGGAAAGCAGGGGCGATTCGTTTCGGTTCTCCTTCCAATCGGGCGACTGAGGGAACCCCGTCCCAATCCGAGCCCGCGGCAAACGATTCGGTCTATAGTCCATTCCCTCGATGGAGGAAACATGGACAGGATCGTCAGGTCGAGCGCCGACACGTTCCGGTTGACATCTTGTTGTGCGGCTCTGGCGGCCGCTCTGGCCCTCTCCGGGTGCGGCGGCATTGCGGCCGTGGGCTCGACCGTCGCCTCGACCGTCGCCTCCGGCGCCGAAGCGGTCGGGACTCTGTTCAAGAAGTCCGTGAACGAGGAAGACGAGAAAGAGAACAAAGACGAGGCCGCGCCGAAATAGCCCGGCCCTGATTCGGCTTCCTTCCGGCGGGCCCGGTTGCGTCCTCCGTACCCCGGCCTATTCTCTCGACCGTCGCCATTCTTCGGGAGGTCGGACATGTCGGATCGCGGTTCGCGTCGCGGCAATCAATACGACAGCGGCCTGGAAAGGAATGCCGCCAATTTCGCCCCGCTGACACCGCTCAGCTTTCTCAATCGGACGGCCGCCGTCTATCCCGACCGGGCCGCGGTAATACATGGCGAACGGCGTTTCAATTGGCGGGAGACCGAACGCAGGTGCCGGTCGCTCGCATCGGCTCTCTCGAGACGCGGCATCGGAAAGGGAGACACCGTCGCCGTCTTCGCGCCCAACGTGCCGGCGATATTCGAGGCCCATTTCGGCGTGCCGATGATCGGCGCGGTCCTCAACACCATCAACATCCGGCTGGACGCGGAGACCGTCGCCTTCATTCTCGGCCACGGCGAGGCCAGGGTGCTGCTGACCGACCGTGAGTTCTCGCCGGTCGTCGCCGACGCCCTCGGCCGTCTGGAGAGGCGCCCCCATGTGGTCGACATCGACGATCCGGCGGCGGGCGACGGCGAGTCGATCGGCGATATCGAATACGAAGACTTCATTGCCTCCGGCGATCCCGAGTTTGCCTGGAAGCCCCCGGAAGACGAGTGGGACGCGATCGCCCTCAATTACACCTCGGGCACGACCGGCAACCCCAAGGGCGTCGTCTACCACCACCGCGGCGCCTACCTGAACGCGATCGGCAACCAGATGGCGCAGGCGATCCCGCCGCATCCGGTCTATCTCTGGACCCTGCCGATGTTCCACTGCAACGGCTGGTGCTTTCCGTGGACGATCACCGCGCTGGCCGGCACCCATGTCTGCCTGCGGCGGGTCGAGGCGGAGCCGATCTACCGGGCTATCGCCGAGGACGGAGTGACCCATTTCTGCGGCGCGCCCATCGTGCTCAACATGCTGGCCAACGCGCCGGAATCCGAGAAGCGGCCGCTGCCCCGCCGGGTGGAGGCGATGACCGCCGGCGCTCCGCCGCCGGCGACGGTCATCGAGGCGATGGAAACGGCGGGCTTCCGCATCACCCATGTCTATGGCCTCACCGAGACCTACGGTCCGGACGTGGTGTGCGCCTGGCATACCGATTGGGACGGCCTTCCGACGGCCCGGCAAGCGGGTCTCAAGGCGCGCCAGGGCGTCGCCTATCCCGTGCAGGAAGGCATCATGGTCGCCGACGAGACGACGCTGGAGCCGGTGCCGAAGGACGGCGAGACCATGGGCGAGGTCTTCCATCGCGGCAACATCGTGATGAAGGGCTATCTCAAGAACCCGCGGGCGACGGAAGAGGCGTTCGCCGGCGGGTGGTTCCACTCCGGCGACCTCGGCGTGTGGCACGAGGACGGTTACGTGGAGCTCAAGGACCGGTCCAAGGACATCATCATCTCGGGTGGAGAAAACATCTCCAGCATCGAAGTGGAAGGCGTGCTGTACCGCCATCCGGCGGTCCTGGAAGCCGCGGTCACCGCGCGCCCGGACGACAAGTGGGGAGAAACCCCCTGCGCCTTCGTCACCCTGAAGGAGGGCGAGAGCGCGAGCGAGGCGGAGATCATCGCCTTCTGCCGCGACAATCTCGCGCGTTTCAAGGCGCCGAAGACGGTCGTGTTCTGCGATCTTCCCAAGACCTCGACCGGCAAGGTCCAGAAATTCGTGCTGCGCGAGCAGGCCCGCGCGCTCGGCGACGCTTAGGAGAGGGAAATGGCGGAGCCGGAATATCCCCTGCCGCTGCCGCGCTCGCGCGACGGGATCGAGGCGATCTGGCGCGAACGGCTGCCGATCGCTGTCGAACGCGCGAAACGCTCGCGCTTCCTTGCCGGCCGCCTCGACGACATCGACGTTTCCCGGCTCGACGATCCCGAGGAATGGAACCGCATCCCGGTCCTTACCAAGGACGAGCTGCGGCGGTTGCCGCCGGAGACTTTCCACGAGGATTTCTGCATCGCCGGCCGCGACGCGGTGGTGGAATACTGGCGTTCCGGCGGCGTCACCGGAAAGCCCCTGTTCTATCCCCGCTCGGCGGTGGACATGCGCCATGCCATGGAAGGGTTCCGGCGCCTCCAGACGGCGGCCGGCTGCGGGCCGGGCGATCTCGTCCATGTCTGCTTTCCGCTCGGCATCCACCCGGTCGGCCTTTGCTATGCGCGCGCCGCGCAGCAGCTCGGCGCGGGGGTCGTGACCTGCGGATCGGGCAACAGCACGCCGACCGCGCTGCAGATCGAGCTGATCCAGACACTGCGCCCCACCGTGATCGCCGGCATGGCGAGCTATGCGCTCCAGCTTGCCCAACACGCCGAACGCCTCGGCATCGACCTCGCGGCGGGTTCGGTGAAGAAGATCCTCACGGCCGCCGAGCCGGTCTCGCCGGGCAAGCGAGAGCGGCTGGAACGTCTGTGGGGCGCCGAGCTCTACGACCAGTTCGGGATCACCGAGGGCTCGGCGATGGCGAGCGAGTCCGACCGCCACGACGGCATGCATATCTGGACGGATCAGTACTTCGTCGAGGTGGTCGACGCGGAGACCAAACGTCCCGTGCCGGACGGCGAGATGGGGCTCCTGGTGGTGACGCCGCTCTGGAACAATACGGTCACGCCGTTTCTCCGCTGGGAAACCGGCGATTATGTCCGCTTCGTGGATCGCGGCGAGACCGACGGGCCGTTCGGGGTCTTCCCGATGATCCGCCACGCCGCACGCACCGCCGGGTTCTTCAAGGTACGCGGCATCAACATCAACCAGGCGGATATCGAGGATTTCCTGTATCGCGAACGGGCGATCACCGATTTCAAGATCGAGGCGGTGGAGACCGACTCCCTGGATGCGTTGCGTATCTCTATCGAGGTCGCGGCCGGTACGAACGCCGATGCCACGGTTGCCGCGCTGACTCGATCGGTCAAGGAGACCTTCGAGCTCTCGCCGGAGGTCGGGGTCATCGAGCCCGGAACGCTCGAACGCGAGTTCGCGGGCGCGGTGAAGCAGAACCGGTTTATCGACCGGCGCGGAACGCCGGACTGAGCGTCCTTCGATACGCCCCCTTCGGGGGCTACTCAGGATGAGGGAGGGTTTTGGGTTGCCTACTACCCATCCTCATCCTGAGTAGCGGCGAAGCCGCGTATCGAAGGACGCTCAGACCAACTCGCGGCGGTAGTACTTGGCGAACGTCATCAGCGGCTCGTCGCTCATCCGGAAGACGACCGCGTCCTCCTCGATCCTGTGCGCGACGCTCCGCCACATCGGCCCCGCGAAGGTGTCGCCGCGCTCCCACGAGATCGGCTCGCCGTCGATGGTCGTGGTGCCACGCCCCTGCATGACGCAGTAGATCGCATTGGTCGTGGTCCGCACCGGACGGGTCTCATCGCCGGCGTCGAAACGGTGGACGTCGAGCGCCATCGTCGGCATATCCGGCGCATCGAGACGAATACGCGTACCCTCGACGCCTTCCGGGTCGGGCTCGGCGTCGTCGAGCGCCTTCTGCAACCCGTCCCAGGAGAAGCGGAGCGGCGAATCCTCGGTCACCAACTCGACCTCCTCGAAACCGTCCGGGTGATCCTCGACGAACATCGGCTCCAGCAGGTGCACCAGGGGCACGTCGAGCCCGTCGAACCAGTAGGCCGGCTCGTCCCCGTCATGGCCGTGGCCGTGCCATTGCCATCCGGGCGTGAGCACGATGTCGCCGGTATCCATCGGGGTCTTGATCCCGTCGACCGTCGAATAGGCGCCCTTGGCGTCGAGGATGACACGGAGCGCATGCGGGGCGTGGCGGTGCGATCGCGCCTTCTCGCCGGGCAGGATCATCTGGTAGGCCGAGACCAGCGTGCGCGTGGTCGCGATGCCGTCCGGATCGGCGGGGTTGCGCATGACCAGGTTGCGGCGCTCGGCGAGCTCGGTGTTGATCAGCCGTCCGGCGGCGTCCAGGGCCGGCTTGCAAAGCGCGTAGCGCCAGTGCTGCGGCCGGAAACCGGTATCCGGCTCGCGCCACAGGATCGGCTCGTCCCGGTCGATCCAGCCCGCCGTCATCTCCATGCCGCCGAGTTCGGCATAAAGGTTTTCGAGCGATCCGACCCGGGCTATGCGCTGCGCGGCGGTCATGGCGTCGGCTCCGTGGGTTGATAGCGCGGACACGGACTATAGAACGGGACGAGTCAAATGCGAACCTGATCACATGCCGGGACGCGCTGGAGGCCCGGAGCGGATTCGAACCGCTGTAAACGGATTTGCAGTCCGCTGGATAGCCACTCTCCCACCGGGCCGGAGCGTGTCCGCGTCCTTTTACGCCATTCCGGGAGGAAGGGGAACGGCGGCGCGGGCGTTGTGTCGGTGGCGAGGAATTTGTATAGGACGAGGGGGCAGAGATCCCCTGCCCGCGTAGTGCGGAACCGAAATCGATAGCGACCGCGCGAGGATCTGGAGGAGGCAGGATGGCGCAGTTTGCCACCCAGCGGCGATCCATGGTCGACAGCCAGCTGCGCACCAACAGGGTGGACGATCCTGCCCTGATCGCGGCCTTGTTGGAGATTCCCCGGGAACGCTTCGTCCCCGATCGTCTCGCTTCGGTCGCGTATGTCGACGAAGACCTGCCGCTGGAAGGCGGGCGCTTCGTGATGGAACCGATGGTGTTCGCCCGGCTCGCGCAGTTGCTCTCGCCGCGGCCAAACGACATCGTCCTCGATATCGGCTGTGGCACCGGATATTCGAGCGCCGTTCTTTCCAGGCTCTGTTCCACGGTCGTTGCGCTGGAATGCGATACCGGTCTGGCCGAAATGGCGCGGCGTAACCTTGCCGAGTCGGATATCGACAACGTGATAGTCGTCGACGGGCCGTTGGAGCAGGGCTATCCTGACCAGGCGCCCTACAACGCCATTCTGCTGGGCGGAGCGGTGCCCCGGATAGAAGCGGCACTCACCGATCAGCTTGCGGATGGCGGCCGCTTGGCCGCGGTGGTTGCCGAGGGCCCCGGTCCGGGACGTGCGATGTGCGCTACGCGCGGCGCCGGACAAGTACCCTGTCGCGTCGCATTCGACGCCAACACGCGTCCGCTTCCCGGGTTCGAAGAGACGGAACGGTTCGTACTATGACTTTGGCAGCATGCAGGATACCCAAGCCGACCCTGCCGACCGGCGCGCTTGTCGTCGTTCTGGGCGCCGCGATCGCTTCGCCGGCAGGCGCGCTGACGATCGAGGAGGCGCTGGCCCTGGCATACCGAAACAGCCCCCAACTCGCCGCGGAGCGCGCGCGCGTGCGGGGGCGCGACGAGCAGGTCAGCCAGGCGCTCGCCAACTGGCGGCCGCGGGTTGTCGTGGAAGGCTCGGCATCCTCCAGGCATACCCGATACAACCGCACCATGCCGCCGAACCGGGGCGACCGGGAGGGCGATATGTCCCATCCGCTCCAGGCCAGCCTCACGGTAACCCAGAACGTCTATCGCGGCGGCCGCAACGACGCGCAGCTGCTCCGCGCCGAGGAGGACATTCTCGCGGACCGCGCGCGGCTTTCCTCGGTCGAGCAGGATGTGCTGCTGTCCGCTCTCGTCGCCTATGTCGACGTGGTTCGCGACCAGGCCGTCGTCGAACTCAACACCAACAACGAGCGCGTGCTCAAGCGCCAGCTCGAAGCCACCAGCGACCGCTTCCGCGTCGGCGAGGTCACGCGCACCGATGTGGCGCTGGCCCGGTCGAGGCTGTCACGCGCTACCGCCGATCTGATCAGGTCCCGCGGCAGTCTGACGGACTCCCGGGCGACGTTCCTCAACATCGTGGGTGTGGCGGCAGACGAGCTTGAGAATGTCGAACCGCTCTCGGCCCTCCCGAAAACCGAGAAAGACGCGGTTACCCAAGCGCGTTCCGACAGCTTCGCCGTTATTCGGGCACGACACGGCGAGCGCGCGGCGAAGCATCGGGTGGCTGAAATTACCGGCGAGCTTCGACCGACCGTGAGCGTATCGGGTCAGGTCAACCGGGCTCTGGAACTGGACGATTCGAACGTCGAAACCGACAGGCTGGAATTGACCGGGCGGTTGACCGTGCCGCTTTACCAGTCGGGCGCGGTGTCGTCGCGGGTTCGCGCGGCCAAGCACACGGTCGTCCAGCGCCGCAACGAGTTCCTCCAGGCGGTCCGAGCCGCGGCGACGACCGCGACGCAGAGATGGGAAGACTACAAGACCGCCGAAGCCGGGATCGCGGCGTTCACCGAAGCCGTGCGGGCGGCGCGAATCGCTCTCGAAGGCGTCGAGCAGGAAGCCCTGGTCGGATCCCGCACCGTGCTGGATGTGCTGGACGCGGAGCAGGAGCTTCTCGATGCCCGGGTCGGCCTGGTGCGGGCGCGCCGCGATCTCGTCGTCGCGACCTACGCGCTGCGTTCGGCGGTCGCGAAGCTGACGGCGGGTAGCCTGGAGCTCGATGTCCCGCTCTACGATCCCCGCGAGAATTACCGCAAGACCCGGGAGCGCTTGTTCGGCCTCGATATCCCGGACTGACGGGGCGGCCGTCGGACCGGGTTCACGGAAAAGACCATGAACGAAAACACGCCTCGCGACGAACCCTCGACGGAAGAAATTCTCGAATCGATACGGCAAGCCGTCGAGGAAGGCGCGGCCGCCGGAGAGCCGCAGCAGCAGGCGCACGAAGACGCATCTGAGATCCTGGAGTTGACGCAAGAAATCAGGGAGGACGGCTCGGTGGTGGACACGGAGACGGGAGCGACGGTGGTCGGAGGTTCCGCGGACGAGCCAAAGCCGACCCTGACCACGGAGGACACGGAAACCGCTTCGGCGGCCGCATTCGCCGCGCTCGCCGAGAGCATCGCCGAACTTCGGGAACAGAACGAGGAAAGAGGTGGCAAGACGATCGAGGAGGCGGCGAAGGAAATCATGCGTCCGATGATCAAGGATTGGCTGGACGCAAACCTTCCCGGCATCGTCGAGCGCCTCGTGCAGCGCGAGATCGAGCGCATGTCCCGCCAGGGAGAAACCGCCGCCGGCCGCTGAACCGGCCCCGCGTTTCCCAAGCCTTACAAGACGCCAATGGACAAGACCTATCGGCCTGCCGAAGTCGAAGAGCGCATTTATGCGCGGTGGGAGTCGGCGGGAGCGTTTGCCTGCGGCCGGGCTTCCGGTCCGGACAAGGCAGGCGCTCCCTATTCGATCGTCATTCCGCCGCCCAATGTCACGGGCAGCCTCCATATGGGGCACGCGCTCAACAACACGCTGCAGGATATCCTGATCCGCTTTGCCCGTATGAAGGGCAGGGACGCGCTCTGGCAGCCGGGGACCGATCATGCGGGGATCGCGACCCAGATGGTGGTCGAGCGTCAGCTCGAGGCCGAGGGAAAGACCCGCCACGATCTCGGCCGCGAGGCGTTCATCCGGCGGGTCTGGGACTGGAAGGCGGAATCGGGCGGCACCATCACCGGCCAGCTGCGCCGGCTCGGCGCGTCCTGCGACTGGAGCCGCGAGCGTTTCACCATGGACGACGGCCTGTCCCGCGCGGTCCGCACGGTCTTCGTCCGGCTCTACAAGGAGGGCCTGATCTATCGCGACAAGCGGTTGGTCAACTGGGACCCCAAGCTCCACACCGCGATTTCGGACCTCGAAGTCGAGCAGCGCGAGATCAAGGGCAAGCTCTGGTACATCGCCTATCCCGTCGAGGACGGCGAGGGACGGACGATCACCGTCGCGACCACCCGGCCGGAGACGATGCTTGGCGACACCGCCGTCGCGGTCCATCCGGAAGACGAACGCTACAGCGACCTCGTGGGCAAGTTCGCGGTTCTGCCCATCGTCGGCCGACGGCTGCCCATCGTCGCCGACACCTATTCCGACCCCGAGAAAGGTTCCGGCGCGGTCAAGATCACGCCCGCGCATGACTTCAACGATTTCGAGGTGGGCCAGCGGCACGGCCTTGAGATGGTGTCGATCTTCGACGAAGACGCCAATCTCAATGGAAACGTGCCCACACATCTTCGCGGTCTGACACGCGAGGCCGCGCGCGAAAGGGTTCTCGAAGAGCTCGAAGCGGCTGACCTCATCCGGTCGGTCGAGGACAACCCGATGACGGTCCCGCATGGCGACCGTTCCGGCGTGGTCATCGAGCCGATGCTCACCGACCAATGGTTCGTCGACGCCGAAACCCTTGCCGGACCGGCGATCGAGGCGGTCGAAAGCGGCCGTATCCGGTTTGTCCCGAAGCACTGGGAGCACACGTATTTCGAGTGGATGAAGAACATCCAGCCCTGGTGCATCTCGCGGCAAATCTGGTGGGGACACCGGATACCGGCGTGGTTCGCACCGGACGGCACGTTCTTCGTCGAGATGACGGAAGAGGAAGCCCAAGCCGCGGCCCGGAAACATTACGGCGAGGATGTGGAGCTGTCCCAGGACACGGACGTGCTCGACACCTGGTTCTCCTCCGCGCTCTGGCCGTTCTCGACCCTGGGCTGGCCGGACGAGACGGCGGAACTCGAGCGCTACTACCCGACAAGCGTGCTGGTGACGGGGTTTGACATCATCTTCTTCTGGGTCGCGCGGATGGCGATGATGGGGCTCCGCTTCCAGCGCGAGATCCCGTTCGAGACCGTCTACATCCACGCTTTGGTTCGCGACGCGCGCGGCCAGAAGATGTCGAAGAGCAAGGGCAACGTTCTCGACCCGCTGGAGCTGATCGATACCTACGGGGCCGATGCGCTCCGTTTCACGCTGACCGCGCTCGCAGCCCAGGGGCGCGACATAAAGCTCTCCACCGGCCGGATCGCCGGTTATCGAAACTTCGTCACCAAAATCTGGAATGCGTCCCGATACGCGCGGATGAACGGGTGCACCCCCGGCGGACCGTTCGATCCGGAAGCGGTAGCCCTTACCGTCAACCGGTGGATCGTCGGCGAGGTCGCGGTTGCCGCATCGGAGGCGGAAGAGGCCATTTCGACCTACCGCTTCAACGAGGCCGCGCAAGCGCTATACCGCTTCACCTGGAACACGTTCTGCGACTGGTATATCGAATTCACCAAGCCGATTTTCGACGGCGGAACCGAGGTTGAGAAGGCGGAAACCAGGGCCACGATGGCATGGACGCTGGACGCGCTGCTCCATCTCCTGCATCCGATCATGCCCTTCGTGACCGAGGAGCTGTGGGAGGCTTTGGCGCCGGGGGATGCGCCTCGCGGCCATCTGCTGATCGACGGGCACTGGCCGGAGCTTTCGCCTTCCCTGGTGCGGGAGGACGCGAAGGCGGAGATGGACTGGGTCGTTCGTGCGGTCGCCACGATCCGTGCCGTCCGCGCCGAGATAAACGTCCCGCCGGGCGCCAGACTCGCACTGATCGTGCGGGGCGCGAGTGCCGACACCGGAAAAAGGCTGGAACGCCATGAGGCGCTGATGAGGCGTCTCGCCCGGCTCGACGGGATAACGAACCTCGGCAGTGCGCCGCTTCCGAAGGGAGCGGTGCAGTCGGTTGTGGACGAAGCCGTGTTCGCGCTCCCGATCGGCGAGGTCATCGACATCGACCAGGAGAAGTCGCGGCTCGAAAGGGAACTCCAGAAGCTCGCCGGAGAAATCGGCAAGATAGACGCCAAGCTCGGCAACGAGAATTTCGTCGCGCGCGCGCCGGAAGAAGTGGTCGAGGAACAGCGCGAACGCCTCGCCGATCTACAACAGTCCAGGGACAGGCTCTCCGAGGCCATAGATCGTCTGGCGGCAGCCTAGTCACCCGAACCGGCCCCGGTTATGGTGCGGCGGATTTCGCACCGACCGGGGACAGAAATGCCGGATTCCGCAAGAGGGACACCGAACGGCTTCGACAAGTCGAAGCTTCCCAGCCGCCATGTGACCGAGGGTCCGGAGCGCGCGCCGCATCGCGCTTTCCTCTACGCGATGGGCCTCACCGACGAGGAGGTGCATCAGCCTCTCGTCGGGGTAGCGACCTGCTGGAACGAGGCGGCGCCGTGCAACATCTCGCTGTCGCGCCAGGCGCAGGCCGCCAAGCGCGGCGTTTCCGACGCCGGCGGCACGCCCCGCGAGTTCGCGACGATCACCGTCACCGACGGTATCGCGATGGGCCACGACGGCATGAAGTCCTCGTTGGTCAGCCGCGAAGTCATCGCCGATTCGGTGGAGCTCACCATGCGCGGCCATTGCTACGACTCCCTGGTCGGACTTGCGGGCTGCGATAAGTCCCTGCCGGGCATGATGATGGCGATGGTACGCCTCAACGTCCCCTCGGTGTTCGTCTACGGAGGGACGATCCTGCCGGGCAGGTTCCGCGGCCGCGACGTCACCATCGTCGACGTGTTCGAAGGGGTGGGGCAGCACGCGGCGGGCAAGATGTCCGACGCCGATCTCGACGAGCTCGAAGCCGCGGCGTGCCCGTGCGCCGGCTCCTGCGGCGGGCAATTCACCGCCAACACGATGGCGTGCGTGTCGGAGGCGATCGGTCTTGCCCTGCCGGCCTCGGCGGGGGCGCCCGCGGCCTACGAGTCGCGCGATTCGATGGTCGAGGCATCGGGCCGCGCGGCAATGCATGCGCTGCGGGAAGGGATCCGGCCGCGCGATGTCGTCACCCGGGAGGCGCTCGACAACGCGGCGAAGGTCGTCGCGGCAACCGGCGGGTCGACCAATGCCGGGCTGCACTTGCCCGCGATCGCCAACGAGGCAGGCATCCGCTACACGCTCGACGACGTGGCGGAGATCTTCAAGCACACGCCGTATATCGCCGACCTGATGCCGGGCGGAAAGCATACCGCGCGCGCGATGTACGAGGCCGGCGGCGTCGGCGTCGTGATCAAGGAGCTGCTGGACGCCGGGCTGCTCGAAGGCGGCTGCCTGACCGTGACCGGCAAGACTCTGCGCGAGAACTACGCCGACGTGCGGTTCCCCGAGGACCAGGACGTGTTCTACCGGGTATCCAGCCCGCTATCGCCCACAGGCGGCGTTGTCGGGCTGAAGGGCAGCCTGGCGCCGGAGGGCGCGATCGTGAAGGTCGCCGGGCTCGCGCGCCTGCAATTCGAGGGGCCGGCGCGGGTTTTCGATTGCGAGGAAGACGCTTTCGACGCGGTGGTCAAGCGCGCGATCGAGGAGGGCGAGGTCATCGTCATCCGCTATGAAGGTCCGCGCGGCGGGCCGGGAATGCGCGAGATGCTTTCGACGACCGCCGCGCTCTACGGCCTGGGCCTCGGCGAGAGCGTGGCGCTGATTACCGACGGTCGCTTCTCCGGCGGCACGCGCGGGTTCTGCATCGGCCATGTCGGTCCGGAAGCCGCGGTGGGCGGCCCCATCGGCCTGATCGAAGATGGCGACATGATTTCCATCGACGCCGTGGAAGGCCGGCTGGACGTGGCGCTGAGCGAGGAGGAGCTGAACGCTCGCAAGGCAAACTGGAAGCCGCGCGGAACCGACCACAACAGCGGCGCGCTCTGGCGCTACGCCCAGACCGTCGGGTCCGCGGTCAACGGGGCCGTCGTACATCCGGGCGCCGCGGCGGAGACCCACACCTACGCAGATATTTGAGGGTCAGGACCGGCGACGTCTACCCACAAGTCGGATCAGCGCCGCGCGGAGCCCCCAAAGAAGCGCGCCGAAGAGACCGCACAGGAGGACCGGACCGGCGAGCGCGGACGGCCCCGTCACTTCTCCGCGGAAGTACTGGATCGCGGCCCATCCGCACCCGAAGGCGAGCCCGACGGCGATATAGCGCATCGCGGTTCAGCGCCTCTTTCGGGACGTCCGGTCGTTCCAACTCATGGTCCGGACTATAGGTCGAGCGGGCGCAGGTCCGAAACCGCGACGGACCTTCACGACAGAATTTCCGGCGCGGACGCGATTCCGTCCAAAGCGGTATGGTCATCTTTCCGGCGGCGTGTATCCTGAAAGGCGTTCGGAGTCCTTGGAGACCGCACGATGGACGTGCGTCAGCTGCGTTATTTCGTGGAGGTCGTTCAGGCGAAGAGCTTCACCAAGGCCGCCGAACGGGTCCGCGTAGCGCAACCGGCGCTGGGTTTTCAGGTGCGGAAGCTCGAGGACGAGCTCGGCTCGAGGCTGCTGGTGCGGCATTCCCGCGGGGTACGAACGACGGAAGCCGGGGATGCGCTGCTCAAGCACGCACACGCGATCCTGCGCCAGATAGAGCTTGCCAAGCAGGAAGTGATCGACCTCGCGGGCCCGCCGCGCGGCCCGCTCGCGCTCGGCGTCACGCCGACAGCCAGCGCGCTGCTCGCCACCCGCATCGTGCGGCAATGCAGCGCCGCTTTCCCGGGCATCGCCCTCAATCTCGTCGAAGGGCTTAGCGAGGAAGTGATGAAGTGGCTCGACGAGGGCCGCATCGACCTCGGCTTCACCTACAACCCGACGGCAATCAAGGGGATCGAGACCAGGGCGCTGCTGATCGAGGACCTGTTCTATATTTCACCCCTCGACGACGGCATCGACGGAGCGGAAAAGATCGCGCTGGCAAAGCTCAAGAACCGTCCTCTGATCCTGCCGAGCAAGCCGCATGGCACGCGCATGCTGGTCGAACGGGCGGCCGAAGAGCGAAACATCCCCATCCAGATTACCTGCGAAGTCGATTCCGTCGCCACCGTGCGCGAACTGGTGGAAGCCGGGGTCGGGGCAACCATTCTGCCGATCGGCGCGGTTCAGGACGCGGTGAGGAGCGGGCGACTTCACGCCGCCCGGATTTCCCGCCCGCGGATATCGCGAACCCTCCATCTCGCGTGGTCGAACCGCTCCGCCCAGACCAACGCCGCAACCGTGGTTTGCGATATAGTCGAAGAGATGGCGCGGGGGCGGATAGAATCGGGCGACGGGTTCTGGCGCGCGCCCTGATCCCGCTGTTCGCGTCATTCAGGTCACGGCCTTTCCCACAGACGAGGAGCGTAACTTCATGAGTTCCAGAAACGTAATCGAACGTCTCGACGAGGTGGTGGACGATTTCGCCAAGCGCGTTCGCATTTACAACGAAGAGGTGACGATGGAGCGCGCGCGCATCTTCGTGATGCAGCACCGCCAGAACACCCGCTTCCGCAATTCGGTCCTGAAGCTCCGGGTGGCGACCAATTGCCCCGAGTGGGACGTCAAGCTCGATATCATCCACGCCTGTTCGCAGGAAATCATAGGCGATCACGAATATGGCGGCGGCCAGCCCCACTGGGAGATTGTCGAAGACCTCGGCACCTGCCTCGGGCTGAGCCGCGAGGAGATTCGCGCCGAGCCCCTGCTCGACTCGACCCGGCTGAGCTGGCTGGCATGGGAAGCGCTGATGACCAACCGGCATTGGCTGGAAGGGTTGATCGCGAACACCTGCGCCGAGCGCTCCGCGCTGCCGGGTTACGGAGCGGGCGAGCTGCGCGAGATGGGGTGGCTCGGGCTCGAACGCAAACGCTGGCGGGAAACGCTGGGCATCGCCGAAGAAAAGTTGAGCTTCTTCAAGCTTCACGAAGAAGCCGATGTGGAACATTCCGACATCGGCTGGAACGCGGTCGCCAAGTACGCGACGGACTTTCGCATGGAGGATGCCGTGGTCGAGGCCTGCCGGGTCAATCTGATGGTCTGGGAGAACTACTGGAACGGCATCTGCGCCGCCGCCGACCGGGCGAGGGCGGGTTGAGGATGGCGTCGCTGAAGCTGACTTTCGCCGCCAGCGAGTACGACCATTTCCACGACCTCGTCTCGGGCGCGGTCGCCGCGGAAGGGATAGAGCTCAACTCCCTGAACCTCACCATCGAGGAGATTTTTTTCCGCTTCACCAAGTTCCGGGAATGGGACGTCTCGGAGATGTCGATGGGAAAATACGTCTCCCTCAAGTCGCAGGGCGACGAATCGATTACCGCCATTCCCGTCTTTCCTTCGCGCGTGTTCCGCCAGTCGTCCCTCTACGTGCGGGCGGACAGTCCGCTGAAGGGCGCCGAGGAGCTCGCCGGGAAGCGGATCGGCATACCGGAATGGGCGCAAACCGCTTCGATCTACACGCGGGGCTGGCTGGCCCATCAGGTGGGCGTGCCTCTGACGGAGATCGAGTGGATCCAGGCCGGCGTCAATCAGCCGGGCCGCGTCGAAAAGGTCGCGCTACGTCTTCCCGACGGCATCCGCTACCGTCCGGAACCGGAGCGCAGTCTCAACGACATGCTGCTCGCCGGCGACATCGACGTCGCGATGAGCGCGCATCCGCCCGAAGCGGCCGAGGACGGAAGCGGCGAAATCGTCCGCCTCTACCCGAACTACCGCCAGATCGAGGAAGCCTATTACCGGGAGACCGGAATCTTCCCGATCATGCACGTGATCGCGCTTCGGGGGGATACCTTCAAGGCCAATCGCTGGATCGCGATGAACCTTCTCAAGGCGTTCGAGGAGGCCAAAGCGAACGCGATGCGGCGCGCCCAGGAAATCACCGCGACGCGGTTTCCGTTCGCCTGGTGCTTCGACGCCGCGGCGGAGGCTCGTGAGTTGTTCGGCGAGGACTTCTTCCCCTACGGGATCGAACCTAACCGGACGACCCTCGAAGCCTTCCTGCAATACGGCTTCGAGCAGGGCGTTTGCCATCGCAAGATCGCGCCCGAAGACCTGTTTCCTCCCGAGGTTCAGGCCGAGTTCAAGGTCTGAGAGGGCCGTGGCGCGAACCGATTGCGGGCCCGCCGCCGTAACGCTAGTTTCGCGCCAACGACAAGGACAGGGAGGCATCCATGGTCGCCAAGGTACCGCTAACCATCGCGTGCGGCGATTACGATCGGGTCGCGGCGATCAAGGACGGTCGGGTCGAGGTCGAGGGTTGCGAGGTGACCTTCATCCCGATGGAGCCGGAAGAGGTGTTCTTCCGCGCCTTCCGATTCCAGGAATTCGATGCCTGCGAGCTCTCGTTCTCCAGCTTCATGATCGTGACCTCGCGCGACGAGAGCCCGTTCGTCGGCATTCCCGCTTTCGTCTCGCGCGTGTTCCGTCATTCGGGGATCTATATCCGCACCGACAAGGGGATCGAGAAGCCGGAGGATTTGCGCGGCAAGACGGTCGGCCTGCCCGAATACCAGATGACCGCGCCTGTCTGGATGCGCGGCATGATGGAAGACGAGTACGGCGTGAAGCCGAACGAGATCCACTGGCGCTCGGGAGGGCAGGAGGAGGCCGGGCGGGACGAACGTACCCCGCTGGTGCTGACCAACGGCGTCGATCTCCAGCCGATCCCCGAGGACAAGACCCTGGTCGAGTTGTTCGAGGCCGGCGAGCTGGATGCGCTGATGACCGCCCGCGCGCCGTCGAGCTTCCTCGAGGGCAAGCCCAATATCGCCCGGCTGTTCCCCGACTACCGCGCGGTCGAGCGGGCCTATTGGCAGAAGACCAAACTGTTCCCGATCATGCACCTGATGGGGGTCAAGAAGTCGCTCGCCGAGCAATATCCCTGGCTGCCGGGAAGCCTCTACAAGGCGCTGCTCAAGGCGAAGGCGATCGCGCTCGAAGAGGTGCGCGAGATCGCGGCCCTCAACGTCACGCTTCCCTGGGTGGAGGCCGAGGCGCTGGAGACCCGGGCGTTCATGGGCGAGGATTACTGGCGGTACGGGATCGCCGAGTGCGCCCACGAGATCGAGACGATCACGCGCTATTCCTACGACCAGGGGTTGTCGGTCCGCAAGCTCGCCGCCGAGGACCTGTTCGCCCCGTCGACCTTCGAAATCTCCAAGATCTGATCGGCGGACGGGAAAGGCCGATGGACCAGGTGCCGCTCGAAATTCCGATCGAAGAGCTCCGCCGCATGCGCGAGGAAGGCGAGACCCATACCTTGCTCGACATACGCGAGCCGCACGAACTGGAAATCAGCGCGCTCTCCGGCAGCCTCGACATTCCCATGGGAAGCGTGCCGGACCGTCTGCACGAATTGCCGAAAGAAGGCACGATCGCCGTCCTCTGCCGCACCGGCAACCGGAGCATGAAGGTCACGATGTGGCTGCGCGAGCAGGGCTACGATGGCGCCACCAATGTCGGCGGCGGGATCAACGCCTGGGCGGAACGGATCGACCCGTCCTTGCCGCAGTATTGAGAAACGGCCTCTGCAAACGGAGGCCCAGATCCGGAATTCCGGGCTACAGCACCGCTTCGACCCGGGCGACTTCCGGAACGTAGTGCCGGAGCAGGTTCTCGACGCCCATCTTGAGGGTCGCCGTGGAGCTCGGGCAGCCCTGGCAGGCGCCCTGCATCTGCAAATAGACCACGCCTTCGTCGAAGCCGTGGAAGATGATGTCGCCGCCGTCCATCGCGACCGCCGGGCGCACGCGGGTATCCAGCAGCTCCTTGATCTGGGTCACCACCTCGTCGTCGTCGGTTTCCGGCACGGACGCATCGGCGGTTTCCTCGACGATCGGCAGCCCCGCCGTCATGTGCTCCATCAGAGCGCCCAGGATCGACGGCTTGAGAACATACCACTCAAGCGAATCGTCCTTGGTGACGCTGACGAAATCGGCGCCGAAGAAAACCGCCGTGACCCCCTCGATGTCGAACAACCGCATCGCCAACGGAGATGCCGCGGCCGACTCCGCGTGCGAAAAATGGGCCGTGCCCTTGGCCATGACCGTCCGGCCCGGCAGGAATTTTAGGGTCGCCGGGTTGGGGGTCTGCTCGGTCTGGATGAACATGGCTGCTCCGGTGGTTTGTTCGGCCACTGCGCTCAGGCGAGAAATAGCACGATTTCGGCGCGGATCAATTCCCCCGCCCGGTTGTCGGTTCGCCGATGCGGTGGCGGTTGAGCAGGGGAAGCTGGGTCAGGATGAACACGAAGGTCAGCCCCATGATGCCGAATACCTTGAAGCTGACCCAGAAATCGGTGCTCTGGGTGCGCCAGACCGCTTCGTTGAGCAGCGCCATGGCGGCGAAGAACACCCCGAAGCGGAAGGTGAGGCGGCGCCAGCCTTGGTCGTTCATCTGCCATGCCGCGCCCAGCACGGGCTTTAGGAGAGAGTGACCGAAGGCGAGACCGCCGAGCAATATGGCGGAAATCATGGCCTGGACGATGGTGGGCTTGAGCTTGATGAAGGTTTCGTCGTTGAGCCACAGCGTCAGGCCGCCGAACACGCCCACCACGCCCGCCGTGATCAGCGGCATCAGCGGCACCCGCCGGTCTACCGCGTAGGAGAGGACGAGGGCGGCCGCGGTGGCGACCATCAGCGCCGCCGTGGCCGTGATCAGGTCATAGAGCACGTAGGCGCCGAAAAAGACGATCAGCGGGCCGTACTCGGTGACCGGCTTGACGGCTCCGGTACGGTCTGTGCTCGTGGTCGTCATCGGCGAAAAACTCCATCTCGGTGGGCAAAGGATGCCGTGGCCGCAGGCGGAACGGCGCTTTCCGTCGATGAAAAATGGGCGAAGAGCGCGCGCCTTTCAACCTGACCGGCCCGGTTGACTCCGGGTGTTTTGTGATAGGCTTCCACCATGACATCGACCGCCGATATGTTTGGAACCCGGATGGCTCTCTCCGCCGCGGAGCGTGCGCGGTTCAACGCCTTGCTCAAAGTGGCGGCGGAAAGTCCTTATCCGGGCGAACGCGCAAACGCGTTCGACGCCGCCCGCAGGCTCGCCAAACGCCACGGCATGTCGTTGCAGGAAGCCGCCCGGGAGCCGCACGGACCGACCCGGACGGTGCAGATGCCGCAGCGGCCGCGACGCTACACCACGCGGGAGATGGCGGAGATCATCGCCTTTTCCGAAGCCCGTCTCCGCGCCGACAAGGAACGCTACGAACGGGCTCTCAGAGAGGCGAAGGAACGCGGACTGGACGGCGAATCGATAAAGCCCGAGGTCAGGGCCGCTTCCTCTGGCGTCCAAAAGGCCAGCCAACGCAGCCGCACCCCGCACAGCTTCGCCAAGGTCCTGTTGTCCGAAACCACGCTCCCGCTGCGCGAGATCGTGAGCCTGACCGGCCTCGACATCTACCGGGTGGTCGGCCTCAAGCTCAAGATGCGTTCCGCGGCCTGACGCCTGCCTGGCCTACGGCCTGGGCACGTAGAACTGCATGCCGAACCAGCGCCAGCGGCCATCCCCGGCCGGCATTGTGCAGTTGATTCGGGCGCGCCCCGGCGGAAAGGCCTTTTCAATCTTGACCAGGATCCTGGCCGGCCCACGCCGTTCCAGCGGCGCGCGTCCCTGTCCGGACGCATAACAGGCTATCGACGCAAGACCCTGGAGCGCGGCGCCGGTGACGGTGAATGCGAAGGCGGGCGGGTTCGTTCTTGAGGTCAGCAGAGGATCGGCGGGAAGGATGTCTTTTGCTTCGATGGGCAGAGCGTTGGCCGCGAGCCTGAAACGGGAGGTGCCGCCGTAAGTCTCGTTCATTGCGAAGCGCGGCAGGAAGAACAGGTCCGCGCCAGGGTAGAGCACGCCGGAGTGCTGCCCGAACGCCGCGACGAAACCCGCCTGCTCGACCGTGCCCCTGACGGCACGGCTGTTCTCGCCGAACGGATAGGCGAACAGGGCAGGCCGCTTCCCGATCTCTTGTTCGAACCGCTGGTTCGATCTGGTGAGCTCGGCGGCGTTCGCCTCCGGCGTGAGCGTGGGCATGTGCGGGTGGGATTCGGTCTGGCTCCCTATGGCAACCCCGGCTGCCGCGAGTTCGCGGATTTGGTTCCAGCTCATGTAGTTCCGGTACTTGCGGTCGATCGCTCCCGTCGCGACGAACAGGGTGAGTGGCAGGTTGGCGTCGCGGAACCTGGGCCAGCCTACCGTGTAGAGCGACAGGAACGCGTCGTCGACGCTGAGTCCCACGGTCCGGTCTGGAAGGTCTCGCCCCTCCCGGATTGCGTCCACGATTTCCGGCAAGGGAAGCACGGTGTACCGGCCGCTCGTCAGCTCCGCGATATGCGCGTCGAGCTGGGCAATCGTCGTGTTGGTCGAAGGAAGGGTGGTTTCACCGAAGCGGTGATACATGAACACCACCGCCGAATTCGCAGCGACGCAGGGCGCTGGGAGAGGCAGGAGCGAGGCGGCAACAAGACCGGCGACAAGTATCCACCGGCGGCTGACTTCGGTCATGAACGGCTTCCCGTCGACGCGAGGTGGGAACGGACTCTTCCCGAAGATCCCATGCACTTGTCAAACCTGCAAATCGGGCCGGGCTGCGTATATTCCGATTGTCCTTGCCCCATCCGGCGATCCGAATAGATTCCTTCCGTGCCGGAAGTCCTGTCCGGGAAGGAGTCCAGCTTGGCCGAGACGATTCACGCGGAACCGCCCCTGATCGCGGGCGAGGCGGTCAGGATCGCGGATGACGGCCGGCCCACGCTGATCGGATCCGAATGCGCGGACTGCGCGACCCGGGTGTTCCCGCCGGTAGTCCTTTGTCCCGAATGCATGGGGGAGAACGTCGCTCCGCTCGCGCTCGCTCGCAGGGGGCGGCTCTACAGCTATTGCACCGTTCATGTCGCGCCGCGCGGCTGGGCGGTTCCCTATATCGCGGGCTATGTCGATCTTCCCGAAGGCGTGCGCGTCTTCACCCATGTGGTCGACGCAGCGGAGGATCGACTGTCGATGGAGATGGAGGTCGAATTGACCACCGCGGTCCTCGGCACGGAAAGCGGCGGCGAGGCGTTTTCGAGTTACGCCTTCCGTCCCAGCCAGGCGGACAGCCACGATGCGTGACGTTTCCGTGATCGGCGCAGGCATGGTCCGGTTTTCCAAGCAGCCGGACAAGACGCTGGCCGAAATCGCCTGGCCGGCGGTCAAACAGGCGATCGAGGAGTCCGGCGTCGCCAAGTCCGAGATCGAGGCCGCCTGGTGCGGCACCGCCTTGGGCGGGATGATGTCGGGCCAGCGCATTCTCAAAGCCATCGGCCTTACCGGGCTCCCCATCGTCAATGTCGAGAACGCCTGCTCCTCGTCGTCGAGCGCGTTTCGGGAAGCCTGGGTCGCGGTGGCGAGCGGGCTCCACGACGTCGCCCTCGTCATCGGCGTGGAAAAGCTCACCAAGTTCGGCGGCGGCACGCTGCCTCTCGAACGCGAAGACTTCGAGGTCGCCCACGGCATGGTGATGCCCGCGCTCTACGGCATGCGGGCGAAACGCTACATGCACGATTACGGCCTGACGCGGGAACAGCTCGCCAAGGTCGCCGTCAAGGCGCACGACCACGGCGCGCTCAACGAGGACGCGCAGTACCGCAACCGGATTACGGTCGACGAGGTGATGGCGGCGCGGCCGATCGCCGATCCGTTCACCCTGCTGCACTGCTGCCCGTCGGGCGACGGGGCGGCGGCCCTGGTAATCGCGGCCGATACGGTGGCCGGACGATATTCGGGGAAACCCGTGCGCGTTCTCGCCTCAGAGCTCGCATCCGGAAAATACATGACCGGCTTCCGGGACATGACGATGCCCGAAATTACCGTACGCGGCGCCGGCGAAGCCTACGAGATGGCCGGTGTCGGGCCGGAGGATGTCGACGTGGCGGAGGTGCACGACGCTTTCACCATCGCCGAGCTTCTCTACTACGAGGCCCTTGGCTTCTGCGAACGGGGCGATGCCGCGCGCCTGCTCGAGGACGGCGATACGTCTCTCGGCGGACGCATACCGGTGAATCCTTCCGGTGGCTTGTTGTCCAAGGGCCATCCGATCGGCGCCACCGGCGCGGCGCAGATGGTCGAAATCGTCCGCCAGCTTCGCGGCGAGTGCGGCGACCGACAGGTGGAAGGCGCGAAGGTCGGACTGACCCACTGCACGGGCGGAGGCATCTCCGGCTTCGACCATGGCGCGTGCTCGATACACATATTCTGCAACTAGGGCGAGGGAAGGAATGAAACCTCCGCCGTTTACCTATCACGATCCGCGAACGATCCCGGAAGTGCTGGATCTGCTGGTGGAGAAGGACAATGCGCGGCTGCTGTCCGGCGGACAGTCTCTGATGCCGATGCTGAATATGCGTTACGTCCTTCCCGACGACGTTATCGATCTCAACCGGGTCGAAGGTCTGACCGGAATCGCGGCGGAAAACGGAACGCTCCGGATCGCCGGCATGACCCGCCAGCGCGACATCGAGTTCTCCGATGTGGTCTCGGCGCGCTGCCCGATCATGACGGAGGCGATCCTGCAGGTGGGCCATCGCCAGACGCGCAACCGCGGGACGCTTGGCGGCAGCCTTGCCCATCTCGATCCCTCGGCCGAGCTGCCGGCGGTGGCAATGGCGCTCGACGCGACCATCCATGTCGAGAGCAAGCGCGGGAAGCGCGACATCGCGATGGCGGACTTCCCGGCGGGGTACATGACGCCCTCCATCGAACTCGACGAGATGGTGACGGGTGCGACCTTCCCGCTGTGGGACGAAGGGCATGGTTACGCCTTCATCGAATTCGCGCGGCGCCACGGCGATTTCGCCATCGTCTCCGCCGGAGCGCTGATGACCGCCGACGACGCCGGCAAGGTCGATCGGGTGTCCATCCTGGTCAGCGGCGTGGGCCCGTCGCCGCTCCGCTGCAGCGAGGCGGAACGGATGATTCTCGGTCAGACGCCCGAGCTCGAGCTGTTCCGGGAGGCGGCGGAAACGGCGCGCGCGTTCGATGCGATGGAAGACATACACGCCCCGTCGTCCTATCGGCAGCATTTGGCGGCCGTCCTGTCGCGGCGCGCGCTGGAGAAGGCGCAGACGCGCCTGGGAGGTTCCAATGGCTGACAGGCGCCGGATCAGCGTCACCATCAACGGCGACACCTATGAGCGCGAAGTCGAGACCAGGCTGCTGCTTTCGGACTTCATCCGTCACGAATGCGAGCTCACCGGCACCCATGTCGGCTGCGAGCACGGGGTCTGCGGCGCCTGCACGATCCTGCTCGACGGGATAACCGCGCGAAGCTGCCTGATGCTCGCGGTCCAGGCCGACGGGCACGAGCTGCTGACCATCGAAGGCATCGCGCCTAACGAGGAAGAGCTGCACCCGCTGCAACAGGCCTTCATGGACAATCACGGCCTGCAATGCGGCTATTGCACGCCGGGCATGCTGACCACGCTGCTCGAATTCCTGCGCGACAACCCGGACCCGACGGAGAAGGAGGTAAGGATCGCCATTTCCGGCAATCTTTGCCGCTGTACCGGCTACCAGGGCATCGTCGATGCCGCGCTCGACGCGGCAGGCAGGCTGAGGGAAGAGGCCAAGGCCTAGCGCCATGGGTGCCAGGGCGATGGGCGCGCGGGTCCGGCGCATGGAGGACCCGTCGCTTCTGACCGGCCGCGCGGTCTTCACCGACGACATTCATCTGCCGGGAACGCTGGAGGCCGCCTTCGTCCGTTCGATCCACGCGCACGCGCGGATACGCGACATCGACACCTCGGTGGCGGCAACGATGCCGGGCGTCTTCAAGGTGGTGACGACGGCCGACCTGCCGGCCGATCTTCGTTCGGTCCGGGTTCCTTTCCAGGTACCGAATCCGGCGATCACGCAGCCGTTCCAGCAGCGTCTTCTGGAAGACGAGGAAGTGTGCTTCGTCGGCGAGCCGATCGCGATGGTGCTCGCCGGGACCCGTTACCAGGCCGAGGATGCGGCGGCGGCGGTTGCCGTCGATTACGAAGTTCTTCCCGCCGCGTCGGATTGCCGCGACGCGCTCGCCGACGCCTCCCGGCTTTGCCACGCCGACAGCGACAACAATCTCTGCGCCGAGTTCAAGCTGGGCTACGGGGATGCTTCCGCGGCATTCGCGGGCGCCGATCATATCTTCGAGGTCTCGTTGTGGAGTCACCGGGGCGCCGGCCTCGCCATCGAGAACCGCGCGGTCGTCGCCGAACCTGATACGCTGCGCGACGTGGTGACGCTGTGGTCGGCGACTCAATCGCCGTTTCTGGTCAAGCAGAACGTCGTCGACATGCTCGACTGGCCGGCCGACCGGTTGCGCGTGATCGCGCCCGAGGTCGGCGGCGGGTTCGGCCCCAAGACGGTCTACTACGTCGAGGAAGCGCTGATTCCGCTCTGCGCGATGATGTTCGGCCGGCCCATCAAATGGGTCGAGGACCGGCGCGAGAACTTCGTCGCCACCAACCAGGAGCGCGACCAGTACTGGGAAATGGCGCTCGCCTGCGACGGCGACGGCAAGATCCTCGCGGTGCGCGGGACGATGATCCACGACACCGGGGCCTACATGCCGTGGGGCATCATCAGCCCCTATATCTCCGCGACCACGGTCCCGGGTCCCTATGTGGTTCCCGCCTACGAGCTGACCACCCGCGTCGCGCTGACAAACAAAGTCGCGGTGACCCCGGTGCGCGGTGCCGGCCGGCCTCAGGCGGTATTCGCGATGGAACGGCTGATGGACCGGGCTGCGGACGGCCTCGGAATCGACCGGGCGGAGATCCGCCGCCGCAATTTCATCCCGACCGAAGCGATGCCTTATTCCTTCGGGCTGATCTTCCGGGACGGGAAGCCGATGACATACGACAGCGGCGACTATCCCCGCTGTCAGGCGGAGGCGCTGGAGCTTGCCGACTACGAGGGTTTCGCCGACCGGCGTGCGAAGGCACGGGAAGAAGGACGCCACGTCGGCATAGGGATCGCCAATTTCGTCGAGGGCACCGGCTTGGGACCCTTCGAGGGCGCGACGGTCCGCGTGCACGCCAACGGCAAGATCGCGGTTTACACGGGCGGGGGCGATTCGGGGCAGGGGCACTGGACGACGCTCGCGCAGCTTTGCGCCGAGCCGCTCGGCGTCGATCCGTCGGATATCGTCGTCGAGGTCGGGGACACCGGCAAGATCGCCAACGGTATCGGAACCTTCGCGAGCCGCATCGCGGTCAACGCCGGCAACTCTGTCCATCTCGCCGCGACTTCGGTGCGCGAAAAGGCGATCAAGGTCGCCTCCCACCTGCTGGAAGCAGCCGAGGAAGATCTCGACATCGAGGACGGCCGGATCTTCGTCAAGGGCGTGCCCGAGGTTTCGACGACCCTGCGCGATGTCGCACGCGCCGTTCGTGGAATGCCGGGGTTTTCGCTTCCGGGCGAGGTCGAGCCCGGCCTCGAATCGACGGAGTATTTCTCGCCGCCGCAGGCCGCCTATTGCAACGGCACCGCCGTCGTCGAGGTCGAGGTCGATCCCGAGACCGGCGAAGTGGGGATACTCAACTTCGCGATGGCGCACGATTCGGGAAACCTGATCAACCCGTTCATCGTCGATGGGCAGGTCCAGGGCGCCTGCGCTCACGGCATCGGCAATACCCTGCTGGAATGGATGGGCTACGACGACGATGCCCAGCCGCTGACCACCACATTCGCCGATTACCTTCTGCCGTCCGCGCCCGACGTGCCGCGCATCGACGTGGTTCACGTCGAGTCGCCTACGCCGAACAACCCGCTCGGCGTCAAGGGCGCGGGGGAAGGCGGCACCATCCCGGCGCTCGCCGCGATCGTCGCCGCGGTCGAAGACGCGCTCAGCCCATACGGCATCGCCCTGGACGACGTTCCGATCATGCCGGGCCGGCTGACGGAGCTGATCGACGACGCACGGGCGCGCACGGGGTGAGCGAGCCGCGCCCCCTTGCCGGAGTCCGCGTTCTCGACCTGACGCAGTTCCTCGCGGGTCCCTTCGCGACCCAGATTCTCGGCGATCTCGGCGCCGAAGTGATCAAGCTCGAAGCGCCCTCCGGCGACTGGTCGCGCAGCCTTCCGCCCCATTTCGTCGGCCCGGACAGCGCCTACTATCTCAGCGTCAACCGGAACAAGAAGAGCGTGGTCGCCGACATGAAGTCGGCCGACGGCCTCGCGCTCGTCAAGCGTCTGGTCGGCGCCTCCGATATCGTGATGGAGAATTTCCGTCCCGGCGTGCTGGACCGGCTCGGGTTGGTTTACGAAGAGCTCGCGGCGGAGAACGAGGGCCTCATCTGGTGCTCGATCAGCGGGTTCGGACAGAACGGTCCGGATCGCGACCGCCCTGCCTACGACATGATAGTGCAGGCGCTGTCGGGCGGGATGAGCATGACCGGCGAGCCCGGGGAGCCGGCGGTGCGCGCGGGCATTCCCATCGGCGATCTCTGCGCCGGCATGTACGGCACGATCGGCGTTCTTGCCGCGCTCGAAGCGCGCCGGCGCACCGGCAAGGGCCGGCTGGTGGACGTGGCCATGCTCGATTGCCAAGTGGCGATGCTCTGCTACCAGGCAGCCTATTTTCTTCATTCCGGGAACGAGCCCGGCCGCCAGGGGCGAGGCCATGCCTCGATCCCGACCTACCGCTCCTTCGACGCCGGGAACGACACCGAGCTCGTGATCACCGCTAACACCGAACGGATGTGGCGCGCGCTCTGTGGCGTTCTCGGACGGGAGGAGCTTGCCGACGATCCGCGTTTCGCGACCAATGACGGCCGTTACGCCAACCGGTTCGAGCTCTGGCCGTTTCTGGAAGCGGCGTTCCAGGAGAAAGACGCGGATGCCTGGGTGCCGCTGCTGCTGGAGGCGGGTATCCCGGTGGGCCGGGTCAATACGCTCGGGGCCGCGCTCTCCAATCCGCAGATCGTGCAGCGCGACATGGTGCTCGAACTCACGGCGGCAGACGGGCGCCGGGTCCGCGTCGCGGGCAATCCGATCAAGTTCGCGGACGACGTAGTCTCGCCAGCCGGGTTCCCTCCGTTGCTGGGCCAGGATACCCGCGGCGTTCTCGCGGACGTACTCGGACTGGGCGAGGACGAGATCGAGGCGGCGATCGAGGCGGGTGTCGTGGGCGAACCCGGCTCCCAGGGAGAATAGACATGGCAGACAACCGGATCGTCCTTGCCCGGGACGGCGAGATTGCCCGCGTCAGGATCGAGCGGCCCGAGGAAGGCAACCTGATGTCGGCCTCGATGATCGCCGAGCTCACCCGGCTCCTGAACGAGGCGGGGCGCGATCCCGCTCTGAAGGCCGTCGTGTTGACCGGGGCAGGGGATGATTTCTGCCTCGGGAGGGAACCCGGCGCCGGCGGGGACAGCAGGACCGCGCTCGAGATGCGCGAGACGCTGACGAGCCCGATCCTCGGCCTCTACGCCGCCGTGCGGGGCGCGGAAATTCCCGTCATCGCCTCGGTCCACGGCCGGGCCGCCGGGTTCGGCTGCGCGACGGCCGCGGTGTGCGACATCACGATTGCCGCCGACGATGCCCTATTCAGCCTGCCCGAGATGACGCACGATTTGCCTCCGACGCTTGCGATGTGCGCGCATATCGACCGCACCATGCCGAAGGCCATTGCCTGGCTGGTCTACTCGACCGGGACGGTCGATGCGGAAACCGCGAGAACGCTGGGTTTTGTAAGCAATGTGGTCCCCGCTGCCGCGCTTCGCGACAAGACCGAAGCATTGATTTCGACTCTTGTTGCACGGCGGCGCGATGCGCTCATTACATGCAAGCAGTTCCTCTCCAACGCGCGCCTGATGGAAACCGACAAGGCCGCCGACTACGCCGGCAACCTGCTTTCGGTAATCCTGTCCTCGCGCTGATCGGCGCGTCAGGTCTTCCCGTCCGTATCGAGGATCCGGTCGAGGATCCAGTTGTCGACCGCGTGAACGCCGGCTTCGCGGTGACTGAAGCGGCCGGCGCGCGCATGGGGCGAGGCGAGACCCTGCTGCTGTATTTCCGTCGCGCGGTTGTCCTCGGGATGAGACGTATCGGTCCTGACGATGTAGTCGGGCAGTATCGACGCGAAATCCGGCTCTTTCGTCGCGGCCTCGGGAAAGCAGAGCCCGGTGACGACTTGCGTGCGATCCGGTGCGCTCGGCCGGAAGGACATCCACCACATGCAGTCGACCGTGAACACCAGGAACGATGCGGGGTAGAGTCCGATGAAATAGGTGCCCTCCGCCGCACGCCCATCGAGGGCAGGTATCGGCGGTAGCGTCTTCCCCGCGCCGAGCCCCGCAGCGATGGAACCCTTGTGACGGAACCAGGAGCCCGACCAATGTCCGGAGGACGGAAGCTGTTCGGGAAGCTGGTCCTTCAACGTGCCCCGGTGGACGACAGCGACGTGATAGCTCTCGCGCTGGTTTTCCAGGCAGAGCTTCCAGTTGCAGGCGACATCGTAGACGCGGCGATGCACGCAGATCATGCCCTCCGCCCCATGCGAGCGGAGATACCCGGAAAGGTTGCCGAGATGGTCGTCGATTTCTCCGCCTTCGACGCCGAAGTTCAGGAACACGAAACCCGCCCATTCGGCCAGGCGAAGAGGAATCAGGCCGAATTCGGCGGGATCGAAATTCTTCGTTTCTTCCATCCCGGCCGCGGCGATCAGCTGGCCGTCGAGCGCGTAGCTCCAGCCGTGATAGGGACAGGAAATCGCTTTCGCGGTACCGCTGCCGGAAAGCAAGCGCGAGCCGCGATGCCGGCAGGTATTGGCGAAAGCGCGAAGCGTACCGTCGTCGCCTCGAAGCACGATCGCCGGAATCCCCGCCAGATCGACCGCGAACCAGTTCCCGGACTCCGGGATCTCGTCGGCGCGGCAGATCAGGTTCCAGTGGACGCGGAAGATGCGTTCCCTCTCCCGCGCGAAAAAGCCGGGATGGATGTAGCACGCGGGCGGCAGCGTCTCGGCTTCGAGGAGGGGAAGGCGGACCTTCGCGTAGCGTGCGAGGTCGAACAGCCCGGAATGCGGTTCTGCGGGTTCCGTCAATGGATCGGGGCGAAGGCAGGATCGTCCATGTCGAATGCCGGCAGGACGAGATCGAGCTTGTCTTCGACGACCTCGCGGGCGCGGCGGACATAGTCTTCGCGCATCGCTTCATTGGTCCGCTTCTTGATGCCCCATTTGCGATAGAGCGCGTTGTTGCGCGAGCCCGAGCGCCCGAAAAACGGAGGGAAGAGGGGAAAGATCCGGTCGACATGTTTCTGGATCAGGGCCTTGCCCCCATCGGTTTGGCAGATGTCGGTGCAGAAATTCTCCCCGAACTCGGCATGGAAGTGCTCTTCCGGCATCGTCATTCGTGCCAATCTTCGCACCGGATGGAAGGAACACTGTACAAGATCCTCTACTTGAAGGATTTCTGCGAGGTCACCCAGCATCTTGATGACGCAGAACTCCTCCCAGGTCTTGAGTTCGAAGTTCATGACGGAAAGCGGGCTTTTCTCGGTCTTCTCGGGCATCATCCGGTCCTCGGGAATTCCCATTTCGCGGCCGAGCTCGAAGAAGCGGTAGTGGTGCCCGTATTCCTCCATCACGATCCGGCAGGTCAGCCATTTCGCATAAGGCGTGGGCGCGAGAGCGATGGCCGGCTCGTCATAGACCCGCGAGCCATAGAGCTCGTTGATTGCATGGCTGATCACGATTTTCCGGCAGCACTCCCGGTACTCCTCCGGCGCGCCTCGAAAGGCCTCCACGCTCTCGATCTGCGGAAATTCGTTCATGTCGTTGCCTGGGCCGCCCCGCCGCCTGCCTTCTCGGCTTCAGTATAGAACGCATCGGCATGGCAGTCCCTGCGGGCGAGGCCGAGCGCGACCAGCCGTTCGGTGCAGCTCTCCACCATGACGGGCGGGCCCGCCAGATAGGCCTTGAACCCGTCGAGGTCGTCGAAGTCCTCGGCCAGCGCATCGGCCAGCCAGCCCGTGCGCCGGCGGGTCGGCCGGTCCGGCTCCGACAGCACCGTGACGACGCGCAGATTGGGATGATGCGCGGAAAGGGCGGCGAAACGATCTTCCAGGTAGACGTCGCGCTCCGTCCGCGCGCCGAAATAGAAGAACACGTCCTGTCTGGCGCCACCGCCAAGCGCGCTCTCCGCGATCGACTTGATCGGCGCGAGACCCGAACCGCCCGCGACCACCAGGATCGGACCGCGATGGTTCTTCCGGTAGTGCGCCGTACCCATTGGCCCGGAAACGGAGACCGGATCGCCAACCCGGAGCGTGTTCAGGACGTGGCGGGTTACCTGCCCGTCCGCCACGAGGCGGATATGGAACTCCAGCGGTTCCTCGCCGGGCGAGGAGGCCATCGAAAAGTCGCGCGCGGGCAGGTTCTCGAAGGCAAGCGCCGCGTACTGGCCCGCTGTGAAGTCGAACGGACCGCCGCTCTCGATATCGAGCGACAAGATACGAATGTCGTGCGTCGCTTCGTCGATCCTGGCGACCCGGCAGGCGAGGCGACGGCTCGCGTGGACAGCTTCTTCGTCCGCCTCGATGGGCTCGACGGTGCAATCCGACCAGGGAACCGAGCGGCAGGCGAGGATCAGATCGCGTTCGCGTTCTTCCTCGGTGAGCGCGAAGGGCGAGTAGGGCGTCATTTCCACGTCGCCCCCGATCAAATGCGACTTGCAGCCACCGCAATTTCCCGATCGGCAGCCGTGCGGGTATTCGATACCCCGCGCCAGCGCGGTTTCGAGAATCGTATGCCCGGCCGGAACGTCGATCCCGGCCCAGCGTTCGCCGCCGGGCTTGTTCAGACTGACGCGATGGTTCATTGCTCCTATATCGCGGCCTGCGTGTCGAATGTCCACAGGCGGGAATGGCGGCAATGCTGACTGGAGAGCGAACATGAATGGAACCGGATTTTCATTAGCAACCTTCTACGGCGGTCCCGCGGGATCGTTTGCCGCGATCGTGCTTGGGGAACGTGCTTTCTCCGTCGCCGGTGTCTACCCCTCCTATCGTGATAGCGCGCGCGGTAAGTCCGGGCCCCTGACCGCGACCGGCGATATCCAGGACATGCTCGAAGGCTGGGACCACAACTTCCCGGTGCTGCAGGAAATGGTCGCATTCATCGAGGACGAAGGCGCCAGCAGCGACCGTTTCGCCGACGTTTCCGCGCCGGTCGGCGGCCTTCGCGTCCTGCCGCCGGTCCGGCGACCCGGCAAGATCCTGAACGCCGCCCAGAACTTCCAGGAACATGTCGACGAAATGATCCGGGCCGGCAACACGCCCGAGGGCGGCCCGAAATTCACCGGCGACCGGTCGACCACGATGCCCTATCTGTTCCTGAAGGCGTCGACCGTGCTGGCCGGCGCCAATGACGATATCGCCATTCCGCGCGGAATGGAGAGGATCGACTGGGAGGCCGAGATCGCCTGCGCCATCTGGAAAGGCGGCAAGCGGATCGGCGCCGACAAGGCGCTCGATCACATCGCGGGATGGATGACAACCAACGACGTTTCGTGCCGCGACCTGAACATGCGCCCCGACCGCCCGGCGCTGAAGTCGGACTGGTTCGGCGGCAAGAGCCACGAGAATTTCGCGCCGATGGGGCCGGTACTGGTGCCGAAGGCCTTCGTCGAGGACCACATGAACCTGTTCATCCGGCTCACGCTCAACGGCGAGGTCAAGCAGGACGGAAATACCTCGCAATTTATCTATACGCCCGAAGAACAGATCGAATTCGCCTCGAACATCTCCGGCGTCGAAGTGGGCGACATTTTCGTCTGCGGCACCTGCGGCGGCGTCGGTATGGGAACCGGCACCTTCCTCAATATAGGCGATGTGATGGAAACCGAGGTGGAAGGTCTCGGGAAGATGACCAACCGGCTCGTCGCCGACGAGGATTGAGCGGCCGGCTAGCTGAACGCCTTGAAGGTGATCAGCGTGAACGTGTCCTTGACCCCGGGCAGGAGTTGGAGCTTTTCAGTGACGAAGTGCCCGATGTCCTGATCGTCGCTAAGGTAAAACTTCATCAGGAGGTCGAACTGGCCTGAAATTGAATGAATTTCGGAAGCTTGCTCGATCTGCTCGATCGCGTCCGCTGCGACCTTGTATGCTTGGCCCAGCTCGCACTTGACCATGACGAAGATGGTCTGCATCAGCCTGCCTCCCCGGTCGTCCGCCCGGGCTTCAGCAGGAAGGCCGGGACGTGGCTACCCATGCCAACGACCGACTCGGCGGCGGGCGCCTTTTCCTTCGCCTTTTCGGGTTTGCGACGCTGGCGCCTCGATTGCGCGGATTTCGGCTCGCGGGCAGCGTCGGGCTTGGCCTCGGCCTTCGTGTCGGTCTTGGCGTTAGAGGGACGGCGTCTCCGACCCCGCTTTGCCGCGGTTTCTGAGAGCTCGCCGCCTTCCAGGCCCGCTACCGCGAATTCGGGGATTTGCTTGCCCAGCATCCGGGTAACCGCGGCGACCGCGTCGGTATCGTCCGGCGTCGCGATGGTGAACGCGCGGCCTTCCTTTCCGGCCCGACCGGTGCGTCCGATCCGGTGAATGTAGTCTTCCGGGTTATAGGGAACGTCGAAGTTGAAGACGTGGGAGAGGCCGACAATGTCGAGCCCGCGTGCGGCGACATCGCTGGCCACCAGGATCCGCACCTCGTTCTTGCGGAATGCATCCAGGGTCTCCAGCCGGACCGGCTGAGCCATGTCGCCGTGCAGCGCCGCGACCGCCAACCCGTGCTTCTTCAGCGATCGGTAGAGTATGTCGACGTCGCGCTTGCGGTTGCAGAAGACGAGCGCGTTCTGGACGTCCTCGCTCCGGATGATGCGACGCAGAGCCTCCCGCTTGTCGCGGGCACCGACCACGGCGAGATGCTGGATGACCGTCTCCGCGGGGCTTGCCGGCGGAGTCACGTGGATTTCCTTCGGATTCATCAGAAACGCGTCGGCGAGACGCCGGATTTCCGCCGGCATGGTGGCGGAAAAGAACAGCGTCTGGCGGATTTTCGGCAATTGGCCGACGATCTTCTCGACATCGGGAATGAAGCCCATGTCGAGCATCCTGTCGGCTTCGTCGATCACCAGGACCTTGATGTCGGTCAGCAGGATACGGCCGCTCTCGTAATGATCGATCAGGCGTCCGGGCGTCGCGATCAGCACATCCACGCCGCGGTCGAGCTTGTTCGACTGGTCGTCCATCGAGACGCCGCCGATCAGGAGCGCCTGGGAGAGTTTGTGAAACCTGCCGTACTCGTCGAAGTTCTTCGCGATCTGCATCGCGAGTTCGCGGGTCGGCGTCAGGATCAACGAGCGCGGCATCCGCGCGCGGGCCCGCCCGGAAGACAGGATCTCGATCATCGGAAGGACGAACGAGGCAGTCTTGCCCGTGCCGGTTTGGGCGCAACCCAGGATGTCGCGCCCGGTCAGCGCGGCGGGGATCGATTGTTCCTGAATCGGCGTCGGTGTTTCGTAACCGACTTCCGCGATTGCGCGGAGGACGTCGGGCCCAAGCCCTAGTTCGTCAAAACCCATCGATATCCGGAAAAAACACTGCTCAGGGAGATGCGGCACCTCGCCGCTGCCCCTCATTTGGCCCTTCCGGCCCCCTTTGTCAAACTATCGTTTCGTGACGCCGTGCGAATTCGAACGGCCGGGCTCAGATATCCAGCTCTTCGACTGCGGGCGCGCGCTCCCGGATGAAGGCGAGCCGCAGCTCCGGCTTGCGGCCCATCAGCTGCTCGACGAGGGCTTCGGTGGACTTGACGCCGCCCTCGTCCGCTCCGTCTGCGATGCCGATGCGGTAGAGGCTCCGCTGTGCGGGGTCCATCGTGGTATCGCGAAGCTGACCCGGCGGCATCTCGCCCAGCCCCTTGAACCGGCTGACCTCTATCTTTCCCCGACCCTGGAAATGCTCATCGATCAGCCGGTCACGGTGTTCGTCGTCCCGGGCGTAAAGCGTTTGCCCGCCCTGGCTGACGCGATAGAGCGGAGGCACGGCGAGATAAAGATGGCCGTTGTCGATCAACTGCCGCATCTCGCGGAAGAAGAACGTCATCAGAAGCGATGCGATGTGCGCGCCGTCCACGTCGGCGTCGGTCATGATGATGACGCGCTCATAGCGCAGCTTGTCGTCGTCGTAATCGGCACCGCGACCGCAGCCCAGCGCCTGCACGAGGTCCGCGAGGTCCTGGTTCTGGCGCAGCTTTTCGATGGAGGCGCTCGCCACGTTGAGGATCTTGCCGCGGAGAGGAAGGATTGCCTGGGTTTCCCGATTGCGCGCCTGCTTTGCCGAACCGCCCGCCGAATCGCCCTCGACCAGGAATATCTCCGTTCCCTCGGCCGATGCCTTGGCGCAGTCGGTGAGCTTGCCGGGAAGCCGGACGCGCCGCGTCGGGGTCTTCCGTGCGAACGCGCGGTCCTGCTTCCGCTTCAGCCGATCCTCCGCGCGCTCGACCACATATTCGAGAAGCGCGTTGGCGCTCGCTGGGTCTCCGGTCAGAAAATGGTCGAAGTGATCCTTGACGGCGGTGTCGACCAGCCGGGTGACGGAAGCGGTCGATAGCCGGTCCTTGGTCTGGCCCTGGAACACCGGATCGCGGATGAACACCGACAGCAACCCGCAAGCTGCGCCGAGGATGTCCTCTCCGGTGACCTGGGCGGCGCGCTTGTTGCCGACGAGGTCGCCATAGGCCTTCAGCCCGCGCATCAACGCGGCACGAAGGCCGTTGTCGTGGGTTCCGCCTTGCAGGGTCGGGACCGTGTTGCAATAGGACCGGAACTGGCGCGGTCCGTGCTCCGGCCAGGCGATAGCCCATTCCGCGCGTCCGCCGCCGTTGAGCGCCGCCTCTCCGGTGAACGGTCGATCACCGATCAGCAACGCATCGGCCAGCGTGTCTCTCAGGTCGTCGGCAATCCCCCCAGGGAAGCACAAAACGTCCTCGGCCGGGACTTCGGGGCAGGCGCGGCGGCGTTCCTCGGCGCACCGCCAGCGGATTTCGACCCCCTTCGACAGATAGGCCTTGGACCGCGCGAGCGTGTAAAGCCGTTCGGCGCGAAGTGCCGCGGAATCGCCGAAAATGCCGGGATCCGGGTGGAATTGGACCGATGTTCCGCGCCGGTTCCTGGCGCCTCCCATGTTCTTCAGGGGACCCTCGGGTTTGCCGCGGCTGTAGGTCTGCGTCCAGAGCGTCTGATCGCGCGCGACTTCGACCGTCATCCGATCGCTGAGCGCGTTGACGACCGATATGCCCACCCCGTGCAACCCTCCGGCCGTCTTGTAGACCTCGCCGCCGAACTTGCCGCCCGCGTGAAGCGTGGTGAGCACGATTTCCAGCGCGGACTTGTCGGAAAACCTGGGGTGCGGATCGACCGGGATACCGCGCCCGTTGTCGCGGACGGTGACCGAGCCGTCGGTTTCGAGCGTCATGTCGATCCAGGTCGCGTGGCCCGCCACGACCTCGTCCATCGCGTTGTCGAGCACTTCGGCCGCGAGATGGTGCAGCGCGACCTCGTCGGTGCCGCCGATATACATGCCCGGGCGCCGGCGTACCGGCTCAAGGCCCTCGAGAACCTCGATGTCCTGGGCCGAGTAACGCTCGGCTTTCGAAGAAGATCTGGCGGCGGCGCGCGGCATCGGACCGGAAGATGCGTGATCCGTTAGGTCAACCTAGAAACGCAGGATATGGTATTCGGCCTCGCCGATACAACAAGACCCTGTGTGGACGGACCGGGAAATACAAGGAAAACGGGCCGATCAAAGGACCGGCCCGGTACTGACTCTCAAACCGACGCGGCCCTCAGACGCTGTAGTAGAGCGCGAACTCGATCGGGTGAGGCGTGTACTCGAAGGCCTGGATCTCTTCCCGCCTGAGGTCGAGATAGCCGTCGATCAGATCGTCGGTGAACACATCCCCCTTCTTGAGGAAGGCCCGGTCGGCATCGAGCGAATCGACGGCTTCGCGGAGCGAATGGCAGACCGTCGGGATGCCCTGCAGCTCCTCGGGCGGCAGGTCGTAGAGGTTCTTGTCCATCGGATCGCCCGGATGGATCTTGTTCTCGATGCCGTCGATACCCGCCATCAGCATGGCCGCGAACGCAAGATAGGGGTTGGCCGACGGATCGGGGAAGCGGACCTCGACGCGCTTGCCCTTCGGGCTCGACGAGAACGGAATGCGGCAGGCGGCCGAGCGGTTGCGCGCCGAGTAGGCGAGCAGCACCGGCGCCTCGAAGCCCGGGACGAGGCGCTTGTAGCTGTTCGTCGTGGGGTTGGAGAAGGCGTTGATCGCCTTGGCGTGCTTGATGACCCCGCCGATGTAATAAAGCGCATTCTCCGACAGATCGGCATAGCTCGAGCCGGCGAAGACCGGCTTGTCGTCCTTCCAGATCGACTGGTGAACGTGCATGCCCGATCCGTTGTCGTCCACGATGGGCTTGGGCATGAAGGTCGCGGTCTTGCCGTAGGAATGGGCGACGCATTGGACGACGTATTTGTAGATCTGCACCTGGTCCGCGATCCCCAGCAGGTCGTCGCCACGAATACCGAGCTCGTTCTGGCTCGGCGCCACCTCGTGGTGGTGCTTTTCGATGTCGACGCCCATCTCGCCCATGACGCTCAGCATCTCGGCGCGGAGGTCGCTCAGCGAATCGACCGGCGGAACCGGGAAATAGCCGCCCTTGATCGCCGGGCGGTGGCCGATATTGCCGCCTTCGAAGCTCCGCGCGGTGTTGTAGGGACCCTCCTCCTCGTCGATCGCATAGAAGGTGCTGTTCATCGACACTTCGAAGCGCACATCGTCGAAGACGAAGAACTCCAGTTCGGGGCCGAACATCGCCCGGTCGCCGATCCCGGACTGCCTGAGATAGGCCTCGGCGCGCTTGGCGGTGGAACGCGGGTCGCGGGTATAGGGCTGGCCGGTGGTGGGCTCCAGCACGTCGCAAAACAGGATCAGCGAGGTTTGCGCCGAGAACGGATCGAGCACGGCCGTCGCCGGATCGGGCATGAGGCACATATCCGATTCGGAAATGTCCTTCCAGCCCGCGATGGAAGAGCCGTCGAACATGATGCCCGTTGCAAGCATGTCCTCATCGACGGTCTTGACCGCCTGCGCGGTGTGCTGCCATTTGCCACGCGGGTCGGTGAAGCGGAAATCGACGTACTTGACGTCATGCTCCTCGATGAGGTCGAGGATCTTGGAAGCGTCGGACATGGTTGGATTCTCCCAGACGATTGGACTGCTGGCCTCGGCTTGAGAGCGGAAACGCTAGAGCGCTTCGCCGCCCGTCTCACCGGTGCGAATGCGAATGGCCTCTTCGACGGTCGTGACGAATATCTTGCCGTCTCCGATACGGCCGGTCTGCGCGGCCTGCTGGATGGCTTCGATTGCGCGCTCGACCTGCTGGTCCTCGAGCACGACCTCGATCTTCACCTTGGGCAGGAAGTCGACGACGTATTCGGCGCCGCGGTAGAGTTCGGTGTGGCCCTTCTGCCGCCCGAAACCCTTCGCTTCGGTGACGGTGAGCCCCTTGACCCCGACCTCGTGAAGCGCCTCCTTTACCTCGTCGAGCTTGAACGGCTTGATGATCGCTTCGATCTTCTTCATCGGACTGCTTCCGGCAGATAAGGGAAGAATACGAGACCCGACGCATATCGACAGCGGCAGCCCGACACCTCTGAGCGGCGGAAATCGCCGGATGGAGCGCGGCGGCAAGCCGTCGATAGCGAATCCGCTCAGCCTATACTTTCGAAGAAGTGTTGAAACAAGTTCCGATTATGACGCACTGCGCTGCATTTTCGTCAACGCTCGGAATATCGTGGATGGGTCGCTATATCGCCGATATTTCGTCGTCGGACACCTGGTCGACGTCCGGCCACGAAGCGATTGCGAAATCTTCGGGCGTTTCTTCGTCGAAGGCAGAATCGTCTCCCAACTCTTCGACCAGCGTTTCTTCGAATTCGACGTATACCATCCCGGACCCCGGGCCAGGGGCGGAGAGGGGCGCGATCCACAACCCGCCCACCGCGCCCGCCAGAACCACGTTAACGACAACCGACAGCATCAACGCGTTCGAACGAACGAAAGAAGAAAGACCGGCCCTCGGCATCGCGGCAGGGGAAGCCCCGGCAGGATCGGTCGAATCGGAAACATCGAAACCGGGTCGAGCGATGCGACCGGAATGCGCTTCCAGCGAAGCCATCCGCTCGCGCAGGGCGGACGAGGGATCCGGCGGGGTATCGACCCGTGAGAGCAGAAAGTCGAGCCCGTGGGCGTCGGCGAGCAGCGTCCTCGCTTCCTCCGAACGACCGGCGAGCGACAACGCGGCAAAGCGTTCTCCTTCGGGCCAGCGGTCGATTTCGCCGCCATACGCCTCGGCCAGTGCGGCGAACCGTTCCAGGGACATGCCGGCCGAAGAAGAGACGCCGGTGTTCTTTCCATTTTCCGTTTTCATGACCGAACTTCCAGCAGGTTCTTCATGTGAGGCGACAGAACGGTTCGGAGTCGTCTTCGGGCGCGGGCGAGAAGCGATTCCACCGCCTCCGCGCTGACCCCGAGAGCGTTGGCGGCCTCCCGTCCGCTAAGTCCCTGGAAGTGGACCAGGACAAGGGCCGCCCGCTGGCGGTCGGGCAGATCTCTCACGGCCCGCCGGACCGCGTATCGGATCGCAAGATCGTCGTCCAGCGGCGCCTTGTCGCGGTCCTCGAACTGCTCGATATCGTCGGGCATCGGCGCGACCCGCGCGCGAACGCGGCGACGATCGAGACAGAGATTGGTCGCGACCCGGAACAGCCACGACCGGAGAGCCGGCCCTTCCGGTTGCCAATCCGGCGCCTTTCGAAGCAATCGGACGAAGGTTTCCTGGGCGACGTCCTCCGCTTCGGCACGGTCGCCCAGGATGCGCCATGCGCATGCGAGAACGGACCGGAGGTGACGGTCCGAGAGCGCCGCCATCGCCCCGTCGCAGCCGTCCGCGAGGCGAAGGACGAGAGCATCGTCCGTGTCTTCCGGGGACGGCTGCGGATGGGCGTGCGCCACGCGACGGGCCGAGTCTACTTCCGCCGGAAGCCGGGTCGCCAGCGGGGATGCGGCCGCCACTGCGGCAACTCGTCGGCAGACACCGCGCCGTCGCCATTGGCGTCGTAGCGTTTGAACCAGCGTGCCGATGGCGCCGCGATTTCCGCCGAGGTGACCTTTCGGTCGCCGTCCGTGTCCAGCATGTCGAACAGGCTCGTGGCCCCAAGGCTTCGGATCAGGCGGCCCCGGCGCCGGAATTCGTCGACCGAAAGGGTGCCGTCTCCGTTCACGTCGGCCGCGCCGGCGATCCGTTTCTGTTCGGCCTGGATTTCGGCGAGCGAAACGGTGCCGCTGCCGTCGGTATCGAAAATGCGCAGGAAACGGGCGGCACGCCGGCCCATCCCGGGTCTGGCATCCTTGGCCCCGCTCGCTTCCTGGCCGGTCTGCGCCGCCGACGATTGCGCCAGTGCGGTACCGGCCCCGAACGCGAGCAGGCCAGCGATCGAAACGACGCCCAGGGTTTTCGAAAATGCAGCCATCTCATACTCCTTCGCGTTGGGTTTCCGTTACCCATAGACACGGCGGAGCGGGGAAAACCCGTCGCGCCGATTTTGCCCGCCGACAGCGTTCATGCTAGACGACGCGGCGCGGCCCAAACGGGAGAATTTCGGTGAAAGCGGCCAACAGCGTCCTTTCGGGATACGGAACGACGATTTTCGAGGTCATGTCGCGCCTCGCCCAGGAGCACGAATCGGTCAATCTCGGGCAGGGATTCCCGGACGGAAACGGCCCAGCCGATGTCGTCGCGGCCGCAACCGACTATCTCGAAAACGGGGTCAACCAGTACCCCTCCATGATGGGTATCCCTCCGCTCCGCGAGGCGGTCGCCGACCATGCCACGCGGTTCTACAACCTTGAGGTCGACTGGCCTCGGGAGGTGCTCGTCACCTCGGGCGGGACGGAGGCGCTCGGCGCGTCGCTGTTCGGGCTGATCGAACCCGGCGACGAGGCGGTGTTGATCGAACCCCTCTACGATTCATACCTCCCCATCGTCCGTCGGGCGGGAGCGATCCCGAAGACGGTGCGCCTCGAACCGCCGGATTGGACACTTCCGGTGGATGAATTGCGGGCGGTATTCTCGGAGCGGACCAAGCTGATCCTGTTCAACACGCCGATGAACCCTTGCGCCAAGGTCTTCACCCGCGAAGAGCTCGACCTGATCGCGGGGCTCTGCATCGAACACGATGCCTACGCCGTCTGCGACGAGGTCTACGAGCATCTCGCCTTCGATGGCAGGTCCCATATCCCGATGATCACGTTGCCCGGCATGCGCGAGCGCGCGGTGAGAATCGCCTCGGCGGGCAAGATATTTTCACTCACCGGCTGGAAGGTCGGCATGATCACCGCAGCGCCGGATCTCCTGACCCCGATCGCCAAGGCGCACCAGTTCCTGACATTCACCACCCCGCCCAACCTGCAAAGCGCGGTCGCTTACGGTCTCGGGAAGGACGACGCCTATTTCGCGGGGCTCAACGCCGATATGCAGACACGGCGGGATTTCCTGGTTTCGGGCCTCGCCGACATTGGATTCGGGATCGTTCCCTGCGCCGGCACGTATTTCCTGACCACCGATTTTCGTCCGCTCGGCTTCAACGGCGACGATGTCGATTTCTGCCGTCATATCACCACCGAAGCGCGTGTGACCGCGGTTCCGGTCAGCGCGTTCTACGAGAGCGGGGAGGTCCGTCACTTCGCCCGTTTCGCCTTTTGCAAGGAAGAGGCCGCGCTCGAAGAAGCGGTCCGTCGGCTGCGCACTCATTTCGGCGGTCGGTAAGACGCCGCCCTTGACGCGTGCGCGAGGCGGGGGCTACAGAGGCGCTCCTTTCGGCGGTGGCTGTAGCTCAGTCGGTTAGAGCGCCTGGTTGTGGTCCAGGAGGTCGGGGGTTCGAATCCCCTCAGCCACCCCACTATCCCGCGCTTCGATCTCGACATTCGGCGGGGAATGGCGCAAGAATCCGATGTAATCCGCGCAGTCGAGGCGCCGATGCACAGCGAGACCGACGACCGCCGGAAAGGCAACGGGCGCGACGTCGACGAAGACGAACGCAAGGAACAGCCGTGGCCGGACGACAACGTGCCGCGCCCGCCCGGCCAGCCGCCGATAGACCGGCCCCCGGCGGAACAGCCGGATACGAGCGAGCCTGTTTGAGCGTTCGGGTTGCTCAGGGCCCGTAGAACGAATACACAGTCGGCGCGCGGCGCGAGGCTCGGTGTTGCCGCGTGACCGAAAGGAACCGTCCTTGCCCACGCTAATCCTTGTGCGCCACGGCCAAAGCGACTGGAACCTGCAAAATCGCTTTACCGGTTGGGTGGACGTCGATCTGTCCGCGGCCGGGGTGGAAGAAGCGCGGGCGGCCGGCCGGGCGCTGGCGGAAGAGGGGATCCAGGTCGACCGCGCCTTCACCTCGGTGCTCAAGCGCGCAATCCGCACGCTCTGGATCGTTCTCGACGAGATGGACCAGATGTGGGTGCCGGTCGAACGCTCCTGGCGGCTGAACGAACGTCACTACGGCGCGCTGCAAGGCCTCGACAAGGCCGAGACCGCGGCCGCGCACGGCGCGAAACAGGTCAAGATCTGGCGTCGCAGCTACGCCACTCCGCCGCCCGCCCTCGACACGGACGATCCGAACCATCCCCGGTTCGAGCGGCGCTACGAAAATCTGGCGACGAACGAGCTGCCGTCGGCGGAAAGTCTCGCGATGACGCTGGATCGCGTATTGCCCTATTGGCACGAGGCGATCGCGCCCCCGCTCGCGCGAGGCGAAACCGTGATGATCGCGGCTCACGGCAACAGCTTGCGGGCGCTTGTGAAGTATTTGGACGGGATACCCGAAGCGGACATCGTGGAACTCAATATCCCCACCGGTCTGCCGCTGGTCTACGACCTCGACCGTGACCTCGCCGTCAGGTCGAGCCGGTACCTGGCCGACGAGGAAGCGGTAAAGGCGGCGGCCGACGCGGTCGCCAACCAGGCGGGCCGGTGAAGCTCACGCGACGGGTCTTCGGTCGATCATCCGGAACAGCGGCAGCGTCACCAGGGTTATCACCACGATCCGGGTGATGTGATAGGCGGTCACCAACGGCACCCCAAGTCCTAGAATCTCTGCCGTTATGCTCATCTCGGCGAGACCGCCGGGACAGGTCGCCGCGATCATGGTGGTCAACGGAATCCCCGACAGCGCACCGATCGCCGCCGCCAGCGCGATGCTGGCAGCAAGCAGGATGATCGTGGAGAGAACCGCGCTCACGATCACCTTCGGCGCGCGGCGCATGGGTTCGCGATCGAACCGCTCCCCGAGCGCGGCACCGACAAGAAGCTGGCCGAGAACCAGGAACACGTCGGGCAGGCCGGAGAGCTGAACCTCGCTTGCCGTCAGTAGGCCCGCGAAACCGCACGCGCCCAGCATCCAGGCGTTGGTGACGCCGAGCCGGCTGAGGACGAATGCGGTGCCCGCGCAACCGGCGATCAATACCGGCAGCAGGGACCAGTCCACCGGGATCGAACGCAGGTCGAAGAAATTGTCACCCGTCGTTCCCAGATAGGTCAGTCCCGCAGGCACGGTCACGACGATGATGCCCAGCCGAACCGTCTGCGACAGCGCCGTCGCCACGGGTTCCGCCCTGAACCGGTCGCCCAGGATCAGCATTTCCGCCATGCCGCCCGGAACGCTGCCGAAGAACGCGGTCGCGGGGTCGAGACGGGCGATCCGGATCTGGATCAGCGCCCCGACCCCGCCGAGCAGGACTGCGATAATCGCGGCGATCGCCATCCAGTGAACCTGACCGAGGACGATGGTGGCGACCTCCGGCGTGAAACGGAGGCCGATGGCGGTGCCGATGACGATCTGTCCGACCTGGCGGGTCCCGTTGGGGCAGCCGATGCGGAATCCCGCAAGATTGATCCCCGCGACGAAGAACAGAGGGCCGAGCAGCCACGGGATCGGGGTGTTGAGCGCCGAAAAAACGAGCCCGCCCGCCACCGCCGCGCCGAGCGAAATGCTGTTGAGGTAGATCGAACGGACATAGGGATGGACCATGCGGCGGGCTTCGGGCCGGTCTTGTAGGGTGGCGGCGGAGCACGGAAAATAGCCCCATCCCAATGCCGGTGCGACCCGCCCGGCGAGCGCGCGAATCGAGGACCGGGAGGCAATGAGCCAGACGCTCGAGGGAAAGGTCGTCCTGATTACCGGATCGGGCAGCGGCATGGGCCGCGGCCATGCGGTGCTGATGGCCGAACGCGGCGCCCGTGTCGTGGTCCACGATATCGACCCCGCACGGGTCGCCGAGACCGCCGGCATGGTGCGCGCGGCTGGCTCCCCGCCGCACGAGATTTGCGTCGACATGCGCGACACGGGCGCGCTCCAAGCCGCCATTGAAGGGATCGAGCGGAATTACGGTCCCATCGACGTACTGGTCAACAACGCGGGGATTGGCGGGCAAGGACTGGCCCTCGAGGACATCGACGTCGCGACCTTCGATGCGATGTTCGAGGTGCACGTCCGGGGAACCTTCTTCGCCACCCAGGCGGTGGTTCCGGGCATGAAGGCGCGCCGCGCGGGCAAGATCGTCAACATCAGCTCGAATTTCGCGATGGGCGGATGCCCCTTTGCGTCGCACTACGCGGCGGCGAAATCGGCGATCTCCGGCCTTACCAAGTGCTGGGCGCGGGAGTTTGCGCCGTACAACATCGCGGTCAACGCGGTGGCGCCCGGACTGCTCGAAACCAACCTTACCCTGGGCTCCATCGGGCGCGAGCGGATCGAGGCGATGGCCGCGGAGGTGCCCATGGGCCGCATCGCCGAACCGGTCGAAATCTCCTACGCGGTCGCCTGGCTCGCCTCGGCGGAGACGGACTTCATGACCGGCCAGGTCATCTCGCCCAACGGCGGGGTTTCGATCGTAGGAATCTAGGTACAGGAACGGGTTATGACGAAGAGTTCACTCGATGATAGAATTGCTCTGGTTACCGGCGCCGGCGGTGGAATGGGACGGAGTCACGCCCTTCTTCTTGCGGAGCGCGGCGCGGACGTGATCGTGCACGACATCATCGACGGGATCGACGAGACGGCGGCGATGATCCGCGAACGCGGACGCCGGGCCCACCCGCTCAGGGTCGACATCCGGGATGTCGCGGCCCTGCAAACCGGCATCCGGGAGGCGGCCGACGCGTTCGGTCCGATCGACATCCTGGTCAACAACGCCGGCGTAGGGGGAAGGCGCCTGTTGATCGACGAAATCTCCGTCGAGGACTTCGACCGGATGTTCGAAGTCCATGTCCGCGGCACGTTCTTCGCGACCCAAGCCGTCGTACCCGGGATGACGGAGCGGAAATACGGCCGGATCGTGAACATTTCGTCGATCTACGCCATGGGCGGCAGCCCGAGGGCGTCCCACTATGCGTCGGCCAAGGCGGCGATTTCCGGTTTCACCAAGTGCTGGGCGCGCGAGCTCGCGCCGCACGGGATCACGGTGAACGCGGTCGCCCCGGGCTTCGTCGTGACCGGCATGACGCGCGGCTCGAACACCGACGAGCAGATCGCCGAGCGCGAAAAGGGGATGCCGCTCGGTCGCTTCACCCGACCCGAGGACATCTCCTACGCAGTCGCGTGGCTCGCCTCGGACGAGACCGAGATGGTCACCGGGCAGGTGGTGAGCCCGAACGCCGGCGAGACCATCGTCGGGATATAGGCGCCGCCCCTCAGCCGATATGGCTCTCGTGATTGTCGAGATACCACTCGGCGATCTCTTCCCGCTTGGCGAACCAGACGCCTTCGAACCCCTTGGCGTAGTCGATGAATTCCCTAAGCGCGCGGACCCGGAACGGCTGGCCCCAGACATGGGGATGAATCCCGATATTCATCAGCCGCCCGCTCTCTCCACCCTCGCGGTACAGCTCGTCGAACTGGTCCTTCAGGACGGCGAAGGCCTGGTCGTTGGTCATGCCGCGGCGGAGATAGATGGTGAAGTCGTTGACCTCGTTCGAGTAGGGCACCGAGACGATCGGCCCGCTTTCGGTCTGGATCAGGTAGGGCTGGTCGTCGTTCATGAAGTCGTTGGTGTAGATCAGCCCCTGCTCGGCGATGGTCTCGACGGTGCTCGCATTGCACCGCAGCGAGGAGGAGAGCCAGCCCCTGGCCGGGTGCCCAACCGTTTCCTCGTACACCCTTAGCGTCTCGAGGATGATCTCGCGCTCCTTCTCGGGTTCGTCGAAATGGTTGGTGAGGAGGTCCGTCTGGACGTAGTTGTGGGCGACCAGCTCCCAGCCGCGTTCGTTTGCCGCGTCGATGATCGCCCGGCGCTCCAGCCCCATCTTGGCGTTCATCGTGCAGCTCGCGGGCACGCCCGCCTTGTCGAAGATGTCCATCAGCCGCCAGATACCCACCCGCTGGCCGTATTCGCGCCAGGTGAAGTTGGGATAATCGGGCACGTTGCCGGGAAGAGGGTCCGGCAGGATCGCCGGCCCTCCGGCGTAGTACGGCCCGTCCGTGTCCTTGGTGAGGTCCCAGAATTCGAGGTTGAAGGTGAGAATCAGGGCAAGCCGGGCGCCGTTCGGCCATTTGAGAGGCCTGCGTTGGGACAGCGGAACGAAGTCGTAATGCATCGAGGTCTCCCTTCGGGGCTTCAGCGGCGCCAATATCGCATCAGGCGGTCCGGCGCCAGTCGCGCCAGTCCTCCGGCGTGTCTATGTCGAGCGCGAGGCGCGGATTTTCGATCACCGCCGCCTCGACGCCGAGGCGCTCCGCCTCCGCGACATGGGCGGCGAAACTCCCGACTCCGAACCGGAACGCGAATTCGAGACCGGCGGCAAGACACAGGCCGTTGGTTCCCTGTCTCCTCTGGTCGGGGGCGATGGCGACCGCGCCTTCGGTCCCGGCAAGGGCCCGCACGTCTTCCGGCCGCGCCATCGGCAGATCGATGGGGAGGACAACGATCCGCTCGGCGCCTTCAAGACGCGCCCGGTCGCATCCCGCCCCGATCGCGGCGTTGAGACCCCGATCCGGATCGATCACATGGATGGCGTCCCCAGCGGCCGGGTGGGACGCGACCGCGGGGTCGAGGCTGACCACGAACGTGGGACCGGGGAGGGTGGCTGCGAGATCGAGCGCGTGGACCAGGAACCGCTCGTTGAGGGCGGCGCGTTCCGCGTCGTCCAGGACACCGGCAAGGCGGCGCTTGCCGTCGGCGAGCGAACGGACGGGAACGATGGCGCAGGTCGTCATCGCAGCCCGGCGGCGAAGGCCAGCGTTTCCCGGGCGAGAGTCCGGGAATCGTCTTCGGACCGCATGATGGTCTGGGCCACACAGACCGCAACGCCCAGAGCCTCGATATCCGGTGCAAGCGCCGAATCCACCTCGTCGATCACGATCCCGTCGATTCGCGCGCCGTAATGCCTGGCGATCCCCAGCGCGCTGGTCTCGGCGCCGAGCTCGACCATCATCTTCGCTGCGGGTCCCTTGATCGCCTGTCCGCCGACGATCGGGGAAACGGCGACGATCGGCGCCTGGCGCGCATCGATGAACCCGGCGACGGCGGGTATCCCGACGATCGGAGCCACGCTGACATATGGGTTGGAGGGGCAGATCACGACGGTCTCGAGATCCGGGTCGGAGAGCGCCGCGACCAGACCGGGCGAGGGCGGCGCGGTGTCGATCCCCTCGAAGCGAAAGGCCGAAACCCGCGGTTCGCAGTTCCTGCGCACGAAGTAGTCCTGGAAGGGCAGGGTGCCTTCGTTCGTTTCCACGACGGTTCGAACCGGCCGGTCGCTCATCGGAACGATCCGCTGGCGGATACCGAGTGCCCCGGTGAGCGCATCCGTCGCTTCGGATAATGTCCTGCCGTCGTCCAGCATGCGCCGCCGCATGACATGGGTCGCGAGGTCCCGGTCGCCGAGCCGAAACCATGTCTCGCCGCCGAGATCGCCGACAGCCTCCATGAACGACCAGGTCTCGTCGGCGACACCCCATCCGGTTTCCGGGTTGGCGCATCCGGCGAGCGTGTACATCACGGTATCGAGGTCGGGCGAGATCGGCAGGCCCATATGCTCGAAATCGTCGCCCGTGTTGACCGCGACCGTCAGCCGGCCGGGGTCGAGCACGTCGGCCAGGCCACGCGCCAGCTTCGCGCCGCCGACCCCGCCCGCAAGTGCCAGAATCGTGCTCGCCATGGTCAGCGGAACAGGTCGAATTCGCGCGGACGAATAAGGTCTGCGGCGTGGGAGTCTTCGGAAGCCGCGGCAAGACCCCGCACCAGCGCGATCGGACGGCGTTCGTCGGATTCGCCCATCGCGAGCGCCGCGGCCGAAGCGATCTGGTCCGCCAGCCCTACCTCGCTCACCATCAGAGGCCGGCCGAACATGTCGGGATTTCCACGAAGATCGGCCAGCGCCGTAACGCCCGCGGCACCGAGCGCGGTTCCGACGGTCCCGACTCGCCAGGCCCGCCCGAGGCTGTCACTCACGATCACACCGGGCGCGATCCCGGCGCACCGCGCGATTTCCGCGCGCAGCGAAGCCGCGCTCCTGTCGGGATCCTCGGGCAGCAGCAGGACGCGTTCCTCGCCGCCCGCCTCGACATTGGAGGCGTCGATCCCGGCATTCGCGAGCACGTAGCCGAGTCGATGACGGACGACGATCAGCCCGGGCCGGGTGCGCATTACCTCCTGGGCCTCGGACAGGATCAACTCTATCACCCGAGCGTCCTTTTCGGTCTCCCGGGCAAGTCTCTCGGCCCGCGGGGAAGGGGAGACCGTGGCCAGGTCGATCAGCCGGCCTTCGGACTTCGAGACGATCTTCTGGGCGACGACCAGAATGTCTCCGGATTCCGGCGCGAGGCCGGTGGCCGCGTAAGCGTCGAGGACGATCCGGCAGAGGTCGTCGCCTTCCGAGATGTCCGGCACGCCTTCGAGGGCGACGATTTCGACGCGCGGCGCGCTCGCGGTCAATCCGCGCTTTCCCCGGGAAGGCCCGTAATCCGGATCCCGGAGCCGGGCGATTCGTAGCGCCGGTTGATCCAGATCAGCACCGAGGTCAGCGCCTCGGCGGCGACGGCGTTGTCGAGCGGTCCGGCCTCGATCCCGCGCAGCCCCGCCGCCTCGATCAGCTTCACCGCCTCCCCCCGCGCGCCCTTGCTGTCGCCGCATACCAGCACGTCGCAATCGAGCTCGTATCCGGGGTCGGCGAGATGGTCGGCGGCCACGTTCTGGAAAGCCGACACGACACGCGTCTCCCCGCCCAGGATTTGCTGCGCGATGGCGGCGGCCGATCCTTCAGGCGGAAGCTGCACCCTGGCGACCCGCGGTGGAACCAGCGGCACGGTCACGTCGATGACGATCTTGCCGCGCGCGGCGTCGGCGATGTCGGTCACGGTCTGGCGCTGGGCGGCGAAGGGAACGGTGACGACGACGATTTCGGCCCGGTCGGCGGCATCGGCGTTGGCGGCTCCCTCGACCGTACCGTGCCCGGCAAGCGCCTCCGCGCTCGCCATCGCCCGTTCGGCCGAGCGCGAACCGATGATGACCCGGTAGCCGGCACGTGCCCAACGGACGGCGAGACCGGAGCCTTCCGCCCCCGTGCCTCCGACGATCGCGATGACCGGGAGATCGCTCACCGCGCCGCCGCGATCGGTTCGAGCGGCGGAGCGGCACGTCCGGCGGCGACGCGTTCTTCCGCCACCGGGCCGTATACCGTCGAGCGCTGGAGGGGCAGGCGTCCGGCCCGGCGGATCAGCGCGTCCATTTCCTCCGGCGGCAGTTCCTGCCCGTGGGTCGTGCCCGCCGCGCGCGAAATGCTCTCGTTCATCAGCGTCCCGCCGAGATCGTTGACGCCCGCGTCGAGGCAGGCCGCCGCTCCCTCCCGCCCCATCTTCACCCAGGAGGTCTGGATATTGGTGACGAGCGGGTTGAGGGCGAGCCGCGCGACGGCGTGCATCAGCACCCCCTCCCGCCAGGTCGGTCCCTTGCGCGCCTTGCCCCGCAGGTAGATCGGCGCCTCCATGTGGACGAAGGGCAGGGGGACGAACTCGGTAAATCCTCCGGTTTCTTCCTGCAGGTCGCGCACCGCGTTGAGGTGACGCGCCCAGGATGCCGCGCCCTCGACGCTTCCGAACATGATCGTCCCGGTGGTCCTCAGGCCGAGTTCGTGCGCCGTTCTAATCACCGACAGCCACTCGCGCACCGTGACCTTGTCAGGACACAGGATCCTGCGGATCGGCGGGTCGAGGATTTCCGCGGCGGTTCCGGGCAGGGAGCCCAGCCCGGCATCGATCAGCCGTTCGAGGAACGCGTGGACGGGAAGGCCGAGCGTCGCCGCGCCCTGGCTGATTTCGAGCGGCGAGAAGGCGTGGACGTGCATGTCGGGCGCCGCCGCCTTCACCGCCCGGGTTATCGAAATATAGGTCTCGCCGGTGTAGTCGGGATGGATGCCGCCCTGCAGGCAGACCTCGGTCGCGCCCCGGTCCCACGCCTCGCGCACTCGGCGGGAAATTTCTTCCAGGTCCAGATCGTAGGGCATCCCTCGCAGCCCCGCGCTCGAACGCCCCTTGGAAAAGGCGCAGAACCTGCACGCGTAGGAACAGATATTGGTGTAGTTGATGTTCCGGTTGACGACGTAGGTCACGGCGCTGCCCGAGACATCGCGCCGCACCGCATCCGCGGCCTCCACAACCGCGTCGAAGCGATCGGCCCGCGCGGCGAACAACTCGAAGATCTCGGCGGTTTTCAGCCGCTGTCCCGCGACCGTCTTGTCGAGAACCGGGACCAGATCGTCGGTGCGGATGGCTGGAGCCCTGACCACGAGGTCGATGGGCGGATCCGCGGCCACACCCGGAGACCAGCCGTCCGGCCGCGCGAGACCTTCCGAATCGATCATGCGGCGCACGGCGGGAGCCAGGGCGGGATCGACCCAGCGATCCACGTCCAGGGCGTAGGACGGATAGACCGCGAGGCGTTCCACGAGGACCTTGCCCGCGCCGGCGCTCCGCCGGGCGAGCGCCTCGATCTCCGGCCACGGTGCCTCGGGATTGACATGGTCCGGCGTGACGGGCGAGACGCCGCCCCAGTCGTTGAGCCCCGCGGCGATCAGGTCGGGATAGGTCTCGGCGGTCAGATTGGGCGGAGCCTGGATGCTCATCGATGCGCCCAGCACATGACGGGCGGCGGCGACCGTCCAGGCGAGGTCTTCCGGCGGCGGTTCCGGTGCCTCCGCCATTCGCGTGCCCGGCTTCGCCCTGAAATTCTGGACGATGACTTCCTGGATATGCCCGTGCTCGCGCTGGAGATCGGCGATGGCGAACAGCGCGTCGAGCCGTTCCGCGCGCGTCTCTCCGATGCCGATCAGGATACCGGTGGTAAACGGTACCGCCAGTTCGCCGGCCTCCCGGAGCGTCGCCAGCCTCGGCTCCGGACGCTTGTCGGGCGAGCCGAAATGAGGACCGCCGCGCCGGGCGAGCCTCGGCGACAGGCTTTCGAGCATCAGCCCCTGCGACACCGAAACCTCGCGCAGGGCCGCGATGTCCTCCCGGGTCAGCACGCCCGGGTTGACGTGGGGCAGAAGTCCCGTCTCCTCGAAGACCAGCCGTGCGGCATGGACCAGATATTCGATCGTGGTTTCGAAGCCGAGCGCGGCAAGCGCCTCGCGCGTCGCCCGGTAGCGGAGCTCAGGCTTGTCGCCGAGGGTGAAGAGCGCCTCCTTGCAACCGGCGTCCCGCCCCGCTTCGGCGATCGCCAGCACCTCTTCGGGCGACAAGTAGGTGGCGACGCCCCGGCGTGGGGGCGCGGCGAAGGTGCAGTAGTGGCAAACGTCGCGGCACAGCCGCGTCAACGGGATGAAGACCTTGGGCGAATAGGAGACGGTATGGCCGAACCCGGCATCGCGCAGTCTTCCCGCCTCCGTCGCCAGTTCTTCGAACGGCGCCGATAACAGCGAGGAACGGAGGTCTTCGCGGTTCACCGCGCGTCCACCCCGGTCGAGCGCGTCTCCGCCGCCATCGCCTTCAGCGTCTCCTTGTCGATCTTGCGCGACGGCCCCAGCGGCATTTCGTTCACCAGCTCCAGCCGTTCCGGCAGCTTGTATTTAGCGATGCCCCGATCCAACAGCCAGGTGCAGAGGTCGTCCAGCGTCACCGGCGTTTCGTTCCGGGTGACGGCAAACGCGCAGCCGATCTCACCCAGGCGCGGGTGCGGCGCGGGCACCACCGCCGCCTGGTCGACCGCCGGGTGGCCGAGCAGCAGGTCTTCGACCTCGCGCGTGCTGTATTTCACGCCGCCCCGGTTGACGGTGTCCTTGATGCGGCCCTTGAGGACGATGTTGCCATGCTCGTCGACGATCGCGAGGTCGCCGGTGCGGAACCAGCGGTCATGGGTGAACGCTTCCGCATTTGCCTCCGGATCGTGCAGATAGCCGGGAAACACCGAGGCGCCGCGCACCTGCAGCTCGCCTTCGGCGCCCCGCGGCAGCGCCTCGCCGTCGTCCGAAGCGATGCGGATCTCGGTACCCGGGCTGGGCCGTCCGCAGGTCGTCGCCGGGAAGTCGACCGGGTCGTCGGGTCGGGTGTAGAGCCCCGCCTGCATCTCGGTCATGCCCCAGAGCTGGATTACCCGTCCGTTGGGCAGCTTGGCGTCGAGCGCGCGGACAAGGTCGCCCGAGACCGCCGCGCCGGCGATCAGCAGCAGACGGACCGAAGACCAGTCCCGGCTGTCGAGCAACCCTTCGGCGAGGCAAGGCAGGATATGGGCCGGCACGGCGAACACCACCGTCGGCCGCGCCTTTTCCACGAGATCGACGAAGGCGTTCTTCTCGTATATCGGCAGGATGACCTGGGCCGCGCCGGTCAGAAGCGAGAAATGCGGGCTGTGCAGCGAGTAGAGATGCGCGAAAGGGCCAGCCGCCATGATCCGGTCGGAGGGGGTGATTCCGAACACCCCGGCGCTTCCCCGGGCGTTGGTCAGCAGGTTGTTGTGGCTGAGCGGCACCGCCTTGGGCCGGCTGGTCGAGCCCGAGGTGTAAAGCATGATGAACGGCCCCGACGCGTCCGCCCGCTCCCCGACGAATTGCGGCTCGTCCTCGAGGGACTCGAGAGCGATCGCCTCTTCCGGACCTCCGCCGGCGACAATGACGTGTCCAAGCGCGGGAAGCCGGTCCCGCAGGCGAAGCATGGTTTCGGCGATGGCGAAATCGCCCATTTCCATTTCGCAGACGACCGCCACGGCCTCTCCGAACGCGAGTGCCCGTTCGCATTCCGATTCGCGGAACGTCAGGTGGATACCGGTCATCACCGCGCCGATGCGGCAGAGCGCGACATGGATGGCGACCCAGTAGGGTCCGTTGCGAAGCTGGACCCCGACCACGTCGCCCATGCCGATGCCCAGACGCCGGAACCCGGAGGCGAGGCGGTCGCTCATGGCGGCGAGCTCGGCGAAGCTCATCTTTCCCCCGGCCGTCACGATCGCGGTGGCGTCGGGCGTCCGCGCAACGGTCCGATCGAGCCAGTCGGTCAGCAGCTCGTCGCGCCACAGCCCCTCGCCGCGGTAGCGGGCGGCGAGTTCCGGGTCGTACGCCATCGCTCCGGCCAGTCTCGCACGGGCCGTGCTCCGGTCGTTCATCGGGAAGGTATCGCGTTGCGCCTCCGACATCGGCGCGAGATTAGCCAAACCGTCCGTCCGCCGCCACCGCGCGGCCTCCTGACGTGTGGCCCCGCTGCCCTTGCCTGGGTTCGCCACCGTCCGCAAGATCGTCGAAACGGCGGAGACGGCATGGATATACGGTCGGTAGCGGTGATGGGGGCGGGGCATGGCGGCCATGCCGCCGCGGCCGACCTGGCGCGCAAGGGCTTCGAGGTCCGGCTGCATGCGCGCCGCGAGGAAAGCCTCCAACCGATTCGCGAAAACGGCGGTATCGACGCGCGCGGCATCTTCGAGAGCCGCGAAATGCCGGCCCTGCTGACCACCGACGTGACGGAGGCGGTCGATGGCGCGGACCTCGTGATGCTGGTCGTCCCCTCGGTCGCTCATGCGTATTACGCCCAACGCCTCGCCGGGATGCTGAAAGAGGGCACGCCGGTCTTTCTCGATCCTGGCCATACCGGCGGCGGACTCCATTTCCAGGCCGAGATGCGCCAGGCCGGCCACAGGACGCCGCTGGAGACCTGCGAGACCGTGACCCTTACGTTCATCAGCCGGATCGAGGCGCCCGCGACGGTAGGGATATACAGCTACACCAAATCCCTGATGTTCGCCGCCCTTCCCGGCAGGGCGACCGCGCGGCTGCACGAGGCGGTCGCGCCGCTCTTCCCCGAAATCCGGCCGGCCTCCAGCGTGCTCGAAACCGGGCTCGCCAACATCAACGCGGTATTCCACCCGCCCGGCATGCTGCTGAACGCGGGATGGATCGAATCGACCGACGGCGATTTCCTGTTCTACCGGGAAGGGGTGACCGACGCGGTCGGCCGGGTAACGGCGGAGATCGACGCCGAGCGCCTCGCCGTCGCGCGCGCGCTCGACGTGCCGGCGACCCCGTTCCTGGAGGTCTTCCACAACGCCGGCCTCACAACCCGCGAGGCGATGGAAAGCGGCTCGATTTCGCGCGCCTGCCGGGAGAGCGCTCCCAACGCGACGCTGCGAAGCCCGCCCTCGCTCGACCACCGCTACGTGCACGAGGATGTGGGCTACGGTCTGGTTCCGTTCGCCGCCCTCGGGCGTCTCGCGGGGGTGCCGACGCCGACCATCGACAGCCACATCGCGCTGCTTTCTGCGGCGACCGGAATCCACTACGCCGCGGAGGGGCTGACGCTGGAACGCATGGGGATCGCCGGGCTCGACCCGGCGGCGCTCCACCGCCTGGTGCGGGAAGGGGAGGCATGACCGCGTTCGGGGTGAGCTTCGACGGTTTTGCTTCTTTCGACGACGCGCTCGCGCTCGCCCGCCGCGCCGAGGAAGCCGGCGCGGACAGCCTGTGGATGGCCGAGCACCTGGGATACCGCCAGTCTCTGGTCTCCTGCACCGCCTTCGCTCTCGGGACGGAGCGCGCAACGGTCATTCCCACCGCGATCAGCCCCTATCTCTGGTCGCCGGTCGCGGTAGCTATGGCGATGGCGACCATCGCCGAGGCCGCGCCCGGGCGCGCCGCGCTGGCGCTGGGCTCGGGCAATCCGATGTTCCTCGCCGAAGCCGGCGCGAAGCTGGAACGCCCGCTCGTCGCCATGCGGGAGTTCATCGCCTGCCTGCGCCAGCTCTGGTCGGGTGAGGCGGGGTCCTTCGAAGGCGAGATGTTCCGCCTCGACGGCATGAAGATGGCGTTTCGGCCGCCCGAGCCCATTCCTCTCTACATCGCGGCGATGGGCCCGAGAATGCTGAGGCTTGCCGGCGAACTCGCGGACGGCGTGGTCCTCTCCGCCGGACTCACGGTCGACTACGCGGCCGAATCCCTCGCGATGGCGGAAGCGGGCGCCAGAGCGGCGGGCCGCGACCCGGCGAAGATGCGGCGTGCGGCCTATCTCTACACCGCCGTCGATCCTGACCGGGAGGCGACCATCGAACTCCTGCGCCCCAGGATCGCGTTCATGATGCGCAACGACTTCGTCGCTCCCAGCGTCGAAGGTTCCGGCATTCCCATCGACCGGGACGCGGTGAAGGAAGCGATTTCCCGGCGCGACATGAAAGCCGCGGCGGACCTCATACCCGACGAGGCGGTGGAAGCCTTCGCAATCTGCGGCACGCCAGAGGACTGCGAACGCCGAATCGCGGAATACGAGGCCGCGGGGATCGACGAAGCTGTGCTGCTGATCGTCGGCGACGCGGAGGGCGAGGTAGCGGCCCTCGACCTGCTTCGCGCGCTCAGTCGATGACGATCAGCCGGTCGTTGTCGGTGGCGTCGGACAGGAGTTCCGCTCCGCCATCGTCCGAAACCAGAACCATGTCCTTGAGCTGCATGCCGTAGCCGTAGCCGGTGCGGTAGACCAGCGGCTCGAACCCCATCACCGTCCCGGCTTCCAGAACCGTATCGTCATGCGCGGCCAGATAGGGCGCCTCGTGCAGGTTGAGCCCGATCCCGTGTCCGACGAACGCGATGGGCGGCAGGCCGAGCTTGCCGAATTCGGCGAGGAAGGCGGCGTAGATGTCGCGCGCCACCGCGCCCGGGCGGATCATGTCGAGCAGCATATGCTTGCAACCGACCAGGTTGGCCCAGATCCGCTCCGCGTGTTCAGGCGGCTCGCTCACCACCGCGGTCCGGCAGACCCCAGCGTGGTAGCCGCCGATCATCGAGAAGATCTCGACCCGGCAGACGTCGCGGGGTTGCAGCACCCGATCGGTCGGCCCGACATTGGGGAGCTCGCTCCGCTTTCCGGTCGCGACGATCATCAGCCGGAATTGCTCGGCGCCCTGCTCGTAGACGCTCCGGGTGAGCGCGGTGCCCAAGTCCATCTCGGTGTCGCCGGGCGAGACCGAAGCGAAGGCGTCCCCGATGGCCTTGTCGGAAATCCGCGACAGCCGGCGCAGAAGCTCTATCTCGTCCGGCGTCTTGATCCGGCGCATCCGATCCAGCGCGGCGTCGATCGGAACGAACCCGGCATCGGGCATCGCCTGTTGCAGCCGGGCGAAATCGGCCGCGGGCAGGTAGTCAAGCTCTGTCCCGATCCGGGCGCCGGCGAGACCCATCTCCGAGAGCCGGTCGGCGAGGACCGCCATCGCGTCGTCGGAGAACTCACCCCAGGCGCGGACCGGTACGTCGCCCGCCTTCCCGGCGACGGTGGTCTCCTCCATGTCGACGCAGACATAGGCGGTTTCGCCCTTTCCGACGACCGCCATGGCGTGCCGCCAGCGCATGATCGGCTGCGAGGGAACGACGAATCCCGCGACGTAGCCGAAATTCTCCGGCGAGACCGCGACCGCCGCATCCAGCCCGGCGCGCTCCATCTCTTCCCGCAAGCGGCTTACGACATCCTCACGCATCGGCTGGCTCCACGCGGTAGCGTTCGATCTTGGCCTCGTCGATGTCGACCCCCATGCCGGGACCGGCCGGGACCGGGACCGCGCCGTCGACATGGGCGAGCGGTTCCGCGATCAGGTCGTCGACGTAGTAGACCCCGCCGATCCTCCCCGCGCGGTGCTCCGCCGGCATCGAGACCGGCACCACGCAGCTCAGCACGACCGGTTCGGCGGCGGCGGCGAGCTGAAGGTTGGCCAGGTTGCCGACGCCGGTCTCGACCGAGCCGTTGACGTTGGAGATCAACCCCGCCGCGCGCGCCACCGCGGCGACCTGCATCGCGCGGTAAAGGCCGCCCGGCTTGGTGGTGTAGATCGAGACGATATCGGCCGCGCGTCGTTCGGCGATCTCCAGCACGTCGCGCGCGTTCCACGCGCTCTCGTCCGCCATCAGCGGCACGCCGATAGCGCGTTTTACCTCGGCGAGGCCATCGATCCCCTCGACCGGCTGTTCGGCGTAGATCAGGTCGGCGGGCTCCATCCGGCGGATGATCTTGACCGCTTCGTAGGGCGTCCGGTAGCCGCAATTGGCATCGACGCACAACCTGGTCGCCGGTCCTACCGCCTCGCGTATCAGGCGGACGATCTCGACATCGCGCTCGGGATCGACGCCCACCTTGATCTTGATCGTCTTTATCCCTTCGGCGACGACGACCTTGCACTCCTCGACCGCCTCGTCGATCGGCAGCAGCCCGATCGAATGGGTGATCGGGACGGCATCCCGGACCCGGCCGCCCAGAAGGCGGTGCACGGGCACGCCGTAAGTGCGTCCGGCGAGGTCGTAGGCCGCCATCTCGACCGCGCCCTTGGCGTAAGGATAACCCTTGACGATGGCGTCCATCGCGCCGTGCAGCAGCGCCGGCTGCGCCGGGTCCATGCCCATCACCGCCGGCGCCAGGTAGGTCTCGACCACGAACCGCGTCGTGCCGGGCGATTCCCCGAAATAGCGGCCGTAATCGCCGCCCCAGTCCTTCAGCGCCGGAGCCTCGCCCCAGCCGACCAGCCCGTTCTCGCCTTCCATCCGGACCAGGATGTAGCCGCCGATGGGCTCGGTGAGCCCGGTCCACTTGTGCTCGCGGCGCGTCGGCAGCGACACCTGCACCAGCTCGATTTTCGCGATCCCGGTCGTCATCGTGGCCTCCGGCCCTTGGCCTATAGGGAAACCGGAGGCGGCGCAAGACGACCCGGCCGGTTGTCTTCGGGTATCGACCGGTCGCCGGGGTTTTGGGAGACTGGGCTGCATGCGGTCCCATCACGACATGGGCGGGATGATCGCCGGGCCGGTCGACCGGACGGTCAAGGCGACCCCGGGCTGGGCCAGGCTCACGGAGGCGCTGCGCTCGTTGATCGATTCCCGCTACTGCCTGCACGAGCAGCGGCGCCGGATCGAGGAGCTTGGTCCGGCGGAATATGCAAGGCTCGGCTATCACGAGCTGCGCATCACGGCGCTCGCGAAGGCGCTCGCCGAGAAAAACATCGTGGGCGAGGACGAGCTCGCCCGCCGCATGGTGGAGTTGAGAGACAGAGACGGAGGAGGCCGATGGCCCGCGATTTCGAAGACCATTGCTGGAAGGATGTGATCCCGCCGGACGTGCTGGAAATTTACGCCGCCTACCGCCGCGAGGTTTATGTCGGGCGCAACCCCGCGCTGCTCGCGATCGACCTCTACAAGCTCGTCTATCGCGGCGGCGCGAAGCCGGTGAACGAGCTGATCGACCGCTACCCGAGCGCCTGCGGCGTGTTCGCCCATGCCGCCGTCGAGCCTACCAAGAAGCTGTTCGCGGCCGCCCGCGCGCTGGGATTGCCGGTGATTTACACCACCGCCGCGACCAAACGCGGCAGCGTCGTCGCGACCAACCGACAGGTCGGAACCGGGTCGGGCGACGACTACGAGATATACGAGGCGTTCGCGCCGCGCCCGGGCGATCTCCTGATCGAGAAGGAGAGGGCGAGCGCGTTCTACGGCACGCCGCTGGTCGCCCATCTCACCCGGCTCGGCGTCGACAGCGTGCTGATCTGCGGCGATTCGACGTCGGGCTGCGTACGGGCCTCCACGGTGGACGCCTATTCGAACGGTTACCACGCGACGGTGGTCGAGGAGTGCGTGTTCGACCGCGCCGAGCTGATCCACAAGATCGCCCTGTTCGACCTGCACCACAAATATGCCGACGTGATGACCCTCGACGAGGTGCTGGAGGAGCTTGCCGGGCGCGAACGCGGCGAGACGGCCGCCTGACCCTGTCCGGGGGCGGAGCCCGTGGTTGCCGAGCTGCTGACGGTCGAGGAGATGTCCCGCGCCGACGCGCTCGCCATCGCCGGCGGCACGCCCGGTGTCGAACTGATGGAGGCGGCGGGCCGCGCGGTGGCGGACCGTATCTGCGCGCGCTGGGCAAGCCGGCCGACGACAATACTGTGCGGCCCCGGCAACAACGGGGGGGACGGGTTCGTTATCGCACGCCTGCTCCAAGGCAGGGGCTGGCCGGTCCGGGTCGCGCTGCTGGGCGAACGCGACCGGCTGAAGGACGATGCGGCGGTCAATGCCGCGCGCTGGACCGGTCCGGTCGAGCCCATGTCGGCGGGCGCGGTCGTCGACGCGGAGCTTGTCGTCGACGCGATATTCGGCGCCGGGCTGGTCCGCGACGTGGACGGGGAGGCGCGCGCCGCGATCGAGGCGATAGGCGAACGTCCCTGCGCCGCCGTGGACGTGCCGAGCGGGGTCGACGGCAATACCGGCGAAATTCGCGGGACCGCGCCCAAGGCCGTTCTAACGATAACGTTCTTTCGTAGAAAACCCGGACATCTTCTTGATCCGGGGCGCTTTTCCATGGGCGACCTTCATGTCGCCGATATCGGGATTCCCGACTCCGTTCTCGACGAAATCCGGCCGGCCGCCTTCGCCAACGAACCCGATCTGTGGGCCGGCGCGCTGCGCTGGCCGCGGCCGGGCGACCACAAATACAGCCGGGGCCACGCGGTCATCGCCGGCGGTGGCGAGATGACCGGCGCGGCCAGGCTCGCGGCGCGCGCGGCGATGCGAATCGGCGCCGGCATGACGAGCGTCCTTTGCCCGCCGGAAGCGCGGGCGGTCTACGCGGCCGGGCTGGTCGGGCCGCTGGTCGTCGCCTCCGGGGGTCCGGAAGCGTTCGCGGAATACCTCCAGGATCCGAGGCGCACGGCGTCGCTGGTCGGGCCGGGGGCGGGGGTTTCGGACGACACGCGGGAGCTCGTGTTCCGTGCCCTTGCCTCGGGCAAGCCGTCCGTGCTCGACGCCGACGCCCTGACCGTGTTCTCCGGCGCGCCGGAAGCCCTGTTCGACGCTATCGGCGGAACGCCCGCGATCCTCACCCCCCACGAAGGCGAGTTCGCTCGGCTGTTCGAATCCGAAGGAGACAAGCCGACGCGGGCACGCAGGGCCGCGGCGTTGTCCGGCGCCGTGGTTCTGCTGAAGGGCACGGACACCGTGATCGCAGCGCCGGACGGGCGGATCGCGATCAACGCCAACGCGCCGCCGGAGCTCGCCACCGCCGGGGCGGGGGACGTGCTGGCGGGTCTCGCGCTCGGCCTCCTCGCCCAGGGGCTGCCGGCGTTCGAGGCCGCATGCGCCGCCGCCTGGATCCACGGCGAGGCGGCGACCGCTTTCGGCCCCGGCCTGATCGCCGAAGACCTCCCCGACCTCGTGCCCCCGGTGCTGCGCAAGCTCAGGCACCGCGTGGGGTAGCGGGCGTACACCGAGCTTGAACGTGACCAACATTGTTGTACATTCTGGCAGGAAACCGGTTTCACCGGTGGCCCTCGACAGGGGACTCGGATCATGCCGACTGCCACATACAAGATCGCGGAAGCCCGTGCGCATTTCTCCGAACTCCTGGCGCGGGCCCGGAGCGGAGAAGAAATCCTGATTACCAAGGGCCGTGAACCCCACGCTCGCCTTGTGCCCCCGGCGGAAGCCGGGCAGCGCGAGCTGGCGCCACTGGCACATCTGCGCCTACCCGACGACCTCCTGGACGACGAAGATCCGGAACAGGCCGCGATAGACGCGGGCGAAGGCACCGATTCCGTCGGCATCTGGCAGGGACGCCAGCCGGCGTCGTGAGGCTGCTTCTCGACAGTCACACCGTCTACTGGTGGATGATCGGCAGCACGAAGTTGTCTTCAACCGCTCGGGGGCTGGTCCTCGACAGTGAGAACACCGTGCTCGTCAGCGCGGTTTCGATCTACGAGATCGAGCTAAAGGCAGGGCGGAGACGGGTGAGTTTGCCGCCGCAAGAACTGCGGGCCGCGCTCAGACGTAACGCGGTGGAAGAGTTGGCCGTCACCCATGACCACGCGGAATACGCCGCCCTTCTCGATTGGGCGCATCGGGACCCCTGGGACCGTCTGCTGGCGGCTCAGGCTCTCATCGAGAACTGCGCCTTGGTATCGGTTGACAAGGTGTTCGACGCCACCTCCGTCGACAGGCGCTGGTGAGCGGTCCGGTCTAGATCGGCACGTGGGAGCCGATGCCGAGCTCGCGGGTGTCGAGCCGGGTTTCCCGCCGCAGCAGGCGGGGCGCCGCGCCGGCGATGTCAACGACATCGACGTAGCGCCCCGCCGCGAACAGCGCCGACACGCCCTCCGGCGAGGTGAGGACCGCGATGACCTTGCCGGTCGCGACGACCTGCCCCTCGGCCTCTCCCGGCTCGATGCCGATGAACGACACGTGGCGCAGAAGCCGGGTTCCCTTGCGGCCGAGCTGCTCGGGCAGCACGTCGAACAGGTGACGCAGCCCGTCCAGGTCGTGGACCAGCCAGATCATGTCCTCGCCGAGCTCGTAGGAGTGCGCCGTGACGCGGTACTCGAACCCGGGCGCGCACATCGACAGGAACTCGTCCCACGCCTCGCGGTCGAGCGCGTCGGCCACCCGGCTCAGGAAATCGCGAACGTCCTCGTTTCCGACCGCCAAGCCGCGTCCCTCAGACGGCCCGGGGCGCGCTCGCCGGGCGGCCCATGCGCCGGCTCCACTCGGCGTAGAAATGGCGCATGCCGCCGTCGTCCTGGGCCGACAGGTTCTCTTCCCGGCAGATGATGCACCACGAGGCGGCGCCCGTCCGGTAGCCGGGCGCGCATTGCTCGGCGGCGAACAGGTCTTCCGGCAGGTTGTGGCTCAACGGCCCCCAGAACTCGTTGTGGTGGCGGATTCGGACCATCCGGTCCTCCTCGCCGTCGCTCTTGAGACCGAGCCCGCGGAACTCGACCAGCGAGGTATCCGGGGTGAGCGGCGTGGTGGTGTCGATGCGCATGACGGTGCCACGCGTCATCAGGACGGTGTTGGGAAAGATCGGCGTCGAGTGGAAGGTCTCGGCGGCGAGCCCGGGCAGCAGCCCGGTTCGCTCGCGCGGCAGGATGGTGCCCTCGTCCTCGTAATCGATTTCCATGCCGCGGAACTCGATGTGGCCGTTCGGATAGAGCTCGATGCGGCGCTTGAAGAAGGTCTCCTCGGTCAGCACGTTGGTCCGCCGCAGCATGACGTGCATCCACTCGTGGTAATGGTCCATGTTGGACTCGACCCACTGCTTCCAGTTCGCCCGGACGGTCGCCCGGTGGTAGTGGAAGACCTCCACCGGCTCCTCGGTCAGGGTCCGCTCGTAGCAGGACAGCGCGTCGCCGAAATAGTCGGCGAACGGGACCGGGTCGTCGTCGAGATTGAAGAAGACCAGGCCGTAAAGGGTCTCCGTCGCCACCTCGCGGAGCCCGCAATCCTCCGCCCTCAGATGCGCGTCCTCGTATGGCCCGGGGCGCGGCCGGCCGACGCAGTTGCCTTCCCAGTCGAACGTCCAGTGGTGGAAGAAGCAGGTCTTCCGTTCGGCGTTGCCGGAGAGGTCGTTGAACAGCTTCGCGCCGCGATGCGGGCAGACGTTGTAGAAGGTGCGGATAAGGCCGTCGCCGCCCCGGACGAGCACCAGCGGCACCTCGGCATGGTCGACGGTGCGGAAGTCGAAGGGCTCGGCCAGCTCGCTCTCGTGGCAGGCGAACCGCCAGCACCGCCGCATGATCCGGTCCATCTCGTCGGCGAAGATTCCGGGATCGGAATAGGCCGCCGCGTCGACATAATGCGTCGGCGGGAGCCTCGGCGGACGCTCCCACGCCTCGCGGTTACGGGACGACATGAGCGGACCTCCGTCCGGTGGAGGCGGGGAGTCTAGTGCGTATCGCGTCCGGACGGAACGGCTGGGGTGGCGGTCGGGAGGCGTGGACGGGTGCATCCGGCGTCCGGCTTTGTCGCCGCGCACATGTCGCGATACCTGGTGTAGGATGGGACGGCAAGCGAGGTGCCGGAATGGTCGATGCGGAACGAAGCGCAACGGACCGGGTGGCCGGGGTCGTCCGGGAAGTCCTGATGGAGCAATTCGACGGCCTGCATCTGGTCTCCGTCGAAGTCGAAGAAGGTTACGACGCGGATGGCGATTCGGTGTTGGATGTTCTCGTCATTTACGAGCCGGAGGGCGGAGAGCTGGATGTCTCCAAGGTTGTGGCATTCGTCAGGCATCTGCGGCCGGCGCTTTCGGAAATCGGCGAGGAGCGTTTTCCGATGATGTCCTACGTTCCGGCGGACGAGTACGCTGAATCCGCTTGACCTGATTCGGACCGCGAAGCGTCTGGCTTCCATGGGTGGAAGGAGGCCCCGCCAGTCGGATCTGCGCCGGGCCGTCAGCACCGTTTACTACGCGCTCTTTCACGCCCTCTGCCGAAACTGCGCGGACGCGTTCATTGGGACGTCGGGCGCCGATCGCAGCGAGCCGGCGTGACGCCAAGCGTATCGGGCGCTCGATCACAATCGGGCAAGAGACCGCTTCGGCAATCGGTACATCATGGGAAGGTTCCCGGCCGACATCCAGGATTTCGGAAACGTCTTTGTCAACGCTCAGGCCCAACGCCAAGCCGCGGACTACGATCCGGCCTATCGCACGGCCAAGGCGGCGGTTCTGTCCGACATCGCGTCGGCCGAAGCCGTGATCCGGAGTCTCCGATCCGCCTCGCTGAAGGACCGACGCGCTCTCGCCGCCTGGGTAACGCTCGTCGACAGGAAATAAGCCACCGCTCGTTCGCGGTTGCCGCTTGGACCGGTCGGGTGCTCTGGACCCCGATACATGGAAGGTAATCCGCAGTCTCCCCGGAAGGTCCCCGAACCACTTGGCCCGAAAGAAGCGGAACCGTCATACTGGAACCGGGCGTGGCGGTGGCGGCCATCGAACGCCCGCGAACCGTCGGAGCGAGGGGAATGACCGACCGCCGCCTGCTGACGCGGATCGCGCTTCGGAATTACAAGAGCATCGGCGCCTGCGATATCCGCCCGGCGCAGCTCTCGTTCCTCGTCGGGCCGAACGGATCGGGAAAGAGCAATTTCCTCGACGCCCTGCGCTTCGTGGCCGATTCCCTCGGCTATTCGATCGACCACGCTTTGCGCGACCGGGGTGGAATCGGCGAGGTTCGCCGGCGCTCGGGCGGCCACCCGACGCATTTCGGAGTCCGGCTCGAATTCAACCTTGCCGAATGGCACGGATACTATGCGTTCAGGGTCGGAGCGAGGCCGGACCGGGGCTATGAGGTCCAGAGCGAAGAATGCTACGTCGTGCCGCGCGGAGAACTGGCGACCCACCGTTACAGGGTGGAGCGGGGCGGGGTTCGAAATGCCACATTTTCTCCTCCGCCCGTCGCGGCGGCGGACCGGCTGTATCTGGTCACCGTCTCGGGGCTGGACCCCTTTCGCGCGGTCTACGAAGCCCTGTCGACGACCGGATTTTACAACCTCAACCCCGACGCGATCAGGGATCTTCAACTGCCTGACCCCGGCCTGCTCTTGGAACGGGACGGCGGTAACCTGGCGAGCGTCCTCTTCAACCTGGCCACGCATTCGCCCCACCACAAGCAAAGGATCGAGGCCTATCTCGGCAAGGTGGTGCCCGGAATCGTCAGCGTGGACCGGCGTCAACTCGGACCGAGGGAAACGCTCGCGTTCCGGCAGGAGGTCCGTGGCGCGAAACATCCCTGGCACTTTTCCGCCGCCAACATGTCGGACGGCACCTTGCGCGCGCTCGGGGTGCTCGTGGCGCTCTTCCAGGGTTTCGCGGCCGACGGCACCGACCCGCGCCTTGTGGGTATCGAAGAGCCGGAAGTCGCGCTTCATCCCGCCGCCGCCGGGGTCCTCGTCGACAGTATCCGCGACGCGGCCGAGCACGCGCAGATTTTCGTGACCAGCCACAGCCCCGATCTGCTGGACAACGACGAGGTCTCCGCGGATTCGATCGTTGCCGTTGGCTTGGAGCACGGCGAAACCCGCATGGGCCCGCTGGACGAGGCCGGTCGCTCGGTTCTGAGAGAGCGGCTATACACCGCCGGCGAGCTCCTCCGATTGGACCAACTCGAACCCGACCCCGTTGCCTCGCGGTTGTCTCCGCAACAAATCGATCTGTTCGGTCCCGGCCAGGACACGTGACGAGAATAGCGACCATCGTCGAGGGCCACGGCGAGGTCGAGGCCGTCCCGATCCTGCTCAGGCGTATCGCGGAATCGGTGTCGCCGGACACCGCCCTGGAGCTTCCGCGTCCGATCCGAATTCCCCGCAACAGGGTCGTGCGGGCCGGCGAGCTGGAGCGCGCCATCGGACTCGCCGCGGCGCGGGCGGGCCCGGATGGGTGCATATTGCTCCTGCTCGATGCGGACGACGATTGCCCCGCGCATCTGGCCCCGCGGCTCCTGGAGCGTGCGGCGGCGGCGCGTCCTGACCAAGCGATTCGTGTGGTGCTGGCCAAGATGGAGTACGAAGCTTGGTTCCTTGCCGCCGCGGCGTCGCTTGCCGGACGAGCGGGCATCGACGAGGCCGTCGAACCGCCCGAAGATGCGGAGGGAATCAGGAACGCGAAAGGCTGGCTGACCGCCAGGATGCCGGCCGGCCGGTCATACCGGGAAACGATCCATCAGGCCTCATTCTCCGCTATCTTCGATTTGGATGCGGCGCGGTCAGCACCGTCCTTCGACAAGCTGTGGCGGGATGTGGGAGCCCTGATCCTTACTTGAGACCGTATGAGTGGCTATGGTCCCGCCGGGGCCGTGATCAAGAGCGGTCGCGGGCTGGAGAAGGGGCAACACTGGGCGAAGGTTGCCGCGCCGTCGCGTCGAACGACCTCATTGCCCATTCGACCATTACACTGGTTCCGCCATGATACGCATTCCACTTCCGGCGAAAAAGGGCTCCGCTGTGGCGATCCCCATTCCGCTCGCATCTCCGGAGGGACTAGCACAACGGCGGCTGCGGACTTCCTGAGGCGAGGAAGCGGACTATGTTCGGGGAGCCAGCGACGATCTGATAGGAGTCGAAGATAGCATGACAATCGAGCGTGTCGTCATACGCAATTTTAAGGGATTGAAGGAGACCGACCTGACCTTCGGCACAGGGCTAAATATTCTTGTTGGAGACAATGAAACCGGAAAATCGACGGTTCTCGAAGCGATAAATCTCGCGCTTACGAAACAACTGAATCGCCGCGACGCCGGTTATGATCTGCATCCTTTTCTGTTTCATCAGTCGATCGTTAGGGAGTTCGTGCAAAGCGTCCGGGATGGGTTGGTGGTACCGCCGCTGGAAATCGACATCGAAGTCTACCTTACGGATGTCCCTGCGCTGGCTGAGCACAAGGGCATCAACAATTCCCGAAACGCAGATTGTCCGGGTGTGCGCTTGCGTATAGAACTGGACGAGAAATTCCGGGAGGAGTATCAGGCCTACATCGCGGACACGGATCGTATCCGGACAGTGCCCGTGGAGTTCTTCCACGTCGATTGGCGGAACTTTGCGGACGAACCATTGACGTCTAGATCCAAGCCCCTTCGGCCTGCGCTGATTGATCCGAGTGCGCTAACCAACACGTACGCCGCCAACCGCTACGTCTTGGAACTGGCAAGAGACTTTCTTACCCAAAAGCAGAAGGTCGACCTCGCCTTGTCATACCGACAATTGCGGGAGGTGTTTCAGAGCGATGCAAGCGTGGCCGGAATCAACGAGGAACTGGCGAAGCAGCAAGGCGTAGTGAGCAACCGGAAGCTGAGCGTCGCCCTCGACATGACGGCGAGGTCGAGCTGGGAGACCAGTGTCACGCCGCACCTCGACGATCTGCCGCTGACCCTTGTCGGAAAGGGCGAACAGACCTCAGTGAAGGTCAAGCTCGCCCTTGAGGCAAGCGAAGCCTGCGAAGTCCTGCTGATCGAGGAGCCTGAGACCCATCTGTCGCCTGGGAACCTGAACCGTCTCTTGGCGCATGTCTCCGAACGCGTCGGAGACAAACAGGTTATCCTTACAACCCATTCAAGCTTCGTGCTCAACAAACTGGGCGTCGACGCGACGATCATGTTTAACGGTTGGACTGGAGTTCGCCTTAGGGATCTTCCGGACAGCACCAAGCGTTACTTCATGAAACTTCCCGGCCACGACACGCTGCGGATGGTTCTCGCAGAGCGAGCCATTCTCGTTGAGGGTCCGTCCGACGAGCTGATCGTTCAACGGGCCTACAGACAGGAGCACGGCAAAATGCCCCTAGAACAAAAGGTGGAGGTGATCAGCGTCAATTCCCTAGCCTTCAAACGGTTTCTCGATATCGCGATGCTTCTCGATCTCGATGTCACGGTAGTGACCGACAATGACGGCGATCCGGAGAAGGTCGAGGCAAAGTACACAGAGTATGGCGATCAAGCGAACATCAGCGTGTGCTACAGCAACGACGCTGGACTGAGGACCCTGGAGCCCCATCTCGTTGCGGTGAATGGTCGTCAGGCCATCAATGCCGTCCTGGGTACGGACTACATGGACGATGAAGCTCTGATCGCGCATATGGAGAGCAACAAGGCGGATACTGCGCTGAAGCTCTTTGACAGTCTGGAAGACCTCGCCATGCCCGAGTACATCCGTGATGCCGTCCGCTAACCGCATCATCCTGGCCTCTGCGGGGTCGGGGAAGACGACGACGATCGTATCGGAGGCGGCACTGGAATCCGGTATCCGCTCCGTCCTCGTCACATACACCAACAATTCCGAGGCCCAGTTGCGGATCAGGGCGAATGGAATCTGTGGCTGCGTGCCGCCACATATGCGAACCGCAACATGGTTTGGGTTCCTGCTCCAGCATCTGGTCCGCCCCTATCAGCGCGCTGCCTATCCAGGTCGCGTGCGCGGTCTCGCCTTCGTAAACGGGATGTCGGCGCGCGGGTCAAGGGAGGCGGATACAAGGCGGCATTATTTTAGACGGCCTGGAGACATGTATATCGACAAGGTGTCGAAGTTCGCCTGCAAGCTCATTCGGGAAACCGGCGGAAAGCCCGTGGATCGTTTGGCGCAAATCGTTGATCGCGTCTATGTCGACGAGGCGCAGGATTTGGCAGGATATGACTTGGAGCTGATAGAGCGCCTGCTGGATTCGGACATTGACGTAGTGCTCGTAGGGGACCATCGACAGGCGACATTCAAGACGAACCACTCCGCTAAGAACAGGCAATTCGGAAGGCAACGGATTATCGACAAGTTTGCGACGTGGGAAGTCGGTGGCAAGGCTACGATAGAGATTCATAACCATAGCTATCGATGCGTTCAAGAAATCTGCGATGCGGCGGACAAGCTCTTTCCGGACGTGGCAGGAACGATATCGCGAAACCACACGCGAACGGGCCATGACGGCATGTTTCTCGTGCGACAACGGGATGTCATCTCCTATGTGGAAAGATTCTCTCCTCAGGCATTACGCTACAACCGTCAAAGGAAGAACGTCCCGGGAATTCCTTACAATTTCGGCGAAGCGAAGGGGATGACGTTCGAACGCGTATTGATTTTTCCGCACAAACGATTGGAGACGTATTGCTTGACGGGGAAGCTCAAGGATGCCGGGAAGGAATTGCCGAAAATCTATGTCGCGATGACCTGGGCGCGACAGAGTGTAGGGATCGTTGTGCCGAACGGGACGGAAGGGGGAATTGCCCCGGTATACCCGGCATAACGGGCGATCTGACTCGCCCGCCGGGAATGCGGGCGGTGGCGGACAATTCGTCAAGGTTCCCGGGGTCGGTTGCCGGAATGATCGTGGGATTGTTCCGCTCCAGTGGCAAGGCCTCCAAGTACCGGATAGCCGGCGTCGACATGGGAACGATGCGGGCACGAGTTGTTCCATCGACTCTTTGCATTGCCGGGACGACCAGCGGCACCGTCCACACCCCTCTGTCCGGCGCTTTGGTCTCGCGTTTCGTTGACATCGACAATGACGACCCGACGGCCAAATGGACCAAAGCACTGCTGGTCCGACTGGGGGTTCAAAAGTCTGCGTACCTCCGTGGAACCCCTTCGGCGCCCACGGTGGACAGCCAAGTGTCCGAACGATCAACGAGAATTTAACGCCATGCCAAGACCCTTTCGATAAGGCTCTACCGGTAGCCGTGGTAGCGTAGGGACGCTGGGTTCAGAAGATGACTGATCGTCTTCAGTTTGCAGGCCCGATATTTCGTGTGCCGCATCCAGGTTGGTGTGACCGGGCAAGCTATGGGGGCGCAGCCCAAGATATCGAAAGCCGCGTGCTCGGCGATGTCCAAACTCATGCGCTTGGCGCGGTCAATACTCGCTTAGCCGCCCCCCCTACAACGGCAGCGCCGTCGAGTACTTCACCTGGTTCAGCGCGAAGCTCGACTTGATGCTGGCAACCCCGCTCACCCGGGTCAGGTGCTCTTTCAGGAACCGCTCGTAGGCGTTGAGGTCGGACACCACGACGCGGAGCAGGTAGTCCGCGTCGCCGGTCATCAGGTAGCACTCCATCACCTCGGGCCGGTCCTGGATCGCGGTCTCGAAGGTCTCCAGCGCCTGCTCGATCTGGCGTTCCAGCGTCACCTGCACGAAGACCGAGATCGGCAGCCCGACCTCGGCGGGTTCGAGCAGCGCGGCGTAGCGCCGGATCACGCCGGCGGCCTCCAGCGCGCGCACCCGGCGCAGGCAGGGGGAGGGGGAGAGCCCCACGGCTTCCGCCAGCGCGGCGTTGGAGATCCGCGCGTCGGCCTGGAGCTCGGTCAGGATCCGGCGGTCGATCGCGTCGAGGTCGATCATTGGCAGATTCTGTCTCCGGGTTGGCTTCGAGACGCCATTGATTGCGTAATTGGGGCATTTCGGAGTCGTCTTCGCAACATAATTCGAACCTTGCCGCCCTATACTGTCTTCGCGCGGGGTGCCGAGCGTTCCGCCCCGCCGGGGAGCGAGCGATGTCCAGCCTGCCCGCCGAGGCCGCATACCCGGACCGACCGCCGGCCGACCGCCGGGCGATCCTGGCCGCGCTCGAACGCAAGGTGCTGTGGCTCGCGTCCTGGACGATCCACAACGCCAACCACCTGCGCCCCTCGCGCGACGGGCTCAAGGTGGGCGGGCACCAGGCGTCGTGCTCCTCGATCGCGGCGATGATGACGGCGCTCTATTTCGACGTGCTGAGGCCCGGCGACCGGATCGCCGTGAAGCCCCATGCCGCGCCGGTCTTCCACGCCATCCAGTATTTGTTCGGCCACGAGAGCCGCGACCGGCTGGAGCGCTTCCGCAGCCTCGGCGGCGCCCAGTCCTACCCGTCCCGCACCAAGGACGACGACGACGTCGACTTCTCGACCGGCTCGGTCGGGCTCGGCGCGGCGCAGACCGTGTTCGCGGCGCTCGCCCGCGACTATCTCGCCTGCAAGGGGATGATCGAGGGAGATTCGGGGCGGATGATCGCGCTGGTGGGCGATGCCGAGCTCGACGAGGGCAACGTGTTCGAGGCCCTGCTGGAGAGCTGGAAGCACGACGTGCGCAATCTCTGGTGGGTGGTCGACTACAACCGCCAGAGCCTCGATTCGGTGGTCTCCGACCGCCTGTTCGGCCGCATCGACGAGCTGTTCCGCTCGGTCGGCTGGCGGGTGCTGACGCTGAAATACGGCCGCCTCCAGGAGGCCGCCTTCGCCGAGCCCGGCGGGGCGGCGCTGAGGACCTGGATCGACGACTGCCCGAACTCGCTCTATTCCGCGCTCACCTTCAAGGGCGGCGCGGGGTGGCGCGAGCGGCTGACGCGGGACTTGGCCGGCGACGACGACGCGCGGGCGCTGGTGGAGCGCCGCGACGATCCGGCCCTGCACGCGCTGATGACCAACCTCGCCGGCAACGACATCGACGTGCTGCTCGATGCCTTCCACGGCATCGACGACGACCGGCCGACCTGCCTGATCGGCTACACCACCAAGGGCTACGGCCTCCCCTTCGCCGGGCACAAGGACAACCACGCGGGGCTGATGACGCCCGATCAGATGGAGACCTTCCGCGCCGGGATGGGGGTCGCGCCGGGCGAGGAGTGGGACCGCTTCGCGGGGCTCGACATCCCGGAGGACGAGCTGGAGGCGTTCCTCGCGGGGGTGCCGTTCGCGGCCGGCTTCCCGCGCCGGCACGCGGCGCCCGGGATCGAGCTGCCCGCCCGGATCGAGCCGCCCGAGCGGGCCAGGATCTCCACCCAGGACGGGTTCGGGCGGATCCTGAGCGAGATCGGGCGGGAAGGGGGCCCGCTCGCCGAGCGCATCGTCACCGCCTCGCCGGACGTGGCGGTCTCGACCAATCTCGGGGCGTGGCTCAACCGGCGGGGCATCTTCGGCCGCGCCGACGCCGCCGACACCTATGCCGAGGAGGACGTGCTGTCGCCGCTGCGCTGGGCGATGTCGCCGGGGGGCCAGCATGTCGAGCTCGGCATCGCCGAGAACAACCTGTTCCTGACGCTGTCGGCCTTCGGGCTTGCCGCGCCGCTGTTCGGCGAACGGCTGCTGCCCATCGGCACGCTCTACGACCCGTTCATCCGGCGCGGCCTCGATGCGCTGCACTACGCCTGCTACCAGGACGCGCGGTTCATGCTGGTGGCCACCCCGTCCGGCGTCACGCTCGCGCCCGAGGGCGGCGCGCACCAGTCGCAGGAGACCCCGCTGATCACGCTCGGCCAGGCCGGGCTCGCCGCCTTCGAGCCCGCCTTCGTCGACGAGCTCGCCACGATCATGGAATGGGGGTTCCGCCATATGCAGGACGACGACGGCGGCTCGGTGGCGCTCCGCCTGTCGACCCGCGCGATCGCCCAGCCCGGCAATCGCGCAGACGAGGACTGGCGGGAGGGCGCGATCCGGGGTGCCTACTGGCGGGCCGGGCCGGATTGCGGCGGCGCCAAGCTGGCGGTGGCCTATATGGGGGCGATGGCGCCCGAGGCCGAGGAAGCGGCGGACGCGCTGCGCGAGGACATCCCGGACGTGGGGCTCTTGGCCATCACCTCGCCCGACCGGCTGCACGAGGGCTGGATCCGCGCCCGCCGGGCCCGGGTCGCCGGCGATCCCGCGCGCACCGCTCCGATCGAACGGCTGCTCGCCCGGCTCGCACCCGACGCGGCGATCGTCACCGTGCTCGACGGCCACCCTGCGGCGCTCTCCTGGCTCGGCTCGGTCGCCGGGCACCGCATCTACCCGCTCGGCGTCGACAGCTTCGGCCAGTCGGGCGACATCCCCGACCTCCACGCCACCTACCGCATCGACGTCGACGCCATCCTCGACGCCGCCGCCCGCGCCGCCATCCGCCGCCACCGCCCTCCGACGTCGTTAACTTGTTGACAACGATTCTCAGTTTTTAATTGACAATGCTTCTTAATTGCGACAAGGATGGTACCGATTCCGTGGGGTGGTGCGCTGAACCATGTATGTTTGCATTTGCAACCGGTACCGGGAACGCGAGATCAGGGATCTCGCGGCCGAGGGCGCGCGGTCGCCCGAGGAGGCCTATTCGGTGCTGGGGTGCGGGCCGCGCTGCGGGCGCTGCCTGCCGTTCGCGCGCCAGGTGATGGACGAGGCCGCGGCGGAGGCCGTTTCGCGCTAGTGTCCTGTTTCAGAAATTACCAGTCGAATTGTTTATTCTGTGATTCTGTGCGCCCCGGATCGGCGATCTGGAGGCGGGGATGGCGCGCGGCAGGGCGGTGGCGATTGTTGTGAGCGACGAGGAGCGGGTTGAGCTGGACCGGCGGGTACGGCGTCGCAAGTCGTCGCACGGCGCGGCGCGGCGGGCGCGGATCGTGCTGCTTGCGGCGGACGGTCTGAGCAACTTGGCGATCGCGGAGAAGCTGGGCGTGTCGCGGCTGACCGTCGGCACCTGGCGTCGGCGCTTTGCCGAGAGGGGCATCGAAGGGCTCGACGACGAGCCGCGGCCGGGCGCGCCGCGCAAGATCGGCGACGACAAGATCGCCGAGGTGGTGACGCGGACGCTGGAGACGGCGCCCGACGATGCGACCCACTGGAGCCGCCGCTCGATGGCCCGGGCGAGCGGCATCTCGGCGACGACGGTGCACCGCATCTGGAGCGCCTTCGGATTGCAGCCGCACCGCTCGGAGACCTTCAAGCTGTCGAGCGATCCGCTGTTCATCGACAAGGTGCGCGACATCATAGGCCTCTATCTCGACCCTCCCGAGCGCGCGCTGGTGCTGTGTGTGGACGAGAAGAGCCAGATCCAGGCGCTCGACCGGAGCCAGCCGATGCTGCCCATGCGGCCCGGCCAGGCGGAGCGGCGCAGCCACGACTACAAGCGGCACGGCACCACCACGCTGTTCGCCGCGCTCGACGTGGCGACGGGTGCGGTCATCGGCAGTTGCATGAGGCGGCATCGGGCGCGCGAGTTCCGCGCCTTCCTCGACGCGGTGGAGCGCGACCTGCCGGCCGAGCTCGACATCCATGTCGTCATGGACAACGCTTCCAGCCACAAAACCAGGCTGATCCAAAGCTGGTTCGACAAGCGGCCGCGCTGGCACCGCCACTTCACGCCGACATCCGCCTCGTGGCTCAACCAGGTCGAACGATTCTTCGCCCTGCTCACCGAGCGCCAGATCAAGCGCGGCGCACACCGCTCCACCGCCGAGCTCGAAGCCGCCATCGAGCGCTACATCGAAACCCATAACCGCGACCCCAAACCCTTCCGCTGGACCAAGTCCGCCGACGACATCCTGGCCTCCATGGAACGCTTCTGCCAAAGAACACTCAGCGTCCACGACAAAGTTGAATAAAAACTTCGGAATCAGGACACTAGTGTCCTGTTTCAGAAATTACCAGTCGAATTGTTTGGTCTGTGATTCTGTGCGCCACGGATCGGCGATCTGGAGGCGGGCATGGCGCGCGGCAAGGCGGTAGCGATTGTTGTGAGCGACGAGGAGCGGGTTGAGCTGGACCGGCGGGTACGGCGTCGCAAGTCGTCGCACGGCGCGGCGCGGCGGGCGCGGATCGTGCTGCTTGCGGCGGACGGTCTGAGCAACTTGGCGATCGCGGAGAAGCTGGGCGTGTCGCGGCTGACCGTCGGCACCTGGCGTCGGCGCTTTGCCGAGAGGGGCATCGAAGGGCTCGACGACGAGCCGCGGCCGGGCGCGCCGCGCAAGATCGGCGACGACAAGATCGCCGAGGTGGTGACGCGGACGCTGGAGACGGCGCCCGACGATGCGACCCACTGGAGCCGCCGCTCGATGGCCCGGGCGAGCGGCATCTCGGCGACGACGGTGCACCGCATCTGGAGCGCCTTCGGATTGCAGCCGCACCGCTCGGAGACCTTCAAGCTGTCGAGCGATCCGCTGTTCATCGACAAGGTGCGCGACATCATAGGCCTCTATCTCGACCCTCCCGAGCGCGCGCTGGTGCTGTGTGTGGACGAGAAGAGCCAGATCCAGGCGCTCGACCGGAGCCAGCCGATGCTGCCCATGCGGCCCGGCCAGGCGGAGCGGCGCAGCCACGACTACAAGCGGCACGGCACCACCACGCTGTTCGCCGCGCTCGACGTGGCGACGGGTGCGGTCATCGGCAGTTGCATGAGGCGGCATCGGGCGCGCGAGTTCCGCGCCTTCCTCGACGCGGTGGAGCGCGACCTGCCGGCCGAGCTCGACATCCATGTCGTCATGGACAACGCTTCCAGCCACAAAACCAGGCTGATCCAAAGCTGGTTCGACAAGCGGCCGCGCTGGCACCGCCACTTCACGCCGACATCCGCCTCGTGGCTCAACCAGGTCGAACGATTCTTCGCCCTGCTCACCGAGCGCCAGATCAAGCGCGGCGCACACCGCTCCACCGCCGAGCTCGAAGCCGCCATCGAGCGCTACATCGAAACCCATAACCGCGACCCCAAACCCTTCCGCTGGACCAAGTCCGCCGACGACATCCTGGCCTCCATGGAACGCTTCTGCCAAAGAACACTCAGCGTCTACGACAAAGTTGAATAAAAACTTCTGAATCAGGACACTAGGTCCTCACTCGCTGTGCATCTGGATGAAGTTCTCCAGCCCCATCCGCTCGATCAGGCCGAGCTGGGTCTCCAGCCAGTCGACATGCTCCTCCTCGCCCTCGAGGATGTCCTCCAGCAATTCGCGGCTGATGTAGTCGGTCTCCTCCTCGCAGGCGGCGATCGCGTCCCGCACCAGCGGGATCGCCTCATGCTCCAGCCGGAGGTCGCATTCGAGGATCTCCTGCGTCGATTCGCCGATCGACAGCCGGCCGAGATCCTGCAGATTGGGCAGCCCCTCGAGGAACAGGATGCGCTCGATCAGCTTGTCGGCGTGGCGCATCTCGTCGACCGATTCCTCGTATTCCTGCTTCGCCAGCCCGGAAATCCCCCAGTTTCCCAGCATCCGCGAATGCAGGAAGTACTGGTTGATCGCGGTGAGCTCGTTCTTGAGCACCCGGTTGAGATAGTCGATGACCCGCTCGCTTCCCTGCACGTCGCTCTCCCCGTTCGGTTCGCTTGCCCTCGCCGGACGCGCCGATTATACCATGGCGCCGCCCGCACGAGACCGTGCCGCCGGGCGCGGGCGTGGTGGAATTGGTAGACACGCCGGATTTAGGATCCGGTGGCGCAAGCCGTGGGGGTTCGAATCCCTCCGCCCGCACCAGGGCCGCAACCGCGAGACACGCATGCAAGCAACCCGGATAAGCACCGAAGGCCTCAAGCGCGAATACCGCATCAGCGTCCCCTCCGCCGACATCGAGGGCAAGATGGCGGCCCGCCTCGCCGAGGTCGGCCGCGAGGTCCGCGTGCCCGGCTTCCGCGCCGGCAAGGTGCCGCTCGCCATCCTGCGCCAGCGCTTCGGCGACGCGGTGAAGGGCGAGATCCTCCAGTCGGCGATCGAGGACGCGACCGCCAGCACGATCGAGGACGAGGGCATCCGCCCGGCGATGCAGCCGGATATCGCCGACCTCAAATTCGCCGACGGCGAGGACCTCGAATACACCCTCAACCTCGAGCTCCTGCCCGAGATCGAGCCGGTCGACTTCGCCGCGCTCGAGCTCGAACGCATGGTCGTCGAGGCCGAAGAGGACAAGGTCGACGAGGCGATCGGACGTCTGGCCGAGCAGCACCGGCATTTCAGCACGGCGGAAGAGGGCGCCGAGGCGAAGGACGGCGACGAGGTGACGATCGACTTCACCGGCAGCATCGACGGCGAGCCCTTCGAGGGCGGCGCGGCGGAGGATTTCGTGCTCAGGCTGGGCTCGAGCCAGTTCGTACCGGGCTTCGAGGAACAGCTGCTCGGCGTGAAACCCGGCGACGGGAAGACCGTCGAGATCGACTTCCCCGAGGACTATCCGAACGACGATCTGAAGGGCAGGTCGGCGAGCTTCGCGGTCACGGTCAAGGAGCTCCGCAGCCCCGACGAGACCCTGGTCGACGACGCGCTCGCCAAGCATGTCGGGTTCGACGACCTCGACTCCCTCAAGGCGACCGTCAGGGGCCAGATCGAGGGCGAGTACCAGCGGGTTTCGCGCGAGCGGCTCAAGCGCGACCTGCTCGACCGGCTGGCCGAGTCTCACGGCTTCGAGCTGCCGCCCGGCATGGTCGACAACGAGTTCGACGCGATCTGGAGCCAGGTCGAGCAGGCCAGGGAAAAGGACGATCTCGACGACGAGGACAAGGCGCTCTCGGACGACGGGCTGAGGGAGCGCTACCGGGGCATCGCCGAGCGCCGGGTGCGGCTCGCGCTGCTCCTTTCGGAGGTCGGCCGGGCCAACAACATCCGGGTGACCGAGGACGAGTTGAACCGCGCGCTGGCCGAGCAGATGCGGATGTTCCCGCAGGACGAGGCCTCCCGGCTGTTCGAGCTCTACCGCGACAACCCGGAGGCGATGCAGTCCCTGCAGGCGCCGATCTTCGAGGACAAGGTGGTAGACTTCATCGTCGAGATGGCCCGGGTGACCGACAAAACGGTCGGCATCGACGAGCTGATGGCGGATCCCGACGCGGACGGCGGCGGCGGGGACGCGGCGGAATAGGCGAGGCGGAGGGGCCGGCATGCAGGACCGCGGCGACGTATCCATGAACGCCCTGATCCCGATGGTGGTCGAGCAGACCAATCGCGGGGAGCGGGCCTACGACATCTTCTCGCGGCTCCTGAAGGAGCGCATCATATTCCTGATCGGCGGGGTCGACGACGCGGTGGCCTCGCTGATCTGCGCGCAGATGCTCTATCTCGAATCGGAGAACCCGACCAAGGACATCTCGTTCTACATCAACTCGCCCGGCGGGCTGGTGACCTCGGGGCTCGCGGTCTACGACACCATGCAGTACATCCGCCCCGAGATCTCGACCGTCTGCATCGGCCAGGCGGCGTCGATGGGCTCGCTGCTGCTGTCGGCCGGCGCCAAGGGCAAGCGCTACTCGCTGCCGCATGCACGGATCATGGTCCATCAGCCCTCCGGCGGGTTCCAGGGCCAGGCGACCGACATCGAGATCCACGCCCGCGAGATCCTCACGCTGCGCGGCCGCCTCAACCAGATCTACGTGGAGCACACCGGCCAGGACATCGGGGTTATCGAGGAGGCGATGGAACGCGACAAGTTCCTCTCCCCCGACGACGCCCGCGAGTTCGGCCTGATCGACGAGGTGGTCGCCAGCCGCCCGGCCCCGGAGGACGCCGCGGCGGCGGGCGGGGGGAGCTAGGCGCGGAGTAGCCGGCGAAGCCCGCACCCTGCCGTTCGCGCCGCCGTCGCCGGAGAGCCCCCTCCTCACCCGGCCCTCTCCTCCCGCGGGGAGGAGAGGGGGACGCTCGGCGCCAGCATTTCCTCGGCTTCTCCCCTCCCGCTTGCGGGAGGGGCCGGGGGAGGGCGGGTCGAACCGGTCAAACGGTACCGGATCCCGCGGGGCTCCCGAACACGCCTCCGGAAATCAGGGTCTCGATCTCGTCCCGGAGGATTTGGGCGACAGCCCCTGAAACCGGGTGTTCCATCAGTTCCTCTCGCATGACCAGAGCCCGCGTAATGCCGATTCCCTCCAGTCGCGCCGCCCGCAGCTTCGGGTCTCTCAGCTCCCCCAGAATCGACGAATGCGGCAGGAGCGCGAAGGCGAGTCCGCGCCTGACGAAGTCCTTGATGACATCCAGGCTTTCCACCTCGTAGGCGATGTTGAGGGCAATGCCCGACTTGGCGGCGGCGCGATCGAAGATCTTTCGCGGACCGCTCACGCGCTCGAACGTGGCCAGCGGAAACGCCTCCAGCGCGGAAATGCCGATCGAACCCGCCTCCAGCCGGTCGTCCGACGCGCCGCCGATCAGATAGACCGGCTCGGTGACGAGGGGTTCGAGAGTGAAGCCGGCCCGGGCATCCGGGTTCACCATGAGCGCCATATCGATGCGACGCGCGTCAAGCGCCGCCATGAGCGTGTAGGCCCCGCCCTCGACCATACGGAGAACGATGCGGGGAAAGTCTCTGGCGATCTTCTCAGCGACGGCTCCGAACAGCAGCCGGCCCATGGCGCCCGACGCACCGATGGCCGCCATGCCGGCCGGGCTGTCGATGTCTTCGGAGATTCGCGACCGGATGTCGCCCACCTGGCGAACGATCCTCGTCGCGTGATCGAGAAATCGGGTGCCCGCGGGTGTCAGGCGGATCCCCCTTGCGTGTCGGACGCAAAGCTCGATGCCGAGTTCGTCTTCCAGCGCGCGAAGATGCCGTGTCAACGCCGGCTGGGCGACGTGAAGCCTGGCCGAGGCCTCTCTCAGGCTGCCGGCGGCGGCGATCTCCACGAAGTATTTGAGCTGACGAAGCTCCATTGCCCCGAAAGTTTACCGATCACGAAACGTTATCGGTAGTGAGACCGACTCTATATTTATCAGGCAACTAGGTTATCGGTACGCTCGCTCGCGGGACAGGGCAACGAAGAAATCGAAAACGAGGCCTGCGAGCCGGTAGACCGGATGTCCTTGCCAATTCCCAACACGGCCGCCGAAGCCCTGCTCATGCGCATGAAGGCATGCGGCATCGACTACCTGTTCGCCAACGCCGGCACCGACTTCGCGCCGATCATCGAAGCCTTCGCGCGCGGGTCGACATCGGGCTTGCCCATGCCGGAGCCCGTCGTGGTCACCCACGAGACCGCGGCCGTCGCCATGGCCCACGGCTATTACCTGGCGACCGGCAGGCCGCAGGCCGTCATGGTCCACGTCAATGTGGGCCTCGCCAACAGCACGATGGGCCTCATCAACGCGGCCAGCGAGAATATTCCGCTGTTCATGCTGGCCGGGCGTACCCCGATCACCGAGTTCGATCGGACCGGCGCGCGCATGACCCCCATCCAGTACGGCCAGGAAATGCGCGACCAGGGCGCGCTCGTGCGCGAGAGCGTCAAGTGGGACTACGAGCTTCGTTATCCCGAACAGGCGGCGCTCCTGGTCGAGCGCGCGCTTTCCATCGCGATGAGCCAGCCGCGCGGGCCGGTCTACCTGGGTCTTCCGCGCGAACCGCTGGCGGAGCCCTGGCCGGAAAACCTCCCGGTGGACGGACCCGTTCAAGCGCCCTCCGGCGTGCTTCATCCCGACCCGGAGCAGATCGCGCAGGTCGCGGAACTCATCCTGGAGTCCGCGAGGCCTCTCATCGTGGTTCAGCGCGGCGACCCCGGGGGCGACTTTTGCCGCGCGCTTTCCGCCTTCGCCAATGATCACGCCATCCCGGTCGCGGAATTCCGCGGCCTTAGAAACGTGCTTGCCGCCAGGGACCCCATGGCGGCGGGCTCCGCCATCGGTCCTCTCGTCAGGGACGCGGATCTGATCGTCGTCGTCGATGCACCGGTTCCCTGGATACAACGGAACGTGCAGCCCGCGGACGACGTACCGGTGGTCCACATCGGCCCCGATCCGCATTTCTCGCACATGCCGGTGCGATCCTTCCGGACGGACATCGCCATTCAAAGCTCGCCGCTCGCGGCCATCGACGCGCTGGCAAGGGCAATGGAAGGGGAGGTCGGAAGAAACGCGGATCGGCACGCGGACATAGCGAGTCGGAACGCGGCGCGTCTGGCGGACGCGCGGACCGGCGCTCTCGCTGGAAACGGGGGCCCCATGACACCGGCTTTCGTCGCGGCCTGTCTGTCCGACGCGATGGACGAACACGACGTCGTATTCAGCGAGCTCGGCGCACCGCTCGAAGCCATGGACCTCAAGGGGCCGAACACCGGGTTCACCCCGCCTTTCTCGGGTGGCCTGGGCTGGGGCATGCCGGCGGCCCTGGGCGCCGCGCTGGCGGACAGGGACCGCGTTTCCGTCGCGAGCGTGGGCGACGGATCGTACATTTTCGCCAATCCCGTCGCCTGCCATCAGGTGGCGGAATCCCTGGAATTGCCGCTGCTCACGATCGTCTCCAACAACGGCATCTGGAACGCGGTGCGGCGCGCGGCCGAGAATGTCTACCCCGATGGCGAGGCGGCCAGGATGAACCGTATGCCCATCACCTCGCTCGCGCCGGTCCCCGACTGCGTCGGCATCGCGAGGGCAAGCCGGGGGTGGGCCCGAAGCGTGGAGCATGGCGGCGACCTGCCCGGCGCGCTCGCCGAGGCGATGACATGCGTACGCCAGGAAAAGCGCCAGGCGCTGCTGGAGGTAAAGGTTTCGTATTAACGACCGCCCTTCTCGACTACCCGCAAACGCAAGACCCCGGGGCGGCCGGCGTAGATCCACAGACCCCGATCCGACGGAGGAGAGAACACGATGAAACGACTTGCGACACTGGCCGTCGCCACCGGGCTTGCCCTGGGATTCTCGGCGACCGCCAATTCCCAAAGCATCCTGCGGGGCGAAGCCGGCGCCGCGTCCGGTTCCACGGCGGTTATCATGCAGCTTCTCAGCAAATACGCCGCGGCGGACTCGAAGATCACCGTCAAGGTGAATACCGGCCAGACGCTGACGCGGTCGCTGCTCAAACTGGCGGCCGCCAAGATCGAAGTGGCCGTGACCCCGGTCGGGGCGTTCGCGGCCATGACCAAGGGCCGGGGTCCGTACAGGAAGCTGGGCGACAAGGCAAAGGCGGCATCCGGGAACGTGCGCTCCCTGTTCGCCTTTCTGGGAGGGCACTTCCACCCGATCGCCTATGCGGATTCCGGCATCGAGGAATTCGCCGACATCAAGGGCAGGACCGTGTTCGTAGGGCCGCCTTCCGGATCGGCGTCCCGCCAGTCCATCGGTATCATCAATGCCGTGACCGGTTACAAGCCGGGTAAGGATTACAAGGCTGTGAAGCTGGGATGGGGGGCGGCGAACCAGGCGTTCGAAGACGGAAAATTCGACATGTTCATGCGGCCCCAGATGATCGGGTCGGCGATGATCGAGCAGTTTGGAGCGTCGAAAAAAATCCGTCTTCTCAATATCCCCGAGGCGGTGAGAAAATCCGCGGCCTGGCAGGAATACGAAAAGACGCCCGGCCGGACGCTCGACCTGCTTCCAGCCGGCACCTATTCGAATGTCGTCAACAACGACAAGGACATCAACGCCGCCGCCTACGTGATGATGGTGACCGTCAACAAGAACATGGACGACAGCACCGCTTACAAGCTCACCGCTGCGGTCTTCGACAACATCGAGGCGGTGCACAGCGTTTCGCCGGCGCTGCACCCGCTGACGATCGAGACGGCGTTCAGGAACAATGTCGTGCCGGTGCATCCGGGCGCGGCCAGGTTCTATGCGGAGAAGGGAGTCGAAGTGCCGGCCAAGCTGCGGGCGAAGTAGCTCCCGACGACACCGGCTACCCCGGCACCGGCCTGCCGGGGTAGTCCGCGCGTTTCACAGGTTGCATACCCGCCCCGGACAGGACTTGGGGGCGGTCCATCGACCTGGGCACGCGACCCGATGGCGGACGGTCCGCCGAAGGAAAGCGCGTTGACGAGAACCGCTCAGGCGATCGGCTATGCTTTCGGGCTGATCCTCGCGGTCGTCGGCTTGCTGAATGTGCTGCCCGCCTTTGGCGGTCTGCCGCGCATCGGACCGTTTCCAGCGGCCCAGATTCACCCCGCTCTGCTTGCGCTGGGCTTTGTTATTTCCTTCGCCGCGGTATGGGCCAATGCGTCGAAGCGGAAGCTCCCCGCGCCGGTCGTCGTATTTATCGACGTCCTGCTGGTCGGAGCGGCGCTCTACACGCTCTGGCGCTATTTTGTGGACGTATCGATCCTCGAAAACGAGGGCTTGTTCTTTTTCGAGGCCAGCCATGCCTGGATCGCCCTGACGGGTTGTCTCATAACGCTGGTCATGTGTTGGCGGATCTGGGGCGCGCCGCTGGCGATCGTCGGTTCGATTGCCTTGACCTATTTCTTCACGGGTCAGCACTGGCCGGGCATTTTCGAAACGACGACGATCGATTTCACGCAGGACGTGCCCAACGAGCTCTGGTTCAACACCGGCGACGGCGTGCTGGGCAATCTGTTCGGCATCGTGATCACGACCATCCTCCCGTTCATCCTGCTCGGCGCGATGCTCGAAGGCACCGGAGGCGGTCACTCGTTGATCAAGCTGTCGTTCTACGGGATGCGCCGGTTTCGCGGCGGGCCGGCCCACGCCGCCATCATGGCCTCGAGCCTGTTCGGAACCATATCCGGTTCCGCCGTCGCGAACGTCGTCGGCACGGGCGTAATCACCATCCCGATGATCATGAGGCGGGGATTCAGACCGTCTTTCGCCGGCGGGGTCGAGGCTACCGCCTCCACAGGCGGTCAGATCATGCCCCCGATCATGGGGGCGGCCGCCCTCGTGATGGCGGATTTTACCGGTATCAAATACCTGACGATCATCATCGCGGCGATCGTTCCGGCCCTCGCCTATTACGGATCGCTGTTCGCGACGGTGGTTTTCGAGTGCCGCCGCCTCGGCGTCGAAGCCGGCAGCGACGACGACGAGATGGACCCGATCGGTCCGCAGGACTGGCTCAACGCAATCCTGGTCGTATTGCCGGTCGGCGTGGTTATCGGCGCCCTCATACAGGGGGCGTCGCCGGCGGGATCGGCGATCCTGGCCCTTGGCGTCCTTGCCGCCCTTTCGATCGTTCTCAATCCGGCCATACGCCGCCGCCCGTGGCTCCTGATCTCCGCGCTCTCGCGGGGCGGTCAGACATTCGGCCGGTTGCTGATGGCGGTCGCCACGGTGGGCATCATCGTGGCGGTGCTCGGCGCGACCGGTCTGCCGACGGAGTTCGCCAAGGTGGTGTCGGCGGCGACCGGCGACTTCCTGTTGCCGACGCTGATCTTCGCGGCCCTTGCCTCCCTGGCGCTGGGGATGGGTATGCCCACTCTGCCGGCGTATCTGACGATCATCATCATCCTCGGGCCGTCGATAAAGGCGCTCGGGCTCACCGATCTGGGCGGGCATTTCTTCGTCTTTTACTACGGGGTGGCGTCCGCCATTACGCCGCCGGTGGCCATCGCGGCCTATGCCGCGGCGGCCATATCGGGCGCGGGCGCCATGGCGACGGCGGTGCAGGCGACGCGCATCGGCCTCGTCATCTTCGCGATACCGTTTCTGTTCGCCTACAACCCGATCATGCTGATCGTTTCCGAAGGGGGCGCGCAGTGGGACCTCGGCGCCTTCCTGTACGTGGCGGTCAAGCTCGCCGCGATAATCTACATGCTCTCAAGCGCGGCATCGGGATACGACAAGTTCAAGATGAACCCGCTGGAAGCGGTGCTGCGGATCGCGGTCGGTCTGGCCGCCATTCACCCCGATGTCCTGGTGAGCGGGATCGCCATCGCCGCCGCCGTTGCCATTGTCATAGGGCATCGTCTTCTGAGTTCGGCCGGGTCGGCCCGCGCAATTTGAATATCGGACGAGTACGGGCGGTGCCGGCGTTCATGCGGGAGCGCCGGTCGCGCCGTATAGTGCCCCGCCGGGGAGAGCGGAGGTCCGATGCGATGAGTGCCTGGATGTTCCTGACGGTCGCCATCGCGCTGGAGGTGGTCGGCACGGTCTTCCTCAAGCTGTCGAACGGCTTCGAGAAGTGGCACTGGGGGGCGCTCTCGATCCTCTGCTACATGTGCTGCTTCTGGGCGTTCGCGCCGGCGCTCAAGGTCATCCCGGTCGGCGTCGCATACGCCCTGTGGGCCGGCATCGGCATCCTGGCGGTGACGTTGATCGGGTTCGCGGTCTTCCATGAACGGCTCGGGGCGGTTCAGTTGGGTTTCATCGCGCTGATCGCCATCGGCGCCGTCGGCCTCCGCCTGACGACCGCGACCGCGACCTGAGCGTCGCGGCAACCCCGGATCGTGCGATTTTCGGGAAGGCGCTCGCCCTCACTCCGCCACGGGCTCGGCACCGAAGCGGCCGTGGAATTCGCCACGCAATTCCGAAACCTCGCGCGACAGCCCGGAGAAATCGCCGCGCAGATCGGCGACCTCTTCGCGCACCCTGGAAACCTCGTTGGACAACCCGGAGAGTTCGCCGCGCAACACCGACACTTCCCCGCGCAACTCCGACACTTCCCCGCGCAGCACCGAGACTTCGCCGCGCAGCTCCGAGACTTCGCCGCGCAACACCGAAACCTCGTCGCGCAAACCGGAGAAATCCCGGGCCAGGGCGTCCACCCGCCGGTCGAGCCGATCCGTCGATCGCCAGATGAACAAGCCCAGCGCGATCCCCACGCTGAGCACGGCGACGATCTGGGCGCTCATTCCGATGACGGCGATCTCGGCGCTCATCGAAACAGCATAGTACCACCTACGGTAGAACGCCAGCCCGGGTTCGGCCCCTAATGCCCGGCGCGGACCAGCATCCCCGTGGCGTAGCTGGCGGCAAGCGCCTCGTTGCCGCGCGGGCTGCGCACGAAGCGGCGGGGCATGAGGGCGTTGAGGTCCGGATAGCGGCCCGGGTCCAGATCCGCCCCGGCGATGCCGGGATGGCCCGCGTCGTAGCGGAAGCAGCGGAAGATCATGTTGTTGGTCCCGAAGACCGGGTGCTCGTAATAGAACGGGCTCGCGAACTCCCAAACCAGATCGCCCCCGCTCGTGACCTCGAAGAGCCGGCCCCTGGTGGATTCGCAGATCAGCGTGTTGCCGTTGTCGAGGCGCTGGGCGCCCGAGCAGATGAAGCTGTTGAAGTCGTGGACCGGGTTTTCCTTGTATTCCCATGCGATCCCGCCGGTGCGCGGGTCGACCTCCAGCACGCGGGAGAAGTCGATCGTCGTGTAGGGCCGGTGCGCGCCGTTGTCGAACACCAGGACGTTGCCGTTCTCCAGCCATGTCGGGTTGTGCTGGCCGGCGATCACGCCCGGCCCCCAGCGCCAGTCGATGTCGCCGGTTTCCCGGTCGATTATGGCGATGGTGTCGATCACGCGGAAGCTCACCAGGATGCGGCCGTCCGGCATCTCGGCGAGCGAGTTGAGGTTGGTCCAACGGTCGCGCGGATGGAACGGGCCGATGGCATCGCGTTCCGGGTCGAGATGCTCGAAGGTCAACCACTCCCAGACCACGGCGCCGTCCCGGTCGATCTCCTGGACCGCCTCGCCGTACATCTCGCCGCGCAGCTCGGTGCCCGGCTGGCCGCCGCGGACCCGCGCCGCGATCTCGCGCGGCACGGCCCGCCACTTGGCGACCAGCAGGTTGCCGTTGCGGAGCTGCGCGAAACAGTGGCTGAGATGGGGGTCCCGGTACTCCCAGACCGCTTCGCCGTCCCAGTCCAGCTCGACGAGCTGGCCCCCGTTGCCGGCGAACTCGGGGATCGCGGCGGGCAGGATGCGCCCGGCGAACAGCAGGTTTCCGTTGGGCAGGAGCTCGCCGTAATTGCCGGGCAGGTTATCCGTCCGCCAGCGCTGGACGATGGCGCCCCACATGTCGATGAGCCACACGTTGCGGCCGTACATGGGCGCGAACAGCGTGTAGCCGGCCCGGGCGCGCGCCGGTTCGTGGTGTGTCACGCCATGCACCATTCGAAGAGCGGCGCTCATGAGTCCGGTTCCTTTGTGCGTTTCCGGCCAATGGGTTAGGGGTCGATTCAATGGACCAGCCCGTGTGCTGTCAACGGGCGCGCGCCGGGCGGGCCGAAGGGCACGCGGACCGGCGCGCCGCGCCACGCCTGGACCGGGTCGGCGCGGGAGGGCGGGTCGCCCGGGCGGACGACGGCGGTGAACAGCGGGGCGGGGAGCGAGTCGTCGACCGCCAGCATCTCCAGCTTCACCGCGTACCAGCGGACGCCCCCGCCGCCCCGCCGGTTCAGCCTGTCGATCGACTCGCGGTGGACGTCCAGGAACTTCCGCGCGAGCCAGATCGCGGCGCCGGCGTCGAATGCCGTCGCATAGGCGATCAGCTGGCCGAGATGGCCGTGGTCGGAGCGGCCGAACTGGGCCTCGATCACCACCGGGGAGCCGGCTGCCGCGTCGCGGCAGACGATGTCCGCCTGGCAGCCCGAGGCGCGCCGCTCCGTCGCCGGGTGCACGAGCCGCAGCCCGACCGCCTCGCCGAGCGCCGCGAGGTTGTCGGGCTCGGCGAGCCACGGCGCGAAGTCCGGGCACTCGCGCGTCCAGACGTCCCGGATCGGGACGCGCGCGAGTCGTCCGGTGCGGCGTTCGGTCATGCGCCGGGCTCTCCAGGCTGGTCATGCGACGGGGTTCGGCCACGAAAAAGGGCGCCGGCAGGCCCGGCGCCCCATCTTTCGCCACATTAGCAAAAATGTGCCAAATCGTGTCCCGCGTCAAGGGGTATTTTCTTTTTTTGAAAAATTTGAGCGCCAAACAGCCCCAACTCGTCATGGCCGGAACCAGTCCATTGCTGTCCGGTCTGGAATTTCGGCGCGGGTTCGGCCCTTCGCGCGACACCATTTCCGCTCCCCGTTGTCACCCCGGACTTGTTCCGGGGTCCAGATTTGCGCCAGACACCGCCCCGGGGGGGGGCCGTCCGGCGCCTCGCCATATGCAGCGCCGCTCTGGACCCCGGAACAAGTCCGGGGTGACAACAGGGGGGCGGAGATGGTCTTGCCCATCGGCGCGGAGCCCGTCCCAAAAGTAAACCGGACCGCAATGGAACAGGTCCGGGCATGACGGCGGGGTGGGCGCGGGAGGTGCCGGGGACCGCTCTTACCCTGTCCCGTCACGGTCGGCCGGGCGGACGCGGTCGAGCTTTTCGATCCAGCTTTCCGGCAGGCCGTGCGCGCGGGCGCCCTCGCGCAGGAGGGTGATATAGCGGAACGACGGGTTGCCGTCGGTCTCGCCGCCCCGGGCGGCATAGGCGACCGCCCGGATGGGCCGGTTGTCGGAATCCTCGGCGCCGAGCCACACCGGGCGGTACTGTCCGCCGGGCACGCCTTCGGTGCTGTTCAGCCGGAGAAGATCGCGCCTGGTGATCCGGTAGACCACGCCCCACACCTCCTCGCCGGGGCAGGGCTCGATGTTCGCCGGCGCGGCCCTGCCTTTCGGGCGTCCCCGCAGGTTGAAGCGCAGGCGGTAACCCGCGATCCGGGCGACGCGCCACTCGCGCGGACGCATGCGGCGGCGCCCCCGGAACACGTCGTCGTGCATGTTGGACCCGAAGGCGAAATACCAGATCTCCTCGCCCGGAGCGCCGTCGAGCGGCAATCCGCGACAGCGGTACCAGAGCTTCGACAGCAGCCAGGACCGGGCGATGCCGCGCCGCAGGATGCGCTTCAGGGTCCAGAGCATCGCAACCGGTTTCAGGAGGTTTCGGCGGGCTCGTTGAACGTCCACTTCCAGGGGCGGATCAGGGTGGTGTCGAACAACCCCGCCTTGTAATAGGGATCGTCCCGCGCAAACGCCAGCACGTCGTCATACGAGTCCGCCTCGATCACGAACATGTTGCCGGTCGACATCGATCCGTCCTCGGTGACGGTCGGCCCGGCGAACTTGATGCGCTCGCGGAACCCCTCGATGTAGTCGTGCTGGGCCGGCCGGTTGGCGAGACGCAATTCGTTGCGGCCGGGCTTGTCGACGTTGACGATCAGAAAGAGCATTTCGGGGTCTCCCGTTCGATGGGCGGCGCGGCGGGTCTCGTAATTCGCCGATTTTCACCCCGTAGCCCTTTCGGGGTCCAGCGGCCCGCGGGAGGGGAGGGGAGAAGAGAGCGAGGCGGCGGACATTGCCGATGGACGGTTCCCGCCGCCTCCGTTAGACTCACGGCGGCGCCGAGTGTCGACGAGGTCCCGATGAACAAGTCCGGTAACGGCGACTCCAAGAACGTTCTCTACTGTTCCTTCTGCGGCAAGAGCCAGCACGAAGTCCGCAAGCTGATCGCGGGCCCGACGGTGTTCATCTGCGACGAATGCGTCGAGCTCTGCATGGACATCATCCGCGAGGAGAGCAAGACCACGCTGGTGAAGTCGCGCGAAGGCGTGCCCACCCCGCGCGAGATCTGCACCGTGCTCGACGACTACGTGATCGGCCAGGACCACGCCAAGCGGGTGCTCTCGGTCGCCGTCCACAACCACTACAAGCGGCTCTCGCACGGCGCCAAGAACAACGAGATCGAGATCGCCAAGTCGAACATCCTGCTGATCGGCCCGACCGGCTGCGGCAAGACGCTGCTCGCCCAGACGCTGGCCAGGATCCTCGACGTGCCGTTCACCATGGCGGACGCCACGACGCTGACCGAGGCCGGCTATGTCGGCGAGGACGTCGAGAACATCATCCTCAAGCTGCTCCAGGCGGCCGACTACAATGTCGAGCGCGCGCAGCGCGGCATCGTCTATATCGACGAGGTCGACAAGATCTCGCGCAAGTCGGACAACCCCTCGATCACCCGCGACGTGTCGGGCGAGGGGGTCCAGCAGGCGCTGCTCAAGATCATGGAGGGCACCGTGGCCTCGGTGCCGCCCCAGGGCGGGCGCAAGCACCCGCAGCAGGAGTTCCTCCAGGTCGACACCACCAACATCCTGTTCATCTGCGGCGGCGCGTTCTCCGGGCTGGAGAAGATCATTTCCGCCCGGGGGCAGGGGACGCAGATCGGTTTCGGAGCCGATGTGAGGAGCCCCGACGACCGCGCCACCGGCGAGATCCTGCGCGGGATCGAGCCCGAGGACCTGCTCAAGTTCGGCCTGATCCCGGAATTCGTCGGGCGCCTGCCGGTCATCGCCACGCTGGAGGATCTCAGCGAGGACGCGCTGGTCCAGATCCTGACCCGTCCCAAGAACGCGCTGATCAAGCAGTACAGCCGCCTGTTCGAGATGGAGGAGGTCGACCTCAACTTCACCGAGGACGCGCTCAAGGCGGTCGCGCTCAAGGCGATCGACCGCAAGACCGGCGCGCGCGGGCTGCGCTCGATCCTCGAATCGATCCTGCTCGAGACCATGTTCGAGCTGCCCGGGCTGGACGACGTCGAGGAGATCGCCATCAACGGCGAGGTCGTCGAAGGCCGCGCCAAGCCGCTCTACATCTACGCCGACCGCCTCGAGGAGAGCGGCTCGACCGCGTGAGGCGGGTCTTGCCGTCGCCCCGTTCGCTTCCCCCGCCGTCATGGTCGGCGCAGGCCGACCATCCACGTTTTGTTTTTTTCTTCCGCCTTGCCCCGCCGCAAGGAAAAACTCGTGGATGGTCGGCCTGCGCCGACCATGACGGGACAGGGCACGGGCGGAAGGCCGAGTCGGCGGGGTTGAAGTTTCGGGCGCTCAATCCATGTTATTCTCTCGTCCCGAGTGTCCGGCGCCGCGCCCGGCGGCGGGCCTGCTCCAACAGGTTCGGATCGCGCCATGTCAGATTCCCCGCGCCCCGTCTTCCCCCTCCTTCCGCTGAGGGACATCGTCGTATTCCCGCACATGATCGTGCCGCTCTTCGTCGGCCGCGAGAAGTCGGTGCGCGCGCTCGAGGACGTGATGAAGGACGACAAGCAGATCCTGCTGGTCGCCCAGAAGAACGCGAGCCAGGACGACCCGGCGCCCGACGACATTCACGCGCTCGGCACCGTGGGCACGGTGCTGCAGCTGCTCAAGCTGCCGGATGGAACGGTGAAGGTGCTGGTCGAGGGATCGAGGCGCGCGAAGATCGTCAAATTCACCCAGACCGAGGATTACTTCCAGGCCGAGGCCGAGCCGATCGACGATACGCCGGAGGATCCGGACGATCTCGAAGCGCTCTCGCGCTCGGTGGTGAAGCAGTTCGAGCAATACATAAAGCTTAATAAGAAAATCCCGCCGGAAGTCCTTGTTTCTCTTAATCAAATCGACGATCCAAGCAAGCTCGCCGATACCATCGCCTCGCACCTCGCGCTGAAGATTTCCGAGAAGCAGGAGCTGCTCGAGACGGTCGGCGTCGAGGAGCGGCTGGAGCGCGCCTACGCCTTCATGGAGAACGAGATCGGCGTCCTCCAGGTCGAAAAGCGCATCCGCAGCCGCGTCAAGCGGCAGATGGAGAAGACGCAGCGCGAGTACTACCTCAACGAACAGCTCAAGGCGATCCAGAAGGAGCTCGGCGAGGGCGAGGACGGCCGCGACGAGGCCGGCGAGATCGAGGAGCGCATCAAGAAGACCAAGCTGTCGAAGGAGGCCCGGGAAAAGGCGCTTCAGGAACTCAAGAAGCTGCGCTCGATGAGCCCGATGTCCGCCGAGGCGACGGTGGTGCGCAATTACCTCGACTGGCTGCTCAACATCCCGTGGAAGAAGCGTTCCAAGATAAAACGCGACCTCGGCGGCGCGCAGCGCGTGCTGGACGAGGACCATTACGGGCTGGAGAAGGTCAAGGAGCGGATCGTCGAATACCTCGCCGTGCAGCAGCGCGTGCGCAAGGTGAAGGGCCCGATCCTCTGCCTGGTCGGCCCGCCCGGCGTCGGCAAGACGTCCCTCGGCAAGTCGATCGCCCGCGCGACGGGCCGCAACTTCGTCCGCATGTCGCTCGGCGGGGTGCGCGACGAGGCGGAGATCCGCGGCCACCGCCGCACCTATATCGGTTCGATGCCCGGCAAGGTCGTCCAGGGCATGAAGAAGGCCAAGACGTCGAACCCGCTGTTCCTGCTGGACGAGGTCGACAAGCTGGGCGCCGACTGGCGCGGCGATCCTTCCTCGGCTCTGCTCGAAGTGCTCGATCCCGAGCAGAACAACACGTTCAACGATCACTACCTGGAGGTCGACTACGACCTGTCGGACGTGCTGTTCGTGACCACGGCGAACACGCTTCGCATGCCGCAGCCGCTGATGGACCGGATGGAGATCATCCGGCTCGCCGGCTACACCGAGGACGAGAAGGTCGAGATCGCCAAGCGCCACCTGATCGAGAAGCAGGTCAAGGCGCACGGGCTGAAAGAGGGCGAGTGGTCGATCTCCGACGACGCGCTGCGCGACCTGATCCGCTACTACACCCGCGAGGCCGGCGTGCGGAACCTCGAACGCGAGCTCGCCAACCTCGCGCGCAAGGCGATCAAGGACGTTCTGACCGGGGACCGCAAGCGGGTCCGGGTGACCAGGCGCTCGCTCGAGAAATACGCCGGCGTCCGGCGCTTCCGCTTCGGCGAGGTCGAGGAGAAGGACCTGGTGGGCGTCACCACCGGCCTCGCCTGGACCGAGATCGGCGGCGAGATGCTGTCGGTCGAGGCGGTGATCCTGCCGGGCAAGGGCACCATCGCCCATACCGGCAAGCTGGGCGACGTGATGCAGGAATCGGTGCAGGCGTCGCGCAGCTACGTGCGCTCCAGAAGCGCCGAGTTCGGCATCAAGCCCACCGTGTTCGAAAAGCGCGACATCCACGTCCACGTGCCGGAAGGCGCGACGCCGAAGGACGGCCCCTCGGCGGGCGTGGCCATGTGTACCTCGATCGTCTCCGCGCTCACCGGCATTCCGGTCAGGCGGGACGTCGCGATGACCGGCGAGGTGACGCTGCGCGGCCGGGTGCTCCCCATAGGCGGCCTCAAGGAAAAGCTGCTGGCGGCGCTCCGGGGCGGTCTGACCAAGGTGCTGATCCCGCGCGAGAACGAGAAGGACCTCGCCGAAATCCCCGACAACGTCAAGCGCAACCTGGACATCGTCCCGGTGGCCACGGTCGACGAGGTGATCGCCGAGGCTCTCGTCCGGCAGCCCGTGCCCATCGAGTGGTCTCCCGAGAAGGCCGAGAGCGTGCCGCCGGCGGGCGAGGAGGGCGACGTGAGCGGGGTCGTGACGCATTAGGGGCTGCGATGCCGCTCCGACGACGGGGCGATTCGCGAAACGGTCGAAAAACCCCGGATTCCCGCCGTTTTCTCGATTGACGCTCCAATATTTTGCGAACACACTCGGTCATGGTCAGTGTGGACTGCAGTATCGCATGACCGAAATTCGACGGCTTGGTTAACGCGCTTCCAGGCCAGTTTCCCTGTCAAAGACCATGAAGGAGGCGTGAGGTGAACAAGAGCGATCTTGTCCAGTCGGTGGCGGACAGCGCCGGTATTTCGAAGGCCGACTCGGCGAAAGCCGTCGACGCGGTGTTCGACTGCATCACGGCGTCGCTGAAGGGTGGCGACGAAGTGCGCGTGGTGGGCTTCGGGACGTTCAGTGTGTCGGAACGTGCGGCATCGACCGGCCGCAACCCCCGGACCGGCGAAACCATCCAGATAGCGGCGTCGATGCAGCCCAAGTTCAAGGCCGGCAAGGCGCTCAAGGACGCCGTAAACTAGGCCGCGCCCAGCGCGACCTCGCGGAACGCAATCGCGGTCACGCCGCCGGTCCCCCGGCGGCGTGGCTTGTGTCCGCGTTTGACGAGGCCACCGGTGTCCCTCTAGGGTCCGCCGCGCGGGCGGTTAGCTCAGCCGGTAGAGCGCCACGTTTACACCGTGGAAGTCGGCGGTTCGATCCCGTCACCGCCCACCAACCCAACATCATGACGGTGGAGCGAGGCGCGCGTTGTTGACACCGCGCCCTCCGCCGTTCTACATCGTGGCCCGGTTCGGGGGTGTAGCTCAGATTGGTTAGAGCGCTGGCCTGTCACGCCAGAGGCCGCGGGTTCGAGTCCCGTCACTCCCGCCACGATCCCTGTATTTTGAGCAACCGGATAGAAGGGTGACACTATAGACCGGTTACATGGGTAACAGTGTTCGCGGTTTGTTTGGCATTCGCGCGGCCCGGCCGGGCCGCGCGAATGCGATGGAGTTTTTTGCTCCCGCGGTCGACGATGCCGAGATCGATGTCGGCGAAGCGGACGATCCAGTGCCCGCTGTCGGTCTCGGCGACGCCGACGGTCTCGCCGGCCAGCGGCTCGCCGACGAACACCAGGTCGCCGCCCCACTTGATCGAGCCGTCCGTGCGCACCCGGCGCACCGCGTGGAAGGCATCGTACCAGGGCTCTTCGAGCCGCTCGGGGCAAGGTCTGGGCGAGGGCTCCCAGAAGGCGGCGGGCGGGAGCTGGCCGAGCGCCTCGTGCGGGCGGTTGGCGTTGAAGTCCTCGCGGAAGCGGTCGAAGCGCGCCTGCTGCTCTTCCTTGCTCGCCGCCGGCGGCCTGGCGGTCTCCGCCTTCAGGGTCCGGTGCATGCGCTCGTGGCGGGCGTTCTGCTGCGGCCGGCCCGGCTCGATCCGCTCCACCGCGATGCCCGCCTTGACCCAGCCCACCGACAGCCGCGACAGACCGCCCGCGCCGGTTCCCGCGAAGGGCGGCCCGTTGTCCGAGCGGATCGCCTCGGGCAGGCCGTGGCGCGCGAACAGCTCCGCCACCGCCGCGCCGACCTCCTCGGTGCGCGGCGGAACGATCGCACAGGCCAGCAGGTAACGGCTGTAAGCATCCGTCACCGTCAGCGGATCGCAGCGCGCCCCGTCGCGGGTGCGGAACCAGCCCTTGAAGTCGATGCACCACACATCGTTGGGCGCCTCGGCGGGGCGCAGCCTCCGGCCGGGCGCGGCGACCCGGCGGCGGCGGCGCCGCGAACCCACCAGACCTTCCGCGCGCAACAGATCCCCCATCGTGCTCGCCGCCGGCCACGCAACATCGGGGCGGGAGCGCATCAGAACCGCGCGCAGCTTGCGCGGACCCCAGTGCGGGCGCTCGACCCGCAGCGCCACGATCGCATCCGCCACCTCCGGCGCCATCGAGCGGCCGTGGCGGCGCGGCGCCCGCGAGCGCTCCACCAGACCCTCCGGACCGAGCTCGCGATAGCGGGCCAGCCACTTGTAGCCCGTCTTGCGGCTGATCCCGTAATCCTCGCAAAGCGCAACCATCGGCAACTCACCACGCAGGCACTCGGCGACAAAACACATCTTCTCGTCCATCCGACAGGTCTCCTTCCACGGCATCGGCCACCTCCCGGCCATGCCATAACCTGTCACCCATCTATCCGGTCCATTCTGTTACCTATCTATCCGGTCTGTACCTTTCGACCCACCCTCCCCCGGCCCCTCCCGCAAGCGGGAGGGGAGAAGGCAAGGAGGAGTCGGCAGGAGAATCTCCCTCTCCCCGCCGGGGAGAGGGCCGGGGAGAGGGGAACCTCTCGGGCGACAGCCGGTTGCGATCGTGCCCGGTCAGGAATTGCTTCAGCCCCGTCCCCGGCCGATGAAGCCGTCGCGGATCGCCTTCATCCGGGCGGCCGCGACGGCGTCGAACGCGACCTCCGTGCGGGGCTCGGGATCCCAGTGACCGTGGCGGTCCGTCCCGCGCACCAGCGCCGCCGAGGGTCGTTCCCCGGTATAGCGGGTCTGGCGGGCATGGGTCGGGCAGTAGTGGATCGAAAAGCCGATGCGCCGATAGTCCGCGCCGTTGGGCTCCGACGAATGAACCGTGCATTCGTGGTGGATCGAGAACTGGCCGGGCTGGAGCGGCATGTAGACCGCGCGGGTTTCGTCCACGCCGCGCGTGGTCTGACCCCGGGTGAGAATGTTGTCGGCATCGGGGCTTTCGTCGAAGGCCGTCGCAGCGAGATGGCTCCCCGGAATGCAGCGGATGCAGCCCGATTCGCGGTCGGACGGGGTAAACGCCACCCAGGCCGTGACCGTTTCCCGCGGCTCGATGCCGTAATAGTAGGTGTCGCAATGCCACGAGACATAGCCCGGGTCGCGCGCCTCCTTGACGAAGAAGCTGGAGCCCCAGCACAGGATGTCGGGGCCGATCAGATCCTCCACCGCGTCGAGGATACGGGGATGGCGGACGATGTCGCTGAACAGGCGGAACGGCAAATGCGATTTGTGGGCGAGGGTCGCCATGACCTTTTCGCCGGTATCGCGTTCGTAGCGTTCGAGACAGTCGACGGCTTCCGCCGCTTCTACCGCTGAAAGCCCGTCGACAGGAAAGACGAAACCGTCGCGGCGGAACCCCGCCACCTGCTCTTCGGTGAGCGCGTTGGGCACGCCTTTTCCCCGCCGTTGTGGAATCTCCGGGGAGGGTAGAGGGGCCGATTCGGACGGTCAACGTGGGGTGCTATCGCGCGCAATACTGGACAACGCGACGCGATGGCCGCCACACTCGTGGGCTCAGAAACACGGGAGGTCGCGATGGGCGGAGACACGGGGCGCGGGCTCGCCGTGCACATGATCGGCAGCCTGCCGCTGCCGGATGCGGAAACCGCGTTCCGCGCCGTAGGCAACACGCTGGGCGCGCACATGCACTTCCTTCCGGATGGCGAGACCGGCCGGCGCAGACGCTGGATCAGCTTCATCAACGACCAGCTCAAGGCCCATCCCGACCTCGAAATCGACCCGACGGTGCCGCCCTTCGACTTCACCCAGTGGGACGGCAAGGTGGTCTATACGGTAGAGCGGTTGCGTGTCCGCGAAGGGGTGAACCCGGCGAGCCTCGCCTTCGCCACGGGCTATGCCGACGACGCGATCCGCAACTACGGGATCTTCGCGCGGCTCAAGGCGGAGGGCGCGATCCCCGCCTCGGTCAAATACCAGATCTGCATGGCGCCTCCGCTCGCGATCGCCTTTAATTTCATGTCGCCCAGCGCCTATGACGACTTCGTCCCGGCCTATTCCGCCCATCTGCGCGACGAGTTCGGACGCATCTCCGAAACCCTGCCGCACGACCAGATCGCCTATCAATGGGATGTCTGCATCGAGGTGCTGATGTGGGAAGGATATTACGGCCTCGAGGGAGACCATCGAGGGCGGATCCTCGATTCGCTCGGCAGCATTGGCGACATGGTGCCGGACGACATCGATCTCGGCTACCACCTGTGCTACGGCAGCCCGCAGGACGAGCATCTGGTGCAGCCGAAGGATCTCGGGGTCTGCGTGGAGATATCCAACGGCATATCGGGCGCGGTCGGCCGGTCCGTACAGTACATCCACATGCCGGTGCCCAGAGACCGCGGCGACGAAGCCTTTTTCCGTCCGCTTGCCGGCCTCGCGCTGAAGGAGGGGACGGCGCTTTACCTCGGCCTGGTGCACGAAGACGATCCGGAAGGGAATGCTCGCAAACTCGCGGAGGCGCGCAAGTTCGCGACCGTTTCCGGCATCGCGGCCGAATGCGGTCTCGGGCGCGGCGATCCGGAAGCGCTCCCCGACATCCTCCAACAGCACCGCCTCCTGGCCGAGGCGGGGTAGGGCGGAGGGTGAGGGGCGGCCGGCCGCGATCCTGCCCGGTCGAAAAATGCCCTAGCCGGAAGCCCGGCGCCGGCGCCACTGGCTCAACAGCACCAGCGCGAGCGCGGCGAGGCCGAGGAGGTAGACGATCTCCTTGGGCGGGCGGTCGACCTGCTCGACGTCGATGTCGGTGATGCGGTCGCCGAAGGTGAGCCCCGCCTTCTCGGCCGGGCCGTTGAAAGCGGTGTTGGCGACCTCGTACCCGCCGCCCTCGGCCGGCTCGATCTCCATCCCGATCCGTTGCGCCAGCGATCGTTCGCCCTTCGGGGCGGCGGGCGGGATCGTGAACAGCTTGTAGCGGTCGCCGTAATCGGTCGACCGCACGACGTGAAGCCTGACCTTGCGGTCCGCCGGAATTTCGCTCGGCGTCGCCCGCACCTCGCCGATGCCGACCGAGCTGAACTCCGGCTCGACCAGGTTGAGCACGAAATCCGGCCGGAAGAGCGAAACGATCACCACGACCAGGACCAGCCCTTCGTAGAGCCGCAGGCGGACCATCAGCCAGCCCTGGGTGAGCGCGCTGAACGAGAGAATCGCGATCAGCGAGACGACGAACACCATCGCGCCGTGCCAGACGCTCTCCACCCCGATGAGCAGGAGTTCCGGGTTGAACACGAAGACCAGTGGCAGAATCGCGGTGCGGATGTCGTAAAGAAAGGACTGGACGCCGGTGCGCAGCGGGTCGGCGCCCGATATGGCCGACGCGGCATAGGCGGCGAGGCAGACCGGCGGCGTCGAATCCGCCATCAGCCCGAAATAGAACACGAACAGGTGGACCGCGATCAGCGGCAGGATGAGCCCCGAGGCGTTGCCCAGCTCGACGATGACGCCGGCCATCAGCGACGCGACGACGATGTAGTTGGCGGTCGTCGGCAGCCCCATGCCGAGGACGATGCAGACCACGGCGGTCAGCAGCAGCAGGACGTAGACGTCGCCGCCCGAGATCGCCTCTACCACGCCCACCATGGCGTTGTTGAGCCCGGTCGAGGAGACTGCGCCGACGATGATCCCGGCGGTCGCCACGGCGACGGCGATATTGACCATGTTGCGCGCGCCGGAGACCAGACCGTCATAGATCTCGCGGAACCCCCGCACGACGGCGCGGCCGATCCCCAGCTCGCCGCCCTTGACGGCTTCCACCGCGTGCTGGACGACGATGATCGCCATCAGCAGCACGATCGACCAGAAGACGGCGCTGCCGGCGGTCCAGCGCTCCACCATCAACAGGTAGATCAGGACCACGATCGGGATCAGGAAATGAATGCCGCGGAAGAATGTCCGGCGCAGATGGGGAATATCCGCCTTGGGCAGCCCGGTCAGGCCGAGTTTCAGGGCCTCGAGATGCGAGATGTAGAGCAGCGCCATGTAGCTGATCGCCGCCGGAATGGCGGCCGCGACGATGACATCGAAATAGCTGATGCCGATGAACTCGGCGATGATGAACGCCGCCGCGCCCATGATGGGCGGCATGATCTGGCCGTTGGTGGAAGCCGCTACCTCGATCGCGCCCGCCTTTGTCGCCGGCATCCCGATGCTGCGCATGACCGGGATGGTGAAGGTGCCGGTGGTTACCACATTGGCGATCGACGAGCCGGAGATCATGCCGGTCATGCCCGACGCCAGGATGGCCGCCTTGGCGGGACCGCCGCGATAGCGCCCGACCATGGCGAAGGAGAGGTCGAGGAAGTACTGGCCGGCGCCCGCCTTGTCGAGCAGCGCGCCGAACAGGACGAACAGGAAGACGAAGCTCACCGAGACGTCGATCGGGATGCCGAAGATCGCCTCGCCGCCGAGCCACTGGTACCCGATCAGCCGCTCCAGCGAGACGCCCTTGTGGGAGATGATGTCCGGCATCGACTGGCCGAAAATCGAATAGACCAGGAACACCGCCGCCACGATCACCAGCGGAATGCCGATGCTGCGGCGCGTCGCTTCGAGCAGGAGCAGGATGCCGATACCGCCGAGGATCGCCTCGGCCGGGAACTTGAAGTTCCAGCCGAGCAGCGAGACATCCCAGCTCAGCAGCACGCCCTGACGTTCGACCAGCCCGTCATAGCCGAGAAAGAGATAGAGCGCCGCGGCGCAGCCGAGGATCGCGAGCGCCACGTCGTAGAGCGGCAGGCCCCCGGCGCGCGCCGCCCGCCGGGAGAGCGGGAACAGCAGAAAACAGAGGACGAGTCCGAACGCGAGATGCACGCCGCGCGCGGGCACGTCGACGATGATGCCGAAGCCGAGCGCGAACGGCAGCGGCGAGGCGATCCAGAGCTGGTACAGCGACCACAGCGCCGCGATGCCGCCGACCGAGGCGGCTAGCCACGGCGCCATCCGGCGACCGCCGTCTTCAAGATCTTCGAGCGTCTCCCGTAGGCGATCCTCCGATGGCTCCGGTGATTCGCCGTGCTCTCGATCCGTCATCCGTCACCCGAACGCGAAGGGGCGGGTCTCGCCCGGCATCGCCGGCGAGGACCCGCCCCGGTTGGAACTGAACGCGATGCGCCGACAGGCGGCTACATGCCCTTTTCCTTGTAGTATTTCGCGGCCCCGTTATGCAGCGGCGCCGACAGCCCGTCCTTCATCATCCGCTTGGGATCCAGGTTGCGGAAGGCAGGGTGCAGCTTGCGGAAATCGGCGATGTTCTCGAGCGCCGCGCGGGTGACCTCGTAGACCACCTGGTCCGACACGTCGGCGCTGGTGACGAACGTCGCCATCACGCCGAAGGTCGTCACGTCGGCAGCGGTGCTCTTGTAGGTCCCCTTCGGAATGGTCGCGAACGCGTAGAAGGGGTTCGCCGAGACCAGCTTCTTCTCGACGGCGCCGGCCAGGTTGATGATGCGCGCGCCGCACCCGTCAGTCGCGACCGCGACGCCGGCATTGGGCACGCCGACGGTGTAGCCATAGGCGTCGATCTTGCCGTCGCACAGCGCCTTGGACTGCTCGGTCGAGGTCAGCTCGGTCGCCAGCTTGAAGTCGCTGACTTTGGTTCCGTAGCCGTTCATCAGCACCTCGGTGGTGCCGCGCTGGCCGGAACCCGGATTGCCGATATTGAACCGCTTGCCCTTGAGGTCGCCCCACGAGTTGATCCCGGAATCCTTGCCCACGATGATGTGGTAGGGCTCCGGATGCACGGAGAACACCGCGCGCAGCTTCTTGAAGTGGGTGACCTTCTTGGAGCTGCCGTTATAGGCGTGGTACTGCCAGTCCGACTGTGCCACGCCGAAGTCGAGCTCGCCGGCGGCAATCTGTCCGATATTGTAGGTCGACCCGCCGGTCGAGGGCGCCGAGCAGCGGATGCCGTGCTTGCGGCCCTTCTTGCGTCCTTCCGCGGCCTCCTTGTGGACCAGACGGCAAATCGTGTTGCCGACGACGAAATAGACGCCCGTGGGTCCGCCCGTGCCGATGGCGATGAATTGCCGCTTCATGGCGGCGTCCGCCGATCCGGGCAAGCTCGCCGCAAGTCCGGCGGCAGCCACCACGGCGGCGACAGTTCCCAATCGCTTAATCATCTTCGTATCTCCCTTTCCTTGGGGTCCCGAAATTCCTTACGGATGAATCGATCCGCTGGGACGCCTCGCACGCGGCGAGTGTCCTGTGCAAAGGCTACGAACCGCACGGGGGCGGCGTCAAGCGGGATCGGTGTGAACTTTCGCGACGCGCAGCGGATCGGGCAGGGACAAACTTGCGCGGCGCCGGTCTTCGTCCGTTACCCCGCCATCAGCTTGGGCAGCCAGGTGACGGCGGCGGGGACCGCGATCAGGAAGGCCAGGATGCCGATTTCCAGCAGCACGAAGGGGGTCACCGCCGCGTAGATCTGGCCCATCGTGGTCTCGGCGGGCGCGACGCCGCGCATCACGAACAGCAGCATCCCGAAGGGCGGCGTGGTCTGGCCGATTTCCAGCGCCAGCAGCATCAGGACGCCGAACCAGATCAGGTCGATCCGGATCAACTCGGCGATCGGGATGAAGAACGGAAGCGTGATCAGCATGATGCTCACCGGGTCCATGAAGCAGCCCATCAGGAGCATCACGGCCATCATCGCGACAAGCAGCGTCAAGGGCGTCGGGTCGACCTGCTGGATCAGGGAAAGGAACCCGGTGGTAGCGCCCGAGAAAGACAGGATCTGCGAGAAGGTCAGCGAGGCCGCGATGATGAAATAGATCATTACCGCGAGCTTTCCCGTCTCCACCATCGCGGTCCACAGCCCCCTCCAGCTCAGCGAGCGATAGCAGGCGGCCGCGAGTACCGCGCCGATCGCGCCGAGGGAAGCGGACTCGGTCGGGGTCGCGACGCCGAACAGGATGCTGCCCACGACCACCGCGAACAGGCTGAGCAGCGGCACCACGTAGATCAGAACGGGGCGGATGCGGCGCCACAGGCTCACGTCCGGCATGTCGTAGCGCGGCGCCAGCGACGGGTTGAGCCGGCAACGGATCATCACGTAGGAAAAATGGACGGCGGCCATGATCAGCCCGGGAATCGCGCCGGCGATCAGGATCGCCGCGATCGAGATGCCCGACAGGCTGCCCAGCAATACGGCCAGACTGGATGGCGGGATCAGCATGGCGATCCCGCCGGTGCCGAGGATCGGCCCCATCGCCATGGAGCGGTGGTAGCCGCGGCGCTGCATCTCGGGCATCAGCGTCGTGCCGAGGAGGGCGGTGTTGGCCATGCTGGATCCCGACAGGGTCGAGAACACCGTCCCGCCGGCGACCGCCACCAGCGACAGACGGCCCGGAATCTTGGCGATCAGCTGGTCCACCGCGTCGATCGCGCGGATCGCGACGCCGGTATGGAACAGGATCTCGCCCATCAGAATGAACATCGCCACCGGCGCCAGCGCGAAACGCACCAGCCCGTCGACCACGTTGCGTTCGAGCTGGATCAGCCCCGCCTCGCCGCCGAGGAAAAACATGGCGCCGATGATGTTGGCGGAGAAGAAGGCGATCGCCACCGGCACGCCGAGGAACATCGGCACCAGAACCATGCCGAGCAGAAAGGCGAGCGCCCAGTACCACTCCATCGTTCAGAACGCCTCCGGCCGCCCGCCGCGCGGCTCCGGTTCGGCCTCGCTTGCGCGGAGAGAATGGATGAGCTGGCGCACCGCCTCGATCAGAAACAGCGCCATGCCGCCCGGGACCACCGCCATCGGGATCCATTCCTTGATGTCGAAGGACTTGTACAGCGTGGAGTCCTCGACCCAGGCGAGATGGGTGGTGACCGCGCCGTAATAGAGGATGACCGCGGCGACGCAGACGATCACCGCGTTGATGCCGATGCGGAAATACCGCCGGGCGCCGGGCGTGAGCGCGGACAGCACGAGATCGACGGTGACGTGGCGCCCGATGCTGAGGATGTAGGCGGCGCCGACCATCGTCAGGGTCAGGAGACCGTACTCGACGGCCTCCAGCATCCAGTAAAAGCCGCTGAGGCCGAAATTCCTCGCCGCCACCTCGGCGGCGACGCCGACCGCCAGCAACGCCACGATCACGCCGGGCACGACCCCGGTCAACGCGAGCAGCCGGTCAAACGCTCCGCCGGTTTTCCACATCCGACCGCCCCGGTCCGGTTCGCGGTATCGCGCCCCTCTGCGCGGGCACGCCGTAACGAGCGGCTACTTGCCGATCAGCGCCCGCAGCTTCTTGCCGACCACAGGGTCACGCTTCTCGACCACGTCCCACTGCGCGGTATAGGCGAGCTCCAGGAACTTCTTGGAGTCCGCATCCGACAGCTTGAGCAGCTTCATGCCCTTCTCGCTGACCAGCTTCGCGCCGATCTCCCGGTCCTTCCTGCCGAGATCCGCGGACAGCTCCGTCTCCAGGTGAAGCGCCGCCTTGGTCAACACGTCCTGCTGCTGGGCGTTCAGCTTCTTCCATTTTCCGGTGTTGATCCCGACGACGATGATCGGGTGGTAGAACCCGGGCAGCAGCTTGTACTTGGAGACTTCGAACCAGCCCTGCGACATGACCTCGTTGTCGAGATTGGCGTAGGCGTCGACCGCGCCGCGTTCCATCGCCGTGAAGATCTCGCGCCGCGGCATGTTGAGAGTCCTGGCGCCCAGCGCATCGAAGAACGCCTTGTAGGTGTTCGAGGTGCGCATCTTCAGGCCCTTGAAGTCGGCGAGCGTCTTGATCTCCTTGTTGCTGTATATGTGGAAGACGATATCGCCGCCATACATGCACAGCAGATGCATCTTGGCCTGCTTGGCGAACAGGTCCTTGAAGATGTCCCAGGCGCCGTTCTTGCGCATTTCGGGCGCCGACTTGGTGGTCGGCGTAAACCCGGTCGCGAGCTTGACCAGGTTGGCCATGTAGGCGGGCGGCGTCCCGGCGAGATCGAGCAGCCCCGTCTTGACCGCGTTGCCGAGCTGGCGCGACGGGATCGCCTCCTTGCCCACGACTTGCGGGATCTGGACCATCCCCTTGCCGTCGGCGTTGACCTTGGCGACGAACTTGTCGAAGGCCTGACGGGTCAGGGACTTCTTGTTGCTGATGAAGTAACCCGCTTTCAGATTGACTTCGGCGGCGGTGGCGATCGTGGCGGCGTAAGCGACGCCGGCGGCCAAAGCGGCCACGGTAATCGTAAGTCGCATGCTCTTCCTCCCTTTGCGTTCTTGCGTTGACGTTTCTCCTGGAAACGGTGCCCCACGCCCGAGTCCCTGTCAATCGACCCCGCCCGGTTTCGAACCCGGATAACAGCCCGTTCAATTGCTTTGAATTTCCGGTGGCATGTGCCTATAAGTCCTGCGATCCGGCTACCCGTTGACTGGGCGGGCCGGAGCGCGGCTCCCGGCCGATGGAAGAGGATCGGAGGCGGGCCGCACACGGGGGATACATGACGCTCGACTCGATGCTGCTCGAGTATCTGCCGATCCTGATTTTCCTCGGCATCGCGGCCGCGATGGCGGTGGCCGCGGTCGCCGCCTCGTACATCATCGCGCGGCAGCGGCCCGACAGCGAAAAGATCTCCGCCTATGAATGCGGGTTCGAGGCTTTCGACGACGCGCGCAGCCAGTTCGACGTGCGCTTCTATCTCGTCGCCATCCTGTTCATCATCTTCGATCTGGAAATCGCGTTCCTGTTCCCCTGGGCGATTTCTCTGGGGACGATCGGAATGCTGGGCTTCTGGTCGATGGTCGCCTTCCTCGCGGTGCTGACCATCGGCTTCGTCTACGAATGGAAGAAGGGCGCACTCGAATGGGAGTGAGCGTCAACCCCACCGACACCCAAGGCGCGATGCGCGCCATCAACTCCGAACTGGCCGACAAGGGCTTCATCGTCACCCAGATCGACAAGGTGATGAGTTGGGCGCAGAGCGGGTCGCTCTGGCCGATGACCTTCGGCCTCGCGTGCTGCGCGGTGGAGATGATGCACTCCGCCGCGAGCCGCTACGACCTCGACCGTTTCGGGGTGATCTTCCGCCCCAGCCCGCGCCAGTCGGACGTGATGATCGTCGCCGGTACGCTGACCAACAAGATGGCGCCCGCGCTGCGCAAGGTCTACGATCAGATGGCCGAGCCGCGCTGGGTCATCTCGATGGGGAGCTGCGCCAACGGCGGCGGCTATTACCACTACTCCTATTCGGTCGTGCGCGGCTGCGACCGCATCGTGCCGGTCGACATCTACGTTCCCGGCTGTCCGCCGACGGCCGAGGCGTTGCTTTACGGAATCCTCCAGCTGCAAAAGAAGATCAAGCGGACCAGCACCTTCGCCCGCTGACCGGCAACAACGAGCCAGCGAAACTCCTCAAGGCACGGGATGAACCCAGCGCTCATCGAACTCGGCGAATACATCGGTACGGCCCTGGCGGTCGAGGGCGCCGATATCGCGCATGCCGGCGACGAGCTCGTGCTCACGGTGCCGGCGGGAGAGGCGGAGCGCACGCTGACCTGGCTGCGCGACGACGCCCACTGCCTGTTCAAGGTGCTGGTCGACATCTGCGGGGTCGACTATCCCGAGCGGGAGAATCGCTTCGAGGTCGTCTACAACCTGCTCAGCCTGCGCCACAACCAGCGTATCCGGGTCAAGGTCTCGGTCGACGCGGAGACGCCGGTTCCCTCCGCGGTCGGCGTCTATTCCGCCGCCGGATGGTACGAGCGCGAGGCCTGGGACCTTTACGGCGTCTACTTCGCGGGAAACCCCGATTTGCGGCGGATCATGACCGATTACGGCTTCGAGGGGCACCCGCTGAGGAAGGACTTCCCGCTCACCGGCTTCGTCGAGCTGCGCTACGACGACGAGCAGAAGCGCTGCGCCTACGAACCGGTAAGGCTGACCCAGGATTTCCGGGACTTCGACTTCATGAGCCCTTGGGAGGGCGCCGAATACATCCTTCCCGGCGACGAGAAAGCCGCGGAAGACGGGACCGGGGGCTAGACTCTTGGCCGAGAGCGAGATCAAGAACCTGACGATGAATTTTGGCCCGCAGCACCCTGCGGCGCACGGCGTACTGAGACTCGTGGTGGAGATGGACGGCGAGGTGATCGAGCGCGCCGATCCGCATATCGGACTCCTGCACCGCGGCACCGAGAAGCTGATCGAACACAAGACCTACACGCAGGCGGTGCCCTATTTCGACCGGCTGGACTACGTCTCGCCGATGTGCCAGGAGCACGCCTTCGCGCTCGCCACGGAGAAGCTGCTCGGTATCGAGGTGCCCGAGCGCGGCCAGTATGTCCGCGTGCTGTTCAGCGAGATCACGCGGCTTCTCAACCACATCATGAACGTCTGCGCCTTCGCGCTCGACGTGGGGGCGATGACCCCGTTCCTCTGGGGTTTCGAGGAGCGCGAGAAGATGATGGGGTTCTACGACCGGGTCTCGGGCGCTCGGCTGCATGCCGCCTATTTCCGGCCGGGCGGCGTCCACCGCGAAATGCCGGCCGGGCTGGCGGACGACATCGCCGCGTTCTGCGATACGTTCCCCAAATTCATCGACGACACCGAATCCCTGCTGACCGAAAACCGCATATTCAAGCAGCGTACCGTGGATATCGGCGTGATATCGCTGGACGAAGCGCTGGATTGGGGGCTGTCGGGGCCGATGCTGCGCGGTTCCGGGTTGCCGTGGGATCTGCGCAAGTCCCAGCCCTACGATGTCTACGACCGGATGGACTTCGACATTCCGGTCGGCAAGAACGGCGACTGCTACGACCGCTACCTCGTCCGTATCGAGGAGATGCGGCAATCGCTCCGCATCGTCCGGCAGTGCCTCGACGAGCTGCCCGACGGGCCCGTCAAGTCGGACGACCACAAGATCACGCCTCCCAGCCGGGCCGAGATGAAAGGGTCGATGGAAGCCCTGATCCACCACTTCAAGCTCTATACCGAGGGCTACAAGGTGCCGGCGGGCGAGACCTACACGGCGGTCGAGGCGCCCAAGGGCGAGTTCGGCGTCTACCTGGTCTCCGACGGCTCCAACAAGCCCTATCGCTGCAAGATCCGCGCGCCCGGTTTCGCGTTTCTCCAGGCGACCGAGTTCATGAGCAGGGGCCACATGCTGGCCGACCTCGTCGCTATCGTGGGCTCGATGGATATCGTCTTCGGGGAGATCGACCGGTGAGCGAGACGTTCGCGCTGACCCCGGAGAACAAGGCCAGGGCCGAGGCTTTCATCGCCCGCTATCCCGAGGGGCGGCAGACCTCGGCGGTACTCGCCGTGCTCGACATCGCCCAGCGCCAGAACGGCGGCTGGCTGTCGCCGGAGGCGATCGAGCACGTGTCCGACATGCTCGACATGGCGCAAATCAGGATCTACGAGATCGTCTCGTTCTACGAGATGCTGCACGCCGAGCCAGTAGGCGAGCACATGGTGCGGGTGTGCACGACAACTCCCTGCATGCTGCGCGGCAGCACCGACATCCTGGACGCCTGCAAGGGCGAGATGGGCGTCGAGGTCGGCGGCACGACCGAAGACGGGAAATTTACCCTGACCGAGTTCGAATGCCTCGGCGCCTGCGTCAACGCGCCGATCGTCTGGATCGACGATGATTACTACGAGGACCTCGACCCGGAGAGGACGGTCGCCATCCTGAAAGCGTTTCGCGCCGGCGAACGGCCGCAGCCCGGTTCCCAGATCGGACGTCGGGGATCGGAGCCGCTGGGCGAGTGGACTTCGCTTACCGATGTCGCGCCGTCCGGGGGAGCGGGGGAGGGCGCCTGATGGAGCTCGCCGACAAGGACCGGATTTTCACCAACCTGTACGGTCAGGACGACTGGCGGCTCGCCGGCGCGCGCCGCCGGGGCGATTGGGACGGAACGAAGGAACTGCTGGCCAGAGGCCGCGACACGCTGGTCGAGGAAGTGAAGTCATCCGGTCTCCGGGGGCGCGGTGGGGCCGGTTTTCCGACCGGGCTCAAATGGTCCTTCATGCCTGGGGAATCGGACGGACGACCGTCCTATCTGGTCGTCAACGCGGACGAGAGCGAGCCCGGAACCTGTAAGGATCGCGATATCATAAGGAACGATCCTCATAAACTGGTTGAAGGGGCGCTGCTGTCCGGATTCGCGATGGGAGCGCACGTCGCCTTCATTTACATCCGGGGCGAATTCTTCCGCGAAGCAGAGCGGCTGGAGGCGGCGGTCGCCGAGGCGCGCGAGGCCGGGCTGATCGGCCCCGACGCCTGCGGTTCCGGCTGGGATTTCGAAATCGTCGTCCATCGCGGCGCCGGCGCCTATATCTGCGGCGAGGAAACCGGGCTGCTGGAAAGCCTGGAAGGCAAGAAGGGGATGCCGCGGATCAAGCCGCCGTTCCCGGCGAATACCGGGCTCTATGGCTGCCCGACGACGATCAACAATGTCGAGACCATCGCCGTCGTCCCAACGATCCTCCGGCGCGGCGCCTCCTGGTTCGCCGGGTTCGGCCGCGAGAACAACACCGGCACCAAGGTGTTCTGCATCTCCGGCCACGTGAACAACCCGTGCAACGTCGAGGAGGAGATGGGAATCCCGCTCCGCGAATTGATCGAGAAGCATGCGGGCGGGGTGCGCGGCGGCTGGGAGAACCTCAAGGCAGTCATCCCGGGCGGCTCGTCGGTGCCGCTGATCCCCAAGTCGCTTTGCGACACCGCGATCATGGATTTCGACGGGCTGCGCGATCTCAAGTCCGGGCTCGGCACGGCGGCGGTGATCGTGATGGACAGCACCACCGACGTGGTCGCCGCCATCGCGCGGCTCTCGAAATTCTACATGCACGAATCCTGCGGTCAGTGCACGCCGTGCCGCGAGGGCACCGGCTGGATGTGGCGGGTGATGGAACGGCTGGTGCGCGGCGATGCCGAGGTCGAGGAAATCGACATGCTGCTGGCCGTCAGCTACGAGATCGAGGGCCACACGATCTGCGCCCATGGCGACGCCTCCGCCTGGCCGATCCAGGGCCTGATGCGGCATTTCCGCGACGAGGTGGAAAGCCGCATCGTCGCGCGCAAAGCAGGCCGGGAAGCGGCGGCGTAGGGCCCGATATGCCGGAACTCAGGATCGAATATCTTCTGGCGTTCGCTTTGTTTGTGCTGCCCGGCGCGATCTCACTCTATTTCTTCGACCTTCTTGTGGCGCACAAGGATCGGTTGCTGAAGGAGAGGGTCCTCGAAGCGATTTGTTTCAGCCTTCTGAACTTTGCGATCTGTTTCTGGCCGATTCAATTGCTTTTCCAGAACGGATTTGTCGAGGAAAACCAGTTTTGGGCTTGGCTGCTGGTGCTGGCGACGCTGGTAGTTATCCCCGCGATTTGGCCCTTCGCGGCACATCGCCTACTGCGGTTGGCCGAGAGCAAGAGACTGATTTCACCGCAGGCTCGAACAGCATGGGACGATTTCTTCGCTTCGCACCCAAGCGGCATTTGGGTACAGGTTGTCCTAACCGATGGCAGCGTGGTAGGCGGAATTTTCGGTCAAGATTCCTTTGCGAGTTCCTATCCGGAGTCCGGACACATTTATATTCAGGAGCTTTGGCAGATCGATGCCCAAGACCAATTCGTGGAACAGCAGCTGGGTAGTCCGGGAATCTTGTTGCGGCCCGACGACTACCGGTACGTGAAGGTCTTTTCTGGAGATCAAAATGGCTGACAACCGTCCACCCAAGCGCAGGCCCCGATACAGAATCGACCAAGCGTTCGGATACAAGCCGGAGAGCGACCCGCCCCGGACTCCACCGACTTCGGTGAAGAGCAAGGAAGGCGACGAAGGTTCTTCGGCTCCATCCGGACAATCGGACAAGGGAAAGGCGTCCCAGGGTGGATGAATCGAGCGCAGCGTAAGGTCTGGCGGAATGGCGACACTGACCATCGACGGTACCGAGATCGAGGTCGAGGACGGGATCACCGTCCTCCAGGCCTGCGAGGAAGCCGGCATCGAGATTCCGCGCTTTTGCTATCACGAACGCCTGTCGATCGCCGGCAACTGCCGGATGTGCCTGGTGGAGATGGAGCGCTCGCCCAAGCCCATCGCGTCCTGCGCGATGCCGGTCGGCAACGGCATGGTCATCCGCACCAACACCCCGATGGTCCGGAAGGCGCGCCAGGGGGTGATGGAGTTCCTGCTGATCAACCACCCGCTGGACTGTCCGATCTGCGACCAGGGCGGGGAATGCGACCTGCAGGACCAGGCGATGGCCTACGGCTTCGACCGCTCGCGCTTCGCCGAGAACAAGCGGGCCGTGCCGGACAAGGATTTCGGCCCGCTGGTCGAGACCCACATGACGCGCTGCATCCACTGCACGCGCTGCATTCGCTTCGTCACCGAGGTCGCCGGCGTCGAGGAGCTCGGCGCGACCGGACGCGGCGAACACATGGAAGTCGGCACCTATGTCGAGAAGGCGCTGACCTCGGAGCTGTCGGGCAACATCATCGATCTTTGCCCGGTGGGCGCGCTGACCTCCAAGCCATACGCCTTCAACGCGCGGCCCTGGGAGCTCGCCAAGACCGAATCCATCGACGTGATGGACGCGGTGGGCAGCAATATCCGCGTAGATTCCAGGGACGGGGAGGTGCAGCGGGTGATCCCGTTGCTGAACGAGGACATCAACGAGGAGTGGCTGTCCGACAAGGCGCGGTTCGCCTGCGACGGGCTGCGCCGTCAGCGGCTCGACACGCCCTATGTGCGGAAGCGCCGTAAGCTGACGCCGGCAAGCTGGGCGGAAGCGCTCGCCGCGGTGGCCAGGAGGATGAAGAAAGCCGCGCCGGACCGCGCTGCCGCGATCGCCGGGGACCTCGCCGATTGCGAGGCGATGGCGATGCTCAACGACCTGTTCGCCGCCTTGGGCTCGCCCCATGTCGACGCCCGACAGGAGGGCGCGAAGCTCTCCTCCGGCGCGCGGGCGGGCTACCTGTTCAACACCACCATCGCGGGGATCGAAGACGCCGATGCCTGCATGATCGTGGGCGCCGATCCGCGCCGGGAGGCGCCGCTGGTCAACGCGCGGCTCCGCAAGCGCCACGCGATGGGAAGATTCCCGGTCGGACTGATCGGCAAGCCGGTCGATCTTACCTACCGCTACGACCATCTCGGCAACGACGCCGCGCTGATGGCCGAGATTGCCGCGGGCAAGCACGCTTTCTGCGCCGTCCTTGACGCGGCGGAAAAGCCGATGATCGTGCTGGGCGAGGCGGCCTTCGCGCGCGCCGACGGAGCACGAATCCTCGGAGCCGCCCGCGCCATCGCGGAACGTTTCGGCATGGCGGGCGAGGGGTGGAACGGGTTCAACGTGCTGCACCGCGCCGCCGCGCGGGTCGGCGCGCTCGATCTCGGCTTCGTGCCGGGAGAGGGCGGAAGGGACGTCGAAGGCATTCTCTCGGGCGCGGAAAGCGGCGACATCGAGCTGGTCTATCTCCTGGGGGCCGACGAGATCGACACGTCGAGGCTCGGCAAGGCCTTCGTCGTCTACCAGGGCCATCACGGCGACGCCGGCGCGATGCGGGCCGACGTGATCCTCCCGGGCGCGGCCTATACCGAAAAGGAAGCGACCTACGTCAATCTCGAGGGCCGTCCGCAGCGCACTGCCCGAGCGGTGCATCCGCCCGGCGCGGCGCGCGAGGATTGGCGTATCGTCCGCGCGCTGTCGGAAGTCCTCAACAAGCCGCTACCCTGCGACACGGTCGAGCAGGTGCGCGCCCGAATGGCGGAAATCGCGCCCCTCTTCGGGGGTATCGGGGCGGTCGAGGCGGCTGCCTGGGGGGCCTTCGGCGAGGACGGAAAACCCGATCCCGGGCCGTTCGCAACGGTCATTGACAACTACTATATGACCGATCCGATCTCGCGGTCGTCGGAGACCATGGCGGCGTGTACGCGGGCCTTCCTTTCGCCCCCGCGGGCGATGACCGGCACCGATGGATAGCTTCCTCGACATCTATGTTTGGCCGACGGTCCTGATCGTCCTTTCGATCGTCGCGATCATCGTGCCGGTTCTCAGCGGCGTCGCGTATATGACCTACGCCGAGCGCAAGGTGATCGCCGCGATACAGCTCCGGAAGGGCCCGAACGTCGTCGGTCCGCTGGGTCTCCTCCAGCCGGTCGCCGACGGCCTCAAGCTCCTGTTCAAGGAAACCATCCTCCCGGTGGGCGCCAACCGGGTGGTGTTCCTCCTGGCCCCCATGCTGACCTTCATTCTCAGCCTGATCGCCTGGGCGGTGATTCCCTTTGACGAGGGCTGGGTGCTGGCCGACATCAATGTCGGCATTCTCTATTTGTTCGCCATCTCGTCGCTGGGAGTCTACGGGATCATCATGGCGGGGTGGGCGTCGAACTCGAAATACGCCTTCCTCGGCGCGCTCCGCTCGGCGGCTCAGATGGTGTCCTACGAGGTGGCGATCGGCTTCATCATCATCAGCGTGCTGCTCTGCGTCGGCTCGCTCAACCTGAGCGAGATCGTCAAGGCGCAGGAAGGGCTGTGGTTCTGCATCCCGCTCCTGCCGATGTTCGTGATGTTCTTCGTCGCGACTCTGGCCGAGACCAACCGCGCGCCGTTCGACCTGCCCGAGGCCGAAGCCGAGCTGGTGGCCGGCTACAACGTCGAATACTCATCAATGACCTTCGCGCTCTTCTTCCTCGGCGAATACGCCAACATGATCCTGATGAGCGCCATGACGACGGTGCTGTTCCTCGGCGGCTGGCTGCCGCTGATCGACGTGGCGCCGTTCAACTGGATCCCGGGCGTGCTCTGGTTCGGCGCGAAGGTGGCGTTCTGCCTGTTCGTCTTCCTCTGGATCCGCGCGACCTTCCCGCGCTACCGCTACGACCAGCTGATGCGGCTCGGCTGGAAGGTGTTCCTGCCGGGCTCGCTGCTCTGGCTGGTTCTGGTCGCCGGCTATCTGGTGGCCACGGGCACCGCGCCGGTGGGAGTGAAGTAATGGCTCTGCTCGACCGCTCCGCGCGGGCGCTGTTCCTGACCGAGCTCCTTTCGGGGATGGCGCTCACGCTGCGCTATTTCTTCAAGCCCAAGGTGACCGTCAACTATCCTTTCGAGAAGGGGCCGCTCAGCCCGCGCTTCCGGGGCGAGCACGCGCTTCGCCGCTATCCCAACGGGGAGGAGCGCTGCATCGCATGCAAGCTGTGCGAGGCGATCTGCCCGGCCCAGGCGATCACCATCGAGGCCGAGCCGCGCGCCGACGGCAGCCGGCGGACCACGCGCTACGACATCGACATGACCAAGTGCATCTATTGCGGGTTCTGCGAGGAAGCGTGCCCGGTGGATGCCATCGTCGAGGGGCCCAATTTCGAGTTCGCGACCGAGACCCGCGAGGAGCTCATGTACAACAAGGAGAAGCTCCTCGATAACGGCGATCGCTGGGAGGCGGACCTTGCCGCCAGGCTCAGCGCGGACGCGCCGTACCGCTAGGGGCCTCCGATGATCGTTCAGACCGTCGCCTTCTATCTCTTCGCGGCCGTGACCGTGGCCGCGGGCGTGATGGTGATCTCGGCGCGCAACCCGGTGCATTCGGTCCTCTTCCTGATCCTCGCCTTCTTCAACGCGGCCGGGCTGTTCGTGCTGATGGGCGCCGAGTTCATCGCGATGGTACTGGTGATCGTCTATGTCGGCGCGGTGGCGGTGCTCTTCCTGTTCGTGGTGATGATGCTCGACATCAACTTCGTCGAGCTGCGCCAGGGCTTCCTGCAATACCTGCCGATCGGCGCGCTGATCGGGATCGTCCTGATGGCCGAGCTGGTACTCGTGTTCGCGGGCTGGGCGTTCGCTCCCGAAGACGACGTGGTTCGCGCATCGCCCACCCCCCCGGCGGCCGAGATAACCAACACCCACGCGCTGGGGAACATCCTCTATACCGACTACATCTACGCCTTCCAGGCGGCTGGCGTGATCCTGCTGATCGCCATGATCGGCGCGATCGTGCTCACGCTTCGCGCCCGCGAGGGGGTGCGCAAGCAGCGGATCGGCGACCAGCTCAGGCGTGGTCGCGCCGATGCGGTCGAGATCAAAAAAGTCCAGCCCGGGAGCGGCGTCTGACGTGGTAGGTCTCGCGCATTACCTGACGGTCGCGGCGATCCTGTTCACGCTCGGGATCTTCGGCATCTTCCTCAACCGGAAGAACGTCATCATCATCCTGATGTCGATCGAGCTGATCCTGCTCTCGGTCAACATCAACCTCGTCGCCTTCTCGGTCCACCACCAGGACCTGGTGGGCCAGGTCTTCGCGCTGCTCGTGCTCGCCATCGCGGCGGCGGAGGCGGCGATCGGCCTCGCCATCATCGTCGTCTATTTCCGAAACCGCGGCTCCATCGCGGTCGAGGACATCAACTTGATGCGGGGCTAGCGCGTGCTCTATTCGCTTGCCGTCTTCCTGCCGTTGATCGGAGCGGTCGTGGCCGGTCTGTTCGGGCGGCTGATCGGCGACCGGGCCTCGCAATACGTGACCTGCGGGGCGCTGATCGCCTCGGCGGCGATCTCGATCCTGATCCTCTACGAGGTGGCGTTCGGCGCCGAACCGAGAACCATCGTGCTGTTCTCATGGATCACCTCGGGCACGTTCGACGTCGTCTGGTCGCTTCGCTTCGACCAGCTGACCGCGGTGATGGTGTTCGTCGTTTCCGTGGTCTCGGCCTGCGTCCACGTCTATTCGATCGGCTACATGCACCACGACCCGTCGATCCCGCGGTTCATGGCGTATCTCAGCCTGTTCACCTTCTTCATGCTGGCGCTGGTGACCGCGGACAACCTGTTGCAGCTCTTCTTCGGCTGGGAGGGCGTCGGGCTCTGCTCCTACTTCCTGATCGGGTTCTGGTACGACCGCCCGGCCGCCAACGCGGCCGCGATCAAGGCGTTCATCGTCAACCGGATCGGGGATTTCGGTTTCGCGCTCGGCATCCTGGGCGTGTTCCTGGTCTTCGGCTCCATCGAGTTCTCGACGATCTTTTCCGCCGCGCCCGACAAGGCGGATGCGACGATCTCCTTCCTGGGCCATGAGGCGCACGCGCTGACGGTCCTCTGCATCCTCCTGTTCATTGGCGCGATGGGGAAATCGGCCCAGCTCGGTCTCCACACCTGGCTGCCCGACGCGATGGAGGGCCCGACCCCGGTCTCGGCGCTGATCCACGCGGCGACCATGGTCACCGCCGGCGTCTTCCTGGTCGCCCGCATGTCGCCCTTGTTCGAGTATTCGCCAACCGCATTGACGGTGGTCGTCGTGATCGGCGCCGCGACCGCGTTCTTCGCGGCGACGATCGGGCTGTGCCAGAACGACATCAAGCGGGTCATCGCCTATTCGACCTGCAGCCAGCTCGGCTACATGTTCTTCGCCTGCGGGGTTTCGGCTTACTCGGCGGGCATCTTCCACCTGATGACCCACGCCTTCTTCAAGGCGCTGCTGTTCCTCGGCGCCGGCTCGGTGATCCACGCCATGTCGTCGGAACAGGACATGCGCAGGATGGGCGGTCTCTACACCCTGATCCCGCTCACCTACGGGCTGATGTGGGTCGGGAGCCTGGCGCTCGCCGGCATTCCCATCTTCGCCGGCTTCTACTCCAAGGACGTGATCATCGAATCCGCGTTCGGCGCGCACACGATCGCCGGCGACTTCGCCTTCTGGGCCGGCATCGCGGCGGCCTTCATGACCGCGTTCTACTCGTGGCGGCTCCTGATCATGACCTTCCACGGCGCGCCCAGGGCGGACGAGCGCACCATGGCGCATGTCCATGAATCGCCGGGATCGATGACTGTGCCGCTGATCGTGCTCGCCATCGGCGCGGTTTTCTCCGGAATGCTGGGCTACCACTACTTCGTGGGCGACGGTCTCAAGGCGTTCTGGGGAGACTCGATCCTCGTGCTGCCCGGCCACGACGCGCTGGAGAATGCCCACCACTCCCCGCTCTGGGTCATCGCCCTGCCGATCGTGGTCGCGGTCGCCGGGGTCGCGCTCGCATACTGGTTCTACATGTTCAGGCCGGGGATCCCCGGCGAGCTCGCGGGCAGGTTCGGCGCGACTTACCGCTTCCTGCTCAACAAGTGGTACTTCGACGAGCTGTACGACTGGCTTTTCGTCCGTCCGGCGCACCGGGTCGGGCGCGGCCTCTGGAAGGAGGGCGACGGCACGCTGATCGACGGGCTCGGCCCCGACGGGCTGTCGGCGGTCGCGCGCGTGCTCGCGCGCCGGGTCAGCATGCTGCAGTCAGGCTACGTCTACCATTACGCGTTCGCGATGCTGATCGGCGTCGCCGCGTTCGTGACCTGGTACCTCTACGCGCAGGGTTAGGGGGAACCGGGCGTGACCGACTGGCCGATCCTGAGCCTCGTGATCTTCCTGCCGACGGTGGGGGCGCTGTTCGTGTTCCTGGTCCGCGGCGACGAGCGCATCGTGGCGCGCAACGCGCGGATGACCGCGCTATGGACCTCGCTGATTACCTTCGTCCTGTCGCTCGGAATCTGGATCGACTTCGATACGTCTACGGCCGCGTTCCAGTTCGTCGAGCGCGCCGACTGGATCCCCATTCTGGGCGCGAGTTACCACCTCGGCGTCGACGGCATCTCGATGCTGTTCGTGATCCTGTCGACCTTCCTCACCCCGCTCTGCATCCTGGCGAGCTGGGAAGCGATCCAGACCCGCGTCAAGGAGTACATGATCGCCTTCCTGCTGCTCGAGACCTTCATGGTCGGGATGTTCTGCGCGCTCGATTTCGTGCTGTTCTACATCTTCTTCGAGGGCGTGCTGATCCCGATGTTCCTCATCATCGGCGTCTGGGGCGGGGCGAACCGGGTCTACGCGGCGTTCAAGTTCTTCCTCTACACGCTCACCGGCTCGGTCCTGCTGCTGGTCGCCATCATGGTGATCTATTTCGACGCCGAGACCACCGATATCGTCGAACTTCTCAAGATCGGCTTCGACCCGGACCTCCAGATCTGGCTCTGGCTCGCCTTCTTCGCGAGCTTCGCGGTCAAGGTGCCGATGTGGCCGGTCCACACCTGGCTGCCGGACGCCCATGTCGAGGCCCCGACGGCCGGTTCGGTGATTCTCGCCGGCATCCTCCTGAAGATGGGCGCCTACGGCTTCCTCCGCTTCTCGCTGCCCATGCTCCCGGTCGCCAGCGATTTCTTCGCGCCGCTGATCTTCACGCTGAGCGTCATCGCGATCATCTACACCTCCCTCGTCGCGCTCGCGCAGGAGGACATGAAGAAGCTGATCGCCTACTCGTCGGTCGCGCATATGGGGTTCGTCACGATCGGGATCTTCACCGTCAGGACGCAGGGCGTGGAGGGCGCGATCGTCCAGATGCTGAGCCACGGCGTGATTTCCGCCGCCCTGTTCCTCTGCGTCGGCGTGGTCTACGACCGGCTGCATTCGCGAGAGATCGCGCGCTATGGCGGGCTGGTCCACCGAATGCCGGTCTACGCCGCGGTGTTCATGGTGGTTCATGCTGGGATCGGTCGGACTGCCCGGGACCAGCGGCTTCGTGGGCGAGTTCCTGGTTCTCGTAGGCGCCTTCCAGGTCAACACCTGGCTGGCGCTGCTCGCCACCACCGGCATCGTGCTCGGCGCGGCCTACATGCTTTACCTCTACCGCAGGGTAATCTTCGGCGAGCTCACCAAGGAAGACCTGAAGACGATGACCGATCTCAGCCGGCGCGAGATCGCGGTCTTCGCGCCGCTCGTCGCGGCGACGCTATGGATGGGTCTCTGGCCGGAACTGTTCCTGGATGTGCTGCACGCTTCCGTTGCGAACCTGATCGAGAACCACGAGGTCGCGCTCAAGGCCGCGAACGCGGTCACGGTGGCCGGAAGGTGAAAGCCGGGAAATGACCAGCGCGCTGCCCGACCTGACCTGATCCTGCCCGAGCTGATCCTCGCCTGCGGTGCGATGGCGCTGCTGATGCTGGGCGTCTTCACCGGCGACCGTTCGTACCATTCCGTGAGCTGGATCTCGGTTCTCGTGATCGTCGGGGCGGGGGTATCGGCGAGCGCCACGACGGAGCTTCGGACCACGCTGTTCGGCGATCAGTTCGTGGTGGACGCGTTCGGTCACTTCATGAAGTGGCTGGTGTTCATCGGCTCCGCGCTGGCCATCGTCATGTCGTTCGGATACAACCGGCGCGAGCAGATCGGCCGCCCGAATACCCGATCCTGATCGTCCTTCGCGACGCTCGGGATGTCGATGATGATTTCGGCGAACGAACCTGATCTCGCTTTACGTCGGACTTGAGCTGCATCGCTCGCGCTATACGTGATCGCCGCCTTCCGGCGCGATTCCGCGCGGTCCTCCGAGGCGGGCCTGAAATATTTCGTCCTCGGCGCGCTCTCCTCCGGCATGCTCCTCTATGGCTGCTCGATGGTTTACGGCTTCGCCGGCTCGACCAATTTCGAGACCCTGGCGGGGTTGTTCTCGCGCGCCGACGCGGCGCCGGAGATCGGCGTGATCGTCGGGCTCGTCTTCGTCATCGCGGGGCTCGCCTTCAAGATCTCGGCCGTTCCCTTCCACATGTGGACGCCCGACGTCTATCAGGGCGCTCCGACGCCCGTCACGGCGTTTTTCGCCGTCGCCCCCAAGGTCGCGGCGATGGCGCTTTTCGTACGCGTTCTGGTGGGGCCGTTCTTCGACCTGTTCCAGCAGTGGCAGCAGATCGTCGTATTCATCGCGATCCTCTCGATGATCCTGGGCTCGCTCGCGGCGATCTGGCAGACCAACATCAAGCGGCTGCTCGCCTACAGCTCGATCGGGCATGTCGGCTTCGCCCTCGTGGGACTCGCGGCCGGCAGCACCGACGGCGTGCGCGGCATCGTGATCTACATGGCGGTCTACGTGGTGATGACGGCGGGCACCTTCTGCTGCGTGCTGGCGATGCGCCAGAACGGACGGATGGTCGAGGACCTGTCGGATCTGGCCGGGCTTTCCCGCAATGCGCCCCTGATGGCGCTCGCGCTGGCGATCTTCATGTTCTCGATGGCGGGGATCCCGCCGCTAGCCGGCTTTTTCTCCAAGCTCTACGTCTTCCTCGCCGCGATCGACGCGGGGCTGTACACCCTGGCGGTGATCGGCGTGCTGACCAGCGTGATATCGGCCTTCTATTACCTGAGGATCGTCAAGATCATGTATTTCGACGAGCCGGCCGAGGCGTTCGACAAACCCATGGGACGCAGTCTCGCGGCGATCGTCGCGGTTTCCAGCGTGCTGGTCGTTGCGTTCATCGCCTTTCAGACGCCCATCGTGCGGGCCGCCGAGGTCGCGGCGGCCGTGCTGTTCTTTTCCTGACCGGCCGGTGCGCCTCCCGGACGGTTATCGGCTCGTCAGCCTCCAACGCATCGACAGCACCAACGCCGAGGCGCTCCGCCGCGCCGCAAAGGGAGCGCCACACGGCACCGTCGTCACGGCCGCGGAACAAACCGCGGGTCGCGGCCGACGCGGCAGGAGCTGGGTTTCGGCGCCCGGCAATCTATACATGACCGTCCTCGTCCGCCCGCCGGAAGAATGCGCCTTCGCCCAGCTTTCCTTCGTTGCCGCCGTCGCGCTGGGCGAAGCGATGGACGGAGAAACGGATTTCCGCTTCAAATGGCCCAACGATCTCCTCGTGGGAGGGCGCAAGATCGCCGGCATTCTGATCGAAGCGGACGAAGGGGCGGCCGCGGTGGGAATCGGGGTCAACGTGGTCCGAACCCCGGAATCCGTTTCCGATACCGCCGCCGATCTGGACGGACGTGTCGACGCACCGAGTCTCTGCGCCAAAGCCTGCGACGCTTTCGAACGGTGGTATCGCCGCTGGCTGGTGGAAGGATTCGGGCCGATCCGCGAAGCCTGGCTCTCCCGCGCGACCGGCATCGGCGAAGAAGTCACCGCCCGGTCCGCGCGGGGGACGGTTCGCGGCCGTTTCGACCGGTTGACGGCGGATGGCGCGCTGGTCCTTGTTGACGCCGACGGGATGGAGACGGAAGTCGCCGCGGGCGAGGTTTTCTTCGGGAGGCAGGCGTGCTGCTGACCATCGATTCGGGCAACACCAATATCGTCTTCGCGCTCTATGACGGAGACGAGCAGCGCGGCGTCTGGCGCAGTTCAAGCGATGCGAAGCGCACCGCCGACGAATACGCGGTCTGGCTGAGCCAGCTGATGTCGCTTCGCGGCCTGTCCGCATCCGACGTCGATGCCGCGATCGTCGCCACCGTCGTCCCGGAGGCGCTGTTCAGCCTGCGGAGCCTTTGCCGCGGCTATTTCGACTGCGATCCGCTGGTGATCGGGGAGCCGGGGGTAGAGCTCGGCATCGGCGTCCTGGTCGACAGCCCCTCGGAGGTCGGCACGGATCGGCTGGTCAATGCCGTCGGCGCGCACGAACGCTTCGGCGGACCGCTCATCGTCATCGACTTCGGCACCGCGACAACCTTCGATGTCGTCGACGGAGAAGGGAGCTACGTCGGCGGCGTAATCGCTCCCGGAATCAATCTTTTCGCTCGATGCGCTCCACGCGGCGGCCGCGCGAATTGCCGCGCGTCGCCGTCCGACGCCCGCCGAGCGTGATCGGCAAGCGGACCGTCCCCGCCATGCTGTCGGGGGTCTATTGGGGCTATGTCGGACTGATCGAGGGCCTGGTCGTCCGAATTGTCGAGGAGTACGGCGCCGACATGAAAGTCATCGCGACCGGCGGTCTCGCCCCGCTCTTCGCCGAGGGGACCGAAATTATCCGCGACGTCGATTCCGAAATGACGCTGCGCGGCCTGGCGTCGATCTGGCGGCGGAACGTATCCGCATGACCCGGGCTAGAGATCCGTTGCTCCCGGGCCCGGAAGAGCTCCTGTTCGTCGCGCTCGGCGGCGCGGGCGAGATCGGGATGAACCTCAATCTCTACGGCTGCGACGGGCGCTGGCTGATGGTCGACCTCGGGATCGGTTTCGGCGACGAATCGACACCGGGGATCGACGTCCTCGTACCCGATCCGGACTTCATCGCGGAACGCCGCGCCGCGCTCGAAGCCATCGTGCTGACGCACGCGCATGAGGACCATCTGGGCGCGGTGGCGACGCTGTGGCCAAGGCTGCGATGCCCGGTCTACGCGTCCCCGTTCGCCGCGGCGGTCCTGAGGCGGAAGCTCGCCGAGGCGGGCCTCGACGATGTGCCCCTCCGCATCGTTGCGCCGAACGAACGCTTCGATGCCGGCCCGTTCGAAGTCGAGTATTACACGGCCGCGCATTCGATCCCGGAGGGCCACGTCCTCGCGATCCGCACGCAGGCGGGCCTCGCCGTCCATGCCACCGACTGGAAGCTCGATCCCGCGCCGCTGGTCGGCGCCGAGACCGACATGGACGGCCTGCGCGCTCTCGGCACGGAAGGCGTGCGGGCCCTGCTTGTCGATTCGACCAACGCCATGGTGGACGGACGCGCCGGTTCCGAGGCCGCGCTCCGGGAAAGCCTTACGAAAATCATCGCCGATTGCGCCGGGCGCGTCGCCGTCGCCTGCTTCTCGAGCAATATCGCGCGGATCGAGACTATCGCCCACGCGGCCGCGGCCAACGACCGCCAGACCTGCCTCGTGGGCCGTTCGATGTGGCGCATGGTGGACGCGGCCCGGGAGACCGGCTACCTCGCCGACACCGAGCCCTTCCTGACCGAGCACGACGCCGGATACCTTCCCCCAGAGAGGGTGGTGATGGCGGTAACGGGAAGCCAGGGAGAACGGCGCGCGGCGTTGACCCGCATCGCTGCCAACGACCATCCGGCCGTCGCGCTGGAACCCGGTGATACGGTGATCTATTCCTCGCGGCAGATCCCGGGCAACGAGCTTGCGATCGGCCGGGTGCAGAATCTGCTCGCGCGGCAGGGCATCGAGGTGATCGTCGATGGCGCCCGTCATACCCACGTCTCCGGCCATCCCGCCCGCGAGGAGTTGCGAACCCTGTACGATTGTCTCAAACCCGCTAGCGTCGTGCCGATCCACGGCGAGGCCCGGCATTTGTTCGAACAGATCGCGCTGGCGCGGGAAGCTGGCGTCGCCGACGCGTTTGTGGCCGAAAACGGCACCCTGGTCAGACTGATACCCGGCCCGCTGGAACAGGTGGGCTCGGTCGAGACCGGACGGCTCGGCGTCGACGGCAAGCAACTGGTGCCGCTGGACGGCCATACGGTCCGCGCGCGCCACCGGATCGGCGTGGCGGGTTCGGCGGTGGCGACGGTGGTCCTCGATCATCGCGGCCGGCTGGCCGCCGATCCCATGGTCACTTTGCACGGCGTCACCGAGCCCGACAGCGCGGAGGAGATCGAGGACGACGCGATAGACGCATTGATGGATGCCGTCGAGGACCTTCCCCGAAACGCGCGGCATGACGACGAGAGCGTCGCAAAGGCCGCGCGAAGCGCGCTCTCCGGCACGCTTCGGCGGGCGACGGGCAAACGCCCCGTGACCCAGGTTCATGTCGTGAGGGTGTGAGCGGACACTGCCTCGATGAACTGGTTTTCCGGCATCGTCGTTTTCCTCGTCCTTTGGTGGCTCGTCTTCTTCGTCACGCTTCCATTCGGGGTTCGCTCGGCGTACGAAGCCGGCGAGACGGTCGGCGAGGGTCACGCGGACGGCGCGCCGGTCAGGCCGCGTCTGTGGCTCAAGGCCGGGGTCACGACCGTCATCACGACGGTTCTGTGGGGGATCGCATACTGGCTGATCGCCTCCGACGTGATTTCGTTCCGCGGTTGAGCCGATGTCGTACTGCGACATCGCGCCCGGCCACCCGTTTCACGGCCCTTACCACGACACCGAATACGGCTTTCCCGTGCGCGACGACGCGGTTCTGCTGGAACGCCTTGCGCTTGAGATCAACCAGGCCGGCCTGTCCTGGCTCACGATCCTCAGGAAACGGGAAGCCTTTTCCTCCGCCTTCGAGGGCTTCGATGTCGGCCGGGTCGCCCGCTACGGCGCACCGGAGAGGGAGCGCCTCCTGGCCGATGCCGGCATCGTACGCAACCGCCTGAAGGTCGACGCGGTGATCTACAACGCGCAGGTCGTCCAGGGGCTGATCGGCGAATACGGCTCCTTCGCGGAGTGGCTCGATTCGCAGCACCCGCTGTCGAAGGAAAACTGGGTAAAGCTGTTCAAAAAGACCTTTCGCTTTACCGGCGGGGAGATCACCGGTGAATTCCTCATGAGCACCGGGTACCTGCCCGGCGCGCATGACGAACGCTGCCCCGTCTACCGCGAGATCATGGCGCTGAAGCCGCCCTGGAGCACGGTATGAACAAGAGCGCGCGAGAGGCGTGCGGCGATAAGGCGAATATGCCATGATCGTCCCCGCCGTCAGGTAGCCGCGACTGCAAGAGCGCCCGGGAAGCCCATGCAACGATTGGAGAGTGGTGGCGGTGGCGCCGGATGACGCGACGGCGCGTCTGGCGCTCACGGGTATCGGCAAGACATTCCCTGGAGTGGTCGCAAACGACGACGTTTCCCTCACGCTCAGGCCCGGCGAAATCCACGCGCTTCTCGGCGAGAACGGGGCCGGCAAGTCCACGTTGGTGAAGATCGTCTACGGCGTGCTGCGCGCCGATTCGGGCGAAATGCGCTGGAACGGAGAGCCCGTCCAGGTCGCTTCCCCCGCCCAGGCGCGCAGGCTGGGCATCGGCATGGTGTTCCAGCACTTCTCCCTCTTCGATTCGCTGACCGTGGCGGAGAACATCGCGCTCGGTATCGACGAAAAGGTGCCGATGCGCGATCTTACCGAGCGGATCGGCGAAGTATCGGCGCATTACGGGCTTGCGCTGGACCCCGGACGACACGTCCACACGCTCTCCGTCGGCGAACGTCAGCGGGTCGAGATCGTCCGTTGCCTGCTGCAGAATCCAAGCCTCCTGATCATGGACGAGCCCACATCGGTGCTGACCCCGCAGGAGGCCGACCGTCTGTTCGAAACGCTGCGCCAGCTCGCCTCCGAAGGCGTCACGGTGCTCTACATCTCCCACAAGCTGGAAGAGATCCGCGCGCTGTGCGAGGCGGCGACCATACTTCGCGGCGGCAAGGTGGTCGCGACTTGCGATCCCCGCGAAGAGACCGCGCGCAGCCTTGCCCAGATGATGATCGGAGGAGAGCTTGCGACCCCCGTCCGGGGCGGCGCGGAAGAGGCGGGCAACGAACGTCTTTCGGTGACCAACCTGTCGCTCGAATCCGAGCACCCGTTCGGCACGCCGATCCGCAATGTGAACCTGACCGTGCGCGCCGGCGAAATCCTCGGCATCGCGGGTGTCGCCGGGAACGGCCAGCCGGAGTTGCTTGCCGCGTTGAGCGGGGAGACGTTGTGCCCCCGGCCCGACTCGATCCTGATCGACGGACAGCCGGTCGGTCGTCTGGGGCCTCGGGAACGGCGCGCGCGCGGCGTCTGCGTCGTGCCTGAAGAACGTCTGGGCCAGGGCACGGTGCCCGAGATGACGCTGTCGGAGAACGGCTTCCTGAGCGCTTATCTTAAGAGCGGAATGCTGCGGCACTGGCTCCTCCAGCTGCGCGCCATGTCCCGCTTCGCCGCGAACGTCATCGAAGCCTACAGCGTCATGGCACCCGGACCGGCCACGGCGGCGAGCAGTCTCTCGGGCGGCAACTTGCAGAAATTCATCATCGGCCGGGAAATCCTCCAGAATCCCGAGATTTTGATAGCCGCGCATCCGACCTGGGGGGTCGATGCCGGCGCGGCGGCGGCGATCCAGCAGGCATTGCTCGACCTCGCGGAGGCCGGGGCGGCGGTTCTGGTGGTTTCCCAGGACCTTGACGAGTTGTTCGCGATCAGCGACCGCCTCGCGGTGATCTGCGAGGGCCGGCTGTCGGCCAGCCGGCCGACCAAGGACACCACCGTCGAACAGGCCGGCCTTCTGATGGGCGGAATGTTCGACGAGGCGGGCGAGATTATCGAGACCCATGCTGCCTAGGCTCGAACCCCGAAGCGGCGTCTCGGCCGCGATGATGCTGATCACGCCGGTAATCGCGGTGGGTCTCACGCTGATCGCCGGCGTGATCCTTTTCGCGGCGCTCGGATTCGATCCCGGCCGCGCTCTCTACACCTTCTTCATCAAGCCGATTTCAAACCTCTATGGCGTTTCCGAACTCCTGGTCAAGGCAACGCCGCTTGCCGTCATCGGCATGGGCCTCGCGCTCGGCTTTCGAGCCAACGTGTGGAACATCGGCGCCGAGGGGCAGTTTACCCTGGGCGCGATCTGCGGCGGTGGCGTGGCGCTCGCATTCCACGGCGTCGAGAGCTGGCTGGTCCTGCCCGCGATGGCTGCTGCCGGCATCCTCGGCGGCTTGGCCTGGGGCGCGATTCCCGCGTTTCTCCGGGTGCGTTTCAACGCCAACGAAATCCTCACCAGCCTGATGCTGACCTATGTCGCGACGCTCTTCCTGAGCTACCTCGTCCACGGACCCTGGCGAGACCCGGAGGGGCTGAACTTCCCGGAATCGCGTATGTTCGAGGACTCGGCGCTGTTGCCGGTGATACTCGACGAAACCCGCCTTTCCATCGCCGCGCCGATCGCGCTTCTCATCATCCTCGCTGGATGGGTGGTGCTGAGCCGCGCCTTTCTCGGCTTCCAGATCAAGGTGGTGGGACAGTCGCCGGCGGCCGCGAGCTACGCCGGGTTCTCGGAGAAGAAGCTGATCTGGACGACGCTCTGCCTTTCGGGCGCACTGGCCGGCCTCGCCGGCATGTTCGAGGTATCGGGGCCCATCGGCCAGCTCCATCCCGTCGTGTCGCCGGGTTACGGCTTCACCGCGATCATCGTCGCCTTTCTCGGCCGGCTGCATCCGGTCGGGGTGTTGCTCGCATCGCTGCTGATCGCGCTCAGCTATCTGGGCGGAGAGCTCGCCCAGATCGAGCTTAAGCTCCCGCTGGCGCTCACCGGGGTGTTCCAGGGAATGCTGCTGTTCTTCCTGCTCGGGACGGATGTGCTGATCCGCTACCGCATCCGTTTCGGCCGGCGCGGAGCGCGCATCGCGCTGCCGCAGAGAGGCTGAATTGGATACCGCCGCCCTGGTGATCGTTTCCATGATGGCGGCCGCGACCCCGCTGCTCTATGCCGCGCTCGGCGAGCTGGTGACCGAGAAGTCGGGCGTTCTCAATCTCGGCGTCGAGGGGATGATGATCACCGGCGCCGTGACGGCGTTCGCGGCTGCCACGATCACCGGCAGTTCGGCGCTCGGCATCGTTGCCGGGGCCGCGGCCGCGATGGCCTTGTCGCTGATTTTCGCCGTGCTGACGCTCTCGCTCGTCGCAAATCAGGTCGCGACCGGGCTTGCGCTCACCATCTTCGGCATCGGCCTCAGCGCGTTGATCGGCCAAGGCTATGTAGGCACGCCGCTCGATGCGTTGCCCAAGCTCGACATCCCCGGTATCAGCGACATCACGTTCATCGGCCCGGTGCTCTTCGGCCACGACTTCCTGATCTATTTCTCCTTCGTCATGGTCGGCGTCGTGGCGTGGTTTCTCTACCGGACCCGAGCCGGGCTGGTGCTGCGCGCGGTCGGCGAGTCGCACGACGCCGCGCATGCGATCGGATATCCGGTCATCGTCATTCGCTATCTCGCCGTCGCCTTCGGCGGCGCGATGGCCGGCATCGGCGGGGCCTATCTTTCCGTCGCCTATACCCCGATGTGGATCGAGAACATGACCGCGGGGAGGGGATGGATCGCGCTCGCCTTGGTCGTGTTCGCGACCTGGCGGCCGGGCAGGGTGCTGCTCGGCGCCTATCTGTTCGGCGGAGTCACCATCCTGCAGCTCCACGGGCAGGGGTTCGGGCTCGGCGTCGCATCGCAGATCCTCTCCATGCTGCCCTATCTCGCGACTATCCTGGTCCTGGTGCTGATTTCCAGCGACCGCGCCCTGATCCGGCTCAACGCGCCCGCCGATATCGGCAGGATTTTCCGGCCCGCAAGCTGACCGACGGCCTTACCCCGACTTCCGCAACTCGGGGGTCGCGAGGATGCTAACCGGTTGATTTTCCACAATTGACCCTTCAAAGGTCGGCACTACACGGCGCCCGACGGAGGGGCGGGCTGCGTGCCGTCAGGCGGCGAGCCGCGGCGCGGGCTGCGCCGGCAGGGTCATGCCGAGCTGGTGCAGCAGAAGCTCGTGCTCCTCTTTCGGCTTGGTATGGCGCGGCAGGACGAGGTGCCGGCCATCGGCGGTGGGCAGGTGCACATCCACCATCTGGATGGTGGCGAAGGTCTCGATGATGGCGCGCGGGGTGAGGCCCGAGGCGCGCGGCCGGGCGAGGTTCTTCAGCGTCACCAGCAGGCAGTAGGCGATGAAGGAGACGAAGATGTGCGCCTCGATCCGTTCTTCGCGCTGATGGAAGATGGGGCGGATCGCAAGCTCGTGCTTGAGCTCCTTGAACGCCTGCTCGATCTCGACGAGCTGCATGTACAGGCGCCACAGCGTGGCGGGGTCTTCGGCCACCATGTTGGAGCGCAAGAGATAGCGGCCCTCGCGCCGGCGGAGCCGGCGCAGCCGGTCGCGCCGCAGGCGGAACGTGAAGCCGTTGGCGGCGAGTTCCTCTTCGGTCTTGGGCACGGCGATGTCGACCAGGCCCCAGGCCCGGCCCGCCTCCTTCTTGGCGGCGCCGAGCTTGAGCATCAGCCGGTCGCGGCCGTTGGACTGGCTTTGCAGCTCGCCCAGCCGGCGCCACAGCTTCTTCAGCCGGCGCCGGCGCATGCCGCGCTCCTTGAGCATCCGGCCTTGTGAGCGCACCAGGACGTAGAGCTCCCCGTCTTCGGTCAGCAGCTTGACGTCGACGGAGTGGCGCACCTCCTGCCAGGGCAAGCCGAGGAACGCCTTCTCCAGCCGCGTCAGACGGCCCTTCGGCGTGCCCACCAGATAGCGCAGCGGGGCTGCGCCCTGTCGCATCGCGGCCAGCGTCTCCTCGCTGGGAATGCCGCGATCCATGATCCAGATCCGCTCGGAGCGGCCGTATTGCCGCTCGATCTTCTCCACGAAGCCGGCCAGCGTGGTCTGCTCGGCGGTGTTCCCCGGCATCACCTCGTAGGCCAGCGGGAAACCCTCGGGCGTGACGATCAGCGCGATCACCACCTGCACGCAGTCCGGACGCCTGTCCCGGCTGTAGCCGAACCGGCGCTTGTCATCGAACGGCGGATCGCTCTCGAAATAGGTCGAGGTCAGGTCGTAGAGCAGCACGTCGAAGCGCGCCTCGAACAGCGCCGCCCAGCGCGCGCGCAGGAACGAGAAGAAGTCCCGCTTGTGCGCCAGCAGCTTGTCGAGGCAACGATACAGCGTGTCCCCGGCGACCACCCGCTCGCCGCCCAGCAGATCGCGCAACGCGCTGTGCTCGTACCAGTGACGGTGAAGCCGCCACTCGCTGCCCGGGTCGATCAGCCGGTAGCAGACCAGGATCTTCAGGATGTCGAGCCACCGCGTGCCCTGGCGGCTCGGCGCCAGGCGCCCACCCCAGAAGCGGTCCAGCGCCAGCCGGTCCCACAGGCTCAGCGCCAGCCAACACGCCCCCCACTGGCGCGGGTCGTGCAGCGACAGCTGCGCGATGTCGATCTTCACCACCTCGCAATCCAGCGCCGGCGCCTCCCGATCCTCGGGAAACAGCGCCATCTGACGCGACCCCGACTTGCCCTCCACAACCTCGATCGAGCGGCACCACGCCGCGCGCTGGCCGTCGTTGATCTCGCCGAGATACAGAACCCGGCGCTGAACCACCCGGCCGCCGCCCACTCGGACGTTCTCCACCACGCTCCAGTAACGGTGCTCCTTGCCGTCCTTGAAACGTCTCTTGCAGCGCACGAACATGGCCACAGCGTCCGGCGCTTCGTCAGCCCGATCAAGGGGGTAGGTCGGCACTACACGCCGTACTGGAGAGACAAACCCCGCAAATCCGCCACTTCTCGCGCCCGAAACCCGTCAAATAAGACGAACCGCTCGTCCAGTTGCGGAAGTCGGGTTACCACCCGCGACCGTGTTGGGTTATCCTGCGATGTACCGCAAGACAAGGAGAGGCGATCCATGAAACGTGCAGGACTGTTGCTTGCCGCCGCGGCCGCTCTCGGGCTCGCCGCCGGGGCGCAGGCGGCCGACAAGCTCAAGGTCGGCTTCGTCTATGTCGGCCCGATCGGCGACCACGGCTGGACCTACCGCCACGACGTCGGCCGCCTGGCGGTCGAGAAGGCCTTCGGAGACAAGGTCGAGACGACCTATGTCGAGAGCGTGAGCGAGGGCGCCGATTCGGAGCGTGTCATCCGACAGCTGGCCTCGACCGGCCACGGCCTGATCTTCACGACCTCGTTCGGCTTCATGAATCCGACCGTCAAGGTCGCCAAGAAGTTCCCCAAGGTGAAGTTCGAGCACTGCTCGGGTTACAAGCGCGCCCCGAACGTCTCGACCTACCTGGCCCGCTTCTACGAGGGCCGGACGATCTCGGGCCTGATTGCGGGCAAGATGACCAAGTCGAACGTCATTGGCTACATCGCATCCTTCCCGATTCCGGAAGTGGTGCGCGGCATCAACGCCTTCACGCTCGCGCTGCGCGAGGTGAACCCGAAGGCCGAGGTCAAGGTGGTCTGGGTCAACACCTGGTACGACCCGGGCAAGGAAGGCGACGCCGCCAAGGCGCTGATCGACCAGGGCGCCGACGTCATCCTGCAGCACACCGATTCGCCGGCTCCGGCGCAGATCGCGCAGAAGCGGGGGGTTTGGGCGGTCGGCCAGGCCTCCGACATGACCAAATTCGCGCCCAAGGCGCATCTGACCGCGATCATCGACGACTGGAACAACTATTACGTCGCCCGCACGAAGGCGGTGCTCGACGGAAGCTGGAAGTCCGCGGACACCTGGGAAGGCCTCGACACCGGCATGATCGCGATGGCGTCCTACAACGCGGCGATCCCCAAGGACGTGGTCGCACTCGCCAAGCAGGCCGAGGCCGACATCAAGTCGGGCAAGCGCCACCCCTTCCAGGGGCCGGTGCGGAACCAGGCCGGAAAGGTCGTCATTCCCGAGGGCAAGACGGCTGACGACAAGATGCTGCTCTCGATGAACTGGTACGTCGAGGGCGTGCAGGGCAAGCTGCCCGGCAAGTAGCCCACCGACGCTTTGAAGAGCCCGGCGCGCCGGGCTTTTTCATGCCGGATTGCGGCCTTCCGGGCCATTTTGTAGAGTTCGCCGCCCCTTGAACCTGCCCGGACAGAAGGTCCAGATGCGGTTGTCCACGTTCTTCATGCCCACGTCGAGGGACGACCCGGCCGAGGCGCAGATCGTCTCGCACCGGCTGATGCTGCGCGCCGGCATGATCCGGCAGGCCAGCGCCGGGATCTATTCCTGGCTGCCGCTCGGCTACCGCGTGCTGCGCAACGTGGAGCGGATCGTCCGCGAGGAACAGGACCGCGCCGGCTGCCAGGAAATGCTGATGCCCACCATCCAGTCCGCCGATCTATGGCGCGAGAGCGGGCGTTACGAGGGGTACGGCAAAGAAATGCTGCGCATCGAGGACCGTCACGGCCGCGACATGCTGTACGGTCCCACCAACGAGGAACAGATCACCGAAATCTTTAGTCATTACATTAAGAGCTATAGAGAAGTTCCTAAATTACTTTATCATATTCAATGGAAATTCCGCGACGAAGTGCGGCCGCGCTTCGGCGTGATGCGCGGCCGCGAGTTCCTGATGAAGGACAGCTACTCGTTCGATCTCGACTACGAAGGCGCGCGCCGGTCCTACAACAAGATGTTCGTTTCGTATCTGCGGACCTTCGCGCGGCTCGGGCTGAAGGCGATCCCGATGGAGGCCGATACCGGCCCGATCGGCGGCGATCTCAGCCACGAGTTCATCATCCTCGCCGGCACGGGCGAGAGCGAGGTCTATTGCCACCGGGCCCTGATCGAACAGGACGTGCTCGGCACAGACATCGACTACGAGGGCGACCTGGCGCCGGAGGTGGCGCGCTGGACCGAACACTACGCGGCCACGGACGAGAAATTCGACGAAAAGGAAGCCGCCGCCCTTGGCGACGATCTGGTCCGCGCGCGCGGGATCGAGGTCGGCCACATCTTTTACTTCGGCACCAAGTATTCGAAGACAATGAATGCGGCGGTGCGCGGTCCGAACGACGAGGAGATATTCCTCGAGATGGGGTCGTACGGCATCGGCGTTTCGCGCCTCGTGGGAGCCATCATCGAGGCTTCGCACGACGACGACGGGATCGTCTGGCCGGACGCGGTGGCCCCTTTCCGGGTCGGGATCGTCAACCTCAAGGCGGGCGATCCAAAATGCGACAGCGCCTGCGACGACATTTACCGGGCGCTGCGGGGGAGCGGCTACGAAACCCTGGTGGACGACCGCGCCCTTCGTGCCGGAGCGAAGTTCGCGGACATGGATCTGATCGGCCTGCCGTGGCAAGTCATCGTCGGTCCGCGCGGGATCGAGAACGGCAGCGTCGAACTCAAGCGGCGCGATACCGGGGCGCGCGAGGAACTCTCGATCGAATCGGCGCTCTCGCGCCTGACCGCACCCGCCGACGCCGGAGGCCCGAGCGCTTCGTGATTTTCTCGCCGTTCGAGCGCATGATCGCGATGCGCTACCTGCGCGCCCGGCGCGAAGAGGGCTTCATTTCGGTGATCGCGGGTTTCTCGCTCGCCGGCATCGCCCTTGGCGTCGGCACCCTGATCGTGGTGATGTCGGTGATGAACGGGTTCAGGGCCGAGCTGATGTCCCGGATCCTCGGGCTCAACGGCCATCTCGGCGTTCGCGCGGTGAGCGGGACGCTCCAGGACTTCGATCCGCTGGCGAAACGTCTCAGGACCCTTCCGGGTGTCGTAAGCATCACACCGATCGTCGAGGGGCAGGTGATGGCGACGGCGAACGGGGTGGCGGGAGGCGCTCTCGTCCGGGCTCTGCGTCCCGACGATCTCAAGGCGCGGCGCATCGTCGCCGACAACATCACGCGCGGGACCCTCGACGATTTCCGTGGCCGGAGCGCGGTGATGGTCGGCGACAACTTCGCGCGGCGCTACGGGCTGTCCCCCGGCTCCACGCTGCGGCTGATCTCGCCGCAATCGAAATCGACGGCTTTCGGAACCGTACCCCGGATCAAGACCTACAAGGTCGCCGCGATCTTTCACCTCGGCATGTTTCAGTACGACAACGGCTTCGTGTTCATGCCGCTCGAAGCCGCCCAACTCTATTTCCGGACAGGGAAGGCGGTGAGCCAACTCGAAGTCTTCGTCGAGGATCCGGAAAACCTGAACGACATCAAGGGTATGATCCGGGAACGGGCCGAACGCGAGCTCCGCCTGATCGACTGGCAGCAGACCAACGCCACCTTCTTCAACGCTGTCGAAGTCGAACGGAACGTGATGTTCCTCATCCTGACGCTGATCATCCTGGTGGCAGCGTTCAACATCGTTTCGAGCCTCATCATGCTGGTGAAGGACAAGGGCTCGGCCATCGCCATCCTGAGGACCATGGGCGCGAGCCGAGCCGCGGTGATGCGAATCTTCCTGCTTGCCGGCGCGTCCATCGGTATCGTCGGCACCGCGATCGGCTTCGTGTTGGGGCTGGCTTTCGCGAGCAACATCGAGACCATCCGCCGCTGGCTCGAAGGGCTTTCCGGCACCGACCTTTTCGCCGCGGAAATCTATTTCCTGTCCAGGCTGCCGTCGCGGGTCGAGACCGAAGACGTGGTGCTCGTCGTCGCCATGTCGATCGTGCTGTCGCTCCTTGCGACGCTCTATCCGGCATGGCGCGCCGCGCGGCTCGATCCCGTAGAGGCGCTGCGCTATGAGTGACCCGGCGCCCGCCGTGGCGCTGCACGAGGTCGCCCGGACCTATCGTCAGGCGGGAACCGGGCTCGATGTCCTGAAATCGGTCAGCTTCTCCGTCATGCCGGGCGAAATCGTCGCCGTTGTCGGCCCGTCGGGCGCCGGCAAGTCGACGCTCCTCCACATCGCCGGCCTGCTCGACAGGCCGACCGCCGGTTCGGTCTTCTTCGCAGGCGAAGACTGCACCGCGATCGGCGACGACCGGCGCACCGCCATGCGACGTACCGGTATCGGCTTCGTCTATCAGTTCCATCACCTCTTGCCCGAGTTCTCGGCCCTGGAAAACGTCGTGTTGCCGCAGATGATCGCCGGGCGGTCCAGGCGAGAGGCGACGGAGCAGGCGAGGGGTCTGCTCGATCAGGTCGGGCTCGCCGGCCGCGCGAGCCACCGGCCGGGGCGGTTGTCGGGAGGCGAGCAGCAGCGGATTGCCATCGGGCGCGCGCTGGCCAATCGCCCCAGGGTGCTGATCGCCGACGAACCGACCGGCAATCTCGACCCGCAGACCGCGCTGGCGGTTTTCGAAGTGCTTCTCGCGGCGGTCCGGAACCACGGAGTCGCAGCCCTGATCGCGACCCACAACATGGATCTGGCCTCGCGGATGGATCGGAGGCTGGTGCTTCGGGACGGTGGCATCCAGCCCGACGCGGACCCCTGCTGAGACGAACGCGAAGTAGTCCACAGGAACCCGTCCGGCGCGATTGGCGATTCGCCGCAACGCGTGGAATCCTAGGCTCCCGGGTCCAGATCGTCCGCGCTCCATGCCTCACGCCGATTTCATTCATCTCAGGGTTCACACGCCGTATTCGCTGTCGGAAGGCGCGATCAAGATTCCCGATCTGGTGAAGCTGTGCGTCGCGGAGGCGATGCCCGCGGTCGCGGTGACCGACACGAACAATCTCTTCGGCGCGCTGGAGTTCGCGATGGCGGCCGTCCAGGAAGGGGTTCAGCCGATCGTGGGCTGTCAACTCGCGGTCGCCCCGATGGAGACCGATGCCGCGGTCGACGCAAACGGCCGCATCGGCGCTCGCTCCGGCCGCAAGGGAAAACGCGATTCCCTGGTTCTCCTGGTGCAGAACGATGAAGGATACCGGAACCTGATGGCGCTGGTGTCGAAGGCCTTCCTCGAATCCGAGACCGGCGACCCGCATGTTTCCTTCCGCGACGTCGCGGAACGCGCATCGGGGCTGATCGCGCTTACCGCCGGCGCCTACGGCGCGCTGGGACGGCTTCTCGCCGACGGGCAGGTGCAGAAGGCAAGCGGCGCGCTCCAGCAACTCCGGGAGGCCTTTCCAAACCAGCTTTACGTCGAGCTCACCCGCCATGGCGAGGAGATCGAGCGTCGTATCGAGGACGACCTGATCGACCTCGCGATGACCCATGACCTGCCGCTGGTGGCGACCAACGAAGCCTATTTCGCGGGTGCGGAGATGCACGAAGCGCATGACGCGCTTATCTGCATCGCCGAAGGCACGCATGTATCCGAACAGGACCGGCGCCGCCTGACCGCCGACCACCGGTTCAGGAGCACCGCGGAGATGCGCGCGCTCTTCGCCGATCTGCCGGAAGCTCTGGACAACACCCTGGCGATCGCGCGGCGCTGCGCCTTCATGCCGGAGCCGCGCGACCCGATCCTGCCGCGCTTCGAAACGGCGCATGGAGAGAACGAGGCCGAGGCGCTGACCGCCGCCGCGGAGGCGGGTCTCGAAGCGCGTCTCGAGGCAACCGTCTATCCGGAAGATGCGACGGCCGAACAGCGGGAGGATGCGGCGCGGCCCTACCGCGAACGTCTGGCCTTCGAGCTGGAAACGATCGTGGGAATGGGGTTCCCCGGCTATTTCCTGATCGTCGCCGACTTCATCCAGTGGGCCAAGAGACAGGGCATTCCCGTGGGTCCCGGGCGCGGCTCGGGCGCGGGATCGGTGGTCGCTTGGGCGCTAACCATCACCGACCTCGACCCGCTGCGCTTCGGTCTGCTTTTCGAACGGTTCCTGAACCCGGACCGCGTCTCGATGCCCGATTTCGACATCGATTTCTGCCAGGATCGCAGGGACGAGGTGATCCGGTACGTTCAGGACAAGTACGGCGCCGACCGGGTCGCGCAGATCATCACCTTCGGGACGCTCCAGGCGCGCGCCGCCATCCGAGACGTCGGCCGTGTCCTCGGCATGCCTTACGGCCAGGTCGACCGCATTTCCAAGTTGGTCCCGTTCAACCCGGCCCATCCGCCGACGCTCGCGGAGGCTCTGGAGAAGGAGCCGCAACTCAGGGAGATCCGCGCCGGCGACGAACAGGTGGCAAGGCTGCTCGATCTCGCGATGGCGCTGGAAGGGCTTCACCGCCACGCCTCGACGCACGCGGCGGGCGTGGTGATCGGGGATCGGCCGCTGACCGATCTCGTGCCGCTCTTTCGGGATCCGCGCTCGGACTTCCCCGCGACCCAGTTCTCGATGAAGTACACCGAGCTCTCCGGGCTGGTGAAGTTCGACTTTCTCGGTCTCAAGACGCTGACGGTACTCCATCGCGCGCTCCATCGGATGCCGGAAGAAACGCGACCCGATCTTCTCGCGCTGCCGCTGGACGACGAGAAAACCTACGCGATGCTGGGCCGCGGCGACACGGCCGGCGTGTTCCAGATGGAAAGCGCCGGCATGCGCGACGCGCTGCGCCAGATGAAGCCCGACTGCTTCGAGGATCTGATCGCGCTTGTCGCCCTCTACCGGCCGGGGCCGATGGACAACATCCCGCGCTACAACAACTGCAAGCACGGGCGCGAGCGGCCGGACTACCTGCATCCCGACCTGGAAGACATCCTGCGCGAGACGTTTGGGGTCATCATCTACCAGGAACAGGTCATGCAGATCGCCCAGAAGCTCTCGGGCTTCAGCCTCGCGCGGGCGGACCTTCTGCGACGCGCGATGGGCAAGAAGATCCAGGCCGAAATGGATGCCCAGCGCGATGCCTTCGTGGACGGCGCCGTAGCCCGCGGCGTGGACGAGACGAAGGCGAAGCAGATCTTCCAGCAAGTGGACAAGTTCGCCGGTTATGGCTTCAACAAGTCCCACGCGGCGGCCTATGCGCTGATCGCCTATCAGACCGCATGGCTCAAGGCGAACCACCCCGTCGAATTCTTCGCCGCCCTGATGACGATGGACCTGGGCAACACCGACAAGCTCGGCGTCATCCGTCAGGAGCTTCAGCGGCTCGACATCCCGTTGCTGCCGCCCGACGTCAACCGGTCCGAGCCGACATTTTCCGTTGAAATCGTCCGGAACGGGAACGAAGGGAAGGCAATTCGATACGCCCTCGCGGCCATCCGGAGGGTCGGCGAACAGGCGATGGCCGATCTCGTCGCCGAACGCGAAGCCGGAGGTCCGTTCAAGGACGAGTTCGATTTCGCCCAGCGCCTGGGAGGGGTTCTTGCGAACCGCCAACAGCTCGAAAGCCTTGTTCGCGCCGGTGCCCTCGACTCACTGAACCCCAACCGGCGCCAGGTCTTCGAGTCGATAGACCATCTCGTTCGACTCGCTCAGGCAGCCGCCCAGGACCGCGAGAGCAATCAGACGAGCCTCTTCGGCGAGGACGGGGAAGGATTGCCGCCCATCGAAATGAAGCGTCCCGATACCGATGACTGGACGGCCATGGAACGCCTCGACCACGAGTTCGACGCGGTCGGGTTCTATCTTTCCGCGCATCCGCTGGACGCCTACGAACATCGGTTAAGACGTTTGGGCGTAGTCCCTTACGGCGAGATCGCGCGCAGCGGGCAGGCGGGGACCTGCACGCTCGCCGGTATCGTTGCTTCTCGACAGGAACGGACTTCTTCGAAGGGAAGCCGGTTCGCCTATGTCGGTGTCACCGATTCGTCCGGCTCTTTCGAGGTGGTGGTGTTCAGCGACCTTCTCGCCCAGTCGCGCGATCTTCTGGAAGCCAACGCCAGGGTGCTGATCACCGCCGAGTCGCGCGCCGACGGCGACGGCGTACGGCTGGTCGGGCAGCGTATCGAGCCGCTGGACCGGACGATCGACGATATGGAGACGGGACTTGTCGTGCGGGTCGCGGACCCAGCCTGCCTCGAAACCCTCAAGTCCGAGATCGCGAGCTGGAAGCCCGGCAAGGGGCGCGTAAGCCTGCTGATCGGGATCGAAAGCGAACGCGAAGTCGAAGTGAAATTGCCGAAACTCTACAGCGTTCCGGCCGACGGCCTGCCCGCGCTGGGTGCGCTTGCCGGGGTGAGCGAGGTAAGCGAAATCTGAGCCGCGACGGCTCGCGCGCGACCCCGATTTCACTTGCGAACGCGACCCGGCGGGTTTATCACAACCGCGCTTCGTATATCGCACGCGGGCAACGGAAGGCGGAACCGCCTTCCATCCGGTCGGCGGAGGAAATGGCGTTGCCGCTTCCTCGGTCGCAAGCCTGCGGAGGGAAAACCGGACAAGGACGAACGATCATGGCAATGCCCGAATTCTCCATGCGCCAGCTGCTGGAAGCAGGCGTCCATTTCGGCCACCACACAAAGCGTTGGAACCCCAAGATGGCGCCCTACATCTTCGGCGTCAGGAACGGCATCCACATTATCGATCTCCAGCAGACGATGCCGATGCTGTATGCCGCGTTGGCCGCGATTCGCGAAATCACGGCGGCGGGCGGCAGGATATTGTTCGTCGGAACGAAGCGTCAGGCAAGCGATCTGATCGCGGATGCCGCCAGTCGTTCCGGACAATACTTCGTCAACCACCGCTGGCTCGGCGGAACGCTGACGAACTGGAAGACCATCACCGCCTCTATCCAGCGCCTCCGCGACCTCGACGAGACCCTGGACACCGAGGAAAGCGGGCTCACAAAGAAAGAGCTCCTGGGCCTCACCCGCGAACGGGAAAAACTCCAGCGCGCGCTCGGCGGCATCAAGGAGATGGGCGGCCTTCCGGACGCCCTGTTCGTTGTCGACACCAACAAGGAATCGATCGCGATCAAGGAGGCCAAGAAGCTCAACATCCCGGTCGTGGGCGTCATCGACAGCAACTCCGACCCGGACGACATTTCGTTTGCGATTCCCGGGAACGACGACGCGATTCGCTCGATCGCGCTCTACTGCGACCTCGTCTCCAGGGCGGTGCTCGACGGGCTGCAGCAGGAGGCGATCGCGAGTGGCAGCGACATTGGCGAATCGGAAGAGGCGCCAGTCGAGGAGCTTCCCGTGGAAATCGGGGCGCGGGACGAAGGCGAGCCGTCGCGGGCTCCGGAGAACGAAGAACCCGAGGCCGAACCGGTGAAGGATGGCGAGAGATCGACGCCTGAAACCGCCGCGGAAACGGCAGAGGGTGCGGCCTCCGCCTGACGGAGGCCGGCAGCGCCCTCGCGGCGCGTTGTTTGACATCGGGACCCGGCCGGGGTTTCCGAAAACCGAAGAGGACACGATGGCGGAGATTACCGCGGCTCTGGTCAAGGAACTGCGCGACAAGACCGGGGCCGGCATGATGGACTGCAAGAAGGCGCTGACGGAATCGGCCGGCGACATGGACGACGCCATCGACTGGCTGCGCAAGAACGGGCTCGCGGCAGCCGCCAAGAAGGCGGGACGCGTCGCCGCCGAGGGGCTGGTCGCGGTCGCCACGGAGGGTACCAGGGGCGCGCTGGTCGAGATCAACGCCGAAACGGATTTCGTGGGCCGCAACGCGGATTTCCAGTCATTCGTACGCGGCGTGGCCAATATCGCGCTCGATACGGACGGCCCGGTGGATGCTCTGGGCGAAGCCCGCATGGGCGAGGGAACCGTCGCATCCGAGTTGACCGATCTGATCGCCAGGATCGGCGAAAACATGTCGCTCAGGCGCGTTGAGCGGCTCTCGGTCGGGAGCGGCGCGGTGGGAAGCTACACCCACAACAACGTCGCCCCCGGGCTGGGGAGGATCGGCGTGCTGGTCGGCGTCGAATCGACGGATTCCTCGGAGCGTCTGGGCCAGTTCGCCCGCCAGCTCGCGATGCATGTCGCGGCGGCAAGTCCGCAATGGACCTCCGTCGAGGGCGTGGACCCGGCTTCTTTGAACCGCGAGCGCTCGGTTTTGACGGAACAGGCCCGCGCCAGCGGACGACCGGAGAACATCATCGAGAAAATGGTGGAGGGACGGCTCAGGAAGTTCTACGAGGAGTCGGTCCTGCTTGAGCAGACCTTTGTCATCGACGGCGAGTCCAAGGTTTCCAAGGCGGTCGAAGAACTGGCCAGGGAGGTCGGTGCGCCCGTTTCGGTGACAGGTTTTCAGCGCTTCGCGCTCGGCGAGGGAATCGAGAGAAAGGAAGAGGATTTCGCGGCCGAGGTCGCAGCGACAGCCGGCGGGTGACACGGCGATCGACGCGTTGGCTTTATATCGGAGAAAGAAGAGGCCGTCCGGACCGTGACCTACAAGCGCATACTGCTCAAACTCTCGGGCGAGGCCCTGATGGGACCTGGGCAGTATGGGCTGGACCCCTCGACCGTGGAGCGAATCGCGCTGGAAGTTCGTGCGGTCGTCGGCATCGGCGTCGAGCTCTGCATCGTCATCGGAGGGGGAAACCTATTCCGCGGCGTCTCCGGGGCCGCGCAAGGTATGGAACAGGCAACGGCCGACTATATCGGCATGCTCGCCACGGTGATGAACGCGCTCGCCCTGCAGGGAGTGCTGGAACAGCAGGGCGTCGTCACCCGCGTTCTCTCGGCGATACGTATGGAATCGGTTTGCGAACCCTATATCCGAAGGCGCGCCATCCGGCACATGGAGAAGGGCCGGGTGGTGATTTTCGCCGCCGGTACCGGAAACCCGTTCTTCACCACCGATACCGCGGCCGCCCTCCGGGCCAGCGAGATGGGCTGCGACGCGCTCTTCAAGGGCACCCAGGTGGATGGCGTTTACTCGGCGGATCCGAAGCTGCACGGGGATGCGGTACGCTACGAAAGGTTGAGCTATCTCGAGGTGTTGTCGCGCGACCTCAAGGTGATGGATGCTTCCGCCATCTCGCTGGCACGAGAAAACGGGATACCAATTCTGGTCTTTTCGCTACAAACTTCGGGAGCGCTGGCCGACATCGTCGCCGGCGACGGTACCTACACCTTGATCGCCGAAGGGGATTGAAGCCGTGGCGGAGCCTGAACTAGCCGATATCGAAAGGCGGATGAACGGCGCCATCGAGGCGCTCCGACGGGAATTTGCCGGGCTGAGGACCGGCCGGGCATCGGCGGCCTTGCTGGAACCGCTGACCGTCGAGGCCTATGGCAACAAGATGCCGATCAACCAGGTGGGAACGATCGGGGTTCCCGACCCGCGCATGTTGACCGTGCAGGTGTGGGATCAGAGCCAGGTCGGAGCGGTCGACAGGGCGATCCGCGACTCGGGCCTCGGGCTCAATCCGCAGACCGAGGGAAACGTCGTCAGGGTTCCCATTCCGCAGTTGACCGAGGAACGCCGCGTCGAACTCACCAAGGTGGCCAACAAGTACGCCGAACAGGCCAGGGTGGCGGTCCGCAATGTTCGGCGCGACGGCATGGACCGATTCAAGAAGATGGAAAAGAGGGGCGAAATATCCCAGGACGAACAGCGGGCCTGGTCGACCGAGATCCAGCAGTTGACGGACACGACCATCGCGGCGATCGACGAATCCCTTTCGACGAAGGAATCGGAGATCCTGCAGGTTTGACCGGAATGGAACCCGCCCTCTCATATTCCGACGAGGCGCCGCCGACCCATGTCGCGGTGATCATGGACGGCAACGGGCGCTGGGCGCAGATGCGAGGGCTCGAACGGGCCGCCGGACACCAACAGGGCGCGGAAGCGGCCAGGCGCGCGGTGACGAGCGCGATCGAGCTGGGCATCTCCTATCTGACGCTTTACGGGTTCTCGAACGAGAACTGGAACAGGCCGGCGCGAGAAATCAACGACCTGATGGGTCTCCTGCGACGCTATCTTCGCGATGAAGTCGAGGAGCTGGACCGCCAGGGCGTCAGGATCCGGTTCATTGGCGACCGGAGCCGCCTCGCGGACGATATTGTCGCGCTTCTGCAAATGGCCGAGCGCCACACGCGTCGCAACTCCCGGCTGACCCTGACCATGGCCCTCAGCTACAGCGGAAGGCAGGAAATCGCGCAGGCGGCACGCCGGCTGGCGCAGCGGGCCGCCGCCGGCGAAATCGATCCCGAAGGAATCGACGAAGCGGCGCTCGGCCGCGAGTTGTTTACCGCGAACACTCCCGACCCCGATCTCGTAATCCGCACCAGCGGAGAGAAGCGGATCAGCAACTTCCTCCTGTGGCAGTGCGCGTATTCCGAAATGGTGTTTCTCGACACCCTCTGGCCGGATTTTTCGCGCGAGGACTTCATCGTGGCCGTTCGCGAATTCCATGGGCGCGATCGACGGTTCGGAATGACCCGTGTCGGCTAGCATCGTCCATGCCGACCTCGGCAAGCGGACTCTCTCGGCCCTGATCCTGGCGCCGGTCGCGTTGCTCGCGCTCTATCTCGGCTCGCCCTTTATCGAGGTCGTCCTGACGCTCGCCGCGGCGGCGATGGCCTGGGAATGGGATCGCTTGTGCGGGGACCGTCGATTCGGGCTGAGCGGCTGGGCGGTGGTCCTGAGCCTGGGAGTGGCCGGCGTAGCTGCCTGGAGCCGGCGCTTCGACATCGTGAGCATCTCGCTGGTCCTGGGAACCCTGGCCGCCTATGGCGCGGCGACCGCGTCGCGTCGAAATCATCCGGCGTGGATTTCCGCCGGTCCTATCGTGATCGGCGTACCCTGCGCGGCTGTCATGTGGCTTCGCGGCCTTCCCACCGATGGCTTCGAAACGGCTCTTTGGCTGGTCGGCGCGATCTGGGTGACCGACATCGCGGCGTTTGCCGTCGGCCGCCTCGTCGGCGGCGTACGGCTCGCTCCGCGGATCAGTCCGAACAAGACCTGGTCCGGGTTGATCGGCGCCGTGGCGGTCGCGGCGGTTTGGGGTCTCGCATTCGCGCTGTGGGCCGGAGCGCAGACGCCATGGCTGTTATGCTTCCTCGGCGCCTGCGCGGCGATTGTCGCCCAGGCTGGAGATCTCGGAATTTCCTGGGTCAAGCGGCGATTCGGCGTCAAGGATGCGAGCAATCTGATTCCCGGCCATGGCGGCGTGCTCGATCGGCTGGACGGCATGCTGATCGCCGCTCCCGCGCTGGTCGCCCTGGTCATGGCCAGCAATGCGGGGATCTTCGCATGGTGACGCGCGGAGAGCCGCGCAGGGTGACGATCCTTGGGTCCACCGGGTCCATCGGTTGCAGCACGATCGACCTGATTCAGCGGGACCCGGAACGGTTCGAGGTCGCCGCGCTCACCGCAAACACGAACGCCGAACTTCTCGCGAAGCAGGCGAGGAAGCTCGGTGCCGAACTCGCCGTTATCGCGGAACCTGCGCATTATCGCGCCCTCGCGGACGCCTTGAACGGAACCGGAATCGAATGCGCGGCCGGCGCCGAGGCGCTGGTTGAAGCCGCCGATCGGCGTGCGGACTGGGTGATGGCGGGTATCGTCGGGGCCGCCGGGCTTGCGCCGACGCTTGCCGCTGTAAGCCGCGGCGCGATCGTCGGGCTCGCCAACAAGGAATGCCTGGTCTGCGCGGGGTCCCTGTTCATGCGCGAAGTCGAGGCAAGCGGCGCGACCTTGCTTCCGGTCGATTCGGAGCACAACGCGATCTATCAGGTGTTCGCTTCGAAAGCCCCGGAGTCGATCGAGAAAATCATACTGACCGCTTCCGGTGGGCCGTTCCGGACCTGGTCGATCTCGGACATCGCGCGAGCCACGCCTCAAGAAGCGGTGGCGCACCCGAACTGGGACATGGGAGCGAAGATATCGGTCGATTCCGCCACCATGATGAACAAGGGGCTGGAGTTGATAGAGGCCCATCATTTGTTCGGTCTGCCCGCCGATCGTATCGAGATCGTCGTGCATCCACAGTCGATCGTTCACTCGATGGTCGCGTATATCGACGGTTCGGTGCTTGCCCAGCTCGGCACGCCGGACATGCGTATCCCGATTTCATACGCGCTCGCCTGGCCGGAGCGGATGGAGACCCCGAGCGAGCGACTCGATCTGAGCACCGTGGGCAGACTCGAATTCGAAGAACCGGATCCCGAGAGGTTTCCCGCGCTGCGTCTTGCACGCGACGCGCTGAACGCGGGGGGGGCCGCCCCGACCGTGCTCAACGCCGCCAACGAAGAGGCCGTGGAGCGATTCCTGGACGGACGCATCGGCTTTCTCGATATAGCGCGTATTGTGGAAACCGTCGTGGAGGCACTTTCGGGGAAAGAGGTTTCCGACCTCGACGACGTACGCGAAGCGGACAGGCTCGCACGTGAGCGTGCCAAGGCATTGATGGAGCCCGTGCCCGCGCGCGCCTAGCGCGGGCGACCGGACGGCAAGACCATGGATTTATTCAGCAGCGGCGTGGATTTCGTCCTTCCTTTTCTGGCCTTCCTTCAGGATTACGTCGTCCCCTTCCTGGTCGCGATCACGGTTCTCGTGTTCGTGCACGAAATGGGCCACTACCTGGTCGCCCGCTGGTGCGGCGTCCGGGTAGAGGTATTCTCGGTCGGGTTCGGCTCGGAAATATACGGCTGGACGGATTCACGCGGAACACGCTGGAAGCTGAGCTGGATCCCGGTCGGCGGCTACGTGAAGATGTTCGGCGAAATGCTTCCGCCGGCGGCGGAAGAGGCGGAGGACAGGGCGAAACTCAACCCCGAAGACGAGAAGGTTTCCTTCCATACCAAGGCGCTTTGGCGCCGCGCGGCGATCGTGTTCGCGGGTCCCTTGGCCAATTTCCTGTTCGCCGTGGTCATTCTCGCCGGGATCTTCGCGAGCGTCGGCGAACCCTCGACGCCAGCCAACATCACCTCGGTCATGGATGGCAGCGCCGCCGCACGGGCCGGGATCGAACCCGGCGACGTGATCGTCCGTATCGACAACACCGATATCGAGCGTTTCGAGCAGGTCGTCCGCATCGTCCGCATGTCGGCGGGCGTCCGGCTCCGGATCGAGGTGGAGCGGAACGGCAACCGGGTGACGCTGTTCGCAGTGCCGGAAGCAGTCCGGCTCACCGAGGGGCCGGCCCGGCATGAGAAGATCGGCCGTCTGGGCGTATCGCGGAGCGGCGGGGGGGTCCGGATCGTCCGTCACGATCCCGCGAGCGCGGTGCTTCGCGGGTTCGGTGAAATGTTCCGCATGATCGGCGACATCTTCCAGGCCCTGGGGCAGATGTTCGCCGGGACCCGGGACACCAGCGAACTCGGCGGTCCTCTCAGGATCGCGCAAATATCCGGCGATGTATGGCAGGCAGGCGCGGTCAGCATGCTGATCTTCGTGGCCGCGCTGTCGATCAATCTCGGATTGATCAACCTGTTTCCGATCCCGATGCTGGATGGCGGACATCTGATGTTCTATGCGGTCGAAGCGGTGGCGGGACGACCGCTCGGGGAACGGGCCCGGGAGTATGGCTATCGTATGGGGATCGCCATGGTGCTGGGGCTTATGGTATTCGTGACCTGGAACGACCTGCTGCAGTTGCGGGTCGTCGATTTCATCGTGGATCTCGTAACCTGAGGAAATTTTGAGGCAAATCGTGCTTCGTTTCTTTCGGCGATTTCCCGTGTCAGCCGGCGCGCTTGCCGCGGTCCTCCTGATCCTGTCGACGGCGGATTACTCGCGCGCCCAGAATCCGGGCGATCCGGTCGAAGCGATCCAGGTGGAGGGCGCCCAGCGGATCGAACCGGAAACGGTGCGCTCCTATCTGACGTTCAAAGCGGGCGATCCGGTGACCGATGCCGATCTCGACGATTCCCTCAAGCGTCTGTTCGAGACCGGATTGTTCGCCGACGTGGTACTGCGGCGCGAAGGAAACCGGGTGGTCGTGAAGATCGTCGAGAACCCGATCATCAACCGGATCGCGTTCGAAGGGAACCTCCGCATAGACGACGAAATCCTGCGCGACGAAATCACCCTGCGTCCTCGCGTGGTGTACACGCGTTCCCGCGTGCAGACCGACATGCTCAGGATCATCGAAATCTATCGAAGCAGCGGCCGTTTTGCGGCCCGCGTCGTCCCGAAGGTGATCCAGCTGCCGCAGAACCGCGTGAACCTGATCTTCGAGATCCACGAAGGCAGTCCCACCGACGTCCGCCGGATTACCTTCATCGGCAACACGAGGTTCAGCGACGGCGAGTTGAGAGACGTCATTCAGACCAAGGAGACGGGGTTCTTTTCGTTCTTCAGCGGGGGCGACCTCTACGATCCCGATCGCCTGGCATTCGATCAGGAGTTGCTTCGCCGCAAATACCTCAACGCCGGCTACGCAGATATTCGCGTGGTTTCCGCCGTCGCGGAGCTCACACCCGACCGCGACGCTTTTTTCATCACCTTTACCCTGGAAGAAGGGGAGACGTACCGGTTCGGCGAGGTCGCGGTCACGTCGGGGTTGCGGGACCTCGATGTGGCAGCCGTCGGGCAGGAGGTGCAGATCGCCGAGGGAGAGCTGTACAGCGCCGAGGATATCGAGGAGACGGTAAGCGCCCTTACAGACGCGGCGGGACGCGCCGGTTACGCGTTCGTCGATGTGAAGTCGAAGATCGACCGCGATCGGGCCGACCGCCGCATCGACGTTACATTCGAAATCGAGGAAGGACCGCGCGTTTTCGTCGAAAGGATCGACATCCGCGGCAACCTTCGTACCGAAGACAGGGTTATTCGCCGCGAGTTCAGGCTCGTGGAAGGCGATGCCTTCAACACCGACCATATTCGGCGCGCCAGGCGAAATTTGCGTAACCTGGGTTTCTTCGAGGAAATCGAGATCAGGCATGTCCCCGGCTCGACTCCCGATCAAACCCTGATCGAAGCCACCGTCAAGGAACGAGCGACGGGAGAAATCGGGTTCGGTGCCGGCTATTCGACCGCCGTCGGCGGACTGGCGGAAGTCACCCTGAGGGAGCGTAACCTGGTAGGCAGCGGTCAGGACTTGAGGGTGCGCGGACAAATCGCGCAACGCGAACAGCAGATCGAGCTGAATTTCACCGAGCCCTACTTTCTGGACCGGAAACTGGCCGCGGGGTTCGATATCTTTACGACGGCACGGAACTATCAGAGGGAGAGTTCCTTCGACCAGGAAACGATCGGTTTCTCCCTCCGGGCCGGTTACCCGCTTGCGGAGGATCTGAGCCAGCGCTGGCGCTACACGCTGCGTCGCGACGAGATCGCGGGTGTTCCCGCCGATGCTGCCGCGGTAATCGCGGAGCAAGAGGGACGTTCCATGCTTTCGTCCATCGGTCATACGATCCAATACGACACGAGGGACAGCAGATTTTCGCCCCGACAGGGCCTGATCGCCAGCATGAACCACGAATTGGCGGGAGTGGGCGGCTCGGTGAAGTTCTTGAAGACGGATGCCAGGGGATCGATCTTCGTTCCGTTGACGGATAGCATCACGGGAAATGCGGGGCTGGGCGGCGGCTACGTGGAAGGACTCGGCCAGGATGTTCGCGTTCTGGACCGGTTCAACCTTGGCAGCAGGGAATTGAGAGGATTCGCCAACGCGGGGGCGAGTCCACGCGACCGGGCAACCGGCGACGCGGTCGGCGGGAACTGGTATTACGCCGGGACCTTCTCGGTGTCCTTTCCGCTTGGACTACCGAACGAAGCGGGGATACGCGCCCGCAGCTTCGTGGACTACGGAAGCACGGGTATCACCGACGATACCCCCCCCGGTATCCTGGATCGCGCCAGCCTGCGGGCCTCTGCCGGCGTGGGCCTGAGTTGGGCGTCACTGATCGGACCGATGAACATCGATCTGGGGTGGCCGATCCAACGGGAAAAATACGACGACACCCAGGTTGTCCGCTTCAGCTTCGGAACCCGGTTCTAGCACAGATATGGTGTGGAAGAGTTCCTTGTACCGCTCGATCTTCCTCTTGGGCGTTGCTTGCAGCGTTTCGTTGGCCGTGGCGTCGTCGATCGCGGCGGCGGAGGACAAGCCGCCCAGTATCGGAATTGTCGACGTTCAGAAGGTCCTGCGCGAGTCGCAGGCTGCCAAAAGCTTGCGACCGCAGATCGAAAAGCTGAGAAGGGATTATCAGAACTCCGTCCGAAAACGCGAAGCGGAGCTGCGCAAGGCAAGCCAGGAGTTGCAGCGCCAACGCGCGATCCTGTCGCCGCAAGCCTTCGCCAAAAGGCGAAACGCCTATGAGGAAAAGGCGCGCAAGGCCCAAATCGACTTCCAGCAACGCAAGCGGCGACTGGACACGGCGTATAGCGGAGCGATGCGGGTCATCCAAAAGTCCATGGTGGTAGCCGCCGCGAAGGTGGCGGAAGAACGAAACTTCGATATTGTCCTGCCCAAGTCCCTGGTCATGCTCGCGGATCAGAAGCTCGACATAACCGGCGAAGTCCTCCGTCGGATCGACGAGAGCCTGCCATCCGTCAAACTGACACCGACAAAGCCGATAGAGAAAACGGCGCCCAAATCGAACAACTGAGAATGGCGGATCCACGCTTTTTCGACCGTACCGGCCCTTTCCCGCTAGGTGTTGTCGCGGAGGTCGCCGGCGCGGAACTGGACGCCGATGCCGACCCGATGCGGCAGATGACCGACGTGGCGGCGCTCCACGTCGCGGGTCCCCGGGATGTCAGTTTCCTGGAGAATCGGCGCTACGCCGAACGCCTCCGAGCCAGCGCGGCGGGCGCCTGTTTGATCCGCGCATCCGACATCGGTAAAGCGCCGCCCGGCATGGCGCTGCTGGTTACGGATACGCCGTATCTCGCCTATGCCCGGGTGAGCAAGGCGTTCTATCCCGTTCCAGAAGTCGAACCCGGGATCGCTTCAACGGTCGCGATCGATCCCACCGCAACCACGGGACCGGGCTGCCGAATTGACGATTTCGCCGTCATTCAGGCGGATGTTTCGATTGGCTCGCGTTGCCATATCGGTCCTCAAGTCGTGATCGGAAAGGGAGTCGTTATCGGGGACGACGTTCGGATAGGAGCAGGGTGCAGTCTCGGCCATTGCGTCATCGGCTCTCGCGTGCGACTGCTCGCCGGCGTTCGCATCGGAGAGGACGGGTTCGGCTTCGCCACCGACCGCGCGTCGGACACCCATGTCGACATTCCCCAGATCGGCCGTGTGATAATCGAAGACGACGTTCTGGTCGGCGCCAATTCCACCATCGACCGGGGCGCGGGGCCGGACACGGTCATCGGCGAGGGGTCCAGGATTGATAATCTTGTTCAGATCGGCCACAATGTCGTAATCGGACGCGGCTGCATTATCATCGCCCAGGCTGGCATTGCGGGAAGTGCCAAACTCGGAGATTTCGCCATCGTCGCCGCTCAGGGCGGCGTTGCCGGGCATATTGAAATCGGCGCCGGCGGGAAAGTCGCCGCGATGTCGGGCGCTATGCGCGATGTCGCGGAGGGAGAAACCGTCGCGGGCGCCCCCGCGATGCCAATAAAACAGTTCTTCCGCGGCATCGCCAATCTGAAACGGCTGTCGGAACGGGAATAGCCGCCGGGGCATGGACACTATAGAGACCGAAGGCGCAATCACGGATATCCCGATCGAGCGGGTGATGGAAATGATTCCTCACCGCTACCCGTTCCTGATGATCGACCGCGTGCTGGAAGTCGTGCCTGACGTTCGGGCAACCGGGCTGAAGAACGTCTCCGTCAACGAAGCGCATTTTCAGGGCCATTTCCAGAACGACAAGGTCATGCCGGGGGTGCTGCTCATCGAAGCGATGGCGCAGACGGCAGCCGTTCTGGTCGTTCAAACGCTGGGACCGGAGTCGGAGGGGAAGCTGGTTTACTTCATGTCGGTAGACGGCGCCCGCTTCCGCAAGCCGGTCGTGCCCGGCGACTCGGTGCGGGTCGAGGTGGAGAAGGTGCATCGTCGCGGCAATGTCTGGAAATTCAGCGGCAAGGCGGTCGTCGAGGGCACGGTGGTCGCCGAAGCGACCTACGCGGCGATGATCCGGGACAGCGAGGCTCGATGACCGAGATCCATCCGACGGCAATCGTCGAAGCAGGGGTCAGGTTAGGGGAGAGAGTCGCGGTTGGCCCGTTCTGCACCGTCGGTCCGGACGTCGTACTCGAAGACGATGCCAGGCTGATCTCGCATGTCGTCGTCGCCGGTCGGACGACGATCGGGCCGCGCACGACGGTCTATCCCTTCGCATCGATCGGAATGCCGCCCCAGGACCTCAAATACAAGGGCGAGCCCTCCCGCCTGGAGATCGGCGCCGACAACGTGATCCGCGAACATGTGACCATGAACCCCGGGACCGAGGGAGGCGGCATGCTGACCCGGGTCGGCAACAACGCGCTCTTCATGATGGGCGCCCATGTCGCGCACGACTGCAAGGTGGGAAACCACGTCATATTCGCCAACAACGCAACGCTTGGCGGTCATGTCGTGGTGGACGATTACGCGATCATCGGCGGTCTGGCCGCGGTCCACCAGTTTTGCAGAGTGGGCGCCCATGCCATCATCGGCGGGGTGTCGGCGGTGGTACAGGACGTTATCCCTTACGGATCGGCTTCCGGAGACCGTGCCCGGCTCATTGGCCTCAATATCGTGGGCCTCAGGCGCAGGGACTTCTCACGCACCGATATCCAGACGCTTCGGACCGCCTACCGATTGTTGTTCGCGGAAGAAGGCACACTGGCCGAGCGTATCGACGACGTCGCGCGGATGTACTCCGACAATGCCGCGGTAATGGACATCGTGGCTTTCATGCGCACCGAATCCACGCGCGCAGTCTGTCAACCCCAGTCGGGCAACACCCCCTAGGATCGGCGTTGTCTCCGGCGACATGCCGGAACGGCGTCATCGCGGCCCGCAGAGACCCCGGACGGAAGCCTTACGTTATCGGGTTGCTGGATCAGGCCGACCCGGCTTCGTTTTCCCGGCCCCCCGACGTCTGGATCCGGCTCGGACAGGCGGGGAAGGGAGTCCGGCTTCTCAAGTCCGCCGGCGACCAGATCGGCGGCGGGCTGATCGCCGCGCTGCGGGAGGCCACCGGTGGAAAGCTCGAAATTGCCGGTATCGGCGGCGAGGCGATGTCCGCCGAAGGCCTGGAGAGCCTGTTCCCCATCGAGGAGCTGGCGGTAATGGGGCTGGTCGAAGTCCTGCTCCGGGCGTTCTCCATCATGCGCCAGACGTCGGAAACCGCCGAGACGATCGGTCGTCTGTCGCCCGATGCCGTGGTCACCATAGACGCGCCGCCGTTTGCGAAGGGGCTTATCCCGATTACTTGACAGCGGTCGGTTTGCGTGGCGCGGATCGACGACCGCACCGTCGCCCCATCCCGGCGGGCGCGCATCCGTCCCGCCCTGCCGTCATGGTCGGCGAAGGCCGACCATCCACGCTTTTTTGTCGTTCTGCCCCGCCAGAAAAACTCGTGGATGGTCGGCCTTCGCCGACCATGACGCGGGGAAACGGTTCCGTTCGGACCGGATACGCCCCGACACCTCCCGGAACGCCGGTCAAACTCCTACTCGTCAAGTAATCGGGATAAGCCCCTTTGCGAACGGCGTCTGGCGCCATCTCGGCAAGCTCGACACCCCGTTGATCCACTATGTCGCGCCAACCGTCTGGGCCTGGCGCGCCCGAAGGGCGCGCAAACTCGCCGGCAGGATCGACCATCTGCTCGCCCTCCTTCCTTTCGGGCCGCCCTGTTTCGAGGCCGAAGGGCTGGGATGCACCTTCGTCGGCCATCCCGGTCTGGAAACCGAAATCGCCAGCGGCGCCTGCGCGGCGTTTCGCACGCGGCACGGTATGGAGGCCGGGCCGGCGATCGGTCTCCTCCCCGGCAGCCGAAGCGATGAAATCTCTCGCCTGATGCCGGTCTTCGCCGACGCGATAAGGCGGATCGCGGCCTCGGCGCCCGGAATCCGCGACGTGGTGCCCGCGGTACCCGCCCACGCCGCCTCGATCCGCGATGCCGTGCCCGCTGGCCCGTAGCGGTCACGGTGACCGCCAAACGGGAGGAGCGCCACGCGGCGATGGCGGCGTGCGACACGGCCATCGCGGCATCCGGGACCGTGGCGCTGGAACTTGCGCTCGCGCGGGTTCCTATGGTCGTCGCATACAGGTTCCACCCGCTCACGGCTTCGGTCATGCGGCGTATGATCCGTGTCCGTTATGCTACGATCGTCAACTTGATCCTTGACCGGCCGGCGATCCCCGAGTTTCTTCAGGAGAGGTGCACGGGAAGCCGCCTTGCGGAGGCGGCCCTGGAGCTCCTGCGGGACGAGGGCGCGCGGCGGACGCAGCGAGAAGCGGCCGCAAGCGCAATCGCCGCGCTGCGACCCGCGGGAAGAAGCCCCAGCACCCGGGCGGCCGAGGCAATACTGGATGTCGTGCGCCGTCGATCCAAAGCACGCACCGAACAGGGAGCTTTCGCATGACCGACGCAGCAGACAAGTCGAGCTACCGTTATCTGCATACGATGATCCGGGTGAAGGACCTGGAAAAGTCTCTCGACTTCTATACCCGCCACCTCGGCATGAGACTTTTGCGGAGGCGCGAGTTTCCGGACGGTCGTTTCACGCTGGCCTTCGTCGGCTACGGGGAGGAAACCGACAATACGGTTATCGAACTGACCCATAACTGGGATCAGGAAGACCCCTACGACGTCGGCTCGGCCTTCGGCCATCTCGCGGTCGCGGTACCGGATGTCTACCGGACCTGCGACGCGCTCGGGAAGGAAGGGGTTGCCATTCCCAGGCCGCCGGGCCCGATGAAATTCGGCGGCAGCCAGACTCATATGGCGTTTATCGAAGACCCGGACGGTTATCGGATCGAGCTGATCCAGCGGTCGTAGAAAGCGCGGCCGTCAGACGCGCCGCTCGATCGGCACGTAGGCACGCTGCTCGTAACCTGTATAGAGCTGGCGCGGGCGTCCGATCTTCTGGTTGGGGTCCTCGACCATCTCGTTCCACTGCGCGACCCAGCCCACCGTGCGGGCCACGGCAAACAGCACGGTGAACATGCTGACGGGAATGCCGATCGCCTTGAAGATGATGCCCGAATAGAAGTCGACATTCGGATATAGCCGGCGGTCGACGAAATAGTCGTCCTCGAGCGCGATACGCTCCAGCTCCATCGCAAGTTCGAGCAGCGGTTCGTTCCCGATCCCAAGCTCTTCAAGCACCTCGTGGCAGGATTCGCGCATCAGCCGGGCCCGGGGATCGAAATTCTTGTAGACCCGGTGCCCGAACCCCATCAGGCGGAACGGATCGTCGGGATCCTTGGCCTTGTCCACGAATTCGGCGATCCGGTTGGGACTGCCGATTTCGTTGAGCATGTTGAGCACCGCCTCGTTGGCGCCGCCATGCGCGGGCCCCCACAAACTCGCGATTCCCGCGGCGATGCAGGCAAACGGATTGGCGCCGCTCGAGCCGGCGAGCCGCACGGTGGAGGTCGAGGCGTTCTGTTCGTGATCGGCGTGAAGAATCAGGATGCGATCGAGCGCCCTCGCGACCACCGGGCTGATCTCGTAGTCCTCGGCCGGCGTCGCGAACATCATATGGATGAAGTTCTCCGCGTAGTTCAGGTTGTTGCGCGGGTATATGAAGGGCTGGCCGAGCGAATACTTGAATGCCCAGGCCGCGATGGTCGGCATCTTGGCGATCATTCGGTAGGACGCCACCATGCGCTGGTAGGGATCGGAAATGTCGGTGCTGTCGTGATAGAAGGCCGACAGGGCGCCTACCACCCCGCACATGACCGCCATCGGGTGCGCATCGCGCCGGAACCCGTCGATGAACTTGTGCAACTGCTCGTGCACCATCGTGTGGTGCGTGATGGCATGCACGAACTTGTCCTTCTGCTCGGTCGTCGGCAGTTCGCCGTAAAGCAGGAGGTAGCAGACCTCCATGAAATCGCTGTTCGCCGCCAGCTCTTCGATCGGATAACCCCGGTGAAGGAGGATGCCCGCTTCGCCGTCGATAAAGGTGATCTTGGATTCGCAACTCCCCGTGGCGGTGAACCCGGGGTCGTATGTGAACATGTTGGTTGCGCCGTAAAGCCTGCGGATGTCGATGACCTTGGGTCCGCAGGTGCCTTGCAGGGTGGGGAACGCGGTCTGTTCGCCGGAGGCGTTGTTGACGATCGTGATGCCGTCCTCCGGCGGGATGTCGCCACGAGTCGCGTCGTTGCCCATCTCCAAGGTCCCCCGTTGACGAGAATTGCCGGCGGCGCGCCGGGGCCGGACTTTAAGGATTTCGCACCCTCAGATCAAATTCACGGGTTCCGCGCCTCTCCGTCACCGGTGCCTAGAGCGTCCTCGATACGACCGAGTGTCTCCTCCCGCCCAAGAACAGCGGCGACCTCGAATATCCCGGGTGATACGGTTGTGCCGGCAAGACATACCCGCAACGGTTGTGCAACGGCACCCAACTTGCTATCCCGGCCGTGTGCGAAGCCCCGAATCGTCCGCTCGATCTCCTCCTGTTCCCAGGACTCGAGCGCCCCGAGCGCGTCCAGCAAACCGGCGAGTGCCGACCGGGCGTCCTCCCCGAGCAGTTTCGCCGCCTTCGCGTCGATGGCGATGGGCCGCTCGGCGACATAGAAAGCGGCGCTCTCCGCCAGAGCGACCAGGTTGTTCGCGCGCGGCTTGAGCTCCGGCATCGCGCGTATCAGCCGATCGGTCTTGTCGGGATCGAGGTCCGTTCCGATAGCCCGCTCAAGATCCGGACGGATCATTTCCACGAGCGCGTCGGGCTCGGTCCGGTGGATGTAATGCGCGTTGAGGCTCATCAATTTGTCGAGATCGAACCGCGCCGCGCCGCGCCCGACACGGTCGAGATCGAACCACTCGATTGCCCGATCCCGTGCGATTACCTCCTCGTCCCCATGGCTCCATCCGAGACGCAGCAACCCGTTCACCAGCGCATCGGGGAGAATGCCCATATCGCGATAGGCATCGACGCCCAGCGCGCCGTGCCGCTTGGACAGCCTGGCCCCGTCGGCGCCATGGATCAGGGGAATGTGCGCATAGACCGGCGCCTTCCAGCCGAATGCGCGAAACAGCTGGGTCTGGCGAAACGCGTTGCTAAGATGATCGTCGCCCCGGATCGCATGGGTGATCCCCATGTCATGATCGTCGACGACGACGGCCAGCATGTAGGTCGGCGTTTCGTCGCTCCTCAGCAACACCATGTCGTCGAGCTGGCCGTTCGCCACACGGACGGTACCTTGCACGGCATCCTCGATGACGGTCGCGCCTTCGCGGGGCGCCTTGAAGCGGATGACCGGCTCGATGCCGGAAGGCGCATCGCCGGGATCGCGGTCGCGCCAACGCCCGTCATAGAGCATCCTGCGCCCTTCCGCCTTGGCCCGCTCGCGCATTTCCGCGAGCTCTTCCGGGGTGGCATAACAGCGATAGGCTTTTCCTTCGTCGAGCAGGTGGCGCGCCGCCTCGACATGGCGCGGGAGACACGAGAACTGGCTCACCGGCTCATCGTCCCAGTCAAGCCCGAGCCAGGAAAGGCCATCGATAATCGCCGCGACCGCTTCGTCGGTGGAACGGCGGCGGTCGGTATCCTCGATCCTCAGCAGGAATCGGCCGCCGTGGTGCCGGGCGAAGAGCCAATTGAACAGCGCCGTCCTCGCGCCGCCGATGTGGAGAAAGCCCGTCGGCGAGGGGGCGAAGCGGGTAACGACTGTCATGGCGGGTCCTCGGGAAGCCGGCTCGTCCGCGCCACGGCCGGAGGGGGCTGGCGCAGGTCAGCGCTTACACGATGAATGGCGGCGTTGGCAACGCGGGCGTTGGGCGTCGCGCCGCATCGGTGCTGCCGGCCGCCATCGCCGCCGAGCGCGATCGCTGGATTCTGTGGCTGCCCGTCGGGTTCGGCCTCGGGATCGCCGCCTATTTCTCGTTGCCCGAAGAACCGGCCACATGGCCCATGGCGGCATCCGTGGTCGTGATCGTCGCGGCGTTCGTCTTCAGACGCGGACCCTACGGAGCTGCCCTGATCGGGGTTGCCGCGCTGTCCGCGGGTTTTTCTCTCGCGCAATTCCGCACGCTTACCGTCGCGGCGCCGGTGCTGGAACGACGAATCGGGCCGGTAACCGTGACGGGAACGATCGAGGCCGCCTCGCTCGATCGTCGCGGCTCACGACGGGTGACGATCTCCGAACCCCGGATTGCCCGTCTGCCGGCCGAAGAAACGCCCCGCCGCATCCGGATCAGCCTCCGTAGCGACGATCCGGCGCTCCAGCCGGGCCGCGTCATATCCGTCCGCGCGATCCTGCAACCTCCGCTCGCGCCGGTGATCCCCGCCGGCTTCGATTTCGCGCGACGGGCTTGGTACCGGCAACTGGGTGGAGTGGGATTCGCCGTCTCGCGACCGACATTCGCACCGTCTCGCGACCCGCCGGGCCTGCGCGCCCGCATCAACCGTGCGCGCCAGGGAATCGTCGAGCGTATCGCAAACGCACTTCCGGGCGAGGAGGGGGCCATCGCCGCCGCGCTGACCACGGGAGAGCGCGGCGCCATTCCGGAGCGAGTGCTGGTCGCGATGCGCGACGCGGGACTTGCCCACCTGCTCGCGATCTCGGGGCTCCATTTCTCGCTCGTGGCCGCGCTCCTGTTCGGCGGCCTGCGGGCGGCGCTCGCGGCGGTTCCCTTCGTCGCGCTGCGGTATCCGATCAAGAAATGGGCGGCGGCCGGCGCGCTGGCGGGCGCGCTGGTCTATCTGTTGATTTCCGGCGCGTCGATTCCCACCCAGCGCGCTTTTCTCATGCTCTCCGTGGTCCTGCTGGCGGTCATGCTCGACCGTGCCGCGATTTCCATGAGGCTTGTCGCCGTCGCGGCGGCGGCGGTGCTGCTGGTCGCGCCGGAAAGCCTGTTGGGTGCGAGCTTCCAGATGTCATTCGCCGCCGTCGTCGCCCTGGTCGCCTTTTACGAGGCGGTGAGCGAGCGGCTCGCGGGACTCCGCGGAGGCGCCGGTTTTCCGCGCCGCATCGCGCTCTATGCGCTCGGCGTCGGGCTGACCACGTTGATCGCGGGGCTCGCGACGGGACCCTACGCGATTTACCACTTCAACCGTTTCGCCGTCTTCGGAATCGTGGCCAATCTCCTCGCCGTGCCGATCACCGGGCTCTGGATCATGCCCTGCGCCATCGTCGCTTTCCTGCTGATGCCGTTCCGCCTCGAATTTCTGGCATTAGAGGTCATGGGGTGGGGAATCGGCGCGGTCGTCGCCGTGGCCGAAACCGTTTCGTCCTGGCCTTCCGCTGTGCTCCTTGTCCCCTCGATGCCGATTGCCTTTCTCGTCCTGGCAACGGGAGGCGGCCTCTGGCTTTGTCTCTGGCGCGGCCGGTTTCGAGGGCTGGGGCTGATCGCCATAGCGGCCGCGGCGCTGACGGGGTTGCGCGAAAGACCGCCGGATATCCTGACCGGGCTCGATCGCGGCGCGGTCGCGGTTCGCATGGAGAACGGCCTCGCGATCACGCCGGGAACACGCCGGTTCACCCGGGAGTACTGGCTCAGAAGCGCGGGCTTCGCCGAACCCGCTCACTGGCCCGGCAAGCGGCCCGGCAGCGGTTCCGCGCTATCGTGCGACGGGATCGGATGCATCCTCCGCCGCGGCCCGGACACGGTCGCGATCGTCCTTGACCGTGCCGCCCTCGCGGAGGATTGCCACCTTGCGAGCATCGTCATCGCCGCGGTTTACGTTTCCCGCAAGAGGTGTCGCGCACCCGGGACGTTGATCGATCTGCGTCAGAGACGCCGCGATGGCGCGCTAGCGATCTGGCTCGAACCGGAGGGCCCGCGGATCCTGAGTGCCCGAAAAGTACGCGGCGAGCGTCCTTGGGTGGCTCAGTACCGGCGGAATAGGCAGACCAGCCGACCCTGAACCTTTACCTGATCCGGGCCGAATATCCGCGTCTCGTGGTTCGGGTTCGCCGGTTCCAGCGCGATTGAGTCCCTGCGCCGCCGGAACCGCTTCAGCGTGACCTCTTCGTCGCCGAGCAACGCGACGACGATGTTGCCGTTCTCGGCCGTGTCGCCGCGCCGGATCACCGCCAAATCGCCGTCGTGGATGCCGGCGTCGATCATCGAATCGCCCTCCACCTCAAGGGCGTAGTGTTCGCCAGTACCCAACAGGGATTGGGGCATCGCGAAGCTCTGCGTGTTGTCGCGCAGCGCCTCGATGGGAACGCCCGCGGCGATCCGGCCGTATAACGGCATCTCGACCATTTGCTCGCCGTGGCGCCCACTCGCCCCGCCGAGCTCGTTGGCGAAATCGCCTTCGATCACCTTGGGCGCGAACATGCCGCCCCTCTTGGGCGCCGATTCCGCCATCGTCTCGGGCCGCCGCAGCACTTCCAGCGCCCGCGCGCGATGGGGCAGGCGGCGGATGAAGCCGCGCTCCTCAAGAGCGACGATCAGACGATGAATGCCCGACTTGGACTTCAGGTTGAGCGCCTCCTTCATCTCGTCGAAGGAGGGCGATACTCCGTGCTGGCCAATGAAGGTGTCGATGTAGGCCAGCAGCTCGTATTGCTTGGGTGTCAGCATGGGTCACCGTTCGGCTGTATCGCTACCAGATATGGAACGAAACATAAACATTGCCACATGTTCTAGTAAAGTTCCTGATTCCGGTCAACCGTCCGAAACGGTTTCCGATTCGCCCTCAGATTCCGACGACCCCGCCCCGCAGTCGCAGGATACGCACGGACCTGCCCTCGCCGGCGGCCGGAGCGAAGGGCTCCCGGACGATGAGGCAGTCCGCCCGCGCCATGTTCGCGAACATGGAACTGTCCTGCACGCCGAACGGGGTGGCGACCAAGTCTCCGTCTTCGTCGGTCGCGAGCGATGCCCGCAGGTAATCTTCCCGTTCGTCGTTCTCTCCGAGGTCGGTGCCGAGCCGGGCGGGCTCGTGCTCGTCGGTCGCGGATTCCGACCCCAGCAGGGCCTGCAGCGCGGGCTTAAGGAAAATCATCGCGCAGACCATCGAGGAAACCGGGTTGCCGGGCAGACCGAGCAACGGCGTGTCGTTCAGACGACCGAAGATCAGAGGCTTGCCGGGCCGCATCGCGATACGCCAGAAATCCACTTCCAGGCCCGCCTCGCCGAGCACGCTCCGGACCAGGTCGTGGTCGCCGACCGAGGCGCCTCCGGTGGTCAGGACGAGGTCCGTGCCGCGTGCGCCCGCCGCCATCGCCCTCAGCGACTCCGCCGAATCGGGGGCAATCCCCAGATCCACGGGGACGGCGCCGAGCGCGGTAACGAACCCGGCCAGCGCGAGCGCGTTGGAGCTCACGATCTGATCGCGGCCGACCGGCTCGCCCGGCATGACGATCTCATCGCCCGTCGCGAGGATCGCCACCCTCGGCTTGCGGCGCACCCTCAGCCAGGGAAGGTTCATTCCGGCCGCCAGACCGACGTCTCGGGCGGTCAGCACCCGCCCGGCCTTGAGCAGAATGTCGCCTTCGGAGAAGTCGAGGCCGGCGGGACGGACATAGCGCCCCCTGGGAGCGCTCCCGTCGACCACTTCGACGGTTTTGCCGCCTGCTTCCCTGGTGTTTTCCTGGATGACGATGGTGTCGGCGCCCTCCGGTACCGGGGCGCCCGTGAATATGCGGACGGCTTCCCCTGGACCTATCGCGCCCTCGAACGCGCTTCCCGCCGGGGCATAGCCGACAACGGAGAGCCGGGCCGGGAGAGCGCGCACATCCTCCGCCCGGACCGCGTAACCGTCCATCGCCGAGACGGCGAGGGGAGGCTGCGTGCGCCTGGCCGCGACGTCCTCGGCGAGAACGCGTCCAAGCGCGTCGGTCAGCCCGACCTGTTCCGCCGGCATGGGCCTGAGTGCCGCCAGGATTCGGTCGCGCGCTTCCGCAACGGAAATCATCGACGGGCTTCGAAAATGCCGGACCGCCCGCCCGATTTGTGGACGAGACGGATTTCGCCGATCCGCATTCCCCGGTCGACGGCCTTGCACATGTCGTAGATGGTGAGCGCGGCGACGCTGACTGCGGTCAACGCTTCCATCTCCACCCCGGTCTTGCCGGCGAGCCGGCACGTTGCCTCGATATCGACGACGCTGCGCTCTTCGTCGCAGCGCAGATCGACATCGATCGCCGTGAGCGCGAGAGGATGGCAGAGCGGGATCAGGTCCGCCGTCCGCTTGGCGGCCATGATGCCCGCAAGGCGGGCGACCGTGAGCACATCGCCCTTCGCGACGCCGCCTGCAACGATTTTCCGCACCGTTTCGGGCGCCATCGATACCGTGCCGCGCGCCGTCGCCGTCCGCTCGGTGACCTCCTTGCCGGAGACATCGACCATTACCGCCTTTCCCTCGGCGTCGAGGTGACTGAACCCGGCCATCGGGTCAGGCCGCCTCGCGATGCAGCAGCGCTTCGGTCGCCGCCTTGACGTCGTTCTGGCGCATCAGCGCCTCGCCGATGAGAAACGTGGTCACGCCCACGGCTTCCATCGAGGCAAGATCGGCCGGACTCGAAAGCCCGCTCTCGCCCACGACCAGTCGATCCGCCGGGACCAGGGGTGCCAGACGGCGCGTGGTCGCGATGTCCGTCCTGAGCGTCTTGAGATTGCGGTTGTTGATCCCGATCAGCCCGTCGTCGATCGCCAGCGCACGCCCGAGCTCCTCCTCGTCGTGAACCTCGACGAGCACGTCCATTCCCAGCTCTCTCGCCAGCGCGGCAAGTTCGCGGGCGCTGTCGTCTTCGAGCGCGGCCATGATCAACAGGATGCAGTCGGCCCCGATCGTCCGCGCCTCGGCGACCTGGTAGGGATCGAGCGTGAAGTCCTTCCGCAGGACCGGCAGATCGACCGCGGCGCGCGCCATGGAAAGATGTTCGTCGGCCCCCTGGAAATAGGGCGGATCGGTCAGGACCGAGAGGCACGTCGCGCCCCCGGCCTCGTATTGTCGGGCGAGGGCCTGTGGATCGAAATCTTTTCGAATCAGTCCTTTGCTTGGCGATGCTCGCTTGATTTCCGCGATCAGCCCATAGCGCCCGCCCGCCCGCGCCCGTCTCAACCCGGCCGCGAAGCCGCGGGGCGGGGCGGCCGTCTCCGCCGCCTCGATTACCGCTTCCATCGGCCGCCGCCGCTTGCACTCGGCAACGTGATCCCGCTTGACGGCGCAGATCTCTTGCAGGACATCCGTCATCCGTCTTCGGTCTCCGGCCCCCCGTCGCCCTCCCGAGCGGCGCCCTCATTCGAGATCGCGACCATGCGCGCCAAAGCGGCGCGTGCGTCACCCCGGTCTATCGAGCGTGCGGCAAGCGACGCGCCTTCCGCCAAGTCTTCGGCTGCACCCGCCACTACCAGAGAGCCCGCCGCGGTCATGATTGCGCTGTCCCGGTAGGTGCCGGGCGCGCCGTCGAGCAGGGCGCCAAGCCGTTCGGCGTTGTAGGCCCCGGTGCCGCCCTTGAGTTCCTCCAAACGGCCTTCCGCGAGACCGGCGTCGGCGGCGGTCACGGTGAAGCTCTTTACCGCGCCGTCGGACCACTCGGCCACCCTGGTTTCGCCGGAAGAGGTCAACTCGTCGAGCCCGCCCGCGCCATGCACGACCCAGGCGCGCTCGGAGCCCAGCCGGCCAAGCACCTCGGCCAGCGGCTCCAGCCATTCCGGGGCGAACACGCCGACCAGCAGCCTGCGCACGAAAGCCGGATTCGACAACGGTCCGAGCAGATTGAACACGGTTCGCACAGCGAGCTCGACTCGCGGGCCCGCGACGTGGCGGGTCGCGCTGTGATGCCTGGGCGCCATCATGAAACCGATCCGGGCCTCGCGGATCGATTTCTCGATCGACGGGAAGGGCGCATCGATGTCGACCCCAAGCGCGGTCAGCACGTCCGCCGCTCCGGCCCTGGAGGAGAGGGCCCTGTTGCCGTGCTTCGCGACCGGTATGCCGCAGCCCGCCACGACGAGCGCGGCCGCGGTCGAAATGTTCAGGGTGCCGGCGCCGTCGCCGCCGGTGCCGACAACGTCGATCGCGTCGTCCGGGGCCGCTATGCGAGCTGCCTTGGCACGCATCGTTCGCGCCGCGCCGGTAATCTCGTCGACCGTCTCCCCGCGCAGCCGGAGCGCCATCAGGAAGGCGCCGATCTGGGCCGGCGTGGCGTTGCCGGTCATGATCGTGTCGAAGGCGCTTTCCGCCTCCTGTTCGCTCAACCGATGACCGTCGGCAACACGGCCGAGCACGCCCTTGAAGGCGTCGAAATCTTCACTCATGATCGACTAATCGCTTTGAAAAAGACCAAAAAGAATAGTCGGTTAGTTATAGATTCTAAGATAGTATCGTAACTGTTGCCGCCTTCTTATAGCAGCGATGCGTTCTCCGTGATAGCCGGTCGGGGTGCCGTGGCCGGGTTCGCCTTGGGAATCCGGCCGGAACCCTCGGAATCGGATCAGGGGCGGATCGCACCCTCGTCGAACAGGCGTTCGAGGGCGCCCGAATCGACCGACACCGGGTAAACCTCGCGCAGCGCCGTGGTGTACTGGGACAGCAGATCGCTCCCCATCGCATTCATGACCTCGTTTCGGACCCGATCGAACCCGTCCTTGTCGGAAGACGGGTTTGCCGGTTCGATCCGATCAAGAATGGCGACGGCATAACCCGCCTCGGTTGCCCCGAGCGCCGCTTCGCCCTGCTTGGCCCTGAACAGCGCGGCGGCGAGCGACGAGGGAAGGGGCGTCTCCCCGCCCTGATCGAACCGCGTGAAGGCGGAAGAGGTCTTTATGGTCAGACCGAACTCCCGGGCGGCGGTGTCGAAGCTGCGGCCCGACTTGACTTCGCTCAACAGCCTTTCAGCCCTTTTTCTAGCCGCCGCGTTCAAACGATCGAACCGCCAGGCCGCGGCGACCTCTTTCCGGACCTTGTCGAACGGCTCCAGCGCGGGCGGAACCACCCGGTCGACCCGGACGATGAAGTAACCTCCGAGAGAGGTCTCCACGAGGTCGCTGACCTCCGCGGCGTTGGTTTCGAAGGCGGTTTCCAGGAAGCGCCGAAGCACGAGCAGCCCGTCTTTCGGATCGCCGTCGATCGACCGCCCGCTAGGCTCGACGCTCCGGAACCGCAGGAGCTTGGCGTTGACCTGGCCCGCGGCCTCTTCCAGCGCGGCTCCGCCGGCCAGCGTATCCTCGACCTGGTTGGCGAGCTTGACGATGGCGTCGATGGCCTGCTCGCGCGCGAGGTCCTCGCGGATCTTCGCCCTGGTCTCGGCGAAGCTCGGCGTCCTGCCGGGCTCTATCCTGTCGACCAAGAGGATGTGCCAGCCCACGGGAGACCGCACCGGTTCGCCCGGGATATTCGGTTGCAGGGCGAAGGCGGCGTCGGCGATCTCCTGCGGCAGGTCTTCCCTGGTCAGCAGTCCGAGAGAAACCGCGTCCTCGTCCATGCCGGCGACCGACCTGGCGACGTCCGCGATATCGCGGCCGCTTCTCAGCGCTTCGACCGCCCGCCGCGCCGCGGCTTCGTCGCCGACGACTATCTGGCTGATATTGCGCCGTTCCGGAATCGAGAGCTGTTGCAGCCGGTCCTCGTATTCGGTGCGCAGATCCTCTTCCGCCGGCTCGATTTCCGCGGCGACATCCTTGGGATCGAGGTAGAGCACCGCCAGATCCCGGCGTTCGGGTGCCGTAAACGCCGCCGCGTTCTTCTTGTGAAAGTCGGTCAGCGTGCTGTCGCTCGGCCGCGGGAGCGTGCTTTCCGCCGGGCGGGCGATCTCCACGAAGCGGGCGATGCGCCTGTCGTTGCGGTAGTGGTAGAGCGTCCTGACGAGGGGGTCCGGCGCCACGCTGGCCGCGTGCAGAACCCCGGTCAGATGCGACATCCGGATATCCTGCCGCAGATCCTCGACATAGCGCTGCTCGCTGATCCCCAGCCGGGAAAGAGCGCTATGGAAAATCACCCGATCGAAACTCCCGTCGGGTCCGCGAAACGCCGGCTCGGCGCGCAGGCGCAAGACCACCTGATCGTCGCCGACGATAATTCCGTTCTCTTCGGCGTAGAGATCCAGCAGGCGTTGGGATATCAGCCCGTTCAGCGTGCTATCCGCCACTCCGAGATTCCGCGCCTGTTCCGAATCGACGTCGGGTCCGAGTGTCCTGCGCAGCTGTTCGACCTGACGCCGGAAAGCCGCCCCGAACTCGTTGGCGGTGATCTTGGTCGCTCCGACTTCCGCCACGTCGGTGGGAAGTCCCGGAGCCCTGATCATGTCCTCGACGCCCCAGGCGGCAAAGCTGATGATCAGGAACACGGCGAGAACCCGCACCACCCAGGTCGCGGCTTTGCTCTTCATGGCCTGAAGCATGGTGCGGTTTCCTGTTCGGGTCGGCATTCGCCGACAGACAGTGCGCGCGACCGCGCGGGGCTATATCTATTGGCTGCCGGTCAGGATCGCAACCGCCGACGCGGAACCTGTCATCCGGGATGGGCGGCTTTCTGGCGCTCCCGGACCCTCTGTGCTAGAAACCCCGCCCGTCCTGCCCACCGTAAAATTTGGTCCATGACCGAGTCCCTCCGCCCGCTGGTCGCGGGGAACTGGAAGATGAACGGCTCGCGCGCGATGACGCTCGACCTGCTGGGAGGGTTGCGCTCGTCCCTTCGCGCCGCGGGGGCCGCCCGTTGCGACATCGCGGTCTGTCCGCCGGCGCCTTACCTGGCTTACGCGGCCGATGCGCTCGAAACCGCGTCGGGTATCGGCCTTGGCGCGCAGGATTGCCACACCGCCACATCCGGCGCCCACACGGGAGAGATCGCGGCGGAGATGCTGGCGGATATGGGCTGCGCTTACGTGATCGTCGGACATTCCGAAAGGCGGGAAGACCACGGCGAGAGCAACGAAACCGTCAAGGCCAAGGGAGAGGCGGCGATCGCGGCGGGTCTCACTGCCATCGTTTGCATCGGAGAGACCCTGGAGGACCGGGATGCGGGCCGCGCCGTCGAAATCGTCGGCTCCCGGCTGGACGGGTCCCTGCCCGGCGCGGCCGAGGCGGACAACACCGTGATCGCTTACGAACCGGTCTGGGCGATCGGAACCGGGCGGACTCCGACGGGGGCGGAGATCGCCGATATGCACGCCAGCATCCGCGCATTTCTGAACGCGCGTCTCGAAGACGGCGGGGACGTCCGGATCCTCTATGGCGGGTCCGTCAAGCCCGAAAACGCGAGCGCCATACTCTCGGTGCCGCACGTGAACGGAGCCCTGGTCGGCGGGGCAAGCCTGGACGCCGCGGCTTTCTGGTCCATATGTCAGTCATGTCCGTAGCAATTCGGGCCCAATGACGCTAAATCTTTGCCGGCGCTGATCGCATGAAGGCACGCGCGACATGATCGCTATCATCCTCGTAGTTCACCTCTTCATCGCCATCGCCCTGGTCGGTGTGGTCCTGGTGCAACGGTCCGAAGGCGGCGGGCTCGGCATCGGCGGCGGCACGATGGGCGGGCTGATGACGACCCGCGGCTCGGCCAACCTGCTGACCCGGGTGACCGCGGTGCTGGCCGCCTGCTTCATGGCCACCAGTATCGTCCTCGCGATCCTGTCCGGCGCGACCCAGCAGCCGCGCTCGGTCCTCGACCAGCCGGTGCAGCAGGCTCCGGCCCAACCGGCCGAGCCCCGGACACCGAGCGTTCCTCTGGCCAATTAGGGGGGCCGACGACTCGAACGATGGACCGTCAGACCCGCGCCAAGCGATGAGGCGCGGGACGCGAGAGCGAACGGGGGCCGATGACTCGCTACATCTTCATTACCGGCGGCGTTGTCTCTTCCCTCGGCAAAGGACTGGCCTCTGCCGCGCTCGGCGCGCTCCTCCAGGCGCGCGGCTACAAGGTACGGCTCCGCAAGCTCGACCCCTATCTCAACGTCGACCCCGGCACGATGAGTCCGACCCAGCACGGCGAGGTCTACGTGACCGACGACGGCGCGGAGACCGACCTGGATCTCGGTCATTACGAACGCTTCACCGGCGTGCCGGCGAACCAGAGCGACAACGTAACGACCGGGCGCATATACCAAGACGTGATCGAGCGCGAGCGGCGGGGCGACTATCTCGGCGCGACGATCCAGGTCATCCCGCACGTGACCGATGCGATCAAGGCGTTCATCTCCGCCGACGCGGGGGATGTGGATTTCATCCTTTGCGAGATCGGCGGGACGGTGGGCGACATCGAGAGCCTGCCCTTCCTCGAGGCTATCCGCCAGAAGGCGAACGAGCTTGGCCGCGAGCGTGCGATGAACGTGCATTTGACCCTCGTTCCGTATCTCCAGTCCGCGAGGGAGCTGAAGACCAAGCCCACCCAGCACTCCGTCAAGGAATTGCAGAGCGTGGGCATCCAGCCCGATCTCATTCTTTGCCGTTGCGAGCAGGACGTGCCCCTGGATGACCGCAAGAAGATCGCATTGTTCTGCAACGTGCCGGTCGAGAATGCGATCGCGGCGCCCGACATGGACACCATCTACGAGGTGCCGATCTCCTATCACGAGCGCGGATTCGACGTTCAGGTCTGCCGCCACTTCGGCATCGCGGATGCGACGGAACCCGATCTCTCGCGCTGGGTCGAGATCGTGGGGCGGATCAGGAACCCGGAAGGGGAAGTCGCCATCGCGGTGGTCGGCAAGTACACGACCGTCCTCGATTCGTACAAATCGCTCGCCGAGGCGCTGGAGCACGGCGGTATCGCCAACCGGGTCAAGGTCCGTCTGGAATGGATCGACTCCGAAATCTTCGAGTCCGAGGACGCGGTTCACCATCTCTCCGGCGTCGAGGGAATCCTCGTTCCCGGCGGATTCGGCGAACGGGGCGCCGAAGGGAAGATCGCCGCGGCCCGCTTCGCACGCGAGCACAACGTTCCTTATCTCGGAATCTGCTTCGGCATGCAGATGGCCGTGATCGAGGCCGCCCGCAATCTCGCCGGCATTTCCGGCGCGGGTTCCACCGAATTCGGGCCTTCGCGCGAACCCGTCGTCGGGCTGCTGCACGAGTGGATCAAGGGAGACCGGATCGAGCAGCGCGGAGTCGGCGACGATCTCGGCGGCACGATGCGGCTTGGCGCCTATGAGTGTGCGATCGAGACATCCTCGCTCGCCGCCGATATCTATGGAGCGCCGGTCATCAGCGAGCGACACCGCCACCGCTACGAAGTGAACATCAACTACCGTCCCCGTCTCGAGGAAGCAGGGCTGGTGTTCTCCGGCTTGTCGCCGGACGGGATGCTGCCCGAGATCGTCGAGATCCCGACGCATCCCTGGTATCTCGGCGTCCAGTTCCACCCGGAGCTCAAATCGAAGCCGTTCGACCCGCATCCGGTCTTCGACTCCTTCGTTCGCGCCGCGATCGAGCGCTCGCGTCTGGTGTAACGGATGGCCGAGGCGCACAGGATCCGCGTCGGGGCGATCGAGGTCGCCAACGACGCGCCTGTCACCCTGATCTCGGGGCCGTGCCAGATCGAGAGCCGCGACCACGCCCTGGAATGCGCCGAACGGCTGGTGGACATCGCGGGCCGTGTCGGGGTGTCGCTGATCTACAAGTCGTCGTTCGACAAGGCCAACCGGACATCGCTCGCGTCGAAGCGCGGGATCGGGATGGAGCAGGGGCTCGAAATTCTGTCGGAAATCCGTGACGCTTGCGGCTGTCCCGTCCTGACCGACGTCCACTTGCCGGAGCAGTGCGCCCCGACCGCCGAACGCGTCGACGTGCTGCAGATACCCGCCTTTCTGTGTCGGCAGACCGACCTTGTCGTCGCGGCCGCGGAGACGGGAAAGGCGCTCAACATCAAGAAGGGGCAGTTCCTGGCCCCCTGGGACATCGTCAACGTGGTGGAGAAAGCGCGCGCATCGGGCAATGACGACGTGATGGTCTGTGAACGGGGCGCGAGCTTCGGTTACAACACGCTGGTAAACGACATGCGCGCACTGCCGCAGCTTGCCGAGACCGGCTGTCCTGTGGTGTTCGACGCGACCCATTCGGTCCAGCAGCCGGGCGGGCTGGGAGGAGCGAGCGGCGGCCAGCGGGAATTCGTGCCGGTGCTCGCCCGTGCGGCGGTGGCGGTGGGCGTCGCGGCGGTTTTCATGGAAACCCATCCGGACCCGGACAACGCGCCGAGTGACGGACCCGCCATGGTTCCGCTTGGCGCGCTGGAACCTCTGCTCGAACAACTCGTCGCCATCGACCGGCTCGCCAAGAGCCTGCCGCCTCTTTCGCTGTAGGGCGGCGCGCAGCTAGGAGTGTCCCATGTCCGCCATCGTCGACGTCCACGCCCGGGAAATCCTCGATTCCCGCGGCAACCCGACGGTCGAGGTCGACGTGCTGCTGGAGTCCGGCGCCGAAGGCCGCGCCGCCGTGCCCTCGGGAGCTTCGACGGGCAGCCGCGAGGCGGTGGAACTGCGCGACGGCGACGCCGGGCGCTATCACGGCAAGGGCGTGCTCAAGGCGGTCGGCGCGGTCAACGGCGAAATCGCGGACGCGCTCATGGGGCTCGACGCGGATGACCAGACGATCGTCGACGGCACGATGATCGAGCTCGATGGCACGGAGAACAAAAGCCGCCTGGGCGCCAACGCGATTCTCGGCGTCAGCCTCGCGGTCGCCAGGGCGGCGGCCGAGGAATCCGGATTTCCGCTCTACCGCTATCTCGGCGGCGTTTCGGCGCGCACGATGCCGACACCGATGATGAACATCGTCAATGGCGGCGTGCATGCCGACAATCCGATCGACCTCCAGGAATTCATGGTCGTGCCGGTCGGCGCCGAATCGCTTTCGGAGGCGGTGCGCTGCGGCGCCGAGATCTTCCGCGCTCTGCGGCGCCGCCTCTCCGCCGCGGGACTCAGCGTGAACGTGGGCGACGAGGGCGGATTTGCACCGAATCTCGCAAGCGCGGGGGAAGCCCTCGATTTCGTTCTCAAATCGGTCTTGGACGCCGGCTACACGCCGGGGAAGGGGGTAGCGATCGCGCTCGATGCCGCCGCCAGCGAATTTTACCGGGACGGCCGCTACGAGCTCGCGGGGGAAGGGCGGTCGCTTACATCGGAAGAGATGGTCGGCTACTACGAAGACCTCTGCGGCCGCTATCCGATCGTATCCATAGAAGACGGGTTGGCGGAGGACGACTGGGACGGATGGGCAAAGCTCACCCGAGCCCTCGGGGACGGGATACAGCTCGTTGGCGACGACCTGTTCGTAACCGATCCGGCGATTCTGGAGCGGGGCATCGAGGCGGGAGTTGCCAATGCGATTCTGGTCAAGGTCAACCAGATCGGCACCCTGACCGAGACCCTGCGGGCGGTGGAGATCGCTCACAAGGGCTCCTACGCGGCGGTGATGTCGCACCGCTCGGGCGAGACGGAAGACACCACCATCGCGGATCTCGCGGTTGCCACGAACTGCGGACAGATCAAGACCGGTTCCCTGTCCCGCTCCGACAGAACAGCCAAATACAACCAGCTGATTCGCATCGAGGAAGCGCTGTCATCCACGGCGCGCTATGCCGGCGCAACGTCGCTGTCCGTGGGCGATAAAGGCTGAATGACCCGGGGGAGGTGTCACCCGTCTCTGTCTCGCCACTTGAATTTTGCCGCTTGACTATTTGATTCTCAATGTGATTGGGTGAAGGCATGGTCGCGCGATTGGACAGGCGCCGTGCGATGAGGAATGTGGCCGGCCCGGTTGTGGGGGCGGCCCTGACCGCCTATTTCGCCTTCAGCGCCTTCGAGGGCGACAGGGGCGTATTGCGGATCATCCAGCTCGAACAGGAAATGGTCCGCGCCGAACGAACGCTCGCCGGGGTCACGGCGGAGCGCGAGCATCTGGACCGGTACGTGGAAGCGCTCAGGGCAGACCGGCTGGATCCCGATTACCTCGACGAACGCGCGCGCGTCATCACCGGACTCATCGGCCCCAACGACATCGTGATATCGGACACCGAGACGAAGCGCCGTTTTTCGGTCGTCGGCGGTCCGCCCACGATCGGCCGCTAACCTTCCAGACAGCGAAATTCCCGGGCACGACTCGCGTTCGCCCCGCGCATATTCGTTGCGCAAACCCTAGCCAAAACGACACAAACTTACGCATCCCTTTGTTGCGCCGCATCAGGGTCGATTAGTATCCTTGGATCGGCGGTAGCCGCTCGATCCGAATCGCTGTGCGATCGCTCGGAAACGCAAGGGAATATCGCTGATGGCCGCGAGGCCGAAGAAATCCGCAAGCAGCCAGAGCGCGACCCCGGCGGCAGAAGACAAGCCCGGTAAAGCCGCAAATGGCGGGGTAGCGCCGCCCGACGGCAATCCGGAGGAACTTCTCTCTTTCTATCGGGAAATGCTGCTCATCCGCCGCTTCGAGGAGCGAGCGGGTCAGCTCTACGGCATGGGGCTGATCGGCGGATTCTGCCACCTCTATATCGGGCAGGAGGCGGTGGTCGTGGGCATGCAGGCATCCGCGGGCCCCAACGACGCGCTGATCACGAGTTACCGGGATCACGGTCACATGCTCGCCTGCGGCATGGATCCGAAAGGGGTGATGGCGGAACTTACCGGCCGGCGCGGAGGCTATTCCAAGGGCAAGGGCGGCTCGATGCACATGTTCAGCCGGGAGAAGAATTTCTTCGGCGGACACGGCATCGTCGGCGCCCAGGTTCCCATCGGTACAGGCATAGCGTTCGCACAGAAGTACCGGGGCGACGGCGGGGTGACCGCCGCCTATATGGGCGACGGCGCGCTGAATCAGGGCCAGGTCCACGAAGCGCTCAACCTGGCCGCGCTGTGGTCGCTTCCCATCGTTTTCGTGATCGAGAACAACCGCTACGGCATGGGCACCTCGGTCGAACGCGCTTCGTCCCTGCAAGACCTCCACCGCGTTGCCGAACCCTTCGGGATTCCATCGGCTCAGACGGACGGGATGGACGTGATCGCGGTGAAGGATGCCGGCCGGACGGCGATCGAGCACTGCCGGGCCGGGAAGGGGCCTTACGTGCTGGAGGCGCTGACCTATCGCTACCGGGGGCACTCGATGTCCGACCCGGCCAAGTACCGCAGCAAGGAAGAAGTCTCCGAGATGCGGACGGAACACGATCCGATCCAGAATCTCCGGAACCAGCTCGTCGCGATCGACGCCGCGGACGAGGACACGCTCAAGGAGATCGACCGCGGCATCAGAACGATCGTCGCCGACGCCGCCGAGTTCGCCCAGAGCAGCCCCGAGCCCGATCCGGGCGAACTTCATACCGACGTATTCGTCGAAGCCTGAGCACGGTGCGGTCGAGATAGCCCGAAATGCCCATCAACATTCTCATGCCGGCGCTTTCGCCCACGATGACCGAGGGAAATCTCGCCAGGTGGCGCAAGAACGAGGGCGATCAGGTGAATTCGGGCGAGGTGATCGCGGAAATCGAGACCGACAAGGCAACGATGGAAGTCGAGGCCGTTGACGAGGGCGTGCTCGGACGGATCGTCGTTCCCGAGGGCGCCGAGGGCGTGGCGGTCAACTCGATCATCGGTGTGCTTCTGGTCGACGGAGAAGACTCCTCGGCGCTGGGCGGCGTCACGATGCCGTCCAACGGTCACGGTACCGCACCGGCGGCTCCCGCCGCGCCGGTAACCCAAATGGAAGCGGAGACCGGCGACGCCGTCCGCCAGACGGTTCGCGAGGCGCTGCGCGACGCCATGGCGGAAGAAATGCGCCGCGACGAAACCGTGTTCCTCATGGGCGAAGAGGTCGCGGAATACCAGGGAGCCTACAAGGTGAGCCTGGGAATGCTGGAGGAGTTCGGTCCGCGCCGGGTTGTCGACACCCCGATTACCGAACACGGCTTCACCGGTCTGGGGATAGGCGCGGCGTTTGCCGGCCTGCGGCCGATCGTCGAGTTCATGACGTTCAACTTCGCCATGCAGGCGATGGACCAGCTCATCAACTCGGCGGCCAAGAGCCTTTACATGTCGGGCGGCCAGATCTCGGCGCCCATGGTTTTCCGGGGACCGAACGGCGCCGCGGCCCGGGTAGCCGCCCAGCACTCACAGGACTTCACGAGCTGGTTCGCGCATGTGCCGGGGCTCAAGGTCGTTTCGCCCTACAGCGCGGCGGACGCCAAGGGGCTTCTGAAATCCGCGATCCGGGATCCCAACCCGGTCATTTTCCTGGAAAACGAGATTCTCTACGGGGCGTCCTTCGACGTTCCCACGGACGAGGATTTCACTGTTCCCATCGGGCAGGCGAAGATCTGCCGCGCCGGTGCGGACGTAACCATCGCGGCCCTCTCGATCACGGTCGGCCATGCGATTGACGCGGCGGAAATGCTGGCGGAAGAAGGGATAGACGCCGAGGTGATCGATCTGAGAACGGTCCGTCCACTCGACATCCCGACGCTGGTGGATTCGGTGAAGAAGACCGGCCGTCTGGTTTCGGTGGAAGAGGGCTGGCCGTTCGCCGGCATCGGCTCCGAGCTCGCCGCGGTCGCGATGGAGCATGCCTTCGACTGGCTCGACGCGCCGGTCGTCCGCGTGACGGCGGCCGACGTGCCCCTGCCTTACGCGGCGAACCTCGAGCGACTTGCGCTTCCTCAGGTCGAAGACGTGGTGCATGCCGCCAAGGACGTGCTGTACAGAAGCTGAGCTCGCCGACCATCCCCAAGGAATAGCATTCGATGCCCATCAATATCCTGATGCCGGCACTGTCGCCGACCATGACCGAGGGAAACCTTGCAAAATGGCTCAAGAGCGAAGGGGACTCCGTTGAGGCGGGGGACGTGATCGCCGAGATCGAGACCGACAAGGCGACGATGGAGGTCGAGGCGGTCGACGAGGGCGTGCTGGGCAAGATCGTCGTGCCCGAGGGCTCCGAGGGTGTCGCCGTCAATGCCGTGATCGGCGTCCTTCTCGCCGAGGGCGAAGATGCCGATTCGATCGAGAGCGCCCCGGCGTCGGCGGAGAAACCCGAGCCGGTGGCCGAGCCCGACCCGCCGGCGGATGCGGAAGTCGTCGCGGAAAATGCTCTCGCCCATCCTTCATCCGGAGAGCGCATCGCGGCGAGCCCGCTCGCCCGGCGAATGGCCGCGCAGGCGGGGCTCGATCTCTCCACTATCGACGGCAGCGGGCCGAAGGGCCGGATCGTCAAGGCGGACATCGAGGCGGTTCTCGCCGGCGGCGCGGCGGCGCCCTCTCCCGTTTCCCAAATTGCCGCGCCGTCTCCGTCCTCCGCCGACGAGACGGTCAAGCTGTCGACCATGCGGCGGGTGATCGCGGAGCGGATGACGGAATCGAAGACGACGGTTCCCCACTTCTATCTCACGGTCGACTGCGAGGTCGACGAGCTGCTCAAGATCCGCGGCGAGATCAACAAACGCATCGAGAACGCGAGAGTTTCCGTCAACGACATCGTGATCCGCGCCTGCGCGCTCGCGCTCCGCGAAGTTCCGGCGGCCAACGTGTCCTGGGCCGGCGAGGGGACGATGACGCAACACGGCACCGTCGACATTTCCGTCGCGGTCGCGATCCCGGGCGGGCTGGTCACGCCCATCGTCAGGAACGCGGATGCGAAGGGGCTCGTCGAAATCGCGGGCGAGATGAAGGAACTCGCGGCACGCGCCCGCGAGGGCAAGCTCCGTCCGGAAGAGTATCAGGGCGGCAGTTTCTCGATCTCCAATCTCGGCATGTACGGCGTCAAGAGCTTCGATGCGGTGATCAACCCTCCGCAGGCCTGCATCCTCGCCGTCGGCGCGGGGGAACCGCGTCCGGTTGTGCGCGACGGCGAGATCGTGCCGGCGACCGTCATGTCCTGCACGCTCTCGGTCGACCATCGCGTAGTCGATGGCGCCATCGGGGCAGAACTTCTGGGCGCGATCAAACGAAACATCGAATACCCGCCGGCGATGCTGGCCTAGACCGGGGAGGCATCCGTGGCCCGGCATTCTTTCGACATCGCCGTTGTCGGCGGCGGACCGGGCGGCTACGTCGCCGCGATCCGCGCCGCCCAGCTCGGGATGAAGGCCTGTGTGGTCGAGCGGGAGCATTTGGGCGGAGTCTGTCTCAACTGGGGCTGCATCCCGACCAAGGCGCTGCTGCGGACATCCGAAATCAACCACCTGCTCGGCAATCTCGACGCCTTCGGTTTCGCCGCGGAATCCGTCTCCTTCGATCTCGACAGGATCGTCAAGCGTTCGCGCGACGTGGCGGGACGGTTGAGCGCCGGGGTGAGCCATCTTCTCGGGAAGAACGATGTCGCCGTCATTGACGGGCACGCCCGGCTGGCGGCCCCGGGGTTGCTGTCGGTCGAACGCGAAGGTGCCGGGGCCGAGGAAGTCGCCGCGCCCCATATCGTCCTGGCTACCGGCGCACGCGCGCGCAGTCTACCGGGGATCGAGCCGGACGGCGAACGGATCTGGACCTACCGGGAGGCGATGATCCCGCCCGCGATGCCGTCTTCGCTGCTGGTGATCGGCTCTGGCGCCATCGGGATCGAATTCGCGAGCTTCTACCGCGACCTCGGAGCGGTCGTTACCGTGGTCGAGATCCTCGACCGTATCCTTCCGGTAGAAGATAAAGAAATTTCCCTATTAGCTCGAAATTCCTTTGAAAAACAGGGAGTGGAAATTCTTACCGCCACCACTGTCACCGCACTCCAAACCGAAGGTGAGGGCATCAGGGCGAGCGTCGAAACCGGGCCGGAAACCCGGAACATCGACGTCGATCGAGCCATTCTCGCCGTTGGAATCACAGGCAACGTGGAAGCCATCGGTCTCGAAGGAACCGGGGTGGAGGTCGATCGCGGACACGTCGTCGTCAATCGGTGGAACGAAACGGGAGAATCCGGCGTCCACGCGATCGGAGACCTGGTGGGACCGCCATGGCTGGCCCACAAGGCGAGTCACGAAGGGGTGATCTGCGTCGAACGCATCGCGGGAATGGAGACCCGTCCGCTCGACGTCTCGAACATTCCGGGCTGCACCTATTGCCGGCCGCAGATCGCAAGCGTCGGGCTGACCGAAGCCGCGGCGAAAGCTGCCGGCCACGAGGTGCGGGTGGGACGATTTCCCTATCTCGCCAACGGCAAGGCGATCGCCCTTGGCGACGACGAGGGGATGGTCAAGACGGTATTCGATGCCACGACCGGCGCATTGCTGGGCGCGCACATGATCGGCGCCGAGGTGACGGAGCTGATCCAGGGTTTCGCGATCGCCAGGACGCTGGAAACCACGGAAGCGGAACTCATGGAGACGGTCTTCCCGCACCCGACCCTGTCCGAAACGATGCACGAGTCGGTGCTTGACGCTTACGGGCGGGCACTTCATTTCTAGGTTCAGCCGGTCGGGAGCACATGTCCTTGCGATGACCAGCACCAGCCAGATCGCGACAGTCCGCCATCCGGAGAAAATCGGGCGGAAGGACAACCCGATCCCCCGCAAACCCCCCTGGATACGGGTCAGGGCGCCGGTTTCGCCTGCCTATGGCGAGACAAGGAAGATAGTGCGCGATCTCGGTCTGGCGACCGTGTGCGAAGAGGCCGCCTGCCCGAATATCGGCGAGTGCTGGGCCAAGCGCCATGCGACGATGATGATCCTGGGGAGCGTCTGCACACGGGCCTGCGCGTTCTGCAACGTCGCTACTGGGATCCCGGACCGCGTCGATCCGGACGAGCCCGCGCGGGTCGCCGAGGCGGTCGCGCGGCTGGGATTGCGGCACGTCGTCATCACCTCGGTCGACCGCGACGACCTCGACGACGGTGGCGCGGAACATTTCGCGCGCGTCATAGGCAGCATCCGGCAACTCAACCCGGAGACCACGATCGAAGTCCTGACCCCGGATTTTCTCAGGAAGGACGGCGCCATCGAACAGGTGGTCGAGGCCCGGCCCCACGTCTACAACCACAACCTCGAAACCGTGCCGAGGCTCTACCCGTCGGTGCGGCCGGGGGCGCGGTATTTCCATTCGCTGAAACTGCTCGACCGGGTGAAGCAGCTCGACCCGGCGATGTTCACCAAGTCGGGATTGATGGTGGGGCTCGGCGAAAGCCGGGAGGAGGTCCAGCAGGTGATGGACGACCTGCGCTCCGCCGACGTCGATTTCCTGACCATCGGCCAATACCTCCAGCCGACGCCCAAGCACCACGCGATCCACCGTTTCTGGACCCCGGAAGAGTTCGAAGGCCTGGCGGCGACGGCCAAGGGCCGGGGGTTTCTGATGGTTTCCGCCACCCCGCTGACCCGCTCTTCCTACCACGCCGACCGGGATTTCGAGGCGCTCCGGTCGGCGCGCCATGCGCGGCAGACCGGGGTACCGGACTGACCCCATGCCGAGTCATGCCGAAGTCCGCTACGCCGCCTACGAACCGGCTCAGATTTTCGGTCTGGTCGCCGATGTCGAGAGCTACCCCTCCTTTCTGCCCTGGTGCACCGGCTGCAGGATCTACAAGCGGGAAGAAAACGTGCTCCATGCCGACCTGAGGGTCGGCTTCAAGATGGTGAGCGAAAGCTTCAGGTCCCGGGTGACGCTCGATCCGGTCGAACGCATCGATATCGTCTATCTCGACGGGCCGTTTCGCTATCTCAACAGCTGTTGGAAATTCAGTCCCGCGGACGAGGGTTGCCTGATCGATTTCTCGATCGATTTCGAGTTCAGATCGGTACTGCTGCGCAAGATCATGGGGCCGCTCTTCAACGAGGTGGTCCGCCGCAGTGTCGCCGCCTTCGTGGCCCGCGCGGATTCTCTCTACGGCAACGGAAGCCGCGTCGGGGCAGGAATCCACAGAAGGGTCGCGCCCTCGGTTCAGAAATAGACCCTGCCTTCGACCCGCTCGACGGGATCGTGTGTGGGCCGGTGCAATCGGGGCAGGTTTGCCGTGGCAATCGCCGCGAGAACTGCATCGAGGGCGTCGCCGCCCGGATCCCCAATGATCTTATTGTAAATTCTTTTCTCAATATCATTTAATAATCCACTGTTATAAAATGATCTTACGATTTCAGCACGCGCATCTCGCAGATGGCTGCCCTGTCCCTTGTATGGCATGTAGAGGCCCAGACGCTTGAGCAAAGAGGCTGGGCAGATTTCCGCCAGAAGGACCTTGCCGGACGCGGGCGGCTGCATCGGAACGACGCTCGCGGCAGCTGAATTCAGCAACGGCAGCAGGACCTCGGCGATCCCGAAATACGTCTGCCGGTAAAGCCTCAGGTTGTAGGCGGAGAACGGCACCCGCGCCTCCACATCCGTGCGCCGTTTCAACTCGCGCCCCGCCGCCGCGCGCCGGCAGGCCGCGCGGAACGATTCGGCGTCGGGATAGCGCCGGGGAAAGGCGCGCACGAAGTCTTCCCACCGTCTCTCCGTGACCAGGGGTCTTGGCAGGCCGAAAGGAAAATCGAGCCCGGCGGCGGCGCGGCGTTCGCTCTCCAGGAAGGCGTTCAGCGCCGCAAGCGCGGATCGGCGGTCCCGCCCGCCGCCCGGCAATCCGCGCGCCGGCCGGCAGCTCTCCAGCGACAGCCGGCCCCCGTTCTGTGTCCCGACAGCAATCCAGATGTGATCGCCCGCGTGGCGCGCGCCGGAAAAGTCGACGCCGAGGACGCGACGGCGCGTCACTCTACGAGGCGTCCGATCAAGCGAATGGCGGCGAGCACGGAGGCTTCGCGAATCGTCGTCCGGTCCCCCGGGAACAGGTAGCGCCGGTGGAGCGTGCTACCGCCCCGGCGCGCGGCGGCGATGTGGACGAGACCGACCGGCTTGGACTCCGTTCCGCCGCCGGGTCCCGCCACTCCGGTGATCCCGACGGCGATGTCGGCGCGGCTGTTGGCGATCCCGCCTTCCGCCATGGCCCGGGCGACCGGTTCGCTGACCGCGCCGTGAGTGTCGATCAGCCGCCGAGGCACCGAAGCGAGCTCCATCTTGGCTTCGTTCGTATAGGTCACGAGGCCGCGTTCGACGACGTCGGAAGAGCCGGCGACCGAGGTGAGGGCGCCCGCCAGAAGCCCACCCGTGCAGGACTCCACGGTCGCCACCATCAAACCCGCATCGCGACAGCGCTCCAGCAATGCCCCGGATGCGCGGACAATTTCCTCGTTCACGCCAGCACCTCCCTGGCAACCCACAGCCCCGCCAGCGCATAAAGCCCGGCCAGGATGTCATCGGTCATGACGCCCAGCCCGCCCTTGATCTCGCGATCCGCCCATGAGACCGGCCAGGGCTTGGCGATGTCGGCGAGGCGAAACAGGACAAAGGCGAGCGCGAACTGCCACAGCTCCGTCGATGCGGAGATCAGCGCGGTGAGCTGGCCCGCGAACTCGTCAATGACAATGGAGCCGGGATCGTCGTCGCCGGTCCGCCTGATCACGTCCGCCGATACCCACCATCCAAGAAAGAATGTCAAGGCCGCGACGATACCCAGAGCGAGTGGCCCGAGACCATCGAGGACGAACCAGGCGACCGGCAACGCGGCGAGCGATCCCCAGGTTCCGGGCGCGCGGGGCAGCAACCCGGTTCCGCCAAGGGTCGCGACGAAGGTGGGCGCGTCGCGCCACGGGGGAGAGTAGGGGGCGCGCCTGTCCGCGGAACCCTGCATGGCGTGCTCAAACCGGCAGGCGAACGGTGGCGATGGCTTGCGCGGCGATCCCTTCGCCGCGACCGGTGAAGCCCAAACCCTCGGTCGTGGTTGCCTTGATGCTGACCCTTGCGGGCTCGATCCCGAGCGTCTCGGCGATGTGGCCGATCATGGCGTCGCGATGGGGAGCGATCCTCGGACGTTCGCAGATCAGGGTAAGGTCGAGATTGACGATCGCCCCCCCCCGGCTCCGAACCATTTCCGCCGCCCGGCGCAGGAAGGTCCTGGACGGCTCGCCGCGCCACCGCGGGTCCGATGGCGGGAAGTGGATACCGATGTCGCCTTCGGCGATCGCGCCGAGCAGTGCGTCGGTGAGCGCATGCATTCCGACATCCGCGTCCGAGTGTCCGGCCAGAGCCCGATCGTGCGGGATGTCCACTCCGCACAACGTCACCGCGTCTCCCTCGCCGAAGCCGTGGACGTCGAATCCCGTGCCTGTCCTGAGATCGAACCGCCTCCCCACGAGCCAGCGCCGCGCCCGTTCCAGATCCTCTTCGGTGGTGACCTTGACGTTCGCCTCGCTGCCGGGGACCAGGGCCACGTCCAGCCCGGCGTGCTCGGCGACAGCGGCGTCGTCGGTCAATTCGAGCCCCGCCGCGGTGCGGTGGGCGGCGAGGATCTCCGGGAAACGAAAGCCCTGCGGCGTCTGCGCCCGCCACAATCCGGACCGGTCCACCGTTCGGCCGACCAGCGGCGTTCCCTTGCCGGTCCGTTCCCGTTTCAGGGTGTCGCTGACCGCCACCGCGGGCAACGCCGCCGGATGGGTCTCCAGCGCCGCGAGCGTGCGGGTGATCGTCGGGGCGTCGGCGAACGGGCGGGCCGCGTCATGGATAAGCACGGTATCGGGTGCGATCCCGACCAGGCTTTCCAGGCCGAGGCGCGCCGATTCCTGGCGACTGACGCCGCCGGTCACCGGCTCCAGCACTTCCAGCCCCGCCAGCGCCGCATCGCAGTTCTCGCGATCGTCCGCGCCGATAACCGCGCGCACATCGTCGACCTCCGGATGGTCCACGAAACCGCGCACGGCATGGCGCAACAGAACATCCTCGCCGAGCGAGAGGTATTGCTTGGGAAGCTCCGCGCCGAGGCGGGTGCCGCGACCGCCGGCGAGGATCAGAGCGACGCAGCGTGACATGTCGTATCCGTGCGATTTGCGCGGAAACCCTAATCGTCCCGGAATCGATTGCCAAGCTCGGCGGCGGGCTTCGCAATGTTCACGCACGGCGGGGGTGGTATAGTTCTCCGGTCCCGGTCACTCGAGGCCCCATGTCCGCCTTCGCTCCCATCGAGATCGGTCCCGTCGAGATCGAGGATCCGGTGTTCCTCGCACCGATGTCGGGGGTCAGCGACCTGCCGTTCCGCCGCCTGGTCAAGAGCTGGGGGGCCGGGATGGTGTTCTCGGAAATGATCGCCGGCGAAGCGATGGTTCGCCAGGTGGATGGGTCCCGCAAGATCGCCACCGATTGCGCCGAGGAATTTCCGATGGCGGTCCAGCTGGTGGGCTACGACCCCGCGGTCATGGCCGAGGCCGCACGCATCGCCGCGGAACGCGGAGCCGCCGTCATCGACATCAATATGGGCTGCCCGGTGAAGAAGGTCGTCAAAAGGATGTGCGGCTCGGCCCTGATGCGCGACGAGGTCCACGCGGCTCGGATCGTTCGCGCGGTGGTGGCCGCGGTCGACCGTCCGGTCACCCTCAAAATGCGCATGGGATGGGACGACGACCATCTCAACGCGCCGCGTCTTGCTGCCATCGCCGAGGATTGCGGCGTCCGGATGATCACCGTTCACGGCCGGACGAGAACGCAGCTTTACACCGGCCATGCCGACTGGGGATTCGTGGCCAGGGTGAAAGAGGCGGTATCCGTTCCGGTGATCGTCAACGGAGATATCGTCACTCTCGAAGACGCGCGGGCCGCGCTGATGGCCTCGAACGCGGACGGGGTGATGATCGGACGAGGCGCCTGCGGAAGGCCGTGGTTCTTGAGGCAGACGATCGCCTATCTCCGTTCGGGAACGCGCTTGCCCAATCCGCCCGCGACACGGCGCGGCGCCATCGCGCGCGATCATTTCGATGCGATGATCGAGCACTATGGACCGGTGACCGGCGTTCGCATGGCGCGCAAGCACCTTGGTTGGTACGCGAAGTGCTTCCCCGGGGGCGCCGCCTTTCGCGCGGCGGTCAATGCGATCGCCGAACCGAACGATGTCCGTTCGGAGATTTCGAAGTTCTTCGGAATGGTGGGCGCAACCGCCATGGCCGCATGAGCGTGCCGGCGATCGTGTTGGCGAGTTCGGACGGGGAAGCCCGGCGCGTCCTTGAGGAAGCAGGATACGCGCTGCTGTTCGCTCCGACCGGCGACGCGTTGGTTCACGCGCTCGAATCGGGATCCGGCGGTATCGCGGTGGTGGATGCGGAGATGCTGTCGCTTGTCGGTAGCCGAATCGTCGATTCGGTCAGGCGAAGACGGCCGCAAATCCCGATCGTGGTATTGGGGGGCGACGCGCCGGCACAATTCCCGATTCCGACACGCCACGCCCCGCCGCCTTCCCAGGGGGACGGCCTGCTGGTCGCGATCGAACGTGTCCTCGAAGATTTGGGGGCAGGATCGGCGGACGGACCTGACAGCCTGTCCCGTGCCGTGGGAGCGCACCTCGCGCGGTATTTCGAGGCCCATGCCCCCGGGCTGCCCGGACCCGGGCTGCACGGCCGGGTCCTGCGCGAGGTGGAGAGATCGCTGATTACCCATGCGCTCCGTGCAACGCGCGGCAACCAGCTCAAGGCCGCCGCGTTGCTCGGGCTGAACCGCAACACGTTGAGGAAGAAAATCCGCAACCTCGACATCGATGTCGTGCGGGGCATAAGATGAACCCGCCCGGCAGGAGCGGTTAACCGGTTCGGCGCGAGATGGCGAATAAATCGGCGGCACTGGATGCGCCCGGGGCCGCCCGGCTTGTCGATTGGGCGGGACGGTACCGGCTCGGGCGAAGGGCGGCCGTGGTGCTCGCGGTTGCGTCGCTGGGTTCCGCGCTTGTCACCTATGCCGCGCTATCGGGCTGGCTGCCGTTCAGCGCCGATCCCCGCGCGCTGCTGATCCTTCTCAACGTCGATCTCGTGCTTTTCCTCGCGCTCGGCGCGATCGTCGCCGGCCGGGTTGCCCGGATTTGGATCGCGCGCAAGCGGGGATCCCTCGGTTCGAAGCTGCACAGCCGGCTCGTGCTCTGGTTCAGTCTGATCGCTCTGGTCCCCGCGATCATCGTGTCCGTCTTCTCGGCGATTTTCTTCAGCCTTGGCGTCCAGGCGTGGTTCAGCGACCGCGTCCAGACCGCCCTCAACGAAGCCTCGATCGTGGCCGAATCCTATCTGCGGGAGCACCAGAAGGTGATCCGGGGAGACATTCTGGCCATTGCGCGGGACGTCAATCGGGCCGCACCGCGGCTATGGGCCGAACCCACCAAATTCAACGAAATGATGGCGGCACAGGGTTTGCTGCGAAATTTGAGCGAGGCCTACGTCTTCGACGGCACCGGCCGGATAATCGCGCGATGGAGCCTGAGCTTCGTGCTCGACGTCGCGCCGATACCGCCTGCGGCGATGGACAAGGTGCAGCAGGGCGAAGTGGTGGTACTCGCCAGCGGCTCGGAAGACCGGATGCGTGCGATCGTCAGGCTCGACGGCACGATCGACGCATTTCTGTATGTCAGTCGTTTTGTCGAGCCCCGCGTCCTCGACCACATCGCCCGTACGCGGAAGGCGGTCGCCGAATATCAATCTCTCGAAGGTCAACGGCACACTTTCGAAATTACCTTCGCAACGATGTTCGTGCTCGTGGCCCTGCTCCTTCTCATGGCGGCAACCTGGGCCGGCCTTACTTTCGCGACCCGGCTGGCGGGGCCCGTAACCGCGCTCGCGGCGGCGGCGGAACGTGTGCGGGGCGGCGACCTGTCCACCAGGGTCGAGGAAAGCGGGGACCGCGATGAAATCGGCTCACTGACCAACGCATTCAACCGGATGACCGGCCAGCTGGAAACGCAGCGGGACGAACTTCTCGAAGCGAACCGTCAACTCGACACCAGGCGCCACTTCATCGAAACCGTACTGTCCGGCGTCTCCGCGGGGGTCGTGGGGCTCGACCGTTGGGGCCGGGTCAACGTGGCCAACCGACTCGCTTCCGAATTGCTTTCCCGGGATCTCGACAAGAACCTGGGAGAATCCCTTGCGATTCTGGTCCCGCACGTCAGCGAACTGCTCGAGAAAGCAAGGGTTCGGCCGCACCGAATGGCCGAGTCGGAGATCCGGCTGAGCCGCGGCGAAAGCGCCAGAACCCTGTCCGTTCGCGTTACCGCCGATGTGAAGGACGACGCGATTGTCGGCTTCGTGGTCACTTTCAACGATATCACCGAACTGCTCGCCGCCCAGCGAAAAGCCGCCTGGTCGGACGTCGCCCGCCGAATCGCGCACGAGATCAAGAACCCGCTGACTCCGATTCAACTTTCCGCCGAGCGGCTGCGCAGAAAATATCTCGGCGAAATCAGCAGCGATCCCAGATCTTTCGACGACTACACCGAGACCATCATTCGCCAGGTCGGGAACATAGGAAGGATGGTCGATGAGTTCTCCGACTTCGCACGCATGCCATCGGCCGTCTTCGCGCCGAACAATGTTGGCGACCTGTGCCGCGTCGAACTCGCGCTCTACAGGGAGGCACACCCGGAAATTGCCTTCGAGGCAACCCTGCCCGAGGATGCGTCGATCGTGAAGTGCGACGGCGGTCTTGTGGCACGAGCGCTGTCGAACCTGCTGAAGAACGCGGTGGAGGCGGTACAGGCTCGTACCGGGAAAGCGGAGAAGGGTCGAATCGAAGTCTCGGTCGAGGAGCAGGAGGGCCTCGTCGCGGTCGCGGTCGAGGACAACGGGCGCGGCCTTCCCGATGGCGCCCCCGAGCGGTTGACGGAACCCTATGTGACGACACGCGAGAAAGGCACCGGGCTCGGGCTGGCTATCGTCAAGAAAATCATGGAAGACCACAACGGCGACGTCACGCTGGAAGCGTTGCCCGGCGGCGGTACGCGCGCCCGTCTGGTCTTCCCAAAGGAAGGGCAGGGTGGCAGTCTGACGGGCTCAGCCGGCCACGAACTGTCCGGGGGACCCAGCGGTGCAGGTTGAAATCCTCGTCGTCGACGACGAGGCGGACATCCGCAAGACAATCGCCGATACCCTGGAGGACGAAGGGTATCGATGCCGAACCGCCGCGGACACCGTCGCGGCGCTGGAATTGATCGAGGAACGACGACCGCACCTGGTGATCCTCGACATCTGGTTGCGCGAAAACGATCGCGACGGGCTGGAGCTGCTGAAGATCCTGAAGGCGCAGTACCCGGAAATCCCCGTGGTGATGATCAGCGGGCACGGAACCATCGAAACCGCGGTCAAGGCGATCAAGCTCGGCGCGTACGAGTTCGTGGAGAAGCCCGTACAGTCGGACCGTCTGGTGTTGACCGCCAGACGTGCGGTCGACGCGGCACGGCTGGAGCGGGAGAACGCCGAGCTCCGCGAGCGCGCCGGCGCGGACTGGCCGATGATCGGCGTTTCGCAATCGATAGGCCAGTTGAAGAGCGTGATCGATCGCGTGGGACCGACGGGAAGCCGAGTCCTGATCACGGGTCCGTCCGGTTCCGGCAAGGAAGTCGCCGCCCGCGCGCTGCACGCGTGCTCGCGCCGTCGCGATGGCCCCTTCATGGTGCTCAACTGCGCCACGATGGCGCCCGATCGCATGGAAAGGGAACTCTTCGGCTCCGAAGTCCGGAACGGCGCCGCCCCCCATCTCGGAACCTTCGAACAAGCCCACGGGGGTACGCTCCTGCTCGACGAGGTCGCCGACATGCCGCTCGAGACCCAGGGCAAGATCGTTCGCGTCCTGCAGGAGCAGTCCTTCGTCCGCGTCGGAGGGGCAACCAGTATCGCCGTCGACGTCAGGGTTATCGCGACCACCAGCGGCAATCTGGTGAGCGAGATGGCGGCGGGCCGGTTTCGCCAGGATCTCTACTACCGACTCAACGTGGTGCCGATCGAGGTCCCGCCGCTGTCGTCACGCCGCGACGACATTCCGCTCCTGTTCCGCCATTTCGCCGAACGCGCCGCGGCCGGCGGCGGCGTGCCCTGCCGTGACCTTGCCGAAGACGCGCTGGCGGCGCTGCAGGCCTATGACTGGCCCGGAAACGTGCGCCAACTGCGCAACGTGGCCGAATGGGTCCTGATCATGGCGCCCGGGACGGCGTCCGAGCCGGTCCGGTCCGACATGCTTCCGCCCGACATCGTCGCCACGACGCCCGATCCGCTGCGCGGGGTCAACGGCACCGAATTGATGGGTCTGCCGCTCCGCGAGGCGAGAGAGAGATTCGAGCGGGAATACCTGGTGGCCCAGGTCGACCGGTTCGGAGGTAATGTCTCGCGCACGGCACAGTTTGTCGGGATGGAGCGCTCCGCCCTGCATCGCAAGCTCAAGACACTCGGTGTGACGGCGGGCGGCAAGGCGCTATAGGCCGAAGCTTGAGCATTCCCAAGACCCAGCCCGGCCAAGAGGGTCGGAAGCAAGTCCGATGAAGGCGATCGTCTGCGGTGCCGGCCAGGTCGGCTACCACATCGCGCGCCAGCTGGCGTCCGAAGGCAACGACGTGACCGTGATCGATCAGTCGGAAGACCTTTCGCGCCAGGTGGGGAACTCGCTCGACGTTCGCACCTTGGTCGGCTTCGCTTCCCATCCCGACGTGCTCGAACGCGCGGCGGCGGGCGATTCCGACATGATCATCGCGGTCACCCAGGCGGACGAGGTCAACATGGTGGCCTGCCAGGTGGCCCATTCGCTGTTCGACGTCCCGACCAAGATCGCGCGCATACGCGCCCAGTCCTACTTGCAACAGATCTGGGCGGACCTCTTCAGCCGCGACCATATGCCGATCGACGTCATAATTTCTCCCGAGATGGAAGTCGCCCGCGCGATCCTGCGCCGCCTGTTCGTTCCCGGCGCTATCGACTCCATCTCGCTCGCCGACGGCATGGTGCGGGCTATCGCGGTGCGCTGCGGCGACGATTGTCCGGTGATCAACACGCCTCTACGTCAACTCACCGGGATCTTTCCGGAGCTCAACATCGTCGTGGTCGGCATCAACCGGGGAGACGCCACGCTGGTGCCGACGGCCGACGATCAGATGCTGGCCGGCGACGAAGTCTATTTCATCGCCGACAACGATCACGTCGGCCGGGCGATGGCCGTGTTCGGACACGAGGAGCCGGAGATCAGGAGAATGGTGATCGCGGGCGCCGGCCATGTCGGCCGCTTCCTCGCCGGCTTGATCCATGACGAACATCCCTCGGTCAACGCCAAGATCATCGAGGCCAGCAAGAGCCAGGCGGAGCGGGCCGCCGTCGGGCTCGCCGGCGTGACGGTGCTCAACGGCGACGCGCTCGATCCGGAAATCCTCAACGAAGCAAATGTACCGACCGCGGAGGCAATCGTCGCGGTGACCAACGACGACGAAACCAACGTGCTCGCCTCGCTTCTCGCCAAGCGGCACGGCGCGGGCCGGGCGGTCACCCTGATCAACAACATGAACTATGCCCCGCTCATCAGCACGCTCGGTGTCGATGTCGTCGTCAACCCCCACGCGATCACCGTTTCGACCATCCTCCAGCACGTCCGGCGCGGACGCATCCGCGCGGTGCATGCTCTGCCCCAGGGAATCGGCGAGATCATGGAAGCCGATCTCCACGAATCTTCGGATCTCGCCGGGCACGCCATCCGGGACGCCGGTTTGCCTTCGGAGGTGCTCATCGGCGCCATCGTTCGCGACGGCAAGGTGGTGATACCCCGCGCTTCCACCGTGCTGCGCACCCGCGATCGGATCGTCATGTTCGTCGCCAGGAACGCGATCAAGCACGTCGAACGGTTGTTCTCGGTGCGTCCGGACTATTTCTGAGCGCGCAGATGAGCGTGATCGACCGCCTTCCGCGCGCGGTGATATTCGACTGGGACAACACCCTGGTCGATACATGGCCGGTGATTCACGATTCGATGAACGCCACGCTCGCGGCCATGGGCCACGAGCCCTGGTCGATCGAGGAGACGCGGGAGCGGGTGCGGCGATCGATGCGCGAGGCCTTTCCGGCGATGTTCGGTTCGCGCTGGGAAGAGGCGCGCGCGATCTTCTACCGGCGTTTCGACGCCATACATCTCGAGCGGCTCGCGGTGTGCGACGGGGCGGAGCAACTCGTCGCCGCGCTTGCCGGGCGCGGGATCTGTCTCAGCGTGGTCAGCAACAAGATGGGCCGGAATCTGCGGCGGGAGGCCGACCATCTCGGCTGGGCCGGCTATTTCTTCCGTCTGGTTGGGGCGACCGATGCCCGGCGCGACAAGCCGGCGACCGAGCCGGTCGATCTGGCGTTGTCGGGGAGCGGGGTCGCGCGCGGCGCGGATGTCTGGTTCGTCGGGGATACGGCGATCGACCTCGAGTGCGCGCACAACGCCGGTTGTACAGGGATACTCGTTCGGAAAGAGCCGCCGCGGTGCGCGGAATTCGGGGAATATCCTCCCGATGCGCATTTCGCCCGCTGTACCGACCTCCGCCGGCACGTCGAAGATCTGTGATCCGGGTTATTTTCTCGCCGTGGGTTTTGCGGTAATCATCCCCCCGCTTGTGTGTGTTGGTGAGGCGTGCACGCCACGCCGCGCCGTCAACGGTTCGAATTCAAGACTCGAAGAGAGCGGGACCCAAGATGTCATCGGAAAAACCCCAAAATCTCCAGGATACGTTCCTCAACCACATCAGGAAGAACAAGACGCCGGTCACCGTCTTTCTGGTCAACGGCGTCAAATTGCAGGGCATAGTGACCTGGTTCGACAATTTCTGCGTCTTGCTGCGGCGGGACGGCCACTCTCAGCTTGTCTACAAGCACGCCATATCGACGGTGATGCCGGTCGCGCCGATACAGCTCTATGACGAGAAGCGTGAGGCCGAACACGCCGCCGAATAGCCCGAACGGAACGAACGGCGCGACGGAGACCGGACGCGCCGTCGTCGTCCATCCGCACGCGAAGAGCCCCGGCGGAGATTCGCGAACCCCCGATGCCAGGCTCGACGAGGCGGTGGGGCTTGCCGGGGCGATCGGGCTGGAGGTCGTGCACGCCGGCAGGATCGCGCTGTCCCGGCGGCGTCCCTCGACCTATTTCGGCGCCGGGATCGTGGACGCCCTCGCCGAGACGGTCGAGGCGCGGGAGGCCGACCTCGTCTGCGTGGATGCGGCGCTCACGCCGGTCCAGCAGCGCAATCTCGAGCGCGCGTGGCACCGCAAGGTCATCGATCGTACCGGCCTGATCCTCGAGATCTTCGGCGCGCGCGCCAGTACCCGGGAAGGCGTTCTCCAAGTGGAACTCGCGCACCTGACCTACCAGCGGAGCCGGCTGGTGAGAAGCTGGACCCATCTTGAGCGCCAGCGCGGCGGCCGCGGATTCATGGGCGGTCCCGGCGAAACCCAGATCGAGGCCGACCGGCGCCAGATCGACGAGCGGATCACGCGAATCCGCCGCGAGCTCGACACGGTGAAGCGGACGAGGGGTCTGCATCGCGCCGCGCGGCGCAGGGTCCCGTACCCGGTAGCCGCGCTGGTCGGCTATACCAACGCCGGCAAGTCGACGTTGTTCAACAGGCTCACCGATTCCGAGGTCGCCGCCGAGGATCTCCTGTTCGCGACGCTCGACCCGACCATGCGGGGGCTCGACCTGCCTTCGGGGCGGCGAATCATTCTGTCGGATACGGTCGGGTTCGTTTCGCAGCTGCCGACGATGCTGATCGCCGCATTCCGTGCGACGCTGGAAGAAGTACGCGATGCCGATCTGATCGTCCACGTCCGCGATGTCGCCCACCCGGACAGCGATGCGCAATGCCGGGACGTCGACGATGTGCTGGAACAGCTTGAAATCGACACCGGCAACGGAATTCTTCTGGAAGTGCACAACAAGATCGACAAGCTCGCCGCCGGAGAACGCGCCGTCCTGCCCGGCGGGAGCGGCGGGAAGAACGACGCGGTCCCGGTTTCGGCGCTGACGGGCGAGGGGGTCGACGGGCTGATCCACCGGCTGGATGCCGCGTTCGGATCCCGGCGAAGGATCGTCGACCTCGAAGTGGATCTGGCGGACGGTGCGCGGCTCGCCTGGCTCTACCGGTACGGGGAGGTGCTCAGCCGCACGGATGACGGGCTTCGGGCGCATGTGCGGGTGGGGCTCGATCCGGCCGATCTCGGGCGTTTCGAACGTCTCGACCGGGGCAAGACCTGAATTCGGGCACCGGAGCAAGCACGACGTCCGAAGGTCATTGACACCCGTCGGTCGAATCCCTAAATAGCTGGCACTCAGTGGGCGAGAGTGCTAACAGTGTTGGCGCTCTTCCCTGTTCATCCGGCATCGGGGTCGCGCGGTGCGCAGAGCCGCGACGCTGGAACATTCGACCAGTCAGGAGGTAATAGATGAAACTCAGGCCACTGCACGATCGTGTGCTGGTTGAGCCGCTGGATGCCGAGGAGAAAACGGCCGGCGGCATCATCATTCCCGACACGGCCAAGGAAAAGCCGATGGAGGGAATGATCGTCGCCGCCGGAAACGGAGCGCGCTCCGAAGACGGCAAGATCACCGCGCTCGACGTCAAGGCGGGCGACCGGATCCTCTACGGCAAGTGGTCCGGCACGGAGGTGAAAATCGATGGTCAGGATCTCCTCATCATGAAGGAATCCGACATCATGGGCATCATCGAGTAAGCGGAGCGGATCATGGCAGTCAAGGAAGTCAAATTCGACACCGATGCGCGGACGCGGATGCTCCGTGGCATCGACGTCCTGGCCGACGCGGTCAGGGTGACGCTCGGGCCCAAGGGCCGCAACGTCGTTCTCGACAAGGCGTTCGGCGCACCCCGCATCTCCAAGGACGGCGTGACCGTCGCCAAGGAGATCGAGCTCGAGGACAAGTTCGAGAACATGGGCGCGCAGATGGTGCGCGAGGTCGCGTCGAAGACCAATGACGACGCGGGCGACGGCACCACGACCGCAACCATTCTGGCCCAGGCGATCGTCAGGGAAGGTCTCAAGTCGGTGGCCGCGGGCATGAACCCGATGGACCTCAAGCGCGGTATCGACGTCGCGGTGGAAGAGGTCGTTGGGAGCGTCCAGAAACGTTCGAAGAAGGTGAAGACCGAGGAAGAGATCGCCCAGGTCGGCACCGTTTCGGCCAATGGCGAGCGCGAGATCGGCAACATGATCGCCGATGCGATGCAGAAGGTCGGTCAGGAAGGCGTGATCACGGTCGAGGAGGCGAAGAGCCTCGCGACCGAGCTCGACGTGGTCGAGGGCATGCAATTCGATCGCGGCTACATTTCGCCCTACTTCATCACCAACGCCGAGAAGATGCTCGCGGACCTGGAGAATCCCTTCATCCTGCTGCATGAGAAGAAACTCTCCGGTCTTCAGTCGATGCTGCCGCTGCTCGAGTCGATCGTTCAGTCGGGACGTCCGCTGCTGATCATCGCAGAGGATGTCGAGGGCGAGGCCCTGGCGACGCTGGTCGTCAACCGTCTGCGCGGCGGCCTCAAGGTGGCGGCCGTCAAGGCGCCCGGCTTCGGCGATCGCCGCAAGGCGATGCTGGAGGACATCGCGATCCTCACCGGCGGCCAGGTGGTGTCGGAGGATCTCGGGATCAAGCTCGAGAATGTCAGCCTCGACATGCTGGGCAGCGCCAAGAAGATCTCGATCACCAAGGACGAGACCACCATCGTCGAGGGTTCCGGCAAGAAGGGCGACATCTCCGGGCGCTGCGGCCAGATCAGGGCGCAGATCGACGAGACTTCGTCCGACTACGACCGCGAGAAGCTGCAGGAACGGCTCGCCAAGCTCGCCGGCGGTGTCGCGGTGATCCGCGTCGGCGGGGCGAGCGAGGTGGAAGTGAAGGAGAAGCGCGACCGCGTCGAGGATGCGATGAACTCGACCCGCGCCGCGGTCGAGGAGGGCATCGTCGCCGGCGGCGGCACCGCCCTGCTGCACGCCTCGCAGGGGCTTGCCAAGGTCAAGCTCGACAATCCCGACCAGCAGGCAGGCGTCGAGATCGTGCGCCGCGCCCTGCAGGCACCGCTCCGGCAGATCGCCGAGAACGCCGGTTTCGAGGGCTCGGTCGTGGCCGGCAAGCTGCTGGAATCGAAGGCCGCCAATTACGGCTTCGATGCCGCGGCCTGCGAGTACACCGACCTGGTCAAGGCCGGCATCATCGACCCGACCAAGGTCGTGCGGGCGACCGTCCAGGGTGCGGCTTCCGTCGCCGGGCTGCTGATCACCACCGAAGCGATGGTGGCGGAGAAGCCCGAGGACAAGGCCGCTCCGGCAATGCCGCCGGGCGGCATGGGCGACATGGGCGGCATGATGTAGCTGTCTTTTCGAGCCGGCCGCGGGTATCGGCCGGGCGTAGGGTAGGGAAGGGCCGCTCCGGCGGCCCTTCCTTATTTGTTTGCCAAGACGCCGCCATCGCACTAACCCTCGCGCTATCGCCGAACGTCCCAAGTGTTCCCGTGAAGGTCGATATAGACGCCGTCACCCGGCTGATGCGCGCCGTCGCCGAAGCCGAGATCCTTCCGCGCTTCCGCTCCCTCGACGACAAGGAATCGTGGGAGAAGCGCTCAGGCGCCGTGGTCACGGTGGCGGACGAAAAGGCGGAGGCGGCGCTGTCCGACGGGCTCTCCGCGATCCAGCCGGGCGCCAGCGTCGTTGCGGAAGAGGCCTCCGAAACCGCGCCCGAATCGCTCAACGCGCTCAACCGGCCGGGTCCCGTCTGGGTGATCGACCCGATCGACGGCACCGCCAATTTCTCCGAGGGAAAGGCCTGTTTCGCGGTGATCGTGGCGCTGGCGGTAGACGGCGAGACGGTTGCCGGCTGGATCTACGATCCGATCGCCGGTTCCGCCGCGGTGGCGGAACGCGGCGCCGGCGCCTGGCGGGACGGGAAACGCCTGCGCGTCGCCCGACCCGTGCCGGATTCGGAGATGACCGGTGCCTTCGGATGGCGGCTCAACAAGGACAGGGGATTCAGTTCCCGCTTCCGGGCGCGCACCTACAACAAGTGCTGCGGCTTCGACTACCTCGCGCTGGCGGAGGGGCGAACCCATTTCGCGTTCTACCGCAGCCTCAAGCCCTGGGACCACGCGGCCGGACAGCTCCTGCATGCCGAAGCCGGCGGCTACAGCGCGTGCGTGGACGGCACCGCCTACCGTCCGGGCCGCAAGGACCAGGAGGGTTTGCTGCTCGCGCCGACGAAGCGGATCTGGTCCGACCTGGCGCCCCGTATCAGGAGATCGCTCGGTATGTGAGCCCTGGATTGCCCGGCTTTCGGGCACTCCCTATGATCCCGCGCATTCTCGAAAAACAAAGGGCAGAGGGTATCCGATGACCGCATCCGTCGCATTCCTGGGGCTGGGCGTGATGGGCTTTCCGATGGCCGGACATCTCGCGGCCAGGGGCCATGACGTCACCGTCTACAACCGGACCGCCTCGAAGGCGGAGAGCTGGACCGGCCAGCACGGGGGCACGAGCGGCCCGACGCCGGCCAAGGCGGCGAGCGGCGCCGATTTCGTATTCACCTGCGTCGGCAACGACGACGATCTGCGCGCCGTGGTCCTGGGTCCGGACGGCGCGCTTGCCGGGATGGGCGAGGGGGCCGTGCTCGTGGACCACACCACGACATCGGCGATCGTCGCGCGCGAGGTCGCGGCGGCGGCGGCCGAGGCCGGTATCGGCTTTCTGGATGCTCCGGTCTCGGGCGGTCAGGCGGGGGCGGAGAACGGCGTGCTTACCGTCATGGTCGGCGGCGACGACGCGGTGTTCGCCCGCGCCGAGCCGGTGATGGGCGCCTATGGCCGGACCATCGTCCACATGGGCGCGGCGGGCAACGGCCAGCTCACCAAGATGGTCAATCAGATCTGCATAGCCGGGATCGTGCAGGGCCTCTCGGAAGGGCTCAACTTCGCGGTCAGGGCGGGGCTCGACGCCGAACGCGCGGTCGAGGTCATCTCGGGCGGCGCCGCGCAGTCCTGGCAGATGGAAAATCGGGCGGCGACGATGCTGGCCGGAAAATACGATTACGGCTTCGCGGTCGACTGGATGCGCAAGGATCTCGGCATCGCGCTGGAGGAGGGGGACCGCAACGGCTCTCGCCTGCCGCTGACCGCGCTGGTCGACCAGTTCTACAAGCACGTCCAGGCGCGCGGCGGCAATCGTTACGATACGTCGAGCCTGATGATCCTGCTGACCGACGACTGATCCGGACGACGCTTAAGCGCGCTCCCGCGTCTTGGCGTCTTCCCAGAGCGCGTCCATTTCTTCGAGCGTCACGTCTTCTGGAACTTTTCCTTCTTTGGAAAGGCCGTCCTCTACATAGTTGAAACGGCGTACGAATTTTCCGTTACAACCACGTAGCGCCTCTTCCGGATCGATGCCCAGTCGCCGGGCGACGTTGACGCAGGCGAACAACAGGTCGCCGATCTCCGCCGCGATCTCGGCCCGGTCGATTCCGTCCCCGATCGCATGCTTGAGCTCCCCGAGCTCCTCATCGACCTTCGCCATGGTCGATTTCATATCCGGCCAGTCGAAACCGACGCGGGCCGCGCGTTCCTGAAGTTTCAGCGCGCGCATCAGGGCGGGAAGGGCGAGCGCAACCCCGTCCAGCGCGCTCGACGGTGCTTCCTTCGCATCGGCCTTGTCCCGCCGTTCCCGCTCCTTCATCGACTCCCAGGCGGGCCGCAGGTCGCCGTCCTTCGACGCATCGCCGAAGACGTGCGGATGACGACGGTACATCTTCTCGGCGATCCCGCGCGCGACCGAATGGAAATCGAACGCGCCCGCTTCGCGCGCCATCTCGGCGTGGAAGACCACCTGCAGGAGAAGGTCGCCGAGTTCCTCCTCGAGCGCGGCGAGATCGTCCCGGGCGATCGCATCCGCGACCTCGTAGGCTTCCTCGATCGTGTACGGCGCGATCGTCGCGTAGGTCTGAACCGCATCCCACGGACAGCCGTTCTCGCGGTCCCTGAGCCGGGTCATCAACGCCAGAAGTGCCTCGATAGGGGTGGGGTTCACCGAGTCGGCGCTATCGTCCATGGGCCGCATCCCCATCTCACCGGTTGCTCTTTGTCGCATAATATATCTTATGGCACTTCAATCAGCATTCCGTCATGAGCCGGCTCGACATCGTCGGGCGTGGCCGTTCTCATCGTCTCGTAGTCCGCGTGATGATTCATGTGCGTCAGGACCGCGCACCGCGGCGCCACGCGGTCGAGCCAGGCGCTGGTCACCGGCCAGTGCGCGTGCGTCGGGTGCGCGCGGTGCAGCCGCAGGCAGTCGACGAGCCAGGTGTCGATACCGTCGAGCAGATCGAGGCTCTCGTCGGACAGCCGCACCACGTCGGTGGAGTAAGCGAAGTCGCCGAAGCGGAACCCCGTCGACCGGCAGATCCCGTGATCCTGCTCGAACGGCACGACCCGACGTCCGTTGATCTCGAAAGGCCCGTCCATGACTCGCGCATGCAGAAACGGCGGATAGTTTCGCCTGGGACCGCCCGTACCGTGGAACAGGTAGGGAAACCGGCCGACGATCTCCTCCAGCACCTCGCTTTCGGCGTAGACGTCGATGTCCTTCCCGGTTCCCCGCGCGATCCCGCGCAGGTCGTCGATGCCGTGGACGTGGTCGGCATGAGCATGGGTGAACAGCACCGCGTCGACCCGATCCATTCCCGCATCGAGGGCCTGGTCGCGTAGATCGGGCGAAGTGTCCACCAGGATGTTTACGCCGTCCCATTCGACGAAGATCGACGGGCGGCGGCGGCGGTTGCGCGGATTGCCGGGATCGCATTCGCCCCAATGGCCGCCGATCATTGGCACGCCCTGGGAGCTGCCGCAGCCGAGGACGGTGATCTTCATCGACCGGCGCGGACAGCCGATTTGCTGAACAATCGGAAGAAGTTATCCGTGGTTTGTTGCGAAATCTCTTCAACATCGACGCCCTTCACCGCAGCGATCGCGGCAGCGGTATGGACAACGAAGGCGGGCTCGTTGCGCTTTCCCCGCCTGGGCACGGGCGCGAGATAGGGCGCGTCGGTCTCGATCAATATGCGATCCGGCGGAACCTTCGCGGCGATCCGGCGCAGCTCGTCCGATTTCTTGAACGTGACGATGCCGGAAAAGGAGATGTAAAGCCCGAGCCCGAGCGCGGTATCGGCTAGCGCGGGACCGGCGCTGAAGCAGTGGATGACCCCGGAAAAGGCCCCCTCCTCCATCTCTTCCGAGAGGATTGACGCGGTCTCGTCATCGGCGTCGCGCGTATGGACGATCACCGGCAGGCCGGTCTCGCGAGCGGCGGCTACGTGGTTGCGGAAGCTGGCACGCTGATCCTCGCGCGGGCTGTGGTCGTAATAGAAGTCGAGGCCGGTCTCGCCGATGCCGACGACCTCGGGCCCGGCGGCAAGCGCGACCAGGCGCGCGGTCTCCACGATTCCCTCGTCCTCCACGTTGTGCGGATGGATGCCGACGGAGCAGTCGACATTCCCGTGGTGTCGCGCCAGCCTCCTCACCCGTTCGAACTCAGTCAGCCTGGTGCAGATCGTCACGACGCGACCGACGCCGGCGGCGGCCGCACGCTCCAGAGCCTCGGCCCGGTCCCCGTCGAATGCGTCGAAATCGAGATGGCAGTGGCTGTCGACCAGCATCAGGCGGACGCCTCCCCGGCGGTCTCCTCCTGGACTCGGGGAAACACCGGATTAGGCGTGGGCAGCGCGGTTCCCACCGGCACATTGTCGGCCGAGCCGAGATTGGCGAATGTCCTGCGTTCCGGATCGGCGGAGAGCTGATCGAGTATGCGGCCTGACGATTCCGGCATGAACGGCTGCAGCATGATCGCGATGCGGCGGATGGTCTGGACCAGAGTGGCGAGGACCGCGCCGGTGCGGATCCTGTCTTCCTTGATCAGGGCCCACGGCGCCTGACGGTCGACATAGGCGTTGGCCTGGCGGATCACCGACCAGATCGCGTCCAGTGCCTCGTGGAAGGTCTGGTCGCGCATGCGATCGCGGCAGGTTTCGAGCAGCCCGGAGGCCGCATTCAGCAGCTCCCCATCGGCGTCCCGGTGTCCGCCCGCGTGCACCGGCATCGTGCCGTCGAAATAGCGGTGGATCATCGATACGACGCGCTGGACGAGGTTGCCGAGATCGTTGGCGAGGTCGCCGTTGATCCGGTTCACCATGGCGCGGTGCGAGAAATCGCCGTCATTGCCGAACGGCACCTCGCGGAGCAGAAAATACCGCACCTGGTCGAGGCCGTAGCGCTCGATCACGTCGAACGGGTCGATGATGTTGCCGATGGATTTCGAGATCTTCTGGCCCTCGTTGGTCCACCATCCGTGCGCGAAGACCCGCTTCGGCGGATCGATGCCCGCGCCCATCAGGAACGCTGGCCAGTAGATCGCGTGAAAGCGCAGGATGTCTTTCCCCACCATGTGAAGATCGCATGGCCAGTACGTTGAAAACGCCTGCGAATCGGTATCCGGGTAATCGACCGCCGTGGCGTAGTTGGTGAGCGCGTCGAGCCACACATACATGATGTGATCGGCGTCGCCCGGGACCGGCACGCCCCACTTGAAGCTGGTGCGGGAGACCGAGAGATCCTTGAGCCCGCCCTTGACGAAGCTCACCACCTCGTTGCGGCGCGACGGCGGCGCGATGAAGTCGGGGTTCTCCTCGTAGAACGCGAGCAGCCGGTCCTGCCACTTGGACAGGTCGAAGAAATAGCTCGGCTCCTCGACCCATTCGACCTCGGCACCCGACGGCGCGCGCTTGACCCCCTCCTCGTCCTCCGCGATCTCGTTCTCGTCGTAGAACGCCTCGTCGCGCACCGCGTACCAGCCGGAATAGCTGCCGAGATAGATATGGCCGTTGTCCATCAGGGCCTGCCAAATCGCCTGCGAGGCCCGGGCATGGCGCGCCTCGGTGGTGCGGATGAAGGCGTCGTTGGAGAAATTCATCGCCTGGGCGAGCTCGCGGAAATTCTCCGACACCCTGTCGGTGAAGGCCTGCGGATCGACCCCGGCGGCCTGCGCCGATTTCTCGACCTTCTGGCCGTGCTCGTCGGTGCCGGTCAGGAAGAACACGTCATAGCCGTCGAGGCGCATGAACCGCGCGAGCGCGTCGCAGGCGAGCGTCGTGTACGCGTGGCCGATATGGGGCGCGTCGTTGACGTAGTAGATCGGCGTCGTCAGGTAGAAGCGCTTGTCGTCGGACATCTCGCCCTCCGGTGCTCGGGCGCGGTCAGACGCGCGTCTCGGATTGCAGCTGCCGGAACGCGCCCAGCACGACCTGCTTGCGGTCGAGATTGACGCTTTCCGCCCGGTCGATCAGCCGCGCACACTTCTCCCATAGCGCGGCGAGGCGATCAAGCCCGGCCATGCCGACGATGTTCGCGGCGATCTCTCCCTCCCGTTCGACGACCTCCCCGCCCGGCAGGCCGCCGTCCGCGCCCGCGCGCGCCACGCGTGCGATCCACCAGAGGAAGAGTTGCATCGCCGTCCGGTAGGCCGGTTCCGCGTCGCGCCGGGCGAGACGGTCGGAGAACTCGTGGAGCGCCGGCAGATCGAGATCGGGGAGCCCGGCGGCGAAGCCCACCACGGTATCGAGGAGTTCCAGCCCGCCGGCCTCCAGCAATGCGAAGGCCCGGCCCGGACTTCCCTCGGCGATCGCGAGCAGCCTTGCCAGCTCCCCGGGGTCCGCCCCTGTCCCGCCGCGCGCCAGGATCTCGGTCATCGCATCGTCGGGAACCCGGTCGAGCGGCAGCCGGCAGCAGCGCGAGCGGATCGTGGGCAGCAATCGCCCTGGTGAATGAGAAATCAACAATATCAATGTGTCGTCGGAAGGTTCTTCGAGTATTTTGAGAAGCGCGTTGGCGGCGTTCAGATTGAGGTCATCGGCGCTGTCGACGACGACCGCGCGCCAGGCGCCCTCGGCCGCGGTCAGGTGAACGAAATCGCCAGCGGCGCGCACCGCGTCGACCCCGATCACCGTCTTCGGTCCGTCTCCCTGGAGGTCGCGGGCAAGGGTCAGCAGATCGGAGTGGCCGCCCGACGCGACGCGCCGGAACACCGGGTGGTCTTCCGCGAGAGCGAGGGATCCCTCGGCCGCGCCGTTCCCGCCGGCGAGGACGAAGCGCGCGATCCTGAAAGCGAGCGTCGCCTTGCCGATGCCCCGCGGCCCGGCGATCAGCCAGGCATGCGGCAACCGGCCCGAACGCCAGGCAGACAGGAAAACTGCTTCGGACGATTCGTGGCCGAGCAGATGCGGATTTTCGCGCGGTTGCATACCTGCCGCTTCTACCCCTTCCAGCCCACCGCCTCCTCGAACCGCCGCTCGACCTCGGCAAGAACCCTCTCGGCGACCCGATCTTCGTCCGGCGCCGCGTCGATCACGACGCAGCGTTCGGGAGCATCCGCGGCTATCGCCAGAAAGCCCTTCCTCACCCGTCGATGATAGTCGAGCAATTGCCTTTCGTATCTGTCCTGGAAAGCGGAGCGGGACCGGGTACGTTCGAGCCCCGTCTCCGGGTCCATGTCGAGAATCAGCGTGAGGTCGGGTTGGAATCCGCCGAGCGCGGCTTCGCCGATCGACCGGATCAATTCGAGCGGAGCACCCGCCCCGTAACCCTGGTATGCGAGCGTCGAATCGGCGAAACGGTCGCAGATCACGGTGCGGCTGTCCGCGAGCGCCGGCTTGACCGTTTTCGTGAGATTCTCCACCCGTCCGGCGAAGTAGAGAAGGACCTCGGTCTCCGGCTCCCACCCGGACGTACCGGGGGCGAGCAGCAGATCGCGGATCCGCTCCGCCTCGGCGGTGCCGCCCGGCTCCCGCGTAACCATGACGGGGATGCCGCGCCCCTCGAGGCTCCGCGCGAGCCGGGCGGTCTGGGTCGACTTGCCCGCCCCCTCGCCGCCCTCGATGGTGATGAAACGGCCGCGTTTCATGCGTGCCGGCGGATCAATCCGACACGATCTTCGCGCTCGCCCGGCTTCGTGCCGAAACAGCGTCCAGCATGCTCCTCGCGCGGGCGATATCGGCATAGGGGCCGAGGAGGACGCGGTAGAGCATCGGCCCCCGCCCGCGCGTCGCGATGACGGTGCGGCCGAGAGGGGCGAGCCTGGACTTCAGCTTGTTGGCGTTTTCCCTGTTCAGGAAAGCGCCGGCCTGGATATAGACCCGCTCGATCTCCCTGCCCATCCCCGACCCGCCGCCCGGAGCCGGCAGCGAGGCGGTCTCGACCGGCCCTGTGTCCTGCGGCAGAGGCTCGAATACCACGCCGTCCGCCGCGCTCCGCATCGAGGCCGGCGGTGGGGTCGTCTTGGCGAGCGCCGCCACTTGGCGGCTTTCCTCCGCCAGGACCCGGACCCGAACCCGGGCCGTGCCCTTGTAACGAAAGCCCAGGAGCTGGGCGCCGCGGCGCGACATGTCGATAATGCGCCCGCGCACGAAGGGTCCCCGGTCGTTGACGCGAACCGAGACCTCGCGCCCGTTGTCCAGGTTGGTGACCCGCACCATCGAGGGCATGGGCAAGGTCTTGTGCGCGGCGGAAACGGCGTTCATGTCGAAGAACTCGCCGTTGGCGGTTCGCTTGCCGTGGAACTTGGGCCCGTACCACGATGCGATCCCGGTCTCGTCGTAGCTCTCGTCGATCATGGGACGGTAGGTGATGCCGTCGATGTCATAGGGTTTGCCGACCTTGTAGGTCCCCTCGGCGGGCGGCGGCGCGACATAGGCCGTCTTGCGTTCGCCGCTACCGCACGCGGCGACGAGCAGAACGGCTCCGACGCCGAAGGCGGCCGCTGTCCATCGCCGGAGGCTTTCGATTGCAGGGGGCTCGGAACGGCGCGGACCCATCGCTCGCCGCCTCTAGCGACCGCCGATGCGGTCGGCAAGGATGCCCACCGCCGTCGCGAACAGGTTCGACCGGTTCCATCTGAGGATCGCATGGAAATTGTCGTAGACGACATAGGCCGATCCGCTCGCGCCGCCCAGTTGCAGGATCGAGGACCGCAGGTTGCGGGTCGGCAGGTCCCGCCCGTCCGGCCGGCGCACGCCGAGGTTTTGCCAGTCGCGGAGCCCCTTGCGAACCTTCAGCCCGACCAGCGCGCGGTCGAAGCCTCCCGGCAGCCGGATCCTGCGGCCCCAGGTCTGGTCGCCGCGCCAGCCCACCTTGCTCAGATAGTTGGCGCTGGAGGCGAAGATGTCGGCATGCGTGCCCCAGATGTCGCGCCGCCCGTCGCCGTCGTAATCGACCGCGTAGCGGAGGAAGGAGGACGGCATGAACTGGTTCTGGCCCATCGCGCCGGCCCAGGAGCCCATCATGTCCTTCGCCGCGATGTGGCCCTGGTCGATGACGGTGAGCGCGTTGAAGAGCTCCTTGCGGAAATAGGTCGACCGGCGCCCGTCATAGGCGAGCGAGGCGAGCGCCGGGATGACCGGGAAGCCGCCCAGATAGCGTCCGAAATCGGTCTCGATCCCCCACAGCGCCACGATGAAGCGAGGCTGCACGTTGTATCTGGCGGAAACCTCCTTGAGCAGTTGCCCGTGTTCGGCGAGCCGCGCCCTGCCCTTCTCGATCCGCGCCTTCGAAACGACGCGAGAGAGATACCGATCCAGCGTGAGCTTGAATTCGGGCTGCCTGCGGTCGAGCTCGACGACGCGCTTTATCGGGCTGATGTCCGACAGCGCGGACTCGATCGTCGATTCCTTGAGACCGCGTTCGCGGGCCTCCTTGCGAACGCCCTCCAGCCAGGCGTCGAAAGCGGGATCGGCCGCGGCGGGGACGGCCAGCGCGGCGAGAATGCCGCCGACGATCAGCGTTCGCCAAGCGTTCCGAAATGCCATCGGCCCCTTTCCGGATCGACAAAGACGCTGGAAACCGGAAGCGTTACTGCCACGGTTCGGACGACTCGGCAACGACGAACGGGCCTGTTGGCTTGTGTGGGCCTGCGCCTCTATATCAGCGGTGATGAGTGACACTGCGGCAAACCGGCCATGACGGAGGCCGAGCGGACCGGGTCGGGCCGTAAGCTCGAGGACAGCTTCGAGTGGCACGCGCTGGCTTCGCTGCTGCCCTATCTCTGGCCCAAGGGCGCATTCGAGATCAGGCTGCGGGTCGTCGCGGCGCTAGGCTTCCTTGCGCTCGCCAAGATCGCGACCGTCTACATCCCGCTCCTCTACAAGGAAGCGGTGGACATCCTGGGCGGCGATGGCGAGGCCCTGGTCGTGGTCCCGGTCGGCGTGATCCTCGGCTACGGCATCGCCCGGGTGCTGGCGACCGCTTTCGGTGAACTCCGCGACGCGGTCTTCGCCAAGGTCGGGCAGCGCGCGATCCGCCAAGTCGCGCTCGCGACGTTCCAGCACCTGCACGGCCTCGCGCTCCGCTTCCATCTCGACCGCCAGACCGGCGGGCTTTCGCGGGCGATCGAGCGCGGCACCAAGGCGATCGATTTCCTGCTGCGCTTCGCGCTTTTCCACATCCTGCCGACGTTCCTCGAGTTGGCCATGGTCTGCGGCATCCTGTGGACCCTGTTCAACTTCTGGTTCGCGCTGGTGACGCTGTGCACCATCGTCGGGTTCGTCGCCTACACCATGGTCGTCACCGAATGGCGTCTGAAATACCGCCGGCGGATGAACGAGACCGACCAGGAGGCGAACACGAAGGCGATCGACAGCCTGCTCAACTACGAGACCGTCAAGTATTTCGGCAACGAGGACTACGAGGCGCGCCGCTTCGACTCGGCGCTGCGGCGTTACGAGCGGGCCGCCGTGACCAGCAACGCCTCTCTCTCCCTGCTCAATATCGGACAGGCGCTCATCATCGGCTGCGGGCTCGCCGGGATGATGCTGATGGCGGGCTACGGGGTGGCCGGGGGAACGATGACCGTGGGCGACTTCGTGATGGTCAACACCTACCTCATCCAACTCTACCTGCCGCTCAACTATCTCGGTTTCGTCTATCGCGAGATCAAGCAGTCGCTGACCGACATGGAGGCGATGTTCTATCTTCTCGGCGTCGAGCCGGAGGTCGAGGACGCGCTGGCCGCGTCGCCACTCGCGGACGGTCCGGGCGAGATCGTCTTCCGGGACGTATCGTTCGCCTACGATCCCCGCCGCCGCATCCTGCACGATGTCAGCTTTTCCGTGCCGGCCGGACGGCGGACCGCCATCGTGGGGCCGACCGGGGCCGGGAAATCGACGCTGTCGCGCCTGCTCTACCGTTTCTACGACGTCACGGAAGGCGCCATCGAGATCGACGGGCACGACATCAGGAGCGCGACCCAGGCGAGCGTCCGCGCGTCCATCGGGATCGTCCCGCAGGACACCGTGCTGTTCAACGATACCGTCTACTACAACATCGCCTACGGGCGGCCCGAGGCGACGCCCGCCGAGGTCGAGGCGGCGGCGCGGACGGCCGCGATCCACGACCAGATCATGGCGATGCCGGACGGCTACCAGACGGTCGTCGGGGAGCGCGGCCTGAAATTGTCGGGCGGCGAGAAACAACGCGTGGCGATCGCCCGAACCATCCTCAAGCGCCCGCGCATCCTGATGTTCGACGAAGCCACATCGGCTCTCGACACCCGTACCGAACGGGATATACAGGTCGCGCTGAAAGAGATTTCCAGGGACCGCACGACCCTGGTGATCGCCCACCGCCTCTCCACCGTGATCGACGCCGACGAGATCCTGGTGCTCGAACAGGGCCGGATCGTCGAGCGCGGCACCCACGCCTCGCTCCTCGCGAATGACGGAACCTACGCACAGATGTGGGCCCGCCAGCAGGAAGCGGGCGACAGCCCTCCCCTGCCCGAGGGCGGAACGCCCCTGCCCGCCTGATCCCGCCGTTGCCAGTTTTCCCGGCGGGCGGCACTATGGCGCGGCCGAAACCGCGAGGCGGCTTGTGACCGGACCCAGTGAAACCACCGTCGAGGAGCTCGTCGAGCGCATCGGGGACGGCTGCCTGCTCGCCCTGCCCAAACCCGAGGCCGGCGCCTCGATGGCCGCTATCCGGGCGCTGATCCGGCGCGGCGCGAAGGATCTTAGGCTCTGGTGCCTGCCGGCGGCGGGTCTCCAGGCGGACCTCCTGATCGGCGCGGGTTGCGTCGCCTCGATCGAATGCAGCGGCGTGTCGCTGGGCGAGTTCGGCGCCGCGCCGCGCTTTCGCCGGGCAGCCGAGAGCGGCACGGTCCGCATCGTCGACAGCACCTGCCAGGCGATGTACGCCGCGGTTCAGGCGGGCGAGAAGGGCATGCCCTTCGTGGCCTTGCGCGGGATCGTGGGCTCAGACGTGCTGACCCACCGCGAAGACTGGCGGACGATGCAGAACCCGTTCGAGGCGAAGGACGATCCGGTCGTGGTGCTCCCCGCCGTGCGGCCGGACATGACGCTGATTCACGCACGGCTTCGCGACTCGTTCGGCAATCTCTGGGTCGGGAACGCCCGCGAGGCGATCGTCCTCGCGCATGCCGCGCACGGCTCGGTCGCGACCTTCGAGGAGCATTACGACGGCAATCTGCTCGACGACGAGCGCATGACCGCGGGAACCATCGCGCCGATCTATGTCGAGGCCACGGCGCACGCGCCGCGGGGCGCGTGGCCCCTCGCCCTCCCCGGCGCCTATCCGGCGGACCGGGAACGGATCGCCGAATATGCGGCCTCCGCCGGAACCGAGGACGGCTTCGCCGCCTGGATGGACCGCCACGTGTTCGGGACCGACCGGGCCGCGTGACCGCGCCTCCGACCAGAGACGAATTCCTCGCCTGCGTGCTGGCGCGGCAGATCGAGGGCTTGAGGAACGTCGCGGTGGGCACCAACTCGCCGGTCGCGGCGACGGCGGCGCTTCTGGTCGAAGCCGAAAGCGAGGGCCGGACGAGGGCGAGCATCCTCGGCAGCCGCCGCTACAACCCCTTCAACGACGGCGGCAGCGAGCTTCACGACCGCGCCGCGCAGGGTCGGATAGACGCGTTCTTTCTCGGCGGCGGCCAGATCGACGGAGAAGGCAATATCAACCTCGTAGGCACCGGTCCGTATCCCGATGTAAACGTCCGTTTTCCAGGAGGTTACGGATCGGCCTTCCTGTATTTTCTTATCCCGCGCGTGATCCTTTTCCGGGAGGAGCACAGCCGCCGCGTGCTGGTCCCCAAGGTCGATTTCGTGAGCGCGCCCGGGACCAGCCCGCCCTCGGTCCATCGGACGGGCGGACCCTACGCCCTCGTCACCCGGCTCTGCGCGATGTCCTTCGACCGGGAGGCTGGACGGTTCCGGTTGCAAAGCGTTCATCCGGGGGTGGAACTGGCGGAGGTCCGGGATGAGACAGGGTTCGACTTCGACGTTCCGAAACGGCTGCCGATCACCCCCTTGCCCGAGCCCGACAGACTCGCCCTGATCCGCGAAGTCGTGCGAGAGAAGGTCGCCGAAACCTACCCCGAATTCGCGGCGACCCGGATCGGGGGCGCCTAACGGGTGTACCGCCGGGAGTCATCGATCACGGCTAGATGCTCGCCCCAATCCGGTTCCGCCGCCGGCCCGTCCAGGGCGTCGCATTCCCGGAAGAACTCCTCTATCTCGGCTTGCGACCGGAACGGACGGCGCGGTCTTCGCCCATGGAGACGCTCGCGCGCGGCGGCCCGCAGCCATGCGCTCAGGGACATCCCCTCCCGGCGCGCTTGACGAACGATACGATCCCGATCTTCGTCTGGAATCACGAACTGAACCCTAGCCATGCGCTGGACATCCAACGGGTTTGTGTATGTTCATTCCACAATCGTTCGTCACGATCAAGCGGCGCGTCAGTTGGCTACCCGGCCGCGTTTACACGCCCTCGCCGTTCGGCGACAATCCCGCGCCCGCGCCCAATGGGCCGGGTCGGTTGGCTAAACACTTGGGAGACAAACACGATGGGGATCAAACGTTTCGGGGCCTGCGCGCTCGCTCTCGCGCTCCCGGCCTTCGCCCTTCTCGCGGGCGGCGCGCCGGCGGCGGCGCAGGACAAGCACACGATGAAGCTCGCGATCGTGGTCGCGAACGACCCGCTGCACGAATTCATCAAGGAATACAAGCGCCAGATCGAGATGAAATCGGGCGGCAAGATCACCGCCGAGCTCTACCCGTCCGCCCAGCTCGGCAAGATTCCGCGGCTGATCGAGGGGCTCCAGCTCGGCACGGTCGAGCTGTTCGGGACCCCTGCGGGCTTCCTCAAGGGCGTCGATCCGCGCTTCCAGGTGCTCGAAGTGCCAGGCGTCTTCAACAGCGACGAGCACGCGCACAAGACGATCACCGACCCGCGCTTCCGCGACAAGTTCCTGAACGTGGCGGTCAAGAAGGGCGTCAAGGGCGTCAGCATCTGGATGTACGGCCCGACGTCTTACGCCTCGTTGACCCCGGTCCGCAAACTCGGCGATTTCAAGGGCATGAAATTCCGCGTCCTCGCCACCAAGGTGGAAACCGAGGTGATGGCGCGTCTCGGGGCCACCGGCGTGCCGATGCCCTATTCGGAGACCCTGCCCGCGCTGCAGCGCAAGCTGATCGACGGCATCCGGTCCAACATCACGGTGATGGCGGCGACCAAGCACTTCACGGAAGCCAAGTTCATCACGGTGGTGAACGACACCTACATCCCGTGCATCGGCTTCGTCTCGATGGCCTTCTACAACAAACTGCCGAAGGATCTGCAGCAGGCGGTCGACGATGCCGGCAAGGCGGTCGAGAGCTTCATGTTCAAGACCGCCCAGGATTACGGCTCGCGCGCCGAGCAGAAATGGCGCGACGGCGGGGCCGAGGTCATCCGTCTGTCGGCGGCGGACCAGACGAAGTTCATGGAGACGGTGGGGCCGATCGGCGACGACGTCCTTGGCAAGCGTAAGGACACCAAGGAAATGTTCGAGCTGATGAAGACGGTCGCCAAGTCGCACGCGGGCGGCTGATACCGGAACGGACAGGGCCGCCGCCCCGCCGGCGGCGGCCCTTCCCTCGGAAGAAAGAAGGCGCCATGGCGGAAAATGCCAACGCGGCGGTGCTTACCGGGCCGCGCAATTTCGAGTTCCGGGAGTTCGGCCTGCCGGAGATCGGTCCCGACGAGGGCGTGCTCCGGGTCGAGGCGGCCGGGCTGTGCGGCACCGATTACGAGCAATACACGGGCCACCTCGCCGGCACGCCGTGGGACATCACCCCGATCATCCCGGGGCACGAGATCATGGGCTGGCTCGACCGGGTGGGTCCCGAGGCCGCCAAACGCTGGGGCGCGAAGGAAGGCGACCGGGTGGTCGTCGAATCGATCATCCCCTGCGGGCACTGCTTCCAGTGCGCGATCGGCAAAACGACGCTCTGCGAAAGCAATCTCGGATACGGCCTCTACGCCTCGACCGAGAAGGTACCGGGCCTCTGGGGCGGCTATGCGAGCCACATGTACCTCCATCCCAACACCCTGGTTCACAAGGTTCCCGACGACATTCCCCGCGACGTGCTGTCGCTGTTCAACCCGCTCTCCAACGGCGTGCGCTGGGCCTACGAGGCGCCCAACACCCAGATCGGCGAGACCGTGGCGATCCTGGGTCCGGGCCAGCGGGGGCTGCTGTGCGTGGTCGCCGCGCGGGAGGCGGGCGCCGGAACGGTCATCGTCACCGGCACCGCGAACGACGGCCACCGGCTGGAGCTCGCCCGCCGGCTCGGCGCCGACATCGCGATCGACGTGGATGCCGAGAACCCGGTCGAGCGGGTCATGCAGGCGACCGGCGGGCGCGGCGCGGACGTCGTCGTCGAGGTTTCCGCCGGCGCGACCCAGCCCATCGTCGATGCGGTCGACATGGTACGCCGCGGCGGGCGCATCGTTCTCGCCGGGCTCAAGAGCTTCAAGCCGGTCGGCAACCTGATCACCGACAAGATCGTGATCAACGAGATCCAGCTGATCGGGCTCCTGTCCGCCGGCTGGGTGTCGATCGAGCGGTCGCTCGACATCCTCAGGCGGCGCGGCGACGAGCTGCAGCCGTTGTGCTCGCACATGTTCCCGCTGGAGGACACCGACACGGCGGTACGCGCGCTGGGCCGCGAAGTCGACGACGGAAACGAGGTCGTCCATATCGCGCTCGACGTCGCGGGATAGCCGCACCCGAATTCACGACCGAACACGAACGGAGACAACAGAATGAGCGCCGATCTGAGCGGAACGTCGATCCTTGTTACCGGCGCCGGCCGCGGTCTGGGCCGCGAGATGGCGACCGCGCTGGCCGAGGCCGGGGCGAGCGTCGCGCTGATGGAGCGCGACCGGCCCGAGCTCGACGAGGCGGCGGCGCGGATCGGCGCCGCCACCGATCCCGCCCGCGTGGTCGCGGTCCAGGGCGACGTCACCAGCGCGGACGATGCCGCGCGGGCGGTCAGCAAAGTGAGCGACGCTTTCGGCAAGCTCGACATGCTCGTCAACAACGCGGCCCTCGGCCCGCAGGAGCACTCGCCCACCAACACGGCGCCGCGCCGGCCGATCTGGGAGGCCGATCTCGACCTCTGGCTGGCGACGCTCTCGGTCAACGCTTCGGGCCCGTTCATCATGTCCCGGGCGGCGCTGCCCGGCATGCTGGAGCGCGACTGGGGAAGGATCGTCAACGTCACCACCAGCCTCGACACGATGATCAACCCAGGCCTCGGCCCCTACGGACCCGCCAAGGCGGCGACCGAGGCGCTGACCTCGATGCTGGCCTTCGAGCTCGAGGAGACCGGGGTGACGGCCAACGTGCTCGTCCCCGGCGGGCGGGCCAACACGCGGATGATCCCGGCCGACGGCAAGTACACCGACCGCAACTACCTCATCCAGCCGGAGGTGATGCGGGCGCCCGTCGTCTGGCTCGCCTCGCGAGCGACCGACGAGGTGAACGGGCGGCGCTTCCGCGCGGCGCTGTTCGACCCGGATATCCCGCCCGAGGAAGCGGCCGAAAAGGCGGGCGCCCCCGTCGCCTGGCGCGACCTCATGGGCCAGACGATCCACTACATCTGATCCGGTGCGCACCGGCGGCGAGCGTATCCTCACGACCCATGTCGGCAGCCTGCCGCGTCCCGACGCGCTCGCCGCGCTGCTGCTCAGGAAGGAGCACGGCGAGGACTACGACGTCGGGGAGCTCGACCGGCTGACCGGTGAAGCGGTCCGCGAGGCGGTCGCCGACCAGCGCGCCATCGGGCTCGATATCGTCAACGATGGGGAGGTCGGGCGTACCGGATACGCGACGTACATCCAGGACCGGCTGTCCGGTTTCTCGGGCGAAAGCCCCTCTCTCCGCTTCGACGACCTCGGCGACTTCCCCGCCTATCGCCGCCAGATGGGCCAGGCCGCGGGCACCCGTCGGCTGCACCGCCCGCGCTGCACCGGCCCGGTCGCGGTCCGGGATACGGCTCCGCTCGCGCGCGAGATCGAACGGCTAACGGCCGCGCTGGGCGATGCCGGTATCGACGAGGGTTTCATGAACGCTGCCTCGCCGGGCGTGATCGCGGTCTTCCAGGCGAACGACTTCTACCCCGACACGGATTCCTATCTCGCCGCGCTCGCCGACGCGATGAAGCCGGAATACGAGGCCATCTTTGAGGCCGGGCTGATCCTCCAGATCGACTGCCCCGACCTCGCCATGGGACGCCACGTGATCTATAGCGCGGACGACGACGCGGTGTTCCTGCGCCGCGCCGCGATGCAGGTCGAGGTTCTCAACGCCGCGCTGGAAAACGTGCCCGCCGACCGCGCCCGACTCCACATCTGCTGGGGCAACTACGAAGGGCCGCATCACCGCGACATTCCACTCGAAACCATCGCCGACACGGTCCTCTCGGCGAAGCCGCAAGGAATACTGTTCGAGGCCGCCAACCCGCGCCACGCCCATGAATGGACCGTATTCGGCGACCGTGGCGGCTGGGACGATAAGATCCTGATCCCGGGCACGATCGATTCGACGACCAACTATGTCGAGCACCCGGAGCTGGTGGCCGAGCGCATCTGCCGGTTCGTCGACCTGGCGGGAGCGGAGCGCGTCATCGCCGGCACCGATTGCGGCTTCGCGACCTTCGCCGGCATTGGAAAGGTCGACCCCGCGATAGCCCGGCTGAAACTTGAAGCGCTCGTGGAGGGCGCGGAGATCGCGAGTCGACGCCGCCGGAGTTGAGTCGGGCGGCATGGACGGCGTTCGGCTAATCCGTTAACGTGCATTCATTGGCGTCTCGCACGCATCGGTAGCAGACAGTTGGAATTCGCGTAATGGATCAGGCTTCGATCATGATCGTCGGCGCCGCCGTCGCGCTGGCCGCATTGATGGTAACCATGATCGGATCGCTGCGCCGCGACATCGACAAGCGATTCGACGGCGTCGAGAAGCGTTTCGAAGAACGGTTCGAAGGCATCGACAAGCGCTTCGAAGGCATCGACAAACGGCTCGACGGTATCGACAAGCGGTTTGACGGCGTGGACAGGCGCCTTGACGGCATCGACACACGCCTGCGCTCCGTCGAACAGGGCCTGTCCGAGGTGAAAGGCAGGCTCGCCTTCGTGGAGAGCTACATCCTCGGCCGCAATGAGTCGACGCCAGAGGAGGCACCGGCCGAGTAGGTGCGGGCGGCTCGGAATTCGGCCTCGTCCGGGTCCACGCCGTAGTCGCGACGCACCCCCTCTTCCGTCACATACCCCTCCGCGAGATCCTGCGCGATCCTGTCCGGTGCCCGCCGCGCTGGGTCGCCGTAGCCGCCGCCGGCGGCGCCCTGCACGCTGAATACCGTTCCGGCGTCGAGGCTCAATCGGCAGGAGGACGGCATGACCTCCGCCCGCTCGGTACCGGGGTCGAGGACCAAGCGGCTGGGTCCGCCCGGCTTGCCGCCGCGGAGGCCGGTGGGGGGAACGGCAGCGCGGTCGGAGCGGTAGACCACCTCGGCCGGCTCCAGCATCTCATAGACCCGGCGGAAGTTCAGACCGCCTCGGAACTCTCCCGCCCCGCCGCTGTCGGGGTTGAGCTCGAAGCGGCGAATGCGGCAGGGAAATTCCGACTCGATGATCTCCACCGGCGCGGCGTAGAGATTGGCGAGGTGAACCGTCACGCCCGATGCGCCGTCCGATCCATCCCCCGCCCCGTAGGCCGAACCGAAGATCTCGTACTGGTTGCCGCGTCCCGGCCGGTTGCCGCCGGGGCGCGCGACGACGATGCTGCCGCCGCTGCCGCCCGAATGGGCGATCGACCGGCCGGGCAGGAGCGGATCGAGCGCCTCCAGGATCACGTCGACCAGCTTCTGGCAGGTCTTCATGTAGCTCGAACAGGGCGCCGGCGCCTCGGCGCTCAACACGCTGCGCTCGGCGAACCTGAAGGAGACGAGTCGACGCGCCCCGTCGCTGTAGCGCAACGTCGGGTCGATCAGCCCGATCAGGCAATACCACACGCACCCCTCCACCATCGCGATGCGGAGGTTGGCGGGTCCCCTGGTCTGGGGATCGCAACCGGTGAAGTCGAATTCGATCCGCCCGTCCGCCACCGTCACCCGGACGTGGATGCGCACCTTCCGCGTTTCGTCGACCCCATCATGATCGAGGAAACCCTCCGCCTCGCCGACGCCGTCCGGGATGGTGGCGACCGCGGCGCGGAATTCCTCGGCCGAGGACTCGATCATCGCGTCCATTGCCTCGATTACCGTGCCGGTGCCATAGCGCTCGCACATCTCATGGACGTGCTTGCGCCCGATCCGCGTTACCCCGATCTGGCCGGAGATGTCGCCCAGCACCACGTAGGGCGCGCGCGTATTCGCGGCGATCAGCCGCATCATGTCCTCGTCCGGCTCGCCGGAATCGTGAATGCGGACCGGCGGCAGCAGCATGCCCTCGTGATAGAGTTCGGTCGCTTGGCCGTAGGTCGAGCCCGGCACCGTCCCGCCGACATCCGCCTTGTGCGCGATCGTGGCGGCAAAGGCGACCAGCTTGCCGTCGTGGACGATGGGCGCCGCGAAACCCATGTCTGAGGCGTGCGGCATGTTCCCCTCATAGGGGTGGTTGGTGATGAACACGTCGCCTTCGCGCAGGTTCTCCGCTCCGTAGAGCGCGAGGATGCGCTGCACCAGATGGAAATAAACCGGCCCGTGGAAGAACATCCAGGGCGCCACGACGAGCCGACCCTCGGCGTCGACGATTATGCAGCTGAAATCGCGCGACTCGCGGACGATGGTCGAATAGCCCGAGCGGAAGAAGTGGTAGTCCATCTCCTGCATCACGCTCGCGATGCGGTTCCGCAGCAATTCGACCGTGACGGGATCGACTTTCATCGCGCCCCCAGAACGATGTTGCCAAACCGGTCGCGCCGCGCCGACCAGCCGGGCGGGACGACCGTGGTCGCATCCGCCTGCTCGACGATCAGCGGGCCCCGAATGGCATCGTCGCCAATGTCTGTCCGGGCGTGGACGGGCGCTTCCAGTTGGGTCCGTCCGTCGAAAGTGACCGGCCTGACGCTCGCCGCTTCCGGTGCGGGTTCTGGCGCCTCGCGGTGCTCCGCCACGTCCGGCTTCGGCACCGAAACCCTGGCGCGCAGCCGGAAGCTCACCGCCTCGATCGTCGAGTCGGGCGCCGCATGTCCGTGCAGGCGGAGGTGGAGCGCATGGAAACGCTCCCGCAGCTGGGCGAGTCCCGCTTCGGTGACCGGCCGCCATTCGAGACCGTCGAGCGGCGTTCGGATCTCGTAGCCCTGCCCGGCATAGCGCAGGTCGAGCTCGCGCACGAACAGCTGCTCGCTCTCGCCGAACCCTTCCGCCGCAAGCTCTCGCCCCGCCTGCTCCTCAAGCGCCCGGAAACAGGTCTCGGCGTAGTGCGCGTCCATCGCCTCCACCTCCACGATCTCCGAGCGGATGTAATCGTGAACGACATCGGAACACAGCAGGCCCATTGCCGAGAACGCCCCCGGACGCGGAGGCACCACCACGCACCGGATGCCGAGCTCTTCAGCCACCATCGCGGCGTGGACCGGGCCCGCGCCGCCGAACGCGACCAGGCTGGCGGCGGCGAGATCGACTACCTTCTTCGCCGCCTGGACCCGGATTTCGTCCGCCATCCGCGCGTTGATCAGGCGGACGATGCCGGCGGCGGCTACGCGCGGCGTCAGACCCATCGGGCGGGCGATGTCGGTCTCCACCGCTCTTTCCGCCGCGCCCCGGTCGAGCGCCGTCGCCCCGCCGAGCAGGTAGTGGGGGTTAAGGAACCCCGATAGCAAATCCGCATCGGTCACCGTCGGGCGATCGCCGCCGAGCCCGTAGCAGACCGGCCCCGGCTCGGCGCCAGCGCTGTCGGGTCCGACCGTCAGGTGGTTGGCGGCGTTGACCCTCGCAACGGTCCCGCCGCCCGCCGAGATGGTCGCGATATCGAGCGCCGGGATATCGAGCTTGCGTTCGGCGATCGTGCCCTCGGTGACTTCGAGAGGCACCCCGTCCTCAATGAAGGCGATGTCGCAGCTGGTGCCGCCCATGTCCATGGTCACCAGCCGCGGCCGGTCTTGGCGTTCGCCGAGCAGATGGCCGCAGGCCTGTACCCCGGCGGCCGGTCCCGAGAGCAGCGTATGCGCCGTCCGGCCCCGTCCGTGCGCGGCGGCGAGCGGCATTACTCCCCCGTTCGACTGCATCAGGAAACGGCTCGGCGTGCGGATGCCCCGCGCGTCGAGGCCGGTATCGAGATCCGCCACGTAGCGCGCCAGCACCGGCCCCAGATAGGCGTCGATCAGGCAAGTCGACAGCCTGGACCATTCGCGGATGCGGGGCAGGACCTCGGAGGACAGCGAGACATGGGCATCGGAAACGACGCGCCGGACGATATCGCCCGCGCGCCGCTCATGCGCCGGGTTCATGAACGAGAACAGGAAGCATACGGCGAACGATTCGACGCCCGCCTCGCCAAGCCACCGCGCCGCGCGCTCCACCGCGCCCTCGTCGAGCGGTTCGATCTCCCGGCCGCGATAGTCGATGCGACCGCCGATCTCCGCCGTCCGGCTCTGCGGCACCAGCGGCTCGGGGCGGCGGAACCTGAGGTCGAACTGGTTGGTCTCGCGCGCCCCGGTCTGCACCTCCTGGATCGCGCGGAAGCCCTCGTTGATCAGCAGCCCGGCGCGCGCGCCCTTCATCTCGAGCAGCGCGTTGGTCGTCACCGTGGTGCCGTGGCCGAAGAAGCCGACCCGCTCCGGCGCAACGCCGGACCCGAAGAGCCTGCCGATGCCGTCCAGTACCGCGATGGAGGGGTTGCCGGGCGTGCTCGGCACCTTCTCAACGCGCACGCCCCCCGAGCCGTCGACGAGGACGAGGTCGGTATGGGTGCCGCCCACGTCCACGCCCAGGCGGTACCCGGCCCGGAGATCGGCGTTCTCCGGATGGTTACCTATTCCTGACGACAAAATGCGGACCGGAACATTGGAACGACGGGTCGAGACCGTCAGTCAACGGCATCAACTGAACAGTTTCTCGCGGACGTCGCGTTTGGCCAGACCGTGAAACCTCGCGACCTCGCCCACAATTGCATCAAGCGTGCCGACGCTGATGTCGCGATGCCGGGGAACGGTCACGCTGTGACTGTCGGCGCCCGTCTTCAAAGTCACGGTCATGTGGCTCCCCTTCGTTCGGGCCACGCGGTAACCGTAGTGGCGAGCCAACAACCCCGCGACCGCGGACCCCGAGAGGCCGCGCGGCAGCTTCATACCGCGATGGCCTCGTCCTTGACGAGGTGCAACCTGATCACCCGCGGGGCGTCGTCATCGTCGAAGTGGCAGAGAACCGCGTCCCGCGCCATCTCCTTCAGGTCGTCCCAGTCATCGCCCTGCGTGAAGATGCCGTGGCCGAGGGCGCGGGCATCGTATCCGCCTTCGGGCGCCTCGGTGACCTCGAAGATGATCTCAAGCGGTTTCACCTGACCTCCTCCCGCTATCCGCCGCCCCGCGTGGCGCCGCCGCGCTACTCGGCGGCCGCCTTGGTCTCGCCGCCGTCCATCAGCTCCAGCAGCTTGGGCGGCGACATCGGCAGCGAGCGCGGCCGGATGCCGATCGCATCTCCGATAGCGTTGCCGATCGCGGCCAGCGTCGGGACCACCGGAACCTCGCCCACGCCCCTCAGCCCATAGGGATGGTTGGGGTTGGGAACCTCGACGATCACGGTGTCGATCATCGGGACGTCTGAAGCCACCGGCATCCGATAGTCGAGGAAGCTCGGATTGTCGAGCGTCCCGTCCTCGCGGTAGATGTACTCCTCGTTAAGCGCCCAGCCGACGCCCTGCACCGCGCCGCCTTGGTACTGGCCCTCGACCTGGAGCGGATGGATCGCCTTGCCGGCGTCCTCGATCACGGTGTAGCGGGTCACGTCGACCCGGCCGGTGCCGCGGTCCACCTTGAGATCGACGATGTGCACCCCGAAGCCGGGCCCCTCGCCGGTCACGTTCATCTCCGAATGGCCGGCGATGGCGCCGTGGCTGACGCTGGTCCGCGACGCGATGTCCTTGATCGAGAGCGGTTCGAAATCGCCCACGTTGGCGCTCGCGGGACGGCAGTGTCCGTCCTCGAAGGTGACCTCCTCGGGCGACACGCCCCAGATCTCGGCCGCGCGCTCGACCATCGTGTCGATCGCCTTGCGCGCGCTGTCGACGATCACCATGCCGGACGAAAAGGTCGTACGGCTGCCGGCGGTCACCCGGTTGTTGCCGATCGAACTGGTGTCGGCGAAGGTCGCGCGCACCTTCTCCAGCGGCACGCCGAGCTCCTCCGCCGCCATCATGCTGATCGAGACGCGGGAGCCCGCGACGTCCGATGTTCCGAGCATGATGTTGACCGAACCGTCCGGGGTGATGGTGAGCGATCCCGTGGTGTCGCCGCCCCGGTTGAACCAGAATCCGGCGGCGAGACCCCGCCCTTCGCCCGGCTTGACCGGAGACTTGTAGTGGTCGGTCTCTTTCGCCGCTTCCAGGGTTTCGACGAAGCCGATCGGCCCGAAGGTGGCGCCGTAGAGCGTGGTGTAGCCCTCGGTGGCGGCGTTCTTGAGCCGGAAGTCGATCTCGTCCATGCCGATCTTGTTGGCGAGCTCGGTGACGATCGCCTCCACGCCGAAGACGATCTGCGGCACGCAGGGCGCGCGGAACGCGTTCACCTTGGGCCGGTTGGAAACCACCTCGTAGGAGGTCGTCCTGATGTTCTCCAGCGCATAGCGGGTGAACATCGCGTGCGGCGCGTTGAAGAACATCGAGCCGGTGAAGGCGCCGGTCTGGAAGATCAGCTCGGCCTCGGCCGCGACGATCTTGCCGTCACTGGTGCAGCCCATCCTGACGCGCGAGCGCGTGCCCGATACCGGGCCGGTGCAGCGGAAGACCTCGTTCCGGGTGAGCACGATCTTCACCGGACGGCGCGCCTTCTTCGACAACACGATCGCGAGGGGCTCGCCGTAGAACCCGGTCTTGCCGCCGAAGCCGCCGCCCATCTCGGACTGCATCACCTTGATGCGAGAAGAGTCGAGCCGGAGGATGTCGGCCAGCCGGTCGCGGAAGACGTGCGTGCCCTGGGTGCAGCACCAGAGCTCGATCTCGTCGTTCTCGTTGCAGTTGGCGACGCAGCCCTGCGGCTCGATATAGCCCTGGTGCATCGGCTTCGAATCGTATTCGTGCTCAACGATCACGTCGGCCTCGGCGAAGCCGGCCTCCACGTCGCCCATCGCAAGATCGAGACGCTCGACGATATTGGTCGGCGTGTCCTCGGCCCCCTCGACGCCCTTGGTCCTGAGATGGTCGTGCAGGATCGGCGCGCCCGGCTGCATCGCCTCGACGGGGTCGATCACGTGCGGCAGGGCTTCGTACTCGACCTCGATCAGCTTGATCGCCCGACGGGCGACGGGTTCGCTGGTCGCGGCGACCGCGGCGACGGGATGGCCGTCATAGAACACCTTCTCGCGCGCCATGATGTTGCGCGACAGGTCGCCCCCCGGCGTGCCGAGAGGCAGCTCCGGGAAATCGTCCCTGGTGACCACCGCCTTGACGCCCGGCAGCGCCACCGCCTTCGAGACGTCGATCGACTTCAGCACCGCGTGCGGATGCGGGCTCCTGAGGATCTTGCCGAACAGCATGCCGGGCAGGATGAGGTCGGCGCCGAACTTGGCGCGACCGGTCACCTTGTCGGGCCCGTCGTGCTTGACCGGGTTGGTGCCGACGATCTTGAGTTCGCGGTCGGGGTTGAAGCCGCTGTTTTCCAGAATGCTCGCCATCTTCAGGCCTCCCTCATCTCTTCCGCCGCCGCCTGGACGGAGCGGATGACCTTGTCATAGCCGGTGCACCGGCAGAGATTGCCGGCCAGCCAGAAACGAATCTCGGTTTCGGTGGGGTCGGGGTTGCGTTCGAGCAGCGCACGCGCCGCGATCAGGATGCCCGGCGTGCAGATGCCGCATTGCAACCCGTTGAGTTCGAGGAAATTGCGCTGCAGCGGGTGCAACTCGTCCTCGCCCTCGGCCATCCCCTCGATGGTGTCGATGCTCTTCCCGTCGGCCTCGACCGCCAGGACGAGGCAGGAGCAGACCAGCTCGCCGTCGAGCATGATCGAGCATGCGCCGCAATCTCCGGTGGAGCACCCTTCCTTGGTCCCGGTCAGTCCGAGCCCGTTGCGGATCGTGTCCACCAGGGTCTGGCCCGGCTCGCACAGGAATTCGTACTCGTCGCCGTTGATCGTCGTCGTTACGTGAGCCTTGGGCATCAGTTTCTCCTCGCCCGGTCCAGCGCCGTCTCGGCCGCGCGCCGCGCCATCACGCCCGCGGTCTTGATCCGGTATTCGATCGTGCCGCGCTTGTCGTCGATCGGGTTGCAGGCCGCGCTCGCCGCCCTGGACAACCCGTCCAGCGCCGCATCGTCGACGGAGGTCCCGACCAGCGCCGCCCCCGCCTCCTCGACCAGGAGCGGCGTCGGCGCCACCGCGCCGAGCGAAACCCGTGCCGCGGTGCAGACACCGGCGTCGTCGAGCGTCAGATTGACCGCCGCGCCGACGATCGCGATGTCCATTTCGGTCCTCGGCGTCAGCCGGAGATAGCAATCCCCGGAATGCGGCGGGCGCTTCGGGAAGGTGAACGAAACCACCATCTCGCCTTCTTGCAGCGCGGTCTGGCCGGGGCCGGTCATGACGTCCTCGACCGGCAGGTCGCGCGCACCCCCGGGGCCCGCGATGTTGGCGACCGCGCCGGCCGCGATCAGCGGCGGGACGCTGTCGGCCGCCGGCGAGGCGTTGCACAAATTGCCGCCGACGCTCGCCCTGCCCTTGACCTGCATCGACCCGATCAGGGCCACGCCCTCGATCACGCCGGGCCATGCGGCGGCGAACCCCTCGTGGTCCATAAGCTTCATGCCGGACGCCGCGGCGCCGATTCTCCAGGCGCCGTCTTCGACCGTTATTTCAGTCAGTTCCGGAATGTTCTTGATATCGACGATCAGTTCCGGTTCGATCAGGTCCCCGTGCAGCAGCACCAGAACGTCGGTGCCGCCGGCCAGAATTTTCGCCCCGGCGCCGGCATCGGCCAGCATCCCGACCGCCGCGTCGAGACTGTCCGGCGCGGCGTAGTTCAACTCCGTCATGCAATGCCTCCCAAGCGCAAACCGCCCTCTCCGGCCGATGGTGCCTATTCAGCCCCGATTCGGCAAGCCGTCCGGGACACCCCTGATCGGCGATCAGAAAGATTTGGTCACCCGGTTGGGCCATTGATTACAATGGGTTGCGCAGACAACCCGCCCCGAGGGGCGTCACCAACCGGGTGAAGATCATGGTCCCTTGTTATCGCTCTCCGATCAAGCTCGAAGTGACGCGGGATGGTACGGCCGCGACGGCGCGCGGCGGTCTGGTGCTGCTGTTCGAGGTTCTGGCGTCGCGGCGCATCCTGGCCGGGCTGCCGCGCTGCGGCGGCAGCCCGTCGCAGGGCTGGAGCGACGGCCAGATGATGCTGGCGGTGCTGGTTCTCAACGTTGCCGGCTTCGACCGGGTGTCGGACATCGAGCATCTGGAGGCCGATACGGGTCTTTGCGCTCTGGTCAGGCGGTTCGAGCCGAAGCTGTTGGGTCTGTCGAGGGGTGCGGTCGCGCGGCGGTTCCGGGGCGGTCGCGAGCGCTGCTTTCCCTCGGCGCGTTCGCTGCGCGACTGGCTCGACCGTTTCCATGTCGCTGGGGTGCACGATGTCGAGAGGGAGAAGGGCACGGCGTTCATCCCGCCGCACACGGAACGCCACGAGTTGTTCCGGGCGGTCGCCCGCCGCCTTGTGGCCGAAGGGGTACGGGAGGCCGTCGCGGCGTCGGTGACCATCGACCTCGACGCGACGATCATCGCGTCCGGCAAGCGCGAGTGTCTGTATACCTACCGTGCCGCGGAGAGGCTGGTTCCGGGCGAGCGGGGCTACCAGCCGCTGGTCGCGTTCTGCCCCGAGATCGGGATGGCGCCGTGGCTGGAGAGCCGCGACGGCAACGTGCCGGCGGCGCTGGACAACCGGCGGGCGCTCGAGGAGGCGCTGTTGCAGCTTCCCGGCGCCGTGCGCCAGGTCACCCTCCGCACCGATGGGGCGGGCTACCAGGAGGATGTGATCCGCGCCTGCAACGACCCCGCCTTCCGCCGGGCGGAGACGCGGCGCTTCGGCACGGTGGGGCTGATCTGCGGCGCCACCCGTTCGGAGCCGCTGATGGCGGAGGTGGCGCGGCTCGCCGACGACGCCTGGCGCCCGGCGAAGGGGCCGGTGGAGACGCCGGACGCCGGGCCGGCGTCGGACAGTGTGGCGCTTGAATGCGCCGAACTGCCCTACGTCCCCGCGACAACCAACGGACTGAAGCCGCGCCATGTGATCCGCTACGTCGTCACCCGGCGCGCCCTTCCCGGGGCGCTGGGCCTGGACGAGGGCGACCTCCCGGCCGCCGATGGCAGGCCCGCCTACAGGATCAGGGCCTACATGACCAACTTCCCGGCCCCCGACGCGATCCGGGCGGAAAAGGCGAACGGCCTGAGGGTGCTGGACGCCGCCGAGGTCGTGGCCGCGGCCCACGAGCGCTGCGGACGCGGCGAGGAGGTGCACGCGGTGCTCAAGTCCGACCTCGCCGCCGGGACGATGCCGTCGGGGCGGTTCGGGGCCAACGCCGCCTGGCTGTGGCTCGCGGCGCTGGCGCTGAATGCGATGGCGCTGGTGCGCCGCGCCGCCTACGGCCCCGAGTGGCGCTGGGTGCGGATGAAGCGCATCCGCGCGATATGGATCCACCTCGTCGCCCGCGTCGCGCGTCACGGGCGCCGGGTCACCCTCGTGCTCGGCGGCGCCGGCGCCCATCTCCTGGCGGCGCGCCGGCGGATCCACCTCGCCATGCCGCCGCCGGCATCCGCGCCCGGCTGACCCCGGCGCGACAGTTCGACGCGACAAGGCGGACCCGGCACGGCACCGGAGGGCGTTGCGCGCGCCCAACGCGCCGGTGAAGACCCAACCATCACGAAGAGGCCGCCGGCCCCGCTCCGTTGCCGCGTCAAGCTCACGCCGGCAGCCCAAATCGACGACCCGGCATGACCGGACGGCCCTGCCGATGGCCGAAATCGCGCCGACAGAAAATCAGCTCGCCGATCAGGGGACACGCCTCGATACCTGAACGGCACCGCACCGGGCAACGAGAAGGGCGCCGGCATCTCCAGCGCCCCATTCTTCGTATTATACAAAATATGCCCGGAAACGCGTCCCGAGTCAATCCATAATTTTCCTATAAAGAAATTTTCTTCGATTTTCTTTCGAAATCCGGGGATTTCTGCCGCCAGCGCGCGAAAGATGTTTCCGCCCCGGCCGGCTCCGATCGACATGGCGCCAGGGACCGGTGTCGCGCCTCTACTCGGCGGGCGCGCCGGCCTCGTTGCGGCGGACGATATACCCCTCCAGGAAGTCAACCTTGCCTTCCAGCCGGCTAAGCCGGTCGCGGATCTCACGCAATTCCTCCGCGATGCTCTCCATGCGCGCTTCCAACCGGTCCATACGGGCGCTGAGCGAATCCTCCACGCGGTCGATGCGGGCGTTGAGCGCGTCCTCCACCCGGTCTATGTGGGCGCCGAGGCGGCGCAGGCCCTGCCACAGCAAACCCGCCAGCGCGACGCCGACGCCCAGTATCGCGATCAACTCGGGGCTCAAAGAGATCCTCCGCAAAAGCCGTCACCCACTTTGCCCGGCACCGCGCCGGCGATCAAGACGGTAATCGATACGCGCCCGGCAACGGAAAAGTGTGCCCGGGGGGGCGGCCCGGTTCGTCGTTCGTCCAACAAGCCCGATCACGGCGCACCACGCCCCGTCTCCGCCGGTTCGTCCGTCAACGGTCGTCGCCTCTACACGCCTTGGAATCTAGGAAGCTCGCGTGCCCTCGTCCAGCCACCGCCGAACGCGGGACGTCGTCTTCTGTCGGTCCCGCCTCGCGGGCCCGTTCAGGCAATCCGCCCGCCGCGGCCGCAGATCATGGCGAGCGATACGGCGGCGAAACCCTCGTGGTCCATCAGCTTCATGCCCGAGGTCCCGGCGCCGATCCGCCAAGCGCTATCATCGAGGGATCGGGGCGAACCGTCGGATCGTCCGTGACAGCGCGTATATCTTACTCCGCCGCCTCCGCCGGGCGGCGTTCTCTATCGACCAGAAATTTGGTGAGGAGGTCGACCGCCCCCTCCAGTCGAGCGAGGCGCTCCCGCAAATCGCCTTCCAGCCTGGCCATGCGATCCCGCAGGCCCACGATATCGCGGTGCAGGTTCCAGAGAAAAGCCAGGACAGCGATAACGCCGGCCAAATTGGCGTATTGCAAAATATCGGCGCTCATTCGGTCGGAACCCTGCCTGACTTCTTTCCGGACCCAGTTGCTTCAACCCGTCTGGCGTGAATACCATGAACGACAATTCAATCACAAGGGGCATAACCGCAGCAAAGCTTGCATCGCCCGTCAGGCAACCCGCCGGCCGCGGCGGCGGACCATGATAAGCGCCACCGCGAAGGCGACGGCGAGGATCGCGGCTCCGGCGATATAGGGCATGTCCCTTCCCCAGGCGGCGAACAGCGCGCCGGCGGTTATCGGGCCGAGGATGCGCATCAGGCTCTGGACCGATTGCGTCACGCCGAGAATGGCGCCCTGCGACTTTTCGGGCGAGGCGCGCGAGATCAGCGCGTTGAAGGCGGGCTGTCCGAGGCCGTAGCCGAGCGTGATCGCCGCGCCCGACAACGCGATGGCGGTCACCGTGTCGGACAAGGGCAGCGTGCCGATGCCGACCGCCATCGCCAGGACCCCGTAGGCCGCCGTCCGCGCTTCCCCGCGCAGCCTGACCACGACCCCGACCAGCCCGCCCTGCACGATCACCAGCAGCACGCCGATATAGGCGAAGAAAAAGCCGGTCTCGCGCGGCCCCCAGCCCACCGCGCGCTCCGCCCAGATGGCGAAGGTGGATTCCAGCCCGCCCATGGCGAAGCCCATCATGGCGAAGCAGAGGATCGGGATTCCGACCGCCGGCATGGCGAGGACGCGAGCGAAGCCGGCCAACTGGGCGGGGACGCTGTAGCGCGGTCCGGACCGTTCGCGGCGTTCCGGCTCCGGCAGGAACAGGAGGCCGAAGACGACGCCGACCGACGACATCGCGGCCGCGACGAGGAAAGGCGTGCGGAAGTCCGGGTTGGCGGGGTCGGGGCCGGCGAGGATTCCGCCGATCGCCGGGCCCAGGACGAAGCCGAGCCCGAACGCGGCGCCGAACAGCCCCAGCCCCTTCGCGCGGTTTTCCTCGGTCGTCACGTCGGCGATATAGGCCTGGCCGACCGCCACGTTGGCTCCGAAGATCCCGCCCATCGCGCGCGCGGCGAACAGCATCCAGAGCGCCTCGGCGAAACCGAGCCAGAGGAAGGAGAGCACCGAGCCCACGAGGCTCAACAGCAGGACCGGCTTCCGCCCCCACCTGTCGCTCGCCCAACCCCACAGGAAGGAGAACACGAAGCCGAAGGCCGAATATGTGGCGAACAGCAGCGTCACCGTCGCGGGCCCGGCGCCGAAGCGCTCGGCCCAGAACGGGGTAAGCGGGATGATGATCCCGAACCCCACCATGTCCATGAACACGGTGATCAGCAGCGCCGTGAGCGCGCCCCCGCGGCGAAACCGGTCCCTCATCCGCGCACCGCGCGCTCAGCCATCGCGCCGTTCCGACAATTCGCGTGCAACGTTCCGGAGCCTGCACAGGGCGGCCACCCCGGCGTTGCGGGACGGCCCGATTGCCCTATGATCCGACGAGCGGCGGACTATAGACAAGGGCGTCGGACCGCGCGAGGGCCGGAGGAGAGAAGATGGCGATTCGGATCGAATACTGCGTGAGGTGAAACTACGAGCCGCGCGCCCTCCGTGCGAGGGACAGGCTCAAGGCGCTGGGCGCGGACGAGGTCGAGATCGCGCCGGGCGCGACCGGCGCCTTCGAGATCGTCATCGACGGCAGGACCGCCTATTCCAAGCTCGCGACCGGCCGTTTTCCGACCGACGAGGAGGTCGACGCGCTGCTGGGCTGATCGGCCCGCCGGGTGTCGAGCCGCGCTTCCACGCGCGGGGCGTCGAATGTCCGGCTTGCCGGCCTCACGGGCTTCACACCGTCCTCGCCGACCTCGACGATGGCGTAGCTGCGCTCGGACAGCCCGTCGGCGCGGAAACGGAACAGCCCGGACGCGCCTTCGAAACCGCGCGCGTCGACGAGCGCCCGGGCGCTGAAATCCGCGCCGGGGCGCTTTCCGAGAAGAGCCGCCACCGCGGCCGCATCGTAGGCCAGAGCCGCGAGCGGTCCGGGCGGTTTGCCGAAGGACCTGGCGAAGCGTTTCTTGAACAGGCTTCCGAGCTCCGTCGCCGGGGTGGCGTACCAGGCGCCCCTGAGCGCCGGCTCGTATCTCAGCTCAAGCCGGTCCCAGGTGGAAATACCGAGGACGCGCACCCGGTCGCTCGGGATGTCGTAATACGGCAGCCGAGCCGCGATGGCGTAGACCGGGCTGCTGCCCGACGGCACCAGAATCGCGTCGAACCCGACATCCCCCAGCGTGTCGCGGTTCTTCAGCCGTTCCAGAATGGCGAGCGATTCGGGGTCCCCGCGCCGTTTCAGGGCGCCGCGGTGTTCGCGCAGCGCCGCCTTGCGGCCGTCGTAGCGGGCGAGCCGGCGAACCGCGCGGTCGATGGACGGAACGTCGTCGGCATAGGCGGCGATCTCGTGCACCCGGATGCCGGCTTCCCGCGCCGCCGCATCCGCGGCGACCGCCGCCTGCGCGCCGAACCGGCCGGTCGGGATCAGGACGGCGAGGCTTCGAATGCCGCGGGTACGGGCATAGGCGATCACCGCGCGGATCTGCGGCGCCACGTGATGGCCGAGCACGAAGACACCCTGTCCGGCGGCGGCGCGGTCGTTGGTGAACGCGATCACGTTCACTCCCGCGCGCTTCGCGACCGGCGCGACCGCCGCCACAGAGTCCGAGAACAACGGTCCGAGCAGCAGCGCCGCGCCCTCCTTCAGCGCGGCCTGAGCCGCCTCCACCGCGCCCGCCGCCGTGCCGCCGGTATCGTAGGGTTTGAACGCGAAACCGGGCTCTGCGTGATCGAACACCGCCATCATCGCACCGTTCAGCATCGCGCGGCCGAACTCCCGTTCGCCGCCGGACAGAGGCAGCAGGATCCCGATGACGATCTGAGCCCTGCCCGCTCCTTCGGGCTGGCCCGCCGGCGGTGGTTCCAGGGGGCGGGCGATCTTGGGGACGGGTGCCGGAGCCGGCGCGGGAGGTCCTGCCTCGGGCGGCGGCGAGGAGGCTTCGACCCTCGGAGGCGGCGCCGCGGTTTCCGGCACGCATGCGGCCAGCACGAGCACGACGGCGGACAGCACGGCTCCAAGCGCGAGCCTGCTTCTCGAACAGTGAGATTTCGGCGGAACGGATCGCCGCTCGGAGTTCATCTTGTTCTTTCGATTTATCAACTAACGGATTGATTAAAAGAATTAACTGGGGCGTTTCGGTCACAAACGCATCAGGGGTCCGGCGGTACGCGCCAAACCCCTGATACCTTTGGTCGGAGCGATAGGATTTGAACCTACGACCCCTTGACCCCCAGTCAAGTGCGCTACCAGACTGCGCCACGCTCCGTCGAAATCGGCACCCGACCATATAGCAAGTGCGGACCGTCTGACAACGGCCCGGAACCGGGAGAGTGCCCTATTCGAGCGCCTTGCGGAGCCGGGTCCGGATCTGCTCCAGCTCTTCCAGAATCTCCGCAAGGGCCGCCCGCAGGGTCTCCACTTCCGACGGATCGGAAGCCGGGGCCGGGGCCGCCTGCGCGCCGTCGACGACCTTGGAACGGACTTGCGGCGCCGGCTCCACCGTGGGCGACGCGCCATGCGCATCCTGCCGGTCGGCAAGGGCCTTTACGCCGCCCTCGCGCAGCAGCTTCTGAACGCCCTTGATGGTGTAGCCGTCGGTATAGAGCAGCTCGCGAATCGACCGCAGCAGGTCGATATCCTCGGGCCGGTAGTACCGCCGCCCGCCACCGCGCTTCATCGGCCTTACCTGAACGAACTTGCTCTCCCAGAAGCGGAGCACGTGCTGCGGCACGTCGAGCTCGTTCGCCACCTCGCTGATCGTGCGGAAGGCCGAGGCTGACTTCTCCGTCCCCCGGCGTCTCAATTCGACCGGCTGTGCCGCTTCCGCCATGGCTCAGTCACCGGACACGTCGCTACCGGCCCGTCCCATGGCTGCCAAAGCCTCGTTGATCCTCGATTTCAGAACGTTGGAAGCGCGGAACACCAGCACCTTGCGGGGGAGGATCGGGACCTCCTCTCCGGTCTTCGGATTGCGCCCCACCCTGGCGCCCTTCTGTCGAACCGAGAAGCTGCCGAAGGAGGAAATCTTCACCGATTCGCCCCGGGCGAGCGAATCCGACATCTCCCGCAGCACGGTCTCCACCAGATCCGCCGACTCGTTGCGGGACAGCCCGATTTCCCGATATACCGCCTCTGCCAGATGCGCACGCGTCACTGTCGCCGACGCCATTTGCCCGAGCCCTCGCCTGTTCTTCGCTCAGGGTACGCCGCGCAGGGAATACAGTCAATTATCAATAGGATAGACGATGTGCCTAATGTAATTCCGCGCCAAACGCAGTGTCGCGGCGCCCGCCGCCGGACCCTGCTACCAGCGGATCAGGCTGGCGCCCCAGGCAAAGCCGCCGCCCATTGCCTCCAGAAGGCAAAGATGGCCGGGCTTGATCCGCCCGTCCGCGACGGCTTGGGCGAGCGCGAGCGGAATCGACGCCGCCGAGGTATTGGCGTGGCGGTCGACGGTCACGATGACCTTTTCCTCCGGCATTCCGAGCTTGCCGGAGGTGCTCTTGATGATCCTCAGATTGGCCTGGTGAGGCACGACCCAGTCGATGTCGTCCGCGCCGACGCCGTTCGCGGCGAGCGCCTCTTCCATCACCGATGCGAGATTGACCACCGCATGTCGGAACACATCCCGCCCCGCCATCCTGAGATGACCGACGGTGCGGGTGCTCGACGGCCCGCCGTCGACGAACAGGAGATCGTGGTGGCGACCGTCCGAATGGAGATGGTTCGACAGCACGCCGCGATCCGCCGCAGTTCCGGTCCCCTCCTCCGCCCGCAACACCACCGCTCCGGCGCCGTCGCCGAACAGCACGCAGGTCGCCCGGTCGGTCCAGTCGAGGATGCGGGAAAAGGTCTCCGCGCCGATGACGAGGGCGCTCTCGGCCTGGCCGAGGCGGATGAAGTTGTCCGCCACGTTCAACGCGTAGATGAAGCCGGAGCAGACCGCCTGGACGTCGAAGGCGGCCCCCCGGGTCATGCCGAGCGCGTTCTGGACCCGGGTCGCGGTGGCGGGAAAGGTCTCGTCGGGGGTCGCCGTCGCGACGACGATCAGGTCGAGATCGGAAGGCGACATTCCGGCCCGGTCGAGCGCGACGCGGGACGCGGCGGTCGCGAGATGGGACGTGAACTCGTCCTCGGCGGCGATCCGCCGCTCGAGAATGCCGGTGCGCTGGACGATCCAGTCGTCCGAGGTGTCGACCATCCGCGCGAGGTCCTGGTTGCTGAGGACCTTCTCGGGCAGATACCCGCCGCAACCGGCGACGACGGCCCTCGCAACCATCAGGATGCGGCCGCGCGCGTCCGGACGGGCATCGACAGCGAGCCGCCGTCGAGTTGCGCGGTGATCTTTTCGTTGAACCGATGGGCGGCCATGTCCACCGCCACGCCGATCGCGTTTGCGAAGCCGAACGCGTCGGTGGAGCCGTGGCTCTTGACCACGTTGCCGTTGAGGCCGAGGAACATCGCGCCGTTGTACCGCCTCGGATCGACGCGGGCGCGCAGCTTGTTGAGGCTGCGCCTGGCGAGAAGATAGCCCAGACGCGCGCTCACCGAACTCTTGAACGCCTTGCGCAGGAATTCGGAGTAGAGCTTGACCGAGCCCTCGATCGTCTTGAGCGCGATATTGCCGGAAAAACCGTCCGAGACGATCACATCGACCGTACCCATGGCGATATCGTCGCCCTCGACGAAGCCGTGATAGCAGATGCCCGCGTTGTCCTCGCGCAGTATCGCGGCGGCCTGGCGGACGGCCTCATGCCCCTTGACCTCCTCCGTCCCCACATTGAGGAGGCCGACCGAGGGATCCTCGAGCCCCAGCACGGTGCGGCCGAACTCCGAACCCATCACCGCGAACTGGATCAGGTTATCCGCGTCGCACTCGACATTGGCGCCGAGATCGAGCATCACGCTCTCGCTCCGGTAATTCGGGAAGACCGCCGCGATGGCCGGGCGGTCGATGCCCGGCAGCGTCTTGAGCGTGAACTTCGCCATCGCCATCAGGGCACCGGTATTGCCCGCCGAAACCACGCCTTCCGCCTCGCCGTCGCGCACCGCATTGATCGCAAGGCGCATGCTCGACTGCTTGGCCTGGCGCAGGGCGTGCGACGGCTTGTCGTCGTCCATCACCACTTCCTCGGTGTGGTCGATGGCGATCACCCGGCGCAGCTTGGGCAGGCGCTTCAGGAGCGGCGCGATCTTGCGCTCGTCGCCGAACAGCCGGAAGTGGACGTCGGGATAGCGCTTCCGCGCCATATTCGCGCCTCGAACCACGATCCGCGGCGCGTTGTCGCCTCCCATCGCGTCAAGCGCAATTGTGAGCAACGCCTTCAACCGAAACCGGCCTCCGGTGGGGTGCGGCGGGCTATGCCGCGCTCGCCTCGGTCACTTCCCGACCGTCGTAATATCCGCACGACGGACAGACATGGTGCGGGCGCTTGTATTCGCCGCAGTTGGGGCACTCCCCGTAGGCCGCGGCGCTCAAGGCATGGTGCGACCGCCGCTTGTTGCGGCGAGACTTGGAGACTTTCTTCTTCGGTACAGCCATCGCCACATTCTCTGGTTGAGACGATCGAACGGAAATTGTGCGGATACCTAGCCAACTCACGGGCGGCCGGCAAGCGAAAGCGGATATTAGCCGCTTTCGGTCCGTCCTTCCAGCACACGAAACGGCGAATCGTCCTCTCCCGACAAGGATTCGTCCGGTTCCTCCGCCGAAATCGCCGTATCCGCCCCGGGAGAGCGCGGAAATGGATCGAGACGAAGCGCAAGTTCGACCGCAACCATCTCGCCGATGTCGAGCAATTCCCCGACGAAGGGCTCGAAGTCTTCATCGGCCGGGATCACGACCGTCCTTTCGGCAAGCGTTTCTTCCGCGACCGGCCGGAACAGCAGCGCGACCTCCTCGTCGATCTCGCTGCCGACGGGGTCCAGCGTCACCACGCATTCCTGCACGACGCGCGCGACGACACGCGCCGAAACGCCGACATCGCCGACGCTCGTTCGCCTGAGCACCACACGGGCCGAGAGCGCGTCGAGCGAGACGATGCCGAAGCGTCGGGCGAGAGCGCGGCGTTCGTCTTTCCCGGCCGCGATCTCGCGCACGATCCCGGAGGAGGAAATCCGATCGACTCTCTGCGGGCGGGAAAACTCGGGCGTCATGCGCGGCGACCCTGTCACCCCGTCCTGGCGGGCAGGGCGAGGCCCGCGTCCAGGTGCACGCGGCCGACCAACAAGTCGTCGAGAGGTTGGGCCTCGAGCTCCGCAAGTTGTTCCTGCGTATAGCGCGCCATCGCCACCGCGGCGTCCGGCGGCGTCGCGACCGTGCCATACAGATTACGGAGCAGCGCCGACCGGAGAGCTTCGTCGCCGTTATCGAGCCCGCCCTCGTATGCCTTGACCCGTCCGAGGAAAGAACTCGCCATGAACTTGACCCGTCTTCCCACGCCGAGATCTCCGGCCCCCATCTCCCGCAGGCTGCGGTCCATGTCGGCGAACATCGTATCGAACAGGGCCTGGGCGAGGATGCCGGTTCGTTCCGGATCGGCCTGGAGGCGGCGCAACACCATGAATGCGTGCAGCGCGATCAGCTCGAACCGGCCGTCGAGCGTGTCGGGAACGCCGGCACCGCTATAGAACCGGGGGGAACGGGCCTTCTCCACGACCGACCGATAGAGCGCCGCGGCGGCTTCCTGCATAGCCTTTTTCTCGCGCCAGCGTCTCATCATGTCGCGGCGATCCCGGGCTTCGCATTGACAGTTCGGGAACTTGGTGCATTCTCTCGTCGAGGTCCAGCGGGGAGTCCCGGAGGACCGGCCAACGACGGATCCCGGAGCCGATGCGCGCAGGAAGGCCAATTCGCTGCCTCACCTCCGGAGTCGCCGCGGCCGCCGTGGCGGGGCTCCTGGCCTGCACGCCGATCCAGGACAACAACGGCAACATCCCGCTCGCCGAGTCCCTGGAGAAGATCGCGCCCGGGAAGCAGACCCGCGAACAGGTGACGGAAGCCCTCGGAAGCCCCTCGGCCCGGGGAACTTTCGAGGAAGACGATGTCTGGTACTACATCGGGAAGCGCACCAAGACAGTCGCTTTCTTGAAACCCGAAGTGCTTGAGCATCAGGTCGTCGAGATCCGTTTCGGACCCGACGGTCGGGTCAGCCAGGTCAACACCATCGACGCGACGCAGGTCGCGAAACCCGATCCCGTCGACCGCGTGACGCCGACCGAGGGCAACGAGTTCACGTTCCTCGAGCAACTGATCGGGAATATCGGCCGGTTCACGCCACAGACGAGGGAGTAAAGGTCTTCCCTCTGGCACCCGTAATGGTCGGCGCTCCGGCGCTTCAGGCGGCGAGAACCGCGAGCAGTAGAAGCGCCACGATATTGATGATCTTGATCATCGGATTGACGGCCGGCCCGGCGGTATCCTTGTAGGGGTCGCCTACGGTATCGCCGGTTACCGCGGCCATGTGAGCATCCGATCCCTTGCCGCCGTGATTCCCGTCCTCGATGTATTTCTTGGCGTTATCCCACGCACCGCCGCCCGAAGTCATCGAGATCGCGACGAAAATACCGGTAACGATGGTTCCTAGAAGCATCGCGCCCAGCGTGGTGAACCCGGCCGCCGGTCCGCCGATCCACGACATGACGAAATAGGTCACGATGGGAGCCAGCACCGGCAGCATGGAGGGAACGATCATTTCGCGGATCGCCGCGCGGGTCAGAAGATCGACCGCGCGGCCGTATTCCGGCCGGCTGGTGCCTTCCATGATTCCCGGAATCTCGCGGAACTGGCGCCTGACCTCGACCACCACCTGGCCCCCCGCCCGACCCACGGCCATCATCCCGAGAGCGCCGAAGAGATAGGGCAGCAGGCCGCCGATGAAGAGCCCGATCACGACGAACGGATCGGCGAGCTGGAAGGAGATGCTCTCGCCGAGGTCGGGGAAGTAGTACTTGAGGTCCTGGGTATAGGCCGCGAACAGCACCAGCGCGGCAAGGCCGGCGGAACCGATCGCGTATCCCTTGGTGACCGCCTTGGTCGTGTTCCCGACCGCATCGAGAAGGTCGGTATGCTTGCGCACGTCGTCGGGGAGATCCGCCATCTCGGCGATGCCGCCGGCATTGTCGGTAACCGGCCCGTAGGCGTCGAGCGCCACCACCATGCCGGCGAGCGCGAGCATGGTCGTCGCCGCGATCGCTATGCCGTAGAGCCCGGCCGCGAAATAGGACAGGACGATGCCGGCGCAGATCACGAGCACCGGGAGCGCCGTCGCTTCGAGCGACACGGCAAGGCCCTGGATCACGTTGGTCGCATGCCCGGTCTCGGACGCCTTGGCGACGCTCCGCACCGGCCGGTAGGCGGTCGACGTGTAGTACTCCGTGATCCAGACAAGCAGCCCGGTGACCGCGAGCCCGACGAGCCCGCAATAGAGCAGATGTCTGGGTTGAACCGTGTCGTCGGCGAGCGCGATGTCGACGGAAAAACTACCGAAGATCAGCCAGATCGCGAGCGCGATCAGAACCCCGGAAATGACCGCGGCGGCCACGAATCCCTTGTAGAGCGCGGCCATCACGTTGTTGCTCGCCCCGAGCCGCACGAAGAACGTGCCGATCACCGAGCCGATGATGCAGACCGCGCCGATGACGAGAGGCAGGGCCATCATCGTTTCCTGCATCGCACCGGTGAAGAAGATCGCGCCGAGCAGCATCGTCGCCACGACGGTGACGGCGTAGGTCTCGAACAGGTCGGCCGCCATGCCGGCGCAGTCCCCGACATTGTCGCCCACGTTGTCGGCGATGACGCCGGCGTTCCTCGGATCGTCCTCGGGAATTCCGGCCTCGATCTTGCCGACGAGATCGGCGCCGACATCGGCGCCCTTGGTGAATATGCCGCCGCCGAGACGGGCGAATATCGAAATCAGCGAAGCGCCGAAGCCGAGCGCGACCAGCGCCTCGAGAATATGGCGCAGCCCGGCCGGATCGGACGGGTCGTGCACGCCGCGCAGGATCAGGTAGTAGACGACGACGCCGAGAAGACCGAGGCCGACGACCAGCATCCCGGTTACCGCGCCCGACTTGAATGCGACGTCGAGGGCGGGTTTGACTCCGCCGGTCCTGGCCGCGTTCGCGGTCCTCACATTGGCGCGGACCGAGACGTGCATCCCGATATAGCCGGCGACGCCGGACAGGATCGCGCCCACGAAGAAGCCGAGCCCGACGAATACGTCGAGCAGCAGGCCGAGAATCACGCCCACGACGATGCCGACGATGCCGATGGTCAGGTACTGGCGGTTGAGATACGCCCGTGCGCCCTCCTGGATCGCATCCGCGATCTCGACCATGCGTTCCGTGCCGGGACTCGCGGCGAGGATCGATCGAACCGCATAGAGTCCGTAGAGGATCGCCAGCGCGCCGCAGGCGATGACGATCCAATAGGTTGCCATCATGCTTCCAGAATCCCTTGGCTTTTGGGGACAGGCACCGCCGAACGCGCGGCCTTGAGCGCAGCGCCGATTGCTCTTTGGCGGATGAGGCTCAGACGAGCGCGCGGAACATGCCAGAACTCGTTTTGCAAGGCAACATCGGGCGCGGTCCCGAGGGTCTCAGGCCGCCGCCCGATGCCGCGCGAGATCGAATCGGAGCCAGACCGCGGCGATCAACGCAATCACGATCAGCGGAACGGTCACGGTGTTGACGATCGCCCATCCCAAATGGTGCATCGATGCGCCGGACAGAAGGGCGCCCGCGCCGACGCAACCCCAGATACAGAAATCGTTGAACCCCTGGGTCTTCGCCATCTCGGAGGGGCGGTAGCATTCGGTCAGCAGGGTGGTGCCCCCGATGAACAGGAAATTCCACCCCACGCCGAGCAGAACCAGCGCGCTCAGGAAGTGAAGGTATTCGATGCCGGCCAGGTTGATCGCCACGCAGAGCGCCTGGAGCAGCCCGCCGACGATCATGATGTTGGTGGCGCCGAACCGGCCGACCAGGTGACCGGTGAAGAACGAAGGCAGGAACATCCCGATGATGTGCCACTGGATTACGCTTGCCGAATCGCCGAAGGCGAATCCGCAATCGGCCATCGCCAGCGGCGTCACGGTCATCACGAAGGTCATGACCGCATAGCCGGAGACCGCGCCGAGAATCGCGACGATGCATTTGGTCTGGCCGAGAATTTCCAGCAGCGGACGCTGCGGCCCGCTCTTGTCCGCCGCGCTCATCGGGGGAATCGAGAGGAGCGACAGCACGAGTCCCATCGCCAGGTAAATCAGCACGATCGCGGCGAAGGTGCCGGCAAACGCCAGCGGATCGAAAAGATCCTTGGTGAACCGCGCGAGGTTCGGACCGGTGAAAGCCGCGACCACGCCGCCCAGAAGGACCAGCGAGATCGCCCGGCTGCGCATGGCCGGGCCGGCCGAGTCGACAGCAGCGAAGCGGAAGAACTGGCCGAAGGCGTGCAGCGAACCGATCAGCGCGACCCCGAGTGCGAAAAGCCAGAACGAGGAGAGCACGATCGCCACGGTCGCGATCGCCCCGCCGGCCATGCCGATCAGGGCGCCGGTGATGAATCCGAGCCGCCGTCCCACCCGGCGCATGTAGAGCGATGCCGGGATCGAGGTCAGCATGGTCGCGACGAACTGGAAGGCGACCGGAACCGTGGCGAGCGCCTTGTCCTCGGCAAGCGCGTAGCCGATGAGCGCGGCCGAGGCGATGATCGCCGAGGTGGTGGTCATCATCAACGCTTGGCAGACCGCCAGCAGCGCCACGTTTCGATTGATTCCGGAGAAGAACTGCACCGGGGCAAACTAAACGCAATTGAACGCGGAGTCGAAACGGGCAGGGAACCGCCTGGGGAGTCGTACCTAGAAGTGAGTGTAGCCCGTGTTCTCGATCCCGATCGGGATACCGGCGGAATCGACCACCGATACCCCCGCCCCTTCCGTCGTCGTACCGATGCGCGCGACGGGAACGCGAGCCCTCGCGGAGGCGTCGCGGATGGCGTTGCCGCGACCGGCCGGAGCAGTGAAGACCAGCTCGTAATCGTCGCCGCCGGTCAGCAGGTCGACGATCCCCACCGACCCCAGATCGAGCGCCCTGCGGGCCGCGCCCGAGAGAGGAACCCGGCCCGCTTCGATTATCGCGCCGAGGCCAGAGGCCGTGCAGACATGCCCGACATCGGCGATCAGCCCGTCGGAGATGTCGATGGCGGCACCGGCCGGAATAAGCCCGCCCAGGTCGAGCCGCGGCTCCGGCACCCGGTAACGGACGGCAAGCGCCTCCCGGTCGCTCTCCGACAATCCAAGGTCCTCACCCCGTAACGCGCGCAATCCCAGCGCCGCATCGCCGATGGTGCCCGAAACGTAGATGTGCTCTCCGGCGACGGCATTCGAGCGCAGCCTCGCCGTGCCGGGCTCCACCTCTCCGATGATCGTCAGCGAAAAACACGGCGGTCCGCTCGTCGCCGTCGTGTCGCCGCCGACCAGGGAAATCCCGAAATGCGCCTGGTCCGAGGAGAGCCCGCGCGCGAATTCCCGGAGCCAGTCGAAGCCGATCCTCTCCGGTATGGCCAGACCGAGCAGATAGACGCGGGGTTTCGCGCCCATCGCCGCCATGTCCGAAAGGTTGACGCGCAACAGCTTGCGGGCGACGTCGAAAGCGGGATCCTCGGGGAGGAAATGGACTCCCTCGACGATGGTGTCGATGGCGGTGACGAGCTCGAAGTCCGGCCGGGGCGCGATCAGCGCGGCGTCGTCGAGAAGTCCGAGCGTTCCGGGCTCGTCGGCCGCAAGCGGCGCGAAGAGCTCCCGGATGAGCCCGAACTCACCCGGCCGTGGCCGCCCGGGCACCGGCGGCGCCTCCGGACTTCGCGAACTCTCCGCTGCGCAGCCGCTGGGCGATCCTGTCGAGCACGGCGTTCGTCATTCCCTTCTCGGCGGCGTCGAAGAACGCATCGGCGAGATCGACATACTCGGCGATGGCCACCCGGGCCGGCGTCGCCGAACGCGCGAGGAGCTCGAACACGCCGGCGCGCAATATACAGGCGAGCAGGACCTCGATCCGTTCCAGCGGCCATGACGGGCTGAGGGCGGCGCGAAGGAGGTCCTCGATCTCGCCCCGCCTGACCGTCGTTCCCCGCAGTATCTCGGCGAACAGGGCCGTCTTCGGCCGGACCGGCGTCTCGCTCCCGTCGAGAACGCCGTCCCGGCGGTATTGGAGGAATTGCGACAAGACGTCCTCGACCGGGGCGTCGGCTATCTCCATCTGGTACAGGGCCTGGACGGCGGCCAGACGCGCCGCGCTCAACCGCGCCGTGTCGTTCGGTCGCGGTTTGCCCGGACCGGCGCGGGGCGCGGGCATTACCCCTCCAGCCCGAATCGCGCCTTGAGCTCGATCATGGCGAGGCAGGCCCTTGCCGCCGCGCCGCCGCGATCCGCTTCGTTCCGCCTTGCCCGATGCAGTGCCTGCTCGCGGTTCTCGCAGGTGAGAATACCGTAACCGATGGCGAGTCGGCGCTGCAGGGCGAGGTCCTGCAACCCGCGCGCGCTTTCCGTGCAAACATAGTCGTAATGCGTCGTCTGCCCGCGTATGACGCAGCCGAGAGCGACAAACCCGTCGAACCGGTGGGCCGGATCGGGCCGGTCCATCGCGCTGGCGGCAAAGCCGATGGTGGCTGGGATCTCGAACGCGCCCGGAACCGAGAACCGGTCATAGGTGGCGCCCGCCGCGTCGAGCACCGCGGTCGCTCCCTCCACCAGCGCGTCCGCGATCTCGTCGTAAAACCGCGCCTCGACGATCATCACATGTGCCGACATTCTCGTGTCCCCGTTACAGGACCGGATCGATCGGGCGGTGCCCGACGATCCGCATCCCGTAACCCTCGAGTCCGACGACGGTCCGGTTGTGGTTGGTCAGGAGGATCATCTCGGTCACGCCGAGGTCGCGGAGAATCTGCGCACCCACCCCGTAGTCGCGAAGCGCGGGCGGCGGAAAGGCAAGCTCGGCGCCCGTGGTCACGCTGACCTCCATCGAGGCGGCGCCCGGGTCGTCGGGAATCTCGTGGCGTTGGCGGACCTGGTTGACGAAACTCTGGGCAAACGAATCGCGGATCAGCACCACGACGCCCCTCCCCGCCTCGCCGATGGTGCGGATGCAGGATTCGATGATACCCGCCCGACCGGAGGTCTCGTCCTGGATCACGTCGTCGAGCACGTTGATCGCGTGCATGCGAACCGGCACCGGCTCCGGCCCCGAGATGTCGCCCTTTATCAGCGCCAGATGCTCGGCCCCGGTGATCTTGTTGACATAGACGATCAGCCGGAACTCGCCGCCGTGCCTGCGCGTCAGCCGGGTTGCGAGGACTCGCTCGACGAGGCTGTCGTTGCGCAGCCGATAGGCGATCAGGTCGGCGATGGTGGCGACCTTTAGCCCGTGGAACTGCGCGAACGGGATGAGGTCGGGGAGACGGGCCATGGTGCCGTCGTCCTTCATGATCTCGCATATCACGCCGGCGGGATTCAGCCCCGCCAACCGGGCGATATCGACCGAAGCCTCGGTATGGCCGGCGCGCTCCAGCACGCCGCCGTCGCACGCCACCAGCGGAAATATATGGCCCGGCGTGACAATGTCCTCCTCGCCGGTCGTGGGGTCGATCGCGACCGCGATCGTCCGCGCCCGGTCGGGGGCGGAGATGCCGGTGGTAACGCCCTCCCGCGCCTCTATGGATACCGTGAAGGCGGTCTGGTGCCGTGTCCGGTTGTTGCGCGACATCAGGGGCAGGCCGAGCTTCTCGATCCGTTCGCGGGTCATCGCGAGGCAGATCAATCCTCGACCGTGGGTGGCCATGAAATTGACCACCTCCGGGGTCGCCATCTGCGCGGCGACGACGAGATCGCCCTCGTTCTCGCGATCCTCGTCGTCGACAAGGATCACCACGCGCCCGTTGCGGATGTCGTCGATCACGTCCTCGATCGGCGACAGGAAGTCGGCGGTGTCGTCCAGCGCCTCCGCGACTTTGGACGGGGCGACGCGTTTGAGGCTCTCGCTCAAGGAATTCCCCTCTTCAGCTCCGCGCCATCAAACGGTCGACATAACGGGCGATGGTGTCGACCTCGAAATTCACCCTGTCGCCGTCCGTCAGATGGCCGAAAGTCGTATAGCGGCGCGTATGGGGAATGATGTTGACCCCGAAATGCGTTTCGTCAACCTCGTTGACGGTGAGCGACACCCCGTCGAGCGCAATCGATCCCTTGGGCGCGATGTAACGCGCGAATCCCTCCGGCGCGGCGAAGACGAGGCGCGTGCTGTCTCCCTCGGCGCGCGTCTCCACAACCGTCGCGACGCCGTCCACATGGCCCGACACGATATGCCCGCCGAGCTCCTCGCCGATGCGAAGCGCGCGCTCGAAATTGACCGGTGTGCCGACGGTCCAGCTCCCTAGCGTGGTGCGCGCCAGGGTCTCGGCCGATGCCTGAACGGCAAAACGCCCGGGCCCCTTGTCGACCACCGTCAGGCACGGGCCGGAACACGCGACGGACGCCCCGATGGCGATCTCGGAAGTGTCGTAGCCCGTCTCGAAGTCGAAGCGCGTGTCGCCGTTCTTCGAGATCGCGCGCACACGACCCAGATCGGTGACGATTCCGGTAAACATCGCCCTGTCCGTTCAACCGCCCGGCTTTGACGCCGGCCGATATATTTCCTCGACATCGTCGCCAATCGGCCGGCTCGCTATCTTCTCGAAGTGCGGCGCGGCGTCAAGCATGTCGACCCCCAGCGCCCCGACAGCCGGCACGCCGTCGGCGCCGATCGTCAAGCCGGACCGATACCACACCAGGCGGTTGACGAGGCCGGCGCGGAGCAGCGCCGCCGCGATCCGGCCCCCGCCCTCGACCAACACCGACGTAATGCCCTTTCGGGCGAGCGCGCGGAGCGCCATGGCAAGGTCGACATTTCCGGCGTCATCGGGCTCGACCGCCTCTACTTCGACACCGCTGCCGCGATAAACCTCGGCTCGCCGGTCCGCGAGCGGTTCCGCGACCACCGCCCAGGTCGGGATACGGGTTGCATCGGCGATCAGGGAATGGGTCGCGGGAACGGGCTCGCTTCCTTCGACGACGACGCGCACCGGGCTCCTCTCCTCGAGCCCGGGAAGCCGGCAGCTCAGGCCGGGATCGTCCTCTCGTGCGGTGCCGGCGCCGATCAGTATGGCGTCGTGCCGGGCCCGCAGCATGTGTACCGACCGTCGCGCCGCCTCGCCGGTAATCCAGCGGCTCTCTCCCAAACGCGTAGCGATACGGCCGTCGAGGGTGGTGGCGAGCTTGAGGGTGACCGTGGGGCGACCGTGACGCACCCGGGTCAGAAAGCCGATCAGCCCTTCCTCCGCCTCATCGGCGCAAAGCCCGGTTTCGACGACGACGCCCGCGGCTCTCAACTTCTCGATCCCACGACCGTCCACCCTTGGATCGGGGTCCTCGCAGGCGACGACGACGCGGGCGATGCCGACTTCGATCAGCGCGTCGGCGCAGGGCGGGGTCTGGCCGACATGGGCGCATGGTTCGAGCGTGACATAGGCCGTGGCTTCCCGCGCCGCGGCTCCGGCGCGGGCAAGCGCCTCCGTTTCGGCGTGAGGTCGTCCGCCCGGCGCCGTCCATCCGCGTCCCACGGGGACACCGTCGCGGACGACGACGCAGCCAACGGCCGGGTTGGGCCAGGCGTTGCCGAGCGCGCGGCGCGCGATCGAAATCGCGCCGCGCATGAAGCGCCGGTCACTCTCCGCCTTCGACGACACCGAGATTGCCGATGAAGTCTCCGAAATCGCGCGCTTCGCGGAAGTTGCGATAGACCGACGCGAAACGGACATAGGCCACCTGGTCCAGGGTCGATAGCGCATCCATCACCATTTCGCCGATCGTGTCGGAGTTGACTTCGGTCTCTCCCGAACTCTCCAGCCGGCGAATGATGCTGTTGATGACCATCTCGATGCGCTCGGCCTCCACGGGCCGCTTGCGCAGGGCAATCCGCATCGAGCGCTCCAGCTTCTCGCGGTCGAGCGGCTCGCGCGCTCCGTCCTTCTTGACCACGGTCAACTCGCGGAGCTGGACTCTCTCGAAGGTGGTGAACCGCTGACCGCAGGACTGGCAGGAACGGCGCCTGCGGATCGCGGAATTGTCTTCCGTCGGGCGGGAATCCCGAACCTGAGTGTCGCCGTGACCGCAAAAGGGACAACGCATCAGCGCATCCTAACCCCGGTCATTGGTGGGGGTATATCGGAAATCGGTCGCACATGGCGCGCACGCGCTGGCGCACGGACGCCTCCACGGCGCCGTTGTCGTTGCTCCCGGAGGCCAGCCCGTCGAGCACCTCGAGGATCAGCGCCCCGACCCGCGCGAACTCGGCGGGACCGAATCCACGGGTCGTCGCGGCGGGCGATCCGAGCCTTATCCCGGATGTCACGGTCGGTTTCTCCGGATCGAACGGGACGGCGTTCTTGTTGCAGGTGATCCCGGCGCGCTCGAGGCTCTGCTCGGCAATCTTGCCGGTCAGCCCCTTGGGTCTGAGGTCGACCAACATCAGATGCGTATCGGTCCCGCCGGACACGATGTCCAGCCCGCCTTCCACCAGGGTTCGCGCGAGAATCTTCGCGTTCTCCACGACGGCGGCGGCGTACTGCGGAAAGGACGGCGCCAGCGCCTCGCCCAGCGCGACCGCCTTCGCGGCTACGATATGCATCAGCGGCCCGCCTTGCGTGCCGGGGAAAATCGACGAATTGATCTTCCGTGCGATTTCGCTGTCGTCGGTCAACACCATGCCGCCGCGGGGACCCCGCAGCGTCTTGTGAGTCGTGGTCGCGACGACGTGGGCGTGCGGCAGGGGGTTGGGGTGAACGCCGCCAGCAACGAGTCCCGCGAAATGCGCCATGTCGACGAACAGATAGGCGTCGATCTCGTCCGCTATCTCGCGGAACGCGGCGAAATCTATGATTCGCGGATAGGCGGAGCCTCCGGCGACGATGACCTTGGGGCGCCGTTCATGGGCGAGCCGGGCCACCTCTTCCATGTCGATCCGGGCGTCCGCTGCGCGTACCCCGTATTGAACGGCGTCGAACCACTTGCCGGACAGGTTGGGTGGCGCGCCATGGGTCAGATGCCCGCCGGCGGCGAGCGACAGCCCGAGGATCGTGTCGCCCGGCTTGCAAAGCGCGAAATAGACCGCCGCATTGGCCTGGGCGCCGGAATGCGGCTGCACGTTGGCGAAGCCGCAGTCGAACAATGCCTTGGCCCGCTCGATGGCGAGGGCTTCGGCAACATCGACGAACTCGCAACCGCCATAGTAGCGCCGGCCGGGATAGCCTTCGGCGTATTTGTTGGTCAGCACCGAGCCGGCCGCCTCCAGCACCGCCCGCGAGACGATGTTCTCGGACGCGATGAGCTCGATCTGATCCTGCTGTCGGGACAACTCCGAGCGAAGCGCGGCGTTAACCTCGGGATCGGACTGGCGGATGGAGCGCTCGAAGAAACCGTTCTGGAACTCCGCTTCCGCGCCAGGCTGTTCTAGTGACATGTCATCTCCGCTATGCGACTCCTTGGGCAATCTTTTCCAGACGGCGCCGGTGGCGCCCCCCTTCGAAGGACGCTGTAAGGAACGCTTCCATACAGGACTCCGCTTCGGCCTTCGAAATCCGACGCCCTGGAAGGACCAGAACGTTGGCGTCGTTATGCTGTCGCGCAAGCCGCGCGGCATCCGCATCGGTCACGAGGGCGGCGCGTATGCCCCGATGCCTGTTGGCGGCAATCGACATGCCGACGCCACTGCCGCAAATCAGTACCCCGCAATCCGCGGCGCCGGACCGCAGGACGGCGACCAGCGCCCCTGCAAAGTCCGGGTAGTCGACCGCGTCGGCACTATCGGTACCGAGATCACTGGTAGCAACGTTCCGGCCGGAAAGCCAGTCGACGAGATACGACTTTAACGCGAAGCCGGCATGGTCCGCGGCCAAGGCAACCGTCTTTTGAGGCATTGCTGTCGGATTCAAGGGCTCGGGTCCGTGCCTGATACCATACCGTCACGGACGTTGCCAAGAATCGGGGAAGCGGCCCGACGGTCGGCCAGTTCTTCCAAAGACGTGGCATGGCGCCTCGTTTTTCCAAGCAAAAAATTCACGATGTCCACTACATTTTTCGAAAGCGGAAACATGCCATATGCTTGCCAAACTCATTCGGAGAACTAATATATACTCTGGGAAATACATAGGTCGTTAGCCAAAGCCCACCTTGCATAAGATTTTTTTCTGTATCGATCCGATACAATTTTATTTGACAATCGAACTGGTTTGTGCCATCAGCCGTTTGCTCAACTTTCAATTGAGGACAGTCAGGCCAAATGGTGGACAATGCACAGGGAACCACGGAGCGTTCCGAAATACTTCGCATGGCAGTCCAAATCGTTGCCGCGTATGTGGGTCAGAACTCGGTCGCGGCCAACGATATACCGGATGTGATCAATACGGTTTACGGCTCGCTTTGCAGCCTCGATCGCGATGGGGCCCAATTCAACGCGGAACCGCCGAAACCGGCCATCAACGTCCGTCATTCGGTCACGCCGGACTACATCGTGTGCCTGGAAGACGGCAAAAAGCTGAAGATGCTCAAACGCCATCTCCGCGCGGTGTACGACATGACACCGGAAGAATACCGCGTGAAATGGGGGCTCCCCGCGGATTACCCGATGGTCGCCCCCAATTATGCGGCCAAGCGCTCGGAGTTCGCGAAGAGGATCGGGCTGGGCCGCAAGAAAGGCCAGAGACCGCAACAGGAACAACTCGGGGCGGCCTGACGGGCGGGTTCCGCTCTTCCCGTCCAGGCTAACGGCCACGCCGTACCGGACGTTCCCTATAACCGCGCGCGAAGCCGATCGATCACAGGTTCGCGACCGTCGACCCTGAGGTTCGACCGTCTCCGTCCCCTGTTTCGTCTGCTCGCCGAAGAAAGCGGGAATCTCACGTCTCGCCGCAACGCAGGATCAGGTCCTGGAGGGCTTCGTAGTCCTCGACCGCCGCGAAGTCGGGAAATTCCTCTCGTACCGCAACCGGGGCGCGAAAGAGGATCCCGGCATCGGAAGCCTTCAGCATGGCGATGTCGTTGTACGAATCGCCGACCGCGGTGACGTGAAAGTTGAGTTCCCGAAACGCCTCGACGCTGGCGCGCTTGTGGTCGGGGTGCCGTAAACGGTAATCGCCGATGCGCCCGCCCTCCTCGACGACGAGCGAATGGCAGAGCAGCGTCGGAAGGTCGAGCTGCACCATCAAGGGGCCGGCAAATTCGCGATAGGTGTCCGACAGGATGATCACCGGACCCTGTTCGCGGAGCCAGCGGAGAAAATCGCGCGCACCGGGAAGCGGCGCCATAGTCGCGACCACGGCCTCGACGTCCGGCAGCCCGAGGCGATGCTCTTCGAGCAGCCTCAGGCGCTGTCGCATCAGCGCGTTGTAGTCGGGAATGTCGCGCGTGGTCGCCTTGAGCGCCTCGATACCCGTGCGTTCGGCGAGCCCGATCCAGATTTCCGGGATCAGAACGCCTTCGAGATCGAGACAGAAAATCCGCACGCGGGGTCTCCTCAGACCGTGCAGGGCCCAGGGGAGACCGCAAATGCTTCGACGCGGATGACGGTTACGCCTCCGCGGGGGCGAGCGGTTCGCGGCCGCGGATCAGGTCGGAGGCGCGTTCGGCGATCATGATCACCGGCGCGTTGATGTTTCCGCCGACGAGATCCGGCATCACCGAAGCGTCGACCACGCGGACCGCATCGATGCCCCGCAAACGAAGCTCGGGATCGACCACCGCCATGTCGTCGTTCCCCATGCGGCAAGTGCCGGCGGGGTGATGAGCGGTCGCCGCATTGCGCCGGACGAAGGCGTCGATGTCGTCGTCGCTGGTGACGTCCGGACCGGGTTCGACCTCGATCGCGCCGAACTTCTTCAACGGTTCCTGGCGGCCCACCTCCCGCACCAGCTTCACCCCGTCCCGGATCGTGCGGACATCGGCTTCTTCGGAAAGGAAATTCTGGTGAATACGGATCTTGTCCCGGGGATCGGCCGACGCGAGCCTGAGTTCGCCGCGGCTCTGCGGGCGAAGCAGCACCGGCCGGCAGCCGAAACCGTCGGCCCAGGCCGGCTTGACCACGGGAAACCACGGCCAGGTATCGTCGGGCAGCGCGCGGAACAGGAACTGGATGTCGGGCAGCTCGACCTCCGGCCGGGACCTGAGAAATGCCATGATCCCACCGGGCAGATCGGTCGCCGGCCCGGAACCGGCGACGTAGGCGCGCGGTACATCCACGGCAAGCCGGTCCATCCGCATCTGCCCGTGAAAGGTGCCACGGTCGTCGCGGCTGTAGGAAACCGTCGCCGAGAGATGGTCCTGCAGATTCTTGCCGACGCCCTTCAGATCGAGCACCGCGTCGATCCCGTGCTCGGCGAGTTCCTCGGCGGGTCCGATCCCGGACAACATGAGCACCTGCGGCGAGTTGATCACCCCCCCGGCGAGCAGGACTTCGCGTTCGGCACCCACTTCCGTCGACCGCCCGTCGCGAGAGAACTCAAGCCCTATGGCCCTGGCGTTCTCGATCAGAAGACGGGTGACGAGCGCACCGGTCTCGAGCGTCACGTTGGGACGCTTCAGGGCGGGCTTGAGATAAGCCACCGCCGCGCTGCATCGGCGGCCGTTCCGGATCGTCTGCTGAATCCAGGTGAAGCCCTCCTGCCGGGCGCCGTTGTAATCCTCGGTGAAATCGTGTCCGACCGCGCGGCCGGCCTCGATAAAGGCGTGCAGCAGGGGGTCGTCGAAGATTCCCGCCCGAACCGACAGGGGACCGCCGTTCCCGCGGAATTCGTCCTCTCCTCTCTCCCAGGCCTCGGAGCGTTTGAAATAGGGCAGCACGTCGCCGTACGACCAGCCGGGACAGCCCTTCTGGCGCCAGCGGTCGTAGTCGCCCCGGTGGCCGCGGACATAGGCCATCGCGTTGATCGACGACGATCCGCCGACCACGCGACCGCGCGCGCATTCGATGGATCGGTTGTCCAGGTTGGGCTCCGGCTCGGTGAAATACATCCAGTCGTGGCGCCGTTCTTCCAGGATCTTTCCCCATCCCAGCGGGATATGGATCATGGGGTCCCTGTCCCAGCCGCCGGCCTCGACGACAAGGATTTTGACGTCCGGGTCTTCGCTCAGCCGGTTCGCGAGCACGCACCCGGCCGACCCCGCACCGACGATCACGTAGTCGTATGTCGCTCGTTGGACCAAGATGTTCTCCCCGGTTGTCCGGCTCCGCGGTCAGGCTCGCCGAAATCGGCGCACGGGCTGGGCGGCCGTGCTCTATTCGGCGGCGTGATGGGCGCCCGATTGCACCTCGAAATCGACCAGGGACGCCGCGTCTTCCGTCTCGCGCAACATGCCCCAGCTTCGGATCCAGGAAGCGGTACGTTCGAGTTCGGCTTCCGGGATCGGCGCCGGCTCGACGACGACGATCCGGCTGGCGCGGAGATCGTCGACGCCGAGTGTCGCGATCTCCGGGTCGTAACGGGCGTGGTAGTCGATGAAGTAATGCAGGTATTTGCGTTTGTCGGCGTCGATCCGGCGCACGGCCTCGCATACGGCGCGGTTGAACCGCGCGTAGGTATCGGCATCGACCTTGTCCGAAGCGACTTCGGTGCCGTGGTAAAACGCGGCCGTGAGGATACGGCACCCCTTCTTTTCGGCCAGCGTGATATAGGGCTCGGTCAGCGTGGTCGCCTCGATCTCGCCCGACATCATCGAGTCGAGACGGAAGCGCGAGCCCATCGGCGCGCTGCAGACCTTGATACGGTTGCGCGGCAGGAAACCTTCGAGCATGTGAAGCGCGAGATAGTGGGTGCCGAAATAGAACGGCACGCCCACCAGACGGTCGGCAAGCTGTTGCACGGTGAACACGTCGGACTCCGGGCGCACTGCGATCGCGGCATAGGTGACGATGGAGCGCCGCCCGATCTGGCGCCCGCCTTCGATACCCGAATCCTGAACCCGGCAGTAGTTTCCCCATTCGCAGGCGTTGTACATGTCGGCCCTGCCCTCTTCGAAGAGCTTGCCGTGGCTGGAGTGGGGATCGAGGCCGCCGGGGCTGAGGATTTCGATGCGGGTGCGCCGGTCGACGCCGGATTCGCGGTCGACCCATTCGATCTTGAGGCCTTCCCGTTCGAACAGCCCTTCGTCGTCGGCGACCAACTCGCAGAGCCCCTGGAACGGGGCGGTATTCTCGAGCACAAGCGTCTGCATCGGCGTATCTCCCAAGCACCTCATCCTAAACCAAACCGCCCGCGCGGGCGACAACACCGGACGGGTTGCAATCCATCCCGGAGGGGTTCAGTTTCGCCCCGCGCGACGGCGCGCTGCGGTCTCGCGATGCGGATGGGTGGCCGAGCGGTCGAAGGCACCGGTCTTGAAAACCGGCAGGCGCGCGAGCGTCTCGTGGGTTCGAATCCCACCCCATCCGCCACCATCGGGACTGGACGAAAAATTGCGGAGCCTTGGTCGAACCGGCGACGTCGGCCCCGCAAGTCTAAAGGGGGGAAATACAGGGAGGCATCTGGCAGGACAACCCGGTCCCCCCACAAGGACTTGCGGAAGGGAGAAACCGCAAATCCAAGCGAAATATTTCACATACGATTTACGAATGTTACCGGAATTCGATCCGGCTCCGGGCACCCTTGAAGGCGATCATTTGCGATAGTTGAACGGATTTTTATATTTATTATTCAGTAGTTTACAGAACATTAATAACAATTTTGATTTGTATGAGTTCTCCAAGAAAAGCGAATCACTTGGCTGTGTGGAACGTTCCGGCGTAGCGTCCAGCACTCCGGAACAGGATCACTTGCGACGGTCGATGAAGCGGGGCGCCTTCACGCTGGCTTCGAATTCCCGGGCCAGTACTCCGGGTTCCAGGATCACGATATCGGGCGAGAGTTCGAACGTCGCCTTGGTGCGCTCGGCCAAGTCCTGGCGCAGGGCGCCGGTGTCGGCGCCGCGCCTGGGTTCGACCGATATCCGCAGCTGCTCCAGCCCCGTCGCATCGCCGATCAGCTCGAGCTTGAAGTCGTTCACCGACCTGTGCCCGAACATCATGTCCTCGAATTCCTGATGATTGACGTTGACGCCGCGCAGCTTGAAGAACCCGGCGGTCCGATGCGCGTGGCGCATCGTGGGAAAGACCGAGAGCGCCCCGTCGTCGCCGTCTGTCGGGTTCATGATCACGATGTCGCCCGAATCCCAGCGCAGGAAGGGCGCCCCGTTATTGCCGAACAGAGAGGTGCAAACCAGATGGCCGGGCTCGCCATCCGCGACCGGCTTGCCGGTATCGGGGTCGAGCACCTCGAATATCGCGAGATCGGTCCAGATCCGGAATCCCTGCCGTGACGGCCCCTCCGCGGCCAGCATGCTGATCTCGGTCATGCCGAAACAGTCGTAGACCGTCGCGCCCCAGTCGCGTTCCAGCTTTTCCCGCTTGGCCGCGGACAGCGCCTCGGCCGAGCACAGCATCGTGGTCACGGAGTTTCCGGCGAGGTCGATGCCCCGTGCATTGGCGAGGTTGGCAAGATGCAGGCCGTAGCTCGACATACCCATCCAGATCGTCGGCTTGAGCGACGAAATCAGGGCGAGCTGCTGGACGGACGGCAACGACGCCCCGGATCCCGCCCAGACCGCGCCCATCCCCATGATCTGCGCCGCCCGCGCCCACATGTGACCGACCGGATGGACCCCGAGCGGCGTCGAGACGTGCCCCCTCTGGTTCCGCCCGCCCTCGATTCCCGCGGACGCGAAGGTGCGGATGAACCCGACCATGTTGAACAGGATGTCTTCGAACGTCTTCGGGTAGAACAGCGGCTTTCCGGTACTCCCGCCCGAACGCCAGTACTCGCACACGGGCTGGTCGCCGATTGTGCAGAAATCCTCGTAGAACCGCTCGGTCGTCATCGCCCGAAGCTCGTCCTTGGTCAGGATCGGGATCTTCGACCACTCCGCCGGGTCGTCGAGCTTGTCGATATCGATTTTTTCGAGCCTCGGTCGCCAGAAGGACGACCGCCGGGCACGCTCGACGGCAAGCCGCTTGCGCCTGCTTTGGATACCCTCGATATCTTCCGGACTCTCTGGGATGCAGAGCGGAAGCTCCGCATAGATGTCGGCATGTCCTCCGGCCAGAGTCTCCAGAACGCTCATTCCGCGGCGTCGTCCCCGCGATAGCCGAGCGTCCCGATCCAGCGTTTCTGCTCAACGTAGGCGGCCGGCAGGCGTCCCGCCGCCTCGGCGTCCGCCATGGCGGCGAGCCGCCCGGCCTTCTCCGGCGTTGCCTCCGGGATTTCGTCGAGACTGTCGCCGATCATCCGCGCGTAGTCCTCGCCGACCGGACACACGTCCTGGCAGCGCCGGCACCCGCTGATCACGCCGGCGCCGCGCAGGATGCTCTGCCACAAATTGAAGCTGGTCTCGGAACGGATCAGGTCCAGCCTCGCCGCGTCGTCCGGGGCCTCAAGAATGTCGCCGAGATGCCCGGCGAGCTGCGAGAACCCGTGCGGGGAGCGGTAGCGGTCGCAGGCGGGCCAGTCGCGTTCCCAATGCCCCACGACGTCTCCCGGGCAGGCGGTCAGGCAGCGGCCGCATTCCGGCCCGAGGCAAAGCGCCTCCTGCATCCGCCCATCGGTCTCGCAATCGACCGAGCAAAGCACCGCGGTCACCAGGACGCGCGGGCCGAACTCGGGGGTGATGAGTTGCAGGTTCAGGCCCAGCGTTCCAAGCCCCGCCTCGACCGCGGCATGGGTGAGCGAAAGCACCGTGGTCATGTGCTGCCCGCTGTCGCCGCGATAGAGCCACGGATCGGCGTGGGTCGGCGGGATGATGATCGCCGGGTAACCGTTGTCCTCCAGCCAGAAAACCAGGTCGAGCGCGGTCTCCTCCAGCATCGTGAGGACGAGTTCGTCGTTATAGTATTTGTGCCGCTCGTCCCAGCGGGCGATCCGCGTGGTGCCCGCGGAGTAGCGCTTGGCGAGAACGATCGCCCGGCCGCCGTCGTGCTCGGTGATGTCCTTCGGGCGGCGCGGGTCGCGCGGATCCGGCGGGTGCGCGTCCATCACCGCGCCGTCGGCGATGCCCACGAGATCGGCGCCGAGCGCCCTCGCCTTTTCCTTGATCGCGTCCGCGTCCAACGGTGTCTGGAATACGCTGACCATTTACCGTTCCGACGCCCCCGTTTCGCGCTCGCGCTGCAATGCCTTGAACGCCTGCAGCTGGCGCGCGACGATGCCCTTGTATCCCTCGGGCCCGACCCAGCGCACGTTCCAGTCGTTGAGCCCGTCGATCTCCGCGCCCGACTTGCGGGCCTCCTTGAACGCGCCGGCCTTGGCGACCTTTTCGGGCGTTTTTTCGGGAATGACCTTTTGCAGCGGCGCGAGATGGGCGTGGTAATCGTTGCCCACCGGGCACACCGCGAGGCAGCGGGGGCAGTCGCCGAACGACCCGACAACCCTGAGCAGCCCCTGCCAGAATCCGTAGATTTCCCGGTCAGTGATCAGGCGACGCCTAGTCTCCCCGTCGGAGACCAGGAAATGCTCCCAGAACTTGAGGATCGTGGTGAACCCGAATTCCTGCGCCTCGGTCGCGCAGGCGCGCTTGTCGATGCCGAAATGGCGGACGGCGTCGGACGGGCAGGAATAAAGGCACCGGCTGCAGCTCTCGCCGATGCAGACCTGCTCGGTCATCGGCCTGTCGGCCTCGAGCTCGCGCTCGGTCAGCACGCCGGTCAGATAGAGCCTCGGTCCGAATTCCGGCGACAGGATGTTCACCTCCAGCCCGAAGGTGCCGAGCCCCGCCTCGATCCCGAGATGGCGCGTCGAAAGCCTTCCGTAGCTCGCCCGCTTGTAGCTCCAGTCGGTCTCCTGCGCCGCGGTGACGAAACTCGGATGCCCTGCCCCTTCGAGCGCGTCGACGAGGCGGTAGGCGATCCTGTCCATCCGCCTCAGGACCAGCATGTCGATATACTGGACCGGCACGTTGGTCTTGCATCGAAAGGCGCCGACGGGAATGCGCTGGCCGATCACGACCACGCTCTTGACGTGCGGCGAGATCCTCTCGGGGGTTTGCGGATAGAGCGGATCGGGCGGGAACGCGTTGAGGACGGAGGCGCTGGCGATCCCCACCAGATCCGCCCCCAAATCCTTCGCCAGAGCCTTTACCTCGGTTGCCTCCATCGACCCCCCGCCGGACGGTGACCGGGCGCCAAACTGGCATAGGGGGCAGCCGCGGGCAAGCTACGGCGCCGCGTTGCCCGGACGCCGCGCTGGGCGTATTTAGGGATCATGAGTTCGAAGCCAGCCGAAGCCGCGCCACCGCAAGCGATGCCGGGATTGGAGACCGGCGGCACCGCCGCGGTCGACCGCGCGGCGGGCGATCTTCGCCGCGGACTTCCGGTGGTTCTGGCCGAGCCGGGAGAAGCGCACTGCATCGTCGCGTTCGCGGCCGAACTCATTTCGGCATCCCGGCTCGAGTCGCTGCGTCGGCTGACCGGGCGAGAACCGGACCTGGCGATTACCCATAACCGGGCCGCCACGCTGAAGATCCGTCTCTACACACCGGATGTCGTCCGCATTCCCGTCCCCGACTGGCTGTCCATCGAGGCGTTGGCGAGCCTCGCGGATCCGGCGACCGACCTCGCCCAGCCCCTGCGGGGTCCCTTCGAGGCGCGGCGCGAACCGGTGCCGGCGGGGGTTGTCGCCGCCATACGCCTGGCCAAGATCGCGCGCCTGTTGCCCGCCGCGGTGACCGTCGCGGTGGACGACATCGATTCGGCTCTGGGGGCCGATAAAGCGGACCTGCTTCGGGTTGGACCGTCCGCGGTGATGTCCTACGACGTGGCCGCATCGCATCGGCTGGAACAGGTCACCGCGGCCAGGGTGCCGCTCGAAGGGGCCGAGGGGGCGCGCATCTACGCCTTCCGCCCGTTGGACGGCGGGACCGAGCATTTCGCGATCGCGATAAACGATCCGCCCACGCCCGGCCCGGTGCTCGCGAGGCTCCATTCGGAGTGCTTTACAGGCGATCTGCTCGGCTCGCTCAAATGCGATTGCGGTCAGCAGCTGCGCGGCGCCATCGAACAGATCTCGGCCGACGGGAGCGGCATTCTGCTCTATCTCGCGCAGGAGGGCCGCGGCATCGGGCTGATCAACAAGCTCCGTGCCTACGCCTTGCAGGACCTCGGCTTCGATACCGTCGAGGCCAACGAACGTCTCGGCTTCGATGCGGACGAAAGGGTGTTCCTGCCCGCTGCCGAGATGCTGCGCCGGCTCGGCTATTCATCGGTGCGGCTGATGACCAACAACCCCGACAAGGTCGAGGCGCTCGCGCGCTTCGGAATCGAGGTCGCCGAACGCGTCCCGCACAGCTTCCCCTCGAACGACCATAACGCCTTCTACCTGTCGACGAAGGCGGAAAAGAGCGGTCACCTGCTGTAACGCAACGGCGCCCTACTTGCCCTTGAACGCGGGAGGGCGTTTTTCCATGAACGCGGTGCGGCCCTCGGTGTAGTCCTCGCTCGCGAAGCAGGCGTCGACCAGTTCCTGGCACAACGCCATGTCGCGCTCCCCCTCGGGCTTCAGCACCTCGTTGACGATCAGCTTCATGCCCTTGACCGTCAGAGGCGCGTTGGCGGCGACGGTCTTCGCGTACTCGGTCACGGTCTCGGCGAGCGTGTCGTCGGACACGATCCGCTGGACGAGACCGATCGCATAGGCTTCGTCGGCCGGGATCATGCGGGCGGAAAAGACGATGTCGCGCGCCGCCCCGGGGCCGACGGCGTCGACGAGGCGCTTGAGTCCGCCGAACCCGTAACCGAGACCCAGCTTCGCCGCCGGAAGCGCGAAGCGGGACTGTTCCGAACAGAACCTGAGATCGCAGCACAGCGCGAGCCCGAGACCGCCGCCGACGCAGTACCCGTCGATTTCGGCGATCGTCGGCTTGGGGAGCGTCGCCACCATCGCGTTGGCCGAGGCGACCTTTGCGTTGTAATTCCGGATCCCCTCCTCCGACGAGCGTTCGGATTCGAACTTTGAGATGTCGGCGCCGGAGACGAACGCCTTGCCGCCGGCGCCGCTGAGAACCACGACCCGCACGTCTCGATTCTCCGCAAAGCCGCGCAGGATATCCTCGGCCGCTTCCCACATTTCCAGAGATACCGCGTTCCGGCGCTCCGGATTGTTGAAGATCATCCGGCCGATACCATCGCCGACCTCGGACAGCATCTTGTCGGTTGCCATGCGTGTCGTTCCTCGCTGGGTAAACCCTCGTTCAGATCACGCCGCGCTCGCGGAGGCCGGCGATCTCATCGCTTCCGATCCCGATGGCGCCAAGGATCTCCGCGGCGTGCTCTCCGGGATCGGGTGCCGGCGCGGCGATCCGGCTGGGGGTGCGGTCGAGCCGCATAGGCTGGCGCACCATCCGGGTGTCACCGAACGGCCGGGTCTCCACAGGTTGTGTGATCTCCAGATGGACGAACTGGGGCTCCTCGAACATCTCTCGAATATCGTTGATCCGCCCCGCCGGAACGCCCGCTTCGTTGAACAACGCTATCCAGCGATCGCTCGTACTCGTCCGCGTAACATCCGAAATCAGCCCGTTGAGCGCCTTGCGGTTTTCCGAACGTTTGCGTCCGGTCTCGAAACGCGGGTCCGCGAACCAGTCGTCGCGGCCGATGGCGGCGCAGAATCGCTGCCAGATCTTCTGCCCCGAAACGCCGATATTGATGTGGCCGTCGGCGGTCGGGTAGACGCTGGTCGGCATCGAGGTCGGGTGATCGTTGCCGGCCTGACCCGGCACCTCGTCGCCGATCAGGTAGCGCGCGGCCTGGAAGTCGAGCATGAACGCCTGCGCCTCGATGAGCGAGGTGGCGACCCATTGCCCCTCGCCCGACCGCTCGCGCTCGTAAAGCGCGACGAAGATGCCGAGCGCGCAAAAGAGGCCCGCCGTGAGGTCCGCGATGGGGATGCCGGCGCGCATCGGGCCCTTGCCCGGCTCTCCGGTGATCGACATCAGCCCGGCCATGCCCTGCGCGATCTGGTCGAAACCCGGCCGGTCCGCATCCGGCCCGTCCTGCCCGAAGCCCGAAATGCTCCCGAGGATTATGCGGGGGTTTACCCTCCGCAACGCCTCGTAGCCGATGCCGAGCCGCTCCTTGACCGCGGGGCGGAAATTCTCGACCACGACGTCCGCCCGCTCTACCAGCCTGAGGAACAGCGCCCGTCCCTCTTCGGCCTTGAGATTCAAGGTGAGCGACCGCTTGTTGCGGTTGAGGTTCTGGTAGTCGGCGCTCGCCCGCGCCGCGCCCACCGCCCCGTCGTCCGCGAAGACCTCGGGCGTTTCGATCTTGATGACGTCGGCACCCCAATCGGCCAGCTGGCGGACACAGGTGGGACCCGAGCGGACGCGCGTGAGGTCGAGAACGGTGACGTCCTTCAGCGCGTCCGAAGCGGGGCGATGGGGCATGGTCGACGCTTCCGCGAATGTTCTTTCGACAGTCTAGGCCGCGCGCGGACTAGCCGCCATTGCCGCGGCCGCGATAGACCGACAGGTAGATCCCGGCTCCGATCAGCGCAATACCGACCCCGTGGAACCAGACGAAGACCTCGCCGAGAAACGCGATCGCCATGACCACGGTGAAAGCCACGATCAGGTGGATGAAGATTCCCGCCAGCGACGGGCCGAGATGTCCGATCGCGTAGTTCCACAGATAGACCGCACCGACCGAGGAAAACACGGCGAGACCCACGATCGCGGCTATCGACGGCAGGCCGAAAGTCATCGGACGGTCGATCGCCCATTCGATCAGGTAGAACGGAAGCAGGAGCAGAGCGCCCAGGAACAGCAGCAGGAAGAGCATCGCGCTCGGATCCAGCGCGCGCGGGGCCAGCCTGAGATAGACCGCATAGAGCGCCCAGCTGATATAGGCGAACAGCACCAGGATATCGCCGATATTGAAGTCGAGGGCGAGGATCGCCCTCGGATCGCCGCGCCCGATCAACGCGAACACCCCGAGCAGAGAGACGAGAACCCCGGCCAGTTGGTTGAACGTCACACGGTCGCGGAAGATCGCCCAGGCGGCGACGATGATGATCAGCGGCTCGAAGGAGTTGAGCACCCCGACGTTGATGGCGATGGTGTATTGCAGCGACACGAACAGAACGGCGTTGCCGCCGACGAACAGGAGGAAAGACAGCAGCAGGATGATCCAGAAATGCCGTCGGACAAGGTGGAATTGCTGCGTCAACGGACGCCAGGCGAAGGGCAGGACGACCGCCGCGCCCAGCAGGGTGCGCCAGAACGAGAGCCCGAGCGGCGGCACCTCCGCGCGCAACCCGCGCACGACGACGGTGCTCGCGGCCCAGCACAGCATCGCCACGGTGACCGCGAGATAGGGCGAGGTCAGGATGCGCATCGCACGGCCTGCCCCGTCGGAACTGCTTCGAAGCGGGTTCCTTCCCATCGAAATACCTTGTGTCGCGGGGTCGGTCGCGCGCGGCGCCCAGGCAACCTAAGGGGCGGACCGGCGCGCGACAAGCGGACGCCGGGACGGCGGCGGGCGGAGACTGATCTCCGATCGCGGAGAACCACGGGCGGGGAGGCACGAAATGGCGATCGAACGGTTTCAGTCGGAAAAGGTGTCCGAACCGCCGCCGGAGACATGGTCCAACTGCCTTGTCGCGGACAATCACGTCTACATTGCCGGCATGACCGCGCGCGGGGCGGACTTCAAACCGCTGGCCGAGATGGACGAGTACGAACAGGCCAAGGTCTGCCTGACCAAGATCAGGCACCTGATCGAGGCGGCGGGCGGATCGATGGCGGATATCGTGAGGGTCAACATTTTCGTCACCAACATCCGCAACCGGGAAGAGGTGTGGCGCGCCCGCCGTGAGTTCTTTTCGGGCGACTTTCCGGTCTCCACGCTGGTCGAGGTGAGCGCCTTGGCGGCGCCCGAGATGAATGTCGAGATCGAGGCGGAGGGCGTGCTGGACTCATCGGCCGGCGTCTGATTGCCCGACGCGTGACGGCAGCCCCGGTCTTCAGCGAATCGGTGCCGAGACCTCTTCCTTGAGCGCCGCCAGTTCCTCCTCCGCGCGCCTTGTATCGCCGAGCCCGGCCCTGCGGTCGAGCGGCACGGTTTCCTTGTCTTCCGCCTTCGGCAGCTTTTCGACGGGATACATCGCGACCCTCTCGTTGGCGCCCGAGACATCGCGTTCGAGAGAGAGGTCGCGCTCGTTGGTGCCGGACGCGGCGACGATCCGGCCCTCCTCCTTCACGAGATCCAGCCACCAGCGCTTTATCGGGTTACGCTTGCCGTAGCCGAGCGCGTCGTCCAGCCAGATCAGGAAGCGGCGGGAGAACGGCAGCCTGATCGCCGCCCACATCGCTAAACGGTGAGCCAGCAGCCCTTCCTTGTTCCAGGGACACATCTTCATGCAGCGCCCGCAGGCCGACCCCTTCAGGTTGGTCACCCGGTACTTGGTGCATTTCTCGACGTCGGGCTTCCAGATCTCGTAGCCGTTGTAGAGCACCTTGTCGCCGAACGGGATTGCCTGGGCCGGGCATTCGCGGGCGCATTTGCGGCACTTGTCGCAGAAATCCTGCAGTCCGAAATCGATCGGCTTGTCGGGAACCAGCGGCAGGTCGGTGGTGACGACGGCGGTCTTGTGGCGCGGCCCGATGAAGGGGTTGAGGACGAGTTCGCCGATCCGGCTCATTTCGCCGAGCCCGGCGAGCAGCATCAGCGGGATCTGCATCACGTCGCCATGCGCGTTCGAGTGCGCCTGGGCCGGGTAGCCGAGCCGGCGGATATAGTCGGCGACGATGGTGGCGGTGGTCGAGCCGTTGAGATAGGCGCGGTAGCTCTGCGCGCCGGAGACCCAATCGTCGCCGGAGGACGCCTCGAACGTGTCCCAGCCCTGGTCGATCACGATGACGACCGCGTATTTGTGCCGGGTCTCGATCGGCGTGCCGTCGCTCTCATGCGAGAACCAGGCGTATTCCGGGACCTCGCACACCCCGACCATATCGGCGTCGAGGAAGTAGCAGAGCGACTTGATGTGTCTGGTGAGCTCGTCCGGATCGTCGGGGAGCGGCGCCTTCTCGTCCGCCGCATCGCCCTTGTGAGCGGGAACGTGCTTCCAGTGAAGATGTCCGATCGCGGCGTTCAGGGGATTCTTGGTGATGAAGCGGCGGATCTCCTTTGCCGGCTTGGGACCGAGATCGCCGTAGAAGGCGCGAACGAAGAAACCCGCACGCTTGGGCACCTGCTTCACGTCTTCGGTGATCAGCGTCGTCGGACGGTCGACCCGCCTTATCTTCTCCATCGGATAGCGGCCGAGATGCATCGGCCGCTTCTTGCCCGAAAAGATCCGCACGCCTTCGCTCCCGCGAGAATCCCGCCGTCAATCTTCAGAAATATTATTAGGTCAATGAAATAAATAATTGTCAAAAAGAGATAATACTTGCCAATTACCCTGTCGAGATCGACGGTCGCAACGTCCGCGCACCCGGCCAGCGCGGCGGCTGGCCGGGCGAACGCGAACGGAGCGGTTACGGCTACTGGATGCCGTAGAGCGCCTTGGTGTTGTGGTAGAGGATCTTTTCCTTGACCTCCATCGAGTACTCGTTGTCGGCCAGGAAATCGGGCACGTCGGCCGTGAGGTCCTCTTCGGTCGGCTCGTGCGGGAAATCGGAGGCGTAGATGATCCGGTCCGATCCCATGGCGTCGATGACGTATTTGAGGCTCTTCTCGCCCATCTCGCAGGACAGCCAGATACTCTCGGTGTCCCGGATGATCTCGGACGGTTTCCTGGACAGCTTCGGCCGGACCGGAACGCCGAACACCGAATCGAGTTCGTAGTCCAGCCGGTCCATCATGAAGGTGATCCAGGAACAACCGCCTTCGAGGAACGCAAACTTGAGGTTCGGGAAGGTCTCGAAGACACCGTTGAACATCATGTCGGTCATCTGGATCATCAGCGGGACCGGATGTTCGAGGGTGTGGACCTTGAGGAACGGTTTCAGGTTGTCGAGTCCGAAACCGCGGCTCACCGCGCCGTGGAACGCGATGGTAATCCCCTGGCGCTCCGCCTCCTCGTAGATCGGCCAGTAGATCTCGTCGCCGAAATAGCGCCCGTTGACGGTGACCGTGGGCAGCAGCATCGCGCCGAAATTGGTCCGCTCGGTCGCGCAGCGGGCCACCTCCTTCTTCGCCGCCTCGATGTCGCTGTAGGGAATCAGCCCGACGCCCCAGAGCCGGCTGTCCTTCTTGGTGTAGTGCTCTTCCAGCCAGTTGTTGTAGGCGATCGCGGTCGCGGTCTGGAATTCTTCGCTCTGCATCAGCCCGTAGGCGAGCCCCGAGGTGGGGTAGAGCACGCTGCCTTCGAGGCCGATCTTGTCGAGGATCTCCGCCCAGATGTCGGAATCGGTCGTCCAGTACTTGCGGCCCTCGTCGCCTTCTTCCACGATCGAGCTGCGCGACCAGCCGTCGAGGCTGGGAAAGATGGTCATCCCTTCGAGGCGGCGGTTGCCCGTCCACCGGCCCTCGTAGTGCTCCGCTAGCTCGCGGTCGGGCTCAAGGACGTGGCCATCGCCATCGAAGACGGGAATGTCGTGTTTCATCGCCTGAAGCTCCGTTCGGGTTTGAGTCCGCCAACACTGAAGCGGAATGCGCGAAGGCTCAAGCCCCGAGTGTCACGACGGCGGGAAGCCCGTCCCGGATCCGACGTCATCGAGGGCTGGACGCTCGACCGGCCATGTCCTATCTGTTCCGCGGTCGATTTGGGCCTCTCGCCCCACACCCCGGAGGGCCGGAAATGAGTTCGCCCAGCCTGTCGATCCGGTCGATTGCATTCGGCGCCGTTTTGATCGCGGCGCTGGGCTTCGCCGCACCGCTTGCAAGCGGGATGGAGACGACGGCGAAACAGGCATACATCGTCGATCTGCAGACCGGTGCTGTCCTGCTGGACAAGGACAGCACCACCCCCACCCACCCCGCGTCGCTGAGCAAGCTGATGACGCTTTACATGGTCTTCGACCAGTTGAAGGCGGGACATCTCTCGCTCGACGACAAGTTCGTGGTCAGCCGCAAGGCCTGGCGGATGGGCGGCTCCAAGATGTTCGTCGAGGTCGACAAGCGGGTGCGCGTGGAGGATCTGGTTCGAGGAATCGTGGTCCAGTCGGGCAACGACGCCTGTATCGTGGTGGCCGAGGCGTTGTCCGGCTCCGAAGTGGCGTTCGCCGATGCGATGAACCGCAAGGCGCGCGAACTCGGGTTGACCGACAGCAATCTGGTCAACTCCACCGGATGGCCGGCGGAAAACCACTTGATGAGCCCGCGCGACCTCGCCGTCCTGTCGCGGCGGATCATCGAGGAATTTCCGGAGTACTACCCTTACTTCGCCGAAAAATCCTTCCGTTACAACAAGATCAAGCAGGGGAACCGCAACCCCCTCCTCTACCGGGACACCGGTGCGGATGGGCTCAAGACCGGCCATACGAGGGCGGCCGGCTACGGGCTCGCGGCGTCGGCCATACGCGAAGGGCGGCGCGTGGTGATGATTCTCACCGGCCTCTCCACCGCGAGGAAGCGATCTTTCGAGGCGCGCCGTCTTCTCGACTGGGCGTACCAATCGTTCAGAAATTACAACCTGTTCGAAAGCGGCGCCGTCGTGGAGAAGGCGGATGTGTGGCTCGGCGAGGAAGAGACCGTGCCGCTGGTGACGGAGAGCCCCGTCAGGATATCCCTGCCGCGCGCGTCGCGCCGCGGGCTCAAGGCGAAGGTCGTGTACGAGGGGCCCGTCCCGGCGCCGATCGTCAAGGGGGCGAAGATCGCGCGGCTGGTGCTCACCGCCCCCGATTTCGAGACAATGGAGGTGCCGCTCGTCGCCGGCGCGGATGTGGCACAGGTTGGAGTGTTCGGCCGGCTCGGCGCGGCGATCTCGTACATGGTCTGGGGCGCCGAGCCCTGATCGGCACGCTGCGATCGAATTGGCCTACCGGTATGACACACAGGCATAACGTGACTGTGAATTGTTGTGATGAGTGTTAACACCTAGGGTGATGTCGCGACGGTGCCACGGGCACCGGAGCGCCGCGTCTTTTTCCACCCACACCGCATTAACCGAGGAGATTATCCGATGAACAAGAGCCCCGTGTTTCTGGCGGCCGCGCTTCTGGCCGCCGCCAATTTCGCCGCCTCCGACGCCGCGCAGGCGGCGGACAAGCAGCAGAAATGCTACGGCGTCGCGCTCGCCGGCAAGAACGACTGCAAGGCGGGCCCGGGGACGAGCTGCCAGGGCAGCTCGACCGTGGACTACCAGGGCAACGCCTGGACGCTGGTCCCGGCCGGCAGTTGCGAGTCGATGACCTTCAAGACCAAGGACGGCCGCACCGTAAAAGGCAGCCTGAAGGAGTTGAAGCGCGACCTTCCGAGTTGATCGGATAACGTCCGGCTCCCCGCCGGGACAAGCCCGGCGGCAGTCGGACGACTCCTTTCGGACCGTTCCCTTCACCGTGTCATCGGGTTTCGCCGTCTCTGGGTCCGGGATACCGCCGCGGGCCGGCGTCGGGTTCAAGGGCGAGCATGCCGAGTTCGTTTGCGGGAATCGGCCCGATATGGGCTGGTTCGAGGTCCATCCGGAAAACTACATGGTCGCTGGCGGGCCGAGGCTCGCGGTTCTCGAGGACCTGCGCGGCGTCTATCCTCTGTCTCTGCACGGCGTCGGCATGTCCCTCGGCGGAGCCGAACGGCTCGATCCCGACCATTTGAAGGCGTTCCGCGGGCTGGTCGATCGTTTCGATCCGGGGCTCGTTTCCGAACACATCGCGTGGTCCGCGCATGACGGGCTGTGGTTCGCCGACCTGCTTCCGCCGAGCCTGAGCCGGGACGGTCTCGATCGCCTGTGCGACAACATCGACGAGGTGCAGGCGGCGCTGGCGCGTCCGATCCTGATCGAGAATCCTGCCAATTACCTCGTGTTGCCGGACCGGGAAATGGACGAGGTGGCGTTCGTCGTCGAAGCGGCGAAACGGACCGGGTGCGGCTTGCTCGTCGATGTCAACAACGTATACGTCAGCGCCGAGAATATCGGCGTGGACGCGGAAGCCTATCTCGACGCGATTCCGGACAACCTGATCGGGGAAATCCATCTCGCCGGTTTCACGGTCGACCAGGCCGCCGGCGAGCGCCTGCTGATAGACAGCCACGGCGCGGCGGTCGACGCGGCGGTCTGGCGCCTGTACGACCGGCTGATCGCGCGCATCGGGAAGCGGCCGACACTGGTGGAATGGGACAAGGACATTCCCATTTGGGAGGCGCTGTACGCCGAGGCGATTGAGGCCGATACCCGCCTCGCACGCCTGTCCGAGCCGGTGCCGGCGTAAGACGGGGGACAAGATGAACCCGTCGCTCGCGGATCGACAGGCGGATTTCGCCGCCAGGTTGAGGGACTTGTCGCCAGACGCGGCGCCTGCCGGTTTCTCACGTGCCGCCGCCCGGCGGTTCCGCGTCTACCGCAACAACGTGCGCGTCGTCCTGGTGGAGGCGCTCGGGGCCGCCTATCCGGCGGTCCTTCGCCTTGTGGGCACGCCTTTCTTCGAACGGATGGCCCTGGTCCATGCCTCGGACCGGCCGGCGACGGAGCGCACGCTCAACCTCTACGGCGAGGGATTCGCGGACTTCATCGCCGGCTTCGCGCCGGCTCGCGACTTGCCCTATCTCGCCGATGTCGCCCGGCTGGAACGCGCGGTTCTGGAAGCGCGCCATGCCGCGGACTCGGCGGCGCTGGACCCGACGGCGCTGACGGCGCTGGGTGCCGGGCTCGCGTCCGCGCGCCTGATACCGCACCCCACAACCCGGCTGGTGCGCTCCGAGTACCCGATCGCCGAGATCTGGCGCGCCAATGCCGGCGATGCACCGCCAGATGGGGAGCCGATCCTGGACACCGGAACGGGGGGCGCGCTCGTGGCACGGCCGGCGCTGGCCGTTTCGGTCGAGAGCCTGGCGCCGGGGCGATGCGCGTTCGCGGGAGCCCTGCTGGACGGCAACGACCTCGCCTCGGCTCACGCCGCCGCAGCCTCGCTTGAACAGGATTTCGACGTTATACCGGCATTCAGAGACCTGCTTGCCGCGGGCGCCTTTGCAGGCGTCGCGGACGAACCGGGCGAAGGAGGGTAGCGATGGGCGGCCTGTCGAACATGGTGCGGCAACTGATCGATCTCGGCCACCGTATCGCGGACCCCGTGACGAGCGGGCTGGGGCCGGTCGCGCTGCTCGTGCTCAGGCTTCCGGTCGCCATCGTGTTCTGGCGCTCCGGCCGCGCCAAGGTCGAGGGGTGGAACATCTTCTCCGTCCGCGATTCCCAGTATTTCCTGTTCCGCGAAGAGTTCGGCATGCCGATGCCGGAGCTGACCGCGCACGTCACCGCGATCGCCGAGCACGTCCTGCCGATCCTGCTGGTGCTGGGTGTGCTGACCCGACTAAGCGCGCTCGGCATGTTCATCATGACCCTGGTAATCCAGTTCTTCGTCTTCCCCGATGCCTGGCCGGTCCACATGTTCTGGGCGGCGATTCTGTTCGCCGTCATGGTGCTGGGCCCCGGACGATTCTCACTCGACCGGGTGTTCTTCAAGCGGTAGGGCGCGGGCCGGCGCGTTGACCGTGCCGGCACCGCGCAGACATGATGTCTGATAGTCCTAAGACAGCTGAGGGGAGGGGCCAGCATGCGTAGTGGAATTATCGCGAAAATTGCGGCGGCGGCGGTTGCGGCGGCCGTTGCATCAGGCGCCCATACGGCATCGGCACAGGGCATCCTGAAGGCCGACACCACCGGCGTGGGCGGGGTCAACCACGCGCTGTTCGTGGTGCTGGCCAACATCCTGAAGAAGAAGGCCGGAATAAACATGCAGGTCAACGAAGGGCAGACGCTGACGCGGTCCGCCCTCAAGCTTGGCCGGGGCAAGATCGACCTCCAGCCGCTGCCGCCGGTGATCACGCCATGGCTGCGCGCCGGCACCCGGATGTACAAGAAGGCGCCCGACGTCGCCAAGAAGGCGGCCGCCAACATCCGGCTCATCGCCTCCTACGGGGCGGGCGTGCGGCATTACCTGGTTTGGGCCGATTCCGGGATCGAGACCTTCGAAGACCTGAAAGGCAAGCGGATCTTCGTCGGCCCGCCGGTTGGCGGCGCATCGACGGTAGCGATGGCGGTGCTCCGGATTACCGTCGGCCTCAAGGCGGACAAGGACTACACCCAGGTGCGCCTGCCCTGGAACGGCGGTATCCAGGCCATGCAGGATGGCAAGATCGACGTCTTCATTCGCCCGGCGGGGATCGGCGCGGCTTCCATCGAACAACTCGGCGCGAAGCGGAAGTTCCGCCTGTTGAGCGTCGCGCCCTATGTCGACAAGCCCGCCTTCAAGAAATATCTCGGCGGCGGCGGCCGGGTGCTCCGCAAGGTGCCCGCGGGCACGTACAAGAACCAGGCCAACAACGACAAGGACGTCGCGACCGACGGCTTCCGGCATCAACTCGTGGTGAACAAGAACCTGAGCGACGACCTGGTCTACCGGATCACCAGGACGCTCTTCGAGAGCCTGCCGGAGATGCACAAGACAGCCGCGATCCTGAGCGATGTCTCGCTCGAGGACACCTTCTCGCTGGCCAACGTGCCGGTTCATCCGGGCGCGCTGAAATACTACAAGGAAATCGGCAAGACGGTCCCGGCGGCGTTGATGCCGGGCGGCTGAGGGGGCAACCGGCGCGGACCGGTTCCCCGCCGTGCCTGAAATCCGGGCGGCGCGGTCGCGCGACCGGTGACAGGGGTGAACGACCCGGCTCAATCGCGGCGGATGCTCGGCTACGCGGTCTTCGCGGTCGCCGCGGCGCTGGCCGTGGTCGGGGTGACCAACTCGATGCCGACCTACGGGGTGTTTCCGCGGCTCGGCCCCTACCCGGCGATCGTCCTCCGCCCGCTGTTCCTCGGCGCCGCCGTCTTTCTGGTGCTGGCCAGCCACCCCTTCACCGACACCGTCGCCCGCAGGCGGCCCGACCTCAAATGGCTCGGTCTCGCCATCGATATCGGGCTGCTCGCCCTCGCCTGGTACGTGCTCTGGGTCTACTACACCGTGCAGATCGAGGCACAAACGCTCGGCTTCGGGGAGATCGGGCTTTTCCACTTCTGGATCTCCCTGCTGGCCGCCGGCGTGTTCATCGTTCTCAGCTGGAAGGTGTGGGGCGCGCCCCTTTCGATGGGGCTTATACGCCTAACTAGCCATCGGGCTTCGCTAGAACATAGCGGGCCGCTCTGCCAAGAAGCCAGACGAGAAGAGCGGCGACGCTACACATAACGGCCCAGATGACAGCGCTCCCGGTTGATCCGGTCCCGAAGACCGCATCCCCCAACGAGAGAACCGCGAACACCGCCAGCAGCGCTGCAATCCCGGAAGCCGTCCAGTAGAGGACGTTGCCGAGCCTAGCGGCCATTCGTCGGCTTCGACTTCCGAATGTAGCTCTTCTGGACGCGAATCGACGGATCGGGCGGCTTGACCGCGGAGAACATCGCGCGGGCGATCTCTTCCGGGCTGGCCTCGATCCTCGGCATCGGCTTCGGGGGCCGTCCGCGCGGCCTCTTCGTCGCGTTCGCCGAATTGCTGGACATGGTTGCGCCCTCCCCTCGTCCACACGGTCAGTTTGACACTCCCGCCGCCCCGTTCCAAGGTCTCCCTGCACTTGTTCAAGGCACCCGCTGAGTCGGGTCGCCCGCTGAATAGAACAGCCAGAAACCGGCACGGGGTAGCTCCCCGAGCTTGGCAAATAGGCGGGACTCTCCATGTCTTGGACAGGTGCAACGGCCCGACGCCACTTCTGGCGCGGGAAAGGGAGAATCCCATGAGAACCCGTTGCGTAACCGGGCTGGCGGCTCTGCTGTCGGCCCTGATGCTCGTCGGCTGTGGCGGTGGAGGCGGCGGCGGAAACACCGCGACCATGATGCCGCCGCCCACGATGGAGCCGGACGATCCGCCACCGCCGCCCCCAAGGCCCACCGCACGCCTGCCGTTTCCGCTGCCGGACGCCAAGTGTTCGGATCTCGGCGGGGCCGACATCGCGCCCTCTCTGGAGAGCATCTGCCAAGCGACGGACGGCGAATTCATCGCCGACGCGCACCACGGCATCTATGCCCTGGCACACGCCGGGCTGAGCCCGCAGCATCTTCCCGTCTACACCAGCGGTCGCTATCTGCGCGTCGGCGTCGACCAGGGCCGAGCGATCGGTTCTCTGTCGAAGGTGGGAACCCGCGCGGGCATGGATGTCCAGCACGGTCGCGTTGCCGATGGCACCGGACAGGCTGCCGTCCAACGCTATCTCAACGAGGCGACGGGCGAGAGGTATCACCCCACGCGGCCATCCGTTCGCATCGTCGGGGCGCCGGGCACGCAAGAGACGAACTGGATTCAGGCCGCTGTGCGCGCGGTCAACGCCGCGCTGCCGCCGGACGCGCGGATGCGCATCGGCCCGGCGCTGCCTGCTGACTACGACAGCCTGAACGACGACGGCGTGATCGCAGTCAGGTTCGTCCCGGCCGGAAGCCTCGGCGGCAATACCGCCGGACGGACGCCGAGCCGGATTAGCCGATCCGCAGACGGAGAGATTACGGGCTCCGCGAGCAACATCCTTCTGGATCGCGGCGCGAACGTCTTTACGCCCGGCGACCTTGGCGGCGACCGCAGGGCCGCAATCCTGATCGCGCATGAACTCCTGCACGCGCTCGGGATCGGCCATGTCTCGCCCACGTTCGATACCATCATCGCCAACAACGCCGACATGTATCTGCTGCGGCAAGGCCAGCAGCAGCCCGCGTCTCTGCTGTATCCGGTGGACCGCGAGGCGCTGCGCGTGCTGTACGAGGGCCACGATCCCGCCAGCTTCGGGCCGTGGAGCGCGGTATCGACGCACCTTCACGGCAACGGCGCTCATGCCGGGTTCGGCGTGGCTCTGCGGAACGGCTATGCCGAGCCCTACGCCTACGGCGTGTCGCCGAGTCGGAATCTTGCGAGCAACCGGGCACTCTCGGGAAGCGCGACATGGAACGGCGCCTTGCTTGGCTTCACGCGGAATGCCGAGACCGTCGCTGGAGATGCAGTGATCGGTGTCAATCTTAGCACGATGACCGGCACGGCCAGCTTCACCGCCTTGGAGAGCTGGGCTGCGCGGGCCGCGCCGGGAGCGGCGGGAACCGGGGCGCAATGGCTCGACGGCGACCTCGCCTACACCATCGTCGTAACGGGCAACGCCTTCCGGCAGACTGGCGGCGATGCTGGCACGCTGACCGGCATCTTCACCGGGCGCTCGCATGAGGGCGCGGCCGGCACGCTGGAGCGATCGGACCTGACTGCTGCATTCGGCGCATCGCGGTGATCGGAGAACGGGCGGCGCTATCGTACCGCCCGATTTCCGCTTACCAGTCGATCCGGTAAACCTTCCACACTCGACCGGCCACATAACCGCCGCCTGGGCTTCCCGCACAGTGAGACCCGCAGGCGTTCCGCCGCGCGATTTCCTTCTTGTTCGCTTCGTCGTAAGTCAGATCGGTGTCGGTCGTTCTGTATGTCGCGTTTTGCGGCACGGTGCCATCTCGCTTGAGATCGCTTACGCGCTGCGCGACGTCCGTTGCCATTCCTATTCTGCAACCCATTTATCGTCTCCTGTTGAAGCGGACGGACCGGGGCGGCGCTTGCGTCGCCGCCCCTTTCCCGCTATCAGCGGGGCCTCATCGGTCGCGGCCAGACTGGCCGCACCGGGCGAGGCAGTGGATAGACCATCGGTCCCTCCATCCGCTTGTGGGCGGCCGGGGAGTGTTGACGACGAAGAACGGATGCGGTGGAATGGCACCGTTCGCTGTCGTTCCGCCCTCACCGGCCAAGGTTTCTGGCGGGACCATCAAACGGCATGGGGCTGGTTCGCCACGCGGGCTGGCCCCATCGCTTGATGGCCTCAGACGATTAAGCACAACATTTTGTGGTATGGCAAGGGCCGCGTTCGGTCGAATCAGCCCGCCACCAAGTCCCGATAGCGCAGTCGCGGCTCTCTCTATTGCGAAGAAGCCGGAACCCTAAGGTCCCCAGGTTCTTCGGGCTTGGATCCAGTCGATATCGTACCGCCTTGACGCACGGCATCTATCAATGCACGAGCGAACTCGCTGCTGCTATCAACGAGGAAAATCCGTGTTGCCGTTTGCTGCCTAGCCGTAGACATTTGCGCGGCGATCTCGGTGCGCCACTCGCCGAAATCCTTTCGCAAACCGCCAATCTCCATCCGCATCGCGCCGGCATCTTCGCGCAAATCCTCTCGGAGGCCGACGATCTCGGTACGCATCGCGCCGACATCGGCATGCAGTTCCGATCGCAAGCCGCCGACTTCGGACCGCAGGCCGCTAACTTCGTTGCGGAGGTCGGACCGCAGTCCCGCCACTTCGGTCTTCACTTCGCCGACATCCGCGCGCGTGGCGCTGTACAGATTCGATGTCACGCTCCACATGAAGATGCCGAGCGCAACAATCAAAGCCCCGAGGGTCACGGTCGAACCGTGACGGGTGAGGAATTCGGACAAGATCGTTCTCCCTTGACCGCCATCCCGAGTTCGGGCAAGACCGAATCGTTGGCTTTTGTCAAGAATATTCGAGAATTTGGGAAGCTCGGTCAAGCCGCTAGGCAACCAGATCCCGATAGGTCAGCCGCTTCCCGACCATACCACGGATCAGCGCGGACATTTGGTCCACGGTGTTCATGTCGCGCATGTTGTTCCGCCCGGCGAACTCCCGGACGTAGCGACCCGTGTGCTTCGGGCTCCAGTGGTGATAGGTGCCGTGGTAGCCGCGCTTCATCAGGGACCAGAAGGACTCCACCCCGTTCGTGTGAGCGGCGCCCCGGACATACTCGCTGGCGGAGTGGTTGACGCTCTCATGGTCGAACCACGGGTCGAGCGCGGTGTAGACCTTGGCGTCATCGGTATAGACCTTCGCGCCGATCTTGGTCTGGATCGCGACGAACCCGGCGACGTGCGGCGCGTCGGTGTGGGCCACGGCCTGCGCGGCGACCCGCTTGCTCGCGCGGTCTTTCGTGCCGACCACCGCCGTCTTGCCCACGGCACCGCGGCCCGTGCCCTTCAACGCCTTCCGCTTCGCGTTGCTCATGTTCTTGCGCTTGCCGCCGATGTACGTCTCATCGGCCTCCACCGGGCCGGGGAAGGGCATCCCCACGCCTTCGTCGAACGCCTCGCGGATACGGTGCATCAGGTGCCATGCCGTGGCCTGCCGCATTCCGATCTCCCGATAGACCTTCATGCTCGCCGTGCCCTTGATGCCGGTCGCGGTCATGTAGAGCGCGATCGCCCACTTCTGCAATCCGAGCTTGCTCGACTGCATGACCGTCCCCTTGCGGACGGAGAAGTGATTGCGGCAGTCGCGGCAGCGGTACGGCATGGGCTTCCGGCTCTTGACGCGAACCGTGTTCGTCGATCCGCAGTCCGGGCAGAACCGGCCTTCGGGCCACCGCTGTTTCTCGAACCACGCTTCCGCCGCCGTGTCGTCGGGGAACATCCGCAGCAGTTCGATGACCGTCAGCCCTTCCCTGTGCGCCCGTCCCGGTCCCTTCTGTGCCATCGTCCGTCCCCTCGTCGCTATGGCTAGTATATGGGGATTAAATGCAGTCGGTTCAAGGGCGAAGCGGGGGATTCCGGGCGTATTTGCAGGCGTATGATTCGAGAACATCGGGCGACGATCTGCTACGGTCCCTCCCTAGACGCACATCGAGCCACGTCTGCCAGGACGTGGCCCGGTGGCATCCGCATGAAGGTCTGAGAGGCCGCTGCGGAATTTGGTGTCGCGACGCGGATCAACGATCCGCCGTGAGCATAGCGTCAGTCGGCCTCCGCTCCAAGCACGGAGGCCACGATGGCCGAACCCGCTACCACGCCTTTTCGCCAGCAGCAGATAGCGGAGCTGAAAGTCGCCCGACGTCGCGCCGAACTCGTGGGCGATACCGAATTGGTCGCCCGGTGCGATTCAATGATGGTCTCTCTGAGCCGCCCGCCGAGGCCGGGGATCAAGATGCGGCACGGTGCGCGCCCCGGCGAGATCGAACGCTTCAAGAACGGCCGTTGGGTGGTAACAGGCGCATGACCACCGATCAGGAGAACTGGGCGCTCACTCCGGCGATGCGGGAACTGCTACTTGAGGCGCGCGATGATATTGAGGCGGTGTTGAACGGCAGCACGCCGGGAAGCGGGGTCACGGACCAACAGGCGTACCTGGAGCTCACCTACAGCGCGCTTCGGTCCCTGAGTTCCAAGCTGGGCTACGTCGAGCAGCTTTTCTACGACAAGTATCCAGGCTGAAATGCGCCAATTCTTCTATCGGACGATCGTTTCGGCGATCATTCTGGCCGTCACCATCGCCGTTTCGGTGATCTGGGAGAAGATGGTCTACACGATCCCGGTGCTGGCCGTGCTGCTCTTCCTCGCCGCCGGGCTTCGGGGACTCTCCAGAGACACCACGCGGCGGCAACTCGATCAGGAAGCCATTGAGGTAGATACCGGGCCGGATGTCGGGCTAGATAGCGGATCTTGAGAAGCCACGACTGTCGAGATGGCGGCATGGCTAGTTAGGCGTATAAGCCCCCTTTTTTGTCGTTCTGCCCCGCCAGAAAAACTCGTGGATGGTCGGCCTTCGCCGACCATGACGGCAGGGCGGGACGGATGCGCGCCCGCCGGGATGGGGCGACGGTGCGGGCGCCGATCCGCGCCACGCAAACCGACCGCTGTCAAGTAATCGGGATAAGCCCCCTTCGATACGCGGCTGCGCCGCTACTCAGGGTGAGGGACACTGTAAATCGATCCCTCATCCCGGGTAGGCGCGTCAGCGCCGTATCGAGGGACGCCCCACCACTCTGTCATCCCCGACGCCGCGCCCTGACACGGGCACACTCCCTGATCGGCGAGCTGATTTTCTGTCGGCGCGATTTCGGCCATCGGCAGGGCCGTCCGGTCATGCCGGGTCGTCGATTTGGGCTGCCGGCGTGAGCTTGACGCGGCAACGGAGCGGGGCCGGCGGCCTCTTCGTGATGGTTGGGTCTTCACCGGCGCGTTGGGCGCGCGCAACGCCCTCCGGTGCCGTGCCGGGTCCGCCTTGTCGCGTCGAACTGTCGCGCCGGGGTCAGCCGGGCGCGGATGCCGGCGGCGGCATGGCGAGGTGGATCCGCCGGCGCGCCGCCAGGAGATGGGCGCCGGCGCCGCCGAGCACGAGGGTGACCCGGCGCCCGTGACGCGCGACGCGGGCGACGAGGTGGATCCATATCGCGCGGATGCGCTTCATCCGCACCCAGCGCCACTCGGGGCCGTAGGCGGCGCGGCGCACCAGCGCCATCGCATTCAGCGCCAGCGCCGCGAGCCACAGCCAGGCGGCGTTGGCCCCGAACCGCCCCGACGGCATCGTCCCGGCGGCGAGGTCGGACTTGAGCACCGCGTGCACCTCCTCGCCGCGTCCGCAGCGCTCGTGGGCCGCGGCCACGACCTCGGCGGCGTCCAGCACCCTCAGGCCGTTCGCCTTTTCCGCCCGGATCGCGTCGGGGGCCGGGAAGTTGGTCATGTAGGCCCTGATCCTGTAGGCGGGCCTGCCATCGGCGGCCGGGAGGTCGCCCTCGTCCAGGCCCAGCGCCCCGGGAAGGGCGCGCCGGGTGACGACGTAGCGGATCACATGGCGCGGCTTCAGTCCGTTGGTTGTCGCGGGGACGTAGGGCAGTTCGGCGCATTCAAGCGCCACACTGTCCGACGCCGGCCCGGCGTCCGGCGTCTCCACCGGCCCCTTCGCCGGGCGCCAGGCGTCGTCGGCGAGCCGCGCCACCTCCGCCATCAGCGGCTCCGAACGGGTGGCGCCGCAGATCAGCCCCACCGTGCCGAAGCGCCGCGTCTCCGCCCGGCGGAAGGCGGGGTCGTTGCAGGCGCGGATCACATCCTCCTGGTAGCCCGCCCCATCGGTGCGGAGGGTGACCTGGCGCACGGCGCCGGGAAGCTGCAACAGCGCCTCCTCGAGCGCCCGCCGGTTGTCCAGCGCCGCCGGCACGTTGCCGTCGCGGCTCTCCAGCCACGGCGCCATCCCGATCTCGGGGCAGAACGCGACCAGCGGCTGGTAGCCCCGCTCGCCCGGAACCAGCCTCTCCGCGGCACGGTAGGTATACAGACACTCGCGCTTGCCGGACGCGATGATCGTCGCGTCGAGGTCGATGGTCACCGACGCCGCGACGGCCTCCCGTACCCCTTCGGCCACAAGGCGGCGGGCGACCGCCCGGAACAACTCGTGGCGTTCCGTGTGCGGCGGGATGAACGCCGTGCCCTTCTCCCTCTCGACATCGTGCACCCCAGCGACATGGAAACGGTCGAGCCAGTCGCGCAGCGAACGCGCCGAGGGAAAGCAGCGCTCGCGACCGCCCCGGAACCGCCGCGCGACCGCACCCCTCGACAGACCCAACAGCTTCGGCTCGAACCGCCTGACCAGAGCGCAAAGACCCGTATCGGCCTCCAGATGCTCGATGTCCGACACCCGGTCGAAGCCGGCAACGTTGAGAACCAGCACCGCCAGCATCATCTGGCCGTCGCTCCAGCCCTGCGACGGGCTGCCGCCGCAGCGCGGCAGCCCGGCCAGGATGCGCCGCGACGCCAGAACCTCGAACAGCAGCACCAGACCGCCGCGCGCCGTCGCGGCCGTACCATCCCGCGTCACTTCGAGCTTGATCGGAGAGCGATAACAAGGGACCATGATCTTCACCCGGTTGGTGACGCCCCTCGGGGCGGGTTGTCTGCGCAACCCATTGTAATCAATGGCCCAACCGGGTGACCAAATCTTTCTGATCGCCGATCAGGGACACTCCAAGCACCTTGACGACAGGGTGGAATACGTGCTTATTCGTACAGATATGTACGCGGCTGGATGACCGATGGCGCGATCGACGCAGTTGGCCTACCCCGTCAAACTACAGAGGGACGATACCGGCGCCGTGCTGGTGTCGTTTCCAGACATCCCCGAGGCGTTGACCGAAGGCGCCACGGAGGGAGAAGCGCTCGCCGAAGCGCAGGACTGCCTCATCGCCGCGCTTGGCGGGTATATCGACGCCCGATGGGACGTTCCCGGGCCCTCGCCGGCGCGCGGCCTTCGGCTGGTCGCGCTTCCGGCGCTGGCCGCCGCCAAGATCGCCCTCTACCGCGCGATGCGCGAGCGCGGCCTGAGCAACGCGGGCCTCGCCCGGCAGCTCGGCACCGTGGAAGGGGCGGTGCGGCGCCTGATCGATCTCGACCACCGCTCCCATATCGGCCAGGTGGAGACCGCACTTCACGCGCTCGGCCAGCGGCTGGTCGTGGCGACGCGGGCGGCTTAGCCGTCCTCTCGGGATCGGCGAAAGGCCGGACGCGGCGGAGACGGTCATTCCGCCGTCCCCTGCCGCTCGCCGGTCCCGGGCTCCGCGGCGGGGTGCTCCCCGAATCCGGCCAGCGCGCCGGGCGCCATGTTCAGCGCCCTTTCGATGGCGGCCAACGTCTTCGGCGTGCCCTTGTTTCTGCCGGTCTCGATATGCGCCACGCCGGCGGGGCTGAGGCCGGCGGCCTTCGCCACCTGCTTCAGCGTCAGGCCCCGGCTCAACCGGCGGACCCTGAGCGGATTGCCGCCCGGCGGCAGACGGTCCGCCGCCTCCGCCACGGCGGCGTCCGCGTCGGTCAGCGGCGGGCGGTGGCCGGGCGTTCCGGCCGCCGGGCCCGCCCAGTCGCGGGGCGCGGCGACCACGGTGAATTGCGGCGCGGTGGGAGAACCGTCGATCTTCCACAGGTCGATCGCCACCGCGAAGAAGCGGAGGTCGAGATCGACCGACCGGTTCAGCCGGCCGAGCACGGCGCGGTGCTCGTCGTGGAACCGGGTGCCGAGCCAGACCACGACATGGGCCCCGAGCCCCTCGGCATAGGTCAGGAGCTGGCCGAGATGGGAGTGGTCGGAAGGATTGAGCTGCGCCTCGATCACCACCGCGCCCTGGGTGCGGCGGTCGCGGCACACGACATCGGCGCGGAACCGCCCCACCGGGGCTTCCCGCGCCACCGGCTCGAGATCGAGCCCGAGCGCGTCGCCGAGGCGGCGGAGGTTGTCAGGCGCGAGCAGCCAGGGGACGAAATCGCCCGGCTCGCTGTTCCAGACGGTGGCGGGGTCGACGGGATCGAGATGTCCGAAAGGCCGGTCTTCCATCGGGGCGGTACTCCCTGTTGCGATCAGTGGGATGCGGGCACGAAAAAGGGGCGCCGGAAATCTCCGGCGCCCCCACTTCTCGACCATGGGAAATATGGGGTCGAACACGTCCCGGGTCAAGAAAAAAATTCCTTATTAAGATAATATATTCCCTAAACCACGGATTCCATGGCAATTTTTCTCTCTTCCCGACGACCTGCAAACCCGCCGCCTGACACCCGAATTCGCCCCATGCGGCATTACGGCCGGAGACCCGGGCCCTCCCGTCCTTGCCCCTCTTGTCACCCCGGACTTGTTCCGGGGTCCAGGCCTCTCCCCTCACCCTGACCCTCTCCCCGCTGGGGAGAGGGGACCCGCGCGCCGACTCCCCCCTGCCTTCTCCCCTCCCGCTCGCGGGAGGGGCCGGGGGAGGGTGGACCGCAGAGACGCACCGTCGCGATGGGGCGGTCGATAACCCGCTCGTGCCCAAGCGATACGCCCGGACCGCAAGAATTGAACCGGACAGCAGTGGACTTGTTCCGGGCATGACGATCGGGGGCGGGAACAGGCGCTTTCGACGTTTCGCCATCTCCGGCCGTCCCACCCTCAGGCCCACCCTCAGGCTTGACGGCGGCGGTCCGGGTGAAGACCCTGAGAGTTCGGGCACAGATGGAGACTTCGGCCGCGCCTCGCGCGGTCGCAGCGGGGTGACTGTCATGCGTGCGGTGTGCTTGCGCGAACACGGCGGAATCGATGCGCTCAGGCTGGAGACCGACTTTCCGGACCCGGAGGCCGGCGAGGGCCAGGTGACGATCCGCGTCCGCGCGACCTCGCTCAACTATCACGACGTGTTCACCTGCGACGGCATGCCGGGGATCAAGGTGCCGATGCCGATGATCATCGGGCTCGACATCGCGGGCGAGATCGTGGAGGTCGGCCCGGGGGTCGAGGGCTGGAGCGCGGGCGACGACGTGCTGGTCAACCCGCTCGACCCGATTACGCCGGAGAAGGGGCTGATGGGCGAGATGGTGCTCGGCGGCACGGCCGAGTACTGCCTGGTCGACGCGACCCGGCTGATCCCGATCCCCGACGGCGTGACCCATGCCCAGGCCGCCTCGCTCCCGGTCGCCTACGGCACCGCGCACCGGATGCTGTTCACCCAGGGCGACCTGAAGGAGGGCGAGCGCATCCTGATCCTCGGCGCGAGCGGCGGGGTGGGCTCGTGCTGCGTGCTGCTCGCCAAGCTGATCGGCGCGGAGGTGGTCGCCTGCGGCTCGACGCCGGAAAAGCTGGAGGCGCTCAAGTCCTGGGGCGCCGACCACGTCATCGACTATACCGAGGCCCGGTTCGAGCGCGAGATCTGGAAGCTCTACGAGAAGCCGCACCGGCGGCGCTTCACCGGCGGCGTCGACATGGTGGTCAACTTCACCGGCGGCGATACCTGGGTGCCGAGCCTGAAGGCGCTCAAGCGCGGCGGAAGGCTGATGACCTGCGGCGCGACCGCCGGCTACGACCCCAGCGAAGACCTCCGCTACATCTGGACCTTCGAGCTCAAGGTGCTGGGCTCCAACAGCTGGGCGCCGGAGGATCTGACCCGGCTGATGGAGCTGATCCGGGAGGGCAAGCTGGAGCCGGTGATCGACTGCGTCCTGCCGCTGGAGGAGACCAGGGAAGGCGTCCGCCGGCTGCGCGACCGCGAAGTGATCGGAAAGATCGTCATCGAGCCATGACGCGCTCGCGCAATCTGGGCTGCGTGTTCGCGGCCCATGCCGGGAGCGACGGCCCGGCGATCGTCGACCTCTACGACCCCGACCGGCCGCGCACGCTCAGCCACCGGGAGCTCGACCGCGCCTGCGGCCGGATGGCGGCGGGACTCGCGGCCCGCGGTCTGGGGCGCGGCGACCGGGTGGCGATCTGCGCGGTCAACCGGCTTGAGTATCTTGTAGCCCTGTTCGGCGCGATGCGCGCGGGCTGCGTGCCGGTGATGGTCAACATCAAGCTTCCGGAAGAGACGATCCGTTTCATCGTCGAGGACTCGGGCGCGCGGATCGTGTTCGCGGACGGCGATTTCGTCTTCGACCCGCCCGACGGCACGGCGACGGTCTCCTTCGACGGCGCGGAGTGGCGGGAATTCACCTCGCCCGAGCCGGTCCCGGCCTGTGTCCCGCGGCCGGGAGACATCGCCGAGCAGCCCTACACCTCGGGCTCGACGGGCCGCCCCAAGGGAGTGCTGCTCGACCACGAAGGTCAGTGCTGGATGATCGACAGGCTGGTCGAGACGCGCGATCTCCGGGCCGACGACGCGAGCGTGATCTCTGCGCCGCTCTATCACAAGAACGCCCTGCTGGCGGTGAAGTCGGCGCTCGCGGCGGGCGGGTCCATCGTGCTGTTCGCGCGCTTCGATGCCCGGCATTACATCCGGGCGATCGAGCAATACCGGCTCACCATGCTGACCGGCGTGCCGACGATGTACGCCCTCATCCTGCAGGAGCGGGAGCTGCTGCGGGAGACCGACCTGACCTCGGTCCGCGCCTGCTCGATGGGCTCGGCCCCGGCCTCGGACAACCTTCTGGATTCGCTCGCCGGGACCTTTCCGGACGCCGCGCTCAACCTCAACTACGGCATCACCGAGGGCGGGCCGATCATGTTCTCGTGGAAGCATCCGGACGGGCTGGAGCGGCCGCGGATGACGGTGGGCTATCCGATCGAAGGGGTCGAGCTTCGCCTCGTCGGCGGCCCGGACCCCGACCGGGGCACGCTCCACGTCAGGAGCCCGGGGGTGATGGCGGGCTATCACAACCTGCCGGACGACACCGCGCGCGTGCTGGCCGACGGCTGGCTCGATACCGGCGACGTGCTGAGCCGCGACGCGGACGGCTGGTACTACTTCGTGGGCCGGGTCGACGACATGTTCGTCACCGCGGGCGAGAACATCTATCCCGGCGCGGTCGAGGCGATGCTGGAACGGCATCCCGACATCATGCAGGCGGTCGTCGTGCCGGCGCCCAACGCGCTCAAGGCCCATGTCCCGGTCGCCTTCGTGGTGGCGCGGCCGGGGGGCGGGATCGACGAGGACGGGGTGAAGCGCCACGCGCTCGCCAACGGGCCGGCCTACGCCCATCCGCGCCGGGTGTTCTTCATGGACTCCCTCCCCCTGTCCGGCACCAACAAGATCGACCGCCGCCGCCTCCAGGGCCAGGCCGCCGAAGCCGCCAGGGAGAGCGGGACGGCGGGGTAGGGCGGCGACCCGGGTACCGACCGCCGCGACCCGGTCAGGTCGGAAACGCGACACTAGCCGGAACCCCGCATTCGTGGCATGAGTGTCGGGGCATCGATGGCGGCGAGAGAACGGGACGGGCATGGCAAACGGGTTCGACAGCGCAAATCTGCTCAGCATCAGGGACCGGGTGATCGTCGTCACCGGCGGCGGCAGGGGAATCGGCCGGGTCTACTGCGAACGCATGGCCGAGGCCGGCGCCAGGATGGTGGTCGCCGACATCGACGCCGAGGCCAATGACGACACCGTGGCCGCGATCCGCGCCGCCGGCGGCGAGGCGGTGGCGTGCGCGACCGATGTCAGCCAGGCCGACCAGGCCGAGCGCATGGCGCGGACCGCGATCGACTCCTTCGGGCGGATCGACGGGCTGCTGAACAACGCCTCGCTGATGAGCGTCCTGCCGCGCGGCGACTGGATGGAAATCGACGTCGAGCGCTGGGACCGCGTGATGGAAGTCAATCTGCGCGGCATCTTCGTCTGCTGCCGCGCCGTGGTGCCGCAGATGAGAAAGCAGGGCGGCGGCAAGATCGTCAACATCTCGTCCGGCCGGTTCTGGATGGGCTCGCCCAACCGGCTCGACTACTCGACCTCCAAGGCCGGCGTGATCGGGCTCACCCGCTCGCTCGCCACCGAGGTCGGCCCCGACAATATCTGCGTCAACGCGATCACGCCGGGCTTCACGCTGAGCGACACCCAGGTCGCTTCCTCCGGCGACTACGCCCAGAAGAACGAGCCCCCGCCCGGGCGCATCATCCGCCGTCACCAGTATCCCGACGACCTGGTCGGCGCGGTCATGTTCCTGATGTCGGCGGGCTCCGACTTCATCACCGGCCAGACCGTCAACGTCGATGGCGGCCAGTCGATGCACTGAGACCCGGACGGGGGGCGCGCATGGAAATTCCCGGGGCCGGCGGGGCGGCCGGCCTCGAGGCCGAGACCTTCCACACCGGCCATCATCTCGCCAATGCGCGCCGCCGGGCCGCGTCCGGGATCGACGACATCCTGGTGGTCGACGCCGACGCCCATATCTACGAGAAGGAATCGATCGCGGACATCATCCCGCTGATCGAGGACCCGATCGTCCGCCAGCTCGCGCGCAGCGCCCAGGGGGCGGCGCGTCAGGCGGCGCGGTTCCCGCTCGACCGCGTCGCCTATCACGATCTCGGCGGGAGGATCGTCCGCGACACCCTGCGCCGGCTGGAGACCACCCCCGGCGGCGGCACCCACCGCGCCGCCGCGCTCGCGCTCCGCGCGATGGACGCGATGGGGATCGACGTGGCCGCGCTGTCTCCCTTCGGCCTGCAGATCATGGGACTCCACCCCCAGCCCGAGGTCGAGGCCGGGGTTCTCGGCGCCTATAACCGCTGGCTGACGGAGCGGGTTCTTCCCGCGTCCCCGCGGCTCCTCGGCTGGATCATGCTGCCCTTCGGCGCGCCCGCCGCCGCGCTGCGGATCGTCGAGAGATACGCCGGCCAACCGGGGATCGCGGGATTCCAGGTCACGTCGCTGCGCGAGAAACCGGTTCACGACAACGCCTACATGCCGGTCTACGCGGCGATCGAGGAGACCGGCCTGCCGCTGGCTTTCCACGGCGGAACCGACTGGGAAGACCCGCTGTTCCGCACCGTCAGCAAGTTCATGGCGGTCAAGGCGCTGTCGCAGCAGTGGTACAACATCGTTCACTGCACCAACTGGGTGGTGAACGGCATGCCGGAGCGGTTTCCCGGCATGCCCGTCATCTGGATGGATTCCGGGATCTCCTGGGTGCCCTGGCTGACGATGCGGCTCGACAACGAATACCGGATGCGGAGCTCGGAATGCCCGTCTCTCACGCGGCTTCCCGGCGAGTACATGCGCGAGATGTACTACACCTCGAACCCGGTCGAGGTGCCGGACCGCGAGGACGCGCTGGCGGCCGCCTACCGGGCGATCGACGCGCCCAACAGCCTGATCTACGCCTCCAACTACCCGGCATCGGACATGGACCTGCCCGGAGCGGTCGGCGACCTGACGATTCTGGGCGAGGCCGACAAGCGCCGTATCCTGGGCGAGACCGCGCGGCGCCTGTTCCGGCTGCCGGAGACGGTCGCCGCCGGCTACATGCGGGACGGGAGACCCCCCTCACCCTGACCCTCTCCCCGCTGGGGAGAGGGGATTCGCTCGCCGAATCCCCCTTGTCCTCTCCCCTCCCGCTTGCGGGAGGGGTCGGGGGAGGGTTGCTCACACTCCCCGCTTCCGCCGTCCGGCGCGTCCAGCACCCTTGCGATCGCGGCCAGCGTCTTCGGCGTGCCCGGGCTCCTGCCGGTCTCGATATTCGACACGCAGCCGAGGCTGAGGCCGGCGGCGTCCGCCACCTGCTGCACCGTCATGCCCCGGCTCAACCGGCGGTTCCTGAACGGGTTGCCGCCCAGCAGCGCGCCGTCCGAGGCTTCCGCCGGGGCGGCGTCCGGGTCCGCCGCGACCAGCCTGTGGCCGGGCATTCCCGCGGCGGGGCCGGGCCAGTCGCGCGGCGCGGCGAGCGAAGCGCCAATCTTCCACAGATCGATCGCCACGGCGAAGCAGCGGAGGCGGAAGTCGCTGGACCGGTTGATCCGGCCGAGCACGGCGTGGTGCTCGCCGTGGAACCGGGTGCCGAGCCAGACCACGACACCGGCCCCGAGCCCCTCCGCGTAGGTCAGGAGCTGGCCGAGATGGGAGTGGTCGGACGTGTTGAGCTGGGCTTCGATCACCACCCGGGTGTCGGTGCCGCGGTCGCGGCACAGGAGGTCGGCGCGGAACCGTCCCACCGGGGCTTCCCGCGCCACCGGCACGTGATCGAGCCCGAGCGCGTCGCCGAGGCGGCGGAGATTTTCCTCGGTCGCGAGCCAGGGGAGGAATTCGCCCGGCTCGCTCCGCCAGACGGTCGCGGGATCGACGGGGTCGAGATACCCGAGAGGCCGATGTTCCATCGGGGCGGTACTCCGTGTTGCGATGAGGGGATGCGGGCAAGAAAAAGGGGCGCCGGAAATCTCCCGCGCCCCCACTTCTCACTATGGGAAATATGGGGTCGAACGCGTCCCGGGTCAAGCAGAAAAATGTCTTATACGGATATTTTTCTCCACAAACCCCGGATTCCATGGAATTTTTCCTCCCTTCCCGCTTCACCCCCGAAATCGCCGCCGAACACCCGAAATCGCCCCACGCGCCATTCCGGCCGGAGAAGGGGCCCGCGGTCGGAGGTCTCGCCCAAATCCCCACCCCGTCATGCCCGGAACAAGTCCGGAGTGACAGTTGGGGGCAAGTACGGAAGGCGGGGGCGTAACCTGATCCGAGCCTCGACTCGATCGATGCGCCGATAACCCACCGGTACCCAGGTGTTGCATCCAGTCGACCCAAACCAACCGGACAGCAATGGAACAAGTCCGGGCATGACGACACAGGGGGCGGCGCAGGAGGGCGTCCGCGCCTTTTACCCCGTCATGGTCGGCGCAGGCCGACCATCCACGATTTGTTTTTGTTGTTCTTTTCCCTGTCCCCGGCCGACCGGAAAAAACTCGTGGATGGTCGGCCTGCGCCGACCATGACGGGGTGACGGAACAAGGCCGGGGTCGCGGCCGGGGGCGGGGCCCCGGAGGATCATTCGGCATCGGGGCGCCTGTCTGCTACAAACCCGGTTCGGATTTGCAAGGGGTTCGACGGGACATGGCGGACGGCGGCGGGAAGGGTTACGGCGAGTACGAGCGGCCTCACGAGGATTTGCGGGAGTGGATCGACCGGGCCGAGTCGCTCGGCGAGCTGATGCGGGTCGACGGGGTCGACTGGAACCTGGAGATGGGGTCGGTGGCGGAGATGATCTACCACGCCAAGCCGGACAACCCGCCGGCGATCCTGTTCGAGAACATCCCGGGCTTCTCGTCCGACTACCGGGTGCTGTCGGGCGCGACCAACTCGATGAACCGGCTGGCGATGACGCTCGGCTTCCCGAAACCGCGGAGCCCCATCGACGTGGTCCAGAGCTACCGGGACAGGCTGAAGGATTTCGAGCCGCTGCCGGCGCGCGAGCTCAATACCGGCCCGGTGATGGAGAACGTCGACCGCGACGATGCCGTCGATCTCTACAAGTTCCCCGTGCCCCTGCTGCACGAGGAGGACGGCGGGCGCTATATCGGCACCGGCGACCTGGTGACCATCCGCGACCCCGACGACGGCTGGGTCAATCTCGGCACCTACCGGGTCCAGGTGCATGACGGAAACACGGTCGGGCTCTGGATGTCGCCCGGCAAGCACGGACGGCTGATCCGCGAGAAATACTTCGCCAAAGGCGAGCCCTGCCCGGTCGCGATCAGCGTCGGCCAGGACCCGCTGCTGTTCCTGTCGGCCGCGAACGAGGTGGCCTGGGGCACGCCCGAGTTCGCCCATGCCGGCGGCCACCGGGGCGTTCCCTTCGACATCACGAACACCGAGCTCCACGGCCTGCCGATGGCCGCCGCCGCCGAGATCGTGCTGGAAGGCGAGATCCTGCCCGACGAGAAACGCATCGAAGGCCCGTTCGGCGAATGGACCGGCTACTACGCGAGCGCCGAGCGCGAGGACTATGTCGTCAAGGTGCGCCGGGTCTATCACCGCGACCGTCCGATCCACACCATGGCGCGGCCCGGCCGGCCGCCGTCCGACTACTCGTTTTCCAAATGCACCGTGAAGGCGGCGATGATCTGGGACCAGGTCGAGCGCGCCGGCCTGCCCGGCGTCAAGGGCGTCTGGAGCATGGAGTTCGGCGGCGGGCGCATGTTCAACGTCATCTCCATCGAACAGAAATATCCCGGCCACGCGCGCCAGGCCCTGCTGCTCACCGCGGGGGCGCATGCGGCGAACTATCTCGGACGGTTCGTGGTCGTGGTCGACGACGACATCGATCCCACCAGCGTCCACGACGTGATGTGGGCGATCGCGTCCCGCTGCGATCCCGAACAGGACATCGACACCGTCCGCCGCACCTGGTCGGGCCCGCTCGATCCCATGAAGCGGCCGGGCGAGAACATGAACAGCCGCGCGCTGATCGACGCCTGCCGGCCGTTCGAATGGATCGACGAGTTTCCCCACGTCGCGGAAGCCAGCCCCGGGGAAAAAATCCGCATCCGGGAGAAATTCGGCCACCTTCTGGACAAGCTGTAGGCCGCGATGGCTTCCGGGGCGCTCTCGCTCGGCGTCGATACCGGGGGCACGTTCACCGATATCGTCCAGATCGACGCCGCCGGCGCGGTCACCGTCGACAAGGCCTTCTCCACACCGGCGCGGCCCGAGGACGGCGCGATCGAGAGCCTGGCCGGTCTCGCGCGCAACACGCAGCGTCCGGTGGGCGCGGTGCTCGGCGCGGCCGCGCGTTTCGCGCACGGAACCACGGTCTCCACCAACGCGCTGATCCAGCGCAGCGGTGCCCGGGTGGGGCTGATCGCGACGCGCGGTTTCGAGGACACGCTGGTCATCGGGCGCGGGCCGGTCGGCCGCGTCGGCGGGCTTCCCCATGCGAAGGCGATGGACTTCCTGCATACCGAGCCGCCCGCGCCGCTGGTCTCGCGCCGGCTGGTGCGCGGCATCGGGGAGCGGGTTACGGCGGAAGGCCGGGTGCTCGCCCCGCTCGACGGGGACGAGGCCGCGCAGGCCGTGCGGGCGCTGGTGGAGGCCGGGGCCGAAAGCCTTGCGGTCTGTCTGCTGTGGTCGTTTCTCCACCCCGATCATGAAGAAGCGGTCAGGGAGATCGCGGCCGGCGTCGCGCCCGGCGTGCCGGTCTTCCTGTCGTCCGAGATCGCACCCCGGATCGGCGAATACGAGCGCATGGTGACGACCGCGGTCGCCGCCCATGTCGGTCCGGCGACGACACGCTATATCGCCAGCCTGCAGGACCGGCTCGCCGAAGACGGGCTTCGATATCCCATCCAGATCATGACCGCCGCCGGCGGGACGACGCTCCCGGACGGCGCCGCGCGCGCGGCGGTCTCGGTGGTGAACTCGGGTCCGGTCGGGGGGCTGGTCGCGGCGCGTCACCTCGGCAAGGCGCTCGGCATCGGGAACGTCATCACCGCCGACATGGGCGGCACCAGCTTCGACGTCGGGCTGATCTCGCGCGGGACGATCGAACGGACCGGCACGCCCTTTCTCGACCAGGGGCTCCCGGTCCTCGCGCGTTCCGTCCGTATCGACACGCTCGGCGCGGGCGGCGGCAGCATCGCCGTCAGCGACGGCTTCCGGCTCAGGGTCGGGCCGGAGAGCGCCGGCGCCGATCCCGGTCCGGCGGCCTACGGGCGGGGCGGCGAACGCCCCACCGTGACGGACGCGCTCGTCGTGCTCGGCATCGTCGACCCCGAACGTTTCTTCGGCGGGCGCTACCGGCTCGACCCCGGCCTCGCCGAAGCGGCGATCCGACGCCATGTCGCCCGCCCGCTCGGCCTCGGCGTCGCCGATGCCGCCGCCGGGATCGTCGAGGTGGTCAACGGCCGCATGTCCGACCTGATCCGCAAGGCGACCGTCGAGACCGGAAACGATCCGCGCGCGTTCGCGCTATTCGCCTATGGCGGCGCCTGCGGGGCGCATTGCGCCGACCTCGCGATGCGCCTCGGGATCGGCCGCGCGATCGTTCCCTACGGCGCGCCGGTGTTTTCCGCGCTCGGCATCGCGCTCTCCGACATCGTGTACGCGCATACGCTCTCCGCGCCGGTCGGCCTCGACGACGAGGCGGCGGCCCGGCGGGTCGCGCGAGAGTCCCTGGCCGCGCTCGCCGGGCGGGCGGAGGCCGATCTCGCGGCCAGCGGATTCGCCCCCAAGGACGCCGCGGTCCGCTACAGCGTCGAGATGCGCTATCGCGGCCAGATGAACGAGATTTCGCTCGGCCTGCCCGAAGGCGGCGCGGAACCGGGTCTCGCCGGCCGGCTGCGGCTGGCCTTCGAATCGCTCTACGAACGGCGCTACGGCGCCAGCGCGGTCAGGGTCTCCGCCGGGCTCGAGATCGTGAGCTTCGGCGTCGAGGCCTCGGTGGCGGCCGACGTGCCGGAATTCTCCGAAAGGGCGTCGCCGGCGGCGGCTCCCGGTCCCGTCCGCAGGCGGCGCATCCACCGCCGCGGCGCCGATCCGCTCGACGCCGAGATCCACGATTTCGAGACCCTCGGTCCCGGCGCCGCCGTTGCGGGCCCCGCGGTCATCGAACGCGACATGACGACGATCTGGGTTCCGCCGTCGGCATTGGCGAGCGTCGACCGGCTCGGCAATATCGGGATCGCACCGGAGGGAAGCGAATGACCGCCACGGTCGATCCCATCACGTTCGAGGTGCTGAAGCACCGGCTGTGGCAGATCAACGACGAGCAGTCGGCCGCCATCAAGACGATCTCGGCCTCGCCCATCGTGGTCGAGGGAAACGACTTCAACACCGGGCTGTTCACCGCCGGGGGCGAGGTGGTGATCGCCGGCATCGGGTCGGTCGTCCATGTCACGACGATGGGCGATACCGTGCGTTCGATCATCGGAAGGGCGGGCCGCATCCGGGACGGCGACGTCTTCTTGACCAACGATCCCTTCATGGGCGCGCTGCACCAGAACGACGTGGTGATGGCGAGCCCGGTCTTCGTCGACGGCGAGGTCTTCATGTGGATCGGCAACGTCCTCCACCACCCCGACGTGGGCGGCATCGACGAGGGCAGCTTCTGCATCAACGCGCGGACGATCTACCAGGACCCGCCGCGCTACTTCCTCAAGATCGTCGACGAGGGCGAGCCTTCGCCGGAGGTGGAACACACCTTCGTCACCAATTCCCGCCTGCCGGACATGGTCCTGCTCGACCTCGGCGCGCAGATCGGCGCGATCGACCGCGCCAGGCGGCGGATCGACGCCCTGCTCGCCGAACAGGGCGCCGCGACCGTCCGGGCGGTGATGGAAGGCGCGATAGACGTGGCGGAGGCCCAGGTCCGGGACGCCATCGCCGATCTCCCGGAGGGGAGCTGGACCGGCAACGCCTGGATGGACGGCGACCGGGTCGGATCGGACCGGATCCACCGCGTCGCGCTCCGCCTGAGCAAGGAGGAGGAGACCCTCCATTTCGACTTCACCGGCTCCTCGCCGCAGGTCGACGCGGCGGTCAACAGCACCTGGCCCGCGACCGTGGGCGGCGCGGCGGTGCCGCTGTTCAGCTTCCTCTGCCAGGGCGACATCGACTGGAACGAAGGGCTGAGGCGCCGCATGCGGATCACCGCGCCCGAAGGGACCGTGGTCAACGCCCGCTTCCCGGCGCCGGTGTCGATATCGACGGTCGGGTTCCGCTGGCTCGTCACGGTCGCGGCGGCAGAGGCGATCGCCCGCATGTTCGCGTCCTCCGAGCGGTTCCGCGACCGCGTCTGCCCGTCCTGGAACTCGTCCAGCAACTGCAACAACGTGTTCGCGACCGCCGCCGACGGACGCAGGGTCGGGGCGCTGTTGTCCGATCACCGGGGCTCCGGCGGCGGGGCGCGCTCCTTCGCCGACGGGTTCGACCACGCCGGCACCATCACCTCCTTCGCGTCCAGCATGGGCAATGTCGAAGGCACCGAATGGAAGCTGCCGGTGCTCTATGTCTATCGCCGCTGCATCCCCGATTCCGGAGGCGCGGGGATGTATCGGGGCGGGCTGACCGCCGAAATCGCGCTGGTCCCGCACGGGACCGATGCGCTCGTCCTCAAATCCACCAACACCGCCGGAACCGACCAGACCAACGCGCACGGCATCGCCGGCGGGTATCCGGGCGCCGGATCGCAGACCAGCGTCGTCCGCGAGGGCCGTGTCCGCGAGCTGATCCGGTCCGGCGCGGCGCCGTCCGCCCCCGCAGAGTTCGGCGGCCGGATCCATCACCTCGCGTCGAAGGACGAGGCCGTATTGGGGCCCGACGATGCGCTGGTCTTCTACCCCGCCGGAGGGGGAGGGTATGGCGATCCCCTCGACCGCGATCCCGATGCCGTCGCCGCCGATGTCGCCGAGGGCCATGTGAGCCGGGACCAGGCGCGGGCGCAGTACGGCGTCGCGCTCGCCGACGACGGTCGCGTGGACCTGGCGGAGACCGACGCCGCGCGCGATCGAATGCGGCGCGCGCGCCGGCAGGGGGCGGCGGAGACGGGCTGGACCGCCGGGACGAAGATCGAGACCCCCGGCACCCACCGCATCGGGGAGCATCTCGAAAGCGTCGTCGACGAGGAGGGCCAGACGCTCCGCTGCGCGCGCTGCGGGCACGATCTCGCGGGCGTCATCCTGCGCCGCCGGCCGCTCGGGGCGGCCGGGCCGCTGCGCGCGCTCCGCTGGGGCGGCGACAGCCCCAACTTCGTCCTCGAAGAGGTCGTCTGCCCCGGCTGCGCGACCCTGCACGAGGTCCGCGAGATCCGACTCGAAGGGAAGGAGACCACGCCATGAACGCGGCGAAGATCGAGAGCGTCGGGGTCATCGGCCTCGGCAAGATGGGCGGACAGCTCGCCCGCCATCTGGCCGCCGCCGGGTTCGAGACGCGCGGCTACGACGTGCGCGAAGAAGCGATGACGGCGGCCGAGGCGGACGGCGCGGCGGCGACCGCCTCGCCCGCCGAGCTTGCCGCCGCGAGCGACCTCGTAATCGTCGGGGTGGGGTTCGATTCGGAGCTCGAAGCGGCGCTGTTCGGCGACGACGGCGTCATGAGATCCCCGCGGCCCGGATCGGTCCTCGCGGTCGCCTCGACGGTCGCGCCCGCGACCATGCTGAAGATCGCCGGGCGGATCGGCGACAGTAACGTCTCCGTGCTCGACATTCCGATGGCGCGCGGCGAGCAGGCGGCGATCGACGGCAATTTGCTCATTTTCGGCGGCGGCGACCGGGAGGCGTTCGAGCGCTGCCGCCCGGCCTTCTCGACGTTCTCCGACGCCATCCACTATCTCGGCCCGGTCGGCGCGGGCCAGGTGGGGAAGCTGGTCAACAACCTGATCCTGTGGGCCTGCATTTCGGCCAACGAGGAGGGTTTCACGCTGGCCGGCAAGCTCGGCGTCGAGGCCGCGCCGCTGCGCGAGGCGCTGCTCCAGTCGAGCGCCAGCAACTGGGCCCTCGACACCCGGGCCGTCGAGCGGCCGATGCCGTGGGCGGAAAAGGACATGACCATCGTCCTCAAGGAGGCCGACGCCGCGCGGGTCTCGCTGCCGCTCTGCGGCACCGTCAAGGAGGTGATCAAGGGGGTGAAGATCGCGCGCGGCCAACCGATGCCGGAGGAGCGTTAGCCCATGCTGCTGATCGACAACGAGACCGTCGCCCGGTTGCTCGACATGCCGTCCTGCATCGAGGCGCAGGAGGCCGCGTTCCGCCAGATCCCCGACGGCGGCGCGGCGTTCCGCGGCCGGATCGACATGTACGCGCCCTGCGAACGCCCCGACGGCTATTACCGCTGGGGCACGATGGAGGGTTACAACGACGGCATACTCGCGATCCGCATGAAATCGGACGTGATGACCTGGCCGCGCGACGAGAACGGCCGCTGGACCGAGGACAAGTACTGCGTCGAGCCCGGCACCTATTGCGGGCTGATCTTCCTGTTGAGCGCCCTGAACGGCGAGCCGCTCGCCATGATCAATGACGGGGTCCTGCAGCACATGCGGGTCGGCGGCGGCGCCGGTATCGGGGTCAGGCATCTCTCGCGGCCGGACTCATCGGTCGTCTGCATGCTGGGATCGGGGGGCATGGCGCGCACCTATCTGGAGGCGATCCGCGCCGTCCGCGGCATCTCCGCCGCGCGGGTCTACAGCCCCACCCGGGCGAACCGGGAACGCTACGCGGCGGAGATGACCGAACGCCTGTCCATTCCCGTCGAGCCGGTCGACGACGCGAAGGCGGCAATGGCCGGCGCCGACATCGTGGCGAGCGCGACCGACAGCATGCAGCCCACCTTCGATGCCGCGTGGCTCGAACCCGGCATGCATGTCACCAATCTCGGGCCGGACGAGATGAGTCCGGCCGCGCTCGACCGGTTCGACGTGAAGATCCGCCAGGGAATCCCCGGCATCCGCATGCCGGAGTCGGAGCGCATGCAGCCCGGTATCGGCCACAGCCCGATGGCCGTCCTCGCCGGCACGGAAGAGGAGCTGAAGCGTCTCCCGCCGCGCCGCGAGAGGGACATCTATCTGGATGAATTTCCGACCTATTGCGATCTCGTGACCGGCAACGCGCCGGGACGAACATCGGCCGATCAGATCACGTTCTACCAGAACACCGGCTTCCAGGGCCTCCAGTTCTCCTCCGTCGGCGGGCTCGTCTACCGCAAGGCGAAGGAGGCCGGGCTCGGCCGGGAAATCCCGACCGCGTGGTTCCTCCAGGACATCCGCGACTGAGGCGGGGCTATGGAGCGGACGGGGGTTTTGTGGGACATTCCGGCAAATCCAACGGGAGACCCGCGATGAGCAGGGGGCTCGACACCAAACCCGAGATGACCAACGCCCGGGCCGACTATTACGGCCGGATCGACGAATACAACATGGCGCCGCTCTGGGAGGTGCTGCACAACCTGCTGGCGCACGAGCCGGTGACCGAGGCGACGCCCTATCTCTGGAATTACGACTCGCTTCGCCCCTCGCTGATGGAATCGGCCGACGTGATCTCGACCGAGGAGGCGGAACGCCGGGTCCTGATCCTCGAAAACCCGACCATGCGCGGCAAGTCCTGCATCACCGAGGCGCTCTATGCCGGGCTCCAGCTCATCATGCCGGGCGAGATCGCCGCGACCCACCGCCACAGCCCGGCGGCGCTCCGCTTCATCGTCGAGGGCAGCCGCGCCTACACCGCGATCAACGGCGAGAAGGCCTATATGGAGCCCGGCGACCTGATCCTGACCCCGTCATGGGTTTGGCACGACCACGGGCATGACGGCGAGGTGCCGGTGGTGTGGCTGGACGGGCTCGACATCCCGATGGTGCGCTTCATGGGCCCGGTCTTCGCCGAGCCGCACCCCGAGGAGACCCCCGCGCCGGGCAGTCCGGTCGGCGACAACATGGCGCGTTACGGAGCCAACATGCTGCCTTACGGCGCCCGTCTCCGGGACGAGAAGAACTCGCCGGTCTTCCACTACCCCTTCGCCCGAAGCCGCGAGGTTCTGACGGAGCTCGCGAAGTCGCAGGACCTCGACCCCTATCACGGGGTGAAGATGGAATTCGTCAATCCCGCCAATGGCGGTCCGACGATGCCCACGCTCGGCACCTACATGCAGCTCGTGCCCGGGGGATTCACGACGGAGGATTACCGTTCGACCGCGGCCTGGGTCTACTCCGTCGCCGAGGGCACCGGGCGAACGACGATCGGCGAGGAGACGTTCGAATGGGGGCCGCGCGACACCTTCGTCGTGCCCGCCTGGTATCCCCACAGCCATGAGGCCGACGACGACGCGTTCCTGTTCAGCTTCTCCGACAAGCCGGTGCATGACACGCTCGGCTGGTTCCGCGAGCAGCGCGGCAACGCGTAAACGGCTGGCGGACGGGCCCGGTCCTCCGCCACCGGGGCGTCACGCCGGCGCCCGACCGCCGGTGCGCTCGATCAGCGCCTCCAGCGCCTGCATCGCCTCTTCGTGGCGACGCGCGCCCTCTTGGGCGGCGTCGGCGAGGGACTTCATGGTTTCCTCGTGGCGGCGATCGCTCTCGCGCAGCGCTTCCTCGTGGCGGCGGTCGCTCTCGCGCAGCACCTCCTCGTGGCGGCTGTCCTGCTCGCGGGCGCGCTGGGTGCCCATCTTCTGCATCGTGCGGATGCCGTACCACACGATGGCGATCTGGCCGAGGCCGATCGTGGCCGCGACGGCGATATGGCCGTAGGCGGCCCACAACGATGCGGTCTCGAACGGCGTCATGCCCGCGTCCTCCTCCCGCGCACTGTATAGCCGACCGCGCCTGCCCTGTCAGCCGGAGCGCGGCGGGCCGGGCGTGTGGAGGCGTTCGAGCAGGGCGAGAAGGCTCTTGCGCTCGGCCGCGCTCAGCGTCTCGGCGACGATTCCCTCGTGCTCGTCGGAAAGCGCCTTCAGCTCGTCGAGTAGGGCCGCGCCGTCCTCCGTCAGCCGCAGCGCGTGGGAACGCCGGTCCTGGGCCGAGGGTTCGCGCCTCACCAGCTCGCGGTCCTCCAGCCGGTCGATAATCTGCACCAGGGTGGATCGGTCGAAGCGCAGCGCTTCCGCGATCGAGCTCTGGCTGACACCTGGATTGGCCTCGATCAGCAGGAGAGTGCCGAACTGCGGCCCCGAGATGCCGTGCACGCCCAGCGTCCGGTTGAAGTGCTGGAAGACGGCGACATGGGCGCAGCGCAGGTGATAGGCCAGCAGGTCGGGCAGAATGCCCATCCGCAGGCCCGGCGTCTTGCCCCGGCTTTTCCCGTCCGCGCCGCCGTCCTTCATCCCCGCGCCTCTCGAACCCGAAACCGCCGCAGTTAGACCATAACCGGGCGGTTGCGATCCAGCCCGGCGCCTCGGTCAGACGTGGGGTTCGGTGTTGAACGCCTCCAGATCCGTCTCCAGCGGAGCGAATGCGCGTCGGAGCTCGCCGTCGACCGCGGCCGCGAGCGCGCCCTCGTCCCAGCCATCCGGTTCGCCCACGATCCGGGCAACCGGTCTGGGCTGGGAGAAGAGGAACACTTCGCGCCCCCGCACCCCGAAAATCTGGCCGGTCACGTCCGACGCCGCCGGCGAGCAGAGATAGCCCACCATCTCCGCAACCGGCTCGGCGGGCACGCGCAGCGCCCGCTCCTTGTAGGCCGCCTGCTCGTCATTGGCCGGTTTGATCGAGTCCGTTACGCGCGAATGCGCGAAGGGGGCGACGGCATTGCAGGTCACGCCCGTGCGCGCCATGTCGAGCGCCGTAATGCGCATCAGGCTGGTCAGCCCTCCCTTGGCGCTCGCGTAGGAGGCCTGACCGTAATTGCCGATATAGGCGGCCGAGGAAACGATGTTGACGATCCGGCCCCATTCGTATCGCTCGCCTCCGCCTCTACCCGCCTTCGCCTGATCGCGCATCAGTGGCGTCGCGGCGCCGATCAGATAGTAAGCGCCCGAGAGATTGTTGCGTATGACGTCGTCCCAGTCCGCCGTCGAACCCCGGAAGACGAAAGCGTCGCGAAGAATCGCCGCATTGTTGACCAGGATGTCGATGCCCCCGAAGCGTTCGCGGGCGAGCGCCACCGCTTCTCCGGCCGCGGCCGGCTCCGCCATGTCCTCCACGTAAGCGACGGCACGCGCGCCGAGCCCGTCCGCGAAGGCCCGGGCGAGCGACGGATCCGGGTCGCGCCCGTCGATCGCGCAGCCCAAATCGGCGACCACCACCGAGGCGCCGCGCTCCACCAGCGTCGCCGAAATCGCGGCGCCGATCCCGCGCGCGCCGCCCGTGACGATGGCGACCCGTCCGGCGAGCGAGCTCATCGCGCCGCGCCGTTCCAGACCCGCCCGGCGATCTCGACGACGAGTGCGAGCTTGGCGCGCTGGTCGTCCGGGCTCACCGGGTTGCCGATCACCGCGCTCGAGAACCCGCATTGCGGGCTGACAGCGAGCCGTTCCAGCGGGACGTAGCGGCCCGCTTCGGCGATACGCGCTTCGACCGCCGCCGGGTCCTCCAGCAGCGGCAGCTTGGAGCTGATCAGGCCGAGCACGACGCCCTTGTCCTCCGGCATCGCCGCAAGCGGCGAGAAATCGCCCGCTCTCTCCGTGTCGTATTCGAGGCAGAAATGATCCACGTCGAGCTGCCGGAACAGCTTCTTCGCCACGATGTCGTACCCGCCGCGCGACAACCATGTGCCCTTGAGATTCCCCCGGCAAATGTGGAAACCGACAGTCATCTCCGCCGGCCGGCCGGCCACGGCGTCGTTGGTGAGCGCGATATAGGCATCGACCAGCGCCTCGGCGTCCTCGCCCCGGGCGGCGAGCTGGTCGCGGAGGGACTCATCGCACAGCATGGCGAACGGCACGTCGTCGAGCTGCACGTAGCGCGCCCCGCGCTCGGCGAGGTCGGCGATGTCTTCCCGATAGGCGCGCGCGAGGTCTTCGAACAGCGCCTCGCGGTTCGGATAGACGCCCTTCGGCGGATCCTCCGCGCCGCCCAGGAAATGCATCGTCGCCGGCGACGGCAGGGTCGACTTGATCGTCCCGCCCGTGACCGTCTTCAGGAAATCGAACTCCTCGCCGGAATTCGACTTCACCCGATTCAGCTTGCCGACCGCGCGCGGGGCGACGAAGTCGTGCGCGGTGCCGTCGTCTTCGTAGAAACGGAACGACGACGGCGCGAATTCGAGCCCGTCCACCGAGTCCACGAAATGCGAGATATAGGTGGTGCGGCGGAACTCCCCGTCGGTCACCACCTCAAGACCGATTTCTTCCTGCATGGCGACGACGTCGCGGATGCAGTCGTCCTGGATCGCGCGGAACCTCTCGGCGTCGATCTCTCCCCGGTTAAGGCGGCGGAACCCATCCCGCAGCGCATCCGGCCGCAACAAGCTCCCGATATGCTCCGCCCGGAATGGCGGGGTGCCGTCAAGCGGCATCGCGTTCGGCCGCAATCAGCCTTTGCACCAGTTTCCGCGCCTGGATCGTCGGCTGGTCGGCGCCGACGTCGATCGACGGAGCGCCGGGATGAACGTCGATCGACCGCTGCTGCGCCTCGACCATCCCGACGTCTTCCAGAAACACCTCGCGGATCGAGGACATCGTATCCGTGACGTCCGGATCGTCGATCGCGAAGTCCCGCGACGAGACCCAGAAATGGTGGCATGTCGTCTCGGTCTCGGGCGTGATTCCGTGGGTGTTGAACACGTTGAAGGCCTGGCTCCGGTCGCCCTCGAAGACGCGGCTGCCGCTCGGGGCCACGCCCGTGTCGAAGGTGATCAGCCCGGCGCGCGGACGGTAGGTCCAGGTCACCCAGACGTCGCCGGTATCCTTTACCGTCGTTGCCTTGGCGAACAGCGGCGGCGGGTCCGAATCCCGCATTCGCCTTCCGTTATGCAGCAATTCTCCGTCGCGCTCGACCTTCGGGCTGTGGCGCAGCGAGCCCGCATTTCCCAGGCTGTCCGGATGGACGAAACTGGAATGGGTATTGTCGAGCTGAATGTCTATCAGCGCCTGGTAGTTGCACTTGACGTGGAACCGGTCGCCGACCGCAGCCCAGTCCGGCGAGTCGTGCCAGTAGATGTCCGGGATCAGTTCTGGATCGGCGCGTTCCGCGTCCCCCATCCAGATCCACAGCCAGCGGTTCTTCTCGACCAGCGGGTAGCGGCGCACCTCGGCTCCCGGCGGCACGCGGTTCTGGCTCGGCACCGCGACGCATTTCCCCCCGGCATCGAATTGCAGCCCGTGATAGCCGCACTGGATACGGTCGCCGATAACCTTGCCGGCCGAGAGCGGCGCGTGGCGGTGACAGCAGCGGTCTTCCAGCGCGGTGGCGGCGCCGGCTTCGGTGCGCCAGAGCACGACCGGCCGCCCGAGGAACATGCGTGACAAAGGCTCGCGCGTGACTTCGTGGTCCCACGCGGCGACATACCAGGCCCGGTTCAAGTACATCGTCGATCTCGCCGAATTTCGTCCGCGGCCATGGTGCCGGTCGCGCGGCTCCGGAGCAAGCCTTGATTGATTTGGAGCGCGCGGGTTAGTTTGTTGATTCGACGACAGGAATCGACGGTGCGGAGGAGACGATGGCAGCGGAATCGAGCGCGGGCGGAGGGCTGGCATACAGGCCCGCCGCAGCCAAAGGCGGCGATCCGGCCGCGCTGAAGGCGGAGCTCATCGAACGCGGCGTGCGGTTCCTGCTGCCGAGCTATGCCGACATGCACGGCGCCTCCAAGGCCAAGATGGTGCCGATGTCGCATTTCGACCAGATGATGGGCGGCTCCGAGCTGTTCACCGGGGCCGCGCTCGACGGGGTGCCGCAGGAGGTGAACGAGGAGGAGGTCGCCGCCCATCCCGACCCAGGCTCGTGCCTCATCCTGCCCTGGCGGACCGACATCGCTTGGTTCGCCTCCAACCTGCAGTGCCGGGGCGCGGCGTTTGAGGCGTGCAGCCGCAACATCCTCGACCGGGTGCGGACCCGCGCCGCCGGCATCGGCTACGGCATGTATCTCGGCACCGAGATCGAGTTCTTCGTCTTCCGCGAGCCCGAGGACGACGGCCTTGCCACCGTCAGCGGCAAGCCCCATCTGAGCAAGCCGGCTTATGACGTCTCCCGGCTCCTGGACAATTTCCACTGGATCGGCGAGCTGGTGGACGCGATGAACGGGCTGGGCTGGGATGTCTACTCTTTCGACCACGAGGATGCGATCGGCCAGTTCGAGATCGACTTCGACTATGCCGACGCGCTGACGATGGCCGATCGCTTCGTTTTCTTCCGCCGGCTGGCGGACGAGATCGCGCGCCGCCACGGTTACTTCGCGAGCTTCATGCCGAAGCCGATGATGAACTACTCCGGCAGCGGCTCGCACTACAACATGTCGATTTACGACATTTCCGACGGGCGCAACCTGTTCGGAAATGCCGACGACCCGCGCGGCAACGGCATGTCGGAACTCGGCTACAGGTTCATCGCCGGGCTTCTGCGCCATTTGCCGGCGATCGTCGCGGTCACCGCGCCGAGCGTGAACAGCTACAAGCGGCTGATCATCCAGGGCAGCATGTCGGGCTATACCTGGGCGCCGGTGTTCCGCTGCTATGGCGGCAACAACCGGACCAATTCGCTCCGCATCCCGCTCGCGGGCGACCGCGTCGAGCTCCGTGCGACGGACCCGATGTGCAACCCCTATCTCGGCGCGGCGATGGTGCTCGCCGCCGGTCTCGAGGGCATCGAGCAGGAGCTCGATCCGGGCGAACCGCGGATGGGGAACCTGTATGTAAAGACCCCGGGCGAGCTTGCCGCCGAGGGTATCGAAATGCTGCCCCGGAGCCTCACCGAGGCGCTGGACGCCTTCGAGGCGGATCCGCTGTCGCAGGCGGTGTTCGGACCCGACATGCACAAGGCCTGGCTCGACTACAAGCGCCAGGAATGGCTCGACTACATGAACCACGTCTCGGATTGGGAGACCGACCGCTACCTCCGGTTCTACTGAGCCGCCGCCCCGCGTGACGGAGCCCGACGAACCGTCGATTCCGGCAAAGGCGCAGGCGCCGGTCTACGCGCTTGCCTTCTGCTACGGCAACGTCATGCCGATGGCGGCGGTGGTCATACCGCTCTGGGCTCTCGAACTCACGTCTTCGCCGCTGCTGATCGGCCTGGTCGTAGCCAGCCGACAGTTCCTCGTCGTGACGCTCTCCATCTACGGCGGCGCGCTGCTGGACCGGGCGGCGCCGCAAAAGGTGATCCTGGCGCTTGCGGCGGTCGCGGCGGCGAGTTTCGCCCTGTTCCCGGCGCTTCCTTTCGTCTGGGCCGCCGTCCTGCTCCAGATGATCTCCGGCTTCGCCGAGACCACCAACTGGATCGGCGCCCAGGCGCTTTTCGGCCGGGTCCTGAAGGGCCGCCCGGTCTATGCCGGCCGCCTGACGGCCGCCGCTCGGACGGGCGGTTTCATCGGACCCTTCCTGGTCGGGCTGGTCTGGCAGTATTTCGGCCCGACCGGCGCTTTCCTGATGCTCGCGGGCTGGGTATTGGCCGGGGCCGCCGCGGCGCTTTTCCTGCCCCGGGTGGCGGCTCCGGACGATTCCGCCGAACGGGGACGACGCGCGGCCGACGTTCTGCCGAAGCTCGCGGATTACACCAGCGCCTTTCGGATGCTCGCTTTGCCCGCCGTCGCGCTGGTCGTCATGGCGACGCTCACGCGCCAGACCGGAACCGGCATCCAGTCGTCGTTTTACGGCGTCTGGCTGAAGGAGATCGGCTTCGAGGCCGGCACGATCGGCTTTCTGATCGGCATTTCGAGCCTCGCCGCGGCATTCGCCGCGCTCGCGGTAGGCAAACTGTCGCGCCGTTTTGCCGACCACTGGCTGCTGATCGCCGCCATCGTCGCCGCCATCGCCGCCATCGCGGTCACCCCGCTGCTCGACACGATGACCCTGCTCGTCGTCGCAATCTGCATTCGCGGCGTGGGACAGGGTCTCAACCTCTCATTGATGATGACGATCGCCGCGCGCGCGGTGGGCGCCGACCTCCAGGGCCGCGTGGCGGCGCTTCGGATCACCTTCAACCGCCTCGGGGGCGCGCTGGTGCCGCTCGTCATGGGAGCGGTCGCCGAATTTGCCGGGCTGGAGAACGCCTTCTACGCGATGGGCGCGGTCGGGATCGTCGCGGTCGCGGCGCTCAGCGCCTGGATCGCACGGTCGCCCAGCTTCGCGCCCAGGCGCTGAGCCTCGGCCAGGCGATTTCGACCCCCACGGTGGAACAGATCAGGACAGCGGCCGCGATCTGAAGCGTCGACAGGAGCGAGCCGAGGAAGGCGACGGCGAGGGCGGCGGCGATCACCGGCTTAAGGAAGAACAGATAGGCGCCCCGCGTCATGTCGGGCACGGCCGCGAGTCCGCCTATCCAGACGAACTGCGTGATCGTCGTGTTGAACAGCGCCATGGCGAGGATCGCCGCGACGCTCCCGTCAGGCAGGGCGGCGATCGCGGCCGGGTCCACCCAGCGTCCCCAGAACGCGCCCACCGCGAGCCAGGCACCGACGCCGCCCAGCGCCATGGTGATCGCCGTGACGCGGAGCGCGCCGTGTTCGACCGCGAGCGGTCGCATCGAGACCACATAGGCGGCGGCGCCCGCGGCGGAGATCGTGACCAGCAGGATGCCGAGCAGATTGTGCCGGGCGCCCGCGAGCTCGGCGAGGTAGCCGTCGGTGAGCAGCGCGGCGACGCCGAGCATCGCCAGCACGCCGGTTGCCATCTGGGCCGGCGACAGCCGTTCCCGGTCGACCGCGGCGGCGAGAAGGGCGACGAAGATCGGGATGCTCGTGATCAGGGTCGCCACCTGCGGCACAGTCGCGAAATCGAGCGACCAGTGGAACGCGATATAGGGGAAGGTGACGCCGAGAAGGGAGATCCCAAGCAGCCGCCCGCCGTCGCGGCGCAGCGGGGTCAGGAGATCGCGGCTCGCCGGAAAGCAGAGCGCCAGCAAGACCAGTCCGATCCCGCCCAGCCCGAACCGCCACACCGCCGCCTCCGGCCCCGGAAGCGCGGTGAGCACGGCGACGAACTCGCTGGAAGCATGGCCGAACACGCCGAGCAGGACGGCGCCGTACGCAACCGCCGTGGAACGGTGCCAGTTCAGCATGACAAGCCGCGGCTCCCGGAGAACAGGGACGCGCGATGTTGCGCGGATCCGAGCCGTCCCGCAAACCGCGTGGAGGCGCGGATTGAACCGTCGGTTCTCCTATGCGAGTCTGGCTCGCTTCAGCGGACGACCGGGATGGGGGAAGTGCGATGAAATACTGTCGTTACAACGACAACAGGATCGGTGTCGTCCGCGACGACAAGGTGCATGACGTCACGTCCGTCGTCGACGCCCTGCCGGCGCATCGCTACCCGTTCCCCATCGGCGACGCTCTGGTCGCCAATCTCGACTCGCTGCGGGGCGAGATGGAACGTCTCGCCGATGCGGCGGAAGGCGTGCCGGTTTCCTCGGTCACGTTTCTCAGCCCCGTGGCCAACCCCACCAAGGTCATCGGCGTTCCGGTCAACTACCAGGCCCATGCCGACGAGGCCAAGGCGGATGCCGAGGTGAGCGTTGCGGCGCGGCGCGGCGGAATTGAGGAGCAGGGGCTGTTCCTGAAGGCGAACAGCGCCCTGGTCGGGCCGTCCGAGGGCGTGGCGGTGCGCTTCCCCGACCGCCGCACCGACCACGAGGCGGAGCTCGGGATCGTCATCGGCAAGACCGCCTGCGACGTCACCTATGACGACGCGCTCGACTATGTCGCGGGTTACGCCATCGCGCTCGACATGGTGGTTCGCGGGACCGAGGACCGGAGCATGCGCAAGTCGGTGGACACCTATGCCGTGCTCGGCCCCTGGCTGACCACGGCTGATGAGATCGCCAACCCGGATTCGATCGCCTTCGAGCTGACCGTCAACGGCGAGACCCGCCAGAAGTCGAACACCGAGCTGATGATCATGGACTGCCGACGGCAGATCGAATGGGCGTCGACCTTCTACACCCTTCACCCGGGCGACATCATCATGTCCGGCACCTGCGAAGGCGTCAGCCGCGTCCTTCCCGGCGACACGATGCACCTCGATTTCGCCGGCCTCGGCGAGATGGACGTCCCCATCCGGGCGCACGGGTAGGGGGCGTCGGGAGGCCCCTCACCCCGGCCCTCTCCCCGCGGGGGAGAGGGGGACTCGTTCGCCGATCCGTCCCTGCCTTCTCCCCTCCCGCTTGCGGGAGGGGTCGGGGGAGGGCGGCGACCCGGGCATGACGGAAGAGATGTAGCGGGTCGACCGCCTGTCAAGTTATCCGTACAAGCCCATATCGAAGGGCGCTTCGCCCTGCCCGGTCACGCTGCGACGGCGGCGCGGTGCGGCGCGAGCTCCGCCAGATGGGCGATGAAGCCGGCCGCGGTGTCGTGCAGGATCGCCCGGCGTTCGTCGTCGTCGATACGGGCGTCCGCCAGCGCTTTGTTGGTCCAGTCGCAGCCGAATCCCGTCCCGTCGGTTCCGTAGACGATCTTCTCCGCTCCGAAAGCGGCGACGCCGGCCTCGATCGCCCGCGCGCCGAACGAGTTGCAGTCGACGAACACGTTGGGCTTGTTGAACTGGGTCGACGGTATCGGCTCGTCCGGGGTGTCGAGGATGCTGCGGTGGTCCAGCCGCTCCACCTCGAAGGCGATGTTGCCGCCGAGATTGTGGAGCATGACCGCGGCATCCGGGTAATCGTCGAGGATGTCGGTGCAGGAAAACGTCATCATGTTGGACGACAGGCTCGCCTGCATGTCGAGCGTGGTAAGCCGCGCGTTCATGTTGTCGGCATCCGACGGAACCCGGGGCCAACTGTCGCCCGGCCGCGGGCCCCAGTGGACGAAGACCACCGCGCGGTGCCGGTTGGCGGCGTCCAGCAGCGGTCGGTACTGCTCGGCGGTCGCATAGTCGAGGAAGCCGTTCCCCGGGATCTGCATCCCGATCATTCCCGGCAGTCCCATCGCGCGGTCGAACTCGGCCACCGCCGCGTCGAGATCGGCGAGCGGCAGCGAGGCGAAGGCGACGAAGCGTCCCGGATGGGCGGCGCAAATCTCGCCCACGCTGTCGTTGTAGAGCCGCGTCAGCTTCAGGGACTGCTCGACCGGCAGGCGCTCGATCCACTGAAACATGCCGAACAGGGACAGCGCGGCGGTGGACACGCCGTGCTCGTCCATGTCGGCCAGTCTCCGGTCCAGATCGTCGAACGCCTCGGCCATCGCGGTGTCGCCGTGGCGGGTGCGCAGCACTTCCGCGCCGCCGTCGGCGGTGACGACATGGGGCGGTTCGCCGCGGTCGCGCAGCGCGTCGATCAGCGCCGGCGGCCGCCAGTGGGAATGCATGTCTATGGTCATGACGGTCTCCCCGTTTCGTATGCCGCGATCAGGCGGCGACGCCCGGCGGCAGCTCTTCCCTTTCGCCGAGCTGTTCGATCCGGTACGTGGCGGTCGTGCAGGCCCAGCGCAGGCGGCACATCTCCTCGGCCACCGCCTCCGCGCGGGCTTCCATCTCCGGCGTATCGAGATACTTGGAGGCGAGGTCGAGCTGGCGCGAGGAATGCTCCTCGTCCGCCATCTCGTGCTCGGCGAAGAACACCGCCTCGCGGTCGGTCCGCGCGATTCCGTAGTGGGTTTCGAGCGCCGGAAGCACGATCTCGCTGTTGAGCGCCGGCATCTGGCCCTCCTGGGTGAAGGCCATCGCCAGCATCACGCCCACCGGCTCGACCCGCGCGGTGTTGAGATAGTAGAGCGCGCGGCCCCACCAGGCGGCCGGCATGTCGACGCCCAGCACCTCGTCCTTCGTCATGCCCGCCGCCGCGCAGAAGGTGTAGATCATCTCCATGTGGTCGTGCGCGCCGTGATCCGTGTGGCCGCCGATCAGGCCCTCTTCCTCGGCCATGTTCTCGACCAGCATCTTGCGCACGTCGGCGGGCGCCTTGGCATAGACCAGCCCGAAAGCTTCCAGCCCGTGGCGGACGTATTTCGCGTGCTGCGCCATGTAGACGCCGAGCACGCGGAGGTTCAGCTCGCCCTTCGCCAGCGCCCGGAACATCGGGTGTTGCTTGGTGTGCCACTTGTCGCGGATCGCGACGATGCGGTCGGTGACGTTCGAGATGCCGGCCGCGCCCTCGGGTGCCATTTTCGTCCCCCAATACCCAGATTCGCGCGCCATCGTGGCAGCACTTGGACGGCCATGCAATTGCGCCGTTATGCTGAAGCGTAGCGTTTCCGGAAGGATCGAAAGCGATGGTCGAGAGGACGGTCGAAGCGGGCGGAATCGGAGAACCGGTTCTGAGAAAGGAGGATCTGCGCCTCCTGCGCGGCGGGGGCCGCTATACCGACGATATCCGCTTCGACGGGCAGGCCTACGCCGCGATGCTGCGCTCGCCGCACGCGCATGCCCGGATCGCCGGGATCGAGACCGCCGCCGCGAAGGCGGTGCCGGGCGCGATCGACGTGCTGACCGCCGCCGATCTCGCGGCCGACGGTGTCGGGACCCTCCCCAGCTACGCAATGATCGCCGGGCTGGTCGATCTGGTGCTCCAAAACGCGGACGGCTCGCCCCGGCGCGCCACGAAGCTGCCAGTGCTCGCGGACGGGCGGGTTCGGTTCGTCGGCGACATCGTCGCCGTCGCGATCGCCGAGACGTCCGCCGCCGCCGCCGATGCGGCGGAGCGCATCGCCGTCGACTACGAGCCGCTCGACTCGGTCACCGATACCGCCGCGGCGCCCGAGCCGGATTCGCCGCTCCTCTGGGACGACATCCCAAGCAATACCTGCATCGACGGGTTCTTCGGCGATCCGGAAGCCACGAAAGCGGCATTCTCCGAGGCCGCACACGCGGTTTCGCTCAAGACCCGGGTGCAGCGGGTGACCGGCGTGATGATGGAACCGCGCGCCGCGGTCGGCCGCTACGATGCGGACGCTGGGCGCTTCATCCTCCACTGCGGCGGCGACAACCCGGTCCGGGTCAAGCGCGACCTCGCCGCCGTGTTCGGGGTCGAGGAGGACCGGATGCGGGTGATCGCCGGCGACGTCGGCGGCAATTTCGGAACCCGCAACTGGACCTATCCCGAATACGCGATAGCCCTCTGGGCCGCGCGGCGGCTGGGCCGGCCCGTCAAATGGACCGCGACCAGGAGCGAATCCTTCCTGTCCGACTATCAGGGGCGCGACCTCGATATCGACGCGGCGCTCGCCCTCGACGCGGAGGGGAACTTCCTCGCCTTGCGTTCGTCGCTGATCAGCAATGTCGGCGGTTACACGGTGGCCTTCGTTCCGATCACCAAGTCGTCCGAGCTGGCGCCGACGGTCTATGCCTTCCCCGCCGCCCATGTCCGCGCGCGGGCGGTGGTGTCGAACACCGCCTCGACCGCGCCCTATCGCAGCGCCGGGCGGCCCGAGGCGATGCTAGCGATGGAACGCCTGGTCGACCTCGCTGCGCGGGAGCACGGCTTCGACCCGGTCGAGCTGCGCCGGCGCAACCTGATCCCGCCCTCCGCGATGCCGTACAGGACGGCGCTCGGTCTCGTCTATGACAGCGGCGACTATCCGCAGGCGATGGAGCGCGCGCTCCTTCTCGCCGACTGGGACGGGTTCCCGGCACGCCGCGCCGAGGCGCTTGAGCGGGGACGTTTGCGCGGCATCGGGCTCGCCAACTCGATCGAGATCACCTCGGGCTTCCCCGTCGAGCGCGCCGGGATCTCCGTTCTTCCGGCGGGCCGGGTCGAGGTGGTGATCGGAACGCTCTCGAGCGGCCAGGGGCACGCGACCGCCTTCGCCCAATGCGTCGCCGACTGGCTGGGCGTTCCCTTCGACAGCGTCCGCCTGATCACCGGCGATACCGATATTGTCCCGGAAGGAGGGGGATCGCACTCCGCGCGCTCGATGCGAATGGCCGGCATCGTCATGGGCCGGGCCTCCGAGCTGGTGATCGAAAAGGGCCGACCCATCGCCGCGGACATGCTGGAAGCGGCGATCGAGGACGTGGGATTCGAGGCGGGACGGTTCGCGATCCACGGCACCGACCGAAGCGTCACGCTGTTCGAAGTCGCCGAGGCCGCGGAAGCACGTGGCGACACGCTCTCCGCCGAGCACACGGAGAAGATGAGCGCGCCGGGCTTTCCCTACGGCACGCAGGTCTGCGAGGTCGAGATCGATCCCGAGACCGGCGCCATAGACGTGGTGCGCTACGCCGCCGTCGACGACGTGGGGCGCGCGGTGAACCCGATGATCCTGCACGGCCAGGCGCATGGCGGCATCGTCCAGGGCGCGGGCCAGGCGCTGTTCGAGCACGCCCGCTACGACCCCGACAGCGGGCAGATGCTGGCCGGCTCGCTGATGGACTACGCGATCGCGCGGGCCGACGACTTCCCGTTCTTCGAGACCGAGATCATGGAGGTCCCGTCGCCCACCAATCCGCTCGGCGTGCGGGGCGGCGGGGAGGGCGGCACCACGCCCGCGCTCGCGGTGGTGGTCAACGCGATCTGCGACGCGCTGGCGGAGCACGGCGTCCGCCACGTCGAAATGCCTGCGACCCCGGAGCGCATCTGGCGTATGATCGGCGCAGCGGGATAGCGGTGGAATCGGCGCCGGATCGGAGGTGACAGTGAACGTAAAGAAGGCGGCGCGCACCGCCGCTGATTATGTCGCCGACTTGTTCGCCGAAGAAGGCATTCAGCATATCGGCCTTGAGGAGGTCACATTCGACGACGAAAAAAATGTGTGGAATGTGACGATCGGATTTTTTCGGGAACTTGATAGGAACAAGCTTCCGGCGGGCATCGGGACGTCCTTGGGCAGCGTGGTTCCGAGCTGGACCAGACGAACCTTCAAGATCGTGAGAATCGATAATGGGACAGGAGAGGTGCTGTCGTTGACCCACCGCAGCTTGCCTGCCGGCGAATAGATTGGTGAGACCGACCCGCGCGTTCTTGGATTCCAATCTGCTTGTCTTGCTCTTGGTGGGAAGCGTTGATCGAGGCTTGATTTCCCGCCACCGCCGGTCAAGGCGTTTCAGCCCGGATGATTATGATCGGCTGCTCGCGCTGCTCGACCCTCTGGACAGGGTTCTGGTTACGCCGAACACGCTAACCGAAGCATCGAACCTGCTTTCCTCGTCCGACGATCCCCGACCCATGGCTTGTCTTCGCGCCCTGATTGAGGAAACCGAAGAGATCGTTATCGCCAGCCGCACCGCTACCCGAAATCGCATGTTCGCCAGGCTCGGCCTGACGGATGCCGCCCTTCTTGAGGTGGTGTCGGCGGAAACGCCCCTGATCACTGTGGACTTCGACCTTTACGGTGCTGCCCTGGCGAAAGGCGAAGGGGTTGCGGTCAATTTCACGCACTTTCAGGAATGGTAGGCTGCGTTTTTGAAATGCCTGCGACGCCGGAGCGCATCTGGCGTATGATCGATGGAACAGGCGGCTGAAGCGGCCGCGAACCGAAACGGGGGCAGCATGGCGACCCAGACGCTATCCGAGCGCGCCGACGCGCATGAGGAGCGGCGGATGAAGGAGCTCGGCGACCGGCTGGTCGCCAAGTCGCTGCTCTACAATCTCGCCGACGGCGAGCGCAGGCACGGCCATGACGGCCCCAATCACGGGCCGGGCAGCGCCTCCCTCCTGATGGGCGAGGATCCCCGCCTGCCGCCGATGCCCGACCGGCCGACCCTGTTCGACTTCTTCAGACTCCGCTTCTCGCCGGCCAGGGCGCATGTCCTGCAGAGCGCCAACCTCGCCCAGAAGAACGGCTTGCCGGAGAAGATGGTGCTGGCCTGCCTGCTGCACGACATCGCGGTGCTCGGCTTCATCCGCGCCGATCACGGCTATTGGGGGGCGCAGCTCGTGGAACCCTATGTCGACGAGGAAGTGGCCTGGGCGATCCGCGTGCACCAGGCGCTGCGTTTCTTCCCCGACGAGTCGGTGGGTTACGAGTACCCCGACGCCTATCGCCGGATGTTCGGCGACGACTACCGGCCCGAGCCCTATATCTACGCCGAGTACGAGCGGGCCCGGAAGCACAAATGGTACATGTCGGCGCGGATGATCGTCGTCAACGATCTCTACGCGTTCGACCCCGACGTGCATGTCGAGCTCGAACAGTTCGAGGACGTGGTCGGGCGCCACTTCAAGCAGCCGCCCGAGGGGCTCGGCAACGACAACACCCCGTCCTCCCACATGTGGCGGACGCTCAGGCGGCCCTGCAACGCGCTCTGAGGGCGCCTATCCCGCCGGCACGAAGACCGGGATGAGGCCGTCCTCGTACTCCCGGTAGTCGACCTCGACCGCCATGCCGGAACGCACGGATTCGACCGGGCAGTCGACGACGTTGCCCATCATGCGGACGCCTTCGTCGAGTTCGATCAGGGCGACGACATAGGGCACCCGGGTCTTCCAGCCCTCATGCGCGCCGTGGGCGAAGCGGACGACGGTGTAGCTCCAGACCGTCCCCCTGCCGCTCACCGGGCGCCAGTCGAGGTCGTCGGACCAGCATTCGGGACAGACCGGGCGGGGATAGAAGTGGAAGCGCCCGCACGCGGCGCAACGGGGCAACTGCATCGCCCGCCGGTCGACGGACCGCCAGAATGGGCTGGTTCGGTCGACGGTCACGCGAGGCCCTTGCCGAGCAGCATCGCGCCGCAGATCGAGAAGATGTTGCCGTTGCCCGAGATCGCCGCGACCTCGGCGTTTCTCACCTGGCGAGGCCCGGAGTCGCCGCGCAGCTGGCGCACCGCCTCCAGCACATGCAGCATGCCGCCGACATGGCCCTGCGAGAGCAGGCCGCCATGCGGGTTGACCGGGAGTGCGCCGTCGAAGCCGAGCCCGCCCCCGGATGCGAAACGGCCGCATTCCCCGGCGCCGCAGAAGCCCAGCGCCTCCACGGTGATCGAGATCGACGCCGTGAAACCGTCATGCACCGTCAGCAGATCGACGTCCGCCGGCGAGAGCCCGGCCTCGGCGAAGGCGCGGCGCCCGGCCTCCGCCATGCCGAGCTCCGGGATGTCGGGGGTCAGGCTTACGATCTTGTGCGTCGCCTGCGATCCGGCGCCGAGATAGGAGACCGGCGTCACGTCGAGCTTCCGCGCGACGCGGCGCGAGACGATCACGAACGCGCCGGCGCCGTCGACCACCGGCGAGCAGTCGAGCCTGCGGAACGGTTCGGCGATCCACGGCGAGGCGCGGTAGTCGTCCAGCGTGATCGGCTTCCGGTAGGCCGCGTTCTCGTTGAGCATCGCGTGGCGCCGCGCGGTCAGCGCGATCGGCGCGAACGCCTCCTCCGGCCGCAGCCCGTGGAGGTCGAGATAGCGCCGCGCGAGGAGCGCGTAGGAGACGACGATGGAGGAGCCGAAGGTCTCCTCGAACTCCTCCGCGCCGGTCGTCATCTGGGCGACATAGCCGTGCGTGCCGGGCGGGCGGTGGGTCGCGGCGTTGTCGCCGTATACGCAGACCGCGATTTCCAGCCTTCCGGCGTCGATCGCCGCCATCGCGTTCTGGATCATGGTGATGAAGGCGACCGTGCCGCCGACATCGACGATTTCGGCGAGCCTGGGCGTGAGCCCGAGATATTCCAGGACGCTGAGCCCGTGGAGCTGCATGGGCTGGATGTAGGAGCCGAGCGCGTAGACTCCGTCGACCCGCGACTTATCGATACGTGCATCGGCGAGCGCCTTGCGCACCGCCTCGCATTGCAGGTCGAGCGCGTTGCGGCCCGGGTGCTTGCCGACCTTCGTCTCGCCGATGCCGACGATGACCGCGCCTTCCTTCATCGGCGAACTATAGCCACGCCCGCCCGGCCGCTATAGTGCGCGACCGATGCGAACCGGGTCGGCGAGGAGCGGATGTACATAGACGGCGATTGGGAGGCGGGGCCCGCCAATGCGAGCTTCCCGGTGCTCAACCCGGCCGACGGGTCGGTGATCGCGAACGTGCCGGACGGCGGGGCGGAGCGCGCCCGGGCGGCGATCGACGCGGCGGCCGACGCCTTCCCGGCCTGGCGTGCGACGACGGCCTATGAGCGCGCGGCGATCCTGATGAAGGCGCACGGGCTGATGCTGGAGCGCCGGGAGAAGATCGCCCGGGTGATGACCGAGGAGCAGGGCAAGCCCCTCCGCGCGGCGAACACCGAAGTCCGCTACGCCGCCGATTTCCTCGTCTGGTTCGCCGAGGAGGCCAAGCGGGTCTATGGCGAGACGATACCCTCCGCCCGCCCCGACCAGCGGTTCCTGGTACTCCATCAGCCGGTCGGCGTGGTGGCGGCGATCACGCCCTGGAACTACCCGATCTCGATGATCACGCGAAAGCTGGGGCCCGCGCTCGCCGCCGGATGCACGGTGGTCCTCAAGCCGGCCGAGGCGACGCCGCTCACCGCGATCGAGACCTTCAGGGTGTTCGAGGACGCGGGCTTCCCGAAAGGCGTGGTCAACCTGGTGACCGCCGAGGACCCGGCGCCCGTCGGAGACGAGTTCGTCGCCAACCCGAAGGTCCGCAAGCTCACCTTCACCGGCTCGACCGCGGTCGGCAAGATGCTCGCCGGGCGCGCGGCGGGGAACATGAAGCGGGTCTCCTGCGAGCTCGGCGGACACGCCCCGTTCATCGTCCTCGGCGACGCCGATCCGGTGCATGCCGCGAAGGGGCTGCAACTGGTCAAGTTTCTCAACACCGGCCAGGCCTGCATCAGCCCCAACCGGGTCTATGTGCACCGCGACGGCGCGGATGCGTTCCTCGATACGCTGACCGGGCGGGTCGCGAAGATGAAGGCGGGCAGCGGATTCGACGACGGCGTGACGATCGGTCCCCTGGTCAACGAGGCGGCGGTCGCCAAGGTCGAGGCCCAGGTCGAGGACGCCGTCGCCAAGGGCGCCAGCGTGCTCTGCGGCGGGGGGCGGCTGACCGAGAACGGGCTCGACAAGGGTCACTTCTACGCGCCGACCGTGCTCGACGGCGTGACTCCGGACATGCGGATCTACCGCGAGGAGACCTTCGGGCCGGTTGCCGCCGTGGTCCGTTTCGACGACGACGACGACATCCTGGCGATGGCCAACGACACCCATTACGGGCTCGCCGCGTACATCTACAGTCAGAACCTCGCCCGCACGATGCGGCTGCTGGAAGGGCTCGATTTCGGCATCGTCGGCATCAACGACATCAACCCGGCATCGGCGGCGGCGCCGTTCGGCGGGATGAAGGACTCCGGCCTCGGCCGCGAGGGAAGCCGGGAAGGGATCGCCGAGTACCTCGAAACCAAGGTCGCCGGCTTCAGCATCTGAGGGGGATGCGATGCGCCCGGATTGGGAAATCGCGGTCATCGGCGCCGGGCTCGGCGGGCTCGTCGCCGCCGCGCTTCTCCAACGGCGCGGCTATCGCGTCAGCGTCTACGAGCAGGCGCCCGCGTTCGAGCGGCTTGGCGCCGGCATCAATCTCAGCCCCAACACGATGAAGGTGCTCCGCGCGGCCGGCGTCGAAGAGCAGCTCCTCGAAATCGGGCTCAGGCCGGAATACTGGATCAGCCGGAAATTCGATACCGGCGAGACCATGTTCCGCTACGACATGCGCGATGCCTGCGAGGCCGCGTTCGGCGCCTGCTACATGGTCATCCACCGGGGCGACTTCCACGAGATCCTGACCGGCAACGTGGCCCCCGGCACCATCGCGTTCGGCAAGAAGCTGGTCGCGCTCGAACAGAAGAGCGCCGGCGTCTCGCTCGAATTCGAGGACGGCGGCCGGGCCGAGGCGGATATCGTGATCGGCGCCGACGGCATCGATTCCATGGTGCGCGAGGCGCTGCTCGGGCCCCAGCTTCCGGTCTATTCGGGCTATGTCGGGCATCGCTGCATCATCCCCGCCGAAAAGCTCGGAGACCTCGCGCCCGCCGATGTCAGCAAGTGGTGGTCGGACGACGCCCACCGGGACACCCATATGGTCGTCTACTATCTCGACCGGAACCACGACGAGATCTATTTCGTCACCGGCGTGCCGGAGTCGGAATGGGATTACGGCTTCTCCCATGTCGATGCCGATTACGACGAGCTGCGCGCCGCCTTCGCCGACTTCCATCCGGAAATCCACACCCTGATCGACATTTCCAGCGGGGCGACCAAGTGGCCGCTGTTCGACCGGGAACCGCTGCCAGTCTGGAGCGACGGACGGCTGGTGCTGATCGGCGATGCCTGCCACCCGATGAAGCCGCATATGGGACAGGGCGCGGCAATGGCGATCGAGGATGCCGCGATCCTGGTGCGCTGCCTGGAACATTGCGGCGAGGACCATGCCCGCGCCTTCGCCCTCTACGAGGAGAGCCGCAAGGGCCGCTGCGAGCAGGTGCAGCAGGGCTCGCGCGACAACAAGTGGTTGCGCAACCCGATGGACCCCGGCTGGGTGTTCTCCTACGACGCGATGACGGTTCCGCTAGGCGGGTGAGGAGCGGAATATCGCCAGGCGTCAGACGGCCTTCACGTCTGGGGCCATTGTTGGGCCGCGTGCAGCACCCGAAGGACAGTGACGGTGTCTGCGTCCTCGGCGTAGACGACGATGTAGTTGGAACGCACGACCATTTCTCGGGTGCCTTCCACGCGACCGACCCTGTAGAGCCGTGGGCGCTCCCGCAATCGTGATACCTTGGCCTCGATCTCGTCTTTCAAGGCTTGGGCGGCATCGGGATTGTCGTCGGAAATGTAGTCGACGATCGCCGTCAGATCGGCGACGGCCGTGGCCTTCCATTCAAGTTGGAGCACGGCGCTTTCGGTCGATCAGCGCCTGCGCATCGCTCATCGCCCGCTCGTGCGGAACGGCGGGCCGCCGATCGTCGAGAGCTTCGTGCACCCGGGTACGAAACCATGCGTCATGAGCTTCGGGGTCGGCGGTCAGACCGGGCGGCAACCTTCCCTCCTCGGCGACGCGGGTCAGGAGGATGTGCACGGCATCGGAGAGTGTCAGGCCCGCTTCGGCCAGCGTGTCCGCCGCCTTGGCCTTGAGTTTCTCGTCCACACGGACATGGAGCACGGAGGTCTGTGCTGGCATGGGACATGCTCCCGTCTGGCGACGATATGTATTTCGACCGAGATCCGTCAAGGACGGCGACGGCATTCCGACTCGCGAACCGCTTGCTTCGCCTACCCGTAGAGCCCCCAGAACTCCTCGTCGTAGCCCGGCGCGCGGGGTTCCGGCCATTCGCCGTAATAGGCGATGATGTGGTCCTTCGGCTTGCGCTTGCGCCAGTCGGCGACGAAGCGGTCGAAGGGTTTGGCCTTCCGCAACCGCTCGCGCCGCAGGGAGGCGCGCTTCTTCGCCGTCGCCGCGCGGTCGATACGCCCCGTCGCGGCGTCGATAACCGCTCCGTAAACACCTTCCGCGACGTGAGGATCGATCATCCGGTCGTCGAGATCCTTCTGGATGTCGTCGGGGTCGCGCTCCAGCACGTCACCGTAGCCGCCGCCGCCGCCCATGGTGAAGATCATCAGGTCGCCTTCCTCGAACTTCTCGGTCGGCTGACCGGAGGACTCCAGGCGGTACGATCCTTCCACGCTCTGCTTCGCCACCAGATCGGCCATTTCGAGATCCACGTCCTCGCCCGCCGCCGCCTTGTCGAGCAGATCGCTGTCCTCGATGACGATGCGCGGGTTGGGAGGGCCCATATAGCCGCCCATGATGCCGGGGTTGTGGCTGATCTTGTCGGCGCTGCCCCAGGAGTTGAGGAAACAGCCGGGATCTCCGCAGGCGGTCGAGATCTCGACCAGCGAGGCGCCGCCGCGAAACTTGCCGTAGCCGTGGTTGTTGCGGTCGATGGCGCGGCTGAGCACGAAATGCGGCAGGCGGGAATCGATGTCCTCGGTCTCGCCGGCGTCGGTGAACGGCCCCCAGAAGAAGCCGATGGCGCTCTCCCCGTCGCCGTCGAAGCGCCCGCCCTGGCCGGCGGCGTTGCAGGTGCCGGTGATGTTGGCCGAGTTGTAGCCGCGCCGGTTCTCGCCGGCGAAGGTGAACACGTTTTGGTTCCGCGAATGCGGCGCCTGGACGGCGACCCGGTAGGGGCTCGCGAACAGCGCCTTCGAGCCGAGCACGTGACAGCCGTTGGTGACGCAGGCGGCGATCGAGGTCCCCATGCCGTGCGCGATCTCGTCGGTCGCGTTGGCGATGGACGGACCCTCGACCAGGTAGCGGCAGGTCTCAAGCAGCCCCGCGTTGGGCGGGATGCCGCGGAAGAAATAGGAGAACAGGTAGACCGCCGTTGCCGCGCGGACGAGATGCCAGGTCCCGTGCATCGGCCCGAGCCGGTTCTCCGGCGAAACCCCCTGGACCAGCAGGGTGAGCGAATCGTCCTCCTTGAACAGTGTCACGGGGATCCGCGTGAGCCCGAGCCTGCCGCCGATATCGTCGTCGTTGAACATCACCGCGCGGAACACGCCGTCGTTGAGTTGGCGCAGCCGGCTGCGCGCGGAGTCCTCGGCTCGCGTCAGGATGGTCCGCATGCCGCCCACCACGTGCTCGATCCCGCGCCGCTCGATCTCGCGGACGATGCGGCGGTGCATCTGGAACAAGGTGGCGACCCGCGAGCGCAGATCGGCCGAGAACACGAACGGGTTGCGCACCTCGCCCGCCAGCATGTCGAGCATGTCCTGGTTGAGGCGGAAGCTGTCGCCGATCCGCATCATCGGGACGTGAAAGCCCTCTTCGTAGCGGGTGCGCGCCTTGGCGTTGAACCCGCCCGGCGTCGGCGAACCGGAATCGCCCTGGTGCCCGCCGCAGGTCACCCAGGCGACATGGGTGCCGCGAAAGAACACCGGCATCGCGGTGAACATGTCGAACGGGTGGACGCCGCCGCCGAGCTCGTCGTTGAAGAAATAGATGTCGCCGTCCGAAAGGCCGACGGTCGGGTCGGGCTCGTAGTATTTCTTGGCGTATTTGAGCTGCGCGTTGTTGAGCATCGTGTGGAAGTAGATGCCCGTCGCGACCACCGCCGGGTCGCCCGAGGCGGTGAAGATTCCGCAATTCATGTCGCCGGTCATGATCGCTTCCGAGATCGAGAGCGACATGTAGACGTCGCGCGCTTCCTCGGCGATGGCGGTGAGCTTGTGGAACAGGAGCTCGACGTCGATCTCGGTGACCGCGTCCATGCCGCGCCGCTCGAGCTCGGTGACCGGCTCCAGCCCGTGGCTGATCAGCTCGGGATCGACGCCCGGCCGCCGCTCATAGGCGTCGTGCTCGTAGATCAGCCCTTCGCTCAGCGCGGCGTAGCGGTCGAACAGCTTGCCCATCGCCCCTCTCGGTCGAGGGCGCAAGCTAGAACATAAGCGCTTCGGACGGAACCGTTCCGGCCGCCGGTCTACCCCGCGAGAGCGCCGAACATCACGCCGCTTGCCATGGCGCCCGCGACGCCCAGGGCGACATAGACGGCGAACACCTGCCGGCGCACCAGCGACCACACCGCGACCATCGCCGGGATGCAGCTCACCGAGCCCGCGACCATGAACGCCATCGCGGCGCCCGCGCTCATGCCCTGTTGCATCAGCCCGGCCACGAGGGCCGGCGCGGCGTAGCCGTTCAGATAGGCCGGCGCGCCGATCAGCGCGCCGATCGCGATGGGAACGAAGCCGTCCCCGCCCACGACCCCCGCGATCGCCTTGGCCGGCACGTAGACGACGAGCAGCGCCTGGAGTAGATAGGCAAGCGCCAGCCACTTGACGAGGAATCGCGCGTTCGAGACCGCTTCGGTGCGGAATGTCGCCAGCCGGGGCGCTTCGCGCCAGAACCGCCAGACCGTGCCGCCCGCCGTCAGCTCCGTTTCGCAGCCGCCGCCCGCGCCTTCGCGCAGCGGTGCGGCGAAGGCCGGGCTCCGGAAAAGAAGCCGGACCGCGAATCCTCCAAACAGTCCCAGCCCGATGGCGGCGACCGCCTTGCCCGCCGCGAAATCCCAGCCCAGCGCGGCGGCGGTGATCAGCGCGGTCGACGGGTCGATCAGCGGGGAGGACAGCCAGAACGCCATGATCGCCGAGACCGGCGCGCCGGCCGCGAGCAGCGCCGCGATGAAGGGGATGACCTCGCAGGAGCAGAACGGCGCGAGGCCGCCGATGAGCGCCGCCAGCACGATCATCCGCGTCTCCCGGCCCTCGAAGGCGCGTGCGACCAGCCCGGTTGCTCCGCTCGCCTTGAGCCCCGCGATGATCAGGACCGCCGCCGCGATGTAGGGCAGCGTGCCCATGAACGCGCCCAGCGCGATGCGGAGGATTTCGGCGAGGCTGGCGAAGTCGAATGCGGCCACGGCCAGAGGGATGAGGAGGATGGACCCCCACACGGACAGCACGACCCCGGTCCCGTTCCGCAGCCCGCCGAAGCCGCGCATGACCAGCTCCGTCATGACGCCGTGCTCCCCGGCCCGGTGACGCGATTCCCATCCATACAATGGGAAATATGGTCGTCTTGGGCGGATGTCGACGGTGGCGAGCCGCCGTTTCACGAGGCTGTAACGCGGCGGTCATCTGGCTGCAACCCGCGCAGGCAATTGTCCCGCCGTACCGTTAACGCCAGGAGACTTGCGAATGCCCGGGACGAAGCCCGCCCAGACGTCCCTCCTTGAGTCAGGGACGCTCATGGAACTTGCCGATCCTCATGATCTGGAGACCGATTTCGAACGCCTGTCCGAACGCGCACTTTCCCGGCGCGGCTTCGTCGCCGGGGGCGTTGCGTTCGGGACGGCCGCGTTCGTCGCCAGCGCCGGTGCGTTGAGACCTTTCTCGGCGCTCGCCAACAACGACCGCTTCGGGTTCGAGCCGGTCGCCGCGAACACGCTCGATACCGTCACGGTGCCGAAGGGCTACCGCTGGCATGTCGTCGTCCGGTGGGGCGATCCCATGTGGTCCGACGCGGCCGAATTCGACCAGAGGACGCGCGGCACGGGCGCGAGCCAGGAACGCGCTTTCGGCGACAACAATGACGGCATGTCCCTGTTCACGGACAGCGGCCGGAACGTCCTCGCGATCAACAACGAATACGTGAACCGCAAGATCATCTACCCGAGCGGCAAGCCGGAGAGCGCCGACGACGTCCGCAAGGGGAAGGCCGGGCACGGGGTGTCGGTGGTCGAGATCGCCGAGCGGAACGGCGAATGGTCGATCGTCGGGGACTCGTCCTACAACCGGCGCATCACCGCCGACACGCCGATGGAGATCACCGGCCCGGCACGCGGCCACGCGTTGCTCCGGACCGCCGCCGACCCCGCGGGCGTGCGGAGCCTCGGCACCTGGAACGATTGCGGCAACGGGCGCACGCCTTGGGGCACCTATCTCGCCTGCGAGGAGAACTTCAATGGCTATTTCTCGTCCAGCGACCCGGCGCTCAAGATCGGCCCGGCGTTTGCGCGCTACGGCATCGGGCTCAAGGACTGGGGCTATGCCTGGGCGACCGCCGACGAGCGGTTCGACATCGCGAAGCATCCCAACGAGCCCAACCGCGCCGGCTACATCGTCGAGATCGACCCCCTCGATCCCGACTCGACGCCGAAGAAGCGGACCGCGCTCGGCCGCTTCAAGCACGAGAACGCGGAGGTCGTGCTCGCCGTCAACGGGCAGGTCATCGTCTATATGGGCGACGACGAGCGCGGCGAGTTCCTCTACCGGTTCGTCAGCGACGGACGCCATGTCGCGGGCGGCGACAACGCGGACCTGCTCCAATCGGGCAAGCTGTTCGCCGCGAAATTCGCCGACGGCGGGCGCGGCGAGTGGGTCGAGCTCACCCCGGAAGCCACCGGGATGGCCTCGCTCGCCGAGATCTGCATCCATACGCGCATGGCGGCCTCGGCGGTGGGTGCGACCACCATGGACCGGCCCGAATGGGTTGCCGCGAACCCGAAGAAGGCCGAAATCTATTGCTGTCTCACCAACAACAAGAACCGCGGCAGGAAACCCAACAAGGGGGGCGACCCCACCCCGGTCGGTGGGCCCAACCCGCGCGCCGGCAACCTCTATGGCCAGATCGTCCGCTGGCGTCCCGACGGCGGCGACCATCTCGCCACCGGATTCGCGTGGGACCTCTATGTCGTCGCGGGCAACCCGGCGGTGCACTCGGACGCCAACGCCGGCTCGAAGAACGTGACCCCCGACAACATGTTCAACTCGCCCGACGGCCTTGCCTTCGACCGCAACGGGATGCTGTGGATCCAGACCGACGGCAATTACACCGACAAGGACGGTTTTGCCGGTCAGGGCAACAACCAGATGCTCGTGGGCGACCCGGCGACCGGGGAGATCCGCCGGTTCATGGTCGGTCCGAAGGAGTGCGAGGTAACCGGCATCGCCTGGAGCGCCGACCGCAGGACCCTCTTCGTCGGCATCCAGCACCCGGGCGAAAAGGGCAACAGCCACTTCCCCGGCGGCGGGAACGGCGTACCGCGCTCGGCGGTGATCGCAATCGTCCGGGAGGACGGCGGGCCGATCGGTTGACGGGCGACCCCTTCCAATCCCGCGAGACCGTGATCGCCCCGCCCGATCCCGCTACCATGCGCGGATGATGGCACCCCGCGCCTTGTCCCTGGTCGTCGCCGTCGATACCGGGGGCACGTTCACCGACATCGCCGCCTTCGACATGGAAAGGGGGGAGGTGGTCTACGCCAAGGCGTTGACCACCTATGGCGACCTGGTCGACGGGGTGATGGCCTGTGTCGACGAGGCAGGCGTCGACCTCGCCCGCGCGCTGCTGGTCAAGCACGGCACGACGCTGGTCATCAACACGCTGCTGCAGCGCTCCGGCGCGAAGGCGGCGCTGGTCACGACGAAAGGGTTTCGCGACACGCTGGAGCTCGCGCGCGGCAACCGCACCAACCCGTTCGACATCGAGTTCCGCCGCGCGCCGCCGCTGATCCCGCGCACGCTGCGCTTCGAGGTGGAAGAGCGCGTGCACGGCCGCGGCGAGGTGCTGGCCGAACCCGCGCCGGAGGAGATCGACCGCCTCGCCGAGGTCATCGCGGGGCTCGACGTCGAGGCGGTGGCCGTCTCGCTCCTCAACGCCTATCGCGACGACCGCAACGAGCGCGCGGTCGCGGAACGCCTGCGCGAGCGCCTGCCGGGGACCTACGTTACCGCCGGGACCGAACTCACCCGCGAATGGTACGAATACGAACGCTGCTGCACCGCGGCGGCGAACGCGGTCGTCGGGCCGCGCATGGCCGATTACACCGCGCGGCTGGAGCTCCGCCTCGCGGAGGGCGGGTTCGCGAGCACGCTCTACATGATGGGCTCCAACGGGGGCGTGCTGTCGGTCGACCGCACGCTCAGGGAGCCCATCGCGCTGATCGAATCCGGCCCGGTCGGCGGCTGCATCGGCGCCGGCGCCTATGGCGAGGCGCTCGGCATCCCCGACCTGATCGCCTTCGACATGGGCGGGACGACGGCAAAATGCGCCGTCATCCGGGACGGCCGGTTCGGGCTCAGCTCGCCCTATTTCGTCGGCGGCTACGACACCGGCTTTCCCATAAGAGGCTCGGTGGTCGACATCGTCGAGGTCGGCGCGGGCGGTGGCTCGATCGCCTGGGTGGACGCGGAGAAACGGCTCCGTATCGGCCCGAAGAGCGCGGGCTCCGACCCCGGCCCCGTCGCCTTCGGCCGCGGCGGGATCGAGCCCACCGTGACCGACGCGAACCTCGTGCTGGGACGGATCGGCGCCGGGGTGTTCCTCGGCGGCGGGCTTGGGCTCGACGCGGACGCCGCGTCCACGGCGATCTCGGATCGGGTGGCGGGTCCCATCGGGATGGGCGGCCGGGCGGTCGAGGAGACGGCCGAGGGAATGCTGGCGCTCGCCGCCGTGACGATGACCGGCGCGATCCGCCAGATCACCGTCGAACGCGGCTACGACCCGCGCGATTTCGCTCTCTTCACGTTCGGTGGCAGCGGGCCGATCTACGGCTCGGCGCTCGCCCGCGAGCTCGATATCCGCACCGTGATCGTGCCCCCCGAGCCGGGCAATTTCTCTGCCATCGGCATGCTGCTCGCCGATGCCAGGCTCGACGTCGCGCGCACGATGATCCGCGACCTGGACGGCGAGGAGACGCTGCCCGAGATCCGCGAGGCCTTCGCCGAGGCCGACCGGCACGGCGCGGAGATCGTCGCCGCCGAGGTGCCGGGCGCAACCGCCACGCTGGTTCGCTCGATCGAGCTCCGCTATCGCGGCCAGAAGCACAGCTTCGTCGTCCCGGTGAGCGAAATCGGCGATGCGTCCTCGCTGCGCAAGGCGTTCGAGGCTTATTACCGCGACCGGTTCGGTCATTCCGACGAGGCGGCGCCCATCGAGATCGTCGGCATCCGGGTCAGCGCCTACGCGCAGACCCGGAAACCCGACCTCGCCCGCCTCCCCCGCGGGGACGACGCCGCAGGCGAGGCGCCGGGCTCCCGGCCCGTGTGGTTCGGCGCCGCGGGAGGCTGGATCGAGACGCCGGTCCGCCGGCGCGCGGCGCTTCCCGCCGACTTCGCGGCCGAAGGCCCGATGATCGTCGAGGAATACGGCGCGACCACGGTGATCGGCCCCGGCGACGGCTGTATCGTGGGCGCGCTCGGCGAGATCCGAATCGAGGTCGGAGACTGATCATGGACGATGCGAGGCAAGCGGCGGCGCTCGATCCCATCACGCTGGAGATCATCGGCCACGGTCTGGTCGCGATCCCCAACGAGATCGACGCCAACATCACCCGCACCGCCTTCAGCCCTCTGGTCTACGAGTACAAGGACTTCGCCTCCGGGCTGGTCGACGCGGAAGGCCGGCTGGTCGCGCAGGGGTCCGGCTCGATCCCGATATTCGTCGCCAACGCGCTCGGGATCGCGGTGCGCGACGGGATCGCGGTCCACGGCATCGACAACCTCCATGACGGCGACGTGCTGATCTCGAACCACGCCGGCACGCTCGGCCAGCACCTCAACAACGTCGTCATGTACACCCCGGTGTTCGACGGCTCCGGCGAATTGTTCGGCTTCATGTGCGTGCTGGTCCATTGGGTCGATGTCGGCGGCTCGACGGTGGGCTCGTGCAGCGCGACCGACGCGACCGAGATCTTCCAGGAAGGGATCCAGTTCCGCAGCGTGAAGCTGTGGTCGAAGGGGGAGCGCAACGACGACATCTACCGCATCGTCGAGATCAACACGCGATTCCCCACGATGGTGCTCGGTGACCTCGACGCGCAGCTCGCCGGCACGCTGACCGGCAAGAGGAAATTCCGCGCGATGATCGACCGCTATGGCGCGGCGACCATGCGGGACGCCATCGCGGCCATCTGGGACCGCAGTGAGGCGGTTGCGCGGCGCGGGGTGCGCGACCTGCCGGACGGGGTCTGGCGCGCCGAATCCTTCCTCGACAACGACGGGATCGACGGCGACGTGCCGGTGCCGGTCGGGGTCGAGGTGCGGATTTCCGGCGAAACCATGACCATCGACCTCTCCGGCGTCGGCGGCGTGCTCCGGGGGCCGATGAACTCGGGCGTCCATGGCGGCGCGTGGCCCGCCGCCCGGATCGCCTTCAAGATCCTCACCGCGCCCGACGAGCCCGCCAACGAGGGGTGTTTCCGCCCGCTCGAGATCGTCATCCCGGACGGCACGTTCCTCAGCGCGCCCGCCACCGCGCCGATGGGGATGTACTCGGCGACGCTCGCGACGGTGATCGACACGATCATCCGCGCGGTCGGCAAGGCCGATCCGTCGCGCGCCGCGGGCGGGCATCACGCGACCTTCGCCGCGCACTGGTTCTTCGGCACCGACCCGGCGAACGGCGCGCTCTATCATCAGATCGATACCGGGCATGGCGGCTGGGGAGCGACGGCAACCGGCGACGGCGGCGGGCCCTACAAGACGATGGCGCATGGCGACACGCTCGACATCCCGGTCGAGGTGCAGGAGGCGCTTTGCCCGCTGCTGGTCGAGACCATCGGGTTCCGCCCCGATTCCGCCGGCGACGGCGTCCATCGCGGCGGTTTGGGCACGGAGAAAGTGGTCCGGGTGCTGTCCGACGCAGGGTTCAGCATCCAGATCGACCGCACGCAGTGCCGGCCCTGGGGCATCGACGGAGGCACCGACGGCGAGGGCGCCGACGGGCGGATAGAACCGGCGGACGGCGAGCCCTACCGCCTGCTCAAGGGCGTCACCGAGCTCAAGCCAGACGACCGCTTCCGCCTCCATACCGGCGGCGGCGGCGGCTTCGGCCCCCCGCACGCCCGCGATCCCGAACGCGTCGCCGAGGACGTGGCGGCGGGCTACGTGACCCGCGAGAGGGCACGCGAGGTCTATCGCGTCGCGCTCGAAGAAACCGGCGCGGTCGACGCGGCGGAGACGGAAAGGCTCAGGCAAGGCGGGTGAGGGGCAGCTCTTGCTCCTCGACATAAAGAAACGCTTGAATTCCTATAAACTGCCGCATAATTGGTTCTAAATAGATATTTTTCCTTGACGCGGGACGCGTTTCAGAGCATATTTCGCACGGTCGGGAAGTGGGGGGTTCGGGCGGTTTCGTCCAGAAGCCAGAGCCGGCGTGACGTTCCGGGTGCGCTTGATGCGGAAGGTTGCAGGCGACAAATCGAGGGCCGGCGTGCCTTTGCAAATATGCCCGGAAGGACGGATTCCATGACCCGCTGGACCCTCTCGATCCCCGAGGAGACGGACCGGGCAGTCCGCCGGTTCCTGGCGCGCACCGGAGGTGGGAATGGCGGCCTGTCCCGCCTGGTCGACGAAGCCGTGCGCCCATACCTGTTCGACTTCACGGTGTACAGATAGGGTAATCGCCTGACGGTTGCCGCTCCCGGCGGGGTCGATCGGATGGCGGCTTCGGCGCGGCGGAATAGCAAGGAGGCGATGATGGCGAAGGCGGTGCTCTACAACTGGAACGACCTGCCGCGCGAGGCGGTGCGGGAGGGTGTCGAACGTTGCGGCTTCCGCGGCGAGGACGTGCTGCTGGTGATGAACTGGCTGGAGCCTGGCATGGACATCAACCCGCACAGCCACCCCTTCGAGCAGGTGGTGTGCATCGTCCAGGGCCATGTGCGGTTCCATGTCGGCGACGAGGTGTTCGAGGCCGGGCCGGGCTCGTTCATCCGCATCCCGCCCGACGTGGAGCATTACGGCGAGCCCATTGGCGACGAGCCGGCGCTCAACCTCGACGTCTTTGCCCCGATCCGCGAGGACTACCGCCATCTGGTGGATTACCAGGAAGCCGATTTCGCGGAGGAGTAGGGAGAACCGCGATGAGCGACATCCTACGCATCCCCGGCAACGTGCCGAGCCGCTGCTGGGGCTCGGCGTTCAAGGACCTCGCCTGGGTGCTCGGCATGTCGGACGACTTCTCGCTCCCGTTCGTGGAGCAGGCCGGGCGCGCGTTCGAGGGGCTCGACCGCGGGCTTGCGGCGGCCGGGACCGACCGCTCGCGTCTCATCAGCGTCCAAGTCTATCTGCACGACGTGAACGAGAAACCCGCCTTCGACGAGATGTGGGCGCGCTGGATCGGCGACGACCCGGCCGGCTGGCCGATGCGTTCCTGCGTCGAGGTGACCTTCGCCGGCGGCAACAAGATCGAGCTGATCGCCGTCGCCGCGCGCCCCGATCGGTAGGGAAACCCTACTTCCTCACCCGAACAATCCGAGCAGGGACCACCAGGCCCAGGTCAGCGGCAGGACGGCGAGCCAGCCGGCGGCGGTCATCGCCACCAGCACGCGCACCAGCGCGGCGGTCGGGATGCCCGCCAGATGGATCGCGAGCAGCAGCGGCGGCAGCTGATAGGGGAACACGGCCATCGTCCAGGACAGCACCTGCGCCTGCACCGCGGTGGCCAGCGGCCAGCCGGTGGCGGCGGCGATCTCGGAGGCCAGCGGGGTCATGATCGCGGGCTGACCGGGCACCCCGGCCAGCAGCCCCATCACCATGCCGATGGCGCTGACGATCGCGAGGTTGAGGAAATCGGCGCCCTCGACGAAGGTCACCGTGGCGAACAGGTTGTCGGCGACGATGCCGCCGAGACCGGACTTCGACACGATCGCGCCGATCGCCACCACCGCGACGATGAAGAACCAGGGGCCGAAATTGATGCGGGAGATCAGGGCGGCCGGCGCGTCGACCCCGATGCGGGGCATCAGGCAGAGCAGCCCGACCCCGAGCGCCACCCAGCCCGGCGCCACCCCGTGCGCGAAGTCGGTCATCCACAGTACGAGGGCAAGCACCAGCAGCCCGGACAGGGTGACCTGGCCGCGGTTCCAGGGGGCGGGGGGCGTCGCGGCCTCTGTCGCGCGCGGCCGGTCCGGGAACAGCGCCCGCAGGATCAGCGGCAGCCCCACGACGGTCACCAGTCCGAGCACCGGGAAATGTATTAGGCCGTATTCGGCGAATCGAATGCCGATGCCGTAGATGCTCTCCGCCGCGCCGACCATGATCAGGTTGGGGACCGCCGCCGGCAGGACACCGAAACCGGCATAAAGGGTTCCGCAAGCGGCGGCGAGCACCAGTGCCGCGCGGCCGTTGGAACCCTGCCCGAAACCCAGCCGGTCGGCCAGCGCGGCCACGATGGGGACCAGGATCGCCACCCGCCCCGAATTGGACGGCACCAGGAAACCCATCGCCGCCGAGGCCGCCACGATGCCGGCGAGGATCGGCAGGTAGCCGGTCCCGATGCGGGGGATGATCACGGCCGCGACCCGCGCGCCGAGGCCGGTGGTCTCGACGGCGTGGCCGATGACGAGCCCGCCGAAGATCAGCCACGCCGCCGTCGAGTGGAATCCGGAGAAGGCGAGGTCGGGCGCGATCCCGCCGACCGTGACCGCGAGCAGGAGGAAGATCAGCGCCGTGAAATATTCCGGGAGCGCCGCCGTCGCCCACAAGCCGATCGCCACCACCACGACCGCGCAGGCATGCCAGACCCCGGCCGGTCCGCCCTCTGGATCGGGCAGGAACCAGATCGCGATGCCCGCAAGGACGATGAGCGCCGAGACGATCGTTCGCGGGTTCACGGCTGCTCCGGCCCGGCTCGCGTTTCAATGTCACCCCGGACCTGTTCCGGGGTCCAGGGAGGCCGGGCTCCGACATCGGAGCAGTCGCCCTGGACCCCGAAACAAGTCCGGGGTGACGAGCGATACGGTCGCGCGGGCGCGGGACCGTCCGTACGGGTCTCCGTCGACCATGACGCACCCGAAAACCCGGTCTCCGGGCGGAAACCGGATCGGCGTCCGGGCATACGCTTCGACCGGATGGCTACTGCATCTCCTTCGCCGGAAGAGACTCGATCTCGCCGATCCAGGCCTGGGCGGAGCGGGTCCAGATCTGCCCGCGGGGCTTCAGCGCGTCGCGCTGGTCGATGGTGCCGGTGCGGAGATTGAAGACCTTCGGCCCGTCGCCGTCCGCCGCGGTCGCGTAGATCTGCGAGCCGCAGTCGGGGCAAAACACTTGCGCCCGCCGGGCTCCGTTGTCGCCGGTCTTGACGTAGGTCTTCGGGCTGCCCGAGAGCAGGGTGAAGTTCTCCTCCGGCGTTCCCACCGAGACCCGGAACGCCGTCCCCGACAGAAGCTGGCAGTCCGTGCAATGGCAGATCCTCACTTTGTCCGGGTCGATTTCGGCCTTATACGCAATGCTGCCGCAATGGCATCGACCGTCGATCTTCATCCCGCGCTCCTTCGCCGAACCGCCGCGCGCGCCTACAATAGCCCCGCGGCCGGCATTGGCGAGAGGCGATGGAGCACTACATAGGCATCGACATCGGAGGCACGTTCACCGACTGCGCGGTGCTCGATCGCGACGGCCGCATCGTTGCTACCGCCAAGGCACCCAGCACTCGCGACGACCCGGCCGAAGGCGTGCTCGATGCGATCCGCGTCGCCGCGGACTCGCTGGAGACCACGCTCGACGGGCTGCTTTCCGGCTGCCGCCACCTGATCCATGGCTGCACCATCGCCACCAACGCGGTCGTCGAACGCGACGGCGTGACCACCGGGCTGATCACCACCAGGGGGCACGAGGACGCGATCCCCATCGGCAAGGTGATGCAGAAGGTTGCCGGCCAGTCCGAGCGCGAGATGATCCACCAGTCGCATCTCGACAAGGCCGACCCGCCGATCGTCGACCGCCGCATGATCAAGGGGGTCGCGGAACGCCTCGACCGCGCCGGCGACGTCGTCGTGGCAATGGACGAGGAAGAAGCGGCCCGGGCGGTCGACGCGCTGGTCGGCGACGGCGCGCGCGCCATCGCGGTCTGCTTCCTCTGGTCCTTCCTCAACGGCGAGCACGAGCGCCGGGTGCGCGAGCGCATCGAAAGGGACCACCCCGGCGTCTACGTCTCCACCTCCTCGGAACTCGCCCCGGTGCTGGGCGAGTACGAGCGCGCGGTAACGACGGTGGTCAACGCCTATGTCGGCCCCAGGGTGGTCGACTATCTCGAACGCCTCGCCTCCGACCTGAACGCGGGCGGCTATCGCGCGCCGCTTCTGCTCGCCCACTCGATGGGCGGTCTGACCACCATGGAGGACGTGCGAGCCAAACCGCTATTGATGCTCGATTCCGGGCCGGTCAGCGGCGTGCTGGGCGCGCGCTTCTTCGGCGCGGCCTATGGCGAGGACAACATCCTCTGCGCCGACATGGGCGGCACCACCTTCGATGTCGCCATGATCGAGGGCGGCAGGTCGGTGCTCGACGAGCAGCCGGTGATCGACAAATACGCCTATCTGATGCCCAAGGTCGCGGTGAGCTCGGTCGGGGCGGGCGGCGGCAGCATCGTCTGGCTCGACGAGAACGGGCTGCTCCGCGTCGGTCCGGACAGCGCCGGCGCCGATCCCGGGCCCGCCTGCTACGGGCGCGGCGGAACCCGGCTGACGGTAACCGATATCGACCTGATCCTGGGCTTTCTCGACGCGTCCGCGTTTCTTGGCGGGCGCATGCGGCTGGATATCGGGGCGGCGGAACGCGCGGTCGACGAACTCGCGGTCGCGATGGACGGCGACCGGATGGCCCTCGCATCGGGCGCCTTCCGCATCGTCAACGCCCACATGGCCGACCTGATGCGGCGCTGCTCGATCGACCGGGGGCGCGACCCGCGCGACTTCGTGCTGTTCGCCTATGGAGGCGCGGCGGCGATGCACATCGCCTATCTGGCGCGGGAGCTCAGGATCGGCACGGTCTACGTGCCGTCCTTCGCCGCGGTGTTCTCCGCGCTCGGCATGATGACCGGCGGGCTGCTGCATGGCGAGGAGGCATCCTTTCCGGGGGTCTTTCCGCTGGCCGACGAGGAATGGGGAAGGCTCGGCGGCCTGTTCGAGGAGAACGAGCGCGGCCTCGCCCGGCTGTTCGACAGCGAGGGCGTGCCCGAAGGCGAGCGCCGCTTCGAGCGCTCGCTCTACATGAAATACCGGCTCCAGCCATCGGCGCTTTCCGTTCCGGTTTCCGCCGAGTCTTCGCAAGAGGCGGTCGTCGAGGCGTTCGAGGAGCGCTATTCGGCGCTCTACGGCGCAAACGCGGCCTATCGCGCGGCCGGGATCGAGATCGTCAAGTGCCGGGTCGAGGGCATGGCGGAAACCGTGGCGCCGGCGCTCGCGGCGGTCGATCCCGATCCCGACGCCGATCCGGAGGCGGCGCGCACCGGCACGCGTCCGATCTTCTTCCCGGAAACCGGCGCGGCGCGGGATGCGCCGGTCTACGATGGCGGGCGCCTGGTACCGGGGATGACCTTCCGGGGTCCGCTGGTTATCGAACGAACCGGAGATACGATCGTGCTACCGTCCTTTGCCGGCGCCCGGGTCGACGGGTTCGGCAATGTCGTGATCTCGGTCGATCCGCCCGGAGACGGAGAAGGGACGAAGCCATGACCGCGACGCTCGATCCCATCGACTTCGAGGTGCTGCGCCACCGGCTCTGGATGATCAACGACGAGCAGGGCCGCGTCGCCGCCCAGGTCTCGGGTTCTCCCGCGGTCTACGAGGCGAAGGACTTCAACACCTCGCTGCTGACGCCCGCCGGCGACTCGCTCTATGTCGGGATCTACACGACCCGGCTCTCGCTCTGCCTCAACTTCGCGGTCAAGACGGTGATCGAGCGGCTGGGCGAGTCGGTGGGGATCGAGGAAGGCGACGCCTTCGTCACCAACGATCCCTGGTGCGGCGCCGCGCATATGAACGACATCCTGATGGTGGCGCCGATCCACTGGGAGGGGCGGCTGGTGTGCTGGGCCGGGCTCGCGATGCACGAGACCGACGTGGGCGGTCCCAACCCCGGCAGCTTCACCGTCGGCACGCCCGACGTATTCGGCGAGGGGCCGCTGATCCCGCCGATCAAGATGGTGGAGCGCGGTCGGATCCGGGACGACCTGGAGGCGCTGGTGATCCGCAACTCGCGCACCTCCGAGGTCAACGGGCTCAACCTGCGGGCGCGGATCGCGGCGATCAACCGCACCGGCGAGCGCATCCGCGAGATGATCGCCGAATACGGGCTCGACACCTTCATGGCGCTGCAGGACGAGCTGCTGCGCACGGTCGGCGCGTCCTTCGCCAGGCGCCTTCGCGCGCTGCCCGACGGAAGCTGGCGGGCCGAAGGGTTCCTCGACCATGACGGGAACGAGAACCGGCTCTACCGCGTGCGGCTCAGGATGACCAAGGCCGGCGACCGGCTCGAATTCGACTACACCGGCACCGACCGGCAGGCGCGCGGCGCCGTCAACTGCACCCGGGTCGGGCTCGAAAGCGGCACGATATCGGCGATCCTGCCGATGCTCTGCTACGACATGCCGTGGTCCCCCGGCGCGATCATGCCCATGATCGACTTCGTTAGCGAGGAGGGGACGCTGAATAACGCGATCCACCCGGCGGCGGTCAGTATGGCGACCGTGGCCGCCACCTTCGCGACGTCCCATGTCGCATCCCAGGCCATCGGCAAGATGTTCGCGTCCTCCGACCTCGCGGGCAGCGAGGCCCAGGCCAACTGGTCGCCGGCCTGGCAGGGTGCGACGCTGGCGGGGCGGCACGAGGACGGCCGGCCGTTCACCGCCGTCCTTCTCGACCAGAGCGGCGGCGGCGGCGGGCGGGCGTGGAAGGACGGCCCCGACACCGGCGGGCTGCCCGGGACGCCCGCCATGGGGATCGCCAACGTCGAGACCTACGAGAAGGAATACCCGATCCTCTATGTCTACCGCCGCCAGTCGCGGGATACCGGCGGAGCCGGGCGCTACCGGGGCGGGGTCGGGACCGAGGCGATGGTCGTGCCGCACCGGACAGACGGGCCGATCGACCTCACGCTTCTGACCCACGGGGCGAGCCAGCCCGAGTCGCAGGGGCTCTATGGGGGCTATCCGTCGAGCGTCCAGGTGCGCGCGCTGCTGCGCGGCGCCGATATCCGCGCGCGGTTCGCCCGGGGCGAGATCGCCACCGGGCTCGACGATGCCGGCTGCGAGGCTGTCGAGCCGCAGGCCGCCAAGACCCGCACCATCGTCAACGAGGACGATGCCTGGGTGATCGCCTGCGCCGGCGGAGGCGGGTACGGCGACGCGCTGCTGCGCCCGCCGCCAGCGGTCGCCGACGACATACGGGCCGGCCTCTGCTCGCGCGAGGTCGCGGAGGCGGTCTACGGCGTGGCGCTCGACGCCGAAGGTGGCGTGGACGCACACGCGACGGAGGAAGCGCGCCGGACGATCCGAGCTCGCAGGCTGTCCGAGGGACGCCCATTCGCTGATGTCTATCCCGACCATGCGCCTCCGGTTCCCGCTGCGCCGCGCGCGTCGGGCGAACCCGTGGGCGCGCTCGGCCAGGCCGTGGTCGTCACCGCGCGCGGCGGGGCGCTCTGGTACGACTGCCGGTCCTGCCGCCATCCGCTTGCCCCGGTCGAAGCCGATCCCAAGATCGGCGCGCTGGTCCGTCCCGTGCCGATGGAGATGCTGAGCCCCTGGAACCGCTTCGGGCTCACGGGTGAGATCGCGGTCAACGAATATGTCTGCCCGGGCTGCGCGCATCTGCTGTCGGTCGAGGTGCGCCGCGCGGGCGATCCGCCGCTGCTCGACACCGAACTCCGCATCGAGCCGGAGCGGGTGCCGGACGCGGCGGAGTAGCGATTCGAGGAAAGTCCAACAGGGGAGTGCGATGTCGGAAGAGGTGAAACGGGGCGACCGCCTGGCGGGCAAGGTCGCGCTGGTGACCGGCGCGGGCGCGGTCGGGCCGGGCTGGGGCAACGGCAAGGCGACGGCGGTGGTTTACGGGCGCGAAGGCGCGAAGGTCTTCGCCGTCGACATCAATATCGAGGCCGCCCGGGAGACCGTCGGCATCATCGAGGAAGAGGGCGGCGAGGCCATGGCCTGGGCCGCCGACGTGACCGAGCCGGTATCGGTGACGGCGATGATCGAGGCCTGCATGGGAGCCTGGGGGCGCATCGACATCCTGCACAACAATGTGGGCGGGGTCGGGCCGGGCCGCGCCCTGCCGACCGTCAGCGTGGAGGACTGGTACGACACCTTCGACATCAACGTGACGTCCGCCTTCCTCACCTGCAAGGCGGTGATCCCGATCATGGAGGAGCAGGGCGGCGGGTCGATCGTCAACATCTCGTCGATCGGCGGCATCCGGCATCTCAACGTGCCGATGACGACCTACGCCACGGGGAAAGGCGCGCTCAACGAGTTCACCCGGAACATCGCCCTGCAATACGCGGCGAAGCAGATCCGCGCCAACTGCGTGCTGCCGGGCTACATGGATACCCCGTTCACGCGGCGCGACATCAAGGGCAAGCCGTCCTACGCCTACAAGGGCTACACATCGGCCGAGGAATACGGCAAGGCGCGCGACGCCATCGTGCCGCTCGGCCGGATGGGCACCGGCTGGGACGTGGCCTACGCCTCGCTCTATCTGGCGTCCGACGAATCTTCCTACGTCACCGGCCAGACCCTGGTTGTCGACGGCGGCGTCACCTCCACTTGCCCGGGGGTGTAGGGGCGGAATAGCCGCCTACGCCCCGAACGCCGGGATCCCGATCCCGAGCCTCGCGCATTCGAGCAGGCTGTCGGCGGTGATGGCCGACGTCTTGGGGTTGGTCGGGGACGCCCTGGCGAGACATTCGAAGCGGAAGCGGCCGAACGCGCCCTCGGCCTCGATCACGCCCAGCGGGTCTTCGACCTTCCTGGACGAGATCAGCCGAACCCGCGTCTTGTCGAGGCCGAGCCCGGCGATCGAGACCGCGGCCCCGACATTGGCGTTCTGAGGGTAATGCAGCGCCGCTTCGCGCGCGCTGCCGGTGAAGAACACCACCTCGTCCTCCGCGTGGTCGAGATCGATCGTCTGCTCCGCCCGCGTGCCTCGCCAGGCATGCGGCGGTTTGTAGGAAGAGTAGGTCACCCGCTCGAGCCCGGCGGTGCGGGCCGCCACCAGACCGTCGAGCCCGGCCACCGCGCCCGACGGCACGATCACCCTGGCGCCGTCGCGTGCCGCCTCTCGGAGTTCTTCCGCGAAGTCTTCGTCGGCCAGCGCGCCCACCGCGGCGACGATCAAGTCCGCGCCCGATGCGACGACCGCGGGGCCGATCGAGCGCAGCGCCTCATGCCCCGCCGCCTCGATCACGATGTCCGGTTCGACGGCGATCATCTCCCGGGCGTCGTACCACACGGGCACGCCCGGATCGATCCTGGGCGGCGAGCGCACCAGAATGCCGTCGAGCAGGTCGAGGTCGTCCTGCTCGCGGAGGCGTGCGACGATCAGTTGCCCGATCGCGCCGTAGCCGATCAGGGCAAGCCGCATCGCCGTCACGCCGCCGCGTCCATCGCATCGCCGAGATGGCAGATGCCGTTGAAATAGGTCTCCCAGACGACAAGGTTGCGGCGGCAGGCTTCCACGACCTCGTCTTCCAGCCCCAACTCTTCCGCGTATTTGGCGACGGTGTTCCAGCCGAGGTCGGAATGCTCGCGGTCGGCTTCGGTGTGGAGGGTGAAGAAGCGCACGCCCTCTTCGCTCAGATCCCAGATTTCCCGCCAGCGCTCGCCGACCATCGCGTTCCAGCCGCGCTCGCGCGCTTCGCCCACGCCATAGCCCGGCACGTTGACCCGTTCCGAGCAGGTATTGGCGATCAGCCCGAGCAGCCAGTGGCAGTTCGCCATCAGCCCCATCCAGGCGTCCCAGCAGAGCTGGGTGGTGGGCGTCGGCGTGGCCGCCCGGACCTCGTCCCGGTCCATACCGATGCGCACGCCGAGGTCTTCCAGGATCTGCCAGTGCGGCTCGCCGCCGCCGAACTCGTGGTCGGCGACGATCTCCTGCGAACACGCGTGAATGATGTCGAGCTTGATCTCCCAGATCGGGCAGTTGGTCGCGGTCTTGAGCTTGAGCACCGAGTTGCGCTGGCGCGAGTTCAGCCGGTGCTGCAGCACCCAGGCGCGGCAGCGGTTGGGCGTCCACGCGTCCGAGGGAAAGATCAGGCAACGCCCGACGAAATCCTCCAGCTCCGCATCGAGCCGTTCGGTCACCGAGTTTCCGGTCATGCCGGGTCTCCTCCCCATCGTGTCAGCCCAATGTGGCGCAACGCGGGGCCTGTGTGAATGTCGGTAAATCGGGCATGATCGACGCGCGACGAACATCGGAGTCCAGCCATGGCGTTTCCCATCGATCCGCCGTTTCGCGCCGAGCATATCGGAAGCATGGTCCGGCCCCCCGCGGTGCTCGCCGCGAGGGAAGAGCATGAGGCCGGACGGATCGGCGACGCCGAGCTGCGCGCGGTCGAGGATTCGGAGATCGCCAAGGCCGTGGCCGCGCAGGCCGCGCTGGGTCTGCGCTCGGTGAGCGACGGGGAATTTCGCCGCCGTGCCTATACCGACAGCTTCGGCACCGCCGTCTTTGGCGGCCTCAGAACGGCGCGCACCGACAATCCCAACTGGTCCTATACCAACCGGGCGGGCGAGATTTCCGACGCCAACGTCTCGGTCGTCGAGGACCGGCTGGTCTGGGAAGGCCCGGCCAATGTCGAGGATTTCCGCTACCTCGCCTCGGTCGCGCCCGAGGGGTGCGTCCCCAAGATGACCCTGCCGGGGCCGTGCCACATCCATTTCCGCGCCGGCCGCGACAACATCGACCGCGCGGCCTATCCCGATCTCGACGCGTTCTGGGCCGACGTGATCGGGTCCTACGAGAAGGAAATCGCCGCGCTGCACGCAGCCGGCTGCCGCTACATCCAGCTCGACGAGACCTCGATCGCCAAGTTCGGCGATCCCAAGATCCGGCGCGGGCTGGAGGAGCGGGGCGACGACTGGCGGAACCTGCTCGACCTCTATATCGAAATCATCCGGGAAATCGCCCGGCGCACGCCTTCCGATATCGCGCTCGGGCTCCACCTTTGCCGCGGCAACAAGGCGGGCGCATGGCAGGCCGAGGGTGGATACGACGATGTGGCCGCGAGGCTGTTCCGCGACCTTCCCATCCGCTTTTACTTCCTCGAATACGATTCGCCGCGCTCGGGCGGATTCGAGCCGCTCGCCGAAATGCCGGACGACAAGGTCGTGGTGCTCGGCCTGGTCTCGACCAAGGTGCGTGCTTTGGAGGATGAGGGCGAGCTGGAGCGCCGGATCGAGGATGCGGGCCGCTACGTCCCCGTCGAACGTCTCTGCCTCTCGCCGCAATGCGGGTTCGCGGGTGATATCGGCGGCACTGGGCTCGACGCGGCGGACCAGGCGGCCAAGCTCGCTCTGGTGGTGGACGTCGCGAGGCGGGTGTGGGGGTGATCCTTCGATACGGTCGGACAGTGCGCCACGCTTCCAACTGAAACGGACCGGCCCTAATCGTCGACCATCACGTTGAGGATCGCCGTCTTGCCCTCCAGCGTGGCGGCGAGGCCGGCTTCCAGCGCCTCCGGCAGGGCGGCGGGATCCTCGACCCGCCGGCCGAAGCCGTCGAACGGGCGCACCAGCTCGGCATAATCCAGATCGGTGATCATCCGGCCGTAGAACAGGTCGTGCTCGGCGGCGACCCCGTCGGGATAGAAGGCGCGGTGCTCCCTCGCCATCGCCGTATAGCCGGTGTTGTTGACCACCACGATGAGGATCGGCAGCTCCTCGTGGGCCGAGAGCGCGAGGCTCTGGGTGATCGGGTTGTACATGAAAGAGCCGTCGCCGATCACCGACACCACGGTCCGGTCCTTCGCGGCGAGCTTGAGCCCGAGCGCCACGCCCAGCCCCTGGCCGAGCCCGCCGGCGACCCGGAAATAGCTCTGCGGACCCTTGTAGGGCCGGTGCCGCATCAGGCGCTGGCGGTGGGTGATGGTCTCGTCGGCATAGATCGCGTCGTCCGGCATCGCCTCGCCGAGCGCGTCGAACAGCGCGATCGGGTCGATGGACTTCTTGCGGCGGGCGTTCCGGACGATCTTGCGGTTCTCCGCGGCCAGCGCCTTGTGCGCCTTCGCCCAGCTCGCCGCGCGCTCCTCCATTGCGCCGTTCGCCGGGCCGGAAGACTGCACCGCCTCGCCCAGCAGGCGGAGCGTCGCCGCGCAGTCGCCTTCGAGGAAGCGGTCGGCCTGGATGTTCTGGTAGACCATCTCGGAGCGGAACGGGGTCTCGCCGATGGCGACGATATGCGCCCGTTTGGGCCGTCTCGACGGCGGGTTCCACGGCGCGCGGGCCGAGAGCGTCAGCACCAGATCGGCCTCGTCCAGCCAGTCCGGCTGTCCCACCCCCTGGAACAGGTCGTGGCCGCCCGGGAAGTTGCTGTAATCCGACCAGGGCGCGTCGACCACCGGGATCGCCAGCATCTCGGCGAGCGCGACCAGCGCATCGTAGGCGTCCGGATCGCCGCCGGAGCCTTCCGCGACGATGGCCGGGCGTTCCGCCGAGATCAGCAGGTCGGCGACCGTCTCGATGTCGGAGGCCGGCGGTTGAACCTTCGGCGCCGGCGGAACGTCGCGGATCCGGTCGGGCGGCGTCCAGTCGGCGAGCTGGGTCTCGATGGGGACGGTCATGAAGGTGGGTCCCGAGGGCGTCCGCTGCGCCATCTCGCCGGCCCGGATGAGCTGCTCGAACAGGGTCGCCGGGCTGGACGCCTGGTTCGACCACTTGACCAGCGGCGCGGCGAGGCTGTGCGGCCCGCCGACCACGCTCAGACTGGACAGCCATTGCGGGCCCGGGTGGAACCCCTCCTGCTCGCCATAGGTCAGCGCCTCGCCCGCGATAACGACCATCGGGGTGCCCAGGCGCTGGGCCGCGTCGATCCCCATCGAGCCCTGCAGCAGGCCGACGCCGGTATGCAGCATCACGCCCTGCATGCGCCCGGTCATGCCGGTGTAGCCGATGGCGAGATCGACAGCGAGGGTCTCGTGCGCGCAGCTGAAGTAGATGGGGCCGGGGGAGTTCGACACCTTCTGGCGCGCGAAGGCCTCCCAGACCGCGCCCCATTCCGAGCCCGGCGAGGCCATCACGTAGTCCATGCCGAGGCACCGGAACGCCTGCACCACCGCCTCGCCGCCATCCAGCCTGTTCTTCATCGCGCCGTTCCTTCCGTTCGTCGGGACGGAGCATGACCACTGTGGGCGGCGGGCGTCAATCGCTACACTCCGCCGCCGGAAGGGTTTTGCTCATGCCGCGTGCGAGGCTCGCCGCCGATGTCGGCGGCACGTTCACCGATATCGCCGTCGAGTGGGACGGCCGGTTGGCGACGACCAAGGTGCTGACCACGCCGCGCGCGCCGGAGGAGGGCGTGCTGGCCGGCATCGAACGCGCCCTGGCGGTCACCGGTCTCGCGCCGGATGCGTTCGATCTCGTCATCCACGGCACCACGCTCGCCACCAACGCGATCATCGAACGCCGGGGCGCGAAGACCGCGCTGCTGGTGACCGAGGGCTTCCGCGACGTGGTGGAGATGGCCTTCGAGAACCGCTTCGAGCAATACGACATCTACATGGACCGGCCCCAGCCGCTGGTGCCCCGGCATCTGCGCATCGGCGTGAGGGAGCGGATCGACGCGCGAGGCAACGTGCTGATACCGCTGGACCCGGGCAGCCTCGATCCCGTCGTCGAAACTCTGAGGGAAGAGGGAATCGAGGCGGTGGCCGTGGGCTTCATCCATGCCTATGTCGACGGATGCCACGAACGCGCGGTGCGCGACCGGCTCGCCGGGACGATGCCGGAACTCTCGATCACGCTGTCCTCCGAGGTCTCGCCCGAGATCCGCGAATACGAACGGTGGTCGACGGCGGCCGCGAACGCCTATGTCCAACCCCTGATGGCTGGCTATATCGCGCGGCTGGAGGAGGCCCTCGCCGCGCTTGGCTTCGCCTGCCCGCTCTACCTGATGACCTCGGGGGGAGGGCTGGCGCGGCCCGAGACCGGGCGGCGCTTTCCGATCCGGCTCGTCGAATCGGGGCCGGCGGGCGGCGCGATCCTCGCCGCGCACATCTCGCGGCAATGCGGGCTCGACCGGGTGCTCTCCTTCGACATGGGCGGAACGACCGCCAAGATCTGCCTGATCGACGATGGCGAACCGCAGGCCTCGCGCAGCTTCGAGGTCGCCCGCGAATACCGGTTTCTCAAGGGCAGCGGACTGCCGCTCCGCATACCGGTCATCGAGATGGTCGAGATCGGCGCGGGCGGCGGGTCGATCGCCCGGGTCGACGCGATGAAGCGGCTCGCGGTCGGCCCGGAGAGCGCCGGCGCCGACCCCGGCCCGGCGTGCTATTCGCGCGGCGGGGCGGAGGCGACCGTGACCGACGCCGACGTGACTCTCGGCTGGATCGATCCGGACGGGTTCGCCGGCGGCACCATCCCGCTCGATCCCCACGCCGCGGAGAGGGCCATCGAGTCCGGGCCCGGCGCGGCGCTCGGGCTTGCCGCCCATGACGGTGCGCACGGGATCGCCGAGGTGGTGGTCGAGAACATGGCGAACGCCGCCCGCGTCCACGCGGTCGAGCGCGGCAAGACGCTCGGCGACCGTACCCTGATCGCGTTCGGCGGCGCGGCGCCGGTGCACGCGGCGCGGCTTGCCGAGAAGCTGGGGATCGAGCGCATCCTGATACCCGGCGCGGCGGGCGTCGGCTCTGCCGTCGGGTTCCTGCGCGCGCCGGTTGCCTACGAAGTGGTGCGGAGCCTGTACGCGGCGCTCGACGAGACCTTCGATCCGGATTCAATCAACGCGTTGCTGGAGCGGATGCGGGAAGAGGCGGACGGGATTGTCGCAGCCGCCGCGCCCGGAGCGGCGCTAACACGGACGCTCGCCGCCGACATGCGCTACCGCGGCCAGGGGCACGAGCTTGCGGTGGGCCTGCCTGACGGAAACCTCACCAAGGAGTCCCGTGGCGCGCTGATTGAGGCGTTCGAAGCGGCCTATTCGCGGACCTATTCGCGGACCATTCCTGGGCTGGTCATAGAGGCGATGAACTGGACCCTGCGCGTGGCGGCGAAGACCGATCCGCCGGAACGCTGCCCGCCGATGCCGGACGCCGTCGACGCCGAACCCTCGGCCGGCCGGGCGTTGTGCGACCCGGCGACGGCAGCGATGGCCGAGGCGCCGGTCTTCCTGCGCGGCGATCTCGCCCCCGGCGCGACGATCACCGGGCCCGCCGTTATCGCGGAGGACGAGACCACGACGATCGTGCTGGGCTCTTTCGCCGCGTCGATCGATGCGCTAGGCAATATCCGGATCGCAAGGGAGCCCAGATGACCCGCAGCAACGCCTTCACGCCGATCGGTCTCCAGCTTATGTGGGACCGCTTGATCGCGGTGGTCGAGGAGCAGGCCCAGTCGCTCATCCGGACCGGTTTCTCCACCTCCACCCGGGAGGCGGGCGACCTGTCGGCCGGCGTGTTCGACGTCGAGGGCCGGATGCTGGCCCAGGCGGTGACCGGCACGCCGGGGCACGTCAATTCGATGGCGCGATCCGTCGTGCATTTTCTCGAACGGTTTCCCGTTGAGACCATGAAGGAAGGCGACGTGTTCCTGACCAACGATCCCTGGAAGGGAACCGGCCATCTGCACGATTTCACCTTCGTGACGCCCGCGTTTCGGGAAGGCCGGGCGGTGGCGCTGTTCGCCAGCACCAGCCATGTCGTCGATATCGGCGGGCGCGGGCTGACCTCCGACGGGCGGAACATCTTCGAGGAAGGGATCTATGTTCCCATCATGCGTTTCGCGGAGCGGGGGGCGGTCGATCGGACGCTGGTCGACATCGTGGCCGCGAACGTGCGCGAGCCCGTGCAGGTGGTGGGAGATCTCCACTCCCTCGCCTCGTGCAACGACGTCGGATGCCGCCGGCTGGTCGAGATGATGGACGAGTTCGGCATCGACGATCTCGACGTTCTCACGCGGCACATCATCGAGCGGTCGGAGGCGGCGACGCTGGAGGCGATCCGCGCCCTCAGGCCCGGCACCTACAGGCACACCATGCGGATCGACGGGCTGGAGAGCCCGGTCGACCTGGTGGCGGAGATGACGGTGGGCGAGGACGGGATCGACGTCGACTTCACCGGCACCAGCAGCGTTTCGTCCTACGGGATCAACGTGCCGCTCTGCTACACCGAGGCCTACACCTCGTTCGGCGTCCGCTGCATCGTCGCGCCCCGGGTTCCCAACAACGCGGGATCGCTGGCGCCGATCCGGGTCGCCGCGCCGCCCGGCACCATCCTCAACGCCGAATACCCGGCGCCCGTCGCGGTCCGCCATGTGACCGGCCAGATGCTGCCCGACGTGGTGTTCGGATGCCTCGCCCAGGCGATCGACGGCGCGGTTCCGGCGGAAGGCACGTCCTGCCTCTGGAACGTCTACGCGTTCGGCGGGCCGGGCCGGGTCGAGTGCGATCCCGCCGAGGTGGCCGACGCCGAGCCTTTCACCGTGCTCAGCTTCCATTCCGGGGGCGCCGGCGCGCGGCCGGGCAAGGACGGGCTCTCCGCCACCGGGTTCCCGAGCGGGGTCAGGAGCGTGCCCGTGGAGGTGACCGAGGCGATCTCCCCGGTGGTGTTCTGGCGCAAGGAATACCGCACCGATTCCGGCGGGCCGGGGATCAACCGCGGCGGTCTGGGACAGGTGATGGAGCTCGGCATCCTCGAAGACGCGCCGTTCGCCTTCAGCGCGCTGTTCGACCGGATCGACCATCCGCCGCGCGGGCGCGCCGGCGGCGCCGACGGGTCGGGCGGACGGGTCGGGCTCGGATCGGGCGGAGGTCTCGACGGAAAGGGCACCCAGACCGTGCCCCCCGGCGACCGCGTGGTGATCGAGATGCCGGGCGGCGGCGGTCTCGGAGATCCGGGACAGCGGGATCCCGAGGCGGTCGCGCGGGACTGCCGGGCCGGGCTCGTCTCGCCCGGGGCCGCGCGCAGCCGCTATTCGGTGGCCCTGGACGCGACCGGCGCGGTCGATGCAGCAGCGACGGCGCAATTGCGGGGGCGGGAGGTGCAACATGCGGGTTAGCGTCGGTCTGCCCACCGGGATGGAGGGTCTCACCTATCCCATCCCGTTCTCCGATCCGGAGGCGGTCATCCGCATCGCCCGCCACGCCGAAACACTCGGCTACCACTCGGTCTGGGGTAACGACCACATGACGACGCAGCACTATGTGCGCGCCGAGTTCCCGACCCCGCCCCGGTTCTGGGAGCCGCTGATCGTCTATTCCTTCGTCGCGTCCGAGACGACGACGCTCCGCTTCGGCACAGGCATCCTGGTGCTCCCGATGCGGCGCGACATCGTGGTGACGGCAAAACAGATCGCCACGCTCGACCACTTCTCCGGCGGGCGGCTCGAGATCGGCGTCGGCATCGGCGCCTACCGCGAGGAGTTCGAGGCGCTTCAGCCCGATAGCAAGACCGCCCGCGGCAGGATCGTGGACGAGGGGCTGGAGGCGCTCGGGCTCCTGTTCCGCGAGCGGGTGGCGTCCTATGACGGCGCGTATTACGGGTTTCGGGATGTCGAGCTCTGGCCCAAGCCCAAACAGGACCGCATCCCACTCTATGTCGGCGGAAACAACGCCAACAACCTGCGCCGGACGGTCGATCGCGCCGACGGCTGGCTGCCCGCCGCGGTGCCGCTGGACAGGATCGCGGCCGATGTGAAGGAGCTTCACCGTCTGGCGGGGGAGGCGGGGCGCGACCCCGCGTCGATCGAGGTCGCGCCGCAATACATCGTCCATATCGGCAAGACCCGCGCGGAAGCGCTCGCGCGGTTCGAGAAGACGCAGATGTGCGCGCATCTCACCTCGCTTCGAAAATCGACCCTGAAGGAGCAAGGTGCGCTCGGCCACGAGGACATCAATCTGATCGGCACGGTGGACGATGTCGTGGAACGCGCCAACCGGCTCGGCGAAGCCGGCGTCACCCATCTTCTCGGCCTCTACTTCGCGGCCAACGATCTCCAGGAACTGCTCGACCAGATGCAGGTCTTCGCCGAAGAGGTCGTACCCCGGATCGCCTGAATGACGATCGAGAACGGAAATCCCTGGGACCGCGAGGTCGATCTCCTGGTCGCCGGCGCTGGGCCGGGCGGGATGACCGCCGGGCTCGTCGCGGCTCTCGAGGGGCTCGACGTGCTGATCTGCGAGAAGTCGCGGCAGGTCGGCGGCACTGGCGCGACATCCGCCGGCACGCTCTGGATTCCCGGCAACAGCCAGAACCGGGAAGCCGGCTTCGCCGACCGCGCCGACGACGCGGCCCGCTATCTCGACGCGTTGATCGGCGATGGCGGGGCGGATTCGCGCCGCGCGGTCTATCTGGCGGACGGGCCGAAGGTGATCGACGACCTGGTCGCGCGCAGCGAGCTAAGCTTCGTCGCCTGCGGACGCCACCCCGATTACCGCAGCAACCTGCCCGGCGCCGCGGTCGAGGGACGCGCGATCGTCCCCGAGACGTTCGACGGCCGGAAGCTCGGCGCCGACTTCGCCCGGCTTCGCCCGCCCATCCCCGAATTCCTTGTGTTCGGCGGGATGATGGTGGGCAAGGTGGATCTGACGCGGATGCTCGGCCGCTACCGCTCAGTGGGCAATTTCGCGCATACGGTCGCCTTGGTGCTGCGCTACCTGACGGATCGGCTGCGGTTCCCGCGCGGGACCCGGCTGACGATGGGAAACGCGCTGATCGGACGGCTCTTCTACAGCCTCCGGCGGAACGGCGTTCCGGTCGAGTTCGGTGCCGCGCTCGGCGAGATTGTCGAGCAGGACGGCCGCGCCGCCGGCGCCGTGCTGGAGACCGCGAACGGACCGGTCAGGGTCAGGACGCGGCGCGGCGTCGTGCTCGCGACCGGCGGGATAGCGCATAACGAGACGTTCCGCGCCGCCTTCATGCCCGGCGCCGGGCCCAAGTACTCGCTCGCGGTCGCGGAGAACACCGGCGACGGGCTTGCGGCCGGCGAACAACTCGGCGGCAGGATCGAGAGCAAGGGCGAGGGCGGGCTGTGGAGTCCGGTTTCGCTCAACCCGCGCAAGGGAGGCGGCACCGGGCTCTACCCGCACATCCTGCTCGACCGCGCCAAGCCGGGCCTGATCGCGGTGAACGCAGCCGGGCGGCGCTTCGTCAACGAGGCGGTGTCCTATCACGATTTCGTCGAGGGCATGTTCCGCGCCCATGAGATCGGCCCCTCGATTCCGGCCTGGCTGATATGCGATGCCGGGTTCGTCCGCAAATACGGGCTCGGCGATATCCATCCGGAAACGACGAACCTCGCGCAGCACGAGAAGGCGGGTTACGTGACGCTCGGCCGAACGGCCGCCGAGCTGGCCGGGAAGATCGGGGTCGACGGCGAGGGTCTCGCCGACACGATCGCGCGCCACAACCGTTTCGCCAAGGAGGGGTCGGACGCCGATTTCGGCAAGGGCGACACCGAGCTCAACCGGTTCAACGGCGATCCCGGCAACCGCCCCAACCCCTGCCTCGCGCCGATAGCGGGAACGCCGCTGGTGGCCATGGCGGTCTGGCCGGCCGAGCTCGCATGCAGCGCCGGTCTCGCCGCCAACGCCGACGGTCAGGTCCTCGGGGAGGACGATGCGCCGATCCCCGGCCTCTATGCCTGCGGCAACGACATGGGCTCGATCATGGCCGGCACCTATCCCGGCCCCGGGACGACGCTGGGCCCCGCGATGGTGTTCGGCTACCGCGCGGCGATGCACGCGGCCCGCTCCGGCTGATCCTGCTCCGCGCTTTCGGTTGCGGCCGGGACGGGCTTTGCGCTAGGGTCCGCGCCGCCTCAAGACCGGGGCCAGCGCGCGGAGGGGTGCCGGAGTGGTCGAACGGGGCGGTCTCGAAAACCGTTGTACGCTATGCGTACCGTGGGTTCGAATCCCACCCCCTCCGCCAGAATCGGCTCACTTCGTTGCCAGCACCGAAAACGGGATATGGACGCCCACGCCCGCGAAGGTCGCGTCCGAGCGGTGGATGAAGCCGAATTCCCATATGAGTTCGCTCTCGGGCTGTTTCCACTGCACGATCGGCAGCGCTCCCGCGCGCAGCCAGCCGTTGCTGGAATAGTTCCCGGCGAGCCCGGCGTTCAGCCCGGCGCGCCAACCCTCGGCGAACGCGAACGTGCCGGTAAATCCGGCGTACGGACCCCAGCGCGAATGCGAGTTCCGCACCATTCCGGCGCCCCAGCGCAGCCACTCTCCGGTGACGGGCCCGCCGGCGCCAACGGACGGGTGATCGGTGCTGTAGTCCCGTTCCCGCTCGGAGTCGGGATGGGAACTCTTGAAGAAGGCGAGGTTCACCCGGTATTCCGATTCGCCGAAGGCCGGCGTAAGCCCCGCCAGCAGGCCCGCGGCCACGAGTGCCCAGCGGTAAAGCATGTTCGCCACTCTCTTACTCACCCAGAACTTCCACGCTCGCGCCGACTCCGCCTGGCCTCAGAACGTCTCCACCCAGGGCCTGACCTCTACCTCCCAGGTCCAGGCGCTGCGGTGCTGGCGGTGGATATGGAGATAGGTCTCGGCGATCGCGTCGGGGTCGAGCGTGCCGTCGGCTCCCCGCTCCGCCACGCGTGCGTCGCCCGCCTTGGCGATTCCGCCGTCGATGACGAAATGGGCGACATGGATGTTCTTCGGCTGCAGCTCCCGCGCCAGGCTCTGGGCGAGGCCGCGCAGCCCGAACTTGCCCATCGCGAAGGAGCACGAATTGGCATAGCCCTTGACGCTCGCCGAGGCGCCGGTGAGCAGAATCGTGCCCGATCCGCGCTCAATCATCTGGCGTGCTGCCTGCTGGGCCACCAGGAACCCGCCATAGCAGGTGATCTCGATCACCTTGCGGACCTGTTCCGGATCGAGGTCGACGATCGGTCCGCGCGCCCGGTAGGACGGGTTGAACACGACGACGTCCGGCGCGCCGATGTCGGCCGTGACCGCTTCGAACAGCGCGGCGACCGAAGCCGGGTCGGAGGCATCGCAGGCATGGGCCGAGCCGCCGGTCTCGCCGGCCAGCCCGTCGAGCTTGTCCACGTTGCGCGCGGCCAGCGCCACCGCCATGCCTTCCTTGTGGAACAGCCGCGCAAGCGAAGCGCTTAGCCCGCCGCCGACGCCCACGATAAGTGCCGTTTCCCGATCCGCCATGAAATCGCTCCCTCGATTGCAAACGCGGCACCCCGCCGCCACGGTCAAATTGAACAAGCGGACCGCTGCACGCCAGCATAAATCGCGGCAGGGAAGGCCGCGCCACCGGTGGTCATGCATCGGCGCGGGCGCTATATCCCCTCGGATTGCCGGAGCCGCCGATGACAGACCAGCCGGATCGGGGAAGCCTCGACGGCTTGCCCGAGTGGAACCTCGCCGACCTTTACGCCTCCCCCGACAGCCCGGCGCTCGCAACCGATCTGGACCGGGCGGAGCGCGACGCCCGGGCGTTCAACAAGTGCTGGAGGGGCCGGCTAGCAACGGCGAGCGGCAGGGCGTTCGGTCGCGCGGTCGAGTCCTACGAGGCGATCTCGGAGACGGTCGCGCGGGCCGAGAGTTATGCCCAGCTGCTGCACGCCGCCGATCTGAGCGATCCCGGGACCGGCAAGTTCCATCAGGCGATCCGTGAGCGGGCGACCGCGATCACCGGCGAGCTCCTGTTCTTCACCCTCGAGATCAACCGGATCGAGGACGACGCGCTCGAAGAGAAACTCGCCGATCCCGGAGCCGCCCGCTACCGGCCGTGGCTGCGCGATATCCGGCTGTCCCGTCCTCACCAGTTGAACGAGGAAACTGAGCGCCTGTTCCATGTGAAGCGCCTGACCGGCCGGGCTGCGTGGACCCGGCTGTTCGACGAGACCATGGCGGCGCTGAGATTCCCCGTCGAGGGCAGGGAATTGACCAGCCAGGAGGCGCTTCACCTTCTGTCGGATTCCAATGCGGCGTTGCGCAGGGAGGCCGCCGGTTCGGTCGGACGCGTGCTGGGGGAGAACGTGCGCCTGTTCGCCCTGATTACGAATACTCTCGCCAAGGACAAGGAGATCGAGGACCGCTGGCGCGGACACGAGACCTCCGAGGCGGCCCGCCATCTTTCCAACCGGGTCGAAGCCCCGGTGGTCGAAGCGCTGACCCGGGCTGTTGCGGATGCCTGTCCCCGCCTGTCCCACCGCTACTACGCGCTCAAGGCGCGCTGGTTCGGTGTTGACGCGCTGGATTACTGGGATCGCAACGCGCCTCTACCGGGAGAAGAGGACGACGACATTCCCTGGAGCGAGGCGGCAGGAATGGTCCTCGACGCCTACGGCGCGTTCTCGCCCGGGATGCGCGGGATCGCCGAACGGTTCTTCGACGAGCGCTGGATCGACGCGGCGCCACGGCCCGGAAAGTCTCCCGGCGCGTTTTCCCATTCCACGGTGCCCTCGGCGCATCCCTATATCCTGCTCAACTACCAGGGCGGGACGCGCGACGTGATGGTGCTGGCGCACGAGCTCGGACACGGCGTCCATCAGGTGCTCGCCGGCGGGCAGGGCCGGCTGATGGCGGAGACGCCGCTGACCCTGGCCGAGACCGCCTCGGTGTTCGGCGAGATGCTGACGTTCCGCGCCCTTCTCGACCATGTCGACGAGCCGGCGCGGCGCAGGCGGCTGCTCGCGTCGAAGGTCGAGGACATGCTGAACACGGTAATCCGCCAGATCGCGTTCTACCGTTTCGAACGCACCGTTCACGACGAGCGCCGCGCGGGCGAACTGACCGCCGAGCGGCTCTGCGACATCTGGCTCGACGTCCAGCGGGAGAGCCTGGGACCCGCGATCCGGCTCGGCGGCGATTACCGGTATTACTGGACCTACATCCCGCATTTCGTCCATTCGCCGTTCTATGTCTATGCCTACGCCTTCGGGGACTGTCTGGTGAACGCGCTTTTCGCGGTCTATGAGGCCGGAGAGCCGGACTTCGCCGACAAGTATCTCCGTCTGCTGGAGGCCGGGGGAACTTTGCACCATCGCGAATTGCTGGCGCCGTTCGGGCTCGATGCCTCCGAACCGGCCTTCTGGGCGAAGGGGTTGTCGGTGATCGAGACGATGATCGACGAACTGGAAGCCGTTTCGTGAGACGCCCGCCCACTCGCACCTCCATCGGCGCCGGCCGGGAGGAGGAGAACCGGCTGACCGGGAGGGTGCGGCGCTACACACGCGTCGGCGCCGCGGTCGGCGGCATCGCGGCCCGTTTCGCGGGCGAGCGCTATCTCGGCGTGCGCATGGATCGGGAACGGAACGCCGAGGACCTCAAGCGCGCGCTCGGCGGCCTCAAGGGACCGCTGATGAAGGTCGCGCAGCTGATGTCCACCGTTCCCGACATATTGCCGACGGAATACACCGACCAGCTTGGCGAGCTGCAGGCCAACGCACCGCCGATGGGCTGGCTCTTCGTGCGGCGCCGGATGACCGCCGAGCTGGGCGCCGGCTGGGAAGAACAATTTGCCGGCTTCGAACGCAAGGCCGCCGCCGCCGCCTCGCTCGGCCAGGTGCACCGCGCGGTCGGGCTCGACGGGCGGGACCTCGCCTGCAAGCTCCAGTACCCCGACATGGCCTCCGCCGTCGAAGCCGATTTGCGCCAACTCCGTGTCGTGTTCGCCGTCTACCAGCGCTACGACAGGGCAGTCGATCCACGCGAGGTGCAGGCCGAGATCGCGGCCCGGCTGCGCGAAGAGGTCGATTACGACCGCGAGCTTCGGCACATGGAGCTCTACCGGCTGATGCACGCCGAGGAGGAGGGCGTGCACGTGCCCGAACCCGTCATCGGCCTGTCGACCAAACGGCTGCTGACGATGACCTGGCTCGACGGACGCAGGCTGCTGGAGGTCGCGGACGAGGACCTGGAGGTTCGCAACCGGGTCGCGCATGCCATGTTCCGGGCCTGGTACGTCCCGTTCTACTACTACGGAGTCATCCACGGCGACCCGCATCTCGGGAACTACACCGTTCGCCCGGACTGCTCGGTGAACCTGCTCGATTTCGGCTGCATCCGGATTTTCTCGCCGAAATTCGTCAAGGGCGTGATCGATCTCTACGACGCCATCGCCCGTGACGACCGGGCGCTCGCGGTCCACGCCTATGAGAGCTGGGGCTTCGCCGGCTTGTCCAACGAGATGATCGACACCCTCAACGTGTGGGCATCCTTCCTCTACGCGCCGCTATTGGAGGACAAGCCTCGCCTCATCCAGGGCTCCAACGACACCGTGTACGGCGCCAGGGTCGCCGGGAAGGTCCACGGGGAGCTGCGCCGGCTCGGCGGGGTGCGTCCGCCGCGCGAATTCGTGCTGATGGACCGCGCCGCGATCGGGCTGGGCTCGGTCTTCATGCATCTCAGGGCCGAGATCAACTGGTACCGGATGTTCCACGACCTGATCGCCGGCTTCGACGCGGACGCGCTGGCCGCGCGCCAGGTCGAAGCGATGAAAACGGCCGACCTACCGCCGCCCGTTTAGGCGAGTTCGCCGACCACCCGGCGTATCGCGCCGGCAAGGATGTCGAGTTCTTCCGGGGGGACGACGAGCGGCGGCATCAGGTAGACGACATTTTCCAGCGGCCGGATCCAGACGCCCTCATCCACGAAGCGCATACGCATGCCCGCGAGATCGTCGATCCGGTCGAGTTCCACGACGCCCACCGCGCCCAGCACCCGGACATCGACGACTCGGGGCATGGCGCGGCAGGGCTCCAGGGATTCGCGCAGATGGGCCTCGATCCCGCGCGCCTGCTCCAGCCTGGGCTCGCGCTCGAAGAGGTCGAGCGAGGCGTTCGCCGCGGCGCAGCCGAGCGGGTTCGCCATGAAGGTCGGGCCGTGCATCAGCGCCCGCTTCGGATCCTCGCTGTCGAACGCGGAATAGACCCGCTCGTTGGCGACCGTCGCCGCGAGGCCCATCGTGCCGCCGGTAAGCGCCTTGGAGAGACAGACGATATCCGGCGAGATCTCCGCCTGCCCGAAGGCGAACATCGTCCCCGTCCGACCGAACCCGGTCGCGATCTCGTCCAGGATCAGCAATTGCCCATGTTCGCGGCAGACATCGGCGACGGCGGCGAGGGTTTCCGGCGGATGAAAGCGCATGCCGCCCGCCGCCTGCACCAGCGGCTCGATGACGACGGCTGCGATCTCGCCGGCGTGGCGCGCGACCGCCCTCTCGAATGCCTCGAGCCCGGCGCGGCCGAGAGGCAGGTCGAGCACGATCTGCGACGGCACATAATTGCCGAGCAGCCGGTGCATCCCGTCCTCCGGATCGCAGACCGACATCGCGCCCAGCGTGTCGCCGTGATAGGCGCCGCGGAAACAAACGAACCGGTCGCGCCCCTCGACGCCGGAGTTTCGCCAGTACTGAATCGCCATCTTGAGCCCGATCTCCACCGAGACCGACCCCGAGTCGCTGAAGAATACGTGGTTGAGGTCCTGCCCCAACAGACCCGCCAATCGCCGCGCGAGGCGCATCGCCGGCTCGTGCACCATGCCGCCGAACATCACATGCGGCATCGCGCCCAGCTGCGCTTCCATTGCCGCGACGATATGGGGGTGGTTGTAGCCGTGACACGCCGTCCACCACGACGCGATGCCGTCGATCAGCTCGCGTCCGTCGGCGAGCAGGATTCGCGTCCCTTGCGTGCCGACCGCCTGAAGCGGCGGAGGCAGACCCTTCATCGGCGTGTACGGGAACCAGAGGTTCCCGGTTGTTTCAGCCACCGGCGTGGCCGGCCGGTTCCATCGGTTCGATCCCGAGCCGGTCGAACAGGCCCCGGTCCTCCGGGACGGCGGGGTTGGGCGTCGTCAGAAGGCGCTCGCCATGGAAGATCGAATTAGCTCCGGCGAGGAAGCAGAGCGCCTGCGTCGCGTCGTCCATTTCCAGACGTCCGGCGGAAAGCCGCACCATGGAGCGCGGCATCATGATCCTCGCGACGGCGATGGTGCGGACGAACTCCAGCGGGTCCAGCTCCGGCGCGTTCGCGAGCGGCGTTCCCGCGACCGCGACGAGCCGGTTGATCGGCACGCTTTCCGGCGGTTCGGGGAGCGTCGCCAGAGCGACCAGCATCTCGGCCCGGTCCTCGCGGGTCTCGCCCATCCCCAGAATGCCGCCGCAGCAGACCGCGATGCCCGCCTCGCGCACCTTGGCGAGAGTGTCGAGCCGGTCTTCGTAGCGGCGGGTAGTTATGATCTCGCCGTAATACCTTTCCGACGTATCGATGTTGTGATTGTAGAAGTCGAGCCCGGCCGCGCGCAGGCGCTCGGCCTGTCCCGGCTCCAGAAGGCCGAGCGTGGCACAGGTCTCCAACCCGATTTCCTTGACGCCCGAGATCATCGCCTCGACCGCGTCGAGATCGCGGTCGTTCGGGCCGCGCCATGCCGCCCCCATGCAGAACCGCGTCGCCCCCGCCGCCCCGGCTTCACGGGCGGCGTCGAGGACGTCAGCGAGCGGCATCAGGCGCTCGTTCTCCACGCCGGTATCGAAATGGGCGCTTTGCGGGCAATAGGCGCAGTTCTCCGGGCAGCCGCCGGTCTTGATGCTGAGCAGCGTCGAGACCTGGACCCGGTTGGGATCGAAATGGCGGCGGTGGACCGCCTGCGCCTGAAAGATCAGGTCATTGAAGGGGAGCGAGAACAGCGCAAGCGCCTTGTCCCGCGTCCAAGTCACGGCCTCCGACATGGCCGGGACTATAGTGTCGTGTCGGAATTGCCGCCAGCCCGCCGGCCGTGGCGGATGGCATGGAAAAGGCCGCGCGAGGCGGCCTTCGTTCAGCCACGGGCGCGCCGGGGACCTAGTAGCCCTCGCGCTCCAGGCGTTTTCTTTCGAGCTTTCGGGCGCGGCGGATCGCTTCGGCTTTCTCCCGCGCGCGTCGTTCGGAAGGTTTTTCGTATGAGCGCCGCATCTTCATCTCGCGGAAAATGCCCTCGCGCTGCATTTTCTTCTTGAGCGCCCGCAGCGCCTGATCGACGTCGTTGTCGCGTACAAGAACTTCCACGGCCTTGCCGTCTCCCGCCTTGTTACCGAATCGAACGGAAAGAGGCGCGTTGTCCTCTCCCGGGTTCCCTCAGTATAGCACGGGCACGCCCGGAAAAGGAACGCCCGGACTTTATGAAGAAAAATACTGGGCGAGACCGAGCGCCGCCCCGGAAGGATCGGTAATGATGGCGAAACGGCCGATTCCCGGCACGTCCATCGGCTCCATGACGATCGCGCCGCCGAGTTCCCTGCATCTCGCGCAGGCCGCATCGACGTTCTCCACCGTCAGATAGGCCATCCAGTGGGACGGGACATCCTTCAGGCCCAAAGACTGCATCGACATCATGCCCCCGACCGGGCGGTCGCCCTGCTTGAAGAAGGTATAGGTGCCGCCATCCTCCATCTGGTTCGCGTCGGTGGTCCACCCCATCAATTCGGTAAAGAACGCCTTGCAGGCGTCGGTATCGGTGGTCACCAGCTCGTTCCAGCCGAAAGTGCCGGGGGTCATCGGAGGGGTCTCGGTCATCGCGTTCTCCTGTCGGTCATGCGGGTGCGGGATGATAGCGATTTCGCCGGACGATTCGAGAAATCCCCCGTTGCCGGGCGAGCGGTTTGACACCTGAATCGCTCGCCGATAGGTAAGCGCCGCAATGCGCATCGTTCGTCATCCGTCCGCCATACCCGACAGCGCGCGGGGGGCCGCCGTGACCATCGGGAATTTCGACGGCGTCCACCGCGGCCACGAGGCCGTGATCGGCGTCGCCGCGGCGGCGGCCCGCGACCTGGACGCGCCGCTGGCGGTGGTGACGTTCGAGCCGCATCCCCGGCGCTTCTTCCGGCCCGGGGAGCCGCCTTTTCAGTTGACGCCGCTGCGATCGAAGGCGCGCCGCTTCGAATCGCTCGGCGTCGATACCCTGCTGGCGCTCCGCTTCGACGCGGCGATGGCGAGAGTCGCGCCCGAAACGTTCATCGAGGACGTTCTCGCGAAAGGCCTCGCGGCCCGCCACCTGGCAATCGGCTACGACTTCGTCTTCGGTCACGACCGTCGAGGCAATGTCGAGACGCTTGCGCGCTGGGCCAGGGGCGCGGGCGTCGGGTTCGAGGTCGTCGAACCGGTCACCGGCTGGGGAGAGACGGTATATTCCTCCACCAATATCCGTGCCTGCCTGCGTGACGGCAAACCGGGCGCGGCGGCGGCGCAGCTCGGCCGCTGCTGGGAGATAGAGGGCCGGGTGCGCCAGGGCGACAAGCGCGGGCGGCTGCTCGGCTTTCCCACCGCCAACCTCGCGCTCGCCGAGACGGTCCGCCCCGCGCTCGGGGTCTACGCCGTCTGGGCCGGGGTAGAGGAAGACGGCGGCACGGTCTGGCACCCCGGCTGCGCCAATCTCGGTATCCGTCCGACCGTCGGAGGCACGGCGGTCGGTCTCGAAACGCATATTTTCGATTTCGACCGGGACGTCTACGGACGCTTGCTGAGGGTGGCGCTGGTCGAGTATATCCGGCCGGAGCGCAAGTTCGACGGGCTGGACCAGCTTCGCGACCAGATCTCCAAGGACAGCCTGGCCGCTCGAGAGCTTCTCGCTTCCATCGACTCCGGCGACCCCAGAGCCCCGAGATGACGACCGATTATCGCGCGACCGTCTTCCTGCCCAAGACCGAGTTCGGCATGCGCGCCAGACTGCCGCAGCGCGAGCCCGCGATCCTCGAACGCTGGCAGGAGGACGATCTTTTCCGCCGGTTGCGCGAGTCCGCCAGGGGCCGCGAGAAGTTCATCCTCCATGACGGGCCGCCCTATGCCAACGGTCATCTCCATATCGGGCATGCCCTCAACAAGATCCTCAAGGACGTCATCAACCGCTCGCAACAGATGCTCGGGCGGGACGCCAACTATGTGCCCGGATGGGACTGCCACGGGCTGCCCATCGAATGGACGATCGAGGAAAAATACCGGACCGAGGGCCGCGACAAGGATGAGGTGCCGCTGATCGAGTTCCGCCGCGAATGTCGGGAGTTCGCCGCGCACTGGATCGACGTGCAACGCGAGGAATTCGAACGGCTCGGCATCCTCGGCGACTGGGAAAATCCCTATACCACCATGTCCTATGAAGCCGAGGCGCAGATCGTTCGCGAGCTCGGCAAGTTCCTGATGAATGGCGGGCTCTATCTCGGAGCCAAGCCGGTCCTCTGGTCGGTGGTCGAAAAGACCGCGCTCGCCGAGGCCGAGGTCGAGTATCTCGATCACGAGTCGACCACCGTCCACGTGCGTTTCCCCGTGGCCGGGACGAACCTGGAGGCGCTTGCCGGCGCCTCGGCGGTGATCTGGACGACGACGCCCTGGACCATTCCGGGCAATCGCGCCATCGCCTACGGCGAGGACATGGGCTACGCGGTCTACGAAGTAACGGAGACGACGGCGGACAGTCGCGCCGTCGCCGGCGAAAGGGTGCTTCTCGCCCAGGCGCTGAGCGATCAGGTCTTCGCCGAGACCGGCGTAACCGGGACGAACAGGATTGCCGATCTCGCCGGCCGCGACCTCGCGGGAACCGTTTGCCGGCATCCGCTCGACGGCCGGGGCTACGACTTCGACGTGCCACTCCTGCCGGGCGATCACGTCACCGTGGAGCAGGGCACCGGGCTCGTCCATACCGCGCCCGGCCACGGCAGCGAGGATTTCGAGGTGGGGCGGGCGCACGGGCTCGAGATCCCGCGCACCATCGGAGACGACGGCCTGTTCTACGATCACGTTCCGCTGTTCGCCGGGCAGCACGTCTACAAGGTGGACGGCGCGGTCGCCGGCGCCATCGCGGAAGCCGGGAAACTCATGGCGCGCGGCACCCTGGTCCACGCCTACCCGCATTCGTGGCGCTCGAAGAAACCCCTGATCTTCCGCAACACGCCGCAATGGTTCATTGGAATGGCGGAGAACGCGCTCCGCCGGAAGGCGCTCGACGCGATCGCCCGTACCGCGTTCTACCCCGAGTCGGGGCGCAACCGGCTGGAGGGCATGATCGCCGCCCGTCCCGACTGGTGCGTCTCTCGCCAGCGCGCCTGGGGGGTGCCGATCGCGGTGTTCGTCCACAAGAAAACCGGCGAGCCGCTGCGCGACGAAACGGTGCTGGAACGGGTCGTCGCGGCGGTCGAGGAGGAGGGTGCGGACGCCTGGTTCGAGAGCCCGCCCGAGCGCTTCCTTGGCGACGACCGCGATCCCGCCGATTACGAGCAGGTCACGGATATCCTCGACGTCTGGTTCGATTCGGGCTCGACCCACAGCTTCACCCTGGAAACGCGGGACGACCTCGTCTGGCCCGCCTCGCTCTATCTCGAAGGTTCCGACCAGCATCGCGGCTGGTTCCATTCCTCGCTGCTCGAAGCCTGCGGGACGCGGGGAAGCGCGCCCTACGAAGCGGTGCTCACCCACGGCTTCGTGCTCGACGAGCAGGGCCGGAAGATGTCGAAATCGCTCGGCAACGTCGTCGCCCCGCAGGAGGTGATCGCCAGGTTCGGCGCGGACATTCTCCGCCTCTGGGTGGTCGCTTCCGACTACTCCGCCGATCTCCGGATCGGCGAGCACATTATCGACCAGAACGTGGAGGCCTATCGGCGGATCCGCAACACGCTGCGCTACATGCTCGGCAACCTCGCCGAGTTCGACGAGCGCGAGAGGGTGTCGGCCGAGGCGATGCCGGAGCTTGAGCGCTGGGTGCTGCATCGCCTGTATGAGCTGGACCGCGAGGTGCGCGCCGGGTTCGGCGAGTTCGATTTCCACCCGCTGTTCACGGCGCTGCACAATTTCTGCGCGATCGAGCTGTCGGCGTTCTATTTCGATATCCGGAAGGATGCGCTCTATTGCGGCCGGCGCGACGATCCGGTCCGTCGCGCGGCGCGGACGGTGCTCGATGCGCTGTTCTCCTGCCTGACCGCGTGGTTGGCGCCGATCCTCTGCTTCACCGCGGAAGAGGCGTGGCTCACGCGCTTCGGGGAGGATGCCGACAGCGTGCATCTTCGCCTGTTTCCGGAGATTCCCGGCTCGTGGCGCGCGGATGCGATCGCCGCGCGCTGGAAGACCGTGCGCACCGTCCGCCGCGTGGTCACCGGCGCGCTGGAGCGGGAACGCGGGGAAAAACGCATCGGCTCCAGCCTGCAGGCGCATCCCGAAATCTTCGTGGACCCGGACACGGCCGAAGTGCTGGAAGGTCTCGGGTTCGACGAAATCGCCATCACCTCGGACGCGACGGTCACCGCGGGTACGGTTCCGGCCGACGCATTCACCCTGCCCGAGACCCCCGGCATCGGTGTGGTCGTCCGGCTCGCCTCGGGCCGGAAATGCGAGCGTTGCTGGAAGATTCTGCCGGAGGTCGGGACGCTGCCGAATCACTCCGATATCTGCGAACGCTGCGCCGACGCTGTTGGGCAGTTCGGCGCCGCCGCCGAATAGCTTCCGTGGCCGACCCCATGCCGCGGGCCGGGCTGCTGACCGCATTCGCCGTGGCGCTCGCCGATCAGGCCACCAAGTGGGCGATGCTGGAGTGGCTCCAGGGTATCGGCCACAAGCTGACGGTGACTCCGTTCTTCGATCTGGTCCTGGTCTATAACCGCGGTGCGAGTTTCGGCCTGTTTCAGACCGATTCGCCCTGGGGTCCGTGGCTCCTGTCGGGCTTCACCGCCGTCGTGATCGCCGGGCTTCTGGTCTGGATGTGGCGTACCCGGGAACGCCCGCTCGGCCTTGCGCTGGGCCTGATCGCCGGCGGCGCGGCGGGCAATCTGATCGACAGGCTCTCGCTGGGTCACGTGGTCGATTTCCTGGACTTTCACGTGGGCGCATATCATTGGCCGGCGTTCAACCTGGCGGACAGCGCAATCACCGTCGGTGTGGCGATCGTTCTTTATGGAAGCTTGATCGGAAAGCGGACTGACCGTACCGTGTCGGGCCCGACGGGAAAGTAGACAAGAGGCGTCTTGAATGAAGTTGGCCGGCAAAATCCCTGCGCTTTTGGGGGTTCTCGCCGTGGCGGGAGTCGCCGGGTGCGGCGAGGAGATGCGCCAGAGCATCGGGCTCGGCAACGAGCCACCCGACGAATTCGCCGTCGTGACCCGGGCGCCGCTGGCATTGCCCCCCGACTTCAATCTTCGTCCCCCGACTCCTGGCGCCCGGAGGCCTCAGGAAGCCGAAATCAGGGACGAGGTGCGGCAGACGCTGGTCCGGAGCGCCTCCACCAGCGCGGCTCCGACCGGAGAGACCTCGCCCGCCGAGAGCGCGCTCCTTCAGCGCGCCGGCGCGGGCCAGGCCGAGACCGGCATCCGGAGCAAGGTCAACGCCGAATCCGCGGCACTTGCAGACTCCGGGACGGGTTTCGTCGACAAGATCGTATTCTGGCGCGAACCCGAGCGCCCGGGCGAGGTTGTCGATGCCAGGAAGGAAGCGCAACGCCTGCAGTCCAACCAGGCGCTTGGCAAGCCGCCGTCCGCCGGCAGCACGCCGACGATCGAGCGCCGGGAGAGCGGTTTCCTCAAGGGTCTGTTCAACTGATCGACCGCCGGCGGGCCCGCCCAGCGCCGCGTAGACGCCCGGCCATGCGAGGCTCCGCACTCGCCTGTGCCGCCTTGCTGGTCGCCGTGTCGGTCGCCGGGGTTCCCCTACAGGCGGCGGTCTTCAACCCCGAGACCTTTGCCCTGGACAACGGGCTTCAGGTCGTCGTGGTCGAGAACGCGCGCGCGCCGATCGTCGTTCAGATGGTCTGGTACAAGGTCGGCGCTGCCGACGAGCCGCCCGGCAAGTCGGGTATCGCCCATTTTCTCGAGCACCTTATGTTCAAGGGAACGCCCACCGTGCCGTCCGGCGAATTCTCGAAGATCGTCGCCGCGAACGGGGGTTCGGACAACGCCTTCACGAGCCAGGACTACACCGCCTACGTCCAGCGCGTCGCGAGCGACAAGCTGGAGCTGGTCATGCGGATGGAAGCGGACCGGATGGTCAATCTTCGTCTGACCGACGAAAAGGTCGCGCCCGAGCGGGGCGTGGTCCAGGAGGAACGGCGTCAGCGCACCGGCAACAGCCCGTCCGCCCAGCTCTACGAACGCCGCCGCGCGGTCACCTATCTGCGTCACCCCTACAGGATCCCGGTAATCGGCTGGAAGCGCGAGATCGACGGGCTGACGACGCAAGACGCACTCGCCTTCTATCGCCGTCACTACGCGCCCAACAACGCGATCCTGATCGTCTCAGGAGACGCCACCACCGCCGAGGTGCGCCGCCTTGCTGAGAAACATTACGGGCCGATCCCCCGGAGAACTTTGCCGGAGCGCGTTCGGCCGGTAGAACCCGATCAGCTGGCCGCCAAGCGGGTCACGATGAAGAGCCCGCGCGTACATGTGCCGAGCATCTCGATAACCTTTCGGGCGCCCAGCTACTCCGCCGGCGAGACTCGGCACGCCTATCCGCTCCTGTTGCTGTCCGACATCCTGGGCGGAGGAAGCACCAGCCGTCTCTACCGCCGCCTCGTGATCGAGGAAAAGGCCGCATCGGGCGCAAGCGTCGGCTATCTCGGGACCGCACTCGATATCGGCGAGTTCTCCGTCTCGGCTTCCGCGTTGGCGGGCGGCGACATCGCCAGGCTCGAAGCTCTGCTTAAAGCGGAGATCGAACAGGTCCTCGAACACGGGGTCACCGGGGCCGAGCTCGCGCGCAGCAAACGGACGATGCGTGCGAGCGCGATCTATGCCCGCGACGGTCTGCGGGCCGCGCCTCGCGTAATCGGCCGGGCGCTGGTAACGGGCCAGACGATCGCCGATGTCGAGGCGTGGCCGGAACGGGTTCAGGCGGTCACCGCGGCACAAGTACTGGACGCCGCCCGCGCGGTCTTCGTGGAGCGGCGTTCGGTCACCGCCGTCCTGCTTCCCGGTACTCCGGACTAGGGGCGGCGGCGGATGCGAGTCGAACTGCGATCCTGTCTGGGAGCGCTGATCCTTGCCATCGCCGCCATTTGGCCGGCGACGGCCACCGAGATTCAGCGCGTCCGCTCGCCCGGCGGGATCGAGGCCTGGCTGGTCGAGGACAAATCGGTTCCCGTGATCAGCTTCCGGTTTTCGTTTCGAGGCGGCGGGGCGCTGGATCCCAGCGACAAGACCGGCCTCGCCAATATGGTTTCTGCGCTGCTCGACGAGGGCGCCGACGACCTCGACTCGCAGGCCTTCCAGGGAGTCCTCGACGATATCGTCGCGTCGATCGGCTTCGACGCCGGAAGAGAGCGTTTTCACGGCTCGCTCAGGACGTTGAGCGAACACCGGACGCGCGCCTTCGCCTTGCTCCGGAAGGCGCTCACCGCCCCGCGTTTCGATGCGGAGCCGGTCGAACGCATCCGCCGCCAGATCGTCGCCGGTATCGAGAGCGGCAAGGACAACCCCCGCAGAATCGCGGGACGCACGTGGTCCCGGCTCGTGTTTGGCGACCACCCCTATGCGAGGCCGCTGGCCGGAACGCGGCGGACAGTCGCCGCGATCTCCATCGAGGACATGCGGCGCTTCGTCCGCGAACGTCTGGTCCGTGACGGTCTGGTGGTCGGCGTGGCCGGCGACATTTCCGCGAACGAGTTGGCTCGGAGGCTCGACGAAGTCTTCGGAGGTCTGCCCGCTTCGGGCGCGCCCGCCGACATTCCCGATCCCGCACCCGCTGCCGGGGGCAGGATGGAGATCGTCCGGAAACCACTTCCACAGAGCGTCGTCGTCTTCGGTCAGGCCGGGGTGAAGCGCGACGATCCCGATTACTACGCCGCCTATGTCATGAACCACCTGCTCGGCGGCGGGCGCACCTCGCGTCTCAACGAGGAGATCCGCGAAAAGAGGGGCCTCGTCTACTCGGTTCACACCTATCTCTCGCTGCGCGACCGGGCCGGGACGATCGTGGGCCAGCTCGCGACCGCGAATGCGCGCGTCAAGGCCGCCCTCGATCTCGTGCGCGGCGAATGGGAGCGGATGGCGCGCGACGGGGTCGGCGAAGGCGATCTTGCGGCGGCCAAGCGCTACATCAACGGTTCCTTCCCGTTGCGCCTCGATTCCACACGCAGCATCGCCCGCATGCTGGTTGCGATCCAGGCGAGCAAGCTTGGAATCGACTATATCGAACGGCGCCCGGCGCTGATCGGAGCGGTCACCGTCTCCGATATCCGGCGGGTCGCACGTCGGCTGCTATCGCCCGACAAGCTCACCATCGTCGTGGTGGGCAGCCCCGAGGGTCTCGAATCGACACCGTAGCGCCTCACCGTATTCCGGCTCTCCGACGAGGGCTATGATCGAACGCGCGCCTGCGGTAATGACGACCCGATGCCCTATACCCAGGATCTGACTTCCTGCTTCGCGGAGGCCATCGGTCCGCGCGGTCTGGATAGCGGCGATTTCGAGTCCGCGCTGGAGGCGACGGCTTCCGGGCTGGAAGCGATCAGGCAGGCCCATGCCGACGGCGGCCTGCCGCTGCTCCGCCTGCCGCGCCAGCGCTCCGATCTCGACGGATTTACCCGGCTCGCCGAACGCTACAGGTCGAACTTCGACGAGGTCGTGGTGCTGGGTACGGGCGGCTCAAGCCTCGGCGGGAGGGCCCTCCATGCGCTCGCCGATCGGGGCTTCGGCCCGCCCCCCGGCACTCCCCGACTTCGCTTCATGGACAACGTCGATCCGGATACGTGGGAGGCCTTGTTCGCGGTCCTCGATCTCCGGCGCACCGGCTGGCTCGCCGTATCGAAATCGGGCGAGACGGCGGAGACCGTCGTACAACTTCTCGTCGTGCTGGATGCGCTCGACCGGGGCGGGCTCGATGCCGGTGCGCGAGTAACCGCGGTAACCCAGCCCGGAGACAGCGCGCTGCGCCGCATCGCCGCGACGCACGGCATCACGGTGCTCGACTGCGATCCCGGGATCGGCGGGCGCTACTCGGTACTGTCCGCGGCCGGTCTGTTGCCCGCGACGATTGCGGGGCTCGATGCGGCGGCGGTAAGGGAGGGCGCAACGGCGATACTCGATCCCGTGCTCGCCGGCGCGGCTCCCGATCCGGTTCCGGCCGCCGAGGGGGCCGCGCTGGCGGTCGCGGCGCTCCGCACCCGCGGGATCGCCCAGACCGTGTTGATGCCCTATGCCGACGCGCTTTCCGCTTTCGCGCTCTGGTTTCGCCAACTCTGGGCGGAGAGCCTCGGCAAGGACGGCACCGGGATCACCCCGATCGATGCGATGGGCACGGTCGATCAGCACAGCCAGCTGCAACTCTGGCTCGACGGGCCGGCGGACAAGCTGTTCACGCTGGTGACGCTCGAACGGGGCGGGCTCGGCGCCGAAGTGCCCGCCGCGCTCGCCGCCGATCCCGGGCTTTCCTATATAAGAGGTCGTACGATCGGCGATCTGATGGATGCCGAGCAGCGGGCGACCGCCGAGACGCTGGCGCGGAACGGCCGGCCGACACGCTTGGTTTCGCTCCCCAGACTCGACGAAAGGGCGATGGGCGCGCTGATGATGCACTTCATGCTGGAAACCATGATCGCAGCCCATCTGCTCGGTATCGATGCGTTCGACCAGCCCGCCGTGGAGGAGGGAAAGATCCTGGCCCGCTCGTATCTCGCCGCTAAGCCTCCGAGGGCGACATGACCATCCGGCGCCTGCCGCCGACGCTGGTCAACCGGATCGCCGCGGGCGAGGTGGTCGAACGTCCATCCTCGGCGGTCAAGGAGCTGGTCGAGAACGCCATCGACGCCGGCGCGGGGCGGATCGAAGTCGTGTTGCGCGACGGCGGCAAGGCGCTGATCGCGGTCTCCGACGACGGCTGCGGCATGACCGCGGACGAGCTCGCGCTCGCGGTCGAGCGACACGCGACCTCCAAGCTCCCCAACGACGACCTGTCGCGGATCGGCACGCTCGGCTTCCGCGGCGAGGCGCTGCCCTCGATCGGCTCGGTCAGCCGGCTCTCCATAGCGAGCCGCGCGGAAGGTGCTGGCGAGGGCTACGCGATTTCGGTCGAAGGCGGAGCGATCGGGGAGGTTCGCCCCGCCCCGCTCGCCGGGGGCACGCGGGTCGAGGTCCGCGACCTCTTCTACGCGACGCCCGCCCGGCTCAAATTCCTCAAGACCGCGCGGTCCGAGCTTCGCCACGCGATCGACGCGGTGCGCCGGCTCTCTCTCGCCGAGCCGGGAATAGGCTTTACGCTCGCGAGCGAAGACCGGACCCACTTGAGATACGACGCCGGGACCGGGGACATCCTCGACGCGGATGCCGGGCGCCTGGTCCAGGTGATGGGCGGCGATTTCGTCGAGAACTCCGTCGTCATCGAGGCCGAACGCGAGGGGCTGAGGCTCGCCGGCCGGGCGGGTCTGCCGACGCTCAACCGCGGCAACGCCCAGTCCCAGTTCGTCTTCGTCAATGGCCGTCCGGTGCAGGACCGGCTGTTCTCCGGCGCGATCCGCGCGGCCTATACCGATCTTCTCGCCCGCGACCGGCACCCGCTCGTGGTGCTCCGCCTCGAAGTCCCGCACGAGCTGGTCGACGTCAACGTGCATCCGGCCAAGACGGAGGTGCGGTTCCGCGATGCCGGTCTTGTCCGGGGGCTGATCGTGGGAGCGCTGAAACATGCGCTTGCCGGAGCCGGACATCGTGCATCGTCCACTGTCTCCGATTACGCTCTCGGCAAATTTCAACCCGCCTACCCGCCGAATTCGCCCGCGCCGGTGACGGGCCATCTCGCCGAAACCGCCGCCCGGTTCCAGGCCCCGCTGCAACCGTCGGGACAGGATTTCGCGCCCGCGGCCGCGACGCAGACGGAAGAGGCGGCGGCGCACGATCCGTCCTATCCCCTCGGCGCGGCCCGCGCCCAGCTTCACGGCACCTATGTCGTCGCCCAGACCGAGGACGGTATCGTCATCGTCGACCAGCACGCCGCGCATGAGCGGATCGTCTACGAGCGGATCAAGGCGGCGGTTGGCGAGGGCGGCGCGGACCGCCAGGAACTCCTGATTCCCGAGGTGGTGGAGCTCGACGAGGCGGCGGCGGACCGGGTCGCCGGCCGGGCGGACGAGCTTGCCGAGCTCGGTCTCGTGCTGGAACGTTTCGGACCGGGGGCGGTCATCGTCCGCGCGGTTCCGGCGTTGCTCGGCGTGAGCGAGGCGGACGGTCTCGTGCGCGATCTCGCCGACGAGCTTGCCGAGCACGGCACCGGGCTCGCGCTCAGGGAACGGCTCGACGAGGTGTGTTCGACGATGGCCTGCCACGGCAGTGTCCGCGCCGGCAGGCGGTTGACCGCCGACGAGATGAACGCGCTCCTCCGCCAGATGGAAGCCACGCCGGGCTCGGGCCAATGCAACCACGGCCGACCCACCTATGTCGAACTCAAGCTCGCCGATATCGAGCGCCTGTTCGGGAGGCGCTAGAACGGCACGCTGATCCCGTCGTGCACGGCGTCGCAGTCGACCAGATCGACCCGTTTCCAGCGGATCCTGAAGCCGTCACCCGCCCTCAGCAGCCGGTGCCAGGTGGTCCCGGCGAAGACGCGGCGCACGTCGCGGCGGGACTCGACCATCTCGAACTTGGCGCGGACGGTGATCTCGTCCCCGCCCTCCGCCTCGACGGTGGGGTTGGCGACGATACGGCTGGTTCGGGAGACCGGGGTCTGGGCGTGCAGAGCGGCCTCGGCGAGTCGGCGGATGCGGGTCTCCAGCAGCCGCCGGTCGTCGTAGATCAGCGAGACGACCTCCCGCGGGTTCGCCTGTCCCTCCTCAAGCGGCACCCAGTACCAGCCGTTGTCGGTGAACAGCGCAAGCCAGTCTTCCCAGCGGCGCTCGTCCAGCAGGCGGGCCTCGGCGATCAGGAAGCTCTCGATCTCCTGGGAAGCGAGCCTGCTCACGGCGCCGCCATGTAGCCGAGCCAAACGTCGTACATGTTCCGGATATAGACTTCGCTAGTCGAATCCACGCCCTCGACGCCGCCCTTGCCGTCCGGCCGGTCGGTTTCGTAGCCGCGACCCACCTCGATCCACTCGGCACCGGCGGAGGTGATGCCGGTGCCGATCCGCCCGTAAATCTCGAGATCGTCGGTCAGGACCGGCGAGCCGGTTCCGTTGGTGACGTTGGCGAACGCGATCGTGTCCTCGAACATCTTCGCCGGCGCGCCCTTGAGCCGGAACGCGTAGGTGTAGACCTCCGTCCGGTCGACCGCGATCGGGTGGACCACGCGAAGCTGGCGGAACTGGCTCATGAAGGAGAGATTGGGCCAGACGTTGGAGTTCCAGCGCGTCACCTCCATGATTCGCCGGGTCTCCTCCGCCCCCTTCCTGGCTTCGAGCTCCGCCAGATACTCGGCGAATACCGGATCGCCCCTGGCCGCGACCAGCTTCTCGTCGTCGTGATAATCGCCGAGAAAGGCGTGCCCGCCGGGATAGGTCCAGATCCCCACCTGCTCGCGCCAGAACTCGTGCGGCGCCCCGTTCTGGCGCATCTGGCGTACCGCGATCTCCCCCGCGCCGGTGCTGTGCGCCGCGTCGTCCTGCGCCTTCGCGGCATCGATGGAGGACCGGTGGACGAAGATCGGGTGCGCCGCGTCGCACAGATTCTCCAGATAGAGCTTCCAGTTGCCGTCATAGGCGTGCTTGAACACCCCGCCCGCGATTTCGATCTCGTTCTCCGGCGACCGGTCGACCATGTCGTCGAAGGAGGTCGTCATGTAGCCGAGGAAATCGGCCAGCGATTGGCCGTCCGCGGCGAGCGAGGCGAAGATGAAGCCGCGATAGCTGTCCACGCGTGGCGCCGCGACCATCGCCGTCCCCGGGTCGTCCGGATCGAAATGCGCGGGGTAACCGTGCCTGAGCGGCACATGGATCAGTCTTCCGTCGGTGGCGTATGTCCAGCCGTGGTAGCAGCACTCGAATTGCTTCGCGTTGCCGCTGTCCTTTGCCACCACCATCGCCCCGCGATGGGCGCACTGGTTGTGGATCACACGGATGCCGCCGTCGTCGTGGCGCACCATGACCATCGGCCGCCGGCCGATCCGGGTTCGAACGAAATCGCCCGGCGCCCTTACCTGGCTCTCATGCCCGACATAGATCCAGGCGCGCTCGAAGATGCGCTCCATCTCGATGTCGAAAATCCCGGGATCGGCGTAGACCCGGCGATGCACCCGCCCCGGCCGGATCAGCCCGGCGATTTCCTCTCTGGTCGGTTCCGGCATCGCCTCCTCCCCGGCGGCTTCGAAACGAGATTACACCACGCTTTCGCCCCCGAAACCCCCTCCGGATTGGACGCGCCGCCCGGTCCGTGCCACCCTTCCCCATCCGACATTGCCAGGGAGGCAGACATGGGCACCGATGCCGGCGCGGTTCCCGGAACCGTGGTCGAGGACAAGGTGATCGACGCGCGCGGCCATCACGCGTGCGAAGTCAGGAAGGGCGAGGTGTATCGCATCGTCGACGTCGAGGGTCAGCAGGTGGCCGATTTTCTCTGCTTCGACCTGCACCGCCTCGAAGAAAAGCTCTCTCCCCACAACACGCTCCTGCTCAACAACCAGGTGTTCCCCGGGGTCGGTTACACGCTCTATTCCGACGAGGCCAGCCCGCTGATGACGATGACCGCCGACACCAACGGCACGCACGACATCATCGCCGGCGCTTGCTCGCGCTTCACCAACGAGATCCGCTACGGCGTCAAGGACACGCCCAACTGCCGCGACAACTTCGCCGCCGCGCTGGCGCCGTGGGGGATCGAATGGAAGCAGATCCCCTACAACATCAACGTCTTCATGAACTGCCCGATCCAGGCCGACGGCACGTTCACCATCGAGCTGCCGAGCTCCGAGGCGGGAGATTACGTCGACTTCACCGCCGAGAGGGACGTGCTGGTCGCGATGTCGAACTGCCCGCAGGAGCGTAACAAGTGCAACAACTTCAACCCGACGCCGATGCGCGCGATTCACTACCGTCCGGCGTGAACGAAGCCGTCAGCCGGTCTCGTAACCCGGATTGCACTCGGCGAGCTTGGCGGCGTTGACGCGGGTAAGGATCGCGTAGGCTTCTTCGCTCCCATCGAGAGCGCCGGCGCGAAGCCGGGCCGCGAAGTTCCGGTTGAGCGTCTCAAGGTCGCCGTCCTCGCCGAGCATACGCGCGAGCGCCGCCCGCTCCGCCTCTTCCGCCCCGTCCCCGGCGGCGAGTTCCCGGGCGGCGGTCGCCATCGCCGCGCCGACCAGATGGGCGCGGTAACGGTGTTCGGGCGGCAGGTTGGGCAAGAGCCCCTCCATCAGCGTCCGCCGCGCCGTCTCCAGCAGGTCGTGTATGTCCGGCTTGTCACGCATGGTCCTGTCCCGGTGCCGTCAAGGCGAGGATTTCGTATTCGAGTTCCGGCAGGCGCCGGCCGATCAGCGCGAGCTCAAGGTCCGGCTCCGCGCCCGACAGGTAGCGGCCGCATTGATGGAGCGCGATTACCGCCCAGCGGATATGCGCCATGACCTCGTAGAAACGGATTTTCACGGGGTCGATCCGGCGCCCGCTCCCGGCCTCGTAGCCGGCGTAGAACGGGGTGCGGCCCGCGATCCCGCCCGCCTCCAGCCCGTTCGCGCCGAAACGCCAGCATTTGGCGCAGAACCAGGCGACGTCCTCCATCGGGTCGGACCAGCCGGCGAATTCCCAGTCGAGGACGCCGGTCAGCTGGCCGTCTTCCACCATGTAGTTGCCGGTGCGGAAATCGTGGTGGCACAGCACGATCTCTCCGGGCGCCACCGGGTGTGTCTCCAACCAGCGCAAGCCCCATTCGATGGCCGGGTGCGGCATCGGTTCGGCATCCAGAAATCGCCTGTAGAGCGCGATGCTTTCGGCTGCCGGGTCGTCCGGCGGAGCGCCGAGGAAGACAGGCGCTTCGTGTGACGGGACGATCGTGTGAAGCCGCGCGAGTTCGCGGCCCAGCCGCTCGGCCAGCGCCGGGTTCGGCCCCTGCCGCACGACCCGGTTGCCGAGCGCCTCCCCGGGGACCCGGCGCATCAGGTAGAACGGGGTGCCGACTATCCCGGGATCGTCGGACTGCCAGAGTGGTTCCGGCACCGTCATGCCCACCGACCCGGCCAGCTCCAGATAGGCGAACTGATGGGCGACCGGCTGACTCAACGGGACCGAGGCTCTTGCTTCGGTCCTAAGTACCAGCGCGTGCGGGCCGGCATGGGGGCCGCCGGCGATGTCGACATCGAGAGCCCGGTTTTCCTGGATCGCCCCGCCGGTCAGACGCTTCTCGTTGGCGATGGCGACCGAATCGGCGCCCGCCCGTGCCCGGATGAATTCTGCGAGGGCCTCGCTCACGGCCAGCTCCAGAAATCGACCCCCTCTTCGAGCAGGAAGCGGGACAGCACCATTTTGTGCACCTCAGAGGCGCCGTCCACCAGCCGGGCCTGGCGGGCGTAGCGGTACATCCATTCGAGCTTGGTGTCCCTGGAATAGCCGCGCGCGCCGAGGAGTTGGATCGCCGTGTCGATCGCGTTGTGCAGCGCCTCGGAGACCACGACCTTGGCCATCGAGACTTCCTTGCGCGCGAAGTCGCCGGCATCGAGCCGCGCCGCCGCCCGCATGGTGAGCAGTCGCCCGATATCGACCTGCATCGCCGCCTCGCCCAGCATCCACTGGACGCCCTCGTGGTCGGCGAGTTTCGAACCGAAGCTCTCGCGTTCCCGCATGTAGTCGAAGGTCTCTTCCAGCGCGCGCTTGGCCATCCCGGTCCAGCGCATGCAATGGGTGAGCCTCGCGGTGCCGAGCCGGATCTGGGTGAGCTTGAGCCCGTCGCCCACCTCCATCAGCCGGTCATCGTCGGGGATCTCCATGCGATCGAAGCGGACCTCGCAATGCCCGCCATGCTCCTCCGGCCCCATGATCGGGATGCGCCGGACGATCTCGAAGCCGGCCCGGTCGGCGTCGAACAGGAAAGCGGAGAGCCCGCGCCGCCGGTCGTCCGAGGTCCGGGCGATCAGGATGAAGTGCCGCGCCGATTCCGCTCCGGTGATGAACCACTTGTGGCCGTCGATAACCCAGCCGTCGCCCTCGCGCGTGGCCGTGGTCAGCATGGCCGACGGGTCGGAGCCCGAGCCCGGCATCGGCTCGGTCATCGCGAAGGACGAGCGCACCCTTCCGTCGACGATGGGCTGCAGCCAGCGTTCCTTCTGCGCTTCGGTCGCGACCTTCTCCAGCACCATCATGTTGCCGTCGTCGGGGGCGGCGCAGTTGAAGCAGACCGGGCCGTAGATCGAGCGGTTCATCTCCTCGTAGCACGCCGCCATGCCGATCACCGGCAGGCCCTGCCCGCCCCGAGATTTGGGCATCTGGAGCGCCCAGAGTCCCTCCGCCTTGACCCTGGCGCGCACGTCGTCCAGCACGTCCTCGCGCAGGTTCTCGTGCTCGTCGGCGTTCGCCGGGTCCCGTTCCAGCGGAAGGACGTGCTCCTCGACGAAGGCGCGGACACGGCGGCGATAGTCGTCGAGCTCGGGGGGAAGGGTGAAGTCCATGGCGCTTTATAGCGCGGTGGGAAGGAGGAAATCCCGCATCGCGTCGAGCGTCTCGTTGGGGCGCTCGGCGAGCATCGTGTGGCCGCAGCCGGGGAACACGACATGGCGCGCGTCCGGGATCGTGCGGGACAGGGCGAGGCCTCCCTTGACCGGAGTCATCATGTCGCGCTCGCCAAGGATCAGGAGCGCTTCGGTCGCCACCGCGCGGGCCCGCACCTCGCCGTCGTCGAACGCCGCGCAGGCCGCGAGATCGACCGCCAGCACCCCGTCGTCGGCGCTCTCCAGCAGGCGTTGCCCGCCGCCGTTCATCCAGAGCCCCGGGCTCCGGTGTCCGCCGATCTGCGAGTCCCGGCTCAAGCCCCAATAGGTGATCAGGTCGATCGCCTTGCGGTCGCTGCGCCGCGCCGCATCCAGAAGGTCGTCATGCACCGGCATCGCGGCCGCGGGGCCGAGCAGGATCAGCTTCCCCGTGGCCGCAGGCTTATCGGCCGCCGCGCATAGCACGATCAGCGAGCCCATACTGTGACCCGCCAGGACCGCCCGTTCGAGCCCGAGCGCGACGCGTGCGCGGCCGATCCAGGTGGCCATCTCGCCGATCGTGGCCAGCGGCGTACCTTTCGACCGCCCGTGGCCGGGCAGGTCGATCGCCGCCACCGAGTAGCCGTGATGGGCGAAATGGCGTGCCGGCAGGTGCCAGACCGAATGATCGTTGGCAGCGCCGTGGACGAAGAGGATCGCCGGCCCCGCGGGATCGAAGGGTCGTCCTCCGGTCGCGGCGAAGGTCGCGTGGCCGTCGACGGTGAATTCCATCGCGCTACTCCGCCGCGCGCGGCGTCATCGCCCGCGCCGCCGCCCGCAGCGCCTGATCGAGGTCGCCGATCAAATCGTCGGGGTCCTCCAGCCCGACCGAAAGCCGGACCAACCCTTCGCCGATCCCGGCCGCCTTGAGCGCCGCCGCGTCCATCTGCTGGTGCGTCGTCGAGGCCGGGTGGATCACCAGCGACTTGGCATCGCCCACATTGGCGAGGTGGGAGAACAGCCCGAGCCGTTCGATGAAGACCCGTCCAGCCTCCCGCCCGCCCGCGATTTCGAACGAGAACACCGCGCCACAACCCTTCGGCAGAAGCCGTCCGGCGAGCGCGCGATCGGGGTGGCTTTCGAGCTCGGGATATCCGACCCAGGACACCGCCTTGTGCCCGTCGAGGAAGGCGACGATACGGCGTGTGTTCTCGACATGACGGGCCATCCGGACCGGCAGGGTCTCCACCCCCTGGATCAGGTAGAAGGCGTTGGCCGGGCTCATGGAGGCGCCGAAATCGCGCAAGCCCTCGGCGCGCGCGCGCATGACGAAGGCGCCGGGGCCGAACTCCTCGGAGAAATTGATCCCGTGATAGCCTGCATAGGGCTCGGTCAGAGTCGGAAACTTCCCCGATGCCTGCCAGTCGAACGTGCCGCCGTCGACCAGCACGCCCCCGATCGCCACCCCGTGCCCGCCGAGAAATTTGGTCGCCGAGTGCAGCACCAGGTCCGCGCCGTAGTCGAACGGTTTGAACAAAGCGGGCGAGGCGAAGGTGTTGTCGTTCAGCACCGGAATACCGGCCGCATGGGCGATTTCGGCGACTCGCGGCAGGTCCATCACCTCCAGCCCCGGATTTCCGAGGGTCTCGCCGAAGATCAGCCGGGTCTCCGGCCGGATCGCCGCCTCGAACGCGCCCGGGTCGCGCGGATCGACATAGGTCGTCGTAATGCCGAAGCGCGGCAGGGTGTGGGTGAACAGGTTGTGGCTGCCGCCATAGATCGAGGCTGACGAGACGATATGCGCGCCGGCATCCATCAGAGTCGCCACCGCGAGGTGGAGCGCGGCCTGTCCGCTCGCCGTCGCCACCGCGCCGACGCCGCCTTCGAGCGCCGCGATCCGTTCCTCGAACACCGCCGTCGTCGGGTTGGAGATGCGGGTATAGATGTGGCCCGCGCGTTCCAGGTTGAACAGCGAAGCGGCGTAGTCGGTGTCGGGGAAGACATAGGAGGTGGTCTGGTAGATCGGCACGGCGCGCGCGCCCGTCGCGGGATCCGGCTGCTGGCCCGCGTGCAGGCTCAACGTGTCGAATTTCGGCAGCTTGGCATCGACCATTTTGTTCTTTCCCGCCGTTAACCGGGGCGAGTGTATCCAGCCGGATCGAATTGTCGCCCTTTTTCGGTGGCGATAAAGTGAATCCGTCTACCGGAGCGAAGGAGAGAGCGCGATGGAAGGTCTGATGATGGGGACGCAGCTCCTGGTGTCGTCCCTGCTCAGGAATGCCGCGGCCAACCACCCGGCGACGGAGGTGGTCTCGCGCAGCGTCGAGGGGCCGATCCACCGCTACGGCTATGCCGATCTCGAATGCCGCGCCAAGAGGCTCGCCAACGCGCTCAAGGGCCTCGGCATCGGTCCCTCCGACCGGGTCGGAACGCTCGCCTGGAACACCTGGCGGCATCTCGAAATCTACTACGCGGCCTCCGGCTCCGGGGCGGTCTGCCACACCATCAATCCGCGCCTGTTCCCGGCGCAGATCGCCTATATCGTCAACCACGGCGAGGACAAGGTGCTGTTCCTCGACCTCACCTTCGTCCCCCTGATCGAGGAACTCGCGGACAAGTTCGAGACGGTCGAGGCATACGTCATCATGACCGACGAGGCCCACATGCCGGAGACGACCCTGCCGGGCGCGCTCTGCTTCGAGACGCTGATGGAAGGCGCTTCGGAGGACTTCGAGTGGCCTTCCTTCGACGAGAACACCGCGTCGTCGCTCTGCTATTCCTCCGGCACCACGGGCAACCCGAAGGGCGTGCTCTACAGCCACCGTTCGACTGTCCTGCACGCGATGTCGGCGGCGCTGCCCGACGTGATTGACGTGTCCGCGGCCGATACCACCATGCCGGTGGTACCGATGTTCCACGTCAACGCGTGGGGGTTCCCCTATTTCACGCCGATGATGGGGGCGAAGCTGGTGCTGCCCGGCCCGCTCGCCGACGGCGCCTCGGTCCACGAGATGCTGGAGAACGAGCGGGTGACGATCTCCGCCGGCGTGCCGACCGTGTGGCTCGGCCTGCTCCAGTATCTGGAGGAGACCGGCAAGACGCTCTCGACCGTCAAGCGGCTGGTCATCGGCGGGTCGGCCGTGCCGAGGGCGATGACCGAGGCGTTCCTCGACCGCTACGGGGTCGAGGTGCGTCATGCCTGGGGCATGACCGAGATGTCGCCGCTCGGGACGATCAACACCCCGACGCACGGGATGCAGGATGAGACGCCGGAGGAGTTCTGCGACCGCCAGGTCAAGCAGGGGCGGGCGTTCTTCGGCGTCGAGATGAAGATCGTTGACGACGAGGACAATACGCTGCCGGAGGACGGCGTGGCCTTCGGCATGCTCAAGGTGCGCGGGCCCTGGGTGTGCAGAGACTATTACAAGGAAAGCGGGTCCGACACCCACGACGGGAACGGATGGTTCGCCACCGGCGACGTCGCGACCATCGACGGGACGCGCAACATGCAGGTCACCGACCGATCGAAGGACGTCATCAAGTCGGGCGGCGAATGGATTTCCTCGATCGAGCTCGAGAACATCGCCGTCGGCCATCCCGACGTCGCCGAAGCCGCCTCGGTGGGCGTCCGTCATCCAAAATGGGACGAACGGCCCCTGCTGGTCGTGGTTCGCCGCGAAGGCGCCGGCCTCACCAGGGAGGACCTGCTCGCCTATTTCGACGGCAAGGTGGCGCGCTGGTGGGTGCCGGACGACGTGGTGTTCGTCGACGAGCTGCCCCACACCGCAACCGGCAAGCTCCTCAAGATGCAGCTCCGCGAGGACTACAAGGACTATGTCCTGCCGACGGCGTAGCACGGCAGGCGGGCGTCGCTGCCACAACATTTTCCGACCTGACCGGGTCGCGGCGGTCCGTACCCGACCGACCCACCCTCCCCCGGCCCCTCCCGCAAGCGGGAGGGGAGAAGGTAAGGAGGAGCCGGCGGCAGAATCCCCCTCTCCCCGCTGGGGAGAGGGCCGGGGTGAGGGGGAATCTCGGACGACAGCCGACTGCGATCGTGCCTGATCGAAGAATGCCTTAGCCGGCCCCGCGAGCCGCCGCGAAGCGGGCGTCGCGCCAGGCGAGCGCGGCGCGCAGCCCGTCCCGGCGGGCGACCTCGAGAAAAGCGCGCTTGTCCGGCGAGCCCTCCGCTTCGATGTGCAGGTCGACGTCGAGCGCCATTTCCAACGCCTCGCCCATGCCCATCAGCTCCATCGAGCGGTTCACCGCGAGCTTGGTCTGGCGCACCAGGTTCGGATCGATCACGGCGATCTCGCGCGCCATCGCCAGCGCGTTCTCAACCTCCTCGCCCGTCGGCACCACCCGGTTGACCAGCCCCATCTCATAGGCCCGCCGGGCCGGGATCCGGTCGGCGCCGGTGAAGAAGATCTCCTTCGCCAGCTTCGGACCCGCGAGCCAGGGCAGCAGCATCACCACGATGCCCGCGCCGAATTTCAGCTCCGGCTCCCCGAACACCGCGTCCTCGCCCGCGATGGTGATGTCGCAGGCGCAGGCGAGCTCGAACCCGCTGGCCAGCGCCGGACCCCTGACGGCCGCGATCGACGGCTTGCCCAGATGCCAGAACCGCATCACCGCGTCGAAATCCTGCCGCAATACGGGCCGCCAGCCGGCGACGCCCTCGGGCGGGTTCTCGGCCTGCTCCTTCAGATCGAAGCCGGAGGAGAAGGCATTGCCGGCGCCGGTCAGCACGACGACGCGGACGCCTTCATCGGCTTCGACCTCGGCGCACGCTTTCGTCATCTCGTCCAGCAGCGGTCTGTGCATGGCGTTCGCGCGCGCCGACCGGTTCAGCGTAATGAGGGCCACGTTTTCCCGCCGTTCGAGAATCAGGTGTCGATACGCCACGGTCTCGTCCCCTCGCTTGCGCCCGCCGCGGCCGGGTGGGAGACTCCCGCGCCGGTATCGCGGCCTCCACGGGACTATAGCAGTGGCGAAGGAGCATACGGTTCCGGCCGCGCTGGCGGCTCGACTCCTCGAAGCGTGCCGCTCTTACCCGAGCCGGCCCGCGCTCGATGACGGGGCCGAGGCTTTCAGCTACGCCGATCTTCGGGCCGGGGCCGATACGCTGGCCGGTGAGTTGCGGGCGGCCGGGATCACGCCGCATGAGCCGGTCGCCATCGCGACATCGAACCGGGCGCGTGACGTGATCGCACTCCTCGCCGTCTGGCTCGCGGGCGGCGTCGCGGCGCCGGTTCATCGAAATTCGGTGGAGAGGTCGACCGCGGAAGCGCTGCGCAAGATCGGCGCGCGCATCGTGGTGAACGCCAAGCCGGAGCTTGCCGCGCCCGCCTCCCTGCAAGCACCGGCCGCCGTTCGACTGCTCGCCGGGGATCCGCCGCCCGCGCGTCCGTTGCTGAAAGGCGCGGGTTTCATCCTGTTTTCTTCCGGCACGACCGGCGAGCCCAAGGCCATGGTGGTGGGACACCGGCGTTTCTCCGCCAAGCTCGACCAGATCGACGGCGAGATCGGCTTCGAAGACGGCACGAGGAGCCTGCTGCCGCTACAGTTGAATTTTGCCTTCGCCCAATGGGTGACACAGATCACCCTGCGCCACGGCGGCACCGTCCACTTGCGCCAGCGTTTCGATGCGGCCGGTTTGCTGAACGATCTGGCCGATGGCGGCATCGACCGGGCGCCTTTCGTGCCGACGATGCTGCGCGCGATGCTGACGGAGCTGGGCGACGCGCGGCATCGCTGGGCCGGACACATGATGTCGGGTGGCGAGGTCTTGCCGGCCGCGCTGGCGCGCCGTCTGCGCCGCGCCTGGCCGGGTGTGCGGCTCTGGGACGTGTACGGGATGACCGAGTGCGGCACCGCCGACTTCTACGTTCGGCCCGATGACTATGACGCGGCCGCCGGCAGCATCGGCCGGCCGGGCAAGGGCATCGAATACCGGTTCACGGCGGACGGCGAACTCGCGCTCCGCTCGCCCTACCACATGCTCGGCTATCTCGATGCGCCCGAACTGACCGCGGCGAGCTATGACGGGGACGGCTATTTCCTCTCCGGCGATCTGGCGCGCGAACGCCCCGACGGGTTCGTCGACCTGATCGGCCGGGCGAAGGAGTTGATCGTCCGGGGCGGCCACAAGATTTCGCCGCTCGAGGTGGAACGGCTCTATCTCGAACACCCCGATGTCGGCGGCGCGCTCGCCACCGGCGTCGGCGATGCGCGGCTCGGCGAAGCGATCCACGTGCTGATCGTCCCGCTTCCGGGCGCCGCGCCCGCCGCCCGCGACCTGCGCGGCTGGGCCGAGGGCCGCATCGACGGCTACAAGCGCCCCGACGCCGTTCATATCGGCGATTCCCTGCCGACGGGGCGCACCGGCAAGGCGGACCGGCGCGCCTTGCGCGCGCTGATCGAGAGCGGCCGCCTGTAGACTTGGCCGGGCTTCCTCACCGGGGTCGCGGCCCCTCGCCGAACCCCGCCATCGCCCGGACCTCTTCCGCCGAGTGGCCGCGCTCGCGCAGGGACCGGATCGAGAGGCTGTCGTGCCGCTTGGCGAAGCGCTCCCCGGACTCGTCTCGTAGCAGGCGGTGGTGCCGATATTCCGGCGTGTCCAGCCCCAAGAGCGTCTGGAGCAACCGATGGACATGGGTCGCCTCGAACAGGTCTTCGCCGCGGGTCACGAGGTTCACCCCCTGGATGTGGTCGTCCACGGTCACCGCGAGGTGATAGCTGGTCGGCGTGTCCTTTCGGGCCAGCACGACATCGCCGAAGATCTCCGGGCGGGCCTCCAGCCGTCCCCGATCGCGGTCGTGCCAGGCGAGGCGACCGGCGGCGGCGGCCGCGTGCGCCATGTCGAGGCGGAGGGCGTGGCTCTCCCCGGCCGCGACCCTCGCCCGCTTTTCCGCCTCGGCGACACTCCGGCAGATGCCCGGATAGACCGGTCCGTCCGGTCCGTGCGGCGCCGCGCCCGAGCGTTCGATCTCCGCCCGGATCTCCGCGCGGGTGCAAAAGCAGGGATAGACCAGTCCCAGGTCGTCGAGAACCTCCAAGGCGAGCGCATAGTCGTCCATGTGCTCCGACTGGCGCCGGACCGTGGGGTCCCATTGGAGCCCGAACCATTCGAGGTCCTCGTATATCGCGGCCTCGAACTCCGGCCGGCAGCGGCCGGGGTCGATGTCCTCGATGCGGAGCAGGAACCTGCCGTCCTCTCCGGCGAGCGCCTCCGCGAAAAGCGCCGAATGAGCGTGGCCCAGATGCAGCAAACCGCTCGGGGTCGGCGCGAAACGGGTGACGGCGGGCGGCGTTGCGCTTTTTGCCATGGCCGGGGTTCTATGCCATAGACCGCCGACCGGGAATATAGCCCACACACCGCTCCGATCCGCCCATGCGCCGCGCTTTGACAAACGCTTCCTATGCCGAGGCAATCGCCGAGCTGTCGGCCCGCGACCCCGCGCTCGGCGCAGTCGTCGAAGCCTGGGGCGCTCCGCCGCGATGGAAGAGGGCGCAGGGGTTCGCGACGCTCGTGCTGCTGATCCTGGAGCAGCAGGTGTCGCTGGCGTCCGCCGAGGCGACCTTCGCCCGGCTCGAGGAACGGGCCGGCGAGATCGCGCCGGCGGCCATCCTTGCGCTCGGCGAGGAGCGCATGAAGGAGGCCGGGCTGTCGCGCCAGAAGGCCCGCTACGTGCACGGGCTGGCGGAGGCGGCGGCGGCCGGGACCGTGGATTTCCGCAAGCTGGGCCGCGCCGACGACGCGGCGGTGCGCGCGGCCCTGATCCCGATCAAGGGCATCGGAGACTGGACGGTCGACATCTACCTCCTGGCCGCGCTGCAGCGCCCCGATGTCTGGCCCGCCCGCGATCTCGCCCTGCAGGAAGCGGCGCGGGCGGTGAGGGGGCTCGATGCCCGGCCGGACGAGGCGGCGATGCGGGAGATCGGCGAGGCGTGGCGGCCCTGGCGATCGGTCGCCGCGCGCATCCTCTGGCACCATTACCTCAACACCAGGCGGCGCAGCCGCGGCGGCCGCGACAACTGATACGGAGACGGAATGGCCGACCTCATGGAGCTTGACGGGCCCGAGGCCGGGCCTGCATCGGGCGGAGCGCCCGATTCGCTTGTCGTACTCGCGCACGGCTACGGCGCGGACGGCAACGACCTGATCGGGCTCGCGCCCTTTTTCGCGGAGGTGCTGCCGAATGCCGCCTTCGTCTCCCCGCACGCTCCCTACCCGTGCGAGATGGCATCGTTCGGGCGCCAGTGGTTCAACGTCTGGAACGAAGATCCGCTCTCGCGTCTGGACGAGATCCGGCACGCGGCCGCGATCCTCGACGCTTTCATCGACGAACGATGCGCGGCGCTCGGGATCGCCGACGACAGGCTCGCGCTGCTGGGTTTCAGCCAGGGGACGATGATGTCGCTCTTCGTCGCGCCCAGACGTGCCGTGCCCTGCGCCGGCGTGCTCGGCTATTCGGGGCGCCTCGAAGGGGCGGACCTCCTGGCCGCGGAAACCGTCTCACGCCCGCCCGTTGTGCTGGTGCACGGCGATTCCGACGAGCTTCTGCCGCTTCACCGCTTGCAGCACGCGCAGGCGGCGCTGGAGGAAAACGGGTTCGAGGTCGCCGCCCATGTCCGGCCCGGGCTCGGTCACGGGATCGACGAGGCCGGGATCGAGATCGGCCGCAGGTTCCTGTCCTCCCGCCTCGCACCCGCCGTCTGACGCGACCGGCCGCCGTTGACACCCCCGCGGGGGTCCCACAATGATCTGGCCCGTCCTTCGGAGAGGTTGACCATGCCGATCGACCCCGGGGACCGTCAGGGCCCCCTCAACGATTTGCGCGTGCTGGAGATGGGCCAGCTCATCGCCGGGCCTTTCTGCGGCCAGTTGCTGGCCGATTTCGGCGCCGAGGTGATCAAGCTCGAGCAGCCCGGCCGGGGCGATCCGATGCGCGAATGGGGGGCGGAGAAGCCGCACGGCAAGCCGCTGTGGTTCCCGGTGCTCGCCCGCAACAAGAAATCGGTCACCGTCAACGCCCGGGAAGAGGAGGGTCAGGACATCGTCCGGCGCCTCGCCGCCCGGTCCGACATCCTGATCGAGAACTTTCGTCCCGGAACGATGGAGCGGTGGAACCTGGGCTACGACACGCTCGCCGCAATCAACCCCGGCATCGTGATGGTGCGCGTCTCGGGCTACGGCCAGACGGGGCCCTATTCCCAGCGCGCCGGCTATGGCGCCATCGGCGAGGCGATGGGCGGGCTGCGCTATGTCGTGGGCGACCCGGCGACCCCGCCGAGCCGCACCGGCATTTCGATCGGCGACACGCTGGCGGCCACCTTCGCGGCATTCGGCGCGGTGATGGCGATCCACAACCGGGAACGCTCCGGCCGCGGCCAGGTGGTCGACAGCGCGATCTACGAGGCTGTGCTCGCGGTGATGGAATGCCTGGTCACCGAATACGACATCGGCGGTTATGTGCGCGAACGCACGGGCTCGATCCTGCCGATGATCGCGCCGTCCAACGTCTACCCCACCAAGGAAGGCAAGATGGTGCTGATCGGCGCCAACCAGGACAGCGTGTTCGGCCGCCTCGCCGAGGCCATGGGCAAGCCCGAGCTCGCGACCGACGAGCGCTACGCCACCCACACCGCGCGGGGCAACAACCAGACGGAGCTCGACGAGCGCATCGCCGCCTGGACCGCCACGCTGGAGGCGCCGGCGCTGATCGCGCGGCTCAACGAGCACGCCATCCCCAACGGCGACATCTACCGCGCGCCGGACATGCTGGCCGACGCGCATTTCAAGGCGCGCGAGGCGATCGTCCGCATCGCTGATCCGATGTTCGGCCCCATGAGGATGCAGAGCGTCGCACCGAAGCTCTCCGACACCCCCGGCGCGGTGCAGAGGACCGGCCCGGCGCTCGGCGAGCATAACGCGGAGATCCTCGGCGGCCTCCTCGGCATCGAAGAAGAGGAGCGCGCCCGCCTCGCCGAGGCAGGAATCGTCTAATCCCTACACATCCTTCGCTTCTCGCCTCTCCATCCGCACCAGGGCGTAGGAGCTGGCGAAGATGATCGCGGCGCCGAGCAGCATCCAGATGTCGCTGGTCTCACAGAACAGGAGCCAGGCCGCGCCGGCGGAAAGCGGCAGGCGGAGGAAGTCGTAGGGCACGACCGCGCTCGCATCGGCCGCCGCGTAGGCGCGCGAGACGAAGTAGATCCCGCCCATCCCGCCGAGTCCCACCCCGATCATCGCGAGCGCGTCCCACGGCCCCGGCGTCACCCAGACGAAGGCGGCCGGCAACGCCGAGAGCGGCAGCATCAGGAGATTGACGTAAAGCGTGCTCTGGACCGGCGTATCGGTGGTCATCAGCCGCTTGATGCAGATGTTGGAGGCGCCGTAAGCCGCCGCCGAGGCGAGCACCGCGAGCGTCGCGAACCCGATTTCCTCGAAACCGGGGCGCAAAATGACGACGACACCCGCGAAGCCGATCGCAACCGCCCGCCAGCGCACGATCCCCACGGCCTCGCCCAACAGGATCGCCGCGAGGACGGCGATGAACAGCGGCTGGGTGAAGCTCAACGCCACCACGTCGGCGACCGGGATGTGGAGAAGGCCGTAGAACAGCCCAAGAATGCCGATATAGGCGAAGGCGACGCGGGTGCAGTGCTGCGGCATCCGGCTCGTTCGAAACATCCCGCCGCCGCCGCGGACAAGCAGGGGCATGATGAACGCTACCGTCACCAGATTGCGGACGAACAAGACCTCGAAGGTCGAATACGCATCGCCCAGGGAGCGGACCCGGATCAGCATCACGGTCCAGCTTACCGCCGCGAGCATCATGTAGACGGCGCCCTGCAGCGCCGGCGGCAAGCGCGTCATCGGCGCCCGGCCGGGCTCAGGCGAGCGGCTTCATGATGTGCTCGCGATAGGCCGGGCGTTCCGTCAGACGACCGTACCAGCGTTCCAGGTTGGCATAGTCCTCGCGCTCGATGTCGAGGTGATACCAGCGATAGGCCGCGATCCCGACCGGGATGTCGCCCACGGTGAACGAATCGCCGGCGACGTAGTCCGACGCGGAGAGCGCGGCATCCAGCATGGCGAACAGCCGCGCGGTCCGGTCGCGCGCCGCGGCGATCGCCGCCATGTCGCGCTCCTCCGCAGGGGTTCGGACGAGACCCCGGAAAACCGTCACCATGGTCGGGCTCAACGTCGCGATCTGCCAGTCCATCCAGCGCTCGGCGGAGCCCCGGACGCGCGGGTCCGTCGGCCACAGCGTCCCCGCGCCGTGCGTCGCGGCGAGGTAACGGACGATCGAGTTCGATTCCCAGAGCGTGTAGTCGCCGTCGATCAGCGTCGGCACGTAGCCGTTCGGGTTGAGCGCAAGGTATTCCGGCGTGTCGTTGCCGCCGAACGCCCCTCCGATATCCTCGCGCTCGAAGTCGAGCCCGAGTTCGCCCGCGGCCCACAGCACCTTCTGGACATTGGACGAGGTGTCGCGTCCGAGGATCCTGAGCATCAGGCGAGGCCGATATCGATGACGTTCCGGGCGAAGGCGGGCCGCGCCGCGATCGAGTCGTACCAGCGCCGGGCGTTGGGATAGTCCTCGCGCTCGAAGTCGAGGTTGAACCAGCGGAAGGAAATCACCGCCGGCGGCATGTCGCCCATTGTGATGTTCTCGCCCGCGACATAGGCGCGGTCGGACAGTTGATTATCGAGCATCGCCATCAGCTTCGACCAGGCATCGCGGCCGCGCGCGATGGCCTCCGGGTCGCGCTGCTCGGGCGGCGTGCGGATCAACCCCTGGAAGGCCGGCACGTGGGTCGGCGCGAGCGAGCCCAGCGACCAGTCCATCCATTGCACCGCACGCGCGCGGGTTTGCGGGTCGTCCGGATACCAGCTGCCCGCCGCGTGCCGGGAGGCGAGGTACTGGACGCAGGCGTTCGATTCCCAGATCACGAAATCGCCGTCGATCAGGGTGGGCACCCTTCCGTTGGGGTTGAGCGCCAGGTAGTCGGGCTGGTCGTTGCCGCCGAACGGGCCGCCGATGTCCTCGCGCTCGTAGGGGATGCCGACCTCCTCGCACAGCCAGACGACTTTCTGGACGTTGGACGAGGTGGCGCGGCCGAGAATTTTCAACATGTATTCCTCCGTTTCAGTCGAGTTGCACCAAAAGCGCCTTCAGATAGGCGCTTTCCGGCAGATAGGGGTGGATCGGATGGTCGGGCCCCGCGCCGCCGCGATGGAGCACCCGCCCGCCGCGCCGGAGGCTCCTCAGCGCGCCGCGCAGGGCCTCGGCAAACTGCCCGACGTCGAGTTGCTGCGAGCACGATGCGGCGAACAGGAACCCGCCTGGCAGGACGCATTCCGCGGCGAGGCGTATGAGCTTGCGGTAGCCTTTGAGCCCGCTGGCGAGATCCTTTTTCGATTTCACGAAGGCCGGTGGATCGCAAACCACGATGTCGAAGCTCCGCCCCTCGCGGCCGAACGCCTCCAGCGTGCGGAAGACGTCTCCGCGCTGGAATTCGCAAGCTCCCCCCACGCCGTTACGTGCCGCCGCCTCGGCGCCGAGGGCGAGCGCGGCCTCCGACCGGTCGAGGCAGAGGACCGAACGCGCGCCAGCGACGGCGGCCTGGATCCCGAAGCCGCCGACATAGCTGTAGGCATCCAGCACGTCCATGCCGGGCGCGAGCGCCGCTACCCGGGCGCGGTTCTCCCGGTGGTCGTAGAACCAGCCCGTCTTCTGGCCTCCGGCCAGATCGGCGAGGAATCGAACCCCGTTCTCGACGATCTCGACCGACCCTTCGATCGGCGCGCCGGCATAGGAGGTCCCGGACGGCAGGCCCTCAAGGGTGCGCGCGCCGGTATCGTTGCGGAAGACGATGGAGCGCAAGCCCACCGACCCCAACAGCGCCCCGGTAAGAGGTTCGGCGAGCCGATCCATCCCCGCGGTATTGAGCTGTGCCACGGCTACGTCGCCGAAACGGTCGATCACGAGCCCCGGCAGCCCGTCTGCCTCCGACCAGGCGAGGCGGTAATAGGGGGCATCGAACAAGCGTTCGCGCAAGCGCAGCGCCCCGGCCAGCCGGGCGGCGAGGAAGTCCCGGTCGATGTCAGCACTCGGGTCCGATGTCAACAATCGGGCGCTGATCAGCGGACGCGGGTTGAACGTCGCCGCGCCCAGCGGGCCGTCCGCGCTGTCGTGCAGACGCACGATCGAGCCCGGTGGGAGTCCCTTGGCCTGCCGGGTCATCGCGATCTCGTTCGAATAGACCCATGGATGACCGGCGCGGACCCGCTTGTGGCGGCCGGGCGCCAACCGGATCACGGGTCGGTCACTGGTATCGTCGATCACAGGGGCCGGGTCGAGGGTTGCCATAACGAGCAGAATAAAGCATTTGCCGGGCCGTCGCCGAACGCCCGGACCGTCGACGGCGTTTCGCGCGGAGAGAAAAAGGTCTACAACTAGCCCGTCGCGGCCCGCCGGTTGTTGCACGCGGCGGCAGAGGCGAGACGAGGGGCTGACATGAGCGTGGCGAGCAAGGGGCAGCGTGTGACCGTGCCCGAGCTCCGGGACCGCAAAGGTAGGGAGCCCATCGTGGTGCTGACCGCCTATACGGCGCCGCAGGCCAAGATCCTCGATCCCCATGTCGATGTCCTGTTGGTCGGCGATTCGCTGGGCATGGTGGTCTACGGGCTCGATTCCACGCTCGGCGTGACGCTCGACATGATGATCGCCCACGGTGCCGCGGTGCACCGAGGTTCCGAGCAGGCCTGCGTGATCGTCGACTTGCCGTTCGCGAGCTACCAGGAGTCGCCGGCCCAGGCCTACCGCAACGCCGCGCGGGTGATGGCCGAAACCGGCTGCGCCGGGATCAAGCTCGAAGGCGGCGTCGAGATGGCGCCCACCATCGAATTCCTGGTCAAGCGATCGGTCCCCGTCATGGGCCATGTCGGACTGATGCCGCAATCGGTGCACGCCTATGGCGGGTTCAAGGTTCAGGGGCGTGGGGAAGAGGACGGACGCGCCATCGTCGAGGACGCGAGGGCCGTGGCCGATGCGGGAGCGTTCTCGATGGTTGTCGAGGGCGTGATCGAGCCGGTCGGAAGGGAGATCACCGATCTCGTGCCGGTGCCGACCATCGGCATAGGCGCGTCGCCCCGGTGCGATGGGCAGGTGCTGGTCACCGAGGACTTGGTGGGCCTGTTCTCCGATTTCACGCCGCGCTTCGTCCGCCGCTACGCCGATCTCGGCGACGCGCTCGACGAGGCGGCGGCGGCCTATGCGCGCGACGTGCGCGCGCGCCGCTTTCCAGGGCCCGAGCACTGTTTCGGCGTGCCCAAGCGCGCCAAGCTCGCCTGAGCCCGGCTCCGGTCGCGTCTCTGGTATCGGCCAGCGCGGACGGCATGTCTGCATCCCGCAATTTCGAAGTCGTGCGCTCGACCGGAGAGGTCCGGCGCCGCGTCGCCGCGTGGCACGCCCAGGGACTCACCGTAGGGCTGGTTCCCACGATGGGCGCCATCCATGACGGCCACCTCGCGCTGGTCAGGGCCGCCGCCTCCGGGTCCGACCGCGTGGTGGCGAGCCTGTTCGTCAACCCGAAACAGTTCGCGCCCGGCGAGGACTTCTCCGCCTATCCGCGCGACGAGGGGAGGGACGCGCGGCTGATCGCGGAGGCCGGCGGCGACCTCCTGTTCGCCCCGCCCGGCGAGGTCGTCTACCCGGACGGGTTTTCCACCGCGGTCACGGTGCGGGGGCTCACCGAAGGGCTGTGCGGCGCGTTCCGGCCGGGGCATTTCGAGGGCGTGGCGACCGTGGTCGCCAAGCTGTTCAACATGGTGCGGCCCGACGCGGCGTGGTTCGGCGAAAAGGACTTCCAGCAGCTCCAGGTCATCCGTCGGCTCGCCCGCGATCTCGATCTTGGCGTCGAGGTCCACGGCGTGGCGACGGTGCGCGAGGAGGACGGCCTCGCCCTGTCCTCCCGCAACGTGTATCTGAGCGAGGCCGAGCGGGTCGCGGCGCCGACACTGCATCGTACGCTGCTCACGCTCGCCGAAGCGGCGGCGTTGCCGGACGCGGATATCGACGGGGCTATCCGGGAGGCCGAACGGACGATTGCCGAGGCGAGGTTCCGGACCATCGACTATGTCGCGGTGGTCGACCGGGAAACCCTTAAGCCGGCGAAGGCTCCGATAACGAAAGAGGCACGCGCTCTCGCCGCCGCATGGCTCGGCAAGGCGCGGCTGATCGACAACGTGCCGGTGGTGCCCCCGGAACGCGGTCCCGGGCGGGCGCGAGGGCGCTGACGGCCCCTTTGGCAGGAGACTCCCATGTTCTACGAGCCCGGCAAGACCGACCACGGCCTTCCCTTCAACCCCTACAAGTCGATCGTCGTGCCCCAGCCGATCGGCTGGGTATCGACGCTCGATCCCAACGGCGTGCCCAACCTCGCGCCCTACAGCCAGTTCAACAATCTGGGCTACGACCCGCCCTATGTGATGTTCTCGGCCAGCCCGAAACCGGGCGGGGATCCCAAGGACAGCGCGCGGAACGCCATGCAGACCGGCGAGTTCGTCTGCAACATGGCGACCTGGGAGCTGCGCGAGGCGGTCAACACGACGGCCCAGTTCGTGGATGCGGAGGTCGACGAGATGGAGCTTGCCGGGCTTGAGCCGACGCCGTCCGCGTTGGTCAAGCCGCCCCGCGTCGCGGCCTCGCCGGTCCATCTCGAATGCGTCTACCACGCGACCATGGTGCTGCCCGGCCGCACGATCGAGAACACCTCGTACGTGGTTGTCGGACGGGTGATCGGCGTCCATATCGAGGACGAAGCGCTGACCGCCGACGGCAAGCTCGACATCGCCCGGTTGCGGCCGCTCGCGCGGCTCGGCTATCACGACTACACCGCCGTCGACAACATGTTCTCGATGGCCCCCGGCGGGCCGAACGCGGAACAACTCCGCCGCGGCATGGCCGGAGAACCGAAGGTGCAGGCGGCGGAGTAGGGAAGCCCGCAACCGTTGCCACGCCCGCCGGCAGACTGTATATCGGCGGCTCCGCGCGCCCGTAGCTCAACTGGATAGAGCACCTGACTACGGATCAGGAGGTTGGGAGTTCGAATCTTCCCGGGCGCGCCAGCTATTTTCCTGAAATGACGCCTGTTTCCCGCGATACTTCCGTTCCCGCAATTCGGAAGGGAGCGATCCGTTGACGGCCGGAAAACTCTGGATCCGGAACGCCGATGCGGTCGTCACGATGGACGCCGAACGGAGCGAGCCGGCCGGCGTGGATGTCCTTGTCGAGGACGGCCGGATCGCAAGCGTCGGCGCGGGTGGCCCGGCCGATCCTGCCGGGTGGGAGGTCATCGACGCTGGCGGCTGCGTGGCGACCCCCGCGCTCGTCAACACTCATCATCACCTGTACCAGACCCTGACCCGGGCGGTGCCCGCATGCCAGGACGCGCTTCTGTTCGGGTGGCTCAAGGCGCTCTACCCCGTCTGGGCGCGGATGCGGCCCGAGGACATGTTCGTCTCCGCGCAGCTCGGTCTGGCGGAGCTTGCCCTGTCCGGCTGCGGGACGAGCTCCGACCACCTCTATCTCTACCCCGACGGCGTCCGGCTGGAGGACACCATCGAGGCGGCGACCACGGTGGGGTTGCGGTTCCACGCGACGCGCGGGGCGATGAGCGTCGGCGAAAGCGACGGCGGCCTGCCGCCCGACAGCCTGGTCGAGCGGGAGGCCGACATCATCGACGACTGCATCCGTGTCATCGATGCCTTCCACGATCGATCTGCCGGCGCGATGGTCCGGATCGGCGTCGCTCCGTGCTCGCCGTTCTCCGTCTCCCGCGAGCTGATGCGCGACGCCGCGGCGCTCGCCGAGGACAAGAATGTCAGGCTCCATACCCATCTGGCCGAGAACGCGGAGGACGTGGCCTGGTCGCTGGAAGCCTTCGGCTGCCGGCCCGGAGAATACGCCGAGTCGCTGGGCTGGGTCGGCGACCGCGTCTGGCACGCCCACTGCGTCGAGCTCGACGCCGACGAGATCGCGCTGTTCGCCCGGACCGGGACCGGCGTCGCGCATTGTCCATCGTCGAACTGCCGGCTGGGCTCGGGCATCGCGCCGCTGCGCGCGATGCGGGACGCGGGGGTTCCGGTGGGCCTCGGGGTGGACGGATCGGCCAGCAACGATTCCGGAAGCCTGCTGCCCGAGGCGCGGCAGGCGATGCTGATGCAGCGGGCGCATTACGGCGCCGATGCGATGAGCGCGCGCGAGGCGCTGGAGATCGCGACGCTGGGCGGCGCGCGAATCCTCGGCCGCGCCGCCGAAATCGGCTCGATCGAAGCGGGCAAGCGTGCCGATATCGCGATTTGGGACGTATCCGGCCTCGGCGCCGCGGGCGCCTGGGACCCGGTGGCGGCGCTGGTGTTCTGCGGCCCGTTCGCCGTGCGCGACCTGCTGGTGGAAGGCCGCGCCGTCGTGCGGGACGGCGTGCTGGAGACGCTCAATCCCGTCACCCTCGCCGAGACCGCCCGCGACCGGGCGGCGCGCCTGGCGTCCTAGGCGGTCCGGGGCGAGGCCGGTGCCGCGGCGTCAACGCCCCACGAGGTCAACGCTATATCGCGCGATTTCCTTGTACCGGTCGGAGATGGCAGCCAGTTCGGCGGGATCGATGACGTCCTCGATCCGTTCGAACGGCTCTCCTCCGGTCAACGCCTCCACCGTCTCGATGATGTAGTCGGGCGGCTGTTCGCGGTTGGTCAGCACGATCTCGCTGGTGATTTCGAGACGTTCGGCCTCATAGGCCTTCAGAGCCGCCACCGGATCGGCCATCTCCGCGACCAACCTCGCCAGCGCCTCCGCGTCGAGAATGGCATGCGCTCCGCCATTGCCGCCGCGCGGATACATCGGATGCGCCGCGTCCCCCAGCAGAGTGACTCGGCCGAATGTCCATCGGTCCACGGGATCGCGGTCGAGCATCGGGTATTCGAGGATGAACTCCGCCCCGGCGATCAGGTCCGGAATGTCGAGCCAGTCGAATTTCCAGTCAGCGAACGGCGCGATGAAGTCCTCGATCCTTCCGGGCGTCGCCCAATCGTTCGGTTTGTGGTCGTCGCGCGGCTGTTCGGTCACCCAGTTGACAAGCTGGGTGCCGTCGTCGAATTGCCGGATGGGATAGATCACCATCTTGCCGCGCGCCACGGTGCCGACGCGGGTAACGCTGGCGCCGGTGAGAAACGGCTTTCTACGCGTGACCCCGCGCCACATGTTGATCCCGCCGAAATGCGGCGCGCCTTCTCCCGGGTGGAAGTTGCGGCGCACCGCGGAATGGAAGCCGTCCGCCCCGACAAGGATCGTGCCGCTCGCCGGCTCGGCGTCTTCGAACAGAGCCCGTGTGCCGACCGCATCCTGCTCGACGCCGATGCAGCGGTGACCGAGACGCACGGCATCCGGTCCCAGCCGGCTCATGACCGCGTCGGCCAAGACCCTGTGCAGGTCGGCGCGATGGATCGAGAAATGCGGATACTCGTAGCCGGCGAAGCGACCGCAAGGCTCGGCGAAAACGGCTTGGCCATGCCGGTTGAAATAAGCGAATTCGCGGGCCTCCACGCCGTAGACCTCCAGGGCCGGCTGGAGTCCCAGCACGGTCAGCTCCCGGATCGCGTGGGGCAGCATGTTGATGCCGACCCCGAGGGGCCGGAATTCCGGCGCGGCTTCGTAGACCCGGCAGGACAGGTCCCGGGCATGAAGCGCCAGCGCCAGGGTAAGGCCGCCGATCCCGCCCCCGACGATGAGTACGTGCGGCTTTTCTCGGGTCATGGGGGGACCATGTCCGCGCCCTTCGCCGCGGTCAACGACACCGGCGCCCGATTCTCAAAAGGCAAAGCGTCGCCCAGGTGCCTTCCCTGAAACGGTTCGCCGGTCAGTCTGTCTTCCGAGGCCGCCCCCGGCGTCTCTGCGCGGCCCATTCTTCGAGATCGGCGCGCGCATAGGCAATCCGCGATCCGAACCTGTGGAACGGCGGCCCTTTGTCCGCAACCCGGTAGCGGTCCAGCGTTCGCGGGGACAGCGAGAGGAGGGCCGCCGCCTGACGCGTGGTGAGGAATGCCGGCTCGTCCGCTCCGCGAGGCCGGGACTCGCGGTCGGACGGCGACGCCGCGCTGCCTGCCAGCGCACCGAGCGCGGCCGGATCGGGCTCGAGGGCGGGAGCCGCTTCCTCGCTGCCTGCCAGTATCCGCGCGATGGAAACGCGTTCCGCTTCGCTCGCCGTCTCGCGCATCCACGCCCGCGCCCGTTGAACCGCGGTCAGCCGGCAAGGCGCGCCCTGACGCAGATTCTCGACGAAGGTGGGATCTCCGGCGGCCTTGAGACCAAGATTGGCCTCCCCGGTTCCGGTCACGCTGAGAAACGCCTCCACCTCTCGCCGGAACATGGGCCCGATGGGTGCCCGTCCCATGAAGCGGAGCACCCGGTCGGCGGTCTCCAGTGTGAGGGAGCGACCCCTGTCGAGGCCGAGAACGAATCCGGGATTGCCGAGCGCGAGTTGACCGAACTGCAAGCCGCTCAACCCCGAGCGCTTGAGATAGTCGAGGACCGTGCGGCGAAGGCTTGCGTCGAGCGTGGTCATGCCCGGGCGGCCCCATCCGGGAGCGAAGCAGGCATCCTCCAACTTCCTTGCTCTGCACGCTCCGCGAACGGGACCGTAATGCAGCACAGGACGTTGCCTGCCCCGGACAGCGCTGCCCCCGACACCTTTACCACCATGAATCCGTCCATTCATCGCCAAAGCCCCTTGGGACCTCTCCCGAAGCAACCGGCTAACACCCTGGAGTTTTGAGTGAAAATGCCGATTGGGAGGACTTTCATGCCGAGTCGGCATCGGACGCTGCGATGGAATTGACGGGCGGTGGGACGTGCCCCGCCGAAAGAGGAGAGAAATCCAGGCTAGTGTCCTGATTCCGAAGTTTTTATTCAACTTTGTCGTAGACGCTGAGTGTTCTTTGGCAGAAGCGTTCCATGGAGGCCAGGATGTCGTCGGCGGACTTGGTCCAGCGGAAGGGTTTGGGGTCGCGGTTATGGGTTTCGATGTAGCGCTCGATGGCGGCTTCGAGCTCGGCGGTGGAGCGGTGTGCGCCGCGCTTGATCTGGCGCTCGGTGAGCAGGGCGAAGAATCGTTCGACCTGGTTGAGCCACGAGGCGGATGTCGGCGTGAAGTGGCGGTGCCAGCGCGGCCGCTTGTCGAACCAGCTTTGGATCAGCCTGGTTTTGTGGCTGGAAGCGTTGTCCATGACGACATGGATGTCGAGCTCGGCCGGCAGGTCGCGCTCCACCGCGTCGAGGAAGGCGCGGAACTCGCGCGCCCGATGCCGCCTCATGCAACTGCCGATGACCGCACCCGTCGCCACGTCGAGCGCGGCGAACAGCGTGGTGGTGCCGTGCCGCTTGTAGTCGTGGCTGCGCCGCTCCGCCTGGCCGGGCCGCATGGGCAGCATCGGCTGGCTCCGGTCGAGCGCCTGGATCTGGCTCTTCTCGTCCACACACAGCACCAGCGCGCGCTCGGGAGGGTCGAGATAGAGGCCTATGATGTCGCGCACCTTGTCGATGAACAGCGGATCGCTCGACAGCTTGAAGGTCTCCGAGCGGTGCGGCTGCAATCCGAAGGCGCTCCAGATGCGGTGCACCGTCGTCGCCGAGATGCCGCTCGCCCGGGCCATCGAGCGGCGGCTCCAGTGGGTCGCATCGTCGGGCGCCGTCTCCAGCGTCCGCGTCACCACCTCGGCGATCTTGTCGTCGCCGATCTTGCGCGGCGCGCCGGGCCGCGGCTCGTCGTCGAGCCCCGCGATACCCCGCTCGGCAAAGCGCCGCCGCCAGGTGCCGACGGTCAGCCGCGACACGCCCAGCTTCTCCGCTACCGCCCTGCCGCGCGCCATGCCCGCCTCCAGATCGCCGATCCGTGGCGCACAGAATCACAGACCAAACAATTCGACTGGTAATTTCTGAAACAGGACACTAGGCCCAGAGTTCCGCGCTGGCGAGCCTGGCGCCTTCGACCAGGGCCTCGAGCTTGGCCCAGACCACGTCTTCTGTGGTGAAAGTGTCTCCGGCGAAAGTGCCGAAACCGCAATCGGTCGCCGCGACGATCCTCGACCTGTCGCCCACGCAGCGGGCCGCGCGGACAAGGCGTTCCGAGACCACCCGCGGATGCTCGACATAGTTGTTGGTCGTCTCGATGACGCCCGCGCACAGAATCATGTCGTCCGGCAGAGGAAGCTGGCGGAAGGCTTCGATCTCGTGGCTGTGACGGGGGTTGGCGAAGGGAAGGACCAGCGCGCCGACCCTGGCCCGGTACATCGCCGGCAGGACATCCGGACAGGGCACATCGTGATAATGGGGGCCGTCCCGGTTTCCCCAGCAGGCATGCAGGCGGATCCGCTCCTGCGGGATGTCGGCGATCGCCTCGTTCAGCGCCGCGACATGCATTTCGATCGCCTCGACAAACTCCGAAAGGCTGCGTTCCTGGTAGAAGCCCGCCCGTTCCATGCCGAGATCGGGAGAATCGATCTGCAGGATGAAGCCGTGCTCGACGATGCGCTCGTATTCGTTCTTCAACGCCCGGGCCAGCGCGAAAACGTAGTCTTCGAAGCGGTCGTAATGGAGGTTGACCATCGCCGTCGCGGCGAAGCCCGGCGAAACCGCTGTCATGAAGGTGTCGGCGAAACCGTCCTTCGCGTCCGCGAGCGCGTCCTTGAAACCGCTGCATTCCGCGTCGACGCCGCTCAGATCCTCGTAAACCAGCGGTCCTGTCGCCCGGGGCAGTCCGTAAGGGCTTATCCGCCGCCGTCCGCTCTTGCCGAGCTGCGCGAACCAGACGGGAAAAGCCTTCGCATCGAGGGGCAACTGGCGTCGCGGCCCGTCGCCGCGACCGAAACCGCTGATCCGGTCGGTGACGTAGGAAATGAAATCGGTGCGCGGAATTTCCCCGTTATTGCCGATGTCTATGCCGATTTCAGCCTGCCGGCGGACCACGAAGGCCAATGCCTCCACCACGGCGTCGTCGAGCGCGCCGTCATCGAGCGCTTCGCCATGCGCCTTGGCGACGAGGAGGTCCGAAAGCCTTTCCCGGCGCGGAAGACTGCCGACATGCGTGGTCAGGATCCTGTCGTGACCGGTTTCCATCCGTCTCGCATTGTCCCGCGCCCAAGCGGACGCCGCCCTACTCCTTGAGGTCTTCCCAGAGCCCTCTCACCCTGGAGAAAAAACCCTCCGATTCAGGACTGGTCGCGTGCTTGGCGTCCTTGCCTTCTTCCTCGAACTCCCGGAGCAGTTCCTGCTGCCGCTGCGACAGGTTCACCGGAGTCTCCACTTGAATTTCCACCAGCATGTCGCCGCGTCCGCGGCCGTGGAGTCCGGTCATGCCCTTGCCGCGCAGCCGGAACTGGCGCGAGGACTGCGTCCCCTGGGGAATGTTCACCTTGGCCAGCGTGCTGTCGATCGTCGGCATCTCGACCGCGCCGCCGAGCGCGGCGGTGGTCATCGGGATCGGCACGCGGCAGAACAGCGTCGTCCCGTCCCGCTCGAACAGGCGGTGCGGCTTGACGGAGACGAAAATGTAAAGGTCGCCGGGGCTCGCCCCCTGCATGCCGGCCTCGCCTTCGCCGGCGAGGCGAATGCGGGTCCCGTCCTCGACTCCCTGCGGTATGGTGACCGCAAGCGTCTTCTCCCTGCGCGTCCTTCCCGTACCGGCACAGTTCCGGCATGGGTTGGCGATCGTCTGTCCCGCGCCCTGACAGGCGGGACAGGTGCGTTCGATGGTGAAGAAGCCCTGCTGCGCGCGTACCTTGCCGTGGCCCTGGCAGGTGGTGCAGCTGGTCGGTCCGCTGCCCGTCGCCGCACCGGAGCCGTCGCAGCTCTCGCACGTGACCGAGGCCGGGATCTTGATCCTCGTCTCGCTGCCCTTGTAGGCCTGTTCGAGCGAAATCTCCATGTTGTAGCGGAGATCGTCGCCGCGCGTGCGGGAGCTGCGCCTCCCGCCCATGAAATCGCCGAACATCTCGTCGAAAATGTCGGCGAATCCTGAGCCGAAATCGAAACCGCCGCCCGGCTGGCCGCCCGGCGCGCCGCCCTCGAATGCCGCATGGCCGAACCGGTCATAAGCCGCGCGCTTCTGGTCGTCCTTGAGGACGTCGTAGGCTTCGTTGATCTGCTTGAACTTCTGCTCGGCGTCGGCGTCCCCGGGATTGCGGTCGGGATGATACTGCATGGCGAGTTTGCGGTAGGCCTGTTTCAGCGCCTCCGCGTCGACGCCGCGCGCGACACCGAGCGTGTCGTAATAGTCCTCTTTGGCCATGCAACCCGACCTGTTCCAGAAACCGCCGGTGGCGCGGTCCGCGACTCAGCGCGGGGCGCCGCGCCGCGGAGGGGAGGGGCCTATGCCGACTTGTCCTTTCGTTCTTCGTCGACCTCCTCGAAATCGGCATCGACGATGGTCGAATCGTCTTCTCCGCCCTGGGCCGCCGGATCGGCGCCCGGCGCTTCCGCATCCGCCTGCCCGGCCGCGGCTTCTTCCTGCTGGGCCTTGTACATCGCCTCTCCCAGCTTCATCGCGGCCTGGGCGAGGGTCTCGCTCTTGGCCCTGATGTCCTCGACGTCCTCGCCCTCCATCGCCGTCTTGAGCGCCGCGACCGCGTCCTCGATCCCGGCCTTGTCCTCGGCGGGAACCTGGTCGCCATACTCGGCGAGGTTTTTCTCGGTCGTGTAGATCAGGCCGTCCGCCTGATTGCGGGCCTCCACCGCCTCCTTGCGTGTCTTGTCCTCGGCGGCATGCATCTCGGCGTCCTTGACCATCTGCTCGATGTCGGCGTCCGAGAGCCCGCCCGAAGCCTGAATTCGGATCGCCTGTTCCTTGCCGGTCGCCTTGTCCCTGGCGCCGACATTGACGATGCCGTTGGCGTCGATATCGAACGTGACCTCGATCTGGGGCATGCCGCGCGGGGCGGGCGGAATGCCTTCCAGATTGAACTCGCCGAGCAGCTTGTTGTCGGCCACCATCTCGCGCTCGCCCTGGAACACGCGCACCGTCACCGCGTTCTGGTTGTCCTCGGCGGTCGAAAAGACGTTGCTCTTCTTGGTCGGAATTGTGGTGTTGCGGTCGATCAGCCGGGTGAACACACCGCCCAGCGTCTCGATGCCGAGCGACAGCGGCGTGACGTCGAGCAGCAGCACGTCCTTGACGTCGCCCTTGAGCACCCCGGCCTGGATCGCCGCGCCCACGGCCACCACCTCGTCCGGATTGACGCTGCGGTTGGGCTCCTTGCCGAACAGCGACTTCACCGTTTCGATAATCTTCGGCATGCGGGTCATGCCGCCCACCAGGATCACCTCGTTGACCTCGCCCGCCGAGAGCGCGGCGTCCTTGAGCGCCGCCTTGCACGGGCCGACGGTCCGCTCGACCAGATCGTCGACCAGCGCCTCCAGCTTGGCGCGGGTGATCTTGATGTTGAGGTGCTTCGGCCCCGACTGGTCGGCGGTGATGAAAGGCAGGTTCACCTCGGTCTGCTGGCCGCTGGACAGCTCGATCTTGGCTTTCTCGGCGGCTTCCTTGAGCCGCTGCAAGGCCAGACGATCCTCGCGCAAATCGATCGCCTGGTCCTTTTTGAACTCGTCGGCCAGGTAATCCATGATCCGGCTGTCGAAATCCTCGCCGCCGAGGAAGGTGTCGCCGTTGGTCGACTTGACCTCGAACACCCCGTCGCCGATCTCGAGGATCGATATGTCGAACGTGCCGCCGCCGAGATCGTACACCGCGATCGTGCCCGACCCCTTCTTCTCGAGCCCGTAGGCGAGCGCGGCCGCGGTCGGCTCGTTGATGATGCGCAGCACCTCGAGCCCGGCGATCTTGCCGGCGTCCTTGGTTGCCTGGCGCTGGGAATCGTTGAAATAGGCCGGAACCGTGATCACCGCCTCGGTGACGTCCTCGCCCAGATGGGCCTCGGCGGTTTCCTTCATCTTCTGCAGGATGAAGGCGGAAATCTGGCTGGGTGAGTAGTTCTCGCCCTGGACCTCGATCCAGGCGTCGCGGTTCGAGGCCTGGACGATCTTGTAAGGAACCAGGTCCTGGTCCTTCTTGATGATCGGATCGTTGAAGCGCCGTCCCACCAGTCGCTTGATCGCGAAGAGCGTATTGGTCGGATTGGTCACCGCCTGACGCTTGGCCGGCTGGCCCACGAGGCGTTCCTTTTCGTCTGTGAACGCCACCATCGACGGCGTGGTGCGCGTTCCCTCGCTGTTCTCGATCACCCGCGTGTCCGTCCCGTCCATGATGGCAACGCACGAATTGGTCGTGCCGAGATCGATCCCTATGGCCTTGCCCATTTCAGTCCCCAAATTTGCAGCGGACGCCAAAGGCCCGTGCCGGCGCCTGCGGCATCCCCGAACGTTTCACGCCTTAACGCGTGTCGATGACTGCGGATATATAGGGTCGACGAACGGACGGTACAACCGGCCGCCCCATCCCGCGAAGCCGAGCCCCATGATCGTTTCCGCGAGCTATCGAACCGACATTCCGGCCTTCTACGGCGAGTGGTTCATGCGGCGGGTCGAGGCGGGGTCATGCACGGTCAGGAACCCCTATGGCAGGCCCTATACGGTCCGTCTCGATCGCGAGGCGGTTTCCGGATTCGTCTTCTGGACCAGGAATGCCGGGCCGTTCGTCCCCGCTCTCCGCCGCCTGGCCTCCGCCGGATACCCGTTCGTCGTTCAGTACACGATCAACGATTATCCGCGCGTTCTCGAAGCCTCCGTGATCGACCACCGCCGTGCGGCCGGGCACGCGCACGAGATCGCCAGGGAGTTCGGGCCGCGCGTCGTCGTCTGGCGCTACGACCCCGTCATCGTCACGAACGAGACTCCGCTGTCTTCCCACGTCGAGCGGTTGGCGCGGCTCGGAGAAACCCTCGCCGGCGCCGTCGACGAGGTTGTGGTTTCATTCGCCAGCTTCTATCGCAAGACCCGGCGGAATCTCGACCGTACGCGCAAGTCGGCGGGACTCGCCTGGGACGACCCGCCTTCAGGGCGCAAGCGTGAACTGATCGACCGTCTCGCCCGAATCGCCGGGGAATTTGGCATCGAGGCCACCGTCTGCGCCCAACCCGAGCTGGCCGCCGGCGAAGCGGGCGAGGCAAGCTGTATCGATGCCCGGCGACTCGGCGACGTCGCCGGTGCCCCGATCGCGGCCAGGCTCAAGGGCAACCGGCCGGGCTGCGCCTGCCACGAAGCGCGCGATATCGGTGCCTATGACACCTGCCCGCATGGGTGCATCTACTGCTACGCGGTCTCCAGCCCGCGCGCCGCCAAGGCGCGGCACGCGCGGCACGATCCCGACCGGCCCTCACTGGGGTGAGCCGGTTCAGGCGTTGCGTGCGCCGTAGAAATCGTTGATGCCGAGCGACTCCCGGAATTCCATCGTGACCTGTCCGCCAGCCGCTCCCGCCGCCGGCGTGCCCGTGGCGTCGGCGAGGCGCACGAATCCGTGGAACGCCGCGGCGGTGGCGGCGGCATCGATCATCGCCGCCTCGCCCAGCGCCTCGACGAGGGCGTCCCTGAGTTCGGCCGTCCGCGCGGAGTCGCGCAGCGTCACCGCCTCGGCGAAGGCGTGCAGCAGCGTCCCGCCCTCGATGCCGCCGTCCTCGGCCACCGACCCGTTGACCGCGTTGAGATCGAATTCGGCGCCTGAAACCTCTGTGCTCGCACGGAGCATGAATGCATGGGCGCTGGTTCAGTAGACGCATTGATGGAGGGCGGACACCCTTCCGGCGACCAGCTCCATCTGCATCCGGTCTATCGCGCGCACCCCGGTGGCGAAGTTGGTCATCTCGCTGCCCGGCAAGTAGTGCTCCTCCGCGAGGTTCCAGTAGTCGCGCTTGGCCTGCGGAACCAGCGAAAACGCCTTGACCACGGGCGACGCAGTGGGTCCGTAGAGATCGCCGTCGCTCTCCACCACGTCCTGGGGCTGGACGAGGCTGATCCAGGCGTCATGGCGCCTGGCGCCCGGGGCGCGGTAGCGCGACGGCTCGCCCGCGACCGGTATCGGAAGGTCGAAGGGCGGCAGATCGAGAGACCGCCGGAAGGTGTCGATGACCATCACGATACAGACGATGCTGACGATCTCGACATAGACTTCCTCGGTCACTCCGGCCGCGAGGATCCCTTCCGCCCAGGCCTGACTGAGACGGCCCGAATCCGTGGTCAGTCGATGGATGAGCTCCACTTCGGCGGCGCTCAGGCGATCCGTGGCGGCGTGCTCGCCCTCGACCGCGAAAGGCGACAAAGCCTCCTTACGCTCGCGGCACAGCGCGCAGTCCTCCGCCGCGCGGACCTCCGCCACGACCGCCACGCGGCGCGCGCCTTCCAGCCAGGCGCCCGGCTCCGCGATCCTGCGCCAGGCAAGACGATGCGCCTCGACCAGCGTCTCGCGGACCCGATAGGGTCCTTCGTAACGGATCTCCGACATGCTTCCTCCAGATGCAACTGAAAATGGTCAGGGCGTGCACTTCGATTTTACCAGCAGGATCGAAGCCGCCAATCCGGCTGCTGCGCTTGGGTCCAACCCTGTGGCCGCGCAGAGCGGCGTTAGGTGCTACAGTATGACCCCGCCCAACCCGAAGGAGACCTCCGATGAGCGAGCCGATCGTGCTTGAGGTGTTCACCGACTACGTCTGACCCTGGTGCTATCTCAGTACCGTGCGTATCGAGAAGCTCAGGCGCAAATTCGATATCGAGGTGAAGTGGGTGAACTTCCCGCTGCACCCCGAGACCCCGGAGGAAGGCATGACGCTGGAGGCCCTGTTCGCGGGGCGGAATTACGACCTCGAGGCGTCCTACCGGAAGATGAAGGGGCTGATGGACGAAGAGGGGCTCGATTACGCCCGGCGTACCCACACCTACAACAGCCGGCTCGCGCAGGAGCTCGGCGCCTGGGCCGACACGCTGGAGGGAGGCGAGGCGCTGCACGATGCGCTGTACAGGGCCTATTTCGTCGACGGCAGGAATATCGGCGACGCCGACACCCTGATCGGAATCGTCGAGGCGGCGGGTCTGCCGGTGGACGAGGCGCGCAAGGTGCTCGGCGAACGGCGCTTCAAGGGCTCCGTTGACGAGGACTGGGCGCGGTCGCGCAAGCTCGGCGTCAGCGGGGTTCCCACCTTCGCCGCCGGCGGGTACGGCGTCGTCGGGGCGCAGCCCTACGAGACGCTGGAGAAATTCCTGACCGAGATCGGCGCCGAATTGCGCGCCGGGAATGGCTGGTGATGGACGAAGAGACCGAAATCGGCAACATCGACTACACGCGGATCGACGTCGACAAGACGGCGAGCTACGCGAGCCTCCAGGGACGGGTCGTCGTCATCACCGGGGGCGGACAGGGGATCGGGCGCGGCTATGCGCATTACTTCGCGGCCCAGGGCGCGATCCCGGTGATCGCCGAGATCGACGGCGAGAACGCAAGGCGCGTCGCGGCCGAGGTCGAGGAAGACCACGGGCCGGCGCTCGCGCTGGAGACCGACGTGGGCGACGAGGACTCGGTCGCGGCGATGGCAGCGAAGGCGCTCGATGCCTTCGAGCGGATCGACATCCTGATCAACAACGCCGCCGTCTTCTCCCGCATCACCATGGCGCCGTTCTGGGAACTCCCCGTCGAGGAGTGGAAGGCGGCGATGCACGTCAACATCACCGGTTCCATGCTGTGCGCCCGCGCCGTCGTGCCCGCGATGATGGAGGCCGGTTGGGGACGGATAATCAACATTTCCTCCGGCACCCATGTGAAGGGACGCCCCAACTACCTCCACTACATCACGTCGAAGTCGGCGATGGTCGGCATGTCGCGGTCGATGGCGCGCGAGCTGGGCGCACATGGCATCACCGTCAACACCTTCTGGCCGGGGGTGATGCAGACCGAGGTCGACCGCCCGTCGGTGCCGCGCCACATGTTCAAGACCATGACCCAGGCGCAGGCGCTGCCGCGCCAGGGCACGATCCACGACCTCGCCAAGGCGATGCTGTTCATCTGCTCCGACGAGGCGGGCTACATCACCGGTCAGAATCTCGTCGTCGATGGCGGGTCGAGCTTCATCTGAGGGCTTCATCGCCCGTCACGGGTTGTGGAGCGACGGGCAGGCGGAAGCCGCGTCGGAGACGCTGCGCCGGGTCGAGGCCGACGGTCTTCGCCTGATCCGCCTCGCTTGGGTCGACAGCCACGGTGCCGTCCGGGCCAAGGCCGTGACGGCGCCCGCGCTCCGGAAGGCGCTCGTCGACGGCTACAACATCAACGTCGCCACTTCGACCCTCGATGCGTCCGGCGGGCGGGTCTTCGCCTCGTTCACGCAGGGCGGCGGGATGGGGCTCGACGAGATGACGGGCTCGCCCAACCTTGTACTGGTCCCCGATCCGACGACCTTTCGGGAGCTGCCCTGGGCGCCCGGCGTCGGCTGGATGCTGGGCAATCAGTATTTCCGCGGCGGCAAGCCATTCCCCTTCTCGACCCGACGGGTACTCGAGACTCAGCGCGCGCGGCTCGAAGAGCGCGGCTGGCGCATGCTGGTCGGCATCGAGGTCGAGTGGTATCTGCGGCGGATCGAGGACGACCGTCTCTCCGACGCCGAGGTGGCGCATCAGGGACGGCGTGGCCGACCGCTCCCGACCACCGCCGTCGAGCCCGGCTTCTCCTACCACTCCGAGACCAATCTGGACCTCATGCAGCCGGTCTTCGATGCCCTCTTCGACGCATTCGAAGGTCTCGGCCTCAAGCTGCGTTCGCTTGAGAACGAGTTCGGACCCGGCCAGGTAGAATGCACCTTCGAGGCCGACGACGCCGGGCGGGCGGCCGACGAGATGGCCCTGTTCCGCACCGCGACCCGCCAGGTCTGCCGCCGCATGGGCTACGCCGCGACGTTCATGTGCCGGCCCGCGTTCAGGGGCCATTTCGCGAGCGGTTGGCACCTGCACCAGTCCCTTGCCGACGCCGGCACCGGGGAGAACCTGCTCGTGCCGGAGGACGGCAACCATGCGCTCTCGTCCCTCGGGCAATCCATGCTCGCCGGGCTGATCGAGCACGCGGGCGCGGCAAGCGCCTTCGTCACGCCCACGATCAACGGCTACCGCCGCTTTCGTCCCAACTCGCTGGCGCCCGACCGGGCCGGGTGGGGGGTGGATCAGCGGGGAGCCATGATCCGCGTGATTGGCGGTGCGGACGACCCCGCGACCCGGCTGGAGAACCGCGCGGGCGAGCCCGCCGCCAACCCCTATCTCTACATCGCCTCCCAGATCGCGGCCGCTCTCGACGGTATCGACCGCGGCCTCGCGGCCCCGACGGAAGACTACGACCCCTACAATGCCGAACGCGCGATGCTGCCCTCCGGTCTGGATGCCGCACTTGAGGCGCTCGACGGTTCGGCCCTGTTCCGGCGCGATTTCGGCGATCTCTTCGTCGACTATTTCATCGCCCTCAAGCGGGCCGAGCTCGACCGGTTCCGGCAATACGGAATCGATCAGGGCGGTCACGGCGAGATCAATCAGGTGACCGAGTGGGAACAGAACGAGTATTTTGACTTCTTCTGAACGCGTCGCGGCGAAGGAGACAGGCGATGACCGAGCTGCGATCGATCAACGGTGCGGCGTCCGGGCCGGCCTACGATTACGACGAGCTGGTGTTCGAGGATCGGGTCCACCGAATTCTCTACACCGATCCCCGGATCTTCGACGAGGAGATGACCAAGGTCTTCGGCGCGGTCTGGGTGTTTCTCGGACATGAGAGCCAGATCCCCGCGCCCAACGATTTCGTCACGACGCGTCTGGGACGACGGCCGATCATCCTGGTGCGGGATTCCGAGGGCGCGCTGCGTGCGCTCTACAACCGCTGCACCCATCGCGGTTCGACCGTTTGCCGCGAGGCGCGTGGCTCGGCGAAGTCGTTTCAGTGCGGCTATCACGGCTGGACTTTCCTGAACAGCGGCAAGCTGAACGGCGTGCCGTGGCCGGACGGCTACGCGGACAATTTCGACGACGAAAAGTTCAACCTCGCCCGGGTTCCCCGGGTCGAGAGTTATCGAGGATTTATCTTCGGCACCCTCAATCTCGATGCGCCGCCGCTCGTCGACTATCTCGGCGGGGTGGCGGGCCCGCTCGACGAATGGCTAGACCGTCACCCCGGCGGCAAGGTGGTGTTGTGCGAAGCGAACCGGCTGAAGTTCAAGGGCAACTGGAAGCTGCTCTACGACAATTCGGCCGACGGATACCACGTCGTCTTCTCCCACCGTTCGCTTCTCGCGATGGAAAACCGGTTCGACGACGACGGCGACAAGGGGATGGCGTTCTACCGCACCAGCCCCGACAGCGCGCCGATGTATGTCCGCTATTTCGGCAACGGACACCACTTCAAGGACAAGCGCCCCAATGTCGAGGAGCGGCCCGGCGCGCTATGGGAGATCGAGGGTCCGCATCCCGGCATGGAGCATTTCGAGGCTTCGCTACGCCAGCGCCTCGGCGACAAGGCCGACGGCGCGCTCGACCTCGCCTCCTCCGAACCTGTGAACATCAACGTCTTCCCCAACCTTCACATCCTCGGCAACCACGTCCAGGTATCGACGCCTGTCTCGGTCGACGAGACCGATACCACCTGGTACGGCACCGCCGTGGTCGACGACGACGGTGTGCTCGAAGGCACGGTGGACGCCATCAACGCGTTGCGGATGCGCACCCAGGAGTCCTTCCCGAACTTCGGCGAGGTCGACGATCTCGTCAATTTCGAGCAGATCCAGGTCGGCTTCCAGGCAGAGGAGGACGAATGGGTCTACATGCATCGCGGGCTCGGCATTCCGGACCGTTTCCAGGTTGACGACGACGGCGTCATCACCGGGCCGCCGACCGACGAGGTGTTCATGCGCGAGCATATGCGGGAGTGGAAGAGGCTGATGATGGCGGCGCCCCGCATCGCGATTACCCGGGCGGTGTAAGGGTCCGGAGATGAGCGCGCCCGACCCGTCGACCAGCTCGTACTACGTCAGCGACGATTTCTACGCTGCGCTGGTCGAGGATTTCTCCGATTGGCAAACCGCCGAGCGCGCCATCACGGACGCGGTGCTGCGCGAGTCCTGCGCGCGGTTCCTGGCCGAGGAAGCGCGCCTGCTCGACGAGGATCGGCTCGACGACTGGCTCGCGCTCTTCGCGCCGGAATGCATCTACTGGGTGCCGGGAACGCGGGGCGGCGACCCGCGCCGCGAGATCGCGATCGCCTTCGACGACCGCCGCCGGCTGGAGGACCGCATCTTTCGCCTGCGTACCGGTGAGGCGTGGTCGCAGCGCCCCGGCTCGCGGACCACCCGCATGGTCTCCAATCTCGAGCTGTTCTCGACGAACGACCCGGAAATCGTGATGGTCCGGTCCAACTTCCTCACCGTCGAGTTCCGCGCCGGAGAGACCCGGAGCTGGGCCGGCTGGGCCGGCCACCGCCTGCGCGATATGACCACGCATTGGCGAATCCTGGTCAAGCAGGTCAACCTGATCGATTACGACCAGAACCTCAGGAACCCGTCGATCGTCCTCTGAAGCTCACTCTCCGGCCAGGTGAGCGCAGCCGGTCGGCACGACATGCGCGGCGTGCAGATATTGCCTGCCGATCCACGGGATCAGCCGTTCCGCGGCGATCGACATCCGTTTCAGGGGACGCGGCAGGAAGATCGTGTTGCCGTAGATCCGTGTCCAGCGCTGGGTATGTTCCGTCAGCGGCCGCTCGCGCCGTTCCCAGGCGCGGAACGCAGAAAGAAGGTCCGGTTCTTCGTCCAGCGCCACCGCGAGGCCGAGCGCGTTCATCATCGCATGCCCGGCGCCCTGGGCGAGATAGGGCGGCATAGCGTGCGCGGCGTCGCCCAGCACGGCCACCCGGCCCTTCCACCACCGCTTGAGCCGGACCGTCTGAAATTGAGCCCAGCGCGCCTCTTCCCAATCCGCCTCCCCGGCGACGCGGTCCAGGAATGGGCCCAGCGCCGGGAACGAGCGCGACCAGACATCGGGATCGATCGGCGTCGCCTTGCCCGCCTCGTCGTCGACCAGCGAACCGAGCAGGACGTAAAACTCGGTGTCGTTGACCGGGCAGTAGAGCACCCGCCGGTTGTCCGACCATGCTTCGATCATCACGGTGCCCGAGACAGCGTCCTCGGCGATTTCGTCCGGCGTGCGGGGGATGGTGACCCGGACCCCGCCGTCGCGCTGCCATATCTGGTGCCTGAGCAGGTCGAGAGGCGCGCGCAGCGCCGATCCCGCCCCGTCGGCCAGCACGACCAGATCCGCCTCCTTCCGGGTCCCGTCGTCGGTCGTCACGGTCCCATCCGGAGAGACCTCCACGATACGCGACCCAAGCGCGATTTCGGCGCCTGCCTCCGCCGCGCAGCGGGCGATCAGGCCAACGATGTGACGGCGGTCGATGCGGTAAGGGCTGCGCTCGGTCTTGCGGGTCAGAACGACGTTGCCGTCCCCGTCCAGCGAATCGCGCCGGTCTATTCGCGCGCCGCCCGCGATCACCTCCTCGGCGATCCCGAGCGTCCTGAAGATCAGGTTCATATTGGGCTGAACGGCGATGCCGTAGCCTTCGGCGTCGATGGCGCTGCGCCGCTCGTGCACGCGCACCGACCATCCGCGCCCGGCAAGCGCCGTCGCCGCGACGAGGCCGCCGAACCCCCCGCCGACGATTTCCGCGTGACCCGGCCGCAAGCCGCCCGTCCTTTCCGAATCCCGCTAGCGGGCCGTGCGGAGACGGAACGGCTAGTGCGGAGACCGCGACCGCGAGACCGCCGGATCAGGCGTCAGCGGTCTCCGCCTCGAAGACGTTGCCCTCGCCGTCCAGGCTGAGCCCGGTTGCCTCCGCCTGGTCGAGCACGCGCTGGGCCCAGGCCACCCGCCCGGCGTCGGTGCCGCCCAGGATCGCCATCAGATAGCCGTGCTCGTCGCCGACATTCCTGAATCCGCGCATGACCTCCGTAGGCACGGAAACGACATCCCACGGTTCCAGGATAACCTCGTTCTCGCCGTCGTCGCCCCAGAACACCGACCAGCGGCCCGACATCGAGATGAACACCTCGACCGTCGTATGCGAATGGAGCGCCGCTCCCTTGCCGGGGTGGGCCCCGACATAGGTGACGTTGAAGTCCTGCACCTCCGTGATCGCCGGCGTAAGCGAGGGGTCTTCGGTCACGCCTTCGCCGATCACGTTGTAGATGTCGCGCTCATGGCCCGGGATCTTGGTGTCCAGAAAGGCCATCTTGCTGGGTTTGAGTTCGCTGAATTTCGCCGTCCGGTCCAGCATCTCTTCCATCGAGACGATACGTTTCGCCATCTCACCCTCCTCGAGCTTCCCCATTGGCGTAACACTGCGCCCAAACGCCGAGAATGCCAAGCGCGAAGCGCTACGCGGCTGCGGCCGCAATGCGGCGGTAGCTCAGCGCCTCCGCGATGTGCGGACGGCCCACCGCGTCGGCGCCTTGGAGATCGGCGATGGTCCGCGCCACGCGCAGCACGCGATGGTATCCGCGCGCGGTGAGCTTCAGCCCCTCCGCCGCCTGGACGAGCAGCGCCTTCCCGTCGGCCTCCAAAGCGGCGGCACCCTCCAGGATTTCGCCCTCGGCCTCCGCGTTGGTCCGGATGCCCGCCCCTTCGTAACGGGCGGATTGCACCGCGCGGGCGGCGCCGACCCGGGTGCGGATCTCGGCCGAGCCCTCCGCGGGCGGCGGCAGGGCGAGGTCCGCCAGGTCGACCGCCGGGACCTCGATGTGCAGGTCGATACGGTCGAATAGCGGACCCGAGATCCGCGACTGATAGTCGGCGGCGCAGCGCGGCGCGCGGCTGCACGCCTGGCCGGGGTCGTCGAGCCAGCCGCAGCGGCACGGGTTCATCGCGGCGACAAGCTGGAACCGCGCCGGATAGCTGACATGGCTGTTGACGCGCGCGATCACCGCCTTGCCGGTCTCGATCGGCTGGCGCAGCGCCTCCAGCACGGCGCGGTTGAACTCGGGCAGCTCGTCGAGGAACAGGACGCCGTTATGGGCGAGCGATACCTCGCCCGGCCGCGCCCGCTGGCCGCCGCCCACGATCGCCGCGGTGGAGGCCGTGTGATGGGGATTGCGAAACGGGCGGCTGCGCGACAGCGTTCCGTCGGCGATGGCGCCCGCCACGGAGTGGATCATCGAGATCTCGAGCGTCTCGGACGGGTCGAGCGGCGGCAGAATGCCGGGAAGGCGCGATGCCAGCATCGATTTGCCGGCTCCCGGCGGCCCGATCATCAGCATGTTGTGACCGCCGGCCGCGGCGATTTCGAGCGCGCGCTTGGCGGTCTCCTGCCCCTTGATGTCGCGGAGGTCGGCGACCGGGGCGGTCTCCTCCGCGAGGCGCGGTTCCGGCGGCGTGAGGATCTGGACGCCCCGAAAGTGGTTGATCAAATGGATCAAGCCCTTGGGCGCGAGAACGTCGAGGCCGCCGGCGAAGGCCGCTTCGCCGCCCGAGACCTCGGGGCACACGATGCCCCGGTCGGACCCGGCCGCCGCCATCGCGGCGAGCAGCACCCCCGCCACCGGCCGGATCGAGCCGTTGAGCGCAAGCTCGCCCATGGCGACATAGCCGTCGACCGCATCCGACGGAAGGACCTCCATCGTGAGCAGGACGCCGAGCGCGATCGGCAGATCGAAATGGCTGCCTTCCTTGACGACGTCGGCCGGAGAAAGGTTGACGATGATTCTCTTGTACGGCAGCGACAACCCGATCGAGGTCAGCGCGGCGCGTACCCGTTCGCGCGATTCCGCCACCGCCTTGTCCGGCAGGCCGACGACGACGAAGGCGGGCAGTCCGCTCGCGACCTGGACCTGGACCTCGATGTCGAGAACGTCGATACCGTGGAACGCGACCGTCTGGATACTTGCAACCATGGCGGAAGAATAACGAATTCGTCCGCCACGTATAATTGAATCGATATGCCGGAGACCCTATCGCCCGTATAGAGGCGCCCTGCAGTCCGCCATGAAGGCCTGCTCGCTGTATTCGACGAATTCGAGCTGGTTTCCCCAGGGATCCAGCACGTAGTTGAACCGGAGTCCCGCCGACGGCCCCTCGTCGAGCGCCACCGGACCCGCCATCACGGTGCAGCCGTTGGCGGCGAGATGGGCGGTCGCCGCTTCCAGGTCGTCGACCTTGAAGGCGATATGGTGGCCGCCGATATCGCAGTTCCTCGGCGGCGTGGTGCTCGCGTCTTCCGGCTTTTCGTAGCGGAACAGCTCCAGCATCACGTTGGGAGCGATCGAGATCATGGCGAGATAGAGCCGCCCGCCCTTCACGTTGATATGCGCCTCCGTCCAGTCGCGGCCGTCATCCGCGCGCGGCAGCTCGTCGGCGTCGAAAGGCCCGATGCGGTACAGCTCGGCGCCCCCGAGAACGTCGCAATAGAATCGCACCGCGGCTTCCAGGTCGGGCACCGTCAGCGCGACGTGGTCGACATGCTGGAGCCCCGGTAGCGGTCCACTGGCCATGTTTCTCTCCCCTTGTGGTCGGTCTTCAGAGCGGAATGGGCGCCGGCGCCGGCAGCAGCCGCGTGCGGAGATCGACGACGCGTTCGGCGATGCGCCAATCGATGCCGTGCATGCGCCAGCGGTCGCGATAGCGTCCCACGGCGTAACAGGTGGTGCGGCCCTCGTCGTCGTTGCGCAGGATGCAGAAGGTCGCCACCGTTGATGCCTCTCCGTCTTCGCAGGTAATCGCATCGACGGAGACGATGCGGGTCATCTCTCCTGGCGGCCAATGGTGTTCGGGGATCGCAGCGAAATGCCGCGCCATTTCCTCGCGGTCGAAGGCAAGCCAGGTCTGGGTGGCGCCGAGTTCGGGCGTGGCGGCGATCATCCGATAGGTGCCGTCATCGGCGAACAGGGCGACGAATTCGTCGAAACGGCCCTCGTCGAGGCAGAGTCCCGAATTGTGAACAAGGGCACGCAGGGTCTCGCGGGTTTCGGCGAGGCTCATTCCGCTGCGTGGCCCGCCGCCGCGTCCAGGGCGATATCGTGCGAGGCGCGTCCCGTTCTGCGCCGCCATTCGGCGTAGAAATTGCGAACCGGCGCGTCGTCCATCGCGGCCCGGTCTTCCTCGCGGGCGACGATCGAGTAGGCGAGCGCCCCAGATTCCATGTTTCGCCACTGGGTCTCGACCGCCCAGATGTCCTCCGGAAGGTTCTGGCCCGACGGACCCCACACCTGATTGTGATGGCGCACACGCAGGGCGCGTTCCTCGTCCGTGTCGTCCGCCAGCCCGATGCCCCGGCATTCGAGCAGCGTCAGCCCGGGAGCCATCGGGGTGAGAGAGTCGATCCGGTTTCCGATCTCCGATTCGTGGCAGAGGAACTTCCAGCACTTGGCGAAGATCCGCTCGCGTTCAAGAGCGAAAATCGCCGCATCGGTATAGATCCGGTTGTCGAGGTAATGCGTGGACGGCATTTCCGGAGGAGCGATCCAGGGCATGTCGGAAGCGGAAGACAAGGCCGCGGTTCTCCCCGTCCGCCCGCCTAGCCCCGCGACCCGGCGTAGCGGCGCTCGATCGCGTCCCAGATCGTCGCCTCGATCCGGATGCCGTCGAGGCGGTTGATCTCCTGGATGCCGGTTGGCGAGGTGACGTTTATCTCGGTCAGGTAGTCGCCGATCACGTCGATGCCGACGAACACCAGCCCGCGTTCGCGGAGGGCCGGTCCGATCTGCGCGCATATGTCTCGTTCGCGCCGCGTGAGCGACGTTTTCCTCGCTGCACCGCCGGCGTGGAAATTGGCGCGGGCCTCGCCGTCCTGGGGCATCCGGCTCACCCCTCCGACCGGCTCGCCGTCGACCAGGATGATCCGCTTGTCCCCCTCGCGAATCTCCGGGAGGTAGCGCTGCACGATGATCGGTTCGCGATAGGTCTCGGCGAACATTTCGAGCAGCGAGCCCAGGTTCTCGTCTTCCGGCTTGACGTGGAAGACTCCCGCGCCCCCGTTGCCGAACAGCGGCTTGACGACGATGTCCTCGTGCTCGGCCCGGAACGCAAGTATCTCCCTGCGGTCGGCGGCGATCAGCGTCGGCGGCAGAAGACCCTCGAAATGGGTCACGAAGAGCTTTTCCGGCGCGTTGCGTACCTCCGCCGGATCGTTCACCACCAGCGTTTTCGGATGGATGTGCTCGAGCAGATGCGTCGCCGTGATGTACGCCATGTCGAACGGCGGGTCCTGGCGCATCAGGACGATGTCGACATCCGCGATGTCGAGCTCGATTTCCTCGCCCAGGGTGAAATGGTCCCCTCTCCTGCGGCGAACGGAGAGCGGTCTCGCCTTCGCGTAGATCCGACCGTCCCTGAACGCGAGGTTGTCGGGCAGGTAGTGGTAAAGCGTGTAGCCCCGACCGAGCGCCTCGAGCGCCAGCACGAAAGTGCTGTCGGCGTCGATGTCGATCGACTCGATCGGATCCATCTGGATGGCGACGGCGAGGCTCATCACGGTCCTTTCGCGTTCAATCGCGCCGGTCGGAGAGGCGGGCTGGAATGGCGGCCTGCGTCGAGGTGCTCATCCCGCCTTGCGCCTCTTGTCGTCCTTGAGGATCACGTGGCTGATCACCCGTCTGACGTATGGAACGTCGCGGGCATGCGCCTTGACGCGCTCGTGCTCCGCTTTGTCCCGGGCTATTCCCATCAGGTAGACGGCGCCGGCAACGGTATCGATCGAGTAGTTGATCGACGCGATTTCCTTGTCGAAAAGAATCTTCCCGCGCAACTGCGCGGCGATCCAGCTGTCGCGAGAGTAGACGTCGACGCCGCGACCCTCGGCAACGCGGATTTCGTTGATCACTTCCTTGACGCCGTCCACCTTCCAGACGAGTCGAACCGCTTCGACGCGCTGTTCCGGTTTCTCGACGTGTCCGGCGAGCAGCACGCGGCCTTCGACCACCTCAAGCTCGATGGCAAGGATCAGGTCCGCGTCGTTGGCGAGCCACAGCGCATTGATCTCGGCCCGGATCGCGGTATCGCTCACGGCGCCTTCGAAGCCGCGTTCCTCGGTGGCGGCGGAGGCGGCGGCCGTTCCGGCGGTGATGGCGACCGGGGCGCAACCCGAGACCGAGACGCCCGCAAGGACAGCGGCCACCGGAGCGAGCGCGAGGATAGGTATCGACGGCCTCATACGATCACGAGCTCAAGAGTTCGTCATTTTGCCGAGGATGTCTAATCGCGCCAAGCATCCTTCAAGTGCACGGGGAATGCACCAGGACGGATCAGGATGACGTCGAAGCGTTGATCGCAAGAAGAGAGCTCCGGGCGCAGCTTCAGGAAATGCTCCGCGGCGCGGCGGATTCGGCGGCGCTGACGGTCGCGCACATCGGCCTGCTCCCCGCGCCGGGCCTTGACCTCCACATAGACAACCAGCCGCCCGCGCCGGGCGATCAGATCGATCTCGCCCGAGGGCGACCGGAATCGCCGGGCGAGGGTTCGATACCCCTTTAGGGCGAGAAAGATCGCCGCCACCCGCTCCGCCCAGCGGCCGAAGCGGTCGGTGTCCTCCGATCCGGTCACTTGGAGCGGGAGACGGCGAGCGCGCGGCGATACACCGCGCGGCGCGGCGCGTTGGTCGCTTCGGCCACGACGGCCGCCGCATCCCGCACCGACATGGTCGCAAGGGCTTCGCCGAGGCGGGCGTCGATTTCCGACTCGCTCGTCGCCTCCTCTTCGTTCGGCGGGCCGACAAGCAGCACGATCTCTCCCCGAGGCGGGTCCTCGGCGGCATATTTTGCGGCAAGCGACCGGAGATCGTCGCGCACCACCTCTTCGTGAAGCTTTGTGAGCTCGCGCGCGACGGCCGACGGCCGGGGGCCGAAGATATCGTTCATGTCGGCCAGCGCCGCCGCGAGCCGGCGGGGCGATTCCAGCAGCACGAGCGTCGCGTCGATATCCGCGAGGTCGTTGAGGAAACGGCGCCGCGCCGCCTGGCGGGACGGAGGAAAGCCCGCGAAGTGGAAGCGGTCGGCGGGCAGGCCGGAGAGCACCAGCGCGGCAAGCGGCGCCGAGGCGCCCGGCAGCACGGTTACCGGGATGCCGCGCGCGTTCGCTTCGCCGACAAGACGGAAGCCGGGATCCGAGATCAGCGGCGTTCCCGCGTCGCTTACCAGCGCAATGACCCCTCCGGCCGCGACTCGCGCGACCAGGGCCGGCCCCGCCTCGGCGGCGTTGTGTTCGTGATACGCGGTCAAGCGTCCCGAAATGCCGTGCGCCGTGAGCAGCTTGCGCGTCACGCGCGTGTCCTCGCAGGCGATCAGGTCGGCGGCGCGAAGCGTATCGAGCGCCCGCAGCGTGATGTCGCGCAGATTGCCGATCGGCGTCGAAACCAGATAGAGCCCGGGCGCGACCGGTCGTTCCGACATCGCTTCCCGCTACCTCCGGGTCATGATGGGAAAACGTATAGGTCCCTGTCCGAACGGAGCAAGGACCCGGCGGAAGGCGGAGCGAAGGCGGGCCGGGCGAGGAGAGCGCCGAGCACCGCGTCGAGGCGCTGCCGTCCCTCCCGTGTCGCCCGAATGCCGCCGCCGTCGACCTCGACGAATCCGCCGTCCCGCATACGCTCCAGCGCCGCGGGATCGAACAGCGCTTCCGGTTCCCTTCCCGTCAGCGCCATGAGGCGGCTGCGCGGTATTCCGCCGGTAAGGCGCAGCCCCATCATCGCGATTTCCTCAAATCGCTCGGTTGGTTCCAGAACCGTCTCCGTCACGGTGGCATGACCCTCGCGCTCCACGGCGTCGCGCCAGGCCTCCGGCGCGCGGCGTTGCGAAAAGGCGGCGGTCCGACCGTCCAGCGTGATACGCCCGTGGGCGCCGGGTCCGACGCCGGCATAGTCCGCCGACAGCCAATAGATCAGGTTGTGGCGGCACTCGTCGCCGGGCCGGGCGTGGTTGGAAATCTCGTAGGCCGGAAGGCCGGCGTCGTCGAGCGCCGCCCGGGTATCCTCGAAAAACCCCGCCTGTTCCTCCTCCGGCGGCAGTGCGAGCTTTCCCTGGCGGTGCAGCCCGTGGAACGCGGTGCCGGGCTCGACGGTCAGCTGGTAGACCGACAGATGCGTGCCGGCGTGATCGAGCGCCGTGCCAAGCTCGCGTCGCCAGCCGACCCGGGTCTGGCCCGGCCGCGCGTAAATCAGGTCGAACGAAACGCGGTCGAACAGGGACCGGGCGACAGCAATCGCATCGATGGCTTCTTGGACGCCGTGCTCGCGGCCTAGCGCGGCGAGCCCTTCCGGTTCGAAGGACTGCACGCCCAGCGAGATGCGTTCCACGCCGGCCGCGCGATAGGAAGCCAGCCGCGCCGCTTCCACCGATGTCGGGTTGGCTTCGAGGGTGATCTCGATTTGCCGCCCGGTGTCCCAGCACTCCTTCGCCGTCTGGATCACGGCGGCAACGGTCTCGGGTGGCATCAGGGACGGGGTCCCGCCGCCGAAGAATACCGTTTCCAGCCGCCGGCCCGGCGTCAGACCGGCGAAGTGGCGGATCTCGGCGGTCAGCGCATCGCGCCAGCGCCGCTGGTCGATCGCTGTCTCGACGTGGCTGTTGAAGTCGCAATAGGGGCATTTCGACTTGCAGAACGGCCAGTGGACGTAAAGGCCGAGGGTCCGTTCGTCGGGTGCGAAACGGGCGGTCATGGCGCGCCCGCGAAACAGGCGGCGGCGAGCCTGTGGAAGGCGTCCGCCCGGTGGCTGATCGCGTGCTTGGCCTCGGGTTCCATCTCGCCGAAGGTAAGATCGCCGCCCTCGGGAACGAATATCGGATCGTATCCGAAGCCCCGGCCGCCGCGCGGCGGCCAGACGAGGTTCCCCTCCACGCGGCCTTCGAACATCTCGACATGGCCGTCCGGCCAGGCGAGCGCGAGCGCGCACACGAAGGCGGCTTGCCTCGACCCATCCCCCGGAAGCGATTCCTCCACCCGTTGCATGGCGAGCGCGAAATCTCGCTCCGGCCCGCCCCAGCGCGCGGAATGGATGCCCGGCTCTCCGCCCAGCGCCGCGACCGCAAGCCCCGAATCGTCGCTCAGCGCCCCCTCGCCGGAGGCGGAAGCGCTGGCCAACGCCTTGATAGCCGCGTTCTCGCGGAACGTCGATCCGGTTTTGTATGGACGCCTCCCGGGACGCAAGGTTCGATTTCGGTGTGACGGGCAGGCAGATTGCAGTTTTGTATCCGGCCTGTCGGTGCGGGACTTGATGCCCGCTGGCCTTGATGGAATCTGCCGATCCGCGCCTCATTTCCTCCGTGGGCTTTACGCCCCACACCGCATTCAGGCTTAGCGGATCGCGGTCTGACCTGTTTGCCATCACTCCTTGTCGTGCCTTGCGCAACCTTTCAGCGGCCACCTCCTCTGTTGGTTCGCTGTCCCGTCGTCAGCCGCGCCTATGCCGGCTGGCTGACGAAGTTCGCCTGGTACGCCCGGTCATGGGCCAGCAGGGCCCAGATCGTGCGCGCCGTCTTGTTGGCCAGCGCGACGGTGACCACGTTGGCCGGCCGCCGCTCGGCCAGTCGCACCGCCCATTCGGGCGGCGCCTTGGCATGTGTGAGCACGCTCCGCGCGCCGTGGATCAGCAGGGTTCGGAGATACCTGTCCCCGCGCTTGGAGATGCCGAGCATTCGAACCCGTCCGCCGGTGCCGTCGTGCCGGGGCACCAGGCCCAGCCAGGCGGCGAACTCGCGCCCCGACCTGAAGGCGGCGGGATCGCCCATCGCGGCGATGACGGCCGTCGCGGTCAGCACGCCCACGCCGGGGATCTCAGCGATCCGCTTGCTGTCGGCATTGCCGCGGTGCCACACGCCGATCCGCCGCTCGATCTCGGCGATTCCTCCACCCGTTGCATGGCGAGCGCGAAATCTCGCTCCGGCCCGCCCCAGCGCGCGGAATGGATGCCCGGCTCTCCGCCCAGCGCCGCGACCGCAAGCCCCGAATCGTCGCTCAGCGCCCCCTCGCCGGAGGCGGAAGCGCTGGCCAACGCCTTGATAGCCGCGTTCTCGCGGAACGTCGATCCGGTTTCCTCCGGTTCCGCAAGGCCCAGGCCGCCCGCGGAAACGGCATCGATCCCGTACGGCGTCAGCATATCCGCGATCTCGGCCACCTTGCCGGCGTTGTGGCTGGCGATCACGAGACGGCTGCCGCTGAACCGGCGGGCCACCGGTTCAATCCTTTCTGATCGCCGCCAACTGATGCCGGGTCAGCGCGGCGACACCCTCCTGGGCGAGATCGAGAAGCGCGTCGAAATCCGTTCGGTCGAAGGGTCTCGTCTCCGCCGTGCCCTGAATCTCCACGATGCCCCCCGCCCCGGTGAGCACGAAATTGGCGTCGGCGTCCGCGCCGCTGTCCTCGGAGTAGTCGAGGTCCATGCACGGCGCGCCGTCGACGATCCCGCAGGAGATCGCGGCGACGGAATGGACAATCGGGTCCCTGGCGATGACCTTTCCTTCGAGGAGCGAGTCGATCGCGATCCGGAGCGCGACCCAGGCGCCGGTGATGCCTGCGGTCCGCGTGCCGCCGTCGGCCTGGATGACGTCGCAGTCGAGCCGGATCTGGCGTTCGCCGAGGGTGGGCATGTCGACCACCGCGCGCAGCGAACGGCCGATCAGACGCTGGATCTCCAGCGTCCGCCCGCTCTGGCGGCCGCGCGCGGCTTCCCGGTCCGTCCGCTCGTGCGTGGAGCGCGGCAGCATCCCGTACTCCGCGGTGACCCAGCCCGCCCCGGTGTTCCTGATGAAAGGCGGGACGCGCTCTTCCACCGTGGCGTTGCAGAGCACGTGAGTATCCCCGAAACAGGCAAGGCAGGAGCCTTCCGCGTGCTTCGAGAACCCGGGCTCAAGCACGATCTCCCGCATCTCGTTCGGCGCCCGGCCGGATGGTCTCATCGCGTTTCCCCGCTTGCTCCGCTGGCCGCGAGGCTTGTACCAGCAGCGGCTATCCTGCCGCAAATACAAAGACTTGGACGGTTTTCGCGGACCCTCTCCGTTGACGGTGGAAAGCGCCGTCACTACATTCCAACCGCCCGCAGGGGGACCCATGCAAAGCGCTCCGCCAAGCATTGTCGGCGAACTCAACGAGAGGTCGAGGGAGATCTTTCGCGAGATCGTCGAATCCTTCCTACAGACCGGCGAGCCCGTCGGCTCGCGCACGCTGTCGCGCCTCCTGCCGCAGCCGCTATCGCCCGCAACGATCCGCAACGTCATGTCGGATCTCGAGGACATGGGGCTTCTTCATTCTCCGCACAGCTCGGCCGGCCGGCTGCCCAGCGAAGCCGGACTCCGGCTGTTCGTCGACGGGCTGCTGCAAATCGGCGAGCTTTCCGACGACGATCGCACCGCGATCGAAAGCCAGTGCGCGGCGCAAAGCACCAACGTGAACCAGGTGCTGAACGAGGCCACGGCGGTGATGTCCGGGCTTGCCGGATGCGCCGGGCTGGTCGTGGCACCCAAGACCGACCGGCCGCTCAAGCATGTCGAGTTCGTCAATCTCGGCGACGGCCGGGCGCTGGTGGTCCTGATTACCGCCGACGGGATCGTCGAGAACCGATTGATCGAGCTTCCCGTGGGCACTCCGCCTTCCGCCCTGATCGCCGCGGGCAACTACCTCAACGCCAGGCTGGTCGGCCGTACGGTCGAAACGACGCTCCGCAACATCAAGACCGAAATCGAGGATCGCCGCGCCCAGATCGATTCGATCACGGCCAAGCTGGTCGAGGCCGGCCTCGCCACCTGGGTCGGGGAGCGCAATGCCGGCGCGCTCATCGTCAAGGGCCAGGCTCATCTCCTCGACGATGTCGCGGCGCTCAGCGATCTGGAGCGGGTACGCAGCCTGTACGAGGTGCTGGAGACCCAGGAGCTCGTGCTTCGCCTGCTCGACCTCACCAAGACTGGCGAGGGGGTTCAGATCTTCATCGGCTCCGAGAACACCCTCTTCGACATGACCGGCTGCTCGCTGGTGGTCGCACCGATCAGCGATAACGCGCGCAGCGTCGTCGGCGCCATCGGCGTGATCGGCCCTACCCGGATCAACTACGCGCGCATCATCCCCATCGTCGACTACACCGCCAGGGTGGTCGGTCGCCTGGTGGGTGGCGCGAACGCGGATATCGAGGCCTGAAGCATGAGCGAGACCGACAAGCAGGAGACGGAACCCAACGAGGCTCCGGCCGACACGGAAGCGAAGCCCGAAGAAACCGAACAGCCCGCCGGGGCCGGTGACGTCGAAGAGGCTGCCGATCCGGAACAGGCCGAAGAAGCCGTCGAACCCGATACGGGCTCGCCGTGGGCCGGCAAGACCCCAGAGGACCAGGCGGATGCCGCCGAGGTGCCGGAGGAGCGGGATTACGAGGCCGAGATCGCCGAGCTCAACGACCGGCTTCTGCGTTCTCTGGCCGAGACCGAAAATGTCCGAAGGCGCGGCCAGCGCGACCGCGAGGAAACGACAAAGTTCGCGATCACGGGATTCGCGCGCGATATCCTGTCGGTGGCCGACAATTTGCGGCGCGCGCTGGAAGCGGTTCCCGAGGATGCCGGAGATAACGAGGCGCTGAGTTCGCTGGTGGGCGGGATCGAGCTCACCGAGCGCGAGCTGGCCGCCATATTCCAGCGCCACGGGGTCGAGAAGATCGATCCGGCGGGCGAGAAATTCGATCATAACCTGCACGAGGCGATGTTCGAGATACCCACCGCCGACGCCGAGCCGGGCACGGTGCTTCAGGTGGTCGAGACGGGATACGTGCTGAACGGCCGTCTGCTGCGAGCCGCCAGGGTCGGGATCGCCAAGGCGCCTCCACCGCCCGAGACCGCGCCCGAGACACCGCCGGAGGATGCCGACACGGCCGCGTGACCCCCGCGACCCGTGGTTCCGTTGCACGGCCCGATGCGTTAGCCTCCGCCGCGATTCTTAGAAGACATGGGGGCGTTCATTCGTGCATGCCGAACACCATGAGGCGTCGCGGATCCGCCTTGCGCGCCGCTACGGCGAAGTCCGGGCGCTGAGCGAGAAGCTCGCCGCTCCGCTCTCTCCCGAGGACCAGCAAGTGCAGTCGATGCCCGACGTCAGCCCGACGAAGTGGCATCTCGCGCACGTGACCTGGTTCTTCGAGACCTTCGTCCTGATTCCCCATTTGCCGGCATACACGCCATTCGATCCCGCATACGGATACCTGTTCAACTCCTATTACGAAGGGGTGGGGAACAGGCATCCCCGCCCGGACCGGGGCCTGCTGTCGCGCCCCTCCGTGGCCGAGGTCATCGCCTATCGCGCGCATGTCGACGAGGCGATGTCCCGGTTGTTCGAGACGCTTCCCGACCGGGCCTGGCCCGAGCCCGGCGAATTGATCGAGCTCGGACTGAACCACGAGCAGCAGCACCAGGAGCTGCTGCTGATGGATATCAAGCACGTATTGTCCCGCAACCCGCTGCGCCCCGCCTACAGGCCGCGCAACACGCGCGAGGCGGTGACGGCGCCCGGGATGAGCTGGACCGAACACGAGGGCGGGCTCGGCCGGCTCGGGGACGACGGGACCGGTTTCGCCTTCGACAACGAGCGGCCGCGGCATCGCGTCGTGCTGGAGGACTTTCGCCTCGCCGACCGTGCAGTGACCAACGGCGAGTACCGCGCGTTCGTCGAGGACGGGGGTTACGAGGACCCGCTTCTCTGGCTCGCCGATGGCTGGGCGACGGTGCAGGCGGAGGGGTGGGAGGCGCCGCTGTATTGGCGCGAGGCGGACGGCGAACGGTCGGAGTTCACCCTCGCCGGAGAAACCGCGCTGGATGACGATGCACCGGTCTGCCATGTCAGCCATTACGAGGCCGCGGCCTATGCGGTCTGGGCCGGCAAGCGCCTGCCCACCGAAGCCGAGTGGGAGGCCGCGGCGCCGGCGATGGACGAGGAGAGCGCGAACCTGCTCGCGACCGACCGCCTGCATCCCGCCGCCGCGACGGCGAACGGCCATTCCGGTCCCCGCCAGATGATCGGCGACGTCTGGGAATGGACCGCGAGCCCCTATATCGCGTATCCGGGTTTCCGTACCTCACCGGGCGCGGTCGGTGAATACAACGGCAAGTTCATGTCGAACCAGATGGTGCTTCGCGGCGGGTGTTGCGCGACTCCGCCCGGACATGTCCGCGTCACCTACCGTAATTTCTTCTATCCCCATCAGCGCTGGCCGTTCACCGGTATCCGTCTGGCCGAGGACGGCTAGCGCGCCGCAGTTGGCAAGCAAAGGGAGGGCGCCATGGCAGGCAGCGACATCACCTACACGACGCGCAACGACGAGACATTCGATGGGTATCTCGCCGAACCCGACGGCGGCGGCCAGGCGCCGGGTCTGCTGCTGATCACCGCGATCTTCGGTATCGACGACGAGATGAAGGAACTCTCCGACGCCTGGGCGAAGGACGGGTTTCTGGTCTCGGTGCCCGATATTTTCTGGCGGGTCATGCCGGGCCCCACCGCCGACATGGAGAAGGCCTTCGCGCGCTACGGCGCGTTCGACCAGGACCAGGGCATGCTCGACATCGAGGACCTGATCAAGGACCTGAAATCGCGCCCGCGATGCAACGGCAAGATCGCGATGCTGGGCTTCTGCTTCGGCGGTCTCTACGCCCATCTCGGCGCCGCGCGTCTCGGGATCGACGCCGCCGGTTCCTTCCATGGCACGAGGATCGGGGAGGCACTCGACGAAACGCCGAAGATCTCGTGCCCCGTGAGCTTCCATTTCGGCGACGACGATCCGGTCGTCCCGATGGACGAGGTAGCCGCTATCCAGCAGGCTTATTCCGGTCGCGACAACGCCGAGATCGCCGTTCACCCCGGTGCGACCCATAACTTCTCGATGCCCTACAAGGAGGGCTACCAGGCCGCGGCGGCGACAGCGTCGCGCGCGGCGGTGCTGAAGTGCTTCCAATCGATGTAGCGCCCGTTCTTCGCCTGAATCCGGCCCGGAAGGATCCGGCGTGATACCGGATACCTTCCGCGACAACCCGTTCGGCTGGCTGGTCGTCGCGATATGTTTTGCCGCGCTGATGGCGGTCTATGCGACCCGAAGCTCCATCGGGTTGATGATGCCGTTCTGGGAGATCGAGCCCGGCTGGACGCGGGACCACGCGTCCAACGCCGGCGCGCTCGCGCTCGTCCTCATGGCGGTCGTCTCGCCCTTCGCCGGTAACCTGATCGACAAGTTCGGACCGCGCGCGGTCTGCACGGGCGGCCTCCTTTGCGTCGCCATCGGCATCCTCGCGACCTCGGCCGCGACCCGGGACTGGCACCTGCCCGTGTTCTACGGCGGGCTGATCGGGATCGGATCGGGGGCGATCGCGATGCCGATGGTATCCGCCGCGGTCGCCCAGTATTTCTCCCACGGGAGAGGACTGGCCGGCGGCGTCGGTTTCTCCGGCGCGACCGGTGGCCAGCTCGTTGCCCTGCCGGTGCTCGGCCTCCTGGTCACCGCGTTCGGCTGGCGCGGCACCTACACCGTCGTCGGCGTATTGACGGTGGCCGTGGCGATAATTTGCTGGCTGGTCCTGCGCCGACCGCCGGAAACGACGGAGGAGGCGGGCACCCAGGCGGTCGCGCCGGTCCACGAACGCTTGCGCTATGTGCTGTCCAGCGGGACGTTCTGGCTTCTGGCGATCGGCTTCCTGATCTGCGGGTTCAGCACCGCCGGCGTGATCGAGGTCCACCTGATCCCCTACGCCGAGTTCTGTGGATTCGCACCGATCGAGGGGGCGACGGCGTACGGCATCCACGGCGCCTTCAACATGGTGGGCGTGATCCTGTTCGGATTCCTGTCCGACCGGCTGCACCGTCCGCGGCTTCTGGCCTCGATCTATTTCACCCGCGTGGCGCTGTTCGTGTTGCTGACCCAGATCGCCGGCAGCCTGTCCCTCCTGTTCGTATTCGCGGCGCTCTACGGCTTCATCAACTTCGCCGCGATGCCGGTCATCGCCAACATCATCGCGAGCCGCATGGGGGTCGGCGTGATCGGACTCGCCATGGGCCTGATCTTCGGCGGCCACTGGTTGGGGGCCGCGGTCGGCGCCTATCTCGGCGGTGCGTTCTATTCCCTTTGGGCGCGCTATGACGAGCTCTGGATCGTCGCCGCGCTGGCGGTTGCGTTGGCGGGCTGTCTGTCGTTGTTCGTGCCGGAGGACCGGAGGCGGGAACCGGCGCTGCAACCGGCGTGACCGAACGCCCCAAAACCTCGTTTCTCGCCGGCGACGGCGTCGCTCATGTGCTGATGGCGCAAGCCGCGCTGATCTTCGCGCTCAACTACGTCATCGGACGATGGGCGGCGGGCGAGGTCGCGCCCTACACGCTCGGCTTCACCCGCTGGACGGTCGGGGCGCTGGTCCTCTTGCCGTTTACCTGGCACCTGATCCGCCGCGATCGCGCGATATTGCATCGGCACTGGAAGCTGCTCTGCCTGCTGGGTTTCCTGATGCCGCTGATGGGCGCCGGGATCACCTATGTCGCGCTCAACTACACCACGGCGATCAATGGCGGCGTGATCCAGACCTCGCTGCCGGTCCTCATCCTGGTGCTTGCCTGGATCGTCCTGGGCGACAAGACCACGGGCCGTCAGATCTTCGGAGTGGCGCTCGCCATTGTCGGGCTGCTCTACATGATCTCGCGGGGCGATCCCGCGATCCTGCTGGGCCTCGCCTTCAACCGCGGGGACGCGGTGCTGCTTCTGTGCAATCTCTGCCTCGCCGGGTACGGCGTCGCCGCGCGGCTGATGCCCAGGGAGGTGCATACCCTGACGCTGCTGACGATGGTCTGCGCGATCGGGGCGTTGTGCCACGTGCCGTTCTTCGCCGTCGAACTCGTTCAGGAGGGTCTGCCGCCGGCAAGCACGAGGGCGGTCGTCTCGCTGGTGTTCGTCGCCCTGTTTCCTTCGGTCGTCGCGATCCTCGGCTGGAACATCGCCATCGCGCGGCTCGGCCCGTCCCGCGCCGGGTTCTACATGTACCTGGTGCCGGTGTTCTCCGCCGCGATCGGCGTGCCTTTCCTCGGCGAGACGCTGAGCGTTTATCACCTGGTCGGCGCGGCGCTGATTATCGGGGGCGTTACCGTTTCGTCCCGCAAGCCGAAGAAAGACGAGCCGGCGTAGGCAAGGCCGCGAACGGGTGTCGCGCGGGCGGGGGTTGGGCGTAAAATCCGGGGGCGCCCGACCGAACCGCGCCAAGAGGAACGCGCCATGCAGGGACACAAGGACCGGATCCTGACCACTCATGTCGGCAGCCTGCCGCGCACCGTCGAGGTGCTCGACGCGATGAAGGCGAAGCACGAGGGTGAACCCTACGACGAGGAGGACTACCAGCAAAAGATCCGCGATGGCGTTCGCGAGATCGTCAGCCGTCAGGCCGATCTCGGCATCGACGTCGTGGCCGACGGCGAGATGTCGAAAACCGGCTTCTTCGCCTATATCGAGGACCGGATCGAGGGTTTCGAGCCGCGCCGCGACGAGAAATACAATTTGTTCGCGGCCGAGACGGCCGCGTTCCCGGAATACTACGCCGAATATTTCGCCCGCGTGATGATGGGCGGCGCGATCGTCCAGATGGCCCCGATGTATTGCGTGGGGCCGGTTTCCTACAAGGGAGAGGCGGCGCTCGCGCGCGACCTCGACAATCTCAAGAACGCGCTCTCGGGCGTCGACTGCCACGACGCGTTCGTGCCCGCGGTCTCGCCGGCGGGCGTCGGATACAACGCCCATTACAACACCGAGGAGGAATACGCCGGAGCCGTCGCCGACGCGCTGAGGACGGAATACCTCGCCATCGTGGATGCCGGCTTCCTGTTGCAGATCGACGATCCGTTTCTCTGCGACATCCTCGTCGATCCGGCGCTCGACGACGCCGGCAAGGACCGCAAGTGCCGGCTCTATGTCGAGGCGCTCAACCACGCGCTGCGCGGCATCCCCGAAGACAGGATTCGCTATCACACCTGCTACGGCATCAACGAGGGTCCGAGGATCTACGAGGCGCCGATGGACGAGGTGTGCAGGTACATGCTCGACATCGAGGCGGGCAGCTATTCGTTCGAGGCGGCGAACGCGCGCCACGAGCACGAGTACCACATCTGGGAGGACATCGAGCTGGCCGACGGCAAGGCGTTGATCCCGGGCGTCATCACCCACGCCAGCAACATCGTCGAGCATCCGGAGTTGATCGCCGAACGCCTGGTCCGCTATGCCGAGCGGGTGGGCCGGGAGAACGTGCTGGCGGGCGGCGATTGCGGGTTCTCGTCCCAGGCCTGCTATCACACGGAGGTTCACCCGACGGTGATCTGGGCCAAGTTCGAGGCGATGGCGGAAGGCGCGCGTCTGGCCACGGAGAAGCTCTGGTAGGGCAGGACCCGGACGCGCGGGTCGGGCCGTCTGCCGGCGTCCGACCTATCGGGCGGCGGGTGCGGCCTCCGCCGGCAGTTCGATCTCGAATACGGTTCCCCCGTCCCCCGTCTCGGACAGCCTCACGTCCCCGCCGTGTCCGCGCATGAGGTCGCGTGCGATCGACAGGCCGAGACCGGTGCCTCCGATCCGGTTCGAACCCGAAAAGGGCTCGAACAGGTGCGCGCGGGCCGGTTCTGCAAGTCCCGGTCCGTCGTCGGCGATCTCGATCGTCACCGTGTCGTTCGCCAGCGAGGCGCCGATGCGAACGGTCTGCGCCTTCGCCTGATACGCGTTGAGGGTCAGGTTGGTCAGCACGCGGCCAAGCTGATCGCGGTCCGCTTCGACGGCGAAGTCGTTCGGCACCTCGCAGACGAAGCGCGCGCCGTCCGGCCGGGTTTCGCCCAAATCGCTGACGACTTCCTCGACCAGCGGGCGGAGGTCGAACCGCGTATGGGACGGCGGCAGCTCGCCGTCATGTGCGAAGGCCAGGGTCTGGCTGCACAGCTTGATCGCCCGGTCCAGCGCGCCCAGCAGCGTCGGCGCGATCTTGCGCACCCGCGGATCGGGGCTGACCCGGATATGGTCGGATACCAGCTGGGCGCTCGCCAGGATGTTGCGGAGATCGTGATTGATCTTGGTGACCGCCGTCCCCAGGGCGGCAAGCCGCGAGCGTTGCCGCAGCGCCTGCCGCAGCGCACGTTGCATCTCCGCCAGTTCCCGGCGCGCCCGTCCGATCTCGTCCGTTCGCGAACCGGGGGCGACCGAATAACGGGTGTCCTCCGGATCGGCGCGAAACGCGATCATGCTTTCGGTGATGCCCAGCATCGGGCGGACGAAGAGGAGCTGGAGGCTGAAATAGACCAGCGTCGCGGTAATCAGCGAGATGATGATCGAAAGAAACAGGATCCGTTCCGAGTAGCCCAGCATCTCGTATCGCATCGGCGCTTCGTCGATCACCGTCCGAACCAGCGTTTCGGGGTCTTTGGGCGACGGGCCGACGACCTCGATCATCCGGTTCTCGCCGCGCCCGAGGACCAGGAACGCCTCCCAGATCAGCGGGAAGAAAGCCGCTTCGCGCAAGTCGTAGACTTCGTCGATTTCGGGCGAAGCCTCGCCGACGAGCGTCGCCATTTCCGATGTGTTGCGACAGACGATGCGGTGCGAGCGGGCGTGTTCGAGGATTTCGGCGGTCAGCCGCGTGGACATGGCGACGCCTTCCGGAGAGCCCATCGCCAGCGCGGCCAGGTGGGCGGCCGCGATCCGTTCCTCCATGTAAACCAGGCGATAGCGCCCGATCGATGGCGCGTAAATAAACACCTCGCTCAGCATCACGAAAAAAATCGTCAACACGAGCAAGCGCGCCGATAGCCCGGTAAGCGGGCTTGAGCCAACACCTTTGGGCGTAGGCATGCTCTTACTATACGGCACTTGTAACTCCGACAAAATCGCGTTGGATCGAATGGAGCGGACCGGCACGGAGCGCCGCTATCCCGACATTCCCGGGATCATCCGAGCCGGGCCAGCAGGCGCACGATGCGCTTGACCCGGGGCCCGAACAGCGTTGGCGTGAAGAACGAACCCGCCGCCCGCTTGTTCGCTTCGCCCAGCGTCGGATAGGGCATGATCAGCCCGGCGACGTGTTTGACGTGCATCGCTTTGGCGACCGGGAGGATCCAGGTCTGGATCAGATCGCCCGCGTGGGCGCCCACGATGCTGGCCCCGAGCACGGCGCCCTTCCTCGACGTGACGACCTTGACGAAACCGTCCGTCGCGCGCTCCGCCCAGGCGCGGTCGTTCTCCGCGAAGGGGAAGCGGAGCACGCGGATCTCACCCATGCGTTCGCGCGCGGACGCCTCGGTCATTCCGACATGCGCGAGCTCGGGATCGGTGTAGGTCACCCACGGAACGGCGCGGTCGTCGATTCTGGCGGGAAGGCGGAACAGCGCGTTTCGGATGACGATGCCGGCGTGGTAGGACGCGACATGGGTGAACTGGAACTTGCCCGCCGCGTCGCCCACCGCATAGACGCGCCGGTTGGTGGTCTTCAGCCGCTCGTCTACCAACAGCCCGGCCTTGTCGCGTTCGATGCCGGCGGCTTCGAGCCCCAGATCGTCGATATTCGGGCGCCGGCCGGCGGCGACCAGCAGATGGGCGGCGGAGAGCGTCTCGGTCCCGTTGTCTCCCTCTACGTCCACCTCGACCCCTCCGCCCGCCGCGGCGACACGCACGACTCCCACGCCTTCACGCAGTGCTACGCCCTCCTTGCGCAGCCGCGCGACGACGATCTCGGCGAGCTCGGGATCGTCCTTTCCCAGCGCCTTGAACATTTCGAGCACCGTGACATCGGCCCCGAGGCGGCGATGCGCCTGGGCGAGTTCGAGCCCGATCGGGCCGCCGCCTATGACGATCAGAGGCGAAGCCAGGGCGGTACGATCGAAAACCGTCTCGTTGGTAAGGTACGGAACCTCGTCGAGCCCCGGGATCGGCGGCGCCGCCGGGCTGGAGCCCGTGGCGATGACGAAGCGCCGCGCTTCGATCTCGTGATCGCCCGCCACCACCGTCCGGGGGCCGGCGAAACGGCCGTGCTCCTGGATCACGGTGACGCCCAGCGCCTCGAAGCGCTCCACCGAGTCGTGCGGGGCGATGGCGGCGATGACACCGTGGACATGATCGTGCACCGCCTCGAAATCGATCTCCGGCGGGCCGAGGCGGATGCCGAATTTCCTCGCTCCCCGGGCGGTCTCGGCGGCGGCGGCGGCGGCGATCAGGGCTTTCGACGGGACACAGCCGACATTGAGGCAATCGCCGCCCATCCGGTCGCGCTCGATCAGCACCACCGAGGCCCCCATCTGGGAAGCGCCGGCGGCGATGCTGAGCCCGCCCGACCCCGCTCCGATGACGCAGAGATCGACCCGGTGTTTCTTCATCCACGCGCGTTCCGTCGCGCCTGGATCCGCTTGTAGAGGATCGGGATACAGGCGAGTACCGCCAGCCCCACGATCGGGGCGAGGATGCGCGGCTCGAATATGATCCCGAGGTCGAGCTCGCCGCCCGCGTCGAGCACCGCGCCGGCCCCGTCGCCAACCAGCGTGTAAACGAAGGTGCCGGGGACAATGCCGAACAGGGTGCTCAGGAAATACGTCCCGAGCTTAACACCGAGAAAGGCCGGAACAAGATTGACGAGCCAGAACGGGAACAACGGAACCAGCCGGAGGACAAGCATGTAGCTGACCGGGTTTTCGTTGAATCCCGCCTCCATGCGCCGCATGGCGCCGCCAGCCTTTTGCCGCAGGTAGTCGGCGAAGGCGTAGCGCGCCGCGAGGAACAGCACGGTCGCGCCGCAGGTCGCGCCCAACACCACGACCGCGGTCGCGATATAGGGCCCGAACAGGAAACCGCCCGCGATGGTGAGCACCGCGCCGCCCGGAATCGAGAACGCCACCGCCACCATGTAGATGGCGGCGTAGACGAGCCACGCCACCGCGCCTTGGGACGCGACCCAGTCCTGCAGCACCGCCCGATGGGTCTTGAGTGCGTCGAGGGTGACGAAGCTGTCGAGATCGAAGGCGAAGAACGCGACGAGGCCGGCGACCAGAACGGCAATCGGCAACAGGCGTTTGACGTTAAGGCCGCCGGAGGGGGTTTCCGTCTCGGACATCGGCTAGGACCTCGCGCTGGTCTCGTAATCAAGATGTGTGGGCCGGAGGCTCGTTTTTCGAGACCCTTCTCGCCCCCGGGTGTCGAATTGCGCCGTATGTTGGGTATTCGGGCGCCTTTGAAGGCGCACGGACCATAACGGCCGTCGGGATCGTCGCAAAGCGGCTTGTGGCTCCGAATTCGACGGGAAACGCGTCCGTGCCGCGGTTGTTCGCCCTTTCTTCAGCGGCGAAGATCGGGCCATGACGGCCGGGCCTCGTTCGGCCGCTCCGACAGGAGGACAAGCGTTGATCGATCTCTATTTCTGGACGACCGACAACGGCTACAAGGCGCGGCAGATGGTCGAGGAAACCGGATTCGACCACACGATCCGGCACGTCAACCTGCGCAAGCGGGAACAATTCGACCCGGCGTTCCTCAGGATCAGCCCGGGACACAAGATCCCGGCGATCGTCGATCGGGACGGGCCGGACGGACGGCCCATCGCGCTCTGCGAGTCGGGCGCGATCCTCAAATACCTGGCCGAGAAGGCCGGTGGCGGCCTCTATCCCGCCGAGCCCCGCCGGCGCGCGCGGGTCGATCAGTGGTTCTTCTACGGCAGCTCCACGCTTACTCCGCTCGCCCAGCAGTTCAACCTGTTCTCTTTCCGTTTCGAAACCGACGTTCCGCGGGCGAAGGCGCATTACCACGGCGTTCTGCGCGATCTTCTGTCGATCCTCGACCGGCATCTGGCGGACAACGAGTACCTCGCCGGAAGTTATTCCATCGCGGACATCGCCTGCTATCCCGACGTCCATATCCACGGTACCGACATCTCGTTCTATTCGGACGCCCCCGTCCGCTCGCCGCCCAATGTCGGACTGGAGGAATATCCGAACGTCAAGCGCTGGCACGACGCGATCGAGGCGCGGCCCGCGGTGCGGCGTGCCTGGGCCGACCTGAAGTCGGTCGGAATGCCGCCGCGCGGGTACGGTTAGCCTCCGGTCCGGAACCGGCGCGTCGCCTCAATTCCAGAACATCAGGGTCCGAACCTCGATACTCTCGCGCGGCGTTGCATCGGGCCTGGTGTCGGGGTGGTGAAAGGAGCCGTGAGCGGTGAAGCGCGCCGCGCCGTCGGTCCGGGAATCGTAGTTCTTGAACAGCACCGCCTCGTCTTCGTCGAGGCCCGGGAAGTAGTACCAGCGGTGGTCCGGGTTGTAGCGGAGGTTCAGCGTTACCCCGATTCGATCCGGGTAGTGGCGTTCCAGGGCGATCCAGTCCCTGGCGTCGTCGATGCTCCTGGCGTCGCACACGACCAACGGCCGGGTCTGGACCGGGCCGGCGATCGAGCGCCAGACGTTGATCGAGCCGTAGCGCTTCTTCAACCGCGCCTCGGCCTCGTCGGGCGGCAGCAGGTCGCGCACGCGCCGGGGCGCGGATATCTCCGCGAAGTCGTTATGCATGTTCTGGACCGGAGCGCGCACTTTCAGGGCGGCCTGTTTGATCTCGTCGTCGATGCGGATCGTGTGATCGAAGACGACCACCTTGTCCGCCCCTGTCGCGGCTTTGACGATGGCCTCGACCTCCGGGTAGTAAACCGGGACGACTTCCGAACCGTCGTAGAAGTTCTTCACCGCCGTCCTGTGTTCCAGCAGCACCACGCCTTCGCGGTCGATGTCGAAGCCCGCGACCAGCGGGCGGGCGTCATGGATGGTGACGTCGCGTGGATCGAAGGCCACGCCGACCCGCTCTCCCCGGCCTTCTCCCGGCGCCCCGACCGTGTCGACCGGCGGCTCGCCCGTATCGACGGAGTAGTTAAGCCGGGCATGCACCGTGCCGTCGCCCGAGGCACTTTCGCCGCTCCGCCCCATCTCGCGGTTCCCCGATATTCCCCGCATGTCGCGGACCGACAGTCTGTCGGACTTGAGAGCGTTCCGGTAGGGGCGTTGGCGGTGGGCCGGCTTGATCTGTCTTCGCGCCCCTTTTACGGTCTGCCGACAACGAACAGGGAGCGGGAGCATGCACAAGGGTTCGACGCTGTTGCTGGCCGGCCTGGCCGGCTTCGGATTGGCGATAGGCGGTATGCCGGCGAGTGCGCAGGATTTTTCCGGCAAGACGATCGAGTTGATCGTTCCGGCCGGCGCGGGAGGCGGGCTGAGCCGGCAGGCGCAGCGCTTCGCCAAGACCTTCTCCGACCATATTCCGGGCAAGCCCAGCATCAAGGTCAGGAACATCGTCGGCGGCGGCGGCCAGAAGGGGATCAACTTCGTCTTCAACCGGGCCAAGAAGGACGGCACTCAGATGCTCTGGGGACCGATGAACTTCCCCGGCCTGCTGTTCGGCCTCAAGGGCGTCAAATACGTCCCCGCCGAGTTCAACCCGGTGGGCGTCATCGGCGTCAACTTCGTGACCGTCGTGCGCTCGGACCTGGCGGGCGGGCTGAAGAGCCGGGACGACATCGTCAAGGCCAAGAACTTCAATGTCGGCGCCCGCATTCCCGGCGGCGCGCTCGGCCTGTTCTCGCGGTTTTCCTTCGACATGCTGGGCATCCCCTACCGGTTCGCCATCGGCTACAAGAACCAGCCGAAGCTGAAGGCGGGGCTGATGCAGAACGAGATCCAGGCGATCTCGACCGGCGATATCGGCTACTGGGTGTTCTACAAGCACGACCTGGTGAAGAAGGGCACCGCGATCGACCTCTTCTACCACTCTTCGTTCCCGATCGGCTCCGACACCCCGGAGGATCACGACAAGACCTTCGGCGATGTGCCCAACTTCGTCGCGTTCTACAAGAAGGCGAAGGGGAAGGCGCCGTCGGGGCCCATGTTCGATGCCTATAGATGGTTCGCCGCGCACCAGGTCTGGGCGATGTGGATGATGCTGCCCCCCGGCACGCCGGATAATGTCGTGGCTGCGATGCGCAAGGCCTATGCGGCGAACTGGGCCGACAAGCGCACGGTGGCGAACTTCAGCAAGGCAACGAAGTCGGAACCGTTCTGGCTCGCAGGCGACAAGGCCGGCGTTCTGCTCAGCGGCTATACCAAGATCGGCGCGGAAGCAAAGGCGTACCTCAAGTCGATCATCCGCTGATCGGCGGGTTCCCGACCCGTTGCGGTTTGGGTCCGAACGGGTACCGGGCGCCTCGGGTTCCCGATACCCGGGCGGACCTCCAGGGTAGTGCATGCTAGAGGCCCTGCTCACCGGCTTGAACTCGATATTCGAGCTGCAGGTGCTGCTGTTCCTCGCGCTGGGGATCTTCATCGGCATCTGGCTCGGCGCGGTGCCCGGGCTCGGCGGCATCATCGGGATGCTGCTGCTGCTTCCGTTCACCTTCGACATGGAGCCGCTGAGCGCGATCGCGCTGCTGCTCGGGCTGTTCGCCGTCACCACGACCAGCGACACCATCGCCTCGGTCATGCTCGGGATTCCGGGCACCGCTGCTTCGCAGGCGACCATTCTCGACGGGTATCCGCTCGCCAAGCGGGGCGAGGCGCCGCGCGCGTTCGGCGCGGCCTTCGCGGTTTCCGCCTATGGCGGGGTGTTCGGCGCGATCGCGCTGGCGATTTCGCTTCCCATCGTGCAGCCGCTCATTCTTGCCTTCGGCTCGCCCGAAATCTTCGCGCTCGCGCTGCTCGGGCTTGCGATGGTGGGCGCGTTGAGCGGCGGATCGATGATCAAGGGGCTCGCGGCGGCGGCGATGGGCCTGCTCCTGTCGACGGTGGGCGCGGCGCAGACCGTGGCCGAGGAGCGCTATTCGCTCGGCCTGGAATACCTCGTCGACGACTTGCCGCTGATCCCGGTGGTGCTGGGGATATTCGCGATTCCCGAGCTCATGGAACTGGCCACCCGCAACATCTCGATTGCCCGGGAGACCCGGAACCAGGACGCCGACAGCAGCATCGGGGACGGCGTGCGCGATGCGATCCGTCACGGCTGGCTGGCGACGCGCTGCGCGGCCATCGGAACCTATGTCGGGATGCTGCCCGGACTCGGCGCCGCCATCGTCGACTGGGTCGCTTATGGCCACGCGGTGCAGTCGGCGCGCGACAAGAGCCGCTTCGGCGAGGGCGATATCCGCGGCGTGATCGCCCCCGAGGCCGCCAACAACGCCACCAAGGGCGGCGCGCTGATCCCCGCCGTGGCGTTCGCGATCCCCGGCAGCCTGGGCACCGCGATCCTGCTGAGCGCCCTCATCCTCCAGGACATCCGGCCCGGTCCCGACATGCTGACGACGGAGCTCCACATCACCTTCTCGATGGTGTGGATGCTGGTGATCGCCAACGTGGTCGCCGCCGGTCTTCTGATGATGTGGAGCCGCCAGGTCGCGCGGCTCGCCTTCGTGCCGGGGCATTTTCTGGTGCCCGGCGTCATCGTGTTCGTATTCATGGGTTCCTGGCTCGGCGGCCTCTCCAGCATCGAAGCCTGGGTGACCTGCTTACTGTTCGGCGTCGTCGGCTATCTGATGAAGGCGGGAGGCTGGGCGCGGCCGCCGCTGATCCTCGGGCTGATCCTCGGGACCATCGTGGAGAACCGGTTCCTGCTCAGCATGAAGACCTATGACGGCATCGGCTGGCTCGCCAATCCCATCGTGCTCATCGTGCTGGCGCTGGGAATCCTCACCATCGTCCTCTCGGCGCGCAGCACGATCCGCTCCAACGCGCAGACCGACGCCCCGCGGGCCGGCGAGGGGCGCGCGAGGAACCCGGCGATGTCGTTCCCTGTTTCGCTGCTGTTTTTCGGCGCCTTCGCGGCGGCCGCCTGGATCGCGACCGGGTGGGAGGCGGAAGTCGGCCAGTTTCCCTTGGTCATGGCCGCGCCCGGCGCCCTCCTCGCGGCGGTGGCCCTGATCAGGGACTCCAGGTCCCTGACCGCCGGACATGCGTCGGTCGCCGAAGGGGCGCGGGAGGCGGTGCTGGCGCGGTCGGCTTGGTTCCTCGCGTGGCTGGGGGCGACGATCATGGTCACCCTTGTCCTCGGGATGAAGATCGCGCTGCCGATTTTCGTTTTCTCGTATCTGCTGGTCTGGGGCCGGATGCGGTTGGCGGTCTGCGCCGGCTACGCGCTCGCCGTATGGAGTCTGCTGGTCGGCTTCTACGACCGCATCATAAGGCTGACGTTCCACGATTCGGCCGCGCACGCGCTGTTCGCATCCGGTCTTCCCGATTGGCTGCCGGAGTGGCTCATCCTGTGACACCGGGCGCTCGTCCGGTCGGGGAGACGCTAGTATGACGACATTCGTGACGGCGCCGACCGTCGAGAAAAACCCCAACGAGAACGTGCCGCTCGTGGCCTTGGTCCGCTTCAGGATCGATGAGCCGGTCGACGCAAGGATCGCCGTCGACGACGGACGGCGGACTCGCTCGGTCGTTTACGGCCCGTCCCACGATCCGGAAGAGGGTCTGCCGATCGTCGGAATGCGGGCCGATACCGAACACCGCATCACCGTGGCCGCCGGCGACGCCGAGCCGGTCGTGCTGACCTACCGCACGCCGCCGCTTCCCGCCGACAGCGCGGTATGGCCGACGATCACGGCCAAAGTCGCGAGGACGTCGGAAATGCAGCCCGGCTTCACGCTGTTGAGCGTGCGGCGCACGGCGAATATCCGCCAGACCTTCATGACGCCCGCCCAGGTCCGCTTCACCACCCGCTGGGGGATGCTGGTGGCGGTCGACGAAGAGGGAGAGGTGGTCTGGTACTGTGTGTCCGATGCCCGAATCGCGGGCGTCACCCAGCTCGCGAACGGCAACCTCTTCTTCCACCACGTCGATTTCCGCTCGGTCGAGATGGACATGACCGGAAAGGTGATCCGCATGTTCTACGCCTCGGGCCGGCCCTTCGGTCCGGTCGAGGGAGCGATCCCGATCGAGGCGGCGAGCCTGCATCACCAGCCGCACCAGATGCCGAACGGAAATTTCCTGGCGATGACCGCCAACGCGCGGATGATCGAGAACTACTTCACCAGCGAGACCGACCCCGATGCGCCGCGCAAGACCCAGCCCGTCGTCGGCGACCGGTTCGTCGAGTTCACCCCCGAAGGCGACATCGTCTGGAGCTGGGACACGTTCGAGCACCTCGACGTCTATCGCTGGTCCTACCACCTGATGGAGGTCTACTGGCACAACCGCGGCTTCCCCCGCCATCTCGACTGGACCCACGGCAACGGCATCACCTACGACCCGACAGACGACAGCGTGATCGTCTCGCTCCGCCACCAGGACGCGCTCGTCAAGATCGACAAGGCGTCCGGCGAGATCGGGTGGATCCTCGGCGACCACGGCAACTGGAAGAGCCCGCAGAAGGAGAAGCTGCTGGAGCCCGCCCACGAGCTGCGCTGGCACTATCACGGGCACAACCCCCGGGTGACGGCCGACGGCACGATCCTGATGTACGACAACGGCATCTGCCGCGCGCAGCCCTACGACCCGCAGGCGGCGCCGCATGAATGCTTCGCCCGGGCGGTCGAATACGAGGTCGACGAGGACCGGGGCACGGTGCGCGAGGTCTGGACGTCGTCCCACGACGACGACCCGGAGCGCGTGATCTCCTGGGCGATGGGCGATGCTCACCGACTGCCCAACGACAACATGCTCATCGTCGATTCGATCTGCCTGCCGATGCGGGAACAGCTCACCTCGACCTGTCACGTCCGCGACCTCACCTGGAACGAGTGGAAGCGGGAGGAATGGCATCCCAACGACATGCCCTACTGGACCAGGGTCCGGGAAATGAAGCGGGACGCTTCCCGCGAGGTGGTCTTCGAGCTTCACCTCGAGGATCCCGACGAGCTGGTCGGCTGGCAGACCTTCGGCGGCGCGCGGGTCGCCTCGCTCTATCCGCCGGGGGTGGAGGCCGCGCCGGCGGTGTAGGCGCCAAGCCTGGCGCATTGACTCGCCCGCAACGAGACCCTATACAGCGGGCCTCGTTTCGGACCCGGTCCGAGCCTGGAGTTTCTCGCCTTGAAACGCACTTTTCAGCCGAGCGTGCTGGTCCGCAAGCGGCGCCACGGATTTCGTGCCCGACGCGCAACCGTAGGCGGCCGCAGGATCCTGTCGAACCGCCGCGCCAAGGGTCGCAAGCGTCTCTCGGCTTGAGCGCGTGGCCGTGCTCCCAACCCTGAAAAAGCGGCGCGATTTCCTGCGCGCGGCGCGGAGCGGCGTCAAATCCGTGACGCCGGGTCTGATCCTCCAGGTCCGGCCCAGCGCCGAGGCCGAGGCCGCCGCCGACGGGGTCAGGGTCGGATTCACGGTCAGCCGCAAGGTCGGCAACGCGGTGACCCGCAACCGGGCGCGCCGCCGGCTGCGCGCCGCCGCCGAGCGCGTGCTGGGCGAGCGGGCAGAACGGGGCAGAGACTATGTGCTGATCGGCCGGCGGGAAACGGTCTCGCGCCCCTTCGCGGCGTTGGTGGGGGACCTTGAGAAGGCGCTCGCCCGCGCTGGGGCGGCGCTGTCGGATAGTGGGGCGTCCCGGCGCCCGGAACGGGAAAGAACGTGATCGACAAGGCGGTCTCCAGCCTCCTGAAGGCGCCCATCTGGGCCTATCGCTGGCTGATCTCGCCAGTCCTGCCGGTCAGTTGCCGCTACCAGCCCACCTGTTCCGGCTACGCGATCCAGGCGATCGACCGCCACGGCCCGATTCTCGGGATCTGGCTTGCGCTGGTTCGCATCGTCAGGTGCAACCCCTGGGGCGGCTGCGGCATCGATCCGGTGCCGGAGCGGGTCCGCCTTCCCTGGCGGCGTGTGTCCTAGGCGGCGTCCGCGTGATGGATCAGCGCAACCTCCTGCTGGCGATCGTCTTCTCGGTGTCGATCCTGCTCGGCTACCAGTTCCTGGTCGAACAGCCGCGCCTGGAGCGCGAACGCGCGGCGCAGCAGGCCGCGGAAGCCGAGCGCAGGGCGGCCGGCGAAACGGTCGATCCGGCCAAACCGGGAACCCCGCTCCCGGAGACACCGCGCGGCGGGGGTACGCTGCCCGCGATCCCCGGCGGTACGGCCGACGTTCCGGGCGCCCCCGTTTCGCAGCCGTCCGCCGCCGCGTCCGAGCCCCGGGTGCAGATCCTCACGGACCGGGTGAAGGGCTCGCTCTCCCTCAAGGGCGCGCGGATCGACGATTTGCTGCTGACCGACTACCGGGAGACCCTTGAGGAGGACAGCCCGCAGATCACGCTGTTCACGCCGCCGGGCGCTGGCTCGCCCTATTTCGCCCAATTCGGCTGGCTGCCCACCGACCCCAACGTCGCAACGCCCACTCCGCAGACATTGTGGGAGACCACGAAAACCACGCTGGGGCCGGACAGCCCGGTCGTTCTCACCTGGAACAACGGCGCCGGGCTCGTCTTCACCCAGGAGATCGCGCTCGACTCCAACTACATGTTCAGGGTCACCCAGCGCGTGACCAATCGCGGCCGGCGCGCCGTCGCGCTGAGGCCCTACGGGCTGATTTCCCGGACCGACACGCCCGACGTCTTCGGCTTCTGGATCCTGCACGAGGGTCTGCTCGGCGTCTTCGGCGAAACGCTCAAGGAAGTGGACTACGACGACGTTTCCGACGCCGATGACGGCAAGATCGCCCAGACCAGCGTCGGCGGCTGGATCGGCATCACCGACAAGTACTGGCTCGCGGCGTTGATCCCGGATCAGAAATCGAGCATCGCGAGCCGCTTCGTCCACACCCTCCAGGACCGGCGCGACAAGTACCAGGTCGACACCTTGGGCGAGCAGCAGACCGTTCAACCGGGAGCGACGATCGAGGTCAGCGAGCGTTTGTTCGCCGGCGCCAAGGAGGTCCGCCTGCTCGACGCCTATGAGGAGAATCTCGGCATCGTCAATTTCGATCTGGCGGTCGATTTCGGCTGGTTCTACTTCCTGACCAAGCCGATCTTCTACGTGCTCGAATACTTCAACCGGATGATCGGCAATTTCGGGCTCGCGATCCTGCTGCTTACCGTGCTGATCAAGATCGCGTTCTTCCCGCTCGCCAACAAATCCTACCGGGCGATGAGCCGCCTCAAGAAGCTCCAGCCCGAGATGATGAAGATCCGCGACCGCTTCAAGGACGACCGGCAGCGCCAGAACCAGGAGATGATGGCGCTCTACAAGAAGGAGAACGCCAACCCGGTCAGCGGCTGCTTCCCCATCCTGATCCAGATTCCGGTCTTCTTCGCGCTCTACAAGGTGCTGTTCGTCTCCATCGAGATGCGCCACGCGCCCTTCTTCGGCTGGATTCAGGACCTGTCCGCCCCCGACCCGCTCGGAATCCTGACCGCGTTCGGGCTGATCGACTGGTCGGTGCCCGAGTTGCTCCAGATCGCGAATATCGGGATCTGGCCGCTCATCATGGGCGGGACGATGTACCTGCAGCAGAAGCTGAACCCGCAGCCGGCCGATCCGACCCAGGCCAAGATCTTCCTGATGCTGCCCATCGTCTTCACCTTCATGCTGGGGCAGTTCCCGGCCGGGCTGGTGATCTACTGGGCGTGGAACAACCTTCTGTCGATCGCCCAGCAATGGATCATCATGCGGCAGATGGGCGTGACGATGTCGGGTCAGACCGTCGCGCTGCCCGGAGGGAAGACCAATCCCGGCTCCGGCGCGTCGTCGGGCGGCAAGCAGTCGGCGGGGCCGGCCGAGACCAAGGCGAAACGGCGCAAGCAGGGCCCGGCGCAGGACGCGCCGCCGCCGAAGCCGAAACGCCGCTCCGGCAACAACAAGCGCAAACGGCCGAAACGCAGAGCGTCCTGAGCGGGAGCCTCGCGGTGGGCGATACCGTGGACCCCGGGGTGACGACCGGGAACGGCGACGATCCGGAAGTCGCGATCGAGCACGGCCGCCGTCTGTTCGCCGGGCGCTGCGACTTTGTCGCGGGCATCGCCTCGACGGATGCGCTTCCGCCGCCCGGCCTGCCCGAGATTGCCTTTGCCGGACGGTCCAATGTCGGCAAGTCGAGCCTGATCAACGCGCTCACCGGACGGCGGTCGCTCGCGCGAACCTCGCGCACGCCCGGTCGAACCCGCCAGCTCAACTTCTTCGATCTCGGCGGCCGGCTGATGCTGGTGGACCTGCCCGGCTACGGCTACGCGCGGGCATCCAGGACGGACATCGCGCAGTGGAACCGGCTGGCGAGGGCCTATCTCCGGGGCCGGGCCGGGCTCAAGCGGCTGTGCCTTCTGATCGACGCCCGACACGGCCCGAATGACGGCGACCGCGCGCTGATGACGATGCTGGACGAGGCCGGGGTGTCGTTCCAGGGCGTGCTCACCAAGGCGGACAAGACGAGCGGGGACGCATTGCGGGAGAGCGCGGACGAGGTGCGCGCGGATCTGGCCCGGCAGACCGCCGCCCACCCGCGGCTGATCGTCACCAGCGCAAGGACGCAGGCCGGAATCCCGGAGCTTCGGGCCGAACTCGCCGCGCTGGCGAGTGCGATACCCCTGGGCTAGAGTGCCGCGCCATGACGAAGCTCCCCCCATCGGCCGACAAGTCCAAGGGTTCCGGGCCCGGCGAGACCGAGCTTGCCATGTGGCTCGAAAAGGCGGCCACGCTGTCCGAGGCGCTGCCCTATATGCAGGTCTATGCCGGGCGCACCTTCGTCGTGAAGTACGGCGGGCACGCGATGGGCGATCCGTCGCTCGCCGCGCAGTTCGCCCACGACATCGTCCTGTTGAAGCGGATCGGCATCGACCCGATCGTGGTACACGGCGGCGGGCCGCAGATCGGCGAAATGCTGGAGCGGCTGAAGATAAAGAGCGATTTCGCGGCCGGGCTCCGGGTAACCGACCGGGCGACGGTCGAGATCGTCGAGATGGTCCTCAGCGGCTCGATCAACAAGCAGATCGTCACCGCGATCAACCGGGCCGGCGGGGTCGCCGTCGGGCTGTCGGGGAAGGACGGGGACCTGGTCCGAGCGCGCAAGCTGCGCAAGGTCGACCGGGAATCCGACTCCAACATCGAGAAGGTCCTCGATCTGGGCTTCGTCGGCGAGCCCGTGGCGATCAACGCCGAAGTGCTGCTGACGCTGGAACGGTCCTCGATCATCCCGGTGGTGGCGCCCATCGGCGTCGGCGAGGACGGCACCACCTACAACATCAACGGAGACACGGTCGCCGGCGCCATCGCCGCCGCGATGGGCGCGGCGCGGCTGTTCATGCTGACGGACATCGAAGGCGTGCTCGACGGCGAAGGCAACCTGATCTCCGAGATGACCGCCAGCGAGGCGCGCGAAGGGATTCGCGGGGAGACGATCACCGGCGGCATGATCCCCAAGGTCGAGACCTGCGTCGAGGCGGTGGAGAACTCCGTCGATGGCGCGATCATCCTCGACGGGCGGGTGCCACACGCAATTCTGCTCGAAGTGTTCACCGAGCATGGCGTAGGAACGCTGATCCGTTCGGAGCGCAAGCCGTCTGGCGCCTGAGGCGCGCGAGGACGGGGTTTCGAAGATTTCCATGGGGCAGGATCGCGGCAACGGAACCGGCGGCATAGGCGAGGTCGAGACCTGGGTGTTCGATCTCGACAACACGCTCTACCGGGTGCCACCGCCGATGTACGCCGAGCTCGACAGGCGGATGCGCGATTTCGTGTCGGATTTTCTCGGTGTCGACACCGATGCGGCCTACGCCATCCAGAAGGACTACTTCCGGAAATACGGGCTGACGCTGCGCGGGCTGATGATCGACCACGGCCTGGATCCAAGGGTCTACGAGACTCACATGGGCGGCGGGCTCGACTATTCCGGTCTCAAGCCCGACCGACGGCTCCGGGACGCCATCGCGGCGCTCGACGGGCGCAAGGTGATCTACACCAACGCATTCGCGAGCCATGCAAGGCTGGTGCTCGACATCATCGCGTTGAGCGAGCATTTCGACGCGGTTTACGACATCGAGGCAGCCGGCTACCGGCCCAAGCCGGCGATCGAGAGTTACCGCGATCTCTGCGACCGATACGGGATCGACGCCCGAAAGGCGGTGATGGTGGACGACATCCCGCACAACCTGGAGCCCGCGGCGGAGATGGGCATGACCACCGTCTGGGTACGCACCGGCGCCGCCTGGGACGAGGACGACGCGGCGGGGCCGCATATCCACTACCAGACCCACGACATAGCCGGCTGGCTGGAAGGTCTCGCGGGTCCGTGTTGACAGGATCGGCCCCGCGGTGATTTTCTGCCGGCCCGCACCCGCTTGAGGCCCCGAGACGCATGAGCGAAGACTCGCTTCGATCGACCATCGACGACGCCTGGGAAGAGCGCGAAACGATTTCGCCGGCCACCGGCGGGGCCCTGCGCGACGCGATCGAGTCCGCGCTCGACGGGCTCGATTCCGGTTCGCTCAGGGTCGCCGAGAAGGTCAACGGAAGCTGGCGCGTCAACCAGTGGCTCAAGAAGGCCGTCCTGCTGTCCTTCCGGCTCTACGACACGGCGCCCATGCCGGGCGGACCGGACGATCCCAATCGCGGCGCCACGCCCTGGTTCGACAAGGTCTCGCCCAAATTCGCCGGTTGGGACGAGGCACGGTTCCGCGAGGCGGGATTTCGGGCGGTGCCCAACTGCGTCGTCCGGCGCTCCGCCTATATCGCCCCCGGCGTGATTCTCATGCCGAGCTTCGTCAACCTGGGCGCCTATGTCGACCGGGGCACCATGGTCGATACCTGGGCGACCGTCGGATCCTGCGCCCAGATCGGACAGAACTGCCACATCTCGGGCGGCGCGGGGATCGGCGGCGTTCTGGAGCCGCTCCAGGCCGATCCGGTGATCGTCGAGGACGATTGTTTCATCGGCGCGCGGTCGGAGGTTGCCGAGGGCGTGCTGGTGGAGCGCGGCTCGGTGTTGTCGATGGGCGTGTTCATCGGCGCCTCGACCCGGATCGTCGACCGCAGCACGGGCGAGGTCCATTACGGGAGGGTGCCGGAGTATTCCGTCGTGGTTCCGGGATCGCTGCCGGGACGTACCCTGGCCGACGGTTCGCCGGGGCCGAGCCTGTACTGCGCGGTCATCGTCAAGCGGGTCGACGAGGGGACCCGGGCGAAGACCTCGATCAACGACCTGTTGCGCGATTGAGCGCTGTCGTCGACGCCGTCGAGCTCGCGCGGGCGCTGATCCGCTGCCCCAGCGTGACGCCCGAAGACGGCGGATCGCAGGAGACGCTGGCGCGGGTGCTGGAGTCGCTCGGCTTCGTCTGCCATCACATGACGTTCGAGGCTCCCGGAACGCCGGACGTCAAGAACCTCTACGCGCGTCTCGGCACCGGCTCGCCCAATTTCTGTTTTGCCGGTCACACCGACGTGGTTCCCGTCGGCGACCTCGACGCGTGGACGGTCGATCCCTTCGGCGCCGAGATCCACGACGGCGTTCTCTACGGTCGCGGGGCGGCCGACATGAAGGGGGCGATCGCGGCCTTCGTCGGCGCGGTCTCCCGCTTTCTGGATGAGCGGGATGGCAAGTTCGACGGCTCGATCAGCCTGCTGATCACCGGAGACGAGGAGGGGCCGGCGATCAACGGCACCGTCAAGGTGCTGAGCTGGATGGAAGAGCGCGGCGAGCGGATCGACGACTGCCTCGTCGGCGAGCCGACCAACCCGACGCGGCTGGGCGAGATGATCAAGATCGGGCGTCGCGGCAGTCTCTCCGGCTGGATCACGGTGCGCGGCGTGCAAGGCCACACCGCCTATCCGCAGCTCGCCGACAACCCGCTGCCGCGTCTTGCGCGCATGCTGTCCGCGCTTGCCGACACGCCCATCGACGAGGGGACCGATCACTTTCAGCCGAGCAATCTCCAGCTCACCACGGTCGATGTCGGGAACGCGGCGACCAATGTCATCCCGGCCGTGGCGCGCGCCGCGTTCAACATCCGCTTCAACGATCTACACACGGGTGCCGACATACTTGCCTGGGTTCGCGAACGCCTCGATTCTGTGGGCGGGAACTACGAACTGGATACGCACCTCACCGGTGAATCCTTCCTCACGCCGCCCGGCAGGCTGAGCGGCCTTGTCCAGCAGGCGATCGGATCCACGGTCGGCGCCGAGGCCGAGTTGAGCACCACCGGCGGCACTTCCGATGCGCGGTTCATAAAGGACCATTGCGCCGTCGCCGAGTTCGGCGCCATCGGCCAGACGATGCACAAGGTGGACGAGAGGGTCTCGCTTGCCGACCTCTCCGCCCTCGGGGAAATATACGAGGGCGTCCTGACCGGCTATTTCCCGGGCTGAGGGCGGGATGGTCACCGCCGCAGAATTCGCCCGCGCCGTCTACGGCGCCTGGCGGCTGGCGCTGCTCGACCGCAAGGGGCTCGACTGCTTCGATTCGACGATCGAGGCGTATTGGAAATCGTTCAACGCCGCGGTAATCGTGGCGCCGGCCTACGCGCTGCTCCTGGTGCTCAGACTCACCGAGATCGACACGCAGGCCGGCTTCCTGCCGCTCGCGATCGTCGAGACCCTCGCCTATATCATCGGCTGGGTCGCGTTTCCGCTGATCATGATCTATGTGTGCGACCGCATCGGCCGGTTCGACCGCTATCTCCGCTACATCGTCGCGCACAACTGGTCCAACGTGATCCAGGTGGCGCTGTTTCTTCTGGTCACGATCCTCGCAAAGGGGTTTCTGGGCGGCGGCACGGCGGTATTTTTGGGCCTGTCGGCGACCGTCGCCATCCTGTTCTACCAGTGGTTCATCGCGCGCGCCGCGCTTGAGATTTCCGGCGGGGGCGCGGCGGCCATCGTGGGCCTCGACCTGATAATCAGCATTCTGATCAACATGGTGAGCAACCGCTATCTGTAGCGAAAGGCTCGATTAAAGCATTTTCCGCCCCGTCACGGTCGCAGCCAGCTGTCGCCCGAGAGGACCTCCCCGGCCCTCTCCCCGGCGGGGAGAGGGAGACTCCCTTGCCGACTCCTCCCTGCCTTCTCCCCTCCCGCTCGCGGGAGAGGTTGGGGGAGGGCAATAACCCGAGATATGGACCGCCTCGACCCCAACACTCACTCCATCAGCGCACGGATGTACTCCGGCAGGCCGAAGGCGGCGGCGTGGGCCTGGGGGTTGTAGTAGCGGGTTTCGATGCCGGCGGCGCGGAACCGACGTTCGATCTCTTCCACGGGGGTCGCCCTGGGTTCGGCGCTCTTCGCGCCCCAGCCCAGCGTCATGTAGCCAGCGCCATAGGTCGGCACCTGGGTGAGGTAAAGCCAGGCATCGGCGAAGAGCGGCTTCATGCGGGCGTAGGTGTTACGGGCCTCGTCCTCCTGCATGAAGGTCACGCCGGACTGGGTGACGAGGATGCCCGACTCGCTCAGCCGGTCGCGGCAGTCGGCGTAGAACGGCTGCTCGAACAGCGCGACCGAGGGACCGACGGGATCGGTCGAGTCGACGACGATCACGTCGAAGACCTCGCCGGAGGACTTCATGAACGCGGCGCCGTCCGCGAAGATCACCTCGGCGCGCGGGTCGTCGAACGCGTCGCCGCAGATCGAGGGCAGATAGCGCCGCGACAGCTCGACCACGGCGGGGTCGAGCTCGACCATCACGGCGCGCTCGACGTCGTGCTTCAGCACCTCTTCCAGCGCGCCGCCATCGCCGCCGCCCACGATCGCCACCCGCCTGGCTGCGCCGTGGGCGAGGATCGGCACGTGGACCAGCATCTCGTGATAGGCGAACTCGTCGCCCTCGGTCGTCTGGACGATGCCGTCGAGCGCGAGAACCCGCCCGAAACAGGGGTTCTCGAAGATCAGCAGGTCCTGATACGCGGTCTTCTCGCGGTGGAGGATCTTGGAGATCTTGAGGCGCTGCTGGTAGTCGGTGTAGAGCGTTTCGGTGAACCACGCATCGCTCATTCGACGACGCCCCGCCGCCGCAGCTCGACCGCCTCGCGGCCGGGCCGGAACCGGCGCCGCAGGACGGGGATCGCGTTCTCGGGCTCGCACCGGCCGCACATGAACACGTCGAACGCGGCGAAGCCGATCTCCGGCCAGGTATGGATGCTGATATGGGATTCGGCGAGCACCGCCACCCCCGACACGCCGCCGTTCTCCTGGAACGAATGGACGTGGATATGAAGCACCTCCGCCTTGCAGGCCTCGGCCGCCTCGCGCAGCGCATTTTCGACGGCAACGACGTCCTCCAGATGGGAGGCGTCCCAGAAATCGATCAGCACGTGGGTGCCCGCGTGGACCGTCCCGTCCGTTCGAACCAGGTAATCCCCGCCCTGCCGGGAGATCGCGGTATCAATCGCCATTCATGGAGCCTCCCGACGGGTCGCGGCGCGAAACGGAGGGACGCGGTTCTTGCCCAAAACCGCGCCCGAAGCAAGGGTTCGCGTCGGACAGGTCCCGCATTCCCTCGCGGTATATATCCGATCCTTGGTGCCGTGGTTGCTCGATCCGGTACGTTGTGCCATCATTTTGATATCATCCAGTGGGAAACGGGGCCATGGCGACGATCAATGTGCGGCAGCTCGACGACGACACGGTACGGCATCTGAAGTACCGGGCTTCGGCGAACAACCGCTCCCTGGAAGGCGAGGTGCGCCACATTCTGGAGAGCGCCGTCAAGGACGATATGGCGGCCAAAAGCGCCTCCTTCCTCGCCGCGGCGGATCGGCTGCGGCATGAAACCGAAGGTCGCCGGCATACCCCGGCGCAAGCGCTGATCCGCGAGGACCGCGACCGCGGCCACCGCGAATCCCGATGCGGTTGACGGTCGATGCCAGCGTGGCGGTCAAGTGGCTGATCGCGGAAGACGACTCGGATGCGGCGCGGAGTCTCGTGGCAAGGGGCGAAGAGCTGCACGCGCCGCGTCTGATGGTATCCGAGATCGCCAACGCGCTGTGGCGCAAGGCGCGGCTGGGCGAGATCGAACGCTCCGAGGCGGCCGCCATGACGGCGGCGGTGCCCGGGATGCCCGTGCGCTGGAGCGCGGACGAGACGCTCTGCGCGGACGCGGTTCGGCTGACCTTGGCACTGGACCGGCCGGTCTACGATTGCGTCTACCTGGCGCTGGCCCATCGGCTCGGCGCGCTGATCGTGACGGCGGATTTGCGCTTCGCCGATGCGCTGGCGATGACGGAACACGGCAACGCGGTGATGACGCTCGCCGACTACGCGAACGCAAGAGGCTGACAGCCAGGCGGATCAGTGCCAGAGGCGTTGCTCGTCGAAGCCTTCGAGCAACGCGGCGCCCTCCACCGCCGTCCGCTTGAGGGACGCGGCCCGCGGCAGGACGCATTCGGCGTAGAACCGCGCGGTCTCGACCTTGGAGCGGTAGAAGGCTTCGTCGCCGTCGGAGCCGTCCGCTCTCTCTTCGGCGACGCTCGCCGAGCGCGCCAGCAGGTAGCCGCCGACGACGGTGCCGAGCAGGGCGAGATAGGGTGTGGCGGCGGCGGCGCAGGATTCGGGCGGGCGGGCGGCGAGCAGCCAGTCGGTCGCCTCCCCGAGCGCCGCCACGCCGTCGGCCAGCGCGTCCCGGATCGGCGCCGTCGCATCGCTGCCCGCGCTCCCCGCGAAGGCGTCCATCTCGACGATGAGGTCGCCGATCGCGGCGCCCCGGTCGCCGAGGATCTTGCGCCGGACCAGGTCGAGCGCCTGGATGCCGTTGGTCCCCTCGTAGATCGGGGTGATGCGGGAATCGCGGTAGTGCTGCGCCGCGCCGGTCTCCTCGATGAACCCGGCCCCGCCATGGACCTGCACGGCCTCCGACGTGACGACGACCCCGGTGTCGCTGCACCACGCCTTGACCACCGGCACCAGAAGATCGACGCGGGCCTGGCTCCGGGCGCGGATCGCGGGATCCTCGTGGCGGCCGGCCACGTCGAGATCCGCGGCCACGACATAGCTGAGCGCCCGCATCGCCTCGATCTCGGCCTTCATGGTGATCAGCATGCGCCGGACGTCGGGATGTCTGAGGATGGCGACCGGCCCGGCGGCGGGATCGGCGATCGAGCGTCCCTGGACCCGCCCGCCGGCGTAGTCGCGCGCCTGCTGGAAGGCGCGCTCGGCCATCGCGAGCCCTTCCCGCCCGACACCGAGCCGGGCGTTGTTCATCATCGTGAACATGTACTCCATACCGCGGTTCTCCTCGCCGACGAGGTAGCCGATCGCGCCTTCGTCGTCGCCATAGGACATCACCGCGGTGGGGCTCGCGTGGATCCCGAGCTTGTGCTCCAGCGCGGCGCAGCGCAGATCGTTGCGCGGACCGAGCGAACCGTCGGGATTGACCAGGTATTTCGGCACGATGAAGAGCGAGATGCCGCGCGTTCCTTCCGGCGCGCCGTCGACGCGGGCCAGCACCGTGTGGACGATGTTCTCGGCCATGTCGTGTTCGCCCCAGGTGATGAAGATTTTCTGCCCGGTGATGCGGTAATGCTCGCCGTCCCGCACCGCGCGGGTCCTGAGCGCGCCGACGTCGGATCCGGCATGCGGCTCGGTCAGGTTCATCGTCCCCGCCCATTCGCCGCTCACCAGCCTGGGCAGCCATGTGTCCTTCTGCTCGGGCGAGCCGTGGATCGAGAGCGCCCAGATCGCACTCTGGGTCAGCATCGGGCACAGGCTGAAGGCGAGGTTGGCGGAATCCCAGATCTCGCCGATCGCGGTCGCCACCAGCCAGGGCATGCCCTGCCCGCCATACTCGGGCTGCGCGATCACGCCGTTCCACCCGCCCTCGGTGAACTGCCGGTAGGCCTCGGCGAAGCCGTCCGGCGTGGTGACGACGCCGTTCTGGAGCTCGCAGCCCTGCAGATCGCCCACCCGGTTGAGCGGGGCGAGCACTTCCGCGCCGAACTTGCCAGCCTCGGTGAGGACCGCGCGCACGAGGTCCGGGGTCACCCAGTCGAGACCCGGCAATTCGGCGATCGTCTCGAGCCCGATCAACTCCTCGATGACGAAGCTCATGTCGCGAACCGGGGCTGCGTAATCGGTCATGGCGGTGGTCCTCGCGGCGGTCTGTCAGGGCTCGGGCGGCGCCAGCACCTTGCCCGGGTTCATCAGGTTGTCGGGGTCGAGCGCCTGCTTGATCCGGCGCATCAGGTCGATGGCGACGTCCGGCTTGTAGTGGATCAGGGCCTCGCGCTTGAGCTGGCCGATCCCGTGCTCCGCGCTGATGCTGCCGCCGTGGCGCGCGGCGGCGTCATGGACGATCGCGTTGAGCTCGCCCTCGCGTTCGAGAAACGCCGCCGCGTCGACGCCGACAGGCTGGCTCATGTTGTAGTGGAGGTTGCCGTCGCCGACATGGCCGAAGGCGCACACCCTGACCCCGTCGACCGCCGCTTCCGCCTCCGCCGCCGCTTCCGCCATGAAGGCCGGGATGCGCGATACCGGCACCGAGATGTCGTGCTTGACCGAGGCGCCGTCGAGCTTCTGGGCCTCCGGGAGGGTCTCCCGGATCTTCCAGAAATCGGCGGCCTGGGCGCCGCTCTCGGCGATCACCGCGTCGCGAACCAGCCCGTCTTCCATGGCCGCGGCGAGAACGGACTCCATCAGGCCGCGCACGTCGTCCCGGGCGGCGCCGGACGAGAGCTCGACCAGGACGTAGCAGGGGTGGGGCGCGTCGAAAGGATCGCGGGTTCCGGCGATCTCGGCGAGCACGAGCGCGAACGGCAGGCGGAGGATCAGCTCGAACGCCGTCACCCGGTCGCCGGTCGCGGCGCGAGCGCGGGCCAGCAGTTCCACCGCCGCCGCCGGATCGTCGATCGCGACCAGCGCGGTCTCCAGCGCGCGCGGACGCGGAAAGAGTTTCAGGACCGCCGCCGTGATGATGCCGAGCGTTCCCTCCGCGCCGATGAACAAATGCTTGAGATCGTAGCCGGTGTTGTCCTTCCGGAGCGCCGACAGCCCGTCCCAGATCCGGCCGTCCGGCAGCACGACTTCCAGCCCCAGCGCCAGGTCGCGGGCGTTGCCGTAGCGCAGAACGCCGGTGCCGCCGGCGTTGGTCGAGAGATTGCCGCCGATCCGCGCCGTCCCCTCGCCGCCGAGCGAAAGCGGGAACAGGCGATCGACCTCGGCGGCCGCTTTCTGGACGTCGGCCAGGATCACCCCGGCCTCGACGGTGATGGTGTAGTTGAGCGGATCGACCTCGCGCACCCGGTTGAGCCGCGTGAGGCTCAGGACCAGCTCTCGCCCGCTCCCGTCCGGCGTCGCCGCGCCGCACAGCCCGGTATTCCCGCCTTGCGGGACGATGGGGATTTTCTCGGCCGCGCAGAGCGCGACGACACTTGCGACCTGTTCGACGGTCGAAGGGCGGACGACGGCGGGTGTCGCACCATGATAGCGTTCCCGCTCGTCCACCAGATAGGGCGCCATGTCCGCCGGCTCGGTCAGAAGACCGCCCGCGTCGACGATGCCGGCCAGGCGCTCGCGCAGCGCGCCCTGAAGGTTTGTCTCCATATCCGACTTTTAGTTGCGCTCCGGCGGATCGACAAGCGGGCGTGGCGCGGCGGCGCGGCGCAGCCGGTCCATGATCGCGCGTCCGAGACCCGTTTCGGGTACCGGCATCGCGACGATCCCGATGCAGCCCGACCGGTCGAGCTCGTGCAGCGCCGCGAACAGGTTGGCGGCCGCTTCCACCGGGTCTCCCGAGGGACTCAGATTGCGCTCGATTGCCGCGCCGGAGGGCGTGTCGGGCCCGAAGGCGAGCAGCGCTTCGCCGGGCCTCGGCCCATCGTCGCCGATGCGGAGCGGCAGGGCGGGCGCGTAGTGGCTCGCGAGCTGGCCCGGCGAGCGGGGCGCGTCGTTTGCATCCGGCCGCGCCAACGGGCCGGTCAGGGCTTCGATTTCTTCCGCCGGCAAGCCTCCCGGACGCAGGAGCGCGGGCGTCTCCGCGCCGAGATCGACGACCGTCGATTCGATGCCGAGGACGCACGGCCCGTCGTCGAGCACCAGATCGACCGCGTCGCCCAGCCCATCGACGACATGCTCCGCGCGGGTCGGGCTGATGGCCCCGGCCGGGTTCGCGCTGGGCGCCGCGACGGGTCGGCCGGTTTCTTCCAGCAGTTTTCTCGCCGCCGCGCCCCGGGGCATCCGTGCCGCGAGCGTCGGCAATCCCGCCCCGGCCAGCCTCGAAACGGGGCAGTCTGGCAAACGGGGCAAAACGAGGGAGAGCGGGCCGGGCCAGTACCGCTCGGCGAGGGCCTGCGCCCGGTCGGTCCATTCGACCAGCAGCCGCGCCGAACGGATGTCGGGAACGTGGACGATCAGCGGGTTGAATTCGGGGCGGTTTTTGGCCTCGAATACGCGCGCCACCGCCCTATCGTCGGTCGCGTCGGCGCCGAGGCCGTAAACGGTCTCCGTCGGGAAGGCGACGAGACCGCCGCCCCGCAGGATTTCCGCGGCCTCCGCGATCGCTCCGGGATCGGACGCGCGCCTAACCGCGCCCACGGGCGATGAACTCCGGGTTGCGAAACCCCGCCTTGCCGTATCGCAGCGGCTCGCCCTCGATCGTGCTGACGCTGCCGCCGGCGGCGAGCAGGACGGCGTGGCCGGCGGCCGTGTCCCACTCGTGGGTTTCGCCGTAGCGGGGATAGATGTCGCCCTCGCCGGCGGCGAGAAGGCAGAACTTGAGCGAGCTGCCGACGGTGCGGTGGGCGGCTACCTCCATGCTGGCCAGCAGCCCGGAGAGACGGTCGCGGTCGCCGTGCCGGCGGCTGGATAGCACCACCGGGCCTTCGGCCGGCACCGGCCGGGTCGAAATCGCCTGTCTCGTGCCGCTCCGCCCCGACCGCCAGACAACGCCGGGCGCCAGCCCGCCATAGGTGTCGCCGAGCGCCGGCGCGTGGACCGCGCCCAGCACGGGTACGCCCTCCTCGACCAGGCCGATATTGACGGTGAACTCGTCGGTCTGGCCGATGAACTCCCTGGTCCCGTCCAGCGGATCGACCAGCCAGAATCGTTCGCCGCCCTCGCGCGGCGCCGTGCCGGCGGCGACCGCCTCCTCGGCGACGACCGGAATTTCCGGATCGATGGCCCGAAGCGCCGTGACGATCATCGCCTCCGCCTCCCGGTCGGCGACGGTTACGGGCGAGCAATCCGCCTTGCGCTCCACGGCGATGTCGGTTCGGTAGTGGCGGAGGATCGCCCGCCCCGCGTCTTCCGCGATGGCAACGACACGATCGAGCAGGACGGAATCGGTCTTCAACGCGCCCCGGGCCAGGCGGCGGTGGTCCCGACTCCGGGCCACGCGGCGGGAGCGCGCGCGGCCTCGGCGGCCTCCGACGGTCCCAGCGCGGGATCCCAGTCATTGCCGACGAAGCGGCAATCGGTCACCCCGTCGGACGCGTTGGAGGCAAGCCACAGGATCGGCGCCACCATGACCCCCGGCTGTACCAGCCTATCGCGGTCGAAAGGGGCATTGGCCGGGATGAAGCCGGTATTGGTGGGACCGCCCGGGACCAGCACGTTGGCCGTCACCCCGGTTCCCTCCAGATCCTTCGCCCAGGTCGAGGTCGCCGCCTCCAGCGCGGCCTTGGACTGGCCGTAGGGGGTGTACGCCTTGCGGTGCATGGTATCGAGGCTGGTGGTGACGTTGACGATGCGCCCCCAGCCCTGCGCCACGAGATGCGGCGCGGCGAACTTGGCGATCATGAAGGGCGCCTTGAAGTTGACGTCCATCATGCGCTGCCAGCGGTCGATATCGGCCTCCCAGAACGAGACCGGATCGTTCATGTAGGACTCGCGGATGGTCTGCATGCCGACGCCGGCGTTGTTGACCACCATGTGAAGCCCGCCGAGCGCGCTTCTTGCGTGCTCCACGAGATCGGCGCAGGCCGAGGGATCGGTGATGTCGGCGGCGAGCGTTTCGAGCCGGCCCGGCCCGTTGCGCGGCCGCGCGGTCTCGGCCAGCGCCTCAAGCGGTTCGGCGCGGACATCGACCGCCAGGACGTCGGCCCCGTCGCCGATCAGGCCGAGCGACATGGCGCTTCCCATCCCGCCGCCGCCGCCGGTGACGATCGCGACCTTGCCGGCCAATGGCTCCGCCACGAATCCCTCCTTCGCGGGCTCTTCAAGTGCGCGCGGAACTTACCCGCGCCCCCTCACCCGGACAACCGTGAGCGGGCGTCCCTCAATGCGCGGCCTCGCCTCTACTCGGGACGAGGATGGAAGAAAGGCTCCCTTACGCTGAGCAGCCGCGAAGGTAGTCTGCCCGGAGCTTGTCGAAGGGGCGTATCGAAGGGGGCTTATCCCGATTACTTGACGAGTGGGAGTTTGACCGGCGTTGCGGGAGGTGTCGGGGCGTATCCGGTCCGAACGGAACCGTTTCCCCGCGTCATGGTCGGCGAAGGCCGACCATCCACGCTTTTTTGTCGTTCTGCCCCGCCAGAAAAACTCGTGGATGGTCGGCCTTCGCCGACCATGACGGCAGGGCGGGACGGATGCGCGCCCGCCGGGATGGGGCGACGGTGCGGTCGTCGATCCGCGCCACGCAAACCGACCGCTGTCAAGTAATCGGGATAAGCCTCTATCGAAGGGCGGCCGTCGCTGTTATGCGGCGTGCGGCTCGATCTCCCGTTCGATCCTGTCGCGCATCGTCCGTTCGGCGACATCCAGATCGTAGCGGGTCTGGAGATTGATCCAGAACTCCGGTGTCGTGCCGAAATAGCGGCCAAGGCGCATCGCGGTGTCGACGGTCACGCCCCGTCGGCCGAGCACCAGATCGTTCAGTCGCGGCCGCGATACCTTCAGCGACCGGGCCAGCCGGTACACGCTGAGCGCCATTGGCTCCAGGAACTCGTCGCGCAACATCTCGCCGGGATGAACCGGCGCCAGCCGCCGCCCGGAAGCAACATCCGAGAAATCGATCCGCCGCCGGTCGGCATCCTCTCGTTCGATGATCATGGTCGCGCTGCGTACGTTCCGTTCTCACCGGACGCGGCGGGGCCAGTCGACCCCTGCCGTATGTATCGCCATCCACGCTCCCATCGCAAATTCAGGCGCGACCGCAATCGTGCTGTCCGGCAGAGTCTCGACAGGAACACCGGCCTCCTCAAGGAACCGCCGCGTCGCCGCGATATCGGCGCTTTCGAGAACCACCGCGGCGATGAAGGGCAGGGCGGGCGGACGGGCCGCGGGAACGATGCGGGAGAGCCCGGCGGGGTCGACGAAATCCAGCCGGCCGCGGTCGAGCGCGATCCCCGCGCCATCGTGACCGCGCCCGGTGAAACGGGCGTAGCGGTCGGCGGCCTCGCTCGGGTCGTCGGTACAGATCACCACGCCGGACAGGCCGGAGACGCCGTTGTCGCGGGGAATCATGGAGGGCTGCCACACCACGTCGGGTGTCTCGTGGCGCAGGATCTGCATGCGGCCTTCCGCCATCGTCCCGGGCGCGACGCGCAGCACCGAGAAGCCGGCCACTTCCTCTCCGCCGCCGTCGACCGGCATCGGCCGGCGCAGATTTGCCACGGGGTGCGGCTCGAACCCCCCGGCGTCCAGCCTTCCGGCTTCGGCGCCGACGTCGTCGATGGAAAAGGCGATCAAATGGAGCCCTTCGTAGCGCGCGATCGCGGCCCGGTGGGCGCGGGAAAAGGGCGTATCGAGCGCTTCGACATCGGTCAGGATCTCGAGATATCCGCGTCCCAGCATCGCACAGCGGTTCGCGGTCCCGGTCGGGATTCGGTTGCCCGCCTCGTCCTCGTTGCGGTGGACGGTCAGCGGGGTCAGCGGGAAGCCGAGACGGTCGAACGCCGCGCCGGCCTGGTCCATGTCGGATACGAACCAGCCGACATGGTCGAGGAAGATCTCCCCGGGAGCGGGTGTCTGTCCGGGCGCGCTCAGTCGTCCCAGACCTCTTCCCAGCTGCCCTGGGTCGCCGCCTTGGAGTACTCGGTCGCCCGGTTCTCGAAGAAGTTGGTGTGCTCCATGCCGTTGAGCATTTCGTCCATCCAGGGCAGCGGGTTGCGCTCGATGCGGTAGATCGGCTGCAGGCCGAGCTGGGACAGGCGGCGGTCGGCGATATAGCGGATGTACTGCTTGACCTCCGCCCCGGTCAGCCCCTCGACGCCGCCGAGCTCGAAGGCGAGGTCGATGAAGGCGTCCTCGTGATCGACCACGGTGTTGCAGATCTTGTAGAGCTCGCGCTGGAACTCTTCGGTCCAGATCTCCCGGTTCTCGTCGATGAAGGTACGGAACAGGTGGATGATCGAATCCGTGTGGAGCGATTCGTCGCGCACCGACCAGGAAACGATCTGGCCCATCCCCTTCATCTTGTTGACGCGCGGGAAATTCATCAGGATCGCGAAGCTCGCGAACAGCTGAAGCCCCTCGGTGAAGGCGCCGAACACCGCGAGCGTCTTGGCGATATCCTCCTTGGTGTCGGTGCCGAATTGCTGCATGAAGTCGTACTTGTCCTTCATCTCCCTGTAGCGGAGGAAGGCCTGGTACTCGGTCTCCGGCATGCCGATCGTGTCGAGGAGATGCGAATAGGCGGCGATGTGGACGGTCTCCATATTGGAGAATGCCGCCAGCATCATCTGCACCTCGGTCGGCTCGAACACGCGGGCGTAGTGCCGCATGTAGCAGTTGTTCACCTCGATGTCGGACTGGGTGAAGAAGCGGAAGATCTGGGTAAGGGTGTGGCGCTCTTCCGCGCTCAGCTTGTTGTGCCAGTCCTTGACGTCGTCGGCGAGCGGGACCTCTTCGGGCAGCCAGTGAATGCGCTGCTGGGTGAGCCAGGCGTCATAGGCCCAAGGGTAGCGGAAGGGCTTGTAGACACCGTTCGAATCGAGCAGCGACATAAGCGTTCCCACCCGGCCTACTGACAGGCGAGGCATTCCTCGTAATCGTTGGTCGTGCTCTCGCCCGCGGCGGCGCCGTTGGCGCCGTTGGCCGCCTTGAGAACCATCGGGGCCTCTTCCGCGACCGGCGCCGTCGCGCCGTTTCCGACCACCGCGACGTCGACCTTGTTCGCCACCTTGTCGGCGCGCTGGATCGAGCGCGACCGGCAATAGTAGAGCGACTTCACGCCCTTTTTCCAGGCCTGGAAGTGGATGTCGTGCAGCGTCTTCTTGTGCACGTCGGCCGGCAGGAACACGTTGAGGGACTGCGACTGGCAGACGAACGGCGCGCGGTCGGCGGCGAAATCGACGAGCCAGCGCTGGTCGACCTCGAACGCGGTCTTGAAGATGTCCTTCTCGTCGTCGCTCAGGAAGTCGAGATGGGCGACCGAGCCCTCGTTTACGGTGATCGAAGTCCAGACGTCGTCGGTGTCCCGCTCCTTCCCCGCCAGGAGGGTCTTCAGGTACTTGTTGCGAACGCTGAACGAGCCCGACAGGGTCTTGTGGGTGAAGGCGTTGGCGACGTTGGGCTCGATACCCGGCGAGGAGCCGCCGCAAATGATCGAGATCGAGGCGGTCGGCGCGATGGCGAGCTTGTTGGAAAAGCGCTCGTCGAACCCGTAATCGGCGGCGTCCGGGCACGGTCCGCGCTCGGCGGCGAGGGTCCTCGACGCGGCGTCGGCATGGCCCCTGACGTGGCGGAAGATATTGCGGTTCCACGCCTTCGCCGCGGCCGATTCGATGGGCACGTTCTGGCTTTGCAGGAAGGAGTGGAAGCCCATCACGCCGAGCCCGACCGAGCGTTCGCGCATGGCCGCGTAACGCGCCCTCTCCATGCTGTTGGGCGCCTTCCCGATGAAGTCCTCCAGCACGTTGTCGAGGAAGCGCATCACGTCCTCGATGAACAGGGGGTCCGAGCGCCATTCGAGATAGGTTTCGAGGTTGAGCGAAGACAGGCAGCAGACCGCGGTCCGCTCTTCGCCGTGGTGGTCGGGCCCGGTCGGCAGGGTGATCTCGCTGCACAGATTGGACATCCGGACCTGGAGCCCGGCGAGCTTGTGATGCTCCGGCGCCGCGCGGTTCACGTGGTCGATGAAGATGAAATAGGGCTCGCCGGTCTCGACACGGCTGGTCAGAAGCCGGATCCACAGCGAACGCGCCTCGATACGGCGGACCACCGTCTTGTCCTTGGGGCTGATGAGCGCCCATTCCTCGCCGTTCTCGACCGCGCGCATGAAGGCGTCGGTGATCACCACGCCGTGATGCAAATTCAGCGCCTTGCGGTTGGGATCGCCGCCGGTGGGGCGGCGGATTTCGATGAATTCCTCGATCTCGGGGTGGTCGATGCCGATATAGACCGCCGCCGAGCCGCGCCGAAGCGAGCCTTGCGAGATCGCCAGCGTGAGCGAATCCATCACCCGGATGAACGGGATGATGCCCGAGGTCTTGCCGTTCGCGCTGACCTTCTCGCCGATCGAGCGGAGGTTGCCCCAGTAGCTGCCGATTCCGCCGCCGCGCGCGGCAAGCCAGACGTTCTCGTTCCACAGATCGACGATGCCGTGGAGGCTGTCCGAGGCCTCGTTGAGGAAGCACGAGATCGGCAGGCCGCGATCGGTGCCGCCGTTCGACAGCACCGGCGTCGACGGCATGAACCAGAGCCTGGACATGTAGTCGTAGAGCCGCTGCGCATGCGCCGAATCGTCGCCGTAATGGGAGCTCACCCGGGCGAACAGATCCTGGTAGTCCTCGTCCGGCAGCAGGTAGCGGTCGTCGAGGACCGCCTTGCCGAACTCGGTGAGCAAGGCATCCCGGCTGCGATCGATCTCGACCGTGACTTCGCGCCTTGACTGAAGCAGATCATGCTTCGCAGAAACCAGATCTAGCACCCGTCACCCCCGCGTTTACCCGTTCTGCCGTCGTATCCCAGAGACGGCACAGACAGCGAATCGGTTGTCGAAGCACCGCGAACCTTCACCTTGCACAACAAATTGTGGTCTAGCAAGAACAAACTACCAAACATGGTATCGGGACCGGGGAAAATTCAGCCCAATATAATATAATGTTCCTGTCATGTTTGACAATTGTATCGGTTACGTTCTATGGTTCAAATGAGTGTTCCGGCTCCGTTCGCGATTCGAATTGTGTGAATCGCGGGGATAGACCACCAGATGTGGTGTCCCGCCTCGACGGGCTCTTTCGTCAGCCGGAAGCGGCCCGGGCCAGCCGGTCGGGGCGTACCGGGACTTCGTCGACCTCGACCGCGAAGGGCGCCAGCGCGTCCTCGATCGCCGCCGCCACCGCGGCCGTCGCCGGAACGGTACCGCTTTCCCCCACACCCTTGACGCCGAGCGGGTTGTGCGCGGTGGGAGAGTCGAGGTGAAGGATCGCGATGGACGGCAGGTCGCATGCGCCGGCGATCATGTAATCGGCGAGCGTCGTGGTGAGCGGCTGCGCCTCGCGGTCGAACTCGATCCGCTCGAGGAATGCGTTGCCGAGACCCTGGGCGACGCCGCCCTGGACCTGTCCGTCGACGATCGGCGGATTGATCATGCGCCCGCAATCGTGCACCACGATGTAGCGGACGATCGTCACCCGGCCGGTGTCCGGATCGGCCTCGACCTCGGCGACGTGGCACCCGTTGGCGTAGCTCAGCGCATCGAAAGGCACCGCCGCGGTTGCCTCCAGCCCGGGCGCCGCGCCGGCGGGCAGGGCGTAGCCGGGCGTGCCGTACACCGAATTGGCGAGCTCCGGGAAGCCGACCGAGAGATCGGCGACGCCGCGAACCCGCGCGCGGCCGTCGGCAAGCTCGATATCGTCGGGCGCGGCTTCCAGCCGTTCGGCGGCGAGCGACCGCAGCTTGTCCGCGACCTCGCGCGCGGCCACCAGCGCGGACGATCCGGCATTGACCGCCTGGCGGCTGGCGGAAGCGCCGATGCCCATGGCTATCGCGCCGGTATCGCCCATGACGACCTCGATCGATCCCGGCTCGACGCCGATGCTGTCGGCGCAGATCTGCGCCAGCATCGTGCGCGTGCCCTGCCCGATCGCCGTGGCGCCAGTGATGAGGCTCACCCGGCCCGACGGCGCGACGCGCACGGTTACCGCCTCGAAAGGACCGCGACCGGTTCCCTTGACGTAGTTCGCGAGGCCGATGCCGAGATGGCGTCCTACGGCGCGCGCCGCCGCCTGCCTGGCGCGGAAATCCGCCATGTCCGCGGCCTCGAGCGCGGCCTCCAGACAGGCGGGGTAATCGCCGCTGTCGAGCACGACCCCAGTGCCGCTGCGGGCCTTGAGCGCGCGCGCATAGGGCATCTCCTCCGCCCGGACGAAATTCCGCCGGCGTACCTCTTCGCGCGGCAGGTCGAGCGCCGCCGCGATGCGGTCGACGATCCGCTCCATCGCGAACGTCCCCTGCGGATGACCGGCGCCGCGCACCGGCGTGGTGGGTACCTTGTTGGTCACCGCCACCCGGACTTGCAGGCGGTAGGCGGGCAGCCGGTAGGGTCCGGGGACGACGGTGGCGGCGTTGTAGGAAAGGTTGAGCCCGCGCGCGGTATAGGCGCCGTGGTCGTGGACCATCGTTCCCCTCACCGCGAGAAGCCGGCCGTCGCCGTCGACCGCCGCTTCCATGTCCCAGTACTGGTCGCGTTCCTGGGTGGTGGCGGTGAAATGCTCGCGCCGGTCCTCGATCCACTTGACCGGCCGTCGGAGGCGGCGCGCGGCATGCGCGATCACGATGTCCTCGGGATAGACGACGAGCTTCGGCCCGAAACCTCCGCCGAGATCGGCGGCGCGCACGACGATCCGGCTCTCGTCGAGGCCGAGCGCCGCCACCAGGGCGCGGAGCGCGCCGTGCGGGGCCTGGCAGGACAACCAGACCGTCAGCCGGTCGTCGAGCGGGTCGGGCACGGCGACCACGCCCCGGCATTCGATCGCGAGCCCGAGCCCCTTGTGCTGGCGGAGCGACACGGCAACCCGGTGTTCGGCGGCCGCGAATGCCGCGTCCACGTCGCCGTAGCCGGTTTCGTACTCGGCCAGCAGGTTGTCGTCGAGATGCCGATGCGCGGTCGCGGCGCCGGGCGCCAGCGCGTCGCGGCAGTCCGATATCGCGGGAAGGCCCTCGTAGTCGATCTCGACCAGCGCGGCGGCGTCCTCGGCCAGGTAGCGATTCTCGGCAATCACGACGGCAACCGGCTCGCCGACATGACACACCTCGTCCCCGGCCAGAATCCGGCGGTCGAGGATATGGCGGTAGGCGTCGCTCGGCAGCGCGGTGACCAGCCTCTCGGCGGCGAGATACGGGGCAAGGTCCGCATGGGTCAGCACCGCCGCCACGCCGGGGGCCTCCCTCGCCGCGGAAGCGTCGATCCCGGCGATCCCGGCATGGGCGAGCGGGCTGCGCAGGAAGGCGGCGTGCAGCATCCCGGGAAGATGGATGTCGTCGACGAAGCGCCCGGCGCCGCGCAGCAGCGCCGGGTCCTCGAGCCGCTTGATCGGCTGGCCGATCAGCGTGCCGGTCAGCTGTTCCGCCCCCGCTCGGTGACCACGCGTTCGAACGCGGCGAGGGTCTCTTCGCTGACATGGTGCTCGATGCCCTCGGCATCGGCGCGCGCCACGTCCTCGCTGACCCCGATCGCCTGGAGGAAGGCGACCACGATCTGATGCCGGCGCCGCGATTCCTCGGCGATACGCCGCCCCTCGTCCGTCAGAAAGATCGCGCGATAGGGCTGGGTGGTGACCAGACCGCTCTGCTGCAGCCTGGCGACCATCTTGGTGACGCTGGCGTGGGTCACGCCGAGCCGGCGGGAAATGTCGGCGGAGCGCGCCTCCCCGGTGGAGTCGATCAGATCGGCGATCAGCTCGACATAGTCCTCCGCGATCTCGGTCTGGCGCGCGAGGCGGGTCTGGCGGTGGTGATCCGCCTGCTCGTCGGGTTCGACGAGCACCGGCGCCACCTTGGGCTGCCTTCTGCTCGTATTCCTCGCCACCCGTGCCCTCGCCGTCCTTCGATCGCCGCCGTGCCCGGTCCGTGCCGACTATGCCGAATGCGCGGCCGCTTGACAATTCTTGGCCAAGGCCAAATAAGTTAGCCAAGGTTAAATGTTTCAGCGCGGGGCAAGATTGTCGTCGGGACGGTTCGGGGATCGGGGAGGCGCCCGGCGGGCCGGTTGGGCCGCCGGCCTGCTTTGCCTCGCCGTCTTGGTGGCGAATGCGGCCACCGCCCATGTCGCAAGCCGCGAGCAATGGCATCCGCTGGCCGCGGCTTATCTCGATGCGGTCTTCGCCAGCCGGATCGCTCCGGTCGATTGGACGGGAATTGCCCATCGCTACGGGAGCGTCGACCCGGTTTTCCGACATGTCGGCGCCGATTCCCCTCTCGCGGCTCTGTCCCGCCTCTCGCCTTTCGCGGGCGACGACCCGGCGGCGGCGATCCGCCGGGCGATCGAAGCGCGGGACGCGGCGCGGCTAAGAGCCGCGGCGGCACGCGCTAACGCGATCGCCCTGCGCTCCCGGTTGGAAAAGGTGCGCGATCTGCTCGACCGCCCGCGCGCCGCGCTCGCGGAGCTCGGCATCGCGCGCGGCGTCTATCGCGGCTTCGAACCCGGACTGCTGGCGACCGACCCGAAGGCATATCGCGGGCTCGGGCTCGCCTGGCTCTCGCTGACCACCGTGCTCTCGGGGGCCGGCGACGGGGACGAGGCGGAGCGGCTGATCGGGATGCTGGGCGAGGCGATCCGCGCGCGTTTCGAAACGGGCGCGCCTCCTTTGCCGCCGACCGGCCGTCTTCCGCCGGGCGGCGCGTTGCGCGAGCAGGAGCCGTTGCCCCGCCTGGTGCTCAACTTCGAGCAGCGCGGGGTGGACGAGAAGGAACTCTTCCTCGTTGCCTTTGGCGACATGCTGTTCGATTCGCCGGAGATCGTGGGCCCGCGCGCCCGCGCCCTCGGGTTTGCGTGCTCTGCCTGCCATAACCGGGGAGACGTGAACCGGGCGCTCTTCGTGCCCGGCCTCAGCCGCCGCGCGGGCGGAATCGATGTCGACAACGGCTTCTTCAACCCGCGCGGCAACGACGGAAGGCTGGATCCGCTGGACGTGCCGAGCCTGCGCGGCATCCGCTTCACCGCGCCCTACGGCCGGGACGGGAGGATGGCGAGCCTGCGCGAATTCACCCGCAACGTGATCGTGCGCGAGTTCGGAGGACCGGAACCGTCGCCGCTGATCCTCGATGCGCTGGTCGCCTACATGAACGAGTTCGATTTCCTGCCGGCACCCCTGCTCGAACGCGACGGGACCCTCAACGACCGCGCGGGCGCGGCGGCGAAGCGCGGAGAGGCGATCTTCAATCGCCCGTTCGCGGGGATGGAGGGACGGTCCTGCGCCGCCTGCCACATCCCCGACGGCAATTTCGTCGACGGACGGCGCCACGATATCGGCTCGGTCGCGTCGTCCTCCCCGCATGCGCGGGACGGCGCGCTCGACACCCCGACGCTGCTCGGCGTCGCCCATAGCGCGCCCTATTTCCACGACGGCTCGCTGCCGACCCTCGCCGCGGTCGTCGACTGGTTCGACCGGCGCTACCGCCTTGGGCTGGACGAGAGCGAGCGTTCGGACCTCACCGCCTATCTCGAAGCGGTGGGAACGGGCGAGGAGCCCTTCGAGGCGTTCGACGGCAAAAACACCCGTTTCAGGCTCGGCTTCGACGAGGCGTCGACCTTCCTTTCGACGCTGGAAACGCTGATACCCGCGCGGGACCGGCGTCACGCGCTGCTTCTCCTGCGCACGGTGGGCCGCGACCTGCGCGCCGACGCGGCCGGGATGACCAACACCGGCGCGTTGGCCAAGGTGGTCGATCTCGCCGGGAAGATCGACTCGATTTCGAAGGCGATATCGACGGAAGACTGGGAAACCGCGGAGCGGCTCTGGGCGCGGTACAAGGAGGCGGAGGCGCGTCATGCGGCCGAGATTTACTGAAGGTCTCCGCGGGACGTTCGCCGCCGCGACGGTCGCGATAGGAATGCTCGCCGCCGGTCCGGCCGCGGCGGAAAACAAGCCTCTGGTGCTCGCCTTCGTACCCCAGGAGAACCCCGAGAAACTGCTCGGAGACATCCGCGCGATCGACCGCTATCTGGAAGCCGCGATGGGCCGGCGCGTCGAGGCCCGCGTGACCACGGACCACGCCGCCGCGGTGGAAAGCCTGGCGGCGGAGGCAACCGATATCGCGTTCATGGGCGCCCTTCCCTACGTCATGGCGCGCGAGCGCATCGGCGCGGCGGCCCTGCTGTCGGAGGTCTATCGGGGCAAACCAACCTATCGCGGCGCGGTGTTCGTTCGACACGACAGCGGGATCGCGGGCTTGGAAGGACTCCGGGGCAAGTCGATCGCGTTCGCCGATCCGATCTCCGAGTCGGGCTTCCTCTACCCGCTCGACCTCTTCGCGGGGGCTGGACTGCTCGCGCCGCGGGCCGATCCCAAGGCGTTCTTCGGCGAGGTCTATTTCGCGGGCGGCTACCAGCAGGCAATTCAGGCCGTGGCGAACGGCCTTGTGGACGCGGCGGGGGTGAGCATCTACGCGACGCTGCTTCTGGACTCGGGCCAGCGCGATACGGTCACGGCCATCGCCACGACGCCGTCGATCCCTTCGCACGTCGTCGTGGCCCGGAGGGGCCTGGGTCCCGAACGGCGCGCCGCCTTCGTGAAGGCGATGCTGGCGCTCAACGCACCGGAGAAGCGTCACTTGCTGAAGCACGTCTACGGACCGGAAGGGTATGTCGTGCCGGACCATGCGGCATATGACGGCGTCGCGGCGATAGCACGCAAATACGGGTTGATCAGGTGAAGCAGGCAGCGGTTGGCATATCGGACCTCCGGGTCAGCTACGCATCGGACGAGCATCCCGCCCTTTCGATCGACGCGCTCTCGGTCGCGCCCGGCGAGCGGCTCGCGGTGATCGGACCGAGCGGATCGGGCAAGACGACCCTGCTTCGCGCAATTCAGGGACTGGTCCCTCCGAGCGCGGGGGTCGTGACGGTGGCCGGCATCTCCACGGTCTCGAAGACCGCGCGAAGCCGTGCCTTCCGACGCCGGCATGCGGCCGTCTTCCAGGAGTTCCAGCTCGTCGAGCGCGCCTCGGTGCTGCGTAACGTCCTGTGCGGACGCCTCGGCCGGGCGCCGATCCTGTGGAGCCTGCTGGGGCGGTTTGCCGCCGCCGACCGGGATGCCGCGCTCGCCGCCATCGAGGCGACGGGGCTCGCGGCGTTCGCGCATCGGCGCGTCGATACACTCTCCGGCGGACAGCGCCAGCGCGTCGCGGTCGCCCGCGCGCTCGCCCAGGCGCCGGATTTGGTCACGGCCGACGAGCCGGTCAGCAATCTCGATCCCGTCATCGCCGACGATATCCTGCGCGTGATGATGGGATCGGCCCGCGAGACCGAGACCACGGTCCTCGCCGTAGTCCACCACCCTTCGCTGGCGACCGCGCATGCGGATCGGATCGTCGGGCTTTCCGAGGGACGCATCGTCTACGACAGCGCCGACGGTACGCCGCTCGACGCCTCGGCGCTCCGGCGGATATACGGCCGCAGCCTGCCGCCGCAGATCGTCCAGGATGTCAACGCCCGCGAACGCGGCGATGAACAGAGACGCTCCCCTCGCAACGTGGCGTAGCAGCCTCGCCCGCGCTGCGGTCCTGCTCGGCATCGTTCTCCTGATCGCATGGGCCTGGGCCGGGACCGGGTTCGACCCGGCCAGACTCGGGCTGGGGCTGCCGCGTCTCGGCGAGTTTCTCGCCCGCATGGCGCCGCCCGACCTCACCATCGCGGGCGTGGTGTTCAGGGCCATGCTGGAAACCGTCCAGATCGCGCTGCTCGGCACCGTGCTGGGCGCGGTGCTGGCGGTCGGGTTCGGCCTGCTGGCCGCGGCCAACATGACGCCGGCCTGGGTCCACCAGCCGGTCAAGTGGACGCTCGGCGCGATCCGCGGCGTGCCCGTCATCCTGCTCGCCCTGATGTTCGTCAGCGCATACGGGCTCGGACCGCTGCCGGGTGTCGCCGCCATCGCGCTCCATTCCACCGGGATGCTCGGGAAATTCTACGCCGAAGCCTTCGAGGCGGCCCGGCCCGGCCCGATCGAGGCGCTGCGAACCACCGGCGCGGCATGGCCGCAGATCGTCCGCTTCGCCGTGCTGCCCCAGATCGCGCCGGAACTCGCCCGCGACACGCTGTTCCGCTTCGAGCTCAATCTGCGCGAGTCGCTCGTACTCGGCCTGGTCGGCGCGGGCGGCATCGGCTTCTACATCCAGCTCTACGCCCGCGCCTTCCACTACGAGAAGGTCGCCACCCTCACGCTCGTCGTGCTGGCGATGGTGGTGCTGGTCGAGCAGGCAAGCGTTCTCGCCCGCCGCCGTCTGAGCTGACCCGCCCTCACGGGCCTTCGAAGCGGTCCTCGAACGCGATCACCTCGCGGAAGCCCATCAGCTCGTTGAAGTCGCCGAAGGGATGGAGCGCTGTGTCGGCCGCGCTGGACGCGCCGTGCTCGCGCAGCGCGCGGTAGACGCGGCTCAGCGCCTCCGTGGCTGCGAGGAAGCCGGCGGCGGGAAAGATCGCGACGCGGAAGCCGATCGCCGCGAGCTCGTCCGGCGTCAGCACCGGCGTCAGCCCGCCCTCGACCATGTTGGCCATCAGGGGTCCGTCGAGCAGCCGGGCGGCTTCCTCCATCTCCTCGACCGAGGCCGGCGCCTCGTAGAACAGGATGTCGGCGCCGGCCTCCTGGAAGGCTTCCAGCCTGCGCAGCGCCTCGTCCTTGCTGTCCGCCTTGCGGGCATCGGTGCGGGCTATGACCAGGAAATCGTCGCTGAGGCGGGAATCGAGCGCGACCTTGATCTTTCGCACCATGTCTTCGAGCGGGATCAGGCGCTGACCTTCGGTGTGGCCGCATTTCTTGGGGAACGCCTGGTCCTCGATCTGGATCGCGGCGACGCCGGCACGCTCGTAGCCCTGCACGGTGTGGCGCACGTTGACGGTCCCGCCATAACCGGTATCGGCGTCGGCGATCAGCGGCGTCCTCGTACCGGCGGCGATCTGCCCCGCGCGCGAGACCATTTCGGTATAGGTGGCGATCCCCGCGTCGGGCAGGCCGAGATGGGATGCCACGACGCCGGAGCCGGTCATGTAGATCGCGGGGAATCCCATGGAATCGGCTATCCGCGCCGAAATCATGTCGTAAACGCCCGGCGCGGCGATGAACTCGCCGGATCGCAGATGTTCGGCGAGTGCCTGGGTCTTGGAGATAACGCGGTCGTGCATGGCCTGGGTTCCTCCGCCTGGATGGCGGGAACCTACCCGGTCGGACCTTCGTGGAGAAGGCGAACGACGCCGCGGCGGCGTTGCAGTCACGATTTCGGGAAATTCGGAGGAAATCCCTTTTCACGAGCATCGCCCCGACATATAGTTGTCATATTCGAAGAAGACACGAGATATAGCGTGCTCGAAGGGGACGATCGATGACTTGGACACCGGAGAGGGTCGACAGCCTTGTGCGGTATTGGTCGGACGGGTTGTCGGCACGCCAGATCGCGGAAAAGCTCGGCGGGGTGACTCGGAACGCCGTCATCGGCAAGGCGCACCGCCTCAACCTCCAGCGCGGCGGGCCCACGCCGGAACCGGCGCCCGAACCCCCGCCGCCCCGGATCGACTACCCGATCACGCCGATGCCGGAGGTCAAGAGCTGGATGTGCCGCTGGCAGATCGAAGAGCCCGGCCGTTTCGGACTCCATATCTGCGGCAAGACCGTGCAGCCGGGGCGCCAGTTCTGCGCCGAACATCTCACGGCGGCGTATCTGATGAGGAAGCGAAGCGCCGCCTGACGTTTTCGCGGCCGCGCTAACGCGACCCGATCGCCCTCCAAGCCCAGCCCGCGAGCTGGATCAGCCTGTCGTCGGCGTCTACGGGACCGACGAGCTGAACGCCTACCGGGAGCCCGTTCGGGCCGGTGAAGGCGGGAAGGGTGATGCACGGGCCGTGCATCATCGTCCACACCCGATTGAACGAGGATTTCTGGATCCCGGTGAGATCGTCGGTCGGCTCTCCCGGCGCGCTCGCGGTCAGGATGAAGTCGAAGCGTTCGAAGAGTCCCGCCATCGCCGCGCGGCACTTCCCGGCGGTCTCGCCGGCAGCCGCGTAGTCGGCCTCGGAACAGCTTTCGCCAAGCGCCACCTGGTCCCGGATCCAGTGGTTGAGCCGATGGCGGTGATCGGCGATTTCCCAGGCGAGCGAGCGGCCGCCCTCCACCGCCGTGATGACCGAGAACGCGTCCTCGACGGTGTCGAAGACAGGCGGCAGGTCGATGTCCGCGACGGACGCGTCAGCTCGTTCCAGCGCCGCCGCGGCGGAGTCCACCGCTTCGACCGTCTCGGGCTCGGCGTCTTCCCAGTTGGGGGCGCGGCAGACGCCAACGCGCGGCGGCGCTGCCACATCCAGGGGAACGACGGACGTTTCCGTCATCGCCGCCCGGACCAGCGCGATGTCGCGGACCGAACGGGCGAAAATGCCGATCGTGTCGAGGCTCGGCCGGACATGCCGGAGCCCGCCGCGGTCGATCCCGTCGAGGCTCGCCTTGTAGCCGACCACTCCGCAGGACGCCGCCGGCATGATCATCGATCCCCCGGTCTGGCTGCCCAGCGTGACCGGAACCATGAAATCGGCGACCGCCGCGGCCGAGCCGGACGAGGAAACGCCGGGGCTTCGGGAGAAATCGCGCGGGTTTTTCACGCCGACCGGGACCGGACTGGCGAACTCGGTCGTGGTCGCCTTGCCGAGCATAACCGCGCCCGCCCTGCGCAGCGCCGCGACGCAGGCGGAATCGCGCGCCGGGCTGTGGCCCTCGTGAATCGGCGAGCCGTACTCGGTGGGCAGGTCGGCGGTATCGAAGATGTCCTTGATGCCGATCGGAATCCCCTTGAGCGGTCCTTGCCCGGCGGCGTCCGACATGCAGGCCTGACCGAGGGCGTGGGCCGGCTCGAGATGCGCCCAGGCGCCGATCTCGGCGTCGCGCGCGGCGATGCGCTCCAGGCAGGAAGAGACCAGATCCCGCGACGTGGCGCCGCCGTCGGCGAGCCTCGCGGCCGCTTCGGTGGCGTCGAGTTCGTTGAGTGCTTCGTCCATTGCCAGCCCAATTTCGTCATGGTGGGCGAAGGCCCGCCATCCACGAGTTTTTTATAGCGGTTGGGCAAGAAAACAAAACGTGGATGGTCGGCCTCCGCCGACCATGACGGGAGGAAACCGGGAGAACAATCCCCTCCGAACCGGATACGCCCTAGCTGAAGCGGACGTATTCGAAGCTCGACGGGTCCTCGTGGTTGATGCCGCGGGCCGGCGGCGCGACCCAGCTTGCGATCTTGCCGGGCTCGACGACGCGCTTCATCAGCGACTGGACGAAGGCACGGTCCTCCTCGTTGGGCATCCAGTCGCCGTGCCTCCGGGTCCATTCCGCCTCGGAGAGGATCTTGCCCGTCGGCGAGACCCGAACATCGGCGAAATTGCCGATGCGCCGGTTGAAGGCGCGGTGCGGCAGCTTGAACTGGAAGTCGATTCCGGCCCGCTTGATGCTGCGGTTCCAGCGGGTCATGCCGCGCTGGCAGTCCTTTATGTACTCTTCGCGCAGCCGCTCGTTGACCGTGTTGAGCGCCGGCTGCTCCTCGAGGACGATCTCGTCCCCCTTCACCACGTGGACCGGCGAAGTGCCGTCGAGCAGGCGGTGGTCGTCCTCGATCATGGTCTCCTGGAAACGGCCCTTGAGGCTCTGGTTGAAGTAGTTCGCCGCGTTGGTCGAGGTCTCCTGGCCGAACAGGTCGAGAGAGACGCTGAAGTGGAAGTTCATGAACTTCTGCAGCGTCGGCATGTCGACCGCCCCGGCCGCGCGCACGCGCTCGGGATCGTCGGTCTTGAGCTCGTTCATCACCTCGCAGGTGCGCTGGATCACGCGGCCCACGCCGGTCTCGCCGATGAACATGTGGTGGCCTTCCTCGGTCAGCATGAACTGACAGGTCCGGGCCAGCGGATCGAACCCGGATTCGGCGAGCGAGGCGAGCTGGTACTTGCCGTCGCGGTCGGTGAAGTAGGTGAACATGAAGAAAGACAGCCAGTCGGGCGTCTTCTCGTTGAACGCGCCGAGGATGCGGGGCTTGTCGGGATCGCCGGAGTGGCGCTCCAGCATGGCCTCGGCTTCCTCGCGGCCGTCGCGGCCGAAATAGGCGTGCAGCAGGTAGACCATCGCCCAGAGATGCCTTCCCTCCTCGACATTGACCTGGAAGATGTTGCGCAGGTCGTAGAGCGAGGGGCAGGTGAGGCCGAGCATGCGCTGCTGCTCGACCGAGGCGGGCTCGGTGTCGCCCTGGGTGACGATCAGCCGCCGCAGCGTCGAGCGGTACTCCCCGGGAACCTCCTGCCAGACGTCCTCGCCCTTGTGCTCGCCGAAGGAGATCTTCTTGTCCGCCTCCTCCGGGTTGACGAAGATGCCCCAGCGGTAGTCCGGCATCTTGACGAAGTCGTAATGCGCCCAGCCGTCGGGCTCGACGCTGATCGCGGTGCGGAGATAGATGTCGAAATTCTTCGTGCCCTCGGGGCCGAGCTCGTGCCACCAGTTCAGGAATTCGGGCTGCCACGCCTCCAGCGCGCGCTGCAGCCGCCGGTTGTCGGCCAGGTCGACGTTGTTGGGGATCCGCTCGTTGTAGTTGATCGCCATGGTCAAACCCTCCGTTTGTCGTATTGGCTCTTGCGGCCGGTACCGTAGAGCTTGAGCGCGCCGTTATCGCCGGCGGCGTTGGGCCGCTGGAAGATCCAGTTCTGCCAGGCGCTCAGCCGCCCGAAGATCTTGGTCTCCAGGGTCTCGGGGCCGGCGAAGCGGAGGCTCGCCTCCATGCCGGTCAGCGCATCGGGGGAGAAGCTCGCGCGCTCCTCGATGGCGATGCGGATCTCGTCTTCCCAGTCGATGTCGTCGGGGATGAAGGTCACCAGCCCGAGCGCTTCGGCGTCTTCGGCTTCGAGCGGCTCGCCGAGGCGTTCCTCGGCCTCGCCGACCCGTTCGGGCGCGGCGAGAAAGCGGCTCTCCAGGCGAGCCAGGCCGCTCGACATCGTGTAGGAGCCGAAATTCATGCCGCTCAGCCGCACCGTCGCGGGCGGCTCGTTGCCGCCCTCGAAAGTCCCATCCAACATGTAGGAACGATCGCTCGCCAGTACGAGTTCGAGCAGCGTGCCGGCGAAACAGCTCCCTGGCTCGATCAGCGCGATCAGGCTGCGCGAGCTCACGTCGATTCGCTTGAGCACGCGCTTGAGATAGAGCGTGATCTCGCGCACCAGCCAGTCTTCGGCGTTATCGAGAAGCGCCTTGTCGGCGGCGGCGACCAGCGCCGGGTCGCCCTCGGTCCGGAACACCCAGGTGCCGATCTCCTGTTCGTTGAGGCGGAGCTCCATGATCGCGTCGTCGAGCTCGCGGGCGAGCGCGAACGGCCAGAACGCGGTGCCGGCTTCGTGGATTTCGGCGGCGGTGGCGGGGGGCGCCTTTTCGGGTGCGCGGACGGTGATCGTCGCGGTGGAGTCGGCGCGGTCGAGGGCAACCGTCACATGGTCGTAGACGAGGCGGTCGCCGCCGAGTTCGCGCTTCAGCGGGGTCAGCGCGATGCCCCTGGCATCCTTCGGGCGGTCCGACCCGTCGGCGAATTCCCGGGCGCGCTCGGAGACGATCTCCCGGAAGCGCGCGCCGGGAACCAGCTCGTCGATCAGGTTCCAGTCGACGGCGCGCCTGCCGCGCATGCCTTCCGATGTGGTGCAGAAGAAGTCGGCGTGGTCGTGGCGCACCTTCCGCTTGTCGACCAGCCGGGTGAGGCCGCCGGTGCCGGGCAGCACCGCGAGCAGCGGGAGCTCGGGCAGCGAGACCGTAGAGGAGCCGTCGTCGATCAGCATGATGTAGTCGCAGGCAAGCGCGAGCTCGTAGCCGCCGCCCGCCGCCGTGCCGTTGATCGCGCAGATATAGGTCTGGCGCGAGTTGCCGGTGGCGTCCTCGATCCCGTTCCGCGTCTCGTTGGTGAACTTGCAGAAATTGACCTTGTGGGCGTGCGAGGACTGGCCGAGCATGTTGATGTTTGCGCCGGCGCAGAACACCCGGGGCTTGTCGGAGGTGACGACCACGCAGCCGATTTCGGGATGCTCGAAACGGAGCCGCTGGATCGCGTCGTAAAGCTCGATGTCGACCCCGAGGTCGTAGGAGTTGAGCTTGAGCGAATAGCCGGGCACCAGGGTCGCGTTCTCGTCCACGTCCATCGCGAGCCGCGCGACGTTGCCGTCGACCGTCAGCTTCCAGTGTCGATAGGCGTCGGGATTGGTCTGGATGTCGATACGCCCGGCGCCTTCCTCGCTACGGAGATCGCCAGCGGTTTCGGCCATTGCCCCCTCCTGATCGAAACTTCGCCGCTTTCGGGCTGTCGCGAATATCATTTAGTTATCAATTGTTGAGTTGTCAACAATTGATTTGGCGACGAACCGCTCTTGAGGGGACCCGGCCCCGCGCGATATACCCTTGGCGCGAGGCGTAACCTAAGACACACCGGGAAAATGCCGCAAGCAGGACCGCACCCCGCGCAGCCTCCCGCGCGGCCGAGGGAACATGCGCTTCTCGCGTGGCTGGAAGGCGCCGTGGCGAGGCTTCCGGACAAGGTCCTCGTCCACAGCATCGATCAGGACCGCGCGATCTCCTTCGCGGAGATGTACGACATGGTGGGACGCGTTGGCGCGGCCCTGCGCGCGCGGGGGATCGGGGCGAACGACCGCGTGGCGCTCCTGTCGGGCAACGCTCTGGAGCACCTGATCGTCTATCTCGGCACGATGTGCCACGGCGCCACGATCTGCACCGTGCAGGCCGACACCAACCGCGCCCATATGGCGGAAATCCTGCGCGCGCTGGACGCGGCGCTGGTGCTGCACGAGGACGGGCTCGGCCTCGACGCGCTGGAAGAGACCTCGCCGGGCGAATGGCAGCCACTCGGGCGCTGCGACGGCGGCGGGGGCGAGGGTTTCTTCGCCGAGCTCGCCGGGAGACCGGGGGTGCCGCAAACCCCGCTCAACGCATACGGCGACGTGGCCTCGATCTTCTACACCTCGGGCACCGCCTCCAAGCCCAAGGGCGTTGTCTGTACCTTCGCCGAGCTGCTGGAGAACACCGAGCCGACCGCGGACGCCTTCGGGATCGGCGAAGCGGACCGGGTCCTCGACTTCCGTTCCTACAACTGGATGTCGGCCCAGGTGCTGAGCTTCCTCGGCCCGCTCTGCCGCGGGGCCACGCTCTACATGGCCCGCAAGTTTTCGCAGAGCCGCTATTTCGACTGGATCCGGGAGTTCGACATAACCGTCGCCGCCGGCAATCCGACCACGATCAACATGCTGGTCAACCGCCCGGTCCCGGTCTCCGGCGCCGACCTCCCCCATCTCCGCTTCATCACCTCCAGCTCGGCCGCGCTGATGGTCGCCGACTGGAAGGCGTTCGAGGAGATGTATGGGATCCCGATCGCCCAGGGCTGCGGCACCAGCGAGGCGGGCTGGATCGCGGGATCCAACGAACGCACGCGGCGTATGGGGTCGGTCGGCCGGCCGCACGCCTACCAGAACCTCACCATCGTCGACGACGAGGGGAACGGGCTGCCGGCGGGCGAGATCGGGGCTATCGAGCTCGGCCGCCATCCGGACAACGAATTCCGATATCTCGCCGAGGACGGCAGCTACCGGGTCAATGCCAGGGGCCGCGCGCGGACCGGCGATCTCGGCTATCTCGACGCCGACGGCTATCTCTATATCACCGGCCGGGCCAGGGACCTGATCATCCGGGGCGGGATCAACATCGCGCCGACCGAGATCGACAACCTGGTGCTGCAGATGCCGGAGGTCGCCGAAGCCGCCACCGTCGGCGTTCCCGACCCGATCTACGGCGAGGAGGTCGTGGTCTATGTCGTGCCCAGGCAGGACGCGGTGCTGGACGAGGCTGCCGTGCTCGCCCATTGCGAATCCTCGCTGTCGCACGCCAAGCGGCCCAAGGAGGCGATCTTCCGGGCGTCGCTTCCCAAGACCGAGCGAGGCAAGATGGACCGCAAGGCCCTCGTCGCCGAGTGGCGCGACGCCCGTCACGCGGCCGCCGGCGCCTGAGGAGAGACCGAATGGACGGAGCCCGCACCCGAACCCGCCCGCCGCAGACCTTCCGCTACGAGAAACCGGAGGCGCAGACGGGCGCCAAGGCGATCGTCTCGCTGTGCCAGACCGACATCATCCGGGGCGCCGTCCAGGTGGTGCGCGAGGGCGGCGACAACAACCTCCACTCCCACCGGGGGATGGACGGGTTCTGGATGGTGCTCAAGGGAAGGGTGCGCTGGCACGGCCCGGACGGCGTCATCGGCGAGTTCGGCGTCCATGAGGGCATCGTGATGCCGAGGAACGCCCGGTACTGGTTCGAGTCGATCGGCGAGGAAACGCTGGAGCTCCTCCAGGTGGTCGCCTTCGACCGCGGCGTGAAGAACGAACGCATCGACGTGGAGCCGCGAAAGTTCGACGTCGACGCGACCGAGAGGTTCAACGGACGAACCTCCGTCGGGTCCGGGTCGGATTGAAACGCTCCCAGCCATGCCCTAAACCGTCATGGTCGGCGGAGGCCGACCATCCACGCTTTTTTATTTTTCCTCCGAGACAGGAAAACTCGTGGATGGTCGGCCTCCGCCGACCATGACGGCATAAGACAAGGACCCTGAAATGGCCAAGCGCCCGAACTTCCTTTTCTTCATTACCGACCAGCAGCGGGCGGACTATCTGGCCTGCGCGGGGCACCCGGTGCTCCGGACGCCCCACATCGATTCCATCGCCGAGGGCGGGCGGCGCTTCGACCGGTTCTACGTCGCGACCCCGGTCTGCATGCCCAACCGCTCGACCCTGATGACCGGGCGGATGCCGTCGCTGCACGGCGTGCGCTCGAACGGCACGGCGCTGAATTTGCGCGCCAACACCTTCGTGGACCTGATGCGGACGCACGGTTACCGGACGGCGCTTCTCGGCAAGAGCCACCTCCAGAACATGACGGGCATGCCGGCGATCCGCGAGCGCGAGGCCCCGCCGGAGGACTATCTGGCGCCGCCCGAGCGCTTCATGGAGGCGATGCGGCGGACCGACGAGGACGGCCCGGTCGACGTCGAGTCGCCGCATGGCTGGCACGACGATCCGGACTGGGACCTGTTCTACCCGTTCTACGGCTTCGAGCGCGTCGACCTCTGCACCGAGCACGGCGACAAGGTGGGCGGGCATTACTGGCAATGGCTGAAGGAACGCCACGCCGACCCCGACAGCCTGCGCGGGCCGAAGAACGCGCTCCCCCACGATTACACGATGCCGCAGGCGTGGCGGACGGCGGTGCCGCAGGAGCTGTATCCGACGGCCTACGTCGCCGAGCGCACGGTCGATTTCCTCGAAGGCCACGCCAAGGAGGGCGGCGATGCGCCGTTCTTCGCCATGGCGTCGTTCCCCGACCCGCACCATCCCTTCACCCCGCCAGGCAAGTACTGGGGCATGTACGACCCGGACGACATGACGCTCGACGCCTCCTTCGCCGCCAACACCGAGCCGCCGCCGCATGTCCGCTGGGCGCGCGAGCGGCGCGAGGCGGGGGACGCGGTGACCAACAGCCAGTCGCTGTTCGCGGTCTCGGAGCGCGAGGCGAAGGAAGCCTGCGCGCTCACCTGCGGCATGATCGCGATGATCGACGACGCGGTGGGGGAAATCCTCGGCACCCTCGACCGCCTCGGGCTCTCCGACGACACGGTGGTGATCTTCACCGCCGACCACGGCGACTATCTCGGCGACCACCGGATCATGCTCAAGGGCCCGGTGCACTATCAGAGCCTGATCCGGGTGCCGTTCCTGTGGCGGGACACCGCCGACCGCGCCGCCCCGGCGGGCACCGCCTCCGCCACGCTGGCGGGCACGCTGGACATCGCCCGCACCGTGCTCGATCGCGCCAGGATCGCCCCTTATAACGGCATCCAGGGCAAGTCGCTGATGCCGCTGATCGACGGCGCGCCGGACGACCCCGACGCCGACATCGTGATCGAGGACGACCAGCAGCGCACCATCCTCGGCTTCGACGAGCCGCCGCGCGTGCGCACGCTGGTGACGCAACGCTGGCGCATGACGCTCTATCACGGCGTCGATTGGGGCGAGCTCTACGACCTCGAGAACGACCCCTCCGAGCTGGTCAATTTGTGGGACGACCCGGAAGCCGCCGACGGAAGGGCCGAGTGCATGGAACGCCTCGCCCGCCGGCAGATGGCCTTGGTGGACCGGAGCCCGCTGCCCACCAACCGGGCGTAAGGGGAAGCCGTCCGCGGAGCGACGGGGCACGCTCCGAAGCGGTAAGTTGTCGATTGACAACCATCCCAGCGGGAACTATATGTGCGAAGGAAGCGGCACCCCGTAAAGGAGATCGAGGCCGCGCTGGCGGCGCTTGAGTCCAGGGGTTGGGCGGTCGAGGAAGCCAAGGGACGGAGCGCACATGCCTGGGGCTTTGTGCTTTGTCCGGCGAACGCGAAAGACGCATGCCGTTCCGGGGTGTTCTGCCGCATGTCAGTCTGGGGCACGCCGCGCAATCCGGAGCATCACGCGCGCGAGCTCCTGAGGAAGGCGCAGGGTTGCGCGATGGAGGGTGACGGCTATGGCCGCCGAAGGTGAGTTCGAGTTCGATCTGGTATTCGCGCTGCCGGAAGGCTCCGCGGACGAGGGGGCCATCCTCGACGCCCTTTATGAGACGGGATGCGGGGATGCGGTCGTCGGCCTCGGCGCGTCGGGGCTCGTCGGAGTGGGCCTTACGCGTTCCGGAAGGGATTCCGAGACCGTCATTTCGGATGCGGCGGAGCAGATCCTGACGGGCCTTCCGGAGGGAACGCAGCTCCGGGAAGTCCGGCCGGACCTCGTCAGCCTGGCGGACGTGGCGGCGAGGCTCGATGTGACCCGGCAGGCTCTGCAAAAGAGGCCGATGCCGCCGCCGTCCCTGGGCGGGTTGTACCGGGCATCCGAGATGCCGCCCTATCTGGACGCGGTCCCGGGAAAGATCAGGGATGGATTACGCTCTGCCCGAGCCTGGTTTGCGGCCGCGCCGGGAGCGCAGCGGGTGAACGCCCGGATCGGTCTCGCGGAGCTCGAACGTCGGCCTCGTTGACCGGCGCGTTGTCGTTGGCCGAAACCTGTCCCTCATGGGAGGCGATCTTTGGGACGTGGGGGTGCGCATGTCCCCGATCGAGGCTCACTAAGATGTCCGGCGATAAGCCTCGCGGCGGTGAGCGACGCGAACGGCCAGGACGATGAGCTCGTCGTCCCGGACTTCGTACACCACGCGGTAATCGCCCACGCGAAGGCGGCGCAACCCTCGCAGATCGCCTTTCAGGGCAGCGCCAAGACGAGGGGTCTCCGCCAGCCGGTCGATGACGGCGACGATGCGGGTCCGCTCCGGCTCGGCGATACGCTTCACCTCCCTGGCGGCGCTCTCCTTAATCCGTATCGAGAAGCTCACGCCGGACCCGGTCCCAGTCCAGCACCGGATCGCTGGGATCGCGGAGCCGGTCGATGGCGACGGAGAGATCGTCGAAGTCCTCGAGATAGTGCTCGACGGCAAGGCGGATCACGTCCGCCCGGCTGCGCCGGAGCTGCCGCGCGGCCACATCCAGCGCGTCGACCACTGGATCCGGCAGTCGCGCTGTCACCTGTTGGGGCATGGCATGTCCATTGCGTGTGAAGCAGATTACAGTAACTTACTGTACGATAATCCACCGCTGAACCGCGAGACGAATCGCCGCGGTGCGTCGCTGGCCCGAACCGGCTCTGGATCGCCGCCCGCGCCGACCGTTCCGCCCGCCCGGAAAAAGCCCTACACTCCGGCGACGCACCGCATTTCCGGAGACGCGCCATGAACGCCACCGCCCTTCGCGACATCGCCGGCCCCTCGTTGAGAGACAGGGTAAGCCAGGAGGAATGGCAGACCCGGGTTGACCTCGCCGCGGCCTATCGCCTGTCGCACATGTACGGCTGGACGACGACGCTGATCTACAACCACATCTCGGCGCGCATCCCCGGCCCCGAGCGCCACTTCCTGCTGAATCCGTTCCCGCTCCGCTGGGACGAGGTGACGGCGTCGAACCTGGTCAAGATCGACCTCGACGGCAACATCCTCGACGACACCCCGTACGCGATCAACGACGCGGGCTATGTCATCCACAGCGCGATCCACGGCGCCCGCGAGGACGCGCAATGCGTGCTGCACACCCACACCGAGGCGGGCATGGCGGTGTCCTCGCTGGAGGACGGGCTGATCTTCACCAATCTCGACTCGATGGTCTTCTACGACCGCGTCGCCTATCACGAGTTCGAGGGGATCTCGCTCGACGTCTCGGAGCGCGAACGGCTGGTCCAGGACATCGGCGACAAGAAGGTGATGATCCTCAGGAACCACGGGCTCTTGACCACCGGCGGGTCGGTGGCCGAGGCCTGGGTGCTGATGTACTTCCTGGAAAAGGTGTGCTCGGCCCAGCTCACGCTGCAGGCCGCGGCGGCGGGCGGCGCCAGGATCCATTACCCGACGAAGGAGGTCTGCGAGCACACCGCCCGCCAGGCCACCCAGTCCGAATGCGGCAGGAACGAATGGCCCGCCCTCCTCCGCCAGCTCGACGAGGCGGGGATCCAGTACGCGGTTTAGGGATCCAGCTTCCTCGTCATGGTCGGCGGAGGCCGACCATCCACGAGTTTTTTTGACGCCGGCGAAACAAAGGAACAAATCGTGGATGGTCGGCCTCCGCCGACCATGACGGGGGAAGGCGAACATGACCGACCGGACCGAGGCCGTCCCCACCGGGGCGCATTGGGGGGTTTACGACGTGCTGGTGGAGGACGGGCGCGTGGTCGGGGCGCGGCCGTGGGCCGACGACCCGGACCCGGCGCCGCTGCATGCCGCGCTGCCGGAGATGGTCGACCACCCGACGCGGATCGCCCGGCCGATGGTGCGGGCGGGCTACCACAACGCGGGGCCGGGTTCCGACACCGCCGGCCGGGGCGCGGAGCCCTTCGTGCCGGTGTCGTGGGACCGCGCGCTGGAGCTGGTCGCCGGCGAGATCGGCCGCGTGAAGCGCGAGCATGGTAGCGAGGCGATCTTCGCCGGCAGCTACGGCTGGGCGAGCTCGGGGAAGATCCACCACCCGCGCACGCTGATCCGCCGCCTGCTCAACCTGCATGGCGGGGCGACCGACGCGGTGGGCAATTACAGCTGCGGCGCGGCGCTGGTCGTGGTGCCGCACGTGATCGGGACCGCCGCGCCGGTCGGCATGCAGGCGACGGAGTGGCGCAACATCGCCCGGCACACGAGGCTGATCGTGAGCTTCGGCGGCATGGCGCCCAAGAATTTGCAGATCTCCTTCGGCGGGACCGGCCCGCACCGCGCGCGCGGCTGGATCGAGCGGCTCGGCGCGGCCGGGATCGAGGCGGTGTCGATCAGCCCGCTGCGCGACGACACGATCGAGGAGCTTGGCGCGCTCTGGCTGCCGATCCGCCCCAACGCCGACACCGCGCTGATGCTGGGGCTCGCCCACACCCTGCTGGCGGAAGACTTGCACGAGCGCGCCTTCCTGGAGCGCTATTGCACCGGCTTCGAGCGCTTCGCCGCCTATCTCGACGGCACGGTGGACGGCACGGCGAAGGACGCCGACTGGGCGGCGGCGCGCTGCGACATCGCGGCCGATGAGATCCGCGCGCTCGCCCGCCGCATGGCATCGACCCGGACGATGATCACGCTGAGCTACTCGCTGCAACGCGCCGACCGGGGCGAGCAGCCGATGTGGGCGGGCATCGCCTTGGCCTGCATGCTGGGCCAGATCGGCCTGCCGGGCGGCGGGTTCGGCATCGGCTACGGCGCGATGGGCCTGATCGGGAGCGAGAAGATCGCGGCCGGGCCGCGCGGGCTTCCCACGGGCAAGGACCCGACGAAGAGCTTCATCCCGGTCGCGCGCATTTCCGACATGCTGCTGAACCCCGGCGGCGAATACGACTTCAACGGCCGGCGGCGGACCTATCCCGACATCCGCATGGTGTACTGGGCCGGCGGCAACCCGTTCCATCACCACCAGGACCTCAACCGGCTGCTCCGCGCCTGGCGCAAGCCGGAGACGATCGTCGTGCAGGACCCGTTCTGGACGCCGGCGGCGCGCCATGCCGACATCGTGCTGCCGGCCGCGACGGCGCTGGAGAGGAACGACATCGGCGCCGGCACCGGCGATTCCACGATCTACGCCATGCGGAAGGCCGTCGAGCCGGTGGGCGAGGCGCGGAGCGACTACGACATCGTGGCCGGGCTCGCCGAACGCCTCGGCCTCGCCGAAGAGTTCACCGGCGGCAAGGACGAGCTCGACTGGATCCGCGAGAGCTGGGATGCCTTCGCCGGCCGCATGGAGCGGGAGGGCGCGAAGCTGCCGGGCTTCGAGGAATTCTGGCGCGACGGGCGCGTGCGTGTGAAGGAGCCGGAGGACGACTTCGTGCTGTTCGCCGATTTCCGCGCCGATCCGGACGCGAACCCGCTCAAGACGCCGTCGGGGCGGATCGAGATCTTCTCCGAGACCGTGGACGGCTTCGGCTACGACGACTGCCCGGGGCATCCGGTGTGGATCGAGCCGCGCGAGTGGCTGGGCGCCCCGCTCGCCGAACGCTTCCCGCTCCACCTGGTCTCCAACCAGCCGGCGACGCGGCTCCACAGCCAGCTCGACCCGTCCCCGGTCAGCAGGGCGGGCAAGGTGGCGGGGCGCGAGGCGGCGACGATCCACCCGGACGACGCGCGCGCCCGCGGCATCGGGGACGGCGACACGGTGAGGCTCTTCAACGACCGCGGCCAGTGCCTCGCCGGCGCGCGGGTGAGCGACGCGGTGCGGCCGGGAGTCGTGGTGCTGCCCACCGGCGCCTGGTACGACCCAGCCGAGCCCGGCGAGATCGGCGCGCTCGACCGCCACGGCAACCCCAACATGCTGACCCACGATCACGGCACCTCCCGCCTCGCCCAGGCCACGGCGGCGCACTCCGCGTTGGTGGAGGTGGAGCGGTGGGAGGGCGCGGCGCCGGAGGTCGCGGTGCACCGGCCGCCGGCGGTGGTGGAGGCGGGATAGGGGGCGGTTAGGGGCAAACAGCGAGCCAGAATTGTACGTTCAACGCGTAGATTGGTGTAAGTGCGAGCGCTATACCTTCCGCGCTTTCTAATGTCGGTTTTCTGTACTGTATTGATTCGGATAAGTCCATTCAACAAGGGGTGATTGAAAGCATGGCAGTTTCATTCGGTGAGGCAACAGCATGTCTCCTCTCTGGAAAAGACCTATCTTGGGCAAGTTGGGGTAGTGCGGCAGCAGGTTCAGTTACGCTTGCGACATCCGGGCAACGGCGTCTCTTTCAATATTTGTTGGAGGCGAAGCCTCAAGAGGTCGCAGAAGGTTCTGATTCGTTATTTGACGGTTTGATTGATTCTTGGAAGGACGAAGATTCCGACCCGGTTCCGGACGCTTCGAACCTCGGGTTTCACACAAACGATGGTCCTTGGTATTTGCATGAGATAAGAACGACAAATTTTGGTGGTCTCAACACCTATGGAGGCCCGGTTTTTCACTTGGACCTCGCAAGTCAGAATTGGTGTCTGGAGGGTAGCAACGGATCGGGAAAAACATTGCTCGCAAGTGCAATTGTATGGGCTCTGACAGGCTATCGGTTGAGGGAGCACGACGGCCTGCAAATGGAAAACGGGGTGAGAATCCCTGTATACAATGACTCCGGCAAGAAGATTGGCAATTGGCCCCCAATAGCTACCTACCCTTCGTCGGTTGCGGATTTGGAGAAAACCGCAACGGTAAACGTAGAGCTCATCTTCTCAAACCCTACTGGGGAACAGGCGATTGCGAGTCGTACTCTCGCGTCTCCGACGGATGGAGAGGCGGAAATTAAGGTGGATGTCGATGGACGACTAACCGCAACACCGCAATTAATTGAAGCAGGTTTGTTGATGCCGTCCCGTCTGGCTCACATTGGCTTCGGAGCAAAGAGTGGCAGTCTCTACGATGCGATGAAAATATTGACTGGATTGGATCAGTTAGCCGATATCTCTCAAGGTGCCGGGGCCTTCACTAACAAGGGTCGGCGTTTTTTGAAATATGCGAAGGATCAGGGCATTGACCGACTAGAAAGAAGTTTTGCCGACAATCTAGCAAAGGCAAGAGAGCTTGCAGAGGAAACTCAGCTGATAATTACGGAGGACTTAGCGCTCGGCAACAAAAACCTCGAGGAACAACTTCAAAGGCTCTCGGATACGGCATCTAGGGAGGCTGGCAAACTACTTGCGATTCTCAAGTCAGACATCGCGGAAGATATCGACCTTTCTGCCATCGACGGCAGGAAGAAGTTGTCTCGTGCTGTGAACAGCGCACGAAGCGTGATAGAGCAGAAAACTGAAGGAGTTCCACTGTTTGCGGCGTGGGCGGCACTTAAGACCGCGCCCGACAACCAGGCATTCAACAAACTTCGAAGCCAACTCCCGGAGTTCGAAACCAAGCTGGATGAGGCGCTGGCGTGGCACACAAGGCAAACCGCTGATGAAAAACTTAGACTGAAGGCGTTGGCTTCGCGTTTCTTTCTACCTCCCGACGAACTTTCCTCATCGTCTATTTGCCCGCTTTGCGCCCAGAGTCTGGAGACAGAAGATCAACGCGAGCTTGCAGCCGAACTTTCCATATTGAAGGAGAATGCCGACGCTGCTGAGCGCGCCATCGATGATGCCTGCTCAGACATCGACAAAGCGCTTCGTGCTCTCTTGCCGCAATCGATACAGGAACACTTCGAGAGACTTGCATCGATGGATCCTGCCGACGACTATCTGCTTGCAGTCCGGGACCGATTTGTGGATCCGCAACCATTTTCCGACGTACTCGTCGGCATTGCTTGTTCGGTAGACGAACAGGTCGCAACACGGGTCGATGCGCTCCCTAGATTTCAATACCCAGAGTTCCACCAATCGGAGCCCCCAGAGCCATTTTCGGCAAGCGAATTGCGAACGTTCATTCATAAAATCAGAAGGATCGTAGCGCTCACCGAATGGTGGGCAGATCACCGTAAGGTGTTTGTGACCGCTTGGTCGACGCTTTTGGGCGAAGTAGATGCAACGCGTGAGTTTCCGCCCAATAGCTTGCAGGGCATGGTTAGGAAGGTAGAAGAAGCTAGCGAGAAGGCTAATCCGCTCGACGACATTGCGAATCACCTGAAGGAAGCCAAGAAGACTGCCACTGACTGGAACGATATTCATACGGAGCAGCGGACGCGCGAGAACATCGCGGTCGCTCTCGAACCTCTTAAAAGATTGCGGCATCTTGTTGATGCGGAAACCCATCGGACCATCGACTCGTTGTCAGAACGCGTACATTCGATTTTGGCAGAAATCCGCCTTAAAGAGCGACTTACTTTTGGAAACGTAGAACTGCAAAGACGCCAAGTCTCTGTTCATGGTCGTTTTAGTAAAGACTACAAAATCGATGCTGGATTTGTTGCCAATGCCTCTTGGCTACGCGCTGTTCTTTGGGCCTTTATATTTGCGATGCGTGACGAAGCAATCCAAGAGCGAGGCATTTGCAACTTTCCGCTCATGGTGTTGGACGATCCGCAACTGACCTTTGATCCCAAGAACAAGAGAAAGTGGGCCCAAAAGATTGTGGAGCTGGCGAATGCAGATAAGACGGAGTCGAATGGACTCCAATTATTCCTCGCCACTCACGAGCGTCAGTTCTTCGATATTATCACGGCCACATGCGGACTTGACGGGCAGACAGGAATGATCGCTCGTCCTCACGACAAGGCTGACGTGGCGCAAATCTTGAATGGATCGAAGCTCGAACGCCGATATTCCGAAGCACATAGCGAACAATGCGACGATAAAGGTAGAGAATATGTACGAGAAGTCCGCGTGTACTGCGAAGATTTGTTGCGTATCATGCTTCGCCCGGAATCCTATGAACTTACCACAAACACGCTGGGAGCATTAACAGACCTACTCACGAAGTACGGTCAGGATAGGATCCCGCCCTTCGACCGTCCAGTCTTCAAGAAGTTGACCAGTTCGCTTCAGGAAAACGGGAATCAGCCCATTTTGTATATGAACGCCTCGAGTCACACTGATGACGGTACAATTGGACTTGTCCAAGCCGAAGAAGTAGAACGATATTGGACGAAGACGCTGGAGAGACTCTTTTCCAGGGCGTTCATGGTGGCAGCTGACTATGACGCATATGCCGGTGACCCGAGATTGTACGCATATCCAGATACTGTTGTTGAATTTCCGACATCACGATCCAGCATGCTTGCTCAAGCGACCCTTCTTAAGACAGGCATAGCGGCGGCGGCAACGAGTGACGGCTATATTGGAGACGGTACGATCTCGATTGAAGAATGGGAAAATGCTGATCCACTTAAGTTACATAATCATGATGCATACCGAGTCACAGCTTCAACGCTAGAGCCGGTTGTCACAATTGGCGATGTCCTTCTTGTGAAGAATTACGGGGATGCGAACGCCCGGAATCTGATTGTGGCTGCTTACGGAGACGGCTTTGTCGCCCGTCGCCTCAATCTGTCGGACGATCAGCCAGAAATAGCGGTGTTAACGGGCCAAAGTACTAACCCTTACATGTTGCCTCAACCCATCATCAGTCCCGCTGACAAACTCCGGATGCGCAAAGTTGTGGGCACAGTATTCATGTCTGATGCTAGGCCGCTGCCTCAAACGGTTGGGGAGGTCGTGCCAATACATGATCCTTCGACGGTTGCTAGCATTCTCGAAGGCGCGAAGCTTTTTCAAGTGTCCGGACAAAGCATGGAACCAATAGCGCTTGAGGAGCAGTTCGTCATCACTCGACTTGAAACAATCGATGAAAGAACATTGGCGCGACTGGAAGGGGCTCTCGTCATCGCCGTGGACGAGAACGGCGCGAAGTACTTTAAGCGACTTCGACGGAGAGATGATCTGATCAGCTTGGAGAGCGCGAACTCGGACGCACGGACACCTTCTGAACTTTTGTCCCTTCAGGGACACGGTCGCCCAGGACTTGCAAACCTCTTTTCAGTTGCCGGTGTACTCTTCGAAGAGCCCTAATAGTCCGAGCATGCCGTTCGTCGGCCGGCGTTTCATCACGCCTGCCGAACGGGAAAGGGCGGCGATGCGAAACGGCTCGGGTACCGAGTCGGGGCAACGGGAAGGAAAGCCAGCGGGCCACTTTCTTATAACCAGCAACTGCCATTGAGGGCATGACCCAAGTCTTGTCCAACGAATTTCAGCTTTGTTGAGCAAGATCTCCCGTTCGCGCCCTCTCCTTCGGCCGCCCCCTCGGCGGATGCGTCGTCGCATAGATCTGGGCGGCGGCGAAAGCCCTGGGAGGAACCTCGGGATACTCCGCCGCGAAGTCTTCGAGGGCGGCGCCGTCCCGCAGCCGCGCGAGCACCGCGTGGACCGTGAGCTCCGTGCCGGAGACGAGCGGCGCGCCGCCCTCGGGGCCGGGGGCGATGTGACGGTCTCGGGCGTCGCGGTAGCGCTCGGCGTAGCGGAGGGCGCCGGCGGCGAGGCGTTCGAGATCGAGGGTCGCGCCGGGGGCGAATTCGATCGCGGCCAGGCTCATCGGTTCGCGTTGCGCCAGCTCGGCCCAGAGCGCCCGCTTGTGGCGCAGCGGCAGGTCCGCGAGTTCGGCCGCCTTGAGCGCGTGGAAATACGCCACCGCCCGGAGCGGCAGAAATCGGATCGCCCCGCCTCGGGACCGCGCCGGCGCGGGCAGGGCGCGCGGCACGCCGGCCTGCAGCGCCTTTTCGATCGTTCCTTCCGGGACGCCCGCCAGGAAGGCGGTCTCGCGGACGGTCAGGTCGGGGGCCAGGGGCATAATTCGTTACCGAAGGGTAGCGAATATTGGCGGCGGCCGCCCCCGCCAGCAAGGCGTTTCGGGCGCTTCGCGTCCCCCGGGGACGCGGCGGGCCGTCCCTGACCTGTTCCGCCGGGCGGCCCGGGAACGAATTAACGGCTTATCGTAACTTCCTCACGCAAAGGATAAGGCAGCACTGCTGACCCATGTTTCACGTGAAACATTAGGCGCCCGCGATCCGCGCAACGGCGCGGGCCAGCACGCGGCAGCCGAGCACGATGTCCTCCTCCGACGTGTCCTCGATGGTGGTGTGGCTGTGCCCGCCGATGGAGGGGACGAAGAGCATCGCCGACGGCATGTAGCGGCAGAGCACCATCGCGTCGTGCCCCGCGCCGCTCGGCATCCGCATGTGGGACGCCCCGAGCGCCCGGGCCGCCGCCTCGATCCGGTCGCCCAGCGCCGGGTCCATCGCCGCGGGCGGGATGTCGAGGGTGCGGAGCGCGGCGATCTCCTGGCCGGACTCCTCCGCATGATCACGCGCCAGCGCGCGTAGGCGGTCTTCGAGCGCATCCAGGATCGACGGATCGGTATCGCGGATCTCGACGGTGATCTCGGCCGCTTCCGGGATCACGTTGGCGGCGCCCGGCGCGAGCGTCAGGCTGCCGATGTTCCACACCGTGTCGGGCCCCGCCAGCGCGGGGAACGATTGGAGCATCCCGTTCGACAGGCCGATGGCGACCGCGCCCGCGTCCCTCCGCATCGCCATCGGGACGGTGCCGGCGTGGCCGGCCTGCCCCTCGACATGCAGCCGGAAGCGCCTGATGCCGACGATGGCGGTCACCACGCCGATCCGGGTCTCCATGGCTTCGAGCCTGGGTCCCTGCTCGATATGCGCTTCCAGGAAGGCGCGGTAGCGCCCGGGGTCCAGCCGGCGCGGCGGGTTTCCGGCGAAGCCGCTGGCGGCGATGGCGTCGCCGAGGCGGTGGCCGTCGATATTGCGCGCGACGTCGATCTCGTCCTCGCTCACCGCGCCGAACAGGGTCCGGCTGCCGAGGGTGGGCAAGTACGTGCTCTCCTCGTCCTGGAAGGCGACCGCGTCGACCGGGCAGCGCTCGGCCAGCCCCGCCTCGATCGCCGCGCGCGCGATCTCGATCCCGTAGATCACCCCCATCGCGCCGTCGAGCCAGCCGCCGCCGGGGACGGAATCGGAATGGCTGCCGATCAGGATCGCCGGGCCGGCGGCGGGCGCCTCTCCGATCACGTTGCCGACATCGTCGATGGCGGCGGCGAGCCCGGCCTCCTCCATGCGTTGGCGCAGCCATTGCCGCGCCTCGATATCGGGCCGGCTGAAGGCGAGCCGGGTGACCCCCGTGCCGTGCTTGCCGAAGGTCGCGAGATGCCTGAGGTCGGCCAGCAGCCGCGCCGGATCGATCTCGAAGGCAGGGTCGGGCATGCGGTTCCCGTCGTCGCGCGACGGTCTCTCTGTGGGCGGCGATCGAGCCGGAGAGTATCATCGCCGGGACCATGACCGAACTCTCTCCGTTCCGAACGCCGGGCGCCGCGCTCGCGCACCAGGCCGAGGCGCGAGGCGGCCGCGAGGCGCTCGCCTTCCCGGAGACCGGCGCGCGGCTCACCTGGGAAGGGTGGCACGAGGCGGCGACGGCGCTCGCGCGCGGTCTCCTGGCGCGGGGATTCCGGCCGGGCGACCGCGTCGGCCTGCTGGCCGAGAGCCGGATCGAGTGGCCGGTGGTGCAGATGGCGGTGGCGATCGCGGGCTGCGTGCTGGTGCCGCTCAACACGCATTACCGGCGCGACGATCTCGCCTATGCGCTCGGGCATTCGAAGCCGCGCGGGCTGTTCCTGTCCCGCGCGTTCCGCGGCAACCCCTATCTGGAGAACGTCCGCGAAATCCGCCCGACGCTGCCGGCGCTCGAATTGCTGGTCGGGCTGGACGGTCCGGAAGCGGATTGCGCGGGCTACGGCGCGCTGGTCGAGGAAGGCCGGACCGGCGGAACGGCGCTGCCCGCGGTCGATCCCGACGCGGTGGGCTCGCTGCAATACACCTCGGGCACGACCGGGTTCCCCAAGGGCGCGCTGCTGACCCATGCGGGGACGATGGCCAATGCGTGGGGTATCTCGGGAAGGCTCCGGGTGACGGCGGAGGACCGCTGGACCTCGATCATCCCGCTCTTCCACTGCGCCGGCTGCATCATGTGCATTCTCGGCACGGTGCAGCGCGGCTCGGCCTATATCGGGGTCTCGCATTTCGACCCGGCGGCGATGTTCCGCATCGTCGAGGAGGAGCGCTGCACCATGCTGTCCGGCGTGCCGACCTCCTATGTGGCGATGCTCGACCACAAGGCGCGCGGCGGGCACGACCTCTCCAGCCTGCGCGCCGGCACCTGCGGCGGCGCCGACACCGACCCCGCGCTGCTCGCGCGCTGCGCCGACGCGTTCCCGATCCCGGGCCTCGTCCAGGTCTACGGCCAGACCGAGGCGAGCACGCTGATCGCGCTCGCCGATTGCGAGGCGCCGGAGCGTTTCGAGACCTGCGGTCCGCCGCTGCCGGGAGCGAAGGTGCGGATCGCGGACGCGGTCACCGGCGCGCCGCTGCCGGCGGGCGAGATCGGCCAGATCGAGACCGCGGGCCCGATGGTCATGCAGGGCTATTTCGACAACCCCGACGCCACCGCCGAGACCGTCGGCCCCGACGGCTGGATGCGGACCGGCGATCTCGGCTACCTGACGGCGGACGGCAATGTCGTGGTCGCCGGCGGACGGCTGCGGGACATGATCATCCGGGGCGGCGAGAACATCTATCCCGTCGAGGTCGAGAACCTGCTGCGCGGCCACCCCGACGTGCGCGACATCGCCGTGTTCGGGATGCCGGACGACTATTACGGAGAGATCGTCGCCGCCGCGGTCGACGGCGGGGACGCGCTCACGCCGGACGAGCTCGGCCGCTACTGCGCCGGGCGCATCGCCCGGTTCAAGGCGCCGGCGCGCTGGTTCCGGGCCGACTCCTTCCCGCTCACCGCGAGCGGCAAGATCCGCAAGACCGAGCTCCGCGACATGGCGGCCAAAGGCGCGCTGGAGCCGCTATAGCGGGCTATCCGGGGTGCGCTCCCAGGAGCCGTGGCGCAGCCAGTGCTCGACCATCCACAGCCGGTCGACGCCCCAGACCGGCTGGTCGTCGACGATGAAGAATGGCGAGCCGAACACCTTGCGCGCCACCGCCGCGTCGACCGCCGAACGCAGCAGGTCCTTGACGCGCCGCTCGCCGAGCGCGGCCTCTATTGTTTCACGTGAAACGCCGAGCGCCGCCGCCTCGTCGGCCACGACGTCCGCGCCGGTGATGTCGCGCCCGTCGACCCAGAGCCGTTCCAGCAGGCGCCGCGCCAGCGCCCTGGCCGCATCCTCGTCCTCCTCGGCCAGCCAGTAGAACGCGCGCGAGGCCGCCACCCCGTTCACGCCGTCGAGATCGGGAATGGCGAGCGGCACGCCGAGGAGCTTCGCCATGCGCGGCCGGTCGACGACGAGATAGTCCGATTTCAGCGGCGTCTCCATCAGCGGCTTGATGCCCATGACCTGCAGCACCGTCACGCCGAGCAGGAACGGGCGCCACTTGACGGGGCGGGCGTATTTCCCGCCGATCTCGCCGATCCGCGTGGCCGCGAGGTAGCCGTAGGGCGAGATGAAGTCGAAGTAGAAATCGATCGGCGCGGCGCGCTCCGTCATGACGGCTCTCCGGCTTCGTGCAGCAGGACCCCGATCCTGAAATCGGGCTCGCTTCGGAACTTGCGGGCGAGGAAGTCGACGCAGGCGCGGACCTTGGCGGAGAGGTTCCGCGCGTGGGGAAACACCGCATAGACCTCGTCGGCGAGGCCGGTGGGGTGGGCCCGGTAATCGCCCAGCACGATCTCGGCCCTGCCCTGCTGGATCTCCCGCCCCACCATCCAGACCGGCAGGAGCACGATGCCGATTCCGGCCGTCATCGCCGCCGCGATGGCGCCCGAGTTGTTGGATGCGAAATTCCCCGAGACGGGAACCGCGAACGTGCCGTCTTCGCCGATCAGCTCCCAGACGACTTCGCCGGGGCGGCGGCGGAGAACGACACAGTTGTGCGCCGCCAGGTCCTCCGGGCGGCGCGGCCTTCCGTGGCGCGCGAAATACTCCGGGCTCGCGCAGAGAACCCGGTCGATGGTGGCGAGCTTGCGGGCGATATAGGTCGACGGGCTGGGCCCGCCGATGCGGATCGCGAGGTCGGCCCCTTCCTCGATCAGGTCGACATAGTGGTCGGTCACGTTGAGCTCGACCTGCACCTCCGGGTGGATCTCGAGGAACTCCCGCATATAGGGCGTGACATAGCGCCGGCCGAAGACCACCGGCGCGTTCAGCCTCAGGGTGCCGCGCGGCGCCTCGTTGAGCTCGGCCACCGCCGCGTTCGCCTCCTCCACGTCGGCGACGATCCGGCTCGCCCGCTCGTAGTAGAGCCGTCCCGCCTCGGTCAGCCCGATATGGCGGGTCGAGCGGTTGAGCAGCCGCGTGCCGAGCGCGTCTTCCAGCCGGCCCACCTGGCGCGAGACCGAGGACGCATTGACGCCGACCTGGCGGCCCGCCGCGGAAAAGCCGCCGGTCTCGACCACCTTGGTGAACAGCCGCATTCCGGAAAGCGTATCCATCGCATCCCACCTTTGCAATTTACGCAAAGATTATAGTCGTATTTTTCGTATTATCAAAGAATTATTCGATAATTATCTTGTCCCCAACGACGGGAACGACCCGAATCGAAGGAGACAAGCATCATGGCACCCCTGAGCGAGCACCCGACGCAAGCATCGTCGGTGGACCCGATTATCCTCCAGGCCGACGCCCGGCGGCTGCGGGGGGAAGAAATGCGCCGGATGGCGTCGGCGCTGAAGCGCCGGATCGCGACCGCGATCGCCGGCCCCGCCGGACGGCGAAACGCCGGACGCCTGGTCGCCGCGAGCCGGTTCGGGTTGGTGCCCTAGAGCCTGCCCGTTTCAGATTGAACCGCCTCCTCGTCATGCCCGGCTCCCCGCCGCCATGCCCGGACCTGTTCCATTGCTGTCCGGTTTAACTTCGGGACAGGCTCGGTGCCGATGGGCGAGACCATCTCCGCCCCCCTCTTGTCACCCCGGACTTGTTCCGGGGTCCAGACTGTCAGGTGCCGCTCTCGCCCGGCCTTCCCCGGAACGCAGTCCGGGGCAGGCCTGGACCCCGGAACAAGTCCGGGGTGACAGCAGGTGACCAGGAGGAGAAGCCGGGGCGCGACGGAAACGGTTCCAACCAAGACGGATACGATCCAGCGCCGGGCACCCGACCCGCCCGCGATGCGCCGCGGGGCCGCGAGGCGGTCTCGGCTCGATACCCGGCACGCGGTTTCACTGCTTAGCGGCACCCCCGAATTGCGATAGGGTTACGCATCGTCCAGACGGAACGGAGGGTCCGATGTCGGAATTCAAGCAAAAGCTGGTGATCGACCACGCCGAGGGCGCGGTTTACGGCAAAGAGGGTATCCGCGATCAGTTCGTCTACCGGCATTTCGGCGTCGAGGAAGCGACCGGCGGCAAGTACGGCGCGCATTTGATCCGCGGCGGGGACGGCCCGCCGCCGATCGAAGCCCATATTCACACCGACATCGATTTCCTGATCGTCTACGTCGTCAGCGGCTGGGTGACGTTCTGGTACGAAGGGCACGGCGAGGAAACCCTCCGGGCGGGCTCGGTCCACATGTTGCCGCCCGAGATCAAGCACAGCGTCGTGGAGTGGTCCGACGACCTCGAAATGCTGGAGATCACCTCTCCGGCCGAGTACGGCACCCGCGAGCTGACCGCCGCGGAGCTGGAGGCGGCCGCCTGAGCGGGCGGCCGTTTTTCCCGCCGCCCTCCCCCGGCCCCTCCCGCAAGCGGGAGGGGAGAAGGCAAAGAGGAGTCGGCGAGCGCTGATCCATGCATTATCCGCAAAGCAGATAGTCGTTTTTCTCCCATTATAAAAGCCAGCGTGGCCAATTACCTCGTCTCCAACGACGGGAACCGTCCCGAACGAAGGAGACCCAGATCATGTCCTATTACAGCGAATACCTGCCGCAAACCGCACCCGCGAACCGCTGGACCATCCAGGCCCGCGCCGAACGGTTGCGGGGAGAAGTGATGCGCCAGATGGCGTCGGCGCTCGGACGCCGGATCGCGTCCGCATTCTCCGGCCTCGCCGGGCGGCGCACCGCCGGGCACGCGGTGTAGGTCCTATCGTCCCGCCCTCCCCCGGCCCCTCCCGCGAGCGGGAGGGGAGAAGGAGTGGGGAACAAGTCTCCCTCTCCCCCGCGGGGAGAGGGCCGGGGAGAGGGGGGACGCTACCCCCGACCGTCATTCTCCGGCCGCGGCATTGCGACGCTGCCTCTCGCCATAGGCGACCCCGAGCACGCCCGAGAACACGACCAGGCCGCCGACCCAGGCCCAGGGATCGGGAATCTCTCCGAAAATCGCGTATCCCAGCAGGCTGGCCCACACCAGCTTGGTGAAATCCATCGGCAGGACGACGGTTGAGTCCGCCTCGCGAAACGCCTGGGACAGCGAGATCTGCGCCAGCGTCCCGATTACCGAAATCACCAGCAACAGCCCGAGCTGCCCCGGCGTGGGCCACTGCCAGACGAACAGCGCGGCGATCAGCGCCATGGGCAGTTGCAGGAACGCCGCGTAGAACGTGATGGTGACGCTCGTCTCGGTGCGCGACAACGCCTTGATGCAGGTCATCGCGACCGCCCAGGAAGCCGCCGAACCGAGGACATAGAGCGAGCCCGCGCTCACCGTCTCGAATCCCGGGCGCAGGATGATCATGGCGCCGGCGAAACCGAGCAGGAGACCGACCGCGCGCGGCGTCCGCATCGCCTCGCCGAGAACCAGCACCGCGAGCAGGCTCGCGAATACCGGCGAGGTGAAGCCGAGCGCGGTTATCTGCGCCAGGGGTATGAGCCCGAGGCTGGTGAAATAGCCGAGGATGGCGACGAAGTTGAACAGCGCGCGAAGGCCGTGCATGCCGATGCGGCGGGTCCGCAACGGATTTGCCCCCCGCCTCAACAGGACGGGCGCGAGCAGCAGCGTCCCGAACAGCTGACGAAAGAAGACGACCTCGAAGACCGGGAGCTCCCGGACCAGCTCCTTGGCGATCGCCGCCATCGTCATGCTCAGCATGGCGGCGAACATCATCAAGCCCATGCCGCGCAAGGGCGGCGGCACGCGGCGCACGATTTGCAAGAGATACCGGACGAGCGCGGTCACGGATTCACCCGCGCCGCCGGGGCGGACGAAGCCCCCGGACCGCGCCGTCCTATTCCGGGGTCGGCGTCTCTCCGGCCTCCGGAGCGCTCTCTCCGGATTCCTTTTCGGCCGACTGCCGTTCCCTTCGCTTGGCCCGGGCTTCCTGCCGCGCCGCCTTCTTCTCGGCCTTTGCGAGCTCCCGCTGGCGCTTTTCGAAGCTGTAATTGGGCTTCCGGGCCATTCGGCGCCCTCCGCTGGTTAGGCCGGGACTACACTAGTCGGCCAGCACGATTTGCTCTGCGGCCATCTTTCCGTTCCGCCCGGCCACCAGCTCGAAGGACACCTTCCGTCCTTCCTGCAGCGTGGCGAGACCCGCCCGCTCGACGGCGCTGATGTGGACGAACACGTCCCTGGAGCCGTCCTCGGGCTCGATGAAACCGTACCCCTTGGCGGGGTTGAACCACTTTACCGTACCCTGGGCCATGATTGCTTCCTTTCTCGACGGTTCGGGCGGAGCGCGGCCCGATGCGGCGCTCCTTGAAGACGTTCACATGTCGGGGAAGAAACCTGGCCACCCGCTCCCACGGGCAATCACGTCAACAACAACGACCTGGCAACGCTTGGCGACAATACACAACGGAATCGGTCGCGCAAGCCCGCCGCCCTCCCCCGGCCCCTCCCGCAGGCGGGAGGGGGGAAGGTGGCGAGGAGTCGCCAAGCGAGTCCCCTCTCCCCCGCGGGGAGAGGGTCAGGGTGAGGGGGGCCGCCGATCCGACCATGGCCGCGCCGCTTCGAGCTCGGCGCCGGCGCGGATCAGGCGGTCCTCGGCGTGCCAGGGGGCGACGATCTGCAGGCCGACCGGCATGTTCGCGGCCGTCCATCCGGCGGGCAAAGCGAGCGCCGGGTGGCCGGTGTGGTTGAACGGGTGGGTGTAGGGGTACCAGTCGAAGCGCGGGTTCCCGTAAGGCACGCCCTCGATCTCGACCGGGTCGAAGGCGAAGTGGTCGGCGGCGATGGCCGGGCGGGTCAGGCACGGCGTCACCAGCAAATCGTGCTCCGCCAGCACCGCCTCGACCTTGCGGAAGAGAGCCGCGCGTCCGAACAGAGCCTTTTCCAGATCGGCCGCGCTCAGCTTGCCGCCCAGCTCGATGCCCATGCGGAGCGAGCGGTCGATGCGCTCGCCGTATTCGGGCAGCTTGTCGGTATAGGCCGCGCTCGCCAGGGCGCCGACGATGGCGAGCAGGATGCCGCACGCCTCGGACAGGTCGATCTCGACCGGCGAGATTTCGGCGCCGAGACCGCGGAACGCGGCGACCGCCTGTTCGCAGATTTCGCGCGTCTCGCCGTCGAGCGCGGCGTTGCCGACCATGGGCGCCCAGGCGATCCGCATGCCGGTCATGTCGCCGCGCGGGCGGGCGTCGGGCATGTAGTCCCGCGCCGCGGCGCCGTGCGACCAGGGATCGCGCGGGTCAGGCCCGCCGCAGACCGACATCAGCGCGGCGATATCCTCGATCCCGCGCGCCATCGGGCCGATCACGGTGGTGGTGTCGAACAGGTCCGGCGTCTCCGGGCAGGGAAAGACGCCGAGCGTCGGTTTCAGCCCGCACACCCCGGTCGCACCGGCCGGGATGCGGACCGAGCCGGCGCGGTCGGTGCCGAGCGCGAGCGCCCCGCAACCCGTCGCCAGAGCCGCCGCCGCGCCGCCGGACGAGCCGCCCGGCGTGGTCTCGAGGTCCCAGGGGTTGCGCGTGAGCCCCCAGAGCGGGTTGGAGTTGGTGCCCTTGTGTCCGCACTCGGCCATGTTGGTGATGCCGAGCAGGATCGCGCCCGACGCCTTCAGCCGCTCGACGACCACGGTGTCGGAGGCCGGCACGTTGTGCTCGAACATCGGCGAGCCGAAGGTGATCCGCATCCCCGCCACGTCGATCATGTCCTTGATGGTGTAGCAGAAAAATACTGTGGTTGGACGGATTTTTGTTCTGCTATGATCTTCGATATTCTTCCGATTCATTGATATTCTACTGCATGTTAGGATGGATATCTACTGTTTAGGAAGGGTGGTTGAAACTATCGATAGAGATACGATGATTGGGAAAACGTTTGCATTGGGGTGTTGGAAATAGGGTGGTTTGCTCGGATTCTGGATAGGATACATTGTATATCCATGGGGTTGAGATTGCTAATGGTATGTTGTTTTGGGCTTTCTTGAATAGACATGGCGCGGTGCCGGGACGGGGCAGGATATGGCGAAGAGACCGAAGGGGGAGAGACGGAAGGCGCGCTCGGTGATGGCGACGGACGCCGAGTGGGCGCGCATCGCCGAGGCCGCCGCGGAGGCGGGGCTGACGATCTCCGAGTACATGCTGCGTTGCAGCCTCGGCCCGGACGGGTCCGTCGGCCTGCCTCTTGCGGTGCAGCGCCGGGTGGCGCGGGCGGTGCTGGTTCTCGAGGAGATGGAGGGGCGGCGGCTGGAGACCCAGGGCGCCGGGGAGGACTGGCGGCGGGCGCTCGACGGCGCCGATGCCTGGCTCGACCGCGAGACCGGGATCGGGTGAGGCGGTGGAGCTTTCGCGCCAGCGCGGCATCTACAGCCTCCCCGAGGCCTGGGAGAGGATCCGCCGGCGCGCGCGGAAGGAGCGCATGTCGGTCTCGCGCTTCGGCGTGCTGTGCTGTCTCCGGGCGGCCGGCGGGGACGCCGTGACCGAGCCGCCGGGCCATCCCCTGGCGCTTCCCGAACACCGCCAGCGCGCGCTGTACGAGGATGCGCGCCTTCTCGCGCGCGCGGGGCGCTTCGCGGTCGGGGGGACGACGGTGGCGGTCCATGAGGCGATGCGCTTCCTGCTGCTCTCGGAAGGGGACGGGGAGGGATGAGGAAGCCGCGCGGACGGCAGCGGGGCAAGTCGTACACCATCTCGTGCACCGACGAGGAGTTGGAGGCGATCAGGGCGGGGGCGGCGAAGGCGGGGAAGAATGTGTCGCAGTGGTTCGTCGAGTGCGCGCTGACGGTGGACCCGTGGCCGGAGAGGCACAAGCGGCTGGTGCTTGACGCGGGGCAGCAGCGCGCCGTGGTGCGGGGGGTCGAGGAGATCGCCCGCGGGCTGGGCGCGGCCCCGCAGCCCGTTCCGGGGCGGGCTGGCGGGAAGCCGCCGCAATTCATCACGGACCTTCGGGCGCTCTTCGAGGCGCGGCTCCGGAGGATGGTGGCGCAAGGCCCGCGCGAGGAGGCGATGGCCCTGCTGCGCGAGGTGTTCGGCGACGAGCGCGCCGAGGCGATCGCCGCCGCCGTGATCCCCGAAGCGCCCGAGGCATCCGCGCCGCCCGAGACGCCAGCACCGTCGGACACGCCCGAGACGCCGGAAGGGAGCGGAACCGGCGACGGGCCGGAACCGGATGCCGACCCGCAGGGAAGACTGCTCTGAGCCCCGGGGGACGCCGGCCCGCCCGGTCGGGCTCTTGTCTCGCAATCTGGCTCGAATGGGGCTCGGACCTGTTCCAGAGTTGAACGGCCGAGGGGTGCGTCGCCTGTTCCGCGCCGCGACCGCCATCCGAAAGCGGGACCTCCGATCTCTGCGCGGCAGCGCTTATTCGTAGTCCGCGTCGCCGAGATGCGGCCGCGCGGGCGTTGGGATGCGCCCCTCGGTCTGACGCGGCGGTCTCGCGATCTCCGGCGCGAGGTCGGCGAGCTCGACGAACTCGTCCGTCTGGCGGCGCAGCTCGTCGGCCACCATGGGAGGGGATGAGCGCAGCGAGGACACCACGCTCACCCGAACCCCCTCACGCTGCACCATCTCCACCAGCCGCCGGAAGTCCCCGTCGCCCGAGAACAGCACGATGCGGTCCAGCTTCTTCGCCATCTCCATCGCGTCGATCGCGATCTCGACATCCATGTCGCCCTTGATCCTGCGGTTCCCGTAGGCGTCGGTGAACTCCTTGGCGCGCTTGGTGACCAGCGTGTAGCCGTTGTAGACGAGCCAGTCGACCAGCGGGCGGAGCGGCGAGTATTCCACGTCGTCGAACAGCGCGGTGTAGTAGTAGGCGCGCACCAGCCGGCCCTGCGCCCCGAAATGGTCGAGCAGGCGCTTGAAGTCGATGCTGAAGCCCAGCGTGCGCGACGCCGAGTAGAGATTGGCGCCGTCGATGAACAGCGCGAGGCGTTCGTCGGCGTGGTCGGTCATGGGATGGGGCCTGGTCTCCGGGTGCGGTCGGCGAACGTAACCGGCGCCCGCACCGGACGCCAGCGGCGCCTGCAACACCTCGCGTCCGCGCGGGACCGGCAGGACAATCTCCCGGAACCGGGCGAGGCGCGACCGGAACTCCCGTGTCTGCGCTGGAGGGATCGCCACGGGCGGCGGACTCCGCCGCATCGTTGCGCGCGGGGACCGGGCGCCTATCATGCGGGCGGCGGCGCCAGGCACGCCTGTTTCGTCGAAACCGTACCGGAGCGTTCAATGGCCAAGGCCGCGAGGAGCAGCGCGGAGAAGCTCACGGAGTTGATCTCCGGGATCGAAGCCGAGGCCTATGCGAGGGGCCGGGCCGACGCGAGGAAGGCGCTGCGCGATCTTCTCACCGCGGGGAGCGGGCGCGGGGCCCGCGCGATGCCGGCATCGGGGCGACGGGCCGGCGGCGGCAAGCGAGCGCCGCGCGGTTCGGTTCGGCGTTTCGTGGAACGGGTGCTGGGCGAGCATCCCGGCGCGACCGTGCCTGAGATCGCCGGATACGCGGCGACCGGGGCCGAGCGCTCGATCAAGACGGGCTCGATCCGGGTCGAGTTGAGCAACGGCCGCAAGCAGGGCCGGTACGCGTCGGACAACCGACGCTGGTCGCTCGCGGGGTCTGACCCGGCTGTCGAGGAAGCCGGGCCGGGGGACTCGTCCGAGCCCTCTCCGGCCTTCCCGCCGGGCGACGGTGGGGGGAGCGCCGCCGGTACCGGGCAGGGCGACGACTCCTCCATCCCCGGGCAGGGGAGCGGGGAATGATATCGAATAGTGCCTTGAGACGGGAGAGCCGCGTCACCAAACAGTGCCCATAGGGAGGCACGACATGGCGCATAAGGCACCGGGCATGCAGTTCCGACAGGGCATCTCCTTCATGCAGATTATGGAGATGTTCCCCGACAAGGCCACTGCGGAGGCGTGGTTCACCGAGACCCGCTGGCCGGACGGGCCGCACTGCCCGTACTGCGGATCGGTCAATGTCCTCTCGGGCGCCTCGCACAAGACGATGCCCTACCGCTGCCGCGAGAAGGAATGCCGTAAGCGGTTCAGCGTGCGGACGAAGACCGCGATGGAAGCGTCGAACATTCCCTACCGGAAATGGGCGGTCGCGTTCTACCTGTTCGCGACTAACCTCAAGGGCGTGTCGAGCATGAAGCTCCACTGGGATCTGGGCATCACCCAGAAGAGCGCCTGGTTCATGGTGCATCGCGTCCGGGAGGCGTGGAGCGATGGTGGCGGCGGGTCATTCTCCGGCCCGGTCGAAGCCGACGAGACCTACGTGGGCGGCATTTTCAAGAACATGCACTGCGACAAGCGCCGCGAGGCTCGCCAGAAGCCCGACATGGGGAAAACCATCGTCGCTGGCGCCAAGGACCGGGAGACCAATTCGGCAGTCCGTTTCTCGACCAGTACCCGCCGCCCGATTTCCCAGAGGAAGAACTGGCGCTACTCCGTCAGTCTTCTGTACGCCTGATCCACGGCGCCCGGCCGGGATAGGTCATTCACCTCGACGAATTAGAGGACGCAGAAAACCATGAGCCTAGACGCGAAAGATGTCCCTGTAGGAATACCGGTGGTCAAGGGTCAAGACGGCAAGTTCTGGTATCCACAGGATTTCGGGCTCCATGTGGGGACTCAGATCGAAATGCCTGGAGGGCAGGGATGGGTCGTCGGTGCCCAAGACGCTGACGGAAAGGTCAAGATCGGATGGTGGGCCAATGCAGGTAAGCGAACATGGAAAGAGCGCACGTTTCCCCGAGCAGTCGTTGATACGTGGACGGATCAGCACCGTCGACAAAGATCAGGATAGGGCATTCGTTTCTGGTCAAGAGTTGAGCGGCGGCCTGTAGCGTCCGACTAGATTTCGTTCCTCTTGAAGCCGCACGGTCTCTTCTGGATTGCCGGTGTGGGCGTGGATATGCGTCATGCCCATTTGGACCGCCGCCTGCCATTTCTCGTGAGCGGGAGTGAGCCGGCGCTGGAAACTGTTGGTTTGGCCGATATAGAGCGCCTGCCATCCTGTCGGGCCCTGCTTGGCAAAGATGTAGCACCCGGGAACATCGTTCCAAGGCGGATTCGGATCGTACACCTTGAAGGCGTACTTGGTGTCGTCGGCGCCCGACCAGATCACGGTAGGATCAGCCATCGTCCGACTTTCCTCCCTTCTCAGGTCTGAGGACGGCGCTACTCAATACTTCCACCTTTCCTTCGATTTTTCCCACGCGATTCACGAGGCCCATCACTTCACGGCGCAGATCCCGCAAACTGGGAATGATCGCCGCACCCAATCCAACGCCGACGATCAAGATGGCGACTATGATATAGGCAGTATTGCCGTTCATCGAGTCATGGCCCAACCGGTAGTGGCACGCCGTCTATTCCGGCGACGATTCGGCAGCCTCTTTCCGTCGAACCCCCCGCGGAGCACGGCTGCGGCGATCTCGTCCGGCGTGCCGTCGACGACAATGACCTCTTCCATCTCGGCCTTCGTCGGCTGATGCGTCTCCGGTGGCTTCCTTGCCGTCCGGCAGGTCATTCGGCATCTCCTAGCGGAACTTATCCACTCTAAGCGAACATACGGTCCTCGTCGGTTGATTTCAATCGTGCGACCATCTTCCCTGCACACATCGCGGCAGCCGGCATTGTCGGGTCACCCGCTGAATATCATAGCCCTAGACCCGGCAGGGGTACCTCCCCGGCCCGGCGAATAGGCGGGACCTCACGAAGAGCCATGATGTGTGCAACGGCCCGGCAGCACTTTGGTCCGGGAAACCGGAGGATCGAATCATGCTTCGAATCCTCGTGGTTGCGGTCATTCTCATCTTCCCCTCGACTGCGCCCGCGTCGCAAAGCTGCCTCGGGCCGGACGCCGAGAACAACGCCAAGACGGTGTTCTTCGTCCTGGCTGATAAGCACTACCCCGCGTCCTACGCCCGCGCGCTTGATCAGAAAGGGACCAAAGCTCGCTGCGGGCCAAAAATCTGCCATGTCTGGATCGAAGCCGGGAACTCGATCTCGAATAACATGTTCGGAAGGATTGTGCTGACAGGATACGGCTTCCTGCAATGCACGCTGATCGGCGGCGAGCGCAACTGGCGGGTGTCCGAGATCGGCATGACGTTCAGCGTCGCGCTGGATTAGCCGCGCGAGCACTACCGTACATAATTCCCGGGGAGCGGGACGACCCTGGGCCTCAGCTTCTGCAGCCGGGGCCGGAGCCGGCCCCCGATCGATCCCGTTGCGGCGGCACCCTCCGGCCGACCGTCGGCTGCCCCGAGGCGCTCACCGTGCCTTCCAGCGTCTCGGCAGGTCGCCCGCGATGGCGGCGGCGATCCTCTCGCGCTGGCGCCTCAGCGGGTTGTCGCGCGACTCGAACTGCCCGCCCTCCATGCGGAACACCGGCCCGATGCGGCGCATCCGGGCGTGGGTCACCTTCTTCTTCTCCTCGTATTCCGGATCGCCCGACCCCATCACCTCGATGACGTAGCGCGCCCGGTCGCGCGGGTCGAACCGGCCGCGATGGCGCGCCTGTCCCGGGCCGCCCGGCAGATGATCGTAGGCGCCGGGCCGGGCGACGGTGAGGAGGAAGTCGGGCAGGCACGGCCCGCCGGTCACCTCGATGGCGGCGAGCGGCTTTTCGAGCGCGACCCGGACGGTGCCGCCGAGCGCCCCGCGCAGCCCCGGGTCGGTCTCCAGCGCGCGCACCAGGCGGCGGAGCGATCCGAGCGCGCGCCGCTCGTAGTCGGAATCGACCGGGATCGGGCAGCCCTCTCCGACGATCGGCCACGCACACGCGGCGGCGCATTCCCACGCGCCGTCTTTCGGGGGCCGCCCCACCGCGCCGAGGAACAGCCATGGCCCTTTCACCGGTTCGAGATTGCGGAGCTTCGGAAAGGCGATCGGCTGCGCCGCGCGGACATGGCCCGCGCGGCCGCGGTCGATCTCATGCTCGGCCAGGTCGCGCGCGACCCAGCAGAGGAGGGCGGTCGGCCCGCCGCGCCCGGGCCAGCCCGGCTCGGCGGCCTCCAGCCTGCGGGCGACCTCGCCGGAGCGCCAGGACGCCGGGTCGGTGAACAGGAACTCCGACAGCGGAGCCCCCGACGCGGCGCGGAACGACGAGGCCGCCCGGGCGATCCCGGGCAGCCACCCCTCGGGCGAGGCATGCGCGTCCGCCTCCGCCAGCCGGTTGAGACGCGCCCTCCGCACCAGCCTTCCCAGGATCGCCGACATCGTCACCCGCGCGTCGCCACCCCCGCTCCCGGAGGGTTTCCACGGGGGAACCAGCCCCGTGGGGGCGTAGGGGTCCCAGTCCTCGCCCGGGTCCGCGCGCATCGCCGCGGCCGGATCGACGAAGTCGGAATGGGGCCCGCCCGCCGCCGCGCCCGGCGGCAGGTCACGGCGCCGGAGGGCGCAGTCGTCGGCATGGGTCGCCCGCGCGAAGCGCAGGTTGAACAGCGAATACGCGCCGTTGCGTTGCCGGCGTATCGCGTTGACCGGCGCTTCCGCGCCCTCGCCCCGGCAGTCGCACGCGATCCTGAGGCCGAGGCGATGCGCGTATTGCAGGAGCGGAAAGCACAGATTGTCCGCCTGCACCGCCAGACCGGCCGCCCTGATCGCGCGCAGATTCGCCGCCTCCGCCGGCTCGACCGGCCGCGGATCGATCCTGCCCCGCTTGTCCGTCAGCCTGAGCGCCATGACCGGCGTCGCCTCCCCGTCCAGCTCGACGGCAACCCGGAACCTTCCCGCATCGAACGATCCCTTCCCATCGCGCCGTCTATCGCAGGCTCATGCTCATCCTCATGCGCATGCTCTGGTGCAGCTCGCGCTGGTACTGTTCCTGCAGCGCCTCGCGCTGCTTCTGGAGCTCCTTCCACTGCTCCTCGGCCTCGCGCCTGCGCTCCTCCTCGTCGTCCCACAGCGGGCGCGAGCAGCCGCTCCCCGCCAGCATCGAGAAGCCGAGCCGGGCGGGTCCGCAAACCCCCTCGTCCGAACGCCGGGTTATCTCCACCGTGCACACATCGTCCCGTTCGTCGCGCGCCGCCTCGCGTCCCACCAGCTCGGCCTCGAACCGCACCTCGCGAACCGGAACGCCCGGCGGGACGGGGTGTCCCGGCAACATGTCCGGCGCGGCGGTTTCGGTCCAGACCAGAAGATCGCCGACCACAAGGTCGCGCCTGCACCGGACCGGGTAGTCCTCCTCCAGCGACGGATCGACCGCGATATCCTCGTCCCGGTCCTCGTCCTCCCCGTGCCGGACCTCGCCCCGCGCGGTGACGGTCCGGCTCTCGAAGGCGCCCTCGATCCCGCGTTCGATGCGTTCGCGGATTTCGGGGCGGCTCGTCCAGTGATCGCCCAGGGTCTCGTCGGCGAGCGCCGCGCGGGCGTCGTCCGCGAACTCCCGGTGCCGGGCGTTCCAGACCTCCCATCCGGGAAGTCGGGACGGCGTGACGTCCTCCCGCCCGGCGTCCCGTTCGAGCTCCTGGCGCTCCTTCTCGATCTCCTCCAGCACCCTCAGCAGCAGCGCGATCCGGAGCCATTCCGCCTGCCGGGTCGCCTGCTCGTCGATCTCCGCCTGCAACCGGCGCCGGGCCGCTTCCTCCCGTAGCGCGCGCTCCTCGGCGAGCTTCCGGGCATCGTCCATGGCCGCGTCGTAACCGGGGGCATGGAACGCGAGGATGCCCCGGTCCCGCGCGCCCTGCCTCGCATCCGCGATCCGCGCCTCCACCGCGGCGAACCGGTCGAGCGGGCCGTGCCAGTCCAGGCGTTCGAGCGCGGCCGCGAACCCGTCCCTGCCGCCCGGCAGGCGGTCGAGATGGCGGCCGTAAGCCTCCCCGTCGTTCCGGATCGCCTCGCCCGCCTGCACCAGCTCCCGGGCGAACGCGGAAAGGGGCGCGTAGTCGGGAAGATCGACGACCGAGACATCCGGTTCCTCCTCGCCCCGCCACCCCGTCTCTTCCTCCAGCGCGTCCCGCCGTTCGCCATGCTCCCGGACGCCCGCGGAGAAGCTCCATACCGCGTCGTATTCCAGCACCCGCCGCGCCGCCTCCGCGGCCGCCGCCGGCGCGTCCGGCCATTCGGCGAGCGCGCGCGCGTCGTCGGCGAACCCGCCCCAGCGGTCGAGGTCGAACGCCTCGCAACCGAGCGCCCGCGCCTCGTCCGCGATCGCCAGGCGCGCATCGAGGAGCCCGGTCCACGCCCTGTCGAGGCCGAGGAGTTCGTCGAGGCGATCCATGTCGGCCTCGATCCGCGCGGCGTCCTCGCTCCGCCGGTCGAGATGGGGCCGCCAGGTCTCGGGGTCGTCCCGCATGGTCTCCCAGCGTTCCGCCGCCGCCTCGCAGTCCGCCGACCAGCCGGCATGGTCCTCCAGCCGGGTGAGGGGCTGTCCCTCCCCGCGCGCCTCCAGCTCCTTGCGCGCCTCGAGGCAGCGCGCCGCCTCTTCCCTCAGCGCGCCGATCTCCTCAAACCGCTGTCCGCAGGCCTCGTGGTCCTCGATCACCGCCTCGGCCGCGTTCCGCATGTAGGTGTCCGGCGCGGTGCGCGGAGCGAGGTCGCGGGCCCGCTCGACAAGCTCCCCGTGGCCCTCGCAGTAGAACGGGACCGTCGCCGCCGCCCCGGCGCGTTCGTCCAGCGCGACGCGCAGCGTCTCGAAGGCGTGCGCCGCATCGTCCAGGGCGAGCATGTCGCGGAGGTCTTCCAGGTGCCGCGCGATCCCGCTCGCCGCCTCGGCCGCGCTGTCGTCCGCCGCATCGAGCAGCGCGCCGCCGTTGTCGGCCAGGCGGGCGGCCGTCTCGCGCCACTCCGCGTAGCCGTCGAGCCCGGCCACCGCGCAACGGCCGGCCTCGGCAGTGTCTTCCAGCCCGCGCCTCCTCCCGGCATGCCCGTCCAGCAGACCGAGGAACTCCTCGGCCGCCCTGCCGTGCTCGCGGCAGGCGAGGTCGTAGGCCAGCAGACCGTCCGCGATCTCCCCGATCTCCGCCGGAAGATCGGGGGTTGCGGCCAGCAGGCGCGTCCGTTCGATCAGCGGCCCGTAGCCCTCGACCAGGAACAGCACCGTGCCCTCGCCGCGCGCCCGCGCCTCCAGCGCCTCCCATTCCCCGCGCGGCGACCACACCGGCGCCTTCTCCCGAATCCGGTGGACAGGGGTTTGCGTCTCCGGCTCGATCTCCTCCCCCAGCGCCTCCCACGCCGTCGCCCGCTCGCCGGTATTGCTCTCCAGCACCTCGACCAGCTGCTCCAGGTTGTCGGTCAGCACCACCGCGTTGCGCCGCGGCCGGCTGATCTCCACGTAGAAGGTCGACTGATCGGTCAGCGCCCGGTGGCTCGAATCGAGCACCGCGATCACGCCCTCCGCCGTCGTGCCCTGCGCGCCGTGCACCGTCGAGCTCCAGGCGTGGTCGAGGTGACGGAGCTGCGGGTCGTCCTCCTTCAGCGAGATCGCCCGCCCGTCCTCCAGCCGGAGCCGCACCCGGCCGCGCGCGATCTCCGTCACCTCGGCCCGCTCGCCGTTGATCAGCGCCCGCGCGTGGTCGTTGCGGGTCCAGCGGATCCGGTCGCCCGCCCGGAGCTCGATCGGACGTGTCTCGTAGACGTCGAAGCGGTAGCGGATCGACCCCGCCGGCCGGATGTGGCGCAACCCGCCGTCCGGGTGCATGAGCGTCACCCGGTCGCCGTCGGTCCCGGCCACCGTCAGCACCTCGTCCTTCCTCAGCCGGTAGTTGACCATGTCCTGGTTGAACACGACCTCGTCGTCCTCGCGGTAGTTGCGCACGTCGCCCCGCTCGGCCCGGGTCATGCCGAGGCTCACCAGGCGCTCGATCGTGAGCGTCCTGCCGCGCAGCACCCCCTCGCCGGCCAGCGCCTCGCGGACCGTCCGGTTGATCTCCTCCCTCAGCGCGTGCGTCGGCGCGAGCAGGAGGGTTCCGTCCCGCGCCTCGCGGTCGAGCGCCAGCCAGGTCTCCGCCGCCTTGGCGGCGAGCTCTTCGTGCTCGACCTCGACCAGCCCGTTGCCCAGCATCTCCGCCGCCTCGCGGGGCTCGCCCGCCAGCGCCGCCAGCACCGCCTGGCGCAGCGCCGGGTTCTTCTGGCGCAGGATGTCGTCCATCGTCGCCGTCGTCATGCCCGCCTGCTGGAGCTGGCGGAAGGGCTGTCCCGCCTCCACCGCCCGGAGCTGGCGCGTGTCGCCCACCAGCACCAGCCGCGCCACGCCGAGACCGTCGGCGATCCCCATCAGCTGGCGCATCTGGTCGGTCGACACCATCGACGCCTCGTCCAGCACCAGCACCGAGCCGCCGAACAGCTCGTGCAGCTTGCCGTCCGCCTCGCCGTTTGCCGTCCTCTGGCAGCGGGTCAGGAACCATTGCAGGGTGCGGGCGTGGATGCCGGTCTCGCGCTCCAGCACCCGCGCCGCCGCCGCGGACGGCGCGAGCCCGACCACCGGGCGGCCGCCCGCCAGCTCCCGCACCTGGCGCAGCATGGTGGTCTTCCCCGTGCCGGCCCTTCCCTGCACCCCCACCGTCCGGTCGCGCGCGAGCAGGATCGTCCGCACCGCCTCCTCCTGCCCCTCGGTCAGCCCGGCGCCCTCCAGATGCGCCGCCACGTCGTCCTCGCGGGCCAGCGCCCTTCCCTCGCCGATCCCCGCCTTCATCGTGTCGATTACCGCGCGCTCCGCCTTCAGCGCCCGGTCGGTGACGAAGGCCCGGTCGGTCCGCCGCAGACCGGCCTCGACCAGGTGGCCGTCCCGCACCATCCAGTCGACCGCGTCCCGGATCTCCCCGATCGTGTGCCGGCCCGGCGAATGCGCCAGCGCGAACGCCTCGAGCTCCCCCGCCGCGAACACCGACTGCCGTTCCTCGAGATGCCGCATCCCGCGCCCGACGATCTCCAGCGCCGAGGGAACCGCGGCGCGCGCGATCGGCTCCCGCGACCGCGAGACCGGCGCGGTAGCGCCGAATCCCAGCTCCCGCGCGCGCTCCGCCCAGTGCCGCCGGAGCACCGCGCGCATCGGCTCCGCCTTGCTCTTGCGGCTGGCCAGCGCCGCCATCTGCGCCGAGCGGGTGCTGTATCGCAGGCCCTTCTTCTCCAGATACGCGAGCACGTCCCGCCGGCGGGTCGAGAACGCCTCGCACAGCTCCTTCCCGTAGCCCGCGAGCTCGAAGCTCGGAACCCGCCCCGCCATCGCCGGAAGAACCGAATAGCCCCGCTCGATCAGGCGCCGCGACAGCTCGTTCCGGTAATAGGCTCCGATCAGCCGCGCGTTGCGGTGCAGCAGCGTCGGCTCGACGCTCTTCCACCGGCCGTTCGCATCGCGCGTCACGTTGGCGATCACCGCATGGGTGTGAAGCTGCGGATCGAGGTTGCGGCTCGCGATATGGCGAAACGTCGCCGCGACCATCGCGGGCGCGCTCACCCGGGGCCGCGTCCGGGTTGCCGGGTCCCAGCCCCGGGTCTGCAGCATCGTCTCCTCGATCCAGTCAAGCGTCGCCCGAACCGCCTCGTCATGCGCGCGGATCACCGCCCGGTCGCCGCGCGGGCGCTCCGCCGTCGGCAGCAGCGCCGCCAGCGACACCGACTTCGGGGCCGAGAACGTGATGTCGAAACCGGGGCGGTGCTCGTGCTGGCCGTCGCGCATCCGGCCCAGACGGAGGTCCGTGCCAAGGACGAAACCCTTCAGCAGCTTCTCGAACTTGCCCGCCGCGACCCGCTTGCCGGGCTCCAGGCCCAGCGCCGCCGCGCCCTTGCCGTGCCACGCGCTCGCCTCGCGGTGCTCCTCCCGCTTCGCCTTCAGCTCCTCGGAGCCCTCACCCTCCTCAAGGTAGTACCCGCCCTCGTTGCGGAAATACTCCGAAGTGGCCGACGCCGAAGTCAGGTTGCGGACCGTCGCTACCATGATCCCGGATGATAACGGTCTCCGGACCGCCGGGCGGTGGGAAATTGCCGCTGATCGGTGCTGAGGATCGAGCCTGTCCCGGAGAAACGAACGCCCGAGGCCAAGCGGAGAGGGACCGGCTCCACGATGACGATCTCGCCTCGAAACGAAGACCCGCATGCGGTAGAGCGGGACGGCGTGGAGGTGGAGTCGCGATCACCCAACTTAGCGATGCCGAAGTGAGGGCGAAGGCTCCATGGTTCGGCTCCACGAGCGTCACCTATCGCGCGCATGCCGCTGAACTCGAACGCTATCTGGATTACCGCTCCGAGCCACTCGCGGCCGAGTAGCTGCCCGGCATCCAAATCGCGCCGGCACTTCACTGTCTTCGGTGTGACCGCGCTTCTTCGCTCCCCGGGCCACCATGAACGGCGCAATACTCGTTTCGATCCTTTCGCAGCCACTCGTCGAAAGGCAGCTGGATGCCGCCGGAGACGAAATTGCCGCATAGCCTCCCTTTGACGGTGAGTCCGCAACACCGCGGCTCTCCGTCCGTGTCGAGCCACGCATGATATTGCTCGACGGTCGCGCCGAGCTTCCGCGCAAAGAACTTGTCCGGGTTTTTGCGGAAACTCCTTATCTCGGCTGGCGTATCCAGACGCACAGACATACTGCCCCCGACGACGCTGACATATCCACTAGTCTCGATCTGTGCGGGGTGGTTCCTCGGGCGGGCTTGGGTCTGATCGTCGCTCATCGGTCTCCTCGTCCTCTCCAGCGGCGCCAGCCTATGCGGCTGCCGGCCAGGCAACAACCGGGCCCGTTCCGACCGGTCTGTGGACTGTGGGGAAAGATCGCGCGCCCGGTCTTAACGCGCCAGCGACGCGGCCCTACCGTGGCTCGGCACTTTGATAGGGGCTTATGATCATTACTTGACAAACTCCCTGTCGCTCCCCATATCCCAAGGGTAGGAAGGGAGCGACGAAAATGGCGAAAAAGGCATCCGGCAAAGCGCACCGCGAGGGCATGACCGTCATGGAGATGATGGACATGTTCCCGACCGAGAAAGCGGCGGCCGAGTGGTTCGAGTCGGTCGTTTGGGAGAACGGTCGCCATTGCCCGAAATGTGGATCGGTCGAGACGAAGGAAGTCCCGAACGCGAAGCCCATGCCCTACTGGTGCAAGGGCTGCCGGTCCTACTTCTCGGTTCGGACCGGAACGCCGATGGCGCGGTCGAACATCCCGCTGCGCAAGTGGGCGGTCGCGATCTACCTCTGCATCACCAGCCTCAAATCGGTCTCGTCCATGAAACTGCACCGGGATCTCGGCGTCTCGCAGCGTGCCGCATGGTTCATGCTTCACCGTATCCGGGAAGCGTGGGCGCGGACGACGACGAGGACTTTGACGGCCCGGTAGAGGTCGACGAGACCTACATGGGCGGCGAGCGCAAGAACAAGTCGAACGCCGAGCGCCGGGCGATCCGCGAGGCCGGATCGCCGCGCGGGCCGGTCGACAAGACGGCGGTGGTCGGCATCAAGGACCGGGAGACGAACGAAGTCCGCGCCGAAGTAGTCCAGCGCGTCAACGGCGAAACCCTGCAAGGCTTCGTCCGCGAGCACACCGAGCCGGGCGCGATGGTCGTCACCGACGAGGCCGCAGCTTACAAGGGGCTGGCCCGCGACTACCGACATACGGCGGTCAACCACACCGTCAACCAGTACGTCCGCGGACAGGCGCATACGAGCGGCATGGAGAGCTTCTGGTCGATGCTCAAGCGGGCGCACGACGGCACGTTCCACAAGATCAGCCCGAAGCATCTGCAACGCTATGTCTCGGAATTTGCCAGGAAGCATAACCATCGGGACTCAGGAACCCTCGTCCAGATGCGGGATACGGTCGCCCGGCTCGTCGGCCGCAACCTCTTCTACCGCGACCTGATCGCCCCCAACGGTCTTTCCAACGCGGGCCGGTAGCGGCTCCTTCCGGCGAAACAGCGCCTTCGCCAACTTCTCCGGGGTTGCGCCTTTCAGGTCGCGCTTCGGGTCGAGCACGGGAACGCCTCGGGTCATGGCTGGACCTCCGCCAAGAGCAAGCTGATCGCATGGAAGCAGACCGCAAAACCCGTCACCATCGCAGCCCACCGGTTCCAAACCAGCCGTCGCTCGATTGTCCTGAAAGTGTCTGTACCGTCGTTATCGTCGATCATGACCCAACCTGAATCGTTGGGGTCAGGGAGGACTCTAACGAGAGTAGATTTCCACCATAGGAACGCAGCCACAAAGCCGAGAGCCGCCGAAAGGAAGCTTAGGATCGAGCTTGGATCGGTCATCTGTGCACCCCTCTCAGTATCGTGACCTTGCAGTACGCCTTGGTCTTTTCCAGATCGTCCGCGTCCAGCCTTCGCAGGTCTGGATATTTCCGCAATTCGTGCTCTATGGCCTCGTCCGACCACGATAACTCGTCCGCCAGTTCCACCAGTTTTTCGAGGTCGCTGTTGATCCGCGACGCCCGGCCGACGCATTGTGCGACCCTCTTCTCCCCGACATAGATATCCATGGACTTCACGTCGGCGAAGTCGAAGCTGTAACCGCCGTTCACCAGCACCAGCAAAATCAACACAATCTGGGACTTCATGACTCACTCTCGACCTGTTCTTCTTTCACGGACATGGATATCCCGCGCTTTTCCTTGCCGAGCAGGCTGGCGAGGAGCCGAACCTCTAGTACCGCTTCTTGAAGCGCCGTGCGGCCGGCTGGGCGCTCGCGCTGGGCTGGCCACCCCGGCGCCCAACTCGGAAACCAAAGTGAGGAGCGAGCTTCATTCGTTCAGATCCAGTCGGAAGTCCTTGGCGGTGAGGCAGGCAAACTTGTAATCGATTCGTCCAGCCTGTCCTTCCGTGGCTTCCACGGCTTTCATTTCGCACTCGGCCTTCGCCCTTTCCTGCTCGTCCTCTGTCAGGGTTGGATGCGACCAGCGGGGGCTCTCGTAACTCACCAAGAACACGATCATCATCGCGAGGAAGGCGAGCGCACCCAATGCGGTGAACACAGTCCTGATCGTCTCCGCGCCTTCCTCCGAGAGTTGGGCCGAGGCTATCCGATTACCCAAGCCTCCGAATAAGGCTTTGCGGTGTATCCAGATCCTCGGAACAACCAGAAGCGGTAACATGGCAAGGGCCATTCCCCACCATGTCCACGGCGACTGCCAGTCTGGAAACATCAGATCGACTCCTCTTCCACCGAAAAAGCCGGCAGAGCCGAGGATGGCGAAGTCGTAGAATCGAAGCATCCGCCCATCATGCCGCGCCTTCCCCTCGTGTCAAGTAAGGGTCATAAGCCCCCTTTGATACATAATTTCCTTCGCAAATAGGCTCGTGCCCCGGTGTCGGGCCGCCGTGGCGGGGAACCTTTTCGTGGCCGGGGCATCGGAAGCTCAAGGAACACCTCGTGGCGGCGATCGCGTTGATACCGGCGGCCGCGAACCGGGGCCAGTTCCAGCGCAGCCTCAAGGGAACTTCCCGGTGCAAGACGACCGGTTCGGGACGAACCTCGGAGATGGCGGATGAAACCGCGGCACGTCTTCGCGGTACTCGCCGCAACCCTGCTTCTTGCACGCCCGGATGCAGCCTCGCCGGGTCAATTCCAGCCGATCGAGCACGTCGGACAGGCTTGCCTGATCGCCGTGATGCGGCCATTCGTCCGGGAGACGAAAGGCCGTCGAGCTACGCTGGAGGATGCGCTGCACATCAAGGCGCATTGCCGATGCCGCGACGTTAGGAAGGTAGTCAAGGAGGCACCGCCTGGCCTGGCCTTCGAGCTTTGGGACGCCGTTCGTGAAATGGCGTGCTCAAGATGACCGGAGGGGAGTTGGCCGAGCAACTGGCCCGCCTGCATCGCGCCGAACGAGGCATCGGCATTCTTCTCTTCGGCATCCGGTATGCCCGGGAGATCGACGAATGCCGGGATTCGGTGCAGGAGATCGTGCGGCTTTCCGGTGTCCCGCCGAGCTACGTATCCGAAGTCTACAAGGGCGTCCGACTGGCGCCGTACGTATCTGTCCGACACCTCCCGCGGCGACCTTGAACCAGGCAATTCCGTTCCGCGAAATTCTCATGGTTGCGGCGCGCCGCGGAGTTGGCGACCAGCCTTGTGGCACCCTCCCTATCGGCCGATGCGCTTCTGCCGCCGGCGCGCGGCGGGCGGAGTCGGGGCATTGCTCCGCCCGGCCGGCGCCAGCGTCCCGCGATGGTCACGACCATGCGGCGTATCGCGACATCGGCGAGGCGTCGGAGACGATTTCCACCTCGTCGCGGTCGAGCTTCTCGAAGGCGAGGCAGAGCGCCACGTCGGCCTCGCTGTCGAACGGCCCGTGCTCGCGGCCGGTCTCCAGTTCGATCACCGTCCAGTTCGGGTCCCAGACCGGCATGCCCCTGAAATGCGCCGAGCCGTGATAGGAGTTCTCGGCGCACGGGGCGCATCTCGCCGCTCCCTGGGACGGCGCTCCGCAGGATGTACATAAGCCGCGCGCGCGCCGTTCGGCGTAGAGCTTGCGCGCGCGCGCGTTCTTGCGCTCCGGGTTCCGGCTGGCCTCCTCGACGACGGCGCAGGGAGCGCAGCGCGAGAGGCCGTCGAGGACCGGCCCGCCGCAGCGCACGCAGCGCCCGGCCTCGCGGCGGTCGCGATACTGCCGCCGCTCCGCCGCCTGTCTCGTCTCGCGGCACGGCGTGCAGGTCACCCCGCCCTCGGCCGGGGGCCGGTCCCCGCATCGGATACACAACCCGGCCTCGGTCCGCGCCTTCTGGCGGCGCTTGCTCCTGGCCCGGGCGTACTTTTTCCGGGCGTCCGGGTCGGCGCCGCCGTAGGGCAGGCCCGCCGCCTTGCCGGCCGCGTACTTCGCCCGGTCGGCTTCGCGTCTCTTTTCCAGGCATGGCTCGCAGGACTTCCGCCCCGGCGTCGCCGGTCGCTGGCCGCACCGGATACAGAGTCCCAGCGCGGTGCGCTTCGCGGTTTCGCGGCGGGCGCGCCCGCGTTCGTACTGCCGCGCCTTCGGGCGATCCCTCCTCGGCTTTCCCTCGGCGCGCAGCCGGGCGTCCCTGGCCCGGTCCGCCCGGTTTCGCTTGTCGGCGCAGGGTGCGCAGACCGATCGCCCGGGCGCGGGAAGTCTATCCCCACACCGCGGGCAAAAGCCAGCTTCCTTCCGCTGTTCGACACGCTGGCGGAAGCGCTCGCGGTCCTTCGCCTTTGCCACTTCCGGGTCCTTATACGCCATGGATTCCTCCATCGAGGGTGCGGTGTCGGGGAACGCTCCTTGAATGCGCCGCTCAGCCCCTCTGGCGGCGCTCGACGAACAGGCCGGTGGCCCAGCTCCCCCAGGCCTGCATCCCGCCGGCGCGGCTGAGGCCGGTGGCGACGATGATCTCGTCGCGCGCGGGGCGCAGCTTCTCGACCGCCTTGAGCGTGACCACGGTGCGCCGCTTGCCGCGCCGGCCCTTGCCGCGGGTGCCGTCGCCATCGACCGGGACGATTTCCCCGTCGGCCCGGCTGCGGAACCGTTCGACGACGAATTTGTCGTCCGCGTCGAGCCCGGTCCCGAACAGATGAATGAGGTACGTGGTGGAATCCGCGCGGGGTGTCGTGAGTTCTTGCATGACGCTCTCCGGCCGGTTGACGGGAACGGCGGGGACGCCCTCCCGAGCGCCACTTGCCGCCCGGCTTCCGGCTGATCTCTCCTCCTCGCGGCGCGAGGTGGACCGGAGGCGCGAGAAGACGGTGCCGTCTGCGGTGGTAATCGGCGGAGGGATGGCGGATTGCAGGCGGGCGATCCGTCGGGTGAGGAGCTCAAGAAGCCGCTCTTCCCGATCACCGTGCCTGGCGGCCTGTACCTGCCCGACGCGCTCCTCACCGTCATCCGCCCCGGCGGACGGGGCCACGTGCCCGGCGGGCCGGACGGGGCCGCTGCAAAAGGCCCCTTCGCGGACCGCGACACGGTGCGCTACGTGATCGAGCTCATGGGGTTCGCCGACGCGGCATACGAACGGAGGAAGGAGAACACCCACGCCAGGCTGAAGCGCATTGGCCGCGGCGTCCGCATGGAGGCCGGGCAGTTCGACGGCCCTTGGAACGGCCTCGACGGCCAGACCCGGAGGATCGCAAGGCGCATCGAGAAGGATGTCGAATCGCGATGGAAATCGGCGTGAGCGATTAGGAACCACCGATTGCCAAGGATATCGGCGAGCAGCCTGGCATCGGAGTCCCGGAGGCGGCTGACCTCGAACGCCGGAGGTCACACCGCGAAGCCTCGCAGTGCGAAACGCCGACGGCGCGGCTTCGGCATGAATGTGGCGAAATTGTTGTTGCCGGAATTGAAATGGCCGGCACTTTGGGCTGACTGTGGGGGCCGGCCTCGGCTATGGTCCGCTATGGTCCGTCGAGTGAACCGGGCGTTCGGAAAGCGCGACAGTGCAGGGAGAGAGCCGGTGGACAGGTCGCCCATCGCCGCCCGTGCGGCGAGCCGGACTGGAGTCGGAGGGTCACCGCGATCACCGAACTCAAAGCCGCACTAGAGGCCGGTAGGACGCTTTCGCTCGTCCAGATGGTGCCCGGCTCCGGGAATACCTTCGTCGCGGTCATGCAGGTCTATCGCCTGCTGAAATACGCCCGCGCCCGCCGGGCCCTGTGTTTCTTGACGATACCCGCAAACCTCGAATCCCGACGCTCATGAGGCTCCTGACATGACCATGGCCAGCCAATCCGCCGATACCCAACGCCGGATTCCCGACGCCTTGGCGGAGATCGAGCAAATGAGTCAGCGCCAGACCGATGGCAAATGGCTGGAACATTTGACGCGCGACTGCGCTCCGCTGATCGCCGACTGGGATGTCAGCGACGCTTGGCTCTGGCAGGAATGGCCCGACCGAGGGTCGGCGGACGTCGGGATCGATGTCGTCGCCCGGCGGAAAAGCGACGGCAAGTACGTTGCCATCCAGTGCAAGTCCAGGAAGCTGAATGAACATGGGCGCGGCGCGGACATCGCAAAGACGGAATTCGACAGCTTCCTCGCGCACTCGGCTGACCCGTCCTGGGCGGAACGCTGGCTGGTCGTCAATGGCGACGTCCGTCTCGGTCGCAACGCAGAAGCGACCGTGGGACAAAAGCCCGTAAAGCGAATCAACATCGAGAGTGATCTCCGGAAACAACAGGACGCGGATCAGTCCGCCCAGCCTGAACCGCACCCGCATTGCGACGGTAGCGGCGAAGGCCTGACCCGCGACCGCATGCAGCAAGAGGCGATCGAGCGCAGCGTCACTCGTTTACAGGAACACGCAAGGGCGAATGGGAGCGGTCGGGCCAGGGGGCGGATCATCCTGCCTTGCGGGACGGGCAAGTCGCGCATCGCGCTGCGAATCATCGAACGACTCACGGAACCGGGACAGGTCTCGGCGGTTCTTTGCCCTTCGATCGCGCTCGTATCGCAGCTCCGGGCCGAATTCCTGGCCCATTGCACTGTCGGCATGAACGCCTTGGCGGTCTGTTCCGACGAAGGCGTTGCGAAGGACAAGGACCTGGCATCCGACCCGACGGCGGATCTCGGACATGCGTCCGCTTCCGAGATCAAGGGGCGCGTCACGACGCAGGCCGCCGAGATCGGCGAGTGGATGCACGCCGTGGCGGCGGAGCGCGACCGCATCGGCGTCATCTTCGGCACCTACCAGTCCAGCCACCGCATCGCAGAGGCCCTGGACGACGGGCGGCAAGTCCAGGTGCTGGTCGCCGACGAGGCCCACCGGACGGCAGGCCTCAGGCGGATCGCGAAGCTTACGGAGAGGCTCCGGGACTTCACCGTCTGCCATGACGACCTAAGGTTCCCCGCGAAATTCCGCATCTACCAGACCGCGACGCCCAGGATCTACACCGGCGGGCCGAAGAAGAATGACGACTGGGTTGTGCGGGACATGGCGGACGAGTCGGTGTTCGGCCCGGAGCTGTACCGCCAGTCTTACGGCACTGCCGTCGCCAACCGCTGGCTGACCGATTACCGGATCATCGCCATCGGGGTGAACGACGAGGACGCCTACCGGACCGCGAACGAGCTCGCGGAGAGACACGGCAGCCGGCTGTCGACCGCACACTTTCTCAGGGGGCTCGTGCTGGCTCTCGCGATGGGCGGAGCCTTGCACGCGAAGGGCGTGAACATCCGGTCCTCGATCAACTTCATGAACCTCATCGCCAGGTCCAAAGAGATGACCGGGGCGCTCGGGTCCGAAGCGGTGCGGGACTGGGTGCGGCGAAGGCTGGAAGCCGAAGGGTCGGAAGCGCCGCCAGCGGCCTATCGGCTGGAGCATCTCGATGCCGAAAGCAGGGTCGCCGAGCGGGAACATGCAAAGGCGCGGCTCATGGGCGCGACGGACGAGGCTCCGCACGGCATCCTCAATGTCGGGATTTTCGGCGAGGGAGTCGACGCCCCGGCTCTTTCGGCCGTCGGTTTCCTCGAAGCCCGCAAGTCGCCCGTCGACGTGATCCAGGCCGTCGGACGGGTGATGCGACGGGCCGAGAACAAGGAGGTTGGCTACATCATCTGCCCGATCCTCATTCCACCCGACACCGACGCCGAGACGTGGCTTCGGAACAGCGGCCCCGAAGACGGCTGGAGGGAACTCGGACAGATATTGCTGGCGCTCAGGGCCCATGACGGTCGTATCGAGGACCGGCTGTCGGACCTCATGCAGCTGTACTTGCCGCCGCCCCCGGCTAAAGACGTCGCGACGATGATTACCATCGGCGGCGCGGGGCGCCGGGTTCGGCATTACGGGCATGTCGGCAAACCCGGAACCGCGGAAGGGGCCGTCAAGGAGGTGCTTGCCGGCAAAGCCAGGCCCGGGGAAGCGTTCCTTTCGCTCGAAGAGGTCGTGCCCAATGCCGATTCCGGCTTGGCGGAGCCGGCCCGCCCGTTTTCGGGTTTGACGGCCGAGCGCATCGTGAGTGGCAAGCGCCGCGAGGACGGCAGCGTGGAACTGCGCGAAGCCGGAACGGTCAGGTCGAAAGCGGCAGCGGACGGAACGCCGGGGCCGGTCGACGCCGGCAAGTCCAAGAGGGCGGGCCGGAAGATGGTCAACGGCGAGGCCGGTCGCAGGCTCGACCGGCGGCAGCGGGAGCAGCAGCGCCAGGCCCGCGCGGAAGAACGCATCAGGGGCCTCTTCGATCAAGTCGAGGATGTCGGCATCAGCGTCAACCTCCTCGCCCGGTCGGGGCTCGCCCGCAACCGTGCCGAGCGTGATGTTAACGTCCTCGAGGACAGCATCAATGAGGCAAAGCGGTGCCTCAAGGGCGACGAACTGGACGCTCTGTTGGACCGCCACTTCGGACTGGACCAGCTCGCTGACGACAAGCGCAGGACGCAGGCGGACGGCTGCACCATTGCGGCGCTGCTTCTGATGAACGCAGCCATGCTGCACCAGCGGATTGCCGCTGGCGGCTGGCTGCCCGGAATCTCCGGGATGGACGCGATCAAGAGCGCGCCGGATGCGATCATGGAAGTTTCCAGCCAGTGGAACCGCATAATCCGCCACGACTTCCAGCCGGTCATCGCGCCGGCCGTCGACATCGTCGAGGAGGTGCAACGATCCGGCAGGAATACCGGCCTGAACCGTGCGCTCAGGCATCTGGCGGGCGAGGCCGAACGGATTGCCGAGAGCTATGCCGACCTCGGCGCCGACCATGCCGGGCCCCTGTTCAACAAGGTGATGGGCAACCAGGCCTCGGACGGCGCCTATTTCACGCGCCCTGCGGCGGCCGCGTTGCTGGCGCGCCTGACGCTCGATGCCGCTGGCCAGGAGGCGGACTGGACCGATGATGCGACATGGCGCGCGCACCGGACCGTCGATCTCGCTTGCGGCTCCGGCACGCTCATCGCCGCCATGCTGGCCGAGATGAAGCGGCGAGCGGAAGACCGGGGCGCCGACAGGCAAAGACAGGCGGAACTGCAGAAGCTGGCGGTCGAGGAGGTGATCGCGGGCCTCGATTTCAATCCGGTGTCCCTGCAGCTCGCCGCCGCGCAGCTGACGGCCGGCAACAGGGACGTGGCCTACCGCCGGATCGGCCTCCATCGCATGCCCTACGGGCCGCGCGGCGACGAAGTCCGGGTCGGCACTCCCGAACTGCTCGGCCAAAGGAGCATCCTTCGTCGCGCCGGCTTCGATTTGGATGACGAGAGCCTGGGCTCCGAGCAGCTGCGGATGGTCGGGGACGACCCGCTGCTCGGCGATGCCGTCGACGCTGTCCGGAATGTCCGCATCGTCGTCATGAATCCGCCGTTCACGAACCGCTCGAAGATGGGCGAGAAATTCCCGAAAGAGGTTCAGAAAAGGATGCGGGCGCGCGTCGACAGCCATGAGAGGACGCTGGTCGCCGTCGACCGGGAAATGGAGGATTTCGGAGACAAGAACTCGATCGCGCCGCTATTCGTCGCGCTCGCGGACAAATGCCTCGATCTCGCGGACGGCCTGTTGGCGATGGTCAACCCGACCATCGCGTTGACGAACGCCTCCGGTCGGCAGGAGCGCGTGGTTCTTGCCAGGCGTTTTCACATCCACACGCTGCTTACGTGCCACCGGCCCGGGCAGATCAACCTCAGCCAGAATACGTCGATCAACGAGAGCATGATTGTCGCGAAGCGGCATGAGGGCGCGAGGCCGCCGACGCGCATCGTCAGCCTCGACCGCTTTCCATCGCACGAGGGCGAGGCAGATGAACTGCACCGGCACCTTGCGGACTGCCCGACCGGCATGCTGCCTGACGGTTGGGGCGAGGTCTCCGAGTGGCCAGCGGAACGCATCGAGGCAGGAGACTGGTCGGCGGCAGCTTTCCGCTCGCCGGAGCTTGCTGAAGCGGCCATGCGGATCTCAAGCTCGGGGCCGCTATTGTCGATAGGCAATCAGGGGGCCATTCCGTCTGCCGTGTTGCAGGGCGGGGCGCAGATGAGCGTGTTGGCGAAAGCCAACTCGGATGCCCCGGGGAGCTTCCCGGTATTGAATTCCAAGGGTGCCGAGGCCCAGACACGGATCGAGGCCGTACCGGACACCTGGTTCGTTTCCACGAAGCAGACCAAGTCCGACGGCCTGTTTGACGGTGGGAAAGCCTCCCATGCGGAGAAATTGCAGCAAAACGCCGGACACTTGCTTGTCACGGCCGGCCAGGACACAGGTACGGCCCGCCTGACTGCGGTCGCAAGCGAGGTCAAATACATCGGAGTCGGCTGGATGCCCGTGCCGGGGGTCACGTTGGAGCAAGCCAAGGCGGCGGCCGTGTTTCTGAACTCCACCGCAGGGCGGCTTCAGCTTATGCAAAATCCGGGGAAGAAGTTGAATTTTCCAGTGTATCGACCAGGCGCTTATGAAGAAATCGGAATACCCGATTTGGCCGATGACACAGTCACATCGGCGCTGGCCATGTGCTGGGATCGCACACGCGAAATGGACGTGCCGCAGTTCCGTGACGGTGAATGCGAGGTTCGTCGGCTCTGGGACGAGGCGGTCGCCGAAGCGCTAGGATGGAATCCGGCCTGGCTCTCCGGATTGCGGCAGCGGCTGCATGACGAGCCGCACGTTAGGGGGCTTGGCCGTAACCAGTTCGGGGAGTGACGCCGATCGCTTCCCGCTTCTACCCCAACACCGAGAAACAGCACCGCCGCTCAGCCCGGATCACCGGAGATGAGCGGAATCCAGTGCCATCAGCGCGTCAAACGACAATAACGCACTGATTCGATTGAATTTCGTTCCTTCGCGCGGGCTGTCTGAATTGGCTCCCCGATTTTGCGGAAGCACTCGATAACTGGATTTGCCTGTCTCGACGTCACATCCTGTCGGACATGCCGCCCGGACCCCCAGCGCTTTCTGTGCGGGTCAGGGACTATCGCCTGCGCTTTACCCGGTAGTGCGCTAGTTTGACTTTCATCGCAAACTTTACGCTGCTCGGCTCGTCCGTTGCGCGCCGCTCGTCCAGATTCGTGGGATGATCGAGAGGCGGCTAAATTACGCCGATCTGATCCGGTAGACGCCGCCTCTCCGGCAGCTTAGATCTTGACATTTCAGAACCCGTGTGGCATCCTGTTCTGGACTGCCTAAAAGAAAGGTCGGGACGTGTCCCGACCTTCGAAAAGGTAGTCTCGTGAACCTTGGACGGCGCACGGGACATCGTGTAAGCGCGGGAATTCTACTGATTTCCGTGAGATAGTCAAGTGCGCCGTCCTTCAAAACAGAAGGACCGAAAAATGCAAGTTCAATGGATCAAATGCACCGGCGATGAATGGTGCTCGCTGACCCGACTCAATCTGGATACGGTCAGCGAGCGCGGCGTGTACGTCATCTGGCATGGTGGGAGCAATCCCCATGTGGTCTACGTCGGCCAGGGTGACGTGTCGGAGCGTCTAGGGAAGCATCGCAGAGATCAATCGATCTTGAGGCACGCCCAGAAAGGCGGCCTATTCGTCACGTGGGCATCTGTACCGTTTGCTCAGCGCGACGGAGTCGAGCGGTATCTAGTCGACAAATATTCCCCTCTTGAGGGAGATCGTCATCCTGTGGTGCTGCCTGTCGCTGTGAATAGCCCGTGGGCGTGACGGCCCGGGTTCCAGCGGTCAGAGAATCGACGGCTTCGACAAGCTGCATCAGACGGTAATGTGTCCAAGGCGGCTCCGCTCCCGCGCGGAGCCGTTCTTGCGCCCAAGCCCTCGCAGTGTCGAGTTCCCTTCGTGGTGTATTCATCTTCGCGACACCTCCCATATGTGCGCCGAAGGCACCGCTGATCTGGGTTCGCAGGTAATCCCGCCGACCTCCTCAGGGTGAGCCTCCAATTCGAGGCTACTCATCGGTAGTCTCGAATGCAAATTGCTTGGGGATTATATACGTGAGTAACCCCGACTACATGCTTCTCCCGTCGATCTATCTTCTCCGGCCATTCGTTGCCTATTGCCGATTCGCCAACCGCGCCGTAGCTGTAGGGGTTCGCGTCGCTGTAGGAGAAAGGACAACCTCTGGCTGGTAGATACGCGGTGAACAACAACCCCGATCATAGGGGACACCATGAGGTGCACAGGGAGGGATGTCGCTTCTGGACCCTGCTGACCAGTGTCACTCCGTTGGGCTATCACGAGACCTGTCATACCGCCGTCGTGGCGGCGAAACAGATCTATTGGACGGCGGACGGGTGCTTCTATTGCTCCCGGACGTGTCACAGCGGGTAAGGCGTTCCCAACTACGGTCGGACCCGATGGGCGAGGCTTGGCAGTGGCTGGGCTGGGTCGCTGTCGGTGTGGCCTCGGTTGTGGCGATCCGGGGGGACGTTCGGTTCGACGTCAACGAGTGGCTGAGGGACAGGAGGACAAGAAAGAAGGAGAACCTGCGGGCGCTCTGTCCGCACGCGAGGTTCGCCGATGAGAACGGGAAACTAGTTCTCCGGTCCTCCTACCTCTCACCCCCGGGAACGACGGCATGTCAGTGTCAGGAGTGCGGGGACGTCACGCACGATCGTGCCGGGATCCAAGAAGCCTTGAACTATTGGGCGGCCCGTCCGCAGGAATTGCAAGAGCGACGGGCGGAGATAGAGAGACAATTGAGGAAGTTGAGACGCTGTTGAAACGACGCGCTGTTGTTATTGATCTAATCAACCAGGAATCGGACAGTCCAAAAATACGTATGAAGCTTCCTCCTCTGCTTCCTGAAAGAGGGTGTCGATGAGAACATTCTTAGAGTGGTTGACGGGTATACGCGGGACGGTCGGTTTCTTTTTCTGTCTGGCCTGCGAAGGGGGAACGCTGGTCGACTGGACGGTTGCGGATGCCGGTCAAATCGCGGCATGGCTGACTTTGTTGAACTACCCGAACGCAGCTCCTGGTACTTATGCCATTCTGACAATCTCTTTCGGTGCCGGGTGCGTGCCGCGGTGCATAGAGCCGCTTAAAGAGATGTTCAAGAACCTTCGTCGCCTTCTTCCAAAGTGGAGATTTGGAGAGAAGGTTGACGCGATTAGCAGTGCAACAGACCTACTGAGAGATCATCGCAAATTCGTCATCACGCATACCGAACCCAACGGTTATCTGCCACCGGTGGCCTACGCCGAACTGCCGAAAGTAGAGCAGGCCGTTGACGCCTTGCGCGGTTCTCTCAAGAAAGAGCGTATTAGGATCCCACACGTAGACCTTGCGAACGATGACAACGCAAAGGCAATGCAGAGTTATTTGGCAGAACTGATGGGTTGCGCGAAAGAAAACGATCTGCGAGAAGCGAGGAAGCTGGAGATGTATCGTCCTGAGACCCCTCCGCCCCCCGCCAGGAAGAGTGGGGGAGATTCCGATTTCGACGACGAGGTCCCCTTCTAAGAGGCAACGAAGCCGGTCACGCGGGCGAAGAGCAAGCCGAAGGCTGGAAAAGTCGCCGTTCGGTCAAGTATATAATCCCTAACGAATCAGACCGAACGACACCATAGGTTTGTGGTTGAACGGCTGCGTCTTTCTTTACCAATTGGTTGAACAGATCGAGGCGACCCTTCGCCGACGATAGATCAACTTGATCCACTTGGTCCTCATGGCGCTCGTGATCCGCGCGGTCAGCGTGATCCGCCTTGTCCGGGTCGAACATATCGAATTCCTGCGGGTCCGGCACCAGAGCATCCTTGCGCTCTGGTAGCTTAGGCTTGGCTAGATCTGGGTAGCTGCGGAGCACGACCTCGCGGCATGACGGCGTAGAGAACCCTATCGTAACAGCGATATGGCGGCGTCCAAGACGCTACTTGACAAGTTTGGCTCTAGATGCGATAGGATTATCCATTACTAGGAACCTTCCGAGGCGCAAGAGCAATGTCGGACTCGTGGGTAGATCTTGACTTCCAGGCTGGCAAGGTCTTCACGCCAGGGGCGCCCATCAGTGAGCGTGCACTGTTTTCTGGTCGATTAGACCAAATACGAAAAATAGTCGATACCATATCCAAGACCGGTTATCATGGCGTGTTATATGGCGAAAGAGGCGTTGGCAAAACTTCTCTATCAAATGTCCTATCCAGTTTTTTACAAGAAATTGGAGAAAGCTTCTATCTGCCGAGGGTTAACTGTGACGCCGGTGACACTTTTACATCTTTATGGAAAAAATTATTTCGCGATATTTCGATAGCCGAAACTCGGTCCGGTATGGGGTTCGAGGCAGACCAAGTAGAAGAAAAGAAGTCGATTGTCGACGGTCTGCCAGAAACACTGGCTCCTGATGATATAAGAAGAACATTGGATCAACTGTCAAGAGGTGTCAACCTTGTGACGATCTTCGATGAATTCGACCGCATTAAGACCAGCAAGACATCCACACTGATGGCGGACACGATAAAGGGTATGTCCGATTATGGAGTAGATGCGACAATTCTTTTAATTGGAGTGGCTGAATCAGTAGATGAGTTGATCAAGGAACATCAATCAATTGAACGGGCTCTTGTGCAAATATCAATGCCACGCATGTCCGGAACTGAAATTAACCAAATCATTGTAAATGGCATGAACGGATTAAAAATGGGCATAGAAAACGAAGAGAGAAGTACGATAATTAATCTATCCCAAGGCCTGCCTTATGTTGCTCACCTTTTGTCGCTCCATGCAACCAAATCGGCTATAGCGCGTGAAAGCGCGACTATTCAACGAGAGGACGTTCAGCAGGGTATAGCCATTTCGTTGAATGATTGGCAACAATCCATCAAGACTGCCTACTACAATGCCACAAGAAGCCCGCAGCCCGGACACATCTTCCGTGAGGTCGTTTTGGCTTGTGCGTTTGCAGAGAATGACGAATTGGGATATTTCACAGCCGCCCATGTTCGGGAGCCGCTTAATCGTATCGTTCCGGATAAGTCGTATGACATACCGAACTATGCCCGGCATTTGAAGCAACTGAGTGAAGCGGATCGAGGCAAACTGCTCCACCGCGCCGGCACGACGAGAAGGTTACGGTATCGGTTTAACAGTCCGCTAATGAGACCGTACATTGTTATGAGAGGGATAGACGACGGAATTATCACTCGAGAACAATTACCGGAATTTGTAGGAGAAGAACCGATCGGCAGAGAAGTTGGGGACACGAGTACTTAACAAAGAGCGAGTTTTGGTCCAGAAGATTGTTATATATTGCTAGCCCGCTTTATTCGTGATGGCGCGAGGATGTAGTGGCGAACGTGGCCTAACCCGTTGACATCGGGTAGAAATTCGTTGTCCAGCGCATTTCCGTCTGAGCAAAGAGAGCGCCACGCCCGCCATGACCGAAGACACTCCCCTACCGTTCGATGTTCCAGCCGTACAACGCAAGAAGGTGACGGCCGATTTCGCCGGCGGGTCGATCTCGATGTAGACCTCGGGCGCGCGCTCGGCGGTCCTCCGCGGGTCGAGATCGAGAAGCCGCTGTTCCCGTTTGTCGTGCGCGGCGGACCGTGCCTGCCCGGAGCGCTCATCGCCGTCAGCCACCCCGGCGGGCGGAGCCACCTGCCCGCCGGCCCGGACGGACCCTTGCCTGAAGGCCCCTTCGAAGACTGCGACGCGGCGCGCTCCAGATCTCGGATTCCGATGAAGTCTCCGTCCGAGGTCTGGATGCCTCTGCGGCCATGGACCGTGCGAGGCGTGAATTTATCCCTTCAACCGTCCGCCATGGCCGTGTCGATCGCCGTTCCGATCCGCTCCGCGGCGGCCTCGACATCGCGGTCGCCGACATGGGCGTAGCGCAGTGTCATCGTCGGGTTGGCATGGCCGAGCATTCTGGCCACGGTCGACAGCGCAACGCCCCGGGCCACGGCCTGGCTGGCTACGGTATGCCGCAGATCGTGCAGCCGGACATCCCCGATCCCGGCTTCCTTCCTTGCCCGTCGCCACAGGCTCAGGTTGTAGGATCGCGGCTTCGCGGGATCGTTCGGCGAGGGAAACACATAAGGGCTCCCAATGCGCGGCTGCGCGGCCAGGACGGTTCGGGCCGGCTCGTTCAGCCACACCGTTCGCGATCCGGTTTTGGTCTCCGCAAGCCTGAGCACGTCGCCGTCGACCTCGGACCATTTCAGCTCCACGATCTCGCCCCGGCGGCAACCGGTGAGGAGCAACAGACGGACGATGTCGGCCTGCGGCCGGCAGGACGGCCGCCGGTCGACCAGCCGGTCGAGCGTTTCCTGAAGCCGCTCGATCTCCTCGGCCGAGAGGAAGCGGGTGAATTTCGGCCGGGGATTTTTCCTGACGCCCTCCGCCGGGTTCACGGCGATGCGGCCGGCGGCCACCGCCGCGCTCAGGATCTGTCGCAACACTTGGAGCGCTCCGTTCGCCCCACCGGGCGCCGTCACACTGTAGGCGTCGAACCATCGTTCGACGTCCCGCCGGCGGATGCGGTCCAGCCGGAGGGAGCCGAAGGCGGGCAGGAGCTGGGTCTCCAGTCTGCGCCCGACATGCATGCGGCGCGACGCCGTCCAGCGGGCGCCCGCGGCCGCCTGCCACTCGCCCGTGGCGTAGTCCCGGAACAGAGGAACGGCGGGCGGGGCTTTTCCGTCAGCGGCGCCTGACCGCCCCTCGCCGTTCTGAAGCGCCAGACACGCCACGCGCGCCTCCTCCACGGTCATCAGCGCGACCGAACCGACGGTCGCCCGTATCGCCCGGCCGTTGGCGTGCCCGTGCCAGACGAAGCTGCGATGCCCCGAAGGGCGGACCCGGATGCCCAGCCCGGCAACCCTTGTGTCCCAGACCGCGTATTCCGTCCGGGCCGGTTTCAGCCGGGCGGCGCCCGCGTCGGTCAGGCGCATCCTCTTCCGGCCCGTCATGACCGGTTCCCCGACAGGACCGGACCTAGGGCATCCACCGCCTCCCGGACGGAGGCATCCGACAGGTGGGCGTATTTCAGGGTGGTCGATGCCCTCTCGTGACCGAGCAGGCGGCCCACGGCGCGGATCGATTCCCCGCTCAGAAGCGCCATGCTGGCGTAGGAGTGGCGAAAATCATGAATTCGGACATCCCCGAGACCCGCTTCCTGGCTCACGCGCGACCAGAAGCAGTAGAGCCACTCCCTCGGCGCGCACCGGCCCCGCACCGGGAACACCCATCGGCCGGATCGCGGCAGACCGTCGAGAACCCGCCGCGCCGAGGCGCACAGCCAGACCGTGCGCGGACCTGACTTACTATCGGGCAGATGGAGGTTGCCTTCCCGGTAGAAGCGCCATTCCAGCGTCAGGATCTCTGACTTCCGGCATCCCGTCAGAAGAAGCAGCCGCAGCGCCGCCACGCGCATGGGATGATCCGCTTCACGATCGTCCAGCACCCGGGCGAGGCGGCGGTATTCCTCGGGGGACAGAAAACGCTCGGACCGGCCCGGGCGGTAGCGCCGGATGCCCTTGCAGGGATTGCCGGCCTCGGGCCTGTAGCCCCATGCCTCGGCCTGCTGCATGATGACCGACAGGATGGGGGCCGCCCGGTTCGCCGCGGCCGGCGTCGCATGCAGCGAGCGGAACCACGTCTGGACCTCCCCGCGCGTGATCGACCCGATGGGCCGGCCCGCGAAGAAGGGCATGATCTGCCGGCGGAGGTAGACACGGTTGACCGCCAGGGTTCGGGGCTTCCAGCGGCGGCCGTAGCGGGCGAAGACCTCCTCGGCCACCGCCTCGAAGGGCGTCTCGCCGGGGTCGGGCGAGTCGGCCTCCCCGCCGTTGCGGAGCGCGGCCAGCATCTTTTTCGCCCGGGCGCGCGCGTCGGCCTCGGTCAGGACCGCCGCGTCGCCCACGGTCTTCCAGACCCGGCGGCCCTGGTTCTGGGTATGGATGAAATAGCGCTTGGCGCCCGAGGGCATCGCGCGGACGCCGTACCCCTTCAGCTCCGCGTCGCGTAGATCGCGGATCTTGCGGCCGGGCCGCAGCGCGTCGACCCGGCGCTGGGTGAGGCGGATTGCCTGCATGACGGTGTTTCTCCGATCTGTTGCGGCGGGGTGCGAAAAGGGGTTCCCTTTCGCGCCCAGTTGCACTTGAATCGGAGAAATATCGCAATCATTTCAGTCACTTAGCACCGCAAGGTGCGTTGACGGTGTAGGGAACGCCGTGGAGCGGGCCGAGCGCATCGCCTCGGGCGACCGCTTCCTCGGCCTGTTTCGCGTGGGCGCGCGCCTCCTCCGCGCGGACGATGGTGAACGGGTTGAGCGGCCCCCGCACCGCGTCGACGCGGGCGAGGATCGCCTCGACCAGATCGACCGGCGAGAGCTCCCCGGCGGCGATCCGCCGCGCGGATTCGGCGCCGGACAGGAAGCAGAGATCGTCCGAGGTCACGACGCCTGCTCCAGGTTGACGCGGACCGAGCCGCCTTCCCAGAACACCACCCGGCGCTCGACGAAGCGCACCGTCGCGGTGCCGGCGACGCCCATCGCGGCGAGGATGATGACGCCGGCGAACATGTTGGAGACGGTGAGGCTGACCGCGGCCGAGTCGATCATGTGCCCGATGCCGCGCTCGGAGGCGACGAACTCGGCCACCACCGCGCCGATCAGCGCCAGCACGACGCCGATCTGAAGGCCGGCGAAGATCTCGCCCGCCGCCGAGGGCAGCTTGGCGTTGAAGAAGACGTAGCGGCGCGAGGCCGAGAAGGCGCGGCAGAGATCGAGCAGCTCCTGATCGGTCTGGCGGATGCCGACGACCGTGTTGACGAACATCGGGAAGAAGCAGATCAGCCCGACCATGATGATGCGGGATTCGATCTCGTGGCCGAACCAGACCAGGATCAGCGGCGCCAGCGCGACCTTGGGCATCGACTGGAGCGCCACCACGCAGGGATAGACGAACTTGTCGAAGGTGGCGGATTCGGCCACCGCCACACCGATCAGGAAGGCGAGTCCGCAGCCCAGCACGTAGCCCAGCACCGTCGCCTCGGCGGTGGCCCAGAGATGGCCCACGAAACCGCCCGCGCGGAACCCGTCGGTGATCGAGGTCACCACCAGCCAGGGCTCGGGCAGGATGTAGTCCTCGATGCTGAACTCGCTGACCGCGACCTGCCAGCAGGCGATCAGGAAGGCGACGGTGATCAGCGGATAGATCGCGGTGCGAAGCCTGTCTTTCATGGAACCGTCCCCGGTGTCATGTGCGAGAAGTTCGGTTCGAACGGAACCGTTCCCTTCAACGTCATGGTCGGCGAAGGCCGACCATCCACGTTTTTTTGTCGTTTCGCCCCGCCAGAAAAACTCATGGATGGTCGGCCTTCGCCGACCATGACGGGGGGTGGGAAAAGGCCGCTTCCAACTCGGAACGGTACGAACGCCGGAAACACCGCACCATCTCCCGTCACAGGTCGATCTGGAGCTCGCCGCGGAGCTCGCCGCAGAGATCGTTGAACCCGGGGTCGGCCATCGTCGAGAGGTCGCGCGGCCGGCCGAGCGCCACGTCGTGCTCGCGGATGATGCGGCCCGGCCTCGCCGACATGACCGCCACCCGGTCGGACAGAAACACCGCCTCCGGGATCGAGTGGGTGATGAACAGCACCGATTTGCCGGTGGTCATCCAGATGTCCTGGAGCTCGATCATCATGTGCTCGCGGGTCAGCGCGTCGAGCGCCGCGAACGGCTCGTCCATCAACAGCACTTCCGGATCGTGGACCAGGGCGCGGGCGATGCCGACCCGCTGCTGCATCCCGCCGGAGAGCTCGCTGGGATAGTTGTCGGCGAACCGCTCCAGCCCGACCAGGCTCACCAGCTCCGCGGCGCGCTCCTTCGCCGCCGACATGTCGAGCTGGAGCGTCTGGGCCGGCAGCAGCACGTTGTCCATGACCGTCTTCCAGGGAAACAGCGTCGGCCGCTGGAAGACGACGCCGACCTCGCGTCGCGGGCCGGTCACGGCGGTGCCGCCGAGCGTGATCGTCCCGGCGGTCTGCGGCAGAAGCCCGGCAGCCACCTTGAGCAGGCTGGACTTGCCGCAGCCGGACGGCCCGATCAGCGAATAGAACTCGCCCCTTCCGATGGAAAGCGCGAGCTCCTCGAGCGCCACGATGGCGCCCCGGCGCGTGGGGTAGACGAGCGAGAGACCCTGGGCCGCCAGGATGGCGGGGGCCGGCGCGCCGGCCCCCGCCCCGGTCTCAGCTCCGGACGCGGACTGGCTCACTCACTTGGCCGCGCGCGCCTTGCCGCGAATCTCGTTCTCGTCGAAGGCGTTGATGTCGGCGATGAGATCGTTGGTGTACATCTTGTCGATCTCGATATCGCGGGTGTTGATCCAGCCGCTCTCGAAATACGCATCGACGTAGTACTCGAACGACTTGCGCGGCCAGTGGCCGAGCTTGCCGACCGCGTTCTTGGCCGGAACCTGCATGAATTCGAGCCGGTTGTTCACCATCTGGATCGAGGCCTTGAGGTTCTTCGCCTCGTCGCCCTTGGGCTTCATGTTGGGATGCTTGCGCCAGAACGCCTTGACGCAGGGGCCGGGGTTCTCCTGACACGCGATGGAAGACTTCGCCATGCCGCGGGCGAACTTGACCAGGGTTTCGCGCTTGGACTTGAACTGGTCGCGATGCGCCATGAAGCCGTTGGTGAACAGGTTGTGGAACTTGTCCTTGATCGGCAGGCGGCGGATCTTGGTGCCGCTCAGTTCCAGGAGGTCGTGCCAGGTGTTGTTGTAGTCGAGCGCCTGCACGCGGTCGCGCTTGAGCGCGAGCCAGCCCGCCCCGAGGATGCCGACGGCGGCGAGCTCGACGTTCTTGCCGACCTCGAGCCCGGCGTCCTTGAGCCGTGCCCTCAGCATGGGAATGGTGCCCCAGGTGAGCGCGCCGATCCCGACCTTCTTGCCCTTGAGGTCGGCGACGGTCTTGATCCCGCTCGATTCGAGCACGGCGAGCTGCAGCGTCCAGGTCGGCATGATGTTGTAATAGTAGACGACCGGGAGCCGGGTGCGGCCGGGCTGGTAGGACTTGAACAGCGCGCCGGGCAGCGCCCAGCCGATATCGAGCTGCTTGGTCGCCACCTGCGGCACCATCTTGCCGGAACCCTTGAAGACGATGATGCGGAGGTCGAGGCCTTCCTGCTTGAAGAAGCCGAGCTCCTCGCCGAACGCGTAGTAGCCGAGATCGGTGAGCGTGACCGGGATGGGCATCCCCACCTTCACGGTTTCCGCCGCCTGGGCGGGAGATGCGAGCATGGCCGCGGCCGCCGCGGCGATCGCGGCGGAAGCGCCGCGCCTGAGAAGTTTCATTGTTGGGCCTCCCCGTGTTTTGTCCGGCGAAAGAATAGCAGAGCGCATCGCGGGCGCGTCAAACCGCGCCGGAGATTATCCGTCTCGGTTGGAACCAATTCCCCGGCCCCTCACACGTCATGGTCGGCGCAGGCCGACCATCCACGTTTTGTTTTGTCCAGCCGCCGAAAAAACTCGTGGATGGTCGGCCTGCGCCGACCATGACGGTGGGGGAATAGGTGGGGATACGGTCGTCGATCACTCGAATCCCGGCGGGGGGACGAAGCCCTGGTATTCCTTCTCCAGCAGGCCGGCGAAGGCGATGGTGGTCCGGTCTCCGCAATGGGGGCCGACGATCTGGACCCCGACGGGGCGCCCGTCCCCGGTGAAGCCGATCGGGGCGACCGACGCGGGCAGGTAGGAAACCCCCGCGTAACCGGACCAGAAGATCTGTTCCATGAAGGTCCTCTCCACCCCGTCGACCGTCATCGAGCGCTCATAGGGCGGCGTGTCGGAATGCGGGAAGGCGGCGGTGCAGAGCACCGGGCAGAGCAGCAGGTCGTATTCTTGGAAGTACTCGTGCCACTTCCAGCGCATGCGGTGGCGCCGCTCGTTGAGCAGCAGCCAGTCGCGGTGCGACAGCGTGATGCCCTGCATCATGCGCGACTGCTTGGTGTCGGTCCCGGGCGGCAGGGCGGCGAGGTCGGCGGCGATGCCGTCGCGCTCCTCGTCGCCGTGGCGCGCGGAGGTCGCCGAGCGCAGCAGGACGTCGAAAATCCGGTGAACGTCGTCGAGCTCGATATCCGGCCGCGCGGCGTCGGAGACCCGCGCCTTCCGCCGGCCCAGGAAATCGGCGAGCGCCTGAAGGCGGTCCTTGACGGCGCCTTCCACCGCCGCGGTCGGGTGGTCGAGGACGATGCCGACCCTGAACTCGTCGAGCCGCTTCTTTCGCGGCGCCGGCAGGGTCAGGCGGTACCCGCCGCCGTCGATCTCGTCGGGGCCGGCGATCAGCGAGAGCGACAGCGCGAGGTCGTCCGCCGAGCGCGCGAGCGGCCCGATCACCAGGATGTCGAGCGGCGCGAGGTTTCCCCGGACGGTATGGCCGCGGGTGGGACAGATCCCGAAGGTGGGCTTGTGGCCGAACAGGCCGCAGAGCGCCGCGGGCGTGCGGATCGAGGACGCGATGTCGGAGCCCAGCTCCAGCCCCGTCAGCCCCGCCGCCAGCGCCGCCGACGCGCCGCCCGAGGAACCGCCCGGCGTGAGATCCGGACCCCACGGGCTCAGCGTCCGGCCATGGATCGCGTTGAAGGCCTGCGCGTCGGCGAGCCATATCGGCACGTTGGTCTTGCCGAACAGCACCGCGCCGGCCGCGAGCAGCCGGTCGACCGAGAGCGCGTTCGAGGCCGCGACGCAATCCCTGAATTCGGGCACGCCCCAGGTGGTCGGCATTCCCTTGACGTCGAAGGAGTCCTTGACCGTGATCGGCACGCCGTGGAGCGGCCCCCAGCGTTCGCCCTTCGCAAGGGCCCGGTCGGCGGCCCGCGCGCGGCGGCGTGCCGCGGGGATGTCCGTCTCGACGATCGCGTTCAGTCGCGGATTGAACCTCTCCACCCGCGCGAGGTATCGGTCGAGCAGTTCGAGACTGCCGACGCGGCCCCGCCGGATCATTCCGGCGAGACGCCTGGCCGAGGAAAATGCGATGTCGGTCATGGCGAGTTCTCCCTGCGCCGTCGCGTCCGCCGCCCCGGCCGCGAATCCCGCAGCCGGCGCCCGAAAGACGTATGAATAATACCCCTTCTTGATCTGGCTCAATTGACAATGCTCTTGCAGTTGAGTGAACCTGCCCGGGACACCATTGGACGGAAGGGACGACTCGGATGAAGACAGGGAAACTCCTCAAGACCGGCCTTTCGATCGCCGCGCTGAGCGTCGTGCTCGCAGCCTCGGGCGTCGGGACGGCGGATGCGGCGGACGAGCGCATTCGCTGGAAGATGGCGAGCTGGTTCCCGAGCCAGCTCACCCAGCTCGGAACCCTCGGCAAGAGCATGGTGGACCGCCTGGAACGGATTTCCGGCGGCAATATCCGCCTCAAGTATTTCGAGCCCAACGCCCTGATCCCGGCCAAGGAATGCTTCGACGCCGTGGCCAAGGGCTCGGTCGATGCGTGCTGGTCGACGCCGGGATACTGGTACGGCAAGGAACCGGCGCTGGCGATGTTCGCCGCCGTGCCGTTCGGACCCAGCGCCGGCGAGTACATGGCCTGGATCTTCTACGGCGGGGGCGTGCAGCTCTGGGATTCGATCTACAAGCCGCACGGGCTGAAATCGCTTCCCTGCGGCGTCATCGCGCCGGAGGCCTCGGGCTGGTTCCGCAAGGAGATCAAGAGCATCGACGATCTCAAGGGCCTCAAGATGCGTTTCTTCGGGCTCGGCGCCAAGGTGATGGAAAAGATCGGCGTTTCGACCCAGCTGATCGCCGGCGGCGACATCTTCCCGGCGCTCGAGCGGGGTTCGATCGACGCGACCGAGTACTCGATGCCGGCGATCGACCTCAATCTCGGCTTCTACCAGGTCGCGAAGCACTACTACTTCCCGGGCTGGCACCAGCAGTCGACGGTGTTCGAGCTGTTGCTGAACCGCAAGGCATGGGATGCGCTGAGCGACACGCAGCGGGCCCAGATCGAGGTTGCCTGCGGCGATGCGTTCCGCGAAGGCCTGGCCGAGGGCGAGGCCATCCAGGGCAAGGCGTTGGCCGAGCTCAAGAAGAAGGGTGTGACGATCCACCGCTGGCCGCAGGAAATCCTGGACACGCTGGAGGAGAAGTGGGCCGAAGTGGCCGCCGCGGACGTGGCGCGCGACGCCAACTTCAAGAAGGTCTGGGACTCCTACACCAAGTTCCGGGCGGAATACGCAGTCTGGAAAGAGCTCGGATATCTCAAGTAGCCTAGAGCTCTCATCTCCGATATAGAGACGGGCGCCGGAGCCGCGAAGGTCGCGGCTCCGGCGTTCTTTGTGCGAACGGCCAGCCGGAACCGGCTTCGTCATGACGCAGCTCGTCGCCCTGGAGAAATTCCTGTCGCGGATCGTGATGGGCATCGGCCGCGCCGGCGCCTGGATCGCCATTCCGCTGATGGTGATCATCCTGTTCGACGTGATCACCCGGCGTTTCCTGGTGCTCGGCTCGACCAAGCTCCAGGAAGGCGAATGGCATCTGCACGCGATGCTGTTCTTGCTCTGCATGGGCTTCGTCTATCTCAAGGACGGCCATGTCCGCATCGACCTGATGCGCGAGCGCATGAGTTCGAGGACCAGGAACTGGGTGGAGTTCCTCGGCTGTCTCGTGTTCGCCATCCCCTACTGCCTGATCGTGGCGTGGTTCTCGATCGACTTCGTGGAGCGTTCCTGGCATCTCAACGAGGCTTCGGATTCCGCCACCGGCCTGCCCTATCGCTGGGCGATCAAGGCGTTCATGCCGATCGGCATGTTCACGCTCCTGCTCGCGGGGTTCGTCGTCTTGCTGCGCCAGTTCATCGACCTGTTCGGGCCGCCCGACACCCGCCGTACCGTCGCGGAAGAGGAAACGCAGGAGCCCGGGAACGTCGACGCGGTGGCGCCGGACCGGGGCCGCTAGGCGATGTATTTCGAGGACTACCTGCCGATCCTGATGTTCGCCACCCTGGCGGTCCTGCTGTTCTCGGGGTTTCCGGTGGGCTTCGTGCTGGGCGGGGTGGGGCTCGCCTTCGGCTTCATCGGCATGTATTTCGACGTCTTCTCGCAGGTCGAGCTGTTCAACCTCGTGCTCAGGATCTGGGGCATCGCCGACAATCTGGTGTTGGTCGCGATCCCCATGTTCATCTTCATGGGGACGATGCTCGAAAGAGCGGGCGTCGCCGCGGACCTGCTGCACTGCCTTCAGGTGCTCCTGCGACGCACCCCGGGCGGGCTCGCGCTCGCGGTTACCGTCATGGGCACGATCCTCGCGGCGACCACCGGCATCATCGGCGCCTCGGTGGTGATGATCAGCCTGATGGCGCTGCCGGTGATGATCGAGCGCAGGTACAACACCGAGCTCGCGACGGGCACCATTGCCGCCTCGGGCACGCTCGGGATCCTGATTCCGCCCAGCATCATGCTGGTCATCATGGCCGACCTTCTCGGCCGGTCGGTGGGCACGCTGTTCGTGGCGGCGGTCTTTCCCGGGCTGATCCTTTCGGGGCTCTATTTCGCCTATATCTTCTCGCTCTGCCGCTTCAAGCCGGAATTCGCGCCGCCCTTGCCGAAGGAGATGGGTCCGCAGACGCTGGGCGAGCTCGTGCTGTTGCTGATGCGGGGGTTCATCCCGACGGTCTTCCTCATCCTGCTGGTGCTGGGCTCCATCGTGCTCGGATGGGCCACGCCGACGGAAGCCGCCGGCGTCGGGGCGGGCGGCGCCGTCCTTCTGGCCGTCATCAACCGGAAACTCACCTGGAAGGTGCTGAAGGACGTGGTCGAGCGGACGGCCGTCACCAACGGGATGATCTTCTTCCTTTTCGTCGGCGCGACCGCATTCTCATACGTGTTCCGCTCGCTCGGCGGCGACGACCTGATCGAGGATCTGATCTATGCCCTGGGCGTCGGCCCGTGGGGGATTCTCGTCATCCTGATGGCCGTGGCGTTCCTGCTCGGCTTCTTCTTCGACTGGATCGAGATCACGCTGATCGTGCTGCCCGTCTTCGCGCCGATCCTGGCCGGGCTCGACTTCGGCGAGCATGTGCCCAAGGCCGAGGTGGTCTACTGGTTCGCCATCCTGCTCGCGGTGAATCTGCAGACTTCGTTCCTCACCCCGCCCTTCGGCTTCGCCCTCTTCTACATGAAGGGAGTCGCGCCGCCGGAGGTGAAGATCCAGCAGATCTACCGGGGCATCATCCCCTTCGTGATGCTGCAGCTGGTGGGGCTCGGGCTGGTCATCGGCTTCCCCGACATCGCCATGTGGCTGCCGAGGACGATCCTCAACTGATCCCAAGCGATCAGTCCGCGTGGACGATCCCGTAGCCGATCGCGTATTCCAGCGTATCGAGATAGAAATCGACGACGGGAGCCCCGCCGCCGCAGGCGAGATGCGCGGCGACCGCGCCGATCCAGCCATGCACCTCGGCGAAGCCCATCCCCGCCGTCTCGAAGAGCTCGGCGACGTCCCAGTCGTCGAGCGGCGCGAGATCGCCGGACGAGAGGATGTCGAGGAAGGCGCGGTCGATTTCGGGGTTGAGACGGACCTGCTCCCTCGTCCGCCTGCCGTCGGCGAGCATTCGGGCACCCTCGACATGCATGTCGAAAAGATTCCGGAACCACTCCTCGTCGGTGAAGGTGCCGCCGGCGCTACCCGACATCTGCCATGCCACGACCTCGGGCGATCCCTCTCCGATCGGAGGGTAGTACCTGGCGGGGTGATGCGAGAGCCCGCCCGAGGCGAGAAAGAGCGCCCGCTTGCCCAGACCCGCCGCATAGCGGCCGACCGCCGCGCCGAGCTCCCGCGACCGGCGGAACGGCAGGAACGGCTTCGTCATCGCACTATGAAGACGGGGACACAGGGATAGGCGTCGAGCTCCCCCATGACATTCTTCATGGTCTGCGAAAAGCCGTGATCGACGGCCATCTTGAGGGATTGGGCGGGATCGAAGCCTTCGGCGCGCAGATGCTCCAGCAAGCCGAGCCCCGCCTCGTCGTCTACGTCGAGCGGGCCGGGGAATCCCCCGACATCGTCGACCGCCGTCGCTTCGCCCCGGCCGATGCAGAAGCTCGGCATCGCGTTCAGGTGGAACCCCGCATAGTGATCCGATCCGAACACGAACGCGATTTCGGGTTCGAAGTCGCGGACCGCGCGGCGGCGCTCGGCGAGCGTCGCGAAAATCGCGTCCTCGTAGTCCGGCTTCTCCGGGCGCAAATAGAGGATCGGCGAGTGCGAGGTGCAGACGAGATGGGACTTCACGGCCGGCTCACCTCCGTCCCGGCAGGCGCCAGTCGCCGGGATCCGACGGATCGCGCTCGATCGGGTTGCTCAGCGTGCCGAGCCGGGAAATCGTGATGTCGCAGGGGCCGTCCAGCCGGGCGAAGTTGGCGGCGTGCAGCGGCTTTCGTGCCTTTCCGCCGGCCCGGAACGCGGTTCCCATCGAAACCAGGTCGCCGGGTTCCAGCGTCATGTAGCGCGAGATATAGGCGATGACCTCCTCCACCCGGTAGGTGTAGTAACGGGTGTTGTCTTCCGCGAAGACCTCCCCGCCGACCGAACAGACGACGTCGAGATCGTGCGGGTCGGGAACCTCGTCGCGCGTCGCCAGCCACGGCCCGGCGGGGCCGAAGGAATCCGCGCCCTTGTAGCGCGCGGTATAGGAAAGATGCTGCTCGCGCTTCTCCACCTCTTCCGGATTGTCCGGTTTCGGGTAGAGGGCGTAGTAGTGCACCCGGTCCTCGGCGCGCATGTCGTTGCCGGTGACGTCGTTGACGATGGTGTAGAAGTCTTAGGGTTGCACTGTCGGTGGGTCATGTTCGGGATGGGGTCGTTGTTTCTCTGAGTAAGTCGTTATATTACTGTGGGTTAGAGGGGATGACAAGGAGTCTGTGCGTGTTTCCGCGGGACATACTGAATGGGGGACATTCGAGGATTGTGGAATTTCGGGAAGTAGGGATGTATCGTTCTGTCTGTGAACTTGATTATATAGGAGTGATGCGTCATGTCGAAAAGGTTTGTAGGGGCTTTGGGCATGACTCTGTTCGGTGTGTCGATTGGCATATTCGGGAACCCATATATTAGGAGAAGTACAGGAGTATTGGGGAGATTTTTCACGCCCTCCGGAGGCGCCGCGCCGGGGGCGGCCCGATGAGCCGGGCGCCGGAGGGGCGGCGCAGCCAGCACGCGGTGATGGCCACCGCCAGCGAGTGGGCGCGCATCCGGGAGCTCGCGGAGGCGGCCGGCATGGAGGTCTCGCGCTACCTGGTTCACCGGGCGACGCAGCCCGACCCGCTGCCCGCGACCGTGCTGCGCCGCGCGGTGCGCGAGCTGCTGCTGCTGTCGAAGCTGGAGGAGGCGCGCATGGCCGACATGGGGCTGGAGGAACGCTGGGCGTCGGTGGGCGACGCGGTGGATGCCTGGCTCGACCGGGAGGCGGAGCTCGACCGGCTGAGCGACGCGGGCGCGGCGGAGCGCTGGCGGGCGGCGTCGCCGAGCGCCGATCCCGGCGGCGGCCCGGCGCCGCGGCCCTGATGGCGGTGCTGCGCCGGTCGCTGCGCTGCACCCCGCTCGAGCGGGCGCGCATCCGCGAGCGGGCCAGGGAGGCGGGCATGCCGGTCTCGCGCTTCGTGGTGGCCTGCGCGCTGAAGGACGATGCCGGGGGCGAGCCCGGGATCGTGCTTTCGGAGGAGGAGCAGCGGCGTCTGTACGACCGGGTGGCCGAGCTCGACCGGCTGCGCCGGGCGCTGCTCGAGGCGCTTCCGGGAACCGGGGTGTCGCTGTTCGGGGCGCTCGCCGCGATGCACCGCGCGCTCGCCGCGCCCGGGTCGGAAGACTGATGCCGGCGCGGCTCGCCGTCTCGTGCCGGGAATCGGAGTGGGAACGGATCCGCGAGATCGCGCTCCGGCGCGGGATGACGATCAACGAATATCTCGTCGCGGCGGCGCTCGCCGTCGATCCCGCGCCGACGGCGCCTGCGCTGGCGCTGTCCGAGGCCGAGCAGCGCCGGCTGCTGGAGACGGTGGAGCGGCTGGCCGACGGCATGCTGGCCGAGGCGGGAGAGCGCCACGGCGCGATCGCGCGGCTGCGGCAATCGGTCGAGCTGCTGCTCGGCGAGACGCTCGGCAACATGGTCCGGCAGGGCCGGGAGGCCGCGATCCTGCCGCTGCTGATCGAGACCTTCGGCGAGGAGCTCGGCGCCGCGCTCGAACGGCGGTTCCGGACGTGGATGGCGCGCGGCCGGCCGGCCGGTTGAGGACGCACACCCGGGCGCTGTTGCCGGACCCCCGTCACAGGCTGAACCCCCGGTCCCGGGAACGATCCTGTTTCTGCTGCCGGGTCTGCTGTTCCTGTTGCGGCGGGCCGAGGATGCGCTCGCGCCGCGCCTCGTCCTTCCACGGCTCGCGGTAGCAGCCGCGCGCGGCGACCGCCTCGGCGGAGCGCGCGATCGTGCTCCCGGTCTCGGGCGCGCCGGGGCCGGCCGCGCGGATCACACGGAGGTCGAGCGCGTAACCGCCGGCCGCGTCGGTCCGGGTCTGGACTTCGGCCTCGATCGTCCGCACCTCGCCTGCCGGCCCGGCGGCCTCGGTCCAGGCGATGCGGTCTCCGGGGACGGGTTCCGGGCAGGGCAGGCGGCAGGCGCCGCTCGGCACCGAACGCTGCCGGGCGAGCTCCAGCTCGCGCAGCCCCTCGTCCGACCACGGGGCGCGGACGCAGTCGCCCCCCGCGAGGGCGCTCGCGCCGATCTCGACGAGCCGGCCCCCGGCGGGCGTGGCCTCCTTCGCGGGGTCCGCAATCCTGAGCCGGAGCGTGTCGCCGCCGCGCACGCCGCCCGATTCGCCCGGGGAGACCACCGCCGCCTGCCAGGTCCGGCCCTCGGCCCGGAAGGCGATCCGGTCGCCCGCGATCAGCGGCGCGTCCCCGGTCCAGGCAATGCCCTCCGTCAGCGGCGGCAGCCCGGCGAGCCGGTCGGTCTCGCGGCGCACCGCCCCGGCCACGGCGGGCAGATGGGCGGCCGCGCGCCGTTCGGCCGGATCGGCATGCCGCCCCTCCGCCCCGGTGAGCGCCGGCACCGAGGCGAGCTCTTCCCTCCAGCCGCGGTCGCGCTCCAGCCACGCGCCCGCTTCCCGGCGCACCGATGCCGCCTGCTCTGCCCGCCCGGCGATCTCCCTCGCCATCTCTGTCGCACGGTCGTAGCCCCCGGCATGAAGGGGCAGGGTATCGGCCTGCCGGGCGCGGGCCTCGACCGTTTCGGCGGCGGCGCGGAACGCCGCGCTCTCGTCCAGTAGCTCCACCGCTTCCAGCCGGTCGAGAACCTCGCCGACCCGGCCTTGCAGGCGCGGCATGTTTTCCAGCCGCGATGCGGCCCGGGTTTCCGTCGCGTCGCCGCCGCCCAGCAGGCAGTGGGCGGTCTCGCGGAGCGCTGCCGATTCCTCCCGCCAGGCCGACATCGCATCGAGCGCGACGGCCCCGACCCGGGGCTCATGGGCCTCCCCTTCCAGCTCGGCGCGGCGGTCCAGGTGCCGGGCGCCCTGTTCGAGGAACTCCGCCACCGGGGCGGTCTCGACCGCGACGCGGACATCGTGGGCCAGCACCGCGCGGGCGGCCTCCCTCGCCTCCGGCGCGAGCCCCGGCTCGTCCCGCAGCGCCTCCGCCCGGTCTCGAAGGGACTGCCAGCCGGCGAGGTCGGCCGGATCGCAGCCGGCCTCCCGGGCCTCGCTTTCGACGTTACGGTGGAGGCCCACGAACGCCTCCGCGCGGAGCCGAAGCGCTTCGCCGGACAGCGCGTCGACGGCATCGCGCACCCGTTCGCGCTCGTCGTCCGCGCCGGCGAGCCGGATGCGGGCCGGATCGTCGAGGCTCACGCCCGCGCCCTCGCCCAGCATCCGGAGCCCGTCGCGGCGGAGCTCGTTCGCCCGCTGAAGCCACCCGTCCAGCGTCGCGTCCTCCCGGGCGCCACGGTCGGTGGGGCCGAGCGCGGCCGCCCGGCCCGCATGGTCGCGGCAGTCGCGCAGGAACCCCTCGATCCGGCGCCCCGCCGCCTCGTGGCGCGGGTCTCGTTCGACCTCCCGGCGCGCGGGCTCCGGCGCGGGGGTCTTGGCGCTCCATGCCGCCACCGTCCGGCGCAGGTCTTCCGGCAGACCGTCCCCGCCGAGGGCCCGCGCGCGCTCGGCCAGGGTCTCGGCCCCCGCCATGTCGCGGGCCTCGATCCCCGCCGCGCGCGCCACCGTCTCGTGGGCGACCGCGTCTTCCCCGAACCGGATGGCGTCGTCGAGGCGGACGCTGCGCAGTATCCGCCCGAGCGCCGCCGCGACCCGGCCGGCGATGCCCCTCCCGTCCCGCAACGCGCGCCCGGTCTCCGCCAGCGCCTCACCGTCGGCGCGCCATCGCGCGTGCTCGGGCAGCTCGGACACCGGCCGGCCGCGCTCCGCCGCCGCCCATCGCAGGAGCGGCTGCGTCCGGCAGTGCCGGTCGGCCCGCTGCACGAAGGCGAGCTCCGCCCTCCGCCGTTCGGCGATCTCCGCGTCGCGGCGCCGCACCTCGGCCGCGAAGGCCGCGAGGTCCGCCGGCAGGTCGTGGCCCTCCGCCGCCGCCGCCCCGGTCACGATCCGCGCGTAGCCCTCCATGCGGTTGAGCTCGGCATTCTCCGCCTCCGCCCGGGCGGTGAGCGCGCGCCAGTCGTCGCGCAGCTCGCGCAGCATGCCGGCAACCGTCCCCCCGGATCGGTGTCCGGGGCTGGCGGGGGGCGGTTCGACCCCCTCACCGACCGCCTCGCGCGCCGTCATGCCGGCGCCGTCGTTCTCCTCCAGCGCCTCCGCCAGGGTGTCGCGGTTGTCGGTGACCAGCACGAACCGCTCCCGCGCCCGGCTCGCCTCCACGTAGAGCGCCGCCTGACCGGACAGACGGCCGTGCCCGGTATCGAGCACCCCGATCGCCGCGTCCCGCGTCATCCCCTGGGCGGCGTGCACCGTCGAGCTCCAGGCATGGTCGAGATGGCGCAGCCGGGGGTCGTCGCGGGATAGCGTCAGCGTCCGTCCCTCGGCCAGCGCGAACCGCACCCGGCGCGTGCCGATCTTCTCCACCACCGCCTCGCCGCCGTTGACCAGCCCGTACCGCTTGTCGTTCGCCGTCCAGCGGATCCGGTCGCCCGCCCGGAGCCGGATGCGCGCCGTCTCATGGACCGCGAAGCGGTAGCGCACCCAGCTGTCGCCCGGCCGGATGCGGATCGTCCGCCCGGTGGGGTGATCGAGGAACACGAACTCGCCTTCCGTGCGTTCGATCCGGCAGGCATCCCCCTCCTGGACCCTGAGAGGCGGCACGCGCGAGTGGAAGATGACGAAGTCGCCCGGCTCGTGGTTGCGCACGTCCGCCCGCTGCGCCGCCGTGAGATGCCGGTTGACGAACCGGTCGATCTCGATCTCGCGCCCGTGCAGCACGCCCTCATCCGCGAGCCCGTCGCGCACGATGCGGTGGATTTCGGCCCGGATGAAGTGGGTGGGCGCCAGGATCGCCGTTCCGGCGCGCTTCTCCGGATCGAGCTCCAGCCAGAGCCGCGCCGCCGTCGCCGCAAGCGCCTCGTGCGGCACCTCGCACACGTCGGCGAGCCCGCCCAGCGCCTCGGCCGGCCGGCCGTCCTGGAGCCGCTCGACGGCCTGCTTCAGGGCGGGATCCTCCTGGCGCATGATCTCGTCCATCTCCGCCGTCTCGATCCCGGCGTCCTGGAGAGCCCGGAACGGCTCGCCCGCGGTCACCGCGCGCAGCTGGCCCCGGTCCCCCACCAGCACCAGCCGCGCGATGCGGAGCCTCTCGGCAATCCGCATCAACAGCTCCATCTGCGCCGTCGACACCATCGAGGATTCGTCTAGCACCAGCACCGAGCCCTGGTGCTCGCGGCGGGCGGCGTCCATCTTCTCGGCGCTGCCGATGTCGCCGTAGCGGGTCAGGAACCATTGCAGGGTGCGCGCGCGGGCGCCGGTCTCGGTGGCCAGCACCCGCGCGGCCGCGGCCGAGGGGGCGAGCAGGATCGCCGGGCGGTCGCCGATCAGACCCAGCGCCTCGCGCAGCATCGTTGTCTTGCCGGTCCCCGCCGCGCCCTGGACCGCCACGATCCGGTCGCCGGACAGCAGCATCGTCCGCACCGCCTCCTTCTGGCCCTCGGTGAGCGTCGTCTCCTCCAGACGCTCGGAGACGCGGGCCTCCGGCGCCAGCGCCCGGGCCTGCCCTTGCCCCTCCCGCATGCGGGACAGGATCTCGCGCTCCGAACGCAGCGCGTCGCCGGTCACGAACGAGCGCCCGCCCCGAAGGTTGGCTTCCACGAGATGACTGTCCGCCGTCAGCCCGGCGATGCTCGCGTCGATCTCCGCCAGCCCGTGCCGCCCCGGCGCGTGGCTCAGCGCCATCGCCCTGATGTCGCTCTCCCGGAACACCGAGGCGCGCTCCGCCAGGTGCTCCACCGCCCGCCAGACGATCTCGCGCGCGCTCAGCCCGGGCGGCTCGGGGGTGAGTTGTTCCGCCGTCCGGACATAGGGCCGGCCCGCCTTCCGGGCGGTCTCCTTCGAGGCCTTCTTCCTCCGCCCCCTTCCTGGCCTGGCCACGCTCCTGTCCCGCGCAACTCCGAGCGCCCCGGCCCGCGCCGTCCACTCCGCCTTCAGCTCGTCGAGGTCCCGCTCGACCTTGCGCTCGCGGGTGATCAGCGCCGCCTGCTGCGTCAGCGCCGAGGAGAACGGAAGGCCGTGCTTCTCCAGCCACGACAGGATCTCGCGCCGGCGCGACGAGAACTCCTCCAGCAGCGCCCGCGGATAGCCCGCGATCTCGAAGCCCGGCACGCCGCCGATCATCGTGGCCTCGATCCGGAACCCCATCCCGATCAGCCGGCTCGCCAGCTCCTGGCGGTAATAGGCCCCGATCAGCTTCACGCTCCGGCGGATCTCGGTCGGCTCCATGCTGCGCCATTCGCCGGCCCGGTTGCGCGTCATGTTGGCGAGGATGCAGTGGGTGTGGAGCTGCGGGTCCTGGTCCCGGCTGGTCAGGTGGCGGAACGTCGCCGCCACCAGACCGTCCGCCGCCACCCGCGGGCGCCGACCCGTCGCCGGGTCGTAGCCGCGGGTCTGCAACAGCTCCGCCTCGACCCAGTCCAGCGTCGCCCGCACCGCCCGGTCGTGCGCGGTCACCACTCGCCGGTCGCCGTGGAGCAGCGCCTCCAGCGACACCGACTTCGGCGCCGACAGGGTGAGGTCGAGCCCCGGACGGTGCTGGTGCTCGCCGTCCCGCGCGCGGCCCAGCCGGATCTCCGTCCCCGGCACGAAGCCCGTGAGGATCTTCTCGAACACCCTGGAGGAAACATGCTTCGGCAGGCCCAGCGCCCTTGCCGCGCCGCCGTGCCAGAAGCTCGCCAGGTAGTGCCTCCGGTCGTCCTTCGCGTAATAGCCCTCGCGCGCGAAATAGGCCACCGTGGTCGCCGTCGAGCCCACCTCGCTCAGGCTCGCGACCAACGGTCAGCCTTCGCCGGGGATCGGCGGGAGCTCATCGGCCGGCGTTCCGAATAATCCCCTGCCGTCGACCCGCAGCTCGCAACGCAGAACCTTCCCCCTGCGCTCGGACTCGATCAGGCACGCCTTGACCCGCCCGCCATGGCGGTCCCACATCAGCTGCTTCCAGCCGCCCGTCTCGTCGTACGGCTCGAAGAAGCGGAACTCCTTCTGCGCCAGCGCGCCCACCGCCGCGAACGACGGAACCGCGACCACCAGGGCCGCCGACAGCGCCGGCACCGTCCAGCGCCGCACCGCCTTCCGCTCGCGCCGGATGGCCCCGAGAACCTTCTCGCCGCCCGCCGCGAAGCGCTTCAGGAAGCTCTCGTTCTCGCGCGCGTAGTCCTCGACGTTGCCCAGAATCCTCGCGGAGAGCTCCCGCTGCGCCTCCGCGGTCTCGTCGACGCTCCGCCGAATCCGGGCGCCGCCGTCCCGGAGGTCCTTCGACAGCGCCGCGATCGCCCGCCCGTGCGCCGCCGCCGACTCCGTCCAACTCGAATAATTGTTGGAAAGCGTCTCCAGCCGCGCGGCGACCCGGTCCGCGAGGCCGCTCACCTGCTTCGACACCGCGCGCAGCTCCCCGATGGCCGCGCCCAGCCTGTCCTCCCGCGCCTTCAGCCCTTCCGCCCGGCTGGCCAGCTCCGCCACCGCCGCGTCGAGCTCGCGCCGCCCCTCCTTCAGACCCGCGATCTGCTTGCCGGCCTCCGAATGAAGAACGCCCGTCGCCTCCTTCGTGTCGCCGGTGAACCGGGCCGCGTCGGCGGTCGTCTTCTCGATCCTCGCCACCGCCTCCGCCGCCCGGGCGATCTTCGCCGCAGCCCCCACGATCTGCGTCGCGACATCGGAAAGTCGGGATCCGGACGCACGCTCCGCCGCGAGCATCTCCTCCAGCGCCGACAGCCGCGCTTCCTGCCGTCCCAGGGTGGCGGCGATCTCCTCCAGCGCCGCGGCGGTCTCCGCGGGCGTCTCGCCGGCCCCGGGCGGAACGCCGGGGCCCGCCCCCGCATCTCCGCCGTCGTCCGTCACGCCGAACAGGAGACTCCGGTCGTCGTCACCCGCCGGAGGCCGACCCTTCCCGTCGTTGTTGCCAGACGCCATCGCGCGCTCCCCTTCCCCCGGCCGCCGGACCGATGTCCGAAAGACCCGCCGCCGCGCGCCTCCCCCGCCCGCGCAGCGCCGGCCGATCCGGGGGCAGGATACCATCGGCGACTCCGGCCGAAGCGCGGATTCTCGCCCCGTGGCGCGGGGAGATTGACGGGGCTCGACCCGGCGACGCCGTGCCCGCGGCCCGGTTGCCCCGGTGGGTCAACAGGCACCTCCCACCCGGCTCCGCTCCACGTATCGCGAGGCGCTACGCGGAGCCGCGCGGGGCCCTCCTGTTGACTACCGGGACAACCTACAGAGGGGTCAATCTTCGACGCCGATCAGGGGTCAACTTTGAACGCCGATTGACATCTCGATGGACGGCCGCGGCCGGTGCAGGGACAACATCTTCATCGAGCGGCTGTGGCGCTCGCTCAAATACGAGGCGGTCTACCTGCACGACATCGCCGACGGCTTCACCGCCCGGCGCGTCATCGGCGAGTGGATCGGCTTTTACAACACCCGGAGACCTCACCCGGCGCTCGGCGGGCGGACGCCGGCCGAGGCCTATCGGGGCGACACGCCTGTGGATATGATGGACAAGCCGCTTCGCGCCTTGACCACATACCCACAGGCGCAACAGCAGCAGCAGGAAGAGAGATTCAAGGGGATTCTGGCGGCCTGAACTTCAACCGGAATACACCTTAACTCGGCCGTCAGGTTGTCCGAAAAGGTGGGGCCACCTCAATGTTCGGCACGATCGTGCCCCGAGCCGTGATGCACCTGAGCCGCCCTTGGGCTGGTAATCATGTGAGGTACACTGGATTGCACCAAGGAGCGCGCAGTGCTAGATTCCTACCGCGTCGCAACCACTCTACTGCTTTCTTTACCTTTGGTATCGAACAGCTAACGTTTACTTGGCCGTAAATGGGACAGAAAGAAGATGAGCATTGACCAACTAAAGGAACTTCGTACAGCTGAGTCTATTTTGTTCCTTGGTTCCGGCTTTTCACGTAACGCTATCAACATTCGCGGCAATGCAATCCCAACGGGAGAAGAATTGAAACGCGAACTTGCTCACGCATTGAGCGTGGACGAAAATCTCTACGACTTTCAAACTCTGGCAGAAGAAGTGAATTCTCGTGAGAAATTGAATTTGTACCAAATGCTGTACGAACTTTTCACGGTACGGGAACTACACGAACATCAAGTCAACGTACTACAGAAACCTTGGCGTCGCATCTACACCACCAACTACGACGATGGGTTGGAATTACATTATCACAATTCGAAACAAAACATCAACAGTTTCAGTTACACTGACCCGAAGCCGAACAGAATGGCCCCTGGGACGATCGTCCATTTACATGGAATGATTCGTCTTGCTAATCAAGATAATATATTGGAACAGCTAGTGCTGACGGAAAGTTCGTATGTACGGCAACATTTTGAAAAATCCTTGTGGTACGACGAATTCATTCACGATCTCCGATTCTGTCAAATGTGTATCTTTGTGGGATATAGCCTGAGGGACTACCATATTTCATCAATTTTATTGCAGCATCGAGAGACAACAGAAAAGACATATTTTATTACCAGTGGCACAGTTGATGCTATTTTCTCTCGCCGAATCGCCCCTTATGGTGAAGTGCTGCCTGTAGGAATAGAAGGTTTCTCTGACCATTGCAGGAACCTTTCGGAGCCAACGTCTACAGGCAACATTCACACCTTACGATCATTTCGATATTTGGATCCACTCATGGACAAAAAATCCCTTTCGTCTCCCACAGCATTGGAAATTTTGAATCTCGTAACTTACGGAACATTCAATTTTCGACGCTGCCTATCGACTCTACCAAATAGTGAGTATATCGTGGCCCGTCGAGCTCAGGCCGAGGAGGCTGCCGCGTTGCTTGATAACACACATACGTTAATTCTGCATTCACTTTTGGGAAATGGAAAATCTATTTTCCTTTATATTCTCGCTCACAGACTTGCCCAAAAAGAGTACAAATGTTTTTTAGCAAGAACAAATACAACGCTACTGCCAGAAGATGTGGCAGTGTTGCGTGATATTAAAGAAGCCGTACTAATGTTCGATGATTATGATTCCGCAAGAGATATTATCGACGAGATGAAAGAACGCCTTCCTATGGCAAAGGTGATTGTTGCTGTGCGCACTGGCATACAGGACGTTAGATTGCATGAAATACAAAATCGCTTTCCTGCTCCGATACAGCGTCTTAACCTTAATAAAGTAAGTCGAAGCGATTTGGAAGAATTTTGTGTGCTGTTGGATCAATCGGGCATACGGACGGAGAATTTGGAAGAAGGCATTCGAAACTGTAAAGATTTTCGTGAAGTAGTAACTACGCTATATGATCATTCAGAGATCAAACAAAAAATATCAGACGAACTCAAACCCTTGATGGATGATTCTGAAATTCGGAAGATAATTGTAGCAAGCCATTTGTTGAGATGGGCCGGACATGAGGTAGATCCTGGTTTCTTACGCAGCGTAACCAATTGTGACGCGTATGCCGCTATGGCGAGATTTCGAGCCATCGCTACTGAAATTTTTCGACTGGATGACGATCAGGTCCATGTAAGGTCTCCTATTTTTTCAGAATATATCATTCAAACTCATATAGCAGCAGCTGACATATTGGATGGGGTGTACCCAATAATAGTCGAGGCGGTAAAGAGAAAGCACCAAAAACGCTATCAAGGAATACTAAGCAGTCTTATGAGGTTCTCTATCTTAAATCGAGCATTGGTGAAAGAGCCTCGCAGAATTGAATTGCTGATTGGTTTGTACGAAAAATTGAGGCGGGATATTGATGTGAATAAAGAGCCACTCTTTTGGTTGCAGTACTCCATACTAATGACGGCAGCAGACGATCTATATATGGCCGAGGACTTAATTCGAACAGCCTACGCAAGGGCGAAGGATAGTCCCGGGTTCCTTACCTTTCAAATAGATACCTTTGCATTGAGACTCATGTTGCTAATAGAACAGCGGGAAGTTAGCGGAGAAACGGTGCAAAGATTTGATCAGATTGTTGGAAAAATCGATGAAATTAGACAAATGATTGGCGAAGAAAGTAGGAGAGACCATGCAATTCAAGTGTTAATGGAGATCGAGCCGTTTGTACGCGCGAGACTTATAGCACTGTCAACAGCCGAACGCACGAGTTTAGTTTATCACTTGGCGTTGATACAACAAGAGCTCGGTTCATTATCTGACATTGATAGAGCGAGAACGGGCGCGGATAAGGTGTCCGAAAGTGTCGGCCGAGCCAGACAGGCAATCGTCGGTTGACGGCAGGAAACACAAAAGAATGGGGCTATGAGGTAAATTTCACCTGGCCCGCGACGGTGCTGATCGACCACGATTTCCGATCAGCGGCTATCCAGGCGCATGATCTCGCGACGGCCCGACCGACCCTCTCGGCAGGCGCCTCGATTTCGCGATCTCCGAAATGGGCGTAACGTAGCGTCATGCCCACATCGGCATGGCCGAGCATCCGAGATACCACCGGTACCGGCACTCCGTTCATCACCGCGGGGCTCGCATGCGTATCGGCGCCGACAAAGGCTATGACGTGGCCGCCCGTCGATGCGCAGCGCGGGCGCGCCGTCACCGCGCACATCGCCGTCAACGTCCACCTGACCAAGACCGGCAAACGACGCAAGACCCGGATCGACCGGCGCACCACGCGATCGCGAACACCCGGAACCGGGCAACGCCGGCACGGTGCGAACCGTTTGCTCCGGATCCCGCCACTCCCGGATGCAGCCCGGCAGCGTCTCGGCATGGGCGAGCCGGTGTTCCGCCGCGTGCTGGCCGACGGCACGTGCCTCCCGGGCTCTAGGACCAGGACGTCAACGCGGCCATCGGGCTCGCGTCGGTGACGATCTCGACCCGGTCGCGGTCGAGCTTCTCGAAGACCAGGCAGAGGGCGACGTCGGCCTCGCTGTCGAACGGGCCGTGCGCGCGCCCCGTGTCCAGCTCGATCACCGTCCAGGTCGGGTCCCAGACCGGGATGCCCCTGAAATGCGCCGAGCCGTGATAGCTGCGCTCCGCGCACGGGGCACATCGGCTGGCTCCCTGTGACGGCGCCCCGCAGGATGTACACAACCCCCGGGCCCTCCGTTCGGAATACAGCTTGCGCGAGCGCGCGTTCTTGCGCTCCGGATCGTGGCTGGCCTCCTCGACGATGGCGCATGGGGTACAGCGCGACAGGCCGTTGATCGCCGGCCCCCCGCATCTCGTGCAAAGCCGGGCGGTACGCCGATCCTGGTACTGCCGGCGCTCCGCCGCCTGCCTCTTGTCACGGCAAGTCTGGCAGGTCGTCCCGTCCTCGACCGGCGGGTGCTTGCCGCAGCGGATACACAGCCCGGCCTCGATCCGCTCCTTCTGGCGCGTCTTGCTCCTGGCGCGGGCGCCGCGCCGTTTCGCCTCGATGTTCGAGCCCCCATAGGGCAGCCCGGCAGCCTTGCCGGCGGCGTATTTCTCACGGTCCGCCGCCCGGCGCTTCTCGAGGCATGGCTCGCAGCGAACCCGGCCCGGGGCGGCGGGCGTCGCGCCGCACGCGGTGCAGATGCCGGCGGCCTCGCGCGCGGCACGCTCGCAGCGGGACCTCTTCCGTTCGTAGGCTTTCGCGCGGACAGGGTCGCGGCGCGGAACTCCCTCGGCGCGCAGCCGGGCATCGCGGGTCCGGCTCGCGCGGGTCCGCTTCTCGCCGCAGGGCTCGCACAGTACCCGCTCGGGCGCCGGTTCGCGCTTGCCGCATCTGGGGCACAAACCCAGGGCGGTGCGTTCGGCGGTCCGCCGATGGTGGCGTTCCAGATCGGCCTTCCGCCGCTTCCCGGCGCACGGCCCGCACTGGCTGCGCTCCGGCTCGGGCGAACGCTTGCCGCATTTTACGCAGAGCCCCCGGGCGCGGCGCTCGGCCGCCCGGCGACGCCGGCGCTGCAGGTCGCGCGCGCGGCGGGCCTCGATGTCCTGCTGCTCGCACATGGGAGCATCCTCATTGCCGTGGGAAAAGGGGAGAGGGACGCCCGGCCGACCCGGATGGGGGCCGGCCGGGCATCCTGGAGAACCGCGTCTCAGCCCCGCTGCCTGCGGTCGCACAGGAGACCGGCGGCTACGCTCCCCCACGCCTGGCGACCGCCGCGGGTGCTGAGCCCCGTGCAGATGATGATCTCCGTGCGGTCGGGCCGCATCGCCTCCGCCTGCTCGCGCGAGACAATCGTGTGCTTCGCCTTCCCGCGGCGGCCGTTCGTTCCGGTCGGCCCGGCGGGGATGGGTACGATGTCGCCGTCCGCGCGCGCCCGGAATTTCTCGACTACATAGCGATCGTCGGCCAGGCCGGTCCCGAAGAAATGTACCAGGAAGGTGTCCGCAGTGTTGCCGGGCATCGCCAGCGCTGTCGCCATGTTTCCGTCTCCTCGTGCCGGTGGTGGATGGCGGAGGAGATGTCCTTCCCCGGGACACCCCAACGCCGACCGGCTCAAGGCTTCTCTCAACTCTCTTCCGGAAGATACGCGGGATCGCGCGGGGCGGCAGCGGATGGTCGTTACGTCGAGCGACGGGCGCGGCTATCCACCTCGGCGACGATTTCGATATGGGACGGTTCGGTGGGGACGCACCTTCTTCGTAACCCCCGACATGCCGTTTCAAGGAGTGGCGGCGGCCTGCGGGCTGACCGGCCACGTCGCGACCTTCCTACTCTCCCTGCACGATGCCAAGCTGGACTTCGGCCTGATCGACGTGCCCGAAGCCGCTTACCTGCCCGCCGTTCGCCGGAAGCTGACGAACCTGGAAAAGCTCAAGCAAGCGGTTCCCCGGAAGCACAGTACCCAGCGCTACGCGCTCGTGAGGCTCTTCCGGTGAAGCTGTACAGCCCCTTAGGGCACGCTCGAAGTCATCGCCGCCAGACATCCAAATGATCGTGTCGGAGACCTCATGCCCCAGGCCTTCAATCCCTCATAAGCCTGATATTCGTGTGGAATCCAGCCGTCGCCACCGGTAAAATCTGTGCGATTTCTGGAACATTCTCGTGGGCTAGCATAGAATAACCATGTAGCTAGGGAGTAACGGCGAGACATGAGCAGAGACTTCGTAGAAGTGAGCCACTCTGGTGGTAAGATCACGTTCGATCTCAAGACGGATGATGATGGAAGACAAGCTTATCAGGTAACGTTCAAGTCTAGTCGATCCGTTCCTCATTCCTTGATTGGCGTCTACGCCCTTCCCCAGGGAGTGGTAGTGGAATGCATTGAACTTCGTGGAATCGGACAGCCGTGGAATCCGCCGCCATTCTCTGAATGTGTTCCTGTGCTAATTGCGTCCGATAGCGAAGGTTATTTTGGTCACAAATGCCCACATTGTGGAGGGTACTGGCGCAGCGGCCCTTGGCCCCATTTCTGTCCGTACTGTGCAGCGTCGTTTGCCCCTTATCAGTTTCTCTCCGAAGCGCAGCTTCGCTACGTGAAGCACTACTGTAACACTCTGTTCGAAGCCCTCGACTCAAAGGAAGACGGCAGAGTAGAAATTGATATGGATGCGGTCGCCGATGCTGCGTTTAAGGACGAAGAAAGACCCTCGTTCTACGTATCTGAAGAAAGTCAACAGAAGAAATTCAATTGTTCCGCTTGCAATGAGTTCAACGATATCTTGGGTAGATTTGGATATTGCTCCATGTGTTGCACGCGAAATGATCTAATGGAATTTGAGAATAGTGTCGTCCCAGAAATTCGAGCGCAACTGAACGCAGATAGTCTTCCGGAAGATTGCTTGAGGGACGCTGTTGCGGCGTTCGAGTCTTTTGTCCGGCAGGTAGGGATGCAATTGGCCAATCTCGTTCCAATGTCGCGACGTCGCAAACAACGGCTATTGAAGCAGGGCTTTCACGATCTTTCTGAGGTCTCAGAAATTCTGCTTACTTGGTTTGATATTGACATCTTTTCTGAAATTTCGGAGAATGAGCGCAAGCAGACTATTTTGATGTTTCATCGTCGTCATGTTTACGAACATAATGCAGGCGAAGTGGATCAAAAGTACCTGGACGATAGTAGAGACACGACGGTACGGCTGAAGCAGCACATTCATGAGAATAAGAAGGACGTCCACGATCTACTTGGAATTCTTGCTCGGATGTTTCGGAATTTGCACAGTGGATTTCATGAAATCCTTCCCCCTCTCGACGAGCCGATACGAGCTTTCGAAGAAAGAAAGCAGCGTGCCACGGCTCTCGATCTCGCGATTTCTTGATTCCGTGATAATTGGTTGCGGCGGTTGCGATGCGGGGTGTGGACGAGCGGGACGATGGGTTGTTCAGCTACGCGGATCTGAATTCCCGGGTACCGGCGGATCATCCGCTGCGGGCGCAGGCCACCCACTGGATGATGGCGGTAGAAGAAATCGAAAAACCCCCGTACTTGAACGCGGTTCCAGACATAGCCGGGCTGAAACTTGGGCAATGTGATATGCCCGCTGTCGAAATAGTTGAGTACCGTCGAAATCTGCAATCACCTCTCTCGCGGTGACCGTCGCGCCTTCCTACGAGAATTTCGGCACCGTCGTTCATCACGGTTGCGGCGGGCGTCGCGGGTCGTTATCGCTCTACGGAATGCCGCGCATCTCGGCATCATGGCAACGATCAGGGGAACGCATGGATGGCAAAGAGTCAGGAGAGCGCGGGGGACAGGCTTTCGGCGCTGGTGGCAGAGATCGAGGCGGAGGCTTACGCGCGCGGCCGGACCGATGCCCGGAAGGAAATTCGGGCAGCCCTCGGGGCCGCAACGGAACCGGCGCCTCGGCCGCAGCGGGGAAGGCCTCGCGCGGCACGGACGGCGGGCAGGCCGCGGGCGGGCGGAGGCAAGCGCGCGCCACGGGGCACGGTGCGCGCCCTGGTGGAACGGGCGATGCGCGACCGGCCGGAGGCTACGCCGCAAGAAATCCTGAACTGTGCGACAACCGACGCGGAACGGCTGGTCAAGCTTTCGTCGATCCGGGTGGAGCTGCACACGGGAGGGCGGCAGGGCCGGTATGAGTCGAAGGACGGCCGCTGGTCGCCGGCCGCGTCTCCTTCGGCGGCCGACGGCGGTGCACCGGACGCGCCGGAGTCTCCTGGGGCCAACGTCTCGGCGGGTACTTCCGGCGACAGCTCCCCTTCAGAAACCGATCCGTCCCGGGAGCCGGGCGAGGCGGCGAGCGTGCGGACAGGGGATACACCGGACAGGAATGCCGCATCCGGGGAACCGGAAACCGGAGCGGGCCAGGGCAGGCTCGGCATGAACTGGTGATCCGGAAGCGGGCCGACCGACATGGATCCGCCCAAACTCGCCCTGCCGGGTAACCTTGCGCGGTCGCTCCGCCATCTCAACGACTCTCAACTGGAGGAATTGCTGCGCACGGCAACGGCGGAGGTGCGGCGGCGCGGCTTGACGGTAAATGAAACGGGCGATGGTCGCGGAAACCGTAGAGACGCGGTATCGAGGAGCGGTTCCGGCCCATCCGCCGGGAAACGAGCGAGCGCGATCTCTCTCGGTCTCGAACGGGTCGCCCGGGCGGCGCTGGAGGCGGGTGTGAAACCGGCTGGGATCGCTAGGCAGTTCCGCCTCCAACGTGCCGAGGTCCAGCGCATCGCCAGATCGGGGCGCAAGCGGTGACAGCCGCGCCCGAATTGCCGTCGCGGTCGGCGCACGTGAAGCGATGACCGGCACCACCGAGGCCTTCGCGCGCGCGAAGATCGACGCGCTCCTCAAGGATGCCGGCTGGGACATCACGGACGGCGCAAGCGTCCTGTTCGAATACGCGCTCCCCGACGGCACGCTGGCCGACTACGTGCTCTGCGACCGCGCGGGACGGCCGATGGCGGCGCTCGAAGCAAAGCGTGCCAGCGTCGACCCGATCCTCGCTCAGGACCAAGGCCGCCACTACGCGGAACAACTCGACGTGCCGTTCGTCTTCCTGTCGAACGGCGAGGAGGTCCGGTTCCTCGACCGCGAGACGGACGCGCACACGCGCCGGATCGCGGGGTTCTATGCACAGGACGATCTCGAGCGGCGGATCGCCGCGCGCTCGCTCCGCCGCGACCTCTCGACCGTCGAAATCGACCGCGGGATCGTCGATCGCGACTACCAGATCGCGTGCATCGAGACGCTGTCCGCCGAAGTCTCGCGCGGCCGCCGCAAGCTGCTGGTGGAGATGGCGACCGGCACCGGCAAGACCCGCACCGCGGCGGCCTTAGTCAAGCGGCTGTTCGAGGCCGGGGCCGTCACCCGCGTGCTGTTCCTCGTCGACCGGATCGCGCTGGCGGGACAGGCCGAGGACGCCTTCACCGACCATCTCCGCGACTACCCCTGCCACGTGCTGCGCCCCGGCCGCGGCTTCGACCGCGCCAAGCGGATCACCATCGCCACGCTCCAGACGATGATCGCGGAATACCGCGACCTCTCGCCCGGCTATTTCGACCTGGTGATCACCGACGAGTGCCACCGCTCGATCTACGGCAAGTGGAGCGGCGTGTTGCGGCATTTCGATTCCATCCAACTCGGCCTGACCGCGACGCCCTGCACCGCCGCCGTGGCGGACGAGGTGGCCGACCCCGAGGACGGGCTGTTCGTCCGCGACACGCTCCGCTTCTTCGAGGTCGACAGGCCGACCTTCCGCTACGGGCTTCGCGAGGCGATCGCCGAGGGCTATCTGGTGCCCTACGGCATCTACCGCGCATTGACGGTCAAGACCGCCGCCGAGGGCGGGTTCCCGGTTCGCCGCGACGAGCTCGACTGGACCGCGATGGACGAGGCGACGAGGGCCGAGTTCGAAGAGCTGTTCGCGGCCTCGGACACCATCTCCGTCGACCCGCGCGCGCTGGAACGCAAGTTCACCATCCCCGAGCGCAACCGCGCCATCGTGCGCGAGTTCCGGGAAGTCCTGGAAAACGGCTTCACCGGCAGGGACGGGGTGCGGCGGTTCCCGAGCTGGGGCAAGACCATCGTCTTCGCGGTGACGCGGCGCCATGCGGAGACCCTGGCGACCATGCTCGACGAGCATTTCGCCGACCTGAAACCCCATCCGACGGTGCGCTACGCCGATTTCGTGGTGAGCGACGTGGGCGGCGGTCCGGCGCCGGACGCCACCGCCATCATCAAGCGCTTCAAGGACGAGGACTTCCCGAAGATCCTGGTCAGCGTGAACATGCTCGATACCGGCTTCGACTGCCCGGAAGTGGTCGGCCTCGTGATGGCACGCTACACCGAAAGTGCGATCCTCTACCGGCAGATGCGCGGTCGCGGGACACGCAAGGCGCCGCACATCAAAAAGACCGATTTCACGATGTTCGATTTCGTGGGCGTGACGGATTTCCACGGCGACGACGATGGCGACATTCCCGGTGGGATCGGGACCAGGCGCCAGCCGACCGGCACCGGCGACCCGCGGGCGCTGCTGACGCTCGACGTGGGGGATCGCATCGACCCGGCGAGCCGGGAATGGTTGACCCTCGACGAGGACGGCAGGATCGTGAGGACGCCCGAGCACGAGGCCCGCGCGGCGGAGATCGGCATTCGGTTCGAATCCTGGCACAAGGCGCACGACTTCGATGCCGAGCAGGCGCGCTGGGCCAAACTGATTGGAAGCCGGGCCCGAGCCGACGCGACGACCATGACCGCCTTCGGGGACTACGATTTCGACGCGCACCCTTTCAGCGCGCTGGGCGGCTACGATCAGGCGCGGCGGGTGTTCGGTGGCGAAGAACCGCTGGCCCGGCTGATCGCCGGCTTCAATGCGGCGGTCTTCGGGGAAAGCAAGGAAGAGTCCTGAGAACACACCCATGCCCATGACGCCCGAGCTCCGAAGCGGCATCGACCGCATCCGCGATTACCTGTACGGCGGCGGCTATCCCAACCCCGCCCAGAACGCGGAACAGCTCAGCTTCCTGATCTATTTCTACATGTACGAGGCGGCGGATGCGGCCCGCGTGCGCGCCGCCCGCCGGCCCGGCTCCGAACCCCATGTCAGCGCCTTCGAAGGCGAATGGGCGCTGCGCAATCCGCGCAACGCGCCGGACACCGGCGTCGAGACGGTGCCGCGCGAACGCCTGCGCTGGTCGTCCTGGGCGCAGGCGCTGAACGGGCCGCCGCTGGTCAACTGGGTACGGGAGGAGGTTTTCCCCTTCCATGCCGAACTCGCGGCCAGCGGCGTCACCGACTTCATGGATGGCGCCCGGCTGGTGATCGACGAGCCCAACGTGCTCACCCAGGTCGTGAGCCAGTTGAACGACCTGGAGCTGGAGCGGGTGGACGCCGACACCAAGGGCGACCTGTTCGAGCACGTGCTCCGCCAGATCAGGCAGGCGGGGGAGCTCGGCCAGTTCCGGACGCCGCGCCACGTCATCCGCGCCCTGGTCCGGCTGGTCGATCCCAGGATTGGCGAGACGATTTACGACCCGGCGGCGGGGACGGCGGGCTTCCTTGTGGCCGCGTGGGATCATATCCGGCTCGCCAACTCGTCGCCCGCCGGCATCGAGGAGGTGGAAGCGGAGGGCGAGACGATCCGGCGCGGCCTGGGCGATATGCTGGGCAGGGAGGCCGTCGAACAATTGGAGGATGCGACGTTCTACGGTGCCGACGTGGACCCTCAAATGGTCCGCCTCGCCACCATGAACCTGACGCTGCGTGGTCTCGATCGGGTGCGCATCCTGCGCCGCGACGCGCTCACCCGCTCGCTCGACCGCGCGGCAAAGGCGGAACTCGGGCTCCCGGTGCAGGGCTTCGATGTCATTCTCGCCAACCCGCCATTTTCCGGCCGGCTCGACAAGGACCGGATCGTCGAGGAGGTAAAGGTCGGGCGCACCGCGCAGACGGAGCTCCTGTTCCTGCAATACATGCTGAACCACCTGCGAGACGGCGGGCGCTGCGGCGTCGTGGTGCCGGAGGGTGTGCTGTTTGGCTCGACGGGCGCGCACCGGGAGCTGCGCCGCAAGCTGGTCGAGAACAACACAGTGGAGGCGGTGCTGTCCCTTCCCGGCGGCGTGTTCAACCCCTATGCCGGGGTCAAGACCTCGGTGCTCGTCTTCCGCAAGGACGGGACGACCGGACGCGTCATGTTCCTCCACGCCGAGAACGACGGCTTCAAGTTGGACGCCAACCACGACCAACCCATCGACGAAGACGACCTGCCCGGCCTGATCGAGGCGTTCCGCGACCGGGAGGAGGGATGGACGGCATGGCGGGACCGCGACCCAGATGCCGACTGGACCGAAAACTGGTGGTTCGCCGAAGCCGACGCCATCCGCGAAGCCGACTTCAACCTTAGCGCCAACCGCCACCGGCCGCAGAGCCGGGCGAGGGTGGAGCATCGCGATCCGCTGGAGATACTGGACGAGCTGCGAGCCATAGAGACGGAGATATTGGGGGAGATCGACGAGTTGGCGGAGGCGGTGCGGGAGCCCGCGGCAGAATGAGCGGCACCAATGTTCCCATTGGTGAGGTGGCGGAAGTCTTCAACGGGAAAACACCCTCGAAGAAGGACAAGCGATCATCGGGACATCCAGTATTAAAGGTTAAAGATGTTAGACCAGATCGACGTTTTTCTGGTGAATTTGACAATTTTGTGGATACCGACTTTGCATTAAAATACCCGTCCAAGTGGATAAACGAAAACGACATTCTAATTCTAAATTCCGCACATAGTGCTTCTCATGTCGGCAGCAAACTGTACTTCGCAGAAAAGGAAGTGGAACGTTCCTTACCGGTTGGCGAATGGACTATTGTGCGTCCTAATCGTGACCGAATCGAGCCAGCGCTAATATACTGGTGGTTGAACTCCGACGCGGGACGCTCGGCGCTGAGGGGCGCGGTAACCGGGCTACACTTGTATCCCAAAGATGTTGCGGAGCTCCCTGTTCCCCTTCCATTGCTCGATGAGCAACAGCGGATCGTCGGCATTCTGAACCGGGCGGCGAAAATCGAGCAGCTGCGCGCGCAGGCTCAGGACCGGCTGCGGGAATTCGTCCCCGCGCTGTTCGTCAGGATGTTCGGCGATCCGGTCGAGAATCCGATGGGTTGGGGTATTGAGAGCCTTGCGCAACTCGCCCACGAATTTCGGTACGGCACTTCAAGGAAATGCCTAAGTGAGCCACGCAATGGGGATATTCCGATCCTGCGTATTCCCAACGTATTGGGAAACGCGATCAATTGGCATGACATTAAATTTACTTCTCTTACTGAAAGAGAAACAGAAACACTCCTCTTGGAACAAGGAGACCTTTTGTTCGTTCGTACAAACGGCAATCCGGATTATGTAGGCAGATGCGCAGTATTCACCGATGGCCGCAAAGCAGCATACGCTTCGTACCTTATTCGATTACGTCTTGCGTCGAGTGCGCGCGCAATCCCCGGATATGTCTCGACATGCCTTGAACTACCGCCGATGCGGCAGGCCATTTTACGGCTGGCACGGACCACTGCGGGAAACTACAACGTCAACATTCGTAGCTTGGAAAGCTTGAAGCTTCCTGTTCCACCGTTGGAGCGGCAAAGTAAATTCGTGCAAATCCTCAACAGCGTTCGGTCCGCGGGTAACGTTGGACATTCCGGCTCCGAGAGTGCCAATGCCCTGACCGCCTCTCTGATGAATCGGTTGCTGGATATCGCGCACGACGAACCCAACAGAGGGAGCGATGACGACCTCGGCATCTGAAAGGGAATCGCTCCGGTGGGTTCAGGTCGAGGGATTCTTCCGGGAACACGGTTGCGTCATCGTCGACACGCCCGAACTTGGATGGTACAGGGAATCTTGGGGCGCGTTGGAGAAGGCGGGTCTGACCGGCGCAGCCGAGTCCGAGGAAGTCGGGTTCGACCGGACGGTGCCCAGGCTACGGGCTGTTTGCCTGTTGGCGATGTATCTCGGCATTTACCAGGCGGCCGGGAATTTCTCGGAACTCGGGGGATATTTTTCCGAACACGTTCCCCTCTCTCGGTATCTCGATTCCTTGAATGTGGACACCGAGGATCTGTGGGAGCTCGCTCGTCGGATGGGCACACTCGAAACCGTCGCGGAAAGTCTTGACGAAGACGAGGACGTCGACGACGAGCGGCTGTACGAACTGGCGATGGAGCTAGTCGAAGGCGAAACGAACGCGATTTTCACGACGCTCGTCGACCACTACGGCGGGGAGACAGAATTGTTCGTCTCCCTGTGGAGATCGAGAAACGCGTCCGATGAAAAGGAGCTATTGAACGATATTGTGAATACCGTCCGTTTCGGCGACGGCAAGCTGGATGTCCACGCGTATGTGGAAGAAGGGATGATGGGTTGGTGGTGGGAGTGATTCCCACACCGGACGATGACGCCCGTTCGGAACGGCTGGAGGACGTCTCTTCACGCTCCGCGCACGACGGATACTCAAACTCCGTTCCGGAAATAGTTCAATGCAGCAGTGGCGCGTTGCCTATGGTGGCGCATGGTGTATGCACTACATTTCGGAGTAAGGAGGGTCATGATTGCTGTCCAAGCCAAAAGGGGGTCTCGATATAGAGGCTATGCGGCGGCTTCAACACGACCAGCGGCTGGCACCGACCCGTAGTCCTCTCCGAGTCGAAATATCCCACGCGACGCTGCCGATTGTCATATTATACGGAGACGCACTTCCGTGTCTGCATCAGCGATCCGCTGCATGCGTTTATCTGCAGTGACAACCAACAAATCGCGTTCCTTGGCCTGAGCACATATCCATAAGTCATTCTCATCTATCTGAAGCCTTTTCCCGCTCGTCTTATCAATCCAATCTTCCACCCAACGTCGTCGGCCCCTACGGCTTGCGTCCGCGAGATAGGTCTCCGCAAGATTGGATTTCAATTCACCATAAGATGCGGAGGTATGGCTAGTCACATCCAGAATTCCATACCTTCGTGCATCGATCAACATCTGCTCAAGCACCGGCAGCGGTCTCCCACCAAACACCTTTGCAAGCCGCACACCGAATTCCAACTCCCCCAAAGAAATCGTGGAAAGAAATAACACTGCATTCTTCTCTATCTTTGTAAATTCGGTTTGTATGTCGTCGTGCCGCGAGTGTGAAGAATCCAAGCAAATGGATAAAACGCTAGTGTCAAGAATGCACCCATCCACGATCGCTCATCCCCCATACGCTCTCAGTATCTCTGCTTCATCATCTGGCAAAGGCTGGAAGACCTCACGAATCCATGAGGTTTGAACGTCGAAGCGTCTAGACGTACGTTCTGCAAGCGTAAGGCCTGGAGTCGGATCCATTACGTCCCAGTGTTGCCAATTGTGTGCAACAGGACGTTTTGCATCTCGAAAATACTTCAACAATTGCCGCTCAAATCTTAGGGGTAAATCATAAGACCTTAGGACCTCCGCATCAATCTTTGCAAGAGCTTCTTGCTGTTCGCCGTCCAACAAATCTAATCCGCTCTCTGCACGTTTCTTAAAAGCATATTCTGCCACTAATTCTCCAATATGTAATGGTAGAAATGGAGGTATCGGTATTTGGCGAACGGAGGAGATTCTAATGCCCTTTGCAGACCAATGAGTGGCGAGAAAGGCATTTGCAAGTGGACCGTTCAAGGTCGCCGTGTATGCCAGAAGCTGACGATCTGAAAGATGCTCACGCGGCCATAGTCCAAAGAACTGTTGAGAGCACAACAATCCGTCCCAGTCTGTCATTGCCGCAATGCGCCACGGACCAATGCTTAAACGTCCGGCATTTACAACAAGTTTCCGCTGGTGCCACGGGAGCTTGATTGCCTCGCCTCGTAGTCTTTCTTCCCTACAGTCGAGCCATACGGGTTTCGGCAACTGAAACTGCTTCAACTTGCGCGCTGTGTGGAATCCCCGCCTGTAACCGGTTCGACGGTGATTGCTCCAAGCTGCATCTTGATCCGATTGCCACTCAAGTCCTCGGTGAATGATGAAATGGTCGTCCAATCGCGGTAGCGCCTTCTGATAGTCCCAAATGTCCTTGAGCGCTGGAATCCAAAGGTCACCGGTAGGAAAATCCTGAATAACACGCTGCTCGTTACGTGCCGTCGTGATCCTTCCGGTTTTCAGGAAGTCGGTGCGATCACGACCCCACACCTCCGTTGACCGCAAACTGAGCATAGAGGGTTGTCTTGTGCAAGACTTGCGGGCAATCAGGAGAGATGATTCAATGACAGAAGCGCGAAATATATGTTTGGGTAACTCCACCAATTCTACGTGGTCATATAATTTCTCGATTTTTTTTCTCTGTCTGGCGTATTTTTTGCTCGTAAGGAATGAATGGGGAAGAACGAAGCCAAGCGCAAACGGGTGCGCGGCAAGCGCCGCTTCTAACGCCAAGGTAGGTTTGGAAAGGGAGGTGTTAGCGATGGGATAACGAGATCGTTCCTCGCCATTGAAATTTTCAAATGGCGGATTACACAAAATGATATTACGACCAGACATGTGCTCCATTAGTAAATTATCTTTGAAAAGATCTGTTTGTGTAATACACCAGCTATTCCTATTGGGATAATCTGCCAGTATCAGAGACAGTTTTGCCACTTCACAGGCGAAAGGATCGATTTCATCACCTGAAATACGTTCAACAAGAAAGTCATGACGTTGGGCGTCGCTCCATTCGACCGCCAACAATTCCCGCATATGCCGAAGCGCTGACACAAGGAATGTTCCAGCACCCGTAAATGGTTCATAAATGCGTAATGCGTCTGGCTCATATCGATGAAGCTCTAATCTTGCCACCGCATATTCGGCAAGCTGCCGCGGCGTACTATGTGTACCAAAATGCTTTCTGGTTTCGGGAGTAACGAGCGTATTCTCGTAGACAAAGGCGAGGTCGTCTGATGATATATTGGCGAAGCTAAGACCTTTACGCAGACATTCCCAAGCGGCTGAGAAGGCTGACCGTAGATTTCGATGACCTCTTATCATTACGGATGGAAGAGAATAGTAAGATTCGATGCCATGCAATGTCTCGACTAGATTATTGACATTCCAGCCCTCGGCGTCGGGGTGACCTCGGTCCTGCAAAACTTTTGCAGCTAGCAGGCGAAATAGGACCGGAAAAAGTATTCGCGTTTCTGGTAGCCTTCCGTCTTGGTCATCGGTCGCAGCGACAAGCGAGTCGACTATTAGACGATCAAGTTTGGCATGAATCTCACCTTCTAATGCCGGCAATAAACCGAGATCCACGAAGTCCAACTGATAGCTCTCGTCGATGGCACCGATCGATTTTGCTCGATGGATCGCGTCGGGGCACCATTCTTCCTGGTTCCGTTCGAACACTCCCGATACATCCCCAACGCGCAGGTTCTTATATAGGCAGCGCGGTGTGTCGCCGCGAACCTGCCAGAGTGAAAGTTGTTCTCCCTCAATGACGAATAGAAGAGGTGCACCTAGGGCTCGATGCGCCTGCACCAATTCTGTCGTGTCACCTCCCCCTGGTAACGATACCGCGGCGAGAGCAGCTGATCGGTACGATGGAGGTGTCTGAGTGAATGCAGCCAGAGCAACCTCCCTGGTCGTGTCTGTAGGATCGAGGACGTCGGCGAATAGATAGTCGCGTACGATCGCTTCTTCACGGTAGCCTGTAGATCGTGCGGCCTCAGCGATGACGTCAACGGCATTCATAGCTATAGCCTCGTCGCTGCCTCAATCTTCGATGGCAACGGCGTTGGTGGAAAACGAAGCGACTCTTGACTATCAAGTTGCCCCTCAGTCAGTAGCGCACTACGCAGTTTCCCGACTATTGGTCCGATCGGAATAACCAATACCGCTGCGTCACAAAGGATGATATCGGCCTCCGATAACAGCTTTAGGTCCTTGTTTGCCAGATCGACGACTAGCTTGCCGCGCTCAAGAGCCGGCCAAACCCCCACATTGCAAGTGTTGAACAGGGCTTCGGCAACGGCTGAGATCGCGCCGACGCGAATAGCAAAATCGGCCGTCAGGCTACGTACCACTGCGACAGCAAGCAGATCCCCGGCAGTGAAACATGGACTATGTCCCACCTCCCGACGAAGTGGCCCTAAAGCCTTCTTCCAATGGCGATAAGTCGGTTGTGAGATACCTATCACGCTCCGGAGTTGACCCGGTGTGTATTTCACTGGCACTTTGGACCATCCATCTTGTTGTCAACCACAAGATGGCATGGCGCTCGCCATACGGCAACCGCTATCGAATGTCGCATCGCCAGGAGGGCGCCGACGGCCTGCGCGCGGATCCGATGTTCAAGTTGGCGGTGACCCGGGCGCCGAATGGCGGGCAGGATCTACGTTCCCAACCGATCATGAATCGTCTGGAGAACCCGCTGTCGGGCACCGAAGTGGGCGCCCGACGGTCGCGCCGTTCGACATCATCTGCCGCTCCTTCGCATTCCTACAGGCCCATGAGTTCGCCGATGGCCTGCCCCACGCGCTCCGCTGCTTCCTCGACCTCGCGGTCCCCAAGATGGGCGTATCTGAGCGTCATGCGCACGTTGGAGTGTCCGAGCAGGCGCGAGACGACGGGCACGGGCACGCCGTTCATCACCGCGTGGCTGGCATGCGTGTGGCGAAGGTCGTGAAGGCGAACGTCCTCGATGCCGACCTCCTCGCGAACCCGGTCCCAGATCGATAGTTGGCGGCTGCGCGGCCGGGACGGATCGAGCGGGGAAGGGAACACGAAGGGACTTTCCGTCCGCGGCTGCCTGTCGAGGATGGTTCGAGCCTGGGAGTTGAGCGGCACCCGTCGCGGCCCGGTCTTGCTATCGGCAAGGAAGATGCCGTCCCCCTGGACCTCGGACCAGCGCAACCCGAGGATTTCGCCCCTGCGGCATCCGGTCAGAAGCAGCAGCCGGATGATGTCCGCCTGCCGGCGGCCACCTTCTCCGGTCCGCCGGTCCAGCGCCCGGTGCAGTCGGGCGATTTCCTCGCGCGAGAGAAACCGCGTGAGTTTCCGGCGTCGGTTGGGCCGGATGCCCTGTGTCGGGTTTTTCTCGATATGCCCCCGGGCGATGGCGAAATTCATGATCTGGCGGAGGAGCTGGAGCCCCCTGTTCGCGCCCCCGGGGGCGGCTCCGCTGGCGGCGTCGAACCATTTCCGCACCTGCGCCGGGGTAATGCGGTCCAGCGGTCTCGATCCGAAGGCCGGCAATATCCGTCCCTCCAGCGCGGACGACACGCCCCTGCGCGTCGCCGGCTTGTAGCGGTGGAAATGCGGCCCCTTCCACTCTCCTTCCACGAACTCGCGGAAGAGCGGGACGGCGCTCATGGGGCGGGCGGGCTCCGCCGGCTCCGGTCTTGCCCGGCGCTGATGGCACGCGCGCCGCGCTTCCGCCACCGCCATCGTCGATACCGGCCCAAGCGATACACGCTTCGCGCGTCCCCCGATCTCCTCCAGCAGGACCCAGGTCTTGCCGCCGGTCGGGCGCACCCGCACCCCGAGGCCGGGTACGCTTCTGTCCCAGACGGTAAATTCCCCCGCACGGGGGCGGAGGCGCTCGATGGCAGCGTCGGTGAGCTTCCTTCGGTCCCTTGCAGGCACGTCTCAACCCTCCAGCACGGCGCCGACGGTCTCGGCGGCATCGGCGATCATGGCGTCGGCGGGATGGGCGTATTTGAGGGTGGTCTGCGGATCGGCATGACCCAAGAGCTTTCCGATCGCGAGGACGGTCGCGCCCTCTCTCAGGGCGATGCTGGCATGCGTATGGCGCAGGTCGTGAATGCGTACGTCCCCGAAGCCCGCCTCGGCGCGGACATCCCGCCAGAAGCGGTCCAGCCAATCCGAATCCCGTGGTCCTCGCGCCCGCGGCGCCGGAAACATCCACGGGCCCTCCCGCAGCAACCGGTCGAGGATCGCACGTGCCGGCCGGGACAGCCAGACGGTGCGGGGTCCAGTTTTGGAATCGCGGAGGAACAGGCGGCCTTCGCGGTAGTCGGACCAGCGGAGGGTCAGGATCTCGCTTTTGCGGCACCCGGTCAGCAGAAGGAGACGAACAACTGCAACCTGGCGGGGCCGGCTTTCCTCCCGTTCGGACAGGACCGCCGACAGCCGCCGGATCTCGGCGTCGGACAGGAACCGCTCGCGCCCCTTCCTGCGGTAGCGGCGGATGCCGCGGCACGGGTTGGAGCCCTCGGGTCGGAGACCCATCGCTTCCGCTTCCCGCATGATGACGGAGAGGATGGGCATGGACCGGTCCGCCGCGACCGGGGTGGCGGCCAGCGAGGCGAACCAGTTGCGCACGTCCCGGCTGTCGATGCCGGCGACGTTGCGGCCAGCGAAATGCGGCAGGATCTGGTTGCGGAGGTAGCACCGGTTGACATGGAGCGTGCGCGGCTTCCACAGGCGCTCGTGCTGCCGGAACACGGTCTCGGCGACGGCCTCGAAGAGGGCCTGCTCGGGCCGGGCAGGGGCTACCTCTCCCCGGCGGATCGCGGCCAGCATGGTCTTGGCCAGAGACCGCGCCTCGGCGATGTCCATCGCGTCGGCGTCGCCCACGATCTTCCAGATGCGCTCGCCCCGGCGCTGGCAATGGACGAAGAAGCGCCTGCGCCCGGAAGGCGTCACCCGGACGCCGAAGCCCCTGAGCTTCCCGTCTCGGATGTCGTAGGCGGTCTTGCACGTCGCGAGCGCCGCGATTCGCGCGTTGGTGAGGTTGGGTCTGGGCAATTTCGTTCTCCGGGCTGCGGTTGCAGCCGGGGAAGCAAAGGATAACGACCTCTTCCGGCTGCAACTCGGTTTGGGAGAGAAAACGACCCTGTTTTCAGATAGTTAGCACCGGATGGTGCGCACGATGGTGTACCCGTATACGTGATCCATCGCCTTCTCCGGGTCCAGGTTCCGGGCGAGGCGGGATATCACGACTCCCAGCTCGGGCTCGGGATGAAACCCCATATATTGCCGCCGCGCGACGATGGGCTGCAGATGCCCGACCAGACAGGTGCCCGGTTTCAGGAAGAACATCGGGTGGTCGGGCGAGGAAATCTTGCGCGCATCCGACGCCGAGTTGTTGAGCGCCACGCCGCAGATCTTTCCGGGGCGCGGGATCGGCGGATGCCACACGACATCGCCCGCCGGGATGCGTTCCACCGCGGGATCGGCGCGGGCGGCATCGAGCAGGCGGCAAGCGGCGCCCCCGGCTTCCGCGCCGCCCAGCACCAGCTCCAGCATCGAGCCGTAATCCCACGACCCGCCCAGCGCCGTCGCCGCACCCGCGAAGTCGATCAGACGGTCGTCGTCGATCCGCGCTCCGACGCATTCCCTCTCGCGGTAGCGGAAGCTGGCGAGATACATGGTCGTCTCCGGAGGTTTCGCTCAGGTCCGTTGGAAGGGCTCGCGCGCAAGAGCGCGGCCTAGCCGTCGCCGACGACGACCAGCAGGTCTTTCGTCTCCACGGTCGTGCCGGCGGGCGCGACGACTTGCGAGACGACGCCGCCCCGCCCGGCGCGGATCACGGTCTCCATTTTCATCGCCTCGATGGCGACCAGCACGTCGCCCTCGTCCACCGTTTCGCCCTCGTTGAAGAAGACCTTGACCACCATCCCCGGCATGGGCGCGCCGACATGGCCGGCATTACCCTCCTCGGCCTTGGGGAGAGCCGCACCCGCGGCCGCGGCGCTGCGGTCGGCGATACGCACCGTGCGCGGTTGCCCGTTGAGTTCGAAGAAGACAGTGCATTCGCCTTTCCGGTCGGGTTCGCTGCGCGCGAGATAACGCACGATCAGGGTACGCCCGCGTTCGATGTCGACCGCGATCTCCTCGCCCGCTTCCATGCCGTAGAAATAGACGGGTGTCGGCAGGACGCTGACGTCGCCGTAATTCCGCTGCCGGGACGCGTAGTCGGCGAATACCTGCGGATACATGAGCCAGGAGGCGAACTCGGCGTCGCCGATCGGACGCTCCGCGGCCCGTTCGGCCTCCTTTCGCCCCGCTTCGAGATCGGCGTCGGGCATCGCCGAGCCGGGCCGCACGGTTATCGGCTCCCTCCCCTTGAGGATCTTGTCCTGCAGGGCGCGCGGGAAACCGCCATGGGGCTGACCCAGCTCGCCGGCGAACAGCGAGACCACCGACTCCGGAAAGGCGATCTCACGGCCCGGTTCCGCGACGTCGTCCGGCGTCAGCCCGCTGGTCACCATCATCAGCGCCATGTCGCCGACCACCTTGGACGACGGCGTTACCTTGACGATGTCGCCGAACATCCGGTTGACCTCGGCATAGGTGCGCGAAACCTCCGGCCAGTGCTGATCGTCGATACCCATCGCGCGCGCCTGCTCGCGCAGATTGGTGTACTGGCCGCCGGGGATTTCGTGGTTGTAGACATCCGACGTGCCGGCGCGGAAGTCGCTCTCGAAGGCGCGATAGCCGTTGCGCACCTGTTCCCAATAAGTCGAAAGCGTCATCACCGTCCCGGGGTCGATGCCAGGATCGCGTTCTGAGTGGCGCAGCGCCGCGGTGATGGAACCGAAGCTGGGCTGCGAGGTGAGTCCGCTCATCGAATCCATCGCGGCATCGACCGCGTCCACGCCGGCTTCGACGGCGGCCAGCACGCTGGCGGCGGAAATGCCGCTGGTGTCGTGGGTGTGGAAGTGGATCGGGATGCCGATTTCCTGCTTCAGCGCCCCCACCAGGGTCCGCGCGGCGGCCGGCTTGCACAGCCCCGCCATGTCCTTGATGCAAAGGATGTGTGCTCCCGCCGCCTCCAGCTCCCTGGCAAGGGAGACGTAGTATCCAAGGTCGTATTTTGGGCGGTCGGGATCCATCATGTCGCCGGTGTAGCAGATCGCCGCCTCGCACAGCCTGCCGGTCTCCAGCACGGCGTCGATCGCCGGGCGCATGTTCTCGACCCAGTTGAGCGAATCGAAGATCCGGAAAATGTCGATCCCGTTCTCCGCCGACTGGCGCACGAAATAGCGGACGACGTTGTCCGGATAGGTGGTGTAGCCGACGCCGTTCGAGGCGCGCAGCAGCATCTGCGTCAGGATGTTGGGCATCGCCGCGCGCAGCCGTTCGAGGCGATCCCACGGGCACTCGTCGAGAAAGCGCATCGCCACGTCGAAGGTCGCGCCGCCCCAGCACTCGACCGAGAGAAGCCCCGGCAGGAGGCGCGCATAGGTCGGGGCGATCGCCGCCAGATCGTGCGTGCGCACGCGCGTCGCCAGAAGCGACTGGTGCGCGTCGCGGAACGTGGTGTCCGTCATCAGCACCTGCGTCTGCTCCAGCATCCATCGGGCGAAGCCCTCCGGGCCCAGAGAGTCGAGGCGCTGGCGCGATCCGCCGGGAACATCGGCGCTCCCGGTCTCGGGCACGCCGGGCGCCTGGCGCGTCGGCGGTTCGGCCCGGCCCTCCACGGCGTCGTTACCGTTGACGATGACCTCTCCGACATAGCGCAGCAGCCGGGTCGCGCGGTCTTGTCGCTCGACGAAGCTGAACAGCTCCGGCGTCTCGTCGACGAAGCGTGTCGTATACGAGCCGTCCAGGAACTGCGGATGGCCGATCACGTTCTCCAGGAAAGCGAGGTTGGTGGCGACGCCCCGGATGCGGAACTCGCGCAGCGCACGATCCATCCGCTGGATCGCCTCGTCGGGCGTCGGTGCCCAGGTCGTCACCTTTTCGAGCAGCGAATCGTAGAACGGCGTGATGCGGGCGCCGGAATAGGCGGTGCCGCCGTCGAGCCGGACGCCGAAGCCGGTCGCGCCGCGATAGGCGGTCAGCACGCCGTAATCGGGAATGAAGTTGTTTTCCGGATCCTCGGTGGTGACGCGGCATTGCAGGGCATGACCGTTGACCCGGATCGTATCCTGCGGCGGAACGCCGCTCTCGGGGGTGCCGATCGTCGCACCGTCGGCGATCCGAATCTGGGCCTTTACCAGGTCCACGCCGGTCACGACCTCGGTGACCGTGTGTTCGACCTGGATACGCGGGTTGACCTCGATGAAATAGAAGGCCCCGGTGTCGGCATCGACGAGGAACTCGACGGTGCCCGCGTTGTTGTAACCGACCGCGCGCCCGAGTTTCAGCGCGTCGTCGTGCATCGCGGCGCGGGTCGCCGGGTCGAGGGAGTGAGCGGGCGCCCGCTCCACGATCTTCTGGTTGCGCCGTTGCACCGAGCAGTCCCGTTCGTGCAAATGCACGAGGTTGCCGTGATCGTCGCCGAGGATCTGGACCTCGACATGGCGCGCCCGGCGGATCAGCTTTTCCAGATAGACCTCGTCATTGCCGAACGCGGCGAGACACTCGCGCCGCGCCGCCTCGACCTGGTCGGCGAGCTCGGATTCGTCCTCGATCGCCCGCATGCCCCGGCCGCCGCCGCCCCAGCTTGCCTTGAGCATGACGGGAAAGCCGACCTCGCGGGCGAGACGCGCGGTCTCCTCCGGGTCGTCGGGAAGCGGGCCGGTCGCCGGAACGACGGGCACGCCGGCCGATTGCGCGATCTCCCGCGCCGCAACCTTGTTGCCGAGCTTGCGCATGATCTCTGGGCGCGGGCCGACGAACGCAATACCCGCTTGGGCGCAAGCCTCGGCGAATTCCGGGTTCTCGGACAGGAAGCCGTAGCCCGGATGGATCGCGTCGGCGCCGTTCTCGCGCGCCACCCGGATCACCTCGTCGATGCTGAGATAAGCCTCGATGGGGCCCATGTCCCGGCCTATGAGATAGGCTTCGTCGGCCTTGAACCGGTGCAGCGCGAACCGGTCCTCCTGCGAGTAGATCGCGACGGTCCGGATGCCGAGCTCCACCGCAGCGCGCAGCGCCCGAATGGCGATCTCGCTTCGGTTCGCGACCAGAATCCGGCTGAAACGGGTTTGCGGCTGGCTAGTCATCGCGGTCGAAGATCAACCCCTTATCGAGGCGGCAATCGCCCGATAGTTCGGACCTTCGGCGCGCGGGCGTCAAGTGTCGTTGGAATTCGGGTCGATTTCGGGCGTCAGGTTTCCCTGCGGCCCTCGACGGCCATTACCAGCGCCGGCAAAACGAACAGCGTGAACGCGCCCGCCGCGATGAGGCCACCCAGCATGCTGACCACGAACGGCACCAGGAACAGGAGTTCGTCGCTCCGCTCGTAGAGCAGGGGGGAGAGCCCGAGCACCGTGGTCAGCGAGGTCAGGAAGACGGCGCGGAAACGGTCCCGCGTCGCGGCCGACGCCGCCGCAATCGCGGGGATCGCGTCGTTCTCCCGTCTAATCACGTTGTAGCGGTCGAGCAGGACCAGCGCGTCGTTCACGATGACGCCGGCCACGCCGATCATGCCGAACAGCGAAATCGCCGTCAGGTCCCAGCCCAACACCCAATGCCCGAACACCCCGCCGGCGAAGGCCATCGGGACCCCGATCACCGCCACGAGGGGCTTCCAGTAGCTGCGCAGGAATCCGGCCATCAGGCCGTACATCAGGATCAGCACGATGGGGACCAGCACCGCCATGGTCTCGAGCAGCACCCTTTCGTCGCGGGCGCCGGCATCGCGCGCCACCGAAAGGCCGGGATATTTTTCGAGCAGGCCGGGAAGGAAGTTCTCCGCCACCGCCCGCCTCGCCTGAATCGCGGTGATCTTGCTGAAATCGACATGCGCGTTGACCAGCGCCGCCTGCTTCCCGTCGATACGCGTGAGCGTCGCCAGTTCCCGCCGCTCGACGACCCGGGCCACGGTCGAAAGGGGAATCTCCTGGCCGCCCGGCCGCACGATCCGCTCGCTGGCGAGCTCCCGCAGGCTGCGCCGCCGTTCGGCGGGATAGCGGACCACGACCGCGATCTCGTCCCGGCCACGTTGAATCCGCTGCACCGTCAGGCCGTGAAAGTTCGCCCTGAGCTGCTTGCCGATCATCGCCGGCGTCAGCCCGGCCGCCTCCCCGGCCGGGGTGAGGCGGATTTCGAAATGCCGCTTGCCCGGCGACAGACTGTCCGACTGCGCGTAGAGGCCGGGGATGGTGCGCAGATAGGAGCCCAATTCGCGCGCGGCCTGCCGGAGCATTCGGGGGTCGTCATGGAGCAGCGCGTAGGCGGCCCCCGGCCTGAACCGGAGTCGTGTCGTCTGAATGGAAAGTTTCTCCACCCCGGACATTTCGCCGACATTCTGGCGCCACAGCCGTTCGATGACCTCGGGAGAGGCCTGGCGAAGCGGCCGTTTGTGCAAGTGGAGCCTGACCGACGCGAGATGGCTCCTGTTCGCCTGTTCGTGGCCGGTTCGCGACCCCGCGGCGCCGCCCAGGTTGCCGACGATCAGGCTGATCGATTCGATCGAGGTCCCTTCGAGCTGCTCGTTGATCGCGTTTGCCGCCCGCACGAACCGTCGTCCCGCGGCGACGCTGGCCTCGAACGGGGCTCCCGCCGGCAACTCCAAGTCGGCCTGGATCGTGTTGCCCACATTGGCGGCGCTGTCCAGCACGATCACCCGGACGACCTCCGCCCGCAACAACCAGAGCGCGGCGATCACGAAGACGACGGCCAGCAGGAATGTCAGCCAGACATGGCGCACCGACCACGACACCGCCGGCGCGACGATCGCATCGCGCAACTCGGCAAGCCGGTCGCTTATCCGTTCCTGGATGTCGCTCAGCGGAGAAAGACTCCAGCGCCCCTCGTGAGAGAGATGCGCCGGCAGGACGCAGAACGCCTCGACGAGGGAGATCAGGAGGACGAAGATCGCCACATAGGGAAACACCTGAACGAGCTGATAGGTGCCGGTGGTCACGAAGAGCAGCGGCACGAAGGCGAGCAGGGTGGTGAGCACGCCGACGGTGATCGGACCGAACACGGCTCTCGCTCCGGAGATCGCAGCGTCGCGCGCGCTCTTCCCCTTCTCCCGTTCCGCCGCGATACTTTCGCCCACCACCACGGCGTCGTCGACCACGATGCCGATGAGGAGGAAGAACGCGAACAGCGTTCCCATGTTCAGGGTCAGGTCCGAAACGCCGAAGAACAACAACGAGCCGATGAAGGAGATGGGAATTCCCATCGCGATCCACGTCGCCACGCGAAGGTCGAACACCAGCACCAGGCAGAGGAACACCAGGATCGTCCCGACTACGGCGTTCAGGATGATTCCGGAGAATCTGTCGAGAATCCCTTCGACACCGTCCTTCCAGACGTCGATCACGACGCCCGCCGGCGGCCGGTAGGTTGCCAGCCGGTCCTTGACGGCGTTGGCGATTCCAAGAATCGATTGTTCCTCGCCCGCCTCTACCCGGACGAATACGGTCGGTTTTCCGTCGACCTCCGACAGGATGTCCTCGTCGACGAAGCCGTCTCGAATCCGCGCCACGTCGCCGAGCAGCACGACCGAGCCGTCGAGCCGGGTGATCAGCGGGATGTTCGCGAATTCCTCGCCTCGGCTCCGCTTCCCGATCACGTTGAGAACCACGCCGCCGGCGCCGGTGCGCAATTCCCCGAAGGTGAGGTTGAGCGAGGACCGCCGCACCTTGCTCGCCACGTTGGAAATGGACAGGCCGTTGCGCCGCAGCTCCTCCTCGTTCATCTCGATGGAGATTTCCCGGTCACGCGTGCCCCGAAGGCGGACCAGCGATACCGAGGGCAGGGCCAGAAGGTCGTCGCGAAGGTCCTCCGCCGCCTTGCGCAATCCGTCCTCGGACAGGGTGGACGAGGACACCGAGAGCGTCAGGACTTCGACGGACAGTTTCTTGTGCGCGATTTTCGGCGCCTCGGCGCTGGCGGGCGGAAAGCCCTCGATGCTGTCGACCGCGTTCTCGACATCGGCGAGGACGGCATCGGCGTCGGCGAAGGTCTCGAGTTCGACTTCGATACGGGCGAAGCTTTCGGACGCGACGCCGACCACCCGGTCGACGCCCTCGAGACCCACCACGCTCTCCTCGATACGGCGATTGATGTCTTCCTCGATTTCCCTCGGCGAGGACCCGGGCGAAGCCAGCGTGATGACGATCGTGCGGAAATCCAGGTCGGGGATCTGCCGGACCTGGGTGTGCAGGCCCGCGAGGATGCCGCCCAGGATCAGGAAGACCATCAGCAGCTTGGCGGCGACGGGATTTCCGACGAAATATGCGATCAGTCCGTTTTTCACGATAGCCCCCGGCGATGGCGCGTGGCTGGCGTTACGGTCTCGATTTCAGGACCGGTCTATTGCGACGACGGGGCCTGGGCGGCATCGACCTTCAGCCCTTCCCTCGCGGACGGCAGCGCGCCCACGACAACGCCGTCGCCGGCATCGAACGCTTCCACGATCCAGCCCGCGTCGGTGCGCCCGACCGTGACGGGCGCCAGCGAAGCGAGGGCGCCGTCCTTCACCACCCAGACCCTGTCGCGTTCCCTGGCCGCGGACTCGGGCAGCACGTAGACCCCGTCGCGCCCGGGACCCATGATTTCGACATGCGCGAAGGTTCCCGGGAGGGGCAGGGATTCCGGCGGAGCGTCTTCCGCGAACTTCAGGAAGAGCGCGGCGAACCGTGTCTTGGGGGCGACCACGGAGGACACGCGCGCCACCTTGGCCTCGAACGCGGCTCCGCCGGCGCGGACCCTCGCGGAACGTCCCACCGCCGGGTGAAGCGCGGCCAGATCGCGTTGCGCGACCGGCACACGGGCCTGTAACGCGCCCTGTCTATAAACCACCCCCAATACCGACTGGCGACCGACGTCTTCCGCCGGCCCCACCAATTCACCGACCTCCAGATCGGAAGACACCACCCGGCTCGCATATGGAAGCGATATCTCGGTACGCGCCAGCCGGCGTTCCGCCAGCGCGAGCTCCGCCCGCGCTTTGCCCAGCTTGGCTTCCATCACGGCATCCGCATTCGGAAGTGCTTCCAATTCCTTCACCGCCATCTTCGCGGCCTCGACCTCAAGCTCGTACTCGCTCGGATCGATCTTGACGAAGACCTCGTTCGCCGGGATTGAGCCGCCACTGCTGAAATTCGGCGACACCCAGACGACGCGGCCGACGACCTCGGAAACCACCGTGGTCTTTCTTTCGAGCGTGACCGTTCCGGTCAGCTTGAGCGTCGGCACGTGCACGGTCGCGGCCGGTTTGACGATACCGACGACCGGTTTTGCCTGAGCGGGACCGGCTATCGGCCCGCGTTCCACGCGGTCGGGCGCTCTGGCGAAGTAGAGCGCGACAACGACCGCGAGAAGGATCAGGGCAAGCTGAGCGAAGCCCAGCCACCGCGGCCTCTCGGAGGAGCTCGCGGGGTTCGTCGATTCTTCTGACATCGTTCCGTCCGCCTACCTGTTTCCCGGTCCCTCGATACCTCCAAGCGCCGAGGAAGCGTACGCATTATGGTATCGCACGCCCGTGGATACGCAAAGCGAGGGATGCGGAATCGCCTTGGCGCTACGCAGACCGAGGCAGGAAAAAGTCGAGTTATGCTATCGATCGTTGAAGCATAACATCCATCGGCAATAGACATGATCGAGTAATGATCAAATCTTATGGATCGGCGAGTTAATACAGGAGAGTGGCGGAGGGAGTGGGATTCGAACCCACGATACCGTTTCCGGTATACACGCTTTCCAAGCGTGCGCCTTCAGCCGCTCGGCCACCCCTCCGTCGCGCGCACTCTAGCCCGCATTTCTCACCAGTGTCACGGCCTGCGCCGCGCGGTTGACACGGCAATGCGCGGTTTCGATCATCGACCGGACGAGTCGAACGACATCGCGCCTTCCGGTTCAGGAAAGAGGTTTCCCATGCCGACAAGATTTTCCGCCGTAATCCGGGCTTCCCTGGGCGGGGCGTTCGCCGTCGCCGCCGCCGCGGGCCTGCTGTCCGGCCTCGGCGCCGCCGCGAACGCCACCGAGCTCAAGCTCGCGCATTTCATGTCGCCCAAGCATCCGATGGACCGCTTCATCATGCGCCCGTGGTCGGAGGAGGTGGCGACGTTGTCGGGCGGAGACCTGAGGGTCCGGATTTATCCCGGCGGAGCGCTCGGCAAGGGTCCGGTCGCGCAATACAAGCGCGCGGTCGACGGGGTGGCGGATATCGCCTTCGGCCTGCCGGGCTTCACCTCCAAGCTGTTCCCGAGGGTGGGCGTGGTCGAGTTGCCGGGCATCGCGGCGACGTCGACGGATGCGACCAACGCGTTATGGAACGCCCTGGGCGAGCTGGCGCCCGAGTTCCGCCGGGTCAAGCTGCTGGCGCTCTGGACCAACGAACGCCAGGTCCTGATGACCCGCGAGAAGCCCATCCGTTCGGTCGCCGACATGAAGGATCTCAAGTTCCGGGTCCCCTCGAAGACCCAGGGCGAGGCGATCAAGGCGCTCGGCGCGGTGCCGGTCTTCATGCCGATCAACCGGGTCTACAACGCGCTGAATACGGGCGTCATCGACGGCGTGCTGACCGGTCCCAGCACCATCGTCAGCTTCAAGTTCAACGAGGTGGCAAAGTACTACACCACCGGCTGGCCGCTCGGACGCTCGCCGTTCTTCCTGGTGATGAACAACCGGACCTTCGACAAGCTGTCCGACGCCCACAAGGCGATGGTGGAGCGCACCACGGGACGGGCCATGAGCCTTCGCGCGGCGCGGTTCTACATGCGCGCCGGGAACAGGGGCCTGGACCGGGTCCGCAACTCGGGCAAGCACGAGGTCATCGCGCTCGGCGGCGCCGCGCTGCAGGAAGGTGTCAAGCGGCTGATGGCGGCCCGGGAAGCGCAGGTCAAGTCGCTCGACGGAAGCGGCGTACCGGCGAGCAGGATACTGAAGGCGATGGGGGTGGCTGGAAGCTGATCCCGGCGCCGGCTCTTGCGCGCCAGCCTGGAGCGGCTTTCGGGAACCCTCGGCGCGGGCGTTCGCCTGATGGCGATCGTCGGCGGGGCGATGCTGATGTGCCTGATGGCGCTCACCGTCGTCGCGGTGACGCTGCGGAAGTTCAACGATCCGATCCTCGGCACCCAGGACCTGTCGGAAGCGGGGCTGACGATCGTGGTGTTCTTCGCCATGGCCTATTCGGGCTGGACGGGCGGCCACATCGCGGTCGACCTGATCGGCAACTTCGTCTCCGCGCGAAGGCTCGCCGTCATGGACGCCGCGGTTCGCATCGTGTGCGGGCTGTTCTTCCTCGTCGTCGCGTGGCAGAGCCTTGGCCAGGGATTTGACGCGCTCGAGTTCGGCGGCGGGTTCAACCTCCTCGATATCCCGCATTTTCCGTTCTATTTCGTGATCGCCTTCGGGTCGCTGGTATTCGCGTGCGTTCTCGTCGTGCTCGGCCTTCGCTCGGCTTACGGCTTCCCCGAGATCGCGAGACGGGCATCCGATGAGTAACTCGCTGATCGGCGTCATCGGCATCCTCGCGCTGTTCGGACTCCTCGCCATCCGTATGCCGGTCGGGATCGTGATGATGCTGGTGGGCTTCGTCGGGATCGCCGTGATGAACGGCTTGCCGGCGGCGTTCGCCACGCTGGGCAGCGAGCCCTTCGTCATCGCGTCCAATTTCGAGCTGATGATCATCCCGATGTTCGTGCTGATGGGGAATCTCGCTTCGATGTCGGGGATGAGCCGCGACCTTTACGGCGCGGCTTACGCCTGGTTCGGCCATTGGCGGGGCGGCCTCGCCTCGGCGACCATCGCGGCCTGCGCGGGGTTCGCGGCGCTTTCGGGCTCGTCGGTCGCCTCGGCGGTGACGATGGGCCGCGTCGCCCTACCGGAGATGCGGCGCTACGCCTACCACCCCAGGCTCGCCACCGGCGCGATCGCGGCGGGCGGCACGCTCGGCATCCTGATACCGCCTTCCACCGGGTTCGTGATCTACGCCATCCTGACCGAGGAATCGATCGGCCGGCTGTTTCTCGCGGGCGTCCTCCCCGGCCTGTTGCTCACGGCTCTGTTCATGGTCGCCATCGCGATCCAGACCAGATTCCGGCCCGCCCTCGGCCCGCCCGGACCCGTGCTCCCATTGGCGCAGCGGTTCCGCACGACCGCGCGGGCGACCGCGATGATCGGCATCGTCGCCGTCACCATCGGCGGCATCTATTCCGGCTTTTTCACCGCCGGCGAGGCCGCCGGGGTCGGCGCGTTCCTCGCCTTCCTGCTGGCGCTCGCGCGCCGGAGCGTTTCGCCTTCTTCGCTCAACTTCACCCTGCTGGAGACCGTGCGGACCAGCGCCTTCGCATTCCTGATCCTGATCGGGGCGCATATCTTCAACCCGTTTCTGGCGCTCACCCATATCCCGAGCGACCTCGCGGAACTGCTCATCGGCACGGAGCTCCCCCGGCTCGGCATCCTCGCCATTCTGCTCGCCGTGTTCATCCTCCTCGGCACGTTTCTTGAGGGCTTCGCGATCCTGGTGCTGACCCTCCCCATCGTCCATCCCCTGATCGTCGAGCTGGGATACGATCCCATCTGGTTCGGCGTGCTGATGGTGATCGTGCTGGAGATGGGGCTGATCAGCCCGCCGGTCGGCGTCAACGTCTTCGTCGTCAAGGGGATCGCCGAGGACGTGCCGATGCGCGACATCTTCATCGGCATCATGCCATTCTGGGCGGCGATGGTGGTATGCATGGCGGTACTCGTCGTATTCCCCGAGATCGCGCTCTTCCTGCCCAACAGGATGATCGAATAGCGCGGCGGTCCCCGAAGGAAAGGCATCGCAATGACCCGTCCCGAATCCCGGTCCTACTTCACGGCAACCGCGGCCTTCGCCGCCGGCAAGGACAGCCCGCGCGAATTTCTCGAACGCTGCATCGCGCAGATCGAGGCGGACGACGGAGAGGTCGGCGCATTCGTGAGCGTCAACCGCGATGCCGCCCGCGCGGCGGCGGACGAAGCCTCGGCGCGGTGGAAGGACGGCCGGCCGCTGTCCGCCATCGACGGAATGCCGGTCGGTATCAAGGACATCATGGAGACCGCCGACATGGCGACCGAGCAGGGCTCGCCGCTCTTCGCCGGCTGGGAAGGCAAGCGCGACGCGGCGGCGGTCGCGGCCTTGCGCGAAGCGGGCGCGGTGATCGTCGGCAAGACCGTGACCACCGAGTTCGCCGCCACCGAGCCGCGCGGCACCCGCAACCCGTGGGACCTGTCGCGCACGCCGGGCGGATCGAGCAGCGGGTCGGCCGCGTCAGTCGCCTGCGGCATGGTGCCCGCGGCGCTCGGCACCCAGGTGATCGGCTCCATCCTGCGCCCGTCGAGCTATTGCGGCGTATTCGGCTTCAAGCCGAGCGTCGGCGGCATCAACCGGGGCGGCAGCTTCGACGTATTCAGCCAGAGCTGCACCGGGACGATCGCCGCCACCATCGACGAGACCTGGGTGGTGGCGCGGGCAATATCGGCGCGATGCGGCGGCGACCCCGGCTATCCGGGGGTTTCGGGCCCCATGGTGCGCCCCGCCGCCAGACGGCCGGGCCGTATCGCGGTGCTGGAGACCGCGGGCTGGGAGGTCGCGGGGGACGCCGCCAAGGCCGCGTTTTCGTCGGTTCGCGAGAAGCTGGAGGCGGCGGGCATCGAATGCGCCGACCGCCGGTCGGACGAGACGGTCGCGGGCGTCGAGGACGCGATCGCGAACGCGGTCCCGCTGGCGCGCAGCGTCAACGCCTGGGAGACCCGCTGGCCGCTCAACACCTATGCCAGGGACATGGACCGGTCCGGGCTGAGCGAGGTCTCGACCGACCGCCTCGCCGAGGCCGAGGGGATGACGCAGGAGCAATACCGGGGGCTGCTCGCGGACCGCGACCGCGCACGCGCCTCGTGGGCCGCCCTCGGCGAGTATTTCGAAATTTCCATCACGCTGGGTGCCACCGGACCGGCGCCGGTCGGCCTCGGATCGACCGGCGATCCGGTGTTCAACGTTCCCGCCTCGCTCCTTGGCATCCCCGCCCTGACGATGCCGGTGATGGAGGTCGACGGCCTTCCGCTCGGCCTGCAGGCGATGGGTTTCGTCAACCAGGACGCGGCGCTGTTCGGCGCGGCGGCAGGGTTGCTGACGGTGCTGTAGCCTGGGCCTATAGCGTGTCTGGTTTAGTTGGAACCGCCTTGTCCATTTTCTTCCGTCATGGTCGACCATGACGGTTAGGAAGCAAGGGTGGCAGCGCTTCTATCTGAAACAGACAGACTCTAGTCGTCGCCGATGCGGAGCGCGTCGATGAAGGCCGATTGCGGGATCTCGACCTGGCCGAACTGGCGCATCCGCTTCTTGCCCTCTTTCTGGCGTTCGAGGAGCTTGCGCTTGCGGGTCACGTCGCCGCCATAGCACTTGGCGGTCACGTCCTTCCTGAGCGCGCTGATGGTCTCGCGCGCGATGACCTTGCCGCCGATCGCGGCCTGGAGCGGCACCTTGAAGAGCTGGCGCGGGATCAGGTCCTTGAGCCGGACGCAGATCGCCCGGCCGCGCTGTTCGGACCGGCCGCGGTGGACGATCATCGACAGCGCGTCGACCGGCTCGGCGTTGACCAGGATCGCCAGCTTGACCAGGTCGCCCTCCTCGTAGGCTTCGAGCTGGTAGTCGAAGCTGGCATAACCCCGGCTCACCGATTTGAGCCGGTCGTAGAAATCGAACACCACCTCGTTCAGCGGCAGCCGGTAGACCACCATAGCCCGCCCGCCGACATAGGTGAGCTCGATCTGCGTGCCCCGGCGGTCCTCGCAAAGCGCCAATACGGCGCCGAGATAGGCGTCGGGCACCATGATCGTCGCCTTGATCCAGGGCTCCTCGATCTTCCGGATGCGCACCGGGTCGGGCATATCGGCCGGGTTGTGGATCTCCTCGACCTCGCCGTCATTGGTATGAACCCGGTAGACCACCGAGGGCGCGGTGGTGACGAGGTCCAGGTCGAATTCGCGCGACAGGCGTTCCTGGACGATCTCGAGATGGAGCAGGCCGAGGAAGCCGCAGCGGAACCCGAAACCGAGCGCCGCCGAAGTCTCGGGCTCGTAGTGAAAGCTCGAGTCGTTGAGCCGCAGCCGCGCGAGGCTTTCGCGCAAATCCTCGTAATCCGCCGCGTCGACCGGGAACAGACCGCAAAACACCACCGGCACGCTGGGCCGGAAGCCCGGAAGCGGCGCATCGGTGGGACGGCGCTCCTCGGTGATCGTGTCGCCCACCTGGGTTTCGGCGACGTGCTTGATGCTGGCGGTGATGAAGCCGATCTCGCCCGGGCCGAGGGTGTCGACCTCGGCGCGCTTCGGGGTGAAGGTGCCCACGCGGTCGATCTGGTGGACCGCGCCGGTCGCCATCGTCCTGACCTTCATGCCGCGCTGGAGCGCGCCGTGCCGCACGCGGACCAGGATGATGACGCCGAGATAGGCGTCGTACCAGGAATCCACCAGCAGCGCGCTGAGCGGAGCATCCCGGTCGCCCTCGGGCGGCGGAAGGCGTGCGATCAGCGCTTCGAGCACGTCTTCGATCCCCTCGCCGGTCTTGGCCGAGACGGCGATGCAGTCTTTGGCGGCGAGTCCGATCACGTCCTCCACCTGGGTCTGGATCCTCACGGGTTCGGAGGCGGGCAGGTCGATCTTGTTGAGGACAGGGACGATCTCGTGGTTGGCGTCGATCGCGAGATAGGCGTTGGCGAGAGTCTGCGCCTCGACCCCCTGGGTCGAATCGACGACCAGGATCGAGCCTTCGCAGGCGGCAAGGGAGCGGGAGACCTCGTAGGTGAAATCGACATGGCCCGGCGTGTCCATCAGGTTGAGCTGATAGGTCCGGCCGTTCCGCGCCCTGTAGGGCAGGCGCACGGTCTGCGCCTTGATGGTGATGCCGCGCTCGCGCTCCAGCTCCATGGTGTCGAGTATCTGGTCGCGGAACTCGCGCTCCTCGACCCCGCCGCAGGTCAGGATCAGGCGGTCGGCGAGCGTCGACTTGCCGTGGTCGATATGGGCGATGATGGCGAAGTTGCGGATATGCGAGAGATCGGTCATCCCGGTCAGCCTCGCAGGACGGCCCCCGTCGCCTTGGAAACCGCCGCGACGATCCGCTCGCCGACCGCCTCGATTTCCGCGTCCGTCAGTGTCGCAACCCGGGGCTGCAGGGTGACGCAGAGCGCTACGGATTTCCTGCCTTTCCCGAGCTCCGGACCCCGGTAGACGTCGAACAGCGCGACATCGGCGATCAGTGCCTTGTCGGCACCCCGCGCGGCCATGGCGAGCGCCGCGCCGGGTGTCGCGTCGTCGACCACGAAGGCGAAATCCCGTTCCACCGGCTGCAGCGTCGCCAGATGAAGCATCGGACGGGACGCGGTCTTCGCCGCCTTGCGCACGGGAACGTCGTCGAGCAGGACCTCGAAGGCGGAGGCAGGCCCCCGAACGTCGAAACGCTCCAGCATCGCCGGGTGCACTTCGCCGAACCGGGCGAGCGGCTTCGGGCCGAGCATGAGCGCCGCCCCGCGGCCGGGGTGGTACCAGCCCGGCACGTCGTCGCCGATGCGGAGATTGTGCGCGGCGACGCCCGCCGCCTCGAGCGCCGCCAGCGCGTCGGCCTTGGCGTGGTAGGCATCCACGTCGGCGCGGGTTCCGGCCCAATGCCGCGGCGCCGTCCCGCCGACGCGGAGCCCGCAGGCCGCCTGGGATTGTCTCCCCTTGCCGCTCCCGAATTGCGGTCCGATCTCGAACAGGGCGATATCGGCGATTCCGCGCGCCGCATTCCGCGCCGCGGCATCCAGCAGGTTGGGCAGGATCGACGCGCGCATCTGCGCGAGATCGACGCTGATGGGATTGGCGAGGCGAAGCGATGTATCGGCGCCGAAGGCTTCGGCCTTCTCGCCGGATATGAAGGAGAAGGTCACCGCCTCGGTCAGCCCGCGCGCCGCCAGAGCGCGCCTCACGCGGCCGCGCCGGGATTGCTCCCGCGACCAGGCCGCGCCCGGCACCGCCGTAGCGGCGCGCAGCGGCACCGCGGGAATCGCCTCGAAGCCGTTGATCCGCAGCACCTCCTCGACGAGATCCGCCTCGCCCTCGATATCCGGCCGCCAGGGCGGCACGGTAGCGTTAAGGCCGTCGCCCTCGTCCTCGATTTCGAAACCGAGATCGCCCAGGATCCGTTGCGCGGCCCCGTCCCCGACCGCGACCCCGCCGAGCGTGGCAATGCGCGACTTGCGCAGCGCGATGCTGCGGCCGTGATCGGGCATCTCACCGGCCATGGTAAGAGCGCTCGCCTCGCCGCCGCAGATGTCGAGGATCAGCCGGGCCGCGATCTCCGCCCCCCAGAGCGCCGATGTCGGATCGACCCCGCGTTCGAACCGGTAGCGGGCATCGGAGAGAATGCCGAGCTTGCGCCCGGTGGCGGCGGTCCGCACCGGATCGAAAAGCGCGACCTCGAGGAACACGCTCGTCGTGTCTTCGCCGCAGCCGGTGTCCTCGCCGCCCATCACCCCGCCGATGGCGAGCGCCCCGCTGTCGTCGGCGATCACCGTCATCGACGGATCGAGGGTGTAGGCCCGCCCGTCGAGCGCTGCCACGCCTTCTCCTTCCCTCGCGAACCGCATGGTGGGATCGCTTGCCAGCTTGTCGGCGTCGAAGACATGGAGCGGGCGCGCGAGGTCGAAGGTGACGTAGTTGGTGATATCGACCAGCGCGGAAATCGGCCTGAGCCCGATCGCGATCAGCCGGTCCTGGAGCCATTTGGGGCTCGGGCCGTTGCGTACGTCGCGGAAGGTCCGCCCGACCACGAAGGGGCACGCATCGCCGTCGCCGGGCGCGAAATCGCGCCGCCACGAGAACGGACTCTCGAAGCTGCCTTCGACCGGCGCCGTGTCGAGCGGCCTGAGCGTCCCCATTCCGGCCGCCGCGAGGTCTCGGGCGATTCCGCGGACGCCTGCGCAATCCGGGCGGTTGGGCGTCAGCCCGACCTCGATGGCGGGATCGCCGATTCCGAGCGCCTCGGCCGCGGGCGTGCCGGCGGCGTGGTCACCGGGGAGATCGATGATGCCCTCGTGCTCGTCGGACAGCCCCAGCTCGCGTTCGGAACAGAGCATGCCGCGGCTCTCGACGCCGCGGATCTTGGATTTCTTGAGCTTCGCTCCGGTCCCGGGAATGACCAGCCCCTCGCGCGCGAACACGCCCTTCATGCCGGCACGCGCATTCGGCGCGCCGCACACCACGTCGAAGTGTTCGCCGCCGCCGATATCGACGGTGCAGACGCTGAGCCGGTCGGCGTTGGGGTGCGGCCCCGCCTCGATCACGTCGCCGACCACGAAATCCGCCAGCGCGGCGGCGGGGTCGTCCACCGCCTCGACTTCGAGCCCGATCATGGAGAGGCGATCGCTAATCGCCTGGAGCGGGGCGTCCGTGTCGAGGTGATCGCGGAGCCAGGAAAGGGTGAATTTCACTGTGCGAACCCAGCGGCGACGTTCGGCATGTCGAGCGCCGAAAATCCGTAATGGCGGAGCCAGCGGAGATCGGAGTCGAAGAAAGTCCGCAGATCCGGGATGCCGTATTTGAGCATCGCGACGCGCTCCACGCCCATGCCGAAGGCGAAGCCCTGGTAGCGCGACGGGTCGATGTTGCAGTTCTCCAGCACCTTGGGATGGACCATCCCGCTGCCGAGGATTTCGAGCCAGCCGTCCCCGGCGCCGATGGTGAGTCCGTCCGCCGACCTGCTGCAGCCGATGTCGACCTCCGCCGACGGCTCGGTGAAGGGGAAGAAGCTCGGCCGGAAACGGACCGGCAGGTCGTCGACGCCGAAGAACGCGCGGCAGAACTCGATCAGGCAGCCCTTGAGGTGGCCCATATGGGTCTCCTCGTCGATCACCAGCCCCTCGACCTGGTGGAACATCGGCGAATGGGTGGCGTCGTGGTCGGCGCGGTAGGTGCGGCCCGGCACGATGATGCGGATCGGCGGCTTCTGTACGAGCATGGTGCGGATCTGAACCGGCGACGTATGGGTCCGGAGCAGCAGCCGTTCGCCGTCCTCGCCCTCCTCGAAGTAGAACGTGTCGTGGTCCTGCCGGGCGGGATGCTCGGGCGGGATGTTCAGCGCGGTGAAGTTGTGGAAATCGTCCTCGATGTCGGGCCCTTCGGCGACCGCGAACCCCATTTGGCAGAAGATCGCCACGATCTCGTCGATGGCCTGGCTGATGGGATGGACGCGCCCTTCCGGCTCGGGCCTGGGCGGCAACGAAACGTCGATCGTCTCATCGGAGAGGCGGGAATCGAGTGCGCCCGCCTCCAGAGCCGCACGACGCACGTCCATGGCTTCGGTCACAACGGTCTTGAGCGCGTTGAGCGCCTGGCCGGCTTCCCGCCGGTCCTCAGGCGGGAGCGTGCCGAGCTCCTTCATCAGCGCGGTCACGCGGCCCCTGCGGCCGAGGGTCTCGACGCGGAGCGATTCCAGATCGTCGAGGCCGGCCGCCTCGATCCGCGTCAGCAAATCCGAACGAAGCTGTTCGAGGTCGTCCATCCAAAGACCCGCCGGTTTTCAGCCCGCCGGGAAGCGGGCCCCCGCCCGCCTAGTCCGCAAGCGCCGCTTGCGCCTGCTCGACGATCGCCTTGAACGCATCGGGTTCGCGCACGGCAAGATCGGCCAGCATTTTCCGGTCGACCTCGATCCCCGCCCGCTTCACGCCGTTCATGAACTGGGAATAGGTGAGACCGTGCTGGCGAACGCCGGCGTTGATGCGCTGGATCCAAAGGGCGCGGAAACTGCGCTTGCGGTTGCGCCGGTCGCGGTAGGCGTATTGCAGCCCCTTTTCGACCCGCTCGATCGCCACGCGGAAGCTGGTGCGGTTGCGTTCCCGGTAGCCGGCCGCGAGGTCGAGGACCTTCTTGTGCCGGGCGTGGGCGGTCACGCCGCGCTTGACTCTGGCCATGGCGCGCTCCTCAGGGGTAGGGCAGGTAGGACTTCACGATCCTGGCGTCTTCGGGCGCCATGATGCGGGTCCCACGCGCCTTCCGCTTCATCTTCTGCGTGCGCTTGCGCAAGTTGTGCCGCTTGAAGGCGAAGTTCGACCGCATCTTGCCGGTCGCGGTTGTGCGAAACCGTTTCTTCGCCCCGCTCTTGGACTTGAGCTTGGGCATTTCATCCTCCGTCCGGGACGTGAAAACGCGGACCGCCTCGGCATGCCCCGCGGTTCCGGACCCGGTCGGGTCCGGCCGCCTCGCCGGACGATCCCAAACAGACGGCGGGTTATAGCGGCGCGGGACGCGCCACGCAAGCGAGTGGCAGCCCCTATTTGGGCGCCATCACCATGACCATCTGCCGGCCTTCCATCTTGGGAAGCTGCTCGACCTTGGCGAGCTCCTCAAGCTCGTCGCGCACCCGAAAAAGCACCTTCAGGCCGAGATCCTGGTGCGCCATCTCGCGGCCGCGGAAGCGCATGGTGACCTTGACCTTGTCGCCCTCGTCGAGGAAGCGGCGGATGAAGCGCATCTTGACGTCGTAGTCGTGCCGGTCGATCGCCGGGCGGAGCTTGATCTCCTTGACCTCGATCGTCTTCTGCTTCTTGCGCGCCTCGGTCTTCTTTTTCTGGGTCTCGTATTTGAGCTTGCCGTAGTCGAGGATCTTGCAGACCGGCGGGTCCGCGTTGGGCGACACCTCGACGAGGTCGAGCCCGCGTTCGGCGGCAAGTTCGATCGCATCCGCGGTGGGGAAGACACCGAGCACGGTGCCGTTGGTATCGACGACCCTGACGGCCTGAGCCCGGATCGCCTCGTTGACGCCGCGTTCCTCGCGAACGGGCGGCTCCATAATGGGTGGTCTTGCTATGGACCGGTCTCCCTGTTTTACGACACCGCCGGCACGGATGCGGCCCGCGTCATCCGGCGCGGGCCGTGCCGATAAAGCAACATTTCACGGTTTTCGTTGCAGTCACGCGTCGGCGTCTTGGTCCGGACCGGCAGCTTCCGACTTAAGTCTATCGATAGCCGTATCCAGCGCAAGGACTTCTTGGTTCCTGCCTCCGAGGCGCCGCATGGCGACCGTACGGTCCTCGACCTCGTTGCGTCCGACCACGAGGATGACCGGCACCTTGCGGACGCTGTGCTCGCGGACCTTGTAGCCGATCTTCTCGTTCCTGAGGTCGAGCTCCACCTGCAAGCCGGCTTTCCTTGCGGAAGCGGCAACCTCCCCGGCGTAGTCGTCGGCATCGCCGGTGATCGTGGCGACCACCGCCTGCAGCGGCGCGAGCCAGAACGGCAGATGGCCGGCATAGTGTTCGAGCAGGATGCCGAGAAAGCGTTCGAGCGACCCGAACAGCGCCCGGTGCAGCATCACCGGGCGGTGGCGCTCGCCGTCCTCGCCGATATAGGCGGCGTCCAGCCGCTCGGGCAGGTTGAGGTCGACCTGGAGCGTGCCGCATTGCCAGTCGCGGCCGATCGCGTCGCGCAGGACGAACTCGACCTTGGGACCGTAGAACGCGCCCTCGCCGGGGTTGACGCCGTAATCCACGCCCATCCCGTCGAGCGCGCCCCTGAGCGCGCCCTCGAGCCGGTCCCAAACCTCGTCCGAGCCGATCCGTTTCTCCGGCCGGTCGGAGAACTTGATACTTACGTCCTCGAAGCCGAAATCGCGGTAGATGTCGATGATCAGGGCGATCACCGTCCGGCACTCGGCCTCCATCTGCTCCGGCGTGCAGAAGATGTGCGCGTCGTCCTGGGTGAACGCGCGCACCCGCATCAGCCCGTGCAGCGCGCCCGAAGGTTCGTAGCGGTGAACCCGGCCGAACTCGGCGACGCGGAGCGGCAGGTCGCGATAGCTCTTCATGCCCTGGCGGAACACCTGGACGCCGCCCGGGCAGTTCATCGGCTTGACCGCGAACACCCGCCCGTCCTCCGTCTCGGAGGTGAACATGTGCTCGCGGAAGGTCTCCCAGTGGCCGGAGAGCTCCCACAGCGAGCGGTCCATCAGCTCGGGCGTGGAAATCTCGACATAACCCGCCGCGTCCTGGCGCCGGCGCATGTAGTCGATCAGGCGGAGGTAGAGGCTCCACCCCCGCGGGTGCCAGAAGGCGGATCCGGGGGCCTCTTCCTGGAAGTGGAACAGGTTCATCTCGCGCCCGAGCCGGCGGTGGTCGCGCCGCTCGGCTTCCTCGAGCTGGTGGAGATGGACCTTCAGCTCCTTTTCGTCGCGCCACGCGGTGCCGTAGATGCGTTGCAGCATCTCGTTCCGGGAATCGCCGCGCCAATAGGCGCCCGCGACCTTGAGCAGCTTGAAGCCCTTGCCGATATGGCCGGTCGACGGCAGATGGGGGCCGCGGCACAAATCGTGCCATTCGCCCTGCCGGTAGACCGTGACCGCCTCGTCGTCGGGCAGGCCTTCGATGATTTCCGCCTTGTAGTGCTCGCCCTGCTCCCCGAAGCGGCGGACCGCGTCCTGCCGGTCCCACACCTCGCGGACGATCGGCTCGTCGCGGCCGACGATCTCGTGCATCTTGCGCTCGATGACGTCGAGATCCTCGGTCGAGAACGGGGTCTCGCGCGCGAAGTCGTAGTAGAAGCCGTTCTCGATCGCCGGGCCGATGGTGACCTGGGTCCCGGGGAACAATTCCTGCACCGCCTCGGCCATCACATGCGCGGCGTCGTGGCGGATCAGCTCCAGTGCGTCGTCCGAACGGCGCGTGACGATCTCGACTGCGGCATCGCGCTCTATCGGCCGCGCGAGATCGCGAACCTCGCCGTCGACCTTGACCGCGATCGCCGCCTTGGCCAGCCCGGGGCCGATCGACGCGGCGATGTCCGCGCCCGTCGGCGGGACATCGAACGGCCGCCGGCTGCCGTCGGGGAGAGTGACGACCACGCGCGCCGTCTGCTGTTGGGTTACGGTTGCCATGGTTCCTTTCGCGACTACGCCGCCGGACGGACCGCGCGCATTTAGCGCAATCGCGGCCCAGTCACAAGCGGCGGGTTACCAGCGCTCCAGCACGGCGGCGGCAAAGATATAGGCCCCGAGCGCGAGAATGCCCACGAAAAAGACACGCCTGAACCGCTCTTCGGACAGGCGCCGGCGGACCCGTTGGCCGATCGCCATGCCGATCAGGGCGGGAACCAGCGCGACGGCCGATACGATCCCCGTATCCCTGGGGAAGAGTCCCGAGCCGCCCAGCGCCACCGCCAGCGCGAGCGCCGAGGCGCCGAACAGGAACCCCATCGCCTGGACCAGCGCCTCGCGACCCAGCCCGATAGCCTGCAAATACATGATCCCGGGAACGACGAAAGACCCGGTCATCCCGGTGAGAATTCCGTTCACCGCGCCGAACAGGGGCCCCGACCAGCCCTCGGCGCGCGCCGGTATCGCGAAGCGCCACCCGCCGAGGCTGAGACCCGCATAGGCGAGAAGGATCAGGCCGAGGAGCGCGGACAGCAGAGCGAGGTCGACCCGGGTGAGCGCCAGCGCCCCGAGCCACACCGTGATCGTCGCCGCCAGCATGAACGGCCACAGCCTGCGGACGATCATCCGCGCGTTCCCGCCGACCGCCGCCTGCCACACATTGGTCGCCGCCGCCGGCATGGTGAGCAGGGCCATCGCCGTCGTCAGATCGAGGAAAATCGCCAACAGCCCGAGACTTACCGTCGGCAGACCGAGACCGATGACTCCCTTGATACCGCCGGCGAAGAGGAATACGAGCGCGATGGCCGCGATGATGAATGGGTCCGTCATGGCCGCACTCCGAAACGCGTCCGCGCGCGGCGGCCTGCTTTCGTGGCTTCGGTTTCGGTGATAGGGTCTGCAGGTCGGAAAACGACGCCGCCGGTGACCCCCGAACGCAAACGAAACCGGGAAATCCGCCTGTGAACGCGGACGGATCCGAAACGGTCGCGATCTTATCACGCCCCGGAGGGACGACAATCGCGTGCCGGCGGCTCGAAGGCCGCGAGCCGGGTGTCATGTTCCTCGGCGGCTTCCGATCCGACATGACGGGAACCAAGGCGACGGTGCTGGGAGCCGCCTGTCGCGCGGCGGGGCGGGCGTTCGTCCGTTTCGACTACTCAGGGCATGGGGAATCCTCGGGCGATTTCCTCGACGGCACCATCGGAAGCTGGTGCGACGACGCGATCGCGGTGCTCGACGACGCGGCGCAGGGACGCCAGGTCCTCGTCGGTTCCTCGATGGGCGGGTGGATTATGCTGCTGGTGGCGCTCGCGCGTCCCAAGCGCGTCGCGGGACTGGTGGGCGTCGCCGCGGCGCCCGATTTCACCGAAGACCTGATGTGGAACCGCTACGGCGAGGACATGCGCGCGGAGCTGCGGAAAAAGGGCGTCATCCACGTGCCCTCCGATTACGACGATGAGGACTATCCGATCGCCTACGCGCTGATCGAGGAGGGACGACGGCATCTCCTGTTGCGTCGCCCCATCGCCATCCACTGCCCGATCCGCCTGCTGCACGGCAAGCGGGACGCGGATGTGCCGTGGATGACCGCCTCGCGCATCGCCGAGCAGGTGCTGAGCGAGGATGTCCGCGTCTTTCTCGTGCCAGACGGCGACCACAGGCTGGCGCGCGAGCAGGATCTCGCCCGGATATGGGCCTCGGTGGACGAGCTCTGCGTCTCGGCCGAGAGCTGATCCCGGCATGGCGGCATCCGACAGGAGCGCGGCCGGACCCTGGCGCGACCTGATCCACAAGGAATACGCGACCTATTCGGCCATCGTCCTGCTCGGCACGCTGCTCCACGCCCTGCAGATACTGGTGATCTCGATAGTGATGCCGACCATCGTCGCCGACCTGGGTGGCGCGGTCTATTACGCGTGGACGGCGATCGTCTACACCGTGGGCTCCATCGTGGGCGCGGCGACGGTGGAACCGATCAGCCGCGCGGTCGGGCGCCGGGTGGGCTATGTCGCGGTCGCGGTCGTTTTCATGCTGTCCACCGCGGGTTGCGCGCTCGCGCCCGATATCTTCACCCTGATTGCCGCGCGCGGCGTCCAGGGTTTCGCGGGCGGGCTGATCATCGGCGCCTCGATGGCGCTGATCGGGGTCCTGTTTCCGCCGCATCTGCGGGCGCGCATTCTCGCCGCCTATCAGGGCGTCTGGATGTTCGCGCAGCTTCTCGGTCCGGTCTTCGGCGGGGTGTTCGCGGAGATCGGCTGGTGGCGCGGCTCGTTCTGGTCGCTGATCCCGTTCATCGCCTGCTACGCCGCGCTGATCTGGTGGAAGATTCCCGACACCCGGCCGCAAAGGGGCGAGCATGCCGGGGGCTTTCCGTTCTTCCGGCTGACCGTGCTGACCGCGGGGGTTATCGCCGTCGCGGCGGCCGGACCGATAGATGACACCTGGTTACGGGCGATCCTGATCGTCGCCGCGATAGCGCTCGTCTGGGCGACGTTCCGGTTGGACCGGACGGCGCGGACGCCTCTGTTCCCGACACGCACGCTCTCGCTTTCCGCAGTGGTCGGGCTCGGCCTGCTGATTCACTTCCTGGTCGGTAGCGTCCAGACCTCGATCACGCTGTTCGTGCCCCTGCTTCTCCAGATCTTTCACGGCGTGCCGCCGATCTATGTCAGCTTCGTCAGCATCGTGCTTTCGGTGGGCTGGACGGTGGGAACCTTCATGGTCAACGGCTGGACCGGTCGCCGTGAGCACCGCGCGCTCTGGTGGGGGCCGGTGATCGTCCTCCTGGGGCTCGCACTTATGACCGCGACCACCACTGCGCCGGGGCTCGTGCTGCTCACGGTTTCGGCGTTTTTCATCGGCTTCGGGGTGGGCATCCACAACGTTCATCTGATCACCCGGACCATCGCCCGGGCGGACCCGGGCGAGGAGGGGTTGACCGCTGCGTCCCTGCCCTCGGTGCGTTCTCTCGGCACCGCCTTCGGTGCGGCGCTTGCCGGAATGCTGACGACGATCGCGGGTTTCGACGACTCGATGTCCAGGGAAGCGGTGGGCGACGCCGTGACCTTCGTGTTCGGCTTCAACCTCGTACCGGCCGTGCTGATGGCCTTGCTGATGTTCCGGTTGCTCGCGGTCGATACCGGCGGTTCACGGCGCGGCGAGGCTGCTTAGTCCTTCGCGATAGGTCGGATAGCGCAGCACCACGCCGAGCTCGCGCTTGATGCGGTCGTTCCGGACCCGTCGGCATTCGGCATAAAAGCTCCGCGCGAGTTCGGAGAGTTCCGCGGTCTCGAACGGTTCCTCCGGAGGCGGCGCGATGCCGAGCAGGCAGGCGGCAAAGGCAACCACTTCTTCCTGGGAGGAGGGTTCGTCGTCGGCGACGTTGTAGACCCGTCCCGCGTCCGGTCGCGCGATCGAGGCCCGGAGCACCTGCGCGACGTCTTCGACATGGATCCGGGAGAACACCTGGCCGGGTTTGACGATCCGCCGCGCGGAGCCGGCGCCGAGCCGGTCGAGCACGTTTCGGCCGGGACCGTATATCCCGGCAAGGCGGAAAACATGAACCGCCATACCTTGCGTTTCGCCGAAGGCGAGCCAGTCACGCTCGGCGGCGAGACGCAGCCTGGACCGCGCCTGGCCGGGACTTGGCGCATCTTCCTCGCTCACCAAGTCGCCCTGCCGGTCGCCGTAGACGCCCGTGGTCGAAAGGTAACCGATCCACTCGACGCCGGAGAGTCTCGCGATGGCGTCGCCCAGGGCGGCGAGCACCGGGTCGCCCGACTCCTCGGGCGGGGCCGAGATCAGTATGTGGGTCGCGCCGTCGAGAAGGTCGGTAGCGCCGTAGGGAACGACTGGGAATCCGTCGGAGCCGAGATCGCGTTCCCGTTCCGCCCGTCTCGTGGTTCCGACAATCTCCCGGAACTCGCCGGCAGCCGCCCGAGCGAGAGCCTGCGCGCAATAGCCGAACCCCAGACAAACGAGCTTTCGCGCCGTGCCGGGCACGCTGTCTCTCCAGGGGCGCGGCTCGAAGGGCGGCTCAGGCGGTCTGTTCCGCCGCGTCCTCGGCCAGCACCGGGTGGTCGTAGCGGTGGACCATTTCGAATGGAACGACCTGCCAGAAACGTTCCACTTCGCGGTCCCAGTGGATCAGCATGCGCTCGGCGAAGCGGGACTGGGTCTCCTGGGCGTGCTCTTCGACCAGCGCCTTCAGCACATCCGCCCAGTACGGCACCTGGATGCGCTGGTAGAAGACCGTGTCCTCGTTGACCCAGTTGGAGAAGCTGTCGTCCGGGTCGTAGACGAAGGCCATCCCGCCCGTCATGCCGGCGGCGAAGTTGTCGCCGGTGGGACCGAGAACGACCGCGGTGCCGTTGGTCATGTATTCGCAGCCATTCGATCCGCAACCCTCGATCACCGCCGTCGCGCCCGAGTTGCGCACCGCGAAACGCTCGCCCGCCTGGCCGGCGGCGAACAGCTTGCCCGCCGTGGCGCCGTACAGAACGGTGTTGCCGATGATGGTGTTCTCGTTGGAGGCAAGGTTGCTGGCGGTCGTGAGGCGCACGACGATGGTGCCCCCGGACAGCCCCTTGCCGACATAATCGTTGGCGTCGCCAAACACTTCGAGCTTCAGCCCCTGCACCGCGAACGCGCCGAGCGACTGGCCGGCAGAGCCGCGCAACCGGACCGTGATATGGCCGGGCTGGAGCCCGTCCATGCCGTAGCGCCGGGTGATCATCGAGCTGAGCTTGGTGCCGATCGCGCGATGGGTGTTGCGGATGTTGTATGCGAGCTGGATCTTCTCGCCCCGCTCGAGCGCGTTCGCCGCGTCCTTGATCATCTGGGCGTCCAGTGTCTCGGGAACGTCGTTGCGTCCCTCCAAAGTGCAGTAATACGAGTCCTCGCCGGGATCCGCCTGCACCAGCAACGGGTTGAGGTCGAGGTCGTCGAGATGCGGGCTGCCGCGGTGGATCTGGGTCAGAAGCTCGGTTCTGCCGATGATGTCGGTGAGCCGCCGCGCGCCCAGCTGGGCCAGAATTTCGCGCAGCTCCTCGGCAATGAAGCTGAACAGGTTGACCACCTTTTCCGGTGTGCCGGTGAAGCGCGCGCGCAGGCGCTCGTCCTGGGTGCAGACGCCGACCGGGCATGTGTTGGAGTGACACTGGCGCACCATGATGCAGCCCATCGCGACCAGCGAGGCCGTGCCGATACCGAACTCCTCGGCACCGAGCAGGGCGGCGATCACCACGTCTCGTCCGGTCTTGAGCCCGCCGTCGACCCTGAGGACGACACGGTGGCGGAGCTGGTTGAGGGTCAGCACCTGGTTGACCTCGGAGAGACCCATCTCCCAGGGCAAACCGGCGTATTTGATGGAGGATTGCGGGCTCGCACCGGTTCCGCCCGAGTGGCCCGACACCAGGATCACGTCCGCCTTTGCCTTGGCGACGCCGGCCGCGATGGTGCCGATGCCGCTTTGCGAGACCAGCTTCACGCACACCCTGGCGTCGGGGTTGATCTGCTTGAGGTCGTAGATGAGCTGCGCCAGATCCTCGATCGAGTAGATATCGTGATGGGGCGGCGGCGAGATCAGGGTCACCCCCGGCGTGGAATGCCGCAACCGCGCGATCATCTCGGAGACCTTGATACCGGGGAGCTGGCCGCCTTCGCCCGGCTTGGCGCCCTGGGCGATCTTGATCTCGATCTCGCGGCAATTGTTGAGGTACTCGGCGGTCACTCCGAACCGACCGGAAGCGACCTGCTTGATCGCGGAACTCGCGTTGTCGCCGTTCGCGCGCGGGACATAACGCGCCGGATCCTCGCCGCCCTCGCCCGAATCCGACTTGGCGCCGATCCGGTTCATCGCGATCGAGAGCGTTTCATGCGCTTCGGGGCTGAGCGCCCCGAGAGAGATGCCGGGGGCGACCAGGTGTTTCCTGATCTCGGTGATCGACTCGACTTCCTCGATCGGCACCGGGTCGCGCTTGAGCCGGAAGCCCATGAGGTCGCGCAGATGGATCGGAGGCGCGTTCTGCGTTCCTTCGACGAATTTGCGATAGGTGGCGAAGGAATCGTTCGCCACCGCCGTCTGCAGGATATGCATCTGGCGCCCCTCGAAAGCATGCGCCTCGCCGTTCTGGCGATAGCGGTAGAAACCGCCCACCGGGAGCGCGGTCACTCCTTCGGAGAAGGCGCGATGGTGCAGCGTGAGCACCTTGCGGCGGATTCCATAGAGTCCGATCCCGGAAATGCGCGAATTCAATCCCGGGAAGTAGCTGTTGACCAGCCAGCGGCTCAGCCCGACGGCCTCGAACTTGTAGCCGCCCCGATAGGACGAGAGGATGGAAATGCCCATCTTGGACATCACCTTGAGCAGACCCTGATTGACGGCTTCCTGGTAGCGCCGGAGACAATCTTCCAGCGCGCGGTCTCCGAACAACCCGCGGCGATGCCGGTCCGCGATGGTGTCGTTGGCGAGATAGGCGTTGACCGTCGTCGCGCCGACGCCGACCAGGACGGCGAAGTAGTGGACATCCATGCACTCGGCGCTCTCGACATTGAGCGAGGTGAAGGTCCTGAGCGACTGCGCGACGAGATGGCTATGGACGCCGCCGACCGCGAGGATCGAAGGGATGGCCGCGCGTTCCAGGCTGATGTTCCGGTCGGTCAGGATCAGATGCACCGCGCCGCCACGCACCGCATCTTCGGCCTGGCGCTGGATCCGGTACATCGCACGTCGGAGCGAGAGGTCGTCGTCGTTGTTGCGGAAGGTGCAGTCGATCTCGACAGCGGCGTCGCCGAGATATTCGCGCATCGCCGCGAACTCGGCGTTGGTGAGTACCGGGGAGTCGAGCTGCAGCAGGCGCGTCTGGCTTTCGTCCTGGTCCAGCACGTTGCCGAGATTGCCGAGCCGCGTCCGCAGGCTCATCACCCGATACTCGCGCAGCGAGTCGATGGGCGGGTTGGTTACCTGGCTGAACGACTGACGGAAGAAATGGTGCAGCCCGCGGTAGTGATCCGACAGCACGGCAAGCGGCGTGTCGTCGCCCATCGAGCCGACCGCTTCCTTGCCGTCCTCGATCATCGGCTGAAGCAGCAGCTCCAGCTCTTCCAGCGTGTACCCCGCCGCCACCTGGCGCCGCCTCAACCCGTCGCCGGAAAAGTCGATCTTGGGTCCGGTGCCGGTCTTGATCAGCCCTTCGAGCACGGTGATGTTGCCGAACCACTCAGTATAGGGGTAGGCGTTCGCCAGCTCGTGCTTGATCTCGCGGTCGTGGTAGAGCCGCTTTTCCTCGAGGTCGACCGCGATCATCTCGGCGGGTCCGAGACGGCCCTTGGCGACGATGCGGGCTTCGCTGACGCGCACCATGCCGGTCTCCGAGCCGACGAGCAGCAGGTCGTTGTCGAGAACCGAGTAGCGCATGGGGCGAAGACCGTTGCGGTCCATCGCGGCAACCACCCAGCGGCCGTCGGTGGCGGCGATCGCGGCCGGCCCGTCCCAGGGTTCCATGACGCAGTTGAGATAGCTGTAGAAGGCGCCGATCTCGGGTTCGATGTCGGTCTTCTTGGACCACGCGGCAGGGATCAGCATGGACCCCACATGGGGCGCCGAACGTCCGGCCCGTACCAGCAGCTCGAAGACGTTGTCGAGCGACGCGGAATCCGAGCCGCCGGGCTCGATGATCGGCTTGAGATCGTCGACGTAGCGGCCGAAGACCTCGGCGTCCATCCGGGTCTCGTGGCTCTTCATCCAGTTGACGTTGCCGCTCAGCGTATTGATCTCGCCGTTATGCGCCAGCATGCGGAACGGCTGGGCGAGCCGCCAAGTGGGAAAAGTGTTGGTCGAATAGCGCTGGTGGTAGACCGCGAAGCGCGACTTGAAGCGTTCGTCGAGCAGATCGGGATAGAAGTCGGTGAGCTGCTCGGCGAGAAACATGCCCTTGTAGATCACCGACCGCGACGACAGCGAGCATATGTAAAAGTCGTTGATGTTCTCCGCCCTGACCTGGTTCTCGATGAGGCGGCGGATGATGTAGAGATCGGTCTCGAACTTCTCGGGAGGAACATCGGCGAGGCCCGCGATCATGATCTGCTCGATCTCGGGCCGTGTTGCATTCGCTTTCTCGCCGATCACGTCGACATCGATGGGCACCTGGCGCCAGCCGTAGATCTGGTAGCCCAGCTTCAGGATTTCCGACTCGACGATGCAGCGGCAGCGTTCCTGTCCGGTCAGGTCGGTGCGGGGCAGAAACACCATGCCGACCGCGAGCGGCCCGTCGCCGAGGCTGTGCCCGGTGCGCTCGATATGCTCTTCGAAGAAGTCCTGAGGGATCTCGACATGGATGCCGGCCCCGTCGCCGGTCTTGCCGTCGGCGTCGACCGCCCCCCGGTGCCAGACCGCCTTGAGCGCCTCGATCCCGGCCTCGACGACATCGCGCCGCGGAATCCCGTCTATCGCGGCGACCAGACCGACGCCGCAGCTATCGTGCTCCAGTGCCGGGTCGTAGAGACCGTCGCGGGCGAGACGTTGGGCGTTCTCCCGCCAAAGCGCGACGCCCGCAAAATTGCCGCTCATTCGATCCTCCCGGGCGCGCTCACGCCGCTGCCTCCGCGTCGGCGACGGCGTGGCGCTGCTCCACATAGGCATGGATCGCCTCGGCCGCGTCGCGGCCGTCGCGGATACCCCAGACAACGAGCGACGCCCCGCGGACGATATCTCCGGCCGCGAACACCCCGTCGATCGCGGTCATCATGGTGCGGTGGTCTATCTGGACCGTGCCCCAGCGGGTTACCTTCAACTCCGGCGCGTCGAACAATGTCGGCAAATCCTCGGGGTCGAAACCAAGCGCCTTGATCGCCAGATCCGCGTCGGTGACGAAGCTCGAGCCCTCGATCGGCTCCGGCGTCTGGCGCCCCGCGGCATCCGGCACGCCGAGATGGACCCGCAGAGCGCGGACGCCGGCGACCGTATCGTCACCGACGAAGGCTTCGGGCGTGGCAAGCCATGAGAACCGGACGCCTTCCTCCTCGGCGTATTGCACCTCGCGACGCGAGCCCGGCATGTTCTCCCGGTCCCGCCGGTAGAGGCAGGTGACCGATTTCGCTCCCTGCCGCACCGCGGTACGCACGCAGTCCATCGCCGTGTCGCCGCCGCCGATCACCACGACATCCTTGTCCGCCGCGTTGAGCCGGCCGTCGTCGAAGGCGGGAACCGCGTCCCCGAGTCCCTTGCGGTTCGAGGCGATCAGATAGTCAAGCGCGGCCACGATATTGCCGAGCCCGCCGCCCGGCACCTGGATGTCGCGGGCCCGGTACACACCGGTCGCGATCAACACCGCATCGTGCCGTTCGCGGATTTGCTTAAGGCTCGCGTCGCGGCCGACCTCGAAGCCGCGGTTGAAGACGACGCCGCCTTCTTCCAGGAGCGCGACGCGACGCGCCACGATCGTCTTTTCGAGCTTGAAGTTGGGGATGCCATAGACCAACAGCCCGCCCATGCGGTCGTGGCGGTCGTAGACATGGATTTCGTATCCGCGGCGGCGGAGCTGCTCCGCCGCGGCAAGTCCCGCCGGCCCGGCGCCGATGATGCCTACCGAGCGACCCCGTTCGCGCGCCGGCGTCGGCGGCCTGACCCAACCTCGCTCGAAGGCGGTATCCGTGATGTAGCGCTCGACCGACCCTATGGTCACCGTACCGTGGCCGGACTGCTCGATGACGCAATTGCCTTCGCACAATCGGTCCTGCGGGCAGATCCGGCCGCAGATCTCGGGCATGTTGTTGGTCGCCGAAGATACTTCATAGGCTTCCGCGAGCCGACCTTCGGCCGTCAGCATCAGCCAGTCGGGGATGTTGTTGTGTACCGGACAGTGAATCTGGCAATAGGGTACGCCGCATTGCGAGCAGCGGCTCGCCTGCGCCGCCGCCCTGTCGGTGGTGAAGATGTCGTAGATCTCGTCGAAGTCGGCGCGGCGGAGTTCGACGCTGCGTTTCTCCGGCGTCGCCTGCGGCAGATCGACAAACTTCAACATGCGGCCGGACATGCGCGCCCCGTCTCCCTCGGCGGCGGCGGTTGCTGTTGTCTCCGCCGTCCTGGCGAGCCGGCCGGTCGGCACCGCCAAGCCCTTCGAGGGGTCGCCGTGCGTCGGCCGAACTGCTTATCCCGTCAATCTAGCACGGATTGCGCAGAAATCAAGATAAATAAGTCAGTATTGCTGCCATAATAAACTGCGAAATTTTCGTGTCACATCCGGTATTTGGATTCCCGGACGCGAAGCTTGCAAAATTTAGTTCCAAAATGGGACTAAATTGACCGGCTTTGGCCTTGCCGTGCCGATTCCGCTATCATGAGCGATCCGCAAACCGGGGGAGCGGCCCTTGACGCTGCTTCAGCTCGCCGTGATCGCGGTGGTACAGGGCGTCACGGAATTCCTGCCGATCAGCTCCTCGGGGCATCTTCGGCTGATTCCCATGCTGAGCGACTGGCCGGACCAGGGGCTGACGATCGACGTCGCCGTCCATGTCGGCACCCTGTTCGCGGTTCTTGCATATTTGTGGCGGGACGTTGTCGCGATGCTCGTGGGCCTTGTCCGGATCAGGTCGGGCATGGCGGATCCGGGCGTTCGCCTGATCGTCTACCTGGTGACCGCCACCATCCCGGTCGTAGCGGCGGGTTATGCGATGACCGAATTTCTCGACACGGGGTGGCGCAACAGCCTCGAAGTCATCGCCTGGGCCATGCTGGGTTTCGGACTCCTGCTGCATTTGTCGGACCGCATCGGCCTCACGGTGCGCCGCGTCGAGCACGTGGGCCTGTCGACGGCGTTCGCCATCGGGCTGGCACAGGTGCTTGCGCTGATCCCGGGGGCGAGCCGCGCCGGCGTCACGATGACCGCGGCCCGTTTGCTGGGGTTCGAGCGCCGGGACGCAGCCCGTTTCTCGATGCTGATGTCGATTCCCACCATTCTGGCGGCCGGCGCCCTGGCCGGGAGGGAACTCGTGGAGTCGGGGGATTCGGTTCTGCAATGGAACGCTTTGCTGGCGGCCGGCATGGCCTTCGTCGCGGCGTTGATCGCGATCGCGGCGATGATGGGATGGTTGAGACGGGCGACGTTCACGCCCTTCGTGATCTATCGCCTGGTCCTCGGCGGGGCCCTGCTGGGGATCGTCTACCTGTAGCTCAACGACCGGGCGGGCGGCCGCCGCGGCGATAGCGCGCGAGGTATTCGGGAGCCACCGCTTCCAGCGGGGTAGGCGAAACGCCCAGATCCGCGAGCCCGGGCACATCTCCGGAAGCGACGTTGTCGCATTCCAGCATCCGGACCTGGTCCCGGGTGAGCATCGGAGGAAAAGGCGAGAGTTCCATCAGCCGGGCCGGGAACATGGCGAGGATGCCGGGAACGGGCAGCAGCAGTCGCCGCCTCCCGATATGCCGCAGCAACGCTTCCATCAACTCCCTGAAGCTGTAGACCTCGGGACCGCCGAATTCGTAAGTCCGCCCGGCGGTCCCGGCATCCTCGGCGATACGCGCGATGCCCACTGCGACGTCACCGACATAGACCGGCTGAAATCTCGTATTGCCGCCGCCGATCAGCGGGATGGCGGGCGCGAGGCGGGCGATCCAGGCGAAGCGATTGAGAAAATCGTCTTCCTTGCCGAACACGATGCTCGGGCGGACGATCGAGGCGGCCGAGAACGCCTCCCGCACCGCCTCCTCGCCGGCCGCCTTGCTCCGCGCGTACTCGGCGGCGACGTCGGGCGCGGCGCCGATGGCGGAGACATGGATCATGCGTCCGACGCCCGCGGCGGCGGCGAACCGCGCGATGCGCCCCGCGCCTTCGGCATGAACCGCCTGGAAACGCTGCGCCCCCGTTTCATAAAGCACGCCGACGAGATTGATTACCGTGTCGACGCCCTCGACGGCGGCGGCCACCGATGCGTCGTCGCGAATGTTCGCCGCGATGGGCGTGATCTGACCGACGTCCCCAAGGGGCTTGAGGAACAGGGCCCGGTCGGGCCGCCTGACCGCGACGCGCACCCGATAACCCCGGCGGGCCAGTTCGCCCACGGTATAGCGGCCGACGAAGCCGGAACCGCCGAACACGGTCGCTGTGGGCGTAGCCATCGAGCCCCCTATCGAACGGGCGGCTAATATCGGTTGGGGCGGAACCCGTCAATATCGTTGCGTCGTGCCTCCCGCGGGAAGCGAAAGCGGTTGACAAGCCGACGGCCGCTGGCGTACGGACCCGCGCAGCGGGGGTCCGGTCGCCGATCAGCCCAGGTGGCGGAATTGGTAGACGCGCAGGTTTCAGGTACCTGTGACCGCAAGGTCGTGGAAGTTCGAGTCTTCTCCTGGGCACCACCGGATCGCACGCTTCCGGTTCCACGGCGCCCGGATGGGGCGGTGGTGCGGCGCCTATGGCAATAGAGATACACGAAGGCGACCTGCCCGCGGGCCTCGATTTCGGCGGCGCGGTCGCGGTCGACACCGAGACGATGGGGCTCAACCCGGGCCGGGACCGCCTGTGTCTGGTCCAGTTGAGCGCGGGCGACGGCAAGGCACATCTGGTGCGCTTCCGGAACGGCGCCTACGACGCTCCCCGACTCGTGGGACTCCTCGAAGACCGCGCGGTCACCAAGATCTTCCATTTTGCCCGCTTCGACATCGCCGTGCTCGAACGCTATCTCGGGATCCGGACGGCACCGGTCTACTGCACCAAGATCGCTTCAAGGATCGCTCGCACCTATACCGACCGCCATTCGCTGAAGGATCTCGCGGCCGAGTTGACCGGTGTCGAGATCTCCAAGGCACAGCAGTCCTCGGACTGGGGAGCGGAAACCCTGACGGAGGCGCAATGCAGATATGCCGCGGTGGATGTCCTTCATCTGCACGCGATCCGAGAGGCGCTGGACGCGATGCTGGAACGCGAGGGGCGGTCCGAACTTGCCCAACGTTGCTTCGATTTCGTCGGGCACAGAGCCGCCCTGGACCTCGGGGGCTGGGGCGAGGTGGATATCTTCGCCCATTGACGGCGACCCGGGGCGGGGGTTCGGATCGGCTGCAAGGTCCGCGGAAATCGATTACGATGCAATATCGGAGTCAGCCGCGGACTGCTGCGGGTGAAAGTATGCCGGGATGCTCATGGCCGAGGTGAAGAACCTCCCATCCGCCCGTTCGCAGGCGGCCGCGGACATCGCGGTCGCCCGTCGCGTGCTGGAGACCGAATGCGAGGGGCTTGCGGCCCTCGCGCGTTCCGTCGACTTCGCCTTTGCGGAGGCGGTCGAGGCAATGTCTCGTGCAAATGGCCGGGGGCGGGTGATCGTTACGGGCATCGGCAAGAGCGGGCATGTCGGGCGCAAGATAGCCGCCACCCTCGCCTCGACCGGTACTCCGGCGCAGTTCGTCCATCCCGCCGAGGCGAGCCATGGCGACCTCGGCATGATCACCGCGCGGGACGCGGTGCTCGCCATATCCAACTCCGGCGAGACGCCGGAGCTTTCCGACATCATCGCCTATACCAAGCGGCACGCCATTCCCCTGGTGGCGATGACGGCGCGCGCGGACAGCGCGCTGGCGGGCGCGGCGGACGTGCTGATCCCGCTGCCGGACACCGACGAGGCTTGCCCGCTCAACCTCGCCCCGACAACGTCGACCACCATGATGGTGGCGCTGGGCGATGCTCTGGCTGTCGCGCTGCTCGAGCGGGTCGGGTTCTCGCAGGAGGACTTCAAGCTGCGCCACCCGGGGGGGCAGCTCGGCAAGCGATTGATCAAGGTCGAGCGGTTGATGCACAAGGGCGACCGCGTTCCGCTCGCCAGGCCGGATATCGGGATGGCGGAAGCGCTCCTTGTGATGACTTCCCACAGCTTCGGCTGCATCGGGCTGGTGGACGGGGAAGGCGCGCTTGTCGGGGTCATCACCGATGGCGATCTTCGGCGCAACATGGGCGAGCGGCTGCTCGAGATGCCGGCCGGCGACGTCATGACGGCGCGCCCGCGAACCATTTCACCCGACGCCCTGGCCGATCAGGCGTTGCGGGTCATGAACGAGAACAGCATCACCAGCCTCTTCGTCGTCGAAGGCGACCGTCCGGTGGGGATCCTCCACATCCACGACTGCCTGCGCGCGGGCGTCGACTGAGAGAGACGGGCATGGCAACGATCGCCCCGATGCGGATGGAAAGCGGCTATTCCCGTTTCGTGGCGGTGATGAAGGTGGCGCTGCCGCTGGGCGCCGCGGTGGTGATCATCCTGGTGTTTTCCTGGTCGCAGTTTTACGACATGCCGGAACGGTTGCAGATCGGCGCCGCCAGCTTCAACGTTTCAGAGGCGGCGGGCGGTCATCGGATGATCAACGCCCGCTATTCCGGCACGGACCGGAATCGAAACCCCTATACTCTGGCCGCGGAGTCGATCGTTCAGCAGAAATCGGATCCGGACGGAATCATGCTCAACAGCCCCGAGGCCGACTTCACTACAGGAGCCGGAGCCTGGGTGGCGGTATCCGCCTCGAGGGGGAAATTCGCGCGCGAGGCCCAACAGGTCGACCTGTACGGCGACGTCAGCTTCTATCACGACTCGGGATACCAGTTTCAGACCGGCGCGGCGACGATCGATTTCGGCGAGGCCATTGCCTGGGGGACTTCCCCGGTGACGGGCAAGGGTGCCTGGGCGAACGTGGAGGCGACCGGATTCCGCATCAGCCGCGATGAGAACCGGTTGGAGTTTGCCGGCCCGGCCCGCCTCGTCCTCTTCCCCGACCGAACGGAAAAGCAACCGTGAAGGCACGCGCCCCGCTGGCTCTCCTGATCGGCGTTCTGGCGGGCGCGGCTCCGGCCTATTCGCAGATCGGCGGTCTGCCGTTCCGGGACAGTTCCGGCCCCATAGAAATCGCCGTGGACGGCGGCGTCGAATGGCAGCAGAAGGCCCGGGTCTTCGTCGCCCGCGGCAATGCCCGGGCCCGGCAGGGCGACGCAAGCTTGCGGGCCGAGGTCATCACCGCGCATTACCGGAGCGGCAAGGACGGTGAAACCGAGATATGGCGAATCGACGCGGAAGGCGACGTCCGCATCGTAAGCCCGGACCAGCTCGCCACCGGCCGCAAGGGTACATACGATGTGGACAAGAAGTTGCTGGTGCTGACCGGCAAGCCGAAGTTCAGGTCCGGAAAGGAACGGATCAGCGCCACAAAAAGCCTGGAATATTCGCAAAGCAGGAACCGGGCCGTTGCCCGCGGCAACGCGGTCGCGGTGCGGGACGACCGGAGACTCGAAGCCGAGACGCTGACCGCGACCTTCGAATCGGACGGCGAGGGCGGCGACAGGCTCAAGAAGCTCGTGGCGGTCGGCCGCGTCGTCTTCACGTCCCCGACGGAGGTTTTTCATGCTGACCGGGCCGACTACGATGTCGTTACCGAGCGCCTCAGGCTCGAGGGTTCCGTACGGATCACCCAGGGGCGCAACGAACTCAGGGGTCAGTCGGCGGAGTTGGACTTGAAGACCGGCACCAGCCGGATGCAGGGCGGAGAAGGCAGAGTACAGGGCCTGTTCGTTCCGAAGGCCGCGCCCGCGCCCGCGCCCGAGGGCAAGACAGACCTACCGGGGAAGACAAAAAATTGACCGGGGAAGCGAGTGGCGGACCGCGCCTGATCTCTCATTCGAATGGACTTGAGGCGTTTTCGCTGGGCAAGCGTTTCAGAAAGCGGCCGGTGCTGCGCGATGTCAGCCTCAGGCTCGAGCGGGGCGAGATTGTCGGCCTGCTGGGACCGAACGGGGCCGGGAAGACAACCTCGTTTTACATCCTGACCGGGTTGATCCAGCCGGACTCGGGCGTGGTGACGCTGGGCGGCCAGGACATCACCCGACTCCCGATGTATCGACGCGCGCGCGTCGGTATCGGCTATCTGCCTCAGGAAGCCTCGATCTTTCGGGGCATGACGGTAGAGAACAACATCCGCGCGGTGCTCGACGTCACGGAGCCCGCGTCGGAACTCCGGGAAAGTCGGCTCGAGACGCTGCTCGGCGAATTCTCCCTCACCCATCTGAGGCACACGCCCGCGCCGGCGCTGTCGGGTGGCGAACGGCGGCGGGTCGAGATCGCGCGGGCTCTCGCGAGTTCTCCGGGATACATCCTGCTCGACGAGCCCTTCGTGGGAATCGATCCGATCGCGGTGAACGACGTTCGTGCCCTGGTCGGCCACCTGAAGGATCGGGGCATCGGCGTGCTCATCACCGACCATAACGTCCGGGAAACGCTCGATATCGTCGATCGGGCCTACATCCTGCACGACGGCCGCGTGCTCATGGAAGGCGCGCCAACCGACATTGTCACGGACGACGAAGTGCGGCGGGTCTATCTCGGCGAGAGATTCAGCCTCTGACGCGGGCGGCGTTCGCGACGAGCCGCCCTTTTCCACAGCTTGGGAACCGTTCGTGGGCAACGCGACGTCGTCTTGTTGCGAACCGCCGGCAATGGATGCAGACTCGTTTCGCGGTCCGTGCGCGCTTGACTCGGCGGCGGACCGAACAATAGGTTCCGCGCCCGCGGAAATCCGGCGGGAAGCGGCGCCGGGGTGGTAGACCCGAAGGGAGCGCGTCCGGACGACGGGCGCGTAAGCGTTTGAAAATCGGACTGACCGGTCGACACATGGACGTTGGTGAGCGGCTCAGGCGGCATGTCGAGGCCCGCCTCAACGACGGTGTCGCCAAGTATTTCGACCACGCGCTCGATTCGCATGTGGTCTTCGAGCCGGAAGGGCCCTTGGTGCGGGCGGACATCTCAGTCCATGTCGGACGTGGGATCCAGGTCCAGGGGCACGGCTCCGCGGAGGATGCCCAGAACGCGTTCGATCTGGCGATGGAACGGATCGCCAAACGGCTGCGGCGGAACAAGCGCCGGCTTCGCGACCATCACAGGAAGTCGGGGTCGGCGCGGCGGGAGGAAGCTCTCACCGCCCAGCACGTGATTCTGGCGGATCCCGCCGACGGGCCGGATGACGAGGCCGAAGGCGGCAGCCCGCTGGTCGTCGCAGAAACGGTTTCGGAGATCGAGTCGATGACGGTGGGCGAGGCCGTCATGCGTATCGACCTCGCGGCACAGCCGGTCGTGCTCTTCCGCAACGCGGCCCATGGCGGGCTCAACGTGATCTATCGACGCGGCGACGGAAATCTCGGTTGGCTGGACCCGTCGGGCGAGGATGCGGCCGAAGCCGGTCCGCGGAGAGACTAGAATGGAAATCAGCGACTTGCTGAGCAGCGACCGGGTGGTCGACCGCCTGCCCGCGGCGAGCAAGAAACAGGTAATCCAGGAAATCTCCCGGCGGGCGGCGGAGGTCACCGGGCTCGACGAACGCACGGTGTTCAGCGTGTTGCTCGAACGCGAGCGGCTGGGTACGACGGGCGTCGGCGAAGGCGTCGCCATCCCGCACGGCAAGATCGCGGATCTCGACGGGCTCTGCGGCCTGTTCGTCCGGCTCGACCAGGCGGTCGATTTCGATTCCATCGACGAACGGCCGGTGGATCTGGTCTTTCTGCTGCTGGCGCAAGAGGGCGCGAGCGCGGACCATCTCAAAGCCCTGGCTCGCGTCTCGCGGCTGATGCGCGATCCGGCCGTCCGCGAAAGCCTGCGGGACGCGGCGGACGCCAACGCGCTTTACACGGTCCTCACCTCCGACAGCCGCGACCGCGCCGCCTGATATTCCCGGATCCGGTTGACCTCGCCGCAGGCGCCGGGGTCGAGCGCCTACCCGTCTCCTCCATCGTCGGTCGTGCGGATCTCGATCGTCTTTTCACGATTCGACGGCGGCGGCCGCACGAGATCGACATGGAGCAGGCCGTCGGCGAGCTCGGCGCCCACGACCTCGATCCCGTCCGCGAGAACGAACGACCGCTGAAACTGACGCGCGGCGATGCCGCGATGGAGATAGACCCGCCCGTCGGAGTCGGATTGCCTCCCGCGTATGGTGAGTTGCGACCCCGTCACCGTGATCGCCAGATCGTCGCGGCGGAAGCCGGCCACCGCCAGGGTAATACGGATCGCATCGTCGCCGGTGTGTTCGATATTGTAGGGGGGATAGCCGTCGGCCGCGCTCTTGGAGACCCGGTCGAGCACTTGTTCGAGTTGGTCGAAACCGAGCAGGAACGGGCTGTTGAATACCGACAGGCGAGTCATTGCGGACCTCCTCCTTGCGAGCGGGGCGCATTCGATTTTCCGGCGGGCCCTCAGGGCACCCGACGGAGCGGCCGGTCAAGCGCCGCAGGAAAAGATATGGCCCGCCCGGGCGGGGCGACAAGACTGCCGCCGGGAACAGTCATGGCGATCGACGAAAGGCAAGCCCGGTGCGGGGCTCCCGCGGCAGGTCGAGCACGACCCGGAGGCCCGGATCGTTGTCCTCGAGTTCGAGAGTGCCGCCGTGGCGCTCGACGACCGCCGCGACCAGGCTGAGCCCCAGCCCGGAGCCTGGCGCGTTGCGCGAGGCTTCGACGCGGAAAAAACGCTCCACCACCCGATCCTTCAGCGCGTCGGGGATTCCCGGCCCGCCGTCGGAGACGCTTATGGCAACCCGCCCGTCAAGACCGCGCGCAGCGATCGCCACCGTGCCCCTCTCGGGGGAAAACTTGATCGCGTTGTCGAGCAGGTTGGCCAGGGCCTGGAACAGAAGGTCGCGGTCCGCCCTGATCCGCCCCGCCTGTCCGATCTCGGCGGAAAGCCCGACCGCGCGGCCCTCGGCGAGCGGCGCGTAAAGCTCGGCGACGTCCTCGATCAGGCCGTCGATGGCGAAATCGTCGATCTGTCCGGTTTCGATCCCCGCTTCGAGCCGCGCGATCCTCAACAGCGAGTTGAAGGTCTTCAGCAGCGCGTCGGCTTCCTCGATGGTCCGGACGATGGCGCGGCGATAGGCTTCCTCGTCGCCCTGGTCCGCGAGCGCCAGCTCGAGGCGGCTGCGCAGCCGGGCGAGCGGGCTCCTCAAGTCGTGGGCGATGTTGTCGCTGACCTCCCTCACGCTGGCGACCAGCTGCGCGATGCGGTCGAGCATGTCGTTGAGGTTCGCGGCCAGCCGGTCGAACTCGTCGTCGGTGCCGCGCGCCGGAATGCGCCGGTCGAGCGCGCCGGCCATGATCTCCCGGCTGGTCTGGTTTATCGCGTCGATGCGGCGCAGCATGGGCCGACTGATGAGCACGCCACCGGCAATGCTGAGCACCAGGGCGAGCGCGATCCCCCAGCCGATCGACTCGCGGAACCGCGCGTCGATCTCGAGCCGCTCGCGTATGTCGCGCCCGACAAGCAGGCGCAGCCCGCCGGTGAGTTCGAATATGCGTGCGCGGCCGAAATCGACGGCGCCGCGCTGATCGGCGTATTCGAGCTTGAAGGTTATCCATCCGTCGGGCTGGGGCTCTTCCCGCGGCCAGGCGCTGAGGTTTCCGGCGAGCGGCCGGAGTTTGGCATCGGTCAGGAGATAAAGCCCGCGGCTGGCCCGTGCCTCGGAGGTCCGGCGGTTGAGCGCCCGCACCAGGCCGATCGTGCCGAACTGAGAATACTGTTCGGCGAGCCCGCGAATCTCGGCCTCGATCGCCTCGTCGGTCTGGCGCGCCATGAAGCCGGCGGTCGACCAGTAGAGAAATCCGACCAGGACCACCGCCGACACCCCGAACAGCCCGAAATAGATCAGGGTCAGGCGGAAGGTGGTGCTGCCGAGGAGGCTAGGCCATTTCGGCACGGAGCCGGTATCCCGCGCCGCGCACGGTCTCGATGAGCGGGCGTTCGGCGCCGGCATCGACCTTGCGGCGGAGCCTTGAGATATGGACATCGATGACATTGGTCTGGGGATCGAAATGGTAGTCCCAGACGCTCTCCAGCAGCATGGTCCGGGTCACCACGCGGCCGGCGTTGCGCATCAGGCTTTCGAGGAGCTGGAACTCGCGCCGCTGAAGATCGACGGGGCGTCCGCCCCGGGTGACCCGGCGCGCGAGCAGGTCCATCTCCAGATCGCCCACCCGCAGCACCGTCTCCTTTGCCGGCGCCGCGCCGCGTCGGAGCAGCGCGTCGACCCGGGCCCGCAATTCCGAGAAGGCGAAGGGCTTGACCAGGTAGTCGTCGGCCCCGGCCTCCAGCCCAGCGACCCGGTCGGCGACCTCGCCCTTCGCGCTCAGGAAGAGAACCGGGGTGGCGCGGCCGGCGCTCCGCATCGCCTCGACGATGGCGATCCCGTCGAGCTCGGGCAGCATGCGGTCGACCACCGCGACGTCGTAGTCGCTGCCGAGCGCGAGGACGAGCCCGTCCCGCCCGTCATGCGCGACGTCGACGGCGAACCCCCCCTCGGAAAGCCCCTTGGCGATGAAGCCCGCGGTCTCGGTGTCGTCTTCGATGATCAATGCGCGCATCGCAGGACCGGTTGGGCTGTGGCGCCGCCGGCGACCGGACAGCCGAGAGCCGGGACCGCCTGTGCGGTCCCGGCCCCGGCCGGTCGCGCGGACCGTCGATGCTACTCTACGCGTCGGCGAAGCGGACCGCCACGATGCGATCCTCGCCCTTGCGGTCGATGGTCAGAAGCACCGCCTTGCGGCCGTCCTTGCGGACCTGCTCGACCGCCTTGACGGCCTCGTCGGCGGACTCGACCTGGGTGTAGGTGACGCGCTCGATCACGTCGCCCGCGCGCACGCCGCGCGCCCAGGCCTGGCTGTCGGGTTCGACATGCCGGACCAGGGCGCCCCTGGCCGCCTCGTCGAGGCCGAAGCGGTTGCGGGCGGCGGGATCGATATCGGCGACCGTGATGCCGGTACCCGCCAGTCCTTCCTTGGCGGGCTTGGCGGGCAGGCTCGCGACCTTCTCGGAGGTCGGCATCCGCCCGGTGGTGACCGAGAGCGTCATCGCCTTGCCCTTGCGAAGGATGCCGAGCTCGACCGCTTTGCCGACCTCGGTCCCGGCGACCAGACGCGGCAGGTCGCGGAACTTGGCGACCGCGTTGCCGTCCCACTCGGTGATGATGTCGCCCTGCTTGAGACCGGCATCGCGCGCGGGGCCGGTATCGGTCAGCGAGGCCACCATGGCGCCCTTGGCTTCCTTCATGCCGAGGCTCTCGGCGATGTCGGGCGTGACGGGCTGGATCTGCACCCCGAGCCAGCCGCGCTCGATCTTGCCGTCGGCGCGAAGCGCGGCGATCACCTGCCTGGCGTCGTTGGACGGGATGGCGAAGCCGATCCCCACATTGCCGCCGGTAGGCGAATAGATCGAGGCGTTGACGCCGATCACCTTGCCCGAGACGTCGAAGGCCGGACCGCCCGAGTTGCCCTGGTTGATCGGAGCGTCGATCTGCAGGAAGTCGACCAGCGAGCCGCCCCGGAGGTCGCGCCCGCGCGCCGACACGATTCCGGCCGTGACGGAGCCGCCGAGGCCGAACGGGTTGCCGATGGTCATCACCCAGTCGCCCGCGCGGATCCTGTCGGAATCGCCGAACTCGACGAAGGGAAGCGCCCGCCCGGCGTCGATCTTCAGAAGCGCGAGATCGGTCTTGGCGTCGCGGCCGAGCAGCTTGGCCTCGAAGGTGTCGCCGTCATGCAGCCTGACCCGGATGCTGCGCGCGCCGGCGACGACGTGGTTGTTGGTCACGACGTGGCCGTCGCTGTCGACGATGAAGCCGGAGCCGACCGCCGACATCCGATGGTCGGGCCGCATCGGCGGCATCCGGAAATCGGGCATTTTACCGCCGAAGAAGCGCTCCATGAACTCGCGGAACGACCCTTCGGGCTGGCCGAAGAAGGGGTTGAATTTCGGCATGTCGTCGGATTTGCCGACACTGGCGGGCGCGGTACCGCGGTCGGTCGCGATATTGACCACGGCGGGTCCGACCCGCTCGGCGATATCGGCGAAGCTCGCTGGCGCGGGGCGTGCATGCGCGAGGCCGGATGCCGCGGTCACCATCGCCGCGGCCAGGGCGCCGGGCAGGATCACCCGGTGCAGGACTCGCTTGTCGAACGTCAAACTGGCAGTCATCGTTGATTCTCCCGAGAATTTCCTCGCCCGGGAGATAGCGCGTCAGCCTGAAGGGCGTCTTACCGGAACATGAAACTTGCGTAAGGTGGGGCGCTCCTCGATACGGCGCTGACGCGCCTGCTCGGGATGAGGAATTTTTCTTTTGGAATTCAACGGCACCCTCACCCTGAGTAGCGGCGAAGCCGCGTATCGAAGGGCGGTTCAGCGCGGGCCGTCTCCGACATAGCGGTCCATGCCGATATCGGTGTCCCAGCTCTTGTGCCAGGCTTCGACGAGATACGGGCGGATGGTCTCGAACCGGGCGGCGACCTCGGCCTGGTCGGCCCGCAGGCCGCCGATCACCGCCTCGACCGAGTCGCGCAGCGCGCCTGCGTCGATCGACACCAGCCGGCCGTCCTCGACCACCGTCCTGCCCTCGACCATCACCGTATCGAGCGCCGACCCGGTCTCGGTATAGACCATCTGCCGGGCGGCGCTGTTGAGCGGCAGAAGAGTCGGCCGGTCGAGATCGTAGAGGCAGAGATCGGCCCGCATGCCGGGCGCGAGCGCGCCGATTTCCCCGGCCAGCCCGACAGCGGAGGCGCCGCCCAGCGTCGCCGCGCGCATCGCCTCGGGCGCGTCGGGCGTATCGAGACCGGTATCGCCGATCGCCGCGAGCCCGCAAAAGAGCTTCATCGACTGGAACATGTTCTGCACGTCCGAGCACGCGCAGTTGTCGCAGCCGAGCGCGATCTCCACCCCGGCGTTCCGGTAACGCTGGATCGGCGCCACGCCCGACTTCGACTTCATGTTGCTCGCCGGGTTGAGGACGACGCGGGCGCCGGCGCCGGCCAACGCGGCGATCTCGTCCTCGGCGAACCAGATCGAGTGGGCCAGCGCGAGGCGCGGGCCGAGCAGCCCGGCGGCGCGGATGTATTCGACCTGCGAGCCGGAATGGGCGGCGAGATGGGTGCGCGAGGCGATCACCTCGGGCCGCGATTCGTACATGTGGGTGAGTACCGGAAGGTCGTGCCGGTCGGAGAGCTCGGCGATGCCGGCCAGCAATTCGGGCGAGGACATGATCGCGCTGGTCGGGCCGAGCGCCCAGGAAAACCGCTCGCGTTCCAGGCCGACCCGGTCGATCTGCCGGCGCACCATGTCGAGCGGGCTCTCGCCGCCCGATACGCCGATCGGCGAGCCCAGATATGCGTGATACGCCTCCGGCACGAGCTCGCGCCAATGCGGGATACGGTCGACGGCGCGTTGGTCGCCGATCTGGAGCGAGAACACCGTGCGGATGCCGATTTCGTCATAGGCCTCCAGCACCGCGTCGAGCAGGGCGTCGTCGAACGGGTAGAGGGTCAGCATGTCCTGCACGGTGGTGATCCCGGCGAGCAGGCATTCGGCCGCGCCCAGCAGCGTCCGCGCGCGCACTTCCTCGGCGCTGCGGATCGGGTATTGCGGCGGCAGCGCGTTGACGAACCACATCTGCAGCGGCATCGGGTCGAACACGCCCTTGAGCAGCACGTCGTGCGAGTGGTAGTGCGCGTTGACGAAGCCGGGGACGACGAGCCGGCGGCTTGCGTCGATGACCCGGTCGGGCGCTTCCCCGCCGGCCAGCGTCGCCGCGAGGCCGGCGCCGACACGCGCGATGCGCGCTCCCTCCACCAGGATGTCGAGCGCGGCCGGACGGTCGCAGTCGCCCTCGTGATCGTAGACCAGCCCGCCTTCGATCAGGGTCCGCCCGGCCGCCATCCGATCATCCGCGGACGATGTAGTCGCGCAGCGCGTCCGCCTCCGCCATCACCCCGTCGATGCGGCTCTTGACCACGTCGCCGATGCTGACGATGCCGATCAGCCTGCCGTCCTCGACGACCGGCAAATGGCGGAACCGGCGGTCGGTCATCAGCGCCAGGATCTCCCGGTCGCTGTCGCCGGGCGCGCAGGTCTCGACCGGGCTCGCCATGCAGGTGTCGATCCGGCGGTCGAGAAATTCGGCGCCCTGTTCGGAAAGGCCGCGCACGACGTCGCGCTCGGAGACGATGCCGACCAGCGACCCGTTCTCGTCGGTCACGACGAGCGCGCCGATCATCCGCTCCGTGAGCACCGCCACCGCGGCCGCGACGGTCGTGTCGGGCGGCACGGTGGCGACCTCGCTGCCCTTCGCCTTTAGGATCGCGCGGACGTCCATGATCGGGTTCCTGCGAATTCGATTTGCGAGCCGTCACAATATCGGTTTCCCTGCATGGCGAGTCCAGCCGGCGGCCGCGTGACACGGAAGCGGCCTTGCCGTTGAATGGCGCGGGCGCGCCCCACCCTGCCGGAGAAGCCGATCTTGGCCGACCGCATCGCCCTCGAAGCCGGAGACGGACACACGCTGGAAGCCTGGCGCGCCGCTCCCGCCCGCCCCTCCGGCGGGATCGTGGTGCTGCACGCGATCTACGGCATGACCTCCCACATGGCGGATGTCTGCGACCTCTACGCGGAGGCCGGGATCGCGGCGATCGCGCCCGCCCTCTACGATCGGTCGGGAAGGGACATCGTCTTCGGTTACGACGACGCGGGCCGCGCGGGCGGCATGGCCCAGCGCGAGGGGCTTGGCGAGACGACCGTGCTGATGGATGTCGAAGCCGCCCTCGATGCGCTTCGTCCGGCGGGGCCGGTCGCGGTACAGGGGTTCTGCACCGGCGGCACCTGGGCCTGGATCGCCGCCGCCCGCCTCGCCCTCGACGCGGCGGTGATCTATTACGGCAGCGACGTCTACGAGCATCGCGCGCTTATCCCCTCATGCCCGGCCATCCTGCATTACGGCGATCGCGACGCGGTGGTCCCGTTCGGCGAAGTCGAAGCGATCCGCGACGCGCACCCGGGGCTCGAGTTCCACGTCTATCCCGGCGCCGACCACGCGTTCTTCAACCCGGAGCAGGAAAGCCACGACGCGGAAGCGGCCGGCACCGCGCACCGTCGCACCCTCGCCTTCCTCAAGGCCCGTTTCGGCGATGCCGGACGATGACCGGGTCGGCGCTCCCCTGAACTCGCGATGAGCGAGACCGGCGTGGCCGCGCGGGCGGGCTGGCTCGACCTCCTGCGCGGCGGGCGGAGCGTCTTCACGATCCTCCTCAACCTCGCGGTGATCCTGCACGGGGTGAACACCTTCGTGCTGTCCACCGTCATGCCGTCGGTGATCGCGGATATCGGCGGCGCGGCGTATTACGCCTGGCCCGCGATGATGTATCTGATCGGCACCATCGTGGGCGCGGCCAGCGGAACGCCGGTGCGCGCCGCGCTGGGGCGGCGTCACGGCTATGTCGCTTCCGGCCTCGTCTTCGTGGCCGGCAGCGCGGTGGCCGCGCTCGCGCCGTCCATCGCCTTCCTGCTCGCCGGTCAGCTGCTCCAGGGTTTCGGCGGCGGGCTGCTGCTGTCGCAATCGATGGCGCTGGTGCGCGAGATCTACGAAGGCCCGCTGCGCGGGCGCATCCTCGCGCTGATCAACGCGACCTGGGTCGCGGCGGCGATGATCGGACCGGCCGAGGCCGGCTTCTTCGCCGCCATCGAATGGTGGCGGGGGGCGTTCTGGGTCGCGATCCCCGTCGCGCTGCTGGTCTGCGCGCTCGGCTGGCGCTACGTGCCGCCGTCGGGCGATCCGGGAAGGCAAGCGGGGTTTCCGGTCCGCCGGCTGGGCCTGATCGCGGCGGGCGTGCTGTGCGTCGCCGCCGCCGGGCAGATCGACTCGATCCCGGCCGGCATCGCGCTCGTCATCGCCGCCTGCGCGCTGATCTGGCTCACGATGCGGCTCGACGAGGGGTCGGACAACGCGCTCTTCCCGCGCCGCGCGCTGTCGCCCCTCACCGATGTCGGCGCCGCCTACTGGATGTTCATGACGCTGGCCTTCACGCAGATCGCGCCGGCGGTGTTCCTGCCGCTCCTCGTGGGGGTGCTGCACGGCGTGCCGGCGCTCTGGATCGGCTATTACAACATGCTGATGTCGATCGCCTGGTCGGTGGGCTCCTTCGCGGTCGCCCACGTGACCCGGCGCGAGACGACCCGGCGGGCCGCCATGCTGGGATTCGCCGTGTCCACCGTGGGGCTCGCCGGAATGGCCGTCGGCGTCGAGAGCCATCCGCTGTGGCTGATCGCGGTCTGGTCGATCGTCATCGGGCTCGGGATCGGGATATCCAACGTGCTCGCGATCACCTGGACGATGTCGATCGCCGCCACGGGCGAGGAGAGCCTGACCGCCTCGGCGATCCCGGCCATCCGCTCGCTCGGCCTCGCCTTCGGCGCGGCGGCGATCGGGCTGGTCGCCAACGCCTCGGGGCTGGGCGACGCGACCGATCCGGCCAGGGTGGGGCGCGCGCTCACCGCGGTCTTCGCGTTCTGCGCCTTCGCCCCGGCGGTCGGGCTCGCGATGACCTTCCTGTCCTTCGCGGCCAACGCGCGGCGCGCCTCTAGCGAATGAGCGTCCCGCCGCGGCGTTCCTCGCGCCAGGTGTTGTACCAGGCGGCGCCGAAGATGATCACGGCGCCGACCAGGATCGGCATGTCGAAGGCCTCTCCGAACAGGACGATGCCGAGCCCGACCGAGAGCGGCAGGCGCAGGAAATCGAACGGGACCACGAAGCTCGCATCCGCCGCCGCCATCGCTCTCGTCACGCAGTAGTGAACCGCGTAACCGGCGCAGCCCAGCCCGATTATCGCCGGCAAATCCGCGAAATCGGGCGTGCGCCAGACGAACGCCGCCGGGATCGCGGAAAACACCAAGACGAAGACGCTCATATAGAAGACGACGACGTTGCCGGATTCGCTGGAGGCCAGCCGCTTGGTCGCGATGAAGGCCGAGGCGTAGAAGAACGCGGCCGCCAGCACCGTCATCGGGCCGATGCCGAACCCGAGCTCGGCCGGGCGGACGATGATCAGCGTGCCGACGAACCCCGCCGCGACGACGCCGATGCGCGGCGGGTCGACGCGCTCGCCCAGCACCGCGACCGCCATGATCACGACGAAGATCGGCATGGTGAACTGCAGCGCGGAGAGTTCGGCCAGCGTCACCATGGTGACGCCGAAGAACCACGCCACGTTGCCGGTATAGAGCAGCCCGTTCCTGAACCCGTGCAGGACCAGCCGGTCGGTCCTGGCCGCCGACAGCCCGGCGCGCAGCATCCAGGGCGTCATCAGGCAGAGATTGACCACGCTCCTCAGGAAGATCAGCTCGAGGACATGGTATTCGGGCGTGAGGAAACGGATCAGGAGCGCCATCGCGACCAGCGACGACGCCGCGCCGATCATGAAGAGCGCGCCCTCGATCTGTTTGGAGGCTATCGCCAAGGCAGGAGGGGCGCGCGGACCTACGCCGTCCGCAACTTTGGCGAAACCGCCGCGGCTTTCCCGCCGTCATGGTCGGCGAAGGCCGACCATCCACGCTTTGTTTTTTTCGTTCGGCCGACACGAAAAAACTCGTGGATGGTCGGCCTTCGCCGACCATGACGTTGATGGGCAGCCGGCAGAACGGTTCCGACCGGGAGGAACACGCCCTACGCCGTCTGCGGTGCCAGCACCCTGACCGCGTTGTTCGCCGGGTCGTAGCGGTAGCGCAGCGTGCGGTCGAGGTCGCAGCCCGTCACCCGCACCAGGCGGGTTTCCAGCGGCCGGTCGAGGGAGTGGATGACGCCCTCGTTGTAGACATGCGCCTCGCCCTCTTGCAGGACGTATTTGCGGTCCACCGCGAGCTCGGCGTGGCCCTCGCGCGAGCCGTCGTCGACGCGCCGCCATTCGGTCATCTCGACGTGGTTCATCGCCATGCCGTAGACCACCCATGACGGGCCGTGGCAGTGCGGGGTGTTGTTCGACGGCCCCCGGTTGGTATGCGCCATCACGCGGAAGCCGTGGGTCTCGTCGACATGAACGGTCTCCGCGCCCGATTGCTTGTCGGGGCCGAGATGGGCCGCGACGAAACCGGGATCGACAAGCAGTTTTTCCAGGTGGCGCGCCACCCGCTCGCGGCCCTCGGGCCCCGTATCCTCGTCGAGCGCGGCCAGGGCGTCGGCGCAGAAGTCTTCCAGCGTATAGGCCATCGACCCTCCTCCCCGGCGCGCGCCGTCAGTTCACGCGGGCGCTCTCCGCGACGCCCCATTTCAGGCCCATGCCTTTCAGCCAGCGGCGATAGGCGACGGAGAACTTGTCGGCGCGGATGTGGAGCTCGTCCTTCAGGTCGAGCGGGATCTCGGCCGGGCGCTGGCTCTCGACGATCCACTTGTCCTGGCTGAACACCTTGTCCTGGCGGTCGACGATCTGCTGCTCGGTGACCTGGTCGCCGAAATTGATCGCCACCAGCAGCCACACCAGGCAGTCGTCGGTCGCCAGCGGGGTGACCGTCAGCATCATGCAGAACATGTTGTCGTCGCCGGTCTCCTTGGCGAAATAGGCCGTGGTCGGGCGGAAGCAGCGATAGGAGTAATGGGTCATCGCGGGCACCCCGCGATGGTCCGCGAAGGGCTGCCAGATCGGCACCCGCCCGGTGCCGATTCCCTCTTCGTCCTCGAACACTTCGTAGTCCTCGACGAGGTCGGGCCGCGACGGGTCGCCGTTGATCATCGGGTGGACGAAGGGGAAGTGCGGGATGTCGATGAAGTTCTCGACCGTGCGGAACGGGTTGGCGCGGAAGTTGTAGGGCCCGACGATCTGCTTGCGGTAGGCGTCGTCGGTCCATTCCGGGAACGGCGGCACGTCGCGGTTGGGCTCGCCCATCGACACCCAGAGAAAGCCGTAGGCCTCCTTCGCGCGATAGGCCTCGACCCGGGCGCCCTCCGGCGGCTTCAGCTTCGGCATCGCCGGGATGAAGGTGCAGCGCCCCTCCTTGTTGTAGTGCCAGGCATGGTAGGGGCAGGTGAGCTGGCCGTCCTTGACCGCGCCCAGCGAGAGCCTGGTGCCGCGATGGGCACAGTGGTCCTTCCAGGCCATCACCTCGCCGCCCGAGCGCCACAGCACGAGATCGGTCCCGAACAGGCTCGCCGCCATCACCCCGCCCTCGTCGAGGTCGGCCGCGCGGCCCACCACCTGCCAGTCGTTCTTCAGTACCGGATCGTCGATCATCGCGCCATTCTGCCGCCGCGGGTCGGGCTAGTCCACGGGGGTTTCGCGGGGGGAGACCGCCCCTCGATACGGCGCTGACGCGCCTACTCGGGATGAGGGGATTCCCGCGCTTCTCCCCGACTCACCTTCACCCTGAGTAGCCGCGAAGCGGCGTATCGAAGGGGCTTATCCCGATTACTTGACAGCGGTCGGTTTGCGTGGCGCGGATCGACGACCGCGCCGTCACCCCATCCCGGCGGGCGCGCATCCGTCCCGCCCTGCCGTCATGGTCGGCGAAGGCCGACCATCCACGAGTTTTTCTGGCGGGGCGGAACGACAAAAAAGCGTGGATGGTCGGCCTTCGCCGACCATGACGCGGGGAAACGGTTCCGTTCGGACCGGATACGCCCCGACACCTCCCGCAACGCCGGTCAAACTCCCACTCGTCAAGTAATCGGGATAAGCTCCTATCGAAGGGCGGGCAGTGCTGGCGTTCCGGCCGCCGGCCGGGCTTGAAGACGAGTATGACCCCAGTTATACTAACCGCGTGAAAACCGCCATTTCCATCCCGGACGACATCTTCGCCGCGGCCGAACGCGCCGCCGAAGGCATGGGCCTGTCACGGTCCGCGCTCTACGCGAGGGCGGTCGCGGATTTCGTCGCCCGGCACGACGATGCGCGGGTCACGGAGAGGCTGGATGCGGTATATGCGGAGCCGGCCCCCGAAGCGGCCGTCGACGAGACCTTGGCGATGCTTCAATTCCTGTCCCTGCCCGCCGAGGAGTGGTGAGGCGCGGCGAGATCTGGTGGGCCTCGCTGCCTTCGCCCCGCGGGTCGGGCCCGGGCGGACGCCGGCCGGTACTGGTGATCCAGTCCGACGCCTTCAACCGTAGCCGGATCGCCACCGCGGTCGTCGCGGCGATCACCGGCAATCTCGCTCTCGCGGGCGCACCGGGCAATGTCGAGTTGCCGCGGCGCGGCACCGGGCTGCCGAGGAAATCGGTCGTCAACGTTTCCCAGGTCCTCACCGTGGACAGGCGCTTCCTCACCGCCCCCGCCGGGCGGGTTCCGCAAGCCCTGATGACACGGGTCGACGAGGGTCTTCGACTCGTCCTCGGCCTGTAGGCCGGGGCGCCCGCCTGCGTCATCATGGGCGGCATGGAGTCTTCGTTCCTCGGCGTGCCGGGTGTCGATGCGTGGGTGTTCGGCGGGCTGACCGCGTTTTGCTTCGTGAGCGCGTTCATCGCGTCGACCATCGGCACCGCCGGCGGGCTGATCCTGCTTGCCGTGATGGCGATCTTCTTCACGCCGGCCGTGCTGATCCCGGTGCACACGGTGGTGATGCTGGGCTCGTCGTCGAGCCTGGTTGCGATGCGCTGGCGCTTCGTTCTGCGGGGCACGCTGCTGCCATTCGCCGTGGGCGCGGTCCTGGGCGCGCTGGCGGGCGCGCAGATCTTCGTCACGCTGTCGAGCGTCGTCCTCCAGGGCATCCTCGGGGTGTCGATCCTGGCGCTCGCGTGGATGCCCAGATTCACCCGGTTCGGGCCGGAGCGCGGGCGCTTCGCGGTGCTCGGCTTCGTCATGACCTTCCTCGGCATCTTCGTCAGCGCGACGGGCAGCCTGCTCGCCCCGTTCGTCGCCGGCGCAACGGAGGACCGCCGCTATTTGCCGCCGACGCTGTCGCTGCTGATGACCATCGTCCATGTCGCGAAGCTGGCCGCCTTCGGGGCGCTCGGCCTCACCGTCGGCGCCTATCTGCCGCTGATAGGGGCGATGATCGCGGTCTCGATGGTCGGCAATTTCGTCGGCAGCCGGGTCCTCGACCGGGTGCCGGAGCGCGCCTTCCGGATCGTCTTCCAGATCGTGCTGACCGGGCTCGGAATCCGCCTGCTCTGGGTCACGGCGGTCGAGGCCGGGCTGGTTTGATGGGCGCGGCGAATCCGCGTGAACCGCCCTCCCCCGGCCCCTCCCGCAAGCGGGAGGGGGGAAGGTAAGGGAGAGTCGGCGCCACGAGTCCCCCTCTCCCCGCGGGGAGAGGGCCGGGGTGAGGGGCGCGCGGTAATCCGGCATGATCGCGTCCGGCCGGATATCGCTATAGCCTCTCCGGGGAGAGCGATGGACACCACCCTGACGAAACGGGATTTCCTTCACGCCATCGGCGCCGCCGCGGGGCTCGGCGCGGTCTATCGCGGCATGGAGGCGCTGGGGCTCATGCATGGCGGGGACGCCCGCGCCGCGCTCCCCGATCTGCCGCCCGGGTCCGGCGCGGGCCGGAGCGTCGCGATCCTGGGCGCCGGCATCGCCGGCATGGCGGCGGCCTACGAGCTCGGCCGGGCGGGGTATGGCTGCACCATCCTCGAAGCCAGCGGGCGCGCCGGCGGGCGCAACCTGACCGCGCGCGCCGGCGATACGATCGAGGAGGTCGACAGCCGCCAGCGGGTCGCGTTCGACGAGGGCGAGCATCTCTACGCCAATCTCGGCCCGGCCCGGATCCCCCACCACCACCGGACGATCCTGGGCTACTGCAAGAAGTTCGGCGTGGCGCTGGAGGTGTTCACCAACGACAACCGCGCCGCGTTCTATCACGACAGCGAACGCTTCGGCGGCCGCGCCGTGCCCGCCCGCCGGGCGGGCAACGATATCCGCGGCTATATCGCCGAATTGCTCGCCAAGGCGGTCGATGCCGGGACTCTCGACGGCGCGCTGAGCGCCGCAGACCGGAAACGCGTCCTCGAGATGCTCGCTCACTATGGCGATCTGGACGAGGACCACCGCTACCGGGGGACGAAGCGGGGCGGCTACCGGGAAGGCGCGACTGCGGGGCGGGGGCGGGGCGCGTTACACGACCCGCTCGCCTTCGACGCGCTGCTCCAGTCGAGGTTCTGGCGCTACGCGTCGCAGAGCCACCGTTCCCTCAACCAGAACCCGACATTGTTGCAGCCGGTCGGCGGGATGGACGCGATCGCCAGGGCCTTCGAGGAGCGTATCGGCGGCCTCATCCGTTTCGGCAGCGAGGTCCGGGAGATTCGCAGGACGGCCGCGGGTGTCCGCATCGTCTACCGTTCCGGCCCGGCGGGCGGGACCGCCGCGCTCGCCGCCGATTTCGCGATCTGCACCATCCCCGCGCCGGTGTTGAAGGACATCGCCAGCGATTTCTCCTCGGAGACGCGGGCGGCGATCGCCTCGGCCGCCTTCGTGCCGGCCGTCAAGATCGCCTTCCAGACGCGGCGGCGCTTCTGGGAAGACGACCACGCGATCTATGGCGGCATCTCCTGGACCGACCAGGACATCGCCCAGATCTGGTACCCGCCCTATGGCTACCACCGCAGCAAGGGGGTGATCCTGGGCGGCTATACCTGGCGCGACAAGCCCGGCCGCCGCTTCGCGGCGATGCGCCCGGCGGAGCGGCTGAAGGCCGCGATCGCCCAGGGGGGACGGGTGCATCCCGGCTATGCCGCGGAGATCGAGGCCGGCGTCGGCCTGGCCTGGTCCGAAATGCCGTTCCAGAAGGGAGCATGGCGCAAGGACAACGAAGTTCCGGAAGCGCTGCGACGCCCGGACGGCGCGGTGTATTTCGCCGGCGACCAGGCGAGCGCGCTGCCCGGCTGGCAGGAGGGCGCGGCGCTCTCCGCCCACGAGGCGGTCGCGGCGATCGGCCGGCGGACGATGGGGAGGTGACGGGCCGCGAGCCCCGCTTGAAGGACGCTCGGGGCCGGCTAGACTCGCCGCCATCGCCCGCAAACGCGAGGACGCCGCCATGCCCCGATTGAGACCGCTCGCCCGCGACGAGGCGCCGGAAGCCGCGCACCCGGCGATGGACAAGGCCGCCCGCGCGCTGGGCCAGCCGACGACGACCGCCGGCATCCAGGCGCGCTGCCCGCCGATCCTGGACGCCGGGCGCGTCCTCGGCGCGGCGCCGGCGAAGAGCGGCACGCTGCCGGCGGAGCTTCGCTTCCTGGTCTGCATCCGGGTGGCGCAGATCGTCCGGTGCCCGTTCTGAATGGACACCAACGCTGCCGGGAGCAGCGCCGCGGGAAGCACCGACGAGAAGATCGCCGCAGTCGCCGTATGGCGCGACAGCGACCTCTTCGGCGCCGCCGAGAAGGCCGCCTTCGCCTTCGCGGAAGGCATGACCGCGACGCCGGCGGACGTGACCGACGAGGTCTACGCCGAGGCCGCAAAGCATTTCTCCGAGGCCCAGCTCGTCGAGCTCGCCGCGACCGCGGCGATGGAAAACTACCGCGCCCGTCTCAACCGCGCCTTCCTGGTGGAGGCGCAGGGGTTCTACCGGCCGGGGGCGGGGTCGGAGTAACGCCCTCTATTCGTGTCATGGGATGACACGAATAGAGGGCGCGCTCCCGGCGAGGAATCGCGCGGCTGACGCTTCGTGCCCGCTTCCGGTCCCCGGGGGACTCGGAACCGGCCGCTTCGCGAAACGATGTTGCCCGCAAGCCCGAAATTTACGACTTACGGCATGTTCTTGAGACATTGGATAGGTCAGAAAGGCTGACCTTTGTTTCACGTGAAACATTAGGTGCAACGGACCGGGAGCGACCGGAGGCCACGCAGCACGATGGACTTGCGGAAGCGGGGACTCTCGTCGCGCAGGCCGATCCGCGGGAAACGCTCCAGCAGCATCTCAAGGACGATCCGGCCCTCGAGGCGCGCGAGCGGGGCGCCAAGACAGTGGTGGATGCCGCGCCCGAAGGAGAGATGCGCGGCCCCGCCGCGCCCGACATCGAGCCGGTCCGGGTCCTCGAACGCGTCCGGGTCCCGGTTGGCGGAGCCCACGAGGACGACCAGATTGTCCCGCTTGCGCAGCTCGAACCCGTTCACCTCGCAGTCGGCGAGCGCGCGGCGGAACGTCGTCTGCACCGGGGAATCGAAGCGCAGCAGCTCCTCGACCGCCGACGGGATCAGGCCCGGGTCCTCCCGCAGGCGCCGGAGCTGGTCGGGGTTGCGCAGCAGCGCCAGCATCCCGTTGCCGATCAGGTTGGTGGTGGTCTCGTTGCCCGCGATCAGCAGCAGGCGCAGCATGTTGAGCGTCTCGCGCTCGTTCAGCCGCTCGCCCTCGTCCTCCGCCTGCACCAGCGCGCTCAGGATGTCGTCCTCGGGCGCCTCGCGCCGCTTGGCGATGATGGTCCGGAAATAGGCGTCGAACTCGCCGGAGGCGACCAGGGCGATCGCGCGTTCGCGGGGGCTGACGGTGGGCTCCAGCAGGCGGGCGCGCTGGTCCGACCAGACCTTGAACCGTTCCCGGTCTTCCGGCGGCACGCCCAGCATCTCGGCGATCACGATCACCGGCAAGGGCTGGGCCACCGCCCGCATGAGGTCGAACCCGCTCGCGTCGTCGATGTCGTCCAGCAGGGCGGCGAGGATGCCGCGGATACGGGGCTCCAGCGCCTCGACCGCCCTGGGCGTGAACGCCTTGTTGACCAGCGCCCTGAGCCGCCGGTGGTCGGGCGGGTCGAGGAACAGCATCGTGAACTCGTCCGCCGGCGGCAGCAGGGCCTCCTGCCGGGCGGTGAGCGTCCCCTTGCGCGGGTCGCTGGCGAAGTTCCGGTGGTCGCGCAGGATCGCATCGACATCCGCATGGCGGGCGAACATCCAGGCGTTCATCAACCGGCTGCGATGCACCGGGTCGCGCTCGCGCAGGGCGGCATAGACCGGGTAGGGGTCCTGGGCGGTGCGGTCGGAAAGCGGGTTGTAGGCCACCCCGGTCCGCCAGCGCTCTCCCAGCACCGTCGCGCCGGCGAAAACCGTCCTGGCCGCCTCGCGGATCGACTCCATCACTGCCTCCCCGCCGCCCGATGTTTCACGTGAAACATCAGAGCCCGAGCAGCCGATGCGCCGCCGCGACCGTCGGGTGGCCCGCCTCGGCCAGCGTGTCGAGCACGGTGAAGTGATCGGTGCCGGGGACGATCAGCACCTCCGATTCCACCCCTTGCCTGCCCCATTCGTCGGCGAAGTCCCTGGCCTGGCGGCGGAACTCGTCGGACTCGTCGCCGCCCGCGACCACCGCCATCGGCGCCGCCGTGGCGGGCGCGAGGAAGATCGGGCTCAGCGCCCTCGCCTCGGCCTCGTCCATCCGGACCGCGTCGTTGAGCGGCGTGTGGCGCAGCGGCTCGATGTCGTAGACCCCGCTGATCGGCAGGCCGGCCGACACCACGTTCGCGGGCAGGTCGGCGCCGAAGGCGGGCCAGTCGGTCGCCATCGTCATCGCCGTCAGATGCCCGCCCGCCGAATGGCCGGAGACCACGATCCGGCCGCGGTCGTAACCGAAGCGCTTGGCCTCGCGCCAGAGATACGCGATCGCGCGGCGGATCTGATCGGTGAGCTCGGTCAGCGTCACCGAGGGGCAGAGCGCGTATTCGATGTTGGCGAAGGCGGCGCCCGCGGGCACCAGCTCCTCGGCGAGGAAGGCGAAGGGCTCCTTGTCGTTCCACTGCCAGTAGCCGCCGTGGATGAAGGCGAACAGCGGCGCGCCGTCCGCCCCGGGCAAGAACAGGTCGAGCCGCTCGCGCGGGTGCGGGCCGTAGGCGAGGTCGAGCGCGGAGCGGCCGGCGGCGGAGCGGCAGGCGTCCGACCGTTCGGCCTGGCGCGCCTTGATCGCGTCGAGCGCCTCGGGAGCGATCATGCCCCGGTTGTCGTATTGCGCGTAGAGCGAGTCCCTGTCGCGGTAGTCGCGGTAGATCGCCTGTGCCATGGCCCTGCCCTCCGTTTGCGGCCCGCATTCTGTGAGGGGCGGCGGCGCGGGGCAAGCGGGCGCGCTTGTCTCCTCCCGCGAACGGGGCCAGACTTGTGGCCGGAATCCGCGACGGGGGGCGAGGCGGTGAAGGGAACCAGCTGGATACGCGAGCAGGGAATGCAGGACGCGCTGCTCTGCGCCGCGATGCGCGACCGCGGCATGGACGACGTGCCGCTCTGGCAGCACCCGTTCCCGGAACGCGACGCGGCGATGAAACACTGGAACGACCTGGTGCCGCAGCGCGACGGCCCGGTCGCTCCGGAGCGCGTGGAGGTCGCGGACGAAGCCGCGATGGCCGAGGAGATCAAGCGGCGCGCCCGGGCGCTGGGGGCGGCGGATGTCGGCATGACCGCGCTCAAGCCCGAATTCGTCGAGCTCGGCGTCGAGCTGCCGCACAAGAACGTCATCGCGGCGATCTGCTACGAGGACTACCGGAAGTCGGTCGAAAGCCCGCAAGCGGTCGACCTGGAGGCGATGAGCACGTATGCGAAGTGCGCCGACGTCGCGACCGAGCTCGCCCGCCAGATCCGGGAAGAGTTCGGCTATCCGGCGCTGGCCCATCACAACGGGTCGTTCCAGATCCAGGCGATCCCGGTGTTCTACGAGGTGGGCTTCGGCGAGCTCGGCCGCCACGGCAGCCTGATCCACCCCGAGCTCGGGGCCAATTTCCGGCCCGGCTTCGTCACCACCGACCTGCCGGTCGCCTATGACCAGCCCCACGAGTTCGGGGTGCAGGATTACTGCATGTCCTGCAATCTCTGCCGCAACAACTGCCCGGGGGACGCGATCCCCGACGGCTACATCGTCACCAACGGCATCAAGCGCTGGCTGACCGACATCGACAAGTGCTATCCGATCTCGCGCTTCCGCGAGGCCTACTGCCATATCTGCGTCGACGTGTGCCCCTATATCTACAAGGAGAACGGGGACGCCGAGAAACGCGACATCTTCCGCCAGTACATGAAGATCCGGAAGGAGGAGGGCTATAAGACCCCCAAGGGCGAGCGCTAGCGTCCATTCTCACCGCCAGATCGACGCCGAGGGCACGTCCGCCCCGACCGCGCCGGTGCTGACCGCGCTCGCCGAGGCGGCGCTCGCGGCGCTCGCGCGCCACGGGGAGCGGGACGAGGAGGGCTGGCGGCACCGGTCCGAAACCGGCGACGGCCAGGCGTTCGACATACGCTGCGAGGGCCCCGACCTGCCCGCCACGATCCCCGCCGAAACCGTGATTTCCTCGGAGATACCGAAAGATCCCGGGTGGCGCGGCACCCACCGGCTCACGGTCGCGCCGCCGCTGATCGCCCTCGACCTCTGCTGGAATCCGGGCGCGCCGCTCCGCATCATGACCTTCAGCCGCGGCGACTGGGAGGACGAGCTGCTGGCGATGGCCGGACGCGCGGACTGACGGCTTTACATTGCGGCTTATACAGGTGACTTGACGGCTCGGAGGCCAGCAACATTTCCTCCGTTGTGCCCGGACGTGTTCCGGGCATCCGCGTCTCGCGGCATGGCGATAGGAGGGCGACAGACGAGGCGGCGGAGCCGATCCCGGCGGAAGACTCCTCCCCCGCTCGCGGGGGAGGCCGGGTGGGGGACCGCGCCAGCGGAAGGCGAAGCCCGGCAAAGGACCGTCGCGCGGAAGCCCTCCCCCAACCACTCCCGCGAGCGGGAGGGGGGCATGATCCTGTGGAGACAGGCTCATAAGCGCCTTTACATCGGGCAGATGTCTTGATGTTCTTTGCGCATGCCGAACCCAAGGGAGAACCAACGATGAAGAGACTCGGTCTTGCCGCGGCCGCCGCCGCGGTATCGGTGCTGCCGCTCGTCGGCCTCGACGGGCAGGCAGGCGCGGCGGATGTGACGCTCCGCATGCACACCTTCATCCCGCCGGTGGCGAACCCGTCCAAGACCTTCCTGATCCCCTGGGCCAAGACGGTGGGCGAGGCGTCGGGCGGCAAGCTCAAGGTGCAGCCGTTCTGGGCGATGCAGCTTGGCGGCAAGGCGCCCCAGCTGCTCGACCAGGCGCGCGACGGGGTGGTGGACATCGTCTGGGCTCTGCCCGGGTTCACGCCGGGGCGGATGCCGAGGGTCGAGCCGTTCGAGCTGCCCTTCGTCCACAAGGACGCGCTGTCGACCACGCTCGCGCTGCAGGACTATCAGGCGAAGCACCTGACGGACACCGACCTCAAGGACTACCACCCGCTGCTCTTGCACGTGCACCAAGGCTTCCTGTTCCAGACCAAGAAGCCGATCCGCACCATGGCCGACCTCAAGGGGCTCAAGATCCGCGCCGCCTCGCGCGGCGGGGTGTGGCTCCTGGAGGCGCTGGGCGCGACCGGCATGGGGCTGCCCTTGCCGCGCATCCCGCCCGCGCTGTCCAAGGGAGTGATCGACGGGGTGACGCTGCCCTACGAGATCGCGCCCGCGGTCAAGACGCCGGACCTGGTGAGCCACTTCTCGAAGCTCTCGGGCGACCAGCCCAGGCTCGGCACCAACATCTTCACCTTCCTGATGAACAAGGCGAGCTACAACAAGCTGCCCAAGGAGCTGAAGAAGGTTATCGACGATAATTCGGGCCGCAACATCGCCAAGGCGGCGGGCCAGAACTGGGTCGATATCGAGGAGCCCGGCCTCAAGGTCGTGAAGTCGCGCAAGAAGAACAAGTTCTACACCATCTCGCCCGAGGAGACGGCCAGGATGAAGGCCGCCGCCAAGCCGGTGTTCGACCGCTGGTTCGCCGAGATGAAGAAGATCGGCGTCGACGGCCCGGCGCTGCTGGCCGACGCGCGCGCGCTGATCGACAAGTATTCGAAGTAGTCGCCGCCGCCTCCGGCGATGGCGGAGCCCGGTAACGGCTCGGGCCGGCCCACCGATCCGGTGGGCCGGCTGCTCTACCGGATCGCCCGCTGGCTGGCGATCCTTGGCGGCGCGATCCTCGCCGCCATGGCGCTGCTCACCACGGTGAGCATCGCCGGCCGGGCCGCGTTTTCCGCCCCGGTGCGCGGCGATTTCGAGCTCGTCGCGATCGGCACCGGGATCGCGGTATTCGCCTTCCTGCCGTGGTGCCAGCTCACCCGCGGCAACGTCCTCGTCGACTTCTTCATGGACAGGGCTCCGGTGCGCGCCAAGGCGCTGTGCGACGCCGTGGGCGGCATCCTCTACGTCCTCCTCGGCGCGCTGCTCACCTGGCGCATGGTCTATGGCGGGATCGACATGCACCAATACGCCGAGCTGTCGCTCACGCTGAACTTCCCGCGCTGGACGACCTTCCCGGTTTCCGTGGTCCTGATGGCGTTCCTGATCGTCGTCACCGGCTATACGGTCCATCGCAGCTTCCGCGAGGCTCGCGCGGGAAGGTTCCTCGACACCGGCGACGACGCCTGAGGCGATGAGCGGGCTCGTCATCGGCGGGATCGGGTTCGCGGCGCTGCTCCTGCTGCTCGCGATCCGCATCCCGATCGGCGTCGCGATGCTGACCGTGGGCGTGGTGGGATACGTCTCGATCGCGGGCTCCCCGGCGCTCCTCAGCTACCTCAAGACCGAGACCTACTGGCGGTTCACCAACGACGACCTCTCGGTGGTGCCTCTGTTCCTGCTGATGGGGCAGTTCGCCGCCAAGGCGGGGATCAGCCAGTCGCTGTTCCACGCCGCCAACGCGTGGCTCGGCCACCGGCGGGGCGGAATCGCGATGGCCGCGGTGGGCGGCTGCGCCGGCTTCGCCTCGATCTCGGGCTCCTCGCTCGCCACCGCGGCGATCATGGGCCAGGTCGCGCTGCCGGAGCTCCGCCGCTACAACTACGCGGGATCGCTCGCCACCGGCGCGCTCGCCGCCGGCGGCACGCTGGGCATCCTGATCCCGCCTTCGATCGTGCTGATCATCTACGCGGTGATGGTCGAGGCCAACGTGGCGACGCTGTTCCAGGCCGCCTTCATCCCGGGCGTGCTGGCGGCGATCGGCTACATCCTCGCCATCGCCATCGTCGTCCGCGTCAACCCCGAGGCCGGCCCCGCCGGACCGAGGGCGGCGGCGGCCGCGCAATGGGCGGCGCTGGTCGATATCTGGCCGGTGCTGGTGATCTTCCTCCTGGTGATGGGCGGGATCTATGTCGGGATCTTCACCCCCACCGAGGCGGCGGCGGTGGGCGCCGTGGGCACTTTCCTGATCGCGGTCACCAAGGGGCGGATGCGCCTCGAAGGCACGATCGACGCACTGCTCGGCACCGCGTCAACCACCGCGATGATCTTCCTCATCCTGCTCGGCGCGGCGGTGTTCAACGCCTTCCTCGGCTTCTCGCAGCTGCCGATCTTCGCCGCCGATTACTTCCAGAACTCGGGCCTCGCGCCGCTGGTCGTGCTGCTCGGCATGATCGTCCTCTACCTCGCGCTGGGGTTCGTGATGGACTCGCTCTCGATGATTCTGCTCACGGTGCCGATCTTCTGGCCGATCGTCGCGGGGCTCGATTACGGCCTCGGCCCGGAGGAGACCAAGCTCTGGTTCGGCATCATCACCCTGATCGTCGTCGAGGTCGGGCTGATCACCCCGCCGGTCGGGCTCAACGTGTTCGTCATCAACTCGATGGCACGCGACGTGCCGATGATCGAGACCTTCAAGGGGGTCGTCCCGTTCCTCGCCTCGGACGCGATCCGGGTGGTGCTGATCGTGGTCTTCCCGACGCTGACCCTGATCATGCCGGCCCTCTTGGCCGACTGACCCGGTCTCGGATAGGCTTCGGACGTCCACACAAGGAGGCCGCGATGGGCATTTCGTTCCGCCAGGTGGGCGCCAACCTCGCCGCGGAGGTCGAGGGTATCGACCTTGCCGCGCCGCTCTCGGACGCGGACCGCGACGCGATCCATGACGGGCTCGCCGAGCACCAGCTCCTGATCTTCCGCGACCAGGTCATCGACTCGGACCGGCTGATGGAATTCGGCCGCTCCTTCGGCGAGCTCTCGGTGCATCCCTTCGCGCCGCATGTCGCGGACACGCCGGCGCTGATCCGCTTCGAGAACGACGCCGAGACCCCGCCTTTCGGCACCGACGTATGGCATTCCGACGAGACCTTCCGCGCCGCGCCGCCGATGGCGACCGCGCTCTGCGCCAAGACGGTGCCGGAGGTCGGCGGCGATACCGTGTTCGCCTCGATGTCGGCGGCATACGAGGGGTTGAGCGAGCGTCTGCGCGCGCTGATCGACGGGCTGCAGGCGGTCCACGACATCAAACCCTTCAAGGCGATCTTCGAGGACACGCCGGAGGACCGGAGCGAGCTGCGGAAATTCGAGGCGATCTACCCGCCCATGACCCACCCGGTGGTCCGCGTCCACCCGGTGACCGGGCGCAGGGTGCTGTTCGTCAACCCGCAATTCACCATCCGCATCAAGGACATGGACGAGCGCGAGAGCGCCTCGCTCCTCGACACGCTGTTCCACCAGGCGCTGATCCCGGAATACCAGTACCGGCTCCACTGGCGCCCGCACACCCTGGCGATGTGGGACAACCGCTCGGTGCAGCACTACGCGGTGCACGATTACTGGCCGCAGGCACGCATCATGGACCGGGTGACCGTCAAGGGCACCCGCCCGGTCGGGCTGGAGGCGGCCGACCCGGCGACGGTGAAGCGGCCCAAGACGCTGATCGCCGGCGCGGTCGCCCACGGCGCCCACAAGCCGCATCTCGTCGAGGACGACCTCCGCGAGGAGGCCCCCGCCGCCGGCTGACGCGGCGCCGATCCGATCCGATCGCGCGGCTATTGGAAGTCACGTATCCGTGTCAGGCCGGTTACCCGACGTGCCTCACCTCGCGATCGGTACGGTCCGCAGATGATCTTCAACCGCGGCAATGACGTCATCGCCAAGCGGCAAATGCGCCTTTGAAGCAACCCAGTACTGGTGAAAGAGCTCTACGGTTTCGCGTGCTGTCTCCAGCACGATCCTTTCCGGAAGAGCGGCCTTGGCGGCAAGGTGCGAGAGTTCATCGTCGGAGAATTCATCGAAGCGCTTGGTACGGCTCACATTAAGAGCCATTCCGTTGTCGGGAATGTACGGAATCGTGGAGAGAAAATCATAGGCGGGCGCGAGTTTGGCGCGACGACGATCAGGGTAAATCAGGGACCAGTTCTTCAGGTGCATGTCGGCGTTGCCGATCAGGGCGTTAAAGGTGAGCCGACGAATGAATTCGGCAATATCTTCCTCGTTACTTTCGGTGGCAATGACGTTTGCGATACCGCGCATATTTCCGGCGCGATATTTGTCATCGGGATATACGTTGAAGACCTGCGCGAAATCCTCAATATGGACGGGAGTGCCGTCGGTGAGACGGTCGAAACGCTCTATGGCAAGGGCCTTTCCGTCCAGCGTTCCGACTTCCTCGGGGAGGTTCGCGATCTTGTCGACATCGACAAGATGGGTCGTTGGCACATCCATGCCGATTTGTCGGGCAAGCGTCATCATCGCGTATTCGTTTTGCGGTATGTCGGGGAATTCCCGCGAGGGCAGCTTGACGATCCAGGATCCTCCCACGCCGCTGGCCGGGATGCTCAACCCGCCCCTCGCCGCCTCGACGGCGGAAAACTTCAGTTGCACGCCGGCCAGGGAGAAACGCAGGGGTTTCGCACTTCGATCCGGATTGTGCTCTTCTCGATCGTCGATGTGGGCTGGCCAGGCCTCACCCTCCGCGGGCACAAAGGTAATGGCACCCGGCATATCGCTGCCTAGGGCCCACAACAAGAAGAACTCCCGCGCCGGCTTTACGCCGGCGAGCGCGGCAAGGTATGTGCGCAAGCGGCCTTCCGGCAGAAGGTTCGAGAAGAATGGCAGCACGCTGGTTTGCGTCAGCTTGAATTCAGTGATCAGCTGGCCGAACCGATCCTTGAAGGCGAGCCCGAGTACGGGTCTGCTTATGTCCGTTATGTAGTCCTCGTTGAACGCAAACAGCGTTCGGTCTCCGTCCAGGCGTGTCAGCGTACCGATGGGAACGCCGTACAGTTCGACGTAGAGAACGGAGACATCAGTCACGATCGTCCTCGTCCAGGCTATAGGCCGGGTGCGTGGTTTCGGCGACCTGGCTTGCGGGCGGCGCGTGGGCGAGCGTGTTGCGGAGACGGCGAAGCTCCGCAAGCGACTCCCGAAGCGCACTCAGGTCGGCGGCGTTGTCGCGGAAAGCCCTGGCGGCGGCAGCCGCGTTTCGGATTGACGCCGTATGGTGCGGGGGAATGGAGAGGTGCCGGAGTTCGCGCGCCTGGCGCTGAAGCTGGGCCAGCTCGGCGGTCGTCGGATGGGCCTGGAGGGCTTCGGCAATGGCGGCCTGAAGTCTCTTGAGGTCGCCCAGGGCTTGGCGATGGGGTTCGACGGCCGGTAACAGGCTTCGCGCGCTATTTCTGACTATCGCCTGCACGGCGGGAACCGCCTTGCGTGGCACGAGCATGAGTTCCAGATCGAGCACGCGGGCCAGTTCCACAAGGCTGGATGCGCGGAGATCGACCGCGCCGTTCTCGATCTTCGAGATATGGCTTTGCGGCACACCGGCCTTGGCGCCGAGTGCGCGCTGGCTCAGTCCTTGGGCCTTACGGGCGTCCTTGAGCGTATGGGCGATATGTTCGGTGGTGTAAGCCATTTGTATATACTATTCCATATCTTATTTAGGATAATAGATATAATTCTATATAACATGAATTGTCGAGAGTCAAGGCTTGATATATGATTATATTTCAAAAATCCAAATGAATATATTTTAACAGATCAACAATTTCCTCAACCGGGAATCGCCGTCGCGGGACTCATCGACTCGGGCAAATGCCGCTTCAGGAAATCGGCGGTGCGCCGGTGAGCGAGCGCGGCGGCCGCGGCGGCGTATGCCGGACCGCCCTTCGATTCGTCGCGTCGCGCGGGGCGGGCGCCGACCTCGCGCCGTCGTTTTCAGGCGCGGTCGTCGAGGGTTTGGATCAGCAGATCGCGCAGGCGTTGCGGGGCGGTGACGTGGGGGCTGTGGCTGGCATCGAGCTCGTGCAGGGTCCAGCCCGGCGATGCGCGCGCGTGCTCGGCGAACCGGCGGAACGGATCGCCGGGCGCGGCTCGGGTGCAATAGATGTAGCTGCGCGGCCGGGCGATCGCGCCGCCGGTCATCCGCAAGGGCGCCTCGAAGGCCGCGAGCGGGTGGGGCATCCGGCGCTGCCGTATCCATTCCGCGTCGGCGTCCGCGGTATCGCCGGGGATCGGGTTGGGCGGCACCAGCCAACCGTCGCCCTCGTCCCGCGCCGCCGCCCGCATGGCCTCGCCCGTCGCCCGCGGCAGCAGATCGAGCAGGCTTTGCCCGTCCCCGGGCACGAAGGCGTCGAGATAGACCAGCCGGGCGATGCGGTCGCGCGAGCGGTCCGCGACCGCGGTGGCGACCATACCGCCATAGCTGTGACCGACCAGGACGACATCGCGGAGATCCTCGAATTCGAGCACCGCCCGAATGTCGGCGATGTGGGTTTCGAGATCGACCGTCCTTGCCGCCAGGTGGCCGCGCTCGCCGATCCCGGTCATGGTCGGCGTCCACAGCTCATGTCCCGCCGCGCGCATCAGGGGATGCATCTTGCGCCACGCCCAGCCGGCCGACCAGGCGCCGTGGGCGACGACGAAAACCGCCATGCCCCATCCCTCCCCTCCCGGTTGCCCGACGGCAGGATCATAGTCCGGCAACGCACGCGTGTACTCTCCGGCCCGTTCGGCCGTACCATCGCGGCCGGTCCGGTCGGGCGGACGAAACCGCAAGCGAGGAGGCAGCGGACATGGAGCGCGAGGATCTGGCGGGAAGGACCGCGCTGGTCACGGGCGGAGCGCGCGGGCTCGGCCTTGCGATGGCGCTCGGGCTTGCGCGCGCGGGCGCCGGAGTGAGTCTGGTCGATGTCGACGCCGCGGCGCTCGAGGACGCCCGGGCCGAGATCGCCGGGGCGGCCGGCGACGGCTCGGTAGTCTCGCAGGCGGCCGATGTGAGCGACGAGGCGGCGGCCCGTACCGCGATCGCGGTGACGCTGGAGGCCTTCGGCGGCCTCGACATACTCGTCAACGATGCCGGCATCGGCCCGCCCGCCAATGGCCGCAGCCTGTTCAACGATCCCGAGAAGTTCTGGGAAAACGATCTCGGCCTGTGGCGCCGCACGGTCGAGGTCAACACCGTCGGCAGCCACATGATGGCGGCGCTCGCCGCGCCTCGCATGATCGAGCGGGGCTGGGGGCGGATCGTCAACGTCACCACCTCGCTCAACGCGATGTACATGGCCGGCTGCGGCGCCTACGGACCGTCCAAGGCGGGGCTTGAGGCCAACACCGCGATCATGGCGAGGGACCTGGAGGAAACCGGCGTGACCGCCAACGTGCTGGTCCCCGGCGGCCCCGCCGACACGCGCATGATCCCGGCGGATTCGGGCATCGACCGCGCGCAGCTGATCCCGCCCGGGCGCATGGTGGCGCCGATCCTCTGGCTCGCCTCGTCCGCCTCGGACGGGGTCACCGGGATGCGCTTCCAGGCCGCGCTGTGGGATCCGGCGCTGCCGCCCCCGGAAGCGGCCCAGCGGGCCGGAGCCCCGGCCGCCTGGCCCCAGCTCGGCGCCCAGGCGATCATGCCGCACGACTGACGGCGCCAACCCGGGATGTAGCGCCGGGGCGGTTGTCCGATGGAGGGGAAAAGTGAAGCTCGTGCTCTTTCAAGGCCGCGACGGCGATGAAATCCGACCCGGTCTGCTGACGCGCCGGGGCGTCGTCGACATCTCCGAAGCGGTGCCGCTTGCCCCGACCCCGGCGGAAACGATCGTCCGGATCATCGACGGGTTCGAGGCGATGCGGGACGACCTTGCCCGCCTCGACGACGAGGGCGGGGCGATACCGCTGGACCGGGTCCGGCTGCGCGCGCCGTTGCCGCGGCCCGGAAAGATCCTCTGCTGCATCGGCAACTACTGGGAGCATCGCGAGCGCGACCCGCGCCCGCTCAACATGTTTCTCAAGAACCCCGACGCGGTGATCGGACCGGGGGACACGGTCGTACTGCCCGAGATGACGGAGCCCTGGGTGTTCCATCACGAGGCGGAGCTCGCCCTCGTCATCAGGGGGCCCGCCAAGCATGTCGGCCGGGAAGACTGGCGCTCGGCGGTGTTCGGCTATACCTGCCTGATCGACGTATCGGCGCGCGGCGAGGGACGCTCCACCTGGCGGGCGCGGAGCTGGATGGGCAAGTCCTTCGACACCTTCGCGCCGATCGGTCCCTGCATCGTCACGGCGGACGAGATCGCCGACCCCAACGATCTCGACGTCCGGTTCCGGGTCTCCGGCCAGCTGCGCCACGACTACAACACCGGCGACATGGAGCACCCCGTGCCCGAGCTCGTCGCGTGGGCGAGCGCCATCATGACGCTCAACTCCGGCGACGTCATCGGCTGCGGCACCAATCACGAAGGGCTGGGGCCGCTGCAGGACGGCGATCGGGCGGAGATCGAGATCGCGGGGATCGGACGCATGGAGGTCGACGTCGCCGATCCCCTCAAGCGCAGCTGGGAGCGCGGCGTCTACATGGGCCGGGATTCGACCCATCCGGACAACCCGAACCCGGAAGAACCTTCCTACCGATAGCAAGGCCCGTACAGGCGGGGCCCTGCAGCATTTTCCGACCTGACCGGGTCGCGGCGGTCTGTACCCACTGAGCAACCCTCCCCGGGCCCCTCCCGCAAGCGGGAGGGGAGAAGGTATCGAAGGGTCGCCAAGCGCGTCCCCTCTCCCCGCCGGGGAGAGGGTCAGGGTGAGGGGGGGCCTCTTGGGCGGCGGCTGGCGGCGATCGTGCCCGGTCGAAAAATGCGTTAAATCGCCCGGTAGCCACCGTCCGCCATGACGATGCCGCCGGTGACGTAACCGGCGAGGTCGGAGGTGAGGAAGATCGCGGGGCCGACGATGTCGTCGGGCTTGCCGGTCCGCCCGAGCGGGGTGTGATCATCTATAGGAGATCACGAGGTTACGATCAGGTTGGTCGGGTCGTTTTCTCTTCCTGCCAAGTTATTCTTATATTGAGTTTTTTCGTGTACGTCAAGGATAGTTGTGGATGGTCTGTTTAGACCGAAGGATCGTTGCTGTGGGGTTTTTGCGTTGCATACTGGGAAGTATCGGTTGGCGTCGTGGGTCTCGGGGATGTAGGATGAGGGACGGTTCGAGGGGCGTTGACTGCCGATACATCGAGGATACACGATTCCATGTTTGAGGAACACCGTAGGAATTTGATCATGTTCGTGCCTTATCCATGGCGCCTTGTATCGCCCCATTCGGGGCCATCCGGCGGATGACCGGGGAGGCGGACGTCCGCCGCCAGCGGGCGCTGATGGCGACCGATCTGGAGTGGGACCGGATCGGCCGGGCGGCGGATGCGGCGGGGATGGACCGCTCGCGCTACCTGGTGCGCCGGGCGCTGACGGCCGACGCGCTGGCCTCGGAGGTGCTGCGCCGGGCGATCCGCGAGACGCTGGTGCTGTCGCTCCTGGAGGAGCGGCGGCTGCGCCAGGCGGGCAACGGTACCGCCTGGGACGACGCCTGCGACGCGGTGGACGAGTGGATCGAGCGCGAGGGGGTGCTGGAGCGCCTGACCGATCCCGGGGCGGCGAACCGCTGGAAGGCGGTGGGCGGGGGTCCGGAGGAAGAGGAATGACGGAGGGCGGCGGGAAGCGCCAGCGGAGCCTCTACTGCCGCCCGGAGGAGCAGGCGGTCATCCGTGAGAAGGCGGCGGCGGCGGACAAGACGCTGTCGCGCTACCTGCTGGATCTGTGGCGGGCCGACGATCCGGACCGCCATGCGGTGGCGCTGACGGCGGCGGAGCAGGCGGAGCTGCGCGACGGGGTCAGGGAGGTTCGCGCCTTCGCGCGGGCGCTGCGGCGCGAGCTTCCGGGGGGCAGCGGCCTGAGCCTGCTGGCGGCGGTCTCGGTTCTGGCTCGGGAGCGCGGCGGATGATGAGGCCGTCCCGGCGGCGGCGGATGATGAGAGGGAACCCGCACCTCTCGGTCTCGGCCAGCGACGCGGAATGGGAGGGGGTGCGCGCCAGCGCGGCGCGGCGCGGCCTTCCGATCGCGCGCTACCTGATCGAGCTGGCCGAGCGCGACGGCGGCGAGGCGGAGCCGTCGATGGCGCTTGCCGTGGAAGAGCAGCGCGAGCTTCTGGAGGCGGTGCGCGAGATCCGGTCGCTGATGCTGGAGGGCGCGGACGCGGCGCCGCTGGTTCGCGACATGCAGGAGCGGGTCGCGGTCGGGTTCACGGCATGGGCGCGGGTGATGGTGAGGTCGGGGCGTCGGGACCGGCTGATGGAGGCGCTGACCGCGGTGGTGGGCGCCGACCGCGCGCGCATCGTGGCGGCCTCGCTGGCGGTGGCGGACGAGCCGCCCGCGGCGGACGGGCCGCGCCAGGACCGGCTGCTGTGACGCGGTATACGGGAGGCCGGGAATGAGCGAAGAGAGCGGCGGGGGGCGGCAGCCGGACCTTCTGGCGAGCCTGCCGGGGGAACCCGCGGGAACCGATACCGCGATCCTGGAGGGGTTGCGGACGGGTCTGGCGGAGGTCCGGGACGAGGTGGCGGGGGTGCGCCGGACCCTGGAGGCGGAGCGGCCGGCGCCGGCGACCCGGGAGGAGCTGGAGGCGTGGGGCGCGCGGCTGGCGGACCGGGTGGAGACGGCGGCGAGGCCGGACGAACCGTCCCCGACAGGCGCGATGGAGGACGCGGCGGCGCGCACGGCACGCGCGGCGGACCGCATCGAGGCCGGGCTGGGGCGGATCGAGCATCGCCTCGCGGCGGAGATCGACGGGCTGGAGCGGCGCCTCGCGGCGGACCGCCCGGAGGCCGGCGCCGTCCCCGAGGGGATCGAAGAGGCGCTGAATAAAATGACCGCGGGGACGCGCCAGGATTACCGTCTCATCGACACCGCTCTCGGCATGCTGCGCCGGGACGTCGCGGGTCTGCGGTTCCGCTGGCGGGCGTTCCTCGCGCCGTGGATCGTCTTCGTCTTCCTTCTGGGGATGGCGGCGGAGAGCCGCATTCTCGTCCTCTACCGGCTGCTGTGGGCGGGCTGAACCCGGGGGTAGCGGACCATGGTCGCCACGGTCACCCAGCTGCGCTCCTCCGCCCAGGCGGTGTCCTATTACGAGAAGGACGGGTACTACGCGAAGGACGATCCCGAGCACCGCGACGCGAGCTTCTGGCAGGGCCAGGCGGCACGGGATGCGGGTCTCAAGGGTCACGTGCTGCCGGACGAGTTCGAGGACGTCCTGGCGGGCTGGGTTCCGGGGACCGAGACCCGGCTGGGCCGGATGCGCGAGGGCGAGCACGACCACCGCCCGGGCTGGGACATCACCTTCTCGGCGCCCAAGTCGGTGTCGCTGGAGGGGCTGGTGATGGGCGACCGCCGCGTCATCCGGGCGCATGACGATGCCGTGAGGGCGACGCTGGAGTGGATCGAGACTGACCTTCTTCAAACCCGGGGCTGGGACCCGATCACCCGGCAGCGCCCCCGGGTGGCGGCGGACGGCATGATCGTGGCGGGGTTCCGGCACCTGGCGAGCCGAAACGGCGATCCCCAACTGCACACCCATTGCGTCCTGGCCAACATGACGCGGAACGCGGCGGGGGAATGGCGCAGCGTCGAGCCGACGAAGCTGCTGCGCGGCCGGAAGCTGATCGGGGCCTATTACCGGAACGAGCTGGCGAGGCGGCTCCAGTCCCTCGGCATGGCGGTAACCCCCACATTGATCGGCAATGTGCCGGGGTTCGAGCTCGCGGGCTACGAGAAGTCGTTCCTCGATGCGTTCTCGGGGCGGCGTGCCGAGATTCTGGCCTACCTGGAGGAACACGACCTCCCCTACAACGCGCGGAACGCGGAGATGGCGGCACTCAGGACGCGGCGGGCCAAGAAGGAGGTCGGTCTGTCCGCGCTGGTCCCGCAATGGCGCGCGCGGGCGCGGGAGCTGGGGCTCGCGCGGGACAAGGCGGTCCTCCGCCCGGCCCGGCCGGTCGACCCGGCGACGGGGATGCGGGTCCCGCCCATCGAGGTCCCGCCGCCCGACCTGCCGGAGAACGAGCTGCGCAGTCTCCGGCGCGCGCCCAGGCTGCCGGCGCTGCCGCGCGATCCCGGTCTCGCCGAGCTTGGGAAGGCCCACGCCCCTGCCGGCGACACCGCCGCCGCGCTGTCCCGGGTCCCCGAGACCGGGGTGCTGGAGGCGGTGGCGCGCGCGGTGGAACATGTCTCGGAGCGGCGCACCTGGGTGCCGGAAGCGGAGATCCGGGCCGTCGCGCTGGGCCACGCCCCGGGACGCTACACGCTCGGCGAGGTGGACGCGGCGATCGGCCGCCTGGCCGCTTCCGGCGCGCTGATCGAGGTCGAGCGCAAGGGCATGGACCGCGCCTTCGTTACCGAGCGGGCGGTGAAGGCGGAGAAGAAGATCCTCGCCTTCATGCGCGACGGAAGGGGCAAGGGCAAGGCGCTCGGCAACGCGAAGGCGGTGGAGGAACGCCTTACCGAAAGCCGTCTCACCCGGGGCCAGAAGGAGGCGGTCCGCACGGTGCTGCTGTCGGACGACCGCATCGTCGGGGTTCAGGGCCATGCCGGGAGCGGCAAGACGACGATGCTGCGCGAGGCGAGCGAGCTGCTGGGCGGACGCCCGATCCATGGGCTCGCGCCGTCGGCCGCCGCCGCGCGGGTGCTGGGCCGCGAGGCCGGCATCCCGTCGACCACGCTGCAATGGTTCCTCACCCGGTTCGGCGACCCGGCGACCGCCGGGGAGCCGGACATGGCGCGGGAGGCCTGGCGGGGCGCGGTGCTGGCGGTGGACGAGTGCTCGATGATCGACACCGAGCGGATGCGGGAGCTCCTGCGGATCGCCGGCGATCTCGGGGTGGCGCGCATCGCCCTGGTGGGCGACACGGCGCAGCTGCGCGCGGTCGACGCCGGCCAGCCGTTCCGGCTGCTTCAGAAGGCGGGGATGAAGACCGCGACGATGGACGAGGTGCTGCGCCAGGAGGACGGGGAGCTGCGCGATGCGGTGATGCGGGCGCGCCACGGCGAGCCGGGAGAATCGATCCGCGGACTCAGGGAAGACCGGGTGCGCGAGGTCCCGCGCGACGATCTCGGCGCGGAGGCCGCGCGGTGCTGGCTCGCGCTGTCGGGGGAAGAGCGCGCCGACACCGCGGTGATGGCGCCCACCCATGAGATCCGCCGCCAGGCCAACGAGGCGATCCGCGAAGGGCTGGCGGAGGAGGGCACGCTGCGCGGCCGAATTCTCGAGATCGACCGGCTGGTCAACCGTCACCTCACCCGGGCGCTGGCGGCCGAGCCTGCGAGCTACGAGCCGGGCGACACCGTGGTGTTCCACGGCAATGCCTATGGCTGCGAGGCGAACGACGTCTGCACGGTGACGGGGAAGCGGGACGGGAGGGTGATCCTCGCCCACATGGACGGCGGAGAGCGGAGCTTCCGCCCGGCCGGCAACGCGAAGAACTATCTCGGGCTGTTCGACACCGAGCGGATCGAGCTCAGGGCCGGGGACCGCATCCGCTGGACCCGCAACCGCAAGGCGCCCCGCCGGAGCCGGCACCAGCCCGACCTGGTCAACGGCGGCGAGGCGGAGATCGTCGGGATCGGCCCCAAGCGGGTGACGTTCCGCGACCGGGACCGGGAGTTCTCGCTCTCGCGCTCCGATCCGCAGCTCCGCCATCTCGACCACGCCTACTGCACCACGGTGCACGCCGCGCAGGGGAAGACCGCGCGGGGCGCGATCGCCATCCTCGATGCCGGCGGCGCCACCGACCAGGCGATGTTCCATGTCGAGATCAGCCGGGTGAGGCGCGAGTTCCTGCTGCTGACCGACGACCGCGAGGCGCTGATCGAGCTTCTGGAGGGCCGCGCCGATTCCGGGGACGGCGCCCTGGAGGCGCTCGGGATCGATCCCGGAACGTGGTCCCCCGGAACAAGCCCGGCGCAGGCGGGGGCAGGCCTAACGGCGATCCCCTCGGAGGACGCCGAAGTGTTCACGTCACTCGACCGCGACTGGCGGGCGCTGGAGCGACGGGCCGGTGAGACGAACACGGTTGCCTTCTTCCTTCCCGGCTACCGCGACGTGATGGCGCGGGCCGCGGCGCTCGCGGCGACGGGGGACGTGACCGGGGATCTGCAACGGCTGACGGACCGGATGCTGGCGGAGCACCGGCGGCATCTCGCGCACGACCGAGAGGTCCGCGGGCTCATCGAGCGCATCCAGGATCACTGGCGGCGCTGGCCGGAGCTGGGTTGGGCGGCGGAGGCGCAAGGATGCGCGGTGGACCAGCTTGCCGGGCACGCCGCCTGGCGCGCCGAGGGGACGGCACTTATCGAGGCCGGGCGCGTGCGGCTCGCAGGGGACGGCGAAGCGGACCTCCATCTCGCGGCGCGGCCGGGCGGTCTCGCCGAAGCGCTTGCCGGGCTTGAGCGCGCCTGCCTGCTCGACGACGCGCGGCGGTTCGAGCACCTGTGGGGCGGCCTCCGCGAGCGGGCCGCGGCCGCGAATATCCCGGAGCTGCTGGCCGACGGCCATGCGGAGGTCGCCGGGCTCGGCGAGCGGCTCGGAACCGCCGAGGGGCTCGACGCGCGGGCGCGGGAGGCGGTGGCGGAATGGCGCGGCGTGCACGCCGAACAGACCGCCATTGCGGAGGAGGTCCGCGCCCTGCCGGGCCGGGTGGCGGCATGGGAGGAGCGCCGGGCTCGGCTGCCGCCGGACGGGCGTGCGGAGGCCGGTCCCGCCCGCGACGCCTGGCGACGCGACGGGGAAGAACTCGCGGCGCTCGCCGACGGCATGCTGCGCGCGGACAACGCGCATGCGCCCTGGCTCGACGCGCAACCGGAAAACCGCGAAGGCGTCGAACGGGCGGCGGAGGCGGTTCGGGAGACGCTGCGCGATGACGCGTGGGAGCGCTTCGCCTCGGCGGCGGAGGCGATCGACCGGCAGTGGGAGAACACCGGGATCGAACCGCTCTACCTGCCGCGCTACCCGGAGATGATCGGCGGAGCGAAGGCGCTCCACGGGCAGGCGGGTCTGTCGGAGGACGAGCGGGAGGCGGTGGATTCCTGGCTGCAATACGACGGGGAGGCGGCGCGGCTGTGCGGCGAAATTCGGGACTGGCCCGGGCGCGCGGAGGCGCTGCTGGAGGAACTGCCCCCGCCCGATGCGGACCTCGATGCCCTGACAGAATGGCGGAAGAATGCGGAGCCGCTGCGCGGCGAGGCCCACGCCATGCGGGCGCCGGGCGGCGCGCACGCGCGGCATCTGAATCATATGCCCCGGGAGGCGAAGGTGCTGGACGGCGTTGCCGGCAGGCTCGACGCGGCGGTGGCCAACGTCGCCCACGCCGAGCTGGGGCAGCTGATGAAAACGGAACGGGAGTTCGCGGAGCGGAGCGGCGGGATCCGATACGACGCCCCCGCCCACGGGACGCTGATGGAACGGGCGCGCGCACTCGACGCGGAGCCCGGCCTGCCCGGGCCGGTGCGCGAGGCGGTGGACACCGTTCTCGCCATGGACAAGCGCTGGACGGAGGACCGGGAGCGGGTCAGCGGGTTCCTGAAGCAGGCCGCCGGGGTCGTGGACGCTCGCGGTGGGCTGGACGCGCGGGCCGCGGTGGGGTCCGTGCCGGCCGAGCGGCTGCCGGGGTGGAGCGGCTGGCGGGAAAAGGCGGGCTCGGCGGCCGACGCGGCGAAGACGGTCATGGAGACGGTCCCGCGACCGGAGCTCGCCGCGCACCTCGCCTTCTTCGGCGCCGCGCCCGGCGACGTCGAGAAGAAGCAAAGGGAGATCCGCGAGCAAATCGCCCGGGACGAGCAGGCGCGCGCCGCAGCGGAAGCCGAGCGCCGGGCCGCCGAACAGGCGCGCGCCGCCGAAGAACATCGGAGGTTCATCGAGCGCTTCGAGGCCGCGATGCGGGACGCGCGGGAGCGCGCGAAACTGACGGGACGGCTGAAGGATTGTCTCGAGGAACGCCGGACCGCCGAAATGGCGCAAGGCAGCTCGTTCGTCCACCGCGAGACCTACCCGGAGTGGCGGTCCCGGGCGGAGGCCCTGCTGGCCGAGGCGGAGGAGGACCTAGACCGAGCGGGGAAGGAGTCGTGGGAGAGGGCGGGGGCGGCCGCTCTGCGCGGCGTGTCGGAGACGCTCGACCACACGCTGCGCGAGGATAGCAAGGAAATCGAACGGTTCCGGACCGACCGCGCCCAAACGGAAACCCGGCAACGCCGGCAGGACAGGAGCCGGGACCGCGGCTTCTCAATGTGAGTCCTTGCCCCATTGCGTAGGGCCGTTTCAGGCAGCACGCCGTCAATCGCCCGTTCAATACGTTCAGCTGGGCACCTTCGGGGCGGGCACCCGAAACTTGCGCTGCGCCGTCTTCATAAGCGCCTAGACCTTGCCCTTGCCGGGCCTGCCGAAGCGGTCGTGGAACAAGTGGTGCGACCGCAGATACGTGAATACCCGCGGGGCTGTGGGGTACGCGTTCCGCTATCGGCCACCAGCTCGACGGCCCCTCCGCCCCACTCCCCGCACAGATGGTCGTAGAACATGAAGCCGTTGATGCTGACGACCGATACCGAGGGCGCGGAATTTGTCTTGCGATTCCCTGCCATGACGGCCAATATGGTGTATGAAATATTCTTGTGACCAAATTGGTGTATCATGGAAGACAGAGCGCGGGAGATCACTCCAGTGGAGGTATGCTCGATTCGGTGGACCCTCAGCCTGAGGCAGGAGGCCGGGGGGATTCCACCAGACAGGGCGCGCCGGAACGCCCTAATTGCGGTGGGAGCAATCAAGAGCGTCGTGCGTGAGGCCCGGGGGCGTGTCGGTCGAGGGCGCCGGCAAAGCCACCGACGCCCTATAGTGCGAGAGTCAGGTCCAAGCTGTCGCCGGGCCTCACGGCGGCGGCGTGACCATCGGCTCTGTGTTTGCCGCCGAACACGGGGTCATCGGCCTGATGCGGCACGGGCGCGACATGGACCGCATCCTGATGTGGCCTCGGACTGTGCCGGAGCACCTGCGCGAGCGACCACCCGCCGACGCCCAGAAGTCGACCGGAGCGACGCCCCTGTCGTCGACGGAACGGACGACGAGCGTCCAGGGTGATCCCGGTGCCGGCAAGAATGCCATGCTGAACAGCGTCCGCGCTCCGGGAAGGTAACCGCTACCTCCTGCTTCGCTCCGCCACTTGAATGTCCGTCGTGCAGACGTTCCGGATCAAGGCTGGTATCGAAGCGAGACCCCTCGGAGAGTCTCGAGGAATGCGCAGGGTTGCAGCGATCCGCTATCTAGGGGGCGCAGAATCGGCCACCATGCATCGATCTCAAGCCTTGCAAGGCACAGGTGTGGCGCCATATTGATGTCCCATCAACGAATATACCATAATGGTGTGCTATGCCAGCAGATCGACTTGCCATCGACCCAGAGGAGATCCGCGCCATTCGACGGGAGCTCGGTCTCTCGCAGGCCGAAGCCGGCGAACTCTTCGGCGGCGGCCCTCGTGCATTCGCCAAGTACGAAGCCGGAACCGTGACGCCCTCGGCCTCCCTCATTAAGCTGCTGAGGCTGTGGCATTCCAATCCGGCCATGGTCGCTTCCCTGCAAGGTGGAAAGTCCCAACCCCTGCCCGCTTCCGCCTCAACACGGCCGTTCGAGGTAACCGGCGATCACATCGCAGTCTTGACCGAGCGGATGCTCCCGGCGCTCCTGCGACGCCTGCTGCATGCGGAGGCTCAAGCAAACGATCTATCTTGTGACGGCATCCACGTGACCGACAACATTGCGGCACCCGACGGGGGCGAGGATGGACGCATCTGCTGGGAGGGCGGACCGGAGCGTACTCGCTTCCTCCCCTCACGATTCAGCCAGTTCCAGTTGAAGGCTGGGGAGATTACTCCGGCCAAAGCCGGTCGGGACCTATTGACCAGATCGAATGCAGTCAAGGCCATGATCCTATCGGCGGTCGAGGCGGACGGCCACTACGTCATGCTATGTGGCCACCGCTATACCAAGAAGGCCGTCGAGCAGCGGGAAGTGTCCATTCGTAACGCCCTTCGCGGCGCGGGCATGACCATTCGTGACGATCAAGTCCGGTTTTGGGATGCCCATCAGATCGCCAGCTGGGTAAATCACCACCCCGCTGTGGTCGTTTGGGTAAAGGAGAATACGCAGCCCGGGACGATCGGCCCCTTCCGGTCCTGGAGCCACTGGGTCGGACGCGCCGAGCACGATGACTCCCCCTGGATCGAGGATGAGCGTCTCCCCGCATTGCGTGCTCGACTGCTGGAAGTTGTATCCATGCCTCGTGGCATTGTGCGGGTGATCGGGCTCTCCGGTATCGGCAAGTCGCGTTTGGTCGCCGAAGCTCTCAGTGATGGGGATGAGAAGAGAGGCGGCCTTTCAGACATCGTTCTCTACGCCGACGAATCGGAAGTCGACAGTACGGCGATCAATGGTGTCGTCCAGACATGGGCGGACATGGGAAAACAGGCTATCGTGGTCGTTGATCGCTGTCCGCCAGAATCCCACGAAACACTTTCCCGCATAATTTCACACAGCGGCAGCAACCTCTCCCTGGTTACCATCGACAACGAAATTCCTACGGGGACGCTGAATAAAACGATAATCAAGTTGGAGCAAGCGCCGGACTCCGTCATTGAGTCGGTCATCACCCGAGTTTCGCGTGGCTCGCCGTCTGAAGATCAGCGTCGACTGGTGCGCTTCTCCAGAGGATTTCCCGGCATAGCAATACGCATCACCCAGGCGTGGGCCGAATCCAGACCTGTCCCTCATTCTACTGAGGAGCATCTCGTTGACTCCTTTGTTCTGGGCCGCCAGCCGCATGAGCGCGAGCTCCTGATAAAGTCGGCCATGTTGCTCGCCGCGTCTGGCCTTGTCGGAATTGAGCCTACGGCCGTTGGTCAGCTCGATGAGATTGCCGCACGAGGACGCAACCTCTCTGCCGCTGATCTACGAGCTGGCTTAAGCAGGCTTGTTGACCGGGGCGTCGCACAACGACGAGGACGATTCGTTATCCTTCAGCCTCGGCCGATCGCAATGAGACTGGCCGAGCGCCAATGGCGGGACTGGGGGCCGAGTGAATGGGACGCGGTGCTGGCTGGCAACGCTAGCGCTAACCTCAAGATCGCGACCGCCAAGCAGCTTGCACTTCTCAATACCACCGCTACTTCCGGAGAGGTCGTCGCTCATGTCTGCCGTCCCGGCGGCCCGTTCGACGGCCTTGAAGGTATTGTAGCTCCCGGTCACGCAGAGGTGATGTCGTTCCTTGCGGAAATTGATGCCAAGGTTGCGGTGGACCAGATCGAGCGCTGCCTGGACGGGGCTGGAGACCTGTCAATTATCAAAAACCGTGCGCGCAGACACTTGGTTTGGGCATTGGAAAAGATTGCCTTTAGACAGGATACTTTCGAGGAGAGTGCCCGCCTTCTTCTACGCCTCGCTATAGCCGAGACAGAGCCGGGTATCAGCAACAATGCTACCGGTCAATTCAAGGCCCTTTTTCCAATGCATGCCGGAAGTACAGCAGCCGATGGTGAGGCGCGGCTCCGCTTACTCGATGAAGTGGCTGAGACCAACGACCCAGACCAGCGGTCCATTGTCGTCAATGCGCTGGTCACTGCGGCAAAAACCAATTTCTTCATGCGTATGGTTGGAGCGGAGAGTCACGGATCTCGTCCCGCCATTTCAGAGTGGGCTCCGGCGACAGTTGGGGAAGCGCACGATTACATTAGAGGAAGTGTCATACGCCTCGCTCTACTCGGCGAGCGCACCGACAAAGCAGGCAGTGACGCCCGCTCGGGTCTCGGAGGACACTTCCGCTCGCTAATTTCATTTGGTCTCTTCGATGTCGTGGAAGAAGTCGTCCACAAGATCGGTAAGGCGGACGGACGGTGGCAAGAGGCACTGGAAGGGCTCGGACACTTTCTCGAATACGATGTGTCTGAAACGGATCACAAATTGATTGAACGTGTCAGAGGGCTAATTAAACATCTGCAGCCAAGCGATATGGAGTCCCGAGTGCGCTTTCTCGTCACCGAGATGCCCTGGGATTTTCCCTGCGGCGAAAAGCTTGATTTCGAGGCACGGGACAAACGTAAAATCGAGGCAGTGCGTGAACTAGCGAGAGAAATTGTCGTACAACCCGCGATTCTTGCAGAAACTCTGCCTCGTATCAGCCGAGGCTCGCAGCGGATGGCCGTTGTCTTCGGAAGAGCCATCGCCGAGTCTTTGGAGTCACCACTGGAATGGCTGGAGAGGTTCGTTCTAGCTGTACTGACGGCACCGGAGAACGAGAGGAACTTCGACTTGCTATCCGGATACCTTGTCGCAATTAACGATGATCACCCGACCGAGGTGGAAGACTTCAAAAGACGCGCTGCCCGGTCCGCAGATCTTGCGCCGGCTCTTCCTCAGATGAGTTGGCGCCTAGGCATTACGCCTTCCGATGTTGGACTTGTTATCGAAGCACTCGGAGTGGGATCTCTATCTCCTTCTGCGCTGCTGCTATGGACGACCGGCGGGGTGCTTTCTAAGTTGCCACCTGCTACGGTTGCACCCCTCTTCGATGCAATGCTCGACCACGATGTGGAGAGGTATGTCGTAGCGATAGACCTGATGGGCATGTATGCACATGGCTCCTCGGACCATCTCGACGGTCTTCGGCCGCAACTCCGCAAGGTGGCGGAGCACGCTGCACGGTGGCGATTGTCGTGGGGTGGAGCAATGGCGGCACACCATTTCGAGAACATCATGAAGTGGATACTCCGCAAAGGGCGCGGCGACGAAGACGCTCGTGCCACGGCCTTCACACTGGCAACTGCGATTTCCAAGGTTGATGATCGCGACAGCGAGCGAATCTTTGAGTCTATTATCCCTGCGTTGCTATCAGGCTTCCCGGAAATTGCGTGGCCTCTCATCGGTCAAGCGATAGTTTCGGATGGCATGCAAGAATTTCGTCTACGAAATCTCTTGAGAGGTTTTCCTTCGCCTGAAGGCGACGAAAATCCTCCCATCCTGAGTCTGCCCGAGGATACTCTGTTCGCTTGGTGCCACGCTCATCCAAAACAGGCACCGGCATTCGCAGCCGCGACACTGCCTGTTCTTGAGACCGACAACAAAGATGGACACGCGCGACTCTTGCACCCTTTGATGATTCGACTTCTCGATGATTTTGGTGATCGAGACGACGTTCGGGACGCCATGAACGCCAACATGAACACCTTTTCATGGTGCGGATCGATAACCAACTACTATGCTCTCTACTTGGAGCCTCTGCGCGCACTGAATGATCATCCGAAAGGGGGGGTACGCCAATGGGCCAAAACCATGGTTCGGCAGTTGGAACGGCAAATCGATGAAGCCCGCAGGGAGGATGAGGAAGAAGAAGCGCAGTGGGAGGTCTAGGTGAATTAGATCGCTTTGAATTCAAATTACAGCATCTGCCTGACCTGGAACCAACACCTAGAGCGGGGCGGGAAGGCGAATTCTCTACCTCATCGGCACGAATCACTACGAGGCACCAAATAGGCGAGCGGCCCCGAGACCATGGACGGACGACGAGAGCGGCGAGCCACTTGTCGCTGTCGCCAATCCGTTAGTCCTGTGCCACGGTCATGATCCATCGATCCGGTAACGATGCGCTTCACGAGATCGAGAATCGGGCCAATCAGTTCTTCAGCAATCTGTTAGAGCACTAGCCCCGATAAAACGACCGGATGGGTCGAGAAACGATAGGGATTCCCAGAGTCCCCTTGTCGGAGTTTCCTTGTTCTCGGAGCTTTTCCTCTCTATGCATGGCGAGAGACAGATATATCAATGTCTCGCGAGCCATCTTGAGAAGACGTAACGCTTTATCTTCAAATTCATCAATCGAGATGAATTGATGCGTGTCCGTGCTCTGTTCCGTTAGGAGGCTCTGAAAGCTCAAGAAGCGGTGCTCCGCCTGATTTCTCAATCGTGAGAGTTTGACCGTATCCGGGTCCGCTACTTCCTCGAAATCTCTATCGAACAGGTCCTTTGACAAGAAGTACAATCCCCGCAATGGCCAATTCTGATAGCCTTCGAATTTCGAACGTATCTCCGACTTGGGTGACTGCGAATTCTCAAACCAAACATTGCGAAATGTAACTTTTTCGGGTTCGATTCCTAAGCCAAAGTAATCATTCAAAAACAGCCCTACTTTATCGAATATCGCATAGGCAGATCGGAAAGACGCCCGTAAGTCTTCCGTATAATGACCGAGGAGTTGCCCTTCGCCATTATCCAGCAACAACACATCTCGCATCGCGAATTCCGAGCCTTGTTCGTAGATTGCTCGATATAGTCTATACCGAGCGCTTACATACTCTTGCTTAAGCAGATTGAAATAGGCTGGAAAGCGTGGCGGTTCATCGATTCGGTAAGCGTGGCTTGGAAGGTGCAACGCGTCTGTTGCGGCGACGCTCTGCGTGTATGCGTCATTGAGCGGATTAATGAATAGCCGCTCGCGCAGACACCACCGGCGATAGGTCCGCTCGTCTTCAGTATCTCCCAATGACCATCGATCAAAGTCGTAGCTTTCATTATAACCATTTTGCCGAAGGTTGTCGGCAATTTGATTACGCTCTTGTTGTAGTCTCGGTGCGGCTGAATCACGGTCATCACCCTCCCAGAACGCCGACCTGTCTAGTGCTGCGTCAAATAGAGATCGCGCAGCAGCCAACAGTAAAGGTATGTGGCCGTTGTCGTATACTTGGGTAGCATAGAATGCAATTCCTCGGGCTTGCCCAGCAAGTGCCTTGGCAAAGAGAGGGTCCTGCCTCAATACGCGCAGGCGTTCTTCATTGGCCGCGACGGGACGGCCAATCGAGTGGAGGCGATTGGCGAGGTTCGTCCGTATCCGGCACGCCAGTACAGAGTTTGTGTCGGAAAAAGATGGCTCACAAATGGCTCGGCGAAGGAGGAGAATGTTCTCGACCCCTTCCGGTTGATTCCAACTCCAAATGTAATCTGGATCATTTCCCTTGATACCAATGATAGAACTCAGTGTATTGGAGCGGTAGTAGAGAAGTCGAACCCGATCAATACCTTCCGCGGCACACAATCGCTCTGCACACTGATCGCCGAGTCGGCGTAGCGAAGTCTCATCCCCTACATCGGAGGCGGTATCAATCGCGTGCGCGAGATCGTCAAGGGATTGCACTGACATCAGCCATTTCCATTGAGCAAGGTGGCTCCAAAGGATCGCGGTGGATTACCGTATATGGAACCGAACTCCGCGTCGCTCCCTCTTCCCGATCAGCTTGTCGGTTAGCGGAGTCTGCTTCGACTTATATAGCCGAAACAAGTATTCAACACACCTAAACAGGGATTCGGGGCCATGGGCGCCGGGGCGCGGGACTACCGGAAGGGCTGGCGGCTGACCTCGGCTGTCCGAGGCGATCCCGGCTTCGATGTCACGCTCGGCCCGAGCCGTAGGGAGACCGCCAACGAGATCGGCTTAGTCACGCCGGTGGAGCAGGGGGCGCTCATGATCAAGCACACCCCTCTTGCCCATCGGAATGCCGAGAAGGGTTTCGGCGGCGTTCGCCATGCTATACGGCTATGTAGAACTCTACTTAGCCGCATAGGACGACATCGGGTTCGCGTCCTTCACGATCTCCACCCGGTCGCGGTCGAGCTTCTCGAAGGCGAGGCAGAGCGCCACGTCGGCCTCGCTGTCGAACGGCCCGTGCTCCCGGCCGGTCGCGAGCTCGATCACCGTCCAGCTCGGGTCCCACACCGGGATGCCCCGGAAATGCGCCGAGCCGTGATAGGATTTCTCGGCGCACGGGGCGCATCTCGCCGCCGTAGGGGAGGCCCGCCGCCTTGCCGGCCGCGTATTTCGCACGGTCGGCTTTGCGCCTCTTCTCGAGGCAAGGCTCGCAGGACGCCCGGTCGGGCGCGGCGGGCCGCTCGCCGCAGCGAATGCAAATTCCCCTGGCGCGCGGCTCCTCACGCTCGCGACGGGTCCGCTCGCGCTGGTAGGCGCGGGCGCGAGCAGGATTACGCCGCGGTTTTCCCTCGGTCCGCAGGCGGGCGTCGCGGGCCCGGCTCGCCCGGTTCCGCTTCCCGGCGCAAGGCGCGCATAGGGCACGCTCCGGCGCGGGAGGCCTGTCACCGCACCCTGGGCAGATTCCCGCTGCGCGTCGTTCGGCGATGCGCTTCCTGAACCGTTCGCGGTCCTTCTCACGCTGCACACTGGGGTCCGCATAGGCCATGACGGCCTCCCTCGGAGTTGGCAGGGAAATGGCGGACGCCCGGCCGGCACTGCCTCGGCCGGGCGTTCCATGAAAACACCGCCTACCCCTTCTGCCTGCGGTCCATGCCGAGGCCCATCGCGATGTCGCCCCAGATCTGCATCCCGCCCCGGGTGCGCAACCCGGTGCAGATGATGATCTCGGTGCGCGCCGGGCGAAGCTCCCTGACCGCGCTCAGGGTGGCGGTGACGCGCTTCGCCCTGCGCCGCTTCCTGGTCGGCGCCCCGCCGGGCCAGGGACGAATGTCTCCATCCGCGTGCGCCTTGAAGCGCTCCACCACGTATCGGTCGTCGGCCAGCCCGCTGCCGAAGAAATGCGTCAAGAAGGTGGATGCCGAATTGCCGGGCATCGCGATCGCCGTACTCATGTTGCCGCCTCCATGGTGCCGGTGAATGGGAACGGCGGCGACGTCCCCCTCCGGGACGGCCACCGCCGCCCCGCTCCCGGCTGCTCTCCCCTCTCCGGGCGGCGAAGCCCGGGCGCGCGGCGGCGGGGAGGCGGTACGTGGGAAGTGAGACTGCGGTCGAGCCCAGCCAACGCCCTGTCCCGTTGCATTGCATTTCAATTCCACCAGGGAATTGCATGGGCTGCGGCCTCCTGCGAGGTTGTCCCAGGCACTGCCGTGATCCATGTATTCGTGATTCGCTAGCATCCGAAGGATTCATGACGAACTCGGAAGTCCGGTTTCCCGGCCCGCTTCGTGCGGCGCTGCGGGAGGGTAATCTGGTGGTCTTCGCTGGCGCGGGGGTATCCATGGGTAAACCCGCCTGCCTCCCTAGGTTCCGCAAGCTTGCACGATCGATTGCCGAAGGGACCGGCGAAACACAGCGGGAGCAGGAACCGGAGGATGTATTTCTAGGCCGACTTCACCAAAAGGGTATCCGGGTACATGCGAGAGCCGCCGAAAAGCTCTTGAAGAATCGCTGCGGGGAGATCCCGCGACCCACCGCGCTGCATCGCGATCTCCTGCGGCTCTATCCCGAACCGGAGACGGTCCGCATCGTCACGACCAACTTCGACCTCTTGTTCGAAGAAGCCGCGCCGGAGGTTTTCCGAGGAAGGAAGCCTGAACTGTACAAGGCGCCCGCCCTACCTCTGGGTCGGTCGTTCAACGGCATCGTTCACCCTCACGGGTGTATCGAGCATCCCGCCGGCATGGTGCTCACGGACGCCGATTTCGGCCGCGCCTATCTGACCGATGGTTGGGCGCGGCGATTTCTCGTCGAGCTGTTTCGTTCGTCGACCGTCATGTTTGTCGGCTATAGCCACGACGACACCGTCATGAAGTATCTCGTGCGAGCCCTGCCGGAGAGCGAAACGCAAAGGCGCTTCGCTATGGTCGAATATGGAGACGGCGACAAATGGCCCGCTCTGGGCATCACGCCTGTCTTCTACCCGAGAAAACCCGGCGATGATCATCCGGCCCTGATGCGGGGAATTCGCGAGCTTGCCGACTACACAAGGCGCGGCTTGCTCGATTGGCGCCACGAGATCACGGAAATCGCTCGACGCCCCCCTTCTTTAGACGAAAGTGAATACGAGACTATTGACGAGGCGCTCGCGGACCCGACCAAGCTGCGCTTCTTTACCGAAGCCGCAACGGACCCGGAATGGCTCGATTGGCTCGACGAGCGCAAGCACTTGAGCACGCTGTTCGAATCCGGAACTCTCGGCGAGCGCGACACCCAGCTTTCAGGATGGCTTGTAGACAGGTTCGCATTCGATCACCCGGATGCATTCTTCGTGCTGATCGGCCGCCATGATATGCGCCTCAACCGATGGCTCTGGAATGACCTGACCCAAGCCGTCGCCTTCCGCAACCATCCCGCGCTGGACGGCGAAATGCTGTCGCGCTGGGTCTCCTGCCTGCTCGCTACCGCCCCACCGCTCAGCCGCATGCACCTGCTCTTGTCCCTGGCGCAGCGTTGCGACCGGGCCGGCTTGGTCCATTCGATGATCGAAATCTTCGACGCAATGGCCGCCCACCGCGTCTGCGTGAAGCCACCGTTTCTCGAATTCGGTGACGAGTTGGCCGATCATCCAGACTTTCCTCGACAGGAGATCGACCTCGAATTGTCCCCGGACGGCGACAACTCCGACTTCAACGAGCTATGGGAGAGCGTGCTCAAACCGAAGCTTGAGGCCATAGCCGATCCGCTGCTGTCATCCGTTGTCGTACAGTTGGCCGCGCGTCATCGAACTTTTCTCGCCTGGCAAGAGGCGGATCGGGACTGGGACCCGGAGAGCCTCGGCCGCGACGCGATCGAAACCGACGAGGAGAGTCCTCGGTTCCAACATGTCGACGTGTTGATCGATGCAGCGCGCGATTGCCTGCAATGGCTCGCCCGAAACCGTCCCGAGACGGCGGCAAGATGGTGCGCCCAGCTGGCCGGTTCAGGCACGCCGCTTCTGCGGCGCCTTGCCGTGCACACGCTCACGGTCAGAAACGACCTCTCCGCCTGTGAAAAGCTCGACTGGCTATTCGACAACACCGGTCTGCATGACGATGCCGCCACGCATGAGCTGTTTGAGGCCATTCAACGGGTCTATTCGCGGTTGGACGCGGGCCGCCGCGAGAGGGTGATCCAGACCATTTCTGCTTTCCGCCTTCCCGGCGACGGAGGCGGACAGGACGGACGCCGCATCGCTCGATACCAGTTCGAATGGCTTCGATGTATCCGCGGTGCCGATCCTGGTTGCATCCGCGCCCAACAGGCCGTCGATGCCGTGACAGCCCGTTTCCCGGAGTTCAATTCTCGAGAAGAAGCGGACCGCCAGCGCCTCTGGACCGTCGACGAGTTGCTGTCTCGCCCTGCCCACGAACGGCTGGATGAGCTCCTCTCGTTCCGAGAGCGGAGCGTGCTCGGGCCGGACCGTCACGATCTTTTCTCCATCGTTACGAACGCCGCAAAACGCGAGTTTCGGTGGGGGGCGGATCTCGCCGATGCCCTCGCGGACCGTGAAATGTGGGACGCGGATTTGTGGATCGCCCTGTTTCGTGCCTGGCGCGAAGCTGGATTGACTGACGATCAGATCGGAGAGGTCTTCCGGTACCTGGGGGAGACGGGGCTGTCGGAGTCGCATACTTCTCGGGTCGCAGACTTGCTCCTCGCCTGGCTGGAGCAAGTCCGCCCGCCGGTCCCTGGCGAGTTGCTCGGGCGGGCGAATTCGATGGCCACTCGGTTGTGGACTTTCATCGAGCGGGACGAGGTACCCGATGCGGAAGATAGCTGGCATTTCGCAGCCACTGGCCGTCCCGCCGGAAGTCTCGCCAGGTATTGGCTGAAGCAGCGTTCCATACTGCGCGAACAGCCGGATGCCTTCGCAAAGACTTCCCTTGACGAGGTACGTGCTGCGTTCTCGATGATCGTTCAGGACCGCTCGGTAGCCGGAAGACAGGGAAGCGCTGTTCTGGCCGGTCAACTGGCATTTCTGTTCGACGCCGAGGAGGAGTGGAGCCGAGCAAACCTGCTACCCCGGTTCAGGCAAGATCCGGGGACGGACGACTACCAGGCCGTGTGGGACGGTTTCCTGACCCGCGGCCATCTCACGACCCAACTGGGCCCTCTTCTGAAGGATGCCTTTCTTGAGGCGCTTCCTCATATCCTAGGTCGGTTTGGCAGCGGAAAGCGGGTGGACGGATTCGTCCATCGCTGCACCGCGATGCTGGCGTATTTCGCCGACGATCCCATCGAAGAATGGATCCCGCCTTTTTTTGTCCACGCCAGCGCGCCCGCCCGCGTCCGGTTCGCCTCAGAGGTTGAGCATCACCTTCGGCACATGGACGACGCACGGCAAAGGGAATGGTGGGACCGCTGGCTGGAACGCTACTGGAAGAATCGGCTGGATGGCATCCCCGAACCTCTTGCCGATGACGAGATCAGGCTGATGATCGGCTGGCTGCCTTCCTTCAAGAGCCTGTTTTCGACGGCCGTCGAGGTCGCGGTACGCATGCGTTCCGTGCCCCTTTCCACAAACCAGGTCATATACGATTTGTGGCGAGGAAATCATGGGCATGGCTCGCCGGAGGCGGTCGCGATGCTGTTGATCCACATGGGAGAGCACGCCTCGCGCGATCCGACCTGGAATCGTGCCAAAGATCTGATTGTCAGGCTTCTCAGTAACGACCTGCCGGACGATTTTCACGAGTCTCTGGTTGACCTTTTGGCACGGATCCAATGAAGCGATTCGAACATCCTTTTGCTGTCGAGAACTCGCGGCTTCTCCGTCCGCACCACTCCTGCCGGGGTCTTCTGGCGGAGGCTCCATGGTATGGTCCGCGCGTCAGTCGTTGGAGATGAACGATGCCCCTTTGGCACACCCGCGAACACGGCGACGCGACGCGGTGCTTTGAGCGGATCGCGAATGCCCGGAAGGCCGCCGGGCTGCAGGAGCCGCTCAGCTCCGCGAAGCAGGGTGGCCAGATCACGCTCGATCATCGCTTCAGGCCGACGGCCTATGTCGGTCTGCGAAAGCGCCACCCGCCATGGTATGTGCAGTGGGACAAGGATCGGTCACGCGGCAAGCCGCCCGAATATTTTTCGGACTGCGATGTTCTCGTGGATTACTTGGAGCACGAGGGATACGTGTGATCGGGTTACGAAGTCAGCTTGATCACGCCAAGGCAACGCAAGGCCATCTGCGTCCACCAATGCGACGCGGGCACGTACCCAGCATTCCCAGCCGTCGTCGTGGCGGCCGCCGGTTCGGAGGGGGGAGGTCCGTGACGCACGACCGGTCCCCCAGCTTGGCCCGGAAACCATCGATGGACTAAGATTCGGACTGGATCGGTCAGTGGGAGCCAGTCTCAAGATGTCGCTGAGCCGCTACCGTCAACTGCCTCGCTCATCGGCCGGGATGCGGACGGGTCTCGGTCGGTCGGTATACCGGATCATGGGTCCGGCAAAGAACGATCTGCGAACCCTACACATGTCGAATGACGCATGAACGCTGTCGAGATTGAAGAGGCCATCTCGGAACTGGCGCAGCAGCCGTTCGACGCCGGCGAATTTCCATTCGCCTTCCTGCTAGCGTTCGGCAACAAGGCCACGACCATAAAGCGGTTGCGCAGCGGCGCTTCGAACTCATCGGATATCGCGGGCGGCGTGCTTCAGCGGACCAACATACACGTTGCCGTGTGCCATGCCGGAGACGTATCGCGGACGCTGGCGGCGCTGAAGGCGAGCCCGGCGACCGTCAAGGCGAAAGCGAAGTTCATCTTGGCGACGGACGGTATCGAGCTGGAAGCCGAAGACCTCACGTCGGGTGAGACCGTCGCTGGTTCTTACGCGGATTTCCCGAACCATTTCGGTTTCTTCCTGCCGCTGGCCGGGATCACGACCGTCAAGCAGATCCGGAACAACCCGATCGACATCCAGGCAACAGGCCGGCTGAACCGGCTCTATGTCGAGCTCTTGAAGGAAAACCCGGACTGGGACACGACCGACCGCCGCAATGACATGAACCAGTTCATGGCTCGCCTGATCTTCTGCTTCTTCGCCGAGGACACCGAGATATTCACAAGTCCAAACCTGTTCACCGAAACCGTCGAGCAGATGAGCGAGGCACGCTCGGGCAATACCCATGAGGTGATCGCAGAGCTGTTTCGCGCAATGGACACGCCGATCAAGGAGCGCGATGACGCAGGGCTACCCCGCTGGGCGGACGCCTTTCCCTGGGTCAACGGTGGGCTGTTCGATGGCGCAAAGGAAGTGCCGCGCTTCAGCCGCATTGCGCGCTCCTACCTGCTGCATGCCGGGCGGCTAGATTGGCAGAAGATCAATCCCGACATATTCGGCTCGATGATCCAGGCGGTGGCAGAGGACGAAGAACGCGGTGAACTCGGCCTGCACTACACGTCTGTCCCGAATATCCTCAAGGTCCTGAACCCGCTGTTCCTGGACGATCTGCGGGATCAGCTTGAAAAGGCGGGCGACAACCCGCGCAAGCTGCTCAACCTACGCAAGCGCATCGCCGGGATGCGCGTGTTCGATCCTGCGTGCGGCTCCGGCAACTTCCTCGTCATCGCCTATATCCAAATGCGCGAGATTGAGGCTGAAATCCTCCACCGGCGAGGCGAAGCGGACCGGCGCTCCTGGATTCCGCTGGAAAATTTCTACGGCATCGAGATGAAGGATTTCGCCTGCGAGGTGGCTCGACTGTCACTACTGATCGCGGAGTTCCAATGCGACGTGCGCCTGATCGGTCAGAAAGAGGCCAAGGAACTAGTCCTCCCGCTTAAGCGGACCGGCCACATCCACTGCGGCAATGCCTTGCGCTTGGACTGGCTGAAAGTTTGCGAGCCGGTAACGCCAATGATCGAGGAAACCGACTTGGCCGGTCCGACTGGCCGGTTCGCGTTGGGAGAGCTGAACGAACCCGAAGTGGAAACGTACATCTGCGGGAATCCGCCATATCGTGGATTCACATGGCAATCGCCAGCTCAAAAGTCGGATATGAAGGCCATCTTTGGTGCCCAAACTAATAGTTGGAGATCGCTTGACTACGTCGCAGCCTGGTTCATGAGAGCTGCCGAGTATGGAATGCATGCTCGCGCGGTCTCTGCTTTCGTTGCTACCAATTCAGTTTGCCAAGGCCAACAGGTGTCCATTCTATGGCCGTTAGTCTATTCGACTGGGCATGAGATCAGTTTCGCGCACACAAGCTTCAAATGGGCCAATCTTGCTAGCCAAAACGCTGGCGTGACTGTTGTGGTCGTGGGAATTTCAAAGGATCCAGATTCGGTTCGTAAATTGTTTTCAGTGGTAGAAAATGGTGAAACGAACCGTCGAGAGGCCCGAAACATAAATGCTTACTTGGTTGCAGGCCCAGAAATCATAGTGCAACCAAAGTCAAGACCTAGAGATGAACGTGCGATTATGGAATGGGGAAACAAACCGACTGATGGCGGCCACCTATTCATGAATGCTGACGCACGTTCGGCGTTACTGGACGAGTCCCCGCAAGCCGAAAAATTCGTCAGACGATTCCTAGGCGCCAAGGAACTCATTCAGGGTCAGGAACGGTATTGCCTTTGGATCGGAGACGAAGAACGTGAGGAAGCAGAAGCGATTGCAGAAATTGGTCGTCGGATACGTGAGGTCGCCAAAATCCGGTTAAACAGCAAGGCTGCTGAGACAAGGCCTGCAGCAGCATTTCCCCATCGTTTTCGACAAATTCAATCTGTCGCCAATGAATATGCTTTGGTGGTTGCCCGTGTGAGCTCGGAACAACGGGACACCCTTCCAGTGGGACTGGAGGGTAAAGATACGATCATAGGGGACCGAAACTTCGCTCTTTATGATGCCCCGCTCTGGAATATGGCGCTAATTGCTTCTCGGTTACATTGGGTATGGATCGGCACAGTGTGTGTACGTCTTGAAATGCGATTTTCCTATTCAAACACTCTTGGCTGGAACACCTTCCCTGTTCCGAGACTGACGAAGCAGAACAAGGCCGATCTAACACGCTGTGCCGAAGATATCCTTCTGGCTCGGGAACTACATTTCCCGGCGACAATCGCTGACCTGTACGATTCGGAGACGATGCCCGCCGATCTGCGCGACGCCCATGAACGCAGCGACGAGGTGCTGGAGCGCATCTATATAGGTCGCCGCTTCCGCAACGATACCGAGCGTCTGGAAAAGCTTTTTGAGATGTATTCGAAGATGACGGCAGAGGAAGTTCAAACGGGAGGCGAGAAGGCCACACGCAAGGCCAGGGCGCGAATGGAAACGGAGGTCCTGAATTGACCATGTCTGAACGCTGTCGACCCGGCTGGGATGCCAAGGCGATTGCGGAGATCGCGAAAGCGAAGTACGGCGATTATTCCGCGCTGTTCGAAGCGCATGACTGGCCGGAACGCGGCTCCGACATGATGCGCAAGGTACAGACCCGCGTGAAGGAGACCTACGGAAGCGTGGAGGCATTCGTGGAGCATCATTGCATATGACCGATGCCACTTCCGTCCCTTCGGTTTCTGTCTCCTACGCCCGCGACGGCAGTTCGACCCGGTCGAATGAGCTCGGCATGCGCCCTATGCAAGAGCGGGCCTGGCAGAAGCGCGGCGAACAGTATCTGTTGATCAAGTCTCCGCCGGCGTCGGGGAAAAGTCGGGCCCTGATGTTCATCGCGCTTGACAAGCTGGCAAACCAGGGCGTCAAGCAGGCGATTATCGTCGTGCCCGAAAGAACTATCGGCGCAAGCTTCAACGATGAGCTGCTGACGGAGTCCGGTTTCTGGGCCGACTGGACCGTTGCGCCGAACCGAAATCTCTGCAACGCGCCGGGCACTGATGACGGCAAAGTCAACTCGGTCAAAGCCTTCCTGGAAAGCGACGATTCGGTTCTGATCTGCACGCACGCGACCTTCCGTTTCGCCGTGGACCGTTTCGGCGTCGAAGCGTTCGACGGCCGGCTGATCGCCGTGGACGAGTTCCATCATGTCTCGGCCAATCCCAACAACAAGCTAGGCACCCATCTGGGCGAGTTCTTCGCCCGCGACAGGGTTCATATCGTGGCGATGACGGGTTCCTACTTCCGGGGCGACGCCGAAGCCGTGCTCGCCCCGGAGGACGAGGCGAGGTTCGATACCGTCACCTACACGTACTACGAACAGCTGAACGGTTACGAGTATCTCAAGCAGCTCGATATCGGTTATTTCTTCTACAACGGCTCCTACACCGAGGACTTGCTCAAGGTGCTGGACCCGGCGGAAAAGACGATCGTCCATATCCCGAACGTGAACTCGCGCGAGAGTACCAAGGACAAGATGCGCGAGGTCGAACACATAATCGAGGAGCTGGGCGAGTGGCAGGGTGCCGATGCGGAAACCGGCTTCCAGCTTGTCCGGACGCCGGAGGGCCGTCTGCTGCGGATCGCCGACCTGGTCGATGACGAACCGACGAAGCGGGACAGGGTGGCCACCGCGCTGAAGGACCCGACGCAGAAGAACAACCGCGACCATGTGGATATCATTATCGCCCTGGGCATGGCCAAGGAGGGCTTCGACTGGCTGTGGTGCGAGCACGCGCTGACAGTCGGTTACCGGGCCAGCCTAACCGAGGTCGTCCAGATCATCGGCAGGGCGACCCGGGATGCGCCGGGGAAGACCCGCGCCCGTTTCACCAATCTGATCGCGGAGCCGGATGCGTCCGAAGAGGCAGTCAGCGAAGCGGTTAACGACACGCTGAAGGCGATCACCGCCAGTCTCCTGATGGAACAGGTTCTTGCACCACGGTTCAACTTCGCTCCTAAGACGCCCGCGAGCGGGCCGGCGGACGGCGTCGACTACGGTCAAGAAGGGTACGACCCTGACAAGTGCAATGTCGGTTTCGAGGAATCGACCGGGCAATTCCAGATCGAGATCAAGGGGCTGGTTGAGCCCAAGAGCGGGGAGGCGACGCGCATCTGCCGGGACGATCTGAACGAAGTCATCACGGCATTCGTCCAGGACAAGACGGCCATCGAACGCGGGCTCTTCGATCAGGAGACCGTGCCCGAGGAGCTTACCCAGTTGCGCATGGGCAAGATCGTCAAGGAAAAGTACCCCGAACTCGACGAGGAGGACCAGGAAGCGGTCCGCCAGCACGCCATCGCTGCACTCACACTGACGCAGATGGCAAAGAAGGCGGCTCTCGAAGACCCCGATGCCGAATCCAGCGCCAACACGGCTCTGATCGAGGGCGTTCGAAAATTCGCGATGGATGTCCGCGAACTGGATATCGACCTGATCGACCGGATCAACCCGTTTGGAGAGGCCTACGCGATCCTCGCCAAGACCATGAGCGAGGAGAGCCTGAAGCAGGTTGCGGCGATTATTGCCGGCAAGCGGGTGAACCTAACTCACGAAGAGGCGCGCGAACTTGCAAAACGCGCAATCAGGTTCAAAGAGGAACGGGGCCGCCTGCCATCGATTGCATCGGCCGACGCCTGGGAGCGGCGGATGGCGGAGGGCGTGGCGTTCCTTCAGCGCGTGGCGGCGGAGGCCGAGAATGACTGAGCCTTCGGACCTCGATCTTCTGGATGCCTTGGGCGTCAAGCCCGAGCCGAAGAAAAAGGCATCGCGTTCGCCGCGGGAGGAACGGATTGTCGCCGGCTTCGAGGATATCCAGCGGTTCCTTGAGGAACACGGCCGGGCACCGCTCCATGGTGAGGAGCGTGACATTTTCGAGCGCCTCTATGCCGTGCGGCTGGACCGTCTTCGCGAACTGGAGGAATGCCGTTCTCTTCTGGAACCGCTCGATCATCAAGGTTTGCTCGATAGAGCAGAGGGATCCGATTCAGTGCAGCCGGACGCTCTGGACGACGCTGAACTGCTAGCCAGGTTGGGCGTTGGGGCCGAGGCAGGCGATATCAGCGAGCTACGCCATGTCCGATCGAGCGAAGAAAAGCGGGCTGCGGAGGAAATCGCCAACAGGGAGAAGTGCTCCGATTTCGAGAAATTCAGGCCCTTGTTCCGAGAGGTCCAAAAGGAACTCGAGTCCGGGCTTCGCCGAACGCGTCCGTTCGAGCTCAAGGCCGAAATCCGACCGGGAAGCTACTTCATTGTCGGTGGCCAGAAGGCCTATGTCGCCGAGATGGGCGAGATGTTCTCAAACGCTCAGGGACGAACGGATGCGCGTCTTCGCGTCATTTTCGACAACGGCACCGAGAGCAACCTGCTCATGCGGTCCTTGCAACGGGCGCTACACAAGGACGAGGCGGGCCGCCGCATCACCGATCCGACAGCCGGCCCCCTTTTCGCAAATGAGAGCGACGAAGGCGACGAAGCCAGCGGAACGATCTATGTGCTGCGTAGCAACTCGCAACTCCCCCTAGTCTCCGAGAATAGGGATGTCGTGCACAAGATCGGGGTGACGCGCGGCAGCGTCAAATCCCGAATCGCCAACGCCGCTGACGAGCCCACCTTCCTGATGGCCGATGTGGAAATCGTGGCGGAATACGAGCTGTACAACATCGATCGGAACAAGCTCGAGAGTCTGATCCATCGCATTTTCGGTCCGGCCCGTCTTGAAATCGAGATCGTCGACCGTTTCGGCAAACCGGTCATGCCCAAGGAATGGTTTCTAGTGCCCCTTCCCGCTGTGAACGAGGCAGTCGAAAGAATCCGCGATGGCTCGATAACTCAATACGTATATGACACGCGGTGTGCAGGTTTGCGCCTCAGACAAACATCCCAAGACAAGCAATAGCTGGCAACGGGGCTAGAATGAAGATCTTTTGGAAGACACCTAAGGACATTGAAATTGCCGAGCAGGCTCTCAGTGTCTATTTTGGCCCGGATAGAATACATGAGCTGCGAAAGGTTACGCGCATCGCTGTCATTGACGATATGAATTTTGCTCCAATGCAGAACCTAACTAGTAATGACTTCAACTTCTCCCACTTTAGAGACATTCCGAATTTGGATTTGGTGCACGACTTTCCCATAGTACTTGTAGATTTGTTAGGAATAGGAATGGAATTAAATCCAGTCAGCCAGGGAGCGCATGTGATAAGAGAAATAAAGTCACGATTTCCTGATAAATTCGTTATTGCCTATACTGGAGGGGCAGATCACCAATTATTGGCACCAAGCGTTAGCGCGGCCGATCATTTTACCCACAAGGATACCTCCATTGATGACTGGTGCGCACTGCTGGACGAAGCAATAGGTGTAGTAAAAAATCCGACTGTAATGTGGAAGAAATTGAGATGCAAATTATTGGCTGAAGGTGTTACACCATTGCAGCTCGTAATACTTGAAGACACACTTGTAACTTGCTTGCTGGATAATCCAGCTGACAGCAATGCACAACTCACGAAAAAAGCGTACCAGTTGAGGCTCAATGATAATATCCACGCAATTTTGGCGTCCTTTCTGGGAACCGCGTTATTTTCATTTCTTTAGGGATACAGTTTAATGATCGATAAGGAATTCTTCATAGGCTTTCCATTTCCGTGGATGCTCAGATCTGTAGAAGGCGCTTTGCTGGCACATGGCGACGGTTGTTTATTCGCTATGCCAGCTAACGCGATAGCCCAGGATGAACTGGATTTTTTGTTAAAACAAGAAACTCCGGGTTGGAAATTATCCCCTTCGGGGTATGCGTCATACATGTCAGCTCTTTCTCCGGACAGCGGTATTTGGCTGGGCCTATATGGATTAAAGGTCCAGGGAAAAAGTACCGCTCTTGGCAAATTACCCGGGTTATCCATTAAGACGCAGCCCTCGGCCATTGAGGCATACGTGAAGCGAACGTTAGCGGCGCTGGCCGCTTCCAAAGAAAAAATGAATAAATTCATGCGTCAAAATATCCACGAGATACGAGGTGTAAACGCCGACATTTACAATGCTGTATACAATTTGAAAACTAATGTCAGTCAAAATGGCTATGACCACACGAGAGACTACAGGATAATACGAAACATTGAGGAACTATCGCAATTTCTTACGACACGAACTAGCGTGCTAGACGTTGTTTCCAATCCGTCCTTCCTCCAAGCAAATAGGAGCCAAATACCAGTTTATCGGGCATTTGATCGTATCGTTAGGAGCCTTCAGCCTACTGCTGTGTCTCGGTCAATCCAACTCGGTATATCGGGATCGAGCGAGAGTAAGGTTTTGGGTGTGCCACTCTTTGATGTAATACCCTACCTGCTTATTCAAAATGCGCTAAAATATGCTCCAAAGGATTCCAGAGTGGAGGTTAATATAGTTGAAGATGAACAGAAAGTGTATATGAACATAATGTCAATGGGCCCAAAGGTTGAAGAGGACGAGCTGGAAAAGATTTTTCTTTCTGGTTTTCGTGGGAAACGTGCAGCACGAATAGCAGAAGGCACGGGTACCGGCTTGTATATTGTAAAATTATTAGTAGCCATGCATAATGATGGATTTATTCAGTTTTCTCAAGAAGGGGTAGTGACGAATATCGACGGAATGGAGTATGTGGAAACTTCTATCCAAGTTGCTATGGGCTTGTTTGCCTGATGCGAGAAGGAACATACGCAGACGCGTGACCACTCTCGATAGGGCGAGCACGTGCTTAACTGTTTCGAGAAAGAGCTTCACGAGGAGGCGACAGATACAGCTTAACCTTATCGGGCGCTGAGGATTGTGGTCATGGCTTGTCCAACCCGTTGGGATGGGGTTGGATATTCTAGGCTCCGATGAGAGCATGGCGCAGTGTCATGCCTACATCGGAAAAGCTCGTCAGATGGGAGATCACCAGCGCTGGTACGCTATTCTGAGGCGGGGTCAGAGCACGCTTTTCGCGTTCCATGATTGCAACGACCCGGCACCATTCCGGGCCGGGAAACCGGAGACTTTCCATGTTAAGGCACCTGAGAGTGTTTCGCGTAGTAGTTGCGGTAAGTTGTGTGGTTCCCGTATCAGCCGTCAGTTTTGCGCACAACCCACGCCCCTTCTGCCTAGGATACTTGTATGCCGACAAGAAATATGAAGCCGACACAAGATCAGATTTAAAAGCTCGCGAAACTGCGATTAAGGCGATCTCCGGTCTGCCCTTCGATAAGGATAGGGGCCGATGGAAGAAGTACGTTTCGGCACGGGCAGAAAGCCGCAGAATGCACGAGGAAAGCATGTTGGCGCACAAGGAAGAGGAACGAGCTGTGCGCCGGGGCGAAGCAGCAGACGGCCTATCGGCGGCGTCGCTGAAAGCCTCAAAAGAATCCATAGATGCACGTAGCATCAGCATAGACGCCATGACCAAGTGGAACGATTGGGTGAAGAAGAGACTGCCGAATGGCGCGGTCTTTGAACTGATGTCCCGCTATATCGACGCCTACAGCCGGACTCACGAATACAGCGGGTTCTACGATGCCGGTCTTGTGTTCCAGGCTGCGCTTCACGAGCGAGATACCTACTGCCCGCCATCGGTTGCCAACCTTCGGGCGGCGCCGGGGTAGTCCCTAGGAGGATCGTATATGCGGAAATTCGCCGCCGTGCTCGCCACAGCGGTAGTGGTCGCCATGCCCATGCGGGCGGAGGCTCATATCCAACAGAGATGCCAGCCGAAAGTGTTGGCATTTCAGGACGCGCTCGCGCAGTACAGCAATTGCCTTCAAGCGGTCCGTGACATTTCAAGGCGGATTGAAAGGGACATACGAAGCGCAGCCGGAACAAGAAGCGAAGCCGTGTTGACGCGGCGCCGGTAGCGGTGTCGATTGACGGAACGGATCGGTGCAGGGAACCTTCGCGGTCCGGAAGGCACCGGGATGACGTCATGACCGAAGCCCCCGGCATCCTGCGCGGCGTCGTCAGGCGAACCGCGGAAATGGACTGGCAGCCGAGCCCGGTCGCGGGGGTGTGGCGCAAGCGGCTGGAACTGGCCGGCGCGGTCGAGGCGGGGCGGGTGACGTCGGTGGTGCGGTTCGATCCCGGCGCGCGCTTCCCGCGCCACGCCCACCCCGAGGGCGAGGAGATCCTGATTCTCGACGGCGTGTTCTCCGACGAAACCGGCGACTATTCAGCCGGCAGCTACCTGCTCAACCCGGACGGCACGAGCCATGCCCCGTGGGGCGGGCCGGCCGCGGCTGGCAATCGACACCCGGTCGGCGGTCTGGCGGCCCGGCCCGGTGGAGGGTTCGGCGCTGCTGGCGCTCTACCGCGACCCGGCGCCCGGCGAGGGGTTCGCCGAGTTGATCCGCATGGCGCCGGGTTGCGGCTGGGGCCGGGATCTCCGCCTGGGCGGCGAGGAGGTGTTCGTCGTCGAGGGCGTGCTGGAGGACGGGCATGGCCGGCACGGCGCGGGCAGCTGGCTGCGCCACTGGCCGGGCAGCGCGCATCGGTGGCATTCGCCGGACGGATGCCTTCTCTACGTGAAGCAGGGACATCTTGGCCGATACGACGAAGGGTGCCAAGCTCCGACGCCGAGCCGGGAGACGGTCTCGGGCCGGAGCCGGGAAGAAACCGGGTGAAGGGGCATCACGGGGATCGGCCTCAAACCGGCACTCATTCCCACCCGATCATTGGCTCCAGTGGCGAGCGATCGACCAGCACCTCCACCTCGTTCCGGTCGAGCTTCTCGAAGGCGAGGCAGAGCGCCACGTCGGCCTCAGAGTCGAACGGCCCATGCTCGCGCCCGGTCTCCAGCTCGATCACCGTCCAGCTCGGGTCCCAGACGGGGATCCCCCTGAAATGCGCCGACCCGTGATAGGATTTCTCGGCACACGACGCGCATCTCGCCGCCCCCTGGGCCGGCGCTCCGCACGACGTGCACAGGCCGCGTGTGCGCCGTTCGGCGTAGAGCTTGCGCGAGCGCGCGTTCTTCCGCTCCGAGTCCCGGCTGGCGTCCTCGGCGACGGCGCAGGGAGCGCAGCGCGAGAGACCGTCGAAGACCGGCCCGCCGCAGCGCACACAAAGCCCAGTGTCGCGGCGTTCGCGATACTGCCGCCGTTCCGCCGCCTGTCTGATCTCGCGGCACGGCGCGCAGGTCGTCCCGCCCTCGACCGGCGGCCGGGCGCCGCAACGGATACACAGCCCGGCCTCGGTCCGCGCCTTCTGGCGGCGCTTGCTCCTGGCCCGGGCGTATTTTTTCCGGGCGTCCGGGTCGGCGCCGCCGTAGGGCAGACCCGCAGCCTTGCCGGCCGCGTATTTCGCACGGTCGGCTTCCCGTCTCTTCTCCAGGCAGGGCTCGCAGGACGCCCGGTCGGAGGCGGCGGGCCGCTCGCCGCATCGAATGCAAATGCCCCTTGCGCGCCTCTCCTCCCGCTCGCGGCGGGTCCGTTCGCGTTCGTACTCGCGGACCTTGACGAGATCCCGGCGCGGTTTTGCCGCCGCCCGAAGGCGGGCGTCGCGGGCTCGGCCCGCGCGGTTGCGCTTCTCGGCGCAACTGGCGCACAGGGCGCGGCCGGGCTCGGGGGGCATTTGTCCACAGCGCGGGCAGAGTCCCGCTTCGCGTCGCTCGGCGGTCCGCTTCTTGAAGCGCTCGCGGTCGGCGGCGCGCTGCCTGGCCGGGTCGCGGTAACCCATGACGGCCTCCATCGGTGTTGGTACGGAAATGGCGGACGCCCGACCAGCGTTGCGCCGGCCGGGCGTCCCGCGAAAACACCGCCTAACCCTTCTGACGGCGGTCCATGCCCAGACCCATCGCGATGTCCCCCCAGACCTGGATCCCGCACCGGATGCGCAACCCGGTGCATATGATGATCTCGGTGCGCGCCCGGCGAAGCTCCCTGACCACACTCAGGGTAGCGGTGACGCGTTTCGCCTTGCGTCGCTTCTTCGCCAGCGTCTCACCGGGCCAGGGACGAATGTCTCCATCCGCGTGGGCCTTGAAACGCTCGACCACGTATCGGTCGTCGACCAGTCCGCTGCCGAAGAAATGCGTCAAAAACGTGGATGCCGAATCGCCGGGCATCGCGATCGCTGTACTCATGGCGCCGCCTCCATCGTGCTGGTGAACGAAAACGGCGGTCATGCCCCGCTCCCGAGCGCAACCGCCGCCCCGCTACCGGCTCTTCTCTCCTCTCTTCGGGCACGTTGAAGCGATGGGCAAACCTTCGGCCGAATTCGCGTTCCAACTGGCGGGCAGCGTCCAGTCGAGGCAAGAGCTCTGCGAAAAACTGGCGATACTCCATAGCGTGAGGCTGCCTCCGGATTTCGTTGGGCGTTCTAACGCAACAATATCTGAATGCCGAAATTCGTCGGATCCGGGTCGTGCGGATTCATCCAGAAGAGGCAGTTCGTGGAACACATTGTTTGGCGCTCCACATCTGCGGTGTCAGTGATCCCGATCCAGCTAGACAATCGCCGTCTCAGGCCCGGGAAGCTGGACCGCCAGGAACTCGACGCTCAATCGGTCCGGACCCGCAGAGTGAAAGCGTTGGTGGGCCAGGCAATAGTCCTCGACGATGGCGTCACACCCCTGTGTCATCTTCCGGCACATTTCGTCGAACTCGGGAAGCGTCGTGTCCGCTGAGCTTCCTACGCTCAGGCAAACGGGGCTCCAACGATGGTGCCGCCATTGCCAGTCCCACAGACACTCATGCAGCCGGTCGCGAAGACACGATACCCTGAAACACCGAAGAGGCTAATCCGGCCCGATTTTGCAAGCGGGTGAATATCGGCCAATGGTCGCTAAAAAAAGTCAGCGGCCCGCCCGCCGAGCTGCCTCGTCGACCCAGGCGCCAAGGTCGTTCGCCCACGGAAACAAGGACTCTCGCGGTTCCCAAGTACGAGTCTCGAAGCGGTCGCTGGCTTTGACTGGGAATAACTGCTCCAACCAGTCCGTCGGCGGCATGCTGTGGTCGTCCAGCGGATTGTGTGGCTGGAAAAGCATATCGAGAACTGCGTCCCGCTCCTCGTTCGGCATGCGCAGGCTGTGGATGTAGATGCCGAGAAGACCCATGCCGTTTGCGATGGACTCTGCGATCTCGAAATTGACCCATCTGCTCCGATGGGTGTCAGTGCCGATCAGAACGCAAGTGACTGAGCAGCCGTGCATCTGCTTTCGGATCCATTGCTTGATGGCGGCGTCGCCGGTTCGCTTGACTTGCTCGTACTCCGCCTTGTCTCGAAAACCGGAGCGTTGCTCGCCGATGAACGCGCCCGAGTTGCGGACCTGGTTGACGCGCCATACATCGTCGTAGTCGAAGCTGAAGAACACGACTCTGGCCATCGGTGTCCCTACCCGTTTCCGGAAATCGAAGCATGGGGCGCCCGCAGCACGGATGCGGGGTCCGGTTCGCCGCCAACGGCGAACACGGCGACCAGGACGAATACGAGCAAGGCCCCGTAGAAGAACGCCAGGGTGCGGGAGAACGTTGTCCCAAGCCAGCTTTGGCGCAAAGGTCCTTTGTAGGTGCGGACATCCATCGAGAAATCGATGTTCTCGGTGGGCAGGGTGCGGACGTTGTCGTAGTGGGCTCGAAAGAGGCGTTGCTGCCAGAGGAAGTAGCCATCGAGGGCCCAGAAGGCGGTGATGGGGAGGATGGCGATGTAGCCCGCGTCGAAGGCGTTTTGGCGGGCCAAGAGGACGAACACGGCTGCGACCAAGACCACGGTCCAGCCCTTCATCCGGAAGGAATCGGAAGCGAGGCGGTTGATGACGCCCTGGATGAGTTCAAGGTGCTTGAGCTTGCTTTCCATTGGTAGAGCTCGTGAGTGCGTGGATGGGTCAGGCACTGCGTTCGCGTTCCCCTCTACCAGAACGTCCCGACCGGCTATATCGCCCGGCAGCCCACCCAACAGGGCGGCGGCGCCCGGACGCTGGAGCTGATCAAGAACGCCAACCGGGGCTCACCGGAAAGCGCAAGCTAAAAGTGCGGAATGAGCAGTCAAGGGCTTGATTCGCAGCTTCGCCCCGGATTTCGAATAGAATGGTCTTTGGAAGTGGCCGCTCTGCCCGTATCCCCCAGAACGCCTTGAAGCGGGCGAGGCGCATGGGGCGTCTCGGAGCGGGTGGCTGTTTCCACCTTCCTTGAATGGAGGTTGCCCATGGGCACCACAAGGAAGATTGGTCGCGACGCCAGGACCGGGAGGTACATCCCGGTCAAGGAAGCACAGCGACGGCCGGCCACGACCGTCGTTGAGACCGTGAAGCCGAAGCCGAAGAAGAAGTAGGCCAAAGCTTCAAACGACGGGAGGGCGGTCGGGGCAACTTGGCCGCCCTCTTTCGTGAAGCACACTAATGCGACTCAGTTTGCATTTCAATTGAATTTCAATTGAAATGCACGATATGGCCAAAAACAAGCCAATCCAGCCACGGTTGCCGCCGGCAGCGCATGACTATTTGCAGGACTTGGTGGATACCGGAGCCTATGGGTCGAGCCCGACGGACGTTGCTCGAACTTTGATCGAAGACGGAATCCGCAGGGCTTTGGCCAACAAGATCATCAAAGTCCGACAGCCGCCAGACTGACTCAGGGCGCGCCCGGCCGTTTGCGAGCGCCTGGGAGGGCAACCGCATCTGCGGCGACTGCGCACCCTTCATGGTCGACCGCCCCTATAAGCCCCTGTGGCGCTTCAGCCGTGCCGGATTGGGGCGTGGTCGCCGTCGTTGTCACGGCCTGCCGTGGCCGTTCATGATCGCGTCGATGGCGAGTCCTATTCGTTCGGCGGCTTCCTCGATGTCCCGGTCCCCGAGATGGGCGTAGCGCAGCGTCATGCGGACATTGGAATGACCGAGCATCCGCGAGACCACCGGCACCGGCACGCCGTTCATCACCGCGTGACTGGCATGCCTGTGCCGGAGATCGTGGAGGCGCACATCCTCGATGCCGGCCTCCCGCCGGACCCGGTACCAGAGCCGGAGATGGTCGCTGCGCGGCCGCGACGGGTCGCGCGGCGAGAGAAACACGAACTCGCTGCCGCCTCGCGGCTGCCTGTCCAGAATGCGCCGCGCCTGCGAATTGAGAGGAACCCTTCTCGGCCCCGACTTGCTGTCGCCCAACTCGAGCGCGTTGCCACGGACTTCCGACCAACGCAGTCCGACGATCTCGCCCTTTCGGCATCCGGTGAGGAGCAACAGGCGGATGATGTCGGCCTGCTTCCGGGTCTCGCCTCCGCGTTCCGCGTGCCCGTCGAGGACCCCGTGCAGGCGGCCGATCTCGTCGCGCGACAGGAAGCGCGTGAGCGGTGTACGGCGGTTCCTCTTCACGCCCCGGGTCGGGTTGGTTTCGATATGGCTGCAGGCGATCGCGAAATTCATGACCTGCTGGAGAATGTCCAGGGTCCGGTTGGCGCCGCCCGGCGCGCTCCGGCTGTACGCATCGAACCACCGCCCGACCTCCGCTCGGGAGATCCGGTCCAGGGGCTTGGACCCGAAGGCCGGAAGGACCCAGCGGTCAAGCACGATCCGGGCGCTCCTTCTGGTCGACGGCTTGTAACGGTTGAAATGCGCTTCCTTCCAGGGTCCCTCGACGAAATCCCGGAACAGCGGGACGTCCTGTTTCCGATCGCCGGGTTCCTCCGGCTCCGGGCACGCCCTTCGCGCATGGCATTCCCGGCGGACCTCGTCGACGCCCTTCGACCAGACCGGCCCGAGAGAGATGCGCCTCGACCCGGCGGAAGACTGCCGCAACAGGACGTAGCTCTTCCCGCCGGTCGGTCTCACCCGGACGCCGAGGCCGGAGACCGCGCTGTCCCAAACCGTGTATTCCCGCTCGCGGGTCCGGAGACGGGCGATAGCGGCATCGGTGAGCCGCCTGCGTTCCTTCCCGGCCATCGGTCAGTTTCCGAGGATGGCGCCGACCGTCTCCGCCGCCTCGATCGCGGCGGCGTCAGCAGGGTGGGTGTATTTGAGGGTGGTCTCGGGATCCGCGTGGCCGAGCAGTCTGCCGATCACGAGAACGGTCTCGCCCTCCCTGAGCGCGAGGCTGGCATGCGTGTGCCTGAGATCGTGAAGCCGCACGTCGTCCAGACCCGCCTCAGCGCGGAGCCGCCACCAGAATTCATCGAGCCAGTGCGTGCTCGCCGGGCGGTGCCCGTTCGACACCGGGAACATCCAGCGTCCGGTCCGCTCAAGCGAACCGAGAACACGCCTCGCCGGGCTCGACAGCCATACGGTGCGGGGGCCTGTCTTGGAATCGCGCAGGAAGAGATGGCCGTCGCGGTACTCGGACCAGCGCAAGCCCACGATCTCGCTCTTGCGGCAGCCGGTCAGCAGGAGAAGGCGGATGGCGGCTACCTGCCGCGCATGCCGCCTCGAACATGCCGACAACCTCTGGGACAGCCGGCGCAACTCCTCGTCCGACAGGAAGCGCTCGCGGCCCTTGCGGCGATAGCGCCGGACGCCCCGGCAGGGGTTGGAACCGTCTGGGCGAAGACCCATCGCCTCTGCCTCCTTCATGATGACGGAGAGCACCGGCATCGAGCGGTCGGCGGCGACGGGCGTGGCGTTCAGGGAGGCGAACCATTTGCGGACTTCGCGCCGGTCGATCTCGTTGATCCGGCGTTCCCGGAAATGCGGCAGGATCTGCTTCTTGAGATAGCCCCTGTTGACGGTCAGGGTACGAGGCTTCCAGAGCCGTTCGTACCGTTCGAACACGGTCTCGGCGACGGCCTCGAACAGGGTCTCCTCGGGCTGCGGGAGTGCGGGTTCGCCGCGCCGGATCGAAGCCAGGGACTGGGCGGCGCGGGACCGCGCTTCCATCACGCTCATCGCCCCGGCGTCGCCGACGATCTTCCAGACGCGTTCCCCGCGATGCTGGCAGTGGACGAAGAAGCGCTTGCCGCCCGAGGGCAGCACCCGGACGCCGAAGCCCCTGAGGTTCGCATCGCGGATGTCGTATGTGGTCTTGCGGGGCTTGAGGGCGGTTATGCGGGCGTCGGTAAGATTGGTTCTGGGCATCGCGTTCTCCCGGTTGCGGTTGCAGACCGGGGAACGGACGGTTGCGCAATCCGTACCCCAGTTGCAGAATGCGGGAGAAAAAACGACCTTATATCAAATAGTTAGCACCGTCAGGTGCGAGCGGGGTGTGGTCGAGGAAGAGCTGGACGAGCTCGGGGTTGCGTGCCCGCGCGGCGGCGTTGAGCGGGGTCTCGATCAGCCCGGGGCCGACCGCGTTGACCCGCACACCGTCCTTGCCGAGCTCGGCGGCGAGCGCGCGGGTGAAGCCGAGCACGCCGTGCTTGGAGGTGGTGTAGGCGATGCTGTTCGGCGTCCGCACATGAAGGAAGGACTGGATCGAGCCGATATTGACCACCCGTCCCCGATTGGCGCGGAGCTGGCCGAGAAAGGCCTGGGTCACGTTGAACACACCGTCGAGATTGACGCGCATGATGTCGTCCCAATCGCTGGCCACCGTCTCCGCGTCGCCGGTGACCGGGTTGCGGCGGTTGATGCCGGCGTTGTTGACGAGGATCGAGATTTCGCCGACGGACCGCGCGATTTCGTCCGCCGCGGCCACGCAGGCGGCGCGGTCGCGGACGTCGAGCGTCACCGCGTGCGCCGCGTGTCCGGCATCGGCGATCTCCCCCCGCACCGTCTCGGCGGCACCGCCGTCGATGTCGATGACCACGACCTCGGCGCCCTCGTCCGCGTAGCCGAGCGCGATCGCGCGCCCGATCCCCGACCCTCCGCCGGTGACCGCCGCGCGGTGTCCTTCGAGCAAGTTCATTGTCTCTCCCTTCGATGCGTGCGGCGCTTCGCGCCACGGCGACGACGCTGTCGATTGATAAAGTAGCGACTAGTTGCTACATTCTGCCGCATGAGATCGGTCGGCATCAAGGTATTGAACAGCCGCTTGAGCGAATACGTTCGGCTCGCGGCATCCGGCGAAACGATCCTCGTGACGGATCGCGACCGGGTGGTCGCGGAGATGGGCCCGCCGCGGGAGACGAGGAGCCCGATCCTCGCGGACGCGTTTCTGGCGGAGGCGGTGCGCAGCGGCTGGCTGACGCCGCCGGCCCTCGCCGCTCCGGGAGAGCCGCCGACGCCGCCCCCGGTCGCCCCGCTGGACGAGATTCTCCGGGAGCTGAACGAGGACCGGCGCGAACGGTGATCTATCTCGATACGTCGGTCGCGCTCGCCGGCCTGCTCGCGGAAGACCGCCGCCCCCCCGCCGCGCTCTGGCACGAGACCCTGGTAACCAGCCGGCTGACGGAATACGAGATCTGGACCCGGCTGCACGCGCGGGGCCTCGCCGTTTCCCACGGCGAGGGCGCCCGGGCCTTGATCGGCCGCGTCGCGCTGCTGGAACTGGCTCCCCCGATCCTCGCAAGAGCGCTGGACGGCTTTCCCGGCGCGGCGGCTCCACGCACGCTGGATGCGCTGCATCTGGCGTCATGCGCCTGGTTGCGGGATCGCGGCCAAGCGGTTGCGCTGGCCAGCTACGACCGCCGGATGGCCGCCATTGCCGACGCCATGGATATCCCGCTGTTCGACCTCGGTGATCTCTGAGCCGCGCGGTGGTGGGGCGACCGGAACCCGCGCCGGTATCACCGTCTTGACGGCACGGCGAGCGCGAGCGCTGTCGCCGCCCAGTCAGGAAGAATTTCGGCGGTCCACCATGTATCGGCCGCGAAAATCGCGATCTCGCGGTGGGGTAGGTCAGGGTCGGTGTTGTCGTAAAGCACGACCTCATCCGCCCTCGTCATCGCGCCAGGAAGGTTCTCCAGAGAACGGCGAAAGCGCCGCCGCACGTCCGGTTCCGGAACGTCGTGGCCACCGAGTGCGACCCGGTTGCGGATGCGGTCAAGCGACTGGTCGGGGGAATCGACGCACACATAGTGCAGTACGATCCGGTATCCGGCGCTCCTCGCGGTGTCCAAGAGACGGAGAGGGCCGGAACCGGCGAGAGTGGTCTCGACCGCGAGTGTCCGGCCTTCCGAGATCGCCCGCCGCCGTCGCCTCAACGCTTCGCGGGCAGACGGGATCAGGCGGACTTGTCGGCGGGCGGCCGGATCACCCGGTCGCCATGCTTGGTTCGCGCGATATAGGCACCGTCGGAACGAACGCCGTACAGCGTCCCCCCAGCCTCGAGCTGGGACGCGAGGTCCGCCTTGATGTGCTCGCGCCAATCCTTGGGTCGGCCGGGCACATCCGGCATCGGTGCCGCCGTTTTCTTGCGCTTCAACACGCCTACCAATCTACGGTCGATTTCGGAGCGATTCAATATACCCGGAGGCGAAGCCTACCAGAATCCCTCGTGGGCCTTCGCCGATTCCTCTTCCAGCAGCGGTCCGACCACCTCGACATCCCGCTGGCCGGCGGCGAAGACCTGGCGGCAGGGGAGGTCGAGGGTAAGGTTCTCGGGGTGCGGGCCGATCAGGGCCTTGAGCGCCTTCTCGCTCATCCCGTGGACCACGCGGCCGATCCCCGCCCAGTAGGCCGCGCCGGCGCACATCGCGCAGGGCTCGGCGTTGGCGTACATGGTGCAGCCCGCGAGGAACCCCGCCCCGTAGGCGACGGAGGCCCTGGTCATCAGGACGCGCTCGGCATGGCCGGTGGAGTCGCCCTCGATCCCGAAGGCGTTCATCGCCTCCATCAGGATCTCGCCGTCGGGCCCGACGAGAATGGCGGCGAAGGGATGGTTGCCCTCGCGGCGCGATTTCCCGGCGAGCGCGAAGGTCAGACGCAGGAAGCGTTCGTGGTCGAGATCGGGAAGGTCTCGCGTCACGCCCGCTGCTCTTCGCCGTAGAGACGGCGGATCGTGCGCCGCATCCGGAGCAGCGCGTCGTCGGCCGCAATCGTGCCGCGCGGGTTGACGTCCTCGCCCTTCGTCTCGGGGTCGAGGTCGATCGCCCGCTGCTGCGCCTCGTACACCGCGAGGTCCTCGGCGATCACTTCCTTCATCTGCTCGGTGAACGTCGCCTCCGTGCCCGCCGGCACCATCGAGCGGGAGGTGGCGATCGCCCAGAACTGATGGGTGGTGGTCTCGGTCTCGGGCGTGAGAGCGTGGTAGACCACGAACCCCCAGCGCCCCAGGCTCGACGGGCGCTCCTCCTGCGGCAGCCCCTCGCCGGCGGCGGTGGAGCCGTTGCAGATGTCGATAAAGGAGGGCGGCATGTATTTCGAGACCTGCCAGCGGTCGATCGGGGTGTCGTAGCCGCCGTAGTCGGCATAGGCCGGCGCCGGCGGGATCCCTTCCATCCAGCGGGTGACGCGGACGAAATCGTCCCCGTCCTCGACGATCAGCGTCGCCTCCTCGGCGAGCGCGCGGTTGCCGGTGGTCGACGAATGGACGTAGGTGAGATGCGAGAGGTCGAGCAGGTTGTCGAGCACCAGCCGGTAGCCGCCCTTGACCAGCGTCTGGCCGGAGACCGCGTACCAGTCGGGATCGACGAGCTTCCCGTGGTAGTCCGGCACCAGGTTCGGGTCGGCCTCGTCCGGATCGCCCATCCAGACGAACACCCAGCGGTCGCGCTCGGCGACGGGGTAGGACTTCACCCTCGCCCAGCTCGGCACCTCCTCCTGCCCGGGCACGTGGGTGCAGACTCCGTCGCGGCCGAACACCAGCCCGTGATAGCCGCATTCGACCTCGTCGCCGATCAACCGCCCCTTCGAGAGCGGCAGGTTTCGGTGCGCGCACCGGTTCTCCAGCGCGACCGGAGCACCGTCGAGGCCGCGAAACAGCATGACGTACTCGTTGAGCAGCACCCGGCCGAGCGGGGTCCGGCCCACATCCTCCGACCAGGCCGCGACATACCAGTGGTTCCTGAGCAGCACCGCGCCGTCCTTTCGTGCGATCCGGACCGAAAACCCTATGGGCGGCGCGTCGGGAGTGTCAACACGCCGGCCTCCAAACCGTCATTTCGACCGGGCGCGAAAATGCGTTAGTCTCGCCCCCAGCAGAAGCCGCCAAACGGGAGAAGGCCATGTCGCTGGTCGCGCTTGCCACCAAGGGGAACTACTTCCACGTCTACGATTTCAGGGTGAAGCCGGGCACCGGAGACGAGTTCATCGAGAAGTTCGACGAGTTCGACTATTCGGACGGCAACCCGATGCACAAATCGCCGGCCCAGGTGAAGGACGGCGTGCTGTGCCGCGATACCGAGGACCCGGACCATTTCTACCTGATCGGCGAATGGTCGGATATCGAGGTGCACGCGAGGATCCGCCAGCAGCTCGCCGCCATGAACCTCGAATTCGTCACCCTGATCGAGGACCTCGACAAGGGCGCGTTCGTGCCGACCTACGCCGAGATCGTCTCCTCGACGCCGCAGAACGTGCTCGATTCCGCGGCGGAGTAACGGCGCCAGCGCAGTATCGACCGGTTCCGCGCCTGTTCGCGCGGTTGCCGCTCCGCTAGACTTTCGCACACCATCCGGACAATCCAGAGGGAGGACAATCATGCGTTTCGGCAAAACCGGCACGATGGCGCTCGGCGGCGCGGCTCTCGCCGTGTTTCTCGCGGCGCCCGCGGCCCAGGCCCAGAAGACGCTCTCGCTGACCGCGGTCGACGGCTACCCGCCGCGCGCGCTCCAGGTGAGGACGTTTCTCGCCTACCTGATTCCCGAGGTCGACAAGCGGCTCGCCAAGTCGGGCGAGTACAAGATCAACTGGAACAAGGCGTTCGCCGGCCAGATCGTCAAGGTCCGCCACGTCATGACCGGCATGCAGAAGGGCCTCGGCGACATCGGCGTCGTCACCAGCGTGTTCCACCAGGACAAGGTGCCGATGCAGGCCGTCGCCTACGTCACGCCGTTCGTGACCGCCGATCCGGTGCTGCTGTCGCGCACCGTCGACGAGCTCGCCGAGCAGTTTCCGGCGATGAAAGAGGCCTGGATGAAATACAACCAGGTCCTGCTGTCGAGCTTCTCGGTGATCGACACGTACCAGATGTTCTTCCGCAACCGGATCACCAAGCTGGAGCAGTTCAAGGGGCTCAAGATCGCCGGCGCCGGGATCAACATGCGCTATCTGACGGGGACCGGCGCGACGCCGGTGATCGGCTCGATGGTGCACTACTACAACAAGTTCAAGACCGGCGCGATCGACGGCTCCATGCTGTGGACCGACGCGGCCGTGGCCTTCAAGCTGGTCGAGGGCGCCAAGTTCATGCTCAAGGCCGATATCGGCACCGCCAACTCGAAGGCGCTGACGATGAACGCGGGAGCCTACAAGCGCCTGCCGGCCGCGGTGCGCGACGTGATCCACGCGGTCTCGGCCGACTATCGCGACCATACCGCGCAGCAGGCGATTGACGACGCCGACAAGGCCTATGCGAACTACAAGGCGAAGGGCGGCGAGATCATCCAGATGTCGCAGGCCGCGCGCGAGAACTGGGCGAAGACCATGCCCAATATCGCCAAGGACTGGGCCGGCAAGCTCGACAAGCAGGGACTCCCCGGCACCAAGCTGATGACCGCCTACATGGACAAGATGAGGGCCGCCAAGCAGCCGATCATCCGGCACTGGGACAAGGAGTAGCGCTTGACGGATAGCGCGCGGCGCGCCGGGGGGAGCATCCCCCTGGGCGCCGCGGTCCGCGCGTTCTCCAGGCTGGTCGGCGGCATGAACGCCGCCGGCTCGTGCTGGATCGTGGTGCTGATGCTGCTGATCAACGCCGAGGCGATCAGCCGGTCCGCATTCAACGCGCCGATCATCGGCGTGATCGAGATGATCGAGATCTCGATCATCGGCATCGTCTTCATGCAGCTCGCGGATTCCCTGCGCCAGGGCGTGCTGACCCGCTCGGACGGGCTGTTCAACCAGGTCATGCGGCGGAGCCCGAGAGCGGGTCACGCCATGGCCGTGGTCACCTTCCTGCTCGGCGCCGTCTTCATGGGGCTGATCATCTGGGGCAGCGTCCCGTTTTTCTTCGAGGCTTGGGAGAACGACTACTATGTCGGAGTCGAGGGCATGTTCACCGCCCCGGTCTGGCCGGTGGCGCTGATCATCGTCATCGCCGTGGTGGTCACCATGCTCCAGTTCCTGACGATGCTGGCCGAGCACTGGCGCAGCTTCGTCGCGCGCGCGGAGGGCTGAGGCGCGGTGGGAGTCGAAGTCGGCATCGCGTCGGTCGTCGCGATCCTCGTCCTGATCTACGCGGGCATTCACGTCGCCGTCGCGCTCGGGCTGGTTTCGTTCATCGGGGTGTGGATCTACCGCGACTCGATCGACGTCGCGATCAGCCTGCTCGCCGCGGCGACCCACGACACCATCGCGCACGCGGTGTTCGCCAACATCCCGCTCTTCGCGCTGATGGGAATCATCGCCAGCGAGATCGGGCTCGGCGCGGACGTCTACCGGGTCGCCGACCAGATGTTCCGCCGGGTGCGGGGCGGGCTCGGCATGGCGACGGTGGCGGCGAACGCGCTGTTCGCATCGATCACCGGGTCGTCGATCGCCTCGGCCTCGGTGTTCACCCGCATCGCGGTGCCGGAGATGCGCCGATTCGGCTATACGCGGCAGTTCTCGGTGGGCGTGGTCGCGGGCTCGTCGGTCCTCGGCATGCTGATCCCGCCGTCCTCGATGCTGATCATCTACGCCATCGTCGCCGAGGTGTCGGTCGGCCACATGTTCATCGCCGGGTTCATCCCCGGCATCATCCTCGCCGCCGCCTTCATCCTCGGCATCGTGCTGATGGCCCGCGTCATCCCCAAATTCATCGCCGAGGAGGAGCTCACGGGGGTCGTCGAGGAAGGCGAGACGATGGGCCTCCTGGAGATGTTCTGGCTGCTGCTCCCGGTCGCCTTCCTGGTCGTCCTCGTGCTGGGCGGGATCTACACCGGCTGGTTCTCGCCCGAGGAGGCCGGCGCGGCGGGCTCGGCCGGGGCGCTCGCCATCGGCGTTCTCAAGCGGCGCCTGACGTGGCGCGGCTTCTGGCGCGTCCTCGTCGAGACCGGCCAGATCACCGCCGCGATCCTGTTCCTGATCATCGCGGCCTCGATGTACAGCCGGATGCTCGGCGTCGCCGCGCTGCCGACCCAGTTCAGCGATTGGCTGGCCAGCATGAATTTCGACATGGTCGGGCTGATGGCGATCTACGTGATCCTGATGGTGCTGCTGGGGACCATCATCGAGACCGCCTCGATCATCCTCATCGTGGTGCCGCTGTTCCTGACCTCGGTCGAGGCGCTCGGCGGGAACATCGTCTGGTTCGGCATCGTCACCGTGATCGGTGCCGAGATCGGGTTGCTCACCCCGCCGCTCGGCATCTCATGCTTCACCATCAAGAGCACGATTCAGGACAAGTCGATCACGCTCGCGCACATCTTCACCGGCGCGTTCCCCTTCGCCTTCATCATGCTGCTGGTGCTGATCCTGATCATCGCCTACCCGGTGCTCAGCCTGGCGCTGCTGTAGGCCTTCGATAGGGGACTATATATTTAACTTGACACCATCAATCCCAACAAGAAAATCGATTTAGGACGCTACACAGGGAAGGGTCAGGTGGTGCCCGCAGCGAGATTCGAACTCGCACCCCTAGAGACCAGATTGGTAATCTGGCGCGTCTACCAGTTCCGCCATACGGGCTTGACAGTTGCGTATAGATCATCTACATGAAGCGAATCAGGCACCCTAGAGAGCTTGGTGAGGCCTTCCGATAGGACGTTTACCGGGGTGGTGCCCGGATCAAATAAACGAGACTTGTCGCGAAGGAAGATTGCTTAGAATTTTCGGGCGGCCGTCCCCTTGGGGCGGCCGCTTCGAATTTGTCAAGCTAAAATGGACAACCCCGCTTTTCAGGTAGTGACTCAGACTCCTTCGTGCGCCTCGATCAACCCGACGATCCACTCCATGTCGTGCAGCTTCGTCGTCAGTCGGCGCTAACAGTCGTCGGTCAGATTGGAGCTGATGTTCTGTCGGATGCGGGCAGCGCGATTGGAGGCCACGCAGGCCAGCTTCTCCAAGAGGAGGGCCTGCTCCTCCAAGGTGCAGACGTTCTCGACCACCTCGTTGATCTCAAGATCGAGGCGCCAGCCAGACGGGTTCCGGGTGCCCGCGACGGAAATGAGTGCCGTGTCCCCGTTCATGCCTTGTCCTCGATGATGTAGAGGACCTGATCGGCGGGAACGATCGCGACGACGCGGCGTTCGTCGTCATCTGCCCGGAACCGAAAGACACCTTCGGAAGGCGGAGAGATCGAGGCGGCATCGATCACGACGCAGCGCTTTTCGCCATTCCGGAACACGACCTTGTAAGAGGGCATGGCGGGAACTTACTTCCGGTCCAGCATAGCGATCAAGTCTTCGAATTCCATGAAGGTCTTCGCCAGGCCCGCCGCCATGGCCGGCGTCGCCCCGTGCAGGCTCATATGCCCGCGGCTCCAGTTGTAGAACCAGAAGTAGAGGGCCAGCATGTGGCAATGGTTGGCCATCCTCTTGGAGAAGGCGTTGGTCCTCCGCGTGTACCGCCGGTTCCCCATGCGGATGGTCAGGTTGCTCCGCTCCACGTAGCTCGTTGACGCGCGGCGCTCGCCCGGGGCCTTCACGAGCTGCTCGTAGTCCACGTCATCGCCGAACGCGGCCTCCACCGCCTCCGGGTACGGCGTGTAGCGGTCCGTCGTCAGATGCACATGGCCGGCAAGCCGGGACCGGAGATCCTTCATGAACGCCGCGGCCGTAGCGCCCGAGCGATCGCCCACCCACCAGGACACGATCAGCTTCGAGTCGCAGTCGATCGCCGTCCACGTCCAGACGTCGCCCGCGCCTGGCGGCGGAGATTTCGCGTCCGCGACGTTCTTCTCCTTCGCGTAGCAGAACGACCACAGCTCGTCCGCCTGGATCCGGCTGGCATGGACGTCGCGCACCGTCTCGTCGTGGTACGCCGCGCAGGCCTTCCCCGCGTCGATCATCAGCTTGTAGACGGTGTTGATCGAGACATCGGCGACCCGGCTGGCCGCCCGCATCGACATACCTTCGATCAGCAAGTTCAGGATCTCGGCACGCTTCGTCGTGGGGAGCCGATTCATCCACGGATTCTAGAGGAAAACCAATGATTTACAAGAAAATCAGGGGCTGAAGGCCAAGTGCAGAACGGCGCCGAAGGTTGCGAGGGTGATCAGCATATGGAGGCCGCCGAACCAACGGAGAGCGGTGATGTCGCTGCGCAGAGAGACGATATCGCTTCGGATCGGATTCAGGTCGCTCTTGAGAGCCAAGCCGTCATGGCCGGTGGCCATCACGTCGACGATCGCCTCCGCTGTCTTGCGATCGACCCCCGAGGACTCAAGGGTACGGGCCGCGGCGAGCGTATCGAAGGCTCGCGAAGCCATTAGTCCCGTCCGACGGAGAGGAAGAACTTCAGATTGTCGGCCGTTACCGCTATCGCCTCGGCGAGCTCGCGGTCCTTGGTTTCCAGGGCGTGCTGCTTGAAATTGTCCAGCACCCCGCAGAGAGCCTTCCTCTTGGCGTCGTTGGTGTCCGACATCGCAAGCACTCCGACGAACAGCTTCAGAACGTTGACTTCACCGGACAGGCGCAGAACATGCTTGGCGAGAGGATCTTCCCGCTCTCCCAACTCTGCCGTCAGGTCGAGCTGTTCATTGTTCTCCATCGCTCACTCGGCCGCTTCGGGGATCGGCTCTTCCTTGTGCTTCTCCGGACTTGGCTGCTCGTCTTTCGTATCCTCGATCTCGCCGGTGGCGATCTTCGCCACCATCACGGCGCAGCCCACCACGTCGCGGGGGCGGCGCTCACCTCTCGGTCCCTTGGGCATGCTCACCCTCTCGGCGCTTCCTGTTGTCGATTCTGATCGCGGAGCAACTTCAGAAGTTCGTCCAATTGAGCCTTCGTCGGTAATCTGTCCAAGTCGGCCTTCGTCGCAAACGTATTCGTAAAGCGGTCCAAGTCGGCCTTCGTCGCAAAATTCTTTTGGTTTTCGACCAGCATTCTGACGGCGTCTCGGACGCTCACGACAGTCTTCTGTTGGGCTCTCAGGTCGGCCGCCAACCCGATGAAAACCCCTACCGCGGTGCCCACGATCGCAACGGACGTCAGGAAGGCGGCGATGGTCCGAATCGACGTTTCGGCGATGTCTCTTCGGGTCAGGCTCATGGATGCTTCTCTGTCGGTCGGCGCGACCGTAGCACACGACTCCAGAAATAGGTATGACGAATTGCTGTTGACACCCCTCCCGCGCCAGCCCACGCTTCCTGCGCTACGTCGGCCAGGTCCCGCTCTGTCGGGTCGCCTGCCGAATACCATAGCCTGATCCGGGCGAGGGGTCGCTCCCCGCGCCAAGGCGAATAGGCGGGGCATCATCCGTTCCTGGTTGACGTAGCAACGGCCCGGCGCCTGCGGACTGCCCGGCCGAGTGGGTGTCCCGTAGTGGCCGAAGCCGGGATGGACCCCCGACTCCGGCCCGGCAGGGGGCCCGGTGAAACCCTGGAGAGCACACCGGACCGCACGCAGCCGGCAGGAAAGCTATCCGCAGCCTGCACCCTGTCAATACCGCGCTCTCCCGGAAACCGGGAGAAGACCGATGAGGAAGCGACTTGCGGCCATCTGTGCGGGGATCATGCTTCTTGCCATGTCTGCGCCGGCTTCGGCGCACGTCCAAGAGAAATGCCGGATCGTGGCGCTCGCCTTGGCGCTCACCATGCAAGCGGCGAACAAGAACTGGACCGAGACGGGTCATTGGATGCAGACACAGAGCGGCACCTTGCAGAACAATATGTCCCGCGATGAAGTACTCGATCTCTTCGTGGCCGTCATGCAGCGCGTCCAGGATGGGATGAAGCTGACGACGGAAGTGAACAGGGGGATCGGGAAATTCGGGGAGTGCCTCGGCGGCAAGTAGGCATCACTTTCTCCGGACCTCGCGCTCGAGCTCCTGGATGCGGCGCTCGAACGCCGTCATGCACTCGTTGAGGCCGCGGGCCATTTCCTCGAGGCAGGCCGAAAGCTCGGAATGGACCCAGACGGTCGAGGAGACCGCCTTCTTGATCCGGGACAAGCCGGAGCGGATCTTACGGTCGTAGTAGGGCTTCGCCATGATGGCCTCCGTCGAAAAAGGAGGCCGACGCTAAACCGGGCCCGGAAAGCCTGTCGACGATTCAAATGGGGCCAAACGAGTCTGAGTCACTACCGCTTTTCAAGTTGACACCCATATAGTGGGGGATGTACACGGAATCGTCGTCGGCCCTTCACCCCTTACGCGAGGGTCCTTCAGGCCGGTTTCATCGAACTCTAGAGTTATGGCTGCCCTTGTGTCCGGGGGCAGCCGTTTCTTTATGTCCGGATGCTTCCTTGGCGTCAAGCGGGCTTGATTCTTCCTACAATGAAAAGCCCCGCCTTTCGGCGGGGCTCCACGCAACGATCCCGGGATCGTTACTAGACGCCACTAACGTCCCGCTTGGGTACGTCTTTCAGGCTTGCACCTTACTAAACGCGTTGTACGTCAGCGCAATCATGCGTACTATACTACGCATTAACGGCATTAAACGCAACCGGTTTTTGCACGCTAATTGCTAAATACCTAAATTCAGGTACAGCGCTATATTCAGCCCACTTCGGCATATATGTGCTGATCAAGTCAACAGGTGGGCAATCTTTCTTAACACTGGCGGATGCTTTATCCGCAACTTTACGGTGACCAGTTATTGGTGGCTGACCCTCATGCAGACGAAACTCGTCGTAATTGGAATGCTCCTTGTTCGGTGGGTTCCACAAGAGGCGATCATTGGTGAGGAGAATTGCCATGCCGAAATCTGCCTCACCGTTTGAGATTATAAACTCAATTCGTTGCACGTCGCGCCAGAATGCGCTGCACGTCACGTCTTGCGCCGATCTCTCGGGCAGGGAAAAATGCTCGTTCTGATGCTCGAAGTCAAGCCTTGACGTTGCATATTTCAACTCGACGATGACGCGTGAGCGAGGCAGCCAAATATCGAGACGGCCCTTGTTACGTTTTTGCCTGGGCAGCACCCTGAACTGTTTTTCACGTTGCACGACAACGCGCCTATCTATGTGCCGAATACATCTCAAAAGCTGAACCTGAAAGTCGGCCTCATTGTGGAATACAGGACAAATCGTTGCGAGCTGACGCATGGCAAATTCGATGGCTGCCGCCTTGTTGCGAGGTGTCGATTCTAAGGCGTCCTGCAAGCCTAGCATGACGCTGCCCCTCCGCCCGGGTGTCGGGCCGTTGCAACATCACTCAGGAACGTGAAGTCCTGCCTATTCACCAAAGCGCAGGAGCTACCCGCGCCGGGTACAGGCTTATTCAGCAGGCGACCCGACGCAGCGGGCCTGAGTAATGTTGCAGGGAAAATTGTCGCTTGCTTCAAGCGACCTGTAAAGGCTTATTTGCCTTTGGGGCCTTTTGTGGGCGCGGGCGGCTTCTTCTTGGGCTTGAGCAAGGCGCGCGCGAGCTTTGCAGGCGTCGCGCCCTTCAGCTCCTTCTCGAGGTTGGCCGGCTTCACAGATTCGGCTTTCCTGTTGCCCGGTGTGATCCTACAGCCTATATAGGATCCTATCAACGCTCAACGGAGAGGCCGGGGACGCCTTAGCCACCGGGCGTCCCCGGCCTCACAGGGTGAAGGGATGATCCTTCGGTCCACCAACGCGGGGTCGAAGGGCTGGTGCCCGGGAGCGCCTAAGAAACCCTCCCACGGGGTTCGATTCCCCCCGGCTCCACGTTCCATGATTATGCAATCAAATCCCGGTACATCAACCGGCGACCGACGAGACCGATGACGACACCTTGCATTTGGTGGATCGTGTCCTGGTCCCTGACCGAGTGCTTTCCAGCGAACTCGTTGACGTAGCGTTGCAGGTGCTTCGGGCTGATATAGTGGAACGTGCCTTTGTGGGCTCGTTTCAGCATCGACCAGAAGGACTCGATGCCGTTGACGTGGACATTCCCGCGGACGTACTCGTCGATTGTGTGATTGACCGTCTCGTGGTTGGGCAAGCCCCTGTATCCCGCGTTCTCGTCTGAGAACACCTGGACGCCCGGCTTGATGTGCGACTTGACAAATGATTGCAGCGTCACCGCTTTAACGTTCGCAACGACGCGCGCCTGCACGATGTTCGTCGCGCGATCCTTCACACCGACGACTGCTGTCTTACCTATCGGCCCACGGCCTTTCAGCTTCGCGCGCTCGCGACGAGATAGGCTCGTCCGGCGACCGCCCATGTAGGTCTCATCGACCTCGACCGGCCCATCGAAATTCTCGTCGTCCTCGTCGGCCCATGCCTCGCGAATGCGATGGATCATGTACCACGCCGTCTTCTGTGTGACTTTCAGATCGCGGTGCAGCTTCAATGACGACACGGATTTGAGGTTGGTCAGGACAAGGTAGATCGCGAAGGCCCATTTGCGCAGCGGCAAACGGGAGGACTGGAGCGCCGTGCCCGTCCGCACAGAGAAGTAGGAGCGGCAGTCCGTGCACCAGTAAGGCATCGGCTTGCGCCCGGGCGTCTCTCGTGTGTTCGTCGATCCGCAGTGAGGGCAGAAACGGCCCATCGGCCATACCTGCGCCTCGAACCACGTAACGGCCGCGTCCTCGTCTGGGAACATCTCTGTCAGCTCCATCAGCGAGATTCCCTCGCGATGGGCTTTTCCAGGAGCTTTCTGTTTCGGCATGTCAGGTCCTCACGTTTTGGTTGAAAGGGGCGTGAGGCGGCCCCATGATTGCAGCACGGGACCGCGACGGCCTTGCACCGCCTGTTGTTCCGTTGATGCCGTTGATGACCCTGCCATATACGGGCTGCAATCCCATGGCAGGGTCATTTCTTGTATCCGAATCTGTGCGGGCAGTCAACATCATACGCGTAATATAGTACGCATTGTGCCTTTTGTCAAGTTAAATATATAGTCCCCCTTCGATACGCGGCTTCGCCGCTACTCGGGATGAGGGATGATTTTCCACCCCTCGTCCTGAGTAGGCGCGTCAGCGCCGTATCGAAGGACGATCACGCAAGCGCGTAGTCGTTCTCGTAATGCAGGAAGATGCCGTCGAAATAGAACCAGCGCATCACCGCGCTCTCGCGCGCCCAGTGGATCGCCTCGTCCTTCATCTCGCGCGTCGTGCAGTGCCGTTCCAGCGCCTCGAAGCCGCGGTCACCGTGCTCGATGTCGACCTCGGCGTGGAGCCAGAAATGCTCGATCGCGGGCTCGGGGTATTTGTAGACGTCGCGCAACGCCGGCAGCACCTTGGAATAGAGCATCGGCGACTGCGACTCGGTGCCGATCCGGATCGCCGCCACCGCGCAGTGCCAGGGATGCTCCTTCGCCACCCATTTGAGCCAGGCGACCCATGACCGCGTGGTCGGCAGGCCGCGCCCGGCCCTGACCTCGTCGAGATCGGCGCCGTTGGCCTCGGCGAAGCGGAGCACGATGTCGAGATGAGAATGCTCGGGGTCGGTCTCCTCGTGGAAGTTCTCAAGCTCCAGCTCGACCACGTCGGGCGGCGCCTTGGCGCAGATGTTGAACGAGGCCTCCTGCACCATGTTGGAGATCCAGTGCCAGTGCTCGACCGCCCAGCCCATGCGGGCGCGGCGTCCGAGCTCGCCCTTGGCCCATTTCTCGGTCATCGGGTGGTTGGCGCAGTGGCGTTCCAGCACCGCGGCCTCCAGCTCCTTCCGGAACGGGGATTTGTCTGCCATCTCTCGGCCTCCTCAGTCGTCCACTACGGCAATGCCCTGGATTTCCACCATCATCTCGGGCTGGGCGAAGCCGGCGCAGGTGATCAGCGCGCTCGCCGGGTAGCCGTCGGAAAAGAATTCCTTGCGGATCTCGGTGAATTCGGTGCCGTAACGGGAATCGATGACGAACACGGTCATCGTCACCATGTCGTCCAGCGTCGCGCCGGCGCGCGCCAGCGTGGCGGCGAGCAGGCGGAAGGACTCGCGGGTCTGGGCCGCGAAGTCCCCAGCAAGCGAGTTGCCGTCGGCATCGGCCGGCGCGCCGTGCCCGGCGGCCCACACCATGCGCCCGCCTTGCGTGCTCACGACGGGGGAGAACGAGCGGTTCTCCTGCCAGGTTCCCTTGTGGCGTTCGCGCTCCATATCGCCCCCTATTCGGCCGCTTCGGCGGACTCGATCCGCAGCATATGCGCCCAGATGTCGTCATACATCAGGTGCATCACGTCGACCGTCGTCTGCACCGTGTCGATGACCAGCTCCAGGTCTTCCCGGGTGGTCGCGAACTGGTCGAGCAGCTTCTTGCCGACGCCCGAATGCTCCTCGTCGGCGGTGTCGTGCACCCGCCAGTAGGCGACGCCCTTCTCGTCCAGCCCGAAGCGCGCCTTGAGCCGTTCGGCGATCCGCCCGTAGGTGCCGGGGATCGGCGCCTCGCCGCCCAGCATGTGCGAGGCCACGCCCTCCAGGAAGGTCTTGCCGCAGATATAGGAGAAATAGGCGAAGAAAGCGGTCGTTCCGGCGCAGTACTTGGTGGCGTACATCTCCTCCTTCGAGAGGCCGATCGCGGCGGCGTAGTTGAGATAAAGCTTGTGATGCGAGACGCCTTCGGCGTGGAGCCTGCCGGTCGCCTCCTCGTAGGTCACCTCGGCGATCTCCTCGCGCCAGGCGGGGTCCGGGCAGATGACGTAGAGCCGGCCGTGATAGTTGTGGTTGTTGAGCGGCAGGATGCCGTGCTGCTTACAGAAATATCGGATCTGTTCCAGCGAATGGCTGTCGTCCAGCATGCCCGCCCACAGGGGATGGCCGTAGATCGGCTTCGCCTTGTGGATCCGGTCGATCTCCTCCAGCACCTTTTCCGCAGTCAGCGCCATGTCGCTCCCTCCCGTCCTGCTTGCCGGGGGATGATCCAGCATGGCGCGGCGCAAGTCCAGACGGGCGGGGTCTCGACCGGAGGAAGTCGCGCGGCTAGTTTCGCGGCCCCGCCCAACTCCCGAAGCAGGACAATGAAACCGGAAAACCTTTCCCAGGTCGTGGCGATCGTGACCGGCGCGGCGGGCGGCCTCGGCTCTGCGATGACCGAAGCGCTCGTCGAAGGCGGCGCGCGCGTGCTCGCCGTCGACATCGACCGGGAGGCGCTCGACTCGCTCGCCGGCCGGCTGCCGGACGGACGGGTCGCGGTGCACACGGCGGACATCCGCGATCCGGAGGCTTGCGCCGGGATCGTAGCGCGCGCGGTCTCGGAGTTCGGCGCGGTCCACGCGCTGGTCAACAACGCCGGCATCGGGCAATCGAGCATCCGTGCCAGCTACTACATCGACCGGGTCAGGTTCTGGGAGGTCACCGACGAGCGCTGGCGCACCATCGTGGAGACCAACGCGATGGCGCCCTTCATGCTGGCGAAGGCCGTCCTGCCGCATCTGACCGAAGCCGGCTGGGGACGGATCGTCAACGTGACCACCAGCCTGGATACGATGACCCGCCCCGGCTGGACGCCCTACGGACCGTCCAAGGCGGCGCTGGAGGCGAGCACCGCGATCTGGGCCGGCGACCTCGAAGGGACCGGGGTGACGGTCAACGTGCTGATCCCGGGAGGGCCCGCCAATACCGCGATGGTGCCGCCGGACTCCTCGCCCGACCGTGAGGCGATGATCCAGCCCGGCATCATGGCCGCGCCCATACGCTGGCTGCTCGATCGCGCCTCCGACGGCGTGACGGGACGGCGCTTCCTGGGCGTCCGCTGGGACCCTTCCCTGCCGCCGGAAGAAGCGTCGGAAGCGGCATCGGCGCCCGCCGCCTGGTCGGGGCTCGGACAACAGGCTCGATGGCCCGGACAAGATCCGGGTGAGTGAGCCGGCCGCCCCTGGGCGGAACGTCACGGCGCGGGACATTCGTATCGGCATCGTCCTGATGCTGTGCGGGACCGCGCTGTTCGGCTGCGGCGAAAGCGTGGTCAAGCTTCTGACGCGCCACTACGACACGATGCAGATCGTCTGGGGCCGTTACGTCTTCCACGCCATCGTGTTCCTCGCGATCTTCGCCCGGACGGGAATCGTCGCCCAGATGCGCACCGCCCGCCCGTGGCTGCAATTCTCCCGCTCGGCGATCCTGCTGACGGGGACCCTGCTGTATTTCGGCGCGCTCCGCTATCTCGCGCTGGCGGATGCGGTGGCGATCAACTTCTTCGCGCCGCTGCTGGTGACCGCGTTCTCGATCCCGATGCTCAAGGAACAGGTGGGCATCCGGCGCTGGATCGCGATCCTGGTGGGTTTCGCCGGCGTGATGGTGATCATCCGCCCCGGGCTCGGGGTCATGCACTGGGCGGCGATCCTGCCGCTCGGCACCGCTGTGTGCTACGCGCTCTACCAGGTGCTGACGCGGATGGCCGGGCGCACCGACCACGCGCGGACCAGCCTGTTCTGGTCGGCCGCCGTCGGCACGGTGGTGATGTCGCTGATCGTCCCCTTCGGCTGGACCGCGCCAGACGCGCTCGGCTGGGTCATGATGGCGGCGACGGGATGCCTGTTTGGGCTCGGGCACTATCTCCTGATCAAGGGGCTGGAGCGCGCGCCGGCTTCGGTGCTCTCGCCCTTCATATACAGCCAGCTGATCTGGGCGACCACGTTGGGCTTTCTGGTGTTCGGCGATTTCCCGGACGGGTTCAGCATCCTCGGCGCCTTGATCGTGACCGGCAGCGGGCTCTATGTCTGGCACCGCGAAACGCGGATGACGAGATGAGCGAGCGCTTTCCGGCCGGATTCGGCTCCGACGGCGGGGACAGTTCCAACGATGTCCCTCGCCCGCCTCCGGCCGTCGCGCAACTCGGGCCGGATTGGCGACGCGCGCTAGAGCGGGTCTGTTTTGGTTGGAACCGGCCCGTCCATTTTCTTCCGTCATGGTCAGCGAAGGCCGACCATCCACGTTTTGTTTTTGATTCCAGCGACTTAAAAACTCGTGGATGGTCGGCCTTCGCCGACCATGACAGTGAGGAGACAAGCGTAAAGATGCTTCCGTCTGAAACGGACAGACTCTAGAACAGTTCTTCGCTCGCGATCGCCGCGCCGTCGGCGAGCGCCTTGAGCTTCGCGAAGACGATTTCCGCGTCGACGACGCCATATCCCGCGAACGTCGCGAAACCGCAATCGGTGCCGGCGATCACCCGCTCCCGTCCGACGATATCGGTGAAGCGCAGGATGCGATCCGCGACGTTCCGCGGGTGCTCGACATAGTTGGTCGTACTGTCGATCACCCCGGGGATCAGCACCAGATCGTCGGGCAGGCGGACATCCCGCCAGGCCCGCCACTCGTGGCCGTGGCGGGGGTTGGCGGTCTCGAACAGGAGCGCCCCCGCCTTCACCTTGAGGAGCAGGGGCAGCACCTTTTCCATGGCGATGTCATGGGTGTGGGGGCCTTCGTAGTTGCCCCAGCAGATGTGCAGCCGCACCTGCTCGCGCGGCACGTCGGCGAGCGCTTCGTTGATCACCTCGACATGCATTTCGGCGATTTCGAGGAACGCCTCGTCTTCGAGGTCGGCGAACACGACATGCCGGCCCAGCGCGAGATCCGGCGCATCGATCTGCAGCATCAGGCCCGCGGCCGCGATCGCCGCGTATTCGGCGCGCATCGCGGCGCCGAGATCCCGCACATAGGATTCGTGGTCGGCATGGAAATCGGACGGCTGGAACTGGGCGATGACGCCGGGCGAAGCCGAGTTCATGAACCCGCCGGAATAGCCCGCCTTGGCGAGCGCGCCGCGAAACCGGACGATATCCTCGTCCAGCGGTCCAAGGTCCTTCACCGCGATCGGTCCCACGCAGCGCGGTCGCCGATAGGTCGGCGTGCCGCCGCTCTCCGCGAGTTTCTTCAGATAGCCGGGATAGTCGGCGAGGTCGGCCGGCGGCTGCCGCGGGGTGTCCCCGTCGAAGCCGGTCAGCCGGTCCTTGATGTAAGTGGCGTACGAGATCTTGCCGAGCTCGCCGTCCGAGGGCAGGTCGATGCCGACGGCTCGCTGCCGCGCGACGATGGCATCCACCGCGTCGTCCAGGCAGACCCGGAAAGCCGCCGGGTCGAAATCCTCGCCGCGCTCCCGCGCGAACAGCCCGTCGGCTATCTCCGCGGGCCGCGGAAGGCTTCCCACATGGGTCGTCTGGATACGGTCGGTGTTGAACACGTTGCCTCCTGTCTCCGGCACGCTCGGTTCCGTCATCCCGTCCCGGCAGGCGCCCAGATGAGCGTTCCGTCCCGGTCATGGACCGGTCCGCCCGGCAGGCGCGCGCTGGGTCGTCGCCGACGCGGCCTTGCCCTAGCGGACATCCTCGCCCTCGGCCCAAGCGGCGCGCAGCCTGGCGATGTCGAAACCGGGCTTCCGCGCGGCCTCCAGGATGGGGCGCTCCTTGCGCTTCACCGTGCTGCCGGGTGAAGCCGCAAGCCGTGCGGCCGCCCATCGCGATCTCGAGCGCGTTGCAGACGGTCGGCGTATCCGTGTCGCGAAGCGCCGCCAGCGTCTCAGGGGTCAATTCATCCATGCCCATGACTTCGCCTCGACCCTCCCCGTTTCCCTCGAAGCGCGGAACCGGGGCGCGGCCGGATTGTCACCGCCCCAAAACCGCATACGAATGCAAAAGGGCGAGCGGCTTTGCCCGCATGCGCCAACATACTCCGAAACGACATCCGGAACGAAGGCTCTCCGATGAAGGGTGCGGCCCTTCCTCCCGCCCCGGCACCGGACGGCATCCCGTGGACGCCGTACCCTTTGGGCTCGGTGCCTCCGACATCGTGGACGGCGCGGCGGGGCGCAAGCGCGTCGACTCGGCGCCGTGCGACGCGTATTCCTGCCATCAACGAGCTTCTCCTTTCCGTTGCGGCGGGAGACGCGGAGGAAGAGATGAGCGAGCGCTTCCCGGCCGGCGAGCTCGAGCGCTTCATCGCGCAGGTGATGATCGCGGAAGGCCTGCCCGAGAGAGACGCGGCGGACGTGGCACGGCTGATGGTCGACGCCGACCGCACGGGCTTCGACGCGCACGGGATCTTCCGCCTGCCGGATTATCTGAAACGCATCCGGAGCGGCGGCATCAACAAGACCCCGAAGATCCGGATCGCGCGGGAAACCGCCTCGGTCGCGGTCGTCGACGGCGACAACGGGATGGGCCATCTCGCGGTCGAGTACGCCGTGCGGACCGCGATCGGAAAGGCGTCGGAGTCCGGGATTGGCTGGGCCGGGACGCGGAACGGCAACCACGCCGGCGCCGCTTCGGTCTATGCCGCGATGCCGCTGGCGCACGGCATGATCGGCATCTACGGCGCGGTCGGCGGCGGCAACCAGATGCCGCCCTGGGGCGGCACCGACCTGCTGCTCAGCACCAACCCCCTCGCGGTCGCCATCCCGGCGGGGGACGGCGCGCCGGTGGTGATGGATTTCGCGACCACCGTCGCATCGATGGGCAAGATCAGGGCCACCGCGCAGCGCGGAGAAGCCATGCCCGAGGGCTGGATGGTCCGGCGCGACGGCACCCCGCTCACCGATCCGACTCGCGCTTCGGAAGGGCTGCTCCTGCCGATGGGCGATTACAAGGGCTATGCGCTCGGCCTCGTCATCGGGCTTCTCGCGGGCACGCTCAACGGCGCGGCGATGGGCGAGGACCTGATCGACTACGCCGCCGATGTCGACTGGGCCGCCAATACGGGGCAGTTCATATGCGCCCTCGACCCGGCGGCGTTCGGCGACGCGGTGGCGATCGGGGCGCGGTCGACCGCGTGGCCGGCCAGATGCGGGGCTCCGAGGTCATGCCGGGTTTCGACGCCGTCCGGGTGCCGGGAGACGGCCGCGCGGCGCGTCTGGCGGACCGCGAGGAAAACGGCGTGCCCCTACCGGACGCGCTGCGCAAGGTGCTGGACGGGATCGCCCGGGAAACCGGCGTCGCGCCGCTCACCAACCGACAACCCCAAACCGAGGAATAGAAACATGGCGGGCGAGGCGTTTGCCCTCAACGGAAAGACGGTCGTGATCACCGGCGGCGGGCGGGGGCTCGGACAGGCCTACGCGCTCGCCGCGGCGGAGCTCGGCGCGCGTATCGTGGCGGCCGACGTGATCCCGACGGACGAGACAGTCGCCGCGGTCGAGGAGAAAGGCGGCGAATGCATCGGCGTCTCGCTCGACGTGCGCGACGAGGAATCCTGCCGGGCGATGGCGACGGCCGCGACCGCCGCCTTCGGCCGGGTCGACGGACTGATCAACAACGCCGCGCTCTACGGCGCGCTCACCGGCGGGCGGTTCGACGCCATCGACCCCGGCGAGTGGGACGACGCGATGGCGGTCAACGTCAAGGGGATCTGGAACTGCTGCAAGGCCGTCGTGCCGGCGATGCGCGATGCCGGCGGCGGCTCGGTGATCAACATCGCCTCGCTGGCGGCCCGCTTCGGCATGCCGTACGCGCTCCACTACACAACGTCGAAGGCCGCTGTGGTCGGGCTCACCCGGGGGCTCGCGCGCGAGATCGGACGCGACAACATCCGCGTCAACGCGATGGCGCCGAGCGCGGTCATCACCGAGGGCACGCGCGAGTTCTTCGCCGCCAAGCTCGACAACGCCTTGGACGTGATCAAGAACGGCCAGATCATCCGCCGCAGCATGACCCCGGACGACGTGATCGGCACCGCGATGTGGCTGCTGTCGGATGCCAGCGCCTTCGTCACTGGCCAGACCATATCGGTCGACGGGGGGACGGTGCTGGCGTAGCGCCCTTCGATACGCCGCCTGCGGCGGCTACTCGGGGTGAGGGATTCTGTTTTGCACCCTCATCCCGAGTAGGCGCGCCAGCGCCATATCGAGGGACGCTTCACGCCCCAGGGCTGGTCGCGGTCACCCCTCCGTCGACCACCAGGCACTGGCCGGTGATGTAGGCAGCGTCGTCGCTGGCGAGGAAGAGGGCGGCTTTGGCGACGTCCCAGGCATCGCCCATCCGGCGCATCGGGACGGTCGCTGCCCGGGCCGCGTGGTACTCCTCGGGCGTCGCGTAGCCCTTGCGGATGTGATTGGGTACTCCGTCCTTCTCGCGCAGGATGAAGGGGGTTTTCATCAGCCCGGGCGCGACGCAGTTGGCGCGGATGTTCTTCGCCGCGTACTGGATGGCGATGTTTTTCGTCAGCTCGTTGAGCGCCCCCTTGGCCGCCGAGTAGGAGGTCGAGGGCACGCCGATATGGGTGAGCCCGGCGATCGAGGAGATGTTGACGATCGCGCCGCCGCCCTGCGCTTCCATATGCGGGATCGCGGCCTTCATGGCGAGGAAGGCGCCGGTGACGTTGCGCGCCAGCGTGTCGTTCCAATCACCAAGCGTCACTTCCATCAGCGCGGCGCCCGGCCCCGATCCGCCGACATTGTTGTGCAGGATGTCGATCCGCCCGAAGGCGTCGATGCAGGCCGCGATCATGGCGGCTATGCCGCCCTCGTCGGTCACGTCCGCCTCATGTGCAACGGCGGCGCCGCCTTCGCCTACGACGATGTCGCGGGTTTCCCCGGCGGCGTCGAGCCGGTTGTCCACGCACAGCACCTTCGCGCCCTCGCGGGCGTAGAGCACGGCCGCAGCCTTGCCGTTTCCCCAGCCCGGCCCGATCGAGCCCGCGCCGGTGACCAGCACCGCCTTGCCGGCGACGCGCCCGGTCTTCGCGGATTGCGACGTCATGCGGCCGCGGCGAGCTCGGGAAGGAGCGGCGAGTCGGCGTCGTAGCGCACACCGTCCTTGAGCGCGAAGCGGGGCACGACCGCCTGCTCCGCCCGCACGGTCTCGCCCGAATTGTCGCGCAGCTCCCACGGCCCCGGCGCCAGGTCGACGACGCTGACATCGGCCGCCCTGCCCTTCGCGAGGGAGCCGATCTCGTCCGCCATGCCGATCGCCTCGGCCGCGTTCGCCGTCACGGTCGCCACCACGTCCCCGAGCTCCATCCCGAGGGCGAGAAGCTCGGTCATCGCGTGGCACAGCCCGAACGGGGCGCGGTCGTTGGCGGGAAGCCCGATCTCGGCCGCCCGCGCCTCGGGCACCGCGATCGAGTAGCCGTGCAGGTCGGCGCCGAGGGTGAACGGGCGGATGCCCTGTTCGAGCGCGGCGCGCGCCATTTTGAAGCTGAAATGGGAGCCGTGGCCGATGTCGACACGCACGCCCCGCGCGATGGCCTTCCTGACGACGGGGTGGAGCTTGCCGGTCTTTTCCGAGATGAAGCCGCCGGGATGGCGGGTGAAGGGGTGGGCGAGGATGTCGCCCTTCTTCATCAGCGGCACCATCTTGCGGACCACGGTGTCGGGGTCCAGATCGGTGTCCTCGGTGGGCCAGAGCTGGCCGAGATGGACGTAGACCGGGATCTTCGCCCGGCTGGCGATCTCGCGCGCGCGCTCGAGGACCTGGCAGCCCCAACGCGAGGCGCCGCCGATCTCGGCATGCGCCTTGATGCCCTTGACGATGTCGCTATTGGCCATGGCGACTGCGGCGGTGCGCTTCACGTCGACTTGTTCGGGGCCGTAGAGCGAGGGGTAGCGGTGCCCCTCCAGCCCGCCGACCATGTAGGTCGAGAGGAAGCAGAGCACCCGGGTCTTCGCCGGCTCGACGATGAACTCGCGGAAACCGGGCAGCGTCATCAGGCTGGGACCGCCCTGGTCGACCACGGTGGTGACGCCCGAGCGCACCCCGCAGAGATCGGCGTCGAGCCCGAACTCGCCGGTGACGTGGCGGTAGACATGGGCGTGGGTGTCGATCAGCCCGGGCAGCACCAGCGCCCCGCTCACGTCGATGACCCGTCTGGTTCCCTTGATGCCCGCCTTGACCGCGGCGATGCGCCCGTCGGCGATCCCGACATCGGCCTTGCGGTCGCGCCCCGAGGCCGGGTCGATCACCCGGCCGCCGCGGAGGATGAGATCGTAGCGCTTCTTTCGCCCCGCCATCTTCGCCCCCCTCTTTCCGCGCCGTTCAGCGGCGCGCGTAGTGGCTCTCCACGTACTCGTCGACCAGGTTCTGGAATTCCCGTGCGATACCCTTGCCGCGCAGCGTAACCGCCTTCCTGCCGTCGATGAAGACCGGCGCGGCGGGTTCCTCGCCGGTGCCGGGCAGGCTGATCCCGATATTGGCGTGCTTGCTCTCGCCGGGGCCGTTGACGATGCAGCCCATTACCGCGACGTTCATCGTCTCCACGCCGACATAGGCCTCGCTCCACTCGGGCATCCGCCCGCGTACATAGCCCTGGATCTCCTCGGCGAGCTCCTGGAACACGGTGCTGGTGGTGCGCCCGCAGCCCGGACACGCCGCCACCAGCGGCACGAAGGCGCGGAGCCCCATGGTTTGCAGAATCTCCTGCGCGACGATGACTTCGCGCGTCCGGTCGCCGCCGGGCTCGGGGGTCAGCGAGATCCGGATGGTGTCGCCGATCCCCTCCTGCAGCAGCACCGCCAGCGCGGCGGTGGAGGCCACGATCCCCTTCGAGCCCATCCCCGCCTCGGTGAGGCCGAGATGGAGCGCGTAATCGCATTGCCGGGCGAGGTCGCCGTAGACCGCGATCAGGTCCTGCACCGCGGAGACCTTGCAGGAGAGCACGATCCTGTCCGCCCCGAGCCCGAGCTCGCGGGCGCGCTCGGCGCTGCCCACCGCCGAGGCCACCAGCGCCTCCCGGGTCACCCCGGCCGCGTCCTTCGGCTCCTTGCGCCGCGCGTTCTCGTCCATCAATTCGGCCAGCAGCTCCTGGTCGAGGCTGCCCCAGTTGACCCCGATGCGGACCGGGCGGTCGTATTTCAGCGCGACCTCGATCATCGTCGCGAACTGGGTGTCGCGCTTGGCGCGGAAGCCGACATTGCCCGGGTTGATCCGGTACTTGGCGAGCGCCTCGGCGCAGGCCGGGTGCTCGGTCAGCAGCTTGTGGCCGATATAGTGGAAGTCGCCGACCAGCGGGACGTCGACGCCCAACCGCTCCAGCTCGTCGCGAATGCGGGGCACCGCGGCGGCGGCCTCGGCGCGGTCGACCGTGATGCGGACGATCTCCGATCCCGCGCGGGCGAGCGCCGCCACCTGGGCCGCGGTGCTCTCCACGTCGGCGGTGTCGGTATTGGTCATCGACTGCACGACGATCGGATGATCGCCGCCGATCGGCACGCCTCCCACGGTTACGGGAACCGACTTGCGGCGCGGCGCCGGCGCGTCGTCTCGGGACATCGACAGGAATCTCCGACGTTCAGCGGCACGCCTAAGGTTGTCTCCATGCCTTCCCCGGTCAAGCGCCAACGGCCTGAGCAGTCGCGCGTTCAGGAGACTGAACTTCCTCTCTCGTCATGGTCGGCGGAGGCCGACCATCCACGTTTTGCTTTTTTGTTCCGCCGTTGATACAGAAAAAAACTCGTGGATGGTCGGCCTCCGCCGACCATGACGGTTGAGGGACGGCACCCGACGCGCCTCTCCGACCAACGACCATCACCGATTTCAGGAACACGCATCGCATGTCCGACCTCCAACCGCCCGCCGCCGCCCGGAAACCCGTCACCGCGACCCTGCACGGCATTGCCCGGCGGGACGAATATGCCTGGCTCAAGGACCCCGACTGGCAGCGCGTGATGCGCGACCCGGCCGTCCTCGATCCCGAAATCCGCGCCTATCTGGAGGCCGAGAACGAATACAAGGATGCTTTTCTCGCGCCCTGGGCCGATCTTCGCGGCGCGCTCTATGACGAGATGCGCGGGCGTATCAAGGAGGACGACAGCACCGTCCCGGCGCGTGACGGGGATTGGCTCTACTACGTCCGCCATGTCGAGGGCGGCGAGCACCCGGTCCATTGCCGCGCGCCGCGCGATGACGGAACGGCGGAGGAGGTCCTGCTCGACGGCAACCGGGAGGCGGCGGGCGAGACCTATTTCCGCACCTTCGCCTGCCGGCACAGCCCCGACCATCGCCGCCTCGCCTATTCGACCGACGTCAACGGGTCCGAGCGCTACCGGATCTTCGTTCGCGACATCGCGTCGGGGGAGATCGTCGACGGTCCGATCGAAGACGCGAGGGGCGATGTCGTGTGGGCCAATGACGGCGCGACCGTGTTCTACACCGTCATCGACGACAATCACCGGCCCTGGCAGGTTCGCCGCCATGGCGTCGGAGACAGCGGCGAGGATGCGGTGGTGTACGAGGAGGCCGATCCGGGATTCTTCGTTGGCATCGGCAAGTCGGAGAGCGGGCGGTTCGTCGTCGTCTCCGCGCACGACCACACCACGTCCGAAGTCCGGCTGATCGATGCGGACGCGCCGGAAGGCGAACCTCGTATCGTCGCGCCGCGCGATCCCGGGGTCGAATACGACGTCGCCCACCACGGCGACCGGCTGTTCATCCGGACCAACGCCGACGGGGCGGTCGATTTCAAGATCGCGACCGCGCCCGTCGAAGAACCGGGGCGCGGGAACTGGAGCGACTGGCTGGCCCACGAGGAGGGCGTCTATGTGCGCGGGCAACGGGTCTTCGCGGGCCACCACGTCCGGCTGGAGCGCGCGGACAGTCTGCCGCGCATCGTGATCGCGGACCTCGCGAGCGGCACGGCGCACGAGATCGCTTTCGACGAGGAAGCCTACGACCTGTCGCTCCTGCCCGGCTACGAGTTCGACACCGCGACGCTCCGGTTCGTCTACAGCTCGATGACGACCCCGAACCGGACCTTCGACTACGACATGGCGAGCCGGGAACGGACGCTGCGCAAGACGCAGGAGGTGCCGAGCGGGCACGATCCCGACGATTACGTCACCCGCCGGCTGACCGCGACCGGCCATGACGGCGCCCGGGTCCCGGTCTCGGTCCTCTACCGCAGGACGACCCCGCTCGATGGCACCGCGCCACTCCTGCTCTACGGCTACGGCGCCTATGGCCATTCGATTCCGGCCTCGTTCTCGACCAACCGGCTGAGCCTGGTCGACCGCGGATTCGTATACGCCATCGCGCATATCAGGGGCGGGGCGGATCGCGGTTACGGCTGGTATCTCGACGGCAAGCGCGACAGGAAGCCCAACACGTTCTCCGACTTCATCGCGGCCGGCGAACACCTGATCGCGGAGGGGTACACGGCGAAGGGCCGGATCGCCGCCCATGGCGGGAGCGCGGGCGGGATGCTGATGGGGGCGGTCGCCAATCTGAGGCCGGACCTGTTCGCCGCGATCCTCGCCGAGGTGCCGTTCGTCGACGTACTCAACACGATGTGCGACGCGGACTTGCCGCTGACCCCGCCGGAATGGCCGGAATGGGGCAATCCGATCGAGGACGAGGCTGCCTACCGGCTGATCGCATCCTATTCGCCATACGACAACGTAGCCGCCCGGGATTATCCGGCGATCTTCGCGACCGGCGGACTGACGGATCCGCGAGTCACCTATTGGGAGCCGGCAAAATGGGTCGCGCGGCTACGCCGCCTGAACACCGGCGACGCGCCGGTTCTCCTGCACACCAACATGGAGGCCGGTCACGGCGGGGCATCCGGGCGCTTCGACCGGCTGATCGAGGTCGCGATGGTCTATGCCTTCGCGATCGCCGTCGCGGGCGACGGGGACGCGATCACCAGGACGCGATGACGGCGAGCAGCGCCAGGATCTCGGAGAGGGCGAGCACGGCCGGCAACGCCCGCTCCGCGGCGGTCGCACCTGGCCGCCGCACGGCGAAGACGACGGCGCCGGTCGCGACACCGGCGAGGATCACGGCGGCGAGCCATCCCTGGGGCAATACGAGAAGCGAAATCGCCGCCGCGATGGCGAGTCCCGTGGCGACGGGTCCGATCGGCGGCCGGGGCGCGGTCTCCGCCTCGTCGTCGGGCGCCCCGTGGAGCGCGGCAAGCTGGCAGGCATAGGCAATCGCGGCCGCACCGATCAGGACCCCGCCCACCGCCCCGGTTCCCGCGGCCGCGGCGATCGCGGTGGCGCGGAACAGGACCACCAGAGCCAGCGCGATCAGTGTTCGTTCGGCTCCGGGCGCGTCTTCTTCGCCGCGCGGCGAGATGAGCGATCCCGCGGCCCGTGCGAGCGCGCGCTCGGGTCCCGCTCCGGTGACGGCGAACGAGGCGGCCAGCGCGACGACCGCCGCGACCCCGTGCGCCAGACCCAGACCGTGGGCCGCGAGATAGGCGACGGCGGCAACCCCGCCGATCGCGGCTCCCACCAGCGGATAGGCCCAGCACGCTTCCTCGAAGCTTCGCTCGTCTTCGGACGGGTCGGCCGGTAGCGGCAGCCAGGTCAGGCGCCTGAGGCAGCTGGCGATGTCGATGAGGTAATGCGCGAACGGCATGTCGGCTCGGTCCCCGCTGGCACGGCGGGATGATAGTTCCATTGCGGCGCGCGGGACAGAATCATGACCCGAGGGGCGCGGCAGCGGTTCGCCCGGGTGTCGAAATGAACTAGCCTCCCGCCGTGACCGGGAACATCGGACTGACGCTCGACGGCGCGGTGGCGACGATTTCGCTCGACCGGCCGTCCCGCTTCAACGCGCTGGCGCGCGAGGACTGGGAGGCGCTGGAGGCGCGCGTCGCGGAGATTGAGGCGGCGCGGGGGATCGGCTGCGTCATCGTCAGGGGCGCCGGCGGACGCGCCTTTTCGACCGGGCTCGACATGTCGCGTTTTGCCGAGGAGCGGCGCGATCCCGCCTCGGCGCGGGCCTACAGCGATGCGACGGAGCGGGCGGCAAGCCGGCTCGGCGATCTTCCCATGCCGACCGTCGCGATGATCGAGGGCTATTGCATGGGGAGCGGCGTCGACATCGCCTGCCGCTGCGATTTACGCGTCGCCGCGGAGGACGCCCTGTTCCGGGTGTCGCCGAGGACGATCGGCCTTTTCCTCGACACCGGCTTCGTTGCCGCCATGTTGAAGGTCATCGGCCGCGCCAGAACCCTCGAGCTGGTTCTCGAAGGACGCACCTACGATGCGGCGGCGGCCGCGGCGATGGGACTCGTCGGACGGGTCGTTCCGGCAGCGGCGCTGGAAACCGAGACGCGGGCGCTCGCCGCCCGGCTGGCGGAGGCCTATGCCGCGATCAGCTCGAACCGGTCGACGTCGACCAGCCCGTGATCGGTGATCTTGAGATGCGGGATCACCGGGAGCGGCAGGAAGGCGAGCTGTAGCAGCGGCTCGTCGAGCGGACAGCCCAGCGCCCGCACCGCCCGCCGCAGCGCGCGCAGACCGTCACGCACCTCCTCGAAAGGCCGGTCGCTCATCAACCCGGCCACCGGCAACGACAGCTCGGCGACGACCCGGCCGCCAGCGATCGCGACGAAGCCGCCCTGAATCTCGATCAGACGGTTGATCGCAGCCGCCATGTCGGCGTCGCTGCAGCCGACGGTGATCGCGTTGTGGCTGTCATGCCCGACGCTTGAGGCGAGCGCACCGCGCCGGAGCCCGAATCCCTTGACGAAACCGCGCCCGACATTGCGGTTCTTGCCGTGACGCGAGAAGACGCAGACCTTGAGCACGTCGGCGGCGAGGTCGCGCTCCCTGAGCCCGCCGGCATAGGGGAGCGTGAGGGTGAGATGCTCGGTGAGCACCGTCCCCGGGACGAGGCCGATAACCGGCCCGGTCGGGCCGCCGGAAGGAATCGCGAAGGCGCTCTCGTCCACCGGGTCGAGCTTGACCGAGGCGTATCCGACCGGCTCGCGTGCTTCGGCCCGGTCGGGAAACGACGCTTCGGTGACGAGCGCGCCGGAACGGATGACGTTTCGCACCCGGCAGGTTTCCAGGTCGTCGAGCAGCACGAGATCGGCGCGGTAGCCCGGCGCGACCAGTCCCCGGTCGTTGAGCCCGAAACCCTTCGCGGCCGACCAGGTTGCGGAGCGGTAGGCCGCCGCCACCGGGGCGCCGACGGCGATGGCGGTGCGGATCACATGGTCGAGATGGCCTTCCTCGGCGATGTCGAGGGGATTTCGGTCGTCGGTGCAGAACGCGATGAAGGGCGCGCTCGCATCGGTCAGGAGCGGCGCCAGCGTGGCCACGTCCTTGCACGCGCTGCCGTCGCGGATCAGCACCTGGAAGCCCTTCTTCAGCTTTTCCGCCGCCTCGGCGACGTTGGTGCTTTCGTGGCAGTTATGAATGCCGCAGGCGGCGTAGGCGTTGAGCCGGTAGCCCGAGAGCAGCGGCGCGTGGCCGTCGATATGGGCGCCCTCGAAGGCGATCAGCTTGTCGAGGGTGGGGCCGTCATGGGCGAAGACGTCGCCGAAGCTCATGAACTCCGCGAGGCCGATCACCGGCTCGCGGTCGCGATAGCGCAGGAGGTCGGAGGCTTCCAGCCGGGCGCCGGCGGTCTCCAGCGAGGTCGAGGGCACGCAGCTCGAAAGCTGGACCCTGAGATCCATCGCGAGGTCGCCGGCGGAATCGAGGAAATATTCCAGCCCCTCGGCGCCCAGCACGTTGACGATCTCGTGCGGATCGCAGATCGCCGTCGTCGTTCCCCTGGGAAGGACGCAGCGGTCGAACTCGGCCGGGGTAACGACGCTGCTCTCGACATGGACGTGGGTGTCGATGAAGCCCGGCACGACCACCGCGCCGCGCCCGTCGATGGTCACCTTGCCGTCATAGGTCTCGTGCGTGCCGACGATGAGCTCGCCGGCGATGGCGACGTCGCCCTCCTCCAGCGCGCCCGTGGCGAGGTTGAGGATACGGGCATGCTTGATGACGAGGTCCGCCGGCCGGCGGCCGAGCGCCTTGTCGATGCGCGCCGCGAGAGATTCCCTCGTCAGCGTCATGTGCGTAGCCAGGTCAATAGGGCACCTTGTCGGGTTTTTCCTCCCACTCGCGGAATGCGTCCGCCGCCTCGTCCGCCAGAATCCGGCTCATCGGTATCGCCCGGCGGCCGGGCGGGAGCGGGATCTCGCGATAGATGTGCTCGTCGTCGAACCCGATACGCGCCGCATCGTCGCGGGTGTTGCCATAGAAGATCCGGTCGAGCCGCGCCCAGTAGACCGCCGCGAGACACATCGGGCACGGTTCGCAGGAGGTGTAGATTTCGCAGCCTTCGAGCGAGAACGTGCCGAGCGCCGCGCAAGCCGCGCGGATCGCGGTGATTTCGGCATGGGCGGTCGGATCGTTGTCGGACGTCACCCGGTTGAAGCCCTCGGCGATCACCGTCCCGCCCTTGACGATCACCGCGCCGAACGGCCCGCCACGGTTGGCGCGCATCATGCCGACGGAGAGCGCGATCGCGCGGCGCATATGTTCTTGTTCGGCCAACGGTCTTTCCGGGAAACGGCCGCGTCGGCTCGCCGGGCGCCGATGCGGCGCGCTTGGCCGCATCGGCGCCGCGAAGCCCCGCTTTACCGCGGCTGCGGCACGATCCGGAGATAGGGCCTCGGCGCGTCCCAACCGCCGGGAAACTTCTCCTTGGCCTGTTCGTCCGACACCGCCGGCAGGATGATGCAGTCGTCGCCGTCCTTCCAGTTGACCGGCGTGGCGACCGAGTGCCGGGCCGTGAGCTGGATCGAGTCGAGCAGGCGCAGCACTTCGTCGAAATTGCGCCCGGTGCTCATCGGATAGGTCAGCATCGCCTTGATCTTCTTGTCGGGCCCGATCACGAAGACCGAGCGTACGGTCGCGTTGTCCGCCGCGGTGCGGCCCTCGGAGGTATCGCCCGCGCCTTCCGGCAGCATGTCGTAGAGCTTGGCCACCTGGAGCTCGGGATCGCCCACCAGCGGATAGGTCACCGCATGCCCCTGGGTCTCCTCGATGTCCTTGAACCACTCCCTGTGGTTGCCGACGGGATCGACGCTGAGGCCGAGAATCTTGGTGTTGCGCTCCGCGAACGCGGACGCCAGCCCGGCCATGTAGCCGAGCTCGGTCGTGCAGACCGGCGTGAAGTCCTTGGGATGGGAGAACAGGATCGCCCAGCTGTCGCCGATCCAATCGTGAAAATCGATCGTCCCTTCGGTCGTTTCGGCGGTGAAATTTGGGGCTTCCGCATTGATTCGCAGCGTCATGAATTCCTCCTTCGATCCAATCGGGGCGGCGCGGCACCAATGCCGTTCGTCCCGCATTGCAAACGCTCGTGCCCTAATTAATACGCCGGGACGCCGAGGGCCATATCCGCCCGGACGATCGTTTGGACGACGCGAGCGTGGCCCGACAGGGCGGACGATCACGAAATATTGGCTATCGCGGTGGGGGGACTGTGGGCTATACGATCCTGTTCCCTCCAGGAAGAGCCCACCTACATGAGGGTAGAACCTGCCTCGGTCGAGGCCGCCGAGTTCGGCGACCGCAAGTTCGGCAACCCGGATGTCACGCTGGACGGCGCCAGGCGTGCGTCGGTAGCGCTCGGCGCGCTCCGGACCCTGTGGTTCAACACGGGCACTCTCTGCAATCTCACCTGCCGCAACTGCTATATCGAGTCGAGCCCGACCAACGACCGCCTCGCCTACATGGCGCTCGCCGACGTGGAGCGATTCCTGGACGAAATCGCCGAAACCGGCCTGCCGACCGGGGAAATCGGACTGACCGGCGGCGAGCCGTTCATGAATCCGGAAATTACCCCGATCATCGAAGCCTGCCTCGATCGCGGGTTTTCGGTCCTGGTGCTGACCAACGCGATGCGCCCGATGATGAAGCGCGCGGGAGACCTCCTGCGGCTCAACGAGGCCCACGGCGACCGGTTGACGATCCGCGTTTCGCTCGACCATTACGGCTCGGCGTTGCACGAGCTGGAGCGGGGCGAGCGCAGCTGGAAGCCCGCCATCGCCGGATTCGCCTGGCTGGTGGAGAACGGTTTCAACGTCCATGTCTGCGGCCGCACCTGCTGGAACGAGAGCGAGGACTCGCTTCGGGCCGGTTTCGCCCGGCTGTTCGCGGAGCACGAAATCGATTTCGACGTCGACGACCCGATCGGGCTGACGCTGTTGCCGGAGATGGACGAAGCCGCCGACGTTCCCGAGATAACCGAGGCATGCTGGGACATTCTCGGTGTCGCGCCGGACGCGATGATGTGCGCGAGCCAGCGCATGGTGGTCAAGCGCAAGGGCGAACCGGCGAGCGTGGTCCCGTGCACGCTCCTGCCCTACGACATGGAGTTCGACCTGGGCCGCAGCCTCGCCGAGGCGGCGGGCGAGGTGAAGCTCAACCATCCCCACTGCGCCCGTTTCTGCGTGCTCGGCGGAGGCGCCTGCAGCCGCGGCTGAAGCGTTGCGGCCCCGCGCGCGGCGTGGTTTGCTTGGCCGTCCGCCGCCAGGGGAGGCCCGGTCATGCCGATCGCCGATGTCGACCGAACGTTGCCGTCGAACCACATGATCTTCGAGGTCCGCCGCGACATGCGGCTGTTCCAGCGCTTCCGCCAGGACATGGAGACCGTGTTCGAGGAATACGGGCTGAGCGAAACCGAGAAGCAGGCGTTCCGCGATGTCGACATCCGCAAGCTCGCCGAGCTCGGCGTCCACCCGTATTTCCTGCCCCAAGTGAGCCGCTTCTTCCACGGCGGCGCCTATAACCACAACGACAGCGAAGCCGCACGGACCTACGCCCGCAACATGGTGCCGGGCGTCGAGAACGGCTGACCCGGCCGGCACGAATGCCGAGCGACTATTCGATCTGGGCCTTCGCCTATACGCGCTCCAACATGCCGCGGGATTTCTTCGGCGGCACGCTGCTGGAAAGCAATCAGGGCATGGTGCGCAATCCGATGATTTACACCGCCCTCCACGGCGGGCCGGAGGGCGGGCGGAAGCGGCTTGCGCTGATCGACACGGGGATGAAGGGCGGCTGGTCGCCAAGCGGCAAGAAATACGAAGGGGTCGAGCATCCCGAGACCACGCTTGCCAAGATCGGCTTCGCGCCGGAAGACGTGGAAGACGTCATTCTGACCCATCTCCATTTCGACCACGCCGGCAATCTCGACCGGTTCCCGAACGCCCTGTTCCACGTGCAGCGCGCCGAGTACGAAGGATGGCGGGGCGTGTTCGCAATGCCCGACGGGTTGGGATCGGACACACGGAAGTGGCCGCTCTCGTCGATCAACCCGGGCGATTTCGAGGTGCTGGAAACGCTCATCGCGGACGGCCGGGTGGAGTTTCTCGACGGCGACGTCGAGATTCTTCCGGGCGTGACGGCTCATCTCGCCCGCGACTCCCACACCTTCGGCTCGCAATGGCTGGAAGTCTCGACCCGCTCCGGGCCCTATGTCGTCGCCGGCGATTGCGTCTACTGGTACTCCAACGTCGAGCGCATGTGGCCGCCTGCCTACATCCAGGGCGACGCGTGGAACCTGATCGACTGCTACCGCCGGATCAGGGGAGTCGTGAACGACGCGTTCGAGCGTATCGTCCCGGGCCACGACCCGCTCCTGTTCGAACGCCACCGGAGCTGGACCGAGGGGATCAATCCGACCGCCGAGATCCATGTCGCCGAGGGCGATTACTCGCGCGCGGATTCCGCCGGATGCTGAGGGCGACCGACGGCGTGCGCGGGATGGTCGTCGCGCCGCACGGGCTCGCCGCGTCTTCCGGGCTCGCGGTGCTGCGGGAAGGCGGCAATGCGATCGAGGCGATGGTCGCCGCCGCCGCGACGATCGCGGTCGTTTACCCCCACATGAACGGGCTCGGGGGAGACGGTTTCTGGCTGATCGCGGACCCCGATGCCGCGCCCGTCGGGATCGATGCTTGCGGCGCCACCGGCGCGGCCGCGACGACGGTGCTATATGGCGGACTGGACGAAATTCCGGCGCGAGGACCGCTCGCCGCCAACACGGTGGCCGGTACCGTGTCGGGATGGCGGGAGGCGCTTGCCGTGGCCGCCGAATGGGGCGGGGCGATGCCACTCGAACGGCTCCTGGAGGATGCGGCGTGGCTCGCCGAGACCGGCTTCCCGACGAGCGACAACCAGGCCGCGACAACCGCTCTCAAGGCAGACGAGCTGGCCCCGGTCCCGGGCTTCGCGGAAACGTTTCTGGTCGACGGAGCGGCGCCGGAGCCGGGTGACGCATTCCGCAACCCGGCGCTCGCCGAAACCCTCCGGTGCCTCGCCCGCGACGGGCTTGACGATTTCTACCGGGGCGGGCTCGCGCGGCGGATCGCCGCCGACCTCGGCCGTCTCGGCGCGCCGGTCGGCGCGCGCGACCTTGCCGCGCACCGGGCGGCGCGATGCGCTCCGCTGTCGGTCGATCTCTCGTCGGGCACCGTCTACAACATGCCGCCGCCGACCCAGGGCGCGACCGCGCTGATGATCCTCGGACTGATCGACCGGCTGGGCCTGGAAGACGAGGATCCGGACGGTTTCGCCCATATCCACGGCATCGTCGAGGCCACCAAGCGCGCCTTTGTCTTGCGCAATGCGCATCTCGGCGATCCGGCGACGATGGACGTGGACGCCGGCGACTGGCTGACGCAGGAAACGCTCGACGAAACGGCGCTCGGCATCGACCGCAAGAAAGCCGCCCCGTGGCCGCAAGCCGGGCCGGGCGGCGACACCATCTGGATGGGCGCGATCGACGGCGCCGGCCGGACGGTCAGCTTCATCCAGAGCCTTTACTGGGAGTTCGGCTCGGGCCTCGTGCTGCCCGACACCGGGCTGATATGGCAGAATCGGGGTTCGGGCATGAGTCTCGCCGACAGCGGACCCAACCGGCTGGCCCCCGGGCGCAAGCCGTTCCACACCCTCAACCCGCCGCTCGCGCGGCTCGCCGACGGTCGGACGATGGCATTCGGCACGATGGGCGGCGAAGGCCAGCCGCAGACCCAGGCGGCGCTCTACAGTCGTATCGTGACCTATGGCATGGACCCGCAGGAGGCGGTCAGCGCGCCGCGCTGGCTGCTCGGGCGCGCCTGGGGAGAGGAGACGACATCGCTGAGGATCGAGGAGGGATTCGACCGGGACGTGATGGAAGCGCTTGCCCACGCCGGGCACGAGGTCGAAGCCGTTCCGGCCCACAGCGACGTGATGGGCCATACGGGCGTCGCGATCCGCCACCCCGACGGGCGTCTGTCGGGCGCCAGCGACCCGCGCAGCAACGGGGCGGTCGCCGCCTGGTGAACGATCAGCCGGCGTTTACACGGCGCAGAAAGTCGAGCACATGGGCGTTGAACCGCTCGGCGTGCTCGATATTGGGGCAATGCCCGCAATCCTCGTACACATGGATCTCCGCGCCCTCGATGCGCGCGGCGAGCTTGGGCGCGTAGCCGGGCTCGCGCAACGGATCGTCGGCGCCGGCCACGATCAGCGTCGGCACGCCAATGTTCTCGTATGGCGTGTTGTCCGGGGTGCCGAAGCCGGAGCCGCCCTTGCCTTCCCGCGCAGGCGGTCTGAGCCGGGGCGCGGACTGGCATTCCCAGGCACCCTTCATCAGGGCGAACTCCTGGCGCTGGGCGATGTGATCGTCGTCGTCGCCCCATTTGGGGTCGTACAGCATCGCCTTGACCAGCGCCCGCATCGCATCCTCGCCGCCGTCATAGGCGAGCAGCACCTTGCGCTCCTCGGTCTCGGGCGTGAATCCGCCGCCGCTGCACAGTACGATGGAGCGCAGCGGCAGGATATCGGGCTCGGTCGCCGCGATCCGCGCGAGGTTGCTGCCACCCATCGAGTTGCCCATGAAATCGGCCTCGTCGATCCCCATGAGCTCCACGAAACGCTGCATGTGGCGGTAGACGCGGCTCCGCGCGTCGCCGAAGTCGAACAGCTTGTCGGTGCGCCCGAAGCCGAGCCAGTCGGGCGCGACGACATGGAACTCGGGCGCGAGCGCCGGGATGGTAAACTGCCAGCTGATCTCGGCCGCGCCGCCGTATTCGCCCGAGTGCAGCAGGACCACCGTCGACCCCTCCCCCGCCTCGAGATAGTGGGTTCGGATGCCGTCGACGTCGATGTACTTGCTGGCGATCTCGGTCATCGGATCTACCGGACGAAGGCGAAGCCGAGATCGCCGAGCGAGGTCGCCTCGACGTCGGGCAGCGAATTCCGCAGATGGGTCATGCGGTCGGGGTCGTAGGATTCGGTCAGTTCGCGCAACCTCGGATAAACCTCGTCGTTGAAGAGCTGCATCGAGGTCAGCGTATCGCCGTAGCTGAGGAACCCGGCCTGACCCATCATCAGCAGGTGGCCGAAGCCGCCGGAATACTCCCAGAACGCCTTGATCTGCTCGTAGACCTTGTCGGGGGTGCCGGCGAACACGTTGCCGCGCGCCATCTGGTCGTCGAGCTGCGGGTTGAGCGGGACGCCGGCGCCGCCGCGCGTGCCCTTCATGATCATCGCGGCGACATGGGGCGGGTGGTAGCCGGGCGGGTTGTTCCACTGCGCGGCGACCTTGTTGGAGGTCATGTACCAGAGGATTTTCTCCGCCCCCTCGCGCGCCCGGTGCTCATTCTCGCCGACATGGATCAGCGCGCAATAGGCGAGCCGGTCGAGCGGCGCCTCGGTGCCATGGGCCTCGCGATAGCCGCTGCGATAGCCGTCGAAGATGCTGCGGATACCGTTATAGCCGGCGAGGAATACGGCCCCCACATGCTTGTGCTTCGCCACCTGCACGCCGCTGCCCGCGCTGCCGATGGTGACCCAGACCGGCGGATGCGGCTGCTGATAGGGGCGCGGCCAGATATTGACCTGGCGCATGTGGTAGAAGCGGCCCTCGAAGTTGAACGGACCCTCGTGGTGGGTCCAGGCCTTCATGATCAGGTCGTGCGCCTCCCACAGCCGTTCCGTGCCGCGAAACGCGATCACGTTGGCGGGCGCGGATTCGTAGGGCACCCCGCGCACGAAGCCGCATTCGAGCCGACCGCGCGACAGGATGTCGACCATCGCCATTTCCTCGGCGACGCGCACCGGGGTATTCCGGTTGGCGATCGGGTTGCCGAGGATCAGGAGCCGCGCGCGCTTGGTCTCGCGCGCCAGGATCGCCAGCATCAGCGGCGCGGCGGGCACCACGCAGGTCGCGGTCTGGTGATGCTCGTTGAGCATGATTTCGAGGCCGATCTCGTCGGCCGCGCTCCACATGTCGAGATAGCGGTGGTAGAGGTCAGCGCCGATGTCGGGGTCGTAGTGCTTGTTGGGCAGGTTGACGCGGATCGACTCGTAGGTGTCCGGGTCGGGGAGATAGGGATAGGCGTCTTCGGTAAAGAACCAGGTCTTCAACGTCGGGCTCCTCGGTTAGGACGCGAATGCGAGAATTTCGGAGACGAAGGCCTCGGGCTGCTCGGCCTGCGGGGCGTGCCCGGCCTCGGGGATCACCACCAGCCGGGCATCGGCGATCATGTCGCGAAAGGCGGCGCCGTATTCCGGCGTGACGAGCCCGTCGCTCTCGCCCCAGATCAGCAGCGTCGGAATGTCGATCCGGTGCAGGAGCCCGGGGAGCTTCGGGTTGTGCATGTACGGATCGAAGGTATAGAGCGCGAGAGCGATCCGGTTGCCCGCCATCGCGGCCAGCGCGTCCTCGCCCATCTCGGCCACGTTGGGCGCCTTGGACGTGTCGTGCCAGGTCAGCTTGAGCAGCTCCGCCGGGTGAAGCGCAAACACGTCGGCGACATCCCTCGTGTCGCGATCGCCCGGCTTGATCCCGACGGAATCGACCAGCACCATTTTCGAGAAACGCGCCGTCGTCATCACCGCGATCTCGGCCGCCGTCCAGCCGCCCATGGAGAAGCCCATCAACACGGCATCCTGGAGATCGAGCGCGTCGATGAAGTCGAGATAGAGAAACTTGAGATCGTGGATGTTGTCGAAGTGATCGGGGATCCGGGTGCCCGCGAAACCGGGATGGATCGGCGCGACGACGTCGAAATGTTCCGTCAGCGTCGCGGCGAAGGGCATCGGCGCCACCGGCCCTCCGCCGCCGTGAAGCATGAGAAGCGTTTGGCCGCGGCCGCGCCGCATATAGGGCAGGTCGATTCCCTGCAGCGTGATCGTTTCCATCTTGCCTTCAGACACGGTAAACCCTCGTCCGCTTCTTCGTCCCGATTCATGCTTGGCGCGGCGGATTCGGCGCGTAACGCCGATGCTTAGCTAGCGAACGAACACTACGCACCGGCTTGCCCGTTGGCAACGCGCCGCTTTGACCGTGGAATCGGCAGCCGGTATCGTTCGCGGGAACCGGGAGAGGCCCGATGGAAAGCGAGAAAATGCTGCCTGCGGTCGAGAAATTCGTGGCGGAAATGCGCACGGCCTGCGCCGCCGGGCTGGAGGGGGAAGCACGCTGGCGGCGCTGCGCCGGGCTGCTGTCCGAGCTCCTCGAGGACCCCGAGCTCAAGGCCCACGCCCAGAACTGGCCGGTCGGCGGATACGATGGCAGGAAGGTCGACAATCTCCTGTTCTACGAGGACCCCGATTACGGCTTCGCGCTCAACGGCCTGATCAAGAATCCGGGTGGCAGGGCGATGATCCACGACCACGGCCCGTCATGGACGGTCTACGGCCTCCTCGAAGGGCGGGAGCGGATCGTCCGCTTCGGCGCGGTGACGGACAAGAACGGGACGAAGCGGCTGGAAGAGACGATGTCGATGGAATGCGGTCCGGGCGACGTCGACATCGTGCCTCCGCACGAGATCCACTCGGAATATGCCGGTGACCGCAAAACCGTAGCCTTCATCGTCCGCAGCCAGCGAACCGGCACCTTCGGGCAGAAGGGATACGAGAACGGCGTCGACGGCGAGCCAGTATCGGGCCCGAACCAGGTTCCCTACGCGCTGAGTTGAGCCCGGACGCGGCGGGGGCCGGTCCTGCCCTCGCCGCCCATAAGCCTCGTTTTTCAGAAAGCGATCGGGGCCCGGCCGTTTCGGGCCGGACCCCGGATTCTGGTGGAGCCAGGGGGAGTCGAACCCCCGACCTCTTGAATGCCATTCAAGCGCTCTCCCAACTGAGCTATGGCCCCTGCGCCTCTCCTCGGCCGGCGAACGTTCTCAGGTTTCTCCCCCGGCCACGGTCTCCGGAACGTCATCGTCCCCGAGTTCGGAATCGTCCTCGATCATACTGTCATCGTCTTCGGAGTCGATAACCGCGTCATCGTCCATGTCGGAGTCCTCGACCTCCACGACATCGGCCTCGGCATCCCCCGAGGTCTCTTCCGTTTCTTCCTCGGCAACCGGTTCCGCGGCCTTGGCGGCGGCGGGCGGTGGCACCCGGCCGCGGCGCGGCCTGAGCGTTGCCAACGGGTCGAATACCGACTGGCAGCCCGGGCAGACGATCGGGTCGCGGAGAAGATCGTAAAAGCGCTTCCCGCATTCCCGGCACGTCCGCTTCAATCCCCATTCGGGCTTCGCCACCTCGTCCTCCACAGGTTTCGAAACGCGGGAGCCATTGCCACGAACGCCGCGCCCTGTCAAAGCCAAGTTGCAACCTTGGGCCGCCGCGGCATCGCGCGCTCGCCCGTGGTGTGCTAAATCGGCTCCGCCGATCCCAATCCCGACGTGACCATGGCGATGCTGGACTCGGGATCCGCCGGATGCCTCTCCGGCACAATGCGGGTCCCAGGCGACAAGTCGATCTCCCACCGCGCGCTGATCGTGAGTGCGCTCGCCGTCGGCGAGTCGCGCATCGACGGCTTGCTGGAAGGCGAGGATGTCCTCGCCACGGCGGCGGCGCTGCGCGCGCTCGGCGCGTCGGTGGAGCGCACCGGTCCCGGCCTCTGGTCGGTGCGCGGAGCCGGTATCGGGGGGCTGGGGGAGCCCGATACGGTCCTGGACATGGGCAACTCGGGGACCGCGGCGCGGCTGCTGCTGGGAGTGCTCGGAACCCATCCGATCACCGCGGTCATGACCGGGGATCCGTCGCTCAGGACCCGGCCGATGGGCCGGGTCGCGGAACCGCTGCGCGCCATGGGGGCGGTGATCTCGGCGCGCCAGGGCGATCTGTTGCCTCTGACGGTGACGGGGGCCAGGGACCCGGTGCCGATCCGATACGCGCTGCCGGTGCCGTCCGCCCAGGTCAAGTCGGCGGTCCTTTTCGCGGCGCTCAACACGCCGGGCGAGACGACGGTCATCGAGCCCAGGCCGACGCGCGATCACAGCGAGCTGATGCTGCGCCATTTCGGAGTCGACATATCGGTGACGGAAGCCGATGGCGGCCGCGCGATCGTGCTGCGCGGCCAACCGGAAATCGAGGGTCGTACCGTGTCCGTTCCGTGCGACCCGTCGTCCGCCGCCTTCCCGGGGGTCGCGGCGCTGCTGGTGCCGGGCTCGAAAGTAGAAATTCCTCATGTCGGCCTCAATCCGACGCGCACCGGGCTGTTCGACTGCCTCGACGAGATGGGCGCGGCGGTGGCGGTCGAGCGCGGGGATGCGGCGGCCGGCGAGCCTGTCGGCAGCCTCGGCTTCTCGCATCCGGGGGAGAGGCGACTCAAGGCGATCGAGGTGCCTGCCGAAAGGGCGCCGCGCATGATCGACGAATATCCGATCCTCGCCGTCGCCGCCGCGTTCGCCGAGGGTCCGACGCGGATGCACGGGCTTGGGGAGCTTCGGGTCAAGGAAAGCGACCGGCTGTCGGCGATCGCCGGCGGGCTGCAAGCCGCCGGCGTCGCGGCCGCGATAGAGAGCGACACCCTGATCGTCGAGGGGGGGTCCGCGCGCCCGCCGGGCGGCGCCGTCATCGACGCCGCGCACGACCATCGGATCGCGATGGCGTTCCTCGTGCTGGGCATGGCCTGCGAGCGGCCGATCAGGGTCGTGGGCGCCGAGACCATCGACACCAGCTTCCCCGGCTTCGCCGCGGCGATGAACCGGCTGGGGGCGGCGATCGCGCCGGTGGAAGAGACGAATGCCTGACGCGCCCGTCGTCGTCGCCATCGACGGGCCGGCGGCGAGCGGCAAGGGTACCGTGGCGCGGCGCCTCGCGGCGCATCTCGGTTTCGCGCATCTCGATACCGGACTCCTATACCGCGCGGTCGCCAGGCGGGTGATCGGTGCTGGAGGCGATCCGTCCGACGGCGCCGCCGCGGCGCAGGCGGCGCGCAACCTCTCGACCGAGGAACTGGCCGGGCAGGATCTTCGGGACGAGGCGGTCACCGCGGCGGCGAGCGTGGTTGCCGCCGATGCCGGCGTTCGCGCGGCGCTGCTCGATTTCCAGCGGGCGTTCGCCGCCGCCCCGCCGGACGGCGCGTCGGGCGCGGTGCTGGACGGGCGCGACATCGGCACCGTGATCTGCCCGGACGCGCCGGTGAAGCTCTTCCTCGAAGCGAGCCCGGAAGTGCGCGCGCGGCGCCGCGTTCGCGAGTTGCGGGAGCGGGGCTCAGGCGGTATATACGCCGCAGTTCTGCGTGATATGGAAGCGCGCGACGCCCGGGATCGGGGTCGCGCGGCGGCGCCGCTGGCGCCTGCCGAGGACGCTTTCGTGATCGACACCTCGACCATGAATGCGGACGAGGTGTTCCGGGAGGCGCTGGCGCACTTCGACGCGCGGACGACGTCCCAAAAGTAGTGTCGCCCGGAAGACGGCGCCGCGCGCATCGTGTTCCGGACGGCGCCGGTTTTGGGTCTTGGAGCATTTGAACAGAGGCCGAACGAGGCAGGATCGCCCATGTCGAACGAAGCAGCCGCCGAAACCCAGGCGGCGGACGTGTCCCCCGAACCGATGGCGGGAGAGAATTTCGCAAGCATGCTCGAGGAGAGCTTCGCCGAAGGCGAACCCACCGAGGGCTCCGTGGTCAAGGGTATCGTCATCAGCATCGAGAACGACTCGGCGCTCGTCGATGTCGGGCTCAAGTCGGAGGGACGGGTCGCGCTGAAGGAGTTCGGCGCCCACGGCCGCGAGCCGGAGCTGAAGGTGGGCGACTCGGTCGATGTCTATCTCGAACGCATGGAGGACCGCAACGGCGAGGCCGTGCTGTCCCGCGAACGGGCGCGCCGCGAAGAGGCGTGGACCCTGCTTGAGAAGGCGTTCAACGCCAACGAGCGCGTGAGCGGCACGATCTTCGGCCGGGTCAAGGGCGGTTTCACGGTCGATCTCTCGGGCGCGGTGGCGTTTCTCCCCGGCAGCCAGGTCGATGTCCGCCCGGTGCGCGACGTCTCGCCGCTGATGGGCACCCCGCAGCCGTTCCAGATCCTCAAGATGGACCGGCGCCGCGGCAACATCGTCGTCTCGCGGCGCGCGGTGCTGGAGGAATCCCGCGCCGAAGCGCGCAACGAGCTCCTCGCCAATCTCAAGGAACGCCAGATCCTTGAGGGGATCGTCAAGAACATCACCGATTACGGCGCTTTCGTGGATCTCGGCGGCGTCGACGGTCTGCTGCACGTCACCGATATCGCCTGGCGCCGGATCAACCACCCGAGCGACGCGCTGAGCATCGGCCAGACGGTCAAGGTCCAGGTCATCCGCTACAACCCGGAGACCCAGCGCATCTCGCTCGGCATGAAGCAGCTCGAAGCCGACCCGTGGGATGGCGTCGAGCACAAGTACCCGGTGGGCGTGAAGTTCACCGGCCGGGTCAGCAACATCACCGATTACGGCGCTTTCGTGGAGCTGGAGCCCGGCGTCGAGGGGCTGGTCCACGTCTCGGAGATGAGCTGGACCAAGAAGAACGTCCACCCGGGCAAGATCGTCTCGACCAGCCAGGAGGTCGAGGTGATGGTGCTGGAGGTCGACTCCAACAAGCGCCGGGTCTCGCTCGGCATCAAGCAGTGCCGCGAGAACCCGTGGGACCAGTTCCTCGAGAGCCACCCGGTGGGTTCGACCATCGACGGCGAGGTCAAGAACATCACCGAGTTCGGCCTGTTCGTCGGCCTCGACAGCGAGATCGACGGGATGGTCCATCTCTCGGACATCGACTGGTCGCGCCCCGGCGAAGAGGCGCTGCGGGACTTCAAGAAGGGCGATCCGGTAAAGGCGAAGGTGCTGGACGTCGACCCCGAGAGGGAGCGCATTTCGCTCGGCATCAAGCAGCTCGAGGAAGACCAGGTCGGAATCGCGATCGAGAACGTGAAGCGCGGCGATGTCCTGACCTGCACCGTCGCCAAGGTGCTCGACACCGGAATCGAGGTCACCGTGGCCAGCGGACTGCCCGGCTTCATCCGCCGGGCGGAGCTTTCGCGCGACCGCGCCGACCAGCGCCCCGACCGGTTCGCGCCCGGAGACCGGTTCGACGCCCGGGTCACCAGTGTCGACAAGCGCGACCGCAAGCTCGGCCTGTCGGTCAAGGCGCAGGAGGTGGCCGAGGAGAAGCAGGCGATGGCCGAGTACGGCTCGTCGGATTCCGGCGCCAGCCTGGGCGATATTCTCGGCGCCGCGATCCGCGAGCGTGCCCAGCGCGAGGCCACGACAGGGACGGAAGAAGAGGATACGACCGAAGCGGCCGCGCCAGCTGACGAGGACGAAGGCGATGCCAGCGCGGGCGAGGGAGAAGCCGGCGCGGGCGAGGAAGAAGGCGGTGAGGGCAAGGACGCCTGACGCGTCCCCGCCCACGTAGTTCCGCCGCGGCGGCGCAGCTATGGCACTCGACGCGGATTATCTGATCGACCGGCGGCGTCTGAAGCGACGGCTGTCGTTCTGGCGGGGGGTCGGAATCCTCGCCGTGCTGCTCGCGGCGCTTGCCGCCTTCGGGCGCTTCTCGGGTTTCGATAGCGGCGACTACATCGCGCGTCACGCCGTTCAGGGGCTGATCGTCGAGGACGTCCGGCGCCACCGGGCGCTTGCGGCAATCGCGGAGGACGAGAACGCACGGGCGCTGATCGTCAGGATCAACAGCCCGGGCGGCACCGTGGTCGGCGGCGAATCCCTTTACCGCTCGCTCCGCGCCGTCGCGGACAGGAAACCCGTGGTCGCCGTCCTCGGCGGACTCGCCACCTCCGCCGGTTACATGGCGGCGATCGGGGCGGATCGCGTGGTCGCCCGCCGCAGCACCATCACGGGATCGATCGGCGTGGTGATGCACACCACGGAGATCTCGGGCCTCCTCGACAAGCTCGGCGTCGGCGCCGAGACCATCCGCAGCGGGCCGCTGAAGGCGATGCCGTCGGGTTTCGAGAAGCTTACCGAGGACGGCCGGGAAGTGTTGCAGGAGCTGATCGCCGACAGCCACCGGATGTTCCTCGATCTCGTGGCCGAGCGGCGCGGTCTTACAGGCGCCGGGCTGGCGAAGGTCGCGGACGGGCGGGTGCTTACCGGACGGCAGGCGCTGGATGCCGATCTGGTGGATGCGATCGGCGGGGAAACCGAAGCGGTCGGCTGGCTCAAAGCCGAGAAAGGCGTTGCGGAAGGACTCCCGGTTCGCGATGTCGGCAGGGTCGGCGGGTTCGCCAGGCTGCTCGACAGGGCGGCATCGCTGGGCGAAAGAACCATTTTTTCTGAACGGCTTACGCTTGACGGTCTGGTGTCTGTCTGGCACGCTGGAATGCACTGACGCGTCCTGACGACAGCCGCCGGCCGCCCGCCGGAGAGGGTGATCGAAGGCCAGCGGAGACGGAACGAGTCGGGGAACGGCCGCGGATGACCAAGTCCGAGTTGATCCAGCGTCTCGCCGATCAGAATCCGAATTTGTTCCGGCGCGACATCGAGCGCATCGTCTCCACCATTTTCGACGAAATCTCCGACGCGCTCTATCGTGGCGGCCGCGTCGAGTTGCGCGGCTTCGGGGCCTTTTCCGTCAAGGAGCGGGGCGAGCGGGTCGGCCGCAATCCGCGCACCGGGAAATCGGTCAACGTCGAGAAGAAATACGTGCCTTTTTTCAAGGCGGGCAAGGATCTGCGCGACCGGCTGAACGCGGACTCCTGAGCCAGGACGCCGGCATACGGACCGATCGGGGACGAAACCCCGGATGAAGATTTTCTACAGGCTGGTCTTCGTTCCCGTCGCGGCGGTGTTCGTCGTTTTCGCCGTCGCCAACCGGCACGTGCTGACGTTGAACCTGTGGCCGCTGCCGCTGGAGATCGATCTGCCGGTCTATATCGCGGTGCTCGGCGCGTTGGCGGTCGGCATGGCGATCGGCGGATCCGCGCAGTGGATCTCGGACGGCAAGTGGCGCCGGCGCGCGCGGGCCGACAAACGCAAGGCAAGCGCGCTCGAACGCCAGCTCACCCTGGTCGAGGCGGCGCGGGAAGCCGGCGGCGACACGGCCGGCCAGCCCCCCGAAACGCCGGCGCCGCGCCGCGCAAGGCTGCCGAGAATCCGGCTGAAATCGCGGACCGGATGACGACCCGGGTAAAGATCTGCGGCGTCAGCTCGCGGGGAATCCTGGAGGCCGCGGTCGCGGAGGGCGCGAGCGATGTCGGGCTGGTGTTCTTTCCCCGCTCGCCGCGCAACGTATCCGCGGAGGAAGCCGCCGCCTTGTCCGCCGCCGCGCCGTCCGACATCACGGTCGTCGGCCTGTTCGTCGACCCGCCCGACGAAGCGCTGGAGGAGGTGCTTTCGGTGGCCCGGCTCGATCTCCTGCAACTGCACGGCAACGAGAGCCCCGAGCGCGTGGCCGCGATCAAGCGAGGGACGGGAAAGCCGGCGATGAAGGCGATCAAGGTTGCCGAGCCCGCCGACATCGAGGCCGCCCGAGCCTATGACGGGATCGCGGACCGCCTGCTGTTCGATGCCAAGGCGCCGTCGACGGAAGGGCGATACATGCCGGGCGGCAACGCGCTGACCTTCGACTGGCGCATGCTCGCCGGGCTGTCCTGGCCTTGCCCGTGGATGCTGTCGGGGGGCCTCACGCCGGACACCGTCGCCGACGCGATCCGGACGAGCGGCGCGCCGGGCGTTGATGTATCTTCCGGCGTCGAAAGCGCGCCCGGCGTCAAGGACACGTCCCTGATCTCCGCATTCATCCTGGCGGCGAAGGGGGCCTGAGGGCGCGGCGGAGAGAGTAATTTGGAACGCAACACCTACCGCGACGGGCCCGATGCCCAGGGCCGTTTCGGCCTGTTCGGCGGACGCTATGTCGCCGAAACCCTGATGCCGCTGGTCCTGGAGGTCGAGCGGGCCTGGCGCGCGGCGCAGCAGGACCCGGCCTTCGAGGCGGAGCTGCGCTATTACCTGGAGCACTATGTCGGCCGCCCGAGCCCGCTCTACTTCGCCGAGCGGCTGACCGCCCATCTCGGCGGTGCGAAGATCTACTTCAAGCGCGACGAGCTCAACCATACCGGCGCGCACAAGATCAACAACACGGTGGGACAGATCCTGCTCGCCCGCCGCATGGGCAAGACCCGGATCATCGCGGAGACCGGGGCCGGCCAGCACGGCGTCGCGACGGCGACCGTCTGCGCGCTGTTCGACCTTCCCTGCGTCGTCTACATGGGCGAAACCGACATCGCGCGCCAGGCGCCCAACGTCTTCCGGATGAAGCTGCTCGGCGCCGAGGTGGTGCCGGTGACGTCCGGCAGCCGCACCCTCAAGGACGCGATGAACGAGACGCTGCGCGACTGGGTCGCCAATGTGGACGATACGTTCTACGTCATCGGGACGGTGGCGGGCCCGCACCCCTACCCCGCGATGGTGCGCGACTTCCAGTCGGTCATCGGCACGGAGGTCCGCGAACAGATCGTGGCGGCCGAGGGGCGGCTTCCCGATACGCTGGTGGCCTGCATCGGCGGCGGATCCAACGCGATGGGGCTGTTCCATCCCTTTCTCGACGACACGGAGATCGACATCCACGCCGTCGAGGCCGCGGGCGAAGGGCTCGACACCGAGCGCCACGCGGCCTCGCTCACCGCCGGCGCGCCGGGAGTGCTGCACGGCAACCGCACCTATCTCCTGCAGGACGACGACGGCCAGATCCAGGAAGCGCATTCGATCTCGGCCGGGCTCGACTACCCGGGGGTCGGGCCGGAGCATGCGTGGCTTCACGACGTGGGCCGGGTGCGCTACGTCTCGGTCACCGACGCCGAGGCGCTGGACGCGTTCCAGCTCTGCAGCCGGCTGGAGGGCATCCTGCCCGCCCTGGAGCCGAGCCACGCGCTCGCCCATGTGACGCGGATCGCGGGCGATTTGCCGTCGGACCACCTGCTGGTGATGAACATGTGCGGCCGGGGCGACAAGGACGTCTTCACCGTCGCCGAGGCGCTGGGGGTCGAGCTGTGACGGGAGGCCGCGACCGCATCGCCCGGCGTTTCGCCGCGCTCGCGCAAGAAGGGCGTTCGGCCTTCGTCCCCTTCGTCACGGCGGGCGATCCCGACCGCGAGACCTCGTCCGCCATCCTGTCGCGGCTGCCGGAGTTGGGCGCCGACCTGATCGAGCTCGGCATGCCGTTCAGCGATCCCATGGCCGACGGCCCCTCGATCCAGGCGGCCGGCGAGCGCGCGCTCCGCGCCGGCCAGACGATGGCCGACACGCTCGCCATGGCTTCCGCGTTCCGGGAGGGCGACGCCGAGACGCCGCTCGTCCTGATGGGCTATTTCAATCCGATCTACCGCTACGGCGCGGAGGCATTCGTCGCGGATGCGAGAAGAGCGGGCGTCGACGGGCTCATCGTGGTCGACCTGCCGCCGGAGGAGGACGAGGAGCTGCGGACGCCGGCCGAGGCCGCGGGGCTTGCCTTGATCCGACTCGTCGCCCCGACCACCCACGACGATCGTCTGCGGCGGATTCTGGCGAATTGCGACGGATTCGTTTACTACGTTTCGGTCACCGGCATTACCGGGACGAAGTCGGCGATGACACGGGACGTGGCGGCCGGGCTCGCGCGAATCCGCAAGGCGACCGATCTTCCGGTCGCGGTGGGCTTCGGCGTCCGCACCGCGGACCAGGCGTCGGAAATCGCCGGTTTCGCGGACGCCGTGGTGGTCGGCTCGGCGATCGTGCAACGGATCGAGTCGACCCTGGTCGACGGGCGCGCCGGGAACGGGACGGTGCCGGGCGTCGAGGCGCTGATCCGGGAGCTGGCCGGCGGGGTGAGAAGCCGGGGCGCGCGGGAAGCCGAAGGAGCCGGCGGATGAACTGGCTGAACAACATCCGGCCGAAGATCCGGGCCCTGGTGGGCAAGAAGACGGAAGTTCCGGAGCATCTCTGGGCGAAGTGCTCTCAATGCGAGCAGATGATCTTCCATCGCGAGCTCGAAGCCGCGCTCCATGTCTGTTCCCATTGCGGCCACCACCTCCGCATCGACGCCCGCACCCGGATAGGCTCGATCCTCGACCCCGACAGCTGGGAGACGGTCGACTTGCCGCCCTGCACCGCGGATCCGCTCAGGTTCCGCGACCGCAAGCGTTATTCCGAGCGCCTGCGCGACAACCGCAGCGAGACCGGCGGCGAGGATGCGATCCTGGTCGCCGCCGGTACGCTCAAGGGCGCGCCCGCCGTGGCCGCCGCGTTCGACTTCCGCTTCATGGGCGGGTCGATGGGAATCGCCGTGGGCGACGGCATCCTTGCCGCCGCCGACCGCGCGGTGGCGAACAAGGCGGCGCTGATCGTCTTTCCCTCCTCCGGCGGCGCGCGCATGCAGGAGGGCATCCTGTCGCTGGTGCAGATGCCGCGAACCACCATCGGCATCGAACGCGTCAAGGAAGCGGGGCTGCCCTACATCGTCGTGCTGACCGATCCCACGACCGGCGGCGTCTCGGCCTCCTTCGCCATGCTGGGCGACATCGCCATCGCCGAGCCGGGCGCGGTTATCGGCTTCGCGGGCCGGAGGGTGATCGAGGAGACGATCCGCGAGACCCTGCCCGAGAATTTCCAGCGCGCCGAATACCTCCTCGAGCACGGCATGGTGGACATGGTGGTTCCACGCGCGGAAATGCGGGATACGCTGGCCGACCTGATCGACCTGCTGACCAACCCGGTCGCGCCGACGGAGCCGGAGGCCGAACTCGAACTGCCCGCGCCGCCCGTCTCGGACAGCCTGGACGCCGCCGTTGCGGAGTGACGCCGTTCTCGAACGGCTGACCCGCCTTCATCCCAAGCTGATCGACCTGAGCCTTGAGCGGATCGAGCGCCTGCTCGCCGCGCTCGGCCATCCGGAACGGCAATTGCCGCCGGTCGTGCACGTCGCCGGCACCAACGGCAAGGGATCGACGATCGCGTTCCTCCAGGCGATCTGCGAGGCGGCGGGGCTGAGCGCCCATGTCTATGTCTCGCCGCATCTGATCCGCTTCAACGAGCGGATCGCGGTCCGCGGCCGGCCGATCGGGGAAGAACCGCTGAACGAGGTGCTCGCGGCTTGCGAGGAAGCGAATGGCGGCGAGCCGATCACCTTCTTCGAGATCACCACCGCCGCCGCCTTCCTCGCCTTTTCGCGCGCTCCCGCCGACATCGTGCTGATCGAAACCGGGCTCGGCGGGCGGTTCGACGCCACCAACGTCCTCGCCGCCCCGGCGCTCTCGGTCATCACCCCGGTCTCGCGCGATCACGTTCACTTCCTCGGCGAGACCGTCCCGGAGATCGCGTTCGAGAAAGCGGGCATCCTGAAGCCCGGGGTCCCGGCCGTGATCGGGCCGCAAGAGCCGGGCGCGGCGGAGGTCATCGCCGCCCGCGCGGCCGAAATCGGGACCCCGCTCCTGCGGCACGGCGTGGAATGGCGCAGGAACGGCCCGGACTACCGCGACGGAAAGGGCGCGCTGAACATTCCGCCGCCGGGGCTGATCGGTCCGCACCAGCTGGAGAACGCTGGAATCGCCGCCGCCGCGGCCCGGGCGCTCGGCTGGCCGGCACTGGACGAGCGGACGATCCGGGCCGGCATCGCCTCGGCGCGGTGGCCGGGGCGGTTGCAACGTCTGGAAGGCGGCCCGCTGTCGGCGCGGCTCGGCCCGGGCCGGGAGCTCTGGGTCGACGGCGGCCACAACCGCGCCGCCGGCGAAGCGCTCGCCCGGGTGGCGGAAGGCTGGTCCGACCGGCCCCTGCACCTGGTGATGGGACATCTGGCGGTCCGGCCGTCCGAAGACTTCCTCGCGCCGCTTGCCGACGGGATCGCAAGCTTTCACGGCGTGCCCGTGCCGGGCGCCTATGCCTGCCACCCGCCGGAGCAGCTCGCCGAAGCCGCGCGCGCCCTCGGCGTGGAAGCGCACTCCTGGCCCGCGGCCGCCGAAGCCCTCGACGCCATCGCAACGAACTATCCGGGCCCGGCACGGGTGCTGGTCACCGGCTCCCTCTACCTCGCCGGCGCCGTTCTCGCCGAGGAGGGCGGCGAAGCATAGCCTCTTGTCACCCCGGACTTGTTCCATTGCTGTCCGGTTTAGATTTTCGGCGTGGGTTCGGCCCTTCGCGCAGCGGCGGAAGACTCCTCCCCCGCTTGCGGGGGAGGCCGGGTGGGGGACCGCGCCGAGGCCCTCCCCCAACCCCTCCCACGGCACCCCACCACGTCATGCCCGGACCGCAGCCCCGCATCACCCGCGTCATGGTCGGCGAAGGCCGACCATCCACGTTTTGTTTTTCCTTATTTCGCCGTCCCGGCCACCGAAAAAAACTCGTGGATGGTCGGCCTTCGCCGACCATGACGGTATAAAAGGGGCATCCGGCTCGACAGGCCGGGCGGACGGAGGGCGAGATGGCGGAGACCGGACGAGACGGCGCGGAACCGGTCTATCTGGTCGACGGGTCGGGCTACATCTTCCGCGCCTTCTACGGCCTGCCACCGATGACCAACCCGGAAGGGGTTCCGGTCAACGCGGTGTTCGGCTTCTCGAAGATGCTGGCCAAGCTGTTGAGCGATGCCGGCACGAGCCGCTTCGCGGTGATCTTCGACAGCTCCCGCGTGTCGTTCCGCAACGACATCTACCCCGAGTACAAGGCGAACCGCAGCGACCCGCCGGAAGAGCTGGTGCCGCAATTCGACCTCATCCGGGATGCGACGCGCGCCTTCAACGTGCCGTGCATCGAGCTTCCGGGGTTCGAGGCCGACGACCTGATCGCCACCTTCGCCCGCATGGCGACCGAGGAGGGCCACGAGGTGGTGATCGTGTCGTCCGACAAGGACCTGATGCAGCTGGTCGGCGACCAGGTCTCCATGCTCGACCCGGCCAAGAACTTGCAAATCGGGCGAGAAGAGGTGATCGAGCGTTTCGGCGTCGGCCCGGAAAACGTGATCGACGTGCAGGCGCTCGCGGGCGACTCGACCGACAACGTCCCCGGCGTGCCGGGGATCGGGGTCAAGACCGCGGCCGAGCTGATCCGGACATACGGCGATCTCGACACGCTCCTCGAACGGGCCGACGAGATCAAGCAGCCGAAACGCCGGGAAAACCTGATGGGTCACGCCGACATGGCGCGCATTTCCCGCGACCTGGTGACGCTCCGGGTCGACGCGCCGGTCGAGCAGGCGGTGGACGATCTGATCGCGGTCGCGCCCGAGGCGGACACGCTCGGCGGGTTCCTGCGCGAGCACGGGTTCAAGTCGATGCTGGCCCAGATCGGGACGATGGTGGGCGTGACGGGGGCGGACGATGCCGCCGCGGCGCCGGAGCCCGAGACGAAAGAGCGGGACTATTCGCTGGTAACCGACGACGCCGCGCTGGACCGGTGGATCGCCGAGGCGACCCGCGCCGGATCGGTCGCGGTCGACACCGAGACCACCTCGCTCGATTCGATGCGGGCCGAGCTCGTCGGCGTCTCGCTCTCGATCGAGCCGGGCCGGGCCTGCTACATCCCGCTCGCCCATGTCCCGCCGGGCGGCGGCACGGCGGATCTGATCGACGGACCGACGGACGCGCCGCAACAGATCCCGATGGCGGACGCGCTCGCCGCCCTCACGCCGCTGCTGGAGGACCCGGGCGTTCTCAAGATCGGCCACAACATCAAGTACGACATGGAGGTGCTGGCGCGCTACGGCGTCGAGGTCTCGCCGGTCGACGACACGATGCTGCTCTCCTACGTGCTCGAAGCCGGGATGCACGGCCACGGGCTCGACGAGCTCTGCAAGCTCCATTTCGAGCACATAAACATAAAATTCTCCGACGTCGCGGGATCGGGAAAGAAGGCGGTGACCTTCGCCGAGGTCCCCCTGGAGGCGGCGCGCGACTACGCGGCGGAAGACGCCGACATGACCGGACGGCTCCACCGCCTGCTCAAACCGAGGCTGGTCGCCGACCGCATGGCGACGGTCTACGAGACGCTGGAACGCCCCCTGGTCGCGGTGCTCGCCGGCATGGAGCGGGCCGGCATCAAGGTGGACGTCTCGGTGCTCGCCGCGCTCTCGCGCGACTTCGAAAGCCGGGGCGCGGCGCTGACCGAGCGGATTTACTCGGAGGCCGGGCACGGCTTCAATATCGGCTCGCCCAAGCAGCTCGGTTCCGTGCTGTTCGAGGAGATGGGGCTCGAAGGCGGCAAGAAGACCAAGCAGGGCGCCTACGGGACCGGCGCGGACATCCTGGAAGGGCTCGCCGCCCAGGGCCATGCCCTCCCCTCGCTGGTGCTCGACTGGCGCCAGCTCGCCAAGCTCAGGAGCACCTATACCGAGGCGCTCGCCGAGGCGGTCAACCCCGCGACCGGCCGCGTCCATACCTCGTTCGGCCAGGCGATCGCGTCCACCGGGCGGTTGAGCTCGAACGAGCCCAATCTGCAGAACATCCCGGTCCGGACCGAGGACGGGCGCAAGATCCGCGAGGCCTTCGTGGCGGAGAAGGGCCACACGCTGCTCTCGGCGGACTATTCGCAGATCGAGCTCCGCCTGCTCGCCCATGTCGCCGATATCGAGCCGCTCAAGGCGGCGTTCCACGAAGGGGCGGACATCCACGCCCGGACGGCGGGCGAGGTGTTCGGCCTGCCGGTGGAGGGGATGGAACCGGCGGTCCGCAACCGCGCCAAGGCGATCAATTTCGGGATCATCTACGGCATCAGCCCGTTCGGCCTCGCGCGTCAGCTGAGGATCCCGCAGAGCGAGGCGAGGGCCTATATCGACGCCTATTTCGAGCACTACCCGGGGATTCGAGACTACATGGAGACTACAAAGGCGTTCGCACGGACCAACGGCTACGTGACGACGGCGTTCGGGAGGCGCTGCCACACCCCCGCCATCGCGGACAGGAACCCGGCGCGGCGCAACTTCTCGGAGCGCGCGGCGATCAACGCGCCGCTCCAGGGCGCGGCGGCCGACATCATCAAGCGCGCCATGATCCGCCTCCCCGGCGCGCTGGAAGACGCGGGGCTGGGCGCCCGGATGCTGCTCCAGGTCCACGACGAGCTCCTGTTCGAGGTCCCCGACGGCGAACTCGACGACACCGCCGCCCTCGTCACCCGGGTGATGGAAAACGCCGCCCATCTGAGCGTGCCGCTGACCGTCGAGACCGGCCTCGGCCCGAGCTGGGCGGAGGCGCATTAGGGCGGGCCCCACCCTCCCCCGGCCCCTCCCGCAAGCGGGAGGGGAGAAGGGAAGGAGGGGTCGGAGAGCGAGTCACCCTCTCCCCTGCGGAGGCCGGGAAAATAGTCTCATATCGGAACAATGTTTCACGTGAAACAATGGTCAGTATTGCTGACCTATGTTTCACGTGAAACATTAGCCGCGCTTGAAGAGCCCCTCGACGCCGGCGCGGTGGCGCTGTTTCTTCTCGATGTCCTCGCGCACGCGGCGGATCTCCGCCTCGAGCTCGGCGATGTATTCCTCGAGCTCCTCGATGGAAAGCGGGTCGAGCTCGCGAAGCTTCGTCGGCCCCTTTTGGGGTGTCAGGTCTTGCTCGTCCACGCCGCCGGTCCCCCTTGATCCGCCTTGCCAGTGTGTCGCCCAGCCGCTAGACAGGCAACCCGTTCGACCGGTTCCCGAATCCCCGCGATGACCCAGCCCGTGCCCGCCTCGATGAAGGCGATCGAGATCCTCGAACCCGGCGGCCCCGAGATGCTGCGGCCCCGCGCGCGCCCGGTGCCCGAGCCCGCGGAGGGCGAAATTCTGGTCAGGGTCGCCGCGGCCGGGGTCAACTTCCCGGACGTCGCCCAGCGGCGCGGCAACTACCCGCCGCCGCCGGGGGCGAGCGACCTGCCCGGGCTGGAGCTGTCCGGAGAGGTCGTGGCGCTCGGCCCCGGCGTTTCCGGTCCGGCGCCCGGAGAGGCGGTCTGCGCGCTGGTGAGCGGCGGCGGCTACGCGGAATACTGCGCGGTCCCGGTGCCGCAATGCCTGCCGGTCCCGGACGGGCTCGACATGGTGCAGGCCGCCGCCCTGCCCGAGACCTTCTTCACCGTCTGGACCAATCTGTTCGACGGCGGGCGGCTGAAGGCGGGCGAGACGGTGCTGATCCACGGCGGCTCGGGCGGGATCGGCACGACGGCGATCCAGATCGCCCGCGCTTTCGGCGCCCGCGTGTTCGCGACCGCCCGCACGGCGGAGAAATGCGCGTTCTGCGAGGCGCTCGGCGCCGAGCGCGCGATCAACTACGCGGAGGAGGATTTCGTCGCCGTGGCGAGGGAGCTGACGGAGAAGCGCGGCGTCGAGCTGATCCTCGACATGGTGGGCGGGGACTACCTCGCGCGCAACATCCGCGCGCTCGCCGTCGAGGGGCGGCTGGTGCAGATCGCGGTGCAGCGGGGCGCGGAGGCGACGATCCCGCTCGGCCTCCTGATGGTCAAGCGGCTGGTCCTCACCGGATCGACGCTGAGACCCAGGACCGTCGCCCAGAAGGGCGCGATCGCCGACGCGCTGAGGGAAAGGGTCTGGCCGCTGCTGGCGGAAGGAAGCGTGCGGCCGGTCATCCACACCACCTTCGCGCTCGACGAGGCCGCCCGGGCGCACGCGCTGATGGAATCGAGCGCGCATATCGGTAAGATCGTGCTAACCGTTTGAAAGCGCCCCGAACGCATCGGGCCGCGACGAAAGAAAGCGCATGAACAACCCATTGATGCCCAAGGCCACCGCGGTGTGGCTGATCGAGAACACCGCTCTCACCTTCGACCAGATCGCCGCGTTCTGCGGGCTCCACGAGCTTGAGGTGCAGAGCATCGCCGACGAGGAAGTCGCCATCGGGATCATCGGCTTCGACCCGATCGCCAACGGACAGCTCACCCGCGAGGAAATCGACCGGTGCAGCGCCGATCCGGGCGCGCGCCTCAATATGGCCGTGCAGGACATCCCGCGCCCGTCGCCGCGCACCAAGGGTCCGCGCTACACCCCGGTCGCGCGCAGGCAGGACAAGCCGGACGCGATCGCCTGGCTGGTGCGCAACTGTCCCGACCTGTCGGACGGCCAGATTTCCAAGCTGATCGGGACCACCAAGCCGACCATCGTCGCGATCCGCGAGCGCACCCACTGGAACATGGCGAACATCAAGCCGCGCGAGCCGGTGGGGCTGGAGCTGTGCACCCGCGCCGATCTCGACGCGGCGCTGGAGAAGGCAGGATACGTCCCCGAGCCGGTGAGCGAGGAAGACGACGTGTTCCCGGTCGAGCAGCTCGCCCGGACCGAGCCCGACCCGCCGGAGCCGCCGGACCCCGAGTCTCAGTTCGGGTAGCCGGCCGCGCTCAGCGACACCGCGATCTCGTCGAGCGCCGCGGGGTCCTCGATGGTCGCGGGCATGTTCCACTCCTCGCCGTCGGCGATCTTGCGCATCGTGCCGCGCAGGATCTTGCCCGACCGCGTCTTGGGCAGGCGGGCCACCACCGAGGCCGACTTGAAGGCGGCGACCGGGCCGATCCGCCCGCGCACCATGCCCACCACCTCGTCGACGATCGCGCCGGTTTCCCGCTCGACCCCGTCCTTGAGGACCAGCAGCCCGAAGGGAACCTGGCCCTTGAGCGCATCGGCGACGCCGATCACCGCGCATTCCGCGACATCGGGATGCTCGGCCAGCACCTCCTCCATCGCGCCGGTCGACAGCCGGTGCCCGGCGACGTTGATGATGTCGTCGGTCCGGGCCATGACGAACACGTAGCCGTCCTCGTCGATATACCCCGCATCGGCGGTCGCGTAATGGCCCGGGAACTCGGTCAGATAGGCCTCGCGGAAACGCTCGTCGGCGTTCCACAGCGTCGGCGCGCAGCCGGGCGGCATCGGCAGCCGCGCGACCAGCGCGCCGATCTCGCCCGCCGGGCGCTCCCCGCCCGTTTCGTCGAGCACCCGCAGATCCCAGCCCGGCACGGCGCGCGTCGGCGAGCCGTACTTGATCGGCACCCGCCCGAGGCCGACGCAGTTGGCGGCGATCGGCCATCCGGTCTCGGTCTGCCACCAGTGGTCGATCACCGGCACGCCGAGATGGTCCTCGGCCCATTTCACGGTATCCGGATCGGCCCGTTCGCCGGCGAGGAACAGGGCCTCGAAGCGCGACATGTCGTAGGCCGCGCGAAGCGCGCAATCGGGGTCTTCCTTCTTGATCGCGCGGAAGGCGGTGGGCGCGGTGAACAGCGCCTTGGCGCCGTGCTCGGCGATCACGCGCCAGAAGACGCCCGCGTCGGGCGTGCCGATCGGCTTCCCCTCGAACAGGATGCTGGTCGATCCGTTGAACAGCGGCGCGTAGACGATATAGGAGTGCCCCACCACCCAGCCGACGTCGGAGGCGGCCCAGAACACCTCGCCCGGCGCGGTGTCGTAGATATTGGGCATCGACCATTGGAGCGCCACGGCGTGACCGCCGTTGTCGCGGACGATCCCCTTGGGCTGGCCGGTGGTCCCGGATGTGTAGAGGATGTAGAGCGGATCGGTCGCCGCGACGGGCACGCAGTCGACCGGCGATGCCGCCGCGACGGCCTCGTTCCAGTCGACGTCGCGGCCCGGGATCGGCTCCGCGAGTCCCGCCTCGCGCTGGAGGATTATGCAGAAATCGGGTTTGTGGCTGGCGATCTCGATCGCCTTGTCGAGGAGCGGCTTGTAGTGGACGACCCGGCCGGGCTCGATGCCGCAGGAGCCGGCGACGATCGCCTTGGGCGTCGAATCGTCGATCCGCACCGCGAGCTCGTTGGCCGCGAAGCCGCCGAAGACGACCGAATGGACCGCGCCGATCCGCGCGCAGGCGAGCATCGCGACCGCCGCTTCGGGCACCATCGGCATGTAGATCACCACCCGGTCGCCGTGGCCCACGCCCCGCGCCGCGAGAGCGCCGGCGAACACCGCCACGCGGTCGCGGAGCTCGGCATATGTGAAGCGCTGCTGCGTGCCGGTGATCGGGCTGTCGTAGATCAGCGCCATCCGCTCGCCGTTCCCCGCCGCGACATGCCGGTCGAGCGCGTTGTGGCAGGTATTCAGCATGCCGCCGGCGAACCAGCGGGACGCCGGCTTCGCGCCGGCGTCGATCACGCGATCCCAGCGGCGGTCCCAGTCGATCGCCTCGGCGGCGTCGCCCCAGAAGGTTTCCGGGTCGTCTATGGATTGGCGGTGGATTCGGTTGTAGCGCTCGCTCACGACACCTCCTCCTCGGCAGGGGCGGCAGCCATGTGGCCGCCCAGCGGGGCGTTGCGCGAAGACAGCGGCGGCGGATCTAGCCGGTCGCGACCGTCAGCTTGGCGAGTTCGTCCTTGATCCTGAGTTTGCGTTTCTTGAGATCCGAAATCGTCGCGGCGTCGGGCAACGGCCGCGCGTGTTCCTGGGACAGCGCCTCCTCGAGCTCGGCATGGCGAGCCTTCAAGGAGGCGACCTGCTCTTCGACATTCATCGACCATCCTCCTCTTTCCCGGGTGTGCGGGAATCAGGATACCCTGCCCGGCGGTCGATGCAATCGACTCTCGCGGGAGATCGGGACGATCAGGAGGCGAGCCGCGCCCGGGCGGCCTCGGCCACGGCGGCGGGTTCGAGACCGTCGAAGGCCGGGGCGACGATGACCGCCGTCTCGGCGGCGTCGGCGGCGTCCGGGTCGATCCCTTCCGCCCTGAAATAGGCCCCGACATTGTCCAGCGCGTGGTCGAGCCGCGCGGATTCGTCGAGGCTCTCGTCGGCCGGGCGGGTCAGCGAGCCGGCCAGCATCAGCTGCTCGACATGCTCCAGATCGACCTCGATCTTGGCGATGCGGCGCCGCAGCGGTTCGCTGAGCTCGACCGGCGCCTCGCCGAACCCTCCCTTCAGCCGCTGGCGGACCGCCCGGACGGCGCGGACCACGTCCCGGTGCCAGGCCTCGACCGTCCGGCACACCGTGGCGATTTCGCCTTCGTCGAGCGTTCCCCGGCCGCTCGCGCCGAGCCAGCAGCAGTAGAGCAAGACGTTCACGTCGATCCGGTGGCGCTCTTGCAGCACGAGACAGGCCTCCGGCACGCCCTCGCTGCCATAGACCCGGAGCGAAAAGTCCCAGAACGGATGGTCGGGAAAGTCGGCCGCCACGCTCGCCTCCTCGATTCCGGAGGATCCGGTCCCCTCCAGTGATAACGATTTGGAACGGATTCTGCTATCGTGCGGTTCGATGGCGCAGACTGATACCGGTACCATGGGAGAGCAGGAAATCCTGCGGCAACGGCTCGCCGATCTGGAGACCGAGCATCGCGATCTCGACGACGTGATCGCGCGCATCACGGAGGCCGTGATCTACGATCAGCTGCAGGTGCAGCGGCTCAAGAAGCGCAAGCTCCGGTTGAAGGACGAGATCGCGCGCATCCGCGCGCTCCTGGTCCCCGACATCATCGCCTGACGCCGGACGGAGACGCCGAACTTGCCCGTGGAGAACCGAAACGACGGCGCGCCCCTTGTCGGCGTGATCATGGGCAGCCGGTCGGACTGGCCGACGATGAGCCACGCGGTCGAGGTGCTCGAAGAGCTGGGCGTGACGGTGGAAACCCGCGTGGTCTCGGCGCACCGCACGCCCGACCGGCTCTACGCCTATGCCCGCGAGGCGCGCGGGCGCGGCATCAAGGCGATCGTCGCCGGCGCCGGAGGCGCGGCCCACCTGCCCGGCATGGTCGCCGCGATGACCACCCTTCCCGTGTTCGGCGTGCCGGTGCGCTCCGAGGCGCTTTCCGGTCTCGACAGCCTGCTCTCGATCGTCCAGATGCCGGGCGGCGTCCCGGTCGGGACGGTCGCGATCGGGAAGGCCGGGGCGGTCAATGCGGGCCTGCTCGCGGCGTCGGTGCTGGCCCTCCTCGACCCCGCTCTCGCCGACCGGCTGGAGGACTGGCGCCAGCGCCGATCCGCCGCCGTTCCCTTCGATCCGACCGACCCGGAAGGCTGACATGGCGGGCGCGCCGGCGGGCCTGCCGCCGGGTTCCGTCATCGGCATCCTCGGCGGCGGCCAGCTCGGCCGGATGATCGCCCTCGCGGCCGCGAGGCTGGGCTATCGCTGCCACGTCTATTGCCCGGAAGCGGACGCGCCCGCGGCCCAGGTCGCCGCCCGCGCGACATGCGCCGGCTACGACGACGAGGCGGCGCTCGACGCGTTCGCCGGGTCGGTCGACGCGGCGACGCTCGAATTCGAGAACGTTCCCACGGAAACCGTCGCGCGGATCGCGGAAACCACGCCGGTTCGCCCGGATGCGAGGGCGCTCGCGGTCGCCCGGGACCGGATCGACGAGAAGACCTTTCTCAACCGGATCGGGGTCGCCACCGCGCGCTTCTCCGCGGTCGCCTCGGCGGCCGATCTCCGCCGGGCGATGGCGGAGATCGGCGCGCCGGCGATCCTCAAGACGGCGCGGCTCGGCTACGACGGGAAGGGCCAGCGGATCGTCCGCGCCCATGCGGACCCGGAGGCCGAGTGGCGGGCGCTGGCGGCGGATCGCGCGATCCTCGAAGCGCAGGTCGATTTCGAACGCGAAGTCTCGGTGGTGATCGCGCGCGGGACCGACGGGTCCATGGCCGCGTTCGACACCGTGGAGAACGAACACGAGGACGGAATCCTCAGAACCTCGCGCGTGCCGGCGCGTATCGCGCCCGAGCTGGACCGCGCGGCGCGCGCGCTCGCCGGGCGCATCGCGAACGCGCTGGATTACGTCGGGGTGCTGGCGGTCGAGCTGTTCGTCTCCCGCGGCGGCGCGTTGCTGGTCAACGAGATCGCTCCCCGGGTGCACAACTCCGGCCACTGGACGGCGGACGCCTGCGCCGCCAGCCAGTTCGAGCAGGCGGTGCGCGCGGTCTGCGCACTCCCGCTCGCCGACCCCGGGCGCCACAGCGACGCGGTAATGACCAATATCCTCGGCGCGGAGGTCGAGCACTGGCGGGTTATCGCCGCCGAGCCCGGCGCCTGCCTTCACCTCTACGGCAAGACCGAAGCCCGCCCCGGCCGCAAGATGGGCCACGTTACCCGCCTCAAGCCGCGCGGATCGCAGACCGTTTAACCCCGGACCGTGCCTAATGTTTCACGTGAAACATAAGTCAGCATCGTTGACCTTTGTTTCACGTGAAACATAGGACAGCATTATTGCCTTATCCAAAGTGTCAAGAATGTGCCGTAAATCGTAAAATCGGCCAACGCGCAATATCGTTTCGCCAAACGGCTCGTTCCGCGTCCCCGGGGGACAGAATTGCGGTCCGTACCGTGCCCCGCGCCCTCCCCCGGCCCCTCCCGCAAGCGGGAGGGGAGAAGGTAAGGAGAAGTCGGCGGGCGAGTCCCCTCTCCCCAGCGGGGAGAGGGTTAGGGTGAGGGGGACTCTCGGGCGACAGCTGGCCGCGATCGTGCCCGGCCGGAAGATGTTCTAGAAAAGCGGAGACCTTCGGCGGCGGAGGCCGGCGGGTGCGCGGAGGGGTTCGGAGAGCCGCTGCGAGAGCCGCCTGGCGCCGGCGCGCAGCTTCTGGATCCGCAACACGTCGGCGAGTCGGCGCCGGAGGAAGGCGCGGGTGAACTCGCCGCCGTCGGAGCGGTCCTCGAGCCAGACCAGCGCGGTCGTCGCCAGCACGCCGGCGAGCAGCGCCCGCTTTGTATAGAAGCTGAAATCGTGCGAGCGATCCCCGGCGGCGCGCCAGATGCGGTCGACGGTGCGGCAATAACACGAGAATCCGAGCGCGGCGTTCTGCGGCAATCCGGCGAAGGCCACGCCGCGCCGGACCGACTCGCGGTAGGGCTCGAGCGCCTCGAAGCGGGCCAGCACCGCCCTCTCCACCCGCTCGCCGAGGCGCGGGATTCGGACACCGGCGGAATCAAGCGCGTCGGCCATGCGCGCGTCCGCCCAGTCGTTGAAGGCCCGGAAGAGCGCGCGCGGGCCGCCGCGCAGGATCCGCATGGCCTCGACCTCGTCGATTCCGGCATCCGCGGCGGCGGCCCTGATCGCCGCCGGGGTCCATCCGTCCGACGCCGCATGACGGACCGCGGCGAGAACCAGCCGGTCGTGGAGATCGTCCCTGGCGCCGGTCATCGGATCGCTCAGGCGTCCTCTCGCGCCGCCTCGGCGAAGTGGCGCATCTCGTCGGAGAAGCACAGCATGCGAAGGTCGTCCATCCGCATCGTGTAGAGAATACCGTCGAGATGGTCGATCTCGTGCTGGACGACGCGCGCGTGGAAGCCCCGCGCCTCGCGCTCCACCTCCTGTCCGTCGGGCGCCGTGCCGCGATAGCGGACTCGGGCATGGCGCGGCACCGCGCCGGTGAGCCCGGGGATCGAAAGGCAGCCCTCCCAGCCGAGCTCGATATCGTCTCCGACCGGCTCGAAGGACGGATTGACCAGGGCGGTAAGCGGCGTCTCGGCATCCTCGCCGTCTTCAGGGTTGGCCCGTCCGGGGGGGGCCTTGAACACGATGACCCGCCGGCTGACATGCACCTGCGGCGCGGCCAGGCCGACACCGCTCGCGTCCTCCATCGTTTCCACCATGTCGTCGACGAGACGGCGGATCTCGCGGGCGGTCGGATCGGCGACCGGCTCGGCCGGCCTGAGCAGCACGGGATGGCCCATGCGGGCGATTTTCAGCAGCGTCATGCGACTAATATCGTTCCGCCGGGCGGGAAGGTAAACCGCCCCGGCTCGGTTGACGGGGCGGGGTGGGCGGGCTAAAAGCCCTTCCCCATCCGAACAGGCAACGGGTACGACCGATGGCGAACATCAAATCCGCCAAGAAGCGCACGCGCCGCAATGCCCGTCGCGCCGACATCAACGGCGCCCGCCGCGGCCGTATCCGGACCTTCGTGAAGAAAGTCGAAGCCGCGCTCGACGACAACGACAGGGAAGCGGCGGCCGACGCCCTCAAGGCCGCCCAGCCCGAGCTGATGCGCGGCGTATCCAGGGGCATCCTTCATCGCAACACGGCCGCCCGGAAAGTCGCGCGGCTGAATGCGAGGCTCAAGACCCTGAGCTAGCGCATTTTTCGACCGGGAGCCCCTAGCCCTCTCCCCCGCGGGGGAGGGGGGGACTCCCTCGCCGAGTCCGCCTCATCTTCTCCCCTCCCGCTTGCGGGAGGGGCCGGGGGAGGGCCGCGACCCGGGGTACGGGCCGACGCGTTTCGAACTTTCCCCGGTTTCCACAGGCCGCGGTTTTGCTGTCGGACACCGCGGTGGCCCTTGCGATGCGCGCGCCTTGCGCCGTTGGAGCCGTCCACGGGGCGCAAAATTTCGGTAAATTTTCGTCCGACCGGCCAAGACGGCGTTGCATGATCCTTCCGGTCAAGCTACTGTTTTCGAGTAGGACAGCGTGGGGGTGTCCTCCAAGAAAAAGAAAGAGGCAGGACACTCCGTATACTTGCGAAATCTGTGCAATACTATCGCAACACGGGGCGAATACCTGGCCACTCGTATCGTTTTATTTCCTCGAATGAGGACGGGTTAGCTTTGGGGCCAAGGTGAGCGGGTTGGTGACGCTGAAACGAGACGGGTCTGGGGCGGGCCTGTCGGGGCTCGGATCGACGTCGGGGCGGCGGCTTCGGGCCGGTGACGGTAGCGTGGCGACAACCGGCGCATATCGCTCGGCGGACGCGCGCGCGTTTCTCGTTTTCCCGACAAACGCATCCTGACTTCGGTGAGTATGGAGATGGATTCGCGGATTTCTGCGCAATGGGCCCGGGTCAGGGGTCTGCTTCGCGCCGAGGTCGGCGACTCGTCCTACCGCAGCTGGCTCAAGCCGCTGATCCTGGTCGGCGTCGACGGGAACGCCGTGCGGATCGCGACACCCACCCGTTTCATGCGCGAATACGTGAACGAGAATTTCGCCCGGCGCATCCTCGAGCTCTGGATAGACGAGAACGACGCGGTCGAGAAGCTTGACATCGAGATCCAGGCCGAGCCGGTCAAGCGCGAGCGCAAGCGGCTGGCGAAGACGCCGGCCGAACCCCGGGCGCAGACGTCCAGACCGGCACGGAAAGCGCCCGCCGCCACGGCGTCCGCGACCGGCCGCGGCGAAGCGGAAGGCAACGGCGCGGAGATCGGCGGCCCGCTCGACCCCCGTTTCGTCTTCGATAATTTCGTCGTCGGCAAGCCCAACGAGCTCGCCTACGCGGCGGCGCGGCGGGTCGCGGAGTCGCCGACGGCGACCTACAACCCCCTCTTCCTCTATGGCGGGGTGGGGCTCGGCAAGACGCACCTCATGCACGCGATCGGCTGGCACATCCGCGAACGGCATTCCAACCGCCGGGTGGTGTACCTGTCGGCCGAGAAGTTCATGTACCAGTTCATCCGGGCGTTGCGTTTCCAGGACACGATGGCCTTCAAGGAGCAGTTCCGGTCGGTCGACGTGCTGATGATCGACGACGTGCAGTTCATCAACGGCAAGGAAAACACCCAGGAAGAATTCTTCCATACTTTCAACGACCTGGTCGGCAATAACAGGCAGGTCGTGGTCTCGGCGGACAAGTCGCCGTCCGACCTCGAAGGCATGGAGGAGCGGATGCGTTCGCGGCTCGGCTGGGGGCTGGTGGCCGACATTCACGCGACCACCACCGAGCTCAGGGTCGGCATCCTGCAATCCAAGGCGGAACATCTGGGGGTCGAGGTGCCGCCCAAGGTGCTCGAATTCCTCGCCCACAAGATCACCGCCTCGGTGCGCGAGCTGGAAGGCGCGCTCAATCGCATCGTCGCCCACTCGACGCTGGTCGGGCGCGACATCACGCTCGACACCTGTCAGGAGGTGCTGCAGGATCTTTTGCGCGCGCATGAGCGACGCGTGACGATCGAGGAAATCCAGAAACGGGTGGCGGAACACTTCAATATCCGCTTCGCCGACATGCACTCGGCCCGCAGGTCGCGCGCCGTCGCCCGGCCGCGCCAGGTCGCGATGTATCTTTCCAAGCAGCTCACCTCCCGGTCGCTGCCCGAGATCGGCCGCAAGTTCGGCGGGCGCGACCACACCACCGTCATGCACGCCGTCCGCAAGGTCGAGGATCTTCGGCAATCCGATCCGAGCTTCGACGAGGACGTGGAACTGCTCCGCCGGATGCTGGAAGCCTAGCGCCGATTTCCCGGCAGACCCGCCGCCTTTCCGACATCCCGATCCGGCGCGACGGACGGTTGATTCTTCCCATTGGAGCAACAGGTTCTGCTATAGTGGTCGCGGTGTGCGCGGCGCTTCGTTCGGGGCGCAAACGGGGCGTCGGACGCTACCCGCCGGTTTGGCGAAACACGCCTTGCCGGGATGGAGTTTTTCCTCAAACGGGGATCCCGGGACGATGAAGCTCACGATCGAACGCGGGGCATTGTTGCGGTCGCTGCAGCACGCTCAGGGCGTAATCGAGCGGCGCACGACGATACCGATCCTGTCGAACGTGCTGCTCAACGCCGACGGGGCGACGCTGTCGCTGACCGCCACGGACATGGATATCGCCATCGTCGAGCGGGTGCCCTGCACGGTCGCCCAGCCGGGCGCGACGACGGTACCGGCGCAAACCCTGCTCGACGTGGTCCGCAAGCTGCCCGAGGGCGCCGAGCTGGAGATCGAGAGCGGCGGCGAACAGAACCAGCTCGTCGTGCGCTGCGGTCGCTCGCGGATATCGCTCGCCACCCTGCCGAGCGAGGATTTTCCGGTGATGACCGGAGGCGACATGCCTCATGCCTTCGTCGTCGGCGCGCAGGCGCTGCGCGACATCATCGACCGGACCCGCTTCGCGATGTCGTCGGAGGAGACCCGCTACTACCTCAACGGCGTCTATATCCACCCCGCCGAGGGCGAGGACGGGGAGAAGCTGCGGATCGTCGCCACCGACGGGCACCGCCTGGCGCGGGTCGAGCTGGCGCTTCCCGAAGGAGCCGCGGGAATGCCCGGCATCATCGTCCCGCGCAAGACGGTTGGCGAACTGCGGAAGCTTGTCGACGACGGCGACGAGGAAGAGGTCGCGATCACGCTGTCGGACACCAAGATCCGCATCGCGGTCGATACCACGGTCCTGACGTCCAAGCTGATCGACGGCACATTCCCGGACTACGACCGCGTCATCCCGTTCGCCAACGACAAGACGCTGCAGGTCGATCCAAGGAACTTCGCGAAAGCGGTCGATCTGGTCTCGACCATCGCGACGGAGAAAACCCGGGCGATCAAGCTCAGCCTCGACGACGGGTCGCTGGTGCTGTCGGCGTCGAGCCCCGAGGCGGGCAGCGCGGAGGAACAGCTCGAAGTGGAATACGCGGACGGACCGCTGGAGATCGGCTTCAACTCGCGCTACCTGCTCGACATCGCCCAGCTCATCGGCGATGACGGCGCCAGGTTCATGCTCTCGGACGGGACCTCGCCGACGCTGGTCCGCGACAACGCGGATCCCGGCGCGCTCTACGTCCTGATGCCGATGCGCGTTTGACCCTTCGCGCGCACGAAACGCGGGAGAACGCATACGCGGGGGCGACGGCCATGCGCCCCAGGCTTGCCGTCCGGCGCCTGACGATGACGAATTTTCGCAACTACGACTCCGCGCGGGTGACGGTCGACGAACGTCCGGTCGTGTTGACCGGCGCCAACGGCGCGGGAAAGACCAATCTGCTGGAAGCGCTTTCCCTTCTGGCGCCCGGCCGCGGTCTGCGCCGCGCCGCGCTGGGCGAGATCGCCCGCCGCGAGGGGCCTCCGGGAAGCTGGTCGGTCGCCGCGACCCTGAACGGCGCGGAAGGGCCGGTAGAGATCGGAACCGGAATCGCGGACGCCGGCGAGGAACCGCGGCGGCGGGCGGTCCGGATCGACGGGGCCGATGCCGCCTCCCAGGCGGATCTCGCGCATTACGTGACGATGAACTGGCTGACGCCCGAAATGGACCGGCTGTTCGATTCCGGCACATCGGAGCGGCGGCGCTTTCTCGACCGCCTGGTCGGCGGCTTCGACCGCGACCACGCGGCGCGTGTCGGCCGCTACGAACGGGCGATGCGCGAGCGCAACCGGATTCTCAAGGGGGCGGGCCCGCGCGGCGACGACGCGTGGCTGGGCGCCCTGGAGACCGCGATGGCGGAGAACGGCGTGGCGGTGGCCGCCGCGCGCCGCAGCCTCGTCGGGCGGCTCGGCTCTTATTGCCGCGAAGAGATGGGCGGCTTCCCGGCGGCCTCCCTCGCCGTCCAGGGGACGGTCGAGGAAATGCTGGACGAGATGCCGGCGCTTGCCGTGGAGGATCGGGTGCGCGAGCGGCTGGCGGCGCTGCGCGGCGTCGACGCGGAGGCCGGGCGCGCCACTTTCGGCGTCCACCGCAGCGACCTCGTCTGCACCCATGCCGCCAGGGATTGTCCGGCCGCCTCGTGCTCCACGGGGGAGCAGAAGGCGCTGCTCATCCGGATCGTGCTGGCCGGGGCCGCGCTGCACGCCGACGAGAAGGGGAGCGCGCCGATCCTCCTGCTCGACGAGGCGGGCGCGCATCTCGACCGCGATCGCCGGTCGGCGCTGTGCGATGCCGTGCTCGCGCTGGGCAGCCAGGCATGGATCACCGGCACCGAGCCCGAGGCGTTCGCCGCGCTGGGCGACCGCGCGCAACGGTTCGCGGTCGCCGGCGGCGCGCTCGCTCCGGTCGCGTGACCGGTCGGGAAAGCCGATGACAGAGACAGTCGAAGCCCCCCCGACGGATCCCGGCGACGACGCCTATGACGCCGCGTCGATCAAGGTCCTCAAGGGGCTGGAGGCGGTCCGCAAGCGGCCCGGCATGTATATCGGCGACACCGACGACGGCTCGGGCCTGCACCACATGGTCTACGAGGTGGTCGACAACGCGATCGACGAGGCGCTGGCGGGCCATTGCTCCGAGATCGCGGTCACGCTGAACGGCGACGGCACGGTCACCGTGACCGATGACGGCCGCGGTATCCCGGTGGAGATGCACGAAGAAGGCATCTCGGCGGCCGAGGTGATCATGACCCAGCTCCATGCCGGCGGGAAATTCGACCAGAACTCCTACAAGGTCTCGGGCGGGCTTCACGGCGTCGGCGTCTCGGTGGTCAACGCGCTGTCGGAATGGCTGGAGCTCAGAATCTGGCGGTCCGCCAAGGAGCATGCGATCCGCTTCGAGAACGGAGAGGCGACCGGCCCGCTCGAGGCGGTGGGCGACGCCAGGGGCCGGACGGGGACCGAGATCACCTTCCGCCCGTCCCCGACGACCTTCAGCAACACCGCCTTCAGCCTTTCGGTGCTGGAACACCGGCTGCGCGAGCTCGCCTTCCTGAACTCCGGCGTCCGGCTGGTGCTCACCGACGCCCGCGGGGTCGAGCCCAAGGTTGTCGAGATGGCCTACGAGGGCGGGATCCGGGCTTTCGTCGAATATCTGGACCGCGGCAAGTCGCCGCTCTTCGATCCGCCGATCGCGATCCGCAGGGAAGCCGACGGCGTCACCGTGGAGGCGGCGCTGCAGTGGTCGGACAGCTACCACGAGACCATGCTCTGCTTCACCAACACCATCCCGCAGAGCGACGGCGGCACCCATCTCGCGGGCTTCCGGGGGGCGCTGACGCGGACCGTCAACAACTATGCGAGCGCCAAAGGCGTCTCCAAGAAGGAAAAGGTGACGCTGAGCGGCGAGGACGCGCGCGAGGGGCTGACCTGCGTGCTCTCGGTCAAGGTGCCCGATCCCAAGTTTTCCTCGCAGACCAAGGACAAGCTGGTCTCGTCGGAGGTTCGCCCGGTGGTCGAGGGCGTCGTCGGCGAGGAGCTGGGCAACTGGTTCGAGGAGCACCCGCGCGAGGCCAAGCGGGTCGTCGCCAAGGTGGTCGAGGCCGCGGCCGCCCGGGAAGCCGCCCGCAAGGCGCGCGAGCTGACCCGGCGCAAGGGCGCGCTCGACATCTCGTCCCTGCCGGGCAAGCTGGCGGATTGCCAGGAACGCGATCCGTCGCGCTCGGAGCTCTTCATCGTCGAGGGCGATTCCGCGGGCGGATCGGCGAAGCAGGCGCGCGACCGGGGGTTCCAGGCGATCCTGCCGCTGCGCGGCAAGATCCTGAACGTGGAGCGCGCGCGGTTCGACAAGATGCTGGGCTCGGCCGAGCTCGGCACGCTGATCGCCGCGCTGGGGACCGGGATCGGTCCCGAGGACTTCGACATCGAGAAGCTGCGCTACCACAAGGTCATCGTGATGACCGACGCGGACGTGGACGGCAGCCACATCCGGACGCTGCTGCTGACGTTCTTCTTCCGCCAGATGTCGGCGTTGATCGAGCGCGGCCATCTCTATATCGCGCAGCCGCCGCTCTACCGCGCGAGGAAGGGCTCCGCCGGGGTCTATCTCAAGGACGACGGCGAGCTGGATGCGTATCTGGTGAAGGCGGGGCTGCAAGATTGCGTCCTTTCGCTGCACGGGGGCGAGCAGGTCGCGGGCGAGGACTTGCGGGAACGCGTCGACCAGGCGCTTGCCGCACGCCGCCTGATGACGCCGATGATGCAGCGGCTCTCCAATACCGATGTCGCCGAGCAGGCGGCGATCCTGGGCGCCTTCCATCCAGCGCTTCTGGAGGACGGCCAGGCGGAAGCGGTCGCCAACGCGATCGCCCAGCGCCTCGACGGCCTGTCCCCGCAGGCCGAGCGGGGCTGGCGCGCGGAGATCATCGAGGAGGGCGGCTTCGCGTTCGTCCGCACGCTGCGCGGGGTGGCCGAGCGCCATGCGATCGACGGCGCGCTGATGCGGAGCAGCGACGCCCGCAGGCTGGACGGGATGGCGGCCGATCTGCAGGCGATCTACACCCGTCCCGCAACCCTCGCATCGGGCGAGCGCGAATTCCGCATCACCGGCCCGATCAGGCTTGTGGACGCCGTCCTCGAACTCGGCCGCAAGGGCCTCAGCGTGCAGCGCTACAAGGGCCTTGGCGAGATGAATCCGGACCAGCTATGGGAAACGACGCTGGATCCGAACGCGCGGTCGCTGCTTCACGTCAAGGTGAGCCAGGCCCAGCAGGCGGGCAATATCTTCTCGACCCTGATGGGCGACGTGGTCGAGCCGCGGCGCGACTTCATCCAGTCGAGGGCGCTGGAAGTGGTCAATCTGGACGTCTGAGCTTCCCGCTGCCGGCGTCCGCCAGGCGCTGGAAGCGCGGACCGAAGGCGGCGCACAGCAACACCTCCCGGAGTTCCGGCGCGAGCGCGCGGTAGAAGCGCCGCGCGCGGCGGTTACGCCTGCGCACCGACCAGAACATCCAGCACGCGCCGCGGGACCTGCCATGGGCGGCCAGCCCCTCGACCAGCGCGCGGCCGACGCCGCGGCGCCGGAACCCTTCCCGCACGTAGAGATCGGCTAGATAGAGGCCGCGCGAGGCGCTGTCGGTGTCGTAGCCGGCATAGTAAATGGCGTATCCGGCAAGCTCGTCGCCGGTATCCGCGACAAGCGTCTCGAAGGCCCGGTCTTCGCCGAATCCGTCGCTCCGAAACCGCTCCGGCGTGAAGTCGCTTGCCCGGCCGCTGTCGAACCGGCCGAGCGCCCGCGCCATCGCGGCGACGGCATCGCCGTCCTCGGGCAGCGCGGGCCTGACGACGAGCCCTTCGACGGGGTTTTCCAACCCGGCTCTTCGCTTGCGCCACCACGGCATCGGCTCAGCCCGGCCCAACCCGTTCGAGCGCCTCGGCCGCGGCGAGCCATTCGCCTTCGGCCGCCGCCTCGGCCCGTTTCGCTTCCGCCAGCTCCTTGCCGAGCGCGGCGATCCGCGCGCCATCGTCGTCGCGGGCGGCGGATGCGAGCGCCGCATGAAGACGGCGCTGGGACTCCTGGGCATACGCGATCCGGTTCTCGGCCTCGGCCACGGCGTCCTTGAGAGGTTTGCGCCTGTCGCGATCGGCCGCCGCCGCCCGCCGGGCGGCCTTGCGGCCGGAAGGCTCCCGGGCGCCGCTTTCCGTCCCCGTTGCGCCCGCACCGTCCAGGATCTCGGCCCGATAATCGGCGAGGTCGCCATCATAGGGCCGTACCGTGCCTCCCTTCACGAGCCACAGCCGATCGGCCACGAGCTGGACGAGATGCATGTCATGCGTGATCAGGACGACCGCGCCGGCATAGTCCTGGAGCGCATCCACCAAGGCTCGCCGGCTCTCGATATCGAGATGGTTGGTCGGTTCGTCGAGCACCAGCAATTGCGGCGCCCGGCCGGTGATCAGCGCAAGGTTGAGCCGCGCCTTTTCTCCGCCCGAGAGCGCGGCAACCGGCACATCGGCCTTTTCGCCGCCGAAGCCGAACCCACCCAGCCGGGCGCGGACGCGTTCGGGCAAGGCGTCGGGCATGAGGGGCGCAAGATGATCGAAGGCGGAAGCCTCCGGCCTCAGCGTATCGATCTGATGTTGCGCGAAATAGCCGACGGCGAGCTTCCGGGCCCGCCTTATTTCACCCCGCTCCGGCTTCAGCAGATCGGCCAGCAGCCTGGCGAAGGTGGATTTGCCGTTGCCGTTCGCGCCGAGAAGCGCGACCCGTTCGTCCGGATCGAGGCGGAGGTTCAGGTTGCGCAGCACCGGATGGCCGGGCTGGTAACCGACGGCGGTGTCCGCGAGGGCGATGAGCGGCGGCTTGAGCCCGGCCGGCTCGGGAAACGCGAGATCGGCGGTGTGCCCGTCCGCGACGACGGGCATGTCCGCGAGCTTCTCGAGCGCCTTCACGCGGCTCTGCGCCTGACGGGCCTTGCGCGCGTTGTAGCGGAAGCGGTCGACGAAACCCTGTAGCCGGCGCCGCTTTGCGTCGATGCGGGCCTGCTGGGACTTCGTGGCCGCGAGTCGCTCGGCATGGGTCTTCGCGAAGCGGGTGTAGTTGCCGGGGTAGAAGGTCAGCCCCCCTCCCGCCATGTGGAGAATGCCTTCGGGCACCGCGTCGAGCAGGTCCCGGTCGTGGCTGACCACCACGAGCGCCCGGGGATAGCGCTTGAGATACGACTCCAGCCACATCGCGGCTTCGAGATCGAGATGGTTCGTCGGTTCGTCCAGCAGCAACAGGTCGGGCTCGGCGAAGAGCGCGGCCGCGAGCGCGACCCGCATGCGCCATCCGCCGGAGAGATTGGTGAGCGGCGCCTGTTGCATCGCCTCGTCGATGCCGAGACCGGAGAGCAGCCGCGCGGCGCGCGCGGGAGCCGCGTGCGCGCCGATCTCCCCGAGCCGGACCTCGATCTCCGCGCGGCGCGCGTCCCCGGCGCCTTCCGCTTCGGCGACCAGGGCGGCGCGTTCCTCGTCCGCGGCAAGCACGGCGGTGCGCGGCGTTTCCGGGCCTCCCGGCACCTCCTGATCGACCAGCCTGACCGAGAGGCCGCGGGCGCGGACGACCCTGCCCTCGTCGGGCTCCAGCCGGCCGGCGATGAGGCGAAGCAGGGTCGTCTTGCCGCATCCGTTGCGCCCGACCAGGCCGAGCCTGCTGCGGGCGCCGATCTGCGTATTTACGCCCCCGAAGAGAGGGCGGCCCTCGACGCGGCAGGCGAGATTCTCAAGGGTCAGCATGGCTGGTGCGATAACCGACGTCGAACGGCATGAAAAAGTCCGGCCCCGTCATAGTCGCTGCGAATTCGCCGGACAAGGGACCGAACGTGCCGAGGATTCGACATCGACCGGCACGCCGGCCCTTCGATGACCTATGTTTCCCGGGGTTCGAATCCCGCGCCGGATGACATTTTGGAATACGCTGGGCATGGCACGGCGCCAAACCGGAAACCGGAACGGAAAGGGAGGAGCGAACCGCAGGACCGGCGGGGCGGCGAAGCCGGGCGGGCGCCGTTCGGGGCGGCGCGTGTGGTTCGCCAGGCTCGCCCGCTGGGCTCTGGTGGCCGGCATCTGGATCGGCGTCGCGGTGGCGGGCACGGTTGCCTGGTACGCCTGGGACCTGCCCGACCTGTCGCGGCTGGAGACGCCGACCCGCCGCCCGGCGGTGCTGCTCAGGACCGCCGACGGGGCAATGCTCGCGCGTTACGGCGAGCTCTATGGCGGCGCGGTCCGGTTCGACGAGCTCCCCGCCTATTTCGTCGAGGCGGTGAGCTCGATCGAGGACCGGCGCTTCTTCGAGCATCCTGGGATCGATGCCTGGGGGATCCTGCGCGCGGCGGTCGCCAATATCCGCGCCGGGGAGATCCGCCAGGGCGGCAGCACGCTGACCCAGCAGCTCGCCAAGAACCTGTTCCTCACGCCCGAGAGGACGGTCAGGCGGAAGATCCAGGAGGCGATCGTCGCGCTCTGGCTCGAAGCGCGGTTCTCCAAGCGCCAGATCTTCGAGATCTACATCAACCGGGTCTATTTCGGTTCCGGCGCCTACGGCGTCGCGGCCGCCGCGAAGCGCTATTTCGGCGGATCGGTGAGGGATTTGTCGCTGTTCGAGGCGGCGGTGCTGGCGGGGTTGCTCAAGGCGCCGTCGCGCTATTCGCCGGTGCGGGACGCCGACGCGGCGAAAGCGCGCGGGCTCCGCGTGCTGCGTGCGATGGTCGATGCCGGAAAGCTGACCGAAGCCGAGGCAAAGGCCGCGCAGCGGACTCCGCTTCGCCTGCGCGAGGAGACCGGGACCGGGGCGCGCTACTTCGCCGACTGGGCGGTCGAGCGGGCGGGCGGGTATATCGGACGGACCTCGCGGGACGTCGAGATCCGCACCACCCTCAACGCACGCCTGCAGCGGATCGCCGAGCGCCACGCCCACTCACTGCTCGCCAAGGAAGAGAAGACCCGCCGCGTCTCCCAGGTCGCTCTGGTGGCGATGTCCCTCGACGGCGCTGTCAGGGCGATGGTGGGCGGGCGGGTCTATTCGGCGAGCCAGTTCAACCGGGCCACCCAGGCGCGGCGCCAGCCGGGCTCGGCGTTCAAGCTGTTCGTCTATCTCGCCGGTCTCGAAGCCGGTCTCGCGCCGGACAGCGTTTTCGTCGACAAGCCGGTCAGCGTCGCCGGCTGGCGCCCGCGCAACTACGACGGCCGCTTCCACGGCGCGATGCCGCTGGAACGCGCCTTCGCCAGATCGATCAACTCGGTCGCGGTCCAGGTGAGCGAGCGCGTGGGGCGCCGTCGGGTGATCGACGCCGCGCGCCGCCTCGGCATCACCACGCCGATCGCGTCCCACCCCTCGCTCGCGCTCGGCGCCAGCGAAGTCACGCTGATCGAGCTCACTTCGGCCTATGCCGCCGTCGCCAATGGCGGGGTCGCGGTGTGGCCCTACGGCATCGCTTCGGTGGAAGCGGTGGGCGGAAAGCGCCTCTACCGCAGGACCGGCGGACCGCAGGCGCGGGTGATCGAGGAGGACCGGGCGCGCGCGCTCCGGCGCATGCTGCGGGAGGTCGTCCGCGGCGGCACCGGCCGCGCGGCGCGGCTCGGCGGCAGGGAGGCCGGCAAGACGGGCACCAGCCAGAGTTTCCGCGATGCGTGGTTCGTCGGTTTCGCGGGCGACCTGGTGGCCGGAGTCTGGGTCGGCAACGACGACGACCGGCCGATGAGGAAAGTCACCGGCGGCGGTCTCCCCGCGCGCATCTGGCGCGCCTTCATGCGGGACGCGACTCCCTGAGCGCCCGCGCCGCTTCCCATTGAGGCGCGGAATCCCCATCTTATCGGCAAGATCACAGGGCCGGGTGGCAGCGCCGTCCGGGAAGAGCTTCATGGAACTGGCGCAAGTCACGCTCGACGACAAATACACGCTCGAATCCGGCCGGGTATACCTGACCGGCACCCAGGCGCTGGTCCGCCTGCCGCTGATGCAGCGGAAGCGCGACGCGGCGGCGGGGCTGAACACCGCCGGGTTCATCTCGGGCTACCGGGGATCGCCGCTCGCCGGCTACGACACCGCGCTGTGGCGCGCCAGCGGCTTCCTCGAGGAGAACCGCATCCATTTCGAGCCCGGCCTCAACGAGGACCTGGCGGCGACCTCGGTGTGGGGCTCGCAGCAGGTCAATCTGTTCCAGGGCGGGCGCTATGACGGGGTGTTCGCGATCTGGTACGGCAAGGGGCCGGGGCTCGACCGTTCGATGGACGCGATGCGCCATGCGAGCGCCGCCGGCACCTCGCTGCATGGCGGGGTCCTCGCCTTGGTGGGGGACGACCACGGCGCGGTCTCCTCGACCCTGCCGACCCAGTCGGAGCACAATTTCGCGGCCCTGATGATGCCGGTCCTGCACCCGGCCTCGGTGCAGGAATATCTCGATTTCGGGCTGCTCGGCTGGGCGATGTCGCGCTATTGCGGCACCTGGATCGGCTTCAAGTGCCTGACCGAGACGGTGGAGAGCTCGGCCAGCGTGACCGTCGACCCGGGACGCCTCGAAATCGTCGTCCCCGAGGACGAGGTTCCGAACGACGCCGCGATCCGGCTCGGCGAAGACCGCCTGCAGATCGAGGCGCGGCTGCAGGAGGACAAGGTCTACGCCGCGCTCCGCTTCGCGCGCGAGAACCGGATCGACCGCGTCGTCCAGGACAGCCCCAGGCCGCGTTTCGGCATCCTGACGGCCGGCAAATCCTATCTCGACGTGCGCCAGGCGCTCGACGATCTCGGCATCGACGAGAGAGCCGCGGCCGGGCTCGGCATCCGGATCTACAAGGCGGGGATGGTGTGGCCGCTGGAGCGGCGCGGCACGCGGGCCTTCGCTGACGGGCTGGAGGAGATCCTGGTCGTCGAGGAGAAGCGCGCGGTGATGGAGAACCAGCTCCGCGCCGAGCTCTACAACTGGAAGGAAAGCGCGCGCCCCCGGATCGTCGGCAAGTTCGACGAGGAGCGGAACTGGCTGCTGCCGGCCGCCGGCGAGCTCACCCCGGCGATGATCGCCCGGGTCATCGCGGGGCGCATCGGGCGCTATCGCACCAGCGCCCGGATCGCCGACCGGCTGGACGAGATCGAGGCCAAGGAGCGCGCGCTCTCGGGTTACGTGCCCGAGCTCCAGCGCACCCCCTATTTCTGCTCCGGCTGCCCGCACAACACGTCGACGAAGGTGCCGGAGGGCAGCCGCGCCGAGGCCGGAATCGGCTGCCACTGGATGGCGCTCCTGATGAACCGCTCGGCCGCGACCTACTCCCACATGGGGGGCGAGGGGGCGAACTGGATCGGCCAGGCGCCGTTCACCGAGCAGAACCACGTCTTCGTCAATCTGGGCGACGGCACTTATCACCATTCCGGCATCCTCGCGATCCGTGCCGCGGTGCTCGCCGGCGTCAACGTCACCTACAAGGTGCTCTACAACGACGCCGTCGCGATGACCGGCGGCCAGCCCCAGACCGTCACGCCGCAGCAGATCGCGGCCCAGGTGCTGGCCGAAGGCGTCTCCAAGGTCGTCGTCGTCGCCGACCACCCGGGCAAGTACACCGGCCGCGCGCCCTTCCCCGGCAAGCTGAAGATCCACCACCGCGACGAGCTCGATACCCTCCAGCGCTCGCTGCGCGAGACCGAAGGGGTCAGCGTCCTGATCTACGACCAGACCTGCGCGGCCGAGCTCCGCCGCCGGCGCAAGCGCGGCACGGCGCCGGATCCCGACGTGCGGGTCTTCATCAACGAGGCGGTGTGCGAGGGCTGCGGCGACTGCTCGGTCAAGTCGAACTGCGTCTCCATCGAGCCGCTGGAGACGAAATACGGCCGCAAGCGCCGGATCAACCAGTCCTCCTGCAACAAGGATCTGTCCTGCGTCAACGGCTTCTGCCCGAGCTTCGTGACGCTGACCGGCGCGAGCATCCGCCGCGCGAAGGCGGGCGGCGACGCGCTCCCCGGCCTGCTCGCCGATCTGCCGGAGCCCGACCGGCTCGACCTCGACGAGCCCTGGGACGTCCTGGTGACCGGGATCGGCGGTACCGGCGTGGTGACCATCGGCGCGATAATCGGCATGGCGGCCCATCTGGAGAACAAGGGCGTCACCGTGCTCGACCAGTCGGGGCTCGCGCAGAAGAACGGAGCGGTGGTGAGCCATGTCCGCATCGCCGCCGCGCCAGAAGACCTGCACGCGGTGCGCATCGCGGCGGGGAAGGCAAGGCTGCTGCTCGCCTGCGACGCGGTGACCGCCGGAAGTTTCGACTCGCTCGCCAAGCTCGGACGCGGGCGGACCCGGGCGGTGGTCAACCGGGACGTCGCGCCGACCGCGGCCTTCACCCTCGACGGCGACATGGCGTTCGACCATGCCGCGCTGTTCGACGCGATCCGTGGGGCGGCGGGGCACAACCTGACGGAGTTGGTCGATGCCACGCGGACCGCGACGGCGCTGCTGGGCGATGCCATCGCGACCAACATGTTCATGGTGGGTTACGCCGCCCAGCGCGGGCTGCTTCCGGTCTCGATCGCGGCGCTCGAACGCGCGATCGAACTCAACGGGGTCGCGGTGGACGCCAACAAGGAGGCGCTCGGCTGGGGCCGCGTCCAGGCCGCCCGGCCGGACGAGGTCCGCGCCGTCCTCGACCGGGCGGGCGCGGCGGCGGAACCGGAGCCCGTCGCCGAGACCCTCGAAGAGATCGTGGAGGACCGCACGGCGCTGCTCACCGCCTGGCAGGACGCCGCTTACGCGGAGCGCTACCGCGCCCTTGTCGCGCGAGCGGAGGCGGCGGACCGGGCGCTCGGCGGTCCCTCACTCGATTTCGCCGGCGCGGTCGCCCGCAATGCGGCGAAGCTGATGGCCTACAAGGACGAGTACGAGGTGGCCCGCCTCTACACCGACCCTGCCTTCGCGGCGAAGCTGAAGGCGCAGTTCGAGGGCGGTTTCCGGCTCTCCTTCCACCTCGCGATCCCGCTGCTGCGCCGCCCGGACCCGACCACCGGCGAGCCGAGAAAGCGGAGCTTCGGACCGTGGACGATGGCGGTGTTCCGCGTGCTCGCGCGGATGAAGTGCCTGCGCGGCGGGCCGCTCGACCTCTTCGCGCGCAGCCCGGACCGGCGCCTCGAACGGAGTTTGATCGACTGGTATTTCGCCCTCGTGGAAGAGCTCGCGGACGGCCTGACCGAAGAGAACTACGAAACGGCGGTCGCGCTGGCGGCGCTGCCGGAGAAGATCCGGGGCTACGGGCCGGTCAAGGCGCGGAGCGCGGACGACGCCCGCCGCGAGGAGGAAAGGTTGCGCCGATCCTGGCCGGTGCCGCCGGCGCGCGAGGAGGCGCCGGAACCGGCCGAAGAGCTCATTCCGGCCAGGTGACGATGCGCTCCTCGGGGTCGTCGCCCCGGCGCTCCGGCACCGCCCGGCCGCGCACCGAGATGCCCGCCTTGTGCACAGTCTCCGGATCGCCCGAGACCAGCGGGTGCCACCAGGCGAGGTCGCGGCCTTCCGCGACCAGCCGATAGGCGCAGGTCGACGGCATCCAGTCGAAGCGCCGCACCTGTACCGGGGTGAGATCGACGCATTCCCGCACCAGCCGCAGCCGCTGGCGGTAGCGCGTGCAGCGGCAGGTCCCGACATCGAGCAGGCGGCAGGCGATGTCGGTATAGGCGATCTCGCCGGTTTCCTCGTCCTCCAGCTTGATCAGGCAGCAGCGCGCGCAGCCGTCGCAGAGCGCCTCCCACTCCTCGCGCGTCATCTCTTCCAGCGTCTTGGTCCGCCAGTAGGGCTCGGCCATCGCGCGCCTCAGGACACCAGCTCGCGCAGCCGCCTGGCCATCGTGTCGGGCGCGGTGCCGTGGCTGAAATGGGTAAGATAACGGCCGTCGGGGTCCATCAGGTAGATCACCGAGGAGTGGTCCATCAGGTAGTCCTCGCCTGCCTTCGGGTCGTCGACCTTGGCGTAGTAGACCCGGTAGGCGCGCGCCGCCCTGCTCACCTGGGCCGCGCTCCCCGAAAGCCCCATCAGCCGCGGGTGGAAGTTGGGGATGTAGTCCCTCAGCACCGCCGGCGTGTCGCGGTCGGGGTCGATGGTGATGAAGACCGGCTGCACCCGGGCGGCGTCGGGGCCGAGCTCGTCGAGCGCGATCAGCATGTCGGCGAGCGCCGTCGGGCACACGTCGGGACAGAAGCTGTAGCCGAAATAGATCAGCGCGTGCCGCCCCTTGAGGTCGGCCTCGGTGCGTTCCCGCCCGGTGTGGTCGACGAGCACGAACGGCCCGCCGATCTTGGCGATCCCACCGCCCTCGTCGCGCCAGACATAGACCGCGACGATCGCCGCCACCGCGATCGTCATGAACACGGCGGCGAGGATGATCGTGACCTTGCGATCGGACATGCGGCGCTCGCTGCGGGGGCAGGGGTTACGGGGTGAATTTAGGACGCGCGGGGCGGGTTGGCTACGGGGCGTGGCCTTACCCGTCATGGTGGGCGAAGGCCCACCATCCACGAGTTTTTCTGCGCGGACGGGAGAAGAAAACAAAACATGGATGGTCGGCCTGCGCCGACCATGACGGACGGGGATGCGGGAAGAAGGATGACGGAACCGCAACGCCGCCTCGCAATCAATCCGCTGAATTCAGGTCGACCAGCAGTTTGTCCACGGAAGCGACTGTCTAGAGTTCGTGATCGTAAAGCTCGGCTTCGGGCGACGGCTCGGCCCGCCTTATCGCTTCGAGTTCTGCTTCGGACAGGTCTTCGACGGCAAGTGCCCGTCGGTCCCGGCGCTTCAGGCGCTCATATTCCTCGAAGGAAAGGACCACGAGGCAATCCCTTCCGTTGCGGGTGATCGACAGTGGCGACTTCAGCGCTTCGTCCTGGAAGCGCCCGAAATTCCGCTGGAACTCGCGCGACGCAACCCTTCGCATCAAAGTTTCTCCCAGCCGTCCGGTCTGGATGACACGTTATGTCGGACGGGATTCAAGAACGGGACCGGCCCCAGTTCGGTTTGGCTAATCGACGAAGAGAGGCGATCTGTAAATCAGAAGCCGAGTTCGCTGTGCGAGCCGAGACGGACCAAATCGAGGTGGTTGGCGTCGGGCTTACGGTAGATCAACACGAGGTCGGGACGGACGTGGCAATCTCGGTGATCCTTCCACTGACCGGCCAACTGGTGGTCGTGATAGCGCGGAGCCAATTCGCGGTCGGCCGCCAGTTCGGCGAGGACGTTTGCGAGTTCGGCGTCCAGGGTCCTCGCGAATCGCCCTCTCTTCTCCCTCTTGTAGTCCCGCTTGAAGGCCGCGGTCCGCCTAATCGTCCTCATTGAGCTCGACCATCAGATCGTCAACCGACCCGACGGTCACCAACTCGCCGCGCCTCGCCGCCCTGATGGCCTCAACGGTTTCGCGGTTGGGCACCAGCGGCTCGAAGGGGAGCCGCTGCTCGGCAGCGATCCGCCTCATCATCAGGCGAAAGGCGTCCGACGCGGTGAGGCCGATCGCCTCCAGCACGGCGGTCGCTTCCTCCTTGGTTTCCCGGTCAATGCGGGCACGAACGACCGTATCCATGACCAACAACCCTCCTGAGCCACAATGTAGCTCGGGTGAGGCTTGACTTCAACCCGGCCCGTGGCGAGGCCGCCCCTCAAAACGCCCGGTGGATCAGTTCCTCGCCGGCGAGGAACCGCTTGAGGTTCTCCAGCCAGATCTCGCCCACGCGCACCGTATAGAGGGGCGTCATGCAGGCGGCGTGGGGGGAGATGAACAGGTTGGGGATGTCCCAGAGGTCGCTGTCGGCGGGCCAGGGCTCGGTGGGCAGCACGTCGACGAAGGCCTGGGCGATGCCGCCCGAGGAGAGCGCGTCGCGGAGCGCCCCGATGTCGACCAGCGCGCCGCGCCCGACATTGACCAGCGTGGCGCCGGGCTTCATGCGGGCGAGCGCCTCGGCCCCGATCATGCCGGCGGTCTCGTCCGTGTTTGGGACGGCGAGGACGACGAAATCGGCTTCCGGAAGGAAATCGGCGAGGTCGGCGAGCGTCCCCTGCCGGTCGAGACCGGCCACCGGCGCGGCGGAGCGGCGGATGCCGTGCACCGTCATCCCGAACGCGCTGGCATAGGCCGCGACGCGGCCGCCGATGGCGCCGAGCCCGACGACGAGGATCGTGGATGCGCCGAGCGCCGCCTGCTTGAGCTGGTTCCACTCATGCGCGCGCTGCTGGTCGCGGAACTCGGCCAGCCGCTTCGCGCCCCACATCACGCCCGCGAAGGCGAACTCCGCGACCTCGGGCGCGTTGGCGCCGGGGCTGTGGGTGACCGCCACCCCCTTGGCCCGCATGTCGTCGTAGAACCGCCCGTCGATCCCGGCATCCTCGGTATGCGCCCATTTCGGCGGTGCAATGGCGATCGCGGTGTCGACGAAGGCCTCGGTATAGGCGTCGCCCGCGTAGATCACCACGTCGGAGCCCTCGGGCGGCGCGGTCCAGGTCCCGGCGCGGTCGGTCAGCGCCCACTCGATGCCGGGGCAGATCGCCGCCGCCTCCGCCGCCACCTCGTCGTGGAAATCCTGCGCCGCGGCGACTTTCATGGTGTGGTCTCTTGTTCCCGCAATGTGGGATACCTCGCACAACTCATCAGACGTATGTGCTTACTTCAGCCATCCAACTGCCCAAAGCACTCAACTCTCCTCAAGAGCTGCACAGTATTTGCGCTTAATACAAGTTGTGAGATGCAGCCACTTCGTCGTATTCCCCGATATAGGCCGTATCCCCATTCAAAGTTACGATTACTTTATACCCTGATGACGGCTGCACGTATCGAACTCTCAAGGGGTTAGTTGACACAACGTAATCGGAATTTTGGTAAAACTCACGGCGCCCCCCATGACTCCATTCAATATACAAATCAAAGGGCCCTCTCATTCTCGATTCAATGTTAGAATAAAATACAAAATGTGCTTCATCTGTCAATAAATCGACATCTTGTACAAAAGTTCCGCGCTTTTGGAAAAGAAGTCTTCTGCCTTCGTCCACGTGGATGCGTTTGCTCCATGCTGTTCTTACGGCAGGTTTTAGCAAATTCAGAAGGGTATCACGCTCGGGTGCCGATCTACATACGATATGTTTGAGCAGATCCAGAGACAATTCATCCGTTATCAATGCTTCTGAGTGCCTGGCATTCAAAATCTCAGACCGTCGTGTCGATGCTCCCAAGCGTCCAACAGAGCCGTCGTGGAAAATGTCACCAAACTCCATACCCTTTAGGAATGTTGCTGAAGAACCAACGGGCGCCCCCGGCGTTAATCGACCGCGACTGAATCTTACACCTTCCTCCATCAGTAAGTCGGAAGAAAACAAGAAGTAAACTGGTACCGGCATATGTGCTTGATATTCAATCATTTTCGTTGGGCGGATGCCCTCGTTTGCATACTGAGTAGGCGTACGGGGTCGAAAATAGAGGCGAACATATCGACGATGTCCGACGCCTAGCTCACCAATGTGCTGAGGACTACCACTATCCTTTATTATCAAACTTTCCTTTTCAGCAGCCGCACGGGACAACAGTTTTCCACTATTCAGTATTGCTGCTGCGTTTTCCACATGATCGGAGCGGAACAACCAGTTAGGCCACCATTTTCGACTATCCTCGAGACTTAACGCGACCGCTAAGCCACTCATATGATCTCGAATGTCTTTAGCGTCCGACTTGAGCACCATGGACGAAATTCTCGAAAAGGTCTCCTGTTACGCCGTGAGCTGGCAAGGGTGGAGGAATGACTTGAAGCCCCCTAGCTGGGTTTGCCCTTAGTCCTTTGGTGGAGGCAGAAACAGTCACGGCATGCACGTATGGCAGTTGTTCAAACAATGGCATCAGATAGGACACGTATCGGTGTTCCCTAGCAATACTCCTGTGAGTAAGTCCGTAGTCTCTCAGTTGCTGCCAAAACGTCACCAGTTCGTCCTCAATAATACGAAAGGTCCTTCCCGCCGACGTTATCGTTATTGTTGCTGGTTCTTCGCACACATCGACTACAAATTGATTGCCCTTAGCATATGTCTTGAACTCTTGTTCTTTTCCCACGATCGCCAAAATATCTCGCCATATCTCATCAAATGGAAGCGCTGATGGTTCTGATCTCAGCCAGTCAGTGATCCGTCTCGTATCCCTGTGTTCAGGAGGATCGATTCTCCCGCCGTTCAGATAGATAAACGTGGGTATTGAGAGAGTCCCCAAATATTTCTCCATCAAAGGTCTAACCTGCTCCTCGTAATCCAATTCACCATTTCCACAGCCGAGCAAAGGAAAGGCAATCGAAGTAATGCCCATTTCATCATATGAATCTACAAATTTCTTGAGCCCTGCCTCGATATATTCCACGCGAGATGGGTTTCGCCAATGAACTTTGGTAGGAAAATTCAGTATCCATTTATGTCTCGTCTTGTATAGAAATAGTCTTCCAATAGTCAAACGCTGATGTTCACAATGTTCTCTATAACGTTTAAACATTTCCGGATAGACATTCTTGAACCTTAAGGCAATACCCTTTCCCATCACTCCGCGAGTATTCACTGTATTCACGAGCACTTTCGCTGGTGACTCGAAGAGGTCTCCACCAATGTAAGTGATCATTCTAATGCCCCGTCGTCGCTGCGCGAAGGGGGTTCAGCAATATCCGGACACAATTCACCACATCTCTCGTGCCGCGGCGCGTCGACCAATTCGGCAACAAATTGGCAGCGATCTGAATAGGTGGGGAAGTCACGCTAAAGCTGCCTAGCGGACCGAGAATAACGCATGTCGAACGCCTCATCTGTTCAAATGCTGCATGCATGTGTCCACTACACATTCGTTTGGATCACAATACACTATATGGGACCTCTGTAACACTCTTCGATTCGCCGCTGATGATCATGGCAAGCACTCGGCAGAGGGTTTTAGATTGAACACATCCCCCCTACCTCTCCAACCCCGCCAACCCCTCCAGCACCCCGCACACGCAGGCCGTATCCTCCGCCACCCGCCCCTGCGCCAGTGCCGCGTTGTAGATCTGCCCTGACGCCGCGAAGCAGGGGGCGGCGCAGCCCTGCTCGGCGAGGAAGTCGCCGATGACCTTCATGTCCTTGAGCTGCATGTCGATCGACGCGGACGCCCTGGAGTAGTCGCCGGCGACCATCTGCGGGCCGCGGATTTCGAAGATGCGGGAGGTGGCGGCGCTGTTGGAGATCACTTCGTAGATCCGCTCCGGGTCGAGCCCGGCCTTGATGCCGAGCGCGAAGGCCTCGCCGGCGGCGACGTTGTGGATCGCGACCAGCAGGTTGGCGACGAACTTCATCCGGCTGCCGTTGCCGAATTCGCCGAGGTCGTAATGCACGCGGGAGAAACCCTCGAACACGTCGGTCAGGCTCGCGATGGCCGCGCTGTCGCCGCTGGCATAGACCACGAGGTCCCGGGTCAACGCCTGCGCGCCGGTGCCGCTGAGCGGCGTGTCCAGCAGGATCCCGCCGGCCCCGGCGAGCGCCTTCCGCCCCGCCTCCTTGACCGCGATGGGGAGCGTCGAGGTGTCGAAGGCGACGAGGCCGGGCTTGCCGGCCGCGGCGAGCCCGTCCGCGCCCGCGGTCACCGCCTCGAAGGCGGCGACGCTGGGAAGCGAGGTCATCACGCAGTCCGCGGCCTCGGCCACCGCGCGCGGGCTGTCTGCCGGGCGCCCGCCCATCGCCGCCAGCGCGTCGGCGCGCGCCTCGTCGGTGTCGCGCCCGACCACCTCGAATCCGGCCTCGATCAGGTTCCTCGCCATCGCCGAGCCCATCCTTCCCAGGCCCACGATTCCGACCGTCTTCGCCATCGCCCCTCTCCCGCGCCGCGAGGCGCCCTGTGCTATAAGAACCGCCGCGCACCATAGCGGCTCGGGGAAGGCGGGGCATGGCAAATCAGGGGGTGGGCGCGTCGATCGCCCGCAAGGAGGACGACCGGCTGATGCGCGGCCGGGGCCGCTTCGTCGGCGATTTCGGCCTCGCCGGCCAGCTGGAAGCGGCCTTCGTCCGGAGCCCCGTCGCGCATGCCCGCATCAACGGAATCGACATCCCCGCCGACATCCGTAGCCAAGTCTTCACCCACGCCGACATGGCGGGCGTCAAGCCGATCCGCGCGGTCTCCGCCCTGCCGGGGTTCAAGCCCTCGTCCCAGCCGGTGCTGGCGTCGGACAAGGTGCGCCAGGTGGGCGAGATGATCGCGATCTGCGTCGCCGGGACCCGGGCCGAGGCCGAGGACATGGCCGACAGCGTGGCGGTCGATTTCGAGATCCTGCCGGCGATCTCCGACATGCTGACCGCCCGCGACGCCGACGCGCCGCTGATCCACGAGCACTGGGGCGACAACGTCTTCCTGGAGACCGTCGTCGAGGACGACATCGCGGGGGTCGCCGCCCGCGCCGCGGTCACGGTGACCCGCGAGGTCCGCACCGCGCGCCAGTGCATGGCGCCGATCGAGGGCAAGGGCGTGCTCGCCGAATGGGACTCCAGGCTGCGCCAACTCACCGTGATCTCGGCCGCGCAGCTTCCCCATATCGTGCGCAACGGGCTCGCCGAATGCCTCGACATGGACCTCGCCAGCATCCGGGTGGTCGCGCCCGATATCGGCGGCGGGTTCGGCTACAAGGGGATCCTCGCGCCGGAGGAGGTCTGCATCGCCTGGCTCGCGAAGCGCCTCGAACGCCCGGTGCGCTGGCTGGAAGACCGGCGCGAGCATTTGACCGCCAACGCCAACTGCCGCGAGCACCACTACATCGTCACCGGCTATGCCGACACGGACGGCAGGCTGCTCGCCATCGACGCCGAAGCCACCGTCGATGCCGGCGCCTATTCCGCCTACCCGTTCTCGGCCTGCCTGGAGGCCGCCCAGGTCGCCTCCATCCTGCCCGGGCCCTACCTGATGGACGCCTTCCAGTGCAGGACCTGGTCGATCGCCTCCAACAAGCCGCCGATCCTCCCCTTCCGGGGGGTGGCACGCCCCGGCGTCTGCTTCGCGCTGGAGCTGGTGATCGACGCCATCGCGCGCGAGGTCGGGCGCGAGCCGCACGAGGTCCGGCTCGACAGCCTGATCGGGCCGGAGCGGATGCCGTTCGACAACATCACCGCCAAGCATTACGACAGCGGCGACTACCCGGAGAGCATCCGCCGCACCGCCGAGGCGATCGACGTCGCCGGCGTGCGCGCGCGGCAGGCCCGCGGCGAGCCGGACGGGCGGCGCGTGGGCGTCGGGTTCTCGATCTTCTGCGAGCAGGCCGGGCACGGCACCGCGGTCTATTCGGGCTGGGGCATCCCGATGATCCCGGGCTTCGAGCAGGCGACGGCGCGGCTGACGCCGGACGGCGCGCTGGAGCTCCGCGTCGGCGTCCACAGCCACGGCCAGGGGCTGGAGACCACGCTCGCCCAGGTGGCGCACGAGATCCTCGGCATCGACACCGACGACGTGCGGGTGGTGCTGGGCGATACCGCCTACACCCCCTACTCGACCGGCACCTGGGGGTCGCGCTGCATGATCATGGCGGGCGGCGCGTCGGCCGAGGCCTGCAGGCTGCTCGCCGAGCGCATCCGCCAGATCGGCGCGGGGCTGCTCCAGGTCGATCCCGAATCGGTGCGGCTGGAGGACGGAAGGGTGGCCGGCCCGTCCGGCAGCGTCACGCTGCAGGAGGTCGGGCGCACCTGGTATCTGCGTCCGCAGGACCTGACCGACGACGTCGACCGGCAGGGGCTGGAGGTGATCGGCGGCTACAAGCCGGAGCGCGATTCCGGCACCTTCAGCTATGCCTGCCACGCCGCCGTCGTCGCCGTGGATACCGCGACCGGCGAGGTCGAGATCGTCGACTACGCGGTGTGCGAGGACGGCGGGGTGCTGGTCAACCCGATGATCGTCGACGGCCAGGTCCATGGCGGCACCGGGCAGGGGATCGGCACCGCGCTCTACGAGGAGATGCCCTACGCCGACGACGGCCAGCCGCTCGCGCCGACGCTGGCCGACTACCTGCTGCCGGGGCCGACCGAGATCCCCGCGATCCGGGTCGACCACATGGAGACCCCCTCGCCCTACACCACCTTCGGGCAGAAGGGGATCGGCGAGGGCGGGGCGATCGGCCCGCCGGCGGCGATCGCCAACGCGATCAACGACGCGCTCGCCCCGCTCGGGGTCGAGATTTCCGAGTGCCCCATCACCCCGCGCCGGCTGCTCGCGGCGATCGCGCGCGCCGGCGCCGCCGATAAGTGACCGAAACCGCCTGCTCGATCGCGGACGGGTTCGTCCTGCCCGAGCCTGCCGCGACCCTCGACCTCGCGATGGACGACGGCGCGCCGATCCGCGTCGTCCGCCACGGCAACCCGTCCGGGCCGCGCGTCGTGCTGAGCCACGGCAACGGCTTCGCCAGCGACACCTATTTCCCGTTCTGGCGGCCGATGCTGGACCGGTTCGACCTCTGCCTGTTCGATTTCCGCAATTGCGGGCGCAACCCGTTCCACGCGGCCGAGCCGCACGACTATCCCCGCTTCGCGCGGGACAGCGCGGCGGTGCACGGCGCCATCGCGGAAACCTGGGGCAAGAAGACCACGATCGGCGTCTTCCACTCCATGTCGGCGACGACGGCCCTTCTCGGCGCGCTCGACGGCCTCTGGCACTGGGACGCGCTGCTGCTGTTCGACCCGCCGGTGATGCCGCCCGAAGACAACCCGCTGGCCGCCGCGCTGGCCGAGGAGGGGCGGGTGCTCCGCGACGCGGCGGCGATCCGCAAGCAGCGCTTCTCCGACCCCGGCGAGCTCGCCGACATCTTCCGGCATCTCTACCCGTTCCGGCGCTTCGGCAAGGGGGTGCCGGAGCTCATCGCGCGCACGACGCTGCGCCGCGACCCGGACTCGGGAGACTGGGTGCTGCGCTGTCCGGGCCCCGTCGAGGCCAGGGTCTATATGGGGGTCGGCTCGCTGCCGATCTGGCGCAAGGGCGGGCGGGCGGCGCGGCCGCTGCTGATCGTCGGCGCGGACACCGAAGCGGACGACGCGCCGCAGACCGGGCATTGCAGCAAGGCGTTCTGCGACACCTTCGGGATCGCCTACGCCTTCGTCCCCGATACCGGGCACCTGATGCAGCTGGAGGAGCCGGAGCGGTGCTTCGCGCTGTTCGAGGACTTCATCGCCGACAACGGGATCGCCGCATGAGCGCGCCGCCCGACATCTTCCGCGTCCCCGAGCCGTTGGAGAGCTTCGATGCCGCGATGGCCGACGGCGCCATCGTACGGGTGCGGCGCCACGGCAACCCGGACGGGCCCAGGCTGGTGATGGCGCACGGCAACGGGTTCGCCATCGACGCCTATTACCCGTTCTGGCGGCTGCTGACCGAACGTTACGATCTCGCGATCTACGACCAGCGCAATCACGGCCGCAACCCGCGCCACGACGTCGAGCGCCACGACGTTCCCGCCTTCGTCGCCGACATGGATCGGCTGGTCGACATCATACTGGAGCGTTTCGGCGCCAAGCCGACGGTCGGCGTGTTCCACTCGATCTCGGCGGTGACGGCGATATGGCACGCGCTGGAGCATGGCTGGAAGTGGGACGCGCTGGCGCTGTTCGACCCGCCGCTGATCCCCTCGCCCGGTCACCGGGCGCACGAGGTGGCCAGAACCTTCGAGCTCGGCCTCGCCGACTGGGCGGCGTCGCGGCCGGATCGCTTCCCGGACGCGATGGCGCTCGCCGCGCGCTTCGCCCGGTCGAAGAGCCTCGCGCGCTGGGTCGAGGGCGGGCATGCGCTGATGGCGCGCTCGATCACGCGGCAGGATCCGGAGACCGGCGAATCCGTGCTGTGCTGTCCGCGCGAGGGGGAATCGCGGGTCTACCGCACCAATGCCGGGCTAGACCTCTGCCCGCGCCTCGGCGAGCTGGAGGGGCCGCTGGTCTTCATCTCATCCGATCCCGACGCGCCGGGCGCGCTCGCGCCGGGCAAGGTCGGACGCGCCATGAAGGAAGACCACGGCATCGAATGGACGCCGATCGCGAACACCAGCCACCTGCTCCAGATCGAACGTCCCGAAGCCTGCCGCGCGGCGCTCGAAGCGTTCCTCGCGCGGCAGGATCTCGGCTAGGCTCAGCGGCCCTCCACCCGCATGTCGTCCGGCACGACGCGGCCGCTCTCGACGATCATCTCGCCGTCGAGGGTGAGCGTGCAGCCCTTGAGCGGGATGTCGATGTGGCACAGCGTGTCGTTGTCGCCGCCGACCTCGGTGTTGGGGCCGGTCGAGAACAGGACGTTGCCGTAGAACGCGCGCCCGTCCTGGCCGGTCGAGTCCGCTGCCGCCGGGTCGGTCCCCATGAAGTCCCAGCGCGCCCTGGGGTCGAGCCCCCAGCCGATATGCGAGACCGCGTAGGCGCGCGGGTCGTCGTAGCCCGCCATGAAGCTCCGCAGCAGCTCGGCGTCGAGCCCGGGGCCGGCGATGTCGGTGATCATGCCGCTCTCGACGGTGAGCGTGATCGGATCGGTGACGTAGCGCATCGTCGGCAGCAGCAGCTGGTCGCCGGTGTCGATCACCACCGTCCCGTCGACCCCGTCCTCGACCGCCGCGGTGTAGAGGAACACGCCCGGCCAGTGGTCCCAGCGCCCGGGCTCGTCGGTGTAGCCGTACTGCTCGCCGATCCGGTAGCCGCCGAAACGGTAGGTCACGTCGGTGCCGCCGGGCGAGGTGATGCGCATCTCCTTCGCCTTGGACAGCCTGGCCGAGGCGGCCTCGATCCGCTCGCGGTCGCCGGGGTTCGACACCATCCGCTTGAGCACGTCGATCGGCTCGATGACCAGCAGCATGCGCGGCCCGGCATCGGTGATCTCGGTCTGCTCCCTGGACCACAGGAGGCCGACCAGATCGACCACCATGTCGACGCTCTTGAGCGCCGCCTTGGCCGGCTCGTTGCCCTGCAGCGAGTTGCCCGGGCCGAAGAAGCTGCCGGGCTTCTTCCTGATATTGACCTGGAACGCGTCGGCCTCCAGCTCGGAAGCGGCGGCGAGGAACGCCGTCGCGTGCTCGGCCCGCACGTCGTCTTCCGAGAGCACGGCGAGGCTGGTCCCCGGGCCCACGTCGCAAAGCTCGAGCTCCTGCCTGAACAACGCGACTGTTTCGGCATCCGCAGCCATGGTTCCCTCCGCCTTCTGCCGCCCGTTCCGGGCGCGTTGGGCAAACGCTATCACCCGCCGTTCCGGGCGGCAAGAAAAGCCCTCCTCAAACCGGCTTGGCGAGGAGGGTGGGGATGGAGAAGCTGTCGAGCACCACGACGCGTTCGACGAATTTGAGCGCGCCGCCGAAGACCCCCATCGTGTCGCGGTAGCAGCCGACCGCGAACAGGCGCGAGACGCCCTCGACGTCGGTCTGGTAGAGCGCGTAGTTGGTCTCGGCCTCGATCCGGTCGCCGCGGCTGGCGGCGATCCGGGGCGGGCCGGTGATATGCCGCGTGGTGTGCGGGTTGAAGGTGTTGGCCCGCAAGAGCGAGACGATGCGGTCGCTCAGCGCCTTCTTGGTCTCGCACAGCATCACGCTGCCGGGCAGGCCCTGCTGGAGGTTCTCCAGCGGCACGATGCGGTACGCGCATTCGTCGTGGAACAGGTCGAGCCAGGCCTGCCAGTCCTCGTTGTCGAGCGCGGCGGAGGATTCGGCGATCAGGGCTTCGACCCGCGCCCGGCGTTCGAGGTCCACCGCCTCACCCCCCACGCGGGTCGAGACCCATGATGTCGCAGTAATGCGACCAGAAGCCGCGGATCATCACGTCGTCGAGCTTCTCGTCGCCGTCACGGATCGGCCCGCGCCCGCCCATCTCGACGACCGACATGTCGCTCTCACCGGCGCGGTGGCCGGTCTGGCAGGATTCGAGCGCCTCGGCGTCCTCCAGCGAGACGTAGCCGGCGGGGCCGGCCATGTTGGCCTGGCGCAGCCGGTGCGCGGTCATCTCCTCGCTGTCGTCCTCGTAGCCGAAGATCGTGAAGACAAGGTCGAAGGCGCCCGGCCCCCTGGGCCGGATCTGGCGCACGGCGAGCGCGTTCCTGATCTGCTGGAAGGTGCTGTTGGGAAAGATCGAGCACATCGTGGTCGACCGGTCGTCGTCGAACTCGCGGTCGAAGCGGAGCAGCGTCGGGTCCTGCAGCGCGAGCCGCGCCCCCTCGGCCGCTTCCGCCAGCGGGCGCAGCGGTGCGTCCGCATCCAACGCCGGCGCGGGCGCGTTCTCGTATTCCTCGCGCGGCTGGCGGACGAAGAGCAGGCTGTGGCGGCGCTTCGGGTCCATCCGCGAGCCGCAATCGTGGCTCGAGCGGTTGATCCCGAACGTGCTCTGGAAACCGTGCAGCAGCGCACCGTGATAGTGGTCGCGGACGTTCTCCAGATAGGCCTTCCAGTTGCTGCGGACGGCCTGGCGCTGGTAGCCGAGCACCCGGACGGGGCCGCGGAACAGGCGCTCCAGATGGGCGACATGGGTGGGGCCGAGATAGTCGCGCAGGGGCTCGACGGTGTCCGAGAAGGTCACGAATAGGACGCCGTTGACGCCGTCCACCCTCAGCTTCCTGAGTGCGTGGCAGGCCATGTCGAAATCGTCCGGCATCCCCGGGCTGCCGCCGACACCGTGCCGGTGGGGCACCGCGACCAGGTCGCCCGCGAGGTCGTAGGTCCAGCTGTGATAGAGGCAGACATGCGCGGAAACGTTGCCGAAATTCTCGCGCTGGATCAGCGCGCCGCGATGCGAACACCGGTTGACGAAGGCGTGGACCCGACCGTCCCCGGCGCGGTTGTAGACGATGGGCGCCTCGCCAACGAAGGTGCGGCGGAAGTCGCCCGCATTCGGGATCTCGGCTTCGAGCCCGAGAAACGACCAGGTCTCGCCCTCGAAGATGCGCTCGATCTCGAGCCGGTAGAGCGCCTCGTCGTGATACCAGGCGTATGGGATGCGGTCGAAGCCGGAACGATCCATCGTCGGCCCCCGGATTTTGCGGAGGAGGAGTCTAGAACCTATCGGGCTTGCTTTGAACCGCTGTCGAGGCCGAGGACCGTCCTTCGATAGGGGCTTATCCCGATTACTTGACGAGTGGGAGTTTGACCGGCGTTCCGGGAGGTGTCGGGGCGTATCCGGTCCGAACGGAACCGTTTCCCCGCGTCATGGTCGGCGAAGGCCGACCATCCACGCTTTTTTGTCGTTCTGCCCCGCCAGAAAAACTCGTGGATGGTCGGCCTTCGCCGACCATGACGGCAGGGCGGGACGGATGCGCGCCCGCCGGGATGGGGCGACGGTGCGGGCGCCGATCCGCGCCACGCAAACCAACCGCTGTCAAGTAATCGGGATAAGCCCCCTTCGATACGCCGCTTCGCGGCCACTCAGGATGAGGGTGGAAGAGGGAAATGAACAGCCCTCATCCCGAGTAGGCGCGCCAGCGCCGCATCGAGGGGCCGCACCAGGGGTCGCCCGCCCGCTCAGTCGCACTCCGCCACCGCGTCCTCGGTGAGCACCTTGATCAGGTGCGCGCGGTAGGCGGCGCTGCCGTGGAGGTCGTCGGTGAGGCCGTCCGGCGGCACGGAAAGGCCCGCCAGGGAAACCGGGTCGAACGAGGCGGCGAGAGCCCGCTCGAAGTCCTCCACCCTGAAGACGCAGGGGCCGGCGCCGGTGACCGCCACCCTGACGGCGCCGTCGGCGGAGCGGGCGAGGAAGACGCCGACGATGGAGAATCGCGATGCCGGGTTGGGAAATTTCCGGTAGTTGGCGACGGCGGGGATCGGAAAGCGCACCTCGACGATCAGCTCGCCGGGCTCCAGCGCGGTCTCGAACATGCCGAGGAAGAAATCGCCGGCCGCGATGCGGCGCCGGGTGGTGACGATCTCCGCGCCGAGCCCGAGCACCGCCGAGGGGTAGCAGGCGGCGGGGTCGTTGTTGGCAAGAGAGCCGCCGATGGTCCCCCGGTTACGCACCAGCGGATCGCCGATCCCGCCAGCCAGCGCGGCCACCGCCGGGATGGCTTCCCTCGCCGTCCGGGAAGCGGCCACCGTCGCGTGCGGCGTCATCGCCCCGATCGCCAGCACGCCGGGTTCGGCGGCGATGCCGACGAGGTCGCCCAACGAGCCGAGATCGACGAGATCGGAGGGCGCCGCCAGGCGGTGCTTCATCACCGGGATCAGGCTCATGCCGCCGGCGAGCGGGCGCGCCTCCTCGCCCGCCGACAGCAGGTTCGCGGCATCGGAAACCGTCGCGGGACGGTGATAACGGTAGGGGTACATCAGCCGTCCGCCATCGCAGTGGCGCCGGCGAGGATCGCCGAGACGATATTCCGGTAACCGGTGCAGCGGCAGAGATTGCCTTCCAGACCCGCCCGGACTGAGGCTTCATCGGTGGCCTCGCCGCGCCGGATGATGTCGAGCGCGCTCATGATCATGCCGGGGGTGCAGAACCCGCATTGCAGCGCGTGGTGCTCCTTGAACGCGGCCTGGAGCGGGCTCAGCCCGTCCTCCGGCGAAACCCCCTCTATGGTGGTCACCGCGCGCCCCTCGGCCTGGGCGGCGAAGACGGTGCAGGACTTCACCGCGATCCCGTCGAGATGGACCGTGCAGGCGCCGCACTGGCTGGTGTCGCATCCGACATGGGTTCCGGTGAGCCCGGCGCGGCGGCGGATGAACTCGACGAGCAGCATCCTCGGGTCGATCTCGGCCCGGTGCTCGCGGCCGTTGATGTCGAGCGAGACGGCGATCATCGCGCCGCGTCCGCGAGCGCCTGCCACACGGCGTCGGGCGTGTAGGGCTGGCGCACATGGCGCACGCCGAGATCCCACAGCGCATCGACCACCGCGTTGCCTATCGCGGCCGGCGCCCCGATGGTGCCGGTCTCGCTGCCGCCCTTGACACCGAGCGGGTTGGAGGGCGCCGGGGTCTCCTGGAAGGTCATGCCGACCTCCGGCATGTCGGAGGCGCGCGGCAGGGCGTAGTCCATCAGCGTGCCGGAGAAGAGCTGTCCCGCGCCGCCGCCGTCATAGACCACCCGCTCCATCAGCGCCTGGCCGAGCCCCTGGGCGAGCCCGCCGACGACCTGCCCCTCGACGATCAGCGGGTTGACGATGTTGCCGCAATCGTCGGCGGTGAAGTAATCGCGCACCGTCACCTTGCCGGAGCGCGGCTCGACCAGGACCACCGCGAGGTGCATCGCCTGCGGATCGTTGGTGTCGGGTGGCTCGTAGAACACCGTTTCCTCCAGCCCGGGCTCCATCGAGCCGTCGGTGGGCAGCTCCGCGCCGTGATAGGCGGCGTCGGCCACGTCCTCGAAGGTCAGCCGGCGGTCCGTGCCCCGGACGGAGAAGACCGAATCCTCGTAGACCAGGTCCTCCTCGGCGCATTCGAGCATGTGGGAGGCCAGGCGCTTGGCCTTGTCGATCACCCGGTCGGCGGCCTTCATGATCGCGACCCCGCCGACCGAGAGCGAGCGCGAGCCCCAGGTGCCGTTGCCGAACGGCACGCTCGCCGTGTCGCCCTCGACCAGCGCGATGTCCTCGATCGGGAGGCCGAGGCGGTCGGCGGCGATCTGGCAGAACGTGGTGTCGTGGCCCTGGCCGTGGCTGTGCGAGCCGACGAAGACGGTCGCCTTGCCGTCCGAATGGACGCGCACGATGGCGCTCTCGTACCCGCCGTGGAGCCCGCCCCGGCTGGCCAGGTTACGGCTCGACCCGGTGCCCGATTTGTCGAGGAAGCAGGCGATCCCGATGCCCATGCGGACGCCCTCTTCCCTCAGCCGCTTCTGCTCTGCCCGCAGCCCGGCGTAATCGGCGATTTCCAGCAGCCTGTCGAACAGCGCCGGCGGGTCGCCGCAATCGTAGGGGCGCCCGACCGGGGTGGTGTAGGGGAAGGCCTCGGCCGGGATCAGGTTGCGGCGGCGGATTTCGGTAACGTCGATGCCGAGCTCGCGCGCGCCGTTTTCCAGCAGCCGCTCGTTGACGAAGGTGGCCTCGGGCCGGCCCGAGCCGCGATAGGCGTCAATGGGAACCGTGTTGGTGTAGGCGCCGCGCACGCGCAGATGCAAATTGGGCGTGGTGTAGAGCCCGGTGACGGTCTGCGGGTAGGAGTTGCCGGGAATGCTCGGCGCGAAGTTGGACAGATAGGCGCCGAGCGCCGCGATGGTGTCGATTTCGAGGGCGAGGATCCTGCCGTCGGAATCGAAGGCCATGCGCGCCTTCGTGTGGTGGTCGCGCGCCTGCGCATCCGACATCAGCGCCTCGGCGCGGGTCGAGGTCCACTTGACCGGGCGCTTCAGCAGCATCGAAGCCCAGACGACGGTGGAGACCTCGACCGCGAAATGGCATTTGAGGCCGAATCCGCCGCCGACATCGGGCGAGATCACGCGAAGCTTGTGCTCGGGAACGTGGAGCGCGTATTTGGCGAGCCAGCGCTTGAGGTAATGCGGCGTCTGGCTGGTGGCCCAGAGCGTGATGTCGCCGGTCGCCTCGTCGAACCGGGACAAATAGGCGCGCGGTTCCAGCGGGCTGCCGGCGACGCGATGGGTATCGAGCGTCATCGAGACCGTATGATGCGCGCTCGCGAACGCCGCTCCCGTCGCCGCGCGGTCGCCGCGCTCGATCTCGAAGATCAGGTTGGAGCCGAATTCCTCGTGCAGCACCGGCGCGTCCGCATCCAGGCTGCGCGCGATGTCGGTGACCGCCGGCAGGGGCTGGTAATCGACCGCGACCGCCTCGGCGCCGTCGATCGCCGCGTAGCGGTCTTCCGCGACCACCGCGGCCACCACGTCGCCCACGTGATGGACCTTGCCCGCGGCGAGCGCCGGGCGCAGCACCTCGTTCATCGGACGGCCGTCGGAGAACGGCATCGGGTGGACGCAGGTGAGCGCCCCGAGCCCCGCCGCCCTCCAGTCCTCGGCGGTGAGCACCCTGAGCACGCCCGGCAGCGCCGCCGCCGCGCTCGGGTCGACGCCCCGGATCCGGGCATGCGCGTGGGGCGAGCGAACGAAGGCGACATGGGCGGTGCCGGCGGGCTCGATGTCGTCGACGAACCGCCCGCGCCCCTTGAGAAACTTGTCGTCCTCGCGGCGCCTCAGCCTCTGTCCGACATACACGTCCGCACCCCCTGTTCCGGGATCAATAACGGGCCCGCCTTTCCGGGGTGTCAACCCGCCCTTGGCCGCGGCGGCGGCGTTGCGTTATCGTGCGCCGAAGCAGGAAAGGAACCCGGATGGGCGAACTGTTTATCATCATCGGCTTCATGATCGCCGGCTTCGTCGGCGCCTTCATCTGCGCCGAGATCGAATGGCGGCTCGCGGGAAAACCACGCAGAACGGACTGAGTCCGGGATGACCCTCCCCGCTACCCCAACCGCGCCGACGCGTTTTCGTGTCCGGCCCATTTGGGCAGGGTATCGTCGATATCGAGCACCCGCGCGCCGTAGAAGATGTGGCAGCGCGGCCTGAACGCCTCGGGAACCCGGGGTGGTTCGCCGAAGTCGAACAGCGGTGGGAAGGCGAGCCACATCCGCCGTCCCTCGTCCGCGACCGGAGTGCCGCAGCGCCCGCAATCGATCCTGCAGGGCAGGATGCGTTCCGGCGTGTCCGTCCCGCTGCTGTAGAAGCGGAGTGCATCGAGGCCCGCAGTCAGGCGCACGTCGCGCTTGCGGAAGATCGCCGCCCATTGCATCGGCGCGCCGTGGCGGTGCCGGCAATCGGCGCAGTGGCAGATCTTGGCGTTCAGAGGATCGGCGGAGACCTCGTAGCAAACGGCGCCGCACTTGCAGCGGGCCAGGTATTTGGCCTCGAATTGTACATCTCCCGGACGCACATAGAGCCGCGCGAAGTCGTCCATAGCGGTATCCGATGGTCCCCGGACGACCCTATCGCGCACGCCCGGCGGCGGAAAGCGCGGGAGCGCGTTTCTGGACTTCCGCGCCGTCGGCACGATATTACGCCCGCCATGAAGCGACCCGAATTCATCAAGATGCACGGGCTCGGCAACGACTTCGTGATCGTCGATGCGCGGCAGCAGGACTTCGTGCCCGGCGCCGGTGCGGTGCGCGCGATCGCACACCGGCGCATCGGCATCGGCTGCGACCAGCTGATCGTCCTTCGCGCGCCGGCGGACGGCGCGGCCGACGCGGCGCTCGCGATCCACAACGCGGATGGCGGTGAGGCCGAGGCCTGCGGCAACGCGACCCGCTGCGTCGCCTGGATGGCGATGGAGGAGTCGGGGCGCGATACCGCCCTGCTCGAAACCGCGGCGGGAGCCCTCGCCGCTCGCCGCGCGGGTCCGCTTTCGGTGACGGTCGACATGGGCGAGCCCGGTTTCGGCTGGCGCGACATCCCGCTGGCGTCTGTAGAGGACACCCTGCATCTGCCGCTGTCGCGCGGCCCGCTCGCCGACCCGGCGGCGGTGAGCATGGGCAACCCGCACGCCGTGTTCTTCGTCGACGACGCCGACGCGGTCGATCTGGCCGCGCTGGGTCCGGCGCTGGAGCACGACCCGATGTTTCCGGAACGCGCGAATATCGGCGTAGCCGAGCCGCGCGGCGAGGACCGGATCCGCCTCCGGGTGTGGGAGCGCGGCGCCGGGCTTACCATGGCCTGCGGCACGGGGGCTTGCGCGGCGCTGGTCGCGGCGAACCGGCGCGGGCTCATGGGACGGCGCGCGACGATGGAGCTCGACGGCGGGCCGCTCGCAATCGCCTGGGGCGAAGACAACCGCGTTGCCATGACGGGCCCGGTGGCGGTCAGCTTCCGGGGCACGATCGACGAGGCGCTGCTGGGATGAGCGCACCCGAGGTCATAACCTTCGGCTGCCGGCTCAACGCGGTGGAGTCGGAGATCGTCCGCCGGCGCGCGGCGGAAGCCGGTCTGGCGGACTCCGTGATCGTCAACACCTGCGCGGTGACGGCCGAAGCGGAGCGTCAGGCGCGCCAGGCGATCCGTCGGGCGCGGCGCGAGGCGCCGAACAAGCGCATCGTGGCGACCGGCTGCGCGGTGCAGCTCGATCCCGACCGTTACGCCGCGATGCCCGAGGTCGATCTTGCGATCGGCAATCGCGAGAAGCTGTTCGCGCGGAGCTATCGGGAAGACGCGCCCGGCCGGCAGGTCGGCGACATCATGGCCGCGCGCGAGGGCGCGTCCCACCTGATCGACGGGATCGAGGGGCGCGCCCGCGCCTTCGTCCAGATCCAGCAAGGCTGCGACCATCGCTGCACGTTCTGTATCATCCCCTTCGCGCGCGGCCCCAACCGCTCGGTGCCGCCGGAGCAGGTGATCGACCAGATCCGCCTTCTGACCGGCAACGGATACCGCGAGGTCGTGCTGACCGGCGTCGACATCACCGACTATGGCAGCGATCCCGGCGGCGAAATCGGGCTGGGCAAGCTTGTCGAACGTATCCTCGCCGAAATCCCGGACTTGCCGCGGCTCAGGCTCTCCTCGCTCGATCCGGTGGAGATCGACGACGCGCTGTTGCGGGCGATCGGCGAACGCGACCGGCTGATGCCGCATTTCCATCTGAGCGTCCAGGCCGGCTCGGACCTGATCCTCAAGCGCATGCGCCGGCGTCACGGCCGGGCCGACGTCGTCCGGCTCTGCGAGCGGGTGCGCGGCCTGCGGCCGGACGCGGTGTTCGGCGCCGACCTGATCGCGGGCTTCCCGACCGAGACCGATTGCATGTTCGAAGAGACGGAGTCGCTGGTCGCCGACGCGGGGCTTACCTGGCTCCATGTCTTCCCCTATTCGGAGCGCCCGGGCACACCGGCGGCGCGGATGCCGCAGGTTCCCCGTCCGATCCGCAAGGCACGGGCGGCGGCGCTGCGCCGCCTGGCCGCCGACCGGCTGGCCCGCTATCTGGATACGCGGCGCGGCCGGCGCGAGCGCGTCCTGGTCGAGACGCCGGATGGCGGCCGTACCGAGCAGTTCGCCCGGATCGCGCTCGACCGGGCGGCGGCGGCGGGCAGCATCGTCACCGCGCGGGTGACGGGGCACGACAACGGCGTGCTCCGGGGCGTTCGGGAGGGATGAGCCAGGAGGGCTGGCTCGGGCGGCTGGGCGCCGGGCTCGCGCGCAGCTCGGCGCGGCTCACCGGCGGGATCGGCGGCATCTTCGCCGGCCGCCAGCTCGACGAAACAACGCTCGGCGAACTCGAAGACCTGCTGATCGGCGCCGATCTGGGAGTGGAGACGGCGGCCAGGCTGACCGAAACCCTGTCCCGCCAGCGCGTCGACAAGGGGCTGGGCGGGGACGAGGTGCGCGCTTTGCTCGCCGCCGACATGGCACGCATCCTGGAGCCGGTCGCGGTACCGCTGGCGGTGGACCCCTCCCACCGGCCGCATGTGGTGCTGGTCGTCGGCGTCAACGGCACTGGCAAGACGACGACCGTCGGCAAGCTCGCGAAACGGCTGAAGGACGAGGGCCGCCGGGTGACAATGGCGGCGGGCGATACCTTCCGGGCCGCGGGCGTCAGCCAGCTCGAGCTGTGGGGCGAGCGCGTCGGCTGCCCGGTGGTCTCGCGCCCGACCGGCGCGGACGCGGCGGGGCTGGTGTTCGATGCGCTGGAACGGGCGAAGGACGAGAGCGCGGACGTGCTCCTGGTCGACACGGCGGGCCGGCTGCAGAACCGCGGCGACCTGATGGCGGAGCTCCAGAAGATCATCCGGGTGATGAGGAAACTCGATGCATCGGCGCCGCATAGCTGCCTTCTCGTGCTCGACGCCACGACCGGCCAGAACACCCATGCCCAGGTCGGCGTGTTCCAGGAGATGACCGAGGTGACCGGGCTGATCGTCACCAAGCTCGACGGGACGGCCAAGGGCGGCGTGCTGGTCGCCCTCGCCGAACGGTTCGGGCTTCCAGTGCACGCGATCGGCGTGGGCGAATCCGAGGACGACCTTCAGCCGTTCGAGGCGGGAGCCTTCGCCCAACGGCTGATGGGACTGGTGGAGTAGCTACTCCATGTCGCCCAACTCGCCTGGCGGGTTGGACCGCGGGGCTTCGAGGGGCCGGCCGGCGCTCTCCCGGTAGTGCCCGAGCGCCCATTTCACCGAGGGAAAGGCGATCTCGCTCCACGGGATGCCGTCCCACTCGAACAGGCCGACCTCCAGGCTTTCCTCGCCGGCGGCGACATCGGGGGATTCGAGGAGGGCGCGGTAAATCAGCTGCACCTGGCTGATGCGCGGGATGTTGTAGACCGCGAGCAGCCCGTCGATCGCGATGCGGGCGCGCGCTTCCTCCCAGGCTTCCCGCGCCGCCCCGGCTTCGCTGGTCTCGTTGAGTTCCAGATAGCCGGCCGGGAGCGTCCACAGGCCGGTTCTCGGCGGGATCGCGCGCCGGCAGAGGAGGATACTGCCGTCCCAGACCGCCACCGAACCCACGACGACCTTGGGGTTGTCGTAGGAGATGAAGCCGCAATCGGGACAGATCAGCCGTTCGCGGCTGTCGCCATCGGGAATGGAACGCACCGAGGGGCCGGCGGGCTTGCTCGCCATCGCGCGAATCTGCCGGGCGGCGACGGTCCGCGCAAGCCGCGACCCGTGCGGCTCAGGGCGCGCGCAGGGCTTCGAGGCGCGGAGACGCGATACCTCGGGCCCATCCGGATCGCGCCCTGCGGTCGAGCTGCTTGGCGATCCAAGCGTCCCGCCATTCGCCGGCGGGGGCGACGGCATCGATGCTGACGAGGTGGTCGAAGCGAGAAGCGCCTCCGTTCCCCGCGCATATCGGCGGCGCGATCTCGCCGTCCAGCGCTTCCATCAGCATCTTGCGCGCGGCGACGATCGCCATGTCGGTATAGGCGAGGTGCTCGCGGCTTCGGTCCTGGATCGCGCCCTGGCCCTCCAGAATCATCGTGTCGTGGATGTTGAAGTCGTAGCCGACGCCGGCATAGGTGCCGGTCCGCTGCTCGTCGGCGGAAAAACCGTAGCGGTTCTCCATGTTGCGCCTCGGCACGTAGCCCGGCACCTCGTACGTCTTGAGCTTCTCGGCCCGCAGCGCCTCGCCGTCGATCGGCTGGCGGAAGTCGTAGAAGATGTCGTAGCGCCAGTTGCTGACATCGTCGATCGGCACATGGATCTGCACCAGCGTCCAGTCGCCGATCGCCACCACGGCGGTGTGCGGGAAAAGGTAGTTGGTCACCCGCACATAGGTGAAGTCGCGCCAGTCGCGCAGCGCGAAGATCCTGACCCCGAAATCGGTCCGCGCGATCTCGAGCCGGGGGTTGGGCACTTCGCGCAGGATGGTGGTGACGGAAACGTCGGAATCGTCCGCCGCCGCCAGGAATTGCTTGAAGCCGTAGGTGCCGTCCCCCTCGACCTCGTCGTCGAGATAGCGGTGAAGGTAGGACAGATGCGCCGGGTCGATCTCGCCCTCCACCGCCTGCAGCCAGTTGGCCCGCTGCAACGCCTTGAACACGAAACAGTGGCTGGCCGGCGCGTCGTACCAGTCGAAGCCGGGTAGCGGCGGCGCTTCGCCGCCGCCCATATAGCCGTAGACGATGCCGTTCCGCTCGACGCAGGCATAGGCGGGCTGGCGGACGCGTTCGTGATAGGTCGAGCGGGCCGGCTCGGCGGGCTGCTCCAGGCAGCGCCCGTCATAGCCGTAGAGCCAACCGTGATAGGGGCAGCGCAGCCCGCCGTCCTCGCGGCGCCCGAAGGCGAGGTCGCCGGCGCGGTGGGCGCAGCGCCGGGCAAGCGCGCCGTAACGTCCCTCGTCGTCGCGGAAGACCACCAGATCTTCGCCGAGCACGCGGACTTCCCGGACCGGACGCTCGTCGGGAAATTCCTCGACCAGCGCGAAAGGCTGCCAGTAGCGCCGCATTATCGCGCCCATCGGCGTGCCGGGGCCGGCATGGGTCAGGCGTTGGTTCTGTTCCGCGCTCAGCATCGTTCGATGCTAACCGGCGCCCGCTTGCGGTCAACCGCGGGGGTCAGTCGCCGACGAGCCGCTCCAGAACCCGCTCGCGTTCCTGCTCGTCGATGATGCCGAGAAGCACCTTCCGGTAGCCCTCGACCGCCTCGGCACCGGCCTCGCGATAGGCGCGCGCGATGCGGTCGCGCTGGTTTTCCGACAACCGGCGTTCGAGCTCCTGCCCCTTTTCGGTGAGCTCCAGCATGCGCTGGCGCCGGTCTCGCGTTCCGGTCCGCGAGAACACGTACCCCTCGCGCACCAGCTGGCTGAGCACCCGCGACAGGCTCTGCTTGGTCACCTTCAGGATGTCGAGCAGCTGGGAGACCGTGATTCCGGGGTTGCGTCCAATGAAATAGACCACCCGGTGATGGGCGCGCCCGAAGCCGAGCTCGGTCAGGATCGCATCCGGCTGGCCGGTGAAATCGCGATAGGCGTAGAACAGCAGCTCGATCCCCTGGCGAAGATCCTCCTCGCGCAGAAACAGCGGATTGAAGCCGGATTTTAAGTCAGCCATGTTGACATATATGCCGACCGCTGATACGCCGGGCAAGCAAAACACGCACAGAATTCGACTCGAATGCGGCGCGGAACCCGGCACGCGGGCGGGCGCCGGGCGGTGGTGGGAAATGATCAATTTCGACGACCAGGACGGTCAAATCTGGTTCAACGGCGCGCTCCGGGAGTGGCGCGACTGCAAGCTTCACGTCCTGAGCCACGGGCTGCACTACGCGAGCTGCGTGTTCGAGGGCGAGCGCGTCTATTCGGGCAAGGTGTTCAGGCTGCGCGAGCATACCCAGCGCCTGATCGATTCCGCCGCGGCGCTCGGCTTCGAGCTGCCGTATTCGCTGGAGGAGCTGGAAGAAGCCACCAACGAGACCGTGGCGGCGCAGGGCTACGCCGACGCCTATGTCCGCCCCGTCGCCTGGCGCGGCAGCGAGATGATGGGGGTCTCGGCGCAGGAGACGAAGATCAACGTCGCCATCGCGGTGTGGGAATGGCCGTCCTACTTCTCGCCCGAGGCGCGGCTCAAGGGGATCCGCCTCAAGCGGGCGCCGTGGCGCCGGCCGTCGCCGGAGACCGCTCCGGTCCATTCCAAGGCGGCGGGACTCTACATGATCTGCACGCTCTCCAAGCACGAGGCCGAGGCGGACGGTTTCGACGACGCGCTGATGCTCGACTGGCGCGGCCGGGTCGCCGAAACCACCGGCGCCAACATCTTCCTGGTCCAGAACGGAACGCTGCATACGCCGACGCCCGATTGCTTCCTCGACGGGATCACCCGGCGCACGGTGATGGGGCTTGCGAAGGACCGCGGGATCGAGACGATCGAGCGCACCATCATGCCGGACGAGATCGAGAAGGCGGACGAGATCTTCGTCACCGGCACCGCCGCCGAGGTCACGCCGGTCGGCCAGATCGACGACCACCACCTCCAGGTGGGGCCCGTCACGCGCACGCTGATGGACGCCTACGACGCCGAGGTAGGGAAGACGTAGGCGGCGGGCTGCCTTACCCGCGTTCCGCCACCACCAGCATACCGACCAGCCTGCCCTCCTCCCCCGACCGGATGCTGTTGAGCAGCCGTTCGCGCAGGTCTTCCCCGAGGGCGATCCCGGCTCCGAGGCCGGGGCGCGGGCGCTGGCCGCGCTTGCCGCCGACCGCGCCTTCCCCCCGGTTCTCGACGATCCGGAAACCGGCGGCGGTGAGTCCTTCCAGGAATTCCCCCGGCGTACCGGGAAAGCTGTAGGACGGGTCCGCAGCCCAGGGGAGCGGATAGTGAGGCTCCCCCGCCGGCCCCAAAGCGGCATGGCTGATCGCGTAGCGCCCGCCGGGGACGAGAACGCGATGGGCCTCGGCGAACATGCGCGCCTTGTCCGCCACGTTCATCGAGACGTTCTGACACCAGACGAGATCGAAGCCGCCATCGGCATAGGGGAGATCGGTGACGCTGCCCTGCCGGGTCGAGATTGGCCCGTCCAGCCGGCAGAGCGCGTTCAGGCGTTCCGTGGCGGCGACGTATTCGGGGGTGACGTCGATCGCCGCCACCGTGCAGCCGTGGTTGTGGACGAGGTAGCGGGACGACCCGCCGATGCCGCAACCGGCGTCGAGGACGCGCATCCCCTCGGTGACGCCGGCGAGTTCGGCCAGCACCTCGGTCTGCGCCAGCCCGCCACCGTGCAGCTGGTCGACGTGCTGGAACATCTCGACGGTGGGGTCCTCGATGTCCTGGCCGTCAGCTTTGAGCGCGGCGAGGATACGCTCGACCAGGGCTTCGGAACCGTAGAGCGCCCGGATCGCCGCCGTCGGTTCAGCCATGGCCGCGCTTGCCTTCGCGCGCGGCCCATCTCTCCTCGGCGACCGTATCCTCCGGGTTGGCATCGACCCAGCGGCCGCCCTCTGGCGTCTCCTCCAGCTTCCAGAACGGCGCCTTGGTCTTGAGCCAGTCGATCAGGAAGCTGCACGCATCGATCGCGGCCCTGCGATGCGCCGAGGCGGTAGCGACCAGGACGATGCGGTCGCCCGGTTCGAGCCGGCCGTGGCGATGGACGATGAGCACCGCATCGAGCGGCCAACGTTCGCGCGCCTCGACCTCGATCTTGCCGAGCTGGCGTTCGGTCATGCCGGGATAGTGTTCGAGCGTCATCGCGCTCACCGTGTCGCCGCCCGAGAAGTCGCGGACCAGGCCGACGAAGCAGCTCACGGCGCCGGAACCGGGGGCCTGTTCGGTGAGCCATTCGAGCTCGGCGCCGACGTCGAAATCGTCCTTCTGGACCCGGATCACCGTCAGCCTCCGGTCATCGGGGGAAACAGCGCCACCTCGTCGCCGGCGCCCACCGAGGCGTCGAACTCGCAAAGCTCCTGGTTGACCGCGACGCGCAGCGTGTCGCGGTTCCGAAGCGCCTCGGCGTAGGCTTCGCTCCTGCCGCTCAGCCAGTCGATCAGCCCGTCGACATCCCTGACATCGTCGGGGGGAGCGACGGTCTCGGCCGGTAAGCCGATGCGCTGGCGGACCCATCCGAAATAGAGCATCTGCATCAACTCACCTCGCTGAACGGCAGGAAATCGACCATCGCCCCCTCCTCGACCGCCGCCAGGTCCTCCGGCAGTTCGAGCAACCCATCGGAGCCTACCATCGAGGACAGGATACCCGCGCCGTCGCGCGGAAACTTGGTGACGTAGGGCATCCCGGCCTCGTCGGTGTGCAGGCTCACGCGCAGCCACTCGCGGCGCGAGACCTTCTTGCGGTAGGCGAAGCCGGCACGCACCGGAAACGTCTTCGGGGCGGCGTCGGCATCGGCCGCCCCGGCAAGGCGGAGGATCGCCGGGCGGGCGAAACGCATGAAGGTGACCATCACGGCGACCGGGTTGCCGGGAAGCCCGATGAACGGCACGCGGCCGATCTGGCCGAGCGCCAGCGGCCGGCCGGGGCGGATCGCGAGACGCCAGAAATGGATCGCGCCCAGCGCCTCGACCGCACCGCGGACGTGATCCTCCTCGCCGGTGGAAACTCCGCCCGAGGTCATGATCAGATCGTGCGCCGCTGCGGCACCGCCGAGCGCCCCGCGCACCGCCTCGACGCTGTCCTCGAGAATGCCGAGGTCGTCGACCTCGCAACCCAGCTCGTCGAGCAGGCTTGCTAGCGCGTAGCGATTGGCGTCGTAGACGCAGCCGGGCGGGAGATCGTCGGTGACCTCGCGGATCTCGTTGCCGGTGGAAAACAGCGCGACCCGGAGCGGGGAATAGACCTCGAGCTCCGCGCAGCCGATCGAGGCGGCAAGCCCGACGTCCTGGGCGCGCAGCCGCCGGCCCTTCTCGAGCACCGTCGAACCCGCCTCGATGTCCTCGCCGGCATCGCGCTGGTTGGCGCCGCGCTTGATTCCCGGAGGAATCACGACGCTGTCGCCTTCCCGGGCGCAGTCCTCCTGCATCAGCACCGTATCGGGGCCGGGAGGCATGGGCGCGCCGGTGAAGATGCGGACCGCCTCGCCGCGCGGCGCCGGGCCGTCGGAGCTTTGCCCGGCGGCGATCCGCCCGCCCACGGGCAACCTGGTATCGCCTTCCGCGTCGAGGTCGTCGAAATAGACTGCGTAGCCGTCGACCGCCGCGTTGTCGTGCGGCGGAACCGGGAACGACGCCGTCAGGTCGGCGGCGAGGATCCGGCCGCCCGCTTGCCTCAGTGGAACGGTCTCGCGTTCCGCGACCACGTCGAGCCGTTCGGAGAGCAGCGCGAGCGCCTCGCCGGCGGTCATCAGCGTGCCGCCGAAGGCGAAGCAGTCGTCGGAGAGCTGGGCCATCGTCAGGCCGCTCCCCTGGCGGCGCGGCGGAGTCCGCAATGATCGACGATGAAGTCGGCGATCGCGGCGGTGTCGTTGAGGTCGAGCACGGGGATTTTCGCGTCGGCCGCTTCCCCGTCGGTGGCGAGCGCCACCACGTCGGGATCGCGCGGGTAGAGTGCGGGCTTGCCGACCGCCGGGCGGTGCACTTCCAGCTTGTCGTGCGGCTCGCTCTTGAAGCCCTCGATCAGCACCAGGTCGACCGGCGCCATGCGGGCCAGCAGGCCGTCGATCCGGGGTTCGGGCTCGTCGCGGTTCTCGTGGATCAGGGCGAAGCGATTGACCGAGGAGACCACGACCTCGCGCGCGCCGGCCTCGCGATGAACGTGCGAGTCCTTGCCCGGCGTGTCGATGTCGAACCCCGCATGGGCATGCTTGATGGTGGAGACCGAAATCCCGCGCTCGACAAGCTCGTGCAGCAGCTGCTTGACCAGCGAGGTCTTGCCGCTGCCGCTCCAGCCGACAATCCCGAGCACCGCCCCGTGCGCCATCTCCGCCTATTCCCCCGCGCCGCTCTTCGACGCCTGTCCGCCTTCGTCCGCCTGGCCGCGGACGATGTGGCGCAGCGCCCACCGAAGATAGTCGTATCCGGTGATCAATGTCAGCACGGCCGCGGCCCACAGGCCAATCTCGCCGATCGTCACCCACGGGACGCCCCACGGCCCCGCCTCGCCGAGCAACAGGATGGCTATGGCGGTCATCTGGATCGCGGTTTTCCATTTGGCAAGACCGCTGACCGGCATGCCGACATCGATCTCGGCGAGGTATTCGCGCAATCCGGATACCAGGATCTCCCGGCACAGGATCACGAGCGCGGGCAGCACGGCGAGCCCGGCGATATGGCCAAACCCGACCATCATCAGAAGTGCCGCCGCCACCAGAAGCTTGTCGGCCACGGGATCGAGGAAACGGCCGAGCGCCGACCGCTGGTCGAATTTGCGGGCGGCGTAGCCGTCGAGGAAGTCGGTGATGCCGGCAAGCACGAAGATCGCGCAGGCGATCCGGTTGGCCGTATCGCCGCCGAAATAGAACGACGCCACCAGCACGGGGATCAGCGCGATCCGAAACAGGGTGAGAAGGTTGGGAATATTGGCCATCGACCGATCAGGTCTCGCCGTGGAAATGGTCGTAGACCCGCTTCGCCACGGACTTGCTGATCCCTTCCACAGTCTCGAGGTCGGCGAGCCCCGCCTTGGACACACCCGCCGCCGAGCCGAAATGGTTGAGGAGAGCGCGCTTGCGCCGCGCGCCGATGCCGTCGATCTCGTCGAGCGGCGAGCGCCTGATCGCTCTCGACCGGCGCGCGCGGTGCGAACCGATCGCGAAGCGGTGCGCCTCGTCGCGCAGGCGCTGCATGAAATAGAGGACCGGGTCGTCGGGGGGCAGGGTGAAGGGCTCGCGCCCCCCGGTGTAGAACCGTTCCCGCCCGGCGCGGCGGTCGGGGCCCTTGGCGATGGAAACCAGGGGCAACGCTTCTATGCCGAGATCGGCGAAGACCTCGGCGGCGGCGGAGAGCTGGCCGGGTCCGCCGTCCACGATCGCGAGGTCGGGCCAAGCGCCGCTCTCGCGCCCGGGATCCTCGCGCAGCGCACGCGCGTAACGGCGCCGAAGCACCTCGCGCATCATCGCGTAGTCGTCGCCCGGCGCGATGTCGGTCGACTTGATGTTGAACCTGCGATAGGCGCCTTTCCGGAAGCCGTCCGGCCCGGCGACGATCATCGCGCCGAGCGCATCGGTCCCGGAAATGTGGCTGTTGTCGAACACCTCGATCCGCTGGGGCGGCCCGTCGAGCCCGAACAGATCGGCCACCCGTTCGAGCAGGCGGCGCTGGGCCTCGCTGCCGGCAAGCCTCCTCCCGAGCGAATCCCGGGCGTTGAGGACCGCCTGATCGACCAGTTTGCGGCGCCCGCCGCGCTGCGGCGTCGCGATGCGGACCCGGCGCGCGGCGCGCAGCGAAAGCGCTTCGGCAAGGAGTTCGACGCCTTGCGGGCGGTGGCTTGAGAGGATCAATGGCGGGGGAGGCTTGTCGGTATAAAACTGGCCGACAAAGGCGCTCAACACGCGATCGGCCGGTTCGTCCCTCGCCTGGGCGGGGAAATAGGTCCGGTTGCCGAAATTCTGCCCCGAGCGGTAGAAGAAAACCTGGATGCAGGTCTGCCCGGCCTGCTGCGCTGCCGCGAAGACGTCCGCGGTGCCGAGCGAGCGGACATTGATGTCCTGATGCGCCTGTATCTCGGTAAGCGCCCGGATACGGTCGCGGAAGACCGCGGCGGCCTCGTATTCCTGCTCCTGGCTCGCCGCTTCCATCTGCCGCGACAGGCGTTGCTGGAGGCCGCGGCTCTTTCCGCTCAGGAAGGCGCGCGACTGCCCGACGATCTCGTCATAGGATCCGGCGTCGATGCGTCCGACGCAGGGTCCGGAGCATCGCTTGATCTGGTATTGCAGGCACGGGCGGGTGCGCGAGGCGAACACGGCATCCGAGCAGGAGCGCAGCGGAAACACCTTTTGCAGGGTCAGCAGCGTCCGGTTGACCGCGCCGGCGGAAGCGAAGGGTCCGAAATACTCGCCCTTGCGGTTCTGCGCGCCGCGGTGCTTGAGGAGTTGCGGCCAGTCGTGGTCGGCGGTCAGCAGGATATAGGGGAACGATTTGTCGTCCCGCATCAGTATGTTGTAGCGGGGCTTGTGCTCCTTGATCAGGTTGGCCTCGAGGAGCAGCGCCTCGGCCTCGGTGTGGGTGGTGATCACCTCAAGCGACTGGGTCTCGGCGATCATCCGGTGCAGCCGGGGCGGCAGGCGGCCGGGACGGGTATAGGCGTTCACCCGCTTGCGCAGGTTCTTCGCCTTGCCCACATAGAGCGCCGCGCCGGCGGGGTCGAGCATCCGGTAGATCCCCGGCCGTGCCGGCAGAACCCGGACTTGGGCCGAGATCGCCTCGACGCCGCGGGCGAGAGTCTCGGCCCAGCGGATTTCGAGCGGGCCGTCTATCGATGCCCGCCGCCTCGCCTCCAGCCCGATCGCCCTTTCCGCCATCGAGTCCCTATCTGCGGTCCCCGGCCGGGGTCTCCGCGAAATACATGGAAACGCCCTGGGCCAACGCGAATGTCCACCGAAGCTGTGGAAAACTTTGTTGACAAAACGCCGTCCCCGGCGAGTCCGTCAACAAAATCAATGGGCTTACCCATTTTGCCCAAAAAACAGGCAGATTCGGGAAGTCATTGATTTAAAACAGGAAATCAAAAGTCAAGTGTTAAAGAAACATTACACTGGACAAAATCCGCCCGAATTGTAACCGGTTAGGGCCGACATTGCCGGGCTGTGAAAAAAACCTTCGGTAAGTTCCGGCTCCATCGCGGAAATCTATAAGGATCATTACAAAGCGGCATTCTCCCGCTCGATCTCGACGCCGACGCTCTCGGTGTCGTCGAAGACGTCGAGCTTCTCGACCCTCACGGTAGCACGGCGGACCCGGTCGTCCTCAAGACAGATCGACGCGACGCGCTCGGCAAAAGTCTCGACGAGATTGACGTGACCGTTCTGGGCAAGCGCGCGAATCCGGACCACCAGCGTATCGTAGTTGACGACATCGGCCAGGCGGTCCCGATCGGCATGGCCAGTCTCGAGCACGTCGAGCGACAGGTTGATCCTCACCCGCTGACGTCCGTCGCGCTCGTAACGGTGAACGCCGATCAGGCAGTCGAGCACCAGATCGCGGACGAACATTCGCCGTGTCCCTGTCGTCGCCCCGGCGGCGGAGCGGCGCGCGGTGTGGAGGACCTTCATTCGGATACCGGCGCCGAGCCCTTCGGCGGCTGGGCCCAGCCGAGATGCTGTCCGCCGTCGAGCGCGATCATCTGGCCGGTCATCGACGGCGCCCGGAGAATGAATTCGACAGCCTCGGCGACCTCTCCTGGAGCGCTGCCGCGCCCGAGCGGCATCATTCCGGCCTGCCGCGCGAACTGCTCCGGGCTCTGCCGCGGGCTCGGCAAGGTCGGCCCGGGACCGACCCCGTTGACCCGGATGCGCGGGGCGAGCGCAAGCGCCATCGTTTGCGTGAGAGTCCACAGTCCTGCCTTGGCCAGGGTGTAGGAGACGAAGTGCTGGGTCAGGTTCCACACCCGCTCATCGAGGATGTTCACGATATTGCCGGTCCGGTCCGCCGGCAACGCGGCCTCCATCGCCTGCATCAGCACGAAGGGCGCGCGCAGATTGGTCTCCATGTGCCGGTCCCAGCTCTCCCTGCTGGCGGTGGCGACGCTGTCATGCTCGAACACCGAGGCGTTGTTGACCAGGACGGAGACCGGTCCCAGCGCCCCCTGCGCGCGCTCGACGAGCGACCGCGTCTCGGATTCGTCCCGGAGATCGGCCGCAAGCGCCACCGCGCGGCCGCCGGCGCGTTCTATCGCGTCCACCGCGCGGGCCGCATCGTCACCGGAGGCGCGGTAATGGATCGCGACCGGATGACCGCGCTCCGCGAGGGTTTCGGCGATCGCCCGGCCGATCCGCCGCGCGGCGCCGGTGACCAGCGCGGCACCCGGTTCGTTTCCTGACATCGCCGCAAGATCGCCTGTCGGCTGCCGCGGATCAAGCGCCCGCCGCCACGCCGGGATGGGTTCCGCTCATCCCCCAGAACTGGCAGGCGACATAGGCACCGTAGAGCGCCAGCAGCAGGGCCGCTTCGCCGCGCGCCAGCTTCCAGCCGGTGAGCAAGAGCGGAATCAACAGCAGCGTCACCCCGCCGAGCACCCAGAGGTCGAATTCGACGATCTTGTCGGCGAAAGGCACCGGTACCGTCAGAGCCGTCACGCCGAGGATTCCGAACAGGTTGAAAATGTTGCTGCCGATCACGTTGCCGATGCAAACGTCGGCGTGGCGACGATAGGCGGCGACGATCGAGGTGGCGAGCTCGGGCAGCGAAGTGCCGACCGCGACCAGGGTGAGCCCGATCACCTCGTCCGGCACCCCCGCATCCCGGGCGAGCGAGGTCGCGCCGTCCACCAGCAGGTCGGCGCCGTACCCGACCGCCGCGAAACCGCCGACGACCAGGATGACCATCTGCCAGAGCCGCGTCGGCAGCCCGGTCACCGATTCGGCCTCTTCGCGGTGGAGTTGCGCCGATCCGCCGTTGACCCGCGCATCGTGCCACAGCGAAAGCGCGATATAGCCTCCGAGCGCCGCCAGCATCAGCGCGCCTTCGTAGCGCTCGGCCGAACCGCCGAGAGCGACGACGATAAAGATCGCGGTGACCGCCGCCATGACAAGCCCGTCCCGGCGCACGGCGCTCGGGTTGACCGCGATGGGGAAGATCAGCGCCGCCACGCCGAGAATCAGCATCATGTTGGCCAGGTTGCTGCCGATCACGTTGCCGACCGCGATGCCGGGCGCGCCGCTGAGCGCCGCGTTCAGGCAGACCAGCAGCTCGGGCAGCGAGGTGCCGAAGCCGACGATGGTGAGGCCGATGACCAGCGGCGAGACCTCGAAGCGCCGGGCCAGCGCGACGGCGCCCCGGACCACCATCTCGCCTCCGAAGAAGAGGAGAACGAAACCTGTGGCAAGGGACAGAAATGTCATCGGCTGGACATCGGGGCGTGGTGAGGAAGAGACGGACGGGCGCGATCCGTGCGCGGCAATCCCGCCGGCAGGTGCGGCGCCCGGCCTCGACCGATATGGGGTTCGGGCAAGTGTGGTTCCAGACCGCGGCCCATCAGTGCTTGCGCTTGCCTCGGCCGTATTTCCGGCCGCGCCCCTTGGCTCCCTTGGCCGCGCGCACCCTGGCGGCGAGCCTTTTTTCGCCGGACGGGATGCCGAGCTCGGTCGCCTCGAGGCGCCTGATCTCGTCGCGAAGCCTGGCCGCCTCCTCGAATTCGAGATTGCCGGCCGCTTCCTTCATGCGCTTGTCGAGATCGGCTACATAGGTCTGCAGGTTGTGCCCGATCATGTTGGGCATGTCCTCGTCGAGCGTGCCGACGGTGACATGATCGTGCTCGTAAACCGTATCGAGAATGTCGGCGATATCCTTTCTGACGCTCTCCGGCGTGATCCCGTTGGCTTCGTTGAAGGCGGTCTGCTTGGCGCGCCGGCGGTTGGTTTCGCCGATGGCAAATTCGAGCGACGCCGTGACTGTATCGGCGTAAAGCACGACGCGCCCGTCGATGTTGCGCGCGGCCCGGCCGATGGTCTGGATCAGCGAGGTCTGCGAGCGCAGGAAGCCTTCCTTGTCCGCGTCCAGGATCGCCACCAGCGCGCATTCGGGGATATCCAGCCCCTCGCGCAGGAGGTTGATCCCCACCAGCACGTCGAACGCGCCGAGCCTGAGGTCGCGGATGATCTCGATCCGCTCCAACGTGTCGATGTCGGAGTGCAGATAGCGCACACGGATACCCGACTCCTGGAGGTATTCGGTCAGATCCTCGGCCATGCGCTTCGTCAGGGTGGTGACCAGCACGCGCTGACTTCGCGCCGCCGCGTCGCGGCACTCGGCCATCAGGTCCTCGACCTGGTGCTCGACGGGGCGGATCTCGCAGACCGGATCGATGAGCCCGGTAGGCCGGATCACCTGCTCGACGAAGGCGCCGCCGGTCCGTTCCAGCTCCCATGGTCCGGGCGTCGCGGAGACGAAGATCGTCTGCGGACGCATCGCATCCCACTCCTCGAACTTGAGCGGGCGGTTGTCGACGCAGGACGGCAGCCGGAAACCGTACTGGGATAGCGTGGACTTGCGGTTGAAGTCGCCCCGGAACATGCCGCCGAGCTGCGGCACGGTGACGTGACTCTCGTCGACGATGAGGAAAGAATCCTCGGGCAGGTACTCGAACAGGGTCGGCGGCGGCTCGCCGGGCCGGCGGCCGGTGAGGAAGCGGGAATAGTTCTCGATGCCCGCGCACTGGCCGGTGGTCTGCATCATCTCCAGGTCGAAATTGGTGCGCTGTTCGAGTCGTTCGGCCTCCAGCAGCATGCCGTTGCCGCGGAACCATTCAAGGCGCTCGGCGAGCTCGACCTTGATGTGCTTGATCGCCTGCTGGAGCGTCGGGCGCGGGGTGACGTAGTGGCTGTTGGCGTAGACGGTGACGCTTTCCAGCTCGGCCGCCTTCTCGCCGGTCAGCGGGTCGAACTCGTGGATCGACTCGATTTCGTCGCCGAACAGCGACAGCCGCCAGCCGCGGTCCTCGTAATGGGCCGGGAAGATCTCGGCCGAGTCGCCGCGCACCCGGAAGGTGCCGCGCACGAAGTTGGCGTCGTTGCGCCGGTATTGAAGCTCCACCAGCCGCTTGAGCAGCGCGCCGAGCTCGACCCTCTGGCCCTTCTCGAGCCGGATTGTCATCTCCGAATAGGTTTCGACCGAGCCGATGCCGTAGATGCAGGAAACGCTGGCGACGATGATCACGTCGCGCCGTTCGAGGAGCGACCGGGTGGCGGAGTGGCGCATCCGGTCGATCTGCTCGTTTATCGAGGCATCCTTCTCGATATAGGTGTCGCTGCGCGGGACGTAGGCCTCGGGCTGATAGTAGTCGTAGTAGGAGACGAAATACTCGACCGCGTTATTGGGGAAGAAGCCGCGCATCTCGCCGTAGAGCTGGGCGGCGAGCGTCTTGTTGGGGGCAAGGATCAGCGTCGGCCGCGCGATCTGCTGGATGACGTGCGCCATGGTGAAAGTCTTGCCCGAACCGGTAACGCCGAGCAGCACCTGGTCGCGATCGGCCTTGTCGATGCCGACGACGATCTCGGCGATCGCCTGCGGCTGGTCGCCGGCCGGCTGGAAGCCGGAGACGACCTCGAACGGGGCCCCGGGATCGGCGCTGGGGCGTTCGGCGACGGCGACGGTCATGGCTCGAATATAGGCGCCCGGCGGGCGGGTTGAACAGGAGTCGCGCCCGACCTAGGTTGCGGACGACCAGCCCACGCCCCCGGAGCATCTCGATGTCGATCCTCGCCGAGCGCCTTTCCCGCATCAAGCCGTCGCCCACCAACGCGCTCACCGGCAAGGTGCTGGAGCTTAAGGCGGCGGGGCGGGACATCATCGGCCTGGGCGCCGGCGAGCCCGATTTCGAGACCCCGGACAACGTCAAGGAAGCGGGGATTCGGGCGATCCGGGAGGGCGACACCCGCTACACCCCGATCCCGGGCACCATGGCGGTGCGCGAGGCGATCTGCGGCAAGCTGGAGCGCGAGAACGGGCTGGGCTACGCCCCGGACGAGGTGATCGTCTCCTGTGGCGGCAAGCAGGTTCTCTACAACGCCTTCGTCGCAACCCTCGACGAGGGCGACGAGGTTGTCATTCCGACGCCCTACTGGGTCTCTTACCCGGATATGACGCTGCTGGCGGGCGGCACGCCCGTGTTCGTCGACGGCAAGGAGGAGCTCGGCTTCCGCATCGCGCCGGAAGACCTGGAAGCCGCGATCGGCCCCCGCACCAAGTGGGTGCTGATCAACTCGCCGAGCAACCCCAGCGGCGCGGCCTATACCGCCGACGAGCTGGCCGCGCTCTGCGAGGTGGTCGGCCGGCACGAGCACGTCTGGATCCTGACCGACGACATGTACGAGCACATCGTCTATGACGGGTTCTCCTTCGCCACCCCGGCCGCGGTCGACCCCTCGCTCAAGAACCGGACGCTGACGGTCAACGGCGTCTCCAAGGCCTATTGCATGACCGGCTGGCGGCTCGGCTACGCGGCGGGGCCGAAGGAGCTGATCCGGGCGATGACGGTGGTGCAGTCGCAGAGCTCGACCCACACCTCCTCGATCAGCCAGGCGGCGGCGGTCGAGGCGCTCAACGGGCCGCAGGATTTCCTCGCGGAGAACGCACGGATGTTCCAGCAGCGGCGCGACCTCTGCATCTCGATGCTCAACCAGGCGAGCGGCCTGCGCTGCGGTACGCCGGAGGGCGCGTTCTACCTGTACATCTCCTGCGCGGGCGCGATCGGCCGCAAGACGCCGGACGGCGCGATGATCGGCGACGACACCGATTTCGTCACCTACCTGCTCGAATCCGAGGGTGTCGCCGCGGTGCAGGGGGCCGCGTTCGGGCTCTCGCCCTATTTCCGCATCTCCTACGCCGCCTCGAACGAAGAACTGGAGGAGGCGTGCCGGCGCATCCAGAGAGCCTGCGCGGCGCTCGCCTGACCGAGACCCAGCACCCGCAAGGGTCTTGATTCGGGCCGGCCGCGCTGAAACATTACCGCGTTCGCGGACGAACGAGATGCCCGCCCCGCGAAGGCGGTGGGGCACGCTTCCGAGAACGCATTTCGGCCAAGGGAGAAGAACATGGCGAGCGCTTCCGGGCCACGCTGCGTGGCACTAGTCGGACCCTATCTGAGCGGCAAGACCACCCTGATGGAGAGCCTGCTCTCGGTGTCGGGGGGGATTCACCGCAAGGGTTCGATCAAGGAAGGCAACACCGTGGGCGATTCCGCGCCGGAAGCGCGCGCCCGCCAGATGTCGGTCGAGATCTCGGTTGGCTCGACTTCCTATCTCGACGACGAGTGGACCTTCCTCGACTGCCCGGGCTCGATCGAGATGCGGCAGGAGGCGTTGAACGCTCTGATGGTCGCCGACCTGGCGGTGGTGGTTTACGAGCCCTCGACCGAGCGTGCGATGACCCTCGCGCCGCTGTTCAAGGCTCTCGCCGACCGCGGCATCCCCCACATGGTCTTCATCAACAAGATCGACACCATCACCGAGCCGGTCTCCGCGGTGTACGAGGCGCTGCGTTCCGTCGAGCACGCGCCTCTGGTGTTGCGCCAGATCCCCATCCGCGAAGGCGAGACGGTTTCGGGTTACGTCGATCTGATCAGCGGGCGGGCCTACAGATACGCTGCCGGCGCCGGCTCGGAGCGCATCGACATGCCGGACTCCGTCGCCGATGAATACGAGCTGACCCGGGAATCGATGCTGGAGGCGCTCGCCGACTTCAACGACGAATTGCTGGAAAAGCTTCTGGAAGACGAGGTTCCCGATATCGAGGAGGTTTACGGCTACCTGACCGAGGGCGTGCGCGCGGCCGATGTCGTGCCGGTGCTGATCGGTTCGGCCGAGCAGGATTACGGCGTCAGGCGCCTGTTCAAGGCGCTGCGGCACGAGGCGCCGGGGCTCGACGCCGCGATCGAGAGGCTCGGGGTCGAGCCCGGCGGCGGGGCCGCGGCGCAGGTGTTCAAGACCTACCACGCCCAGCACGCGGGGAAACTCTCCCTCGCCCGCGTCCTCTCGGGATCGGTAAACGAGGGAATGACCCTGAACGGACAGCGGGTCGGCAGCCTGCAATCGCTGATGGGCGGTCAGCAGAACAAGATCGCCAACGCCGGACCGGGGGCGGTCGCCGCGCTCGGCCGCATGGACGAAGTCAGGACGGGCGATCTGCTTGTCGACGGGGACGGCGATGCGAACGGCGTCGACTGGCCCGAGCCTATCGGACCTGTCTATTCGCGCGCCATCTCGCCCGAGAACCGCAACGACGAGGTCAAGCTCACCGGCGCGCTGCAACGCCTGAACGAGGAAGACCCCTCGGTGAGCTACGAACAGAACGCCGACACCCGCGAGATGGTTCTGTGGGGCCAGGGCGAAATCCACCTCCAGGTCTCGCTTGAGAAGCTGAAGGGACGGTACAACGTGTCCGCCGTCGCCGCGCCGCCGAGCGTGCCCTACAAGGAGACCATCCGCAAAACGGTCTCGCAGCACGGCCGCTTCAAGCGCCAGACCGGCGGTCACGGGATGTTCGGCGACGTCCATGTCGATATCTCGCCGAGGCCGCGCGGGGAGGGGTTCGAATTCACCGACAAGATCGTCGGCGGCGCCATCCCGAAGCAGTTCATCCCCGCCGTGGAGGCCGGCGTTAAGGAATACGCGGAACGCGGGCCGCTCGGCTTTCCCGTCGTGGATTTCGCGGTACGGCTGACCGACGGGCAGTTCCACCAGGTCGACAGCAACGAAATGTCCTTCAAGCTCGCCGCCCGGGTGGCGATGACCGAGGGCATGCCCAAATGCGGCCCGGTCCTGCTCGAACCCATATCGAAGGTCGAGATCGACGTGCCGACGGATTCCACCAACAAGGTGCACGGGCTGATCAGCGGCCGGCGCGGCCAGATCCTCGGCTTCGCGCCCAAGGAGGGCTGGAAGGGCTGGGATACGGTGGAGGCCAATATCCCAAGCTCGGACATCGTCGACCTGATCATCGAGTTGCGCTCGCTGAGCCAGGGGGTCGCTACCTACCGGTTCTCCTTCGACCGCCTGCAAGAGCTGACGGGGCGGCTCGCCGACCAGGTGATCGAGGCCCGCAAGGAGGCCGACGAGGCGAACTAGCAAAAGGCGGGGTCGAGGACTCCCGCCGGAGGACGGAACGATGCCAATAAGGACCAAGCGAAGCTGGGAACTGGCCGAGTCCGCGGCGACGCCGGAGGACAAGTTCCGGCAACGGCGGGAGTTGGTGAAGGCGCTCGCGGCCGGACCGATTCTCGCGGTGTCGGGGATCGGGTTCGCGGGGTCCGCCTGGGCGACGAGCGGGCTTTACCCGGCCAAGCGCAACCCGCGCTACCGGCTCGACCGGCCGGTGACCGACGAGAAGATCGTCACCACCTACAACAATTTCTATGAGTTCGGGTCGCACAAGCAGATCTGGAAGGCCGCGCAGAAGCTCAAGACCCGGCCCTGGACGGTCACCGTGGACGGCATGGTGGAGAAGCCGTTCACCGTCGATGCCGACGACCTGATCCGGAAGATGCCGCTGGAAGAGCGTCTATACCGCCACCGCTGCGTCGAGGCGTGGTCGATCGCGGTGCCGTGGAGCGGTTTCGCCCTCGAGGCCCTGGTCGCCATGGCGCGGCCGTCGGCGGGCGCGAAGTATCTGGAAATGCGCGGGTTCCACGACGCCTCGGTCGCCACCGGGCAGCGCCAGGTCTGGTATCCTTGGCCCTATCTGGAAGCGCTGACGATCGAGGAGGCGACAAACGAGCTCGCCTTCATCGCCACCGGCGCCTACGGCAAGCCGATGCCCAAGCAGAACGGCGCGCCGCTTCGCCTCGCGGTGCCGTGGAAATACGGCTTCAAGTCGATAAAGTCGATCACGCGCTTCACCTTCACCGACAAGCGCCCGGTCAGTTTCTGGGAGGAGATCGCGGGCAACGAGTACGGCTTCTGGGCCAACGTCAATCCGGAGGTCGATCATCCGCGCTGGAGCCAGGCGACGGAGAGGCAGCTCGGCACCGGCCAGCGCGTCCCCACCCTGCTCTACAACGGCTACGCCGAACAGGTCGCCCACCTTTACAAGGACATGAAGGGCGAAGCGCTGTTCCGGTAGGCGGGGCTGACGGGGAGGCTACGCGCCTTCCCAGCCCTTTAACTCGTCTTCCGGCACCGGTTCCAAAAAGTCCTCGGGCACGACGATCTTTCCCTTGAGGACATCGGGCTGCCGCTTATTCCGAGGCTTGCAGGCGACGAGCTGCGCGACCGGTTTTCCGCGGCGGGCGATCAAAACCTCCTCGCCCGCCTCGACCTGCGCCAGTAACCGGGAGAGTTGAGCCTTGGCCTGATGGATGTTGACGATCCTCATGCCTTGTCCTCCGGCCGTCCCGCCATCATCCGCACGGCACGGTAGGTCATCACCGTCTCGCCGTTCTGGTTGATGACGTCGTTGGCCGTGGTCACGATCCCGCGATTGCCCTTGCTGGTCGGGCGGATCGCGGCGACCTCGACCTCGGCGTGGACGGTGTCGCCGGCGAAAACGGGCTTGAGAACCTTCTTCTCGACCTCCAGCAGCGCGAGGCCGGTGGTCTGCATCGCCGACTGGCACAACAGCCCCTCGACGATCGTGTAGGTGCAGGCCGCCGGCACCACCCGGCCCTGGATCGCGCCGTGCCCGGCCTCGTTGAACGAGAGGTCGGTGAAGATCGTCTCGACCATGCCGGTCACCCCGATGAAACCCACGATATCGGGCTCGGTGATGGTCCGGTTGAGGGTGCGGAACCGGTCGCCGACGGAAAGGTCGTCCCAGTAGAACCCGATGCCGATGGTCTTCATCGCTCTTCTCCTTCCCTGTCGCAGCGCCCGTCATGCGATGCGCCGGCGGCGAACAGGGCGGCGATCTCGTTTTCGCCCAGCCCGGCCTCCGCCAGCACCTCGGCGGAATGCTCGCCGAACCGCGGCTGCAGACGCCTGATCCCCTCTTCATCGCGAGCGCCGGAAAACCGGACCGGCGGGTCGGTCAGCACAATTCCGCCCTCGCTCGGATGGTCGAGGCGGTGGAAGAACCCCACCGACTCGAGATGCGGGTCCTCCATCAGCTCTTCGAGCGTGGCGACCGGCGCGGCGGGAATTTCCAGCCGTTCGAAAACCTGCTCCCATTCGGCGCTCGTCCGTTCGCCGAGGCACGAGCCGGCAATGCGGTAGACCTCGTCGATGTTGTCGCTCCGGCTCTTCAGCGTGTCGAAGCGCGAATCGTCGATCAGTTCCGGCCTTCCCACCTCGCGCCAGAAGCGCCGCCATTGCTCGTCGGTATAGGCGAGCATGCAGATATACCCGTCCGCCGTCGGATAGGGCCGGCGCCACGGGACCAGCACGCGCGGATAGCCCATCTCCGCCTCCGCCGGATCGAAGGCGCGGCCGTAGATGTGCTCGGTCAGGTTGAACGCCGCCATGGTTTCGAACATCGGGATCTCGACGAATTGACCGCGCCCGGTGCGCTCGCGCGCGAGCAGCGCCGCGATGACGGAATAGGCCGCGACATGGGCGCAGGTCTTGTCGGCCATGATGGTCGGCATGTAGCGCGGCTCGCCCACTAGCCGCGCCATCAGGTCGGCGCTGCCGCTTCGCCCCTGGATCACGTCGTCATACGCGGGCTGGCCGCCATAGGGGCCGTCGGTCCGATAGCCGTGCAGCCCGGCATAGACGATGCGGGGATTCCGGGCGCAAACGCTCTCGTGATCGAAGCCGAGCCTGGCGAGCTTCTGCGGCCGGATCGAGTGGAGGAACACGTCGGCGCCGTCGATCAGCCGCCACAAGGCGTCCCGCGCCGCCGCCTGCTTGAGGTCGAGGACGACCGAGCGCTTGTTCCGGTTAACCCCCATGAACAGCGCCGCCATGCCGGGCGAACGCTGCGGTCCGGTGCGCCGCGTGGTGTCGCCCTCGGGCGATTCGATCTTGATCACCTCGGCGCCCAGATCGCCGAGCACCTGAGTGGCAAGCGGGCCGAGCACGACGGAGCTCAGGTCGAGCGCGCGGAAACCGTCGAGCGGCAGGGTCATCCGGCCCCGCCTGCGGGCTCGGGTATATGGGGCATCGTCGAATCCACGATTGAGGGCGGGGCGATTGTCGTCATCGGACGCGGCGTCCGCAACGCCCTCAGCCGGCGTTCAGCTCTTCAAGCGGCCAGCGGGGCCGCGGCGCGAAGTCGAGGCCGTCCAAACAGCCCAGCGCCAGCCGCTCGATGCCTGTCCAGGCGACCATCGCCGCGTTGTCGGTGCAGAGCCGGGGCGGCGGGGCGACGAAGGAAAGCCCGTGATCGGCCGCGACGGCTTCGACTCTAGCGCGCAAGGACCGGTTCGCGGCCACGCCGCCCGCCGCGACCAGGGTTGCGCCCCGGGGACAACGGTCGCGGAAGAGCGCGATCGCGTTGGCGCAGCGGTCCGCCATCACGTCGGCCACCGCTTGCTGGAAGGCGGCGCAAAGGTCGGCGACATCCTCCTCCGCGAGCGGTCCGGGCGGCAGGCGTTCGACGATATGGCGGACGGCGGTTTTGAGCCCGGAGAACGAGAAATCGCACCCTTCCCGGCCTCGCAGGGGACGGGGCAGGGCGAAGCGCTCGGCGTCTCCTTCTTCCGCGGCGCGCTCGACCGCCGGACCGCCGGGATAGCCGAGCCCCAGCATCTTGCCCACCTTGTCGAAGGCCTCGCCTACCGCGTCGTCGACGGTGGCGCCGAGAAGCCGGTGGCGCCCCACCCCCTCGACGGCGACGAACTGGCAGTGCCCGCCGGAGACCAGCAGCGCGAGATAAGGGAACTCGACCTCATCGGTCAGCCTCGGAGTAAGCACATGGGCTTCGAGATGGTTGACGGCGAAAAAGGGTAGGTCGTGCGCAGCGGCGATCGCCTTTCCGGTCATCACCCCGACGATGACGCCGCCGATCAGCCCCGGCCCGCCGGTGGCCGCCACTCCGTGGAGCGCGTCGAACCCGACCCCGGCATCGTCCATCGCGCGCGCGACCACGCGGTCGACGACCTCCAGATGCGCCCGCGCCGCGATCTCGGGCACCACCCCGCCATAGTCACGATGCGCGTCGAGCTGATCGCGCACGATTTCGGCCAGGATCGCGCGGCGGTCGTCGACCAATGCCGCAGCGGTCTCGTCGCAGCTCGTCTCGATGCCGAGAACCAAGCTCATGGCCCTTCCCGCGGTCCCGTCACCTTCTTGGCCTTGTTTGACATCGATTCGCCTATGATCCCATTTGACGAGGGATTGTCTGCGGTCTGCGATGAGCGCCCGGATCAAGATCGGAACACGCGCCAGCCCGCTCGCTCGCGCCCAGGCCGACGAGGTCGGCCACCGTCTCGTTGCGGCCGATCCCGCGCTCGCGGGCGCGATCTCGGTCGAGGTCATCCATACCACGGGCGACCGGATGTTGCAGGGCTCGCTTTCGGCAATCGGCGGCAAGGGCCTTTTCACCAAGGAGATCGAGGAAGCCCTCATGGAGGGGCGGATCGACGTCGCCGTGCACTCGATGAAGGACATGCCGACCCGACTCCCCGAAGGGCTGGTCATCGGCGCGGTCCTCCCCCGCGCCGATCCGCGCGACGCGCTGATCGCGGCCGACGCGGGCGCAGGGTCCCGGGGACTCGCGGGGCTCGCCCGGGGCGCGGCGGTGGGCACCGCCTCGCTTCGCCGGGGCGCGCTGATCCGCCATGCCCGCCCCGACCTCAAGGTGGTGACGTTCCGGGGCAACGTGCAGACCCGGCTGCGCAAGCTCGAGAACGGCGAGGCGGACGCAACCCTGCTCGCGCTCGCCGGGCTCGACCGGCTCGGACTCGCCCACCGGGCGCATTCCGTGCTTGACCCGGGCGTCATGCTGCCCGCGGTGTGCCAGGGAATCATCGGGATCGAATGCCGCGCCGGCGATACCGCCGCCCGCGAGCTTCTACGCTCGGTCGACGACGAAGACAGCGCGGACGCGGCAGCGGCGGAGCGCGCCCTGCTCGCCGGGCTCGACGGATCGTGCCGGACCCCGATCGCGGCGCTCGCCCTCCCGGAACGAGACTCGCTGTCGTTGCGCGCGATCCTGGTCCGTCCCGACGGCAACGATCTGCTGGAAGCCGAACGCAACGGGGACCGCGCCGACGCCGCCGCCATGGGCAGCGATGCCGCGCGCGAACTCCGCGCCCGCGCCACCCCGGCCCATTTCGCGGGCGCGTGAGGCTACGATGACCGATCCGCTTCGCGCCCTGGTGACCCGGCCCGCGGAAGACGTGGCCGATACCGCCGCGCGGCTGGAGGCGATGGGGATAGAGCCGGTCGTCGCGCCGGTGACCGCGATCGAACGGTTCGTGCGGGGGCCGCTCGAGCTCGACGACGTACAAGCCCTCCTTGTGACGAGCCGCAACGGGGTGCGCGCGCTTGCAGACGCAACCGCCGTTCGCGACATCCCGCTGCTCGCCGTCGGAGACTCGACGGCGGCGCTTGCCCGCGAGGCCGGGTTCCGGTCGGTCGCGAGCGCCAACGGCGCTTCGGACGATCTGGTGCGGCTTTCCGCTTCCATGCTCGACCCCGCTGCCGGCCGCCTGATTCACGCCGCCGGCGAGGCGGCGGGGGGTACGCTGTGCCAAGCGCTTGGGGCACAGGGTTTCAAGGCGGAACCGGAAGTGTTGTACAGGGCGGTACCGGCACCGCTCCCTGAGCGCGTGCGAGAACTGCTGGCCACAGGCGGCATCGCATTCGCGCTCTTCCTTTCCGCCGGCGCCGCCGGCGCCTTCGCCAAGACCCTGAGCGAGGAGCGGGCGGATCGGTGGTGCGGCCGGATCACTGCTATCTGCCTGTCGGAACAGGTTGCCGAGGCCGTGGCGGCGCTTCCCTGGCGCGCGATCCGCCGCGCGGCCCGGCCGGATCTGCCCTCCCTGCTGGCGGCGATCCCGACGGTGCGTGACGGGCAGCGGCAACCCGACCGGATGAAGGTCTGACATGGCCGATCCCGACGACCGCAATCTTCCGCCGGACGACGCACCCGATACGGACAGCGACGAGCCTCAGCCCTGGGGCGCCGGCGCCGCTTCGCCGGGAGCGCGCTGGCGGCGGCGGGCGCTCTGGGCTGGAGGTGTAGCCGTCGCGGTCGTCGTTGCCGTCGTGGTCGGCTGGCAGTTCGTCGCGCCGCTCATGCCGCGCGCGGTGACCGGAATGTTCGAAGACGCGGAACCGTCGCCGGATCCGGAGCTGGCATCCCTCGGAGCGCGCATCGAGGCCCTGGAAAGCACGGTCGCCCGGCTGGACGGGCACTCTGCCGCCACGGCGGCGACGGCGAAGGCCGCCCTGCCGCGATCGGAAGCGGCACGGCTGGGTACCCGCATCGAGGCGCTGGAAACCCGACCGGCACCCGGCCCGACCGCGCCGGACAAACGTATCGACCCGCTGGTCGAACGGGTGGACGCACTGGCGAGCCGGCTCGAGGCGTTCGAGCGCGTGGCGGCCGCGAGCGCCCGAGCGCCGTCGGGCGTCGAAGGGGCCGGGTCCTCTCCGGCGCTTGCCGCCCTGCTGGCGGAGAATGCGCGCCTCGCCGCCGAGCTGGGACGCATGACCGAGCGGATCGCGCGGCTCGAAGCCGCCGGCGACCCGGAACTCGCCAGAAAGGTTGAGTCCGCGGACGCCAGGGTCGAGGGGATCGAGGCCGATCTGAAACGGCTGTCGGAGTCCAACCGGACGCGTAAGGGGGACGCTCTGCTGCTCGCCGTCGGACAGTTGCGCGAGGCGGCGGCGGGTTCCCGCCCCTTCGACGTCGAACTCGACCTCGTTATCAAGGCGGCGGCGGGCGATCCCCGGATAGAGGAAGCCGCCGCCCCGCTCGCGGAAGTTGCGCGCAAGGGCGTCCCGACACGGGCGGCGCTCGAAGCGCAGTTTCCGGAACTCGCCGCCAGGGCCGCACAAGCCGATCTCGCGTCGGAGGAAGGGGGTTGGCTGAACCGGACCGCCGCGCGATTCTCCCGCGTCGTGACGGTCCGCCGGGTCGGCGAGGGGGCGGAAGAGGGCGATGGCGCGCTCGCCGCGATCGCCCGGGCGGAGAACCGACTCGCGGCCGGCGACCTCGCCGCCGCCGCCGCCGCTCTCGAAGAACTCGAAGGCGCGCCGGGCAAGGTATACGGCAAGTGGCGGCAAAGCGCCAAGGCCCGCGCGGCCATCGATGCGGCAATCGCCGGTCTCAGCCGCCGCGCGGTCGAGCGTTTCGCCGCCGCCGGAGGAGCGGGATGACGCGCCGCCTGATCCTCTGGGCGGTCGCGATCGCGGCCCTGATCGCCGGCGCGGTGTGGCTTGCCGACAACCCGGGCTCGGCGACGCTGGAATGGCGCGGATGGAGGGTCGACAGCTCGGTCGCGGTGCTGATCGGCGCGATCGCCGCCGTCGCCATCGCAACCGCGATCCTCTACCGCGGAGTATGGGCGTTGTGGGGGGTGCCGCGGCGCCTCCTGTTCTGGCGGCGCATGTCAAGGCGCGAGAAGGGCTACCGTACCCTGACCCGGGGGCTGGTCGCGGTCGCCGCCGGCGAGGCGGAGGAGGCGCGCAAGCTCGCCGCCCGCGCCGAGAAGCTGCTCGGCGATCCGCCGCTGACCAAGCTGCTCACCGCGCAGGCGGCCCAGCTGATCGGTGACGAGGCCGCCGCGCGGAAGCACTTTGCCGACATGCTGGACCGGCCGGAGACGGCGTTCCTCGGGCTGCGCGGCCTGATCCTGGCGGCCCGGAAGGAGGGCGACGAAGCAGCGGCGCTCGAATATGCGAAACGCGCCTACGCGATCCGGCCGAAAACGCCCTGGGCAGCGACCACCTTGCTCGATCTCCAGATCGGACAGAACCTCTGGCGGGAGGCCTTGACCACGTTGGAGGCGGCGATCCGGCACGGCATTCTCACGGGCGAGGACGGCCGCCGGCGCAGGGTGGTCGTGCTGCTCGCCTGTTCCGGCGCCGCCGGCGAGGCAGGCGAGGCAAAGGCGGCGCTGGACTTCGCGAAACGGGCGAGCGGCCTCGACCCCGACTTCCTGCCCGCGACGCTCCGCCACGCCGGGCTGCTGATCGGCGGCGGCCGCAAGCGGCAGGCAGGGAAGCTGATTCAGGACGCCTGGACCCACAACCCGCATCCGGAGCTCGCGCGGCTCTACCTCTCGGCTCACGCCGACGAGGATGCGATCGGCCAGATGCGGCGGATGGAACGCCTCGCCGCCCACAACGCCGGCCATGCGGAAAGTCACCTCGCGCTGGCCGCCGCGGCGGTCGAGGCGAAGCTGTGGGCGACCGCGCGCAAGCATTTCGAGGAGACCGAGGCCGCCGGGCATCGCGATGCCCGGCTGTGCCGGCTCCGCGCCGATGCCGAGGAAGCCGAGCACGGCGAGACCGAAGCGGCACGGCGCTGGCTGGTGGCGGCCGCCGAGGCGGCGCCCGATCCGGCCTGGGTGTGCGGGGACTGCGGCGCGGTGTGGCGCCACTGGACCCCGGTCTGCGGCCGCTGCGAGAGCTTCGCGAGCCTCGCCTGGGGGACGCCGGAGCATGTCCGTGAGGGCGCGGCGGAAGCCATGCCGCCGGCAAGCGGCACGGAAATGGTCGATGCCTCCGCGCCGCCGCCGGTCCCCACCGGAGACGCCGCCTTCGCCCAAACCCGCCCGTCCGGAAACTGACCGGCCGGCGCCGGTTTCGATCTGGACCGCCCGGTCGATATACGCTAGTACCGCCCCGCCGCCGCCTTAGCTCAGCTGGTAGAGCATCGCATTCGTAATGCGGGGGTCGTAGGTTCGAGTCCTACAGGCGGCACCACTTCCCGTTTTCGTGGATTCCCAAGACCTGCCGGACGACGGGCGTGGGATTCCCGCGTCGCGGCGGGCTACTCGTAATGCCTTGCCCCGCGTACTGGAACGGGGCCGCGGGCGTTCCAACATGCATCGAGGCAGGCTTCGGGCGCCCAACGCCGATGTTCGGGGCCTCAGAACCACCGGAAACAACCCACCGGAGGTCGTGGTCGCCGACACATACATCTCCATCGGCCATGTCCAAAAGGACTTGAGCCGATCATGGAGGCCGAGAAAGGTGACTTCGTTCCGGCGCAGGGCACCCCGCGGACCATCTTCGCGCTCTGTCCGTGGGCCGAACTCCCCGGTAACGTGTTGCCGCCGCTCGGATCCGGCCCTTCAACTCGATACCTGTATACGGAGACGGTCATGAGATCGAGAACGCTCGCCGGCACCCTTGTGCTGGCCGCCGTGCTGGCGATCGCCGCCTGGCTTCCGGGTCAGGCGGCGACCCTCGACAACGTGCGGGCGGAGGACCGGCTCAGATGCGGCATCAATCCCGGCCTGCAGGGCTTCTCCTACACCGACGACAGCGGAAAATGGTCCGGCTTCGAGGCGGCCTATTGCCGGGCGCTGGCGGCGGCGGTGCTGGGCGATCCGGAAAAGGTTTCCTTCGTCACGCTGACCGGCAAGACACGGTTCCCGGCATTGGCCTCGGGGGAAGTCGACGTCCTGTCGCGCAACACGACGTGGACGTTTTCCCGCGATGTCGACCTCGGCTTCACCTTCGTGGGCATCAACTACTATGACGGTCAGGGCTTCATCGGCCGGAGAGACCTGGGCGTGAAGAGCGCCAAAGAGCTCGACGGCGCCTCGATCTGCATCCAGACCGGCACGACGACCGAGCTCAACCTCGCGGACTTTTTCCGGATCAACGGCATCACTTACGAGCCGGTGCCGCTGGAAACCAACGCCGAGGCCCGCGCGGCTTACCGGGCGGAGCGCTGCGACGTCTACACGACGGACGTTTCGGGCCTGGCGGCCACCAAATCCACATTCGATGACCCGGACGCACACATCGTGTACCCGGAGATCATCTCCAAGGAGCCGCTCGGGCCGCTGGTGCGCCAGGGCGACGACCAGTGGGCGGATATCGCGCGCTGGGTACTCAACGCCCTCATCACCGCGGAAGAGCTTGGCGTGACCCAGGCGAACGTGGCCGAGATGGCAAAGGGGACCGAGCGTCCCGAGATCAACCGAATGCTGGGCACGGAAGGCTCGATGGGCAGGATGCTGGGCCTCGATCCGCGCTGGGCGGTCCGCGCGATTGGGGCGGAGGGCAACTACGCGGAGATTTTCGAGAAGTATCTGGGCACCGGGAGCCCGCTCCGGCTGCCGCGGGGCCTCAGCGCCCTCTATCGGGACGGCGGCATCCTTTATTCGCCCCCCTTTCGATAGCCGATCTTGCATTTCCCCGCGATGCGCGGGGGCGGTCTCAACGGTGGCCGGCCGCTCCAGCGCGGCGTTTGACAGGTCCGGCCCCAGCCATTACCACCGAAGCCCCGAACCGAACCGTCAGTTGAAGTTCCCGTATGCCCGAAACTTTCGTTCACGAGGCCGACGTCCTGGTGGTGGGCGGCGGCGTGGCGGCCGCCTGCGCCGCGATCCGGGCGAGCGAAACAGGCGTCCGCGTGATGCTGGTCGACAAGGGGTTCTACGGGCGGAGCGGCACCAGCTCGCTCGCTTCGGGCGTCTTCCAAGCCTACATGGAAGGCGACGATCTCGACCGCTGGGTCAAGGCGCACACCAACCCGATGGTCAACATCACCGCGCTGCGCAAGGGAATCCGGGTCACCGGCGACCTGCTGCAGGCGATGGACGGCTGGGGCGTTAAGTGGATCAAGGACAAGGGCAGGATCCAGCGCGTCGACATGGCGGTGGGCCCGCTTTTCCCGGTCAACGCGATGATGGCCGAGGGCGGCCCGCAATTCATGATGGCGCTCCGGAACGAGACCCTGCGCCGCGGCGTCGAGATAGTGAATCGCGTGATGGTCACCGAGCTACTGACCTCGGACGGCAAGCACCCGACGGACGGGAGGGTGATCGGCGCGCTCGGCGTCGGCACGATCGAGGGCGAGATCCACGTCTTCCGCGCGACCTCGACCATCCTCTGCACCGGCCCGGTGCATATCCCCTATCCGCGCGCCGGCGCGGGCTTCCACGGCATGCCGGTCAACTGCACCGGCGACGGCGTGGCGGCCGCCTATCGGGCCGGCGCGCAGCTCTCGAAGATGGAGTTCCTCGCCGGCTGGGGCGTGATCCCGGCCGAGTTCTATTCCGCCCCGGGGTTGGAGATGGGCGCCGGGCTCGGGGTGCGCTTCTCCAACGACGAGGGGACCGAGATCGCCGGCGGCGACCGCATCCGCCGCTTCCGCCTCGCGCGCGCGGTGATTCGCGAGTACGGAGAAGGCCGCGGGCCGATCTACAAGGACGCCACCCACCTCACCCCGGAGGACATGCGACTCTACAAGCAGGTCGTCCCGATCGTGCTCAACACCTATGAGCGCGCCGGCTACGACCCGAGCGAGGACCGCATACCCTTCGTCACCATGCTGCCGTTCCAGAGCGGGACGCTCGGCGGCGCGGGCGTACGCGTGGCCGGGGACGGCGCGACGACGGTCCCCGGCCTTTACGCCGCAGGCAACACCTCGGACGGCGGCTTCATGGGCCTTGCCCAGGCGCTCAATCTTTGCGCGGTCGGCGGATGGTATGCCGGGGAGACCGGCGCCGGGGCCGCGAACGGGGCGTCTCCGGCGGAGCCGGAGGAAGCGCAGGTCGACCGTCTTGCGGGGGACACGCTGGAACCGCTGGAGCGGACCGGCGAGAACGGGTTCAACGCGACCCGCGACGAGCTGGAAGGGCTCTACGGCACCGACATCACGGAAATCCTGAACGAGGAACGTCTCGACAACATCCTGCGCCGGGTACGCGACATCCGGGGCCGGCTGGTGCCCACCATGAAGGCGGCCGACCCGCACGACCTCGCCAAGGTGCTGGGCATGCGCAACTTCCTGCAATGCATGGAGATCTCGGTCGCGGTCGTCCGCCGCCGCACCGAGAGCCGGGGCAACGTGCTTCGCGAGGACTACCCCTACATGGACAACGAGAACTGGCTCAAATACACCTTCGCCCGGATGGGCGGGAACGGGGAGCTGGACCTTTTCGACGAGCCCATTCCGGAGGACGAGCACCACCGGATCCCCGAACGAACGAAGGTGCTCCACCCCTTCTTCCGGAGCTGACGCGGATGCATGTCGAATTGCGCATCGACGAGAGGATATGCACGGGCTGCGGCGCCTGCGTCGACTCCTGTCCGACCGACGTCATACGTATGAAGGAACGGAAGGCGCGCGTGGCCTATGCCGAGGATTGCCAGGGCTGTTTCCTCTGCGAGTTCGACTGCCCGGTGGAAGCGATCCGCGTCCAGCCCCGGCGCTATACCGACGACGAATGGCGGGCGCTGCTGGCGCGGCTCCAGCGCACCTGCCGGTTCGACCCCCGGCTCTGACGGCCCGATAAGGCGCCCGCCTCGCCGCCGATGGCCAAGCCGACCCGCTTCACGCAAGAGATGATCGATGCCTGGGTGCGCTCGGGCGAGTGGACCGGCACGACCACGCTTGACCTTCTCGAGGGTCATGCGGAGTCACGGCCGGACGACATTTCCATTGTCGATGCCCGGCACCGGCTGACCTGGAGCGAGGCGCGCGCGGTGGTGGAGCGTTTCGCCCGTACGCTGGCCGGAATCGGGCTCGACCGGGATACGCCGGTCGTCCTGCAGGTCCCCAACTCGGTGGAGGAAACCCTGCTGCGGCTTGCGCTCAAGCGTGTGGGTCTTCTCGCCGCCTACGTCCCGGCGGTTTGGCGCGGCGTGGAGCTGGAGGCGGTGGTCGACCTGCTGGAACCGGGCGCGATGGTGGTGCCGGGCGCGTTCCGCGACCACGACATGCTGGCGATGGCGCGGGACATGCGCGGCCGCCATCAGGCAATGCATGTGGTGGTCGTCGACCCGCCGGACGATGCGGCGGATTGCATCCCGATCTCGCTCGCCGGCGACGGATCGGCCGATGCCGGCAGCGCGGCGCCGGGGGAGGACCGGCGCTACGGCCCGCACGAGGTGACCAAGCTGGTGGTCACCAGCGGCAGCACGGGGATTCCCAAGCTCGTGGAGCGGCCGGAGCAGCAGGAGATCCTGTGGGCCAGGGGCGTTACCGCGCGGATGGGCGTGACCGGGGACGACGTCATCGGCGGGTTCGTGCCGATGTCGGGCGGCCCGGGATACCATGCCTGGGGCGGCTGGCTGCTGACCGGGGCGAAATTCGTGCTGACCGACGGGTTCGCGCCGGAGGCGCTGCTGCCGGCGATCGAACGCGAGCGGGTGAGCGCGATCCATACCGCGCCGGCGATCCTCGCCCGGCTCGCGGATTCGCCCCTGCTCGCGGACTACGACGCGGGCTCGCTCCGCGTGATCCGCACGGGTTCGGCCAACCTGCCGCCCGCGGTCATAGAAAAGGCGGAGGAACGGTTCGGCTGTCCGGTGGTCAAGGCCGGCGGCGCCATGGAAGCCTGCTCGTTCGGCCAGGTCGGTATCGACGACGCCGAAGAGATCCGTCGGGGTCCGTCGATCGGCAAGGTGATGGACGGCGGCGAGGTATGCGTCGTCGACGGCGAAGGGAACGACCTTCCCGCAGGCGAGGCGGGAGAATTGTGGATCCGCGGCCCGGCAACCAGCTCGGGCTATTTCCGCAATCCGGAGGCCACGATCGAAGCGTGGGGAACGCTGGGTCCGGACGGCTGGTTCCGCACCGGCGACGTGGCGACCATCGACAGCGACGGCTACGTCACCCTGATCGGGCGCATCAAGGAGATGATCAACCGGGGTGGGATGAACGTCTTCCCGCTGGAGCTGGAGAGCATCCTCGCGGAGCACCCGAAGATCCTGGAAGCCGCGGTCGTCGGCATCCCGGATGAGACGCTGGGCGAGGTTCCCTGTCTCTGCGTCATCCCGACCCACGGGACTTCCATCGCCCTCGAAGAGGTGGCGGACTTCCTGAGCGGGCGCGACCTCGCGCGCTACAAGTTTCCGGTCCGTCTGGAACTGTTCTCCGATTTCCCGCGCGGGCAGACCATGCGGGTCAACCGCCGCCGGCTCGCTGAACGGGTGGCCGCCCGCTCTTAGGGAATCAAGCGATAGCCGCCGCTCTCGGTGACCAGGATTTCGGCGTTCGAGGGGTCGCTCTCGATCTTTTGTCGCAGCCGGTAAACATGGGTCTCGAGCGTGTGGGTGGTGACGCCCGAATTATAGCCCCAGACCTCGTTCAGCAGCACGTCGCGCGCGACGACGACAGGCCCCGCGCGCAGCAGGTATTTCAGGATGGCCGCTTCCTTCTCGGTGAGGCGGATTTTCTCGTTGGTCCCCGGGACCACCAGCATCTTCGCACCGGAGCGGAACGAGAAAGGGCCGATCGCGAAAACGGCGTCCTCGCTCCGTTCGAATTGACGGAGCTGCGCGCGGATGCGGGCGAGCAGCACACCCAGCTTGAACGGCTTGACGACATAATCGTTGGCGCCGGAATCGAGTCCGAGGATCGCATCCGCGTCGCTGTCCGCGGCGGTCAGCATGATGATCGGCGCCCGGACATCGGACCGACGAAGGAGACGGCAGACGTCCCGCCCGTCCATGTCGGGGAGGCCGACATCGAGTAGGACCAGGTCGAAATGGTTCGATTTGGCCGTTTCCAGCGCCTGCGCGCCGGTGTCGACAGGTACGGTGTCGAATTCCTCATGGAGCTGCAGTTGTTCTGCTAGAGATTGGCGGAGCGCCACGTCGTCATCGACCAGAAGGATTTTCCTACCCGCCCTCGCCATTCGAACCGCACCCCGCGAATGCCGGTATCGTGGACCCTGGCGACGACCGGCCGCCAAAATGCCACCCTCGCTACACTGTCAAAGGTAGCGCAGCCTTCAGGCATTGTCATATGGCCACTTTGAGTGTTCGGTATGCAGCGTGAGCATGGCAGGATGGGGCCGATGAGTTGCATCGGCGACCGGCGGCGGGCTGACAAGCCGTGATGACGCTGCTGGTTGCCGGCGACGGCCGGGCGGTATGGCGTGGCCGGGAATATCGATGCGCCGTCGGACATGGGGGTATCGCCGCCCGGAAGAGGGAGGGAGATGGGGCGACTCCCAGCGGCCGCTTTCCGCTCCGGTGCGTGCTCTACCGGGCCGATCGGGTGGACCGACCGCAGACGGCACTTCCCCGCGAGGCGATCGCGCCTGGGGACGGCTGGTGCGACGCGCCGGGCGATCCGCGTTACAACCAGCCGGTCAGCCATCCCTACCCGGCGAGCGCAGAACGCCTTTGGCGCGCTGATCGCTGCTACGATCTGCTCGCCGTTATCGGCTTCAACGACGATCCGGTGGTCGACGGCGCGGGCAGCGCCATTTTCCTGCACATAGCACGACCGGATTATTCGCCGACCGAAGGCTGCGTTGCGCTCGCCCTGGAGGACTTGCAGGCCGTGCTCGCGGAATGGCGGCCCGAGGACCGGATCGAGATCGGCTAGCGCGGCGGCGCACGGCGGGGACCGAACACCGCCGTACCGAGCCGGACATGGGTGGCGCCGAAGCGGATCGCGGTCTCGAAATCCGCCGTCATTCCCATGCTGAGGCATTCGAGCCCGTTGCGCCGGGCGATTTCGGCCAGGAGCGCGAAGTGCAGGGCCGGCTCTTCGTCGAGCGGCGGGACGCACATCAACCCCTCCACCGGCAATCCGTATTCGTCGCGGCAGGCGGCGATGAATTCGTCGGCCTTGGCCGGAAGGACACCGGCCTTTTGGGCCTCTTCCCCGGTATTGACCTCGATCAGGCATGAGGGTCGCCTGCCCGTCCGATCCATCTCGCGGGCGAGCGCGGCGGCGAGCCTGGGCCGATCGACGGTCTCGATCCTGTCGAACAGCGAGACCGCATCGCGCGCCTTGTTGGTCTGGAGCGGACCGATCAGATGCAGCGTGGCGTCGGGAGCGGCCTCACGCAGCCCCCGCCATTTAAATTTCGCCTCCTGCACCCGGTTCTCGCCGAACGCGCGATGGCCCGCGTCTATCGCCCTCCGAACCGCCTCCGCCGGATGGGTCTTCGCGACCGCCACCAGCGTGACCGAGCCCGGGTCCCTTTCGGTTTCGGCCTCGACGACCGCAATGCGTTCGCGGACCGCCCGAAGCCGGGCCGCGACGTCCGCCGTTTCCTCCGCGAGGGTTTCCGATACCTGCACGCTTCCCGTTCCGCTCCCGCGAACCGCCGGCACAATATCAGCGACTTCCCGCCCGGCAAGCTTCTCTGCCGCCCCGCCCCCGGCTTGACAGGGCGCGCGGCGACATGTTTGTAAACCGGCCATGGTCGAATCCGCTGCACGATCCGCGTTCCTGGCCGCGCTCACCGCTGCCCGGGAGGAAGCGGAGCCTTTCCGTTATTGGACCCTGAGCGACGTGCTCGATCCCGACACGCTCGCGGGCCTCAAGGCGTGGCCCCATGCCGCGCCGAGCGTCCATTACGACCACGGACGCCGCGAGGAAAACAACGCGACAAGACGCTATGTCGATGCCGATACGATCGAGAGCTTCCCGCCGGCCCGTGCGCTTGCCGAAGCCTTGCAGGACGCTCATGTGACTGCGGCGATCGAGGTCCGCTGCGGCGCGACCCTCGCCGGCACCAACCTGCGGATCGAATACGCTCAGGACGGTGACGGGTTCTGGCTGGAACCGCATACCGATATCGGCGTCAAGACGTTCACGATGTTCGTCTATCTCGACGACGGGGACGAAGAGCGCGACTTGGGCACCGACCTCTTCTCGGACCCCGCCACGCACGCCAAGCGCATCCCCTTCGTCGACAACGCGGGCACGATATTCATCCCGGGCACGGACACCTGGCACGGATTCCGGAAGCGGCCGATCGACGGCGTGCGCCGTTCGCTGATCGTGAACTACGTCACGAAGGAGTGGCGCAACCGGCACGAACTCGCCTGGCCCGACAGGCCGGTTGGTTAGACACGTCTGGACCGTCACCACCGGCGAAGCCGGCATGGGCTCCCAGGTCGAGGGGCTGGCGGAGGCACTCGGCTGGCCCTTCGAGAGTTTCGCCGTTCGGGTTGGGGAGCCGTGGTCGTGGCTCCCCGCGCACCGCCAGTTGCCGGGTCTCCTGAAGCACGGGATAAAGCAAGATCTCGGGCCGCCCTGGCCCGACATTCTGATCACCTGCGGCAGGCGGAGCGCCGCGGTTTCGGTAGCGGTACGCCGCGCGGCCGGCGGCCGGACGTTCACCGTCCACGTCCAGGATCCGCGCGCGCCCGCCCGCTATTTCGACCTTGTCGTGCCACCCGATCATGACGGACTTGCCGGCCCCAACGTGGTAGCCACGCGCGCGGCGCTGCACCGGGTGACACCGGAAAAGCTCGCCGCCGCCGCCGCGGAGTGGGAGGAACGGCTGGGGGACCTGAACGTCGCCGTGCTGCTCGGCGGGTCGACGCGATCGCATCGCTTCACGCCCGAGATCGTGGCGGCGCTCGCGGACGGGCTCGCGGGTCTCGACGGACCGATCGCCGTCACGCCATCGAGACGGACCGGAGCCGAGGTCGTCGCCACGCTCAAGGCCCGGCTGCCGGACGCCTGGTTCTGGGACGGAAGCGGCGCGAATCCCTATCTCGGCATGCTGGCGCTCGCCCGGCATATCGTGGTCACCGAGGACTCGGTCTCGATGACCAGCGAAGCGATCGCCACCGGAAAGCCGGTCTACGCCGCGCGGATGGCGGGCGGCAATCGCCGCCTCGAGCGCTTCCAGTCGGCGCTCCGCGAGAGGAGCATACTGCGCCCCTTCGAGGGACGGCTCGCCGAATGGCGCTACGAGCCGGTCAACGAGACGCCGCGCATCGCTGCGGAGATCCACCGCCGGATGGCGGAAGCCTGACCGGCCGCCGGTTCGGGGCGCTTCCTTAGGGACCGATCCAGGCGATGTGAAGGATGTTGGTGGCTCCCGGCGTGCCGAAGGGCACTCCCGCGGTGATCACCAGACGTTGCCCGGCGTTCGCGAAACCCGCCTCGACGGCGCGTTCGCGGGCGATGTCGACCATCTCCGCGAAATCCTTGACGTCGCGGGAGACGATGCAGTGCACGCCCCAGGCGACGGAAAGGTAACGCGCGGTCTTGCGCAGCCCGGTCAGCGTCACGATCGGCACCGACGGGCGTTCGCGGGAGGCGCGGAGAGCGGTGGAACCCGAGGTAGTGAAGGTGACGATCGCGGCCGCCCGAACGGTTTCCGCCACCCGCGCCGCCGCCGCGCTGATGGCATCGGGCGCGGTTTGCTCGGGAACCGGGTGAACGGCGTCCATGATCGCGCGATAGGTCTCGTCGCGCTCGACCCGGGCGACGATGCGATTCATCATCGAGACGGTTTGAAGCGGATAGTTCCCGGCCGCCGTTTCCGCCGACAGCATCACCGCATCGGCACCGTCATAGACCGCGGTGGCGACATCGGATGCCTCCGCGCGGGTCGGCGCCGGCGCGGCGATCATCGATTCGAGCATCTGCGTCGCCACGACCACCGGCTTGCCGGCCTCGCGGCAGCGCCGGACGACCTGCTTCTGAATGCTCGGGACGTCCTCCGGAGGCAATTCCACGCCGAGATCGCCGCGCGCCACCATCACCCCGTCGGAAAGCGCGAGGATCTCGTCCAGACACTCGATGGCTGCGGGCTTCTCCAGCTTGGCCATCACGGCGGCCCGGCCGGCGATGATCTTGCGCGCCGCGGCGACGTCGTCGGGACGCTGCACGAAGCTGAGCCCGATCCAGTCGATGCCAAGGGTGAGGGCGAATTCGAGATCGCGACGGTCCTTTTCGGTGAGGGCCGAGATCGGCAGCACGGCATGCGGGATATTGACCCCCTTGTGGTCGCTCAACCGGCCGCCGAACAGGATTTCGGCAATCGCATGGTCCGCCCCACACTGGCGAACGGCGAGGCGGATCCTTCCGTCGTCGATCAGGAGTTCGGTATCCTCGCCGATGGCCTCGAACACCTCGGGATGCGGCAGCGGCGCCCGGGCGCCGTTGCCGGGCTCGGGAGACAGATCGAGGCGGAACGCCTTGCCCGCTTCGAGTTCCGCCTCCCCGCCCTGGATCGCGCCGACCCGCAGCTTGGGCCCCTGAAGGTCCATGAGGATGCCGATGGGGTGGTCTGAGGCGCGCTCGATCTCCCGGATCCAGCGGACGCGCTCGGCATGCTGTTGGTGGGTGCCGTGGCTGAAATTCAGGCGGAACACGTCGGCGCCGGCTTCGAACAATTCGCGGACCATGTCCGGCGTGGCGCTCGCCGGGCCGAGTGTGGCAACGATCTTGGTTCGCCTGTGCCGACGCATGAACCCCCGCCCCCGGCGCTGTCTATAGAGCCATCCGTTACCGGGCGCCAGCGCCGACCAGGATGGCGCGGAAGTCATTGACATTGGTTCGTGTCGGTCCGGTGACAACGAGATCGCCGAGCGTATTGAAGAAGCCGTAGCTGTCATGCGCTGCGAGCGCGGCACGGGCGTCGATCCCCGCGGCGGCCGCACGGGCGAGGCTGTCGGGAGCGAGGATTGCGCCGGCGCTTTCCTCGGTGCCGTCGATGCCGTCGGTATCGCAGGCGATCGCCCAGATACCCGGTGCGGAGTCCAGCCCGATCGCGAGCGCCAGGAGATATTCGGTGTTGCGCCCGCCCCGGCCGAAACCGGGACGCGGCAGGGTCACCGTGGTCTCGCCACCGGAGATCAGCGCGACGGGCCGGTTCGTGGATCTCGCAATCTCGGTGGCGAGCGCCGCGTGCGCGGCACCCAGCTCGGCGGCCTCGCCGGCGAGATCGTCGCCCAGTACGGAGACCGCGAACCCTTCCCGCTCGGCGGTCCGGGCAGCGGCGGCGAGCGCGTCCCCGGCGCGAGCAACGATTTCGAAACTTGCATTGGCCAGAGTCTTGGGCGTCTCCCCGAAAGGATCCGAGAGAGCCGCCGCGATCGACGGTTCGGCCTCGATGCCGTAGCGCGCGAGGATGGCCCGAGCGTCGGCGCCGGTGCTCGGATCGGCGACCGTGGGTCCGGACGCGATAATCGCCGGGTCGTCGCCCGGAACGTCGGAGATCGCGAGCGTCACGACGCCCGCCGGGGCCGCTGCTGCGGCAAGCCGCCCGCCCTTGATCGCCGACAGGTGCTTGCGGACGCAGTTAATTTCGTCGATCGCCGCGCCGCAGGCGAGTAGCGACCGGGTCAGCGCCTGCTTCTCTTCGAGGCGGATGCCCGGCGCCGGCTTCGCGAGCAGGGCCGAGCCGCCGCCGGACACAAGGCAGACCAAAAGGTCGTCCGCATCGAGCCCCGAGGCGAGCGCGAGCGCCCGGTCGGCGGCGGCGACCGCGGCTTCGTCGGGAACCGGGTGGCCGGCCTCGACGACCTCGATCGCCTCGCAGGGCGACCCGTGGCCGTAGCGGGTCACGGCGAAACCTTCGAACGGGGCGGACCAGTGCGCTTCGAACACACGCGCCATCTCGGCTGCCGCCTTGCCGAAGCCCAGCACCACGGTGCGTCCTTGGGGCGGTGGCGGGAGATACGGCGGCAGCACTCGCGCGGGCGAGACCGCGGCGAGCGCGGCGTCGAACAGGGTTTTCAGCGTTTGCCGCGAATCCATTTGCGCGAGCGTCCGGGTCGTGGTTCGCGAGGGCACGATCGAAGAAACGAGTGAGCCTATAGAGTACGATAGCTCGTCAAACCCTCGATCGGGTCGTACTTCCGCCGGGAACCGGCGTAGCGTCGGCCGGGTTCGTCTGCTACGGTTCGGTGGTCCACCGCAACCGGGCTGGCCGACCGCGCGGCGGATGGCGACACGAGAGGCGGGTCATGACCGACTATGACGGCCGAATCACCATTGAACCCGGCAAGCGGGGCGGTCAGCCCTGCATCCGGGGAATGCGGATCACCGTTTACGATGTTCTGGACTATCTCGCCTCCGGCATGTCCGTTCGGGAGATCCTCGACGATTTCCCGTATCTCGCCGAGGAGGATGTCCGCGCCTGCCTCGCTTTTGCCGCCGACCGCGAACGCCGTCTGATGTCCCTCCCCGCCGGGTGAAGCTGCTCTTCGACGAGAACCTGTCGCCCAGGCTCGCACGGTCGCTCGCTGACGTTTACCCGGACTCCGCGCATGTCATGGATGTGGGTCTGAGCGAAGCCGACGATCGCGCCATCTGGATGTTCGCCAGAGAACGCGGCTTCGCGATCGTCTCCAAGAACGGCGATTTCCGACAACTGAGCTTTCTCGACGGGCCGCCCTCGAAAGTCGTTTGGGTGGCCTCGGCAACTGCTCGACGGACGACATTGCAACGGTGTTGCGGCGGCGCGCGGACGATCTCCGGGACTTCGCTTCGGCCCCGGAAGCTGCTTTTCTCGTCGTCGGCTGAAGACGCCCGCAGCGTTGCGCCGGAGCGGCGGACGAGAGCGGTATCGAAAAAGCCAACCCCCTGTTCATGCAGCTTCTCGGGTTCCGCCGGAAACGGTGTCGTAGGAACGGCCTCGGGTCTATCTGCCACGCTCGTAGCCATCGTCGTCCCCTATGCCGAAGGTCATTCGCTTGCCGTCACCGCCTTATATCGGAAACAGGCCAACGCCCCAAACCGGGCGCGAAAACCGGGGGTCGGATTGGCGCGCCGGGACGATCGCATATAGTGTGGCGGCGCCCACGGATACGAGGCCCGCCGCGTGCTGACCGACCGAGAAGCACCCCCTTTCACGATAGAAAATCCGGATGGCACGAGCCCGATCGTGCTCGCCTGCGACCACGCCAGCAATCGGGTTCCGCGGCGCCTGCGCGGCCTTGGCCTGGTCGAGCGCGACCTCCACCGCCACATCGCCTGGGACCAGGGCGCGGCCGAGGTCACGCGCGGACTGTCGGAGCGGCTGGATGCCACCGCCGTGCTCTCCGGCTATTCGCGGCTGGTGATCGACTGCAACCGCTCGCCCGGCCACGAGACCTCGATTCCGGAGGTGAGCGACGGCACGCGGGTTCCGGGCAATGTCGGGATCGACGATGACGAACGCGAGGCGCGGCAACGCGCGCTGTTCGAGCCCTATCACGGGGCGCTCGACAGGACCCTCGACCGGGCGCGCGAGCGTGTCCGAATGCCGGTCCTGATCGCGGTCCACAGCTTCACGCCGGTGATGGCGGGCAAGGCGCGGCCGTGGCAGATATCGGTCCTGTGGGGATACGACCCGAGGGTGCCGGTGCCGCTGCTGGCCGCGCTGCGCGCGCGCGGCGACCTCGTCGTGGGCGACAACGAGCCCTATTCCGGCCGCAAGGGGCAGGGCCATACGATCAGGGTCCACGGCGCGCACAAGGGAATCCCGCACGCCCTGATCGAGATGCGCGCCGACGAGGTGGCGGACCCGGACGGCGCCGGCCGCTTCGTCGACATCCTGGGCGGCGCGCTGGAGTCGGTCCTGACGCAGCTCCCGGCGAACTGACCGGAGGCGGGAGATGGAAATCGCGGAACCCACCTTCACCTTCGGCATAGAGGAGGAATACCTCCTTGTCGACCGCGACAGCCGCGACCTGGTGGCGGAATCCCGCCCCGGAATGATGGAGGCCTGCGTCGAACGGCTGGGCGGATCCGTCGCGCCGGAATTCCTGCGTTCGCAAATCGAGGTCGCGACCCCGGTCTGCCGCACCCCGGCCGAGGCGCGGGATCACATCGCGCGTCTGCGCGGCGAGCTGGGCGAGATCGCCGCCGGATACGGTTGCGCGCCCATCGCGGCCTCGACCCATCCGTTCGGCGACTGGCTCGACCAGAAGCCGACCGAGGGCGAGCGTTACATACAGATCGACGAGGACCTTCAGCTGGTCGCACGCCGGCTGCTCACCTGCGGCATGCACGTCCATGTCGGGATCGAGGATCCGGAGACGCGGATCGACCTGATGAACCAGGCGGTCTATTTCCTGCCGCATCTGCTGGCGCTCTCGACCTCCTCTCCGTTCTGGGGCGGGGCCGAGACCGGGCTGATGTCATATCGCCTGGCGGTGATCGACGAGCTTCCGCGCGCGGGACTGCCGGAGCGATTCCAGACCCTGAGCGACTATGAGCGCACGGTGAACATCATGACGGGCGCTGGGCTGATCGAGGACGCCACCAAGCTGTGGTGGGACATCCGCCCGAGCGCGCGTTTTCCGACGCTGGAGATGCGTGTCACCGACGTGTGCACCTATGCGGAAGACGGGCTGGCCATCGCCGCCATCTTCCGCTGCCTGTGCCGGATGCTGTGGCGGCTGCGCCGCAACAACCAACGCTGGCGGATCTATTCCCGCACCCTGGTCAACGAGAACCGCTGGAGGGCGCAGCGCTACGGCTTCGACCGGGGCCTCGTCGATTTCGGCCGCGGCGAAGTCGTCCCTTACGCCGATCTTCTGGAGGAGGTTCTGGAGCTGATCGAGGAGGACGCAGAGCATTTCGGCTGTACGGAGGAGGTCGTCCACGCGCGCGACATTCTCGCCCGCGGCACCGGCGCGCACCGCCAACGCGCGGCCTGGCATGCCGCTCTGGAGGCCGGCAGGAGCAGCGACGACGCGCTCCGCGAGGTGGTCGACCTGCTGATCGAAGAAACGCTCAGCGCGCCCTGAGCCGTCTGGACTTGCGGGGCGGATTGGCCAATATCACCGGAAACGGACACTGGAGGACGGAATGGACGATCGGACACGGACCGAGCTGGAAGCGGCGGCGTTCAGGACGCTCGTCGACCACCTGCGCGAGCGCGCCGACGTGCAGAATATCGACCTGATGAACCTGTCCGGGTTCTGCCGCAACTGCCTGAGCAAGTGGTACCGCGCGGCGGCGGAAGACCGCGGCATCGAGATGGGCTACGAGGACGCGCGAGAGATCGTCTACGGCATGCCCTATGCCGAATGGAAGGACAGGTACCAGAAAGAGGCGACGCCCGAGCAGATCGAAGCGATGAAGGCCGCCCAGGCGGCCGCGGGACACTGATCCCGCCCCGCCCGTAACCGTCAGAGGCCGAGCGCATCCGAAAGGAACGCCGCGACCGCCTCGTCCGTTCCGGCGGCATCTTCGAGATGCGGGAAGTGGTCGATGTCCGGCAGCAGGCGGGCATCGGCATGCGGCACGGCCCGGGCGATGTTTTCGAGCTGTTCGGCAACCCCGTAGGCGTCTTTCGCGCCGTGCAGCGCGAGCAGCGGACCCGCGATTTCCGAAATGCTCGGCGAGATATCCCAGTCGGCGGCGAAGATTTCCAGCCAGGTGGCCGACCAGCAGGCGGCGACGTCCACCGCCTTGTCGCCGTGGAACCGGGTCATCCATTCGGGCAGGGTGCCCTCGGCCGCCTGTTCCCGGAACCGGTGAAGATGCGCCTCGGCCAACGGATCCCGGTGCACATGGGAGGACAGGCTCACGGTGGCCTGCAACCCGGGCGGGTTGTTCGCGGCGTAGAGAAGCGCGATCGTCCCGCCGTCGCTGTGCCCCACCACCGCATGGTCGCCGATTCGGGCGATGCGGAGAATTTCGGGCAGGCGCGCCGCCTCCTGCTCGATGAAGTCCATGGGAAATGGCGCGCGCCTTTCCGAACGCCCGTAACCCCAGCGGTCATAGGCGAAGGCGCCGATGCCGAGCCGGCGGCCGACGCGCGCGGGCAGGCCGCGCCGGTTCTCGACCGAACCCAGCCCGTCATGGAGAAAGACCAGCGCGGGCTTGCCGGCGACGGGTTCGGCACACCACTCGCCGTAAAGACGCGCCCCATCGACCGCGATCGAGACCGCGTGGCCGCTCAATCGCCGTCCTCGACCAAACCTTCCGGCACGTCGTAACGGTTCATCGTCTCGTCGAGGCCGGCCTCGTACTCATCCCACGGCAGGTGGTTGTAGCTGTATCCGGAGATCACGAAACCGGGGCCGGCATAGAACTTCTCGTACTGTGCGTGGCGACCGGCGAATTCCGAGCCCAGCAGGTCCCAGGCGAGCTTGAGGACCTTCATGCGTTCAACCGCGCTCTGCCCCGGGACCGACCAGTAGGTCTCGAAGGTTTCGCGCATTTCGGGGTCCTTCACGACCGAGATATCCGCCGGCATCTGGAACGGCCCGCCGCCCAGCAGCTCGCGAACCTCGTCGCAGATCTGCCCGTAGGTCATGGTGCAGAAATGGAGCGCGGCATACATGAAGCGCCGGTTCACGTTGAGATAGCCCGGCGCGTATTCCTCGTGGTTCTCGATCTGGCCCTCGATCATCGCCTCCAGTCCGGAAAGCCTGGCGGCGAGATCGCCGAGCGTGGTCTGGACCGCCGGGATGTGGCCCACATTGTTCATGTCGGTCACCCGCCGGGCGACCGCGAGGATCAGCTTCATCTTTTCCAGAAAGCGGATGTTGGACTGGTGGTTGCCCATCACGTGGCTCGGCGAGCGGACATAGATCTCGCGCGACATCTCCGCGTTGTCGTGGACGACGACGCGCTCCCACGGCACCTTCACGTCCTTGAAGATCACCATCGAGTCGGTCTCGTCGAAGCGGAAGGCGAGCGGGTTGTCGAACTCGCTGACGGCGTGCTGCTCGAACGGCTTGCGGGACCAGATCGACACGCCCTCGGCATTGAGGGGCACGCCGCAAGTGATCGATTCCTTGACCTGGCTTGGCCCGAGGGGGAGCAGATTGCCGACCCAGGTCTCGTTGGCGAAGATCGCCGAGGTGCCCAGCATCTTCATCCCGTTGAGGGTGACGCCAGCATCGTCTTCGTCGGTCACCCGGAGCGTCGGGACCGTCATGCCCTCGCGCTCGTACATCTCCGGCTTGCGCGCGCCCTGGGGCGGCAGGACGGTGTAGGTCGCGCACACGTCGTTCTCGCGCATGTGCCGGTAATAGCCGACCATGTTCTTGCCGAAGCCCTGCCGGATGTCCTCGAACAGGTCCGGCCGCATTGCGAGCCCGGTGACGAAGCTCGCGACGTGGTCGGGCGAGCGCCCGAGCAGGCCGTGGGTCCAGGACGCGATGCGGCGGTGGGTCTCCATCCGCTTGCGAAGATCTCCCTTCGTCCTGGGCATCAGGAACCAGCTCGAGTGGCGTTCCCCGTCCTCCTCGAACGACATCGTGTCGATGTTCTCGGGGGCGCGTTTTCTGTCGTAGAGCATCGCAAACGACCGGGCGCCGTTGCGGAAGGCGGGATGGCTGGTCACGTCGTCGACCGATGCGCCGCCGATATAGACCTTGCGCCCGTCCCGCAGGCTTTCGAGATGCTCCTCGCCGGTCTTCAGCATTCTGCGCTTACCCTTCGATGTCGCAGCCAAGGAAGGTACGGCCGCACTGGCGGGCGGCCTCGAGAACGGTGAAGGACCCCGCGGCCGGATCGATGACGAAATCGCCTTCGTTGCTCACCGCGGACATCAGCGCCGCCTGCAAGCCGACCGGTTTCGCGTGCGGATGCGTTTTCCGGTCGACCTTCTCAAGCACGATGTCCGTGATGTTGTGGACCTTCCAGACTCCCTTGGCCCGGCGCGGTTTCTTCTGGAGCACGACGCAATATTCCGCGCGCCGCCGCGTCCGGTACCCCATGCCGAACGTGCCCTTGTCCCAGGTCACCAGATCGACGACGTCGAGCTCCGTGCCGTCGAACCAGCCGTGAAAATCCTGGCAAAGGTGGAACTTGTCGATCCACAGGAACAGATGGCCGGAAGGCAGGAGCGCACGGTCGATGCCGCGGATGAAGTCGACGATCGTCTCCTCCGACATCTGCTTCAGGGCGGCGCGCCGCTTGCCGCGCAACTCGCCCTCGTTGCCGTATTTGAGCTTTTCGAGCACGCCGCGGTATTGCGGATCGAGAAACGCCACCGGGATCGTCGCTTCGGGCAGCAGGGACAGGAATACCAGCCCGTCCATTCGGAGGCGGGTATCGGGTATCAGTTCTTCGGGCAGGAGGAGAAGCGGCGCCCGAACGGTCCTCTTTCCCGAGAAGACCGCCGCGCGTGGCTCGTCGTCCGTCGTGCCGGTTGGCTCGTTCACAGGCGGAACGCTGTCACTTTGCCGCCACCCGCGCCGCCTCTGCGCGGCGGAACTCGGGCAGCGACATGGCGCCGGCGTAGATCTCGAAGCAGATGCCGTTGGGGTCGTTGAAGAAGATCGCGTAGCTGCCGCTACCGCCGTCGAGTCCGCCGCCGTCGGGACCCTGGATGTGGGGGCCGTCGATCTCGATTCCGGCGGCCGCGAGCTTCTCTTCCCAGGACTTGACCTCGTCGACGCTTTCGGCGGGCAGCGCGATGTGATGCACGCCGACGGGCTCGGTCTTCGAGTTGCCGGTCGGCAGGCGCTTGCCGTCCTCGAACAGTGCGAGGGAGTGGTGGCGCTCGCCGTCGAGCGAAACGAAGGCGACCCGGCCGACCGGCGCCCGGTCGATGCAGGTGAGCTCGCCGCCGATCAACTCCAGGAACGCGATTTCTTCCTCGAGGTCGCGGACATGGAGCCCGACATGGCCAATGGAAAGGCGCGGCATCGAGCGATCTCCAGAGCTTGCATTCCGCATCGGAGGTTAGCGTATTCCCCGCCCCGAGGCGAACCGCGCTCAGGCCAGCAGGGTGCGCCTGAGGAAGCTCAGCAGGTGGATAACCGCGTATTCGCGCGCCTGCTTCCGGTCTCCCGGCAGGGCGACGCTGTGCGTCACGGTGTCATCGCCGGTGGCAACCGCCATTCGGGCCGTGCCGGGCGGGACGTCCTCGCCCGGCTCCCGCCCGATCGCGGCGATCCCGACCGAAGCGCCGAATGCGGCCCGGACCCGGTTGGCCGCTTCCGCCGCGCGGGCTTCGCCTCTTGCAAGAGAATCCTCTGCCGTCCCGCCCCACGGTCCCAAGGTGCCGCCGACAAAGGTCTCCATCTCCGTGTCGATCCGGGTCAGCCGGGCCGCCGCGAGCCCGCCGGTAAAGCCTTCCGCCGCCGCCAGCGTCCGGCCGGATTCCCGGAGCGCCGCGAGCACCACCGACTCCATCGTCTCCTCGTCCACGCCGAAGATCACGTCGCCCAGCAGGTGGCGGATCAGCGCCTCCTCCTCCGCGAGTATGGAAGCGGCCGCGGCTTCGTCGGGGGCCTTGGCGGTGATCCGCACCTTGAGGCCGTCGGCGCCGGAAGCCTGGAAGGCGAGCGTCGGGTTGCCGCGCCCGTCGAGCGCGACGATGCGGTCGGCGAGGATCTCGGCGAGCCCCGACTCGCTCTGCCCCCAGGTGCGCAAGACCCGGCTGCGGATGACCGCCGCGCCGCCGGAGCGCCTCAGGAGGTCGGGAAGCACCGTTCCCTCCATCATCTCGCGCATCTCGTAGGGGACCCCGGGAAGGGCATAGATCACCTTGTCCCCAACCGGGCAGACGAGGCCAGGCGCAGTGCCGGGCATCTGCTCGATCGGCCAACCGCCCCGCGGGATATCCGCCTGGCGGCGGTTGTTCTCGGTCATCACACGGCCGCGCGCCTTGAAAAGGTCGACGATCCGCTGCTCCACCTCCGGATCGCGGCGCAGCTCGACCCCCATTACCCGGGCGATCACCTCGCGCGTGATGTCGTCCTGGGTCGGGCCGAGTCCGCCGCAGCAGATCACCGCGTCGCTGCGCTCCAGCGCCTGATTGATGCAGAATTCCATGCGCTCGGCGTTGTCGCCCACCTTGGTCTGGAAGTGGGAATCGATGCCGATCAGCGCCAGCCGCTCGCCGATCCATGACGAGTTGGTGTCGACGATCTGACCGAGCAGGAGTTCGGTCCCGATGGCGACCACTTCGCAGCGCAACCCGGGGTCCCCTCAGCTCTCGCGGACCACGAGACGGATATCGCTCAGCCGGTCGCCGTTGATCCCGGTCAGGTCCATGGCGCACGCCGAAGCGACGGCGATGACATCGACCAGGGCTCGCAGCACCACCTTGTCGCCAGGCTTCGCCACGGAGGACGCGCCGTAGGCGATGCTCCCGTCCCCGCGGACCGGCGTGTTCTGGAAGAAATTGATGGGATCTGGCAGATGCTCGTAGGCGATGCCGTGATCCGCCATCGCCTCGGCGAGGTTCGCGCGGCAGCTCCGATGATCGTCGAGCCCGAAACCGAGTTTGTAGCGCGGCGGGTCGCAGGCGGGGAAGATCATGTCGTGGCCTCCCACCGTGTCTTCGACGATCTCGAACATCGGCACCCGCCGGACGCTGACCAGCCGGTCTCCGGTACCGAGGGTAAGGCGCATGAGCTCGGCGCGGGTATGGCCGGGCGACAGGAACTCGCCGACGTCGCCGGCGCGGAAGGCGAAGAAGTCGCAGATCTGGCTGCCCTCGACATTGACGATCTCGAGCCGCTCTCCGGCGCGCAGGTCGATCCGCCCGCCATGTCCGCCCTCGATCAGGAGTTCCCGCACCCGCCGGCCCAGCCTAGGCCGCCTTCTTCGCGGTCCCGAGCCGGCCGGGCGAGATCGAGCACTGGCCGCGATCGGGATTGGGCTCCACCTCGCGCTCGACGATCTCGGCCAGCGCGTCGGCGCCGCCGACATAGTCCCCGTCGATCCAGATCTGCGGCACCGTGATCGGCGTCTTGGGTCCGACGATGGGCTTCACCCGGGCCAGCATTTCGTAGAGCGCGGCGGGCTCGCGCACCACGTCGTGGTAGTCGTAGGCGATCCCCGCTTGGTCCAGATAGCCCTTGGCGCGGACACAGTGCGGACAGGTCGCCTTGCCGAACAGCCGGTTCCCGGAGATCGGCGCCCTCTTTGCGTGAGCCTCGATGATGGCCTGGGTCAGCACACCCCGGTTGAGCGCCGCGCCCTGGCTCACGATACGGCCCTCCACCAGAACGATGGGCGCATGCCAGCCGCCCTTGGGCAGCGGCTTCCACCACTCGGTCAACCAGTCGCGCGTGTCGACCTCGACCGCGACGTCGCCGAGCTCGGTCTCGACGACATCCGCGATCACGTCCCTGGTCAGGGAACACTCGCCGCAGGGGATCTTCACCTTGAACGGGCCCCACGCGCCCGCCCAGCGATAGAGTGTGACCTTGACCGGCTCCATCCCGTCTTCCCCGTTTGACCGCGGCAGGCTCTTTTCCCAAGATTGACGCAGCGATCCGTCCCGTTCCGCGCGGCGCGACTTTACACGAAACCGCGTGGGGCCGGGCGCCAAAAGGAAACGCGGTGCTCGACTCGGTTCCGATTGCGCTAGACGAGATTTACGTTCCGGCGAAGCGCCGCCGGACGCGGGACGACGACAGGGTGGAGGAGCTGGCCCTCGATATCCTGGAGAACGGCCTCAAGAACCCGATCCACGTGCGCCGGGACGAAGAGCGCTACGTCCTGGTCGAGGGGCTGCACCGACTCGAAGCCGTCCGCGCGTTGGGCGAAGACACGGTGGAGGCCCTGGTGGTCAGCGCCAAGCGGCACTAGCCGGCTGTTTGGCGCGAAGGGAACGACCCATGGCTCGGCAAATTCATCTGACCGTCGGCGGCAGTCGAATGGAATGCCTGGTGGCGGTTCCACCGCGGGCCGGGATCCATCCTGCGCTCGTCATCGCGCCGCATTTGCCCGCCGACCGCGGCCTCAAGGCCGATGCCTTTACCGACGGCGTCGCCGACCGCTACGCCCGGGCCGGATATGTCTGCGCCGTGCCCCAGGTCTTCCACCGCCAGCCTCCGGAGCGGGAACGTCCCGAAAAGCGCCGGCATATGAACGACGACGAGGTCATGGAAGACCTTGCCGCGGCACGGAATATGTTGGCGGCCAGGGGCGATGTGGACGGCGGCCGGATCGGCGTGCTGGGCCATTGCACGGGCGGGCGCATGGCGATCCTGGCGGCGACCCGTGATCCCGGTTACCGGGCGGCGATCGATTTCTGGGGCGGCGGGGTCGACGCGGCCTGGGGCGAGGGCTTGCCAGCGCCTCTCGACAGGGTGGCCGATATGCGCTGCCCCGTCGCCGGGTTCTTCGGCAATGAAGACGCCAGCCCGTCGCCGGAAGACGTGGACGAGCTGGAGGCCGCCATGCAGCGCCACGGCAAGTCCTACGAATTCCACCGCTACGACGGGGCGGGCCACGCGTTCCAGAATTTTGCCAACCCCGAGCGATTCCGGCCGGAAGCTTCGGAGGACGCCTGGGCCAGGGCCATCGACTTCCTGGATCGTCACCTGAAGTCGTAGCGGGTATCCGAGCCTCGTCGATTGCCGTCAGCCGCCGATGCGCTCGCGGTGTCGCGCCCCGAGCGCGTGCCAGTGGGAAGGATCCCACCAGCGGATCGCAAGCCCCGATGGCGAGGGCAGGACGTGGATTTCGGTGTCGCCGAGGCGCGCGTCCTGAATCCCGTAATCGACGTGACGAAGGCCAAACGCGGCGCGGAGGAAGACCTGCGCCGGGCGCTTGGCGGTGAAGGCGAGGATCGCGGGGCGGAACGCCTCGACCTTGGCGCGCAGCGCCTCCGCGTCGTCGCCGTTGCCGGTCAGGTCGGAATCGGCGCCCCACTCCGTCTTGTTGATGTCGGTGAGACCGAGCCCGTGGCGCGGCAGTTCCCGGAACTCGGCCGGTGCGAGGCGCCGTGGAGTCAGCCCGGCCTCCGCGAGGATCGGCCAGAACTTGTTGCCCGGCCCGGCATAGGGAAGGCCGAGCTTCGCCGAGACCGCGCCCGCCGCGCTGCCGCAGAGCAGGGTTACCACGCCCCGCTCGACGATGTCGGGAAGGACGGGCGCCTCAGAGGGCACGGAAGAAGTCGTTGCCCTTGTCGTCGACCACGATGAAGGCGGGGAAATCCTGCACCTCGATACGCCAGACCGCCTCCATCCCGAGCTCGGGATATTCGATGCAATCGACCCTGGTGATGCAGTCCTGGGCGAGCCGGGCCGCGGGACCGCCGATCGAGCCGAGATAGAACCCGCCGTATTCCTTGCAGGCCGCCGTCACCTCAGCCGAGCGGTTCCCCTTGGCCAGCATGACGTAGCTGCCGCCTGCCTTCTGGAATTGGGCGACATAGGAATCCATGCGCCCCGCGGTGGTCGGGCCGAACGACCCGGAGGCATACCCCTCGGGCGTCTTCGCGGGGCCGGCGTAATAGACCATGTTGTCGCGCAGATAGGACGGCATCGCCTCGCCCGCGTCGAGCCGCGACTTGATCTTGGCGTGCGCCGCGTCGCGCGCGACAACCATCGAGCCGGTCAGCGACAGCCGGGTCTTGATCGGGTAGCGGCCGAGGGTGCTGCGGATCTCGTCCATCGGGCGGTCGAGATCGATGTTCAGGACTTCGCCGCCGAGCGCGGACTCGTCGATGTCGGGCAAGTACCGGGCCGGGTTGGTCTCCAATTGTTCGAGGAAGACACCTTCCCGCGTGATCTTGCCCAGCGCCTGGCGGTCCGCCGAGCACGAAACGCCGAGCCCGATGGGCAGGGACGCGCCGTGACGGGGCAGGCGGATCACCCGGACGTCGTGACAGAAATACTTGCCGCCGAACTGGGCGCCGATCCCCATGTCGCGGGTGAGTTGGAGAATTTGTTCCTCCATCTCGAGATCGCGGAACGCGTGGGCCTGCTCCGAGCCCCGGGTCGGCAGGCCGTCGAGATAGCGCGTGCTGGCGAGCTTGACCGTCTTCAGGTTGAACTCGGCCGACATGCCGCCGATGCAGATGGCGAGATGGTAGGGCGGGCACGCCGCGGTGCCGAGGGTGCGAATTTTCTCGTCGAGAAAGCGGAGCATAGATTCGGGGTTGAGCCGTGCCGGCGTCTCCTGGAAGAGGAAGGACTTGTTGGCCGAGCCGCCGCCCTTGGCGATTAACAGGAACCCGTACTCGCCGCCCTCGGTGGCGTAGATCTCGATCTGCGCCGGCAGGTTGGTCCCGGTGTTGACCTCCTCGTACATCCCGATGGGCGCAAGATTCGAATAGCGCAGATTGCGCTCGGTGTAGGTCTTGTGGATGCCGGCGGCGAGCGCCGCCTCGTCGTCTCCGCCCGTCCAGACCCGCTCGCCCTTCTTCCCCATGACGATCGCGGTTCCGGTGTCCTGGCACATGGGCAGCACCCCGCCGGCCGCGATGTTGGCGTTCTTCAGCAGGTCGTAGGCCACGAACCGGTCGTTGTCGGACGCTCCCGGGTCATCGAGGATCGCGCGCAGCTGGGCGAGGTGGCCGGGCCTGAGAAAATGCGAGATGTCGAAGAACGCCTGCTCGGCGAGGAGGCTGAGCGCCTCCGGCTCCACCGTCAGGATGTCCTCGCCCCGGAAGTGCTCGATGCCCACATGGTTGGACGAAAGCTTGCGGTAGGGGGTCGCGTCGTCCGACAGCGGAAACAGCGCGTGATGGGCGAATTCGGACATGGCGTCCCCTCCGTGGCTGGCGGCTCCCCCTGAAAATAGGTTCGCGGCGGCAGCCGACCAACCCGGATTAAGTCCGGACCCCGTTGAGCCCGTCTATCGCGTCCGCAAGCTCGTCGTAACCGTCGATCACCGCATCCGCGCCCAACGCCGATGTCGGCACCGGGCTGTAGCCGAAGCTGACCGCGATGAAGGGGATCGAGGCGGCGTGCGCCGCGTCGGCGTCGATGGGGCTGTCGCCGACCATCGCCGCCGGGCGCCCTGTCCCGCCGGCGCGCGCGACCGCCTCCAGCAGCGGCTCGGGAGAAGGCTTCCTGACAGGGAGAGTGTCACCCGCGACCACGCCCGCGAAATAGCCGGCGAGGCCGAACGTCTCCAGCACCGACTCCGCCAGGTGTTCCGGCTTGTTGGTGCAGACCGCGAGTCGCATTCCGCGCGCGGAGAGCCCTTCCAGCGCCGCGTGCACACCGGGAAATGGCACGCTGCCCGCGACCGGCGCTTCCTCATAGGCCGCGATGTAGGCGGCGAAGGCTGCATCGATCCGGGACTCCGATACCGGTTCCCCGGTCGCCCGGAACGCGTTCTTCATGAGCACCCGACCGCCACTGCCGATCAGCCGCCGCACTTCCTCGCTCGTCAGCGAGCGGCGCCCCTCCGTGGCGAGCGCCGCGTTCGCCGCCGCCTCGATATCCGGCAGGGTGTCGACGAGCGTTCCGTCGAGATCGAATACGACTGTCTCGGTCATCGGCTGCCGCGGCACCCTCGCGCTTGATCTACAGCGCGACTATTCTCTGCCGCGACCGATCCCGCAAGGGTTGCCATGGCCGCCAGCCAGCCTGTCCTCGCCGTCATCCCGGCGCGCTATGCCTCGACCCGGTTTCCCGGCAAGCCGCTCGCGATGATCGCGGGCACGCCGATGGTGGTACGGGTCTGGCAGCGCGCGCGGCAAGCGAGAACCGTGGACCATGCCGTGGTCGCGACGGACGACGAGCGCATAGCGGCAGTCTGCCGCGAGAACGGCATCGATTGCGAAATGACGGCCACAACCCATGCGACGGGGACCGACCGGCTCGCGGAAGTCGCCGGGCGGCGGCCCGCCGGAATCTACGTCAACGTCCAGGGCGACGAGCCGCTGATCGATCCCGCCAGCATCGATGTCGTGGTCGAAGCGCTCCAGCGCGTGCGCAACGAAGGCGTCGAAGTCTCCACCTGCTATCTCGAAGACGCGTCGCCCGAGCAATGCGCCGACAGCTCGGTCGTCCACCTCGTGCCCGGTCTCGACGGCTGCGTGATGATGTTCACTCGGCTGCCGGTGCCGCTCGACTTCGTGGAATCCACGCCGCGAAGGATTCATGTCGGCATGTTCGCCTTCACCGCCGCCGCGCTCGCCAGGTTCCAGGGATGGGATCGGGGACCGGTCGAACGCGCCGAGAGCATCGAGCTGATCCGCGTCATCGAGCACGGAGAGCGGATCGCCTGCGCTCCCGTGCCTCCGGGATCCATCGGCGTCGACCGGCCGGACGACGTGGCGCTGGTCGAGGCGGCGCTCGCGGCCGAAGGCGCGCGATGAGCGACGTTTCCGAAGTCCGCGACCGTATCCGGCTGGTCAGCCTCGACTGCGACGGGGTGATGACCGACGGGACGCTCTATTACGGCGAAGACGGGCGGCAATGGCGCGCGTTTCACGTCCATGACGGGGTCGGCATCCGCATGCTGATCGAGGCCGGGCTCGAGGTCGCCTTCGTCACCGCGAGCCGGACGGCGGCGATCGAGCGCCGCGCCGAGGTGCTCGGCGTTCCCCATTGCCTCGTCGGCGTCGGCGACAAGCTGGAAGCGCTCGCCGGGCTGTGCGAACGCCTCGGCATCGGCTTCGAGGCGGTGGCTCATATGGGGGACGATCTGAACGACTTGCCGGTCCTGGAGGCGGTCGGACTGGCGGCGACGGTGCCCAACGCCGTTCCGGCGGTCCGCGCGATCGCCCGCTACACCACCGGGCGCGGCGGCGGCGAGGGCGCGGTGCGCGAGTTCGCGGAATGGCTGCTGGACGGGCGCGCGGGGGCGAGGAGGAACGATGAGCGACGGCGATAAGGTCCCGGTGAAGCGGGCACTGTTTTCGGTCTCCGACAAGACCGGCTTGGTCGGTTTCGCGTCTGTGCTCGCCGAACGCGGCGTCGCCCTGGTGGCCAGCGGCGGCACCGCGCGGGCGCTCGCCGATGCCGGACTCGATGCGAACGACGTCTCCGACCTCACCGGCTACCCGGAGATGATGGACGGGCGGGTCAAGACCCTTCACCCGGCCGTCCATGGCGGAATCCTTGCCCGCCGGGACCTGACCGCGCACCGGGAGGCGATGCGGGCGAACGGGATCGCCCCCATCGATCTCGTCGTGGTCAATCTGTATCCGTTCGAGGAAACCGTAGCGGGCGACGCGGACCGCGACGAGGCGGTCGAGCAGATCGACATCGGCGGGCCTGCCCTGATCCGTGCGGCGGCCAAGAACCACGCGTTCGTCGTCGTCGCCACCGACCCGGAGGACTATCAGGGAATCCTTCGGGAGCTGGCGGAGAACGACGGCCGAACCACGTTCGACTTCCGCAAGTGCCTCGCCGCCTCCGCTTATGCACGGACCGCTTCCTACGACGCGGCGATATCGCAATGGTTCGCGCGCGACGTCGATATCCCGTTCACCCGCCACATCGCCTTCGGCGGGACCCGCGCCGAAGTGTTGCGCTACGGCGAGAACCCCCATCAGGAAGCGGCCTTCTACCGCTCCCCGCCCGAGCGGCCGGGCGCCGCTTCGGCCACCCCGGTCCAGGGCAAGGCGCTGAGCTACAACAATCTCGGCGATGCCGACGCGGCATTCGAGCTGGTGGCCGAGTTCGACCGCCCGGCCATCGCCATTATCAAGCACGCCAACCCATGCGGGGTGGCGGTCTCCGATACGCTGGCGGAAGCCTATGCGCTTGCTTTCGCCTGCGATCCGGTGAGCGCCTTCGGCGGGGTGGTCGCCGCCAATCGCGCGATCGACGCGGCGGCCGTGAACGCGATAACCGAAATCTTCGTCGAGGTAGTCATCGCGCCCGGCATCGACGAAGACGCGCTCGCGGTGTTCGCGGAGAAACCCAATATCCGCGTCCTGGCGACGGGTGCGGTACCCGAAACCGCCGCGCCTGGCCTCGCGATCCGATCGATCGCCGGCGGGATGCTCGTCCAGGACCGTGACACCGCGCGGCCCGACGCCGCCGATCTGCGCGTGGTGACGAAGCGGGCGCCCACCGACCGCGAACGCCGCGACCTCCTCTTCGCCTTCACGGTTGCCAAGCATGTCAAGTCCAACGCGATCGTGTTCGCGCGGGACGGAGCGACCGCCGGTATTGGCGCGGGTCAGATGAGCCGGGTAGATTCGACCCGGATCGCGGCCATCAAGGCCGCCGATGTCGCGCGCGAGGCCGGAAAAGCGGAGCCTGCCACGACCGGCTCGGTGGCCGCGTCGGACGCGTTCCTGCCATTCGCCGACGGCCTGATCGCCGCCGCCGAGGCGGGTGCGACAGCGCTGATCCAGCCGGGCGGCTCGATCCGCGACGACGAGGTGATCGCCGCCGCCGATGAGCGTGGTATTGCCATGGTCTTCACCGGCAGGCGGCATTTCCGCCATTGACCGGTCGAACCTCTCAGCGTTTGGGCGCCGCCACGAAGGCCATCAGCACGAGCCCGACCGCGAAGAACACAATGATCGTGGCCATGCCGGCGCGCTGCGATTCGAAGGTGAGCGTCGCCCAGGCGAGGACCGCGGGTCCGGCGAAGGAGGTGACCTTTCCGGACAACGCGTAAAGCCCGAACATCTCGGTCCGGAGCTCGGTCGGGGCGAGATGGGCCATCAGCGACCGGCTCGCCGCCTGGACTGGCCCCATGAAGATCCCGAGCGGCAGCGCCAGCAGCCAGAACGCGGTCTTGCTCTCGACCACCAGCAGCGGCACGCCGAACACGATCAACCCGACGATCCCGATCTGGACAGTCCGCTTGGACCCGATGCGGTCGTCGAGCCAAGCGAAGCCCGCCGCGCCGAGCCCGGCGGTGACGTTGAGCGCGATGCCGAACTGGATGATCTCCTCGAACGACATGCCGAACGTGCCGGCGGCGTAGATTCCCCCGAAGGCGAACATGGTGTTCATGCCGTCGACGTAGAACAGCCGGGCGAGCAGGAAGCGGGCGATGTTGGCGTGCCGCCTGATCTCGCGCAGCGTGGAGACCAACTGGGCCAGACCGGCCCGGATCGCCTCGCCCGCACGGATCCGGATCCCGGCTTCGTCGGGCACCCAGAGGAAGGTCGGGACGGCGAAGACGGCAAACCAGAGCGCCACCATGGGGCCGACGATGCGGATGTGCTCGGCCTGTTCCTTGTCGAGCCCGAACAGCGGCCTCTCAGCCTGGACGAAAAGGACCAGCAAGAGCCCGAGACAGGCGAGGCCGCCCATATAGCCGAGGCCCCAGCTCCAGCCCGACAGGCGCCCGATCCGATCCCTGGACACGAGGCCCGGAAGCATCGCGTTGTAAAAGACGTTGCCGATCTCGAACGCTGTGTTGGCGATGACGAAGAACGCCAGCGCCCACAGCATGTCCGCCGGGTCGGGGCGCGTGTACCAGAGCAGCGCCGTCGCAACGACCGTGATCGCCGCGAAGGCGCCGAGCCAGGGCTTGCGCCGGCCGGTACGGTCGGCGATGGAGCCCAGGACCGGGCTGAGCACGGCGATGAGAACGCCCGAGACCGCGAGCGCATGGCCCCATGCGGCGGTCCCCTCGATCGGGTTGTCCGCCACGGCGCGCGAGAAATAGGCCGCGAACACGAAGGTGACGATGACGGTGGGGAAGCCCGAATTCGCCCAGTCGTAGAGGCACCAGGCGAATTGCGCCCGCTTGCGCGCCACGGGAACGTCGATTTGCGCGGGTGCGGCCATCGATGGAGACTAGCACCTCTGCCGGTGCCTGTGGCACGATATGTGGCGGATGATGCCCTACATTCAGGGAGCGCGAAGAATGGCGTATACGCTTGAAGAATTCTGTCGGGATTGCCGCAGGCATCTCGGCGAAGACCCCGGCCGCGGCGGCCGGGAGAAGGTTCGGCGCGATCTCGAGCGGCTGCTCCAGGTGCCGGGATTCGTCGAGGAATATTGCGGTCCGGGCGTCGAGCGCGGGGTTCGCGTGCTCTACGACGATCCCGATCTCGGCTTCCAGGTGCTGTCCCATATCAACGCGAGTGCGCGGGTCTCCCCGCCGCACGACCACGGCGCGTCATGGGCGATCTACGGCCAGGCGACGAAATACACCGACATGACGGAATGGGAGCGTGTCGATGACGGCTCCGACCCCGGCCGCGGCGAGGTCAGGCCCGAAAAATCCTATCGCCTGATGCCGGGTCAGGCGGGGATTTACGCCGACGGCAAGATCCATTCCATCGACTATCCCGACGACGCCCGCTTCGTCCGCGTGACCGGTACCAATCTCGACGAGATCAACCGGATAGCGTTCGACCGCAATACCGGCGCGGTCAAGCAGATGGGCCCGCAGATAGCGAGTTAGCCCTCCGCCAGGGCCCTGATTTCGCGGCTGGCCACGGACAGCATCGCGAGGTCAACGCTTCCGGCGATGCGGAGGTCCGCCACGACGCTCTCGGCGCGGGCAACGGCACGCTCGTTGGCCGACCGCCAGCGTTCAATCGCGACGGCGACGTCCCGGGCGCGGCCCATGCTCTCTACGATGCGGACGGTCAGCGCGCTTTGCTGGACATAGAGGTCGTCGACGATCGAAGCGGCGGCCCTCGAATGCCACTCCGTCTCCGAGGTCAGCGCGGTGGCGCTGCGACGCAGCCAGTCCAACCCGAGCCTGTGTCCGGCGGCGAAGTAAACCCGCGCGACATCTTCGACGCCGCGATTGGCGTCGGTGGCGATGTTCACGATGTCGCAACCCGAATAGAGCGCGTCCAGACTCGCGACCTCGTGTGCGAGGGACGCAGGCACGCCGGCCTCCATAGCCCGCTGCGCCGCGCGTTCGATTTCGGTATCGGTCTCTTCCGGTATGAAGCCGGAAAGCCCCTCGGCAAGCGCCCCGATGCCGCTTTCGAATCGCTCGATGGTCGTGGCGATCGCGAGCGGCCTCGGTCCGTTCTTCAGCAGCCAGATCGTGCTCCGCCTGAGCAGTCGCACGATGTCGAGGTTGAGGCGGGTCTGAACGGCCGCGCTCGCCATGTTGTCGAGCGCCTCGATCTCGCGCCACAGGCGGGACAGCCGAAAGACGGTGCGGCTAATCAGATAGGCCTTGACGACCTCGCCCGGCGCGGCGCTTGCCACCTCCGCGACCTCGCGCACGAAGGTCGGACCCGCGCGGTTGATCATGCTGTTCACCACATAGGTCGCGCCGATCTCGCGGCGCAGCCGGTGACGGAGGATCAGGTCCCCGAACCTGTCGCGGATGGGCATCGGGAAGTAGTTGGGCACGTCCCGGATCAGCGATGGATCGTCGGGAATGTCGCTCGCCAGGATGTCGTCATAAAGCGCCAGCTTCGCGTATGAGAGGAGAACCGCGAGTTCGGGCCGGGTCAGGCCGAGCCCTGCGGCCTCCCGTTCTTGCAGCGCTTCCTCGTCGGGCAGAAACTCGAACCCGCGATCGAGGTCGCCCTCGCGTTCGAGCGCGCGGATCAGCCGGGACGTTTCTCCGATCAGGCGGCGGCCCTCGGCCTCGAAATGGGTGAGCGCCATGCTCTGGCGGTAGTTGTCGCCCAGCACCTGTCTGGCCACCTCGTCGGTCATCTCCATCAGCAGATCGTCGCGCTCGTCGCGAGACAGTCTGCCGGCTGCCACGGCTTCGCCGAGCAGGATCTTGATGTTGACCTCGCGGTCCGACGTCGAGACCCCTCCGGAGTTGTCGATGAAGTCGGCATTGATCCGGCCGCCGGCGAGCGCGTAGGCGATGCGGCCGCGCTGGGTGAAGCCGAGATTGGCGCCTTCGCCGACGACCTTGCAGCGGATTTCGTTCGCATCCGCCCGGACCGGATCGTTGACCCGGTCGCCGACCTCCTGGTGGGTCTCGTCGGGAGCCTTGACGTAGGTACCGATCCCGCCGAACCAGAGCAGGTCCACGGGCGCACCGATCATTGCCCGAATTAATTCGTTGGGCGTCATGGTATCGCGGGGCGGCAGGTCGAGCGCGCGTCGCATCTCGTGCGTCACCGCGATCGACTTGGCGCTCCGCTCGAACACCCCGCCGCCAGCCGAAATCAGCCTAGGATCGTAATCGGACCACGCGCTGCGCGGCTTCTCGAAGAGCCGCTTGCGCTCGGCCAGGCTCGCCGCGGGGTCGGGATCTGGGTCGACGAAAATGTGCAGATGGTTGAAGGCACCGACCAGCCTCGTATGCCCCGAGAGCTGCATGCCGTTCCCGAACACGTCGCCGCTCATGTCGCCGATCCCGACACAGGTAAAGTTTTCCGTCTGGATGTCGACGCCCAACTCGCGGAAGTGCCGCTTGACCGACTCCCAGGCGCCGCGGGCCGTGATGCCCATGCCCTTGTGGTCGTATCCGATGGACCCGCCGGAGGCGAACGCGTCGTCCAGCCAGAAGCCGTAGCCGCGGGCCACATCGTTCGCGATGTCGGAGAACGTCGCGGTTCCCTTGTCGGCCGCGGCGACGAGGTATGGATCGTCCTCGTCGCGCCGGACGACCCGGTCGGGGTGCACCACGCCGTCCGGCGTAATGTTGTCGGTCAGGTCGAGCAGTCCGGATATCATCATCCGGTAGCAGGCGACCCCCTCCTCCAGCAGGGCGTCGCGGCCGGCGGATACCGGCGGCGGGCGCTTGACGACGAATCCGCCCTTGGAGCCGGTCGGAACGATGACCGCGTTCTTGGTCATCTGGGCCTTCATCAGGCCGAGGATTTCGGTCCGGAAGTCTTCCTGGCGGTCCGACCACCGGATCCCTCCGCGCGCGATCATGCCGCCCCGCAGATGGACCGCCTCCAGACGCGGGGAGTAGACGAAGACTTCCACCATGGGCCTGGGCTGGGGGAGGTCGTCGACGGCATGCGAGTCGATCTTGAAGGACAAATAGGGTTTGGGTCCGCCGTCCCCGTCGGTCTGGTAGAAGTTGGTTCTCAGCGTCGCCCCCACCAGGTTGAGGAAACGCCTGAGAATGCGGTCCTGATCCAGGTTCTCCACGGCGTCGAGCGCGGCGTCGATCCGGTTCCGGATGCGGGACATACGGGCGCGGCGCCGACGGTCGGGCGCGATATCGGGATCGAAGCTTGCCTCGAAGAGTTCGACGATCGCCGCGGCGATCTCCGGATTGGCGAGCAGCGTCGCCTCCATATAGGCCTGACTGAACGGAATCGCGGCCTGGCGCAGATATTTGCAACAGGCGCGCAGTACGGCGATCTTGCGCCAGTGCAGCCCGGTCGTGAGAACCAGCGCGTTGAAGCCGTCGTTCTCGATCGCGCCTTGCCAGACCCCGACGAACTGGGATTCGAAGTTTTCCTTCACGCGGTCCAGATCGACCGTCCGGCCGTCCTTCGTCCGCATGCCGAAGTCGTGCAGCCAAACGTCCCGGTCGGTTTCCCGGCGAACGATCCTGTGGGCGGTCTCGCTGACCACCCGAAGGCCCATGTTCTCCAGCATCGGCATCACGTCGGACAGCGGAAGCTGCGCGCCCGGGTGATAGACCTTGAAATGCACCCATGAGTCGTCGAGGCCCGCCGGACGGAAGAAATCGGTGGCGATCGCGTCCGTCCGGAGGACGGTTTCGATCTTCGCGATATCCGTCAGCGCGTCCCGGGCGTCGTGGCGCTCGCGATAGCTGGCGGGAAAAGCGTTCCCGTAGAGCTCGCAAACCGCCAGCCCTTCGGCTTCGCCATGCGTCTCGGTCAATGCCCGCCCGAGCGCGTCCCGCCAATCCCGGACGGCCTCGGCAAGCCGCCGCTCGATCGCTTCCCGATCGAATTCGAGCCGCCCGCCGGCCGGGGTGGGAACGATGAATTGCAGCCTCGCATGGGCCTCGTCCGAGACCTGGAGGTAGAATACCGAGACGCGCGCGCCGAGACCCTCTTCGACGATCTTCCGCATCGCCGCGCGCAGCTGCGAGGTGTAGCGCTCTCTCGGGACGTAGATCAGGCAGGAGACGAAGCGGTTGAACGCGTCGCGCCTGGTAAACAGGGCGACCCTCTGGCTTCCCCGGATCTGGAGTATGCCGAGCGCGGTTTCGAGAAGGTCGTCGTCGGAATACTGAAACAGGTCGCTGCGCGGCAGCGATTCGAGAATCTGTAGCAGTGAGATGCCGTTGTGGCTTTCGGGCGGGAACCCCGACCGCGCGATCACCGTCTTGGTCTTGCTTGCGAGGATCGGAATGTCCGCGAGTCTCTGGCGATGGACGGACGGGGTAAAGACGCCGACGAAAATACGGACCCCGGAGACCCGTCCTCCCCGGCCGAACGTCTTGACCATGACGGTGTCCAGATGAACCGCCCGGTGCACCGGCGAGCGTCCGTTCGCCTTGGAGACCGAGACCAGATGCCCCTGGTCGCAATAGGCCGCGACCTCGGGCGGCGCCGCACCGTCCTCCCAGCCGGCGAGCACGCTGCGCGAGGGATGGCGCAGGATCCCGAGCCCGGCCGCGCCCGCCTCGGTCAGCCTGGTGCGCCCACCCCTCCTGGCGAACCTGTGTTCGCGAAATCCGATGAATGTGAACGTCCCGTCGTCGAGCCAGCGCAGGAACGACCGCGCCTCGGCGATCTCGGCATCCGCGACGGGCGGCGGAGCCTCTTCCAGCCGGGCAACCGTGTCGGCGAGACGACGCCGCATCGCGTCAGTGTCTTCGACCGCGGCTCGGACATCGCCGAGTACCGCCTCCAGCCCTTCGCGAAGCCGTTGCATGGTTTCGGACCGGCGCGACTCCGTGATCTCGAAATGCATCACGGACTCCGGCGCCGCGCCGTCGACGCCGTTTCCGCGCAGACGCGTCAGCCGGCCCGCCCTGTCCCGCTCCACCCCAACGATCGGGTGAGCGATCAGGTGGATCGACAGGCCTTGCCGGTTGATTTCCGCGGTCACCGAATCGACGAGGAACGGCATGTCGTCATTGACGATATCGACCACGGTATGGGGCGACGTCCAGCCGTCGGTTTCCGTGTCGGGGTTGAAGACCCGGATCTTGGGTTCGCCGCGCTTGCGCGTCCGCAGCCAGTCCCAGGTCGACATGGCTCTGTTCAGGAGCGCGCCGTTGTCCGCTTTGGAAAAGTCGCTGTCGGCGACATTTCGGTAAAGCTCCGCGACAAAACGCGCGGCATCGGCGCCGCCGCCCTTGCGCCGCCGCGCGCGGGCGGCCAGCCGTTCAACGATCCGGGACTTGTCGTCCGCTTCGACCTTCACGCGCCTGTCCCCCTGCAATTCATATGGGAACGCGCAGATGCGGTTCTAGCCCGGATTTCTTGCCAATAGACGACCCGGTGTCCAGTGGAGGCCCCGGCGGATGCCTTCCGTTCACGCGGCGAGCGCGGTATCGAACGCCGTGCTCAAGCGGTCCACGATGGCGTCGACTTTCCCTTTCCGCGTGGCCTCGCGGCGGCGGAGCGCATCCTGTATTCCTTGCCTGAACCCGTCGGTCGCTACTCTGGGAATACCGCCGTCTTGTCTATCGCGTCGCGGCTCGGTCCGGCGCCGCTGATCGCGCCTCTTTTCGCCGTTGTCTGGTTTCTCGTGCTCATCCGCATCCTGTGGCGGGACGCGCCGGTCGACGATGTTGCAACGCTGGCGCTCGGGCTGCTGTTCGGGATCGGCTTCGTACGCATCCGGCGGCAGACCCTGGTACTCGCCTCCGCGCTTGCGTTGGCCGCCCTGGGCTCGGCCGCGGCGCTCGGGGACTGGTGGGCGCTGTGGAGCGGGCTGAGCGACGCAACGACCTTCGCCGCCTTCTTCGTCACCCTCGTCGTTCTGCGCACGACGGCGGAACGGCGGCCCGAGACGGTCCGCACCCGCCATCTGATGGCGCTGCTCGACCCGCGCCAGAGGTCCATGGCGACGCTCTACGGCGCCAACGTGATGGGCTCGGTGCTTGTGGTGGGCGCGCACGCGATCCTCGCCCCGGTACACGACCGGAATGCGCCGGAGCCGGAGCGCCGGCGAGCCGCCATCATCGCTCTGCGCGGCATGGGGCTTGCCGGGCTCTGGTCGCCGTTCTGGGTCGCGATGGCGGTCGGCTTTCAGCACCTGCCGAACGTGCCCTTGTGGTCGGTGATGACGCTCGGCCTCGCTCTTGCAATTCCCGGGCTGATCCTGGGCCAGGTCATGGCCGGGGCGTTCCAGGGCGGGGCGCGGACGGCGCTCGCCGCGCTGCTTCCGGTGGTGCCGCCGGTCGCGATCGCGGCGGCGGCAGTCGTTACGTTGGCGAGCTTCACTCCGCTGCGGCCGCTGGAAGCGTTGTTGCTCGGAATCCCGCTGGTCTGCGCCGTCGCCCAGATTCAGCCCGGCCGGCGGGCGATGTGGGAGATCGTTCGCGTGTCCTACGACCGCATGCCGTCGGTGCTGGGCGAGATGGTGATCGTCACCTGCGCGTTCGTGCTGGGCCGCGTCCTTGTCAGCGGTCTCGGCGTCCTGGATCCGGCGCTCTGGCCGGGCCCGCGGATACTCCCGGCCCCCGCGATCATAGCCCTGATGGTGGTCGTCCCGGCGGCGCTCGCGCTGTTCGGCCTCCACCAGATCGTGACCATCACGGTGTTCCTGGTCCTGTTTACCCAGATGCCGACCGGGGTTGCAGACCTGGTGCTGTTCCAGAGCGGGCTGATTTCCTGGTCTATCGCGTCGATGATCGGGCTGTCGGCGATTTCCACCGTCGCCGCCGCGTCTTTCTTCCACGTTCGGCTGGAGCGCGTGGCTTTCGGCGCGAACCTGACATTCGGTGCGGCGATCGCGGTGCTGGGAACGGCAATCCTGTCGCTTCTGAACGCCATCCTCGTGGGATGACGGCCCCGCGTGGGGTGAAAATCGTTTGTATACATACAAATCTGGGCTAAGGTTTCCGCGGTCCAGAGAACGATACGCGGCGCGGAGGAACATCATGACCTTCGTCAGGAACGCATGGTACGTCGCCGGATGGGCGAGCGAACTCACCCAGGCGCTCGACCGCCGGACGATCCTCGGCGAGGACGTGGTTCTCTACCGGACGAGCGACGGCGATCCCGTGGCGCTGCGCGACCGTTGCCCGCACCGGCTGTTGCCGCTCTCCAAGGGTCGTCTGATCGACGACAGGATCCAGTGCGGCTATCACGGGCTGGTCTTCGACCGGACCGGAGCCTGCGTCCGCGTCCCAGGGCAGGAGGTCATTCCGCCCAATGCCTGCGTGGCAAGCTACCCGGTGGCGGACCGGCTGGGGCTGATCTGGATCTGGATGGGCGATGCGGAGGCCGCCGATCCAAGCGAGATCTACGACCTCCCGGAGTATCACCGGCCCGATTGGGGCGTCGCCTACGGCGATGCGCTGCACGTCAAGGCCGACTACCTGTTGCTGTGCGACAACCTGTCCGATCCCTCTCATGTCGAGTATGTCCATCCGACGACGCTCGGCAGCCCGAGCTCGGAGGGCGTCGGGGTCGAGTTCGAGGACGAGGAATGGGGCGTGACCACCAGACGGTGGTCGCTCGATTCGGAGCCGATCAGATTCGCGCGGGCGTTCGGCAATTTCAACGGGCTGGTCGACCGCTGGCAGTATTACCACATGCACACGCCGTCGAGCGCGATCATCGATTTCGGGACCGCGCCCGCCGGCGCCGGGATGGAGGCCAAGGCAGGCAATGTCGACAACTGCATCCGGGTGTATTCCTGCCATTTCATGACACCCGAGACCGAGACGAGCTGCTACGACTACTGGCTGCATGTGCGGAATTTCGGTGCCGACGACTCCGCCGTGGGAGAGGGCATCTCGGAGCAGTTCCGCATCGCCTTCGCCGAGGACAAGGACGTGCTGGAAGCCATCCAGTGCGAAGAGGACAGGTTCGAGGGCGGGACAAGGGTGGGGCTCGACCTCGATGCGCCCGCGGCGCTGTTCCGCCGCAAGATCGATCTGCGGATCAGGGCGGAAGCAGCGTAAGGAGGCCGCGATGAGCGCCGAAATCAGGAAAACCAGCGTCATCGTCGAGGAAATCCGGTCCGACATCGGCCGACCGGTCGACCCGCCGACCCGCAAGGCGGCGGCCATTGCGGTCATCCGCAACCCGTTCGCCGGGCGCTACGAGGAGGACCTGACGCCGCTGATGGATATCGGCGCCGAGCTCGGCGGAACGCTCGGCGACATGTGCGTGAAGGCGCTCGGCATCCGCCCCGGGGAAGCGGAGAGCTACGGCAAGGCGGCGATCGTGGGCGAGAACGGCGAGTGGGAGCACGCCGCCGCGATCCTGCACCCGAAGCTCGGCGCGCCGCTGCGCAAGGCGGTCGAGAAAGGAGCGGCGCTGGTCCCCTCGGTTAAGAAGATGGGCGGGCCAGGCACCCCGATCGACATCCCGCTCGGCCACAAGGACGCGGCCTATGTCCGCAGCCATTTCGACGGCATCGAGGTCCGCCTCGCCGACGCCCCGCACGCCGACGAGATCCTGGTGGCGGTGGCGGTGACCGATTCCGGCCGGCCCTTCCCCCGCGTCGGCGGTCTCACCACCGACGAGGCAAAGGGCGAGGACGGGCTGCGCTAGACGGGCGCCCCTGTGTCACCCCGGACTTGTTCCGGGGTCCAGGGAAGCGGGGCGAGGTCGGTGCCGGTTGCTCTGGACCCCGGAACAAGTCCGGGGTGACAGAATTGGCCTGTTCCGGCGGCAAGCGCTTTCGTTGGCCCGTCAACCCTTCGGTGGCGGGAAATCCGCCCTAAAGCACCTCCGGCAACCGTTCCGCCGGCGGGGTGTTGCGGCTGCGGCCCGACGCCACCTTGCCGTCGATGACCACCATACCGACGCCCGGAATGTCGCCGAGCCCGACCGACTCAAGCAGGTCCTTGCCGGCGGTGTGCTGGGCGCGGTCGATGAGGACGAAATCGGCCGCGCGGCCCTCCTCGATCAACCCGCAGTCGAGCTCGCGCATCCGCGCGGTGTTGCCGGTGGCGAAGCAGAACGCGATCTCGGCCGGCACGTCGCCGAGCGCCGACAGCATGGAGACCATCCTCAGGATCCCGAGCGGCTGAACCCCCGAGCCCGCCGGCCCGTCGGTGCCGAGGATGACGCGGTGGAGCTCGTCGAGCTCGCGCGCGGTGCGGAGCGCGAACAGGGCCGAGGCCTCGTTGCCGTTGTGGACGATCTCGATCCCGGCCTGGCACTGCTCGCACAGGCACGCGATCTGGTCCCGCGGCAGCGAGGTGTGCCCGCCATTGATGTGGCCAATGATGTCGGGTCCGGTCTCGAGCACGATGTCGGCATCGATCAGCCCGGAGCCGGGGATCGACGGACCCCCGGTGTGAATCGTCGACTGGATGCCGTATTTGCGCGCCCAGCCGACCATTTTCTTCGCCTCCTCGCCGGTCTTCACGCCGCCGAGACCGATCTCGCCCAGCAGCTTGACGCCGGCCTCGGCGAGGAATCTGAAATCGTCCTCCTCCATCCCGGTCTCGAGGATCGGCGCGCCGGCGCGGACCTTCACCCCGCCGGGCGGGAAGGACGAGAAGGCGCGCTGGGCGGTGATGCCGAGCGCGACCACGCCCTTGGGATCGCGCGGCCGCCCGGGCAGGTGGACCTCGCCGGCGGAGATCATCGTCGTCACCCCGCCATGCATCGAGGAATCGATCCAGTTGAGCTGGCTCTGGCGCGGCGTCCAGTCCCCGAACACCGGGTGGACATGGCTGTCGATCAGCCCGGGGGCGAGCGCCACGCCTTTGGCGTCCACGATTACGTCGGCGCCGGCGGTATTGCAGTCGGCCTCCTTGCCGAAGGCGGCGATCTTTCCGTCCTCGGCAACCAACGTGTCGCCGTCCAGGATCGGGTTCTCCAGCGCCCCGGACAGGAGCAAGCCGATATTCCTGATGACCAGCTTTTCAGCCATGACGCGCGCCCCCGGATCGATGTTCCCAAAGCGCGAACATCCCCGAACCGGGGAGCCGGTTCAAGACCCGCCGGCGTTGGCGAAGCGCTGTACGGTGCGGTCTATTCGCCCGCGGCGGCCAGCGGCTGGGCGCCGCGCTCGGCGGCGATCCGGTTCTCGATGATGCGGCGCGCCTGGAGGCCGCCGCCGTCATGGTTGATGTCGACCCGGGCCCTGTCGGGAGCGGTGTTTATGTTGTCCTGCTGGAGCTGGATGATTTCCAGATCCTCCAGGAAAGCCGTGTGCACGTTCTCGTAGAGGAGGTCGGTCAGCCACGGTTCGTCGATGCGGAAATCGTGCGCCTGAGCCCAGAAATAGTGGGTCGTCGTCTCGGTCTCGGGCGTGATCGCGTTCAGGTTCCTCATGGAGAAACCCTGGCTGCGGTCGCCCTGGGGCGCGCCGGTTCCGGCGACGGCACCGCCGATGTCGAGGCGGACGAAAGCGGGCGGGGTGTACTCGATGATCTGCCAGCGGTCGATGGCCTGGTCGGGTGCGAACCCGCCCGCTTTCTGGAAGAACGGGGGCGGCGGGCTGTTGAGCACCCAGCGGGTCACGCGGACCAGCTCGCCTTCGCGCTCCGCCTTCATCGGCGTCTCCGCGACTGCGTCGGTGCCGAGCGTGGTGGGGTGGATGTAGCTGAGATGGGAAAGGTCGAGCAGGTTCTCGACCAGAAGCACGTAGTTGCCCTGAAGGTCGAGCTTCTCTCCGCGGGCGCGCCAGTCGGGATCGTCGATCCAGTGGAAGTCCTCGATCAGATCGGGGTCGGCCGCCGCCGGGTCGCCCATCCAGATCCAGATCCAGTGATAGCGCTCGACGGTCGGAAACGCCCTCACCTTCGCCCCCGGCGGGATCGACGTCTGGCCGGGGACGCGGATGCACTGGCCGGACGGGTCGTAGAGCAGCCCGTGATAAGGGCATTCGACATTGTCGCCCCTGAGCTTGCCCTTCGACAGCGGCGCGTGGCGGTGGCAGCAGCGGTCTTCGAGCGCCACCGGCGCCCCGTCCTCGCGACGGTAGAGGACGACGGGAATGTCGAGCAGCGTCCGACGCAGCATGTTCTGGCGGCCGACCTCGCGGTCCCAGGCAGCGACGTACCACGCATTTTCGATGAACATTCCGCTCTCCCCAGTTCGTCCCGTCGGGCCCAGAAAAGCGAAGGGCGGCACCGGGGTGCCGCCGTATCGCCGTCTACAGGCCGGAAACTACTCGGCCGCGATCGCCGCTCCCGCCTCCGCCTGCTCGGCCGCGATCTCGCGGTCGATCAAGGCGCGCGCGGCGATTCCGCCGGCGTCCTGGTTGGTCTCGATCGTCGGCCGGTCGTCCCAGTTTTCCTCCTGCAGGTCGAAGACCTCCCAGTCCTGGTGGAAGGCCTGCCAGATCTGCTTGTACTGCATCTCGACGAAATCGGGCTCGATCGGCTTGCCGGGGACCTGGTAGGAGTTGGACCAGAAGTAGTGCGTCGAGCTTTCGGTCTCCGGAGTGACGAAGTTGAGGTTGTGGAAACCGAACCCGTCGCCCGGCACGTCGCGCTCGAGCTCGGTGTGGCCGAACTCCTTGCCTTCCGCGGCGCCCGGGGCCGCGCCGGTGAACAGCCGCACCGCGCCCGGCATCCGGAACTCGATGATCTGCCAGCGGTCGACGATCGTCTCTTCCGGCCAGTCGCACATCTTCTGGTAGGTCGGCGGCGGGTTCTGGCCGATGGTCCAGCGCGCCACCGTCACCGAATCCTCGTCCTTGAGGGTCTTGAGCACCGCGTGCTCGGCGACCGCGGCATTGCCGATCGTCGAACGGTGGACGAAGGCCAGGTGCGAGAGGTCCAGCAGGTTGTCGATGACCAGCTTGTAATTGCCGTTGACGTGGAAATAGGTGCCCTTGTCGCCCCAGTCGTCGGCCGACTTCCACGGATACGGCACGATCAGGCTCTCATCGGCCAGCGCCGGGTCGCCCATCCAGATCCAGATCCAGTTGTACTTCTGCACCGCCGGATAGGCGCGAACCTGCGCGCCGGGCGGAATCGTCGTCTGCCCCGGTACGTGAACGCATTTGCCGGTGACGTCGAACTGGAGCCCGTGATAGTGGCAGGACAGGATGTTGCCCTGCACGCTGCCCTTTCTGAGCGGCATGCGGCGATGGCAGCAGCGGTCCTCGAACGCCACCGGGTCGCCGTCCTCGGTGCGCCAGAAGACGATCTTCTCGTTGCAGATCGTGCGTCCGAATGGCTGGCGCGTGATCTCGTGCGGCTCCGCGGCCACATACCAACAGTTCTTCAGGAACATTGGGGGCTCCTTCCGTTCGCGCGAATATCGGTACCTTGAACGACGATTATTCGCCATCGCGACACCTCAAGTCAATGTCGGCCAACGGGCTCGGGCCGGTTATAGTCGGGCGGATTCGAGAAACCCGTGAGCCGAGGGAGGCCGCCATGCAGAACCGCGCGATGTACCCCGAAACCATCCATCCGCCGATCGGCGCCTACGCGCACGCGATCGAGGTCCCGGAGTCGGCCAAGACGATGTTCATCGCCGGCCAGGTCGGGATCGACATCGACGGCAACGTGCCCGCCGACTTCGCCGCCCAGGCCGACCTTGCCTGGCAGAACCTGATGGCGATCCTGGAGTTCAACGGGATGCGGATGAAGGACGTGGTCAAGATCACCCATTTCCTGACCGACGCCGCGAACCTTCCGGCCTATAATGAGGTGCGGAGCAAGTATCTCGGCGAGGAACGGCCCGCTTCGACGCTGTTGATCGTGGCCGGCCTTGCCCGACCGGACCTGCTGGTCGAGGTCGAGATGGTGGCGGCCATCCAGCGCTGAGGCCGCCGCCCAGCGCCATCGTCGGGCCGGTGAAGACGGAGCAGCACGTTTCACCGGCTTGACGCGGTACCCGGTAATGATACCTTAGGGCCACGTGGTGATTTGGCCCGATCGGCTTGCGGCCACGAAAAACAATCAGCTAAAAGGTCGGAGGCGCGACACCCCCCGACTTTCCGGTCGGGGGTTTTTGTTTGCCCGCGGAGGAACGTGGAAATGAACGGTGACGCCCGGAAAGAGACGAGCTGGCGCCCTCAGACCAAGCTGGTGCGCGGCGGATTGCAACGCTCGGCGTTCTGCGAGACGTCGGAAGCGATCTACGCCACCTCCGGTTTCGTCTATGACGCCGCCGAGGACGCGGAGGACGCGTTCGCGAACCGGGTCGACCGGTACATCTATTCGCGCTACGACAACCCGACCGTCGGGATGTTCGAGGAGCGCCTGCGGCTGATCGAGGGTGCCGAAGCATGCCGCGCGACAGCGTCCGGCATGGCGGCGGTATTCGCCTCGCTCGCCTGCATTGTGGAAGCGGGCGATCACGTCGTCGGCGCGCGCGCCCTGTTCGGCTCCTGCCTCTATATCCTGACCGACATTCTGCCGCGGCTGGGGGTGGAGACGACCGTCGTCGAAAGCCCCGATCTGGAGGCATGGAAGGCCGCGCTCGACCGGCCGACCCGGGCGGTGTTCCTGGAATCGCCCTCCAACCCGGGCCTCGACATTTTCGACATCCGGGCGATCTCGGCGCTGGCGCACGATGCGGGGGCGATGGTGATCATCGACAACGTCTTCGCCACGCCCCTGCTGCAGCGTCCGCTGGAGCTCGGCGCGGATATCGTCGTCTATTCGGCCACCAAACATATCGACGGGCAGGGGCGCTGCCTCGGCGGCGCGGTCCTCGGCAGCGAAGCCTATTGCATGGACACCCTGAAGACGTTCATGCGCCACACCGGGCCTTCCATGAGCCCGTTCAACGCCTGGGTGCTGCTGAAAGGGCTGGAAACGCTGCAACTCCGCCTGCAGCAGCATTGCCGGTCGGCGCTCGATATCGCGACGGCGCTGTCGCGGCGCAACGACCTTGTCCGGGTGCTCTACCCGGGCCTGGAGAGCCATCCCCAGCACGCCCTCGCGAAGTCCCAGATGTCGGACTTCGGAAGCGTGGTCACGATCGACCTCGCCGGCGGGAAGGAGCGTGCCTTCCGCTTCATGAATTCGCTCGACCTGATCGATATTTCCAACAATCTGGGCGATGCCAAGAGCCTGGCGACCCATCCGGCGACGACCACCCATCAGCGCCTGTCGCCGGAAGAACGGGAAAGTCTCGGGATCACCGACGGGCTGGTGCGGCTCTCCGTCGGGCTCGAAGACCCGCGGGATCTGCTGGAGGATGTCGTCCGCGCGCTCGACGGCGCCTGACCGCCGCCCAGCGCAAGATTGACGCCGGGCCGGATCGTCCTAGACTCATCGGGCTGGAGCCGGACCGTCCTCGGCCGGCCGGGGAGATTCCATGTACACAGCCATTACCCGGGCGATCCGCGTTTCCGTCGAGCCGGTCTATCTCGACCAGCAATCCTCTCCCGCCGATGCGCATTACGTCTGGGCCTATCACGTCAAGATCAGCAACGAGGGCGCCGCAACGGTGCAACTTCTGACCCGCCACTGGAAGATCACCGACGGGCTGGGCCGGTTGCAGGAGGTGCGCGGCGCGGGCGTGGTGGGCGAACAGCCAGTGCTTGCGCCGGGCGAGACCTACGAATACACCTCGGGCACGCCGCTGCCGACGCCATCCGGGATCATGCTCGGCAGCTATGGAATGAAAAGCGCGGACGGGGAGAGCTTCGATATAGAGATCCCGGCTTTTTCGCTCGACTGCCCCGACGAGCCCAAGCAACTCAACTAGCCCGCAATGCACGGCGTCACCGGGGATTCCGGGCGTTCAACATCAACGGGAAACGCATAGCAGTGTCGACACACCCAAGCCCGCTCACCACGGTCGAGCCGTTGATGGACCGACCCACATTCGAGGAGGCCGCCGACGCGGTCCGTACGCTGATCCGCTGGGCCGGCGACGACCCTTCCCGCGAAGGGTTGAGCGAGACGCCGGGCCGCGTGGTGCGGGCGTTCGACGAGTGGTTTTCCGGCTATCGGGAGGACCCGACGCTGATCCTCTCCAAGACGTTCGAGGAGACCGACGGCTACGACGAGATGGTGGTGCTGCGGAATATCCGTTTCACGTCCCATTGCGAGCATCACATCGCGCCGATCGTGGGCCGCGCCCATATCGGCTACCTGCCGACCCGGCGGGTGGTCGGAATCTCGAAACTCGCCCGGCTCGTCGACGTCTATGCCAGGCGGCTGCAGATCCAGGAAAAGATGACCGCCCAGATCGCCAACACCATCAACGACATCCTGGAACCGCAGGGTGCCGCGGTGGTGATCGAGGCAAGCCACCAATGCATGACGACGCGCGGCGCCGACAAGCCGGGGTCGACGCTGATCACCAGCCAGATGACGGGTGCCTTCCGCGACGACGCCTCCACCCGGCGGGAGTTCCTGTCGGCCATCGGCAATCCCCAGATGGGACAGGCCTGGTCGGCCTAGACGGGAGGGGCGCCGGCGCGCTTCACTTGGGGGCGAGGCGGCCCCGGACCGGGTCACAACCAAGGACGATGACGTGGTCGATTTCCGTCCCATCTTCTTCGTCGTCGGGTTACTGCTGACTACCCTTGCGCTGGCCATGCTGGTGCCCATGGCGGCGGACCTCGTCGACGGGCACCCGGATTGGCAGGTCTTCGCGGGCGCCAGCGGGCTCACCCTGTTCATCGGCGTGTCGATGGTGCTGACGTCGCGGGCGCCCCGTTTCACCCTCGGCATCCGCCAGGCCTTCCTGCTGACCGCCGGAAGCTGGCTGGTGCTGACCACCTTCGCCGCTCTCCCCTTCGCTTTCTCGGAGATGGGGCTCAGCTACACCGACGCCTTCTTCGAGGCGATGTCGGGCATCACCACTACGGGGTCGACGGTCATCACCGGGCTCGACGAGGCGCCGTCGGGCATTCTCCTGTGGCGCGCCTTGCTCCAGTGGCTGGGCGGGATCGGCATCATCGTCATGGCGGTCGCCATCATGCCGATGCTGCAAATCGGCGGCATGCAGCTGTTCCACACGGAATCGTCGGACCGCTCCGACAAGGTGATGCCGCGGATGACCCAGATCGCCAGCGGCATCGGCCTTACCTATCTGGGCCTCACGGTCGCCTGCGTGCTGCTTCTTATCGCGGTGGGCGTCGGCGGCTTCGATGCCGTCGTCCATGCCATGACGACGATCGCGACCGGTGGCTTTTCCACCTCGGATTCCTCGGTCGGCGGTCTGGGCAACGCGGCCGCCGAGGGCATCATCATCCTGTTCATGATCGTGGGCTCGCTGCCCTTCGTCCTCTATCTGCGGGCGATGGGCGGGCGACCGTGGGTGCTGTTCCAGGACATCCAGGTGCGCGCGTTCCTCGGCATCGTTTTCGTCATCGTCGCGCTGATGGTTGCCTGGCGGGTCTGGTCCGGCGGCGTCACGACTGTCGACGCGATCCGGACGACGAGCTTCAACGTGGTCTCGATCATTACCGGGACCGGCTACAGCACGACCGGATACGACGGCTGGGGTGCGTTCGCCACGGCGACGTTCTTCTTCATCATGTTCATCGGCGGCTGCGCCGGCTCGACGACGTGCGGTATCAAGGTGTTCCGTTTTCAGGTCCTCTACATCACCGCCCACGCGCAGCTGCGTCGCCTGGTGCAGCCCCACGGCGTGTTCGTGCCGCACTTCAATCGGCGCCCGGTCGAGCAGGACGTGGCAACTTCCGTGATGAGCTTCTTCTTCCTCTTCGTCGCATGCTTCGGCGTGCTCGCGCTCGCTTTGGGTGCGTTGGGCCTCGACTTCATCACCGCGGTGTCGGGAGCCGCGACGGCGATCTGCAATGTGGGCCCGGCGCTGGGCGAGACGATCGGTCCGTCGGGCAATTTCGGGCCGCTCCCCGATGCCGCCAAATGGGTTCTCTCGGCCGGCATGTTGCTCGGCCGCCTCGAGCTATTTACGATCCTCGTATTGTTCACGCCGTCCTTCTGGAGGGGGTAGCGCGTGCCCGCCACGAGCCGCGACGGCCAGCGCACGATGAGCGATGTCGAGGCGATCGGATGGCTGGTCGGCTTCGACACCACCTCCGCCAAACCCAACAAGCCGCTGATCGATGCCGTCGCGGGCTATCTCTCGGCCCACGGCGCCGCGATCCGTCAGGTGCCCGACGAGACCGGCGACAAGGCCAATCTGTTCGCGACGTTCGGCCCGTCGGAAGCTGGCGGAATCGTGCTGTCGGGACATTCCGACGTGGTGCCGGTGGAAGGCCAGCCCTGGACCAGCGACCCCTTCGCGATGATGGAGCGCGACGGCAGGCTCTACGGTCGCGGCACCACCGACATGAAGGGATTCATCGGCTGCGTCCTCGCTTTGGCACCGGAGCTCGGCGCCGCCAGCCTGACCCGGCCGGTCCACATCGTGCTGTCGCATGACGAGGAAGTCGGCTGCATCGGGGTGCGCTCGCTCATCGCGCTGATCGGGCAGGAACTGCCGAGACCGGCCTTCGCAATCGTGGGAGAGCCGACGGAAATGCGGGTGGTCAATGCCCACAAGGGCATTGCGCAGCAGCATACCAGCGTGCTCGGCCGCGACGGGCATTCGAGCCGGCCGGCCGCCGGTGTGAACGCCATCCTCTTCGCGGCCGAGTATATCCGCCAGATCGAAGCCATCGTCGGCTCGCTGCCCCGGGACGGGATCGCCGGGTCGTTCGATCCGCCGGGGACGACATTCAATATCGGTAAGATAAACGGGGGATCGGCGGTCAACATCATCGCGCGCAATTGCGATTTTCGCTGGGAAATGCGTCCGACGCCCGATGTCGATCCCGCCAATGTGCTCGAAAGGCTGGAAGCGTTCGCGAACGACGCGCTGGTGCCACGTATGCGGGCGGTGGACCCGGAGGCCGGAATACGGACCGTCGTCGACATCACCGCCCCGACATTGGGGCCGATGCCCGGTTCGGAAGCCGAGGCCTTCGCGCTCCGCCTCACCGGGCAGAACGAGCCCTCCACCGCACCCTATGTGTGCGAGGCGGGGCTGTTCGCCGAAGCCGGCGTGCCTTCCATCGTCTGTGGACCGGGGAGTGTCAGCCAGGCTCATCAGCCGGACGAGTTCGTCAGCCTGGAGCAGATCGCGGCGTGCAGCGCCTTTCTCAGGCGGGTCGTGGGGACGGTCAGCGCGTAGACCGGGCGGTCCCGGCCGGGCTCACTTGAGAAACGCCCCGAGACTCTTCCTCATCTCGCGTTCGAGAGTTCGGTCGAGAGCGCGAATCATCGCCGCGGTCATGCGATACCATGCGCGCTCGCGGTCGTTGAGCGTCGCGTCCTCGGCCACGGTCCGCGAGTGGCGCGCGGTGGCCGAGGCGTTTGCCAGCTCCTTCCCGGCGGAATCGAAGATCCGGACGGCAACGGTCATAACCACGTCGTAGCGTTCCGTTTGATCGGTGGTGAATGCGCCGCGGATACCTTCGGTGCGTTGGAGCGCCGTTTCGGTCGCGGACGCGTCGCCGATCACGGCCTCGGCCCAGCCCTTGTCGCCGCCGGGACGCAGGCGGTCGCGCGCCCATTGCCTGGCGGCATGCGACGGTCTCACGGGAAACAGATGCTCCACGTTGGGAGCCTTTAGCGGCGACCGATAGGCCTCCACGATGTCGATCCGGGCGACGTCGAGGCGGATCGGCGGTTTGTCGGTGAAGCGGATCTCCGGGTAGGTAGGCATCTCGGGAGCGGAAGTGCACCCGGCGACCAGGAACGCCAGAAGCAACGAAACGCAACTTGGCAGGGAGCGCATCGGCGGCCTCACCGATCAGTTGGTCCGGTAGATGCGCTCGATGTCGTCCTCGTCGAACGCATAACGGTCGCCGCAGAACTCGCAGGTGACGATGACCTCGCCATCGATCTCCAGATCCGCGATCTCTTCGCGCGGAAAGGAGCGCAATGTCGCCTCGACCCTGTCGCGGGAGCAGCGGCAGCCATGCGCGAGCGCGTGAGGCTCGAACACCCGCACCCCGTCCTCGTGAAAAAGGCGATACAGCAGATCGTGCGGATGCAGCCGGGCATCGACCAGCTCGTCGGGCGTGCACGAGCCCATCAGCACCAGGGCGCGTCGCCAGCTGTCCTCGAGATCGTCGTCCGGGTCCTCGCCGGAAAGCCTTGCCGGGCCGCGGTCGGGCAGGCGCTGCATCATCATGCCGCCCGCGCGCCATTCTCCGCTCGGACCCGTCGGCGAGACGGCGAGCTTGAACACCGCTTGGCTCTGATCGGATTCGCGGAAATGGCGGTGGGCACAGTCGGCGAGCGACCCGCCGCTGAGTTCGACGATGCCCTGATACCGTTCGACCTCGGGTCCCCGGTCGATGGTGAACGCGAGATAGCCCGTCCCGATCAGCCGCGGCACGGGGGCGGTCTCCCAGCCCGGGGCACCTTTCCTGGCGAGCGCCCGGTCGAGCGTCTGCCCGTCGAACGCGGCATAGGCGCGAATCTCCCCGGAGGATGTCGCATCCGCGACCAGCATGCCGACCGGGCCGTCGCCCTTCACCTGGACGGTCAGCACGCCCTCGTCCTTCAGCGCGGAGGAGACCAGCGCCGCCAACACCGCCAACTCGCCCAGCAGCATCGCCACCGGCGCAGGATAGTTCCTCCGCGAGAGGATCCTGTCCACCGTGTCGCCAAGCCGTACCAGCTTGCCACGCGCCGCCTGGGTCTCGATCTGGAACGGCAGCACGATATCGTTGTCGACCAGCCCGACGGGCCCCTCTGCGTCGAAAGAGGCGCCCGCCCCGGTCATTCGAGACACCAGAGGAGGATAGCCTTCTGGGCGTGGAGCCGGTTTTCCGCCTCGTCCCAAACCACCGATTGCGGCCCGTCGATGACACCCGCTGTCACCTCCTCGCCGCGATGCGCGGGAAGGCAATGCATGAAGATCGCGTCGGGCTTGGCATGGGACATCAAGCGCTCATCGACCTGGTAAGGCGCGAGAATGTTGTGGCGATGGTCTTCGGCATCGTCGCCCATCGACACCCAGGTGTCGGTGACCACGCAGTCCGCGCCACGCACGGCATCGCACGGGTCCTCCGTGATCGCGATACGCCCGCCGTTCCGATCGGCCCATTCGATGATCGCGGCGGGCGGCGCCAGCACCGGAGGACAGGCGAGGCGCAATTCGAAGTTGAACGCCGCCGCCGCCTCGATCCACGAGCAGGCCACGTTGTTGCCATCCCCCGACCAGGCCACGACTCGATCCTCGATCGGACCGCGATGCTCCTCGAACGTCATCACGTCCGCCATCAGCTGGCAGGGGTGAGAGCGCCCGGTGAGCCCGTTGATCACCGGGACCGTCGCGTGCTCGGCAAGCGTGGCGACCGTGTCCGCCTCGAAGGTCCGTATCATGATCGCGTCGACATAGCGCGACAGCACCCGCGCGGTGTCCTCGATCGTCTCGCCGCGGCCGAGCTGCATGTCGTTCGGGCTGAGAACGATCACATGGCCGCCGAGACTCCGCATCGCCACCTCGAAAGAAACCCGGGTCCGCGTCGAGGGTTTCTCGAAGATCATCGCAAGCGTGCGCCCGGAGAGAGGCGCCGGGTCGTCCAGCGAGGCCGGGTCGGACTTCAGGGCAAGCGCCGTGTCAATGAGCCGGCGAAGCACCGCCGGTTCGTTCTCGGCAAGGTCGAGAAAATGCCGGGGCCGGCTCATTTGGCGATCTCGGCGCAGCTGGACTCGACCGTGTCGAGCGCCTGCGCGATGTGTTCCTCCGTGGCGATCAGGGGCGGCAACAGGCGCACCATATTGTCGCCGGCGACCACATTGAGGAGCCCCTTGTCGAACATCAGACCGCCGAGCTCGGCATTGGGGCCGACGCATTTCATGCCCCACATGAAGCCCACCCCGCGAACTTCCTCGATGACGCCCTGATAGCGGCGGGCGAGGTCGCCGAGGGCCGCGCCCAGCGCCGCGCCGCGCTCCCTCACCCCCTCGAGAAACCCGTCTTCCAATACGATGTCGAGCACGGCGTTGGCCGCGGCGCTGGCCAGCGGATTTCCGCCGAAGGTGCTGCCATGGGTGCCCGGCACCATTCCGATAGCGGCCTCCGCGTCCACCAGGCACGCGCCGATCGGGAACCCACCGCCGAGCCCCTTGGCGACCGCCATGATGTCGGGCGGAGCGTCGGCGGCTTCGTGGGCGAAGAGATATCCGGTCCGGCCGATGCCGCACTGTACCTCGTCATAGATCAGTGCCAGCCCGTGCTCGTCGGCGAGCGCGCGCAGACCGCGCAGGAAGGCCGGATCGGCCGGGCGGATGCCGCCCTCGCCCTGTACCGGTTCGACGACGATGCCCGCCGTCTCCGGTCCGATGGCCGACTTGACCGCGTCGAGGTCGCCGTAGGCCACGCGGTCGAACGAATCGAGCATCGGGCCGAAGCCGCGCCGGTGCGCGTCGCTGGCGCCGGCGGCGATCAGCGCGAGGGTCCGGCCGTGGAAGCTGTCGTTGAAGACGACGAACCGGTAGCGTTCCTCCCGCCCGGATTCGAACTGGAACTTTCGCGCGGTCTTGAGCGACGCTTCCATCGCCTCCGCGCCGGAGTTGCAGAAGAAAACGGTGTCGGCGAAGCTCGCCGCCGTCAGACGCTCGGCCAACCGGGTCTGCCCTGGAATGTGGTAGAGGTTCGACGTGTGCCACAGTTGCCGCGCCTGACGGGTCAGCGCGTCCACCAGATGAGGATGGCAGTGGCCCGCGACCGTCACGGCGATGCCTGCGCCGAAATCGAGGAATCGTCGGCCGTCCGTAGCAAAGAGATAGGGTCCTTCTCCGCGTTCGAACGCGATGTCCGTGCGTCCGTAGCTCGGCATAACGGCCGGAATCATGACTGTTCCCCGATGGAAAGCGGGCGTCTCCGCCCGCGGAACGCGAATATATGTTTCCCGCCCGCGATTTAGTCAACGCTGGCGCACGCCAGAACGGATTACTCTTGAGCCTCGTTCGACTCTGGCGGAATGAAGATTTCCGGGGCGTCGCCGCCAGCCTCGAAATAGAGCGTCCGGGACGGGAAGGCGAAGTCGCTTCCGGCCTCCTCGACGATCGCCTTTATCCGGTAGGCCAGCCGTTCCTTGATCGCGAGCCACTCGCCCCAGGAGGTCGTCACCGTGAAGCAATAGACCATGATGTCGATGGAGGATTCGGAGAACCTGTCGATACGGACGAAGGTCGGCACCTCGGGCGGGTGGGCGAAGGCGTCGTCTTCCAGGAGGAAGGTCTCGATCCCATCGCGGATCCGGCGAAGCTGGTCCACGGTCGCGCGGTACTCGACCCCGATCATCCAGTAGATGCGCCGGTGGGTCATCCGCGTGTAGTTGACGACCGCGGTGTCCGACAGCTTGGAGTTGGGAACGTAGATCGGCGCCTTGTCGAACTGCCGGACCCGGGTCGAGCGGAAGCCTATCGCCTCGACCGTGCCCTCGACGCCGCCGTCGATCTTGATCCACTCGCCATGCGCGAGACGGCGCTCGCCGATGATCAGGAGACCCGCGATCAGGTTGCGGAAGAGGTCCTGCGCCCCGAGCGCGACGGCGACCCCGATCAGCCCGAGGCCGGCCAGGATGGGCGCGACCTCGATCCCCCAGATTTCGAGGACCGTTATCGCGCCGATCGCGACGAACGCGATTTTGAGTCCGCGGATCGTCCAGTCCACCACCTCCGCGCCGATCTTCCCCTCGACGCGCGCGGCCAGGCCACGCAAGGGTTCGGCGAGTCGATAGAGGGCCCAGAACAGAACGAACACCGCCAGCGACCGCAAGAGGTCGTCGGCGACGCGTTCGGCCAGTCCGGCGAACGGCAGGATGGCTTTCGCGAGGAACAGGCCCACCACCAAGGGCGTGAACCGAAGAGGCGGTTCCAGCGCGGCGACCGCCTCGTCGTCCAGCTTGCTTTCCGTTTTCTCGGCCCAGCGCGCGAGCCGCCGGACGACGACACGGGTGAAGACGCCGCGCAAACCGAGACAGACGACGAAAACCAGCACCGCCGCCGCGACGGTGCCGATCTCCAATCCGAGCATATCGGCTTCCCAGACACCGGCGACGAGCCTGGCGAAGTCCGAAAAGCTGTCCAGCGTTCCTTCCATCCCGTCTCACTATACAGGACCGCCGGGGCGTGATTCGGGCCGGACGGCGGCGTTGTTGCCGTCCGGCCGTTCCCCTATCATCCGGCGTCCGCAGATGACAGTGCCGAATTCGGCGGCCGTGGAATGCATTGCCGCCCCGAGACGGATTCGGCCGGCGGCACCGTTGGAGCGAGTGGGAACGATTCGATGACCAAGTTCGGTATCGGTCAGGGCGTGCCACGCTGGGAAGATCCGCGTCTGCTGCGCGGCGGCGGGCGCTACAGCGACGACCTCAACCGGCCGGGTCAGGCCTATGGCTACGTGCTGCGCTCGCCGCACGCCCATGCCGAGATCCGGTCGATCGACACCGCCGCGGCTGTTTCGGCTCCCGGCGTGCTCGCGGTCTACACCCACGCCGATGTGGAGGCCGCCGGACTCGGCAGCATTCCCTGCGCCGTACCGCGCAACAAGGCGGACGGCTCGCCGATGTTCACGCCGCCCAACCTGCCGCTGCGCAAGGACCGGGTTCGGCTGGTCGGCGATTATGTGGCCTTCGTCGTCGCCGGGACCCATGAACAGGCGCGCGACGCCGCCGAGCTCATCGAGGTCGATTACGAGCCGCTCCCGTCGGTCACCGCGACCGCCGACGCGCAGGCCGAGGGAGCGCCCGCGGTGTGGCCGGAAGCGCCCGACAATGTTTGCTTCGTCTTCGAACAGGGCGACAAGGACGCCGTGGAGCAGGCCTTCGCCGGGGCCGATCACGTCACCAGACTCGACTTCATCGTCACACGCGTCGCCGTCGCGCCGATGGAGCCGCGCGCTTGCATCGGCGAATTCGACCGGTTCACCGGGCGCTACACCCTCTACACCGGGACCCAGGGCCCGCACGGGGTGCGCACGGCGACCGCCTCGCCCATCCTCAAGGTGCCGGAGGGCGATCTGCGGGTCGTCAGCCACGACATGGGCGGCGCTTTCGGGATGCGGTCTGGTCCCTATTGCGAATACGCGATGTGCCTCTTCGCCTCGAAGATGCTCGACCGCCCGGTCAAGTGGACCGGCGACCGCGCCGAGGGCTTCATGGTGGACGACCAGGCGCGCGACAACATCTCGACCGCGGAGCTCGCCCTTTCGAAGGACGGCGAGTTCCTCGGCTTCAGGGTCCGCACGACCGCCAATCTCGGCGCATACCTGACCCTGCTCGGCCCTCACTCTTCGACCAACAATCTCGGTACGCTTGCCGGCCCCTACCGGACGCCGGCGATCTATACCCATGTGACGGGCGTCTTCACCAACACGATGTCGACCGGCCCCTATCGCGGCGCGGGACGGCCGGAAGCGGCCTACGCGATCGAGCGGGCGATCGACACCGCAGCCGACGAGATGGGCATCGACCCGGCGAAACTTCGGCGGCGCAACTACATCGCTCCCGACGCTTTACCGTTCACCACCGGCCTCGTCTTCACCTACGATTCGGGCGAATTCGAGACCAACATGGACCGCGCCCTCGCGCTGGTCGATTACGCCGGGCGCGAGGAACGTCAGACCGAAGCCAGGGCTCGCGGCAAGCTCCGCGGTATCGGGATTTCCAACGTGATCGAGCAATCCGCCGGCGGTTTCCCGGAATGGGCACAGATCCGATTCGATCCCTCAGGGTCGCTGACGCTCACCATGGGCACGCATAACCACGGCCAGGGGCACGAGACGGTGTTCCGCCAGTTGCTGTCGGACAAGCTTGGCCTTGAGTTCGAGCAGATCCGCATCGCCCAGGGCGATTCGGACGAAGCGATGGCCGGCACCGGCACCTTCGGATCGCGGTCCTCGGGCGTCGGCGGCGCCTCGATCATGCTGGCGGCCGACAAGGTGATCGATAGATGCCGCAAGATCGCCGCCCACAGGCTGGAAGCGGCGGAAGAGGATATCGAGTTCGCCGACGGCACGTTCACGGTCGCCGGAACCGACCGGACGATCGGGCTGGTGGAGGCGGCCAAACTTGCCCAGTCGTTCATGACGGTGCCTCCCGGATTCGAGCCCGGCATCAACGAGTGGGCTGCCTGGACGCCGCCGGCGCCCACTTTCCCGAACGGATGCCACGCCTGCGAAGTGGAGGTCGATACGGAGACCGGCGTCGTCGAGATCCTGCGCTATGCGGCCGTCGACGATGTCGGCACCGTGCTGAACCCGCTCCTCATGGAGGGTCAGCTCCACGGCGGGATTGTCCAGGGAGTGGGCCAGATCATGATGGAGAACGTGGTCTGGGATCGGGAGTCGGGCCAGCTGGTCGCCGGGTCCTTCATGGACTACACGATGCCGCGCGCCGACGATCTTCCGAGCTTTGAGATGGAGATCAACGAGGTGCCGACCCCGACCAACCCGCTCGGGATCAAGGGGGCGGGCGAGGCGGGGTGCGTCGGCGCGATGCCCGCGCTGATGAACGCGATCGTCGACGCGTTGAGCCCGCTCGGCGTCTCGGCGATCGACATGCCGGCGAGTCCCGAAACGGTGTGGCGCACCATCGACCGCGCCGCCCGCTAGACCGGACGCCGGCGGACAGGAGGCTGACTTGGAGTTCGAGAATTCATTCAACGTCGGGGTGCCGGTCGACGAAGCCTGGGCCATCCTGACCGACGTCGAGCGGATCGCCCCCTGCATGCCGGGGGCCGAGCTCACGGAGGTGATCGACGAGAACAGCTTTAAGGGCAAGGTGTCCGTCCGTCTGGGCCCGGTGGCACTGACCTTCGCGGGCGACGCCCGGTTCGAGGACCGCGACGACGAAGGCCACTCCGCCCGGGTCAAGGCCCAGGGGCGGGACGCCAAGGGCCGGGGCGGCGCCAACGCCAATGTCGATTTCCGCCTTATTCCGGCCGAGGACGGCACGACCACGGTCCAGATCCATACCGACCTGCAGCTCTCCGGCTCGGTCGCCCAGTACGGGCGCGGCGTCGGCATGATCAAGGACGTGGCGGCGCAGCTGATCGACCGTTTCGCCGACGCGCTTCACGAGCAGATCGTGGCGGAGCGCGGCGCGCCGGACGAGGCCGGGGAAACGGCCTCCGAATCCGGCGAGGTCCAGCCTGCGCCGCCGCCTACCCAGGCCGCAAAGCCGATCTCGGGCTTCTCGCTCGGCACCAGCGTGATGTGGAACGCTTTCGTCCGCTGGCTCAAGGGCCTGTTCGGCGCTCGTTCAGACGGCTGAACTCGCCTCCGCCGCCGCGATCAGCTCCCGGACACGATCGGGGCTGAGCGGCAGCCTTATTTCGTCGCAACCGACACCGAGCGCGTCCATTACCGCGCCCGCGATCGCCGCGGGCGCACCGATGGTGCCGCTCTCGCCCACCCCCTTGTATCCGCCTTCCGTGATGGGCGAGGGCGTTTCCTGATGGACGATCTCTATCCCCGGCGCCTCGAACGCGCCGGGAATCATGTAATCGGCGAAATTCGCCGATTGGAGCTGTCCCGCGTCGTCGTACCTCACCTCCTCGAGCAGCGCCGCTCCAATGCCCTGCATCACCCCGCCCCAGGTCTGTCCTTCGACCACCTCAAGATCGGCGATCGTGCCGCAATCCTCGGCAACCACGTATTTGAGGATTTCGACCTCGCCCGTCTCGGTGTCGACCGCGACCGTGGCGATGTGCATCGCCGCGGAGGTCGCGGCGCCCGGCGTGTCGAAGGTCGCCGCGGCCTGCAACCCGTGCGACAGCCCGTCGGGCAGGTTGGGGCTGGGCGAGTGGGCGAAATCGGCGATTTCCTCGAAGGTCGCGAACCGGTTGGAATTGTGTCCGTCCGCGAAGCGGCCTTCGGAAAATACGACATCCTCCGGGTCCACTTCGAGCTTCAGCGCGGCAAACCGCTTCATCTGGTCGATGGCCCGTCCCGCCGCCCTTTGCAGCGCGCCGCCGCCCGAGACCAGCCCGCGGCTGGCGAACGCGCCCGAACCGTGCGGCATGGTCTCGGTGTCGGTGCACGAGACGTGAACGCGCGCCTCGTCGATTCCGAACCTGTCGGCCACGATCCGGCGCATTGCCTTGAAAGGCTGCTGGCCCATCGACGGCGTCGTCACATAGGCCTCGACCGCGCCCGACCGGGCGACCCGAAGCACCGCCGAATCGTAGCCCGGAACGTCGGTCATTCCGCGCCCCCGGAATACCGTGCATCCCATGCCGGTGGGCTCTATGAAGCAGGAAACGCCGACCCCGACCGTGCGCCCCTCTCGATCGTGCTCTTCCTCGATCCGGGCGGCGTCCAGCAGCTTCGCCAGCAGCCCCTCGTAATCGCCGCTGTCGATGACCCCACCGCCAACGGTCTTGAACGGAAAAGCTCCAGTCGGCACCAGGTTGCGACGCCTAACCGCGATACGATCCGCGCCGATCCGTCGCGCCAGCGCGTCCACCAGGCTTTCCGTCACCAAGGGACAGAGACCGAACCCGACGCCGCGATAGGGTCCGGTCGGACACTTGTTGGTCGCGACCGCGCGCGAGGTGTAGTCCATGAAGGGAATGGCGTAGGGCCCGGGAAGGCCGACCAGCGCGGTATGCGGTTCCAGCGACGGGCCGAGCGGGTACGGGCTGTAGGCGCCCGAATCGCACCAGACCTCCGCCTTCAAGCCGAGGATCCGGCCGTCCTCGTCGGCGGCCAGCGAGGCCTCGATCACCGCGTCCCGGGCGTGATATCCGCGCTCGAGATGCTGGAGCCGGTCCTGTGTCCACTTGACGGCGCCGCCGAGCGAGCGCGCCGCGAAGGCGGTAATGGCCTCTTCGGGGTAGAGGAGCATTTTCACCCCGAACCCGCCCCCGATATCGGTCGACCGCACCCTGATCTTCGACTCGGGCAGGCGAAGGAATTTCGCGATGCCGTCCCGCAGGATATGCGGCACCTGGGTCGGCGAACGGATTTCGATCACGTCGTCGCGCCGGTCATGGACCGCGAGGCAGCCGCAGCATTCGATGGGCGAGGGCGCGACGCGGGGGTGGCGGAACCGGCCCGAGACGACCACCGGCGCGTTGGCGAAGGGATTGGCGTCTGCGTCGCTGACGAACCGGCTCTCGAACAGGATGTTGCTGCCGAGCGCCTCGTGAACCAGCGGCGCGCCGTCGCGAAGCGCCGAGGCGGCATCGGCAACCGGATCCCCGGGCTCGTACTCGACTTCGATCAGGGAAGCGGCGTCCTCGGCGACATAAGCGTCACGTGCAACGACGGCAGCAACGATTTCGCCCGCGAAGCGCACTTCGGTCTCGGCGATCAGCGGCCAGGCGGTAGGGCGGTAGCGGTACCAGTCGGCCTCGTCCATGCGGGCGGCAACCGGCGCGGTCGTTTCGGCGAGCTCGACGCCCGTAAGAACCCGGACCACGCCTTCCACGGCGCCGGCCGCCGTGCAATCGATACCAGCGATCCGCGCGCGTGCGAAGGGACTCCTCAGGAAATGGATGTGCAGACATCCCGGCGGGTCGAGATCGTCGAAGAAGTGCCCGCGGCCGAGTATCAAAGCCCGGCGGTCGTCGATCGTATCTGGTGTGCTCAACGCTCAGCCCCTACCAATGTTCCGCCCGATGGCGATGATAGTTCGGGAGCCATGCCAAAGGGAGATTGACGATGTCGGATCGACACCAGGGCCGGGTCGCGGTGGTAACCGGCGGCGCCAAGGGGATCGGCCGGGCTTTTGCGCAGCGTCTCGCGGCGGAGGGCGCGGCGGTCGCCGTCGTCGATCTGGAGGCTGCAACGGATACGATGGCCGCGCTGTCCGGCGCCGGGGCGGAAGCGGCGTCGTTCGAAGGCGACGTCACGTCCGAGGACGACGTCGCCCGTCTTTCGAGCGAGGTCGGGAACCGTTTCGGTCGCTGCGACATCCTGATCAACAATGTGGGGATTTATCCCAACGAGCCGTTCGAGGCAGTCACCTTCGCCAAGTGGCGGCGGGTGATGGCGATCAACCTCGATTCGATGTTTCTGACCGCCAAGGCGTTTGCGCCAGGCATGGCCGAGCGCGGCTGGGGCCGGATCGTCAACATGGCATCCAACACCTTCAACACGTCGGTGACCGGGTACAGCCACTACATTGCCAGCAAGGGCGGCGTGATCGGGTTCACCCGGGCGCTCGCCAGCGACCTCGCCGACAAGGGAGTAACCGTCAACGCGATCGCGCCCAGCCTGGTCCGCACGCATGGTACGGAGGTGACCAATCCGCGCTCGGACGAACGCTTCGCCTCGGTGTCCGCCATGCAGGCAATCAAGCGCACGCAGATGCCGGAAGACCTGACGGGCACGCTCTCCTTCCTGGTGAGCGACGATGCCGCCTTCATGACCGGGCAGACGCTCTATGTCGACGGTGGCTGGGTGAGGCCGTAATCCCCGCGCCTGCCATGCAATCCGGTCCGCTCGGAAAGCCGTTCGGGAGGATCGAGGACCCGGCGCTGCTGCGCGGGCGGGGAAAGTTCGTCGACGACCTGCGCTTCCCCGACCTGTTGCATGCCGCTTTCGTAAGGAGCGCGGAGGCGCATGCCCGTATTCGCGGCATCGACAGCGCCGCAGCCGAGGAATCGCCGGGAGTCCGGGCGGTGCTCACCCTGGAGGATCTCCGGCCCCACGTGACGCGGGTGACGATGCCGCTGGCCCAGCCCTCCGGCGCGATACGGCATGTGTTGGACCCGCCGATCCTCGCGGACGGGGAGGTCCGTTATGTCGGCGAGCCGGTCGCCGTGGTGATCGCGGACAGCCCCTACCGGGCCGAGGACGCTTCCGCCCTCGTGGAGATCGACTACGAACCTCTCCCCGCCGCCATCGATTGCCGCCGGGCGCTGGAGCCGGGCGCTCCTCCGGCCCACGCCGCGCTCCGCGACAATCTGGTCGCCACGCTCTCAATGGCCTATGGCGACTGCGACCGGGCCTTCGCCGAGGCGCGCCATGTCGTCGGCGCCACGATGCACCAGAACAAGGGCCTGGGACACGCGATCGAGTGCCGGGGGGTGCTCGCCCGTCTCGATCCCAATGACGGCAGGCTCACGGTGTGGAGCGGCACCCAGATGCCTCATCGCGCGCACGCTGTGCTTTGCGACCTGCTCGGTTGCGGGGAGGACGGGCTGCGCGCGATCGCTCCCGATGTCGGGGGCGGGTTCGGGCCCAAATTCGTCTTCTATGCCGAGGAGGCCGTGGTCGCGCTCGCCGCCGGGATCGTCGGCCGCCCGGTCAAATGGATCGAGGATCGCCGCGAGCATTTCACTGCCACCACCCAGGAACGCGACCAGTTCTGGGACGTGGAGATGGCGCTCGATTCCGGGGGGCGGATGCTCGGGGTCCGGGGTACGCTGATCCACGACCACGGCGCATATACGCCCTACGGCGTCAATCTGCCCTACAACTCGGCGACCAACCTGCTCGGCCCTTACGGAGTGCCGGCCTACGCGCTCGAAATCAGGTTGGCGGCGACCAACAAGGTGCCGGTAACGCCGGTCCGGGGTGCGGGCCGGCCGCAGGGCACGTTCGTCATGGAACGCCTGCTCGACCGGGCCGCGGACCTGCTCGGGCTCGACCGCGCCGAGGTCCGCCGGCGCAACCTGATCCCGCCCGGGGCGATGCCCTACGTCACGCCGGTGAAGAACCGGGACGGCACCGCGATGACGTATGACAGCGGCGATTACCCGGCGACGCAGACCTCGGCGCTGGAGGCGTCGGAGCACGACGCCTTCCGGGCACAACAGGCGGCCCTGCGCGGGGACGGACGTTATGTCGGCATCGGCATCGGCAATTACGTCGAGGGGACCGGCCGCGGCCCGTTCGAATCCGCCCTGATCAGGGTCCACCCCTCGGGCCGGGTGACGATCGCGACCGGCGCGACCGCGCAAGGCCAGGGGCTCAAGACGGCGCTCGCGCAGGTCTGCGCTTCGGCGCTCGGCCTCGACCCTCGTACGGTGGAGGTCACCGCCGGCGACACCGATACGGTTTCCCTGGGCCTCGGCGCGTTCGCGAGCCGTCAGGCGGTGACCGCGGGGTCCTCGGTCCATGTCGCCGCCTCGATCCTTGCGGACAAGGCCATCCGGGCGGCCGGCCACATGCTGGAGGCGGCGCCCGCGGACCTCGAACTCGCGAATGGACGGGTCCGCGTCCGGGGAGTGCCGGACATGGCGGTCGGGCTCGGCGAAATCGCCCGCGCGCTGGCCGGGCAGCCGGGATATGCGCTGCCCGGCGGTATGGAGCCCGGGATGGAAGCGCTCGGCACGTTCACGCCGGAGACCGTGACCTACTGCAATGGCTGCCATGTCGCGGAGGTGGAAGTCGACATAGAGACCGGCGCGGTGGAGATCCTCCGATACACGGTCGTCCATGACTGCGGGCGGATGATCAATCCGACGATCGTCGAGGGCCAGGTCATCGGCGGCGCGGTTCACGGGATCGGCAGCGCACTATACGAGCGCATGGTGTTCGACGACGCCGGGCAGCCGATGACCGTCAATTTAGGCGAGTACCTGATGCCCGCCGCCGGCGAGATGCCGCGTTTCGATCTCCTGCACACCGAGTCGCCGACCCCACTCAACCCGCTCGGCGCCAAGGGCGCGGGAGAGGGCGGGGTGATTCCGGCGCCCGCCGCTATTGCCGCCGCGGTCGAGGACGCGCTTGCACCTTTCGGCATCCTCATCGACGATGTGCCGATCGTCCCCGACCGGATCGCCGCGGCGGTCGCCGCCGCGCGGCGCTGAAGGAGCCTGCGATGGCCTTTCTGGAAAACTGTTGGTACGCGGCCGCCTGGGACGACGAGATCGGAGAGGCCCCGCTGGCGCGGCGCATTCTCGACCGTCCGGTGGTCCTGTTCCGGAGCGAGGACGGCAGGGCGGCGGCGCTCGCCGACCGCTGCGTCCATCGGCACCTCCCGCTTTCGCACGGTCGCATCGAGGAGGGCGGAATCCGCTGCGGCTATCACGGCCTCAAATTCGCGTCCGACGGGACCTGTATCGAAGTGCCGGGCCAGACCAAGGTGCCGCCCGGCGCCCGGGTCGAGGCCTACCCCGTGGTCGAGCGCGATCGCTTCGTCTGGATCTGGATGGGCGATCCCGAGCGGGCCGATCCCGCGCTGGTGCCCGATTATCACTGGAACGACGACCCCGCGTGGAAGTCGGTCCAGGGGCGGTTCCACGTCGCCGGGGATTACCGGTTGATCGTCGACAACTTGCTCGACCTGTCGCATGTGCAGTTCGTCCACGGGGCGACGCTGGGCACCGACCGGGTCGCCCAGTTCCCGGTCGAGGTCAGCCGCGACGGCGATCGGGTCCATGTCGACCGCTGGATCATGGGCGGGAAGCCGCCGGGCATGTTCGCGCGGGCAGGCGGCATCGACTTCGACGTCGACCGCTGGCAGCTCATCGCCTGGACCCCGCCCGGCCATGTCGTGATCGACGCGGGCTGCGCCCCGGCAGGCCAGGGCGCGCGCGAAGGCAACCGGGCGGACGGGATCGAGCTGTATTCCAACCACACCATCACGCCGGAGACAGAGACCAGCGCGCACTATTTCTGGCACCACGCGCGCGGCTTCAACCTGGAGGACGACTCGATCACCGCCTATCTCGCGGAAGCGGCGGAAACCACCTTCGCCGAGGATGTCGGGCTGATCGAGGCGCAGCAGCGGAGCATCGAGACGATGCCGGACGACCTGCCGCAGGTCGACATCAACGCCGATGCCGGCGTGCTCGCCGCGCGCCGCATCCTCGACCGGCTGATCGCGGAAGAGGGTTAACCGTCCGCCGCCAGATGCGCGGCGAGGCGTTCCTTGGGCGGCACGATGTCGGTCACCAGATCCCGGATCAGCGCCTTGTTGTCGAGCGGTTCGATCAGCGCGCCGTCGGCGCCGAGCCGGGAGGTGCAGGCATAGCCGGTCTTGCCATCGACCCGGACCATGCACTCCTTGCAGGCATTGGCGTTGATGCAGGCGTAGCGGATGGCAAGCGTCGAATCGACATGCGCGTGCACCCACATCACGGCGTCCAGCACCGACATGCCCTCGGTATAGGGGACGGTGAAGGTCTCGATCCGGGAAGGCTCGTCGGGCGTTCCCCGGCGAACCCGGATGGCGACGCTCTCGGCGCTCATTCGGCTGCCTCCAGCGGCGCCCGAGCGTGTGGGGCTTCGACGATACCGGCCCAGTCGCATGCGAGCGCGCCCTCGTCCGACAGCCTCACCACCTGGTTGCGCGCGTAAGCCGGATCGGTCGCCACGCAGTCCTCGCGCTGGTGCGCGCCCCGGCTTTCCTTCCGGTTGAGCGCGGGGAGCACGACGGACTCCGCGGCAAGCAGCGACGCCCGGAGATCGAGCCAATCGAGCAGGGCATGATCGAAATGCGTGCTCCGTTCGGGCGCGAGGGCGGGGAGGTCGCCGCCACGCATCTCGCGAATCCGGCCGAGCGCGCGGGAGAGTCCTTCTTCCGTCCTGAGCAGGCCCACATCGTCCCACATCAGCGCCTGCAACTCGCGCAGAAGCGCACCGAGCCCGGCCGCCTTGTCGCCGCCGCTGCCATGCGCGCCATCGACGAGTCGCTCCGCCCGGGCATCGTCCTCGCTTCGCCAGCCCCTGGCCTCCGACCTGCGTTCCGCTGCGAACCGTCCGGCGCGCTCGCCGAACACGAAGGCCTCCGGGATCGCGTTTCCGGACAACCTGTTGGTGCCGTTCGCCCCTCCGACCGCCTCGCCGGCGGCAAACAGACCCTCGATGCGGGTTTCCATGCGCTCGTCCACCCGAATCCCGCCCATGTGGTAGTGCGCGATGGGGGCCACCTCGATCGGACGTTGCGTGAGGTCGATTCCGTTCTTCGCCAAGCGGTCGATCACGGGTCCGAAGGCGAGCCTGAGCTCCGGCTCCGGGATATGCTCGAAGCTCAGATACACGCCGCCACCGGGCGAGCCGCGCCCGGCTTCGCACTCCTTGGTGATGGCGTAGGAGGTGATGTCGCGGGGGGCGGTATAGACGCCCGAATCCTGCTCGCCGTAGTTCTCGATGAACTCTTCCATGTTCCCGTTGAGCAGCCGCCCGCCGAGCTTGTAGCGGAACGGATCCCACATGATCGGGTCCATGCCGACCAGGCGCGGCGCGAGGTGTCCGATCGGGAAGAACTGGGGAAACTCCATGTCGATCAGCTCGGCGCCGGCATTGAGCGCCAGCGCATACGCGTCGCCGCCCATATTGGCGGAGGCGCTGTTGCGCCGGAACAGACGGGTGAGCCCGCCCGCGGCGAGGATCACCGCCTTGGCCGCGATCCCGACCGGCGCGCCGTCCTCGAGATTGATCCCGACCGCGCCCGCGACCCGTCCGTCATGGACCACGAGATCGGCAATCGAGAGCCCGCTTACCCGCGCGATTCCCGCCCCCTGCGCGACCTGCGTGCGGAGCGTCTTGGCGACCGCCGGTCCGGTATTGAGGAAATCGACATAGACGCAGCGCGGAATCTTGTGGCCGGGTGCCATCACCGCCCGCATGCGCCCGTCCTCACGGGCCCAGCCGACCCGCCAGCTGTCCATTTCCCTGATACGGACCGGCGCTTCCTCGCAGAGGATCGCCGCCAGGCGTTCGTTGCAAAGGCCCCGGCCGGCTTCGATCGTGTCGGCGAGATGATGAGTCCAGTGATCGGGCTCCCACTCGCCGACCGCCGCCGCCACCGTCATCTGCGCCATGATCGTCGCGCCGCCGCGTCCGACCAGACTCTTGTCGACGAGGACGACGCGCGCGCCGGCACGGGCGGCGGCGACCGCGGCGTACATGCCGGCGCCGCCGGCGCCGATCACCAGCACATCGGTTTCGAGTTGAGGCATCGGCACATTTTCTCAAAGCGCGGGAAGACCCGCAATGCTTGCCGCCGGCCGGTCCGCCGCTATCATCGCGGCGGCATCGCGGAGAACGACATGACCGATACCGAGCACGCCCTGATCGCGGCCGCCTGGCCCTATTGGGAAGCCGAGGGAGAAATCGCGCGGCGGTTCTACGCCAAGGCGAGCGAGGACGACCACGTCTTTTACCTCAAGGCGCAACTATGGAAGGAGCTCAACCCGGTCGACGGCTATTTCAACGGGCTCCACCGCGAACTTGCCGCACTCGTGGAGTGCTTTCCCGAGGTCGACAAGACGATCCCGCGGCACGAGTTTCATTTCCGACTCACCCAGCTCGCCGACGAGTTCAACCACTACCTGCTGCTGGCGGACGTGTTCGAGCACCTGGCTGGCCGGCCGATCTCGCCCGACGACACGGTGCAGCTCCCAGAGGAGAAGAAACTGGGCGATCTACGTCGGTCCTATGTTCAATCCGACTCGGCAATCGAGCGCGCAGCGGTGGGATTCACCGAGGGCGGCGGCGCGCGGCTGTTTCGCGAGGGTGCGAAGCTCGCCGGCAGCGAGCTCAACGAAATGACCGCGCGCGCGATGCAGGTGATCTATGACGACGAGCGCGACCACTACAAGGAAATGGCGCGCGAAGCCGTTTCCCTGATCGGCGGCGAGAACGACCTCGCGCGGATGACCGACGCGATCCGGGCGATCAGCGCCCAGCGGGTATCGATGCGCCGGGAGATGTTCCGCGGCACCATGACCGAGGACGAGGCGGAAGCGTTCCTCGCCGAGGCCGAACGCGCGTTTGCCTCCGGCGGCGCCGACCTCGACGCCGGGATGCCGGGCAGATCTGACCCTTAGATCGGAGCCAGTCAGTCGCCTTGCCAGCGCGCCCGTTTGTCGACGGGCGCGCCCGGGTGGTAGACGGGCGCGCGCTTCTCCAGAAACGCTTCGATCCCCTCGGCGCAGTCGGCGGTGCGGGTGATCTCGAAGATGCGCTCCATCTCGACCTCGCCATGCTCCTTGAGCCGGTTCTGGTTCTGGTAGAGCCGGATGGTCTCCTTGGCGTATTTGAGCCCGAGGGTGGGGTAGGTGCACATCCGCCCGGCCCAGGCGCGGGCCTCGTCGAGGAGCGTATCCGCGGGCACCGCCTTGTTCACCAGACCGATCCTCTCGGCCTCCTCGGCGAAAACGAAACGCCCGGTCAGAATCATCTCGTTGGCCTTGGTCTGGCCGATGAGCCCGGGCAGGCTGCGGGGGGCGCTCCATTCGCTCATGAAACCCGCCGGCACCGCGATCTCCGCGAGACGGACGCGGTCCGACGCGATCCTCAGATCGCAGGAAACCGCCATCTCCAGCCCGATGCCGACGGCGATTCCGTCCACCGCGGCGATGGTGACCTGCGGCAGGTCCTCGAGCTTGCGGCACATGCGCTGGGCGACGATGTGGAAGTAGTCATTGGCGAACCAAACCAGCATTTCGCCGTATTCGCCCTTGACCCCGTAATCGGTCCATTCGTCCTTCTGGTCCTCCATCGGCATGGTTTCGACCTGGAGGTCGCCTCCGCCGGAGAAGTTGCCTCCCGCGCCGGTGACGATAACCACCCGGACCGAAGAATGGCGGATCTCGTCGACCAGCTGGTGCAGCTCCATCGTCATGCGCGGGCCCATGGCGTTGGCGTGGTCCGGCCGGTCGAGGGTGAGGATGCCGATCGCGTTGTCGCCCGGATTCTGGGGCGAGGATTCGATCGACCAGTCGAGGTAACGGTATTTCATCCTGGGAATCTCTCGCTGGTTGGTCGCGCCGGGCAGCGATCCTAGGGAGTGAACGGGAAGGCGACAACGCAGCCCCGTTCTTGCCGCGGCGCGCGGCGTGCCTATGCTCCCGCGCCGACGACATGAAGGCGGGGTTGAAGGTATGGGCATCAAGCGTTTCGAGACGGATGTGGCGATCGTCGGGGCCGGCGGCGCGGGGATGGCCGCGGGGATCGAGGCCCTCCACGCCGGTGCGCGGGCTATCGCGTTCGAGATGGCGGGGGAGCCCGGCGGAGCGTCGATCACCTCGGGCGGCGGCTGCCTGATCGTCGATTCCCCCTTGCAGCGCGCGCGCGGGATCGAGGACAGCCCCGATCTCGCCTTCGACGACTGGATGCGATGGGGCGGGCCTTCGGTGGATGCCGTATGGGCGCGGTATTACATCGAGCATTCGCTCAACGATCTCTATTTGTGGGCGGAGCGGCTGGGGGTCGAATGGGCGGACATGAAGCCGCAGGAGGGCAATTCGGTCGTTCGCTGGACCCAGCCCGGCGGAGCCGGACAGGAGCTCACCAGCCGGCTGATCGAGGCCTATCGCGCGCGCGGCGGCGAGATCGTGCCCGACACCGAGATTACCTCGATCCGCATCGAAGGCGGCCGCGCCGCCGGGCTCGAAGGCCGCGACGTCGAGACCGGCGACGAAGTGGAGATCGCTTGCCGGGCCGTGCTGGTCGCAACCGGCGGCTTCAACTCCAATCTCGACATGATTCTGGACGTCAGGCCCGATCTGGCGCGGCACCGGATCATGGAAGGTTCGGGCCGCAACGCGAACGGATCGGGCCATGCGCTGGTCCGCGAGGCGGGCGGCTATCTCACCCACCTCGGGAATATCTGGCTCTATGTCTACGCCACGCCCGATTATCGCGACCCGCGCGGGCGGCGCGGCCTCGTCTTTCGCGGTACCCCCGGATACATCTGGGTCAACCAGCAGGGGCGGCGGTTCCACAACGAGGCGCTCTCGGGCGCCGCCACGGCAACACCCGCGCTGCTGGCGCAGGACCCGTGCCATGCTTGGGCGATCCTCGATGCCGGCATGACCGGGACGATGGAGGTCGCCGATCCCCATTACCGAGAGGGGAGCAAGGTCTCGCACGCCCGGATCGCCGAGCTGTTCGCCGAGTCGCCCTTCATCGCCAATGCCGACACGCTCGACGGGCTGGCGGAGAAAATCAGGGTCGACGAAGCCGCTTTCCTGGACACGATCGCCCGCTACAACCGCGCCTTAGACGACGGGCTCGAGGCCGAGCCGGAGTTCGGCAAGCCGCTGGGCGCCTCCAAGAAGTTCGACACCCCGCCGTTTTCCGCGGTCCAGCTCTTCCCTCTCGCGCGCAAGAATTTCGGCGGCGTGAAGACCGACCTCCGATGCCGCGTGCTTGACAAGCATTTCGAGCCTATCCCCGGTCTCTATGCGGCGGGTGAGCTCGCCGGCATGGCGGGTGGACATATCAACGGCGAAGCCGGTCTCGAAGGGACCATGTTGGGACCGGCGATCTTCAGCGGCCGCGTCGCGGGTGGCTGGGCCGCCGAGGAGGCGGGTTACGGCGAGGGTTTCCGGGGCAATCCCGACCGGCGCTAGCCGCCGAGCGCCGCGACGCCGGGCAGGGTCTTGCCCTCGAGCCACTCCAGGAACGCGCCGCCGGCGGTCGAGAGATAGCTGAAATCCTCCGCGACCCCGGCATGGGAGAGCGCGGCAACGGTATCGCCACCGCCCGCCACGCTGCGCAATGTCCCCGCCCTGGTAAGGTCTGCCGCGGCTCTTGCGACCGCCACCGTGGCGGTGTCGAAGGGTGGCACTTCGAAGGCGCCGAGCGGGCCGTTCCACACCAGCGTTCGGCACTCCGCGAGCCGCGCCGAGAGCGCATTCGCCGACCCCGGTCCTATGTCCAGGATCATCGCATCGTCGGGCACTGCGGCGACGGGAACCGATTCGGCCGGAGCGCCGGCTTCCAGCGCCTTCGCCACGACGACATCCGACGGCAGCACGATCTCGCAACCTGCGGCGTCGGCTTCCGCGAGGACTCCGCGCGCCGCGCCGACCATCCCGCGCTCGCACAACGAGGCGCCGACATCGGTGCCGAGCGCGTGGAGAAAGGTGTTCGCCATCGCGCCGCCGATTACGAGGGTATCCACCTTGTCGAGCAAATTGCCGAGGAGGTCGAGCTTGGTGGAAACCTTGGCTCCGCCGACGATCGCGGCAAGCGGACGCGCGGGCGCTTCCAGAGCGCTCGCCAGCGCCTTCAGCTCGGCCTCCATCAGCCGCCCCGCCGCCGCGGGCAGCAGCTGCGCGAGCCCTGCGGTAGAAGCGTGCGCGCGGTGAGCCACGGAAAAGGCGTCGTTCACATAGATGTCGCCGAGCGCGGCGAGCGCTCGGGCGAATTGGGGGTCGTTGGCTTCCTCGCCTGCGTGGAAGCGCAGGTTTTCGAGCAGCAGAACGTCACCCGGGCGGAGGGCGGCCGCGGCTTTGTCCGCGACGGGGCCGATGCAGTCGTCCGCGAACGCGACTTCGCGCCCGCCGAGCGCCTTGCTCAAGAGCTCGACGAGGGGGCGCAAGGAGAACGCCGACACCCGTTCACCCTTCGGTCTGCCGAAATGGGACAGAACGACGACCGATGCGTCCTTGCCGCAGATCTCGCTGATCGTGGGCGCGAGGCGGTCGAGCCTGGTTGCGTCGGTTACCGCGCCATCCCGCATCGGCACATTGAGATCGGCGCGCAGCAGCACCCGCTTGCCGGCGAGCGCGAGCGCGTCGATGGATCGCGGCATCGACCGCGCCGGCTTAGCCGAGCCGGCCCAGCGCCGCCGCGACGTCGATCATCCGGTTGGAGAAACCCCACTCGTTGTCGTACCAGCTGAGCACCCGGACCAGCGTGCCGTCGATCACCTGGGTCTGGGTCAGGTCGAAGACCGAGCTCGCCGCATTGTGGTTGAAGTCGGTCGAGACCAGCGGGCGTCGTTGGTCGCCAGCACGCCCTTCAGCCGCCTGGTCTTCGCGGCCTTTTCGATGGCGGCGTTGATTTCTTCCGCGGTCGTCCTGCGCGAAGAGACGAACTTGAAGTCGATCATCGACACGTTCTGGGTCGGCACCCGGATAGCGGTGCCGTCGAGCTTGCCGTCGAGTTCCGGCAGGACGCGCCCCACCGCCCGGGCGGCGCCTGTCGAGGTAGGGATCAGGGACTGTCCCGCCGCCCGAGCGCGCCGGAGATCGCTGTGCAGCGTGTCGAGAATGCGCTGGTCTCCGGTATAGGCGTGAACCGTGGTCATGTATCCCTTGGAAACGCCCACCGCCTTGTCGAGCACCGCCGCGACCGGGGCGAGGCAGTTGGTGGTGCAGGACGCGTTCGAGACGACCTTGTGCGACTTGCGGAGCTTGTTCTCGTTCACGCCATAGACAACGGTAATGTCCTCGTCCGTCGCCGGCGCCGAGATAAGGACGCGCCTGGCCCCGGCGGCGAGGTGCTTTTCCGCATCCGCCCGCCCGGTGAACAGTCCCGTGCACTCCATCGCCACGTCGATGCCGAGCTTCGCCCAGGGGAGTTTCGCCGGATCGCGCTCGGCGAAAACCTTGATGCCGTCGCCATTCACGTTGAAGCCGGTCTTGGTGACCCGGATTCTGCCCTCGAAATGTCCATGGCTGGAATCGTATTCGAGGAGATGGGCGTTCACGTCGGGCGAGCCGAGGTCGTTGATGGCGACGATCTTGATGTCCTTGCGCCCGGATTCGTAGAGCGCCCGCAAGACGAGACGCCCGATGCGGCCGAACCCGTTGATCGCTACCTGAACCGCCATATGGTCTCCTCCGGGTTTACGCCTTCAACCGAGCCCGCACTGCGTCGGCCACCGCTCGGGCCGTCAGCCCGAAATGCTCGTAGAGATCGGCGTGCGGCGCGGACGCCCCGAACCCCGTCATGCCGATGAAGACGCCGTCCGCACCGAGATAGCGTTCCCAGCCGAGACCGCAGGCGGCCTCGATACCCACGCGAACGGCGTCGCCGCCCAGCACGGACTCGTGCCAGGAAGCCGGCTGTTCCTCGAAGATCTCCCAGCAGGGGAGCGAACTGACCTGGGTCGGAATTCCCTCGTCCTCGAGAATTGTCCGGGCCTCGAAGGCGATGGAAACCTCGGATCCGGTGGCAAGCAGCACCGCGCGGGGAGCGCCGCCGCTCGCCGCCGCCAGCACATAGCCGCCCCTGGCCGCGAGGCCGCGATCGTGCTCCGGGCCGCGCAGCGCCGGCAGGGCCTGGCGGGTGAGCGCGAGGACCGAAGGCCCGGTGCGGTGCGCCAGCGCCGCGGCCCAGCATTCCGCCGTCTCCACGGCATCGGCCGGGCGAAAGACGCGCACATTGGGCATCGCCCGGAGGCTCGCCAGGTGCTCCACCGGCTGATGGGTGGGGCCGTCCTCGCCGAGCCCGATCGAATCGTGGGTCAGCACGTAGACCGCCTGCTTTTGCATCAGCGCGGCGAGACGAAGCGCCGGTCTCAGATAGTCCGAGAAGATCAGGAATGTTCCGGCATAGGGAACGATTCCCCCGTGCAGCGCCATCCCGTTCATCGCCGCGGCCATGCCGTGCTCGCGTACGCCGTAATGGATGTAGCGCCCGGAGAAGTCGTCGCGGGTGACGATGCCGGCATCCTTGAACAGCGTGTTGTTCGATCCCGTGAGGTCGGCCGACCCGCCGACCAGCTCCGGTATCAGCGGCGCGAGCACGTTCAGCGCCTCGCCGGAGGACTGGCGGGTGGCGCGCTTCGGCTGGGCTTCCACGAGCCGGTCGATATGGGCATCGAGCGCCGCCTTCCAACCTTGCGGCAGCTCGCCCGAGACCGCGCGCTCGAACGCGGCCCTCCGCTCCGTGGGCAGCGCTTCGATCCGCCTGCGCCAGGCTTCGCGCTCCGGCCCGGCGCGGGCACCGGCGACCCGCCAGGCGGCGAGCACGTCGTCCGGCAGCTCGAAGGGCGGCAGATCCCAGTCGAGCGCCTTCCGCGCGCCGTCGATTTCGTCCTCGCCCAGCGGCGCGCCGTGCGAACCGGCGGTGCCCGCCTTGTTCGGCGCGCCGTAGCCGATAACGGTCCTGCAGGCGATCAGCGAAGGACGCCCGTCCGCCTGCGCGGCCTCGACCGCGGCGGCGACCGCGTCGTGGGCGTGGCCGTCGACGGCCGAGATGTGCCAGCCATAGGCCGCGAAACGCGCGGGCACGTCGTCGGCCACCGAGAGTGCCGTCGGGCCGTCGATCGAGATGGCGTTGTCGTCGAACAGAACGATCAGCTTGCCGAGCCCCAGATGGCCGGCGAGAGAAGCGGCCTCGTGGCTCACCCCCTCCATCAGATCGCCGTCGGAAGCGATCACGTATGTCCGGTGGTCGACCGCGTCCTCGCCGAAGCGGGCCGCCATCATGCGCTCCGCCAACGACATCCCGACGGCGGTCGCGATGCCCTGGCCGAGCGGACCGGTCGTGGTCTCGATCCCCGCCGCGTGGCCGTATTCCGGGTGGCCCGCGGTACGGCTGCCCAGCTGCCGGAAGCGGCGGATCTCGTCCATCGTCATGTCGGAGTAGCCGGTCAGATGCAGAAGCGCATAGAGCAGCATCGAGCCGTGGCCGGCGGACAGGACGAACCTGTCCCGGTCGGCCCAGTCGGGGGCGGCGGGGTCGAACTTCAGAAAACGCGTGAACAGCACCGTGGCGGCGTCCGCCATACCCATCGGCATCCCGGGATGGCCGGACCTGGCCACCTCGACCGCGTCCATGGCGAGCGCGCGGATCGCGTTGGCCATGCGCAGCGGCGTGACTCCGACGGCGCAGCCGACGGTCGATGCTTGTTGGGTCCTGGTCGGCATGACGGTCTCACACAATTGGGCGCGCGAACGCGATTTCGCGCTGTGAAGGGCATTCGAATTGGGACCCTCGGGGGCGCCGCAATGTGTCTCCGGCACGGCGGCGATGCAAGCCCGTCGGGTCTCCGCGGAGGGATTTCAGCGCGCCACCGTCGCAAGCGGCACGCCGAGCTTCGCGCGCCGGGTCAGCCAGGGGCTCGGGCGGTAGCGTGGATCCCGGTAGAAATCGTGGAGCGCTTCGAGGATCGCGAGCACCCGCGAGGGACCCAGATGGTCGCCCCACGCGATCGGGCCGCGCGGATAGGCGAGCCCGAGCTCGACCGCGGCATCGATGTCTCCGGGGCTGGCGATTCCCTGCTGGGCGATGTCGCAGCCGATATTGACGATGGTCGCGACCACGCGCTGGGCAACGAAGCCGGGGCTGTCCCCGATTACCGTGACCGGCGTGCCGTCGGAGGCGAGCAGCGCGTGGGCGAGGTCGCGCCAGCGGGGCTCCGTAACCGGGGTGGTCATGACGGTGCGCCTGCCGTCGAGACCGAACGCCGTGTCGACCGCCACCGTGCGTTCGGGCGGAAGCCCCTGTTCGAGAGCGGCGGTCGTCGCATCCGTCCCGGTCGGGGTGACGATGCAGAGCGCCCCCGGGCCGGGGCGGGCTCCGCTCTCCACCGTCGCCGCCTCGGCGATGGCCGCCATGACCGTTGCCTGACCTTCGGGATCCGCCGGGCTGACCCAGACCGGGGCGGGGTCGGCTTCGGGAACCGCCGCGGCCTCGAGCCCCGCCTTCCTCCCGTCCTCATAGTCATAGAACCCGCGCCCGGTCTTGCGCCCGTAGAGCCCGGCCGCCATGCGCTGGCGCGCGAGCGGCACCGGCCGGAATCGCGGCTCCTCGTAGAACTGGCGGTAGATCGATTCCATCACCACGCCGGAAACGTCGAGCCCGGTCGTGTCCATCAGCTCGAAGGGGCCCATGCGGAACCGGGTGCCGCCCTCGCGCAGGATGTCGTCGACGTGGCGGGGGCGCGCGATGCCTTCCTGGACGATCCTGAGCCCTTCCGTGCCCAGCCCGCGCCCGGCGTGGTTGACCAGGAAGCCGGGCGAATCCTTGGCGCGCACCGGGCGATGGCCGCAACGCCGCGCGATCGCGTCGAGGATATCGCCCACCCAGGGCTCGGTCAGGAGTCCGTCGACCACCTCGACCACCTTGAGAAGCGGCACCGGGTTGAAGAAATGCCAGCCGGCGACGCGCTCCGGATGCGCGCAGTCGGCGGCGATGGCCGTCACCGAAAGCGACGAGGTGTTGGAGGCGAGGATGCAGTCGTCGGAGACGATGGATTCGAGCTCGGCGAACAACCGTCTCTTGGCCTCCAGCTCCTCCACGATCGCCTCGACGACGATTTCCGCGCCCGCCATGGCGTCGAGCCCTTCGACGATGGCGAGCCGGCCGATCGCCGCCTCGGCCGCGCCCTCCGTCATGCCGCCCTTTTCCGCCGCCCGACGCAGCATCCGCGAGACGAAGGCGGAGGCCTCTGCCGCCGCACCGCCGCGCGTGTCGTACAGCCGGACCGAAATACCCCCCGCCGCCGCGATCTGGGCAATGCCCCGGCCCATGGTGCCCGTGCCGATGACGCCGAGGGAGAGATCGGGCGATTGCGGGTCGATCGTCATGACGTGCTCCCTACGAACGCCGGAAGTCCGGCGCGCGCTTCTCCCTGAACGCCGCGCGGCCCTCGGCGAAGTCGGCAGTGGTGAAGTTCGAAGCCTGGCCCAGAGCCTCCATTTCGAGCGCCGCTTCCAGGCTGACCGGCGCGAGCCCGATCTGCTGCTTGGCGAGCGCGAAGGCCAGCGCGGGCATGGCAGCGAGCTCCCGGGCGCGTTCCAGAGCGACGGCCTCTGCCCCGCCTTCGGGTGCGAGCTCGTCGGCCAGCCCGGCTTCGACCGCCTCCGCGCCCCGCAGCATCCGCGCATAGAGAAGGATCTGGCGCGCCCTGGCCGTCCCGACCCGACGCGGGAGGGTGTGAAGGATCGCGTAATCGGGGATCAAACCGACCTTGAAGAAGGGAAAGCCGAGCGCGCCGGTCTCGGCGATCACGACGGTATCGGCGAGGAGAGCGATGCCCGCTCCGGCGCCGACCGCATAGCCCTCGACGGCGGCGACGACGGGCTTCTCGGCATCGGCGATCAGCCGGACCATGCGGTGATTGGACTTCATCCGCGCGCGACCCGCCGCGGCGTCTAGCCCCTCCATCGAGGCGATGTCCCCGCCGGCGCAGAAATGACCGCCATTGCCGGCGAGGATGACGGCCCGGACCGACGAGTCCTCCAGCGCCGCCTCGATCCCGTCGATCAGGGCCAGCCTGAGCTCGGGATCGAGCGCGTTTCGCTTCTCCGGCCGGTTGAGCCCGATCCGGACGATCCCCTCCTCCGGCCGGTCGACGGTCAGCACGGGTTTTTCGGTGCTCATGTCAAAGACCCCGGTTGCAACGCCGCCGGACTATCCCGATTCGTGCGTGCGGCGACAAGCAAGACGCAGACCGCTGTTCGAAGGATTGGCCGTGGCCGCGTCGGCGGTGCTGAGGTCGACCCTGGCCAGCACGTCGACCAGATCGGGCTCCACGGCGAGCAGATGAGCCTCGCAGGTCCGGCAGTCCGATGCGCCGAAGCGGGGTATGGGAACCCGGGCGTCGTGGGCGACGGCAAAGTCTGCTATGGCGCATTCCCGCCCGTCGGGAAAGGCGATGGCCTTCTCGACATGCGCCGCCTCGGTAAGGCGGTCGATGTGCCAGACCTTGGCCTTGCCCCGCCGCAGATGCCGGGAGACGCGGGCGCGGATGCCGCCCGGACCCCAGGCACTGCCGGCGTAGAGGTAGAGCCCGGCGGGCAGCTCCGGGCAGCCGAGGGTCGGTATGTCGAGTCGGGTTTCGCGGGCGAGCCGCAGAATCAGCGCGTAGGCGCCCCGTTCGGCGGGAAGGTCGTCGGGACTCAGGGCGCGCCGTCCCAAGGCCTGCAATCGGCAAGCGCCGCCTCGAATGCGGTCATCAGATCGCCCGCGGCGATGCCGGCGAACTCGACGTCGTCCCGGGCGAGGAAAGCCTCCACCGCGTGCCGCAGGGATTCCGGCCGGGCCGGCACACCGGAGAGCGTGCGCTCAAGCCAGTCGATGGATTCGAGCGGCCGCGGGTGCCAGTCGCCGTTGACGATCGAATCGACGACGATCCCGTCCCGGACCGCCAGCGTCGCGCGGATCATCCCGCCCATCGCCTTCTCGCGGCCCCTGCCCAGCATGTCGCCGGAACGCAGCGTATCTACGAAGCGAATCCGTTCGGACTTCCCGAACAGCCAGGCCTCGGTATCGAGCTCGGCCCGGAAAGCGTCGGCGTAGTTCCGTTCCACCGCGCCGAGCGTCGCCCGTTCCAACTCCGATTCGCCGAAAGCCCGTTCGGTGCAGGCCGTGGCGAAGGCGGTCAGTTCCTCTTCGTCGATTACGCGGCTGGCCTCCCTCTCCAGCCAGGTGAACCGCGATTCCAGAGTCTTCAGCGCCTTGTCGCGGACCTTCTCGGGCGGCATCGGCATCGCCCTGCCCGCCAGCTCCGTGTCGATGGGCTTCACGTTGACCACGATGCGGAGCGTCATCACCCCGTCCTCGATCTTGAGCGAGGCGGGAACCAGCTTGCGCCCCTCGACCTGGATGTCGTTGAGCGGGCGGTATTCCGCCGGGAAGCCGTAGCGGTCACGGAATGCACCGGCGACCGCGCTCAGGATCTTGCGGAACGCCTCCTCGGTGGTCGCCGGAACCTCCGGGTGCGAAACGGGGAGGAAATAGATCAGGAACGCAGACCCGGCGCCGGCATAGATCGGCCCGCCGCCATTGACGCGGCGGCGGAAATCGACTCCGCGGGCGCGGCAGAAATCGAGATCGAGCACCTGCTCGGGGTCCTCGTTCACGCCGATGGTGATCGAGTCGGAATCGAACACGTTGAGGAACACCGTCGGCGGCGCTTCCCCGCGCACCACCGCCTTCTCCACCGCGGGCGAGACCGAGACCGAGAAATCCGCGTAGGAGCCCCGGTCGACGACCAGACGCCAGCCGCTCATGCGGTCCCCCTGCGGTCGACGGTCACCGGGCCGTCATCGAGCGCCGCCGCGACCTCGATCCGGTCGGCGCCGATCAGGGTCTGGCTCCTGAACCGCTCGGCCACGGTTTCCAGCGCATCGTCGTCCGCGCTGCCTTCCAGGGTGAGCGCGAGCCGGTCGCGTCCACGCTCGGTCTCGACGGTGATGCGGTACTTCCCGGTCAGCCCTTCGACGCCGAGAAGGACCGCTCGGATCTCCGACGGGTAAATCTTGACGCCCTTGACCTTCACCATCTCGTCGGTGCGACCGAAGACCACGCGCGGCAGGCTCACCGTCCGGCCGTGCAACGGCGCCGTGGTGCGCCGGATCGTGAGGTCGCCGGTCCGGTAACGGATCAGCGGCTGCGCCTCCTTGACCAGATGGGTCAGCACCAGCTCGCCTCGCTCCCCGTCCGGCACCGGGTCGAGCGTTTCGGGATTTATCGCCTCGGCGTGGACCAACTCGTCGAACACGTGAACGCCCTCGCCGCCGGGGAAGGTGCGCGCGACCGGCAGAAATTCGGAGAGCGAGAACGCGTCGACCAGCACGGTTTCCGGCATCGCCTCCCGCACCCTGGCGTAGAGCGCGGCGTTGCCGGTAAATGCCTCGCCGCCGGCGAAGAACACCCTGGGCGGGTTGAGGCCCGCCTCGATCAGCCGCAGCGAAAAGCTCGGATTGCCGGCGAGCACGGTCACGCCGTGCCGGTTGCATATCTCGACGGCGCGTTCCGCCTCGCCGGGACCGAGCGGGATGCAGGCGACGCCGTGCGCCTCCATCTGCGACTGGTAGAACAGCCCGGCGACGAACAGGTGGTAGCCGAAGGTCACCGCGCAGACATCGCCCTCGCCGATTCCGCAGGCGGCGAGATGCGTCCCCGCCGCGGCGATCATGCCGTCGAGGTCGCTCCGGGTCTGGAAGACCGGCACCAGCGATGGGCCCATCGGTGTCAGGTTGACGCGGACCGGCCTCGCCCCGCCGAACGCGCCGTAGCCGGGCTTTGCCATCTCGGCAACGAAATCCGCGCGCGTCATCAAGGGTACGGCGGCAGCGAATTCTTCCTCGTCGGCAACCGCCTTCGGAAGACGCCCACGATAGAACGGGTGGTCGCCCAGCCGTTGGAGCGTCCGGTTTACGGCCTCGCCGGGGAAGCCCATCAGCGCCTGGAATCGGCGAGCGCGGCCGCGTCGTCGTAAGCCGTCCGGACGTTCAGCACCGCCTGGCGCTTTTCGACCTCGACGGCCTTGAGCCCGCGCTCCAGCGCGCCGGGCAGCGCGTCGGGAGTCTCGACCTCCTCGCCGTAGCCGCTCGAGGCCTCGACGACCTTGTGATAGGCCGGGGCGGGTTCGAGATAGGTGAGCGGCGCGCGGTTGGTCCGCGACGCGGCCCCGTCCGGATGAAGGCCGAGCGTCGCCTTGCGCACCGACCCCCACATGCGGTTGTTGAGGATCACCGTCAACACCGGCAGGTCGTTGGCGGCAGAGACGAAATGCGCCGGCGTCGGATTGCCGAACATGTAGGAGCCGTCGCCCACGACGCAGAACACCCGGCGGTCGCCGTAGCCCAGCTTGACTCCCAGCGACGCGCCCATGCCCCAGCCGAGCCCGCCGGCCGGGCTGGTGGCGAAAAAGGTGCCCGGCTCGCGGAAGTCGATATTTCCGAGGGCAAGCTGGGATTCGCTCACCATCACGTCGGCGTCGTCCTTGATCTCGTCGATGCAGTGCGCGATCCAGGCGGAGTCGGTGGCGCCGCGCGTCCTCGCGGCTTCGATCCGCGCCGCGCGAGCATCCGCCGCGGTCGCCTTGCGCTCGGCGGCGCGCGCCCGGCGACCGTCGACGCTTCCATTGGCCCCACCCCCCAGCGCCTCCGACAACGCCGCAAGTCCGAGGCTGGACTCCGCGGTTATCGCGAGATCGCAGGGATAGCCGCGCACCGGATAGGAGCTGAACAGCGGATCGACGCCCATGTGGATTACCTTGGCGTCGGGGCTCGGGCTGTGCAGGCTCGGGATCCAGGGCACGTCGCAATCGACCACCAGGATCAGGTCGGCTTCGCCGATGAGGCCGCCCGGCTCGAACCCCATGTGCATCTCGTGGTCGGTGGGCAGCGAGAGGTAACGCGGACGGTAGGTCACCACCGGCAGCGCATATCGCCCGGCGACGTCGGTGAGCGCCTTCGCCGAGGCCGGGTTCTGGCCCGCACTCGCGGTGATGACCAACGGGTTCTTTGCCGCCCGGATCCACTCCGCCGCCTGGTCGATCGCGTTGGGATCCGGCGCGGGACTGGAAGCGGTCAGTCGGCGCGACGGGCTTTCATATTCGAAATCGCCCGGCTTCTCGGCCAGCACCTCGCGCGGCAGGGTGAGATAAACAGGCCCCCTCGGCTCGTTCATCGCCACATTGACGGCGCGGTCGACGATGGTCTCCAGCTGGCGGGCGTTGCGCAGCTCGTAGTCCCACTTGACCATCTCGCGGACCATACCCGCCTGGTCGAACATCTCCTGGCCCCAATGGATGTAGATCGACCGCGCGCCCGGCGCGCCGGTCTCGGTCAGCGGCGTCCGGCCGGAAGTGAAGATGATCGGCACGTTCTCGCGCGCGGCGTTGGTGATGCCGCAGATCGCGTTGGCGGTCCCTACGTTGACGTGGACCATCACCGCCTGCGGCTTGCCGGTGGCGAGGAAATAACCATGCGCCATGGAGACCGCGAGGTTCTCGTGCGGCACCGTCATCGGTGTCGGCGCATTCGTGCCGTCGGTGATGGACTTGGACAGCGCCTCGATGACCGAGGCGAAGTCGGTCCCCGCATTGCCGAACAGGTAGTCGACGCCCCGGTCCTTCAAGAGCGCGAGATAGGCTTCCGCCAGGCTGTCGACCTGGATTTGTTCCTGGGGCATGGGGGTCTCCCTTCGCGGCGGCTGCGGGTCGGTTCACTATAGGTGTTCGGTAAGGGTGAGTGAATTCGGAGGCAACGGACTCGACGATGGCGGTGCGCCTCGCTCTGTTCTACGCGGCGGTCTTTCTGTTCGTCGGCGTGTCGCTTCCGTTCTGGCCGGTGTGGCTGAGCGCGAAAGGGTTGAGCGCGACCGAGATCGGGCTCCTGATCACCGCGGGCAGCTGGATCAGGATTGCGGCGCCGGCGCTCGCCGCGCATGTCGCGGATCGCCGGGGGCGCCGGCGCGGGGTGCTGATCCTGCTCGCGGTCTCGTCCTTCGCGGTACACCTGCTGTTCCTGGTCTCCGAAGGATTCGCGGCGCTCCTCGCCGTCAGCATTCTCGCCGCCATCGCGTTCACGCCGATCATCCCGATGGGCGAGAACATGACCCTTCTCGCCTCCCGCGAACGGGGTTTCGATTACGGCCGCGTCCGCCTGTGGGGCTCGATCGCCTTCATCGTGGGAGCGACGGCGGGCGGCCGCATGGTCGGCGACAGCGGCTCAGACGTGATCCTGTGGCTGGTCCTCGGCACGCTCGCGCTGACCGTGCTGGCGTCGCTCGCGATGCCGGAGACCGGATCGCCGCCGGCGCGACGCCGCGTGCCGGCCGCCGCGCTCCTGTCGCAACCTTCGATGGCGGTGTTCCTGGTGACGGCGTCGCTGATCCAGGCGAGCCACGCGGCGGCTTACGGCTTCGCGACGCTCGCCTGGCGCGACGCGGGGATCGACGACGACGTTATCGGACTGCTCTGGGCGGAAGGCGTGCTCGCCGAGATCGTCCTGTTCGCGCTGGGCGGCGGGCTCGCCGCCCGCCTTGGTCCGGCCCCGCTGCTCGCCATCGCCGCCGTCGCGGGAATTCTTCGATGGATCGGGTTCGCCATCGAGCCCGGGCTGGGGCTGCTGGTCTTCCTCCAGGCGCTGCACGCGCTCACCTTCGGCGCGGCGCATCTGGGAGCCATGCTGTATATCGTCCGCTCGGTTCCGCCGGAGCACTCGGCGAGCGCCCAGGCGCTCTATTCCGGGGTGGCGATGGGGCTCGTCATGGGCGGCGCCACGATCCTGGCCGGCGCGCTTTACGACGATGTGGGGGCCGGCGCGTTTTACGCCATGGCGGCGATGTCGGCGTGCGGTCTCCTGGGGGCGCTGGCGCTGGCCCGGATTACGCCGAGCGTTGCCCGGAGCGCAGGAAGTCGCGCCTGACCTCGTAGAACCCGCCGAGCCAGAGCGGGTAATAGACGTGGTCGTCATGGGCGTCGTCCGCCTCGGGATGGACCAGCACGACCAGCCCGTCCCGGTTGTACATCAGCCAGGGCACGAACTCGGCGAACAGTTCCTTGTCGAAGGCGACCTGGAACATCGGTTCCGGGTGCGGGCCGACCGGACGGTCGCGGAAACGGCCCATGACGATGTCGAAACCCCATTTCTCCCAGATCCGGCCGCGCAGCCGGGCGGCGGTCTCGCGGGTTTCCTCGTCGTAGTAGATATGGGCGTGGTAGCCGGTGATCCGGGTGTGGTCGCCCGGTGGGAAGTCGGTGTCTTGCACGATCCTGTCCTCGCGTTCGGCCGAAGCCTATTTCATCTCCGCTTGTCGCGCACGCGCTTCGCCTTGAACTCGGTCTTGGGCAACGTGTCGGGCGGCAGCACCTCGACCCCGACCCGGACCTCGCAGCGGCTGCGAACCGCCGCGCCGACCTCGTCGGCAACATCGCCGGAGGCGTGCTCGACCCGGAGATCCATCACGTCCAGCCCGTCCTCGTTGGTCGTCAGCACGATCTCGAACTCGTCGCCGATGCCGTCGATCGACCGCACGGCCTGCTCGACCTGGCTGGGGAAGAACTTGACCCCGCGCAGGTTGATCAGGTCGTCGGCGCGGCCGGTGAACGATCCCATCGCGCGGACATGGGTGCGCCCGCAGGCGCAAGCGCCGGTGTCGTAGACCGTGTAATCGCCCACCAGGAAGCGGAGCTGCGGCGAGCTCTCGGAGTTGAGCGAGGTGCAGACGGTAAGCCCACGCTCGCCTTCCTCCACGCGCTCGCGGCTGTCCGGGTCGACAAGCTCCCAGATTTGCACGTCCTCCATCAGGTGGGTGAAGGTGGTCTCGCCTTGCCGGACCGAGGCCTCGCAGGAATAGCCGCCGACATGGGGCGAGACCTCGGTGCAGCCGTAGAACTCGACCACCCGGCACCCCCACAGCTCCTCCAGCCGCTCGCGGGTGCGGTCGATCCCCATCGCGGGCTCCCCGCCGGTGAACAGGGTCCGGACCGACGAGCCGCGCGGGTCGAGGCCGAGCCGCTCCATCGTACGGCCGAGATAGAGCGCGTAGGATGGCGTACCGGCGATCACCGTCGGTTTGAAGCGGTCGATCACCCGGGCCCGGGCCTCGGCATCCATCCCGCCGCCGGGGATCACGGCGACGCCCATCTGCGCGAAGGCGTACATCGCGCCCCAGATCCACACATGGGGGCCGAATCCCACCATCGGGAACACGCTGTCGCCGCGCCGAATGCCCATCGAGTAGAGGGCGCGCGCGTTCGCCCATTCCCAGTAGCCGCGGTCGACATGGGTGTATCGAAAGACGCGCGGAACCCCCGTGCTGCCGGAGGAGGAGAACAGCATCCAGCCGCGATCCGCCCACTCCGTCTCGCCGATCGTGGAATAGGTCCCGTAAGGCGGGTTCTCCGTCGCGTCCTCCATCATCTCCGACTTGTCGACCACCGGCCATTTCCCGAGATCGTCGACCGTCCGGATGTCGGTCGGGGCGAGGCCGACGCGGTCGAAGCGGCGCCGGTAAAAGGCGCTGTTCTCGTAAAGGAACGGGGTGAGCGCCTCCAGCTTGTCGTTCTGGATCGCGATCAGCTCGTCGCGCGAGCAGGTTTCAAGCGCCGCCGACCAGTACTTGTCGTCCGCGGGCGCGTCGACGTCGCGGCGGTGACGCTCGAGCGTCTCCAGCCAGACCTGCCGGGTCCTGTCCTTCATCGGGGCATCATGCTTTTCGCCGGTTGGCGTCGAGCCAGGTATCGACCCGTGCGACGGTTTGGTCGACGGTATCGTTCTGCATCCCCTTCTGGGCGGCGAGCGCCTGCACCAGACGGTCGGCGCGCTCGATATTGACGGCCCCGGCGTCCAGCGCCCGCGCCGCCGAGGAGGGCCGGATCAGCCCGTCCGCGGCGGCGGCGTATTTCTCGAACGGCACCAGGTCGCCTTCCGCGGCGCCGAGCGCCCGGCAGACCTCGCAAACCCAGTTGTAGACGCTTTCCGACACCGCGAGATCGCTGTGCACGGCCTCGCGGATCGGGCGCATCCCGTGTTCCTCGACGCAGCGGTAGTTTCCGGTCAGCAGCATCGCCCACTTGGCGAGCGGCACGAAAATCGAGTCGTGCACCTTGAGCTTCACCGGAAGCTCGATGCTTCCCCGACCGTCGTCGAAGGTCGCGGCCTCGATATCGGCCTGCAATCCCCTGAGCAGGGCCGTCGACTCCTCGGAGTCGAACCGCGCCGCCTTGAAATTGGTGGGCAGGCTGACCTGCAGCACGTTGGTCTTCTCGTCGGGCGGCCGGAAGGCCTGCGGGTCGGGGCTGCACAGCGTGATGCGCGGCGGCTCGAACCCGTCCCACACGGAGGCGTCGGTGTAGCAGCCGTCGAGCGCGCCGGTATCGATCCCCGGGATCCGCCTGACATAGGCGAGCGGCGGCATGTTCATGATCGACATCACCGGCTTCTTCGACGCGGCCACCCGGTCGAGAAGCTCGCGCACGCCCGGCGCGCGGTATTGCGGCTCCTGCATGGCGAGCACGATCAGGTCGTAATCGGCCGGGTCCACGTCGGCGGGCGTCGCCGCCGACAGATCGCCGGGCAGCCCGCTCGAATGAACCTCGACCAGCCCGTCCCGCCCCTTCGCGGGCATGCGGACGAGCTGGCCTTCGTCGTTGATCAGCGCCGCCTCGTCGGGCAGGCACACCAGCTTCGCATCGTGTCCCGCGAGCAGGAGCTTGATGGCGAGAAGGGAGCCGTAGGACGCCCCCATGATCATCGTCGTGGTCATCGGCGTCCTTTTCCTCCTGTTTCAGTATTCCAGCACGGGGTCGACGCGGTTCTCGAGCGGCTCGCCGGCAAGAAACCGGCGCATGTTCTCGAAGAACAGGTCGAGCGTCCGCGGGATGTAGAGCTCGGTGTCGTCGGACGAACAATGCGGCGTGACGATCAGGTTGGGGGTCTGCCAGAGCGGCGAGTCGGGCGGCAGCGGCTCCGGGTCGAACACGTCGAGGATGGCGCTGATCTCGCGCCGTTCCAGCCGCGCGCGCAGCGCCTCGTAGTCGACCACCCCGGCGCGGCCATAATTCACGATGCCGCCGCCGGGCCGGATCGCCGCGATCTCCGCTTCGCCGATCAGGTGGCGGGTATGCGCGGTCGCGGGCGCGGTCGCGATGATGTAGTCGGCGCGGGGGATCATCTCCGGGATCGCCTCCGGCCCCCGCATCTCGTCGACCGCCGGGTGCGGTTTCGCCGTCCGCCGCACCCCGATCACCCGCATCCCGAAGCGCTTGGCCCATTCGGCCACGCCGCCGCCGACGCTCCCGACGCCTACGACCAGGAGCGTCTTGCCCGCGATGCCGGTGTTGAAGGTCTGTTCCCAGCGGCCGGCGCGCTGATGGGTGACCATCTCCGGCACCCGGTTGTTGAGCATCAGCACCGACATGATGGCGTATTCGTGGGCGCGCGCGCCGTGAACGCCGCGATTGTTGGTGAAGGTCACATTGTCGGGCAACCAATCGAAAGGCGTGAAGTGTTCCACGCCCGCGCCTGTGGCGTGGATCCAGCGCAGCCTGGGCGCCCGTCTGGCGATGTTGCGATGGTCGATGTCCCAGCACACCAGCGCGTCGGCGTCGGCGATCTGGCGGTCGAAATCGGCGCAGTCGTAGCCGATGCTGCATTCGACCCTCTCGACGAGGTCGGGAAACCGGGAGAAGGCCGCGGACAGGCGTTCCTCGGTCACCTCGAAAACGGCGCCGAGGCTCGAGTCGTTCTCGATATGGAGACGAACCCTGGTGGGCAATTCCGGTCCTCGCGGCTAATCCAGGGTCCGTTCGACCCACCACTGGGCGAGCCGCGGGACCAGCGGTTCGAGATGCGAGAACCGGCCGCGCGGCGCGAGCGGCGATTTCAACCCGCGCTGCTGCAGGGCGGCGACCGCGTTGTCCTCGGCAAGCGTGGTGTCCCAGCGCTTGTAGTAGTACGGCACCTTGGACTCGAAATCCGGCCGCGCCGCGGTCTTCCGCGGGAAGCAGGCGCCGTGGATCACCCTGGTGTGGTTGGGACCCTGCGGCTGGAGTTCCAGATACCACACCGAATCCAGCGTCATGCCGAGCATTGTCGACGGGTTGAGGCAGACATAGTTGGTGCCCATCGCCGCACGCCCCTCCAACCCCTCGATATGCGGCAGCTCGTGCTCCAGGTCCTCGATCAGGAGCGAGCGCGTGTGCTCGTCGTGGTGCTCGCGGATGTCGAGCCAGGCCCCTTCGGTAGGCGCGGCCGAGTGCTCCATCTCCTTCGGGTTGAGCGTCGCCCCGTGGACCATCGGCAGGTGGTATTCCTCCATGGCGTTCTCGATATGCACCTTCCAGTTGCAGTCCACCTCGTGCACCCGCTTGCGCACCAGGGCGAGCTTGTCGAGCCCGTAGGACCCCATGAGCTCGGGGAAGTTGCCGAGATACTCGGAAAGCGGCGGCGCGTCGTCGTCGAAATTGACGAAGATGAAGCAGCCGCAGGTCTCCAGCCGCAGCTCGCGCAGCCCGTACCCGGCGGCATCGAATTTCTTCGCCCGTTCCATCCCCGGCGCGCTGTGGAGCTTGCCGTCGAGGTCGTATACCCAGCCGTGATAGGGACAGGTGAAGGCGCGGCAGTTGCCTTCGCCGTCCGCCACCGGGGTGCCGCGGTGGCGGCAGTTATTGGCGAAGGCCCGGATCTCGCCGTCGTTGCCCCGAACGATGAGGATCGGCACGCCGACATAGTCGACCGCGATGAAATCGCCCGGTTCGGCAACCTGATCCACATGACCGAAGAAGTTCCAGGTCCGCGAGAACAGGTTGCGGACCTCCAGCCGGTAGTATTCTTCCGACGTGTAGCACCAGGCCGGCAGGCTCTCGGCCTCCTCGACCTCCCTGAATACGCTGTCGAACGTCGAACGGTCGATCGTCGCGGTCTCGAACATCGTCCTCTTTCCCCGAAAGCGCGGGTCGTCTCCGGAAAGGCTAGCCAAAACCCCGTCTCCGGTCCAATGATGCGGGTCCCGGGAGAGCGACGGAGGAGGGAAAGATGGCGACATTCGTCCTGGTGCACGGCGCATGGCACGGCGGCTGGTGCTGGCGCGACGTGCGCGCGATCCTGCGTGCGGGCGGGCACGAGGTGTTCGCCCCGACGCTGACGGGTCTGGGCGAGCGCTCGCATCTGCTGTCGCGCGACATCGACATGAACACCCACGTCACCGACGTCGCGAACGTGATCGTATGGGAGGAGCTCGAGGACGTGGTCCTGGTCGGACACTCCTATGGCGGCAACGTGATCACCGGCGTCGCCGACCGCATGAAGGACCGGCTCGCCCACGCGGTCTATCTCGACGCCTTCGTGCCAAGGGACGGGGACAGCTCGGCCTCGATGGCGGCGACCCTCGCCAACCCCGACGCCACCGACGCGGATATCGGCGCGGAGATAAAGCGCCGCCTCGACCTCACCGGAGAGCGCGGCGGTTCGAGGACGCACTACACCAACATGTTCGACATCCCCGACGATCCGCCGGAGCCCTATCGCTGGGTGGAGCGCCGCATCACGCCGCACCCGGTGCGGACCCAGATCGAGCCGATCCGCCTGGAGAACGGCGGCTCCGACGGCCTGCCGCGCACCTACATCCTGTGCACCGGCTCCGAAGGCCCGACACCCTTCAAGATCCTCGCGCAGCGGATCCGAAACGACCCTACCTGGCGCTACCGCGAGCTGCCGACCGGGCACGACGCGATGGTGACGATGCCGGAGGAAACCGTCGCGCTTCTGATCGAGGCGGCCGCGGGCTGACGGAGAGCACGGACATGGAGAACGACGACACCCCGCTGGGCAGCGAGATCATCGACGCGATCAAGACCGCCGGGGTCCGCCATGTCGCGGCGCTGCCCGACATCGTGACCAGTAGCGGCATTCTGCGGCCGCTGTCGGAGGACCCCGACATCCGCCTGATCCGCCTCTGCAAGGAGGACGAGGGCGTCTCCATCTGCGCCGGACTTTCCTATTGCGACAAGCGCGCGGTGCTCCTGATGCAGCAGACCGGGTTGATGGATTCGCTCAACTCGGTGCGCGCGACCGGGGTGGAGTACGGGCTGCCGATCTGCATGGTCGTCGGGCTGCTCGGCAAGGAGTCCGACCGGCCGGCGTCGGAGTCGGAGAATTACGGGGTGCGGATCGTCGAACCCGTGCTGGACGCGATGAGGATCGACCGGCTGAGCATCGAGACCTCGTCCGACGTCGCCCGGCTCGCCCCGGCGATCGACCGGGCCTATGCGGAGTCGCGGCCGGTGGTCGCGCTGATCGGAAGGAGGATCGAGCGATGATGCGCCGCGACGAGTGTTTCCGCAGACTCGCCGAGCACCGCGGCGACGCGATCGTGGTTCCGGCCTATACGTCCGCGTTCGAGTGGATTGCGATCGACCCGAGCCCGCTCAACTTCGTCAGCATCGGCGCGATGGGGCAAGCATCCTCGCACGCGCTCGGCCTCGCCATCGGGCTTCCCGACCGGAAGATCATTGTGTTGGACGGCGATGGCAGCCTGTTGATGAATCTGGGCAGCCTGGTGACCGTCGCGGAGGCCGCACCCGACAACCTGGTCCATTTCGTGGTGGAGAACGGCACCTACGAGGCCAACGGAAGCCACCCGATCCCGGGCCGGGACCGGGTCGATTTCGCCGGCTTCGCGCGCAATGCCGGCTATCCGGAAGTTCATTCCTTCGACGGCCTCAACCGCTTCTCCGCGATGCTCCCGGAACTCCTCGCCGCCAGGGGTCCGGTCTTCGGCTGCCTCAAGGTCGAGCCCGGCCCGCCGCCGAAATACGACTACAAGCTGATCCACAGCGCCCATATGCGCGATACCTTCCGGGAGGCGATCCGCCCGTTCCTGGGCGGCGGGGAGGGTGACACGGCACGGAACGGGTAAGTCGGATTGCCCGCATGCACGACCGACACGATATGCCGAGCAAGTCAAGCGAGCGGATTTTTCCACCTTAGACCGGGAAACCGCGCCATGTCGGCGTCGGTCGAGTGAAGTTCGGCCTGATGCTCGATCGCGAGGGCAGCGAGATGTGCATCCGTCGTCAGATTGCCGGCGGAACCCACTTCTTCAAGGAGAGAGAACAGAATGTCCGCGTGACGGTCTCCCGGGTGAACGATCGCCGTCTGCGGTCTGCCCAGTCACGCCCGAACCTGCCGGCAGGCGCCGACTACGTCGAGCGGATCGTCGAAAATCCTGGGATTCGTCGCGATGCGCACGAATCCCAGCATGGCGACCCAGGGAAGGCCGATGCCGCCGGCGCCGTTCATCAGGGCTTCCCACCATTCCCGCGCCGCCTCGTGCCGAGGGGACTGCGAGTCGTGGGCGTGCAGCAGCAGGTTGACGTCGGGAACGATCACCGGCCGTGGCGACCGGCAATTTCTTCGGCCTCCATCTCGTCGACAAGCTGGTTGAACCGGTCCCTGTCGAAGCCAGGCTTCAGGCCGAACGCGTGGGGCTCGACCCTGTAACGAGGCGACCGGGGAGGCTTGCCCCGCGCGCCGAGCCCGAGACGCAGCGCGTCGTTGACGACCGCCTTCATGCTGCTGTCCGTCCGGCGCATTTCCCGCCGGAGGAGTTGCTCGACATCCGAATCGAGTGTCAATGTGGTCCGCATAGGCGCATCATGATGTGTGCCAATAATGCGGTCAAGATATCAGCCGAACGGTGACGTATCTGCGAACCGCTCCGCTCGCCCTCAGCCCAGCCCGTAGAACGCCCTGGCGTTGTCGTCGAGGATCTTGTCGACCACGTGGGGTTCCACCCGCCCGTCGTTCTTCAGCAGGCGCAGCGCCTCGATCTCGGTCGCCGTGTCGGCGTGGCCGTAATCGGTGCCGATGACGACATGGTCCTCGCCGGTGTAGCCGAGCACATAGGGCAGGTCGTCGGTCACCTGGCAGGCGACCCAGATGTTATTACGCCTGAGCACGTCGTCGCCGAGCGGCGTCCCCTTCTTCTGGAAGCGGATCGAGAGGTCGTTGATGACGTAGGGCACCCACTGGCTCGACACCTCGATGAAGCCCCAGCGAACGCCGGGGAAGCGGTCGGGGATCGCGTGATAGATCAGGGTGTGGAAGGCCCCGATGGTCGCGAGCTTGAACTTGCTGAAGCCGGAATCGTCGAGGAAGAAGCGGTGCATGGTCGGGCTGTTGGTCGCGGAATGGATGCAGATCGGCAGGTTCCGCTGCTCGGCCGCCTCGTAGACCGGGAAGAAATGGGGATCGTTGAGCGTGCGGTCGCATTCGAGCCCGCGCATGAAGATGCCGACCGCGCCGTTGTCCTGGGCGAAGTCGAGCTCCTCGTCCAGCTTGTCCATGGCCAGAAGCGGCGGCGACATCACCCAGCGCAGCCGCTCCGGCGCCTGGCGCCAGATATCGGCGAGCCAGCGGTTGTAGCTCCTGCTCAGCGCCAGCTCGACGCCCGCCTTTATGGTGATCGGCCTCAGGAACAGCGTGGGGTAGAGCACCTGGATGTCGACTTCGAGCCGGTCCATATGGGCGAGCCTGGCCGGGATATCCCGCATCTCGCGCGTATCCACGGTGGTGTCGCTGCCCACATTGTCTTCCTTGGGCAGGATCGAGCCGTCGATCACCCAGTACTCCTCGACCGCCTGGCCCTCGAGCCCACGCTCCTGCGCGCCGGACGAGCGGGTAACGACCATCGGCGCGTAGCCCTGCTCGTCCTCGCGCAGATAGCGCCAAGTCTCCGGCGTCTCCAGAACATGGGCATCGGCATCGATCGTCGTCATCGCAATCCTCGCTCCCGGTGGCGGCCGGCTGGCGCCATCTTGCGTTCCCGGACGGGCTCTGGCAACGCGCCGGACTTACGATCCGCCGCCCGCCGCATCGTCGAGAGCCGTGGCCCGCAGATACGCTTCTCGCCTCTCGAGCCGCGACCAGTACGCCTCGAACGCGGGCCGCTTCTCGATCAGGTCGAAATGCAGCCCCCAGGCGATATGCGAGCCGACATAGACGTCGGCCGCCGTAAAGCTTTCCCCTGCCACGTAGCCCCCGCCCGCGACGGCTTTCTCCAGCGTGTCCATCGTCAGGCCGAAATTGCCGTAGCCCACCATCGCCTCCTTGTCCTCCGGCGGGGCGAGGCCGAAATTGCGGTTGGTGACCGCGGCTTCGAGCGGCCCGGCGGCGAAGAACAGCCAGCGGTAATAGGCGCCGCGCTGTCCCGCCGGAGGCGTCAGCCCGGCCTCGGGGAAGGCGTCGGCAAGATAGGCGCAGATCGCCGGCGCCTCGGTGACGATGGTCGGGCCGTGGCGGATCGCCGGCACCTTCCCCATCGGGTTGACCGCGAGGTATTCGGCGGACTTCATCGGCGGCCCGTATTCCACGATCTCGGTGCGGTACGGGACCGCCAGCTCCTCCAGCATCCAGCGGACGATGCGCCCGCGCGACATCGGGTTGGTGTAGAAGACGATCTCGGCACTCATCGTGAGCCTCCCCCGCGATCACGGCGCTATTCCCAGGGATCGTAGCTGCCGAAGTTCCACAGATTGCCCTCGGGATCGCGGCAGGCGTAGAAGCGCCCGCCGTAGTCCTGGTCCTCCGGCGGCATGACCACCCGCGCCCCGGCGGCGGCGGCGCGGGCATGATGCGCGTCGACGTCGTCCACGATCACATAGGCGCTCTTGGATACCGGACTGTCCGGCGCATCCAGCGGCTTCTGCAGCTTGCCGAATTCGTCGTCACGCGCCGAGCCCAGCATGATCATGCCGTTGCCGAAGACGAGCTGGGCGTGGGCGATCGTCCCGTCCTCGCCCGGCACCACCAGATGCTCTTCGAAACCGAACGCCTCGCGGAGCCATTCGATGGCGGCGGGCGCGTCCCGGTAGCGGAGCGACGGAACGATGGTCGCCGTGGTGTTCTTCGCCAGGTTCGCCATTGGCGGATGCCCTCTTCCCTGCAGCCGGTGCGTGCCCGCCATCTTGCGGCCCCTTCCGGGGTCTGGCAACGCGCGGGCGCGGACGTCACAATCGACCCCGCACCCGGACGGGGAAAAAGATGAAACCCGCCGCTTACGGCCCCTACCCCTACGAGCCGATCATCGACCGGCCGCCCCTGACCTGGCCGGGCGGGGCACGGATCGCGTTCTGGGTCGTCCCCAATATCGAGGTCTTCGCGCTGGACGAGCGGATGCCGGACGGGCCGGGGCCGATCCCCGACGTTTCGGCCTGGGGCAAGCGGGATTACGGCAACCGGGTCGGCGTGTTCCGCATGATGGAGGCGATGGAGCGCCACGGCGTTCCCGGCACGGTCGCGCTCAACAGCGAGGTGTGCGACGCGGCCCCGCGCATCGTGGAAGAGTGCCTGCGGCTCGGCTGGGAGCTGATGGGCCATTGCGAGAGCAACACGCGGCGGCTCAACGAGGCGGGGTCCGAGGAAGAGGCGGGGCGCATCATCACGCGCACGCTCGACCGGATCGAGCGTGCGACCGGCCGCCGCCCGACCGGCTGGCTCGGCGCCGGGCGGCAGGAGACCTGGGGGACGCTGGACCGGCTGGTCGCCGAGGGTTGCCGCTACGTGGTCGACTGGGACAACGACGACCAGCCCGTCCCGATGGAGGTCGCCGGCAAGACGATCGTCTCGATGCCCTACGGCGCGGGGGTCTCCGACAAGCAGGCTTTCGAGGGGAGCGGGTTCACCGCCGACGACTTCGAGCGCATGATCCGCCGCGCCTTCGACGTGCTCCATGCGGAGAGCGCGGTTTCCGGGCGGGTCGCCTCGGTCTCGCTCCACCCCTACATCATCGGCGTCCCGCACCGGATCGGCGCGCTCGACCGTGCGCTCGCCCATATCCGGAGCCACGACGACGTCTGGTTCGCCACCGGCGAGCAGATCGTCGCCCATTTCCTCGATTGGAGGGCGGGGCGGGAGGCGGGTTAGCACGGCGAGCGCGCGATCGTTCCCGCGCCCGGCGGCCGGGTGCCAGAGTACTTTTCGACCGGGGACGCCGGGAACAGGTCGATCCGCGCGGGCGCCGAGCTGGAAGCGGCACGCCCCTCACCCTAACCCTCTCCCCGCGGGGGAGAGGGGACTCGCTTGGCGACTCCCTGCCTTCTCCCCTCCCGCTTGCGGGAGGGGCCGGGGGAGGGTGCAGACCGGATAGATGGGTGACAGGCTATGGCAACGCGCGCCGGGACGGGGCGGTCCACCGCAGCCGACCCGTCCTTTCCGGCTAGGCTTTCACCGCGGCCAGGGTACGCGCCGGAGTCTTGCGCGGGCGGCGCTTCCCGGAACCCGTGCAGATAGCCTCCCGGGCCTCCCCGACGAGCGCCTGACCGGCATCCGAGGCGGCCTCGACCAGGAGATCGACCCACCGCTGGCCGTGATAGACCGCGCGGTGCGCGAGGCCGATCTGCCGCGAGGGCTCGGGCGCGCCGAAGCGAAGGAAGCTCAACTCGGGGGCGGCGGCCTGCTCGCAGAGCGCCGCGGATTCCGGCAACAGCGTCAGACCGGCGCCGTTCGCGACCAGCCTGGAGAGCGTGGCGAGAGATCCGGCGCCCCGCCGGACTTCCTGAATGCGCCACATCGAACAGGCTCCGAGGACCTGGCTGGCCAGGCAGTGACCGTCCCCGAGCGTGAGCAGCGGTCCGATATCCGCCCGCGCGAGGTCCGCCGGTTGCGGCGCCTTGCCGGGCGCGCGGAGGGCATCGAGCCGCCGGGCGCGGCCGGCCAGCAGGAAGCGGTCCTCGAAGAGCTCCCTTTCGGGCAGTTCCAGCAAGCCGAGCGGGAGGGAAACGATCGCGGCGTCGAGACGGCCCGCGAGGAGATGGGCCACCAGATCCTGACCGGAAGATTCCATGACGTTGAGCTCGACGCGCGGCGACGATTCCTCGAGGCGCTCCAGCAGACCGGGCAGGAGATAGGGCGCGAGGGTGGACAGGATACCCACGGCAAAGCGCAGCGGGCCGTCCTCGAAGCGTTTTCCCATGGTCTCGAGGAGCAGCGTCTCGTCGAGGATCCTGAGCGTCTGCTCGTGCGCTTCGCGCCCGAGCCGGGTGAGCCGGATACCGCGGCTTTCCCGTTCGACGAGCGGTCCGCCGAGCGAGGCTTCGAGCTCACGGATCTGGAGCGAGAGCGCGGGCTGAGAGACATGTACGCTCTCTGCCGCACGGCTGAACGAGCCATGTTCGACCAGAGCCTGGAAATAGCGCAACTGGCGTAAGGTGACGGGCATTTCTGCATCCTCCTCGCGACAATGCTTCGGCGGTTCTCGTCCCGCCGGCGATCTGGTTTACCCGGCTCAATCGGGCGGTTCCGGTGTCCCGCTCGGCGATCCGGCAAGTCGCGCTCCGAACATTCGCTTCCAGTTCATTTCGGTTCTCCCTGCACAAAGCCCGTGTGGGCGTCTTCCCATAAACTCCTGTCGACCTTTTTATGCTTGCCCCCACATAAAAACTAATACCGTTTTCTAAGCTTCATCATTGTCTTTTCTTATAATAGTCGGGTGGGGAGGGCGTCCGGGGACGAGCGCATGGTAAACATCCCGGCGCGAACCCGATTGATCTGGCGCAAGTCTGGCCGCAAGTTCGGCTCCACGGCGCGGCGCGGCGGCTCGCACGGCGGGGCCCGGCATGGTAAGACCGATTTAGTCAAGGCCTGTCGGGGAGGTTCCGGGATGAGCGACGTGCTGCAGGCGATGCGCGACGTTGTGGTCGCCAACCGCATATTGTCGCGGGAGGGGGTGGTCGACGCCTACGGGCACGTCACGGTGCGCCATCCGGACAATCCCGGGCGCTACCTGATGTCGTGCTCGCGCGCGCCCGAGCTGGTCACGCTCGACGACATCATGGAGTTCACCCTCGACGGCGAGCCGGTCGACGACTCGGGCCGGGTGCCCTATGCGGAGCGCTTCATCCACGGCGCGATCTACGAGAAGCGGCCCGACGTCAACTCGGTGGTGCACAACCATTCGCACGCGGTGATTCCCTTCGGGGTTACCGGCGTGAAACTGCGCCCGATCATCCATGTCGGCGCGTCGATCGGCGCCGAAGTCCCGGTCTGGGACATCCGCGACAGGTTCGGCGAGACCAACCTGCTGGTCGTCAACATGGAGCAGGGGCGCGACCTCGCGGATTGCCTCGGCGGCAACCGGGTGGCGCTGATGAGGGGTCACGGCTGCGCGGTCGCGGGCGGGTCGCACCAGCAGTCGGTGATGACCTCGGTATACCTCCAGGTCGCGGCCGAGCTGCAAGCGGCAGCGATGCGGATGGGCGAGGTCACCTATCTCTCCGATGCCGAGATCGAGCACTGCTCGGCCACCTTCACCAGCGAGATATCGGTCAACCGGGCGTGGCAGTATCTCCGCCACCGCGCCGGCGTGACCGACCTCTAGGAGTCGGAGAATGGCGGGGCCCAGCCGCGAGATCGCCGCCGCCATCGCGGACGAGGCGGCCGGCTGCGGGATCGGGCTCGTCGCCAGCCTGCCGGACGGCTGGATCGCCGCGCTGATCGAGGAGTTCGAAGCGGATTCGCGCTTCGATCACGTCCCGGTCAACCGCGAGGAATCGGCGATCGGGCTCTGTTCGGGCGCATTCTTCGGCGGCAGGGGCTCGCTCGCCCTGATGGGCGCGTCCGGGCTGATGACCTGCATCTACGCGATCACCAAGATCAACTACACCTACATGGTGCCGATGACGATCTTCATCACCATGCGGGGACGACTCGGCGACCGGGCCAAGTTCCACGTCTCGAACGGGCTCTATCTCGAGCCGGTGATGCAGTCGATCGACCTCCCCTACACGGTGATCGAACGCCGCGACCAGCTGGGCGAGATCCGCCGCGCGGAAGCCCATTCGCGGACCATCTCGCGGCCCGTGGTGGTCGGCTTCACCCGCGACCTGCTCTACGGGGAGAGCGCGTGATGGCGATGGAGATGGAGGCCTGCTTCGCCCACCTCGTGGAGCGCTGGACCGACCAGGTCGTCGTCACCTCGGCCGGCAACGCGTCCGAGATGTGGTGGAAGCTCACCGGCGAGACCGAGAAGGTCTTCTACCTCGAAGCCTCGATGAGCCTAGCCTCGCTGTTCGCCGCCGGCATCGCCTACGGTATCCCGCGGGCCAATGTCTGGGCGTTCTCGGGCGACGGCGCGTTCCTGATGAATCCCGGAATGCTGATGGTCGAACGCCGCCTCGGCCTCCCCAACCTCACCCACTTCCTGGTCGACAACGGGGTCTACGGCGCGACCTTCGAGATCGACATGGCGGATGCGGGCGAGACCGACTACGCCGCGCTTGCGCGCGCCTGTGGGCTGCAAAACGTGTTCCATTTCGGCGCGCTGGCGGATCTGAAGACCGGCATGGACGAGGTCGAGCGGGTCAACGGAGAGGCGTTCGTGGTGCTCGACGTGGAGCCGCTCGGCGGCTCGCTCCCCGACCCGCCGATGGACGGCCCGGAATGCAAGTTCCGCTTCGGCCGCTATCTGGAGCGCACCTACGGCGTCAGGATCTTCGACGCGAGGGTGTGACCGGCCCGGTCACTGCAACAGCCGCGGGATCGTGAGGGTGACCGCGGGAAAGTAGGTGACCGCCAGCAGCACCAGGATTTCCACCAGCAGCATCGGCCAGATCGCCTTGGCGATCGCCTCGACCCGCAACCCCGAGATGGCGGCGCCCACGAACAGGTTTATGCCGAAGGGAGGGGTGAGAAAGCCGATCGCCAGGTTGATCACGATGATGGCGCCGAGATGCACCGGATCGAGCCCGAGTTGCGCGCCGATGGCGATCAGCACGGTGGCGAGGATGACCATCGCCGAGATCGTGTCCATGAAGGCGCCGATGATGAGCAGCAACAGGTTGAGCATCAGAAGCACGACCACCGGGTCGTCGGAGATCGAGAACAGCAGCCCGGTGACCCTGGCCGGCAGGTCCTCCAGCGCGATCAGGAAGCCGAAGCACAGCGCGGTGGTCAGGATGAACACCGCGATCGCCGTGGTCCGCATCGACTTCAGCAGGATGCCCGGCAGCTCCGACAGCTTCATCTCGCGGTGGACGAAGACGCCGATCACCAGGCTGTAGGCGACCGCGACCGCGCCCGCCTCGGTCGGCGTGAACACCCCGCCATAGATTCCGCCGAGGATGATCAGCGGCGTCAGCAGCGCCCATTTTCCGTCGGCGATCGCCGCGACCAGCTCGCGCCCGCTGGCGCGGTGCTCGTCGCCCAGCACGCCTTGCGCGCGGGCCACCCAATAGCACACCGCCATAAGCCCGCAGGAAGTCAGCAGGCCGGGAACGATGCCGGCGAAGAACAGCGCGGTGATCGAGGTCTCGGAGATCACTCCCCAGATCACCATCGGGATGGACGGCGGGATCATCTGGCCCAGCGGACCGGCCGAGGCGGCCAGCGCGGTCGAGAAATCGCGCCGGTAGCCGCGCCGTTCCATCTCCGGGATCATGATGCTGCCGATCGCCGCGGTGGTCGCCGGCGAGGACCCCGACAACGCCGCGAAGAACGTCGCCGACAGCACGGTCACCATGCCGAGCCCGCCGGTCAGATGGCGCACCAGGACCCGGGCGACATTGATCAGCCGCGAGGCCAGCCCTCCGGTCTGCATGATGTCGCCGGCCAGGATGAAGCACGGCACGGCGAGCAGGCTGAAGATCGTCGAGCCCTGAATCATCTTCTGACTCAGGATCACGATGTCCACGTCGGCCAGCACCAGCGCGCCGAGCGACGCGATTCCGATGGCGAACACGATGGGCACGCCGAGTATGAACAGCGCGGCGGTGCCGAGCGTCAGCGCCCAGGCGGCCTCGCTCACGTTTCCCGCCCCCCGCCGAGCAGCCGGGCGGCGGCGTGCAGGACGATCAGCACGCCGCACACCGGCGCGGCCAGATGAAGCGCCTCGATCGGGAACCCGATGGCGGCCGAAACCACGCCGAGCGTCCCCTTGACATAGTCATAGCCGGCGATGGCCAGCAGCACGCCGAAGGCGAGGATGGCCGCGAGCGTCGCCCGTTCGAACCAGGGGCGCGCCGAATCCGGAATCCGGTCGAGCAGCAGCGTGAGGCGGACATGGAAGTCCTCGCGCACGCCGAGGCTTCCCATCAGCATGATGATCCATGCGAACATCAGGACCGCCAGCTCCTCGGTCCAGGTGAGCGGACTCGACAACGCGTAGCGGAAGAAGATCTGCACCAGCAGGCAGACGACCATCACCACCGCCATCGCCGCGGCCAGACCCTGGGTCAGCCGCGCCAGCAGGCGGGAGACGGTTTCGACGAGCCCGATCATGGCCCGCGGCACGGCGCCGGCCGGGATGGCGGGCGCCCGACCGCCGGTTACTTCTTGACCGCGGCGAGCAGCGAATCGAGCAGGGCCGATCCGATCCGGTCGCGGAACTGGTCGTAGACCGGCGTGACCATCGCCCGGAACTCGGCCAGATCCTTGACCGGGTTGACCGCCATTCCGCGCTTCTTCAGCCCGTCGAGGGCGGCGGATTCCCGCTTGGCGTTGTTGGCCCGCTGCACCTTGTTGGCGATCAGCGCGGCCTTGCGGAAGGCCTGCTGCCGGTCCTTGTCGAGCTTCTTGAAGGTCCGCTTGGAAACCGTCATGACGAGCGCCGAATAGGTATGCGAGGTGAGCGAAAGGAATTTGGTCACCTCGTTCGCCTTGACCGCGAAGCCCGCGGTGATCGGCAGCTCCATGCCGTCGACCGTGCCCTGGCGCAGCGCGGTGAACAGGTCGCCGAAGGCCATCGGGATCGCATTGCCGCCGAGCGAGTTGAACATGCCGATGAACACCGGGTTCTGCATCACCCGGTACTTGACCCCCTTCACGTCGGCCGGGGTCGTCACCGGACGGGCGTTGTTCATCATGTGGCGGAACCCGCCCTCGAAGAACGCCAGCCCGATCAGGTTCTTGGCCTCCAGCCTCGCCAGCATGGACTGGCCGATCGGCCCGTCGAGCACCCGGTGCGCGGTCGGAGCATTCGGGTAGAGGAACGGCAGGTCGTTGGCCAGCAGGCTGGATTCGACGTTGGCGACGACCGCGTTGGTGGTGATGTCCATGTCGAGCGTGCCGAAGCGGACCTGCTCGAGCATCTCCTTCTCGTCGCCGAGCTGGCGGTTGGGATAGACCTTGATCTTGAACTGGCCGGGGAGCAGTTTTTCCAGCGCCAGCGTGAACTGGTGCGGCGCGTCGGCGTAGGGCCCGCGGTTGGGGTCCGGCTGAGAGGGCTGGCCGAATCTGAGCGACATCGTCGCCGCGGAGACATTGCCGGCGACGACCGCCGCGGCCGCCGCCATCAACACGGTGCTCGAAACCGACACGATCCGAAACGTCATCTCGTTTTCCTCCCTGGTTTGTCTTCGCCCTCCGCCGGTCGCGGGCGGGGGTCGGTAGCCGCGTTTACGCGAATCCGAAAAGCGCGGCCGGGTTGTCCACCAGCATGCGCTCCAGCGTCCGCCGGTCGACGCCCCAGCCGTCGAGCCATTCGAGCAGCGCCGCATCGTCCGGGATCGGCTGGTCCCAATGCCCGACATGCGGCCAGTCGGTCGCCCACAGCATGCGGTCCGGCCGGGTTTCGATCAGCGCCCGGGCGAGCGGCACCATGTCGTCATAGGGCGGGCCGGCGGCGCTCAGCCGGTCGGGGCAGGACAGCTTCACCCAAACGCGGCCGGCTTCGACGAGGTCGATCAGCGCCGCGAACCCAGGATGGTCGACGCCGTCGGCGCCGCCGAAATGGGCGAAGTGGTCGAGCACCAGGTCGACCTCGAGCGCCTTGAGCCCGGCCGCCATGCCGGTCATCTCGCTGGGTCCGTCGATGAACAGGTCGATATGCCAGCCGAGCCGGGCGGCGCGCGGCGCGAAGGCCTGGATCACCGGCATCGGGTCCCCGCCCAGCAGGACCGGCGCGAAGCGGACGCCGCGGAACCCGAGCCCGTCGAGCTCGCGCAACGTGTCGTCGTCGATATCGGGCGCCACCACGGCGATCGCGCGCGCGCGTTCCCCCAACCGGGCCAGCGCGTCGGCGGTGGCCGCGAGGTCGGTCGCGTAGCAGCTCGGCTGGACGATCACCGCGCGCTCGATGCCCAACGCTTCCTGCAGGGATGCGTAGGCCTCCAGCGGCGCTTCGGGCGCGGTGTAGAACCGCCCGTCGTCGAGCGGGAACCGGTCATACGGGCCGAGGATGTGGGCGTGGGTGTCGCAGGTCCCCGGCGGCGCCCGGGTCGCGGGCGGTCGCGGCGGCAGAGGTCCGGGGCAGGGTCTGGTCATCGCCGTTCCACCGCCTCCCCCGCCGGCCCCTAAACCGGAAACACCAAACAATTGTTGATAATCACCGAGTCGTACACGCACTTCCGTTCCGCGATCAGCAGCCTGCCGTCCACCCGCTCGAACAGGTCGTAATACTTGCCGACCTGCTGGATGCGGCTCGGTTCCTCGACCAGGGTTTCGAGGAGGAGGTAGTTGGCCTCGGCGCGGATCGTGGAGCCGGAGACCTCGTGCACCCGGACGTTGTTGATCTGCAGATTGAGGTAGCGCGGCGCGTACATCTCGGTGTTGCGCAGCGCAAACGCGCGGTCCTTGAGCATGCCCTTGCCCTCGCAATAGACGAGGCCGAGCGGCAGGCCGGATTCGTGGTTGTCGCGCGCGATGATGCAGTAGAACGCGTCGTCGGTGAAAAACTCGCACCACTGCTCGACCTCGCCGCGCTCCAGCGCGTCGGCGTAGTCGTAATGGAACTCCTCGATCTCCAGCCTGAGGTCGCGGAACGCCGCGCGGTCGGCGCGGGCCTCGCGCGGCTTGTCGGCGGCCGCCGTCCCGGTCACAGCGCCATCGACTCGCGGTAGTAGCGGTACATCGCGCGGATCGCGCGCTCGGTGATGATGGTGTCGGTCTCCTCCTCGTCGTCGCCCAGGAGCGCGAGCCCCACCCGGGGCATCGAGCGCCTGAGCCCGTCCTGGACGAATTTGAGCGCCTCGTTGTCCTCGATGCCGAGGAACCCGCCGGGGCCGAAGATGTTGTTCTGGCGCAGCCGGTGGCGGGTCATCGCCTCGTCGTCGGAGGCGCGGCCGAACACCGCCCAGATCATCATCAGCTCGTTCGGGCCGCGCGGCACGATGAGGCGGGTGTTCAGGATGTTGGTCTGGCGCAGCGCCGTCATGTTGGGCCAGATCGTCATCGCCGCGCCCGACCAGGAGGAATCGAACTCGCGGACGAAGTCGAGCACGCTCTCGTCGTTCAGCTTGAGCCCCTCGCGATAGGCCGCGATCTGCTCGCTGTCCTCCTTGCTCACGTCGGGGCGGCCCTGCGGGCGGCGCGACAAGAGCGCGCTGTGACGCCCGATCGGATCGACCATGATGTCGGATTCGTTGCTCGTCACGAACAGCCCGAAGGTCGTGAGATAGGTATGCAGCAGCGTCGCGTGGTAGGGGTCCTTCAGGTTCTCCTGGTAGAGCTTCCAGTTGCCCGGCAGGATGTTGCGGTGGAGCCCCAGCAGCACCTGCTCCGTGCCGTCGAAGATGATGTCGAACTGCTCGCGGATGCCGGGGCCGAGATAGTCCTCGACCGGCTCCATGTCCTGACACGCCGAGGCGAAGATCACGCCGCGATAGGCGCTCACCTTGAACTGCCGCAGCCCGTGCTCGGCCATGTCGAAGCCGGGCGGCATGCCGCCCTTGCCCTTCACCCCGCGGCGGAACGGGACCGCGACGAGATCGCCGGCAAGGTCATAGGTCCAGTTGTGGTAGGGGCAGACGAAACGTTCGGTGTTGCCCCGGTATTCGCGGCAATACTCGGCCCCGCGATGGGCGCAGCGGTTCTCGAAGACGTGGAACCCGCCCTCCATGTCGCGGGTGACCACGACCGGCACCTCGCCGACATAGGAGCGGATGTAATCGCCCGGCTTCGGCACCTCGCATTCGAGGCCGACGAAGTTCCAGTGCCGGCCGAAGAAGATGCGCTCCTGCTCGCGATCGTAGATCCGCCGGTCGGTATAGACCCAGTCCGGCACCTGCCACTCGTCCGCCGGCCACACCAGGTCGGCCGGCGCGCCCGCCGCGCTTCCATTGGCGGGAAAGCCGCTCGTTCCGTCCATTCCGCGTCTCCTCCTCGCGGGTCCGGGGCAAGTATCGGACGGATGCCGTGCGCTCGCAAGCGCGGGGACGGTCCCGCCCTTCGATGGGAGCTTATCCCGATTACTTGACGAGTGGGAGTTTGACCGGCGTTGCGGGAGGTGTCGGGGCGTATCCGGTCCGAACGGAACCGTTTCCCCGCGTCATGGTCGGCGAAGGCCGACCATCCACGCTTTTTTGTCGTTCTGCCCCGCCAGAAAAACTCGTGGATGGTCGGCCTTCGCCGACCATGACGGCAGGGCGGGACGGATGCGCGCCCGCCGGGATGGGGCGACGGTGCGGTCGTCGATCCGCGCCACGCAAACCGACCGCTGTCAAGTAATCGGGATAAGCCCCCTTCGATACGCCGCTGGCGCGGCTACTCAGGGTGAGGGGCGAAGTGTAGACCACCAAGAGATTTCCTCATCCCGAGTAGGCGCGAAGCGCCGTATCGAGGGACCGTTTCCGGTCTATTCGCCCCGGGTCGCCTCCTGCTCGACGCCGCGGTCCGTGTAGCCGGCGAGGCTGCGTTCCATGACCTTGACGCAGACCGGGTCGAGGTCGAAGCGCGGCTCCGGATCCGCGTCCCAGTTGCCGTGGCGGTCCTCGCCCCTCACCAGCAGCGCGGAGCGCCGTCCGATCGCCGACCTGACATGGGCCGGGATGTAGATGAACGAGATCCCCATCCGGCGCCACGCGCTCCGGTTGGGGTCCGAGCCGTGGATCAGGCGCTCGTGGTGGATCGAGAACTGCCCCGCGCGGAGCGCCATGTCGACCGCATTGCTGTCGTCGATCCCCTCCAGCGTCTGGCCGCGCGACAGCAAATTGTCCCGGTCATAGGTCTCGACATGGATCAGCTCCTCGCCGCGGTGGCTGCCCGGGATCACCCGGACGCAGCCGCTCTCCGGCGTCGAATCGCTGAACGCGAACCACACCGTCGCCTCCTCGTGCGGGTCGAGGCCGTAATAGGCCGAATCCTGGTGCCAGGAGACGTAGGACGCATCGCCCGCGCCCTTGAACCAGAAGGTCGACATGTAGACGAAAATGTCGGGGCCGAGCAGGTCCTCGACCGCATCCAGGATCGCGGGATGACGCGAGAGCTCGACCAGCCAGGGGAACACGAGGTGTCCCTTGACGCGGAGCTGCTTGGTCGCGTCGACGCCGGTTTCGCGCTCGTAGTCCTCGATCCGGCGGCCCAGCGCCCGAGCCTCGCTGGCGCTCATCGCGTCGACCGGGAAAACGTAGCCGTCGCGCTCGAACGCGGCGACCTGTTCGGCGCTCAGTATCTTGCCCATCGCGGCTTCCTCCCGGTCGCTTCGGCGGTCACAGCCCCATCGCGGCGCGCACCGCGCGGGTCAGGCGTCCGTCCGGGTTCTGGTAGTCGAAAACGATGTCGAAATGGTTGGCTTCCGACATGTCGACATAGGTCGCATCGAACCCGGCGGCGCGCCAGGCTTCCGCGTAATCGTCGGTCTGGCGCTTGAACTCGGCTGTCTCGTTGCCGCCGTAGGAGACGATCAGCGGGCAGCCGTTCTCCGGCAGATGGTGGATCGGGCTGTTCCGCCGCGCCGCCGCCTCGTCGAGCTTCGCCCATTCGTTGACCTCGCAGAGGCGGATCGGCTCCAGATCGAAGATGCCGGAAATCGCGCAGGCGCCCTTGACGATGTCCCCGGGCACGCCGAAATCCGCGTGCCAGCCGCCCGAGATCATCGCCCCCGTCAGGTGCCCGCCGGCGGAGCTTCCGGTGACGAAGATCCGGTCCGGATCGCCGCCGAACGAAGCGGCGTTGTTCCACGTCCAGGCGAGCGCCCGGCGGCATTGCGCGACGATGGTATCGAGGCTTGCGGCGGGCGCGAGGCTGTAATTCACCGTCACCACGGCGGCGCCGAGGCCGACGAAGCATTCGGCCATGAAGGCGCTTTCCTTCTGGCTCAGCATCCGCCAGTAGCCGCCGTGGATGAAGAACAGGACCGGCGCGCCCTCTCCGGCGGGGAAGATGTCGACCACCTCGTCCGGCGTCTCGCCGTAGGCGACGTCCTCCCGGCATTCCAGGGTCTCGCGCGCCCGCGCGCTGTCCGAGCCGTAGCGCGCGATCGCCGCCTCGAACACGTCGAGCGGCACGGTGCCGCGCGCCCGGTACTCGGTGTCGAGGGTGTCCTGGTCGAAGCCGCGGTAAACCGTCATTCCCGTTACCCTTCCGATAATTGCCGCGCCGGAACCGGATCGCGCGGTATCCCGAGCCAGTCCGCCGCCCGGTCCATCGCCCGGTCGAGGCGTCCGCCGAGCACGATCTCGCGATGGGCGTACCACGCCATGGCGATGGTGAACACGCCGGCGAAGAACACGTCGCTCAGGAAATGCGCGCCCACCAGCATGCGGAACGCCCCCACGATGGAGCCGAACCCGACCGCGGCCCAGAATACCCGCCGCCGCCAGCGCGGCGCCACGAGAAACGCGAGCGCGGCATAGGCGAAGCCGTAGCTCGCCTCGCCCGAGACGAAGGAGCAGTTGCGCTCGCATTGATCGGCGATGACCAGAGGCCGCGTGAAGGTCTTCTCGCCGCCGAACTCGGAGATGGCGCGCGGGCGGGCGCGATCCCAGTGGTCCTTGAACACGTGGTTGACGATCAGCCCCGGCCCGAGGACCGAGAAGACGACGATGAAGCAGATCGAACGCCGCGTCAGGCCGAACAGATAGCGGCCCCAGAGATGCCGCGCTGCGACCGAAAGCAGGAGGCCGGCGAACACGACATAGCCGACCCGGACGAAGCCCTTGCGGATCGCCTGGACATCGGGGTCGCGCGCCGCCGGGAAGCCGTGCCCGGGTTCGTGGAACAGTCCGGCGAAGAACAGGTCGATCGACGGAAAGCGATAAAGGATCGCGCCGGCGATCGCCGAGACGGCGCAGAACGCGAGCAGGTCCCGCAGTCCGGTCCTCCCTGATTGGCGATATGTCGCGGCATCGTCCATCGGCGGACGCAGGGTATCGCCGCCGGCCGTCGATTGCACCAGCCGCGCCCAAGCCTAAGATGAGCCGCCATTCGGGGAGGGCCGCGTGTTCGGAAATCGTCTGCTTGCCGTTGCGTTGTCGCTGGTCGCGGCCGCCGCGATCGCCATGCCGGGGACGGCCCGCGCCGACAAGGCGGCGACCGGGATCGTGCTTGGCGGCGCGGCGTTCCTCGCCTACAGCCTCGCCACCGACCCGCCCCAGGACGACGAGCCCGATGTCGTCACGTTCGGCACCGGCGTGTTCGACGCGGTGGACGGCGAGGACACCGCCGGTCTGTTCCTGGTCGAGTACCGGCCCAGGCTGCTGGGCGGGCGTACGGGTCCGCTCTTCGGGCTCACCGGGACGACCGACGGCGGCGTATTGGGCTACGGAGGGGTCCGCCACGACATACTCTTCGACGGGCGCCTTCTGGTCTCGCTCAACCTCTCGCTCGCCGCCTATCCGGTGGAGGGCAACGGCAAGGATCTCGGCGGCGAGGTCCAGTTCCGCTCCGGGTTCGACCTGCATTACAAGCTGGATGACGGGTCGAGGCTCGGGGTCTCGTTCCACCACATTTCGCACGCCGAGGTGTTCGACGACTTCAACCCCGGCACCGAGACCATCACGCTGACCTACACGACCCCGATCGGCCGCTTCTAGGACGGGTCCGGAACCGATCGGGGCGCGGCGAATTCGCGCCCTGATGTTTCACGTGAAACATAGGACAGCACTGTTGACCTTTGTTTCACGTGAAACATTGTTCCGATATGGGACTAATTCTTCGCGTCCCCCGGGGACGGAACGAGCCTTCGATGCGCCTTGCCGGGACGCCGCGGCGCGGACGCGGGCCGGTCGATACGGTCCGCGTCCCAGGGCCTTGACCGGGACTCCTGCGAGAACGGTTCGGAAAGCCGCCGGGGCGGGGGCGGGCGTCGATATTCGTTACCGGACGGTAACGATTTTCAGCTCTGAGCCGGTTGTTGAGAGAGCGGCGGCCCGACGATAACCCGTTGGTGCCGCCACGGATCCCGACTAGCCTGACGCCATGAACGCCGATGTCGAGAGCCTCGTGCTCGAGCAGCTGCGGGCGATCCGCTCCAAGGTCGACAAGATCGACATGGATCTCCGGGATCTTCGCCCACGCGTGTCGTCGATCGAGCAGCACCTGGCCGATCGGCAGAACCAGCTCGCCAACCTGCGGCGCGACGTCGCCAACATCCACGAACGTCTCGATCGCCAGGGCGATCGCCTGGATCGCATCGAGCGCCGCATCGAGCTCACCGACACGCCGGCGTGAGCGAAAATTCGGAAGGCGGCCTCGACGAGCTCCCCGCTTTCCGGAGGGGTCGCAAGGATCCGCCCCGCGCCATGACGAGCCGAGCGCCGCACGTTTCGCTCAGCCCTGCGTGGCGGGAGCGGACACGAACGTTCTCAGCCTCCCCCGCCGATGAAATCGGGGCGGCGCTTCTCCTTCAGGCTCGCCACCCCCTCCCGGACCTCGGGCCCGCCGAAGCCGAGGAATTCGAGGGCCAGCGAGGCATCGAAGGTCGGACCCGCCATCCTGAGCCAGTTGTTGAGCGTATACTTGGTCCAGCGGATCGCGCTCGGCGCGCCGCGCGCGAGCTTGCGGGCGACGTCGTAGGCGGTATCGAGCACCGCGTCGTCGTCGACGGCGAGCGAGACCAGGCCGATCCGCTCCGCCTCCTCGCCGCTCACCGGCTCGCAGAGCAGCAGATAGTATTTCGCCTTGGCCATGCCGCACAGCAGCGGCCAGACGATCGCCGCGTGATCGCCCGCCGCGACCCCGAGCCTGGTGTGGCCGTCGATCAGCCGCGCGGTCTTCGCCGCGACCGAAATGTCGGCCAGCAGCGCGCAGACCAGCCCCGCCCCCACCGCCGGGCCCTTGATCGCGGAGACCACCGGGGTCGAGCACTCGACCATGCCGTAGACCATGTCCCTGGCCTCGTGCCAGATGCGGATCCGGGTCTCGTAGTCGAGCGTCATCTCCTCGACCAGGTCGAGGTCGCCCCCGGCGGAGAACGCATCGCCCGCGCCCCGGATCAGCGCGACCCGCGTTTCCGGGTCCTTGTCGACATCGCCCCACACCCGGGAAAGCTCGGCGTGCATCGCCGCGTCGGCCGCGTTGAGGCGCGAGGGGTTGTTCAGCACGATCTCCAGGATGCCGGGTTCTGGGCGGGAGAATTCGAGACGCTCGTAGCTCGCAAACCTGTCGGACATGGGTATCGACCGCTCCTCTCGGGCATGGCTCTGGACGCTCCGGCGAAGCTACCCTAGAACGGCGGCCGGCGACACGGGACGGGGACGGGGATGGCTCTCAAGCTGAACTTCGCGTGCGGCAATTACGACCGCATGGACGCACTCAAATCGGGCGAGGTGGGCCCGGACGGCATCGATCTCGAATTCGTCGGCATCGACGCGCCGCGCGAGATCTTCGACCGGATGATGGGCGAGAACGCCTTCGACGTCTCTGAGCTCTCCTCGTCGGAGTTCATCTCGATGACGGCGGCCGGCGACCGCCGCTTCGTCGCCATCCCGGTATTCCCGTCCAAGGCGTTCCGCCACGGTTTCTTCTGCATCAACCGGAATGCCGGAATCGCAACGCCGAAGGACCTGGAGGGCAAGCGGATCGGGGTCCCGCTCTACACCCAGACCGCGGCGGTGTGGTGCCGCGGCCATCTCGCCGAGGATTACGGGGTCGACCTCTCGACCGTCGAATGGGTCCAGGGCGCGGTCGAGAAGGTCGGCACGCACGGCACGCCGTCCGCGCCGCCGCTGCTCAAACCGGTCCGCCTCGTTCAGAACGAGACCGGGCGGTCCTTGAGCGACATGCTGGCCGACGGCGAGATCGACGCGCTGCTCGGCTCCCGGCTGCCGGAATCGCTCCGCACCCATCCGGACGTGGTCCGCCTGTTCCCCGATTTCCGCGAGGTCGAGAAGGCGCTCTACCGCGCGCGGCGGATCCACCCGATCATGCATCTCGTGGCGATCAAGCGGGACATCCACGAGCAGCACCCGTGGATCGCCAGATCCCTCTACGACGCGTTCGAGGCGTCGAAGGCGCTGGCGCTGATGCGCATGCGGATCTCCGCCGCGCAGCGCTACATGCTGCCCTTCCTGGTTTCCGACCTGGAGGAGATCGACGAGATCTTCGACGACGGCGATCCCTGGCCCTACGGGGTCGAGCCCAACCGCCCGACCCTGGAAGCGCTGGTGCGCTATCTGAAAGACCAGGACTTCATCGCCGAGGCGATGCCGGTCGAGAGCCTGTTCGTCCCGGTGGAGGCTTGAGGGGACCGGCAACGCCCGCAGATTTCTCCAGACTGTACCGAATGTCCGCAAGCGAGGAGTTCCCGCCATGACCGAAGCCTATATCTGCGACGCCGTAAGGACCCCGATCGGCCGTTACGGCGGCGCGTTGAGCGCGGTGCGCACCGACGATCTCGGCGCGGTTCCGATCTCGGCGCTAATGGAACGCAACGGGCAGGTCGACTGGGAAGAGGTCGACGACGTCTATTACGGCAACGCCAACCAGGCGGGCGAGGACAACCGCAACGTAGCCCGCATGTCGGGGCTGCTGGCGGGGCTTCCGGTCGGGGTCGGCGGGGCGACCGTCAACCGGCTGTGCGGCTCGGGGCTGGAAGCGGTATCCCAGGCCGGACGCATGATCCGCACCGGCGAGGCCGGGCTCGCCATCGCCGGCGGGGTGGAGAGCATGTCGCGCGCGCCCTTCGTGATGGGCAAGGCGGAGCAGCCCTTCTCGCGCAAGGCGGAAGTCTACGACACCACCATCGGCTGGCGTTTCGTCAATCCGAAGATGGAAGAGGCCTACGGCGTCGATGCGATGGGCGAGACGGCGGAAAACCTCGCCGAGGAACGCCAGATCACCCGCGAGGACCAGGACGGGTTCGCGCTGTGGAGCCAGCAAAAGGCCCGGGACGCGCAGGAGGCCGGCCGGCTGGAAGCGGAGATCGTCCCCGTGACGATCCCCAGGCGGCGCGGCGATCCCATCGTCGTCTCGCTCGACGAACACCCGAGGGGCGACACCACGCTGGAGACGCTGGCGAAGCTGCGCCCGGCGTTCCGCAAGGACGGCACCGTGACCGCCGGCAACTCGTCGGGCGTGAACGACGGGGCGGCGGCGCTGATCGTGGCGGACGAGGACGCGGCCAAACGCCACGGGCTGACGCCCAGGGCGCGCATCGTCGGCGCGGCGACCGCCGGGGTTCCGCCCCGGATCATGGGGATCGGCCCGGCGCCGGCGACCCGCAAGGCGATGGAGATAACCGGCCTCTCGCTCGACGACATCGACGTGATCGAACTCAACGAGGCCTTCGCCGCGCAGTCGCTCGCGGTGACCCGCGAGCTCGGGATCGCCGACGACGACGAGCGGGTCAACCCGAACGGCGGCGCGATCGCGCTCGGCCACCCGCTCGGCTGCAGCGGCGCGAGGCTCGCGACGACGGCGCTCTACGAGCTCGAACGCCGCGGCGGCCGCTACGCGCTCTGCACCATGTGCATCGGGGTCGGCCAGGGCATCGCCATGGTGATGGAGCGGGTTTAGCGGGCTGCCGGGCCTTTCGCGCGGTTCCGTTCGGCGGCACAATGGCCGGGGCAACCGCCCCGGGAGGATCGCCATGCCGAAGGTCCTGACGCAGGCCGAGGTCGATCGGTTCTGGAACGAGGGATACTGCTTTCCCTTCGACTGCATGACGACGGACGAGGCGGCCGAGGCGCGGGCGAAGCTCGAAGCCTTCGAGGCCGAGATCGACGACGACATCGACAATCATATCAGGGTCAAGTCCCATCTCGGCTTCATGTGGCTGTGGGAGCTCGCCCACAGCCCGAAGATCCTCGACGCCGTCGAGGACCTGATCGGGCCCAACATCCTGCTCTACTTGTCGACCTTCTGGTTCAAGAGCGCGGGCGACGGCAAGCGGGTCTCGTGGCACCAGGATTCGGCGTATTACGGGCTGGAGCCGCATGACGTGGTTACGCTGTGGCTCGGCTTCACCGATTCCAACGAGGAGAACGGCTGCGTGCAGATCATCCCGGGCAGCCACAAGGAGCCCGACTACGTCCATGTCGAGACGTATGCGGAGGACAACCTGCTGGCGCGCGGACAGACCATCGAGGAGATCGACGAGTCGAAGGCGGTGAAGCTGGAACTCAAGGCGGGGCAGTTCTCGCTCCACCACGAGCGGCTGGTGCACGGCTCGGCGCCCAACCTGTCGAACGACCGCCGGCTCGGCATGTCGTTCACCTTTCTGCCGACCTATGTACGCTGCAACCTTCCCAACCGGACGGCGGTGCTGTGCCGGGGCGTCGACGAGTACAACTACTGGCAGCGCGACCCGGAGCCCCGCTGCGACCGCGATCCGGTATGCTGGGAGGCGATCCGGTTCTGGATCAAGGGCTACGCGGACCCCAACGTCACCCAGGAAGCGCTGATCACCCGCTGAGCGCGTCGAGGTCGGCCAGCACCTGGTCCGGGTGGTCGGCCGGCTTCACCGTCGCGTAGGATCGGGCGACCTTGCCGTCCGGCCCGATCAGCACCGATCGGCGCGGGGTCCTGGCGTCCTCGGCCGTCGCCACGCCGTAGGCGATGCTCGCCGACTTGTCCAGATCGCTCAGCAGGTCGTAGGGAAACCCCTGCTTCTCCTTGAACTTCCCGTTCGCCTCGGTGCTGTCGAAGCTGACGCCGAGAATGACGGTATTCCTGTCGGCAAAGTCCTGGATTCGATCACGGAACCCCTGGCCTTCGGTGGTTCATCCGGGCGTCGAGGCTTTCGGGTACCACCAGAGGAGCACATAGCGGCCCGCGAAATCGTCGAGGCTTACCGTCATGCCGCCCTGGTCGGTCATCGAGAAGGCGGGCGCGGCGGCGCCGGCTTCGATCAGGCTCATGTCCTTCCCCATTCCCCGTCGCGCCGCCTCGCGCGGCGGGCGCAGGGTAGAGCGAATCGGGGCGGCGCGAAACCGCCGGGCTTTCGCTCGGGCGATGAACCCGTGTGCGTTCGATCTTCTGTCGGCCGACGGCGTTATTTGAAATTTCGTACCCGCAGCGGAGTCCGCGGCATTCCCCGTTCGGCGTCGTCAGGAGCGCCTGGTCAAATCGACGGGGACTGCATGGCGCGGTTGGGCAACCGGATCGCCGGGCATGGAACGCTCCAGGAAGGTTATGCAGTCGTAGAAGTCGTCCAGCGCGACGAACTTGCCGTTCTGTTCGGCCCATTCCCGCATCCGGCGGTTGCAGCTATGCCGCCAGGAGAGAACCTCGATTCGCCATCCCCGCCCATGCATCCGTTCGAGGTCGGCGTGGAAGCCGACGCCGTCGATGAAGCCGCTGCCGTCTCCGGTCAGCAATACGGCAATTCCGGGGTCTCCGTTGTAGTCGAACGCATCGCGCAACATCGCGGTTTGCAGGGTCTGATCCACGCCCTGTTCCCGACCGTCCAACGCGCCCCGTTCCAGCAGCTGTACCGTAACGCCCTCGTTTTCCATACGATTCCAGACGTGCCGAAGCTCCGGGGGAACGGATCCGACGGCGATCGCATGCTCGATGTCGCGACCGGCCCGGGCCAGTTCCAGCAGATTCCGGAAGTGAACGCGCACGCGATGACGGGCAGATGGGCCCTCCAGCTCTATGGCGACATCACGAGCACTGATGAAAATGTTCGAGTTGTCCCAATAGATGAAGACTCGTTCCATTGCGATTCCTTGAAGCGCGTCTCAATTGACCGGGTTGTAGCCCCATCCGCCCCCTATTGCACGCGCAGGGGCGTGGCGAAAGGAGTTCCATCGGAGGCACGTTCTCGCCATGCGCCGGTCGCGCCGCCTCGCGCGGCGGGCGCAGGGTAGAGCGAATCGGGGCGCCGCGAAACCGCCGGGCTTTCGCTCGGGCGGCGAACCCGCGTACCATCGCCCGGAGACCTGCCCGGGGGAGATTGTTCATGGCGAGCGACGTGCGCACCATCGAGACCGCCGATGTCGTCTATCTCGATCACGGCGGCAGGCCGCTCCCGATGCGGCTGTTCTTTCCCGACGGGGACGGTCCGTTCCCGGCGGTGATCGACCTCCACGGCGGCGCCTGGAACCGGGGCGACCTCACCACCTGCCGGGAGCGCGACGAGGCGCTGGCGGAGGCCGGGCTGGTTGCCGCGGCGATCGATTTCCGCCATGCCGGCGACGGCTACCCGACCTCGCTGGTCGATATCAACTACGCGATCCGCTGGCTCAAGGCGCATGCCGGCGAATACCGCGTGGACGCGAACCGCATCGGCCTGTCGGGCCAGTCGAGCGGCGGCCATCTCGCGATGCTGGCGGCAATGCGGCCGGACGATCCGCGCTACGCCGCGATCCCTCTGGAGGGCGTTTCCGGCGAATTCGATGCGCGCGTGCGCTGCGTCGGCATGTCGTGGCCGGTGATCAACCCGCTATCGCGCTACCGCCACGCCAGGCGGGTGCAGGCGCGCCCGGAGCCTCCGGAATGGGTCGCCGGGATCCCCGAGTGCCATGACCGCTACTGGGTCACCGAGGACGCGATGGCGGAGGGCAATCCGACGCTCGCCCTCGAACGCGGCGAGGACGTGGAGACCCCGCCCGCGCTCTGGGTGCAGGGAAGGCCCGACGAGGTGCACGACTACCGCGACCTCGACAGCGACGTCGACGTCAACGAGCCGGAGCGCTTCGCGCGCGACTACCGCGCCGCGGGCGGCGAGATCGAAGTGCTCTATATCGAGCAGGCGACCCGGTCGTCGGCGACATCCTTCGATCCGCTGGCCCGGTTCTTCAACCGCCACCTCGGGGGGTAGGTCATTTTTCGACCGGGCACGGTCGCAGCCGGCTTTCGTGGGAGGCCCCCCTCACCCTGACCCTCTCCCCGGCGGGGAGAGGGGACGCGCTTGGCGACCCTTCGATACCTTTCTCCCCTCCCGCTTGCGGGAGGGGCCGGGGGAGGGCGGCGACCCGGGCAGGTCGGAAATTGCTGCGAGACCCGCGCTACCGCTGCGCCCGCATCGCCGTCTGGTAGCGGGTCCAGGCCACGTCGAGGGCGGCGAGGCAGGCCGGGTCGAATTCCGTCTCGGGCTCGGGGTCGGGCAGCCAGTTTCCCTCGGGGTCCTCGCCCCTCAGCAGGATCGCGGTGGCGTCGTCGAACTGGACCTGGCGCACGCCGGTCGCCGCGAAATGGACCGCGAATCCGATCCGCGGCCAATCGGCCCGGTTGGGCTCCGAGGAATGAATGGTCTTGTTGTGGTGGATCGACATCTGTCCGGCGGCGAGCGGCATCTCGACCGCCAGGCTCTCGTCCACGTCGCGCACCGTCTGGCCGCGCACCAGCATGTTGTCGCGGTCGGGGATCTCGTCATGCGCCAGGATCTCCGGACCGAGATGCGAACCCGCGACGATCTTCATGCAGCCCGCCTCGCTGGTGGCGTCGGTGAACGCGATCCAGGCGGTCACCGATTCCGGCGGTTCGAGCCCGTAATAGGTCGAATCCTGGTGCCATGAGATGAAGCTCGGGTCATGCGCCTTCTTGGCGAAGAAGGACGAGCCCCAGCACACGAAATCGGGGCCCAACAGGTCCTCGATCGCATCGATCAGGCGTGGCCGGCGGATCACCTCCCAGAGCCAGGGAAAGGGGAGATGCGCCTTGATGCGATAGCGCGACTGCGCGCCGCCCTCGGTGCTCTCGTCGAGCGCCTCGTAGCGCGCGCGGAGACCGTCCGCCTCTTCGGCCGTCAACAGGTCGACCGGCCAGACCGCGCCGGTGCGCCGCCATTGCTCCAGCTGCACGTCGTTCAGGACCTTAGGCATCGGAACAGCTCCTCGCCCGGGCGTAGCGGCTCTCGGGCCGATGCAGGCCCAGGTTTTCCCGCAGCGTAGCCCCTTCGTACTCGGTGCGGAACAGCCCGCGCCGCTGCAGCACCGGCACCACGCGGTCGACGAAATCGTCGAGTCCTTCGGGCAGATAGGGGAACATCAGGTTGAACCCGTCGCTCCCCCGCGTCTCGAGCCATTCCTCCATCTCGTCGGCGATCGCCTCCGGCGTGCCTAGGATGCAGAGCCCGGAATAGCCGCCGAGGCGCTGGGCGAGCTGGCGCACCGTCAGGTTCTCGCGCCTGGCCAGCGCGATGGCGCGCTCGCGCCCCGACTTGGACGCGTTGCTTTCCGGGATCTCGGGCAGCGGGCCGTCGGGATCGAATTTCGAGGCGTCGTGGCCGAGCGAGATCGACAAGGACGCCACGGCGCTGTCGAAATGCACCTTGCTGTCGAGCAGCGCCCGCTTCTCCCGCGCTTCCTCCATCGAGTCGCCGACCACCACCATGCAGCCCGGCAGGATCTTCATCTGGTCGGGATCGCGCCCGGCCTTTTCCATCCTTCCCTTGACGTCGGCGTAGAATGCCTGTCCGGCTTCGAGGTTGCCCGCCCCTGCGAACACCGCCTCGGCGGTTTCCGCGGCGAGCTGGCGCCCGGCGTCCGACGCCCCGGCCTGGACGATGACCGGCCAGCCCTGGACCGGCCGGGCGATGTTGAGCGGCCCGCGCACGTTGAAATACTCGCCCTCGTGGCCGAGCACGTGGAGCTTGTCCGGATCGAAGAAGATGCCGCTCTCCTGGTCGCGCAGGAACGCATCGTCCTCCCAGCTGTCCCACAGCCCGGTGACCACGTCGAAGAACTCGCGCGCCCGCTTGTAGCGCAGGGCGTGTTCGAGATGGTCCTCGCGGCCGAAATTGCGCGAGGCGTCCGGGTTCGAGGTGGTCACCACGTTCCAGCCCGCCCGGCCCCCGCTGATATGGTCGAGCGAGGCGAAGCGCCGGGCGACGTGATAGGGCTCGTCATAGGTCGTCGAGCCGGTGGCGATCAGCCCGAGATGCCCGGTCGCCATGGCGAGCGCGGGCAACAGCGTCATCGGCTCGAACGAGGTGACGGTGGCGCTCCTCTTCAGCGCGTCCATCGGCATGTTGAGGACGGCGAGGTGATCAGCCATGAAAAAGGCGTCGAACCGCCCGCGTTCGAGCGTTTGCGCGAAGCGCTTGATGTGCCTGAAGTTGAAATTTGCGTCCGGCCAGGCGCCCGGATAGCGCCACGATCCGGTGTGGATGGTCACCGGCCGCATGAAGGCGCCGAGGCGCAGCTGTCTCTTTTCCGCCATGACCATGCCGTTATGGAGCCCGGAACCCCGCTGCCGCAGGCGTCGATGATAGGGGCGCGCGTGGCGGGGTCAACGCGGCGCTTCGTCCAGAAGCTCCCGATAGACCGCGAGCGTATCACGCCGCATGGCTTCCAGGGTGAACCGGCTGCGAACGTGGCGCATCGCGGCTTCCGCCATTGAGCGGCGGCGGTCGGGCGCAAGGCCGAGAGCCTCGGCAATCGCGCCGGCGAGCGCGCCAGGATCGCCCGGCGGGACCAGCCAGCCGGTCTCGCCATGAAGGACGGTCTCGCGCGTGCCGCCGTGCTCCGCCGCCACCAGGGGCCGGCCCATCGCCTGCGCCTCGACCGCTACGCGGCCGAAGGACTCCGGTTCGGTCGAGGGAACCACGACGACATCGGCCGCCAGATATGCGGCGGGCATGTCGTCGCAGACGCCCGCGAAACGCACCCGCCCGGCGAGCCCGGCGGCGTCGATCGCCTTCCGCACGGCCGCGCCATGGCCGCCTTCGGCCTCGGCGCCGACGAACAGACAACGGACATCCGGACGGTCCAGCCGCGCCATCGCCTCCACCGCCGTGCCGTGGCCTTTCCAGCGCGAGAGGCGCCCGGGGAGGATGACCACCGGACCGTCCCCGTCGTCGCGCCACGCGCCGCGCAGCCGCTCCACCCGGCCGGCCGAAACCCGCGCGGGATCGAAGACCGCCGGGTCGATGCCGCGGGGAATGGTCCGGAGACGGGATCGCGGAACCCCGTAGACCCCGGCGACGTGGTCGGCGATGAACGCCGATACCGCGATCACGCGCTCTCCCCACGTCATGACGGCGTTATAGCGGCGTTTGAGCCCCGTGCGGGCGGAGTAGAAGCCGTGAAACGTGGTGACGAAGCGCGCGCCGGTTTGCCGGGCCGCATACCAGGCGCTCCAGGCCGGTGCGCGGCTGCGCGCGTGGACGATCGATATCTCCCGCTCCCGGATCAGCCGGCGGAGGCGTCCGACATTCGCCCATATCGCAAGCGGGTTCTTGCCGTCCAGCGGCAGGGTGACATGCACGCCGCCGGCCCGCTCGATCTGGGCGGCCAGGGGGCCTCCGGCGGAGGCGACGACCGCGCGCCAGCCGGCCGCGGCGATCGCCTGCGCGATCTCGACGGTTCCACGTTCGACCCCGCCCAGATTCAGCGCCGGAAGGACCTGGAGGATGGCCGGGGCGGGGTCGGGATCGCCGGTCGGGTCGGGGGCGGACATCGGCCGCGAAACTGCCACAGCCCGCCGCGCCTTGCTACCGCCGCGGGCTCGCCGGCTCCCAAACAGTCGGTTGTTCACGTTATGTCCCGGTTTGATATGATCACGCTTTGTTCCGGGATCGACGGGACCGATGCTCGACAACGCGACCGCTTCCAGGACTGGCGCGGGAGACGCGACCGAAGCCCGCATCCGGCGCGGCGTCGCCCGGCTTCTGACCGACCTCGGCTACGCCGTGCTCTACGAGTTCAAGCTGACCAACGGCCGCAGGGTCGACGTGATCGGGCTCAACGACGAGGCGGAGTTCGTCATCGTCGAGATCAAGTCGTCGGTCGAGGATTTCCGCAGCGACCGCAAGTGGCGCGAATACCTGCCGTTCTGCGACCGCTTCTTCTTCGGGGTCTCCGAGAGGTTTCCGGAACGCCTGCTGCCCGGCGATTGCGGAGTCATCGTCGCGGACGCCTATGGCGGGGCGATCCGCCGGCAAGCGGCGCCGGTGCCGGTCAACGGCACCCGCAAGCGGCGCCAGATCGTGCGCTTCGCGCTGGCCGCCGCCGGGCGGCTGCAACGCCGGATCGACCCCGGCATGTAACGGCGCAAGCGGGGCCTCGCGCGGTTGTGCGCCGCGCAATAATCGCTACATTCGGGCGCTCGGGAGGCTCGGGCGGGAGGTCCGATCCGGCCAGACACGAATGGGAGCACGCAGCACCATGAAAATCCGTACCGCAATCGCCGCCGCCGCCGTCGTGGCGGTCGCGCCGACGCTGGCGTCGGCGGAGAAGAAGATCAGCCTCAAATACCTGACCGCGTGGGACGACCGGGTCCAGGGAACGAAACTGATCGGCTACGCCTTCGGCAAGAAGGTTGAGGCGGCTACCAAGGGCAGGATCAAGATCAGCTATTCCGGTCCCGAAGTGGTCAAGTCGCGGCAGCAATTCCAGCCGGTTTCGCGCGGCGTGTTCGATCTGAACCTTTCGGTCGCGCCCTACTTCATGGGTGTGACGGCCGTCGCGATGGGCGCCTTCGCGCTCCACGCCGATACTGAGGATTGGCGGAAGAAGGGCTACTGGCAGTATTTCGACGAGGAGATGCAGCGCTTCAACCAGAAGATGATCATGCATCCGGTCGGCGGATCCGGATCCGACGTCTTCCACGTCATGCTGAAGCGGCCGGTCGATTCCAAGAGCCTGCAGCCGCTCAAGGGCCGCAAGATCCGCGGCAACGCGTTCTACACCCCGGTCGTCGATCCGCTCGGCGGGTCGCGGGTGAACCTCAACGGCGGCGAGATCTATTCGGCGCTTCAAAAGGGCGTCGTCGAGGGTGCGGCCTGGCCGGTCCAGGGCGCCGTCGACTTCAAGTGGTACGAGGTCGCCAAGTACATGATGCGGCCACGCTTCGGCGTCTCGCCCTATACCGTGACGATGAACATGAACAGCTTCAAGAAGCTGTCCAAGGCCGACCAGGAGCTCATGCTCAAGCTCGGGCACGAGCTGGAGAAGGAGGTCCCCGCCCAGTTCGACGAAGGGACCAACAACGAGCTCAAGATCCTGGCCGAGAAGGGGGTCAAGGAGACCCATCTCCATCCCGATGTCGCGGCCAAGATGAAGGCCGGCTTCGTCAAGGGCGTATGGAACCTGGCCATCACCGCCAACAAGAAGACCTCGGCGCGCGCGCGGAAGCTCTACGAGATGGCGCGCGATAACGGCGATGCGCCCAAGAACCTGAAATAGGTCGACGGCGGCGTAAGCCGTATCGCAAGAGCAGGGCCCGCGGCATGGGCCGCGGGCCTTTTCATTTCGCCCTCAGCCGGTCGTTTCCCTCGGCGCCCGCTTGGCGAGAATGCGCTGCAAAGTGCGCCGGTGCATGTTGAGGCGCCGCGCGGTCTCCGACACGTTCCGGTCGCACTGCTCGTAAACCCTCTGGATGTGTTCCCAGCGGACCCGGTCGGCGGACATCGGATGCTCCGGCGGCGGCGGCAGCCCGTCCTCCTGGGCGAGCAGCGCGGCCTCGATCGCGTCGGCGTCGGTCGGCTTGGCGAGGTAGTCGACCGCGCCCGCCTTCACCGCGGCGACCGCGGTCGCGATGTTGCCGTAGCCCGTCAGCATGACGACCCGAGTGTCGGCCCGCACGCCGCGCAGCGCCTCGACGATTTCGAGCCCGCTGCCGTCCTCCAGCCTGAGGTCGAGCACCGCATGGGACGGCGGGCGCTCATTGGCGGCGATCACTCCTTCCGCCACGGACTCCGCGAGCTCGCAGCGAAAGCCGCGCGCTTCCATCGCCCGCGCGAGCCGGTTGCGAAACGGCGCGTCGTCGTCGACGATCAGCAGGGTTCTGTCGCGCCGCCCGTCGTTGGACGGATCGCCTCCTTCGCTCATGCTATCGCTGCCCGTCCGGTGGCGATCGCCGTCTGGACCCTCCATGGGGTCGGCGGCCAGGTGACCGTCGCCGCGGCGCCATGAGGCTGCCGGTTGGAGAACGTCAACTGCGCGCCCGTCAGCTCAAGCAGGGTGCGCGCGATGAATACGCCAAGCCCCATATGGCCGCCTTCCGAGTCGCGCGACGAGACATAGGGATCGCCCAGCCGTTCGAGCAGGCGCGGTGCGATCCCCGGGCCGTCGTCGGTTACTGTAACGCGCCAGTAATCGGCGCTCCACCGCGTAGCGACCGTGACTTCGCCATGCGCGAACTGGATGGCGTTTTCGACCAGATTGCCGATCCCGTGCACCACCTCGGGAAGATTCAGGACCGAAGGCGGCGGCATGTCGGGGCAGGATTCGTCCGGCGCGGCGTCGAAGCGGAGTTGGATGCGGGACGTGGCGTGGCGCAGCGCGGCGGTCTCGATCAAGGCATCGAGTCCCAACTCGACCAGTGACTGCGAGGAAGCCGCCTCGGCGGGCCCGCGCCCAAGTTCGGCGAGAATCCGCCGGCATCGCTCCGCCTGTTCGATCAGGAGCTCTACGTCGTCCGAGAGCGGGCTGTCTTCCGGTACCTCGCGGGCCAGCTCCCTGCTGACGACGGCGATGGTGCCGAGCGGCGTGCCGAGCTCGTGCGCGGCGGCGGCGGCAAGCCCTCCGAGCGCCGTAAGCTGCTGTTCCCGCGCCAGCGCGAGCTGCGAAGCCGACAGTGCGTAGGACATTCGCCGCGCCTCGACCGCGACCTTCCATGTGACGCCGGCGAAGAACGGGATGCCGACGGCAAGCGCGATCCAACTGCCGAGGATATAGACCGGCGGCAGGGTCAATCCGTCGTCCCCCCACGGGAGCGGCAGATGCCAGAAACCGAGCAAGGTGACGACGACCAGCGCGACTCCGCACAGGACGGCGATGCGGCGCAGGTTCAGCATCACCGCCGATACCGTCACCGGCGCCAGAAGCAGGAACGCGAACGGGTTGCCGAGCCCGCCGGTCAGGTGGAGGAGGACGGCGAGCTGGATCAGGTCGAAGGCCAGAATCCAGGGGGCCGCGCTTTGCCGCAAGCGTTCCCGGGCCGAGCGAACTGTCATCAGCACGATGTTGAGGAGGACCGACGCACCCACGACCGCGAAGGCCTCGACGAGCGGCACCGGATAGCCGAATCCGAAATGGACCACCAGCAGGGCGGCCGCTTGGCCGCCGATGGCGCCCCAGCGCATCAGGGTCAGCGTAGCGAGCCGCAGACTCCTCCGGGTGGACGAGGCGGCAAGATCGACATCGTTCGCGTTCTCGTTCATTCCACGCTCCCGGGCCGCCCTTGCGGGCGCTCGATTCTTGCAAACGGACGAATATCGTCCATCTTAGCCAAACAGGGTAGCGCCCCCGCGAACGCGTTTCCGTCGGAGACACCGATGCCACGTCACAAGATGCCCAGGATCGCCGCCACGATGCTGGCGGCGATTGCGCTGTCGATCGCAGGAACGGTTTCGGCCCGGGCGGATTCTCCGCCGCAGGCCCTGGTCGACAATGCCCGCTATACGCTCGAGAAAATGATACGCAATCCGGAGCTCAAGCCGCTTCCGCGTCTGCTGGCGAAAGCCAAGGCGGTGCTGATCGTGCCGAGCCTGCTGAAGGCGGGCTTTTTCGTCGGCGGGGAGGGCGGCAGCGGCGTGCTGCTGGCGCGCGGCGAGGGGGGCGAATGGAGCAATCCGGCGTTCTTCGGCATCGGTTCGGGCAGCTTCGGACTCCAGATCGGCTTCCAGGATTCGGAGGTCGTCTTCCTGATCATGTCGCGCAGGACACTGGAGTCGATGCTGGAAGCGAAGGTCAAGCTGGGCGCCGACGCCTCCGTTTCCGCCGGCCCCGTGGGCATCGGGTTCGAGGGAGGGACGGCGATCAACCTGCGCGCCGACATCTATTCCTACGCGCTCTCGCGCGGCGCGTTCCTGGGCGCCTCCTTCGAGGGCTCGGTGACCGTCGAGGACAAGGAACGCAACAGGGCATATTACGGCCCGGACGCCACGGCAAAGTCGATCCTGGTAAAGCAGCGGCACTCCAACCCGGGCGCGGCGGAGCTGCTTCGCGTGCTTGGCGCGTATTAGGTTTGTCGGAGGCGAATCGGACGGCTGGACCGCCGAGGCGGGCGGGGTGGCGGTACTCTCTCAGAAACGCATGTTGAGCGTGAGGAAGAATGTGCGGCCCCAGCCGGCCGCCGTGGGCCCGTCGGTGGCGGACGGGTTGGAGGTGTCCGTCGTGAGCGGGGTGTCGGTGAGATTGAACACGCCGGCCGAGACCCGCGCGCCCTCCAGCCCCAGCGGGTCGGCCCAATCCACGGACAAGTCGTGGCCGGTCCAGGACTTGAACTCCCCCCTGCCGGTCCGGTTCTTGAAACCGGAACGATAGCTGGCGGTCCAGACGACGCTCACATTGCCGCGCCGCGCCAGAAACCCGGCGCGGACGGCGTTCCGGGCGATGGCGATGCGGTCCTTTATGCCGGCGACACGCGCGTCGGTGCTGATGACATGCCGCCAGGCACCGCGCATGCCGACAACGCCCCAGCTCGTTCTCATGCCCCCGCCGAACCGGGTATTGATGCCGGAGATCTCGGCCTCGACGACATTCTCGTAGCCCCGGTGGATGGTGATATCGCCGCCATTGCGTTCGATGCAGTTCTCCTTGGCGCCACTTTCCCCGCATTCGGGCAGATTCAGCATGGCCCAGGTGGCGGTGTTCAGCCCCACCCCCTTGGAGGTCGAGACGCGGTACCATTCCGTAGCCAGGAAAAACGGCCCCCGGCGAGCCTCGGCGCCGATGGAGAGCCTCTCTCCCTCGACGGGATCGAGCTTGGGATTGCCTGTGAGCTCCTGCGTCACCTGCCGGACGTTCGGCGCCGGGCATTCGCGGGGAGGGGGGCCGGCGCCCGGATCGCACAGAATATAGGGATGGCCCTGCGCCTCGGTGGCATGGAGATGGAACATCGAGGGCGCCCCCTGGGCCGCACCCCATGAGCCGCGCAGCGTGACGATGCCCGTCGGGCGGTATTCGGCCCCGAGGCGCCAGGACCGCAACTCGCCCACATCGTCGAGTTCGGCGCGGCGACCCGCCGCCCTGAGGTCAAGGCCGTCGATCACTGGCAGAGACACTTCCGCGAAAGCCGCGGTGATTTCGCGCTCGCCGGCATAGCTGACCCCGCCCGATCCAAGCACGTCGGTCACCTTATGGGTCATCCCGTCATTGCTGCGAAAGCGCAGGAGTTCATGTACTTCGAACCGGCCCAGCTCGACCCCCGCCGTCCATGCCGCATCACGGCCGCCGATCGCTAAGCCGGACCCTTCCAGCGCCAGCCGCACCGAAAGGCTCTCCGCGCCGGCATCGAGTTCCTCCCGCAGCCTGCTGTACTGTATGGCGTCCAAATGCGCCGGGTCCCGGGAAAACGGGTCCACGACGTTGTAGCTCCCGTCCGCGATTCTCTCCCGTATCCTGCCGGCATGCACCAGATTGGCACCGGATTCGAAACTGTCCCACCGATAGGCGAGGATGCGCGCATCGTAGCCGAGACCCTTTGTCAGCCCGCCCGTAACCCCCAGGGAGATGTCGTATTCCTCGTCCTCTTTCACCCAGCGCCGGTTGCCGTGGCCGACGAAGCGGTGCCCAATGGAGAACAGATCGTCACCGTCTGCCTGAATATTCGAGCCGGCCGCGTTGATCGCGTCGATCACGTTCTGGGTCGGGGTGATGGAAAACACATCGACCGACGGTGCATACAGGAGAACCGTCTCGCCCTGCGTGATGTTCGCGTCCAGATGCAGTTCGGCACTGTCTCGGAGCGGATGGTCGAAGTTCAGTATGGCGCTCTTCTGCTCACGGCTTCTGGTGTCCCACCAGATGTTGCCATAGGCGAAACCGCAGCCCTCGTCGCCCGAGGTGATGCCGGGCGGATTGCTGAGGCCGGGGACATAGCCGTGCGCCGGATCGCAATCCCCCAGCGCGACCGACCTTTTCGGCGCAGGGACTTCTTCACCGTCAATTGTTTCCGTGTCCCTCACGAATTCGTCATCGGCGTTCACTGTCCCCGGGACGACGAAGACGGTGTTGCCGCTGACGCTGACATTCTTCGCCTGGTCGAAAGATCCGCCCTCGACCCATTCGGAACGGCTGTGCTCGCGGCTTCTCCCGGGGATTTCCTGACGGTCGATGACATCCACACCGATGGTCATGCGCCCGTTGCCGACCGCGCCGCCCCAGAACACGCTGCCCTGCCAGCCGTCGCCGCCCTCCCGGCTCGGCATCCGTGCCACCCCTCGCGTCTCGACGCCGTCCAGGTCCTTCCTAAGCACGACATTGAGCGCGCCGCGCAGCGTGGCGCCGCCTATGGTGCCGAGGCTGTCGCCGCCGAGAACCTCGATGCGCTCTACCGCCGAAAGGGGCAGGGGTTCCAGGTCGCCGCCGGTGGTGGAGTAAGGCCTGCCGTTCACCAGGACGAGCAGCGCCTGCCCCCCGGTCAGGAAGTAGCGGATGATTCCGGTATCAAGCAGTTCCTCGAGCGTTTGCGCACCGGAGCGTTCGATAAAGCTCCGGTCATATGTGGCGACAACGCGCGGAGCCGGTGCCAGAGGCCCCGCGTAGGCTTCATTCGCCGTCAGCCCGGCGAAAAAGGCGAACAAGACCAAAGAAACCAGGAGCGTCTTCATCGGAATTCCGAATTCTTTTCGATCGGCGCGACAGCTGCGACAAGGAACGCAATGGGGCAAGCGATCATTTGCCCTGAATACCTCGAGAATTGTTCCACAATCTTGTACGGCAAAGTGAGGGCGAAGCCGGGCAAGAGTATAGAAGAAGATTGCAGCATTCCAATTTGTTCCTCTTGGGAATGCGGCCCATGCATATTGGATAGAATGCCTGGAAGAGGAGTTCGGGAGCGCGCGACATGGTGCGAAGGCGAGACGCCGCCGGGGCTCCGGCAGCACCGCGACTGCAATACCAGCTCCGGGTCGAGATTGAGGACGGGGCGGCGGAAAACGCGCGCTGCGGCGCCGATGATCCGGCGCTCGGGCCGCTCAACGACATTCTCGCGCGGCACGGGGCGGTGCTGGTCTGCCAGTACGACGCCTTCGCCGGGTATTGCGCGGAGGCGGAGCGGAACGGCGTGGAGGGATACCCGCTCTACGCCTGGACCCGGGCCACCATCGAGGATCCCACCAAGAAGGCGAAATACGTCAGGGTCTTTTCCATCTACATCGGGGGCGAGGACGTCTATGACGGGGACAGGGCCGATGCGCTGGAGAACGACCTGCGCCCGCTGGTCGGCGGGCCGGCAGTGAAGAACCTCGCCAGGTACGACACCGATCCGGCGAACAACCCGCAGGTGCCGGAACGCTACCGCTCCTGAGACCCGGCCCTAGCCCTTCTCGGAAATCAGCAGGTAGCCGCGGTTCTCGACGGTATCGAAGGTGCGCATCGCCGCGATCAGGTCGCCGGCCTTCACCCACACCCAGGGCGCGCGGTTGGGATTGACGTCCATGATCAGGAAGGAATCGCTCGCCTCGTCATAGGCGCCGAGCGGGGAGATATGGCCGCCGCCGGGCTGGCCGAGCGATTTGCGCGCGTAGTTGACCAGCACGTAGTCGTCGCGCGTCGCGAGGTTGCGGGCGATCTCGCGGCGGATCGCCGCGGCGTCGGCGTCGGGATCGACGACCCGGACGGTCACGTCGAGCCCGTGGGCGCCGAGCACCCGGGCGAGCTGGCGGAGCTGCAGGCCGAAATCGGGCCTGAGCCTGCCGGCGATCTCGATGGGCTTGCCGAGCACCTCGATCCGCTTCTTCGTCCGTTCGTTGAGCACGTTGCCCGGCGTGTACTTGCCGAAGAACGGGTCGAAGCCCTTCGGAAGCCAGGCGCGTTCGTCCTCGCCTATGGATGCGTCGTCCCGCGGCAGGCCTTCCTTCCGGCCCAGCCTGAGCGCGTTGAGCACGATCGCGGAGGAGACCGGGCCGCAGAAGATCTTGTTGTCCTGGCTGACGAAATGGTTGCTGAGGGGAAAGAAGTCCGTCTTGTGGGACGAACGGGAAAGCCGGTCCGCGCTCTCTCCGGACCCCCACTCCACCAGGAGCGTTTTTTCCGTCGCGCCGCCCGCCGCCGGAAGGACCGCGAGCGCCGCCAGAAGCGGCAGGACCAGCGCGAGAATCCTATGCTTCATTTTCCATCTCCTCGGCCGCGATCCGCTCGGCCAGCATGCGACGGAAGGCGAGTCCCGGCCCGTCCACGCTGATGTCGATCGAGGCCGCTCCGGGCCGGCGGTCGATGTTCGCCTGCTGGGCGCCGAGGATCGAAATGTCCTCCCCGAACACGCGGCGGAAATCGACCCGGAAGCCCTCATCCACCGCGGGGTCGTCGAGCGCGAAGCTCCTGGCATGCGCGTAGAAGTAATGCGTGGTGGTCTCCGTCTCGGGCGTCATGGCGTTGAGGTTGAAGAATTCGACCTTGGTGCCGTCGGGCGCGTCCGCGCCGCCGGCGCCGGGCGGCGCGCAGCCGGCATGGACGGTGTTGTAGGCCGGCAGCGTCGAGACCGCGACCTGCCAGCGGTCGACATTGCCGGCGAACCCGCCCATTCGGCCGTAGAGCGGCGGCGGCGGCGAATCCTCCACCATCCGCGACATGCGGACGAAATCCTCGCCGCGCTCGGTCAGAATCGGGAAGTCGGCGACGTTGCCGGTGCCGATCGAGCCCGCATGCACGTAGGCCACGTGCGACAGGTCGAGCAAATTGTCGTTGAGCAGCAGGTAGCCGGCCTCGACATGGAACGGCGCGCCGCCCCGGACCGGCCGCCAGGCGGGATGGTCCATCCACCACCAGTCGGGCACCAGCGCGGGATCGGCGGCTTCCGCGTCGCCCATCCAGATCCAGACCCAGCCGTGGCGCTCGACCAGCGGGAAGGCGCGGATGCGCGCGCCGGGCGGCACCGTCGTCTGGCCCGGCACCGCGACGCATTGCCCGCTCGTATCGAAGCGGAGCCCGTGATAGCCGCAGCGCAGGGTCTCGCCCACCACCCGGCCCATCGAGAGCGGGAGCGCGCGATGGCAGCAGCGGTCTTCGAGCGCCGCGAGCCCTCCGTCCTTGGTGCGGAACAGCACCATCGGCTCGCCCAGAATGGTGCGCCCGAGCGGGGTTTCCCCAACCTCGTCGTCCCACGCGGCGGCGTACCAGCAGTTCTTCAGGAACATCGCCCTAACCCTCCGCCAGCCGGGGGAGCAGGCGCCGCGCGTTTTCGTATTCCATCATCGCCCGGGCCGTCTCGTCGAACCCCTCGTGGGCGTCGGTCCCGGCGGTCTCGCTTTCGGCGACCTCGTCTGGAATATAGGGGTAGTCGGTGCCGAACAGTATCCGCCCGGGCCCGGCGAGGCTCTGCAGCGCGGCCAGCACGGCGGCATCGCCCGACAGCGCGGTGTCGTAGTAGAGCCGCCCCAGATAGGCGCGCGCGCCGTCCGGGTAGTTCTCGCGGAAGCGGGTGAGATCGTCGAAGATCTCGATCCGGTGGGCGAGCGCGGGCAGCGCCCCGCCGGCATGGGACAGGATGAAGCGGATGTTGGGCATCTCCGCGAGCACCCCGTTGAACATCAGGCTCGCCGCCGCCCGCGCGGTCTCGCAGGGGTAGTCGACGATCGGGCGCGGCACGACGTAGTCGCGCTCGGCGCTCGCCGCCGGATAGGTCGGGTGGATGAGGACGACGGCCGAGCGCCGGTCGAGCTCGCGGTAGATCTCGCGGAAGTCCGGGTGGCCGGCCGGGCGGTCGTCGTTCCGCGTCAAATGCATGAACCCGTCGAGGCCGATGTCCTGGCTGCGCTCGATCTCGGCCAGGCAGTCGTCGACGTCGGGGAAGGGGAGCGCGGCGAGCGCGCCGAAGCGCGTCCCGTAGCGGGCGATCAGTTCGGCGAGATAGTCGTTGCAGCGCCGCGCCAGCTCCCGGCACGCCGCCCGGTCGCCGTAATAGATCCCGGGGGCGGAGAACGACAGCACCGCCGTCGCGATCCCGAGCCGGTCCATCAGCGCGAGCGAGATCTCGGGCGACCAGTCGGGGAACGGCCGGTAGGCGGTGCTGGGATAGCCGCCGGCGGTCTGCGCCTCGCGGAAGAACTCCGGCAGGACGTGGTGATGGACGTCGATGCGGTTTTGGGTCATGGGGGGCGATCCGGGGTGGGCTGCGGATGGGTCGACTATAGCGCGGCGAACGACACGGGAGGGAAGCGGTCTGCAGGAAGCCTGAAAGCAACGCCAATACTTTGGGAACGGAAACTGGCGGGCTGGTGAGCAGCTCTCTGGAGCGATTCTCTTTGCCGCGAAACTCTCCTCTGGCGGCGATTGCTGGTGGAGTTCGGGATGCGGGGTCGGGACGAGCGCGACGACGGTCTGTTCAGCTACGTGGACTGGCCGACCTGCCGCATGCGGCGGGTGCGCGTGGCGTTCGCCGACACGTATCGGGATCGCGGAGGGCGCTTGCATTTGCGTTGGCACCGCCGGGCCCCGCGTGCCATGATGCCGCGCCGCAAGTTCGGATAACGCCTTGGGGGTTGGGGGATATTGCGCATGTTGAGATTTTCCGAAGAGGTGATGCTTCTGCTATTGAACGACAGCGGCGGGAAGTTCGTGGACGTGCCCGCGCCGTCGCTCGACTGCGCGCTCGCCGGCGCGGTGCTGATGGACCTCGCCATGGAGAACCGGATCGATACCGATCCGCAGCGGCTGTTCGTGATCGACCCGGCGCCGCTCGACGACGACCTGCTCGATCCTACGTTGGCGCGCATCGTCGACTCCGCGGAAACCCACGACGCGGCCCACTGGATCAGGGAAACCACGTTGCAGGCCGACCAGATCCACGACCGGTCCCTCGCCCGACTGGTGGAACGCGGCATTCTCCGCCAGGAGGACGACCGGTTCATGTGGGTGTTCCATACGCGCCGCTACCCGGTGATCGACAACCGCACCGTCCGGGAGGTGAAGCTTCGCCTGATGGGGGTTCTGTTCAGCGACGAAATTCCCGACGCGCGCGACATATTGCTGATCTCGCTCTCCGACGTTTGCGGCATATTCGGCAGCCTGCTATCCACCGCGGAGCTGGATTCGGCGGCCCAGCGCATCGCCCAGGTGCGCAAGCTGGACCTGATGGGCCGGGAGGTCGCAAAGGCGGTTCGGGAGATCGAGACCTCGCTCGCGGCGGCGGTCGCCATGCCGATGCACTGACGCGCGCTTCGCGCCTTCCCCCGGGACGCCGGGGCACCGACTGACACCGAAAGCAGTTCAGGAGACGATGACGATGGATGTAACGACGGAACGGCAGGAAGGCGTCCTGACCGCCCAGGTCGGCGGACGGATCGACGGCTCGAATGTCGCCCAGTTCGAGGAGGCGATCCGGACCGCGATCGACGAGAACGACCGCGCGGTGCTGATCGACTGCGAGAATCTCGGCTATATCAGCAGCGCGGGTTTGCGCGCCGTGCTGATGACCGCCAAGACCCTGTCGAGCCGGAATGCGAAGTTCGCGCTGTGCTCCATGTCGGATCCGATCCGGGAAGTGTTCCAGATCAGCGGTTTCGACAAGATCGTCGCGATCCATGCGTCGAGGAGCGAAGCGCTCTCCTCCTTCGATTCCTGACCCCCGGCTTCCCGCGGCCGGGGCGCGGGCGTCTCTCGTCGCCGTTCAGGACGCGGCGGAGGCGGGGCGCGCGCCCGCACAATTCCGCATGAAGCCGGCGGCGGCGCCCACATACCAGGGCAGCCGGCTTCCCCTCCCGTGAAACCCGACATGACCGCCGCCCCGCGTCACCATGACTGAGAGCGGCGGCGAAGCCGCGACCGAAGGGGGCGGCACCCAGGGGTCGTCGTCGGCATGGACGATCATCGTCGGCACGCCCAGCGAGCCCAGCGAGCGGGCGGGCGAGCACGAGGCGTAGTAGTCCGCCGCATCGCGAAATCCCGCCTCCCGCGCGGTCAGCGCGTCGTCGAAATCCCGCATGTGGCGCGACCGCGCCACCGCCTCGCGCACCGGGTCGGGCGCGCGTCGCCAGACCGGCTCCGTTTCCTCGCGGAGCCGGGCGAGCAGCCATCGCTCGTAGAGGCGGTTACGCGGGCGGGCAATCCGTTCCGCCGCCGCCGCGAGATCGAGCGGCGCCGAGATCGAGGCAACCGCCCCGACGGTCTCCGGAAGGTACGGCGCCGAGGCAAGGCGGAGCGCCAGCGCGCCGCCCAGCGAGAAGCCGAGAATGGCGATGCCCCGGTCTCCGATACCGGCATCCAGCTCCGCGACCGCGATGCAGGCATCGGCGAGGTCCCGCACCCGGTCCATGTGGTAGTGGCCGCGGGCGAGGGACCGGCCGGGAGGCGATCCGCGCAGATTGAGCCGGATCACCGGATGGCCGGCGGCCAGCAACGCGCCCGCCGATTGCAGCACGTGCCAGCTCGCCTCGCAGCCGGTCAGCCCGGGAACCAGCATCACCGCCGGCGCAATCCCGGACCCCGCGTGATAGCGGGCGGCCAGACGGTCCCCGCTGCCGTCGCCGAGCGGGATCTCGAACCGCCGGCCGGAGTCCGGCGGGACGCCCGGCAACCTGCCCGGAAGAAAATTGCGTATCGTCTGGAGGTCGGCGGTGATCCACGGCCAGCGACGCCGGAACGGGAAAGCCGCTTCCATCGCCGGTCCGGTGCGGCTCCGCGCTACAGCCCGTCGGCCGGGATCAGGCGGTCGGGCGGCGCGTGGCCGTCGACGAAGGTCTTGATGTTGATCATCACCCGCTCGCCCATGGCGATGCGCCCTTCCCTGGTCGCCGAGCCGAGATGGGGGGCGAGCACCACGTTGTCGAGGCGCCGCAGGCTCTCCTCGATCCGCGGTTCCCGCTCATAGACGTCGAGACCGGCGCCGGCCAGCGCGCCTTCGGCGAGACAGCGGGCGAGCGCCGCCTCGTCGATGATCTCGCCCCGCGCGGTGTTGACGACATAGGCGTGCGGCTGCAGCGACCGCAGGCGCTCCTCGGAGAGCAAATGGCGGGTCTCGCTCGTATGCGGGCAGTTGATCGAAATGAAGTCCATATGGGCCAGCATATGGTCGAGGTCCTCCCACCAGGTCGCCTCGAGCTCGGCCTCCACCTCGCGGTGGACCCGGCGGCGGTTGTGGTAGTGGATCGACATCGAGAAGCCGCGCGCCCGGCGCGCCACGGCGGTGCCGATACGGCCCATGCCGACGATGCCGAGCCGCTTGCCCGAGACCCGGTGCCCCATCATGAAGGTCGGCGTCCAGCCGATCCATTCGCCGGACCGCGCCAGGCGGTCGCCCTCGACCATGCGGCGCGGCGCGCTCAGCATCAGAGCCATGGTGAGATCGGCGGTGTCCTCGGTGAGCACGCCGGGGGTGTTGGTCACGATAATGCCGCGCGACGCCGCGGCGGGAAGATCGATATGGTCGACGCCGACCCCGAAATTGGCGATCAGCCTGAGCCGGTCGGGCAATGCGCCGATGACCTCCGCCGAGAGCTTGTCGGTGACCGTCGGCACCAGCACGTCGCAATCGGCGGCGGCAAGCAGCGCTTCGACCGACATCGGCTCGTCGGTCGGGTTGAGCTGCGTCTCGAAGAGCTCCTTGAGACGGGTCTCGATCGCCTGCGGCAGCTTGCGCGTAACCAGGACGGTGGGTTTGTCGGTCGTCATCGATCCGGTCTTGGGCTCGGAAGTGCAACGCCTCTATCAACCCGGCGAAGCGTTGTCCAGAGGAGGCGGTCGATGCATTCGCTATACTGCGGGTCGGGGCGGGCCGAGGCAGGGAACCGCGCATGCGTCTTTGGATGATCGCCGCAATCCTGGTCCCGATCGCGGTGGGAGGCCCGGCGGCCGCCGCTGGCGAGCCGGGCGCGGCGGGCGCCGAGAAACCCCGCTTCGTATCGCTGCGCACCGGGGAGACCAATGTCAGGTTCGGGCCGGGGCGGCGCTATCCCATCGCCTGGGTGTTCGTGCGGCGCGGCCTGCCGGTCCGGATCGTCGGCAGGTTCGAGGTCTGGCGGCGCATCAGGGACTGGGAAGGGAGCGAGGGCTGGATCCATCAGGCGCTCCTGTCGCGGCGCCGGAGCGTCATCGTCATCGACGGGCCGGCGGAACTCCGCCGGAAGCCGAGCCCGGAAGCGCAGCTGGTGGCGCGGGTCGAGCGCCGCGCCGTCGGCAGGCTGTTCCGATGCGACGGCGCGTGGTGTTCGGTCGAGTTCTCGGGCAGGAACGGCTGGATCCGGAAGAAGTCAGTCTGGGGGGTCGGCGCGGCCGACGGGTGAGACGAGGGATCGGCGACACTCTCAGGCCGCGGCCGCCCCCTCTTCCGCCATGTCCCACCAGACGCAGCCCATGCCGCAGCGAAGCTCGACCGCCGGCTCGTAACAGATCGTCCGCGCCTTGCGGTCGCCCACCGCGCCCATCGCGACGATCCAGGACAACAGCTCGGTGGTGCCGCCGTCGCCGGCCGCCGCCATCTTTTCGAGCGTGGTCTCGGCCACGACCCTTTCGGGATCGCCCTCCTCCAGCAAAGCGAGGAAGGCCCGGTCGAACGCCTCGTCGACGTCGAAATATTTGGGGCCGCCGGGATCGTGGCTGAGTCCCCCGGTCCCCATGATCGCGACCCGCTCGTCCGCGGGACGGCAGGTGTGGAGGATGTCGGCGATCCCCTGCCCCACCCGATAGCATTCCTCCGGGCTCGGCAATGGCGGCACGATGCAGTTCATGTGGATCGGAACCAGCGGGATGTCGTAATCCGGCGTCAGATAGAGGAGCGGCACCGACCAGTTGTCGTCGAACAGCAGCCGGTCCTTCCAGGCCAGCCGGAGCCCGCGCCTGTCGCCCTCGCGCACCAGCGTCCTGGCAAGCTCCGGATGCCCGGCGACCTCGTAGTCCGGGACGTTGAGCCAGTCGGAGAACCATTCCGCCGGGCCGGCCCAGCGCCCGGCGGTGCCGACGCAGAAATCGGCGGACGAATCGAGCGGCAGGTTGAGAAGGTGATCGTTCGCGATCCCGACGATGACGTCGGGCCGGGTCTCGCGCAGCATGCGGCCCAGCCCGTGGAATCCCCGGGTCAGGCTCTCCTGTTCTTCCGGCGGCGCTCGGTCGAGCCAGCCGGTGAGCCCCGGCGCGTGCGACAGCGCGCATACGGCAACGATTTCGGCCATGGCATCGGTCCTCCCGGGTTCGAGCTTAGGCCATTACCGGACGGCGTTGAACCGCCCGCGCCAAAGGCTCCCGACTTGCCAGCTTGGCAATGGACTCGCCAATGTTCTAACCTCGAAAAAATTGGGAGGAGTTGCAATGCATATCGGAATTCGAGCTATCGCGGCGTCGATCGTCATGGCCATCGCCGTGGCCGCCGGACCGGCGACCGCCAAGTCGTTCAACCTGACCTTCGCCGCGCCGCAGGGCGAGCATATGCCCTGGATCTCTCTGACCCGCACCTCGTTCATCGCCGGGGTGGACAAGCGGCTCGAGGGAACCGAGCACAAGATCAACTGGACCACGGCCTATGGCGGCACGCTCTCCAAGGTAGGCGGCACGCTGGAAGTGATCGAGGAGGGCATCGCCGATTCCGGCATGCTCTATTCGTTGTTCGAGCAGGCCAAGCTGCCGCTCCAGAACGTCGCCTATATGGCTCCGTTCGGCTCCGACGACCTCGGCCTCGCGCTGCGGGTCTTTCACGAGTTGCACGAGGAACTGCCGGAGATGTCGGGCTCGTGGGAAAAGCACGGCCAGGTCTTCATCGCCCCGATCGGGTTCGACACGTTCTATCCGCTGACCAAGTTTCCGATCAAATCGCTCAAGGACCTCGACGGCCGCAAGCTCGCCGGCGCCGGCGCGGTCTCTCTCTGGGAGGCGCCGATCGGCATCGTGCCCGTACAGGGAAACTTCGCGGTCCATTTCAACAATCTCAAGACCGGGGTCTATGACGGGCTGATCGCGTTCACCACCGGCTACTATCCGAACAAGCTGCACGAGATCGCGCGCTACGCCACCAAAGTGAATTTCGGCGCCATGCCGGGCGGCGGCGTGACCATCAACAAGTCGGTCTGGGGCAAGCTGCCGGATGCGGTCAGGAAGGCCATGCGCGAAGCGGGGGTCGATTACCGCAACGCCCAGAACGAGACGATGACCAAGCTGGTCAACACCTTCGAGGCCAAGATGAAGGCCGAGGGCGTGGTGTTCTCGCAGATGCCCCTCGACCAGAAGCTCGCCTGGGCCAAGGCGATGCCCAACATCGCCAAGGAATGGGCGGCCCGCGTGGAAGCAAAGGGCTTCGCCGGCAACAAGGTGCTCAAGGCCTATATGGACAAGCTCCGCGCCAACAAGGTCCCGCTGGTGCGCGAGTGGGACAAGGAATAGGGCATCCCGTACCGTAGCCCGGGGCCGCGCGTGAACCCGGCGGCCCCGCCATGACCGACCGGGCGGACCCGTCGAACCAGCCCGGCTGGCGCCGCTTCCTGACCTTCGAAGCGGCGGTCTCGGCGCTCAACTCGCTCGGCAGTTTGTGGATCGCCGTCCTCATGGTGGTCATCATCATCGACATCGTGGGGCGGACCGCGCTCTCGATGCCGCTGCGCGGGGTGCCCGAGCTGGTGAAGCTCTCGATCGTCGCCATCGTGTTCATCCAGCTCGGCCACACGCTGCGGTCGGGCCGCATGACGCGCTCGGACGGGCTCTTGCGCATCTTCCGCACCCGGCTGCCGCGCTTGTCGCATGCGATGACGCTGCTCTTCAACCTGGTCGGCGCCGGGCTGTTCGTTCTCATCTTCGATGCGAGCTATCCGTTCTTCGTGGAAGCCTGGACCACCGGCGAGTATGCCGGGATCCAGGGCTATGTCAGCTACCCGGTCTGGCCGGTGCGGCTGATCATCCTGGTCGGCTGCGCGGTGGCGGCGATCCAGTACTGCCTGTTCGCCTGGCGCGATGTCTCGGTGGTGTCGGGCTATCTGGAGCCCGCCGATCCGGATGACCGCCGGCGGCTCGCGGAAATGCTGAAATGAGCGGTGTCGAGATCGGACTGATCTCGATCGGCGCGATCCTGCTGCTGATCTATCTCGGCATGCATGTCGCGGTCACGCTCTGCGTCGTCTCGCTGATCGGGGTGTGGGCGGTCAAGGGCAACGTCACGCTCGCGACCAAGCTGCTGGCCATCGCCGCCTACGACACCGTCGCGGGCTACGTCTTCGGGGTGGTTCCGCTGTTCGTCCTGATGGGCCTGCTGGTCAGCGTCTCCGATCTCGGCAAGGACGCCTACGTCGTCGCCAATATCCTCATGCGGCGGATCAGGGGCGGGCTTGGGATCGCCACGGTCGCGGCGAACGCCGTCTTCGCCGCGGTGACCGGGATTTCGGTCGCCTCGGCCGCGGTGTTCACCAAGCTCGCGGTACCGGAGATGATCTCGCTCGGCTACCGGCCCCGTTTCGCGGTCGGGGTGGTGGCCGGCTCGTCGGTCCTCGGAATGCTGATCCCGCCCAGCCTGCTCCTGATCGTCTACGCCCTGCTGGCCGAGCAGTCGATCGGCGACCTGTTCATCGCCGGCATCGTGCCGGGCATCCTGCTGTCGCTCGCCTTCGCCGTCGCGATTCTCGGCATGGCGACCTTCGCACCCGGGATGGTCATGCAGGAAGACGGGGCGGCCCGGAACGCGGGCGGGGCCGAAGCCGGCGAGCCCGTGGAGTCCTTGGCGGCGGCGATCTTCCGCCTGTGGCCGCTGCCGGTGCTGGTCTTCGCGGTGATCGGCGGGATCTATCTGGGCTGGTTCACCCCGACCGAATCGGGCGCGGTGGGCGCGCTCGGCGCGCTTTTGCTGGCGTTTGCGCGCCGCAAGCTCACCTGGGCGAATGTCTGGCAGGTCCTCGTCGAGACCGGCCACGTCACCGTCTCGATCCTGATGCTGATCATCGCCGCCAACATCTACACGAGGCTGCTCGCCCTTTCCGGAGTTCCGGTGTTCATCAACGACTTCGTCAACGGGCTCGAGCTCGGCTTCTTCACCCTCCTGATCTTCTATGCCGTGATCATCGTGATCATGGGCACCATTCTGGACGGGATCTCGATCATGCTGATCATGATCCCGATCTTCCTGCCTCTGCTGGAGGGCTACAGCGTCGACCTTGTCTGGTTTGGGATCGTCACGGTGATCGCGGTCGAAATCGGCCTGCTGACCCCGCCGCTCGGCCTGTCCGCCTATGTGATCAAGAGCACGCTGGATACCGACGAGATATCGCTGGCCGACATCTTCATCGGCGCGGCGCCCTTCGCCGTGGTGATGTTCGTCGTGCTGATGCTGATCATTTTCTTCCCGTGGCTGGTGACGGGCTACGGCTGACGGGTCTTCCCACGCGGCGCGATGAGGCTCTACCATCGCAAATGGACAGGAGGTCAGACCGATGACCTATCGCGTGACTCCGCTGTTGCTCGGCGATGCCGTGGTTCCGGACGTGCTCGACGTGTTCTGGAGCCTGACCAAGGCCCGCGGGGCCTCGTCGGTGCCGATCCTCGCCTTCCTCGTCGAGGGAACGCCGGACGGGCCGCTGTTGATCGACACCGGCATGCGGAGCGCCGAACGCGCCCAGGAAGTCCACGGGCTCGGTCCGCACAACGTCCCGGACGACCAGACGATCCCGGCGCAGCTCGCCGAACACGGCTACGCGCCGGAAGACATCAAGTATTGCCACCTCACCCACCTCCACTACGACCACGCGGGCGGCTGCAACCTGCTCCCCAACGCGCGCTTCGTCCTGCAGCGGACCGAGCTCATGGCGGCCGCGGCGCCGATGGGCCCCGAACAACTCGATATCGGAGGGAAGGGCCTGTTCTTCGACCGCGCGGACGTTGCCGACCTCGTCGATCCGCTATGGAGCCGAGTGGACCTGATGGAGGGCGATTACGAACCCTATCCCGGGATCCGCTGCGTGCTCTACGCCAACTCGCACACTCCGGGCCACCAGTGCGTCTATGTGGAGACGGCGGACGGCATCGTCGCGATCATCGGCGACATCGCCCGCAAGCTCGATCTCAACATCGAGCAGGAGATCCTGCCGGGCATTTACTACGACCTCGACTCGATGCGCCGCGCGCTCCTCGACATCAAGTCGAAGGCCGACGTGATCCTTCCCACCCATGACTGGAACGTGCTCCCCGGCGGCAAGCCGGAGGGCGTCGACTAGCGCGTATCGGGAAACCAGCCCGGCCCGGCCAGCTCGGTCGGCAGTTCGCCGTCGTAGCTCTCGGCGTTCTCGACCTGCTCGACCCAGTCGAGGCCCATCGCCTTGAAGATCCGGTTGGTCATCACGATCAGCCGCGCCTCGTTGTCGGGATCGGCGTTGACGTGCTGCTTGATGCAGTAGGCGGGGATGAAGACGAAGTCGCCCCTGGTCCACTCGTATTTCTTGGGCTCTTTCGCCCAGCTCCACGCAAACTCCACGTCGACCTCGAACTGGACATCCCAGTGGAGGTCGTAGCCCGAGCCCTCGGCGACATAGACGATCTGCTCGGCGAGCTTGCGCGACTTTCCCGACTTCCCGCCGGGCTCGAGAAACTGCATGTAGATGTCGAGGCAGCACTCGGTGGTGTTGAGCTTCTCGTGGACCATGTGCTTCAGCAGCCCGTCCGGCGAGTTCTCGAACGGCATGTCCTTCGCCTTGACCACGGTCAGGCGCTGCCGGTAGTCGGCCCGGAATTCGGCCGATTCCCGCAGCCACTCGGCATAGATGTCGGCCTGCTTCCCGCCGAGCTTCGCGATCTCTCTCTCGTCCGCCACCGTGTTCGCTCCTCTCCGGTCGGTCAGATGTCGGAGGGAGGCGTCCAGTCCTCCCAGCCCGGCACCGCCTCCTTGGGCGGGTACTTGGCGATCTTCTGAAACAGCATGTGCATGAAGAGAAAGAGCGGCTTCGCCTTCATCACCAGCAGCACCAGGTCCTCGTTCTCGGAGGCGTTGAAGTGCTGGTGAACGCAGCCGTTCTCCACCACCATGATGTCGCCCGCCTCGTAGTCGAAGCGCTTGCCGTCGTGGATGTCGTACCCCCTGCCGCGCAGGCAGTAGAAAATCGCCGAATTCATGTGGCCGTGGCGCTGGCCGGTGCCCTTGGGCGCGATCACCGAGATATGGGTCTCGATCGACTGCGCGATGTCGGTCTTCATCGGGTTGACGATGGACTTGTCGAAGAGCTGCGGCCCGCCGCGCCATTCCTGGTCGGTGGCCTTGTAGACCCGGGGCTGGTTGTAGAGCTCCTCCTGGAGCTCGCCGTAGGTGCCTTCGAGAGCGCGCACGAAGGTGCGCTTCCTCTGCCAGCGCTCCCAGACGACTTCCCTGGGCCGGTTGTGGCCGATGCCGGCCTGCTTGGTGCCGACCTCGATGCCGCCCGCCTCCGTTGACCGATCCGCCATGAGCCCGGCCTCCTGAAAAACTGCAATCGCGAAGCCGGTGGATTATATTTGGCGCTGTAGGGGTGTCCAGCGCACCGCCGGACGGAGACCGGGACAGGTATGAATATCGCGCCGCTTTCGGACGTGCTCGGGGCGGAAATCTCCGGGATCGACATCGCCCGCGACCTCGACGGGGAGGCTTTCGCCGCGGTGCTCGACGCCTTCCACCGCTACCGGGTGCTGGTGTTCCGCGAGCAGTATCTGGACCCCGCCGACCAGGTCGCCTTCTCTTCCCGCTTCGGCCCGCTCGAAGTCCATGACAACCGCCAATACAACCTGCCCGACAACGAGCACGTCATGGTGCTGTCGAACGACCTGCGGGACGGCGAGCCGATCGGCGTCCCGGATGCCGGGGATTCCTGGCACACCGACCTGTCGTTCAAGGAAACGCCGAGCCTCTGCACCCTCCTGCAGGCGGTGAAGCTGCCGGGAGAGGGCGGCGATACCGCCTTCGCCTGCATGACGGCGGCCTACGCGGCGCTGCCGGCGGACATCGGGGCACGGATCGACGGAAGGCGCGCGATCCACAACCCGAGCAAGCTGGTCAACCCGCGCGTCGAGATCTCGCCGCTCAGGAAGGACGCGGAGGCGTTCTACCAGGGGCAGAGTGCGCGCTTCGCCGAGGTCTCGCACCCGATCGTCAGGACCCACCCGGCGACCGGCGAGAAATCGCTCTACGTCCAGCCGCGCTTCACCGTCGGAATCGAGGACATGGACGACGACGAGGCCCAGCCTTTGCTCGACATCCTGTTCGCCCACCAGATCCGCCCGGAATTCGTCTACCTGAACAAGTGGCGGGAAGGCGATCTGCTGATGTGGGACAACCGCTGCGTGATCCACTACGCGACCGGCGGCTACGCCTGGCCAGACATCCGGACGATGCACCGCACGACGGTGCTGGGCGACAGGCCCTATTGAGCGGCGTGCTCGTCCCGCAGGATGTGCAGCCGCCGCAGCATCTCGCGGTCGGAAACCTCGAACAGATAGGCGTCCTCGGTCTCCGCGGTGTGGCGGATCCAGTGGCCGTGCGGCAGCGAGACGATGTCGTGCCTGCGCCATTCCAGCGTCGTCTCGCCGATCTCCGAGCGCCCCTCGCCGCCGACCGCGATAAAGGCCGAGTTGCTGTTCGAACGATAGGCGCGGGTCGGGCTCCCCGGTGCGAGAGAGAGCAGCGAGCATTCCATCGTCGCCATGGTGGGGCCGCCGGTGAGCGGGTTGGTGTAGAGCAGGCGCCGGCTGCCGTCGGGCGCGGGCGGCAACGCGGCCAGCGCGGGGCGCGCGGTCTCCCACGGGTAGCGGAACAGCGGCGAATAGGCCATGTCCGCCGAGCCCGAGACCGGGGCGAGCCCCGGCGCCGCGAACGCTTCGTCGGGCGGGAGATCCGGCACGTCGTGGGCCGGGCCGGGCTCGAACTCGCCGGTGTCGAGATAGTGGTGGAAGGGCACGTCCAGCACGTCGAGCCAGATCATGCGTGCGTCGCCCTCGTGAACGTGCTCGTGCCAGGTCCAGCCCGGGGTGAGCACCATGTCGCCGGGCTCCATCGGACAGGGCTTGCCGTCGACGACGGTGGTCGCGCCCTTGCCCTCCATGACGAAGCGCAGCGCGTTCATCGAATGGCGGTGCGGGCGCGCGGTCTCGCCGGGCATCAGGATCTGCAGGTTGAAGCCAAGCGTGAGGCCGGAGCCGCGGCTCCGCCCCGATTCCAGCAGCGCCGGATTGTTGAGCACCAGCACCCGGCGCTCGGCGTCGGTCATCGAGGTCGCCTCGATCGCCGTCTCCAGCAGCGGCTCCAGCGTCTCCCAGCGCCAGATATGCGGCGGTTCCGGTGGATTGTTGGTGGTGTCTTCCAGCTCCCAGAGCGCGACGACGTTCGCCGCCTCCATCGCCGAATGGAAATCGGAAAGGGCCACGCGCTGGCTCATCGCCGCCTCCTGTCCGTGCCTGGCGGGGCGATTGTGACGCGAAGCGGCGGCGGGGCCAACCGAAACCCGCCCCCTTGATCCGGCGGTCCCAAGCGCATATCTGCCCGCTAGCCGGTCTTGACGGAACCGCTGCCCCCTTCCGTCATGGTCGGCCTTCGCCGACCATGACGAGGAGAAAACAGTGGCGGGAACGGTTCCACGCAAGACGGATGCCCGCTAGCGCGTCTCGCGCGGCCCGCCAATCCGGGAGAGAGAATGACCGATCATCACAGCGCGCTTGTCTATGCCATGGTCCTCGCCTCCGCTGCCGACCGGGAAATGACCGATTCCGAGCTTCGCCGGATCGGCCAGGTCGTCGAACGTCTGCCGGTGTTCGAGGACTTCAACACGAATTCGCTGGCGGCGCGGGCGGCCGAATGCGCGGAGCTGCTCAACGCCGAGGACGGGCTCGAAGCCGCGCTCGACGCCATCCGCGACGCGCTGCCGGCGAAGCTGCGCGAGACCGCCTACGCGGTGGCCTGCGAGATCGTGGTCGCCGACGGCAAGGTGGCCCGGGAAGAAGTCCGCCTGCTGGAGATGCTGGCCCAGAGCCTCCCCATCGACCGGCTGGCGGCGGCGGCGATCGAACGCGGCGCGCGGGCGCGGCACATGACGCTCTGAGAGTCCCGGCAAGCGCGATGCCCGCCCGGGAAACCGACCGCGCCGTCGCGCTCTGGCTCTATATCTGCTGCGGGATGATCTTCGCGATGGCGGTGCTGGGCGGTCTGACCCGGCTCACCGGATCGGGGCTCTCCATGGTGACCTGGCAGCCGATTACGGGCTGGCTGCCGCCGCTCGACGCCGCGGAGTGGGAAGCGGTGTTCGCGCTCTATCGCGAGACGCCGGAGTTCAGGCGGGTCAATTTCTGGATGACGGTCGACGACTTCCGCTCGATCTTCTGGCTGGAATATCTCCACCGCGTCTGGGGCCGGTCGATCGGGGTGGCCTTCGCCCTCCCGGCCGCCTGGTTCGCGCTGCGCGGGCGGATCGGCCTCAGGCTGGGGATCGGGCTCGCCGTCGCCTTCCTGCTCGGCGCCGCGCAGGGCGCGCTCGGCTGGTACATGGTGCAGAGCGGGCTGGTCGACCGGCCCGAGGTCAGCCACTACCGTCTCGCCGCCCATCTCGGCCTTGCGCTCGCGGTCTACGCTTGGCTTCTGTGGCTGGCGCTGGGTCTTGCGCGGAAGCGCGGGGTGCGGGGTCCGCACGACGTCTGGCTCGCACTGGCGATCGGAGGCATCGCGCTCACCGCGATCTGGGGCGCGTTCGTCGCCGGGCTCGACGCGGGCCACATCCATCCGACCTTTCCCCTGATGGACGGCCGCCTGATCCCGCCGGAGGTTTTCTCCCTCTCGCCATGGATCGTCGACCTGACCGGGAACCCGGTCACCGTGCAGTTCGTCCACCGCTGGCTCGCGATGCTCGTCCTCGCGGGTCTCCTCTTGCTGCGGTGGCGCGTCCGGCTCGCGCCGCGCGGCGAGCGCCGCCCGTTCGACCTGCTGGCCGGGATGGCCCTCGTCCAGGCCGGGCTCGGCGTGGCGACCCTTCTCCTCGGCGTGCCGCTCGTCGCGGCGGCGCTCCACCAGGCCGGCGCCGTGGTCCTGCTGAGCCTCGCGATTTACGCCTTGCACGCGGGCCGCGGGGTCCGGGTTTGACATGGAAAACCCGTCTGGACGACCATTGCGTCCGGTCCCGGCGAGGCGGCGGCGATGAGCGAAGGTCCCCCTTTCGAGGAAGCGGTTGCGCGGCTCCGCGCGGCGCTGGCCGATGTCGCCAACGGCGACGTCGCGGCGATCAAGGCGCTCTACGCGCAGACCGACGAGGACACCAGCTTCTACGGCTGGGGCGGCTACGAGAAGGGCTGGGACCAGGTCTCCCGGCGCTGGGACTGGGCGGGCCGGCGGTTCAAGGGGGGCACCGTCCGGCACGAGAACCTGACGACGGTGGTCACATCCGAGCTCGCCTACACCACCGACATCGAAACCTTCGAGACCGCGATGGACGGGATGGACGATCGCGCCCGGTGGTCGAACCGGGTCACCCATGTGTTCCGCCTGGTCGACGGCGAGTGGCGGCTGGTCCATCGCCACGCCAACCGCCTCGAAGACCGCTTCGAGCCCGCCGGCCGTCTCGCACGGAGGTAAAGCCATGAACGAGAATCCGGAAACCCGCGCCGCGGAAACTCTGCGCCAAGCGGAAGAGCTGGTCCCGGTTTTCGCCGAACGCGCCGCCGAAACCGAGGCGCTGCGCCGCCTGCCCGACGAGACGATCGCCGACATCCGCGCGGCCGGGCTGCACGTCATGGGCAAGCCGGAGCGGCTCGGCGGCGCCGAATTGCCGCTGGATGCGATCGTGCAAGTCGTCGCCACGCTCGCGCGCGGCTGCGCCTCGACCGCCTGGGTGTGCGGCGTCTACAGCGACCACGCGATGATCGTCGGCATGATGGATCCGCGTGTGGCGGACGAAGTCTGGGCCGACGAGCCGGATGCCCTGATCGCCGCCGGGTACTTCCCCTCGGGCACCAACGAGCCCGACGGCGACGGGTGGCGGCTCACGGGCCGCTGGGGTTTCGCGAGCGGCTGCGACTACGCAAGCTGGGCGTTTCTGGGAAGCGTCATCGCGGCCGGGGACGGACCGCCGGAACCCCATCTCTGCCTGGTGCCGATCGACGAGGTCGAGATCGACGACGACTGGCAGGTGATGGGACTTGCCGGGACGGGATCGAAGACCTTCGTCGCCGACGGGGCGTTCGTGCCGCGCCACCGCATGATCCCGCTCAGGCTGATCGGCGGCGGCTGGGAAGCGCGCGGCAGCCCTGACGTGCCGCCGCTCTATCGGCTGCCGCATGTGAGCACCATCCCGTTCCATTTCTGCGCGACCGCGCTCGGGGCCGCCGAGGGCCTGCTGGAAGACGTCATCGCCGAAATCGGCGGGCGCCACTCGCTCGGCGCTCCGGTCGCCGAATACCCGACGATGCAGATGCGCGTCGCCGGCGCCTCGGCGGAGCTCGACTGCGCCCGCTTGCTGCTCGAGCGGGACACGCGGGAGGCGATGGCGGCGATGCGCGAAGGGCGGTCGCTGACCCTCGCGGAGCGCGCGCGCAACCGGCGCGACATGGCCTATGCCGCGCAGCTCTGCCGCCGCGCCGCCGAGGAGCTGTTCGAGGCGGGCGGGGCCAGGAGCGTCTATTCGGCCAGCACCCCGCAGCGCAAGTTCCGCGACGTCCGGGTGGCGGCGAACCACATCATCCTCAAATGGGACGTGGCCGGAACGACCTACGGCCGCGTCGCCTTCGGCCTCGACCCCGCCTCGCCGTTCGTCTGAGGGGCGAAGGGCGGGGCAGGCATCCCCCTCTCCCTAACCCTCTCCCCGCTGGGGAGAGGGGACTCTCTTCCCGACGCTTCCTTACCTTCTCCCCTCCCGCTTGCGGGAGGGGCCGGGGGAGGGTGGCGCTCACACCCGAAACGCCGGCAGGACCTCCTCGATGCAGCGCTGGAGCTGCTCGCGGGGGCGGGCGGAGACGAAGCGCATGATGGGCATGGTGCAGCCGGCCTCGATATAGGCGGCGAGCTTGTCGATCACCGCCTGCGGCGAGCCGTAGGCAAGCCACGTCTCGGCCTGGTCGCGCGAGATGTAGCCCGCGCCGTAATAGGCGCCGAGGAAGGTCGTCGCCTCCTCGAAGGCGCGGTCCCGGTCCTCGTCGATATTGACCATCATGTGGAGCGAGCCGTCGAAATCGGCGGTGTCGCGGCCGAGCTCCTCGGCGTAGCCGCGTATCCTGTCGAAGCGTTCCCTGAACCGCTCGACGGGCGTTCCGTCGGTCTGCCAGCCGTCGGCGTGGATGGCGACCCGCTTCAGGATCCGTTCCATCGCCTCGTCCGGCACGTCGTCGCGTTTGGGATTGACCGCGATGTGGATCGGCGGCGGGTTCTGGACCGGCTTGGGCTGGAGATCGACATCGGCGAAGCTCCGGAACCGGCCCTCGTGGCTCGCCGTCCCCTCGCCCCACAGCTTGCGGAGGATTTCGATCCCCTCGACCACGCGGGCGGGGCGTTCGCTCGACCGGACGCCCATGACGTCGAGCTCGTGGGCGAATTGCGGACCGTCGAAGCGCGACCCGCCATTGCAGACCGCGAGGATCGTCCGCCCTCCGGACAGCACGTCGAGGCTCGCCCATTGCAGGGCGAACAGCAGCGGGTCGCGGAACGGGAAGCTCGCGAGGCAGACCGTGCCGAGCTTCACCCGGCTGGTCCGCACCGCCATCGCCGACAGCGTGACGACCGCCTCCACCCGGGGCTTGGACAGCAAGTTGTCGCCCACCCAGACGCCGTGGAAGAGGCCGGAATTCTCCGCCGTTTCGGCCATGTCGAGCAGGTCGTCGAGCGTCCCCCAGTCGAACAGGATCGCCCGCGTGGACAGCGAAATGCCGAACTTCGCCCGCATGGGAACCGCCCGAGCCATGTCACTCACCGAGATATGGGAGGATCGTGCGCGCGACCGTGCGCGATACCCGGTCGAGACAAGAAAGCGCGACCAGGTCGGCATCGAGCACGCCGACACCGCCGCCGACGCCGTACATCACCGCCGGCACGCCGGTCGCGCAGGGACCGCCGGCGTCGAACGTGCCCTGGCCGTAATAGGTTCCCGGCGGCTCGCCGTGGACCGACTCGTGCGCGGCGGCGAGCAGGCGGACCACCGGGTTCTCCGGATCGACCAGCGCGGGCCACATGTGGTGGCCCTGCTCCACGCTCACCTCCCAGGGCGAGAGATCGCCGATCGCCGCCCTCACCTCCTCGGTCGCCACCGCGGGATCGTCGCCCGGCAGCAGGCGCCGGTCGACCCTCATCCTCGCGGTATCGGGGATGGTGTGCGGCGCGAGCGGCGAGTAGGCGATCTGGTAGGGCAGCACGTGGCGGCCGCCGAGAAGCGGGTGGGTCCCCTCGAAACTCATACGCTTGAGGCGGTTCATTACCTCCCACGCGCCCTCGATGGCGCTCAAGCCTGTGTCGGGGACGCTCGAATGGACGGCCTTGCCGCGCACCGTCACGTTGACGTCGACCCGGCCGCGATTGCCCATCGAAATCCGTTCGTCGGTCGCGGTCATCAGCAGCGCGAAATCGGGCTTTTCATCGAGCGCGGCGAGGATCGCCTCGGAGCATTTGTGGCTCGACCTTCCCTCGTTGTTGATCGCGACATAGAGCGTGCCGGCGAGCTCCGTCCCGGTGTCGGCGAGCAGCTTGAGGATGGCGAGCGCGATCGCCTGGTGCGACTTGTTCTGGCCGACCCCCATGCCGAACACGCAGGGCTCGTCGCGCCCCCAGGCGGCGCCGGACGCGATCCTGCCCGACCACGGATCGTCCATCAGATTGTGGTGCTGGACCGGCGTGTAGACTTGGATCAGCAGCGACTTCCCGCTCGTCCCGGCACCGTGGCGCGCGACGATCTGGTTGCCCGGAACGTCGATCAAATCGTAGGCGCCGGCCCGGGCGAGCCTGGGCCTGAGCACGTTCTGGACGTAGTGGACCAGCTTCGGGTCGTCCGGCTCGATGAAGACCTCGTGCCCCATCGGCACGTCGGCCGGAACCCGCGCCAGCTCGACCAGCGTGTCGACCATGAATCGCCGGTCAATCCGGCCGATCAGCGACTCGATATCCATACCCGATCCCTCTTGCTGTCCGGCCTGGATTCTCAGGGCGGGCGTCAGCCGCCGTTCCGGGTCAGGCCGCTGACCAGGTCCTGATCTATCAGCGCAACCTCACTCGGGGGAAGAATCACGAGGGCGAGGCGGAAAATCCTGAGGAAGTCCATCCCGACCAGAACCCTGGGCAGCGCCTCGGACAGCATGATGACCCCACGCCGGGAATAGCGCTGGAAGTCCACCGTCCCGTAAGCGGTCTCCATGGTGATCTTCCGGTTGTCCGCCAGCGTCGATTCCACCGTCGGGCCGTCTATCAGACCGATAACCGCGGCGACGCTCTTCGGCACCTGGAGAAACCCCGAGAAACCGGTGTCGATCACCACGTCGTCGAGAGCATGTTTTCTTCCGTCCAGACCCTGCAATTCGACCTGCGTGCAGGGGTTGCCCTGGCGGTCGAAGTGCCCGGGCGTATACATCGTCCGACGTGTAGCTCATGCGGAACGCGCCCGGCGAGCCGACCCGGATCAGGTAGAAAATCCCTTCCGGCGCACTTTTCTTCGCTGCTTCGAAAGCCTTTTCCGGCTTCTGGCTTCGCCAGATGTCCTCGGTCCTGATGTCGATCACGACAAAGCTGTCGCGATATTTCCTTTCGTACTCTTCCCGGTACTTTTCGTTGTAAATCTTCTCTCCCCGCTCGACGATCTCGTCTGGCGATGGCTTCTCCATGGCCCCGTCTCTCCTAGCGTGCCGGTCATCACGAGCATCAGCGTAAAGGGTGGATCGGGCCGATTATACCGGGAAGTCGTGGGGAAATTTGTGAATCAGCGGGATATCTCGCCGGCCCCTCCCGCAAGCGGAAGGGGAGAAGATGAGGGGGAGTCGGCGAGCGAGGGGCTCTCAGCCGACATTGACCCCGTCCGAGGCGACCGGGTTACCGAGCGCCCAGGAGCCCCAGGTCTGGAAATGCGTCTTCCTCGCCTGCATCTGCAGCCCCACGGCGTGGATGTCGCGGAAGCGCCGCTCGAACGGGCTGGAGGCCATCACCGCGCTGGTGCCGGCGGTATCGCAGAGGATGTCGGCGGCGGCCTTGGCCTCGTGGATCGCGTGTGTGCCGGCCAGCCGGATCGTCATCAGCGTATCGAGCGACATGCGGCCCGCATCCGCCAGATCGGCCGCGCCGGCCTCCGCCGCCTCGACGAGGAAGGCGCGGGCGCCCCGGATGCGGGCTTCGACGCGAGCGACCTCGTCATGGACCGCCGGGTTGTCCTTGAGCGTGAACCGGGCGCCGCGCGGGCGCTTCTCCCGCGCCAGGGCGACGAAGGATTCGAACACGCCGCGCGCGATGCCGAGCGCGACGGCGGCGAAGCCGGTCGCGTAGACCGACATCAGCGGCATGCCGTGGAGCGAGGAGATGGCGGGCCGGTCCCGGATCATCGTGGCGCGAACGACGGTGCGCTCTTCCGGCACGAACAAATCGTCGCATACGAAGCCGTCGCTCCCCGTTCCGCGGAGCCCCACCGCATCCCAGCCGTCGGACAGCGCGACGGTGCCGGCGGGGATCAGGACCGAACGGTTCTCCGGCACGCCCTTGGCATCGAGCCTCGGCGTGCCGTCGTTCTCGATCACCGTGCAATGGGCGGCGAGCCAGGTCGCGTGGTGGCAGCCGCTCGCGAAGCCGGTGCGCGCGGTGACGCTGTAGCCGCCGTCCGTGGCGCGCGCCTCCGCCTTGCCGGGCCCCCAGGCGAGCACGCCCGACGGGTCGCGCCCCCAGATCTCCTGCGCCAAGGCGGGCTCCAGAAACCCGGCGAGCGAGGCGCAGCCATTGCCCTGGGCGACGCACCAGGCGGCGCTGCCGTCATGCCGCGCGATTGCCTCGATCACCGGCAGGAAGACCGGCAGCGTCATCTCCGCGCCGCCATAGGCCACCGGCAGGAGGAGGCGGAACAGCGCCTGCTCGTGGAGCGCCGCCATCGCCGCCGCGCTCAGCCGCCGGGCGCGGTCGGCCTCGGGCGCCAGCGACTCGACGACCGGCCCGGCCCGAGCCACCCGGGCGAGCCAGGCGTCGGTGTCGAGTGCCGCGAGATCCTGGCTGGGGGCGTCCATCGGGGCGCCTCGCGGTAATTGGCCACCGCCCGATTATGCGGGTGCCGCCGCGGGCTGTCACGGCGGCGCGCTTGACCGGTTTCGGCAATTGCTGTGGTATCCAGGCCAAGGTCGCGGAAGACGGCCGGACACGGGCAAGGACATGCGGAGGGACCAACCATGCGCAGGATCGGATTCATCGCCACGGCGCTCGCGGCCGCGGCGCTCGCGGGAGGCACGGCGGGTGCGGCCGAAAAGGTCCGCCTGACCATCATTTCCGGCAACAACCACAACTACGCGCCGGTCGGCGCGGCGATCAAGGACTTCGCTCCGAAGGTGAACGAGATCCTCGCCAAGACCGGCAAGTACGAGGTCTCCTGGGTGCTCGGCTTCGGCGGGCAGATCGTCAAGGTGCGCGGCGAACTCGACGGCGTCCAGACCGGGCTCGGCGACCTCGGCGTGGTGCCGGGGCCGTTCCACCAGTCGGAGTTGTCGCTCTACCAGATCGCCTACGTGACGCCGTTCACCACGCTCGACGTCCAGGTGGCGACCGATGCGATGAACGATCTGTACGCCAAGTACCCGGCGATGGGCAAGCAGGTCGAGCGCTTCAACCAGTCGCTGCTCGGCATCACCGGCACCGCCGATTTCTACGAGCTCTGGACCAGGAAGAAGATCACCAAGTTCACCGACCTCAAGGGCATGAAGATCGGCGCCGTGGGCGCGAACATTCCCTGGGTGACGGCGGCGGGCGCGACCCCGGTCGTGATCAAGGGCCTCGCCACGATGTACAACGCGCTCAAGACCGGCATCTACGAGGGCGGCGTTCTCTGGCAGCAGGCGATGGCGGGGTTCAAGTTCTGCGAGATCACCAAGTACAAGCTGGCGGCCGGGTTCGGGGCGGTCGCCAACGCGCTCCTGACCGCCAACACGGACTCCTGGCCCAAGATTCCGCGCGAGGTGCGGGCGGCGATCGAGGAAGCCACCGCCACATGGTCGGCGGCGGGCAACCAGAAGATCATCGGCGGCGGCAAGTGGGGCGTCGGCGTCTGCGAGAAGAAATACGGCCAGGAAACCCACGCGCTGTCGGCGGAAGAAAAGAAGACCTGGGCCTTCGCGATTCCCAATATCGCGCAGGCATGGGCCAAGCGTCAGGACAAGGCGGGGCTCCCCGGCACCAAGATGCTGGCGAGCTACATGGACTACATGCGGGACAAGAAGCAGCTCGTGACCCGCAACTGGGACCGCGAGTAGCCGCGATCCGCGCACGCGTCCGGCTCACATGGGACCGGGGCGGTGTAGCGCCCCTCGATACGGCGCTTCGCGCCTACTCGGGATGAGGGAGGCCTTATTGGCCGACCATCACCCATCCCTCATCCTGAGTAGCGGCGAAGCCGCGTATCGAAGGACCTGCCCCGACCTTGTCGGATGGGGCCTGATCGGGCCGGTTCCATGCTGAGAACCGTCGACCGCGCCCTTGGCGTGCTCGTCATCTCGGGCAACAGCCTCGGCTCGGCCTGGATCTTCGTGATGATGCTGGCGATCTCGGCCGACATCGCGATGCGCTTCCTGTTCAACGCGCCGATCAACGGCACCACCGAGCTGGTCACCATGTCGGTGGTCGCGGTCCTCTATCTGCAGCTCGCCTACACGCTGCGCTCGGGCAGCATGACGCGGTCCGACGCCGTGCTGAAGCGGCTGATGGTCCGCTACCCGCGCGTCGGCCACGGCATGTCGGTCGTCTTCTACCTCGCGGGCGCGGCCCTGATGGGGGCGATCGTGCGGGGCGCCTGGCCGAAATGGATCAAGTCCTACGAGCTCGACTTCTATGTCGGTGTGGTCGGCGTGTTCACCTTCCCGGACTGGCCGAGGCTGCTTGTCGTGTTCCTCGGCTGCACGTTGACCGGGCTCCAGTTCCTCGCCCTTGCCGCGGGAAGCGCGCGGGCTCTGCTGCGGCCGGAAGCGGCGCGCTGATGGAAGCCTTCGAAATCGCCCTGGTGTCGGTGTTCGCGATGCTGCTGCTGATCTATTTCGGCATGCACATCTCGGTGACGCTGGCGCTGATCTCCTTCGTCGGCGCGTGGGTGATCAAGGGAAACGCGACCATCGCCTTCAGCCTGCTGCTGATCGCCGCCGAGAAGACGGTGAACAACTTCGTCTTCGCGGTCATCCCGCTCTTCGTCCTGATGGGCTTCCTGGTCGCCGCCGCCGGGATGGGGCGGGACGCCTACGACATCGGCCAGATCATGCTGCGCAAGGTGCGCGGCGGGCTCGGCATGGCGACCGTCGTCGCCAACGCGATCTTCGCCTCGATCACCGGCGCCTCGGTGGCGTCGGCCTCGGTGTTCTCCAAGGTCGCCGTGCCGGAGATGATGCGCCACGGCTATTACGGGCGCTTCGCGGTGGGGACGGTCGCCGGGTCCTCGGTGCTCGGCATGCTGATCCCGCCGAGCGTGCTGCTGATCATCTACGCGCTGATCGCCGAGGAGTCGGTGGGCGACCTGTTCATCGCCGGGATCGGGCCGGGCATCCTGCTGACCATCGCGTTCTGCGGGCTGATCTACATCATGGCGACGCTCTTTCCGCGCACCGTCCAGGCCGCCCGGGAGGCGGTCGGCGAAGCGCAGGAAGAGGACGAGGAGGAGACGCTCAGCGCCGGCGATCTGTGGCGCAAGGCGGCACCGATCACCGCGCTGGTGCTGCTGGTGCTGGGCGGGCTCTATGGCGGCGTCTTCACCCCGGTCGAGGCGGGCGCCGCCGGCGCGCTGCTGGCGCTGATCTTCGCGCTCGCCCGCCGCGCGCTGACCTGGCGCAGCTTCTGGAACGTGCTGCTGGACTCGGGCAACATCACCGCAACCCTGCTCTTCCTGATCTGCTCGGCCAGCATGTACAGCCGCATGCTCGGCATGTCGGGGCTGCCGTCCGAGATGGCCGCGATCTTCGACAACCTCGGCGCCGGGTTCTACGGCATGCTCGCCTTCTACGTGCTGGTGGTGATCGTCCTCGGGACGATCATCGATTCCGTCTCGATCATGCTGATCATGGTTCCGCTGTTCCTGGCGGCGCTCAAATTCTTCGAGATCGACCTGGTGTGGTTCGGGATCGTGACCGTGATCGCGACCGAGATCGGGCTGCTGACCCCGCCGCTCGGGATCGCGGTCTACGTGGTTCACTCGACGCTGGCGCGCCCCGACATCACGCTCAAGGACATCTTCATCGGCTCGGCGCCCTTTGCGCTGGCGATGCTGTTCGTCCTGATCCTGATCATCGCGTTTCCGCCGATCGCGACCTGGCTGGTCTCGGTCAAGCTCTGAACGCGTCTATTGCAGGCGGTAGCCGACCTCGTAGTGGAGGTTGATGCCGTCCCAGAACATGTATTTGAGACGCGCGCCCTCGCTCGCGTAGTGCAGCGCCATGTCCCGCTTCTCGCGGGTGTCGCAGTGCTTGACCAGGATCTCGAAGGCGCGCCCGCCATGCTCGATGTCGGCCTCGGCGTGGAGCCACCAGTATTCGAGCTCGTGCTCGTTGAATCCGTAGGTCCCGCGCAGCGCCGGCAGCACCCTGGAGAACAGCTTGGGCTCCTGCGCCTCGCTGGCGATGTGGACCCCGGCGACGCCGGCGATCCAGTGCTGGGTCGCCGAGGTGTTGAGCTCCCAGTTGAGCCAGCACTCGGTGGTCGGCAGGCCGCGCTCGGCCGCGAGCTGCTCGCGGGTCATCCCGCAGGCCTCGCAGAACCTCAGCAGCAGCTCGACATGCGGGTTGGCGGGATCGGTCTCCTCGCGGTAGTTCTCCATCTCCATCTCGACGACGTCCTCGGGCGCGTTGGCGCAGATGTTGAACAGCGCCGTCGGGATCAGATTGCCGATCCAGTACCAGTGCTCGCGGATCGCGCCGGCGACGGTCTCGCGCCTCGCCTCGCCGGCCGCCCATTTGTCGATCAGCGGGTGATCGGCCTGGTGGCGCGCATCCACGACGCCCTGCAGCTCTTCGCGGAACGATTCGGTCATTTTCCGTCTCCTCAGCCCATCAGCCCGGGCAGGAACAGCACCACGTCCGGCACCGCGATCAGCAATGCCAGCAGCACGAACGCGCAGCCGATATAGGGCAGCCCCGCATACACCACCTGCGAGAACGTGGTCCCCGGCGGCGCCACCCCCATCATCACGAACAGCAACAGCCCGAACGGCGGCGTGGTGGTCGAAATCTCCAGCGCCAGCACGATGATAATGCCGAACCAGACCGGATCGAACCCAAGCGAGATGGCCAGGGGGACGAAGATCGGGATGGTGAGCATCATCTGCGAGATCTGGTCGACGAACATGCCGAGGAAAAGGAGCACCGCGAACATGAAGAGCAGCATCACCAGCCGGGGCATCTCGAACCCGGTCACCCAGTCGACGATGCCGGCGCTGGCGCCGGAGAACGCCATGATCTGGCTGAAGGTGGACGACGCCATCAGGATCATGAAGACCATGGTGGTCACCACCAGCGTGCCCTCGATCGACTTCCGGATCACCCGCCAGTTGAGCACCCGGAAGGCGGCGGCCAGCACCAGCACGCCCACCACGCCGAACGCGGCCGCCTCGGAAGGCGTCGCGACGCCGATCAGGATCAGCCCGACGACGCAGAAGAAGACCAGGCCGAGCGGCAGGATGTTGACCACGGTGAGCAGGATCTTCATGCCGAACGCCGTGGGCTCCACGTCGTAGAGCGGCGCCGCCTCGGGATCGAACTTGACCTGGACGAAGATCAGCACGGCGTAGAAGGTCGCCAGGATCAGCCCCGGCACCACGCCGCCGATCAGCAGCCGCCCGATGTCGATCGTCGTCAGCGCCCCCATCAGGCTGCCGAGCAGCACCACCAGCGCCGAGGGCGGGATCAGGATGGCGAGGCTGCCGGAGCCCAGGATCGGCCCCATCGACATGTATTTCTTGTAACCCCGCCGGGTCATCTCGGGCACCATCGAGGAGCCCATCATCGCGGTCGTCGAGATGCTGGAGCCCGACAGCGCGGCGAAGATCGTCCCGCCGGCGACCGCCATGTAGGAGAGCCGCCCCGGCACCCGCCCGAACACCCGGTCGAGCGTCGAGAAGATCCTCTCGGCGATGCCGCAGTGGAAGAACAGCTCGCCCATCAGGATGAACAGCGGCACCGGGATCAGCAGGAAGTTGGAGATCGACCGGGTCGCGTTGTTGATCAGCTGCTCGATGCCGGCGACGCCCCCCATGAACACCACCGCGCCGACCACGTTGGCGATCAGGAAGGCGAAGGCGACCGGGATCGAGAGCGCCATCAGCCCGACCACCAGGCCGAGCATCAGGATGCCCGCGGTGTACCACTCCATCTCAGAGGCCTTCGGCGCCGGTCGGATCGCCGGTCAGCATCGAGTCCGGCCCGAACAGGAAGCGGGCGAACTCGGTCGCCAGCAGGAAGAAGGCGAGCGGCACCGGCGCGGTGACGATCCAGCCCGGCATCGCGAAGGAGCGGATGTCCTCGAAGCCGCGGATATATTCCGCGATCACCACGGTGAGCGAGTACCAGGCGAGCAGCAGGCAGATCCCGATCCCCGCGACATAGACCAGGCGCTCGACCCAGAGCCTGGGCGTCCCCCGGAGGCGCCCGATGAAGATGGTGATGAAGACGTGGCTCTTGCGCCTCAGCACCCAGGGCGTGGCGTAGAGGGTGGAGTGCAGCAGCCCGTACTCGGCGAGCGTGACGGTCCAGAGCGGCGAGGGGATGCCGGCCGTCCGGACCGTGACGTCGTAGACGATGGCAAGAAAGATGGCGGCGAGCACGAGGCCGCCGAGAACGGCCAGCCCCGTGATCACCCAATCGTAGGCCCGCGCGAGTGTCCGCATCGCGCGGCGCGCCGGCTCTGAACTTCCGCCGGCGCTACTTGCGGAACAGCTTGCGCTGGAAGTCCTCGATCAGCGCCGCCGGGATCTTGTTCTTGGCGAGCGCCTTCCAAACGCCGATGTTGTAGGCCGCGTCGAGATAGATATCCGCCGCCTTGCCCTTCAGGTCGATGTCGACCATGCCGCGCTTCTTGAGCTTGACCTTCTCGTCGGCGCTCATCTTCGCGAACAGGCTGTGCGCCCAGATCTCGGACTCGATCGCCGCCCGGGTCATCGCCCGCTTGTGCGCGGTCGACAGCTTGTCCCACTTCCCCTTGTTGGCGGCGATGATGATGTCGCCCTGCCAGTACGCCGGCGTCAGCCGGTATTTCAGGAATTTGTCCCAGCCGAAATTGGTCACGCCCGGGCCGATCCACGCCGCGCCCTTGACCAGCCCGCGTTCGAGGCCGGAATACATCTCGGCCACGTGCATCGGCACCGCCGAGCCGCCGAACCGCGCCAGGAACTCGCGGTAGATCGCGACGCCCCGGATCTTCATCCCGTTGAAGTCGGGCGCGCCGTCGGCGGCGAATTTGGGCTTCTCGGTCAGGTAGACGTAGAACGTGTAGCCCGACCCGTAATAGCCCAGAAGCTCCGCGCCGAGGCGCCGGCGAACCTGCTCGTTCATCAGCGCGAGCCCGCCCGTGGAACGCACCTCCATCGCGTGCAGGTTGGAGCCGTTGAACGCCTGGATCTCGGGAATCTCGCCGAGGAAGTAGGACATCGGGCCGTAATAGACGTCGACCACGCCGCGCGAGACGGCCTTCATCTGCTGGTCGACCGGCGTCACGTCCGGTCCGCCGATATAGCGGATCTTGATCTCGTTGTTCGAGTACTGCGCCGCCCGCTTGGAGAAATCGTCCAGCGGCGGGTTGAACGGATGCTTGCGCGGGAAGGCGGTCACCGATTTCCACGAAACGCTGTCCGCCGCCGCCGGCAGGGCGGTCAGCGCGAAGGAAAGGATCACGCTCCCGAAAACAAGTCTCGCCAGTTTCATGCTCGCCTCCTTGGCCGGAACGGAACCCGCGCCCCTCGCGGGCCGCAGGATTCCAACGACAATTCTCATTGTACCGGACCGATCTTCCCGCCCGCCCGCGGGCAAGTCAACCGAACCCCGGGCCGGGTAGCGGGTCGGATCGAATTTCTTCTCTTCCAGAGCATTTTTTTTGACCGGGCACGATCGGGGCCGGCTGCCGCCCGAGAGGTCCCCTCACCCTAACCCGGATTTCTCACCACCGGCCGACAGGAAGCCCGCGGCATGGCCGACCCCAAGGCTGTCACCCCGGACTTGTTCCGGGGTCCAGGCCTGCCCCGGACACCGTTCCGGGAAAACCGGGCGAGAACGGCGCCTGTGGCTGGACCCCGGAACAAGTCCGGGGTGACAGCCGGGGCGCGGGACAGAGCGCGAGCATCGCCGAGCCGGTCCGCGACCGGACAAGTGCCTGTCACAATGCCTCTTTCCTTGTCCGACGCCTCTAACCGCCAACCCTTTGTGAGAAATCCGCCCTAGCCCTGGGAGAGAGGGGATTGCGGCGCCAGCACCTCCTTGCCTTCTCCCCTCCCGCTTGCGGGAGGGGCCGGGGTCGGTGGGTACAGACCGCCGCGACCCGGTCAGTTCGGAAAATGGGGGCTTATACTGATTGCTTGACGGGCGATCGGCTGGCGTGGATCGGCCATGGGAACACCGCCCGGCCGGCCTGTCCCGCCGCCCCTCACGGTCGGCGCCGCGTCCGCCCCCTGTCGTCGTGCCCGGACTTGTTCCGGGGTCCAAGGCCACAAGCACCGCCCTCGCCCGGCTTCCCTGGACCCCGATGGAGTGGACGCCCCCTCCTGCCGGCATCGCGATGTGCCAAGGTGGTTGTGTGTTGAACCCCCTGAAGGAGGAGGCATCCATGGGACAGGTTAGCATGATCGGGATCGATCTTTCGAAGCGCAGCTTTCAGCTGCACGGGATGCGGTTGGACGGCTCGGTTGGGTTTCGGCGGACGCTGAGCCGCAGCAAGCTGCTCGGCTTTCTGGCGCGCCAGCCTGGCTGCGTGGTTGCGATGGAGGCGTGCGGCGGGGCGCATCGCTGGGGCCGCGAGATCGTGAAGCTGGGCCATGAGGTTCGCCTGGTGCCGCCGGTCTATGTGAAGCCTTACGTGAAGCGCCAGAAGAACGACGCGGCGGATGCCGCGGCGATCTGCGAGGCGGCGTCGCGCCCGACCATGAGCTTGGTTGCGGTGAAGACGGTGGACCGGCAGGGCCGCGGCATGCTGTTCCGGGTGCGCGATCTTCTGGTTCGCCAGCGCACCCAGGCGATCAACGCCTTGCGCGGTCATCTGGCCGAGTTCGGGCTGGTCGCGCCGCAGGGGCCGGCGCATGTCGGCAAGCTGGCGGCGGCGCTGGCCGATGGCGAGGCCGATCTGCCGGATGCGGTGCGCGCGCTCGGCGGGGTGCTGGTGGAGCGGATCGCCGGGCTCGACGAGAAGATCGCCGAGCTGGACAAGGAGGTGGTCGCCCAGGCGCGGCAGGACGCGGATGCGCGCCGGCTGATGACCATTCCGGGGGTCGGGCCGGTCACCGCGATGGCGATCCAGGCTTTCGCGCCGCCGCTTGACGGGTTCCGCCGCGGGCGCGAGTTCTCGGCCTGGTGCCGCGCCAGCACTCGACCGCCGGCAAGCCGCGGCTGGGCAAGATATCCAAGATGGGCCAGCGCGATCTGCGGCGGCTCCTGGTACTCGGCGCCATGTCGGTGATCCGCAACGCCGGGCGCGGCGGCGCGATCCGCGACCCGTGGCTCGCCGCCATGCTGGCCAGGAAGTCGAAGAAGCCGGTCGCCATCGCGCTGGCCAACCGCATGGCGCGCATCGTCTGGGCGGTGACCGCCAAACAGGAGAACTACCGGGCGCCCGCGCCGAACGCCGCCTGAGCGCGGCGCAGGGCGGGCCGCCGTCGGCAGTGCGGGCGGGGTCCAAGGACGGGTAAGGACAAACGGTCGATGAGACGGGATCGGGAAAACCAGCTTGTTCCGGGGTGCCGAAGAGCACATGACCCCGATTTGGACCCGGTCCGCGTATGCCATACAGGCCCGCGGCGCCAGACAGGCCGCAACCAGAGGCCGGATAGACGACAGCACCACACCGCACAGACCCAACCGTCCGAAAAAAACCCTTGCACCGCAGGGGGCGTCCATAGACGGAACAAGTCCGGGGTGACAAGAGGGGGGCGGCCATGGTGCGGGCTTTCTGTCGGCCGGTGGTGAGAAATCCGGGTTGGGCGAGCGCATGGCGAATCGCCGCGTTAAACGCACATCGATCGGCCACCGCCTACCCTCTCGGCACTTTCTCGGCTATCGTTTGCGCGGGGCAAGTGTGCCGTTCGGCCTGCCGCGTGTTGCCGCGAAGGGCCGAGGCCGCTGCGCACACAACCGTTGGGCGTGGCCCAACCCATAGGGAGGAACCAGGATGAACCAGATGCAATGGACCCGCCGGGCATTCATGTATGCCTCTTCGGCACTCGGCACGGCGGCGATCATGGGCCGCATACCCGGCGCGACGGCCGCGGAAGGCCAGGCGCTCAAGATCTGGGCCAATCCGGGCGTGCACAAGGTGGGCGCCAAGGACTGGAGCGCCATGGAGGCGCAGGCCGGAATCAAGATCGCGGCGACGGCGAAGAGCGCGCGCGCCGACGAGGCGATCCAGAAGATGGTGGTCGGCGACGGCAACAAGCTGTTCGATGCGATCACCGACAACGGCGGCGGCATGGAGGACGCGCTCGCCTCGCAGAAGGCGATCGTCCCCCTCGACACCGGCAAGATCCCCAACTGGAAGAACATCGTGCCGCATTACCGGGAGGGCGGGCTCGCCGCGGATACGCTGCGCTACAAGGGCAAGGTGTATTCGACGCCGATCATCTCGAACGCCGACTCCATGGCCTACGACTTCAAGCAGATCGGCGCCCACCCGGACAGCTGGGGCGCGATGTTCGATGCCCAGTTCAAGGGCCGGGTCGCGCTGCAGAACGATTTCGGTCCGACGCTGACCAACATGGCGATCTATCTCAAGGAATCGGGCAAGATCGAGATCGGGAACCCCTCCGACATGACTCCGAAGGAAGTCCAGGGGGTGTGCGAGTTCCTCATCGACTGGAAGAAGAAGGGCCAGTTCCGCACCTTCTGGGACGGGTTCCAGAACGGCGTCGGCCTGCTGGCGAGCGGCGAGGTGCTGCTGATGTCGTGCTGGGAGCCGATCCAGATCATCGCCAACCGCAAGACCGGCGACAAGGCCGATCTCCGCTACGGCACGATGAAGGAAGGCCACCAGACCTGGAACAACATGATCATGTTGACCAAGGGCGGCAAGCAGCGCGGCGCGGAGGACCTGTATTACAAGCTCGCCAATGTCTACCTGTCGACCTGGTTCGGCTCGCGGACGCTGGCGACGCTCGGCTACCAGCCGCAGATGGTCGGGGTCGACGCGTATATCAAGGCGAACCCGAAGGACTTCCCGCCCAGCGTCCAGGCGGACATCCTCGACATCCTGACGCGCAAGACCGCGCGTTTCGCGACCAAGGGCAATGCGTGGCAGAACGTGTTCCCCAAGCACATCCGGGCCTACCAGGACTGGTGGGCGCGCCTGCAGGCCGCCTGACCGGTCGTGAGTTCAGGAACGGCCTCCGGGCCGTCTCCGCCAGGGAGGGGCCGGGTCATCCCGGCCCCTCCGGTCTGGTGGCGGCAAGTTCTCGGCGAGGACGGCATCCAGAAATGGGTGTTCTACGTCCCGATCGCGTTCTTCGTGCTGTTCTTCGCCGCGCCGATGACGCTGACCGTGGTGTGGAGCGTTTTCGAGCGGACCCAGTTCTGGATGGAGCCGGGTTTCACCCTGTTCGCCTACGACAATTTCTTCTCCTCCGCCCGGGCGGAGAACTACCTGTTCTCCATGCTGCACGGCGCCGCCTCGGTGGTGATCTCATTCGCCATCGGGTTCCCCATCGCCGTGTTCATCCGCCGGCGCGTCACCAAGGTAGCGCAGCACCGGGTGATTCTGCTCTTCATCCTGCCGTTCATGATTTCCGAGCTGGTGCGGGTGTTCGCCATGCGCCCGGTGCTCGGGCGCTACGGGGTGGTCAATTCGGTGCTGACGGACCTCGGCATCATCTCGGAACCGATCACGGTGATCCTTTATTCGCCGCTGGGGGTGATCATCGGCGACGTGATGTCCTTCCTTCCGTTCATGATTTTCGCCGGTTTCCTCGCGCTGGAGGCGGTGCAGAACTACATCTTCGAGGTCTGCGACGACCTCGGCACCGGCCGGGTTCGCCTGTTTACCCACATCATTCTGCCCCTCGCGGCGCCCGGCATATTCGCGGGCTCCGTCTTCATCTTCGTCAATTCGCTTGGCGTGGCGCTGGTGCCCACCCTTCTCGGCGGGCCGGGCGCGGTGAACGCAGGGCTGATCGCCAACCAGGCCATCGTGGCGCTCGATTTCCCGCTGGCCATGGCGATCAGCACGATCATGATCGTCACCCTCGTGGCCCTGCTCTATATCGGCCACCGGCTATTCGACCTCACCAAGATCCTCGAACCCATCAGCTGAGCCGGCCGTGTACGACGACTTCGCCAACCCCTGGAACATCCGCCTGAAGTGGCTCTATTTGCTGGGGGTGGTCTTCGCGCTGCTGATGCCGGTCTTCTACACCATCCACATCTCGTTCAATCAGCACGGCTTCGGCGCCAGAATCTACGATTTCACCTTCGACTGGTACCGGGTGGTGCTCGGCGACACGCTGCTGGTGGTATCGCTCAAATGGACGGTCTGGCTGGCGCTGGCGGCGATCGCCGTGACCATCCCGATGGCGCTGCTTTCCGCCAAGTTCTACAAGCGCACCCGCCGCAAGGTCGCCTTCGTGGCGCTGATGCTGTCGCCGCTCTTCGTGCCGGCCGACATCATGGGGTCGAGCCTCCTGGTCTTCTTCAAGAACCTCGCCAACGGCTTCGTGTGGCTCGACGAAGCGCTCGGCGTCTACTGGTTCGACGGCTGGTTCGACCTCGGGTTCCTGACCGCGCTGATCGGTCAGGTCATCTATGTCCACCCCTACGCGTTCATCGTCATCCTGATCACCATGTCGCGCTATCGGGTGCAGCAGACCGAGGCCGCGCGCGGCTGCGGCGCCACCGCTTGGCAGGCCTTCTGGCAGGTCGAGTTTCCCCAGATCCGGGTGGGCGTGTTCAGCTCGTGCGCCTTCGTCACCATCCTGTCGTTCAACGAGGCGGTGCGCACGGCGCTGCTCAAGGGCGGGTTCGACACGTTTTCCAACGTCCTGGTCGCGCAGATGCTCAATATCGGCATGTCCGGCGAATCCTACGCGATGGCGGGGATCATGAGCATCGTCTCGATGCTGGTGATCGGATCGGTGATCGTCTTCACCCTGTTGCGCACCGAACGGCTGGAGCGCAGGGCGCGGGCCATGGCCGAGCCGGTGATGTCGAGTTGAGGAGCAGCATGACCCAATCTTCCGACATCGCCGTCGAAGTCGCGGACCTGGCCAAGAACTACGGCCCCGTCCGGGCACTTAATTCGGTCAGCTTCTCGATCGAGAGCGGCCAGTATTACGCGCTGCTGGGACCGAGTGGCGGCGGCAAGACGACGCTCTTGCGCCTCATCGGCGGGTTCCTGCGGCCGAGCGCCGGCAGCGTATACCTGCACGGCGAGGATGTAAGCCACCTGCCGCCCAACCGGCGGCCCACCTCGATGGTGTTCCAGAACTACGCGCTGTTCCCGCACATGAACGTGGAGCGCAACGTCGCCTACGGGCTGAAGCTGCTCAAGGCACCGCCCGGCGAGATCCGCGACAAGGTGGAACGGATGCTCGCGATGGTCGGGCTGGAGGGCTACAACCGGCGCATGCCGCACGAGCTGTCGGGCGGTCAGCAGCAGCGCGTGCAGCTCGCCCGGTCCCTGGTGCTGGAACGCGACATCCTGCTGCTCGACGAACCGCTCGCGTCGCTCGACGCCAAGCTGCGCAAGGACATGTGCCTGGAGCTCAAGCGTATCCAGGAAAAGGTCGGCATCACCTTCATCCACGTCACCCACAACCAGGAAGAGGCGCTGACCGTGGCCGACCGCATCGCCATCATCGCCGATGGCGAGCTGGTGGAAGAGGGGACGGCGCGCGACATCTACGAGACGCCGCAGAAGCGCTTCACCGCCGAGTTCATCGGCGACAACAACGTGCTGGACGGCGCGGTCGCGGATATTTCGGACGGACGGGTAACCGTGGATCTCGGATTCGCCAGCGTCGACGTCCCCTCGCACGGCGTGGCTGCGGCGAAGGGGGACGGGGTGGCTCTGTCGGTCAGGTCCGAGCTGCTGCGCATCGTCGATGGAGAGCCCGACGCATCATGGCAGGTCATGCCCGCGACCTATGTCGAGGCGATATATCTGGGGCTGACCATCTCCCATCTGGTGCGCTTGCCCGACGGCACCGAGATCGTCGCGCGCGTGATTTCGGGGGAACCGAGCGACGAAGCGTTCGAGCCCGGCCGGGACGTGACCGTCGGCTGGCCCGGCGGCCGCGCCCGCCTGCACATCGCCTGAGCCGGCTACGTCTCCTTGGTCGAGATGATCGCGTCGGTCATCGAGCGCGGGTCGCGCGCCTCCCAGCGCCCGGCCTCGACCCGCGCCATGAAGTCGCCGCAGAACTGGTTGTAGAGCGCCGGCTCCTCGAGATTGCACAAATGCCCGGTGCGCGGCAGCAGCACCAGCACCGAGGAGGCGATGGTCCGCTTCATCAACAACCCGGCGTCGAGGCACGGGTCGTCCTCGTCGCCGTTGACCACCAGGGTCGGCACCGTCAGCGCGCGCATCCTGTCCTCCAGGTCGAACAGCGACGGCCGGCGGCGTTGCACGCCTCGCATGGTGTTGGCCGAGCCCAGGCTGGAATGCTCGCAAAGCCGGTCGGTGAATTCCTGCCAGCCGCGCGGATCCTTGTTCTGGAACTGAACCCGGGTCGGACCCAGCGCATAGACCCTGCCGAACACCGCCATGGTCTCGTCTTCCATGCGTTGCGCGGCCTCGGTGGTCTCGCGAACGAACCGCTCGCGCGCGTCGGCCCTGGCGCCGTAGCCGCAGCCGGCCACCACGAGCGACAGCGCGCGTTCGGGATATTCAAGGCCGAAATGGAGCGTCGCGAATCCTCCCATCGACAGGCCGTTGATGTGGGCCTGCTCGATGCCCAGCCTGTCGAGGATCGCCAGCACGTCGTCGCGCGCGCGGTCCTGGCTGTACATCTCCGGATCCTCGGGAACGTCGGACGGCGGGTAGCCGCGCGCGTTGAAGGCGATGCAGCGATGGGTGCGGGCGAAATGGCGCAGCTGCGGCTCCCAGGAACGGTGATCGCCGGCGAACTCGTGGACGAACACGATCGGCCGGCCGCTGCCCGCCTCCTCGTAGTAGAGCCTGACCCCGTCATCGGCGGTGACGTGCGGCATGGTGGTCCTCCCCCTGACTGTCCGCTTCCTACACGCTGGTTATCCCTTGTCCCTGGCGCGATAACCGTACGCCGCCTCCGCCCGGGCTTCGGTGACGTAGCCGTTCCTGAGGTCTTCGGCGACAAGCGCCGGATCGCGCTCGCGCGGGTCTCCGTAACCGCCGCCGCCGGCCGATTGCAGATGGACCAGCGTGCCCGCATCGAGGTCGATATAGGGCGTCTTGCTGGGCAGGGTCCGTTCGCGGTCGGAGCCGGGATCGAGGACGTAACGCGCCGTCGCGCCGGGCTGCCCGCCGAAAAGGCCGGGCGGCGGCGTCTCGTGGCGGTCCGCGCACAGGCAGAGCTGGGCGCGGCCGGACAGGACGCGAAAGGCCCGGACGAAGCCGTTGCCGCCGCGGAACCGCCCCGCGCCGCCCGTATCGGGCACGATCTCGTAGGCTTCGAAGAACAGCGGGTTCTCGATCTCGTCGGCCTCGATGGGGATGTGACCGGCGTTGCCGGGGCCGTAGCGGATCGCGTTGATCCCGTCGCGCGCGGCGCGCGCGCCATAGGCGCCCGACGACAGCTCGAGCGTGGCGAAGTAGTTCTCGCCTTCTTCCCGCTCCCGGCGGCCGGCGACGACGACGGTGCCGGTCGAGCCCGAACCGCTAGCGATCCCACGCCGGCCGACGGCGCCGGCGATCGCCGCCAAGGTGGTGTCGAGCACGCGGTAGCAGACTTCGCCGAAACCCACCATGGAAGCCGGCTTCGATGCATCGACCAGCGAGCCGGGCCGGGTCTTGACGGCAATCGGCCGGTAGCTCCCCGCATTGGGGGGATTTTCCGGATCCGTGATCGACTTGACGGCGTATTGCACGGCCGACGCGGTTGCGGAGTGAGAACAGTTCATCCCGCCCGATGACTGGTGGCTGCTGCCGGTCAGGTCGGCCACGATGTCGCTGCCGCGGATCCGGATGCCGACGTCGACCCAGGCTTTCGCGTCCGACCGACCGTCGCCGTCGAGGCAGTCGCGGGCATGGTAGTCCCCGTCCGGGAATTCGGCGATGCGGGCTCGCGTCATCCGTTCCGAGCGCGCGACGATGTCAGTCATCGCCGCCCTCAGCCTGGCTGGGCCGTATCGCGCGACCAGACCGGCCAATCGGCGCTCCGCGGTTTCGCAGGAGGCGTATTGCGCCCGCAGATCGCCGAGTCCGACCGGGCGGTTGCGGATGTTCGACATGATCATCTCGAGCACGCCCGGGTTGGGCCGCCCCGCCTCGAACAGCTTTACCGGCGGAATGAAGATGCCTTCCTGGTGGATATCGGAGGTTGCCGGCGAATAGCTGCCCGGTCCCATGCCGCCGATATCCGCCCAGTGGCCGCGATTGCAGGCAAAGGCATAGAGCGTGCCCTCGTGGAACACGGGACGCGCGATCAGGACGTCGGGCAGGTGGGTGCCGCCGATGAACGGATCGTTCGTGGCGAGCACGTCGCCGGGTCGCAGGTTCTCGCGTCCGATCGCGGCTACCGCCCCCTGCAATTGCAGCGGCATCGTGGTCACGTGGATGGGAAAGCCGTTGGGGTCCTGGGCGATGATCTCGCCGTCGCCGTTCATCAGGCAGCAGGAAAGGTCTCCCTGCTCCTTCCAGAGCTGGGTATAGGCGGTGCGCATGGTCATGATCTTCATGTCCCGCGCGATCGCGATCAGCGAACCGTGGATCACCGCGAGCGTAAAGGCATCGACCGTCACGATGTCTCCTCTCCGCCGCCCAGGGCTATGATCATGTTGCCGTAGGGGTCCACCGTCGCCGTCATCCCCTCCAGGATCAGCGTCGATGACGAGGGTTCTTCGACGATCGCCGGACCGGCCCACGAGGTCCCGGGCACGAGACGGTCGCGCCGGTAAACCGCGACAGGCCGGGCATTCGTCCCGTCCGGCAGCAGCACAAGCCGTTCGCCGACCGGTTCCGGCGTGGCTTCCGAACTCACCATCGTCGGGAGCGGGGGTCTCGCAACCCGTCCCACGGCGCGCAGTCGAATGTTGACCAGTTCGATCGGCTCGCCGGGAACCCGGTAGCTGTACAAACGCTCGTGCAGATCGTGGAACACCTCCTCGACGGCGGCGAAGCCGTCCGGGAGCGATTCGACGCCGCCCGGCAGGGGTACGGCGATTTCGGTCGACTGGCCGACATAGCGCAGATCGAAGGCGGGCGACAGCTCCCGCCGATCTTCGGCGATACCCTCGGCGTCGAGATCGCCGACCGCGCGCCGCGTCAGTGTATTCGCAACCGCGACGGCGTCGCCGACCCGCATTTCGGCGAGCGGTCGCACGACCGACTGGATGTAGTCGTGGCTGAAGTCGGCGGTGGCGATACCGCGCGCGGAGAACAGGCCGGGATGAAGCGGCACGATGACGCGGCCCACGCCGAGCTCGCGGGCGACCGCGGCGGCATGCAGCGGTCCGCCGCCGCCGAACGCCACCAGGTCGAAGTCACGTGGGTCGCTGCCCCGTTCGACGGTCACCGTACCGATCGCTTCCGCGATCTGGGCGGTGGCGATCCGGTAGACGCCGGCCGCCGCGTCGCCGATGTCGACCCCGAGCGGCCGGGCGACCTCGCGCTCGACGACCGCTTCGGCGCGCGCGCGGTCGAGCGGTACTTCGCCGCCGGCAAACCCCTCCGCATCGATCAGCCCCATCGTCAGGTTGACGTCGGTCAGGGTGGCCCTGTCGCCGCCGAGTCCGTAACAGGCCGGGCCCGGCCTCGCGCCCATGCTCTCCGGCCCCACCTTGACCCGGCCGACATCGTCGACGCGCACCACGCTGCCGCCGCCGGCGCCGATCGTGTGCACGTCGAGCATCGGGATCGCGAGGGGGAACATGTCGATCTCGCGCGCGGTCGTCGCTTCCGCCACGGAACCGCGAACCAGGCAGGTGTCGAGCGAGGTGCCGCCGATATCCATGGTGATGAGGTCGCGGTAGCCGGCCTGTCCGCAGAGCTGGGCCGCGCCGACGACCGCGCCCGCCGGACCGGACAGCATGGTCAGCGCCGGGTTGCGCATGACGATGTCGGGCGTGGCCACCCCGCCGCTCGACTGGAAGACATAGAGCGGGCAGGCGATGCCGCGATCCGCCAACCGGTCGGTCAGCCCGGAGATATAGGTCCGCAGCACCGGCGCCACATAGGCGGCGAACACGGTGGTCGAAGTTCGGGGAAACTCCCGGAACTCGCGCAGGATTTCGCTCGACAGCACGATGTCGAGATCGGGAAGCGCGTCCCGCAGGCGTTCCCGCACCGTTTCCTCGTGCGACGGGTTGAGGAACGAAAACAGGAAGCACACGGCGACGCTCTCGACCCGCTCCTCGGCGATCGCGGCGATGGCGCGGTCGAGGTCCCCTTCGTCGAGCTCGGCCACCACCGCGCCGTGACGGTCTATGCGGCACGCCACCCCGAGGCGCAGACGGCGCGGCACCAGGGGTGCGGGCTTGTCCTCGTGGATCCGGTAGATCAGCTCCGCGGGTCGCGCGAAGCGGCCGATTTCGAGTATGTCCCTGAAATTCCGGTTGGTCATCAACGCGGTCTTCGCGCCCTTGCGCTCGATCACTGCGTTGGTGGCGATCGTCGTACCGTGGCCGATCCAGCCGAGCTCTTCGGCGGCCACGCCGGCCCGGTCGAGCAGGCGTTCCACGGCCTGCACCACGGTTTCCGCCCGGTCGTCGTGCCGGTTCAGGAGCTTGGCGACCGAGACCTCCCCGGTGGAATTGTCGATCAGGACGACGTCGGTGAAGGTGCCGCCGACGTCTATGCCGATGCGGTAGGCGGATTCGCCGCCGTTGCGCGGCTCGGTCACGCCACCACGGATCCGCCGGCCCGCAGTCGAGCGAGACGTCTTTCCAGATTGGGACGCCAGCCGCCGGCTTCGACGATGGCCTGAAGCCGCGCGTCCAGCGGCGGGAAGCTGCGCGACAGGTTGCGCGTCAGGTTGTGGAACGCCCCCGTCCGGAAATCGACCTCCAGGTCGTCGCCGGTCTCGACATCGCCTGTCACGCCCGTGCAGCCGGACAGGAACGGCAGTCCGGCATTGATGGCGTTGCGGAAGCTGCCCCGCGGGATACTCTCGGCAACCAGCCCCAGCCCGTGCCCGACGATGCCGAGAAAGCCCTGGATATGCGGGTTTCCCTGGCCGAAACGCTTGCCGGCCACGATGATGTCGCCGGGCGATACCTTGCGCGGGAAATCGGGATCGACGCCGGTCATGAGCCAGTCGCGCAGGATCGTCGGGTCCAGCTCGCGCTCAATTGCGAAACGCAGCGGCATGACATCCCCGTCGATTCCGAGATTGTCGCCGAACTTCCAGCACTTTCCCCTGTAGATCCAGTTCACGACCTTTTTCTCCGGACCGGTGTCCGGCCCTTCAGTTGAGCAGGACCCTGGGGTCGGTGATCCGTCCCGTCACCGCCGACGCCGCCACCGTCGCCGCGCTGGCGAGGTAGATATCGGCCGTCTGCGAGCCGAGCCGCCCGTAGTCGTTGCGCGTGCCGGTGTTGATCGACGTCTCGCCGTCGGTAACGCCGCCGATGCGTCCCCCGGCGCAGGGGCCGCAGCCGGGCTGGGTGATCATCGCACCGGCCTCGGCGAACAGGCGCAGCAGCCCCTCGGTCTCCGCCGCGGCCATGACCTCCTGCGTGCCCGGCGTGACGATGAAGCGAACCCGGGAATGAACCCTGTTGCCCGACAGGATCTCCGCGGCGGCCCGCAAGTCGGCCAGGTTGGCCGCCGCGCACGAGCCGATGAACGCGTGGTCGACCGCCCGGCCGGCGACCTCGGAGACGCCGACGACACAGTCCGGCGTGGGCGGCACGGCGATTTGCGGTTCGAGCACGTCGAGGTCGTACTCGACGACTTCGCGGAACACGGCATCGGAGTCCGAGACGACCGGCTCCACCGGGCCGTCCACCCGGCCGGACAGGTAATCGAGCGTTGTCTGGTCGGGCTCGACCAGGACCGACTTGGCGCCGATGTCGATCGGTGTGTTGCACAGCGTATGCCGGCCCGCGATGTCGATCGACGCGAGCGCGGGTCCGCCATACTCGACGACCGAATAGTCGACCCGCTCGGCGCCGAGGTCGCGGATCAGCCTTTGCGCGACATCGCGAATGCCGGTACCCGGCGACAGCTCCCCGGTCAGGTCGACGCGCACCGTCTCCGGCGTTCGCAGCCACACCGATCCGCACGCCAGGACCTCGGTGATCTCGATCAGCATCGGGATGGCGAGCGCTCCGACGGCGCCGAAATTGGTCACATGCACATCGTAGGCTTCGACGAACATGCCGGGCCTGACGAACCCCATCTCGACCGGGAACACGTGGCCGTGTCCGCCCCTCCCGGCGTCGAAGAAGTGCCTGATGCCGTATTTCGCGACGATTTCACGAACCTTCTTCTGCCGTTCCGTGGCCTGCGGGCTGACCGCCACGGGCTCGTGGTCGGTGCAGATGAGCACCTTGTCGGGGTCGTAGAGCCGGTCGACGCCGAGCTCCGCCAGCGCCCTGTCGAAATTGACCACATACCAGTCGTGGATCGTGACCAGCTCGGGCTCCGGGTAGACGATATCGCCGGCGGAGACGTCGTCCCCGGTCACCCGCGACAGGACCTTTTCCGTTATCGTCTTGCCCAACCGCCGCTACTCCGGCGCGGCGAGGCCGAGTACGCTCGCCAGCGACTCGCCATTGCGGATACGCGAGTCGCGCTCGCGTTCGATCCGCCGCTGATCGTGCGCGCGATCGCACAGCTCCGCGCCCTCGGCCGAGGGCACCACCACGATGCCGTCGCTGTCGCCCACGACATAGTCGCCCGGCGAGACGGCTAGCCCGCCGACCGATACCGGAATGCCGCGCCATCCTTCGTGATTCTTGACCGATCCGCGGGCCGCGACCCCGGCCGCATAGACGGCGATGCCCGCGGCGACCAGATCGTCCACATCCCGCACGCAGCCATTGGTCACGCAACCGGTCAGGCCGCGCAAGCCGCAGACCAGGGACGACGTGCCGCCCCACACCGCCCCCCGGTCGGTTCCGCCCGCGTCGATCACCAGCACGGAACCGGGCGGTGCATCGTCCAGGGCGCGAAGCACGCCGGTCGTGTCGCTGGGAAATGTCTTTACCGTATAGGCGATCCCCGAAAGCCCCGCGCCGGGCACGATGGGGCGAATATCCGGCGACATGTCGCCACGTTTCCCCGCGGCCTCGTAAATCGTCGCGGTGGGATAGCGCCCGAGCGTTTCGGCGATCTGCCGGGGTGTCATCGATCGACTGCGCTCCGGGGTGGCGAGCGACGCATCGTCCCGCTGCGTGAAAACCGGATTCAGCGTAGAGGCCGGCGCTCGGACGAGTCAATCGACGGCCCGCGCATTCGCGGCGGGATCGGGATCCCCCGGATGGAGCCGCTCCGTTCAGCCCCCGCCGTCGCCAAAGCCACCGCCCGCATCGAAGCCCCCGAATCCACCGGCCCCGTCGCCGCCGATCCCGTCGTGGCCCACGCCATGCTCCATCGGCGCGTGATCGCTGGCCGCGCCCCCAAGGATAAAGCCGCTCATCAGGGTCATCTCGGCAGCGTGCATCATGCGGCGCTCGCGCAAGATCCGGTCGGCGCGTTCGACCTCTTTCGGATCGTCCGACAGTTTCGCCGCTTCCGCGGCCGCCAGCTCGCCAAGCAGAACCCGGTACTTTCGCCACAGCCGATGGATGCGCCAGGCGGTGAAGACTATGACCGCCGCAATGGTCAGCCCCAGTACCGCCTCACCGGCGTCGAGCCGCACCAGCAAGAACCAGGCCAGAGCGATCAACACCGCTCCATCGATCAAACGACGCAGCATGCCTTCCTCCCGACGTTGCCCGCTCCATCCGGCATTTCCCGGACAGCCTCCTGTTCGCAACCGATCGTAGGTACGACCCGCCACCGATGGAAAGATATTTCTTCTCCGGCCCGCCGATGGTGTTGTCGGGCGCGGAAGGACAGGCATCGAGACGGTCGAACCCGCTCGACCCGCGCGGCGCCGGTATCGAGGAGTCGAGGATGACATCGTCCCGCGCCCGCCCCCCGGAACTACTCAATCGGCCCCTGGAGCTTGAACCATCGGAATGGCCAGCCCAGGAGACCTACCACCTGTTGACGGATCTCGTCATTCCGAGGCCGATCGCCTGGATTTCGAGCCTGTCCGCGGACGGCGTGCGCAACATCGCACCGCACTCGTTTTTCAATGCGGTCGCCGCCGACCCGCCGCATGTCATGGTCAGCTCGACCGGGGTCAAGGACACGGTGCGAAACATTCGGGCCACCAGGGAGTTCGTGCTCAACATCGTGACGATGGAAGTCCTCGAGGACATGGTCTTCACCTCGACCGACTGCCCCGCCGGCGAGGACGAGTTCGACTGGAGCGGATTGACGGCGGTTCCGTCGGCGAAGGTGGTACCCCCTCGGATCGGGCAGGCCAAGGCGCATCTGGAGTGCGTGTTCGTCGACGAGATGACCCTCGGCGACGCGACTCTCGTGTTCGGCCGCGTGGTCCACATACATATCGATCCCGGGGTGTGGCGGAACGGCCGCGTGGACCCGACGCTTCTCGATCCCGTGTGCCGTTTATCCGGCAGCGGCTACGCCAGGCTCGGAAAGCGATTCAGGCTGGCGATGCCCAAATGGGAAGACGTGGCCGGCGCGGGACACCGGAGCGCTCATCCCGGTTGATCCGTGATCGGGTTCGATCTCCGCCCGGTCTCGTGCCGATCCGGGCGCGGTCATGACGGCGCGCCGGCGGTCATTCGCGTCACCGCATCGGTCCACGTCATGTCCAGAAGGGCGTCGTCCAGCGCGACTAGGGACTGGCAGGTTTCAGCCATCCGCGGGTAGACCGGGGCCGTAATCCCGAGCAACTTCTCGAGGATCTCCGACGGCGCGAACGGACGGTCCGGGCCGCCCCGCGCGCTTCGACATTCCGCCTCGAGACGTTCGCCGGTCCGCAGAAGCCAGGCGACCCGGGCGGGTCGGTCCTCGGGGCGCGGAGGTTCGGGCCGGTAGGAGGCAAGCTCGACGCGCTCGCGCAGCGCGGCGATTGCCGGATTGGTCAAGGTGGCGGCGGAGAACGCCTCGGCGCCGGTGTGGCGGAGATGGCTGACGCTGGCCACGATGTGCGGCAATGAGAACTTTGCGGCAAGGCTTGTCGCCGGCCGCTTGTTGCCCAGGGCAAGCCCACGCCAATGGGTCTCCACGACTATGCGCTCGATGTCGCTTGAGGCCTCGACGTCCGGTCGTCGCGCCAGCAATTCTTCCAACGACTCCACCGCAGCGTGCGCGTATTGGCAGCAAGCATAGATCTTGTGGAAGCCGTCCACGATGCCCCAGGACCGGCCGAGACCCGCCGTAAGCTCGCTCGGTCGAGACTCCGCCCCCAGACCGCCGACAAACACGTCGTAAGGCGAAGATGCCGCACCGCAGATGCCGAAGCCGGCCCAGTCGACCGAACGAAGGCCGATCCAGGCGCCGACGCCGGCCCACACGTTCCGGACCAGTGCCCCGTCCACGGCGTGATCGAACGGACCCGGCGCCACCATCGTGGACGCCGCGGTGATGGCGTCGAGAAGGGTTTCCTCTTCCAGTCGACGCATGGCGGCGATGCCGGCCGCGGCCCCGATCGCCGGCAACGTCGCGTGAGGATGAAGCATCGGCTCCGGGAACGGGAACGCGCGGGCGAAACGGGTGACCACCTCGTAGCCGATCGCCAGCGCGCACAGCATCTCCCGCACCGTACGCCCCTCGGCTTCCGCCTCGGCCCACAGCGCGGGCAGGACGTACAACCCGCCATGGCAGGGCACCTGGCGATAGCCCTCGTCCAGCTCGCACCAACCGGCCGCCATGCCGTTCGCGACGGCGGCGGAATACCGGTCGGTGCGCGGCCGGCCGCCGCGAAACACCGTCGCCTCCGGCGCCGCGCCGCGGCGCAGGAGTTGTTCGTGGAGCGGCCGCAGCTCCGGCTCGTCGCGGGCCGCGACGACGGCGGCGAGATCGTCGGCTACGACCAGCGCGGCGCGGCGCCATACCGCGTCGGGCAAGGAGGCGAAATCGGCCTCGGCAACCCATCGGCCGAGAACCGCGATACCTTCGGCCACGGCTTGTGCGCCCGCCCGCTTCCCGGCTGGACCGTTCGGCGCCATGCCTGCTGCTCCCCGGATTCGAGCGGACGGTGTGCCGGCGGGAAACCGTGCCGACCTTTCGACGACCGACAAAGTCCGGGAGCTTGTCCCTGTCCCCGACCGACGCTACCGTTCGAAAGTGCGAAATCGCGACAGCCCCGAGCGCGCATCATGACCGACCGCCGCCGGTTGGAAAAGGCCATGCCCTGGGTCGTGACGTTGGCGTCGTTGGGTCTGTGGGAACTGGCCTCTTTCGCGCTCGCCATTCCCGAATTCATCCTGCCCTCGCCGAGCGTGATCGGCGAAAGCCTGGTGAAATGGTATGCCGAAATCGGGTACCACGCGGGTTGGACCTTGCTCACCACCCTGGTCGGGTTCGGCCTGGCGGTAGCAGGCGGCATGCTTCTCGGGATCGCCATCGGCGCGTCGCGGGTCGTCTATAGCGGTCTGTACCCGCTGCTGATCGCGTTCAATTCCATACCGAAAGTGGCCATCGTTCCGGTGCTCGTGATCTGGTTCGGGATCGGAGAAATCCCCGCCATCATCACCGCGTTCATGTTGGCATTCTTTCCCATCCTGGTGAACGTCGCCACCGGCCTGGCGACGATCGAGCCGGAGCTCGAGGATGTGCTCCGCTCGCTCGGGGCGCGACGGTCGGACATCCTGTTGAAGATCGGCCTCCCCGGTACGCTGCCCTATTTTTTCGCCTCGCTGAAGGTTGCGATAACGCTGGCGCTGGTTGGCTCGGTGGTCTCGGAAACGATTGCGTCGAACTCCGGGATCGGCTTCCTGATGATCTCGGCCAGCTCGAGATTCGATGTGGCCCTCGTCTTTGCCGGACTCGTGGTGGTCGCCCTCATGGGGGTGGGAATCTATGCGATCTTCGCGCATCTCGAACGGCGGTTCACCGGATGGGCCACGCGGAAGCTGGACATACCCGCGGCCGGGAGCTGATCGGCCCTGCCGCACTTCGAACGAAATGGAGCGGACGGCATGAGACCCGACAAGCGCACCGTGATTCCCGGGCGTTGGATCCTGGCGGCTACCGACAACGGACCCGAAATTGTCGAAAACCGGTATGTCGTCGTCGAGGGTTCCACCATCGCGGCGGTAACCGGCGAGCGCCCGGCGGATACCGACGACGCGATCGAGTTCGATCAGGCTCTGGTGCTGCCGGGATTCGTCAACATCCACAACCACAGCTTTAGCGCGCCGGTGTTCCGCGGGCTCATCGAAGACGTAAGCGAGGCGACGCTAGGCGGCAATTACGTGTACAGCTTCCTGCTGCCGATGGGCGAGATGGCGGTCGACGTGCTGGATCGGGACGAGCAGCGCGCGATCGTCGAGATCGCGATCCTCGAACTGATCATGACCGGCTCGACGACGATCCTGGACATGTGGCGCATCAACCAGGATTTCTTCTTCGACGTGGCAGGCCGGATGGGAATTCGCGCCTATGGCTGCCCTTACCAATGGTCGTCGCCCAGCCCCGGCGTCGATGCCGAGGGCCGTCCCACCTATGGCGGGGCGGGAGCCGATACCGGGCTCGAGCGCGCGATCGAGATGTTCCGTCGCTACGATGAGGGTCCGGACGGCCGTGTCAGGGTCGGGCTCGCCCCGCACGGGGTGGACACCTGCGCGCCGGACCTGCTGCGCGCCGTGCGCGCCGCCGCCACCGATCTGGGCTGTCCGGTTTCGATCCACGTTGCGCAGAGCCCGCTGGAGGTCGACACCATCCGCGCCCGGCATGGCAAGACCCCGATCGAACACCTCCGCGACCTCGAATTTCTCGGGCCCGACGTCGTGGCCGGCCATTGCATCTACGCTACCGATACCGATCTGGCGATCTTGCGGGATACCGGAGCCACCTTGGCCACCTGTCCGTTGACCTATGCCCGGGTCGGGGTGACCGCGCCCTATCATCGCTTTCGCGAAAGCGGCGTCGGCCTCGGATTCGGCACCGACGGCTATTGCCTGGACATGCTGTCGGAGTTCCGCGCGTCTGGACTTCTTGCCAAGACCCATTCCGGGCGCGGCGACGCCGGCTCCGCCTTCGATCTGATCTCGGCGGCCACCGCGGGCGGCGCCGCCGCGCTGGGACGCGAAGACCTCGGCGTCATCGCGCCCGGCGCCAAGGCCGATCTCATCGTCGTCGATATGCGCCGACCCCACCTTTTTCCGGTGTGGGATCCCCTGCGGGCGCTGGTCTGGAACGGCTCGGGCGCCGATATATCGGCCGTCATGGTGGACGGAGAGATTCTGGTGCGGGACGGGACGTTCCTCCGCGCCGACGCGAACGACATCATGGACCGCGCCGCCCGGGCCCTCGAAAAGCTGTGGTCGATTGCGGCGGAGCGCGGATTGCTCAAGCGCTGGCCGCGCGCCGCCGACGGCCGCTAAATCCCCGGGCCGGAGCCAGCGGCCGCTCGCGTCCTCGGCTAGTGTCCTGTCTCACAAATGCGGGTGATTTCGAATCCTGTCCCCACCACGTCATGGCTCGCCCCCGGAACGAGTCCGGGGGTGTTCCGGCCATCCACGCGGCCCGCCCCCTCGAAATAAGCGGCCGGGGGCGATTCCCGGATGTGGATGCCCGGAACGAGTCCGGGCATTACGGGTGGAGGGGTACGGCACAGAAAGACGACGAACTTCCCAACCGGGACACTAGCGCGGAAGCATCCGCTCCGATTTCGCGGGCAGGAACCGGTCGGTGTAGGTGTTTTCCATCTTGACGCTGCCGCTCAGGTTGAAGGCGTCGGCAACCTGGCGCGCGGCAAGCTCGAAACGCTCGCGGCCCACGGTGCTGATCCCGTTCGCCTTGACATGCGGCGTGGCCAGGGCGACGTCGCGGATCAGGTTGTAGCGGATCAATTCGATCCGCTCGTCCAGCAGGCGATCGCGTTTCTTGACCGACGCGATCGCCGCCCCGGGGTTGGCCACCATGTCCCTGATGCCCTTCATGGTCGCACGGACGAAGCCGCGCACCACGTCGGGATGCTTGTCGGCAAAGTCCTTGCGCACCTGAATGCCGCTGCTGAACATCCGGACACCGTAATCCCTGAATGCCAGGTAGCCGATATCCTCTCGCTTCACCCCGGCGGCCATCATGTTCATCACCGCCGTGGTCGCCCAGCCGAGGGTCCCGTCGGCCTGGCCCTTCAGGACCAGCGTATCCCGCAGATTGGACGCGACGTGCTTGAGGCCGATCTTGCCGAGGTCGAGCTTGTTCGCTTTGGCGAAGATCGGGAAAATCAGGTTTGTCGCGTCGTTCTTGGTCGTGGAGAACACCTTGCCCTCCATGTCCTTCGGCCCCTTTATGCCGCTCTTCTTGAGGAAGATCACCGCGTTCGGCGACGCGTCGAAGATGATCATCACCGTTATCAATTGATCGTTCGGATTCACCGCGTTGAACTTCAACAGCAAATTGCCTTCGGCGAATCCGATGTCGTAGGTCTTGGCGGCCACCTTGGCGATCGTGTCGCCGGATCCGAAGCCGCGGTCGATGGTGACGTCCAGGCCCTCGGCCGCGAAGTGGCCGTTATCCTGCGCCAGGGTCCAGATCCCGTGCTGGCCCTGCCAGGTCCAGTCGAGCACGAACTTGACATTGGTCGTCTGCGCGACGGCAGCGCCCAGCGAGACGCCGCACGCAATCAGCATCGCGGCAAGCGCGGCGATCGACCTATGTGCCGAATTCGTCATTTTTCCTCTCCCCATTGTCCAAGGGCGGTATGTCGTCAGGGCGGCGGGCCAGCCCTTGATTCATTGGTTCGGATCGGGCGAACCATCGCTCTGCCTGACCTGGGACCGACTTCTGTGCGCCGCGATGGGTCCGCTACGACGATACATACTGCACGGGATTGCGTTCGATGGCCACCGCCCATGGGGGAACGAATGCCTAGACGCGATTCGGGCCGCGATCCCGGCGAGAAATCGGCGCCAGGCTTACCCCGTGTCCCGGGCGACCTCCGCGCCGTCATGGCTGGCCGCGATCTTCATCGCGATGTGTTCGCCGGCCGAGATCGTGGGGAACCGCGGCGCCTCGCCCTCCGGCACGCAGGAGGGGATCGCGACGATCGGCGCATCGTAATCGGGATGCATGAAATAGCCGATGGTCTGCCGCCGCGACCGGGCGCTGCCGAGGTCGCGCGGATTGGCGACGCGGTGCAGGGTCGAGGTCCAGCGCCCGTTGGTCCAGCGCGCCATCATGTCGCCGAGATTGACCACCAGCGCGCCGCGGGCCGGCCGGACCGGGTGCCAGACGCCGTCAGGCATGCGGACTTCCAACGCGCCATCCGCCTCGGTCATCGCCAGGATCGTCAGCGCGCCGTAGTCGGTATGCGCGCCGGTCCGGAGCTGGCCCGGTTTCGGCGCTTCGCGAAGCGGCGGGTAGTGATGGCTCGACAGAATGCTGAAATGGCGCGCGACGAACCCCGCGAAATAATCCTCGGGCTGATGCAGCGCCACCGCGAATATACGCAGCATGTCCGCCGACAAGCGTTCGTAGGCGCGGTAGATCGCGATCAGCGCCTCGGCGGCCCCCGCCGGGCTGTCCGGATAGATGTTGGGCGCATAGGCGTTGGCCGCCTCCGGCAGGTCCGCGAAGTGGCCGCGGTGGTCGTCGACCGGGCCGAGGAAATAGGTCTCGCGCAGATCCGGCGGCGTTTCCTGGCCCAGCGTGTAGGCGAGGCCCCGCGTGGCGAAACCGTGAAAACCGCGCTGGCGCGACGGACCTCGTGGATGGCAGCGGTCCTTGTCGACGCGTGGCTGGTCGAAGAAGGCCCGCGACCTTTCGAACGCGCGCTCGAATATCCCGGGATCGATGCCGTGGCCGGACACCACGAGGAAGCCGATTCGTTCGCACGCGTGGGCCACCTTCATGGCGACCGCCTGCTTGCCGCTGCCATCGAGGAACGGCGCGATGTCGATGGCCGGGATTCCGCCGCTCACGAGGGCGCTCCCGGCTGCGACAGCGCGGCGTCGACGGCGTCGTCATAGGGCACGTCGCAGGAGATCAATCCGCCCGCAAGGAGCGCCGCCTTGAGGCGGGCATAGGCCGCGGCGGGCAGCGCGATCCCGCGTGGCCAGAGCCTCGCCCCCCGATACTGCGCAACGATTCGCTCGAAGCGTTCCGGGGGAAGCTCCGGGAAGAATGCCGGGCCGACCAGGGCAGCGGTCTCGGCGGGCTCGGCCGCATGCAGGCGCGCCAGCGCCGCCGCCATCGCGCGGGCCAGCGCCACGCAGGCATCGCGGCGCTCGGCGGCGAAACGCCGGGTCGTGTAGAAGGTCGTGTAGGCGATGTCGCCGCGCGTCGAGAACCGGTGCCAGACATGACCGTGTCCACACGAAACCAGGTCCTCGGCATGGGGTTCGTAAAGCTGCGCCACGTCGATCTCGCCGCGCTTCAGCGCCGCAGCGTTCTCCGCCATCGGGGCGTCCGGCGTGCGGGTCAAGGCGGCGGGATCGATGCCGGCCCGATCGAGGTCGTCGTAGAGCAGCATCCACGGCGTGGGAACGTCCGTGGCGACGCCGACGCGCGGGCCCACCAAATCCGCGAAACGGAAATCCGGGTTGGGCGCGCGGCCGACCAGTACGAACGGGTCGCGGGCCACGATCTGCGCGAAACAGACCAGCGGACTCGCCTCGCCGCGGGCGCGGGCGGCATGGTGGTGCATCATCACCCGCATCGGCCCGCCGAAGGAGACGTCGGCGTGCCCGTCGATCAGCCCCTGGGCGGTTTCCGGCGGGGCGGGGGACAGCCGGAAATCCACCTCCAGCCCCTCGGCCTCGAACAGACCGGCCCGCTGTGCCAGATAGAACGGCGTGTAGCTGCAACTGCGCAGGTTCTCGTAGAGGACGACGGACTCGTTCGCCATGGCGGGAGCCTAGAGCCTTTCCGGCTTGCTCGGAAGTGCTCCCGCGGTTGTCTTCCGGCCATGCGTCGACGGTGGCTGGATCGTGGGCCGGAGAGGCGGCGTTCGGCCTTCTCTTCGTCACCGGGATTCCGGGTATCCGGGGCATCGCCGGGGCAGGCGCGATCGTCGCCTCCGGCCCGCTTCTTCCGAAGCAGGCGGGGCGCGGGTGAAACCATGACCGCGCTCGCCGGCCGCTTCTCGACAATGAGGCGCCGCGTGCCGCCAGCGCTGCGCGGCATGGGTTTGATGATGTTCGCCGCCATGATGAGCATGACGATGGCGACAGTGGCCAAGGAGCTGGTGCAGGCACTCCCGGTTTTCGAGGTCGTCTTCTTCCGTCAGCTGTTCGGGACGCTCCTGCTCGCGCCCGTATTGTTCAGGCTGGGGGTGAATCCGCTCCGAACCCATCGCATCGGCGTGCATGGGCTCCGCGGCGTCCTGGGCGGTTGCGATGACGTGCATCAAGGCGCTGTCCCGCACCGAAACGAGCGTCGCCATCGCCTTCTACGCGGCTTTCCTGCAGCTGCCGATGGCACTGGTCGCCGCGCTGTTCGTCTGGCAGTGGCCCACGCCGGGGCAGCTCGGCCTGTTGCTGGCGATCTCGACGATCGGGACTCTCGCGCAGATCTCCTTGTCGCACGCGTTTCGCGAGGCCGATTCGACGGTCGTCCCGCCGATGGATTTCACCAAGCTGGTCTGGGCCAGCCTGCTCGGATACGCGGACTTCGCGGAGATCCCCGATCCCTGGGCCTGGGTCGGCGGCCTGGTGGTATTCTCGGGCGTGCTCTGGGTCGCCTATAGCGAAAGGCGGCGTCGCGTCGCCGGCGAATGATGGCCAGGGCGCCGTCCGGCCACCGATCAACGGGGGCGCGGGTCCCGATGCCCCGAACCGGCCACATCCTCCCACTTGGGGATCGCCAGCCGGGATCGTTCGCCGAGCGCGGCGTAGCCGCTGCCGGACAGGCGACACACCGGATCGAGAAGCGCCGGGTCCACCCGCCCGTTCCGCCACACGCCGTGATCGACATGGATGTGGACCACCCGGCCGAATATCAGCGTCGCGTCGCCGAGCGTCATTTCGTCGACCGACACGCACTCCAGATGCGCCTTGGCCTGCCCGATCCGCGGGGGCGCCACCCTCGCCGAGGGCAGCGCAGTCAGCCCGCTCCAGTCGAATTCGTCCTCCTCGGGCGGAAAGTCGGCCGAGGTAAAGACCATGTCCTCGATGACATCCATCGTCACCATGTTGAGCACGAACTCCCCGGTCGCGCGAATGTTCCGCACCGAGTCCTTGATCCCCGTCGAACTGACCATGACATGCGGCGGATCGACCGAAACCGCGTTGAAGAAGGAGTGCGGTGCGATATTGCGCACACCGTCCGGGGACAGGCTCGAGATCCAGGCGATCGGCCGCGGTACGACGAGCGCCGTCAACAGGTGGTAATTCTCATGCGCCGGCCAGTCGGAGGGATCGTACTCCAGAGGTCGATCGAGCGATTTCGGGGGATGGGCGTGTGACGATTTCATCCGCGTCTCCATGACGTCGGCGCCGCATGCCCGCCCGGGGGCGACCGACGCGCCGCGCCCACCGCCGCCGACCATACCCCGCCCCCCTTCAACCGGCCAGCCGGGTTTGCCGGCGCCGGGGGGCTCGACTACTGTTTCGGCACCTCGGGGCGGTCGTGCGGAAGCCCGGGGCGACGCGACAACTTATGGCAACCCGAGGGAGGAGGACGAAAATGTTCGGTAGAGCACGGAGAAGGACCGGCCCGATCCCGGCACTCGGCGCGGCCGTCGCACTCCTTGGCCTGTCCGGCGGGGCATTGGCGGAGGGGATGGCGGTGAAGATCGGATTCGCGACCGTCCAGGATCCGCAGCATCGTATCGGGGAAATCCTGGCCGAACGGTTGAACGAGCGTTCGGGGGGAAAACTCGCCGCCCGTATTTTCCCCGCCGGCCAGCTGGGAAAGATCGCCCGGATGATCGAGGGCATCCAGCTGGGGACGCAGGAGCTCCTGATCGCCCCGCCCGGGTTCCTGGTCGGCCATAACGCGGCATTCCAGGTGCCGGACGCGCCCGGCGTGTTCAAGGACGTCTGGCATGCCCACAGGGCGCTCAACGACCCGGCGTTCAGGGAACCCTATTCCGAGCTCGCTTTGGGCACCGGCATCCGGGTGCTCTCGCTCTACGTTTACGGGCCAACGTCGTTTGCCAGCCTGCGCCCGATCCGCGCGATGGACGACTTCAGGGGCAAGAAGATCCGGGTCCTGGCGTCCAAGATGGAAACCGCGCTGGTCGGAAAGCTGGGCGCGACGGGCGTTCCCATGTCCTATATCGAGGTGCTGCCCGGCCTGTCGCGCAAGACCATCGACGGCGTGCGGTCGAGCATCATCGTGATGGGCGGATCGAAGTTCTTTACCGTCACCAAGTACATCACGGTCGTCGAAAGCGGTCAGATCCCGAGCGCCATCTTCGCCAGCGAGGCGTGGCTGAAGAAACTTTCCCCGGACCTGCTCAAGCTGGTGCTGGATACGACGGGCGAAATGGCGGAGGAGTGCACGAAGATCGGGCTCGAATTCGGCGCGCGGGCCGAGAAGCTCTGGAAGGACAACGGCGCCGAGGTGATACGCCTGTCGGCGGCCGATCAGGCCGATTTCATGAATCGTGTGCGGACGCTCGGCGACGATTTCCTAGGCAAGCACGACAACCCGCAGGTCCGGGAGATGTACGCGCTCCTGAAAGCCTCGATCAAGCGCAACGAGAAATAACCTGACACGCTTTCGCCTGCATGAGTGGCCGGGATCCGGGCGTTGTGCCGCGTCCCGATCCCGGCGGTGGGACCATGGAGCGGCGCGGCGGCGCGCGCAGGTGCGGTCGCCACGGACCCGCGGGCCGGCGGTGATCGACCTGCCGGTCCATGAGCCTGCGCTGCGTGACAGCAGCACGGCTCCGCTGCCCTGACCCGGGTCGCCAGAATAGCCGTCATCGGCGGCGGGCTTGGCGGCTCGGCGGCGGCGCTGGCACTGCATCGACGCGGGTTCGAGGTCGCGGTCTACGAGAAGGCCGCCGAACTCGGCGAAATCGTTGCCGGCCTCAATCTCAGCCCCAACGCGCTAAAGGCGTTCAGATATCTCGGTATCGAAAACGCCGCGCTGAAAACCGGGTTTCAGGCGGCGGAACAGTTCATCCGAAGCTTCCGCAGCGGCCTCCTCGATCCGGAACAAAATGGGCCCAGCCCGCAGCCGACCGGGCCGATCTGTCCCGGATGATCAAGACCCCGCCTTGCGACCTTGTCGCCCACGACTTGACGGCCGAAGCGCGCGCAACCTATCGAGAAGGCTTCGGCCTCCGCTGCGAACTGCCCTTCCCGTTTGTTTATCAGGAACACCTTAGATAAGGAATCCGCCGATGTGCGCTCTGTTCGGGGCGCCTCATATAGTGACGGCGGGTCGGATGTCGCCGTCCGGGGATGGCCCGCACCGGGGATGAACGATACGCTTGTTGCGTTCCTGTGTCGCGCCCGGACCGGGCGGCGGAAGGTCCCGCGGACGGCGGGAAGGGCGCCGGCGGGACGGTGAGCCCGGCCGGAACTTTCGTCCGATGGATTGCGGATGGCGGGGTCCGCGGCTGGCTTGCGCGGGTCATGGGCGAGGCGGGGTGGCGGCGGTCGAGACGATGACGCAGGCGTCCGCCAGAAGCGATCAGCAGCGGCGGTCCGCCCGTGTGCCGGCTGAATTCCCGGCCATCGCGACCGGTGACGAATTTCCGCCCGGTCATCGACCCGGCCGGGCATCCGCCGGATGCTCCCGGGGGACGCGGCAGCGCCGGCCTCAGCTGTCGACGATGCGCCACGATCCGTCGGGCTGCCGGCAGGTGCGTCCGTAACCCTACTCCGTCTTGCCGCCAACGGTGATCGTCTGCCGGTACTCGCGGCAGTATTGTCCCTGCCCGGTCCGGTAGGTCCGGGTCGGGGTAATCGTCCCCTCGTTCCCCGAATCCGGGTTGCGCCAGGCGCTCGCGGCGCCGGTCCTGTTCTTCTCCAGCGCGGTCTGGGTCGAGCGCCGCATCGCCAGGCGGTCGGCGCGGTCGAGCGGCTCTTCCTGCTCGGGCGGATCGACATGCGGCTCGGCCTGCCGCGACAGGCGATCGAGCGCTTCGAGGCGATCTTGGTGCGCCGGCCCGGGCTCATCGCCGAAGTCGAGGCCGAGGCCTATGCGCGCGGCCAGGCGGACGCCAGGAAGGAGTTGCTGGACGCGCTCTCGGCGGGAGGCGGCGGGCTCGCGGACGCGACCCGGGAACGCATCGAGGGCGATGCGGTGATCGAGATCGACGATTTCGCACGCCCGGATGTTGATATCGCGCTCACCGGTATCGCCGACGCGAATGGCCGCGCCAGGTCCGATCTTCTCTCGGAGGACATCCCGGTCGTGCTGGGCGCCTTTCATGCGCCGGACGCGATAGGTTCGATCGAAGGGCAATTCTACGGATCCGATCACGGCGAAGTAGGCGGCATCTTCGAGCGCGATCGGCTGATCGGGGCCTTCGGCGCGTCACGCTGACGATGGAACGCCCGCGCAAACTCGGGGTGCTCCTCCATCGCTGGTGATGTTCGTCGACGACCGCAGCGAAGCCTGACTTCAGAAATCATCGCGAATTCCAGACACTTGACGGTCGCGCGCCGAAGGTTCGAACTATGGGGCGACTGACGCCTCGATGCAGGATCGATCTTCGATCGCCATGACCGCCCAGCCGCATACCAGGTTTCGCCGCGCCTCGGTCGTCAACCGGAGCGACATCGCCATCCGCGCTCTGCGCGCAGCGGTCGAGCCCGGCATCGGGACCATCGCGATCCATCCTCAGGAGGATCCGTTCGCTCCGTACCGGATCGGCCCAGGGGTTCAGACATGAATGTCAACGGGCAAACGGCAATCGTTACCGGGGGCGCATCCGGACTGGGCGAGGCGACAGCGCGGGCGCTCGCGGCCGCCGGCGCCAGGGTCGGCATTCTCGATATTGACGAGGAGCCGGCGCGAGAGATCGCGGCTGAGATCGGCGGTACCGCCGCGGTGTGCGACGTGGTCGATCCCGTGAGCCACGAGGCCGCCGTCTTAGCGATCCGCGAGCAGTTGGGGCCGGCACGTATCCTGGTCGCCTGCGCCGGCATCGCTCCGAGCGCCAGGCTGATACGGCGGGACGGCAAGGCAATCGCGCTGGAAACAGTTACCCGCGCGATCCGCGTCAACCTGATCGGCACGATCAACTCCTGCCGGCTGGCAGCCGCCGACATGGCCGCCCTGGATCCGATGGACGAGAACGAGCGCGGCTGTATCGTGACCACCGCCTCGGTTGCGGCCTTCGAGGGACAGATCGGGCAACTCGACTATGCCGCCTCGAAGGGCGGGGTCGCGGCGATGACGGTCCCGCTCGCGCGCGAGCTTGCCGGCGAGGGAATTCGCGTGAACTGCATCGCGCCCGGCCTGATGGACACGCCGATGATGGACGGTCTGTCAGAGCCAGCTAAACAGTTTCTGCTTGAAACTACGGTTTATCCCAAACGTCTGGGGAAGCCGGACGAGTACGCCGCGCTTGCCCTTCACATCGCGGAGAACACCTTTATGAACGGTTCGGTAATCCGGTTCGACGGCGCGCTCCGAATGGCGCCGGAGTAGCGGACGCCGTCGAGCGGGGTGGCGCTGGGTACGTTCGAGCGTTGAGCGGCCGGGAACACGCATCCCCGCACGGGCCTCGTGGACGACAAACCGCGTTCGCGTTAGAATACCCCATGCTTGCCTCTTCCGATTATTCTTGTTTATGATGACGGCAGGAAAGCCTAATTTTTCTTATGTTTTGGCAAATATCGGACGATCGGCGGACGGTTGTAGAACAGTTGTCCCCCTGTCGATTCACCGAATAACAGCATGAATTTGCCGAGCACGGACAACGGCGTTGCCATCGTCGGCTACAGCCACCGCATGCCCGGTGGCATTCAGTCGGATTCCGATTTCTGGACCCTGCTGGCCGAGCGGGAGATCGTCCAGGAGCCGATCGCCGACCGCTACGGAAGAGGTCACCTGCCGATCGGGGAATTTTCCGGGCCGGGGCGGCTTGCGAGCCCTTACGAGGGCCTGATTCGCGACGACGACGAACTGCTTTTCGACCGCGCGTTCTTCGGCATGTCCCACAACGAATTGAGGCAGACCGAACCGCAGGTAAGGATGCTGCTCAATTGCGCGTGGGAAGCCATCGAACACGTCGGTTGGAACCTCCACTCGCTGCGCAACAGCCCCACCGGGGTTTTCATCGGTGCGCAGGTTCCGGCCGTGGCCAACTGGCGGCCGCAGCACGGCGTCACCGAATATTCCGTGTCCGGCATCAGCCTCGCCATGCTGGCCAATCGGGTCTCCTACCACTTCAACCTCATGGGGTCGTCGGCCACGTACTGCACGGCCTGTTCCGCCGGACTGAGCGCCCTGCACGCGGCGATGAACGCGCTCGCTTGCGGCGATTGCGACCAGGCGCTGGTGGGTGCCGTCACCTATCTCGGCAGCGGCAGGATGAGCAGCAGCTTCAACCTCATGGGAGTGATCAGTCCGGAGGGCAAGTGCCATTCCTTCGATGCCGAGGCCAACGGCTACATGCGCTCCGAGGGATCGTTCGTTTTCGCTGTCAAGCCGTTGGCGGCGGCCGAGCGGGACGGGGATCCGATTTACGCAGTGATCGAGGCGACAGCGGTGAACGCGGCGGGCACGGCGGACGGAAGCGGGGGTCTGGCACCGGGCCGCTTTATCAGCGCGCCCACCCGTCATGCGCAGATCCAGTTGATGCGCGAGGCCTCGGCTCGTGCCGGACGTACTCCCTCGGACTTCGATTACATCGAGGCTCACGCGACCGGAACCGCGGTCGGCGATCCCATCGAAGGCAACGCCATCGCGGAGGCCTATGGCGGACCCGACCGTGCGGCTCCGCTGCGGGTTTCCAGCGTCAAGAGCAATGTGGGGCACATGGAGGCCGCTGCCTTTCACTGCGCCCTGCTCAAAGTCGTCCTGATGATGCAACGACGCACTTTTGCGCCGACGTCGAACAACTTTCAGGTGCCCAATCCGGAGATCGACTTCGGTTCTTGCCCAATGGAGGTACAGACGGAATGCGAGCCGTTCCCTGAGCATCCGGTGGTCGTGGGTATCAACTCTTTCGGCTTCGGCGGAGCCAACGGTCACTGCGTGGTGCGCGAGTACCGGCCGTCGCGACCCAGGCTCTGGTCGGTGCCCCTGGCGCCCCACGCGGGCTTCATGGTCCTTCTCTCGGCACGCGCGCCGGATGCGCTCGTGGAGAGCGCGCGACGCATGCGGGAGACGCTCGACGCGCAGCCGCTGGACCTCTACGCGCTTGCTGGCAATCTCAGCCGCCGCCGCACCCATTTCGCCACGCGCACGGCCTTCGCCGTCCGAAACCGTGAGGAACTCGCCGAAGCGCTCGACGCGTTCGCGGAAGAGGGCGCTCCCATCGGCACCGCTGAGGAGGGCGAGCAGCGGCTGTTGATGGTGTTTGCCGGGCAGGGGACGCAGTGGGCGGGCTGCGGCCGCGATCTCTACGAGGCCCACCCGGTATTCCGCCGCGCCATCGACGCGATTGACGATCGCTGGCGCGCCTATTCCCGGACCTCGTTGCGCAAGGCCTGTTTCGAGGCCCCTCAGGCGGCGCTCGACGAATGCGAGCTTGCCCAGCCCGTCATTTTTGCGATCCAGTGCGCCCTGGTGGAACTCTTCAAGACCTGGGGTGTCTATCCCGACTGCGTGCTGGGCCACAGTTCGGGCGAGGTGGCCGCAGCCTATGCCTCGGGCGCTCTCTCGCTCGACGATGCGACGCGCCTGGTTTTCCATCGCGCCACCCTGCAGCAGCGCGTGGCGGGATCCGGCCGCATGCTGACCATCGGTCTCGATCGGCCGGGCGTAGAGGACCTTCTGGATACTTTGGACATTCCCTTCCGACTCGATGGCGACCGGCCCGTCGAGGTCGAGATCGCTTGCGAAAATGCGCCGGCCAACACCGTCATCTGCGGTCCCGAAGACGACCTGCAGCCCGTTATGGAGGAACTGGACCGGCGCAAACTTCAGAATCGGCTTATCCCGGGCAACATCGCCTTTCATTCCCGGGCGATGGACGCGATCGAGGACGATGCGCTGGAGGCGTTCGCCTTTCTGGACGACATCTCCTTCGACGCCGACGTGCCTTTCCTCTCGTCGGTGACGGGTGCACAGACGGAGCGACTGGATAGCGCCTACTGGTGGTCGAACATCCGCCAGGCGGTCCGGTTTGCCGCGGCGATGGAGACCGCAAAGCGCGACCACCGGCCCGACGTGGTGTTGGAACTGGCGCCCCACTCGGCCCTGCAACCCATTATCGCTCAATGCGTGGAAGACACCGCTTCAACCCCGGTTTCCGTTCCAACGCTGATGCGCGACACCGATACATGCCTTGGATTTCATGACGCTCTGGGCAAGCTCTTCCTAGCCGGCGTGTCTTTGGACTTCGCGGCCCAGTATCCGCGCCCCGACCCGATCGTCCATCTGCTGCCGGGGCACCCGCGCGAAGAACGGAAGAGCGTCGATAACACCCTGGACGACGAGTTCCTGCAGAAGCGGAGCGAGTATTCGCTCGGGCCGCTGGTCGGCCACCGGGTGCCCTGCGATCATCCGCTGCTGGAAGCGCGGCTCTCAGAGGCGGCCTTTCCGTGGCTGGCGGAGCATCGCGTGCATCACGCCCCGATCATGCCGGCCGCGGGCTTCATCGAGCTGGTCTTGGAGGCCTTGGAGGGCGCGCCCGCTCACATCGAGACGCTCGAATTCCTGCAGCCGTGCCCGATTCCCAGGGTACCCGTGCGGCTGCAGACGGCACTTCAGCCGGTCCCCAATTCGCCGGACGAATATACCGTCGCGATCTCGTCACAACCTTATGACTTGGACGCGAAGTGCGAGCTGCACTGCCGCGGGCAAGTACGCCGCGTCGGGCCCGACCACGCACCGGACGTGCCGGGACACGTGTCGGAGATCGACACGTCCCGTTACGAGCCCCTGTCCTATGCGGCAGACGATGAGCTCTACGAACGTATCGAGACCGTTCTCGGCGAAACCTTCCAGTACGGGCCCCACTTCCGAAACATGCGGCGGCTGCGGCGCGATGTCGGCACCGACCACCTGATGTTCGATGTCGAGGTGGACGAAGCGCTGTGGCGAGGCGGCCAGCAGGAGGGTTACGTCATGCTCCCTGCCCTGCTCGACGGAGGATTGCAGTCCTATCTCTACGACCTGATGCTCGGCGCCGATCTCTTCGCAATTCCGCGCCGGGCAGAGAACGTGACCTTCCTGCGCCCACCCACGGTTCCGCGGATGACCTGTCGCGTCACCTATCCCGGCAACATTCGCTATGAGGTCGACGACAAGGGCCAATATTCGGTGCCGACCGGCGAGTGGGTCTCGGGCAGCCTCTCCTGTTACGATGGCGCGACCGGCGATCTCGTCCTGCACATCGAAAAATACATCTCCTTTATCTCGAACCCGAAACGGGTCGACCTGCCGCACAGCAAGCATCGAGTCGTCTGGCAGCCCAAGTTCGTCGCCGACGGCCCGGCAATCGCGAACCGGCTGCCGGACGGCGATGTCGAGCCACCCGTCCTGCTTGCCGCCCTTGAGCGGGCGGACGGTGCCGGCGGCGACCCGCGCGCCTGCCGCGCGCTGGAGTTCGCGGGCTCCAGAACCCCGGAGCAGACCGTGCTGCGGAGTTGCGTCGAGCATCTCTCGCGCGAGGAGACGCAAAGCGAGTTTTGGCTCGTGGCCGACGATGAGGAGGGTGCACGCGCGCATTACGACGCCTTCCACGGCCACGACGCGGCGCTGCGCTTCGACTGTCTCGATCCCGCGTCGCGACCGGCGGCCGCGCTCGATACGGGCCTGTTGCGCCGGCACGCGGCGGAAGTCCTGTTCCTCCATCGGGATGAGGATGCGTTTACGCCGGACGATTGGCGGTTCTGGCGGGAGACGGCGGTCTCCGGCGGCCTGGCCCTCGTTTCCCACGAAGAAGGCACGGCAATAGAACCCGGCGCGGGCTGGACCGCGCTTCGAGCCGGCCGGCGGGCGACGCTGCTACAGGCTCCGGTGCAATATGTGGCCGAGCCGGACGAGACTCCACTGCCGGGTCCGCGCTGGGTGATGGGCGAGCCCGCCAGCCTGGCGGGGGCGTGGATATCCCGGCTCGACGATTCGGAGGTTCATACGATCCCCTCCGATGTCCTCGCTTCGGGCGATTCCTTCGAGCCCGAGGCGTACCCGGATGCGGCGGACGTGCAGGCGATCGATTTTTTCTGCGACTCGGATCCGGAGGATCCGACCGGCGAGAGGGCGGTCTCCCAATTCGTTGCTCTCATTCAGTCGCTGGTTCCCTACAGGATCGAGCGGGCCAATTGCCGGTGCTGCGTCACCGTCGCGACCCGCAAGGCGGCCTTCGAGGCGGAGGACGCGCGCGGAAGCGCGCTCTGGGGGGCGGTGCGCAGCATGGCGATCGAGATCGGCGAGGAGGCCAAGCTCGATTTCCGCGTCGTGGATTTGGACACCGACGACGACCTCGGGACCTTGGCGTGGCTCGCGCGGCACGACCTGCGAGAACGCGAGCTGGCTGTGCGCGAGGGCCAGCTGTGGGTGCCGCGCGTCTTGAGCGATCGCGATGAACACCCCCGCGTCGCTCCCGGCGAAGATACGTCCTACCGGCTGTTCCTGGACAACGCGGGGCAGATCGGCGGCCTGCGTATGAAGACCTACGACCCTCCGCCTCTCGGGCCGCACCATGTGGAGATCGACGTCGCCGCCGCGGCGCTCAACTTCCGCGATGTCATGGTGACGCTGGGGCTGCTGCCCGCATTGGCCTATGAGCGTTCCGCGCTCGGCCGCGAGGTCGGCATGGAGGCGAGCGGCGTGGTGCGCCGCGTCGGCATGGCGGTGGACGGGCTGGAGCCCGGCGATGAGGTGGTCTTCGTCGACGGCGGCTGTATCGCCAATCGCACGGTGGTGGGCCAGCACCGCGTCTTCCCCAAGCCCGCGGACCTGAGCATGGAGGAAGCGGCGGCGTCACTCTCGGTCTACGTCACCGCCTACTACGCCCTGATCCACCTGGCCCGGCTGCGCAAGGGGCAGCGAGTCCTCATTCATTCCGCGATGGGCGGCATCGGACAGGCCGCGATCGCCCTCGCCAACGACGTGGGCGCGGAGATCTACGCCACGGCGGGCAGCGAGAGCAAACGCACGCAACTTCTGGAACTAGGCGTCAGGGCAGCCTTCGATTCCCACAGCGAGGAGTGGTTCGACGGGCTGATGAAGGCGACCAGCGGCCAGGGCGTCGATGTCGTGCTGAACTCGCTGGCCGGCCGTCACGTTCCGCTCTGCCTCGAGTCTTTGCGGGCGGGCGGCTGGCACTGCGAGATCGGCAAGGTGGACATCTACGCCGACAGCGTTCTTGGTCTCCGCGTCTTCCGCAAGAACTTGCGCTTCGCGGCCCTCGACCTCGACCGGCTGATGGTCGACGATCCGTACCTCTCGCGCGAGCTCTCCGAAGCCTGCCTCGACCTGCTCGATCGTGGCGTGCTGCCGCCTTTGCCGGTCACCGTCTTCCCCTACCGAGACTACGCGAAGGCGCTCCGTCTGATGACCTCGGGACAACACCAGGGGAAACTGGTGCTCAACGCACCGCAGGCATCCGCCGCTCCTGACTTCCCCATCGACGACCGGCAGCCGCTGCTGGACCCGGATGCGACCTATCTCGTGACCGGGGGCCTGGGCGGCTTCGGCCAGCGGCTCTTGCCCTATCTGGTGACGGTGGGTGCCCGCCATCTCACTCTGATGGACCGGGATCCCGCGCGCCGCCGAAGCGAGCATTGGCTGCGACGGTCGACCACGCTTGCCGCCATCGGAGAAGGGATTGAAATAGACCTGGTCCAGGGCGACGTCGCGGACGAGACGGATGTGCGTCGCTGCGTCGACAACGTGAAGAAACCGCTCAAGGGTGTGTTCCACCTCGCCGGCACGCTGGACGATTGTCTGCTGGCGGATTTGACAGCGGAATCCATTCGCCGGGTATTCGCGCCCAAGGCCCACGGTGCCCTCCATCTGCACAACGCAACCGCCGGCCTCGCACTCGATCATTTCGTCCTGGTGTCGTCGCTGTCGTCTGCGTTCGGCAATCCGGGACAGATCAACTACAGCGCCGCGAACGCCTTCATGGACGGTCTTGCTGCCTGTCGCCGCAGTCAAGGGCTGCCTGCCTTGTCGTACAACCTGGCAGCGGTCGCCGACGCCGGAATGGCGGCGCGCAATCTCGGCGTGCTGCGCCTGATGAGGGCCGCGGGCATGCCGGCCGTGAGCAGTTATTTTGCCATCGCCAACCTTGACTATGCCCTGCGTGCCATGGGCGACGGCGACCACCTGATCACCGCCCTCTTCAAACGGGTGCTCTGGAAGGTGGACTCCACCGACTACATGCGCATCGGACGCCTGATGAGCAATCAGGATGCTTTTGAGGTCGGCGCCGACGATCGGCTGACGGTCGATAGCGTCATGGCCCGCATCGCCGCCAAGGTGGCCGAGCTGTGCGGCCACGAAGAAGGCTGGATGGAAGAGCCCCTCTCCAGTTTCGGCCTGAATTCCATCTCGGTCGCCGAGCTGGGGGCATTCATACAGAGCGAGTTCAACTTTCAGGCGAGCGCGCTGGAGCTGATGACCACGGCCTCATGCCGGTCGCTGGCGGAGGCCATCGTGCTCGGCACGAAAACGGACGAGGAGGCCGAGGCCGAGAAGGACGGCGAACCGATCGGCGATGCACCCCTGGCGGCGCCGCGCCGCGTCCGCCGCAAGCCGTCGCCATTCGCCAGCTCGCCCGAGGACCATTTCCCGCCGGCGCCCTGTTCCCGAGAAAGCGCGGGGACAGCCTCGCCCGCCCGGTAGTGCGAGTTCGCGGCAGGAGAGTCGGTTCCGTGTCGGCGTTGCGAAAACCAAGATGAGACAGCATGGCCAAACCAGGAGTCGCTGACCGAGCGGTACCCCCTCTTGTGGGCGAGTTACCGCCCCGGTGCCGGGCGGACGTGGACGAGCTACGTCGCGTCGTACATGCGACGGTCGCGCGAGAGGCGCCGGCCAAGGCTGTATCGCCAAACGAATTTCGAGAGGTTCTGCTGACCGGAGCGACCGGTTTCGTGGGGCGTTTCCTGCTGCGCGCGCTTCTGCGCCAGAACGAGCGGCTGATCGTGCATTGCCTGATCCGCGCCGAGAGCGCCGAGCACGGGTTCGCGCGATTGCGGGACACCCTGGAGCAGGCGGAAATCCGGGAGGAGATTGCCGAAGAGCGACTGCGCGTGGTGCCCGGAGACTCCTCCCGCGAGCGCTTCGGTCTGAGCGAGTCCGGGTTCGGCGGTCTCTGTCAGCGGGTCGACGCGGTCTATCACGTTGCCGCCGATACGCGGCTTGTCCTGTCCTATGCGGATATACGCGAAGCGAACGCGCTCGGCCTGCGCCCCGTGCTCGAGCTTTGCCTGAGGACCCGCCTCAAGCATCTGTTTCACTTCTCCACCATGGGCATTTTCCCGGAATATTTTTGCGACTTTTCCAGGGAGTACGGCCAGAGCCGCATCGACGATCAGATGCAGCCCGATCTCGCCGCCATGAAGAAGGCTTTTCCGCTCGGCGTCGTCGGGTATCCGTGGAGCAAGCTGGTGGCGGAGCAAGGCGTGCTGTTCGCTCGGGCAGCCGGCGTGCCGATCGCGATCTTTCGCCTTCCGCAGATGGGTCTTTCCAGCACGGGGTATGCGCAGGCGAACGACTTTCCGACACGCCTGTTCGCCGCGGCGACACAGGTGGAAATGGCGCCGCATGGCTTTTCCCTGCAGAGAAACGCCGAGCCGGTCGACACGGTCAGCGAAATCTGCGCGGCGATCTCGCTCAACCCCCACCGCCGCTTCACCGTCTATCATTGCTGCGATCCAGAGCCACCATACGAAGATCTGGAGGTCGCCGATCTGGGCTATTATTGGCAAAGCGTTCCCTACGCATCCTTCAGGCGCTCGTGCCAAGCCCTCCGCGACGGTTCTCCGTTGCGTGGCCAGTGGGTGCTCATCGACCATTTTGCGCCTTACTGGTTCAGCGAGGACAGGGCCCGCCGCACGGTACCGATCGGCGATCGCGCCATCCGGGAAGACTGTCCCCACCCGATAAGGTGGCCCGCATTGCTGATCCGCCATGCGCGCTCCTACGACTGGATCAGGCGTCATCGGGACGGATGGCCCTACCCTGTTCCGCATGGGCGCCTGGACTTTGACGGTCTCATGGGGCAGGCCGAAAGGTACGCCGAGCGCATGGGCGTCCCCTTCGAGCGAACTTACCCCGAGTGGATGCGCACCGGTCTCCAGCAACTCGTGGAGGCGCTGAAGTCGCCGGAGGCCGGACTGCAGGAAACGCGGCTCAGCCACATCGTCTACGGGCTTACGCGCGCCCTCCGCAGCAACGCGGCGCTCGCCCGCGAACGGCAGCAGCACTCCGAGATCGAACGGGAGAAGATCCAGCGGCCCGTCTTCATCGTCGGCATCAACCGAACGGGCACAACTTTCTTGCATCGCCTTTTATCGCGCGACAGCCGTTTCTGGGCATTGAGGCGCTACGAGTTGACCGATCCGGTGCTGCCCGACGGCGAGTATGCCACTGTGGCAGGCACGGTCGAGGATCCGCGCCGCGCCTATGCGGAAGAACTGTTAGGCGCGACCAATGTCGTCGATACGCTCGCCGGGCTCCACCGTACCGATATCGACGAGCCCGAGGAGGACTTGTGGATCCTCTGGCTCACATTCTCGACTTGGATATTTGCGGCCGCGTACCACGTGCCGACCTACGGCCGTTGGCTGGCCGAGACCGAATCACGCAACGCTTACGCCCATCACCGACGCGTCATGCAGCACTTCACCTGGCAGCGGCGCAAGCGCAAGCCGGGAAGGCGGAGGCACTGGCTGTTGAAGATGCCCTTCCACCTCATGGAATTGGAGGTGCTGTTGGAAACCTACCCGGATGCCGTCTTCATCCAGACCCATCGCGATCCCGTCGAGTTCATGGGCTCTTGGAACAGCATAGTGGAGCGGATACGAGGCTTTTCCACGGAGCCGAGGCCGCGGCACGAGACCGGCCCCGAGCAGCTCGTGTTCATGAGCGGCATGCTGAACGACGCAATGCGGTTTCGGGTGTCCCGGCCGACGCTCGAAGGGCGCTGGGTCGATGTCCGCTATGCCGATCTGGTCGATGACCCGATGGGCGTCGTGAACGACATCTACGAACGCCACAATTGGCCGCTGGAATCGGACGCCGCCAACGCCATGCAGGAGTGGCTCAAGATTCAAGAAGAGCAGCGTCGTAAAGAACCGCCGCACGAATACAGGCTGGAGGACTACGGTCTCACGCCGGAGACCGTCAACGAGGCGTTCGCGCCTTATCGGGATTTTGCCGCCATGCGGGGGTTCCAATGAACGTGCAGGGGGGCGAGGCGAGGCTTAGGAAACCGGCGCAAAGTGGGTGAAGCCACCCGTCCGGGCAGCCATCGTACGTCGAAAAGATTGCAGCGCTTCGGCCAGCCCATCTCCCTGGTACCGGAACTCATCGGAGATGGACTGATATAGCGATTGGGCCCGTTCAAGAGACGTTTGGCTGCGGGTCCTGATCTCCTCTTCCGAAACGCGGCCCGAAACCGCCTCTTGAAACATCTCCAGCTCGCTTCTCAGGAAGCCCAGAAAGTCATGGATCGCGATCTGCTGACGGGTAATCTTTTCGAAGTGATACCCCATGGCCGCAAGGTAGATCGCATCGGGAAGCATGTCCGGATAGTCCTTGGAGACCCTGGCGATGAACTTCGAATAGGCGGGGAGCTGCCTGGCGGAAAGACGACGGCGAACGCCCATGAAGGCTGCATCGATCTCTGTCCTGCTTCTAGGCTTTCGAAGATGCCGGACAGGCTTGAGGTGCCTGAACAGGGTCAGGCAGCGGCTGAAGTAGTTTTCCAGGGTCGGGTCGTAGAGCGTGGCGATCACCCGCTTATATCCGTCGATCAATGTGCCGTATTTCAGCTCCGTCTTGAAGTTGAGAGGCATGGCATTGGTTCCGAGCGGCGCCTCCAGAAGCCGGTTCTCCGATTTCATGCGTTCGTACATGTCCGTGCCCTTCACGGCGGTCAACAAATAGATGGGCGCCACCGGAATGCCGGTCTCCTGGATGAAATCGATCTGGGCATCGAACACACCCTCGTCATCGCTATCCAGGCCCAGGATGAACCCGCCCTGGACCTGCATGCCGCGCTGCTGGATCTTTCGGACGGCGTGGTAGAGGTAGTTCTCCTGGGTCTTGTTCGTGTTTTGTTGCTTCTTGGTCTTGAGCAGGGCCTTGGGGTTGGGGGTTTCGATACCGACAAACACGGAGTCGAAGCCGGCCTCGATCATGGCATCCATCATTGCGTCCATCAGCGCCAGGTTCGCACTCGCTTCCGTGATCAGGGTGAACGGATATCCCCTGGCCTTTTGCCACCCGGCTATCGCCGGCAGCAGCTCCAGGGCATCTCGTTTGTTGCCGATGAAGTTGTCGTCAACCAGAAAAACCGGACCCCGCCAGCCCAGGCGGTAGAGTGAATCCAGCTCCTCCACGACCTGTTCGGGCGACTTGGTGCGAGGCACGCGACCGTAGAGCTTGATGATGTCGCAAAACTCGCAGTCGAACGGACACCCCCGGGAGAATTGCACGCTCATCGTGGCGTAGTTCTTGATATCGATGAGATCGAAGCGCGGAACCGGTGTCCGGGTCACATCCGGCTTCCGCGCTTCCCGATACACTCTCTTGGCCGTCCCGCTTTCCAGATCACGAAGGAATTCCGCGAAGGTCTCCTCGACCTCGTCCAGCACGAAATGGTCCACGCCCCCGATTTCCTCGTGAAACGTGGTCGGATGAGGTCCTCCGGCCACCACGGGAACGCCTGCGCGGTTGCAGCGCTCGACCACGGCGCGCAGCGACACATGTTGCGTGATCATCGTGGACGTGAACACCAGATCAGCCCACTCGAGATCGGCGTCATGCAAGGCGCTCACGTTCATGTCGACCACGCGTAGCTCATAGCTCGCGGGAAACATCGCGGCGACGGTCAGCAGGCCCAGAGGCGGATGGGTCGCCTTGACCCCCGACATCTCCAGCGCGTGGTCAGCGCCCCAGTAGGTCGGTGGGTGTTCCGGGTAAACCAGCAGAGCGGTCGGCACGACCGGGTTCTCCCACGATCCAACCTTACATACGGCGTGAGTTTACAGGCGTTGTCCTGGAAGCCGAAGAGCTCGGGCGTGGATGGAACCCGAAGGGAAGGGCCGGTTTGACTTTCGCAGCTCCTTTGGCTGACATCCCTCCGCCCCTCAAGACCGGACGCGAGGGAACGGATCGATGAACCTCCGGCGGCTGCTCGACATCAGGCGGCGCTATGGCTGGAGCGACTTCCGCGCCGATGCGCGGGCCGGTGCGCTGTTGGGCCTGGCGGCAATTCCCGTCACGCTGGCGCTCGGGGTGGCGTCGGGGATGGGTCCGGCGGCGGCGTTTTACACCGCGACGATCATGGCTTTCTTCGCCGCGCTGTTCGGCGGCACGAGGGCGCTGTGGTCGGGCGCCGCGATTTCGCTCGCGGTGCTGACGGCGGCGGTCCTGCGCGAGCCCGGGATCGGACCGGCGGAGATGGCGCTGGTCGTGACGATGGCGGGCGCGTTCCAGATTCTGTTCGCGTGGGCCGGCTTCGCGCGCTTCGCCACCTACGTCCCCTACAGCGTGCTGGCAGGCTTCTTCGCCGCCATCGCCTTCATCCTGGCCGAGTCGCAGGTCCGGATGCTGCTCGACGCGGAAGCGCGTTTCGACACGCTCGCCGTCTTCGGCATCGCGCTGGCAGTCCTGCTCGTCTGGCCGCGCCTGGTGAAGACGCCGTTTCGCGGCACCGCAGTGGCGGTCGTCGCGGCGACGCTCGCAGCCGTCGCCCTGTTCCCGGGCGCGGAGCGGCTGAACGCGCTGCCGCAAATCCTGCCGGTGCCGGTGCTCGTCATCCCGACACCGGATTTCGTGCTTGAGGCCCTCGGGCCCGCTCTGATCATCGCGGTGATCGCATCGGTCCAGGCGGTCCAGCACGCGCTGAGCGCGGACTCGATCACCGGCGCCCAACACAGGACGAACCGCGAACTGTTCGGCCAGGGGCTCGGCAATATCGTGGGCGGGATGTTCGGCGCCATGCCGGGCACCGCCAACGACGCGACGGAGATATCGCTGAGAGCGGGGGCGCGAACGGTGGTCTGCCGGATCGTCGGCTGCGCGGTGCTGGCCGCGGTGCTGCTCGGCCTCGGCCGCTTCTCCGCGCTGATCCCGGTCCCGGCAATCGCGGCGCTTCTCCTGGTGCTCGCATGGCGCACGGTCGACTGGCGGTTCCTGCGCAACCTGCTGGAGATACCGCGCGGCTACGGGGTGGCGATGCTGGCGACGGCGGGGCTGACGGCATTGGTCGACCCGCTGCTCGGGCTCGCTTTCGGCATGCTGATCGCCGGCCTCGTCCAGTGCGCGCGCCAGGAGCGGGCCGAGCTCGACAGCGTGATCTCGACGCCGCTGCTCGATTCCACCGTGGTCGGAGAGGGCGATCCCTGGGCCGCGCGGGCCGGAATGCTGGCCTTCGTCGGCACGGTCACGCTCGCCTCGTCGCGCAAGCTGATGCGGATACTGGGCGACGACATCCGCCAGCACGAGGCGGTGATCCTCGATTTCACGCGCACCGGCTCGATCGACGACAGCGCGGCGCACGTCCTCGCGACCCTCGCCGACCAGGCACATGCGAAGGGCACCGAGCTGGTGGTCCTGGGACCGTCTGAGCCGGTACGGGAGATGCTCGAGGCCTTCGGGGTCCTCAAGAATTTACCGAAGGGACGGGTGACCGACACGCCGGAACGCGCGCGCCAGCAGCTCGCGGATATCCTCAGGCACAAGCGCCCCGGAAGCGCATGATTCCAGTCCATGACCGCAACGCACCGAGATTCCGATCCTCTTCGCACCGTCGCCGCGAACAGCCGACTCGCCGAAGCTGCCCGTCGGCCGTCCGTGGCCACGACCTCATCGGAGGGGCCGGCGGCGTCAGCCGAACGGAGCACCCTTCCCCGCAATCCTCGTCACGACCCGGGACTATCGCCCCGCCTGCCCGAACAGTTGTCGGCGGGGTACAGCGGGGTGCTCCGACAGCCGATGGCGGCGACCCGGGTACGGATCGTCGTGACCCGGCCAGGTCGAAAAATGCTGTAGGGTTGGGTCAACGGTGTCGCTAGCCAGTAGATTTGTCCGGTTTTGCTAGCACATTGATTGACCGCTTCTGTTTGTGTTGTTGGGCCTGTGGGGAAGTGGTCAGGCGCGGAGCGGCTGTCCACTTGTCCACAGGTCTGCGGCGGGTCGCGTCGAAGCGGATCACGCGGCCTGCCGGGTTGGGGTATCGATGGGCTCGCCGTCGGCGTGGTAGCGGGCGAGGCATCTGGGTCCGTGGAAGACGGCGAGGGTTTCGTCGGGGTACTCGTGCACCCGGACCGTGGCCTTGACGTAGTGGGGACGATCGGACCCGGCGGGGAGCTGCAAGACCCTCCTGGCGTAGCGCACGGTGTTGTCGTTTGCGACGGTGCGCTCGGCATGCAGGCAGAGGATGTCGTCGATCTGGTCGGGCCGGGCGAGCGGCACGAAGGCGGTCTCCTCGAGCTCGGGCGGGATCGCGAAGCGGCGGTTGTGGTCGGGCAAATAGCGCTCTTCGATGAAGCGGTTGGCGGCTTCGATCCCGGCGATGCCGGCCAGCGCGAGCTCCTTGACCAGGCGGTCCTGCAGGGTGCCGAAGGCGCGCTCCGAGCGGCCTCTTGCCTCCGGCGAGTAGGCGGCGATGTGCTCGATGCCGAGCTGGTGCAGGGCGCGTCCGACCTGGCTGCGCCGGCCCTTGTCGACCTTGCCGCCGGCCTCGGGGGTGTGGAAGTAGTGGCTGGCGCGGTCGGTATAGAGCGCCCCGGGCAGGCCGTGCGCGGCGAACACCTGCTTCAGCGCCCGGAAGGTCGAGGCCGTGCCCTCCTCCTCGACCAGGAAGGCCGAGTAGATCTCGCTGGTGGCGTCGTCCAGGGTGACGATCAGATCGAGCGGCGCCCGGCCGGCCAGCCACGCATGGCGCGAGCCGTCCTGGTGCAGCATCATGCCGACACAGGGCTTGCGCGGCCGCCGGCGGCGATGCGCGCCGCGCCTGGGCGCCCTGGTCACCAGACCCGCGCGCTGCAAGACGTTCTTGGTCCAAGTGTAGCTCAAGCGAAAGCCGTGATGCTCGCGCAGATGGTCGTGGAAATGCTTCACCGTCCAGCCCGTATGGCGCGTGCGGTACCGCTCCAGCACCCACTCGATCCGATCCGCCGGCACCCGCCGCGACGACGCCTTGCCGAGCCGGCGGTCGAACAGGCCGTCCAGACCTTCCTCCTCGTAGCGGCGCCGGTAGCGCCGGAAGCCGCGCTCCGACATCCCCAGCAGCTCCGCCGCATCCAGCGCCGACAAACGCTTCGCCTCGAAACGCCCCAGCACGTCGCAAAACTTCTCCATCCTGCGCTCCTGTAGCCACGTCGTCCGGTTCATCAAGGCACCCCCCATCTCGGAGACACCTAACCGGACAACTCACGTGCTACCTAAACCGGACAGATCATCTGCTAGCGACATAGGGTTGGGTCAACGGTTGACGATTTCGGACTCACCCACTACCCCGGAACCGTCCGCCGGGCGGCGATCCAACAACGCGAGGCCCTGATGAACGAACCGACCGCCTTCATGGCGCTGACCGATCTGGTCGCCGCGTTCGAAGCGAAGGAACTGTCGCCGGTGGACGCAATGCGGACCGCGTATGCGCGCATCGACCGCCACGAATCCGACCTCAACGCGTTCTGCCACCTGCTCGACGGGGACCGGGCGCTGGCGGCGGCGCGCGCGGCGGAAGGCCGGTGGTCGGAAGGCGCGCCGGCCGGTCCGCTCGACGGCGTGCCGATCACGGTGAAGGACGCGCTGCTCGCCACCGGCTGGGCGACGCTGCGGGGGTCGCGGCTCTCCGATCCGGGCACGCCCGACACCGAGGATTCCCCCGCCGTCGCGCGCGCCCGCGAGGCCGGCGCGATCGTCATCGGCAAGACCACCATGCCGGAGTTCGGCTGGAAGGGCGTCAACGACTGCCCGCTGACCGGCATCACGCGGAGTCCGTGGAACCTCGCCATGACGCCCGGCGGGTCGAGCGGCGGATCGGCGGCGGCGCTGGCCGCCGGGATCGGCAACGCCGCCATCGGCACCGACGCGGGCGGGTCGGTCCGCATCCCGGGCAGCTTCTCCGGTCTCGTCGCGATCAAGGCGTCCTACGGGCGCGTGGCGAACTACCCGTTGAGCGCGGCGGGCACGCTCAGCCATATCGGCCCGATGACCCGCACCGTCGCCGATGCCGCGCTGATGCTCAACGTCATGGCGCTTCCGGACGCGCGCGACCCGGCGAACCTGCCCTATGACGGGCGCGACTTCCGCGACGGCATCGAGGACGGGGCGGCAGGGCTCCGCGTCGCCTTCAGCCCCACGCTGGGCTATGCCCGGGTCGATCCCGAAGTCGCGCAACTCGTCGCACGCGCGGCCGGGGCGTTCGCCGAACTCGGCGCCGAGGTGGAGGAAATCGAAGCCCCCTTCGAGAACCCGAGCGAGTGTTTCCGGATCCATTTCTTCTCCGGCATCTCGCACGCGCTCAGGAACCTGACGCCGGAACAGCGCGGCCTGATAGACCCCGGCATCCTTCCCATACTCGAACAGGCGCGCGAGATCGGCCGCGCCGGGTACATGGAGGCGGTCGACTGGCGCGTCGGGTTCTCGCGCGCCGCCAAGCAGTTCATGGAGACCTGCGACGTGCTGGTGACGCCGACGATGGCGGTGCCGCCCTTCGAGGTGGGGAAATTGTCGCCCGAGGGCTACGACCGGGAAAACTGGATGGAATGGTCGCCCTTCACCTACCCGTTCAACCTGACCGGCCAGCCGGCGATCTCGGTGCCCTGCGGCTTCACCGGGGCGGGGCTGCCCGTGGGCCTGCAGATCGTCGGCCAGTACCACGACGAGGCCACCGTGCTGCGCGCCGCCAGGGCCTACGAGGCCGCGCACCCGACGACCGACCGCCGCCCGCCGCTGTCGTAGCCGGGGCGGGCCCTTCGATACGCGGCTTCGCCGCTACTCAGGATGAGGGGTGGGTTGTAGGCGGGCAATACTCCCTCCTCATCCCGAGTAGGCGCGAAGCGCCGTATCGAGGGACGGGTTGCCGGGGCGGGCGGATCGTCCTATGTGGCTGCGATGGAATTCGAACGGCAAGCGCGGGGAGCAGCACCATGCCGGACACCGCCGCGATCGACAGCGTGACCGCCGCGCTCAACTACGTCGTCGATACCGGCGTGAAGCCGGTCAACCGGACCATGGAGGCGGGCAACATGGCCCGAATCCGCACCGGCACCTACGAGACCCGCGAGACGACCGTCCGCAACGGGCGGAAGCTGCGCGACACGTTCTCGCTGGAGGAGACCGGGTTCGTCTTCGTCGACCACGAGACCGCGACCGAAGACTTCTTCAACCCCGAGCATCTGGCCTCGACCTACTACCCGGAGGTGGAGGCGCTGATCGAACGGGAGACCGGCGCGAAGCGGGTGCTGATCTTCGACCATACCCTGCGCTCGGGGAGCGAGGAGACGCGCGAGGAGCGCAAGGTTCGCGAGCCGGTCACCCAGGTGCACAACGACTACACCGAGTGGTCGGGTCCGCAGCGCGTCCGCGACCTGCTGCCCGACGAGGCGGAGGACTTGCTCACGCGGCGTTTCGCCATCGTCCAGGTGTGGCGCGCGATCGCGAAGCCGATCGAATCCCACCCGCTCGCCATCGCGGACGCCAGGAGCCTGGCGCCGGAAAACCTCGTCGCCTCGGAGCGGCGCTACCCGGACCGGGTGGGCGAGACCTACCAGATCGCCTATTCGCCGGGCCACCGGTGGTACTACTTCCCGCGCATGACCCGCGACGAGGCGCTGGTGTTCAAGGTCTACGACTCGGAAAAGGACGGCCGCGCCCGCTTCACCGCCCACACCGCCTTCGACGACCCCAACACGCCGCAAGGCGCGCCGGAGCGCGAAAGCATCGAGATGCGGACCATCGCGTTCTTTTAGGAACCGTCCGCTTCGGAGCCGAATCCGGGCGCGCCGCCTTCCCCCAACCCCTCCCGCAAGCGGGAGGGGAGAAGGCAGGGAGGAGCAGGCGCGGGTCCCCCTCTCCCCCGCGGGGAGAGGGTCGGGGTGAGGGGATTCGGCGGCGGTCATGCTTCCGGTTTCCGCCGTTCTTCCGCCGCGACAAGAGCCCTGGCAATGGCGGCGCGCGTCTCCGCCGCCCCCACTTCTCGACTATGCGAAATATGGGTACATTCGTGTCCCCGGTCAAGTTTTTTTGTCGATTAAGATGTTTTTTGTGGATTCCAGCCCTCGCGGCCGATCCGGGGGCACCCGATCGACCCCTATAGTCGTGTCGACCGGAGCCGACCGCGGATCCCGCCCGGCGCCTTTGTCTCTTGCGCCACGGTCCCTTAAGTAATACCCGTGCAGGGTCGGCGCGACAGGGAGAGAACCGAGATGACGGACGCCCCCAGATTCGAGATGGGCCATATCGGCCTCTACGTCACCGATCTCGACAGGATGACCGATTTCTACCGCCGGGTTCTCGGCTTCAAGATCACCGACGGCGGGCCGTTCGGCGAGATGAGGATGGCGTTCCTCAGCCGCAACGCGGGCCACCATCACCAGATCGTCTTCCTCACCGGCCGGCCGGAGGAGTCCTACAACACGATCAACCAGATCTCGTTCAAGGTGTCCTCGCTCGACGATCTCCGCGTCTATCACGACGCGCTGCTGGCGGAGGGCGTGGACGGGTTCGACCCCACCGACCACGGCAATGCGTGGTCGATCTATTTCCGCGATCCCGAGGGCAACCGGCTGGAGGTGTTCATGGACACGCCGTGGTACGTCCAGCAGCCCCAGCGCGAGGTGCTCGACTTCTCGCTCTCCGACGAGGAGATCCACGAGACCACCAGGGCGAGGTTCGGCGCCGAGGAGTCCTTCCGCCCGGTCGAGGAATGGCGCGCGGAGATCGCGCCGACCATTACCTGAGCGGACCCCCTCACCCTGACCCTCTCCCCGCGGGGGAGAGGGGATTCGTTCGCCGATTCCTCGCTACCTTCTCCCCTCCCGCTTGCGGGAGGGGTCGGGGGAGGGCGGCTCCCGCCTACGCCGGCCGGCCGAGGACGTGCTCGGCGACCCAGAGGCCGCGGGCGGTGAGGGACTCGTCGCCGCCGATCCGGCCGATCAGCTGAACCCCCACCGGCGCGCCCTCCACCGCCATCAGCGGCAGCGACAGCGCGGGCGCGCCGAGCACCGAGGACGGCTCGTTGAAGACCGCGCTGCCCTGGTCCATCCCGACTGGGCCGGGGCCGGGCGATGCCAGCGTGACGAAGCCGTCGACCCGGCCGGCGAGCTCGGAATGGAGGCTCTTCGCGTGCGCGCGCCGGACCAGCGCGGCGCGGTAGGTCTCCTGGGTGAGCCCTGCGCCCTCCTCCAGACCGCGCTTGAGCCGGGGCGGCACGTGGTCGGGGTAGAGCGCGAGATATTGCAGCATCGGCCAGCGCATCTCGAAGCGGTAGAGGTCGCGCCAGAGCCCCGGCATCCGGGCGAGAAGCGCCTCGTAGTCGTCGATCGCGGGATCGTCGCCGCGGCCGTAGACCTCGACCCCCGCCGAAGCCAGGCTTCCGACGACGTCCTCGAACGCGGCCCGCGACGCTTCGCCGGTCTGGGCCCAGCCCGCCATCTCCAGCCGGACCAGGCGCATCGGCTTGCGCGGCGCGGGCGGCGCGGCTCCGCCGTAGAGCCCGGGATGGCCGGGATCGCCGCCGGCGAGCCGCGCCATGTGGCGGGCCACGATCCAGACGTCGCGGAGCGAACCCGCGAAGGTGCCGAGATGGTCCATGCTGTCGGCGGCGGAGAACACGCCCTGCCGGTTGATCGCCCCGAAGGTGGGCTTGAGCGCGTATGCGCCGCAGAAGCTCGCCGGGCGGATCGTCGAGCCCCGCGCATGGGTGCCGATGGCGGCCGGGATCGTGGGCGCGCCGACCGCGGCGGCGGAACCGCTGGACGAGCCCCCGGGGGTGCGGGACGTATCGTGCGGGTTCCGCGTCCTGGCCGGATCGCCGCCGCCGAAGGTTATGGTCACGGTCTTGCCGAGGATCGCCGCCCCGCCCTCCCTGAGCGCCAGCACCGCGGCGGCGTCCTGCTTCGGGCGGTGCCCGGCGAACAGCGTGGAGCCGTATTCGGTCGGCAGGTCGACGGTGTCGATCAGGTCCTTGATGCCGACCGGCAGCCCGTCGACGGGGGACAGCGGGCGGCCTTCGCGGTAGCGCGCGGTCGAGGCGTCCGCCGCCTTCCGCGCGCCGTCGAAATCGAGACAGACCCAGGCCATGATCTCGTCCTCGCGCGCCTCGACGGCCTCGATGCAGCGTTCGAGAAGATCGCGCGGCGTGTCGGAGCCGTCGCGGAACGAGGGGATCCGGTCGTGAAACGTAATCGGCGAATGCGTCCTGGGATCGTAACCCGTCATCTCGTCCGCCGGTCTCAAGCGAAGGGATCGGCCGCGCCCTCGGGCAGCGGCGCGTTGAAGGCGTTGAGCGTCATCGCGACCATGGTGTAGAAGCCGAGGATGGCGACCAGGTCGATCGTCCGCGTCCGGCCGAGCACGTCGATCGCCTTGCGGTAGGTCTCGTCCGGGATTTCCTTCGACCGGTAGATCTCGCGGCTCACCTCGTAGACGATCGCGGCCTCGGGGTCGTCGAAATCGGGTTCTTCCCCGTCGCGGATCGCCTCGATGATCTCCGGCGCGACCCCCGCGGCGGCGGCCTGGCCCTCATGCGCGAACCATTCGTAGCTCGCGCCCCAGTACCGCGCGGTCACCAGGATGGCGAGCTCGGAGAGCCGCTTGGACACCGAGGTGTCGTCGCGCAGGTGGTTGCCGAGCTCGTTCGCCTTCTCCACCAGGTCGGGATGGCGCAGCCAGATCGCGAACGGCCCGCGCACCACGCCGCCGCGCGGGCCCGCGATGGCGTCGAACAGGGCGCGCTGGCGGTCGTCCATCTCGTCCGGCCGCAGATCGGGGATCCTCCGGGGTTTCATCGGTTTCCTCCCACGCTTTGCCCGGCCCTGACCGGCTCGCCGATCCCGAGCGGCTCGGCGTCGATCAGCACGAAGGCGAGCCGGGCGGGTGCGGACGAGCGGTTGACCCAGGAATGGTTGGTGCCGCGCTGGACCATCACGTCGCCGGCCCGCATCGTCACGGTCGAGTCGTCCATGTCCATGTCGATCTCGCCCGTAAGGCAGATCACATAGTCGATCGACTCGGTCCGGTGCATCGCGGTCGGCGCGCCGGGCGGAAACTCGATGACGGCGAAGCGCGAGCCCGAGGGCGGCGGCTGGGTGCCGACGATGCGCGCGCCCATGTCCTCGAAGCCGGTGCCGACGGCGATTTCGGCCGGCGTCCGGTCGGTCGACCAGATCAGGGTGGAAACCGCGCCGTTGCCGGCCTGCTTGGCGTTGGTGGCCAAGCCGTCCTCGATCACGCGGGCGACGCGGTCGTCGCCGTGGCCGGTCACGATCCGGCGAATCCTCGGGGGCGTGGGGCCCGTTGCCATCGTGCGTCCTCCGCTCTTGGTTCGCGGCCGGTTCGGCGGCGCGGGACCATGATTGATGGTCGGGCGGTCCCCTGCAACAATCCCCGGGACGGAAAACGCCCCGGCTCGAAAGGACGACCGCGTGGAATTCGGCATATTCGACCATCTCGACACGACGGGGCAGAGGCTGGACGCCTACTACGCCGACCGGCTGGCGCTGATCCGCCTGTTCGAGCGCGCCGGCTTCCGGAGCTATCACATCGCCGAGCACCACTCGACCCCGCTCGGCATGGCGCCGTCTCCGAACCTGTTCCTCAGCGCGGTGGCCGTGCAGACCGAGACGCTGCGCTTCGGCCCGCTGGTCTTCGCGCTGCCGCTCTATCACCCGCTCCGGCTGGTGCAGGAAATCTGCATGCTGGACCAGATGAGCCGCGGCCGGCTGGAAATCGGTTTCGGCCGCGGCGCGTCGGCCATCGAGTCGGCCTATTTCGGCAACGACCACGCGGAGGCCGAGCCGATCTACCGCGAGTACCTCCGGATCGTCCTGGACGGGCTGAAATCCGGCAGGCTCCATCACCAGGGCGACTATATGAGCTTCGACGACATCCCGCTGCTCGTCGGGCCGTATCAGAAACCCCACCCGCCGCTCTGGTACGGCGTCCACGCGACCGACAGCGCGGCGCGGGCGGCGCGCCTGGGCAGCCATATCGTGAGCCTCGACAGCGCCGAGGAGACCGGCACGTTCGCGCGCAGCTACCGCGCCGCCTGGGCCGACGAGCACGGCGCCGACAGCGCGCCCGGCCTCGTCGGGCTCGGCATGTTCGTGGTGGTGGGGGAGACCGACGGCGAGGCGCTCGACGCCGCCAGGCGCGCCTACCCCGTCTGGCACGAGAGCTTCAACTACCTCTTCGTCCGCCACGACACCGAACCGCCCAGGCACCAGCGGCCGCCCAGCTTCGACGAAATGGCGGGCCAGGGCCGGGCGGTCGCGGGAAGCCCGGACACGGTCACCGCGTTCCTCGCCGAGCGGATGGCGGTCGCGGAGGCGAATTACATGGTCGGCCAGATGGCGTTCGGCGACCTCACGCTCAAGGAAACGACGCGCTCGATCGAGCTGTTCGGCGAACACGTGATGCCGGCGCTGCGCGGGGCGTAACGACGTCGCGACGGCGCCGCCGGACGGGGGCTAACCGTCCTCGCCGTCCTTCGCCGCCCCGTCGAAATCCTCGTAATGCATGTCGGTGCGCTCCTCGATCAGGCGCAGCATCCCATCCGCGTCCTTGGCGTCGACGAGGACACGCGAGGCGCGCTTGAAATCCTCGCCGAACACGCCGCGGCTGTTGAGCGGGCACACCATCAGGCAAATCTTGCAGCCATAGAGCTTGTGGAACCACGGCTCGCAGGCCGGCGTGTCGACATGCCAGCGCTCGATCCCGTTGACCGTCGCCTTGTCGGGCTTGATCGCGTCGCCCGGGCAGAAGCGGGTGCATACCCCGCACTTGGCGCACACCTCGTCGATGCCGAAATCCGCCGGCCCGTCGGGGCGGAGCGGCATGTCGGTGGTCACCCCGCCGAGCCGGAAGGACGAGCCGAGCTCGGGCGAGATCAGCGAGCCGTGCTTGCCGAGCTCTCCCAGCCCCGCCAGCCAGGCCAATGCGGGAAGCGGGATGTCGCCCTCGTTGGGCTGCATCGTGGCCGAGTAGCCGAAGGCGGCGATCTGGTGGGCGAGCCTCACCCCGATATCGTCGAGCGCGTGGTAGACCCGATGCACCTCCTCCTGCGAGCGCGGGCCGATATCGGCCATGTTGTCGTAGGACATGGCGATGCCGAAGACGACGACCGCGGTGTGGGCGGGCTCGCCGGCCTGGGTGAAGGCGAAGCGATGGTCGTACTCGGCGATGCCGACCGCATCCGCGCCCATCTCGCGCGTCATGCCGCGGATCTGGCTGGCGGCTTCGGCGGGATCGCCGATCTCGCTCTTCTCCGGATTGACCGGCGGCTCGCGGGCGGGCAGCAGGATCCTGTCGCGGATATAGAGGCTCCGCTTGGCCGACGGCGGGAAGCGGGCGCGGAAGCGCGCCGCCCGGTCCTTGTCGGTGCCGCCGACGCGCCCCCGCGTCGGCCGTTCCGCCTTGTCGATGTCGATGGAGCCCACGTCTCGCCCTAGACCACCGGGTAGGGGTCGCGCACCGTCACCCGGCGCATCATCCGGCGCTTCTCGGGCGAGAACCATGTGCGCGCATGCGCCGAGCAGCGGTTGTCCCACATGATCAGCTCGCCCACCGTCCACTCGTGCTCATAGACGAATTCCGGCTTCTCGATATGCGCGAACAGGTAGTCGAGGATCCCGTCGCTCTCCTCGCGGTCGATGCCCTCGATCCAGAGCGTCATCAGCCGGTTGACGTAGATCGCCTTCCTGCCGGTCTCGGGATGGGTGCGGATCACGGGATGGACCCATTGCGGCGCGTCCGGATTGATCGTCGACGGGCGCAGCGTGGGGTCGCGCTTGTAGTCGTAGTAATGCAGCGCCCGCAGCCCGTCGAGCCGCGCCTTCCATTCGTCGTCGAGCGCCTCGTAGGCGAGCCGGCAGTTGGCGAACAGCGTGTTGCCGCCCTCGTCGGGAATTTCGATGGCATAGAGCGTCGAGCCGAGCGCCGGATTCTTGTAATAGCACTGGTCGTAATGGAACATCATCTCGCCGTCCTCGAGCGCGGTCGGGCGGCCGGAGTCCGTGACATTGGTGATCATCAGCACCGCCGGATGATCGCTGCCGAACGCCTGGCCGGAACGCACCATCTCAAGCTCGCCGAAATAGCGGCAGAAGCGCTCCTGGTCGTCCTCGTCGAGCGTCTGGTCCGGGACGACGATGATCGCGTGCTCGAACAGCGCGTTCTTGATGGTATCGAACGCCCCGCCATCGAGCTCGCGGCTCAAATTCACACCCTCGATCCGGGCTCCGATCGCCTCGGACAGCGGGCTTACGGTGATCGGCATGGCCCCTCCATCGGGTCGTCGCGCGCGGACCGGATTAGACGACATTTCGCGGCCGGGCGCTAGGGAACCTGGGCGACCACGTCGATCTCCAGCAGCATGTCCTCGTGCGCCAGCGTCGGCACCCCGAGCAGCGTGCGGGGCGGCATGCGCTCGCGCCCGAACAGCTCCCAGGTGATCTCGTTGAGCACGTCCTGGTCGCGCATCACATGGGTGAGGTACTGGGTCATTTTCACGATATTGGTGAGGTCCGCGCCGGCGGCGGCGAGGATGCGCCCGATGTTCTCGAAGGTACGCTCGCACTGGACGCGGAACCCGCCCTCGTACCATTGCGCTTCTTCGACCGGATCGTGCGGGTGCCTGTGGTAGATCGGCACCGGCCCCATCCCGGCGAGCCACAGCGTCCGCCCGCCCTCGACCGAGAACGCCGGCACGAACGGCATGTTGTGCTCCGGCAACGGCGTGCCGGGATGGACGGGGGTGATCTTCATGGATGGTCTCCTGTAATGGTGCCCGGGTCGATCCGGCCTCACGCATACGTCCGGCGCTTGCTGGTTACTCAAACTAGTCATATATCTAGTCATTGCATAGGGAGGCGCAAAACGCATGAGCAGGACGTGGCAGGTGCAGACCGCGAAAGCCCGGTTCAGCGAATTCCTCGAAGCCAGCCTGAGAGACGGGCCTCAGATCGTGACCAAGCGCGGCGTGGAGACCGCTGTGCTCGTGCCGATCGACCAGTGGCGGCGGATGGAGAGCATCACGAAACCGAACCTGAAGGATCTATTGCTCGCACCCGGGGCGCGCAGCGACTCACTCACTTCCGAACGCGTAGACCATCGGCGTCGGACCATGCCCGTGTTGGACTAGGTCCGTGTTCCTGCTCGACACCAACGTCGTATCGGAATTGCGGCGTGCGAGACCTCATTGCGCCGTCCTTCAGTGGATTGAAGCAGTGCCGGCGGACCAGTTGTTCGTCTCCGCAGTCACTGTCGGCGAGATACAGTCGGGGATCGAGGCCACGCGTGAACGCGACCCCTCAAAGGCGGATGAACTGGAAGCCTGGCTGGACCGGGTCGTCGAAAGTTACGGGGTCCTGCCCATGGATTCGGCTGCATTCCGGGCTTGGGCACGGCTCAGACACCGAAGCTCGGGCGCGCCCATCGAAGACGCGATGATCGCCGCGACCGCGGTGGTTCATCGGCTCATCCTTGCCACCCGGAACATTCGCGATTTTCGGGGTCTCGGCGTAAGCCTCTTGAATCCCTTCGAACTCGACCGGCAGAGATGAGGCGTCACGCGGTCTTGCCGCGGAGCCGGAGCCTCTTGGCACCGCCGCTACCGCCTGTTACTTGGCCGCATAGCCCATGTCCCAAAGCTGTCGACCCCGGCTATGATCCCGGCTTTGGTTGCCGGTGCTTCCCGACGGTGAATTCGAAGTACGTGCCATGTCGCTGAACTGCATGTATTCGCGCGTTCGCGCCGCGGCTAGCGGTGCGGCGACTTGCGCCGTGTGCGGGATTCTCCTCGCCGCCACCGCCGCCGCCGATACCGGCAAGATCGAGGCGGAACTCTCCGGACGCCTCGCCGTCGAAGGCCGGTGGTTTCCGAACGAGGCGGCGCATCCCGGCCAGCGCGACGGGAGCGTCGGCTTTACCGCGAAACCCACGCTCTACCTCGAACACGAGGACGGCGGCAGCTTCACGCTGACGCCCTATTACCGCTACGACAGCGCGGACCCGTATCGAACCAACACCGATCTGCGGGAGGCCTATCTCCTGCTGTTCGGCGAGCTCGGCGAGGGCGAGTGGGAAGCCCGGCTCGGCGTCGACCAGGTGTTCTGGGGCGTTACCGAATTCCACCACCTCGTCAACATCGTCAACCAGATCGACCTCGTCGACCATCCGAACGAGGAAAGCCTCATGGGCCAGCTGATGGCCCACCTGACCTGGACCGCGGACTGGGGAACGCTCGAGTTCTTCGCGATGCCGCTCCACCGGAAGCGGACGCTGCCCGGGCGCCACGGCCGCCTTCGGCCCGACATCCCCTTCGATGAGCGGCGGGTATCCTATGAGAGCGGGGCGCAGGAATGGCATGTCGACCTCGCCGCCCGCTACAGCCGCAGCGCCGGTCCGCTCGACCTCGGCCTGAGCGTGTTCGACGGCACCAGCCGCGAACCGTCGTTCAACCCGAAATTTCAGTTGGTCCCTGTCGGTCCGGGACAATTCATCCCCGTACCCGCCAGCCTGATCCCGCACTACGCGCAGATCCGCCAATACGGGCTCGACGCCCAGCTCACCATCGAATCGTGGCTGATCAAGCTCGAAGCGCTCTACCGCGAAGGCGCCCGGAACCGGGCGGACATGCTCAACCCTTCCGGCAAGGAGGAGGGCTACGGCGCGTTCGTCGCCGGGGCCGAGTACACCTTCGGCGGGGTCTTCGATTCGGACGCCGATATCAGCCTGCTGGGCGAATGGAGTTATGACGAGCGCGAGAGGCGGTCGCCGAACAGGTACCAGAACGACGTGTTCTTCGCCGGCCGTCTGGCGCTGAACGACGTCGAGAACACGGAACTCATCGCCAGCGTCATCGCCGACATGGACTACGACACCTACCTCCTCGGATTCGAAGCCAGTCGGGACCTCTCGGACCAGTGGACCGCGACGGTCGAGGGGGCGGTGATGCTCGACGTCGACGAGGAAGACGTGATTTACCCGACGCGGCGAGACGGCTACCTCGTCCTGAACCTCACCTTCAATTTCTAGCGCATTTTTCGACCGGGCACGGTCGCAGCCGGCTGTCGCTCGGAGGCCCCCTCACCCCGGCCCTCTCCCCGCGGAGGAGAGGGGGATTCGCTCGCCGAGGCCTCTTTACCTTCTCCCCTCCCGCTGGCGGGAGGGGTCGGGGGAGGGTGGGTCGGTCGGTACAGACCGCCGCCCCCGGCCAGCGTGGCGGGAGGGATGGGGATCCGGGCCGGCGCGGCGTCCCATCCCATCGCGCGGGCGACGGCGTTCCAGATCGCCGCGGGCGGCGCGATGGAGGCGCTTTCGCCGACGCCCCGGATGCCGAGCGGGTTGGTGGGAGAGGGCGTCTCTCGCTCGATCAGGTGCGGCATCGGGGCGCTGTCCGCCGTGCCCGCAAGGTAATCGGCGAGCGTCAGGGTGAGCGGCTGGCCGTCGGGCGAGAAGACCATCTCGGTAAGCAGCGCGTTGGCGATCCCCTCGGCCGCGCCGCCCACGACCTGACCCCTGACGATGACGGGGTTGAGCGCGCGCCCGATATCGTGGCCGATCGCGTAGTCCACGATTTCGACCGAACCGGTTTCGGGATCGACGGCCACCCGCGCCGCATGGACGGAGAAGGCGAGCGTCGCCGGTCGATCCGCGCGCCACACGGTCTCGGCTTGGAGCCCGGCGTCGCCGTCGAACAGCGGCCCGCCGGGCGCGACCGCCCGCGCCGCCTCGCCGAGCGTAAGCCCGGTGTCGCCGCCGGTCCGCCGCACGATGCGACCGTCGGCGATGTCGAGTTCGCCGGCCTCGTCCTGCAGGAGTTGCGCCGCAATCCGGAGGACCTGTCCCCGCAGAGCCGTTGCCGCCTCGAACACCGCGCTGCCGCCCATGATCGCGCCGCGGCTTGCGAAGGCGCCGCGCCCGAAGGAAAGCAGCGCCGTGTCGCCGAGCGCCACCGAGACGCGGTCGACGTCGGCCCCGAGAACGTCGGCGGCGATCTGGGCGAAGGTCGTCGCCTGGCCCTGGCCCTGGGTACTCATCCCGGAATGGACGAGAACGTCGCCCGACGGGTCGATCCGGACCCGCGCGGATTCGAAGTTGACCACGCCGGAGACGTCGACACCGCCCGCAAGCCCCCAGGCGAGGCGCGTTCCGTCGGGCCGGGTTTCCACCGCCTCGCCGTAGCCGCTCTCTCCCGTCACCCGGTCGAGCAGGGCCGGGAAGTCGCTGCCCAGGAAATCGAACCCGATCCCGCCGAACCCGGTTCCGGTCGCATAGGGCAGGTCGCCGGGGCGCACCAGGTTGCGGCGCCTGAGCGTGGACGCGTCCATGCCGAGGGCGCGGGCGGCGCGGTCGACCAGGGTCTCGATGGCAAGCGCGGCCTCGGGCTGCCCGGCGCCGCGATAGGTCGCGGCCGGGGTCTTGTTGGTGCCCACCGCGATCACCTCCACCGAGAAATCGGGGATGCGGTAGGCGCCGGGGATCAGCGCGCCGCAAAGCTCGCCCGTCGCGATGCCGCTGGTGAACACGTAGGCCCCGGTGTCGAGCGCGACCGTCGCCCGCAACGCCTCGAACCGGCCGTCCTCCGCGAGGCCGAGTTCGAGCGCCACGTCGATGCCGCGCGAATGTGTGGTCGCCAGCATGTTCTCGCGCCGGTCCTCGACCCACTTGACCGGACGTCCGAGCACGCGGCTCGCCTCGGCAAGCACGATCTCCTCGCCGTAGCAGCGCGACTTGGCGCCGAACCCGCCGCCGACATCCTCGCAGATCACCCGGACGGCGCTCTCCGGCAGGTTGAGCAGGGTAGCCAGGTTTTCCCGGACGTTGTAATGCGCCTGGGTCGAGAGCCGGACGGTGAGCGCCCCGCGCGCCCGGTCGAAATCGGCGACCGCGCCCCGGGTTTCGAGGGGCAGCGGTATCTGCCGCGCGAAGCAGGCCTTGTGATTTACGCGCCGCGCCGCCCTCTCGAGCACGCTTTCCGGATCGCCGCGCTCGTAGGAAAACCGGGCCGCGACATTGCCGGTCCATGATTCGTGGAGCGCGGGCGCACCCTCGGCCATCGCCGCCTCGATGCCGGCGACGGAGTCGAGCGGGCGGTAGTCGACCTCCACCAGAGCGGCGAGGTCCTCCGCCCGGTAAGGATCGTCGGCCACCAGCAGCGCCACCGGCTCGCCGACATAGCGCACCCGGCCGCGCGCGAGAAACGGCTGGATCCCGCCCCGGATCGCCTCGTGCCAGTAGCGCACGACGAAGTCCCGGTCGGCGAAAGGGAGATCGTCCGCGGTCAGCAGCAGCCGGGCCCCGCCGTCGAGCGCCGTCGAGGGGTCTATGATGCCGATCTCCGCGTGCGGATGTGGGCTGCGAACGAAGACGCCGTGCAGCATGCGGTCGAGACGGATGTCGTCGACGAAGGACGCCCGCCCGCGCAGCAGCCGCTCGTCCTCCTTGCGCGGAACCGCGCGGCCGATCGCCGGAGGGAGACCGGTTTCAGACCCCTCCGGGCCGCTCATCCGCGCTCGCTTCGGAGAAATGGACGTGGACGACGCGCCAGGCGCCGTCCTCCTTGCAAAACACCATGGTCGAGCGCGAGACGAAGTCCTTGTCGTGCAGTGCGCTCGGCCGGTCGGCGTCGCCGACCCAGCGCAGCCTGGTCCTGCGGTGGCACCAGATCACCGCCAGCCCGCCCTCGACCGTTCCGCCGATGTCGTAGGGCGTCCACGCGCCGGTCTCCAGCTTGCCGGCATAGTATTGCCAAAGCCCGATCCAGTGCTCGCGCCCGACATAGGTGTGGCCGTTGAGATTGAAGAAGGTCGCCCGGTCCGACCCGCTCCAGATCCCCTCCAGCGCTTCCCAGTCGAAGCACGCGTTGGCCTCCAGATACGCGGCATGCAGGGCGAGCAGGCTCTCGCGGTCGGCGTCGCTGCCTCCGACCAGGCCGGCGCTCGTCATCGCCGCCTCCCTCGTCTTGGTTCGGATGCGGGAGTGTAGGGCCCGGACGGACGAAGATGAAGGCGGGGCGTCGCTTGCCGGGTCCGGGAGGCGATCCTATAAGGGCCGGCATGGCGAACCGGCCCGACGAACCCGAAGAAATTCCGGCCCGACCCGTCCGCCCGCGCCGCAGCGCGCTTTACATGCTGGGCGCCAATGCGCGCGCGCTGGAGAAGGGGCGGGAGCTCCCGGCCGACGTGCTGATCATGGATCTCGAGGACGGCGTGCTGCCCGACGCCAAGGTGGAGGCGCGCGGCCGGGTTCTGGGTTTCCTGGCCGAGGGCGGCTACGGCGCGCGGGAGATCGTGGTGCGGATCAACGGGGCCGGCACGCCGTGGTTCGAGAACGACCTCTCCGCCGTGGCGACGAGCGGCGCCGATGCGGTCATGCTCCCCAAGGTCGAGGACCCGGCGACGGTGGCGCATGCGGCGGAAGCGCTGGAGACCGCGGGTGCGCCTTCCGGGATGGGCATCTGGTGCATGCTGGAAACGCCGAAGGGCATCCTCGATGCGCGCCCGATCGCCAACGCCCATCCCCGGATGGCGGCGCTTACCCTCGGCACGGCCGATCTTTCGAAGGCGCTCCAGTCCGACCTTCATGCGCCCGACCGGCTGCCCTTGCTCACCAGCATCGGGCTCTGCGTGCTCGCCGCGCGGGAGGCCAGGCTCGCGGTGCTGGACGCGCCCCATTTCGACCTGTCGGACGACGCGGGCTTCGAACGCGCCTGCCGGCAGGGAAAGAGCTTCGGCTTCGACGGCAAATCGCTGCTGCACCCGAGGACCGTCGCCGTCGCCAACGCCGTGTTCGGCCCGTCGGAAGCGGATATCGCATGGGCCCGCCGCATCTCGGCGGCATGGCGCGAGGCGGCCGCGGTGGGCAAAGGCGTGACCCTGGTCGACGGCAAGCTGATCGAGGCCCTCCACGTCGAGGAAGCGGAACGTACGCTCGCGCTCGCGGACGGCATCGCGGCGCTGGAGCGGGGGGTGGGGTGAATGGAGAGCGCAGGCCGGGTTGCGCGAAGCCCGAACCCCCGCTCGATCAAGGACCGATCGCCTTGCGCGCCGTATCCACGGGCAAGGCCAGAACCAGCGGGTCCACAGGCGATTCCAGAAAGCCCAGATGGCGATAGAACCGCGCCGCCTCTTCGTCCAGGGCGTGGACAAGCAGCGCTCTGATCCCCGCGATCTCCGCGGCCTTCAAGGTGCGCAGGACGGCGTCCCGCACCAGGCCCCGGGCGATACCCCTGCCCTGATGAGACCTCGCCACGGCCAGCCGGCCGAGCAGCATCACCGGGATCGGATCGGGCATGTTGCGCCTTATCCTTCCCGGCATCTGCCGCTGCGCCACCGAAGCCGCCGAAAGGGAATAATAGGCGACGGCGACATTGTCCTCGGAAACGACGTAGGTGCGCGACGCCCCGCCTCGCTCGTTCCTCAGGGCGCGCGCGGAGAGCCAGCTGTCGAGCGTCGTCTGGCCGCTGTCGAAACCGGTCAGGATATGGTCGGCGCAAATCGGCTCCGGCGCCGTTAGCGGCATCCCCAGCCGATCACTCTTTCCAGGGCGGACGCGTCGTCATGGTCCGGCGCAGGCCATCGTTCGGTTCCGCGGGTGCATCGAGCATTGCTTCGAGCGCCGCGAACGCTGCGTTATCGACGCTGAAAAGACGCTGATCGAGCAGCACGTTTTCGGATGCCTCGCGCATCGTGTCGAGTACGAATTCGGTGCGCGACTTGCCGAGGCGCCGCGCCGCGCGGTCGATCAGCTCCTTCTGTTCGGCGGACGCACGCAGATTGATCGTTTGGGTCTGTAGCGCTCGCTCCGGCATCGGCATGGCGAACCTCGTGCCGCATTTGATGTAATTACGATGTATATACGATCCGGGTTCAGTGGTGTCAACGCGCGTCGAATCCAGCACCCTCCCGGCCCAATTTGACTCGCCCCCGGTCCCGGTCTAAACCGGGCCGCCGCCCGCCCGAGGCCCCCGCGCCGCCGCATCCAGCAGGGTTAGCGTCGATGAGCAACCAGGACAGGCCGCTGTCGCCCCATCTGCAGGTCTATCGGCCGCAGATCACCTCGGTGCTGTCGATCGCCCACCGCGCGACGGGGATCGTGCTGGCGGCGGGGCTGCTCCTTCTGCTCTGGTGGCTCGCCGCCGCTGCGTCGGGGCCGGACGCGTTCGAGACCGCGCAGGCGGCCGCCGGTTCGTTCCTCGGGCGGCTGTTGCTGCTCGGCTGGACCTTCGCGCTGTTCTACCACCTCTGCAACGGCATCCGGCACCTGTTCTGGGACATGGGACGGGGATTCGAGCTTTCTACCGTGTCGCTGTCGGGCTGGTTAGTGGTGGTAGGCGCAGCGGCTCTGACCGTGCTCGCCTGGGTGCTGGCCTACGCATCGATGGGGGCGCTGCGATGAGCTTGCGCACGCCTCTCGCCCGGGTTCGCGGGCTCGGCTCCGCCAAGGAAGGGACCGCGCATTGGTGGGCACAGCGCCTGACCGCCATCGCCCTGGTCCCGCTGGTCCTCTGGTTCGTCGTCTCGCTGATCGTCATGACGGGAGCCGAGCACGGGACGACGACGGAGTGGCTGCGAAACCCCGTTTCGGCGGTATTGATGCTGCTCCTGATCCTCGCCGGCTTCCACCACGCCCAGCTGGGGATGCAGGTGGTGATCGAGGACTATGTCGGCAGTGAATGGCTCAAGCTCACCCTGGTGACGGCGGTCAAGTTCGCGGCGGTGGCGTTGGGGCTCTGGGCCGCGTTCTCGGTCCTCAAGATCGCGCTCGGAGGCTGAAGCGATGACCGGGGCCTACGAAATCGTCGACCACAGCTACGACGTCGTAGTGATCGGCGCCGGCGGCGCGGGGCTGCGCGCCACCTTCGGCATGGCGGTCAAAGGGCTGAAGACCGCCTGCATCACCAAGGTCTTCCCGACCCGCAGCCACACCGTCGCCGCCCAGGGCGGCATCTCCGCCGCGCTCGGCAATATGAACGAGGACGACTGGCGCTGGCATTTCTACGACACGGTCAAGGGCGCCGACTGGCTCGGCGACCAGGACGCGATCGAATATATGTGCCGCGAAGCGATCCCCGCGGTGATCGAGCTCGAACATTACGGCGTGCCGTTCTCGCGCACCCCGGAGGGAAAGATCTACCAGCGCCCGTTCGGCGGCATGACGACGCGCTACGGCGAAGGTCCGCCGGCAAGGCGCACCGCGGCCGCGGCCGACCGGACCGGTCACGCGATCCTGCACACGCTCTACCAGCAGTCGCTGCGCCACGACGCCGAGTTCTTCATCGAGTATTTCGCCATCGACCTGCTCACCGACGACTCGGGCGCGGTACGCGGCGTCATGGCGTGGAACCTCGACGACGGCACGATCCACCGCTTCCAGGCGCAGATGACGGTGATCGCGACCGGCGGCTACGGCCGGTCCTATTTCGCCTGCACCGGGGCGCATACCCAGACCGGGGACGGCAACGCGATGGTGCTGAGGGCCGGGCTGCCGCTCGAGGACATGGAGTTCATCCAGTTTCACCCGACCGGAATCTACGGCGCGGGCTGCCTCATCACCGAGGGGGTGCGGGGCGAAGGCGGCTACCTCACCAATTCCGAGGGCGAGCGCTTCATGGAGCGCTACGCGCCCAACGTGAAGGACCTCGCCTCGCGCGACGTGGTCTCGCGCGCGATGACCATCGAGATGCGCGAGGGGCGGGGTGTCGGCGAGAACCGAGACCACATCCACCTGCATATCGAGCATCTCGACGCCAAGGTGATCGCGGAGCGCCTGCCCGGCATTTCGGAGACCGCCAAGATCTTCGCAGGCGTGGACGTCACCCGCGAGCCGGTCCCGGTGCTCCCTACAGTCCACTACAACATGGGCGGCGTGCCGACCAACCATCTGGGCGAGGCTCGCGCGCCTGCCAACGGCACTCTGGAAGCCACGGTGCCGGGGCTGATGGCGATCGGCGAGGCGGCCTGCGTCTCGGTCCACGGGGCGAACCGTCTGGGCTCGAACTCGCTCCTGGACCTCGTCGTGTTCGGCCGCGCGGCGGCCAATCGCTGCGTCGATATCCTGGAGCCCGGCGCGTCCAAGCCTCCGCTACCCGCCGATGCCGGGGACAAGGCGCTGGACCGGCTCGATGCACGGCGCCACGCCAAGGGCGGCACGCCCTGCGCCGCGCTTCGGCTCGAAATGCAGCAGATCATGCAGAGCCACTGCGCGGTCTTCCGCACCGGCGAGATCCTCGCCGACGGCAAGGACAGGCTCAGGAAGGTCTGGGACGGGCGGTCGGACATGTCGGTGACGGACCGGTCGATGATCTGGAATTCCGACCTGGCCGAGGCGCTCGAATTCGACAACCTGCTTGAGCAGTCCGTGGTCAGCGTCGATGCCGCGCTCGACCGCGAGGAGAGCCGGGGCGCGCATGCGCGCGAGGACTTCCCCGAGCGCGACGACGAGAACTGGATGAAGCACACGCTGATCTGGCTCGACGAGGACGGTCGGTCGCGGATGGATTACCGGCCGGTGCATACCAACACGATGACCAACGAGGTCCAGGCGGTGCCGCCCAAGGACCGCGTCTACTGAATCCGGAGCCGCCATGGCCGAGCTGAGGCTTCCCGCCAATTCCAGGATCCGCAAGGGGTCCGACTATCCCGCGCCGGAGGGCGCGAAGCGGACACGGACCTTCAGGATCTATCGCTGGGACCCGGATTCGGGCGAGACGCCGAGGATGGACAGCTACACCGTCGATCTCGACGATTGCGGCCCGATGGTGCTGGACGCGGTGATCAAGATCAAGGACGAGGTCGATTCAACCCTCACCTTCCGCCGGTCGTGCCGCGAGGGCGTCTGCGGAAGCTGCGCGATGAACATCGACGGCACCAACACGCTCGCCTGCACGCGATTCATCTCCGACATCAAGGGCGACGTGAAAATCTACCCCCTGCCGCACATGAAGGTGGTCAAGGACCTCGTACCCGACCTGACGGATGCCTACGCGCAATACGCCTCGATCGAGCCCTGGCTCAAGACCGAGACCCCGGCGCCGCCCGATGCCGAGCGGCTGCAGTCGCCGGAGGAGCGCGAACAGCTCGACGGGTTGTGGGAGTGCATCCTCTGCTTCTGCTGCACCACGAGTTGCCCGAGCTACTGGTGGAACGGCGACCGCTATCTCGGCCCCGCCGCCCTGCTCCAGGCCTATCGCTGGATCGCGGACTCGCGCGACGAGCACACCGGCGAACGGCTCGACGCGCTGGAAGACCCGTTCCGGCTCTATCGCTGCCACACCATCATGAACTGCACCAAGACCTGCCCGAAGGACCTGAATCCCGCGAAGGCCATCGGCGCGATCAAGCAGCGCATGGTGGCACGGCGCTAGCCGCTATTTCCCGGCTTCCTCCAGAAGCCGCAGGACATCGTCGGGCGAGGCGGGCAGTTCGGTCGGACCTGCGCCGGACTCGCCGAGCGCCTGGGCGATCGCGTTCGCGATGGCGGCGCCGACGGCGATCACCCCGCCCTCGCCGGCCCCCTTGAAGCCGAGCGGGTTGGAATCGGCCGGATGGGTTTCGAGCTTGACCGCCTCGATGCGCGGAATCTCGGCACTCGCGGGCACGAGGTAATCGGCGAGGCTGGCGGTCAGGAGCTGGCCGTCCTCGTCGTGCCGGATACGGTCGAACAGCGCCCCGCCGATCCCCTGGACCGCCGCGCCGACCGCCTGACCCTCGGCCAGCATCGGGTTTAGCACCCGGCCGAGCTCCTCGACCACGTGATAGCCCAGCACCGCCACCTCGCCGGTCTCGACATCGACCGCGACATGAGCGGCATGCGCGCCGGAGCTCCAGGCGACCTTGCCCCGGTTGTCGAACCGGCCCGCGGCTTCGAGCGACTCGCCACGGGATCGGGCGAAGGCGGCAAGCGCCCCGATGCCGATGGTCCGGGTCGCCTCCGCGCGGGCCCTCTCGACGCCGCCGTCGCGCCAGGCGAGACTCTCGGGCTCGACGTTCCAGCGGAGCGCGGCGAGCGCGACGCAGCGTTCCCGGAATGCGGCGGCGGCATCCGCGACCGCGTTGCCCGCCATCACCGTGGAGCGGCTGTGATAGCTCCCACTGCCGTCGGGCAGCAGGCTGGTTGTGCCGTGAAGGACGGAGACGGCATCGGGCGGCACGCCGAGAGCATCGGCGGCGATCTGGGTCATCCCGGTTTCCACCCCCTGGCCGAAGGAGGACGACCCGACGCGGACCTCGATACGCCCGCTCTCGTCGGCGCCGATACGGGCGTGCTCGGGCGCGCCGGCCGCGCTGCTCTCCACGAAGCAGGCAATGCCGAGGCCATGACGGCGGCCGTCCGTTCCGGTCTCACCCTGGCGTCCGCGCCAGTCTTCGTATCCCGCCTCGTCGAGCAGCCGGCGCAACCCGGCCGGATAGTCGCCGTCGGAATAAGCGGTCCCCGTGTCGCCGGGAACCAGCTCGCCGATGTCGTAGGGGAGCTCGTCCGGGCCGAGCAGGTTGGCGAGCCGCACTTCGGCGGGGTCGAGCCCCAGATCCGCCGCCATCAGGTCGATCAGCCGTTCGCGGAAGAAATTGGCCTCGAAGCGGCCCGGCCCGCGATAAGTCGCGGTGGGCGTGCGGTTGGTCACCACGATTTCGGCGTCGCAGCGATAATCGGGGATGCGGTAGGGGCCGGGCAGGAACTGGACGGTCCGCACGGGCACGATCCCGCCGTTGGTGCGGGCATAGGCGCCGAGATCGGCGACCACCCGGCCGCGCAGGGCAAGGATCGTGCCGTCGCGCTTCGCCGCGATCTCCAGCGAACAGGCGATGTCGCGCGAGTGGTTCACCGCCATCAGGTGCTCCCGGCGGTCCTCGATCCACTTCACGGGGCGCCCCGCGCGGCGGCTGGCGATAGGGACCAGGTAGTCCTCGGGGTAAAGCTCGCCGCGCACCCCGAAGCCGCCGCCGACATCGAGCTGGATCAGCTCGACCGCCGCCTCCGGCAGGCCGAAGGCCCGGGCGAGCACCCGCTTGTTGAAATGCGTGACCTTGGCCGCGCCCCAGAGCCTGAGGATTTCTCCGTCCGAGAAGTCGGCGACGAGGCCACGGGTCTCCAGCGGCAGGGCGGTCTGGCGATGGGTGCGGAAGCGCTCGCTCCGGCGGTACGGCGCGGCGGCGAAGGCGGCATCGGCGTCGCCTCGCCCGACCGTATAGCGGATGGCGACGTTGTCGCCCGCGCCCTCGTGAACCAGGGTGTCGCACTCCGCCGCGGCCTCGGGCTCGGCGACCGGCTGCAGGGGCTCGTAATCGACCTCTATCGCGGCGAGCGCGTCCTCGGCGGCGTAGCGGCCGGACGCCACGACGACGGCGACGGGCTCGCCGGCGAAGCGCGCCTTGTCCGTGGCGATCGGCTGTTGCAGGAAGCGGTCGAAGCCCGAAAGCCCGGCGAGCCGGAACGGGATTTCCGGCAGTGGGCGGTCGAGGTCCGCGCCGCGGAACGCGTCGATCACGCCGGGCGCGGCAAGCGCGGAGCCAAGGTCGACCGAGCGGATGCGCGCATGGGCGAAGGGGCTTCTCAGGATCGCCATATGGGCGGTGCCGGGCGGGGTGAAGTCGTCGACGAAACGGCCCGTCCCGCGCAGGAGCGGCCTGTCCTCGCGCCGGCTCAAAGCGCGCCCGATCATCCTCTCCGCCATCCAGCCCGCCGATTTTGCATCTTCGTTGCGCGGCGCTAGGGTAGGGGCGAGCGAATTTCCGCGCAAATTTCAGCTATCGGAAGCGGGCACAAGGAGACGGAGATGGACCTTCAACTGGACGGCAAGATCGCGGCGGTGACCGGCGGCAGTATCGGCATCGGCCGGGCGATCGCGGAAAGCCTCGCGACCGAGGGCTGCAAGGTGGCGATCTGCGCGCGCGACAAGCAGCGGCTCGACAACGCCGCGGCCGCGATCCAGCAGCGCACCGGCCAGGAAATCCATTCCATCGCCGCCGACCTCACCAGGCCGGAAGACGCCCAGGCGTTCATCGACGGCGCCGTGGAGCATTTCGGGCGGCTCGATATCCTGGTCAACAACGCCGGCGCCGCGCCGGGCGGTGTCCTCGAAGGGCTCTCCGAGGAGGACTGGGAGGCCGCGCTCGGGCTCAAGTTCATGGGCTACGTGCGCTGCACCCGCTACGCGGTTCCGCACATGCGCAAGCAGGGCGGCGGGCGCATCGTCAACCTGATCGGCAATGACGGCGTCAAGCACTCTTACTGGGAGGTCGCGCCGGGCGCCGCCAACGCGGCGGGCCAGAACTTCACCATCTCGATCGCCGCGCAGTACGGGCGCGAGAACATCACGGTCTGCGCGGTCAACCCCGGCCCGGTCAGGACGGAACGCTGGGACGGGTTGGTCCAGGCGATGTCGCGCGACATGAAGATCCCTTACGAGGAAGCCGACCAGCTCGCCCCGCGCGCCATCCCGCTGGGCCGGATCGCCGAATGCGACGAGGTCGCCAACCTGGTTACCTATCTCGCCTCGCCGCTCGCGCATTTCGTCAACGGCACGATGATCGAGATCGACGGCGGTCAGCAGAAACCGCTGATGGACGCATTCCGCGACAGGTGACACCCGGCGCCGCCGAGGCCGCTCGCGCGATCGCGGAGGGCCGCACGACCTCGGAGGCCGTGGTCCGCGCCTGCCTCGCGCGCATCGCCGAACGCGAGGAGACGGTCAGGGCGTGGGCCTTCCTCGATCCCGACCTTGCGCTCGCCCAGGCGCGCGCCTGCGACGCGGCGGCGGAGCCGGCCGGACCGCTCCACGGCGTGCCGGTCGGCATAAAGGACATCTTCGATACCGCCGACATGCCGACGGAGATGGGCTCGCCGATCTATGCGGGCCACCGGCTTGCGGCGGATGCGGCGGCGGTGGCGATCCTGCGGGCGGCCGGCGCGGTGATCCTCGGCAAGACGGTTACCGCCGAGTTCGCCGGTACCCATCCGGGCGCCACCGCCAACCCCCGCGATGTTGCGCGAACCCCGGGCGGATCGTCGCAGGGTTCGGCGGCGGGGGTTGCCGATTTCATGGTCCCGGTCGCGCTCGGCACCCAGACCGGCGGGTCGGTGCTGCGCCCGTCGTCCTATTGCGGGATCGTCGGATTCAAGCCGACCTTCGGCACCTTCAACCGCGCCGGCATCAAGTTCGCCGCCGAGAGTTTCGACACCATCGGCCTCCACGCGCGCAACCTGGAGGACATCGCGCTCGTCCGCGACGTGCTGACCGGCCGGAACGCGGGCGGGATCACACCGTTCGAGAGGCCGCCGAGGGTAGGCCTGTGCCGCACTCACCTCTGGCATCTGGCGGAACCGGAAACGGTCGCGGCAATCGAGGGCGCGGCGGACGCGATCCGGAAAGCAGGCGCGGACGTGGACGAGGTCGAACTTCCCGCCGCCTTCGCTGCGCTCGCCGGTGCGCGGCGGGCGATCAACGACTATGAGCGCGCCCGAGCGATGGCGCATGAATGGCGCACCGGCCGGGATCGGTTGAGCCCGGCGATGCAAAAGACGGTGGCCAGCGGTTTCGCGACCCCGGATTCCGAATACCGCGCGGCGCTGGCGGCGACGGAGGAATGCCGCCGCCTGCTCCACGAGGTATTCGAGGACCGGGATGCGCTGCTCGCCCCCGCCGTCAACGGGGAAGCGCCGCTCGGGCTCGACTATGCCGGCGACCCCGCCTTCCAGTCGCTGTGGACGATGCTGCACGTCCCGGCGATTACGCTCCCCACCCATCGCGGCCCCAACGGCATGCCGGTCGGGATCCAGCTCGTCTCCCGGCGGGGCGCGGACGACCTGCTGCTGTCGATCGCGGAGTGGGTCGGGGAGCGCTGTGGCGCAGCGGTCGAAGCGAGGCCGGTGTAGAGACTATTCCTCGGCCCGTTTCCTGGCGGAAACCACGCTCAAGCTGAATTGTTGCTGGCGATCCAGTCCCGCAGCGCTTCGTCGATCCGCGTCTGCCATCCGCGTCCGCCGGCCTTGAAGTGATCGACAACGTCCTGTGACAGGCGGATCGTGGTGGATACCTTGGGCCGTGCCGCTCGCGGCCGGCCTCGCCGAACGGGCGCCTTGGCGAACTTGTCCGGCCAGCCGCCGCGGGAAAGGTCGGGCGCATCGTCCCGGTCAAAACCGGGGGGCGTAGAGCCTTCTTTCGCGTTCATTCGCCCTCCTCATGCTTATGATGCGCCGCCGGAGAGATAAGGCGCCGGATGCGCTCCGGATTCACGCATGACGGAACAGTGGGCTCATCTGCGGCACCCGGACGGGACGGAGAAGGGTGGTCGTGCGTTCGCGCTGGATGGGCCTCAGCGCTTCGTTGAACGCCGCCATCGCGGCCGTTCCGTTGGCCTCCCGCCGTCGTTCCTCGCGCTCGGCGACCGAGGAGAACAGGCGGTAGGACGCGACGACATGAAGCCGGCCTGTCATCGACCACCAGGTGGCGATATTGTCGCCCCGCAGCGGGGCGGTGGCCTCCAGCCCGCAATCTTCCATCGCCTGCCAGTAGGCGGGCAGCCCGCCCGGCCTGAACGCCTTCAGCGTCTCCTCGACCACGAGATCGGGCATTGCCCGCAGGTCCCAGCGCTCCTTGCCCGGGCCGGGCAGCCAGTCGGTCTCGCCGTGCCATAGCGGGCAGAGCTCGGCGACGGGGGCGGGCTGGAAGAAATTGGTCTCCTGACGGTCGACCATCGCCCGCGCCTCGGTGAAGTAGAAGGCGAGCTCGGGGATCGCGTAGAGCCCGTGCAGCTTCTCGATCCAGTCCTCGTAGCTGTCGTAACGGTAGAGGTGGACGATCTGCTCCGGCGTGCCGGTAACCGTCTCGAAATAGCCGATCACCCGTGAGATGAACCCGGCGCTGGGCCCGTCGAAGCCGCGCCGGTGCTGGAGATCGATGAAGTCCCCCGTCCGGCCGGGCTGGAGGGTGTAGCGGCGGCATTCGAAGATCATTGAGCGATTCCTAGGACTTCGGCGGCTTCGGCCGGGACAGGTCGAAGCCGGGCAGCACCGCGTAGGGCCGAAGGCCGAAATTCATCCACCTCAGCCCGTCCCGGATCGCCGGCTTGAGCTCGTGGATGTCGCGCACCACGCGGTAGTTGATCCGCGCGGCCTGGAGCAGTGGCTCCGTCATGTCGCCGGAGTCGCCGAAGAACTCGGTCTCGCCGGCGTCGCCCCGGTACTCGGTCATCAGCAGCGTTGGAATCCCGAACGTGTAGTGGCCGCGCATGAGCTGGTAGGTGGCGGCGTAGACGCCGAAGTTCTCGATCACCGCGGCCGGGATCTTGCCGCCGAGCCAGGCGCCCGCGCAGATCCCGATCCCGGTGCCCTCGTTGGCGACGGCGACGTAGTGCATGGACTGGTCGTCCATGCAGCGCTGAAGGGTGTGCGCGAAGCCGCTGCAGGGCAGGCCGATCACGAAATCGACGAAATTCTCGCGCAGCCCGTCGAACAGGATTTCGCCGAAGGGATCGTCCTCGCCGACCGGGCTGAACTCGGGATCGGGCTTGGGCGGCTCGCCGTGCTCGCGCGCGGACGGCTTGAGGATCGCCTTGCCTTCCAACGCCTCGATATGCCGGACGAAGCTGTACTTGTTCTCCTTGCCGTCGCCGGGAGAGGTGCCGACGAAGGCCTGCTCGGCGCTTGTCTTGGCGACGATGACGGTGGGGCCGTCCTCGCGCGCGAGCCCGGCGGCGACCTCGGCTTCGAACTCCTCGACCGTCCGAACCTCGAACACGTTGGCGAGCCCCGATGCGCGCGCGACGCCCGCGATATCGACCGGCCCGGCCGATAGCGAGGCGACCGACTGCCACTTGCCGGTCGAGACGTAGCCCTCGTTGTCCAGCACCACGACGCAGAGATTCTTCGGCGCTGACTGGGCGAGCGTGCCGAGAACGCTCATCTCGAACAGCATCCCGCCATCGCCGTCGAAGGCGAGCACCCGCCGGTGCGGCAAGGCGAGCGCAAGGCCCAGCGCGTAAGGCGTCACCATCCCCATCCCGACGAAATAAAGATTGCCGTCATGCGGGCGGAGCGTCCGCCACTCGGTCGCCGTGTTGGCGAGGTTGGTCACGACCAGGGCGTCGCCGACCCTGGGCGCGACCGCCTTCAACCCGTCATAGCGGCGCATGGCCGTTCTCCCTTTCAAGTGCCCCCTGCCCCGTCCGAACCATCAAGCCGCGACTCCGGCGCGTCTGGCAACCCGTCGAGGAGGCGCGGCAGGTGTCCAGTTCCCGTGGGCACGCTGCGGGCGGTTCTGATCGTGTCGTCGGACCATATCCGCCCCGCCGTTTCGAGCCGGTCGCGAGCGACTCTCGCCGACATGTCCTGAGTGTATTCCGTAAGCGGCCGCTCGCGCTCTTCCCATCGGGCAAGCGCGTCCTGAACATCGGGCACCTCGTCGAGCGCGACGGCTAGGCCGAGCGCGTTGGCCATGGCAAGCCCGGCGCCCTGTCCGAGCGAGGGCACCATGGCGTGCGCGGAATCGCCCACGATCGCGACCCGGCCCGACGACCAGCGTGTGAGCTTGCCGGTCTCGTAAGCGTCGTAGCGGCCCTCGGCCGACACCCGGCGGATGGCGGGTTCAAGCTCGGGGAAGGCCGGCACCCAGATTTCGGTGCGGACGGGAACCGCGGTCGCCTCCTTGTCCTCGACCGGCGCCATCATCGCGAGATAGAGGTCGTTGCCGTTGCACGGCACGTAGAGGATGCGGAGCGAGCGGTGCGGCAGGTTCCAGAAATCGATCACCCGGTCCCATCTTCCGGGGCCGAGCTCGTGGAGGCAGCGCGGGGCGAGCACGCGGACAAGGCCGAGCGTGCCGGTGTTGCGCTCCTTCCGCAGGCCGAGCGAGTCGCGGACCCGCGAATGCACCCCGTCGGCGCCGATCACGAGATCGGCCGCGTGCCGGCCGCCATCCGCGGTCAGCAATACGCCCTCGGGCTCCGCGCCGACGACCTCGGAACGGGTGAGGATCTCGATGTCGCGACGTTGGGCCACGGCGAGGATGGCGGCGTAGAGTGTCTGCCGCGTCATGGTCAGCATCCGGCTGCCCATGGCGATGTTGAACGCGGTCTCGGCCACCACGCGGTCGCGATCGCGGACCTCGTAGACCTCGCCGTCATGCGATCCGGCGACCACGCCGTCATAGGCGCCAATCGCCTTCAGCACCCGGAGCCCGTTCTCCCAGATGAAGATGCCGGCGCCGAAGGCACGCAACGCTTCCGCCCGTTCGTGAACCCTGACCGTCCAGCCGCGATCCGCAAGCGCCACGGCAGCGACCAGCCCGGCGAAGCCGGCACCGGCGATCTCGGCATGACGGCGCGCCGTCATCCGCCGAGAAAATCCTTCGTCCAGCGCTTGTAGTCGCCGTCGCGGGTGACCCGCTGCATCAGCTCGGACGAGGCAACGCCCTTGAGTTCCGCCGGCGGCGTGCCTTCGCGCAGCGCCTTCAGCGTCGCATGCACCGCCTCAACCGCGGCCATGAAGGGCTGGTGGCCCTGCAGGCAGATACGCACGCCGTTGCTTGCCAGGTAATCGAGATCCGCGATCTCCGGTCCCGCCGCGCCGAGAATGACGGGAATGCCGACCGTCGCGCGGATGGTCTCCACCTGGGCACGCGTCCTGATGCCGGTGAGGAACATCGCGTCGACCCCGGCCGCCTCATAGGCCGCGACGCGGCGCATCGCCTCGTCCATGTCGGCGATCGTGGCGGCGCTGGTGCGTCCGACGACGACCAGGCGCGGGTCGCTGCGGGCGGCGAGCGCGGCCTTCATCTTGCCGACCCCCTCCTCCAACGTCAGCAGACGCGGGCCCTCGGCGGCGAAGGGCGGCGGGAGCTCGGTGTCCTCGATGGTGAGCGCCGCGACGCCGGCGGCCTCCAGCTCCTCGACCGTGCGCATGACGTTGAGCGCGTTGCCGTATCCGTGATCGGCATCGACCATGAGCGGAAGCTCGCCCGCGCGGCAGATCCGGTAAACCTGGCCGGAGAACTCGGTCAGCGTCATCACGATCAGGTCGGGCGCGCCGAGCACCGCCATCGAGGCGATGGAGCCTCCCAGCATGCCGACCTGGAAACCGAGATCCTCGGCGATACGGGCCGAGATGGGATCGTAAACCGAGCCCGGGTGGATGCAGCTCTCGCCTTCAAGCACCGCCCGATAGCGCTCGCGTCGTTCGGTCCAGTTCATCCGCTCAGGCCCCCTCGAATTGGAAAGGGCTGCAAGCTAGCGCATTTGGCGCGCGGGGCGAAACGGGCGGACGGGACGGCTGTACGCCGTAACGCGACAATGTTATATTTCTATATAATTAGGAGCGATCAAGATGCATACCACGAACCTGCGCAAGGTCGGTGGGTCTGTCATGCTCAAAGTGCCCCCGGCACTCCTGGATATTCTGGACCTCCGCGTGGGTGCCAGGGTGGACATCGGCGTGGAGGACGGCCGGCTGATCGTTGAGCCCAGGAAGCGTCCCAGCTACTCGCTCGACGAGCTCCTGGCACAGTGCGACGAGACCGCCCCTTCCGACGAAGATCGGGCCTGGATCGATGCGAAGCCGGTCGGCAACGAGCTCTTGTAGTGAAAAGGGGCGAAATCTGGCTCGTCAGCCTCGATCCCACCGCCGGCCATGAACAACGGGGCACGCGCCCTGTACTGATCGTATCTCCCGCCGCCTTCAACGAACTGACGGGGACGCCGGTCGTGTTGCCCATTACGACCGGCGGAAATTTCGCGCGGAGGCGAGGCTTCACGGTTTCCCTGGACGACGCCGGCACGCGAACGACCGGCGTGGTCCGCTGCGACCAGCCTCGCGCCATCGATATCGGTGCGAGAAAGGGAAGACACGTCGAGACGGTCCCGGAACACATCATGGACGACGTGCTCGCCCGCCTGTCCACATTACTCGAATAGGGAGCGTTGCCCGTAACCATCCGCCGGAGACCGCAGGGTGAACTGGCCCGAGTTTGGCGGCGAGGAGTAGTGCGCAGTGGACGGTCGGCCTAAGCGGCCAGATCGTGCCGCTGTTCGGGGACCCAGTTCCAGGGGAGGAGTTCGTCGAGCCGGTTCTGCGGCGTCCCGGCGATGCGGCGGAGGACATCGGCGAGCCAGGCCTGCGGGTCGACGTCGTTGAGCTTGGCGGTGCCGATGAGGGTGTACATCGCCGCCGCGCGCACGCCGCCGCGGTCGGAACCGGCGAACAACCAACTGCGTCTTCCGAGGGCGATACCGCGGAGCGCCCTCTCGACCGCATTGTTGGTCAGGCAGATGCGGCCGTCCTCGGGGAAGCGGGCGAACAGCTCCCAGCGCCTGAGCATGTAATCCATCGCCTTGGCCACCGGGGAATGGCGCGACAGCTTCCTGCGCTCGGTCTCCATCCAGTCCTTGAGGTCGGCCAGCGCCGGCGCGCTGAGTTCCTGGCGCACGGCGCGGCGCTCTTCGGCGGACTTGCCGACGATCCCGCGCTCGATGTCGAACAGCACGTCGATCCGCTTCACCGCCTCGAGAGCCACGGGCGAGATCGGCGGCGCGTTCCCGCCGCGCCGCTTGCCGGTCGCGATGTCGGCGAGCTCGAAGAACTTCCTCCGCGCGTGGCTCCAGCATGGGGCCTCGGTGACCGGCCCCGGCGATCTGGCGGCCGCATACAGACGGTTGAACCCGGCATAGAGGTCGGCCTGGAGGATGCCGGAGAAGCTCTTCAGGTGCTCGACCGGGTGGACGCCGGAGCGGTCCCGCGAGTAGCGGAACAGAACCGCCGGCGGGTCGGGACCGCCGAACGGCCGGTCGTCGCGCACATAGGCCCAGGCCCGCGCCGTGGCGCACCTGCCCCTGGCCAGCACCGGCACCGGGGTGTCGTCGCCGTGCAACCGCTCCGCCGCCAGAACATGTCTGGCGATCAGATCGTGCAGCGGCTTCAGCGCCACCGCGCACGCGCCCACCTGATCGGCCAGCGTCGACAGGCTGAGATCGACCCCCTCGCGCGCATAGCGGTCGCGCTGGCGGTTGAGCGGCTGGTGCTGGCCGTACTTCTCGAACACGATGGTCGCCAGAAGGTTGGGACCTGCCCAGCCCCGCGGCGTCGCGTGGAACGGCGCCGGCGGCTGGCCGATCTTCTCGCAATCCCGGCAGGTGAACTTCTCGCGCACCGTCTGGATCACCTTCCAGCGGCGCGGGATGACCTCCAGCGTCTCGGTGATGTCCTCGCCGATCTTCGACAGCTTCTCCGAGCCGCAGCACGAACACGAGGTCGGCCCCGGCACCACCACCCGCTCGCGCGGCAGGTGCGCCGGAAACGGCTTGCGCCCGGACCGGCGCCGCTTGAACCCCTTCACCTCCGAGGTCTTCTCCGCCGCCCGCTCGGCCACCAGCTCGTCCTCGGTCGCGCTCGCCTCAAGCTCGTCGAGCTGAAGCTCCAGCTGGTCGAGAAGCCGCTCCTTGCGCTCCGAGCGCCGACCGTAGAGCTCGCGCCGCAGCTTCTCGATCGCCAGCTTGAGGAACGCGATCTCGGCCTCCGCGTCCGACACCCGGGCCGCCTCGTTGGCGGCCCGGGCCTCAGCCTCGGACGCCCTCGCCTCGGCCGCCGCAAGCGCCTCCCTCAGCGCGTCGATCCCGGACCCCTCGGTCATGCCCGAAAGCCCAGCACATCGCCCGATTCGACGCGACACCCGCCGCGCCGGGTGAGTCATTTTGTCGCGGATCAACCGGCACGCGACGGCCGCCAGGTTCGCACCGGGTTCCGCCAATCGATCCCCTCGAGCAGGTAGCCGAGCTGCGCCGCGCTGATCGACACCGCGCCGCCCGACGTCGCCGGCCACTGGAACCGGCCGCGCTCAAGACGCTTGGCATACAGCGAGATCCCTACCCCGTCATGCCAGAGGCATTTCACGAGGTCGCCGCGACGGCCCCGGAAAATGTAGAGATCGCCCGCGTGAGGGTCGCGCCCGAGATCCTCCTGGACCTGCAGCGCAAGCGTGTTCATGCCGCGCCGCATGTCGGTCACCCCGGTCGCCAGCCACACCCGAACCCCGCCCGGTACCGGGATCATCGCCGGCCCAGAACCGCAAGAACCCGCGCCAGCGCCGAGCCGTCCACCTCGCGGTCGACGATCACCCGCGAACCGTCCGACAGCGCGATCTCCATCCGTCCCGCCGCCGACCCAGAGCCGGTCGTGCTCTCCGTCGGCGCCGCCGGCGGCCCGGCCGGCTCGACAACCACCGGCACCAGACCGCCGCTCCCCGCCCCGGCAGCCCGCTTGCCGTAGCGCCGCCGCCAGGTGAACAGCAGGTTCGCGTTCACGTCGTTGCGCCGCGCCACCACCGATACCGATACCCCCGGCTGATAGCTCTCCGCGACGATCCGAAGCCGCTCGGCCTCGCTCCAGCGACGACGACGGGAAACCGGGCGCGCAGGCCCGACCCCAAACTCCTCATCCGAATCCGACATCTGCGATCGTGTCCACTTAAACCCAGATGGACACCTCGCAGGTGCCCACTCCCGATCGCACAGCCTCGTCACATCACGCTAAACAGGGAAGGCGGTCCACGGCGGAGGGTTACCGTTGCCCTATCGTCCGCGACGCTCGTTTGGGGAAAGCTCCCGGGATCGTTTGCACGTATGCCCCTGGGCGCGAGTCGGGAGGGTAACCAACTCGCCACCAAAGGAACGGGCGAAGATTTGCGCGGCCGCGACCCGAGCTCAAGCTCCGGGTCGCGGTCGCGCTCTATAGGCCCTCGACGACCTTTTCGCCGGGATCAGGCGAGATCGAAGCGATCGAGGTTCATGACCTTGCCCCACGCGGCGGCGAAGTCACGGACGAACTTCTGCTCGGCGTCGCTGCTCCCGTAGACCTCGGCGAGCGCCCGCAGCTCCGAGTTCGAGCCGAAGACGAGGTCGACGCGGCTGGCGGTCCATTTGCGTTCGCCGGTGCCGCGATCGCGACCCTCGAATTCCTCGCCGGCATCGGAAGTCGCCGTCCACTCCGTCCTCATGTCCAGCAGGTTGACGAAGAAGTCGTTGGTCAGCGCCCCGGGCCGGCCGGTGAGCACCCCCAGCCCGTTCTGCCCGGCATTGGCGCTCAGAGCCCGCATGCCGCCGACCAGCGCCGTCATCTCGGGGGCGGACAGCTTCAACATGAACGCCTTTTCCACCAGCAGGTGTTCGGACGAAACCGCGTGGCCGTTCTGCAGGTAGTTGCGGAACCCGTCGGCGGTCGGTTCGAGCACGGCGAAGGACTCGGCGTCGGTCATCTCGTCCGTCGCGTCGCCGCGCCCCGGCGCGAACGGAACCTCGACGTCGTGCCCGGCCTTCCTCGCGGCCTCCTCGACGGCCGCGCAGCCGGCGAGCACGATCAGGTCGGCGAGCGAGACCATCTTCCCGTTCGCCTGCGCGCCGTTGAACTCGCGCTGGATTCCCTCCAGGGTCTCCAGCACCGCCGACACGCCGGACTTCACGTTGACGTCCCACCCCGCCTGCGGCGCGAGGCGGATGCGCCCCCCGTTGGCGCCGCCACGCTTGTCGGTGTCGCGGTAGGTCGAGGCCGACGCCCAGGCGGTCGAGACCAGCTGGGAGACGGACAGGCCGGACCCGAGGATCTTGCCCTTGAGCGCAGCGATGTCCGCATCGTCGATCAACTGGTGCGTGACCGGGGGCACCGGGTCCTGGAAGGGCAGATGCTCGTCGGGAACCCACGGGCCGAGATAGCGCGAGACCGGCCCCATGTCGCGGTGCAGCAGCTTGAACCACGCCTTGGCGAAGGCGTCGGCGAGCTGGTCCGGGTTCTCGTAGAAGCGCCTGGAAATCTTCTTGTAGACCGGATCGACGATCAGCGCGAGGTCGGTGGTCAGCATCATCGGCGCGTGTCGCGTGGACGGGTCGTGCGCGTCCGGCACGGTGCCCTGCGCCTCGGCGTTCTTCGGGGTCCACTGGTTCGCGCCGGCGGGGCTCTTGGTCAGCTCCCACTCGTATTCGAACAGGTTCTCGAAATAGCCGTTGTCCCAGGCGATCGGATTCTTCGTCCAGGCGCCCTCGAGCCCGCTGCCGATCTGGTCGCCGGCCTTGCCGCTGCCATGGCTGCTGTTCCAGCCAAGCCCCTGATGCTCGATGGCAGCGCCCTCGGGTTCGGGACCCTTGTGACTCTCTTCGGCGGCGCCATGGGCCTTGCCGAAGGTGTGACCGCCGGCGATCAGCGCGACCGTTTCCTCGTCGTTCATCGCCATCCGGCGGAAGGTCTCGCGGATGTCGCGGGCCGCCGCCATCGGGTCCGGATTGCCGTTCGGTCCCTCCGGGTTGACGTAGATCAGACCCATCTGGACGGCGCCGAGCGGAACCGCCAGATCCCGGTCGCCGCTATAGCGCTCGTCGTCCAGCCATCCCTGTTCCGGGCCCCAGTAGATGTCCTCGTCTGCCGCCCAGATGTCCGGGCGGCCGCCGCCGAAGCCGAAGGTCTTGAAGCCCATCGTCTCCAGGGCTCGGTTCCCTGCGAAAATCAGTAAATCGGCCCACGAGATCTTGCGGCCGTATTTCTGCTTGATCGGCCACAGCACCCTGCGCGCCTTGTCGAGATTCACGTTGTCCGGCCAGCTGTTCAGAGGAGCGAAGCGCTGGTCGCCGCAGCCGCCGCCGCCGCGCCCGTCGTCGATCCGGTAGGTGCCCGCGGCATGCCACGTCATGCGGATGAAGAGCGGTCCGTAGTGACCGTAATCGGCCGGCCACCAGTCCTGCGAGTCGGTCATCACCGCATCGACGTCCTTCGCCAGGGCGTCGAAGTCGAGGCTGTTGAACGCCTCGGCGTAGTCGAACTCCTCGCCGTTGGGATCGGCCTGGGGGTGGTTCTGGCGGAGGATCCGCAGGTTCAACTTGTTCGGCCACCAGTGCTGGTTCGCTGTCTCGCCAACGGCCTGATGGGTGCCGCCCATCACCGGGCACTTGCTTGCGGTGTTCATAGTCGCTCCGTTCGTTTTCCGAGTTATCCCAGTACGCTCAGCTTCGTTTTCTCAAGCGCAGGCATCCATCCCCGCTCTTTGTCGTTCACACCAACCCCCACGGATTCCGACCTCGCAAAAACACCTCCGAAAGCCTTCGGCGTCAGCCCGGTCGGGGGGTGACCCGGATGACCACGTCGACCCGGCTGATCGTCGTTCCCTCGGGCGGATCGGGCAGTTTGCCGATCCGCACGGCGGTGGGTTCGAGGTCTTCAAGGCGACCGGTGTCCTGGAAATAGAGGTGATGGTGATCGGTGGTGTTGGTATCGAAATAGGACCGGTTCGAATCCACCGTCACCTCGCGCAGCAAGCCGACGGCGGTGAAATGGTTCAAGGTGTTGTAGACGGTCGCAAGCGAAACCCTCGCTCCCTCGCGTAGCGCCTCCTCGTGAAGGTTCTCGGCGCTGACATGGCGGTTGGCGCCGGCGAACAGCAACTTCGCCAGCGCCAGGCGCTGGCGCGTCGGGCGCATGCCGTGGCGCTTGAGTATCTCGGTCAGCGGCGTGTCGGATCGTTGCATCGCAGAAATTCGCAAACGGGGCGCGTCAGTGCGCTTTTTTTACAATAGTAAGGGGCGTAGTTTGGAACAAGTCCAAATTGGCGTCGAACGCGATTTCGACGCTCAATCTCCCGTTTGGAGGCGTTCGACGAGTTGCCGGACGGTGGGGACGAAGCCGTTGGAGTAGAACGGATCGTCGCGAAACCGGTAGGCGTTGTGGCCGGCGAACATGAGCTGCTCGTCGACCTGGCCGCCATGCACGATGTCCTGCAGCGTCTTCTGGATGCAGTACGACCGCGGATCGGCCTTGCGCCCGGTGGAGCCGGCCTCGTTCTGCGACCAGTTGGAGAAGAAGCAGGCCGACAGGCAGCCCATGCAGTTGGCCTGATCGGTCCTGATCTCGCGCGCCTTGTCGCGCGTGGTGAAGACGATCGTGGAATCCGGCGTCCGGAGCCCTTCGGTAAAGCCGTCCCTCATCCACTTCTCGGCTCGGCTCCTGTCGTCGGCGGCGACGAAGATGCGCCGCGCACGGGGGCCGACGAGAAGCTCGGTGTCCAGCGCGCCCAGCGGCTCGGTCGCGAAGGTGATCTGGCGCTCCGAGCGCTCCTTGAGCTCGTGGAGGAAGGAGTTGAACACGGCGGAGGAGTAAAATCCGGTAGGGCTGTATTTGTTGAGCGAAACGTCGCCCTCGTTGAGTTCGAGCAGCCGCCGCTTCCATTGCGGCGAGATCGGGCTCTCCTGGGTGAGCAGGGGGCGGGTGCCGAACTGGAAGGCGATCGGCCCGACCTCCGGGTTGTCGAACCAGTCGTCCCATTCGCGCAGATACCACACCCCGCCGGCCATGAAGATCGGGGTCTCGTCGAGCCCCATCTGGGACATGGTCTTGCGCAACTCGCTGACCCGGGGCAGCGGCTCCTGGGGTTCGTTCGGGTCCTCGCTGTTGGACAGCCCGTTGTGCCCGCCGGCGCGCCACGGGTCCTCGTAGACCACGCCGCCCAGCCACTCGGAGAACTTGTGGTAGGCCCGTTTCCAGAGCGCGCGGAAGGCCCGCGCGGAAGAGACGATGGGGTAGTAATGCACCCTGTGCTCGGCGGCGATCTGGGCGATCCGGTAGGGCATTCCGGCGCCGCAGGTCACGCCGTGGATCAGCCCCTTGGCCCCGGTGAGCACGCCGCGCAGGACACGCTCGGCGCCGGCCATCTCCCACAGCACATTCATGTGGATGCGGCCCTGGCCGCCGGCCAGCTCGTGCGCGATGCGGGCCTGGGAGATGCCGCCCTGGATCGCATAGGCGAGGAGTTCCTCGTGGCGCTCGCGCCGCGTCCTGCCGCCGTAGCGCACCGGGATCAGCTCGCCCCTGGCATCGAAGGCGTCCGCGTTCACGCCAGAGAACGTGCCGACCCCGCCCGCCGACGCCCATGCGCCGCAGCTCTCCCCGTTGGAAACGGCGATACCCTTGCCGCCTTCGACGAGAGGCGGAACCTCCTTGCCGGAGATCACCACTGGCCTAAGGTCTCTCAACTCCCGCCTCCTCCAGCCCGGAACGCGGCAGAACGACCGATTTAAGCCTATATATGACCCGATTCCCAGACGGCCAGCGGAAACCGCGCGGGCGAATGGCCCGGCGGTCGTCCCTCCGGCCCGGTCATCGGGGCCAGCACGCTCAGGCGCCCCCGGGCACTGCCTCCCTCGGGGCCGCCCGCTTGTCGGAAATGTCCTCTCCGGTCTCCTGGTCGACGACCTTCATCGACAGGCGGACCTTGCCCCGGTCGTCGATGCCCAGCACCTTGACCTTCACCTCGTCGCCCTCGTTGACGACGTCGGTCACCTTGCCGACACGGCGCGGCGCAAGCTCGCTGATATGGACCAGCCCGTCGCGCGCGCCGAGGAAATTCACGAAGGCGCCGAAATCGACCACCTTGACCACTTTGCCGCCATAGATCACCCCGACCTCCGGTTCGGCGACGATGCCGCGGATCCACTCGATCGCCTTGTCGGCGGCGCCTGAATCGACGGCGGCGACCTTGATCGTGCCGTCGTCCTCGATGTCGATCTTGGCGCCGGTCACCTCGCAGATCTCGCGGATAACCTTGCCGCCGGTGCCGATGACCTCGCGGATCTTGTCGCGCGGGATGGAGAAGGCGGTGATCCGCGGCGCGTGCTCGCTGATCCCCTCGCGCGCGCTGGAGAGCGCGCTGTCCATGTTGTCGAGGATGTGGAACCGGCCGTCGCGCGCCTGCTCCAGCGCGGCCCGCATGATTTCCTCGGTGATGCCGGTGATCTTGATGTCCATCTGCAGCGCGGTGACGCCGTCGCGGGTGCCGGCAACCTTGAAGTCCATGTCTCCGAGATGGTCCTCGTCGCCGAGAATGTCGGAGAGGACCGCGAAGCGGTCGCCTTCCTTGATCAGCCCCATGGCGATCCCGGCGACCGGCGCCTTGATGGGCACGCCCGCATCCATCATCGCCAGCGAAGCCCCGCACACCGTCGCCATCGAGGACGATCCGTTGGACTCGGTGATCTCCGAGACCACACGAACGGTGTAGGGGAAGTCGTCCTTGGACGGCATCATCGCGCGTACCGCGCGCCAGGCGAGCTTGCCGTGGCCGATCTCCCGCCGCCCCGGCGAGCGCAGGAAGCTCGCCTCGCCGACGGAATAGGGCGGGAAGTTGTAGTGCAGCATGAAATGCTCGCGGTACTCGCCCTCCAGCGCGTCGATAATCTGTTCGTCCTGGCCGGTGCCGAGCGTCGCCACCACGATGGCCTGGGTCTCGCCGCGGGTAAACAGGGCGCTGCCATGCAGCCGGGGAAGGATCCCGACCTCCGCCTGGATGGGCCGGACCGTCCTGGTGTCGCGCCCGTCGATACGCCCTCCGGTATCCAGGATTGCGTTGCGGACGATGTCCTTCTCGAGCGTCTTGAGGGCGCCGGCGACGGCGTCGCCCTGGTAGGATTCGGCAAGCGCCTCATGCGCCCCGGCCTTGGCCTGGGCGACCTTCTCGACGCGGGTCTGCTTGACCTGTTCCGCATAGGCCTCGCGCAGCGCCGCCTCGGAGACCTCGCGGACTTTCTCTTCCAGTTCGGCCCGGGCCGGGTCTGGGGGATCGAGAGCCCAGGGATCCTTCGCGCAATCCTCGGCAAGCGAGATGATCGCGTCGATCACCGGCCGGCTCTCCCTCTGGGCGAAAATCACCGCGCCCAGCATTTCCTCTTCGGACAGCGACTGCGCTTCGGATTCGACCATCAGCACCGCGTCGGCGGTGCCCGCGACGACCATGTCGAGCGTCGAGTTCTCCAGCTCGTCGATGCGCGGGTTAAGCACATACTCTCCCGCGACATAGCCCACCCGGGCGCCGAAGATCGGCCCCAGGAAGGGAATTCCGGAGATGGTCAGCGCAGCCGAGGCGCCGACGAGGGCCGGGACATCGGGATCGTTCTCCAGGTCGTGGCTCAGTACCGTGCAGATGACCTGCGTTTCGTTGCGGAAACCGTCGGCGAAGAGCGGCCGGATCGGCCGGTCGATGAGCCGCGAGGTCAGCGTTTCCTTTTCCGAAGGGCGGCCTTCGCGCTTGAAGAAACCGCCCGGGATGCGTCCGGCCGCGAAGGCCTTCTCCTGGTAGTTGACGGTAAGCGGAAAGAAATCCACTCCGGCTCTCGGCTCCTTCTGCGCGACCGCGGTGCATAGCACGGTGGTCTCGCCATAGGTCACGAGTACGGCGCCATCCGCCTGGCGGGCGAGCCGGCCCGTCTCGATGACCAGCGGGCGGCCGCCCCAGGTCAGTTCTTTCCGGTGAATCGAAAACATTCTTCCATCCTTCCAAACGGCGCGCCGCCCTGTGCGCCGCGCCATGCGTGCGTGGTTAATCGGGTACCCATCGCCATTTCGGCGCGGGCGCCGGCCGACATGGTGGCGGGGCAGAGTTCGTCACGGGCAGTGCGCCCGGCCGGCCCCGGCGGTTCAGCGCCTGAGTCCCAGACGCCCGATGAGCGTGCTGTAGCGAGACTGGTCCTTGCGCTTGAGATAGTCGAGCAGTCGGCGTCGCTGTCCCACCATCACCAGCAGGCCGCGGCGGGAGTGGTAGTCCTTCTTGTGTTCCTTCAGGTGCTCGGTGAGGTTGAAGATACGTTCCGAAAGGATCGCCACCTGCACCTCGGGCGACCCGGTATCGGCCGGGTTGGCGCCATATTCGGTGATGAGCTCGGCCTTGCGAGCGGACGTGATCGACATCGAGAACTCCGGGTTACGGGTTAATGACGCGCGTCGGGCGGATCGCCCCGCCTTCGATGCGCGCGAGCGCGACCAGCATGCCGTCCGCCATCGCAATCACAGTGTCGCCTTCGGCGACGCTTTCGGCCGCGATGACGCCCCGCTCGCGAGCGGAAATGCGGACAGGTTGGCCGTGTCTCAGCAGGGAAGCCTGCGAATCCGAGACGGGCACGGCCGGGATGTCGTCCAGCGCGGCCTCGATCGGCAACAGGTAGTCCTGCGCGGGCGCACTATGCACCAGCGTCTCCAGGATATCTAGCGGAATCGAATCCGCCTCCGTGAACGGCCCCACCACGAGGCGGCGGATGTCCTCCGCATGGCCGACGGTACCGAGCGCGAGGGCAAGATCGCGCGCGAGACTGCGCACATAGGTGCCCTTGCCGCAGCGCATCTCGAGGACGGCGCGGTCCGCATCCGGCGTGCCGACGAGACCGAGCGTCCGGACCGTGACGACGCGTTCGGGCAACTCGAAGTCGACCGCGGCACGGGCAAGGTCGTAGGACCGCCGCCCTTCCAGCTTGACCGCGGAATAGCGGGGCGGGCGCTGCACGATGTCGCCGGTAAAACGGTCGAGCATTGCGCACAGCTCCGCCTCGGCGGGCCGAGCGTCGCTGGTATGGATTACCGCACCTTCGGCATCGTCGGTATCGCGGCTCTCGCCCCAGCGCACCGCGAAACGATAGGTCTTGTCCCCGCCCATCGCCCACGACGCCGTCTTGGTCGCCTCTCCGAGCGCGATCGGCAGGACACCGGTCGCCAGGGGGTCCAGGGTGCCGCCATGGCCCGCCTTGGCGGCACCGGTGATCCTGCGCACGCGTGCGACGACTTGAGCGGACGACATGCCCCTGGGCTTGTCGATCGCGATCCAGCCGTGGACGGGCCGACCCCCGCGCCTACGCGCCATCGCCGCCATTCCCCGCCGAGCCGGTCCGGGCCTCGTGCAGAAGCGCCTCGATACGTTCCGCCCGCTCGAAGCGCGTGTCGGCCGCGAACCGGAGATCCGGCAGGAACTTGAGCGCCACCATCGGACCCAGCATGTGCCTGAGCGCCGGCCCGACCCGGTTCAGCGCCTCCACCATCGGCTCCCGGTCCGCCGCGTCTGCGCCAAGGGGAAGGACGTATACGGTGGCGACCCTGAGGTCCGGGCTCATGGCCACCTCGGCAACGGTGATCGGCACGCCGGCGAGCACGGGATCCTTTATCACGTCCCGTTCGAACAGGCGGCTCAGCGCATGGCGCACCGTTTCGCCAACCCTGAGCTGCCGTTGCGTAGGTCCGCGAGCAGAATGACGCCGCCGTACCATGGGTCCTGTCCGCTGCGGGCAGGCGCCCGATCTAGAGCGTCCGGGCGACTTCCTCGACGTCGAAGCACTCTATGACGTCGCTTTCCTTGAGGTCCTGATAGTTCTCGAACGCCATGCCGCATTCGAATCCTTCGCGCACCTCGCGAACCTCGTCCTTGAAACGCCGCAGGCTGGAGAGCGTGCCCTCGTGGATGACCACGTTGTCGCGCAGCAAGCGCACCTTCGATCCCCGGCGCACAAGCCCTTCGGAGACACGGCAGCCCGCGACGCGACCGAGCTTGGAGATATTGAACACCTGCAGGATTTCGGCATTCCCCAGGAAATGCTCGCGAGCGATGGGCGCGAGCATGCCCGTCAATACCGCCTTTATGTCATCGAGCACATCGTAGATCACCGAGTAATAGCGGATCTCGACGTTGTCCCGGGCGGCGAGCTGGCGGGCCTGGGGCCCCGCACGCACGTTGAACCCGACGATCACGGCGTCGGACGCCGCGGCCAGCGTTACGTCGGACTCGTTGATCCCGCCGACCCCGGCATGGAGCACGCGGACCCCCACCTCGTCGGTGGTAAAGCTAGCCGCATTGGCCTGGATGGCCTCGACCGAGCCCTGGACGTCGGCCTTGATGACCAGCGCGAACTCCTTCTTTTCCTCGCGGCCGATATTGGAGAACATCTGCTCCACGGTCCCGCGCGTGGCTCTGGCGGCCCGTGCGTCGCGCTCGCGGCGGATGCGGAATTCGGTTATCTCGCGGGCGCGCGTTTCGTTCTCGACCACGCTGAACTCGTCGCCCGCGGCGGGCGTGCCGTTGAGGCCTAGGATTTCCACCGGCATCGACGGGCCGGCCGAACGAAGCTGGGCGCCGCCGTCGTCGACGATCGCCCGTACACGCCCCCATTCGCTGCCGGCGACCAGGATATCGCCGGTCTTGAGCGTGCCTCGCTGGACCAGCAGCGTCGCCACCGAGCCTCGCCCTCGCTCGAGCTTGGATTCGATCACCACGCCATCCGCCAGCCGGTCCGGGTTGGCCTTGAGCTCGAGAACTTCGGCCTGAAGAACGATGGTCTCAAGCAGCTTGTCGAGATTGGTGCCTTCGACCGCGGAGACGTCGATGGAGAGAACGTCGCCGCCGAACTCCTCGACCACCAGCTCGTGCTGCAGCAGATCGTTGCGCACGCGCGCGGGATCCACGTTGGGACGGTCGATCTTGTTCACCGCGACGATGATCGGAACCTCTGCGGCCTTCGCGTGATCGATCGCCTCGACGGTTTGCGGCATGACCCCGTCATCCGCGGCGACGACCAGGATCACGATATCGGTGACATTCGCGCCGCGCGCGCGCATCGCGGTAAAGGCCGCATGGCCCGGGGTGTCGATGAAGGAGATCTTCTGGTTCCCGCCGGGGAGAGTGACCTGATAGGCGCCGATATGCTGCGTGATGCCGCCGGCTTCGCCGGCCACGACGTTGGACTTGCGCAGCGCATCCAGCAGCGACGTCTTGCCGTGGTCGACATGGCCCATGACGGTGACCACCGGCGGGCGCGGGGCCAGCTCGGCGTCGGTGTCGTCCTCGCCTCTGATCCCGATCTCGACATCGGCGTCGCTGACGCGCTTGACGTTGTGGCCGTACTCGGCAACCACCAGCTCTGCGGTATCGGCATCCAGGGACTGGTTTATGGTCGCCATGATGCCCATTCCCATCAAAGTCTTGATCACGTCGGGGCCCCGCTGCGCCATCCGGCTGGCCAGTTCTTGAACGGTAATGGTCTCTGGAACCACGACATCGCGAACGACCTTGGCGATCGGCTCGTCGGAGCGCCGTTGAGCCCGTTTCTCTCGCTCCCGAAGCCGCCGCAGGGAGGCGAGACTGCGCTGGCGTTCCTCGTCGTCCAGCGCCTGCGCAATGGTCAGGCGTCCGGAACGTCGTCGGGGCTCGCCGCGCTTGGGCGCGAGCCGTCGGGGCTCCGGCCGGCCGGACCGGCGCCCGCGCGCCCTTTCGGTCTCGCCTTCTTCCGCCTGGGCGTCGGCATCCTTCGACGGCGCGCGCGAAGAAGGTTGCTGAGCCGGTTTGGCCGCGGCGGCGGCGCCTTCCGGCGCGGGCGGTTTCTCGACCGCCTCGGATTCCGTCTTTGCCGATTTTTCTTCTTCCAGAGCGCGGGCTTCGGCCTCGGCACGTTCGCGCTCGGCCTCTTCTTCCTCCCTGCGCCGCCGCTCTTCCTCGGCGGCCCTTTCGAGTGCCCTGCGGGCTTCTTCCGCCACGCGTTGCTCGGTCTCGGCCTGTTTCAGCCCGACCAAGGCACGGGCGCGGGCTGCCCTCTCCTGCTCGGTCAGCTCGCGCGGCTGGCTCCGCTGCCCTTCCTCGGCCGGCGCGACGGTGGCGTCTGCCATGACCGCCTCCGCCGGGGCTTCCGCCGTCACCAGCGTCTCTTCCTCGACGGTTGGTTTGACTTCGGTCATGTCGCCATCGGCGGACTGGGCGAAGGTCCGCTTGCGGCGCACCTCGACCGCGACGGACTTGGTTCGGCCATGAGAGAAGCTTTGGCGGACCTGTCCAGCGTCAACCGTCTTCTTGAGTTCCAGCCGGCCCGGCCGCGACAGGCTGAGCTTCTTCTTCGCGGGCTTTTGTTCTGTCTGCTCGGTCATATCGTCCAACTCTTCTCCGCCGCGCGAAATCCGGCCAGACGCGCGGCTTCCGTCCAGACCCGTTCCTCAAGCCCGCCGCGGCTCAAAGCCGCATAGGTCACCGCGTCCCGCCCGAACGCGCCGCCGAGTTCGGTCGCGACCAACACGTCGACGATGCGGTCACGCACCCGCGAAAGCGGCAAGCGATTCCGCTGCCGCAACGATCCGTCGGCGGCGACCAGAAGAAGCACGGCTCCGCCGCGCTGCAATGCCCGCCGCACCGTCTCGAAGCCCGCGAGAGCCTCGCCTGCCCGACGTGCGAACCCTATAAGGTCAACGCAACGCCGGACGAGCAGCCGCTCCACCTGGTCGGCGAGCCTGTCCGGCACCGTCACGTCGCGGCGTGCGGCCTTCGCGAAGGCATTTGTCGCCACGGCGCGCTCGACTATATCCCGGCGCGATTGGAGCCACAATCCGCGTCCCGGCAAACCGCCGGCGACATCGGGCACGATCTCCCCGTCGGGTCCGACCACGAACCGCAGCATCCGCTCGCGCGGCAGGCTCGCGCGGCTGATTAGGCAACGTCTCGCGTTGCCGGCCGATTTCTGTGCTTCCCGCTGGGTCGACACGGCGCCATCTCCGGAACCGCGGGAATCAGGACATCGGGTCGGGCGTCGCGGCAGCCTCTGCCCCAACGCCTTCCGTTGTCGTGCTTTCCGCTTCGCCCTGGTCGTCGTCATCGTCGAACCAGTGGGCACGGGCGGCCATGATCAACTGGTTGGCCTCCTCCTCCGTAAGCGCGTAGGCGCGCAGCACCCCCTCTTCCGGATCGATAACCTCGTCGGTCGACAGATCGCCGAAGTCGTCGAGCGACCGGATCTCGGCCTCTCCCAGGGTCACCGCCATTGCCGGCGACAGGCCGGGTATCGCTGCGAGCTCGTCGGAAACCCCCAACTCGCGTCGGCGGGCGGTGAACCGCGCCTCCTCCTCCGCAAGATAGGCCGTGGCGCGGTCGCGCAGTTCATCGGCGAGTTCCTGGTCGAACCCCTCGATCGAGAGGAGGTCGGTCATCGGCACGAAAGCCACTTCCTCGACCGTGGAAAAACCCTCCGCGACGATCAGATGGGCCAGCACGTCGTCGACGTCGAGCGCGTCCATGAACATCTGCGACCGCGTCCGGAATTCCTCCTGGCGGCGCTCCGATTCCTCGTCCTCGGTGAGGATCGCTATCTCCCACTGGGTAAGATGGGAAGCCAGTCTGACATTCTGCCCCCGGCGACCGATGGCAAGGCTGAGCTGGTCGTCGGGCACGACGACCTCGATTCGGCGCTGATCCTCGTCCAGCACCACCTTGGCGACCTCCGCCGGCGCGAGCGCATTGACGATGAATGTCGCCGGGTCGGGATTCCACTGAATGATGTCGATCTTCTCGCCCTGAAGCTCGCCTACCACCGCCTGGACGCGGCTGCCCCGCATCCCGACGCAGGCGCCCACCGGGTCGATGCTCGAATCGTTCGACAGAACCGCAATCTTGGCGCGGCTGCCGGGATCGCGAGCAACCGCCTTGATCTCGATGATCTTGTCATAGACCTCGGGCACCTCCTGGGCGAAGAGTTTGGCCATGTACTCGGGCCTGGTGCGGGTCAGGAAGATCTGCGGGCCGCGCGGTTCGGACCGCACGTCATAGATATAGGCGCGCACCCGGTCGCCCGCGCGGAAGGACTCGCGGGGGATCATCTCGTCGCGCCGCAGCACCGCTTCGGCGCGTCCGAGGTCGACCGTCAAGTTTCCGAATTCCACCCGCTTGACGATGCCGTTGACCACCTCGCCCGCGCGGTCCTTGTATTCCTCGTATTGCTGCTGACGTTCGGCGTCGCGCACCCGCTGGACGATCACCTGCTTGGCGGTCTGCGCGGCGATACGGCTGAAATCGATCGGCGGAAGGGGGTCGACCAGAAAGTCGCCGATCGCGGCGTCGGGCTTCCTGTGACGCGCCTGTTCGAGCGTCAGCTGGGTGATCTCGTTCTCGACTTCCTCGACGACTTCCAGAATCCGGGCCAACTTGATGTCGCCGCTCTTGCGGTCGATATAGGCGCGGACATCGTGCTCCTGGCCGTATTTCGATCTGGCGGCCTTCTGGATCGCCTGCTCCATCGCTTCCAGCACCTCGTCGCGCTCGATCGACTTCTCGCGCGCCACGGCGTCCGCGACCTGCAGCAGTTCGAGCCTGTCCATCCCGGCGACCGGTATGGCGTCCATGTCCATCGTGACTACCTACCCCGTCCTTTCATTGCGTCGGCGATCGCAGCGTCGGTCAGCATCAGCTTGCCGCGGAGAACCTCGTCGAACGGGATCGCATGTTCGACATCCCCGACCGCGACCACCACGTCCTCTCCCCGCCGGCCGACAAGACGGCCCCGGAAGCGCTTACGTCCGCCGATCGGCCGGCGCGTCTCCACCCGGACCTCGGATCCGGCGAAACGGTCGTAATCCCCGGCCCGGACCAGCGGCCGGTCCAGCCCAGGCGAAGAGACCTCCAGCGTGTAGGACCCGGCGATGGGGTCCTCGACGTCGAGCAGGGCCGAAACCAGCCGGGAGATTTCCGCGCAATCGTCGACGCTCATCTCGCGGCGGTCCTTGCGCTCGGCCATGATCTGCAGCGTCGGCGCCCCGCCACCGGTCAGACGAACCCGTACCAGTTCGTAGCCGAGACCCTCGATAGGCGGCTCCAGCAGCCGTTCCACCTCGCCGATGGCTTCCAACGCGATGCAATCCTTTCACTCGCCGGCGGACAAAAAAAAGCGGGCGGCGAGCCCACTTTCTTCTTGTGCCACGCGATTTCGAACCTTGGGGAAAATAGGGTGTCGCCCCCCGCTTTTCAAGCGTCTTGTGGGTCTCGCGGACGTCGGCGGTAGCGCAGATAGGTGCAGCGCCGGCCGTCTTCGAGCGCCTTCCGTTCATAGCGGGTCGCGGGCCAGTCGGACGGGCGGCGGCGCCAGTCGGACGGCCCTCTCGCGGTCCACAGGAACGCATCGGAGGCGCGGAGATGGGCGAGGATCCACACCAGATAGCTCCTGTCGTCGGTTGCGACGCGGAGTTCCGCATCGTCCCGCATGACGGCGGCGAGACGCTGCAGGACCGGGGTGGAGACGAAGCGCCGTTTGTGGTGGCGGGTCTTGGGCCAGGGATCGGGAAACAGCACGAACACCCGCGAAAGAGAGGCCTCGGCGAGGCGGTCGATCAGGAGACGCGCATCGTCGCGCCACAACCGGATATTGTCGAGCCTCGCATCGACGAGCCCGCGGACCATCCGGACCACGCCGGTCACATACGGCTCGCAGCCGATCAGGCCGACATCGCGGTTGGCCGCCGCCTGGGCCAGCAGGTGCTCGCCCGCGCCGAACCCGACTTCGAGCCAGACCTCGCGCACCGGACACTCGAACAACGTCTCGGGATCGATCGGGCGCCGCGTGTCGTCGAGCGCGATCTCGAGCCTGGGCACGACATCGTCGAGCAAGGCCTGCTGGGTGCCGCGCAGCTTTCGCCCGCGCCGCCGCCCGTAGAGGATCCGCTTGGGCTCTTCCGGCGCCAAGGATCGTTGGCCCTCGTTAGGTCAACGCGCTCCTGAGATCCTCGACCAGATCCAGCTTTTCCCAGGAAAATCCGCCATCGGATTCGGGGTCGCGGCCGAAATGTCCATAGGCCGCGGTGCGGGCGTAGATCGGTTTCAACAGGCCGAGCCGTTCGCGGATGCCGCGCGGCGACAGGTCCACGACCTCCTGGACCGCGCCGGCGATCTTTTCCTCGTCGACCCGGGCTGTCCCCTCGGTGTGGATGTAAACCGAGAGCGGCTTGGCGACGCCGATGGCGTAGGAGACCTGGATCGTGCAGCGCTCGGCGAGTTTCGCGGCGACCACGTTCTTGGCCACGTAGCGCGCGGCGTAGGCGGCCGAGCGGTCGACCTTGCTCGGGTCCTTGCCGGAGAACGCTCCCCCGCCATGCGGTGCCGCGCCGCCATAGGTGTCGACGACGATCTTGCGCCCGGTAAGCCCGCAATCGCCGTCCGGTCCGCCGATCACGAAACGCCCGGTCGGGTTGACGTAGAACTCTTCCTCCGGACACATCCAGCCGTCGGGCAGCACGGAGAGCACGTGCGGGCGAACCAGCTCCCTGACCGCGTCCTGGTCGAGGTCTTCGTCGTGCTGGGTCGACACCACCACCGAGGTCGCCTCCACGGGCCGCCCGTCCCGGTAGAGCAACGATATCTGGCTCTTCGAATCCGGGCCGAAACCTTCCACCGTGCCGGCGCGCCGCGCCTCGGCGATGGATCGCAGGATCGCGTGCGCGTAGTGGATCGGCGCGGGCATCAGCGAGGGCGTCTCGTCGCAGGCGAAGCCGAACATGATGCCCTGGTCGCCGGCGCCCTGGTCCTTGTTGCCGCTGGCGTCGACACCCTGGGCGATGTCGGTCGATTGCGCGTGCAGATAGATCGCGACCTTCGCGTTCTCCCAGTGGAAGCCTTCCTGCTCGTAGCCGATGTCGCGAACCGCGCCGCGCGCGACCGATTCCATGTCCCGCGGGTCGACGGGGCCGCGAACCTCGCCCGCGATCACGATCCGGTTGGTCGTGGTCAGCGTCTCGCACGCGACGCGGGAGTCGGAATCGGCGGACAGGTAAGCGTCCACCACGGCGTCCGAAATGCGGTCGCTTACCTTGTCGGGGTGTCCCTCGGACACGGATTCGCTGGTAAAAACAAAATCCTGCTTTCGCACGCGCTCGCCCCCCGCCCTGTTGTGTCACTCGGCTCGCGACGTTGTCGCAGGGGCGCTACCGCTCCGTCAACCGGTGCGCGGAGGGCGACTAGGTATCGAGCGAAGATCCCTCTTCGCTCTCGGCCCGCGCGATCGCCTTGATCAGATCGAACGCCCGCCGCCGGACGCGTGGATCGGCGATGCGGTAATAGGCGCGGACCAGCTCCAGCGTTTCGCGCTTGACGAGCGGGTCGTTCTCGAACCGATCCTGGCTCTCGGTCAGCCCGGGCAGGACGGGTTGCGGAGCCTCCCGGGCGACCTCGTCGGGCATCTCGTCGTAAAAGAACGAGACCGGGACGTCCAGCACGCGCCCGATCTGGAAGAGACGGCTTGCACTTATCCGGTTGGCGCCGCGTTCGTATTTCTGCACCTGCTGGAAAGTGAGGCCGAGCGCTTCGCCGAGCTTTTCCTGGCTCAACCCGAGAAGGGTCCGGCGCATCCGGACGCGGGTACCCACATGGGCGTCGATCGAATTGGACCGCCCACGCCGTCCCCGCGTTTGAGAACCCGATGCGCCCTGAGGGTAATCCGCCATATTGAAATCCAATTCTTTTCCTTGCGGTCCGCTACAACGCGAACGCGCACGCCAAGACCAAATTCACGACAATGTCCGGAAAACTACAATTCGACGGTCACTTGGCCACGGCAAAGCTACCGTTAAGATCAAACGACCGAGGAGACGAAGACGGGGCTCTATACTAGATTATCAATCACGAGTCCATGTCGAGAACCGAAACCGGCGGCGACCGGCCGACGCCGCCGCGAGCGATGAAGGCCTGCTCCGCCAGCCCAGGGCGAGAGCTGCCGCGGCAACAGCCAGAAAGACCGACAGGGGCGAGTGGCCGAGCCGCGCGAACACGGTCGGTTCGGACAGGGCAAGCGGCAACGCCGCCTCGACCACCCCGGCACGGCCGAGCCCGAGTCGCTGGACCACCCGCCCGAACGGGTCGATCACCGCCGAGACGCCGGAATTCGCCGCCCTCACCACGGGCAGGCCTTCCTCGACGGCCCGCATGCGTGCCGCCGCGAGGTGCTGATAAGGTCCCGCGCTGTCGCCAAACCACCCGTCATTGGTCACGTTGAGAAGCCATCGAGGCCGTTTGCCGGGTCTGACCACCCTGCCGGGAAAAACGATCTCGTAGCAGATCAGGGGGCTGAAGGGCGGCAATCCCCGGACATTCAGCGTCCTGGGGCCGGGACCGCGGCTGAAATCGAAACGCCCTCCGGTCACCTGGGTAAAGGCAAGGACCGAACGCAGCGGGACATACTCGCCGAACGGAACCAGTCGCGCCTTGTCGTAGGCCGCGACGCTTCGCGCCTTGTCATCGATGGCGACCAGGCTGTTCCAGAAACGCGCGGGCCGCTTTCCGGGCGGGCTGGCCCGAAAGGCGCCCGCGATCACGAGTCCGCCCTCCGGCACCACGCGCGCGACCGCTTCGGCCGCGCCGGGTGTCCGGGAAAGAGCGAATCCGATCGCGGTCTCGGGCCAGACGAAGTGGGTTATTCCGGTCGCAGCGGCCGCCTCGGTCATCGCGAGATGCTTCGAAAAGTGGCGGGCCCTGAACTGCGCCCGGACTTTTTCGTGTTGAGGAATATTGGGCTGGACGATGCCCAGCTTGATCCCGGGCTGATCTGCGGTGGCCGCTCGTGGAATGCGCAGCGTGCCGCCTCCCCAGACGCCGGCCAGCACGAGCGGCACCCCGATCGCGACCGCGATCCCGGCGCGCCCGCCCCGGGCGAGCATCGCTGGCGCCGCCGCGAGCGCCACCGTAAGCAGGCCGAGACCGAAGACGCCGACAGCCGCGGCCGGCTGCAGCATCGCGGGGATATCGCTCCAGATCGATCCTATCGGGTTCCACGGAAAGCCGGTGAACGCGACCCCGCGCAACATCTCGAGAGCGGTCCAGCCGACCGCCAGCGCCGCGATGCGCGCCCACCCCGGGCGCATCCAACGCGCAAAGGCGCAGGCCAGCGCGGGATATATCGCCAGATACGCCGAGACTCCGATCAGGGTCGGCGGAATAAGCCAGGCGAAACGGTCGGCCTCGACCAGGAGGGAGTTGGAGATCCAGTAGGTGCCGGCCATGAAGTGGCCGAGCCCGAACCACCAGCCGACGGCAAACGCCGCGCGCCTGGTTGCGGTGCCGTCGATCTGCCAGACCAGCGCGGGGAGCGCGGCGAACAGCACGGGAAACAGCCCGACCGGCGGCAGGGCAAGCACCGAACCGAGGCCGAGCAGCCAGGCAAGCGTCCAGCGCTTCCATCCGGTCAGCGCAGTCAGCATCGCCGCGAAGCGAGCCAAGCGCGGAAGTCGTTCGGGGTCGGTCTCCGTCAGCCGGCGTTCGCGGACGGTCGGCATACCCTGAGCCGCTTGATGCGCCGCGGGTCCGCGTCGAGGACCTCGAATTCCGCGCCGGAGGGGTGCCGGATCACCTCGCCGCGGGAAGGCACGCGCCCGGCGAGCGTGAAAACCAGCCCGCCGAGCGTGTCGATATCCGCCTGTTGTTCGGCGGGCGTCAGCAGCGCGCCGATCTTCGCTTCGAAGTCCGCGATCGCGACGCGCGCGTCCACGTCGATGGATCCGTCCGTCCGGTCGGCCATCATCGGCTCGACGTCGGGGTCGTGTTCGTCCTCGATCTCGCCGACGATTTCCTCGACCAGATCCTCGATAGTAACCAGCCCGTCCGTGCCGCCGAATTCGTCGACCACCAGCGCCATATGGGTGCGCCTGACCCGCATCTGGAGCAACAGCTCCAGGATCGGCATCGAGGGTGCGACGAACAGGATGGGCCGCAATATCTTGCCGATGGTGAAGTCCCCGGCCGCGCCCCGCCAGGCCACAACGTCCTTGATGTGGACCATGCCGACGGCGTCATCGAGCGTTTCCCCATAGACCGGCATACGGGAATGGGCGGACCCGCTCATCAACGACACGAGCTCGTCGAGCGGAGTGTCGATTTCCACGCCGACTATGTCGGCCCGCGGCACCATCACGTCGTTGGCGGCAAGATCTCGGAGGCGCAGCACGTTGCGCAGGAAGACGATCTCCTCGCCCGCCTCGCTGTTCGCCGTGTCTTCCTGCTCGATCAGCTCTTCGATCGTGTCGCGCAGCGACTCGCCGCCGTTCCGCTGGCCGAACAGGCGTTTCAGCCAGGGCCGAAATCCCCGGTTCTGTGTCGCCCGATCCGGATTGGCCCCGTTGCCACGGGGCTTTCTAGGGTCGGAGGGATCGTTCATCGTCTCATGGAGCGGCCGGAACGGCATCGCCATAGGGATCGGCGATCCCGAGCCGCTTCAATATCTTCACTTCCATCGCTTCCATGCGGCATGCGTCACGATCGGTCTCGTGATCATAGCCCATGAGGTGCAGCAATCCGTGAACCACCAGATGCTGGAGATGGTGATCGAGGCTCTTTTCAGCGCGCGCGGCGTCCCGGGCGCTGGTTTGGAACGCGATCACGATGTCGCCCAGCATCACGGGCGGTTCTCCGGACCGGCCCCCGCTGCCGATAGATTCCCCGCTCGCGAAAGACAGCACGTCGGTGGGCCGCGCAATGCCGCGATAGCGCGCATTGAGCCGCGCCGTCTCCGCGTCGTCGGCCAGCGAGATTCCGATTTCCACCGAACGGCCGCCGGTGTCCGCGGCGACCATCCGCCAGACCGCATCGACCGCGCGGCGGCACAGGAGGGGCGCGTCCTCAAGCGCCTGGGTCCAACCCGGATATCGGATTTGGATGTCCGTTTCCGCGTCCAATGGATTCTATTTTTCCCTTGTCGAGGCGGGGTCCTTTTCCGGATCGTCATAAGCCTGCACGATCCGGACCACCAGATCGTGACGGACCACGTCGGCATCGTCGAACTCGACGATCCGGACTCCCTTGACGTTCCTGACCGTATCGACGGCGTGGGCAAGGCCGGACGTCATCCCGAGCGGGAGGTCGATCTGGCTGAGATCGCCGGTGACCACCATGCGCGCGTTCTCGCCGAGCCGGGTGAGAAACATCTTCATCTGCACCTGGGTGGTGTTCTGGGCTTCGTCCAGAATGACGAAGGCGTTCGACAGCGTTCGCCCGCGCATGAAAGCGAGCGGCGCAATCTCGATCTGGCCGGCGTCGAGCCGCTTGGTCACCTGGTCGAAATGCATCATGTCGTAGAGCGCGTCGTAGAGCGGCCGCAAATAGGGGTCGATCTTCTCGCGCATGTCGCCCGGAAGAAAGCCGAGGCGCTCACCCGCCTCGACCGCCGGGCGCGACAGGATGATCCGGTCGGCCGCGCCGCTGTTCAGCATCGCGACCGCCTCGGCCACCGCGAGATAGGTCTTTCCGGTGCCGGCGGGACCTATTCCGAAGACCAGCTCGGCCTCGCGCAACGCGGTCATGTAACGCGCCTGGCCGGAAGAGCGCGGCGTAACATGCCGGCGCGGGGTATGGATGACCGGCGCGTCGGCCGCCTCTTCGACGCCGTTGGCGACGCCTTCCGCGAGCCGGATCGCCGCGTCGACCTCGGCCTGGTCGACCCCGAGGCCGCGCTCCAGCCGGCCGTAGAGCGCGGCGAGAGCGTCGCGCGCGATGCGGGCCTGGCCCGCCGGTCCTCTTATCGCCACGGTATTGCCGCGGGAGGACAGGGAAACCGCGAGTTGCTGTTCCACCCGGGCGAGATTGCGGTCGAACTCACCGTAGAGCAGCGGCAGCAGCGCGTTGTCATCGAAGCTGATGCGCATGTGCTCGGGCTGTGCCGCGAGGCGGATGTCGGAACGGTCGGCGGTCAAGCGACGGCCCGTCCCGTTCCGGTGGCTCGCAGCGCATCGGCGATGGGCGGCGACCGGTCCGCCAATGCCCCCGTCAGCGAATTCGCATGCGCTTCGGTTACGATCACGTCGCGGATTTCGCCCAGGAGCGACCGCGAGTCCCTACAGGTCACGTGCACGGCCTGCATCGCCGGCGTCCGGCCAGCAATCTGTCGCGGCTTGCGCCCGGGCCTGTCGAACAGCACGGGAACCGATTGTCCGACGGTCCGACGGTTGAACTCACGTTGCTGGTCGTTGAGGAGGTCCTGCAGCCGTGCCAGCCTGTCCGTCTTCCGCGCTTCGTCGATCTGATCCCCGGCCATCGCCGCCGGCGTTCCGGGCCGGGGGCTGTACTTGAACGAATAGGCCTGTGCGTAGCCCACCGCGCGGACCAGCGCCATCGTCGCCTCGAAGTCGCTCTCGTCCTCGCCCGGATGCCCGACGATGAAATCCGATGACAGCGCAAGGTCGGGCCGCCCCGCGCGCAGCCGTTCGACCAGTTCGAGATAATCCCCGGCCGTATGACGCCGACCCATCGCCGCCAGTACCCTGTCCGAACCGGACTGGACCGGCAGGTGGAGATAGGGCATCAGCGCCGGAACCTCGCCATGAGCGGCGACAAGGTCCTCGTCCATGTCGCGCGGATGGGAGGTGGTGTAACGAATGCGGGCGAGCCGGGGCAGACCCGCGAGCGCGCGGATCAGCCGGCCAAGCCCCCATTCGGTCGCTCCGCCGGGCGCCTCGCCGTGATAGGCGTTCACGTTCTGCCCCAGCAGCGTGATCTCGCGCGCGCCGCGCTCGATCAATCGTTCGGCCTCCGCAAGGACCGCCTCCACGGGACGCGAATGCTCGGCACCCCTGGTATAGGGAACGACGCAGAACGAGCAGAACTTGTCGCACCCTTCCTGAACGGTCAGGAACGCCGCCGGTCCCTGGCCCGCGCCCTCCTCGGGGAGGCGGTCGAACTTGGACTCGGGGGGGAACTCGATATCGAGCAGCCCGCGCTCGCCGTCCTGTGCGCGGCGGACGAGTTCGGGAAGGCGGTGATAGGTCTGGGGTCCGACGACGACATCGACCCAGGGCGCGCGGCGCATGATTTCCGCTCCCTCGGCCTGGGCGACGCAGCCGGCCACCACGACGATCCGAGCGCCGTTCTCTCCATCCCGCGGACGGCCCGCCGACCGTTGGCGCAGCCGGCCGAGGTCGGAGAACAGCTTTTCCGCCGCCTTCTCGCGGATGTGGCAGGTGTTGAGGACGACAATCCCGGCCTTGTCGGCGGAATCCGTCGTCATATAGCCGTGAACGGCCATGACATCGGCCATTCGACCGGCGTCATAAACGTTCATCTGGCATCCATAACTCTTGATGAAGAGCCGCTTTGCCAAGGACGCAATCCCAATACCGCGTCGCGCCGCGGGGTTTGGAAGCTAGCACGGGGCGCGGACGAGTCAAGAAACCGGCACGGGTGCCGCTTCCCCTTTGTTTTCCCAATCGCTGCCGCGCCCCGCGTTGGCGGTCGACACGCCCGCGGCGACGACGCCCCGGCAGTAATCCGACAGCGCCCGGCGGGTCGCGAAGGAATCGTAGCTCACGACGGGATGGAACAGCACTTCGACCGTGATCTTTCCAAGCCCGAGCAGGGCGAACGCGTGCGATGCCATCGACATGTCGCCATACCAGGCGACGAACGGTTTCAGCGTCCGTCCGAGCGGCATCCCGTCGAGGCCCGTATAGGCGACCGAGACCGGCTGGATGGGAACCGGTACATCGGCGTCCCCGGCCTTGGCGGCGGAGAACAGCGCGCTCTTGAAAGGCATGACGCGCAAGCCGTCCGAGGTGGTGCCCTCGGCAAACAGCACCAGGTTCCCGCGCTGCTCCAGGCGGTCGCGAATGGTTTCCCGCTGGGCGCGGGCCGCGTTCCCCCGGCGTTCGACGAATACCGTGCGTTGCAGGCGCGCGAGCGTGCCGAAGAGCGGCCAGGAGGCGACTTCGGCCTTGGCGATAAACGATCCGGGGATCACCGACGCGAGGATCACTATGTCGATGTAAGAGGCGTGGTTGGCGATAAAGAGAGTGGGTCGGGCGGTGGAACGGTTGCCTCGAACCTTGACGTCGAAACCGAAAATCCGGCAGCACAGGCGGTGGTAAAAGACCGGCAGGCCGACAGCGAGCCGCCAGCCGAAGGCGAGCGCCAGAGCCTGAACCGGCATCAATGGCAGGGTCACCGCAAGATAGACGACGATCCTGGCGACGGCGCGAAGCGGGGAGACCATGCCCAACATCGCTAACGCCGTTCGCGCTCGTAATGACGGTAATACTTGTCGGTCACCAGATCCGTCTTCACCACGATGGACACGTCGGTGGTGTTGAATTGATGGTCGACCACCGCGCCGTCCCCGACAAACCCTCCGAGCCGGAGGTAGCCCTTGATGAGCGGCGGCATCCGGGCGAGCGCGGTACGTGGATCGATTGCCTCGCGCGGCAGGATCCGCATGTCGACGAAGCGCTCCTCGACCGCCCGGGGGCGAAGCGCCGGCGGCGCCAGGTGATAGTAGTAGAGATAGGAAAGCTGCGGTCCAACCGCCTCGGGATCGGTGCCGGGAAGGCTGGCGCAGCCGAACATCACGGCGATGTCGTGATGAAACACGTAGGCCGCTATCGCCCGCCAGAGAAGCTGCATGGTCGGCCGGTTGCGGTAATCCCGTTCGACGCAGGAGCGCCCGAGCTCGAGGCTCTCGCCGGGATAATCTTCGAAAATCGAGATGTCGTACTCGTCCGACGAATAGAAACTGCCATGCACCCGCGCCCGCGCCCGGCGCAGCAGACGGTAGGTCCCGACCACACCTCCGGGCAGGTCGCGCCGTGTGGGATCGATCACCAGAAGATGGTCGCAGGCGGCATCGAAGGAATCCGCATCGCGCCGCATCGCCGCCGTCTCGGCGGAGGGATTGGCCTTCATTTCATCGTAGAACACGCGGTAGCGGAGAGACTGTGCCGCCTCGACATCGCTCCGCGACCGGGCCAGCCGGGCTTGGAGATTGCCTTGGACCAGCGAGAGGAAATCGTCTCCGGTTCCCGCGTTCCGTTCCGGAATGTCGGACGGTTCGGCCGTTCCGGCCGGTTCGATTTGCCGCATGCGCGGTCCGGCTCCGATGTTTCGGGCTAGTTGGTCTTCGGCCCGCTGCCCGCGGGCACGCCGTACAGCTCGAGACGCTCTCCCACCAGATCGAAGCCCAGATCACGGGCGATCTTCCGCTTGAGTTCCTCGAGCTGTTCGTTCTCGAACTCGATCACTTCGCCGTTTTCGAGATTGATCAGATGGTGGTGGTGGTGACGCCCCTCGACTTCCTCGTAGCGGGCGCGGCCGTCGCCGAAATCGAGCCGTTCGAGGATGTGCTGCTCCTCGAAAAGACGCACGGTGCGGTAGACGGTGGCGATACTGACCCGGGGATCGAGTTCGACGACCCGGCGGTGCAACTCCTCGACATCGGGATGATCGTTCGAATCCGACAGCACGCGCGCGATGGCGCGCCGCTGCTCGGTCATCTTCATGCCCTTGTCACGGCAGAGTTGTTCGATCCGGGATTCCATCCTGCGCTCCGCCACCGCAAAAGAGAGTAGGTCGTTGCGGGAGGATAGTCAAAGTCGATTTGCGGCTCCGCGGGCACTCCGCCGCGGGTGTCGTAACAGGTGGTATAATGCGGTCCGGCGCGGGGTATCGCGGCTATGGAACACTTTCTCGACATCACGGCGGATGTCTGCCCGATGACTTTCGTGCGGACGCGCCTTCTGATCGAACGCATGGCGTCGGGCGATACGGCCACCATAGTCCTGCGCGGCGCCGAGCCGATCGAGAACGTACCCGCATCGGTAACCGAGCTCGGCCACCGGGTTGTCGAGATGCGCCCGCTTCAAGACGATCCGGCGCGCGCGAGCCTGGCGCCGGATGGGGTCATGCGGGACGGCGACATGGTCCTCAGGATCGCGAAGACATAGCCTGGCTCGGGGATATCCGCGACCCGCCCCCAGCGGCTGTCCGGTTGACGACGAAAACCGGCTCACAGCGCATCGTGAGCGCGTCCATCGCACCGCCGCCCTCGAGCGCGTAGTAGTCCGCGCGCCTGCCGACAATCTTCAGCCCCCGGCTCTCGTAGAGTCGCCGGGCGGGAGCGTTGAATTCGCCGACTTCGAGAAAGAATCGGCGCACGCGGAGAGCCGCCGCCCGGGCCATCGCGGCATCCAGCAACGCGCCGCCGATCCCCTGTCTCTGCCGGCCGGGCGCGACGCCGAGCGATAGCAGTTCGCACTCGTCGACGACCACCCGGGAGAGCGCAAAGGCCACGGTCGACCGGCTGGCGGAAGAACGCGCAACCAGCCCGAAAGCGCCGGTCGTCGCCAGCACGCGACGAATCATGTCCTCCGACCAGGCGTCGTCGAAACAGGCGCCGTGAATCGCCGCAACGCGTTCGAGGTCGCGCGACGCGATGGGCTCGATCGCGGTTTCGCTCACGGACGAAGCCGCCCACCCGCCGGCGGTCTGGTCGCGTCGGGCGCGCGGAGATAGAGAGGCCGCACCGGCGGCGGCTCTCCGTCGGGCTGCGAAGTCCTGCGCTCGGCAGCGATCTGGGCGACGACGGCGGCGTCGGCAAAGCCTTCGCCCACCGGCCCGTCGAAGGCAACGCCGCGGGTATGGAGGAGGGGAACCAGAGAAGCCGCCGCGTCGCCCGCCAAGAGCAGCGGCCCCGCGCCCAGGGAGGAAACGAGCGGTTTTGGCATCATCGCAAACGGCCGGGATCGCGCTGCGCCGTCGGGCGCGAAGCGTTGAGCGTATAAGTCGGCCCGGCGCGTATCAAGGAGGACAAGACAGTCCGCGCCGCTTTCCGGAGCGACGAGCCGGGCGGCGCGGGCCGCCGCTTCGAGCGTCGTGACGCCGATCAACGGCCGGGAGAGCGCCAGCGCGAAGCCGCGGGCGGCGGCAATCGCCGTGCGGATGCCGGTGAACGAGCCCGGACCCACGGTCACGGCGAAACAGGCGATATCCCGATAGCGCATGCGGGCTTCGTCGAGCGTTTCGGCGATCATCGGCATCAGAATTTCCGCGTGACCCCGGGCGATACGGGCGGACCGGGCAGCCCTGATTTCTCCCGCTTCGGCAAACGCGACCGAACAGGCGGGACCGGCGCAGTCGATCGCGAGCAGGGACGGAATCGGCGGCGACGGGCCGGTTTGACTTGGAGCGTTCATCTCCGGTCCTGGCTTCGCGACGTGGGTGCCGAACCACGGATCGCTCCGCGGCGCGGCGCGATCGAGGCAACGAACGATCGCCCGGCAGGATAGCGCGCCGGAGCGTCGGGCGTAGCGCGAAATCCATGTTCCCATGGACGCGTCGGCATACCGGCGCGATTGAGCTCGGATCGAGGCATCCTTATCTTGGCGCCGTACGAAGCGCGAGGATCGGCGGCATGTCCCTGGTGGAGATCGTGCCCGGGGAGTTCGGGGTCACGTTGGACATCGTCTATGCGACCGACCGCAACTTCACCGGACGGCCGGTCTATACGCGGCCGGCGTGCTACCTGCACGGAGACGCCGTGGAGGCGCTTCGCCGGGCCGTGCACCTCGCGCGCCGCATCGGTCTCGGGTTCTGCATCTTCGACGCGTTCCGTCCCCGGGAAGCCCAACAGGCGCTCTGGGATCACACGCCCGATCCGGAATTTCTTGCCGATCCGGCCAAGGGTTCGCCGCATTCTCGCGGCGTTGCGGTCGACCTGACTTTGCTCGACGGCGACGGTGTGCCGCTCGGGATGGGTACCGCATTCGACGCGTTCACGCCTTTGTCTCATCACGGCTGCACGGATATCGCCGTCAAGGCCCAGCGCAACCGCTTGCTGCTGCTTGGGCTGATGACGGCCGCGGGATGGGATTTCTATCGTAACGAATGGTGGCACTATCAGCTGTTCGAGGCGCGCTCCTACCCGCTGCGCGGCGACGACGATCTGCCCGAACCGATGCTGTGAGGCCCCGGGAGGCGTGAGCGGATGCTTGCCGGTTGGCCCGCGAGCGCGCAACATCCCCATCTGTGAAGGCCTGGATGGCGTTCGGTCGCATGCGAGTGGGCAAGCGCAAGATTCTTGGACGGTTCATATTGGGGGCGCTCGTGGCGCTGCCCGTCATTCTTGCCTCGAACACGCTGACCGGTTCTTCGGCCGTCATTCTCATGTATCAGCGATTTGGCGAACAGCGCGCGCCATCGACGAACATCCGTCTCGATCAGTTCGACGCCCATCTCAAGGTGATCGCCGAACGCGGACTGAACGTCCTTCCGGTGCCGGAGATCCTGACGGCCCTCGAGAAGGGGCGCGACCTCCCCGACCGCACGATCGGGCTCACATTCGATGGCGGGTTCCTCTCGTTCTACACCGATGCGTGGCCGCGACTTCGCGAGGCGGGGCTTCCTTTCGCCCTGTTCATCGCCACCAACGCGGTCGACGAAGGAAGAGACGGTTATATGGGGTGGGACCAGATCCGCGAGATTGCCGGCAGCAAGGCGACGATAGGAAGCCAGACGGCGTCGGGCCGGCAGATGCCGTTGCTCGGACGCGACGACAACGACGGCGACATAGGAAAGGCGCTGCGACGGCTGGAAGAAGAGCTGGGGCAGAAGCCGCACATCTTTGCCTACCCTTACGGAGCGATGTCGCTCGCGGCGCGCGAAGCGGTGGCGGCAGCCGGGTTCCGTGCGGCGTTCGGCCAGCACTCGGGCGTGGTTCATCCCGGATCGCCGATCCATTTCCTGCCGCGCTTCCCGATGAACGAGGTCCACGGCGGCTCGGAACGCTTTCGCCTCGCCGCCGGCGCGCTGCCGCTGGAGGTGTTGGACGTCACACCGCCTGACGTCTATCTCAGGCCCGGCCTCAACCCGCCTTTCATGGGTTTCACGGTGACCGGCAAGGCGCTGCCGTATATCGACCTGCTCACCTGTTACACGTCCGGTCAGGGAAAGGTCCGTATCGAACGAATCGGTTCGGCGCGAGTCGAGCTGCGCTTCGACCGGGCCTTCCGGCCGGGCCGCCCGCGCCTCAACTGTACAATGCCGGCCAAGCAGGGCCGCTGGCGCTGGTACGGCACCCAGTTCCTCGTACCGCGTTCCTAGTTGGAATTATCGGCGGGAAGGGCGGCGGAAGCCTCGGCAAATCTGGGGCGACCGGTATCCAGCCGGAGACCGTCGAACTCGGTCAGCGCGTTGGTCCGCATGATCGCACGCAAAGTCTCGATATAGGCCTGCCGACGCTCGGAATAGGCTTTGAGGCCACCCGCCAGGGCCGGAGCATCGAACCCGCGCCCGGCTTCCCGCATCGCACCGCGCCTGGCGCGGAAATCGGCATAGGCGGGATGGGTGTTGAGATTGGCGGCATAGGCGCCCACCGCGGAGAGCAGCCGGCCGAAGCTGCGAACCCGGAAACTGGGTCCCTCCGGGACGCCGCGCGGCACCATGCCGCTTGTGCCCCGGTATATCCGCTCGCCGAACAGGGCATTGCCGTGGCGGACGAAGCGCGAGGTCCCCCAGCCGGTCTCCTCCGCCGCCTGGGCGACCGCGAGGGAGGGCGGGATGATGTCTACCCGGCGCAGCAATTCCTCGAAGCGGGACGGCTCCACCCCATAGGCCGAGAAGGTTTCCCCGAGCCACCGGGCATCCCCCACCGGGAGCACCCCGTCGCGGTCTCGCGCCGCCCGAAGCCGTTCGATCCGGGTCCGGTCGCGCAGGATCGCTTCATTGGTTTCGAGTATCAGCGGCAGCGCTATGCGGATGAACACCGCCTTGCGCCTTTCGACATCATTCAGCTTCGAGAGGTCGCGCGGCATCTCGCGAACCAGCAACCTCGGCACAATACCGCGTTCCCGGACGCGGTTGAGGTGGTAACCGATATCCGCGAAGAGCGCTTCGAGCGATTTCACGGTGGCGCCTGACACGGATGGCGCGCGCGGAACCCTCCGCCCGGGATAGGCGGCTGACCCGTCCAGGTGCGACATCCGGTAGTTCTCGCGGACCGCCTCGCCGTCGCGCGCTTCCGCCCCGGCGGGCGCGGCAGCCAGGAAAATCGATAGGCAAGCGGTCAACGCGCCGAGGGCGATTTGCCGGTAAGTCAACGCTTGCAGCACGGTTTCTCTCTTCGGCGACCGGCGGCTTTCCGCCTCGCCGGCCAAGTCTCCTAGAATTAGCCAAGCCGGATTCGGCCCGTAGAGGTTGTGATTCTATGCGACTGGGTCAAGGACGGCCTGTGGATAACTTTTTCCGTCAGGCCAGCCCGTCGAGCTGTTCGTCGCTCAGCGTGCCGGGGACGACCGTGATGGGCACGGGGAATTTGCCCGACAGTCTGCCGGCGATGGAGGAGACCAGCGGGCCGGGGCCCTTCTTGTCGGTGCCGGCGCCGAGCACCAGGATCGAGATCGCCGGCTCTTCTTCGATCAACTGGACGATCGCGTCTCTGGGCGCCCCTTCGCGAACGTAGAAAATCGGCGGCCGGCCCGTTATGGCGACGACCTGGGCCGCCTGTTCCTGGAGCACCTGCTCGGCTTCTTCCCTCCGTTCCTCGCGCATCTTTTCGGCGACCGACATCCAGTGCTGAAAGTCGCCGGGCTCGATAACGTAGAGCAGCGCCACGCGGCCCCCCGACCGTTTGGCCCTGAGCGCCGCGAAGCGAAGCGCGACCCGCACTTCTTCGCTGGGGTCGACGACGCAAAGGAAAACCCGCTCCCGTTCGGTCATGCTCCCGTTCCCGTCAGCGCCGGAAGACGACACCGGCAAACCAACCCGCGGCCACCGCGACGACGATCGCGATGACGCCGTACAGGGCGGACTGCCGGTGCGCGAAGCTGAAGACATCCGCGCCCAGCCCGACCTTCCTGACGACCAGCGTCGACTCCCTGTGCGCGGCGAGCTTACCACGGTCGAAAAGATAGACATTCACCCGGTAGGGGCCGGTCGGCACGTTCGCCGGGAAGATGGCCGTGGTCCGGAAAAGGCGGTTGCCCTGAATCGCGATCCCGCGCGGGTCATAGCCGTAGAGCCCCTGCCGGGTCTTGTTGCGGATCAGCCCGTCGCGAAACGCCACCCTCTGCGCCGCCGGAACGTCGGTCGTGCCGGCGAGATCGATCGTGCCCGCGGCAATACCGTTGACGGCCAGAAGTCCGGGCGCCGCGATGTCCTCGAGCGGCCGGTTGGAGGCGACATGGTAATAGGCGGGCACGCCGCGAAAGACGACGGACTCGCCGTTGACCCAGACTCCAGCAAAACGTTCGCGCCGCCGCACCACCGCGTCGCGGCCCGGACCGCGCACGACGACCACCACGTCGCCCCCTTCCTCCTTGGTGCCGAACAGAAGCAGCTCGGTTCCGGTGAAGCCGGTGGTGATCGCGATCTCGTCGGCGGAGAGATCGACCAGCAGCTTCTGGGACGCGGAGGCCGGCGAGGATGCAAGCGCCAACAGCATCGCGAAGAGCGGCAGCGCGGAGAGCCGGGTTGTCCTCATTCCCGTCCTCCCGGTACGCCGAGCGCGAACATGTCCTCGGGAGTTGCGACCAGCCCCCAGCCGACCCGCACGCATACGGCGAGCACGATGAGACCGAGCAGGATCCTGAGCTGCTCGCCGCGCAACCTGCCGGAGACCCGGGCGCCGATCTGGGCGCCGATCACCCCGCCGATCAGGAGGAACAGGGCGAGGATGATGTCGACGGTCTGGTTGTTGATCGCCTGCAGGAGAGTGACGTTCGCTGTGACGAAGACGATCTGGAACAGCGACGTCCCGACCACGATCGAGGTGGGCATGCCGAGCAGATAAATCATCGCCGGGACCAGCACGAAACCGCCGCCGACACCCATGATCGCGGCGAGGACGCCGACGAACAGGCCGATCGCGAACGGCAGAAGCGCGCTGATATAGAGCTTGGAAGTGCGGAACCGCATCTTCAGCGGCAGTCCGTGCACCCAGTAATGCTGATGAAGTCTCTTGCGGGGCGCCGCCGGGTTGCGCTGGCGCTGCCAGGCACGGACGCTCTCGACCACCATCAGCACTCCGATGATGCCGAGAAACACGACATAGGCGACGGAGATCACGAAGTCGATCTGGCCGATCCCGCGCAGCAAGGTAAACAGCCAGACGCCGAGGCTGGACCCGACGAAACCCCCGGCGAGAAGCACCAGCCCCATCTTGATGTCGACATTGCGGCGTCGCCAGTGGGCGAGCGCGCCGGAAACCGAGGCGGCGACGACCTGGTTCGCCTCGGTCGCGACGGCGACGGCGGGCGGGATACCGATGAAGATCAGCAGCGGGGTCATGAGGAAGCCGCCGCCCACGCCGAACAACCCCGACAGAAAGCCGACGCCGCCGCCAAGCCCCAGAAGCAACGCCACGTTGATCGAGACTTCGGCGATCGGCAGGTAGATTTGCATCGCCGGGCCTCAGCAAGCCAAGGTCAACGAGCGGCGAGCCCGACGACCTCGTGGACCTCGTCGAGCACCGGGTCGGCGATCGCGGCGGCGCGCTCCGCGCCCGAGGCGAGCACCGAATCGACATAGGCCGGGTCGTCCATCAGCCGCCGCAGCTCGGCCGCTACGGGCGACAGCACTTCCACGGCGAGCTCGCTGAGCGCCGGCTTGAAATCGGCGAAGCCGCGCCCGCCGTATTCGTAGAGGACTTCGGCGGCGGTGCGGTCCGCGAGCGCGGCGAAGATGCCGACGAGATTGGTCGCCTCCTCACGCCCGGCGAGACCGTCGGGCGTTTCGGGCAAGGGCTCCGGATCTGTCCGCGCGCGGCGGATCTTGTGCGCGATCGCGTCCGCATCGTCGGTGAGGTTGATGCGCGAAGCGTCGGAACCGTCCGACTTGCTCATCTTGGCGGTGCCGTCGCGGAGGCTCATCACGCGCGTCGCTTCGCCGAAAATCAGGGGCTCGACGAGCGGAAACAGCTCGGTGCCGAAATCGTGGTTGAACTTCTGCGCGATGTCGCGGGTGAGCTCCAGATGCTGTTTCTGGTCCTCGCCGACCGGCACATGCGTCGCCTTGTAAGCAAGGATGTCGGCCGCCATCAGGCTGGGATAAACGTAGAGCCCGACGCTCGCGTTCTCGCGCTGCTTGCCCGCCTTTTCCTTGAATTGCGTCATCCGGTTAAGCCAGCCGAGGCGCGCCACGCAGTTGAAGATCCAGGCCAGCCTGGCGTGGGCGGGAACCCGGCTCTGGTTGAAGATGACGCTGCGCTCGGGGTCGATGCCCGCCGCCATGAAGGTCGCGGCGCATTCCCGGGTGTTCCGGGTCAGCTCGGCCGGATCCTGCCAGACGGTTATCGCGTGCAGGTCGACCACGCAGTAGATGCATTCGTTGCCGTCCTGCAGGCGGACGAAGTTGCGGATCGCGCCGAGATAGTTGCCGAGATGCAGGTTGCCGCTGGGCTGGACGCCCGAAAAGATTCGCTTCAAGGCCGGAACTCCAGACCCGCATGGGGCGGGGAGGGCCGGGTTATCCCCCCATCCACCGGAGGGGTCAAGCCTTACGCCGGGCGAGAGCGCCGCGTATTTCGCCGAGTTCCGCGGCGCCGAGGCCGAACGCCGAGGCGGCATAGACCGCCTTGCCGGCCAGGATGAGAATCGCGAGCGCGAGTATCCTTTGGGGCGCGGCACCGTCGATCAACGAGGACAGAACCTCCAGACCGACCAGCAGGACCGCCGTCATTGCGACGGTCGCCAGGACGATGAGGGGAAGGCGCCGCCGCAGCCGGCGGTCGATAACCAACTGTCCGCGACGGCGCAGGACCAGCGCGAGCAGGAACGCGTTGAGCCACGAGGCCGCCGACGTGGCGAGAGCGAGCCCGACATGTTGCAGCGGAGCGAGGAGGGCGACGCTGAGGACGATATTGGCGGCAACCGAGACGCCGGCGATCTTGACCGGGGTCGTCACGTCCTCGCGCGCGAAGAAGCCGGGCGCCAGCACCTTGACGAGAACGAACGCGGGCAGCCCGGCGGCGAAGGCGGCGAGCGCCGATGCCGTCGCCGCCGTGGAGCCGGCATCGAACGCGCCGCGCTCGAACAGCACGGCGACGATCGTCCCCGGCATCGTCATCAGCGCCGCGGCCGCCGGCAGGGTGAGCAGCAGGGAGAACTCGAGCGCCCGGTTGAAGCTCGCCTGTCCGCCGGCCTCGTCGCCCTCGCGGATATGGCGTGACAACAGGGGCAGCAGGGCCGTGCCGACCGCGATGCCGATGACGCCGAGGGGAAGCTGGTAGACCCGGTCGGCGTAGTAGAGATAGGAGACCGCCCCGGTCGGGAGCAGCGAGGCGAGGATGACCCCGATCACCAGGTTTATCTGCTGCACCCCGGCGCCGATCGCGCCGGGCACTATTCTGGCGATGAGCCGCCTGACCCGGGGCGTCAGGCGCGGCCGGGGAAGCCGGAAGACCACACCGGCGCGGCGGCAGGCCTCGATCAGCCACAGAAACTGGATCACGCCGGCCGCGAACACGCCCCAGGCGAGCGCGTGGCCCGGCGTCTCCATCATCGGCGCGAGCCCGATCAGGCAGAGGATCAGGCTGAGATTGAGCAGGATCGGCGCCGCGGCCGCGGCGGCGAACCGATCGAGCGCGTTGAGCACACCGCCAAGCTGGGAAACCAGCGAGATGAACAGCAGATAGGGAAAGGTAATCCGGGCAAGCTCGACCGCGAGGTCGAACTTCGCCGGATCGGCGGCGAAGCCCGGCGCGAAGAGATACATCGCCCAGGGCATGGCGATCTGCATCGCCGTACAGAAGACGAGAAGAACCGCGACGAGCACCGAGAGCACGCGCTCGCCGAACCGCCGCGCGGCGTCGGCGCCGTCCTCGGTCAGGACGCGGGTAAAGAGCGGGACGAACGCGGCGGAAAACGCCCCCTCGGCGAACAGCCTGCGGAAGAAATTGGGCAGCTTGAATGCGACGAAGAAGGCGTCCGCGACCGGCCCCGCGCCGAGCACGGCGGCGATCAGGATATCGCGGGCGAATCCGAGAACGCGGCTCGCCATCGTGTAACCGCCGACGGTGGCGATGGCGCTCAGAAGTCTCATGCGGTGTCCCGGCGTGCCGCGCGCGACGGGCGCGGGTTCAGGGCTCGGCCGGAGCGTCGACCCCTTGCCCGGTCGGGCCGGCAGTCTCTCCGGCGACCGCGGCGATCGACGACAACGCCTCCAGCAGCGCCTTCCGGATCCGTTCGAGCTTCGCCTCGTGCTCGATCTTCAGCCCGAACAGGTCCTTGATATAGAAGACGTCGACCGCGGACTCGCCGTAGGTGGCGATCTGGGCGCTGCCGATCTGCACGTCCTCTCCGCTCAGCGCGCGGGTCAGGGCGTAAAGCAGGCCCGGCCGGTCGCGGCCATTGACCTCGATCACCGTGTGGGTCGCGCTCGCGGCATTGTCGATGATCACCCGCGGCTCGACGGTGAACACGCTGTCACGCTTTTCGCCCTGCTTGCGGATCATGTCCTCAAGCTCGCGCATCGGACGCATGCGGCCGGTAATCGCGTGCTCGATATTGGTTTCCAGCCGGACGAGCCGGGCCGATCCGTCGATGGGTTCGTCGCGCCGGCCCTGGACCCAGAAGGTGTCGAGCGCCATGCCGTCGGTCATGGTGAAGATCTTGGCATCGACGATATTGCCGCCCGAGACCGCGATGGCGCCCGCGATGTTGGAGAACAGGCCGGCGTGATCGGGCGCGTAGACCGTTACCTCGGTCGCCTGACGATAGAGGTCGATCCGCGTCTCTATCGACAGCGGCGTCCGCGAACCGCGCGCCGTCCGGACCAGGCGCGCGTGGCGGGCATGGGTCTCGGTCGGATGGGACAGCCAGTAGGCGGGGTAGCCGCTCTCCAGATGGGCTTCGATCTCCGGCGGTTCGAAATCTTCGAGCACGGCCGCCAGATCGGTCTTGGACTGCTCGATCCGGCGGCCGCGCCCCGCGCCGGCCATGCCGCCGGTGATCGCTTCCTCGGCCGCGTAGTAGAGGTCGCGCAGCAGCGCCGCCTTCCAGGCGTTCCATACGCCGGGTCCGACCGCGCGGATGTCGGCGACCGTAAGCACCAGAAGCAGGCGAAGCCGCTCCAGCGACTTCACCGTCCCCACGAAGTCGCTGACCGTTTTGGGATCGTTCACGTCGCGTCGGAAGGCGGTGTTGCTCATCGCCAGGTGGTAGCGCACCAGCCAGGCCGCGGTCTCGGTCTCCTCGGGGCTCAACCCGACCCGGGGGCACAGCCGCAGCGCCACCTGTTCGCCGATTTCGGAATGATCGCCGCCGCGCCCCTTGCCGATATCGTGGAGGAGCACCGCCATGTAGAGAGCCTTGCGGGATTGCACGGTCTTCACCGCTTCGGTGGCAATGGGCATTTCCTCGGCGAACGCCCCGTCCTCGATTCCCCGCAATATCCCGATCGCCATGATGGTGTGCTCGTCGACCGTGAAGACGTGATACATGTCGTGCTGCATCTGGGCGACGACACGGCCGAAATCCGGGATGAAGCGGCCGAACACGCCGGCCTCGTTCAGTTGCCGCAGGGTCCGCTCGGGATCCTTGGGCGAAGTCAGCATGTCGAGAAACAGCCGGTTGGCCTCGGGATCGTCGCGCAGCCCGTCGACCAGCCGCAGGTTGCGGGTCATGGCGCGCAACACGCGCGGGTGGATGTCGATCCCCCGGTCCTGCGCGGTATTGAACAGCCGCAGGATGTCGATCGGCCGGTCGGCCAGCTCGGCCTCCCCGGCCAGCGCGAGCCTGCCGTTCTCGATCGCGAGGCCGTCGGGCACGCGCTGCAGCAGGCTGAGTCGCGGCAAGACGAACCTCGAGCGCCTGGCATGCTCGATTTCCAGCGCGGCGCAGAAGATCCCGGTCAGGTCGCCGACCTCCTTCACGGTCAGGTAGTAGTGCTTCATGAAGCGCTCGACACCGCGCGCGCCCGCGTGGTCCTTGTAACCGAGCAACCGGCCCATCTCGGGCTGCCGGTCGAAGGTCAGGCGGTCGTCGCCGCGCCCGGACAGGTAGTGAAGCCGGCAGCGGACCGTCGACAGGAACCGCCGCGCCTTGTCGAAGCGGGCGGCTTCGCTCGCCCGGAGCACGCCGTGATCGACCAGGTCCGCAACCGCGCGCACCGGGTAGAGATACTTGGCGATCCAGAACAGCGTGTGCAGGTCCCTCAGGCCGCCCTTGCCGTCCTTGACGTTGGGCTCGAGCACATAGCGCGAGTCGCCCATCCGGCGGTGGCGTTCGTCGCGCTCGGCGAGCTTGGCCTCCACGAAGCCGCGTTCAGAGCCCTCGACCACCTCATCGCGGAACTGAGCGCGCAGCCGGTCGAACAGGCGCCTTTCGCCCCAGACGTAGCGCGCCTCCAGGACCGAGGTGCGGATCGTCAGGTCCTTCCTGGACAGCCGGACGCATTCCTCGATCGTCCGCGTGGCGTGGCCCACCTTCAACCCGAGATCCCACAGCATGTAGAGCACGTATTCGATCACCTGCTCGTTGCGCGGCGTGCTCTTGAAGGGCGGTACGAACAGCAGGTCGATGTCGGAGAAGGGGGCGAGCTCGCCGCGCCCGTACCCGCCCACGGCGGCGACGCAGAGATGCTCGCCCGCGGTCGGGTTGGACGCGCGGTAGGCCCGGTTGGCGGCGAGGTCGTAGATGACGCGGATGAGCTGGTCCATCAGGAAGGACTGCTCGCGCAGGGCCTGCGGCCCGCCGCCGGGCGCGGCTTCGAAACGCCGGCGGATTTCCGCGTTGCCCCGCTCCAGCGCGCGCTTGAGGATATCCAGCGCGACCCGGCGCTGGGCGCCCGCCACCTTGCCGTCGCCGAGCAGCCGGTCCAGCTCGACGTTGAGCGCGCCGCGGTCGACGATCGACCGTTGCCGGGGTATGCGTCCCATCCGCGGACTATAGCGTGATCGCCGCCATGCGGTATCGCGCGATCGGCGGACGCGGTCAGAGCATCGCGCGGATGCGGTAGAGCAGATCGAGCGCTTCGCGGGGCGTCATCTCGTCCGGGTTGACACCGGCCAGCGCCTCCTCGACCGCGGAAGGCGGCGCCGGGGGAGGCGGGACGGCGGCCGAGAACAGCGGCAGGTCGTCGGCGAGCCGGGCGAGCGATCCCGACTGCTCCCCCCGTTCGATCGTCTGAAGCACCGCCTCGGCCCGCGAAAGCGCTCCCTCCGGCAATCCGGCGAGCCGTGCGACATGAATGCCGTAGGACTGGCTGGCCGCGCCTTGCTCGACCTCGTGCAGGAAGACGATCTCGCCCTGCCATTCCTTGACTCGCATGGTCACGCATTTAAGCGCCTCCAGGCGGCCTTTCAGCGCGGTCAATTCATGGAAATGGGTGGCGAACAGCGCCCTCGCCCGATTGACCTCGTGCAGATGCTCGAGCGTCGCCCAGGCGATCGAAAGCCCGTCGAAGGTGGCCGTGCCGCGGCCGATCTCGTCGAGGATCACCAGCCCGCGCGGACCGGCCTGGTTGAGGATCGCCGCCGTCTCGACCATCTCGACCATGAAGGTGGACCGCCCGCGCGCCAGGTCGTCGGCCGCGCCGACGCGCGAGAACAGGCGGTCGACGACGCCGATCCGTGCCTTATCCGCCGGCACGAACGAGCCGATCTGCGCGAGAATCGCGATCAGCGCGTTCTGCCGCAGGAATGTGGACTTGCCCGCCATGTTCGGCCCCGTCACGAGCCAGAGCCGATGCTCCGGCCCCAGATCGCAATCGTTGGGGACGAAGGCGGTCTCGGCACCGCGTTCGAGAAACGCCTCGACCACCGGGTGGCGGGCGCCGGCCACCGAGAAGTCGAGACTGTCATCGACGACCGGACGGACATAGCGCCGCCGGACCGCGAGCTCGGCGAGCGCCGCCGTCACATCGATTTCGGCCAGCGCGGAGGCGGTTCGGGCGATCGCCTCGCCGCGCGCGTTCACAGTCTTCGACAGCGCCTCGAAGATTTCGAGTTCGCGCGCCAACGCCTTGTCGGAGGCAGTGGCCAGCTTCTCTTCGAGCTCGGCAAGCGCGACCGTGGTGAAGCGCCGCGCGCTGGCGAGCGTCTGGCGATGGATGAAGTCGTCATGGTCCGCTATGGCCTCTTCGTGTGTCGGGGTGACCTCGACGAAATAGCCAAGCACGTTGTTGTGGCGGATCTTCAGGGAGGAAATCCCGGTCCGGTCGACATACCGCTTCTGGAGATCGGCGATCAGCCGCCGGCTGCCATCGCGAAGCTCGCGGAGTCCGTCGAGCGCCTCGTCGTATCCGGCGGCGACAAAACCGCCGTCGCGGGCAAGCAGCGGAAGGTCGGAGGCCAGCGCCTCGTCGAGCGCCTCGATCGTCGGGTCGTGCCCGGCGAGGGCGGCGGCCGCGCGGTCGACCTCGGCCGGAGCGGCGTCCGCCCCGCCGCCGATGTGCCCGGACAGGCTTCGGGCGCGGGACAGCGCCCCGCAGACCGCGGCGAGGTCGCGCGGCCCGCCCCGGCCGAGCGCGAGGCGCGTCATCGCCCGCTCCAGATCGGGGCAGGCGGCAAGTATCTCCCGGCAGGCGGAGCGCAGCCCGGCGTCCGCCGCGAAATGCTGCACCGCGTCCAGGCGGGCCCCGATCGCCTCGCTGTCGGTGAGCGGCGCGCCGAGGCGTTCGGCGAGCGTCCGGGCGCCCGCGCCGGTCGCCGTCAGGTCGACGATGGAGAGCAGGGAGCCGTCACGCTCGCCGGACAGGGTTCGGGTTATCTCGAGATTGCGCCGTGTCGCGGCGTCGATCTCCATCGCCGCTCCGGGACCGAGCCGGCGCGGTGGGTCGATGCGCGGCAGCTTGCCCTGCTGGGTAAGCGCGACATAGTCGAGCGCGGCGCCGCAGGCGGCGACCTCGGCGCGGGAGAAGGCTCCGAACGCATCGAGCGAACGGACGCCGTAATGGCTTTCGAGACGGCGGCGGCCGGAAACGCTGTCGAAACGCGCTCCCGGCAGCGGGGTGGGAAGCCCGTCCCAGCCTTCGAGAGCGGCGGCGATTTCCGGCCTCCCCAACAGCCGGTCCGACAGGACCAACTCGCCCGGATCGACCCGCGCCATCCCTTCGGCCACCATGCCGGCGTCGAGCGGCTGGCACTGAAACGAGCCGGTCGAGATGTCGATCCAGGCGAAGCCGAGAACTCCTTCGGCTTCGGCGAGCGCGGCGAGATAGTTGTGACGGCGCGGCTCGAGCAGGGAATCCTCGGTCAGCGTGCCGGGCGTCACCACCCTGACGACCTCGCGGGCGACGACCGCTTTGGTTCCCCGCTTGCGCGCCTCGGCGGGATCCTCCGTCTGTTCGCAGACCGCGACCCGGAAACCCTTGCGGATGAGGCGTTCCAGATAGGTCTCGGCGGCATGGACCGGCACCCCGCACATCGGCACGTCCTCGCCCCGGTGGCGGCCGCGGCGGGTCAGTGTGATGTCGAGCGCCTTCGCGGCGGCGACGGCATCGTCGAAGAACAGCTCGTAGAAATCGCCCATCCGGTAAAACAGGAGGCAGCCGGGATTGGCATCCTTGACGGCCAGATATTGCGCCATCATGGGGGTCGCGGCAGCGGAGCGCACACCGCTTTCCTTCCCGCCGCCGCCAGCGGCCGGGCGCGGACTCCTCTCTTCGGGCTCCCCGGCCAGATCGGTTTCGGGCATCGGGAACCCTATCACGGCTCGCCGCACGCCAGCCAGATACGCGACTTGGAGGCGTTCGTCGGAAAGGCTAGCATCGCGCCACCTTCGGGGTGACGGGCCGGGCCGGCCGGACAACGATATGGACAGCCATCAGGTACCCAGACGCGCGCTTTACTGGGCGCTCGCGGTTCTTGCCGGGCCGTTCGTCGGGGTGCTGCTGGCTCTCGTGTTTCTGGGAGAACTCGCGCTCGGCGGGGCGGCGCTTGGCGCCGCCGTCGCGGTGGCAGCGCTCTGGTTCCCGGTCCGGCGGCATCTCTCCGGCCTTGTGCGCCTCGTCGACCGGCTGGGCCGCCTGGACGCCGCCAGCGCGCCGGAGCGGGTTCATCTCGAATCGCCGCTGGTTTCGCGCAGGCTCGCATCCTCGATCGCGGATTCCACGGCGGCGCTGCACCAGCGGCTGGGCGAGCTCGCCACCAGCGGCGCCTCCGCCGCCGCGGTCATGGACAACCTGCCCGATCCGGTGATCGCGATCGACGGCGCGCGGCGGATCGTGCGTGCCTCGCAGGGCACGACGGCGATCCTGGGCGTCGACCCGGTCGGATCCGATCTGGTGACAGCGCTCCGCGACCCGGGCGTTCTCGAAGCCGCGGAACGGGTGATCGCCACGAGCGAGCCGGAGGAAGTGGACTTCCAGATCGCCGGTTCGGATCTCGAACTCGCCGCCCGCATCGCCGCGCTGCCGGAACCCGCGCCCGACGGAACGGTCGCCCTGATCGCGGTAACCGACGTGACGGAGATCCGGAGCCACGGCCGGACCCGGGCGGATTTCGTCGCCAATGCGAGCCATGAGTTAAGGACGCCGATCTCGGTGCTGCTAGGATGCATCGAAACGTTGCGTGGCTCCGCGCGGCAGGACGCGGCGGCGTCCGACCGTTTCCTGGAAATGATGGATACGCAGACGCAGCGGATGAGCCGGTTGGTGAACGACCTTCTCTCGCTTTCCAGGATCGAGCTCAACGAGCATTTGCCGCCGTCCTCGACGGTCTCGCTGTCCTCCGTGATCCCGCCCGTCGTCGATTCGCTCCAATTCGCGGCGCAGTCGCGCCGTATCGACCTAACCATCGACAGCGATATTCCGGCACCCGGCGTCTTCGGCGACCGCGACGAGCTGACCCAGCTGTTCCAGAACCTGATCGACAACGCGATCAAGTACGGCGCCGAAGGATCGTCGGTCCGGATCGCCATCGGCGACGGCACGATGGAAAGTCCGGGGGACCGGACGCCGGGGGTCGACGCCATCCGGGTCGCGGTCTCGGACGAGGGCGAAGGCATCCCGGCGGAACACCTTCAGCGCCTCACGGAACGGTTCTATCGGGTGGATACGGCGCGCTCGCGGGAGATGGGCGGCACCGGGCTGGGGCTCGCGATCGTCAAGCACATCGTCAACCGGCACCGGGGAGGGCTAGTCATCGAGAGCGAGCTCGGCGTCGGCAGCGTGTTCACCGTGAGCCTGCCGCGCGCGCCGCTGGAACGGGATCTCTCTTCGAAGCCCGACGCCGCCGCCACTGTCATCAAATCGTAACAAAAGTTTCATAACGGGGTCTCTCGGGACGCTTATCGCCGTCGGCGCCCGGGGTAGGCAGGCTTCGCCGCTATGGGCCGGATCACGATTCGCGCTGCCCCGACACCCACGAATCCGAGACGGAGATATCATGAACAAGCACATCACGTTCGCTGTCGCGGCGGTGGCCTCGATCGGGGTCGCAACCGCCGCCCAGGCGCGCGATCAGATCCGGATCGTCGGCTCCTCGACGGTCTTTCCATTCTCGACGGCGGTCGCCGAGCAGTTCGGCAAGTCCAGCAAGTTCAAGACGCCTGTCGTCGAGAGCACCGGTTCGGGCGGCGGTCTCAAGCTGTTCTGCTCGGGCGTCGGCGTTCAGCACCCCGACGTCACCAACGCTTCGCGTCGGATCAAGAAGTCCGAGGTGGACCGCTGCGCCAGGAACGGCGTCAAGGCGATCACCGAGGTCAAGATCGGCTATGACGGCATCGTGCTGGCCAATTCCAGGAAGGCGAAGCCGACCGACATCACCCTGAAGCAGCTGTTCCTCGCCCTGGCCAAATCGGTGCCGGCCGACGACAAGGGCGAGAAACTGAAGGACAACCCGTACAAGATGTGGAGCGACATCGACCCGTCGCTTCCCAAGCGCAAGATCGAGGTGCTCGGGCCGCCGCCGACCTCGGGCACGCGGGACGCCTTCGTCGAGCTGGCGATGGAAGGGGGCTGCAAGAAGTTTCCCGCCATCAAGGCGCTGAAGAAGAAGGACAAGAAGCGGTACAAGGCGATTTGCCACGGCATCCGCGAGGACGGCGCCTTCATCGAGGCGGGCGAGAACGACGTGCTGATCATCCAGAAGCTGGTCGCCAATCCGAACGCCTACGGCATCTTCGGTTTCAGCTTCCTCGATTCGAACGCCGACCGGATCCAGGGCACGGTGGTCAACGGCGTCGCGCCCGAGTTCGAGACCATCTCGAGCGGCGCGTACCCGGTGTCGCGCTCGATGTTTTTCTACGTCAAGCAGGCGCATCTCGGCGTCATCCCGGGCATCGAGGAATATGTCGGCGAGTTCACCGCCGAGCGCGCGTGGGGGCCGGACGGCTACCTCGTCGACAAGGGTTTGATCCCGCTGTCCGACGAGGATCGCAAGAAGGTCCGCCAGTCCGCGATGAACGGCGCGAAGCTTTCCATGTAGTCGCGTAACGGCCGGGCGGTGCGCGGCGCCGCCCGGCGCTTTTCTTTCGGGATCGACGTCGGCGACCGAAGGCGAACGAACCGATCATGTCTCCGCTTTCGCTGATTGTCGTTCTGCTGGCGCTGTCGGTTTTCGGCTACTACTTCGGCCGCCGCCGGGCCGTCGCGATGGCCGGCGGGCGCAGCCAATCCCTTCACTCCCGGCCGGGCTATTACGGTGCCTATGTGGCGCTCTGGTGCGCCATCCCGGCGCTCGCCATCTTCGCGATATGGCTGATTATCCAGCCCTCGGTCACGGAAAGTGTCGTGATCGCGGGGCTGCCGGACGCGCTGCGCAATCTCGGACCGGACCGGATGTCGCTCCTCCTCAACGACATCCGGAACGTCGCGGACGGCGTTATCCCGGCGGAACGGGCGGCGCCCGAGGTGGCGGCGGCGGCGGCCCATCTCAATCGACTGAACGCCACCGGTAACGGCGCGCTCGCGGTCGTGGCCCTCGCGCTCGCGGTTGCCGGGCTCGCTGTCGCCCGGAGCCGCCTCGCGCCGACGCTCAGGGCGCGGAACGGGGTCGAGAAGACCGTCGACATCCTGCTCATCGCGTGTTCGTCGATCGCGATCCTGACGACCATAGGCATCGTGCTCTCGCTGTTATTCGAGTCGATCCGGTTCTTCGGCAAGGTTCCCTTCTTCGACTTCGTGTTCGGCATCCAATGGAGCCCGCAGACCGCGCTGCGGGACGATCAGGTCGGCGCGACCGGGGTGTTCGGCGCGATCCCGCTCTTCGCCGGAACCATGCTGATCACCGTGATCGCGATGCTGATCGCGGTCCCCGTGGGCCTGCTGTCGGCGATCTATCTCTCGGACTACGCGGATTTGCGTGTTCGAGCGGCCGTCAAGCCGGTGCTGGAAATTCTGGCCGGCATCCCGACCGTCGTTTACGGATTCTTCGCCGCCCTGACTGTTGCCCCCCTGTTCCGCGGGATCGGAGAATCGATCGGGCTCGACGTCGCCTCGGAAAGCGCGCTCGCGGCGGGGGCGGTGATGGGGATCATGATCATTCCCTTCATCTCGTCGCTGTCGGACGACGTGATGAACGCCGTCCCGCAGGCGCTTCGCAACGGATCGTTGGCGATGGGCGCCACCAAGTCGGAGACGATCAAGCGGGTCATTCTGCCGGCGGCGCTTCCCGGTATTTTCGCGGCCTGCCTGCTCGCGGTCAGCCGGGCGATCGGGGAGACCATGATCGTGGTGATGGCGGCGGGGCTCGCCGCCAACCTGACCGCGAACCCGTTCGAGGCGGTAACCACGGTGACGGTCCAGATCGTCACCTTGCTGATCGGCGATCAGGAATTCGACAGCGCCAAGACCCTGGCCGCGTTCGCGCTGGGGCTGGCGCTCTTCGTCATCACCCTGGCGATGAACGTGGTCGCGCTGCATGTGGTGCGCAAATACAGGGAGCAATATGACTGACGCGGCGGACGCCATGGGAGCGGAGCGGCGGGATCCGGCGCGAAACCGACCGGCGCTCGACGAACGCCGCCTGCGCCGCCGCTACGCGGCGGAACGCCGGTTCAAGGCCTATGGCATCGTCGCCATCGGGATCGCGATGTTTGCCCTGGCCTGGCTCCTGTTCAGCATCGTCGCGCAGGGCTATCAGGCGTTCGTCCACACGCACATAAAGCTGGAAGTCTTCTTCGACGCGCAGCAGCTCGACCCGTCGGGCGGCAACGCGCCGGAAACCCTTTCGGGGGGCAATTACGGCGCGCTCTACAAGCAGGCGCTGCGCGACCGGTTCGGGGATGCGAAGAAGCGGCGCGACCGGCGCTCCCTCTACAAGCTGTTGAGCCAGGGCGCGGAGGACGACCTGCGGGACATGGTGATGTCGGATCCCGCGATCGTCGGTACCCGCAAGGAAGTCTGGCTCACGGCGTCCGACGATGTCGACATGCTGATCAAGGGCAAGATCGATCGCGACCGCCCGGAGCGGGAACGGCCGATCAAGGACAGGCAGCTCGCCTGGATCGATTCGCTGCTTGCCGACGGCCATGTCGAAACCCGCTTCAATACCCGCTTCTTTTCGTCGGGCGCTTCGAGAGAGCCCGAACTCGCCGGGATCTGGGGCGCCATCATGGGCTCGTGCTTCACCATGATGGTGACGCTTTTGCTCTCCTTCCCGGTGGGCGTCGGGGCGGCGGTGTATCTCGAGGAATTCGCGCCCAAGAACCGCTGGACGGATTTGATCGAGGTGAACATCAACAACCTCGCCGCCGTGCCGTCGATCGTGTTCGGACTGCTGGGGCTCGCGGTGATCCTCAATTTCTTCGGGGTGCCGCGCTCGGCGCCGCTCGCCGGCGGGATGGTGCTGGCGCTGATGACGCTGCCGACGATCATCATCGCGAGCCGCGCCGCGCTCAAGGCGGTGCCGCCCTCGATCCGCGAGGCAGCGCTCGGAATCGGCGCGTCGAAACTGCAGGTGATCAGCCACCACGTGCTGCCGCTGGCGCTGCCGGGCATCCTGACCGGCACCATCATCGGCATGGCGCAGGCGCTGGGCGAGACGGCGCCGCTCCTGATGATCGGCATGGTCGCCTTCATCGTCGACATCCCGACCGACCCGCTGAGCCCGGCTACTGTGCTCCCGGTGCAGATCTATCTCTGGAGCGACATGCCCGAGAGGAGTTTCGTCGAGAAAACGAGCGCCGCGATCATGGTTCTGCTCGGTTTTCTCGTGGTCATGAACGCGATTGCGATCTATCTGAGACGAAGGTTCGAAAGACGCTGGTAAGCCAGCCGGCGGGAGAATGACGGTGGACGAAACGACAGCAGCGGCAACGGGAATTGTCGATTCGACGGCCGATGACGGATTCCAGCCGGAACGGAGGAATGCCCCGCAGGCCAAGATCGAGGCGGCCGGGGTGGGCGTCTTCTACGGCGATAAGGAAGCGCTCCGGAATGTCGATATCGACATCCCGGCGAACCAGGTGACGGCGCTTATCGGCCCCTCGGGCTGCGGAAAGTCGACATTTCTCCGGTGCCTCAACCGCATGAATGACGTTATCGAGGGCTGCCGCGTGGTCGGCAGGATGACGCTCGACGGGGAGGATATCTACGACCCGGCCCTGGACGTGGTGCTGCTGCGCGCGCGCGTCGGCATGGTGTTCCAGAAGCCCAACCCCTTTCCCAAGTCGATCTACGACAACGTCGCCTACGGGCCGCGCATCCACGGCACCGCCGGGACCCGCGCGGAGCTGGACGACATCGTCCATTCGAGCCTCGACCGGGCGGGACTGCTCGACGAGGTCAAGGACCGCATCGACGAGCCGGGCACGGGCCTTTCCGGCGGACAGCAGCAACGGCTCTGCATCGCCCGCGCGATCGCCATCAGCCCCGAGGTGATCCTGATGGACGAGCCCTGCTCGTCGCTCGATCCCATCGCCACGGCCAGGATCGAGGAGCTGATCGACGAGCTCCGCGAAAACTTCACCATCGTCATCGTCACCCATTCGATGCAGCAGGCCGCGCGGGTCTCGCAGAAGACCGCGTTCTTCCATCTCGGCAATCTGGTGGAGGTCGGCGGCACGGAGCAGATCTTCACCAATCCCCGGGACGAGCGCACGCAGGGCTACATCACGGGGCGGTTCGGCTAGCGCCTCCGCCAGCCGGACGAAGGAAGGATCCCACCATGGAAGCCGAACATATCGTCAGGTCCTACGACGAGGAGCTCCGCGATCTGAACGACATGATCGCGCGCATGGGCGGCCTTACCGAATTGCAGATAGCCCGTGCCATCGAGGCCCTCGTCAGCCGCAATCCCGACCTCGCCGAGACGGTGGTCGCCGACGACGAGCGGGTGGACGACCTCAACTACGAGATCGACGAGAAAGCGACGGTGCTGATCGCGCTGCGACAGCCGATGGCGCTCGATCTGCGCAACGTCATCGCGGCGCTCAAGATCGCGGCCGACCTCGAACGTATCGCCGATTACGCCTCCAACATCGCGCGGCGGTCGCTGGCTCTTTCCGAGGCTGCCCCGGTGCGGCCGGTGCACGCGATCCCTCGGATGAGCCGCCAGGTCCAGCAGATGATCAAGGACGTGCTCGACGCCTATGTCGAACGCAATGTCGACAAGGCGATGGCGGTCTGGGCGTCGGACCGCGAGGTCGACGACATGTATACGAGCCTGTTCCGCGAGCTTCTGACCTACATGATGGAAGATCCGCGGAGCATCACGCCGTGCACGCATCTTCTCTTCATCGCCAAACACATCGAGCGCGTCGGCGACCACGTCACCAACATCGCGGAAATCATCCACTACCTCGTGGAAGGCACGCGGATGCGCGGAGAACGGCCGCGCGGCAGCACCGCCGACCATGAGGTGGGCGGCGATGCGCCGTGAGCCGGGACTGGAATTCCGGCCGAACGCGCGGGGCGCGATGAAACCCGTCATCCTGTTCGTCGATGACGAGGCGGACCTGGTCACCCTTCTCCGCTACAACCTCGAACGCGCCGGCTTCGACGTGCTGACCGCTCCCGACGGCGAGGAAGCGTTGCTGATCGTCGCCGAGCGCCAGGTCGACCTGGTGCTTCTCGACTGGATGATGCCGCATATGAGCGGCATCGAGGTGTGCCGCCAGCTGCGCCGGAAGCCCGCGACGCGCAACATCCCGATCATCATTCTGACCGCGCGCACGGAGGAGACGGACAGGATCCGCGGGCTCGACACCGGGGCGGACGACTATATCTCCAAGCCGTTCTCGACCGACGAGCTTGTCGCCCGCATCCGCGCGGTGCTGCGCCGCATGCGCCCGGCGCTCGCGGAAGAACGCATCGCGTTCAGCGACATCGAAATGGATCTTGCCGCCCACCGGGTAACGCGAAGCGGCCGCCGTTTGCGGCTCGGTCCGACCGAGTTCCGTCTGCTGCGCTACCTAATGGAGCACCCGGGCCGCGTATTCTCGCGCGACCAGCTGATCGATGCGGTCTGGGGCCACAACGTCTATGTCGACACGCGGACGGTGGACGTCCATATCCGCCGGCTTCGCAAGGCGCTCAACGACGGTGGACAGGCCGACGTCATCCGGACCGTCCGTTCCGCGGGTTACGGGCTCGAGGCTCCCGGCGGCTGACGCCTGACGATCGACAACAGCAAGGCAAGCCCGGGCAGCACGGCAACCGTGGTCAGCACGAAGAACGCCGCCCAATCGCCGTCCATGCGATCGACGGTCCAGCCGGACAGCGCGCCGAGCTGAATGCGGGCGAAGTTGCCGATCGAGGCAAGCAGCGCGTATTGGGTCGCGGTGAACTCCCGGTTGCACAGACTCGACAGGAAGGCGACGAAGGCGCTGGTGGCGAGCCCCGCCGTGAGATTGTCGAGAAACACGGCGGCGGCGAGCAGCCCCTGGTCCTTTCCGGTCCAGGCGAGAACCGCGAACAGGAGATTGGTCGAGGCCATCGCGATCCCGCCCGCGAAAAGCGCGGTGACGATCCGAACCCGCGCGCAGAGCACGCCGCCCAGCACGACCCCCAGCAGCGTCGCCGCCAGGCCGACGGACTTGGCGTAGTTGGCGATCTCGACCTTGGTGAAGCCGAGGTCGACGTAGAAAACGCCGGCCATGCGTCCCAGCATGGCCTCGCCGAACTTGTAGAAGACGATGAAACCGATGACGACGACCGCAAGCCCGCCGAGGCGTCCGAGAAACTCGGCGAAGGGAGCCACCACCGCGCGCCGCAGCCACTGGCCGATCCGTTTCATCGGCGGCGCCACACCGTTCCAGAGGGGTTCCGCGGCCAGCAGCGGAACCGCCATGAGTAGCGCGAGCAAAACGCCGGCACCCAGATAGGCCGCCTGCCAGGAGACTGCTTCGGCGAGATAGAGCGCCCCGGCACCGGAGACGAAAGCGCCCATGTGCCACCCGAGCACGGCAACCGCCGCGCCGGCGCCGTAGGTCTCGGGCTCGAGGATCTCGACCCTGTAGGCGTCGATGGCGACATCCTGCGTGGCCGACAGAACCGCGACGGCGAACGCCGCCGCAGCCAGAGCCGCCGGCCGCTCGGTGGGATCGGTGAACGCCATCGCGGCGATCGCCACGCAGAGCAGTGCCTGGGCGGCGACGATCCACGACCGGCGGCGTCCGAGCGCGCCGAGCACGGGAAGCCGCGCGTGGTCGAGGATCGGGGCCCAGAGGAAATTGATCGCATAGGGCGTCGCCACCGCGCCGAACAGCCCGATCGTGGTGCGGCTCAACCCCTCCTCGCGCAGCCAGATCGAGAGCGTGGCGAAGACCAGCGATGCCGGCAGGCCGCTTGCGACGCCAAGACCGAAGATCACGGCGAAGCGCCGGTCGCGATAGACCGCGAGCGCTTGGCCCACCTGCTTCAGGCCACGCCGCCGCGCAGGCTGATCGGTCATCCGGCCGCCCTGCGCTGCGCCCGCTTGCGTGCGTGTGGGTCGAGCAGAGTCTTGCGCAGCCGGATGCTGTTCGGCGTCACCTCGACCAGCTCGTCGTCGGCGATGTAGGAGATCGCTTCCTCCAGACGGAGCCTGCGCGGGGGCGTGAGGCGGATCCCTTCGTCCTTCCCCGCGGCGCGGATGTTGGTGAGCTGCTTGGTCTTCAGCGGATTGACTTCGAGGTCGTTGCCGCGGCTGTGCTCGCCGACGATCATTCCGCCATAGACGCGCTCGCCCGGCCCGACGAACAACACCCCGCGTTCCTCCATGTTGCGAAGCGCGTATTCCACCGCCTCTCCGTCGCCGGTCGAGATCAGAACGCCGCGCCGCCGGTCTTCCAGCGCTCCGCGATGCGGCCCGTAACCGTGGAACACGCGGCTCATCACCCCGGTGCCTCGGGTATCGTTCATCAGGACGCCCAGGAAACCGATCAGGCCCCGCGACGGGGCGATGAAGCCGATGCGCGTCTTTCCGCCTCCCGAAGGCCGCATGTCGGACATCTCGCCGCTTCGGCGGCCGAGCGACTCAACGACCACGCCGACATGGTCATCGTCGACGTCGACGATGACCTCCTCGAGCGGTTCGAGACGCGCGCCGGTCGCGGGATCGGTGCGGTAGAGCACGCGCGGCCGCGAAATCGAGAGCTCGTAGCCCTCGCGCCGCAGCGCCTCGATCAGGACGCCGAGCTGCAATTCGCCGCGGCCGCGCACTTCGATCCCGTCCTCGCCGTCGACGGTGTGCAGGTCGATGGCGACGTTGCTCTCGGCTTCGCGGAACAGCCGTTCGCGCAGCATGCGGGACGTCACCTTGTCGCCGTCCCGTCCGGCGAGCGGGGAATCGTTGATCGTGAACCGCATCGCGAGCGTCGGCGGATCGACCGGCGCAGCCGCGAGCGAGACCGGCGCCTCGGCCGCGGCGACGGTGTCGGCGACCGTCGCGATCTTCAACCCGGCGATGGCGACGATGTCGCCCGCCGGTACCTGCCGGGCGGGTTCGCGGGCGAGCCCGTTGAAAGTCAGCAGCTTGGTCATGCGCGCGTGCTCGACCGCCTCTCCGCCGCTGTCGAGCACCGTCACCGGCGTGTTAACCTCGGCGGTGCCGCGCGCGATGCGCCCGGTCAGAACCCGGCCGAGATGGGCGTCGTATTCGAGGATGGTGGCGAGCATGGCGAACGGCCCGTCGGGATCGCATTCCGGCGGCCGGACATTGGAGAGGATCGTATCGAAGAGCGGTTCCATCCCGACCCTGGGCGCTTCGAGTTCGCGCGCCGTCCAACCTTCCTTGGCGGAGGCATAGAGGACCGGGAAGTCGAGCTGGTCCTCGTTCGCACCGAGCGCGGCGAACAGGTCGAACACCGCATCGACGACCGCATGCGGCCTGCCGTCGCGGCGGTCGACCTTGTTGATGACGACGATCGGCGCGAGCCCGCGCTCGAGGGCCTTGGTCAGGACGAACTTGGTCTGCGGCATCGGGCCTTCGGCGGCGTCGACCAGGAGCAGCGCGCCGTCGACCATCGAAAGAATGCGCTCGACCTCGCCGCCGAAATCCGCGTGGCCCGGCGTATCGACGATGTTGATCTTGGCGCCGCGCCACAACACGGCGGTGCACTTTGCGAGGATGGTAATCCCCCGTTCCCGCTCCTGGTCGTTGGAATCGAGCGCACGATCGGCGATGCGCTGGTTGGCGCGCACCGCGCCGGCCGCGCGGAGCATGGAATCCACGAGCGTCGTCTTGCCGTGATCGACATGCGCGATCAGGGCGATGTTTCGGAGGTCCATGACGGGCACGCTCGGCTGCGAGGATCCCGGGAAGCCGCCGCTCTTTAGGCTTTCGGAAGCAGGTCGGCAAGGCGCGTTTGCGGTCGCGCTCCGTAATGGCCGACGATCTCGGCGGCCGCGATGGCGCCGATCCGACCGCAGAGTGCCGGTTCGTAGTCGCGTGTGAGTCCGAAGAGGACGCCGGCGGCATAGAGATCGCCGGCGCCGGTCGTGTCCAGGACCTGACCGACCGGCTCGGCGGCGACCCGCACGACTTCGCCGCCGGCCGCGATGGCCGAGCCGGCGGCACCCCGGGTCAACGCGGCGAACGGGCATTCCGCGCCGGCGAGCCGGCACGCTTCGTCGAAGCTCTCCACTTCGTAGAGCGCGGTGATCTCTGCCTCGTTGGCGAACAGAATGTCGACATGGCCATGCACCAGATGCCGGAAGGCGGCACGGTGCCGCTCGACGCAGAACGGATCGGACAGCGACAGCGCGACCCGGCGACCCGCCGCGTGGGCCAGCTCGGCGGCCCGCACGAACGCCGCCTTCGCGTGCTCCTCGTCGAACAGGTAGCCCTCCAGGTAGGTGACAGCGGCATCCTCGATCAGACCCGGGTCCACGTCATCGGGCCCGAAAGCCGTGGAGACGCCGAGGAAGGTCAGCATGGTGCGTTCGGCGTCCGGCGTGACGAAGACCAGACAGCGCGCGGTCTCGGGTCCCTCCGCCGCCGGCGAGCGGTACTCGACGCCGATGGCGGCGATGTCGTCGCGGAACACCCGTCCCAGGTCGTCGCCGCCGACCTTGCCGAGAAAGGCCCCCCGGCCACCCAGCGAGGCAAGTCCGGCGATGGTGTTCGCCGCGGACCCGCCGGACATCTGGAGCCCGCCTTCCATGTACGGTCGGATTTCGGCGGCCCGGCCGGCGTCGATCAGCGTCGTCGCGCCCTTCTTCAGTCCAAGCTCGGCCAGCGTGGCGTCGCCGGTCCGCACCACGACATCGACGATCGCGTTGCCGAGGCCAACCGCATCGAACGGCACGGGATCGGTCGCCATGGAATGTCTCCGGATGCGAAGGTCGCGGCTCTCGGGCGGCGCAAGTATACTTGCGGCGCCGGGCCGGGCGAGCCCGCGCGGAGCCCTGAACGCCGTCCGAGCCGCACCGATGCCCCGCAGCCTGCTCCTTGCTGTCCGACAGGCCTTCGACCCGACTTTCCGCGCGGTCGTTCTCAAGACCGCCGCGATATCGGCGGCGCTCTACGTCCTGCTCATCGCGGCTCTAGGCTGGGCGCTGGACACGCTCATCCTGTTCGACATCGCCTGGCTGGACTGGACGATCAAGGCAGTCGCGGGCGCCGGCGCGATCGTCGTCGGAATAATGTTGTTCCCGCTGCTGGCGACGATCGTGGTCGGCCTTTTTCTCGAGGAAATCGCCGACGCGGTCGATACCAGACACTACCCGGACAAGCCGGAGGCGCCGGGTCAATCCATCGCTTCCTCGGTCATCTCTGCCGCGAAGCTCGTCCTGGTGGCCCTGATCCTCAACATTCTCGTGCTGCCGCTCTACCTGATCCCGGGCATCAATGTTTTTGTTTTCTATGGATTGAACGGCTATTTACTGGGCCGGGAGTATTTCGAACTTGTAGCGCTGCGTCGGATGGAGCCGAGTGCGGCGCTTCGGCTGCGCGGACAGTCCCGGTGGCGCGTTCTGGTCGGTGGGATTCTGATCACGATCCTGTTCAGCATCCCCGTGATCAATTGGTTGATGCCCATTATCGCGACTGCGTTTATGGTGCATGAGTTCGACGCCATGGAACAGCGTGACGCGGAGGTCTGAGATCGCGGTTCGGGCGGAATCGGGGGCTGGGGAAATGGACACCTCTTCGGACGCGAACCAGGAAGTATTGGATATGTTCGGTCGCAAGAAGAACGCATCGGAAGGGAGTAAGAACGACGCGGTCGACGAGTCCGGGCAGGCCGTGGAGCCGGAAGGTCGAGACGCCGACACTCCGCTCGATGTTCCTTCCAGGGAGCCCGCGCCCGCCGCGCCGCCGCGCGCTCCCGCTGCGAGACCCCGGCCTTCGCGCCGCGTCGCCACCCCGCAATCCGAGCCCATCCGCCGCATCGCCCCCGGCGCCGACAGCGAGGGCAAGTGTCTGGTGGTTGGACGCAGCATTGCGCTCAGCGGTCGAATCGATTCCTGCGAGAAACTCATAGTCGAAGGCACCGTGGAAACCGAGATGAAAGGTTGCCGCGAGCTGGAGGTGGCGAGGACCGGCATCTTCAAGGGAAACGCGGAGGTGGAAAGCGCCGACATCAGCGGTACGGTCGAGGGCACCCTGGCCACCCGTGGCGTCCTGACCGTTCGCGCATCCGGCAGGATTCGCGGCAACGTTTCGTACGGTCAGCTGGAAATCGAGCGCGGCGGAACGGTCATCGGCGCCGTGCAGCCCCTATCGGACGACGATTCGCGCGAGACGGACCCCGCGCTCGCAGCCGAGTCGCCGACCGGTTAGATCATCCGCGTCTTCCTTCGAGGCGCTGCCGCGATCGCTCTTGCGGCGATCGCGGCAGGCTGTCGAATCGATGGCCTGACAGGGCCTCAACACGCAAGCTCCGCCTCCGACTGGGTGCCTCAGGAGCAGCCTTTGCCCGTCCTGTCGGGACCGGGCGGCAACGGGGACAGGCCGGCGGAGGCAGCAGCGGCCGGGCCGTCCATGCCGCCGCAAGAGAGCGTGCCCGCGAAAGAACCTTCCCTCGATATCGGCCCCGACCGGGTGTTGGGCCTCGACCGGCGAGCGGTCGAGACGTTATTGGGCGAGCCGGACTTCGTGCGCCGCGAAAACCCGATGGAACTCTGGCGCTACCGTCACAATGGATGTGCGGTCGTGCTGTTCCTTTACGCGGAAGAGCCGGGCGGGCGCGGGCCCTTGCGGGTACGCCACATCGAAGCCTGGGCGCCGGGAGACAAGCAGATTTCGCCCCGGGCGTGTCTGAGCGCTCTCGCCAGGCGAGCGGGACAAAGCCCAACCGGTTGAGTTTCAGACCGTCTTCGCGCGGTAGCGGCAGAGATCGACAACGACGCAGGCGGGACAATCGGGCTGGCGCGCCTTGCAAGTATAGCGCCCGTGCAGAATCAGCCAGTGATGGGCGTGCTGCATCCAACGCTCCGGCGTGCGGCGCACCAGCGCGTCCTCGACCGCGCGCACGTCCTTGCCGGGAGCGAGCGCGGTACGGTTGCCGACCCGGAAGACGTGGGTGTCGACGGCGATCGTGGGCTGCCCGAAGGCGATGTTGAGCACGACATTGGCGGTCTTGCGCCCCACCCCCGGAAGGGTTTCGAGCGCTTCGCGGTCTTCGGGAACCCGGCCGCCGAAATCGGCGGCGAGGCGTTCCGACAACGCAATCACGTTCTTCGCCTTGTTGCGGTAGAGCCCGATCGTGCGGATGTAATCCCGAAGCTTCGGCTCGCCGAGCGCAATCATCTTTTCCGGCGTGTCGGCGACGGCGAATAACGGGCCGGTCGCCTTGTTGACGCCGACATCGGTCGCTTGCGCGGAAAGGACGACGGCGACCAGAAGGGTAAATTCATTGCGGTATTCGAGCTCGCCCTTCGGCGCCGGCATCGTCTCCGACAGGCGGCGGTAGAATTCGTCGACATCGGCGAGCGGCATCGGGCGCGGCATCCGGTGAGACTAGAGCAATATCCGACCGGACGCGATCATACCCGGTTGCCGGGGCCCTCTCGCCTGTCGTGCGGCTGCGGTATCCCCCACCTCATCCCATTGCCGTCCGGTTTAATTTGTTGGAGGGATGTAAAACTTTGGTGCGGGCGGGTTATCGGCGCATCGGCCCGGTCGAGGCCCGGATTTCGGCGCCCGCCTTCGCTCGGTTACCGCCCCGGTTCCCCCGTCGCCACCCCCCCCCCGGCGTCATGGCCGGACGGGCTCCGTGCCCATGGGCGAGACCATCCCCGCCCCCCTCTTGTCACCCCAGACTTGTTCCAGGGTCCAGGCCTGCCCCGGACACCGTTCCCGGGAAACCGGGCGAGAGCGGTGCCTGACGGTCTGGACCCCGGAACAAGTCCGGGGTGACAGCGGGGCACGCGGACGGGCGGTGCGAGCGTCCCGCGATCCGAGCCTCGATTGGGTGGATGGGTCGATAATCCGCGAGTAACCGGACCATGCGGCCTGTCCACAAAAATTAAACCGGACAGCAATGACCTCACCCCGGTCCTCTCCGCCCCCAGGAGCGGAGAGGGGGACTCTCGGCGCCAGCAGCTCCTTGGCTTCTCCCCTCCCGCTGGCGGGAGGGGCCGGGGGAGGACGCCGGCGTGGGTACGGACCGTCGCGACCCGTTCAGGTCGGACTTGGCGCCGGCCCCCGTCAAACCTCTGCACGCCCCTCGCAAACCGCCTTGGCCGGCCACCGGGGGCAGCTTATGATTCGGGCATGACCAACGAGACCGCTCCGATCTTCGCCGCCATTCTGGAGCCCCACCGGAGCCTGAGCCCCAGGGGCTTCGTGATCCTCATGAGCGCGATCGTGGGGGTGGCGTTCGGCGCCGGGCTCGCATTCGCCCTGGTCGGCGCATGGCCGGTTCTGGGTTTCTTCGGACTGGACGTGCTGCTGATCTATGTGGCGTTCAAGGCAAGCTACCGCAGCGGCCGCATGCACGAGACCCTGCGGCTGACCGAAGACGCGCTCACCGTGGAGCGCGTGGGGCCGGGGCGCCGCCACCGGTCCTGGCGCTTTCAGCCCTACTGGCTCCGCGTGGAGATGGACGACCCGCCCGAGCACGAGAGCCAGCTCACCCTCGCCTCGCACGGCCGCCGCCTCGTCGTTGGCGCGTTCCTCACCCCGGAAGAACGGCTGGAGCTCGCGCGAGCGCTCGGCGCGGCGCTGGCGCGGCTCAAACAGCCGCGATTTGCCGGCCACGTGGCGCAAGAATCGGGTGGCCCACCCGACTAGGCGTTCCTATCGTCGGCGGCGAAACGCGGACGGAAAGGATGCGGCGAATGGAGGGCAACGCGAACTACGCCAGGATCGAGCGGGCGATCCGCTTCATCGAAGACAACAGGCTCGATCAGCCGACCCTCGGCGAGATCGCCGCCGGCGTCGGCATGAGCCCGTTCCACCTTCAGCGGGTGTTCACGGCATGGGCGGGGGTGAGCCCGAAGCTTTTCCTGCGCTATGTCACCTTCGACCATGCGCGCGAGGCGCTGATCGACGCGAGCCCGGTCCTGGACGCCGCGCTGGACGTCGGCCTGTCGGGGCCGGGCCGGCTTCACGACCTGTTCGTCACTCTCGAAGCGGCGACGCCGGGCGAGGTCGGCGCCGGCGGGCGGGGGCTGGAAATCCGGTACGGGCGGCACGAGGGAGTCTTCGGGAGGTTCCTGGTGGGGGCGACGGAGCGCGGCGTCTGCCGGATCTCCTTCGACCAGGAGGGTGAGGACCAGATGGGCGCGCTCGCGGAAACCTGGCCCAACGCCCGGCTGGTGGACGACGCGGCATTCACCTGGAAAGTCGCGGGCGAAGCGCTTGCCCACGGCATGGATTCGGGCGGATCCCCGATCCGTCTCTGGGCGCGCGGAACCAATTTCCAGATCAAGGTGTGGGAAGCGTTGCTGCGCGTGCCGTCGGGACGGCTGGTGCGCTACGGCGATATCGCCCGCGCGGTCGGCAAGCCGGGCGCGAGCCGCGCGGTGGGACAGGCGGTCGGCGCCAACCCCATCGCGGTGCTGATCCCGTGCCACCGCGTGATCCGCGCATCGGGCCGGTTCGAGACGGGCTATCGCTGGGGCAGCGCGCGCAAGCGGGCGCTGATCGCCTGGGAGGCGTCCAGACAGGAACGCGCGATCGCGGGCGCGGCGGCGTGACCGCTCACAGGCCGAGCACGTCGGCCATTCCGTAGAGGCCCGGCGGCTGCGCGGGAGCCCAGCGCGCCGCGTGCACCGCGCCGCGCGAGAATATGCGCCGCGAGGAGGCCTTGTGGGTGAGCTCGAGGCGTTCGCCCTCGACCGCGAACGTCACGGTGTGTTCGCCGACCACGTCGCCCCCGCGCAGCACCGCGAAGCCGATATCGCCCTGTCTGCGCGCCCCCGTCTGGCCCTGCCGCGCCATCTGGGAGACCGCATCGAGCGCGACGCCGCGGCCTTCGGCGGCGGCCCGGCCGAGCCCGAGAGCCGTGCCGGACGGCGCGTCGACCTTGTGCTTGTGGTGCATCTCGACGATTTCGATGTCGAAGCGGTCATCGAGGACCCCGGCGACCTGCCTGGTAAGCGCGAACAGGATATTCACGGCCAGGCTCATATTGGGCGCGAGGACGATGGCGGCGCCGGCGGCCGCCTTGCTCACCGCCTCTTGCTGGGCGGCGTCGAGACCGGTGGTGCCGATGACGTGGGGCGTGGCCGCTGCCCCGGCCATCGCGGCGTGTTTCGCCGTCGCGTCGGGCAGCGAGAACTCGATCACCACGCCGGAGCGCTCGAACACCCGGGCCGGATCGTCGCCGATGGGAATGCCGAGCGCGCCGAGCCCCGCTCGCGTGCCCGCGTCCTCGCCCAGCGCGGGATGCCCGGCGTTGTCCGCGGCGGCGACCAGGACGCATCCCTCGGTCTCGCAAATTTCATGGATCACCGCCGCCCCCATACGGCCGGCCGCCCCGATCACGCCGATTTCCAGATCCGCCATCGCACCACCCGAATGTTCGGTTCAGTCGGAGGACAGCATACCAAACTCGGCCCTTAGCCGGAGCGAGGTGACCGGGTGAGTCCCGGGTGAATTCGGGTCCGTCAGGTCTTGCGGAACTTGTCGAGGGTGACCACCGTGGGAGAGTCGGCATCCGCGTCCTCTCCGCCGTCCTCCGTTCCTGCCGCGGTCCGGTCCGCCTCTTCCTCCTCGGGCTGAGGTCCGAACCGGAGCCCGAAATCGACCGCCGGGTCCATGAAGGCGGTCACCGCCTCGAAGGGCACGGTGAGTCGTTCCGACCTGCCGCCGAAGGACAGGGTGACCGAGAATGCGTCCTCGGCGATCTCCAGCCCCCAGAACTGGTGCTGGAGGACGATGGTCATCTCGTCCGGATAGCGCGCGCGCAGCTGGTCGGGGATCGTGACGCCTTCGTGCCGCGTCAGGAAGGAGACGTAGTAATGGTGGTTCCCCGGAAGACCCTCCTCTTCGACGAGGGCGAGGGCATCCCGCATCACGCCGCGCAACGCGCGCTCCATCATGTCCTGATAGGGGACGAGGGATTCTTCGGTCTTGGACATCACCCCGATCCGACGGCATGTGGGGGACAGAGAGTGGGGGGCTTCTGTTGCCCGGCGCCCCCCGAACCGCGCTTACCCAGCCAGGCTAGGCAGCGAGTGCCAAGTCGTTATCGTTGGCAGCTTTGGTGTCGGCCCGATAACGGCGGTACCATGCCGGGCGAAAAGCCAGTCTTTACACGCGCGTCGATCCTGTTTCGCCCCCATACGATCCGCACCTGACGGGAGTTTGGTGGAGGCGCCGGGTACTGCCCCCGGGTCCGCTTCGCTTATTGCACAAGCCGTTTATCGCCATAGCCGGCTGACCGGCAGTTGCAATATAGTGCGGTTCACCTCCAATTCAAGCTGGACGCGGGGTCGAGATACGGGAGGCTGGATGCGCCAATATCTCGATCTGATGCGTCATGTCCGCGACCGTGGCGTGGTGCGCGGCGACCGCACGGGAACGGGAACGAGGGGGGTCTTCGGCTACCAGATGCGCTTCGATCTGGCGGACGGATTTCCCCTCCTCACGACCAAGCGCCTGCACCGCCCCTCGATCGTCCACGAGCTGCTGTGGTTCCTCGCCGGCGACACCAATATCCGCTACCTCAAGGAAAACGGGGTGCGCATATGGGACGAGTGGGCGGACGGGAACGGCGAGCTCGGCCCGATCTACGGGCGCCAATGGCGGTCCTGGCCGCGCCAAGACGGCTCGACGGTGGATCAGATCGCCCGCGTGGTCGAGGAAATTCGCACCGATCCCAACTCGCGGCGCCTCATCGTTAGCGCATGGAACGTCGGCGAGCTGGACGAAATGGCGCTGCCGCCGTGCCACTGCCTGTTCCAGTTTCACGTCGCCGGGGGCAGGCTTTCCTGCCAGCTCTACCAGCGCAGCGCGGACGTTTTCCTCGGGGTTCCGTTCAACATCGCGAGCTACGCCCTCCTGACCCATCTGATCGCCCATGTCTGCGACCTCGAACCGGGCGAATTCGTCCACACCTTCGGCGATGCCCATCTCTATCTGACCCATCTGGAACAAGCCGACGAACAGCTCTCGCGCACGCCCGGAAAGCTGCCCCGGCTCAGGCTCGAACCCGGGGTGCGCGACCTGTTCGCCTTCACCGCCGGGGACATCGCGATCGAGGGCTATGAGCCGCAGGACCACATCAAGGCGCGGGTCGCGGTGTAGGCCGTAGCCTGTTCGTCGGGGAGCGACGGTTGCGGTTCCTGAACGGGATGAGCGTGCGCCGGGCGATCGGTCTCCTCTGGGCCGGGGCCGGGATCGCCACCACCCTCGTGCTCGGGCTAGCCGTGCTGGTCTGGCCGGCGGTGCTGGCGGATGGCGGGACCGGCGTCCCGGTCCACGTCGTCTGGGCCGCGGTGATCGTGTTCGCGGCGGTTCTGGTAGTATCCTGGGCGGTCGCGGACCGGGTCGTGCTGACCCGCCTGCACGATCGTCGCGGCCTGCCCGCGCGACCCGAGTTCCACGGCGGGCGCAACTTCGCGCAACCGTCCCACGGCGACGAGCTCGACGGGCGGACGCTGGCGGAGCTGCGCTACGTGGTGTTCGACACCGAGACGACCGGGCTCCGGCCTTCGGAGGGCGACGAGATCATTTCGATCGCGGCGGTGCGCTGCTGCCGCGGCGAGATCGACGAGACGGATGCGTTTTCCCGGCTGGTAGACCCGGGTCGGCCGATCCCGCGCGCGTCGATCCGCTTCCACGGCATCACCGACGAGATGGTGGCGGGAGAGCCGCCGATCGGCGACGTCCTGCCCGCGTTCCACGCCTATGTCGCGGACGCGGTGCTGGTCGCCCACAACGCCGATTTCGACATGACCTTCCTTCTGCTCAAGGAGGCAGAGACCGGCATCGAGTTCGCCAACGTGGTGCTGGATACGCTGCTGATCTCGGTCTTTCTCGACCCGGTGTCGCAGAACCACTCGCTCGAAGCGATCGCCGAACGGCTGGGCGTCGAGGTCGAGGGGAGGCATACCGCGCTCGGAGACTCGATCGTGACCGCGCGGGTGTTCTGCAAATTGCTGCCCCGTCTGGAGGCCCGCGGGATTACCACGCTCGGCCAGGTGCTCGACGCCTCGGCGCAAATCCGTCGCGCGCGGGGGCTCGACCACAAATACTGAACGACCGATCAGAGCACGTCGCCGCCGAACTCGACGCCCATGCGCCTCCGCAGGCGCTCGATGGCGCGCAGCGCCTCGCGCAGATCCCGTTTCCGGCGCGGGGTGAGCGCCTTCGGGTCGATGAAATTGGAGACCGGCGCGCCCGCCCTGAAATCGAGGAGCTGGCGGCCCAGCAGGAGCCGGCAGATCGTCTGCCGGGCCGTGCCGAGATCGTCGTGCTCGGCATCGTTCAGCACGCCGGAAGCGTGCGCGGCGGCAAGGCGTTCGCGCGTGCCGGTCTCCGCCACCCCGTCGCGCAGCGCGAACAGCCTGGCGGCCTGGACGAGGGGCAGGATGCCGAGCAATTTCAGGTTCACCTTGCCGCGATGGTCCGGGTTCGAACGCTCGGTCGCGAACCGCCCGAACCAGCGCAGCGCGGTTCCCTGGTCCCGGTCGGCGCCGTAGACCTCGCGCAGGAACGAATCGTTGCCGGCGGTGCGCGCGGTGACATGTTCCCGGAGAGCCGCCGCCAGCCGCGCATCGCCCCATCCCAGGCGAAAGTCGAAGAAGATGTCGAAGTCGAGCAGCGGGTCGGTCCGGGCCCGGCGGCACCAGGTGTCGACCTGCTCCCGCCAGCCCGCCAGCGTCCTGCGCCATTGCGGGTTGGTCGCCATCACCCCGCCGTCGCAATAGGGCAGCCCCACCGCATCCAGATCGCGCGACAGGCGTTGGGCGAGCGCGGCGAACCAGCCGTCGGCGGCGTCGCCCAGCGCTTCGGCGCCGTCCTCGATAACAAAGCCGTAATCCTGGTCGGGGGTCAGGAAGTTCTCGTGGCGGCCGCCCGATCCCATGATGATCATCGCGAACCCGGCCGGCGCGGCGCCGAGCCCTTCGTCCTCCATCGCCGCCATGTTGCGTTCGAGCAGGCGGGCGTAGATGTCGTTGTTGACGTGGCTCAGCGTCGCCTGAATGTCGCCGACCGCGACATTCCGGTCGAACAAGGTGTCGGCCACCCGGACCTGGGCGGCCTTGATTTCGCGCAGCCCGTCATCGCTGTCGTCGCGCGTGAGGTCGTCGATCGCGGCCACCATGTCGCTCGCCGCCCGGGCCATGGCGTCGTGCAGGTCGAGGATGCCGGCGAGGCGGCCTTCGCCGTCCACCACCGGCATATGGCGATGGCCCAGCCGGCGCATCCGGGCGATGGCGATGAAGAGATGTTCGTCCTCGCGGATACAGCGGACCGGGTACGACATCATGTGGCGCACGGGCTGTTCGGCCGGGGCGACGAAAGCCGCGCGCCGGACGATGTCCCGCTCGGTGACGATCCCCGCGGGTCGGTGCTCGCGGTCGACCACCACGACCGCGGATGCCTTGTCCGTCGCCATGCGGCCGACGACCTCGCGGAGCGGTGTTTCGACGCCGACCGAGACGGGCGGGCGACGGGCGTGGTCCCGCGCCCGGAGAAAGAAGATCTCGGTTGCCGCCGGCATTCCCGTTCCCGCGCCGCAGCCTAACCTTAGCCTGACCTCAACACGCACGCTTGACGCAGGTCAATGTCCTTGCCCGGCACCTCGGCGAGGATACCGTCGGAAGGTCCAGCATGGACGGGAGGACTGCCATGAAGGCCAAGGACATCATGACCACCCGCGTGGTGACCGCCGGTCCCGACGAGTCGGTGACCGAGATCGCGCGGAAGCTGACCGACCACCACATCAGCGCGGTTCCCGTGGTCGAGGAGGATGGCACGCTGCTCGGCATCGTGAGCGAAGGAGACCTCTTGCGCCGTCCCGAGATCGGCACCGAGAAACGGGCCGGATCGTGGTGGCTCAATCTGTGGAGCGACCCCTCCGACCTGGCCGACGACTTCACCAAGGCGCACGGCAGGACGGCGCGCGACGTGATGACCGCGCCGGTCATTTCGGTGGGTCCCGAGGCGCCGCTGTCGGAGATCGCCGAGACGCTGGAGCGCAACCACATCAAGCGCGTGCCGATCGTGGACGACGGCAAGGTGGTCGGGCTGATCAGCCGGGCCAACATCATCCGCGAGATCGCTTCGGCGGGGACGGTGACGATCGACACCGACGCGGACGACGAGGCGATCCGCCGGGCGGTCGACAAGGCGCTGTCCGAACAGCCCTGGGCGAGCTACGGCACCACCAGCGTGACGGTGAAGCAGGGCAGGGTGGAGTTCTGGGGGGTTGTCGGCTCGGATTCCGAGCGCGCCGCCACCAAGGTGCTGGCCGAGGAGATCGGCGGCGTCACGGAAGTCGTCGACCACCGCGCGCTAAGGTCGAGGGTGAAGACGGTCGTGCCGTAGACCGCGGGCCGACGCGCCGCTTGATCCGGCGGCGGCGAAAGGGCTTGATCGCGCCTCCATTCGAGGGAGACGCCGACCCATGACGGCCGATATCGAGATCTACAACCCGGACGCGCTCGGCGCGCCGCTCGGGCAGTACACCCATGTGACGCGGGTGAAAGCGTCCGAATTCCTGTTCATCGCCGGCATGCTGTCCGCCGACCCGGACGGCAACATCGTCGGCGAGCGCGATTTCGACGCGCAATGCACCCAGGTCTTCGCCAATATCCAGGCGGCGCTGGAATCCGGAGGCGCGGGGTGGGGCAACGTCGTCCAGTTCACCACCTACATGGTCCATTCGCAGTGGATCCCGGAGTTCATGCAGTTCCGCCTCCGCGAATTCCCCGGGATGTTCCCGGACGGCAAGTACCCGCCGAACACGCTGCTTCTCGTCGACAGGCTGGTGCAGGAGCCGTTCCTGATCGAGGTGCAGACAATCGCGGCGGTTTGAGAGGACGCCTACAACGGCACGACGAGCAAGGTGTCGACGCTGCGCGAGTCGCAGACGACGATCCGCTCGGCGAATTTGAGCCCGCCGTCCGCCTCGACGATGCGGTCGAGGTAGCGGCCGCAGGCGAACACCGACATCGCACCCGACTGCATGGTGCGGACGACGACGAAGTTGGTCCGGGCGGTGCGGACTCCGTCTCCGGTCCCGGCGATCTCGCCCGGGCCGATGGTGTGGCAATAGGTGTGGGGCTCGAAGATGTTGGCCGACCGCATCGCGCGCACGCGGTCGCGCATCATCGCCGCGCCGTCGCAATGGACGATGGCGAGCGGGAGCCCGGCCTCGTGGTTCTCCCGCGTGACGATGCGGTAGATCCCGTCCGCGGCGAAGAAGCCGGGCCAGTCCTCCAGCCGGTCGTCGTCGATGGCGTGCGCGTAGGCCGTGTTGAGTCGCCCGATCCGCGCGGCGAGCGCCGCCTGCTCCGCCTCCGTCACAGCGCCATGCAGTCCCGCCAGGCGCGCCAGAAGCCGCGCACCGCCGCCTCGGTGACGCGGGATGCGCCGGCGGGCTCGACCGCCGTTCCGCCCATCCGCATGAAGCTCCGCTCCTCGGGCGCGCTCCTGGTGGCGGTCTCGATGAAGCCGCCGATGCAGCCGTCCTCCATCGAGACGTAGCCCGCCGGGCCGACCAGGTTGTTGACCTTGAGCCGCAGCGCCTCAAGCGGCTCGTCGTCGTCGTCGAAGCCCAGAACGGTCCATTTGAGCTCGCACTCCTCCGGCCCCCTGGGGACGAGCTGGCGGACGGCGAGCGCGTTCAGGATCTGCTGAACGACCAGGGTCGGGAAGATCGTCTGGATGCTGTTGGTGATCCGGTCGCCGAGCTCCAGCCGGTGTTCCATCAGCGACGGGTCCTCCAGCGCATACTGCTCCTTCATCGAGCGCACCTCCTCGGCGCCTTCCCGTTCGCTGCCGTCGGCCGCGCGTTCCGTGAAGCTCAGATGGTGCCAGCCGTTCTCGCTCAGCGCGATACCGCCGCCCATGGTGAAGCGGACGATGCCGAAGGTGTTGTGAAAGACGTGGAGCAGAGTCGCGTGATAGCTGTCCTTGGTGTTCTCCGCGTAGAGCTTCCAGTTGTTGGGCAGAACCTGGCTGTGATAGCCGAGCACCCTGACCGGCTTGATGAACACCCGGTCCATCGCCGCCAGCATGGAGGGTCCGATATAGGTTTCGAGATCGGGCGCCTCGTCGGAGAAGGTTGCGAAGACCAGCCCGCTCCTCGTCGCGACGCGGAGCCGGCGGAGCCCGTGCGCGCCGGGCTCGAACGTCTCCTCCATGCCGCCCTCGCCGCGCACTCCGCGCCGGAATGCGACGCCGGTCAGCCTGCCATCGAGGTCGTAGGTCCAGTTGTGATAGACGCAGGTGAACTCGCTCACATTGCCGCGCGGCTTGTAGCAGACCAGCGCGCCCTTGTGTGCGCAGCGGTTGATCAGTGCGGCGATGCCTCCGTCCCGGCCGCGTACGACGATGATCGAGGCATCGCCGATTACGCTCGTCCTGTAGTCGCCCGGGTTGGGGATCTCGGCTTCCAGGCAAAGAAAGTTCCAGGTCGGGCCGCGGAAGATCCGTTCCTGCTCGCGCGCATGAAGCTCGGGGTCGGTGTAGACCCGGTAGGGCACCCGCGAAACGTCGTCGTCGGGCCAGAGAGGGGCTGTGCTCATCGGTGCCGATCCCGCTCGGAGGATAGGACATCGCGGGCAGCGTGTCATACTGATGCCCGTGAGGTCGGGAGGTCGGACAATGCCGCAGCAAAAGGGCGAAACCCGCAATATCGTCGTCGGAAGCAGGTCGCTTGACGCCTATGTCAGCGTGCATCGCAGCGGGAACGGGCCGGGCCTTCTCCTGCTCGCGGACGAGGCAGGGCTCGATGCGGGCATACGGGCGCGCGCCGATCTCTTCGGCGAGGAGGGCTATGCGGTGCTCGCGGTTGCCGGCCTCTCCGACCCGGACGAGGTCCGCGCGGCGGCGGAAGTCCTGCGCGCGATGCCGGAACGCTCGGGCGGCCTCGCGGTGCTCGGTCACGGCGCGGGCGGTGGGCTCGCCTGTCGGGCGGCGTCCGCCTTCGACGCGGCGGTCGCGTTCGACCCGGCGGGGCTCGCCGAAGCGTCGGAGATCGCCGCCGGGTGCCCGACGCTGCTGGTTTTCGGCACCCGGGACAGCGCGGAGGCGGAGGCCAGGGCCGGACGCATCGAAAGCGGCCTCGGCCGGCGCGACGGCAGCGGCGTCATCCGCTATGCGGCGGCCGCGCCCGGCTTTGCGATCCCGCATCGCCCAGCCTTCGACAAGCGCACCGACAGCCTCGCCCACAGCCGGGTGCTGGGTCTGCTGCGCCGCGTTCTCGGCCCGCATTACGACCTTGTCGCGCTGTTCGAGGAACATGTCCGCCACGAGTTCGAGACCCGCGACGTCGACGCCACCATGGCGACGATGATCGAGGAGCCCTACGTCAACCACGTGCCCACCCTTGCCGGCGGCGTCGGGCACGACATGCTGAAGCGGTTCTACAAGTACCACTTCGTCCACCAGAACTCGCGCGAGCGGTCGAGCGTGCCGGTCTCGCAGACCATCGGCCCTGATCGCATCGTGCTCGAAACGGTGGTCCGCTTCCGCCACGACCGGGTGCTCGACCGCTATTTCCCCGGTATCGAACCGACCGGAAAGATCGTCGAGATTCCGACGCTGCTGCTGGTGAGGTTTCGCGGCGACCGCGTGTGCCACGAGCACATATACTGGGACCAGGCTTCGGCCCTCAAACAGATCGGCGCGCTCGACGCCGACGGCCTGCCCGTCGCCGGCGCCGAAGCCGCCGCCAAGGTGCTCGACGAGACCCGACCGTCCAACATCTTCATGCGAGACGCATGGGCGGAAAGCGAGGGCAAGGCGATTTGAGCCCGCGCCCGTCTCTGCTACGCTTTTTCCGTCAATGCACGAAAACCGGCTCGGGCCGGGGAGAGGGAGACACGGAATGACAGCACGCAAACTTCTCGTCGCCACGCTCGCGGCGGGCTTGCTCACGGGCGCGGCGACCGCGGAGGCCAAGCTCAAGCGGATCACGATCGGCAGCAACCCGGCTGGCTCGGTCTATTTCCTGCTGGCGGGCGGCTTCGCCAAGCATTTCCAGCAGGACCTCAAGATCCGCTCGACCGCCCAGCCGCATGCCGGCTCGTCGGTCTATCTGCCGCTGATGAACAAGGGCGAGATGGTGATGGGGCTCAATTCGAGCCTGGATTCCGGTCTCGCGGTCGCCGGGAAGGAACGTTTCAAGGACAGGATCCAGAACGTCCGGCTGCTGGCCCGGGTCTGGATCCTGCCCTACGCCTACATGGTCAAGGAAAGTTCAGGCATCAAGACGCTCGACGATTTGCGCGGCAAGAAGGTCGTCGTCAACGTCAAGACCAATGTCTCGCTCGCGCTGACCAACCGTACGGTTCTGTCAACCGCGAGCATGACGGAAAAGGACGTTGTCGCGGTCGATTCCGGCGGCGTGGTCGCCGGGATCAACATGGTGGTCGAGGGACGTGCCGATGCGACGACCGTCGCGCTCGCCATGCCTGCGATGCGCAAGACCCACGCGACGGTGCCGGGCGGGCTCCGCATCCTCGGGCTCGGCAAGCTGGCGAACGACGAGATGCTCGCCAAGGGCATCGCCGGGCTCTACTCGATGAAGGTCAAGCCGAGCAAGCGCTACCCCTTCGTCCGCGAGCCGCTCACCATCGGCGCGTTCGACACCTATCTCAATGCCGGAAGCCAAGTGGGCGACGAGGACGCGTACATGCTGGTCAAGTCGCTGCACACCAACTGGAAGAAGCTGCAGAAGGACTACGCGCCGCTTCGCGGAACGCCCATTGACGGTCTGGCACCGGCCAATACGTCGATGCCTTACCATCCGGGCGCGATCAAGTATTACAAGGAAGCGGGCCTCTGGACGGCCGGACACGATGCGGGTCAGACCAAGGCCATGAACGCGGTGAAGTAGCCGACACCGCAGTCGAGGCAGGGCGATGCGCGGTTTCCGCGGCCCGTTGCGCGGCTCTGGCGGGCCGTTGCGCGGCTTCGGAAGCCCGATGCAGCAGCTGACGACGCTGTTGCTGCGTGCCTGCCTCGGCGCGGTGCCGATCATCGGAATTCTCTGGATCTTCTCGGTCGCCGACCGGTTCGGCTTCGCCTTCACGTTTCAACAGGCGATCGGCGTCGTCCTCGGGCTGTCGATCGCCGCAGCCTATCTCAAATATCCCTACGGGTCGCAGGCCGGGCTGCTCGAGATCGCGCTCGTCGTGATCTCCTTCGCGACCTGGTTCTGGATGTCGTGGAACTTCGAGGACTGGATCGTCGGCATGGCGGACCGGACGCCGGACAAATGGGTGCCGGGCGTCGTCGCCATCCTCACAATGTTGGAAGCGCTCAGGAAGGCATGCGGGAAAGTGATCACCACCCTCGTCTGGGTGATGATCGTCTACGCCTTCTTCGGCGACATACTGCCGGGCGCGCTGGAAGCCGAGGTCTTCCCGCCGACCAAGACGGTCCTCTACCTATACGCCGACAATAACGGCATCCCCGGCCTGGTGCTGCGCGTCGTCACCGAGCTCGTGCTCGCATTCATCATCCTCGGCAAGTTGCTGGAAGTCTCCGGGGCGACCCGGTTCTTCACAGACCTCGCCATGGGCATGATGGGCCACCGCCGAGGGGGCCCCGCCAAGGTCGCCGTCGTCGCGTCGAGCGCCTTCGGGACCATATCGGGCTCTTCGGTGGGCAACATCATGTCGACCGGGATCGTCACCATCCCGATGATGAAGCGCACCGGTTTCGAGCCGCGCTATGCCGCCGGCATCGAGGCGGTGGCTTCCAACGGAGGTCAGATCGCCCCGCCGGTGATGGGCGCGACCGCTTTTATCATCGCCGAGTTCCTCGAAGTCCCCTATATCGACGTGGTCATCGCCGCGGCGATCCCGGCGGCGCTCTACTATCTGGTGCTGTTCCTCCAGGTCGACGCCATTGCCGCGCGGTTCGGCCTGCTCGGCCTGCCGAAGTCGGAACTGCCCCGCGTTCTGTCCGTACTGCTTTCGGGCTGGGTGTTCCTGCTGCCGCTCGGGGTGCTTCTCTATTTCCTGTTCGGGCTCGGCTACAACCCGGGCCTGTCGGCGATGTACGCCGCCACCTCGCTGTTCGTGCTCTACCTCTTGAAAATCCGGCGCCTGCCGAGTCGCGCGGAATGGGCCAACTTCATTTTCGGCTCCGGCGAGAACCTGCTGCCCCTGATGCTGATCGCGGGCGGGGCGGGCGTCGTGATGGGCGTCCTCAACGCGAGCGGACTTGCCTTCCAGCTCTCGATTATCCTCGCGGAGCTCGGCCAGAGCGCGGGGATCTTCTGGATGCTAGTCGTGACCGCGCTGGTCTCGATCATCCTCGGCATGGGAATGCCCACGGCCGCGGTCTACATCGTCCTCGCCACGGTGATCGCGCCGGCCCTGATCGAGATCGGGCTGAAGCCGATGGCGGCGCATCTGTTCCTGTTCTATTTCGGGCTGCTGAGCATGCTGACCCCGCCGGTCGCGGTGGCCAGCATGGTGGCGGCGGGGATCGCGGGCTCCGACATGTGGCGGACCGGTGTCGTCGGCATGCAGCTCGCCGCGGCCGCCTACCTGCTGCCCTTCCTGTGGGCCTTTAACCCGGCGCTGGTCATGCAGGGATCCTGGGTGGCGGTGGTCTATGTCAGCCTCACCGCGCTGGTCGCGGGATTCCTGATCGCGGAATCGGTGATCACCTGGGGCGACGGCGGGCTCGCCAGGATGGGCCTCGCGCTGTTCTACTTCGCGGCGGCGATCGCGGTCGGTGGATCCACGATCTGGCTTGGCGCGGAATCCGCTCTCACTCTTCTGGCCGCGGCGGTCGGCGCCGTGGTCGCGTTCCTCGCCCGGCGCAGCGCGGCGCTACGGTTCAGGGAGCGCGCGCTTTAGGCAGCGGCCTCAGCCGCCAGCCGCTCCTCCAGGATCCGCCGGCCCTGGAAGGCGGCGTTGTCGACGTTTATGTCTATCAGCGGCCGGCCTTCTGTGCGCGCGAGGCTCTTTCGCTGGGCCTCGATGGCGACCGTGTCCTCCTTGAGCGCGGACGAGAACATGCCGCGCAGCTCCTCGGTGAACGCCTCGTCGTCGAGGCGGAAATTGCGCGCGTGGTGCCAGAAATAGTGGGTCGAGACCTCCGTTTCCGGCGTCATCGTGTGGTTGGAGTACACCTCGGCGGCCTGGCTCCGGTTGCCCTCGCGCGCGCCCGAGCCGGCGATCGCGCTGCCGGCATCGATCACGATATAGGACGGCGCGCGGTAATAGACGTTTTGCCAGCGATCGACATTGGCGTTGGTGCCGAGCGCGTGGGCGTAGAACGGCGACGGCGGGGTGTCGAACGTCCAGCGGCTGACATGGACCACGTCGGGGCTGCGCTGGACCTCGATCTCGGCGTCCTGATCGCCGGGGGCGCCGAGAGTGTTCACGTGCAGGAACTGGATGTGCGAGAGGTCGAGCAGGTTGTCGTTCATCAGGCGGTAATCGCCCGCGACACGATAGACGTCGCCGTAGGACGTCCATTCGGGGTCGTCGTTCCAGTGGTAGTCGGGGATCAGGTCGGGATCGGCGGCCTCCGGATCGCCCATCCATATCCAGACCCAGCGCCAGCGCTCCACCACCGGCCACGCCCGCACATGCGCGCCGGGCGGGATCGTCGACTGGCCGGGCACCTTCACGCAGCGCCCGTCGAAATCGAATTCCAGCCCGTGATAGCCGCACTGGACCGTCTCATCGAGAAGCCGGCCCTGGGACAGCGGCATCGAGCGGTGGCAGCACCGGTCCTCCAGCGCGCGCGGCTTCCCGTCGGCGCCGCGGAACAGCACGACCGATTCATCGAGGATGGTGCGCGGCAGGAAACCGTCGTCGAGCTCATGGTCCCAGGCCGCGACATACCAGCAATTGCGAAGGAACATCCCTACCTCCCTCGTGGGCCGGACGATGGTCGAACGACCGGGCTGTCGCGTCAACCGGAGCCGGCCATCGCCCGCCACACGCGCTCGGGCGTCAGCGGCATGCCGATATCCGTCACCCCGAAGGGCGCGAGCGCGTCGAGCACGGCGGCGACCAGCGCCGCCGGCGCCCCGATGGAGCCCGACTCGCCGCAGCCCTTGGCGCCGAGCGGGTTGTGGGTGCAGGGCTGGCTTTCGTCGAGTTCCGAAACGAAATCCGGCAGGTCGTCCGCGCGCGGCATGGCGTAATCCATGAACGATCCGGCAAGCGGCTGGCCGCTTTCCCGGTCGTAGACGACGTCCTCCATCATCGCCTGGCCGATCCCCTGGGCGAGCCCGCCATGGATCTGCCCCTCGACGATCATCGGGTTGATCACGGTGCCCACATCGTCGACCACCCGGTAATCGGCGATGGTCGTGGCCCCGGTCTCCGGATCGATCTCGACTTCCACCACATGCGCGCCGTTGGAGAAGGCGAAATTGGGCGGGTCGTAGAACGCCGAGGCGACGAGGCCGGGCTCCAGCGTCTCGTGCGGGAAGTCGTGCGGGATGTGGGCCCGCTCGGCGACGGAATCGAAGGTCACACGCCGGTCCGTGCCGGCAACCGTGAAGACGCCGTCCTCGAAGGCGATGTCGTCGGGCGCGGCTTCCAGCATGTGGGCGGCGATCGCCGCCGCCTTCTCCAGCACCCTGTCGGCCGCGCGATGAAGCGCCGAACCGCCCACCGCGATCGAGCGCGAGCCGAACGTGCCGGTGCCGAAAGGGACCGCGCCGGTGTCGCCCTCGACGATTTCGACCTTTTCCAGCGGCAGCCCGAAATGCGTGCTCAGGATCTGCGCGAAGGTGGTGGCGTGGCCTTGGCCGTGATTGTGCGTGCCCAGCAGCGCCTGCACGCAACCCTCCCGGTCAACGCGAATCTCGGCCGATTCGAAGAACCCGACGCGCGCGCCCATCGCGCCGGCGAGCCTGGACGGCGCGACGCCGGAGGATTCGACGAAGCTCGCGATGCCGATGCCGCGCAGCCGCCCTTCCGCCTCGGATGCCGCGCGGCGTCCGGCGAAGTCCCCGTAATCCGCGCCGGCGAGCGCGCGCTCCATGATCTTCGGGAAGTCGCCGCAGTCGTAGGTCGGCCCGATCGGCGTCTTGTAAGGCATCGCCTGACCGGGGATCAGGTTGCGGCGTCGTATCTCGATGGGATCGAGACCGGCGGCGGCCGCCGCGCGGTTCGCCAGCCGCTCGAGGATGTAGCACGCCTCGGGCCGCCCCGCGCCGCGATAGGCATCCGTCGGCACCGTGTTGGTGAAGACGCCGGTCACCTCGACATAAACCGCGGGCGTGCCATAGACGCCGGCGAGCAACGCGGAATAGATCGCGCTGGGGATCGCCGCGCCGAAGGTCGAGAGATACGCTCCGAGATCGGCGGTCGTCTCGACCCTGAGCCCGAGGAAACGGCCGTCCTCGTCGAGCGCCAGCCGCGCCACGGTGCGGTGGTCTCGCGCCTGGGTATCGGTGACGAAGGCCTCGCTGCGCGAGCCGACCCACCTGACCGGCCGGCCGAGACGCCGCGCCGCCCAGCAGACGACGATCTCTTCCGGATAGTGCTTTCCCTTGTAACCGAACCCGCCGCCGACATCGGGGGAGACCACCCGGACCTGGCGGTCGGCCATGCCGAGCTGGGTTGCCACCGACCGCCGGACCAAGTGGACCGCCTGGGTGGTGTCGTAGAGCGTGACCGCCTCCGCGATCGGATCGTAGGACGCCACCGCGGCGCGCGGCTCAATGGCGGCGCCGGCGATGCGGTTGTTGTAGACGTCGATCTCGACCGTCCAGTGCGCCGCTTCCATCGCGCGGTCGACCGCCGCCTCGTCGCCGCGCCCCCAGACGTAGCACACATTGTCCGTAGCCTCGTCGTGCAGCGTAACCGCGCCATCCCGGATTGCGTCGCGCGAGCCTATCGCCGCGGGCAGCTCCCGGTAGCGGATTTCGATCTGCTCGGCAGCGTCGTCGGCCGCCGCCTGCGTCTCCGCCAGCACCGCCGCCACCGGTTCGCCGACATGCCGGACACGGTCGCGCGCGAGCGCCCAGCGCGGCGGCTCGGCCATCGGCGTCCCGTCCTTGGTGGGGATCTTCCAGAGGCAGGGCATCGACCCGACGCCGTCGGCCGCCATGTCGGTGCCGGTCAGCACCGCCGCCACGCCGGAAACGGCGCGCGCCGCGGAGGTCTCGATGTCCAGTATCTCCGCGTGGGCGCGATCGGACCGGACGAAATGGCAATGGAGCGCGCCGGGTACGACACGATCCGACACGTATTGCCCCCTGCCGGTCAGGAGCCGCCGATCCTCGAGGCGGAGAACCGATGCGCCGATGCCTGAATCGGGTGTCATCGCCCTTCCCCTCCGATCATCCCAGCTCGTCGCGCATCAGATCGAGGCTTTCGCGCGCCGGCCGGTCGGTGACCACGAAAAGGTCCGCATCGCCGTCCAGCGCCTCGTGCCGCGCCCAGCTCCATTGCGGGACGGTGAACACGTCGTGGCGGGACCATTCGAAGGTCTCCTCGCCGATTGTCGACCGGCCCGAGCCCGACACCGCGAGGCAGATCTGGCTGCACAGCATCCGGCGCGGGCGCGTCGGTTCCCTCGCGATCAGCCGCCTCGCATAGCAATCGAGGCTGGGCATCACCGGCCCGCCGGCGACCGGGTTGACGTAGCGCACGGTCCTGGCCCCGTCCGCGCCCCGGGGCGCCGCGTCGAGCAGCCGGCGGGTCGCCTCGCCCGGATAGCGGAATTTCGGCGAATGGGCCGCCTCGTGCGCATGGCCCTCCGCTTCCAGACCCGCCTCCCGCCATAGCCGCTCGTCGCCTTCGTCCACGTCCCAGAACGCATTGTCGGCGCGCGAGCCGGGTTCGAAGAAATTGGCGTGGAGCGCGTTGACCAGCGGGATGTTGGCCGCGTCGAACCAGACCGTCCGGTCGCCGCCCTCGTTGATATGGCCGTGCCAGCACATCGGCGGGGTGAGGACCAGATCCCCTTCCAGCATCGCGCAGCGCCGGCCGTTGACGATCGTCACCGCGCCGTCGGCCCGGGTGGCGAAGCGGATGGCGGACGCGGTATGGCGGTGCGGCACCGCGCGGTCGCCGGGCTCCAGCACGGTGAAGGCGGCGATCAGGTTGCCGGTCGTGACCGTCTCGCCGCCGAAGGCCGGGTGGGCGAGGATCAGCGCCCGGCGTTCGATGTCCTCGACCGCGATTTCCCCGGCGGCGCGCGCCGCGAAGGGCTCGATGTCCCGCCAGCGCCAGACCCCCGCGCCGTCGGGCGCGTCCGGCAGGACCGGGGTGATCTTCTTGTAGCGGTCCCAGAGCGAGTGGATGCGCGCCGCTTCGAGCGCCTCGATCAGGTCCGCATCCGCCCGCCGCGCCATCCGGCCGTCCTGCCTACTTCTTCTTCGGCCGGATGAACTTGTCGACATTCGATTTGTCGACAAGGACGTGACCGACATAAACGCGCGGGTCGTGTTTGCCGCCCTTGAAATGGCCGTCCATCGTGTCGACCCCGAGGACGCCCCACTTGACCGGGTTGAGCACCACGGTGAGGTCCATCGCGCCGCGCTTGACCGCCCGAACCGCCGGCGGAATGCCGTTCATCCCGGTCACGATCACGTCCTTCTTCTTCCCGGCGGCGGCGACCGCCTGGGCCGCGCCCATACCGAGCTCGTCATTGGCGCCGTAGATCGCCTTGACGTCCGGATGGGCGACCAGCGCGTCCTCGCCGTGCTTGAGCCCCATCTCCCGGGTCAGCGCGAGCTCCTGCCTGTATACGACCTTGATGCCGGGATGGCCCTTGAGACCCTCCTCGTAGCCGCGGGCGAAGTTCATGAAGGCCTGCGCCCCGGCGGGACCCGCCAGCATCGCGACCTTGCCCTTCCCGCCGATCTGTTTGGCCGTCCACTCGGCGATTTCGCGGCCCACCCGGATTTCGTCCACGGCGATATGCAAGAGTTGCGCCTTGCACGCGGAGCCCCGGGCGATCGCCATCATCGGAATGCCCGCCGCCTTGGCCTTGTCGAAAGCGCTGCACAGCGCCTTGGCGTCGATCGGCGAGGCCAGTATCCCGTCGACACCTTTGGCGATCAGGTCGTTGATGCCGTTGAGCTGCCGGGCGACATCCTCCTCGGCGGTCACCACGCTCAGCTTGTAGCCGAGCTGCTTGGCGCGGATCTCGATGCCTTTCAGCATCGCGATGTAGAAAGGGTTGGTATCGGAGGCGAGCGCGACCCCGATCGTCTTGGCGTGGGCGGCCCCGGCGAGGCCGATGGTGGCGATAACGGCCAGGGCAGCCAGCGATTTGCGCATTATTCGTTTCCTCCCGCTTGAGATCGCTTCCGCCTCAAGCTTGCGCCCAAACGCGCGGGGAGTCGATGGTCTCGCGCGGATCAGTCGCGGTGGGAGGCCGGCATCGGGCCGCCGGCGATCATGGGCCCGAGGCGCTTGCCGGCGAAGATGTGGAAGTGGAGATGCATCACCTCCTGATGCGCGTCCGACCCGTGGTTGGTGAGCACACGGTAGCCCGGTCCGACCAGTCCAAGGGCCTCGGCCGTCTCGCCGATGGCGCGGATCAGGTCGGCCTGCTCCCCCTCGCTCGCCCGCGAGGAGAAGTCGGCGAGAGACACGTAGCTGCCCTTGGGGATCACCAGCGCGTGCACCGGCGCTTGCGGCGCGATGTCGTGAAAGGAGAGCGCGTGGTCGTTCTCGTAGATCTTGTTGCAGGGCAGTTCGCCGCGGACGATTCTGGCGAACACGTTCTGGTCGTCATACGCCATCGGCGCTTCCCTTGCTGCGCGCGTGCTTCTCCGCGATGCCCGACACGCCCTCGCGCCGTGCGAGCTCGGCCCAGACATCCTCCGGCGCGACGCCGGCCTGAGCCCAGACAACCAGCAGGTGGTAGAGGAGGTCGGCGCTTTCGGTCACGACGTCCGCGCGCCGGCCGGCGGTGGCGGCGATCACGGTCTCGACCGCCTCCTCGCCCAGTTTCTGGGCGATCTTCTCCGGGCCGCGCGCGAACAGGCGCGCGGTGTAGGACTCCTCCGGATCGGCGCCCCTGCGCGCCTCGATCGCCGCGTAGAGCCGCCCGAGGACGTCTGCTTCGTCGGTTTCCGCCATGCGCCCTGCAATAGCAGATCGGCCCCCGGAGGTCACGGACGCACCGGCACGCCGGCCTGCGCCATATGCGCCTTGGCCTCGGCGATGGTATGGGTGCCGAAGTGGAAGATCGAGGCCGCGAGCACGCCCGTCGCGCCGCCCTCCCGCACGCCGGCGACCAGATGGTCGAGCGTGCCCACGCCGCCCGATGCGATCACCGGCACCGGCACCGCGTCGGCGATCCGGCGCGTGAGATCGATGTCGAACCCCTCGCCGGTACCGTCCCGGTCCATCGAGGTCAGCAGGATCTCGCCCGCGCCGTTGTCGGTCATGCGACGGGCCCAGTCCACGGCATCGATCCCGGTCCCGCGCCGACCGCCATGGGTGAAGATCTCGAATCTGTCGGGACCGGCGGCCTTGGCGTCGATCGCGACCACGATGCATTGCGAGCCGAATTTCCGCGCCGCCTCGGCCACGAATTCCGGACGGTGGACGGCGGCCGTGTTGATCGAGACCTTGTCGGCGCCCGCGATCAGCAACTTGCGGATGTCGTCGACGGTGCGCACCCCGCCGCCGACCGTGAGCGGCATGAAGCACTGCTCGGCGGTTCGGTTGACCACGCCGAACAGCGTGTCCCGGTTCTCGTGCGAGGCGGTGATGTCGAGAAAGCAGAGCTCGTCGGCGCCCTGCCCGTCGTAGATCCGGGCCTGCTCCACGGGGTCGCCGGCATCGACCAGGTCGACGAAATTGACGCCCTTGACGGTGCGCCCGTCCTTGACGTCGAGACAGGGGATGACGCGCGCCTTGAGCATTCTCAGCCGGCGAGGATGGCGACGGCCTCGGCGGGGTCGATCCGCCCGTCATAGAGCGCGCGGCCGCAGATCACGCCTTCGATCCCGGCCCGCTCGTTGGCCTTGAGCTCGAGCAGGTCCTGGGTGGAGGAAACGCCGCCCGACGCGATGACCGGCGTGGTCAGCGCGAAGGCGAGGTCGACGGTCGCCTCGACGTTGAGCCCGCCGAGAGCGCCGTCGCGGCCGATGTCGGTGTAGATGATCGCGGCGAGGCCGGCACCCTCGAAGCTGAGAGCGAGGTCGAGCGGCTTCACGTCGGTGGTCTTGTACCAGCCCTCGGTCGCGACACGGCCGCTTCTGGCGTCTATCCCGAGCGCGATCCGGCCGGGATAGCTCCGGCAGGCCTCGCGCACGAAATCGGGATCGGCGAGCGCCGCCGTGCCGAGCACCGCGCGCGCGACGCCGGCTTCCATCCAGTGTTCGAGGGTCGCCCGGTCGCGGATGCCGCCGCCGAGCTGGACCGGCATGTCGACCGCGGCGAGGATCGCGGCGACCGCGCCGGCGTTGACCGGACGTCCTTCCACCGCGCCGTTGAGATCGACCACGTGCAGCCATTCGAAGCCGGTCTCGGAGAACTCCTTCGCCTGGTCCGCGGGATCGTTGTTGAACACGGTCGCCTCCGACATCTCGCCGCGGAGAAGGCGGACGCAGAGCCCGTCCTTGATGTCGATGGCGGGGTAGAGGATCACGAGCCTTCCCCGTCGGGATCGGGAAGCGGGCCAAGAGCCTTGGTGTAGTAATACCCGGCGATCAGCCTGCCTTCGGCGATCGCATAGGTCGGGTTGGTTCCCCAGCGGACATAGCCGAGCGACTCGTAGGCCGCGATGGCCGCGTCCTGGGTCGCCCTGACATCCAGGTTGAGGGCGGAGAACCCCTGTTCCCGCGCCGCGTCCTCGACCGCGAGAGCGAGCATCCGCGCAAGCCCGTGACCGCGCGCCCAGGGCGCGACGAAATGGGTGGTGGTCGAGGCCGCGAAGCTCTGGGCCTCGTTGTTGCGCGGCGGTCTGACGAGCTGGGCGGAGCCCGCGATCGTGCCGCCGAGCCGGCCGACGAACAGCTCGCGCTCCGGCACCATCAGCACCCCGGACCAGTAACGCTCCATGATCTTGCGCGGCGGCGGGGTGAGCCAGCCGAAGCCGCCGCCCTCGAGGATCGCGGTCTCGGACGCATCGCAGAGATCGGCGAGGTCGCGCCCGGCGAAGCGCTCCACCCTTTCGACCGCGATGTCGGGCGACTTCTCCTTCATGGCCGCCATTGGAGAAATCGGGAGATCAGCGCGAGCCCGTTGCGCTGGCTCTTCTCCGGGTGAAACTGGGTGCCGAGCACGTTGTCCCGCCCGATGACGGCGGAGACCGGCCCGCCATAGTCGGTCACGGCGAGCACGTCGCGCGGATCGTCGGGCACCATCATGTAGGAATGGACGAAATAGGCGTGCGCCCGGCTCTCCATCCCGGAAAGCACCGGATGGTCGCCCCGCGTCTCGATCTCGTTCCATCCCATATGCGGGATCCTGAGCTCGCCGCCCGGAGGCAACGGGACTACCCGCCCCGGAACCCAGCCGAGCCCTTCGTGGATTCCGTGCTCTTCGCCGACGGTCGCCATGAGCTGCATCCCGACGCAGATCCCCAGCAGCGGAACCCCGGCCCGCACCCGTTCGTGCAGGACCTCGACCATGCCGGGGAGCCGCGCGAGACCGGTCATGCAGTCGACGAAGGCGCCGACGCCGGGCAGCACGATACGATCCGCCCGGGCGAGCGCCGCCGGATCGGCCGTCACCTCGACCCCCGGTCGCCCGGGCGCCTCGGCCGCGACGCGTTCGAAGGCCTTGGCCGCCGAACGGAGGTTCCCGGACCCGTAATCGACGATGGCGACGGTCACGGGACCGCCCCGCTTTCGCCGGCAAGCGGCCCGACGGAAAGGTCGCCGGGCTCTCGTTCGAAGAACCGGCGGGCCGCGTCTTCCGCGTTGCGTCCGGCGACCACCGCGACCAGCCTGCGTCCGCGGCGTTCGAGCGCCCTGCCGCGCCAGTCGTTCGCGGCCCCACCGACGAATGCCGCCAGCGCGAGACCGCAGAGAGCACCCGCGGCGCCGGCCGCCGCCAGGATTGCGGACGCCGCCACGACCGCCGCGAGAAGCGCCAGCGACGCCCACCACAGCCGGTGCCATGCGGCCCAAACGAAGGAGAAGAAGAAGGCCGGCCAGCACATCCCTTCCTTCACCATCGTGACGCCGCGGTCCTGCTCCAGGGAAGCGGGATCGAGATAGGCCGCGTAGATCCGCATCAGACGCCGCCGAGCGTGCCCTTGGTCGACGGGATCGCGCGGGGCGTCCTGGGGTCGGTCGCGGTCGCGGTTCTCAACGCCCGCGCGAGCCCTTTGAAGCACGACTCGACGATATGGTGGTTGTTCTCGCCGTAAAGGTTCTCGACATGGAGCGTGGAGCCGGAGGCCTGCGCGAAGGCCTGGAACCATTCCTTGAACAGCTCGGTATCCATCTCGCCGAGCTTGGGCCGGCTGAAAGCGACCTTCCAGATGAGATAGGGCCGCCCGGAAATGTCGATCGCCACGCGCGACAGGGTTTCGTCCATCGGGATGAGGGCGGAGCCGTAGCGGACGATCCCGCCCCGGTCGCCCAGCGCCTGCGAGACCGCCTGCCCGATGGCGAGCGCGGTATCCTCGGTCGTGTGGTGGAAATCGATATGCAGGTCGCCCTGGGCCCGTACCCTGAGGTCGATCAGGCTGTGCCGCGAGAGCTGTTCCAGCATGTGGTCGAGAAAGCCGATCCCGGTCGCGACGTCATAGCTGCCGCTGCCGTCGAGACCGACCGAGACCTCGATCCGGGTCTCACGCGTTTCGCGCGTGAGCGAGGCCTCGCGCATCGTACCGCTCCTGTTCCGGGAGGCGGTTGTTTAGCAAATCGATCTTCGCAAGGCCATAGAGAGCGCCGCGCCGCGCCGCGCCGGCCTTTGACAACACCATTCCGCCCACCTATATCTCATTTGAGATACAGGAGCCCGACATGACAGAGCGAAGTTCCATGCTTCATGTCCGGATGGACAACGACCTCAAGCGCAGAGCCACCGAAGCGCTTTCCGCCATGGGGTTGACGGCGTCGGAGGCGGTGCGCCTGCTGTTCCATCGCATCGCCGTCGATCAGGCGTTTCCGCTGGAACTCAAGGTACCGAACGCGGAGACCCGCTCCGCCATGGCCGAGGCGGAAGAAATCCTCAGCGCGGGCAGGGCGCGCTTCGCCACGCCCGACGAGATGTTTGCGGACCTTGAAAAGACCGGCAGCCAGTAAGCGAACCAACCTGCCGCGCCAGGCCGAAATGACCAGGTCCTTCGTCAAGGACTGGGAGCGGCTGTCGCGATCCGGGCGTTACGACATGAAGCGCCTGAAGAGGGTCATGGTCCTCCTTGTGGAGAACGATGCGCCGCTCGGCCCCGAGTGGCGGGATCATTCCCTGAAAGGCGAATGGTCGAAGCACCGGGAATGTCATGTCGGCGGAGACTTCTTGCTTATCTATCGGCTCGAAGAAGCGGTCGGCCCCGGCGGGACCGTCGTATTCGTCCGTGCGGGCACCCATGCCGGCCTCTTTCAGTGACCCGCAAGCGACTCGGTATCACGTGATACCTCCCGCCGCCCGGCCTTGACCTAGACCGGCCCGGCCCCACATTGTGAGCGGCGATGGGACACCGGCTGAATCAGGGTTAGCGCGGGCGTGACGGATACCCGGGACCGCTATGCGCTCGACGGCACGACCATACTCTCGGTCCGCAAGGGCGGGGCCACGGTCATCGCCGGCGACGGCCAGGTCAGCCTCGGCAACACGGTGATCAAGTCGGGCGCGCGCAAGGTGCGCCGCCTCGGCGGCGGCTCGGTGATCGGCGGCTTCGCCGGCGCGACGGCGGACGCGTTCACCCTGTTCGAGCGGCTGGAGGGCAAGCTCGACCAGCATCCGGGTCAGCTGATGCGCGCCTGCGTCGAGCTCGCCAAGGACTGGCGCACCGACCGCTATCTGCGCCGGCTCGAGGCGATGATGGCGGTGGCGGATGCGGATACCTCGCTCATCCTGTCCGGCACGGGCGACGTGCTGGAGCCGGATGACGGGGTGATCGGCATCGGCTCCGGCGGCTCTTACGCGCTCGCCGCCGCGCGCGCGCTGATCGACGTCGAGGGCCTCGACGCCGAGGCGATCGCCCACAAGGCGATGGAGATCGCCGCCGGCATCTGCATCTACACCAACGACAACATCGTCATCGAGAGCATCCAGTCGCCTTGACCAATTTCAGCCCCCGCGAGATCGTCTCCGAACTCGACCGCTATATCGTCGGCCAGGACGACGCCAAGCGCGCGGTCGCCATCGCGCTGCGCAACCGCTGGCGGCGCCAGCAGCTCGACGACGATCTGCGCGACGAGGTCCTGCCCAAGAACATCCTGATGATCGGCCCGACCGGCGTCGGCAAGACCGAGATCGCCCGCCGCCTCGCGCGCCTCGCCCAGGCGCCGTTCCTCAAGGTCGAGGCGACCAAGTTCACCGAGGTCGGCTATGTCGGCCGGGACGTGGAGCAGATCGTCCGCGACCTTGTCGAGATCGCCATCCACATGGTGCGCACGCGCCAGCGCAAGGAGGTCGAGGCGAAGGCGGAGATCGCCGCCGAGGAGCGCGTGCTGGATGCGCTGGTGGGCGAGAAGGCGAGCGCCGAGACGCGCCAGAAATTCCGCGTGCTGCTGCGCGAGGGCAAGCTCGACGACAAGGAGATCGAGGTCGAGGTCACCGACGGCGGATCGTCCCTGCCGACCTTCGAGATCCCCGGCATGCCGGGCGCCCAGATGGGCATGGTCAATCTGGGCGACATCTTCGGCAAGGCGTTCGGCGGGCGGACCACGCCGCGCAAGATGACGGTCGCGGACTCGCACGAAGTGCTGGTCGAGGAAGAGGCCGACAAGCTGCTCGACGAGGATGCGGTGGTGCGCGAGGCGATCGACAGCGTCGAGCAGAACGGCATCGTCTTCCTCGACGAGATCGACAAGATCTGCGCCCGGTCCGACCGCTACGGCGCAGATGTCAGCCGCGAGGGCGTGCAGCGCGACCTGCTGCCGCTGATCGAGGGAACCACGGTCGCGACCAAGCACGGCACGGTCGAGACCAACCACGTCCTGTTCGTCGCCTCGGGCGCGTTCCACCTCGCCAAGCCGTCCGATCTCCTGCCCGAGCTGCAGGGCCGCCTGCCGATCCGGGTCGAGCTCAAGGCGCTCACCGAGGAGGACTTCCGGCGCATCCTCACCGAGCCCGAGACCAGCCTGATCCGCCAATACGTCGCGCTGATGGAGACCGAGGACGTAGCGCTCGACTTCGCCGAGGACGCGATCGGCGAGATCGCCCATGTCGCCGCCGAGGTGAACCGCTCGGTCGAGAATATCGGCGCGCGTCGCCTCCAGACGGTGATGGAGCGCCTGCTCGACGAGATCAGCTTCACCGCCACCGACCGGTCCGGCGACACGGTCAGCATCGACGCCGATTACGTGCGCGAACGCGTCGCCGACCTCGCCAAGGACGCGGACCTGTCAAAGTATATTCTGTAAGGGCGGCGACCGCTGCGGTCGGAAGCGTGGCGAGAAAGCCTGTAAACTGATCCTTGACACATAGTCCGTCACGCACCATTGATGGGCATGATCAAGACGTTCAGGCACCGGGGTTTGAAAGAGCTCTTCGAGTCAGGCTTCACCACCCGCGTCAACCGCGATTGGCAGGCTAGGCTGATCCGGCAGATGGACGCCCTGGACAGCGCTGCCCGGCCAGAAGACATGAATATTCCCGGATGGCGGTTTCATTCGTTGCGGGGCCGACCCGTGCGTTACAGCGTGACGGTGAGCGCGAACTGGCGGCTGACGTTCGAGTGGCACGCCGGCGATGCGTGGCGTCTCAATCTGGAGGACTATCACTGATGGACAATCTGACCTCCGATCGCCCGCGCCGGGCGCCGACCCACCCCGGAGCGATCTGGCGGGAGGATATCCTGCCCGCCCTCGGGCTGACGGTCGCAGGCGCGGCGCGCGATCTCGGAGTGTCGAGGCAGGCTCTGCATAGCGTTCTTCGCCGTGAAGATCCCGGGGCGGTGAGCCCGGAGATGGCTCTCCGTTTCGCTAGGCTCTGCGGCGACGACGCGCTCGCGGGCCTGTGGCTCCGGATGCAGGCCGCGTACGCATTGTGGCAGGCGTCCGAGCGGGTCGCGCTCGACGCTATTCCGGTGCGCGCCTCCGCAACGACATAGCAGGACGATCCGGACGGTAACCCGATGCGTTTGTGGGCGCTGTCGGACCTCCATGTCTCTCACACGGCGAACCGGGACGCGCTGGAGAGTTTCCCCGCCCATCCCGAAGACTGGCTGATCCTGGCGGGAGACGTCACCGACGGGGCGCAATGGCTCGGCTGGTGCTTCTCCCAACTGGTTCCGAAGTTTCGAAAGCTGGTCTGGGTTCCGGGAAACCACGAGCTCTGGACGATCCCAAACGGGGCCGCCGGGCTTCGCGGCGTAGCGCTTTACGAGCGGCTCGTGGGGATCGCCCGCGCCCACGGCGTTCTGACCCCGGAGGACCCTTACCCGGTGGTCGAACTTCCGCACGGACCGGTTCTGATCGCGCCGATGTTCCTGCTCTACGACTACAGCTTCCGGCCCCGGCACGTCCGGCGTGACGAGGTCGTGGGGTGGGCGGGAGAGACCGATTCCGTCTGCTCCGACGAATGGGTGCTGCATCCCGACCCGTTTCCGGACCGGGAATCGTGGTGCGCCGCCCGCTGCGAGGAAACCGCCCGTCGGCTGGAATCGTATCCGCCGGACCTTCCGAAGGTCCTGATCAACCATTTTCCGCTCGAGGAACGGCACGCCGTGCTGCCGCGAATTCCCCGATTCGCGCCGTGGTGCGGGACGCGCCGCACCCGGGGCTGGCACCGCCGCTTCAACGCCTGTGCGGTGGTCTACGGCCACCTTCATATCAGGGGCGTCCAGTGGCTCGACGGCGTGCCGTTCCACGAGGTGTCGCTGGGATATCCGTGGGATTGGGACCGCGGGAGGGGCGTCGGCGCCCACCTGCGGAAAATAACGCCGGCGCCCCGCAACGGAACCCTCCGATGACCGCGGGCGGCGATGCATGGTGGGAGACATGGCACGAGAGCGGGGACTCGCGGATCCTGCATGTCGACCTCCGGCCCGACCGGGAGCGCGAGGAAAGGGCGTTCGCGATCCTCGACGGCCACGAGCGGGCGCGGTGGGAGCGGTTCGTGGTCGACGGCGCCCAGCGGCAATATGCGCTGTGCCGTGCCGCGCTCAGGATCGAGCTCTGCGGACGTCTGGGATGCTCCAACCGGGAGCTGTCCTTCGGCTACCTCAAGCACGGCAAGCCGTTCGCGAAACTGAACGGGGCAGCGTCGGGCGTGAGCTTCAATGTGAGCCACAGCGGCGACCACGGGCTGATCGCGTTCGCCGAGCGGGACGGGCTGGGGGTGGACCTCGAATTGCGGGTGCCCGGCAGGGATTTCGATGGAATCGGGAGCAGCGTCTACGGTCCGCGGGAACGCCTTGCCCTGTCCGCGGCCATCGAAGGCGAGAAGATGGACCTGTTCTACCGGCTGTGGAGCCTGAAGGAGGCGCTGATCAAGGCCCTCGGCACCGGCTTCTCGCTGAGCCCGAACCGCTTCGAGGTGCCGCGGCCGATGCTGGAGGGCGAGAGGACCGCCGTGTTTCGCTTCCCGCATTTGCCGTCCGATCCCTTCTGGCTGGTGGATCTCGGCGAATCCAGGTTCTCCGCCGCGTGCGCCTACCGGCTTCCGGGGGAGACGGGAAAATAGTCCCATATCGGAACAATGTTTCACGTGAAACATACGTCAGCATTGTTGACCTTTGTTTCACGTGAAACATTAGCGCGGGCTTTGGGCTAGCCGCGGCGCTTCCTCAGCAGCACGTAGAACGCGCCGCCGCCGCCGTCCCTGGGCTGGGCTTCGGCGAAGGCGAGGATGCGGGGCCGCAGGCTGGGCTGGTTGAGCCAGCGCGGGAACTCGCTCCGGATTGTGCCGCCGGCCCGGCCGATATTGCCCTTGCCGGTGATCACCAGCACGCAGCGCCTTCCGTCATGCGCGGCGCGGTCGATAAAGCCGGCGAGCGCGCGGTTGGCCTGATCGAGCGTGTGCCCGTGCAGGTCGAGACGGGCCTCGGGCCGCATCTGGCCGCGCCTGAGCCTCGCCGCGGCGCGCGCGTCGACGCCGGCGGCTCCACCGGGCTCCAGCGCGGGCGCTGGTCTGGACGGGGCGGGCGGGGGCCCGGAGGGCGGCTTCCTCGTCCGTTGCGCGGGCGGGTCGGCGGCGGGCTCGGCTTCGCTCTCGCGGGGCAGTCGCTTCACCTCGCCGAGCGCGGCCTCGAACAGCGCGCGGTCGGCGGCGCTCGCCTCGCGGCTACGGCGCCGGGCCGGCATCGCATACCACCACGTGGAGCGTCCTCGGCCCGTGCACGCCGATCTGCAGGATGCGTTCGATATCGCTCGACCGGGACGGTCCGGTGATCAGCGTCACGTTGCGCGGCATGGGCGCGCCACCGGCTCTCAACAGCTTGAAGGCGTCCTCGTAGGCGCCGACGATCCGCGCCGCGTCCACCACCGCGACATGGGTATCGGTGAGAAAGTGAAGGGCGTTGGCGACATCCGGTCCGGATCGGACCATCAGCGTGCCGGTCTCGGCGACGCCGGCGACGGTTCCGGTGATCGACACCGCATCCCCCGGATCGGGCACGCCCCGGCGAAGCCCGGACAGGCGGTCGAGGCCGCAGCGGTCGAGCATCGCATCCTCGGACGCGACGATGGAGCCGGTGGCGCCGAGCTCCCGGAGGAAGCGCTCGATCTCGGCTGCGACATCGGGCCAGCCGGTCACCGTGGCGTGGCTGACCCCGGCCGCGTCGAGCCCGCCATAGAACCGCTGGCGCAGCTCGGCCGGGCTGCCCCGCCCCCTCGCGGGGATCGGTCCGGTGGACACCGCGACCGCCGCGCCGGGATTGGCGGCCCGAATCCTGGCCAAGATGTCGTCGCGCGCCGCGCTCATCGTCCGCGCCGCCCGTGCCACTTACCCACGAAGGTGCCGCCCTCGGGAACCGGGAGGTCGCGCCCTCCGGTCCACTTCCCGGCGAAGGGCAGTCGGGTAAGCCGGCCGCGCCCCATCGCCATCAGGCGAAGCAGCCGCCCCCCGACGGCGCCCGCCGTCCGGTAGGCCCAGGGCCAGGCGCTCAGCGTCGACCAGGCGAACAGGCCCCAGCGTATGAATTTCGGTCCGAGATGGGCCTGGAAGGCGTCCTCGCGCCACATGCGCAGGAGCCGGGGAAGCGGTATGCGCACCGGGCAGACCGCCTCGCAGGCGCCGCAGAACGACGAGGCCTCGGGCAAATGGCGGGACTTGTCGAGGCCGGAGAGCGCCGGCGTCAGCACCGATCCCACCGGGCCGGCATAGACCGCGCCATAGGCGTGCCCGCCAACCGCGCCGTAGACAGGGCAGACCGTCTGGCAGGCGCCGCAGCGGATACAGCGCAGGATCTCGCGCTTGGGTCCGGCGAGGAGACCGCTGCGGCCGTTGTCGACCAGGACCACGTGGAAGTTCGCGGGGCCGGCCGCATCGTCTTCCCGTTTCGCGCCGGTCGCGAAGGTCGTGTAGGCGGAAATCTCCTGCCCCGTGGCCGAGCGCGCGAGCACCCGGATCAGGGTCAGCGCCTCCTCGACCGTGCCGAGCGCCTTCTCGATCCCGGTGACCACGATATGCGTGCGCGGCAGGGACTGGGCGAGGTCGCCGTTCCCCTCGTTGGTGACGATCACGACGGACCCGGTCTCGGCGACGAGGAAATTGGCGCCGGTGATCCCGACATCGGCGCGCAGAAAGACGTCGCGAAGCTCGCCCCGGGCCTCGTCGGTGATCGCGCGGGCTTCCTCGAGCGACCGGTCCTCCGGGAGCGCGTCGTGCGCGCCGCGGAAGGTTTCGGCGAACTGGTCCTTGGTCAGGTGGATCGCCGGAATGACGATATGGCTCGGCGTCTCGTCGCGGAGCTGGAGGACGTATTCGCCGAGATCGGTCTCGACCACGTCGAACCCGGCCCCGAACAGCGCCGCGTTGAGGTCGATCTCCTCCGAGACCATCGACTTGCCCTTGGCGACGGTCTTCGCCTCCGCCTCGCGGCAGATCCGGGCGACGGCCTCGCAGGCCTCGGCGGCATCGCGGCACCAGTGGACCGCGCCGCCGTTGGCGACGACGTTCTCCTCGAACCGCTCCAGATGGGCGGCGAGGTTGGCGAGCGCGCCGTTGCGGATCTCCTTCGCGGCGTCGCGCAGCGCCTCGAATTCGGGCAGCCTGGCGATCGTCTCCATGCGGCCCGCGCGAGCATCGCGCTGCAGCCGGCCGAGCGCACCCAGGAGCGTCGCATCGCCGCGCGCGGCGGCCACGTTCTCGGGAAAGCGGGCGCTGTCGGCGTGCATCGTCAGCGCTCCCGACCTTCGTCCGCCGCCGCCCAGTCGAGCACTTCGGCGATATGGCGGGTGCCCACCGCCGATCCCCGGTGCGAAAGCCTTCCCTCGATATGGAGGAGGCAGCCGAGATCCCCGCCGACCACCGCATCCGCGCCGGTGGCCTCGATGGAGTCGATCTTCTTGTCCGCCATCGCCTCGGAAATCGCGGGATACTTGACGCAGAACGTGCCGCCGAAGCCGCAGCAGATGTCCGATCCCTCCATCTCGCGCAGCTCGGGCCCGCCCGCCGCGACGAGAAGCGCGCGCGGCTGTTCGCGGATACCGAGCTCGCGCAGCCCGGAACACGAATCGTGGTAGGTGACGCTGCCGGGCTGCGTCCGCGCGGGCTCCGGTGTCCACTTCGCGACCCGGGTCAGGAAATCGACTAACTCGAAGGTCTTGCCCGCCAGCGCCAGCGCCCTTTCGGCCCATCCCGGGTCGTCGGAGAGGAGATCGGGAAAGTGGCGGACGAACATCGCCGCGCACGATCCCGACGGGGCGACCGCGTGCTCGAAACCCTCGAACGCGGCAACGGCCCGCCGCGCGGCGCGGCGGGCGGCGGAGCGGTCGCCGCTGTTATAGGAGGGCTGGCCGCAGCAGGTCTGCGCCTTCGGCACCTCGACCCGGTAGCCGGCCCGTTCGAGCAGGCGCGCGGCCGCGAAGCCGACCGAAGGCCTGAACAAGTCGACCAGGCAGGTCGCGAAAAACCCGACCGCCGGGCGCGTCCGCGCGTCGTCCGTCATACTCCGGCCGCCTTCTCCGGGGGCACCGGCAACAGCACATAGTAGCGCCCGGGCGAGCGCATGCGACCGGCGCGCTCCTCGGCCTCCTGCCCCGCGCCCCAGAACAGATCCCCCCGCACCGCGCCCCGGATCGCGCCGCCGGTGTCCTGCGCGACCACGAGGCGGCGCAGCGGACGTCCGATGTCCAGCGGATCGACGGTGTCGATCCAGAGCGGCACGCCGAGCGGCATGAGGCGGAAATCCACCGCGAGGCTCCTGCCCGGTGTCAGCGGCACGCCATGGGTACCGATGGGTCCCTCGCCCGGCACCTCGCGGAAGAACACGTAGGACTCGTTCCGGTCCATGACCCGGCGCTGCTGGTCGGGGTTGGCGTGGAGCCAGGCGCGGATCGACTGAAGCGAAACCTCCTCGCGCGCAAGCGCGCCCTCGGCGACCAGCACGCGTCCGATCGCCGTATAGGGACGTCCGTTTGTGGCGGCATAGCCGAGCCGCACGATCTCGCCGTCGGGCAGCCTTATCCGGCCCGATCCCTGGATCTGCAGGAAGAAGGCCGCGATCGGATCGGCGACCCAGACGATCTCGGTCCCTTCGCCGGCGAGCGCGCCGTCGACGATCCGGGCGCGGCTGTGATAGGGCCTGAGCCGGCCGTTCTCGACCCGCCCGGCGAGGCGTTCGTCGCCGAGACCGCTCCCGAATTCCGACAGGTTGACGGTCACCAGATCCCCGGGCCGCGTGTAGAGCGGCACCTGATAGGCGTCGCTCCGCCGCCTCGCGCCGGCCAGCTCGGGTTCGTAATAGCCGGTAATCAGCCCGGCTTCGCCGTCCTCGCCGAGCGCCTGAAACGGCCTGAAACGGCGCTCGAAGAAGGTCCGCGCCGCGGCGTCGTCGCCGACGGGGATCCCGGCCGCCTCCCGGCAAACGGAGCGCCAGTCTTCAGCCCGGCCAAACCGCTCCGTCCCGCCCTTGGCCTGCGTCGGATAGCGGATCGGCTTGGTACAGCTCCGCAGGAGCGCGGACAAGGCCTCCGCATGACGGTCCCCGGTCCAGCCCGGCAGGTCGGCGAAGAAGACCGGCTTGAGGATCGGGTTCTCGGCCTGGTCCTCGTCGGGTGCGCAGCCGGAAGCCGCGGCCAGCATCAGCGCCGCGAGGGTCGCCGAAACGATAAAGCGCACCGCGCGGAGACGCAGGCCTCGGACGCGCGGACGGGAAGGCGTCTCAGTTGGGGCTCCGCGTCTCAATCAGCTTCCAGTTGGGATCGCTGGAACGGGTGTTTCGCGCGAACGTCCAGATATCCGTCACGTCGGTGACCTGGGTCGGGTCGCCCTCGATCACCTCGCCGTCGGCGTCGCGGGTCACGTTGACCTGCTCGGAGACGAAGGTGACGGTGACGATCGCGTTGCGGCCACTCATCGAGGCCTCGACGATCTCGGCCGACTTGATGCCGACGACGGTGGTTTCCAAGGTCTCCGCGGCTTCGAGCCGCTGGCGGATGGCCTGCTCGAAGTTCTCGAAGACGTCGTCGTTCAGCAGCGCGCGAAGGGTCCCCGTATCGGCGGTCGCGAACGCGTGGACGATGGCCTCGAAGGCGGCTCGCGCGCCGGTTTCGAACGTTGCCGGATCGAAGTCGCCGTCCGCGGCCTGGATCCGGGCCAGACCGTGCGCCAACGGGTCCTCGTCGTCCGCGGGCTCGAAATCCGCGTCATCGTCGAACGCTGGTTCGTCGTTGGCTGCGGTCCGGTCCGGCAACTCTATGACGTTGCCCTCCGCCTCCGCTTCCTGGCGACGCTGCGACATGTTGTCGGGCGGGCGGGACTGGTGCCCGGTCCGGCGGCCGAGAACGCTGCGCAACCTGAATACGAGGAACGCCGCGATCATCGCGAAGAAGATGATGTCGAGAAACTGGAAGCCTTCCATCGGCGCGTCCTTTGACGCCTCGCCCCTGCGGCATTCCGTTTAACCGGATCGTCCCGATCGCGGATACGCGGCGCATGCGTCGGGCCAAGCCTTGCAGCGGAACTCTGTAAATAGGCTTAACGCGGCCAAAGCGCAAGCGGGACCGTCCCGATGCTTCGCGTCCCGCCTTTCTTTTCCCGGAGCCGGCTCGCCCGACGCGCCTCGCCTTTCTCGACTTCCCGGGCGGCATTATCCTCGGAGTTAGGAGACGAAGACGGGCCCGGCGACGATGATCCTGATCAGGCACGGCCAGACGATCTTCAACGTAATCTTCAGCGTGACCCGGATCGACCCGGGGGTACCGGACCCGCTGCTTACGTCACGTGGGCGCGGACAGGCGCGGGAAATCGCGGCCGCGCTCGCCGGGGAAGACATCGAGCGCATCGTCGCGAGTCCCTACCGGCGGGCGATCCAGACCGCGGACACGGTGGCGCGGGCGCTCGGCGTTCCACTGAGCATCGACCCGGATGTCCGCGAGCGCTTCAGCTTCTCCTGCGACGTCGGAACCCGGACATCGGAGCTCGCCCGGACCTGGCCGGAATACGATTTCGAGCATCTCGAAGAACGCTGGTGGCCGGAATCGGAGGAGAGCGAGGCATCGTTCGAGCAGCGCTGCGCCCGCTTCGTCCGGGGCGTGGCGGACGACCGGGGCGCCGCGCGCACCGCCGTTGTCACCCATTGGGGCGTGATCCGCGCGCTGACGGGAGAGCGCGTCACCAACGGCACCCTCGTCCGCCTCGACCCGCCGGCCCGCTGACCTTGTACCCCCGTCCCCCCCGTGCTAGACGCCGCGCGGCAGGTCGCGGGGCGCGCTGGGCCATCGCGGAACGGGGAGAGGCAGATGGCTGACGAAACCGCGGATCCGCAACAGCGGGAGAACGGCTCCGCCGCCGAAGCCCGGCCGACGCTTGCGATCGGCGCGCAGTACATCAAGGATCTCTCCTTCGAGAACCCCCTCGGGCCGGAAGGGCTGGCGAAGCTCACCGAGAACCCGAAGGTCGAGGTCGAGGTCAATACCAGCGCCCGGCTGCTGGCCGAAAGCGCCTACGAGGTGTCGCTGTTCATCCGGGCCGAAGCGCAGAGCGGCGACGCCACGGCGTTCATCGTGGAGCTCACCTATGGCGGGATCGTCATCGTCGGCGATGTCGCCGAAGAGGATATCCAGCCGCTGGTGCTGATCGAAGGGCCGCGCCACCTGTTCCCGTTCGCCCGCTCGGTGGTGGCCAACGTGACCCGCGACGGCGGCTTTCCGCCGATGATGATCGATCCCATCGACTTCGCCGCGCTCTACATGGAGAACGACGCGGCGCGCTCGGGTTTCGACATTTCCTAAGCCGGCGAGCGGGCTCAATCGAGCCAGATGGGATTCCTGATCTTCTTCAGGAATTCGGCGTGCGCGGCGCTTTCCTTCTCGCTCGGGGCGTGGCTGCGCGGGGCGCGGGGGGGACGTTCCTCCCTTGCCGCGGTCTCCACCGGCCTGGCGGCGCCGAGTCCGAGCGACGGCTGCCTGCCGCCGATCAGCTCAAGATAGACCTCGGCCAGCAGCTCGGCATCGAGCAGGGCGCCGTGCCTGGTGCGTGCCGCGTTGTCGATTCCGAAGCGGCGGCACAGCGCGTCCAGGTTTGCCGGCGCGCCGGGGAACTTGCGACGCGCGAGGCCGACGGTGTCGATCGCGCGCGACTCCGGCAGGGGCTCTCGTTCGATCCGGCCGAACTCGGCATTGAGGAACCCGAGATCGAACTGGGCGTTGTGGATGACCAGCATCGAATCGCCGAGGAAGGCGAGCAGGTCGTCCACCACCGCGCCGAACAGCGGCTTGTCCGCGAGGAACTCATCGGACAGACCATGGATCTCGAACGCGCCGGACGGCATCTCCCGCTCGGGATTGACGTAAGCGTGGTACGTCGCGCCGGACGGGATGTGGTTGATCAACTCGATGCAGCCGATCTCGACGACACGGTGGCCGCTCTCAGGGTCGAGACCGGTGGTTTCGGTGTCGAGGACGATTTCGCGCATAGCGGCCCGGCTGCGGTAGATGCGCGCGCGGCGGCCAATACCTGCCGCGGCGGCGGGACATCACTCTGACGATCCATTCGAGTCGGCGCAAGGTAAAGGCCCGGCCGAGACCGGTTTCGACCACGAAGCCGGCCCGCCGGCGTTTCTCCCGGTCGGGAAGCTGGTTGGCGAGGATACCCGCGAGGGTCTCGGGCGTCATGCCGGGCCGCGCGAGGACGCGCGCCCTCTGCAGGAAAGCCGGCGCGGTCACCACGACCACTGCGTCGCATTGCGCGGCAAGTCCGACCTCGAACAGCAGCGGGATATCGAGCACCACCAGCCTCTCGCCCCGCGCGGCGGCGCGGCGCAGGTATTTTCGCTGAACCTGGCGCACGCGCGGGTGGATGATCGCCTCGAGCCGGCGCAGCGCCGCGGAGTCGCCGAACACGCGTTCGCGCAGCACCGCCCGGTCGACCGCGCCATCCCTCACCGCGCCGGGAAAGGCGACTTCCACATCGGCGACCGCGGCCCCGTCCTTCGCCAGCAGGCCATGCACGGCGGCATCGGAATCGTAGACCGCCACGCCGAGGTCGCGGAACATGTCCGCCGCCGTCGTCTTCCCCATGCCGATGGAACCGGTGAGCCCGACGATCACCATGCCCGTCAGTCCAGGAGATCGGCGGCAACGTGTCGTCGCAACGCGTCGTCGACGGTGGGCTCGGCGCCATACCAGCCCGCGAAACCCGGGCGCGCCTGATGGAGCAGCATCTCCAGCCCGTCTACCGCCCGCAGCCCCCGGGCGCGCGCCGCAACGAGCAACCCGGTCTCCAGCGGCGTGTAGACGATGTCGTTGACCACGGCATCGGGCGGCAACGCATCGAGCCGGATATCGAGTGGTTCCCCGCCGGCCATCCCGAGAGCGGTCGTATTGACCAGGAACCCCGCCCCGTCGAGAGCCTCTTCCCGCTCTTCCCAGTCGACCGCCACGACGGGATCGCCGAACCTTTCCCTGAGCGCCTCGGCCCGCGCGGCGGTGCGGTTCACCAACCGGATCTCGCTTGCTCCCTCGTCCTGCAGCGCGGCGATTATTGCCCGCGCTGCGCCGCCGGCGCCGAGTACGGTTGCCGCGACGCCAGTGCCGGACCAGCCATCAAGGCGGCTCCGCAGCGCTTCGACGAAACCGAAGGCGTCCGTGTTGCTGCCCGCCAGCGTGCCGTCGCTCCGAACGAAGACGGTGTTCACCGCACCGATCCGCCGCGCGATCGCATCCGTCTCGTCCACCGCGGCGGCAACCGCTTCCTTGTGCGGGATGGTCACGTTGGTCCCGGCGAAGCCGAGCGCGGGCAGCGCACGCAACGCCTGTTCCACCCGGTCCGGCGGCACCGCGTATGGGACATAGGCCCCGTCGATACCGGCCCGCGCCAGCCAGAAATTGTGCAGAAGCGGCGAGCGCGAATGCCCGACCGGCCAGCCCATGACGCCGGCGATGACAGCTTTGCCGCTTATCGTCATCGATTCATTCCGCGATCACCCCGCGGCGGCGGAGATACGCCAGCAGCGGCAGTATCGGCAAGCCAAGAATGGTGGCATGGGCACCCTCGATGCGGTCGAAGAGCTGGATCCCCAAACCCTCCACGCGGTAGGCGCCAGGGCCGGCGAACGCGGTCTCGCCGATACGGTCGAGATAGTCCCGGACGAACCCCGGGCTCAGCTTCCGCATGGTCAGCCGCGCTTCCTCCATCCGGTGCCACACCGGGCTGCCGCCTTCCACGATGCAGGCGGCGCTCACCAGAACGTGTGTCTGCCCGCTGAGCGCGGCGAGCTGCTCCGCGGCCTCTTCGCGGCTCGCCGGCTTGTCGAAGACACGGGATCCCAGGAGAAGGACCTGATCGGCACCGAGCACCAGGCGCTCGGATTCGCGAACGCTCCACGCCTTTTCCTGGGCCAAACGCTCGGCCAGCGCGACGCCATCCATGCCCTCCGCCCGAAGGCCTCGCTTTATCGCCTCCTCGTCGATGCCCGGCACGACGACCTCCACCGGCACGCCCGCGTCCCTGAGGAGACGCGCGCGCGTTGCGCTGGACGACGCCAGAACCAGGCTGCCCCCTCGGCTCATACGCGCCCGGGCCGCTCAACCGGCGGTCGCCGCACTGCCTTCCGCTTCCTGTTCCGCCATCCAGTTCCGGTAGAGCTGGTATATGGCGGTCGCGGTTTCCTCGATCGACCGTCGGGTTACATCTATCGACGGCCAGCCCTGCTCGGCGAACAATCGTCGCGCCGCGACGACCTCGTCCTTCACGGATTCGATATCGGCGTAGTCGCCGAGCGCTTCCTGCCGCAGCATCAGCAGACGGTTGCGGCGCACCTGCACGAGCCGTTCGGAAGCGGCGGTGAGACCGACGCAAAACGGGTGTTTGAGCCGGAACAGTTCGTCCGGCAGGTCGATGCCGGGCACTACTGGCACGTTGGCCGCCTTTATGCCCCAGTGGTTTGCGAGATAGATCGAAGTCGGGGTCTTGGAGGTTCGCGACACGCCCACCAGTACGATGTCCGCCTCTTCCAGGCTCCAGACGTTCTGCCCGTCGTCGTGCGAGAGTACGAAGTTCATCGCCTCGATACGGTCGAAATACTCGGCGTTGAGAAGATGCTGGCCGCCGGGCCGTCCGCTCTGCTCGCGGTGGAAGTAACGCACCATCGCCTCGATTACCGGATCGATCACGGAGATGCAGGGCAGGTTGAGGTTGCGGCACTCCTCCTGAAGAGCGGTCCGGGTCACGTCGTTGACCAGGGTAAAGATCACGACACCGGGCCGTTCGCGGATGCCGGCCAAGACACCGTCGAGCGCCTCAGCGGTGCGGACCATCGGCCAGAGATGCTGCTCGACATCGACGCCTTCGAACTGCGCCATGCAGGCACGGACGACGCCTTGCGTGGTTTCGCCCGTCGAGTCGGAGACCAGGTGCAGGTTGTACTCGGCCATATCGCCTCTTCGCTCGCGCTTCGGTCAGGTGTTTGTGGGAATTGCCGGGATAAATCCAGCAAATGCCGTCATGGCCGGAAATCGTTCCCCGGTCGCCCGTTTCTCTTCACCCATTTGCCAACCCCTGGACAGAATATCCGCACCGGTCTGACCGCCGGAAACATTCCCCCGCCCGGCACAACGATCCCACGGGTTTTCCATAAGGAGAATGATCGACCAAATCATTGAATGTTAAAGCGAAAAAACGATCATTCTCTAAGCTGAAGTTTAAGCAAGGCCGAGTATCCACAAGCTGGACGAGGTTGTGGACAATTGGCCTATCAACCGATAATCCCCCTAATTCGGGGCAACAACAAACACTACAACCTAACCTGATTCTTTTTGCAGTAGAGTTGGCACGTAAGCATTTTCGCAAATCGGCCCTTACCTTGCCGTCTTCCGCCAAACCGTTGATCGACGCCCTTTGCGGCATTTCGACCGATGCACCGCCGGTTTGGCTTATGCGCCAGGCCGGTCGATATCTGCCGGAATATCGGGCGCTGAGAGACCGCGCGAACTCCTTTCTCGAATTCTGTTACACGCCGGAACTTGCCATCGAAGCCAGCGTGCAGCCGTTGCGTCGTTTCCAGCTCGACGCGGCGATCGTGTTTTCCGACATACTGGTCGTTCCCGATGCGCTTGGCCAAACGGTCTGGTTCGAGGAAGGCAGGGGACCCAGGCTCGATCCCCTGTCGAGTGCCGAAGAGATCGCGCGGCTTCGGCAAGACGGGCTCTCCGCTCGGCTCGCACCGGTCTACGAAGCCGTCGCTGGGGTGCGCGAAGGCCTCCCCGATCATGTTGCGCTGATCGGTTTCGCCGGTGCTCCCTGGACCATCGCGACCTACATGATCGAGGGCGGGACAAGCCGGGCTCACGAGCGGATTCGCAGACTGGCCTACGATGCGCCCGACATGCTGGACCGGTTGATCGGTGTTCTGGGTACGGCCGTCGCCGAACACCTGATCGCGCAGGTTCGGGCCGGTGCCGAGGTCGTGCAGCTCTTCGACAGCTGGGCCGGGGCTTTGCCGGCGACGCTCCGCGAGCGGTACTCGCTGCGGCCGATGGCGGAGATCGCAATGAACGTTCGCGCCGCCTGTCCCGAAGTGCCGGTGATTGCCTTTCCGCGTGGAGTGGGGAGCGCCTATGCCGATTACGCCGCGGTCCCCGCGTTCAGCGGCGTGTCGATCGATCAGACAGTGGACGTTCGCTGGGCCGCGGGGACGCTTCAGGGCAGGACGGCGGTGCAAGGCAATCTCGATCCCCTGGTCCTCGCTGCCGGCGGTGCGGCAATGGACAAAGCGGTTGAGGAGATTCTGTCGACACTCGGCGACGGGCCTTTCGTGTTCAACCTCGGACACGGTGTCGTGCCGGACACCCCGCCCGAGCACGTCGCCGCCTTGATCGCTCGCGTAAAGGGATCCCGATAGTGACGGAACGCGTCGCGGTCGTCCTCTTCAACCTCGGCGGACCGGATCGCCCGGAGGCGATAAGGCCGTTCCTCTTCAACCTGTTCAACGATCCGGCCATCATTCGTCAGCCGAGGCCTTTGCGGTGGGCGCTTGCAAGGATGGTTTCATGGCGGCGCGAACCGGAGGCAAGGCGGATCTATGAACGTCTCGGCGGTCGGTCGCCGCTGCTCGAACAAACCGAAGCCCAGGCCCGGGCGCTGGAGCGCGTGCTGGGGGAACCCGGTTTCAAGGTCTTCGTCAGCATGCGCTATTGGAATCCGATGGCGAACGCGGTCGTGGCGGAAGTGGCGCGTTTCGATCCCGCCGGGACTGTCCTGTTGCCGCTCTATCCTCAATTCTCATCCTCCACCACGGCGTCGTCCTTCGGGGATTGGGAACGCGCGGCGCGCGGGAAGCTCGACGCCGCAACCGCCCGGATCTGCTGTTATCCGGAAGAACCCGGTTTTATCGAGGCCGCGGCCGGAAGGATTGCGGACATTCTCGATGCGTGGGACGGCCCGGATCCTCGGATCCTCTATTCCGCGCATGGCGTGCCCAAGGCTTTCATCGAGTCCGGGGATCCCTACCAGTCACAGGTCGAGCGCAGCGCGGCGGCCATTCGTCGGGCGCTGGCAAGGGAGGATCTCGATCACGTCATCTGCTACCAGAGCCGGGTCGGGCCGCTGGAATGGATCGGTCCCTATACGGATCGCGAAATCGAAAGGGCGGGTTCCGAACGAAAGTCCGTCATCGTGGCGCCCATCGCATTCGTCTCCGAGCACTCGGAGACGCTGGTTGAGCTCGACGAAGATTACCGGGAGCTCGCGAGGCAGAGCGGCGTACCCGTCTACGAACGCGCGGCGACCGTCGGCACGCATCCTGCCTTCATCGAAGGCCTTGCCTCCCTTGTCAGACGCGCCTCTGCGTTCGCCGAAGGCGTGCGTGCGGGTTCGGGCGAGCGGATTTGCGGGTACGGCGCCGGCGATTGCCCGATGGCGGCGAGCACGGCGGCATGACCTGGCTTGCCGGCGCCTATCCCTGGATTCTCGCGTTTCACATCGTCAGCGTGATCGCCTGGATGGCCGGGATGCTCTATCTGCCGCGGCTTTATGTCTATCACTGCGAGCGCGAGCCGGGCTCCGAAGCCGAGGAGATGCTCCGGACCATGGAGCGTCGTTTGCTGCGGGCGATCGTGAACCCGGCGATGTTCGCCGTGTTCATCACCGGTGGATTGCTCTTGCTTACCCCGGGCGTTGTCGACTGGGCATCGGGCTGGATCTACGCGAAGCTCTTGCTGGCGCTCTTGCTGTCGGCCATGCACGGAGCGTTCGCCGCCTGGCGGCGCGCGTTCGAGGAAGGGCGCAACCGGTATTCCGCGCGGTTCTACCGAACGGTCAACGAAGGGCCCACAGTGTTGATGATCGCCATCGTGATTCTGGTGGTGGTGAAGCCGTTCTGAATGTCGTGTCCCGGTCTTCAATCAGCGTTTGACTTGACCCGCGCCATTCGTTAAGTGGTTGAATCACGGTTCGTCCCGAAGCGTTCACCGCCCCATAGAAAATCAAGAAAAGCCACTCCCGAGGGCGGCAGCGTTTGCTTACCGTGCGTCCTCTGAAAACCGTTCTCGGACGCTTTCTCTTATACGAACACCCGGTATTCCCATGAATCTGCAAGAACTGAAGCAGAAATCGCCCGCCGACCTGCTCACCTACGCGGAAGAGCTGGAGATCGAGAACGCATCGACCCTGCGCAAGCAGGACATGATGTTCGCGATTCTCAAGCAGCTCGCCGAGAACGATGTCGTCATTTCCGGCAACGGCGTGCTCGAGGTGCTGCAGGACGGTTTCGGTTTCCTGCGCTCGCCCGAGGCTAACTACCTGCCGGGTCCCGACGACATTTACGTCTCGCCGAGCCAGATCCGCCGCTTCGGGCTGAGGACCGGGGACACCGTCGAAGGACAAATCCGCTCGCCCAAGGACGGCGAACGCTATTTCGCCCTGCTCAAGGTCAACCTGATCAATTTCGAGGACCCGGAGCGGATCCGCCACCGGATCAACTTCGACAACCTCACGCCGCTTTACCCGGAGGACAAGATCGGGCTCGAGGTCGACGATCCGACCAGGAAGGACCTGACGACCCGCATCATCGACCTGATCACGCCGCTCGGAAAGGGCCAGCGGGCGCTGATCGTCGCGCCGCCCCGGACCGGCAAGACGATGATGTTGCAGGGTATCGCGCATTCGATCAGCGCGAACCACCCGGAAACCTATCTTATCGTGCTGCTGATCGACGAGCGGCCGGAGGAAGTGACCGACATGCAGCGCTCGGTGAAGGGCGAGGTCATCAGCTCGACCTTCGATGAGCCGGCTTCGCGCCATGTGCAGGTCGCCGAAATGGTCATCGAGAAGGCGAAGCGCCTCGTCGAGCACAAGCGCGACGTGGTGATCTTGCTCGACTCGATCACGCGGCTCGCGCGGGCCTACAACACGGTCGTGCCGAGTTCCGGCAAGGTGCTGACCGGCGGCGTCGACGCCAACGCGCTGCAGCGCCCCAAGCGGTTCTTCGGGGCCGCGCGAAATATCGAGGAGGGCGGTTCGCTCACGATCATCTCGTCCGCGCTGATCGACACCGGTTCGCGCATGGACGAGGTGATCTTCGAGGAGTTCAAGGGCACGGGCAATTCGGAGATCGTCCTCGACCGCAAGCTCGCCGACAAGCGCACCTGGCCGGCGATGGACATCACCAAGTCCGGCACGCGCAAGGAAGAGCTTCTGGTCGACCGCGGCACGCTCTCGAAGATGTGGGTGCTCAGGCGCATCCTCACCCCGATGGGCGTCACGGATTCGATGGAGTTCCTGATCGACAAGATCAAGGACACCAAGAACAACCCGGACTTCTTCGAGGCGATGAACCAGTAAGGATCCCCGGGGCTCGCCACCTCCGGTCCAACCGGAACCTCTCCCCGCCATGTGCCGCGGCTTCCGGCGTAAGCCCCGGCGGTCTATACGGGCCAGGCTGTCACCCCGGACTTGTTCCCGGGTCCGGAACAACAAGCGCTGACCTCGCCCGGCTTCCCTAGACCCCGGAACAAGTCCGGGGTGACGCCGGGGTGGAAGACCGAGCGTGAGTGTCGCCGACCGATTGCGCCGAATGCGGTCGTCGGGCTACGGGATCAGGACCGTGGATCCCGTCGTCTTCCGCCCCTCCAGATCGCGATGCGCCTTGGCGGCGTCCTTGAGCGCGTAGGTCTGGTTTACCCCGATCTTGACCGCGCCGTTTTTCACTACCCGGAACAGGTCGTTGGCCGTTGTCACCAGATCCTTGCGTGCCGCCGTGTAATGCGGCAGCGAAGGCCGGGTGAGGAAGAGCGAGCCCTTGGCGGCGAGCATCCCGGTCTCGAACGGCGGGACCGGCCCCGAGGCGTTTCCGAAGCTCACCATCACGCCGCGCGGCCGCAGGCAGTCGAGGGATCCCTCGAACGTGTCCTTGCCGATGGAATCGTAGACTACCGGCAGGCCTTCTCCCTTGGTGATCCGGCGCACGCGGTCGGTGAAGTTCTGCTCGGTGTAGACGATCGCGTGATCGCAGCCGTGGGCGCGGGCGAGTTTCGCCTTGCTGCGGCTGCCGACCGTGCCGATCACCGTGGCGCCGAGATGCTTGGCCCACTGGCACAGGATCAGCCCCACGCCGCCGGCCGCCGCGTGGATCAGGACGGTATCGCCCTTCCTGACCCGATAGGTCTCGCGGATCAGGTAGCGGACGGTCATCCCTTGGAGCATCATCGCCGCCGCGGTTTCGTCCGAGATGTCGCGCGGGATCTTGACGACCCGGTCGGCCGGGATCAGCCGTTCCTCTGCATAGGCGCCGAGCGGCGCGGTCGCGTAGGCCACGCGGTCGCCGGCCTTGAGGCCGGTCACGCCGCGGCCGAGCGTCTCGACGACGCCTGCTCCTTCCATGCCGAGCGTGAGCGGCAGGGGCAGCGGGTAGAGCCCGCTCCGGTGATAGACGTCGATATAGTTGAGGCCGACGGCGGTGTGGCGGATGCGGATTTCGCCCTTGCCGGGCTTGCCGACTTCCACTTCCCGCCATTTCATCGCCGAGGCGGGACCCGGCTTGTCGATCTGGATGGCGTGCGGCATCCGACGTCCCTCCCCTAACCGAGATTGGCCTTGAAGAACTCGGCCGTGCGGCCGTTCGCGAGATCCGCGGCGGCCCGGTCGAAATGCGCACCCCCGATCCGCGCGAACGCATGGTCCACGCCGGGATAGACGTGGACGGTAAAGAGCGGGTTGTCCGCGAGTGCGTCCTGGATCGTCTTCTGCGCCTCCGGCGGGCAGTAATCGTCCTCGGCCGCGATATGGAGCATGGCGGGCTTGGAGGCGCCCGCCGCCTTGTCCATGTTGCCTTCGATCTGCACCGGGTAATAGCCGACGGACGCATCGGAGTCAGTGAAGCAGGCCGACATGTAGGCGAGGCTCCCGCCCATGCAGTAGCCGACCGCGCCCACCTTGCCGGTGCAGCCGTCGAGTCCCCGCACATGCGCGATGGTGGCGGCGATATCGCCCACCCCCATCTCGAAGTCGAAGCCTTGGAGGTAGCCGAAGGCCTTCTCCCACTCCTCTTCCGTCTTGTCGGTGAGCTGGACGCCCGGTTCCTGACGCCAGAACAGGTCCGGCGAGCAGGCGATATAGCCGTCGGCGGCGAGGCGATCGCAGATGTCCCGCATGACCTGGTTGACGCCAAAGATTTCTTGGATGACGACCACGCCCGGTCCGGAGCCGGATGACGGTGTCGCGAGATAGGCGCCGAAGCTGCCGCCGTCCGACGCGGCGATGGTGATGTCAGGCATGTCGCGGTCTCCCCGTTAGCAGTAATTCAGGATTTAGCCGGCAAGATAGCCATATGGACGTGACGAGTCATTGCCGTGCGCCCCGTATCGCCCGCCAGATCGTCTCCGGCGATGCCGGCATCTCGATGCTGTCGACCCCGAGCGGCGCAAGCGCGTCGACGATGGCGCTGGTCACGGCCGGCAGCGCGCCCACCGTACCGGCCTCGCCCGCGCCTTTGACGCCCAGCGGATTGGTCTCGGTCGGTACCGGGTTGGCCTCCACCTTGAACCCGCACATGTCGTCCGCCCGGGGCATCGCATAGTCCATGAACGAACCGGAAAGGTTCTGGCCGGAGTCCCGGTCGAAGACGATCCGTTCCATCACCGCCTGGCCCAGCCCCTGGGCGACGCCGCCATGTATCTGGCCCTTCAGGAGGAGCGGGTTGAGGACCGTACCCACATCGTCGACGACGCTGTAATCGACCACCTCCAGCGCGCCGGTATCGGGGTCGATCTCCACCTCGCAGACATGGCAGCCATTGGGAAAATTCTCGACCTTGGCGACGTAGCCAGCGCCCGCTTCGAGGCCGGGCTCGACATCCGGCGGCAGCTTCGGCGGCAGGTAGGCGGCCTGCGCGACCTCGACAAGCGGGACCGATCGGTCGGTGCCGGCGACGCGGAAGCTGCCATCGGCGAACTCGACATCCGCCTCGGCCGCTTCCAGAAGATGAGCCGCGATCGGCTTTGCTTGGTCGACGATCTTCCCGGCCGCGCGCAGCACCGCCGAGCCGCCGAGTGTCGCCGAGCGCGAGCCGCCGGTTCCCCCGCCGATCGAGAGCGCGTCCGAATCTCCTTCCTCGACGCGCAGCGTCGCGGGATCGATGCCGAGCGTCTGGGCGACGATCTGCTTGTAAATCGTCTCGTGCCCCTGGCCGTGGCTGATAGTGCCGACGAACAGCGTCGCGGTGCCGGTCGGATCGAAGCGCAGCAGCGCGCGTTCCTGGCTCGGGGCTCCCGCGCGCTCGATGGTGTTCGAGATACCGATGCCACGCAGCCTGCCGTTCGCCTTCGAGCGCGCGCGGCGTTGCTCGAACGCCGCGTGGCCGGCGATTTCGAGCCCGCGGTCGAGGTTCTTCTCGAAGGCGCCGCAGTCGTAGTTGAAGACGAGCCCGGTCTTGAACGGCATCGCGTCCTCCGGGATCGTGTTCTGGCGGCGGAGATCGACGGGGTCGCGGCCGAGCTCGCGGGCAGCCGCGTCGATCAGCTGCTCGATGACATAGGCGGCTTCCGGCCGCCCGGCGCCGCGATAGGGGCAGGTCGGATTGGTGTTGGTGAAGACGCCTCCGGTCTCCACATGGATCGCCGGCGTGACATAGGTCCCCGCGAGTGTCCCCAGATTGGCCGTTGCCGGCCCGCCCGCCATGCTTGCCACATAGGCGCCGATATTGACCCTGGTGCGTATGCGCATGGCGAGGAAGTTGCCATCGGCATCCAGCGCAAGCGCCGCGTCGGTCACGTTGTCCCGGCCCTGGTGGTCGCTGATCAGCCCCTCCGAACGTTCGCAGGTCCACTTCACCGGCCTCCCCACCGCGCGCGAGGCCCAGAGAACGAGGATCTGCTCCGGATACATGCCGCCGCGCAGCCCGAAGCTGCCGCCGACATCGTTGGCGATCACCCGCACCCGGTTTTCGGGCAGGCGGAAGATGTCCCTGGCGAGCGCGCTCCTGATCCGGTGGGGGTAGTGGACCGCGGCGTAGAGTGTGTGGCGCCCGGCGCGGTCGACATCGCCGACGAAGGCGCGCGGCTCCATCGTGTTCGACGTCACCCGCGAAATGACGAATCGGCGTTCGACGACATAAGCCGCACCGGCGAACTCGCCCTCCACGGCGTCCCGGTCGCCGAGGCGGTGGACGAAGCTTTCGTTGTCCGGAGCCTCCTCCCAGAGCGCCGGCACGGTCCCGGTATCGGCAAGCGCGGTGTCGACATTTTCTTCGAGCGGCTCGAAGTCGACATGGATCGTTTCGGCGGCATCCTTGGCCTGGGCCAGGGTGTCGGCGACGACGACGGCGACGGCCTCGCCGACATGCACGGCCCGGTCGATCGCGAGCGGGGCGAAGGGCGGGCGGATCATCGGCGTCCCGTCGCGGGCCTTGAGGACGAGCTGCGCTTGGATCGTGCCGAGGCCCGACGCGGCATAGTCGGCGCCGGTGAGCACGGCGTGAACGCCCGGCATGGCGCGCGCCGCCCCGGCATCGATCTCGCGGATCGCCGCGTGGGCGTGGGGTGAGCGCAGGATATGGGCGCGGCAAAGACCCGGAAGGTCGATGTCGTCGACATACCGCCCGCCGCCGGAAAGAAGCCGCGGATCCTCCGTCCGGGGCACCGAATTGCCGATGTCGAACTCACCCATGCTGGTTCTTCTCCTGGCTGGCGGGATGCGCGGCGAGTCGATTTCGCGGCTCGGAGGGAGCGCGCTAATATGCGGCGTCAAATTAGCAGCGGGGAGAGCGCCGGTGAAACTGGAAGGGCAGGTGGCGATCGTCACGGGCGCGGGGCGCAATATCGGCGAGCGGATCGCCGAGGTTCTGGCCGAGGAAGGGGCCAGGATCGCTGTCGTCGACCTCGACCGGGCGCGCGCCGAGCAGGCGACGCAAAAGCTTCTCGATGCCGGCCGCGAGGCCGAGACCTTCGTCGCCGACGTGTCGGATAACGACGCCGTCCGGTCTCTGGTCGCGGCGGTGGTCGAGCGTTTCGGCCGCATCGACATCCTGGTCAACAACGTCGCGATATCCGACAACCGTCACGTCTTGGAGATCACCGAGAAAGAATGGGACGACACCATCCGGATCACCCTCAAGGCGCCCTTCCTGATGGCGAAGCACGTCGCTCACCACATGGTCGACAACGGGGTTGCCGGCAAGATCGTCAATATCGGCTCGACATCCGGCTATCGCGGTCGCGGCAGCGCCTGCGCCTACTCCGCGGCCAAGGGTGGGGTGGCCAATCTCACCCGTTCGCTCGCCTTCCAGCTCGCGCCGCACGGGATCCGGGTCAACTCGGTCTCGCCCAACCGCACCGGCTCGCCGGTGGGCATACAGGAGGTCGACCCGGACCGCTACTTCAAGAACCTCGTCAACCGCGCCGGCGTGCCCGACGACACCGCGCAGGTCGTGGCGTTCCTGTGCAGCGACGGGGCGAGCTTCATCTGCGGCGAGAACATCTTCGCCGATGGCGGGGTGATGGCGATGGAGGCAAGCTGACCGCGGATTTCCCGCAAGCGGCAGGTCCTACGCCGCCCAGGGATCGACCGTCTTCAATCCGGCCGCCTCGAACGGAGCCGTGTCCCGTGTCGCCACCGTCATGACATTGGCCGCCGCGGTTGCCGCGATGTAGCCATCGGACACCGAGATTGCCCGCCCGGCGGTTCGCGCCCTCGCCATCAGCTCCGCATAGGCTTGCGAAGCCGCCATATCGAATGCCAATACCCGGCCGGCGAACATCGGCAAGACCTGCCGCTCCAGATCTTCGTGCAGCCGGTCGCGGCGGCGACCGTCGGGCAACGACCGGACCCCGAAACGCAACTCGGCCACGGTAATGGTGGACAGATACAGCGTTTCCAGCGCCTGCGCGTCGAGCCAGTCGGCGACCCGCCGCTCCGGAACCCTGCGCAACGGCTCCGAAACCACGTTCGTGTCGACCAAAATCATTCGAGATCGACCGGGCGGCCCGGGGTGGTGTCGCGTTGCGCAAAGCCCGCGGATTCCTGCTCCGTCAATCCGGCGCGCCGGCCGACGGCGGTCAGCAGAGATCCCAACCCAACCCGCCCTTCCGGCAATACCGTTTCCTCAAGGATGGCGCGCACTTCCGCCTCGGTGCTGCGGCCGCGAAGGGCTGCCCGGACGCGCAAGGCGCGATGCACCTCGTCGGGCACGTTGCGCACGGTCAATATGGCCATAGTCGTTACCCCGCCATGCTTTCAATGATGTCATCATATTGGAATGACAGCAATCGAGCAAGCGCCGATCGTCCGGCTCGCCGCGGCGTTCGTGTCGCGAGCGTCCGACTCCCAGCGAGCCGGCATGCGATGAGAAGTGCGGGCTACCCCGGCTGCCGGTCCTTCGGCACAGCGCCTTCGCCGGACCAATCGGGCGGGTTACTCGCCTTTACCCGCCGGGCTTCCTTGACCATCTCGCGGATCTGACCGGCGAGCGGCATCGACTCGCCGAGCCCGTCGGCCATCTGCGAGACGATCTGCATGTCCTTCAGCGCCCAGGTGAAGGTCATACGATCCCAGTCCTCCAGCGTCGCTGACTTCGCGGAGCTGATCAGCAGTGCATCGCGCAACTTGACGAGGTCCGCGCCGAAGGATTCGGCAAGCCGTCCCGCCTCGATCAGCCCGACGCCGGTAATCCACATCAGGAAGTTGTTCATCGCCTTGCCGAACTGGCCGTGCCCGACCGGGCCGAGATGGGCGATGTCCGAACAGAAGGCCTCGAACACCGGTCGCGAGCGCTCGACCACCGCATCGGTGCCGCCCATGAGCGCCAGCAGCGTTCCCTCGTCAGCCGCCCAGCGGCCGCGGCAGATCGGGGCGTCGAGCACGTCGATCCCCTTCGCGGCCGCTTTGTCGGCCACCATCCGCACCGTCTCCGGCGAGGAGGTCGAGCAGACCGCGATACAGGATCCCGGCGCCATGGAACCGATCAGGCCGTCCGCGCCCACGGTGACCTCCACGGTCTCGGCGTCGAAGCCGACGGCGACGATCGCGTAGTCGACATTCCGGCCCAGCTCGGCCGAGGAAGGGAACGGAGCCGCCGCCGCTTCTTCCGCCTTCGCGAGCTGGGCCGAGTCGATGTCGGTCGCCGATACCGGGAAACCGGCCTTGACGAGGTGCTTGATCATGGCGAGCCCCATCCGGCCCGGCCCGACAATGCCCACACGGTCCATCGCGTTTGCTCCCTTCGTTGGACTGGTCGCCTTCAGCGTCCGTAGTCGTTCTTCGCTGCGTCCTCGGTGACGTAGCCTTCGGCGATGTCTCGCGCCACCGCTTCCGGATCTCGCGCCGCCGGATCGCCATAGCCCCCGCCGGCTGCGGTCTCCAGCAGGAACCGCTCGCCGGAGGCAAGCTCGAACCGCCCGGCGGGCGGAGTCTCCTCTTCCGTCTCCGCGCCGTAGCGGATCACGAAACGGCTGCCCTGGCCGTCCTTGCCGCCGCCGAGCCCGACCGGCGGGAACCGCGCCCGGTCGTAGCGCCGGATGACCACCGCGTCCTGCAGCAATTCGTACTCGCGGCGCAGTCCGAGCCCGCCGCGCCAGGTCCCCGGGCCGCCCGAATCCACCATCAGCTCGAAGCGCGGGATACGGCAGGGAAACTCGGATTCGATGATCTCGATGGGGGTGATGTGGAGGTTGGAGAGATGGGTCGCGCAGGCCGACGCCCCGTCATGCCCCGCCCCGCCGCCATAGGCCGAGCCGATGATCTCGTATTGCAGGCTGGCCTGGCCCTCGCGCCCGCCTTGGAGCCATTGGATCATCACCGCTCCGCTCGACGCCGCGTTGGCGACCGCGCGGTCGGGCTTGAAGGCGGAGAGGGCTTCGAGGATCACGTCGACCAGCTTGAGGTTGGCCATCTGGTAGCTGGAGACCGGCGCCGGTGCGGTCGCGTTGGTGATGGTGTCCGGTGCGTAGACGAAGCGCACCGCCTCCCGCATGCCGTCGTTGAAATGGAGGTCGGGACCGAGGCACCCGATCAGGGCATAGAAGCAGCACGCCTCGACCATCGAGGGGCGGAGATTGATCGGGCCTTTCGCTTGGCGGTCGGCGGCGCTGAAATCGAAAGTCGCGGTTTCGCCTTCGATCGTTACCGTGCAGGCGAAGCGCACCGGACGGTTGCGTTCGACCCCGTCGGAATCCATGAAGCCTTCCGCGGAAGCGGTCCCGTCGGGCAGGGCGGTGATGGCGGTCTTGAGGGAAGCCGCCGCACTGGCAAGGATGGCGGCGAACGCCTCCCTGACGGTATCGCCCCCGAAGCGGCCGCAGATGTCCCGGATCCGCTCCACGCCGAGCCGGGTGGCCGCGATCTGGGCCCGCATGTCGCCCCGGACGAGATCGGGCTGGCGGCTGTTGGTCAGGATCAACCTTTCGAGATCGTCCTTGTAGCGTCCCGCTTCGGCGATGCGGATCGGCGGGAGCAGCAACCCTTCGTGATAGATCTCGGTGGCGTTGGCGGAGGTGCTGCCGGGGTTGGTGCCGCCGATATCGGCCTTGTGCGCGACCGATCCCGCGAAGCCGATCAACTCGCCGTCCGCGAAGATCGGGGCGACGAAGCCCATGTCCGAGACATGCGGCAACCCGCCTTCGTACGGGTGGTTGCAAACGAAGATGTCGCCGTCCGCCAGCCCGTCAGCGCCATAGATCTCGACGATCCGCCCCACGAGATGCTTGTAGACCGGAGCGTGGAAGAACATCGGCGGAGGGACGATCAGCCCGCCACCGGCATCGACGATGACGCAGCTGAAATCGCGGGATTCGCGGATGATCGTGGAATAGCCCGACCGGTAGAAGTGGTAGTGCATCTCCTCCACCAGCCCCGCCACCTTGTTGCGCAGGATCTGGACGGTGACCGGATCAACCATGGCCGCGCTCCAGGACAAGGTTGCGATAGCCGTCGACCCTCGCCGTCCAGCTCGCGGGCACGACCGTCGTTGCGTCGAACTGTTCGACGATTGCTGGGCCGGCGAAACGAACCCCCGGGGCGAGCGCGGCGCGGTCCACCAGAACGGTATCGGTCGGCCATCCCGCTTCGAAATGAACCGCTCGGCGGCCAGTGACCGCCGTCTCCGGCAAGCCCGTTTCCGTCGCGTCATCCGCGGCAGGGCGGTACTTGGGGGCGCCTACGGTGACGCGGAGCCGGTAGCTCACGATCTCGACGTCCTTCTCCCGCGCCGCGTGACCGTGGATCCGGGCATGCGCGGCGTCGAAGCGGTTTCGCGCCTCCGTCATGCCGGCATCGTCGAGACCGCCTTCTCCCAGCCCTTCGAGCGGCACGCGGAGCTCGTAGCCCTGGCCGACATAGCGGAGGTCGAGCTCGCGGAGGTGACGCGCGGCGGCGGGGTCCAGCCCTTCCGCGGCGAGTTCCTCGGAAGCGCGAGCTTCCAATTCCGCGAACACCGATTCCGCGTGAGACGGGGCCACCCGCGCGAGCGGGCGCAGCTCCGACCGGACGTAGTCGTGGACGACGTCGGAACAGAGCAGTCCCAGCGCCGAGAAGGCTCCGGGCCGCTCCGGCACCAGGATGCGCCGCATACCCAACTCCTCGGCGACGGAGGCCGCATGGACCGCCCCGGCGCCTCCGAACGGCAGGAGCGTGAAGTCGTGGGGGTCGACGCCGCGCTTGGCCGCGACGACGCGGATCTCGTCGGCCATCCGCATGTCGACGATGCGCCGGATGCCGAGCGCCGCTTCGTGCAGATCCATGCCGAGCGGTCGGGCAATTTTTCTGTCCAGCGCGTCGCGCGCAGCGTCGATGTCGAGCGTCTGCGCGCCGCCGAGCAAATGGGCCGGGTTGAGGTAGCCGCAGAGGACGTCGGCGTCCGTCACCGTCGGGTCGGTGCCGCGCTTGCCGTAGCAGGCCGGGCCGGGATCGGCCCCGGCGCTCCGCGGCCCCACGGCAAGCAGCCTGGCCCCGTCGATCCAGGCGACCGATCCGCCGCCGGCCGAGATCGTGGTGAGGTCCAGTGTCGGGACGGCGATGGGACGCCGCCCGATTTCGCTTTCGGTGACTTCCAGCGGCGCGCCGCCTTCGATGAACGCGATGTCGCAGCTGGTCCCGCCCATGTCGAGCGTGACCAGCCCGGCGCGCGCATCGTCCGGCGCGAGCCATGCGCTCGCCCGCGCCCCTGCGGCGGGGCCGGAGAGCATCGTGTGGACGGTCTTGCCGCCGGCGATCGCGGCCGAGAACGGCATCACCCCGCCGTTGGATTGCATGAGGAAACGCTGCGGCGTTTTCACCCCCGCGGCGTCCAGTCCATTGGCGAGATCGCCGATGTAGCGAACCAGAACCGGTTCGAGATAGGCGTTCAGGAGCGTCGTCGACATGCGCGGCCATTCCCGGAGCCGCGGCAGAACGGCGCTGGACAGCGATATCGTCGCCTCGGGGAATTCCTCGCGCAGGATGCGCCCCGTGGTCCGTTCATGGGCCGGGTTCATGAAGGAAAAGAGGTAGCACACGGCGATGGACTCGACGCCCGCCCCGCGAAGAGATCGCGCCGCTTCCCTGACCGCTTTTTCGTCCAGCGGTGCGAGCTCGGTGCCTTGGTAATCGACCCTGCCCGGGATCTCGCGGGTCAGGCTCTGCGGGGCTATGGGCTCCGGCCGCCTGAAGAAGTAGTCGAAGGGGTTGCCGTCGCGGGCCTGAGACTGGACCTCCTGGACGGCTCGGTAGCCTTCCGTAATCAGCATGCCCACCCTGGCGCCGCGCATCTCCAGCAGGGCGTTGGTGGTGATCGTCGTGCCGTGGGCGAAGAACCCGATCCGCTCCGGTGCGACGCCGCGGCAGACAAAGCGGGCAAGCCCGTCAAGCACGGCGATCGCCGGATTGCGGGGAGTGCTCGCGACCTTCTCGATCAGAATAGCGCCGCTGTCGGCATCGAGCAGGACGAGATCCGTGTGGGTTCCGCCGACATCCACGCCGAGGCGGTAGGGCGCGCCGCCGCTCACCCCGGGGCCCCGCGCCTAATGGTCATGGTGGTGGTGATGATGGTCGGTCTTCACCAGGGCGGAGCGCGGCAGCGCGCGCTCGATTTCCCGGTGGAGCGCGGCCAGTTGGGGTTGCGTGACCGTAAAACCGAGATCGAACCCGAACATGCGCGCGACCAGTATCACCTCGCCGTCCTCGAGCCCGCGCAGCAGGCCGATATCGGAGGTCTCGATGGGCTCCGCGAGAACGCGGTCGGTATTGCCGAAGAACGTCGGCGTGACATCCAGGCGCCGCGCCGCGGCCTGGCCTCCGAGTCCCGCGAGATACGCGATCACCCGCTCAAGGTCGTCCGTGCGGCACTCGATTTCCACGCTTTCGTCCGCCGCATCGCGAACCCGGAAGGAAACGCTGCCACCGTCCGGAGCAACCGACGGTTTCTCGAGCCGATGGAGTGTTATTCGCGTCAGTTCCGACATGTCCGTGCCGTTCCCTGGCTGGTGCGGGCGGGAGTGTGCCGGCGAGGCACCGGCGGTTCAACGGCCGGTCGCGCTCTCACGTTTCGGGTTGCCCGACTTTCTTGAAGCGTTCGGTTGCGCGGACCAGGGCGGCGCGGATGCCCGGGTCCATGGCGGAATGGCCCGAATCCGGCACGATGACATAGTCGGCCTCCGGCCAGGCGCGGCGGAGCGCGTCCGCCGTGACGATCGGACAGACCATGTCATAGCGGCCCTGGACGACGATCCCCGGAAGATGGCGGATGCGGTCGACATCGGCGAGCAGCGCGCCCGGTTCGAGAAACACGTTGTTGACGAAATAGTGTGCCTCTATGCGCGCGAGTCCGACCGCCATCGAGTCCTCGCCGAACGCGGCGATGGTCTCGGGGCTGGGGAGGAGCGTGGAACAAGCGCCCTCGTAGCGGCTCCACGCACGCGCCGCCGGCAGCAGCACCGCCGGGTCCCGGCTCGAAAGGCGGCGGTGATAGGCCGCGAGAATGTCGGCCCGCTCCTCGTCGTCGAGTATCTCCGTGAACGCTTCCCAAGCTTCCGGAAAGACGTTGCGCATCCCATACAGGAACCAGCGGATTTCCGCCTCGCTTCCGAGGAAGATCCCGCGCAGGATCAGGCCGAGCACGCGTTCCGGGTGCGTTTCCGCGTAAGCAAGGGCGAGCGTGCTGCCCCAGGAACCGCCGAACAGAAGCCATTTGTCGATGTCCATCGTCGTGCGGAGGCGTTCCATGTCCGCGATCAGGTGCCGGGTGGTGTTGTCCCCAATTTCCCCCGCCGGCGTGGATCGACCCGCGCCGCGCTGGTCGAAGATCACGATCCGGTAGTGCGCGGGATCGAAGAACCGCCTGTGGGCCGGGATGGCCCCGGCCCCCGGGCCGCCGTGAAGGAAGACCACCGGCGTCCCCTCCGGGTTGCCCGAGACCTCCCAATAGAGATTGTGGACCGCATCGACGGCGAGGCGTCCGCTGTCATACGGTTCGATGGGAGGGAAGAGTTGCTCACGCGCCATCTGAGATTTCCGCGCCTCGACCGGTTGCTCGGCGGCGTCGGCCGGGAGCCTTGCCCCGCGGCGGGCGCGGCATTCTACCGACGCCTTGCGGCATGGCAAATCGCGGTGCTGGTCCTGTGCTTTTCGGAGCCGGTTGCCGCGGAGACCCTGCGCCGGGGGGTGGTGGACGCGGTGATCGATGGCGACACGGTGATGTTGCAGGGCGGCGCGGAGGTCCGGCTGGTCGGCATCCAGGCGCCCAAGCTGGCGCTCGGTCGCGCGGGATTCCGGGACTGGCCTCTCGCGGCCGAGGCCAAGGAGTTGCTCGAAGCGCTTGTTCTGGGCGCCCCGGTCAAGCTGGTCTATGGCGGGCGCCGGGTCGACCGGCACCGTCGGATACTTGCCCATCTGGAGCGCAAAGCCACGCCCGGCGCCGCCGCCTTCTGGGTGCAGGGCGAGATGCTGAGAACCGGCCTCGCGCGCGTCTACACTTTTCCCGACAACCGCGCGCGAGCCGAGCGGATGCTGGCGCTGGAGCGGGAGGCGCGGGCCGCCCGGCGGGGCATCTGGAGGCTCCGCTACTACCGGATCCTCGGCCCGGAGGAGACACGGCGCTATATCGGCAGCTTCCGGCTGGTGGAAGGGAAAGTGCTCGACGCGGCGATCGTGCGCGGTCGGGGCTATCTCAATTTCGGACCCGACTGGCGCACCGACTTCACCATTTCCGTCGCTCGGAAGCATCGACGCCGGTTCCGCCGCGCCGGGATCGATATAGATACGCTCGACGGGCACCGCGTGCGCGTGCGGGGCTGGCTTGCATGGCGCAATGGGCCGATGATCGAGGCGACCCATCCGGAACAGCTGGAGGTGATCGAGCCATGAGACGCAGGCGGTTGCTCCTTGCCGCTATCGTAGCGGCTGCTGTCCCCGGGATCGGGCTGGGCGGTTGCGCCGTCAATCCCGCCACCGGCGAAAAGGTCTTCACCGGCGGGATCGGCGGCGATCAGGAAAAGGCGACGGGCCGCAAGGCACATCCCCAGGTGCTCAGCCAGTTCGGGCCGCGGTTCGAGGACGAGGAGCTCCAGCGCTACGTGAATTCGGTGGGCCAACTATTGGCGCGCACCACCGAGCGCCGCGACCTGGGCTATACCTTTACGGTCGTCGATTCCGACATGGTGAATGCGTTCGCGGTGCCGGGGGGTTACATCTATATCACCCGGGGACTTCTCGCCCTCTTCGACGACGAGGCGGAGCTGGCCGGCGTCCTTGGCCACGAGCTCGGCCACATTACCGCCCTGCACTACGCGCGAGGCCAGGGTCAGGCCATCCTGGCGCAGATCGGCGTGCTCGCCGCGGATATCCTGGCGAAACAGGCGGGCGCCGGCGGCGCCGTCAGGAATGTGCTGAACGAGTTGAGCGGCACCGCCGCCCTCGCCTATGTGCGCAGCCATTCTCGTGAGAACGAGTACGAATCCGACGACCTCGGCATTCGCTATCTCGCCCGGGCAGGATACGACACCCAAGGGGTTACCCGCATGCTTGCCAAACTGCGCGCGCATGCGCGCCTGCAGGCCCGGCTTGCCGGAAGGTCGCCCGGGGAGGTCGACCGGTTCGACTACACCGCGACCCATCCCGCGCCGACGAAACGCGTGCGCCGCGCGCGCGAGAGGGCCGGACAAAGTTCGGTTCGCGATCCCATGGTCGCGCGGGAAATTTACCTCCGGAAGATCGACGGGCTTTTCTACGGCGGCAGCCCGGAGCAGGGCTTCATACGCGGCCGGCAGTTCATCCATCCCGAGCTGCGGTTCCGGTTTTCGGTACCGGAAACCTACACCCTCCATAACACCCCCCGTGCCGTGATTGCGTCGGGCAGTGGCGACGCCCGGATCACCTTGCGGTTGCACGGCCGCGGCCAGAGCCGTTCGGCGGCCGGTTTCCTGCGCGGCAGGTGGGCCGGCAAGCTTTCGCTCGGACGGGTTCGAGAGTTCGCCGTCAACGGCCAGCCGGCGGCGACCGCACGAGCGGTGGCATCCAGCGCACGCGGGGCCGTGGACGTCCGGATCCTCATCGTCGGGTCGCGCGAGGACAGGGTCTACGAAGCGATCTTCGTGGCCCCCCGAGGCCGGGGATCGCGGCTCAATACCGCATTCCGGCGATTCACCAGCAGCCTGCGCGAGCTAAGCGCAAGCGAGGCGGCAAGCTATCGCCCTCGTCGGATAAAGGTGATCGAGGCGCGCCCGGGGGATACGCAGGAGAGCCTCGCCAGGCGGATGGCGGTCGAGAAACGGCCGCTCGAACAATTCCGCGTGCTCAACGGATTGGAGCCGCAAGACAGGATCGTGGCTGGACGCCTGTTCAAGCTCGTCGTCGAGTAAGCCGGTTCTCCAGAACGCGACCGATCACCCCGCACGCCCGATTGTGAGCGTCGCTCTGTCCGCTCGCGCGCGGCCCGGCCACGTTCAGGGCGGCTATTTCCTGCTCGGCGATCCAGGCGCAAGCCATCGACGCGGCCGTGTCATCGTCCAGCTCCGTCATGTCGAGCGACAGACAGGGTTTCCCCATGCGGTGCGCGCTGTCGACGGTGGCGAGGGTTCCGCCCGAGGGCTCTCCCCAGCTCAGAACCAGCGTACCGTCCGACTCGCGCACGTTGCGCCTGGTCCGAACGATGTAGCGGGGCGAGGACGTCTCCTGGAGCGGGTAGCGGCGGGGGATCGAACCGTCCTCGGCACGGCGCCCGCGCGGGCACCAGCCGCCGCAGGGGAACCCTGCGTCGAGCGCGGCATCGAGCGCGCCGCGGTCGACGCCCGTCTGCCCGCCGGAAAGAATTCGTTCGAGCACCGCGCGGGAAGCGCCGCCGTCGCGGCGTCAGGCAGGCTTGGCGAGCACCGCCTCGAGTTTTTCCGCCGCCGCGTCGCGGTCGATCTTTTCGACCAGCGCAAGCTCCTGCGCCAGACGTTCGAGCGCGGCCTCGTACATCTGCCGCTCCGAATAGGACTGGTCCGGCTGGCCCGCGGCGCGGTGCAAATCGCGCACTACCTCCGCGATCGCGACCGGATCGCCGCTGTTGATCTTGGCGTCGTATTCCTGTGCGCGCCTCGACCACATGGTGCGCTTGCCGCGGGCGCGACCCTTAAGCGTCGTCATCGCGGTTTTCATCTTGGCGCGCGAGCTGATCTTGCGCAGCCCCGAGTCCTTCACCTTGTCCACCGGCACGCGCAGCGTCATCTTGTCCGACTCGAAGGAGATCACGAACAGCTTGAGGTCGAATCCGGCGACCTCGCGGTCCTCGATACCGAGCACCTTGCCGACGCCATGCGTCGGGTAGACGACATAGTCGCCTTTGGAAAAGGCCAATTTGGTTGCCATCGGCCGGTCTCTACCTCATCGAAGCGGGGTATCGCCGACCGCGCCACGCGCCGACGATCCGGTTGCGCGCGGTCCTAGTCGAACCCGTCCGGCAGCGCAAGGACAATCGGCGCATGGGTTCGGGGCGATCGCGGAACCGCTTGAAGCAAACGGTCTCCTCGGCGGACGCGGGGCGTGCCTCCCGGCTCGCGGTCAGGTGCCCTCCCCCGGGCTCTCGGAAAAGTGCTCGGCGAACTTGTTCTGCACCTCGCGCCAGTCATCGGCGTCGGCGGGGGACTCGCCCTTGCGGGTGATATTGGGCCAGGTATCGGCGTATTTGCGATTCATCTCGACCCATTCCTCGGCACCGTCGTCAGTGTCCGGGCGGATCGCCTCGACCGGACATTCGGGCTCGCACACGCCGCAATCGATGCATTCGTCGGGGTGAATGACCAGCATGTTCTCGCCCTCGTAGAAACAATCCACCGGGCAGACTTCCACACAGTCCATGAATTTGCACTTGATGCACATTTCGTTGACGATGTAGGTCATATTCTCGTCACTCCCGAAGCCGTTCGCCGGCCCACCGATTTCGAAACGACAGGGAACTTAGTACCGCAGCCCCTGTCAGCCAACCTCTTTTCGCCCGGGCGGCGGTCGGCCGGAGGCTTTTCCCGCCTCAAGGCGCGCGGCCGCCCGGCGCCTGGCGATCGCGCCGTCGCGGTCGGAGACGTAGATCAGCCCGCCGATGCGCCGCATGAGCTGGGCCTCGTGCGCATCGACCCGGCCGTCGGCGAGCACGACCTCCCACAGCATCTCGACCAGCGCGATGCGCTCCTCGTAGCTGTAGTTGTCCTTCACTTGGCGGGTGAAGCCGAGGATCTGCACCGCGCCGTCCGCCTTGTCTTCGGCGGCGGTGAGCAAGGTTTCGGCCTCCTTCGGCTTGAGCGAGAAGCGGCGAAGCAGGATGTCGAGAATCCGGCGGCGTTCGACCTCGTCGAAGCTGGCATCCACGCAGGCGGCGTGGACCAGCAAAGCGGCCGCGGCGACCTGAAGGGTGTCATGCGTCGGCGAGTCCTGCGCCGGGCGTGCTCGCGTCCCGCGGTCGCCGAGGAGGTCCCTTAACCGGTTGATCACGGCGCGACCGCCTCCGGCGGGATGGTTTCGTAGAGCGATCTGGCCTCGGCGGGCGGTCCGCGCCGGGTCCCGACCGCAAGCACCCGGACCACCCTGATGTCCCGCGCGGTCGGAACGGTAAGCACGTCGCCCGGCGTCACCCGGTGATCGGCCTTTCTGATGATCCGTCCGTCCACCCGGATCCGCCCTTCCCGGCAAAGCCGGCTCGCGCTCGTCCGGCTCTTGAACAGCCGGGCATACCAGAGCCACTTGTCGACCCGTATGGCGTCGTTGGTCATGCGGGCTTCCCGAGTTCCCGGAGCTTGGCGAACGGCGACGACGGGTCGCGCATCTTCCGGGACCGTTGCACAGCCACCCGTTTGCGGCTCGAGCGAACGAAGCGGGCGTCATCCATGCCGTTCCGCGGGCTGTAACCCAGATCGCCCAATATCGGAACCGCCTGCTCTTCCGTGATTCCCACAAGCGAAAGCATCGCCGGGGTGAGCTCTACGGGTCCTTTGCGCGCGGCACGGGCAAGCGCGATGGCGAGGCGGTCGAGCATGTCGACCCGGACGGCCCTTCCGCCGACGATCGGATAGCCGCAAGCCGCGTAGAACGAAGGATCGACGTCGGCATCGGGCGCCACCGAACACAAGCCGGGCGGTGGGGCCGGGCGGGCTGGAAATCCGTTATGGATCGACCAAAGGAGCGCGCGGAGCCCGGCCGGTTTGGGTTTGATCAGCGCCGGCAGGTAGACCGCCTCCATACCGAACCGGACGCCCAGCGCCCGCATGCGCCGCCGGTCCTTCGCGTCGAGATCCGCTATCAGCGAACGGACGGGGTGCCGGGGTAGCGAACCCAGTGCCTCGACCAGCTGGTAGGCGAGCCCCCGAGCCGCTCTGGAGAACCCGGCGTCGCGGACCGCGACCAGCGGTGTGAACCCGGTTTCCAGATAGACAGTGAGCCAGCGCTCGATCCGCCGACGCGCGCGCATCCCGGAATCCTTGTCGAGAACGTCATCGGTCTTCAACGCGACTTGCGGTTCGAGAATGCCGGCCCCGGCAACGAGCCGAGCAACGGTCGCTCCGCGCCAGAAGATCGAGCCGTCCTCCCGGAGCGTAAAGGCGTCGTCCGGATCGGCGGCAAGGAGGGCAGCGACATCCTGGAGCCGGCCGCGCAGCAGGTTCCCGGCCAAGGCCATGGCCTCCCGTTCGGTCAACGCGCTCTCCGGACCGTTGGAGACGAAGCGCAAACCCTCCAGCCGCCCGACGATCTCGCCGGCGACGCGCACCGTCCCTTCCGCGTCCACGTTCGCGCCGCGGGACGGTTTGTCGCGCGCCCGGTTGAGGAGCGCCGCGCGACGGTCGACGAAGCGCTGGGTGAGACGTTCGTGCAGCGCGTCAGACAGGCGGTCCTCGATCGCCCGCGCCCGCCCTTGCCAGGCCTTGCCGTCGTCGACCCAGTCGCCGCGATGGGCGATATACGTCCAGGTGCGCACATGGGCGATACGCGCCATCAACGTGTCGATCTCTCCCTCGGTCCGGTCGAGGCCGGCGATCTGGCCGGCGATCCAGTCGGTCGGCAGCCGCTCCGCGGGACCCGACAGATGGCCGAACACGGTGGCGAGAAGCCGGGTGTGCTCTTCCGCCATGGTCTTGCGGTAGTCCGGGATCTGGCAGACTTCCCAAAGCAGCCGGAGAGACGCCGGGCCGGTGGTGCGGTTGCGGATGGCGTCGTCGCCGAGAAGGGCTGCCAGCGCGCGCCGGTCGTCGCCCTCGCGCGCCCGCACCAGTTCCGGGCGCGGCGGAGAGGCATCGAGGCTCTCAAGCAGCGCTTCCGGAGACCGGAATGCGAGATCGGCGTTACGCCACTGGATTGCGGTCAGGGGCTTGAAACTGTGGTTCTCGATGGCCTCGACCGTCTCCGGCTCGAACCCATCGAGACCTGCCGTCGTGCCGAACGTGCCGTCGTTCATGTAACGGCCCGCCCGGCCTGCGATCTGGGCGAGTTCGGAGACCCCGAGCTCCCGGTGGAGCCTGCCGTCGAACTTCTTGCGTTCGAAGAAGGCGACGTGGTCCACCCGCATGTTGAGTCCCATGCCGATCGCGTCGGTGGCTACCAGGAAGTCGACTTCGCCCGCCTGATACATCCCGACCTGGGCGTTGCGGGTGCGCGGGCTGAGCGCCCCGAGGACGATGGCCGCGCCGCCGCGCTGGCGCCGGAGCAGCTCCGCGATCTCGTATACCCGGCCCGCGGAGAACGCGATCACCGCGCTGCGCGGCGGCAAACGGGTGAGCTTCCTGGTTCCCGCGTAGCCGAGACGCGACAGGCGGGGGCGGCTCACGAATTCCGCGTCGGGCACCAGCTTACGGATCAGCGGGCGCATGGTGTCGGCGCCCAGCAACATGGTTTCCGCCTCTCCCCGCGCGCGCAGCAGCCGGTCGGTGAAGACGTGGCCGCGCTCGGGATCGCCGCACATCTGGATCTCGTCTATGGCGAGGAAGTCGAAGCTGCGCTCCAGCGGCATCGATTCGGCGGTGCACAGGAAATAGCGCGCCCTGGCGGGCACGATCTTCTCCTCGCCGGTGACCAGGGCGACACCGCGCGCGCCCTTGAGACGGACCACGCGGTCGTAGTTCTCGCGCGCCAGAAGCCTGAGCGGAAAGCCGATCACGCCGTTCGGATGGCTGACCAGCCGCTCGATCGCGAAATGGGTTTTTCCGGTATTCGTCGGGCCAAGAACGGCGGTGACGGAGGTGCGCGGCCCGGTAGCGGACATGTTCCTACAATCCGCAATTGCGGTCGCAAAAGCAAGGTCTTGCGGGTCTTGCAAGCGCGGGACTGCTTGCGCATATCTTCGCTTGTTGCGGCCAACGGGGACGGCCGTTCAATTCGACAGGGTGGAGAGGAATCGATGGGCGAGGAGAAGCTGAGCTTCCAGACGGAAGTCTCCCGACTGCTCCGAATCGTCGCCAACTCGCTTTACAGCGAGAAGCGGATATTCCTGCGCGAGCTGATCTCGAACGCGTCGGACGCGTGCGACCGACTGCGCTACGAAGCGATCACCGAGCCGGCGCTGATCGAGGACGATCCCGAGTTCCGGGTACGGATCGAGCTCGACGCTGCCGCGCGGACCGTATCGGTCGCCGATAACGGGATCGGCATGAACCGCGACGGGCTGATCGCCGATCTCGGCACGATCGCGCGGTCGGGCACCAGCGCCTATCTGGAAGAGCTGTCGGGCGACGCGGCCAAGGACGTGGCGCTGATCGGCCAGTTCGGCGTCGGCTTTTATTCGGCGTTCATGGTGGCCGACCGGGTCGAGGTCGTGAGCCGACGCGCCGGCGAGGAGCAGGCCTGGCGCTGGGCTTCCGAAGGGCTCGGCGAGTTCATGATCGGCGAGGCCGAGCGTGAGGCGCGCGGGACCACTGTGACGATCCACATCCGCGCCGGCGAGGACGAATTCCTCGAGCCCGGCACCCTGCGCGGTATCGTCAAGACATACTCCGATCACATCGCCCTGCCCATCGCGCTCGTCGAAGACGACAACGAGGACACGGTCAACGAGGCCTCCGCCCTGTGGGCCCGGCCGAGATCGGAAATCACCGAAGACCAGTACATGGAGTTCTACCGCCATGTCGGGCACGCCTTCGATGAGCCGTGGCTAACCATCCATTGGCGGGCCGAGGGGACCCACGAATACACCACGCTGGTCTTCGTTCCCTCGCAGCGCCCGTTCGACCTTTTCAACCCGGAGCGCAAGCATGCGGTGAAGCTCTACGTGAAGCGCGTTTTCGTCACCGACGATTGCGTCGAGCTGCTGCCGCAATGGCTACGCTTCCTGCGCGGGCTGGTCGACAGCGAGGATCTGCCGCTCAACATCAGTCGCGAGATGCTGCAGAACAACCCGCTGCTGGCCCGCATGCGAACGGCGATCGTCAGGCGCGTGCTCGGGGAGCTGTCCGGAAAGGCGGAGGCGGACCCCGAGGGTTACGCGGAGTTCTGGGAAAATTTCGGCCCGGTCCTGAAGGAGGGCGTCTACGAGGACCCGGAAAACCGCGACGAAATTCTCAAGCTCGCCCGGTTCCACAGCACGGCCGGCAACGGTCCGGTCGGGCTCGGCGCCTATGTCGAGCGCATGAAGGAGGGCCAGGAGGCGATCTACTACATCGCCGGCGAGGATCTCGAAGCGGTTCGCCGCAGCCCGCAACTCGAAGGCTTCCGTGCACGCGGGATCGAGGTGCTGCTGCTGACCGACCCGGTCGACGAGTTCTGGATTCCGGCGGTCGGAACCTATGCCGACAAGGAGTTCAAATCCGCTACCCGGGCGAGCGCGGACCTCGCCGATATCTCAGTCGAGGGCGAAGGAGATTCGGACGAGGGCGAGGAAGCGGTCGACCAGGGGCGGGTGGACAGCGTGATCGCGATGTTCAAGCTCGCGCTCAAGGACGAGGTCAAAGACGTCCGCGCGTCCGACCGCCTGACGGAAAGCGCCGCCTGCCTGGTGGCCGACGAGGGCGATCTCGATATCAATCTCGAACGCCTGCTGAAGCAGCACCGGCAGCTCGACACCGGCTTCAAGCGGATCCTGGAGATCAACCCGAGACACGCTCTGATTCGTAGCCTCGCCGAAGCGGTCGGCAAGGACGCCACGGCCCAGCGGCTCTCCGACACCGCCTGGCTGGTGCTCGATCAGGCGCGCATCATGGAGGGCGAGAAGCTGCCCGATCCCGCCGCCTTCTCCAGGCGCATGTGCGAGGCGCTGGCCCGGGGGCTCGAGACCGGCTGAAGGACGACCGGTTCAGGCCGCTTCCAGCATGTTGCGGATCACGTATTGCAGGATGCCTCCGTGGCGGTAGTACTCCGCCTCGTCGAGCGTATCGATGCGGCAGGTGAGCGGGATTTCGACGGTCGACCCGTCGGCCCTGGCAATCCGGCAGCCGATATCCATGCGAGGCGTGATCCCGCCCGAGACGTCGGTGATGTCGAAGCTCTCCGAGCCGTCGAGGGCGAGCGTCTTGCGGGTGGTGCCCGGCTTGAACTCCAGCGGCAACACGCCCATGCCGACCAGGTTCGACCGGTGGATGCGCTCGAAGCTCTCGGCGATGACCGCCCTGATACCGAGGAGGCGGGTTCCCTTGGCCGCCCAGTCGCGGGACGACCCGGTGCCGTATTCCTTGCCGGCAACGACCACCAGGGGCACTCCGGCGTCGCGGTAGCGCATCGCGGCCTCGTAGATCGGCTGCGGATCGCCGCCGTCGATGTGGCGCGTCATCCCGCCTTCGATCCCCGGCACCATCTCGTTGCGGATGCGGATATTGGCGAAGGTCCCGCGCATCATGATCTCGTGATTGCCGCGCCTGGACCCGTATGAGTTGAACGACGCCGGCCGCACCTGGCGCTCCAGCAGGTAGTCGCCGGCCGGGCTTTGCCGGGCGATGCTGCCGGCGGGCGAGATGTGGTCGGTGGTGACCGAGTCGCCCAGCATCGCGATGGCGCGCGCCCCCCTTATGTCGTCCATCGGCGTCGGTTCCGGCGCCATGTCCTTGAAGAAGGTCGGATGACGCACATAGGTGCTGGAATCCTGCCAGTCGAAGGTCTCCGACGGCGTCGAGGAGATCGCCCGCCACGCGGCGGGGCCCTCCGAGACGTTGGCGTAGCGCGCGCGGAACATCTCCGGGGTGAGCGCGGTCGCCAGCGTGTCGGCGATCTCCCTGTTCGAGGGCCAGATGTCTTTCAGATAGACCGGCGCGCCGCCCGGAGTTTGCCCGAGCGGGTCGTTGACGATGTCCGCCTTGAGAGAACCCGCGATCGCATAGGCGACCACCAGCGGCGGGGAAGCGAGATAGTTGGCGCGAACCTGGGCATGGACCCGCCCTTCGAAATTGCGGTTACCCGAAAGGACCGCGCCTACAACCAGATCCCCCTCGTCGATCGCGTCGGCCACCGGTTCGGGCAGCGGACCCGAATTGCCGATGCAGGAGGTGCAGCCATAGCCGACGAGGTTGAAGCCGAGCGCGTCGAGGTCCTCCTGCAGGCCGGCCGCGGCGAGATAGTCGCTGACCACCTGGCTGCCCGGCGCGAGCGAGGTCTTCACCCAGGGCTTCACCTTGAGCCCGAGTGCGCGCGCCTTGCGGGCGGCGAGGCCGGCACCCACCATCACCGACGGGTTGGACGTGTTGGTGCAGCTCGTGATCGCCGCGATCACGACGTGGCCGTCCTCCACCGCGAAATCCGTGCCTTCCGCGGGCTGCGTACGATCCGAACCGCCCAGCTCGGCGAGCGCGGTGGAAAACGCCGTCGCCGCGCCGGACAGCGCCACCTTGTCCTGCGGCCGCTTGGGTCCGGCAAGCGATGGCTCGACCGTACCGAGGTCGAGGTCGAGCGTGTCGGTAAACTCCGGATCGGGCGTACCGGCGGCACGCCACAGCCCCTGCGCCCTGGCATAGGCCTCGACCAGAGCGATCCGGTCGTCGTCGCGCCCGGTGAGCCGCAGATAGGCGCAGGTCTCCGCGTCGATCGGAAAGAAGCCGCAGGTGGCGCCGTATTCGGGCGCCATGTTCGCGATGGTCGCCCTGTCGGCGAGAGTGAGCTCGCCCAGCCCCGGCCCGTAGAACTCGACGAACTTCCCGACCACGCCCCTGGCGCGCAGCATCTGCGTCACGGTCAGCACGATATCGGTTGCCGTGGTCCCCTCGCGCGGCGTCCCCTCGAATCTGAACCCGATGACCTCCGGCAGCAGCATCGATATCGGCTGGCCGAGCATCGCCGCCTCCGCCTCGATCCCGCCGACGCCCCAGCCGAGCACCGAAAGCCCGTTGATCATCGTGGTGTGGCTGTCGGTTCCAACCAGCGTGTCCGGATAGGCAAGAGTTCGGTCGCCGTCCCCGCGGGTCCAAACGGTCTGGGCGAGGTATTCGAGATTGACCTGGTGGCAGATGCCGGTGCCGGGCGGCACCACGCGGAAGTTGCTGAACGCCTTCGAGCCCCAGTGAAGGAAGGAGTAGCGCTCCTGATTGCGTTCGAATTCGCGGTCCACGTTGGCGGCGAACGCATCGTCCGAGCCGAAGCTGTCGACCATCACCGAGTGGTCGATCACCAGGTCGACGGTGGCCAGCGGGTTGATCTTCTGGGGATCGCCGCCCAGATCGGCCATCGCCTGGCGCATCGCGGCAAGGTCCACCACCGCCGGCACGCCGGTGAAGTCCTGCAGCAAGGTGCGCGCGGGGTGGAACGCGATCTCGTGCGTCGAGGATCGCGTTTTCAGCCAGGCGGCGCAGGCCTCGATATCCGCGACCGTCACGGTTCGGCCATCCTCGTGGCGCAGCAGGTTCTCCAGCAGGACCTTCATCGAGTAGGGCAGGCGGGAGACGTCGCCGATCCCCGCTTCGCGCACGGCGTCCAGCGCGTAGTAGTCGTAACTCTCCGCGCTCGCCTGGAGTGCGCGCCGTGCCTTCAACCGATCCTGTCCTGTGCCGCTCACCGCCGGTTCCTCCGCGTCACGAAATCCCTTGTCCTGACCGATGGATAGCCTGCCAGCGCCGCGATGGCGAGGGGTTATTCGCCCGCCCCGCCCCGGCCGGCGGGCGTCCCGGGGTTCGGGCGCCGGCGAAATCACAATATTGCCCCATTCCCGACCGGCGGCGGCCACAATCGGGGATCATATCCTTCTGCATTCTAGCCCCTCGGACGCCGACCCCGGGCGTCCACCCGGCCGACAGGCCCAACTTACCGGGCCGCCGCAGCTCTCCTGGCGGCCCGTTCTTATCGGGACGGCGCCGGGATGATATGAGGCAGCGAGTTGTGCCCCGGGTATACCGCCGCTTCGCCGTCTCTCTCTCGCTGGTCGTCGCCTGCGCCGCAAGCCTGCCCATCCCGTCTCTCGGCGGGGCCGGGCCGTCCGCCGTCGGCGAACCGCGCATTCTCGCCGAGCGCATATTGCGGCACGCCCGTGGCATCGTGACGTTCTCCGACCTTCTGACGCGCCGGGGGTGGGAGTGAACGCGCGCCTTGCCGCCGCGTTCCTCATTGTCTGTTCGTTCGCGGTTGCCGGCGCGAGAGCCGATGACGTGGGCTTCCGCGATATCGCGGTCGAAGCCGACGGCGAGGGGCTGACCGTCGCGCTCTGGTATCCGACGGACATGCGCTCCGGGCGCACCGTCATCGGTCCGTTCGTCATAGCGGCGACCCGGGGAGCGCCGGTCGGCGCGGGGCGCTACGGTCTCGTCCTGATCTCGCACGGGACCGGCGGCGGCCGGCTGAACCATCGGGACACGGCGATCCGGCTCGCGCGGGATGGCTATGTCGTGGCGGCGCCGGAGCACGCGGGCGACAACTGGCGGGACAACCGGTACAGCGGCACGTCGGCGAACTGGATCCGCCGCCCGCGACAGTTGAGTGCGACACTCGACCGTTTGCTAAACGATCCGGAGTTCGGGCCGCGCATCCACCCGGGCCGCATCGGAGCCGTCGGGCATTCCGCCGGCGGCTACACCGTGCTTGCCCTGATCGGCGGCAAGGGGGATACGCGGCTCCTGATCCGGCACTGCACACGGAATCGCGAGGAGGACGCCGGGTTTTGCGCCTATGGCCGGTCCGGCGACAGCGGCGGCGGTCCGCTGCCCGATTTGTCGGACAGGCGGATCGGCGCCGTCGCGGCCGTTGCCCCGGTCGGCGCGCTGTTCGGCGACGGCGCCTTCGGGGGCGTGGCGGCGCCCGCGCAGATCCACCGCCTCGATGCGGACCGGATCCTGCGCAGGCCGTGGCATGCCGACAATATCGAGAGGCTGATGGGAAACAAGGGACATCCGGTCGTCCACCCCAATGCCCATCATTTTGCCTTCATTTCGCCCTTTCCCGAGGCAATGACCGACGAAATCGGCGCTCCGGCAAGAGATCCCGAGGGGTTCGACCGACGCGCATTTCTGTCCCGGATCGACCGGCGGATTCTGGACTTCTTCAACACGGTCTTGCCCGATGAAGGTTGAACGCCCAGCCTCGGCGAGCTCGGCTCTGCGGCCCAGGACTGGGTGTAGGCCCCTGCCGCGAAACGGCGGCACGGCGCAGGAACGCGGTCAGGCAAGAGGGGATTTTCGGAAGCGGGAAGAACTAGGCGGCGACCGGGTAACGCGCGGATGGCTGCCGGCGGTTCAGCCGATGCCGAGGTCCTTGAACCGTTTGTTGAATTTCGCCACCTGGCCACCGGTATCGACCAGCCGCTGCTGCCCGCCGGTCCAGGCGGGGTGCGTCTTGGGGTCGATGTCGAGTTTGACCGTGTCGCCCTCATTGCCGTAGGTCGACCGGGTCGTGTAGGTCGTTCCGTCCGTCATCACCACGGTGATTTCGTGGTAGTCCGGGTGGATGTCCTTCTTCATCGTCGCGTCTCCGGCGGGGCCGCGGGTATATATCGGAAGGCGTTTGGGTTTACAAGCCTCGGAGACGGGAACTGGCCGAACGTGAAACCGGCGGCGCCGACGAGCGCGGCCGCGGTAGCATCCGCAGCCTGCGCGCGCTCGCGCCCTGGCTCGCACCGTACCGAGTGCGGATCGCCGGCGCCGGTCTGGCGCTGATCGTGGCCGCCGGCTCCGTCCTGGTTCTCGGGCAGGGTCTCCGGGCGCTGATCGACGAGGGTTTCGGGGCCGGCGACGGGGCGCTGCTCGACCGCGCGCTCTTCGGGCTCTTCGTCATTATAGCGCTGCTGGCGGCCGCGACGTTCGGGCGCTTCTATCTGGTTGCTTGGGTCGGTGAGCGCGTGGTCGCCGACATGCGGCGCGCGGTTTTCGAGCGCATGCTCGCGCTCAGCGCATTCTTCTTCGAGTCCGCGCGTGTGGGCGAGGTGCTTTCGCGGCTGACCACCGACACCACGCTTCTTCAGGTGGTGGTCGGCTCCTCGGTCTCGGTGGCGCTGAGAAACGTCCTCCTGTTCCTCGGGGGGACGGTGATGCTGTTCGTCACGAGCCCTCGGCTCGCCGGTCTTGTGTTCCTGATCGTGCCGTTCGTGGTGCTCCCCATCGTTTTCTTCGGCCGCCGGGTCCGCCGCCTGTCGCGTGCAAGCCAGGACCGCGTCGCCGACATCTCGGCGCATGGCGAGGAGACGCTGAACGCGATCCGCACCGTGCAGGCCTTCGGTCACGAGCTGATCGACGGACAGCGGTTCGGCGCGCGGGTCGACGACGCGCTCGCGACGGCCCTCAGGCGCAACATGGCGCGCGGGCTCCTGACCGCGTTCGTGATCGTCACCGTGTTCAGCGCCGTTGGCGTGATCCTCTGGATCGGCGGGCATGACGTGATGGATGGTCGGATCTCGCCCGGGGAATTGTCGGCCTTCGTCTTCTACGCGGTGGTAGTGGCCGGGTCGGTGGGCGCTGTGAGCGAGGTAATCGGCGATTTGCAGCGCGCCGCGGGGGCGACCGAGCGCCTGCTCGAGCTCATGCGCATCGACTCCGAGATTGCCGCGCCTCCCGAGCCTGTCCCTTTGCCCGATCCGCCCGTGGGCACCATCTACTTCGAAGAAGTTCGTTTCCACTACCCGTCCCGCCCCGATACAGCCGCGCTGGACGCGGCGAGCTTCGATGTCGCGGCGGGCGAGCGGGTTGCGCTCGTGGGGCCGTCCGGTGCGGGCAAGTCGACCGTCTTCGAACTCCTTCTTCGGTTCTACGATCCCGCGGACGGGCAGGTGCGGATCGACGGCGTCGATCTGCGCGAGGCCGACCCGGTGGAGCTGCGCGCGCGTATCGGACTCGTCGCGCAGGAGCCGTTCATCTTTTCCGCCGATGCCTGGGAAAACATCCGCTACGGCCGGCCCGGCGCGACCGCGGACGAGGTCCGGGCGGCCGCCGAAGCCGCGGCCGCGGCGGAATTTCTCGACGCGCTGCCGGACGGCTTCGACACGTTCCTCGGCGAGAAGGGGGTGCGCCTCTCCGGCGGGCAACGGCAACGCATCGCGATCGCGCGGGCGCTCCTGCGCGACCCTGCGATCCTGCTGCTCGACGAGGCGACCAGCGCGCTCGATTCCGAAAGCGAACGCCTGGTCCAGGACGCACTCGACCGGCTGATGGCGGGGCGGACGACGCTCGTCATCGCGCACCGGCTGGCCACGGTGCAGGCGGCCGACAGGATCGTCGTCCTCGACGAGGGTCGCATCGACGCAATCGGCAGCCACGCCGAACTGATACGGGGCAACCGCCTCTACGCCCGGCTCGCCGCGCTCCAGTTCGGCGACGCGGCTCCCGCCGGCATCGCGCAACTCAGCGCTGGGTCAGCTTGAACTCGATGCGCCGGTTGCGCTTGAAGGCGGCGATCGTGCTGCCCGGGTCGATCGGCTGGAACTCGCCGAACCCGGTCGCCGCCAGCCGGGTGGCCGGGACGCCGCGATCGATCAGATATTTGACCACCGCGATCGCGCGTCCGGTGGAGAGCTCCCAGTTCGACGGATAGGCCGGTGTCTTGATCGGCAAGCGGTCGGTGTGGCCATCGACCCGCAGCACCCAGTTGATGTCGGTCGGTATCTTCGCCGCGATCTCCTTGATCGTATTGGCCAGCTTGTCGATCTGCACGCGTCCGCCGGGCTGGAGCCTGGCCTCGCCCGAGGGGAACAGCACCTCCGACTGGAAGACGAAGCGGTCGCCGACGATCCGGACGTCGCTGCGGTTTCCCAGCGCCTTGCGGAGCCGGCCGAAGAACTCCGAGCGGAAGTTGGCGAGTTCCTGCACCTTGCTGGCGAGCGCGGCGTTGAGGCGCCTGGACAGGTTCACGATCTGGACGTTCTGTTCCTTGGCCTTTTTTTCCGATACTTGGAGAGCTTCTTCGATGCGCGCGAGCTGCTGACGCAGCGCCGCGATCTGGAGATTGAGGATGCGGACCTGCTCCTGCGCTTCCGCCGAGACCGCCTCCTCGGCGCTGAGCGCTTCCTCGGCCCGGCTCGCGCGCGCTCCGAGGTCGCGCAGCCTGATTTCCCGCTCGTCGATTTCGCGCTGGGCGAGGCGGGTCCGCTCCTCGGACGAGGCAAGTTCCGCGGCAAGCTCCTTCGACCGGTCGCGCAGCGCGCCCAGCTCCCGGTCGCGGGACTGGAGCGAGTCCTCCAGACCGGCGACCTTCTTCTCCAATGCGTCGCGGACTTCCCGCAGCGCGGCAATGTCGCGCTCCAGGCTCGCGAGGCGGCGGAGCTGAAGCTCGATCTTTTCCTTGTCCGCGCCGATGGTCTTGTATGCCTCTTCGAGCTCCGCGGCGGTCTTGACGGAGGCGGCCTTGAGCGCGTCGCGCTCCGTCGTAAGCGCCGCGATCTCGTTAGTCAGCATGTCTCTTTCCGGCAGGAGCTCCGCCAACTGGCCGGACAGTCTGTCGCGCTCCCCGGTCAACTCCGCGAGCTGAAGGGTGAGCCGGGAGACCGAAGACTCCAGCTCCGTATTCTCGGCCTGTTCGAGGGACAGCATCTCCGTGAGCTGCGCGACCTGCCGGTTGAGCCTGTCCAGCGCGCGGTCGCGGCCGGTCAGGATATCGCTCAGGAAATACTGGGCGAGAGTAAACACCATCAGCAGAAAGATGACGATGATCAGAAGCGCCGCCAGCGCATCCACGAAGCCGGGCCAGATATCGGCGCTCGATTGTTGTCTGGTTCTGCCGACGGCCATCTTCCGGCCCTTCCCGCGGCCCTATTCCGACTGGTTACGCCCGATCGCGGCGATCGTGCGCGACAGCACGCGGATTTCGGTTCTCAGCTCCTGCACCATCTCGGAACGCCCGGCGGAAAGCTGTTCCATGAGCCGTGCCAGATGGACGTCGATATTGCGGATGTGCTGTTGCAAGTTCTCGTCGAAATTGCTGCTGGCTCGGGTGTCGGCGAGCTTGGCCAGGATCGGTCCGAGTTCCAACTGGCCTTCCGCAAGCTGCTTCATGAGCGCCTGTTCCGCGCGCATCTGGTCGGTCAGCGCCGACAGGTTTTCAGCCAGCACCGCCATCGACTGGTTCGCCGAGATGCGGCTCTCCTCGCCCCGGTCGATGGTGCGTTGCAGGCTTTCCAGACTGTCGGCGGTCTGTTCGAGCAGCGCCTGCACATAGGCCGGAACCGCCTGATCCTGATCGATCCCCGCGGCGCCGCCGCCGCCGGAAAGGCGGGTCTGTCCGGCGAGCCAGTCTTCCAGATCGTTGAAGAAACGGTTCTGCGCCTGGCTCGCCTGGAGCTCGAGAAATCCCAGAACGAGCGATCCGGCCAAGCCGAAGAGCGAGGACGAGAACGCCGTCCCCATGCCCGCGAGCGGCGCCTGAAGCCCCGCTTTCAAATTCGTAAAGACCGCGTTCAGATCGCTGTCGCCGCCGACGCTGAGACCCGCGATAACGCCGCCGACGGAGTCGATGGTTTGCAACAGGCCCCAGAAGGTGCCGAGCAGGCCGAGGAAGATCAGCAGACCGATCGTGTAGCGCGCGATGTCGCGCTGTTCGTCGAGCCGCGCCGATATGCCGTCGAGCAACGATCGCAGCGCGAGCGCCGAAAGGCGGAATCGTCGGGTCTGTTCGCCGAGGATCGCCGCCAGCGGGGCGAGCAGGCGGGGCGCGGCCTGGACCGAGATCCCCGGCCTCCCCGTGCGCACGTTCACGATCCAGTTGACCTCGCGCCGCAGTGTCATCACCTGGCGGAAGCTGTACGCGATGCCGAGCACCAGCACGCCGACGATCAGGCCGTTGAGGGCCGGGTTCGCGTAGAAGGCGCCGAGCAGCGGTTCGTAGAGCGCGCCCGCCACCGCCGCCACGGCGAGCACGAACACGATCATCCTGGTCAGGTAGCGTCTGGGGCTCGTCATCTCACGCAGTCTTTCGGCATCGCGCGGGACCCCGCGCGCCGTCTGTCCGGACCGCTGCGCTCAGCGGCCGAAGCAAGGGAGTTTATGCTCCACGACTCGCGAGAGCGAGATCGGACTAGGGGTCGCCCAGCAGGCTTGCATGTCGTTCTTCCTACTCCATCGAGCGTTGATAATTCGGCATCGGATGATTATCCGGGCATCTTGGTAAGAACGTGACGCTGGGGCAAATACGCGAGCTTCGGCAACCAGCGGAGAGAGGGCATTAACGTCAAAACATTGGCGATATTATGGCGTTCGCAGGCTTCATCGATCGCGCGATGGGTGAAGTCCCGCGTCTTCCGTTACGCACGTTTCAGCGGCTTAGCTCGCCAGGGCGAGATCGGATTCCTTCAGGCTGTCGTGCAGCATTTGCCGGATCGGGGCGTGCAGCCGGTCGTTGGCCGCCACTATGGAAGCGCCCTGGATCGCCGCCGGGCGACCGGATATGTCGGTAACGAACCCGCCCGCTTCCCGGACCAGCACGATCCCCGCGGCAACGTCCCACGGCGAGAGCCCGAACTCCCAGAAGCCGTCATAGCGCCCGGCCGCGACATAGGCGAGGTCGAGGGCGGCCGAACCGAACCGTCTGATGCCGGCGGTGTTGTCGATGGCTTTCTCGACGGTGGCGAGGAACGCGGCCTTGCCCGACCGGCCCTTGAACGGGATGCCGGTGGCCAGCACCGCCTCCGGCAGCCGTCGGCGCGAGGAGACCCGAAGGCGGCGGCGGTTGAGATAGCATCCGACTCCCTTCTCGGCCCAGAACAACTCGTCGCGCAGCGGCTCGTAGACCACGCCCGCGACCATGGCGCCGTCTTCCTCCAGCCCGATGGAGATGGCGAAATGGGGGATTCCGTGGAGGAAGTTGGTGGTTCCGTCGAGCGGGTCGACGATCCAGCGTCGGCGAGTATCCTCGCCCTCCGTCTCTCCCGATTCTTCCATGAGAAAGCCGAACCCCGGCCGCGCCTTGGCAAGTTCCGCGCGGAGGATGCGTTCCGCCCGGCGATCCGCCTCGGTAACGAAATCCGCCGGTCCCTTGCGCGAGACCTGGAGGTTCTCGACCTCGCCGAAATCGCGTATCAGCCCACGCGCGGCCTTGCGCGCGGCGGCTTCCATCACGTTGATCGTGGCCGAAGGCATTGAGTCGGTCCCGTCCCGCGCCGATCAGCCCTTGGCGCGCTCGACATAGGTGCCTTCCTCGGTGTTGACGACGACTTTCGTCCCCGCCTCGATATGCGGCGGCACCATCACCCGCTCCCCGTTTTCGAGAACCGCTGGCTTGTAGGACGACGACGCGGTCTGGCCTTTGACCACCGGCTCCGCCTCCGTAACCGTCATCGTCACCTGCTGCGGCAGCCGGGCCGAGACCGGCTTGCCGTCGATCAGATCGAGCGTGATCGTCATGCCGTCCTGCAGATAGGCCGCAGGATCGCCGATCATGCCGACCGGAAGCTCGAACTGCTCGTATGTCTCGGCGTCCATGAGCGTCACCGCGTCGTCGGCGCGATAGAGATAGGTGCAGGATTTCTCGTCCACCATCAGCTTCTCGACCGATTCCTGGGTGCGGAATCGCTCGTTGCTCTTGATGCCGGACATTACGTCCCGCATCTCCACCTGGACGAACGCGCCGCCCTTGCCGGGCTGCAGGATCTGGATCTTGAGCACGCTCCACTGCTTTCCGTCGTGCTCGATCACGTGGCCGGGCCGGATCGTGTTTGCGTTGACCTTCATGGAACTCGCCGCCTCTCCGAGGGGGCCGGAACCTATCAACTTGCCGATTGCGAGGCAACGAAACGGCTAGCTCAGTGGCACGTCGTGGACCTCTCCCCGCCAATCGCGAAGCGCGCCGCCCTCCTCCTGGAAAGCGGGGCCGACCGGGGCCTTGCCGTAACCGCCGGGTATGTCGACGACATAGGTCGGCTGGCACAGGCCCGAGACTCGGCCGCGCAAGTCGCGCATGAGCGCCTGGCCTTCCTCGATCGACAGCCTGAAATGCGCCGTGCCCGGCGCAAGGTCCGGATGATGCAGGTAGTAGGGCCGAACCCGGTGGCGCACCATCGTACGGAAGAGCGTTTCAAGCGTCTTTGCGTCGTCGTTGACGCCCCGCAGGAGCACCGTTTGGCCGAGAAGGGGGATTCCCGCTTCGGCGAGCGCGGCGAGCGCGTCGGCCGCCGACGCGTCGATCTCGCGCGAATGGTTGCAGTGGACAAGGACATAGACCGGAACGTGCTGGCGCAGCGCCGCGATCGTTGCTTCGTCCACGCGTCCCGGGTCGGCCACGGGAACCCGGCTGTGGATGCGGAGAACCTCCACGGTGTCGATTGCCGCCGTCCGTCGCAGGATCGAGCCGAGGCGGCGCGGCGACAGGATGAGAGGATCGCCGCCGGTCAGGATCACCTCCCGGATTCCGGGTCGGGCGGCGATATAGGCTAGTGCCTCGTCGATTTCCGCCGCCGACATCGTCGTCGCGCCGTGGCCGACGCGCTCGCGGCGGAAGCAGAACCGGCAATAGACCGGGCATGCCGTCGTCGGCATCAACAGCACCCGGTCCGGGTAGCGGTGCACCAGGCCCGGGAGCGGCGAATGCGCGTCGTCGCCGATCGGGTCGTCGCGTTCCTCCGGCATGCGCGTGAGCTCGCGCGGGTCGGGGAGATACTGGCGTGCGATCGGATCGTCCGCCGCGCCGGGATCGATCAGCCGCGCGACCTGCGGGGTGACCGCGACGGCATAGCGGCGGGCGACGGAATCGGCTTCGTGCACCCGCTCCGCCGGGATCAGCCCGGCCGCGCCCAGCGCGCGGCCGCTGCGCATGGTTCCGTCCGCCACCCTTACCCCTCTCAGCCGGAACGGGCATTATCGCGCCATGTCGGAGTTCGCGAAACGCCATGGTTGAGCCGTCCTGGTGGCGGCCCGACCGTCACGCCGAGAAGCGGCCAAACCTGCTCACGCGGGCTAAGGTCGTCGCGGCGATCAGGCGGTTCTTCGACGAGCGCGGCTTCGTCGAGGTCGAGACCCCGGCGCTCCAGGTTTCGCCCGGGCTGGAACCCCATCTGAGCGCCTTCGAGACCACAATCAGCGAGCCGTTCCGCGACGGTCCCGTGGCGCCGGTTTATCTCCACACGTCGCCCGAATTCGCGATGAAGAAGCTGCTGGCGGCGGGCGAGGAGAAGATCTTCCAGATCGCCCGCTGCTACCGCAACGAGGAGCGCTCGCCCACCCATCATCCCGAGTTCACCATGCTGGAATGGTACCGGGCAGGGGCGAACTACCGCGACCTGTGGGCGGATTGCGAAGAGCTGCTTGCCGCCGCCGCGGAGGCCGCGGGGCGCGCCTGTTTCACGAGGGCGGGCCGAAGCGCCGACCCGCACGCGTCCGGGACCCGGATATCCGTTTGCGAGGCTTTCGCCGCCCATGCCGGCGTCGACCTGGCCGCGACGATCAATGACACCTCCGACCCGGCGGCGCTGATCGACGCAGCGCGGGCGGTCGACGTCTGGACCGGTCCCAGGGACAGCTGGGAGGATGTGTTCTTTCGCATCTTCCTCGCCAAGGTGGAGCCGCGTCTCGGCGTCGGCGCTCCGGCGATCCTCTATGATTATCCCGCCTCGATGGCGGCGCTGGCGCGGCTTGCTCCCGACCGCCGCTTCGCCGAACGCTTCGAGGTCTTCGTGTGCGGGCTGGAGCTGGCCAACGGCTATGGCGAGCTCACCGATCCGGTGGAGCAGCGCGCGCGCTTCGACGCCGCTCGTGCGCTCAGAACGGAGCTCCACGGCGACGCCTATCCGGTCGACGAGGATTTTCTGGCCGCGCTGGGATCGGGAATTCCCGATTGCGCCGGGGTCGCGCTCGGCGTCGACCGCCTGGTCATGCTGGCTGCCGGCGCGGCGCGGATCGAGGACGTGCTCTGGGCGCCGGTGGCCGAACCCGGCTAGGCGCCGGAAAGCGCCGCCCTGATCGCCGAGTCGTAGGCGCGCACTGCCGCCGCCGGCCCGTCCGGGTGAGCCCAGACGCCCGACGAGACCGCGAGAAAATCCGCGCCGGCGGAAGCGACCGGGCCGCAATTCTCCGCCGTGATCCCGCCTATCGCGACGCAGGGCACGGTGGAGACCGACTGCCAGGTGCCGAGGAGGTCGAGCGGCGCCCGCGTCGTCGTTTTCTTGGTCGCGCTCGCGAAGAAGGCGCCGAACGCAACGTAATCGGCGCCGTCCTCCGCCGCTTCCATCCCCAGGTGGTAGGACGCCTTGCAGGTGACGCCCACGATCGAGTCGTCGCCCACGACCCGGCGGGCTTCCGCGTAAGGCGCGTCCTCCGCGCCGACATGGACCCCGTCGCATCCGGTCTCGACCGCGAGGTCCGGACGGTCGTTCATCACGAAGGCGACGTCGCGCGACTGCGCGACCGGCGCCAGGATTTCCGCCGCGCGGCGGATTTCGTCGTCGCCGGCTTCCTTCAGGCGAAGCTGGACGCAGGCGACTTCGCCGGCGTCGAGCGCGGCGGCAAGCATGTCCGCGAAAACCCGCGCGCCGCCTGGGCCCAGGTCAGGCGGCGTGATCAGATACAGCTTGCAGGTTCGGATTGGCCCTGCCCCGGTAAATCCCGACGATACCGTCGAGCATGGCGAGTGCGTCCGCCCGCGGCCTCTGGAATGTGTTGCGGCCGATGATCGAGCCGCTGCCGCCGCCGTCGCGGATCGCCCTCACCTCGCGGTGGATGCCTTCGAGGTCCTTGGCCTCGCCGCCCGAGAAGACGACCAGTCGGCGCCCGTTGAAACAGGACTGCACGACGTGCGCGACGCGCGCCGACAGCGTGCCCGTATCGATCTCCTGCTTCTCGTAGACCCCCTTGGCCGCATCGAGGAACAGCGCGTCCGTCGGCGGCTTCACCTTGACGATATGGGCGCCCATCAGGCAGGCGATGTGGGCGGCGTAGGCGCAGATGTCCATCGCCGTCTCGCCTTCCTTCGTCAGCATTCCGCCGCGCGGGTACGACCAGACGACGACGGCGAGGCCGACCGCCTTCGCCTCCGCGGCGAGCTCCCGGACTTCCTCCATCATCTCGTACTGGTCTTCCGAACCTGGATAGATCGTGAAGCCGATCGCGGAGCAGCCGAGCCTGAGCGCATCGCCCACGCCGCCATGGACCGCCTGATCCTTGTCCGTCGCGAGGCTGTTGGCGCTGTTGACCTTGAGGATGGTCGGCACCGCGCCGGCGAAGCTGTCGGCGCCGGCCTCGATCATCCCCAGTGGCGCGGCATAGGCGTTGAGCCCGGCATCGACCGCAAGCTGGAAATGGTAGTGCGGGTCGTAGGCGTCCGGATTGGGAGCGAAGCTGCGCGCGGGTCCGTGCTCGAAGCCCTGGTCGACCGGCAGGATCACCATCCTGCCGGTTCCCCCCAGCTTGCCGTGCATCAGGATGCGGGCGAGATTCGCCTTGGTCCCCGGGTTGTCGCTCTCGTAACCGGCAAGGATCTTCTTGACCTTTTGCGTCACTCTCATTCCGGACTCCTTTCCGAACAAGGCAACAGGGGGAGTTGCACAATAACTAACGCAAACCCGGCGGGCATGCCACCGGCGAGGGGCGAATCAGGGGGTGCGGGCGGCGGCGAGCCAGGCTCGGCAAGCCGCTTCCGGGTCCTCTTCCCCGGCGAGGTCGAGGGCCGGCGCGGCTTCGGATTCGACCCGCGCGCCCGAAGCCTCGGCAATCGCCTCCAGCTTCTTCCGCAGCGCCGGGGATCCGGTGAAGAGGACCGCCTCCACCGACCGGCGGAATGCCGCGAGGACCAGCCCCGGCGAGTCGCCGCAATCGAGAATCGCGTCGATCCGGACATCCGGATGGACACGGCGGGCGGCGCGCACGACCTCGGCGAACCATGCCGCTCCGGCATAGCCCGCGGCCGCCGGCCCGCTCCTGAGGCAGACTCCGGTGCCCAGCGCGTCCGCCGTGCGGCAGGCGGCCAGCGCGTGATCGAGGCCGTGGATGACGATCGCGGGCGGGGTTTCGACCATCGCGCAACACTGGCCGGAGCGCGGCCGGCGATCAACGGTGGAGGCCGCTCCGATTGACGCTATTCCGGCCTCCGGCGTATGGTGCGCGGCGGTTGTCGCGCCGAATTCAGTCCACCGGTTGCTCATGCCACGTCTCGACGACGCACAGGACAAGCTAGAAACCGCTCTGGCCAGGCTGGAAGACGCCCTGCGGGACCGGGCTGACCCGCGACCGGAACTCGAAGCCGAGCTTGACGAGGCCCGCGCGCGGCACACGCGGCTCGAAGGCGAGACGCGGGCGGTCTCCGACCAGCTCGATGCCGCCATCGCCCGCTTGCGCGCGCTGATCCCGTCGGAATAGCGAAAGGCCGATCCCGATGCCCGAGGTCGACGTTTCCATCAACGGGCGTTCCTACCGGGTTGCCTGCGAGGCGGGCCAGGAGGAGCGTCTTTCCGGGCTCGCCGCCTATATCGACGACCGGGTCGAAACGCTGGTTTCCAGCCTGGGCCAGGTCGGCGACACTCGGTTGCTCGTCATGACCAGCCTCATGATCGCCGACGAGCTGGCGGAGGCCTACGCCACGCTGTCCGAAGCGGGGCTTGCCTCGCCCGACCAGGACGAGCCGCGCGCCGCGATCGAAAAGGCCCGGAAGTCCGTCGCGACCCGAATCCAGGACGTGGCCCTGCGCATCGAAGGCATTGCCGAGGAGGTCGCGCGGTCCTAATTATCGCGCGGGCGGCGCTGCGCGGTGCGCGAAGCCATTTGTCCCTGGGGCCAATACAATCCTCTTGGGAGCTGTCCCTGTCGCGGTCGTGGCCGTGGCACACGGCGCCCACCTGCATGTTGCAGGCCGCGGAGGACATGTATGGCGGGACGGCCGGCGCGGCGCCGTCCGGCAGATTAGATCGACCGGCGGCGCTGTGACCCTCCCCCAAGCCAAGAAACGGTTGCGCGCGGAGATGGCCGAAATTCGCGGCCGGCTGGCGGGACGTGCCCGGGCGGCGAACGCCGTGCGCGACCGGTTTTTCTCCCGGTTCGGCGACGAGCTTCGGGGAGCGACGGTTTCCGCTTACTGGCCGGTCCGCGACGAGCTCGATTCCCGGCCCCTTCTGCACGCAGTTGCCGAAAGCGGCGCGACCTGCGCGTTGCCGGCGGTCGTCGGGCGCGGCCATCCGCTGGACTTCCGCCGCTGGCGACCCGGCGATACGCTGATCGAGGCCGGGTTCGGGCTGTATGAGCCGGCGGGCTCGGCGGCGCCGCTGACGCCTCGTATCGTGATCGCGCCGTTGCTGGCGGTCGATCCCTCGGGGCGGCGGTTGGGCTACGGCGGCGGCTATTACGACCGCACGATCTCGGCGCTGAGGCGCGATGGCGAGGTCGTGGCGGTCGGGGTCGGCTACGATGTCCAGATCCGCCCCAGCGTGCCGGCGGGTCCCGACGACATGCGGGTCGACTGGGTGGTGAGCGACGAACGGATCATCGATTGCGCCGTCGCGGCATGATGGAGGGGCGATGCGGTTGCTGATTTGCGGCGATGTCGTGGGGCGGTCCGGGCGCAGCGTCGTGTACGAGGAGCTTCCCCGGCTGCGCGAGCGGCTCGACATCGATTTCGCGATCGTCAACGGCGAGAACGCGGCCGGCGGGTTCGGGATCACGCCCAAGATCTGCGAGCAGTTGTTCGAGGCCGGGGCGGACGTCATCACCACAGGCAACCATGTCTTCGACCAGCGTGAGATCATTCCGCATTTCGGCAAGGAGAAACGGTTGCTCCGTCCCGACAATTATCCCGCCGCGACGCCCGGCCGGGGCTGGGGGGTCTTTCCCGACCGCCGCGGCCGCAAGATCCTCGTGCTGCACGCGATGGCAAGATTGTTCATGGACCCGCTCGACGACCCGTTCGCCTTCGCGGCACAGCGGCTCGCGGAAGACGGGCTGAAGCGTACGGTCGAGGCCATCGTCGTCGACTTCCATGGCGAAGCGACCAGCGAGAAGATGGCATTCGGGCATTTTCTCGACGGTCGTGTCTCGATCGTCGTCGGCACCCACACCCATGTGCCGACGGCCGACGCCCAGATACTTCCCGGCGGCACCGCTTACCAGACTGATATCGGCATGTGCGGCGACTACGACTCGGTGATCGGCATGAAGAAGGCGACGTCCGTCGAGCGCTTCGTGCGCAAGATGCCGACCGCGCGGCTCGAAGCGGCGGACGGGCCCGCAACCCTGTGCGCCACCTACGCGGAGCTGGACGATACGACCGGATTGGCCGTGCGCATCGATCCGGTGCGAATCGGAGGCCGGCTGAGCGATTCGCTTCCCGACCTCTGACGGGACCGTCACGATATTGCTTTTGCGTGCAATAACTTACGGTTAGTCAAAATATCGCCACATTGATCCGCCATAAGGACAGGTCGTTCGGGGCGCGTTCCACTCCATCGGCGGCTGTTATAGGGTTCGCGGTGTTGGATCCCGGGCACGACGCTTATCGGTTCTGGCGCACAGGGGTTGCATGGCCGGCCACTCCAAATTCAAGAACATCATGCACCGCAAGAGCGCCCAGGACGCCAAGCGTTCGAAGCTGTTCACCCGTCTGATCCGCGAGTTGACGGTCGCCGCCCGCACCGGGCTGCCCGATCCCGACCAGAACCCCCGGCTCCGGTCAGCGGTCGCCGCCGCCAAGGCCGCCAATATGGGCGGGGAGACCATCGACCGCGCGATCCGCCGCGGCTCCGGCGCCGAGGACGGCGAGCAATTCGACGAAATCCGCTATGAGGGTTACGGGCCCGGAGGCGTCGCGATCATCGCCGAAGCCCTGACCGACAATCGCAACCGGACCGCCGCCGAAATTCGTGCGGCCTTCGCCAAGCACGGCGGCAATCTGGGCGAGACCAACAGCGTTTCGTTCATGTTCGAGCGTGTCGGCGCCGTCCGGTACCCGTCCGGGACGCCGTCCGCCGACGAGGTCTTCGAGGCGGCCCTGGACGCGGGCGCGGACGATGTCGAGTCCTCCGAGGACGGCCACGAAGTGCTGTGTGCGCCGGAAGACTTCAACGATGTGCGCGAGGCGTTGGGGGCGCGGTTCGGTACGCCCGAAGCGGCCGAGCTGACCTGGCGTCCGTCGAGCACGGTGGACGTCGACGAAACCGGCGCGGAAAAGCTGTTCCGATTGCTGGAGGCGCTCGAGGAGAACGACGATGTGCAATCGGTGGCGGCCAATTTCAACGTCGCCGACGATGTCATGGCGAGATTGACCGGTTGAGGGATTCCAGGATCCGGCTTCTCGGCCTCGATCCCGGGCTGCGCGCGACGGGGTGGGGCGTGATCGAGGCGGACGGCAACCGTCTGACGCACGTCGCCGACGGGACCGTTCGACCGCCCGTGGAGGGATCCCTCGCCGCGCGACTCGTCGCCCTTCGCACCGCGCTCGCAGGGGTGATCGACACCTACCGGCCGGATGAGGCGGCGGTGGAAGAAACCTTCGTGAACCGCAATCCGGCTTCCGCGCTGCGTCTCGGCCAGGCACGTGGCGTCGTCCTTCTCGCCCCAGCCGAGGCGGGCCTGCCAGTCGCCGAATACCCGGCCAACCTGATCAAGAAATCCATCGTGGGCGCCGGCCACGCCGACAAGAACCAGATCGCCACCATGGTCCGCGCCCTGCTTGCAATCGGCGGAATCTCGTCGTCCGACGCGAGCGATGCCCTCGCGGTGGCGATCTGTCACGCCCATCACCGCGCCACGCACCGCCGCGTCGCCGACCTCGCGGTGGAGGCGCCGCGATGATCGCCAGGCTGACCGGGAGGATCGACACCGCGAACGAGGACTCCGTCGTGATCGATGTCGCCGGGGTCGGGTACCTGGTCTATTGCTCCGCGCGCACGCTGGGCACGCTGCCCCCCGCCGGAGAGGCGGCGAGCCTCCATGTCGAGACCCATGTGCGCGAGGATCACATTCATCTCTACGGCTTCGAAAGCCTGGCCGAACGCGACTGGTTCCGCCTGCTGACCACCGTGCAGGGCGTCGGGACCCGGGTGGCTCTGGCGATCCTGTCGGCGCTGAGCGCCGAGAGGTTGTCCGACGCGTTGATCGCGGACGATGGGGATATGTTGACCCAGGCGCCGGGCGTCGGGCCGAAACTCGCTGGGCGTATCGTGTCCGAACTCAAGGACAAGGCGGTTCCCGCCCACGAGGCCGGATCGGGCCCCGTGGACGGCCTCGCCGGAGGACCGCCGGACACGGTCGACGATGCGGTCTCGGCCCTGGTCAATCTGGGGTACCGCCGGAGCGACGCCTTCGGCGCGGTGACCGGAGCGGCACGAGAGCTCGGGTCCGAGGCGGAAGTCGAAACCCTCATCCGCGCCGGTCTCAAGGAGCTCTCTTCGTGACGGCGGACAGACAGACCGCGGCCGCCTATGACGTGGATGGCGATGCCGGAGAAGCCATGCTCCGTCCGCGCCGACTGGATGCGTTCATCGGCCAGGAGCGTCTGCGCCAGAATCTCGCCGTCTTCATCGATGCCGCGCGCTCGCGCGAGGAAGCTCTCGATCATGTGTTGCTGCACGGCCCGCCCGGGCTCGGCAAGACCACGCTGGCGCAGATCGTCGCCCGGGAACTCGGCGTCGGGTTCCGCGCGACTTCCGGGCCGGTTCTCGCCCGCGCCGGCGATCTCGCGGCCGTGCTCACCAACCTGGAACGACACGACGTTCTCTTCATCGACGAGATCCATCGCCTCAACCCGGCGGTCGAGGAGGTTCTCTACCCGGCGATGGAGGATTTTCAGCTCGATCTGATCATCGGCGCCGGGCCGGCGGCGCGGTCGGTCCGGATCGACCTGCAACGCTTCACGCTTATCGGGGCGACGACGCGGGCCGGTCTGGTGTCGACCCCGCTGCGCGACCGTTTCGGCATCCCGCTCCGGCTCGACTTCTACACCGACGTCGAGCTGGAGGTGATCGTGAAGCGCGGAGCCGGGCTGCTCGGGATCGCGATCACCGCGAACGGAGCGGCGGAGATCGCCCGCCGGTCGCGCGGCACGCCGAGGATCGCCGGTCGCCTCCTGCGCCGCCTGCGCGATTTCGCTGCCGTCGCCGGGGCCGGCGAGATCGATGCGGTCCAGGCCGACAACGGGCTCGCCAAGCTCGAGGTCGACCGTCTCGGTCTCGACCTGATGGACCGGCGTTATCTCGACTGCATCGCGACAAGCTATGGCGGCGGTCCGGTCGGGGTCGACACTCTGGCGGCGGCGCTTTCCGAGCAGCGCGACGCGATCGAGGAGGTGATCGAGCCCTTCCTGATCCAGCAAGGGCTGGTCCGGCGCACGGCGCGCGGGCGCATGCTCGCGGATCAGGGATTCCGCCATCTGGGCGTGACACCTCCGGTGCGGGACCCGGGTCAACTCGATCTGCTCCCCGCCGGCGAGGAGCCGGGCGATGGTTGAGCCTGCCGCGGGACCGGCAACCGGCGTGCTCGTCGGAATCGAACACGTGTACCGCCTGCGCGTCTATTTCGACGACACCGACGCCGCTGGCATCGTCTACTACGCCAACTATCTTCGTATGGCCGAACGCGCGCGGACCGAAATGATGCGCCTTCTCGGCGCCGATCATGCCGGCATGATGCGGAACGACCGTCTGGTCCTCACCGTGCGCGAGTGCACGATCGAGTATCTCGCCCCTGCCCGGCTCGACGACGTGCTCGAGGTCCGGAGCAGCCTGGTGGAGATCCGCGGTGCGAGCCTTCGGGCGCGCCAGAGCATCCACCGCAATGGCGATCTCCTGGCGCGGATCCGCTTGCGGCTTGCCTGCGTCACCGAGGCAGGCCGTCCGGCACGGTTCCCGGCATGGCTTCGCGCTGCGCTCGCCGGGTCCGACCGCGCGCCTCCCTTACAGCGATCCAGCGAGTCCGATCATGTCGTTTCTTGAATCCGCCGATCTTGCCGGGTCGGTCTCCGGCGACCTCTCGATCTGGGGGCTGTTTCTACAGGCCGATATCGTGGTCCAGATCGTCATGATCCTGCTGATCGCGGCCTCGTTCTGGTGCTGGGCGGTGATCTTCGAGAAGGTGTTGCGGATGCGCCGTCTCGATCGAAAGGCCGGGGATTTCGAGGATCGGTTCTGGTCCGGCGGAGCGCTCGACGACCTGTACGAGCGCGTCGGACAGCGCCCCGAGGACCCGATGTCCGCAATCTTCGTCGCCGCGATGCGCGAATGGCGGCGCTCGACCGAGCGCGGCGCCATCGGGGAGGATTCGCGCCTGACGCTGACAGGACGCATCGACCGGGTGATGGAAATCGCCCTTGCCCGGGAACTGCATCACCTGGAGCGCTACATGACGTTCCTGGCTTCGGTGGGCTCCACCGCGCCGTTCATCGGCCTGTTCGGCACCGTCTGGGGCATCATGAACAGCTTCCAGGCGATCGCGCTGACCAAGAATACGTCGCTTGCCGTGGTCGCACCCGGCATCGCCGAGGCGCTCTTCGCCACCGCGCTCGGCCTGATCGCCGCGATTCCGGCCGTGATCGGCTACAACAAGCTCAACAACGACATCTCGCGTTATGCCGCCCGGCTCGAGTCCTTCTCCGGCGAGTTCTCCGCCATCCTGTCGCGACAGGCCGACGCGAAGGGTTGACCGGTGGCGATCCCCATCGGCAACGGATCGGCTACCCGCCAGTCGCGACGGGCGGCCCGGTACCGCCCGATGAGCGAGATCAACGTCACCCCGTTCGTGGACGTGATGCTCGTTCTCCTGGTGGTCTTCATGATCACCGCGCCGCTGCTCACCGTCGGCGTCCCGGTCGACCTGCCCAAGACGGCCGCGTCCCGCATGGTCGGACAGGACGAGCCCCTTGTGATCACGGTGAGCGCCGACGGCAAGGTCTATATCCAGGACACCGAGATCGAATTGGCGCGCCTGGTCCCGCGCCTCAAGGCAATCACCGAAAACAAAAGAGACACCCGTATCTTCGTGCGCGGCGACAAGGCGGTTGCCTACGGACGCGTGATGCACGTCATGGGAACCGTCAACCTGGCCGGGTTCGAGCGTGTGGCCCTGATCACCCAGATGCCGACGCGGGACGAGGCGAAGTCCCCGGATCGGGCGGAGCGTTGACTGTTGCGCGCGGGAATCTCGCTGTCGACCGGGCTTCACGCGGGGGTGCTCGCGTTCGCCGTTCTGGGATTGCCTTCGCTCTTCGACTCGCCGCCGCCCGCCGAAGCGGTTATCGCGGTAAGCGTCGTGGCGGAAGCCGCCGAGCCCAAGCCCGAGCCCAAGCCGCCGAAACCCGAGGAACCTCCACCCCCGACCGAGAAGCCCGCGCCCGAACCGCCCAAGCCGGCCCCGAAGAAGGCTCCTCCGCCCGAGCCGCCGCCCCCGCCGGAGCCCGAACCCCCGCCGAAGCCCGAGCCGGTCCCCAAGGCCGAGCCCAAGCCCGAACCGAAGCCGGAGCCCAAGCCCGAGCCGAAGCCGGAACCCAAGCCCAAACCGAAACCCAAGGCGAAACCGGAGAAGGTCGAGAAGCCGCCGCCGCAGGCGAAGCCCAAACCCGCTCCACGCAAGGTCGCCAAGGCCGTTCCGGCGCCCAAGCGCAAGCCGAAACCGCCCGACAATTTCGAAACGCTGCTTCGGAATCTGGAGCGCCGCAAGACCGCGGCACCGAAACCGCGGAGCGAGCAGGCGCGTCCGTCGCCGCGGCCCGCGCCGCCCCGGCGGGATAGCTTGACCCAGAAACGACTGATTTCCGCACTGGTGCAGCAGATCCGGGACCGGGTCGTGCCGTGCTGGAATCCGCAGATCGGGATCAAGGATGCCCACAAGCTGCGGGTGGAGATCAGTATTCGGCTCAACCCCGATGGAACTCTGATCGGCAGTCCCAGGATCGTCGATCGGCGGAGGCTGGCTACCGACCCGGTATTCCGGGCCTATGCGGAAAGCGCCAAGCGGGCACTACAGAATCCGCGCTGCCAGCCGCTTCGCCTGCCGCTGAACTCCTATAAGGTCTGGCAAGCGATCTCGTTCAATTTCGATACCAGGGAGTTGCTGCGATGAAGAACTCTCGCCTCCGTGTCCTGTCGCGTTCGCTCGTCTTCGCCGTGCTGGCACTTGCCGTCTCGGCGGCGGAGATCCCGGCCAAGGCCCAGTTGAAAGTGGACATCACACGCGGCCAGGTCGAGCCCCTGCCGATCGCGTTACCCGACTTCCAGGGTTCCGATTCAAGGAGCGCGGGACTTGGCAGGCAGGTCACCGAGGTCATCACCGCCGATCTCGCGCGTTCGGGGCTGTTTCGTCCGATCGAAAAGAAGGCGTTCATCCAGTCTCCCGCCGACATCGGGATCCAACCGCGCTTCGGCGATTGGCGGCTGATCAACGCCCAGGCGCTGGTCAATGGCAGGGCCGTCGTTTCGCCCGACGGCCGGCTTACGGTCGAGTTCAGGCTGTGGGACGTCTTCGCCCAGCAGCAGATGATCGGCACGCGCTATCGCACCGCGCCGGACAACTGGCGCGTGGTCGCGCACCGCATTGCCGACAAGATCTATCAGCGCATAACCGGGGAGAGCGGCTATTTCGATACGCGGGTCGTATATGTAGCCGAAACCGGGCCCGCCGATCGCCGGATCAAGCGGCTGGCGATGATGGACCAGGACGGGGCCAACCACCGCTACCTGACCGGGGGCGAACACCTCGTCCTGACGCCGCGGTTCTCGCCGACGGAGCAGGAAATCACCTTTCTCTCCTTCGTCAACAACCGGCCCCGCGTTTACATCTACAACATCGACACCGGCCAGCAAGAGATACTCGGCGACTTTCCCGGCATGACCTTCGCGCCGCGCTTCTCGCCCGATGGGACCAAGGTGGTCATGAGCATGGCGCGTAACGGCAATTCCGAGATATACGCGATGGATCTCCGGACCCGCCAGGTGCGAAGGCTCACCAACCACCCGGCCATCGACACCTCTCCCTCGGTTTCGCCGGACGGCAAGCGTGTGGTGTTCAACTCGGACCGGAGCGGCCAACAGCAGATCTACGTCCTGGACATGGACCAGGGCAACGCGCGCCGCATGAGCTTCGGCGAGGGGCGCTACGCCACGCCCGTCTGGTCACCCCGGGGCGACCTGATCGCCTTCACCAAGATCAGTCGCGGTCAGTTCTCGATCGGCGTGATGCGTCCCGACGGCACCGGAGAGCGCATCCTGGTTACCGATTTCCTGGTCGAGGGGCCGACTTGGGCCCCCAACGGTCGGGTGCTGATGTATTTCCGCCAGCCGCGGGCGCGGCCTGGGCAGAAGAAGCCCGGCCCGAAGCTCCATTCCATCGACCTTACCGGGTATAACGAGCGCCAGATCGCCACGCCGCTCGACGCATCCGACCCGGCCTGGTCCCCGTTGAAGCGCTGAGGCGCGGGATTGTCGCGTGTCCGTGGCCCCCGAGCCCCGGCGTTTGTTGAATTCCGCCGCACCGGGCGGCATATTGCGTCGGTCGAACAGCGTCCTCGTCGGGTCGCGACGGGCGCCTGACTCTCGAAGGAGCATCTAGATGCGGTTCAGGATTCTCACGGTCGCCATTGCCGCGGCCCTGATGTGGGGGTGCAGTTCGACACCGGACCAAGAGGCGTCCACGTCCGCAACCGGGGATTCCGGCGCTCCCACGACTTCGTCAACGGCGAGGGTCGAGGGAGTGACATCGTCGGATCTCGCGCCGAAGCCGGCCATACCGCCCGGAACCCCGGAGGATTTTGTCGTCAATGTCGGGGATCGCGTCCATTTCGGCTTCGACCGCTTCGACCTCACCAACGAGGCGCGCGACATCCTGGGTCGGCAGGCAGAGTGGCTTGAGCAACATCGCTCGATCGCGGTCACCATCGCCGGCCACGCCGACGAACGCGGAACGCGCGAATACAACCTCGCACTCGGCGAGCGCCGCGCGATCAGCGTACGCAACTACCTGATCGCTCTAGGCATCGATCCCGGCCGGATCCGGACGGTCAGCTACGGCAAGGAGCGTCCGGTGGACCCGGGCTCCAACGAAGAGGCGTGGGCCAAGAATCGCCGGGGCGTGACGCAAGTCGACGAATCGACGCTAAGCCTGTCCAACTGATCCGGTCGACGGCGGCTGCCGAAAATTCGCCATATTCCGGGTCCATCCTCGATCGCCTCCCACGGCCCAGGCGGTCGACCGGACGGAGGGGTTAGGGTCCGATGAACGGATTCCAGGCCGGGCTGCCGGTCCTAGCATACGCGCTGATCGCGCTGGCGATGGCAGCCGTTCCGATTCCCGCGGCGGGTCAATCGGGGGATTTCCATGAGCTTATTGACCGGCTGGATCGACTGCAGCGAGAGGTCCAGACGCTGCAGCGCACGGTTTCCCGCGCCGCCGCGGCGGGGCGGACGGCGGATTCCGCTGCCAACGCCGAGGTGCGGCTGACCGAGTTCGAGGCGCTGATTCGCGGCCTGGAGCAGCGGATCGAGACGCTCGAAAACGAAAGGCGCCGCGAATCCGAGCGGCTCCAAAAGCTCGCCGCCGATCTCCAACTCCGGTTGCAGGCGCTCGAACGGGGAGTGCCGGCGCCGGCTACGGTCGACGCTACCGCGGCGGCCGGGGTTCAGAACCCGTCGATCATCGGCGGAACCACGGCGCCCGATGCCCCCCCTCGCCCTCTCGGAACCCTCAAGCTGCGCGACGCCAAGGCAGCGGCCGGGCCGGCGCCCGCGGCACCCCTCCTCCCCGCGGGCAGCGCCAGGGAACAATACGACTATGCGCTCTCCCTGACGCTCAAGGAGGCGGACTACGCCAAGGCCGGAACCGCATTCCGGGCTTTCATCGACACGCATCCGAAGCACCAACTGACCGGCAACGCCTATTTCTGGCTCGGTCGGACCTATTTCGTGCGGAAGGACTACGAGAACGCCTCCTTTGCCTTCGCCGACGGCTACAAGAAGTTCCCCCGTGGCTCGAAGGCGCCGGACAGCCTCTACAATCTCGGCGTGTCGCTTCGCCAGCTCGGCAAGAAGCGGGAGGCATGTACGGCTCTGGCGCGCCTGCTCGACAAGTTTCCCAACGTCAACCGGACCTTGAAAACCCGGGTGTCCCGGCAGCGCAAGCGACTCAAATGCAGCTAGCCCAGCATGGATGCCGCCGACCAGGCGCTTGACGGCGCCGCATTCGCTCGCCTGATCGAACCGCTCGGTCCGTTCGAATCCAGACCTGCCGTCGCGGTCGCCGTTTCCGGCGGACCGGACAGCCTCGCTCTCGCCTTGCTGGCCGCGCCCTGGGTCGCCAGGCGCGGCGGGACGCTGACCGCGCTGGTCGTCGATCACGGGCTGAACGACGGGGCGGCCGCGGCGGCGCAGCGCGCCATGACCTGGCTCGACGAGCGCGGGATCGCCAGCGTCGGGCTGCGTTGGGAGGGGTCCAAGCCGAAGACCGGAGTCCAGGCGGCGGCGCGGGAGGCGCGGTACCGGCTGCTCGGCGATTGGTGCGCGGCAAACGGCGTTCTCCACCTGTTGACCGCGCATCACCGCACCGATCAGGCGGAGACCGTGCTTCTCCGCCTTGCCGCGGGCAGTGGCTTCGACGGGCTCGCCGCCGTGCCGCCCGTTCAGGAGACTTCCTGGGGTCGCGTTCTCCGTCCGCTGCTCACGGTGGACCCCATGTGCCTGCGGGCGACCCTCGATTCACTCGGGCAGGGCTGGATCGAGGATCCCGCCAACGCCGACACCGCGTTCGCTCGCGCCCGGCTGCGGCGTTCGGCCCAAATTCTCGCTCGCGAAGGGCTGACACCGGCCCGTCTTGCCGTGACGGCGGGCCGGATCGCCACCGCGCGCGAGGTCCTCGAAGGCGAGACGGCGGCACTGTTGGCACGGAGCGTGTCGGTTTATCCCGCCGGATACGCCCTGGTGCACCGAGGAGCGCTCGCCGCGGCGCCCTCGGATCTTTCGCGGCGCGCGCTGGAGCGCATCCTCGGCTGTATCGGCGGTCGCCGCCACCCGCCACGCCATGCCAGGCTCGCCCCGCTACTCAAAGCTTTGCGATCGGGCGGCGCCATGAAGCCCCGCACGCTCAGCGGTTGCGCGGTCAGGCCCATGGGCGATGCGATCCTGATCGTCCGCGAGGCCGGCGCGATCCGGGAAACGACCCCGGTCGTCCCGAACGGCGACGCGCTGTGGGACGGCCGCTTCCGCGTCTTCTTTTCCGGCGGCGCGGAAGATGGAGACCGGACGCGTCTCCGTACCCTGGGCGACGCGGGCTGGCGCGACATTCGCGACCGTCTCGACAGCTCTCCCACGGTGCCGGACCGGGCACGCCGCGCCCTCCCGGCGGTGTATGATGACGAAGGCGTTCTCGAAGTGCCCCACCTCGGTTACCGCCGAAATCCGGAGACGGGCGGGGAGCCCGTCATTGCTCGCCTCGCCTTCTCTCCCGCGAGACCGCTTGCGGCGACCGAGTTTGCGGTTGTTTAATGCGATTGCCGCATTATTTATTCAATCTGTCCATTGGCTGGACGGCCCGCGGGCGCGGAATGCGGGGATCGAGCCGTGCCTGCACTACTCGGGAAGCGGGGCTTGAGTAACTTCGGACGCAATCTTGCGCTTTGGGTAATCATCGGGCTGCTGCTGGTTGCGCTGTTCAACCTGTTTCAGCAGCCGTCGAACCGCGCCGCCGGCGAAGGGATACCGTTCTCCGAGTTCCTTGCCCAGGTCGAGAACGGCCAAGTCAGGGAAGTCACCATCAAGGGGCACGAGATCTCCGGCTTCTACGGCGACGAACGCTCCTTCAAGACCTACGCGCCGGACGATCCCCAACTCGTCGAACGGCTCAGGTCGCGCGGCGTGGAGATCAATGCGCTGCCCGTCGACGACGGGACGCCGTCGCTGTTCCAGATCCTGATCTCCTGGTTCCCGATGCTGCTGCTGATCGGCGTCTGGATATTCTTCATGCGGCAGATGCAGTCCGGCGGCGGCAAGGCGATGGGCTTCGGCAAGTCCCGGGCGCGGCTGTTGACGGAACGTCTCGGCCGGATGACCTTCGAGGACGTTGCCGGGATCGACGAGGCCAAGCAGGAGCTCGAAGAGGTCGTCGACTTCCTCAAGGACCCGCAGAAGTTCCAGCGCCTCGGAGGCAAGATCCCCAAGGGCGTGCTTCTGGTCGGGCCGCCTGGGACCGGCAAGACATTGCTCGCACGGGCGATCGCGGGCGAGGCGAATGTGCCGTTCTTCACGATCTCGGGCTCCGACTTCGTCGAGATGTTCGTAGGCGTCGGCGCGAGCCGGGTGCGCGACATGTTCGAGCAGGGCAAAAAAAATGCGCCCTGCATCATCTTCATCGACGAGATCGACGCGGTCGGTCGGCATCGCGGCGCCGGACTCGGTGGCGGCAACGACGAGCGCGAGCAGACCCTCAACCAGCTTCTCGTCGAGATGGACGGGTTCGAGGCGAACGAGGGCGTGATCCTGATCGCGGCGACCAACCGTCCCGACGTGCTCGACCCGGCCCTGCTCCGTCCCGGCCGGTTCGACCGGCAGGTCGTCGTCCCCAACCCGGACGTACTGGGACGCGAGCAGATCCTCAAGGTCCATATGCGGAAGGTTCCGCTGGCGCCCGACGTAGATGCGCGGATCATCGCGCGCGGCACTCCCGGATTCTCCGGCGCGGATCTCGCCAACCTGGTCAACGAGGCGGCGCTCCTATCGGCGCGCAAGAACAAACGCCTGGTCACGATGGCCGAGTTCGAGGAGGCGAAGGACAAGGTCATGATGGGCGCCGAGCGGCGCAGCATGGTGATGTCCGAGGACGAAAAACGCCTGACCGCCTATCACGAGGCCGGGCATGCGCTGGTCGCGCTGCACGTGCCGAAACACGATCCGCTGCACAAGGTCACCATCATCCCGCGCGGCCGCGCAATGGGCGTGACCATGTCTCTGCCCGAGTCCGACAAGTACAGCTATTCCAAGGTCGAACTCGAATCCCGCCTCGCGATGGCGTTCGGCGGGCGCGTCGCCGAGGAGCTGGTTTTCGGGCCCGAGAACGTGACCACCGGCGCCGGCGACGACATCCGCAAGGCCACCGAATGGGCGCGGCGCATGGTCACCGAGTTCGGCTTCAGCGACAAGCTCGGCCCGCTGCGCTATTCCGACAACGAGGAAGAAGTTTTCCTCGGCCATTCCGTCACCCAACGGAAGAACGTCTCCGACGCCACCGCGCGGATCATCGACGAGGAGATCCGTACCCTTATCGACCATGCCGAGGCGACCGCGCGCCGGGTCCTGACCGAGAACCGCGAGGGGCTCGACGGCGTCGCCGAAGCGCTGCTCGAGTTCGAGACGCTGAGCGGGGAAGAGGTCCAGGCGGTCCTGGAAGGCGGTTCTGTCGTGCGTCCCTCCGAGGAAGAGTACCGCGCGGAGGCGGGCCGCCGGTCGAGCGTGCCGAGTTCCGGCGGCGCGAAGACCCGCGACGAAGGCGACGAGCCGGATGCCGGGATGGAGCCGGAGCCCCAGCCCGGGTCGTGAGCGCGCACGCTTCGCCGCCGCGACCCTTCACCGTCGAATTGAGCCCCGGGCTGCCCCGGGGCTTTTGTTTGCCTCCTGCTACAGAGGGAAGCGCCGCGTTGCTGCCCACGGGGCTGCTGATCGGCGATGCGGCGGCGCAAGCCATTGTGGCCGGACGCGCAAGGCCGTTGGCCGGGGGACCGGTCGCCTTTTCCGCCGGCGTCGTGATGTTGGCCGACGGGCGAAGGCTGATGCGGACGGCGGCGGCTCCGCTCGCCGAGATCGAAGACTGGGCGGCCGGCGAAGAGACGGGCGTTCGTCGTGCGATTACCGATAGGTTGGAGCGGCTCGTCGGGCCACGCCCGCCATTCGCCGGGCTCACGCTCGACCGGGCGCGGCTGATCGGGGTCGTCAACGTGACGCCGGACAGCTTTTCCGACGGCGGCGACAATTTCAGTGCCGGCGATGCGCTGGACGCCGGGCGCAGGCTGACGGACGCCGGTGCCGACATGATCGATGTCGGCGGAGAGTCGACACGGCCCGGCGCGGCGCCGGTGACCGCGTCGGAAGAATGCGGTCGGGTGTTACCCGTGATCCGGGCGCTGACCGAAGACGGTATCCGGGCTTCGATCGACACCCGCCGTGCCGAGGTCATGTCCGCCGCGCTCGATTTGGGGGCGGTCGCGGTCAACGACGTGAGCGCTCTTTCCTTCGACGAGACTTCCCTCGAAACCGTGGCTTCGCGCCGCGCCGGCGCGATTCTGATGCACATGCAGGGCGCGCCACAGACCATGCAGGACGCGCCCGAATACGCGGATGCACCGTACGAGGTGTTCCGGTTTCTCGATTCTCGGGTTGAGGCGGCCGTCAGCGCGGGCATTGCGGCCGGTTCGTTGGCGGTCGATCCCGGGATCGGATTCGGCAAGAACGACGATCACAATTCCTCCCTCCTGGCGGAGATCGGTCTGCTGCACGCGACCGGCTGTCCCGTGGTCCTCGGCGCCTCGCGCAAGAGCTTCATCGGGCGGTTGTCGCGGGGCGAGCCCCCGAAGGCCCGACTGTCCGGTTCGCTCGCTGCGGCGGCCGCGGCGGCGTTTCAGGGCGTGCAGCTGTTCCGCGTGCACGATGTAGCCGAAACCCGGCAGGCGCTGGCCGTTCTTGCGCGGATCGGAGGGCTCGGCGTAACTTGATCTCGGGTTCCCCGATCCGCGTTGCGCCGACCGCGGACAGCGAGGATCGGGCGAGTGTGTTGGTCAGGGCATGTGAGCGGCCATGACACGTCAATTGTTCGGCACCGACGGCATAAGGGGCTTGGCGAACGCCGAGCCCATGACGGCGGAAACGGCGCTTCGGGTCGGCATGGCGGCGGGAGCGCTGTTTACCCGCGGCGAACATCGCCACCGGGCGGTGATCGGCAAGGACACGCGGCTTTCCGGCTACCTGCTGGAGCCCGCGCTGACGGCCGGGTTCATCGCCATGGGCATGGACGTGATCATGGTCGGGCCCATGCCCACGCCGGCGGTCGCGATGCTGACGCGAAGCCTGCGGGCCGATATCGGCGTGATGATCTCCGCTTCCCACAACGGTTATCACGACAACGGAATCAAGCTGTTCGGTCCCGACGGGTACAAGCTGTCCGACGACACCGAAGCTGAAATCGAGGCGCTGATCGATTCCGATCTCGGCCAGTATCAGGCTGCACCCGCCGCGCTCGGCCGCGCTCAGCGCCTCGACGACGCCCAGGGGCGCTATATCGAGTTCGTCAAGAACACCTTTCCCCGGGGCCGGCGGCTCGACGGGCTCAAGGTGGTGATCGATTGCGCCAACGGCGCCGGCTACAGAGTCGCTCCGACCGCGCTCTGGGAGCTTGGCGCCGAGGTGATCCCGTTGGGCGTCGAACCCGACGGCTTCAACATAAACCGCGAATGCGGCAGCACGGATACGTCCTCAATGCAGGCGGCAGTGCGCCGGCACGGCGCGGATATCGGAATCGCGCTTGATGGCGACGCGGACCGGGTGCTGATCGCCGACGAGGAGGGTGCGCTTCTCGACGGCGATCAGCTGATGGCGGCTGTCGCGCGCTCCTGGCACGAGACCGGTCGGCTCAAGGGCGGCGGACTCGTTGCGACCGTGATGTCCAATCTGGGTCTGGAGATCTATGCCGAAGGCAGCGGCCTCAAGGTCGAAAGAACCCGCGTCGGCGATCGCTATGTCGTCGAGCACATGCGCAGGCACGGCTTCAATGTCGGCGGCGAGCAATCGGGCCACATTGTCCTCAGCGACTACACCACGACAGGCGATGGGCTGATCGCCGCGCTGGAGGTGCTCGCGGTCACCGTCCGGTGCGGGCGAAAGGTGAGCGAGGTCGGGCGGGTATTCACGCCGCTGCCGCAGCTTCTCCGGAATGTCCCTTTCGCTGGCCAGTTCCCGCTCGACAATGCTTCGGTGCAGAGCGCCGTCAGGGAAGCGGAGTCCCGGCTCGGACAGGACGGACGGGTGCTGATCCGCAAGTCGGGCACGGAGCCGCTGATCCGCGTGATGGCAGAGGGGCGGGACGAGACCCTGATCGCCGACGTGGTCTCGAAGCTCGTCGACGCCATCGAGCGGGTTGCGGCCTGAGGCCCGGATGCCGGCCCGGATACTGATCGTCGCCGGCTCCGACTCCGGTGGCGGGGCGGGAATCCAGGCGGACATCAAGACCGTGACCGCGCTTGGCGGCTACGCGGCGACCGCGATAACGGCGCTCACCGCCCAGGACACCCGCGGCGTGCACGGCGTCGTGCCGATCGACCCGGCGTTCGTCCAGCAGCAGATGCGGGTCGTCATCGACGATATCGGCGTCGACTGCGTCAAGACCGGCATGCTGCACGACGCAGAGACGATCGAGGCGGTTGCCACCGTGCTCGATACCCTGGACGGCGTACCCGTGGTCGTCGATCCGGTTATGGTGGCGAAGGGCGGAGCACCGCTCCTCGAACAGAATGCGATCGGCGCGCTGCGCTCCCGCCTGCTGCCGATGGCGAGCGTGCTGACCCCCAATACGCCGGAGGCGGAAGCGCTGACCGGGATCGACGTCCTCGACCGCCCGTCCATGGAACGGGCGGGGGCTCGGCTCATCGACATGGGATGCGCGGCGATCTACCTCAAGGGAGGACACCTTCCCGGTACCCGAATAGAGGATCGGCTGATCACGGAAGTCGGGATGGAAACGCTGGTTGCGGAACGCGTCGAGACGGCCCACACGCACGGGACCGGCTGCACGCTCGCCTCGGCGGTCGCCACCGGTCTTGGCCAGGGGCTGCCGCTTCTCGCCGCCTGCGCCCGCGCGCAGGCCTTCGTCCAGGCGGCGATCGCCAACGCGCCCGGCCTGGGAAGCGGACACGGCCCCACTTGGCACGGCCACACCGTGGCGCCGTTCGAGCCGTCCTCCTAGGGAAATTCGGGTACCGCCGTCAGGCGAGCTCGCGCGAGCGCCGCGCGGCGGCGGCGATGGCGCGCTTCATCAGCGCCGCCATCCCGTCATCCGCCATCAGCACGCCGAGTGCTGCTTCCGTCGTGCCGCCCGGGCTGGTGACGTTGATACGGAGCTGCGCCGCGTCCTCGTCCGAGAGCCGCGCGAGTTCGCCGGAACCCGCGACCGTTGCGCGGGCGAGCCTGGCGGCGATATCGGGGGGCAGTCCCTCGGCGATTCCCGCCTCGGTCATGCATTCGATCAGCAGGAAAACATAGGCCGGACCGCTGCCGGAAACCGCGGTGACGGCGTCGATCAGCGACTCGTCCTCCACCCAGACCACTTCGCCGATTGCGGTAAGCAGACGCTGGCACAGCGCCCGCTGGTCGTCCCTGACATTGGGGTTGGCGCAGGCCGCGGTGATGCCTCGCCCGACCGCCGCCGGGGTGTTCGGCATCGACCGGACGACCGCGGCCTCCGCCCCGAGAGCCGCTTCGAAGAACTTGATCGGCCGCCCCGCCGCGATCGAAAGCGCGACCGCGCCGCCGCCGGCGACCGGCGCGTAGGCGGCCGCCATGTCGGGCAGGGTTTGCGGCTTGACGGCGAAGACGATGACGGCAGGGGGAGCCCCCGGGAGATCCGACGGGTCTTCGAGCACCCGGACCCCGTGGGCGTCGCGCGCGGCGGCGGCGGAATCGGCGTGCGGCTCGATTACGGTGATGTCGCCGGGTTCCGCGCCGCGCTCGATCCATCCCGAGAGCATGGCGCCGCCCATCTTGCCGCACCCCACCAGAAGCAGACGATCCCCCATCGCCCGTCTCCCCGATCAGGCTTCCCCACAGGTCTCCAGCATAGCAGCCTCGACCGCCCCGGCGGGGTCTTTTCCGCCCCAGATCACGAGATGGAAGGCGGGATAAAAGCGCTCGCACTCGTTGTGGGAGATGTCCATCAGGTCTTCGAGCTGCTCGACGCTCGCCGAAGAGACGCCGCGCAGCATGAGAGCGTGGCGGAAGACCACCAGACCGTCATCCAGCCAGAGGTCGAAATGCCCGATGATCAACCGCTCATTGACGATCGCCAGCAGCTCCGCGACGTCGGCGCGGCGGTTCTCCGGCACACGAAGCTCGAACGCGCAGGCATGGAGGAGGGCCCGGACGTCGGGGTGCCAGGTGAGAAACACGCGGTAGCTGCACCAGTGGCCTTCCATGCCGAGCGCGAGATCGCGCGGCCCGGAGCGATCGACGCGGCAATCGTAGCCGCTCGCCACCTCTTCCATCAGGTCGAGCGGGTTGGCTTCCAGATCTTCCAGCGGCTCGATTTCCATGACCGCCACCCTGTCACGCTCCAAAATTCGGACGGGAACGCCTATATATGGGGGCCCAATAGAATGCAGCTACAAGATGTAGGATGGCAGACAAAAATCGACCGTGCAAGGACAATCCCCGTCAAGACGGCACAAAGAAGGACTCTAGCCTTCCTCGGGGCCGGTCTTCGGGGTCTTTCCCTTGTCGGCGAGAGCGGCTTCGAGCGCCGCGACCCGTTCCGCGAGTCTTTCCTGTTCGGTGCGGGCGTTGACGGCCATTTCGCGCGCGGCCTCGAACTCGTCGCGTTTCACGAGGTCCATGCCGGCAAGGATGCGTTCCAGCTGCGCCCGCACCAGCGCCTCGATCTCGCGCTTGAAGGCAACCGCGGTTCCCATCGCGCCTTCGGCCAGCCGCGCCGCGTCCTCGAAGATGCGATTATTGGACTGCATGGCGGGACTGTGCCGGAATCCGTCTGGAGCGGCAAGCCGCGGGCCGCGCTTTCCGCTCCGGCCTTGCCGCCGGACGGACCCCTTCCTATTCCTATAGCGAAGCGGCACATATCCCGGGAATGGCAATGATCCTGGTGACCGGCGGGGCCGGTTTTGTCGGCTCCAATCTGATCGCGGGGCTGGAAGAGCGCGGGCATCGCGGGATCGTCGTTTGCGACCGGCTGGGCGACGGTGACCGCTGGCGCAATCTTGCGAAGCGCGCGGTCGGCACCGTGTTCGCTCCGGAGCGCCTGACGGGTTTTCTCGACGAGACCGGCGCGGCGATCGAGGCGGTGTTCCATATCGGTTACGACGATGGCGGCGCCGATGTCGACAGAATGCTCGAAGTGAACTACCACGCGGCCGCCGAGCTATGGGCGTGGTGTGCCGGCAACGGGGTGCGGTTCTTCTATGCCTCCACCGCCGAGACCTACGGCGACGGCAGCGGCGGGTTCGACGACGATATCGACGAGGCCGCCCTCGCCCGGCTGGTGCCGCTGACCGCGCGAGGCTGGACCAGGCATATGTTCGACCGCGCGGTGGCGCGGACGATCGCCGCCGGCTCGCAGCGCCCGCCGCAATGGGCCGGCCTGAAGCTGTTCGACGTATACGGGCCGAACGAGTACCACAAGGAGGAGCCCTCGCTGCCGCTACTGCTGTGGCGCGGCGCGGCCGTGGCGGGGATCGATCCCGGGATCCGGCGCGATCTGGTATGGATCGGGGATTGCGTTGCGGTGATGACCTGGCTCCTCGACAGCCCGGACGTGAGCGGCCTGTTCAATGTCGGGACCGGCACGGGCCGGCGGATCGCTGAAATCGCTGGCGCCGTTTGCGAGGCGACCGGAAGAAAGATCGAGTTCCCCCAGGATGCGGCTTCGGTAGGGCGCCACGCACGGTTCTACAATTCGACCGAGGCGAGGATCGACCGGTTGCGCGCGGCGGGGTTCGATTCGCCCTTCCTCCCGGTAGAAGACGGTGTCGGGCGCTATGTCCGGGATTTTCTCTCGCGCGGCGATCCCTATCTGTAGGTCGGGGTAACGATGTACGCGCTCGCCTTTCCCGCCATCGACCCGGTCGCCGTCGAGATCGGGCCGCTCGCCATCCGCTGGTACGCGCTCGCCTATGTGGCGGGCATCCTGGTCGGCTGGCGCTACATGGTGATTCTCGCGCGGCGCTCGCCAGCCGGGGTCGCGCCGCGCGACATCGACGATTTCGTGCTGTGGGCGACGCTCGGCATCGTGCTTGGCGGGCGGCTCGGCTATGTCTTTTTCTACCGGCCGGGCGATTATTTGCAGGATCCGCTCTCCGCCTTTGCGCTCTGGCAGGGCGGGATGTCGTTTCATGGCGGGCTGTGCGGGGTAGTGCTCGCGGCGGCGCTCTTTGCGTCGCGTCGCGGCATACCCTGGCTCGCGCTGGGCGACCTTGTGAGCGCGGCGGCGCCCATCGGACTTTTCTTCGGCCGCCTTGCCAACTTCGTCAACGGAGAGCTCTACGGCCGGCCGACGATTGTTCCCTGGGGCATGGTATTCCCCAATGCAGGGCCTGAGCCCCGTCATCCCAGCCAGCTCTACGAGGCGGCCCTCGAAGGATTGGTGCTGTTCGCGATCTGCGCGGTCTTCGTTTTCGCTTTGCGTGGACTGCGGAAGGCAGGTCTGATCAGCGGCGTTTTCTTCATCGGCTATGCGGTTGCCCGCGGCCTCGGCGAATTGTTCCGCCAGCCCGACGCCCATCTCGGCTTCCTGTTCGGCGGGGCGACGATGGGTCAGCTGCTGTCCATCCCGGTCCTGCTCGTTGGAATCTGGCTGGTCCGGCGGGCGCGATGACTCCGCTCGGCAAGAAATTACGGGAACGGATCGCGCGTTGCGGACCGATTCCCGTCGCCGCGTTTATGGCGGCGGCGAACGGGGATCCCGAACATGGTTACTACGCCAGGCGCGATCCCCTCGGCCGCGAGGGCGATTTCATCACCGCACCCGAGATCAGCCAGGTCTTTGGCGAGTTGATCGGCGCATGGTGCGCCGACGCCTGGCACAGGATGGGAACGCCCAGTCGGGTTCTGCTGGTCGAGCTCGGTCCCGGGCGCGGTACGCTCATAGCCGATCTGCTGCGCACCGCGAAAGGCATCGCGGGCTTCGCCGAGGCGCTCGATATCCACCTTGTCGAGACCAGCCCGGCGCTCGCCAAACTGCAGCAGACCGCGCTCGGAGGAGCGCCGGCCTCTTGGCACCGCACGCTCGCCACGGTGCCGGATGGCCCGTTTCTCCTGATCGCGAACGAGTTCTTCGACGCACTTCCCGTCGAGCAATATGTCTCGCGCCGCGACGGTTGGCATCGCCGCGCGGTCGACATCGACGGGGACGGCTTCCGCTTCCTCGACGGTCCACGCGTTCCCGACCCGCCATGGGCTGCCGGACACGCGGAGGACGGGGAGATCAGGGAGGCGAGTCCCGAGACCGTCGGCGTCGTGCGCGAGATCGCGGGACGTCTCTCGACCGGGCGGGGCGCCGCGCTGATCGTCGATTACGGCTATGCGTCGCCAGGGGTCGGCGAGACGCTGCAAGCGGTGGCCCGGCATCGCTACGCCGACCCGCTGGCCGCGCCGGGCGAGGCCGATCTGAGCGCGCATGTCGACTTCGCGGCCTGCGTCGAGGCCGCGCGTTCGGCGGGCGCGCGGAGCCACGGCCCGGTACCACAGGGGCTGTTTCTCCGCCGTCTGGGGATCGATATCCGCAGGGACCGGATGCTCGAGGCGGCAGCGCCGGAGCAGCGCGCAACGATCCGCGCCGCCTGCCGGCGTTTGACCGACGGCGGGGCGATGGGCGAGCTCTTCAATGTTCTGGCGGTGACCGACCGCGACATGCCGACACCGCCCGGTTTCGAGGATACGCGGCCATGACGGTCCCGTTCGCGACAAGCGAGGTTCTGACCGGAGTCGCAGGCATCCGCCACGGTTTCTTCGGCCGCGCGGGCGGCGTTTCCGACGGAGATTACGCCTCCCTCAATTGCGGACCCGGGTCGGCGGACGACCCCGGCGCGGTCGCCGAGAACCGCACACGTGCGATGGCGGCCCTGGGACTGCCCGCCGATGCGCTCTACACCGCCCGGCAGGTGCACGGCACCGACGCGATCGTTCTCCATGCCCGCGGCGCACCCCGCCGGCAGGGTGACGCGTTGGTAACCTCCAGCCCCGGTGTCGCGCTCGGCATCCTCACGGCCGATTGCGCACCGGTGCTGTTCGCCGATCCCGAGGCGCGGATCGCGGGTGCCGCCCATGCCGGATGGCGAGGCGCGCTGGACGGCGTGCTCGCTGCGGCGGTCTCGGCGATGGAGGCGCTTGGAGCCCGACGCGACCGTATCGTCGCTGCCGTCGGACCGTGTATCGGTCAGACGTCCTACGAGGTCGGACCCGAGTTCCGCGCCCGGTTCGAGGCGGAGGATGAAGACAATGCACGCTGGTTCACGCGTTCCCGCTCCGACGTACGTCCCCGTTTCGACCTGGAAGCGTATGTCGGGATCCGACTCGCCGCACTCGGGCTGGCCCATGTCACCGTCTCCGGTGCCGATACCTGCGCCGATGATGAGCGCTATTTCAGCTACCGTCGCGCCTGTCTGCGCGGAGAGGCCGGTTACGGCCGGGCCTTGTCGGCGATCGCCCTGGTGGAGTGAGGACCGGTGCCACACCTGATTATCTTCGCGTTGATGTGCCTGCTGGGATTGCTGGTGACGTGTGCCATGTGAGCCGGGCGAGACCGGCGACGCGGGCAGGCGTCGCCCTAGCGATCGCGCTAACCATTCTCGCCGCCTGTCAGCCGCCGCCGAGGCCGTTCGCGCCCATCGATCGGAGCGGAGCCGTCCAATTCAACCCGGCCGAGGATGCTTACGGCATCACGCTGCGGCCGGTCTCCGGGATGCCGTCTGTGCTTGAGGAGGCTTTCCTCCCCGCGCTGGTCGCGGCGCTCGTCCGACGCGAGGTGCCGGCTGTCGTGTCGTCGGGACCTGCGCCCGGCGCCCTGGTGTATGGCGCGGCCGAGGCGCGCTCGGTCGATGACGATCGGCTGAAGGTCGCCATCGAGTGGTGGGTGATCGGCCGTGAGGGGCGCGGGCTCGGTCGGCACTGGGTCTCCGCCGAGCCGCTCGAACAGGACTGGAAACACGCTTCCGGGCGCCTCGTCAGGCGACTCGCGACCGAGTCGGCGGACGGGATTGTGGCTCTCCTGCGTCCCGTCGCAGCTGCCCCGGCAGGAGGGTCTCTCTCGGTACGAGTCGGAACCGTCGTCGCACCCCAGGGGATCGACGGAGAAGCCCTGAGCCGTGCGATGATCGGTGCATTGCGCGCAGTCGGTATCGGCATCCTGCCGGACGGTCGAGCCGGACCGTTGCTCCTGGCGAGGGTATATCTCGGGTCCGTCGTCGGCGGAATACATTCGCTCCGGGTGGAATGGCGTCTGGAAGATGCGTCCGGGGCAAGAATCGGCGCCTTGGTCCAGGAGAACGATGTCGTCAACGAGACCCTGGTTGCGGACTGGCCCGCGATGGTGCGGCTGATAGCCCGCGCGGCGACGGGAGAGCTCGGCGGATTGCTGGAAAGGGCGGCCCGGAGAGCCTCGATCCGGCCGGTTGACGGACCCCCGCGCCGCCCCTAGATTGCGCCGTCCCAGCGTTCGGGTGAAGAGATCAGCGCCCCAGGGTGTCCGCCAGTCCGCGCGATGCGCGCACTGGCGCGCAACGCGTTGGGCCGAGGGGAGCGCCCATGTTCGACGGTCTGCGGACCAGGTTCGAAGACGTATTCGACCGCCTCAAGCGGCGCGGCGCGCTGTCCGAGGAGGAGGTCTCGGCCGCCATGCGGGAGATCCGCGTCGCCTTGCTGGAGGCCGATGTCGCTCTCCCCGTGGTCAAGGAATTCATCGAGACGGTCGCCGCGGAGGCGGTCGGCCAGGAGGTGCTGCGCTCGATCAACCCCGGTCAGATGGTGGTGAAGATCGTCAACGACCGGCTGGTCGAGATGCTGGGGGCCAGCTCCGCCGACATCGATCTCGCGGCGGCTCCGCCCGTCGCGGTGATGATGGTCGGGCTCCAGGGCTCGGGCAAAACGACCACGACGGCGAAACTCGGCAAGCGGCTCGCGGGTCAGGATCGCAGGAAGGTTCTCATGGCCTCGCTGGACGTCCGGCGTCCGGCGGCGCAGGAACAGCTCGCGGTGCTCGGCATCCAGGCCGGGGTGGCCACCCTCCCCGTGATCCCGTTGCAGACCCCCCGGATGATCGCGGAACGTGCGATGGAGACGGCGCGGAAGGAGGGCTACGACGTGGTCCTGCTCGATACCGCTGGCCGGCTTGCCATCGACGACGAATTGATGAACGAAGCGGCGACGATCGCCGGCGCAGCGTCGCCGAAAGAGACGCTGCTGGTCGCCGATGCGATGACCGGCCAGGACGCGGTCGCCACGGCGACGGCGTTCCACGAACGCCTCGGCCTGACGGGCATCATCCTGACGCGGATCGATGGCGATGCCCGGGGCGGCGCCGCGCTCTCGATGCGGGCGGTGACCGGCTGTCCGATCAAGCTGCTCGGCACGGGCGAAAGGCTGGATGCGCTCGAAACCTTCCATCCCGACCGGATCGCGTCGCGCATCCTCGGCATGGGCGATGTCGTCAGCCTCGTGGAGAAGGCGCAGGAGACGATCGCCGAGGAAGAAGCCGAAAAGCTCGCCCGCAAGATGCAGAAGGGCCAGTTCGATTTCGACGATCTGTCCAAGCAGCTCCGCCAGATCCGCATGATGGGCGGTCTCGGTGGGATCACGCAGTTGCTGCCGGGGATCGGCAGGATGCAGAAGCAACTCGCCAACGCCAATGTCGACGAGGCCGTGCTGGTCCGCCAAGAAGCGATCATCTCGTCGATGACGCCCACCGAGCGGCGCAGGCCGGAGATCATCAAGGCCTCGCGCAAGCGGCGCATCGCCGCCGGTTCGGGCGTGACGGTTCAGGACGTCAACCGGCTGATGAAGCAGTTCCAGGAAATGAACCGGATGATGAAAAAGATGAACAAGCTCGGCAAGAAAGGCCTCATGCGCGGCGGAATGCCGCCGATGATGCCGCCGAGATAGTTTGGGGAAAGGAGAGAGATGGCCCTCAAGATCAGACTCGCGCGCGGCGGCGCGAAGAAGCGCCCGTTCTACCGGATCGTCGTCGCCGACTCGCGAAGCCCGCGGGACGGCCGCTTCATCGAACGGCTCGGCACCTACAACCCGATCCTCGGCAGCGACCACCCGGACCGCGTGGTGCTCAAGGAGGAGCGTATCCGCCACTGGCTCGGCCGGGGCGCGAGGCCGAGCGACCGCGTGGCGAAGTTCCTCGGCCAGGCCGAAATCATTCCGATGCCGCCGCAGCGCGACAATCCGATCAAGAGCCGGCCCAAGAAGAAGGCGCAGGAGCGGATGAAGGCGGCCGAAGAAACGTCGGGCGATGCGGACGCAGGTGCCGACGGATCGGCCGAAGGCTGACGCGGCCCCGCCGGACCGCAAACGGCAGGACAGAGGCCGTGCCGTCGAGGTCTCGGCGCTTGCCGTGGAAGGCGCGGCCCGGAGCGGACGCATATGTGTCGGCGCCGTGGCCGGAGCTCATGGCGTTCGCGGCGAGGTGCGCATCAAGAGCTTTACTCAAAAGCCCGAGGACATCGTTGCCTACGGGCCGCTTGAGAACGAGACCGGGGACAGGACTTTCACCCTTACCCTGCACCGACGGACGCGCGGTCTGCTGATCGGTTCCCTGGAGGGCGTTCGGGACAGGGACGCGGCAGAGGCGCTTCGGGGCGTGCGGTTCTATGCCGACCGCGCCCGGCTCCCCGCGCCGGAGGACGAGGACGAATTCTACCATGCCGACCTGCTGGGGCTCTCGGCGGTCGACGGAGCCGGAAAAGGATGCGGCCGGGTTTCGGCGATCCTGCCGGCCGGAGATACCGGGGTCCTGGAGATCGATCCCGGCGGCGGGCGGGAGACAATCCTGGTGCCGTTCACCCGCGAACATGTGCCGGAGGTCGACATCGCGGCAGGGCGTATCGTCATCGACCCGCCCGAAGAGCCCGGAGAAGAAACCGCGGACGCGGTGCGGGAAGAGAAGGGCGATGAGCGGCGATGACAAGACGCCCTTCGCGGTTCGGGTGCTTACCGTCTTCCCGGAGATGTTTCCCGGGCCGGTCGGCAGTTCTCTCGCCGGAAGGGCGCTCGAAGACGGAATCTGGAGTCTCGAAACGGTGGACATCAGGGACTTCGCGCGCGATAAACACCGCTCCGTCGACGACACCCCCTTCGGTGGGGGCGCGGGGATGGTGATGCGGCCGGATGTGGTCGGGGACGCTCTCGTGGCGGTCTCCCGCGCCGAAGAGCCGCTGATCTATCTCAGCCCGCGCGGACGGTTGCTCGATCAGGCGCGGGTTCGCGCGCTGGCCTCCGGGCCGGGGATGAGCCTGCTCTGCGGCCGTTTCGAAGGCGTCGACGAAAGGGTGCTCGAGGCGCACGAAATCGAGGAGATCAGCCTCGGTGATTTCGTGCTGTCCGGAGGCGAGCCGGCGGCGATCGCCCTGATCGATGCCTGCGTACGGCTGTTGCCGGGCGTCGTCGGTCAGGCGGAGTCTCTGGCCGAAGAGAGTTTTGCCGAGGGGCTGCTCGAGTACCCGCACTACACGCGCCCGCAGGAATGGCGGGGGCGGAGGGTGCCCGACGTGCTGTTGAGCGGACATCACGAGCGGGTCCGCGACTGGCGCCTGGCCGAAGCGGAACGCTCGACGCGGGAACGCCGGCCGGATCTGTGGCGGCGCTACCGGCGGAAGACGGAAGGGGACGACGATGAACGTAATTGAGCAAATCGAAGCCGAGCAGATTGCCAAGCTCACCGAAGAACGGCCGATCCCGGCTTTCGCGCCGGGAGATACAGTCCGCGTCCACTTCAAGGTCGTCGAGGGCACCCGCGAACGGATCCAGGTCTATGAAGGCGTGGTGATCGCGCGCACGTCGAGCGGCGTCAGCTCCGCGTTCACCGTCCGCAAGATCTCCTACGGCGAAGGGGTTGAGCGCGTCTTCCCGCTGTATTCGCCGCGCATCGACCGGATCGAAGTCGTCCGCCGGGGCAAGGTACGGCGCGCCAAGCTCTACTACCTCAGAAGCCGGCGCGGAAAGCGTGCCCGCATCGCCGAGAAGGTCGATCGCAGGCAATTCGCCGAGGAAAGGGAGGCCATACCCGAAGCGGAAGTTCCCGCCGAAACGGAAGCAGCCGGCTCCGACGACGAGTAGATCTGAACCGGAACTACCGGGATTCACAGACCGGCCGGGCCGCGCCCGGGACCAATTTAGGGAGGCGCTCGATGGCGCAACCGAAGACTCTGTTCGACAAGATCTGGGAAAGCCACGTGGTCGACGTCCAGGAGGACGGCACGTGCCTCCTCTATATCGACCGCCAGATCATCCATGAGATCACCAGCGCCCAGGCCTTCGAGGGGCTGCGCGCGGCAGGCCGCACGGTCCGCCGGCCCGAAGCCCAGCTCCTCGTCCCCGACCATAACGTGCCCACCACGGACCGTTCTCTTCCGATAGAGAACGAGGAATCGCGCATTCAGATCGACCTCCTCAAGGAAAACGCCGAGGCGTTCGGCCTGCCCTATATCGAGCTCAACGACATCCGTCAGGGTATCGTCCACGTGATCGGTCCGGAGCAGGGTTTCACGCTGCCCGGGCTGACGATGGCCTGCGGCGATTCCCACACCTCGACGCACGGCGCCTTCGGCTGCCTCGCCTTCGGGATCGGCACCTCCGAGGTCGAGCACGTGCTGGCCACCCAGTCGCTGATCCAGCGCCCGGCGAAGAACATGCGGGTCACCGTCGACGGCGCGTTGCCGCCCGGAGTGGTCGCCAAGGACCTCGCGCTTGCCATCATCGGTGCGATCGGCACCGCCGGCGGCACCGGCTGCGTCATCGAGTACGCCGGCAAGGCGGTCGAGGATCTGTCGATGGAAGGGCGCATGACGCTCTGCAACATGACCATCGAGGGGGGAGCGCGGGCCGGCCTTGTCGCTCCCGATCAGACCACCTTCGACTACGTGAAGGGCCGGCCGATGGCGCCCAAGGGCGCGGAATGGGAGCAGGCCGAGGCCTATTGGCGGACGCTGCCCTCCGATCCGGGAGCGACGTACGACAAGGAAGTCACGATCTCCGCCGACAGCATCGAGCCCCAGGTCACATGGGGGACCAGTCCGGAAATGGTGCTGCCGATCTCCGGCTCGGTACCCAATCCCTCCGGAGAAGAGGACGGCAACCGCAGACGTTCCCTGGAGCGCGCGATCGCCTATATGGGCCTGTCCGCCGGCCAGGCGCTGACCGACATCAGGGTCGACAAGGTGTTCATCGGTTCCTGCACCAACTCGCGGATCGAGGACCTGCGGGCGGCCGCGGCCGTCGCCCGGGGGCACAGCGTCGCCGCCGGCGTCCACGCGATGGTGGTGCCGGGTTCCGGGCTGGTGAAACACCAGGCCGAGGAGGAAGGGCTCGACGTTGTGTTCAAGGAGGCCGGGTTCGACTGGCGCGAGCCCGGGTGCTCGATGTGCATCGCGATGAACGGCGACATGCTGCTGCCGGGCGAGCGTTCGGCCTCGACGTCGAACCGCAATTTCGAGGGCCGGCAGGGGCCTGGCGGGCGGACCCATCTGATGAGCCCCGCGATGGCGGCCGCCGCCGCGGTCAACGGCCATCTGAGCGATCATCGGGAACTGTTGTAGGGAGCCAAGGGAAATGGACAAATTCAACACCTTACAGGGCATCGCGGCCCCGTTCCCGATGGTCAATGTCGATACCGACCGGATCATCCCGGCGCGGTTCCTGAAGACGATCAAGAAGACGGGTCTCGGCAAGAACCTGTTCAACGAGCTGCGCTACAACGAGAATGGCTCGGAGAAGCCCGACTTCATCCTCAACAAGCCGGCCTATCGCGAGACCCGGATCCTGGTCGCGGGCGACAATTTCGGCTGCGGCTCGTCGCGCGAGCACGCGCCATGGGCGCTGATCGATTTCGGTATCCGCTGCGTGATCGCGCCAAGCTTTGCCGACATCTTCAACAACAACGCGTCCAAGAACGGCATGTTGCTGATCGCGCTGCCCCAGGAAACGGTCGACAAGCTGATGGAGGATGCCGAGAAGGGCGGAAACGCTCGCCTCTCGGTCGATCTGGAAAAGCAGCAGATCGTTCGCCCGGACGGCGAGGTCATCGATTTCGACATCGACCCGTTCAAGAAGCACTGCCTCCTCAACGGGCTCGACGACATCGCCTTGACCTTGCAGAAGGACGACAGGATCGGCGCGTTCGAGGCCACGCGCAAGACAGCCCAGCCCTGGGCCTGACGTTTCCATGGCCGCCAACAAGAAGCTGCTGATCCTCGCCGGGGACGGCATCGGCCCCGAGGTAATGGGCGAGGTGCGCCGGGTCGTCGACTGGATGGACCGGCGCCGCCATGTGAGCTTCGATGTCGCCGAGGCGCTGGTCGGCGGCGCGGCGCTCGACGCCGAGGGCGGGCCGATCTCCGATGCGACGATGGACGCGGCGATGGACGCGGACGCCGTTTTGCTCGGCGCGTGCGGCGGCCCCAAATGGGCCGATGTTCCCTTCGAGATCCGGCCCGAGGCCGGGCTGTTGCGCCTGCGCAAGGATCTCGAGTTGTTCGCCAATCTGCGCCCGGCGCTGGTCTTCGATGCGCTGGCCGAGGCCTCGACGCTCAAGACCGAGCTGGTTGCAGGGCTCGACATCCTGATCGTCCGCGAGCTCACCGGCGGCGTCTATTTCGGCGAGCCGCGCGGTATCGAGGACCTGGAGAACGGCGAGCGCCGGGGAGTCAACACGCAGGTCTACACCACGTCCGAGATCGTTCGCGTCGCCCGGGTCGCCTTCGACCTCGCGCGCAAGCGCGACAACCGCGTCTGCTCGGTCGAGAAGGCGAACGTCATGGAGAGCGGGCTCCTGTGGCGCGAGGAAGTCACCCGGCTGCACGAAGCCGAGTACGCCGATGTCGAGCTTTCCCACATGCTGGCCGACAATTGCGGCATGCAGCTGGTCCGTGCGCCCAAGCAGTTCGACGTGATCGTCACCGACAATCTGTTCGGCGACATGCTGTCGGACGTCGCCTCCATGCTGACCGGCTCGCTCGGCATGCTGCCCTCGGCCTCGCTCGGTCCCGCGGACTCCTCGGGGCGGCGGCACGCGCTCTATGAGCCGATCCACGGCTCGGCGCCCGACATCGCCGGGGAGAACAAGGCCAATCCGCTGGCGACCCTGCTCAGCTTCGCCATGATGCTGCGCTATTCCTTTGACATGGAAGAAGATGCGGCGCTGGTCGAGAAGGCGGTCGAGGACACGCTCGCCCGGGACCTCCGCACCGGCGACATCATGCAGCCCGGAATGAACCTGGTTTCCACCACCGGGATGGGCGAGGCGGTTACGGCCGCGCTCGACGCGCTGGCGGCCTAGTTCTTGGTCATCTGCTGCGGCAGGTAGGTCGCGATCTCGGGGAACACCACCAACAGCACCACCCCGATCTGCAACAGCAGGAAGAACGGGAACGCCGCGCGGGCGATCTGGAGGATGTTGCGCCCGGTGAGCCCCTGCAGGACGAACAGGTTGAAGCCGACCGGCGGCGTCACCTGCGACATCTCGACCACCAGCACCAGATAGATGCCGAACCACATCAGGTCGATCCCGGCGGCCTGGATCATCGGCAGGATGATCGAGGTGGTGAGCAGGACCACCGAGATGCCGTCGAGGAAGCAGCCGAGCACGATGAAGAACACGGTGAGCGCGGCGATCAGCCCGTAGCGGCCCAGCTCCATCTCGCCGATCCACTGCGCGAGCGAGCGGGGGATGCCGGTGAACCCCATGGCGATGGTCAGGAACGACGCGCCGACGAAGATGAAGCTGATCATGCAGGTGGTCCGGGTCGCGCCCATCAGGCTGTCGGCGAGGACCCGCCGGTTGAGCCCGCCCGTACCCCAGGCAAGCGCGAGCGATCCCAGCACCCCGACAACGGCGGCTTCCACCGGGGTCGCGATGCCGAGATAGATGGAGCCCAGCACGGCAACGATCAGTAGAATGGTGGGCAGCAGGCGGCGGGACTCGTAAATCTTGCGCCAGATTGTCAGCCGCTCGTCGCTTTGCGGCACTCGACCTGGGTTCACCAGCGCCCAGAGCATGATGAAGCCCATGAACAGGGCGATCAGCATGACACCGGGGAGGATCCCGGCGATGAACAGCCTCGCGATCGAGAGCTCCGCGGCGACGCCGTAGACGATCAGGATGATCGAGGGCGGGATCAGGAAGCCTAGCGTGCCCGAGCCGGCCAGTGTGCCGATCGACATGCGCTCGTCATAGCCGCGCTTGTGCAGCTCGGGGATCGACATGCGACCGATGGTCACCGCCGTCGCCGCCGAAGACCCTGAAATCGCCGCGAAGATGCCGCAGGCGACGACGTTGACGTGCAGCAGGCGTCCGGGAAGCCGTGTCACCCAGGGCGCGATGCCGCGGAACATGTCCTCCGACAGCCGCGTGCGGAACAGGATTTCCCCCATCCAGACGAAGAGCGGGAGCGCGATCAGGGAAAACGGGGTGGTGGATCCCCATGTCGTCGTCGCCAGCACCGGGCCCACCGGCGCGGTGGTAAACGCCGTCATTGCGAACACCGCGACGCCCACCAGCGACAGCGCGACCCAAAGCCCCGCGCCCAGAAGCAGCAGGAGAACGAAGGTCAGGATCAGCGCGATCGAGAGGATGTCCATCGGATCGCGCTATGTTTCGTCGCCGATCCTGAGCGCCCGGGCGGCCTCGTCGCCGTCCCGTTCCGCGTATTGCGGCGTCCGGCCGCTCAGCATCGTCACCAGTTCGTCGACGAAGGCGATTGCCAGCACCACGAGACCCAGGGCCAACCCCGATTGCGGAATCCAGAGCGGGGTCTTGATCAGCCCCTGGCCGACTTCCCCGAACACGAAGGTCTCGTACGCGAAGGCGCAGAAATGCCAAGCAAAGTAGATGCTGAGCGCTGTGCCGAGGATGAGGCAGAAGAGTTCCAGGGCGTGCCGTGCCCGCGCTGGCACCCGGAGCAGGAGGATGGAAACCCGTATGTGCTCGCCGCTGGTCAGCGTATAGGCGAGGCCCAGGAAGATCGCCGAGGCCAGGCAGTAGCCCGCGAACTCGGTTGCGGCGGGGATCAGGACGCCCGCCATACGGCCGATGATCTCGGCCAATATGGCGAGCGCGATACAGACGATGAACGCGGCCGAAAGGACGCCGCACCCGTTATAGAGCCCGTCGAGCAGGCGTCTCACATCTTCACGCGCGGGTCGGCGGGCACCTCACCCGACTGCCCCGCGTTCAGTTGGACGCGCGATAGGCGTCCAGGATCTTCTTGCCGTCCGGCCCGGCCTTGGAGAGCCAGTCCTCGACCATGCGTGCGCCCGCCGCGCGCAGCCCCGTCATCAGTCCCGGCTTGGGCGGCACCACGGTGAGCTTTTCCGCGAGCTTGGCGGTCATCTTGGCGGTCTCGTTGGCGCTCATCTCCCAGCCTCTGGGCTCGGCCCGTGCGGCGGCGTCCGTCACCGCCTTGCGGGTTCCTTCGCTCAGGCGCTTGAAGGCGCGGGTATTCACGATGACCATGTTCTTGCCGAGCCCGGCGCGCGTGTCGTGGTAGTGGCTGAGGTAATCCCACGACTTGGTCAGGACACCCGTGGTCGCCGAGGTGATCATCGCGTCGACGATTCCGGTGGAGAACGCCTGCGGGATGTCGACGAGCTGCACGGTCGTCGGCACAGCGCCGACCGCCGCGGCGTAGCGCGAGATGGTCGCGTTGTAGGCGCGGAACTTCAGGCCCTTGAAGTCGTCCGCCGATTTCAGTTCCTTCTTCGCGTAGAAGCCCTGGGGCGGCCAGGGAACGGAGTAAAGGAGGGTAAGCCCCTTCTTGGCGAGTCGGCTCGCGATGAAGGGTTTGGAGACCTTCCAGAGGCGCTTGGCCTGATCGTAGCTCTCGGCGAAGAACAGGAGCGAGTCCACCTCGTAGACGCGGTCCTCGTTGGCCAGCAGCGAGACGATCGTCTCGCCCATCTGGATCTGGCCGCTCTGCACCGCGCGATGGATCTCCGGCAGCTTGTAGAGCGACTGCGCGCTGTGGACAGTGATCTTCAGATCGCCCTTCGACGTGTCCGCGATCTCCTCGACGAACTGGTGGATGTTCTTGGTGTGGAAGAACGGATCGGGATAGGCCGTTGCCATGTTCCACTGCTGCGCGGCAAGCGCGCCGTTGACCGTAATAAGCCCCGCCACTCCCACTGCAACCGCCGAAATCCTGAACTTCATCTCCGATCCCTTCGCTCCATGATGTCAGGGGAAGATTGTTCCACCGCCATTATGGAGCGTCAACCGGAGGCCCGCTTGCCCGCGCGTCCGGGACCCGTTATCCTTCGGGGGATTGCAACCCTCTGCCGAGGTGCGTGTTCATGAAGAAGACCCTCGCGATTGTCGCCGCCGCGGCGTTTGCCGCCGCGTCCTCGACCCCGGCGTTTGCCTGCATGTACAGCAAGATGGTCTCGGCCGAGAAGCCGGCACCCATCACGACTGCGCTCAACAGCCAGCCGTCGACCCCGGCGCCCGGGATTCAGCCGATCGAGCCGGAGACCGAACCGGCCAAGGCGAAACCCGAGGCCAAGTCGGACAGCTAGAAGCGGCGCTTCGGCGCGGTACGAGACCCGGCGGCAGGCCGGGCGGTTCGGTTCGTCCGCGAGCGGGCCGAGAGAGGGTTTTTCCAATGGGTTACAAGGTTGCCGTTGCCGGCGCGACCGGCGCGGTGGGACACGAGATTCTCCAGTGTCTCGCCGAGCGCGCCTTTCCCGTCGACGAGGTGGAGGCCCTCGCTTCCGAACGTTCGGTCGGGCGCGAGGTCTCGTTCGGCGAGGACGATGAGCTTCGGGTCCGGGATCTCGCCGGCTTCGACTTCTCCGGCTTCGACATCGCGCTGTTCTCGCCGGGAGCCAAAGTGTCCGCCGTCCATGCGCCGCGCGCGGCCAAGGCGGGCTGCGTGGTGATCGACAACACGTCGCGGTTCCGAATGGAGCCGGACGTGCCGCTCGTTGTGCCCGAGGTCAACGCGCACGCCCTTGCCGCGAACAAGCGCAATATCGTCGCCAATCCCAACTGTTCCACCATCCAGATGGTGATGGCGCTCAAGCCGCTGCACGACCTTGCCAGGGTCCGTCGGGTCGTGGTCGCCACCTACCAGTCGGTCTCCGGCGCTGGCAGGACGGCCATGGACGAGTTGTTCAACCAGACCCGCGGAATTTACGTGAACGAGCAGGTTCGCAACGAGGAATTCACCAAGCAGATCGCCTTCAACGCCATTCCCCATATCGACGTCTTCATGGAAGACGGGGAGACCAGGGAGGAATGGAAGATGGCGGTCGAGACGCGGAAGATCCTCGACCCCGATATCCGCGTCACGGCGACCTGCGTGCGGGTGCCGGTCTTCGTCGGCCACGGCGAAGCGGTCAACGCCGAGTTCGAGCGGCCGATCTCGGTCGACGAGGCGCGGGCGGCGCTTTCCGAGATGCCCGGTGTCGCCGTCGTCGACCACCGTGCCGACGAGGGCTATGTGACGCCGGCGGAATGCGCCGGCGAGGATCAGGTCTATGTCAGCCGGATCCGCAAGGATCCCACGGTGGAGAACGGGCTGAGCTTCTGGGTCGTCGCCGACAATCTGCGCAAGGGGGCGGCGCTCAACGCGGTCCAGATCGCCGAGCTCATCACGGAATCGCGTCAGCTGTTGCCCGCTGCCTGATCAGGGAGGGAAGAATGGTCGTCGAAATCGCCACGATCTACGTCAAGCCCGAGGACGAGGCCGCTTTCCTCGAAGGTTTCGCGGAGGGCTCCGAAATTCTCCGCCGCCAGCCCGGCTGCCAGGGACTTCGCTGGGGCAAGCGGGTCGAGCCCGAGCTTGCCTACATGATCGCGGTCGAATGGGACCGGATCGAGGATCACTTTGCCTTTCGGGAGAGCGAGGACTACAAGACCTTCGGCTCCAGGTTCCGCGACTGCCTCTCCAGGCCGCCGGAGGTATTCCATTTCGAGCCGCGCGGCTGAGCGCGGCTTGCGGCCCTGCCCCGCGACCGTATCGCCGGACTGCTGCTCGCGGCCTCCCTGCCGCTGCTGATCGCCGGGCTGGTCGTGCCGGCGGTGTCGGTGACCAGCTTCGTCCTGTTCGGCAAGACCTATTCCATCATCGACGGCGTGCTCGCCTTCTGGTCGGACGAGCGCTACGGCCTGTTCGTGCTGGTCTTCCTGTTCTCGGTGGTTCTGCCGCTCGGCAAGGTTCTGCTCGGACTCTGGGCATGGGTCGGCGCCGTCCGCCCCGGATCGCCGCCGGAGCGGCTGCTGCGGGCGGCCGCCTGGGCTTCCAGATGGTCGATGCTCGACGTGTTCATCGTGGCGCTGTTGGTGGTGGCGCTCGAAGGAAGCCTGCTCACCACGGCTGATATCCATGCCGGGCTGGTGCTGTTCGCAGCCGGGGTCGTCGTCTCGACGATCGCGACCCACCGCCTGGTCCGGCGTTAGAGTCCGATTGTTCAGCCGACGTCGGTGTGCCGCGCGATCAGGTCGCGCATCACGACCGCCGCGGCTGGACCCTTGTGAGCGCGGCGCCATAAGTCTTCCGCGGTCTTCTCGTGGAGCGCCAGCGCCTCCGGCGCGGAGGTAATCATCGCCACCCCGGCATGGATATTGGGCTGCTCGCCAAGCCGGAACGGGCTCAGCGTCAGCACCCGCCGACCGGGCTGGCGGAAGATCTGGAAGCTGGTCGGTGGCAGGGTGGAGGGGACCAGGCCGATCTGGACGCCGATCGGCTCGTCCTCCATCAGCCGGACGAGGTGCTCCGCCTCCCTGCGTGCCCGGGCAAGGCGGTCTTCCCGCACCGGCGCGGGCAGGTCGAGGCGCCCGACCAGCCCGTTGCGCAGGAAGCGGCCCATCTCGGCCTCGGAGATGAGGTTGAGCACGCCCGGCCGGCGCTCCCGGTAGGTCTCCTTGCGCTGGCGCAGGATGGCCATGAGCTCGCTTACCTGGTCCAGCCCTCGCGCGCGGCCCTCCGCGCCGTCAGGGATGCTCTCGCCCAGCACCTCTTCCAGCGTGTCGACGAAGGCATCGCTGGACAGCAGGAAAGAGACCGGACCGGCGAGGACGACGATATGCTCGGCCACCGCCTCGATCTGGCGCAGCCGCTCGAAAAAGCTCACGGCCGAGCCGATATATTCGACGCCGACGCCAAGCAGCGTCGGCAGCGACACTTGCAGCAGCTCGGCGAGCTTTTCAAGCGTCTCGATCTTTGCCACCTGCCCCTTCTCGAAGCGGTAGAGCGCGGTGCGCGAGATGCCGATGCGGGCGGCGATCTCGTCGGCGCCGAGCCCCGAGCCGAGGCGGAAGGCGCGCAGGCGCTCGCCGATCTCCTCAAAGCGGATGGTCACGGGCGAGCTTCCCAATGTCGGCCGGCGCCAGCGGCGTCCGGTTCACCGTACCGCCCGGAAGCCCCAGCGCGTCCTCGATCGCGGCGGCGATTGCGGCGGCGGTCGGCACGGTGCCGCACTCGCCGACCCCCTTCACTCCGATCGGGTTGAGCGGGCTCGGCGATTCCATGTGAACCGTATCGATCCTGGGCACGTCGAGCGAGCCCGGCAGCAGATAGTCGGCGAGCGTGGTGGCGAGCGGCTGCGCATCGGCGTCGAACCCCATCCATTCGTAGAGCGCGTTGCCGACGGCGTGCGCCGCGCCGCCGACGATCTGGCCCTCGACGATCGTCGGATTGACGATGCGCCCGCAATCGTGCGCGACGACCAGCCTTGCGACCGTCGCGTACCCCGTCTCGCGGTCGATTTCGATTTCGGCGACGGCCGTGCCGTTGGCGAAGGGCATGTCGTCGAGCACGGTGTTCTCCTCCGCCGAAAGCCCGGGCGCGACGCCGTCCGGGAAGGTTACCCCAGGGGTGCCGGCAACGGTCTCGGCGAGGCGGCCGAGCGCCACCGAAAGATCGGGCGCGCCGCGCACCCGGACTTCGCCGCCGGCGATTTCCAGGTCCTCCTCCGCTGCCTCCAGGTGACGCGCGGCGATGGCGAGCGCCTTGTCGCGCACCTTGCGGGCGGCGTTGAAGGCCGAGCTCCCCGCCGTCACCGCCTGTCGGCTGTTGAACCCGCCGATGCCGAGCGCGACCGCCGCCGTGTCGCCAGCGGTCACCGAGACGAGGGTCCGGTCGCAGCCGAGACCTTCGGCCACGATGTCCGCCAGCATGGTTTCGATGCCCTGTCCCATCGCGGCGGCGCCCGAGGCGACCGCGACGGCGCCCGACGGGTCTACGGCGACCGAGGCAGATTCGAATGGTCCGCGCCCCGTCCCCTTGACGAAATTGGCGAGCCCGATGCCGCGCGCGAGCCCGCGCGCCGCGGCCGCCCGGCGTCGTTCCGCGAACCCGTTCCAGCCCGCGGCTTCGAGCGCCGCCCGCATGCAGCCCGGATAGTCGCCGCTGTCGAGCACAACCCTGCGGCCGCCCCGGCTCTCGAGCGGGCGGGTACACGGCATGCGCTCCGGGCCGATCAGGTTGCGCTCCCGGATCGCAACGCGGTCGATACCGAGCCCCTCGGCGGCCGCGTCCAGCAGCCGTTCCATGGCGAACACCGCCTGCGGATGCCCCGCGCCGCGCACCGGGGTGACCGGCACCTTGTTGGTCAGCGCTGCGCGCGCAACCAGCCGGTAGGCCGGCACGTCGTAGGGCAGCGTCACCGTGAGTGCGGACTCGTAAGGCAGGTTGGCGCCGCGCGCGGTGTAGGCGCCGTGATCGTGCACCATCGTCCCGCGCACGCCGCGGATTCCGCCGTCGGCGTCGAACACGGCCTCGATTTCCCAGTGCTGGTCGCGCTCCTGGGTGCTGGCGACGAAGTGCTCGCGCCGGTCCTCGATCCACTTGACCGGCCGGCCGAGGAGGAGGGCGGCGAGCGCGACCGCGACCTCTTCGGGATAGGTGACGAGCTTGGGCCCGAACCCGCCGCCCACCGCCGGCGTGATCACGCGGACGCTTCGGGTCGCGCGTCCCACCATGCGGGCGATCAGATTGCGCCCGGCATGCGGCGTCTGGGTCGAGCTCCAGACGGTGAGCAAATCGTCGATCGGATCGTGGCGGGCGAGCGCGCCGCGCCCCTCGATCGAATGTCCGCCGCCGCGATGGACGGAAAGGCTGGCGGAGAAGACGCGGCCTCCCGCGAATGCGGCTTCGACGTCGCCGAATTCCATGACGAGCTCGGCGAGCAGGTTGTGGTCGCCCTCGCGATGGACAGGCGGCGCGCCGGGCGCCAGCGCATCGCGACAATCGGCGATGACGGGAAGGGGCTCGTAATCCGCCTCGACCAGCGCCGCCGCGTCCTCCGCCGCGTAGCGCGAGTCCGCGACGACCATAGCCACCGCCTCGCCGACATGGACGACTTCGCCCGCGGCGAGCAGCGGCCGGTCGCGGCTCTGGCGGTAGGCCGGGCTCGGCAGGCCCACGATCAGGCGTTCCTCCACGAGATGGGATTTCAGGTCGTCGAGGGTCCACACCGCGCATACGCCGGGGACCGCCTCTGCCGTGCTTTTGTCGATCCCGGAAATCGCGGCATGAGCCAGCGGGCTCCGCACGAATGCGGCGTGCAGGGTCCCCGGCAGATGGATGTCATCGACGAAGCACGCCCGCCCGCGCAACAGGGGCGGATCCTCGATCCGCCTGTCAGGCACCTTCGTCCGCTGGCAGGTCCAGGGTGCCGAAGAAGATCTGCATGCCGTAGTGGAAGGCGATGAAGGCACCGAGCTCGACGATCTGGGCCTCCGAATAGTGGGACTTGCCCTCGTCGTAGAACGCCTTGTCGACCTTTTGCGGCGTGCGGTACATCAGCCAGCCATAGCGAAGCGCCCATTTCTCCGCCGGGGTGAAGCGGTCGTCGGTCTCGAAATCGCCGCACCCCGCGTCGATCCGGTCTTCGGTGAGTCCGTCCGCGAGCGCGCGCCTGGATCGGAACGACGCGAAATAGGGATCGCCGGCCAGCCTCGCGAGCTGGATACGGATGATCTCCTTCAGCCCGTGATCGACAGTGCCCTCCATCAGCGAGCGGTCGAGCGCGTCGTGCAAGGCCCCGGCATAGCCCGGCACATGCGCCATCAGCCTGACGAAACGCGAATCCGCGATCCCCGTCTCTTCCGAGCGCGCGATCAGCGCCCGCAGTCCGGGGTCGTCGATCTCCGCGCGCGGGACCGGCGGGAGGGTGGCCCGGGCGCTCATTCGGCGGCTTCCGCCGTCGCGCGTTCGATCGCCCCCTTGTTGAGCGACACCGGGGTCTCGCCGTAGATCCGCCGCGACTCGTCCTGGTCCACCAGCCGGCCGTCCGGGGTAAACATCGGGTAGAAGTCGAGCGTGCCGAAGAAGGTGTGGTAGCCCACGTTGAAGCCGACGAAGGCGCCGAGCTCGACGATCTCCTCCACCGAATAGTGCTCGGCGAGTTCGTCGTACAGCGCGGCGTCGATCTTCTCTGGCGCCGTCCCCATCAGCTCCGAGTAGCGGAGCGCGACCTTCTCCGCCGGGGTGAAGCGGTCGCTCGACGCATGGGTCTCGATGCCCTCGTCGATAGTCTCTTCCGTCAGTCCCTGCTGCTTCGCCGAAGCAGACCGGACGTTGCCTCAATAGCGGCACGCGGCCATCCGCGAGAGCTGGACGCGGATGATTTCCTTCAGCTTGTGGTCGATCCGCCCGGTGTTGAACACCGCGCCCCAGGCGAGATACATCGAGCGCGCGATATCCGGGCTGTGGCCCAGCATCGCATGAAAGGCGGGATCCGGCGCGCGGTGGCGCAGTGCCTTGTTGACCAGCGGGCGGAGCTTGCCCGCCTTGAGCTCCTCGATGTCGAGCATGCGGATATTGGGCATGGCGCGCTCCCTTCGATGACGCGGCGGGATTATCGCCGCTCGCCCGCCCCCGGCCAACCGGCAAAACGGCGTCCCTCGATACGTCCCTACGGACCTACTCGGGATGAGGCCCAATTGGTCGCTTCCCTCATCCTGAGTAGCGGCGAAGCCGCGTATCGAACGACGGCCTCCGGCAAATTGAGGGAGGGGGCCGCGCGGGCTATGGTCCCGCCATGGCGGAGAACGGCGCATTCCCGAACGGCGACCCGGTGACCACGGAACTCGTGCGCAACGGGGTCATGGCGGTGACCGAGGAGATGAAGACCAACCTCATGCGCACCGCCTACAACATGATCATCTACGAGGCGCTCGACTTCACCGTCGGGCTGTTCACGGCAAAAGGCGAGACGGTTTCGATCGGGCTCGGGCTTCCGATGTTCATCCGCGGCATGGCGGAGACGCTCAAGGCCAAGCTTGAGCATTTCGGGACCGAAGGGATCGAGCCCGGCGACATCCTGGTCACCAACGACGCCTATGTGACCGGCAGCCACCTCAACCACATCACGCTCAGCCTGCCGATCTACCACGACGGCGAGCTGGTCGGGTTTTCCTGCTGCATGGCGCACTGGCTCGACATCGGCGGCACGCTGCAGGGCATCACCACCGACATCTACGCCGAAGGGCTGCAGGTCCCCATCCTGAAGCTGCAGCGCGCGGGAGAGCTCAACCAGGACCTGGTCGACATCATCGCGATGAACGTGCGGATGCCGGAACGCGCGCTGGGCGACCTCCGCGCCCAGCTCACCGCCGTCCGCACCGGCGAACGCGGCTTCCTCGCCCTGATCGAACGCTATGGCAGGGATGCGGTGCTGGGCTCGATCCGGCGCATCATGGACCAGTCGGAGCAGTCCGCGCGCGAGCGCACCCGCTCGATCCCCGACGGCGTTTACGAGGCCGAGGCCTTCATGGATGACGACGGGATCGACATCGGCAAGCGGATTCCCATCGTCGTCCGCGTCGAGGTCGCGGGCGAGGAGATGACCATCGACCTCACCGACGTCTCGCGGCAGGTCAAGGGGTTCTACAACTCAGGCATCACCACCGCCTATGCCTGCTCCCAGGTCGCCTTCAAGTGCATCGCATCGCCGACCGACTACCCGATCAACGACGGCAGCTTCCGCCCGCTTAAGACGGTCATCCCGCCCGGGCGGATCGTCAGCGCCGAGCGCCCGGCGGCGATGCGGAGCTGGATGACCTTCCCGATGACCATCGTGGACGCGGTGTTCAAGGCGCTTGCGCCAGCCATACCCGAGCGCGTCGCCGCCGGCCACCACGCCGACCTGGTGATGGGGCGGATGAACGGCATCGACCCGCGTGCCAACACCCTGTTCATCGGCGCCATCGGCCCCACCGGCGGCGGCTGGGGGGCCAAGCACGACGAGGACGGGATGCCGGCGACGGTCTGCCTCAATGACGGCGATACCCATAACAGCCCGTCCGAGCTGATGGAGGTCAACTACCCCATCGTCATCGAGCGCCACGCCCTGATCCCCGATTCCGGCGGGGCGGGGCGCCATCGCGGCGGGCTCGGCATCGAATACGTCGTCCAGGCGCGCTCGCCGCTCAACTTCAACAGCCAGGCCGACCGCGCGAATTGCGAGCCCTGGGGGCTCGAAGGCGGGCGCGCCGGGCGCGGCAACCGCGTCGGGCTCAGGGTGAACGGCGAGCCGGGGCCGGAATTCGCCAACGCCAAGCTGTTCTGGAAGCGGATCGAGACCGGCGATGCCTTCATCGTCAATTCAGGCGGCGGCGGCGGGTTTGGCTCGCCGCTGGAGCGCCCGGCGGAGAAGGTGCGGGACGACGTCCGCCAGGGCTATGTCTCGCACGAGGCGGCGCGTACGCTCTACGGCGTGGTGATCGATCCCGGGACTCTGGAGCTCGACGCCGAGGCGACCGAACGGGTCCGCGCGGCGATGGCGACGCTGGAGAGCGCGGGGGGACAGGTGTAATGGCGGACGAACTCCTCTTTCTCTCGCACGCCGAAACCCTCGACCTCCTGAGCCCGGCCGAGGCGATGGCGGTGTGCGAGGACGTCTACCGCATGCACGCCGACGGTACGGTGTGCTGGACCGATCCGCCCTCCTTCCGGCTCGACGACGACCGGTTCCACCATCACTGGCACGTCAAGGGCGCGCTCCTGTCGGAAATCCCGATCTCGGGCGTCAGGCTCTACGCCTATTACGAGGATGCCGAGCGCTCGACCGTCGGCACGCTGGATGCGACGCGCTATATCGTGCTTTCCGATCCCGTCACCTCGGTCGCGCTCGCCATCGTCGAGGAGCACTGGACCTACGCGATCCGCTCGACCGCCGCCGCCGTCCTCGCCTGCAAGTGGATGGCGAACCCGGACCCCCGGGTGCTCGGCTTGGTCGGCGTCGGCACGATGGGCACGACGGCGCTGCAATGCCTCAATGAGCTCTACGACTTCGAGGAGATCCGTTGCACCTCGCGTCGGGCGGAGACCCGCGAGGCATTCGCCGACAAGTGGTCGGCCGCGCTCGGAATTCCGGTCACCCCGGTCGCCTCCATCGAGGAGGTGGTGCGCGGCGCCGACATCGCGGTCGGGGGCACCACGTCGAAGGACATCGTGAGCCGGGAAGAATGGCTCAAGCCCGGCGCGACCTTCGTCTCGCTGGCTCGGCGCGAGCTCGATCCGGCGGGCTGGCCCCGGATGGACAAGATCGTCGTCGACGATTTCGACATCAACATGCTGACGCCCGAGTTCCGCAAGACCGTCGCCGACGGCCTGTTCTCCCGCGAGGCGATGCACGGCGAGATTTGCGACCTGGTGGCGGGACGCGCCGGCGGCCGCGAAAGCCCGGACGAACGCACCCTCATCCACACCGTCGGCCTGGTCAGCCAGGACATCGGGGTGGCGCACCACGTCTACCGAAAGGCGCTCGATATCGGGGCGGGGCTGAGGCTGCCGCTCCCTCACGCGGTGGGGCGGTAGGGAAGACCCGGGTCCGGAAACACGGAGATGCGTGTGCTCCAGCCGGTGGCTGGCGCCCCTACCCCGCCACCGGCGCCGTTGTTCCGTCGATCTGCACGCGGTAGCCGGAGCGCACGTTGGGCAGGTAGTCGGAGATCGCGCGGTGCTGGGCGCAGCGGTTGTCCCACATTGCGATCGAATGCGGTTTCCAGCGGAAGCGGAAGGTCCATTCGGGCTGGGTGCAGTGCTCGACCAGGAAGGCGAGCAGGTGCTTGCTCTCGCCGGGCGGGAGCTCGTTGATGCGGACGGTGAAGGATTCGTTGACGTAGAGGAGCCTGCGCCCGCTCTCCGGATGGCGGACGACGACGGGATGGGTCGCGCGCGGCGTCCCCTCGCCGAACACGCGGACCCCGTCATGCAGCGCGGTCAGCCCCTCCAGGTACGACTTCATGCGTTCCGACAGCGCGTCGTAGGCGGCGTACATGCTGGCGAACAGGGTGTCGCCGCCGCCATCGGGCGGCAGCGTGTGGTTGTAGAGGATGCTGGCGAGCGGCGGGACTGGCGCGCAGGACTGATCGGTGTGCCAGACATTGCCCGAGACTTCCTCCGAGTACTCGTCGAAGTGGAAGCGGCGCACGCGGTCGTCGTCCGACGGCTGGCTGTGGGTCCGGGCTCCGACATGGTGGCCGATGGCGCCGAAATATTCCGCCAGCCGCGCGTGGTCGTCGAAGCCGATCTCCTGGTCGCGGAAGAACAGCACCAGATGTTCCGTGAAGGCACAGCGGAGCTCGGCGAGCGTCTCCGCGTCGAGCGGACGGGTCAGGTCGATATCGCCAATCTCGGCGCCGACATGCGGGCTCGTCGGCGTGACCGTCATCGTGCGGTAGGGCGTCCCGCGATGGCCGTCCATGATTTCCGTCCCGGTTCCGGCCGCCAGCCTACACCGGCCGCGCGCCTTGCGCGATGCCGCCCGCGCGGGTTGTCCCGAAGGGGCGCTTGATTATGATCGCCGCGTCAACGGGAGAACACAGACGGGAGCGACATCATGCGTTGGATTCAGGCAGGGTTGGGCATATTCGCCGCGGCCGCGCTGGCAGGCGCCGCCTCGGCGCAGACGGTCGGCATCGGCGCGACCAAGGCGGGCGCCGTCTCGCAGATCACCGCGACCATCTCGAAGGCGGTCTCGGAGCACGCGCCGGGGGTCCAGATGCGCAAGCAGACCATGGGCGGCACCCAGCAATACATCCCCGTGGTCAACGCGGGCGAGCTGGAGTTCGGGATCTCCAACATCCCGCAATTCTCGATGGCCTTCGAGGGAATCGGGCTGTCGAAGGGCAACAAGTACACCAACCTGCGCCTGGTCTCGACGATCATGAAGTTCCGGGTGAGCGCAGTGGTTCCCAAGAAATCCGGCGTCACCTCCATAAAGCAGCTCAAGGGGCAGCGCATGCCGGTCGGGTTCAAGGGCGCGCCGCTCTTCGCCTACATGTTCAACGGCTCGCTCGCCAGCGTCGGGCTCACCGCCGACGACATCAAGCCGGTGCCGCAGGTCGGGCTGGTGCAGCACTGGCGTGCCTTTATGGCGGGCAAGCTCGACTGGGCGATCGCCGCCGTGGGGTCGGGCTTCGTCAAGCAGATGGACGCCAAGATCGACGGCGGGGTCCGGCATATCTCGTACCCCAACACGCCCGAGGCGCTGAAGGCGATGCACAAGTGGTTCCCGAAGAGCGAATGGGCCGTCGTTCAGCCGGCCAAGGGGCTGACCGGGGTGCTCGAGCCCACGGTGTTCGTGAGCTACGACTTCCTGCTGTGGACCCACAAGGGCGTGTCGGACGACATCGTCTACAAGGTCGCCAAGGTGATGCACACCCAGGAGAAGCAGCTGAAGGAAGGCGGGCCGCTGTGGCGGACCTTCAGCGCCGACAAGCGCCTCGCGAAGCAGCACGGCTACCCCTATCACCCGGCTGCCGTGAAATACTACAAGGAAGTCGGGCTTTGGCCCGCCGGGTAACGCGACACCAGCGATAGCGCTGCGGAGTTGGCCCGCGCCTCCCTCGGGGTGCGGGCTTCCGCCCGGCGGCAGGGTTTCCCGAGATGGCTGAGCGGTCGAACGAGGCGGACGGCGGCGTTCGGAAGGACCGGGGAGCGCAGCTCCTCGCCGAGCGGCGCGAGGGCCGCTTCGTCACGATTTCGACGCGGGTCCTTGGCGCGGTCATCACGCTGATCGCCCTGACCTGGGCGATCGAGTTCTGGCTCCATATCGGCTTCCAGTGGTTCGACGAGCAGGCCCTGGTCGCCTGTTTCGGGCTGACGCTCGCCATCGTCTTCATCCGCTTCCCGTTCGTCCCCGGGCGGGACCGGCCGTCGGTTCCCTGGTACGACGCCGTATTCGCGGCGCTCGGCCTCGGCGCGTCGGCCTATCTCATATGGATCTACGGCGACATCGAGCTCAACCCGTTCGCCATGCGCGGCAAGATGTTCTGGATCAGCGCCGTGCTGATCCCGCTGATGTGGGAGGCGTTGAGGCGCACCGCGGGGTGGAGCCTCACCATCGTGCTGAGCGTGTTCCTCGCCTATGCCTTCGTCGGGCACCTCGCCCCAGGCATGCTCAAGGGCTACGAGCAGGACGGATACCGGATGATCGCCGAGCTCGGCGTGACCAACGTCGCGCTGCTCGGCCTGCCTCTCAAGATCATCGTGCTGACGGTGGTGCTGTTCATCTGGATGGGGCAGCTCCTGCTGCATACCGGAGCGTCGGAATGGTTCACCGACCTCGCCGCCGCCATCATGGGGCGTTCGCGGGGCGGTTCGGCCAAGATCGCGGTCGTCGCCTCGGGGCTGTTCGGCTCGATATCGGGCTCGGCGGTGTCCAACGTCGCGTCCACCGGGGTGATTACCATCCCGCTGATGCGCAAGGCGGGCTACGACCGCAAGAGCGCCGGCGCGATCGAGGCCGTGGCCTCCACCGGCGGACAGATCATGCCGCCCATCATGGGCGCGGCCGCCTTCCTGATGGCCGAGCTGCTGGAGCTCGAATACACCGAGATCATCCTTGCCGCGCTGATCCCGTCGGTTCTCTACTACCTCGCGGTTTTCGTACAGGTCGACCTGGAGGCGGCGAAGAACGACATCGCGCCGCTGCCCAGGGACCGGATCCCGCCGATCCTCCGCGTGCTGAAGGAGGGATGGTTCTTCGCGCTGCCCTATGTGGTGCTGGTCTATGCGCTGTTCACCCTCAACCTGCCGGCTCAGGAGGCCGCGTTCTGGGCGGCGATCTCGGTGGCCATCGTCAGCATCGTTTTCGGCTACAAGCGGCACCGGATCACGCCGCGCCAGCTCTGGGACTCGATCGCCGGTTGCGGAAGGGCTTCGGCCGACATCGTGGTCATCGGCGCGATGGCCGGCATCATCATCGCCATCCTCGACCGCACCGGGCTCGGCCAGGCGCTGACGCTGATCCTCGCCGCCGTCGGCGAGGACAGTCTGTTCCTGCTGCTGGTTCTGACCGCCATCGTCTCGATCCTGCTCGGCATGGGGATGCCGACCTCGGCGATCTACCTCCTGCTGGCAACGATGATCGCGCCCTCTCTCATCAAGCTCGGCATCCACCCCATCGCGGCGCACATGTTCGTCCTCTATTTCGGGCTGATGTCGATGATTACCCCGCCCGTTGCGATCGCCGCCTTCGCGGCGGCATCGTTATCCGGCGCCCGGCCCATGGAGACCGGGGCGACGGCGGTGCGGCTCGGCTGGATCGCCTATGTGATCCCCTTCGTGTTCGTGCTGTCTCCGGCGCTGATCGGCCAGGGCACGGCGCTCGAGATTATCTCTTCCGCGGCCACCGCGATGATCGGCGTCTGGATCGCGTCCTGCGGGTTGATCGGCTTCATGTTCGGCAAGCTGAGCATGGTGGAGAGGCTGCTTACCTTCTCCGCCGGAATCCTGCTTCTGCTGCCGGCGCATGCGATCGACTACGGGGTCTGGCTTAACGCGATCGGGCTCGCGCTCGGCGCGCTGATCGTCGGCAAGGACTATCTGGCGCGCAGGCGGGCGACGGTGAAGGCGACGCAATAGGGGCGGTGCGGTGATGCTCTACAAGTACAACTCCGCTGACAACCACCTCGACCAGCGCTGGATCCCCGCGCGGTTGTGGCAGGACAGGGTCGCCGCGAAGTTCAGGAAGGACGCGCCCAGGGTGGTCGAGCACGACGGCGCGATGCTGTGGAGCTGGGAAGGCAAGATCGTCGGCGGGCGCGACGGCGGCACCGCCGATGGTCCCGACAACCGCGCGCTCCTGGACCAGTTCTTCGGCCGGTCGGGCGCGCGTATTCCCGACGGAAGCCTGCCGCCGTCCGACCCCGACCTCCTGCTGGAGCACATGGACCACGGCAGCGTCTACGGCTATGTCGGGTTCGGCTCGACCCGCAAATGGGACATCGACGACCCGGCGCTCCGCCATGAGGTCCACCGCGTCTACAACGACTGGGTCATGGAGCTCAACGCCCGCGATCCCGACCGGCTGATGATCCTGCCGATTCTGCCGGTGTTCGACCCGGCGTCGGTGCCGGGCGAGATTCGGCGCCTTGCGGGGATGGGCTGCAAGGCGGCCGAATTCGTCCCTTTCGACGGCCCGCATCCGATGTTTCACGAATGCTGGGAGTCGGTCTGGCAGGCCTTCGAGGAGACCGGGACGGTTTGCGCCTGCCATATCGGCGGTCACGTCAAAACGACCATCCCGCCGGCCGGGCGCGGCGAGCGGATGGCCTATTTCTCCTGCGCGCCGTTCTCGCTGTCGCGCCCGCTGGCCGATATCGTCTATTGCGGCGCGCTGCAGCGCTATCCGGGACTGAAGCTTCTGTTCGCCGAATGCCGTGCCGGGTGGGTGCCGTTCCTGGTCTACTGGATGGACCGCCAGGCGGAGGAACGCCCCGGCCTGTTCCGCGACACCGGGCTCGCGGAACTCCCGAGCTTCTACGTCCGGCGCCAGATGCTGGTCACCTTCGAGGAGGACGCGATCGCCGCCCAGGGGATCACGCACGAGGACAACGTGCTGCGCGACATCCTGGTGTTCGGCGCCGACTACCCGCACCCGCAGGGCACCTGGCCCGACCCCTCGCCGATCTTCTACGAGATGTTCAGGGGCCTCGATGCGGCGCTCCGCCACGAGATCGTCTACGAGCGCATGCGCCGCTTCTTCGGCCTCCAGGGCCCACCTGCCTCGCAGCTCGCGACGCCGGAGATGATCGTCGAAGACGGCGCCGGCAAGAGCCGCGCCCACGCGGACTACGAATAGGCAGCGGCGTCGGCCCTGTGCTGACTATTCGCGGTTGAACGTTCGATTGGCATAGATATCAGGAGGAGAATCTCCTATACTGAGTCCATGAGTCCCGAGATCGTCACCATGCTGGGCGTCGGGGTCGCCATTGTGGCGTTCCTCTGGCGCACTATGACGAGCATGGAACAACGTCTGGACAAGAGAATCGACCGCCTCGAGAGCAAGGTCGACGGGCTAGCGAAGGATCACGGGAACCTCGCCGGAGCGATTGCTGAGACCCGCGGGAACATTGCCGAAGAGATGGCGGAGCTTCGCGGGAGGCTTGCCGGAGAACTGGCGGAGACCCGCAGGAGCCTGACTCAAGAGATGGCCGAGCTTCGCGGACGCTTCGCCGGAGAATTGGCTGAGCTTCGCGGGAGCCTGGTCCAAGAGATGGCAGAGATCCGTGAACGCATGGCGCGGCTCGAAGGATTGCTCGAGGGGTTCATCCGCCCGCAACCGCCCGCCGAGGCCCCGGCGGCGGAATAAGCCCCTACTCCGCCGCCTCCATCCGCCCGCGCGAGGTCAGCCGGTCGACCTCCTCGCGGTAGATATCGTCGTCGACGAAACCGATGGGTCCCGGCTCGCCGCTGCCGATCATGATCTGGATCAGCGCGTCCTTGTCGCCTTCGTTGACGAAGCCGTGCGGGATTCCGGCCGGGCACAGCGCGACCTCGTACTGCCCGAGCGTATTTCCGGCCTGGCGTCCGGTCTCGTCCTGGAAGAACACGGTGAGTTCCCCCTCCAGGACGACGAAAGCCTCTTCCACCTCATGGGTATGGGCGGACCCGCCCTGACCCGGCGGGACGATCAGCATGGAGAGCGTGAACCCGCCCGCCGGCAGTGCGTGGGGGTCGGGCTTACCCGACCCGCCGACACCGATCAGGCGGTACTGCGCCCGGCGCCGACCCTCGATCTGGGAATCGGCGAAGGCGTCCCAATCGGGCTCGAGCTCGCCGTAGCGCACCACCTGTCGATCCGCGAGCTCGTCGATCGTCACGTCCCGGTACGCGTCCGGGATTTCGTGTTTGACGCGCTGCATGGCGGGATCTCCCTTCCGTCTGGCCGGATCGTGGCCCAGCCGGCCCGCGCTTGCAAGCGGAGTCGCGGTCAGGGCGGGTCGATCCGCATCTGCGCCTCGACCTCGATCGCGACGCCGAACGGCATCCCCGCCACGCCCACGGCGGTGCGGGCATGGCGGCCGCGGTCGCCGAAGATCTCGATCAGCACCTCGGACGCACCGTTGAGGGTTTCGGCGACCTGGATGAAATCGGGATCGATGGCGATGAAGCCCCGCACGTTGACGATGTCGCGCACCCGGTCGAGGTCGCCCCCCAACGCTTTCCGCGCATGGGCGAGCATGTTGAGCGCGCTCAGGCGAGCCGCCGCCTGCCCCTCTTCGAGCGAGAACTCGCGCCCCACTTTTCCGACGTAGCGGATTTCGCCGTCGAGTCTCGGTACGGCGCCGGAGACGTACATCCAGTCGCCGGAAATCTTGGCGGTCAGGATCTTCGCCGCCTTGGGCGCACCCGCCTCCGGCAGCACGATCCCCAGCTCCTCCAGCCGCGCCTCGATCCGTCCCGCCATGTTCCGATCCTCCCAATGCAAGTACCGCGAGCTTCGCGGGTCATCTTGCCAGACGGGCATGGCGGGGGGTGACGATTTTTCTCGTTCCCGTCGCGTAGAACTCCCGTAACGCCAACGGACGGGGCGGCCTTTTGTATGCCGCCGCGCGTCCCTACAATCCGGGCCGAACGACGCGGAGGCACGATGAGCAACAACATGGGCAGCGAGGTCAAATCCGACCTCGAAATCGCGCGCGCGGCAACGCTGACGGAAATCACCGAGATCACCGGCTCGCTCGACATCCCGGACGATGCGGTCTACCGCTTCGGCCCGCACAAGGCCAAGGTCTCGCTCGACTACATCGACACCCTCGCCGGCAAGCCGGACGGGAGGCTGATCCTGGTCACCGGCATGACGCCGACGCCCGCCGGCGAAGGCAAGACCACGACCACCGTCGGCCTCGGCGACGCGCTCAACGCGATCGGCAAACGGACGGTGATCTGCCTGCGCGAACCCAGCCTCGGCCCCTGTTTCGGCGTCAAGGGAGGCGCGGCCGGCGGCGGCTATGCCCAGGTGGTGCCGATGGAGGACATCAACCTCCACTTCACCGGCGATTTCCACGCCATCGGATCGGCCCACAACCTGCTGTCCGCGCTGCTCGACAACCACATCTACTGGGGCAACGCGCTCGGCATCGACGCGCGCCGGATTTCCTGGCGCCGGGTCGTCGACCTCAACGACCGCGCGCTGCGCTCGATCGTGGGCTCTCTCGGCGGCGTCGCCAACGGTTTCCCGCGCGAGGACGGTTTCGACATCACGGTGGCGTCCGAGGTGATGGCCGTATTCTGCCTCGCGGAGAGCCTGGCCGATCTCAAGGAGCGCCTCGGCAACATCATCGTCGCCGAGACCCGCGGCCGCGAACCGGTTTTCGCGCGCGATCTCATGGCGCCCGGTCCGATGACCGCGCTCCTGAAGGAGGCGATCCTGCCCAACATGGTGCAGACGCTGGAAAAGACGCCCGCTTTCGTCCATGGCGGACCGTTCGCCAACATCGCCCACGGCTGCAACTCGGTGACCGCGACCCGGACCGCGCTCAGGCTCGCCGATTACACCGTGACCGAGGCCGGGTTCGGCTCCGATCTCGGCGGCGAGAAATTCATCGACATAAAATGTCGCAAGGCGGGATTCGAACCGGACGCGGTGGTCCTGGTCGCCACGATCCGCGCGCTCAAGATGCATGGCGGGGTCGCCCGCGACGCGCTCGGCGAGGAAAACGTCGCGGCCGTGCGCGAGGGTGTCGCCAACCTCAAGCGCCATATCGAGAACATCCAGGGCTTCGGCGTTCCCGTCATCGTCGCGCTCAACCACTTCAACGCCGACACCGCGGACGAGGTCGCGGTGGTCACCGAGGCCTGCGCGGGCTACGGCGTCGAGGCGGTCGATTGCACCCATTGGGGCGAAGGGAGCGCCGGGGCCGCGGCGCTCGCCGAAAAGGTGGTCGCCGCCGCCGAAGCGCCCAACGAGGGATTCCGCTTCCTCTACCCCGACGAGATGCCGCTCTGGGACAAGATCGAGACCATCGCGCGGAAGATATACAAGGCCGGCGCGGTAAGCGCGCCCGACCGGGTCAGACGACAGATCGACGGCTACCAGGAGGGCGGCTACGGAGCGCTTCCGGTCTGCATGGCGAAGACCCCGCTGAGCTTCTCGGCCGACCCCGCCTTGCGCGGCGCGCCCGAAGGTCACGACCTGCAGGTTCGCGAGGTCAGGCTGGCCAACGGCGCCGGTTTCCTGGTGGCGATCTGCGGCGACATCATGACCATGCCCGGTCTCCCGCGCGTTCCCGCCGCGAACAGCATCTCAGTCAACGACCGGGGCGAGATCGAGGGGCTGTTCTGAAGACCCGCGGGTCGGGAGAACGGGTTCCCCGATGAGCATCACGCAATCCGGGTTGCAACGCCGGACGCTGACCGTTTCCGGTCACCGCACCAGCGTCGCGCTCGAACCCGTGTATTGGGAGGAACTCGCCGCGATCGCGGACTCACGGGGCCTGAGCGTCGCTGCGTTGATCAGCGAGATCGACGCGGCGCGGCTGGGGAACCTCGCCTCCGCAATCCGGGTCCATGTCGTCGAGCGATTGCGGGCCGCCGTCGCGGCGACGGGTTAACCGCCGATCCGGACGAACGCCCATTTGAGGGTTGCCGTCCCACCGCGCTTCGCGCCCGTGATCACGATCTGGAGAGTCCGCCGGGGTCGTCCGCGGAAGCCCAGATAGACGCTTTCCTGGAGATCCACGACACCGCCCTCGGCCCGGAACCGCCAGCCGTCCCCGTCACGCAGGCGGAGCAGTACCGACTCCTCGTTCTGCGCCAGCGACGCGGTGACCGACGGATGAAGGTGGAAGCGGGCGACGAAACGGTGCTGGCGCTTGCCCGAAAGATTGTCCTCGCCGCGAAGATTCGCTCCGTTCGCGGTCAGGTAGAGCCGGCGTTGATGGCTCAGGCCCGTGATTCCAGCGTAGTTGTCGATCGTGGCGTCGAGCCACAAATTGCCATCGGCCTCGTGACGGTCGATCCGGGAAATACCGGGGCGGAACCCGATCATCTCGCCGTTCAGGATGTCGGCCGAATTGTAGTCGTCGATCGTGACGGTCGAATGGGCGGCCGTCGTCCGCTGGGCGAAGCGCCAGTCTTCGCGCAGCCCCGAATAGGCACCGCAGTTGACGATCATCCTCTGGCGTCCGACGCTCATCTCGAAACTCAGCGCACCGGCGTGGGCGTGGCCGTCGAATCCCGGCGGCGGCGGCGAGCCCGCGTCCATCAGGACAATCGTCCGGTTTGCCGACAGGCGCTGGAATCCCGCATCCTCCGGCGACGCTTCGGCCGGATGGCCCAGCGTTTCCGCCCTGCTCAGCACCAGATCGATCAGCCAGTTCTCTTCCTCGTTGCTGTCGTTGAACAGGCACAGCCGGCCGTCGCCGTGGCGTAGCAGGCGCAGCGCCGCGCCCATGCGGGCGATCGCGCTCTCGACCGGCTGGGGCGTGTCGATTCCGGCGTCGCGGAGCACCCCGTTAAGCTCGACCAGGCGCCGCAATATCAGAAAATGCATCGCCGGGCTTCGGGTGGCGTGGACGCCGTCGGTTCCGATCTGGGTCATCGCCTCCGCGCTCAGCATGTCGAGCCAGCGCGGAAGGTTCCGTGCCTGCGCCGGCATGCACACCCCCGTCAGGACCAGCGCACACAGAACCCGCATCCTGTCGCTCCCGGGGTCGAGCAAACCGACCACGCGGCCGAGATGCCTGGACTGGCGGATCAGGCTGCCCAGGAAGGGTTTGGCGTCCAGCGGTTCGTCGACGGGGTAGAAATATTCGGCCGCCATCAGCCAGTTGGTCAGCCGTTCCGCGATGACGTCGGGTCGCCAGCTCAGCGGATGCCAGCGATCTTCCCGCTTGAGCCAATCGACGATCATGGCCCGTCCGTGCTCGCGGGCGGTCTTGCCGCCCACCGCGCGGAGATCGCGCAGCCAGTCGAACCCGTGCAGCGCTGTCCGCCAGGCCTGGGGAGGGGTCTTGTTCCGCCACAGGTTCCGGGGTTCGGTCTCGGCGTGCCCCGCGAAGACATACTCTTTTTTCAGAAGGGCGGACCCGCGTCGCGCGTCGCCCAGCCAGACTTCCTGAGGCGCGTGGGCGAGCCCCCGGCCGTAGCGACCGCCCAGCGTGCGACGGTAGAGCAACCCGTTGAACCAGATCGTCGCCACTGAATAGACGACGCGTCTGAGGGTCAGGCGGTCGAGCCGGTAAAGCGCGAGCCGGACGGCGTTGCGCGGCCACCTGCGCACCGGCCGGGTGTCGGCGGGCCGCGCCGGAACCGCGCCGCCGTCAGGCATTGCCCCGCAACCGCAGGATGTTCTCCGCATACGCTTCCTCGCCCCCGGCGAAGGCGGCGGTTCCGGCGACCAGGATGTCGGCCCCCGCCGCCGCCGCGCGCCTGCCGGTCTCGGCATCGATCCCGCCGTCGACCTCGAGCGCGATTTCGCGCCCGCTGTCGTCGATCATCCGCCGGAGCCTGTCGAGCTTGCCGAGCTGGCTGGCGATGAAGGATTGCCCGGCGAAGCCCGGGTTGACGCTCATCACCAGCACGAGGTCGACCGCGTCGAGCACCGGAGCGACCGCCTCGGCCGGGGTCGAGGGGTTGAGCGAGACCCCCGCTTCGCAGCCCTGATCCCGAATCAAGGCGAGACTCCGGTGGAGATGCGGTCCCGCCTCCGCGTGGACCGTGATGATATCCGCGCCGGCCGAAGCGAAATGCGGGATGAAGGGGTCGACCGGCGCGATCATCAGGTGGACGTCGAAGGGCAGGCTGGAATGCGGCTTGAGCGCCTTCACGACGCCGGGACCGATGGTGATGTTGGGGACGAAATGCCCGTCCATGACGTCGATATGGATCAGGTCCGCGCCCGCATCGGTGACGGAGCGCAATTCCGCGCCCAGCCTCGCGAAGTCAGCCGAGAGGATGGAAGGTGCGATTCTTACGGTTCGGGGCACGCGGCTTTGGTATCAGCTTCACCGAGTCGCGGCAACAGAATAGCCGGCGTGAAAGGCGCTGAGACCGCCCTGATCGAGCGCGACCGGCAGGGGTATTCGGTAATCCTGTCAGACACGGACGGGAAGCGAGCTTTCGTCGCGCTGGCGCAGCGCTTCGTTCAGGGAGCGGTTGTGCCGCCGCGGCGTTCCAGTCGGCAGACATAGAATCCGTCAATCCCGCCGCGCCCGGCGAGATGGCAGGGAAGCGTCCGGATGTCTCCCTCGGTCGTAAGGAAGGCTTGGGCTCCCTCGACCTCGCTCGCCCCGATGGGGAGCCGGCGAAAATCCGGCACGGCGGAGAGGAACGTTTCGACCGCATCGGGTCCTTCCTCCGGCTGCAGGGAGCAGACGGAATAGACCAGCCTGCCGCCCGGCCGCACCGCCTTCGCCGCGGCGTCGAGCAGCGCGCGCTGGAGCGCGACCATCCGCGCCACGTCGTCCGGGGTCTTGTTGCGGGCGATGTCGGGGTGCCGCCGGATCGTCCCGGTGCCCGAGCAGGGCGCATCGAGCAACACCGCATCGAATGGCGCCGGAGGAGTCCACCGAAGGAGGTCCGCCTCCACGAGCTCGGCCGACAGCCCGAGCCGAGCCATGTTTGCGCCCAGTCGTTCGAGGCGCCCGGGAGAGATGTCGAGCGCCGTCACCCGCGCCCCCGCGGACGCGAGCTGAGCGGTCTTGCCGCCCGGCGCCGCGCAGAGATCGGCGACCTTCGGATCGTCGAGGCCCGAGAGCAGGGCGCGAGCGGGCAGGGCCGCGGCAGCATCCTGCACCCACCAGCCCCCCTCGCGGAAGCCCGGAAGGTTCTCGACCGGCGCCGGCGCGCGCCGCAGGCTCCCGGTGGGCAGGACCGCGGCGTCGAGTCGGTGCGCCCAATCGCCGGGCTCCGACGCCACGCTGATGTCGAGCGGAGGTTCGGCCAGGTGAGCCCCGGCCACCGCCCGCGCGGCGCTCTCGCCGTGAGTCGCGGCCCAGCTTTGCCAGAGCCAGTCCGGCGTGTTGAGCCGGGCCGCGTCTTGTTTGCCGCGCAGCCCGTCGCCCTCTCGGGCGAGGCGGCGGAGAACGGCGTTGACGAGCCCGCGATAGCGCCGCGCCGATGGCGTCCCAAGCAGCGCAACTGTCTCGTTGACCGCCGCATGATCGGGGGTGCGCAGGAAGAGGATGTCGGCGGCGCCCAGCCTGAGCGCATTTCGCGCCGATGCCGCGCGGTCCGGCAGGGGGCGGTCCATGAAGGCGGAGAGCAGGGTGTCGATCTGGCCGAGACGGCGGAGCGTCGTCGCGGTCAGATGGCGAACCAGCGCCCGGTCGCGTTCCGCGAGCGCCGTGAAACCGGCCGATTCCAAAAGCGCCTCGTGGAGCGGTCGACGGTCCCGGAGGACCGCATTGAGCAGCGCATGCGCGACCTCGCGCGGTCTTTGTCGTCGGCTGGATTCCGTGCCGCGCATCGTCGGTCCGCGTTCCTGGGTTGGCAGCCCGGCGCGCGCCGAGCATAGTGCCGGGATGACGGCAACAGACCCCAAGACCGCGCCCGAGTCCACCGGCAAGACCGGGGAAAAGAACCGCAAAGGCACCCGCCCCGACCCCGAGAGCGTCCCAGAGATCGGCGGCCGCAAGGGCCCGGACCCGACCCGCTACGGGGATTGGGAGAAGGACGGCCGCTGCATCGATTTTTGAGTTCGCCGGTTCGGCCCGCTCATACCACTTGAAAGCGCAAGGACTCGCCCGCGGCGAGGCGCCGGCAGTTGTCGAGCGCCACTTCGAAGCTGCGTTCGATGGTGTCCATGGTGAGCCAGGCGACATGCGGGGCGAGCGCCACGTTGTCGAGGCGGAGCAGCGGATTGTCCGGCGGCACCGGCTCGCGCGCGAACACGTCGAGCCCCGCCGCTCCGAGCCGCTCGCTTGCAAGGGCCTCCGCCAGCGCCGCCTCGTTCACCAGGCTCCCGCGGGCGGTGTTGACCAGGATCGCGCCCGGCTTCATGCGGGCGAGCGCGGCCACGTCGATCATGCCGATCATCTCCGGCGTTTCCGGGACGTGGAGCGAAACGATGTCGGACTCCTCCAGCAGCGCGGGAAGCGTCCGCCATTCGGCGAGACCTTCGGCTTCCGGTTCCGGCTCGCGGGCGGTGTAGAGGATACGCGCGCCAAGCGCCTTCAACACCGGGGCGAGCGCCCGGGGCACCGCGCCGAAGCCGACAAGGCCGACGGTCCGCCCGCCGATCTCGCCCAGGCGGTCCTGTACCGCGCTGTCCATACGCCAGCCCTTCCCTTCCCGCGTCGCGCGTCCGAAAGCCGGGAGCTGGCGCAGCGCCGACAGCATCAGGGCGAGGGTCATCTCGGCGACCGCCGGGGTGTTGGTCCCCGGCATGTTGCACACCCGAATGCCGCGTGCGCGCGCGGCGTCGAGGTCGATGGTGTTCACCCCGACGCCGATCTTCTGGATCAGCCGCAGCCGGGGCGCGGCTTCGATGTCGGCGGCCGAGACCGGGCGGAGCACGTGCCAGAGCACGTCGGCGTCCCTCATCAGCAACCGGAAGCGGGCATCGTCGGCTTCGCCGCACGCGGCGATCTCGATCCCGTCGCCGGCGATCTCCTCCAGCCGCCGCGTCAGCGCCGGGCCGGTGTCGTAGTGGAAGATCACCCGCATCATGCGCCCCACGGGAACGCCGCACGCGGCGGCAGCAGGCCGTCGCACGGCAGGGTTTCCGCGATCCGCAGCCCCTCGTTCCACTTGGCGGTGCGCTCGCCATGGGCGATCGCGCCGACCTTGAGCTGCTTCACTTCCCAGCCGAGCGCAAGATGGACGACGGTCACGTCCTCCGTCTCGCCCGAGCGCGCCGAGACCACGGCGCCGTAGCCGGCTTCGCGCGCCGCCTGCAGCGCGGACCGGCACTCGGTGAGCGTGCCCGCCTGGTTGGGTTTCAGGAGGACCGCGTTGCAGGCGCCCGTCTCCGCGGCTTGCCGCACGCGGGCGTCGTCGCTCACCAGCGCGTCGTCGCCGATCACCTGCACGCGCGCGCCGAACGCGCGGGTGAAGGCCGCGAGCCCGTCGATGTCGTCCTCGGCCAGCGGGTCCTCGACGGAAACGATGGGGAACCGCTCGATCCAGCCGCCCAGCAGGTCGCACATTCCGTCGGTGTCGAATGTTCTGCCGTCGCGGGCAAGGCGGTAGCTTCCGTCCGCGCCGAACTCGGACGCGGCGATGTCGAGCGAAATGGCGATCTGCTCGCCCGGCACCAGCCCCGCGCGCTCGATGGCATCGACGAGCGTTTCGAGCCCTTGCTCGTTGTTGTCGAAGCCGGGCCAGTAACCGCCTTCGTCCGCGGTGCCGGACATGACGCCGCGTTCTTCCATGATCGCGCCCGCCGCGCGGTACACCTCCGCCGTCCAGTCGAGCGCTTCGCCGTACTCCGAGGCGCCCACAGCGATGACCATGAAGTCCTGGATGTCGACCCGTCGCGCGGCGTGGGCGCCGCCGCCGAAAATCTGAACCTCGGGGAGCGGCATGACCGGCCGGGCGTCCCCGGCCAGATACCGCCAGAGCGGAGTTCCTTGCGCGTCGGCGGCGGCATGGGCAATAGCCATCGACGCGGCGACCAGCGCGTTGCCGCCCAGGCGGGACTTGTCTTCCGTCCCGTCGAGCGCGGTCAGGCGGCAATCCGCGCCCTCCTGATCGCAGGCGTCGAGACCGGAGAGCGCGGCGGCGATCTCTCCGTTCACCGCGGCGACGGCGCGCTCCACCCCGTGACCGCCGAACGCCTCTCCGCCGTCCCTCAAGTCCACGGCCTCGCCGCTCCCCCGCGAGGCGCCGGCGGGCGCGATCGCGCGGCCGCGTGCGCCGCCGGCCAGCCCGACCTCGACCTCGACGGTCGGCCGGGCGCGGGAATCCCATACCCGGCGGCCCTTCACCGACGAAATCGCGGTCGCGCTCAAATGCCGATCTCCGCCGCCCAGGCCGAGCGCACCTTGCCCAGCCTGTCGACCGGTCCCTGGAGGAGCGCGCGCGCGACGCGGCGGACACGGGCCTTGTCGACCTCTTCCGTCACGTATTCGACCGGCGACTTGCCGTCGATACGCGCGAGGAACAGCCCCGCAAGCAGGGGTGCCGCGCGGGATTCCAGCGCTTCGCGGGATTCCCAGTCGACTCCCGCCAGATAGGTTTCCGCCAGGATGTCGAAGCAGTCCAGAAACCCGGGCGCGGCCTGCGGCGTCCACAGGCATTTGAGCAGCAGGTGGTTGAGGCAGAAGGCGAGGTCGAAGGCGGGGTCGCCGTACCACGCGCATTCGGCGTCGAGAAACACCGGCCCGTCAGGTCCGATCAGGATGTTCTTCGGGCTCACGTCGCCGTGGACCAGAGCGAGTCGGGTCGCCGCCGTGCGTTTCACGATCCCGGCGAGTGTCGCGGCGAGGTCTGGATGAACACGGGCGGCGGTCTCCAGATAGGGTTCCAGGCGGATGGCATGGAAGATCGTGTCCGACGGGAAGCGCCGCGCGACCTCGTCGCTTCCGGCGGTAGCCGCATGGACGGCCACTATCGCGGCGGCGACGCCGCGTGCGTCCTCCGCCTTCGCCCGGCCCCGGCGGAGCTTTTCCTTCCACAACAGGAATTCGCCCGGGTCGAGATACTCCATCGCAATCAGGCCGACTTCCGCGTCGTGGCCCAGAAGGCGGGGCGCGGCGGAGGGGACGATCGCGCCGGCCGCTTCGATCCACGCCGCCTCGAAGGCGTTGCGCCCGACCGGCGCCCGCCAGTCGGCGGCGACCTTGAGCCTCGCCAGCGCGCGCTTGACGCACACGATGCGCGCGCCCGTCTCGACCTTCCAGATGTCCGACGATACCCCGCCGGGAAGAGCGGTTGCCCGCAACCCGGCATCCGCGAGGCCCAACCGTTCCAGCGCGGCGAGAATGTCGTCGGGGAGGTTTTCCCTGTCGCAGGCCATTTCGCCTAACCTTGGCGGGAGGCGCTCTTCTCGCGCCAGGCCCGGCGGAAGCGCAGGCGGCATTCGGCGGGATCCCAATTGCGTCTGTAATCGGCCGGAGGGCCGGGCGCGACGCGAACGCAGACGAGGCGCGGCCCGGGCGCATCCTTCAGGAACGCCGCCGCCGCGCCAAGCCCGGCGGCATCCGCGACGGTCAACGTCGACGGCAGCCCCGCGCCTTCCGCGAGCTTCGCGAGATCGGTGCGCCGCGCGGTATGGCCGAGCTGACCGCCGGTCTCGCCGTGGCGGCCGTTGTCGATGCAGACGATGGAGAGATTCTCCGGCATCGTCGAGGCGACGGAGGCGAGCGCGCCCGCGTTCATCAGGAGCTCCCCGTCGCCGGTGACGACGGCGATCTTCCGGTCGGGCGCGGCGAGCGCCATGCCGAGTCCCATCGGGACCGCCCCGCCCATCGCGCCGCCGAAGGCGAACAGATAATCCGCCTCGCCGGTCAGCGCCGCCGCGTCCCTCGCGGAGCCGGCGAGCCCGGCGACCATCAGGTATTCGCCCGGATCGGGGAACAGGGCGCCCAGCACCTCCCCGCGGTCGAGCGACGGTTCGATCATTTCCGCCTGTCCACGCGTCAGAACGGCTTGGCGCCGAGGAATTTCTGCGACAGCACCAGGGCCACGCCCTGACCGCCGCGCCAGGCGGCGTCGATCGCCGCTTGCGCCGCCGGTTCGAGATCGTCCTCCCGTTCGACCCGGTAGGTAACGATGCCCATGGCTTCGAGGACCGGACCGACGGCCTGTCCCATCGGGTACTGCCACGGGTTCATCTCGCCGTAATCGCCGCGCATGGTCACGATCAGCAGCATCGGGAACCGTCCGCCCTGGACCAGCGAGAGCATGTTGGGGCAGTTGCCGACGCCCGATGACTGCATGCAGACGACCGCCCGCGCGCCCACGAGGTCGGCGCCGGCGGCGAGCGCGATGCCCTCCTGCTCGCTCGATAGCAGGACGGCCCGCGTGTCGTTGTGGGCATCGGCGAGGTCGACCAGCGCGCGGTTGCCGGCATCCGGCACATAGGCGAACAGGCTCACCCCCGCCTCGACCAGAAGGTCGAAGACGCGTCGGGACCAGTCCGGCAATTCGGGTCCGGCCACGCGGCGCTAGCGGTTCATCCGCTGCTCGACCAGACCGTCGACCACGGCGGGATCGGCGAGCGTGGTGGTGTCGCCCAGCTGGTCCTGCTCGTTGGCGGCGATCTTCCTGAGGATGCGGCGCATGATCTTGCCCGACCGGGTTTTCGGCAGGCCGGGCGCCCACTGGATCAGGTCGGGCGTCGCGATGGGGCCGATCTCCTTGCGCACCCACTGGACGAGCTCGCGGCGCAGCTCGTCGGTCGGATCCTCGCCCAGCACCAGGGTGACATAGGCGTAGATCCCCTGCCCCTTGATGTCGTGCGGATAGCCCACCACGGCGGCCTCGGCGACCTTGCCGTGGGCGACCAGCGCGCTCTCGATCTCGGCGGTGCCCAGCCGGTGGCCGGATACGTTGAGCACGTCGTCGACCCGGCCGGTGATCCAGTAATAGCCGTCCTCGTCGCGGCGGCAGCCGTCGCCGGTGAAGTAGCGGCCGGGATAGGTCGAGAAATAGGTCTCGACGAAGCGCTTGTGGTCGCGGAACACGGTGCGCATCTGGCCCGGCCAGGAATCGGCGATGCAGAGATTGCCGGTGCAGGCCCCGTCGAGCGTGTTGCCGTCCGCGTCCACCACCTCCGGGCGCACGCCGAAGAAGGGCCGCGTCGCCGAGCCCGGCTTGAGCGCCGTCGCGCCGGGCAGCGGCGTGATCAGGATGCCGCCGGTCTCGGTCTGCCACCAGGTGTCGACGATCGGACAGCGCCCGTCGCCCACCACGTTGCGGTACCAGAGCCAGGCTTCCGGGTTGATCGGCTCGCCGACCGAGCCGAGCAGGCGGATCGAGGAGCGGTCGGTCGCCGCCACCGGGCCGTCGCCCTCGCGCATCAGCGCGCGGATCGCCGTTGGCGCGGTGTAGAAGATGTTGACCTTGTGCTTGTCGCAGACCTGCCAGAAGCGCGACGCGTCGGGGTAGTTCGGCAGCCCCTCGAACATCAGCGTGGTCGCGCCATTGGCGAGCGGACCGTAGATGATGTAGCTGTGCCCGGTGATCCAGCCCACATCGGCGGTGCACCAGTAAATGTCGCCGTCGTGGTAGTCGAAGACGTATTGGTGGGTCATCGAGGCGTAGACCATGTAACCGCCGGTGGTGTGCAGCACCCCCTTGGGCTTTCCGGTCGATCCCGAGGTGTAGAGGATGAAGAGCGGGTCCTCGGCGCTCATCTCCTCGGCCGGGCAGTCCTCCGACGCCGCCTCCATCGCCTCGTGGTACCAGACGTCGCGGCCGTCCTCCCAGCCGACCTCGCCGCCGGTGTGGCGGACCACGATGCATTTCTCGATCGACGGGCAGGATTCGAGGGCCTTGTCGACATTGCCCTTGAGCGGAATCAGCCGGCCGCCGCGAACGCCCTCGTCGGAGGTCACGACGATGTTGGAATCGCAGTCCTGGATGCGCCCGGCGATCGAATCCGGCGAGAACCCGCCGAAGATCACCGAATGGACCGCGCCGATCCGCGCGCACGCCAGCACCGCGACGGCGATCTCGGGGATCATCGGCAGGTAGATCGTCACCCGGTCGCCCTTCTTCGCGCCCTCGGCCTTGAGCACGTTGGCGAATTTGCAGACCTCGCGGTGGAGCTCGTTGTAGGTGATGTGCTTCGAATTCGCGGGGTCGTCGCCTTCCCAGACGATCGCGGTCTGTTCGCCGCGCGCCGACAGATGCCGGTCGAGGCAGTTGGCCGACGCGTTGAGCGTGCCGTCGTAGTACCAGCGGATATGCACGTCGTCGGGCGCGTAGGAGACGTCCTTGACCTTCGTGTAGGGCTCGATCCAGTGGATCCGCTTGCCGTGCTCATCCCAGAACGCTTCCGGATCCTCGATCGAGCGCCGGTACATCTCCTCGTAGCCGGCCCCGTCCACATGGGCGCGTCCGGCGACATCTTCGGGAACCGGGAAAAGCTCGTTATCGGCCATGGCCGCAACCCCCTGATCGTGGCGCGGCGATTATGGGGTCGATCCCGGAGGGTGACAAGGAGACGGGCCCTTCGATAGGGGCTTATATAGATAGGTTGACGGGCGGTCGGCGGGCGCGGACCGGAGACAGGAACGCCGCCCGCCCCCTCTGTCGCCCCGCTTTCCCAACCGTCATGCCCGGAACAAGTCCACTGCTGTCCGGTTTAACTTCGGGGCGGGCTCCGTGACGGTGGGCGAGACCATCTCCGCTCCCCTCTCGTCACCCCGGACCTGTTCCGGGGTCCAGGGAAACCGGGCGAGAGCGGCGCCTGACAGTCTGGACCCCGGAACAAGTCCGGGGTGACAGCGGGGGGCAAGGACGGAAGGTGCGGGCGCGCCGCGATCCGTGTCCCGACGCGGCCGATGGGCCGGTAACCCGCTTGTACCAACGCCTTGCACCCGGTCCAGCCCATCTAAACCGGACAGCAATGGAACAAGTCCGATGGGGTGGACGCCCCCTCCCGACGGCATCGCGATGTGCCAAGGTTGTGTCTGTGGCTCACGACCTGAGGGAGGAGGCATCCATGGGCGAGGTTAGCATCATCGGGATCGATCTGGCGAAGCGCAGCTTTCAGCTGCATGGGGCGGGGGCGGACGGCTCGGTCGCCTTCCGCAAGACACTGAGGCGGGGGAAGCTTCTGGCCTTCCTCGCCTCTCTGCCGCGCTGTGTGGTGGCGATGGAGGCGTGCGCGAGCGCGCACTACTGGGGCCGGGAGATCATGAAGCTCGGCCACGCGGTGCGGCTGATCCCGCCGCTCTACGTGAAGCCGTTCGTGAAGCGCCAGAAGAACGACGCGACGGACGCGGAGGCGATCTGCGAGGCGGGTCTGCGGCCGAGCATGCGCTTGGTTGCTGTGAAGGGGGAGGAACAGCAGGCGAGAGCGATGCTGTTCCGCACGCGCGATCTTCTGGTGCGCCAGCGCACGCAGACGATCAACGCGCTGCGGGGGCATCTGGCGGAGTTCGGCATCGTAGCCCCGCAGGGGAGAGCTCATGTCGCTCGTCTGGCGGCGGCGCTGGAGGAGCCGGGTTCCGCTCTTCCGGCGCCGGTATGCGAGCTGGGCACCCTTCTGCTTGAGCAGATTGCGGGCCTCGATGCGAAGATCGCCGGCCTGGAGAAGGAGATCCACGTCCACGCGCGCCGGGACGCGGACGCGGTGCGGCTGATGACGATCCCGGGCGTCGGGCCGATCTGCGCGATGGCGATTCAGGCCTTCGCACCGCCGATGGAGAGCTTCCGGTGCGGGCGCGACTTCGCCGCCTGGCTCGGGCTGGTGCCACGCCAGCACAGCACCGGGGGCAAGCCCCGGCTGGGCAGGATATCGAAGATGGGTCAACGCGACCTCAGGCGGCTGCTGGTCTGCGGCGCCATGGCGCAGGTGCGCTGGGCCTGCCGGCGGGGCGAGACCGGCGATCCCTGGCTCGCCCGGATGCTGGCGCGCAAGCCGAGGATGGTCGTGGCGGTGGCGCTGGCCAACCGGATGGCGCGCATCGCCTGGGCGGTGATGGTGAACAAGGAGGTCTACCGGGCTCCCACCGCCGTCTGAGCGGGCGGGGACGCGCGGGAGACCGTCGGGGATGCGGGCAGGACGGAGGATCGGGTAAGGGCACATGGTCGACGAGACGGGATCGGGAAAACCAGTCATGTGCGGCGTGCACGCGAGCACGGAAGTCCGATTTGGACCCGATCCGCGCATCTCCATACAGGCCCGCGGCGAACCCATGCCGCAGCGAGAGGCCGGACACACGGAAGTACCTGACCGCAGGCCCAACCCACCAAAGAAAATGCTTGCATCAACGGGGGCGTCCACACACGGGCATGACGACAGAGGTGTCGTTGACCTCCCGCTCGTCAACCAATCTTTGTAAGCCCCCTCAGCCCACCACCACCATCCCGCCGGCCACGGCGACCGGGACCGGGCGGAGCGCGCTCCCGAGGCATGGGCCGGACAGGCATTCGCCGTCCTCGATGCGGAATTGCGCGCCGTGGGTGGAGCACTGGATGACAGACTTGTCGACGCTCAGGAACACGTCGGGCCGCCAGTCGAGCGGCACGCCCTGGTGCGGGCAGGCGTTGACGTAGCCGTAAACGGCCGCGCCGCAGCGTATCACGAATATCCGCCGCCCGTCGTCGAGCACGAACCCCTTGCCGCCCGGGTCGTCGATGTCCCCGAGCGCGCAGAGGACCGTTCGGCTCACGCCTCGATGCCCGCCATTTTGCAGAGCAACGCCCATTCGTCGTCCGCGACAGGACACACCGAGAGCCGCGACTGGCGCACTAGCGCCATGCCCGACAGCGCCGGCTCGGCCTTGATATCGGCGAGCGTCACCGGCGACTTCACCGGCATCAGCGCCTTCACGTCGACCATGCCGAAACGGCCCTTGGCGTCGGTCGGGTCGGGATAGTGCTCGCGGACGATCTCGACCACGCCGACGATCTCGCGCGCGTTGACCGAGTGGTAGAAGAACCCGCGGTCCCCCACCTTCATCGCCTTCATGTTGTTGTCCGCCTGATAGTTGCGGACCCCGTCCCATTCCGCGGTGCCGGCCTTCACCTGATCGTCCCACGACCACGCGCCGGGCTCCGACTTGAACAGCCAATACGCCATCTCACCCCTCCCCGTCCGATCCGGCCCCTATCATGCCTCGGCGCGGCGCGGTCTGGCGAGCAGCCCGGCGATCACCGCGTCGACGTCGGCGCCTGCGTGCAGGATCGCCGCGACCGCTTCCGCGATCGGCATCTCGACGTCGTGCCGCCCGGCGAGGCGGACGAGCGCCGCGCTGGTCGCCACCCCCTCGACCACCGCGTCGCCGTCGGTCGGTCGGCCGGCCCCGACGGCGACTCCGTGGCTGTAGTTGCGCGAAGTCCGGCTGGCGCAGGTGAGCGTGAGGTCGCCGAGCCCGGCAAGCCCCATCATGGTCTCGGCCCGGCCGCCGCGCGCGCGGGCGAGGCGCGTCATCTCGGCGAGCCCGCGGGTGATCAGCGCCGCGCGCGCGTTCTCGCCGAGCCCGCGCCCCTCGACGATGCCGCAGGCGATCGCGAGCACGTTCTTCACGGCACCGCCGATCTCCGCCCCCGCCACGTCGTCGCTGTGATAGGGCCGGAAGGCCGGTGCCGCCAGCGCGGTTGCCAGCGCCTCGGCGATCCCGATGTCGCGGCAGGCGAGCGTCACCGCGGTGGGTTGCCCGCGCGCGACCTCGGCGGCGAAGGTCGGTCCCGACAGGATCGCGGCCGGGTTGCCGGGGAGCGCCTCGGCGAGGACCTCGCTCATCGTCCTGGCGGTCTCCCGCTCGATCCCCTTGGCGCAGACCGCGACCGGCGTGGATGGGGCGAGATGCGGGGCGAAGACCGCGCAGGTCTCGCGCACGGCCTGCGCCGGAACCGCCAGCAGAACGGCGTCCACCGCGGCCGTTTCCGCCGGCTCGACGGTCACCGCGATCTCCCGGTCGAGCGCCACTCCCTCCAGGAACTCGTCGTTGCGGCCGGTCTCCGCGATGATTCGCGCGAGGCGCGCGCGCCGGGTCCACAACACGGCCTCGCGCCCCGCCGCGCGCGCGACGACGGCGAGCGCGGTGCCCCAGGCGCCGGCGCCGACGACGCCGATCCGCCTCACGGGAAATCGCCCTTCCGGCTCAGAGGTCGCGGTGCTTCCTCAGGAACTCCAGCACCGGCGGGTTGTAATCCTCCGGCAGCACGATCGGCACGAAATGCCCGCCGCGCTCCAGCACCACCGTTTCCGCGTGCGGGATGCCGGCCGAAAGCTCCTCGGTCATGTGGATCGGCGTCACCATGTCGTCGCGGGCAACGATGATCTGGGTCGGCATGGCGATCTCGCCCATCCGCGCGCGGCGGTCGAAAGCCATGATGCCGTCGATCCGGCTGATCATGATCTCCACGGGCGCGGCGGTGGCGAGCGCGGCCTTCGCGCCCGCCGAAATCGCCTCGTCGTTTTCCGCCACCCAGAAGGGCGGGTTGAGCACCAGCGCGGTCATCTCGCTGTAGCGCTCCAGGCCGAAGGTCTCGAGCAACGCCTTGCGCAGCTCGAAGGAGCGGCGGAAGAACGGGTCCGAGCCGGCCCAGGTAGCGCTCAACCCGAGGGTCTTGAGCCGCTCGGGATGATCCTGCGCGATGGTCTGGCCGATCGCTCCGCCGGTCGAATGGCCGACGAAATGGGCCCGGTCGATATCGAGCGCGTCCATCAGCTTGAGCACGTCGGCCGCCATCTGGTCGACCGAATAGCGGATCGGCGAATGCGTGCTCTGCCCGGCGCCCCGGTGATCGTGGATGATCGTCCGGAAGTCGCCCTTGAACGCCTCCATTTGCCTGGCCCAGAACGAGCCGTTGCCGCCGAGGCCGGGCACAAGCATGAGAGGCGGGCCGCTGCCCGCCTCCTCGTAGTGGATCTCCGCGTCGCCGATATCGACCTTCGGCATCTAGGCCTCCGCCGTAGCGTTCATGCCGCTCCGGCTGTCGATCGCGTCGGTGTCGACCGGGCGCGCGAAGGGCTCGGGCGCGGGTTCGCCCTCTTCGCGCGGCCGGCCGATGACCTCGAAGAACTCCTCCAGCCCGGCCGGCGCGATCGCCCATACCATGACGAGATCCTCGTCGGTCTCGTTGATGATCTGGTGCTTCACGTCGTAGCCGAGGAAGCAGGTCGTGCCGGGCACCATCGGGTGCGGCACGCCGTCGACCTTGACGGTCCCGCGTCCCGAGAAGCCGACCAGCATCTCGATCTGGTTGTCGTGGCTGTGCTCGCGCACATAGCTGCCCGGCGCGATGGTCTGGAAACCCAGCGACACGCCTTCGAACCTGGTTTCTTCGGGCACCAGCCTCGGCTCGGCGAAACCGTTGGCGGGGACCGGCTGCCAGAACGAGCGGCCCTCGCCCGGCTGGAGCACGATCCCGCGGCCGCGGGCGGATTCGGATTTCTGCATGGTCCGCTCCCATGAAATGGTTTCTGGCCCGACTCTAGCGCGAACCCGCCGATTGCCAAACGGCTTATTGGGGACGGGTCGACAGAGGGGTCGGCCGGCAATCTGGATCCGCCGGAAAGGCTTGGCGTTAACCTTGCAAATCCGGCATGACATTCCACGATTGCAAGGATGATGTGGCGTCCCTCGATACGGCGCTCCGCGCCTACTCGGGATGAGGAGAATATTGGGCCGCCCACAACCCATCCCTCACGCTCGGTAGCCAACGAAGGCGGCGTATCGAAGGGCCTGCCCCGTCCGCGGCTATTCCCCTGCCGGCGGGCGCGTCTCGGCGAGGCCGCCCGGGTTGTACGGATCGAGCCGTCCCTCGATCCTGGCGACGCGCTCGGCGAGGCTCCGCACGCGCTCGGAAAGGCTGTGGAGTTCCTTTCGCAGGTCGCCGATCTCGCTCCGCACGTCCGCGATCTCGCTCCGTATCTGTGCGAACCCGTTATGCATTGCCAGCCAGACCGCGCCGAAGCCGAGGACGAAGGCCGGCACCATGACGGCGGCGAGCGGCACGGCGATGTCGAGCGTTTGTGCGAAATTCATCGACCGTTCGAGCCCTGCAAATCCAATCGCCAATACATCTGCAAGTTGAACATAGCGGGTTTCCCTCCGGCGTTCCACTCGAGTCGGTCCGGGATTCGTGTCAGCGCGGCCACCGGAAACCGCACTCCCCTATTTCTTCATCTCCGCCACCATGGCTTCGATGCGTTGCAGCGCGTCGCGGGCGCTTGCCGCCTCCTCGCGGATAGCCCTCAGCGTGTCCTCGCCGCCGGCGACCGAGACTTCCAGCCGCGCGTCCTGCAGGTTGTTGATCACCACCGCGATCACGAGGTTGATCATGATCACCGCGGCCAGCATGACGAACGAGACGAAGAACAGCCACGCCATCGGGTGGAGCTCCATCGCGGTGTACATTACGTCCGTCCAGTCCTCCAGCGTCATCACCCGGAACAGGGTGAGCAGCCCGATGCCGAGCGAGCGCCAGTGGGTCGGGTCGTGGTCCTGGAACAGATGCACGCCGGCCACCGCGTAGACGTAGTAGAGCACCGAGAGCAGCATCATCACGTTGCCCAGCCCCGGCAGCGAGCGGATCAGGGTGGCGATAATGAGCCGGAGCTGGGGCAGCACGGTGGCGACGCGCAGCACCCGGAGCAGCCGTGCGAGACGGGCGATCAGCGCGAAGTCGCCGGTTTCCGGCAGGAAGGCGAGCACCAGGACGACGAAATCGAACAGGTCCCAGCCGTTGCCGAAATAGCGTCCGAAGCGGGGCGCGACGGCGGTGAGCTTGATCAGGGCCTCGACCACGAAGACGCCGAGCGCGACGTCGTAGGCGAGCAGGATCGCGCGGCCGTATTCGGCGCCGAGCGACCGGCTGGTCTCCAGCCCGAGCCCGAGCGCGGTGATCAGGATCATCGCGACGATCAGGATGTTGAAGGAACGCGCGTCCACGATGCGCGCGCAGGTCCGGATCAGAGGGTTCATGCAGGCGGGCTCCCGTCCAGCGAAGCGGCGGCCGTTTCATCGCCGACCACGCCGCCCGCCGCAAGGGTTCCGGGAGACTGTCTTCGTCCTCCCCGCTTCAACCCGTCATGGTCGGCGAAGGCCGACCATCCACGTTTTCTTTTCTGTTTCTTTCTGATTTGTTGCTGCAGGCTGGATCGCGGAAAAAACTCGTGGATGGTCGGCCTTCGCCGACCATGACGGTAGGGGGGAGCGGAACGCCATGACGATCATCTCGGTCGAAGGCTTCATCGACACCCATGTCCATACCGGCCCGGCGCCGTTCCGCCGCATCGGCGATTCGATCGACGTCGCGCGCTGGTGCCGCGAGGCGGGGATGCTCGGCATCGTGGTGAAGAGCCATTTCGAGGCGACGATCACCAAGGTCTACCACGCCCGCAAGGAGGTGCCGGATCTCGGCCTCTATGCCGGGATCGCGCTCAACCGGGGAGTGGGCGGGATCAATCCCGGCGCGGTCGAGCAGGCCTTGAAGCAGGACGCCAAGGTGGTCTGGATGCCGACCATCGACGCCGAGAACCACGTCCGGGTGTTCGGCGCGCCGGGTGCGTTCGGGGCGATCGGCGCCGGCAGCTACGCCAATGAGTCGAAATACGGCATCGACGGCACCTATACCGTGCTCGACGGCGGCGGGCTGACGGCGGAGACGAAGGCGGTGATCGACATGATCGCCGATTACGACGCGGTGCTCGCGACCGGGCATCTCAGCGAGGCCGAGATCCGCGCCGTCGTCGACTACGCGCTCGGGCGCGGGCACGCACGCATCATCGTCACCCACCCCGAAATGCAGTGCCCCGACCTCTCGATCGACACCCAGGTCGAGCTCGCCGGCGCGGGCTGCCTGATGGAGTATTGCGCGGTCAACTGCATGCCGATGTTCCAGGCCGTCACCTCCGACCGGATGAAGGAGGCGATCGACGCGGTCGGGCCGGAGAACTCGGTCATCGCCACCGATTCCGGCCAGCCCTTCAGCCCCAAACTCCCCGACATGTTCCGCAGCTTCGCCCAGGTGCTGCACGAGAAGGGGGTGTCGCTCGACGCCATCGCCACCATGGCGATCCGCAACCCGGCGCGGCTGCTAGGGATTAGGCCCCGCAACACCGACGTGGTGCTCATGGACGAGCTGTTCGGGGTCGCGCAGCAGTAAGGGGGGCTTTGCCGCCCCCCTTACCCGATTGCAGCCGCCGGAGTGCCGGAGGCGCGGATCCCTAGAAGCTGTACTGGACGCCGATCTGGGCGCGCGTGGCCTCGCCTTTGGTCTTCGCGGACGGGTCGTCGGCCTTGGGGTAAATCTCGCGCCAACCGTGCATCACCTCGAACCCGATACTGGCTTGGGGCACCGGGCTCCAGAACACATTGGCGTGCAGCGTCTGCAGCGACTTGTTCTCTCCTGCCACAGCGGCATCGGAAATGCCGGCGTTGTCGTTCTCGGCCCACCCGAAATAAAGCCCGGTGCTGATACTGTCGCTCCAGCTGTGGGAGATCCCGGCGACTCCGCCCATCGACTCCTGAGTCTGCAGATCGCCGGAAGCATCCACGGCGGTGCCGGTGCCCCCACCCCAGATCAGCCCGACGCCGTTGGTCACGTTGAACGTCGCCATCAGCTGGGTGGCGTCGGTCGCGTTGAGATGGGCGCCGAAATGGAAAGCATGGGCGGTCACATTCTGCCAGTCTGCGGGTTCGTTCTCTCCTGCCACATTGTGATCGGCCCGCCCGACGGCGCCGGCCAGGTTGACGGCGCCCCAATCCGCGCGATAGCGGAGCGCCGCAAGGAACGCCGGAAGCTCGTTGCCTGCGAAGCTCCGCTCAAGCGCCGCCTGGCCGGTGAAGCCTTCGCCCAAGGGAAGGCTAAGGCGGAGCTGATTGCTGCGGTGGGCGAACGTCCCAATCGGCCCGTTGAAATCCACCGTCGAGGCGGCCGTGTCCTCATCCACCAGCAGCGACCATGCCTGCCCCGCGAGGACCGGGCCGAGCTCGCCATAGGCGTGGCGCAGCCTGAGCACGCTCCCGTCGCCGTAGAAATCCGTTTCGATGACGGTGTTCAGCGCCCCGAACGAGGTCGGCGTATGGGTGCCCAGCCGAAAGCGCGACTGCCTGGCGTGAACCCCGAAACTGCCGTCGTCGGCTGCCACGCCGTCGAGCCTGATGGAGGTGGGGTCGAAGGCTTCGCCGAGATCGCTGCGGTTGTCGGCGTAGATATCGGCCTTGACGTAGCCGCTGAGCGAAATCGAAGTGTCGCTCCCCGGCATCTTGAAACCGCCCGTCTCGCCGGCGGTCACCGCCTTCTTCGCGGCTTCCTTCTGCGCGGCCTCGATCTTGGCCAGCCGTTGCTGCAGAGCTTCGATCTCGGCCTTGAGGTCGTCGATCTCGCCGGCATTGACCGGCCCGAGCCCCAGCACCAAGGCGACGCCCGCGCCGATGAGCGCGGTCCCGAACGGAATTTTTCCAATCATCTGCTTGCCTCTCCCGGATGTCGGCTCACAAACGCAGTCCACCAAGTACAAGATACGAAGTCTGACAGAAAACAGGAAATTTGTACATCCTCTCAAAAGTATTGGGGGGTTATCTTAAACGTTGTGGGGCGTTGGGAGGGGGCTTCGACACAGCGGCGCGCCGCCGTGCCCGGCTTTCCGCCCGCTTGACAGTGATTCTCGTCGCCTTGCAGACTTCTTCCTGGCGGGCATGGCCCGCGTCCTGGCGCCGAACGACGGGGAAGAAAAACCGGCGTCCGGGAGACCGAGGGAGGAAACGACATGACACGAAGCAAGACATGGCTTGCCGGGGCGCTGATCGGCGCCGCGGCCGGGTTCGGCGCGCCGCAGGTCCTCGCGGCGGAGGTCACGCTCAAGGCGATCAGCGCCTGGCCGAAGACCTTTCCGTTCGTCGCCGAGAGCTTCCTGCCCTATGTCGAAGGCGCCAACAAGGCGGGCAAGGGCGAGTTCAAGCTGAACTATATCGGCGGACCGGAGATCTCCAAGGCCGCCGCCCAGCCGGAGGGGTTCAAGGCCGGGCTGTTCGACGTGATGTTCACCGCGATGAGCTATCACCGCGGCATCATCCCCGAGGTCGACGCGCTGTCCGGCAACACCACCGCGCCCTGGATCGCGCGCGCGAACGGCGGGCTCTCCGCGCTCAACGAGGCGATCGCCGCCAAGATCAACGGCACCGTCCTGGTGTGGAACGCGGGCGTCTCGTTCAACCTCTATCTGCGGAAAGAGCCCAGGATGCGGGCCGACGGGCTGGTCGATCTCACCGGCTTCAAGATGCGCTCGGTGCCGACCTACGACGCGTTCCTCAAGGCGCTCGGCGCGACCACTGTGACCATCCATTTGCCGGAAATCCACTCGGCGCTGCAGCGCGGCATCGTCGATGGCTTCGCCTTCCCGGAGCTGTGGACGCGGCGGTTCGGCTACGCGAAGTTCATCAAGTACCGCATCTATCCGAACTTCATGCAGCTCGACACGGTGATCGCGATCAACAACGAGGCGTTCAACAAGCTGTCGCGCAAGGGCAAGGACATGCTGGTGGGCTATTCCACCCGGTTCGAGATCGACGACTATTTCAGTTGGAAGCCCAAGATCGCCAAGGAGCGCGAGATCCTCAACGGCGAGTTCGGCCAGAAGGAGGTCCATCTCGACGAAAAGGCCGGCGAGAAATACCGCGCGCTCGCGAACAAGCTGGTCCAGGACCGGCTGGCCTCGCTCGGCACGCCGCTCTCGAAGAAACTGGGCAGGCTCTATCACGGGCGGAAATAGCCGCGCGGTTGGGGTCCGCGAGACGCGGGGCGGGGCAATGTCGGCCGCGCCCCGCGGGACCTGAAGAACCACCGGCATGAACGCCGTCTCGACCGCCTACGGGCACCTGATCCACGGCCTCGCCGTGATCGGCGCGGCGATCCTCGCGGGCGTGCTCGCGGGAATCATCGTCGACGTCAGCCTGAGAACGGTCGGGCTGCAGCCGCTCCAGTGGTACAGCGCGCTGGCCGAGTACAGCATGCTGTTCGCCACCATGCTGGGCGGGCCCTGGCTGGTCCGGGTCAAGGGCCATGTGGTGGTGGAATCGCTGATGCTCGCGATGCCGCCCGCGCTTCGCCTGGTCTCGGGCAAGTTCGCCTACGCGCTCTGCATCGTGCTTTCGCTGCTGTTCGTCTGGTACGGCGGGGAGAAGGCGATTTCCGCCTTCCTCTCGGGCGAGATCGACATCCGCTCGATCGATATGCCGCGCTGGATTCTCTACGCCTCGTTCCCGCTCGGTTTCGGCCTGATGGCGGTCGAGTTCCTGCGCTACCTGCTGGGCTTCGACAGCTACTATTCCGGCCAGGCCGGCACGTCGGAATCGCTCTAGATGGAGTGGTACGAGGCCGCCGCGCTGCTGGTCGGGATCGTGGTGGCGCTGATGCTGCTGGGCGTGCCGGTGGCGTTCGCCTTCCTCGCCAGCAACCTGGTCGGCGCGCTGGTCTTCATGGGCGGGTTCCGCGCCTTCCCGCAGATCATCGTCAACGCGACCGAGTCGGTCACCATCTTCGCCCTGGTGCCGGTGCCGCTGTTCATCATCATGGGCGAATTGTTCTTCCACACCGGGCTCGCGATCCGCGTGTTCGACGCGCTCGACAAGTGCTTCGGGCGCATCCCCGGCCGGCTGAGCTACATCACCGTGGCCGGCGGCACGATCTTCGCCACGCTGTCGGGCTCGACGATGGCGAACACGGCGATGATGGGCGCGCTGATGGTGCCGGAGATGACGCGGCGCGGCTACAAGCGCCACATGTCGATGGGCCCGATCCTGGGGACCGGCGGGCTTGCGATGATCATCCCGCCGTCCGCGCTCGCGGTGCTGCTGGCGAGCCTCGCCGAGATCGACATCGGGGCGCTGCTGATCGCCGGCGTCATACCCGGGCTGATCCTGGCCGCGCTCTACACGATCCTGATCTACGGCCAGGTGCGCCTCGACCCCGAGGCCGCCCCGGTCTACGACGTCGAGCCCTCGACGATGGGCGAGATCGCGCGCGCGGTGGTGGTCAACATCCTGCCGATGAGCCTCGTCGTGTTCTGCGTGATCGGGCTGATCATCCTCGGCGTCGCCACCCCCACCGAGGCGGCGGGGTTCGGCGCGTTCGGCGTGATGGTGCTCGGCGTCGCATTCCGCGTGCTGACCTGGGACGCGCTCGCCAAGTCGTTCATGGGCGCGCTCCGCATCACCGCCCTGGTGCTGCTGATCATCGTGGGCTCGTCCACCTTCAGCCAGATCCTCGCCTTCTCGGGCGCCACCGCCGGGCTGATCGGCTGGGCGACCGATGTCGAGGTCTCGGCGATCGTCATGCTGCTGGTGATGTTCGCCGTTCTCCTGGTGTTCGGCATGTTCATGGATCAGGTCTCGATGATGCTGATCACCATCCCGATCTTCTTCCCGCTCGCCCAGACGCTCGAATTCGACCTCGTCTGGTTCGCGCTGGTGATGCTGCTCGGGCTCGAGATCAGCCTGACCACGCCGCCCTTCGGGCTTCTGCTCTTCGTGATGATGGGGGTGGCGCCCCCCGGCACCCGGCTCGGCCACGTGGCGCTCGCCGCCGCGCCCTATATCGGCTGCGCCTTCGTGGTCCTCGTCCTGCTCATCGCCTTCCCGCAGATCGCGCTCTGGCTGCCCAACCTGATGCCGAACTGAGCGGGGCGGCCGCCCCGGCCTACTCCGCCGCCGCCGGGCGGGACGAAGCGGCCTCGATCCCGGCGATCATCTCGTCGACGGAAATCACCTGGGCGAAGCAGGCGCCCAGCGTGGTGAGCGTCGCCTTCTGGATCTCGTCCTTCGAGAGCTCGCCCATCGCGAAGGTGGACGTGCCGTCCGACAGGAAGAAGACCCGGAAGTCCCGCACATTGGCCTCGCGCGCCGTGGTCTCGCAGCACACGTTGGTGGCGATGCCGGTAACGATAACGGTGTCGATGCCGCGTGCGCGCAGCACCATTTCGAGGTCGGTGCCGTGGAAGGCGCCGAAGCGCGGCTTGTCGAGCAGGATGTCGCCTTCCTCGACCGCGAGCCCGTCATGCAGCGCCGCCGAGCGCGAGCCCTTGTCGATCATCCCTTCGCGCACCGGCGGGATCAGCTCGCCCATCACCCCGATATTGGAGCCGTCCGGGCGCACCACGTGGCTGCAATGGACCACCGCGATGCCCGCGCGCCGGCACACCGCCGCCAGCCGGTTGATCCGCTCCTGAAGCTCCAGCCCGTCCGGCGCCGACACCGGATAGCCGTGGACGAAGCAGTTCTGCATGTCCACGTTGATCAGCGCCATCCGCTCCGGTACCACCGGAAATTCCGCACCGAACATGGGTTGTCTCCCCGTTCAAGGCCCCTTGCGGGCTTGGGAAAGACGCTAGCAAGCGGGCGGAAGGCGGACAAGGACGGAGCGCGCTACCCCGCCCGTCATGGTCGGCGCAGGCCGACCATCCACGAGTTTTTCACGCAGGACTCCCCATGTGGCCGAAACCGTCCCATGTTGTGCGCCCGCCCGGAGGTCGGGTCGGCACCGCGGCGCGCGAAAGAGGTGACGACATGAGCAAGGTTGCCGATCTGCATGAAGAATGGGACAAAGACCCGGAGTATCGCGCGGTCTATGACCGCCTCGGTCCGGAGTTCGAAGTGGCCCGCGCGCTGATCGAAGCGCGAAGCCGCGCCGGACTTACCCAGCGAGAGCTGGCCGAACGCATGGAAACGACGCAATCCGTGGTGGCCCGGCTCGAAAGCGGACGGGCGCGCCCGTCCACCCGGACGCTGGAGAAAGTCGCCCGGGCGACCGGCACCCGGCTCCGGATCGCCTTCGATCCGGCGTGACGGCGGATCCCCGATGACCGGACACGATAAGCCGCTGGCTCCGGAGCAGGTCGCGAAGGTGAAGGACACGGATATCGACTTCAGCGACATCCCGGAGTTCGACGACTCCTTCTGGCGCGAGGCGGAACTCGTCGAGCGCGACCTTACGGAGCAGATCACCATTCGCGTCAAGCGCTCGGTACTCGATCATTTCAGGGCGCCCGGCAAGGGCTACCAGACGCGCGTCAACCGGGTGCTCGAAAGCTATGTGCGGGCGCGGCGAAAAGGGGAATGAAGGAGGAAAGCGGGTGTTGGTCGTCAGGGAGGCGCCCGATTACACGAGCCGACGGAACTTGCGCGGCTCTGGGAGCGACATCCACTTGGCCATTGGTATCGCCGCCCGCCCTTCGATCTGGCGCTGCGAGTGGGAGTCCAGATACGCCACTAAATCGTCCGTACCGTTTATGGCCGCTTCGTTCCTTCCACTACTTCGTCCATGATACTTTAGTTCCCGTTAACGGACCTAGAGCTCTATACCTACACGATTCTGGTGTTCGGAGAGAGCGACTTTCAAAGGCAGAAAACTAGAAAAGTTTATTTTTTCTCCGTCAAATGACAAGAGTTCATCTAAGAACGATGATACACCTCTTTGTTCCTTGCGACTCACGTAGATTTCAAACTCTTCATTTAGTGTAAACAACCCTAATTCAAAGGCTTTATCATGCATTAGACAAAAACACAACCCATTACCCAAATGGCCTCGTAACTCTTCATTGTCAGCCCAGCGAGCTATGTGAGAAGCCACCAAGAATCTCGGATCTGAAATTGAGCATCCCGGAAAACAACAGATGTTGGAATATGCGTCTTTTATTTCAGAAGCAAACTTCGATTGGCCAATTCGAGATTTAATAGTGGAAACTTGGGAACCTGTTTTCACCGACACAATCCTTGCCTCCGCGCCGTGGATGACCGTTGTGCCCTCATGCTCAAATAGTAACCTTAGCAGTTCGTCATCAACTTCGGACAGGTACGCTCCATTAAGGCATTGCAAACGTCCAGATTGCTTTACGTAGAAAATATTCAATTTGCTAGCTCTAAGCGCCTTGTTTCGATCAAAGTAATCTTCCAAAATAGCCTTTTGTTCGTTAAATACATCGTCCAAATCAATTTCCTGATGAAAGGACACAAAGTCCGACAGGTTAGCGCGAGCAAAACTGTCGGCAAAATCCCACTGTCCTGGTACAGGCGGGCGATGTTTGGTAACAAACCCGCTACCAGTGACAGCTGAATACCCGACGAACTTCGCCCATGGACGGACACCTCTTAGGTGAATAACGATGTCGCCGTCATTCACTTCGAGAACTTTGGTCCAATAGGGCCACGGGCGACCCGCTCGAGTTTTCGTTGGTGCCCAAATGCAGTTGGGAAACGCCCACGTTCCCCCACCATGCGATTCATCTCTTGACATTTCTAGGTAAATCATTTGTTTGAAATTCCCTGAAATCTATAGATTTAGATTGATGCCGCAGGCGTCTACGCCAAGTATTGGACCAGTAATATATTTTTGTCAATTGCCAACTAAAGACCAAATATTGTTGCTAATGCCAGTTTTGGCAGCAATAGCACCTTGGTTGACCGTTCGCTCCAACTTAGTGAACCACGCCGTAGCTAGCGACTTGCCTTTCCTAGAGCTTTATCTGGGACAGTGCCCCCTCCAATGCCAGCAAAAACCGCTTGGTCTCCGCGCCGCCCTTTCCGGAGTACCCGCCGATGGCGCCGTTCGCGCCGATGATGCGGTGGCAGGGTATGACGATGGGGATCGGGTTGCGGCCGCAGGCGTTGCCGACGGCGCGCGGGCTGGAGGCGATTTCGCGGGCGATCTGGCCATAGCTGCGGGTCTCGCCCGCGGGGATCCGCTGCATCGCGCGCCAGACCTTCCGGTCGTGTTCGGTGCCGTCGGGCGCCGCGGGGAGGTCGAAGGCGCGCGCATCGCCCGCGAAATAGGCCGCTAGCTGCCCCGCCGCACGCATTAGCAGCGGCGATGCGTCCTCGTGCCCGGCTCGTCCCCAGCGGAGCCGGGTGAGCGCGCCGTCCTCGGCGACCAGCGTCAACGGGCCGAGCGGAGATTCGACGGTGTGTTCTCCATCTTTCAACCGATTACCTGTTCACGGAACTCTTCAACTGTGAGCCACGGGCTTCTGTGCAGCATTCTGTGGCAATTGGAACACACCATTGCCAAGTCACTTGTCTTCGTCTTGACATCCTTCTGTCTCTGTCCGTCTAGGTCGCTCAGCGGCATCCTGTGATGTGCCTCGATAAATGAGGTCCCGCGCTTACCATAGATTGTGGCAAAGTCGAATCCGCAAACCTCGCACGGTAATCGCCCACGATTGCGTTCAGCATATAGCCGTTTTGCTTCTCTCACTACCCGGGACGACCTTTCTCGAAATTTGTGCATTTTTTCGACATGTTTGCCTTCTGGAAAGGTTTCGTCCTGTCCGATCGAAACGGCGAGGTCGTGCGCAGTTTCCCGGATGCTCATTACACAAAATACATCCGATAAGAATTCGTCTACGGTAACTTCCCCGATGGGCAAAGGTATCGTTACTTCGATTGATCCATACAACTCTCTAAAGCGTTTTTCTCTGGTCGGGTTATAGCCGTCTCTGGCGCGTGGGTGGTACTTCCACGTAATATTGCCCTCGTTGGCTGTGTGAATTTCTACTACAAAACGTTGTCCTCCAGCGGGCCGTGAATGAATAACGATGTAATAGTTGTCAGGATTACTTAGTCGATGGTTAACAAAGACGAACCAGTATTCGACACTGTCATCCCCTATGCAAAATACTGCTATGACATCATGCTCGGGCTTCAAAAATTGGAAACTTATTTCTTTCCATTCTCGTTCATGCACCTTTCGAATGTGGAATGTGGAGCTGTTTCCGGCAAACTGCTTAATTGAGAGAATAACCTCTTTTGCCAACTTTTTTCTCATGTCCTGTTTCCTTCATTCTTCAATTACGAGGCTCAGAGGCGAGAGCAATGTCCACTTTATTCGGTTGTCAATACCGTAGACAATTATTAAACCGGATTGATATGCTTTCGAACCTAGGCGACCAACGTCAGCGGCCCCAGGAGGGACCCGACCGTCCGTTCCACCGCCCTATCCCCGCGCCATCGCGGCCGCGAGCCCCGCCGCGTCGGTTACCGGCAGCGAGCAGGTCTGGCCGACGCAGACATAGGCCGCCGCTTGTCCGTCGACCCCGCCCTTGCCGTGGGCGGGGTGGGATTGGGGGAGCTCCGTTCCCGGCTCGACCACCGTCACCACGCGCGCCACCGCCGGGGCGCGGATCGCGGCGTCGAACAGCACCCGGGTGTCGCCGGCCCCGCGTTCGCCGGCGATGACGACCTGCGCGCCCCGTTGCAGCAGCTCGCTCGCGTTCATCAGCGTCGCCAGCGGGAAGAAGTTGCGGTTGATCTGGCCCGAGAAGGCGGCGATCAGGGCCTCGGCCCGGTCGCGGTAGCGCGTCTCGCCGGTGACCAGCGCGAGCCGGGCCAGCACCTCGGCCGCGAGCCCGTTGCCGGACGGCGTCGCGTCGTCGTCGGCCGACTTGGTGCGGACGATCAGCGCCTCGGCGTCGTCGGCGGTGAGGAAATAGCCGCCCCCGTCCGCGTCCCAGTAATGCGCATCGAGCGCCGCGGCCCACGCCTCCGCCCGGGCGAGGCAGTCGGCATCCCCCGTCACCTCGTGGAGGACGAGCGCGGCGCGCGCCATCGCCGCGTAGTCGTCGAGGGTCGCCGAATGCCTGGTGCGCCCGTCGCGGTGGGAGTGGTGCAGCCGCCCGTCCGCCTGCATGGTCTCCGCCACGAAGCGGAACGCGGTCTCGGCCGCTTCCAGCCATTCCGGCTCGCCGAACACGGCGGAGGCGTTCGCCATCGCGCCGATCATCAGCCCGTTCCAGTCGGCCAGCACCTTGTCGTCCCAGCCCGGCCTTATGCGTTCCGCCCTGAGTTCCAGCAGGGTCTCCCGGCAGCGCGCGAGGCGTTCCTCGTGGCTCGCCTCGAACGGCCCGGCGCCGTGGTTGCGGTGGAGGATCGTCTTGCCTTCCCAGTTGCCGTCCTGCGTCACGTCGTAGGCCGTCTTGAAGAGCGCCGCGTCGGTCCCGAGCGCCGCGTCGATCCCGGCCTCGCTCCAGACGTAGAACCTGCCCTCCTCGCCTTCCGAGTCGGCGTCGAGCGTGGCCGCGAACCCGCCGCCGTCGGCGATCATCTCGCGCAGCGTCCAGTCGATCGTCTCGCGGATGCGCGCCTCGTAGAGCGGCTTTCCGGTCTCCTTCCACGCGGCGACCAGCAAATCGAGGATCTGCGCGTTGTCGTAGAGCATCTTCTCGAAATGCGGCACCAGCCAGCGCGCGTCGGTCGAATAGCGCGCATAGCCGCCGCCGAGATGGTCGTAGATCCCGCCCTGGCTCATCTTGTCGAGGGTGAGCAGCACCGCGTCGCGCGCCGCCTCGTCGCCGTTCCTGAGCCAGGCCCGCCAGAGGAGCTCCAGCACGCTCGGGTTGGGGAATTTGGGCGCGGTGCCGAGCCCGCCCTCCTTCATGTCGAACTGCCCGGCGAGCCGGCGCGCGGCCTCGTCGTTGACCTCGACCGGGATATGCGCGCCGGCCTCGGACCGCGCCATCTCCCCGATGCGCTCGCGGAGGGATTCCGCCGCCTCGCCCGCCTTCTCCGGGGTCTCGCGCCATACCTTGGCGAGCCCCTCCAGCACGTCGGTGAAGCCGGGCCGCCCCCAGCGCCCGGTCGGCGGGAAATAGGTGCCGCCCCAGAACGGCTCGCCGTCGGGGGTCAGGAACATGGTCAGCGGCCAGCCGCCCTGCTGGCCCATCATGTGCAGCGCCCGCATGTAGATGGTGTCGATGTCGGGGCGCTCCTCGCGATCGACCTTGACGTTGACGAAGTGCTGGTTCATCAGGGCGGCGATCGCGTCGTTCTCGAAGCTCTCATGCGCCATCACATGGCACCAGTGGCAGGCGGCATAGCCGATCGAGAGCAGGATCGGCTTGTTCTCGGCCCTGGCGCGCGCCAGCGCCTCCTTCCCCCAGGGGTGCCAGTGGACCGGGTTGTCGGCATGCTGCAGCAGATAGGGGCTGGTCTCTTCGGCGAGGCGGTTCATTTGCGGGTCCCGCGCGGGAAGGGGGCGGCCAGTGTGCCGTCGGCGTCCGCGCGGGCGCAAGGCGGGGCCGTGGAGGCGGTTCGGACCCGTGTCTTTCATTCGTCATGGTCGGCGGAGGCCGACCATCCACGATTTGTTTTTTTGTTCCTCTCGTGTCGCCCCGACCGCAGGAAAAAACTCGTGGATGGTCGGCCTCCGCCGACCATGACGGGTGAGAGAGCGATGTGTGCGGACGGCGCGGGAAAAGAGGCCGGGCTATTCGGCGGCGGCGCGGACGGCGACGGCCTCGCGCAGGCTTTCGGATTTCACCCGGCCGCGCTCGGCCGCCGCGAGCCGTCCTTCCAGACGCTCGAAGCGCTCGTTCAGGCGATCCTCCATCTGGTGCATGTCCTGACGCAGCCAGACGACGAAAGTGAGCGCCAGCATGGCGAGGATGATCGCCACGAAGACGAAAACGGCGAGTTCTTCCGCCATGCCGCCATTGTCCCGCAAGCATGGCAGGGCGTCAACCTTGACGGGTGTCGGCGGTGAGCGCTGCTACCGTCTTCGCGCTCTCGACCGCGCCGGGGCGGAGCGCGATCGCGGTGTTCCGCGTTTCCGGGCCGCGCGCCGGGGCGGCGCTCGAAGAGCTGACCGGGCTTGCCGCGCCCGAGCCCCGGCGGGCGATGCGGGTCGACATCCGCGATCCCGAAAGCGGCGAGATCCTCGACGACGGGCTCGCGATCCGGTTTCCGGCGCCCGCGAGCTATACCGGCGAGGACCTGGTCGAGCTGCACGTCCATGGCGGGCGCGCGACGGTCGAGGCGGTCGGGCTGGCGCTCGGGCGGATCCCCGGCCTCGCCCCCGCCGAGCCCGGCGACTTCACCCGCCGCGCCTTCCTCGCCGGCAAGCTGGATCTCACCCGGGTCGAGGCGATCGCCGACCTGATCGACGCCGAGACCGAGGCGCAGCGCCGCCAGGCGATGCGCCAGGCGGGCGGGGCGCTGGCCGCGCTCTACGACGGCTGGCGCGAGGCGCTGATCGGCGCGCTCGCCCATCTGGAGGCGTATATCGACTTCCCGGACGAGGATCTGCCGCCCGACGGCGAGGTGGAGATCGCGCGCGCCGTCTCGTCGCTGGCCCGCGGCGTCGCCCGGCATCTGGCGGACGCGCGGCGCGGCGAGCGGCTGCGCGACGGGGTCTCGGTCGCCGTCCTCGGCCCGCCCAACGTGGGCAAGTCGAGCCTGGTCAACGCGCTCGCCCGGCGCGACGTCGCCATCGTGGCGGCCGGGGCCGGCACCACGCGGGACGTGATCGAGGCGCATCTCGACCTCGGCGGCTACCCCGCGATCCTCGCCGACACGGCGGGGCTCCGCGAAGCCGCCGGCGCGATCGAGGAGGAGGGAATCCGCCGCGCGCTCGCCCGCGCCGAGGACGCCGATCTCAGGCTGGTCATGCTGGACGCGCGCGACCCGGCGCCCTCGCCCGCCCTGGCCGCGTTGATCGACGGCGATGCGCTGGTGGCGCTCAACAAGACCGATCTTTGCGAAGTAGCGCCGCCGGCGGAGGTCGCCGGCAGGTCCGCGCTCGCGGTCTCGGCGAAGACCGGGGAGGGGCTCGACGCGCTGACCGACCGGCTCCGCCTCGCGGTGGAGGAACGCGCGGAATCGGGCGCCTCACCCGCCCCCACCCGGCTGCGCCACCGGCTCGCCCTCGAAGCCTGCCTCTCCGCGCTGGAGCGGGCGAAGGGGCAGGGTGTCGCCGAGCTCAAGGCCGAGGACCTCCGCGCCGCCGCCGCCGCGCTCGGCCGCCTTACCGGCCGGGTCGGGATCGACGACGTGCTCGACGCGATCTTCCGCGATTTCTGCATCGGGAAGTAGCCGCCCTTCGATACGGCGCTGGCGCGCCTACTCAGGGTGAGGGAGAGTTGGTGTGGAAGAAATAATTCCCTCATCCCGAGTAGGCGCGTCAGCGCCGTATCGAGGGACGCCCCGCCTCAGCCGTCCCCGCCCGCCCGGTGACGGCGGTCGAGGACATCGAGCACTTCCAGCCCGCGCGCCGCGTCGCCGCGGGCCGCGCGCGCCCGGAAGCGCAGCTCGGTGTCGTGCTCGGCCAGCGCCCGCGCGGCGAACTCCTGCATCAGCTTGTTGACGCTGACGCCCCGCCTGGCCGCCATCGCCGCCAGCCGGTCCCGCTGGGCGTCGGGGAGCCGGATCGTGAGGGTGGCCATGTCAGTCCTCCGCTTTCAGCCAGTCCGAGGGGGCTGCGGCGCGAAAGCCCTGGAAGACAAGGTCGGCGTTCGCGAAATGCCTCGCGTTTCCGGTGACGATCCATTCCGCGTTGCCCGCGACCGCCAGTTCGACAAGATGGTTGTCAGCCTCGTCCCGAAGGTTCGGGCGCCAAAGGAACGCGATGTCGGTCCATCGGCAGACAGAGAGAAACGCATCCAGCAGTGCTTCCCGATCTGCCCGGCCGATGAGGGCCCGGGCGAATAAATCCTCTCTCGACAGGACATCCTCGTACTCCAGAAACAGGGCATTGCCGATCAAGGGCAAGGCCCGGCCGGTCAGACATCGGCGCACGACCTCCCGGGCCGTACCGTCGGGCGACAGGACCGCGGAAACCAGCACGTTCGTATCGACGACGATCCTGGAAGCCATCGTAACGATAGCATATATGCTGGCAAATGGATGCGCAAAGAATTAAGGAGAGCGTTCGCCGCGCGGTCGCTCAGGCCGCGCTCTGGAGCCGCCTCACCGTCCGCCGGATGGCCGCGCCGTTGTCCCGCTCGGCGATTTCGAGCTCGTAACGGGACTGGAGGTTGAGCCAGAACGCGGCCGAGACGCCGAAGGCGTGCTCCAGCCTGAGCGCCGTTTCGGCCGTGACGCCGCGCCGCCCGCGCACGATGTCGCTGACCCGGTTCCGCGGAATGCCGAGCGCCCGGGCAAGGGCGTTGGCGCTGAGCCCGTGCGGCTCCATGAAGTCCTCGCGAAGCGTCACGCCCGGATGGATGGGCGTGGTCATCGGTGATGGTCCGTTATCTCGACGTTGGACGGCCGGTCCTTGTATTCGGACCCGTTTATAGATCATATTCGGACCGCAACGGAGCGGCGCCCATGACACTGTCCGACCGGATCAGGCCGATCAGCTACCTCAAGGCCCACGCTTCGGAGATCGTGCGCACGCTCGCCGACCGGGGAGAGCCCCTGGTCATCACCCAGAACGGCGAAGCCAGGGCGATCCTGCAGGACATCGACAGTTTCGAGAAGACCCAGGAGACGATGGCGCTGCTCAAGATGCTTGCCCTGGGCAACCGGCAGATCGACGCCGGACGGGTGCAACCCGCAGCGGACGTGATCGCGCGGCTACGGGAGCGCTGATGGGTTTTCGGGTTCTGCTGACCGACGATGCGGTCCGCGACCTGGAGGATATCCGCGACTACATCGACGGCCGCGATTCGCCGGCCCCGGCGGATTACGTGCTGGACCGGATCGAAGAGGCTTTCCGGGGCCTCGCGGAGTACCCGCACCGCGGGAGCTGCTCGACATCGGGATTCGGGAGTACCGGGAGGTCTTCTTCAAGCCCTGCCGCATCGTCTACCGGACGATCGGGGCGACGGTCTGCAATGTAAACTTATTTGTGGTCCCGCAGCGGAGCAAATTACTCGGCCGTTGACCAACGAGTGTTCGATGGCGGTGTCATTTTGGCTGGATTTGTTTGTCGGCACTGGCGGTTTTTTCGTAGACTTTGCCGGGAGCTCGAGCGCCCGGGCGAAGCAGTGTGCCAGATCGCCGGTCGAAGGGCCCACAGATATGGACGAGAACGGAGAAATTTCGCAATGAGATGGTGGCCGCATGTTCGGCTATAGGAGAAACTCATTCCGGAAAGCAGCAGCCATGCTTTCAACCATCCGGAATGAACCTGCTGACCTCAAGACACTCTTCGATCTTCAGAAGTTATTGATTGCTGAGATAACGCTTGCAGAGCGGCGCGTTCACGAGAACAAGGCGGCGTCGAGGGCAGAGCAAGGCAGGCGATCAACCTACTACGAAAAGCGAGCGCAGGCCCATCGACAGTCGATCTACTATTGGAAGACATTCGGCGACGCTATCGCATTCCTATACTGCGACCGTTTCGCACTGAAGCATGTCTACTACAACACACATAACGTGAACGCCAAACAGGATAGCGGATTCATCTCGGGTTCGGTGGGCTTTGAAAGAGAGTTCGACACATTGAAAAGGCTGGTGGAAGGGGGAGTCCCTTGCGTACTCTGCGACTTAACGAATACGATTCGGTACGGCGACATTTGTGTAATGGTGCAGGATGACCCGATTCTCATCGAAGTAAAGTCCTCAAGTACGAGAGACCGACGCCGGACCCGCCAGTTAAGGAACATTAAAACATTGCACGAATTTTATGAGACTGACGTCTCTCATGGTCTGCGAGGTTTCCCGACCGTATATCGGGTTGCAACGCGGAGTGTTCCGCATTCGTTCGACCTAGAACTGAACGAGTGTATTGACGACGCGTATGAACAGGGTTACGCACTGAAGTCGCCTGAAGCTGGGGTTTGCTATGTGGCGATTTTCGGAGACGTTCGGGTGGAGGATGTCCTCAGGCAGGTCGATTTGGCGGAACCATTGTTGTTCTTCTTGAACGAAACGAAACGAAACCGGGCTTGGTCGCCGTACTTGCCATTCACTTTGTTGATTCAATCCGAGCGCGCACTATACGATTTCGTGCTTGGACGGTTGTTTGTCATGGTCGTACTCGACGTCGAAGTGATAAGAGGTCTGGTTCGGACACTGGGCTGGAAACCAACGTTCGATTTGGAGTCCGACTATCCGCTTCAAGCAAGCAGGAAGGGAGAAGAAGAGCAGGCAAAACTTTCGGGACATACGTTGGCACGAGTAGCCATGGAGGCGCTTTCGCTAAAGTGGGTTGTCGAAGAGGGAATTCGAGAACTCGAAGACGGTACTAAAGAAGCATGATCGCGAATACCCTCGCTGGCCTTGGGCGGATGACAGGGCTGGGCGGTGATGCGTAACCAGTCGACAACCACGATTGTACTGTCGCGTTCGACCTTGAGCAGGCGGACTCTGCCGGAGGGGACGGTTGGGCTCGTGTTACCGTCTCATTACACAAGTTGTCTCAGGAGCGCCGTCGCCGACTCCGTCTCTGTCGATGTCGACATGTTCCCCTACCGCCGGTACGGCAAGTTCTTTTGGAGCGACCGCAAGCGGATGAGCCGCAAGCACATGGCGATGATGGGGCATGACGGGCAGCAGGCCCTAATCGACCTCAGGGGCGGCCGGATCCTGGTCGTGTTCGCGATCTGCGGCGACAACGCGCCCAACCGGACGGTCAAGAAGCTGTTCGACTAGGGGGGAGCGGGAATTTCAGGCTTGCAGTGCGGAAAATATTTTACTAGGTAGAATTATGTCCCCTTAGGTTTCCCCCATGCCCCTTATCCGCGTAGCCGACGAGGTCTGGATCGCTGCCGCTCTCCTGCACCGGCGCTACCCCGACCGCGACGACTTCACCGTGGGCGAGATCGTCGAGCGCGCCCGCGAGGAGCGGGTCGCGGGGCGGGCGGAGCCGCGGCCGGGGGTGCAGAGCCATGCCTATCTCCACTGCGTCGCCAACCGGCCGCCCAATCCCGGGCGCTACCGGATGCTGGTCGAGACGGCGAAGGGGCGGCGGCGGCTGTTCCGGCCGGGCGATCCGTGCCATCCGCTGCGCGCCCGGGGCAAGGACGTGCCCGATCCGCGCGACGTGCCGGCGCCCTATCGCGGGCTGATCGACTGGTACCGGCGGGACTACGCCGGCGGGGCGGGGGACGGCGCGGCCGATCCGATCCTGGCGCTCCGCGGCGCCGGCAGGGGGGCGGGCGGCGAGGACCCGGATGTTTGGCTCGCGCGGTCGCGGCGGGGGGCGGGGTGAGCCGGATCTTCTGGGATACCCACCTTTTCCTCTATCTGGTCGAGGACAGGGGCGCGCGGGCCGGGCGGGCGGCGGCGCTGCGCGAATGGTCGGTCGGGCGCGGCGATCAGCTCTACACCTCGGCGCTCACCTTGGGCGAGGTGCTCGCCTGGGCGGAGGCGGCCGGCGGCGCGGCGCTCGCCGGGCGCTGCGAGCACGCGATCCACGCGGCGGCCACGGTGCTGCCCTTCGACCGCCGCGCCGCGCTCCGCTTCGCCGGGATCCGGCGCGACCCCGCGATCGGGGTAGCGGATGCGGTCCAGCTCGCCTGCGCCGCCGCCGCGGAGGTCGACCTGTTCGTCACCGGCGACGACCGCCTCGACCGGGCCCATGTCGAGGGCATCCAGTTCATCCGCTCGCTGGACAAGGCCGCGCCGTGAGCGGCCCTAATGTTTCACGTGAAACATAGGTCAACAATGCTGTCCTTTGTTTCACGTGAAACAATGGTCAATAGTGCTGACCTATGTTTCACGTGAAACATTAGGGCGGCGCGGCGGGTGACATTCGGGGCCGGGCGCCCTAATTTCCGCGCGATGAGGGATTACGACGTCATCGTGGTGGGCGGCGGCCATGCCGGCTCGGAGGCGGCGGCGGCGGCGGCGCGCATGGGCGCCCGGACCGCGCTGGTCACCCAGCGCCTCGACCGGATTGGCGAGATGTCCTGCAACCCGGCGATCGGCGGGCTCGGCAAGGGGCATCTGGTGCGCGAGATCGACGCGCTCGACGGGGCGATGGGCCGCGCCATCGACCGCGCCGGGATCCAGTTCCGCATCCTCAACCGCCGCAAGGGCCCGGCGGTGCGGGGGCCGCGCGCGCAGGCCGACCGGGCGCTCTACCGCGAGGCAATGCGGGCGCTGCTCGGCGACACCCCGGGGCTCGATTTCGTCGAGGGGTCGGTGGCGGACATTTTGCGGGACGGGGCGGGCCGCGCGGAGGGGGTGGAGACCGAGGCGGGGGAGGCGATCCGCGCCCGCGCCGTGGTGCTGACCACCGGAACCTTCCTGCGCGGCGTCATCCACATCGGCGAGGAGAGCCGCCCGGCGGGCCGGGTCGGCGACGCGCCCTCGATCGCGCTCGCCGAGACGCTGGAGCTTGCCGGGTTCGCGCTGGGCCGGCTCAAGACCGGCACGCCGCCCCGGATCGACGGGCGCACCATCGACTGGAACGGGCTGGAGCGCCAGAAGGGCGACGACCCGCCGGCGCCGTTCTCGACGCTGACCGAGCGGATAACGACGCCGCAGATCGACTGCCACGTCACCTGGACCGGCCCGGCGGTCCATGACGAGATCCGCGCGAACCTCGACCGCTCGCCGATCTATTCCGGGCGGATCGGGGGCAGGGGGCCGCGCTACTGCCCGTCGATCGAGGACAAGGTGGTGCGCTTCGCCGACCGCGAGCGCCACCAGATCTTCCTCGAACCCGAGGGGCTCGACGACGACACGGTCTACCCCAACGGCATCTCGACCTCGCTCCCGGAGGACGTGCAGGAGCGCTTCGTGCGCGCGATCCCGGGGCTCGAACGCTGCGCGATCCTGCGCCCGGGCTACGCGGTGGAGTACGACTTCATCGACCCGCGCGAGCTCGAACCGACGCTCGAGACCAGGCGCATCCCGGGCCTGTTCCACGCCGGCCAGATCAACGGCACCACCGGCTACGAGGAGGCGGCGGCGCAGGGGCTCGTCGCCGGGGTCAACGCGGCGCTCGCGGCGGGCGGGGGCGAGGGGCGCTTCGTTCCCGACCGGGCGGACGGCTATATCGGGGTGATGATCGACGATCTGACGACCCGGGGCGCGCCCGAGCCCTACCGCATGTTCACCTCGCGCGCGGAGTACCGGCTGCTGCTCCGGGCCGACAACGCGGACATGCGCCTGACGTCCGGCGGCATCGCCATCGGCTGCGTGGGCGCGGAGCGGGCGCGGGCGTTCGGGGACAAGGCGCGGCGGATCGAGGAGGCGCGCCGGCTGGTCGGATCGCTCGAAGCCACCCCGTCGGAGCTCGCCCGGCACGGCATCGCGGTGGCTCGGGACGGGGAGCGCAGGACGGCGGCGCGGCTGCTCGGCTATCCCGGGATCGACCTCGCCCGGCTCGCCGCGATCTGGCCCGCGCTCGCGCGCGTCGCGCCGGACGCCGCCGAGCAGATCGGGATCGAGTGCCGCTATGCCGGCTATCTCGACCGCCAGGAGGCCGATATCGAGATGTTCCGCCGCGACGAACGCCTCGGCCTGCCGCGCGCGCTCGACTACCGCGCGGTCGGCGGGCTTTCGGGGGAGGCGGTGGAGACGCTCACGCGAACCCGGCCGGCGACGATCGGCCAGGCGGCGCGCATCCCCGGCATCACCCCCGCGGCCGTGACGGCGCTCTTGCGCCACGTCCGCCGCGCGCCCGCCGCCTGACCCTGGCCGCACCGCTCAGCCCCGAGGACTGCGCGGCGGCGCTCAATGTTTCACGTGAAACATTGGGGCGGCTCGAGACCTATGTGGACCTGCTCAGGCGCTGGCAGCGGCGGCGCAACCTGATCGGGCGCGGCAGCGAGGCCGACATCTGGCGCCGCCACATCCTGGACTCGGGCCAGCTCGCGGCGCATTTGCCGGAAGGAACCCGCACCATCGTCGATCTCGGCTCGGGCGCCGGGCTGCCGGGTCTGGTGCTCGCGATCCTGACCGGGGCGGAGACGACGCTGGTCGAATCCGACGCCGCCAAGGCCGCCTTCCTCGCCGAGGCCGCCCGGGTGACGGAGGCGCCCTGCACCGTGCGCCGGGCGCGGATCGAGGATATCGACCCCTGGCCGGTCGACGTCGTGACCGCCCGCGCGCTGGCGCCGCTCTCCCGCCTGCTCGCCTACGCCGCCCCGTTCCATGCGCTCGCGCCCGAAAACCCGCCGGTCTGCCTGTTCCCCAAGGGCGCGAAATGGCGCGGGGAATTGACCGAATCGGCTGCGGCGTGGCATATCTCGGCGCGCGACGCGCCGAGCGCGACCGACCCCTCGGCGCGGATCCTCATCGTCGAGCGCTTCGCCGGGACCGACCGATCCGCATGACAGACGACGGCACGACGGCACGGCCGGCCAGCGTCATCGCGGTCGCCAACCAGAAGGGCGGCGTCGGCAAGACCACCACCGCGATCAACCTCGCCGCCGCGCTGGCCGCCGTCCGCAAGCGGGTGCTGGTGCTCGACCTCGACCCCCAGGGCAACGCCTCGACCGGGCTCGGCATCGCGCGCGCCGACCGGAACGCCGGCAGCTACGACGTGCTGGCCGGCCGCGCGGCGATCGCCGGGGTGGTCCGCGAAACCGAGATCCCGGGCTTGCGCATCGTGCCCGCGACCGCCGACCTCTCGGGCGCGGAGATCGAGCTCGCCGCGGCGCATCGCAGGGTGTACCGGCTGCGCGACGCGCTGGAGGGCGAAGGAGGCGCGGCGGCCGCCTACGACTACATCTTCATCGACTGCCCGCCGGCGCTCGGCCTCCTCACCCTCAACGCGCTCGCCGCCGCCGACCGGGTGCTGGTGCCGCTGCAATGCGAGTTCCTGGCCCTCGAAGGGCTGAGCCAGCTGGTCAAAACGGTCGAGCGGGTGCGGGCGAATTACAATCGGGGATTGCAAATCCAGGGCATCGTGCTCACCATGTACGACACCCGCAACAGGCTCTCCGCGCTGGTCGCCGACGACGTGCGCGGCTATTTCCGCGACAAGGTCTACGACACCGTGATCCCGCGCAACGTGCGGGTCTCCGAGGCGCCCTCGCACGGCAAGCCGGTGCTGCTCTACGACCACCGCTGCTCGGGCGCCCGGGCCTATATGCACCTCGCGGGCGAGATATTGAGGCGCGAACAGGAACAGGGAGCGGCCGCATGACCGAAGACCCCAGATCCAGGCTCGGCCGCGGGCTCGGCGCGCTGTTCGACGACGACGAGCCCGAGGGCCCCGCGCGGGCGGCCCCGGGCGCCGGCACCGGGGTGGCCCGGCTCCCGGTCGGCGACCTCGTCCCCGGCCCGTTCCAGCCGCGCGAGACCTTCGAGGACGGCGCGATGGCGGCGCTGATCGACTCGGTCCGCGAGCGCGGCGTGATCCAGCCGCTGATCGTCCGCGCCGACCCGGACGAGGCGGGGCGCTACCAGATCGTCGCCGGCGAGCGGCGCTGGCGCGCGGCCCAGGCGGCCGGGCTCGGCGAGGTGCCGGCGGTCATCCAGGAGCTCTCCGACGCCGCCGCGCTCGAGGTCGCGCTGATCGAGAACATCCAGCGCCAGGACCTGACCCCGATCGAGGAGGCCGAGGGCTTCCGCCGCCTGACCGAGGAGTTCCGCCGCACCCAGGACGAGCTGTCGCGCGCGCTCGGCAAGAGCCGCAGCCACATCGCCAACGCGCTCCGTCTGCTCAACCTGCCGGAGCCGGTGAAGCTGCTGCTCAACACCGGCGGGATCTCGGCCGGGCACGGGCGCGCGCTGCTCAACGCGCCGGACCCGGTGGGCCTCGCGCGCGAGATCATCGGCCGCGGCCTCAGCGTGCGCGAGACCGAGCGCCTGATCGCCCAGGAGGCCAGCCCGCCCGCGCGCCGCGGCCCGCGCCCCAGGGCCGCCAAGTCGGCCGACATCCTCGACATCGAGCGGCGCCTCTCCGGCATGCTGGGCGTCAGGGTCGGCATCGTCCCGCGCGGCGACGAGGAAGGCGACCTCACGATCCGCTACACCACGCTGGAGCAGTTCGACGACCTGGTGAAGCGGCTGACCGAGGGGGTGTATCACGACGGCGGCAAGGTGACCCCGCCGGAGGAGTAAGTTGATCTTTATATTTCACTATCTATATATTATGAAACGGAATAGTCAATTTTCGGGCGGCAAGGTTCGTCGGAAGAACGCGACATGGAGGGATCGGGAAAAACATGGCCGAAACGGCGGCAACGCCGGTGGCGCGGTTCGTCGACCGCCTGCGCGAGACCGGCGGCCTCAAGGGAACCGACATCGCGAATTTCGCCGGCGTCTCGGCGGCGACCGTTTCGCGGTGGAGAAGCGGCCGCAAGGCGCCGCATCCGAAGGCGCAACTCCTCGTGTCGGACCTCGCCTATGTCGTGACGCGGCTTGGAGAGTATTACCGCCCGGACGAGATCCGCGCCTGGCTTTACGCCCGCCATCCGCAGCTCGACGGCGACCGCGCCATCGACCTGATCCATGACGACCGCACCGAGGACGTGCTGGCGATCCTCGACCGGCTCGACTCGGACGCCTATCTCTGAGCGCGGGGGACGGAAACGACGGGCGAACCGCCCGGCCGATACGCGAGCGCCGACTGCTCGACGCGCTGGAATCGGTCGAGAGCGCGCCTTACGCCGGCACTGTGTGGCGTTCGGTCCGGGAGGGTCGCGATCCGCTGGTTTGCCGGCGATCCGGAGGCCGCTGGGACGACGGGACGTTCGACGTGCTCTACTCCTCGGAGACCCGGGACGCCGCGATCGCCGAACGCCGCTACCACCTCTACCAGGGCCAGCCGATCCCGCCGTCCAGGGTCCGTTACGAATTGTTCGAGCTGGCGGTATCGCTTGCGGCGGTCATGCGCTTCCCCGACTTCGAAGCGCTCGCCTCCGTGGGTCTGGACACGGCATCCTACGGGCGAATGAGCTACGCCGAACGGGAGCGCGAATACCCCCGGTCGCAGGACATCGCCGAGGCCTGCGCATTCCTCGGCGCCGACGGCCTGCTGGTCCCCAGCGCGCGCGAGCCGTCGGCGAACAACCTGATCATGTTCTGCGAACGGGGGACTGTGATCGAGATGGGGATCGTTCGGAACCACGGAGTCGTCGATTTCACGGACCGCCGCTGACCGCACGGGAGTGGGACCGATGGAAGAAAGGGACGGCGACCGCGCGGCTCCCATGCCCAACCCGCCGCATCCGGGCGAGCCGATCCGCGAGAGCATGGACGAACTCGGCTGGAACGTCACCGAGACGGCCGTGCGCCTCCACTGCGAGCGCGGCACGCTCTCCCGGCTGCTCAACGGCCGCGCCGGCCTGTCGGCCGGCATGGCGCTCGCCCTCGAAGACCTGGGCTGGGGCACCGCCGACCTGATCCATGACGACCGCACCGGGGACGTGCTCGCGATCCTCGACAGGCTGGACGCCGACGCCTATCTCTGAGCATGGTCCCGACGACCCGCTGCTCCCCGGCGCGGGGGAACCATTGGGTGGAGTCGGCACTCAGCCTCCCGCCGTGCTTGCGGGGGCAAGGAGGAGGGGATAGCTTGGCTCGGTACGCTGGCCCTGCGGCGCGGACGGAACCAACGGCCAGCGCCAGCGTGGTGACCATCCGGTGATCGGACCAAGTGAATTCCTGTTGAGCGATGTACGCTGCTTTCGCGGTGAACAACGCGCTCGCCTGCGGCCCATCACCTTGCTCGTTGGCGAAAACAGCACCGGAAAGACCACATTTCTCGGGAGCTTCAGCGTCCTCCATCGCCTGCTGCTTACAGGGGGTTGGATCACGTCCGGAAGGCTTGACTTCAATCAGGAGCCGTTTTCGATGGGTTCGTTCCGCGATATCGCACGGTCGCAACGTGGCCGTGGCGGGCGGACCGACGAATTCACCCTTGGCTTTTCCATTTTCTCGGGTCGGCATACCCGTAAAGAGCCTTTCCTAATACGGGTCGGCTTTTCGGAGGGCGGCGCCCAACCCGTCCTGTCCTCCGCGCATGTTCAAGTTGGCAAACACTGGTTCTCGTTGCGTCGTGCGGCTGATCCAAAGCGGACGATTTTCAACACCGCGGAGATCGAAACCGAAGTCGACTACGTGCTCGATGAGAATTGGATCCATTGGTTAGACCATCTCAGTCGGGGCATAGGAAGAAATTCCGACATCTCGGCAAACATCAATCGCGCCATTGAATATCTTGAGAATATATTAACGTCAGATGGCGGCCCGGACGAGAGGCACCGCTTTTTTGACTTAACGGTAGAGAAGCTCCCGAAACCGATTCCGATTGCTCCTCTGCGCTCAAAACCGAAGCGTACTTATGATCCCGTTCGAGAAACGACCTCGCCGGAAGGCGAGCATATCCCCATGCTGATGATGCGTTTGGACCGGACAGACAATAGCCGCTGGAGCAAACTTCACGACGATCTTGTGTCTTTCGGCAAGGAATCCGGGCTGTTTTCCGACATTGCCGTAAAGCGTCACGGTCGCCAAATGAGCGACCCCTTCCAGTTACAGGTCAAGGTGCGGGCCGGCTCGCGCGCGAACATCATGGACGTCGGGTACGGCGTCAGCCAGAGCCTGCCAATTCTCGTCGACGTGCGTAGTCACAGGAATAGCATTTTCCTGCTGCAGCAGCCGGAGGTCCATCTGCATCCACGCGCCCAGGCGGAACTGGCCTCGCTGTTCGTCGCGTCCTACAAGAAGAACCACAATTACTTCATGATCGAGACCCACAGCGACTACATCGTCGATCGCATTAGAATTCTTACGAAAAAGGGACTCGTCGATCCCGACGATGTCTCAATCCTCTATTTCGCGCCGCAGCGCAACGCCGTCAAAATCCACAACATCAGCCTGGACGCGAACGGGGACCTTGAGGGCGTGCCCGATGGCTACCGAGACTTTTTCATCAGGGAATCGGACCAGCTGCTTGGTTTCGCCGACTGAGCTTCCATTTACATGTGCATCATCGTCGACGCCAGCGTCCTTGGCAAATTTCTGGCCGACCCTCCGGGTGAGGACGCCATTCCCATCCACACCTGGCTACGCAGACGAAAAGGAAAATTGGTTTATTCCACCGGAGGGAAATTCGCCGACGAGATAATCGGAAAAGCGCGACAGAGGTTGATGGACTATGTTCGCGCCGGTTTGGCCGTGGAGGAAGTGAGACGGGAGAATCTGCGCGAGGAGGAACAAGGGCTCGAGGATGAAATAGGGTCGGACGACCCTCACGTGCTGGCGCTGGCGCGCGTCAGCGGCGCGCGCCTCCTCTACACGGATGATGGTAACCTTATGGCGGACTTCAAGAACAAGCAGTTTATCGATCAGCCAAGGGGAAAAGTGTATTCGAGCGCGGCCAACCGGACTTTGCTGAACAGAACCAAGTGTGTGCTGAGTCCGCCATGACCCGCCTTCCATCCGTCCACCCTGGCGAAGCCCTCAAGCACGACCTTATGGAACCTCTCGGCCTCTCCGCCGCCGCGCTCGCAGGGGCGATTGGGGCGACGCCGGCGCGGGATCGCGGCGGAGACGGCGCCGCGGCTGGCGCGGCATTTCGGCACCGATGCGCGGACCCGGAACGGGGTCGGGGGGTGCTCGGGATGACGCGGTTCTGGAGCCTGTCCGTTCTCGTTGAAAGCCTGGCGGATGGCTCGACCGTGGCGCGCCCCTCGATACGGCGCTGGCGCGCCTGCTCGGGATGAGGGATCTTTCTCTTTGAATTCAACGATCCCCTCACCGTGGGTAGACGCGCCAGCGCCGTATCGAAGGGCCTGCCCCGAGCCTGTCGAACGGGGCACCGATGCTTCACCGGATTCAACCGAGACGGACAGGCCCTAGAACCGGTAGCGGACGCCGATCTCGAGGAGGTGGACGCGGAGCCCCGACGTCACCTTCACGGTGCCCGCCGCGTTGCTGCCCTCGAACTCCAGGTCCGTGGCGGTCTGAAAGCGGTAGCCGGCCTGGAGGATGACGTTGTCGGTGAGCCGGTAGCCCGTCCCGATGCCGAGATGGTAGGCAAACACGGTGTCGGCGGTCGAAATCTCCGGCACGGTGCCGGGGGGCAGATCGGGCGCCTGCGCGTTCTGTGCCTTTAATATCCCGTTCGCCAGCGAGTTGGCGTCGTATTCCAGGTCGCTCTGGTCGATCCGTATGAAGCCCAGCCCGCCGCCGATATAGGGGATCCAGTCGGTGCCGGTCCGAACGTCGTACCAGGCGCTCGCGAAGGCGCCAAGCTGGTCGGCGGTGCCGGAGACCGGAATTTCCACCGTGACCGGAATCGTCCGTCCGCCCGCGGTCGCGCCCTTGTAGGTCACCTTGTCGACCTCGGCGCGCGCGAAGAACAACTCGCCCTCGACGCGGAAGCCGGCGCCGAGCTCGTAGCCCACCGTGCCGGCCACCTTGAACCCGGTCTTGTACGAGGACGTGGACTCGGACTCGTAGGGAACGCGCGCGGTGGGCTGCCGAGGGTCGAACCCCGCCTGGCTCCCCGTCGTGGTCGACTCGGTATCGTCGATGAACATGACCGGGACGGCGAACCCGACATACCAGCTTCCGTCGCCCCATTTCGCCTCCGCCGCGCGCGCGTCGGGGACGGACGCCGCCGCCAGCCCGAGAGCGACAATCGCCGCCGGCGCGGCTCTCCGCCAGCTAGGTCCCACGATACCGAAAATCCGTCCCATGGCGTTCCTCCTCCGCACGATTACGGCATGAGCCTATCCGCCCGTCCGGAAGAGTGCCAGCTTCTGGCTCACGCCTTGCGCAGGCGCCAGCCGTACATCATGCGGCCGTAGAAGTTGAACCACTTCCGCGCGTCGGCGTCCTCGAACGGGTAGTCCGCGCCGAGCTGCCGCGCGGTGACGAGGCCGGTGACGAAACAGGTCTCCTGGGCGTTGATCAGCGTGTGGGCGCCGCAATGCCAGGACCGGCGCTTGCCCTGGACGAAGCGGAAGAGATGGACCAGCAGGGCGATATGGCGCACGTCGTGGACGACGTGCTGAAACCAGTGTCTGAGCACGATCTTGCTCTCGTCGATGGCGCTGATCGGGTTGTAGGTCACCAGGCAGGGCCTGTCGGACGGTTTCGCCCAGGGCTGCTGGTTGTGCATGATGTAGGTGATTTCGTAGTTGTCGGGCCGGGCGCCGTATTGCTCGATATGGTTGCTCCGCGTCTCCAGCGGCCGCGCCTCGTTGTCCGGCAGGACCGAGGCGTCCGAATGGACGATCGTGTGGTTGTGCAGCTCGCTCTCGTAGCGGATCGCGGACAGCAGCCAGCCCTCCAGGAAGGTCGGCCGGTCGAGCATCATCAGCGTCTGGTTCGCGTTGCATGCGAAGACCGCGTCGTCGAAGGTCTCGGTATTGCCGTCCTCGTCCTCGACCACGACCCCGGACGCGCGCCGGTAGACCTTCCGCACCGGCCGGGCGAGATAAATCCGGTCCCGGAAGCCGGCCGACAGCGCCTCGTAGATGCGCCGCGTGCCGCCGCCCCAGGTCTGCATCGGGGTCGCGGTCTCGATGTCGAAGAACTCGAGATAGCGCGCGAACAGCGACGCCGGCATGTCGAACACGTTGGTCGCCATCAGGAAGTTGACGAACATGGGTTTGAGGATCTTGTAGCGGAAATCGCCCGAGAACCGGCCCAGATCGAGCACCGCGCCCATGCTGACATAGTTGAACGGGTTGAGCGCGTTGAGCAGCCGCGACCGCGTCCGGTTGAGCCGGCCGAACCGTTTCATGCGCCCGAGCAGCTTCTGGAATTTCGCGATTTCCGGCCGCAGCTGCCGCCTTATGTCGGAGTCGAGATCGTGCGCGTAGACGCCGCCCCGATAGCGCACGCTGTAGCTGAACCGGGTATCGACGAGCTCGATGCCGTGCCGCCGCATCAGCAGCAGAATGTGGTGGTAGACCGAGGGAATGCACGCGGTGACGGAAATGTCGAACGGGATCGAGCTGCCGTCCTCCTGCTTCATGTCGGCGGTCACCGCGTTGCCGCCGATCCGGTCCGCCGCCTCGTAAACGCGGAAATCGAACCGGTCGGGATGCCGGGCCAGCGCCCACGCCACCCCCAGCCCCGACACGCCCGCGCCGATAATCGCAACCCGTCTCGGCATCGCCGCGCTCCCCACGGTCATTCTACCTCCGACCGACAACCGCACCACTGTCACCCCGGCCTTGTGCCGGGGTCCAGCGAGGCAGGGCGAGGCCGGTGCCCGCGGCCCTGGACCCCGGCACAAGGCCGGGGTGACATCGGGGTGCGGGGCAAGGCGAGGAGATTGACCGACCGGTTCGTCGCCGGACAAGTGCCCGGCACGCCAGCCCACCGCCCGTCAAGCTATCCATACAAGCCCCTGTCGAGGGGCGGTTTCCATTGCCCCCGAACGCCCGTTAGCCTAGAAGGCCGGCGAAACCGCCGCTGCGGGACCGGGGCGGGTCCGTGGACCATGGAAGCCAACCCAGACGAGCATAACGGCGCATCCGCGCTCTATCCGTTTCCGGAGGGCTGGTACTTCGTCGCCCGCCGCGAGACGATAGAAGAGAAGACGCTGATCCGGAAAACCTGGCTCGGCGAGCGCATCGTCGCCTGGTGCGACGGCGACGGGGGCATCTGCGTGGCCGAGGCGGTGTGCCCGCATCTCGGCTCCGACCTCGGGCCCGAGGCCGGCGGAAGGGTGCGCGGCGGCCGCCTGGTCTGCCCCTTCCACGGGTTCGAATACGATATCGCCGGCCAGTGCGTCGCGACTCCCTACGCGCCGCCCCCGAAGGCCGCGAGGCTGAAGCTGTTCGAGACGCGCGAGATCGAGGGCCTCGTCTTCGCCTGGCACGGTATCGGCGGGCGGGGGCCGCAATGGCAGCTTCCGGAGCCGCCGGGCGGCGCGGGCGACTGGGGCGGCATGGAAACCTGGAGCGTCCGGTTCGCGGGGCATCCCCAGGAAACCACCGAGAACTCGGTCGACCTCGGGCATCTGCGTTACATACACGGTTATGACGCGGTGAGCGGAGTCGGCCCGGTCGAGGTCGACGGCGCCTGGCTCAGGAGCTGCTTCGACTTCAGACGGACCCAGACCGTCGCCGGGATAAAGTGCTTCGCCTGGGACGTCTCCGCCGTCACGCACGTGCACGGGCTCGGCTATTCCCTGGTCGCGGTCCGCGAGCATTCCATCGGCATGGAGACCCGCCTCTGGGTGCTGGCGACGCCGATCGACGGCGAGAACGTCGAGCTGACGCTGGTCAGCCGGATACGGCTGCTGCGCAAGCCGAAGCGGCCGGTCGTCGGCATGCGCTTCCTGCCGGTTCGCCTGCGCACCCGGCTCATGAACAGGATCGTCATCGCGATCCAGGGCAGGGACGTCATGCAGGACGTCGCGATCTGGGGCCGGAAACGCTACCGGCCCCGCCCGTTTCTCTGCCGCTCCGACGGCGAGATCGGAATTTTCCGGCGCTACTGCGAGCAGTTCTATCCCGACGGCCGGGTTTGCGCCCGGCAAGGGACGGAACGGCCCCCGGTCGAATGAGGTGACGGGTCGCGAAAGTCGGGGTAGAGTCCGCGCCGGCATGGCGAGAGGAGGCGGTGCGCCGTCCCGCGCTTGCACGCGGACGGCCGGCGCCCCATGTCGTGTATCGAAGGAAGCCCGCCCGGCGCCGCATGACGGATGCAGAGGCGGGAAGGCCAAGGCCGATGCCCGATAGTGTCCAGACCGACCGGAAGCTGAGCCTGCCCGAGGAGCTCATCCTGATGCTCCTCAACGAGCAGAACGGCTATTTCCACCAGGTGCCCGGCTGGGACCTGAACTGCACCGTCGTCGGCGCCGTGCTCGCGGAGCTCTCGCTGAGATCGCGCATCGACACCGACCTCGATTCGCTGATCCTGGTGGACGCGACGGAAACCGGCGATCCCGCGCTCGATCCCATCCTGGAGCAGATCGCCGACGAGCCGGCTCAACGGGACGCCCAGTACTGGATCGAACGGCTCGCGGGCCAGGCGGAGTCGGTCATCGATCTGACCCTCGACCGGCTGGTCGGCCTGGGAATCCTCGAGCATCACGACGGCGATTTCTGGACCCTGGCGACCGCGAGATGGTACGAGGAGCTGTCCGGCGCTCCGCAGGAAGGAACCGTCGGCCAGCTCGTCAAGACCCGCGTCGTCAAGGCGCTCTTCACCGACGAGATCCCCGATCCGAGGGACATCATCGTCATCTGCCTCGTCGATGCGTGCGACGTCTTTCGCGTCATGTTCGAGCTCGACGAGGAGACCGAAGAGCGCATCCGTTTCATCTGTCAGCTGGACCTGATCGGCCGTTCGATCGCCGCCGCGGTCGAACACAACATCGCCAGCCCGATGCTCAGGCGTTCCACGCTGGTCAAGAAAATACCCGTCGTCGCCCTGCGCCGGGCGCTGCTCAGCCCGCATTTGCGCAGCGGCAACGTGCCCGCGCTGTTCGCGGACCTGACGAAGGAATACGGCCCGGTGTTCCAGATCCGCCCGCCCTTCGCCAGGCCGATGACTTTCCTCTCCGGGCCGGAGGCGAACCACTGGGCCCACCGGCACGGGCGGCTGCACCTGAAGGCCGGGAACTATTTCGCGGACTTCGAGAAGGTCTACGGCGCGCACGGGGTATTGCCGTCGCTCGACGGCGCCGATCATTTCCGTCTTCGCAAGGCCATGGGGCCGGCCTATTCGCGGGCCAGGCTGTCGGGCCAGCTCGACGAGGTCTACCGGCGGGCGCGCGAATACATGGCGGGCTGGACGGTCGGCGAGGCGTTCCCGGTGCGCTCGTGCCGGAAGATGATCAACGCGCAGCTCTCGCCGGTCTCCCTCAGCGTCGACTCGCAGGACATCATCGACGATCTGATGGACTTCAAGGAGCGGGCGCTCACCACCCATATCGTCAACGCCCTGCCCAGGTTCATGCTGAACACCCCCGGGATGAAGCGCCGGGCGAAGGCCGTCGACACGCTGCTGGAACGGATCCAGAGCGTCCATACGCCGGCCCAGCGCGCCGGGTGCCCGCGGAACCTGGCGGACGACTGGCTGAGCCTGCATGCCAGCGATCCGCAGCTGGTGCCGGAAGCGAATTTGCGCTTCGCCCTGTCGGCGGCGCTGGTTGCCAGCGTCTATCTCGGCGATGCGTTGAGCTTCGCGGTCTACGCCATGGCCTCCCAACCCGAGCTCCACGGGAGGATCCGGGCCGAGGCCGACGCGCTGTTCGCCAACGGCGATCCGGACGGCGAGGACTTCAACCAGTCCTCGATGGAGGTCACGCACCGCTTCCTGATGGAGTGCCTCCGGATGTACCCGATCGTCCCGATGTCGATGCGGGACGTAATGAACGGCTTCGTGCTGGAGGGTTACGAGATACCGGTCGGATCGCGGATCTTCATCGCCCAGACGGCGTCGCACTACATGGACGACGTCTTCCCCGACCCCTTCTCGTTCGATATCGACCGGTACTTGCCGCCGCGCGACGAGCACCGCGGCCCCGGCTACGCGCCTTACGGGCTCGGCACCCACCGGTGTCTCGGCTCACGCTGGATGGATTTGCAGCTGGCCGTCAACGTGCTGATGATCGCGCATTACTTCACCCTCGAAGTCTCCCCCGCGAGCTATGTCGATGCGCTCAAATTCAGCCCGCTCCCGTCCCTGAAACCGAGCGAGAAGCTGAAGTTCCGCGTCGTCGAGCAGGCGCGCGAACTGGCGGTCTGACGCTACCGCGCCCGTTTCAGCGCCGTCTGGGTGAAATCGCCGAGGTCGAGGTCGGTGCCGAACTTGTAGTCCTTCCAGAGCAGCTCGGTGCTTTTCTTGGTGAGATGGTTGGTCATCGATATCCGGCCGGCCCGCCAGTAGCGGTCGAGATACTCGTTGTAGTCCTCCACGACCATCGTCTTGAGGTGGGCGCCCCTGCGGTCGAAGAACTGGATCCGCACGGTGCGGAACTCCTTGCGGTCCAGCCAGACCAGTTGACGGGAATACCCCGAATCCCGGCTGACGGGGACGCGCTCGGAAACGCTGCATTCGAGGTCGCCGCACGGCTCGTTGCGCAGGAACCGGTGCTTGTACTTCTCGACTTCGGCCGTGCCCATGTCCTCGTACGAGAATTCGCTGCCCATGAAGGAGCCCGACTGTTTCGAGGAGCTGATCCGCTTCACCCGCTTCAGGGCGGGAAGATAGAGCCACTGATCGTCGGGCTCGTTCTTGTGGGCGTGGACGAGAAACCCGGTCCCCTTGACGTTTCGCGGGCGGTCGAACACGAACAAGGTCCGGTCGCCGTCTGCCTCGGCCTCGATCACTTTCAGGCGGAGCTCGCGCTTGCTTTCCTGACCCCGCTTGTTGCGCAGTATCATGGTCAGGCTCGCGGTGAAATTGCCGAAACCCTTCTGGCGTTCGCGGGCTTCCTTCGCGATCCTGAGCCCGGCCTCCTCGGCGCTCTCGGCGCGGCCTTCCGGCGGCGCGGCCGCCCAGGCGAGACAGGCGAGAACGATGCCGGACGCGGCGAGCATCGGGTTGGGGGTCATGCGCATCGCGGTTTCCTCCTGTCGGCGGGTTATCGGGCCTGGTCAGCCGAGCGTCGCAGCCGTTCCCTGATCTGCTCGCCCGTCTCCCTGGTTCCGTCGAGCGCCATCAGCAGCGGCGGCAGGAACAGGAAATCCGCCAGCAACGCGACGATGACCGTTATCGCGACGAGCAGGCCGAGCGCCTGGTTGGTGACCATCCCCGACGCGCCGAACACCATGAATCCGAGCGCGAACACGACGGTCGTCGCCAACAGCGCCCTGCCCACCGAGCGAAAGGCCGATTGCACGGACTCCGACGGCAGGAGCCCGCCCTTCCTGGCCGCGACGTACTTGGTCATGAAGTGGATCGTGTCGTCCACGATGATGCCGAACGCGATGGCGGTGACGACCGACGCCGCGACCCCGACCTCTCCCACCAGATACCCCCACAGGCCCATCGCCATGGCGGCGGGGACGAAATTGGGTATCAGGCTGATCAGGCCGAGACGCACGCTTCTGAAGACGAAGAGCAGAAGCAGCGAGACGATGGCCATCGCGGTGACGGTCCCGATCAGCATGCCCTCGATGTTTCTCTGGATCGATCGGGCGCCGACCACCGCGACCCCGGTGGCCTGGGTCGCCAGGTCGGGGGCGTTCTGGCGGAACCAGTCTTGCGCGCGCCGGTCGAGCGCGATCTTCTCCGCGGTCGACAGGCTCTTCAGCACGACCGTCAGGCGAGTCGACGACCGTCCAACGTCGATCAGGTTGTTCAGGTCGCGCCCCACCGGCAGGGACAGTTCGTAGAGCAGCAGATACTGCGCGGCGAGCTCGGAGTCCTCAGGAAGGCGATAAAACTCCGGATCGTCGCCATGCAGGTTCTTGTTGAGGCGCTTCAGGATGTCGGCGATGCCGAAGACGTGGGCGACTTCGGGCTGGGCCCGGAACCACCCCGCCAGCGCGTCGACCTCGGTCAGATACTCGACATCCGTGACGCCGCCCTCCCGCCCGGCGTTCAGCGAGTACTCGTATGTTTCGACGCCGGTGAAATTCTTGCTGATGAAATCGGTGGATCGCCGGAACTCGTAGCTCTCGTCGAGGAGCTTGAGCCAGTTCTCCTTGAGTTCGATCCGCGAAATGCCGGCGATCAGCACGACGGTAAGGACGCCGAAGGAGCACAGCAGCGCCCAGCGGCGGGAAACCACGAACCGCCCCAGGCGGTCGAACAAATCGGCCTTGCCGGCGCGCGCCGGCCGGGCCCGCATGGGAACGATCGACAGAAAGGCGGGCAGCAGCGTCACCGAATAGACGAAGGCGCACAAACAGCCGAACGCCACCATGTTGCCCATGACCTTGAACGGCGGCATTTCCGCGAAATTGAGGCTGAGGAAACCGATCGCCGTCGTGAGCGAGGTGAGAAAAACCGGCCACCAGTTGAGCTCCAGCGAGTAGGCGGCCGCCCGTCTGCGATCCATTCCCTGACCCAGACCCGCCGCCATCGCCTCGATCAGGTGCACGGAATGCGCGACGGTGACCGCCATCAGGACGAAAAACGCCGCGCCGCTCTCGCCGTAGAGCGTCATCCCGGTCCAGCCGATGAAGCCGAGCGCGGACAGGATGACGACAACCATCATCAGGATGATCGCGACGGTTCCCCAGATCGAGCGCAGCAGGATTACGGCGAGGAGCAGCATCGTTCCCAGCATGACGGGGCCGAGGACGGCCATTTCCTCGTCGATCGCGTCGCGCATGGCGCGGTTGAGGACCAGTTCGCCGGTGATGTGGTATTCGACGGTCGAGTGTTTCTCCCGCGCCGCCGCGGCCGTCGCGTGGAGGTAGTCGGTTACCTCCAGCTTGGCCGCCTGCCGGTCCTCGTCGGGAAGCGCGACGCTGACGACCAGCCCGGCGACGCGGCCGTTGCGGGAAACGAAGCGCCCGGCGACCTCCTCGGTGCCGAGCGCGATTTTCCCGATCCGTTCCAGGTCCGCGTCGGTCAGCGAACCGGCGTCGTCGATCAGCGGATCGACGATCAGCTCGTCCTCGCGTCCCTCGCTATGGGAATAGTTGGCGATCGAGTCGACGCGCGTGACGTAGGGCGTTCGCCAGAGCCGGTCGGTCAGTTCTTCGATCGCGAAGAGCGTTTCCCGCGTGAAAATGGCGCCGTTCTTCGGCGCGACCGCGACGAGCGCGGAGTCGGAGAGAGCGTAGGTGTCTTCCAGCCGTTCCAGCGCGACGATGTGCGGGTCGTCCCTGGCGAAATGATTCCGGACGTCGACGTCGACTTCGACGATGCGCCCGGCGCCGGCGGCAAGCGCCAGCATGAAGACCAACGAAAGCAGGACGGTCAGCCAACGGCGACCCATGACGAGCGCTATGCACTTATCCAGATTCATATCGTCACGCCGGCTGGTGGGGAGGTTCCGAGAATAGCACCCCAAGGCCGCCTCGCCACGGCCAATTCCCCGCCGCTACCGCCCCTCGCGCGCCTCCCGCGCGACGGCGAGCAGGGCTTCGGCGCAGAGCGCTTCGGGCACCGCGCCGGTCCGCTTGCACGCGGCTTCGGCCTCGACCAGCCGTTCGAGCGCCTCCCCGGCTCTCGCCGCGCTCCACAGGCGGAGCGCCTCGCGGAACGCCGGCGCGCGCTTGAAGAATACCGGCGGGCGCAGCGCCTTCACCGCCGCGTCGGGCGCGGCGCCGGCCTCGATCCGGGCGGCGGTGAGCTGGAGGCGCGAAAAATGCCGTTGCGCCCCGCGCAGGATCGCGACCGCCTGCACGCCCTCGCCCGCCAGCGTATCGAGCCCCGCGATCGCCGCCGCCGGGCGCCCCGCGGCGGCCGCGTCGCAGAGCTCGTTGAGGGTGAGGCCCGCCTGGGCGCCGCACGAGGCCGCGGCGTCCTCCAGCGTGATCGACCCACTGTCGGCGGCGTAGAGCACCAGCTTGTCGAGCTCCGACCGGGTGATCTTGCGGTCAGCGCCGAGACGTTCGGCGAGAAACGCCATCGCATCCGACGAGACCGAGATCCCGGCATCGTCGAAAGTCGCACAGATCAGGCGGGACAGCGCCGCCTCGTCGTCGGTGTAGCAGGCGATGGCGGCGGCGTCGGGCGCGCCCTCGAACAGCCTGCGAAGCTTCGAGCGGGGCGAGAGCTCGCCCGCCTCGACGACCGCCAGTGCCTCCGCGCCCTCGCGCTCCAGCAGGATCCGGCAGGCCTCGGCGGCGCCATCGGTCGCGCCCTCGAGCCGGACCAGGCGGGTCTCGCCGGTGAGCGAAAGCTGCGCGGCTTCGTCGGCGAGCAGACCGGGCTCCTCGGCCAGCGCCGCGAGGGCCACCGCCGACACCCGGAACGGGTCCGAGAGGTCGCCGACATGCCGCGTTCCCAACGCCGCCGCGCGTTCGCGCACCAGACCGCCGTCCGGACCGTAGAGCAGGACCGCGCGCAGATTCTCCGGCGGGGCGGCGAGGAAGCGGTCCGCCCGGGCCGGGGCGATCTTCATCCCCGCCCGTTCCGGGGCCGGCTGAGCCAGGTGGCGAGGCGCGCGGTCAACCCGTCGGCGATCTGGCTTACCGCGCGGGCGCGGGCGTTCCGTTCCGCCGCCAGCGTGCCGTACGGGGATTGCAGGATGTTGTAGCTGTTGACCGAGCGCAGATCGCCCGACATTACCGGCTTGTCCGAGGCGGCGTCCTCCAGCGTGTAGAAGGCGGTGAGCGTCAGGTTGGCGCGGGTCGCCACGTCCCGCTTCTCGACGCCGAGCTCCCGCTTGGCCTCCTTCAGCGTGACCCTGAGGCGCCACGCCGCCGGCGCGGTCGGATCGCCCGGCGGGAAACTGAGCAGAAGCGCGTTGCGGAGCTGCTGGCCGGTGCGGTCGGCGATCTGGTCGATATGGATGCGGGCGAGCTGGCCGCGCGCGCTTCCGTCGGTGGCGTAGAGCGGCTGGAACCCGCAGCCGCCCGCGGTCAGCGCGAGCCCGCAGGCGGCCGCCAGTTTAAGGCCCTTTTTTCTGTCATGGTCGGCGAAGGCCGACCATCCACGCTTTTTTGTTGTTCGGTCGTACGAGAAAAACTCGTGGATGGTCGGCCTTCGCCGACCATGACGACGAGGGGATGGCGCCGGCAGCGGCGCCGAGCGGGGCCGGAACGGGTTAAGCCACCACATTGAGGATCCGGTTCGGGACGAACACGATCTTGCGGATCGGCCGGCCTCCGAGCGCCGCTGTCACCGTCGGAAGCGCGAGCGCCGCCTCCTCGGCGGCCTCCTGCGCCGCGTCGCGTTCGAGCTCGACGGTGCCGCGGGTCTTGCCCATCACCTGCACCGCCACGGTGACGATCTCGTCGCGGGCGAGCGCGGCGTCGGCCTCGGGCCAGGGGGCGTCGGCGAGCAGGGTGTCGTGGCCGAGGAATTGCCACAGGCTCTCGCCGAGATGGGGCACCATCGGCCCGGCGAGGAGCGCCATCGTTTCGTATGCCTCGCGCCGCACCCAGGCGGCTTCCTCGCCGTCGCCGTCGAAATCGCCGAGCAGGTTGACCAGGCTGTAGATGCGCGCGACCGCGCGGTTGAAGCGGAAATCCTCCAGGTCGCCGGTCACCCCGCCGATCGCCTTGTGAACGGCGCGGCGGATCTCCGTGAGCGCTGTATCGCCCTCGACGCCGGCCGGCATCGCCGCGCCCGGCGGCGCGACCGGACGGCCGGGATCGGTCACCAGCCGCCATATCCGGTTGACGAAGCGCCAGGCGCCGGCGACGCCCGCCTCGGTCCATTCGAGGTCGCGGTCGGGCGGTGAGTCGGACAGCATGAACCAGCGCGCGGTGTCCGCGCCGTAGGTCTCCATGATGTCCTCGGGGTCGACCACGTTGCGGCGCGACTTGCTCATCTTCTCCGACCGGCCGACGATCAGCGTCTCGCCGGTGGCGGCGCGGATCGGCGCCCTGTCGGATCCCTCGCCGACTTCGATGGGCGGTACCCATTCGCCGCCCTCGGTGCGGTAGGTCTCGTGGCACACCATTCCCTGGGTGAACAGCCCGGCGAAGGGCTCATCGAGCGCGAGCTCGTCGTGGTCGGTCATCGCGCGGGTGAAGAAACGCGCATACAGCAAATGCAGGATCGCGTGCTCCACCCCGCCGATATACTGGTCGACCGGAAGCCAGTATTCGCCCTCGTCCCCGTCCACCGGATCGCCGGCGCGGGGCGAGCAGAAGCGGGCGAAATACCACGAGGAATCGACGAAGGTATCCAGCGTCGAGGTTTCCCGCTCGGCCGGGCCGCCGCAGGACGGGCAGGCGGCGTGCTTCCAGGTCGGGTGGCGGTCGAGCGGGTTGCCGGGCGTCTCGAAGTCGATGTCGTCGGGGAGCTCCACCGGCAGGTCCGCGCGCGGCACCGGCACGATGCCGCAATCGCCGCAATGCACCACCGGAATCGGGCAGCCCCAGTAGCGCTGGCGCGACACGCCCCAGTCGCGCAGCCGGTAATTGATCTCGCGCCCGCCGCTGCCCTCGGCCTCGGCGCGGCTGGCGATCGCCTCCTTCGCTTCCTCCACCGTCATGCCGTCGATGAAGTCCGAGTTGGCGAGCCTGCCGTCGCCCAGCCAGGCCTCGTCGTCGACCGCGAAGGCGGCGGGGTCCTCGTCTTCCGGCACCACCACGGGGAGGACCGGCAGGCCGTATTTGCGGGCGAAGTCGAGGTCGCGCTGGTCATGCGCCGGACAGCCGAAGATCGCCCCGGTGCCGTATTCCATCAGGATGAAGTTGGCGACGTAGACCGGCAGGGTCCATTCGGAGCGGAAGGGATGGCGCACCCTGAGCCCGGTATCGACGCCGCGCTTCTCGGCCCGCTCGATCGCCGCCTCGCTGGTGCCGGTGTGCCGGCATTCCTCGATGAAGCCGGCGATCTCCGGATTGCCCTCCGCGATCTCCGCGGCGAGCGGATGCTCGGGCGAGATCGCGCAGAAGCTCGATCCGAAGATCGTGTCGTGTCGCGTGGTGTAGATGTCGAGCCCGCCTTCGCGCCCGACCATGGGGAAGGTCAGGCGGAGCCCTTCCGAGCGGCCGATCCAGTTCTCCTGCATCGTCCGCACCTTGTCGGGCCAGCGTTCGAGATCGCCCAGCGCGGCGCGCAGATCCTCCGCATAGTCGGTGATGCGGAGGAACCATTGCGGCATCTCGCGCTTCTCGACCGGCGCGCCCGAGCGCCAGCCGCAGCCGTCGATCACCTGCTCGTTGGCGAGGACCGTGCGGTCGACCGGGTCCCAGTTGACCCAGCCGCTGGCGCGGTAGAGCAGCCCGCTTTCGAGGAAGTCGAGGAACATCGCCTGCTGGTGGCGGTAATAGCCCGGATGGCAGGTGGCGATCTCGCGGCTCCAGTCGATCGAGAGCCCCATCGAGCGGAGCTGGCTCCGCATCGCGGCGATGTTCTCATAGGTCCACGTGCCGGGATGGACGCCCTGCTCCATCGCCGCGTTCTCGGCCGGCATGCCGAACGCGTCCCAGCCCATCGGGTGCAGCACGTTGAAGCCGCGCGCCCGCTTGTAGCGCGCGACCACGTCGCCCATCGTGTAATTCCGCACATGCCCCATGTGGATGCGTCCCGAAGGGTAGGGGAACATCTCGAGCACGTAGTATTTCGGGCGCGCCGGGTCGGGCGCGACGACGAAGGTGCCGCGCTCGTCCCAGACCGCCTGCCAGCGGGCTTCGCTCTCCTTGACGTCGTAGCGCCGGGGGGCGGGGCCGTCGTCCATGACCTGCCGGGCGGCGTGGATTCGTCAGCCGGAGGATGCCCGGGCGACGCGTAGCTGGCGGGCGCGGGTCAGGATCTGGTTCTCGAGATCCGTCGCCGTCTTCGGCTGCACCGCGGAATCGACCCACGCACCGTCGGCGCCGCGGGTCTGGCGGAACACCGAGACTCGCAGCCCGTCGGCGCGGAGCTGGCGGCCGAGGATATAGATGTTCATCTTGAACCGGTCGCCCGGCGTCTCGGGAGGCGAGTACCAGTCGGTGATGATCACCCCGCCGAACGGATCGGCCGAGCTCAGCGGCATGAAGGAGACCGTATCGAGCGACGCGCGCCACAGGAACGCGTTGACGCCGATCCCCGTCCCGCCGGTCTCGCGCTCGCTCTCGAAGACGCCCAGCAGGTTGAACCCGCCCTCGCCGAACAACGTGGACTCCGGCGGGTCGCTCTTGTAGCGGTGCGGCTGGCTGGAGTCGATCGGCGGCTCCGGATAGTCCTGCTCCAGCTGGCCGCACGCGGCAAGCGTCAGTAGCATCGCGCCGCCGGCCAGCGCCGCGACGGATCGGCTCGAACGAAACGCCATCATGACCTGCTCCCGCGGCACCCCGCACCGTAACCCATATCGTGGCCGGGACGCTGTCCTGCAAGACGGCGCACTATAGATAAGCCGTTGTTCCGGGGCAACTTCCGATGGGGGTGCCGGGTTCCAATTCCCGAACTTCCCGCTATGTTCCGTAACGGTCGGCGGGGCCGCCGTCCGGCGTCAGCCGAAAGGGTGGGCGAACCATGGCACGCGGACCGATCCACCCCGGCGAGACCCTGCGCGAGGACCTCGACGCGCTCGGGATGAGCGCGGCCGAACTGGCCCGGCAGGTCGGAGTCCCGGCGAGCCGGATTTCCCGGATACTCAACGGCGAGCGGGCAATTACCGGCGACACCGCGCTACGGCTGGGGCGCTATTTCGGAACCTCCGGCGAGTTCTGGCTCAACCTCCAGAAACTCTACGAGCTGCGACTGGCCGGGCGGGAGAAGGGCGCCGGAAGATAGCCATCCCGCGACGAGAGACAGGGGTTGTGAAACGCCTGCAAGCGAGGGGACAGGAATGATCGCAACCCGAAATTACCTCTACCTGCGTTGCCGGTCCCTGACCTCCGAAATGAAGTCGCCCAGAGACCAGAGCCAGTCCCGCTGATGCGGTGTGTAGCTGTCTTGGATCGGCAGGGGCACGACGAGTTGTAAGTTGAACGTCTCCATCTGCCGTGTCTGGCTTTCCGAAATGCTTGGCTGGAGCGTAAGCAAGTGCTTCCGGGGAATTTTCTCCGCTTCGGCCAGAACCTGTCTCCAACGGTCTTTGCATGTTGACTTGGCGGCCAGCATGGTTAGGCACGGATCGCCACCGTTGGGGGCCGACTGGTAAGCGGCGAGGCCAGGGAACAGGAAATCCGGCCTGTGATTGATCTCGGTGATTTTGCCGCGCTCGTAGGCTATGTCGTGGGCGCTGAACACGGCTTCCAGATGGTGTTCCAATGAATGACCCATCCGGGACTTGCGCCGGTTCTGGACGCTGAGGGAAAACCCGATAAACCCATCGACATCGGACCCGTCCTCGTCAGCGAACCCTTCTTTCAGACGGGCAGCCACGATACGCCTTTCGAGACGGCGGAACATGGCTTCTTCACGATCAAGCCACGCTAACAGGGCTGTGTCCGGGTCTTCCTTTACCGGGATTTCCGACAGGGTGCCGCGGGCGAGCTTGGAGAAAACGGCTGTTGGCGGGAACGTGGTGTCGAACTGCTCGATTATGCTGTCCAGCCTGCCGGCTTCCGGTTCCTCAAGCTCGATACCAAGCTCATCGAGAATGAAGCGGGCTGCAAAATCAAGCTCCGGTTCTTCGTCCGAGAACTCCCGGGAAGAAAACTTGTCGTCGGAAAATCCTTGTGGAGGGAAAAGATCATCTTCCTTGGAGGACAACCCAAACAACCAAGAAAGTTGTTTTTCGCTGGTAGACCCCCCGGCGGTTACAATGAAATAGAGAAGGCCGTTTCTGTGCTTTGCGAGGAAGAGCGTATCGCCCTCCTGCATGGTTCTCGTCACAGAATTTGAGGGATAGTAGAGCCTCCACTCGGATCTCTTGGGAATGTTGAGGCGTGCATCATAGTGGGTGGCGTTGCCCTCAACGGTGAAGCCCTCCTGTTCCTCTCCGAGCCAGATATAGATAACCCTGAAACGCTCCTGATGCGTCTCGCCAAGGAAATTGTTCCTGAGTTCGACGGTGGAGTTGATTTCATGCTGGTTCGATTTCTTGGGTTCTGCCTCTACGGCAGATAGGCGCTTGGCCCGGACGCCAACGAAATAATCAGCCAGTTGTCCCCACTTCATCGCCTCTCAACTCCAAAATGGTTTTTTCCGATATCAGCCAAGCTGAGCAGCTTTCGACAATCGTTTCAAAGGGCAGTCGTGTGCGACCTTTCAAAGCGCACTCCCAAACCGTTGCGACACGCCAGCTTCCGTCTAGTAAGGCTGCTTTCTGCCGCCGGTCACGCTCCACGTTCGCGTTGATCTTCTCCCGCCAGAAGTCTTCACGGGTCCGGGGCCAGCGGAACAGGTGGCAGTCGTGGCCGTGCCAGAAGCATCCATGGACGAAGATCACCGCGCGATAACGTGCAAATACCATATCGGGTTTGCCGGGCAAGTCTTTTCGGTACAGTCGGAATCGAAATCCTCGTCGGTGAAGTGCCGACCGGATCGCCAACTCCGGCTTTGTATTTCTGCCTTGGATGCCTGCCATCATCCGGCTTCTGACGGCCGGCGTCACGACATCGGCAGGCATGGTTCAGGCAGCGACACTCGTGTCGGGCAGGGGCAGTTCCCACTGTCGGGCGTAGGGCGACGCACGGCCTTCCAGCAGCAGAGCATCGGCGATGCTGGTCTCCATCAGTTTTGCCACAGACCGGACCACCGGCACGACGACCGCGTTGCCGAATTGCCGGTAGGCTTGCGTATCCGAAACCGGGATTCTGAAATTACTGCCGCCCGGCTTGTCGAACCCCATCAGCCGGGCGCACTCGCGCGGCGTGAGCCGGCGGGGCCGCTTGCCCTTCTGGCGGACAAGGATTTCCGAACCGTCCTTGTAGTAACGGGCCGAGAGTGTCCGGGCGACATCCTCCGGCCCGAACAGCGAATAGCCGAACCCGTTGCCAGCGCTCCGGTGCTTCTCCTTGTAACTGCGGAGATATTTCCACATGTGCGCCGTCAGGGTGTATTTGGGATCGATCTCGTCGTCGAGGATCGTGCCCAAGGTCGGGCCATCGCCTTCGGGGACCGCTAGTCGCTCGAAATCGAACGCGACCTTGTGATCGCGAAACCCCACGATGAAGATCCGCTCCCGCTTCTGAGGCACCCAAGGAGTCGAGCCGATCACCCGATGGTTGACCTTGTAACCAAGCTCGCCCTCCAGAACATGCATAATCGTCGAAAAGGTACGGCCACCGTCGTGACGCTCAAGATTCCTGACGTTCTCAAGTAGGAATACCGGTGGCTTGCGATAGGCGATGATCTTGGCCAGATCGTAGAAAAGCGTCCCTTGGGTGTCGCAAAGGAACCCATGCGGATGGCCGAGGGCGTTTTTCTTCGACACGCCCGCAATGGAGAAAGGCTGGCACGGAAACCCGGCAAGCAGTACATCGTGTTCGGGCACCCTGTACGGCTCGTCGGCATAGGGCCTGATATCCCCCGCGAATACATGATCGCTGTCGGCGGGCTCCGGGAAATTTGCGGTGTAGGTCTCCTTGCAAAACCGATCCCACTCCGAGGTGAAGAGGCATCGTCCGCCGATTTCCTCGAAGGGCCGTCGCAATCCCCCGATGCCGGCGAAAAGATCGACAAACCGGAAACCGTCGGGACGATCACCCGGACAACGCGCGTTTGCCACTTCGCGGAGTTTGTCGAGCTTGAGGCGGTCGATGCGCTTTGCCTCGCCTCTCATGTGTCGGCGGATAGTCCGGTCACTCACCCCGAGCAGCCCTGCCGCCTCTTCGATGCCGAGACCGGCCCGGTCCATCAGGTCCGAGAATTCGGTCGGGGAATGTCCCTCCATAGCCCACCTCTGTGACAGTGAGTGACAATATGTCAGAATCTATCCCAGAGAACAATGAAATTTCTATCATTGTTCACTTTATGTTCTATCAAAGGTAGTGTCAAGAATTGTTTATGAGGTCGAATGGGTGTGTGGCAGTTCGGATTATGACGGTCCGGCGCACGACCAACCCTCACCCCACCCACGCCTCAAACATTCGCCTCGGGCGCGGTCTTGCTGAGCTTGGCGTGGCGGTGCTGCCAGGCGGTGACGGGGGCGTGGCGGGGGGTCTCGCCGTCCGGCAGGCAGGTCGGGATGCACGCGATCCGGGCGTCGTAGTTGGGCTGGACGAAGAAGGCGATCGACTGGCGCCGCGTGCCGCCCCTGAGCCCGGCGGGCGGGTTGACCACGCGGTGCAGGTTGGAAAGCCAGCGGTCGTTGGTCCACACCATCATCAGATCGCCGATATTGACCACGAAGGAGCCGGCCGGCGGGCTCACGTCGATCCAGCTTCCGTCGCGGGCGCGCGCCTGCAGCCCGCCCGGCGCGTCGTCGATCTGCAGCAGCGTGTGGGTGCCGAAATCGGAATGCGCGCCGCAGCGCAGCTGGCCCGGCGCCGGCGGCGGGTCCTGTTCGGGGTAGTTGATCGCGCGCAGCACGCTCGCGTGGCGGTCGAAGCGGTCGAGGAAATATCGCGCCTCGATGCCGAGCGCGGCGGCGAAGATGCGGAGCAGGCGCCGGTTCAGCCCCTCCAGCGCGCCGTAATACTCCCGCACCGTCTCCGACAGGCCCTCCACCCCTTCCGGCCAGATATTGGGCTCGTAGGCATAGGCCGCCTCGGGCCGTCGGTAATAGGGGTCGTCCGGCAGGTCGATGCGGCCGAAGGCGAGCGCCTCGCGGTAATCCGGCGGGGCGTCGCCGTCATGCGAGGAGGCGACGAACTCGTCGCCGAGCGGGACGTAGCCCCGGTTGATGTTGCGTGCCGGGTTGGTCGAACGCCGCTTCTCCGCCGCCGGCCGGTCGAAGAAGGCGGCGAACCGGTCGGCGATACGCCGCATGAGGTCCGCATCGACGCCGTGGCCCGCGACCGAGAGGAAGCCGATGCCCTCGACGGCCTCCGCCACCGCGCCGGCGATCCGTCTCCGCGCGGCCGGATCGCCGGACCCGAATCCGGAAATGTCGATCAGCGGGATCTCGGAGACCGTCATCGCGCCGTCCTTTCGCGCGGCAGACTATATCCTATCCCGTCCCGGCGGAACCGCCCGCCCATTCCACCCCGGGCGGATTTGTCCTAGCCTGAGGCGGTCGCGGAGGGACGCCGATGGAGAGAGCGGATTTCGAGGCGGTGCGGCGGCCGCTCGCCGAGGCCGGGACCCTGCCGCCCGAATGCTACACCTCCGAGGCGTTCTACCGCCGCGAGGTCGAGCGCATCTTCCTGCGCAAGTGGAACCTGATCGGTCGCGCCGATTATTGGCCCGGGCCCGGCGATTACGCGGCGCTGACGCTCGCCGGGGCCGAATATCTGGTGATCCGCGACGGCGGGGGACGGCTCCGCGCCTTCGCCAATTCCTGCCGGCACCGCGGCGCGAAGCTGCTCGACGGCGAGGGGCGCTGCGAGCGCATCGTCTGCCCCTATCACGGCTGGACCTATCGCCTCGACGGCGCTCTCGACTTCGCCAACGGGATGGAGCGGGCGCGCAATTTCGACCCCGGAGAATACGGGCTGGTCGAGATCCGGCTGGAGTGCTGGGCCGGCTTCGCCTTCGTCAATTTCGACGCCGGCTGCGGGCCGCTGGCGGACCATCTGGGCGACCTCGGGGACCACCTCGCCTCCTACGGGCTCGACGACATGGCGACGGTCCGGCGCGAGGACTACATCGTCCGCACCAACTGGAAGAGCTATGTCGAGAACTCGATGGAGTCCTTCCACCATGCGACGGTCCACCGCAACTCGGTCAACGACCCGTCGATCAAAAAGAAGGTGGTGCGGGGCGAGCCCGGGGAATACGTGCTGGTCCAGTCCGATTCGGGCGGGCGGACGCGCGCGCTGCTCAAGGGAGCGGAGGGGTTCCCGCCGATCCCGACGCTGACCGGCCCGGCGGCCAGGGGCTCGCAGTATTTGCTGGTCTACCCGGCGACGATGATCGGCTGCGACGTCGATTCGATGTGGTTCAAGCAGATGCTGCCGGAAGCGCCCGACCGGGTGCGCAACGTCGTCGCCATCTGCTTCCCGCGCGAAATCGTGGCGCGCGCCGATTTCGAGACCGTCGCGGCGCATTACTACCGGCGCTTCGAGACCGCGATCGCCGAGGACAACGAGATCGCCGAGCGCCAGTTCGCCGGGCTGTCCTCCCCGCTCGCTCGGCCCGGCCGGTTCTCGCATCGCGAGCCGCTGGTGCATGCCATCGACAACTGGATCCTCGACCAGGTGCTCGACGGCTGAGGGGGATGCCGCATCCGCCCCTGCCTTACCCCGTCATGGTCGGCGAAGGCCGACCATCCACGTTTTGTTTTGTGTTCTTTTCATCGTCCCCGGCCAAAAAGAAAAACTCGTGGATGGTCGGCCTCCGCCGACCATGACGAACGGGGTGGCGGTTCAAACAATACCGGACACACTCTAGGATCCGGCGGCGCACTGACAGGCGGAGGGACGACGATGACGGGACCGGTATTCCACATGGCCGCGGGCGCGCCCAGCCCGGTCGCCCCGTTCAGCCACGCGGTCGAGATCGACGGCTGGATCCTGGTCACCGGCCAGATGCCGAACGAGCCCGGCAACGAGGACGCGCCGCTGCCGCCCGACATAGAAGGCCAGACGCGGGCGGTCATGGCGAACCTCAAGATCGTGCTCGCCTCGCTCGGCCTCGGGCTTGAGCACGTCGTCATGGCGCGCGTCTACCTCACCCATTTCCGCGAGGACTACGCCCGGATGAACGCGGTCTACGCGACCTATTGGGACGAAGACAGACGTCCCGCCCGCACCTGCATCGGCGTCACCGCGCTGGCGCTCGACGCGAGGGTCGAGATCGACCTGGTGGCGAAGCGGGCGTGAGGTGGGGGCGGGCGCCGCGCCGCCCGTCTCGTGCCGTCGAACGATCCGATCTCGTCAGCGAAACCGGGCTTCGTAAATCGTCGGGCATAGCGATACATGCGCGTCGAGCGGCGGGCGCAACTCGAAGGCCCGGGGCTCGCGCGAGAAATTCCACAAGCGCAGCAGGCACCACTCGCCCGGCCGCTCGTCGGCGACCGCGAGTTCGTTTCGCGTGATGTGGAACGGCGTGCGATCCCAGCCGTTCGTCGTCTTCACCTCGATCAACCGGTTGTCGCCCTTTGGAGAAAAGCTCGCGATGTCGTATCCCGCGCCGTCGCCTTCCTCTTCGGACACCCATTTGACGCGTTTCGCCAGATCGGTACGGCCTACCGCGGTCAGGGTCGCCTTCTCATGCGCAAGCGCGCGCTCCTCGCCGGCGCGTCCCAGGGCACGGTTACGTTCGTCCCGCCCCGCCACATCGAATTTGCGCGCGACCGCAAGCATGTGATCCAACCCTTTCGGCGGCGGCCGGTTGCTGACAGTCGGGGGCGGTCCAACAAATAGTTCGGCAGGCGTCTCAAGACCGGTCGCCGCGCTCGCAACCTTCGTCGGAGACAGGTAGTCCGGCCCTTGCTCAAGCCAGCGCATGACGACCTCGACGAGCGATCCCTGGAAATTGAGAGCGGGCTTGTAGCCGGCGATCCAGGGTTGGCCGAGCCACTGGAGGACGGCGCTGATGTTCTGATGCTTGTACTCGATCGATCCGCGGCCTCGACCGATCCGGGCTTGCGGAGCCCGATTGTGCTCCGCCTTGTTATAGGGACGACGGGCCAGATCGTCCGAGAGCATCGCGAAGTAGTCCGCGACGATCAGGCCGTTCTCCGCGTCAGTCCAAGGCTCGCCTGCCATACCGACCAGGTTAATGTCGGACGAGCTATCTGTCATTTTCGCGGTTGGTGCCGCGATTGAGTCTAGATGCCGAGGTCCTCGAACAATTCCTCCGCGTTGGCGAAGCGTTTGCCTCCACCCTCGTCCAGTTCCTTCATGGCTTTTACAGTGGTTGCGTTCGGCGTCCGAATCGTAAACGGCGGGTGGCTCTGCTCGGCTTCCCGCGCCGGGAAGCGGCGCGTCTCCTCGGATGGCTTTCCGTCCATCGCCTGAGCCGCCCCTTAGGCCGCCGCCCTGATCGCCGCCGCCTTCACCTTGTCGTCCACCGCCGCCTCGAACTGCTCGAAATTGGCCTCGAAACGTTGCGCGAGGCCGCGGGCGGTCGTGTCGTAGCCGCCCTTGTCGGACCAGGTGTTGCGCGGGCTCAGCACCTCGTTCGGAACGTCGGGCACGTTCTCGGGCACCAGCACGCCGAAATTGGGGTCGGGAGCGACCGCGACCGAGGCGAGCTTGCCCTCGATCGCCGCGCGCACCATGGCCCGGGTATGGGCGATCTTCATCCGCTCTCCGACGCCGAACGCGCCGCCGCTCCAGCCGGTATTGACCAGCCAGCAGGTCGCCCCGTGGCGCGCGATCTTCTCGCCGAGCAGCCGGGCGTAGACCGTGGGGTGGCGCGGCAGGAAGGGTGCGCCGAAGCAGGTCGAGAACGTCGCCTCGGGCTCGCTGCCCAGCCCGCGTTCGGTACCGGCGAGTCGCGCCGTGTAGCCCGACAGGAAGTGGTACATCGCCTGTTCCGGGGTGAGCCGGCTGATCGGCGGCAGGACGCCGAACGCATCCGCCGTCAGCATCACGATATTGGCCGGGTGCCCGCCCATCCCCGACCTCTCCACGTTGCCGAGAAAGTGAAGCGGGTATGAGGCGCGGGTGTTTTCGGTGAGCGAGCCGTCGTCGAAATCGGGCTCCCGCGTGACCGGGTGGATGACGACGTTTTCGAGCAGCGTGCCGAAGCGGAAGCAGGCGTTATAGATCTCCGGCTCGGCCTCGGCCGAGAGCGCGATCGTCTTGGCGTAGCAGCCGCCCTCGAAATTGAACACCCCGTTATCGGACCAGCCGTGCTCGTCGTCGCCGATCAGCGTCCGCGTGGGATCGGCGGACAGCGTCGTCTTCCCGGTGCCCGAAAGGCCGAAGAAGATCGCCGTGTCGCCCTTCGGCCCGATATTGGACGAACAATGCATCGACAGCACGCCCTTGCCGGGCAGGATGTAGTTGAGCACCGAGAAGATCGTCTTCTTGATCTCGCCGGTGTAGTGCGACCCGGTGACCAGGATCAGCCGCTTCGCGAAGTTGAGCAGGACGCCCACCTCCGACCGGGTGCCGTCGACTTCCGGCACCGAGTGCAGGTTGGGGGCGTGCAGCACGGTGAATTCGGGCCTGAAGACGGCCCTCTGCCCGTCGGTCGGCGGGATGAACATGTTGCGGGCGAACAGGCTGTGCCAGGCCTGCTCGGTGACCACCCGGACCGGCAGGCGATAATCCGGATCCGCGCCGGCGAACACGTCCTGGACGAACATCTCGCGGTTCTGCAGATAGGCGACCATCCGCCCGTGGGCGGCCTCGAAATGCGTTTCCGAGATCCGGTTGTTGACCGGCCCCCACCAGATGTCGCGCGACGAGGAGGGCTCGTCGACGATGAACTTGTCCTTCGGCGAGCGGCCGGTGTACTCGCCGGTCTCGGTCACGAAACCGCCGCCCCGGGCCAGAACGCCCTCGCCCCGCCTCAGCCCGTGCTCGTAGAGCGCCGGCACGTCCGGATTCCAGTGAACGGGGCCGGGATTGACGAGCCCGTGGCTCTCCAGCCCCAACGAGCTGGCGGCTGATCCGGTAGCTTGCACTCTCGACCTCCCGGGATTGGCGGGAACGCGCGCGGCCCCGGCGGCGGGGCGGATGGCGGGGGCTCGTATCAGGCGGCAAACTAGTGTGTGCGTTGCGCCGGTTCAACCGGCCCCGGGGACCGGGCGGAGACCGTCCGGCCGGACTTGCCGCGGCGGCGCAAGACCCCATCTAACAGGTCGCGGCCATCGCCGTGCCGGCAAGGATTTCGGGGGGCAAGGTGAAGGAACGAATCGCGCTGGTCGACGACGACCGCAACCTTCTCGCTTCGGTCTCCATGCTGCTGGAGGCGGAGGGGTTCGCCGTGCGCTGCTTCACGGACGGGGCCTCGGCGCTGCAGGGCCTCGGCGCCGATCCCGTCGATCTCGCCGTGCTCGACGTGAAGATGCCGCGGATGGACGGGATGGAGCTCCTGCAACGTCTCCGCAAGCGATCCGACGTTCCCATCGTCTTCCTGACCTCGAAGGACGACGAGGTCGACGAGGTTCTGGGGCTTCGCATGGGCGCCGACGACTACATCAAGAAGCCGTTCTCCCAGCGCCTGCTGCTCGAACGCATCCGCACCGTGCTCCGGCGCCACCGGAAGGGCGGCGCCGCGCCGGGCGAGGGCGGCGACGAGGCCGCGCTGGTGCGGGGCGAGCTCACGCTCGACCAGTCGCGCCATCTCTGTTCCTGGCACGGCCGTCCGGTCGACCTCACGGTCACCGAGTTCCTGATCGTCAAGGCGCTCGCGGTCCGCCCCGGTCACGTGAAGTCGCGCGACCAGCTGATGGACGCCGCCTATGGCGAGCACATCTATGTCGACGACCGCACGATCGACAGCCACATAAAGCGCCTGCGCAAGAAATTCCGACTGGTGGACGAGGATTTCGGCCATATTGAAACCCTCTACGGCATCGGCTACCGGTACAGGGAGGACTGATCCGCCGGGCCGCGCCGGCCCCCCGACCGCCGGCGCGGCGTTCCGACGATCGAGGGTGTTCCGATGATCTCGCCCCTCACGCGGCGCGTGCTGACGGTCAACATCCTGGCCCTCGGGGCGCTCGTCGCCGGGCTGCTCTATCTCGGCCAGTACGAGGACGGGCTGGTCGAGGCGGAACTCGCCTCGCTCCACACCCAGGCGGAAATCTTCGCCGGTGCGCTCGGCGAAGGCGCGGCGGGCGAGGCAGCCGGCGGGGACCAGACCCTGCTTCCGGTCACCGCGCGGCCGATGCTGCGCCGCCTGGTCGGCCCGACCCGGGCAAGGGCACGCCTGTTCGGCGCCCGTGGCGCGCTGATCGTGGACAGCCGCGACATGGTAGGCCCCGGCGCGCCCGTGCAGGAAGAGGCGCTCCCGCCGCCCGATGAGGAAGACTTCGCCGGCCGTCTTGCCGTCGCCGCCTATGAATGGGTGCTCGGCCTCCTGCCCGTCCGAAACCGCCCGCGCGACTACGCGGAACGCGCGGTCCAGCGCGCCGCCGACTACCCGGAAGCCCGGGCCGCATCGGCGGGGGAGGCGCGAACCGCGCTCCGTTTCGACGCGCGCGGGGACATGGTGCTGATCGCGGCGGTTCCCGTGCAGCGGTTCAAGCGGGTGCTCGGCGCGCTGATGCTGACCGCCGACGGTACCGAAATTCGCGAGGCCGTGCGCGACGTGCGTCTCGGCATCCTGAAGGCGTCCGCCGTCGCGCTCGGGATCACGGTGATCCTCTCGCTCTATCTCGCCAACGCGATCACCCGGCCGGTGAACCGGCTCGCCGAGGCCGCGCGGCGGGTCAAGGGCGGCGTGCACCAACATCTGAAGATCCCCGACTTCACCGCCCGCCGCGACGAGATCGGCGATCTGTCGGCGGCGCTGCGCGACATGACGGCGGATCTGTGGAACCGTATGGAAGCCGTCGAGCGTTTCGCGGCCGACGTGGCGCACGAAATCAAGAACCCGCTTACCTCGCTCTCCAGCGCGGTCGAGACCGCCGCGCGCGTCTCCGACCCGGCGCAGCAGCGCCGTCTCATGGCGATCATCCAGGACGATGTGCGCCGGCTCGACCGGTTGATTTCCGATATCTCGAGCGCTTCGCGCCTCGATGCCGAGCTTGCCCGCGCGGAGATGTCGGAGGTCGATCTCGGCCGCCTGCTGGAGGCCCTGGTGGAAATCCACGGGTCCACGGGGGCGGGCGGGGACAACGGGCTGGAACTCGCGCTCGACGGCGGTCCGCTGCTGGCCACCGGCATCGAGAGCCGGCTGGTCCAGGTGTTTCAGAACCTCCTCGACAACGCCTTTTCCTTCAGCCCTCCCGGCGCGCCGGTCCGCATCCGCGCGACGCGGGAGAACCGGACGCTCGCGGTCACCGTCGACGACCGGGGCCCCGGGATCCCAGAGGAAAACCTCGATTCCGTGTTCGAGCGGTTTTACAGCCAGCGCCCGGAAAGCGAGGAGTTCGGCGGCCATTCGGGGCTGGGTCTCGCAATCTCGCGTCAGATCGTCGAGGCCCACAGCGGCTCGATCGCCGCTTCCAACCGTTACGACGGGAACGGCGGCGTCGCTGGTGCGCGCTTCACCGTCCGATTGCCGGCGGGCTGAACGATGGCGACGGTTCACGCGAGCTGCGTCGCCGTCGATGGGCGCGGGGTTCTCCTGCTCGGCCCGCCGGGCAGCGGAAAGTCCGACCTCGCGCTACGCCTGATCGACGGTGGCGCGGTCCTTGTCGCCGACGATCGGGTAGAAATCGGGGCGGTTGGCGGGCGGCTCCAGGCCTCTCCCCCGGAAACGCTGGCCGGCAGGATCGAAGTCCGCGGGCTCGGGATCCTCGCGATCGACTGGCAGCCTGCGGCAACGATCAGTCTCGCGGTCGAACTCCTCACCGAAGCCCGCCCCCGTCGCCTTCCCGATCCCGACGAGTGGTGTTTTGCAAACCTGGCGATTCCCCTGATCCGGATCGTTCCCTTCGAAACCTCGGCCGCGGCAAAGGTTCGGCTTGCCGCGCGTCGGGCGGGGACCGATAGTGCGGTGAACACCGCACCCGACCCCGGAAACGCCCGATGATCGCGGCCGAACAGAACGGCATCGCCGCCGATGCGCCGCGCGACGTCTTGCCGGTGCAAGTCGCGATCGTCACCGGGATGTCGGGTGCCGGCAAGACGGCGGCTCTCAAGGCGCTCGAGGATCTCGGCTTCGAAGCCGTCGACAACGTGCCCCTCGCCCTGATCGCGGAGCTCGTCGGTCCCGAGCGGGAAAGCCCGCGCCCACTCGCCATCGGAATCGATATCCGCACGCGGGATTTCACCGTCGCCGGTTTCTCCGCGCGGCTGGAGACGCTTGTCGCGCGGTCGGGCGCGGCGGTCAGGCTGCTCTTTCTCGACTGCGACGATGAGGTTCTCGGGCGGCGGTATTCCGAGACCCGGCACCGGCACCCCCTCGCGAAAGCGGGACGGCTGACCGACGCGATCGGCTGCGAACGCGCGTTGCTCGCGCCGCTCCGCGAACGCGCCGACGAGGCGATCGACACCTCCACCCTCACCCTCGCGGGGCTCAAGCGCCGGCTGGCCAATGCCTGTGGGCTGGGAGACGCGCCCTCCCCCGCGATCTCGCTGGTCTCGTTCGCCTATCGCAACGGGCTGCCGCTCGACGCGGATATCGTTTTCGATGTCCGGTTCCTCGCGAACCCGCACTACGAAACGGACCTCGCATCGCTCACCGGGCGCGAAGCGGCGGTCGGCGCTTTCGTCGAGGCCGATCCCGCCTTCCGGCCGTTCTTCGAGTCCCTGACCGGACTCCTGGCGGCGGTCCTGCCGCGCTACCGGGCGGAGGGCAAGAGCCATCTCACCATCGCGATCGGCTGCACCGGGGGCCGGCACCGCTCTGTCTTTGTCGTCGAGAAACTCGCCTCGCGGCTCGCCGGGGAAGGGCAACCAGCGGCCGCGACGCATCGCGACCTCGCCACGCGGGACGCGCCGTGACAGGATGACGCGATGGGCATGATCGGCATGGTGCTGGTGACGCATGGCGATCTGGCGAAGGAGCTTGTCGCCGCGCTCGAACACGTGGTCGGGCCTCAGGAGAGGACCGAGACCGTCTGCATCGGCCCCAGCGACGACGTCGAGGCGCGGCGTCGGGACATCGCCGACAGCGTCGCGCGCGCCGACGGCGGCAGCGGGGTGATCCTGTTGACCGACATGTTCGGCGGCACGCCGTCCAACCTCGCGATCTCGCTGATGAAGGACGGCCATATCGAGGTCATCGCCGGCGTCAACCTGCCGATGCTGGTCAAGCTCTCCAGCGTGCGCGGGCGCGAGAGCCTGGAGGACGCGGTCGCTGCCGCGCAGGAGGCCGGCCGCAAATACATAAGCGTTGCGTCGCGGTTGCTCGGCGACAAGGACGAATGACCGCGAAGCCGCGGGTCGTCAGCCGCGAGGTCGAGGTGGTCAACGAGCGCGGCCTGCATGCCCGGGTCGCCGCCCGGATCGCCGCCGCCGCCGAGAAATTCGACGCCGACATCCGCTTCGCCTGCAAGGGGGAGACGGTCTCTGCGCTCTCGATCATGGGCCTCCTGATGCTTGCGGCGACGCGGGGAACCCGACTCGATGTCTCGGCGTCGGGCGCGGACGCCGGCGCGGCGGTCGAGGCGATGGCCGCCATGTTCGCCAGTGGCTTCGAAGAGGGGTGAGGAGGTGGACGTCGCCGACCGTGACGGGGCGGAGAAAGCGGCGTGGACGCTTTTATCCAAACCTGATACGCCCTAGCGGTATGGAAACCCTGCGCCCGACGACCGAGGACGAGGTGATCGAGGCGGTCGGCTGGGCGTGCGAGGGCGAACGCGCGCTGGAGATCGTCTCGGGTGGGTCGAGGCGCGGCGTCGGACGCCCCGCCGACGCCGGGGTGGCGCTCGACCTGTCGGGCCTCACGGGGATCACACTCTACGAGCCGGAAGAGCTGGTCCTTACCGCCGGGCCCGGGACCGCGCTGGCCGAGATCGCGGCCAGGCTCGCGCAGCACGGCCAGACGCTCGCCTTCGAGCCGCCCGATCTCGGACCCCTTCTCGGTACCGCGCCGGACCTGGCGACGCTCGGCGGCTGCATGGCGGCCAATCTTTCGGGGCCGCGCCGTTTCAAGGCGGGTGCCGCGCGGGATCATTTCCTCGGGGTGCGCGCCGTCAGCGGGCGCGGCGAGGTATTCAAATCGGGCGGGCGGGTGGTCAAGAACGTCACCGGCTACGATCTCTGCAAGCTGCTCGCCGGCTCCTGGGGCACGCTCGCCGCGATGACCGAGATCACCGTCAAGGTCCTGCCGGCGGCGGAGAAGCTGCGGACGGTGCTGATCTACGGACTCGACGAAGAAGCGGCGATGGAGGCGATGAGTCGCGCGCTGGGCGGGCCGTTCGAGGTCTCGGGCGCGGCGCATCTGCCGGCCGGGATCGCGGCGCTGTCTACCGTCGGGCGGGTTCGGGACCCCGGAACGGCGGTCACGGCGCTCCGCGTCGAGGGGCCGGAGCCCTCCGTGCTCGCCCGCACGGAAGCGCTCAGGCGGCTGTTCGAGGACGACCGCGGAATCGAGGAGCTGCACGGGCACAACTCGGCCGCGTTCTGGCGCGAGGTGGGCTCGGTCCGGTTCCATGCCGATTCCGGCGCGGAGATCGTGTGGCGGCTCTCCGTGCCGCCCGCCGAGGGCGCCGCCGTGGCGGGACGCATCGCGGGCAAGCTGGACACCCGGGTCTTCTACGACTGGGGCGGCGGGCTGATCTGGCTCGCTTTGCCGCCGGGGGCGGAGGACGCCGGCGCGGAACCGGTGCGCCGCGCGGTCGGGCCGACCGGCGGGCACGCGACCCTGATCCGGGCGCCGGAGGCGGTCAGGCGCCTTGTCCCTGCGTTCCAGCCGCAGCCGCCCGGGCTCGCGGCGTTGAGCGCGCGGGTGAAGCAGGCTTTCGATCCGGTGGGAATCCTCAACTCGGGCCGCATGGACGGGGGGGGCTAGGGCCGTGTCCGGTTCAGTGGGAAACGCGTCAACCGTTCTTTTCCGTCATGGTCGGCGAAGGCCGACCATCCACGTTTTCTTTTTTGTTTCCAGCGCCTTAAAAACTCGTGGATGGTCGGCCTTCGCCGACCATGACGCTGGGGAGGCAAGGGCAGCGACGATTCCATCCAAACGGGATACGCGCTAGGCCGATGCAGACCCGGTTCACCGAGGCCCAGCGCGCCGATCCCGACATCGCCTCCGCCGAGGGGATTCTCAGGGGCTGCGTCCATTGCGGGTTCTGCTCCGCCACCTGCCCGACCTACGCCCTGCTGGGCGACGAGCTCGACAGCCCGCGCGGGCGCATCTACCTGATGAAGGAGATGCTGGAGAGGGACGAGCCCCCGTCGGCCAAGGTGGTGGGGCATATCGACCGCTGCCTCTCCTGCCTCTCCTGCATGACCACCTGCCCGTCGGGCGTGCACTACATGCATCTGGTCGATCTCGCCCGCAAGCGGATCGCCGAGACCTTCCGCCGGCCGTTCGCCGACCGGGCGATACGGGCGCTGCTGCTTGCCGCGATGCCGTCTCCGGCGCGCTTCCGGTGGGCGGTGACGCTGGGCCGCCTCGCCAGCCCCTTCGCCGGGCTCCTTCCCGGCCCCCTTGGCCGGATGCTGCGGATGCTGCCGTCTTCAAGACCGGGGCGCGCGCTCCCCGACGGCGTGGCCTACCCCGCCGAGGGCGAGCGCCGCTACCGGGTGGCGCTGCTCGCGGGCTGCGTCCAGCAGGTCCTCGACCAGGCGATCAACGCCGCGACGATCCGGCTGCTCACCCGTTTCGGCTGCGAGGTGGTGGTCGCGCGGGGGTCGGGCTGCTGCGGTTCGATCGCCCACCACATGGGGAAGGAGGCGCCGGCGCTCGACGCGGCGCGGCGCAATCTCCGCGCCTGGCAGGCGGAAATCGACGGGGAAGGCCTCGACGCGGTGGTCTCCAACACCTCGGGCTGCGGGGTGATGCTGAAGGATTACGGTCATCTCTTCCGCGACGATCCTGCGCTTTCGGAGACCGCCGCGACGGTAGCAGGGCGCGCCTGCGACGTATCGGAGCTCCTGCAACGCATCGGACTCGGCGAGGCAAGCCCGCCAGAACCGCTCTCGGTCGCATACCACTCGGCCTGCGCGCTGCAGCACGGCCAGAAGATCCAGTCCGGTCCCGTCGAACTGCTGCGCGAGGCGGGGTTCGCCGTCGCGCTACCGGCCGAGGGACACCTCTGCTGCGGCTCGGCCGGCACCTACAACATCCTCCAGCCCGCGCTCGCCGACGCGCTGCGCGACCGCAAGGCGGGCCATCTCGAAGCCCTCGGCGCCGACGCCATCGCGGCCGGCAATATCGGCTGCATGATGCAGCTCGAGGGCGCGACCGAGACCCCGGTGGTGCACACCGTGGAGTTGCTGGACTGGGCGCACGGCGGACCGAAGCCGCGCGCGCTTGGGCAATAGGCCGGCAGGTCCCCTCACCCTGGCCCTCTCCCCCGCGGGGGAGAGGGGACTCGCTCGCGGGATCCTCCCTGCCTTCTCCCCTCCCGCTTGCGGGAGGGGCCGGGGGAGGGTGACGGCGAGGTACAGACCGGTTACATGGGTAACAGAATAGACCGGAAAGATGGGTGACAGGTTATGGCATGGCCAGGAGGTGGCCGATGCCGTGGAAGGAGACCTGTCGCATGGACATTCGACGCCATGATCGCCGGGGCCGTGAGGGAGACCGATGAGAAGGGCGCGCGGACGATGGACGACGTTCTGGCGCGCGCGGGTCGATGCTTTGGATCACGAGAGCGGCGGCGCTGAGCTCCGCCACGGTTGGTCTCGCCGACCGGGCTGGGTCCTCATTGGATCCCCCGAAAGCCACGCCGAATGCGGACGCGGGTTTTCAAAGAAGCTGGAATGACCTGATAACGGGTGCTATCAACGGACCAGCGAAACGCACATGGGATCCCGTCGATGGTTGCCAAGTTCTCCGAAGACATCGTTCCGCTAACGGACATGAAGACCAATCCCGGTCGCGTCGTCAGGCACACGGAGGAGGCGCATCGACCCGTGCTGCTGACCCGCCGCGGCCGCGGGGTTGCCGTGGTTCAGTCGGTTGGGGACTACGAGGCGGCCGAGGAGGAACGGGCGTTCATGCGTGCCGTCGTCGCCGGTCTCGCCGACCTTGAAGCGGGCCGGGAACTTTCCCTGGCGGAGGTCAAGGCGAAGCTCGGCCTCGGATAGCCGAATGTCGGGGGCCTCGCTACCGTTCGCCGTGTCGGCGAGCACGGATCTGGAGGCGATCAGGAACCATTATGCGAGTCTTGGCGTACCCAAGGTAGGCGACCGCTCGGTCGCGGAGATCGTCTCACGTATCGAAGGTCTTCGCGAACACCCGGAGATCGGCCGGATCGTACCCGAGTTCGATCAGCCATTCTTGCGCGAGTTAATCCATCCGCCCTTTCGCATCGTTTACCGGCGGGAGCCGGGGCGCATACGCATCGTACGGGTCTGGCGCAGCGAACGCCTGTTGGCTTTGCCGGGCGACGAATAGACGTGAGACGCAAAGCGCGCTCCCGCACGGAGCCTTGAACGTGTTCGATGCCTGGCGCTGTCGGCTGCGATAGAATTGACATTGGCGGCTCTGCAGGCACATCGAGGGCAAGAAAGACGGCATGCGCTCTCCCACGGAAGACGACCCCTTGCGCCGGACCATGACATGGATCGCCGGGGCGGCGGCGCTGACGTTCGCGACGGTCGGGCTCGCCAACCAGAACGATCCCAGGCTGGAGCCCCTGTTCGACCGGCTGAAGGCCGCCCCGAGCGCGGAAGCCGCCGCCGACGAGGAACAGGCGATCTGGCGGATCTGGCACGAATCCGGCAGCGCGGAGATCGACGCGCTGATGGTGCGGGGGCTCCAGGCGATGGGATCGCGCGATTTGCCGGAGGCGCTGGCCGCGTTCGACGAGATGGTCCGCCGCGCGCCCCGCTTCGCCGAGGCGTGGAACAAGCGCGCGACCGTCAACTATCTGATGGGGCGGTTCGCGGAATCGGCCGCCGACATCGACCGGACGCTCGCGCTGGAACCGCGCCATTTCGGCGCGCTGTCGGGCCTCGGCCTGGTCCATCTCGCTCTCGACGAGGAGGAGAAGGCGCTCGAAGCCTTCGACCGGGCGCTCGCCGTCCACCCCAACCTCGCCGGCGCCGACACCCACATCCGCGCGCTCCGCGAGAAGCTGCGAGGCCGGAAGATCTGAAGCCGCTCTTCGTCCGGCCGGCTGCTTTCCCGGTCCCGTTTCCGGGAATCCCGGGCGCGGCGCCCCGGACCGGCGGTTCGCGTCCAGCCGTCGGAGGTTCGGTCCTATCTCGTGAACTGTCGTGGCGCTGGCGGGGGCAGGCCGGCGGGCGGCTGCATCCCCAGCGCCGTCGCCGCATCGCGCCGCCGGCCGAGGTGCCGCCGCGCTGGCACCGAGGGATCGAGAAGGGGGTGAAGAGCCCGGTCGCTGCGTGAAAGTCAGTGGGCACCGACTGGACGAGACCGCATCTTCTCGACAATTTGGCGCCCGATCGATCGCTCGATCCCGTACCCCGCCCGTTCCGCGGCGTGGCTCGCCAGCGAGATTTTTTCGTACCGATTCGGCCTGCGTCGCGGTCTGGGCGGGATCCGGCGTTACGAGGTACCGTCTGACCCCATATGACCGCATTTGGCGTGAATACGCCCGTAGACTACTCGTTTGTTGCCAGAAATTACTTCCATTACGCTCTTTGTCATGGGGACAAAGACGGATTTCATCACCACCGCGTCCGTCAGCCGAAGGGCCGCGCCGGACGTTCCAGCCGGTGTCAGCCGCGCGCGGCGGCGCGCGCTTCGCGGCGGCGTTCCCAGCGCGGCTGGAGGCAGATGTTGCCGAGGAACTCCAGCACCGTGTGCGCGGCGAGATAGGAGGTGATGCCGGTCCCCACGTCCAGGGTCGGGTTGACCTCCACGAGGTCGAGCCCGACCACATCGCAGTGCTCGGCGATCGCGGCGAGGGTGTCGCGCAGCTCCGCGTAGCTCATCCCGTTCGGTTCGGCCGATACGCATCCCGGTATCAGCGGCAGGTCGAGCACGTCTATATCGATGCTCACATATGTCCGCGCATCGCGTGGGACCACGGATGCGACGCCTTGCGGGCCGACCTTGTGAAACTCGCCCATCGTCATCACGCGGTTGCCGTCGTCGATCGAATCGCGGATTTCCGATTCGGCGCTGCGAAGGCTGCGGATTCCGACCTGGGAGAGGCTCAGCACATGCTCCAACGGGGCGATGTTGCGGAACGGGTGGACGTTGGTGAAACGGAGATCGTGGATGAACGGAGCGTAGTCGATATGGGCGTCGAAGTGGATGACGTGCAGCGGCGCCTCGTCCTCGTAACCCCTTACGACGGGATAGGTCACCGAGTGGTCGCCGCCGAGCATGACCGGCAGCGCTCCGGTGGCGAGCACCGCCCTGGTCATCTCGGTCGCGTTGTCGAACGTGCTGTTCACGTCGGTCGGCCACACGTCGACGTCGCCGACATCGGCGATGGTCTCGTTCGCCATCTCATATGCAAGGTAGGTGCGTTCCGTCTCCGGGTCGTAGAACCCGGCATCGGGGGCGGCGAAGCGCAGCGAATGCTCGCGAATCGCGCGCGGTCCCATGCGCGAGCCGGCGAGGAACGGCGAGCCTTCGTCGAAGGGGACCCCGAAGACCGCGATGTCGGCGTCGAGCGCGCCGAGGTCCGTTTCGATCGGCGCGCGCAGGAAGGAAGGGATGCCGACGAACGGCCGGTTGAGATGAAGTCCGGAACGTCTGCTGCTCGATGTCATTGCGGGCTCTCCGGGTTTGCTGGCCCTAACCTACAAGTTAGCGGTGCCTGACTGTCCCGTCGAACGGGCTTCGCAGGGGACTGCCTGAGCCGACCGGTTTGAGGTCGCGCCGGAACTTGTCGGGGCGGACCCCCGACGATGCATCGGGACGCCGGACCGCCTGAGCGCCGTTTCATCCGCGTGGGCGGAGTATCCGGAACGCGCCGTCGGGATCCGAAAGATGAAGCCCTTCGAGGCAGCGAAGGAGCAAGCGCTCCCCGCATACGCTCGGGCCGGTGATGCAGATCGCCACTCCGCGCCCCAATCGGGGTCGACCCGGCGCAGCGGCGCTCCGACCGTGCCGAATGGGTTCTGGACGGCCTCGTAACGAACGATCGGGGGCTGCACCGTCGACATCGTGGTGTCATCCCTGAAATACACACGATTTTGGTCATTCCGCACACAATAATCTCATGATCATTCGGCTACATAGCGATTGGAACTTTGGCTGTTTCACCGCTGCCATCGGATTCCGGTTACCCGGATGCGATTCTGGAGATCGAGCGTGGTGCTGCGGTGGGACCTGTGCAACATGAAACGACGGAGGATCGGGACATTGGCTTCATTGACACGCGCGTGGGCGATCGTGCTGGCCCTTGCCGTAACAGCCGGCCTTGGGTTTTCCAGCGGTTCGGCCAATGCGGATCTCCTGGCGGAGATCAAGAAACGGGGCGAGTTCGTCGTCGGAACCGAGGCTCGGTTCCCGCCCTTCGAGTTCGTCGAGGACGGCAAGATCGTCGGCTACTCGACGGACATCATGGCGCACATCATGAAGGCGTTGCCCGGGGTCAAGCTGAAGCGGCTCGACCTTCCCTGGCAGGGCATCCTTCCGGGCCTGGCCGCGGCCAAGTTCGACTATGTCGTCACCTCGGTCACGGTCACCAAGGAGCGCTACGCGAAATACGCGCTGAGCCTGCCGATCGCGGATGCGACCATGGCGCTGGTCAAGCGCAAAGGCGACGATTCGATCAATGCGCCGGAAGACATCGCCGGGCACGCGGTCGGCTCGCAGGCCGGCTCGGCACAGCTTCAGGCCCTTCAGGCCTTCGCCAAGGGGCTTTCGAGCAAGGGGAAGGGAGTCAAGGGGATCAAGACATACGTCGACTTCAACGAGGCCTTCGCCGATCTGGCGGCGGGGCGGATCAGCGCCGTCTGCAACAGCCTGCCCAACCTGCTCGAGCTGGTGCGCAAGCGCCCCGACAGGTTCGAACTGGTGCTGCCGACCTTCGGTCCCAAGAAGTATTTCAGCTGGGCCGGGCGCAAGGACGCCGAGAGCGCTTCGCTCGTGGCCTTCATCGACGCGCGGCTCGCCGAGCTGAATAAGTCGGGTGTGCTGACCGAACTCCAGAAGAAGTGGTTCGGTGGCCCGATGGAGCTGCCGGCCGACAAGCTGCCGGTCCCGGCCGACTAGGCGCCCGACGGCAACCGCCCGCCCGGCCGGCTTGTGCCGTGCGGGCGGGCGTGGGCGTCGGGGCTTGACGGGTCTCGCGGGTGGATTTTCTCGGCGTAATTTCGAGTCACTACAACGCCTTCCTCGTCGGGGCGGCGATGACCGCCGTGGTGTCGGCGGTGTCCATCGCGCTCGGCATGATCCTCGGGCTCTGGCTCGCATTCGGTCTCATCTCGCGAAACCGGCCGCTCCGGCGCGCTTCGGCCGTCTACCGCAGCGCCTGGCGCGGGACGCCCATCCTGGTGCAGCTCCTGATCGTCTTCTATCTGCTCCCGGAAATCGGTCTGGACGTGCCTCCGGTCGCCGCGGCGATCATCGCGCTCACCATGAACACCGCGGCGTTCCAGGCCGAGATTTTCCGGGGCGGGCTGCTCACCATCCCCTCCGGCCAGGTCGAAGCCGCGCGCATGCTCGGGATACGAGTCCTGCACATCCGGGTCAGGATCCTGATTCCGCAGATGATGCGCCTGGTCCTGCCGGCGCTCATCAATGAGACGATCAGTATCCTCAAGAACTCGTCCCTGATTTCGGTGATCGCGGTCACCGAGCTCATGCGCACCAGCCAGCAGGTTGTCTCCGTCACCTACCGCCCCCTGGAGACCTACATGATCGCGGCGGTCGTCTATCTCGCGATGAATCTCGTCCTCGCCCGCGCCGGTGCGTGGTTCGAGAGACGCCACGCGCTCGCGGCGCGCTAGCGGGTCCGAGGAACGCCGTGTCCTTCGACATCGACATCGTGCTCCGCTACGGCCCGCTGCTGCTGTCGGGGTTGTGGACGACGGTTTATGTCTGCGCGCTGGCATCGCTTCTGGCGGTCGCCGCCGGCCTTGCGGCCGCGCTTCTCTACGGCCTGCCGTTCCGCCCCGTGAAGCTCCTGTGCCGGGCCTATATCGAAATTATGCGCGGGACCCCGATCCTGATCCTGCTGTTCATATTGTACTATGGCGGACCGTCCGCCGGTCTGACCCTGGAGGCAGAGACGGTCGGGATCGTCGGCCTCGGGTTCTATGGCGGCGGGTATTTCGCGGAGATCTTCAGGGCCGGCTTCCAATCCATCCCGCCCGGGCAGATCGAGGCCGCGCGCATGCTCGGCATCCCGCGTCCGGCGATCGTCGCACGCATCCAGATCCCGCAAATGCTGACGCTGATCATCCCGCCGTCGACCAATCAGGTGATTATTCTGACCAAGGAATCGGCCTTGTTGTCGATCATCACGGTGGCGGAGTTGACCAAGAACACCACGCAGATGGTCAACGAGACCTTTGCCGTGGTCGAGCCCTATGTCGCGGTTGCCCTGCTCTACTGGCTGATCATCGAGGGTATCGCATTGGCCGGCGGAGCGCTGGAACGCCGGTTCAGCCGCGCATCGTGAGCGAGGAGGCGGAAAGCGGCACCATGGAAGGCAAACCCGTGGTCCTGGTCGAGGGCCTGCACAAGCGGTTCGGCACGACACATGTCCTGAAGGGAATCGACCTTGCGGTCGAGAAGTCGCAGGTGGTCTGCGTCATCGGGCCGTCCGGATCGGGCAAGAGCACCCTTCTGCGGTGCATGGCGTTTCTCGACCGATACGACGAGGGCCGGGTGTTCATCGAAAACCGGCTGCTGGGCTATCGCGAGGCCGATGGCGAGCTGAAGCCCGACAGCGAGCGCAACATCGACAGCGTCCGCAGCGTCATCGGCATGGTTTTCCAGCACTACAACCTTTGGCCGCACATGACGGCGCTGGGCAACGTGACCGAAGCGTTGCGCGTGGTCAGGAAGCTCGGCAGGCGGGAGGCGGAACAGATCGGCATGGAGATGCTGGCCAAGGTCGGGTTGGACGACAAGGCGCACGACCACCCGGCCCGTCTCTCGGGCGGGCAGCAGCAGCGCACCGCGATCGCCCGGGCGCTGGCGACGCGTCCGCACGTGATGTATTTCGACGAGCCCACCTCGGCGCTGGATCCGGAACTCGTGGGCGAGGTGCTTCAGGTGATGCAGGGCCTCGCGGGCGAGGGCATGACCATGGTCGTGGTCACCCACGAGATGGGGTTCGCCGCCCATGTGGCCGACGAAGTCGTGTTCATGGACGGGGGCGAGGTCATCGAGCGCGGTCCCCCGGACGACCTCTTCAAGCGGCCGCGGAGCGAGCGCCTGCGCGAGTTCCTGGATACCTGGCGGTCGCGCGCGATCTAGCGGCCTGGAGCGCGGCATCGGCGAGCGGCGGAGGGGTCGAGAACTACTGAAGGCGGACCCGCACCCTGGCCGACGGCCATGACATGACGGTGCGCGGCGTCGCTCATGATCCCACGGCGCCGTCGGCGCGACCTTCCGGCCCTCGCTGGAGCTCGGGGTGCGCCATGACGACGGCGACGGGGAGACCGGCGCCGGCGTCGAGCTGGGCGGCGTCGTCGCGTATGCGGACGCGGCCTCGGGGCTCTCGGTCGATCTCGACGCGGTGCGACGCGAGCCCGCGAACGACAACGGGCCGCCCGAGCATGGGGTGATGCTGCGGAGCCTGATCCGGTGGTGAGGGCGCCCGGGGGCGGCGGAACGCGGCACGGGCGAAAACTTCGATGCACGATCTGGCGGTGCGGCGTCGGAGAACATCGCCGCCGCCGTTCCCAAGGACAATCCCTGCGCGAGGCCGGCTTCGCGGGACGCGCGCTACTCTCCCGGTTTCGGCATTCGGTAGCCGACCCCACGCTCGTTCAAGATGTAGGCTGGACGGGCCGGGTCGTCGCCGAGCTTCCGCCGCAGCTGCTTGATGAAGGTGCGGACCCGGTCCGGGTCGCCGGAGTCGGGCCCGTTCCAGAGCTGGCGGATCAGGGACTCGTAGGTCGAGACCCGGCCCGCGTTCGCCGTGAGCAGGCGCAGGAGCTCGAACTCGGTCGCGGTCAGCCGCACCGGACTCCCGCCCACGGTGACCCGCCGCTCGTCGTAGTAGACGGCGAGATCGCCGAGCGTGAACGCCGCCGGCCCGGCCCGCCTGCGCAGGGCGGCCTGAATCCTCGCCGTCAGCTCGGTCGCGGAAAAGGGCTTGACGAGATAGTCGGCGGCGCCTTTCTCCAGCGCCCTGGCAATGGTCTCGTCCCGCCCGTAGGCGGAGATGAAAATGACCGGCATATCGGCCATCTCGGGAACGGTCTCCATGAGCTCGATGCCGTCGGCGTCTGGCAGCATCAGGTCGAGCAGGACCAGGCAAGGTCTCCTCGTGCTGATCATCCGGGACAGCTCGCGGTGATCGCCCGTCGCGACAGGGGTGTAGCCGGCCTGGGCAAGCGCATCCCGAACGAAACGTAGCGTCCGCGGGTCGTCGTCCACCACCAGGACGGGCGGCGGCTCGCCGTCCCGGCCGGCCGGCCGGCCGCGATCGTCGGCGGCGCCGGCCGCGGGTGCGGCGTCCTCGGCCGCCGGAATCGTGAAAGTAAACCGGCTGCCCTGGCCCGGCCCGCCGCTTTCGGCCCGGATGCGGCCTCCGTGAGCCTCCACCAGGCCCTTGCAGATGGCGAGGCCGAGGCCCGACCCCCGCAGGCCGCGCTCGGCATTCTCGTCGCCGGGGCCGGCGTATTTGCGGAACAGGCGCGGAAGCTCCGCCGCCGGAATCCCCCTGCCCTCGTCCGAGACCGAGATCGCGACGTGCGGGCCGTCACGCGCCGCGGCGACCCGGATGGGTGAAGAGCCGGGAGAGTGCCGGGCGGCGTTGGACAAGAGGTTGTTCAGCACCTGCACGATGCGCGGGCCGTCGGCCAGCACCCGGGGCAGGTCTTGCGGCAGGTCGATGAGGGTCGTGTGCGTACCGCCGCTGTTGAGAAGCGCATTCCTCGCCTGTTCCACGAGCTCCCGCACGTCCGTGGGCACGGGTGAGACCGACAGCGTGCCCGCGTCGATGCGGCCCGCGTCCAGCAGGTCGCCGATGAGGCCCCGCATGTGGTCGGCCTGCTCGTCGATGACCCGGAAAAACTGGTGCAGCTCGGCCGGGTCGAGCGCCGGCGAGGCGTCGAGCACGGTAGTCGTCGATCCCTTGATGGCGGCGAGCGGCGTGCGCAGCTCGTGGCTCACCATGCCAAGGAACTCCGCGCGCAGGCGATCCAGCTCCTCGAGCGGCTCGAGGTCCTGCATGGCCACGACCACCGATGCGACCCCGCCGTCCTCGCCGTGGATCGGCGTTGCGTTCACCAGCATCGCCACGCGCCGCCCGTCGGGCACCGAGAGCACGATCTCCTCGGCGCGCACCGATTCGGCATCCTTCATCTCGTCCGCCAGGACGAACTCGGCCAGGGCGACCTCGCGCCCGTCGCCGAACCGGCAGGTCACGGTCTCCAGCAGCTCCTCGACGGGGCGGCCCGGCGTGCGCAGGGGTTGGATGATCCGGTCCGCCTCCCGGTTGGACGACACCGGCCGCCGAGTGCGGGCGTCGAACACCAGGACGCCCACCGGCGTGGTCTCGATCAGGACCTCCAGGTCGGCCCGCGCGCGCTGCTCCTGCTGGTGGGCGCGCGCGTTGACGATCGCGGCCGCCGCCTGGGAGGCGAACAGCGTCAGCATCTCCTCGTCCGCGGCGGTGAAGTCGGGCGCGCCCTCCTTCCCGCCGAGGAAGAAGTTGCCGACCTGCACGCCGCGGTGGCTCATGGGCGTGCCGTGCATCGTCTTCGTGCGCACCAGCTCGTCGGAGAAGCCGAGCCCGCGGATGTAGCCGGCCAGGTCGTCGAGCCCGAACGGGCCCGGCAGGTCGCGCAGGTGGGCGAACAGCCGGGGGCCGTCGGGCCACTCGGCGAGCTCGCGGTGCTCGTCGGGGGCGAGGCCGGAAGTGACGAACTCGCGCGCCTCGCCGGCCTCGTCGACGGCGACGATGAGGCAGTACCGCATGCCGGTGAGCGCGCGGGCGCTGTCGGCGGCCTCCTGCAGCACGGTGGCGAGGTCGAGGCTCGAGCCGAGGCGCAGCACGGCCGCGCTCAGGGCGGCGATGCGCTCCTCCAGGACCTCGATCTCCCGCGTGAGCTCCTCGCGACTCTTCAATTGTCCCACCCCCGAATCCCGGTCGATGGCGCGGGCGAGGCGTCGATGCGAAGAGGCGGATGCACCGTGGACATCGTCGCGGCATCCCTGAAATACACATTAAGTTAGTCATTTTGCACACAATTTACTCATAGTCACTCCGCTATATCCCTGTCGAAGCTTGGTCGGTTTCACCACGACCACCGGATTGCGAATACCCGAGTGCGTTTCCAGAGATCGAACGTGGCGCCCGCGAACACAGCATTGTCGGCGGCGGCCAGCCCTCCGGGCGGCTACCCGTCACCCGGCTGTATTTCGACTATGAGCTCACCCGAGACGGCGAGCGGCCGGTCGCCAAGACCGGGGCCGCGCCGCCGTTCGCCCTGTCGCCCGCACCGGAAAACCCGTCATCGCGCCGTGCGGGCGTCTCGAGCCGACAATACGGGGAGGGCGGCGGCATGGCATCCGATGATCGGCAGGACATGAGGGTCGTCACCCTCAAGCCCGCGGCCGAGATCTCCTACCTGCGCTATCTCGAGAGCCTGGCGGAATTCGCCGAGGCCTATGAGGTGCTGGCCTCGACTATTGCGGAATATCCCCACAAGGGCCGCAGGATGGCCGGCGGCCGGCGGGTATATCGTCTGGCCCGCAAGGACAAGCCGACGGTGTGCGCGACCTATGCCTTCGACGACGGCGAGGTATCGGTCTTCACCCTGGAGGCGTCCTGATGCTTCCCCCGGTGAATGAGCGCGACCGCCCGATGACCCGGGACCCGTATGACGCGATCGAGCCGGAAATGCCCCGCCGGTCGACGATCGCGGTGACCGCGATCCTCGCGGCGATCCTGCTCGGCGCTCTGGGGCTTGTGCCGTGGGGCATCGTCGTCGGCATGCCCTCGGGGGCGAGCACGATCGGCGTTGGGAGATGAGAGGTTGGCCGCCCGTTCTTCTGGAGGTTGCCGGGCGGCCGGCAGGGAAGGCCCGGGTTCTTATCTCCTGCCCGGCCTTCCCGCTTGCGGTAGGCCGCGTGCCGGGTGAATCGCGCGCGGCCGTCTCGGGAGGGCCGGGTTCTTATCTCCTGCCCGGCCCTCCCACCCGAGCTTCGACCGACCGGCATCCGGGAATTCCGGCGGCCGGCACGAGCCGGGAGGGGGGTAGCGTCCACCAGCCTCCCCGCCCACCTGGAAACAGGGAGAGCGCGCCCTGACCGCCAGCGAAACGGGGGGATGAAGATGAACGGTATGGACGACAAAGACGCCGCCGAGGATCGCCATGATCGGCCCAGGGCCGACAAGGAGGGTACCGGCGCCATCTGGCTGACCCAACGGGTCGCGGCCGTGCTCTTGATCATCGGGAACCTCGTGACCGCCGAGGCCGTGCGATGACGAGGAAATACGCCCTGTCGGCCCGCGCGATGCACTGGATCGTGGCGGCGGGCTTCATCTTCATGTGGGCCTGTGGCTACGCCATGACGACGCTCGTCGAGGACGATTCCCCGCTGGAGGATTTCCTGTTCGGGCTCCACATCTCGATCGGCGTGACGCTGCTCGTGCTGATGGTGGCCCGCGTAGCGATCCGGCTGTGGAACCGGCCACCGCCGCTCCCCAATCGGATCGGCCCGTTCGAGCAGGACGCGGCGCATGTCGGCCATATGGCGCTCTATGCGCTGCCCTTCCTCGTGATCGCGTTCGGGTGGTCATCGGTGGATTTCGGCGGGGATGCGGTCGCGTGGTTCGGGATCGCGCTGCCGGTCCTGCTGCCCGAGTCGGAAACCCTCGGGGACCTGACGGAGGACCTGCATATGTGGCTGGCTTACGCGATGCTCGCGATGGCCGCGGGCCATGTCCTCGCCGCCCTCAAGCACCAGTGGATCGACGGCGTGGACATCATCGGCCGCATGACGATCCAGCGGCGCGAGTGAAAAGAAATCGGATGGGGGATGGCGAAATACGTCGGGCGGCAGGAAAGATCGTTGCCTACATTCTCACCAGGTTCCGCGCAGTCGACTTCCTCCGCTGGGTGACTTTAGCCCGGATTTCTCACAAAGGGTTGGCGGTTAGAGGCGTCGGACAAGGAAAGAGGCATTGTGACAGGCACTTGTCCGGTCGCGGACCGGCGCGGCGATGCTCGCGCTCTGTCCCGCGCCCCGGCTGTCACCCCGGACTTGTTCCGGGGTCCAGAGCCACAGGCGCCGTTCTCGTCCGGTTTTCCCGGAACGGCGTCCGGGGCAGGCCTGGACCCCGGAACAAGTCCGGGGTGACAGCCTTGGGGTCGGCCATGCCGCGGGCTTTCCGTCGGCCGGTGGTGAGAAATCCGGGTTAGGCTGGCTCGGTGCCGACATCCCGCCGCCGATCTACCGATGACCCCACAAGACCGCGCATGGCTCTCGGATCGTCCTGGCGCCCTTGAGCGCCGGAAATGGGCTGCGATGTTCGTCGCGCTCGCGCTCGGCATCGTCGTCGCCGACCTCGTCGTCCTTTCCGTGCCGATCGCCAGGATCGGCCCGCACCGGCCGTGCCCTGCGGCCGCCTGAACCGCCGGATTGCGGCTCCGCGCGTCAGAACGGCACCGACAGGGTCTCGAACACCCCGTCGCAGTTGATCAGGTCGACCCGCTTCCAGGCGATCTCGAAACCGCCGCCCGCGATCCGCAGCAGGTGGCGGCAACGGCCGCCATAGACGGTCTGCTTGTCGAGGCGGAATTCGAACATCGTCAGGCCGGAGCGCACCAGGACCTCGTTTTCCTCGCCGAATTCCGGGTCGATCTCTATGTTCGACACCGCGTGCATGGTGCGGCTGGCCGGCGTTTGCGAGTGGATTCTCGGGTGGTCGAGGCGCTCCAGCCGGGTCTTCATCACCCCGCGGTCGTCGAAGAAGATCGACACGCCGTCATAGGGGTCCTTCTGGTCCGGCGCGGCCGGCACCCAGTAATAGCCGTCCTCGGCGAACAGGTTCATCCACTCCTCGAACCGGCGTTCGTCGAGCAGCCGCGCCTCGCGGTAGAGGAATTCCTCGATCTCGACCCGCATCGACAGGACCCGCCGTCAGGCCGCGCCGCACATGTAGTTCAGCCATGCGGCGTGCTGATGCCGGGCGTTGGCTTCCGACGTGCCGAGCCCCTCGAACGACCCGGCGTTGTCGATGCGCTCCTCGTTCATGCCGCGGGCGAAGACCACCCACTCCCGTCCGGGGCTCGCAAGGCCCCTCTGGCAACGGACCCAGACCTCCATGTCGTCCGACATGACCATGCCGGACGGCGAGTGGCTGTTGTTGTTGCTCCTGAGCGCGGCCCGCCACATCTCCTCGGGCGCCCCCTTCAGCCTGAGCGGGATGATGACGTTCTCCGTGCAGTCGACGGAGACCGGGTTCATCACCCGGATATGCTGGGTGAGGTACTGGATCGACCATTGCGGGTAGAAGATGCTGTTGTGGTGCTTCACCGCCATTGCGTCGGCGGCGCGGTCCCCGTAGCGTGCCTCCATCGCCGCCCGGTATCGCTCATACACCGGCCCGCTCTGACCCCTGTCCATGGGAAACATCCCCATATAGGTGTGGCCGTGGCGATGCCCGCCGATGGGCAGCTCTTCCCACTGCTCGTTGAGGGCCTCGTTTTCCTTCAGCAGCCTGACCCGGCCCGCCTCGTCGTCCTCGGCGCCGTGGCGCCTGAACTGCGTGCCGTCCCGCGCGGTGGTCGAGGCGTGGGTGAACATCGGATGATAGAGGTCGTTCTGGTTCTCCATCTGGATCTTCCAGTTGGCGCCGAAGCGGTAGCGGAACGTCCCCGCGCAGGCCTCCACCTCGCCGTCCGGGGCGCGGTCGACCATCGCGTCGATGTGGGACTTCATCGGGCCCAGGAATTTGTCGAGGCCGGGTCCCTCGGCGCTCAGGCTGCCGAACACGAAGCCGCGATAGATCGCCACGCGCGGCACTTTCGCGAGATCGAATTCGCCGTCCTTGAGGAAGCCCGCGGCATAGCGCTTCGGATAGGGGGCGCCGGCATGGCGGCCGTCGGTCTCGTAGACCCAGCCGTGATAGGGACACTCGAAGCGCCTGGCATTGCCCTTCGGGTCGGTGCAGACCTGGGCGCCGCGATGGCTGCAGCGGTTGAACAACACATGGATCCGGCCGTCGGTGTGGCGGCTCATGATCACCGGGTGGCGGCAGAGCATCGTCGTGACGAAGTCGCCGGGGTTCGGCACCTGGCTGTCATGGCCCACCATCAGCCAGGCGCGGCCGAAGATCCGTTCCATCTCGAGTTCGAAGACTTCGGGACTCGTATAGAAATCGCGATGCACCCGGTCGGATTTGACGAGGTCGCGCAGGGCGTGATTATCCAGTGCCGCCATGGCCTGTCCCTCGCATGGGCTTTTCCGTGCGGTCGACTATATCCAGCAAGCGCCGGTCCTTGCCAGCCGGCCTCCGCCCAAAGCTGGCCCGACGGCGCGGAACGTCCAGAGCTCCGGCCCGTGGAAGGGGCGGACGGCCCCGACGCGGCGCCCGCGGCGGCGATGCGACCGGATATGCCAAGCCTCCCGCATGGCAACGAAGACCGGGAAACCGCGTTCCACGCATTGCTGTCCGGTTTAATTCCCGCGGACGGGGCGCGAGGCTTGGGTCCGAGCGGGTTATCGACCCATCGGCCAATTCGAGGCTCGGACAGCGGCGCGCTCGCGCCTGCCGTCCTCGCCCCCGCTGTCACCCCGGACTTGTTCCGGGGTGACAACAGGGGAGCGGAAATGGTCTCGCCATTCGGCACCGAGCCCGTCCGCGAGAATTAAACCGGACAGCAATGCGTTCCACGCGCGCATCGGCGCGGACAATCTCGGCGCGCTCGGGGTCGGGCGGTGGAGCGTCGATCTTTCCCGACCCGGCACGCCCGCAAGGCCGGCGCTCCGGCGGTTCGGCGACGTGCGGCCGCGGCCGATGGAGGCGGGCCGGCCGGTCAGCGCGGAGCAGGCCTTGCTCTCACGCACCGTCGGCTGGCGGAGGCTGAAGGCGATCCGGGTGCACCCGGACGATTTGTGGAGGCTTTCCGTGCAATCTTGAGCGCGTGGAAATACGCCACCGCCCGGAGCGGCAGAAATCGGGTCGCCCCGCCTCGGGACCGCGCCGGCGCGGGCAGGGCGCGCGGCACGCCGGCCTGCAGCGCCTTCTCGATCGTTCCTTCCGAAACCTCCGCCAGGAAGGCGGTCTCGCGGACGGTCAGGTCGGGGGCCAGGGGCATAATTCGTTACCGATAGGTTGCGAATATTGGCGGCGGCCGCCCCCGCCGGCAAGGCGTTTCGGGCGATTCCTGTCCCCCGGGGACGCGGCGGGCCGTCCCTGACCTGTTCCGCCGGGCGGCCCGGGAACGAATTAACGGCTTATGGAAAATTCCTCACGCAAAGGATAAGGCAGTACTGCTGACCTATGTTTCACGTGAAACAATTGGGCCCTACCCCTCTCCGGCCGGCGTTCGGTCGTGCAGCACCGAGAGGACGCCGAACAGGAGGGACGCCGCGGCCGCGCCGATCACCACCAGGACCATCGGGAGCGCGGTGCCGTCGTAGAACACCGCGACGACCTGGGTGAGGAGGGCGGCCAGCAGGAACTGGGCGAAGACGACGATGCCCGATGCCGTGCCGGTCAGCGCCGGGACGGCCGACATCGCGGCGGCCTGGGCCTGGGGCATCGAGAGGCCCTGGCCGACCGACAGGACGAAGATCGGCAGGAACAGCGCGAGCGGGGTCAGCGGCAAGCCGATCAAGGGCGCCGCCGCGCAGGCCGCCCCGGCAAGGTTGATCCCGGTCCCGCCCACGATCAGGGAACCGGCGGACAGGCGCCCGCTCAGCCGTCCGGAGACGTAGTTGCCGAGCATGAAGCCGAGCGGGCCGAACATGAACCAGAGCCCGTACTCGGTGCCCGAGGTCCGCAGTACCTCGACCATCAGATAGGCCGCGCCCGCGTTGGCCGCCATGAAGGTCGCCGAGCCGAAGGCCGGGTTGAGCATGTGGAAGACGAAGCGCCGCCGGCCGAGCAGCCGGGCGAACCCGGCGGCGAGCCCGGGACTGGACCCGGCGACGCCGCCCGGCCGGGTCTCGCCGATCACCGTCACGGCCAGCAGGATGGTCGCGAGCCCGAAGGCGGCGGGGACCACCATGATCGACTGCCAGCCGAGGGTGTCGGCGAGCCCGCCGCCGATCGCCGGCGCGATCATCGGGCCGACCACGTAGGCGGTGGTCAGATAGGCGATCATCTGCGACAGGCGGTCCTTGCCGTAGACGTCGCTCACCATGGTGCGCGCCAGCACCACCCCGCAGGCGGCGCCCAGCCCCTGCAGGACGCGGCCGGCGATCAACAGCTCGATCGAGGGCGCGAGCGCGCCGATCGCCGCCCCGCCGGAGAACAGCGCGAGCCCGCCGATCAGCGTCGGCAGCCGCCCGATCCGGTCCGACAGCGAGCCGTAGACCAGCGTCCCCGCCGCCATCGCCAGCATCGCCAGGCTGAAGGCGAGCTGCGCGGTGCCGGCGTCGACCGCGAAGGCGCGCCCGACCAGGGGCACCGCCGGGAAGAACAGGTGGATCGAGAGCGGCCCGATCAGCGTGACGCCGACCAGGGCAGCGAACAGGACGGCGCCGGGCTCGGGCGGATGCCGGGCCATCGGCGCCCCGCGGTCAGTGCATCACCAGCCCGCCGTCGACCAGGATGGTCTGGCCGGTCATGAAGTCGCTCTCCGCCGAGGCGAGAAAGACCATCGTGCCCATCAAATCCTCGGGCATCTCGTCGCGCTTGAAGGCGCGCCCGGCGAGGTTCATGTCGATGTTGAACTGGAGCTCCTCGCGCTGCGACTCGATCTGCTCGCTCATCGTGAAGCCGGGGGCGATCGAGTTGACCCGGATGCCGAAATCGCCGAGCTCGCGCGCCGCGGCGCGGGTCATCGCGTCGACCGCGCCCTTCGACGAGACGTAGTGCAGGAACCAGGGGACGCCGGCCTGCACGGTCGCCGACGAGATGTTGACGATCTTGCCGTAGCCCTGCTCCTTCATCTGCGGCACCACCGCCTTGATGCAGACGAACGTGCCGCGCACGTTGACCGCCATCACCTTGTCCCACTCCTCGACCCCGATCTCGAGGAAGGAGCGGCGGCTTATGGTGGCGAAGATCGCCGCGTTGGGCACCATGATGTCGACCCTGCCGAAGGCCTCGACGGTCTTCGCGACGAAACCGGCGACCCGCGCCTCGTCGGCCACGTCGACCTCCATGCCGAGCGCCTCGCCGCCCGATTGCCGGATGGTGTTGACGACGTTGGTGCAGTCCTTGACGTCGCAGATCGCGACCCTGGCGCCTTCCTCGGCGAAGCGTTTGGCATAGGCCGCGCCGATCCCCTGCGCCGCGCCGGTGACGATCGCTACCCGGCCGTCGAGACGTCCCATCCGTCATCCCCCTGTCGATGGTGTTGCGTGAAGGCGCCGGAGGATACCGCAAGCGGCACGCCGGTGCGATACTGGCCCCGGGAGGGACGCCATGAGCGAGGTCGAAGTCGTCGCCGACGGCAACGCGGTGCTGGGCGAGAGCCCGGTCTGGTCGCCCGACGAGGCGGCGCTCTACTGGGTCGACATCAACAACCCGACGGTCCACCGGCTCGACCCGGCGACCGGCGCGCGCGAGCGCTGGCTCGTCGAGACCGAGACCGGCTCGATCGGGCTCGCGGGTCCGGGCCGGCTGGTGGCGGGGCTCCGGACCGGCGCGCATTACGTCGATTTGGAGACCGGCATGATCGAGAAGATCTGCGATCCCGAGGGCGAGGGCCGCTTCAACCGGAACCGGATGAACGATGGCAAGGTCGACCGCGCCGGGCGGTTCTGGGTGGGGACGATGAACGACCCCGGCCACCAGCCGCAAGGCACGCTCTGGCGCATCGATTCCGACGGCAACGCCGAGCCCATGATGCGGGAGATCCGGATCCCCAACGCGCTCTGCTGGAGCCCCGATTCCAGCGTCATGTACTTCACCGACAGCTACTCGCACGAGATTTGGGCGTTCGACTTCGACCTCGATGCCGGCACGTTCGAGAACAAGCGGGTGTTCGCCTCGATCCCCGAGGACCGGGGCGTGCCGGACGGCGCCACGGTGGACGCGGAAGGCTTCGTCTGGTGCGCCCACATGTTCGGCGCCAGGGTGAGCCGCCTCGCGCCCGACGGCACGGTCGACCGGACGATCGACCTGCCGGTGCCGCAGGTCACCTCCTGCGCCTTCGGCGGGCCGGACCTCGACACGCTCTACATCACCACCGCCTCGCTCCGCATGGACCGCGCGGCGCTCAGCCAGAACCCGCTGGCGGGCGCCCTGTTCGCGGCGGACCCGGGCGTGCGCGGCCTGCCCGAGCCGGTCTTCGGCGCCTGACCCTCGCGCGGCGATGACCGAAAGCCGCGCTCCGACCACCTCCTGGCTCGCCGTCGCCGCGATCGCGGTCGCCGGCATCGTGGCGGCGTTCCAGATCGGCAAGCTGCCGGCGGCGCTCCCTGCGCTGCGCGCCGAGCTCGGCCTCGGCCTGGTGGAGGCGGGATGGATCATCTCGGCGCTCGCCGCGGTGGGCGTCGGGACCGGCATGATCTGGGGTTTCGTCGCCGACCGCTTCGGGCATCGCCGGATGCTGCTCTCCGGCATGGCGGTGATCGTGCTCGGCACCGCGCTCGGCAGCTTCGCCGAGACCGGGACCGAGCTGTTCCTCACCCGCCTGGTCGAGGGCTGCGGCTACGTCACCGTGCTGACCGCGGGACCCACCGTGATCGGCGCCTTCTGCCGCGAGCGCGACCGCCCGATGGCGCTGGGCTTGTGGGCGTTCTACATGCCGGTCGGGCTGGCGGGCATGACGGTGATCTCGCCCGCCATGATCGAGGCCGCGTCGTGGCGCGGGCTCTGGCAGCTCAACGGCGTCCTTGCGCTCGTCGCCATCGCGCTCGCCGCCTGGGCGGCAAGGGGGGCGCGCGGCGCGCGGGAGGCCACCGGCGGCGGCAACACGGCACCCATGTTCGAGGCCATCCGGAGGACCGTCGCCAGCCCGGGCCCGCCCACGCTCGCGATCTGCTTCGCCGCCTATTCGCTGGTCTACATCTCGGTCGCGGCCTTCCTGCCGACCTTCCTGATCGAACGCCAGGGCTACGCGCACGACGCGGCGGCCTACTGGGTGGCGGTGGCGATGGTGGTCAACGCGCCGGGCTGCGTGCTGGGCGGCTGGCTCTTGCGGCGCGGCTGGTCGTCGTCGCGCGTCGTCGCGCTCGCCTATCTCGGCATGCTGATCTCGACGCCCGGCATCTTCGCCGACGACATCGACCCGGCGCTCAGGCTCGCCTCCGCGATCTTCATGCCGTTCATCGGCGGCATGATCCCGCCGGCCGTGCTGACCCGCACCGGCGCGCTCGCCGCCGCCCCCGGGCTCGCGTCCACCTGCGTCGGGCTGGTCAGCCAGATGCTGATGCTGAACCAGCTCATCGGCCCGCCGATCCTCGCCGCCCTGGTCGCCGGCCTCGCCTCCTGGGAGCGCGCCAACTGGCTGACGATCCCGATGATCCTCCTCGGCCTCGCCGCCGCCTGGGCGCTGTCGCGGCTGGACCGCCCGGGCTGATGTTTCACGTGAAACATTGGGGGGCCAAAGGCGATCCGTTGCCTCCAATTCGAACTTGATATGTAGTGCAAATCGCACTACATGGAATATTCGCGCAAGGAGGCAGGCATGTTGGACTTCGATGCCGCATCGAGCGGCCCGGCAAGACAGACCAGGACAACGCAGATACGCCACGACGATCGACTGGCGAGCCTGATCGAGCGTGCCGCGCTCGCGCTGGCCGTGGACAAGTCCGCGTTCCTGCGTGCCGCGATCGAGCGCGAGGCCGCGCGTGTACTCGACCTGCGGTCCCGGCACACGCTGACGCCCCGGGACGCCGAGATTTTCGCCGCCGCCCTCGACGCCCCACCGGCCCCGACCCCGCGCGCCCTCGAGGCTGCCCGAAACTACGGCGCGCGCGTGGTTCATGCCGACTGAACGTCCGGCCTACAGGATAGAGAACTTCGACCCGGCGCGGCACGACCGCGCCGATTTCGACTGCGGTGTCGGCCGTCTGAACAACTACCTCAAGCTGAGCGCCAGGAAACAGCAGAAGGACGACATGACCCGAGTCTATGTCGCCATCGAAGAGGGAAGTCCGCGAATCCTGGGCTACCATGCCATCAACCTCGGCATGATGAACGTGGACGAGCTCACGCGTCGCCCGCGGGGAGCGCCCGATCATGGGGAGATCCCGGTGCTGTTCCTGGGGCAGGTCGCGGTCGACCGAGCGGAACAGAGTAAGGGTCTCGGCGGCATCCTCATGCACCATGTCTTCGAAAAGGCGTGCGTGATCGCCGACGCGGCCGGATGTCATGCCATCGTTCTCGACGCGATCTCGGACGGCGGCGAGGCGGAATTCGCCCGTCGCAAGGGATGGTACGAGAGCTTCGGCTTCGCCACCTTCGCGAGCGATCCCGCGCGCATGTTTCTCGCGATGAAGCAGGTGCGCGCGGCGGTTCAGGCACGCCCCTCACCCTAACCCTCTCCCCGCGGGGGAGAGGGGACTCGCTCGACGACTCCCTGCCTTCTCCCCTCCCGCTTGCGGGAGGGGCCGGGGGAGGGTGATGGGCGCTCCCCCCTCAATCCTCGCCCTGGAGACGTTTGAGCCAGATCGAGACCAGGGCGGGCTTGCCGTCGCGCACCTGGGCCAGGCCGCGGGCCAGCGCGGCGTCGAGCTCGGCGGGGTCGCGGACGGTTTCGCCGTGGGCGCCGGCGGCCTCGGCCTCCTTGGCGAAGTCGATCGGCGGATCGAACCAGCCGCCCTGGAAGCCGTCTTTGGCGGCGTAGCTGTCGGCGCCGTAATTGTTGACGATGCGCTCGGTCCCCGTCGTGTAGCTGCGGTTGGTGTAGACGATCTGCAGGAACGGCGCGCCGTGATGGGCGGCCGACCACAGCGCCGGGGCCGGGGTTCCGAACATGTAGAAGCCGTCGCCGCTGACCGCGATCACGTCGCGCTCCGGCGCGGCGAGCTTGGCGCCGAGCGCGGCCCCGGTCGCCCAGCCGCCGCTCGACCCCGGATTGGCGAAATAGGAGCCGGGCCGTGTCCGGTCGATATAGTCCCGCGTCCGGTTGGGCGGCAGCGCCTCGTCGAACAGGATGCAGTTCTCGTCGAGCATCCCGCCGATGCGGTAGCCGGCCCAGTAACGGTCGATCGGAACGGTCGAGGCATGCGCCCTGGCCGCCTCCTCGGCCGCCGCGATCCACGCCCGCGAGCCCTCCGCCAGCCGGTCCATGCGGGCGGCGATGCGCTCGCGGTCGGCGTCGCCCAACCGGTCCCGCGCGGCCTCGGTAATCGCCCGGATGGTCGCGAGAGGGTCGGTGGCAAGCCGCATGTCGGCGGTGAATTCGAAGGTCGGGATGCTGACCTTGACCGGGTCGCGCTCGACCGAGACCACGAAGGCCTCCGGCCCCGGCGCGTTGCGGCCCGGCACCCAGGGCACCACCGCCTCCAGGGCGAGCACCATGTCGGCGTCGTTCAGCGTCGCCTGGGTCTGGAAGCAGGGATGGCGGAACGGGAAGCTCATATAGCTCCGCTGCACCGAGTCGGCGACGGCGAGCCCCAGCAGCTCGCAGAGCTCGACCAGGGCCGGCACCGTCGCCGGGTCGCGCCCGGACGCCGACACCACGACGACCGGGTGGGAGGCCGCGATCAGCCGGCGCGCGATCTCGTCCGCGTCCGCGCTCGACGGCGCGGCGGGGCGCGGAATGCCGAGCCGGTCGGCGCTCGGGAAGCGCGCGCCCTCGACCGGCAGCAGCGTCAGTTCCTTGGGGAAGCTGAGATAGACCGGGCCGCAGGGCTCGCTCCGGGTGACCTGGACCGCGCGGCTCGCGATCATCCCGGGGTTGTCCTGCGAGGTCAGCCGGTGGTCCCACTTGACGTAGTTGCGGACGATCCCGTTCTGGTCGAAGGTCTCCTGCATCCAGAGATGCCCGCCCTCGTCGCGCCCGCCCTTCATGGTCCCGGCATAGGAGGTCGGCGGGAAGCCGGCGGTGATCACCACCGGAAGCCCGCTGCGGGCCGCGGTGTGGACCGCGCCGCCGTAATGCATCGTGCCGCAATCGACATGCGCCGCGGTGACCGCGGGCCGGCCGCTCACCGCCGCGAAGCCGAGCGCGGCGTTGAGGCTCGCATGCTCGTGCGGCACGGTGATCAGCCGGATCGGGTTGTTGTGCCCCCTCGCGCGCGCCTTGGCGGTGGCCTCCTGGAAGAAGCCGATCTCCGATCCCGAGGTGAAGAACAGGTGGTCGACCCCGCTCGCCGCCAGCCCGGCGACCAGCGCATCGCCCACGTCCTCCGCCTGCGCCTCGGTCCAGCCCGCCGCCTGTCCGCCGTCCATCGCCGTTCTCCCGTTGGTCTCCGCCCATCATGCCGCACTCGCCGTCCGGGGCGAAAGGGCGTTACGATGGCGCGGCGGGGGAGGTTTCGGACATGGGCGAGGACAGGGTCCCTTTAATCGACATCGCGCCGTGGCGGAACGGCGGCGCGGCGGGCAGGCGGGCGGTGGCGCGGGCGGTTGACGCGGCGTGCCGCGACACCGGCTTCTTCACCGTCACGGGCCACGGGGTGCCGGAGGTGCTGGTGGAAGGCACCCGGGCCGTGTCCGCCGCCTTCTTCACGCTGCCGGAAGACGAGAAGCTCCAGAGCGCGCCGCCGCCCGAGCGCAAGCTGCCGCGCGGGTTCAGCCCGGTCGGCAACCGCTCGCTCTCCTACACCCGCGAGGTCGAGGCCCCGCCCGATCTGCAGGAGAGCTTCGCCGTCGGCCCGGTCGCGCCGCGCGGGACGGGAGCGACCGACAACGCGATCGTGCAAGGCTTCCACGCGCCCAATATCTGGCCCGACCACCCGGCGGAGTTCGAGGCCACGGTGTCGGAATACGTCGCGGCGATGGGCGGGCTCGCGGGGACGATCATGTCGATCTTCGCCGCCGCGCTCGGCATCGAGGAGGGTTTCTTCGACGACAAGATCGACCGCGACCCGAGCGTGCTGCGGCTCACCCACTACCCGGCGCAGGAGGAGGCGCCGCTGCCCGGCCAGCTGAGGAGCGGCGAGCACACCGATTACGGCTCGCTCACCATCCTCAGGGGCGACGACGTGCCGGGCGGGCTGCAGGTCCGCCGCCGCGACGGGAGCTGGACCGACGTGCATCCGGCGCCCGGCAGCTTCGTCTGCAACCTCGGCGACATGATGATGCGCTGGACCAACGATTACTGGGTCTCGACCCCGCACCGGGTGGTCAACCCGCCGCGCGAATTCGCCGCGCTCGACCGGATCTCGCTGGTGTTCTTCCACATGCCCAACCACGACGCGGAGATAAGCTGCATCGACCGCCGCCTCGCCCCGGGCGAGGCCCCGTCCTACCCGCCGATAAACTGCGCGGACTATTTCGCCGCCAAGTATCTGCGCTCCGAGGTGCAGGCGCTCGAGGTGGACACCGCCACCGGCAGGGCGGGCGCCGGGCAGGGAGGCTGACCGTGCTGTTCCTCGTCACGTCCAGGGAGCCCCGGCCGCACGGGCCCTGGCACACGCCCGCGCGCCACGCCGGCTGCCTCGCCCACTGGGTCGGCACCCACATGACGGGGGTCTGCACGATCCACCCGATCATGTTCGTGCGCGGCTATGCGATCTATGTCGAGGTCGAGACCGGGCGCCGGCTCCGCGAGATCCTCGAAGGCAACCCGATGTGGCCCGACGAGACCTACCGGGTCTACGTGCTGGAGGAGAACGGCCCCGTGAAGAACGAAACCGTGCCCGAGGGCAAGCAGCGCTTCCTGATCCTCGCGCGGCCCGCCAAACCGCTGCCGCCCGACCTCGACTACGCCGGCACCGACGCGATGCTCGACCGGATCGCCGAAGAGCACGGCGCGATGGTCCACCGCCTGGTCGAGGACATCGCGGGCTACGCGATCCTGATCGACGTCGACAGCAACGACCGGATCCGCACCCTGCTGGAGCCGCTGCCGATCACCACCTACGTCAACTACGAGATCCTGCCGCTCGGCACGATGGGCGGGCACGAGCGGCACCTCCAGGCGCTCGGGCACGAGATCGACTTCGGGGAGGGCGGGGCGGGGGGCAGCTAGTGTTTCATGGGGAACAAAGGACAGCATGGTTGACCTTTGTATCACGTCCCCGGGGGACGCGGTGAGGACGGCGGGCAGGTAGAATCCGCGCCCGTCAGGACGCCGCGCGGGCCGCTTTCCCCCGTGTGTCAGGCAGCTACCGCCGGTTCCTCGGACGCGGCCTCAACCGGCGGCGATATCGGGCTCCGACGGTCTGGACACCCCCGCCCGTCATGGTCGGCGGAGGCCGACCATCCACGAGTTTTTCTTCCCCGCCGGCCCGCAAAAAAACAAAACGTGGATGGTCGGCCTCCGCCGACCATGACGCCGAGGGTTACGGAGGGAGACCCCCTTCACTCCGTCTCGCCCCCGCCGAAGGGGATCTCCCTCTCCGACTCCCTCTCCCGGGGAGGATCGAGGTCCGCGCCGCGCGGCATGCTGTCGACCAGCCAGCGCCCGAGCGCCGGACGGCGCGGCGCCCCGCCCCCGGTCCCGCCGGGCTCCGGTTTCGGATCGGTCATGGTTCCTCCACGCGAACGATACGGTTCAATGCAGATGCACACTCGGCAAAGAGCCAATACCGTCACGCCGGCCTTGTGCCGGGGTCCAGGGTAGTCCGGCGAGGACGGTGCCTGTTATTCTGGACCCCGGCACAAGGCCGGGGTGAGAGCGAGGGGCAGGACAGAGCCCGAATGATTGGAGGCACGCAGATGTTCACGAGAGCCGTCCATCCCGGCGATATCCTCAAGGACGAGCTGGAAGAACTGGGCATTACCCCGACCGCGTTCGCGCGTCAGATCGCCGTGCCGCCCAACCGAGTCAGCCAGATCATCGCCGGCAAGCGCTCGATCACCGGCGACACCGCGCTCCGCTTCGGCCACTGGTTCGGCACCGACCCGCAGTTCTGGATCAACCTTCAGGCGCAGTACGATCTGGTGCGGGCGCACCAGGCGAGAGGCGTAGCGATGCGCCATCTGCCGTAGAAGAGCGGTTCTCACCATTTCGAATTGGGCGCAGACCATCAAATGGCAACCGGGACGACACTGGTCATGGCGCAGTCAACGCGGAATCCCCTGTCTGGGAAACCGGACTTGTGGAGAATCGTCCGCCAGTGCAATATCTTGAAGGCGACAACATGGCATCTCAGGGCATGTCCGGTAACACAGAAATAACATTCTCTGAAAGAGTTACAGCGTTGGAGGAGCAAGCCAAAAGCTTACTTGGGGCCGCAGTCCAATTTGCTTCGCGCCCATTTGTAATCGAATTTGCTGGCGCACCAAAGTCAGGGAAAAGCACGCTTGTAGAAGCCATACGTCATTTTTTCTCTCGACAAGGATATCGCGTTAATGTGTTAACCGAGCGAGCGTCCGTATGTCCGATACCAATGAAGGGGCACTTGTTTTTTAACACATGGTGTTTTACCAGCATGCTCGCCGAGTTGCTAAAAAATACAGAGACGGAGTCTGATATATTGATCGTTGATCGGGGGCTATTTGATTCCTTGATCTGGCTGACGTTACAAAAGAATAGAGGTGAATTAACCGACGACGAATTTAAGCGCTTTGAAAATTTTGTGCTAATGGATCGATGGAAAAGACTATTTGACACTACAGTTGTACTTAATGTTTCATCCGCCATAGCACTTGACCGGGAACAAAAGGGACACATATCTCGATCATCTGGGAGTGTCATGAATAAAAACTTTTTGAATACGCTTAACGAAGCGGTTAGTCACGCAGCAGACAACTACCAGGATGTTTTCACAAATATTATTTATATGGACAATTCGGATAAGTCGTTTGAAGAGTCAGGGAGCCAGCTTCTAGGCAAATTGCTGACATCTTTGGAACAATTTCTTAATCCGGAAATATTGGTTGTTCCTCGAGAAAAAATTCAAATTCTGGAATCCAGCAGCCAACAAAGGTTCGGAGAAGACGCAGTTGCTGAGGTGCTGCGATGTATCGATAAATACGGGACATACCTTCGTCGAGACATAGTGGAAGAGGATTCGGCGTATGTGCAAGTAGTACCCTGTGCAATCTTAACCAATGAAGAAGATATTTTTTTGTTTCAGAGAAAGGAAAAGGATCCGAAATACAGATTGTATGGAAGGACGTCTATTTGGCAAGGCTGCCATGTACCAAGGCAACAGGAGCAAAATATATCAAGCCTTCTGAAACACTCTTTAATGGAAAGGGTGTCCGGGTCACTTTTTCTTAGCCAAGTCTTTGCGACGGAGCAGGTGGGTTACTTTCGGGATCAGTCCAGCGCAGAGAGCGAACGTCACTTAGGCATTTTCTATAGGATCAGAATTGATCGGTCGGAGACGGTAGCCGATCTCAAAAAGAAGGAGTTTAAGTACGGTCGAGGTTACGGTCTTAGTGGCCAGTTCTTGCCGAAAAAAAGCATATCGGAAAAGCGTCAGGATTTGGGTTTGGAGAGTTGGTCATGCGCCATCATTGATAACGTCGATTTCAACAAGGGCGTTAACTAGATGGTCGCTGAGGTACAAATTTCCCGGTGCGCCTTCGCGGTAATTAAGGTGAATATCGGACGTGTCCCTTATGTTTTTATGAGACGAGATAGAACGTGGAATGATCTGAATTTAATCGGCGGGCACCAGAATCAAAGAGACCGACATTCTTATAGCAATACCGTTCGTCGCGAAGTACGAGAAGAAATACCGATATTGAGAAAGGGTCAATTATTTGATATCTCCCAACTGACAGAAATGATTTCATTTGGTCCTGTGTACTCAAAATCGAAGTCTGCAATGACCACTTATGAGGTTGTATATTTTCTGGTAAAATTCTTGCAAGAGCCTACTTTCTTGAGGGATGCAATTATAGGCAGGACGGATAATGTACTGATCCCACAGTCTGAAATTGGGACGGGTGGTGGTCGAAAAATTTCTAGAATGGCGTTCCAACTAGAACACGTTTTGGTGGGTGGTTGGGAATTAATTGACTATAGCTGGTCAAAGGACCTCAAGGAGGTACGAGGATTTGAGAGATTTCCTGAACAATATGAGCTGCCACTCAATTTCGAAGAGTCGGCATAGCCAGCGAAGCAGTTTAGACGGCTTAGCCTTGGCAAAAGGTCTCCGCGCACTCCGCCCTAAATCACCCCGTCCTTCACCCGCTTCCTGATCTCGTCCACCGTCGCCTGCACCGCCACCAGGTACCCCTTCGCCATCCCGTCGGCGAACGCCTTTTCCTCCGCGCTGCCGTGCGCCATGCCCTCGCGCTCCAGGGTGAAGGCGAACCGCAAGCGCAGCGCGCCGTCCTCGTCCTCCAGGATTTCGTTGACGATGGTGCCCATCTCGATTCCGGCGGTGCGGACGAATTCGACCTTTTCCTCGGGGTGGAACAGGATCTTCTCGGTCATCGCCTCGCCGTGGAAGACGATGTCGCGGAACAGGCCGTTCTCGAACCGGCCGGTGACGTGGCAGTAGCTCATCGCCGGGACGAAGGGCACCGCGTCCTCCGCCTTGAGCACGAGGCCGAGCCAGACATGGTGGCGGGTGAGCGCGGGCTCGCCCGGGGCGAGGCCGGTGTTGATGGGAACGCTGTGCTCGACCGAGAACATGGCGGCCTCCCCGAGGTTGCGGCCCGCGATCATCGCACCCCGCCCGCCTGCTTGCCAGCGCCGGGGCCGGGTGCGATCTTGCCGCGCCCTTGAGAGGAGCCGGAATTGAGCGAGACCGGGATACGGCCCCGCCGCAGCCTCCTGTTCGTGCCGGGGCTGCGGCCCGACCGGTTCGAGAAGGCGCTGGGCTCGGGCGCCGACATCGTCTGCGTCGACATCGAGGACGCGGTCGCGATGCCGCGCAAGGAGGAGGCGCGCGCGCTTTCGCTGCCGCTGTTCGCGGGCGAATACGGCGGCGGCGTCGAGCGCATGCTCCGCGTCAACCCGCTGTCGACCGAGGAGGGGTTGCGCGACGTCCTCGCGCTCCGCGCCTCCGAGACGCCGCCGCCCGCGCTGATGCTCGCCAAGGTGGGCTCGGCCGAGGAGATCGCGCTCTACGACGCGCTTTTGGACGGAAGCTGCGCCGGCATCCGCTACCACGTGATCATCGAATCCACCGACGGGCTCGCCAACGTGCAGGAAATCGCGCGGGCGTCGGACCGGATCGACTCGCTGCTCTTCGGCGCGGTCGACATGTCGGCCGACCTGCGCGCGGCGCAGACCTGGGAAGCCCTGGTTTACGCGCGCTCGGCGGTGGTCCACGCGGCGGCGCGGAACGGGCTCGACCTGCTCGACGTCCCCTGGCTCGACCTCGCCGATCCGGACGGGCTGGCCGTGGAAGCCCGCGCCTCGGCCGCGCTCGGCTTTACCGGCAAGGCCGCGATCCACCCGGACCAGATCCCGGTCATCAACGAAGTCTTCTCCCCATCGGCCGAGGAGATCGAGCGCGCGCGGCGCATCGTCGCGGCGTTCCGGGAGAGCGACACCGGGCTGCTGGTGGTCGACGGCGAACTGATCGAGCGCCCGGTGCTCAGGACCATGCAGCGGACGCTGGCGATCGCCGACCGGCTCGGGCGATGACGCCGTTCGCGGAGATCCTGGCCGAGGCCGAATCCCGCGCCGGCGGGGCGGAGAAGCTCGCCGAACGGATGCCGGATGTCTCCCCGCCCGAGGCGCTCAGGCGGATCGCCGACGACCGCTATCTCTCGCTGATCTCGCGCCGGGTGTTCCGCGCCGGCATCCGCCACAGCGTGGTCGACGACCGCTGGCCCGCCTTCGAGGAGGTCTTCCAGGGCTTCCGCCCCGGCGCGGTGCGCGCGATGAACGACGAGGCGCTGGAAGGGCTGATGAAGGACGAGCGCATCATCCGCCACTGGGGCAAGATCCGGGCGACCCGCGACAACGCCGCCGCGATCGAGGACGTGGCCGACGAGTTCGGCTGCTTCGGGGACTGGCTCGCCGACTGGCCGGTGGAGAATATCGTCGGGCTCTGGGCCGACCTCGCCGCGCGGTTCAGGCAGATGGGCGGCAACTCGGCGCCGCGCTTCCTGCGCATGGCGGGCAAGGACAGCTTCGTGCTCACCCCGGACGTGGTGCGCGGCCTCAACCGGGCCGGCGCCTGGGAAGGAAAGCCCTCGGGCAAGCGCGCCCGGGCCGCGGTGCAGGATGCGTTCAACGCATGGGCCGAGGAGAGCGGACGCCCGCTGTCCCATATCAGCGTGACCCTGGCGATCACGGGTTCGGGGTGATGCGGGGCGGGGGCCGTTCCCCTCACCGCCCCCCTCTCGTCATGGTCGGCGCAGGCCGACCATCCACGTTTTGCTTTTGCTTCTTCCTCGGCACGAAAAAACTCGTGGATGGTCGGCCTGCGCCGACCATGACGGCGTGAAAATCCATGCCGACTGACCTCGCGCGGCGGGCGGCCTCGGTGCCCGCGCCGGTGCGGGGGGCGCTGTGGATGATGGGCTCGACCGCCTCCTGGGCGGTCATGGCGGTGACGATCCGCTTCGTCGGCGACGAGATGCACCCCTTCGAGATCGTCTTCCTGCGCAGCCTGTTCGGCATCCTGTTCCTGCTGCCCTGGCTCTACCGCTCGGGGATAAAGGGGCTGCACACGCGGCGCTTCGGGATGCATTTCGCACGCGCCTTCTTCGGGCTGGTGGCGGCCTATCTGATCTTCACCGCGATCACGCTCGAATCGCTCGGCAGCATCGCCGCCATCGTCACCACGCGGCCGATCTTCGCGTCGGCCGCAGCGATCCTGATCCTGCGCGAGGCCTCGCACGGGCGGCGCTGGTCGGCGGCGATCCTGGGCTTCGCCGGCGCGCTGATCATCCTGCGGCCCGGCATGGTGGAGATGTCCTTGGGCGCGCTGCTCGCCTTCACCGGGGTCTTCGCAATGGCCTGCGTCTCGATCACCATGAAGTCGCTGTCGCGCACCGAGCGGCCGGACGCGATGGCGACCTGGCAGATGATCCTCTTCGTGCCGGCCTCGCTGATCCCGGCGCTGTTCGTCTGGACCGTGCCGAGCTGGGAGGCGATCGGCGTGCTGGTCGCGATGGGCTGCGCCGGCACGCTGACCCAGCGCGCGCTCGCCCGCGCCTACCAGGCGGCTGACGCAACCGTCGTGCTGCCTTTCGAGTTCACCCGGCTGATCTTCTCCGCCGCGATCGGCTTCCTCGTCTTCTCCGAGTTCCCCGATATCTGGGTCTGGGTCGGCGGCGCGGTCATCCTCGCCGGCATCATGACCATGGCCCGGCTGGAGGCGCGGCGGGCGCCCTGACGCGGTTGCGCGGCGGCATCGCGCGGGCCATCATCGCGGCCGTGGAACACTTCGAAATCAGGCCGTTGTCGGACGCGCTGGGCGCCGAGATCGTCGGGCTGGACCCGTCGGCGCCGGTCGACGGGCAGACCGCGGAGGCGCTGCGCGCGGCGTGGCGCGAGCACATCGTCCTTCTGTTCCGGGCGCCCGGCCTCACCCAGGAGCAGCAGCTCCGCTTCGCCGGCGCGTTCGGCGAGATCGGCAGGCGCCCCCGGCCCAAGGGGGAGCGGCCGGAGGACGCGGCCGCGGTCGACGACGCGGTGATGCTGATCTCCAACATCCGGGTCGACGGCAAGCCGATCGGGTCGCTGCCGGACGGCGAGATGTATTTCCACCACGACACGATCTTCAAGGAGGTGCCCAATCTCGGCACCATGCTGTACGCGATCGAGGTGCCGAGCCAAGGCGGCAACACGAGGTTCGCCAACCACTATCTCGCATACGACGCGCTGCCGGACCGCATCCGGGAGCGAGTCAGGGGGAGGACCGCGCACCACGTCTACGACTACGTCGTCTATGCGAGCCGCGAGGGGAAGGGCGCCCGCGCGAGCACGGTCGACGGCTGCACCCACCCGGTCTGCATCGCCCACCCGGGCACCGGGCGGAAGGCGCTCTATGTCGACCGGCTGATGACCATGCGGATCGACGGGCTTCCGGAAGACGAGAGCGACGCGATCCTCGACGAGATGTTCGACATCGCCGAGCGCGAGGACTTCGTCTACGAGCACGCCTGGACGCCGGGCGACCTGCTGGTGTGGGACAATCTCTGCTCGTCGCACGCGCGCACCGACTTCCCGGCCGACCAACGCCGCCTCCTGCGCCGCTGCCAGATCGCCGGCGACGCGCGGCCGGTGGAGTAGGTTGGGGGCGCGGCACTGCCTCCCTCGTCATGGTCGGCGGAGGCCGACCATCCACGAGTTTTTATGGGCGCTGAAAACAAAAACAAAACGTGGAAGGTCGGCCTCCGCCGACCATGACGGGCCGGAACCCCCTACCGCGACCACTTGGTCCTGGGCTTCTCGACCTCCTCGCCGTCGACGAGGATCGCGTCGACGTTCTCGTTGTAGAAGCACATCAGGTCTTTGATCTTCGGGCATTCGGGAATCGGGTCGGGGTAGCTCCAGACGATGTCCTCGAAGGTCTCGCCGCCGATCTCGGCCGACCAGTAGACCGCCTCGCCCTTGTAGGGGCAGCGGGTGGCGCTGTCGGTCGGGGTCAGCAGGTCCGTCCGCACGTCGTCAGGCGGGATGTAGTAGCGGACCGGCAGCTTCGTCTCGAACAGGAAATGGGCCGCCGTCGTGCGCGCCACCTCCTCGCCGCCGAGGATCACGCGGACCTCGCGCGAGGACGGGATCGCGTCGATGCGCTTGTAGGGGTCGCGCGCGTGGACGAAGATCTCCTCGTCCTCCTCGTACCAGCTGTCGACCTTGCCCCAGTAGAACGCGCCGATCCCGGCAAGCTCCGGCACCTCGTCGAACGGCGTCTCGTAGCTCCACATGATGTCGTCCACGGCGCGCCCGCCGACGGCGAGCGACCAGTAGGAGGCGTCGCCCTTGTAGGGGCAGTGCGTGCTGGTCTCCGTCCGCGTCATCAGGTCGAGCCGCACGTCCTCGAGCGGGAAGTAGTAGACCGGCAGGTGGTTGGCCTCGTGCAGCAGCCGCATCCGCGTCGAATCCGCGATCGTCTCGCCGCCCACCACCGCGCGGACGCGCCTGGGGCTGGGTTCGACACGGACATAGTGGTCCGGGTTCTTCGCGTAGCCCGGCCCGGGGCCGGTCGTCCTGACGTCCGCCATCGTGCTCCTCCCTGCAGGCCCGCCGAGTGTCCCGCTTCCCCAAGCGGCGCGCAACCGCGGGCGCCGCCTACGCGCTCGCCGCGGACGGGAGCGCGGACGAGTTCTCCTGAACCGCCTCGGGGCGGTCCTCGATTTCCGTCAGCGGGCCGGGATGGACCCGGATCGGCGCGGCCGCGTCGGCAGGCGGTTCGACGATCCCGATAATGGTTGCGTCTTGGCAACCCGCTTCGCGCAGGGCGGCGAGACAGGCCGCCGCCCGGTCGCGCGGAACGCTCGCGAGCAGCCCGCCGGCGGTCTGGGGATCGAACAGAATCGGCCAGAGCGCGTCCGCGCCGGCGTCCCGGACCGCCCGCGCCTGGCGCGCGTTCTGGGGTTGCAGCGAGCTCTCGAACCCGGCGGCGAGGCAGTCGAGCGCGCCGTCCAGAATCGGCAGATCGGCGGCGGCCAGCGCGACGCCGGCCGCCGAGGCGCGGGTCATCTCGACCAGATGGCCGGCGAGTCCGAACCCGGTCACGTCGGTGCAGGCCCGCGCCCCGTGCCCGATCAGGATTTCCGCCCCCGCCCGGTTGGAGGCGAGCATCGAGGCGAGCGCGCGGTCGATCCACCGTCCCTTCGCCCTGCACCGCATGTCGGCGGCGAACAGCGTGCCGGTGCCGAGCGCCTTGGTGAGGATCAGCCGGTCGCCGGGCCGCATGCCGGCCTTGCGCAGCACGCGCGCCGGATCCGCCTGACCGGTCACCGCGAGCCCCAGCGCGCGTTCGGCCCCTTCCCCGGTATGGCCGCCGACCAGCGCCGCGCCGGCATCCGCCAGGACCTCGTTCACGCCCTGCATCATGTCGGCGATCTCGACGCCGATCTTCTCTTCCGGCCCGTGCGGGACGGTGACGATGGTAAGCGCGGTCTGCGGCTCCGCCCCCATCGCATAGATGTCGCCGAGCGCGTGGTTGGCCGCGATCCGGCCGAACAGATAGGGATCGTCGACGAAGGAGCGGAAATGGTCGACGGTCTGGACCGCGGCCATGCCGGGCGCGACGCGAAACACCGCCGCGTCGTCGGGATCGTCGAGGCCGATCAGGATGTCGTCGCGGGCGCGCGGCTCGATGCCCCGCACGACCCCTTCGAGCACGGTCTGCCCCACCTTGGCGCCGCACCCGCCGCAGCGCATGCCCGGATCGTCGACCCGGGGCAGCCCGGACGCCGGGGCCGGCGGGGGGTCGGCCGCCATCTCGGGCAGTTCGGTGTATTTCCGCATCCAGCGCCGGTCGATCCAGTCCTTCGCCCGCCACACCCAGCGCCCCTCGACCGCGAAGCGGCCGCGCGAGGCTACCGCATAGGCGTCTCCGGTCGAGATCAGGCTGAGATAGGCGCGCTGCGGTCGGTAGCGGCGGAGCGGCCGGCCGGTCAGCGCTCGGCGCAGGTTTTCCGCCAGCGGCGGGCCCTGCCGGACCGCGAACACCCCGGCCTTGGGCCGTTGGTGGTTCACCATCGCCGCCACGTCGCCGCAGGCGAACACGTCCGGGTGCGAGGTGGAGCGTAGGAAGTCGTCGACGCGGATGAAGCCCTCGCCGTCGACATCGAGCCCGGAAGCGGCCGGCCAGGACTCCGCCGCCGCGCTGGTCACCCACAGGATTTCGTCGGCCGCGACGGCCTCTCCGTCTTCGAGGATCAGACGGCCCGGCACCACCCGGGCAACGGCGCGGCCAAGCATCGCGTCGATGCCGCGCGCGGCGAGGATCCGCGCGAACCTCTTTCGGGTTGCCGCGTTGTGGGCGGGGAGCAGCACGCCGGCGGCGTCGACCACGGTCAACGCGACCGGTCCGGCTCCCCGGGAGAGCCGGTATTGCACAGACAGCGCGAGCTCCACCCCGCCTGCCCCGCCGCCGACGACGGCGATCCGCACCGGACCGTCGCGGCGGCTCAGGCGGTCGGCCAGCGCCTCCCAATGCGCGATGAATCCGCCGATCGGCTTGACCGGCACCGCGTGCTCCGCCGCGCCCGGCACGTCGGCGGTGCGGGGAGCCGAGCCGATGTCGATGGAAACCACGTCATAGGGGATCGGCGGGCGGCCCTCGGAAAACACCGTCCGGGCATCGGGATCGATGCCGGTGACCGCGCAATGATAGATGCGCGCGCCAGCCAGGTTGGCGAGCGGGCGGAGGTCGATATGGCATTCGTCGAGGCCGTAATGCCCGGCGATGTGGCCCGGCAGCATGCCGGAATAGGGCGTGTGCACGTCGCGCGTGACCAGCGTCGTCCTGACGCCCGGTAGCGGCTTCATGGCGAAGGCCTTGAGCACGGCGACATGGCCGTGCCCGCCGCCGATGAGCACGAGATCCCTGACGACCGGAGCTTGCGGCCTCATCGGCTCCCGTTCCCGGAACCGGAGGAGGATCGTTCAGTCGTCGCGATAGGTGCGCTCGCGGCGCTCGTGGCGCTCCTGGGCCTCGATCGAGAGGGTCGCGATGGGGCGCGCCTCAAGCCGCTTGATGCCGATGGGCTCCTCGGTCTCCTCGCAATAGCCGTAGGTGCCTTCCTCGATCCGCGAGAGCGCCTCGTCGATCTTGGCGATCAGCTTGCGTTCCCGGTCGCGGGTTCGGAGCTCGATGGAGCGGTCGGTCTCGATGGTCGCCCGGTCGGCGAGATCGGCGGCGGGCGCCTGATCCTCCTGGAGGTTCTCCAGCGTGGCCGAGCTCTCCTGAAGCAGATCGTCCCGCCAGGCCAGCAGCTTGTTGCGGAAATACTCGCGCTGCCTCGCGTTCATGAAGGGTTCGTCCTCGCGCGGACGATACCCTTTCGGGAGCTTGACCCGCTTCGCCACCGACCCTCCCCTGTCTTGTTGGCGCGGGAGAATAGGGCACGGCCCCGGACGCCGCAACAAACAAGGTGCACGTCTCGGGACCCCGCGAAAACCCTTCCGAAAGAGCCGGATTCCGCCGGTTTGACAGCGCGCGAGGCGTCCCTATACTCCGCGCTCTTCCCGGGAAAGCGGGCGGAAACGCCCCGTCCTCCGGACCTACCGGGACAACAAACAAGCGAACAAGGAACCGGCAATGACGAAGCGCGTACGCTCGAAATACAAGATCAATCGCAGGCTCCGGGTAAATCTCTGGGGCCGGCCGAAGAGCCCGGTCAACAAGCGGGACTATCCGCCGGGCGAGCACGGCCAGCGCCGCCGCAAGGTGTCCGATTTCGGCATCCAGCTTCAGGCCAAGCAGAAGCTGCGCGGCTATTACGGCAACATCACCGAAAAGCAGTTCCGCAGGCTGTACCACGAGGCGGTCAGGCGGCGCGGCGACACCGTGGAAAACCTCGTCGGGCTGCTGGAACAGCGGCTCGACGCCGTCGTCTACCGGCTCAAATTCGTGCCCACCGTCTTCGCTTCGCGCCAGTTCATCAGCCACGGCCACGTGCTGGTCAACGGGCGCCGGGTAACCATCCCGTCATACCGCGTCCAGGTCGGCGACGAGGTCGTGGTGCGCGAGCGCTCGCGCAATCTGGGGCTGGTTCTGGAAGCGATGGACTCGCCCGAGCGCGACGTGCCGGACTATTTCGAAGTCGACTACAACAAGATGGTCGGCCGGATGCTGCGCGTCCCGCAGCTCGCCGAGATCCCCTACCCGGTCCAGATGGAACCGAACCTGGTCATCGAGTACTACTCGCGCTAGGGGCGTCCCCTATTCGGGATTGGCGAGCTGGATGTCGATCCCTCGGGTCGAGAACAGCTCCATCAGCTCCCCGGTTTCGTACATCTCGCGCACGATATCGCAGCCGCCGACGAACTCGCCCTTGACGTAGAGCTGGGGGATGGTGGGCCAGCTCGAGAAGTGCTTGATGCCCTCACGGAGCTCGGGGTCCTGCAGCACGTCGATGCCCCGGAACGGGACGCCGAGATTGCTCAGCGCCTGAACCACCATGGAAGAGAACCCGCATTGCGGGAAGACGGGCGTCCCCTTCATGAATAGCACGACGTCGGTTTCCCCGATGTCGTCGCGGATTCGTTCGAACACGGCGGGTTCGCTCATCTCGGGCTCCTGTTGCGATGAATGCGTCAAGCGTCTTCCGGGACCGCGGTCTGGAGCGCGAGCGCGTGAAGCTCGCCGCCCATCCGGCCCTGGAGCGCCTGATAGACCATCTGGTGTTGCTGGACTCTCGTCTTGCCCTTGAAGGCCCCGGAGACGACATGCGCCGCGTAATGATCGCCGTCCCCCGCGAGGTCCTGAATGCTGACCACCGCGTCGGGAAGGCTTTCCTTGATCAGGCGCTCGATATCGCCCGGGTCCATGGGCACGGCTGCGATCCTCGATTGTCTCTCCGCGGGGTCAGCGCCCCGCCATGAAGCGCGGGAACCACGCTTCATGGGCCTCCCTAAGCCTGGCCAAGGATATATGGCCGTGGCCGGAGACAGTCAACGCCACGCCCCCGGTGCGGCCGATGGACTGGGCCGGCACACGGGAAGCGGCGGCGGTGTCCAGCACCGGGGCCGGGTCGGGGACCGCGACGAGATAGCGCCCCTGGTCCTCGCCGAACAGCCAGGCTGTCGGATCGGTCTCCGGCGGCGGCGCGATCGCCGCGCCGATCCCGGAGGCGAGCGCCATCTCGGCGACCGCGACTAGCAGCCCGCCATCGGAAACGTCGTGGCAGACCTCGACGACGCCACTCTCGACCAGTTCCCGCACCAGCAAGCCGTTCCGCCGCTCGACATCGAGATCCACCGGCGGCGGCGGCCCGCCCGGGGTCTCCAGCACGTCGCGCAACAGAAGAGACTGGCCGAGATGTCCCGCCGTCGCGCCGATCGCGACGATCTCGTGGCCGGGGGTGGCGAAAGCGATCGAGGTGCGGCGGGAGAGGTCGTCGAGGAGGCCGAGCCCGCCGACCACCGGCGTCGGCAGGATCGCCCGCCCGTCGGTCTCGTTGTAGAGCGAGACGTTGCCCGAGACGACCGGGAAGTCGAGGGCGCGGCAGGCCTCGCCGATCCCCTCGATGCAGCCGACCAACTGGCCCATGATCTGGGGCCGCTCGGGATCGCCGAAATTGAGGTTGTCGGTCAGCGCCAGCGGCCGCGCGCCCGCCGCCACCAGGTTTCGCCAGGCCTCCGCGACCGCCTGACGGCCGCCCTCGCGTGGATCGGCGGCGCAGTAGCGTGGCGTGCAGTCGGTGGTCAGCGCGATCGCCCGCGACGTACCGTGGACACGTATCACCGCCGCGTCGCCGCCCGGCCTGCCGACGGTGTCGCCCATGACCATGTGGTCGTACTGCTCCCAGATCCAGCGCCGCGACGCCAGATGCGGCGTGCCCAGGAGCCGTTCGAGCGCTTCGAGAGGCGCAACCCCGGCCGTATCCACCGCCGGCATCGCGGGCGGCGGAGTCGGGACATGGGGCCGCCGATAGCGGGGCGCCGCCTCGACCAGCGGATCCACGGGAATGTCGGCGGCGGCCTCGTCGGCATAGGAAAGCACGACGCGGCCGGTGTCGGTCAGCCTGCCAATGACCGCGAAATCGAGACCCCATTTGCGGAATATGCGTTCGGCCGCTTCCTCGGCGTCCGGACGGAGCACCATCAGCATCCGTTCCTGGCTTTCCGAAAGCATGATCTCGTAAGCGTTCATGCCGGCCTCCCGGGTCGGCACGAGATCGAGGTCGAGCGCGACTCCGACACCGCCCTTCGACGCCATTTCGAGCGCGGACGATGTCAGCCCCGCCGCCCCCATGTCCTGGATCGCGACGATCGCGTCGGTCGCCATCAATTCGAGACAGGCTTCCAGCAACAGCTTCTCGGTGAACGGATCGCCGACCTGGACGGTCGGCCGCTTCGCTTCCGCATCGGCGTCGAACGTCGCGGACGCCATGGTCGCGCCGTGGATGCCGTCGCGCCCGGTCTTCGATCCGACATAGACCACTGCATTGCCGACTCCGGTGGCGCGAGCATAGAAGAGCTTGTCCGCGTCCGCGATGCCGACCGCCATCGCGTTGACCAGGATGTTGCCGTCATAGGCCGGATCGAATTCGGTCTCGCCGCCCACGGTCGGGATGCCGATACAGTTGCCGTAGCCGCCAATCCCGGACACCACGCCGGAAACCAGGTGACGGGTCCGGGGATGGTCCGGGCTGCCGAAGCGCAGCGCGTTCAGCACCGCCACCGGCCGGGCGCCCATGGTGAACACGTCGCGCAGGATGCCGCCGACACCGGTGGCGGCGCCCTGATAGGGCTCGATGAAGGAGGGGTGGTTGTGGCTCTCGATCTTGAAGACGGCCGCCTTGCCTTCCCCGATATCGACCACGCCCGCGTTCTCGCCGGGGCCGCAGATCACCCACGGCGCATCGGTCGGCAGGGTCGCGAGCCATGCCCGGGACGACTTGTAGGAGCAGTGCTCGGACCACATCGCCGAGGCGATGCCGAGCTCGACCATGTTCGGTTCGCGCCCGAGGATGTCGAGGAGGAGCATGTACTCGTCCTCGCTGAGCCCGTGCTCGGCGACGATTTCCGGCGTAATCACCCGCGGCGGCCCCACGGCCCCCGCCGGGAGGCGAAGGATATCGGCCGGCGTATGCGGGCGCCCGGCCGGCTGTCCCACAGCACGACATGGGACTGCCGGAAGAAGAAGATCAGCACGGCGCCCGCGACGAAACCGCCGACATGGGCCCACCAGGCGATGCCGGCGCCCTCGCTGCGGACGGTGAGCGCGTTGAGCACTTCGAGCCCGATCCAGCTTCCGAGCACGATCACGGTGGGCAGCTTGATCGGAATGATCCCGAACAGGAGTCCCCAGATGCCGACCTTGGGGTGAAGTACGAAATAGGCGCCGAGCACGCCGGCGATGGCTCCGCTCGCCCCGACCGTGGGTATCGTCGATCCGGGGACGCTGGCGGCATGGGCGAGCCCGGCGACGGTCCCGCACAGGAGGTAGAAGACGATGAAGCGGCGGTGGCCCATCGCGTCCTCGACATTGTCGCCGAACACCCAGAGGAACAGCATGTTGCCGATCAGATGCAGCCAGCCACCGTGCAGGAACATGCTGGTGAACAACGTCACCGGCGACGGCACGACGGCGGCTTCCGCCGGCAGCGCCGCGTTCCCCCAAAGCACCGCGGGAATGACGCCGTAACGGAAAAACGCAACCTCGTGCTCCCGCGTCGACAGGCCGAGCTGCCACAGGAATGTGAGGACGCAGGCCGCGATCAGGGCCATCGTGACGAAGTGGTAGCGGATCCAGATCCGCGGGTTCTCGTCGTTGATCGGTACGAAGGCCATGTCAGGCGGTCAGGCTCTCGGCCAGCGCTTCGAACAGCGCGCGGCCGTCGGTTCCGCCGAGCACGGCTTCGGCGGCGCGTTCGGGATGCGGCATCATGCCGAGGATGCGCCGGCCAGGATCGAAGATGCCGGCGATGGCGGCGGTGGAGCCGTTGGGGTTTTCCCGGTAGCGGAAGGCGATCAGCCCTTCGCCCTCCAGGCGGGCGACGGTCTCGCCGTCGGCGATGTAGTTTCCGTCGTTATGGGCGACCGGCATGGTGACGGTGGCGCCGGCCCGATAGCGGCCGGTGAAGATCGTGTCGTCGCGTTCGACCGAAAGAGCCACGTCCCGGCATATGAAGCGCAGCCCCGCGTTCCGCATCAGCGCGCCGGGCAGGAGTCCCGTCTCGGTCAGTACCTGGAAGCCGTTGCAGATGCCGAGTATCGCGACGCCCGAGCGGGCGCGCGCCGCAACCTCGCGCATGATCGGGGAATGCGCCGCCATCGCGCCGGACCGCAGGTAGTCGCCATAGGCGAAGCCGCCGGGAATCACGATCAGGTCGACCGGCGGCAGCGCGGTGTCGCCGTGCCACACCATCGCCGGCGCCCGCCCCGTGACCGCTTCGACGACCACCGCACTGTCGCGGTCGCAGTTCGATCCGGGGAAGACGATGACGGCGGTCTTCACGCCGCCGATCCCACGGGCGGGTTCATGGCCGGCCCCTCACCCCCGCCCTCTCCCCGCGAGGGAGAGGGGGACTCGCGGTGCCCTTACCTATCTTCTCCCCTCCCGCTTGCGGAAGGGGCCGGGGGAGGGCGGCGGGCGCGCGCATCATTTCGCCAGGTCGATCTCGTAGTCCTCGATAACCGTATTGGCGAGCAGCCGCTCGCACATTTCTTCGAGGTTCTGCCGGGCGCGGTCCGGGTCGGTCTCGGCAAGGTCGATGTCGATCACCTTGCCCTGGCGGACCTCGTCCACCCCCGCGAACCCGAGCGCCGCCAGCGCCTGGCGGATCGCCTTCCCCTGCGGGTCGAGCACGCCCTTCTTGAGCGTGATATGGATCCGCGCCCTCACCGGGGCGCTATTGCATCACCGCCGGACCCTTCAGGTCGCCGGGCGCGCTTTCGGGCAGGATGCCGAGACGGCGCGCGACCTCCTGATAGGCTTCCTCGACGCCTCCGAGATCCCTGCGGAATCGATCCTTGTCCATCTTCTCGTTGGTCTTGAGATCCCACAACCGGCAATTGTCCGGGCTGATCTCGTCGGCGAGCACAATGCGCATCTCGTCGTTGTTCCAGAGCCGGCCGTATTCCAGCTTGAAGTCGACCAGCCGGATACCGACGGTCACAAGCAGCCCGGTGAGGAAATCGTTCACCCGGAGCGACATGTGCATAATCTCGTCGAGCTCCTGCGGCGTCGACCAGCCGAAGGCGGTGATGTGCTCCTCGGCGACCAGCGGATCGTTGAGATCGTCGGCCTTGTAGTAGTACTCGACGATGGAGCGCGGCAGCGGCGTTCCCTCCGCGATGCCGAAGCGCTCGCATATCGATCCGGCGGCGACGTTGCGCACGACGATCTCCACCGGGATGATCTCGACCTCGCGTATCAGCTGCTCGCGCATGTTGAGCCGTCGCACGAAATGGGTCGGGATCCCGATCTCGGCGAGCTTGAGCATCAGATACTCGGAGATCCGGTTGTTCAGGACGCCCTTGCCGGTGATCGTGCCCGTCTTGGCGTTGTTGAACGCGCTGGCGTCGTCCTTGAAGTACTGGACGAGGGTTCCGGGCTCGGGTCCTTCGAAAAGGACCTTGGCCTTGCCCTCGTATATCCGTCTGCGGCGGGCCATGGCTTGCGACTCGAAGTCAGGAAAGGGGAAGCGGCGCGCCTTCGCGACCGCCCGATTCATATAGCAATTTGCGCGGCTTCTAACAATGGCGGCGTTCGTTTGCCGGCGCGAAACGCGGCGGACCGTCATTCGACCGGCAGATAGGGCGCCTCCCCGGGCCGGCCCGACGCCGACAGGAAAACCGTTCCGCCGCCGTCGACATGGGGCGCCGCCAGGCCGATCAGGGAACTCGAAAGGGTTCCGAACGGGGTTCCGGTGACCACCGTCATCGCTTCTCCCGGGCCGCTTCCGGGCAGGCTGTCGCGCGCGGCGAGGATCCGGGTCCACGAGTGCCAGTCGCCGGACGCGGGATCGGGCGCGGCGGCGGCGCGGAAGCGCGGCAGATAAAGCCGGGTGCGGGCGGAGCCCGCCTCGTCGTTCAGGTCGTGGGCGGTGACCATCGACAGGCCCTCGCCGACCTCGCGCAGCGCGGGCCTCGGATCGCCGTCCGGGCCGAACCCCCGCAGCCACCAGGCGTCCCGGTTGTCGGCGATCACGAGGTTGAAGCTCCGGTAGCTGCGCCCGTCGATGGCGGAAAGCGCCCCCGCCGCGGCGACGGCATCGGCGTGATCGAGGGCTTCGAGCACCAGCTCTCCGCGCGAACGGAGCCGGGGATCGGGGCCGAGAGAGTCCGGCCGGTTCAGGACCCCGGCAACCACGCCATGATCGTTGAGCCCGAGCCATGTGCCGCCGGCGAGCTCGTCCATCCCCGCGACCACCTCCGGACGGTCCGGCCAATGGCGGCCCGGCGCGCGCCACGGCCGTTCCGCGTTCTCGTCCCGGTTCGCGGCGATCAGCACCGGCCAGTCGTGGCCGGGCCTCCTCAGGATGACAAGCGTGCACATCGATCGGTCCGTGTCGTTGCGGGCGGCACGGGGGGCACTATATAAGGCGGGTCGGCCCTCCGGGGGCCGTAGACGGGTCCAGGGGAGAGTGAAGGCGATGACGACCTTCGACGAGCGCGAGCAGGGATACGAGGCCAAGTTCAGGCGCGACCAGGAATTCCAGTTCAAGGCCACCGCCCGGCGCAACAAGCTGCTCGGACTCTGGGCCGCCGAAAGGCTCGGCCTCTCGGGCGGCGACGCCGAGGCTTACGCGAAGGAAGTCGTGGTCGCGGATTTCGAGGAGCCGGGCGACGACGACGTGCTCCGCAAGGTCGCCGAAGACCTCGATGGCAAGGGCGTCACCGCCGCTGAAGTGCGCGGCGAAATGGATCGCCTGATGCCGATCGCCGCCGAGCAGGTCGAAAGCGAGAGCTAACCCGCTCCGAAGACGCGGTCGAAGATCGTGTCGACATGGGCGAGGTGGTAGTCGAGGTCGAACAGCCCGGCGAGCGCGTCCTCGTCCAGCAACCGCGTCACCTCGGCATCGCCCTGCAATAGCGCCAGGAAATCGCCCCCCCTCTCCCAGACGGCCATCGCGTTGCGCTGCACGGCGGCGTAGGCGTCCTCGCGCGACATTCCGGCTTCGGTCAGCGCCAGCAGCACGCGCTGCGAGTGGATCAGGCCGCCGAGCGCGTCCAGGTTCTCGCGCATGCGCTCGGGATAGACCACCAGCCGGTCGACCACGCCGGCGAGCCGCGCCAGCGCGAAATCCAGCGTCACCGTCGCGTCCGGCGCGATCATCCGTTCCACCGAGGAATGCGAGATGTCGCGCTCGTGCCACAGGACGACGTTTTCCATCGCGGGCGTCACGTGGGACCGCACGATGCGGGCCAGCCCGGTGAGGTTCTCGGTCAGCACTGGGTTGCGCTTGTGCGGCATCGCGGAGGAGCCTTTCTGCCCCGGCGCGAAATATTCCTCGGCCTCGCGCAGCTCGGTCCGTTGAAGATGGCGGATCTCGGTTGCGAGGCGCTCGACGGCGGACGCGATCAGGCCGAGCGTCGCGAAGAACGCGGCATGCCGGTCGCGCGGTACGATCTGCGTCGAGACCGGCTCGACGGCGAGCCCCAGCTTGTTCGCGACATGCGCCTCGACGCGCGGATCGATGTTCGCGAACGTCCCGACCGCGCCGGATATCGCGCAGGTCGCGATTTCGGCCCGCGCGGCGGCGAGGCGGGCGCGGTTGCGCGCGAACTCGGCGTAGTGCCCGGCGAGCTTGAGCCCGAAGGTTGTGGGCTCGGCGTGGATACCGTGGCTCCGCCCGATGCAGGGGGTCAGCCTGTGCTCGCGCGCGCGGCGTTCGAGCGCGTCCATCACCGCGGCGATGCCGGAATCGAGCAGGTCCGCGGCCCGGGCGAGCTGCACCGCGAGGCAGGTATCCAGCACGTCGGACGACGTCATGCCCCGGTGCACGAAGCGCGCCTTCGGCCCGACATGCTCGGCGAGGTTGGTGAGGAAGGCGATCACGTCGTGCCGGGTCTCGCGCTCGATCTCCTCGATCCGCGCGACCTCGAAGGCGCCGCGTTCCCACACCGCCTTCGCCGCCGATTCGGGGATCAGCCCCAGCGCCGCCTGCGCGTCGCAGGCATGGGCCTCGATCTCGAACCAGATGCGGAACCTGGTCTCGGGCGCCCAGAGCGCCGCCATCTCTTTTCGCGAATAGCGCGGGATCATTCGGCTCGTGCCCCGATCTTCCGGCGCGGAGGGGTTTAGCAGATGAAGCGGGCGATAGGAACGCGACTCACCTCCGCGCGCGAACCACCGCGAGGTAGATCGGGATCGGACACAACGACACCACGCCGATCGCCACCGTCATCGGGACCTGGGTGCCGTCGGCGAAATGGCCGACCAGAAGCCCGGTCAGCGCGCTCAGGGAGAGCTGCACGAAACCGATCATGGAGGACGCCGCGCCGGCGATATCGGGGAAGATCGACATCGCGGCGGCCTGGCCGGAGGGAACGATGAAGCTGAAGGCGAACATGTAGATCGCCATCGGAACCACGATCGCCCACGCCGTATCGATCCCTGAGAGGCCGAGCGCCGCCATGACGACACCGGCGCAGGTCATCGTCGTCCCGCCGGTCACGATCATGCCGTGGATCGAACGGCGGCCGACCAGGCGTCCGGTCAGCCAGCTTCCGAACACATAGGCCACCATGCAGCCGGCGAAGAGATAACCGTAATCCTCGACCGAAACCCCGACGTGGTTGATCAGGCTCGTCGAGGAAGCGGCGAGGAAGGCGAACAGCCCGCAATAGCACGCGCTCAGCATCAGCATGTAGCCGACGAAGACCCGGTTGCCGAGCACCCGCGAATAGGTGCGCGCCAGCGGGCCGGGCCGGATCGCATCCAGCCGGCGCTCGGGAACCGTCTCCCCGAGCGCGCGCCAGGCCGCGGCGAGCGCGAAGAGTCCGTAGATCGCGAGAAACCAGTAGATCGCGCGCCAGCCCGCCGCGACCGTCAGATGCGCGCCCAAGATCGGGCCGACGATCGGTGCCAATCCGTACATCGTCATCACATAGGCCAGCATCTTCGCCGCCTGTTCGCGGTCGAACAGATCGCGGACGATCGCGCGGCCCAGCACCGAAGCAGCGCAGCCGGCAAGACCCTGGACGAAGCGGAGCGCGATGAAGGATTCGATCGACGCGGACAGCGCGCATCCGGCGGCGGACGCCACGAATACGATGAAGGTGACGAGCAGGACGGGGCGCCGGCCGAAGCGGTCGGAGACCGGGCCGTAGAAGAGCTGTCCCGCGGCGATGCCGGCCAGGAACACGCTGAGGCTGAACTGGATCGCGCCGTCGGAGACCCCGAAATCAGCGGCCGCGAGCGGCATCGACGGCAGGGTGGAATCCACCGAAAGCGGCAGCGAGGCCATCAACACGCCGAGCAGGACCGCCGTGGCGAGAAACCCGAGCCGGTGCCTAGCGCGCGCGGATTCGCTCACGCACCATTCTCGCCGCCCACCCTCATGTTGCCGCGCAGACCGCGCAGCAGGCGCTTGAGCTCCTCCTGTTCGGCCTTCGACAGCCCGTCGACGCCCTGCCGGTTGATCGCCGCGACCTCCGGCATTACCAGGTCGTAGATGCGCCTGCCCTCGGGCGTCAGAAAGACGTTGATCTTGCGCCCGTCATGTTCGTTATGCGTCCGCCTGACGAGGCCGCGCTCCTCCAGCCGGTTGACCGCCGCGACCGTGGTCGAGCCCTTCATCCGGACCCGCTCGGAGAGCTGGCGCTGGGTGAGACCGTCCTCCTCCCAGAGCGCGCGCAGGAAGGGCCACAGCCCGAAAGTCACGCCGTGCATCGCAATCCGTTTGGAAAACCGCGTGGTGAACGCCCTCGTCGTATCCCAGAGCAGAAAGCCCACGGTGTCTTCGGGCGACAATTGGTCGTCGGGCGGCATGGCGGCTAAGATAATACTTCGCGGCGGGGGGGGAACAGGCGTGGCCCGGCGGTCGGATTGACAGCCGGAGCGGCGACCGTTAGGTGACTAACGAATTTACCCGCATCCGGGAAGGGACGGGGATGGCTTACGACACAATTCGGGTGGATCGCGACGACGGTGTCGCGGTCCTGACGCTCAACCGGCCGGAAAAGAAGAACGCGATGAACCCGCGCCTCCATGACGAAGTGACGGAGGCGCTGGAAGAGCTGCGCTACGACGACGACGCGAGGGTGGTGGTGATCACCGGGGCGGGCGACGCCTTCTCCGCCGGCATGGACCTGAAGGAGTTCTTCATCGAGCTCAAGGACAAGCCGGCCGAATACGACCGGGTCACGCGGGTCTCGATCGAATGGCGCGGGCGGACGATCCGCTATTTTCCCAAGCCCACCATCGCGATGGTCAACGGACATTGCTACGGCGGGGCGTTCACCATCGTGGAAGCCTGCGACCTCGCGGTCGCCGCCGACGAGGCCCGGTTCGGGCTGAGCGAAATCAATTTCAAGATGTTTCCTGGCGGCAGCGTATCGAAGTCGATGGGGAATTTGCTGCGGCCGCGCGACTATCTCTGGTACGCGATGACCGGCCGGCCGTTCGACGGCAAGACCGCCGCCGAGATCGGGTTCGTCAATTTCTCGGTGCCGCTCGACGAGTTGCGCGAGACGGTGATGGAGGCCGCCCGCGACATCGCCGCGAAGGACCCGTCCGCCCTGCGCGCGACCAAGGAAGCCTACCGGCATTCGCTGGACATGGACTGGGACACCGCGATGAACTACGCCTCGGCGATGGAGGCGCAGCACACACGGCGCCAGGACGACGCTTTCCGCAAGGAGGGGATCGGCGATTTCCTCGACAAGAAATACCGTCCGGGGCTCGGCGGGCACGAGAAGGTGGAGTCGTGACCGGGCGTTTCGCGGCCGATCCGCGCAGGGGAGAGACGTAATGGCAGCGTGCGGCGAGAGCACGATCGACTACAAGGGCGGCAAGGTCTTCCTGCGTCGGGGAGGCAGCGGCCAGCCGCTGTTGTTCCTGCACGGCGCGGGCGGAATCCCGGGATGGCTGCCCTATCTGGACCGCCTGTCGGACCGCTACGACGTGATCGCGCCCGACCACCCGACCTTCGGGCAATCGGACGAGCCGGGCTGGGTCGAGAAGGTCGACGACCTCGCCTATTTCTATCTCGACTTCATCAAGGAACAGGGGCTCGAGAACGTGCATCTCGTCGGCCAGTCGCTCGGCGGCTGGATCGCGCTCGAGATCGCGGTGCGCTCGACCCACAGCCTCGCCTCGCTCACCCTGGTGGGCGCCGCCGGGATCCGGATCAAGGGCCAGCCGGCGGCCGACCTCTTCATCATGGACGACGAGGAGCTCGCCCGGGCGCTGTTCAAGTCGGACGCGCTGGCGGAGCAGATGCTGGCGATGGAGCCGTCCGAGGAGCAGCAGGACATCATCATCAAGAACAAGGTCGCGACCGCTCGCCTCGCCTGGCAGCCGCGCCTGTTCAACCCGGCGCTCCGCAAGTGGCTGCACCGGATCGACGTGCCGACGCATGTGATCTGGGGCGATTCCGACCGGATCATCCCACCCGACTACGCCGATGAGTTCGGCGGGCTGATCGCGGGCTCGACGGTGACCATGATCGAGGATTGCGGCCACCTGCCCAATATCGAGCGGACCGGGGCGTTCATCGACGCGGTGACGGGATTCTGCGACCGCCACGCCGCCTGATCGCGCCTCCGGGGAAGGAGCACGCGGCATGAAGATCACGATGTTCCACCTGATGCCCTACGCGCACATGGACATGGCGCTCAGGGCGAAGCACAAATCGGCCTGGGTCACCTATCCCAACTCGGATTTCGACCCGAAGAAGGGGGCCGCGCTCTACAACCGCTATCTCGACGAGCTGGAGCTCGCCGCCGAGCTCGGCTTCGACGGGATCAGCGTCAACGAGCACCACCAGAACGCCTACGGGCTGATGCCCTCTCCGGTGGTGATGGCCGCCGCGCTGGCCAGGCGCACCGAGACCTGCAAGCTCGCTATCCTCGGCAACGCCTTCGCGCTCCGCGAACACCCGCTGACGCTCGCCGAGGAGCACGCGATGCTGGACTGCATCTCGGGCGGGCGGCTGATCACCGGCTTCGTCCGCGGCATCGGCGCGGAGTTCTGGTCGCTCGCCGCCAACCCGACCACCTCGCACGAACGCCATGTCGAGGCGCACGACCTGATCGTCCGGGCGTGGACCGAGACCGGGCCGTTCGCTTTCGAGGGCAAGCATTTCCACTTCGAATACGTCAATGTCTGGCCCCGCCCCTACCAGCAGCCCCACCCGCCGATCTGGTGCCCGTCGCTCGGCTCGACGGAGACCATCGAGTGGGCCGCCCATCCCGACCGGCGCTACGTCTATCTGCAGAACTACAGCCCGTTCGAGTCGGTGAGCCGGTTCCTCAACTTCTACCGCGAGACCTGCGAGACCGTGTACGGCTACACCGCGTCGTCGGAACAGCTCGGCTGGACGGCGCCGGTCTATGTCGCCGATACCGACGAGCAGGCCGTCGCCGAGGCGAAGGAACACATGGAGGCGTTGTTCAACCGCTTTCTCGCGCTCCCCTTCGAGATCCTGTTCCCGCCGGGCTATCTCGGCATGAGCTCCTACAAGCGGGTGCGCCAGCACAAGCGCTCGATCGCGGGGAACCAGACCATCGAGAAGATGATGGAGCTCGGCATCGTCATTGTCGGCAGCCCCGACACGGTGCGCGAGCGCATCCTCCACTGCCACCGCGAGCTCGGCTTCGCCAATTTCATCGGCCTCCTGCATTTCGGCACGCTTCCGGCGGACCTCACGGAGCGCAACATCCGCCTGTTCGCGAGCGAGGTGATGCCGGCGCTCCAGCCGGTGGGCAACGAGGCCTATCGCGGCTTCGAGCGCGTCGCCGCGGAATAGGATCGGACATGCTGGACAAGCTCAAATTCGACGGTCGGCCGGTGATCGTCACCGGCGCCGGGTCGGGCATCGGCCAGGCCTGCTGCGAGGTGCTCGCCGAGCTCGGCGCGACGGTGATCCTGGTCGGCAAGACGATGGAGAAGCTGAAGGAGACCGAGGCTCTGATCCCCGGCGCGGCCTGCGAATCCTACCGGGTCGACGTGTCGGTCGAGTCCGAGATCAAGGGACTCCGCGAAACCCTCGCCGGCCGCCACGACCACATCAAGGCGGTGATCAACAACGCCGGCACCAACTTCGTGAAGAAGATCGTCGATCTGGAGACCGACGACTGGAACCGGATCATCGCGACCGACCTTTCCAGCGTCTTCTACATGTGCCGCGCCTTCATCCCGATGATGAGGGGCGCACCCGGCGGCGGATCGATCGTCAACGTGGCCTCGACCTTCGGGCTGATCGGCCATCCCGAGATGCCGGTCTATTGCGCGGCCAAGGGCGGCATGGTCTCGCTCACCCGCCAGCTCGCGGTCGATTACGGAACCGAGAACATCCGCGTCAATTCGCTCTGCCCGGGCGCCACGCTGTCGCCGCGCGTCAGGCATTACATCGATTCCGGCATGGTCGACGGCAAGGCCGTCGAGGAGCTCGCCCTCCTCAAGCGCCTCGCCACCTGCGACGAGGTGGCGAACGCCGCCATCTTCCTCGCCTCCGACGCCGCCTCCTACATCCACGGCACGGCGCTCGTCGTCGACGGCGGACAGACGGTTCATTAGGGCGGGTCGGGACTTGCTGAAATCGTTCCCGCCCCTGCAGCCGATACTGTATTTCCGCGGTGACGAGGCCTAACTTGCAGAGATGAGGCAATATCTGGGAACTCACGCGGGGTTCGGGGAGTGACGTCACTGGCGCTTTGGCAAAACATCGAGACCCGTTTGGACTCGTCTCTCGAGGGCTGGCGCAGCCGGATCGACGGCTTCGACCAGGTAGCGGCGGTCGAAGCCAGGACGGACGGCCGGGAATGGAGCGACGACGAAACCTTCAAGGGACTCCTGATGGCCGTGTTGTCGAACAACACGGACTGGTCGAAAATCGAACGGGTTCAGGCGGACCTTGCGGAGTTGTTCTCAGGGTTCGACCTGACGTGGTACGCCGAGCTTTCCGAATGCGAGATCGGCGACCGGTTCCTGCCCTGGTTCCTCGATCGCAAGGCGAGTTCCGTGACCCTTCGGAGAGACCTCGTCAGTCTCATCGACACTGCACGGCTGTTGAACGAACATAGCCGCGTCCACGGCACGGCCGAGAGCTACTTCACTTCGCTCGTTCGGCATCTTGACGGAGATCCCAAGCAGGCGGCGGTTTGTCTGGGATCCCGGAGCGAGTACAAGCTTCCGGCCTTCGGGGTGGCCCTGGCGGCCGAGGCGCTAAAGAACCTAGGCTTCGACGTGGCCAAGCCCGACCGCCACATTACGCGAGCCGTGGCTTCGTTCGGCCTGGTCCCCTTCCGAAATTGGTCCGACAGAAGCGGTAGAACTGCACCTTCTCTCTCCTCCAGAGATTCGTACTTGGCCATCATGGGTGCCGTGCAGGAGGTTGCGACATCCGCCGGCATGCCCGTGGTGATGGTGGACAACACCATTTGGCTGCTGTGCGCGAAGAGCGGCCTCTACCTGACAAATCCGGAACTCGCCGAACTGGCCCGCGAGAGCCAGCCATCTGAGGGACGCGCAGAGGCTGTGGCCGCGCTAATCCGCTCGTGGGCCGACATGCAGGATCGCGGCGAGCAGCGGGAAACGGTTGACTGCCTGGTGGAAAGCCTGGACAGCGAACGTTCATCCGTGCGGAAGCTCTTTCCCGAGGAGTTGAAGGGCCGCAGTTGGTGAGCCGAACCGTTCTGCTCGACAGCGGTCCAATCGGCTTGATCACGAATCCCAGGGCGTCGCCATCGGCCGAGGCCTGCGGGCGGTCGGTAGTCGATGCGATCGCCGGTGGCGCGGTCGTGCTTCTCCCCGAAATCGCCGACTACGAGGTACGGCGCGAATTGATCAGGGCGCGCCGCGTAGCTGGTATCGGACGGCTCGACGCTTTCATCGCACAGGTCGAATATCTGCCCATCCAGACTCCGGCGATGCGCCAGGCCGCAATGTTCTGGGCCGAGGCGCGCAGGGAGGGTCGGCCGACCGCGCCCGATCCCGCACTGGACGCCGACGTGATCCTGGCTGCGCAGGCCGCGACGCTGGACAGGGCCGACGTAATCGTCGCCACCACCAACCCAAGACATCTGTCGCGCTACGTCCCGGCGGCGCTGTGGACCGATATCGTCCAGGCTTCGGATGTTCCGAGACCGTATTCGCCCGACGCGGACACTCTACCGGGACCGCTCAAGCGCGCCGGCGACGTCGGGCCGATTCGGCTCCGCCGGGAGACCCGCAGCGCTTCAATCCAGTCCTGTAACGCTATAGTCTGGCCCCCGGAAATCCGGGCGCGAACCGCCCGTCGCAGACACCGCTTCAGGAGGCGGCCTTGAGTGACCGTGGGGTTGGCGCGAGCATCGCGCGCAAGGAGGACGACCGGTTTCTCATGGGCACCGGGGAATTCACCCCGGACGTCCAGCTCGCCGGCATGTGGCACGCGGCGTTCAACCGGGCGCCGATCGCCCATGGGCGACTGCTCTCGATAACGGCGCCCAAGGGCGCGGAGGGGCAGGTGTTCACGTCGGCCGACATGGCGGACATCAGGCCGATCCGCTCGACCGCCTCCTTCCCTGGATTCAAGGGCGCCGATTTTCCGGTGCTCGCCAAAGACAAGGTGCGCTACGCCGGCGAGCAGGTCGCCATCGCGGTCGCGCCGACCCGCGCCGAGGCCGAGGACATCGCGGATTCGATCGAGGTCGAGTACGACGAGCTTCCGGCGGTCGTCGACATGAACGACGGGCGCGAGCCCTCGGCGGCGCTGGTTCACGACCATTGGGCCGACAACGTGTGCTGCGAGACGGCGTACGAGAACGGGGACCTGGAAGCGGCCAAGGCGGCGGCGGCCCACACCGTCCATCGGCGGTTCCGCATGGCGCGGCAGACGCCGTTCCCGATGGAAGGGCGCGGCGCGCTGGCCCATCACGATTCCCGGCTCGACGAGCTGGTCGTCTGGATGTCGCACCAGCTGCCACACCCGATGCAGCGCGGGATCGCCCATTTCCTCGGGCTTGAGATCAACGATGTCCGGGTCATCTGCCCCGACGTGGGCGGCGGGTTCGGCCTGAAGACCCATCTCGACGGCGAGACGATGGCGGTGTGCTGGACCTCGCTCAGGCTGGGCCGTCCGATCAAGTGGATCCAGGATCGCCTCGAACACCTGATCTGCGACGCCGACTGCCGCAACCATCAGTACACCATGACCGCCTATACCGACGAAATCGGCAAGATCCTCGGCATGGAGGTCGAATGCGTGGTGGACGCGGGCGCCTATTCGCCCTGGCCCTGGCCGATCGGGGTCGAGGCGGCGACCGGCGTCGGCAATCTGCAAGGACCCTACACGGTCGACGCGCTCAACGGCCGCTCGGTCACGGTCTGCACCAACAAGCCGCCGAGCCAGCCGTTCCGGGGCGTCGCCCGGCCGGGCGCCTGCTTCACCGACGAGCTCACCATGGACGCCATCGCGCGCACCGTCGGTCGCGAGCCGTGGGAGGTGCGCCTCGACAACCTAGTCCCGCCGGAAGCGATGCCCTACGACACCGTCACCCGCAAGCATCTCGACAGCGGCGATTATCCCGAGGCGTTCCGGCGCTGCGTCGCCGCCATCGACCCCGGGACGGTGCGCGAGCGCCAGAAGACGCCGGAGCCCGACGGCCGGCTGATCGGCGTCGGCTTCGCCTGCTTCTACGAGCAGACCGCCTACGGCACCGGGCCGTTCGGCTATTCCGCCTGGGGCATCGAGCTGGTGCCGGGGATGGAAATGGCGACCGTCAAGCTCACCCCCGACGGCGGGCTCTGGGCCTCGGTCGGGATCCAGTGCCACGGCCAGGGGCTGGAGACGACGCTGGCCCAGGTCGCGACCAGCGAGCTCGGCATCGACCCCGACCGGATCGCGATCCGCCACGGCGACACCGCGACTGCTTACGCCGGGACCGGCACCTACGCGTCGCGCAGCATCGTGGTGGCGGGCGGGGCGGTGGCCCAGGGCTGCCGCGAGCTCAAGCCCAGGCTGGCGCGGATCGGCGCCCACCTGCTGCAATGCGACGAAGCCGACGTGGCGGTCGAGAACGCCGAGGTGCGCGGACCGGGCGGTTCCGTCACCCTCGACGAGATCGCCGAGGCGTTCTACCACCACCCCGAGAACCTGCCCGACGATACCGACCGCGGCGGGCTCACCGTGACCACCGGCTACAACGACAAGATCCATGGCGGGGTGTTTGGCTTCGGCGCGCATGGCGCGGTGGTCGCGGTCGATCCCGAGACCGGCCAGGTGGAGATCCTCGATTACGCGATCATCGACGATTGCGGGACGCGGGTGAATCCACTGGTCGTCAAGGGCCAGGTGATCGGCGGCTACGCGCAGGGGATCGGCAACGCGCTCTACGAGGAATCCGATTACGACGAGAACGGCCAGCCGCTCTCGGTGACGCTCGCCGATTACCATGTGCCGGCGGCGCCGATGGTGCCGGACATCAAGTACGACTACATGGAATCGCCCTCGCCCTACTCCACGATGGGAATCAAGGGGGTGGGCGAATCCGGCGCGATCGGCCCGGTCGGCGCCATCGGCAACGCGGTCAACGACGCGCTCAAGGGTCTGGGCGTGGAGATCGCCGAGACGCCGATCACCCCGCGCCGTGTATTCGATGCTATCGAGCGAGGGCGCGCGCGATGAAGCCGGCACCGTTCGACTACGCACGCGCGGAAAGCCTCGACGAGGCGATCCACCTGCTGAGCGGCGCCGACGGCGATGCGCGGCCGCTGGCCGGCGGCCAGTCGCTCGGGCCGATGCTCAACCTCCGGATCGCGCGGCCCGCGCTCCTGGTCGACCTGTCGCCCATCGCCGAGCTGCGCGAGGTTTCGGAGGGCGAGGACGGCGTGACCATCGGCGCTTCGGTGGTCCATTCGGCGGTCGAGGACGGCGAGGTCCCGGACGTCACCGGCGGGCTGATGCGCCGCGCGGCCTCGGGCATCGCCTATCGCGCGGTCCGCAACCGGGGCACCGTCGCCGGCAGCCTCGCCCATGCCGACCCCGCGGGAGACTGGGCGCCGGTGATGATGGCGCTAGGCGCGAGCCTCGGCGTCATGGGGCCGGAAGGCGGGCGGAGCATCGAAGCCGACGCGTTCATCACCGACCCGCTGACCACCGTTCTGGAGCCGGGCGAGATCGTCGAGGCGATCCGCGTTCCCCGGCTGTCCGACACCGGCCGCTGGGGCCACTGCAAGCTCTGCGTGAAGCCGGGCGATTTCGCGGAATCGTTGGCGGTCGTCGTGCGCGATCCCGACCGCGCCCACTGCCGTGCCGCGCTCGCCGGCCCGACCCACGCTCCGATCCTGCTGGACGGCGTCGCCGGGTTGATCGCCGAGGCCGACGGCTGGTCGGATTCGCTCGCGGGCAAGATCAAGGACGCCGCCGGCAGCGGGATCGCGGCGGCCGGCTTCGCCGACACCGGCGACCGATACGCCATGAACGTGCATGCGACCGTAACTGTCCGCGCCGCCCGGGAGGCATTGTCCCGATGACCTCGACCACGATTTCCGTCAATGGCAGGACCGTCACCGCCGATGTCGAGCCCCGGCTGTCGCTCGCTGATTTCCTGCGCGAGCACGAAGGGCTGACCGGCACCCACACCGCCTGCGAGCACGGGGTATGCGGCGCGTGCACGATCATGCTCGACGGCCGCCCGGCGCGGTCCTGCATCACGCTCGCGGTGGCCGCCCACGGCGCGGAGGTGCGCACGGTCGAGGGCTATGGCGGCGACGAGGTCATGGCGACGATCCGCGAGTCCTTCAAGAAGGCGCACGCGGTCCAGTGCGGTTACTGCACCCCGGGCATGCTGGCGACGGCGTATGACATCGTCACCCGCCTGCCCGATGCCGACCGCGACCGGATCAGGCTGGAACTATCCGGCAATCTCTGTCGCTGCACCGGCTATATCGGCATCGTGGACGCCATCGAGATGGCGATCGCCAAGGTCGAGGACGGCTCATAGGCCGGCCGCGTCGACCATCGCCCCCAGCGTCGGAAAGATGAAGTCGAACTCCGGCATGTCGTCGACCGGCGCGGTCGCGCCCCAATCGCCGCCCCCGGACAGCCCCTGACGGTCGATCCAGGCATTGGCGAGCCCGGCCGCCCGCGCCGGCACGTGATCGTGGTGCAGGCTCTGCGCGGTATGCAGGATTTCGCCGGCTTCGATGCCGAGCCCGGCCAGGCTCTCGATCAGGTAAGCGAAGTTGCGCGGATCGGGCTTGTAGCTGCCGATATCCTGGGCGGTGTAGATGGCATCGAATTCGACCCCGAGCTTGCGGTTGGAGGCGGCGATGCCGGCGCGGTCGACATTGGACAGGATCACCAGCCTGTAGCGCTTTTTCAGGCGCCTGAGCGCCCCGGCGGTATCCGGAAAGGCGGGCCAGAGCCGGACCGAGGCGCCGAAGGCGTCGTCGAGCGCGGCGTCGGTGCGGAGACCGAACCGGCCGGCGATCGCGCGGTGCACGGCGGCGAGGATTCCGGGATAGAGCGTGTCGGGATGCGCAAGTTGCTCGACCGACTCGGACTCGGCAAAGGCCGCGAGCGCCTCGGTCCGGCCGACCTCGCAACCGGGATTCGCCATCAGGAGGGGCTGGAGCGCGTCCCAGATGCCGGTCTCCCAGTCGATCAGCGTGCCGTAGCAGTCGAAGGTGAGGGCCGAGAATTCGGCCAGGTCCCTATTGCTCATTGCGGCGCTTCCGAAGCGCGGCGACGACCTCGTCCGCGGTCATCACGTCGCCGAATTGCTGGATCATGTTTTCCAGCGCCGCGCGGTGTTCGTCGTCCGACAGGGCCGCGTTGCAGTCCTCGACCATGATCACCCGGTAGTCGAGCTGCATCGCGTCGCGCGCGGTCGATTCGCAGCAGATATTGGTCTTGGTCCCGCCGATCAGCACGTTTCGGATGCGGTGGCTGGCGAGCACCGTTTGCAGCATCGAGGCGCCGGGGGTGAGCGCCGAATAGCGGTTCTTGCGGACGAACAAATCGCGCTCGTCGGGTTCTAGCTCTTGCCAGATTTGTTCGCCGTGGCCGCCCGGCTTCATCGCCTCGATTGTGCGCTCCTGCACCTCCTCGGCGACGAAGTTGCGGATGAACGATTCCCAATCGCTCTTGCCGTTGGCGAAGGTGGCCGCGCTGGTCACCCAGATGACGAGCCCGCCGAGCGCCCGCACCTCCTCGGCCAGGCGGTCGATGTTGTCGCAGATCCCGCGCGAGGCCGGCACCTCGGCGGGCGCGTCGGGCTCGCAGAACATGTTCTGCATGTCGATCACGACGAACGCGGTGGCGCCCGGATCGAGCGAGTCGTAAAGATGGTAGCGCCCGCGCCGGGCCAGAACCCGGTCGACGATCTCCTGCCGGACAGTCACGTCGTGCATGAAACGGCCCCGTATGCGATGACTGCCAGCATGGTGTTGGAGCCCGTCTCCGGCGTCAACAACAGGGCGGCCGACCCGCGATGTACCGTTACGCGCTCTACTACGTACCCCCGCCGGACACCGCGCTCGGCGCGTTCGGCGCGCGCTGGCTCGACCGCGATGCGACTGCCCCGCCCGATCTCGCCGGGGTGAGCGTCGAGGACTGGCGGAACGCGGTCGCGGCGCCGGGGCATTACGGGTTCCATGCGACGCTGAAGGCGCCGTTCCGGCTGGCGGAACGATGCGACGAACCGGCGTTCGTCGATGCGCTGGAACCGTTCTGCCGAACGCGCGGACCGGTATCGGTCGGAAAGCTGGCGTTGCGGGTGTTGTCCGACTTCCTCGTCCTCGCCCCGATGGAGGCGCGCGCGGCGGCGGGGCTCGCGGCGGATTGCGTCCGCGCGTTCGACCCCTTCCGCGCGCCGTTGACCGAGGAGGAAATCGAACGCCGGAGGCCCGACCGGTTGACCGAATCGGAGAAGACGAACCTGGACCGCTGGGGCTATCCCTGGGTCATGGAGGATTTTCGCTTCCATCTCTCCCTGACCGGCCCGCTGGACGAAGCGGGCCGGGCGAAGTTCGGCGCCGCGATAGCGCGCACGGCCCTTCCCGCGATGGCCAATCCGGTCGAGATCGCGGAGCTGAGCCTCTGCGGCCAGCCGGCGCCGGAAACCGATTTCCGGGTACTGCGCCGTTTCGCCCTGGGGGATGCGGGCGGCTGACGGAACGGTGTCAGCCCAGACGGAAGTTCAGGATGTGATCGGGCGGCTCGACACCCTCGATGTTCTTCGGGTCGGGCTCGGGCGCGAGAACCTCGGCGCGCACCGGGATGACGCCGGCCCAGATCGGCAGCGCGTAGTCCTCCTCCTCGTCGCCGGGCGGGCCGGTGCGCACCTTGGACGAGGCCTCGGCGATGGGCATGGTCATCACCGTCGTCGCCTTCAACTCCTGTTCCGTCGCCGGGCGCAGCACGTCCCAGCGCCCGGGGAACGAGCCGTCGACGAAGGTCTTGAGCCGCGCCTCCTTCTCGTCCGGATCGGCGACCCGGCGGGCGGTCCCCAGCATCATCACCGAGCGGTAGTTGATCGAGTGATGGAAACCCGACCGCGCCATGACGAACCCGTCGAGGATCGCCACCGTCACGCAGACCTCCGCGGTGTCGACCGCGCGCAGCATCCGGCTGGCCGACGAGCCGTGCCAGTAGACGTGGCCGCCCTCGCGCCATTGCAGCGTGGGCGTCACATAGGGCTGCCCCTCGAAGACATAGCCCACCGAGCACAGCGGCATGGCGTCGAGGATCGGATGGATGTCGGTTGCGTCGTACCCGCCCCGGTCATGGCGGCGGCGCAAACGGACCCGGTCGGTAGCTGGAGATGCGGACATGGCGGCACCTGAAGAGTCGTGAATCAAGCGCCGGATATAGAGCGCATCCGTCTCGGTTGGAAGCGCGGCGGAAGCGCCGGCGTCGTCCCGTCCCTTTCGAGAGGCGCTGGACGCCGTTTCTCCGCCTTACCCCCTTACCTCCTTATCGCGCGGCGTCAGCCTTTTGCGGAAAATCCGCGTTGAAGCCCCTCGTATTCCCTCACCTGACCGCTTCTGGTTATGCCGGCAACGAACGGAGCAGGCGTGCGTTCGGCAAAACGCGCGATGCGGCGACGACCCGCCACCAGTAGAGCGGCTATGTCCTGACCGGTTGCGTTCTTCGTTCGGACGACGAGCACCCGCGCCGAATGTCTTTTGATGGAAGCGAGTTCGGCGGCCCTGTAGCGCACGTTCTTGTCCTTTGTGACGGCCACCCAGCCTCTTTGTCCGACGAGCGCTATCCAATCCTCGTCTGGCGCATCGGAACGGAGGTGGTCGTCATGGACTTCGACCTTCATCCCCTCGGAGCGAAGGCGATCCGCGACGATGTGTCTTCCGAGATTGCGGTCGAGGAAAAGGGTCGGCTCCTCAGGCGGCGGTCTGGAGCTCACACCGGATCGCTTCCTCGATTTCCGCGGTCTTGCGTTCGTAGTCCCGCGCCAGATCCCTGACCGACTCGCCGGCCTTGTAGCGTTCCGCGATCGCCTGCGTAGCCAGGCCGGTACCCGCAATGACGGGGCGTCCCGCGGACAGAGCGGGGTCGATGACCACCATCGCCGGTGCGTCGTCCAGCGCGGCACGGGTAAACGGGTAGAGCTTGATCGGTATGCCCCGGGGATCGCGGTCGATGCGACGCAGAGCCGCGCTGATGACATCCCGCATGGCCGTCTGGCCTGCTTGGCTGATATTGACGAGCTGGCCGTACTGTTCGGTAAAGAGGTCCAGCCCATCCGTTTCCAGATCGCGGCCGATCAGCGGATGCCGCTTGTCCGCCGCGTGCTTCGCGTGTCTGCCGAGATACCGGATCGCTTCCCGGATACTCCGCATCTTGACTTCGTGCTTCCGTCGGATCGCGGCCAGCACATGAAGCTCGGTCAGGTTGAGAAACGAGAGGAGCGTCGGAGACTTCGCCGGTACCGCGATCAGCGGCTTGTAGCCGTCACGGCCCAACGACCAGTATCGAATCGTAGCCGCCGGCACGGAAAGATAGTGGGCCGCCTCCGAGATCGTGTAGGCGGGCAGTTCGCGCGGGTCCCCGGTTCGGTCTCGGCGTTTCTTCATGACGACCCCTCTTCCGGGCCGGATATACGTTTTTGAGTTAAAACCTGCTTAACACGATTGGGGTTCGAGGTCCACGCAAGGGATTTGGGAAGGCTCGACGTGGAACGCTACCCCTCGCCGCCCTCCACAACCCGGGCGTTCGTCATCCCAGATGCCGGACGTCGATCCCGCCCCAGCGCTCGTCGAGATATTCCGCGACGAGGCGCCGGTGGCAATGGTGCGGCTTGTCTTCGCTGCAAAGCAGGCATCCGCTGTCGATCGTCTCTTTCGGGATGCTGTTCTCGATGCGTCGTTCGCGCATCAGGTCGAGGAACTGCCGCTCGTAGTCGTCCCAGCCCATGAGTTTCTTGCGGTAGTCCGCCAGCATCTCCTTCGTCGGGGCGAGATCGGGCAGGTGCACGTAGTCGATGCCGTAAACCCGGCGGAGGAAAAACGCGAGATCGTCCCGCTTGGCGAAGCCGGCCAGCTGGGAAACATTGTTGAGCCGCACGTCGACCACGCGCCTGACGCCGGACGAGGACAGCAGGCCGAAAAACCTCTCCGCGCTCTTCTTCGTGAACCCGACGGTGAACAGCTTCACGGGGTCTCTCCCGCATCGACGTCGTCGATCTTGTAGGCGACGCGCTCTTCCTGGCGAAGCAGCGCCTCCGCCACGACTTCCTCCCTTGAACGAAAGAGGTCGTCGTGGGGAAGCCTCACTAGGTCGATCAGCCGATCCATCGCGTCTTCATGCGCCTCCAGGCGACCGTCTGCGTGGATATGCTCGACCGACAGCCCCTCCTCTTCCAGCGCGGGCGAGACGAGGATCGTCCGGTGGCATTCCAGCGGTTCCCGCTCGGCGCACATGACGGCGATCCGGTGATCGGCCGCCCCCTTCTTCAGCCGTTCGATTCCGTCCCGGAACTCCGGTCGCCGGGCCAGTCGGGAATACCGGATGCGCCCGTTCTCGTAGCACGACGGATCGTCGGACCGCCCTCCAAGTTCGCGCCCGAGAAAGACGTACTCGATGCCTGCATCGCCGAGGCTTCGGGAAAGCGCGTCCTTGCTGAAATGCGGGCAATACCGACTGTAGGGAGCCGACCGCACATCGGCGAGCGCTGAAACATCGTGCTGCCGCAAGAGTTCCAGAAAGACGGTCAGCGAATGAGCAGAGTGGCCGACGGTGAACAGCTTCACCTCGCTACCCCGCCAGCCGCTCCATCGTCCGCACGAACTCGCTCGCGATGTCCTCTTCCTCCGGGTGGCGGCCGTCGCGGACGACCCAGGTTCCGCCGACCATGACGTCGCGCACCAGATTCGCGTTGCCGGCGAAGACGTAAGTGTCGAGGATCGCGTCGTTCTCCTTGCCGGCGAGCAGCGGGTGGGAAGCGTCGAGGGTAACGATGTCGGCCGCCCGCCCCGCCTCCAGCGCGCCGGTCTCTCTCGCCATCGCCCCGGCCCCGCCTTCCAGCGCGGCGGCGTGGAGCCTCGCGCCGGTGGAACCCCGCGGCGGGGCGGCGATGTTGCGTCGGCGGGCGGCGAGTCGCTGGCCGTATTCCAGCCAGCGCAGCTCCTCGACCGGGCTGACCGACACGTGGCTGTCGGAACCGATGCCGAGCCGGCCGCCCGCCTCCAGGTACACTTCAAGCGGGAACAACCCGTCGCCGAGATTGGCCTCCGTGGTCGGGCAGAGCCCAACCACCGCCCCGGTCGCGGCGAGCGCGCGGGTCTCGTCGGGGGTCATGTGCGTCGCGTGGACGAGGCACCAGCGAGGACCGACCTCATGCGCCTCCAGCAACCGTTCCACGGGGCGCCTTCCCGACCAGGCGACGCTATCCTCCACCTCCCTGGTCTGTTCGGCGATGTGAATGTGGATGGGCGCCTCCCCGTCCAGCGAATCGAGCCCCGCGAGCGCCTCCGCCAGGCTCTCCGGCCCGACCGCGCGCAGGCTGTGCGGGGCAAGGCCGACGCGGAAGCCGGGGTCCGCGCCGTGCCGTTGCCGCATCGTCTCGACGATCCGCAGCAGCCGGTCGGCTTCATTGGCGAAGCGGCGCTGGGCGCCGCCTATGGGCGCTGCGCCGAACCCGCCCGCGTTGTAGAGCACCGGAAGGAGGGTGAGCGCGATCCCGGTGCGCGCGGCCGCAGCCGTCACCCGTTCCGCCATTTCGGCGAGGTCTTCATAGGGGGTGCCGTCCGGCGCGTGGTGCAGGTAATGGAACTCGGCAACCCCGGTGTAGCCCGCCTTCAGCATCTCGCAATAGAGCTGGGCCGCGATCGCCTCGGCGTCGTCGGGGCCGAGCCGATCGACGAAGCCGTACATCACCTCCCGCCAGGTCCAGAAACTGTCTTCGCCGGGACCGGCGCGTTCGGTGAGCCCGGCCATCGCGCGCTGGAAGGCGTGGCTGTGGAGGTTCGGCATGCCGGGAAGCGCGATTCCGCCGATACGCTCTCCGCGATTCCTCGCCTCGACCCCGGCGATCCGGCCGTCCGCGCCGATCTCGACGGTCCCGGGGGCGAGCCAGCCGTCCGGGGTCGATACGCGGTCGAACGCGTAAGCCGTCATCGGCGTGCCCGGGTCCAGTCCACCATGGCGGCCAGCATCTCACGCAGGACCGGCTTCACCCCGTCGGCGAGATCGGGCCGGTAGTCGAACGGGTGGGTCTCGTTCATGTAGGTGCGCTGCGACAGTTCGAGCTGGATCGCGTGGACCCCGTCCGCCGGCGCGCCGTAGGTGCGGGTGATGTAGCCGCCGGTGAACCTTCCGTTGTCGACCGCGCTGTACCCGTCGGCCGAGGCGAGCGCCCGGAAGGCGGATTCGGCAAGCGCGGCATCGGCGCTCGCGCCGCGCGCGGTGCCGAAATTGAAATCGGGCAGGGTGCCCTCGAAGAAGCGCGGCACGACGCTCCGGATCGAATGCGCATCGAACAGGACGGCGACGCCGTGCCGTTCGCGCAGCGCGTCGATCTCGGCGGCGAGGCGGTCGTGATAGGGTTGCCAGAAGCGCGCCACCCGCCTTTCGATCTCCGCCTCGTTGGGCGCCGCGCCGTCCCGGTAGATCGGCTCCCGGTCGAAGGTCCGGAGCGGCACGATTTCGGTATTGTCCGCTCCCGGGTAGAGCGCCCGTCCTTCCGGGTCGCGGTTGAGGTCCACGACATAACGCGAATGGCGCGCCGCCAGCACGCCGGCGCCGAGCTCCCAGGCGAAGTCGTAGAGCCGCCCGACATGCCAGTCGGTATCCGGGATGCGAAGCGCCTCGTCGGTCATCCGTTCCGCGATGTCGTCGGGGATCGAGCGCCCGTCATGCGGAATGCTGACGAGAAGCGGCGTCGTGCCCGGCGTGAAGTCGTAAATTTCGCCTTCGGTCATCTCTCTGACGCGGGTCCCGGGGCCGTTCCGCGCCGGAGCCTAGAGCATAACGCGGAGCCGTGGAACGCGCGCCGCGTGCTATGCTCGGCGCGCGGACCGGGGAGGGCATCATGGCGCGCGAGCGGGCGGACGGCGGCAAGTGGGACAGGCTCTGGATCGGCGCCAACCTGGCGACGATGGTGCCGGGCGGCGAGCCCTACGGCACGATCCGCAACGCCGCCATCGCGGTCGAGAGCGGGCGCATCGCGTGGCTCGGCGGGGCCGCGGACCTTCCGGGCGATCCCCGGACACTCGCCGGCGCGGTGCACGACGTCGGCGGTCGCTGGATCACGCCCGGCCTGATCGACTGTCACACCCATCTCGTCTTCGGCGGCAGCCGCGCGGGCGAGTTCGAGATGCGGCTCAACGGCGCGAGCTACGAGGAGGTCGCGAGGGCCGGCGGCGGGATCGTCTCCACCATGCGGGCCACCCGCGAGGCCGACGACGACACGCTTTACGAAGCCGCCGTGCCGAGACTCCGCCACCTGATCGGCGAAGGGGTCACCACGGTCGAGGTCAAATCCGGCTACGGTCTCGACACCGACACGGAAATCAAGCAACTCCGCGTCGCCAGAAAGCTCGGCGAAGAGATCCCGGTCGACATCAAGACGACATTTCTCGGCGCGCACGCGCTCCCTCCCGAGTTCAAGGGCCGGCAAGGCGCCTATATCGACCTCGTGGTCGACGAAATGATGCCGGCGGTCGCCGAGTCCGGTTTCGCCGACGCGGTGGACGCGTTCTGCGAAGGGATCGGCTTCACTCCGGAGGAGACCGATCGCGTCTTCTCGTCCGCGCGGTCGTACGGGCTGCCGGTCAAGCTCCACGCGGACCAGCTCTCCGATCTCGGCGGGGCGGCGCTCGCCGCGCGCTACGACGCGCTGTCGGCCGACCACCTCGAATACACATCCGAGGAAGGCATCCAGGCGCTGGCCGAGGCAGGGACCGTCGCCGTCCTGCTTCCAGGCGCGTTCTACACGCTTCGCGAGACCAGGCTCCCGCCGGTCGAGGCGATGCGGGCGTCGGGCGTCGGCATCGCCATCGCGACCGATTTCAACCCGGGCTCGTCGCCCACGCTGTCGCTGGTGCTGATGCTCAACATGGCCTGCACCCTGTTCCGGCTGACGCCGGAAGAGGCGCTGTCCGCCATAACCCGGGTGGCGGCGCGGGCGCTCGGGCTGGGCGACGACCGCGGCACGCTCGAGGTCGGCAAGCGGGCCGATTTCGCGCTCTGGGACATCGGCCAGCCGGCGGAACTCTGCTACTGGTTCGGGGTCAACCCCTGCGCCGGGAGGGTGCGGGCGGGCGAACCCGACAGCCCGTGACGTCCGCCTTCAGCGCGACGGCGTGAAGACCCCGGCGTCCGCACATCAAGCGACCGCCCCGAGACCGTTCTTGGCGACGAGGGTCAGGAGCTTCAACGACGCACCGCGCGGCCGCTTCTCGCCGCGCTCCCACTGGCTCACAAGACCCGTCGTCACGTTGAGGTAGCGGGCGAACACCGCCTGGCTCGCATTCTCCCGCAGTCGGATTTCACGGATTTTCTCCGGCGGCATTTCTTCGACCGGCGTCAGGCACATCTCGTCGAACTCCTTCATGGTCCGCTTCGACATGACGCCCGCCTCGGTCATGCCGAGCGCGGTCTCGTGCACCGACGCCAACACCTCGCTCCCGTACTGCTTACCCATCGCAGGTCACCTCGCCGATCATCCCATTCGCCAGCATCGCCTCCAGCCCGGAATCGTCCATGCCGAGCATCTCATCCGCTAGCGCCCGCAATGCTCTCAGTTCCTCGGGCCGAAGGTTGTCCCGATCGTTCTTCGCAAACCCGTGGACAAAGAACGACTGCTCACCCCGGCGGAAGAGCACGATCACGCGGAAGCCGCCGGATCGCCCCTGTCCCCGCCGGGCGATGCGCTGCTTGACGACACCGCCGCGAAGGTCGGCATCGACCAAGCCTCTCTCCGCGCGCCGGGCCGCATCGCACAGTGCGGCATCCGTGATTCCCTCGCGCTTGGCGAACCGCGCGAAGGGCTTGGTTTTGAACGTGCGCAGTCCGAACCTCGCACAACTTCCATCATACCAAGTAATATAGCACCTGGTATGACATCAATCGATTCGCGGTCCACCGACGGTGACGCGGGTATCCGGTGGCGCAGCTCAGACGGCGTCGCTTGCGGCCAGGGGTCGACGCTCGACCGGCCGGTCGTCGATCGGCAGGTTGAAGGCGGCGGCGACCACGCCGAGCGCGATCGACGCCCACCAGACGATCAGGTAGTTCCCGAACATGTCGAACAGCCAGCCGGCGGCCCAGATGCCGATGAACCCGCCGAGCTGGTGCGACACGAAGGCAAAACCGAACAGCGTCGCCATGTAGCGGACGCCGAAGATCTGGGCGACGACTCCTCCGGTAAGCGGCACCACCCCGAGCCACAATATGCCCATTACCGAGGAGAAGACGACGATGCTCATGTCGGTGACGGGCAGCATGATGAACGCCGTCATCGCCACCGCGCGCAAGATATAGATCCAGGCGAGCAGGTTCTTCTTGCGCCAGCGTCCGCCGGCCGCGCCGAAGATTATGCAGCCGAGGATGTTGAACAGGCCGATCAGGGCGATCGCCCACGCTCCCATTTCGCGCGACACGTCATAGGCTTCCAGCATCGGCGGGAAATGGGTCACCATGAACAGGGTCTGGAAGCCGCAAACGAAGTAGCCGGCGGTAAGAAGAATAAATCCGCGATGCCGGAACGCTTCCCCGACCGCCTCGCCGAGCGACTGCTGCCCGCCCGATGTGGCGAGATGCTCGCGCCGGGAGACCATCGTGTAGGCGAACGGAATGATCACCGCGGTAACCGCCGCAAGAACGAAGAGGGTCGTCATCCAGTCGGTCGCATCCAGCACGGACTGGACGACGGGGACCAGCACCACCTGGCCCGACGACCCCCCGGCGCTCGCGATACCGGCATAGAGACCGCGCTTCCGCTCGTCCTCCACGACCTTGCTGATCGCGGACAGGATGACCGACGCCGTCAGCCCACCCATCGCGAGCCCGGTCAGCACGCCGATCCCGAGAAACGCCTCGATCCGAGTCGTCGCATTCGCGGTGACCAGAAACCCGAGCGCGAAGAGTATGCCGCAGCCGGCGATCACCCGCCCGGTGCCCCGACGGTCGGCGATTATGCCCATCACCGGCGCGGCGAATCCCCACACCAGCGCCTGCGCTGCTTGCGCGAAGCTCAGGCTCTCCAGACCCCAGCCGAGCCCGGTGCTCGCGGGAACGATCCACAGCCCGTAGGTCATGCGCACGCCGAAGGCGATCAGCATGACCGTCGTGCCGCAGAGCAGGATGACGAACGGGGTCCGCCAGTTACCGGATGACATACAAATTACGGCCGGTCGATCTCGGCCGCCTCTTCGGGAAGAAAGCGGTGGGTGCAGGACGGGCAATAAAGCGCGATGTCGCCGCGGTCAATCAGCGCGGCGACCGCGTTGAACCAACCTCCGCAGGACGGACAGCAAACGAAGACGGCGCTCCCTTCCTTTTCGGCCACCGTCAGACCTTGGGCCAGCCGGCCGGATCGGCGGCTTCCACGGCCGCCCTGGCGACCTCCAGCGCATCCTCGTTCACCCGGTTGACCCGGGGCACCGGTTTGGGCGCGCCGGGGCGGCGCGGCGGCGGGAGGGTCGCGTCGAGCGCCATCTTGGCGGTCGAATTGACGCCGGGCGGGGTGGAGGGATCGAGATTGGCTTCCGAAAGGCGGTCGATGCGGATCGTGTCGCGGTCCCATTGCAGCCTCGTGGCCAGCGCCCACATCGCCTGGGAGTCGTCGAAGATGTCGATATCCTCGTCGAACGCCATGACCGCCTTCAGCCGGCGATAGGAGAGCGCGGCGGTCAGCGCGTCCCGCACCTCGCCGGGGCGCGGATTCTCGAACTGCAGATAGGCGTGGAAGCGCCGCCCGGAAATCGGCACATGCACCCGCCTGAGCGCCGGCGCCGCGTTGCGGCACATGGCGAAGATCGCGCCCTCCATCGCCATGTTGTCGGGCACCAGGTGATCCGCTAGGCCGGCGCCGCAATCGTGATAGATCGCATCGGCGCGGCGCGTGATCGCTGTCACCTCGACGACCGGGTTGGGAACCTGCGGGCCCTGGTAGCCGGTGAATTCGGCGAACGGTCCCTCGGCCTCCAGCCGGTGCGGCGGGATGAAGCCCTCGATGACGATCTCGGCGTCCGCCGGCACCTTGATCGTCTCGCCGTGGGTGATGCTGGGCACCAGCCGCACCGGAGCGCCGAGCGCCGCCCCCGCCGCCGTCCAATGGCTCTTCGGATAGGCAAACTTTGCCTGGGTCCCGATGACAAGCGCCGGGTGATGCCCGATCCAGATGGCGACCGGGCAGGGCTCGCCCCTCTCCCAGTACTTCGCGACGTTGAGCCAGTTATGCGAGGTCGGATAGGGGTAGATCCCCATCAGCCGCTTCTCGCGCACCCAGCAGCGCTGGATCGCCATGTTGTCGATCCCCGACTCGGGATCGGCGGTCACCACATGACCCGCGGTGATGTAGTGACCGACATCGCCGCCGTGCTGCTTGAGCGCGGGGAGGGCGCCGAGATCGGCCTGATCGCCCTCCGCCACGATCGCCTGGACCGGCGCGTCGGCGCGCTCGACGGCGACGGGCGCGATCTCTCCCGCGGTCAGGTCCGCGAAATGCCGCGCGCTGTCGCGGTGATCGGCGAGCCCGAGCGCGGCCGCGCAGATTTCCCGGCTTCCGGTCAGGTTGCACAGCACCGGCATGTCGCTCTTCGTTCCGTCGGCGCGGACCGGTTCGTCGACCAGGACGACGGGCTGACGCTTCTCCGCCTCCAGCGCGTGCAGGAGGGCGGTGATCTCCTCGACCACCGAGAGAGAGCCGCCGGCCCGGAACACCAGCGCCGGATTGGCCGCGAGGAACGTCCGGAGGTCGGGCGCGGATTCGCTCATGCGGTCCAGTCTAGGCCCACTCGTCCGCTCTCGCACGCGGTGCCCGCATGTGACGGCGCGGATCGTCGTCGGCCGGCATGTCGGAGAGCTCCCAGCCGTAGTCGAGCAGGGAGACCGATTTGACGGCGTGCTCGCGGATAATCCCGACCAGATCCCGGGATTGCGCGTCAGCGTCGTCGACCGCCCGGGTCAGCAGGAAAGACTTCCACCTGACCCATTCGGCGACCGGCGAGTCGGCGTCCTGCTTAAAGCCGCGCGGCATCGTCTTGAGCGCGGAGATCGTCCGCATGTAGGCGGCATCCTTGCCGTCGGCATAGGGCCCGACGATCGAGAGCCACTCCTCCGGTTCCTCGACCATGCGCCGGCGCCACGCCGTCAGCGTGGGCGGGTCGACCCGCCAGAACCCGGCCGATACGAAACAGTTCCCGGGCTGGATGTGAATGTAGACGACGCCCGGCTCGCCGCGCGCGCCGCTCCGCGACAATACGGCGCCGGCGTGGGTCTTGTAGGGTTGCTTGTTTTTCGAGAAGCGGATGTCGCGGTAAATCCGGAAGATCGCCTTGGACGGATCGCCGCGCACCGGCAGCCCCTTGCCCGCGCCGCCCGGGCGGAACTCGGCGACCAGGCATTCGAGCGGAAACCGGACCTCGGTGTCGTAGGTCTCCCGGTTCTCGTTGAACCATCCCCGCTCGTTGTTGCGGGCGAGTCCCCGGAGAAAGCCGAACGCGGCGTTCGAGAACCCTTCGAAATCGGGGCGCACGTCATCGGGAAAAATCAGCTTTGCGGACATGTCAGGCGGGTTCCAGAGAAACCTGTCTCTACGTTCAATCGACCATGATCGCGATCGGCCCTTCGGCGCGGCGGTGCACGAACTGATCGACGAAGGGGTCGCCGCTGTCGTCGATCGACTCGGTCGGCCCCTGCCAGACGATGCGCCCGGCATACATCATCGCGAAGCGGTCGGTGGTCCGCCGCGCGCCCGCCATGTTGCTGGTGACCAGCAGCACCGTCGCCCCAAGACGGGCGGCGGTTTCCCGGATCAGGTCGGCGATTACGTTCGACATGATCGGGTCCAGGCCGGCGGTCGGCTCGTCGAGGAGAAGAATCTCCGGGTCGTGCGCGATGGCGCGGGCGAGCGCGGCACGTTTCTGCATTCCGCCCGACAGGTCTGCCGGGTAGAGCTCCGCCGTTTCCGGTGCGAGTCCGACGGCGGCGATTTTCTCGACCGCGACTTCGAAGGCCGATTTGCGGTCGAGCGAACCCTCGTTCACCGAGCGGAAGACGATATTCTCCCAGACCGGCATGCTATCGAACAGGGCCGAGCGCTGGAACAGCATGCCGATGCGGCGGATTGCCGCCTCGCGCGCGTTATGCAGGATGCCGACGATCTCCTGCCCATCGATCCTGACACTGCCGCTATCGGGCTCGATCAGGCCGATGACGGTCTTGAGCAGCACCGTCTTGCCACTGCCCGACGGCCCGCTCAACGCCACCAGCTCGCCTTTGCCGATGTCGAGATCGACGTCCTTGAGAACGTGGAGTCCGTCAAACCGCTTGTTTACGCCCGCCAGCGCGATCATGGGCGGGGAAGAACCGGGCGTCATTGCGATCCCCGCTTCGTCGACTTCTCTACCATGCCAAATCTACCTCAAAACACGTCTCATGTCAAGGAAAAAATTTCCAATAAGGACAATATTATTCAATCTATGACCGGAAGCACGATGGTAATTTCCTGTTTCGATTCGTTCGATTCCTCTCTCGCCAGTGGAGACCCGGGCGACACGGCTCAGCGCCGCGGTTTCGGGTGGGGCAGCGGGACCGGTCCCCGTTTCGCCAACGCGGTCCAGCCGTGCTCGCGAAAGAAAGCGGCGGCGGCCGGATGCATGGGCACGCCGCGCGTCTTCAACGCTTCGTATGGGTTGGGCGCGTAATCCCGCCAGGCAGGGTGGCTACGGGCAAGAATCTCGCGGTCGTCGATCAGGACCTTCAGCATCCCGCGGACGACATGGTTTCCGACATCCCGGTGAACGATAAGCATGGTGCCCAGATCGACCGTTTCGACCCGGCTTCCATCGGGCCGGGGCGGCGGCGCGGGAAAATACGGTAATCCGGAGGTCGAAAGCGCGTCGAGAGCGTTCTCGGGCAGGTCGACGAAGCGCATATGGGCCGCGAATGCCTTCCCGAGCGCCGCGGCGCGTCGCGGCCCGAACGCCTCGAAATAGAGGTCGGCCCGCCCGCCTCGAATCATCGAGGGAATCTGCGCGGCGGCGACCTGAATTACGTCGCCGCCGCGCTTGCGCAACAAACGGCGGCTGGAGCCCATCGACACGAGGATCTTGTCCGCGACGATCGGCACCAGGCTGGAAAACGGTTCCATGACGATCCTTGGCGCGGCGCGCGAAGATCGGAAGGCCTGTTCGAGGGTGACGAATCCCGTGCGTCGAATGTAGTCCTCGCGCAGCATGGCGGCGAGCCAGACCGGCCGCAGCCCGGCCATCAGCGCGCGGATGTGGGTGTATTTCTTCTTCTGGTACGCGGTGTCGTCCCCGGTATAGGCCCATGCCGCCGAGACGGCGTTCGAGAGGCCGAATTCGGCGCGCCGCGCGTTGACGACGACGGGGTTCCAGTAGCCGTTGCCGCGGGGAATCGTTATGGCCTTCGCGCCCGGCCTGGCGGCTTGGTATTGCCGGGCGAGCGCCACACCGAACGCGTGCCACGACGTGCCGGACCGTCCCGAAGCAATCCGTATCTCCCCAGCGGCCATGGCGGGCGCGGTCAAGGTCGCGGCGACGAGCACGACCGCGCCGGCAACGCCTGTCATGGGGCGAACGCGCATCGGCCTCCTCTCCCGGCGGGGTGTTGTGGAAATCATGATAGCGGTAGCAGCCCGCGTCGCCACGGGGCCGCGGCCCCGGTCGGGCGCTTGCCCGCGACCCTCCGGGGTTGTATCCCGGTCCGATCCGTGGCTCCAGACGAGGCCGACCATGCAGACCCGGATACCCGCGGCGCTGATGCGCGGCGGCACATCGAAGGGGCTCTATTTCCTCGCCTCCGACCTTCCCGCCGACCCGGTACTCCGGGACCGGATCCTGCTGGCCGCGATGGGTTCGAACGATCTGCGGCAGATCGACGGCATCGGCGGCGCCGATCCCCTGACCAGCAAGGTCGCGATCGTCGGCCGGTCGGCGGCACCCGGCGTCGACCTCGACTATCTCTTCGCCCAGGTCGTCGTCGGCGAGGGCAGGGTCGATACCGCCCCCAACTGCGGCAACATGCTGGCCGGCGTCGGTCCCTTCGCGCTCGAACAGGGGCTGATCGAGCCCTCCGGCGACGCGTCCACCGTGCGGATCCGAATGGTGAACTCGGACAGCCTCTGCGATCAGACCGTGGAGACGCCGGGCGGAACCGTGACCTACGAAGGCGACGCCCGGATCGACGGGGCGCCGGGAACGGCGGCGCCGATCCTGATCGATTTTCTCGATGTCGCCGGCTCGACCTGCGGCAGCCTGCTTCCGACCGGCGCGGTGCGCGAGACCGTGGACGGCGTCGAGGTGACCTGCATCGACAACGGCATGCCGGTCGCGATCATGGCCGCGCCGGCATTCGGTCTGACCGGAAACGAGACGCCGGCCGCGCTGGAGGCGGATTCGGCGCTGAAGGGACGGATCGAGGCGATCCGGCTCAAGATCGGGCCGGCGATGAACCTGGGCGATGTCGCGGACAAGGTGGTGCCCAAGATGTGCCTGGTCTCGCCACCTTCGGCGGGCGGGGCGATCGGCACCCGCTGCTTCATCCCGCATCGCTGCCACGCCGCCATCGGCGTGCTGGCGGCGGTCACCGTCGCCACCGCCGCGGTGATCGAAGACTCGGTCGCGAACGATGTCGCCCGACTGCCGCCGGGACCGCGCCGGACGCTCTCGGTCGAGCATCCGTCGGGCGAATTCACCGTCGAGCTCGAGGCCGAGGGCGACGCGCATTCCTTGACGGTCGGGCGCGCGGCCCTTCTGCGTACGGCACGGCGGCTGTTCGAGGGCAACGTGCTGATCCCGCGCGAGGTCTGGGACGGCGAGTCGGGGTTGCGGCGCGCGGAGGCCGCCGAATGAAGACCTGCCAGCCTCCGGACCCCGAACCGCGCGCGCCGTCCTTCACGCCGCCGGCGGGCGCCTGCGACGCGCATTGTCACGTCTTCGGGCCGGGCGATGTCTTTCCCTACCATCCGAAACGCTCCTACACGCCGCCGGATGCGCCTTACGAGGCGCTGACGCGGCTGCACGCGACGCTCGGGCTGGACCGCGCGGTGATCGTTCAGGCGACCTGCCACGGCAACGACAACAGGGCGATGCTGGATGCCATCGCCCGCGCCGGCGGGCGCTACCGCGGCGTCGCCATGATCGGCGGGACGGAAACCGACGCCGATCTCGAAAGGCTTCACGAGGGCGGCGTCCGCGGGGTCAGGATGAGCTTCGCTCGTCATTTGAGCGGCCCCCCGGATTTCTCGAATGTCGCGCATGTCGCCGGACGGATCGCACCGCTGGGCTGGCACCTGGTCCTCTATCTGGAAGCCGAGGACGTGGCGGAAAACGCCGACGCGCTGGGGCGGCTCGACGTGCCGGTGGTGATCGACCACATGGCGCGGGTGCGCGTGAGGGACGGGCTTGGCCAGGCGCCGTTCCGGCTGCTCCTCGATTTCCTCCGCGAGGCCGATTTCTGGGTCAAGATTTCCTGCGCCGAACGCCTGTCCGCCGCAGGCCCGCCGTTCGACGACGTGGTTCCCTTCGCCGGCGCGCTGATCGAGGCCGCGCCGGACCGGGTGCTGTGGGGCACCGACTGGCCGCACCCCAACATCGTCGGGCAGATGCCCAACGACGGCGATCTGACCGAGCTCCTCCTGTCCTACGCCCCGGACGAGGCGTTGCGCCGCAAGATCCTGGTCGACAACCCCGCGCGGCTTTACGGCTTCGACGAATAGAGGCGGGCTACTCTCCGTCGGGCGTGAAGGCGGCAAGTTCCACACCCTCGTCGACCCGGTCGCCGACCCCGTAATGCACCGCATCGACGGTCCCGGCCGAGGGCGCGCGGATCGTGTGCTCCACCTTCATCGCCTCGATCACCAGCAGCGGCTGGTTCTTCTCCACCCTGTCGCCGTTTTCGACGCTGACGGCGACCACCACACCCGGCATGGGGGCGAGCGGGACGTCGGTTATTGCATCCCGCGCGCCGGATTCGGCTTCCGCGACCGGATCGAACAGCGGGAGCCGCCAGGTTCGTTTCGGCATGAAGACAACCGCCACGCCGGCATCGCAGATTGCCACCGCCGATACCGTCTCGCCGTCGATTTCGGCTTCGATCAGGGGCGCTTCGGAAGGCAGCGGGCGGACGCTCCGGCGCCGGCCGTCGGGAAACCGGAATTCCGCGCCTTCCACCGCCAGGGTCAGAATGTCCTCATCGTAGCGGAAGGCGACCTCCCGGAGGGCCGGCGCGTTCAGGCGCCAGCCCCTGAGCGTCGTCCACGGAGACGCGGCGTCGCCAGGCGCGCCATCCCGGTCCCTCATCGCCGCGAGCGCGGCGAGAGCGAGCACGGCATCGGTCGGGGCTTCCGCCCGCGCGGTGAGCGCTCCGACATTGCGGTCGAGATGGCCGGTATCCAGCGTGCCCGCGACGAACGCGTCTTCGGCAAGAATCGCGATGAGGAAATCCCGGTTGGTGACGGGGCCCGCCACGGCGACTTCGGCGAGCGCGCCCGCGAGTTTTGCCAGGGCGGCCGCGCGCGACGTGCCGTGCACGATCACCTTGGCGAGCATCGAATCGTAGTGCGGCGTCACCGCGTCGCCCGTCTCGAAACCCGTATCGACGCGCGCCTCCCCTCCCGGTAGCCGCATGAGCCGGATGGGCCCGGTCGACGGCAGGAACCCGGCGGCGGGGTCCTCCGCATAGAGCCGCGCCTCCATCGCATGTCCGTCGAGCGCGACCGCTTCCTGGACCGCCGGCAGTGCCTCGCCCGCCGCGATGCGAAGCTGCCATTCGACGAGATCGTAGCCGGTGACCATCTCCGTCACCGGATGCTCGACCTGGAGACGGGTATTCATCTCGATGAAGAAGAAATCGCCGTCCACGCCGAGCAGGAACTCGACCGTGCCCGCGCCGGCATAGCCGACCGCCTCGGCGGCGGCCACCGCTGCCCGTCCGAGCGCGTCGCGCGTGGCGGCGGCGAGCCCGGGTGCCGGCGCCTCCTCGATCACCTTCTGGTGGCGGCGCTGGACGGAACAGTCGCGCTCGAAGAGATGGACCGTATTGCCGTGGGTGTCGGCGAAGACCTGGACCTCGATATGGCGGGAAGGCGCCAGATAACGCTCCAGCAGGAGCCGGTCGTCTCCGAAAGAGGACGCGGCCTCGCGTCGAGCCGATTCAAGAGCCGGGACCAGAGCGGTTGCATCCTGGACGATGCGCATGCCCCGCCCGCCCCCGCCCGCCGCCGGCTTGACCAAAAGCGGGTATCCGATCCGGTCGGCCTCGGAGGCGAGCGTCGCGTCGTCCTGGGCATCGCCGTGGTAACCCTCGAGAATCGGAAGCCCGGCGCGGGCCATCAGCGCCTTCGCCGCGCTCTTCGAGCCGAGCGCCCGGATCGCCGCCGAAGGCGCGCCCACGAACGCAAACCCGGCGGCGCTTACCGCCCCGGCGAAATCGGCGTTCTCCGACAGGAAGCCGTAACCGGGATGGATCGCTTCCGTCCCGCTCTCCCGCGCGGCTGCCAGTACCGCTTCGCCGTCGAGATAGCTTTCGCGCGCGGGCGGCGGGCCGATGCAGATCGCGGCGTCGCAGGCGCGGACATGGAGCGCCCCGGCATCGGCGTCCGAATAGACGGCGACCGTCCGGATTCCGAGCCGGCGGCAGGTGCGCGCGATACGGCAGGCGATCTCGCCGCGATTGGCGATAAGTACGGACCGGAACACAGGCCGCTACATCCTGAAGACGCCGAAGGTCGTCCGTTCGATGGGGGCGTTGAGCGCTGCGGAAATACTGAGTCCCAGCACCGTCCGGGTTTGGGCGGGCTCGATCACGCCGTCGTCCCACAGCCGCGCGCTGGCGTAGAACGGGTTCCCCTGATGCTCGTACTGTTCCCGGATCGGCGCCTTGAACGCCTCCTCGTCCTCCTCCGGCCAGGATTTCCCCCGCGCCTCCAGCGCGTCGCGGCGAACCTGGCCCAGCACGTTGGCGGCCTGCTCGCCGCCCATCACCGAAATCCGCGCGTTGGGCCACATATAGAGAAAGCGCGGTCCGTAGGCGCGCCCGCACATGCCGTAATTCCCGGCGCCGAAGCTGCCGCCGACGATGACGGTGAACTTGGGTACACCGGCGCAGGCGACGGCGGTGACCAGCTTGGCCCCGTCCTTGGCGATCCCGCCGGCCTCGTATTTCCGCCCGATCATGAACCCGGTGATGTTCTGCAGGAACACCAGCGGGATGCCGCGCTGGCAGCAGAGCTCGACGAAATGGGCTCCCTTGAGCGCCGATTCCGAGAAAAGGATGCCGTTATTGGCGAGGATGCCGACCGGATAGCCGAAGATATGGGCGAAGCCGGTCACCAGCGTGGTCCCGTAGAGCGCCTTGAACTCGTCGAACCCGCTCGCGTCGACGATGCGCGCGATGACTTCGCGCACCTCGTAGGGCTTGCGGTAGTCGGCCGGCACGATACCCGCGAGGTCGGCCGGGTCGTGCTCCGGCTCGACCGGCTCCCGGCAGACGAGGTCGACTTTCTTCTTCCGATTGAGCGCCGCGACCGCGCGCCGGACGATGGCGATGGCGTGCGCGTCGTTCTCGGCATAGTGGTCGGCGACGCCGGACTCGCGGGTATGAACGTCCGCGCCGCCGAGTTCCTCCGCGCTCACCACCTCGCTGGTCGCCGCCTTCACCAGAGGCGGGCCGCCGAGGAAGATGGTGCCCTGGTTGCGGACGATCACCGCCTCGTCCGACATCGCGGGCACATAGGCGCCGCCCGCGGTGCACGAGCCCATGACGGCGGCGATCTGCGGGATGCCGGCCGCCGACATGGTGGCCTGGTTGTAGAAGATGCGCCCGAAATGATCGCGGTCGGGGAACACCTCGTCCTGGCGCGGCAGGTTGGCGCCGCCGGAATCGACCAGGTAGATGCAGGGCAGGTTGTTCTCGCGCGCGATGTCCTGCGCGCGGAGGTGTTTCTTGACCGTCAGCGGGAAATAGGTCCCGCCCTTCACCGTGGCGTCGTTGGCGACGATCACGCACTCGGTCCCCATGACCGGGCCGATGCCGGTGATCAGCCCCGCCGCCGGAACGTCCTCGTCGTAGACCCGCCATGCGGCGAGCTGGGAGAGCTCGAGAAACGGCGCGCCGGGGTCGATCAGGCGGTCGATCCTCTCCCGCGGCAGCATCTTGCCGCGCGAGACGTGGCGCTCGCGTGCCCTCTCTCCTCCGCCTTCCGCTATCGCCGAGACCACACGGCGGAGCTCGACCACCGCGTCTTCCGTCGCCACGCGATTGGTCTGGAACGCCTCGGAGCGGCGGTCGACAGCGCTCCCGATAACGGGCATCAGGCGGTCTCGCGGAACAGCTCGCGGCCGATCAGCATCCGGCGGATTTCGCTGGTTCCGGCGCCGATCTCGTAGAGCTTGGCGTCGCGCAGCAGCCGGCCGGTGGGGTACTCGTTGATATAGCCGTTGCCGCCCAGGATCTGGATCGCGTCGAGCGCGAGCGCGGTGGCCCGCTCGGCCGAGTACAGGATCGCGCCGGCGGCGTCCTTGCGGGAGGTCTCGCCGCGGTCGCAGGCCTTGGCGACGGTGTAGACATAGGCGCGGCTGGCGTTGGCGACAGTGTACATGTCGGCGAGCTTGCCCTGGATCAGCTGGAACTCGCCGATCGGCTGGCCGAACTGCCGGCGTTCGTGCACATAGGGAACGACGACATCGAGGCAGGACTGCATGATTCCGAGCGGGCCGCCGGCGAGCACCGCGCGTTCGTAATCGAGCCCGCTCATCAGCACCTGCACGCCCTCGCCCAGCGCGCCGAGGACGTTTTCCCCGGGCACCTCGCAATCCTCGAAGACCAGCTCGCAGGTGTTGGAGCCGCGCATGCCGAGCTTGTCGAGCTTCTGCGCGGTCGAGAAGCCGGCGAAACCCTTCTCGATCAGGAACGCGGTGATGCCGCGCGGCCCGGCGTCGGGGTCGGTCTTGGCGTAAACCACCAGCGTGTCGGCATCGGGCCCGTTGGTGATCCACATCTTGGTGCCGTTGAGGACGAAACGGTCGTCCTTGCGCTCGGCGCAGAGCCGCATGCTCACCACGTCGGAGCCCGCCCCCGGCTCGCTCATCGCGAGCGCGCCGACATGCTCGCCCGAAATCAGCTTCGGCAGATAGCGCCGCTTCTGCGCGTCGGTGCCGTTGCGGCGGATCTGGTTGACGCAGAGATTCGAGTGCGCGCCGTAGGAGAGTCCGACCGAGGCGGAGCCGCGGCTCACCTCCTCCATCGCGACGACATGCTCCAGATAACCCATCCCGGAACCGCCGTATTCCTCCTCGACCGTGATGCCGAGGAGGCCCAGATCGCCCATCTTGCGCCAGAGATCGGCCGGGAAATCGTTGATTTCGTCAATTTCCCCGGCGCGCGGCGCGATCTCAATCGAGGAGAAGTCGGCGACGCTCTCGCGCAGCATCTCGGCGGTTTCGCCGAGGTCGAAATCGAGGCTGGGATAGGCGTTCCGGAGCATCGGCCCCTCCCGCGAGGTTAGCCCGTCACCTGGAAGGGGCGCACCCTACAGAACCGGCGCGGCGCACGCATTACCGGATTTCATCGACGCAATCCGTGGACGATATCGAGATAGTCCGGCGATTCCGGACCGATCAGCCCGTGGCGGACGAAAAAATCGATACAGACGAGGTTGCAGTTGAACTTGAACTCGCCCGTTTCGGCGACGGTTTCCATCACCCGCTCGACGGGCCAGAGATAGAACTCCTCGATCTCGCCGTCCTGGTTCTCGGGCGTGAACGAGGCGGGCAATTCGAGGTCGTAGCAATACATCACGTCCGGTTTCAGCCCCTCTTCGGTTTCCTGGCAATAGGAAACCGCGCCGACCGGGCGCGCGGCGGCGGCGAGCTCCTCCGGCACCCCGGCCTCTTCGGCCGCTTCCTTGATCACGTTATCCATCAGGCCGATGCCGACGGGCTGCCCGCCGGCGACGAAGTTGTCGAGCATGCCGGGATAGGTCGCCTTGTCCGCCGCGCGGCGGCCGATCCACATCCGGATCCGCTCGCCGTCGCGGACGAAGCCGTTGACGTGGACGCCATAGGCGCGAACGCCGAAGAACGGGATCGCGGACCGGTCCATCCACATCGGATGAGGCCCGAACAGGGGCCCGCCCACGGGATAGGCCTCGTCGCGCCAGCGCCCGATCGTCCCGTTATCGGACAGGGCGCGCAGAACGGCCTCGACCGCTTCCGTCCGGGCCTCGAAGCCGTCCAGCGCGGGCGCCGTCCGCACGCCTTCTTCGTCGACAGCGAAGACATCCGGAAAATCCGCCAGGCGGCGGGCGAAGGCGGGCTTCACCCAGCCGGGCTGCGCCTCGCCGATCCGGAACGGCAGGAACCCGCCCAGATCGTGCGCGTTGCACTCGGCGATGCGGTCGAGATAGCTCATGGCCGCGTTATAGCATTCCCGGCCAGCCCCGTTTCCGCTGGCCGGGACGCGCCGGGGCCCGTATATCTCAGCCATGTCGACCGCCGGTTCGATCCTGTTGGGCGTCGCGCTTGCCGCGGTGCTTGGCGCCCTTGCCATGGGCCTGTTCACCATGGCGCGCGGCGGCGAATTCAACCGCAAATACGGCAACAAGTTCATGCAGGCCCGGGTGATACTCCAGTTCGGTGCGATCGCCTTGTTGGCCATCGCGGTTCTGTTCGGACGGGAGTGACCGCCCGGCGCGCTCGTTGACAGTTCGAGACGCCGGACATAGTTTCGGCGTCTTGTCTGGAACCCGGTGACGGGGCCGGCTTCGGCGCCGCCCCGGCATTCCTCCATGACCCTTTCAGGATTCGGGAAAGCCCTTCCATGAAGGTACTTGTCGGTGTCAAACGGGTCGTCGACTACAACGTCAAGGTTCGCGTCAAGGCCGACCGAACGGGTGTCGAAACGGCCAACGTCAAGATGTCGATGAACCCGTTCGACGAGATCGCCGTGGAAGAGGCGATCCGCATGAAGGAGGCGGGAACGGCGGACGAGATCGTCGCCGTCTCGATGGGCGTCCGGCAGTGCCAGGAGACCATCAGGACCGCGCTTGCCATGGGCGCGGACCGCGGCATTCACGTAATGACCGACGAGGAGCTTCAGCCGCTCGCCGTGGCCAAGCTGTTCAAGGCGCTGGTCGAGCGCGAGAGCCCGGGTCTGGTGATCCTGGGCAAGCAGGCGATCGACGACGACAGCAACCAGACGGGCCAGATGCTGGCCGCTCTCCTCGGCTGGCCCCAGGGCACCTTCGCCTCCGAGATCGTGCTGAGCGGCAACGGCGCCGAGGTCACGCGGGAGGTCGATGGCGGGCTGGAGACGGTGGGGCTTTCGATCCCGGCGGTGGTCACGACCGACCTCCGTCTGAACGAGCCGCGCTACGCCTCGCTTCCCAACATCATGAAGGCCAAGAAGAAACCCATCGACCAGATCGCGGTCGACGAGCTCGGCGTCGACGTCGCCCCCCGGCTCGAGACCCTCAAGGTGGAGGACCCGCCGGCCCGGGCGGGCGGGCGCAAGGTTGCGAGCGTCGAGGAGCTGGTGGACAAGCTCAAGAACGAGGCGGGGGTGATCTGATGACGGCTCTTGTCATCGCCGATCACGACGGCGCGGCGCTCGATCCGGCGACGCTGAATGCCGTCACCGCGGCGGTCGCCATCGGCGGCGATATCGACCTGCTCGTGGCGGGCGGCGAAACGGGACCGGTTGCCGAGGCGGCCGCCAAGATCGCCGGCGTCACCCGGGTTCGTCACGCCCAGGACGCGGCGTATGACCACCTGCTCGCCGAGGCGGTGGCGCCGCTGGTGGTGGCTCTGGCCGCGGACTATTCCGAAATTCTTTTTCCCGCCAACACGACCGGCAAGAATCTCGCCCCGCGCGTTGCGGCGCTGCTCGACGTCGCACAGATCTCCGATATCACCGAGGTGGTTGCACCGGACACCTTCGTGCGCCCGATCTACGCGGGCAACGCCATGGCGACCGTTCGTTCGCGCGATGCGATCAAGGTGATCACCGTCCGCGGCACCGCCTTTCCCGCGGCGGCGCTGGGCGGGGACGCCCTGATCGAGACGGTCGGCCCGGGCGATGCCCAGACGCTCTCCCGTTTCGTCCGCCAGGAACTCTCGAAATCGGAACGCCCGGAACTCACCAGCGCGCGCGTGGTCGTCTCCGGCGGAAGAGGGATGCAGTCGTCGGAGAACTTCCACCTCGTGGAGGAGATCGCCGACCGGCTCGGCGCCGCGGTGGGCGCATCGCGCGCCGCGGTCGACGCCGGCTACCGGCCGAACGATTTCCAGGTCGGCCAGACCGGCAAGGTGGTCGCTCCCGAACTCTACGTCGCGGTCGGCATTTCCGGCGCGATCCAGCATCTGGCGGGCATGAAGGACAGCAAGGTCATCGTCGCCATCAACAAGGACGAGGAGGCGCCGATGGTCCAGATCGCCGATTACGGGTTGGTCGACGACCTGTTCAAGGCGCTGCCGGCGCTGGCGGAGGCGCTGGACAAGGCCGGGGTCAAGCCGCGATGAACGCCACGGCGGCAGACCCCGTGTCGATCGACGCGATGCAAATTCGCAAGGTGGGTGTCATCGGCGCCGGCCAGATGGGCACCGGAATCGCCAATGTCTGCGCGGCGCACGGATTCGATGTCGTGCTCGGGGACATCTCGCACGATCAGATCGACAAGGCGCTGAACGCGATCACGGCCAATTACGACCGCCAGATCGGTCGTAACCGGATGACGGAAGGGCAGAAGGCAGAGGCGCTGGCGCGTATCGACTCGGGTTCGCAATACAGCATCTTCGCGGACTGCGACCTGATCATCGAGGCGGCGACGGAAAGCGAGGAGGTCAAGCGCGAGATCTACAAGCGCATCGTCACCGAGATCAGGGACGACGCGATCGTCGCCTCCAACACCTCGTCGATCTCGATCACCCGGCTGGGCGCGGCGACGGACCGTCCGGCGCGGTTCATGGGGATGCATTTCATGAACCCCGTGCCGGCGATGCAGCTTGTCGAGCTGATCCCGGGAATCGCGACCGCGAAGGAGACCTTCGAAGCGATAGAGGCTCTCACCTTCGCGCTCGGCAAGACGCCGGTCAACTCGGAGGATTTCCCCGCCTTCATCGTCAACCGCATCCTGCTGCCGATGCTCAACGAGGCGGTCTACACGCTGCACGAGGGGGTCGGCACGGTCGAGGCGATCGACAACGCCATGCGGCTGGGCGCGAACCATCCGATGGGACCGTTGCAGCTCGCCGACTTCATCGGTCTGGACACCTGCCTGGCGGTCATGCAGGTGCTCTACGAGGGGCTTGCGGACACCAAGTACCGGCCCTGCCCTCTGCTGGTGAAGTATGTCGAGGCCGGCTGGCTCGGCCGCAAATCGGGGCGCGGTTTCTACGACTATTCCGGCGACCACCCGACCCCGACCCGTTGAGTCGATTTCCGGTCGGCATCCCCGGCCCCGGCGTCTACAATCCGACCGATGCGAGAATGAGCGCGACGCGGAGGCCGCGATGACCGACTACTGGCTCAACAAGCTCATGTTCGACCTGCAGGGTCCGGGCGGGAAAGAGCGCTGGCGCGACGACCGCGAGGCGGTGCTCGATGCTTACCCGTTCCCGCCGGAGATGCGCCAGGCCCTGATCGACGACGATCTGGCGAAGATCCAGCCGCATGCCAACCCGTATCTCCTGCGGTTCTACCTGCTGATCTGCGGCTATGACGACGCGGGGTCCATCGAGGCGCTGAGCGCGCTGGACGCGGGAACGGAAACCCGGGAGGCCGTGGCCAATGGCTGAATTCGTCGGCAGTTTCGCCGCCTCGCACGCACCCAATATCGCGCGCAACTGGGAGACGCTGAAGGACGAGACCCGGGACTGGGTGGTTACCCGTTTCGGCGAACTCGGCAATCGCCTGAAGACGGCGAATCCGGACGTGCTGGTCATCCACTCGACCGATCACTGGGTCAATTTCTTCCTCGACGTGATGCCCGCCTTTTGCGTCGGCATCGGCGCCGAGCACGAGGGGCCGCCGGAGCCGTTCATGAAGCCGGTCTATCCCCACGAGACCCTGCCGGGGCACGAGGAGTTGGGCCGCCATATCCTGGACCGGGCCTTCGCCGCGGACTTCGATCCCGCCTATTCGATGCGGCTCAAGCTCGATCATGGGATGTGCGTACCGATCTGGCAGTTCGGCCTCGACCCCGCGCTACCCATCGTGCCGATCTTCATCAATCTGGTGGAAAAGCCCTTCCCGTCGCCGAAGCGCTGCCTCGCCTGGGGCCGGATGGTGCGCCAGGCCATCGACAGCTACCCGGAGGACATCCGGGTCGCGGTGCTCGGCACCGGCGGGCTCAGTCACTCGATCGGCGAAACCACCATGGGATGGATCGACGAGCCCTTCGATCACGCCTGTATCGAATTGTTCCGCAACGCTCCCGACGACCGGCTCGCGACCGAGCTCGACGCGATGCTGGAGAACACCGGCAACGGAGGAGCGGAGCTGCGCGCCTGGGTGATCTCGCATGCCGCCGCTGGCAGCAAGGGATTCGATATGGTCGACTACATCCCGATGCCGGAGGCGCTGATCGGTTGCGGCCTTGCGGAGTGGCGCGTCTAGCTTTCGATGTAGTGCCGGATCAGGGCGAGGGCTTCGTCGGAATCCCACTCGGCGTGGCCGGTGAGGCGGCCGAGTTCGCGCCCGTCGCGACCGTAGAGCACCGAAGTCGGAAGCGCGCGGACCTCGGCAGCGCGGGCCGCCACCGCCTTCGGATCGTGGAACGCCGGCAGCCCGTCGAGATCGTGTTTCTTCAGAAACGGCGCCATCCGGGCCCAGCCACCGCGATCCTGGGAGAGTGCGAGCACAACGAACTCTTCGCCGCCGATCCGGGCGTTGAGGCGCTTCAGCGACGGCAGCTCACGGACGCAGGGGCCGCACCATGTGGCCCAGAAATTGACCAAAACGACTTTGCCGCGAAACCTTTCCAGCGTATAGCTCTTGCCGTCCCGGCCGGTGAACTCCGAGGTGGGCGCCGCCGGGCCGGTCTCGGCGACGGAAAAACTCTCCATCCAGCCGGTGCGGGGCGGCGGGGCGGCCACGGCATCGTCCGGGAGGAGAGACCAGCCGACCGCGGCAACGAATAGCGCGATGCCGGCGAGGGCGGCGCCGAACGCGCGAAGACTGATGTGTCTCGAATGTCCATGAACGAAACAGGATCTCATCGGAAAACCGGCGCCGGGGGCTCCTCCGCGCTCTGGGGAGGCCGATTCTCATCCGAACCCAGCGAGCTCATGGAGCGGATCAACGCCTCCATCGACTTCGACAAGCGGCTTTACGCGCATGATATAGGCGCTTCGAAGGCCCATTGCGAGATGCTGGTCGCGTGCGGAATCGTGGACGAGGCGGACGGCGATGCGATCCTCTCTGGCCTCGACAGGGTGTTGGCGGAGATCGAGGCCGGCACGTTCGAATTTTCGCGCCAGCGCGAGGACATACACATGAACGTGGAAGCGCGGCTGACGGAGCTGATCGGCCCGGCGGCCGGGCGACTTCACACGGCGCGGTCGCGCAACGACCAGGTGGCGACGGATTTGCGCCTTTGGCTGCGCGACATCATCGACGAGGCGGACGCGGCTCTCCGGGAGCTGCAATCCGTTCTGATCGACCGGGCGGAACAGCACGCGCCCAGTGTGATGCCGGGTCTTACCCATCTTCAGGCGGCGCAGCCGATCACGCTGGGCCACCATCTGCTCGCCTATGTCGAGATGCTGGGGCGGGACCGTGGCCGGCTGGCCGACACGCGCAGGCGGCTCAACGAATGCCCGCTCGGCGCGGCCGCGCTTGCCGGCACGCCGTACCCGATCGATCGGGACAGGACGGCTGGCGCGCTCGGGTTCGACCGGCCGGCGGCGAACGCGCTGGATGCCGTCTCGGACCGGGATTTCGTCCTCGAATTCCTGGCCGCGGCCGCGATCGCGGCATCCCACCTGTCGCGGCTCGGCGAGGAGCTGGTGTTGTGGTGCTCGGCGCAGTTCGGCTTCGTACGGCTGGGCGATGCCTTCACCACCGGCTCGTCGATCATGCCGCAAAAGCGGAACCCCGACGCGGCCGAGCTGGTGCGCGCCAAGACGGGGCGTATCGTGGGCGCGCTGACGACGCTCGCCATCGTCATGAAAGGGTTGCCGCTTGCCTATTCGAAGGACATGCAGGAAGACAAGGAGCCGCTATTCGACGCGGCCGACACGCTGGGTCTCGCGATCGCGGCGATGACCGGAATGATGCGGGATGCCGAATTCGACACGGATGCCATGCGGGAAGCGGCGGAGAAGGGTTTCGTGACGGCGACGGACCTCGCCGACTGGCTGGTGCGGGAACGCGACACACCGTTCCGCGAAGCCCACCGGATCACCGGCGCGCTGGTGAAGTGCGCCGAGGAGGCGGGGTGCGACCTCGCCGACCTGCCGCTTGAAACCCTCAAGACGGTGGAGCCGGGGCTGACCGAGGAAATCTACGACGTGCTTCAGGTGGACCGGGCGGTCGCGGCGAGAAACAGCCCGGGCGGAACCGCGCCGGAACGGGTTCTGGAAGGCGTGCGGGGCGCACGGGAGCGTTTCCTGTGAACCGCCGCCGCGCCCTCCTGATGCTCGCGGCGGCGCTGACCGCCGGGCTCATAGCCGCTTGCGGCAGGAAAGGCGATCCGGAGTTGCCGGAAAAGCAGGAGGACTCCTACCCACGGAAGTATCCCTCCGGCCCGCCGCCGTCATGAACGCCTTCGTCTATCGCGACGGTCGCCTTCATGCCGAAGGGGTCGCTTTGGATGCGATAGCGGAAACCTGCGGCACGCCGGTCTATGTCTATTCCCAGTCCGCGATCGAAGACGCCTATCGCGAGCTCGCCGAGGCGCTGAAAGAGCTCCGCGTCAGGATCTGCTACGCGGTAAAGGCCAACGGCAACCTCGCCGTGATCCGCAGCCTGGCCGGTCTCGGCGCCGGGGCCGACGTGGTCTCGGGCGGAGAGCTTGCGCGCGCGGTGGCGGCGGGCGTCCGACCGGCGGAGATCGTGTTTTCCGGCGTGGGCAAGACGCGCGAGGAAATGGCGGAGGGGCTCAAGGTCGGAATCGGCCAGTTCAACGTCGAGTCCGAGGCGGAACTTGCCGCGCTGGGGGAAGTCGCGGCCGGTCTCGGCACGACCGCGAATACCGCCATCCGCGTCAACCCCGATGTCGCCGTCGACACGGCGGACGAGATCGCAACCGGCCGCTACGAGCACAAGTTCGGCATTCCGATGGAGGACGCGGCCCGAATTTACCAGCGCGGTGCCGCAACGCCGGGTATCCGCATGGTGGGGCTTGCAACCCATATCGGCTCGCAGATCCTCGATCTCGCGCCGTTCGAAAGTGCCTTTGCGGTGCTGGCCGAATGCGTGCAAGGGCTTCGGAAAACCGGATTCGCGGTCGAACGTCTGGACCTCGGCGGCGGACTCGGCATCGCCTATGTCGACGAAACCGCGCCCAGCCCCGCGGAGTTTGCCGACGTCGTCCGCAGAACCGTCGGCGGTTTGGGTTGCGAACTCGTGGTGGAGCCGGGCCGGCGCCTGGTCGGCAATGCGGGCATCCTGCTGTGCAGGGTTCTCTATTCGAAGGAAACGCCGGTAAAGCGGTTCGCGATCGTCGATGCCGCGATGAACGACCTTTTGAGGCCGACGCTCTACAAGGCGGTGCACGATGTCGTTCCGGTCGCGGCTTGCGCAGAGGGGCAGGAGACTCGCCGCGTCGACGTGGTGGGACCGGTCTGCGAGACCGGCGACTACCTGGCGCGCGGGGTCGATCTGCCTTTGCTCGGGGAGGGCGACCTGATCGCGATCAAGAGCGCCGGCGCCTACGGCGCGGTGATGGCGTCGAATTACAATAGCCGCGGCCTTGTCGGAGAGGTTATGGTTCACGGTGACGCCCATGCGCTGATCCGGCCGTTTCAGGATCCGGCCGCGCTCCAGGCGCTCGACCGCCTGCCGAACTGGCTCGAATAGGGAGCCCGGGGCGGGGAGCGCAGACAGGGACGAGGTTCGATGACCCGTCTATCGGAACAAGACCGAAGCGAGGAGAGACGGCCGATCCGTTACGGCGGCAAACTCCTGCTGGCCCGCGCGTCCATGGTCTGGGAACAGATCTGGCGCGGTCTCTGGCCCGCGTTCTCGGTCGTCGTCCTGTTCCTCGCGTTGGCGCTCTTCGGCGTTCTGCCGCTGCTGCCGGGATGGCTCCACGCCATCGTCCTCGCGGCGTTTCTGGGCTGGTTCGCGTTTCTGTCGTGGAACGGCATTCGCCGCATTGCCATCCCGGATGCCCATGCCGGGCGGCGGAGGCTCGAACACGTCAACCGGCTGGAGCACCGTCCGCTCCAGACCCTGGAGGACAGTCTTGCCGAGGGCGTAGGCGCCTCCGACGCCGAGGCTCTCTGGCAGGAACACCGGCGGCGGGTTGCGGGATCGACCCGAGACATCAGGGCCGGCGTTCCAAGCCCCGGGGTCGCCGTGCGTGATCCGATGGCAATGCGGTTCGCGGCGGCCCTGCTCGCCGTCGTCGCCATATCGATCGCCTGGCCGGATGCCGGCAAGCGGCTGCAGGCCGCCATAACCCCTGTATTGTCGGACGGCGTTCCGCTCGCGCAGCCGGTTCTGGAAGTCTGGATCACGCCGCCCGCCTATACCGGCGAAGCGCCGATTTTTCCCAAGCCGCCAGCGCTGGGGACGAAACCGGACGCACGTGACGGGAGCCCCGTACCGACCGCCGCGCCTCCGATCCGGGTTCCGGTCGGGAGCACACTGACCGCCCGGCTGGCCAACGCGACCGGCAAGGCGGAGCTGGTTTTCGGCACTTCGCGGATGCCGTTCGAGCGCGTCGATGCCGGGAATGTCTCGATCGAAGCGCCGGTCGAGGCGTCGGGCCGTCTCGCCGTGGAAGTCGACGGAGACATTCTCGGAGATTGGAATATCGAGGCGGTTCCGGATCGTCCGCCCACCGTCGCGTTTGGGAAGCCGCCTCAGGCGACCGAACGCAATGCCCTCATGCTGGTCTACAAGGCGGAGGACGACTACGGGCTCGACCGCGTGCGGGCGGAGATGCGGCGGACCTATGAGCGCGGAACGGTGATCGGCAAGGAAGTCGAAACGCTCGAACTCGCTCTCCCGAGGCCGGGGGTGAAGACCGCCCAGGCGACCAGCTATCACGACCTCACGCCGCACCGATGGGCCGGTATGCCGGTGGCCATCCGCCTGATCGCACGCGATGGTGCGGGCCAGACGGCCGCAAGCGAGGATGCCCGGGTGACGCTGCCCGAACGCATCTTCACCCACCCGGTGGCCCGGCAGATCATCGAACAACGCAAACGCCTGACCACCGAACCGGAACGGAGACAGGCGATCGGGGAGGCGCTGCGTGCCATCGCGCTCTATCCGAACGCGTATCAGGACAGCACTGTCACCTTTCTCGCGCTGACCGCGGCCCACCGGCGGCTGGCACACGAGCCGGGAGACGGCGCGCTCGACAGCGTCAGGGATCTCCTTTGGGACACGGCGCTTGGCATCGAGGACGGCGAACTCTCGATCGCGGAACGCGAGCTGAGGCGGGCGCAGCAGAACCTGATGGAAGCGCTCGCCCGCGATGCGCCCGACGAAGAGCTTGAGCGGTTGATGGACGAGCTGCAGCGTGCGATCGACCGGTTCATGAGCGAGCTCGCACAGCAGATGCAGAACCGGCCGGACGGGCAGCAGGCGCTACCCTTCGACCCGAACCAGCGCCTGCTCGAAAGCACCGATCTCCAGCGCGTGCTGGATCAGATCCGCGACCTTATGCGCTCGGGCGCGCGTGACGCGGCGCGGCAGATGCTGGCCGCGCTGCAGAACCTGCTGGAAAACCTGCGAGCGGGCCGGATGCAGCAGATGAACCCGCAGGCTCAGGCGGGCAGCGAGGCGCTGAGGCAACTTCGCGAGCTCATCGAGCGGCAAAAGGCGTTGATGGACCGAAGTTTCCGCCAGGCCCAGCCGCGCAGCGGACGCCCCAACTCTCGGGCTTCGCAGCAGGGAGCCATGACGCAGCGCGATATCCGCGAAGCGCTTCGCCGGTTGAGAGAGGCGCTCCGCAGGATGGGAATGCAGCCGGGCCAGGGGAGGCCGGGCGCTCCGGGCCGGGCGTTCGACGAGGCCGAACGGAACATGGGCGATTCGGCCAACGCGCTCGACCGCAACGCGCCGGGCGATTCCGTCGGGCCCCAGGGCCGCGCCATCGACGCGCTGCAACGCGCCGGACAGGGTATCGTCCAGCAGATGATGCAGCAGGGAAACCGGGGGCCCGGGATCGGCATGAACCGCGAATTCCAGCCGCTGCAGCTGCGTCGCGACCCGCTTGGCCGCTTCATGCCGAATGAATTGGGGATCGACACGCGCGACGTGGACATCCCGGACGAAAGCGCGGTCGAGCGCGCCCAGAGAATCCTCGAGGAACTTCGCCACCGGGCCGGCCAGCGTCATCGCCCGCAACCTGAGCTGGACTATATCGACCGTCTGTTACGACGCTTCTAGAGCGTAAGCGTCCTAGCGCTGGACGACGGCTATGTAGGGCAGCCCGCGATAGTGATGAGCATAGTCCAGACCGTATCCGACGACGAAACGGTCGCCGATTTCGAAGCCGCAATAATCGGCTTCGATGGGCACGTTGCGCTTGCCTGCCTTGTCGAGCAGAAGACAGGTCTTGACGTTCGATGCCCCCCGCTCACGCATAAGATCGCGGGCATAGGCGAGCGTCCGGCCCGATTCGAGTATGTCGTCGACAATCAACACGTCGCGGCCGGACACATCCTCGGAGATATCGCGGACCAGTGCGACCGAGCCGGAACTCTCCATTCCAATACCGTAGCTGGACAGCGTCATGAAATCGACCTGGGGCTCCACGCCGACACGCTCCAAAGCGCGGATCAAATCGGCGGCAAAGACGAAGCTGCCCTTGAGAATGACGACAATCAGAAGATTCTTGCCGGCGGAGACGGCGATGTCGTCGGCGAGACCGGCGACGCGGCCCGCGATATCTTCTTCGGCGATAAATGTTTCGATGGCAGGCCTAGTGAACGACATCTTACCCAGGTTCGTCAAAAACGATGGAAATGCGCACCGCGTCCTCGGATGGATCCAACAGCTCGGTCTTGAACTCGGCCTTCCGATCGGCCGCGAGACTGGTCGCGGGAGCGGGGATTGTCCAGCGCTGCAACTCGCGCCGGTTATCGTCGAACAGTATGCCGCGTAGGCCCGGCACACGGCGGCCATGCGCGGTCACGTTCTCGATGCGGCCGGTGATCGAAAGAACGCGTCTACCGTCCTTTACCGCGTTGACCGATTCCACGATCGTCAATCGGAGCCCGAGCCCGACAGGCAGCGCGTCGGCGTCGATCGCCTTGTAAAGCGGTTCGGCATCCGGCCAGTACGTCGCTATCTCTACGCGGTAGTGCCACGCCGCGGCGGCGAGGACCACCGCGATCGCCGCCACCGAGACCCATGCGATGCGCGCTGGCCATCGGCGCCGTTCGCGGTGCAGCACGGGGAGCTGGGCCCGGGCTGCCGGTTCTTCCTCCCGCGGCTCGCCGGTTTCGTGCGGTGGAGGGACGGTATCGGTCGCTTCCGGCCCGCCCGAGGGCGAGGCCTCGGGATCGGGCGCTGTCGGCGGTTCGCGGACCTCCGGTTCGGCGGCAGGCCGGGTCGCGCCGGGTGCCGGCGGCACATGCCAGACATGGCTGCATCGACCGCAACGTACCGCCCGCCCCCGTATACCGACCGCGTCGTCGGGCACCAAAAACCGGGCGGAGCAGTTGGGACAGGCAAGAATCATTCGAATTCGGCCCGCTGGGGCATCCCGGTTTATAGGGCCGGGCCGGCTCGACAGGCAAGGCAAGCGGGAGGTTTGCGTGCAGCGCCTGCCCGTGCGAATTTCCACCTCGTGAATGCGGAGGTCTTTGTGACTGCGGAAGGGGGAGGCGTCCAGCTTGAGAATGTTGGTCTGCAATACGGTTCCGGGCCGGAAATCCTGCGCGACATTACTTTCTCGCTGGAGCCCGGTTCGTTCCATTTCCTGACCGGCGCAAGCGGGGCGGGCAAGACTTCTCTCCTGCGCCTTCTCTACCTTGCGTTGCCTCCCACCCGGGGCATGGTGCGTCTCTTCGACGAGGACATCTCGCGGGTGAGTCGGAAGAGACGACCAGCGCTGCGCAGGCGGATCGGCGTGGTATCCAAGGAATTCGGTCTGATTTCTCACCTGACGGCCGCGGAGAACGTGGCGCTGCCGCTCCGCATCGTAAATGCGAGCGCTACCCAAACCGCCGAACACGTAACGGAACTGCTGCGTTGGGTGGGGCTGGGAGAGGAGCTCGACGAGTTGCCAGCGGCTCTCTCGGATGGGCAGAAACAAAGAGTCGCCGTGGCACGCGCGGTCATCGGCCGCCCGGATCTCCTGCTCGTGGACGAGCCCACGGGAAACTTCGACGAGAACGTTGCCATGCGGCTGATACATCTGGTGGAAGAGTTGAACAAGGTCGGGACGACCGTGGTCGTCGCCACCCATGACGTATCCCTGGTCAACCGGTTCGGCCATCCGATTCACGCGCTGGACGGCGGCGAACTGCTTCAGGCCGATCCCATCGGGGGCATGCGCGGCGAGCGGACCGAAGCATGAGGGCCGGACGCGCCTTCGCGGCCGGGGTGCTGCCGTTGGCCGGGGACGTGGGCAACCGCTATGGACCGTGGATTGTCGCGGCAGCGCTCTATGTCGCGGCCCTCGCGCTGGCGGCGACCATGGCGATCAGGGACGCGGAACAAAGCTGGAGAACCGCGCTTGCCGGCAAGATCTCGGTCCAGGTTCCCGCGCCGTCGGGAGCCATCGGCGAACCCGTCGCCGAAATTGTCGCCCTGCTTCGCACAACGCCCGCCATTGCCGAAGCGCAACCGATCGATGCGGCCGTCGCGCGTTCGCTGCTCGAACCATGGCTCGGCGCGGGCGTGGAGATCGAAGCCCTGCCGGTGCCCGCGCTGATCGACGTTCGCCTCCGTCCGGACGCGCGGTTGGACATCGTTGCTCTGGAGGTCGCGCTGGACGCCGCGGTCCCCGGCACACGGATCGACGACCACGGGATCCAACTGGCGGGAATGTTGCGATTTACGGCAGCGCTGCAGGCGTTCGGCGCGGCAGTCGCGGCGGCATTCGTGCTGATCTCGCTGGTGGCCGTGAGCTTCGCCACCCGGGCGGGGCTCTCGGCCCACAGGGTGGAAATCGGAATCCTGCAACTGATCGGTGCCCAGGACAGCTACATCGCGCGCCAATACGTCGCGCGTTCCCGCAACCTCGTGTTCAAGGGCGGGGTCGTCGGTTGCGCGCTCGCGGCGGCGACCCTGATCCTTTTGGGCGGGTTCGCCCCGCAGGGGGAGACGATGATGCTGCCCGAAATGGCTCTGTCGCCGATCCAGTGGAGCGTTCTCGCCTGCCTGCCGCTGGTCGCGACCGCCGTCGGCATGGCAACCGCCCACCTGACGGCCATGCGTGCTCTGTCGCGGGCAACCTGAAGCAGGGATCATGTTCTTTCGGCCGAACCGGTGGGCTGGCAGAAGACGCCGCGCCGCGCGCGGGCTGTTTCGGGTTCTCGGGCTTGCCGTCCTGATCCTTGTGGCGTGGTTCGTTGGGCTGTTCTGGTATGCTGATCGGATCCCGGCCGAGCCCCCTGACACGGCTGAGCGAACCGACGCCATCGTCGTGCTTACCGGCGGCGCCGGCCGTCTCTCGGAGGGGTTGAGGCTGCTCGCCGAGGGGCACGGCAAGAGGCTGCTCGTCTCCGGAGTCTACCGAGGGGTTGACGTCGATGCGCTGCTCCAGGTGGCGCGCCGGGCACCGGACGATGTGGAGTGCTGCATAACCATCGGCTATGCCGCCGACAACACGGCGGGGAACGCGCGAGAAACCGCCGAATGGATGCGCGCGTCCGACAACCGCTCCCTCCGTCTGGTCACGGCGAACTACCACATGCCGCGAAGCCTGCTTGAGTTCGGACGCGCCCTCCCCGACATCAGAATTGTCCCCCATCCCGTCTTCCCCGAAGCATTCAGACGGGAATGCTGGTGGTGCGGGCGCAATTCTGGGTTTCTTGTGGCAAGCGAATTTCACAAATATCTCGCCGCGTTCGTCGGGCTTTCCTCTCCCAGCGTGGCGCCCAGATGATCTGGTTGCGCTCGCTCGCGTTCCAGACGGCCTTTTACGCCTGGACCGTGTGGCTGGGCCTGCTGACCCTGCCGGTCCTGCTTCTGCCCCGGCCCGCGGTGCTTGGTGTCGCAAGGCTCTGGATCGACGGTACGTTCTGGCTGCTTTCGAACGTGGCGGGTCTGACATACGAAGTCCGCGGCGAAGCGCACCGGGCGGACGGTCCGGCGATCTATGCCCTCAAACATCAATCGGCCTGGGACACGCTGGTCCTGCTGCGTCTGTTCCGCGATCCCGCCATCGTCATCAAGGGCCAACTGGTCTGGATGCCGATCGTCGGGTGGTATCTGGTTCGCCTGGGAATGATTTCCATCGACCGTCGGGCCGGCGCCCGGACGCTCAGGCGGATGGTGCGGATAGCAGGAGAACGGCTCGCCGCGGGCCGCGATATCGTGGTCTTCCCCGAGGGGACGCGGACGGCCCCGGGCGAGCGTCCTCCCTATCGTCCGGGCATCGCCGCGTTGTACGCCGGGCTCGACGTTCCGGTGGTGCCGGTGGCGCTCAATTCGGGGCTTTACTGGGCGCGGCGGGAGTTCGCCAAGCGGCCCGGCCGGATCGTCGTCTCCGTGCTGCCCGCGGTCGCGCCCGGCCTCGAACGAAAGCGGTTCATGGACCGGTTGCGCGATCGCATCGAAACGCAGACCGCTCGCCTGTACGAGGAGGCGGAAAGCGAGGGTCTGCGGCGGGGGTTCTCCTGATGCCGCCGGTCGATCTGAACGCGACCCGATCGGGCCAGGGACCGTCGATAATCGTCGCCCACGGCCTGTTCGGCTCGGCGCGGAACTGGACTTCGATCGTCCGTCGTCTGGCCGCGGCGCACACCGTGCACGCACCCGAGGGTACTAACTATTTGATATAAGGTCGTTTTTTTCTCCCGCACTCTGCAACTGGGGAACAGAACTTTCAACCCCTTGTTCCCCAATTTGCAACCGCAACCGGGAGAAATGGATGCCCAGAACCAACCTCACCGACGCCCGAGTCACGGCGCTCAAACCCCGCAAGGCCACCTACGACATCCGCGACCGCAAGCTCAGGGGCTTTGGCATCCGCGTCCTGCCTTCGGGCCGAAAACGATTCTTCGTCCATTGCCAGAATGACGGAGAACGGGTCTGGAGGATTATCGGCGACGCTGCCACGGTGAGCGTCGCCGAGGCGAGGATCCGAGCGGTCGAGACACTGGCCGCGGCCAGGCGGCGCGAGGGGCCGCCCGCTCTGGACGACGACACCCTGTTCGAGAACTTCTCCGCCGAGGTGTTCCAACGATACGCCCGTCGCTGGAAGCCCGGAACCCTCCGCGTCAACGGCGACTATCTGCGCAACCAGCTCCTGCCGCATTTCGCCGGACGCCGAATGTTAGACATCGATGCCCGGGATGTTCGGAACTGGTTCGCCTCCCTGCACGCCACGCCGGTCGCCGCCGACAGGTCCATGCCGGTCCTCTCCGTCATCATGCGGGAGGCGGAAGCGATGGGCCTACGGCCCGAGGGTTCCAACCCGTGCCGAGGCATCGGGCGATACCGCCGGAAGGGGCGCGAGCGTTTCCTGTCCGACGACGAGATCCGCCGCCTGTCCAAACGACTGTCGGCGCATGCGACGCAGTATCCGCAACAGGTCGCGATAATCCGCCTTCTTCTCCTTACCGGATGCCGCAAGAGCGAGATCCTGACGCTGCGCTGGTCCGACTACCGCGAGGGACATCTCTTCCTGCGCGACAGCAAGACCGGCCCCCGAACCGTCTGGCTGTCGCGACCGGCCCGGAACATTCTGGACGCGCTCGAACGGATGGGACGCTGGGTGTTTCCGGCCTTGCATGGCAGGGGTGCGCGCGGGGCTGGCTGGCTCGATAGCGTCTGGCGCACGGTGCGCGCCGAGGCGGGACTATGCGATGTTCGTCTTCACGATCTCCGGCATACTTGTGCCACGTATCTTACTATGACTTCTGTGATAAACGATCTAACCTATTGTATTATTTACTTTTCATACCATACATCCAGATCGGAAAGCCGACTGCCTCCACGGTCCGTAATCAAATAGTCATCGGATTGGACCGTATTCCGGACGGCGCATGCCGCGCCTGTCGCGCTATCCCCACGATTTTCCGGAATCGCGCGATCCCGGCGATCGCCAGTTTCGTTGCCATTCTCCACTACCCCGGCGGCTCCGTCAGCACGATGTCGTAGTCGTCGAGAGCATCCAGAAATCCCGCGTGTCGGACAAGCTCGTCGACGCCGAGCGCCCTCAGCTTGCCGAAGGCCCGGTCGAACACCGCTACGCAGGCATCGCCCGTGAATCTCGACGCGAACAGAAATCCGTCCGCCTCCGCCACGCCGGCATGGACGGCAGCCGACAGGGCGCGGCCCGCGGCATGGTTGCCGTCGTGCGCCACCGCGCTCGGCGCGCCCATGCGCACCGCCCCGTCGCCGCGCAGGTCGATCAGGGCAAGCGGTCCGGTGGAGCCGATCGACACCACCAGCCGGGCCTCGACTTCGCTTCGCGGCAGTTCGCGCCGGCGGCGGCGGGCGAAGCGGTTGCGCGCCAGGGTTTCCCAGAATGCGCAGCGTACCGTGTCCGACGCATACAGCACCGCATAGCGCTCTTGCGGATCGCTGAACCGGCTCGGCGCCGGTGCAGCCCCCAGCGGGGTCGCGCGGCGGTCCCGGTGGATCACGCGGAAGACGCGAGCGAGACGGACGCTGTGCAGTCGCGCACGCAGGCGGTCCGGGTCATAGCCGCCGGTCACGCAAAGTCGCCCTGCCGGTCTCCCTCCGCGGCCTTCGCCACGCGGTCGATCTCGCCGCCGGCCAGCAGCGCCAGCGGCGTCGCCCCATCGAGCGAGGACAGTTCCGTCGTGAGCCAGACCCAGGCGGCATAGCCGTCATCGAACAGCCCCGCCACCCGGTCGAGACCGTCGAGCGGGCGCCCCCGCGCGTCAAGCTGCCCGGCCGGGAAGACATGGCCGCGCCTCGCGCCCCGCCAGCCCACGATCCGGCCCTTCTTCAGCCAGTCGTGGATCGACTGGCGCGTCTTGAGCCCGACGCGCGCCGCCAATTCGTCCGAGGTCAGCAGCGTCTCTGCTTCGCTCTCTCGCGTGCGCGCCGCCAGTCGTCCGGCGGCTTCTTCAGCTCCCACGCGGACAGGTTCGGCGCCCGCGATCGTTTCGAGCGCCGGCCCCCGCACATCGTCCGGCGTCAGAACGTCGGCCGCCACTGCCAGCGCCGAGCGCACGGCGTCGGGATGGGCGACCAGTGCCGCGACATGCGCCGGGCTCAGCCGACCTGCCGCCTCATGCAGCACGCCTTCCAGCTCGCGCATCTTCTCTCTGCCGGCCCGGGCCATGACAGTCCTCCAAGGCAAGGAAGCCTCGCTCCCATATTGGTCTATACCGTCTGTTTCGTCAATAGTCCGTTGCGGCCGGGCGGTCCCCGATGGCGCCTCCCCGCCGCTCATGCCGGCTCTGGACGAGCCGGCCAACAAACCCGCCTGTCAGCGTCCACTACCGCCGTCGGGCGGCGTTGTCATGATTCCCAGCTGCCGGAGGAGGTCCAACTGACTGGCCTGACCCCGCTCGGCACCGGGGTACTGGCCAGCGGCGAGATAGCGGTAGCCGACCCTGCTCATCCAGCGAGCGCGCGCCAGGTGACTGGCGACGACCTTGCGGGCGCGCTCCGGCTCCTTGTCGGGCTCGATGCCGAGTATGCGCCGGGCCATCTCGTCCTTGCCAATACCGTCATTGTCGGCGTCGAGAAGCTGAAGGTAGGTATCGTGAAGGCGGTTGTCGTATTCCGTGATGCCGTCCGACCAGGGCACCTCGTCGGCGATTTCTGGCACTGGCTGCGATGAGGGCATCGGCACTCTCCAGTTGAGAACCGCCGGCTGCGGCGGAGCCACCAGCGTCACGCGCCACGATACCCCGCGCTTTCCGGCGGCGTCCATGACGCCGCATCCGATCGCTGGCGCAGTCGCAATCCCCGTCGCCCTGTCCCGTCGCGGCCCGTTTTCCGACGCCACCGATACCGCTACCCGATCGCCCGTCGTACCGGCCTGTCGGGACGTTTACGCCGTCGTCCCCCACCGCGCCCCGCGCCGCCGAGAGGGAGCTTGGCCGTGAGCAGGGCGGCGGTTGGATGTCCGGGGGCGGGAATCCGCCGCCGTTTCCCACCACGGCACGATGGAGACGGCATCATGAGCGCAGCAATCGCAATGCCCGGCAACACGGCGGCGACGTTTCTCACCCATTTCTTCGGCCCCGGCCTGGCCGACGACCGCTATGTGGTCGAGAAGTTCCGGGCCCTCGCCGACGGCAACATCCGCCGCTGCTCCGACCCGGCGCCGAAGGGCAGCAGGCGCCGCGCGGCGAAGGCGGTCACAGCGACGCTGAAGGCGGTGAAGGAGATGCGGCCCGCGCCCAACGAGATCATCGTCTGCACCGGCCTCAAGAGCCGCGGCGGGGTCCAGTACTGGGGAAGCGTATCGACGTCCCTGTTCTGCGACCGCCGCCAAAAGGGCTGACGGCCCCCTTCCTGGACGTCCTGCCGGCCTGGTGCCGGCCGGGCGTCCTCCATCCGTTTCCGGATTGGCAGGAAGGGGGCCGTCATGGCTTACCGCGATATCGCGAAGCGGCGGCAGCGCGACCTGGAGCGCTGCCGCCGGCGCACCGAAGCTCGCCGCGCGGCGGGCCTCTGCCTCAAATGCGGCAAGACCGAGCCCGAACCCGAGCGCACGCTCTGTGCGCCCTGCGCGGAGAAGCGCAACGCCGCAGATCGCGCCCGCAATGCCCGGCTGCGCGCCGAGGGCAAGCCGAGAAGGGATCCGGAGCAGGCAAAAGAGTACGAACGCGAGCGCGGCCGCCGGCGGCACATCGAGAGGAAGGCCGCCGGCCTCTGCACCGGGTGCGGCCGGGCTCCGGCACGCCCGGACCGAACGACGTGCGAGCCCTGCGGCGAGAAGCATCGCGCCCGCGACCGGGCCCGCCACGCCAGGGCGAAGGCCCGGGGCCTGCCCTATGGCGGCCGCGATCCCGAGGTCAAGCGCCGCGCCGGCCGGAAGCGGGGCCGCCGACGCCGCGAAGTCCGCCAGGCCGCCGGCCTCTGTACCCGCTGCGGACATGCCCCGCCCGCGGAGGGCCGGTCGATGTGCGAGCCGTGCCGCGAGAACCGGCGGGCCGCGAAACGGGTGCGGCATGCCGAACGCCGCGCCGCCGGCCTCTGCGTCAAATGTGCGACGCCCACGCCCGGCGGAAAGGCCTATTGCGACCCCTGCGCCAAGGCCAAGTACCGGCAGCGGAAGCGCGACCCGGAGGCCACGCGGGAGGCCGCCCGCCGGCGCTATGCCGAGCGGCGCGCCAGGGGCGATTGCACCACCTGCGGGAAGCCCGCCAACGGGGCGGCCGAGTGCCAGGCCTGCTGCGACGCCGCCCGCGAGCGCTACCACGCACGCCGCGCCGCCGGCATCTGCGTCAAGTGCAAGACCCCGGTATTCGGCGGCACGGCCTACTGCGCGCCCTGCGCCGTCGCCAAGAACGAGCGCCGCGACCGCGAGGCGGAGTATGCCGAGCGGCGCCGGCGGTATGCCGACAGGCGCGCCAGGGGCCGCTGCGTCGAGTGCGATGCGCCGTCGCCCGGGGTGGCGCGCTGCGAGCCCTGTTCGCTGAAGCACCGCGAGGCGTCGGGGGAGTTTCGCGGCATCCCGGTCCATGAGCCGCAATACACGGTCGTCGAGCTCGAGACGGGCATCGACCACGGCACGTATGACAGCATGGCCGACGTCGTCCTCTGCCTCGCTTTCGCCAAGCTGTCCGCCGACCAGGTCGAGGTGATCCGCGACGCCCCGGTCACCGCGAGCTTCACGGCCTGGGAGTGAACGGTGTTCAATCGGGCGGGGCCGGTTCGCCGCCGGCGCCCGGTACGTACCGCCGGCCCGGCGTCCGCCATACGTATGGCCGGCGGGCGGCCATCCCGGCGGCCCACAGGGAGACGAGCACATGAGCACCGCCACGATGCCCGACGATCCCGTCTACGCCTTTGCGCCCGTCGAGGACCCCGACACGGGGTTCCAGCAGATCCGCATCGTCGTCGACGGCATGGACGTCGCCATCGGCACGTCGCTGATCGTTCTGGGCATCGACGAGGCCCAGGAGATCGCGGACAGGCTCAACCGGCCGCTCGGCTGGACCCGGGAGAGGTGGACCGCCTTCGCCGCGGAGCGCCTGTAGCGCCGGTCCCGACGCGCCGGCAACGGCGCTCCGCGCTGAAGCGCCGGGCCGGGGGCCGGGGGCAGGCCACATCCCCCCTGCCTCCCGCTCCGACAGCACCGCAACTCCGCGCAGGCGGAGGTCAATGCGTCCCGCGTGACGTCCCCCTTCACGGAGTCGGAGAAGAGCGCGCTTCGGGCGATCGCCCGGAGAGCGGGAGGGAGCGGTTTCCCTCGCAGGCGCCGGGCAGCGCAAGGGAGGCTCCGGCCATGTTCGACCCCGATACCCATTTCGACGTCCCCACCGGCGACCTGCTCGCCGAGATCGGCATCGACCCTGCCGCCGCGCGCGAGGTCATCGCCGAAGACCGCGCCAGCCGCTGTCCCGGCAGGGAGCAGGTGCGGCCCGACCCGGGGACCGCGTTCCTCGACGTGGTCATGCCGTTCGACGGCGCTCCGTGCGGGGCGGCGCCGGCGGAGATCCCGGTCCCGGTCCCGACGCGCCGGCAGGCCGATTGGAGGTGAAGGGAAGCCTGGAGAAGTTGAACGGCGGGGGGCCGGGGGGAGATCGACCCGGCCTCCGTCGTTCGCAACCCATCGTCATGAACGAGAACTGAAGGAGCATCGTGATGGCTTTCGGAATGAACCGCGTCGAGCTGATCGGCCGCCTGGGCGCCGACGTCGTCGTCAACCACCTGCCCAGCGGAGGGCGCGTCGCCAACCTGAGCATCGCCACCGACGAGAGCTACATCGACCGCAACGGCAGCGGCGAGCGGATCGACAAGACCGAGTGGCACAAGGTCGTGACGTTCCAGGACGGGCTGATCGACATGCTGGAGCGGAACGCCACGAAGGGCCGCCTGGTCCATGCCGAGGGCAAGCTCCAGACCCGGCGCTGGCGCAAGGACGGCGAGGACACGGACCGCTTCTCGACCGAGATCATGGTCGTGCCCGGTCACAAGGTCCAATTCCTCGACAAGCCGAAGCGGGCCAACGGCAACGGCGCGGAGGCCCCGGCGGAGTCCGCCCAAGCGCCCGCGAACGGCGAGGCGATGCCGGCTGGCGGCGCCCCGGCGCAGGTCGAAGACCCGAACGAAATCCCGTTCTGAATCGTCAACTGTCTCTCCTCGACTCGGGGGCGGTGCTTCGGCGCCGTCCCCGTTTTTCATGCAGTGGGTCCGGAGACCGAATCCCCGGCCGCACGAGCCGCGCCGGCGGCCCGGTTGTCGAGTGGAGAGAAGCTGAGAGGGGGGCGAACGCCGCGAGGAGGGAGGGAGCGGTCCCTGCCTCGCGCGGCATCGGACAGGGAGCACGACATGACCGATATCGCCTTCAAGCGCATCACGCCGGAGGAGTCCCGCGTCTATTTCGACGGCGACTTCGCGGGCGAGGTCCATCGCCAGGACGACATCCTGAATCCGGGATCGCACTTCTACGTTGCGCATCTCAATGAAGATCCCCGCGGCCCGGTGCGCATCCATGAGCGCTCGCGCATCCGCGAGACCGTCGCCCGGCGCATCCTGACGCACCCTCTCTGGAACTGATCCGCGATGGCAGGCGCATTCAGCCGGGTCGCGCGGTCCTCGCCTCGCTGGCCGCCGCCGTGCCCGCCGCGCGGCCGTGGGGGCGGTGCAGGTGGAAACAGTGGGCGGGGCGACGTGACGTCCCATTGTGACCCACGTGCTCGCTCCAGCAACCCTGCGGGTCCTCCGGTCGCTCCGCTCCCTGCGGCCTGGGCAAGAAGCTCTAGGGGCGGACCGTGAAAGTCGCCGACCGTGAAGATCGCTTGCCAGACGCCGAGCACGCTTTGGCAACGGCGGTGCGAACGCGATCTTCCGCACCATCGGCGACTTTCCGCACCACTCCGCCCCAAGAGCTTCTAAGCCCAGGTGCTTCCGCTGCGCGCGCGGTTCCCAACAGGACATCACGTCGGGGCACACGCTCCGATCCGTGCAACTTCAGATCGAGGAGATCGTCATGACCGTCATCGAGAACATCGACGCTATCGAAGCGCAGGACGCTTCCATCACCGCAACCATCTGCGACAACGCGGCGCTCTTCGGCGCGGCCCCCGAGCGCGACGAATTCGACAGCCGCGACGTGTGGGACGCCGACGACGCCACCGCCGCGGTGCTGGAGTCCTTCCGCATCCTCAGCCAGGGCGTCGGGCCGGACGGGTTCCAGCTCGCCGACGAGCGCGAGAGCCTGCTGTGGGGCTTCGTCAACATGCTCGACAGCCAGACCAGGCGCCTCGACCGCGCCGCCGACCGGCTGATGCCCGAGCTCCGCGACCTCCAGCGCGCCCAGGACGGGACCGAGATCAAGTCGCGCGAGCTGGAGCTTGTCACCGACCGCGCGCAGAACCTCACCCACCGCCGCGACGCCTTCGAGATCATGCGCGACGCCGCCGCCGAAGCCTACCGCGCGGACACAGGCGACACCTGGCGGCCCCGGCGCGGATCGCACGCGAGCCAGACCGGCAAGCTGACTTCGGCGGCCATCGACGCCCGCGACTTCCAGCGCGCGAGGAAGGACCGCGAGACGACCGCCCACCTGCCGCAGGGCACGCTGGTCGCCATCGCCGGCGGCAAGGAGGTGCAGGACCCGGCGGCGGTGATCGCCAAGCTCGACCAGACCCGCGCCAAGTATGCCGACATCGTGCTCGTGCACGGCGGCGGCCCCGGCGTCGAGAAGATCGCGGCGCGCTGGGCCGAGCGGAACGGCGTCGACCAGGTCGTCTGCAAGCCCGACTGGGACCGCCACGGCCGCGCCGCCCCGTTCCGCCGCAACGAGGAGCTGCTGCAACTCCTGCCGAAGGGCGTCATCGCGTTCCCCGGCTCCGGCATCACCGAGAACCTCGTCGACCGTGCGCGCCAGCTCGGCATCCCGGTGATGGCCGCGTGACCGCAGCGCCTCGCGGGCCGCGTCGTCTTCCCGGAGGCGCGGCCCGCTTCCTTTCGTGTCGTCGGTGTTGCGGCGGCACCGTCGTCCTCGCGCGCGCTACGCGCCGCGCTCGTGCTCCGGCTCGCTGTCGCTCGCTGGTCGCCGGTGCGTTCACTTCCGCTCGCACCGCTCCGGACGCCTCCGGCATCGCGCTCCGCGCTCCCGCCTTCGGCGCCGTCGCCGCGCCGTTCCGCTGTCGCGTCACTCGCCGTTGCACCACCGCCGGCATGACTGCCGACGCTGGTGCCGGCCTGCTCGGCACGGTGCTTCGCACCCATGCCCTCGCTCGCGTCGGCGAGGCCGTCCGCTCACACGCCGCGACGGCTCCGATCCTCCGGGTTCTCCGGCGTCGATTTCCCCATCGCTCATACATCGCGAATCGTGGTCCTGACCCGCCGGGGCGGGCTTCGGGGTCACACCTGACGCATCGATGATGCTGGTGGCGCTTGCGCGCTTTTGCGGCACCCTACGGGCGCCACGTCCGCCTCCCGGCGCCTGTGGGCGCCTGGCTGTTGTTGGATCGAGCGTGTATCGGTGCCATACACGCGGCTTGTCATGCCTGGGGCGGCGCTATGGCGCGCCTGCGTCCACCGATACACGGACCGACATACGCTCAGACACGCTTCAAACACCGACCGATACACGGACCGATACACGCGCATTGCGCGGGAGATGCACGGTTGGCCCCGGATTTCGGCGACCGATACACGCCCGCCATGCGCTGGATTTAGAGTTCCGGCGGGTCCGAATGCGCCCGCCCGAGCGCCTGTCGGCTCAGTCAGCGGCGTCCCCGCGGAGCGATTTCTGGAAGGCGCGGGCCTCCGCGATCAGCTTGTCGAGCTCGTCCTCGCGCCCCTCGCGGAGCATTTCGCCACGCTTCTCGGTCGCCAGGAACCAGGTGTAGCGGAACATCCGCTCGATCAGCGGCGCCATGGAGCCCGCGAGCGGGCCCGGTTCGACGCTCTCCGGCACCCGCGCGAGCGCGAGGATTCGCTCGCGGACGTATTCCGCGGCCGGCATTTCATGGGCGGCGGCGGCCTTCTTGACCTCTTCCCACTCGGATTCCGAGAAGCGGATGCCCCTCGTCTTGCGCGCGTCGCCCGACTTTTCGGCGGTGTTTTCGCCGCCGGAGGCTTCGTTCCGGCCCTCTTCACTCATCGTTGCCGCCCCCGGATAACGCCCGCGACAGCCCGCTCGCGCCATTCCGGCCCGCCGCTATCGTCACAATCCAAGGTCCATGCCTCCCTTTCCGCGGTCTCGGACCGGCGCTTCCGGCTCCTTCGCGGGCGCTTTCGACGGCGTTCCTTCCGTCCCCCGGTCCTTCCCCGTGCTCGACCCTGCCTCTCGATCCGCCCCGCGATCCGCGCCCAGCGCTGCGTCCGCAGCCCGGTCCAGCGCCTCGCGCTTCATCTCACCGATGCCTTCGAGCGCCGCGATGCGCTCGCCGGTCACGGCCTGAAGCTGTGCCCGGAGCTCCGCCGCGTCGTCGGTGACCAGCTCGGCTCGGTCGCGGGCGCGGCTGATCTCGACGTAGAAACTCTTCTGGGTGGTGAGATGGGGGTGGCGGGCCTCCATCGCGGCGATCACGTTTTCCACCGTCCGCCCCTGGAATGCGTGGACGGTGGACGCCCAGGCATGGTCGAGATGGCGCATCTGCGGGTCGCCCTTGCCCAGTTCCAGCGTCTTGCCGTCTTCCAGCCGGAACGTCACCCGGCCGTCCTTCACCGCGACCACCTCCGCCGTGCGGCTGTTGACCAGCCCGAGCCCGGCGTCGTTGCGCGTCCAGCGGATGCGGTCGCCGGCACGGAGTTCGATCTCCTCGGCCCGGTAGACCTCGCTGCCGCCCCGCCGTCCGCCGATTTCCTCCGGCTTCCAGGCGACCTGGCCGCCCTTGCCGTCGTCCAACATCACGGCGCCCGCCTTGTGGTCGACACCCGCGATGCGGCGCTCGTCGCCCTTCGCAACCCCGATCCGCTTGTAGGGCCGGTGGAACGCCACCACGTCGCCCATCGCATAGTTGCCGGCAAGCGACTTCTCCGCGTTGGTGTAGCCCTTCGAGACCAGGCGCTCGGCCTGCATCGAGGGTCCGTGGATGCGGCCCTCGCGGGCGAGCCGCTCGCGGATATGCCCGTTGATCGCCTGCCGCAGCTCGTGGGAGGGCGCCATGACGCCGGTGTTCTCCCGCGCCTCGTCCGAGAGGCCGAGCCATCTTGCAGCCACCGCGCCGGCGATATTGTCGGATTTCACCGCCGCGACATTGTTCCCGAGCTTGGCGAACGCCCTGCCGATCTCGCCCGCGAGGCTCGCCTCGACCGCCTGTTTCAGGTCGGGATCGCGCTGGCGCATGATTTCGTCCATCACCGCCGTCCGCATGCCGGCGGCCTGGAGCTGGGCGAAGGGCTTGCCGGCGTCCACCGCGTCGAGCTGCTTCGCGTCGCCCACCAGCACGACGCGCGGGATGCGGAACTCGTTGGCGATGCGCAGGAGGTCGCGGGCCTGGACGGTGGACGCCAGCGAACCCTCGTCGACCACCAGGATGGTCTTCGCGAAGGCCCCGCGCATCTCCTTCGCGCCCCTGTTCGTGAGCCTTCCCTCGGCCACCCCGGCGTTCCTCGCGAGGAATCGCTGCAGGGTCTCCGACTCGATCCCGGCCTCGGAGGCCAGTGTCTGCACCGCCGAGGCCGAGGGCGCGAGCCCCATCATGCGCCAGCCCTTCTTCTCCGCCAGCGTCCGCGCCCGGTCGAGCATGGTGGTCTTGCCGGTGCCGGCATAGCCCTGCACCCCCACCGTCCGATCCTTCGCGCCGAGGATCAGCTTCACGGCCTCCTTCTGGCCGGCCGTGAGCGGACCCTTGTTGAGGTGCCCCTGGACCTGCCAGCCGCGCATCGGCGCGCGGCCGCGGTCCTGTCCGGCGTGCATGAGGGCCACCGCCTCGCGCTCCTCGCCGACTGTCCGGTCGGTCGCGAGTGAGTGTTCGGCGCCCGGTATGTCGACCGCGTGCAGCGCGCCTTCCTTCTCCAGCCGTGCCACCTCGCGCTCCACGTCCCCGACCAGAACCGCGCCCGGCGCATGGGCGAGCGCGGCCGTCAGCAGACCGGCCCGCGAGAACACCGCCTCGCGCTCGGAGAGATGCGCCATCGCCCAGGCGACGGCCTTCGCCGCGGGCGACCCCGGGCTCGTTTCGGCGGCGGCGTCGCGTTCCGGCGCGCGTCCATCCTCCCGGACCGGCGCCCGCTCTTCCGGCGGTGTGTGCGTCGCGGCGGCCGTTCCGGCGCGCAGATCCTCGATGCCCGGCAGCGCCGGCGTCTCCGGCTCCCGCGTCCCGCCGGGCTCGGAGCCCGGTTCCACCGCCGCTTCCCGTTCCGCCGGGCCGGACCTTTCGACGGCACCGGCCACCAGCGCGCCGGCATCGAGGCCGATATCGGCCGCCTGGCGCTGCCACACGCCGCTGAGCTCGTCGCGGTCGATGTCGCGCTTTTTCGCGCGCGTCATCAGCGCGGCGCGCTCCGCAATGCGCGGATTGTCCCCGGAGGCGCCCAGCCCCCGCTCTTCCATCGCCGCCTCGATCTCGGCGCGCCGGCTCGAGAACGCCTCGATCGCTTCCCTGGAGACCCCCGCGATCTCGAAACGGCCGTCGGCATGGGTCTTCTCGATGCCGTAGCCGAGGTCCTTCAGCCCGCGCGCGAGCTCCGCCCGGTAGAGGGCGCCCAGCAGCATCTTGGAATCGTAGAGCTTCTCGTTGGCCATCGAGCGCCACTTGCCGTCCTCCCCCTGGACCATGTTGGCGAGGACGGCATGGGTGTGGAGCTGCGGATCGAGGTTGCGCGAGGTGTCGTGCCGGAAGGTGGCGGCGACGATCTTCTGGTTGCCGGCGCGCACCATCCGCCCGGTGTCCGGGTCCTTCATCCTGGTCTCGGCCGCGTTCCTCTCCACCCAGTCGAGCGCCGCCGCGACCGCGCGGTCATGGACGTCCACGATGCGCTTGTCGCCGCCGACCAGCGCGGCGAGGGAGACGGATTTCGGGGCGGAGAAGGTGAGGTCGCGCCCGGGGCGGTGGAGGATTTCCCCGTCCTTGCCGCGCCGCCCGAGCTCGGTGCCGGAGCCGTCCGGTACCTTGCCTTCGAGCACCGCGCGGAACGTGTCGGGATCGACCGGACCCTTCAGGCCGAGCTCCTCGGCCCCCTTGCCCGCCCAGGCGCTCGCGTTCTTGTGTTCCGGATCGTCCTTCGCGTAATAGCCGTCGCGCTCGTAATAGGACGCGCCCTGCGCAGCCGACGAGAGCGCGCCGATGGAGAGCATGTCAGGCCCAGTCGGAAGCGCGGCCCGCGTCCGGACCCGCCGCGTCTTCGTCCTCCGTCGAGGGAGCCTCGACCGACGGGGTTTGCGGTTCCGGCCTGGCATCCGGCGGCGCATCGGCCGTCGGTTTGCTGTCCGGCTGGCCGTCATCCGGCGCGGAGGCCGGCTCTTCACCACCCGGCGCCGGTGGCGGGGCCGTTGCCGGTTCCGCCTCCGCTTCCGCGCTCTCCGCCTCTCCCGGCAGCGGCGGAAGGTCGAGCTCGCCCTGGTGCGGGGCTGGATGACCCCCGCTCTCCGGCGCCGGCAGCGCAAGCCCGCCGGGTTCGTTTCCTTCGGCCGCATCCGGGATCGTCATGCCGTCGTCCTCGCGGGACGCGGCCCCCGCACCTTCCGCCGCCTTGCCGGCGCCGGCGGGCTCAGCCCCGTCGCCCTCGCGGGGCACAAATCGCTCCGCCGCTGCGGGACGGGACACGTATTTCAGGCGGATCGAGGCGACCGGGAACGGGCCCGGGAACTTCAGATAGCCCGAGAGGTTCTCCAGCCGCATGATCTCGGACGGCAGCGCCAGCGCCCTGAGCTCGCGCCGGGGCGTGAGCGAGACGCCGTCGCGGATGGTGTTGGCGCCGTAGCTGAACCCCTCGGTTACCTCCTCGATCTCGCTGCGCCCGAGGCTGTCGGCCGACCACTGCGCCGTGTCGCGGTCCGGCGCGGCCAGCACCACCCTTGTCCCGCAGAGCCCCGAGACCGTCTCCGCGCCGTTGCGGCCGTAAAGGTCGCGCAGCGCGGACGCGACCTGGACGCCGAGCACGAAGCAACCGCCGAACTGGCGCGACTCGGCAAGGCCGGGCTGCAAGGACGGCACCTGGTGGAGGGTAGGCAACTCGTCGAGGATGACCCAGATACGCCGCCCGTCGTCCTGAGCGAGCGACAGCATGGCGTTCACCGCAATCTCCAGCCAGGTGGATATGAGCCCGCGCAGGGACGCATGCTGGTCGCCGCGCGAGGTCAGGAACAGGAACCCGCCGCGCTGCTCGTCCGAGATCCACTCGCGGATCGAGAACGGCTCGCCCTCGTCCGGCAGGAACTCCAGCGCGGAGAGGTTGGCGGTGAGCATGGCGCGCACCGAGAGCGCCGTCTTCGGGTTCTCCGGGTCCACGATCGACTGCGCGACCGTGCCCTCCATCGCCTGGGCCAGCTCGGTCAGCTCGGTCTTGAGCAGGCGGTCGACCAGGACCTTGTTGCGGGTCTCGCCCTTCTGGCGCAGCACCCCGGCGCCGTTGGCGAAGAGCTGGCGCGCCGCCGTCACCCAGAACGGGTCGACCGTGTCGCGCTGCTGCGGGATCAGGGCAGCGGCCATCATGTCGAAGTCGCGCGGGTTGCGCGCCTCGTAGAACGGCGACCAGCGCGGCGCGCGCGCATCGAGCGGGTTGAGCAGCACGTCGCGGTCCCTGTCGAAGAAGGCGCGCGTGTAGCTCCCCATCTTGTCGTAGATCACGCAGCGCTCGCCGCGTTCGCGGATTTGCGCCACCAGGTCGGAGATCAGCACCGTCTTGCCGGACCCCGTGGTGCCCGAGACGATGGTGTGCTGGGTCTCGGTGCGCTCCGGCCAGGGGATGCCCGCGATGCTGTAGGGCCGCAGCCGCTTCCCGCCCGGCAGGCGCGCCAGCAGCAGGGCATGGGGGGATTGCACCCGCCGGCGCAGCTCGGCGGCCGTCACCATCTCCGCGCCCCGGATGCGCCTCTGCCGGCCGAGCTGCGCGCCGCGGACCCAGAACGCGACGAGGAACAGCCCGATCAATCCGGCGCCGGCCATCGCGCCGAGCCACGCGCTCGCGAATATCTCGTCCCTGATGCGCTCCCGCGCCTCTCTGGCCGGAACGGCGGCGGCGATGTCTCGGATGCTCATCACCCGCCGCGTGCCGTCCCCGAACCGGATTTCCTGGCCGGACTCAGGGTCGTAGCCCAGCGTCAGCTTGACCTCCGCCAGCGACACCATCCCCGCGGCGTACCACTCTGCCCCGGTGGTCCGGTGCCAGAGCGTCCATGCCGGCACCGCCACGGTGGTGACGGCCGCGAGGAACATCGCCGCCCGGAAGAGCTGCCCCCACATCCGCAGCCCGTGAAAGACCGTCTGGCCGCCCCTGAGCGTGCTGCCGCCGATGCCCCGCATGGCGATGTCTCCTTTGTCTGGCGTGAGTCACCGCCCGGAGGCGGAGCGAATCGGAGGCGGGCGAAGGGCCTGGGATGGAGGAGAGCCGGCCCGCACGGCGCGGGGGATTCCATTCCGGACCGTTGCCGGTATGATCGGAAGCCATGAACATGACCCGAACATCAAATGTACATTCCCGCTCCGCCGCGCCGCCGCGAAACACGTGGCGCGAGCGCCTCTTCGTGCTCGGCGGCTTCGCCCTGGCCGCCCTCTACACCGCCGCGTCGCTCGCGGCCGGGACCGGCACGGAGGCCATCGGCCCCCTCTGGATGGCCGCCATCGCCTGGACGGCCGCGGCCGCCCTCGCCGCCGCCCTGTGGCAGGGCTTCCGCCACCGGGACTGGTCTGCGTTCCGCCGCCACCGGCTTCCGGACGGAAGCGGCGAGAACTTCGACTGGGGCACGAAGACCGGCGCCTACGCCTATCACCGCATCCATGACGAGCACGAACCGCTGATGCGCGGGCACTGAGCGCACCCGTCGCGTCACGGCGACTGGTCCCGCCAGTCGGGCGTCGGGATCGTCCGCGGCTGCTCGCCGGCCCCGTCCGGCGCCGCGTTCTGCGCGGTCCCGAACAGCTTGCCGGCGAGCCAGCCGCCGATGAGCGGGAGATTCTCGGTGGCATGGCGCTCGAAGGGCTTGTCCCTCTCCCCCGCGACCCCGGCCCGGCCCTCCAGCGCGTCCCGCGTCACCTCCGTCTTCGCCTCGCGCGCGCTGCCGCGCACGATCATGTCGGTCTCCGCCCGCGCGCCTTCCCGGATCGCATCCTCCGGCACGTCGCCCGGCCGCGGCGTTCCGGCGTCCCCCGCCCGGTCCCGCACCGCCGCCGACCAGCCCCCGTACGCCGCCGAGGTCTCCGTCCCGTACCTCGTCCGGACCTCACCGGCCGCGGCCTCGTATTCCGCGACGCCGCCGACAGAAGCCGGGTCCGGTCCGGCGGGAGCCGGGAACTTCTCCGCGATGAACCGCGCGGCGTGCTCTCGCAGGGCTTCCGCGTCCTCCGCCGTCTGCACCGAGATCAGGCTGCTCGCCCCGGCGGCGCCGATCGGCCTGCCGTCCGCGCCCTCGCGCTCCGACAGCCAGGCGAAGAAGGGCTGGGAGAGGTCGCGGTCAATGGCCTGGGCGTCCGAGCGCACCTGGGCCTCCTGCTCCGTCCACATCTCCGACTCCTGCCGCGCCAGCGACGCCTGCTCGCGGAAGCTCCGCATCCGGGTGAGATTGGCGTTGAGGCTCTCCTCCAGGGCGGCCGCCTCGCTCTCGCCGGTCGCCGCCGAGTAGCGCCGCGACGCCTCCGAGACGCTCGACCACAGCTCCGTCACCCCGTGCTGGCGGTCGTATTCCCGCATGCGGTTCCAGGCTTCGCTCTCGATGGTCTCGCCGCGCCAGGTCGCGCTGCCGCTTGCGCCGATCTCGATGATCTTGTCCAGCCCGCCGCCGAGCTTCGCCTCGCCGGTCAGCACCGCGGCCTGGTTCTTCGTGATGCCGCCGATCTCGGCCAGCTTCTCGTAATGGGATTCGAGCGCCTGGACCTGCGCGCTCTCGCTCTCGGTCACTCCCCTGGCGTGCGCCTCGCCGATGCTGACGTCGTGGCTGTAGCGCTCGACCAGCCCCGTCGCGTCGGTGACGGCGGCGTTCCTCGCCAGGCCCACCTGCACGTCCCAGTTGCGGGCGATCGAGCGCGCCTCCGCCGCGCGCGCCTCGTGGCTGGTCGCGAGCGCCTCCGAGAGCCTGACGCCCGCCGCCGGGATGCGGCTGGTGGCGCTGCCTGCGTCCACCACCGCGGTGCCGTCGCCGGTCACGGTGAACCCCGCCCCGGCGGGCGCAAAGCCCACATAGCGGTCGGTGTCGACATGGGCCGACGTGCGGATCTGGCGCCCCTCCAGGGTGGCAAAGCGATGGCTGTCGTAGCCGGTGTTGGCGAGGCTGAGGTTGCCCGTGGTGCCCTCGTGCGCCGCAGAGCTCGCCGCGTCCTGGCCCACCGCGAGCACCGACGTGGCCAGCACCGTTGCCTTGGAGAGCCCGTAGGCGAGAGCGGCGGCGAGGAACGGCACCGACATGGAGAGATACCCGCTCATCACCGCGACGTCGGACGCGACCGCCCTGATCCCGGCCTGCGCCACCAGCGAGATGCCGATGTCGCCCCCCGGCATGAGCGCCGCCGCCTGCATCCTTTCCGCGGCCTCGCCCATGCTGATCCGGTGGAGCACCGCGTAGAGCGGCCCCCACGATTGCAGCCACACCAGCCCCGTCACATACGAGCGGAAGATCGCCGTCCCCGCCGGGGTCAGCATCAGCAGCACCGCCATCGGGAACGCGCCGATATAGAGGCACTCGAAGACGATCCTGAGCAGCGGCACCCAGGTCTCGGCCTGCCGCCCGATCGCCCGGTAGGCGGAAACGGTCTGGGCCTCGGCCCGCGCCTCCGTGTAGGCCCTGAGCGCGGCGGCGTTGCCGGCCTCGGCTGCCCATTGCTCGCCGGCGTCGTGGACGGCGTTGAGCATCATCTGCTGGCGCATGATCTCGGCCGCCGAGCGCGCCGCGCCGATCAGGAAGGTGTGCGAGGCGGGCAGCGCGGCCATGAGCTCCGCGCGCGCCAGCGCGTCGGTGCGCGCGTCCGGGAAGATGCGCCTGCCGAAGATCGTCCCCGCGCGCTGGATCTCGGCGTTCCACTGCGCATTCAGCCTGCCCGCCCCGTCGCGGCAGGTGACCACCTGGCGGTCCATGGTGGCGGCCCCGCCGGCGCCCGCCCCGCCGCGCGTCGCGAACTCGAACATCCGCGCGGGCGAGGCCCCTGCCGACGGCGTGCCGGTCGCCGTTACCAGCCGCCAGAGGTCGGTCGACTCGCGCAGGTCGTCCGCCGTGACGTGGCCCAGCAGCAGCGCGTGGAACACGCACTGGCGGGCGTAGTTGCGGACGTTGCGCCCGAACACCGCGTCGGTGATCTCGAGTCGGGTCGCCTTGGCCGCGAGCCGCGCCCCGAAGATCAGCCCGTGCCTCTGGTAGACGAGGTCGTTCGGCAGCGCGAAGGCCTGCTCGGTGAGGCGGGTGAGCCCGTCGCCCACCTGGCTGGTCAGCGATGCGAACAGCGCGAGGCCGATGGGGACGTTCGCCACCACGGCAGGCGCCAGCGTGGGATCGAGCCGGTCCACCACCCGCACCGTCGCCTTGGGCACGATCATCGCGCCCCAGACGGCCGCGAACAGCAGCACCCACTTGGCGTTGTCCTTCCACGACCCGCCGAAAGCGGTGCGGAACAGCACCCAGGCGAGACCGGCGACCCCGGCAATCTGGGCGAGCGTGATATAGGCGCCGCCCGAGGTGATGGCGGCCACGGCATTCAGGAGATCGACGAGGTAGGTGCCGCCGCCGAGGGTGAAGAGCTCGTACATTATATATGGGGGCCTACCGCGACCCGGCCCCGGCGCCGCCCCGCGCGAACGCCAGCGCGGCCCGGAGGTCGGCGGAGAGTGCGCCGGCCAGCTCGGTCTCGATCAGCCTGAGCTTCTCGACCACGGCGAGCGCCGTGTTGAGCCGCTGGAGCCCCTGATGCCTGTGCCTTGCCAGCGCAATCCGGTTGGTCCGGAGCCCCTCACGCCAGCGGCGGAGCTGCTCGCCGTCGGCGATGTCGAGGGTGCCGGAGCGTTCCTCGACCGTGCGGTGCAGGTCGGTGATCCAGACCTGCATCACGTCGAGCGCCACGGCTTCCGCGAGCGCGTCCATCTCCTGGTCGATCACCGCGCCCCGGTAGGCCGCCGCCGTGTTGGCGACCCGGTAGACCGGGAGCGTGGTGAGGTTGACCAGCCCCAGGGCCGGCGCGGGCACGGCGGTGTCGGTGCGCACCGCGTCCACCAGGTCGCGCAGCAGCTCCGCCACCCGTGCCCGGAAGCCCCGGTTGGGCGGGACAGTCGCGGTGCCGAGCGTGGGGTTGAGGCAGTCGGCCGTCGTGTCGCATCTGTAGACGGGGAGTTGCCCGCCGCCCTCCATCAGGGTCTCGGTGACCCGCCGGTCGAGCGCCAGCGGCTCCAGGATGCGCACGCGCGGGCCGGATGTGTCGGCGTCGGAGGTGGGTGCGGTCACGATCACCGTGCCGGTGACCGCCATCGCAAACTCGGCGAGCTGGGTATCTCCGGACAGGAACGAGGACGCCCGGATCGCCTTCCAGGCATAGTTGACGTTGACCGGCACCTGGTCGGCCATCGCGCCCGAGGCGGACGCCAGGGTCGAGTTGCGTTTGCCGTCGGCACCGCAGCCGTGCTTCGCGGCGGCATAGTCCGAGAAGATGCCCTGCGACGTTCCGATTGCGGCGCAGATGGAGGCAGACGCCCGGTCGTTCTTCGACCAGGCCGCGCCGACCAGCGCCTGCGCGGTCTCGCAGGAGTTAAGGTTCTGCGCGTTGACCCACTGCGCCAGCGCCCGCAGCTTGGCCATCGTCTCGGCAATCACCGGCGAGATGGTCTCCAGCGCGAGCTCGAAGGCGAACCCGGCGGCGTTCTGCGCCACCGCGCGCCCGAAGGCGATCAGCTGGTCGGAGTTGATGAACGAGAACGCGCCGGCGAAGGCGTCGATGCCCCCGCAACCGGCCCGGAAGCTCGGCAGGTTGACGGTCGCCACCTGCTCGGAGCGCACCGGCGAGCGGAGATAGAGGTTGCCCAGCGTCCAGTGGCCCGACGCCTGGCCCTGGAACGCGGTCGGGCCGGTGGTGTTGACCGCCGCCCCCTGCCAGAAGCGGTTCATTTCCGAGAGAACGTCCGCCTGGGCGGACACTGCCGCGAAGAGGGAAGCCGCCAGCACGGCGCACGACGCCGCGCGATGGAAACGCTCAATAGTCATGTCCGGGCTCCAGGGCGGTGAGCGCGAAGATCCGCTCGGCCATTTCGTCCTCGGCCATCACGCCGAAGCCGACCGGGATCGCGCGTTTCGTCTCCGTGTCGAACAGCACCAGCGCGGGCACGGGAGCGTTGCCGAGGCCGAGCCGGGCGGCGCGCCCCTGATCGGCGACCGCCTCCGGCCAGCCCTCCAGCGCCTCCCCGGTGAGCGACACCGCCAGCACGTCGAGGCCGTGCCGCATGGCGAAGGCGCGGAGCAGCGGTCCGAACACCTTGCAGCCCGCGCAGCCGGCATGGCCGAGATAGATCAGCCCATAGCGCTCGCCGAGGCGGGCCAATGCGGCGTCGCGGTCCTGCCTCCGCCCGTCCGACCAGACCTGCTTGGCGAGCGCGCCCACCGGGCGCTTCAGCGTGTAGTCGAGCTCGGGCGTCGCCCACACCGTCCGCCGGAAGGCGTCGGAGAAGGTGGCGGCGCGCTGCAAGGTCTCCTGCTGGAGGCGCAGATAGGCGGTCACGTTTTCGGTGGTCGGGTTCAGAATCGCCTCGGCGCGGGCTTCCTCCAGCGCCTTGCGCATCGCCTCGATGCGTGCCGTCGCGGATGTCGTGCTCTCGCCGACAGGTGGCGCGTGGGTGGGCTCGACCCGTTGCGGCTCTCTCGGCTCTTCCTCCCGCCGATCGCAATAGAAGTGCCAGCCGAGCGAGGCTTCGGAACGAGGCGATCCGCACCAGTCGCGCCATTCCGCGCCCGCCGCGGGCGCGCCGAGCGCTGCCCAGACGGCGATCGCCGCGAGTACGCGCCGCAGCGCCCGTATGACAGCGCGTGTCATCACTGCCCCCGCCGGTAGAAGTCGCGGATGCGCGTGCGCATGACCGTTCCCGTATCGCCCGCGTCGGGTAGCGAGACCGACGGTTCCCGCGATCCGTCCATCAGGTCCTCGGTGAACTCGGACAGGTCCAGGCTGGCGAAGTCGATGGACTCGATCTCCGCGACCGTGAAGCCCCGGCAGCTTCCCCAGCCGATGCCGAGCTGGCGCCGGCCCTGCTGCTGGAGGATGCGCCCGAGCTTGGATCCGAATACGCACCACGCCCGCGAATGCCGGATGCAGACGCCGAAGAGCGTGCGGCGGGAACAGTACCGGCCGAGATAGTGGCTGTTGCCGGCGTTCCTTTCCTCGGCCAGCTCGCGTTCCGACGCCGAGCAGTTGCCGAGCCCGACCAGCAGCCCGCTGTTCCTGCAGCAGTTGGCCAGCCCGAAATACTTGATGTGACAGGCCCGCCGCTGACCCGTGAAGAACCTCATATCCTGGCGGTCGAACTCGTCGCCGCCCAGCTCCAGCGCCATGTTCAGCCGGGTCGTCGCCTCGACGAAGCCTGTGTTCGATTGGCTCGGCACGGTCTCGCAGCCGGCCCCCACGCAATACCGGACCGAGCCGCAGGTCCCGCCGTCCTGGGCGTCGTCGAGGTCCGCGCCGCAGTCCACGGTGCTGCCCGACGCGAGACCGTCCGCGCGATGGGTCGGCGCCTGCGGCGACGCCGCGATCCCTTCCGAGCGCGCGACCGCCGGATCGTTCGCCGGCACGTTCGCGGACGGGCGCGCGGTCACGCCCTCGACCACCGTCCGCCCGGCCGCCCCGCCGGGATCGTGCGGGGCGGCGAGCCTGGTCCGGGCTGCGTCTTCCATGCCGGACGCCGTCAGGTTCCGCTCCGGCACGTTCGTTCCCGCGTAGCCCGGCACCTTGCCGGCGCTCGCCGCGTCCCGCGCGATTGCCCCCGCGGCCGCAGACCCGGCCTGTCCGATGGCTCGCGCCGCGGCCCTGGGGTCTTCTGCCTTCGCCACCATGCCCGACACGAGCCAGAGCATCAGGCAGACCAGCACGAACATCGCCGCCCAGGTCAGGAGCCGCACGATGCGCGTCCCCAGGTCGATCGCGACCGCGATGCCGTCTTCGGATTGTTCCGTGGGTTCCGTCATGGCCGGTCATTTCCTCTCAGGCGTTCGAGGAGGCCCTGCGCGACCTCACGCCCGGGATCGCCCTCTTCGGCGACGGCCTCGAGCGCGGCTGCGAGCCCGATGTTTCCCGTCACCCGGTCGTGCGGCGGGGCCGGATCGTCAGCGCAGCCCCGGCTCGAACACGGCGGCACGCCGCCGGGCACGACGACAATCGCCGGCACGCGGGTCACGCCGAACAAGCGGAACAGGCGCGGGTCGATGACGACCCCGGCCTCCGCGCCGCCGAGGCGCTCGCCGATGCGCTTCGCGGTTCCGGGCAGGCCGCCCTCGCCGACGCCGCGCAGCACCAACGGCGCACCGGTCCGCGCGGCCTCGCGCGCCCACTGCCGCCAACTCGCCGCCGGCAGGGAGAGGCTGGTGAAGACGAGCACTTCCGCCGTGCCGGACCGCGGGCCCGAGAGGTCGCCGGCATAACGTTCGGCCGGGAGGGGCGGAGTCTCCCCGGACCGGCCGGGCACCGTCTGCCTGGCACCGGCGCGTCCGAGGGCGCGCTCGACGATCGAGCGGGACCACGCGCCGAGATCGCCGTCTCCAGCCTTGCGCAGCACCTCGGCCGCAAGGTCACGCGCCTGCGACTCCGGTGATGCCGGGGTTTCGTCCGCGCGAACCGGACAGACGCATGCGCCGGTCAGGAACAAGCAAACGAACCCGGCGACAATGGGTCTGGCCCGCGCCGTTTCCAGCCGGTTCAGAGCATGCAGCATGTCCGTTTTCTCCAGAGCAGATAGCCGAAGTTCTCGCCCGCGACCGGCAGTTCGCGGAGCGTCTCCCAGAGCACGGAGGAGCGCCCCGTGGGGTTGCAGCCCGTCATCGGGCTCGTCGCCGGCACCGGCTGCGTCATCTGCCAGCGGTATTGCGACTTCTTCATGATCGGCATGGGATAGCGCCCGCAGAGCGCCGCCGAGCCCGAGGTGCCCCAGGCGATCCCGGCGCGGTGGAGCCGGTAGACCAGCCGCTGCGCCGCGAGCAGCGAGGCCTGGACCCCGCCGACATGCGCCGCGACGTTCCCGGTCTGCGGATACATCCCGCCCTGGCAGCCGGCGCACCAGAACATCGGGTCGAGCGGCAGGCCGACGGACGACGCGGCGCAGTCGGCGGCGCAGGCCGCCTGCGCGGGCAGGTTGGCGAACAGCGCCGCTTCCGGGTTGAGCAGGAAGCTCAGCTCGTCGTCGAGCCAGGCCGGGTCGAGCTCCGAGGTCCAGGCGATGTCGAGCGAGCCGCCCTCCAGGCAGCCGAGGTCGAGCAGCACCCCGATCCAGCTCAAGAGCGGGTACATGTAAAGGTGCGCGTGCCACACGGACCCCGCCGCGCCGTCGCCGCCCGACGAGCCGGTGCGCCCGCGCCCGGCGGGCAGGCCGGGATCGATGGTGAGCCCGCCCAGGTTGGGGAAGCACCAGGGCGCCCGCGTCGCGTCCACCAGCCGGGCCGGCTCCCAGACGCCGAGCGAGAGGCCGATCCGGGGAATGGGCGAGCCGCAGAGGCAGATCGGCGAGGACGGGTTCGGCGTGTCCAGCACGCCCGAGACGCTGCCGATGGTGATCGGCCCGATCGAGATCGGGAACAGGCATTCCCAGCAGACGTCCGAGATCGGGTTGACGAACCGCCCGGTGCAGGTCTGGGCGGACGCCGCGCCGGACCAGAGGACGGCCGCGACCGCGAGCGCCGCCATGGGGGCGAAACGGCGGGTCATCCCGCAGGGCCTGCCCCGGACGCCGATCCGGGGTCCCCCCGCCGCGCCGAGAGCACGTTCACCACCCCCTGCCGCCCGGCGACGACGATTTCGGTCACCGTCCGGGCCACGTCCTCGCGGTCGCGGTATTCGCGCGTCGCGATCCGGCCCTCGACCAGCACCGCATTGCCTTTCCTGACCATCGTCTCCACCGCCGCCACCATGGGGCCGTAGACGACGATGCGATGCCACTCCGTCGCCTCAGCGGGGTTGCCCTCGCGGTCCTTCCATTTCTCCGTGGTGGCCAGCGTGAACCTCGCGGCCTTCTCGCCGTTGTTCAGCTCGTGGAACTCCGGATCGCGCCCGACACGGCCCAGCACGGTGGCGCGGTTCATGTTCAGCATCGTTCTCTCCCTTCCTTCATTCGCCCTGTTGTCCGTCCGGCGTCCCGCCCGGCGCTTCCGCGCGGTGCGCGTCTTCGATGGGGATTTCCGTGATGCGCAGCCGGGTTCCTTCCTGCTCGACCAGGCTCGGCGTCGCGGCGATGCCCAACCGCGCGGCGAGACGCCCGCCCTGATCGAAGAAGAACGGCCGGCGGTGCTTCCGCATGAGCGCGAGGGGCCTGCCGGCCAGCAGCACGATCTTCACGGGGTTCTCATGCGCGAGCACCCATGCGATCTCGGCCTCGCGCCTGCCGTCGACGAACAGCAGGTCGCGGGCGAGCGTCATCCGTTCCAGCGGGCTGACCCGCGTTCCGGCCGCAGCGATGAGTGTTCCGTCCGGCGTCCGGATGTCGCGCGCGATCGTGATGGCGGGGTCCCACAGCCGGCTGCGTTCCCTCGTAGCGGGCGCGATGCCCGGCAGGGGATCGGGTTCCTCCAGCTTCCGGCGGGCATTGGCGCGGGCTTCCTCTTCCAACCGCGCCAGCGCGCCCGAGCGCTGCATTTCCAGGAGGCGCGCCTCCATCTGCGCCAGCAGGTCGGGCTCGGCGACCGGCCATGTCGCGCCGCGCACGCCGAGGTCCTTCGCCCATGCGGCGGACGGAATGCCCGCGGCCGACAGGACGGTCAGCGCGGCGGCGAGCAGCATGACGACGGGGTGTATCATCGCGGCGTTCCCGCAGCCGGGCCTGCCGCGCCGTCGTCCGAGGGCTGCGGCAGGACCGCCGCCGCGCCGGCCTCGTCCACGTCCTCCGGCCCGACCAGCGGCCCCTCCAGGCCGATCCAGGGCAGGTCCGGCATCGCGATCGCCCGCCCGCGGATGCGCCCGCGGGGCGCCAGCCCGACCTCCGCGTAACGGCTGTCGTGGCTGTCGACGTGGTCGGCGTGCACATAGAAATGGCCCGGCGGGATCGTGCCCGGCGCGATCGGAGCGAGTGGACGCCCGTCGAGCGCGTGGGTCTTGGCGTGCCCGACCGGCTCACCGTCCAGAGAGACCAATCCGTCTTCGCCGACTGCGATGCACATGCCCGGCACGCCACGCACCGTCTTGAGATACGGCACCTTCGATCCGACGGCCTCGGGCGCCTCGAACAGCACCCGGTCGCCGATCTCCGGGTCCTCGCCGAACAGCGGGAACGCGGCGTAGCCCCACGCCTCGTCGGACCAGCTCGCATTGACATGGACGCGCGAAGCCGCGCCGAGCCAGAGCGCGGCCAGCGCGATCATCACGCCGAGCGCGACATTGCGGCGTCGCAACGCGGCCGTCCTCAGACCGAATACCGGACGCGTCGCGCTCACCGGGCGTCCTCCGGCGGCGGTTCGATTCCCTCCGCACGATCCCGCGCCAGGAGCGCCGAGAGCGCCGCCTCGACCTCCGGCGTCAGGTCAGGCGCCCCGGCGGCGACCGCGCGCGCCGGCAGCAGCACCAGGCCGTGGCGGTCGGCCACGAAGCCGAGGGCGGCCTCCAGCGCCACGCCCCAGGCCCGCACGTCCTCCGCCGTCCTGCCTTCGCTTGCGGCGCGGGTCGTGTATGCGGCCGTCATCTCGCCGAGCCGCACGCTGGCGATTCCCGGCGACGGCTCGACGCCAAAGCGGAGCGTCGCCGCCGCGACCGCCGCCGCCACGGCGCCCGAGAGCAGCACCGCCGACACCATCACCGGCCAGCTCGACCCGTTCCGGTCCATGTCAGGCTTGCGCGGCATCCGCCCCGCCCGACGCGTCCGTTCGGGAGATGCGCCCGCGCCGCTCCTCGTCCGGCCCGGCGAGCGCCCGGAAACGGTCAAGCCACGCCTGGGCGGCCTTGTCCGGCGGGAGGCTGCGGATGCGGCGCTTGAGCGGCGGGAAGGCGACGCCCGCGCCCACCGGCGCATCGCCGTCGAGAAGGTCGCGGCTCTCGGCAGCCGCCGCCATGCGGGTGACGAACTTCAGCAATTCCGCCTGTTCCTCGTCGAGCACGGCATCGAGGCCGGCCGCTTCGCGCACCGCGGTCTCGATCCCGGCGGCGAGCTTCCCGGAGCGTTCCGCCGCGCGCTGCGAATCCGGCAGGCGCCCCCGGAGCCAGGCCGACGGCGCGTTCGCGATCAGCGCGTGCAGCGCCAGCCGCCGCCGGTCCTCGTCCCCGAGCCCGTCGAGCGCCTCGATCTCCTCGCTCACGATCACCGCATGGGCCGCGACCGAGTGGTACTGCCGCAGGCAGCCGCCCCGGCGGCAGGTGTTGGCCAGCACATGGGCCAGCGCCTCGAAATCGACGTCGGCGGCGGTCATGCTCTCCGGGTCGTCCGGCCAGTTGAGCGGACGCTCGGCGGCGGCGGTCTTCGCGGTCATGGGGTTGCCTCCGTTTCGGATGGTTGGAATTGGCCGGAAGCGGCAGGGGCGGCATCGCCCGCCAGCCGGTCGATGGCCTCGACCGTGCTGAGCCCCTGCGCCTTGAGCCGCTCGACCGCCGCGAACGCGGGACCGCGCGACGAGAACAGCGCTACCGACCAGGGATCCAGCACCAGCCGCGCCACGCGCCAGCCGTCCGGGCCGTGCAGCACCAGCTCGGCGTATCTGCCGTCCGCCGTGGTCAGGCTCTTCAGGGCCCTCTCCATCCCCGGATCGCAGTGGATGCGCTTCTCGGATTTCAGGAGCTCGACGGATTCGTCCTTCTGGGCGAGGAAGATCGTCCAGTCGGAGTTCTCCCAGGCGGCGCGCGCGGCCGGGTTGGCGTAGTAGTCGTTCACGCTCTGCGTGCCGGTGATGAGCGCGCCGCGGTATTTGCGGGCGCGCCGCGCGGCGCCCTCGAGAAAGGCGCGGCTGTCCTCGCCGGAGAGCAGGTCCCACGCCTCGTCGATGACGATGGCCTTCGCCCTGACGCGAGGGCCGTGATACATGCGCTGGGTCGAGAGGAAGACCACCAGCATCAACACCACCGCCTGGACGTCGCCGCGCCCCTTGAGCTCGGCCAGCTCGAACACGGTGAGCGCGGCATCAAGCGCCGGCGTCTCCGAGCCCGCGAACAACCGCCCCATGGCCCCGCCCGGGCACCAGGGACCAAGCGCCGTCGCCATGTCCTTCGCCCGGCGGTCGTCGCGGCCTTCGAGGTTCTTCCGGACGGTCCCCAGATCCGCATCGTTGCCGGCCTCGTCCCAGGCCGCCGCGATGGCCTCCGCGATCAGCGCCGCCTCGATGTCGTCGATCGAGCCCCGGCGCCGCGCCATCCGGCCGATCACGCCGGCCAGCATGGCGAAGCACTCTTCGCGGTAATCGCCGTCATGCTCCGCCGTCCCGGCGTCGATCATGGCGAAGGGGTTGAGGCAGGCGGGATCCTTGCCGAAGGCGATGAAGGCGCCGCCGAGCGCCTCCGCCGTGTGCTGGAACGACCTTCCGTCGTCGATCACCACCGCCTCGCCGCCGGGCGCCGATCAGGCCGGTCACCAGCTCCTGCATCAGCACCGACTTGCCCGAGCCTGATTTGCCGGTGACCGCGACGTTGTAGTTGCCGGCCTCGTTGGCGAAGGGCGACCAGCAGGCCGGCTGGCCCCGGCGCCCGATGAGGAAGAGGGCGGGCGGATTGTCCGGGTTCGCCGGCTGCCCGCGCCATTCGCCGTGCAACGGCGCGAGATTGACGGCGCTGGACGTCAGCAGCGTCTTCATCCGGCCCATGCGTTCGAGATCGGCGTCGAGGCCACCGGCGGAGGCCATGGGCAGGCAGGCGAGCCAGGAGGGGAGCTGCATGTAGCGCTCGGCGTTCACCGCCCAGCCCTGCCCGTGATAGATCGCGCGCACCGCCTGCTCGGCCTCGTCGAGCGCGTCCAGCGGCGCGTAGACCGCCGCCAGGTAGGTGGCGCGGACCAGCTTCTCGCCGTCCTTGATCCGCTCGGTGACCGTCTGCCAGTCCCGCGCCTTCTCGGGCAGGCCCGGCAGGTATCTGGCGATCCCGGTGCCGGCCTGCTGGGTGGCGCGGGCGGATTTGAGGAACGCCTTCTCGCCCGCGGCCTCGTCGCCGGTGGTCACGGTGAGGCAGGTCAGCACCGGGCAGCCCGGTTGCAGGAAGTCGCGGTGGAAGTCGCCGATCAAGGCGTTGCCGCGCCACCCCGGCCAGACCTCGGGGAAGGCGATGGCCGAGAGCACGCGGACGGCGATGTCCTGATCGTCTGGATGATGGAGGGCGAGACCGGTGGGATGGACCGAGAGCGCGCGCCCGGGCGCGATGCACTGTTCGTGCAGCGGGTCGCGCGGCGCCCAGCGGCGGACGGACGCTCGGTTTCTCCGTCGCGATCGCCGCCGATATCCGGCGCGACCAGCTCGGCTGCCAATGACAGGAGCGCATCCGGCGCCAGCCGGCGGGTGGCCGCGCCCGCCGAGGCGAGCGTCCCCTCCAGCGCCCGGCGGAACGCACCCAGCGCGGTTTCCGCCGCCGGGCCCGGCAGGGCCGTGAGGCAGGCGGTCACGAACCCGGTAGTCGCTCAGCGTGAAGGGCGGACCGCCCGCGTGCAGCCGGCGCCAGCCGCCGGAGACGAGCAGATCGCGGCGGCCCCGGCTCATCTGCGCCAATGCGCCGCCGGCATCCGAACGCGGCTCCGCCCAGGCGCGGGAGGCCGCGCCGAACCTCGGGCTCGCCCAATGGATGACCTGGATGGTGCAGCGCTCCGGCGCGGCATCGGCGAGCGTGCCGGCGAGCGCACCCAGGGTCTCGGCGTCGATGCCGGCGAAGGGCGGCAGTTCGACCATGAACCCGGTCGAGGCCGC
>CBDBCA010000005.1:0-523939 GCA_965202835.1 Alphaproteobacteria bacterium | reverse complement strand
CCGGTCGACCCGCGCCGTCTTGGCCCGCTGGGCTCGGTCTTCCTCACCCATCCGAGCCTCGGCCACTACTCGCGAACGCGCGAGGAATTTCTCGATCTCGCCGGCTCGCTGATGGATGTCGTGCTGTCCGGCACGGTGAAGATCACCGTCGGCCACGTCTACCCGCTCGCCGCCGCCGCCGATGCGCACCGGGACATGGCTGCCAGGCGGACGACCGGTTCGGTGATCCTGCTTACCTAGAGGATTTCTCCACCGGACCCCTCCTCACCCCGGCCCTCTCCTCCCCGCGGGGAGGAGAGGGGGACTCTCTGCGCCGACACTTCCCTGGCTTCTCCCCTCCCGCCTGCGGGAGGGGCCGGGGGAGGGTGGGTGTCGTGGTACGCATCGCCGCGACCCGGACAGGCCTTAGCCCTAACCGGGAAATCCGGCCGGGGCGTTAAGGGCGGCCCAGACCAGCTCGGCCGCGACGACGGCGCCGCGACGGAGTTCTGCGGCGGTTACCCGATCGGCGGTGTCCGCCTCGGTCAGCAGATAGCGGGCGCCGGCGTTGGCATCGTCGAACCCCGCGATGAGGCGGAGCGCGGGGATGCCGTGCCGGGCGAAGTTGAAGTGGTCCGAGTTCCGCATCAGCGGCCGCCAGACAGCGAGGGAAAGACCGCGTTCTGCGGCAACCGAGGAAACGAACCTGTCGAGCGCCGCGAACCCGCTGGTCAGGCAGGTGAAGTCAGGGCTCCCGCCGAGCGTATCGAGATTGACGACAGCGGCGATCGCCTGTCGTTCCGCGTCGTCCAGCCCGTCGGCGTAGAGCCGTGAGCCGAGAAGCCCGGTTTCCTCCGCGGTGAACAGGATTACCCGCAACCCGCGCGGCAGCTCGCCCGAAAGGGGGGCGAGGCACCGCAGGATCTCCAGCGCCGCGACGACGCCCGTCGCATTGTCGAGCGCGCTTTCGGCGAGGTCGTGGCCGTCGTAATGGGCGCAAAGCACCACCCATTCCCGGCCGCGGCCCGGCACCTCGGCGATAAGGTTGCGGCCGGTGTCGTCGTCGCGCCGGTTGTCGACTGCAAGGCGGATGCGCGAACCCGCGATCGCTTGTGCCGTCGCGCGATCCACGCCGATGGCCGGGATGTTCAGCTCCGAGTCCTGTCCGGCGCCGCCGGTCACCAGCCCCGCCTCCGGCATCGGGTTGGCGACGATGAACCCCGTCGCACCGTAGTCCAGCGCCAGCCGGTACTTCACCCGGCGATGGATCGTATTTCGCGAGAACGGGTATTCGTGGCGAACCAGCGCGAAATTGCCGCGCACCGAGCCCGCGGCGCGTTCGAAGTCTTCCTCCGCTCCCCGGCCGAGATCGACCGCCTCGCCCTCGATGCCATCCGTGCCGTCGGACCCGACGAGCGGATGGCAGCGAAGGTCCTCTGGCGGCTGCGGCGAGAGTCGAGCCAGATCGTATCCGAAATTGGTCCAGCGGCGATACCCGAATTCGTGGGCCGACACGATGGCGTCGGGGACCGAGGCGAGCCGCGCCTCCAGCAACCGGGAAGCCGCTTTCTCGCTCTCCGTGCCGACGAGGCGCCCGCCGCAACCGGTGAGCGCCGCGAAGTCGTCGACGATCCGATCCGATCGCCCGATCGCTTCCATGATCGCATCGCGTTCCGTCATCGGTGCCCTAGCGCGGGACGCCGAGCTGGACTACCCGCTCGCCGGTCGACACCGTGGGGTGGGTGGCGATCCGCACCACCGGACCCCCGCGCGGCGAGGCGATCTCCTCGATCGGCCGGTCGAACGGGTCGGCGATCGTGGCGACGTGCTGGCCCGGCGAGACCTCGTCGTTGAGCCCCACATGGAGGGTCAGCACGCCGGCCCGGCGGGTGCGGATCACGTCCATGGTCCGTATCACGAGGTTGCGGCCCGACTGCTCGACCGGGCCCTTCATCATTCCAACCTTGCGCAGCACGTTGGCGATCCCGCGCACGCCGGTCGCGACCTCTTCCCCGTCGATGCGCCCGCCCTCTCCGATCTCGATGCCGAAGGCGGGCACGCCGCGCTCGCCCATCACGGTATGCGGGTTCCTGTCGCCCACATACATCCCCTTGTCATTGGCGAGGATGTAGTCGGCCCCGAATGCGCGCGCGAGCGTCTCCGCCTCTTCCACCGCGTCGCCGCAGCGGGTCGGCGGCAGGAACGCGAAAGGCGCGTAGCGGCCGCCGGTGGTCGGCGTGTGAACGTCGATCATGTAGTCGGCGTGGCGCATCATCCGGTCGTAAATCACATGCGCGACGATCGAGGCGGTATTGCCGTCCGCGTCGCCCGGGAAGGCGGCCCAGGGGTCGGCCGGGTTCTGGTCCATCGGCGATTTGAGCATATGACCGACGAAGAAGCGGTGCTGGACCTGGAAGGCGAGAGGGTTCTGGACCGGCACCGCGATCAGCGTGCCGCGAAGCGCGGCAGGGTCGAGGCCGCTCGCCACGCGGCCCACGATCTGGGTGCCGGCGATCTCGTCTCCGTGGAAGGCCGCGCCGAGATAGAAGACCGGGCCCGGCTCCGTGCCCCTGACCACCATCGCCGCGATCTCCACCCAGCTCCCGTCCGCCAGTTCCGCGGCGCGAAACCGGGTGTACGACCGGCTGCCGCGTTCGAGCGCCAGCCCTTCGATCGAAAGGTCGCGGTCTCCCTCGCCCTCCATGTCAGCGCGAGAGCCGGTCATGGGCGTCGGCGAACAGCCGGCGCATGCGGACGATGCCGAGATCCGACTGGGCGAGGAACTCGTTCTCCAGCGCGTCGCGGCCGCGCTGCGAGGTCAGCGCCGCCTCGTCCCCGTCGAGCACGTCGTACATCTTCCGGCGCAGGCGGAGATGCCAGAGGCTCCACCAGATCCACCACTTCCAGCCGGCGATCCGGCGCTTGCGAACCATGTAGACCTGGGTCGCCTCGCGGTCGATCGGGGTGACGAAGACCAGCACCCGCATCACCCCGCCCGGGCCCGCGGTCCAGGGATAGGGGACGTCGACCTCGCACCAGTTGGGGAAGTGGTAGGTGCTGTAGTCGAAGCTGACGAGCTCCTGCCCCTCGCGCTTGACGAACAGCCCGTCGGGCCGGTCCTCGACCGCGATGACATCCTGCAGCGCGCCATGTCCCATGGTGTAGGTGCCGGCGTGCAGGAAGGGCGCGTGGATCGGGTCGACCAGGTTCTCGAGCATCCGGAACCAGCCCACGCCGTGCCATTCATGCGGCACGATGAAGCCGCTCCATTCGGGGCTTTCCAGCTCCTCCGGGTTGGGGCAGGCCCGGTCGGGCGTTCTTCCGTCGTCGTCGAAATAGCCGAAGATCAGCCCGCCATGCTCTTCCACCGGGTAGGAGCGCACGCGGGCTTCCCGCGCGAGGTCGCAGGCGCCGCCCTCCGACGGTATGGCGACACACTGGCCGGCGCCGTCATAGGCCCAGCCGTGGTAGCAGCAGCACAGCCGTTCGCCCACCACCGCCCCGAGCGACAATCTGGCGCCCCGATGCGCGCATGAGTCGACGAACAGGTGGAGCGCGCCCGCCGCGTCGCGCCAAAGTACGAGGTCCTCGCCCATGCGGCGGAGCGGGAACGGGTTCGCGTCCGCGAGGGCGGAAGACGGCGCCAGCGCGTACCAGTGGTTCCTGAGTCCCGCCTCGAACGCTTCTTCGACCGCGCGCCAGCGGCCGCGTTCGGAGGCTCGACGGCGCCGGTCGCGGATGCGCTCGACATCCTCGGCGTCGACCGCTTGCGTATCTGCGTGTGCCATAGCCCGTCGATGGTGCCGCGATTCGGCACGGCGCACAATGCGCCTCGTCGCCCGCCGCGCGGTCAGAACTGGAACAGGTATTGCGGCAGGAACGTCGCCGTCCACGGAACGAAGGCCACCAGGGCGAGCGTCAGGAGCTGGATGACGACGAAGGGAGCCACACCCTTGTACATGTCGGTATAGGACATCTCCGGCGGGGCGATGGCGCGCAGGTAGAAGATCGAGGGCGCCATCGGCGGGGTCAGATACGACGTCTGCAGTGCGACGCACACCATCACCCCGAACCAGACCGGATCGATCTCGAACGACTGGACCAGCGGGTCGAAGATCGGCAGCGCGATCAGCAGGACCGAGATCCAGTCGAGGATGAAGCCGAGGATGAAGATGATCACCAGGAACATGATGATGACCCCGGTGGCGGTCAGCTCCAGATCCTTGACCATGCCCTCGACCAGCGTGTCCCCCCCGGCCAGGATGAAGACGCTGGTGAACATGACGCCGCCGATGACGATCATCATCACCATGGACGTGACCTTGACCGTGCGGATGATCGCCTCGTAGAGAGTCTTCCACCGGAACCGGCCGTAGCAGACCGACAATACGACGGAGCCGAACGCGCCCACCGCCGCGGCTTCGGTCGGCGAGGCGATGCCCGCGAAGATGCTTCCCAAGACCATCGTGACCAGGGCGAGCGCCGGCACCAGCGAGGTCAGCCCGAGCCAGACCTTCTGGCCGAGCGACATCTGTATCTCGTCGCTGGGAAGGCCGGGCCCGGCGTCCGGCTGGAGCAGGCAGCGGCCCAGGATATAGATCATGAACATCGCCACCATCGAGAAGGCCGGGATCATGATACCGGCGAACAGGTCGCCGACCGACATCTCGACGATCGAGGCGTAGATGATGATCACCACCGAAGGCGGAATCGTCGTGCCGAGCGAGCCGCCCGCGCAGACGCTCCCGGCGGCGAGGTCTTTCTTGTAGCCCGCCCTCATCATCGCCGGCACCGCCATCAGCCCGACGACGATCTCGACCGCGCCCACGATGCCCGAACTCGCCGCGAAGATCGCGCAGAGGACGATTGTGGTGAGGGCCAGCCCGCCGCGGATGCCGCCGAGCCAGACCCTGACCGCCACGAACAGGCGTTCGGCGATGCCCGACCGCTCCAGCATCGCCCCCATGAAAATGAACAGCGGGATCGCGGCCAGGATGAAGTTGGACGAGGTGTCGCGCAGGCTGCCGTGGATCTTGGTCGGGAAGACGCCACCGAACTCGGACAGCCCGAACAGGAGGGCGGTGACCAGCAGGCTGATCGCGACCGGAATACCGAGGAACACCAGCGCGAACAGCACCGGGAACATCCAGATCGCGGTATTGATGTCGAACACGGTCAGACCGATTCCGACCGCGTTTCGCCGCCGCGCACGTCGAGCGGCGAGGGCGCCCTGCCCATCAGGCTGAGCGCGTGCTTGACGCATTGCGCCACGCATTGGAGGAAGAACGCGCAGACGCCGAGCATCATGGCGAGATAGAACGGCCAGATCTTCGGCGCCCACGGACTCGTCGGCTCCAGCTCGCCGGTCTCGTAAGCGATGACGAACTCGTTGATCGTGCCCTCGGCCGCGTACCACAGGAACCAGAACAGAATCAGATAGGCCAGGATGTTGGCCGTCTCCTGAACCTTGCGCGGCAGCCGGGTCGACAGGAAATCGATCCGGATATGCTCGTTGTGGAGGAGGGTGTAGCCGGCGGCGAGCAGGAAGATCGCGCCGTTCGACATATAGGCGACGTCGTAAGCCCATAGCGTCGGCGAGTCGAAGACCCGGCGCGCCACCACCTCGTACATCATATCGAGCACGAGAAGGACGAAAAGGGCGACCGCGATCAGCGCGAAGACGAGCGAGATGCGGTCGACGATCTTGAGGGCCTGGTGCATGCGACTCCGGCGCCGTTGGCCGAGGCGGCGGGGGTCCCGAAGGGCGCCCCCGCCCGGGTGCCGGAGCATTCGCGCCCGAGACCGCGCCGGCGCGGCGCGGCTCAACGCGAGGCGGGTGTGCTCCGGCGGCTGAGCGTCCGGGCTACTTGACCCGGTAGTTGCCGTACTTCTTCCACGCGTCGAAGAAGGCCCAGTACGAATCCTGCACCTTCTGCATCCACATATTGCCCTTGGCGGCCTGTTTCTTCGCCTGCTCGGCGGTCCACTTCCGTGCGAACTCGGTGACCCTGTCGCGCATCGCCGGATCGAGCTCTATCCAGGTGTTGCGCCCGGCGCGCAGCTTTTCCATCGCCTTCAGGTCTTCGATGCCCTGGTAGATGTCCCTTTCGAGGCCCATCAGCCGTGCCGCCATTGCGAGCTTCACCTGGTCCGAGCGGGAGAGCTTGTCGTGGTCCTTCGCCCGCATGACGATTTCCTGCGCGGTCGTCGGCTGGTGGATGCCCGGAATGATGATGTACCTGGCGATCTTGTGGAGACCCATGCGGATGTTGCTCATCGGGGTGATCCACTCGGTCGCGTCGATCACCTTGCGCTCGAGCGAGGTGTAGATATCGGCCGGGGGAGAACCACGGGCGCCGCGCCGAGATCCTTCAGGATCGATGCCCAGGCCCCGGTAGTGCGGATCTTCATGCCCTTCAGATCGTCGAACTTCTCGACCTTCTTGTGCGAGTGCATGAAGATTTCGCTCGGACCCATCGAGCCGTAGGCCCAGTTCTGCAGACCCTGGGTTTCGCGCCGGAACGCCTGCCACAGCTTCTCGCCGCCGCCTCCGTGCATCCAGTGGACATAGGCGAGCGAGTCCATGCCGCCGGCGATCCCGCCGAATATCGCGTTGACCGGATCGATATTGGTGAGGAAGGGCGAGAAGCACAGGCACACATCCGCGACGCCGCGCTGGACCGCCTTCCAGGAATCGAACGCCCCTGCCAGCACGCCGACGCTGTAGCCCTTGATCTGGATCTTCTTGTCGGTGATGGCGTGGACCGCCTCGATATACGGGCCCTGGAACGTCTTCCACGCCGGTCCGCCGACCGAGGCGTAGGAGGTGAGCTTCCACGGCTCGGCGGCCTGGGCCGCCGTCGGCCCGGTCGGTCCGAAGGCCAAGAGACCCAGGACAACGCTTGCACAGGCGTATCTGCGATCGTCTCCCGAACATCGTTGAGGTTCCTCCCTGTCGATCATTGTCGGTTAGCCAAGGTTGAATTGTAGGCACAGCCGCGCATTTCCGACAAACGAGATAAGCAGGAGGCGCGGTCTCTCCATCGGGTTGTCGTCTGACGGTCCCGCGTCGTTGTGCACGGTCGCTCTTGTATGTCTATACTCGCGTCGCAGACCCAAACGACAGGGAGTAGCTAGGCATGATCCGTGTGAAGCATCTGGCGGCCGCCGGAGCGGCGGTGCTCGCCGCGGGCTTGATAGCCGGCCCGGCGCAGGCCCAGAAATACGAATTCAAGATGACGTCCTACGTCTCGGCCAAGGGCGGCTTCTGGAACAACTACCAGCAGAAATTCATCGACGCCGTGGACCTCATGACCAACGGCGAGGTCAAGATCAAGGGCTTCAGCGTCGGCGTGATCGCCGGGGCCTTCGACGGCCTGAAGGCCGTGCAGAAGGGTACGGCGGACATCTCCTACAACTATCCCGGCTACCAGGTGAACGACGACCCGGCGAACGGCATCTTCGGCGGCATGGTCGGCGGCATGCCGATGGAAGAGTTCATGCACTGGTACGTCGGCGCGGACGGCACCAAGCTGCTGGAGGAGTTCCGGCACAAGCAGATGGGACTTCACCCGGTGCTCTCCGGCATGGGGGCGACCGAGTTCCTGCTGCATTCGCACAAGCCGGTCAAGACCATCGCCGACTTCAAGGGCATGAAGATCCGCACCGCCGGCCCGTGGGCGGAAATCCTCAAGTCCCTCGGGGCTTCGGCCGTGGTGCTCCCCGGCGGCGAGATTTACACCGCGCTGGAACGCCGCGTGATCGACGCGAACGAGTTCGTCACGCCCGCGACCAACATCAAGATGGGTTTCCACAAGGTCGCCAAGTACATCATCATGCCGGGTCTCCACAGCCCCTCGCACATGAACGAGGCGACGTTCAAGCTGGAGACCTGGAACAAGCTGCCCAAGCGGATCAGGGACCAGATCAGTGCCGCGGGCCAGCTCTCGGCATTCCAGACGGCGATGGCCATCGGCATCCAGGACCTCGATGCGGTGGAAAAGCTGATGGCGGGCAAGAACACCTGGATCACGCTCGACGCCGCGGCCCAGGCCAAGATCGAGGAGTTGGGCCGCAGCTGGTCGGCAGAGCAGGCCAAGGCGCAGAAGGCCAAGGGCAACGACTGGATGGAGCGGGTCTCCGATTCCTACTGGGGCTTCTACAGCCGGTACAAGAAGTTCGGCGTCTATCGGCATAACTAGACCGGTACGGTACGGGAGCGCGGGGCGGGCCTTCGCCCCGCGCGTCCTCCCGGTCTCAAGTCCCCATGACCTCGTTCCTGCGCGCGATCGATCGCGTCAACGATTTCCTCGCCGCCATCGCGATGGCGTTCCTCTTCGTGATGATCGCCGACATGCTGTACGAGGTGGTGTCGCGGCGCGTGTTCGGGGCACCGACGCTATGGGCCTATGACATCGCCTATATGCTGAACGGTATCGGTTTCCTGTTCGCCGCCGGCTACACGCTGCGCCGCAACGGCCACATTCGGATCGACTTCCTGTCGACTCGCCTGCCGCGCAGGAACCAGGACCTGATCAATCTGTTCGTCTACCTGTTCCTGATCTTTCCGGCGCTGGGCTGCCTGATTCTGGGCGCCTATACCGGGTGGCTGGAGGCCTTTCTGACCGGACAACTCGAGCCGGTCAGCCCGTGGAAGCCGCTTATCTGGCCGCTCTATGGCGGGATCCTGGTCGGCTTCGTCTCGTTGTTGTTCCAGGCGATCGCGGAATTCATCCGCCACTGGCGCGCCATCCGCGGCCTCGAACCCTCGCCGCTCGAACACGCGACCGACGACGTCACGGCGTAGCCGCATGGACATTTCGCTCGCCGTCTTCATGTTCCCGGTCCTGTTCATCCTGGTATTCGCCGGGATCCCGGTGGCGTTCAGCCTGATCGGGACGGCCTTCATATTCGGCATTTTCGCATACGGGATGAACCTTCCGGTCCAGTTCCACAGCCGGATGTACGACGTCACGTCCAACTTCATCCTGGCGGCGATTCCGCTGTTCGTGTTCATGGGCGCGATGCTGGAGCGCGCCGGCATCGCGGCCAAGCTGTTCGATGCCATCAAGGTCTGGTTCGGGCCGTTCCGCGGCGGCCTCGCCATCACCACCATCGTGATGTGCGGCATCTTCGCGGCGTCCTCGGGCGTGGTCGGCGCGGTCGAGATCGTGGTCGGGCTGATGGCCGTACCGGCGATGATGTCGACCGGTTACCGCAAGGATCTCGCCGCCGGCACGGTGTGCGCGGGCGGCTCGCTCGGCACCACGATCCCGCCTTCGGTGGTGATCATCGTCTACGCCTCCATCGTCGAGATGTCGGTCGGCGATCTGTTCGCCGGCATCCTGATTCCGGCCGGAGTGATGGTGGCGCTTTTCCTGCTCTATATCGTCGGGCGCTGCGCGATCCAGCGCGACGCCGGTCCCGGGCTCGACCCGTCCGAGATCGACGCCACGCTGGGCGAGAAGCTTTGGCTCCTGCTGACCGCCCTGGTGCCCGCCGCGCTCCTGATCCTCGCCGTATTGGGGAGCATTTTCGCCGGCATCGCGGCGCCTACCGAGGCGGCCGCGGTGGGAGCGACGGGCGCGGTGCTACTGAGTATCGCCTACAAGCAGTTTTCCTTCGAAGTTCTCAGTAAGGCGCTGGCCCAGACCATCAAGATCACCTCGATGGTCATGCTGATCGTGATCGGCGGCGTGCTGTTCGCCAGCATCTTCATCATCCACGGCGGCGACGAACTGGTGGCGGAGATCATCGAAGGCCACAAGCTCGGTCAGATCGAGATCATCCTCCTGTTCCTGCTGGTGGTTTTCATCCTGGGCTTCGTGCTCGACTGGATCTCGGTATTGATTATCGTGCTGCCCATCTCCGATCCGATCATCCGCACGTCCGATATCGACCCGCTGTGGTTCGGCGTGATGGTGTGCATCGTGTTGCAGACGTCCTATCTGACGCCGCCGATGGCGCCCTCGATCTTCTACCTGCGGTCGATCGCCCCGCGCGAGATGACCTATGGCGACATGTACAAGGGGGTTGCGCCGTTCGTCGCGGCGCAGTTGCTGACGCTCCTCATGGTGGCCTTCTACCCCGCCACCGCGACCTGGCTGCCTGAAGTGCTGTTCGGGTTCTGACGCCCCGGTCGAGCAGGACCGGCCGCCTCAGCCCGCCTTGCGTTCCGCCACCATTCTGGCCAGCTCGTGCCGTTGGACCTTGCCCGTCGGCGTGAAGGGAAACGCCTCGAAGATTTCCAGGACTTCGGGCAGCTTGTAGGTCGCGACCCGGTCGCGCAGCAGATCGACGAGCTCGCCCAGCCCGGGATCTTCCCCGGGCCGCGGGATCATGCACAGGCAGTTGCGCTCGCCCAGCCGGCGGTCCTCGATCCCGATGATCGCCGCGTGCAGCACCTTGGGGTGGGTGTAGAGGATTTCCTCGATCTCGCGCGGGTGGAACTTCTTGCCGCCGCGATTGACCATCTCCTTGTTGCGCCCGACGATCTTCAGGTTGCCCCGCTCATCGAACGCGCCCATGTCGCCGGTCCGGAACCAGCCGTCCGAGGTGAACAGCGCGGCGTTGGCCTCCCGGTTCTTGGCATAGCCGAGATGGACCGACGGCCCCCTGGCCGCGACCTCGCCCTCCTCGTCCTCGCCGACGTCGTTCCCCGTCTCGTCGATCAGCCGGACCCCGAGGGATTTCTGCGGCTGCCCGCAGGTGCCGCTCACCTGTTCGGGATCGTCGCCCGGCCTCGTATAGGTGTGGAAGCCGGTCTCCAGCATCCCGTAAAGCTCGGTGAAGTCGCATCTCATCCGGGCCTGGAACTCGCGGATCGTCTCGAGCGGGCAGGACGCGCCGCCGCTCATGACGATCCTGAGCGAAGACAGGTCGTAGTCCTTCAGCCCGGGCTCGTTCAGCATCGCGATGATCGATGCCGGGGCGGTCGGGATGAAGGTCACCCCCTCGTCCTCGATCAGTTGGAGCGCGGTGGGGGCGCTGAAACGGTCGAGCAGGACCGCGCGGCAGCCGGCGAGAACGGTTTGGAGCAGCGCGAGATAGCCCCAGTTGAGCCCCACCGGCAGGTAGATCAGGATCACGTCCTCCTCGCCGATGGCGAGATCCTCGTTCTTGTAGATCGCCGTCGGCAGGGTGGTGTTGTGCGAATGCAGCACGGCCTTCGGATTTCCCGTCGTGCCCGAGGTGAAGGCCATCCGGAAGACCTCGTTGGCGTCCCCGCGCACCGGATTCAGCGGCGGGACGGACTCCCCACCGTCGATCGCGCCGGCGAGCGGCACGACGTCGTCGCGCCCGGGACCGTCCACGACACAGACATGCTCGAGATCGGGCAGGTCGCCCCGCAGCCCCGCGATCATCTCCAGATAGTCGAAGCCGCGGAAGGATTCCGGGCAGACATAGGCCCTGCTCTCGGAAAACCGCAGGATGTAATCGACTTCGGCGCTCCGGAAATCGGGGTTGATCTTGTTGGCGATCCCGCCGATCCGTTCGACGGCAAAGAACACGCAGGCGAAGGCGATCCAGTTGGGGATCTGGATCGTGACCACGTCGCCGCGCCCGACGCCAAGTGCCTGCAACCGGCCCGCCACCCGGTCGACCGCCTCGCACAATTCGCCGTAAGTGATCCGTTGCCCCCGGTCGTAGAGCACCTCGCGCTCCGGGTGGCGCCTGGCGCGTTCGGAGAGGTGGTCGAAAAAGGTCTTGTCACCCCAATCGCCCGAGGCGGTGTAGCTCTCGATCATCTCCCGGGTCAGGCGGGTCTCGAATCTCGGCATGGTTCGGCTTCCGTTCGGTGGCTTCGACAGCGTCCTGTTTTGGATACTACCGTGCTCTCGCATCTTCTCTCCGCCGCGCCGATGGGCGAGGATGGGAGGTGCGAGCGTACCGCGATCCGAGCCTCGATTCGGCCGATGCGTCGATAACCCCCTCGTACCCAAGCCATGCGCCCGGTCAACAACAATTAAGCCGGACAGCAATGGAACAAGTCCGATGGGGTGGACGCCCCCTCCCGACGGCATCGCGATGTGCCAAGGTTGTGTCTGTGGCTCACGACCTGAGGGAGGAGGCATCCATGGGCGAGGTTAGCATCATCGGGATCGATCTGGCGAAGCGCAGCTTTCAGCTGCATGGGGCGGGGGCGGACGGCTCGGTCGCCTTCCGCAAGACACTGAGGCGGGGGAAGCTTCTGGCCTTCCTCGCCTCTCTGCCGCGCTGTGTGGTGGCGATGGAGGCGTGCGCGAGCGCGCACTACTGGGGCCGGGAGATCATGAAGCTCGGCCACGCGGTGCGGCTGATCCCGCCGCTCTACGTGAAGCCGTTCGTGAAGCGCCAGAAGAACGACGCGACGGACGCGGAGGCGATCTGCGAGGCGGGTCTGCGGCCGAGCATGCGCTTGGTTGCTGTGAAGGGGGAGGAACAGCAGGCGAGAGCGATGCTGTTCCGCACGCGCGATCTTCTGGTGCGCCAGCGCACGCAGACGATCAACGCGCTGCGGGGGCATCTGGCGGAGTTCGGCATCGTAGCCCCGCAGGGGAGAGCTCATGTCGCTCGTCTGGCGGCGGCGCTGGAGGAGCCGGGTTCCGCTCTTCCGGCGCCGGTATGCGAGCTGGGCACCCTTCTGCTTGAGCAGATTGCGGGCCTCGATGCGAAGATCGCCGGCCTGGAGAAGGAGATCCACGTCCACGCGCGCCGGGACGCGGACGCGGTGCGGCTGATGACGATCCCGGGCGTCGGGCCGATCTGCGCGATGGCGATTCAGGCCTTCGCACCGCCGATGGAGAGCTTCCGGTGCGGGCGCGACTTCGCCGCCTGGCTCGGGCTGGTGCCACGCCAGCACAGCACCGGGGGCAAGCCCCGGCTGGGCAGGATATCGAAGATGGGTCAACGCGACCTCAGGCGGCTGCTGGTCTGCGGCGCCATGGCGCAGGTGCGCTGGGCCTGCCGGCGGGGCGAGACCGGCGATCCCTGGCTCGCCCGGATGCTGGCGCGCAAGCCGAGGATGGTCGTGGCGGTGGCGCTGGCCAACCGGATGGCGCGCATCGCCTGGGCGGTGATGGTGAACAAGGAGGTCTACCGGGCTCCCACCGCCGTCTGAGCGGGCGGGGACGCGCGGGAGACCGTCGGGGATGCGGGCAGGACGGAGGATCGGGTAAGGGCACATGGTCGACGAGACGGGATCGGGAAAACCAGTCATGTGCGGCGTGCACGCGAGCACGGAAGTCCGATTTGGACCCGATCCGCGCATCTCCATACAGGCCCGCGGCGAACCCATGCCGCAGCGAGAGGCCGGACACACGGAAGTACCTGACCGCAGGCCCAACCCACCAAAGAAAATGCTTGCATCAACGGGGGCGTCCACACACGGGAGATCATGAAGCTCGGCCACGCGGTGCGGCTGATCCCGCCGCTCTACGTGAAGCCGTTCGTGAAGCGCCAGAAGAACGACGCGACGGACGCGGAGGCGATCTGCGAGGCGGGTCTGCGGCCGAGCATGCGCTTGGTTGCTGTGAAGGGGGAGGAACAGCAGGCGAGAGCGATGCTGTTCCGCACGCGCGATCTTCTGGTGCGCCAGCGCACGCAGACGATCAACGCGCTGCGGGGGCATCTGGCGGAGTTCGGCATCGTAGCCCCGCAGGGGAGAGCTCATGTCGCTCGTCTGGCGGCGGCGCTGGAGGAGCCGGGTTCCGCTCTTCCGGCGCCGGTATGCGAGCTGGGCACCCTTCTGCTTGAGCAGATTGCGGGCCTCGATGCGAAGATCGCCGGCCTGGAGAAGGAGATCCACGTCCACGCGCGCCGGGACGCGGACGCGGTGCGGCTGATGACGATCCCGGGCGTCGGGCCGATCTGCGCGATGGCGATTCAGGCCTTCGCACCGCCGATGGAGAGCTTCCGGTGCGGGCGCGACTTCGCCGCCTGGCTCGGGCTGGTGCCACGCCAGCACAGCACCGGGGGCAAGCCCCGGCTGGGCAGGATATCGAAGATGGGTCAACGCGACCTCAGGCGGCTGCTGGTCTGCGGCGCCATGGCGCAGGTGCGCTGGGCCTGCCGGCGGGGCGAGACCGGCGATCCCTGGCTCGCCCGGATGCTGGCGCGCAAGCCGAGGATGGTCGTGGCGGTGGCGCTGGCCAACCGGATGGCGCGCATCGCCTGGGCGGTGATGGTGAACAAGGAGGTCTACCGGGCTCCCACCGCCGTCTGAGCGGGCGGGGACGCGCGGGAGACCGTCGGGGATGCGGGCAGGACGGAGGATCGGGTAAGGGCACATGGTCGACGAGACGGGATCGGGAAAACCAGTCATGTGCGGCGTGCACGCGAGCACGGAAGTCCGATTTGGACCCGATCCGCGCATCTCCATACAGGCCCGCGGCGAACCCATGCCGCAGCGAGAGGCCGGACACACGGAAGTACCTGACCGCAGGCCCAACCCACCAAAGAAAATGCTTGCATCAACGGGGGCGTCCACACACGGGCATGACGGCTTGGGCGAGTGGATGCGCCGGTTGAACGTTACCAATCCATCAGCACCAGCGTTCATGACACGGGACACTATCCGGCGATGATCTGGCCACCGTCGACCTGAATCACCTTGCCGGTAATGTAGCCGCCCTGTTCGCTCGCGAGGAACGAGACCATGTCGGCGATTTCCTCCGGCTTCGCGATGCGGCCGAGCGGGATACCCGCGACCACTTTGGCCGCACGCTCGGGACCCCAGCGCTCGAAGGCCTGGGCGGTCTGGGCGGTGTCGGTGAGCCCGATGGAGACCACGTTGGCGCGAATGCCGTGTCGTCCTTCCTCGCGGGCGACGACCCGGATCATCGCCTCGAGCCCTGCCTTGGCCGCGGCTCCCTGGACGTTCCGCGTCTGGCACATCTGGGCCGCGATCGAGGATATGGCGACGATCGCGCCCTGTCCGCGCGCGTGCATCGGGACCAGGACCGCCTGGATGACGTTGAAGGCGCCGATCAGATCGACATCGATATAGCGGGCGAAATCCTCCGAAGGCAGATCGCGAACGTGCGACCACGCGGCCAGCGCACCGGCGGAATGAACCAGAAGGTCGATAGGACCCCATTCGCCGGCGATCCGCGCGACCGCGTCCTTGACGGCGCCCGCTTCCGCAAGGTCGAGCGCGATCGGCATCGCGCGGCGGCCCAGCGCTTCGATTTCACCCGCGACTTCCTCCGCGAGATCGGTCCGCGTTCGATAGATCAGCGCCACGTCCGAGCCCTTGCGGGCGAGGTCGAGACAGACCGCGCGGCCGACGCCCCGGCTGCCGCCGGTGACCAGGGCGATGCCGTTTTCGAATATGCGGGCCATGCGGGTCTCCCCGGAGCGACGGGCGATGTTCCAACCGGAGGCCGGCCGGAGTCAAACCCGCGCGGAATATTGGACTTGCGACGCGGCCGGGTGCAGTCTTCGAGCCGCACAGGAGCAAGTTCGGCCGAAAAGGGCAGGGAGGCAGCGAGCCATGAACGCGCAACCGGGACGCTCTTTCGACGATCTCAGACAGGCCGCGATCGACCTGCTGCCGGCGATCGAGGCCGACGCCGGCGAAGCCGAGGAGCTTTATCACCAGACCGACCGCGTCGCGGACGCGATGCGGGAGACCGGGCTCTACTCGTTCCTGATCCCCAGGGACGCCGGAGGTGCGGAGCTCCCCTTCGTCGAGGCGATGGAGATCGTCGAACTGGTCTCGCGCGTCGAGGGCTCCGCTGGCTGGTGCCTGATGGTCAACGGCGTGATGGGCGCATCCGCCGGCCCCTTCCTGTCCGACGAGGGCGTGGAGATCGTCTATCCCGGCGGCAGGAACTCGACCATGGCCGGGCAGGGGGTGCCGCGCGGCTACGCGCGCGAGACCGACGGCGGCTACGTCATCTGGGGCAGCTGGGGCTATGCGAGCGGCATCTGGCACGCCGACTGGGTGCATTCGGGCTGCTTCCTCATGGACGGCGAGGAAATGCGGACCGATGAGCACGGCCATCCCGACATCGTCCTCTGCCATCATCCGAAGGACACGATCGAGCTGACCGGCAACTGGGACGTACATGGGCTGCGGGGCACCGGCAGCTTCGATTACACGCTGAAACAGGACGAGCTCTTCGTGCCGGCGGCGTGCTGCTACAAGTTCGACGGCCCCACCCAGATGCGGGGCGGCCCGCAATACGGCGCCGGGCTTGTCGCCTCGACCACCTGGGGCCACACGAGCTGGGCGCTCGGGGTCGGCCGGCGCGCCCTCGACGAGATCGCGGCGCTGGCGCGCCAGCGGGTCGATGCGTTCGGCCGCATGCAGGACGGGGTAGGCTTCCAGCATGCCTATGCCGAGGCCGAAGCGAAATACCGCGCCGCCCGCGCGCTGGTCTACCAGGCCTGGGAAGGCCTGTCCGAAACCTTCGCGCGCAACCGGCAGGGAAGCCTCGAACAGATCGCACTGATACGCCTCGCCATGCGGCACATCCACGACGTGATCTCGGACCTCTCAACCTTCGCCCACCGCGCCTCGCGCGGGGTGTCGCTGCGCCAGAGCGACCTCCAGCGCTGCTACCGCGACATTCACAGCGGAACGCAGCACATCCTGCTGGCCGACGAGATTGCGCAGGCGTGCGGCAAGGTGCTGATGGGGGCGGCGGGCGAGGGCGCGCAATGGAACGTGCTCGGTCTCGCCGGGGACTGACCGTGGACCGGCGGAACGAAACGGTCGGACGTATCGTCGCGAAGGCGTGGTCGGATTCCGCCTTCGCCGCCCGGTTCCTCGCCGACGCCGGCGCCGCGCTCGGCGAGCTAGACATTTCCCTGCCCGCCGGCAAGACCGTCTCCGCGGTTAGAAACACGGCCTCTCTCACCAACATTGTTCTGCCCTCGCCCCGCTACGCCGAGACCGCGTCCACCTATGCCGAGATCAAGGCATTCGGCGAATCCTATCGCGATCCCCGTTATGCGCCGCTCGACTGGATCTCCCGCGATCCGGTGTTCGCGGCGCGGTTCGAGGCCGACCCGGTCGCGGCGCTGCGGAGTTGGGGAGTCCGGGTGTCCGACGGGATGACGATCTCCGTGGTCCGCAACACGCCAACTTGGGTCTGGCTGGTCCTGCCGGTCCCGCCCGACGCCGACGAGTTGACCGACGATCTGCTCGACAGGGTCGACGCTGGCTGGATACCGCCTGCGATCCGTTATGCCGGCATCGAGGGGAAAATGCGGCTCGACAGGTTCGCCGTTCCATGACGGAGAGTGCGATGGAAACCGTCGTCTACGGCTACGTCCACGGCGCCTCGCTCCTCGCCGACATCGCGAGGCCCGAAAAGGGGGACAATTTGCCCGTCGCGCTCTCGATCCATGGCGGGCGCTGGTATTTCGGCACCCGCCGCGATACCGGCGCCATCGACGTGCGGCAATGGGCCGGGTTCGGCTTCTTCGCCATGAGCATCGACTATCGGCTGGTCACCTGCTCGCCCGCGCCGGCGGCGTATCAGGACGTTCTCTGCGCTATCCGCTGGGTCCACGCCAACGCGGAGCGGTACGGCCTCGACCGGGACCGGATTTTCCTGATCGGCATGTCGTCAGGGGGGCATCTCGCCTCGCTCGCCGCCACGCTGGGCGAGGGCCGGTTCCCCAAGACCGGCGGGTGGGACGAATACCCGTCCAGCTTCCGCGCGGCGATCTGCGTATCCGGCGCCTACGACATCGTCAGCCTCGACTGGGGCGCCGGGTGGGCGCCGCCGGGCGAGCCCTTTCCGGCCGCGCGCGAATACGCCTCGCCCATCCGTCACGTCGCGCCCGGAAACGCGCCCCAGCTCATACTCCATTCGGACGACGATCCCTCGATCCCCATCGAGCAGGTGCTTCGCATGGCCGACGCGCTGGAAGCGGCGGGCGCGCCCTACCGCTTCCGCCGTTACACCGACCGCGGCCACATGTTCATCACCGACGAGGTGATCGGAGAGGCGCGGGACTTCATCGCCGAACACTCGGGCTGAGCGGCCGGGGCTCGGAAATCCCCTCACCCTAACCCTCTCCCCGCGGGGGAGAGGGGATTTCGGCCCCGCTTCCTCCTTACCTTCTCCCCTCCCGCTTGCGGGAGGGGCCGGGGGAGGGCTGGTACAGACCGGATGGACAGATGACGGATCTGGCTCTGGAACCGGCGGGCTCTAACCCCGCCCGACGAAGGGCATTTTCGTCGCCATGATCGTCATGAACAGCACGTTCGTATCGAGCGGCATGGCGGCGATCTGCGCTATCGCGTCGCCTACATGGTGCACGTCGAACACCGGCTCGGGCACCACCCTTCCGTCCGGTTGCGGGATGCCCGCCTTCATCGGTGCGGTCATCGGGGTCTCGGCGTTGCCCACGTCGATCTGGCTGCATGCGATGTCGTGCTCGCGCCCGTCGAGCGCGAGACTCCTGGTGAGCCCGGTGATCGCGTGCTTGGTCGCGCTGTAGGCGACCGATCTGGGCCGCGGCGCATAGGCCGCCACCGACCCGTTGTTGACGATCCGCCCGCCTTTCGGCGTCTGACGCGTCATGATCCGGAAGGCTTCCTGCGCGCAGAGGAACGCGGCGGTGAGATTGACGTCGACCGCCCGCTGCCAGTCGTCGAGCGACAGGTCCTCGAAGGGGACGCCGCGCGGGCTGACGCCCGCGTTGTTGAACAGGAGATCGAGCCGCCCGAACGCTTCTTCCGTCCGCGCGAACAGGGCGCGGATGTCGTCCGGCTTCCCGAGATCGCAGGGGACCGGCAGCATGCCCCGATCGTTTGGTCCCGCCATCCCGGCGGTTTCCTCCAGCAGCTCCTTCCTCCGGCCGGCGAGAACGACCGCGTGACCGGTTCGGGCGAGCGCGAGCGCCGCCGCGCGGCCGATACCGGTTCCCGCGCCGGTGACCAGCGCGACCTTGTCGGGCGATGACATGGTTCGTTCCTCTTGCTTTTCCGCCGAGGCCCGATCCCTGTCTAGGCCATCCGGCCGGTCGCGGGCAATGCGGCCCCCGGTGGACAGGGGGGAGACGCGCGATCACAGTGTGCCGAAATCCGCCAACCCCGGAGAGATCCGACGATGCCCCAGAACATCCGCAAATCGGTCATGGCGATGGTTGCCGAGGCCGATGCCCAGGTTCGCAAGGTCGAGGTCGACGAGGCGCTCGCGCTGCACGGACGCGACGACGTGGTGTTCATCGACCTCCGCGACATCCGCGAGCTCGCCAGGACCGGCCGGATCGTGGGCGCGCGCCACGTCCCGCGCGGCATGCTCGAATTCTGGATCGATCCGGAGAGCCCCTATCACAAGCCGTTCTTCGCCGAGGACAAGACCTTCGTCTTCTACTGCGCCGGCGCCTGGCGGTCGGCGCTGGCCGCGAAGACCGCCGACGACATGGGCCTCGCGCCGGTGGCCCACCTGGGCGGCGGGCTCCCGGCCTGGATCGACGCCGGCGGTCCCATCGATCCGCCAAAGAGCTGAGGCGGACCGGGGGCAGGCATGGAATTCGGCATCTTTTCCAACGGTATCCGGCCGCACACCAGCGCCGCCCGCACCTACGAGGAAGACATATACGAAATCGTTCTCGCCGATCGGCTCGGCTTCCGCGACGCCTATATCAGCGAGCACCACGGCGAGCCTCCCTATATCAACCGCATCGACACCATCCCGGCGCCCGACCTGATGATGTGCAAGGCGGCCGGGCTCACCAGCCGGATCCGCTTCGGCGCCGCGGTCAAGCTGATCCACCTTCATCACCCGGTCGATGTCGCGATCCAGTCGGCGATCGTCGACCATCTCACCGGCGGGCGCTATATCTTCGGTTTCGGCTCCGGGTTTCCGCTGCCGCTGTTCTGCGAGGAACGCGGGCTGAGCTACGAGGACCGGCACGAGCGGCTGCACGAAGCGCTCGATTTCATCCTGAAATGCTGGGCGACAGACGAGCCGTTCGACTGGGAGGGCGAGCACTGGAAAGGGAAGGGGGTCGTCGCGCTGCCCAAGCCCTTCGCCGACGGACGGATGCCGATGGCGACGGCGACCGACTCCGAGCCGATGATCCGCATCTCCGGCGAACGCGGTTACACGCTGATCTCCGCCTTCCTCGAATCGGCCGGACGGCTCAAACCGAAGGCCGACCTCTACGCGGCGGCGGCGCATGCGGCCGGCGTACCCGATCCACGCCGCAATATCACCGCGTCCCGTATCGTCTACATCGCCGACAGTGAACGCGAGGCCATCGAAGACCTGCGCCCCGCCGTCACCCATGAGATCGGTTTCCAGGCCGAGCGCGGCTTCCTCAAGATGCTGGACAAGCTCTACGACCTGCACGTTCCCAACAACGAGCACGGCATCGAGGCGTTGGTCGAGGCGGAGTTCTACCTGCTGGGCGAACCGGACTCGGTGGCCGAGAATATCAAGCGGTTCCACGACGAGTCCGGCGGGTTCGGCACCTTCCTGATCGTTGCCGGCAAGGACTGGGCGACCCGCGCGCACCGCGAGCGCTCGATGCGGCGGTTCATGAAGGAAGTCGTACCGCAGCTTCGCGACGTCGTTCCGGCGGAGGCGGAGGCGGCTTGAGGGCGGGCGGCCCCTCCGAGAGCGCGAAACGGAGGACGGATTGGCAAGCTCGCTGATCGGCGAACGGTTGCCGCGGAAGGAGGATCGCAGGCTCCTCACCGGCCGGGGCCGGTTCAGCGACGATTTCAACGCGCCCGGCCAGGCATACGCGGCGTTCCTCCGCGCCCCGCACGCCCACGCCCGAATTCTGGAAACAGACGTCTCGGAAGCCGTCTCGGATGCCCGTGTCCTCGCCGTGCTGACCGGTCGCGACTACGTGGCGGACGGGCTCTCGGGCCTGCTCCACTACATCGTTCCCGCCGATCACCTGGACCCGTCCAGACCGGGGCTGACCGACGACCAGATTTCGCCGTTGCCGGAGCCCCTGCCCATCGCCACGGACCGGGTCCGGCATGTCGGCGAGATCGTCGCCATCGCGGTGGCGGAAACCCGGGAGACGGCAATGGACGCGCTGGAGCGGGTCCGGGTGGGGTACGAGCCCCTTCCCGCGGTAACCGATGCGCGCGCCGCGGCGGAGCCTGACGCGCCCAGGGTCTGGGAAGGGGACAATGTCCGCCTTCGCGCCGAGGCGGGCGATGCGGCGGCGACGGAAGCCGCGTTCGCTTCGGCTCGCCGGGTCGTGCGGATCGCGCTCCACAATCACCGGATCTACGGCTGCCCGATGGAGCCGAAATCCGCGCTCGGGGAATTCGATCCGAAGTCGGAGCGCTTCACGCTGCACGTGCCGAGCCAGGGCGTCCACCGGTTCAAGCATTCGATCGCGGCGGCCCTCGGCGAGGAGCCGGACAGCGTCAGGATCGTCACCGCCGACGTCGGCGGCGGGTTCGGCGTCCGCTCGCCCTGTGCGAACGAGTATCCGCTGTTGCTCTGGGCGGGCCGGCGATGCGGTCGGCCGGTCAAGTGGCAGGGAAGCCGGAGCGACACCTTCCTCTCCGACTTCCACGCGCGCGACTTCCATACCGACGGCGCGATGGCGCTCGATGCCGGCGGCCGGATCCTGGCGGTGCGGATCGACTATCTGGGCAATCTCGGCGCCTGTCCGATCTCGTTCGCGGTCCTTTCCAACCTGATGAAGATGGCCGGGCCGCCCTATGACATTCCCGCGATGCGGGTGACGGTGCGGGGCGTTCTGACGCACACGATCCCGGTCTCGGTCTATCGCGGCGCGGGCCGGCCCGAAGTGACGCAGGTCGTCGAGCGACTGATCGATCTCGCTGCCGACGAGGCGGGCGTGGACCGGGCGGAGCTGCGCCGGCGCAACCTGATCTCCGAGAGCGCCCTGCCCTACAGGTCCGCGCTCGGCCTCGACTACGATTCGGGTGCGTTCGGCGAGAATTTCGAGGCGGTATTGCGGGAGATCGACTGGGACGGCTTCCCCGCCCGCCGCGCGGCCGCCCGGGAGCGCGGCATGCTGGCCGGGGTCGGCGTCGTCACCTATCTCGAGTCGCCGGGCGCGGCGCCCTATGAGCGCACGGATGTCGCCGTACACCCCGACGGCAGGGTGGAGGCGGTCATCGGCACGCAGGCGTCCGGCCAGGGACATGAGACCAGCTTCGCCCAGGTCGTCGCCGAGACGCTGGAAATCCCGTTCGAACGGGTCGAGATCGTCTACGGCGATACCGACCGTGCGGTCACGGGCTCCGGCTCCCATGCCGACCGGTCGATGCGTCTGGGCGGCACCATCCTCTTGCGCGCCGCGCGGCGGATCGTCGAACGGGGGCGCGAGGAAGCGGCGCGTCTGCTGGAGGCCGCGACCGCCGATATCGGCTATGCGGACGGCCGCTTCACCGTCCTCGGCACCGACCGCTCCGTCGGGTTGTTCGAAGTCGCCGCCGACGCAGCGCTGATGGCGACCGAAGAGATTTCGACGCGGCTGCACGCGCACCCCAACGGCGCGGTCGCCTGCGAGGTCGAGATCGACCCCGAAACCGGAGAGCTCGCGATGGTCCGCTACGCGACGATCGACGATGTCGGCCGCGCCATCAACCCCATGATCGTCGAGGGCCAGGTCCATGGCGGGGCCGCCCAGGGGATCGGCCAGGCGGCGTTCGAAGAAACGGTTTACGACCCGGAATCGGGGCAGCTGCTGTCGGGCTCATTCATGGATTACTGCCTGCCGCGCGCCGACGATCTGCCGTCGTTCTCCGGCCGTCTGAACGATCGGCCGACCAAGAACAACCCGCTCGGGGTCAAGGGGGCGGGCGAGACCGGAACCACGCCCGCGACGGCGGTTATCGTCAGCGCCGCGACCGATGCGCTCCGCGAATACGGCGTTGCGCATCTGGAGATGCCGCTGACTCCCGAACGGGTCTGGCGCGCGCTGCGGGGAGCGGGCTGAGCCCCGCTTCTCCCTCACCCCTCGATCTTGAACAGCCGCATCGCATTGGTGCGGCCGATCTTGACCCGATCGGCCTCCGAGATCGTCACGTCGTCGAACCATTCGGACGCGGCGTCGCAGTTCTCGAACGGCCAGTCGACCGAGTACATGATCCGGTCGGAACCCACTTCCAGCATCGTGTCCACCAGGCTCTGCGTGCGGAAGTTGCCCGAGGTCGTGATGTGGAAATTCTCCTGGAAGTAATCGCCGAGCTTGCGACTGGCCGGGTATGCCGGGGGTGCGTTGGTCCAGCTGTTGCGGTTGTCGCAGCGCCAGATGCTGAAGGGCAGCCCCTCGCCCATATGGCCGAGCACGATCTGGATTCCCGGGTGCTCGTCGAACAGGCCCGACGCCATCAGCCTCAACGAGTGCACCGCGGTCTCCTGCCCGAACGCCCAGGTCGGGCCGAGCAGCCACGGATGGCCCTCGTAGATCTGCGCCATGCTGGGCAGGGGGTTGCGCGGATGGAGGTAGAACGGCGCGTCGAGGGCCGCGACGACGCTCCAGAAATCCCGGTATTGCGGCAGGTCGTAATAGACCGCCGTATCGGGCTCGTCGATCTGCGAGAAGCCGTTGACCAGCGCGCCGACGAAGCCGAGCTCCTTCATGCAGCGTTCGAGCTCGCGCGCGGCGGCGTCGGGATCCTGCATCGGCAAGGCGGCGAAGGACCGGAACCGGTCGGGGCGCTTGGCTTCTTCCTCCGCGAGGACGTCGTTGGCCTTCCTGGCGAGCGCGATGGCCTCGGCGCGGTCGTGAATCCCCTGCACGGCGGGCGCGTTGAGCGACAGGATCATGATCCCGATCCCGTGCGCGTCCATCTCGCGGATCCGCCGGTCCTGGATGTCGAGCAGCCGGCCGCTCAACTCCTCCCAGGTGTCCGGCGGCAGGAACCCCGAGGAGTCGCTCAACGTGTCCTGAATTGCGAAATGTTCTTCGAGCGCGATCTTGCCGTCCATCGTCGTTCCCTTCGTCGAAATGCCGCCAGCGCGGGCGCGGACGGTCGAATATGCACGAATTGCCGGGGCACCGGAACGCCGGGCGCTTGACCTCGACCCGCTTGGCGCGGATCGTTTGCGACGGTGCTCCGGGGAGACGCCCGAATGGCGGTGGCGAAGCGGCAGACGGTCGACGAGGCGGTTCCGACCCGCGACGAGATCAGGTCCCGTGCCGCGGCGATGATGCCTATGGTGCGCGAGCTCGCGCTGAAGGGCGAACGCGACCGCAAGGTCGCCGACGAGGTGATCGAGGCGTTCAGGGGCGCCCAAATCCACCGCGCCCTGCAGCCCCGCCGCTACGGCGGCTGGGAACGCGGGTACGAGACGGTCATCGATGTGAGCGCGACGCTCGCCGAGGGCTGCGCCTCGGCTGCCTGGGTGTGCGGCCTCTATATGATCCACAACTGGCTGCTGACGCTGTTCCCGGAATCCGTTCAGGACGAAATCTGGAGCGAGAATCCGGGTGTCTCGATCTCGGGCTCGTACGCGCCGGCCGGGACCGCCACCGCGGTCGACGGCGGATATCGCCTGTCCGGACGTTTCAGGTTCTCCAGCGGCTGTCCGCACGCCGACTGGAACCTGTGCAGCGCGATGCTTCCCATGGGCTCCGAGGAGACGCGGATGCCCGCCTTCACCCTGATTCCGCGCGCCGACTATGCCATCGATTGGGACAGCTGGGACAATGTCGGGCTCTCCGCGACGGGGTCTTACGACGTGCTGGTCGACGACGCGTTCCTGCCGGCGCACCGCGTGCTGCCCTTCGCCGAGGCCACGACCGGGACCGCGCCCGGCCTGCCGGCCCATGACAACCCGATCTATCGCATCCCCATGCTGGCCTGCGTCCCCTACTCTCTTGCCATTCCGCCGGTGGGCGCCGCGCGCGGGGCTCTCCATGCGTTCGTCGAGGAGAACCGAAGCCGCGAGACCCGCGGCGCGGTGGTCTCCGGAGGCAAGCAGGTGTCGGATTTCCAGACCGTCCAGAAGCGGGTCGGCGAGGCCGAGGCGCTGATCGATTCCTGCCTCCTCGTCGCCTATCGCGATATCGCCGAGACCCAGGCGGAGGTCAATGCCGAGGGCGCGGTTTCGCTGGAAACCAGAATGCGGAACCGGCGCAGCCAGTCCTTCATTACCCATCAGTCGGTGACCGCCATCGACCTGATCCTCGCCGCCGCGGGCGGGCGGTCCATGAACGCCACCCACCCGATCCAGCGCGCGTGGCGGGACATCCACAGCGCGGCGGCGCATATCAGCCTCAACTTCGACGCGGTCATGTCGATGGTCGGCCAGTACCGCTTCGGCCTGGAACCCTACGGCCAGTATTGACGCGCACGCCCTCCGCGGAGACAAACCCGCGACGGAGGGCCCATGAATTCAGACAACACTTACCCGCATCTCCTGCGGCCGCTCGAGATCGGCCGCACCCGGCTCGCCAACCGGGTCGTCATGGGATCGATGCACACCAGGCTGGAACTCCGCGACAACGCCATCGCGCGCGAGGCGGCCTACTACGCGGCGCGGGCGCGCGGCGGCACCGGGCTGATCGTGACCGGAGGCTACGCGCCCAACCCGTTCGGCCGCATGGACGAGGAGACCAAGGTTCTCGACAGCCTGGAAAAGGCCCGATCGCTCAAACCGATTACCGACGCGGTTCACGAGTACGACACCAGGATCTGTCTCCAGATCCTTCATTCCGGGCGATACGCCCAGCTTGCCGAGACCGTGGCCCCGTCGCCAATCCCCACCCGCATCAACAAGGTTTCGCCCCGCGCGCTCACCGCGGCCGAGATCGAGGACACCATCGAGGATTTCGTCCTCAGCGCCGTCCTCGCCCGCGAGGCGGGGTTCGACGGGGTCGAGGTCATGGGCTCCGAGGGTTACCTGATCACCCAGTTCTGCGTGTCCGCGACAAACCGGCGCGACGACGATTGGGGCGGCAGCTTCGAGAACCGGATCCGCTTCCCGGTGGAGATCGTCCGCCGGATCCGCGAACGCGCTGGCGACGATTTCCTGCTGATCTACCGTATCTCGGTCATCGACCTCGTCGAGGACGGGTTGACCGGGGATGAGACGGCCGCGCTCGGTCGGGCGGTGGCGGAAGCGGGCGCCGAAATCCTGTCGTCGGGCATCGGCTGGCATGAGGCTCGGGTTCCGACCATCGCCAAGGCGGTTCCGCGCGCCGCCTGGGCACCGTTCGTCGCGCGGCTCAAGCGCGCGGTGGGGATCCCGATGGTGGTCTCCAACCGGATCAACACGCCCGAGACCGCCGAGGCGATCCTGGCAGCGGGCGATGCCGATCTGGTCGCGCTCGCCCGGCCGCTGCTGGCCGATCCCGAATTCGTCGCCAAGGCGAAATCCGGCAGGGCCGATCGGATCAACACATGCATCGCCTGCAACCAGGCCTGTCTCGACCGGATCTTCCGGTCCGCCACCGCCACCTGCCTGGTCAATCCCGAAGCCTGCAACGAATACGACAACGGGGCCGTTTCTCCTTCCGTTCCTAGCAAGCGGGTCGCGGTTGCCGGCGCGGGCCCGGCCGGTCTCGCCGCGGCCACGGCGGCGGCCGAAAGGGGGCACGCGGTGACGTTGTTCGAAGCCGGCGACCGGCTCGGCGGACAGCTCAACCTCGCCCGCGCGGTACCCGGCAAGGAAGAGTTCGACGAGACGATGCGCTATTTCGCTCGGCGGATCGAGGATCTCGGCGTGGAAGTCCGTCTGAAGCATGCGGCTTCCGCCAAAGATCTTTCCCGCTTCGAGGCGGTGGTGATCGCCAACGGCGTCCGGCCGCGCCCCTTCGAGGTTCCGGGCGCCGATCATCCTTCCGTCTGCTCCTATGTTGACGTGCTGACCGACAGGGTGACGCCGGGCGAGCGCGTCGCCGTCGTCGGGGCCGGGGGCGTCGGGTTCGACGTTGCCGAATACCTGTCGGCGCCCGCCAGCCCACCGGAGGACCCGATCGCCGCGTTCCACGCCGAATGGGGCGTCGATCCCCAGCATCGCTCGCCCGGCGGTCTGGCAGTCGAAGGCGGAACCGCTGCGGGCTCGGGCCGCGAGATCTGGATGCTGCAGCGCCGCACCGGCCGGATGGGCGGAAGCCTCGGACTGACGACCGGCTGGGTCCTGCGCGCCGCGCTCGCATCGCGCGGGGTGAAGATGATTCCCGGAGTCACCTATCGAAGGGCCGACGACTCGGGGCTCCACATCACCGTCGATGGGGCCGACAGAGTGCTGGAGGTCGACACGATCGTCGTCTGCGCCGGACAGGAGCCGGACCGAGGCCTCGGCGAGACGCTCGCGTCATCCGGGGTCCCGATCCAAATCGTCGGTGGCGCCCGCGAGGCGGAGGGGCTCGACGCCTTCCGCGCGATCGAGGAGGGGCGCCAGGCCGGACTCGCCCTTTAAGCCGGCCCCCGCCGCAGTAGCGCGATATAGATCAGCGCGGTCGCGAACATGATCAGGCTGTAGGTCGCCGCGGGCACGACCGCGAGCCCGCCTCCGAACAGGAGCACGGCGACCGCGATGGCCAGCGTCCCGTTCTGCAGGCCGCATTCGATCGCGATGGCAATCCGCTGGGTCGGGCCGGTGGCGAACATTCGTGCCAGGAACCAGGCGAGCGTCATCATCAGCAGGTTAAGCACCAGGGTGGCCAGCCCGGCTTGCGCGAAATAGGGAACGATGTTGGCGCGCTCCTGAACGATCGCGCCGGCGAGCACGAGGACGAACAGGACCGCGGATATCTTGCGGGAAGCCGGCTCGACCCGGAGCGCGAAGCCTTCGGCGAAGCGGCGGACCATAAGGCCGATCAGAACCGGGACGGCAACGATCAGGAAGACGCTGACCGCCGTACCCGCGACCGATATGTCCTTACCGGTCTGCTCTCCGATGAACTGGCCGTAGGCGAAGACCACGATGATCGGGATGGTGACGACGCTCAACAGGCTGATCACCGCGGTCAACGAGATCGACAGCGCCACGTCGCCGCGCGCGAAGGCCGTTAGGATGTTGGAGGTCACGCCGCCCGGCGCGGCGGCGATGATCATCAGGCCGAGCGCGAGTTCCGGCGCCATCGGCCAGACGCTGGCAAGCGCGAACGCGACCGCCGGCAGCAGGACGATCTGGGACAGGGCGCCTACCGCGAAATCTCGCGGCCGGCGCACCACCCGGGCGAAGTCGTCGAAGGTGAGCCCGAGCCCGAGCGCGAGCATGATGAAGGCAAGTGCCAGCGGCAGAACGACATCGACGACGAACCCCATGACACCTCCCGCGCACCTGGCGATGCTAACCGGTTGATATAGGACCGTTTTTCTTTCTCATTCTGCGGTCCGACAGCGGATTCCGCAACCGCCCGTTCCCCGGCGGCAGCCCACGGCCGAGCGTGTGGATGTCTTCACCTGCGCCAGCGGGACATTGGCCGTACGAACTACATCAATATATCCTGCCGCCCCGCTGATGGAGGGAGCGTTACGATGACGGAATCGGATGGATCTCGCGGTTCGGGTGAAAAACCGCACGCCCCCGCCGATCCGCACTCGCCGGAGATTTCCGCGTTCGGAGCCCCGGTGGCGATCGTGGGCATGGCCTGCCGGTTCCCCGGGGCGGATGGCCTTTCCGCCTTCTGGCGTCTTCTGGAAGCCGGCGGCAACGCGGTGCAGGAGGGCGTTCCGGGGTCCGGCGTCGGGCGCGTGGGCGCCATGTTCCCGGACGACACGGGACAGATCGAGGCCTGCCGCTTCGGCGCCTATCTCGACGACCTCGACCGGTTCGACCCCGCCTTCTTCCGCATTTCGCCGGTCGAAGCGCAATTGCTGGATCCGCAGCAACGGCTGATTCTGGAGACGAGCTGGCAGGCGCTCGAAGACGCGGGCATCGATCCGGAGCTGCTCAAGGAAAGCCGTACCGGCGTCTATGCGGGTATCAGCAACAACGACTACCGGGGGCTGATCCTGGAGGCCAGCGAAAATGCCGGTCCGGCCGAACCCGCCGCCAGCCTGTACGCGGTCACCGGCACCTCCCTCAACACCGCGATCGGCCGGGTTGCGTTCGCGCTCGGCTTCGGGGGTCCGGCGATGGCGGTGGACACCGCGTGCTCGTCGTCCCTGGTCGCCACCCACCAGGCGGTCACGGGCCTGCAAAGGGGCGATGCGGATCTCGCGCTCGCCGGCGGGGTCAACATCATTTTGTCCGGTCGGCTCCTCGAATTCAGAGCCAACGCGGGGATGCTGTCGCCGGACGGCCAGTGCAAGACTTTCGACGCCTCCGCCAACGGGTATGTCCGGGGGGAAGGCTGCGGGATCGTGGTCCTGAAGCGGCTCTCGGACGCGGAGGCCGACGGCGACCGCATCTGGGGAGTGATCCGCGGCACCGCGCTGAACCAGGACGGGGCGAGCCCGGGTCTCACGGTCCCCAACGGGGCGGCGCAGGAACGTGTTATCCAGGCGGCGCTCGAACGGGCGGGCGTCGAGCCATCGGATATCGACTATCTGGAGGCGCACGGGACCGGCACCGAGGTGGGAGACCCGATCGAGATCGACGCGACGGCGGCGGTCTACGGGCGTGGACGCGATGCGGACCGCCCGCTGCTGCTGGGCTCGGTAAAGACCAATATCGGCCACCTGGAATCCGCGGCGGGCGTCGCGGGGCTGATCAAGACCGTGCTTGCGATGAACCGGGGAATCATCCCCAGGCACCTCCATTTCCATAACCCGAATCCGGAGATGGACTGGGCGCGGCTGCCATTGCGGGTGACGTCCGACCCGACGCCATGGCCCGCCAATGCGGACCGCGCACCGCTGGCGGGTGTGAGCGGGTTCGGATGGTCGGGCACGAACGCCCATGTCGTGCTGGAGGGATACACCTCGCCGAACGGTGACCCGCCCGCCCTCGACGGGGACCGCTGGATCGCCGGCGCTCCGAAACCGATCGCCGTTTCGCTGCCGGCGTCCGTCGTGCCGCCGGAGTCGAAGGACGGGCTTGCCCCGCGCGCAACGCGCCTGCTGCCGCTCTCCGGAAAGTCGGGCGCTGCGCTGCGCGACGCGGCCGGACGTTATCTCGCATGGCTCGACGAACGGGCGGAGGCGGTTGCGGCCGGGGGCGCGGCGTCCGAACCCCTGCTTTCCGACATGGCCTGGTCGGCCGGCATCGGCCGGAGCCACTTCGGCCACCGGGCGGGCGTGGCGTTCCAGGACACGGAGTCGCTGCGCGAGGGTCTGCGGGCGATCGTCGAGAGCGATGGAGGACCGTCATCCCGCAATGCGGCGACCGTTGCGTTCGTCTACACCGGACAGGCCAGTCAGTGGCCGGGCATGGGTGCGGCGCTTTACGAAAGCGAGCCGGTCGTGCGCGCGGTGCTCGACCGGTGCGACGACGTGCTCGGGGAAGAGCGTGGCGCCTCACTGCTCGACGTGATGTTCGGTCGCCCGGGTGCCACGGGAGACCTCGACGATCCGCAGTGGAAGCAGCCGGCGATTTACGCGCTCGAATGCGCGCTTGCGGCGTTGTGGTCGAGCCTCGGCATCCGGCCGGATGCGGTGCTCGGGCACAGCCTGGGGGAGATCGCCGCGGCGCACGCCGCGGGCGTGTTCGACCTGGAGGACGGTCTGCGGCTCGCGGCGGTTCGAGGTGCGCTGGTCGGTGCCCTGCCCGGCGAGGGGGCGATGGCGGCGGTATTCGCTCCGGCTTCACGCGTCACGGAGGCGCTGGACGAACACAATGCGGCCTCGCGGGGAATCGGCCTCTGCATCGCCGCCGACAACGGGGCGCATCAGGTTGTCAGCGGTCCGGCGGAGGAGATTGCCGCGATACTCGAGCGCCTGGAGGGCGCCGGCATCCGGGTCGCGCGGCTGCGCAGGAGCCCCGCCTATCACAGCGCCATGATCGAGCCCGCGCTGGACGACCTGGAGGCAGCCCTCTCGCGGCTTGCCTTTGCCCCGCCGTCGCTTCCCTTCGTCAGTAATCTCAGCGGAGAGGCGGTCGGTGCGAACGAGGCGCTGGACGCGGCGTATTGGCGTCGGCAGATGCGCGCGCCCGTGGCGTTCCGCGCCTGCGTCGAGACCCTGGCCGGGCTCGGAGTGGACGCGGTGGTGGAGATCGGCCCGCACGCGGTGCTCGGACCGATGGTCTCGATGGCCTGGCCAGACGCAGGCGGGGTCGCGGAGCCGGCGGTGGTGTCGAGCCTCAGGCGGCCGGCGACCGGAGAAGAGCCGCCGAAGCCGGGGTCGGGAGGCGGCTTCGTCGAGGCCGTGGCCGGCGCCTACGAGGCCGGATTGCCGATCCGGTTCGAAGGGCTCTTCGCGGGCGAGGAGCGCCGCAGGATCGCACTGCCCGGCTATCCCTTCCAACGCGACCGCTACTGGGTCGAGGCGCCCAGACGGCGGCGGTCGGGCACCGGTCATCCCTTGCTGGGCGCGCGTCACGAATCCGCGAGCGGGGAGATCGCCTTCGACACGGAAATCTTCCCCTCCGACCCGCCGTGGCTCAACGACCACCGGGTGTTCGGCCGGCTGATCGCGCCGGGGGCGCTCTACGGCGCCATGGCCGCATCCGCCACCTTCGCAGAGGGAAGCGAAGCGGCGGTCGTCGAGGATTTCCAAATGCAGAGCGCCCTGGTCTTCCGGGATGAAGGGGACGGGGAGGGTTCAGGCGAAACTGGCCGGCGGGTGCAAGTTCTGGTGGACGATGCGGAGGAAAGCCCGGTTCGCCGAGTCCGAATCCTGAGCCGCGGCGAAGGCGAGGACGGGTGGACGCTGCACGCGGAAGGAAGGATCGCGACAGGGACTTCCGGGCCGCCGCCGGAGGCATCGCCGCTCGATATCGACGGCTTGAAGGCCGATCTCTCACCGGTGGACCTTGCGGCTTATTATCGCGCCAAGGCTGCCGTGGGGATCGATCTCGGCCCGTCTTTCCGCACCCTGGAGGCGCTGTGGTCCCGTGCGGACGAGGCAATCGCGGAAGTGGCGCTTCCATCGGGGTTCGAGCGCACCTCGCTCGACGTGCATCCGCTCGTGCTCGACGGCTGCTTCCAGGCCGTCGGCGCGGCGCGCAACCCCGAAGGCGGCGAAGAGGGGATCACCTATCTTCCGTTCGCGTGGGAACGGCTGTGGTTGCCGGCCCGCTTGCCGGAGCGGCTGGTCTGCCATGTGCGCATGAGGGAGGGCCCGGAAGACGCGGCGGTCGATATCGAACGCGGCGGGCTTCCCGAGGTTCGGGCCGCGGATTTGCGCCTTTACGACCCCGAAGGGACCCTCGTCGGAGAACTGGCCGGCTTCACTGTGAAGCGGGCGACGCGGTCCGCATTGCTCTCCGCCGTGGAAGGAATCGACGAGCTTCTCTACGAGGTGATCTGGCAGGACCGCGCCTTGCCTCCGGGGATGCTGCCGGCCGACTTCCTCCCGAACCCATCGGCCGCGGCTTCCCGCTCGCAGCCGTTCTCCCGGTATCTGGCCGAAGAGGAGATCGAGGTCGCGGACGAGACCGACCTCCAGGCGGAAATGGAGAGGGCATCGTGGCGCTTCGCGCTCTCGGCGGTGGAAACTCTCGGCTGGGAGCGCGGGGCAAGCGCGGTCGCGGACCCGGAGGAGCTGCGCGAGGGTCTCGGGGTTCTACCGGAGCACGCGCATCTGTTCCGCCGGATCCTCGAGATTCTGTCCCGTTCGGGCGTATTGCAGGCGAAGGACGAGGGCTTCGTCGTAGCGGTCGGAGCCGACGATCCGTTACCGGATGAAATGCCGCGCGATCCCGAGGCATTTCTGGCCGAGGTGACGGAGCGCTTCCCGCACGCGACGAACGAGATCGGGCTGTTCCGGCGCTGCGCCGGCGCCCTGCCCGAGGTGCTCCGCGGCAATGAGGACCCGCTGTCGCTGCTGTTCGGCGACGCGGAGCCGTCGGCCGGCGATCTGTATCGGCTGGCGCCGGTCTGGCGGGCGGCGAACCGGATGATCGGCGAGGTGGTTCGGACGCTCGTGGACGATTTGCCGGACGAGCGGCGGCTGCGCGTGCTGGAGGTCGGCGCCGGGATCGGCTCGGCGACCGAATGCATCCTGCCCGAGCTTCCGGCCGGACGGTTCGAATATATGTACACCGACATCTCGGCGGGCTTTTTCGCCGATGCGGAGGCGCGCTTCGGCGGCGCGGGCGCTCCGATCGATTACCGGGTGCTGGATATCGAGAAGGATCCCCTTGCCGAGGGCTTCGAGCCGCACGCCTACGACATAATCATCGCGGCCAACGTGCTGCATGCCACGCGCTATCTGGACGAGACGCTCGCCCACTGCCGGGCGCTCCTGGCCCCGTCGGGCCTCCTGGTGGCGCTGGAGAACCAGCGCGGCAGGGGCTGGATGGATCTGATATTCGGTCAGCTGGACGGATGGTGGCGCTTCGACGACCGCTACCGCACAAACCACGCGCTTGCCGGGCCCGACGTATGGCGCCAGGCGCTCGCCGATACCGGGTTCACGGAGTCCGAAATTCTCGGCGTGGATCCTTCGGAAGCGGCCGGCCTGCCGGATCGAGGGGTGATCGTGGCGCAGGGTCCCGCGGAGATCGCTTTGCCGGAGGGCGTCTGGGTTCTGGCCGCCGACCGGAGCGGCACGGCGACCGCGCTGGCGGCGGAACTCGCGGCGCAGAACCAGAAGGTGGTGCTGGCAAGCGACGATCCGGACGGTGCCGACGCGACCGCGGGGGGCGAGGCCGGGATCGTCGCGGTTTCGGTCGAGATGGAGCGACGCGAGTCCTGGCGGTCGCTCGTCGAAGGCCTGCCTCCGGACGTGCCCTTCGCGGGCGTGGTGCATCTCGTCGCGCAGGATGGCCACGGGGTGGACGCGACTACGGCGGAAATGGCGGCGGACGCCAAACGCACGGCGGCGAGCGCGCTCGCGCTCGTGCAGGGCGTCGCGGACGCGGACGCCGTGCCCGAGAAGGGCCTGTGGTTCGTCACCCGGGGCGCGCAGGTGCTGGAACGGGAGCGCGTTGGGCAATTGGCCGGCGCCCCCCTTTGGGGCCTGGGCAAGGTGGTGGCGCGGGAAGCGCCCCAGCTGCGATCGCGGATGCTCGATCTCGACCCGGAGGAAGCGGAGCCGCAGGCCGTACTCGCGGATGAGTTGCTGTTCTCCGATTCGGAGAGCCACGTCGCGCATCGCCAGGGGCGCCGCCAGGTGGCCCGGCTTGTCCGGACGGGTTCCGGCACGGAGGGTCTTGCCTTGCCGGAGGAGGCGGGCTGGGTGCTGGCGCCGGACGAGGGAGGAGCGGTCGAGACGTTGCAGGTGCAGCCGCTGACGGCGCGCGATCTGGAGCCGAACGAGGTGCGCGTCGCGGTCGACGCCTGCGGGCTCAACTTCCTGGACGTGTTCCGCGCCATGGGCCTGGTCGAGGAAGGGCTGCTCGGCGAGGAATTCTGCGGCCGGATCGTCGAAATCGGGTCCGACGTAACGACTGTCTCGGCGGGCGACCGCGTGGCCGGCTTCGCGTTCGGCACGTTCGGGCCGGAGGTGGTGACGCGCGAGGAACTGGTGGCGCTTGCACCGCCGGGCGTGTCGGCGACGGCGCTCGCCACGATTCCTTCGGTGTTCGTTACTTGCGTACTGTCGTACGAACTTGCCGGGTTGAAGGCCGGGGACCGCGTGCTGATCCACGCGGGCGCGGGCGGTGTCGGGCTTGCCGCCATCCAGCTCGCCCGGGCGGCGGGCGCCGAGGTGTTCGCCACGGCGAGCGCGCGCAAGCAAGCCTATCTCCGCTCGCTCGGCGTCCAGCACGTGTTCGACAGCCGATCGACCGCGTTCGGCCAGGATATCCTCGACGCGACAAGCGGCACCGGGGTCGATGTCGTGCTGAACAGCCTGACCGGCGAGGGCTTCATCGAGGCGAGCCTCGCCTGCCTCGCTCAGGGCGGGCGCTTCGTGGAGCTCGCCAGGCGGGACATCCTGAGCGAGGACGAAATGGCGGCGCTGCGGCCCGATGTCGCCTATTCCATCCTCGATCTCTACACCTTGAAAGAGCAGGACCCGGCGCGGCCGGGCGCGGCGCTGAGAGAAGTGCTGGCACGCATGGAAACGGGAGAGCTTGCGCCGCTCCTGCACACCAGATGGCCGCTGGCCGAGACGAGCGCCGCGATGGGCTACATGCGGGCGGCGCGGCACATCGGCAAGATCGTACTCACGACGCCTCCCCTCAGAACCGGACGGCTGCGGCAGGATGGGACCTATTTGGTAACGGGCGGGCTGGGCGGCATCGGCTGCGCGCTCGCCGAATGGCTCGCCGAGCGCGGCGCGGGTACGGTCGTGCTGAACGGCCGCAGGCCGCCGGATCCGGCGGCGGAAAAAGCGATCGAGGCGTTGCACGCCCGCGGGTTCAGGATCGAGGTCGAGCTTGCGGACGTGACGGACACGGCCGCGCTCGATGCGATGCTGGCGCGCATGGACGGGGCCTTGCCGCCGCTCGCCGGCGTGATCCACAGCGTCGGCGTGCTGTCGGACGCCGCAATCGGCAATCAGAGCTGGGAGAGCTTCGAGACCGTGCTGGGGCCCAAGATACTGGGGGCCTGGCACCTTCACCGGGCGACCGCGGAACGCGATCTGGACATGTTCGTCCTGTTCTCGAGCGTCGCCGGCATATTGGGCAATCCGGGCCAAGCCAACCATGCCTCGGCCAACGCCTTCCTCGATCAGCTGGCTGCTCACCGGCGGGCGCTGGGTCTCCCCGGGCAGGCCATCGCCTGGGGTGCCTGGTCGGAGCTGGGCGAGGCGGAGGAGCAGCGCGAGCGGATCGCCGGGCGGCGGGAGGCGTCCGGAACCGGGTGGTTCACGCCGGAGCAGGGCTTCAAGGCTTTCGAGCGGCTGCTGCACCAGGATGCAGCGAGCGCCGTGGTGGCGGCGGTGGACTGGCCGGTATTCGGAGAGGTCGTCGACGGCCGACCGTCCCTGCTGGAGGATCTGCTCGCCGGGGCGACGGACGACGGCGAAGATTCTTCCTCGACGGAAGATCTGCTTGCGCAACTCGGCGCGACGCCCGCGGCGGGGCGCGAGGACCTGCTGGTATCCTTCCTGCAGCGCGAAGTCCAGGCGGTGCTGAGGCTGCCCTCGGCGCCGGCGTCCGCGGTCGGGTTCTTCGACCTCGGGATGGATTCCCTGATGGCGGTCGAGCTCCGCAATCGCCTCAACCGGGCCTTCTCCGATACCTACGCGGCGCCGAATACCCTGGTGTTCGACTACCCGACCATCGCCGATCTCGCTCGTCATCTGGTGGACGCGCTCGGCGAGCCCGCCCCGGCCCCCGAGGCGGCACCCGATCCGGGCCCGCAACCGCCGGTGCGAAGCGAGGACGATGGAATCGCCATCGTCGGCATGGCCTGCCGGTTTCCGGGCGCGCCCGACATCGCCGCCTTTTGGCGCCAGCTCGAGTCCGGCCGCGACGCGGTGACGAACGGGCGGCAGGATAACGGGGGCTGGACGGGGGTCGCGGGCGACCCCGCGGCCGAGGCCGGCATTTGGGCGCGCGGCGGCTTCCTCGAAGAGATCGACCGCTTCGATGCACGCTTCTTCGGCATGACGCCGATCGGCGCACGGACGATGGACCCGCAGCAGCGGCTCCTGCTGGAGACGAGTTGGCGAGCGCTTGAGGACGCGGGAATCGATCCGGAGAGCCTGAGGGGCAGCCGCACCGGCGTCTACGCAGGCATCGCGGCCAGCGAGTACCGCGATCTGATGATGCTGGCGGGAGACGAGGCGCTCAACTACCTGGGCACCGCGAGCAGCATGGCGGTCGGTGGAGTCGCGTTCAAGCTGGGTCTCACGGGACCGGCGATGCCGGTGATGCTCAACTGCGCCGCGTCGCTGGTCACGGTGGAGCAGGCGGTCGCGGGCTTGCGGAAGGGAGAGGTGGACCTGGCCCTGGTCGGCGGCGTGAACGCGGTCCTCTCACCCGGGTTGACCAGGGAGATGGCGGCGCTGGGGATGTTATCGCAGCAGGGGCGCTGCAAGACCTTCGATGCCGCGGCGGACGGCTTCGTGCGGAGCGAGGGCTGCGGGATGGTCGTCCTGAAGCGGCTTGGCGAGGCTGAAGCCGATGGGGACCGTATCTGGGCGGTAATCCGCGGAGCGGCCGTCAACCAGAACGGAGCGACCGCGGGACCGACGGTGCCGAACGGCCCGGCGCAGGAGCGGGTGATCGAGGCGGCGCTGTCGCAGGCAGGGGTTCAGCCGTCGGACGTGGATTACCTGGAGGCGCACGGCGCGGGATCCGAGCTCGGCGACCCGATCGAGGTGCAGGCCGCGGCGGCGGTTTACGGCAGGGAGCGGGATAGCGACCGGCCGCTGCTGATCGGCTCGGTCAAGACCAATATCGGCCACCTGGAATCGGCGGCGGGGGTCGCCGCGCTGATCAAGGTCGTCCTGGCCATGCGCCACGATCTGATCCCGAAGCATCTGCATTTCCGGGACCCGAACCCGCATCTGGACTGGGAACGGCTGCCGGTGCGCGTTGTGGCGGAGGCGACGGGCTGGCCGTCCAGACCGGACCGGCCGCCGCTCGCCGGGGTCAGCGCTTTCGGAATATCGGGGACCAACGCGCACGTCGTCGTCGAAGGATACGGCACCGCGGGCGACGCCGCTCCCGCTCCGGAAGGCGCCCCGCAGCCGGTCGCCGTACCGCTTCCGGACGCCGTCGCGGGACTGCCGCCAACGGAGGAGGGGTTTGCCCCGCGCGGAAAGCGGCTTCTGCCGCTTTCCGGCAAGTCGACCGCATCGCTCCGGGAAATGGCGGGACGGTATCTCGCATGGCTCGACGAACGCGCATCGGCGCTTGCGCCGGAGAGCGCGGAGTCCGATCCGCTGCTCGCGGACATGGCGTGGACCGCCGGCGTGGGGCGGAGTCACTTCGATCGCCGGGCGGGCGTGGTGTTCGGGGATGGCGAGGCCCTACGCGAGTCCCTGCGGGCGCTCGCGGCGGCGGACGGTGAATTCGAAACGGGGACGGCGGCGAGAGTCGCCTTCGCCTATCCCGGCCACGGCAACGGGTGGATCGGGATGGGCGAGGCGCTGTATGCAAGCGAGCCGGCGGCGCGGGCGGTTCTCGACCGCTGCGAAGAGACGCTTGGCGAAACACGGAGCGCCTCGCTGCTGGACACGATGTTCGGTCGGCCGGGTTCCGCCGGAGACCTCGGCGATCCGCAGTGGGGGCGCCCGGCGATCTATGCGCTCGAATGCGCTCTCACGGCGTTGTGGTCGAGTGTCGGCGTGCGGCCCAGCGTCGCGCTCGGATACGGGATCGGGGCGCTGTCGGCCGCGCAGGCCGCCGGCGTGCTCGGCCTGGAGGACGGCTTGCGCCTGGCCGCGGCCCTGGACGACCCTGGAGCGGCACTGCAAGGCGTTGCGATAGGCTCGCCGTCGCTGACGCTGGTAGACGGCGTGTCTGGCCGCGTGGCCGGACCCGATGAAGTCCTGGACGCGGCGTATTGGAGCGGGAACGTGGCGACCGGACCGGAGGCTTCGGAGAGCTGCGTCGGAACGCTGGCTACGTCGGGTGTCGATGCGGTTATCGAGGTCGGCCCGGACACGGCGTTGGGCACGATGCTGAAGGCGGCGTGGCCGGGAGCCGCCGGCGACGCCGCCCCACCGGTTGTCCTGTCGAGCCTGGGACGGCCGCCGGATCGCGAGGCGATGCCAACGTCAACGCCGAACGGCGGCTTCGTGCACGCGGTCGCCGGCGCTTACGAGGCGGGACTCGCGTTGTCCTTCGAGGGGCTCTTCGCGGGTGAAACCCGTCGTCGGATTTCGCTGCCCGACTACCCGTTCGAACGTCGACGTCACTGGATCAAGATCCAGGAGCGACAGATCGGCTCTCCGGGCTAGAACAGTTCGTTGCGGTCGAGAAACTCGCGGATCGCCGCGGCGCATTCCGCCGGCTTTTCAAGCTGCAGGAAATGCGTCGCCTCGGGAATGAAATCGTAATCCACTTTCATAACATTGCTGAAGTCGAAGGTCGGCAGGTATGAATAGGGAAGGGTCGGATCGGCGCCGACAATCTTGGTCGGACAGGAGAGCAGATCCAAGTCTATAAGGGGAAAGAAGCTTCGCGCATAGTCCATGAGTTGCGCTTCGTATTCGGGCGGGCATCGAAGCTCGTACTCATTCCCCTCCGCCGTCTTCCGAAGCGTTGTGTCCGCCACCAGTTCCCGAACGCCGGGAACCACGCGCGCGAATGTCGGTATATAGCGCAGAAAATCGGCAAACTCTTCTTTCGTCTTGAAGCGATCCCCGCGCCGTCGGATCCTTGCCGCCGCTTTCTCGGCGGCCGCGAGAAGCTCCACTTGGCTGGCGCCCGGCTTGCAGAGAGGCGGATCGAACAGAACCAGAGCCGAATAGAGGTCGGAGAACGACATAAGGGGGATGATTGTGGACAGGGAATGAAAGATGCCGACCGTAATTTTGTTCCCATAGACACGGTCGATCGTATCGAGAATGAGGTCGTGGTCGTGAATCAGAGTGGGAATATTGTGGTCATTACGCCCGTCGACGCCATTCCAGCCATGGTTCCTGATGTCGTAGACGATCAACTCGTAGTCGTCGGCAAGCAATGACCAGAAAGGAAAATAGAGATCGATCGCAAGCCCGTTTCCGTGGCTCAGAACCAGCCGTGGCCCCGATGTATTGCCGTGCTGGCGTACGGTCGTGACGGTGTGTTCGTCAAGCCGAACGTCGTATACCGAAAGCGGCTCGGGTACTTTCCACACGGGTTCTGTCGTCATCGCAAGAAGGCTCGCTGTCTTTTCGAAATTGTCGATCGAACAGAGACGCGATTTCGGTACTATCGAACCCATCGTTGCGCGAAGCATCCCACCGCCCCCGCACAGGGGGCGGCGGGTTCGCTTCGCTCGCAGTCAAGAAGTGCTGGCCAGATTTCCTGGACCCGCCCAAAGCGTTCAGGCGCTGCGGGCGTCGATGTAACTCACAATCTCTCCCAGGGTCTTGAACTGCAAGCAGTCCTCCGGCTGTAACGAGAGATTGAACACCTGGTTAACCTCCTTGAAGAAGGCGACCGCATCCACCGAGGACACCCCTGAGTCCCCCAGCTGGGCATCGAAGTCGGGCTCGCGACCAAGATCCAAATGCTCATCGATGATCTGCGTAAGCCGATCTGCCGTTGTCGTCATTGGCATCGTCTCCTTTCGGTGGTGTTTCAGCGACCCGGAACGGGAAGCGTCGTGCGACAACCTATCGTAGAGGTGGCCGGGACGCGCCGCAATACCAGCCTCGCCCAACGAGACACGAACGTGGAGGGGTACAACCGGCGGGAGTTAAGCTGGGGGCAATCGTGGGGCGCGGGGCGTCATCCATTCTATAATCCGGGACGGTCTTCTCCGCTGAAGGGATACAACTGTCATGGATCTCGGGAAGCCCGGGAAACGCCCGCCGTCTCTCGACTGCGACCGGACGCATTGTGTCCGCCGGACGGCGGCTGCCACGTGAGCACCGACGGCCCGGCAGGCGCCGCGGGCATCCGCTACGAGCCCGACGAACGGCCCCCGGCGACGCTTGCCATCGGCCTCGGCCTGCAGCTTGCGATCCTGAACGTGGCCATTCCGATACTGATCCCGACGGTCGTGATGCGGGCCGCGGGCGCGACGGAAAGCCAATTCGTGTGGGCGGTGTTTGTCTCGGTCGCGGTTTGCGGTGCCGCCACCGCATTGCAGGCGGTTCGGTTCGGTCGGTTCGGCTCCGGCCATGTGCTCGTTATGGCGAGTTCCAGCGCATTCATCGGGATCTGCATTACCGCGATCGTGGAGGGCGGTCCCGCGATGCTCGCCACCCTGGTCGTCATTGCCGCGCTCTTTCAGCTCTTGATCTCGGCGCGGCTCGCGTTGTTTCGGCGGATACTGACTCCGACCGTCTCGGGTACCGTCATCATGCTGGTGCCGGTCACCGTGATGCCGGTCGTATTCGGCATGCTGGCGGATGTGCCGGACGGGGGTTCGGCGCTCGCCGCGCCCGCCTGCGCCCTCGCCACGATTCTGGTCATCGTCGCCATCGCGCTGAAGGCGACCGGGGCGATGCGACTCTGGGCGCCGGTCGCCGGCGTCGTCGCCGGTTCGGTGGTGGGGTGGTTCTTCGGCCTCTACGATATCGATCGCGTGGCCAACGCCTCGTGGATCGGCTTTCCGAAGGGCGAATGGCCTGGATTGAGTCTGGACTTCGGACCTGTCTTCTGGGCGCTTCTTCCCGCGTTTCTGCTGGTGGCCCTCATCGGTGCGATCCGGGCGATCAGCAGTTGCGTCGCAATCCAGCGGGTGTCCTGGCGCCGGGACCGGGCCGTCGATTTTCGGGCGGTTCAGGGCACGGTGACGGTGGAGGGGGTGAGCAACCTCCTCTGCGGCCTCGCTGGAACCGTGCCGAACACGACTCTCTCCACGAGTTCATCGCTGGCCGAGTTGACTGGCGTCGCGGCCCGCCGGGTGGGGATGGCGACCGGGGCAATCTTCCTTGTCCTCGCATTCTTTCCGAAGGCGCTGGCGGTTGTTCTCGCGATACCCGGCCCTGTCGTCACCGCCTACCTTATCGTCCTCATGGCGATGCTCTTCCTGGTCGGGGTGAATGTCGCCATGCAGGACGGAATGGACTATCGCAAGGGGCTGATCGTGGGTGTCTCCTTCTGGGTCGGGGTCGGATTCCAGAATGACATGGTGTTTCCCGAGCAGGTGGCGGATTTGGCGGGCGGCCTGTTTCGCAACGGGATGACGACCGGAGGTCTGACGGCCATCCTCATGACCCTGTTCGTGGATTTGACGAGGCCGCGGCGCAGCAGCATCGAGACCGAGTTCGGCCTTTCGGCCCTACCGAAGGTGAGAAACTTCCTCGGCTCGTTTGCGACGCGGAACGGTTGGGATGTCCAGATGGCGGACCGTCTGGACGCGGTCGGGGAGGAGATGCTGTTGACTCTCCTCTCGCCGGAGCAATCCGAAGAGGAGACCGGTCGGGGGCGACGCCTGCATTTGTCCGCTCGACGAGCGGACCGCGGTGCGGTGCTCGAGTTCGTGTCCGTACCCTCGGGGGAAAACCTCCAGGACCGAATAGCGTTGCTGGGGGTCGAGGCGGATGAGGCCGCGGCCGAGCGCGAGGTCTCCCTCCGCCTCCTTCGGCACCTCGCGTCCTCGGTTCGCCACCAGCAGTATCACGACGCCGATATCGTCACTGTTCACGTGAAGGCGCCCGCATCCAACTAGGACCCGCGGGGCACCAGCGGGATCCCAGCCCCCGCTCCGCGTTTCGCCAGGGTACGCCGGGCCGTCGAGCCGGGGCGATGTGCCGAGAGCGTCGAAGCGCTATTCCTGCCGCTCCCCGAGGCGGTCGATCTATGAAAAGTCTTGCGCGAGATTATATTGCATGGCGGAACGACGCGCTCCGTTGCTCCTTTGCAAGCGCTCCGGGCGAGGAAGGAAGAGAATGACTCAGGCTGTACAGTCCAACTCCGCCCCGGCGTCCGGTCGCAGGTCGGCCGGGTCCGATGTGATGGCGCCGCTCACCTTTATCGTGCCGCAAGACACCAAGCCGGTCTTTCACAGCACCGCGCTGACCGGCGGTACGCAGAAACTCTTCTTCGAGACCGAGTCGATCGCCGTGCCGATCGCCGACATGCGCCCCGTGGCTGCCGGTCTCTCGGTCGACCGCGAGGGGTTCGAACTGCTCCGTCACGAGACCGGGGTTGCCGACCTGTACGACGACGACGCGGTCGAGGACCGGTATTTCCCAGAAATCGAGGCGTTGCTCAACGAACGGTTCGGCGCGGACCGGACCGTGGTCTTCGACGCCACGCGGCGTGCTGACAGCCAGACGGGCGCGCCCAACCCAGACGGTCTGCGCGGACCCGCCGTTCGCGTGCATGTGGATTACACCGTGAAAAGCGGCCCCCAGCGCGTCGCCGACATACTGGGAGAGGACGAGGCAACACGGCTCGCGGAAAGCGGAGCGCACATCTTTCAGATCAATGCCTGGCGGCCGATCTCCGGTCCGGTGCGGCGTTCTCCGCTGGCCGTCGCCGATGCGTCCTCGATCGGCGCGGACGAACTCGTTGCCACCGACCAGGTGTTTCCCGACCGGATCGGCGAGATCTACCAGCTGGCTCACGCGCCGACGCAGCGCTGGTACTACGCGCCGGAAATCACGCCCGATGAGGTCTTGCTGATCAAGGGCTGGGACAGCATCGACGACGGGCGTGCCCGCTTCACACCGCACGGCGCCTTTTCGTTCGCCGACACGCCGGCCGACGCACCGCCCCGGGAGAGCATCGAGATACGCACCCTGGTCGTAATCGAGAACCGCGCAAGAGCCTAGGTCTCGCGGATGCACCCCGGGATGCCGGTGGTGGGCGCGGCTGGGATTGAACCAGCGACCTCTCGCGTGTGAGGCGAGCGCTCTCCCGCTGAGCTACGCGCCCAAGGATTGGCGGGTATACGGTTCGTCCGTTCCAGGTGTCAAGAAACGGCCTGGAGCGGAGGGTTGCAACTCCAGGTCTCGTTGCCCAGTTTCCCATCCGATGAGCCATCCGAGATCTTTGAGATGACTTTACGTGTGGCGATACGGGCCGCGCTCGTGTCCCTTGCGGTCGCTGGGACCCCGGCGGCGGCGGCAACCGCCCCGGAAAGCCGGGCGCCGTCGGCGGGACGCGATATCCATCTCGTCTATGCGGTCCATATCGGCGGTATCCACACCGTCGATCTCAAGATAGACCTCGCGCTTGGAGCGGACAGCTACAAGGTGGAATTGTCCTCCGAGGTACAGGGTCTCGTCCGCTATTTGCTGCCGTGGTCCCTGCGTGTCGCGTCGAAAGGCCGAGTCGCGGGAGAAAGCCTCGTTCCCCAGTCCGCTCATACCGAGAGTTCCTGGCGCGGGAAGCGACGCTGGAGGACGCTCGAATACAAGGAGGGGCGTCCCGTCGTGGTGAGCGTCGAACCCAAGCGCAAGACTCCTCCGGTGCCTCCTGGACAGCTGCTCGGCTCCGTCGATGTTGCGACGGCAATACTCACCGTTGCGCGCTCGGTGCCGAGCGAGAAGTCCTGCGCGGTCCGGGTGCCGGTCTATGACGGCCGAAGACGATTCGACGCCGTGATCGAAGCTTACGGCGAGGACGAGTTGCCGCGAAGCAGCCGCTCCGCCTATTCGGGTAAGGCGGATGTGTGCGATCTCTCGATCGAAATGCTCCACGGTCGCCGCAAGAAAACCGACTACGGCGGGCTGGCGAGCGGCGAGAAGACCATGACCTTCTGGTTCGCGCGGTTGTTCGACGGCATCTATCCGTTGCCCGTCAGAGTCCAGTTGGACACCGATCTCGGCGGCGTGATCGGGCATTTGACGAGCGCCAGGATGGAGGGCGCCGGCCCGTCGAAGGTCTACAGGCTGCCGCCTTGATTCAGCGGGAACAGGCGGTCGCTGCGTGCAGAGGGACATGGCGTCGGATTTGGCTTTGTGGCAGTTTTCCGCGCCAGTCCATGGACGGGAGACGGTGCCCACTCGATGAGTGAGAGAAAATCAGCGGCCATTGTGCTCGCCGCGGGCAAGGGCACGCGAATGAAGTCGTCCCTGCCCAAGGTGCTGCACAGGATCGGCAACCGGCCGATGGTGGGCCATGTGCTGGACCGGATTGCCGAAGCCGGAATCGACCGCGTGACGGTGGTGGTCGGCGCCGGAGCCGGAAGCGTAGCCGAGTTCGTGGCGCCTGTCGGGACGGTGATTCAGGATCCGCCTCTGGGGACCGCGCACGCGGTGCTTGCCGCGAGAGACTTCGTGGACGGTTTCGACGGCGACGTGCTGGTTCTGTTCGGCGACACCCCGCTGCTCACCGCCGACACGATCCGCCTGATGCTCGACATCCGGCGCGCGCCCGGCGATCCCGCGGTCGTCGTTCTCGGTTTCCGGCCCGCCAATACCGCCGAATACGGCCGGCTGATCGTCGACGAACACGGCGGTTTGCGGGCAATCGTCGAACACCGAGACGCGGATGAGGAAACCCGCAGGATCGGCTTCTGCAATGCCGGCATCATGGCGGTCGACGGGCGGCATCTGCTGCCGCTCCTCGAAGCCGTAGGCAACGACAATGCAAAGCGCGAATACTCCCTGACCGACATCGTGGAGATCGCGCGGTCGCAAGGACTCGGCTGCGCGGTCACCGAGGTCGCGGATCCCGACGAGGTCATGGGCGTGAACTCCCGCGCCGAGCTCTCCGTCGCCGAGGCCGTCTTGCAGCGCGGTTTGCGCGCGCGCGCGATGGCCGACGGCGCAACGCTGATCGACCCGGACACCGTCTATTTCAGCCACGATACCGTCCTCGGGCGCGACGTGGTGGTCGGTCCGCAGGTGGTGTTCGGTCCCGACGTGAAGGTGGGCGACGGCGTGACGATCAGGGCGTTCTGCGACATTGAAGGTGCAAATATTTCGGACGGCGCCGTTGTCGGCCCGTTCGCTCGGCTCCGTCCCGGCGCCCGGCTCGGAGAAGAGGTCAGCATCGGCAATTTCGTCGAGATCAAGGCCTCGTCGGTGGAGGCTGGCGCCAAGATCAATCACTTGAGCTATGTCGGCGACAGCAGGGTCGGCGCCCGGGCCAATATCGGCGCCGGCACGATAACCTGCAACTATGACGGGTTTTCCAAGGCCGAAACCGACATCGGGGAGGGCGCCTTCATCGGTTCCAATACGGCGCTGGTGGCGCCGGTCACCATCGGGCCCGGCGCGATGGTCGGCGCCGGAAGCGTGATCGCAAAGGACGTCCCGGCGGATTCCCTCGCCGTCGAGCGCAGCACCCAGAAGGTCAAGGCCGGCTGGGCCGAAGCGTTCCGCGTTCGGCGGCGGGCCAGGAAGGGGGCCGCCGGAGCCGCGAAGCCGGGTTCCGAGAGATAGGCCCGGTCCGATGTGCGGCATCATCGGCATCATCGGCAAGAACGAAGTGGCGCCGCTGTTGATCGAAGGGCTGCGCAGGCTCGAATATCGCGGATACGATTCCGCCGGCATTGCGACGCTGGTCAACGGCTCGGTCGAACGCCGCCGGTCCGAAGGCAAGATCGCGCGGCTCGAAGGCATCGTCTCCGACCGCCCGTTGCCGGGCACCATCGGCATCGGCCATACCCGCTGGGCCACCCACGGACGACCGACCGTTAACAACGCGCACCCGCATGCCGACGACCGGGTGGTTCTGGTCCATAACGGAATCATCGAGAACTTCCAGGAGCTCCGCCGCGAGCTGACGGCCGGCGGACACGTGTTCGCGACCGACACCGACACCGAGGCCGCTGTACACCTGATCAGCAGCCTTCTTCGCCAGGGCAAGACGCCGCAGGAAGCCGTCGCCGGAGCGCTCGACCGGCTGGAGGGCGCGTTCGCGCTTGCCATCCTGTTCGCCGGGCACGGCGATCTGATGATCGGCGCCCGCCGCGGCAGCCCGCTCGCCATCGGCTATGGCGACGGTGAAATGTATCTCGGCTCGGACGCGCTGGCGCTCGCTCCGCTCACGCGCAGCATCTGCTATCTCGAAGAGGGGGATTGGACCGAGGTGCGGCCCGAGGGCGCCGTGGTCCACGACAGGCACGGCAACGTCGTGGAGCGGCAGGTCCGGCGTACCGCGGCCTCCGGCGCGATGATCGGCAAGGGCAACTTTCCCCACTTCATGCTGAAGGAGATCTACGAGCAGCCGGTGGTGATCGGCGATACGCTGCACAGCTTGCTCAACCCGTGGGACGGCGTCATCGCCCTTCCCGAGATGCCGTTCGATCTGGCCGATGTGGAAAAGGTCACCATCGTGGCTTGCGGCACCTCGTTCCACGCGGGTCTGGTGGCGAGGTACTGGCTCGCGCAGCTCACGAAATTGCCGGTCGAGATCGATATTGCATCCGAGTTCCGCTACCGCGCCCCCGCCCTGCCGCCTGGCGGCATGGCGCTGTTCATCTCGCAGTCGGGTGAGACCGCGGACACGCTGGCCGCTCTGCGTTACGCCAGATCGCAGGGCCAGCGCATTGTCTCGGTGGTCAATGTCGACGAGAGCTCGATTGCCCGCGAATCGGACGCCGTCCTCAGAACCCAGGCCGGACCCGAGATCGGCGTCGCCTCCACCAAGTCCTTCACCACCCAGCTCACTACGCTGGCCTGCCTGACGGTCGCCATCGGCGCCGCGCGCGGTGAAATCGGCCGTGAAGCCGAGGCGGAGCTTTGCCGGGCGCTCGTCGAGGTGCCGTCGCGGGTGAACGACATCCTGAACCATGACAAGCATATCGCCGCGCTCGCCCGCGACGTGGCCGAGGCGCGGGACGTGCTCTATCTCGGCCGCGGCACCGGTTTCCCGATCGCGCTGGAAGGCGCCCTCAAGCTCAAGGAGATCAGCTACATTCACGCCGAAGGCTATGCCGCCGGCGAGATGAAACACGGCCCCATCGCCCTGATCGACGAGCATGTGCCGGTGATAGTGATCGCGCCGTCCGACGATCTCTTCGACAAGACAGCATCGAACATGCAGGAGGTCATCGCCCGCGGCGGCAAGGTGGTGTTCCTGTCGGACCGGCGGGGCGTCGAGAATGTCGGCTCGATCGCCGCCGCGACGATCGAGTTGCCCGAGGTCAACCCGTTCGTCGCGCCGATCCTCTACACCATTCCCGCGCAGCTTCTCGCCTACCACGCGGCGGTGGCCAAGGGCACCGACGTCGATCAGCCGCGCAACCTGGCGAAATCGGTCACCGTCGAATAGGCGGCGTTCAGATCGCCCGCTCGACCTGTACGCTCCTTACGTCCATCTCGTATTCCAGCCCCTCGACCGGCGGCCGCGCATAGTGCCAGGTCAGTCCGGCGGGGACCGCGCCGCGCGCGACGATCTCGTCGGCGAAGAACGGGTGCGGGTCGTGGACCGTGTAGAGCTGGGTCGCGGTCGAGTCGGCCCATCCCGCACCGAGGACTTGCATCCGCGTTTCCATTTCGGAAAGCACGAAACGCGCCTTTTCGCGCAGTGCTTCGGGCGAGCTTTCGCCCCGGCGCACGATGTGATCGCGGTAGTTGGCCTTGCCTTCGGGCACGTCGGCGCCGCCCGCGATGACGAATCCCCCCGGCTCTTCGCCGTCCGCCTCCACCGTGTAGGCGAAGGCATGAAAGCTGGGTTCGGGAGGCGGATCGACCGCGGGGCAGACGTTGGACCGCGCGACCGGGTTGTCGCCGTCCCGGAAGACGCCCCAGCGTTCCAGCGTGCCGACATAGATCCGATTGAAGGCGGCGAACCCGTCCTCGGTGAAGGGCGCGGGCGATCTCAGCTCGCAGGCGCAGAACGCGGTCGGCGGCCGGCCGCGCGAGGCGAGATACGTCTCGATCGCCGCGAAACCCTCCTCCAGCGGAGGAGCGTTTCGGAATCGCGCGCGCTCGATCGCGAACCCCGGCTCCGCCGCGACGCCGCCGGAATACTGGAACACCCCCCGCATGTAGCGATAGCCGCCAGGCTCGAAGATTGTCGTTTCCGTCACCGGTTTTCCCCGCCTTTCGCCTCGACCCGCGCGATATAGTAGGTGCTGCCGACGATGATGGTAGCCCCGACAACCGTCCACGGCGACGGAATCTCCGCGAACAGTAGAAAACCCAGCAGCGCCGCGTAGATCAGCCGCAAGTTCTCCGCCGGGCCGACCGCGTTGGCCTCGCCGATCGAGAACGCGCGGAAATAGCAGAACATCCCGCCGGTGGTGAGCACGCCGATGGCCAGCAGGAGCAGCCATTCGAGCCCGACGGGCGTTTGTCCCGCCCAGATCGTCGGGCCGGCGAAAACCGCCAGCCCGCCGATATGGTAATAGAACAGCATCCTGTTGGTCGGCTCGGTCACCGCGAGGATACGGATCAGCACGTTGGCGATCGCGAAGATCAGCGCGGTTCCGACGGCGATCAACGCAACCGGATCGATGCCCTCGGAGCCGGGACGCATCATTACCAGAACGCCGAGGAACCCGATCGCCGTCGCGATCCAGCGCCGGGCGTTGACCAGCTCCGACAGCACGATCACCGCGACCAGCGTAGTGAACAGCGGCTTCGAGAACATGAACGCCGTCGCGTCGGCGAGCGGCATGTGGATGATCGTGTAGAACACGCCGATCTGGGCAACGAAAGCGAGCCCCATGCGCAGCCCGTGCATCCCGATCCGCGCGGTCTTGAGTCCGTTCCATCCCAACTGCACGAAGAGCGGCGTAAGCACGATCATCCCCGTGGCGTAGCGGTAGAAGGAGAGCTCGTAGGGGGTGAACTTGGCCCCGAGCGCCTTGACGAAGGTATCCGAGCTAGTGAGCAGGAAAGCGCCGCCCGCGAGCAACAGGATGCCGCGGAAATTGGCCGGCAGCGCGAGCCACAGGCTGCCAATCCGCGCCGCGACGCCCGGGGCCGGCGCGGCAGTCTTCGCTTCGCGCGGCCGATCCAACGACGCCTCTCGATCCGACTCGACCGGCCCCATCATGGCGACGGCGGGATCGTCCGCCAATAGCCGTAGCGCCGTCCGGCCGCCGCCATGTTGAGGCGCCGGGCCATCCGTGGCTTGATGGGCCGGGAGGTGGACCAAGGGTGAGGCGGAGAAGCGTTTGACTGAGCCCGTTCTCGAAGGCGGTGCGATCGGCCGGTCCGCGCCCCGCGTCGCCGCTCGTCGTCTCGCCCACGGCCACGGCCGTTACACCGACGACATCGTGTTGCCGCGGATGCTGCACGCAGCGTTCGTGCGAAGCCCCCACGCGCATGCGCGCATAGTCGGTATCGACAGCGATGAGGCGTCAAACCAGCCCGGCGTGGTCCGCGTCATAAGCGGCGCCGACCTTGTCGGCATATGCGAACCGATGGTCTCGATCGCCGCGCATCGTCCGGGGCACAAATCCGCGCCTCAGCCCGCCATGGCCCAGGGCACGGCGTTCTGGCAGGGCCAGCCAGTCGTTGCCGTGGTGGCGCAAACCCGCGCGGCGGCGGAGGACGCGGCGGATCTGGTGTTCGTCGACTACGAACCGCTCAATGCCGTCGCCGACGCGGCCGAGGCGCTCGACCCCGGCGCGATCGCGATCCATCCCGCGCTTGGCGACAATCTCGCTTTCGCTCACCGGTTCGACGTAGGCGAGGTCGACGCCGCCTTCGCCTCGGCCGACGCGTCGGTCGAGCACGCGTTCGGTTTCGGGCGTCATACCGCCGTCACGCTGGAGGCGCGGGTCACGATCGCGGACTACCGGCCCTCCGACGGAACTCTGGTCGTCCACCAGTCCCATCAGTCGCCCTACCAGATGCAGGAGGTCTACGCGGCGCTTCTCGGGATCGACGATCACCGGGTCCGGGTGATCTGTCCCGATGTCGGGGGCGGGTTCGGGCTCAAGATCAACGTCCATGACGACGAGATCGCGACGGCGGCGATCTCCTGCCTGCTCGGCCGGCCCGTCAAGTACTGCGCCGACCGGGTGGAGGCATTCGGTGCCGATGCGCATACCCGCGACCACACCGTCCGGGGGCGGATCGCGGTTTCGAGGAGCGGCGAGATCGTCGCCATGGAGGTCGACGACCTGTCGGCTATCGGCGCGTTCACCGCCTTCATCCGGTTCGGGATCGCCGAAGGCATGATGACGATCACCAATGCCGGCGCGCCCTATCGCGTGCCCGCCTATCGCGGGGCCATGCGGGCGGCCTATGTCAACAAGCCCATCGTCGGCATGTATCGCGGCGTCGGAGTGCCGATAGCCTGCGCGGTGACCGAGCAGCTCTGCGACATGGCGGCGCGGGCGATCGGCATGGATCCAGTCGCCTTCCGCCGGATCAACTTCCTCGATCCAGACAGCCTTCCCGCCGCCTCGGTCGGCGGTATCCAGTTGCCGCGTCTCTCCTTCGCGCAGGCGCTCGACCGCCTCGTCGAGGTGATGGACTACGACGCGCTCCGGGCGGAACAGGCGGCGCTGCGCGACCGCGGCGTCTATCGCGGGATCGGGGTCGCCAGCTTCATCGAGCCGACCGCCTACGGCCCGGGGTATTACGGCCCCTCCGAGGCGCCGGTCTCGACCCAGGAAGGGACCACCGTAAAGCTGGAGCCTTCGGGAAAAATACGCTGCATCACCAGCGTCACGGACCAAGGCCAGGGCACGCTCACCGCGATCGCCCAGATCGTCGCCGATCAGCTCGGCGTGACCCTCGGGGACGTCGACGTGACGGCGGGCGACAGCGCGGTCACGCCGTTCGGCGGCGGCGCATGGGCTTCGCGCGGGCTGGCGATGGGCGGCGAGGCATCGCTCGCCGCGGCGCTCGCGCTGAAGGAAAACGTGCTCGCCCTCGCCGGACCCATCCTGCAGGCCGATCCCGCGAGTCTGGATCTCAGGGACGGCGCGGTGGTCGATCGCGACGCCGGGACGACACGGCTCTCGCTCCGCGAGGTCGCGCGCATCGGTCATTTCCGGCAGGACACGCTCCCCGCCGATCTCCAGCCGGAGCTTGCCGCGACCCGCCACCATGTGCCCAACCGCGCCCATTACTATGTCGGCCACGGAGCGCTCGGATGCCATCTCGAACTCGATCCCGAGACCGGTTCCGTCGAGCTTCTCGGCGTCTGGGTCGCCGACGAGTGCGGGCGCATAATCAACCCGCTCCTCGTCGATGAGCAGTTGCGGGGAGGGATCGTCCAGGGGCTCGGAGCGGCGTTCTTCGAGGAATGCATCTACGACCCCGCGGGCCAGCTCCTCAACGGCACGCTTGCCGACTATCTCGTGCCGATGGCTGGCGAAATGCCCGACATCGTGACCTCCCACATCGAGGGGCTGGAAGAGTCGACCAGGCTCGGCGCGAAGGGCGTGGGCGAAGGGGGAACCATCGGCGCCACCGCCGCGGCCTGGCTTGCGGTCAACGATGCGCTCGTCCCGTTCGGGGTTTCGGTCTCCGCGCAGCCCTTCACACCCGAACGCATCCTCGCGGCCCTCGGAACCGGCGCATGACCGGGACCGTGATCGGGCGGCCGATGCCGCGCCCAAACGCGCGCCGCGCCGCCACCGGACGCGGGCGCTACGTCGCCGATCTCGGCTTCAAGCGCCTGGTCGACGTCGCCTTCGTCCGCAACCCCTATGCCCATGCCCGCATCGAGGCCATCGAGACGGACGATGCGATGGCGCAACCCGGCGTCGTGACGGTGCTGACCGGGGCCGAGCTTGCGGAACGCACGAGCCCTTGGATCGGGACGATGAAGAACGCCCCGTCGCTTCTCTCGGTGCCGCAATACGGCATGGCGGTCGAATGCGCGCGCTGGCAGGGCGAACCGGTGGCCGCCATCGTCGCCGAGGGTCGCGCGAGGGCCGAGGACGCCGCGGAACACGTGCACATCGAATGGCAGGAGCTTCCGGCCGTCGCCGATGTGGAAACGGCTCTCGACGACGGGACGCCGGTGCTCCACCCCTCGCTCGGGACCAACCGGCTCTACGAACGCCTGATCGAGAACGGCGACAATGCCGACGCCTTCGCCGCGGCCCATCGGATCGTCGAAGGCGAGTTCCGCTTCGGGCGTCATACCGGGGTGCCGCTCGAAGCGCGGGCGATCGTCGCCGAGTACGACCCCGGCGACCGCAAGCTCACGCTTCATTACGGCGGTCAGGCGCCGCACATGACCCAGGTGCTGTTCGCGCGCCATCTCGGGCTCGAGGAACGCAATGTCCGGGTGATCGCCTACGACGTCGGCGGCGGCTACGGGATCAAGAGCCATCACTACGGCGACGAGTTCACCGTCGCGGCGCTTGCGATGCTGCTCGCCCGCCCCGTCCGCTTCTGGGCCGACCGCCTGGAGTCGTTCGTCTCGGACATTCACGCGCGCGACCATGTCGTGCGGGGGCGGCTCGCGGTCGACGGGGACGGCCGCTTCACGGCGCTTGAGATCGAGGACCTCGTCGGGGGCGGCGCTTATTCCTCCTATCCGAGAACCAGCTCGGTCGAAGCCAACCAGGTGCTCAACATTTCCGGTGGGCCCTATGAACTGGGCAGCTATCGGGGCCACACGAGGGTCGTCTTCCAGAACAAGGTGCCGATTTCCCAGTACCGCGGCGTCGGCCACCCCATCGCGATCCTGACGATCGAGGCACTGATCGACCGTGCCGCGGCGTCCCTGGGGGTCGATCCCGCGGCGCTCCGCCAGCGCAATTTCGTCCCCGATGACGCCTATCCCGTGAAGGCGCCGTCCGGCGTCGGGCTGAACGATCTGTCGCACCAGGCATGCATGGAAAAACTGCTTGCGCTGATGGACTACGAAACGCTGTGCGCCGACCGCGAGGAAAATCGCAGGCAAGGCGTTCTGCGCGGCATCGGGCTTGCCTCGTTCATCAAGGGCACCAACCCGGGTCCGCAGATCTACGGGCCCGCGGGCGTGCCGATATCCGCGCAGGACGGCTGCACGGTCAGGCTGGAACCCTCCGGCGCGGTCACCTGCCTCGCCGGCGTTACCGAGCAGGGGCAGGGGACCGAAACGATCCTCGCCCAGGTCGTGGCGGAATCGGTCGGCGTCCCGTTCGACGCGGTGACGGTGATCACGGGGGATACCGACGCGGTGCCCTACGGAGGCGGCACCTACGGTTCGCGTGGCGGCGGGATCGGCGGCGAGTCGGCGAAACGGGCGGGCGAGGCGCTGCGCGACGAGGTTCTCGGTCTTGCCGGGACGCTGCTCCAGGCAGATCCCGAAACGCTGGCGGTGCGCGACGGAGCGGTGGTCGAGCGCGCGAGCGGCGAAACGCGGATGACCCTGGCCGAACTCGGTGACGTCGCCTTTTTCCGGTCCGGCGAACTGCCCGAAGGGGTCTATCCTTCGCTCACCCAGACCCGCCGGTTCCGCGTACCGGAGTACGTCTTCACCAACGGCGCGCATGGCGCCCAGGTCGAGATCGACGCCGATATCGGGGAGATCCGTATCCTCGGCTACTGGGCGGTCGAGGACGGGGGGCGTCTGATCAACCCACTCTTGGCGGAAGAGCAGCTGCGCGGCGCGATCGTGCAGGGGCTCGGCGACGTGCTTTACGAGCACAGCCTCTACGATTCGGACGGCCAGCTTCTGAACGGCACGATGGCCGATTATCTGGTGCCGATGGCGCGCGAAATGCCGGACATCCTGGTCGCCCATGTCGAGACGCCGACCTCGGTCTCCGGGCTCGGCGCGAAAGGGGTTGGCGAATCGGGCACCGCCGCCGCGCCCGGCACGATTTTCAACGCGGTGAACGACGCGCTGGCGCCGCTGGGTACGGCGGTGGACGCGATCCCGATTACGCCCGATTCGATCCTGGCCGCGCTCGGGCATGCCCGATGAAGGACGGGCGGAACGCCAATCTGGGCTATTTCAACCGGACCGCCGCGGCCAGGCATCCGAACCGGATCGCGGTCATCGATCTGTCGCGCTCGCCGCCGGCGGAGATTTCCCACGGAGAGCTGGACGCGCGGATGGACCGGGTCGCCGCCGGGCTCGCGGGGCGCGGGCTCGCTCCCGGGGATCGCGTGTTGCTCGCCATGGCGAACCGCTTCGAGTTCATCGAAGCGTTCTTCGGCGCCATGCGGGCGGGCCTGGTTCCGGTTCCGCTCAATATCCGTCTCGGCGCCGACACGATACGCTTCGTCATCGGAGACTCGGCCTGCACGGCGGCCGTGATCTCGCCCGGCGCGCATCCCGAGATCGAGTCCATCGCCGGGGAGGCCGGGCTCCAGCCGCGGATCGCCACCGAACCGGCCCCTGTCGGCTGGGAGGATTACGAGACCGCCCTCGCCGGGGCGGATACGGACGGGTTCGAACCTCCGCCCATCTCGGAACGGCAGGTCGCGTTCCTGCCTTACACCTCGGGCTCCACCGGCCGGCCCAAGGGCGTGCTGCTCGCTCATGACGGGATGCTGTGGGCGATCGCCTCGTCCCAGCGCCACTGGCCAGCGGCGACCGGCGACCGGGCGTTGATCGCGGGTCCGCTCTACCACAAGAACGCGATGCGGGTGTCGGTGAAGCCCAAGCTGCATGTCGGCGCTTCCGTCGTCGTCCTGCCTCGCTTCGAGCCCCGCATGTTTCTCCAGGCGCTCAGCGACCACCGCTGCACCGAGGCCGGCGGTGTGCCCGCCATGTACCGGATGACGCTGGCCGAGCAGGACCTCATCGCCCGGCTGGATTTCTCGTCCCTCAAGGTGCTCGAGATGGGATCGGCGGTGGTCGGCGCGGAGCTGATCGCCGCCGTCGAGGATGCCTTCGGCGCGAACGTGATCGAGGCTTACGGTCTGACCGAGGGCGGGGGGCCGTTGCGCGAGGCGGTCGACGGAAGGGCCGCGCCACGCGGAAGCTGCGGCCTGGCGGCTCCGGAGGTGGGCATCAGACTGATCGGCGAGGCGGGCGAGGAGGCGGAAGAAGGCGAGCTCTGGGTTCGGTCGCCCGCGGTTCTGGTGGGTTACAACAACCGGCCCGATCTCGACGCCGAGCGCATGGGGGACGGTTGGCTCCGCACCGGGGACCTGTTCCGCCGCGATGCCGAGGGGTTCTTCTATTTTCAGGGCAGAACGGACGACCAGTTCTCCTGCGGCGGCGAGAACATCAATCCCAAGGAGATCGAGCTTCTGCTGGTTCAGCACCCCGCGGTCATCGACGCCGTCGTCGCGCCGGTGCCGCACGCGCTCAAGGATCTCGCGCCCGCCGCGCTGGTCACGCTGCGCGCCGACCGTCAGGCGGACGAGGCCGCACTCAAGGCGTTTACGCTGGAACGCGGTCCGGCTTACGCGCATCCCCGCCGGATCTTCGCCGTCGACGAGCTGCCGGTCGGCGGCACCGGCAAGATCGACCGCAAGGCGGTGCGCGAACGTCTGCTCGCGCTGATCGCGGACGGTTCCCCGGCATGACGGTGCTGGTAACCGGCGCGGCCGGCTTCATCGGCTACCACGTGAGCACGTTCCTGCTCGATCGCGGGGAAACCGTGGTCGGGCTCGATGCGGTCACCGACTACTACGATGTCGGTCTGAAGGAGGCCCGGATAAGCCTCCTCGAGCGGTACGACCGGTTCACACTGCTGAGGCTGAACCTGGCGGACCGGGACGCAGTGTTTGCGGCGCTCGCCTGCGTGGGCGGGATAGACCGCGTCGTGCATCTCGCCGCGCAGGCGGGCGTGCGCTATTCGCGCGACCACCCGTTCGCCTATGTCGACGCCAATCTCACGGGCCATATGACGGTGCTCGAATACTGCCGGCACCTGCCCGGTCTGAGGCACCTCGTCTATGCCAGCTCAAGCTCGGTCTACGGCGCCAATACCAAGCTGCCCTTCGCGGTCGAGGACCGGACCGATTCGCCGATCTCGCTCTACGCGGCGACCAAGCGGGCGAACGAACACATGAGCTACAGCTACAGCCATCTTTACGGCATCCCGCAGACCGGCCTCCGTTTCTTCACCGTCTACGGGCCGTGGGGGCGCCCGGACATGGCGCTCTATTTGTTCACCCGGGCCATTCGGGAAGGGCGGCCCATCGAGGTGTTCAACAACGGCGACATGAAACGGGACTTCACCTATATCGACGACGTCGTCCCCGGTGTCGTCGCGGCGCTCGACAGCCCACCGGACCCGGAGGGCGGGGTGCTGCACCGGCTCTACAATATCGGCAACAATCGCCCGGAACCCCTGATGCGGCTGATCGGGATCCTGGAGGACAGCCTCGGCCAGAAGGCGGAGATCGACTTCCGTCCGCTGCAACCCGGCGACGTCAAGGAGACCTATGCCGACATCTCGGCGAGCCGCAGGGATCTCGGCTTCGCTCCCGTCACCCCGATCGACACCGGCGTTCCGCGGTTTGTCGACTGGTTCAGGAGCTACCACGACGTCCAACCGAGCGCCGGTGACTGGCGCGCCCGGCAGGATTCGAACCTGCGACCCCGGGATTAGGAATCCCGTGCTCTATCCGGCTGAGCTACGGGCGCGCTGGGGCCGAGCTATAGCAAAACCCCCGCCCGTGAAACAGGCGTGCGGGGTGTCCCCTATTGATGGTCGTGCAGGACCTCCGAATAGGTCGGGATCGGCCATCTGCGGGCGTCGACCAGCATTTCCAGAGCGTCCGCCGCGTCCCGCGCGGACTGCATGCGGGCCTTCAGGGCCTCGTGTGCGTAGGTCGCCGCCTGCCCGGGATCGTCGTGCGGGATGGCATCGAAGGCTTCGGCCAGGCTGTCGATCTCCGACAGGATCCGCTCGACGAGCTTTCTCTTCTCGTCGAACAACGACGACTGGAAGCCCGAATCCGTGTCCGCGCGGACATCGTCCAGGGCGGCCGGAACGATCAGGGTGCGCAGGATCTTCATCAACGCGCGCGCCTCGATCTGGATCTCGGTCGCGTATGCCTCCTGGAGTACGCTCTGGCGCGCCCTGAGTTCGCGTTCGTTGAAGATGCCGAGCTCGCCCATCAGCTTGACGTTCTTCTCCGCCGTCAGCGCTTCGTAGGCCTCGGGGCTGCTCTTCAGATGAATCAGCCCGTGCTTCTCGGCGTGCTCGTAAAGCGCATCGGAGTAACCGTCGCCGTGGAATAGCGCGCCCTCGTTTTCCTTGATGGTCTCGCGAATGACCTGATCGGCCGGTTTGCCGGCGTCGATCTCGTCGCACATATGCTTCAGGCTGTCCGCCAGCGCGGCATTGACCATCGTGAGCGGAAACGCGATGTGCTGGTTGCCGCCGACGGCGCGGAATTCGAAGCGGTTGCCGCACCAGGGGAAGGGCGCGGTGCGGTTGCGATCCTCCAGAGTGGCCCGCACGTCCGCGACCGGCGCGACGATCTCGATCTCCTTGCCCTCGTTGCCGTACCCGCCGAACCCGCCGCCCTCGGCCACCGCCTTCACATGCGCTTCCAGGCGTTCGCCGAGATAAAGCGTGATGATCGCGGGCGGCGCTTCCTGGGCACCGAGCCGGTGGTCGTTGCCGGCGGTCGACACGCCGCAGCGCAGCAAATCGCCGTGGATGTTGACGCCGCGCAGGAGCGCCGCGACGAACGCGATGAAACGCCGGTTCTCCTCTTCCGTCTCGCCCGGCACGAACAGGTTGACGCCGGTGTCGGTATTCAGCCCCCAGTTGTTGTGCTTGCCGGTGCCATTGATCCCGGCGAACGGCTTTTCGTGGAACAGAACGGCGAAGCCGTGGTCGAAGGCGAGGTCGCGGAGCACGTCCATGGCAAGGACGTTGGTATCCGCCGCCAGGTTCGCGAGGCCGAAGATCGGCGAGATCTCGTGCTGGGCCGGAGCGACCTCGTTATGGGTGCAGTGGATCGAGATCCCGAGCCCCCACATCAAGTCCCGCGCCTCGGCGATGTAGCGATTGACCCTGGGCGACAGCTTGGAGAAATAGTTGGTGTCCATTTCCTGGCCGCGCAGCGGCGCCGCGCCCAGCAGCGTGCGTCCCGAGGCAACGAGATCGGGCCGCGCCAGATACTTCTCCCTGTCGATCAGGAAGAATTCCTGTTCCCAGCCCACATTGCACACCACCTCGCGGGTGACGTTGTCCCCGAGCAGCGACAACAGCCGCACGCTCAACTCGTTGACCGCCATGTCGGCCCGCAGCAGAGGGGTCTTTTGGTCGAGAGCTTCTCCGTTCCAGGTCACGAAGGCGGACGGGATATACAGCGTCTGCCGGTACACGAAGGGCGGCGATCCGGTATCCCAGCCGATATAGGCCGCCGCCCGATGGGTTTCGCGCAGCCCCCCGTTGGGGAACGAGGACCCGTCGGTCTCGGTCTGGAACAACTCCGAGCCCGACAGGTTGATGATCAGGCGGTCCGTGGCGAAATCGACGCCGACGAAGGTTTCGAGCTTCTCGCCATGAATGGGGCCGCGCATTGGCGAGAACCAGTGCGAATACCCGATACAGCCCTTCGATTGCGCCCATTCCCGAACCGACTTCGCCAATGCGTTGGCGAATTCCCGGTCCATCGGTACGCCCGTCGCGCGGCACTGCGCCAGGGCGTAATAGACGTCGGGATCCACCAGCTTCTTCAGGATCGCGTCGTCCAGCACGTTGCTGTTGATTCCGGCCAGGGCCGACGGCAGAGCGACTTCTTGCGTCGGGGCCTCGTGCGTGGAGTGCGTGATCGCCATGTCTTGCTGTTCCCTGGAGTGCGTTTGTGATCGAGCGAGGCTAGTACAGGAACGGATCGATCACCAAGAAAACAATCCATGCTGAGGCTAAAATCGCTTAGGTTTTATTTATTTGACCTTCCCGGAAAAAAAAAGAAAGACTATCCGAGCGGAGGGAACCGTAACCATCGCCAATACGGACGATGGCCCGCCCGATTGTCCGGGCTCGATGGGGCTTCATACACAAACAGTTAGAATTTGGGTAAGTCGCCATTCTTGAACTCTCCCTGAAAAACGATCTTCGCGAGCTCGCCTTCGCGGCCGACAGGGTGGACGCCTTCTGCGCCGAGCACGATGTGTCGTCCGAGGTTGCCTTCGCCGTGAACGTGTCGGTGGACGAGCTGCTGACAAACACGATCAGCTATGGCTATGACGACGCCGATCCGCACCGGATCGAAATGACCGTTCGCATGGAAGGCACCGTCCTCGTCGTGGAGTTGTCGGACGACGCCAAGGCCTACGATCCGACCGCCGCGCCCGATCCCGACATCGACGCGCCGATCGAGGCGCGGCCGATCGGCGGCCTCGGTGTCCACTTCGTCCGGGTGCTGATGGACAGCTTTCGCTATCGGCGTAGCGACGGGCGCAACATCGTGACGCTGACGAAGGAGACGCGGAACGGCGGAACGGCGTAGGCGCCCTTCGGAAACTCAGGCCTGGTCGCCGTTGTAGCGCAGTACGAGGCAGGTGATGTCGTCGGATTGCTCGGCCTCGCCAACGAATTCCCCGACCGCCAGGGTGACGTTTCCGATCACGGTGTCTACCGGCGCCCCCGGGCCGATCGACAGGACCCTCTCGAGGCGATGCTCGTCGAACGTCTCGCCCTGCAGGTTCATCGCCTCCGAGATACCGTCGGTATAGAGGAACAGGGTATCGCCGATGTCGAGCTTGAGGCCACGCTCGTCATATTCCAGTGCGGGCATCACCCCCACCGCGACGCCGCCGGTCAAGGGCAGCATCTCTACGGTGCCGCTCTGCCGGATCAGGAAAGGCGCGTTGTGGCCGGCATTGGCATAGGTAAGATTCCCCGTGGACGGGTCAAGGATGCCATAGAAGAGCGTCACGAACAGGTCGTGCGGATTCTCCGAGGAGATTCTGTCATTGACCACACGCATGCATTCTCCGGCCTCGTCGATTTCCTGCGCCGCGGTGCGCATCACCGTTCTTGTAATCGCCATGAAGAACGCGGCGGCCACGCCCTTGCCCGACACGTCGGCGATCACCAGTCCCAGGCGGCCATCCGGTAGACTGAAATAGTCATAGAAGTCCCCCGCCATCTCGCGCGCCGGTGTCATCACGGCGTCGCCCGAATAGGCCGCGCTCGGCGGCAAATTCTTGGGGAGGATCGCGTGCTGCAATGAGTGCGCCACGGCGAGCTCGTCCTCCATCCGGCGATTTGCCTCGTCGAGCAGCGCGTTCTTTTGTTCAAGGTCCAGGGTTCGCTCGGCGACCAGAGCTTCCAAATGTTCCCGGCGGGCCTGGACTTCGCGCGCCATGGTCTGGAACGTGTGAATCAGCCGCCCGAGCTCGTCGCGGCGGTTTCCGAAGGTATCGAGAGACTCTGGCGCGAAACTGCCCCTGTCCATTTCCACCGCCGCATGGGTCAGCGCCGTGACCGGCCGCGTGATCCTGCGAGCCGACAAGGTCGCGGTGATCGCGCCGATCAGGAAGGCTGCCAGGGAGGCCGCCAGTCCGAACGCGATGTAGTCCTCCAGAAGTCGGTCCAGGTGATCTCGCGGCATGTGGATGAGGGCGACCCCGGTGGCAACGCCGCCGCGGTCCAGGATGGGCGCCGCGACATGCAATGCGTTGTCGCTCAGGAAGGACTGCGCCGATCCCCTGACCGCCCGGGTTGCAAGCGACCTGTCCGCCGCTCCGAATTCCGGCTGCTCCGAGCCCCGCGGCAGATTGGCGGCCACCGCCGCGGTGACCTTGAACAGATCGTCGACCACCCAGATGGCCTGAATACCGGGCTGGGTAGCCAATGAGTCGAGGGCCGCCGCAAGGCCGATCGTCGCGCCCAGACTTGTGGTCTTGTTGGCCAGGCTGCCGACCAGAATCGCGCGCCCTCCGCGACTCCGGACGCCGGTATAACTCATCGGGGCCTCCAGCCCGCCTCTGGGCACGGATCGGAAGGAAATGGAGTAGCGCCGTCCCGAAATAAGGGTTTGCAGAATCGGGCTTTGGATTTCTTCGACGGACATCGCGGTGCCGGTTTGGACGAGACCGTTGATCGCCCGCGCCGACGGATTCCCGTTTTCATCCAGCACCCAAACATCGTCGACGATGCTGTCCGCCGTAATCTCCGCAAGTTCGACGGCCAGCGCCCGGCTGTCGTCGCCCAGGACATCGGCGATATGGCCCAGGGCGATCGCTTGCGCTTCGTTCTCCGATATGATCACCCGGTCTATTTCGTCGGAGACCACTCCCACCCGGTTGGCTTCGCTTGCAATCAGGCCGGCGACGAGTCGCGCCTGGCTCTCCGCCTGATCTATCAATGCATTTCGCGCCAGCAGGCCCAGCGCCACGGCGACGCCTATGATCGCAATGCCGACCGATGCGGTAACGATCAGAATGAGATGCCGGGACAGGCTCATGCTGCTGTCGCTGCGGGTCACATGCGCTATACGCATCACGAGTGTCAAAACGCCCGCGAACGCGAGGAACCAGGCCATCGCGTAGAGGTAGATCCAGAACGAAAGCTGCGGCTGGCCCAGCGCCGAGATCACGGTATCCACCCGATACACCAGTTCGGGCACGCCGATGACCGAGGCGGTGGCGGACGCCATGACGATGATCAGGAAGTAATTCGTCCATGACGGCAGGAACAACATCGCTTCGGCGATCTGTCCTCGCCTGAGATGCCGCAGCGCGGCGAGCGCATTGTCGGAAACGAATCCCGCTACCGCGATCGAGAGCGCGAGCGACGCCTTGATCCACACCGGAACGGGCACCACGACGCCGAAGAGCTGGAAGCTCGTCGGCACCATGTAGGCCAGATAGAACAGCATGACGAAGGTCGGGGCGCTCGCCGCGATCAGGGTGAGTGCGCTGCCCCCCTGGGTCAGCCGTCGAACCCTGCCTCCGCGCATCGCCGCAAGTCCGACTCCGATCACCGTGCCGATCGCCATCGCGACCAGCGAAACCAGCATGTTCCAACCGAACCCGACCGCCAGATAAGGCGTCCAGGTGATCAGAATGTCGAGGACATCGGGCATCGTTTACGACTGCTGCGCCTTTCGCTCCCAACCCCGGAGCGCCCAGATCGTGGCGAAAACCAGACCGAAGTAACAAAGCAGCAGCAGGTTCATCATCACGCCGTCATTGCCCTTTTCCGCGATGATCGCCGTGCTGGCATGCACCAGCTCGGGTAACGCCAGCGTGCTCGCCATCCCGGTGGCCTTGACGATGTTGATCGAGTTGCCCGCTATCGCGGCCTGGCAAAGATCGAATGCCCGGCGAAATTCTCTCAACGAGAACCCCAGGCTACCGCCGTCGCGCGCGGCCACGTCGGCCGCCAGGGAGAACGACACCGCGTTGCTGGCCGCGGCATAGAGCGACAGCACCACCGCCGCGAGCGAGAACGCGTCCAGCGTAAATCCATACGCGAACAGGATGCCTCCGATGCCGAAAAAGACCACGTAGAGCTGGAGCAGCGGGGGCGTCATTCGCAGCACCGCGCAAAAGGCGTGCAGGAACGGGGCCGCGATGACGATGCGCCGATGCATGACCCAACCGAACAACGCACCGAAGAACACGCTCCCCAAGACGGTCGAAACCGACAGCGCGACCGTCAGGAACAGGCCGTAAAGAAAGGTGCTCCGGTTGAGGGGGTCGTATACCGGGCTGACATCGAGCCCCGTCGCGTCCTTGAACGACATGGCTATCGCCGTCAGCCCGCCGAGCTCCTCGGGGGTAACCAGGGCGCGTTCACGGCATTCGAGCGGCCAGTTGCCGGCCTCGTCGCGGCGACAGGCGAAGTCGCCGGCCTCATCCTTCCGCTGCCAGACCTCCCGAGCTTGCCGAAGATAGGGCGATGGCGGCAGCTTCCACTTCTTTTCCAGTTCCTGAAGGTAGCCATCGCGGTGCCAGGACGCGACCTTGTCGCCGAGCAGCCGGTCGAGGCGTCCTCCCGCTTCCTCCTTCCTGATGGCGATCGCCCAGGGCGCGACGAAGCGCGTCGGCAAGGTAACGCTGAAGCCGTTCCACCGCCCGGTCGCCAAAGCGCTCAGCAAATTGACTTCATCGTACAACCAGCCGACGCAATGACCGTTGCGCAGGGCGAGCGCCGCTTCGCGGGTAGAGTTGAGAGAGATGGTCTCCACCAGGAGACGCTCGCTGGCCAAGCGGTTCCATATCGAACCCTGCACGCTGCAGAGCGTCCGGCCGCGAAGGTCCTCCCAGCTCAAAATGCCGGAATCGGTCCGCAGCAGGACGTTGGCGCCATCGCCGTAATATTGAGGTTCGATCATGGTGACCAGCCGGCGGCGGCTGAGGTTGTCGCCCAACGTCGCGACCACGACGTCGATCTCGCCGCGCGCGAGCTTCTGCAACCGATTCGCGCTCGTCACCCGAATCAGCCGGGCCGGCACGCCCACCGGTTCGGCCAGACCGTGCGCCACGTCGACGTCGTAGCCCACCAGCTTGCCGGCTTCGTCGCGCACCCCGAAAGGATGGTAGTCCCCCTTTACGCCGACGATCAGGTGTCCCCGTGCGCGAATCTCGTCCAACCGGTCCGCGACCGCCCCTGCCGGGAGCGATAGCCATGCGGCCGCGGCCAGAAGCAGAAGGCCGACGCGGGACGGTCGACGACGACCGCCGGCGGTGTCCGAAGAACGGGCGCGGCTCACGGTTGGGCCACGATGAGAAAACCGTACCCGCTGGCCGCGGGCATTGCATCGCAGGCCAGATCGTCCAGCCGGCCCAAAACGGAGTTGGTCACCACCGCCGTCTCCGGAAGCAGGCTCTCGGGCTCGATGCTCGCAACCCTGAAGCCGGCGCTCGACAGTTCGGACCGGGCCTCGGCCGTCGAGAACAGGTGGTAGAACATTTCGATGGTCTCGGCGCCCGAACGGCGCTCGTACAGCACGTCGCCCGGCTCCAGCACGCCGTCTCGCACCAGCGGGGCCGCCGCGCGCTGTTCCGCGTGAAACCGGCGTCGGGCATTGGGGAGGCTGAGCACCAGCACACCCCCCGGCTTGAGCATATCGCGAAGCGAACTCAGCAGGTTTACCCGTTCGCTCATTCCCGCGACATGGGCGACAACGCCGAATGCCAGTAGCGCGAGATCGAACCCCTGTCGAAACACGTCGGCCACTTCGTTCAGGTCTCCGTTTCTGACATCCAGCCGTCCATCGCCAATAAATCCCTGCAGGCGTTGAGTGAGAATCCGGCAGGCCGTGGGACAGACATCGTAGGCCACGCCCGTCGCCCGGGTGCGTTCCATCAGGGGCAATGTATAGCGTCCGGTGCCGGCGCCGAAATCGATAAAGCGTCCATCGTCCGGCATCAGGCGAAGCAGCTTTCTGAGTGTGCGCCTGTTCGGGCGGGGATAGCGCTGGTCGTAGAGACCCGAGGATATGTACGCATCGTAGCTGTTGGACATATCCGGCGTCGCCGTCCCCGGCGCGGACGCACCGGCGCCCACGGTATCGCTCATGCCGCAGGGTGCGATGATTTCTTCTCCGTCGGGCTCGCCGTCGCGAAAAATGTCTTCCCAGCCGCGCTTCGCCAAACGGCGACCGTCAAATCGTCGCTATTGTTGACAATTTCGGGTCGAGGTTCAAATAGTATGTCCTTAGGGATTCCCGCATGACGTTCGGGGAAACCTTGGAGCGCCCTGATTCGGTGAACGACGAAGTTTCGGGGTTGGTATCGGCGCTGAAGGGGAGAAGCCGGGCTTGAATCTGCGATACAGGGTTCCGCTCCGCGCGCTGCCGGCAGCCGCGGCCGCGATGGTTGCCTTGCTGGCGGGAGGCGGTTCGGGGCCGGTCGCGGCGCAGAGCGTGCTGGACCGAATCGCCGATGACGGAGTGATCCGCGCCGGCACGAGAGCGAACGTGGCACCGTTCGCCCGGAAAACCCCGTCGGGGGAATTCAGGGGGTTCTCCGTCGATCTGCTCCGTGAGATCCGCGCCGCCGCCGAAAAGGCGGTGGACCGATCGGTCCGGCTCGAGCTATCCGAAGTTACCCCGAGCGATCGGCTCCAGCGTGTCGCCAAGGGCGAGCTGGACATTGTCTGCGGAATCACCACGCCGACCTGGGACCGCGAAGAGCTGGTGGATTTTTCTCTGCCCTTCTTTCGAGACGGCACGCGGGTGATGGTGTACCGGGGACGCGCCGGTGAGGCCGTCGATGTCGGACGACTGAAGATCGGCGTCGTAAAGAACACGACCACCGTGACCGTTCTCAAGGATCGTCTGCCGGCGGCGACCCTGCTCAGCTACGCCAATATGAGCGAGGCGATGCGCGGGTTCGAGAAGGGCGAGGTCGAGGGCGTCGCCAATGTCGGCGTCGTGTTGTTGGGGCTGGCCAAGCGCAGCGAACCAAGGCGCAGCGTCGTGTTGCTCCCCAGAACCCGGCCGCTGGCAACCGAGAGCCTGGCCTGCGTCCTGCCCCAGAACGACAGCCGCTGGCGGGACCTGGTCAACCGGACCCTGATCGACATGTTCGCGCAGGTCCAGGAGTTCAACGGGCGCTATGAAGCGGTGTACAGTCGCTGGTTCGGCCGTCACGGGGAGCTGTTCTATCCCCTCGATCGCTCGACGCGCGACTATCTCGCCAGCGTGTCCATTTGGGCGAGATAGCCGGCTCGGTATGAGCTGAAGTACCTCGTGTCCGCCCGGTGGACCCACCCATTATCTGTTGATCGCAAGCCTGTCAGAGGCATATAAATGCTGCGATCCCGGATTCAAATCATACTGCGGGCGTCTGTTCGGAAAACCGGGTGCAGGCGTAGACTCGACTTGGCAATTCGAACGAAAGGACATGATTTCTCATGTCGAAAATACAAAGACGGATTGAAAGCGGTCAGGATCCGATCCGGTCACTGACTTCGGCTCCACGCGGCGGAATTAACGAGCGGCCTCGCGGTCGCAGCGCGAATGGCGCGCTCGCCGCCATCGCGGCCGCGGCCGGGGTGTCCGTCTTTGTGCTCCTCCTTCCCGGCCAGGCGCTCGCCGCCGTCGGCGAAGAGACGCAGTTCGTTCTGAACAGTTTCTCCTTCCTGATCTGGGGCGCGCTGGTGATGTGGATGTGCGCCGGTTTCACGATGCTGGAATCGGGTTCCGTCCGCACCAAGAACGCGTCCGTGATCTGCCTCAAGAACATCGGCCTCTACTCGATCGCCGGGCTGATGTTCTACCTGATCGGCTACAACATCATGTATGTCGGGGTGCCCGAGGGCGGCTGGTTCGGCACGCTCACGCTGTTTTACGGGACGACCGGCGAAGAGATGAAGCTGCTGGACGCCGCGGACGACGCGGCGAAGGCGGCGGCGGCCGGAGCCGTCATCGACAACGGCTATTCCACGATGTCCGACTGGTTCTTCCAGATGGTGTTCGTGGCCACCACCGCCTCGATCGTCTCCGGCACTCTCGCCGAGCGCGTCAAGCTGTGGTCGTTCCTCCTGTTCATCGTCGTGCTGACCGCGATCATCTATCCGATCATCGGGTCCTGGACGTGGGGCGGCGGGTGGCTCGGCGCGATGGGCTTCCAGGATTTCGCAGGGTCGACGATCGTGCACTCGACCGGCGGCTGGGCGGCGCTTGCCGGCGCGCTTGTCGTCGGCGCGCGGAAGGGCAAGTTCCGCGAGGACGGCAGCGTCAAGTCGACCCCGCCCTCCAACGTGCCCGCGGTCACGCTCGGCGTATTCATTCTCTGGCTCGGCTGGTTCGGCTTCAACGGGGGCTCGCAGCTGGCGCTCAGCGGCGCCGTCGACGCGATCGCGATCAGCAACATCCTCGCCAACACCAATCTTGCCGCCGCCGCCGGCGTGATTGCCGCGATGGCGTTGTCCCGGCCCGTTCTCGGGCGTGTCGACCTGCTGGCGAGCCTCAACGGCGCGATCGGCGGGCTGGTGGCTATCACCGCCGGACCCGACATCGTCGACCACTACTGGGCGGTCGTGATCGGCGGGGTCGGCGGCGCCATCGTCGTCCTCGGGCTGAAGTTCCTCGACCGGCTCAAGATCGACGACGTCGTCGGCGCGGTTCCGGCCCATCTCTTCGCCGGGATCTGGGGCACGCTCGCCGTCTGTATCGCCGCCGGCGGCGATCTGGGCGTGCAGATCGTCGGTATCCTGGCCATCGGCGCATTCGTCTTTGTCGCCTCATGGGTGGTATGGTGGGTTATCGACAAGACCATCGGCGCCCGGGTCACGCCCGTTACCGAGGATCTGGGTCAGGACGTGGCGGAGTTGGGCATCGAGGCCTATCCGGAATTCGTCGTCATGCCGGACATGGACGATTGAGAGACGGGTTCCCCCTGGAAGCGGCGCGGATCCGGCCAAGGCAGGGTACAGGCGTCCGGATGGCGCGCATTTGACGGAAGCAGTCGCAGGACAAGAAGACGATGGATTTGACGACCGAACGAAACGAGAATGTTTTGTCCCTGGACGTGACGGGACGCATCGACGGGTCCACCGCCGTCGCCTTCGAAGAGGCGGTCCGGAACGCCATCGATGAAACCGATCGCGCCCTGATCATGGATTTCGGGGGGCTCGACTACATCAGCAGCGCCGGGCTCCGCGTTATCTTGCTCACGGCGAAGTCGTTGCAAAGCCAGGACGCCAAGCTGGTGCTCTGCGCTCTCTCCGAGCCGATTCGAGAGGTGTTCAAGATCAGCGGGTTCGACAAGCTTCTTCCCATTCACGACACCAGGGAAGAAGCGGAGGCGTCTCTCGCCGGCTGATCCGGCGGAGCGCTTCCGACCCGCCGGAGCGAGCCCTTCCCGGCCCCCTTCTTGCCGCGCGCCGCGCGCGCGTTGTTCAATCGCACACCTGATCTGCATGCTGTCGAAAGGCACCGGTTATGGCTGAACGCAAGGTCGCGATCGTCACCGCCGGCGGAAGGGGGATGGGGGCGGCGATCGCTCGATCCCTGGCCGCGCGGGACTACGCGCTCGTCCTGATGTCGCCCGGCGGGTCCGCCGAGGCCCTGGCGGACGAGATCGGGGCGCTCGGCGTCAACGGTTCGGTGACGGAACCGGACGACCTGGAATCCCTGGTCGGGGCGGCGATGGACGCTCACGGGCGGATCGACGCCGTGGCCAACAATACCGGGTTCCCGCCCAAGGGGCCCCTGCTCGACATACCCGACGAGGAATGGCACGCCGGTCTCGACATGGTCCTGATGAACGTGATCCGGATGGCGCGGCTGGTCACCCCCATAATGGTCGAGCAGGGCGGCGGCGCCATCGTCAACATCTCCACCTACGCCGCCGTCGAGCCGAGCCCCGCCTATCCGGTCTCGGCGACCTTCCGCGCGGGATTGTCCGCCTTTACCAAGCTCTACGCCGACCGCTACGCGCCGGACGGAATCCGCATGAACAATATCCTGCCCGGCTTCATCGACACCCATGGAGTCGACGACGCCGTTGCGCGAGACATCCCGGCGCGGCGCTACGGAACCCCCGGCGAGGTCGGCGAGACCGCGGCTTTCCTGCTCTCCGACGGCGCCGGATACATCAACGGCCAGAACCTCCGCATCGACGGCGGATTGACCCGCTCGGTCTAGGAAGCGTCCGTACTGGTTCGAAGCACTTCAACTCTTGCCTTACCCGTCATGGTCGGCGTAGGCCGACCATGACGAATAGGGCGGCGGTAGCGGATCAAACAAACCCGGACACGCAATAGGGCGCGCCGCCCCTCAGGGGTGCAGCGAGATGCAGATCGCTTCCTCGCCCGGAATTTCGCCGCCGACCATCTGGATGGCGCGCTCGGCCTCCTCCAGCGGCATCTCGTGGGTGTGCATCGGCGCGAGGCGTTCGAGGTTGCGGGCCAGGAGGTCGATCCCCGCGCGGTACATTTCGGCGCCTTGGGTGAACACGGCCTTCAGCGTGATCTCCTTGTAGACCATGCGGTCGGTGTCGAGGGTCGCCACGTTGTTGCCGCCCTTGACCCCGGCGACGACGATCGTGCCGCCCGAGCGCACGACTTCGATCGCATGGCCGATCACCCGTGTGTCGGTGGGCACCACGTCGACCGCGATGTCGACGCCCCGCCCGCCGGTGATCTCCATGACCCGCGCGACGGTGTCCTCTTCGTCGGCGACGATCGTGTGGGTGGCGCCGAACTCGCGCGCCAGCCGAAGCTTGAAACCGTCCCGTTTCAGCCCGGTAACGATGATTTCCGAGACCCCCGCGGCCTTCAGCGCCACCACGGAAGCGAGCCCCCGCTGACCGCATCCCATCACCAGGACGGTGTCCGAAAAGCTTGCCCCCGGGACCGCCACCGCCCAGCGGATTCCCGCCGCCAGGGCCTGGTACATCGTCGCCATCTCGTTGGGCACGTTTTCCGGCAAGCTGTGCATCAGGGTGCGCTCGTGCAGATGGATGTATTCCCCGTAGCCGCCCCACAGCCCGTGGCCGATCGTGGTCGGCAGGTAGCCGTAGGCCGGCGACGCCATCCGGAACATCCCCTTGCACAGGTGATGGTCCCCCGACAGGCAATCGGCGCAGCGCCCGCAGGAGATCACCGGCTGGAGAGCGACCCGGTCGCCGGCTTTCACGCCCCAGCGTGCCTCGGCCTCCTTCCCCAGCTCCTCGATCACCCCGACCGGCTCGTGACCCGGGATCACGGGATACTCGGCGAGACCCTTTTCGGCGAAGTGGCCGCGATACTGCTCGACATCGCTGCCGCACAGCCCGCAGGCCGTGACGCGCAGCAGCCCTTCCGAAGCGCCCACGCTCGGCACTTCGAATTCTTCCATCTCCAGCCGCCGGGCGGCCACTTGCACCATCGCGCGAGCCTTCATCGGGGTCTCCTCCTTGCCGGTTGCACGGCGAGCATTACGAATAGGGAATTGTCGCAGCGCGCCCCCGGGGGTCAACCGGGTCGGCGGCGGGTTGCCGGTCCGGTCGTTCCGAGTCACCGTGGCCGAGCGAAGAAAGCCACGATTCGGAGATACGATCATGCAGCCCGGCAAGCCGCCGTTTCGCGCCGACCATATCGGCAGCCTCCTGCGCCCGGCCGAGCTCCAGCTGGCTCTGGAGAGGCACGAGCGGGGCGAGATCACCGACGGGGCCCGGCGCGAGATCGAGGACCGCTGCATCCGCGAAGTGGTTGCGCTTCAGGAAGAGACCGGAATCCCGACCGTCACAGACGGGGAGTTCCGCCGTTACGAGTTCCACACGCCGATCCTGACCAGGATCGAAGGTGTCGAGCTCACCGGCCGGGTCGAATTCCACTTCCACTACGAGGACGAGGACATCGAATACGCTCCGCCGGTGCTCGAAGTCACCGGCCCCCTCGGCCACCCGGAGGGCGGGCTGGCGGTCGAGGATTTCAAGTTCACCCGGGCCCTGACCGACCGCACGATCAAGGTCTGCATCCCCTCGCCCACCTATATGTACGCCCGGGGCGGCTGGGCCGGCATCAACAAGGACCTGTACCCGGACAAGGACGCCCTGATCGCCGGGCTCGCCGAAGTGTACAACGCCGAGCTTCACGCGCTCTGGGAGGCGGGCTGCGACTTCGTCCAGATCGACGACACCAACTTCGCCCATATGTGCGACCCAAAGTTCCACGACCGTTACCGCCGCATAGGCGAGGATCCCGAGATCCTGCCCGCCTTCTATGCGCGGGTGATCAACGCGTGCATCCGCGACCGTCCCGCCGGGCAGCGGATCGGCCTGCATATGTGCCGCGGAAACGTGCGCGGCGCCTGGGTGGCGGAAGGCGGCTACGAACCGGTTGCGGAGGCGTTGCTCAACCAACTCGAAGTGGATGCCCTGTTCATGGAGTACGATGCGCCGCGCGCCGGCGACTTCACCCCCCTCCGCCACCTTGAGCGCGACGACAAGCTGGTCGTGCTGGGCCTCGTCACCACCAAGCACCCGGAGCTTGAGCCCAGGGACGCTCTCAAGCGTCGCATCGACGAAGCAGCCCGCTATGTCCCCATGGACCAGCTCGGGCTGAGCCCGCAATGCGGGTTCGCCAGCATCTATCAGGGCAACCCGATCACCGAGGCGGACGAAATGGGGAAGCTCCGTCTCGTCGTCGATGTGGCGCGCGAGGTCTGGGGCGACGTCTAGCCCGGATTTCCGACCGCTTCGCTTGATGGGCGTTTTCCCGCCCCGCTACACTGGCTGCCTCAGCAGGAACGCGGGCCGGCCATCATGAACCTCGATGCCTACGGGCTCCCCCTGTCGAACGGCTCGGAGGACGCCGTCGCCGCGTTCGATCGGGGCGTGGCGGGTCTCCTGTCCTGGGATCGTCGCACCGTGGATTGCTTTCGCGAATCGGTGGCCGGGGATCCCGGCCTTGCCGCCGCCCATGCCGGTCTGGCGGCGGCGCTGTTCGTCGAAGAGCGGTTCGACGAGGCCCGCTCGGCCATCGAAGCGGCCCGCACCAACGCCGCCATGGGATCGGAGCGCGAGCGCAGCCAGGTCGCCGCGCTCGACCATTATGTCAACCTTCGCCCCCGCGACGCCGAAGCCGCCATGCGCGCCCATCTCGCCGCCTGGCCGACCGACCTGACGATCGCCCAGCGGCTCTATTTGATGTGGTTCTTTCAGGGCCGCTTCGCCGACATGCGGGAGCTGACCGATGCGTTGCTCGGCGCGCTTCCCGAAGATTCGTTCGTGATCGGCCTGCACGCCTTCGTGCTCGAAGAGCAGGGCGATAGCGAAGAGGCGGTGCGCTGGGCCGAGCGCTGCATCGAGCGGAACCCGGAGGACACCTGGGGGGTGCACGCACTCACCCATGCGCTTTACGAGCTCGCGGCCTATGAGGAGGCGCTCGAACGGGTACCGCCCGCGCTCGATGCCTGCGTCAACATGAACTACTACCGCAACCACATGCTGTGGCATCTGGTGCTGTTCGAGATCGCGGTAGGCGCCTACGACCGCGCCTCCGCGATGTGCCACGATTTCTTCGAGCGCGAGCCGTCGCCACGCGGGCTCGACCTGCGCAACACGGTCTCCACCCTTTGGCGCTTCGAGCTCTACGGCATGGACCTGGGCGAGAGGTGGCGGCCTTTCGTGGACATCCTCAAGCGCCAGCTCGACCGGTCCGAGGATTCGCCGTTCCACCACGCCCATGTCGGCATGGCGCTTGCCGGAGGGCGGGATTGGGAGACCGCGGAGCGGCATCTCGATGCCCTCCGGGTGCGCGCCAGGGCGTCGGGCAACGACATCTGGGACGGCGTGGTGATCCCGCTCAACGAGGCGCAGCACGCCTTCGTCCGCGGGGAGTGGGATCGCGTGATCGAGAAGACCGAGCCGATCCGGTCGCAGATTATCCGGCTCGGCGGCAGCACGACCCAGCGCGACGCGTTCCACGATACCCTGCTCGAGGCCGCCCTCAGAAGCACCGACACCGAGCGGGCCAGACGCTACCTTGACGAGAGGCTTTCGCGCCGGGCCGAACATTTCTGGACCGGCCGCCAACTCGACGCCTGATCCCCGCTGGGAAGCGCCCGGAGCGATCGTTTGGAAATATTGCAGCTCATCGTCAGCGGGCTCTCCAACGGCTGCGTCTACGGGCTGATCGCTCTCGGCTTCGTTCTGATCTACAAGGCGACCGAGCAGGTCAATTTCGCCCAGGGCGACATGATGATGCTCGGCGCCTTCATCGCGCTGGGTCTGGGCAACGAGGCGTATCTCGGCGCGCCGTTCTGGCTGGCCTGCGCCGGGGCGGTCGTCGCGATGGCCGCTATCGGCTGGGGGCTGGAGCGGGTGGTCCTGCGGCGCCTGTTCGGCCAGCCGCAGATCGCGGTGATGATCCTGACGATCGCTCTCGGCTTCCTGCTGCGCTTCGTGGCGGGCGCCATCTGGGGCCACGATCCGCTCGCGCTGGAAAACCCGATCGCGGGACAAGTTGTTGATCTCGGCGGAACGATTCTTGGACTGGACGAGGTTGCCGCGATCATCGTCACGGTGGTTCTCACCGGCCTGCTTTATGTCTTTTTCCGTCGCACGAAACTCGGCATCGCCATGCAGGCGTCGAGCCAGAACCAGCTCGCCGCCTATTACATGGGGATTCCGGTCAGGCGCATTCACGGGCTGATCTGGGCCTTGGCGGGCGCGGTGGCGGCGGTCGCCGGAATCCTGTTCGCGTCCAAGGGTTCGATAGATCCGAGTACCGGCTTCCTTGGCATCAAGGCGTTCGCGGCGGCGGTGATCGGCGGGTTCGGTTCGCTGCCCGGCGCGCTGGTGGGCGGGCTGATCGTGGGGCTGATCGAGCCCTTCGCGAGCCGCTATATGCCGGCCGGCTATTCGCAGATCGTTCCCTACGCCGTCATGCTGCTGGTGCTCGTCGTCCGCCCCCGCGGCATCCTCGCCCAGGTCCACGCCAAGAAGGTCTGAGCCGGTGCGGGTTCATTTCAAGACCGGCTACGAGCACGACATTCGGCTGTTCCCGGATGCGCGGGACGCCCTGCGCTACGGATCGCTCCTGGTCCTCGCGCTCGCGCTGCCATTTTTTCTGGACGATTTCCTGATCGGCGAGGCCACCAATGTCCTGATCTGGGCCATCGCGGGTATGGGCCTGATGCTGCTTACCGGCCATGCCGGACAGCCCAGCCTCGGCCATGCGGCATTCCTGGCCGCCGGCTGCTACGCACATGCGATCATGATGGGCCGGTTCGGCCTGCCCTTTGCCGCATCCTTCGTGCTGGCCGGGGCGGTCACCGGGATCGTGGGCATGCTGGTCGCCATCCCAGCGCTTCGCCTGCACGGGATCTACCTCGCCATCGCGACGCTGGCCCTGTCGATCCTGACCGAAGACATCGTCGTGCTGGCGGAGCCCTGGACCGGGGGCGTGGCCGGCATGACGGCGCCGGACATATCGATCCTCGGGGTAGGGATCGACCGGCTGGGCTCCCCTGAGCGGTTCTACTGGCTATGCCTTGGCGTCGCGGTATTGGTGACGCTCGGCTATCGCAACATCCTGCGGGCGCCCTTGGGGAGGGCTTTCCTGGCGATTCGCGATTCCGAAATCTCCGCCCAGGCCATGGGCGTCAGCCTGCCGCGCACGAAGGCGGCGGCGTTCGGGCTCTCCTGCATGATTACGGGCTGGGCGGGCGCCCTGATGGGGCACTTCTTCTACACGTTCAACCACGAGGTCTTCACCTTCGTGATCTCGATTCAGCTGCTGTTGATGATCGTGATCGGCGGTCTCGGCTCCATCCACGGGGCCTATTACGGCGCAATCGTGGTCGCGATCGTTCCGCAAGCGATCAATATCGTGCGCGACTGGGTCTCCGAAGCCTTCGGCGGCGGCGGTGTCGCCATCCCCGGGCTCGAAATCGGGGTTTTCGGCCTCATCCTGATATTCTTCATACTTTTCGAGCCGCTCGGCATCCACGGGCGTATTACCAAGTGGAAGGTCTGGTTCGAGCTGTTCCCGTTCTACCGACGGGACATGTTCCGCCGGCAAAAGAGCTACCTGAAGACCGAACGGATGCGATGAGCCTGCTGGACGTCCGAAATGTCACGGTCCGCTTCGGCGGCCTCACCGCGCTCGATAACGTCTCCTTCGGGGTCGAGGAGGGGGAGATTTTCGCTCTCGTGGGCCCCAACGGCGCCGGAAAGTCGACGGTTTTCAACGTGATTTCCCGCTTCCACGAACCCGCCTCGGGAGACCTGCGCCTGGACGGAGAGAGCATTCTCCACCGTTCGTCCTCCGAAATCGCCGCGCTCGGGATCGCGCGAACCTTTCAGAACATCGAGCTGTTCGAACGGTCCACGGTGCTGGAGAACCTGCTGATCGGGCGCCATACACGGCGGAAGGCATCCATCCCGTCGCAGATCGTCTTCGCTCCGACGGTCAGGCGGGAAGAGATCGCGCATCGGGATGCGGTCGAGCGCATCGTCGATTTCCTCGACCTGCAGCCCTATCGGGAACACAGGATCGCCAGCCTTCCATACGGTATCCGCAAGGTCGTGGAGATCGGCCGGGCGCTCGCCATCGGACCCAGGCTGATCCTGCTCGACGAGCCCGCGTCCGGGCTTTCCGTGGAGGAGGCCGGCGACATGCGGTTCTGGATCGAGGACATCCGCTCCCGCCTGGGTGTGACCGTGCTGATGGTCGAACACAATATGGGCCTCGTCTCGTCCGTTTCGGATCGGGTGCTGGTATTGGCCGACGGGCGGGTCATCGCGCTCGGCACCGCGGAAAAGGTGCAGTCGGATCCCGGGGTCGTCGAAGCGTATCTCGGCGCGGACATGGCGACGACATGAGCGAGGCCCTTCTCCAGGTCAGAAATCTCGAAAGCTTCTACGGCCCCGTCATGGCGATCCGGGGCGTAAGCCTCGACGTCCCGGAAGGGAAAATCGTTGCTGTGCTGGGCGCCAACGGAGCCGGGAAGACCACGCTGCTGCGCACCGTCTCCGGGATCATGAATCCCGAGAAAGGGGAGGTGCTCCTTTCCGGCGAGCCCATCCAGCGCGGCGATCCCGACCGGATCGTTCGCAAGGGGATCGTGCATGTACCGGAGGGGCGTGAGGTCTTTCCGTTGCTCTCGGTCCAGGAAAACCTGACCATGGGCGCCTATACGCGGGCTGATGACGGCGTGGGCGGGGACATGGAGACGGTCTTCGAATACTTTCCCGTCCTGCGGGAGCGCATTCGCCAGCCCGCCGGCACCCTTTCCGGCGGCGAGCAGCAAATGCTGGCCATCGCGCGAGGGCTCATGGCGCGGCCGAGGATCATGCTGCTCGACGAGCCGTCGCTCGGCCTGTCCCCGGTCATGGTCCGCGAAATATTCGCCATCGTCCGCCGGCTCAATGTCGAGCGCGGCGTCACCCTGCTGCTCGTCGAGCAGAATGCCGGGATGGCGCTCGATCTCGCCGATTTCGGCTACGTGCTGGAAACCGGCCAGATCGTGATGGAGGGATCGGCCGAAAGGCTGAAGCGAAACGCCGACATTCAGGAATTCTATCTCGGCGCGCAGACGGTGAGCCCGCGCGGCGACAGGCGCTGGAAGCGCCGCAAGACCTGGAGATCGTGAGGGCAGGAATGAGCGGTCTTCCCCGCGAGACGACGGATGCACGGCCGAACGGCGCTCACGCCGAAATCGGCGAAGAGCCCCGTCTCGTGGATGGCTGCGACACCCTTCCCAAGCTGTTCCTTCACCGCTGCCGAACGCTGGCGGGGCGCACGGCCCACCGCGAAAAGCATCTCGGCATCTGGAAGAGCTATTCCTGGGCCGAATTTCTCGATGCCGCGCGTGCGATCGGCCTCGGCCTCGCCGCCCTGGGGCTGAAGCGGGGAGAGGTGGTCTCGATACTCTCCGAGGACAGCAAGGAATGGATCTACGCGGACCTCGGCATCCAGTGCATGGGCGGCATCGTCTCCGGCATCTACCCGACCGATGCCGCCGAGCAGGTCGCGTTCCTGCTCGGGAATTCCGAAAGCCGGTTCCTGTTCGTCGAGAACGCGGAGCAGCTGGACAAGTTCCTCGAAATTCGCGATCGGGTGCCGGAGATGCGGAAGTGCATCGTGCTCGACCGGGAGGGGCTGCACGACTTCTCCGACGGGCAGATCCTGTTCCTGGACGAGCTTTACGAAATCGGCCGCCGCGAACACGAACGGGATACTGGCCGGTTCGAGCGCGAGGCGGCGGCCTCACGCCCCGACGGCACCGCGATCCTGATTTACACCTCGGGCACGACCGGTCGGCCGAAGGGCGCGATGATCTCGCACGAGAACATCATCTGTTCGGCGATCTCCGTCCTGGGCGTGCTGGACACGCGGGAAGACGACGAGCAACTCTGCTTCCTGCCGCTATGCCACGTGCTGGAACGGCTGGTGTCGGTGTTCGTGCCGATCGCCGCGAAATCGGTGGTGAACTTCGCCGAAAGCGTCGAGACGGTCTTCGACAATCTCCGCGAGGTCTCGCCCGTCTCCTTCACCGCGGTTCCGAGGATTTGGGAAAAGATCCACTCCCGGGTCTCGGTGCTGTCCCGGGAGGCTACCCCGGTCGGCCGTTGGGCCTACCGCCGGGCGCTCGCTTGCGGCATGGAGCGCGCGGCCTGTCTGATGGAGGGGTGCCCTGTCCCCCCGGGGCTGGAAACCAGGTTCCGGTTCTGGGACTGGCTGGTGCTCGCCAATCTGCGACGGATGATCGGCCTCGACCGCGCACGCTACATCGCCACCGGGGCCGCTCCGATATCGCCCGATCTGGTGAAGTGGTACTGGGCGATCGGTCTCGTCATGCTGGAAGGTTACGGCCAGACCGAGAGTAGCGGCGTGCTCTCGGTGAACCTTCCCCACCGGCACAGGCTGGGCTCGATCGGCCCCGCGGTCCCGGGGGTGGAGATGAAGATCGCGGAGGACGGGGAGATACTGGCGAGAGGTCCGCTCGTCTTCAAAGGATACTGGAACGACCCGGCGGTGACGGCCGAGACCGTCCGCGACGGCTGGCTCCATACCGGCGATGTGGGAAGGGTGGACGATGACGGCTTCTTCTGGATCACCGGGCGCCTGAAGGACATCATCATCACCGCCGGCGGCAAGAACATCAGCCCGGCCGGGATCGAGAACCGGATGAAGTTCTCGCCCTATGTCTCGGACGCGATTGTCGTGGGCGACAGGCGCCGTTACCTGACGGCGCTGATCATGATCGATCGGGAGAACGTGGAGAGATTCGCGCAGGAGAACCGTGTACCCTTCTCCGACTTCGCCTCGCTCTGCGCGGCGCAACCCGTTCGCGAGCTGATCCGCGCCGAGGTCGAGGGGATCAACGCCGGGCTGGCGCCGGTGGAGCAGATCAAGGATTTCCGTCTCATCGACATACTCCTGACCGCTGAGGACGACGAGATGACGCCCACCATGAAACTCCGGCGCGGCCTGGTGGAGCAGAAGCACGATGCATTGATCGGACAAATGTATTGACCGGAAAAGGAGACCGGAAATGAGAGTTTCGAGAATGCTTGCCCTCGCGGCGTTTGCCGCGACCCCCGTCCTGGCGGGTCAGGGCGTCAGCGACACGGAAGTCGTCATCGGTTCGGTCAGCGACCTGTCCGGACCCTTCGCCGCCTTCGGAGCGCCGTCGATCAAGGCGGCGCAGATGCATTTCAAGGCGGTAAACGCGTCCGGCGGCATTCACGGCCGGAAGATCCGCTTCGTCGTGGAAGACAGCAGCTACCAGATGCCGAAAGCGCTGCAGGGCTACAACAAGCTCGTCAACCGGGACAAGGTGTTCGCGATGCTGCTGTCGCTCGGCACGCCGATGAACATCGCCGGGTTCAAGCTGACGACCCCGAAGAACATCCCGAACGTCTTTCCCATGACCCTGGCTCGGCAGATTCTGAGCGAACCCGTCAGGCTCCGTTTCGCCGGTGCCGCCTTCTATTACGACGAATTGCGGCAAGCGGCGCGCTACATGGCCAGGAACCACGGTGTGTCGAAGCTCTGCGCCATGTACATCCCGACCGATTTCGGCAAGGAGATAAAGGCCGGTCTTGTCGACGAGGCCGGCGCGAACGCCGCCCTGGACTACGTCGCGGATACCGCGCACAAGCCGGACGAGGCGGATTTCATCGGCTCCCTGCAAAAGCTGAAGGCGGCCGGGTGCGAGATGATCGGTCTGGCGCTCACGGTGCGTCAGACCATCACCGTCATGGGCACCGCCAAGAAGCTCGGCCTGAGCAACATCAAGTTCGTCGGTTCGTCGGGGGCGTTTCACACCGTGGTCGCCAAGGTGCCGGGAGGCATCACGGAGGGCTTGTACGCCGCCGCAGCCTGGTCGGACCTCGCGGCCCGGGCCGACCGGAAGGAGCCGGCGGCCTTCATCGCGGCCTACAAGAAGGCGTACGGAAAATTCCCGGGCACCGGAGCGCTGCTGGGCTATGCCGGCGCGGTCAGCTTTACCATGGCGCTGGAGAAGTCGGGCCGCGAGCTTACCGTCGACAGCTTCCTGAAGGCGATGGAAAGCCTCGACTACTACGATCCCTATCTGGACACCCAGGTCTCATACTCGGCGGACGATCATCAGGGCGCCGAAACGATCATCCTCTCCGTGGTCAAGGGCGGCAACTGGAAGGAGCTTGCCCGGTTCAAGTGACGCCCCGCCGTTAATTCCTGAGCGGCTTGCCGGTCTCCAGCATGTGCTCCATGCGCGCGATGGTGGCCGGCATCCGCATCAGGTCGACGATCGCCTCGCGCTCCAGTTCGGAAAAGCGATCCTCGGGGATTTCCCTGGTCGCATCGGTGTCGCCACCGGTCAGCACCGTGCCCAGGCGATCCACCACCACCAGGTCGTGGGGCGTCGCCTTGCGGGTCTTGGCAAGCCCCTTGACCGCCATCTGGAGCGCGATCCGCCCGGTCTTGCCAGGCAGCCTGACCGTCGCCGGCTCCGGCGGCGCGTAGTCCTCCGCAAGGGCCAGCGCCCTCGCCTTGGCGTCGGCCAGCAGGCGGTCGCGGTTGGCGCTGATGCCGTCGCCTTCACGCAGGAAGCCGAGCCTTCGAGCCTCCTTCGCGGAACGCGAGACCTTGGCGAGGCCGATGGTCTCGAAGACCTTCGAGATCGCCGGCATCGAGCCTCCGAGTCCGTCCCGTCCCGGGGCCAGCCCGCGCAGCATCATCTCCTTGCAGCCGCCCCATCCCGGGACGATTCCCACGCCGACCTCGACGAGCCCCATATAGCTTTCCGCGTGGGCCTGGACCGCGTCGCAATGCAGCAGGATCTCGCAACCGCCGCCGAGCGCCATCCCCGAAGGCGCGGCGACCGCCGGGAACGGCGCGAACTTGAGCGCCTTGAAGGCTTCCTGGCCTTGGCTGATCGCTTCTTCGATCATCGGCCAGGCGCCGACATTGACGGCGAAGAGGGCGACGCCGAGGTTCATTCCGACCGAGAAGTTGCTGCCCTCGTTGTGGATCACCAGCGCTTTCATCCCGCCTTCGACGATCTTTATCGACTTGCCGAGAAGCGCCATGATCTCCGCGTCGAGGGCGTTCATCTTGGTGTGGAATTCGAGGCAGGCCACGCCGTCCCCGATGTCCCACAGGCTCGCGGAACCGTTGCGCGCCAGCGGCGTTCCGGTCCGTTTGATGTCGGAGAGGAGGAGCACCCCCTCGGGGCGGATTATCGGGCGGTACGCGCCGCCTTCCACCAGATAGTCGCGGCGTTCTTCCGAGACCCGGTAGAACGCGCCGCTATCCGCCGCCGCACGGAGAAGCGGCGGCACGTCCCTGTCCTCGGCGGCGAGCCTTCCGGCGAACCACTCCGCGCCCAGGTCGTCGATCAGCTCGAAGGGGCCGCGTTTCCAGTTGTAACCGAGGCGCATGGCCCGATCGACCGCCTCGACGTCGTCCGCGATCTCGGGCACCAGCCCGGCGGCGTAGGCGAGCGTCCCCGACATCACTTTCCAGGCATAGGCACCGGTCCGGTCGGGAGAGTCGAGCAGGGCGCGGAGAGAGCCCTCGGCCTCCTCGATGCTCGCCAGCCGCGGGCGCCGGGCGGGAGCGTACTCGCCCGATTGCAGATCGATCGCCTGCTTTTCCCTTTTCTTCGATTCCGGATCGAGCCTGTAGAACCCGCCCTTGCCTTTGCGTCCGGTGTAGCCGTCGGCGATCATCGACGCGACGATGTCCGGTTCGATGTAGATGGCGCGCAGGGGATCGTCGGCCGGCAATGACCGCGTGAGGCTGCGGCCGACGAGCGGCATCAGGTCCAGGCCCACCAGATCGATCAGCCCGAAAACGCCGGTCTTCGGCGCGCCGATGGGACGGCCCAGCAGCGCATCGGCTTCCTCCACCGTGATCCCGTCGTCCAGCGCCGCTCCGATGGCGGCGACCAGCCAGTACGTGCCGATGCGGTTCGCGATGAAGCCGGGCGTGTCCTTGCACCTGACGACGCTCTTGCCGAGCCTGAGATCCGCGAAGTCGGATACCGCCTCTGCGGCGTCCTCCCGCGTGGCCGGGCCGGCCGCCACTTCCAGCAGCCGCATGTAGCGCGGCGGGTTGAAGAAATGGGTGATGAGGAAATCGCGCGCGAAGCGCTCCGGCATTCCCTCGATCAGCGCGCGCCACAGGATGGTCGAGGTATTGGACGACACGATCGAGCCCGTCTTGCGCGCGGAGTCCACCTGGCGATAGACGGCCTGCTTGATTTCGACCCGTTCGGTGACCGCCTCGACGATCCAGTCCGCGTCGCCGAGGAGGCGCAGATCGTCCTCGATATTGCCGGTGGCGATGCGTTTGGCGTCCGCCCTGTCCATGAACGGCGCGGGATCGTCCTTGAGCATCCGCGCGACCGCGCCCTCGGCGAGCGCGTTCCGGTTGCCGCCGTCCTCGGGCACGATGTCGAGCAGCACGACTTCATGGCCGGCGTTGGCGATGTGGGCGGCGATGGCGCCGCCCATCAGGCCGGCGCCGACGACAGCGGCCTTTTCGATCGGCATCAGGCGGCCTCGAGGACCGTGGAAATGCCCTGGCCGCCGCCGATGCACTGGGTGGCGAGAGCGTAGCGCTTGTCCTCGCGGCGCAGGAGCTGCGCCGCCTTGCCGGTGATGCGCGCGCCGGTGGCGCCCAGCGGATGGCCCAGCGCGATCGCCCCGCCGTCGATATTCATGCTCTCGAGGTCGATCGAAAGCTCCCGCACGCAGGCGAGCGCCTGTGCCGCGAAGGCCTCGTTGAGCTCGACCACGTCGATGTCCGACATCTTCAGCCCCGCGCGGGCGAGTGCTTTCACCGACGAGACCACGGGGCCGTAGCCCATGATCTCCGGGGCGCAGCCGGCGACCGCGATCGCCCTGATCCGGGCGAGCACCGCGAGCTCGTTTCGCGCCGCGAAGTCCTCGGTGCAGACCAGCACCGCGGCGGCGCCGTCGGTGAGCGGAGACGAGGTGCCCGCCGTCACCGTGCCTTCGGCGTCGAACGCGAGCTCCAGGCCGGCGAGGACTTCCGCGGTCGTGCCGGGCCGGATGCAGCCGTCGCGCTCCACCGTGCCGTCGTCGGTTTCGACGGCGATCACCTCGCCGGAGAACCTGCCTTCGTCCCAGGCGGCGGCGGCCCGCGCGTGGCTGGCGACCGCGAGCGATTCCTGCTCCTCGCGGGTGATCTGGTATTTCCGGGCGAGGTTCTCGGCGGTCTCGCCCATCGACATGTAGGCCCCTTCGTTGCGTTCGTAGAGGTCGGGGTTCGGCGCCGGGTTGAAGCCGCCCATGGGTATGCGGCTCATCGATTCCACGCCCGCGCAGATGAACGCCTCGCCGGCGTCCATGCGGATCGCGCCGGCGGCCATGTGGATCGCCTGCATCGACGAACCGCAGAAGCGGTTGACCGTGGTGCCGCCGATGGAAATCGGCAGGTCCGCCACGAGCCCCACGATACGGCCGAGATTGAAGCCCTGCTCGCCTTCCGGGAAGGCGCAGCCGACGATCAGGTCCTCGATCTCGGCGGGATCGACCCCGGTCTGGTCGAGCAGCCCGGACACCACCTCGGCCGCGAGGTCGTCCGGACGCTTCTCGACCAGGGCGCCCTTGTGGGCGAAGTGAAAGGGCGAACGGACATAGCCTGCGATGACGGCGTGATTCATGGTCGTGTGCCTCGCGGTCTGTTGTGTGCGTTACCGGGCGCCGGGCCGCGGTCAATCGGAGCCATCGGCGGCGGCATCGCGCTTGGCGGCCTCTTCGGCCACCAGCTCCTTCTTGGACAGCTTACCGATGATCGTCTTTGGAAGCTCGTCGCGAAACTCGATCTGCTTGGGCATCTCTATCGGCGAGAGCTTGTCCTCGAGGAAGGTCGTCAGCTCGTCCGCGGCGAGGCTCTCGCCGTCCTTCAGCCGCACGAAGGCCTTGACGGTCTGCTGCCGGCGGGCGTCGTCGACCCCGATGACCGTTACCTCCAGCACCGACGGGTGTTTGTAGATCGCCTCCTCGACGTGGCGCGGATAGATGTTGTACCCGCCCGCGATGATGACTTCCTTGAGCCGGTCGATGAGATAGACGTACCCGTCCTCGTCGATATGGCCCACGTCCCCGGTGTGGAAGCGCCCGCCGGAGAGGGCCTTGGCGTTTTCTTCCTCCCGGTTCCAGTAGCCCCTCATCACCTGCGGGCCGCTGATGCAGATCTCGCCCGTCTCGCCCTGCGGCAGCACGGTGTCCGGATCGTCGATCGAGGTGATCTCGACCACGGTCCCGGGAACCGGAAGGCCGAGCGAGCCTTCGCGGCTGCCGCCGGGAGCGGTCGGGTTGCAGGTCGCGATCGGCGAGGTCTCGCTCAGCCCGTAGCCTTCCACGAGCGTGCAGCCCGACAGCGTCTGGAACCTGTCCTGAACCTCGCGCGGCAGCGCGGCGCCGCCGGAAAGGCAGAGCTTGATGGAGGACAGGTCGCACTTGCCCGCCGCGACATCGGGATGGTCGTTGATCGCGATGTAGATGGTCGGCACCGCGGGGAAGAGGGTCGGCCGTTTCTTGTCGATCACCTTGAGGACCGCGTCGAGCTCGAAGCGGGGCAGCAGGATCATCTTGGCGCCGAGGCGGATGCTGAAATTCATCACCACCGTCATCGCGAAGACATGGAACAGCGGCAGCACGCCGACCATGATCTCTCCGCCTTCCTCGGCATCCGGCATCACCATCGTCGCCTGGGCCGCGTTCGCGGTGAGGTTGGCGTGGGTCAGCATCGCGCCCTTCGACGTGCCCGTCGTGCCGCCGGTGTATTGGAGCACCGCGATGTCGTTCCCGGGGTCGACCTCGACCGGCGCCGGGTTGCCGGCATTGTCCGTCAGCGCGCGAAAGGACACGTGGCGTGAATCGTTCGGAACGCTGGCGATCTCCTTGCGCTTGACGATGGGGAACAGCAGCCCCTTGAGCCGCGGCAGCATCTCCGCCATGGAGCAGACCACCAGATGGCTCAGCCGCGTCTCGTCGAGGGCGACGCGGGCCTTGTCGTAGAGCAGCGATAGATCGAGGGTGACCAGAATATCGGTCTCCGAATCCTCGACCTGCTTCTTGATCTCCTCGATGGCGTAAAGCGGGTTGAAATTGACCACCGTGCCGCCCGCCTTGAGGATGCCGAAATAGCATATGACGGCTGCCGGGCAGTTGGGCAGGAGCAGGCCCACCTTGCGGCCCTTGCCGACTCCCAGTTTCTGGAAGCCCTCCGCCGCCCGGTTCGCCAGCGCTCCGAGCTCCCCGTAGCTCGTGACCCGGTCCAGGAAGTCGATGGCCGGGCGGTCGCCGTAACGGGCGGCCGCATCGTCCAGCAACGAATAAAGCGCGCCCGTCGGTATGTCGGCGTGCCAGTCGACATTCGCCGGATAGGATTTTTCCCAGGGGTGGGTGCCGTTTGACGTTTCGCTTTCTGCCATGCGCTTCGATCCTTCCGCACGGAAGTTGCCGTGGCGACGCCCGCGTTCGCCCGGGCCGCCGTTTGAAACTATGAAAACCCCGCGAAATACCGTCAAGGCACGATACCGCTTGCGTCCCGAGGTCTTTGTACCGTCCGGTTGAATTCTCGACACGCCCCGACTTGTTCCACTACTGTCCGGTATAGATGGGGTGAACGAGGTGCAAAGCTTGATGACGCCAGGGCTGTCGGCGCATCGGTCGAATCGAGGCTCGGATCGTGGCACTCCCGCGCCTGCTGTCCTTGCTCCCTGTTGTCACCCCGGACTTGTTCCGGGGTCCAGACTGTCAGGCACCACTCTCGCCCGACCTCCTTAGACCCCGGAACAAGTCCGGGGTGACAAGAGGGGGGCGGAGATGGTCTCGCCCATCGGCACGGAGCCCTTCCAGAAGTCAAACCCGACAGCAGCGGCGGGGAGGGGGATATGCGCGGTATCGCATGCGCCGGGACGCTGTGGCATGGTGCCGGACCGCGGCAAATCCGGTTCGGAAGAGGCGATCATGCAGACCTACAGGGCTCCGCTCCGCGACATGCGCTTCGTGCTCAACGAGCTCCTCGATGCCGGCACGCTGGCGACGCTGCCCGGCTACGAGGAGGCGACGCCGGATGTCATCGACGCCGTGATCGAGGAGGGAGCGAAGCTCTGCGAGAACACGCTGCTGCCGCTCAACCATTCCGCCGACGAGGAGGGCTGCCACTACGAGAACGGAGTGGTGCGGACGCCCCAGGGCTTCAAGGAGGCCTATCGCCGCTTCGTGGAGGCCGGCTGGGCCGGTGTGACAATCGCGCCCGATTACGGCGGCCAGGGATTGCCGGAGCTGGTCAGCGTGGTGTTCGACGAGATGGTCTGTTCGACCAATCTCGCCTTCGGCGTCTACCCGCTGCTCTCGAAGGGGGCCGCGGCGCTGATCGGAGCCCACGCCACCGACGAACTGAAGGAAGCCTATCTGCCGCGGCTGGCCGACGGCAGCTGGAGCGGCACCATGTGCCTGACCGAACCCCATTGCGGCACCGACCTAGGACAGATACGCACCAGGGCGGTGCCTGTCGGGGACGATCGTTACGCCATTACCGGCACCAAGATTTTCATCTCGGCCGGCGAGCACGATCTGACCGAGAACATCGTCCACCTCGTGCTCGCGAAGCTGCCCGATGCACCGCCGGGCGTGCGCGGCATCAGCCTGTTCCTGGTGCCCAAGCGCAGGACGAATCCCGACGGCACCGCCGGACCGGCAAACGGCGTCCGCTGCGGCTCGATCGAGAAGAAGATGGGAATCCACGGGTCGGCGACCTGCGTGATGCATTTCGAGGACGCCGAAGGCTACCTGATCGGCGCGCCGCACGAGGGGCTCCGCTGCATGTTCACCATGATGAACGGCGCCCGGCTCGGGGTGGGGTTGCAGGGCCTCGGGCTCGGCGAGACCGCCTATCAGAGCGCCGCCGTCTACGCCCGGGAACGCCGCCAGGGACGTTCGCTGAAGGGCGCCGCCGAGCCGGAAGCGGCGGCCGATCCGATTATCGTCCATCCCGACGTCCGCCGCATGTTGCTGAATGCGCGGGCGCTCAACGAAGGAGCCCGGGCGCTGGCCTACTGGGTCGCGCTCCAGCTCGACATCTCCCGCCACCATCCCGACGCGGCGGTTCGCGAGGACGCGGACGAGCTGGTCCAGCTGATGACCCCGATCATCAAGGCCTTCTTCACAGATTACGGCTTCGAAGCGACCAATCTCGCGGTCCAGGTCCATGGCGGTCACGGCTATATCCGCGAGCACGGCATGGAGCAGCTCGTGCGAGACGCCCGGATTGCCCAGATCTACGAGGGTGCGAACGGCATCCAGGCGCTCGACCTCGTTGGCCGCAAGCTGCCGCGGCGGGCGGGCCGTCATCTCCGGCACTTCTTCCATCCCGCCATCGCCGTCGTCGAAGAGAACCGGGAGGATCCGGAGCTCGCCGACATCGTAGGCCCGGTCGGGAAGGCGCTCCAAAAGCTCCAGACGGCGACATTGACCGTCGCCCAGCGAGGCCTCGGCGATCCGGAAGAAGCCGGGGCGGCGGCGTCGGACTATCTCCGCATGTTCGGTCTGGTCGCCGTGGGCTACATGTGGTGCCGGATGGCCAAGCTCGCCGCCGAAAAGCCCAACGGCGATGCGTTCTACGATTCCAAGCTGAAGACCGCCCGGTTCTACGTGCAGAAGATCCTGCCCGACGCGGCCGGCCTGTTCCTCAAGATCATGGCGGGCAAGTCGACGGTCATGGCCCACGACGCCGAGGAATTCTGACCGGAATCCGGTCGGCTCAGGCCGGGATCGGCGCGATGCCCAGTATCGGCGGCAGACCGGATGCGACGCGGGAGAACCGTTCGCCGCCGTCTCGGCTGGCCCATAGCGCGCCGTCGTTCAGCCCGACGAACACCGTCTCCGGCGAGGCGGGATCGACCGCGATCGAGCGCGGGGCCGGCCCGATGCGCTCCGGCAGCCCGCCGGTCAGGCGGGTCCAGCCCTCTCCGCCGTCCTCGCTCCGGTAAAACCCCGCCCCGGCCCCTTCCGGCCGACGCCAGCCCGGCGGCGGTACCTCCGCGCCCGCCGTGAACAGCACGTTGGGCCGGTCGGGATGAACCGCGACGTTGATCAGATAGGGGTGGGCGATTCCGGCATCCGATTGCGCGAAGGTCTCGCCGCCGTCCGAGCTCCTGTAGAGGCCGTGGCCCGACGCCGAGACGACGGTTTTCCCGTCATCCGGGAGCACCGTCACGGTGTGCGAGTCGAACTCGGTGCCCTCCTTGATGTTGACCCAGCTCTCGCCGCCGTCCGACGAGCGCACCAGCCAGCCTTCCTCGACCGCGCCGAAGATGGTTTCGGGATCCGACGCGGATAGCCCGATGCCGCGCACATGGGCCACATAGGGCGGGCCCGGAAAAGTCCAGTCCTTGCGGGTCGGCAGCCGGCGCAGGGATTCGAGCTCCACCCAGCTTTCCCCGCCGTCGCCGGATCGGAAGATGCAGGCGGGCTCCGTCCCGGCATAGAGGGTGCCCGTCGCCGGATGCCGGGCGAGCGACAGGCAGTGCTTGTAGACCAGGCCCTCGTTCTTCTCCGCCCAGGTCGCACCGCCGTCATCGGTGCGCCAGACGCCCGCGCGCTCGGTCGCGGCCCATGCCCGGCCCGGCTCCGAGGGATCCGCCAGCACCCACCGGACGACGCCCTTGCCTTCCAGCCCCAGCGGCCGGGGCTCGTACACCCGGCCATTGTCCTCCGCGAGAAAGACGCCGTTCCCCGTCGCGAGGAAGAGAGACGTTGTCATCGGCTCCTCCGGTCCCGTCGGGTGAATCGGACGTTCGATCTCAACCCACTCGCATACGCGCGTCAAGGCGAACGTTGGACCGTAATCAGCGAGGTCACTAGCATTCCCGGCATTTGTCGGACATCGCCTGGCCGGAGGTCGAATACGCCCATGGCGGAGAACGTCGAAACCCAGGTCGCGATCGTCGGGGCCGGTCCGGTCGGGCTGACTCTCGCGATCGAGCTCGGGCTGCGCGGCGTCGCCTGCGTCCTCGTCGAACAGCACGAGGGCCACCCTCGCGTACCTCGTATGAGCGGGGTGAGCAGCCGCAACATGGAGTTCTGCCGGCGCTGGGGAATCGCGGAAAAAGTGCGCGGCGCGGCGTGGTCGGATACGCACCCCTCGGATTTCGTCTATGTGGAGTCGATGACCGGCCATGAGCTCGCCCGGCTCAAGATACCGTCCTACCGGGAGCGCGAAGGGTTGATCGACTACTCACCGGAAGGGCCGGCCACCTGCCCGCAGATCTATTTCGATCCGCTGCTCGCCGAAAAGGCGCGTTCGGTGAACGGCGTTACGCTCCAATACGGTACCCGGCTCGAAGGCTTCGAACAGGATGGGAAGGGAGTCCGCGCGCATGTCGTCGACGCGCGCTCGGGACGATCCCGGACCCTGTCCGCCCAATATCTCGTGGGTTGCGACGGCGCCGGCGGAACCGTCCGACGGGCACTCGGCATCCCGCTCGATGGGCATGGGACGATCGCGAGGAGCGTCAACATCTTCTTCCGCTCACCCGAGTTCATGGAAATGCACGACAAGGGCTGGGCCCGTTTTTTCCGCTGTTTCGACGAGGAAGGGTGCTGGGGAGAGGCGATCGGAATCGACGGCAAGGAGCTGTGGCGCCTCTCGGTCTTCGCCGATCCGGAACCCGACGTGGCCGGCGACGGCTATCTCCGCAAGCTCGCCGGCCGCGACTTCGAGTACGAAATCCTCGACGTCTCTCCCTGGGAACGGCGCGACTGCGTGGCGCGAAGCTTTCGCCGCGGGCGGGTGCTGATCGCGGGCGACGCGGCGCATGAAGCTTCGCCCACCGGCGGCGCCGGAATGCATATCGGCGTGTGCGAGGCCGTCAACCTCGCCTGGAAGCTCGACGCCGTTCTCCGAGGTTGGGCCGGCGACGCGCTTGTCGATTCCTACGAAGCGGAGTCGATGCCGGTCGCCGCCCGCATCGTCGAACTTTCGACCCGCACCTTCGACGCGATCGCGGCGCTGCCCGGCGGGGAGGCATTCCGCCGGGCATTCGAGGCGGATCCGGAGATCCTGCTCGCGCTGACCCTCCCGGAACAATACCGGGCCCAGCTCTGCTACGAGGGGTCTCCCATCTGCGTGCCCGACGGGACCGCGCCGCCGCAAGGCGCCGAAGATCTGCTTCCTTCCGCCAGGCCGGGAACGCGCGCCCCCCATTGCTGGATCGGCGAAGGCCGGTCGATGCTGGACCTCTTCGGGGGAGGGTTCGTGCTGGTCCGCTTCGGCCCCTCGCCTCGCGACGTTGGGCCGGTCGTCGCGGCCGCGGCGGGGGCCGGGGTTCCGCTGGAGGTCGTGGACCTGGACCACCCCGGCGCCGCGGAACTCTACGGCCGGCGGCTGGTTCTCGTTCGCCCGGACGGCCATGTCGCGTGGCGGGCCGATACGCTGCCGGACGACGCTGGCGCGCTGATCGACCGCGTGAGAGGCGCCGCGTAGGGGCGAACCGATCGGGACGGGAAGAACATGACCACGGGACTGGGAATTCGCTTCGACGGATTCGACCACCTTTCCGACTCGCTCGAAGTCGTCCGCAAGGCGGAGGAGGCGGGCGCGGACCGGATCTGGATGGCGGAGCACATGGGCTACCGCGAGGCCGTCGTGGCCTGCATGGCCTATGCGATGTCGACGACGACCGCGACGGTCATTCCAACGGCCGTCAGCCCGTATCTCTGGCACCCGACCCCGACGGCCATGTCGCTCGCGACCCTGGCGGACGTCGCGCCCGGGCGGGTCGGGGTCGCGGTCGGGGTGGGCAATCCTCTGTTTCTCGGCGAATCCGGTATCCAGCCGGTCAAGCCGGTGCGGGCGATCCGGGAATTCGTCGAATGCCTGCGGGCGCTGTGGACCGGCGATGCCGCGACCTATGACGGCGAGTTCTTCCAACTCTCCGGCGCCCGCATGTCCTTCTCCCCGCCGCGGCCCATACCGGTCTACATCGCGGCCACGGGTCCGCAGATGTTGCGACTCACCGGACGTATCGCGGACGGGGTGGTGCTGTCCGGCGGGCTGACGGTCGAACATGTGCATTACAGCCTCGGACAGATCGCCGACGGTGCGCGCGCGGCCGGGCGCGAGCCGGCGGATCTCCGAAACGCCGCCTTTCTCTATTTCTCGGTTTCCGCCGACGGGCGGGAGGCCGTCGACTTCCTGCGCGGGCGGCTCGCGTTCCTCTTTCGCAACCGCGCGATGGCGGAAAACATCCGCTCGTCCGGTCTCCCCATCGACCACGAAGCGATCGTCGCCGCCGTCGCGAAACGCGACATGGAAACCGCGAAGCGCCTCGTCCCGGACGATGCGGTGGATGCCTTCGCGGTCGGCGGCACGCCGCGGAACTGCCGGGACCGGCTCGCCGCCTATCTCGATACCGGCGTCACGGAACCGGTCATCCAGATCAGCGGCTCGCCCGAGGGACGGGCGCTCGCGTTCGACGTGTTGCGGGAATTCGCGGCCGGGTAGACCGGAACGCCCGTTATCCGCCGGTGAAGTCTTCGGCCTCCAGCCGCCCCGCGTCCACCAGCTGCGCCCTTGCCAGCGCCTTCCAGTCGGCCCGCATCATGAACCCGGGCACCGAATGGCAGCGTTCCTCCGACACGCGCAGTATCTCGTCGTCCGACAGCGACAGATCGAGCGGCCATGCGCTGGGCGCCGGGGTGTACCAATCCGATTCGCGGCTGAGCTCGATGACGTTGCCTTCGGGATCGTTGCAGTAGAGCGAGAACGAGTTGCCGTGATCCACCGGGCGGTAGTCGTCGACCTCGGGATGGGCGTACATGCGGTCGCAGACGCCGCGCAGGGCGGGGATCGACGGCACGCGGAACGTCACCTGGTTGATGCTGCTCGGCACGTCCGCCGGGCGTCCCGCCGCCAGCACGATCTGCGCGATCTGGCCGGCGTCGCGGGTGAGGTAGACGACTTCCGCCGCCGGCACAGCGCCGACGGCGGGCCGGATACCGCGTCCGGTGACGAGATATCCGAGCTCGTCCATGTAGAAGGAGGCAAGCGCGTGGAGGTCGATCGCCTCCATGCCGATCCGAAACATGGCGACCGAGGGGAACGGCTCGGCGGACCCGGCACCGAAATCGTTCCGGAACACCGGTCCGGCGTCCGGCGGGGCAGGTTCCACCGAGGGAGTCGCCTGCCGCTGCAGCTTGCCGCTTCCGACGAGCGCGGCCTCGGTCTCCGCGCGCCACTCCTCACGGTCGCGGAAGCCTGCCAGACCCTTGCATTGTTCCAGCGTTGTCTCTCGGATCGTATCGTCGTCCGCCCCGAGGTCGAGCGGCCAAGCCTGGGGCTGCGGGACGAACCAGCCGGTGTCGACGTCGATGGTGACCGGAATCCCGGTCGGGTCTTTGAAATGGAGCGTCCAGGACACGCCGTGATCGACCGCGGTGATGCCGGTCACGCCCGGCTCGTCGGCGAGCAGGGACGCGATCCGCTTGAGCTCCGCCAGACTCGGCGCGAGGAAACCCAGATCCGCCACCGTCGTCGGGTGCGACGCATCGCGGCCGCTGATCGCCACGAGCTGGTGGTGCTCGAACGGGCGGCGGGTCATGAAACAGATCTGCTGCCCGGCGAACCCGCCGTGGTCGCTGATGCCGAAACCGAACGTGTTCGTCCAGAAATCGACGGCGCGGTCGTAGTCGTCGGTGTAGTAGCCGAAATGGCTGAACACCAGCGGCGGCGCGGCTGGATCGTTGGATGTCATGGCTTCAGTCTCTCTCAGTCCCGTTGGCCACGATGAGCATGGCGACAATTGCCGGGAACGGCAAGCGGACCGCCCGGTCGGCCGGGACAGCCGAGACGGGCCGTTGTTGAACGCATTTCCCGATTTGTGCACCGTTGTCCCGTTCGCGCGGCGCGCACATTCATCATGCGTGAGAGGGAAACATGACGGTCGAGAGGATCGCGATTTTCGGCGCCGGAGGGGGCGGTACGTCGGCGGCGGCGCATCTGACGACGGAAGGCTTCGAGATCCGGCTCTACAGCCAGGATCGGGACGCGCTGGCGCCGCTCCAGGAGATCGGCGGCATCCACTACACCGCGCCTTTCGGGGACGGCTTCGCGCCGATCCCGCTGATCACCGACGACGTGGAAGCCGCGATGGACGGCGCGGAGCTGGTGATGATCGTGAGCCCCGCCCATCTGCACGAGAAATGGGTATCCGCCGCCGCGCCGCACCTGACGGAAGATCAGGTGCTGTTCGTCTCGCCGGGGCACACCCTCCTGCTCATCCCGCACGTTCTCCGGGAGCACGGCATCGAGCATCCGGTGTTCTGCGAGACCGCGACGCTTCCCTATCTCTGCCGCCGCATCGAGCCCACGAAGTGCCGGATCTCGCGGGTGTCGGACTTCATGGTCTTCGGCGGCTTTCCGGGGCGGGAGACGGCCCGGCTCCACGAGGTCGTGAAGACCGTCTACCCGTCGGTGCAGCCCTTCTCGAACGTGCTCGAGACGGTGTTCCCCTATGGCAACGCCATTCACCATCCGCCCGCCGTGCTGTGCAACGCGGGCCGGATCGAGGCCACCGGCGGCGATTTCCGCCACTACTACGATGGAATAACGCCTTCGGTGGGACGGCTGATCGACGCCGTGGACCGCGAGCGTCTCGCCGTCGCCGAGGCGCTCGACGCCAGGACCATGCCCTTCGTCGAGCTGTTCTGGCGGATGGGCTACACCACCGACGAGGCCGGCGCCTCCGGACTATCCTACGAGGCGTTCCACCAGAGCGAACCCGACAGGTGGATCATGGCGCCGACGAGCCTCCGGCACCGCTACCTGCTGGAGGACGTGCCCTACGGCCACCTGATCTATTCCGAACTCGGGCGTATCGCGGGCGTGCCCACGCCGATCATCGACCACGTCATCCACCTCGCGTCCGTGATCATGGAACGCGATTTCCGCTCAGAGGGGCTGACGCTCGCGAAGATGGGCCTCGGCGACATCGACCGGGACGGCTTTCTGCGACTTCTGGAGCGCGGATTCGTCGGCCCGGATTGAGGAGCCGGAAGCAATATCGGTTACGGGCTCACCGGGTCGTCGTGAGCCCGACTTCCTCGTATCCGCCGCCGGTTTCGTCCGGCCAGCCGACCGCCGTCTGGAACGCTTCCCGTTCGCCGATACGCGCGTACCAGGCGCAGACCCCCGGACGTGTCGCTTCGGCCCACGTGTCCTCGCGCCCGAGCGCGAGCAGCCGGAAGAAGAAGGGCGCGATCGCAATATCGGCGAGAGTAAGCCGGTCGCCCATGATCCAGGGACCACCGGACTCACCGATCATCGCCTCCATCCGGTCGAGGATGGACTCCATGGTGCGATGGCAGTGCTCCACCTCTTCGTCCCTGATCTCGCCACGAACGCCGCGGCCATGGATGTCCTTGTAGAAATCGGCGGGCCGGCGTTCGGCCTGTCTGGCAAGCTCGGGATCGCCCCAGCGATTCCTGAGCTTGGGCAGGATGTACTTGACGAAGGTCGGAAACACGATGGCGGGGAACTTGTCGTCGGTCAGCCGGATGAATTCCCGCATGCGGGCGCGCGCCATGGCATCGTCCGGCTGGAGCGGCGGTCCGTCGAAGGCTTCGTCGACATATTCGATGATGATCGTGGATTCGCGGACCGGTTTTCCGTCGTGCACCAGGGTCGGAACGACGCCGTCGGGGTTGAGCGCCAAGTATTCGGGTTCCAGCTGGTCGAAGGAGAAGAGGTCGATATACCGGCTCGTCCATGCGACGCCCTTTTCCTCCAGCGCCATTCGGGCCTTGACCGAGCACACCGAACTCCAGAAGTGATAAAGCTCGACCGCCATGCCGCAGCCCTCCGTGTCGAACCGTTCGCGCGGGGGGATGGTGGCCCGCAACGGTGCTTCCGGCAATAGGGGTCCGAACGCCGCGGGGCCGCTCGGGTTTGACCTTCCCCCGCCGATCCGCGATCTTCCGGGCCGTTATGCCGGGACCGGGCGAGCCTGCCCGCCCGCGAGACGACCTTCCCGTCTTCATTCGGAGACACGACGATGGGCGAAGCCCGCAACGTTCTTTGGATCATGGCCGACCAGCTCCGCTGGGACTACCTGTCCTGCTACGGCCATCCGCATCTGCACACGCCCCATCTCGACCGGCTGGCCGAACGCGGGGTTCGCTTTGCCAACGCCTATGTCCAGTCGCCGTTCTGCGGCCCCTCGCGCATGTCGTCCTATACCGGGCGCTACTGCCGCTCGCACGGGGTGACCTGGAACGGCTTCCCGCTGCGCGTCGGCGAACCGACTCTGGGCGACCACCTGCGAGACATCGGCGTGACGCCGGCGCTGGTCGGCAAGACCCACATGATCCCCGACACGCGGGGCATGGAATGGCTCGGGATCGACCCCGATTCCGCCATCGGCGTCAACATCGCGGAATGCGGCTTCGAGCCGTTCGAACGCGACGACGGGCTGCACCCCTACGGCCCGCTTGACCCCGATCCCGACTACAACGACTGGCTCAGGGAGCAGGGGGTGAACGCGCCGAACCCCTGGGAAGAGCACGCCAACGCGGGCATCGACGCGGCCGGCGAGCGGCGTTCGGGCTGGCTGCTGAAATACGCCAACCTGCCGGCCGACATCGCCGAGGAGCATTCCGAGACGCCCTACATGACCGGGCGCGCGATCGACTTCATGGAACAGGCCGGCGACCGACCATGGCTCTGCCACCTCTCCTACATCAAGCCGCACTGGCCCTATATCGTGCCCGCGCCCTATCACGACATGTACGGCAAGGAGCACGTCCTGCCGGCGGTGCGCACCGAGGAGGAGCGCCAGACCGACCATCCGGTGTTCCGCGCCTATATCCAGTCGCGGGTCTGCCGCACGTTCTCCCGCGAGGAGGTCCGCGAGCGCGTGATCCCGGTCTATATGGGCCTCGTCAAGCAGATCGACGACCAGATGGGCCGGCTGTTCGCCTGGATGGAAGAGCGCGGGCTGATGGAGAACACGATGATCGTGTTCACCTCCGACCACGGCGATTATCTCGGCGATCACTGGATGGGCGAGAAGGATTTGTTCCACGACGCCTCGGTCAAGGTGCCGCTGATCGTCTACGACCCGCGCGACGAGGCCGACGGCACGCGGGGCACGGTGCGCGACGAGCTCGTCGAATGCATCGACCTCGCCCCCACCTTCCTGCGCTATTTCGGCGGCCGCGATCTGCCGCACATCATCGAGGGACGGGCGCTCGACCCCCTGCTGCACGCGGCGGGGGCGCCGGAGTCCTGGCGGCGCTACGCGATCTCCGAATACGACTACGCCACCCGGCCGGCGCGCACGGCCATCGGCAACGCGCAGGAAGACGCCCGGCTCCTGATGATCCGCGACGAGCGGTGGAAATACATCCACGCCGAGGGGTTCCGCCCGATGCTGTTCGATCTGAAGGCCGACCCCGACGAGCTATGCGATCTCGGCGCGAGCTCCGCACCGGAACACGGGGCGGTCCGCGCCCGGCTGCACGAGGCGCTATTCGCCTGGGCGCGGCAGCACCATTGCCGGATCACGCTGGAGTCCGAGACCATCGAGCGGATGACCGCCGCCGTGGAGCCGCCCGGAATCCTGATTGGTTACTGGGACGAGGCGGAATACGAGGCCGCGTTCGGCAAGCCGTTTTCCGAGAGGCCCTGACCGTGCCGATCCGCACCGCCGCACAGTTCTTCGACGCGCTGAAGGACGGCCGCGACATCTCCATCGAGGGCCAGCGGGTCAAGGACATCGCGGGCGATCCCCGTTTCGCCGGCGCCGCCCGGGCGATGGCGCGGCTGATGGAGATGCAGCACGAGCCCGGGCTCCACGAGATCATGACCTACGAATCGCCCGATACCGGCGACCCGGTCGGCATGACCCATCTCCAGCCCAGGACGAAGGACGAGGTCGTCGCGAGGAACGACGCGATCAAGGTCTGGATGGACGAATCCTGCGGCATGCTGGGGCGCTCGCCGGATTTCAAGAACGTGATGATTTCCGCCTACGCGACGGCCGGCGAACGCTTCGACCGGGAGGCGTTCAAGGGCGGCGACAACATCCGCGATTTCCACCGGCATGTGCGCGAGAACGACCTGATCACCACCCATGTGCTGGTCAACCCGCAGGTCGACCGCTCGCGCCCGGCGCATCTGGAGACTTCGGACGTGATCGCCAGGATCGTGGACGAGACCGACGCGGGGTTCGTGATCCGGGGGGCGCGCATGGTGGCGACGCTCTGCGCGCTCGCCGACGAGCTGCTGGTGATGCCGGCGGCGTCCCGCTGGTCGGACGACATGCGCGACACGACGGCGTTTTCCTTCGGCTTCGCCATCCCAGTCTCGACGCCCGGGCTCCGATTCATCTGCCGCCCGCCCGTGGCCCAGACCAACGCGCCTTCGCTGCTCGACCATCCGCTGTCGCTGCAATACGACGAATCCGACGGGCTGGTGATCTTCGACGACGTGGTCGTGCCGTGGGAGCGCACCTTCATCTACCGCGATCCGGAGTTCGACCAGCTGGTCAACCCGCAATCCCACACGCTCCCCAACACTCTGATGCAGTCGGTGGTCCGCGCGACGTCGAAGTCGGAGTTCATGATGGCGCTGACGCTTGCCGTCGCGCGGGCCTCCAGGATCGACGTCCACAACCCGGTCCAGGTGCAGCTCGCCGAGACCATCGCTATCGCCGAGTTCGCCCGCACCTGCCGGGTGGCGGCCGAGGCCGAGGCGCGCGAGACCGAGTTCGGCACCTGGGTCGCCGGCACCCGTCCGCTCCAGACCTGGCAGAGCATGTACTGGAAGATGTACAACCGCCAATGCGAGATCCTGAACACGCTGGGCGCGGGCGGGATGGTCGCGGTGCCGTCCTATGCCGAGGTGGCGGGCGAGCTCCGCGACAACGTCGAGATGTATTTCCAGTCGGCGAACGCAAGCTCGCCCGAGCGGATCAGGCTGCTGCGCCTCGCCTTCGATGCGTCGCTGTCGAGCTTCGCGGGGCGCCAGAGGCTTTACGAGCAGTTCTATACCGGCGATCCGATGCGCACCCAGGCGCTGTTCTACCGGATGTACGACACCGATTCCCACATCGCCCGCATCCACGCCATGCTCGACGATCTGGAGAAGCGGGACGCAAGCGCCTGAAGGATCGGCTGGCGGTTCGCCCGGGGTGCGGCTAAGCTTTCGGGCGAGCCGTTCCGCGGAGACGATACGATGACGACCAGAGCCGACGGGCAAGCGCCGGTGGAGGGCTCGCCGACCGGAGTCGGTCCAGGCGGGGCGGGCGCGGGCGAAGCCCTCGGACAGGGCCGGGACCGGGACGAAATCCGCAGGATCTTCGAGACCGGCGAATACCCCTACGAGGGAAAACTCACCCGCAGGGTCTACGAAGAGCAGAAGGCTCAGCTTCAGGTCGAGCTCCTGAAGGTCCAGGACTGGGTGAGGGAGACCCAGAGCAAGATCGTCATCCTGTTCGAGGGGCGGGACGCCGCCGGCAAGGGCGGGACCATCAAGCGGTTCACCGAGCATCTCAACCCGCGCGGCGCCCGCGTGGTGGCGCTCGACAAGCCGACCGAAGCCGAACGGACCGAGTGGTTCTTCCAGCGCTATATCCGCCATTTGCCCCACGGCGGCGAGATCGTCCTGTTCGACCGCTCCTGGTACAACCGGGCCGGCGTCGAGCGGGTGATGGGGTTCTGCAACGGCAAGGAATACCTGGAGTTCATGCGGCAGGTGCCCGAGCTCGAACGCATGTTCGTCCGCAGCGGCATCGTGCTCTTCAAGTACTGGTTCTCGGTCACCCGGCACGAGCAGAGGCGCCGCTTCGAAGCGCGCGAGAACGACCTTCTCAAGCAGTGGAAGCTCTCGCCGGTCGACCGGGCATCGATCGACAAGTGGGACGAGTACACCGACGCCAAGGAGGCGATGTTCTTTTACACCGACACCGCCGACGCGCCCTGGACGATCGTCAAGTCCGACGACAAGAAACGCGCCAGGCTGAACTGCATGAGGCATTTTCTCTCGTCGCTGCCCTATACGGACAAGCATGTCGCGGTCGTGGGCCAGCCCGACCCGTTGATCGTCGGAACCAGCGCGGACGCGATCGGCGGCGGCGACGATTTCTTCGCCAGGGCAAGGTCTTCGGCGAACCGCTAGCCGCCCCGCCCGGTCGAGGGTTCCCGTCAATCCCATGCATATCCCGTCCTACGCGGACGTAGAGGAGGCACGCGAGCGGATCGCGCCCCATATCCACCGCACTCCGGTGATGACCTCGGCCTACCTGGACCGCCTCGCCGGAGCCGAGTTGTTCTTCAAGTGCGAGAACTTCCAGAAGGCGGGGGCTTTCAAGACGCGCGGGGCGTGCAACGCCGTGTTCGGTCTCACCGAAGAGCGGGCGAAGAAGGGCGTGGCGACCCACAGCTCCGGCAACCACGCACAGGCGCTCGGCTACGCGGCAAGGCGGCGCGGCATCCCGTGCCACGTCGTCATGCCCCGCAATGCCGTCCGCGCCAAGAAGGAGGCGGTGATCGGCTATGGAGCGGAGGTGACCGAGTGCGAACCGTCGGTCGCGTCGCGCGAGGCGGCGATCGCAAGGGTCCGGGAGAAGACCGGCGCCGACTTCGTGCACCCCTATGACGACCCCCGGGTGATCGCCGGCCAGGCGACCTGCGCGCGCGAGCTGATCGAGCAGGCGGGGAACCTCGATGCCGCGATCGCTCCCATCGGCGGCGGCGGCATGGTGTCGGGGACCTGCCTGACCCTTTCCGGCATCGCGCCCGGGACCAGGGTCTACGCCGCGGAGCCGGAACAGGCCGACGATGCCGCGCGAAGCCTCCGCGCGGGACGGATCGTCGCCGACGACGACCCCCAGACCGTGGCCGACGGGCTCAGAACGCCCCTGAAGGCGTTGACCTGGCATTTCGTTTCCAACCACGTCGCCGACATCCTTACCGTGTCCGAGCGCGAGATCGTCGACGCGACGAAGCTGGTCTGGGAGCGGATGAAGATCGTGATCGAGCCGTCGAGCGCCGTGGCCGTCGCGGCGGTCCTGAAGAACCGTGACGTCTTCGCCGGCAAGCGGGTCGGCGTCATCCTTACCGGCGGCAACGTCGATCTGGAACGTCTCCCCTGGGCGAAGGGGCTGACCGGGCGAGGATATGGCCCGATAATGTCGGGCGAGGACAGGTGAGGAGGGAGCAGGCTATCGATGGCGCAGTCGGATTGGGCGAGGGATCACGTGCGGCGGTACCGCGAGACCGGGGGCGCTGACGGCCATATCTGGAAGGGGCATGACGGCAACGGGAATTTCCCCTGCCTGCTGCTGACCACGAAAGGGCGGAATTCCGGCGAGGCGCGGACGACGCCGCTGATCTACGGGCGGGACGGCGAGGATTACGTCGTCATCGGTTCCCAGGGCGGCCGGCCGGTTCATCCGTTCTGGTATCTGAATCTGACGCGGGACGCGGCCGTCGAGGTCCAGGTCGAGGCCGAGAGCTTCGCAGCGACCGCGCGGACGGCGAGCGGGGAGGATCACGAGCGCCTCTGGAACATGATGGCCCGGCTCTACCCGCCCTATGACGACTACCGCGCCAAGGCCGCCGCCAACCGGGAAATACCCGTCGTGGTGCTGTCCCGAGACTAGGAAAACGTTCCGCAACGTGGCGTTCAACGGGAGCGAGCAGAGGTGAAAAGGAGCGAAGACCGCATTCTCACCACCCATGTGGGAAGCCTGATCCGGCCGACGGCGATCCAGGACATTCTGGCCGCCAGGCAGAACGGCGTGGCCGTGGACGAGACCCATCACCGCAAGGTGCTGACGGAATCGGTGGCGGAGATCGCGCGACGTCAGGCCGAGACCGGGATCGACGTGATCAGCGACGGCGAGTTCGGCAAATCGATAAGCTGGTCGCAATACGTGCTGGAACGGCTGGACGGGTTCGAGCGGCGTGCGATGGCGCCCGGAGGCGCGGACCCGTTCGCCCGCGGCCTCGACCGGGAGCGCTTTTCCGAATTCTACGCCGAGCTCGATGCGCACGACCGGGCGCAGGGACGGTTCGACGGCGGCGGGGGCCAGCGATACGAATCGGTGTGCGTCGCGCCGATCGTCTATACCGGCCAGGACGCGCTCCAGCGGGACATCGACAATTTCAAGGCCGCGCTCGACGAAGTCGATGTCGCGGAGGGGTTCCTTCCCGTAGCCGCCCCGGCGAGCGTCATTCCCGACCGCAGGAACGAGTACTACGAGAGCGACGAGGCGCTGGTTTACGCCATCGCCGATGCCATGCGGGTCGAATACAAGGCCATCTCCGATGCCGGTCTGCTGGTCCAGGTCGACGACGCGCGCGCGGCGGTCACCTACGATCGCATGGTCCCGCCCGCGACCATGGACGACTTCCGCAAGTGGCTCGGCCTGCACATGGAGGCGCTGAACCACGCGCTCGACGGCATTCCGCCGGAACGCGTGCGCTACCACGTCTGCTGGGGAAGCTGGCCCGGTCCGCACACGAGCGATGTGCCGATCCGGGAGATCGTCGATCTGATTCTGAGCGTCAACGCCGGCGCTTACGTGCTCGAGATGGCGAACCCGCGCCACGAGCACGAATGGGCGGTGTGGAAGGACGTAAAGCTGCCCGACGGCAAGATGCTGATCCCCGGCGTGATCAGCCATGCCACCAATGTCGTCGAACATCCCGATCTGGTCGCCGAGCGGATCGTGCGGCTCGCGGAGCTGGTCGGGCGGGAGAACGTCATCGGCTCGACCGATTGTGGCTTCGCGCAGGGCCCCTTCCATCGCCGCGTCCACCCGACCGTCCAGTGGGCCAAGCTCGGCGCACTGGTCGAAGGCGCCCGGCTCGCCAGCGAACGGCTGTGGAATTAGGGGCTGTCCGTCTTGGTTGGAAGCACCCCAACTCTTGCCTTACCCGTCATGGTCGGCGGAGGCCGACCATCCACGTTTTGTTTTTTCGCTTTTTTCCACCTGTTACCCGCCCACGAGGAAAAACTCGTGGATGGTCGGCCTCCGCCGACCATGACGAACGGGGCTTCGGCAGCGGTTCAATCAAAAACGGATAGGCTCTAACCCGCATTTCTCACCACCGGCCGACGGAAAGCCCGCGGCATGGCCGACCCCAAGGCTGTCACCCCGGACCTGTTCCGGGGTCCAGGCCTGCCCCGGACACCGTTCCGGGAAAACCGGGCGAGAACGGTGCCTGTGGCTCTGGACCCCGGAACAGGTCCGGGGTGACAGCCGGGGCGCGGGACAGAGCGCGAGCATCGCCGCGCCGGTCCGCGACCCGACAAGTGCCTGTCACAATGCCTCTTTCCTTGTCCGACACCTCTAACCGCCAACCCTTTGTGAGAAATCCGGGCTAAGCGCCGGCCTCCCGGATCGCCCGCCAGACCTTTTCCGCGGTTGCCGGCATTTCGACCGGGGGTGCGCCGATGCGGTGCAGGGCGTCGTTGACGGCGTTCATGATCGACGGCATCGCGCCGACGGTGCCGGCCTCGCCGACGCCCTTGACCCCCAGCGGATTGCGCGCGGTCGGGACTTCGTTGGCGGCGAGCGTGAAGTGGCAGAAATCGTCGGCACGCGGCATCGCGTAATCCATGAACGAGCCGGTCAATAGCTGGCCGTCCGGGTCGTAGTTGACGTCTTCCATCAGGATCTGCCCGGCGCCCTGGACGATGCCGCCATGCACCTGGGCATCGAACAGCAGCGGGTTGAGCACCACCCCGGCATCGTCGACGCAGTTGTAGCGCGCCAGCCGCACATGCCCGGTCTCGCGGTCGATCTCGACCTCCGCGAGGTGGAACCCGTTCGGATAGACCGGCCCGTGGTCGCTCCCGAAATCGCCCCGTTCGTACAGCCCCGGCTCGATGTCCTCCGGCAGTTTCGGCTTCTGGAAAGCGGCCCGCGCGACCTCCCGGATGTCGACCGATTTGTCGGTGCCGACGACGCCGAACCGCCCCTCGGCATATTCGATGTCGACTGCCGGAACCTCCAATATGTGCGCGGCGATCCGTTTGCCTTTCTCGACGATCTTGTCGGCGGCCTGGACGACCGCGGAACCGGCGAGCGCAGCGCAGCGGGCATTGAAAGTGCCGACACCGGCGGTGACCACCTCGGTGTCGCCATATCGATAGCGGATTTCGCCGCCATCGATGCCGAGTCGGTCGGCAAGCACCTGGCGAAAGGTGGTGCCGTGGCCCTGACCGTGATCCATCGCGCCGCACAGCAGGGTGATGCCGCCGCCCGAATCGAAGCGGATCTCGGCGTGCTCGTAATTGGTCATGGCGACGCCGGAAATCGTTTGCGACATGCCGATGCCGAGCAGTTTTCCGCGCTCGAGCGCGCTTTCTCGGCGCGACTCGAAATCTCCGTAATCGCCGGTATCCAGCGCGCGGGCCTGGTTGGCGGGAAATTCGCCGCAATCGTAGCTGGCCCCCAGACAGGTCGTGTACGGAAGCTCGTCGGGGGCGAGCGTGTTGATCCGGCGCAGCCGCGCCGGGTCCACGCCCAGCTCCCGGGCGGCCCGGTCGACCGTCACCTCGATGACATGGCACGGCTCCGGCTTGGCGCCGCCGCGGTACTGGGCGTTGGTCATGGTGTTGGTGAAGGCGCCGGTGACGGTCACGTGAATGGCCGGGGTTCGGTACACCCCGGCGAGCCCGCCGAGCCCGGTGACGGTCGACCCGAAATTGCGGTCCGAGGTGTAGTAGGCGCCGATCGGCACCCTGGTGTGGGTGCGCAGCGCGAGAAACCGGAAGTCCGCGTCCAGCGCCAGCTCGGCATCGACGAATCCACCGCGCGCCTGCTCGTCGCTCAGCAGTCCTTCCGAGCGTTCGGCCACCCACTTGACCGGCCGGCCCACGACCTCGGATGCCCAGAGCGACAGCGCGTATTCCGGCATGCAGCCGCCACGGGTTCCGAAGCCGCCGCCCATGTTGTCGCAAACGACCCGGAAGCGGCTCTGCGGAAGATCGAAGATCTGCTCGGCAAGTACCGCGCGAATGCCGTGCGCCGACTGGATGGTGGCGCGGATCGTGTAACGGTCTTCCCAGGCGTCGTAGTCGGCAAGGCAGCCGCGCGGCTCCATGGGGTTGCCGGTCACCCGGTTGACGCAAACCCGGTGGCGCACGATGTGAGCGGCCCGGGCGAAGCCCGCCTCGACCGCCGCCTCGTCGCCCACCTTGTGCGTGAAGGCCTCGTTGCCCGGATTGTCGTCCCAGACCGCGGGCGCGCCGGGCGCGAGCGCATCGTCCGCCGTGACCAGAGCGGGCAGGGGGGCGTAGTCGACGGCGATCAGCTCGGTCGCATCCCTTGCCTGCTCGACGGTCTCCGCGACGATGAAGGCGATCGCCTGGCCGGCCATGCGCACGCGGTTCCCCGCCAATAGCGGTTGCGGCGTCTTGAACCCCGGCGAGCCGTCCGCCCGCCTGGTCGGCACCACCGCCCTGACGGTGCCCAACCCGCGCGCGGCCAGATCGCTACCGGTCAGGATCGCGAGCACGCCCGGCGCCGCCAGAGCCTTCTCCATGTCGATCGCGTCGATTTCCGCATGCGCGTGGGGCGAGCGCAGAACATGGGCGCGCGCCTGATTCGGTGCGTCGAAATCGTCGAGATAGCGGCCCCGCCCCCTCAGCAGCCGGTAGTCCTCATCCCGCCGGACGGCGTCGCCGATGCGTATCATGGTCATACCGGGCCCCTCTCCATTCTCCGCACGTCAGCCGCCGCCCGCCCGGCTCCGGGCGTTCCGTGTCTTCTCGGCAGATCGGAAAAGATTGGTGGGCGCACAAGGACTCGAACCTTGGACCCGCTGATTAAGAGTCAGCTGCTCTACCAACTGAGCTATGCGCCCCAACCGGAAGCGGGGCTTATAGCAAACCGCGCGGCCGATGGCGAGCCCGTGCGCTTGGCGACGGCCGGTCTCAGGAATCTTCCACCGCCCCGGTCTTGCCGATCAGGACGTCCCTGTTGATGCTGGCCGACAACAGCAACCCGTAACCGATCATCACGCTGAGGACCGCCGTGCCACCATAGGAGATCAGCGGCAGGGGCGCTCCGACCACCGGGACCAGCCCCATCACCATGGCCACGTTGATCAGGACATAGACCGCGACCGTCACGGTCACGCCCATCGCGACGACGCGCCCGAACTGATTGCGTATGCGTATGGCGATCGCGATCCCGTAGGCGAACAGGACGAGGAACAGACCGAGCACGGCCAGTCCGCCGACCAGGCCGAACTCCTCCGCCAGCATGGTGAAGATGAAGTCGGTTTGACGCTCCGGCAGGAAGTCCAGATGGGCCTGGGATCCCTGCATGAACCCCTTCCCGAAAACGCCGCCCGAGCCCAGCGCGATCTTGGCCTGCAGGATGTGATAGCCGGCGCCCAGCGGATCGGACTCCGGATCGAAGAACGTCAGGATACGCTGTTGCTGATAGGGACGCAGGATGTTCCACGCCACCGGCAGGGCGGCGAGACCGAGCACCCCGACCAGCGCGAACTTCCACAGCCTGACTCCGACGACGAAGAATATCGCCGCCCCCGCGACCGTCAGCATCAACGCTGTGCCGAGATCGGGCTGGCGCAGGACCAGGAAGGCCGGCGCCAGGATCATCAGCAAGGGTATCGCCAGCCGGCTCGGACGTCCGACGTCTTCCATCGATACGCCGTGAAAGTAGCGCGCGAGCCCCAGGATCAACGCGATCTTCATCAGTTCGGAGGGCTGCAGGCGCACGACGCCGAGGTCGATCCACCGCTGTGCCCCCATGCCGGTGGCTCCGGCCACCTCGACCGCTAGGAGGAGCGCGACCGAGGCGAAGTAGATCGGATAGGCGTAACGCAACCAGAACCGCAGATCGACCAGCGCCACCGCCAGCATCAGGACGAAGGCGATGCCGAAGCGCATGACGTGACGGACCGCCCAGGGATCCCAGCTTCCGCCGCCCGCCGAATAGAGCATGGCGGCGCCGATCGCCGCGAGGACGCAGAGGAGGGCCACGAGCGGCCAGCTCAGCAGGGCCAGCCTGCGTCCCAGGGACAGGCTCTCGCTGGTTGCCGCGACGCTCGCCAAGGCCCGGATCCTCCCCGTTCAGCCCTGGCCCGGGGGCGCTTCGGCCCAGGCCAGCCGGTCGACCGCATTCGGCCCCAGCGGGTCGCGGCGCTGCGCTTCGAGCAGGATGTCGCGTGCGATGGGGGCCGCGACCGAAGAGCCCGCGCCGCCATGCTCGACCACCACCGAGATCGCATAGCGGGGCTTGTCGACCGGCGCATAGGCGACGAACAGGGCATGGTCGCGCTCGTGCCAGGGACGCTGGTGGTTCTTGAGCACCCCCGTCCCCCGTTCGCTCTTGGAAATCTTGACGACTTGCGAGGTTCCCGTCTTGCCCGCGAGCGCGAAGGCGGGGTCCCGGATCGCGTATCGGTATGCGCTGCCGCGCTTGTTGTTGGCGACCGCGTCCATACCGCGACGAACCGTCTTCAGCGCCGAATTCCGCACCTTGATCGGTGGAAAACGGGGCTCGGGCGGAGGCGCTGCGCCGTCCCGGTCATCGATCACCAAATGCGGAACGACCGCGCGGCCCGATGCGATCCTGGCGGTCATGACGGCAAGCTGCAGCGGCGTCGTCAGCACGTAGCCCTGGCCGATGCCGGTAATCAGCGTCTCGCCTCCCTGCCATCTGGTGCCGATGGACGCCAGTTTCCATTCCGGGGTGGGGACCAGCCCTTCCTGTTCGCCCGGCAAGTCGTCCAGCAGCTTGGTGCCGAGGCCGAGCTCGACGGCCATCGCCGCGATCCGGTCGATACCGACCTTCTGGGCGAGTTCGTAGAAATAGATGTCGCAGGACCGCTCGATCGCGCCGATCAGGTCGAGCCGGCCATGGCCGTGCTTGTTCCAGCAGTGGAACTGCGTCTCGCCGAGTTCCATGAAGCCCTTGCAGAAGACGCGGTGGTCGGGCCACGTCCGACGGGCGTTGAGCGCCGCAAGGCTCACCACGAGCTTGAACGTCGAGCCGGGTGCGTAGAGCCCCGACAGGGACCGGTTGAGCAGCGGGGTCATCGGATCCGAGACCACCGCCCGCCATGTTTCGGCGCCGAGCCCCCTTACGAACTGGTTGGGCTCGTAGCCCGGCGTGGACGCCATGGCGAGGACTTCGCCCGTTTCCACCCCGAGCAGCACCGCCGAGGCGCTCTGGTGCCGGGCGAGCCGGTCCTGGGAGAAGGCCTGGAGCGTCATGTCGACGGTGAGGCGGACATCGTTTCCCGGTTTCCCTTCCACCCGGCCGACTTCGCGGATGACCCGCCCCATCGCGTTGACTTCCACCTGGCTCGCGCCTGCCTTGCCGCGGAGCGCGAGGTCGCGGGACTTCTCGATCCCGTTCTTGCCGATGCGGAAACCGGGCAGCTGGAGCAGCGGATCGTCGCCCAGCTCGTCCTCCGATACCGACGCAACATAGCCCAGCACATGCACCGACTTGATCGAATGGGGATAATCGCGCACCAGGTCGGCATCGATGGCGATGCCGGGCAGATCGGGCGCATTGACCTCGATTTTCGCGACCTCGCGCCAGCCGAGACCTTCGCGCACCGTCACCGGGACGAAGCCGCGGCGCCGTTTGACTTCGCGCAGCACCCGGGATCTTTCCGCCTCGGTAAGGCCGATCAGGCGATCCAGCCTTTCGAGCGTCCGGTCGACATCCCTGGTCTGTTCGGCGATCAGAAGAACGCGGTAGCTCTCCCGGTTGACCGCGAGCGGAGAAAAGAACCGGTCGACGATACGACCCCGCGCGGGCGCGACCAGGCGCATGTTGATCCGGTTGTCTTCCGCGAGCATCTTGTAGCGGTCGGATTCGACCACCTGAATCTGATACATCCGGCCCGCCAGTACCCCGGCCACGGCGAGTTGGACGCCGCCGAGCACCGCCGCGCGTCTGGTGAAGAGTCTCTGCCTTTCGTTGTCCCGGTACATCGGCCGATCCTAGCGCGAATGCCGCGCCGCGGTCACGATTTGCGTCAGCCGCGGCGCGCGATGGAGCGATGAATTCGCGACAGCGCCCAGTAAAGGAACGGGAACAGCGCCAGGGTCAGGCCGTACTGAAACGCGAGCGGCGCCGGGTCGACGTAACGCAGGTGCCATGCCATGACGGCGAGCCAGAACACCGCCGCGGCGAAAGCCGCCGTCAGACCGAAAGCCCACCAGACGACGAGGAAGGACTTGCCGCGGAAGAAGACGCGCTGGAAGACGATCGCGCCGTAGACGATCAGCAGCGTGAGCGCGTTCAACCCGATCGGCCCGGCGTTCATGAGGTCCTGCCACAGGCCGAGCGGCAGGACGGCGACGGCTGGCATCAGGTCGGGCCGGTAGATCGTCCAGTAGAACACCGCGATCAGGCCGAGATTGGGCGCGACGGGGCCGATCGACGACACGTTGATCGGCATCGCCGAGAACATGATGAGCACCAGCGAGACGACGAAGGGGGTGAGGTCGGTCGCGATTCCGTCGAGCCGCCGGAGCAGGGCGCTCACCGCGAAGCGCCTCCCGGGGCCGATCCCCGGGGCAGGCCGAATGCCATCTCGGGATGGACGATCACGCGGACGAATTCGAAACGGTCCAGCTCGGCGAAAGACCGGACGTGGATCTCGTCGCCCGCGACGTTGGAGACGATGCCGACCGGCAGTCCCGGCGGGAGCACCCCGCCATGGCCCGACGTCACGATCCGGTCGCCGGTATTGACCCGCGCGCCGTGGCGCAGAAACGAGATCTTGGGCGCGGCCGTGTTGTCGCCCGCGAGTATCGCGCGCTCGCGCGACTCCTCGAACAGGACCGGAATGCGGGAATTCAGGTCGGTGATCAGGAGGATACGCGCGGATCGGGCGCCGACCGCTACCACGCGCCCGATCAGCCCGTCCCCGGTCACCGCCGCCTGCCCCTTGGCGACGCCGTCCCGCGCGCCGGCCACCACGACGATCGATCGGACGAACACGCCGCCGGAATCGCCCACCACGCGGGCGGTAACGAAGTCGACCCCGGACTCCGGCACGAAGCGGAGCAGTTCGCGCAGTCGGTCGTTTTCACCCGAGAGCTTGTGTCCAGCGGCCTGCCACTGGAGAAGCCGCTCGTTCTGGGCGCGGAGCCTCGCGTTTTCCTCGCGCAGCCGGCCAAGCTCGTTGATGCCTTCGATCGCGTCGGTGACGGTCGCGGCCGGGCGCGACATGGCGTTCAAGAGGGGGGCCACGAAGTCGACCACGCCCGCGCGCAGCCTCTCGAACAGGACCGATTCCGCCTTGCCCACCAGCGTGATGCCGAACGCGGCCATGATCAACGTCGCCAGCACGATACGCTGGCTGAGCGTCCCGGAGGGAACCGCGAGGCGGATGATGGATCCCGGTCGGTACTTCACCGACGCGAAGCCCCCTTGCCTTGTTCGGTCACGATGTGCGAGCGGCGCACCCCACGTTCAATACAAGCGAATCGGGATTCCACTCAATACTTGGCGGTCAGGACGTTCCTCAGCGCCTTCATTTCCTCCAGGCAGCGCCCGGTTCCGAGCACCACGCAGGATAGCGGTTCCTCGGCCGTGGTGACCGGAAGGCCCGTGGCGTGGCCGAGCAGCTCGTCGATATTGCCGAGCAGCGAGCCGCCGCCGGTCAGCACGATGCCCTTGTCGACGATGTCCGCGGCGAGTTCCGGCGCGGTGTGTTCCAGCACCACCTTGACCGTCTCGATGATGGCGTTCACCGGCTCCGCCAGGCTCTCCGCGATCTGGCGCTCCGAGATCACGATTTCCTTGGGCACGCCGTTCATCAGGTCGCGGCCCTTGATCTCCATCAGGTCGCCGTCGCCGCTCGTCGGCACGCAGGCCGATCCGATCTGCTTCTTCATCCGCTCGGCGCTGCCCTCGCCGATCAGCAGGTTATGGTTGCGGCGGATATAGTTGATGATCGCCTCGTCCATCTTGTCGCCGCCGACCCGGACCGAGCGGGAATAGACGATCCCGCCGAGCGAGAGGACGGCGACCTCGGTCGTGCCGCCGCCGATATCGACCACCATCGAGCCCGTCGGTTCGGTGACCGGGAGGCCGGCGCCGATCGCCGCCGCCATCGGCTCGGGTATGAGATAGACGCGCCGCGCGCCGGCGCTTTCCGCGGACTCCTGGATCGCGCGGCGTTCCACCGCGGTCGATCCCGACGGCACGCAGATGATCACCTGCGGACTCGCGAAGCGCCGCCTGTTGTGCACCTTGCGGATGAAGTGCTTGATCATCTCCTCGGCGATCTCGAAGTCGGCGATCACGCCGTCGCGCAGCGGCCGGATGGCGTCGATCCCGCCCGGGGTGCGGCCGAGCATCATCTTGGCCTCGTCGCCGACCGCGAGGACCTGCCTGCGGCCCCTGGCGGTGGCGGTGGCGACCACCGACGGCTCGTCGAGGACGATTCCGCGCGACTTCACGTAGACCAGCGTGTTCGCCGTCCCCAGATCGATCGCCATATCGGCCGAGAGAAGTCCGAGTATCTTGGAAAACATGGTCCGCTATTCGATACCCCGTTGAGTCCGGCCATCCGCCGGAAATGCGCGCCGCCGGGTCACGCGATGAGCGCCTCGGGCGCGGTCTTTTCCCGCTTGACCAGGAGCTTGTTGAGCGCGTTGACATAGGCTCGCGCGGACGCGACGAGCGTGTCGGTGTCGGCCCCCTGGCCGTTCACCGTCTTGCCGTCCTCCTCCAGCCGGACGGTGACCTCGGCCTGCGCGTCGGTGCCCTCGGTCACCGCATGGACCTGGTAAAGCTTCAGCCCCGCGTCATGAGGGTACAGACCCTTGATCGCGTTGAAGGTCGCATCGACCGGGCCGTCGCCGGTCGCCTCGGTCCCCCGGCGGTCGCCGTCGATGTCGAGCTCCAGCGTCGCGGTCTGGGGCCCGACGGAGCCGCAGATCACATGCAGGGAGACGAACTGGATCCTGTCGTTGCGCCGGATCACCGCGTCGTCGACCAAGGCCTCGATATCCTCGTCGAAGATGTCCTTCTTCTTGTCGGCGAGGTCCTTGAAGCGCCGGAACGCATCCTGCAGCGCGTTTTCGCCCAGATCGTAGCCGAGCTCCCTGATCTTCTCGCGGAACGCGTGGCGTCCCGAGTGCTTGCCCATGACCAGCGTCGAGCGCGCCAGCCCGACCGACTCGGGCGTCATGATCTCGTAGGTCCCGGCGTGCTTGAGCACTCCGTCCTGATGGATTCCGGCCTCGTGCGCGAAGGCGTTGGCGCCGACGATCGCCTTGTTGGGCTGGACGGTGAACCCGGTGATGGTCGAGACCAGCTTGGAAATCCGGGTGATCACGGCGGTGTCGATGCCCGTCGTGTAGGGCATCTGGTCGTGGCGCGTCCGGAGCGCCATCACGATCTCCTCCAGCGCCGCGTTGCCCGCCCGCTCGCCGAGCCCGTTGATGGTGCACTCGACCTGGCGCGCCCCGGCCTCGACCGCGGCCAGCGAGTTTGCGACGGCAAGCCCGAGATCGTTGTGGCAATGGGCGGAGAAGATCGCCTTGTCGCTGTTGGGCACGCGCTCGCGCAGCATCCGGATGAGCCCGCCGAACTCCTCGGGCAGCGCATAGCCCACCGTGTCGGGCAGGTTGATGCAGGTGGCGCCCGCCCGGATTGCCGCTTCGGTGCAGCGGCACAGGAAATCCGGTTCCGTGCGCGAGCCGTCCTCGGGCGACCAGTCGACGTCGTCGGTGAACCTGCGCGCATGGGTGACGCTGTCGATGACCGCCGCATGCACGTCTTCGGGCTCCATCTGGAGCTTGTACTTCATGTGCAGCGGGCTGGTCGCGATGAAGGTATGGATGCGCCTCCGCTCGGCTGGCGCCAGCGCCTCCGCCGCCCGCTCGATGTCGAGACGGCCGGACCGGGCGAGACCGCAGATGACCGGGCCCTTGACCAACTTCGAGATCTCGTGCACCGCCTCGAAATCGCCGTTCGAGGCGATCGGAAAACCGGCCTCGATCACATCGACGCCGAGCTCGGCGAGGAGTTCGGCGATACGCAGTTTCTCGTCGAGGTTCATCGAGGCGCCCGGCGACTGCTCGCCGTCGCGCAGCGTTGTGTCGAAGATTATGACGCGGTTCGGATCGGCATTCAGGCTCATCTCGGAGCTCCTGTGACGCGGTTTTCGGACCTGGCTGCGAAGTCCCCTGCCCGGCGCACCGCTCGCGGCGATCGCCGTTCAGGGGCTGCTAAGTCGTCCGGCCGCGCCGGCCGTCGACGAGAGACGGGCGTGGACGCATGCAGGACCGCGCGGCGGCCGCGCCCGGGCGGCCACCCTGGCAGTCTTCCGGACCGGACCGGTTGCCGGGTGCATCGTCACGCCAACTATCCTCTTTACGCGGTTCCGACCGCCAGCGTGCCGGACTCGGCACCCGGACGATCCGTGAACCTTTGATTTTCTACATTTACGCCGACTTTCTCAACCATGCAATTCGTATGTCGCGCCATGCCGCTGAACGGACCCGATTTCAGTTCTTCGTCCGGTCGACCAAAGCGCGTTCCTGGAGCCACGGCATCATCCCCCGGAGCTGCGCGCCCACCTGCTCGATGTGATGTTCCGAGCCGCGCCGCCTGAGCGCCTTGAAGCTGGTCTGGCCGGACTGGTTCTCCAGCACCCATTCGCGCGCGAAGCGGCCGGACTGGATATCGTCGAGGATGGTCTTCATGCGTGCCTTGACGGTTTCGTCGATCAGCACCGGTCCGCGGGTCAGGTCGCCGTACTCCGCCGTGTTGGAGATCGAGTAGCGCATGTTGGCGATGCCGCCCTCGTAGATCAGGTCGACGATCAGCTTGACCTCGTGCAGGCACTCGAAATAGGCCATCTCGGGCGCGTAGCCGGCTTCCACCAGGGTCTCGTAGCCGGCGGTGATCAGCGCGGTCAGCCCGCCGCACAGCACCGACTGCTCGCCGAACAGGTCGGTCTCGCACTCCTCCTTGAAGCTCGTCTCGAGGATGCCGGCGCGGCCGCCGCCGATGGCCGAGGCGTAGGAGAGCCCGATCTCGGTCGCGTTGCCGGACGCGTCCTGGTGCACCGCGAGCAGGCAGGGCACGCCGCCGCCGTCGACATATTCCGAGCGCACCGTGTGGCCCGGCCCCTTGGGCGCGACCATGAACACGTCGAGGTCGGGGCGGGGCTCGATCAGGCGGAAATGGATCGCGAGCCCGTGCGCGAAGGCGAGCGCGGCGCCTTCCCGGAGATGGTCGCTGATCTCGTTGGCGTAGAGCTCGGATTGCAGCTCGTCCGGCGTCAGCACCATCAGCACGTCGGCCCATGCCGCCGCCTCCGACGTGGTCATCACCGAAAGACCCGCATCCTCCGCCTTCCGGATCGACGCCGAGCCGGGCCTGAGCGCCACCGCGACATCGGCCACGCCCGAGTCCTTGAGGTTGTTGGCGTGCGCATGGCCCTGGCTGCCATAACCGACTATGCCGAGCTTCTTCCCCTTGATGAGGTTGACGTCGGCATCCCTGTCATAGAAGACGCGCATCCGGTTTTCCTTTCGTGCAAACTTGACAGCGCCTTCGCCCGGTTCCCCCACGGCGCCCGTTTTCCCGGCCTCCTGTAGCAGCGCGGCAAGCCTTCGGTCAACCGGAGCCCGGCGATCGGGGACACCGGCGATCGGGGAAGCTTGCCATTGTATTGGATGTTAAATATATTGAATACGCCGGAGTGAGGGGACAGGCCCATGCGCCGCACCACGACGATGACGGTTCGCCTCAGCGGCGCGCTCAGCGAATTCGTGTCGGCCAATGTCGGCGAAAACGGCTCCTACGAGAACGTCAGCGAGTATATCCGCGACCTGATCCGTCGCGACAAGGAACGTTCGGAGCGCGAGGCGTTCGAGCGCCTGAAAGCCGAGCTGGAACGTGCCTTCGCGGCGCCGGAAGATTCGTACCGTCCACTGTCGGCGTCGGGCGTCATTGCAAGGAACCGGCCCCAGGCTCGCCCGTGACATCCATCCGCGTACAGGAAGCCGCCGCTCTCCGTATCGACGAAATCTACCGTTACTCCCTGGAACGATGGGGAGAAACGCGCGCGGATACCTACATCGCGGGCCTGTTCGAAGCGTTCGACGGGATCGTGTCGGGCGATACGGTCTCGCGGCCGGTTCCGGCGGAGTTCGGGGTGGACGGTTACGTATTCCGGTATGAGCGGCATTTCGTCTACTGGAAACGGCTGACCGATGGAGATATCGGCATCGTCGCCGTGCTGCACGAGCGCATGCACCAGATCGGCCGGCTTCGGAAGGAGTTGGGAGAGTGAGCGGCGGAGAGCCGGCTAAACTACAATACTGTTCACTTAATGATTGATTGATGCTATCGTCGTGAGCCTGTGAACGGAGCAGGGGTCAGGGCGATGTCACGGTCTGTCGGGACTCTTCCGGAGGGTTCTCGCGTCACCGACTACATCAGCCTCGGTGTGATCGCGAAGACGTTTCCGCTGGATACGGTGCAGTCTGTGCTACGGGAGACCGGGCGGTCGAGCCGGCGCCGGCGAGCGCTTCCGGCGCCTGTGGTGGTGTATTACGTCATCGCGCTTGCGCTCTACATGCATTCGTCCTACCGCGAGGTTCTGCGCTGCTTGCTGGAGGGGGTTCAGTGGCTGGCCGGCCCGTCGCAGGCGCTTGAGGTGGCCGGCAAGTCGGGGATCTCGCAGGCGCGCACACGCCTTGGCTGGGAGCCGCTGCACCGTCTGCATGGCGCGGTGGTGAAGCCGATTGCGGATCGGGCGACCCGGGGGGCGTGGTATGGGCGATGGCGTCTGGTGAGTTTGGACGGCAGCACCCTCGACGTTGCCGACGAGGCGTCGAACGCCGCGGCGTTCGGCCGGCCCGGCGCCAGCCGGGGCCGCAGCGCCTTCCCGCAGCTGCGCTTCGTCTCGTTGGTGGAGAACGGTACGCATGTGCTGTTTGGCAGCGAGATGGCGGGCTATGGGACGAGCGAGATCACGCTCGCCAAAGCCGTGCTCGGCCGTCTGGAGGCTGGCATGCTGTGCCTGGCGGACCGCCAGTTCTTCGGCTTCGCGCTGTGGTCCCTGGCGTGCGGCAGCGGGGCCGAGCTGCTCTGGCGCGTCAGGAAGAACATGCGCCTGGTCCCCGACCGGCGATTGCCCGACGGCTCTTACCTGAGCACCATCTACCCCTCGGAACGGGATCGCCGCCAGCGCGGCGGCGGGCTCGCGGTGCGGGCGATCGACTACCGGCTGGAGGGCGTCGGCGGCGCCGAACCGCTCTACCGGCTCCTCACCACGATCCTCGACCACGACGCGGCGCCGGCGCATGAGCTGGCGGCCCTCTATCACGAGCGCTGGGAAATCGAGACCGCGCTCAACCAACTCAAGACCCATCTGCGGGGCGCCAGGGTGGTCCTGCGCAGCAAGACGCCCGACCTCGTCCGTCAGGAGTTCTATGGCCTCATGATGGCGCACTTCGCCATCCGAAGCCTGATCCACGAGGCGGCGCTGAAAGCCGACGAAGACCCGGACCGGCTCTCCTTCCTTCACGCCGTGCGCGTGGCGCGTCGAAAGCTGCCCGCCGCCATCGCCATCCCCCCCTCGGAACAGCAAGGCCTTCCATGACGCCGTCCTCGACGAAATCCTTCAGGAACGGGTCGTCTCCAGCCGAAACCGGCAAAACCCGCGCGCCGTCAAACGCAAAATGAGCAAGTTCCCACTGCGCCGCCCGGACACCCCTCCACGCCCCGCCGTCAACCCAGTCAACAGCATCAAAGTCATTAAGTGAACAGTATTGGGGCTAAACTGGAGTTCTACAGTATTTTCCGACCTGACCGGGTCGCCTCCCTCCCCCGGCCCCTCCCGCGAGCGGGAGGGGAGAAGGTAAAGAGGACGCGGCGGCGCAATCCCCTCTCCCCTGCGGATTCCTCTGCGAAAAGGGGATTCTCAAAGGGTTCGGGATGTGATTCTATATGGGCTGCATCAATCGGGGGGGGGGGCGATGATGGGCGAGGGTCAGTTGGGGTTTGCGGACGCCTTGGCTTCTCCGTGTCTTGGGTCGAACCGGAAGCTTGAGCGGCTGGACGGTCTGATCGACTGGTCTGCGCTGGAGGGTGTGGCCTCGCGTCCGCCGTCCTACAAGGCCGGCGCGGGGGCGCGGGCGGTCAGGGAGCCCGGCGCCGACTGGACCCGCAAGCGGGGCCGCGCCTTCTTCGGCTACAAGGCGCATCTCGGCGTCGACCAGGGGTCCGGCCTGATCCGGCGCGTGGTGCTGAGTTCGGCCAAGACCTACGAGAGCGAGGTTGCCGACCGGCCGATCTGCGGCGACGAGGCCGCCGTCTATGGCGATCGCGCCTACGAGCAGGCGGCCAGACGGGCGAGGCTCAGGGCCGCCGGCATCAAGGACCGCATCATGCACCGGCGCAACAAGCACATCGCCGCGCTGCCGCCCTGGCAGCAGCGCCGCAACGAGCTGATTGCAAGGCGCCGGGCGCCGGTGGAAGCCGTCTTCTCGGCGCTGAAGCGGCTCTACGGGCAGAGACGGGCCAGGAGTTGCTCGCTGGAGAGGAACACCGCCCGCCTGTTCGCCGCAGCCACCGTCTACAATATCCGCCGGGCCTGCCTGCTCGCCGGACCGTGAGACCCTAGCGCAGCCAAAAGCCGCAAAATACGCCAACCCGCGGCCCGGCAGCGCCCTATCCAACACCCCGATCGATAGCCAAAGCCGCCGGAAAATACCCGATCTCCTCCCGACAAGACCTGCCCCGGGAATTTCGCAGAGGAATCCCCGGGGAGAGGGCCGGGGTGGGTCCAAACCGGCTACATGGGTAACAGGTCTGTTGATCGGCGGGGAGGGCCTTGCCGATGGTTTGGAAGGAGACCTGTGCTGTGGAAGAACGGCTGCGTTTTGTGCTGGCGATCGAGGCCGGGGAGGAGACGTTCGCGGCGCTCTGGCGGCGCTTGGGGGTGAGCCGCCGGGTCGGTTACAAGTGGTATGCGCGCTATCGTCTGGGGGGGGCGTTTCGGGGTTATCGGACCGCTCGCGCGCGCCTGGGCGCCGTCCGCACGCGCTGTCGGACGAGATCGCGGCGGCGTGTCTGGCGGTTCGGCGGGCGCATCCGCGCTGGGGTCCGGTGAAGGTTCGGGCGTGGCTTCGGCGTCGCGATCCGGGGGTCTGCTGGCCGGCAGCGAGCACGATCGGGGCTTTGTTCGACCGCGAGGGCCTGACGGTGAAGCGCCGCCTGCGGGTGTCAATTCCGACTGAAAATTTCTCACTTTGGGCTTGCGGTGGTTCCGCTGGGTTTGGTGCTGGGGTGTTGGATTCGGTGGAGCTGTGGGTAACTGGCTTGGCGCAGCGACCGGCGACGGGTCTGGCGGCGATAAGCCAGTTACCCACAGCGGGCCGGCGGCACGGTCGCCTTTGTGTCCGGTGATCACTGGGCGGCCCTCTTGCGGCGCCGATCCGTGTTGGACTGCAGCAGGTTCTGGTGATCGCGCATGCGGTATGAGTTCCCCCGGATGTTGACGATGTGGCAGTGGTGGACCAGCCGGTCGATCAGAGCGGCCGCCATGACCTCGTCGCCGAGCACGCCGCTCCAGTCCTCGAAGCCCTTGTTCGAGGTGAGCACGGTCGACGCCTTCTCGTGCCTGACGTTGATGAGCTGGAAGAACAGCACGGCGCCGTCCTGGCTGACCGGCAGGTAGCCGATCTCGTCGACCACCAGCAGCGCCGGGTGGGTGAGCACGCGCAGCCGGTGGGACAGGTTGCCGGCGGTCTTGGCCTCGGTCAGGGAGTCGATCGGCCCGGCGAGCGTGCCGTAGTAGACGCGCCGTCCGGCCTCCGCCGCGGTGACCGCGAGGCTTATGGCCAAGTGAGTCTTCCCGACGCCTGGCGGGCCGAGCAGGATCACGTTCTCGCCACGCTCGACGAAGCCGAGCTGGTGCAGGCTCTCGATCTGCTCGCGCTTGATGCTGGGCTGGAAGGCGAAGTCGAACCCATCCAGCGTCTTCACCGCCGGCAGCCTGGACGACCGCATGGCGGCCTTGAGCCGGCGGTTGTTGCGCAGCGCGATCTGGGCGCCGAGCAGCCGCTCGATGGCCTCGGCCGCCGAGATCGCGCCGCCGTCGACCTCGGAGAGGATGCCGTCGACGGCCTCGAGCGCGCCCGGCATCTTGAGGTCCGCCAGCATCCCCCGCAGCCGGTCGCGCCGGCTCGGCGCCGGGGGCTTCATTGCAGCGCCTCGGCGTAGACGCTGAGCGGTCGACGTTCGACGTCGACGGTTGTTGGAAGGCGCGGCGGCCTCGGCTCCGCGGCGTGGCGCAGCCCGAGACGTCGGTAGGGCGCGACGGCCAGGGGCCGCAGCACCGCCCGCTCGTCGCGCTCGAAGCGGTCGAGGGGGCGCTCCCCGGTGGTGGCGTGGCGGCGCACGTTGGCCGTGCCTTCCAGCCAGCCCGCGGCCTGCGCGTTGAGATCGTCGTCGTTCGCGAAGCTGCGCCCGTAGAAGAAGCTCTCGCGGATGTAGCGGATCGGCCGCTCGACCTTGCCCTTGGTCCGCGCCCGGTAGGGCCGGCAGGCGCGGGGGTCGAACCCCCAATGCCTGGCGAAGCGCAGAAACTCCGCGTTGAGCAGCAGGCCGCCCCCGGCGGCGCGATCGTCGGACAGCACGACGGCGCGCATCTGATCGAACAGCAGCTCCTCCGGAACCCCGCCGAACACCTCGAAGGCGCTCTCCAGTGCTTCCATCAGCACCGCCATCGTCTGCCGCGGATAGAAGCTCAGCCACAGCAGACGGGAGTAGCCCAGCACAACCACCAGGGCGTGACGCCGGCCCCAGGGAAGCGTGAACGTGCCGAAGTCCACCTGGCCCTGACGCCCCGCCGGCGTCTCGAACCGGACCGGCGGGTCCGCCGGCTCGCGCGGCCGGGCAACCCGGACGTAGTTCCGCACGTTCTCGTAGCAGCCCGGATAGCCCGCCGCGCGGACCTCGTCGAACAACCGCTTCGCGGATAGCTTGGGGAACGCCTCAAGGCGCGCGTCGATGATCGGCTTGTAGGGATCCAGCTTGTGCGCCACCGGAGGCCGCGGCGCGTACCCGCCGGCGCCGGCCGAGAGCTCCCGATCCAGCCGGCCCGTCTCGATCCAGTAGTGGATCGTGCGGCGGCTCACCCCGAACCGCCGCGACAACTCCGCCTTCGAAACGCCCTGATCCAGATAGTGCTTGAGCAACATCCTGGTCTCCCATCCGTACATCCGTGCCCCGTTCCCCCTGTGGTGACTTCGCCACCACAGCGGGCCGGCACGCCTTCAGCGGCAAGACCAAAGTGAGAAACTTTGGCTCGGCACAAATGAGAGATTTACCCTCGGAACTAACAGGTGGGGTACGGCTCACGCCTACGCGCCAGCGGGTGCTGGAAATCCTCTGGCAGGATCGCCGTCCGCTCCGCGCTTACGCTATCCTGGACGTGCTTTCGGGGGAAGGGTATTGCCCCTCGCCGCCCACGGTCTATCGTGCGCTGGAGTTCCTGGTCAGCCACGGCCTCGTGCACCGGCTGCTGCGGCGCGACAATCAACCTGAGACTTCCGCGTCAATCAGGATGAGACGGGGGAAGGCGGCGGCCCGGAACGGAGGGAGGGCGTAGCCCGACCGGAGTTCCGGGCCGCCGGCTCGCAAAATTTTCCCCCGGGCCTTCTGGCGGATTCGGCCGGCCGGGCGAACGCTGATGCTTTTCCAAGCGGGAGAGCGCGGCGTTGCCCGGGCGTCACATAACCGATCGCCAGAAGAGGCTGTTCATGACCCAGAAGAAGACCGACACCATCGAGGTGGCGGCCGCCAAGGCGGGCTTCAGCCGGGCCACCGGCTACCGGCTCGCCGCCGATCCGGCGCCGCCCATTCAAGAGAAGAAGCCGCGGGGCCGGCGCCGCCCGGACCCACTGGCCGATATCTTCGACACCGAAGTCGTGCCGATTCTCGAGACCAGCCCGGGCATCCGCCCGGTCGGCGTGTTCCAGGAGCTGATGCTGCGCCATCCCGAGCTGGACCCGGGGGTGCGGCGCACGCTGGAGCGACGGATCCGCGTCTGGCGCGCCGAGCACGGCGCGGAGAAGGATGTGATCTTCCGCCAGAAGCACGAGCCGGGCCGGCAGGGCCTGTCCGACTTCACCCGCATGGGCGCGCTCGGCGTGACCGTGGCGGGGCAGGCGCTGGATCACATGCTGTATCACTTCCGGCTCGCCTGGTCGGGCTTCGCCCATGCCCAGGTGGTGCTCGGCGGCGAGAGCTTCACGGCGCTGGCGGAGGGGCTGCAGGACGCGCTGTGGCATCTCGGCGGCGCGCCCCGCGAGCACCGCACCGACAGCCTGTCGGCGGCGTTCCGCAACCTGCGCAGGGACGAAGCCGAGGACATGACCGAGCGCTATGAGGCGCTGTGCGCCCATTACGGCATGACGGTCTCGCGCAACAACCGCGGCGCGGCGCACGAGAACGGCGCGATCGAGGGGCCACACGGCCACCTCAAGCGCGCGATCGCGGATGCCCTGGCGCTGCGCGGCTCGTCGGACTTCGACGATCTCGACGCCTATCGCGGCTTCATCGCCGAGGTGGTCGGGCGTGCCAACGCCCACCGCTCCAGGGGCATCGAGGCCGAGCGCGCGACGCTGCGGGACCTGCCGGTCGACCGGACCGCGGATTACGAGCCGATCAGCGTCAACATCACCTCGTCGTCCGGCTTCGTGCTGCGCCGCGTGTTCTACACCGTGCCCTCGCGGCTGATCGGCCACCGGCTCGGCGGACGCCTCTACGACGACCGGCTCGAACTCTTCCTCTCGGGCACCCGCATCCTGACCCTGCCGCGCGGCCGGGCCGGGGCGAGCGGCCCCAACGTTCATGTCGTCAACTACCGCCACGTCATCCACTCGCTGAAGAAGAAGCCGATGGCGCTCAAGAACCTGGTCTATCGCGACGAGCTGTTCCCGCGTGCGCCCTACCGGCGCTGCTTCGAGCGGGCCCTGGAGCGGGTGGGCGACCGCCAGGCCTGCCGGCTCGCCGTCGCCCTGCTGGCGCTGGCGCATGAGGAGAGCTGCGAGGCCGAGTTGGCCGCGGAGATCGACCGCGCCCTCAAGGCCGGCGGGCTCCCCGATCCCGTCAAGCTCAAGACCCGCTTCGCGCCGGACCGCGGCAAGATGCCCAGCGTCGATGTCACCAAGCCGCACTTGGCCGGCTACGGGACCCTGCTCGGCGTGGGAGACGCGGCATGACCGACCGGAACGACAAGAGCGCGGCCGACCCCAACAAGGTCGACGCCATCAAGCTCTCCCTAATGCTCGCCGATCTCCGCCTGCCGACGATCAACCAACTCTGGCAGAGCTTCGCAAAGCGGGCCGACGCCGAGGGCTGGACCGCCGCCCGCTTCCTCGCCGCGCTCGCCGAGCACGAGCTCGCCGAGCGCGACCGAAGGCGCATCGAACGCCATCTCAGGGAGGCAAAGCTGCTCCCCGGCAAGAGCCTGGAGTCCTTCGACTTCAACGCCGTGCCGATGATCTCGAAGGCCCAGGTCAACGCGCTCGCCGCCGGCGACGCCTGGCTTACCCAGGGCGCCAACTGCCTGGTCTTCGGCCCGCCCGGCGCCGGCAAAAGCCATCTCGCGTCCGCCATCGGCCTCGCCCTGGTCGAGAACGGATACCGCGTGCTCTTCACCAGAACCACCGATCTGGTCCAGCGCATGCAGGTGGCGCGCCGCGAGCTCGCCCTGGAAGCCCTGCTCGCCCGGCTCGACCGTTTCCACCTTCTGATCCTCGACGACCTCGCATACGTCCAGAAGGATCAGGCCGAGACCGGCGTGCTCTTCGAGCTCATCTCGGCGCGCTACGAACGGCGATCGCTGCTGATCACCGCAAACCAGCCCTTCGGCGCCTGGGACAAGGTGTTCCCCGACGAAACAACCGCCGTGGCCGCCGTCGATCGCCTCGTCCACCATGCCACCATCCTCGAGATGAACGTCGAGAGCTACAGACGCCGCGAAGCGCTCGACAGGGGCAAGCGAAAGGCCGGCCGACCGGCAAGCTACGCCACCGGGAAAAACACCAAGGACTGATCCGCCGACGCCAACTCGGCGAAGCGGCCGCCAAACTCACGGCCCGCGGGGACCGCCTCCGCGGGCCGCTTAATCTCCGCCCGACCGTCCCTCCGCGACAATCAAGACCGCGAAACCGGTCGCGCCGCGACAATCAAAACCCGCTTGCAATCGCCGCCGCGCGAGGGAATCATCCCCCCGCCGCTGCCGCCGGGAATCTCATCCTGATTGACGCGCGGCTCTCACCCAGATTGTCGCGCCATAGGCTGCCGTCTCTCAACGCCTTCATCGGCTGTTCCCGCCCCGGCCATCGCGGCACGGCGCAGTTTCTGCTGTGTACCGCGTGCGGTACCGCGGCGGAGATCAACTATTCCGGTATCGAACGCGCGATCGAGCGCGGTGCGGCGGCCGAGGGCTTCGTCTGCCGGGATCATACCGTGGAGATCAGCGGGCTCTGCCCGCATTGTCGAGAGGCCTGACTGACCACGCGAGACCGCTTCGCTGGGATGATGGTCGAATAGCTCTGCCTTCAGGGGTTCGCCGTCACAGATCCGGGCGTGCGGCCTTCCCGCCTGGCATTTGTCGCACTCGGGCTGTCGGTGCCGGCACGGCAGCGCATCCTGGCGACCAACGGGGACGGCGTCATCCTGGGCGCCGGCGTTGCCGGGATGATGTTTTGCGTGGTGCTGCTCGGGGCGGGGTGAGGCCGGCAAGGGACGGCCCACCGCCGCCAGACTTGCAGCTGTCAGACACGCATCGCGCGGGAAGATGTGAAGCCGCCGTTCCGCGAGGGTTGTGTCCCCAGAGGCGGTGTGACTGACTGAACTTGCGAGGTGGTGTTGGATGTAGTGTAAGAGCCTGGCGTCGGTTGCGGAGTCGGGTTGGCCCGCAGCTCATGTGAAGACAGCTTACGGTAGCGATCCGGCGTTGTCGGCAATTCATCGCCAAGCAGCGCGGTTGCGATAATTTCCCCGACCCGCTCTGCCGCGGCCTGCACGTCGCGGTCTCCGACATGGGCGTAGCGCAGCGTCATCGTCGGGTCGGCATGGCCAAGCATGCGCGCCACGGTCGACAGCGCGGTGCCCCGCGCCACGGCTTGGCTCGCCACCGTGTGTCTGAGATCGTGCAGGCGGACCTCTTCGATCCCGGCTTCCCTCCTCGCGCGATACCAAAGGGGGGCGTCGCGGGTACACGGCCTTGCCGGATCCTTCGGCGACGAGAACACGTAACGGCTCCCCGTGCGTGCTTGGCGGTCGAAGATGGCCCGTGCCGGCTCGCTCAGCCACACCGTTCGCGAGCCGGTCTTGGTCTCCGCCAGACGGAGCACATCGTCGTCGACCTCGGACCATTTCAGCCTGACGATCTCGCCCTTGCGGCAGCCGGTGAGGAGAAGCAGCCGGATGATGTCGGCCTGCTGCCGTCGGGAAGGCCGTTCCTCGACCAGCCGGTCGAGTGCGTGGTGAAGCCCCTCGATCTCTTCGGTCGAAAGAAACCGGATCAGCTTGGGGCGGGGGTTTCTCCTGATGACCTCGGTCGGATTTGCGGGGATCAACCCCGCGGCGACGGCCGCGTTCAGGATCTGCCGCAACAGCTGGAGCGTATGGTTTGCCCCGCCGGGCGCGGTCTTGCTGTAGCTGCGGAACCAGCGTTCGACGTCGAGCCACCGGATACGATCCAGCCGGATCGTTCCGAGGGCGGGCAGAAGCTGTTTCTTCAGCATTCGATCGACCTGATTGCAGCGTGACGTCCTCCACCGGGCACCGGCGGTTGCCTTCCATTCGTTCGCAGCGAAATCGCGAAACAGGGGAATCGCCGATGATACCCTCCTGTCGTGGAAACTGGAGAAACCTCCAGCATCCGCAAGCGCGCTGCATTCGCGCCGGGCGTCCTCGACCGTCATCAACGCGGCCGAGCCAACGGTCGTCCGTACCGCCGCTCCGTTCTCATGTTTATGCCAGACGAAGCTGCGATGTCCGGACGGACGCGGACGCCGAGACCGGCAACCCGGCTGTCCCGGACGATGTATTCCGTCTTGCCCGGCTTCAGCCTCGCAACCCCGGCGCCCGTCAGGCACACCTTCTTCCTGCCCGTCATCCCCGATCTCCGGCGAGGACCGGGGCCAGGGCGTCCACCGCCTCGCGGACCGACGCATCGGACAGGTGCGCGTATTTCAGGGTGGTCGACGGCTTTTCATGGCCGAGCAGGCGGCCCACGGCGCGGATCGATTCCCCGTTCAGCAACGCCATGCTGGCGTAGCTATGGCGGAGGTCATGAAGGCGGACATCCTCCAGACCGGCCTCGATCCGCACCTGCGGCCAGAAACGATTCAGCCATCCCTTCGGCGCACATCGGCCAGCCGCGGGGAAGACCCGCCGCGTCGGGCGCGGAAGACGATGGAGAGCATCCCGAGCGGCCCGGTCTTGCTGTCGCGCAAATGGAGGTTCCCGTCCCGGTAGAAGCGCCATTCCAGGGTCAGGATCTCGGACTTCCGGCACCCCCTCAGGAGAAGCAACCGCACCGCCGCCACATGCAAGGGATATTCCGCTTCATGCTCATCGAGCACCCGGCCGAGGCGGCGGTATTCATGGGGAGACAGGAAACGTTCGGAGCGTCCCTGGCGGTAGCGCCGGATGCCCTTGCAGGGGTTGCTGTTCTCGGGACGGTATCCCCAGGCTTCGGCCTGCTGCATGACGACCGACAGGATCGGCGCCGACCGGTTCGCCGCGGCGGGCTTCGCGTGGAGGGAACGGAACCACTTCCGGACCTCCTCGCGCGTGATCGCCTCGATGGGACGCCCCTCGAAGAATGGCAGAATCTGACAGCGAAGATACGTGCGGTTTACTTCCAGGGTCCGCGGCTTCCAGCGCCGGCCGTAAAGAGTGAAGACCTCTGCAGCTACAGCCTCGAACAGGGTTTCCTCCGGCGCTTCCGCATCGGGCGGCCTGCCGCCGTGAAATGCGGCCAACGCGGACCGGCAAGTGCCCGCGCTTCAGCCTCTGTCATGGCCGTCGCGTCGCTGACGGTCTTCCAGACCCGCCGTCCCTGGTGCTGGGTGTGGATGAAATAGCGCTTCGTGCCGGACGGCATCACGCGGACGCCGTATCCCCTCAACTCCGTGTCTCGGAGGTCGCAGACCTTGCGGCGGGGCCGCGGGGCGTTGACACGGCGCTGGGTGAGGCGGATTGCTGGCATCGAGATACGTCTCCGATCTGTTGCAGCCGGGTACGAAATGGGCTTCCCTTTCGCGCCCAGTTGCACTGGAAACGGAGAAATATATCAATTAGATCAGTAGTTCAGCGCCCGTGGTGCGGCTCTCCGTGTGTGCTTCCGGCTTCGGGCCCGTCTTCCGCGTCGGACGGCGGCTCCTGCGGGGCCTCTCCGAGGATAGGCACGGGTTCCGCGCTGCGCACCGCCTCCACGGTGGCGCCGGGAAAGACCTCCAGCGCCGCCTGCACCGCCGGATGGTCGATCGCCTGCTGGCGCTCGGCCGTTTCGCGCTCCTCGCGCTGTTCCCGGAGGCTCGGCTCGGCGTCGCCGCCATCGACCGCCTCCACCGCCCATCGCTGCCCGGTCCAGTCGTCGAGCATGCGGCGTAGCCGGTTCTCCAGCCCATCCGGCGCATGCGGACCACGCCGATAGCGCAGCCGTCCGGGGAGGTAGTCGACGAGCCCGATGTCGTTCGCCAGATGCGCGTGGAGCACCATTTCCTTCCTGTTTTTGAAGAGCGCAACCAACGCCTCGAAATTCTCCGGCATCGCGGAGGCCGTTTCGGGCATCGCCGGGGTCGTCTCCGGCGGCGGCGGGGGCGGTGGAGATGTTTTCGGGGATGCGATCCGCTCACCGCTTTCCACCGCGCTGACGATCTCCGCCGGCGTCGGCAGGTCGGCGGCGTAGGCGAGCCGGATCAGCACCATTTCCGCGGCCTGTCTCGGATCGACCGCCATGTGGGTTTCCGAAACTCCCTTGAGCAGCATCTGCCAGCAGCGGGTGAGCGCCGGGATGGACAGCCCGGCGGCAAGCTTCCGCCCGCGCTCGAGCTCGATGTCCGAGACCGCGCCCCCCGCCCGTGCATCCTCCGGCGCGGCCTTCAGCCTGGTGAGCCAGTGCGTGAACTCCAGCAGGTCCTGCAGGACGGCGACCGGATCCGCGCCGGCCCCGTGCAGCGCATCGAAAACGCCGAGAGCGGGCGCGACCTGGCCGCGCATCAATGCCTCCAGCAGATCGGCCGTCTGCAGGCGATCGGCGAGGCCCAGCATGCCACGCACTTGATCGCCTTCGATGCGCCCGCCCGCGGCGTGGGCGATCGACTGATCGAGCAGGGAGAGCGCGTCGCGCACCGAGCCTTCGGCCGCCCGGACGATCTGTCGCAGCGCGTCCTCGGCGATTTCGACCGTCTCGCGGTCGGCGACCGCGCTCAGATGGGAGAAAAGAACCTCGCCGTCGACTCGCCGCAGGTCGAAGCGCTGGCAACGCGACAGGACGGTGACCGGCACCTTGCGGATTTCCGTCGTCGCGAAGACGAATTTCACATGCTCCGGGGGTTCCTCCAGCGTCTTGAGAAGCGCGTTGAAGGCGTTGCGCGAGAGCATGTGCACTTCGTCGATGATGTAGACCTTGAAACGCGCCGAGACGGGACGGTAGCGAACGCCCTCGATGAGTTCGCGGATATCGTCGACGCCGGTACGGCTTGCCGCGTCCATCTCAATGACGTCGACGTGGCGATCCTCGCCGATCGAGATGCAATGTTCGCAGATTCCGCACGGGTCGGGCGTCGGACCCCCGGCGCCGTCCTCCCCGACACAGTTCAGCGCCCGCGCGATGATCCTGGCGGTGGTGGTCTTTCCGACACCCCGAATGCCGGTCAGGATGAAAGCATGGGCGAGGCGTCCCGACGTGATCGCGTTGGCCAGCGTGCGCACCAACGCTTCCTGGCCCACGAGGTCGGCGAAACGGCTCGGCCGGTAGGTGCGTGCGAGCACGCGGTAAGGCCGGGTTTCCGATGAATCGTTCATGCCTCGCGCAAACCGTGCTGCACTTCCGACGATATCTTGCGACGGGGCCGGTCCAGGAGGCGGGAGGCCGGCAAGCGACCCGGAGCCATCTCGTTACGGCTGCTTCCTTCCGGACCTGACCGGGTTGGCGAGCGCTCCGTCCGCGACCAGCCTCCCAACCCACTATATCAGCAATCGAAATTGCTTGCCATGAGACCCTATGGCAGGTTGCGCCCCGACGAAGCGCGGCATTTCTCCGTCCGCCCTTCCGAAGGATCGTTCCCGGAATCCATGCGAACGCCCAACCACTACGCCGATTACGGGCTCACGCGTCATGCCGAACGGCGGACGGACGAGGATTGGCTCGATGCCCGGTTCGACGATTCCGCTTGCGTGCTTCCGGTCTGGCGTTCGCGCGCTTTCGTCCGCTCCGTAGAGGAGCCGCGCGCGGTCTGCTTCGAACCCGGGGAAGTCGGCTCGTTCCTCGACCAAAGGCGCGACGCCGTGTTTCTGGGGATGAAGGACGGAACGCCGCATTTCGCCTTCGACCTGTCGCATGTCGAAGATCCCGAAGCCCGTCCGCCCTTTTTGCAGCGCGGGACATTCGTCGATTTGAGGAGCGTCGGGGCACTTCTGCCGCGCGACGAGGGCGGCCTCCTGGCCTACGCCAAGGGCATCCTGCACTGGCACGAGCGGCACCGCTTCTGCGGAAATTGCGGTCAGCCGACCGAGAGCCGGGAAGCGGGGCATCTACGGGTCTGCAGCGACCGCTCATGCGGCGCGTCCCATTTTCCCCGCACCGATCCCGCGGTGATCATGCTGGTCAGCCGGGGCGACCGGGCCGTTCTCGGCCACAAGGCGGAATGGCCGGACGGCATGTATTCCGCCCTCGCCGGGTTCGTCGAGCCCGGTGAGAGCCTCGAAGAGGCGGTTGCCCGGGAGGTAAAGGAGGAGGTGGCGATCGAGATCGCCAATATCCGCTACCACTCCTCCCAGCCCTGGCCGTTTCCCGCCTCCCTGATGTTGGGCTTTTACGCCGACGCGCTGTCGGACGACATCGCCTTCGATCCCGACGAGCTGGAGGACGCCCGCTGGTTCACCCGCGACGAGCTCAGGAAAGGCGGCGCGGGGCTGGTACGCCGGGCACGCTCGGATTCGATCGCCCGCCGCCTGATCAACGACTGGATACACGAGCGCTGAAGAATCCGCTTATAGCTTGTCTGATTTTGTGGGAGCCACCCGTCCATTTTCTTTCGTCATGGTCGGCGAAGGCCGACCATCCACGAGTTTTTAAGTCTCTGGAATCAAAAACAAAACGTGGATGGTCGGCCTTCGCCGACCATGACGGTCAGGAAGCAAGGGTAACAGCGGTTCAATCTGAAACGGACAGGCCCTAGTCCGGGTTGACGGGCTCGTTGGTGGACCGGAACGCGTCCGCCGGATAGGTGCCGAGAACCTTCACCTCGCGCGAGAAAAAGGCGAGCTCCTCCAGCGCCAGGCGCACATTTCGGTCCCTCGGGTCGCCCTCGATATCGGCGTAGAACTGGGTCGCGGCGAAGTCGCCCCCCAGCATGTAGCTTTCGAGCTTGGTCATGTTGACGCCGTTGGTCGCGAAACCGCCCAGCGCCTTGTAGAGCGCGGCCGGCACGTTGCGCACCTGGAACACGAAGGTGGTCACCAGAATCCCGTCGTCGCGCCGTCGCCGGCGCGGCGTTCGCGAAAGCACCAGGAAGCGGGTCGTGTTGTGCTCCGCATCCTCGATATTCGCCGCCAGCGAGGCGAGCCCGTAGACCTCGCCCGCCAGCGCCGAACCGATCGCCGCTTCGCTGGGATCGCCGCGCTCGGCGATCTCTGCGGCGGCGCCCGCCGTATCGGCGTGGACCACCGCACGCAGGTTGAGCTTGCGGATCAGCTTGCGGCACTGGCCCAGCGCGTGAACGTGGCTGTGGACGGTCCGGATGGTCTTCAGCGTCGCCCCCTCCGGCGCCAGCAGGTGATGGTTCACCCGGATGAAGTGCTCGCCCACGATGAAGAGCTCGGATTCCGGCATGAGCCGGTGAATGTCGGCGACGCGCCCCGCGACCGAATTCTCGATCGGGATCATGGCGTAGCGGGCTTTCTCTTCCCGCACCGCCGCGAACGCGTCTTCGAAGGCCGGAGAAGGCAGGGTCCCCATCGCCGGGAATATCGAGCGACAGGCAAGCTCGGAATAGGCGCCCGGAAGGCCTTGAAAGGCGATGGTGTTCCGGGGGCTCTTCGACCTGGTCATCTTTAACCGGCGGCGCTGCGGCGACGGGCGGCGGAGTATCGAGTTCGCCCCGGTTCGTGTCAAACGTCCGCGCCCGGCCAGTCGCGGCGGTTGTCAGCTTGCAAAGGGGAAACCCGTTCTGCTAATGACGCCTTGGGGTGGCGCAGCCCCGCGTTCCACGCACCCCGTTCGCGACGGCAGAACTGCGAGCGCCGGGCGGGCCAGAGGAAGACGAACGAGGTCGCAAATGCTCGTCAACAAGATCGCAGGCGCGGCGCTGCTGGTCGCCCTGGTGCTGATGGTGATCAGCACGATCGGCAACGCACTGGTCCATCCGCGCGACAGCGGCAAGGGCAAGGCGGTGGTGACGGCCGCGGCCAAGCCGGGACCCGCCGCCAAGGTGCCCGCCAAGGCGGCCGAGCCGGTGCAGATCGCCGCGCTGCTTCCCGATGCCGATACCGCCAAGGGCGTGAAAGTGTTCAAGAAGTGCAAGGCGTGCCACACCGTGGAGAAGGGCGGCAAGAACAAGGTCGGACCCAACCTGTGGAACGTGGTGAACGCCGAGGTCGGCAAGCGGGGCGGGTTCTCGTATTCCAAGGCGATGGTCGAAAAGGGCGGGATGTGGAGCTATGAGAACCTCAACGCCTTTCTCACCAAGCCCAAGGCTTTCGTCCCGAGGACCAAGATGGCCTTCGCCGGGCTCAAGAAGGCGGGCGACCGCGCGGCTGTGATCGTCTATCTGCGCTCGTTGAGCGATTCCCCGGCGCCGCTCCCCTAGCGGCTCCCGGGCGCGGCCCGGCAACCGGATCACGATGTCCAGCGCCTGCCCGCAAGCCTATATCGATTTCGCGCACGCGCTCGCCGATGCCAGCGGCGGGATAATCCGCCGCCATTTCAGGACGCCCTTTTCCGTCGAGGACAAGGACGACGCTTCGCCGGTCACCATCGCCGATCGCGAGGCCGAGCGGGCGATACGCGCATTGATCGCCGAGCGCTATCCGGGACACGGGATAGTCGGCGAGGAATTCGGCAACGAACGCGCGGAATCCGACGAAGTCTGGGTGCTCGATCCGATCGACGGCACGCGGGCGTTCGTCGGGGGCAAACCGATTTTCGGGACGCTGATCGCCCTTTTGCGAGACGGCAGACCGTTGCTCGGCATCATCGACCAGCCTGTTCTCGGCGAGCGCTGGGTCGGGGCAGCCGGAACCGCGTCGAAATTTTGCGGTGACCCTATCGAGACACGAACCTGCGCCGACATCGACCGGGCAATCCTCAATACCACGTCTCCGGATCTCTTCCACGGCGCCGACCGGGACGCCTTCGCGCGGCTTTCCGCGCGCGCGCGAAGCACGCTCTATGGCGGGGATTGCTATGCCTACGGACTGTTGGCGTCCGGCCATATCGACCTCGTCGTCGAGGCAGGTCTCAAGACCTACGACTATTGCGCCCTCGTTCCCGTCGTCGAAGGCGCCGGCGGACGCATCACCGACTGGGAAGGCAATGCGCTCGTCGCCGGATCGGACGGTCGGGTGATCGCCGCGGGCGACGGTCGCGTTCACGGCCGGGCCTTGGAATTGCTCTCCCGCGGCACCAATTAGGGTCGAAGGCAAGCACGCTTGAAGCCCTGGGCGTGCGTGCCCACAATCGCGCTCCGCGCAGGCGCGGCTCGGAAAGGAACGCCATGCAAAGCTTGTGGTGGATCGTAGTCCGCGCCGCCGGCGCCCTTGCCGGGGCGATGCTCGTCCTGGGCGGCGCGACGGCGGCCGATGAGGTCGTCAAGCAGCACGGCCTTACCCTGGTGGGCAAGTTGGGATACGCGCCCGACTTCGCTCACCGTTCCTATGCCAATCCCCACGCGCCCAAGGGCGGGTCGGTGAAGCTGCATGCGATCGGCTCGTTCGACAGCTTCAACCCCTATATCGTCAAGGGCGACTCGGCGAGCCTGCGATTCGTCGTCGATACGCTGATGACGTCGCCGCTCGACGAGATTTCCGCCGAGTACGGGCTGATCGCCGAGACCGTCGAGGTGCCCGACGATCTGTCCTATGTAATCTACAACCTCCGGCCCGAGGCACGCTTTCACGACGGCAAGCCGGTGACCGCCGACGACGTCATCTTCAGCTTCAACGCCCTGCGCGAAAAGGGCCAGCCCTTCTATCGCTTCTATTACCGCAACATCGCGAAGGCCGAACGGCTCGGGCGGCACCGGGTGAAGTTCCATTTCACTGGTCCGCCCAACCGCGAGCTTCCGCAGATAACGGGCCAGCTTCCCGTCCTGCCGAAGCACTACTGGGAAGGCCGAGCGTTCGACCAGACCACGCTCGAGCCGCCGCTCGGCAGCGGCCCTTACCGGATCGCCCGCTTCGAAGCGGGGCGGTTCGTCGAGTTCGAGCGCGTCAGGGACTATTGGGGCGAGAGGCTGCCGATCAACCGGGGCATGAACAATTTCGATCGCATCCGCATCGATTATTACCGCGACCAGACGGTCGCGCTGGAGGCGTTCAAGGCGAACGAGTACGACTTCCGCTCGGAGAACTCGTCCAAGGACTGGGCGACCGGCTATCGCTTCCCGGCGGCCGGTGCGGGGCTGGTGCATACCGAACAGGTGCGCCATGCACGGCCGACCGGGATGCAGTCCTTCGCCTTCAACCTCAGGCGGGCAAAGTTCCAGGATGTCCGGGTGCGCGAGGCGATCGGTCTCGCCTTCGATTTCAACTGGTCGAACAGGAATTTGTTCTATGGCCAATACAGCCGGACGACGAGTTTCTTCTCCAATTCCGAGCTCGCCGCGAGCGGACCGCCCGGACCCGCCGAGAAAACGTTGCTCGAGCCGTTCCGGGGCAAGATTCCGGATGCCGTATTCGCCAGCGCGTTCAAGCCGCCGGAGACCGACGGGTCGGGCAATGTCCGGCGCAACCTGCGGCGCGCCGTCCGCCTGCTGAAGGCCGCTTCCTGGGCGATCAAGGAAGGCCGGCTGATCCATGCCGCGACCGGTGAGCCGATGGAAATCGAGTTCCTGCTGGTCAGCCCCGCCTTCGAACGCGTCGTCGCCCCGTTCCTCCGCAATCTCAAGCGACTCGGCATCGAGGGAAGCATCCGGGTCGTCGACTCGTCGCAGTACATCAACCGGCTGAATGCGTTCGATTTCGACATGATCGTGGCGAGCTGGGGCCAGTCGGACTCGCCGGGGAACGAACAGCGAGATTTCTGGAGTTCCGACGCCGCCGGACGCGAAGGCAGCCGCAACCTCGTCGGCATTCGAAACCCCGTGGTCGACGCGCTGATCGAGAAGCTGATCGCGGCCCCCGAGCGCGCCGCGCTCGTGACCGCCACGCGCGCGCTCGACCGGGTGCTGCTGTGGAACCACTATGTCGTTCCCCAATGGCACATACGTTTCGACCGCATCGCCTATTGGGACAAGTTCGGGAAGCCGGACAAGAGCCCGAAATACGGCAACGACTTCTTCAGCTGGTGGGTCGACGCCGGCAAGGCCGCCACCCTCGAACAGCGCAAGCGAAAGCTGGGTAGCGCGCGGTGAGAAGGGGCCTTCTTCGCTGCGCCTGCGCGGCAATCGTCGCGCTTCTGGCCCCCGGCGCGTTCGCCGAGACGATAAAGGTCAGCCACGGCGTTTCGGTCTTCGGCGACCTGAAATACGGCGTGGACTTCACCCACTTCGATTACGTCAACCCCGATGCGCCCAAGGGCGGCACGCTGCGGCTCTGGGGGCTCGACACGTTCGAGACGCTCAACCCCTTCATCCTCAAGGGTCAGAAGGAATCGTGGAACGCGCTTGTCTTCGACACATTGATGGCGCGCGCTTTCGACGAACCGGATGCGCTCTATGGGCTGGTGGCCAGGGAGGTCGAGATCCCCGAGGCGGGCGGCTGGGCCGCTTTCCGGCTCAGGCCCGAGGCCCGGTTCCACGACGGCACGCCGATTACCGCCGAAGATGTCGCGTTCACCTTCGAGACCCTGGTCGGGAAAGGCCACCCGCAGTTCCGCATCCTGTTCCGGGACGTCGCCGAGGTCGAGGTCGTGGATCGCCAAGAGGTGAAGTTCGTCTTCAAGCCCGGCCGACACCGCGACCTGCCGGTGCAGCTCGCGGCGTTGCCGGTTCTTTCCAAGGCCTATTACACCGGCGTCCAGTTCGACAGGACGACCTTCGCCCCGCCGCTCTCCAGCGGGCCGTACCGGGTCGCGAAAGTCGAACCCGGCCGCTCGGTGACCTACGAACGGGTCGCCGATTACTGGGCCCGGGATCTGCCGGTGAACCGGGGGCGCTACAATTTCGACCGCATCAAGGTCGACTACTACCGCGACCGGGACATCGCGTTCGAGGCCATCTTCGCCGGACAGTACGACTTCCGCGAGGAATTCACCTCGCGGAGCTGGGCGACGCAATACGACAAGCCGCCGGTGCGCAAGGGGCTGATCGTGCGAGAGGTCCTGAAAGACGAAACCCCGTCGGGCGTGCAGGCTTTCTTCTTCAACCTGCGGCGCGACAAGTTCAAGGACAGGCGCGTGCGGCGCGCGCTCGACCTCGCATTCGACTTCGAGTGGACGAACAAGAACCTGTTCTTCGGGCTCTACGACCGCACCAACTCGATGTTCGAGAACTCGCCGCTCGCCGCCCACGCGCCGCCGAGCGAGGCGGAGCTTGCCCTGCTGGAGCCACTGCGCGGCAAGGTTCCCGAGGAAGTCTTCACCCGGCCCTACAAGGCGAGCGTAACCGACGGCAGCGGCAAGATCCGCCGCGAGCTGCGCAAGGCCACGCGACTGCTGCGCGACGCCGGGTATCGGGTAAAGGACGGCGTATTGACCGATCCTTCGGGGAAGCCGCTGACCATCGAATTTCTGCTTTTCGAGGCCTCGTTCGGCCGGATCGTTTCCCCCTATATCGCCAATCTCAAACGGCTTGGCATCGAGGCGACGATCCGCGTCGTGGATGCCGCCAATTTCAAGTACCGCACCGACCACTACGACTTCGACGTCGTTATCCGGCGCTACGTCCAGCCGCTCACTCCCGGCCTCGAGCAACGCAACTTCTTCGGATCGGCGAGCGCCGGCACCCCGGGATCGTTCAATATCGGAGGCATCGAGGACCCCGCCGTCGATGCATTGATCGAGAAGGTCATCGGGGCGACGTCGCGCGCCGAGCTGACGACGGCGGTGCGTGCGCTCGACCGCGTGCTGATGTGGAACAACTACACCGTGCCGCAGTGGTACAAGGGCAGCCACCATATCGCCTATTGGAACAGGTTCGACCGGCCTCCCACCAAGCCCCGCTTCGCCCGGGGCGTGGTCGATACCTGGTGGAACAACCCCGGGAAGGCGGCGATGATCGCGGCGGGGAAAGCACCGCCCAGACCGTGATGGTACCGCCCAACGGACTTCTCTCCGGATGCTGAGCTATATCGTCCGGCGCCTGCTCCTGATGATCCCGACCCTGGCCGGGATCATGGTTATCAATTTCCTGATCATCCAGGTCGCGCCCGGCGGGCCGGTCGAGCAGATCATCGCCCAGGTCACCGGTACCAGCGTCGCGCCGACCAGCCGCTTCGGAGGAGGCGGCGGCACCGAGACCGGAGCCTCGCCTTCGGCGGCGCAGGCGGATGCCGCTTCGTCGGCGGTGACCAGCAAGTACCGCGGCGCGCGCGGGCTCGACCCCGAATTCATCGCCCAGCTCGAAAAGCAGTTCGGCTTTGACAAGCCGATGCACGAGCGCTTCGTGCTGATGATGGGCAACTTCCTCACCTTCGACTTCGGCACCAGCTACTTCCGTGACGAGACGGTGGTCAACCTGGTGCTCGAGAAGATGCCGGTCTCGATCTCGCTCGGGCTCTGGTCGACCCTGATCCTCTATGTGATCTGCATACCGCTCGGCATCCGCAAGGCGGTGAGGGACGGCACGCGGTTCGATCTCTGGACGACGATCGTTATGACCATCGGCTTCGCGACGCCGTCTTTCGTCCTTGCCGTGCTTCTCATCGTGTTCTTCGCGGGCGGCAGCTTCCTCGACTGGTTTCCGTTACGCGGCCTGACCTCGGAGAATTTCGACGAGCTCGGCTTCTTCGGCCAGATCGCCGACTATTTCTGGCACCTCGCGCTGCCCCTGATCTCTCTGGTGGCGGGCGGTTTCCTCGCCTTGTCCCTGCTCACCAAGAACTCTTATCTCGACCAGATCAACATGCAATACGTGCTGACCGCGCGCGCCAAGGGGCTGACCGAGCGCCGGGTGCTCTACGGCCATGTATTCCGCAACGCGATGTTGATCGTGATCGCGAGCTTCCCAGGAGTCTTCGTCGGCATCCTGTTCACCGGATCGCTCCTGATCGAGGTGATTTTCTCGCTCGACGGGTTGGGGCTGCTGGGCTTCGAGGCGCTGATCAAGCGCGACTATCCGATCGTCTTCGCGACCACCTATTTCTTCACCCTGCTGGGGCTGGTGATGCGTCTTGCGGGCGATTTGACCTACACCATCGTCGACCCGCGCATCGATTTCGAGGTGCGCGGTGGCTGATCGTGCCGCACAGCGCATTCTGGGTGTGCGGTTGACGCCGCTTACCCGGCGACGGCTCAGGAATTTCCGCAACAACCGCCGCGCTTTCGTTTCGCTATGGGTGTTCCTGCTGCTGTTCGCGATCACCCTGCCGGCCGAGTTCATCGCCAACGACAAGCCGCTGCTGATCCAGTACGATGGTGGATACTACTTTCCCGTCTTCGTGGCCTATCCCGAGACGGCATTCGGCGGCGACTTCGAGACCGAGGCCGAGTATCGCGAGCCCGATGTCCAGCAGCTGATCCGCGGCAAGGACGGCTGGATGGTCTGGCCGCTGATCCCCTACAGCTACCGTACGGTGAATTACAACCTGAAAGTGCCGGCTCCGTCGCCGCCGTCCGCCGACAATTGGCTCGGCACCGACGACCAGGCGCGCGACGTGCTGGCGCGTGCGATTTACGGCTTCCGAATCTCGGTGCTGTTCGGCATTTCGCTCACCGTCCTCGGGTCGATCATCGGCGTGGCGGTCGGTGCGGCCCAGGGTTATTTCGGCGGCTGGACCGACCTCGCGTTCCAGCGCTTCATCGAGGTCTGGCAAGGGCTGCCCACCCTGTTCCTGCTGATCATCCTGGCGAGCATCGTCACCCCCAATTTCTGGTGGCTCCTCGGCATCATGGTCCTGTTCGGCTGGACCGCGCTCGAAGGCGTGGTGCGCGCGGAGTTCCTGCGGGCGCGCAATTTCGACTATGTCAGGGCGGCGCGCGCGCTCGGGGTGAACAACATCACCATCATGCGGCGGCACGTGCTGCCCAACGCGATGGTGGCTACGCTCACTTTCCTTCCGATCATCCTGACCGGTTCGATCACCAGCCTGACGGCGCTCGACTTTCTGGGATTCGGGCTGCCGCCCGGCTCGCCCTCGCTGGGCGAGCTCCTGGCTCAGGGGAAGGCCAACTTGCAGGCGCCGTGGCTCGCGGTCACGGCAAGCCTCACCATCATCGTCACACTTTCGCTCTTGATCTTCGTCGGCGAGGGCGTGCGCGATGCGTTCGATCCGCGCAAGACGGTGAACGAGTAGGCCGGGCGATGGACAAGGCACTGCTCACCGCCGACAGCCTCTCGGTGTCCTTCGGCACCGGCGAGCGCGAGGTCCGCGCGGTGCGCGAAATCTCGTTCGAGATCGGCCGCGGAGAGACTTTCGCCCTGGTGGGCGAAAGCGGTTCCGGCAAATCCGTCTCCGCGCTCTCCATCCTGCAGCTCCTGCCTTACCCGCTCGCCCATCATCCGAGCGGCAGCATCCGGTTTGCCGGAGAGGAATTGATCGGCAGCCCCGAGACCGTGCTGCGCGGCGTGCGCGGCAACCGGATCGCGATGATTTTCCAAGAGCCGATGACCTCGCTGAACCCGTTGCACACGATCGAGAAGCAGATCGGCGAGATCCTCAAGGTTCACAAGGGCCTCCCGCCCTCGGAAGCAAGGGGGCGGATCGTCGATCTGCTCAACCAGGTCGGCTTGCCGGAGGCCGAAAGCCGGCTGCACGCCTACCCCCACCAGCTCTCCGGCGGGCAGCGCCAGCGGGTGATGATCGCGATGGCGCTTGCCAACGACCCCGAGCTGCTGATCGCCGACGAGCCGACGACGGCGCTCGACGTCACCATCCAGGCACAAATTCTCAAGCTGCTGGCCGACTTGCAGCGCGACCGCGGCATGTCGATCCTCCTGATCACCCACGACATCGGGATCGTCCGCAAGGTCTCGCACAGGGTCGCCGTGATGACCGACGGCAAGATCGTCGAGACCGGCCCCACCGCGGAGATTTTCGAGAACCCGCGGCACGGCTACACCCGGCACCTGCTCGCCGCCGAGCCCAAGGGGAACCCGGTCGCCGCCGACGGTAGCGCCGAGACGGTGATGGCGGCCGACGACCTGAAGGTCTGGTTCCCGATCAAGCGCGGCATCCTCCGGCGCGTCGTCGGCCACATCAGGGCGGTGGACGGCGTGACCGTCGCCGTGCGGGAGGGCCAGACCCTCGGGGTCGTCGGCGAGAGCGGATCGGGCAAGACCACCCTCGCCATGGGCCTGCTCCGGCTCGAAAAGAGCCTCGGGCCGATCGAATTCAACGGGCGGAACATCAGCGGCATGACCTGGTCCGAGCTCCGTCCGCTGCGGCGCAAAATGCAGATCGTGTTCCAGGACCCGTTCAGCTCGCTCTCGCCCAGATTCTCCGTGGGACAGATCGTCGAAGAGGGTCTCGTGGTCCACGGCATGGCGGGCGATTACGAGGAACGGCGGGCGATCATCGCCGATGCGCTTGTCGAGGTCGGACTCGACCCCGACGCCCAGGATCGCTATCCCCACGAATTTTCCGGCGGGCAGCGGCAGAGAATCGCGATCGCGCGCGCCATCGCGCTCAAGCCGCGCTTCATCGTGCTGGATGAGCCCACCTCGGCGCTCGACATGTCGATCCAGGCGCAGATCGTCGACCTGTTGCGGGCGCTGCAGGAGCGCCACGGACTCGCCTATCTGTTCATCAGCCACGACCTGAAGGTGGTCCGCGCGCTGGCCGACGAGGTGATCGTCATGCGGCACGGCCGTGTCGTGGAGCAGGGCAGCAGCCGCCAGATCTTCGAGGCGCCCGCCCAGCCCTACACCCGGGCGCTGATCGCCGCGGCATTCGATATCGAGGCGGTCGAGACCGACGCGGTCGCGACCTGAACGTTCAGCTCTTCCTGGAGCGTTTTTTCCTGCCGAAACGCGACTCTATCAGGGCGTAGAGCGCGCGCATCCCCTGGGCCTCGCCGCCCACCGGCCGGCCGGGACGGGCAGTCAAATTCCAGGCCATGATGTCGAGGTGGATCCAGGGCGTCTCCCGGTTCACGAACTCCTGCAGATACAGCGCGGCGGTGATCGCTCCGGCCATCCCGCCCTCGGAAACGTTGTTGATGTCCGCGGTCTTGCTGTCCAGCATCCGGCGATAGGGCTGCCACAGCGGCAATCGCCAGAGCGGGTCGGAGACGGATTCTCCGGCTCGTGACAGCTCCTCCGCGAGGGCGTCGTTGTTGCAGAAGAACGCGGGAAGCTCCGCTCCCAGCGCCATCCTCGCGGCGCCCGTCAGGGTGGCGCAGTCGATCAGGAGTTCCGGCCGTTCGGTTTCGGCCTCCGTCAGGGCATCGCACATGATGAGCCGCCCTTCGGCGTCGGTATTGCCGACCTCGACGGTAATCCCGCTCCGCGTCTTGATGACGTCGAGCGGTCGCAGCGCATCGCCCGAAATGCTGTTCTCGACCGCGGGAATCAGAACGCGCAACCTGACGTCGATTCCCGTGGCCATGATCATCTGAGCGAGCCCCAGGACATGCGCCGCCCCGCCCATGTCCTTCTTCATGCGAAGCATGCCCTGGGCCGGCTTGATGTCGAGGCCTCCGGAATCGAAGCAAACGCCCTTGCCGATCAAGGTCACCCTGGGCGCGCCGGTCCGGCCCCAGCGGAGATCGATCAGCCGCGGCGCGTTGGCGCTTGCCCGGCCGACCGCGTGAATCGTCGGATAACCGCGCCGCAGCAATACGGCCCCCTTGATCTCGGTGGTCTTGGCGCCCCCGGTCTCCGCGACGCGCCGGGCGGCGGCGGCAAGCTCCGCCGGACCCATGTCGCCGGCCGGTGTGTTGATCAGGTCGCGCACGGCGGTCGTCGCCTCCGCTGCCGCGCGCACATGGGCGCGGTTCGCGCCCTCCGGCCAGACCAGCGCCGGGGCCGGCGCGGCGGACTTGGCGACATAACGGTCGAAGGCATAACAGCCCATCGCCCAGCCGAGCGCCGCCCCGGTCGCCGCCGCGCGGTCCATTCGCGCATCGATCCGGTAGGTTCCTTCCGGCAGCCGGCCGGGGAGGTCCGCATAGGCCCAGAAGTCGTCATGCGCTTCGGTGCCAAGCAGAACGCTGCCGAGCGAGCCGTTCTCTCCCGAAACGAAGCTCAGGCTTCGCGGCGCGGCCTTGAACCCCGTACTCTTCATCCAGGCGCGCGTCGCCTCCGGCTGATCCGCGCGCCACGCATCGAACACGTCCTTCTCGATCGGAATAATCGGGACGGTCTTCGCATCCGCCCTCGTCCTGAATCTAGCGCGCACGACTCCCCCAATTCGGCATCCTGACCGTCCGACGATGGCGCGCGAGGGGCGCCGACGCAAGCCGGCCCGGACCCGTCCCGAGGTCGATCAGATTCGGATGCCCGCGCGCTCCAGAATGCCGCGCACCCTGGCTCGTTGTTCGTCCGCGATGGTCAACCGTTCTGCGAAATCCCGCCCCGACGGCTTGGTCGCATCGATGCCGACCTTGGTGACCGTATGGGTCTCCGGATCGGAGGTCGGATCGAGGATCGCGCCCATCGCGCCCGGGATGTAAATCACATCGCACTCCGCCCGGGTGCGGGTAATCACCGCCCACATCACGTCCGAGAGGTCGAACACGTCCACGTCCTCGTCGACCACGACCACGCATTTCACGTAGAACTCGGTGCCGAGCGCACTCATGATCGCCTGGCGCGGCTGGCCTTCGGCCGTTTTGCGCATCGACACAATCGCCATCAGAGCGCCGACCGTGGTCGTCGGAACATGCACCGCGCGCACGTTCGGGAGATTGCGCCGGAGCGCGTTGAGGATCTCGGCTTCGCGCGAAATGCTCGATATCAGGATGTGGTCCGGCGCGGTGCCCGAGGCGACCGAATGGAACATCGCGTCGCCGCGCATCTGGATCCGTTCCGCGACGAAGACGTTCTCGGTCGATCTATAGGATGCGTATCCGGTGAACTCTCCGAACGGGCCTTCCGGTTCGTGCACGCCGGCGAGAATACTCCCTTCGATGACGATTTCCGCCCCCCAGGGAACCTCTAGGTCCGCCGTACCGCAGCGGGCGACGCGATAGGGCTCGCCGAACAGGGCGCCGATGATCTCCACCTTCCTGACACCGGGAGGGTAGTGATAGGCCATCGAGCCCATGTAGTGGACCGGGTGGATGCCGAGCGTTATCGCGGCCGGCAGGGATTCCCCCCGCTCCTCCGCGCGGCGGTGATACTCGTACATGCGGCGCCGCGAATGGAGCGACAACCCGAGCCGGTCGGGACCTCGCAGCATCAGACGGTGGAAGCCGGTGGTGTCGACTCCGGTTTCCGGATCGCGCGCCGCGATCTGCCCCGCGGTGATATAGGGCGCGGCGTCGACCCCGAAATGGAGCGGAATCGGCAGCCTGGTCAGGTCAACCGCGTCTCCTTCAAGCACCACTTCCTGCCAGGGCGCGTCCGCAGCCGTCTCCACCGGCAGATAGTTCTGGCAGCGCTCGCGGTAGGCCCCGGGCAGGTCTTCCGGCGCGACGCCGAGGGCGAGTCCGAGCAGCTTCCGGTTGCCGGCGACATTCGTCACCACCGGCATGTCGAATCCCTCGACATTCTCGAAGATCGCGATCGGGCTGCGGCCCGCCCGTTCGAGCTCGAACACCGCCGAGGTGATGTCGAGATCGCGGCTGACAGGCTCGGCGACGCGCAGCACGTCGTCCGGCGCCATCTTCTCCACCTTGTCGATGAAGCCTCTCAGGCTCTGCTGTTCCACGATGCGGTCGATCTCCGTGCTCTTGCCGGTATCGAGCATGCAGCCGCCGCGCCGCCCTGACAAGCGGCCCCCGGTTGAACCGGCGGGGCAATCGCGACATCCTGCGCCCGGCAAGCGCAGGCGGAGGGATGCGGTGGCGGAAGCACACGAGGTCAACATTCCGGAGGTGGTGGCGGAGGTGACGGCGGCCTTCGAACGATACGAAGCAGCCCTCGGCATCAACGATGTCGATACGCTCGCCACGCTCTTCTGGGACAGCCCGCTCACGCTGCGCTACGGACCGAACGGCACGCTGCTCGGCCACCGCGCAATCGACCAATTCCGCCGGAACCGCAATATCACCGGCGTCGAGCGGACCCTCCGCAACACGGTAATCAAGACCTTCGGCCGGGACTTCGCGATGGCCGATACCGAGGCGACCCGGCCCGACGGGCGTATGGTCGGCCGCCAGAGCCAGTGCTGGGTCCGGATGCCCGAGGGTTGGCGGATCGTATCCGCCCACGTCTCCGACATTCCCGACGAATAGATCGGACCGGGAAGGGGACGAACGGGTGCGACCGAAGGTGCATGTCTATGCCGCGGTGGATGCTAGCGGCGAGTCCTACGAGCGGCTGCGCGCGGCGGGGCTCGCGGTGCGGGTGCCCGACGAACCCTGGTCGCAGGCCGCCAACCGTTCAGGGGATTCGGTGGAGTTGCTCTTCGAACCTTCGACGGTAGCCGGGGCCGGGGTCGCCAACAGGCTCAACGTTCTCACCCGCCGCTCGCTGGAGTCGGCGCCCGAGCTCCGCCTGATCGCCAAGTATTCCGTGGGTTACGACAATGTCGACGAGGCGGTGGCGACCGAACTCGGCATCCTCGTCGTCAACAGCCCGACCGAAAGCAACTGGGGCGGTGTCGCGGAAGGGGCCGTCGCCTTCATCCTGGCGCTGCTCAAGAAGGTGCGCGAGCGCGATCGCAGCGTGAAGGAGGGTCTCTGGCGCGACCCCTCGCTGATGGGCACCTATCTCGGCGCGCGGCATATCGACGACTATCCCGGCATCGCGGTCGGCATCGTGGGGCTTGGACGTATCGGCTCGCGCGTCGCCGACCTGCTCGCGCCCTGGCGCGTCCGACTGATGGGTTGCGACCCCTATGCCGAGGAGGCGCGGTTCGCGAGCCGCAACGTCCGCCGCATGGATCTCGACGAATTGTTGTCCGAGGCCGATGTGGTGACGATTCACTGCAATCTCTCGCCGGAAACCAACGGGTTGATCGGGGAACGGGAGCTCGCGCTGATGAAACCCGGCGCCGTCCTGATCAATACCGCGCGCGGCCCGATCGTCGACATCGACGCGTTGTTCGACGCCCTGCAATCCGACAGACTTACCGCTGCGGCGCTCGACGTTCTGCCCGAAGAGCCGCCGCAGTCGCAAACTCCGTTGCTCGGGCTCGGCGACAAGGTGCTGCTTTCTCCCCACATGATTTCGAACAACGTCGGCACCGGCTTGCGGATGGCGGTGCCCTGGGTCGAGAAAGCGATCTTCGCCGCCGTCCGAGGCGTAGTCCCGGAAAACGTCGTCAACCCGGACGCGATCCCGCTATGGCGTCAGCGGTTCGCCGGCAACAGCCTCATCTGAGATCGAACGGAAAGGACCGGTCATGATCTACGAAGCCAGGAGCTACCGCGTCTCGCGCGGCAAGGTGCCCGAATTTCTCAAGCTCTTCGCGGAAGGCTACGCGACGCGCAGCAAGCTCTCGCAGATCAGCGCGATGCTCTATACCGAGATCGGGCCGCTCAACCAGGTGATCCACATCTGGCCCTATGCCGATATGGGCGAGCGCGAGAGGCTCCGCGTCGAAGGCGGCAAGGACCCCAACTGGCCGCCCAAGGTCTCCCACCTGCTGGAGACCATGCAGTCCGAGATTTTCACGCCTTTGCCTTTCACGCCGACGATGGCGAGCGGCGATTTGGGGCCGGTCTTCGAATGGCGCGAATACACGATGCGCGCCGACGGGCAGCCGGCGCTGGTCGAGAACTGGGCGTCGGCGATCGAGGAGCGCGTCAAGATGTCGCCGCTGGTCATGGCGATGGTCACCGAATGCGGCGTGCTCAACAAGTTCGTCCACATCTGGGGCTACGAAAGCCTGGAGCACCGCCGCGAGGTGCGCGAAGAGGCTCGGGCAAAGGGCATCTGGCCGCCCAGGAACGTCAGCGGCAAGTCGGACCCGATCCTGACGCAGGAGTGCAAGATCTGCTTCGCGGCGGAGTATTCGCCGCTGAAATAGCTCAGCCCCAGAGCTCGCTGAACCGGGTCGCGACGACCTGCTCGTAAGCGACCGGACGGTCGAGGATGCCCATGTCGAGCGCGAACGCGTTCATGCCGTCGACGAGGTCTTCCGAAATCGCCGGGTCGTAGAACGGCATGTCGCGCTCGACCACCTGGGCGATCAGCTTCGCTTCGTTCGGCCCGAAGAGCTTCTTGCCGATGCCCGTCGCGCGGCCGACATCCTGCTTGAGCTTCCGCTGGGTCGAGACGATGGCGCGGACCGCCGCCGCGGCGTCCTCGGGACGATCCGCGACCATCTCTTCCCGTGCGACCAGCACCGGCTGGGTGTAGTTGAACGCGGGTCGCGGGCCGTCGCCCCGGCGGACATCCGCAACGATGGTTCCCACACCGCGCGTAACCGCGATCTCGGCGCCCATGCCGTTCGCCCAGAACCCGTCGAGGAGACCGTCTTCCAGCGCCTTTGCCGCGGTCACGCCGAAGCTCACCCTCGGCCCGGTGGTGCCGGGCACCGGCGCGATTTCCACCCCGTCGCGCTCGAGGTCGATTCCGCCCGCCCGCAGCATCCGCTTGAGGCCGATATCGACCCATGGCGCGGCGCCGATCTTCTTGCCCCTGACGGCGCCCAGGTCGCCGCGTTCGTGGCCCTCGTCGGCGCGCATGACGAGAAACCAGTACATGCCCTGCGAAAGCGAGCAGAGCAGTTTCGCGCCTTCCCAGCGCGGAAAGGCGGAAAGCACCGCGTGCGCCGATCCGCCGATGAAATCCACCTCGCCGTCGCGCAGCGCCCCGTAGCACTTGTCCACAGGGAAGATCAGCTCGTGGCTTACGTCGAGCCCCTGTTCCGCGAAATCGCCGAGCTCCACGGCCGAGATCGATGGGAAATAAGAGTTCGAGATCAGGTCCGGTACGGCGAGGCGCATCGGCGCTCTCCTTTGCGGTTATGGTGCGTAAGCCCAGAGATCCATCATTATCGAACAGCCAGGCACCGGGAGCGGACCCGGAACCTCGACCGCCGAGAACGGGATCGGCCGGCCGGGCAGGCGGCGCTGCCAAGCCTGATGTACGGCATAGAAATCCGCGATGTCGGTGTGGAATTGCTGCACCCGGACGACGTTTTCCAGCGAGGTGCCCACGGCGTCGCAAATTCGCGCCGCGGCGTCCAGGATCGCATCGGCCTCGTCGCCGGCGCGTTCGGTAAAGTGAGGCTGGCGCAGATTTGGCGGGACCACCGGCCCGTCCCCATCCGCCGCAACCAGCCCCGACAGGAATAGCAGATCGCCGCAGCGGACGGCTTCGGACTGGTCTCTGAAAATCGGCGCCGTCCCGGCCTTGACGACCGTCTTGGCCGCCGCCCCGTCGCGGTGGGCGAGGATGTTGATCTCGATCTTGCCGTCCTCGATGACGAGACCTCGCGTTGCGCAGGGGACGACCGATACCGCGGCCCCTCCGCCGAAATACCCGGCCCAGACGTCGTGGACAACCGCGCAGTCCCCGGGGTCGGTCAGGTAGATCTGCGCCTTCACCACATCCGCTGGGCCGAGACCCGCGAGTTCGAGCGAGGGGAACAGCCGGCGCTCCACGATGAAGGCGGTTTCCAGCCTGAGCCGCTCGCCGCCCCAAAGCTGCCCCTGTTTCATCAGGGCGTCCGCCGCGACGCCGTTGCGAGCCTGCTCTCCCGTCACCGCCGTCGCGGTGTTGCCCGGCACGAAAACAAAATCTCCCGCCGTCAACGCCGCCGAATAGCCCGATGTCGGCTGGCCGCGCAGGGTCTCGTGATCGATATGCGAGACCGGGGGGCCGTCATCCGCCACGGCGACGATCTGGAGGTCGAGCGCGGCGCCGGGCAGCAGCAGCCCCTGCTGGACGATCGACGTGCTGGGCGGGATCAGCGTGCCGAAGCGCCGCCGCCGCTCCGCCTGGTAGGGCGGCACCATCGCGACGGTGGTGTAGTACTGGTCGGTGCGTACGACCCGGTCGAGACTGGCTCCGCCCGCGGCAAGCACCGCCTCGGCATTGTCGAACACCCGGGAGGCCTCGCGCGCGGATTTGGGTCCGGCGGCGTTGGGCGTTCCTTCGCGCAGGACCGAAGCCGCGATCCCATTGCCGTAGTCCTGCGCCATGTGGCCGGTCGCGAACACCCAGGAGCCCGCGCGCATTCCCGGCGCGTAACGAACCCGCTCGTTGCCGAGAACGACCGGAAGCAGCGGTTCGACGGGCATGGGCATTTCCTATGCGGCCAAGGTGGGATCGAGGATGACTTTGCCGACGACCGAACGGTCCTCTTCGAGCCGCCGATGCTGGGCCGCGGCCGCTTCGAGCGGGTGGATGGAGTCGATGAGGGCCGTGAGCAATCCTCGGGAGCCCGCCGCCAGCGCATCGTCGACGTTCTTGCCCGTCACCCCGGCCGATCCGATCAGGCGGAGCCGCTTCGCATAGAGCTTGCGGATATCGAGCCCGACCTTGCCGCCGCCATGGGCGCCCATCGTGACCAGCCGCCCGCGCTGGGCCATGCTGTCGAAGGCGCCGTCCCAGAGCTCGGGATCGCCGATGTTTTCGCACACCACGTCCACGCCTTCGCCGCCGGTGATCCTTCGGACCGCGTCCGCGAGATCCTGCGCGCGGTAATTGACTCCGTGATCGGCGCCGAGCGCGAGCGCCGCCTGGACCCGGCTATCGGAGCCCGCCGCGGCGATTACCCGTCCGGCCAGCGCCCTGGCGACCTGGACGCAGAAGCTGCCGAGCGCACCGGCCGCGCCCATCACCAGCACCCACTCGCCGGGCCTGAGCGCGGTCTTGTCGACGAGCTGGTTGTAGGCGGCGGGCGCGTGGCGGAGGATCACGCAGGCATCGGCGGCGGAAATCCCGTCCGGGATGCGATGGATGTTGGAAGCCGGTACCGCGACCTGCTCCGCATAACCGCCCCAGCGGTCGACGCCGATATGGACCGATCTCCGGCAGGCGGCCTCGTCCCCATCGAGACACTCCCGGCACCGGCCGCAGCGGATGGTCGAGGACACGGCGACACGGTCGCCGGGCGAGAAACCGTCCACTTCCGCTCCCACCGCCGCGATCGTGCCGGCGGGATCGGCTCCGAGCACATGCGGCAGCACGACGTTACGGTTGTTGCCGTCGCGTCGCACCAGAAGGTCGAAGCTGCGATTGATCGAGACCGCCTCGACCGCCACCACGATTTCGCCCGCCGCCGGTTGCGGCGCCGGCATCTCGGCCAGCCTGAGCACTTTCGGCTCGCCGAACCTCTCCATGACGATCGCGCGCATGGTTGGGATTCCCGTCTTCTACTGGGCCAAGCTTGACGGAAGCGGCTCGATTCCGCGTCTTTCCGGGACTGTGCGAACCGGACTGCCATCGCTGTATCGATGGCGTAATCCAACGCCGTAAACACACATGAGATTATCGTAATCCGTTTCCGACGGCAGGATTCTTGCGCCTTCCTTGATGGGAAATGCCATGACGGTATCCTTCTCAAGATACCGGTGTCCTAAACCCAGCACATGTCCCAATTCGTGAGCCAAGACACTCAACGCATCTATTTCCCGGTCTCCCGGCAGCCATTCACCGAAATTTACGCGAGGTCTCTTGTGCAAATATATCTCGATGTCGGCGTCGGTTATTGGCCTGAGGGTATCGTATTTTCCGGGCGATGAATCGACCGGAGACCCGGAACCCCACTCGGTAAGCGTGCTCGCCATTCGTTTCGCCGGCGCACCCTCCGACAGGACGATGGCATTGACGCCATCTCCCGCGGCCTCCAATTCGCTCTCGGAAGTCCGCCAGGCAAACAATTGCAAGGAAGTTACGCCAAAGTCCGTCTTGCCTATACCGAACGGGTCTCCCTTGTACTTGTCCATGAGATACGTCATCCAGCCTCGATTCCACCGTTTCATCGCTTCGGTTGCGATGGCGCTTATTTTGCGTGGCGAATCGGGCGCCAGGTGCATCAGGACCGGGAAGCGCCCGATCGGTTGCATCACCACTTCGGCGGATTCCACGCGGAAGGTGCAAAGCCTGTTTGCCTCGCTCGGGAGGGCGCCCGGCTGCACTTCGGCTCTCGGATTACCGGCGAGGACAAACGGAAAGACGGCCGAAAAGCAACATAGCAGGCAATATCCGAGAATCCGGACCATCAGCGCATCCGCTAACCCAGCGCCGCGGTCCAATCGGTCCCTTCCAGGAGTTCGCGCACGCGCGCAAGGAAGCCGGCCGAGTAGGCGCCGTCTATCGCGCGGTGATCGAAGGATTGCGCGAGCACGCCGACCGGTCGGATCGCGATTGCGTCGCCCGCCGGCGTCTCCACCGCGGCCGGTTTCTTCCGCACTCCGTCGGTCGAGAGGATCGCCACCTGGGGCTGGTTGATGATCGGGGCGGTGATCAGGGTTCCGAACATGCCTGAGTTGGAGATCGTGTAGGTACCGCCGGAAAGGTCGTCCGGCCCGACCGAGCCGTCGCGGGCGGCGGTCGCGACGCCACGGATGGCGCGGGCGAGGGCGAGGAGGTCCATTTCGTGCGCGTCGCGGACCACCGGCGCCATCAGCCCGCCCGGGCCGAGATCGACGGCAATCCCCAGATGGACGCCACGGTGAACGCGCAAGTGCTCGCCCTCGATGCTCGCATTGACATGCGGGAAGTCGGGAATGGCCCGGCACACGGCAAGCGCGATGAAGGGCAGATAGCTGAGCGAGAAGCCTTCTTTCGCCCTCCAGGCTTCGCCGTGCCGGTCGCGGGCCCGGACTACCGCGTGAAAGTCGACCTCGACGGCCTGGAGCACGTGCGGGCTGGTCGCCTTGGAACGCACCATGTGCTCGGCGATCTGCTTGCGCATCCGGCTGAGCGGGATGAGGTCGGACCCCGTCGGCTCGGGGGCGATCATGGATTCCACATCCTGGCGCGTGATCCGCCCGTCCCTGCCGGTGCCCGATATAGTCGCCACGTCAAGACCGTGCTCGGCGATAAGCCGGCGCACTGCCGGGGAGAGCGGGCGCCCGCCAGAGTCCTTGCGCGGCACCGAATCGAGCGGGATCGAGCGGGCCGCGGCCGGTGTTGCGGTGGGCGCGGCGGCCCGTGGCTCCGGGGCAGGAGCGGAGTCTCCGGCGCCTCCGATCACCGCGAGCCGAGTCCCTACCGGGACGGTCGCTCCGGCCTCGACAAGGATTTCCGAAAGCACGCCATCGGCCGGCGCCGGCACCTCGGTGTCCACCTTGTCGGTCGAAACTTCGAACAGGGTTTCGTCCGCCCTGATCGGATCGCCTGTTGCCTTGTGCCAGGCCGTGACCGTCCCCTCGGTCACGGTCTCGCCGAGCTGGGGCATCACGACGTCCATCGCGTCCTCAGCCCATGTTGACGCGCACGGTGTCCGCGATCCGCTCGACCGAGGGCAGCGCCAGGTCCTCCAGGTTGTCGGCCGACGGCAAGGGGATGTGGGGCGTGGTGATGCGGATAATCGGCCCGTCGAGGTCGTAGAAGCATTCCTCGCTGACGATGGACGAAATCTCCGCCCCCCAGCCGCAGAGCCTCGGGTTCTCCTCCACGGTGAACAACCGTCCGGTGTCCGAGACGGCCGAAAGGATGGTCTGCGTATCCAGCGGCACCAGAGTGCGGATGTCGATCACCTTGCAGGAGATCCCTTCCTCGGCGAGGCGGTCGGCGGCTTGCAGCGCACGCGGCACCATCGCGGCGAGCGCGACGATGGTGGCATCGCCGCCTTCGCGGACGATTTTGGCCGTGCCCAGCGTATCGACATGCTCGCCGTCCGGTACCGGCCCCCTGGTGCCGTAAAGCGATTTCTGTTCGAAAAAGATCACCGGGTCGGGATCGCGGATCGAGGCCGCCAGCAGTCCCACGATGTCCGCCGGGTTGGACGGCGCGACGACCTTCAGCCCCGGAATCATCATCGCCCAGTTCTCGATGGACTGCGAATGCTGGGCGCCGAAGCGCGCGCCGCCGCCGTTGGCGCTGCGGATGACCAGCGGGAAGGAGACCTGGCCGTTGGTCATGTAACGCGACTTGGCGATCTCGTTGGCCACCAGATCCCAGCATACGGCGAAGAAGTCCGAGAACATTAACTCCGCGATGGGTCGGAGCCCGGTCATCGCGGCCCCCATCGCGGCGCCGATGATCGCCTGTTCCGAGATCGGCGTGTCGCGCACCCGATCGGGCCCGAACTCCTCGAACAGCCCGACGGTGGTTTTGAACACCCCGCCCGCCGCGCCGATGTCCTCGCCGAGGAACACCACCGAGGGGTCGCGCTTCATCTCCTGGGCGATCGCCGCCGCGACCGCCTCGCGGCAGGTCAGTTCCGCCATGCCGCGCCTCCATCGGCATAGACCTCGGTCTCGAGGATTTCGGGCGGCGGTTCGGGCGACGCCTTGGCGGTGTCGGTCGCCTCGTCCACCGCCGCGAGCACCTCCGATTCGATGCCGCCGATCACGGCCTCCGCGAAGCCGAAATCGAGCAGCCTCCGGCGATAGGCCGGGATCGGGTCCCGGGCGAGCCATTCCTGCACCTCCTCGTCCGGGCGGTAGGCGCCCGGGTCGGCGCGCGAGTGCCCGCACTGGCGGTAGGTCTTGGCCTCGATCAGAGAGGGGCCGCCACCCGACCGAGCCCTGGCGTAGGCCGCCTGCGCGACGCGGTAGACCGCGTCCGCGTCATTGCCGTCGACGATGATCGATTCCATGCCGTAGGCCGAGGCGCGATCTGCCGCGGGATGCTCGACGGCGGTCACGTCGCCGATCGGCGTATATTCCATGTAGAGGTTGTTCTCGCACACGAAGATCACCGGCAGCTTCCAGATCTGCGCCATGTTGAGGGCCTCGTGGAAGGCGCCGATATTGGTGGTCCCGTCGCCGAAGAAGCAGACCGAAACCTGTTTCGTGCCACGATATTGCGCCGACCACGCCGCGCCCATGGCGATCGGCAGATGGGCGCCGATGATGGCGTAGGAGCCCATCGCGCCGTGCTCCACGCTGGTCAGGTGCATCGAGCCGCCCTTGCCGTTGAGCAACCCGCACTCGCGGGCCATCAGCTCGCCAAGCACCCCCGACATGGATGCGCCCCGCGCGAGCGTGTGGGCGTGGCCGCGATAGGTGCAGAACGTGTAGTCGCCCTCTTCCATCGCCACCGCGAACCCGGCCGCGACCGCTTCCTGTCCGAGCGACAGGTGGACGGTCCCCTTGATCAGGTTCTGCAGGAACAGGTCGTGGGCGCGCTGCTCGACATGGCGGATCTCGAGCTGGGAGCGCCAGAGCGCAAGCCGGGCCTCCTCGCCGATGTCGTCGTTGGCGAGGTCCGGCCTGGCCTCTTCGGTCTCGTTTGCCAAGGTCTCCCTCCCTGTCAGGTTCAGTATTTGGCGGAGATCGGCAGGTCCTCCGCCGGGTAGAGGCTGATCACCCGGGGACCCTCGTCGGTGACGACGACTTCTTCCTCGATGCGGGCGGCGGAGTAGCCGTCCTTCGCCGGGCAATAGGTTTCCAGCGCGAAGACCATGCCTTCCTTGATTTCCTTGGGGTCTTCCATCGAGATCAGCCGGCTGATGATCGGCCGTTCGTGGATCGAGACGCCGAGCCCGTGCCCGAACTGGAGGCCGAACGCCTCCATCTCGCCGGCGAAGCCGAACTCTTCCGCTTCCGGCCAGACGGCGGCGATCTCGTCGGTCGAGACGCCGGGCCGCACCAGCTCGATCGCCGCGTCCAGCCATTCGCGGCATTGCTTGTAGGCGTCTTCCTGCACCTCGCTCGCGCGCCCGACATTGAACGTCCGGTAGTAGCAGGTGCGGTAGCCCATATAGCCGTGCAGGATGTCGAAGAAGGCCTGATCGCCTGGGCGCACCATCCGGTCGGTGAAGTTATGCGGGTGCGGGCTGCAGCGCTCGCCCGAGATCGCGTTGATCGCCTCGACGTCGTCGGAACCCATCTCGTAGAGCAGCTTGTTGGCGCGGGCGACGATGTCGTTCTCCCGCACGCCGGGTTTCAGCTCCTCGCCGATCATGTGATAGACGGCATCGACCATGCCGGCGGCCTGGTTGAGCAGCACGATCTCGTCGATGTTCTTGACCTCGCGCGCATCGAGCATCACCTGCTGGCCGTCGCGCACCTCGATATTGCGCTTTTGCAGCTCGAACAGCATCGGCGGCTCGCAAATGTCGACGCCGATCGGCATGTCGCCCACGCCGGCCTCGTCGAGCATCGACTTGATCTGTTCGGCCGCCCTGGTCATCAGCCCGGCATCGGGCGGCACCGTGCCGCGCAGCCCCAGCATGCCCGCGTGGATGTTCTCGTCCCTGAGCCAGGGGGCATGGATCCGGTGGTGCGAGGCGGCCGAGCCGAAATCCCAGACATGCGGCTCCTCGCCCTGCATCAGCAGCGCGTAGCGGGACATCTTGTCGCGCGACCACTCGCCGATGGCGGTTCCGGTGAGGTAGCGGATATTGTTGTTATCGAAGCAGAGCAGCGCGCCCAGCCCGGAGTTTTCCAGCGCCTGCTTGGCGCGCCCAAGGCGGTAATTGCGCAGCCGGTCGAAGTTGACGCGTTCCTCGGTGTCGACGCCGCCGTGTCCCGGTGCCGGGATCGCCCGGCCCCAGTCGTAATGCGGTTCGAGATCGGCCGGATCGATTTCTGCGGGCCTGGCAGTATCGGATGCCATCGTTCGTCCTCTCGAGTCGTTCCGACGCCGCTGCGCGCCGGTAAGCCGTCCAATGCAAGATTTTCACATCGACGCCGCTTCATCAATCGCGGCGCGTTATTCGAGCCCGCTCGCGCGCGCCTGATCGCGCGCCACGACCGCCCAGTCGCGCTCGCCGTCGCCATGCGCGATGGCCCCGATCAGCCGGTCGCGCCACACATTGGCGGACGGCAGCGGCACCCCGGCCGATTCCGCCGCGGCCAGCGCCAGGTTGGCGTCCTTGAGGCCGAGCGAGGCGGTCATTCCGACCCGGTCCCAGTCCTCCTTGGCGATGATGTCGCCATAGACCTTGTAGCCGGTGCAGTCGAATATTCCGTCGGTCAGCATGTCGTACAGGGTTTCGGGTCTGACGCCGTAGCGTCGGACCAGCGCGAACGCCTCGCCCATCACCTCGATCGCGCAGCCGAGCACGAAATTGTTGGCGAGTTTCAGGGAGGCCGCGGCCTCCGGCGCTTCGCCGGCATCGAACGAGCGCCGGCCCATCGCCTCGAACAGCGGCCGACAGGTCTCTATCGCCTCGCGCGGCCCGCCGGTGAGGATCCCGAGCTGCCCCGCCGCGGCGGCGTCGGGACGGCCGAGCACCGGGGCGGCGACATAGATCTGGCCGGCATCCGCGTGCATGGCGGCGGCCCTGCGGCTCATGGCGACGCTGTGGGTGCCCATGCCGAGATGGATCCCGCCCTCGGGCATCGCCGCCACGAGGCCGTTCTCGTCTTCCATGACCAGCGCGAGGTCGTCGTCCGCGCCGAGCATGGTGATCGTCACCTCCCGATCGGCCGCGGCATCGGCGATGCCGCGCACGATTTCGGCTCCCGCCGGGGCGAGCGCGGCCGCCTTCTCGTATGTCCGGTTGTATCCCCTGACCTCGTGGCCGGCCTCTAGGAGACGCCGTGCCATGGCCTGTCCCATACGGCCGAGGCCGATAAATCCGACTTTCATGTTTCCTCCTTCGCGGCTGGCATTCGGGTTGGTGGCAAAACTATGCGGCGGTCTCGCCGGTCATCAAGCGGTCCAGCGGCCCCGCAGAACCACGACGCCCGAGACCAGGGCACAAGCCGCGAAGACAATAAAACCATGGCCGAACGATCCGGTCAGCGCCGCGATCCCACCGAATATCGGCGGAGCGGTGACGACGCCGAAGAACGTGATGAACAGCGCTCCTCCCGTCGCCCGGCTGGCCTGGTCGCCCGGCGCGATGCGGGCGACTTCGGACAGGAACACCCCGTTCCAGCCGACGCCCGTCGCACCGAGCACGATGCAGACGCCGACGATCGCCCACCAGGACCAGTCGGCGTCGAACCACGCAGCGGCGAACCCGGCGATGCCCATGGCGACGCCGAGCGCGCCCAGCACCGGCTGCGGCCGGCCGATCCAGTCCGCGAGCCCGCCCCAAAGGATGCGGCCGACGATCCCCGCAAGCTGCGCGATGGAAAGCGTGAGCCCCGCCTTGACGAACCCCATTCCGACCCCGTTGACCAGGTAGGTGACGAGGAAAACGCTGAAGCATTGCTGGATGGCGGCGAAGAAGAAGGAAGCGAAGCAGAGCCGCCGCAGCACCGGATGCGCGAGTACCAGCCGGAGCGGGCCGGCGACGTTGCTCCGGAAGTTTTGCCGTTCCGCCTTGAGCTCGATGTCGAAATGCCGCCGCGTGGGGTGGATGGCGAGGATGCAGAACAGGCACATCGCGGCGACCGCCCAGGAGGCGCCGCGCCAGCCGAACTCGATGACGAACAGCGGCACCAGCGCGCCCGCCAGCATTCCGCCAAGCGGCACCCCGGTCTGTTTGATGGAGAAGACCAGCGACGAGAACCGCGCCGGCGTGTGCCGGGCGAGGATGTGGGAGCTCGCCGGCGTCGCCGGGCCCAGCCCCACGCCAAGCAGGAACCCCGCGATAGCGAGCACCGGCCACCAGGCCGTCGTCGTGAGCGCGAGCGCCGCGATGGAGATCAAGAGCCCCGCCTGGCTCATGCGGATCGGGCCGTAGCGCGGGACGATCCCGCCGCTCAGCAGCGACGCCGTCATCGCTCCGGAATAGACCAGGGATGCGAAGATTCCGATATTCGCGGCGTCGAGTCCGATATCGCCGGCCGCCTCGGGCGCGAAGACCGGCACGGTCAGCGTCGCCATGGTGACCATCGCCTGCACCGCAAGCGTGGCGGCGAGCGCGCGCACGACTTGAACGGCGGCTGGGCTCATGGCGCCAGCTTACCGTCCGGGGGCGTCGCGCTATAGTGATCCCATCCAGAGCCGGGGCACGAATGGTAAAGGGAACGCCCAGCATCCTGATCCGCGGCGGACGGGTCTACGACCACGACGGCGACACTGATCTTCCAACGGTCGCCGACGTGCTGGTCGAAGGCGACCGGATCGCGCGCGTCGGCGACGGACTCGGCCCCGCCGACCGGACCATCGACGCTTCCGGCAAGCTCGTCCTGCCAGGGTTCGTCAACGCGCATTACCACTCGCACGACGTGCTGCTGAAGGGCTGTTTCGAGACCCTGCCGCTGGAGCTGTGGCTGCTCCACGCCCTGCCGCCCGCCTATCCCAGGCGCTCCGTCGAAGAGGTCCGCGCGCGCACGCTGCTGGGCGCGGCGGAGTGCCTCCGGTCCGGCATGACGACGATCCAGGACATGCTGACGCTGTTTCCGTTCGATCCCGAGCATCTCGAAACCGTCGTCGCGGCCTACGAGGAGATCGGCATCCGCTGCACCTTCTCCCTTCAGGTCGGTGACATTCCCGGGATCGAGCGGGTGCCGTTCTGGAAGGAAGTCGTCCCGGAGGAGTTTCACCGCCATCTCGGTGCTTCGGTCGAGCCCGGCGGCTTCGATCCGCTGGCGCATGTGCGGGATCGCTATCTCGAATACCGCGCGGCATCGCCGCGCTTTCGCTGGGCGCTCGGCCCGACCAGCCCGGAATTCTGCACACCCCGTCTGCTGGAGGGACTGGCGGCGCTGTCCGCCGAGCACGATCTTCCGGTCATCACCCATATCTATGAGTCGCGAAGCATGGCGGTGGCGGGGCGCTTGTTCATGCCGGAACACGACGGCTCCCAGGTGAAGTACCTGCGATCTTGCGGGCTGCTCGGGGCCAATGTCGGGCTGGCCCACAGCGTCTGGATGCGTCCCGACGAGATCGAGATCCTCGCCGAGACCGGAACCAACGTGATCCTCAACCCGGTCGGCAATTTGAAGACCCGATCCGGCGTGCCGCCGATCCGCGGCTATCTCGATGCCGGCGTGCCGACCGCGATCGGTTGCGACAACTGCTCCTGCGGCGATTCTCAGAACATGTTCCACGCGATGAAGGCGTTCGCCGGGCTCGCCGCGGTGACCAACCCGGAGCCCGGCCCGCCCACCGCCGCGGATACCATCGCCTGCGCAACGCTGGGCGGGGCGCGCGCGCTCGGGCTCGCCGGCGAAATCGGCTCGATCCGCCCCGGCATGAAGGCCGACATTTCGGTGATCGACCTGTCCGCGCCGCAATATGTCCCACTGAACAGCGCGGCGCGTCAGACGGTATTCGCCGAGAGCGGGGAGAGCGTGGAGACGGTCATCGTCGACGGCCGGATCGTGCTGGAAAACCGGCGCCTCACCGGCATCGACGAGGACGCGCTCCGGGACGAGGTCGAGTCCGCGATGCCCGGCCTGCGCGCCGATATCGAGGCGGTCGCGGCGCGCAACGCGAAGATGCGCGAGCCTCTGCTCGAAGCATGGCGGCGCGGCTGGCGGGAGGATGTCGGGGTCAACCGGTTCATCCACGACGGCGGGCGTTAATTTCTCACCCCGTCATGGTCGGCGAAGGCCGACCATCCACGAGTTTTTCAGTCGTTGGACAAAAAAAACAAAACGTGGATGGTCGGCCTTCGCCGACCATGACGGCAGGGGGGCGACGACGCTAGTGTCCTGATCGAGAAGTTTATTAGAATATGTTCATCGGTTGTATTGGAGGGCTGATCGGTGAGCAGAGCGGCGGTGGCGATTGTCTTGTCGGCGGCGGAGCGGCGTGAGCTTGAGGGCCTGGCCCGGCGCCGGAAGACGGCCCAGGGGCTGGCGCGGCGGGCGCGGATCGTTCTGGCGGCGGCGGACGGGCTTGAGAACAAGGCGATCGTCGCGCGGGTGGGGGCGGACGCGAACACGGTCGGCAAGTGGCGCCGGCGCTTCGCCGAGCGCGGGCTGGACGGGCTTTACGACGAGCCTCGTTCCGGGGCTCCGCGCAAGATCGGCGACGAGCAGATCGCGGCGGTTATCGCACGCACCCTGGAAGAGACGCCGCCCGACGGCACGCATTGGAGCCTGCGCTCGATGGCCCGCGCGGTGGGCTACGCGCCGTCTACCATTCACCGGATCTGGCAAGCCTTCGGCCTGCAGCCGCACCGCTCGGAGACCTTCAAGCTGTCTACCGACCCGTTGTTTGTGGAGAAGGTGCGCGACATCGTCGGTCTCTATCTCGACCCGCCGGAACGCGCGCTGGTGCTGTGCGTCGACGAGAAGAGCCAGATCCAGGCGCTGGATCGTTCCCAGCCGATGCTGCCCATGCGGCCCGGCCAGGTCGAGCGGCGCACCCATGACTACATGCGCCACGGCACCACCACGCTGTTCGCGGCGCTCGACATCGCCACCGGCAAGGTCATCGGCCAGTGTTTTGCGCGCCACCGCAGCCGCGAGTTCCGCGAGTTCCTGCGCACCCTCGAAGCCCGGGTGCCCGCCGACCTCGACGTCCATCTGGTGATGGACAACTACGCAACCCACAAGACCCCGGCCGTCCGGCGCTGGCTGGCCGGCCATCCGCGCTGGCATGTCCACTTCACCCCGACCGGCGCCTCCTGGCTCAACCAGGTCGAGCGCTTCTTCGCGCTGTTGACCGAAAAGCAGCTCCGGCGCGGGGCCCATCGCTCGACCCAGGAACTCGAACAGGCCATTCGCGGCTACATCGACAGCGTCAATGCCAACCCCAGACCCTTCCGCTGGACCAAGTCAGCCGACGACATCCTGGCCACAATCAAACGCTTCTGCCTGCGTACTCTCGATGCCGCCGAACGACAAAGGGAAATCATCAAAACTTCGGAATCAGGACACTAGGGAGGAATGCATTGAAAGCGGCGGTCATCGAAGAACAGGGCGCGATCGAGAACATCGTCTACCGCGACTGGCCCGACCCCGAACCGGGGCCGGGCGAGGTGCGGGTGGCGGTCAAGGCCTGCGGGCTCAACCACCTGGACATCTTCGTGCGGCGCGGGATGCCTGGTTTTCCGGTGCCGATGCCGTTCATCTCCGGCGGCGACGTCGCGGGGGTAATCGACACGCTCGGCCCCGGGGTCGAGGGTTGGTCGCCCGGCGAGCGGGTGACCATGAACCCGCAGACCGATGACGGGATGATGGGCGAGGAGATCCTGGGCGGGCTTGCCGAGCTCGTCATCGTGCCCGCCAGGAACCTCGTCCGCCTGCCCGACAACCTGTCCTTCGAGACCGCTGCGGCGATCCCGATCAACTACGGCACCGCGCACCGGATGCTCTATACGCGCGGAAGGCTCGCGGCGGGCGAGACCATGCTGGTTCTGGGGGCGAGCGGCGGCGTCGGCATGGCCTGCCTCCAGTTCGGCAAAATGAGCGGAGCGACGGTGATCGCCGCGGCGGGCTCGGCGGAGAAATGCGAGCGCCTGACGGTGCTGGGCGCCGATCACGTCATCGACTACTCGGAGGAGGATTTCTCAAGGGCCGCGTGGCTCGCCTCCGGCAAGAAGGGTTGCGACGTGGTGGTCAACTTCACCGGCGGCGATACCTGGGCGCCGTGTCTCAGGACCGCGAAACGCGGCGGCCGGGTGCTCACCTGCGGCGCCACGGCGGGTCACGATCCGGCCACCGACCTCCGCTATATCTGGGTCCGCGAGCTCGACGTGCTGGGCTCCAACAGCTATTCGCAGGAAGATGTCCAGCGTTCGATCGAATATGTCGCCGCAGGCCGCCTGGCGCCGGTGGTGAGCCATACCTTTCCGCTCGCCGAGACCGGAGCGGCGGAACGGCTGATGGAAGAGCGCGGCTTCTTCGGAAAGATCGTCATCCTGCCGTGATGCCGGGGAACAGGGCGAGCGCGTTGTCGCGCCCGATGCCTTGCAGCACGTCCGGTTCGAGGCCCAGGTCGATCAGCCCCTTGACCGTCGCGGCCATCGTCGCCTCCGGCGCGAAGGGATAGTCGCTTCCGAACAGCACCTTGTCGGGCGTCACCAGCTCCAGGAGGCTGCGGAAGGCGAGCCAGTTGGCCGACAGCGCGGTGTCGTAGTAGAGCCGTTCCAGCTCCGGCAGGACGCCGTTGGGCACCTTTTCCTTGAATCCCGGGCGGGCGCCGAGCCGGGCGATGCGCTCGGCCAGGAAAGGCACCGTCCCGCCGGCGTGGGAGAAGATGAAGCGGATGTTCCGGCAGCGCGCGAAGGTGCCCGAATAGAGCAGGCTCACGACCGCCCGCGTGGTGTCGAACGGGAAGTCGAGCGTCGCCGCCGGGATCTCCGGCAGGCACTGGCTGCACGGTGCGTTGGTCGGGTGGAAATAGACCACGGTCCCGCGCCGGTCGAGTTCGTCGAACACCGGCGCGAACGCCGGATCGCCGGGATAGCGGTCTCCGTAGCTCGTCAGCAGCCCGATTCCGTCGGCTTCGAGTGTGTCCAGCGCGTACTCGATCTCGGCGAGGCTCGCGTCGACATCGGGAAGCGGCAGGCTCGCGAACACCCCGAACCGGCCCGGGTGGTCGCGCCGGATCGCGGCGGCGTATTCGTTGCACAGCCGTGCGAGGCGGACCGATTCCTCGTTGTCGCCGAACCACAGCCCCGGCGCGGAGATCGAGGTCACCGCGGTGGCGATGCCGTGGCGGTCCATCGCCTCGACCGACATCGCCGGCGTCCATTCCGGCGTGCGCCCGGCGAGGATCAGCGGCCCGATACGGTCGTCGCCCACGGCCGCGACGTAGTCGGGCGGGAGGATGTGGTGGTGCACGTCGATCCGGTGGGGCTCCATGCGTCCTTCCTTCCTGCCGGACGAAAAAGCGCCGCGCGATGGGGCGCGCGGCGCAATGAGGGGTTGCGATCCGGTCGGTTTGGGCCCCGGCCGGGTTACTCCGCCGCCGCCCGGGCGTCGCCGAAATGGGGCATCACCCGCTCGCCGAACAGGCGGACGGAACGCTCGGCATCGTCGAGGCTCATGTCGTGGAAATTGACCTGGAGCGAGGCGTCGTCGATCCCGCCGACCATCTCGGCATAGGCGCCGATCCGGTCCACCAGCTGGCCCGGCGTGCCGACCCAGGCGGCGCCCTTCTCGACCTGGGAATCGAAGTTTTCCCGCTTCAGGGCGTCGATCATCTTGTCGTAACCCTTGTAGTCGGCGGACGAGGTACCGCTGATCCAGTCGGACGCCGCGTCGACCAGCGAGGCGAGATAGCGGTTGAGAGGGCCGCGCGCGATCCTCGCCGCCTCGCCCTCGTCGTCGTGGCAGTACATGTGGAAGGCGAGCATCACCCGGGCTTCGCCCTTGTGGCCGGCCTTGTCCCAGGCCTCGCGGTAGATGTCGCAGAGCTCGCGCATCGCCGCGCCGCCGATCGGGATCGCCATGATCCAGTTGCCCTGCCGGCCGGCTTTCTCGAAGGATTGCGGGGTGGTGAAGGCGGCGGTCCAGAATTTCGGGCGCGGCTTCTGGGTCGGGCGGGGCAGGGAGGTGACGTTCTCGAAGCTGTGGAACTGTCCCTTCTCGGTGACGTTCTCTTCCTCGAGCAGACGCCGGACCTGCGCCATGCCCTCGTCGAAGCGGACAACGGATTCGTCCAGCGAAACGCCGAAGCGCTGATATTCGTGCGGCAGGAAGGCGCGGGCGAAGCCCACCTCCAGCCGTCCGCCCGAAATGGCATCCAGCATGCCGATCTCGCCCGCCAGCTTGAGCGGGTTGTTGAACACCGGCAGCACCGCGCCAGTCACCATCCGCGCGGTCCTGCTGCGCTGCGAGGCGGCGGTCAGGAAAACGATCGGGTTGGGGCTGTATCCGCCATAGGGGTGGAAGTAGTGCTCGACCGTGCGGATGTGGGTGTAGCCGTACTCGTCGCACAGCTCGCACAGCTTGAGACAGTCCGCGAAATACTCGTCCGCCGGGCGCTGATCAGGCCCCACGCACGGAAAGAACTGCATCCCGAATTCCATGATCGGCGCTCCGCTGCAATTCGCCTTGGGTGTTGACAATCACTCTAGCGAAGAATTTAATCCGTGTACAGATTATTTTGGGATCGACCATGCGCGACGGTGCCGACCCGGCCAACGACATTACCGTCCAGCCAGACGCCGACAACTACGATCTGCACGGCGCGGTGGGCCATCTGCTGCGCCGGTCGCAACAGCGCGCCGTCGACCTGTTCGTGGAAGAGGTGGGCGAGGACGGCCCGACGCCGCGCCAGTTCGCGGTCCTGCTCAGCGTCCACCAGAATCCCGGTATCAGCCAGACCGACCTGGTCAGGATGACGGGGGTCGACCGCAGCACGCTGACCGAGATCCTGCGCCGCCTGGGACGGCGCGGCCTGATCCGGCGCGAGCGTCAGGCCGGGGATCGGCGCACCAACGCGCTCCACCTCACGGTGGAAGGGCTGACGGCAATGGAATCGGCTATCGACGCGGTGGAACGCGCACAGGAACGCATACTCGCACCGATTCCCGCGGGTGAACGGCGTGCCGCAATGCGCGTGCTGGAAAAACTGGCCGGGCTCGACGGATAGCGGCGAGGGGAGGGGACATGAAAGTCGTTCATCACGCGGCGGTCGCCGAGGAGCGGTTTCCCGGCGGCGCGACCTATCGCACGCTGGTCGGGGACGCGGAAGGTTCGACGCCGCTCCGCACCGGGATCCAGGTGTCCCCGCCCGGCTACCGGACGCCCGAGCATTCGCATCCTTATGTCGAGGTGATCACCGTTCTCGAAGGGACCGGCGAAGCCTGGGCCGAGGGCGAAGCGGGCACGGTCGCGCTCGAACCGGGCGTCACCCTGATCCTGCCGCCGGGCCAGCGCCACGGCTTCCGCGTCACCGGCGAGGTGCCGCTCAAGACGCTCGGCGTCCACGCCTCGCCACGCCGCATCGTCGATATCGCGGGGGAGTAGGCGGCGCGCCGGCGGACGACGGTGCGGAGCAAGAAAAACGGCGCCGCCCGGAGGCGGCGCCGCGCGCTCGGACGATCCGAACCGTCTTACTTGCCGGGATCGTAGAGCTTTCCTTTGAGGGTCTTGTAGTCGACGATGAACTTGTCGGCGAGGGCATCGTTCTCCGCCCACTTGGCGCCGTAGATCGTGCGCACATAGGCTTCGCGATACTCGCCCTCGAGCTTGAGCCACTGCACCCCGGCTTTCGCGAGCGCCTCGTCGTCGCGCTTGCCGAGCCGGATCACCGCCTCGTCGGCGGTCTTTTCGAATTGCCGGCCCATATTGTCGAGGAAGTCCTTCTCCTCGCGGGTCATCGAATCGTATTTTTTCTTGTTGACCAGCACCAGCATCGTGGCGCCGAAGAAGGACGGCTCGACCCGGTATTTGAGGAACTTCCCCCAGCCGTAGGTGTTGACCGAACCCCAGGGCCAGGCCAGGCCCTCGACCACCCCGCGCTCCAGCGCCGAGTAGACGTCGCTCGGAGAGATGACGATCGGGGTCGCGCCCATCCTGCGCATGAAGGCCTTGTAAAGGCCGGTGGAGCGCATCTTCACGCCCTTCAGGTCGATCCCGGTCGTCTTGCTGAGCTTGGGCTTGAACCGCGTATAGACGTAGAACCGCTGTCCGTTCTGGAAGGTCCAGGCCAGGATGCGCGAATTCAGGCCCTTGCCCCAGGCTTCCTGCATCATGTCCCAGCCGCCGTTGGAGCGGATCTCTTCGAGCGACTTGTTGTGCGCGCCCGGCAACCGGCCTTCCGCCAGGATCCCAGAGTAATAGGTGCCAGGGCAGTAGATCATGTCCACGAGCCCGCGCTGGATGGCGCTGCCCTGGCCTTTCCAGGGAATGACCTCCGGCCCGCCCCTGTACTTGATGCTCACGGGGCCGTTGGCCTTGTTGACCGTGTCGATGAAATGCTCGTGCAGCGCGTTGACGTAGTCGTGGTTCCGCTGGAAACAGGCCAGGGCCTGGATCTGGGTAGCCGCGACCGCCGGTATGCTCCAGGCGGTGAGCGCCGCTGCCGCCGCCGCGACCGCAAGCGTGAAATTCGATCTGGCCGTCATTGATACGTTTCCTCCCTTGATTCCGCCTTTGGCAGGCATCCGCGCGACCGGCTTACGATTACTGCCGCGTCGATCCGCGGTTTCGCGCTTGCTTTTGCACGCTCGACACATCAGCCTGTCGTTGAGAGCTTAGGCGGGCCCGGCGTAACGTACAAGCGCGCCGGACCCTGCGGCGTCCGGCGCGCGGCCCGGACGAAATGCGTCAGGCAGGAAGCGGCATGGGCGGCGTCATCCGCGCGTACAACGCGCTCCTCAACCTGCTGCGTGCTCTCGCCGGCGTCGTCGTCTTCGGCATATTCGTGCTGATCTGCGTCGACGTGTTGCTGAGGCTCCTCGGCGGCTATGTCGGCATGCAGCCCTGGACCTACTCGGTGCCGGTGGTCGAATACGGCCTCCTGTGGTTCGCCATGCTGGCCGCCCCGTATCTGGTACGGATCAAGGGCCACGTCTTCATCGAAGCGGTGACCTCGATCGTCCCGCCACGCGTCCAATGGGGGATGGCGAAGACCTCCTATCTGGCCTGCATCGTCGCGTCCTGCGTATTCGCCTGGTACTCGTGGGGCGTGCTGGTGGAGTCCATAGAGCGCGGGACGCTCGATATTCGGGCGGAGGAAATCCCGCTCTGGTACCTGATTTTCCCGATGCCGTTCTGCTTCGCGCTGGTGGCGGTCGAATTCGGACGCTACCTGATCGGCATCGATTCCATGTACGGGGACCGGACCGAGGTGCGGGAGAACGTCTGACCGTGGAGTGGTACTGGGCGTTCATTCTCCTGCTCGGTCTGATCGTCGGCATGATGGCGCTCGGCATGCCGGTCGCCTTCGCGTTCCTGTCGACCAACATCCTGGGCTGGCTTTACTTCAACGGCTGGAACCTCGCCGTGGTGCCGCAGGTGGTCGAAAACTCGACCGTCCTGATCAGTCGGTTCACCCTCGGTCCGGTGCCGATGTTCATCATGATGGGATCTCTGTTCTTCCACACCGGGCTTGCGATACGGGTGTTCGACGGCCTGGAGGTGCTGTTCGGTCGGCTGCCCGGCCGGCTCTGCTTCCTGACGGTCGCCGGCGGCTCGATCTTCTCCACGCTCACCGGCTCCTCGATGGCCAACACCGCGATGCTGGGTTCGCTGATGGTGCCGGAGATGCAGCGCCGAGGTTACAGCCGGCGCATGTCGATGGGCCCGATCCTCGGCACCGGCGGGCTTGCCATGATCATCCCGCCGTCCGCGCTCGGTGTGCTGCTCGCCAGCGTCGCCAACATCGATGTCGGCAAGCTGCTGATCGCGGGGTTCATCCCCGGATTCACGCTCGCCTTCCTCTACGCCTGCCTGATCATCCTGCAGCTCTGGATTTCTCCCGGCTCCGCGCCCGCCTACGACGTCGAGCGGACCGGCTGGGGCGAGAAGGCACGGGTCGTCGCCACCAACATCCTGCCGATGAGTTTCGTGATCTTCATGGTGATCGGTTTCATCATCTTCGGATGGGCCACCCCGACGGAGGCCGCGGCGATCGGCGTGATGTCGGTGATGATCCTCGCCGCCGCCTACCGGAAGCTGACCTTCCAGGCGATCTTCGTCGCCGTCGACGCGACCCTCAAGGTCGGCGCGATGGTGTTCTTCATCCTGATGAACTCCACCGTGTTCAGCCAGCTCCTCGCGTTTTCGGGCGCGAGCCAGGGGATGCTCGAATGGGTGACCGGCTTCGAGGTGCACCGGCTGACCATCCTGTTCGCGATGTTCTGCGTCCTGCTGCTGCTCGGCATGTTCATGGACGCAACCTCGATGATGCTGATCACGGTGCCGATCTTCTTCCCGCTGGCGCAGACCCTCGGCTTCGACCTGATCTGGTTCGGCCTGTTCGTGCTGATCACCATCGAGATGGCGGGCACCACGCCGCCCTTCGGGCTCCTGCTCTACGTGATGATGGGGGTCGCGCCCAGGGGGACCACGCTGATGCACGTGGCGAGCGCCGCCGCTCCGTTCCTGCTGTGCGACACGATACTCATTCTGATCCTGGTGGCCTTCCCGCCGCTCGCTCTCTGGCTGCCGAGTCTCATGTGAGCGGTCGCGGCCGGTATTCGCCGCAGCTGTCGTCATAGCCCACCACCGGCCAGATCCCGCGCGGCACGCTGGCGGCCTGCTTTTCCACCGCGACTGGCGGGTAGCGACGGCAATGGCCGTAATTGGCCTCGCCGAAAGCGGTGGGGTCATAGAACCGGCAGGAGTTGCAGCTTCCCTCGATCGGGTCGTATGTCTCGTCCAGCGTCGCCATCTCACCCGTCCAGTGGGAGCGACAGGAGCCCGTCGGCGAGCTTGGGCTCGAACCAGGTGGATTTGGGCGGCATGACCCGGCCGGCGTCGGCGACGGCGAAGAGCTGGCGGAGGCTCACCGGATAGAGCGCGAAAGCGGCCGCCATCTCGCCCGAATCCACCCGCGCCGCGAGCCCGTCCAGACCGCGGCTTCCGCCGACGAAATCGATCCTCGGATCGTTCCTGACGTCCTCGATTCCGAGCAGGGGCGCGAGCACGGTCCGGGACAGGATATCGGCATCGAGCCCGGCCGTTGGATCGCCGTTCTCCGCCGGTGCCTCTCTGCGCGCAAGCCTGTACCACCGGCCCGCCAGATAGAGCCCGAACCGGCCCGGACGATCCGGCCGCGCGGGCACGTCCGAAGAAGCCACTGAGAAGTCGGCACCGAGCGCGGCGAGAAACGCGTCCGGTGAGTGGCCGCCGAGGTCGCGCACGACCCGGTTGTAATCGAGGATGCGCATCTGGCTCTCGGGAAAGCTCACCACGAGGAAGCTCGTTCCGCCGACCCTGGTCGCCGCCTCGGAACGGTGGTGGCCGTCGGCGACATAGAGCGTATCGAGCCCCCGCACCGCTTCGACGAGCGCCGCGCCCGCATCCCCGCCCGCGAACCAGACCGAATGGCGGATGCCGTCGACCTCGGCCTCCAGCGTCGGCGGTCCGGCGGCTACCGCGGCGATCGCTTCGGCCACGGCCGGATCGTCCCTGTGGGACAGCATGACCGGGCCGGTATGGGCCTGCACCGCTTCGATCTGCCGCGCCCGGTCCATCACCTTGGCGGGCCGGGTGAGCTCGTGCCTGCGAATCCGACCGTCGCGATAGGCCTCGACCGGCGCCGCGCCCGCGATGCCGGTCTGGCGTCGGTCGCCGGTCTCGGCGCGGTAGGCGTAGAGATGGGCACGTTCCGAGAGGCCGATCGTGCCGTTAGCCTTCAACCGGGCCATGTTCTCCGCCGCCCTGGCGTACACGGCGGGATCGTCTCCCGCGATTCCCTTGGGGAGGTCGATCTCCGGCTTGGAGACATGGAGAAAGCTCAGCGGATTTCCGGCGGCGCGCACACGCGCCTCGGCGCTCGACAGAACATCATAGGGCGGCGCGGCCACGGCCTGGGCGTGCACCGGCGTCGGAACGATCGCCCGGAAGGGCGCGATGAGGGTCATCTACTCGTTCTTGGACATCAGGTCGCCGACGACCAGATCCTCGCCGACCCGATGGAACGGGCGGCCGGAGTCGCTCACCGCGACCACGACCACGATCTCGTCCGCGCGCGGCGCGTCCGTGACCGAGACCTGCATCGCGTCGAAATGGCTGAACGTCCACATCTCGTGCTTGTGGTGCAGCGGGCAATCGATGACCGTGCCCGGCCCGCCGATCTTCTTGGTGGACGGCATGATCGACTTCGCCGGGCCGACGATCTCGCGCACCGGCTTGCCCATCCTGGGATGCATCACCGCGGCCGCATGCTCGCGTTCCCCGTTCTCGCCCACGATCGCCGCCTTGCCGTAGCTGTCGACCGTCGCTCCGTCGATGCCGAGCGCATCGGTCGCGCGCCGCACCAGGAGGGCGCCGAGCTCGGCTCCCGCCTTCTGCAGCTCCTCCAGCTCCTCGTCGTAGACCCCGGCATAGGGGTTTGCGATCACCGCGATCGCCGCAGCCTGGCGGGTCGCCGGCTCCACCGGCCGATCGAGCTCGCGGCGGGTCTCTTCGACGACGGTGACGATCTTGCGGATCTCCATCCGGCTTCCTCCTGGCCCGGGCGGGCATGACTCGGTTCGGGCACTATGCCATCATCGATAATCGTTGCAACGCCTGCATCCGGGTCCCCGATGTCCGCCGCCAACCTCGATCCCGTGACCCTCGCCGTCATCCGCGGGCGGCTGGAGCAGCTCGTCGACGAGATGGACGCGACCCTGTTCCGCGCCGCGTTCAGCCCGGTCATCGCCGAGGCGCGCGACGGCAGCCACGGCGTCTACGACGCGGACGGCGAGACCGTGGCGATGGGCAAGCAGGGCCTGCCGGTCTTCATCGGCGCGATGAGCTACGCCACCAAGGCGGCGATCGCCCGCGCCGACGCCGACGGGGGCCCGAAGGACGGCGACCTGTACCTGCTCAACGATCCCTATGTCGGCGCGACCCATCTCAACGACATCAAGATCGTCAAGCCGATTTTCAGGAACGGCGCGTTGTTCTGCTACCTGGCTTCGGTGGGCCATTGGCTCGATGTCGGCGGCAACGTGGCCGGGAACTACAACCCGACGGCCAGCGACATCATGCAGGAGGGGGTGCGCATCCCGCCGGTGAAGTTCGCCGACCGCGGCGCGATCAACCAGGACATCGTCGACATCCTGCTCGCCAACGGTCGGCTGCCAGGGAGCAATTACGGCGATCTCAACGCCCAGCTCGGAGCGCTCGACCTCGGCACGGCGAGGCTGCACGATCTGCTCGACAGCTTCGGCGACGACACCGTGGCCGCCGCGATGGAGGAGATTTCGCGCCGCGCGAGCCGGCAGATGCGCGCCCTGATTTCCGAGCTGCCCGACGGAACCTATTCCTTCGAGGACCATATCGACAACGACGGCCGGGGCGACGAGCCGCTCAAGGTCGCGCTCGACCTCACAATCGACGGGGAAACGCTCACCCTCGATTTCTCGCGCTCGGCACCGGCCTGCGCCGGACCGCTCAACGTCTCCCGCGCGACCACGATCGCCGCCTCCTTCGTCGCGCTGAAGCACATCTTCCACGAGGTGCCGACCTGCGGCGGCTGCCTGGAGCCCATCGAGTTCGTCATTCCCGAGGGGTCGATCCTCGCCGCTGAACCGCCCGCGCCGGTCTCGGGCTATACCGAGAACATCATGCGGACCATCGACGTCATTTTCGGTGCGCTCGCCAGGGCCGCGCCGGAGCGGGCGAACGCCGCCTGCTTCGCGACGGTCAACGCGTTGCTGATGTCGGGCAGTCGCGACAACGGCTCGAAGTTCATCCTGTTCACCTTTTTCGGCGGCGGGCTCGGCGGCAATCCCGAGGGCGACGGGCTGAGCCACGGCAACGCGCCCATCGGCATGGCCAACATCCCGCCGGCGGAGATCCTGGAAGCCGCCTACCCCGCCTGCATCACCAACTGGGGGCTCAGGCGGGACAGCGGCGGGCCGGGCCGCAACCGGGGCGGGCTGGGCGCGGTCTACGAGTTCGAGCTTCTGGCGGACGCGGCCGATCTGGTCGTGTTCGGAGAGCGCGCGCGGTTCCCCGCCTTCGGCATCCTGGGCGGCGGGCATGGCGCGCCCAACCGGATCGTCTACCAGCAGGAGGACGGCGAGCACTCGCCCGAGAAGACCGGCAAGCTGTCCGGCATCGTGCTGCGCAAGGGCCAGCGGGTGCGCGTCGAGAGCCCGGGCGGCGGCGGCTACGGGCCGGTCGAGTACAGGTCCGTCGACGCCATCGCGCGCGACCTCGCCCTCGGACTGGTGAGTGCCGAGGCCGCCGAGCGCGACTACCGCGTTCGCGTCGCCGCCGACGGGTCCGTGGAGCGGCCTTCGGCGTGAGCGGGATCTTCGGCGGTCATGCGCGCTCCCGACGGAAATCGGGGCATGGTTCGGATTGGCGAACAACCCGATTGTCAATTGTCATTTGACAGACGACGAAGTAGAGTTGGGCGGTGATCGGTTCGTTCCGTCATCGAGGGTTGAAGGCGCTTTACGAGGGCAGGACGGCGCGGCGGGTGGCGCCCGCCCATGTCGAGAGGCTTCGGGACATCCTTGCGGCGCTCGATCTCAGCCGAGGGCCGGAGGGCATGAACCTGCCGGGGTTCCGGCTGCACGAACTGAAGGGGCCGTTGAAAGGACACTGGGCAGTATCGGTATCGGGCAACTGGCGCGTTACCTTCCGGTTCGAAGACGGCGCGGCGGTCGATGTCGACTATCTGGACTATCATTGAGGAGATCGGGACATGGGCATGCACAACCCGCCGCATCCCGGCGGCGTCGTGAAGCGGCAATGCCTCGAACCGCTCGGCCTAACCGTGACGCGGGCGGCCCGGGGGCTGGGCGTCACGCGGCAGGCGCTGTCGGAGTTGGTGAACGAGCGCACCGGGATCTCGGTGGAAATGGCGATAAGGTTGTCGAAGGCCTTCGGCTCCACGCCCGAGACCTGGCTCGGGATGCAGATGGCCTACGATTTGTGGCAGGCCCGTGAGCGCGCGCGGGAGATCGCGGTCGAGCGGTTCGCGGCGGCTTGAGCCCAAGATGGGAAACAGGGCATTTGCGTGTGTCTCCGCCGGCAGATTGCGGGCCGAGAATCGTGAGAAAGTGTCACTGGCGAAGAAGCTAGAGCCTGTCCGTTTTGGCTGGAATCGCTCCAACTCTTTCCTTACCCCGTCATGGTCGGCGAAGGCCGACCATCCACGAGTTTTTAAATCTCTGGAATCAAAAACAAAACGTGGATGGTCGGCCTTCGCCGACCATGACGGTGGCGGAAAAAAGCAAACCGGTTCAAACAAGAACGGACAGACTCTAGACCCAGGCAGATGCCGACCGAACGGGCGGGAATCGCCACCCTATCGCAGAGCGCCATGAGTCTTTCGTCCGCCAAAATCCAGGTCGGCGTCGATGTCGGCGGGACCTTCACCGATGTCTTCTGGCTCGACGAAAGGACCGGGCGGTTCGGCATCGGCAAGGTCCCCTCGGTCAGGGACGACATCGCGAGCGGGTTCCTGCAAGGCATATCCACGTCGGTCGCCAAGCCGCAAGGGATCGGGTCGGTCGTCCACGGCACCACCGTCGGCACCAACGCGCTGCTTGAACGCAAGGCGGCGCGCACCGGGCTGATCGCGACGCGCGGCTTCCGCGACGTGCTGGAGATGCGCCGGCGCGACCGGCCCAATACCTGGGGCCTGTGGGGCAGCTACCGCCCGGTGGTGACCCGGGACCTCGCCATCGAGGTGGACGAGCGCGTGCTCGCCGACGGAACGGTCCGGAAGCCGGTCGACGCGGACGAGGTGACCCGCGCCGCACAGGCGCTGCTCGAACGCGGCTGCGAGGCGCTCGGCATCGTCTTCATCAACGCCTATGCCAACGACGCCAACGAACGCGCCGCGCTTGAGGCGGTTCGCGCGGTCTGGCCCAACGACTACGTCAACGCCTCTTCGCTGATCCTGCCGGAGATCCGCGAGTTCGAGCGTGCATCGACCACGGCGCTCAATGTCTGCCTTCAACCGATCTTCGGCGCCTATCTGGAGGGCGTCGAGGCCGGGTTCTCGACGCGCGGCATCGACGCCGAACTGCTCATCGTGCAGTCGAACGGCGGCGTGATGTCGGTCGACACGGCGCGCTCTCTCCCGGTCCGCACGACACTCTCCGGGCCGGCGGCGGGCGTCATCGCCGGGGCGCGGATCGCCGAGGCCGCCGGTTTCGCCAACGTGATCACCTGCGACATGGGAGGGACCAGCTTCGATGTCGCGCTGGTCGCGGAAGGAAAGAGCGCCTACTGCCTGCAGGCGGCGATCGATTTCGGCCTCGTGGTCCGCTCGCCGATGATCGAGATCACCACCATCGGCGCCGGCGGCGGCTCGATCGCGTCGGTCGACCGGGGCGGCTATCTCGCGGTCGGCCCGGAATCGGCGGGGGCCGACCCGGGTCCCGCCTGCTACGGCCGCAGCAACGACCGGCCGACGGTGACCGACGCCAATCTGGTGCTGGGACGGATCAATCCCCGCCGACCCATCGGGGAGGGGCTGGACCGTCTCGACGTCGATGCGGCGGCGGCGGCGATCGAGGAGCACGTCGCGAAGCCGCTCGGCCTCGAAGTCGCGCCTGCCGCCGAGGCGGTCGTCAAGGTCGCGATCTCCAACATGGCGGGCGCGATCCGGCTGGTTTCCATCGAGCGCGGCTACAACCCCAAGATCTTCGCGGCGATGCCGTTCGGCGGCGGCGGCGCGCTCCATGTCGGCGCGCTGATCCGCGAGGTCGGGCTCGCCAGCGCGCTGATCCCGCGCTTCCCCGGCGTCACCAGCGCGCTCGGCTGCGTCATCGCCGACATGCGCCACGACTTCATCCACACGATCAACCGGCCCCTCGACGAGCTCGACGTCGCGGCGCTCGACGTGGAGATGGCGGAGACCGCCGAACGCGGGCTCGCGCTGCTCCGCCGGTCGGGCGCCAATCTCGACCGGCTCGAAGTCGCGTTCGAGCTCGATATGTCCTATATCGGCCAGACCCACACGGTCCCGGTCCCGCTTCCCGCGCGTCTGAAGAACGGCGCAACCGATGTGTCCGCCGCGATGATCCGGACCGCCTTCGAGACCGCCTACGACAAGACCTACGGGCGGCTTCTGGAGGGGATCGGGGCGCGACTCCTGTCGCTCAGGACGACGGTGATCGGAATCCGACCCAAATTCGACCTCGGGGTTCTGGGACCCGCCTCCGGCACCACGCTCGACGCCGCGCGCGCGGGATCGCGCCGCGTCTGGTGGGAGGGCGCCTGGCACGAGACGGCGATCTACGACCGTATCGCCCTTCCCGTCGACGTCGCCATACGCGGACCCGCGATCCTCGAACAGGACGATGCGACGACCTTCATCGATCCCGGACTCGCCGCCAGCGTCGACCGCCTGGGGAATGTTATCGTCAGGCCGGACGGTACGGACTAGGCCGGACGGCCCACCCATCCGCTGGAGGAATTCAATGGCAGACGAGCTTCGCGCCCCCGCCCTCGACCCCGCAACCCTGCCGGCGGAGGAACGCCAGCCCTACCCCGCGCCGTGGGACAAGGCGCTCGCGGGCAAGTTCCGGACGGCTCTCGGCGATGCGCTGGGGCTCACTCAGTTCGGCGTCGGCCTGACCCGCCTGGCGCCGGGCGCGATTTCGGCGCTCCGCCACTGGCATACCGGAGAGGACGAGTTCATCTACATCGTCTCCGGCCAACCCACGCTGGTCTGCGATTCCAGCGAACAGCAACTCAAGGCAGGCCACGTCGCGGGCTTCCCCGCCGGCAGTGGGGACGGGCACCGGCTGGAGAACCGGACGGACAGCGACGTGCTCTTCATCGAGGTCGGCACCAGGGCGCATTCCGACCGTGTCCACTACACCGAGGACGATCTGGTCTTGCTCAAGAAGGTCGAGATGCCCACAAGGCGGTTCACCCGGCGCGACGGCACTGCCTATTGACCGCGCGCCGCCCGACGGAGCCGGCACCGGTTTGACCGCCCCGGCAAATCGCCCTCACCCCCCGCTGGGCGCCGCGGCGGCATACGGGCTGTTCGCGTTCTGCCTGCCGGTCTGGGGCATCAACTGGCCGGTGCTGAAGATCGCGCTCGGGTCGATGCCCCCGAACTGGCTCAACTGCGCGCGCATGGGGCTTTGCGCGCTTTGCCTCTTCGCGGCGCTCGGAGTCCTGGGCAGGTTGCGGCTGCCGGGGCGGGAGGACTTGCCGACACTGCTTTCCGTCGGGGTGATGATGATGGGGATCTTCCCCGCGATGATCGTGATGGGGCTTGAATTCGCCGAAGCCGGCCGGGCATCGCTGCTCTCGTTCATCGCCCCGCTCTGGGTGACGCCGGCGGCGATCCTGCTGTTCGGCGAGCGCCTGACGCGGCTCAAGGGAGTCGGGCTCGCGCTCGGCTGCGGCGGGCTTGCCGTTCTGTTCAACCCGATCGGCTTCGACTGGTCGAAGGGCGACGTCGTCTACGGCAACCTCATGCTCCTCGCGTCCTCGATGGTGTGGGCGGCCACGATCCTCCACATGCGGCACCATGCATGGAGGTCGAGCCCGTTCCAGCTCGCGCCCTGGAATATGCTCGCCGCCACGATGGTCGCTGCGCTGCTGGGCTTCGTCCTCGAAGCGGGCGAGCCGGTGCGCTGGTCCGGGACCCTGCTCTGGCTGCTGGTCTATGCCGGGCCGGCGGCGACCACGCTCACCGTGCTCGGCATCGTCGCGATCACCCGTTCGCTTCCGGCGATCACGTCGTCGCTGCTGTTCCTGGCGACGCCGGTGGCGGGGATACTCGCCTCGACCGTGTTTCTCGGCGAGGCGCTCACCGTCACCATTCTCGCCGGTCTCGCGCTGATCGTGGCCGGGCTCGCCGCCGTCGCGATCGGCGAGACGCGGTGACTTGCCGCGGGCCGGGCGAGATGCGAGGGTCGCCGCGACACCCATAGGCAAGGAGCTTCGAATGTACGGTTGGCGCGCCCGCATCGGCATGCTGCTGCCCTCGGTCAACTCGGCCGCGGAACCGCTGATCCAGGCGATCACGCCGGACGGCGTCTCGGTCCATACCACGCGGCTCCGGCTTGCCGGCTCCACCGACGAGGACATCTACGGGATGGTCGAGGGCGTGGAAGAGGGGGCGAGCCTGCTCGCCGATGCCGAGGTCGACCTGATCGTCTTTCACTGCACCGCCGCGTCGATGTTCCGGCCGGGCTTCGACGACAAGATCATCGAGCGCATCGAGAAGAAGACCGGAACGCCCGCGACCTCGACCTCCAAGGCGGTGATGGATGCCTTCGACACGCTCGACGTGCGGCGGATCGCGCTCACCACCCCCTACACCCAGGAAACCAACGACCGCGAGGTCGCCTATCTGGAAAGCCACCAGATCTCGGTGCTGAGCGAGACCGGGATGGGAATCTCGGGCAGCGGCACGCAGATGATCGCCGTCGAGCCCGGCGAATGGTACCGGCGGGTGAAGCGCCAGCAGAACGACGATGCCGACGCCTATTTCATCTCCTGCACTGCCATCCGCGCGGCCGAGGCGATCGAGCCGCTGGAGCGCGATCTCGGCAAGCCGGTGGTGACCAGCAACCAGGCGATGGTCTGGCACAGCCTCAAGAAGCTGGAAATCCGCGACCCGGTGCCGGGCTACGGCCAGTTGATGGACACGCTCGGCCGCGCCTGACCCCCGCGCATGAAGAAGTACAGCGAGCTCTGCCCGGCGGACGCGCGCCCAGACCTCCGCTTCGACCTGCCCGGGCTCGACTATCCCGAACGCATGAACGTCGCCCAGGTGTTGCTCGAAGGCGCCATCGACGCCGGCTGGGGCGGGCGTGTCGCCTATTTTCACCGGGACGAGGCGATCACTTACCGCGCGTTGCGTGCGTCGATGCACCGCCACGCCGCGGCGCTCCGCGCGCTCGGAGTCGAACCGGGCGACCGCGTCGTGGTGCGAGTCGCCGACACGCCCGCGCTGGTCTATGTCCTTCTGGCGGCGCATGCCGTCGGCGCGGTGCCGATCCCGACCTATGTTCAGCTCCGCGCCGACGATCTCGCCTACCGGCTGGAGGACTCGGGCGCCCGCTTCGCCATCGCGAGCGCCGGACTGCTCGACGAGATGGAGACGGCGGTCGCGGCGACGCCGGGCGTGACGCTCGCCGTCGCCGACGGGGAGGCGGGCGGGCGCTTCGCCTCGCTGCTCGCGTCGATGCCCGAAACCGAGCCCGCCCCGGAGTACTACGACAGCCATGCCGAGGAGCTCACGCTCATCCTCTACACCTCCGGCTCGACCGGGCGCCCGAAAGGGACCTGCCATTGCCACCGCGACCTGATCGCGGCCGCCGATTCCTACTGGAAGCACTGCGTCGGCCCGACCGAGGACGACGTGATCGGCGGTCCGCCCTCGGTGCCGTTCGCGCTCGGCTACGGGCTGACGATGATCTTCCCGGCCCGTTTCGGCTCGGCCGCCGTGCTCGAGCCCGACAAGTCGGTCGAGGCCTCGCTCGCGGCGATCGAGCGTTATGCCGTCACCGTGTTCACCGCGGTCGTTTCCTATTACCGGCTGATGGCGGCGGTGCTCGACAGGGCGCGGATCGGCAGCCTGCGGCGCAGCATGACCGGCGGCGAGCCGCTCTTGCCAGAGACCGAGACGCTGTGGCGAGCGGCAAGCGGCATGGTGCTCGAACAATTCATCGGCACCACCGAGATGTTCCATTGCTTCGTCGCATCGAGCGAGCCCGGCCGGCCGTCGCGGTCCGGTACGATGGGGCGCGCCTCGCCCGGCTACGAGGTCGCGGCGCTCGATCCGGAAACCCTCGTCCCCGTCGCGGAAGGGGCGCGCGGGCTGCTGGCGGTCAGGGGCTGCACCGGCACCGTCTACTGGCGCAACGAGGAGCGCCAGCGCGAGCTGGTGCGGAACGGCTGGAACGTCTTTCCCGACGTGGTCACGCGGGACGCAGACGGCTTTTTCCGTTACGTCGCCCGGCACGACGACATGATCGTCTCGGCCGGCTACAACATCTCTCCCATCGAGGTCGAGACGGCGTTGCTGCGCCACGAAGCAGTGCTCGAATGCGCCTGCGTGCCCGCGCCCGACCCCTCCGGGGTGCGCGGCTCCATCGTCAAGGCCTATATCGTCGCGAACCGGGATTGCGCCGGGGACGGGGATCTCGCGGCAACGCTCCAGGACCATGTCAAGGCGACCGCGCCACCCTACATGTACCCCCGCGCCATCGAATTCCTGGATGCCCTGCCCAAGACCGTGAACGGCAAGGTCCTGCGCTCCGAGCTGCGCGCCCGCGCGGCGGCGGGCGGGTAGGGGCGCCGCGGCGTTCTCTCGGTAGGGCGGATCTGTTTTGGTTGGAACCGCTTCACCCGTTCTCTTCCGTCATGGTCGGCGAAGGCCGACCATCCACGTTTTGTTTTTTCGATTCCAGCAACTTAAAAACTCGTGGATGGTCGGCCTTCGCCGACCATGACGGTGAGGAGACAAGCGCAAAGACGGTTCCATCCGAAACGGACAGGCTCTAATTCCGTACAACCGCCCGATCAGGCGTCCAGCCCACGGGCACGTGTTTGGCCGTCCGCAGCCGCTGCCGTTCGATCCACGGGTTCTTGTGGGCGAAGTCGTAGAACCACGCGCGGAGCCCGGGCGGCCAGCGTCCCGGCCAGCCGTAGATCGTCGATATGCGCTGGGTGTGGTCGGTGAGCGGCCGTTCGCGGCGTTCCCATTCGGCGAGCCCCGCCACGATGTCGTCGAACCGGTCCAGATACGCCGCGAGCGCGAGCCCGTTCATCATCCCGCAGCCGCCTCCCTGGCCCAGATTGGGGGCCATCGCGTGCGCCGCGTCGCCGATCATCGCGACGCGGCCTTTCGACCAGCGCTTCAGGCGGATGACGACGAACGGGTCCCATCGTCCCCGGTCGCCGATCCTCGGAAACAGGCGTTCGAGATACGGGAAGGATCGGGTCCAGAGGTCGACGTCGATCGGTATTTGCTGCGCTGCGGCGTCCGTCACCGGGCTCAGAAGCGCGAGATAGACCGCTTCGTCGGACACCGGCGTGTAGAGCAGCCGGCGACGTCCGGACCAGTATTCGATGTAGTTCTGCGTCTCTGGGTCCCGGCGCTCCTCTTCGGAGCGGGGAACCAGGAGGCGGATCGCCCCGTCGGGCAGTTGCCGGAACGACCGCATCAGGCCCAGCGAGTCGCGGACGGGCGAGCCCACCCCGTCGGCGCCGATAACGAGATCCGCCCTGTACCGGCGGCCGTTGGCGAGCACCAGCACTCCTTCGGGCTCGGCGGCAGCGACTTCCGATCCGGTCACGATCTCGGCGCCCGCTCCTGTCGCCGCGGCCGCCAGCGCGTCGATGCAGTTCTGGCGGACGATCGAGAACATGCGCATCGGCCCGCCCGCCGGCCATTCGATGCGGGCGATGGTGTTGTTGGCGTCGTCGCGCATCTCGCGCGCGCGGCCGGGAAAGGCGCCCCGGGTGGCGGCCTCGTAGGCGCCCACCGCCTCGAACACCTTGAGCCCGTTCTCGTAGATGTAGATCCCGGCGCCCGCGGTGCGCAGCCGGTCGCCGGCTTCGTGGACGCGAACGCTCCAGCCGCGCCGGGCAAACGCCGCCGCCGCGGTCAGCCCAGCGAACCCGGCGCCCGCGATCTCGACATGCCGTTTTGCCGTCGCCTTCGCCTGGGGCGGAGCGGGCGCGGCTGCCGCCACCGCCGCGCCCGGTCAGACGGCCGGTTCGAGGGTCTTCTTGAAGAAGGCGAGCAGCTTTTCCTGCGCGTCCCTCGATTGCTCTTCCCGGTAGTTCGGGCCGAGGAAGTTCTGGAACGCGTGCCCCGCCCCGTCATAGGCGTGGAAGGTGTGGTCGATACCGTGTTCGGTCATCGCCGCATCGATTTTCGCCACGTCCTCCGGCGAGGGGTTTTCGTCCTCGTTGCCGAAGAACCCGATCACCGGGCAGCCGATGGCGCCCACGCGCGTGATCGGCGCCGGGTTTCCCTCGCCCCAGGGCTTGAAGATGTTCCCGCCGTAGAAGATCCCGCAGGAGGTGAAGGCGCCGTTGGTCGAGGCGCCGAGAAACGCGGACCGCCCGCCCATGCAATGGCCGACGATGCCGAGCGCGCCGCCGCGATGGTCGGCGCGGCCCCGCACATAGTCCGCGGCGGCGTTTATGTCGGCGATCAGCTCCATGTCGTTGAGCGCGCCCATCGATTGCGTCGTGTCCTCGCCGTCCGGACGCCGGTGGTAGAACGCCGGGGCCGCCGCGATGTAGCCCGCCGCCGCGAGGCCTTCGACGAATTTCCGGGTGAAATCGTCGAGCGCGCCCCGGTGATGGGTCACCACGACGCCGGGATGGGGACCTGACGAAGCGGGAGCATCGACATAGACGGGCATGGAACTCCCGCCGACGGTCAGGTGTTCGGTGTGCGCCATTCTGTGCCTCCTAGGAGATCGCCGCGGCCTGGGTGTGGGGTATGTCGGTCTCGTCGTAGCGAATGTCGCGGAACGCGCCCGACGTGACCGTGCGGTAGAGCGGCGGCCTGGCCGTATCGGTGCAGGTCGGCAGGCAGGCGATCTCGGCGTCGTAGTTCGGCTGGTGGAAAAAGCCGATCGAGATGCGCCGCGCGCTGGGCCCGATCTCGGCCGGCGGGTTGACGACCCGGTGAAAGTTCGACGTCCAGACGTCGTTGGTCCAGCGCCGGAAGAGATCGCCGACATTGACCACGAAGGCTTCGGGCCGGGTTTCCACGTCGTACCAGACCCCGTCGCGATCCTGCACCTGGAGCCCGCCGGGCTCATCCTCGCCCATCAGGATGGTAAAGGTGCCGAAATCCGTATGCGCGCCGGCGCGGATCTGACCCTCCGGCGGCGCGACCGGCTGCGGCGGGTAGTGGTTGATCCGCATCGCGGTGACGTGGCGGTCGATCTTGTCCTCGAACCAGTCCTCTTCGAGATCGAGCGCAAGCGCGGCGAGCCTCATAAGATGCCTGACCAGTTCTTCCATGGCGGCGTAGTACGCGCCCGCCGCGTCGCGGAAATCGGCCGGGCGCGCGGGCCAGATATTGGGGATGAAATAGCCCTTGCCTTCCTCGCCCGTGTAGTAGGGCTCGTCGGGCCAAGATTCCCTACCGAAATGGTAGAACTCCTTGAGGTCGGGCGGTGCCTCCCGCCCGGCGGCGCGGCCGAGCGCCTCCCCTTCGTAGACGCGCAGGCCCCTCGGCGTGCCGGCGACCGGATGGACGCATTTCCGTTTCTCGGCGTCCGGCAGGGCGAAGTATTCGTGCGAGGTACGGCGCAGCTCCGCGACGATCGCCGGATCGACCCGGTGTCCGGCGATCGAGAAGAACCCGATATCGGCGCAGGCCGCGCCGATCGTCTTGCCGACGCGGCGGCGCGCCGCGGAATCGCCGCTGAAATAGGGCTCGATGTCGATCAGCGGGACACGTGCCCGGTCCATCGCCTTCTCCCGGTTCGTCCGGCCGCAGGATGACTCGGGACGGGCCGCAGGGGAAGACCCCGCGCCTTTACAGCGTCAGCGCCCGTCGCGACACTGCACCCGCTTCGAACTCCGTTGGAGGCGACAGATGAAGTTCGGTGTCGGGCAGCCGGTCTCGCGCACGGAAGACCCCCGTTTTCTCAAGGGCGAGGGCCGCTATGTCGACGACATCGTCCTGCCGCGCCAGGCGCACGGCTACGTCCTTCGCTCGCCGCACGCCGCCGCCGCGATCCGGTCGGTCGACGCTGAAGCCGCGCGAAGCGCGCCCGGCGTCCTGCTCGTGCTGACCCGCGCGGAGATCGAGGCCGACGGCGTCGACGGCATCCCCCACTTCATCCCGCCGATGGCGTTCGGTGCGCCGCCGCCAAAATTCAGCCCTCTGCATCCCATCCTCGCCGGCGACCGGGTGCGCCATGTCGGCACCCCGGTGGCGTTCGTGGTGGCCGAAACGCTGGAGCAAGCGCAGGACGCGGCGGAGACGATCGCGGTCGACTACGAGATCCTGCCTTCGGTGACCGCGCCCGGCCGGGCGACCCGGGAGAATGCGCCCGCGGTCTGGGACGAGGCGCCGGACAACATCTGGTTCACCGTCGAACGCGGCGACAGGGCGGCGACCGATGCCGCCTTCGAGAGGGCCGCGCATGTCACGCGGCTCAGCCTGCTGAACAACCGGTTGAGCTGCAACGCGATGGAGCCCCGCGCGACGATCGTCGACTACGCGCCGGCGACCGATCACGTGACGATGTACACCGAGAACCAGTCGCCGCACGCGCAGCGCGGCCACCTGTCGCATATTTTCCACAAGCCGGAAGGCAAATTCCGGGTGATCAGCCCCGATGTCGGCGGCGGGTTCGGGATGAAGAACGCGGTCTATCCCGAGGACGCGCTCTGCGTGATCGCCGCCCGCCGGATCGGGCGGCCGGTGCGCTGGACCGCCGACCGCACGGAAAGCCTGCAGAGCGACGCCCATGCCCGCGACGCGGTGACGGAAGCGGAGCTCGCGCTCGACGCGGACGGGCGATTCCTCGCGATGCGCGCGACGACCGACCACGCGGTCGGCGCCTATCTCGGCGAGGCGGCCTGCGTTCCCGTCGGGCTGGGGACGACCATGTATGCCGGAAACTACGACCTTCCCGCCGCGTATCTGTCGGTCAACGCGGTGTTCACCAACACCAACACGATCGCGCCCTATCGCGGCGCCGGGCGGCCGGAGGCCTGCTATATCGTCGAACGGCTGGTCGACGAGGCGGCGGTCGAGCTCGGCATCGATCCGGTCGAGCTCAGGCGGCGCAACTACATCAAGCCCGGCGACATGCCGTACCGGAACGCGATCATGGCGGTCTACGACTCGGGCGAGTTCGAGAAGATCGCCGACATGGCGGTCACGCTCGCCGACCGCGACGGGTTCGCGGACCGCAAGGCGGAATCCGAGGCGGCCGGCAGGCTGCGCGGCCTCGGCATCACCTATTTCATCGAGATCGGCGCGCCCTTCAACGACCGGATGGAGCTCTATTTCGACCCGGCGGGCGGGGTGACCGTCGCCGCCGGCACCCACAGCCACGGGCAGGGACACCAGACGATCTACGCGCAGATGGTCTCGGAATGGCTGGGCGTTCCGTTCGAAAGCGTCCGCCTGGTGCAGGGCGACACCGACCACGTGGCCTACGGGCGCGGCACCTACGGCTCGCGTTCGGTCACCATCGGCGGGGCGGCGCTGAAGGACGCCGCGGACAAGATGATAGCCAGGGCGACGCCCATGGCCGCCCATCTGATGGAAGCGGCGGAGGCCGATATCGAGTTCTCCGAGGGCACCTTCACCGTCGCGGGCACGGACAAGTCGATCGGCGTCGTCGATATCGCCCGGGCGTCGTTCATGCCGATGGGATGGCCCGAGGAGTTCGGCATGGGGCTGGAGGCGACCGGCACGTTCACGCCCACCAACGGCAACTTTCCCAACGGATGCCACATCTGCGAGGTCGAGGTGGACCCCGAGACCGGCGAGGTGGACCTCCGGCGCTACGCGGCGGTGAACGATTCCGGGCTGATCGTCAACCCGCTCCTGTTCGAGGGCCAGGTTCACGGCGGGCTGGCCCAGGGCATCGGCCAGGTCCTGTGCGAGCATGTCGTCTATGACGACGAGTCGGGGCAGCTCCAGTCAGGCTCCTTCATGGATTACTGCATGCCGCGCGCCGACGACCTGCCTTCGTTCGTGCTGGACGACGTCGAGGTGCCGTGCGAGACAAACCCGCTCGGCGTCAAGGGCGCCGGCGAGACCGGAACGGTCGCGGCGCTTCCCGCGGTGATGCACGCGATCCTCGACGCGGTCCGCCCGCTCGGCGTGTCGGACCTCCAGATGCCGGCCACGTCGCACGCCGTCTGGCGGGCGATCCGGAAAGCGGAGGCAGGCTAGGAGGTCCCCGGTGAAGGCGGCGGGCGCGCCGGTTTGCCGACTTCGACCCACCGTCGTGCCTGCAGGCCGGCCGGAGGTCTTCCCGCCGTTCGGAACGAAAGAAGGAGGCGCTCCGGAAACCGGGCGCCTCCATCCCTGGACGCAGTAAGCGCGGCGAGCCCTACTTCAGAAGCAGGCTTCTCAGCTTCTTGAAGGTCGCGGGGTCGAGGTGCTTCTCGGCGGCGTCCCAGGTCGCATCGTACACCGTGCGCAGATAAGCATCCCGGGCCTTGCCGGTCAGATCGACCGGCTTGACCCCGGCTTCAAAGACTTTCTTGGTGTCGATATCGGCGAGCTTGCGCAGGGCCGGCCCGCTGTCCTGTTCGTATTTCAGCGCGGCAGCCTGGATCGCCTCGCGTTGCTCTTTCGACATCTTGTTGTAAGCGTCGAGATTTATCACCAGCATCGATGAGGTCCGCCACCAGCCGGGGCCGACCCGATACTTGATGAATTTCGCCCAGCCATAACGGGCGACGGCGCCCTCCGGCCAGCAAACCCCCTGGACGACGCCGCGCTCCAGCGAGGTGTATATGTCGCCGGGCGAGATATTGACCGGCCGCGCGCCCATTTTCTTCAGGAGCGGGTGATAGCCGCTGGTCGAACGCATGGTAAGGCCGCTCAGATTGAGCCCGGTTTCTTCGCTGACGAGCGGCTTGTAGTCCTTCGTCAGATAGACGTGGAAGGTCGTGCCGCCCTCCATCCCGTGCGCGAGCAGCTTGGCGTTCAGCCCCTTTTTCCAGCATTCGTCCAGCAGGGCCCATCCGCCATTCTCGCGAATTTCGGCCTGCGGCACGTTGGAAAGCGTCACGATGCGGGCGCACGGCACGAGGCCGGCATAGTAGGCGGCCGGGCCGAACATGACATCGATGGCGCCGCGTTTCAGGGCGGCGCCCTGCTTGCGGTTGGGTATGACCTCGGGTCCGCCCTTGTAGTCGAGGGTAATCCCGTTGTCGGCCTTGTTCACGGGATCGTGGAACAGGTCGAAATAGATGATCGACTGGTCATGGGTCTTCATCAAACTCGTCGTAGCGGTCAGCTTCGCGGCATTCGCGGCGGCGGCGATCGATACCGCTCCCGCGAAGGCGGCGAGAGTCGCGATTGCCTTCGCATGTCTCATCGTTACACCTCCCTATCCGTTCTTTTGTGCGGTCGCTTTTTCAAGGCAGGGCATCGTGCCCGTCCGCCGATGGGGACACCCGGTCGGACCTCCCGATTCGCCCGGCAGTTTCCGGATGTGGCGACCGAAACGCGGTTACGATGTCACTGCCGGAACGAAACCGCAAGGCCGCCAGCCAAACGCCGATGGAAATTATCGGACTCGATTCCCGGCGATTCGAACACGTTCGGACATCGCGGGCGCGTTCGCCGCGATGCAGGTCGGCTGGTTGGTCGGTGCGGGTTGTGCTAGGTACGTCCCGGCGCCGAACAAAGAGCGCGGCGAACGTTACAAGATCCCGGCAACCCGACCGGGCTGTCCCGGAACTCCCGGGATTGGGGGCCAACCGCGGCAGCGATTACCGAGCGCACCGTTACTGCATCCGCACCCGTTGAGGCGCCGCCACCGCCACGGGGCCGGGGGATATAGGTGATGAGTGTCTTCGTCAAATCCTACAACTACCTGCTGACCGGCATGGCGGTGCTTTCGGGCATCGCGATCTTCACCGCGACCGCCCTGATCGTCATCGACGTTTTCATGCGCGTCACCGGGTTGCAGCCTTGGCTGTTCATACTCACGACCGTCGAATACATCCTGCTCTGGTTCACCATGCTGGCGGCGCCCTATCTGGTGCGCATCAAGGGGCACGTGTTTATCGACGCGGTGACACAGTTCTTCCCGCCGCTCACCAAGCGGGTGGTCGCCAAGCTGGTCTACCTGGCCTGCGCCATCGCCTCGCTGGTCTATGGCTACAACCTCTACATTCTGCTGACGGAAGCGATCCAGTCCGGTGAAATCGACATGCGAAGCTTCGAGATCCCGATCTGGATCCTGTTCCTGCCGATGCCGCTTTGCTTCCTGATGTGCGCCATCGAGTTCGGCCGCTACCTGTTCGGGATCGACGACATGTACGTCCAGACACCGGCCGAGCGGGAGGGCGTGTGATGGAGTGGTACTGGGCGCTTTGCTTCCTGGTCGGGATGGTCATCTTCCTGATGGCGCTGGGGGTTCCGGTCGCGTTCAGCTTCATCATCACCAACCTCATCGGCGTGCTGGTGTTCTATGGCGGGTCTGTGGGCTTCGTCCAGATCGCCGACAATTCGACGCAGCTGATCACCCGATTCACGCTGGGGCCGGTGCCCATCTTCATCATGATGGGCGCGCTGTTCTTCCACACCGGACTCGCGATCCGGGTGTTCGACGGGCTCGACGTCCTGTTCGGCAAGCTGCCGGGCCGGCTGTGTTTCCTGACCGTCGCCGGCGGCGCCACGTTCTCGACGCTCACCGGCTCCAGCATGGCGAACACCGCCATGCTCGGCTCGCTCATGGTCCCCGAAATGCAGAAGCGCGGCTACAACTGGCGCATGTCGATGGGTCCGATTCTGGGGACCGGCGGGCTTGCCATGATCATCCCGCCCTCCGCGCTCGGCGTGTTGCTCGCCGCGGTCGCCAACATCGATGTCGGCCGGCTGCTGGTCGCCGGCTTCCTGCCCGGGTTCGTTCTCGCCGGGCTATACGCCCTGATGATCTACGGCCAGCTCAGGATTTCCCCGGACTCGGCGCCAGCCTACGACGTCGAGATGCCGAGGGTGGCCGAGAGGATCAAGCTGATCTGCGTCAACATCCTGCCGATGGGGCTGATTGTGTTCATGGTGATCGGCTTCATCATCCTCGGCTGGGCGACGCCCACCGAAGCCGCCGCCTGCGGCGCGGCCGGCGTCTTCCTCCTGGCCGCCGCCTTCCGCTCGTTGACCTTCCGCGCGGTCTATTCGGCGGTGGAAGCCACCGTGAAGGTCGCCGCCATGGTCTTCTTCATCATCATGAGCTCGACCGTGTTCAGCCAGCTTCTCGCCTTTTCCGGGGCGAGCGCCGGGTTGCTGAAATGGGCCGCCGGGTTCGAGCTGTCGAAATACTGGGTCCTGCTGATCATGTTCGGGATCCTTATCGCGCTCGGCATGTTCATGGACGCGACGTCGATGATGCTGATCACCGTGCCGATCTTCTTTCCGCTGGCCGAGCAGCTTGGTTTCGACCTGATCTGGTTCGGTTTGTTCGTGCTGATGACCTTCGAAATGGCGGGTACTACGCCGCCCTTCGGATTGTTGCTTTATGTCATGCTGGGCGTCGCGCCGAAGGGCACGACGCTGTACCAGGTCGCCGCCGCCGCCTTTCCGTTCCTGGTGTGCGACGCGGTGCTCATCCTGATCCTGATCGTCTTCCCCGAGCTGGCTCTGTGGCTGCCGAGTCTCATGTAGCCGCGACGGCGGCTTCGATTTCTCCGGATCGCCGTTCGCGCCGGCGATCCAGCGGGCGAAGGCGGCGTGGGACCGTTTTTGCGGCCCGGCGGACGGGCCGGGATGCGCCGCCCCGAACGCCGCTTGCCGCTGTTCCGGCGGGTTGCATATATTGGCCCCGAACCCACCGCCGAAAGGAAGCAGCATGGCACTCGAACGCGGGCGCGGCGTGGTCGATGTCGAGGGCCTCGCGCACCGGGACGTAAGGACTTTGGCCGAGCGGGAGGCGCCTCCGGGCCTGCCCTTCGCGGTCCGCAAGATCGGCCATGTCGTGCTCAAGGCGCGCGACCTGGAGCGCTCGGTGGCGTTCTATACCGAAGTCCTCGGCTTCAGGGTGTCCGACGTCTATCCCGACACCATGATGCCGGGCGGCATGGTGTTCATGCGCTGCAATGCCGATCATCACGGCGTGGCGATGGTCGGCGGGCTGGACGAGGAGGTGGACAACAGCGAGCTCGACCACATGGCGTTCGAGGTCGCGACGCTGGACGAAGTGCTGCGGGCGCGCGATCACCTGGAAGAACACGGCGTCAAGATCGACTTTCACGGCCGCCGCCGCGCGGGCTGCCAGATCGCGGTCGAGTTCCGCGACCCCGACAACCATCGGCTCGAGATCTATTGGGGTCTGGACCAGATCGGCAATCCCGGGCATATCCGGCCGCCCGACGAATGGCGCGAGGCCCAGTCGCTCGAAGAGGCGATCGAGAATCCACCGCCCGGGCAGGACACGACCGTGCACGACCGGTCGTATCTCCGTTCGTAACCGTCGCGCCGAAGACCGCGATGAAAATCCTTGCCGGAAACGGTAACCGTCCGCTGGCCGAAGCGATTTCGGCCTATCTGCAGCTTCCCCTGACCGACGCCAGCATCCGGCGCTTCTCGGACATGGAGTGCTTCGTCGAAATCCATGAAAACGTCCGCGGCGAGGACGTGTTCGTCGTGCAGTCGACGTCCTACCCCGCCAACGACAACCTGATGGAACTGCTGGTGATGCTCGATGCGCTGAAACGCGGCTCCGCGCGGCGCATCACGGCGGTCATTCCCTATTTCGGCTATGCCCGGCAGGACCGGAAATCGGGGCCGCGAACGCCGATCTCGGCCAAGCTGGTCGCCAATCTGATCACCACCGCGGGCGCCGACCGGGTGCTCACGCTCGACCTCCACGCGGGGCAGATCCAGGGCTTCTTCGATATCCCGCTCGACAACCTGTTCGCGGCGCCGGTCTTCGTCCGCGACATCGAGGACAGCAACGGACGCGACAATCTCACCATCATCTCGCCCGATGTCGGCGGGGTGATCCGCGCCCGCGCCGTGGCGCGGCGTCTCGATACCGACCTTGCCATCATCGACAAGCGGCGCGAGCGGGCGGGAGTGTCCGAGGTGATGAACGTGATTGGCGACGTCGAGGGGCGAACCTGCATTCTGATCGACGACATCGTCGATTCCGCGGGGACGCTCTGCAACGCGGCGCAGGCGCTGGTCGAGCACGGCGCCGGTTCGGTTTCCGCCTACGTGACCCACGGCGTGCTGTCGGGCGGCGCGGTCGCGCGGGCCTCGACCTCGGCGCTCGCCGGCCTGATCACCACCGACAGCATCATGACCACCGAGGCCGTCCGGGTCTCCGACACCGTCAGGCAGATCTCGATCGCGCCCCTGATGGGCGAGGCGATCCTCAGAATCGCCGAGGAAAGGTCGGTATCGAGCCTGTTTGACTAAACCCCGGCGAGGGGATAAAAACCGGCGCTCCATGAGACAACCGGGACCCGCGACGAACGCCGCCGGCGCGCTGGCGCGAGAGGCGGGTCCGGCGCCGGGAGGCAGACGACATGGCCGAGGTCAACACCATCGCAGCCACGCCCCGCGAAGGCGTCGGCAAGGGCGCGGCGCGCGCCGCGCGTCGCAACGGAATGGTCCCGGGCATGATCTACGGCAACCGGCTCGACCCGGTGATGATCAATGTCGAACGGCCTCTTCTCGATCGGGAGCTCGGCCAGCCCGGCTTCTTCATCCGCCTGGTCGATATCGAGGTCGGTGGCGACAAACACCGCGTGCTGCCGCGTGAGGTGCAGTTCCACCCGGTCAGCGACGCGCCGCTTCACGTCGATTTCCTGCGCTTTTCGGCGGAGCGGAAGCTCAACGTCGCGGTGCCGGTGCGTTTCCTCAACGAAGAAGAATCGCCGGGCCTCAAGCGCGGCGGCGTGCTCAATATCGTTCGCCACCAGGTCGAGGTGCAATGCACCGCGGACAACATCCCGAACGAGTTCGATATCGACGTCACGGGCCTCGACATCGGCGATGCCATCCACGCGAGCGCGATTACCCTGCCGGAAGGGGTTGAGTTCACCATCACCGACCGGGACTTCACCGTCGCCACCATTGCCGCCCCGACGGTGATGGCGGCGGACGAGGAAGAGGAAGAAGAGGTCGAGGGCGAGGAGGGTACCGAAGAGGGTGCCGAAGGCGCCGAGGAAGGCGAGGCCGGCGAATCCTCTGGCGATGCCGCCCCGTCCGGCGACGGGGACTGACGCGTATCCGGTTTAATTAGAACCGTGGTCCCCGGTGCCGACCCGTCCCTCGATACGGCGCCTCCGGCGCCTACTCGGGATGAGGGGGTTTCTCTTGTCAGCTCCGATCTTCCCTTCACCCTGAGTAGCCGCGCAGCGGCGTTTCGAAGGGCGCTAATCGCCCTTCTGCAACTTCGCGTGCCATGTTGATCATCGTCGGGCTCGGCAATCCCGGGTCCAAACATGCCCGCCAACGGCACAATATCGGCTATGTGATCGCCGACGTGATCGCTGCCCGGTACGGTCTATCGGCGCCCAGGCGCCGCTTTCAGGGCCGCGCGCGGAGCGGTGAGATCGCCGGCGAGCGCGTGCTGCTGCTCAAGCCCGAGACGTATATGAACGAATCCGGGCGCGCGGTGCGGGCGGCGCTCAATTTCCACAAGCTGCGCGCCCGAGACGCGATCGTCATCCATGACGAGCTCGACCTCGCTCCCGGCAAGGTGCTGATCAGGAAAGGCGGCGGCCATGCCGGGCATAACGGGCTGAGGAGCCTGCATTCCCAGATCGGACCCGATTACCGGCGGATCCGCGTCGGGATCGGCCATCCAGGCGACAAGCACCGTGTCCATCGCCATGTGCTGGGCGATTTCGCGGCCGTCGAGCGGTCGCTGTTCACGAAGCTCGCCGAAGCGGTCGCCGAGGCCCTGCCGCTTGCCCTGGCGGGCGACGATCCGGGCTTCATGACCAGGGTGGCGCTTCTCTGTCCGCGCCCCAAGCCCCCGAAGCCGGAGCCTTCACAAGGCGCGGAGCGCGCCGGCTAGTGGGTTTCCGTTGCGGCATCGTCGGCCTTCCCAATGTCGGAAAGTCGTCCCTGTTCAACGCGCTCGTCCAGTCGGAGGCCGCGGTTTCGGCGAACTACGCCTTTTCCACCGTCGAGCCCAATCTCGGCCGCATCGCGGTGCCGGACGGTCGTCTTGCGCGGATCGCGGTCCTCGCCAAATCCCCGAAGATCACGCCCACCCAGCTCGATTTCGTCGACATCGCCGGTCTCGTGCAGGGCGCGAGCCGGGGGGAAGGGCTCGGCAACCAGTTCCTCGCCCATATCCGGGAGGTCGACGCGATCGCCCATGTGCTGCGCTGCTTCGAAGGCAGCGACGTCGACCGGGCCGGATCGGTCGATCCCATCGCCGACGCGGAGACCGTCGAGACTGAGCTGATGCTGGCCGACCTGGAGAGTCTCGCCCGGAGGCTTGAGCCGCTGGTCAAGAAGGCGCGGGGCGGCGACAAGGAAGCGATCGCCATGCGGGACATGGTCGAGCGCGCTATCGCCGTGCTGGAAGACGGCCGGCCGGCGCGCGATCTTGAGATCGACAAAGACGGGGAAAAACTGTTCCAGCAGATGCAGCTTTTGAGTGCCAAGCCGATGCTCTATGTCTCCAATGTCGACGAGGATGCCGCCGCCGAGGGCAATGCCCACTCGGCGGAAATCGCTCGATGGGCCGCGGACAAGGGCGCGCCGTCCGTGATCGTCTCCGCCGCGATAGAGGCCGAGATCGCCCGCCTCGACGACGAAGACGAAAGGCGCGGTTTTCTCGAAGCGCTTGGACTGGAGGATATGGGTCTCGGCCGGGTGGTCCGGGCCGGCTACGATCTCCTCGGCCTGATCACGTTCTTCACCACGGGCCCGGTGGAGACCCGTGCCTGGACGGTGGAGCGGGGCACGCGTGCCCAGGACGCGGCCGGCAAAATCCACAGCGACTTCGCGCGCGGGTTCATCGCCGCCGAGACCATCGCCTTCGCCGACTACGTGGAATGTGGCGGCGAGGTTGGCGCCAGGGAGGCGGCCAGGATGCGCCGGGAGGGGCGCGACTATATGGTCCGCGACGGGGATGTGATCCTTTTTCGCTTCAATGTTTGACGGTACAATTTCGACATCGCTGGCCCGCTTCCGGGCCGCCATCGATTCCAATCGGGAGAGAACAGGAAAATGGGACAATCCGTGACGCTTACCGCCGATGACGGCCACACGCTCGACGGCTACAGGGCGGATCCGTCCGGCGCCGCGAAGGGCGGCGTCGTCGTCATTCAGGAGATCTTCGGCGTCAACAGCCACGTCCGTCATCTCGTCGACATGTTCGCAGGGAAGGGCTACGCGGCGATCGCGCCCGCGCTGTTCGACCGCACCGAGAAGGGCGTCGAGCTGGGCTACGACGAGGTGTCGTTCGGCAAGGGGCGCGAGCTCCGCGGAAGCCTGAGCGACGAGTGGATACTCGCCGACGTCGACGCCGCGGCGAAGGCCGTCTCGGACGCCGGCAAGGTGGGGCTGATCGGCTATTGTTTCGGCGGTTACGTCGCCTGGATCAGCGGCTGCAACCTCGACAGCCTCGCCTGCTCGGTGAGCTGCTATGGCGGCGGGATTGCCGCCCGGGCAGCCAACGATACGCCGTGCATGCCGATCCAGATGCATTTCGGCGACAAGGACCACGCGATCCCGATGGGCGACGTGCAGGCGATCCGGGACGCCCACCCCGACGTCCCGACCTTCATCTACGACGATTCCGCCCACGGCTTCTGCTGCGACGACCGGGACGTGTACAACGCCGGCGCCGAGGCCCGCTGTCACGAACGCGCGCTCGCCCTGTTCGCGGAACACGTGGGGTAGCGGCGCCCGCGAAGCCCCCCCCCCTCACACTAACCCTCTCCCCGCTGGGGGGAGGGGACTTGCTTGCCCACGCCTCCCTAGCTTCTCCCCTCCCGCTTGCGGGAGGGGCCGGGGGAGGGCCGCGACCCGGTCAGGCCGAAAAATGCGCTATCTCAGGGCGGCCGCGATGTTGCCGCCGTCAACGGTGAGCACCGCGCCGGTGGTCTTTTCGGCGAGCGCGAGATCGACGAACGCCCTGGCGGCGTCTTCCGCCGTCACCTCCCGCCCCAGCAGGTTGCCGGCTATGTAGGCCTCCGTCGAGAGGCCGCGCGCCTCCGCGCGTTCCTCGATCATCGACGGCGTCAGCAGCCCGCTCCTGATGCGGTCGGCGTTGACGGCGTTGGCGCGGATTCCCTCCGCGCCGTGGTCGAGCGCGTATTGCCGCATCAGGAACAGGGTCGCCGCCTTGGGCAGGCCGTAGGGCCCGAAATCGGGGCCGGGGTTCACCGCCTGCTTGGACGTGTTGAAGAGCAGCACGCCGCCGAGCCCCTGCGCGCGCATGATGTGGACGGCCGCCTGGGCGGCGCGCTGGTGGCCGTAGAAATTGAGCTCGAAGCTCTCGCGGATCGTCGCCTCGTCGACTTCGCCGATCTTTCCCTGCCACGCCGCGCCCGCGTTGGAGACAAGGATGTCGAGCCCGCCGAAGGACTCGGCGACGGCGTCGAAAGCCGCCCCGACGGAATCCGGATCGGTCACGTCGCAGGCAAAGCCGCGGCCGCCGATGGCTTCCGACGCGCTCTCCGCCGCATCGAAATCGCGGTCGAGGATCGCGACTTCCGCGCCTTCCCGGGCGAATGCCTCTGCCGTCGCCCGGCCGATGCCGGACGCGCCGCCGGTCACCGCTACGATACTGCGCGACAGCGGTTTCTCGGTCGCCTTGCCGAGCTTCGCCTGTTCGAGCGACCAGTACTCGATGTCGAAGATGTCCTCTTCGGAAATGCTTTCGAACCGGCCGATGGACTCCGCCGCCGTTACCACGCGCGCCGTCGTCTCCGCGAGGTCGGCGGCCACCGCCGCGGCTTTCGCCGAGCTGCCGAGCCCGAACAGTCCCAGCCCCCGGACCAGGATGACGCGAGGGTAGGGGTCCAGAGCCCGTTTGGGTTCCGCCTGGCGAGCGTTGTTGCGCTCGAAATAGGTTTCGTAGTCGCGCACGAAGTCGGCGATCGCAGCCCTGGCGTCGCGCGTGAACCGGTCTAGCCGGTCCGCCACCGGAACCGGCAGGATCAACGGTCTCGGCTTGGTGCGGATCACATGGTCGGGTGTCACAGGACCCGACACCCGGTGTTCGATTTCTTCCGCGTCGACGAAGGCGCGCACATCTTCGCCGCCCCGGAAATCGAGGATGAGCCGGCCCGCGCCGCTCGTGAGCCCCCGCAGGATCGGCGCGATTGCCGCCGACGGCACATCCGGCGCCGCCTTGGGAACGGCAGTCGGCCGCCGCGCCAGCCGCGCTTCCGCCTTGCTGACGGCGGAGATCATCCGTTCATAGGCTTCCTCCGCGGTCTCGCCGAAGGTGAAGATCCCGTGCTTGAGGAGAATCAGACCTTCGACGGAGGGATCGGCGGCATGCGTGGCGGCGCACGCCCTGGCGAGCGCGAATCCCGGCATGATGTAGGGGACGAGCCCCATCGTCCCGCCATAGACCTCGCGGCAGATCGCTTCCCCGTCCGGCTGATCGGTCAGCGCAAGGACCGCATCCGCGTGGGTATGGTCGACGAATCTGTGCGGCAGAAACGCGTGCAGCAGGGTCTCGGTCGACGGGTTGGGCGCCTGCGGATCGAGAAGATTGCCGCGCTGGTAGGCGACCATCTCCTCGTCGCCGAGCCTGTCGAGCGCGGCGAGGCGGCGCAGCGCTTCGAGCCGGACCGCGGGAAGGCCCGACGGCTCGATATGGGCCATGTCCCAGCCGCTTCCCTTGACGCACAGCACATCCACGGAATCGCCCAGGATGTCGCACATGGTCGTCTTGACGGACGTGTTGCCGCCGCCGTGAAGCACGAGCTGCGGATTTCCTCCCAAGAGCCGCGTCGTGTAGACCCGGAGCGCAACGTCTTGCGGGACGCCTTCGGCCTTATAACGGTCCACCGTGGAAGCGGCATCGCGCGCCGAGTAAAGGCTCTTCATCGGGGCTACCCCGCCGCCGCGCGCCGGCGCTCCGGGTAGAGCGAAAGCAGGCCTTCCGCCGAAGCCTCCGCGACCCCGCGCTCCGTGATCAGGCCCGTGACGAGCCGCGCGGGCGTCACGTCGAAACCGGGGTTGAACACCGGGCTCCCCGCCGGGGTGAGCCGGACGGTTCGCACCTCGCCGGTCTCCGTCTCGCCGGTCACGGTCGAGACCTCCTCCCCCGCGCGCTCCTCGATCGGCAGCACGGCGCCCGACTCCGCCGCCCAATCGATCGTCGGCCCCGGCAGCGCGACGTAAAACGGCACCCCGTTGTCGGAAGCGGCCAGCGCCTTGAGATAGGTGCCGATCTTGTTGCAGACATCGCCGTTGGCGCAGGTCCGGTCGGTGCCGGTGATGCAAAGGTCGACCCGCTCCTCCCGCATCAGATGCCCGCCCGCGTTGTCGACGATCACCGTGTGCGGAACGCCGTGGGCGGAAAGCTCCCACGCGGTCAGCCCGGACCCCTGGTTGCGGGGCCGCGTTTCGTCGACCCAGACATGGACGTCGATTCCGGCGTCGTGCGCGCGATAGACCGGGGCGAGGGCGGTGCCGCCGTCGACGGTCGCGAGCCATCCGGCATTGCAATGGGTCAGCACGTCGACCGGCCCCGCCCCGCGATCCGCCAGGGAGCGCAGGAGATCCAGCCCGTTCTCGCCGATGGCCGCGTTGATCGCCACGTCTTCGTCGCAGATCTCCGCCGCCCGTGCGTAAGCGGCCTCGACCCGCTGCCCTTCGTCGGCGGCGAGGAGGCGGGCCTTCATGTCGTCGAGCGCCCATCGCAGGTTGACCGCCGTCGGGCGGGTCGCAAGCAGCGTGGAGCAGGCTTCCTCGATCGCCGCGGCCGAAGGGTCCCGGCGGATGGCGAAGCATAGCCCGTAGGCCGCCGTGGCGCCGATCAGCGGCGCGCCGCGCACCTGCATGTCGCGGATCGCCGTCGCCGCATCTTCCAGCGTCGCGAGCCGCCGCGTTTCGAAGCGGTGCGGCAGTCCGGTCTGGTCGACGATCTCGACGGTCTCGCCGTCGGCCGCGAGCTGGATCGACCGCCGGGGGATCCCGTCGACCTTCATTGCCGGAGAACGCGCCCCGCGACGGCGTCGAGACGGGCCGCGAGATCGGGGTCGCGCGCCTCCGGAGGGGTGATGAGGGCGGTGTCGAGAACGGTGTGGCATCCCGCCCGGCAGGCCGACCGCCTTCCGGCCAGCAAGGGGACGACCGCCCCCACCAGCGCCCGGGCTTTGGCGGCGTTCTCCTGCAGGACCGCGATCACCGCCTCCACCGTCACGTCGTCATGGCCGGGATGCCAGCAATCGAAGTCGGTGACCATCGCCACCGTCGCGTAGCACATCTCCGCCTCGCGGGCGAGCTTGGCTTCCGGCATGTTGGTCATGCCGATCACGTCGGCCCCCCATTGACGGTAGAGAAAGGATTCCGCCCGGCTCGAGAATTGAGGGCCGTCGATCGCCACATAGGTGCCGCCCCGCCTGATCTCGATGCCGAGGCCGGCGGCGGCTTCCTCCAGCGCGTCCCCGAGCCGCGGACAGACCGGGTCCGCCATCGACACGTGGGCGACCAGCCCGGTTCCGAAGAACGTCTTGATGCGCCGGAAGGTGCGGTCGATGAACTGGTCCACCAGCACGAAGGTGCCGGGGGCCAGTTCCTCGTCGAGGCTGCCGACGGCGCTCAGAGAGAGGATCTCGGTCGTGCCGACGCGCTTCAGCGCATCGATGTTGGCGCGGAAGTTGATCTCGCCGGGCGGTGTTGCGTGACCCCTGCCGTGGCGCGGCAGGAAGGCGAGCTGCTGTCCGCCGAGCTTGCCGAGCAGGATCTGGTCCGACGGCGCGCCGAAGGGCGTGTCCACCGCCTCCCAGCGCCGGTCGGTCAGCCCGTCGACGTCATAGAGGCCGCTGCCGCCGATGATCCCGATGACCGGTGGCGTTCCCGGTTCCGCCATGCCGTTTCCCCCCGGCGGCGCGGGCCGCCGTCAGTGCGGGACGTTCGACCAGACCGCGCGCTTGACCGCGAAGAGCATCCCGGTGAGCAGCAGGAGGAAGAGGACCACCTTGACCCCCATGCGCTTGCGTTCTTCCAGCTCGGGCTCGGCGGCCCAGACGAGGAAGTTGGTCACGTCCTTCGCCATCTGCGGGACGGTCGCCTCGGTTCCGTCCGCGTATTCCACCTGCTCCTCGCTCAACGGCGCCGGCATCGCGATCTGGTGGCCCGGGAAGAACATGTTGTAGGCCATGCCTTCCGCCATCTCCATGCCTTCCGGCTCGTCCTTGTAGCCGATCATCAGCCCGTAGATGTAGTCGGGCCCGCCGATCCGCGACTTGGTCACCAGGGACAGATCGGGCGGCAGGGCGCCGTTGTTGGCGGCGCGCGCCGCGTTGTCGTTGGGGAAGGGCGATACGAACCGGTCGCTCGGCCGGGCGGGACGGTCGAACATCTCGCCCTCGGCATCGGGGCCGTCGGTGACCTCGACCTCGGCGGCGATCTCCTTCACCTGGTCTTCCGTAAAGCCGATCGCCGACAGGTTGCGATAGTGCACGAGCCTGAGCGAATGGCAGGCCGCGCAGACTTCCGTATAAACCTGGAAGCCGCGTCTGAGCGCGGCGCGGTCGAACGACCCGAACAGGCCGTCGAAGGTCCACTTCATGCTGGGCGGCGCGGCGGCTTCCTCCGCGGCGGGGGCGGGGTTCGAGCCGATGAGGACGAACGCCGCGACGATGGCGCCGAAGGTCCGCTTCATTGCGCTTTCTCCATCGGCTGTTCCGCCGCGGCCGGCGGCCCTCCCGCTCCTCCCAGCACCGGCTCGCCGATGCTGGTCGGCAACGGCCGCGGCGTCTCGATGAAGGAGAGCAGCGGCATCAGGACCAGGAAATGGGCGAAATAGTACAGCGTCGCGATCTGGCCGATGATGACGAAGATGCCTTCCGGCGGGTTGCCGCCGACCCAGCCCAGCACCAGGCAGTCGATCACCAGCACCCAGAAGAGCTGCTTGTAGATCGGCCGGTAGCGCGCGCTCCGGACCGGGGAACGGTCGAGCCACGGGACGAGGAAGAGGATCAGGATCGAGCCGAACATCAGCACCACGCCGATCAGCTTGGCAGACAGGAACCAGATGTCGAAGGTGATCGAGCGCAGGATCGCGTAGTAGGGCAGGAAGTACCACTCCGGCACGATATGCGGCGGCGTCACCAGCGGGTCGGCGGGAATGTAGTTCTCCGGCTCGCCGAAGAAGTTGGGCGCGAAGAACACGAAACCGGCGAATATCGTCAGGAACGCGCTCAGCCCGAACATGTCCTTGACGGTGTAGTAGGGGTGGAACGGGATCTTGTCCTGCGGCCCCTTCGCGTCGATCCCGATCGGGTTGTTCGAGCCGTGCTGGTGCAGCGAGATCATGTGCAGCGCGACCACGCCCACGATCACGAACGGCATCAGGTAGTGCAGGCTGTAGAACCGGTTGAGCGTCGGGTTGTCGACCGTGAAGCCGCCCCACAGCCAGGTGACGATGACGTCGCCCACGATCGGCACCGCCGAGAACAGGTTGGTGATCACGGTCGCGCCCCAGAAGCTCATCTGGCCCCAGGGCAGGACGTAGCCCATGAACGCGGTGGCCATCATGCAGAGCAGGATGATCACGCCGAGGATCCAGAGGATCTCGCGCGGCGACTTGTAGGAGCCGTAGTAGAGCCCGCGGAAGATGTGGATATAGACGATGATGAAGAAGGCCGACCCGCCGTTGGTGTGGATGTAGCGGATCAGCCAGCCGTAGTTCACGTCGCGCATGATGCGCTCGACGCTGTCGAAGGCGTGATCGACGTGCGGCGTGTAGTGCATCGCCAGCACGATGCCGGTCACGATCATGATGACCAGCACGATTCCGGCGAGCGACCCGAAGTTCCACCAGTAGCTCAGATTGCGCGGGGTCGGGTAGTCGATCAGCTCCTTCTCCATGAAGGAGAACATCGGCAGGCGGTAGTCGATCCACCGGACCAGGCGGTTGTTCATCCAGGGCTGCGTCATGACCTTACCCCCCTATCCGATCCGCACGAGGTCGTCGGACAGGAACTCGTAGGCGGGGACCGGCAGGTTCTCCGGCGCGGGGCCCTTGCGGATGCGTCCCGACGTGTCGTAGTGCGAGCCGTGGCAGGGGCAGAACCATCCCCCGTAATCGCCCTTCCTGTCGCCGGTCGCCTGGCCCTTGGGGATGCAGCCGAGATGGGTGCAGACGCCGACCACGATCAGCCATTCCGGCTTCTTGGTGCGCTGGCCGTCGGTCTGGGGATCTGGCAGGTCGTCGAGCTCGACCGCTCGCGCTTCCTCGATCTCCGCTTTCGTCCTGCGGCGGATGAACACCGGCTTGCCGCGCCACACGACGGTGATGCTCTGGCCTTCCTCGATCGGCGAGAGGTCGACCTCGGTGGTCGCCAGCGCGAGCGTATCCGCGGCTGGGCTCATCTGGTGGATCAACGGCCACAACGCGACCGCGCTGCCCGCCGCACCGAACGCGCCGGTCGCGAGGTAGAGGAAATCGCGGCGCGTTTCGCTGTGGCCGGGGCCGGCCCTGGTGTCCTCGGTATCCGCCATAGAAGAACCTCTCGGCACGGCAGGAAAACACGTTCGGTCTGCGACCGCGAACACTACCCGCCGCCCGGAAGGGCGGCAACGCGGCCTTCGGACGCAGCCGGACGGCCGAATCCGAAACCGTTGCCCGCAACGCAAACCGCGCCCCGGACAGGGGAACGGGTATAATCAAATCCGTCGTCGAATCAAGGTCGGAGCGGCAGCCCGATGCTTCCCGCGCCACACCGGGCCGACATCCCGCGATCTCCTGGGGCCTGCGCCCCGCGCGGGCGGAACAAGTGACCGTCGAGACCCGGCGGGAACGCGCCGCGGCGTGGTTCCGGGCCCTGCGCGACCGGTTCTGCGCCGCCTTCGAGGCGATCGAGGACGCCCATGGGGACGGGTCCGGCGCGCCCGGCCGGTTCGAGCGCACGCGCTGGCGGCGACCTACCGAAGATGGCGGCGACGGCGGCGGCGGCGAGATGTCGATCATGAAGGGCCGCGTATTCGAGAAGGTCGGCGTCAACTTCTCGGCGGTGCACGGTGCGTTCTCGCCGGAATTCCGGGACCGGATTCCCGGCGCGGCCGACGATCCGCGCTTCTGGGCGAGCGGCGTATCCGTCGTCGCGCATCTTTGCTCGCCGCTGGTCCCGGCGATGCACATGAACACGCGCTTCATCGTCACCACGAAGGCATGGTTCGGCGGCGGCGGCGATCTGACCCCGATCTATCCCGACGAAGCCGCGGCAACCCGGTTCCATGGCGTGCTCAAGGCCGCCTGCGATGCCTACGACCCCGACTGTTACGACCGGTTCAGGGAAGCGTGCGACAAGTACTTCTTCCTGCCCCACCGCGACGAACCTCGCGGCGCTGGCGGCATCTTCTATGACAATCTGGACAGCGGCGACTGGGAGGCCGATTTTGCGTTCACCCAAAGCGTGGGCCGCGCCGTTCTCGAGGCCTATCCCGAAATCGTCCGCGAGCGCATGGCGGCGCCCTGGACCGAGGCGCAGCGCGCGCATCAGCTCGTGCGCCGGGGACGCTATGTCGAGTTCAACCTGCTCTACGACCGGGGAACCGAGTTCGGGCTCAGGACCGGAGGCAATGTCGAAGCGATCCTGATGTCGCTGCCGCCCCTCGTCGCCTGGCCCTGACCGCGCGGGTGCCGGTCAGCGCGTCCACAGCCGGGGGAAGATTTCCGCGTCGATCGGCCCGCCTTCGACGAGATGCGGCGCGTCGTAGAAGGTCGGTGAGTGACGCCCCGGATACCAGGTGATGTCGTCTCCCGTGAAACGGAGCGACACCGCGCGGCGCGCCGTCGGCAACGGGTTGCCGCTTGAGGAATGCAGCGTCGCCCCGTGGAACACGGCGACATCCCCCGGTTCGAGATCGAAGCAGACGGTGGGGTATTTCTCCGGATCGCCGTCGATGTCGGGCACCGTCTCGTCGAACTGCTCGGTCTCGGCGACGAAGTCGCCCTGGCCGATCTTCACCGGACGGAACAGCTTTCCCCAGGCGTGGGAGCCCGCCGCGAACCGGAGCGAGCCCGTCGCCTCCGTTACCGGGTCGAGCGGAATCCAGAAGCTGCAGATCTGCGAGCCCTTGATACGGAAATAGGGCAGGTCGTGGTGCCACCAGGTCGGGGTATCGGTACCCGGTTCCTTGACCAGCAGATGTTCGTCGTAGAGGTTGATCCGGGTCGCCCCCATCAGCTCGGCGGCAAGCCGAGCCATCGGCGATTCGTGCATGAAGCGGCTGAACTGGTCGAAGCGCAGGAACATGCCGTGGTCGGTGCGGAACCGGCTCTCGCCCTCGCCATAGGCCTTGGCGACCTCGCTCGGATCGCCCATCGCAGCGTCGATCCCGTCGGCCAGCACTTCCAGCCATTCCGGCGCCACCACGTCCCGCAGGCAGAGCGCGCCGTCGCTTTGCCAGACAGCGCGTTCCGCGTCGGTGATGTGTCTTTCGTCGAGAATCGTGGCCATCGCTTCGCTCCACTCGACGCCCGTGCGGATTGTCCCCGCCGCGGGAACCTATGGCAAGCCCGTTGGTGTCGAGTCTTCGAACTCCCCGTCCTCCCGCAAAGCCCGCCCGCGGCGTCATGGCCGGATTTGTTCCATTGCTGTCCGGTTTAAAATGGTGGACCGGGCGCAAGGCGTTGGTGGAAGCGGGTTACCGGCCCATCGGCTGGGTCGGGACACGGATTGCGGCGCGCCCGCGGCGCCCGCCTTCGCTCGGTTGCCGCCCCGGTTCCCCCGCCGTCATGGCCGGACTTGTTCCGGCCATCCACGTCTCGCGGCATCGCGGTGCGAGGCGGGAGGGAACGAGGCGGCGGCCCGACGTGGATACCCGGAACAAGTCCGGCCATGACGGTGGGGGCGCGCAGCGGAGTGCCAGGGCGCCGACAGTGTCGCCACGGAGCCCGTCCCCACGTTAAACCGGACAGCAATGGATTTGTTCCGGCGGCCGGGCATGCCGGTGGAAGGGGCCGGGCTGGAGAGGCCGCACACCCAGAACGAAATTGCGCGAACTTCCCGATCGGGACATTAGCGGACGATTCCGAGTTCTCTCGCCATCTGCGTTGCCAGCGCTTCCGTCTTGTCGAGGAAAGCGAAAAAGGCGCTCAGATCATCTAGGTAATGCTGCCATTCCCTGTCGGCGGACCGTTCCCATGAATACCGCTTCCTCCACAACTCCACGTCTTCGTCCATATAGGCGAAGAGGTCCGTCAAGGTGACCAGTTCCCGGTCGTCAGGGCCCGCGGGGACCGCGGGATCGTCGGTGCTCAGGAATGCGACCAGACGAAACGGGAAGTCGTTCACAGCTTCCCGAAACAATGCCTCCAACCTGGCGACCGTGGGCTTCTCGTTATCGCCGAGCTGACCGTAAAGCCTGGCGAGGCAATGTCCCTCGAACCCCGTCGGCGGTGTGACATCATGCAGGTGCAGGAAACACTTCAGTCTCAGCTCAAGCGAGATCGCAAGGTTGAAATGACTGGCCGTCTTTAGCGATTCCCATACGCTGTGCGATGGCCACCCGGTCGAACCTCCTACCGGTGAGAGATCTCCCTGCCTGACCGCCAGTCGGCGTATCTCTTGCTCTACCAGCCAGGCGGACTGCCGAAAGGCGCGAGCATCGCCAATCAGCCTCAAATACTGCACGCCGTTCATGGACTCGGTTTCTCCGTCATCCTCGACCGTCGTCTATCGAAAGTCCGACGCCCGTTGCGCCGAAGGCGGCAGCGATTCCCCGCTCAGCACGAAGAGATCGGTGACAGGCAGCGCGAACCCGCCAGTCCAGCCCGCTTCGTCGATCGTGTCCGGTGCAACGGTTTCCCGATTCCTGGTCAGCGGGCGGAGCCACAGACCCAGAGCCTCGAGGACGTTGAGCACGGTCGCGAAGCCCGGATTGCCGTCTCGCGAAAGCGCCTTGTACAGGCTTTCCCTGCCGAGCCCGGCCTTCGCCGCCACGGCCGTCATGCCCTGGCCACGCGCGACGTCGCCGAGCGCCGCGGCAATCAACTGCGGATCGCCGTCCTCGAAGGCCGCTTCGAGATAGGCGACTGCATCGTCCGCGGTCTCCAGATGCTCCACGGGGTCCCAGCGCCGCGTTTTCGCCCCGGCAGCCGCTGCGTCTTTTCCCGACCCGGTCATCGATCCCCTCCTTTCGCCAGCTCTCGTGCAAGATCGTGGGCTCTCCCGATGTCTTGGCGCTGGGTGCTTTTATCGCCGCCAAGCAACAGCACGGCCGTTTCCTCATCGGCAGGAAGCCAGTACACGCGATACCCCGGCCCGTAGTCGATCCGAAGTTCCGAGATGCCTCCGCCCACCGGGCGCACGTCTCCCGGATTCCCCAAGGCCAGCCGCCTGACCCGGATGAGAATCCGTGCCTTCGCTTCCCTGTCGCGAAGCCTCCGGAACCAGTTCTCGTACGCAACTGTCTGGCGGACTTCGATCACCGGCCATTTGTATCCCACACGATACAAGGCCACAACGCTTCATCTGAGCGTATGGACGCATGACAGGTTTCGACGCCGCGGGAGAAGCCCGAATACGCCGTATCGTCGACACAGGTTTCCAGCGATCCGCGACGGGCGGCGCGAAGAGGGCGAGCCGGGCCGTGCGCGTCCGAAATCAGCCGATAAGCCGCACTGGCGGGAAAGAGCAGGCTATTCGGCTTCCAGCTCCGAATCCCAGTAGAGGAAATCGCGCCAGCTGTCGTGCAGGTAGTTGGGCGGAAAGGCGCGGCCGTGCTGTTGCAACAGCGTGTTGGTCGGTTCGACCGGCGCCCGTCGCGGGTGCAGCCCGCATTCGTTCGGCAGCCGGTTGCCTTTCCGGAGATTGCACGCGGTGCAGGCGCTCACGACGTTGACCCAGACGGTCCGACCGCCGCGCGAACGCGGGACCACATGGTCGAAGGTGAGCTCCGGCGTGCCCGGCGCGGTGCCGCAATACTGGCATTCGAACCGGTCGCGGAGGAACACGTTGAACCGCGTGAACGCCGGGCGCCGCGACATCGGGATATACCGCTTGAGCGCGATCACGCTCGGCAGGCGCATCGAAAATCCCGGCGAGCGCACCTCACGCTCGTATTCCGAGATGATGTTGACGCGCTCCAGGAAGACCGCCTTGACGGCGTCCTGCCAGGACCACAGCGACAAGGGGAAATAGCTGAGCGGGCGAAAGTCGGCGTTCAGCACCAGAGCCGGGCTATCGTTCATCGCAACCACCGATCAATCCCCGGCCAAAAAGCGCTGGCCCGCGACGCCGTTGAACATGTCCGCAGTCTAGTGGGTATGCGGTCTTGTTGGAAGCGCTCCAACCCTTGCCCCGTCCCGTTACCGTCATGCGCCGCCCCTCACCCTGACCCTCTCCCCGTGGGGAGAGGGGACTCATTCGCCGACTCGTCCCTACCTTCTCCCCTCCCGCGTGCGGGAGGGGCCGGGGGAGGGCGTCCGGGCGGTCACGGCCTCCGGCGAATTCGATTGAGCGGCGGCCTCGCTTGCCCGAAAATCGCTTCGCCCATCTGCAGGAGACTTTGCCCATGCCCGGCCGCCGCATCGAACTCGTGGAGGTATCGCCGCGAGACGGGCTCCAGAACGAGCCCAAAATCCTGTCGACCGAGGTGAAGCTCGAACTCATCCGGCGCGCGGTGGCCGCCGGCGTGCGCAGGCTGGAGGCCGCGAGCTTCGTCAACCCCAGGCGCGTGCCGCAGATGGCCGACGCCGAGGCGGTGATGGAAGGTGTGCCGAAGGACGACGGTGTGACCTATATCGGGCTGGTGCTGAACAGGCGCGGCTTCGACCGCGCGGCCGAGGCCGGCTGCGAGGAAGTCAACTATGCGCTCGTCGCCAGCGATGCGTTCTCGGAACGGAACCAGGGAACGACCATCGAGCAGGGAATCGAGGTTCTCGACGATATCGCCGGCGCCGCGCGGGAGGCCGGCATCCGTTGCAGCGCCACGATCAGCGCGGCGTTCGGCTGTCCGTTTCAGGGCGTGGTGAAGCCCGAACGCGTGCATGGGCTCATCGCCCATTGCGCCGGTCTCGGCCTGTTCGAGATCGGCATCGCCGACACCATCGGCGTGGCGGCGCCGGGCGAGGTCGCGGAGATGTTCGCCGAGGCCGCGCGCCTCGCGCCCGAAGCCCGGCTTCGCGGGCATTTCCACAACACAAGGAATACCGGCATCGCCAACGCCTTCGCCGCGGTGGAGGCGGGGGTGCACGCGCTCGATGCGAGCATCGGCGGTATCGGCGGCTGCCCGTTCGCGCCGGCGGCGACCGGAAACATACCGTCCGAGGATCTCGTCTACATGCTGCATCGCCTCGGGGTCGAGACCGGAATCGATATCGAGGCGCTCATCGATACCGCGCACTGGATCGAGACCCAGCTGGGGCGCGCCGTACCGGCGATGGTGAGCCGCGCGGGCAATTTCCCGCCGGCCGAGTTAAGGGCGTAAACCGCGCGATGCACGAGCCCCGGGCGACGCCCGCCGTCGGACCCGCGGCCTGGTCCGCCTATTACGAGAAGACCGGGACGCGCCCGCCGCGCGAGACCCTGATCCGTTCCCTCGATGCCTTCGACCGAGAGCCCGGGGACGGTCGCCTCGCGGTCGATCTCGGCAGCGGCGGCGGACGGGACGTCGTCGAACTGCTGCGCCGCGGCTGGACGGTGCTCGCGGTCGATGCCGAGGCCACGGCCATCGAGCGACTCGCCGTCCGGGCGGACTTGCCCGGAACCGGCATGTTGAAGACCGCCGTCGGCCGTTTCGAAGATGTCGAGTGGCCCGCCGCCGACCTCGTCAATTCCAGCTTCGCCCTGCCGCTTTGCCCGCCGGCGGCGTTTCCCGGGCTGTGGTCGCGGATCATCGCTTCGCTGGCGCCCGGCGGCCGCTTCGCCGGTCAGCTATACGGGGACCGCGACGAGTGGTTCGGCGATCCCTCGATCACCTTTCACTCCGCGGAACAGGTCGACACGCTCCTGCGCGGCCTCGATGTCGAATACCTGAGGGAGGAGGAAGACGACAGCATCACGCCGCGCGGCCAGGCCAAGCACTGGCACATTTTCCATATCGTCGCGCGAAAGACGGGTTGAACGGTCCCGTCCGGGACTAGCCGAAACGCCTCAGCCGTGGTCTTCGGATGTGCGGACGAGGTGCATGATGAACAGGAAACAGATGGCGAACATCGCAAGCCCGCCATAGTAGCCGACAGTTTCGGGTCCCGCCTTGGCGCTGACGAACAGCCCGCAAACGCCAAGCACCGCCGAACTGCCGCCGAGCACCCAATTGCCGACATTGTTCATGGAAACGATCCGTAATCCCGGGGCGAATTGGAGCGGGTGATCGGATTCGAACCGACGACTTCAACCTTGGCAAGGTTGCGCTCTACCCCTGAGCTACACCCGCACGCGCACCTTCGGTGCCAACCCTTTGTCTTAACGTCGATTTTTCTCCCGATAATCGCAACCGGGAGAAAGCGCACGGCCAAAGTTACCCTTACCCAGGCCCGTGTCAAGGCGCTTGGGCCTCGCGAGGCCGCCTGCGATGTCGGAGACGCCGAGGTCGTCGCCGAGACCGTGTTCCGGCGTCACGAGCGGGTCCGAAAGCGACGGGCCCATCATGTGAACCGCCGCTACCTGCGGAAGCAGCTTTTGCCGCGCCCGGAGAGGCCATGGAAACGGGCGGTATCGGCGCGGCGGCGAACCGTGCTTAGATCGGCGCCGACGGACCATGAAGCGGAGGATCGATCGATGGGCGGGACGACCGCGTATCTTTCCCCCAACGGAGACAATTCGAGCCGGGGCGACGGGCCAGCGACCCGTCTTGTGGTGGCGACGGTCGAAGGCGTCGCGACCTTTCGGCGCGAGGGCGAGGGCCGGCCGTGGAAGCTGACCGATCGCTCGCTCTCCGAGTGCCATGTCGGATCGCTGCTCTTCGAGCCGGTCTCGGGCAGGCTGTTCGCCGGCGCCCATGCCGATGGCGGGCTATGGGTCGACGACGGCGAAGCCGGCTCGTGGCGCCGGTTGACCGACGGGCTCGACCGGCCGCACATCTACTGCCTCGCCGCGCGCCGGATCGGCGATCGGGTGACGCTGTTCGCCGGTACCGAGCCCGCGGCGCTCTACCGTAGCGAGGACTTCGGAGAGACCTGGAGGGAGGTGGAAAGCCTGCGCCAGGTCCCCGGCACCGACAAATGGACATTTCCGCCGCCGCCGCATCTGGCGCACGTCAAGTCGGTTGTCTTCCACCCGACGCGGGAGCGGACCTTTTATGCCCTGGTCGAGCAGGGCGCGCTGCTGCAGACCGACGACGACGGTCGGACCTGGACCGAGCTCGCCGGCTACGCCGAAGCCGACGATATCGCCTATCACGACGTCCATCGGCTCGCGATCGGCACGAACGACCCGCTTCTGTTCTATCTCGCCACCGGCGAGGGGCTCTACCGCAGCGGCGACGGCGGCAAGAGCTGGGAGCACTTGATTCCGCGGGCCGGGCGGATCGGCTATCCCGACTTCCTGTTTTTCGATCCGCGCGACGACGACACGCTGTTTCTGGGCGGCGCGCGCAACGATCCGGGCAAGTGGTTCGGCGATCCGATGGCCGATTCGATCATCGCGCGCAGCACCGACGGCGGCCGCACCTGGCTTGAGCTCGATCACGGCATGCCGAGCCCGATGGCGCCGGCATTCGAGGCGCTTTGCCTGCACCACTGGGACGGCGGCATGATGCTTGCCGTCGGCACCGCGACGGGGGAAATCTACGTCAGCGAAGACGACGGCGCGTCGTGGAGCTGCATCGAGGAAAACGCAGGACCGGTCTCCAAAGACCACCACCACCTCGCCTGGTACCCGGAGGCCGAACGCGAGGCCGCAATGGCGCTGCGTCGCGCCGCAAGCGTCTAGAAGAAGACGAAGGCGCGGACCACGGCGTTCTTGCGACAGGGCGCGTCCGCGGGTGCGGTCGGGTCGATGCAGGCGGTGTGGAAAGACCAGCGCGAGACGGAGCCGTCGGCGATTGAGTCGTAGCATTTGAGCATCGAGACCTCGGTCGGCTTCTGCCGGGGAAACCAGTACCACTCGTGGTCGGGCCGGTAGGTGAAGCGCGTGGTCTCGCCGACGCGGTCGTCGTAGATGCGGTAATTCGTGATGTAGGGCTGATCGGCGAAAGAGGGCCAGGCGCAGAGCACGAAGGGGAACTGGCCCACGGTCTCCATCGGCTTGGCGAGATTGATCGACACGAACCGGCGCGACATCTTCTCGTCGGCCTCCGCCTCCGTGTAGCGCTGCTCGCGCCCGAAGTTCCGCAGGTTCTTGGTCAGCAGTTCGCGGCAGCGTACCCGTCCGCTGTTGTCGTTCAGGTCGTTGTGCACGAGGTTGACGTATTGGGCGTTCACGCCCGGGTTCTTGGCCTCCTGGTCTTCCGTGCGGTCGCCCCGGTAGTCCTTGTCGAAGATGTCGTGGTTGTAGACCAGCGCATCGGTCGCATCCGGGAAGAACGCCAGCAGGAGCTTCTCGATCTCCGGGTAGAACACGCGTTCCACCTCCGCCGAATCGTAAAAGTTCCCGCATTCGGATTCGAGATGCGCCAGCGAGACGCCGAGCTTGTCCATGCATTCGGGGCTTTCGACCGACAGGCCGGGGTAGTACTCCCCGATGCGGCGCGCGTCGCGCATCACCTGCGGGAAGTAAAGGGCGCGCCGTCCGTTATTCTCTTCGGCCATGCGCAACTTTTTTGCTTCCGCCGCGCGCGCCGGGTCGCGCCACAGCGCGTTGGACGTAACGATGGAGTAGGACGGTTGCTCGTGGGCGGTGTAGCGCAGCGGCAGCGCCAGCCCGCCTTCGGGGGCCTCGATGTCGTTCGCCCCGATATACTCCAGGCATTCCTCGTATTCGCGGAACCCGGGGCCCCACTCGGTCTCGATCGGGCCGGGCGGCGCGCTTTCGATCCGGTCGATAAACGCCTGCACGCGCCCTTCGGCGATCTGGTCGAGCGCCGCCTGGATCGCCGCTTCCGTTCCCGCGTCCCCGTCCAAGTCGAACGACATATACGACAAGCCGCCATTCGCCGCGACCGGCGGCGGCTGTCCCTTGGTGAGTTGAAGCGACGGGACGTAGACCGATGCATCCGTCTCCGCACGGTTCCCGATCGCTTCGTGCGTGTCCATGACATGCCCTCCGGCTAGAGACGTTTCATCGTGGCACCCAAGGATACGCAGCTTCCACGACGCGAGGCCGACCGTGACGATTTTAGCGATACGGTGCGCCGGGCGCCAATTGCGGCGTTGCGCCGGCACCGCGCTCGACGCGCTACTATTGCGCCGCATGCGGACAAGGCGGAAAGGAATGCGGCGATGACGATCCCGCCCCCGGTGGAAATCCTCGGCATCGTTGCCATCGCGACGATGGTCACTTGCTACGCTCTCGAAAAGCGCGGCACGTTCTTCATCGCGGCCTTCGCGGTCGGCTGCGCCCTCGCCGCGGTCTATGCCTACCTGATCGATTCCTATCCCTTTCTGGTCGCCGAGGGTGTCTGGGCGGTGGTCGCCGCGCGCCGCTGGCAGGTCGCGCGCCGCCTCGCCTGACGCCGCGCCGTGGCCGCGCCCTGTAACAGGTTCCGGGCGGTCCCTGCGCGCGCCGGCTGCCTTGCAGCCTCCCTGAATTCGGTGAAGGGTTCGGATCCGGATCGATGCGGCATGAACGGGGTGTGGGACACTAGCGTTGCAACCGGTAACAGATGGCGTATATGACCGGAAACATATTGAAATGTGTTACCGGTTGTAGTTATGGTAACGTGTCCGGTAACAAAAATTGAGGACACCCCGATGGCATCCGTGAATGCATCCGTGAACGAACGGGTATATCGATCTCGTGAACGTCGTCGACAGGCTGGCTTGAAGCGTGTGGAAGTTTTCGTTCCCGCCAATCAGGTCGACAAGCTGAAGGCCTACGCGGCCCAGCTGCGCGAAGGCTCGGAATCGGAGGCAGTCAAGGAAGCGCGGATGCTGATCGCGAAGGCGTACAGGAAGTATCGCGCAAAATACCTCGACAACATTGATGTCGATCCCGAAAAGGCCGGGCTGGCCGATGCCGCGGTGATCGCCGCCGCGCTCATGCATCGGGGAAACTCGGAAGCCTATAACCTCGGGCGAATGCTTATGAGTCTGGCAAAGTAATGCCCCTCACTGCGATCCAGCGGTCCGTTGCCGAGGTCCTTCGCCCTCATCGCTCAGAACATAACTACGTTGCCGGCGGTGCAGCGTTGAACCGTGAATGGCCGAGACTGTCGGACGACATGGATATCTTTCTGGATGACAGGAACCGTCTCCCTCACTCAGTCGAGTCCGAGCTTGAGGCGCTGCGGAACGCGGGCTATGCCGTCGAACTCACGATGGCCAACGACCTTGCCGTCGAGACCGTCCTCAGAAAGGGCGGCGAGGAGACGCGGGTCCAGTGGTTCGATGACGAAGACACATGTCGGCGTTTCTTCCCGGCTCAAGACGATCCCGAATTTGGATATCGATTGCACGATGCAGACCTTGCGGTGAACAAGGTTCTCTGTGCTGCGCGCCGGAATTCGGCTGCGCGCGATGCGGTCGATCTCGTCAACATCGTCGAGCGTTACGCGCCGCTCGGCCCGCTGGTGTGGGCGGTGAGCGGCAAGGCACCGGACTTAGCGCCGCCGTCCACATTGCGCGCCATCCGTGCCAACGCATTCGGTTATGCCGAGGAAGAGATCGAGACCGTGCGCATGGAGGACGGATCCAGGATGGAATGGCGGCGCCTGCGTCAAGTCCTTGACCAGGCATTGGAGGTTGCCTCGGACTACTGCGAGCGCATCGCCCCCGTGGAACATCCCGGCTGCCTGTTCGTCGATGCAGATAAACGGCCTATCGAGGCTGATCACGCCACCATCGCCAACGGAACGGCTATCGCAATGACCATTCGGGATTTCTCCGGCATTCCGGTTATTGGAGGCAACTAACGGCCAGATGCTGAAGTTTCGTCTGCAAGTGACGGGAGTGGATCTTCAATCGCGGCGTTCTAGCCAACGCGGTGCGAGCATCTGACTGAGACGACGGGGACCGGTAACCAAGCGATAACGCCGGACGCCGTCTCGACCGAGCCGGATGACGGCATCCACTCTGCGTCGTGCGCGCCGGTGGACGGGGGGCGGGCGGGCAAGTAGGAACATGCGGGACGCCGATTTGGGAGGGCCGCATGAATTATGTCCGGATGTATACCGACGACGCCGGCGAAACGCATTTCGAGGACGTCGAGGTGGAGACCGCGCCGCAGGCGTTCGCGCCGCCGACCGAGCCGGTCCATGTTTCCGACCCGGCGCCCGCGGCGCGGATCCTGTTCGTCCGGATACCGCGCGGCTGGTTCGGGGACTGGCATGCCACACCCAAGCGGCAGTTCAACACGACGATCGAGGGCGAGCTCGAGATCACGATGAGCGACGGCGAGAGCCGGATATTCGGCGCGGGCGCGGTGCGGCTGATGGAAGACACGACGGGCAAGGGCCACCAGACGCGGGTGGTCGGCGATGCCGACGTGGTCAGCCTGATCACCCAGACCGAGTGACCCCGGAGCTTGCCGGCGACCGCGCACAAGGGACGATGGCCGGGGAGGCGTCGCCATGCATGAAATTCGTATCGACCGGGGCAAGCCGCTTTCGGCGGAGCCGCATCTGGGGCACAACCGCTACCATCCCGACATCGAGCCGGTGCTGGAGGTCGGCGAGGGCGAGGAGGTGGTTATCGAGACCCGCGACGCGGTCGACGGCCAGATTACGCCAGAGACCACCGAAGCGGATTTCGCCGGCTTCGAGGTCGGCGCCGTTCATCCGCTGACCGGTCCGATCGCGGTCAAGGGCGCGGAACCGGGCGATGCGCTGGAGATCGAATTCCTCGACATCGTCCCGCAGGCGACCGCGTTCAGCGCGATCCTGCCGGGGCTGGGCTTCCTGCGCGACATCATGACCGAACGGTTTCTCGTCCACTGGACGCTCAGCGACGGCTGGGCGACTTCGCCGCAAATCCCCGGCGTCCGGATTCCGGGGGCGCCCTTCATGGGCATCTCGGGCGTCGCGCCGTCGGCCGACAAGCTGAGGGAATGGACCGAACGGGAGCAGCGGCTGGCCGACCGGGGCGGCGCCGTCGCGCCGCCGCGCCTGCAGGGCGCGGTTCCGGGGGGTGTCTGCGGGCTTCACGGCCTGCGTACCCAGCCGCCGCGCGAGAACGGCGGAAATTTCGACGTCAAACAGCTGACCGGGGGTTCGAAGCTGGTTCTGCCGGTGTTCGTCCCGGGGGCATTGTTCTCGACCGGCGACGGGCATTTCGCCCAGGGCGACGGCGAGGTTTCGGTGACCGCCGTCGAGATGGGGGCGACGGTGGCGGTCCGCTTCAAGCTGTACAAGGGGCTCGCGGCATCGCGCCGATTCACCGCGCCGGTGTTCAGCCACGACCGGTATTTCGCCGATCCCGAAATCGCGGTGCCGCGGCGCTTTCTCGGCGTCATGGGCATGCCGATCGCGGACGACGGCGAGAACGACGGCGAGAACCTGACGCTTGCCTGCCGCAACGCGGTGCTCAACATGATGGAGCTTCTCCAGGAGCGGGGCTTCAGTCGCGAGCAGGCCTATGTGATCTGCAGCGTCGCCGTCGACCTCAGGATCTCCAACGTGGTGGACGTGCCGAACTATGTCGTCTCGGCGCTGCTCCCGGAAACGATCTTCGACGGCGATTGAGCCCGCGCCGGGGACTCAGACCGCGGCCACCAGCATGATCTCGACCTCGGTGCCGGGCGTCAGCTCGACGCCGACCGCGGCGCGCGCGGGCAGGCAGGCGGGATCGAGCCAGGCCATCCAGACCTCGTTCATCGCATCCTTCTGCGACAGATCGGCCATGTAGACCGTCGCGGACAGAATGCGCGACTTGTCGGTGCCCGCGTCGGCGAGAAAGCCGTCGATCAGCGCGAGCACCTGCTCGGTCTGGCCCTTGACGTCGAGGGTCTTGTCCTGGGCGACGATGCCGGAAAGATAGGCGAGGCCGCCATGCACGACCGCGCGGGCGTTCCACGCGCCCGGCTTTATTCTGTCGATGGTCATGACTTTGTCCTCCTCGTTCGAATCGCGGCGGCCCGGCCGGCATAGCGAACTGCCCCACCGACCGGTCCGGTTAGAAGGTTAGTGCCTTGACGGTTTCTCCGCGAGGCCCGGTGGCCGATGGAGCGTAGCGGCGCCGGTCACGGCCCGCCTCGCCGGTTGCACGTCGTTCGGCAAGGCGATGAAGTTTGACGCGGAATCGTGCAACCGGCGACAATGCGTTCGGTCGGACAAGTCGCGGGCGGCCCGCGGAAAGAGGAAACGCCATGGACTACGATCTCAAGATCGTCGGCGGCACGGTCATCGACGGTAGCGGCGCCGAGCGCTTCCGCGGCGACGTGGCGCTCCGCGACGGCCGTATCGCGGCTGTCGGCGAGGTATCGGGGTCCGCCGCGCGCACCATCGACGCGGAGGGGTGCGTGGTCGCGCCCGGCTTCATCGACATTCATTCCCACTACGACGCTCAGGTGATGTGGGATCCCATGCTGACCATCTCGCCGTGGCACGGCGTGACGAGCGTGGTCATGGGCAATTGCGGCTTCGGCGTGGCGCCGGCAAAGCCCGACAATCGCCTTCTGCTGATGCAGACGCTGGAGAACGTCGAAGGCATGAGCCTCGCGGCGCTCGAGGAAGGGCTCGACGGGTGGCCGTTCGAGAGCTTCCCGGAGTACCTCGATGCCGTGGAAGCCCGCGGCACCGCGGTCAATGTCGGTGCGATGGTGGGCCATTCGGCGGTGCGGCTTGACGTGATGGGGCTCGATTCGACCGAGCGTTCCGCCCGCCCCGACGAGGTCGAGGCCATGGCCCGGATCGTCGGCGAGGCGATCGCGGCGGGGGCGCTCGGCTTCTCCAGCTCGACCTCGCGGCTGCATGTCGGCTTCGCCGGCAAGCCGGTGCCGAGCCGTCTCGCGGACATGGCGTCGGAGATCATTCCACTGGCCGAGGCCGTCGGCCGGAACGGCGGCGGCGTCGTGCAGCTCACCAACGGAATCGAGCCCGACTTCGCGGCGTTCGAGAAGCTTGCCCACGCGGCCGGCACGGTCACCTGGACCGCCCTGCTGACCCGTATCGGCGATGACTCGCTGCACGAGCGGCATCGCGAGCAGGCGGCGCGGCAGCACGCGGACCGGCTACCCATCCATCCGCAGGTCTCGTGTCGGCCGTTGACGATGGAGTTCCAGTTTGCCGCGCCGTTCCCGTTCGATCGGCTCGACTCGTTCAAGCCGGCGACCGCGGCGAACGCGGACGGCAAGCGGCGAATTCTCGCCGACCCGGCCTTCCGTACGGCGGTCAAGCGCGAGCTCGCCGAGGGCGTGGCGGTGGAGCGGCAGACCTGGGCGCTGGTCATGGCGCTCGAGGCTCTCGAGGTTTCGGCCTGCGCCGAACGGCCGGAGCTGGAGGGACGGCCGGTGCCCGAAATCGCCGCCGAGCAGGGCGTCGACCCGATCGACCTGACCTTCGACCTCGCGGTCTCCTCCGGCCTGGAGACCCGGTTTCGTATCCCGCTCGCGAACACCAACGAAAGCGCGATCGCCACGCTGCTGACCGAGCCGTTCACCGTGCTCGGACTCTCCGACGCGGGCGCGCATGCGAGCCAGCTCTGCGACGCCTGCTTCTCGACCCACCTCCTCGGGCGGTGGGTGCGGGACAAGGGCGCTCTCACGCTCGAACAGGCGATAGACCATTTGTGCGCGCGTCCGGCCGCGATCTTCGGTCTCGCCGGACGGGGACGGCTGGCCGCCGGCTGCGCCGGCGACGTCGTGGTGTTCGATCCGGCGACCGTCGGACCGGGGCCGCTGGAGCGGGTCCACGACCTCCCGGCCGGCGCCGACCGGCTGATCTCGATTCCGACCGGCATCCGCGCCGTGGTTGTCAACGGAACCGTCCTGCGCCGCGACAACAAAACCCTGCTCGGCGCGGACGATCCCATGCCCGGACATCTTCTCCGCCGTGCCATGAATTGAAGCGACCCGAAAAGGAGCAAGGACCCATGGCGACAATTGACGACGTTTCAATCGTCGATTCGAACACCGCCGATTCCAGAACGGTCGAATCCGGACTCGAAAGGACGATCTGCGGCCAGAGTCTGTGCGGTTCGAAGACGCTGACCGTCTACCGACGAACGGTGCTGGAAGGTCGCAGCTTCGAGCCCCGGGCAAGCGACGACTATCACCTGGTTTACATCATGACGACGCCGAAGGACGGCCTCATCGGCTTCAACGACGAGTCGCACGCGGCCGAGGAAGGCGCCGGCGTGCTGCTCGCCCCGGGCGAATCGGCGCGATTCGAAGCGTCCGGGTCGGACATGGAGCTGCTGCACATGGTGACGCCCAGGCCTCCAGCGGCGGTCGAGGGAGAGTTGTCCGGGGGGCCGGGATATTTCTTCAATCGGCAGACGCTTCGCGCGCTCAGCGACGCGAGCGGCGGCCGCGTTCGCCGCTTCTGCGCCGAGTCCACCGTCAGGCTTCTCGACGGCAGCAGGCTCACGCCGACCAATGCGATCCAAGCCGGCGAAATGCACTATCGCGAGGGTGGCTCATCGCCCTATCACGCGCATGTGGGCACCAGCGCCAACCCGGACGGCGCCGCCCATTGCTACATGACGTTCAAGGGCCGCGGCGTGGTCGAGGTCGGGGATACCTCCCGGGAGCTCGATCCCGGCACTCTGGTTTATTTTCCCCCGGGCGTGCCGCATCGGCTTCGCGCCCTCGGCGGTCCGCTCGACTATTTCGAGATCCAGGCCTGGAGGAGCTTCAAGACGAACGTACTCAGCGAGGAGCCGCTCGGGCTCAAGTGGTACTACGAACCCGAGACGCCGGGCGCCGCGCCGGTGGAGTGGGACCAGAGCTGACGAAACGGTCTCGCCAAATTCCCTGTCGAGGGAGGCGGAACGAGAGGGATCGCGCCCGGATCGGAAACGCGTCCGGGACGACAGCCGGCCTGTCCGTGCCGGCTGTCGTCCCGCGAAGCCGCGCCTATTGCTTCCAGACGCCGGCTTCCTTGTAGTATTTCGCGGCGCCGGGGTGGAACTCCATGTTGCCCTTCTGGGTGGCGAATTCGAGCGACACCGCGTTCATATAGGGCGCGCTGTCGCGGATGCCCTCGAGGTTCGACCAGAACAGCTTGGTCATCGCGTAGACGGTGTCGTTGTCTAGTCCCTCGCGCGCCGTGACGCCGAGGATCGCGCCGTTGCTGTGGACATCGGCCTCGTTCGCCTGGGCCGAGCCGTAGGCGCCCTTCTTGACGACGCCGTTGATCCGGCCGAGCGGCGTGAAGAATTTCTTCAGCGCCGGCGTCGCGCGAAGGGCGGCCGCGTTCGGCAGGCCGAGGAACCGGATCTTGGAGGTCGCCGCGACCTGCTGCAGCTGCGCGCAGGGATCGAGGCAGGCGATGGTGTAGACGTCGATCTGGCGGTCCTGGAACGCCTGCAACGCCGAGGCGAAGTTGAGGTTCACGCTCTTGAAGTCGCCCTTCTTGGAGTCGAGCCCGGTCACCGCCTTGATGAAGGCGAGCCCGGTCACCAGCTGGCCGCCGGACGGCGGACCGATGAAACCGCGCTTGCCCTTGAGATCGGCCAGCGTCTTGATGCCGGAATTCTCATAGACCGTGTAGTGGTAGGCGCCGGCGGGGAACCAGAACACGATCCTCAGCTTCTTGGCGAGTTCCTTGACGCCCTTGAGCTTCTTGTAGACCCGAGTCCCCTTTTTCATCCACGCAATGGCGACCGGCGCGGTCATCGACATGTCGATCGATCCGCGCGCCACGTCGACCATGTGCTTGGTCGCCGTGCCGGTGGCGTCGACGGTGATCTCGAAGTCCTTCTGCCCCTGGTTCACCAGGTTGGCGAACGTGGTCATGACGAGATACATCGACGAGCCCGGCGCGATGGTCGACATCTTGACCTGCCGCTTCTGCGCCTCGGCGGGCATCGCGACCGCGGCCGCCAGCAACCCGGCGACGGCCAGTACGCTCCAACGTTTCTTCATATTCAGCCTCCCTTCTTCAATTAAGGACGCCGCCACGACGGCGATCCGCACGCGCCGTTGTAGCGGCCCGACGAGCCCGATGGAATAGGCCCCGAGCCCCGTCGCGAGCGCCACCGTCGCCGAATCCTTTTCCAAGTTCGATCCGGCAAGCGACACCGCCGGTTCCGCTATCGGCGTCCGATCAAACGGTCCGATTCCCGCAAAGCACGCCGGCCGGGCGACAAGGTTGAGCGCCGATTGACAGCCGGATCGCATGCGCCCAAAGATATCGGCGCGGGCTTTGCGCCGGGCACCCCTTCGAGGCGCAATCGCCAGGATCGGTCACGCAAGAGCGACAGGAAACCTCCCCATGGCGGTTATCGTTCCGACTGACAAGTCCGTCGAAAATCTAAGGGGAATCCATCTTTACCACGGCGATATCTCGAACTGCTCGATGCGGGTTCGCATGGCGCTGATCGAGAAGGGTCTGCCCTGGACCGGCCATCATCTCGACCTGAAGCGGAAAGAGAACATTTCGGACGAGTATTTCGGCATCAATCCGAACGGTCTGGTGCCGACCCTGATCGACAACGGTGTCGTCCATATCGAGTCCAACGATATCATCGACTATCTCGACAAGACCTATCCCGAGCCCCCGCTGCGTGCGGCGGGCGATGAAGACGAGATGCTTGAATGGCTTCGTCTTGCCGCGTCCATCCATGTGCCGGCGGTCAAGCCCTATGTCTACGCCACCAAGATGCAGAAGAAATTGAAAAAGACCGCCGAGGAACAGGAAAAGTACGATCGGCTTCAGAAGAACGAGGAGTTGAAAAACTTTCACGCACGGCACGCCGGCGGCAGTCAGTTCGACGAGCAGGATATCGCCGGGGCGCACGAGATACTTGAGGAGTGTTTCACCAAACTCGAAAACGCCCTGGAGGACAGGAAATGGATCATGGGCGATCGATTCACCCTGGCCGATATTTCCTGGATCCCCCTGCACTTCGTGCTCGTCGGGTGTGGCTATCCGTTCGAAAAGTATCCGAACGTCTCGCGCTGGGCGGCGGCTCTTCAGGAGAAGAAGAGCTACAAGGACGGCATCCTTAAATGGTGCCCGGATTTCTCGAAAGTCTGAACCGCCGGCGGCGAAGAAGCGGTCGGCACAAATAGGGTAATCGCCCGACGGCACCCGCTCCGATCCGGCCTTGCGGATTCCCGGGCCGGGGTTCGCTTCCGCTTTGCCATTGACAGAAGCTATAGCTTGGAGAAGCCTGCGGCGCCTGACATGCGCGGCGCGGCTCTTCGGGTTCCGGTCGATGGAGCTGAGACAACTTCGTTACTTCTGCAAGGTGGCCGAGCACCGCAGCTTCACCGCCGCGGCGGAAGTCCTGAACGTCTCCCAGCCCACATTGGGCGTGCAGATCAAGAAGCTCGAGGAAGAGCTCGGCCTCCAGCTCTTCCGGCGTCATTCGCGCGGCGTGGAGCTGACGGAAGCGGGCTCCATCTATTTCTCGCAGATCCAGGACGTGCTGCGGCGCCTCGATATCGCCGTGCAATCGGTCGATCATCTGCGGACCGCGCCTCGGCAGGCCCTCAGGATCGGCGTCATTCCGTCGATCGGTATCGCGGTGATGTCGGCGGTGCTGGAAGCCGCGGAATCGCTCGTTCCCAACCTCGAGATTTCAATCCTCGTCGAATTCACCGAGAACCTGTCGCTCGCGTTGATCGCGGGCGAAATCGATTGCGCCCTGTCTTTCGCGCCAATACAGGACGAGAGGTTCCAGTCCACGCCGCTTTATCTCGACCGGATGCGCCTGATCGGCAGTCCGGCGCTGCTTGGCGATCTCCCGGATACCGTCCCTTTCAGGTTGGCCGCGACCCTGCCGCTCGCTCTTGACAAGTACAGCGTCGCGCCCCGCGCCGCCAAGGAGCTGGGCGTACCCCTGACGAGGTCGCTTCAAATCCGCTCGATGCTGCTCCGCCAGGAGCTGGTCGCCAACGGGCAACGGGGATTTATCGGCCCCTATTTGTTCATGCACAAACAAATCGAGAAGGGCGAACTGCGCTGCCATGACATCGAACGACCCAGCATCTGGTGCCAGCTCTACTTGAATTCGAAACGCGCGCAGACCTTATCCGAGGCGGAGCGGCGGATTTTCGACCTGATACGGCAGCACATCGACAAGTCGATCCGATCGGGCGAGTACCGCTGGCTGCCGCCCAACGCGAAGGCGTTCTCGGCCTCCCGGGATATAGGGGAGGCCTATATGTTGTATTAGCACTTCGTCATTTTCTTGTTCCCCGTTTGCGCCTACGACGCCTTGCGTTTCATGATCGAAACGCCGGCTCGCGCGGCCGCTGTCGGGAATCGAGCGCCGCACAGCCGTAAATCGGGAGGAATTCATGGCTCTGATATCGACCAATGCAGATCGCCGCCGGATAGCCACGGCGTTCCTGGTTGTCGTGCCGTTGCTGGCGAGTTCGCCATCGGCCGCCGAGGAACTGTCGGTCGCCACGTTCATGCCACCGCAGCACCACATCAACAAGAACCTGTTCGGATGGTTCGGCGAGGAGATCGCCAAGCGCTCCAACGGCACGCTCACCATGAAGCTCTTCCCCGCCGGCCAGCTCGGCGCCGGCCCCGTCCAGCAGTGGAAGCGCGTGGTCGAGGGCGTCGCCGACATCACCTTCGGCGTCCAGGCCTACACCGCGCCCCTGTTCCCGCGCTCCATGCTGATCATCCCGCCGGGCAAATCGACGACGGCCGATGAGTCGACCAAGCGGATGTGGAAGGTCTACGACCGCTATCTCGCGCAGGAGTACAAGGCCGTCAAGGCGATGGGGGTGTTCACGGTCGCCGGCAGCCTGATTGCCGCGACACGCAACGTCTCGACCGTGGACGGGTTGCGCGGCGCGAAGCTCGTCCCCTACGCGGCGATGACGAGACCGATCGTTCAGGCGATGGGGGCGGTGCCGGTGCAGATGCCGGTCACGCAGATGTATACCGGCCTTTCCACCGGCACGATCGACGCGACCTACGCCTCGTTCAACAACATCACCCCGCCCTGGAACTTCTGGGACGTCGCCAAGTTCGTGGTCGGCAACATTCCGGTCCAGTTCGCGGCCACGTTCGTCGCGATGAACAAGGACCGGTACAAGGGCTTGTCGCGCGAACACCGCAAGATCATCGACGATATCTCCGGCCTGACCATGTCCCTCAAGGGCGCGGAAGCCTTCGACGGGGCGGACCGGCGCTCGGAGAAGATGATGAAGTCCTCGCCCAAGATGGCGCGGGTCAAATGGGTCCAGGTTTCCGCCGCCGAGCGGGCGAAGATGGACGCAGCGGTGCAGCGTGGGCTCGAAGCATTGTTCGCGGACTACGAAAAGCGCGGCATCAAGGACGCGCGCGAAATCTACGAGGCGATCAACAAGTAGAGAAACCTCGCGGATGGATGCCGGCGACAGCCGGCCGGGTTGGCTGCGCCAGCTCGACCGGCTGATAGAGCGGCTGACGTTCCTCGTCGGCGGGATCGGGCTCGCGGTCATGGTCCTGCTGACGTCCTGGAACGTCGTCGTGATGCGCAAGGCGCTGAACGACCCGATCGTCGGCGCCGAGGACATCCTGATCCTCAACCTCGTGATCCTGGTCGCGGTCGCCATCCCCTATGGCGGCCGCTCCGGCGCGCATATCGAGATCGAGATTTTCGAGACCTGGATGTCGAAGACCTTCGCGCGCTGGTCGCTGGTCGCGATGAAGCTGCTCGCGATCCCACTGGTCGCGATCCTGGCCTGGCGGCTGTTCAAGTCGGGCGCATCGGCCCGCGAATTCGGCGAGGCGACGCAGCAGCTCCTGATCTCCTACGAGCCGTTCTATTTCGCCATGGGCGCGATGATCGCGCTCTACGCCACGATCCTGATCGCCGACCTGATCCTGCTGCTCGCCGGTCGCATCCTCGCGCCGATGCCCGAGCCGGACGGGGAAGCGCGATGAGCATGTCGCTCATCGGCGTGATCGGGCTGCTCGTTCTGTTCGGGTTGCTCGCGCTCCGGTTCCCGGTCGCGCTGGCGATGATCCTGGTGGGTACGTTCGGCACCCTCTGCGCCCAGGCGAACCGCTTCATCGGCCTCGGCATGGCGAGCGACCAAGCCTGGGCGCGCGGCTGGAACACGGCGATGTCCAACCTGTCGGGCGAGGCGTTCGAGGTCGCCTCGAACTTCAACCTGCTGGTCATCCCGATGTTCGTGCTGATGGGCAATCTTGCGGGCGTTTCGGGCATGTCGCGCGACCTGTTTACCGCGGCGCACCGCTGGATCGGCCATTTCCGCGGCGGCCTCGCCTCGGCGACGATTTCGGCTTGCGCGGGGTTCGCGGCGCTGTCGGGATCGTCGCTGGCGTCGGCGGTCACGATGGGCCGCGTCGCGCTGCCCGAGATGAACCGGTTCAAATACGCCCCGGAGCTCTCGACCGGCGCGGTCGCGGCCGGCGGCACGCTCGGATTTCTGATCCCGCCCTCGGGCGGGATGATCATCTACGCCGTGCTGACCGACCAGTCGGTCGGCCGGCTGTTCATGGCCGGCGTCGTACCGGGCATCGTGCTCACCCTGCTCTTCATCGCCGCGGTGTGGATCACCGTCCGGCTGCGTCCCGAAAAGGGGCCGGCCGGCGAGCGCGCGACGCCCGGCGAGCGCCGCCGCTCGGTCGGGGCCGCGGTACCTATCGTCCTGGTTGTCGGGATCACCATCGGCGGGATGTACACGGGCTTCTTCACGCCGGTGGAGGCCTCCGCCGTGGGCGCGCTGCTCACGTTCCTGGTCGCGCTGTGGCGACGTTCGCTCGACGCAAGGCGGCTGCGCGCCGTGGTGCTGCAGACCATGAAGGCGACCGCGACCGTCTTTCTGATCATCATCGGCGCGTTCGTCTTCATCCCCTTCATGTCGCTGACGGGGCTCGCGGGCGACATGGTGACCTTTCTCACCTCGCTTCCGATCGGCGAGATCGGCGTGCTGGTCGTCGTCATCCTGATCTACATGTTCCTCGGGACCTTCCTGGAGGGAATCGCGATGCTGGTTCTCACCATCCCGGTGGTGATGGCGCTCGCGACCCAGCTCCAGTGGGATCTGATCTGGTTCGGGATCATCGTCGTGATCGTCCTGGAGATGGGCATGATTTCGCCGCCTGTCGGCATCAACGTCTTCGTCGTCAAGTCGATCGCGCCCGAAGTGCCGATGCGCACGATATTCCGGGGGATCTGGCCGTTCTGGTTCGCGATGGCGGCGATGATCGCGCTGCTGGTGGCGTTCCCCGGGATCGCGATGTTTCTGCCCAATACGATGTTGGGCTCTTGATGGCCGGCCCGCGCCTGCGGGCGGCGGGACGGTCGAAACAGAGAAGGAGAAACCGGAATGAGCAGGCTCGATGGAAAGGTCGCGGTGGTGACCGGCGCCGCCCAGGGCATCGGCGAGACCTATGTGAAGGCGCTCGCGGAGGAGGGCGCCCGTGTGGTGGTTTCGGATATCGCCGATCCGTCTCGCGTCGTCGACGAGATAACGGGCGCTGGCGGCACTGCCATCGGAAACATCGCCGACGTGACCGACGACGGAGCGCTTGCGGCCCTCGTCGAAGCGGCGGAATCGACGTTCGGGCCGATCGAGATCCTGGTCAACAACGCGGCGCTCTTCGCCGAGCTGCGGCTGACCCCGATCATGCAGATCTCGAACGATGAATGGGACCGGGTGATGACGGTCAACGTGCGCGGCACGGTCCAGACCACCAAGGCCGTCGTTCCCAGCATGCTCAGGAACGGGCGAGGCAAGATCGTGAACATCAGTTCGGGCACGTTCTATTATGGCGGTCCCGGGCTGACGCATTATGTCTGCTCCAAGGGCGCGATCATCGCCTTCACCCGTTCGGCGTCGCGGGAGTTCGGCGACAAGAACATCCTGGTGAACTGCATCGCGCCCGGCCTCACCGAGAGCGAAGGCGTCCGGAACCACCCCGATCTCCACGTCGCCCGCGCGCCGACCGTGCAAACCCGTGCCATCAAGCGGGACATGGTGCCCGACGACCTCGTCGGAATGCTGCTGTTCCTGGCAAGCGAAGACAGCGACTTCGTGACCGGGCAGACCTTCAACGTGGACGGCGGCAAGTACAACCAATGAGCCGCGCGCGTTGGCGGGACGAGACAGGCGAGGAATTTGTGGCGATCCGCGACCCCCGGCGAGCCCGCTCAAACGGCAAGAGTCGTCGCGGGGGTCCGGACCTCGCATGTTCTCTCCATCGACGGCGGAGGAATAACGCGCCCGCATCGGCGCGAGGGCGTATATTCGCCGCCGCAATCGGGCTTCAAGCGCTGCGTCGAGGGAATGAATGACCGAAGCCGTACCGCCGGACACGATCGCGGCCCGGCAGAAAGAACTGTTCGAGCGGCTGGAAGAACTCGGGATCGCCACCGAAACGCAAAGGCACGCGCCGGTGTTCACGGTGGAGGAGAGCCAAAGGGAGCGCGGCCACCTGCCGGGCGCGCATTGCAAGTCGCTCTTCCTCAAGGACAAGAAGGGGGCGCTCTGGCTGGTCGTCTCGCTGGAAGACCGCCGCCTCGATCTCAAGGCGCTGGCCCCCATCATCGGATCGGCGAGGCTGTCCTTCGGCAGTCCCGAACGGCTTGCCGACAATCTCGGCGTCGTGCCGGGAGCGGTCACCCCGTTCGCGTTGATCAACGACGAGCGGCTTGCCGTTCGCCCGGTCGTCGACTCCGGTGTGATGGGAGCCGAACGGGCGCATTTCCACCCGCTGTCGAACGACGCGACGACGGCGATCGTGCCCGAAGACCTGCTGCGTTTCATCCGCGCGCTCGGTCACGATCCGATGGTCGTAGACCTCGGCGAGGCGGAGAGGAGCTGACGCTCCGGGGTTGCTTCGGGAAGCCTCCTCACCCATGTTGTCGCGAACCCGCAGGCGGCGCGCGGAAGCGACCGCCAGGCGGGGCTGACGCACGGGGCAGAAGCATGGAACCGATCCTGGGGCAGACGGGCGGCGCACCTGCCGATGTGATCAAGGACGGCTCGACCGAGACATTCATGGCGGATGTCATCGAGACCTCCATGGAAACGCCCGTCGTGGTCGACTTCTGGGCGCCCTGGTGCGGACCCTGCAAGCAGCTCGGCCCCATCCTGGAGAAGGTCGTCCAGGCCGCGAACGGAGGGGTGAAGCTGGTCAAGGTCGACATCGACCAGAACCCCGAGATTGCCCAACAGCTCCGCATCCAGTCGATCCCGGCCGTGTTCGCCTTTTCGGGCGGGCGTCCGGTCGACGCCTTTCAGGGCGCGCTGCCGGAAAGCCAGGTCAAGGCGTTCATCGACAAGCTCGCCAAGGAGGCCGGAACCGCGGTTTCCTCTCCGCTCGACGACGCGCTGGCCCAGGCGGCCGAGCGTCTGGAGGCCAAGGATTTCGGCGCGGCGGCGTCGGTCTACGCCCAGGTGGTCCAGCACGCCCCGGACAACGCCGCCGGCATCGCCGGCCTCACGCGGGCGCTGCTCGGCCAGGGCGATCTGGCGCGGGCGCGCGAAGTGTTCGACACGCTGCCCGAGGACGCGCGCGGCAGCGCAGAGGCGGAAGCCGCGGCCTCCGCGTTGGCGCTTGCCGAGAAGACCGCGGAGACCGGCGATCGCGGCGAGCTGCTGTCTCGCCTCGAAGCCGATCCGAACGATCACCAGGCCCGTTTCGACCTCGCGCTGGCGCTTCATGCCGAAGGGCGCAACGAAGGGGCGATCGACGCGCTGGTCGAGATCGTCACGCGGGCGCGGGAGTGGAACGACCAGGCGGCGCGGAAACAGCTCCTGGAGATGTTCGAGGCGCTGGGCCCCACCGATCCGGTGACCGTCGCTGGACGGCGCAAGCTGTCCGCGATCCTGTTCTCCTGATGCCGGGACCGTTCGATCCCGATTTCGAGCATCTGCCGGACGAGATTCCGATTTTTCCGCTCGGTGGCGCGCTGTTGCTGCCGCACAGCCGGCTGCCGCTCAACATTTTCGAGCCGCGCTATCTCAACATGACGACGGCGGCCCTCGCGGCGCCGCAACGGCTGATCGGGATGATCCTGCCGAACGAGGGGTCCGGCGACGGCGAGCCCGAAATTTACCGCACCGGCTGCGCGGGTCGCATCGTGTCTTTCGGCGAAACGGAAGACGGACGCTATCTGATCACGCTCAAGGGGTTGATTCGTTTCGTCGTCGAGCGGGAGCTCGGCCTGCGGGACGGCTACCGCCGGGTGCAGGCGCGTTTCGGACTCTTCCGCGACGACCTGATGGAGCCGCCCTCCAAGATCGAGCTCGACCGCGAGCGGCTGCTGAAGGCGCTCCGCGCCTATCTTGGCCAGCAGGACGTGGAGGCGAACTGGGAGGCGATCGAAGGTACCGAGGATTCCCGGTTGGTCGATTCTCTGGCGATGATGTGTCCTTTCCGGAACAGCGAGAAGCAGGCCCTGCTCGAAGCGCCGGGCAGCGCCGAACGCGCGGAGATCGTCATGACCCTGCTCGAGATGGCGTTGCTCGAGCGCCCCGACGACGAAGGGCGCATCAAGCAATAGGGGGGAGACATGGCCGACGAGCGCACCTCCGACCGGCCCGGAGCCGATACCCGCGGCGATCGCGGCAGGCCGATCGACCCGAAATTGCTCGAAATCCTGGTCTGCCCGCTGACCAAGGGGCCGCTGCGTTACGACGACGCGGCCCAGGAACTGATCAGCGAGAACGCCGCGCTCGCCTTTCCGATCCGCGACGGCATACCCATCATGCTCGTCGACGAGGCGCGCCGTCTCGACGAGGACTAGATTTGCCTGCCGACCGCGATTCCACGCCATGGCCAACGACGTTGCGGCTCAAATCGGCCGAGAAGGTGCTCGAAATCGACTTCGACGACGGGACTTCCTTCGCTCTCCCGGCGGAATACCTGCGCGTCGAGAGCCCGTCGGCGGAAGTCCGGGGGCACGGGCCGGGACAGAAGCAACTGGTGGCCGGCCGGCGGCATGTCGGCATCATGAACCTCGAACCGGTCGGCAACTACGCGGTTCGCATCGTGTTCGACGATCTGCACGATACCGGGCTCTACTCGTGGGCCTATCTCCATGAGCTGGGCAGGAACCGGGAGCGGCTGTGGAATGCCTATCTGGGGGCGCTCGACGCGGCCGGGTTGAGCCGCGACCCGTGAACCTTTCGATTTCCACCTAGCGGAGGACCAAGGGGTGCTTGAACTCTACCACCATGGCTCGTCGGTCTGCGCGGCCAAGGTAAGGCTGTTTCTCGAGGAAAAGGAACTGCCCTGGAAGGGGCATTATATCGACATCCTCAAGGGCGATCAGTTCGCGCCCGAATACATGAAGATCAATCCGAAGGCCGTGGTGCCGACCCTGGTCGATGACGGAAAGGCGATCAGGGAATCCTCGGTCATTTGCGCATATCTCGACGAGGTCTTCCCCGACCGACCCGTCCGGCCCTCCGATCCGGTGCTGCGCGCGGAAGAGCGCTACTGGACCAAGGCGGTCGACGAGGAGTTGCACCCGGCTTGCGGCGCGCTGACCTTCATGTCCTCCCACCGCCACACCATTCGGGCGCTCGGCGAAAAACGGATGCGGGAGTTCCTCGACTCGACGCCCCCCTTCTCGGTAAGCGCGGACTGGCACGAGCAGAAGAAGAGCTATGTCAGACTCGGCTTCGAGGCGCCGGGCGCGGCGGTGAAGGTGAAGCTCTACGACCGCTACCTGCGGAAAATGGAGGATGCGCTTGAGCACGGCGACTGGCTGATCGGCGAGCGTTTCAGCTTCGCCGACATCGCGATGACGCCCTATGTCATGCGTCTCGACATGCTGTCGATGCAGGGCATGTGGACCGGCGGCCGCATGCCCCGCGTCGAGGCGTGGCTCGGCAACATCAAGGCGCGCGCGAGCTTCCAGCCGGCGATCTGGGACTGGATGCCGGAAGACCTGACCGAACAGCTCCGGGTCAACGGCGCGAAGAGCTGGCCCGAGGTTGCGGCCATTCTCGAGATCGAGGGAAGCTGAACGGGCGAGGCGCGGCCCGAGCCGCGCCGTCAGAGGGGTATCCCGCGCGCGAGGCGCGGCCTTTCGCCGAGCTCGCCCATGGCGTGGCGCATGAACAGCCGTTTGAGCCCGGGTATCCGGTTTACCGCCGCGAGCCCGAGGCGCCGCCCCAGGGCGATGGGTGCGATATCGTTGGAAAAGAGCCGGTTGAGCCCGTCCGTCGCCGCCAGCATCATGAAATTGTCGGCCCGCCGCCAACGGGCGTAGCGCGCGAGCGCCGCGACCGAGCCCGTATCGAGTCCCAGCCGGGCGGCGTCGACGATCACCTCGGCGAGCGCGGCGGCATCTCGGATTCCGAGATTGAAGCCCTGGCCCGCGATCGGGTGGATAGCGTGCGCCGCGTCCCCCGCGACAGCGAGCCGGTTGGCCGTGTAGCGCTCGGCGAGGGTGAGCGCGAGGGGATAGGAGAAGACCGGTCCCTCCACGGTCAACGCGCCGAGGTAGTCGGTAAACCGCCATGCGAGCTCGGCGTCGAAGGCGTCCCAATCCGACGCCAGGATACGGCTTGCGATATCCGCGCGCTCCGTCCAGACGATCGACGAGCGATTCCCTGTCATCGGCAGGATCGCGAACGGGCCCGAAGGCAGAAAACGTTCCTGCGCGATGCCCCGGTGCGGGTATTCGTGGGCGACGGTGCATACGATGCCGGTCTGATCGTAGCGCCATTCGACCGCGCCCAGCCCGGCGGCGCGTCGAAGCGGCGAATCGCGTCCGTCCGTCGCGATCAGCAGGCGGGCGGTCAGCGTGCGGCCGTCATCAATCACGATCCGGGCATCGATGGCGCCGCGTTCGTGACGTTCGATCGATCTGCCGTCGAAAAGGGTTGCATCTTCCAGCGTTTCGATCCGCCCCAGGAGCGTTTGCCGGAGGTGACGGTTCTCCACGATGTATCCCAGCGCCTCCGCTTCCACCTCGGTGCTGTCGTAATGGAGGTGCAGCGGCGATGCGTCGTCGGAGACACGAATTTCCCGGATCGGCTCCGCGTTGCCCGCGAGCCCGTCCCAGACGCCGATGGAATCGAGGATGGTCCTGGATCCGCGCGCTATCGCCGACACGCGGCCGTCGAAGGCCGGCTTCCGCATCGTCGATGCCGGGCTCCGGTCGATGACCGCGACCTTCACACCGGCGCCGCCCAGCGCGGCCGCCAGGGTCAACCCGACCATGCCCCCGCCGCCGACAATCGCTTCGAAGTCCGTCATCGTTCCGCCGCCGGTATTCGCGCTCATCGGTCCATCCCGGTCGCACTATAGCGCGGCGGGCGGGCGCGGCGCCGCATGCCGGGGAACGGTCTTCCCGATGTTGGATCGGGGCAAGGTTCCGACGCGAATCACCCCAACATTTTGGGGGTCGGGAGCGGGTGTCTCCCAACATAATGGGGTATTGCCTCCCAAGCGGCGCTTGTATCCCGACCCCGCTTGCGGCTAGAGTGCGCCGCTTGCCAGGAGCCATGGCCGGCCGATGCTGAACGATCGCCTTTTGCAGATCGGCGCTTACCCGTTCGATCGTCTGCGCGCGCTGCTCGGTCCGGTCGAGCCGGCGGCGGGTCTGGAACCGATCGCGCTGTCCCTCGGCGAGCCCCGGCACGAGCCGCCGACCATGATTGCCGACGCCATTCTCGCCGATCACGGCCTTTGGGGCCGCTATCCGCCGATGCGCGGCACCGAGGACGCGCGAACCGCCATCGCCGCCTGGGCATGCCGGCGCTATCGCTGCCCGGAGACGACGATCGACCCGGCGAAAAACGTGGTGCCCGTCTCCGGCACGCGCGAGGCGCTGTTCATGGCGGCGCTGGCGGCGGTGCCCGAGCGCAAGGCCGGCGGCAGGCCGGTCGTGCTGATGCCCAACCCGTTCTATCAGGTCTATCTCGGAGCCGCGGTCGCGGCGGGCGCGGAACCGGTCTGCGTGCCGGCGGACGAGGCGTCCGATTTCCTGCCCGACTACGAGAGCCTCGATCCGGATGTCCTCGCGCGAGTCGCGCTGGCCTATTTCTGCTCGCCCGCCAACCCGCAGGGCACGATCGCCGATCTGGACCGTCTGAAGAGACTCGTCGGCCTCGCCCGCGAGCACGACTTCGTCCTGGTTTCGGATGAGTGCTACAGCGAGATCTACGATCGCGGCCGCGCCGCCCCTCCCGGGATGATCGAAGCCTGCCGCGAACTCGGGGGCGGCCTCGAAAAGGTGGCGGTCTTCAACTCGCTCTCCAAGCGTTCCAGTGTCCCCGGGCTCCGGGTCGGGTTCGCGATCGGGGACGCGGACTTCATGGACGCCTATGTGAGGCTCCGCGATCACGGTGGCGCGGCTCCGCCGATGCCGCTCCTCTCGGCCGCCCAGGCTTTGTTGGCGGACGAGGCGCACGTCGAGGCGAGCCGCGAGCTTTACCGCGAGAAAATCGACATCGCGGAAGAATTGCTGGACGGCCGGCTCGGTTTCTATCGCCCGCCCGGCGGTTTCTATCTTTGGCTCGACGTGGACGACGGCGAAGAGGCGGCGCGACGCCTTTGGTCGGAGGCGGCGGTGCGGGTCCTGCCCGGCGCCTACATCGCGCGCCCCGGAGAGAACGGCGTGGATCCCGGCCGACGCTATATCCGCGTCGCGCTGGTCCACGGCCTCGAAACGGCGCGCGAAGCGCTGACCAGATTGGCCGGGGTGCTGTGATGGCGAGGGTGCGCGAAACCGGCGAACCGATCCTGATGGTGAGCAGCAAGCAAGACCGGTCTTCGCGCGTCGCTCGCTTTGTCAAGCGCAGGCTGTTCGAGCTGGTCGGCGTCGCGGTCGCCGCGGCATCGGTGGCCGTGGCGGTCGCGCTTTACTCCTATCGTCCCGAGGACTTGTCGTTTGCTTCCGGTCGGGCAGGCGGCAGCACGCAAAACGCGCTCGGCGAGCCCGGTGCCTGGTTCGCCGATTTCTTCGCCCAGACCACGGGTCTTGCGGCTTGGTTGTTGCCGCCGATCCTCCTGTACTGGGCCTGGCGGATCGTCTCCCATCGCGGATTGGGTCCGATATGGCTTCGGTTCACCATGCTGCCCGGCGCCGTGTTCCTGGGGGCGCTGACGTTCGCGACCCGGTCTCCCCCCGATTTCTGGCCGCTGCCCGGCGGGGCGGGGGGAGCGCTCGGCGAGATGGCCCTGGCGGTGTTGAGCGAATTGCTGCTGAATCGTCTGCCCGTCGGGACCGAAGCGGTCGCAGCCGTCTTCGGCGCCCTGGCTCTCGCGGCGTGTCTTGCGGCGATGGGCGTGGCTCGCCGGGACTGGTTCGCTTTGGGGAGAGGCGTCCGGGGCGGGGTGGCGTTCGCCGCGCGCATCGCCTTTGCCCCCCTGCGACGTTTCGCGAGGGCCAAGGACAGATCGACGCGGGAAAAGGAGGAACCCGCCGTCAGGGCTCCCGCGCCCGCCGCCGAACCCAGGACGGGAGCCGGGCCGGTGGTCGCGATGGATGCGCGAAAGCCCCGTCAGGCCGAGCGCGCGGCCAGGCGCCATCGCCAGCCAAAGCTCGACTTCGGCGACGCGGAAGCGACCTACCGGCCGCCGCCGCTTGAGCTTCTGGAACCGCCCGAGCCGCCGCAGCGCGCGCCCGGCGTGGATGCCGAGGCCTTGCAAGAGAACGCGCGCCTGCTCGAATCCGTATTCAACGATTTCGGCGTCAAGGGAGCCATTACCCGGGTTCGACCGGGCCCGGTGGTCACGCTCTACGAGCTGGAGCCGGCGCCAGGCACCAAGTCTTCCCGCGTCATCGGTCTCGCCGACGATGTCGCGCGTTCGATGAGCGCGGTGTCGGTCCGCGCCGCGGTCGTACCGGGCCGCAGCGTGATCGGTGTCGAGGTGCCGAACCGGAGCCGGGAAATCGTCGCGCTCCGCGAGCTCCTGGAATCGACCGCGCTCGACCGTGCCGGGGGTTCCCTCATCCTGGTTTTGGGGAAGGACATCGGCGGCACCCCGGTCCTCGTCGACCTCGCGCGGATGCCCCATCTCCTGATCGCCGGGACCACCGGTTCCGGCAAGTCGGTCGCGATCAACACCATGGTGCTGTCCCTGCTCTACCGGCTCTCGCCCGAGCAATGCCGGCTGATCATGATCGATCCCAAGATGCTCGAATTGTCGGTCTATGACGGGATACCGCATTTGCTGACCCCGGTGGTGACCGATCCGGGCAAGGCGGTCGTAGCGCTGCGCTGGGCGGTGCGCGAGATGGAAGACCGCTACCGGGCGATGTCCGCCCTCGGGGTGCGCAACATCGCGGGATACAACGTCCGGCTGGAGCAGGCGCGAAAGAAGGGCGAGATTCTTACCCGCACCGTCCGGAACGGTTTCGACGCGGAAGGCCTGCCGGTCGAGGAGGAAGAGCCCATCGACCTTACGCCGCTTCCCTTCATCGTGGTCATCGTCGACGAGATGGCGGACCTGATGCTGGTCTCCGGCAAGGAGGTCGAGGGCGCGGTCCAGCGGCTGTCGCAGATGGCGCGCGCCGCGGGCATCCATCTGATCATGGCGACCCAACGTCCGTCGGTCGACGTGATCACCGGCACCATCAAGGCCAACTTCCCGACCCGGGTCAGCTTTCAGGTCACGTCCAAGATCGACAGTCGGACGATCCTCGGCGAAGGCGGCGCCGAACAACTGCTCGGCCAGGGCGACATGCTCTACATGGCGGGCGGCGGCCGGATCAGCCGCGTTCACGGCCCGCTGGTAACCGACGAGGAAGTCGAGCGCGTGGTCGGCTTCCTGCGGGATCAGGGAGAGCCCGACTACGTCGCCGATGTCACCGAGGCGGACGATCAGGCCGCGCTCGCGGATTTCGCGGGCGGAGACAGTGAGGGGGACACCCTATATGACGAAGCGCTCGCGCTGGTATGCCGGGAAGGAAAGGCCTCCACCAGCTTCGTCCAGCGCCATCTCAAGATCGGCTATAACAGGGCGGCGCGGATCATCGAGCAAATGGAGTCCGACGGGGTGATCAGCCCGCCCAACCATGTCGGCAAACGCCAGGTGTTGGCGCCGGCGGGCGACCAGGGCGCCGGATGACGGCTTTCTTGTCTGGTTTCCGCCTCGAAGCGCCCCATATCCTTCGCTTATGAACCGTTTCCCACCCAGATCGCTCTTCGCCGCGCTCGGCCTTGCGCTGGCGCTCGTCGCCGCCTTCCCCGTCCCGGCCGCCGCCCAGAGCGTCGGTACGACAATCGAGAGGCTGGAGGCCTATCTCACGGGGCTCCGCTCGATCGAATCCGAATTCGTCCAGTCTTCTTCCAAAGGCGGGTTTGCCCGCGGGCGGCTCTACGTCCAGCGGCCGAACAGGCTGAGGCTGGATTACAGACCCCCCTCCTCACTGCAGATTTATGCCGACGGATCGTGGCTGGTCTATGTCGACACCGAGCTGGAAGAAGTAACCCACGTCCCGCTCAAGCGAACGCCCGCCGCTTTTCTGGTGGGCGAGACGGTTTCGTTTTCCGACGCGGTAACGGTCACCGGCATGAAACAGGACGGAGAGACGATCAGGATCGAACTGGTCCGCTCCGAGGAACCCGAGGCGGGCTCGGCGATCCTCAACTTCGGGCGTAACCCTCTCGTCCTCAAGGGCTGGACGGTGATCGACGCCCAGGGGGTGCGCACCCGGATCGGCTTGATCCAGCCCAGGTTCAACGGACGCATCGATTCAAACGTATTCCGCTTCGATCCGGACACCGTTATCCGGCCCGCTCACGAACCGTGATTTCCATGCAATGACCGCGATAATTGGGGGGCTATATAGTGACCAAGCGAGGAGTCGAAAATTCAGGGGAAGTCCGGGTACTGACTCAGTTCGACTCCGATTCCCCGATCAGCCCTGCGGCGCGAAGGGCCTCCCTGATCTCGGCCGGCTCGATGTTCGCTCTGTCGTTCTTCGCGTAAATGAACAGGGGCTCTACCGCCCCGTCCTCGTAGTGGACGATCAGTCTGCATGCCCGCTTTCCTTGGCGTCCGACACGGATCCGGAGCTTGAATATCGGCCCGCCGCCGAGGCCTGGGATCTGCATCGCAGTCGAGGGCAAGCCATTAGTCGCGATATCATCGAGTAGGGCCTCGACGGCCTCCGTCGTGCCTTGCTGTTTCCTGTTCAGCCGAGAGAGTTCCCGCCGGAACGCCGCGCGGGTCACGCCGAGCGCAGGGTCTTGATTTCCGCCTTCACAAGCTCCCGGAACGGCTCGTGCGCCGCCAGCGCCAGCGTCTCGGCGAGGTTCTCCATCAGCTCGGCGAGGCTCTCGGTCTCTTCCATCCATCGGGCGCAGAGAAAGAGGATGGTGGCGTCGGTCTGGTGCCGGGGACCGGTAAGCTCGGCCAAGTCTGCCTGGAAATCATCGACCAACGCACGGAACGTGCTGGCGTCCTCGCCGAGCGAACGAGCCTCGGCTCTCCACTCTTCGGCCAGGTCGGAGGTGACTTCGTCAACGCCGGAAACTGTCGCAGCGTGATCGACAACGCCCCTGCGTAGCGTTCTCGCGATCGCCATGAGGTCGACCCATTCGTGAACGATACGGTCGAATAGGACATCCTCGCCGTGCCGAAAGGCGCTTCGGCTTACGTCGCCATAAAGCTGGGCAACCGAACCGATGGAGTTCGGCCGTCCGCCGGGTTCGACAGGATTTCGCATAGTGCTTGCTCCAGCTGTAGCCGGGCTGCCGAGCAACCAAGTCGTCCCATTTTATAGAAATCCCGCCGAGAGGAAGAGATACCGTCTGAGATTGTGGAAATGACGCCACCCGCTACCCGCCGCCTGGGCTTAGGTCCGCTTGGTCACTTTGGTATGCAAGCCCCTAATTTGACCTGTCGCCGGTTGCCGGCTAACCTGCAATGAATGGATTGATCGGTATAAAGACAAGAAAATCAGCGCGGTACAGGTCCAACGCTGTTACGGGAGATTGATGTCGTGACCTCCGAACACCAGACCACCTCAAGACCCGACGAAGATGGCGCCGGAACCGCGTCAGTGGGCATCTCGTCCACGTCGCCCGTGACACCCGAATTTTCCGGCGAACGTTTCAGCCCCATCACGGCCAAGCACCTCGCCGACCTCCCCCAGCTGCAGAAGCTTTCGAGCGAAGAACGCTTCTCGATGCGGGTCGTGAGCAGCGTGCTGCCCTTCCGCTCGAACCGGTACCTGATCGACAACCTCATCGACTGGGACAACATTCCCGGAGACCCGGTCTATCAGATCACCTTTCCGCAAAGGGGGATGCTGGAAGACGAGGACTTCGACCTGGTGGCGGACCTCCTGAAGCGGGAGGTCTCACCGAAGGAGGTCAATGCCGCGGTCTTCGGGATCCGCGACAAGCTCAACCCCCACCCGGCCGGTCAGCGGGAGCTGAACATTCCGCAGACCGAGCAGGGAACGGTGGAAGGGCTTCAGCACAAGTACCGCGAAACCGTGCTCTTTTTCCCGAGCCAGGGGCAGACCTGTCACGCTTACTGCTCGTTCTGCTTCCGCTGGGCCCAGTTCGTGGGCGAAAAGTCCTACAAGATCGCGGCCAACGAAGCGAGCGGTCTGCACGACTACCTCGCTTCCCATCCCGATGTCAGCGACCTGCTGATTACCGGCGGCGATCCCATGGTGATGAAGACCCGGGTGATGGAACGCTACCTGGAGCCTCTCATCGACGATCCCCGTTTCGACCATCTCCGCAATATCAGGATCGGAACCAAAGCCCTGACGTTCTGGCCGCTCCGCTTCGTCAGCGATCCCGATGCGGATGACATGCTGCGTCTGTTGGAACGGGTGGTCGCTTCCGGCAAGAGCGTCGCCATCATGGCGCACTTCAATCACTGGCAGGAATTCGGCACCGACGTGGCGCGCGAGGCGATCCGGCGGCTGCGCGATACCGGTGCGGTCATTCGCAGCCAGGCTCCGGCGCTCGCCCATGTCAACGACTCGCCCGAGATCTGGTCGCGAATGTGGCGCGAGCAGGTGTCGCTCGGAATCATTCCCTATTACATGTTCGTCGAGCGGGACACCGGCGCGAAATGTTACTTCGAAGTACCGTTGGACAAGGTGTGGACAATCTACAACCACGCCGTCCGGAGCGTCTCCGGCCTCGCCCGCACGGTTCGCGGCCCCAGCATGAGCGCGACGCCCGGCAAGGTCGAAGTCCTCGGGCTCCAGGAAGTCCACGGCGAAAAAGTATTCGTGCTCCGCTTCCTGCAGGGACGCAACCCGGAATGGGTGGGGCGTCCGTTCTTTGCAGCCTTCAACCCGAACGCGACGTGGCTGAACCATCTCAAGCCCGCTTTCGGGGAGGACAAGTTCTTCTTCGAGGACGAACTTGCCGAAATGACCGGCGGCGCGTCGATTCCCGAGTTTTCCGTCGCGGCCGAGTGACGGCGGCGGTTCCGTAGTCCTCCGGGAGCCCAGGGACCGGTTCGCGGACCGGTCGGCTCCCTGGCGGTCGGCTTGCGGGGTTGCCGACCGCATGTTAGAGCGTTGCCGCCCCGAATTCGGGGACGATCGGCGCGGGAACCGACGGGAAAAATGCACAATCGAGAGTTCCGTATGCGCCCCTTGGTCGGCATTCCCACCGGTCTGATCCAGTTGCCGGGGCATTCGATCCCCACCCACGGTATCGGCGAGCGCTACATCAGGGCGGTCAGGGACGGCTCCGACTCCGACCCGCTTCTCGTCCCCGCCTTGGCGGAGGACTTCGACTTCGACTTGATGGCTAGCCGGCTCGACGGCCTGTTCCTGACCGGCGGTCGCGCCAATATCGAACCGCACCACTATGGCGGACCGCCCTTTCCCGAGGACGAGTACCGCGACCCGCCGCGCGACAACACGGTGCTTCCCTTGATCCGGGCCTGCGTAGACCGCGGGGTGCCGGTATTCGGCGTTTGCCGCGGGTTGCAGGAGATGAACGTCGCGCTGGGCGGCTCGCTGCATTACCGGGTCCACCTGGTCGAAGGGAAACTCGACCACCGGATGCCCAGGGAGGGCGGCATCGACGAAAGGTTCGGCAAGCTGCACGAGGTTTCCTTCACGCCCGGCGGGCTGTTCGAGCGGCTGATCGGAGACACGGCGATCGAGGTCAACACCGCGCATGCCCAAGGAATCGACAGGCTCGCCGACGGCCTCCAGGTGGAGGCGACCGCGGCGGACGGGTTGATCGAGGGGATTCGCCTTGGCGACGGCAATGCCTTCGCGGTGGGCGTGCAGTGGCACGCCGAGCACCGCTACCGGGAACACGCCCTCTCCAACGCGTTGTTCAGGGCATTCGGCGACGCCGCGCGGGCATATGCGGCCGCCCGCGGCGCGCGGGCGAGCGTCGCCTGACGATGCGTCTGGTCACCTGGAACATCAACTCCGTCAGGCTCAGGCTGGAGTTGCTGCAGCGCGTATTGACGACGCTCGACGCCGACCTGATCTGTCTGCAGGAAATCAAGGTCGAGACGGAAGCCTTCCCGGGCGAAGCGATCGCGGCCATGGGCTATCCCCATCAGGTGATACAAGGGTTCAAGGGCTATAACGGCACGGCGATCCTGTCGCGCGTGCCATTGAAGCGCGGCCAACCCGTGTTGTGGTGCGGGCGGGACGACGGTCGTCACGCCGTCGCGCGGTTGCCCGGGGGCGAGGAGGTGCATTCGCTCTATGTCCCCGCGGGGGGCGATATCCCGGACCGCGAGCAAAACGAAAAATTCGGTCACAAGCTCGACTTCGTCGCCGAACTCGCCGACTGGTGTACCGCCCGCAACCCCGGCCGGCGCATTCTGTTGGGCGACTTCAACATCGCGCCACTGGAGACCGACGTCTGGTCGCACAAGCAGCTCCTGAAAGTGGTCAGCCACACCCCCGTCGAGGTGGACGGCCTCGCCCGGGTCCGGGAGAGTTGGGGCTGGGTGGATGCGGTGCGCCGATTCATCCCGCCGGAAGAGCGGCTTTATACCTGGTGGAGCTACCGCAACCGCACCTGGCCAGGAAGCGATCGGGGCCGCCGGCTCGACCATATCTGGGTGACGCCCCGCCTCGCGCCAAGGCTCGAGGGGGCGCAGGTGCTGCGCGAGGCGCGAGGCTGGTCGAATCCGTCGGACCACGTACCCGTGGCGGTCGACATCGATCTCTGATGACTTCCGCGATTCCGCTGGCGGTCATCCGGCACGGTCCCACGGACTGGAACGAGCAGCGCCGCATCCAGGGCCACGCGGATCGTCCGCTCAGCCAGGCCGGCCGCGCGACGGTATCGGGCTGGATGCTGCCGGCGGAAATGGCCGCATACGATTGGTATGTGAGTCCGCTGACCCGGGCGCGCGAGACCGCCGCCCTGCTCGGTCTCGATCCGGTCGTGGAACCCGCCCTGATCGAGATGGATTGGGGCGAATGGGACGGTGGAAGGAGCGACGATCTTCGGGCCCGCTACGGCGACGCTTTCGACCGGCAGATCGCGCGCGGCCTCGACATGCACCCTCACGGCGGCGAGACGCCCCGCGCGCTCAGGACGCGTGTCGACGGCTGGCTCGACAAGGTCCGGCTTGCCGGCCGGCCGGCCGGGGCGGTTTGCCACCAGGGCGTGATCCGAGCTCTGCTCTCTCTGGCGACCGGATGGAACATGATCGCGAAACCGCCGGTCGAGCTCGAATGGGCGGCTGTTCAACTGTTCGGTCTCGGCGACGACGGCAAGGTCGCGCTCGAACGCCCCAATGTGATGCTGGAAGGAGCGTAGGACCGGGTCACCGGGCGCAGCGCGTCAGCGCTTGCCTTCCAGCAGCGTCTGCAACCGATCCCGGAGCGCCGACTTGGCGAAGGGTTTGCGCAATAGCGCCGCCCCCGGCGCGTTCGCGGCATCGCGCAGCCTTTCGTCGTCCGCATGGCCCGTGGTGTAGAGGATGCGAATGTCCGGGATACGCCGGCGCGCCTCGTCGGCCAGCCGGATACCGTCGATCCCGCCCGGCATGACGACATCGGTGAACAGGAGATCGAAACGCTCGCCCCGGTCGAGCAGGTCGAGCGCTGTCTGGCCGTCCGCGGCCCCGGCGACCGAAAGCCCCATGGCGGTCAACCTCGCCTCGGTCTGGCGGCGGAGCGACGCGTGGTCCTCGACATAGAGCACCCGGCGTTTGTCGATCTGGACGGGCGGACTCGCGGAAGGGGCTTCCACGATATCCGCCGGCGCCTCCGTGCGGGGGAAATAGAGTTTGACCGTCGTGCCCTCTCCGGGCCGGCTCTCTATGGCGATGTGACCGGACGACTGCTTGACGAAGCCGTAGACCATGCTGAGACCCATCCCGGTTCCCTGGCCCTGGCTCTTGGTCGTGAAGAACGGCTCGAACACCCGTTCGACGATCTCGGGCGGCATCCCAATCCCCGTGTCCGACACTTCGACGCATAGATAGGCGCCGGAGGGGACATCCGGGACATCGTGGAGCTCGGTGTTGTGCGTGCCGATGCACAACGTGCCGCCGTCCGGCATGGCGTCGCGCGCGTTGATCGCGAGGTTGATGACGGCGTTTTCCAGCTGTACCGGGTCCACCGTCACGCGCCACCGCTCGCCCGGCTCCGAGCAGTCGATCCGGATCGCGCCGCCCAGCGTTCGGTGGAGCAGTTCCGCCGTCCCGACCAGCAGACCCGCGGGCTCGATCGTCTTGGGGTTGAGCGGTTGCTTGCGCGCGAACGCGAGCAGGCGCTGCGTCAGTTCGGCCGCCAGCCGTCCGGTTTCCCGCGCCTCGTCGATCAGATCGCGCCGCTCGTCGTCCGGCGGGGTCAGCGCCTCCAGCTCCTCCAGATCCATCGACAGCACCGCGAGCAGGTTGTTGAAATCGTGCGCGACCCCGCCCGTCAACTGGCCGATCGCCTCCATTTTCTGGGCCTGATGAAGTTCCGCCTCGGCGGATTGCCGGTCGGTGACGTCGAGCGCGAGACCGTTCCACACCACCGTGCCGTCGGCATGTCGGACCGGACGTGCGAACGCATGCATCCAACGCTCGACCCCGTCCTTGCCCTGCACGCGCATCTGAAGATCCAGGGGTTCCAGATCGCGCGCCGAAGCTTCCAGGGCGGAACGCCAACCGGCCCGGTCGCTGGCGCGGATCGCCCCGAGGAAGACATCCGCATCCTCTCGAACCGCCTCCGGGTCGAGGCCGAAGACGCGCCGCAGACCTTCGCTTGCGAAGGGAAACCCGATCCGGTCGTCCGGGTGAGAAACAATCCGGAAGACCGACCCTGGCAGGCTGGCCGCGATGCTTTGCAGCATCTCTTCGTGGCTGCGAAGCACATCTTCCCTGCGGCGCGATTCCGACAAGTCATGGACGACGCCGAGAAATCGTCGTTCGCCCGCGAACCGCATCTCCCCGAGATAGATCGACATCGGAAATGTCGAGCCGTCCTTGCGCTGGCCCGTGACCTCGCGCCCGCGGCCGATGACATGCGCATCGCCGGTTTCCAGGTATCGGTCGACATAGCCGTCATGGGCCGCGCGCTCCCCGCGGGGCATGAGGATCCCCACATTGCGTCCCACGACTTCCTCGGCCCGGTAGCCGAAGATTCCCTCGGCCGCCCGGTTGAAAGAGCGGATGCCCTTGTCGACGTCGATCACGATCAGGCCGTCCACGATGGTATCGCGCAGGGCGCGCAGTTCTTCTTCGAGAGATTTCTCTCTTGCCGTCAACGCGACTTTCCCCCCGGGGAACCCGACACGTATTGCGACGGGGGAACGAATACTCGCATCAACGGGTCGCCCGGCCAATGCGGGCCGGGGCGCGGGGTGCGCGTCAGTGGGAAATCAGCACGGGGCGCGTCATCGTGCGCATGATCGACCGCGTGACGCCGCCGAAGATCCATTCCCGCACGCGGGAATGGCCGTAAGCGCCCATGACGATCAAGTCGCAACCGAGGTCCGAGGCGCGCGACAGGATCGCGTCGGCGACGTCGATGTCATCCGCATAGGTCCTATTCGCTTCGGCGCGGACGCCGTGCCGGGCCAGATAGTGCGAAATGTCGGCACCCGGCACGGCACCGTGACCGCTCCCGTCGTTCGGGTTGACGGCAAGCACCGTGACGTGGTCCGCGAGTTGAAGGATCGGCAGCGCGTCGGTTATCGCGCGCGTCGCTTCCCGGCTCGCATTCCAGCACACCAGCACCCGTTTCCCGACCTCGCCGAAACTCCCGGCCCTCGGCACGATCAGCACGGGCCGGCCGGTCATGGTCGCCACCACGGTGGGCAACTCGGGATCGTCCGGTTCGTCGTCCCCGGCCGCCTGTCCCATCACGGCAAGGTCGGCGTAGCGGGTGTGGGTCCCGATGAGATTGGCCAGGTCGCCGCTTCCCGTCCGCCATTCGCCCTTCACGCCGTGCTTCGCCGCTGCGGCGTCGAAGGCGGTCCGGGCCCGGTCTCGTTCCGTCTCGATCCGGGACTCGATCGACGTCATCAACTCGTTCGGCACCGGTCCGGGCAGGGATTGGAGCGGCGCGGCGGGGTCGGAAGATACGTGCAATCCGATCAGATGCGCCTCGTGCGTCTTCGCGATGGTGCACGCGACGTCGAGCACCGAATCGAGTCTTTCGTTGGGGGCGGCGTGGACGAGAATGCTCTTGAGCGGCATGGTTCAATTCCCGGTTGGCAAGTCCGAAATTCGTCTCCCGCGGCAATCGCGGTCAGGCCGCACGATCGTTGCCGGGCCGATCCTCGCCCGTTACCAGCATCCCGCGAAGCGCCGCCGGATCGTGGATGCGAAGCCTGTGGCGCCGGAGAGACAGGATTCCACGCTCTCGCAAGATGCGGAGCGTTCGGCACACGTGAGCCGCCGAGAGGCCGAGCGCATCGCCGAGCTGCTCCTGCGTCGGCGGAAAATCGACAGTCGTTGCCGGCGCGGCGCCGCTGGTCCCGCGAATGCGTCGATCAAGCCGGAACAGCAGGTTCGCTACCGCTTCGATCGCCGTTCGCCGACCGATATCGACCAGGGAATCATGCGCCAGAGAGATGGATTCCGACAGTCTGTCGACGATTTCGCGCGAGTAGCCGGCATCGACCGCGAGCCTGGACCGGAATTGTTCGCGCGGCACGGCTGAAGCCGTCACGTCGGTCAACGCTTCCGCTGTATGAGGAGCCTGGCCACCCGCGAGCGGCGTGAAGCCGCATATGTCGCCCGGCAGCAGGAAGTCCAGGATTTGCCGGCGTCCGTCTTCCAGGATGTGGTTGAGCGCGACCCATCCGTCGATCACGGTGAAAACATCCTCGCTCGGCTCGTCCTGGGCGAAGAGTTCCGTCCCCGCGGCGAAAGACCGGTATTGCGGTGGAGCCAGGTGCAACCGGTCGTTCGGAGCTATCTGAGCGCCCGTATTCCCGGCGCCCCATCGCTCCGGCGTCGGTAGTGCATTTGCGGATCCGGTTTGCAGACCCGTCGCATTCGACATGACCGCACTCTCCCGGCATACGGGATGCCCGGCCGGACGGCCGGTGGCGATCACGTTATAGCGACGAATTGTAAGTCCGGTTTGTGCCCGCCCCGCCTAGTTTGTATAGAATTGTATGGACTTGAGCGGATTTACAGCGTGTCCCGGACCATTCTTGTCGTCGACGACGACGCCCGATTGAGAAATCGCCTGCGCAGCTTTCTCCAGCGGGAAGGCTACCACGCTCACGCGTTATCGGGCGGTGAGGAGTTGCGCGCGTTTCTGAAGGAGAGGTCCGCGGATCTTGTCGTCCTCGATCTTATGATGCCGGGAGAAGACGGCCTTTCTCTCACCCGCTATCTGCGCGAGAACTTCACGATCGGCATCCTGATCCTGACCGGCAAGGGCGAACCGGTCGATCGTGTCGTCGGGCTCGAAATGGGAGCGGACGATTATCTGGCCAAACCGTTCAACCTGCGCGAGTTGCTTGCGCGTGTGCGCAGTATCTCACGGCGGATCGAAAGCACCGGGGCGTCCGCTCCCGCGGACGGCCATAGCCCGGCCGACACCGAAATACTGGCGTTCGACGGATATCGGATGGATGTCGCTTGCCGCAGGCTCGTCGGGCCGGACGGGGCGGATGTTTCCCTGACCGGGACCGAATTCAACCTGCTCTCGGTGCTCGCGAAACGCGCGGGTCGCCCCTTGTCGCGCGATCTGCTTCTCGATGCCGTCGGCAACCGGGATTGGCAACCTTACGACCGCAGTATCGACCTCCACATCAGCCACCTGCGGAAGAAGCTCGAAAAAGACCCCAGAAACCCGTCGATCATCAAGACGGTGCGGAACATAGGCTACGTGCTTTCTTGTCCCGTCGAAAGGAAAACGAACATCGTCGAGTGATGCGTTTCCGGGAACGAGCCCTGACCCCGGGCACGAATTCTCCGTTCCGTTCGCTCACCCTCCGTGCAACGGCGACGCCGTTATCCAATGCGGCGATAGAGCCGTTGGGCGGTCAGCAACTCCAGCGGCTGGTCACCGTGCCTTCGCCCTGAGCCGCCTCCGGTGCGGCGGGGGCGCCCGGCGAGGCTGTTGCCTCCGGGCCCGGATTCGAGCCCGCAAGCGACCAACGCCCACCGTTTAATTCGTACTTGCCCTGATTCCGTCCGTTTCGCAATTCGGTCCGGATCGAGGGCAGCTTGATCAAACGCTCCATGTCGGTCGCGGCGCGAGCCAGGATTTCCGGCGGGGTAAGACCCGGCGAAGCGCGCAAAGCCTGCTCCACGAAGCGGGGTACCGAGCCCTTGGGCGCGCGTTTACGGCCGCTGGCGCGGCGTTTCGGCGCCGCCGCCTTCGCCCGGCGTCCTCGGGTTCCCCTCGCGCGTACGGCCCGCTCGCCTCCGGTTCCGAGGAGATCGAGTATTTCTTTTTTGGCGTCGGCCTGGCCGCGCGCGTAGGCTTCGGCTTCGATTTCGGCGATGAGTGCCGAGAGTTTTTCCGAAGCGGCCTTAGAAGCATTCGGCATGTTTCTCTTTCCCGTTTCTCCGGGACGCATAAAGCAATCCCATATGGCATCGTCCGCGACAATATATGGACAATTCTATCGCGTGCAACCCGAAAGTCGAAACCACGGTTCAAGAAATCGCTGCCCGGCGAGAAAAACTCGGACAGCGATAACATCCCCTGCCCATTTCGCAGTTGGCGGGTGCCCGGATGACTTTTTTGGAGCCTGGAATGCAGACCGACACCCATCCGAAAGAAAGGGCTCCTATTCCGTCTCCGCGCCACAATAAATTGACCGCTTCAGCCAAGTCTGGTTTCCTGTTACCCGGAACATATGGGAGGAAACAGACCATGAGTCTTCCTGAAGACAAGAAACTCGCCGATATTTTCGAGCTCTATGCCGAGGACCCCGATCGCGCGGATCGGGTGGTATTCGGCCGCGAGCCTCACAATGACCGCCGCGGCTTCCTTAGAGGCGCCGGCCTGGCGACGATGGGAGCCGTGCTCGGCGCGGCGATTCCCTTCCATAGAAACATGCCTTCCGGTTTCATCCCGGAAGCGATCGCCGCCAATCCGGTGAAAATCGCCGGCAAGGATGGACTTACCATCCTTAACGACCGGCCCGTGAATGCCGAGACCCCGGCCCATTTGCTGAACGACGAGGTGACGCCCACGGCCCGGCATTTCATACGGAACAACGGCATCGTTCCCGATGAAATGGATGCCGCGAGCTGGCGGTTGCGTATCGACGGCCTGGTGAACGATCCGATGACCCTCGGTATCGAAGACATAAAGAAGAAATTCAACGTCGTTACACAGCGGCTCACCATCGAATGCGGCGGCAACGGGCGCGCGTTTTTCGACCCGCCGGCGCGCGGCAACCAGTGGACTTTGGGCGCCGTGGCGTGTTCGGAATGGACCGGCGTTCGTCTCGCCGACGTCCTGAAAGCGGCCGGCGTGAAGGATAACGTCGCCTATACCGCCCATGTCGGCGCGGATACGCATCTCTCCGGCAAGGAAGGCAAGCTGCCGATCTCGCGCGGCGTGCCGATCGAAAAGGCGATGAACCCGAGCAACCTGATTGCCTTCGGAATGAACGGTGGACCGTTGCATCCGATGAACGGAGCGCCGTTGCGGCTGGTCATTCCGGGCTGGCCGGGCTCCTGCTCGCAGAAATGGCTCAAGCGCATCTGGTTGCGCGACGTGGTGCATGACGGCCCGAAAATGACCGGAAGCGCCTATCGCGTTCCCGATTATCCGGTTTCTCCCGGAGAGAAGGTGCCGAAGAGCGCGATGCAGATCATCCACTCGATGCCGGTGAAGTCCCTGATCACGACGCCGAAGACGGGGCTCGCCATTGCCGGTCGTGATCTGTCCGTCGCGGGTCACGCCTGGGCGGGGGACGACGTGGTGGAGCGCGTCGATGTTTCCATCGACTTCGGCGCCAGCTGGCGGCGGGCCCAGCTCGCGCGCCCGGCCAACCCGTATGCCTGGCAGCGATGGTCCGCGAAACTGCGGTTCCCGCAGAAGGGATATTACGAGGTCTGGGCGCGGGCGACCGACGACAAGGGCGTCAGCCAGCCCTTCGCCATCGCGTGGAACCCGAAGGGATATCTCAATAACTCGATGCACCGGATCTCCGTACGCGTGAGCTGATGATCCTGCCGCGGCGGGCATGGTTCGCGGCCGTGGCCGCCGCGGTTTTCCTCGCGGGCGCCGTTTCGGCGGCAGACGACTATCAGGGTCTGCCGCCCGGCGAGGGGCGCGACGAGGTGTTCGGCCTGTGCGGCGCCTGCCACTCCATGATGCTGGTCACCCAGCAGGGTCTGTCCCGCTCGACCTGGGAGGAAGTCCTGGTCCTCATGGTCGAGGAGCAGGAAATGGCGGAGCTCGATCCCGAGGACGAGAAACTGGTCCTCGACTATCTGGAAAAATTCTACGGTCCCGACCGGCTGGCGAGACGCATGGCGCGTTAGCGTATAGCGCAACGGCGGTTCACGAGACGTCTCGCGGCTGCTTGACCGCCGTGGCGCCGGCCCGCATGGTCTGGCGGGCGGGGCCGCGCTGGATGCCCCGCGGCGGATGGTGGCGGAACGGCGGTGAACGGCGACAAGTCCTACGTGATTGCAACCGATGTCGGTGGCACCTGTACCGACACCGTGGTCTTCGCCGCCGGCGAGCCGGTCCATATCGGAAAGGCGCTTTCGACGCCGCCCGACTTCGCGAACGGCGTGATCGACTCGATCCGCTCCGCGGCCGAAGCGATGGACGTCCCGCTCGGCGACCTCCTCCGAAGCACCGGCCTGTTCACCCATGGCTCCACGGTCGTGGACAACGCGCTGCTGACCAGGGGCGGGGCGAGGACCGGGCTGATCACCACGGAAGGCTTCGAGGACACGCTGCTGGTCACCCGGGGTGCATACGGGCGCTGGGCCGGGCTCGCGGAGGAAGGACTCAAGCACCCGGTCAAGACCGATCGGGCGCCGTCGCTCGTTCCCGCCGAACGGATCCGCGGGGTGCCGGAACGGATCGATTACAAGGGCGCGGTGATCCGCGCGCTCGACGAGGACTCGGCCGAGGCGGCGATCCGACACCTCGTCGACGTCGCGGGCGTCGAGGCGATCGCGATCTGCCTGCTCTGGTCCCCCTACAACCCCGTGCACGAGCGGCGGATCCGGGAGATCGCGGCCCGGGCCGCGCCCGGAGCCTATGTAACGATCTCAAGCGATATCGCGCCGGTACCCGGCGAGTACGAACGAACGTCCACGACCGTGATCAACGCCTATGCGGGCCGGCTCGCGCATGACTACGTGACCGACCTCCAGGCGCAGCTGGCCGAGGAGGGCTATGGCGGGCCGCTGCTGGTCATGCAGGGCTATGGCGGGCTGTTGCCGGCGGAGGAGGCGTCCAGCCGCGCGGTCGGCATGATCGAGTGCGGCCCGGCCGCCGGAGTGATCGGGGCCAGGTATCTCGGCGGCGTGATGGGCGATCCCGACGTGATCGCGGCCGACATGGGCGGGACCACCTTCAAGGTGGGCGTGATCCAGGGCGGCGCGCTCGAGTTCGCGCGCGAACCGCTGGTCGACCGCTACCACTACGTGGCGCCGAAGATCGAGGTCGTTTCCATCGGCGCCGGCGGGGGCTCCATCGTCTCGCTCGAACCCCGGACGAACGTCCCCCGCGTCGGCCCCAAGAGCGCGGGCGCGAGACCGGGTCCGGTCTGCTACGGGCTCGGCGGGACCGAGCCCACGCTGACCGATGTCATGACCCTGATCGGCTACATGGATCCCGCCACTTTCCTCGGCGGTACCGTGCGCCTCGACATCGACGCCGCGCGGGCGGCGTTCGAGACCAGGATCGCCGGGCCGATGGGGATGGACGTAAACGAGGCGGCCTTCGGAATTTACCGGATCGCGGCGGCCCAGATCGCCGACCTGATCCACGAGATCACGGTGGAGCGCGGGCTCGACCCGCGCGACTTCGTGCTCCATGCCTTCGGCGGCTCGTGTCCGCTGCTCGCCGGCGTTTTCGGCCAGGAGCTCAACGTGAAGCGGATCGTGGTTCCCTATACCGCCGCGGTGAACTGCGCCTTCGGCCTCGTCTCGGCGGACGTGGTGCACGAATACGCCCATACGACGACGCGCCCCGTGCCCACGCCGGTGGAAGAGATCAACGCGATCTTTGCGCCGATGGTCGAGCGCGCCCGCGCGCAGCTCGCCGATGAGGGTTTCGCCGACGGCGACGTATCGCTCGAATGGTCCGCCGATCTCCGCTACCGGCGGCAGGTGCACGAGGTCACCACGCCGGTCCGCGCGTCGACTCCGCTCGACGAGGCCGGGCTGGAGACGCTGGTGAGCGACTTCGAGGCGCTCTACGAACGCAAGTATGGCAAGGGTTCCGCCTATCGCGGCGCCGGGATCGAGATGACGATGTTCCGGCTCTCCGCGCGGGGCCGGATGACCCGCCCCGAGATTCCCGCCGAGCCGCTGACCGGAGAGGACCCGGGCGCGGCCCATCGCGGCAGGCGCGACGTCTTCGTCGACGCCGAGGGCGGGCTCGCGCCCGCGGACATCTACGACTTCGCGGCACTCGCTCCCGGCAATAGGATCGCCGGGCCTGCGGTCGTCCACACCCCGATCACCACAATCGTCGTCCAGGCCGCGCAGACCGCGCGGATGGACCCCTGGCGCAATATCGTCATCGCGTTCGACTGAGGAGCCCCGCGATGGATCCCATCACCTTTTCCATCATCCGCCACCGCCTGTTCCGCATCGTCGACGAGGCGGTTATCACGCTCAAGCACGTCTCCGGCTCGGCGATCACCAACGAGGGCCACGACCTGATGGTGTCGCTCTACCGCGCCGACGGCTCGCTGCTCATGGGGGGCGTGGGATTCCTGCACCACCTGACCAGCGCGGCGGAGGCCTGCAAGGCGACGATCCGCCGGTTCGGCGAGGACATCAACGAGGGCGACGTCTTCCTGCTCAACGACCCCTACACCGCCGCCCTCCACACCTCCGACATCTATCTCGTCGCGCCCATCCACTATGACGGCGAGCTCGTCGCCTGGAGCGCGTGCTTCGTCCACGTCTACGACATCGGCGCGACCAACCCCGGCGGGTTCTGCCCCGACGCGCCCGACATCTTCACCGAGGGATTCTCCTCGCCCGGCATAAGGCTGGTCAGCGGCGGCCAGGTGAACCAGGACGTGATGGACACCATGCTGAACATGGTGCGTTCGCCCGAGATGGTGGCGCTCGACATGTCCTCGATGATCGCCTGCAACAACGTGGCGCGCGAGCGCATGCTGGCGCTGATCGAAAAATACGGCCACGAGACCGTCGACGAGGCCTGCCGCACGCTGATCGAGCAATCGGAAGAGCTGCTGCGCGAGCGGCTGCGCGAGCTGCCCGACGGGTCCTGGCAGTCGCGCCAGTACATCGACGTCAAGGGCGAGGTCTTCAAGGTCGCGCTCACCATGACCAAGCGGGAAGACCGCCTGGTCTTCGATTTCTCGGGTTCGAGCCCGCAGGCGCCCTACGCCATCAACTGCACGAAGTGGGCCTCGCTCGGCGGGCTGTTCGCGCCGCTGTTCCCGCTGCTCTGCTTCGACATCACCTGGAACGAAGGCGTCGTCCGTCCGATCGAGATGATCGCGCCGGAGGGCTCGATCGTGAACTGCACGCGGCCGGCGCCGGTCTCGGTCGCCACCGTGGGCGCGATCCAGTCGGTCAACAACGCCGCCTGCGCCGCCATCGGCAAGATGCTGGACGCGAGCGAGAAATATGCGAGCGAGGCGACCGCGGTCTGGCACGCCAACCACTTCGCCGTCTTCATGTTCGGCCGCAACCAGCACGGCGGCGAAGCCATCGGCATCCTGACCGAGACCTTCGCGGGCTCCGGCGGGGCGCGCAATTTCGCCGACGGGATCGATGTCGGCGGCGAGATCCCCAACCCGATCTCGCGCATGGCCAATGTCGAGACGCTGGAGACGATCTTCCCGCTGCGTTACATGTTCCGACGCCGGATGACGGATTCCGGCGGTCCCGGGCGCTATCGCGGCGGTGCGGGCATGGAGATCGGCCTCACGCCGCACGACGCGCCGGACGGCGGCCTCCACTACGTGGTTTCCGGCAAGGGCGCCGATTTCCCGATGAGCGAGGGGCTCGCCGGCGGCTATCCCGGGGCGCCGAATTCGTACATCTGGGTCAAGAACAACGACGCCGAATCCGATCCGCGCAATACCGATGCCGGGTTCGCCCGATCGGTCGACGACCTGCCGGGCGATCAGGAGCGGATTTCCTGGGGCGTCTTCCCGCTGATGGGCGACGACGTACTCTATGTCCGCTGGAACGGCGGCGGCGGGTATGGCGACCCGCTGGACCGCGAACCGGAAACGGTGCTGGAGGATTGCCGCACCGGCGCGGTCTCGCGCGAGACGGCGGAGAACGTCTACGGCGTCGTCGTCGACGAGAGCCTGTCGTCCTTCGATCCCTCCGCCACCGAAGCCAGGCGCAAGGCGCTCGCCGCCGCGCGGATACCGGCCGAGGCCGCGGAATGAGCCGGCGTTTCTCCACCACGCTGGAGATCGAAGAGGGCGAGATCCGCTGCCGGAAATGCGCCCACCCGCTCGGCCCCACCGGCGCTCCGTGGAAGCCCAACGCCGCGATGACCGAGATCCCGATGCGGGGCGCGGCCGGGGTGCCCTATAGCGGCGGCGAGCGGGTGGTGCTCCGCCGTTTCGCCTGCCCCCGCTGCGGCGCCCTGCTCGACAGCGAGACCGCGCTCCCCGAAGACCCCTTCCTCGACGACGTGCTGTTCGATTGAGCGGCGGGGGCGTCCCGCCAATGTTTCACGTGAAACATGGTCCCGAAACGGTACTATTTTTCTCGCGTCCCCGGGGGACGGGGCGGCCGTTCGACCGTCGATGGGACATCGCGGTTCGGACAGGCCCGCCAGCGCCTTGCCGGGGAAACCTGCGGCGAAGGGTGAGACCGCCGGCCGGCGCGCCCGGACGGTGTATCGCGCGGGTAATTCGTTACCGGAGAGTAGTGAATTAGGCGGCGGGTCGCCTCTCCCCCGCGGGGAGAGGGTCGGGGCGAGGGGCGGCGGCGGTTCCAAGCGGAACGGACAGGCTCTAGGATTGTCTGGCGACGGACGGCGTCGCCACGCGTTGCGCCGGTAACGATCGAGGAGGAAATGGGACATGACGGCCTGTCGAACGATACGGAAGACGATTGGGATCGCCGCGGCTCTCGCCGGGCTCGCTTTCGGTGCGGGAACGGCGAGCTCCGAGGCGATAAAGATGAAGCTCCACACCTTCGGCTCGCCCAAGCAGCCGGAGACCAAGTGGATCTTCGAGCCGCTCAAGCAGGATCTCGAACGGCATTCCGGCAACACGCTGACGATGCAGGTCTATTACGGCATGGCGCTGGGCGGAAAGCCGCGCGACCTGATCGCGCAGGCGGAGAACGGCGTCGTCGACATGTCCTATACCCTGCCCGGATATCACGCGGGCCGGTTCCCGATCCTGACCGCGCTGGAACTCCCGTTCATCGGCGATACGGGCGAGGCCTTCAGCCAGGTCGCCTGGGACTGGGTCGACAAGTACGCGCACCGGGAGTTCAAGACCGTAAAGCTCGTGACGTTGAACGCCATCGACATCGGCATTCTGCACACCACGAAGCGGCCGGTACGCAAGCTCGAGGACATCAAGGGGCTCAAGCTCCGGGTCGCCGGGCGCTATATCGGCATGGCGGTCAAGGCGCTGGGCGGCGTCCCGGTCCAGATGCCGCTGCCGGCGGTTTACGAGTCGCTGGCGCGCGGCCAGACCCAGGGCATGCTGATCCCGTGGCTGATCACCATTCCCTTCAAATACGCCGAGGTGACCAAGTTCCACACGGATGTGAAGATCTACCACTCCCTGCTGCTGACCGCGATGCACATGGGCACGTGGAACAAGCTCGACGCCAAGCAGAAGAAGGCGGTCGAGATGAGCACCGGCAAGGAGTTCGGCAAGCGTTACGGGAAACTCTGGGACGGAGGCGCCGCTCCGGGCCGTGAGATCGCGCGCAAGAAGGGCAACGAGATCATCACCCTGTCGGCGGAGGAAGAGGCCCGCTGGCGAGCCGCCGCGCGCGGCGCTCACCAGGCGTGGGTCGGGGACATGGACGCCAAGGGGCTGAACGGCAAACAGATGTTCGCCGATCTTCTCGCGCTGGCGAAGAAGTACCGCCAGTAACGCATGGCGGAGACCGAACCGGGGAGCGGGTCGAGGCAGCGTCTCTCCGCTCCCCGTGACGACCCGTTCGGCGCGGCCCTGTTCACGTTCAGCGAGGCACTTGCCGTCTTCGGCGGCGTCGTGCTCCTGGCGATGACCGCGTTCACCGTGGTCAGCGTCGTCGGACGGACCGGGTTCGATTTGCCCGTGCTCGGCGACCAGGAGATCGTCGAGCTCGGCTGCGCGATCGCGATCTTCTCCTTCATGCCCTATTGCCAGATGCGGGCGGCGAACGTGATCGTCGATTTCTTCACCGCCAGGCTCAGCCAGGCGGCGCGCGACGGTCTCGACGCGACGATGAACGCGATCTTCTCGGTCTGCATTCTGATCGTCACGTGGCGCCTCGCGGTCGGCGGGATCGCGACCTTTCACGCCTCCGATGCATCGATGTTCCTGCGCATCCCGCAATGGTGGGGTTACGCGCTCGCCTTCATGGGCTGTATTGCCTGGTCGCTCGCCTGCATCTACTCGATGCTGCGCTCGATCGGGCACATGAGGGAGTCCCGCCAGGCCGGCGGTCAGGCGTCATGAGCGGCTTCGAGATGGGGCTGGTGCTGTTCGCGGCCACGCTCGTCGCGATCATGCTGCGAATGCCGGTCGGGCTCGCGATGCTCTTCATCGGCGGGTTGGGTTACGTGCTGCTGGTCGGCTGGGACCCGCTGATCAAGACGCTCAACAATTCGACCTACAGCCGGTTCTCGTCCTACACCCTGTCGGTGGTGCCGCTGTTCCTGCTGATGGGCCAGTTCGCGACCAAGGCGGGGCTCAACCGGGCCCTGTTTCGCGCCGCCAGCGCCTGGTTCGGATATATGCGGGGCGGGCTCGCCATCGCTTCCGTAGGCGGCTGCGCGATGTTCGGCGCCATCTGCGGGTCTTCGCTCGCCACCGCCGCGACGATGTCCCAGGTCGCGCTGCCCGAAATGCGGCGCTACCGGTACTCGGACGCGCTTTCCACCGGCACGCTGGCCGCCGGCGGAACGCTCGGCATCTTGATCCCGCCCTCCGTGATCTTGGTCATCTATGCGGTCTATACCGAGCAGTCCATCGGCCACCTTTTTCTCGCCGCCCTGATCCCCGGAATCATCGCGACCGTCGGCTACATGATCGTCGTCGCCGTCTATGTGCGGCTTTCGCCGGAGTCCGGACCGGCGGCCCCGCGCGCCTCATGGCGTGAGAAGTTTGCGAGCCTGCAGGAAATCTGGCCCACGGCGCTGGTCTTCGTGCTGGTCGTCGGCGGGATCTACCTCGGCTGGTTTTCTCCTACCGAAGGGGCGGCGATCGGCGCCGCGGCGGTGGGCGTGCTGGCCGTGACCGTGGGCGGGATGAGGTGGCGGGGCCTGCGCGAGTGCCTGGTGGATACGGCCGAGACCACGGCGCTGATCTTCCTGATCCTGATGGGAGCGGAAATCTTCAACGCGTTCCTGGCGCTGACCCAGATGCCGCAGGAGCTCGGACAGGTCGTCCTCGGATTGGAGGCGCCTCCGCTGCTGATCATCGCGGCGATGCTGCTGATCTACATCCTGCTCGGCTGCGTGATGGACGCGCTCGCGATGGTGCTGCTCACGATGCCGGTCTTCTACCCCATCGTGTCTTCGCTCGACCTCGGGTTGACCCCGGATCAGGTCGGCGTCTGGTTCGGAATCCTGGCCCTGATGGCGGTCGAGATGGGGATGATCACCCCGCCCTTCGGCCTCAACATTTTCGTCATCAACGCGATGGCCGACGATGTCCCCATGAACCACACTTTCATGGGCGTCCTGCCGTTCGTGCTCAGCGACATCGTCCGCCTCGCCATAATCGTGCTGGTGCCGGCGACCGCGCTCTACCTGCCCGGGATGATGTGAAGCCCTAACGGCGCTCCGCCGCCTCGTCTACTCCCCGCCCGCACCGCGATGCCGCGAGACGTGGATGTCCGAAACAAGTCCGGCCATGACGGCGGGGGGTGACGACGGAGGAACCGGGGCGGCAGCCGGGCGAAGGCGTGCCCGGCTCTTGTCCTCATGCCCCTGCTGTCACCCCGGACTTGTTCCGGGGTCCAGAGCGGCGCTGCATACGGCGAGGCGCCGGACGGGGCTCCCCGGGCGGCGTCTGGCGCAAATCTGGACCCCGGAACAAGTCCGGGGTGACAACGTGGGGCGGAGATGGTCTTGCCCATCGGCGCCGAGCGCGTCCCGAAGCTAAACCGGACAGCAATGCGACAAGTCCGGGCATGACGGGGGAAAAGTCGCGGGCTTCCCGCCCGTCAACCATGCTTTGTAGTCCCCGTACAGCCCGACCGCCTCCCTACCACCGCTCCGTCCACGGCCGGACCTCGGTTTCGAAGGTCCAGGCGTCGCGGGGTTGGGCGTGGACCGTCCAGAAGGTCTCGGCGATCGCGGCGGGCTGGAGCATCGCGTCCTCGCCGAGCGAGGCGATCTCGTTGGCGAAGCGTTCCCGCACGGCTTCCGCGTCGATCCGCCCGTCTACCACGATATGGGCGACGTGGATGCCCATCGGGCCGAGCTCGCGCGCCCAGGACCAGGGCGGCGCCCGGCATCAGAACGGGACCGACATGAAGCCGTGGGTGCCGTCGCAGTCGACGATGTCGACCCGCTTGAAGGCGATCCTGAAACCGTGGCCGTTCGGGCGCAGCCGGTGGCGCGCCTCGCCGCCGAACACCCGGCGGTGGTCGTCGCGGTATTCCAGCATCACGAAGGACGAGCGGGTACGCAGCTCGGCGTCCCCGCCGCCTTCCTCCAGCATCACGTTGCCGATCACGTGACGCGTGCGCACGGGCGGGATCTGGGCCCAGAAGGCGTTGTGCCGAAGCTGGCGGATGCGGACGTCCATCAGCTGCCGGTTCTCGTAGAAGATCGACAGCCGGTCGACCGGGTTGTCCTGGTCCGGTTCCGCCGGCACCCAGTAGACGCCGTCCTCGGTGTAGAGGTCTCGCCAGTCCTCGAACCGGCGCTCGTCGATCAGCCGCGCCTCGTGGAACAGGAATTCCTCGACCCGGCGGAGTTGCAGCAGCGCTTCCACGCCGCCGGCGGACGAGACGACTCCGCTCATGCAGCCGCCATGTAGCGGCGCCAGGCGCCGAGCATGGTGCGCATCGGCAGTTCGCTCGTCGCCTTGTCGCGGATGCCGCGATTGCCGAAAGCCTCCTCCCGCCCCGCCCGGCGCGACAGGTCGATCCATTCCGAGCCCTCGCTGTTGAGGCCGAGCTGCAACTGCTCGAACACCGCGAGGTCATCCGCGAGCACCGGCGAGGCCGGCGAGTTGGCGGTCGACACGAACTTGACCGCCGTGTGGAACATTTCCTCCGGCGCGCCCTTGAGGCGGAACACGTAGGAATGGATGTCCGTGCGGTCGACCGAAACCGGCCGGATCACGCGGAGCTGCTGGAACCGCGTGTTGAAGGAGAGATTGGGGTAGATCAGGTTGTTGAAGGTCTCGCGCGCGAAGATCCGGTTCATCCGCTCTTCGCCGTAGGCGGCGGCCATGCGCGACTTGTATTCCTGGAACACGGGGTCCTTGCGGTCTGGATCGATGATGCCGCCCCGGTAGAACCCGTCCATGTACACGTGGCCGCCGTCATAGCCGTGGATATCGGTCGAGTCCCACTGGTTCAGGGTGAAACCGTTGGCGTTGAACATCTGGATCGCCTGATCGGAGTCCTCCGCGGCGCCGCTCTCCGAGATGTAGCCCTGCGCCGCCTCGACCGAAGACCGGTGCACGAAGCCCGGATGCACCGTGTCGACCGAGTTCTCCATGTGGAGCTTCCAGTTGCCCTCGAAGGTCTGGCGCAGGGGCAGTCCGAGCATCTCGACCTCGCCCTCCGGAGCGCGGTCGCAGAAATTATCGAGCGTGTCGGAGATTTCCCCCAGATATTCGACCAGCGTCGGCCCGTCGGCGGCGAGCGAGGCGAAAACGAAGCCCCGGTAAGACCCCACCCGCGCAACCGCGCTCATCGAACGGCGCGCGTCGCCGGGTTCGAACCCGCCATCGTAGCCCGCCGGATGGGGCACGCCGAGCAGCTTCCCCGCCGTGTCGAACGCCCAGCCGTGATAAGGGCAGACGAGCCGCCGCCCGCTGCCCTTGGGCGGGACGCAGACCGTCATGCCCCGATGCGGGCAGCGGTTGTAGAGCACCCGGATCTCGCCGTCGTCGCCGCGGATCGTCACCACGTCGCGAAGTCCGATGCTCGTGCGTATCCAGTCGCCCGACTCCCGGACCTGGCTGTCGTGGCCGACCAGAATCCAGGCTCGACCGAAGATCCGATCCATTTCGAGGGCGAAGACTTCCGGATCGGTGTAGACACGTTTGTGCACGCGGTCGTTTTCGACCAGGCTCTCGATTTCGGATCGTTCGGGTGCGGTCATCGCGCGCTCCGGGACTTTTCTCGACAATATCGACCGGGCGTTCGCGCTGTCAAAACCCGCCTATCCCGTGCGCAGGGACCCGGTCCGGCGGCCCGCCACGACCTCGTAACCGACCAGCGCCGCCGCGAGCGCGAGTCCGCCGATATCGCTCCATTCGGCGCCCGCGAAGGAGCCGGCCGGCAGCAGCAGCGCGAGTCCCGCCACGCCGAAGCCGATCCGCCAGGGCGGAGCAAGCGGGCGGGTGAAGTAGCCGATCACCCCGACCGAGACCAGCCACACGCCGCCCACCGCCGCCGCCGCCGCGTGCGCGACGGCAAGCGCGCTTCCCTGCATCATCAGCTCCGGCGAGAGCACGAACAGGAACGGCACCACATAGGCAGACCAGCCGAACATGACCGCCGCGGTCGCGGTCTTGATCGGGTCCGAATCCGCCACCGTGGCCGCGGCGAAGGCGGCGATCGCCACCGGCGGGGTGATCATCGACAGCATGCCGAAATAGAGCGCGAACAGATGCGCCGCCATCGGCCGGATTCCGACTTCCACCATCGACGGCGCGACCAGCGTCGCCAAAAGGAGATAGACCCCCAGCGTCGGCATCCCCATGCCGAGGACGATCGAGATCAGCGCCGCGAGCACCAGGATCAGGAACAGATTGCCGCCGGCGAACTGGATGATCGCCTGGGTGAGCGCGAAGCCGAGTCCGGTGATGTTGAGCACGCCGATGATGATGCCCGCCATCGCGCCGATCATGACGATCTGGACGACGATCGCGCCGGTCTGGCCGAGCGCGGCGACGGCCGCGCGCCAGCTCATCCGCTCACCCTTGTAGCCGAGTATGAGGCCGATCGGGATCAGGCTGCCCGCGGCCCACAGCGCCGAGGCGTGCGGGCGCAGGTTGAAGTGGAACAGGCAGAGGATCACCACCACGAACGGGACGAAATAGGGCCAGCCGGCGCGCAGCACCTTGAGCCGCGCCGGGATCAGGTTGGGATCGACCCTCGTGATCCCGCCCCGCGCGGCGAACAGATCGGCCTGGATGAACAGCGCGACGTAGTAGAGGATCGCCGGGATCAGCGCCGCCAGCACCACGTCGCGATAGCCGATCTGCAGGAACTCGGCCATCACGAAGGCGGCCGCGCCCATCATCGGCGGCATGAGCTGGCCGCCGGTCGAGGCCACCGCCTCGATCGCGCCGGCCGCATGCGCGGGATAACCCCCTTTCCGCATCAGGGGGATGGTGATCACGCCCGTCGAGACGACGTTGGAAACCGCCGAGCCCGAGATCGAGCCGAACAGCGACGAGGCGGTCACCGCGATCTTGGCCGAGCCGCCGCGATAGCGGCCCATCAGCGCCGTCGAAATGTCGGTGAAGAAGCGCGACCCGCCGGAGCGGTCGAGCAGGACCCCGAAATAGATGAATGCGATCACGATGGTCGTCGACACGGTGAGCGGGATGCCCAGCAGCCCGTTCGAATCGAGGCCCAGATAGATGAACATCCGGTCGACATCGACCGAGCGCCCCTGGAACGCGCCGGGAACGAAATGGCCGACCAGCCCGAAGGCGATGAAGAAGATCATGAACCAGAACAGCACCCTGCCGGCCGTACGCCGCAGCCCCTCGGCCACCAGGACGACGATCGCCACGCTCGCCGCGATCGCGTCGGCGGGGCGAAAATGCAGGTTCTCGAAGATCCGCTCGTAGTCCCAGGCGACAAAGGCACACACCACGAGCCCCGCGACCGCCGCGAGCCCGTCATACCAGGGCACCCGGAGGCGCTCGGTCTTCGTCCGCGCCGGCTTTACGACGAACAGGGTCGCGATGCCGATGCCGAGCAGCATCACGAGCCTCTGTTCGTTGTAGAGGACCAGCCCGACCATGCGGTAGAGGTCGGCCGCCTCGGCGAGCGCGCCTGCCGTCAGCAGCCCGCCGAGCCAGGCGCCGAGGACCCGGACGGTCCACGTCGCCCGCGCGCCCTCCCCGGTCTGTTCGGCCTCCGCCATCCCTTTCGGAGCCGGCCGTCCGGGCTACATCAGACCCGCTTCCTTGAAGAACTTCTGCGCGCCCGGATGGTACGGGATGCCGAGGTCGAGGCTGATCTTGGCCGGGTCGAACCCGCCGAACGACTTGTGCGCGGTCACCAGCTTCTTCTTGTTGGCGTGCAGCGCCTTGACCACCTTGTAGACGGTCTCGTCGGGCGTCTTGGTGCTGGCATTGACGATGAAGGGTGCGATCAGCGTGTTGGTCGGACCCTTGACGCCGGGGTATTCCGACGAGGGCTGGATCGTCCCGAGCACCGCGCCCGGCGCGATTTTCCTCAGGATCGCCTGGGTCTTGTCGTTCATTTCGGCCGAGAGAACGCGGATGCCGCCGACGGCGGCATGCGCCTGGCGGGTCTTGCCGGAGGACAGCGAGAAGTTGGCCGCGTCGACCTTGCCCTCCATGAAATCCTGCACCCCGCGCACGCCATTGGGGACGGGAACGCCCTTCACGTCCTTCTCCATCACCCCGGCGGTCGCCAGCAGCGCCCGGGCGAACAGCCCGGCGATCTTCTGCTTGGTGTAGCGCGAGGGCACGCGCTTGCCCCTGAGGTCCCCAAGCGTTTTGATCGGCGAATCGTCGCGGACGTACCAGCCGACCACCAGCGGGAACAGCGAGGCGACGACGCGGACATTCTCCTGCTTGCGGCCCTTGAACATGGCGCCGCCCGATTTCGCGAAGGCAGTGACCACGCTGACCGAGATGGTGAAGTCGAGCTCGCCGTCATTCAGCAGCGGCAGCGTCACCACCGGGCCGCCCTGCGGCACGACGCGCATTTTCACCCCGGCGTCCTCGATGGCGACCTTGGCGACGCCCGCGCCGGTGGCGTAGGCGAGCGAGCCCTGCGGGTTGGTGCCGATGCTGACCGTCTGCGCCGAAGCGCCCGCGGCAAGGGCGGTCGCCGCGATCGTGGCCGTTGCCAGAAGTTTCATTCCCATGTCTCCCTCCGGGTTTCTTGGGCAGGAATTCCCTGCGCTACAGGTTCACCCTCATCAGATCATACGCGGTCATCAGCGGCCCGGAATAGTGCTTGCGGATGTCGCGTACCACGTCGTCCATCAGATGCGGCCCCATGAGATCGACCGGATAATGGTTCGTGGAGGCGGTGCGGATCACCGTGTTGGTCGACTCGAAATGCCCGAAATGGGTCGCGACGAGGAGCTTGACGCCGGCGTCCCGGGCGATCCTGCCGAGGTCCTCCGGCGGGGTGTGGGCGAAGGTGCCGACGCCGGTCCGCGCGCGGTACTCGACGAAGGACTGCGGGAACGTGCATTCGTGGATCAGGACGTCGGCGTCGCGGGCGAGGCGGACGACGGCATCGCAGGGCGCGGTGTCGCCGGAAAACGCGATCGCCTTGCCCTCCGCCTCCAAGCGTATGCCGAAGCACTCGCTGATCTCGCGGGGGATGTGCTCGACCCAGTCGCAGAGAATCCTGACGTCCTCGTCCTCGTAGGCGACGCCCGGCGCGACCTCCCGCACGTCCGGCCGCATGGCGGCGAGGTTCTGCTGCCTGAGCGGATAGGCGCTGCGCGCCCTGAAATCGGCGTCGAAGGCGCCGCCCTCGAACAGCATCTTGCAGAAATGCCCGGTGCCCTTGGGGCCCAGCACGATGGCCGGGTCCTGCCGGTCCCACATCCATCCGGCGATGGTGAAGAACGGGAAGTCGCAGATATGGTCGTGGTGGAGATGGGTGAGGAACACCGCCTTCACCTCGGCCGGGTTGGCGTTGGCGGCGACCATGTTGCGTACCGTGCCGGCGCCGCAGTCGAACATGTATCGCGCGCCGTTCTCCAAGGTGACGAGGATGCCGGATTGCGCCCGGTCGGGATCGGGCAGGGGGGCTCCTGTGCCGAGCATGGTGACGTACATGGGGGGACCTCTCGGAACATCGGGTTCGGCAGCAAGCTACCCTGCGGGGCCGGTAGCGCCGGGTCAACGGTGGACAGGAGATCTGCCGGGGCGTCAGCCGCCCGCCCGGTCCACACCGCTCGGCTTCAGGTTGACCACCGCGGCCGCGCCCACCGCCATAGCCGCACCGCCGATCAGGAAAATCGGGACGTAGCTTCCGGTTAGTTCGAACAGCGCCACCAGCGAATAGCCCGCGACGACCTGCGCGATCCCGCCCACCAGCGCCATCGCGCGCCACAGCGGTGGCATCTCGTCTGGCCCCACGATCTGGTGCACGCGTCCCGAGATTATGGCGGAGAAGCCGGGCTGCGCGCCCACCACCAGCGAGGAGAACACCAGTACCCAGGCGAAGGGCAGGATCACCGGCAGGGCGACCCCCGCGGCGAGGCAGGCGAGCACGAGGACCAGGCCGAGGCGGTGGCCGATCCAGTCGGCGAGACGGCCCCAGAGGAAGGTTCCCGTCATCGCGCCCAGTCCGAACAGCACCCAGTGGAGCCCGCCGATCCCCATACTCTCGCCCAGCCCGCGCACCAGATAGTCGACCCAGTAGATGCTGTGGGGCACGAGCCCGATCCCGAACATGCTCTGGGCCGCGATGAGCCGGAGCGCGGCGGAATTCAAGCGGAAGCGCGATCGCGAACGGCGACCCGGCGGAGCATTCGTCGGGGTTACCGCCCGCCATCCCCAGAGAGCGACCGCCACCCCCGCGGCGCCCAAGAGCGCGAGGCCCGACCACGCCATGGCGAGGCTTTCCCGCAGGAGTAGCGGGACCAGCAGGCCGGAGGCCAGGATCGCGATCCCGACACCCGTGAAAACGATCCCGGTTGCCGCGCCCAGGCGGCCCGGCGGCGCATGGCGTGTGACGACCGCGAGCGCGTAGACCATCATCACGCCCATCGTGATCCCGGCGACGCCGCGCCAGAAGATCAGCCAGACCGCGCCCGCCGGCGCGATGCTGGCGACCAGGCAGGCGAGCGTGATCCACAGGCACGCCCGCAGCAGCGATGCCTCCTCCATCCGGCGGCGAAGCCAGGGGGCGGCCAGCGCCCCGATCAGGAAGCCCGCCATGTTGAACGCCGCGACCGTGCCGGCTTCGGCGGCGCTCAAACCCCCGTCCTCGATCAACGCGGGAATCAGCGGGGTATAGGAGAACCGGCCGAGCCCCATGCCGACCAGGAGCGTGGCCGCTCCCCCGATCGAAAGCCGCAGCCATGTCGGCATCGACGATCCTCTGGTGAAGCCGCTCAACTCAGCATCGTGTTCGGCAGGATCAGCGACAACCCGGGAAAGGCGACGAGGATCGCGAGGCAGATCATCATCGCCGCCCAGAACGGCAGGATGCCGATATAGATGTCGCGCATCGGCACGTCGCGCGCGACCCCCTTCACCACGAACACGTTCATGCCGACCGGCGGGCTGATCAGCGCCATTTCCAGGATGATCACCATGACGACGCCGAACCACACCCTCAGATCGCTCGAATCGGGACGCATCCCGAGGAACGCCGGAAGCTCCGATTGCTCGATGATGGGAAGGACGATGGGCAGGATCAGCACCATCATCGCGAACCCGTCGAGGAACGTGCCGAGCGCGATGAAGGCGAGCAGGATGATCACCAGCAGGGTAACCGGTCCGAGCTCGAGTTCATTCAGCGTGGCCGCGAGCGACTCCGGGATCTGGGTCAGGGCGAGAAACGGCGAGAAGACCGCCGCGCCGAGGATGATGAAGTAGATCATCGCGGTCGTGCTTACGGTGTTCAGCAGCACGTTGCTCGCCATCCGTCTCGAAAAAGCGCCGCGGCGAAGCGCGAAGAAAATCGCCAGCACCGCGCCCACGGCGGCGGCTTCCACCGGGGTGAACACGCCCCCGTAGATGCCGCCGATCGAGACCACGATGATGAAGACGATGGCGAGGCCGCGTCCGAGGGCGCGGCGCTTCTCCGCCCAGCCATAGCGCCGCGCGGCGGGTCCGATCTCAGGCTTCAACGAGATCTGGATGAAGATCGCGACCAGAAAGATCGACGCCAGAAGGAGGCCCGGGATGACGCCGGCGAGGAACAACCGGCCGATCGATTCCTCGGTCAGGATCGCGTAGATCACGAAACCCGTGGATGGCGGGATCAGGATGCCGAGGGTGCCGCCCGCGGCGACCGCGCCCGCGGCGAGCTTCCGGTCGTACCCGAAGCGCGCCATTTCCGGCAGGGCGACCCGTCCGATGGTCAACGCGGAGGCGACCGAGGAGCCCGAGAGCGCGGCGAATCCGGTGCAGCCGAGCACCGTTCCGTGCGCCAGCCCGCCGCGCATCCAGCCGACCCAGGCGTTGGCCGCGTTGTAGAGATCGCGACTCATTCCGCAGGCGCTTGCGACGTTCCCCATCAGGACGAAGAACGGGATCACGGTGAGCTCGTAGAAGATCAACGTGCTCCAGGTCTCGGTCACCAGGGTGGCGAGCGCGGCCGGCCAGCTGTTGAGCACCGCAAGGCCCGCGAAGCCCACGACCGTCATCGCCAGCGCGACTGGCACGCGCTGGCTCATCAGGACAAGAAGCAGGCCGAGACCGAGAATGCCGAGAAGGGTCGGGTCCATTACGCGGTGTCGGTCTCCGCCGCCGCCCACGGGGCGCGGAAACCGAGCGGCCGCCCGGTCGCGGCGAGCCAGATCTCGGCCGCGAGCACCACGGCCTGAAAGGCGGCGGCCGCCGCCAGCACCCAGAAAAACGGCTGGAACGGCAACTCGATCATGTTCGTCGCTTCGTTGAACAGCGCCGCGTCGTCCGCCCGCAGCCAGGCGTGCCAGGCGAGGAGGGCGAAGATCAGGAACCCGATCGCGCGTACCGCGACGTCGCGGCTCCGGTTCAACGCCGCGATCCCATACTCCGGGATCAGGTCGACCACGATGTGCCCGCCGATCCGCCAGGTGAAGGGGAAGGCCAGCGCAACGACCGTTACCATCCCCATCTCAAGCAGATCCTTCGAGCCGAGGATCGGGGCGGCGAAGACGTAACGCAGCACCACGTCGGCGAAGGTGAGCCCGATCAACGCGACGAGGACGAGGCCCGAAACGACCGCCAGCCCGCCCGAGACGTTATCCAGCGTCTTCAAGCGGCCCCGCCCGGCGCGATTCCCGCGAAGCCGGCGCCTACTTCTTCATTGCGGCGACGACCTTGCTCGCGGGAATACCCTTGGCGTCGTGCTCCTTGAGAACGCCGGCGACCGCCGCCGCGGCCCGCTTGTCGAACGCAGCCCGAGCGTCCGGCGTAAGCTCGACGATCTGCTTGCCCGCCATGCCCCGGAACTTCGACAGCGCGATCTGGCCGAACTTGGCGAGGCCCGCCGCCGACCGCAGGCTGATATCGAGCCCGGTGAGCTTGTCGAGCGCCGCCCGGTTCTTCGCCGAGAGCTCGTCATAGGCCTGCTGGTTCATCACCATGAAGATCGTCGTCGGCATCTCCGGCAGACCGACGGTGACAAACTTGGTGGGTTCGATCAGCTTGAAGATGAGCAGCGAATCCGAGCCCATCAGCGCGCCGTCGACCACGCCGGTGCTCATCGAGGTGTAGACCTTGGTCGCGGGCATCGGAACCGGGGTCGCGCCATAGGCGGAGATCACCGCCGCCGCCGATTTGGAAGCCACCCGGATCTTCAGCCCCTTGAGGTCGTCGAGCGTCCGAACCGGCTTGTCGCGCATCATGAAGACCGCGGGCGGGGTCACGAAGACGGCGAGCGGTCGGGTGCGCTTGAACTCGTCCCGCAAATGCGCGTCCATCACCTTCCACAGCTTGCCGGTCGCGTCCTGATGGCCCTGCGTAACCCCCGGCAGCTCGATCAACAGCGTCTTGGGGAACACCGACGAGGTGTAGCCGGGCAGGCCGTATGAAATCTCGGCGACCCGCCTGACCGCCCGCTGGTATTGCTCGACCGGTCCCTTGCCGAGCGCGCCCGCCGCGTAGACCTTGATCTTGACCTCCCCGCCGGTGGCCTTGTCGAGATCGTCCGCGAGCTTGAGGAAGATCGGCTTGTGGAGGATGTATTGCGGCGGGACGAAGCTCGCGAATTTGAGCACCGTCTCCGCCGCGGCGGGCTGGGCCAGCCAGACCGCGCCTGCCAGCACGGTAGCCAGCAGCCCGAGCATTTTGCGCTTCATTGCCATAACTCCCTATTCTGATGTTTCGGTCGGGGCCCTGGCCGCGACCGACAGGGCGTGCACCTGCCCCGCCAGTTCGTCGGCCAGGCAGGCATAGACCAGCCGCTGGCGTTCCACCCGGCTCTTGCCCTCGAATGCGGACGCCGTGATTTCAACGCGGAAGTGGCTCTCCCCGCCCTCCGGCGCGCCCGCGTGGCCAAGATGGAGGTGGGATTGATCCTCGATTTCGAGACGCACCGGACGAAACACTTCTTCCAGCTTCCCGCGAATGGCGTCGGCTACGCGCATGATCTTCCGGTTCCCACCCTTCGCCTGCCTCCCGCCCGCGGGCGGCGCCGTGCTTGCCTGCCCCCAACCCCAAAAGCATACTGCGCGCCATGACGGGGAACGGCAACGCTTCTGTCGATCTTGGCGCCGAATGCGAAGCGCATGTCTGCGCGGTGGTGGGCTGCGACGAGCCCGCCGAGTACCGCGCGCCGCGCTCGCGCGAGAAGGTGGCCGATTATATGTGGTTGTGTCTCCAGCATGTTCGCGCGTACAACAAGGCTTGGAACTACTATGCCGGCATGAGCGTGGCCGAGGTCGAGGCTCACATTCGTGCCGACACCACATGGCGGCGTCCGTCCTGGCCGTTCGGGGCGGGACACGGAGGAGCACGTGCAAATCCGCGTGATCCCTTCGACCTGTTCCCCGGCGAGCAGCGGGCCGCGCACGACGGAACCGAGCACCTGTTCCCGGCCGATCCGGCCCAGAAGCAGGCGCTCAACGTGATGGATTTGAGCCCGCCGGTGACGGCGGAAACGGTGAAGCTGCGCTACAAGGAACTCGTCAAGCAATTGCACCCCGACGTCAACGGAGGGGACAGGCGGGCGGAAGAACGCCTCAAGCGGGTCAACGACGCATACAGGACGCTCAGCGCCGCACGCACCGCCTAGCCTGCCGCAGGTTACATCCACCAGGGATTGAAGGTTTATGTCAGCTGACAAGAGCAACGGGGCCAATGGCAGCGCGCCCGTGACGCCCGACATGACGGTGTCGGTTCGCCAGGTTTTCGGGCTGGACACCGACATGCAGGTTCCGGCGTTCAGCGTTCCTCCTTCGGACCACGTGCCGGATTTCGACGAAGCCTATTGTTTCGATCACGACACCACGCTCGCGATTCTGGTCGCGCTCAAGCACAACCGGCGCCTTCTGATCCAGGGCTATCACGGAACCGGCAAGTCGACCCATATCGAGCAGGTCGCGGCACGGCTCAACTGGCCGTGCATCCGCGTCAATCTCGACAGCCATATCAGCCGTATCGATCTGATCGGCAAGGACGCGATCGTTCTGCGCGACGGCAAGCAGGTCACCGAGTTCCGCGAGGGCATCCTGCCATGGGCCTTGCAGAGCCCCTGCACCCTGGTCTTCGACGAATACGACGCCGGGCGGCCCGACGTGATGTTCGTCATCCAGCGCGTGCTGGAGGTCGACGGGAAGATGACGCTCCTGGACCAGAACCGCGTCATCCGTCCGCATCCCGCCTTCCGCCTGATGGCGACCGCCAACACCGTCGGCCTCGGCGACACCACCGGCCTCTACCATGGCACCCAGCAGATCAACCAGGGTCAGCTCGACCGCTGGAACCTGGTGACCACGCTCAACTACCTGCCGCGCGAGGACGAAGAGGAAATCGTGCTTTCGAAGGTGCCGGACTACGACGACGAAGGCGGCCGCAAGACCATCAGCGCGATGGTTTCGGTCGCCGACATGACCCGCGCGGGCTTCATGAACGGCGATATCTCTACCGTCATGTCTCCCCGGACCGTCATTACATGGGCAGAGAACAGCCGCCTTTTCGACGACGTCGCGACCGCATTCCGCATGACCTTCCTCAACAAGTGCGACGAGCTGGAGCGCCCGGCGGTGGCCGAATACTACCAGCGCTGCATGGGGGAGGATCTGCCGGAGGCCACGGTCAAGTCCGGACAGGGCTAGGCGTCGCGCGGTCCGACAGGTGAGTTCCACGACCGCCGATACCCCGATCGAGGCGTTCCGCCGCGTCACCGGCGCGGCGATGCGCGCCATCGCCCGGCGTGAGGACGTGACGGTCAATTTCGGCGCGGAGCCGCGTCTGGTGGAGAACCAGGCCCGTCTCCCCGTTCCCTCGCGCGACCTGCCCGAGAACGAGGTGTCGGAGCTGCGCGGCGAAGCCGACGCAATGGCGCTCAAGCTGCGCCACCATGATGCCGAGCTTCACGCCCGGCGCGCGCCCGCCGGGGAAACCGCGCGGGCGGTGTTCGAATCCCTCGAACAGGTACGGGTCGAGACCATCGGGGCCAGGCACATGGCCGGCGTGGCGGCCAATCTGGACGCCGCCCTCGCGGGGCGCTGCCAGTCGCGCGGCTATGCGCGGATTACCGATGTCGAGGACGCGCCGATCGCCGAAGCCGTCGGCATGATGGCGCGGGAGCGATGGTCCGGCCGGTCGCTGCCGGAGGCGGCACGCCCGCTGATGGATCTCTGGCGGGAGCAGATCGGCGACAGGATCGACGCCGACCTCGAGGCGCTGGAAGCGGCGGTCGGCGACCAGGAAGACTTCGCGCGGACGGTCAACAAGCTGCTCTACGACCTCGACCTGCTCGACGAGGAGCCGGGCGAGGGCGAGAGCGAATCGACCGACCAGGGCGAGGACAGCGAGGACTCCGACTCCGAGGACGAGGACGCCGAGGCCACGGACATGGACGGTGCGGCCGCCGAGATGGAGGGCTCGCCATCCTCCGAGATGGAAGACGGCGAGGGCGAGGACTCCGAGGACTCGATGGCGGAACAGGCCCAGGAAGAGATGATGCCGGGGACCGGGGACGAGGAGGGCGAGCGCGCGCAGCGCCGGCGTGCCGATGGATTCCTGCCCCACGAGGCCCGCCAGCCCTCTTACCGGCCCTATACGGTCGACTTCGACGAGTTGATCGACGCCGATGAGCTCTGCGACGCCGATGAGCTGGGCCGGTTGCGGCAGCATCTCGACCAGCAGCTGGCCCATCTCCAGGGGATCATCGCCAGGCTGGCCAACCGGTTGCAGCGGCGCCTGCTGGCCCAGCAGTCGCGGTCCTGGGAATTCGACCTCGAGGAAGGGTTGCTCGACGCCGGCAGGCTGTCGCGCGTGGTGGTCAACCCCCTGCATCCCTTGAGCTACAAGATCGAGAAGCAGACCGAGTTCCGCGACACCGTCGTCTCGCTGCTGATCGACAATTCGGGCTCGATGCGCGGCCGGCCGATCACGGTGGCGGCCATGAGTGCCGACATTCTCGCGCGCACGCTGGAACGCTGCGGCGTGAAGGTCGAGATCCTGGGCTTTACCACGCGCGCCTGGAAGGGCGGACAGGCGCGCGAGAAGTGGCTGTCGGAGGGCAAGACTCCCAATCCCGGGCGGCTCAACGACCTCCGCCACATCGTCTACAAGGATGCCGACGCACCGTGGCGCAGGGCGCGGAAGTCGCTCGGGCTGATGCTGCGCGAAGGGCTCCTGAAGGAAAACATAGACGGCGAAGCGCTGATCTGGGCGCATCAGCGGCTCCTCTCCAGGCCGGAGCAGCGCCGGATTCTGATGGTGATCTCGGACGGAGCGCCGGTCGACGACTCAACGCTTTCGGTCAACCCCGGCAACTATCTCGAGCGCCATCTGCGCGACGTCATCGCCTGGATCGAAGGCCAGTCGCCCGTTGAGTTGACGGCGATCGGCATCGGCCACGACGTCACCCGCTACTACAACCGCGCGGTCACGATCATGGACGCCGAGCAGCTCGGCGGCACCATGATGGGTCGGCTGACGGAACTGTTCGAAGAAGATCTCGGTGGGCCGGGCGGGCGCGCGGCGGTCGGAGAGCGCCTGATCGCTTGACGAACGGCGGTCCTCAGCTCGCCGACGCAGCGGCTGCCTTCTTGATCCGGCGCTTGATGCGGACCGCCTCTTCGGCGAGCTTCGAGTCGGGCGTTCCCAGCAGATAGGCGTCGAGCCCGCCATTGTGCTCGATCGAGCGGATGGCACGGGCGGTCAGGCGCAGCTTTACCGTCCTTCCCAGCGCATCCGACAACAGCGACGTTTGCTGCAGGTTGGGCAGGAAACGCCGCCTCGTCTTGTTGTTCGCGTGGCTGACGTTGTTTCCGGTCAGCACACCAGTCCCCGTCACGCTGCAACGCCGCGCCATGGTCCGCACTCCGTTGGGATGAGGCGGGCTTTTTAATCGCCCGCGCGCACTCTCGTCAAGACGCGCGGTGGCGAAGCGCAAGGCCGATCGCCAGCGAGGCGGCGGCAAGCATGGTCGCCGCGCCCAGCAGGAACGGCCAATCGTGTCCCAGCCCCGCGAAGATCGAGCCGCTCAGCGCCGGACCGAGAATCCGTCCCAGCCCGCCGGAGGACTGCGAAACTCCGAGAAGAGCGCCGCGCTCATGCGGTCGCGCCCGCTGCGAGATCAGCGACGACAACGACGGGCCGCAGACCGACACCCCTCCGACGATCAGACCCAGCCCCAGCATGACCGTCGTCATGCCGGAGGCGAGGGGCATGACGAGGCAACCGGTCATCACCGTCGTCATGCCCGCCGCTACCGTGTAGCGCTCGCCCGCAAATCTGGTGACCGGTCCGACGGCCACGCCCTGCACCAGCACCGCCACCGCGCCCATGAAGGTGTACATGTAGCCGTTGCGGGTCGGCCCCCAGCCGAATCGCGCCTCCGACCACAGCGCGAAGACCGTCTCGATCCCGGCGAACACGAAGGGGGTCGAGAAGACCAGCAACAGGAGAGGCGCGATCTCCCCATCGCGGATGCGGCGCCAGACCTGCCTGCCGGCGTTCGACCGTGCGCGGGCAAGCTGCCCGCCGCTCGCGCTCTCGCGCAGCAGGATCGCGGCAAGCCCGAATGCCAGGGCCGCCGCCGCCGCCGCGACGACGAACGGCAGGACGAAATCGGCCTGGAGCGGCTCCGGTCCGGCGAGCAGGCCGCCGATCGCGGGCCCGACGACGAAGCCGAGCCCGGCGGCCGCCCCGACACGTCCCATCGCACCGGCGCGGCGGTCGGCCCCCACGAGGTCCGCCACATAGGCGTGCGCGACCCCGATATTGCCGGCCATGATCCCGCCGAAGGCGCGCGCAAGGAACAGCCCTGTCAGGGTGTCGGTCTGGGCGAGCCAGAGATAGGCGAGGCAGGAACCGAACGAGGTCGCGAGCAGCACCGGCTTGCGCCCGATGCGGTCGCTGACGCGGCCCCAGACCGGCGCGAAGGCGAACTGGGCGGCCGTGTAGCTCGCCGCGACGAGGGTGACCGTCCCCGGACTCGCGCCGAAGGCCTGGGCGTAGAACGGCTGGAGCGGGAGGACGATCCCGAAGCCGATCAGGTCGACGAAGACGATGAGGAGCAGTGCTGGCACGGGATCCCCGAAGCTGCGAGCCGGTGAGCGATGCGCCGCGTGTCAGCCGGTCCGCGCGGACCGGTTACCAGGCAAAGCCCGGAAGCGTGAAGGTCGGCGCGGCCCCGTGCCTGTCGATGAGAGCCGCGAGCGAACCATCCGACCCGATTTCGCCTGCGTGCAGACCGCCGAGCACCAGCGCGGACTCCAGCCCGACCGCGTTCGCTCCCTTTATGTCGGTGCCCAGCGAATCTCCGATCGCCACCACGCGATCTCGCGGCGGTCCGCCGATACGCGCAAGGCACAGCTCGTAGATCGCCGGGTGCGGCTTGCCGTGCCAGGCGACGCTGCCGCCCAGCGCCTCGTAGCGCACCGCCAGCGCCCCGGCGCACAGCATCTCCCTGTCGCCCTGCATGACGCTGAGGTCGGGATTGGCGCATATCATGGGAAGGCCGAGTTTCGCCGCGTTCGCGAGGTCTTCCTCGTAATCGGCCAGCGCCGCGTCTCCCCGCCAAGGGCCGATATTGACGATGAAGTCCGCGTCCTCCAGGGCGTCCACGCCTTCCAGATCGAGACCCGTCAGGATGTCGTTCCCCGTCATTTCCCCAAGAACGATGCCGCGCCGCCCGAGCCGGGCATGAAACGAATCCGTGCGGTCGGCGAGCGCCGCGTGGACCGACTCGCCGGAAGAGACGATGTTTCGCCGGTGGCGTTCCGGCAGGCCGAGCCGTGCGAGCATGCGCGCGACGTTCCGCGACCGCCGCGGAGCGTTGGTCAGGAACACCACACCCTTGCCCCGTTCGGCCAGCCGGTCGAGCGTGTCCTCGACTCCGGGATAGAGCCGGAGCCCGTCATGGAGAACGCCCCACACGTCGACGATGAAACCGTCGAAGGTCTCCGCCAGGGGCTCAACGCCGGGCAGCGCGACGGGGTTTTCGGCCATGCCGTCTGGATGCCACGCCCACCGGGAAAAGGAAAGCGCCTCGCGATTGCCCGGCTTCCGGGGGTGCTCTATATCGGTTGCCACGAAAGCGGGGGCGGAAGCACTTGTCCGGCGCGATCGAGCAGATCGAGAGCATCGACGAAGCCAAGCGCAATATCGTCGAGGAATTCGCCTTCCTCGGCGACTGGGTGCAGCGCTACGAATACATCGTCGACCTCGGCAAGGGTCTCGACGGGCTCGGCGAGGCGGAGAAGGTGGACGACCGTCTGGTGCCCGGCTGCCAGTCGCGGGTCTGGTTCTATGCCGACCGCGACGGGCCTAGGCTGCACTTTCGGGCCGACAGCGATGCGATCATCGTCCGGGGGCTGATCGCCCTCCTGCTCCGGATTTATTCAGGCCGCACGCCGGAGGAGATTCTTGCGACTCCGCCGTCTTTCTTCGAGGCGCTCGAGCTCGGCTCGCATCTCAGCGGCAGCCGCGCCAACGGCCTGCACGCGATGGTCCGGCGCATCCACGAGCTCGCCTCCGCCGCAGCGGACGTCTAGTCCCGCAGGTCCTGAAATCGGGGCGCCTTGACGCTGGTCTCGAAGTCCCGGGCCAGGGTGCCGAGCGGCAACACTTCCACGTCGGGCCGAATCTCGAACGTTCCGCGCACCGCGGCCCCTACGTCCCGCGATACCCTGTCGTCGTCCATTTCCCGCCTGACCTCGATCAGCAAGCGCAAGATCTCCCGGTCGTCCGCAGTGACCAGTTCCACCCGGAAATCGGTGACCGCGGGCAGGCGGAACATGAAGTCCTCGAACTCGGCGTGGTTCACGTTGATGCCGCGGATCTTGAAGAAACCGACCGTCCGGTGGGCGTGACGCATGACCGGGAACACGGAGAACGGTCCTTCGAGCGACGTCTCGTTTCGAATGCTGACGATATCGCCGGAGCTCCACCGCAGGAACGGCGTTGCGTTGTTGATGAAGAGCGGCGTGATGACCATCAGGCCGTCTTTGCCTTCGGGCAGGGCACGGCCGGTGTCGGGATCGACGACCTCGAAGACCGCCTGGTCGGTCCAGATGTGGAATCCCTCCTCGACCTTGCTGTCGGCGCCGAGGATGCCGATCTCGGTCATGCCGAAGAGGTCGCGGACCTCGTCCACCCCCCACGTACGCTCGAGCTTTTCCCGCTTGGCCGAAGACAGCGCTTCCGCGCCGACCAGCAGCATGCGCACCGGACCGCCGGCGAGGTCGATACCCCTCGCCTCCGCGAGGTTCGCGAGATGGAGGCCGTAGCTCGGCATGCCCATCCACAGCGTCGGCCGCAGACCGGAGAGCAGATCGAGCTGGACTTCCGACGGGGTCGTGTTGCCGGCCCCCACCCAGACGATACCGATGCCCGCGTCGTTGGCGGTGCGGGACCACAGCTGCCCCGCCGGATGGACGCCGAAGGGGAAGGACATGTGGCAGAGGTCCCCGGGTTCGACGCCCGCGCAAACCCAGCAGCGGACAAGCTGGAGGAAGCTGTAGCGCATGTCTTCCGCCGTCCGCGGGTAGTAGATCGGAACGCCCGTCGCGCCGCCCGAGCGCCAGTACTCCGCGATTTCTTGGCGGCCGCAGATCACCATCAGGTCCTCGAACGAATCGGCCGGAATTTCCCGCAGGGTTTCCTTGTCGATAATCGGGATCTTCGCCCACTCCTCGGGATCGTCGAGGCGGTCGGGATCGATATCGTCGAGCTTGCCGGCGTAGAACGGGGCGCGCTTCGCCCGCTCGAAGGCGACGCGCTTGCGCCGGTTCTGGATCGCTTCGATCTCTGTTTTCGACGAAGGGAGCTGAAGGTCCATCGCTCGTCTCCACTCGTTACGGCGGCGATCCTAAGAGATAGGCGCCAATAGTCGAGCCGGTCGCCCGGGACCGGAGAAGCGAAGATCGGGATTGCGGTCGGGGCTCCCGATGTGATTCCCTAGGCGAAGTATGTCGACGAAGTCTCTCACCTGGCACGACGGCGCGTGGCACGAGGGCAACCCGCCGCTTCTCGGGCCGATGGATCACAGCTGGTGGATGGCCTCCAGCGTGTTCGACGGCGCCCGGGCGTTCGGAGGTCTCGCGCCCGATCTCGATCTTCACTGCGCGCGCGTGGTGCGTTCGGCCGAGACTTTCGGGATCGCGCCCGATATCGACGGCCCGGCCATAGAGGCGCTGTCCTGGGAAGGGATCGGCCGCTTCGATGCCGATGCCGAACTCTATATCCGCCCGATGTTCTACTTCACCGGCGGATTCGTCGTGCCGGATTACGACGCGGCGAGGTTCCTGCTTACGATCTTCGAGTCGCCGCTTCCCCCGTGGCGCGGGTTGACGGCATGCCTGGTGCCGTTCCGGCGGCCCGCTCCCGAGATGGCGCCGACGCACGCCAAGGCGTCCTGCCTCTACCCCAACGTGGTCCGCTGCATGACCGCGGCGCGGGAGAAGGGCTACGACACCGCGATGGTGCTCGATCCCGACGGCAACGTGGCGGAGTTCGCGACCAATAACCTCTTCATGGCGAAGGACGGGACGGTGAAGACGCCGGCCGCAAACGGCTGCTTCCTCGCCGGCATTACCCGCTCGCGGGTGATTGCGCTCCTGCGCGGCGCCGGCGTCAGCGTGGAGGAAACGACGCTGTCGGTGGAAGACGTGCTCTCCGCCGACGAGGTTTTTCTTACCGGCAACTACTCGAAGGTCCTGCCGATCGCGAGGGTCGGGGAACGTGAGTATCCCGAGGGGCCGATGGCCGAGCTCGCCCGGAAGCTCTATTTCGAGTTCGCCGACCGCGAAGGCCGCCGACGCGCCGCCTGACGCTCACTCCGCCGCCGCGGTTTCCTTGTCCATGGACCGGCGCATCAGGACGACAGTCTCCTCGATTCCGTAGAGCGCGACGAAAGAGCCGAATCGCGGACCCTGGCTCTGGCCCAGCAGGACCTCGTAGAGCGCGCGAAACCAGTCGCGCAGATTCTCGAACGGGTGCTCCTTGCCGACCCGGTAAACCTCGTTCTGAATCGTCTCGGCGTCGGCGTCCGGCGGCAACGTTTCCAGCGCATCGGCGAGATCGCCCATCGCAGACCGTTCCTCCTCGCTCGGCGGGCGGTAGGTCTTGTCGGGCCTCACGAAGTCCCGGTAATAGGCGATCGCGTGCCCGACCAGCCGGTCGAGAAACGGCGCGCTTTCCGGCGTCGCGGCGGGCGCATAGCGGGTGATGAACCCCCACAACATCGCCTTGTCCTCGGCATTGCAGACCGAGGCGAGGTTCAGCAGCAATCCGAAACCGACATGCTCCTCCGCTGGCGGTGGGTCGCCGGCGTGGATGTGCCAGGCCGGGTTGTCCCGCCGTTCGACGTCGTTCTGATCCTGGAGCTTCTCCAGCCAGCTCATGTAGTCGTCGACCTGGCGCGGGATGACGTCGAAATAGAGCCGCTTCGCCTTGCGGGGCGAGCCGTACATGAATAGCGCAAGGCTTTCCGTCGGCGCGTAGGCCAGCCACTCCTCCACCGAAAGGCCGTTGCCGCGCGATTTCGAGATCTTCTCCCCCGCCTCGTCCAGGAAGAGCTCGTAGGTGAAACCTTCCGGTGGCCGGGCGCCCAGCAGCCGGCATATCTGGCCCGACAGCTTGACCGAATCGATCAGATCCTTGCCCGACATCTCGTAATCGACGCCGAGCGCGACCCAGCGCATCGCCCAGTCCGCTTTCCATTGCAGCTTGCAATGCCCGCCGGTGACCGGGACCTCGACCTTGCGGCCGTCCTCGGCTTCGTAGGCGATGGTTCCCGCATCGGCGTCGCGCGCGACGACCGGCGCCTGCAGCACCCGCCCCGTTTCCGGGCAGATCGGCAGGAAGGGGCTGTAGGTCGCGCGCCGCTCGGGCCCGAGCGTCGGAAGGATCACGTTGGTGATGCGCTCGTAATCGGCAAGGACGGCCAGCAGCGCCGAATCGAACGCGCCCGAGGTGTAGCATTCGGTCGCGCTCTTGAACTCGTAGTCGAAGCCGAAGCCGTCCAGGAAGCCGCGAAGGCGGGCGTTGTTGTGACGGCCGAAGCTCTCATGGGTGCCGAACGGGTCCGGAATCGCGGTCAGCGGCTTTCCCAGATGGCCCTCCATCATGTCCGCGTTCGGGATGTTCTCCGGCACCTTGCGCAGCCCGTCCATGTCGTCCGAGAACGCGAACAGCCGGCTCGGCATGTCCGACAGCTCCGCCAGCGCCCTTCGCACCATCTGGGTGCGAACGACCTCGCCGAACGTGCCGATATGGGGCAACCCGGACGGCCCGTAGCCGGTCTCGAACAGGACGTAACCCTTCCCGGGGACCGCGCCGCCGGTCCGTTTCAGGACCTTGCGAGCCTCCTCGAACGGCCACGATCGCGGTTCGTCTGTTGGCTTCCGACTGCTCATCGCGGGGACTGCTTAGGTTTCGGGTCGTCCGGCGTCAATCGGCGACCGTGTAGTATAGTCCGGATATGGCATCCGCCGATCTGTTTGGCGACCGCGGGGCTCATCCCGTGCTGGTCGCCAATATCCGGGAATCCCTGATCCTCGATGCCGAGGGCGAAGCGCGGAAGGTCCCGCATCGCGACGCGGTTGCCGCGCTCGCCAAGGGCACGGTTCCGATCGTTTGCCACCGCAAGGTGCTGGCGCAACGGCTCGCTGCCCGGCCGTTCAGGGCCTGCGATCTGCTGGAACTGTTCGCTTTCGTGCGCCCGGCGTCGCCCTGTCTGCCGACGGCGGGGGGACTCGCCGACGCACTTGACCTCCCCCGGCCCGAAGGGCTTGCCGAAGAGGCCCGCACGCTTGCCGGCGCGGCCGGGTTGCTGCTCGGCGAGCTCAACGCCGACGGCGACCCCGACGCGGCCGCGATCGCTTCCTTCATGGCGGCGGCCGGATGGCCCTGGGGCGCGGCGGTCCTGGACAAGCTCGGCGGTGAGAACTCCATTCCCGCGGATACGGCGGGTCTTCGCGTTTGGACCAGGCTGCCGGAGATCGCGGAGCAGGCGCCCCAGCCGCAGCCCGGGAGCGAGCCCGTCGAACCCGGCGAAGCCAGGCGTCGCCTCGCCGATCTGCTCGGCCCCGAAGCCGAGGACCGGCCGGGACAGGCCGATTTCACCTCCGCGCTGACGGCGGCTTTCGTCCCGCGCGACCGCGAGGGAGAGCCCGCCGTGGCGATCGCCGAAGCCGGCACCGGGGTGGGCAAAACGCTCGGCTACATCGCACCCGCGAGCCTGTGGGCCGAACGCAATGCCGGGCCGGTATGGATCAGTACCTTCACCCGAAACTTGCAGCGCCAGATCGACAGCGAGCTGGACCGGCTCCACCCGGACTCCGACGTCAAGCATCGCCGCGTGGTGATCCGAAAGGGCCGCGACAACTATCTGTGCCTTCTCAACCTTGAAGAAGCGCTGGGACGCGGTGGGGGCGATGCCATGGATGGGATCGCGCTGGGCCTTACCGCTCGCTGGGTCGCGGCGACCCGGGACGGCGACATGGTGGGCGGGGATTTTCCTGCCTGGCTCGCCGATCTCCTCGGGCCGCGCAACACACTGGGCCTCGCGCACCGGCGCGGCGAGTGCATCTACTCGGCTTGCGCGCATTACCACAAGTGCTTCATCGAACGCACTGCACGGCGGGCCCGACGGGCCGACATCGTGGTCGCAAACCATGCGCTGGTGATGACTCTCGCGGCGGTCGGCGGGGCCGACGACCGGTTCGTACCCGGCCGGGTAATTTTCGACGAGGGCCATCACGTCTTCGATGCCGCCGACGATGCTTTCGCAGCGCGGCTCGGCGGGTTGGAGGGGACGGAGCTCCGGCGCTGGCTGCTCGGCGCGGAGGACACGCGCGGGCGCCGCGCGCGCGGACTCGCCCGCCGGATCGAGGACGCCGCCATGCTCGACGATGCGCTCGGCGAGGCGCTGGCGGAGACCCTCAAGGCCGCGCGGACGCTGCCGGGCGCCGGCTGGAACGCGCGCCTGGCGTCGGACACGCCGCGCGGTCCCGCCGAGGCCTTCCTCGCCGCGGTTCGCCGGCAGGTCTATGCCCGCGCCAGGGATACCAACATTCCCTACGACCTCGAAGCCGAGACCCGGCCTCCCGTGCCCGGGCTGGTCGAAGCGGCCGATACGCTGGAAAAGACGCTGGGCGCGCTGATCGCGCCCGCGCGAACGATCGCGGCCCGGCTCGACGCCCTGCTGGACGAAGAGGCCGAACATCTCGACCCACCGACCCGCAACCGGTTCGACGCCGCCGCGCGCGGACTGCGGATCAGGATCGAGGGCCAGCTGGAGAACTGGCGGGCCATGCTCCGCGCGCTGGACGATTCCACGCCGGAGGCTTTCGTCGACTGGTTCTCGGTCAGTCGCCATCAAGGGCGCGACATCGACGTCGCCATGCATCGCCACTGGCTCGATCCGTTGCTGCCCTTCGCCGAAACCGTGGTGACGCCGGCCCACGGCGTCGTCGTGACTTCGGCAACCCTGCGCGACGGGACCGGCGACGTGGAGGCCGATTGGCGCGTCGCCGAGATGCGGACCGGCGCCAGGCATCTTTCCTCTCCCGCCATCCGGGTGGAGGCGCCGTCGCCTTTCGACTACGCCCGTCTCGCCCGGGTCTTCGTTGTCACCGATGTCCGCAAAGACGAGGTCGGCCAGGTCGCCGGCGCCTATCGCGCGCTGATGCAGGCCTCGGCCGGTGGCGCGCTCGGTCTCTTCACGGCGATCTCGCGCCTCCGCGCGGTATACGAACGCATCGCCGGAGACATGGAGGAGGCCGGCTTTCCCCTGCTCGCGCAGCACGTCGACAATCTCGATACCGCCAGCCTTGTCGACATTTTCCGTGCCGAGTCCGACACCTGCATGCTCGGCACCGACGCGGTGCGGGACGGAATCGACGTTCCCGGCGCTTCGCTCCGCCTGATCGTGTTCGACCGCGTGCCCTGGCCACGTCCGACAGTCCTCCACCGCGAACGGCGCAGGGCGTTTCCCGACATCCGCTATGACGACATGCTGGCACGATTGCGGCTCAAACAGGCCTTCGGGCGCCTTGTGCGCAAGGCCGACGACCGCGGCGTATTCGTCCTGCTCGATCCCATGATGCCGTCGCGCCTGCTCGGCGCGTTTCCGCCCGAGGTACCGGTGGAACGCGTCGGTCTCGCCGAAGCCGTCGCCGCGACGCGGTCCTTTCTCTCGGACTCCACAGGTTGACCGGGCGATGACCGAAGGACCGCTCGCGGTTTACCGCGCCCGCGTTCGCGCGGGCGCGCTGAAGCCCGACCCGGACCAGGCGCTGGCCGCCGAGAAGCTCCAGAGCCTTCACAACGCGCTCGCCGGCTACCGGCCGAGCACCGGGGAGAGCGGATGGCGGGCGCGCCTCGGCCTCGCGCGCCGCCGGGGCGACGCCCCTCAGGGGCTCTACATGTTCGGCGGTGTCGGACGCGGCAAGACGATGCTGATGGACATCTTCTTCGACGGGGCACAGGTAACGCTCAAGCGGCGCATCCATTTCCACGCCTTCATGCTGGAGGTCCAGGATCGGCTGCATGCGCTTCGGAGGGACAAGCGCGCCGACCCGCTGGCCCGGCTCGGAGGCCAGATCGCGGAAGAAGCGTGGCTTCTCTGCTTCGATGAGTTCCAGGTCGAGAATATCGCGGATGCCATGATCCTCGGCCGTTTGTTCGAGGCGCTTCTGGCAAGTGGAGTCGTGGTTGTCGCAACCAGCAACGTGGCGCCGGGCGATCTTTACAAGGACGGGTTGCAGCGCGACCGGTTCGAGCCGTTTATCGAGTTGATCGGAGAACGCCTCGACCTTCTTGCGCTGGAGGGCGCCGTCGATTACCGGCGTCTCAGAATCCGCGACCTCCCCGTCTACCACACCCCGCTGGGGCCGGCTGCCGACAAGGCGCTCGAAGAGTCTTTCCTTGCGCTGACCGAGGGAGCGGCGGCCTGCCCGGCGGATATCCCCGTCCTGGGACGGATCCTGCACGTCCCACGCGCCGCGCGCGGCGTCGCCGCCTTCACCTTCGAGGCGTTGTGCGGGCGCCCGCTCGGGGCCGCGGACTATCTCGTGCTCGCGCGGAACTTCCACACACTGGTGCTCGACGGCGTTCCCAAGCTCCACGCGGCCCGCGCGGACGAGGCCCGGCGCTTCGTCAACCTCGTCGATGCGCTCTACGAGAACAAGGTGAAGCTGGTGATGTCGGGGGAGGCCCCGCCCGACGGGCTATACCCGGCGGGAGACGCGGCTTTCGCCTTCAAGCGAGCGGTTTCCAGGCTGCACGAAATGCAGTCCTCCGCGTATCTCGCGGCCGAGCATCTCGGCTGACCGGGTTCCCCGGGGCGACACTTGTGCGGCCATTCGAAACGGGGTAAGCACCGCCCCAACCCGGAAACCCCACGGGTGGCGCGGCTGCTCAACAATGAGGCCTCGTTAATGGCGAGAAACAGGATCGCGCTCGTCGGCGCGGGCAATATCGGCGGAACGCTGGCGCACCTTGCCGGGCTCAAGGAGCTTGGCGACATCGTCCTGTTCGACATCGTCGACGGCGTGCCGCAGGGCAAGGCGCTCGACCTCGTCGAATCCTCGCCGATCGAGGGTTTCGATTCGAAGATGCTGGGTGCCTCGCGCTACAGCGCGATCAAGGGCGCCGACGTCGTCATCGTAACCGCGGGCGTGCCGCGCAAGCCCGGGATGAGCCGCGACGATCTCATCGAGATCAACACCAGGGTCATGAACCAGGTCGGCGAGGGAATCAGGAAGAACGCCCCGGACGCCTTCGTGATCTGCATCACCAACCCGCTCGACGCGATGGTCTGGGCGCTTCGGGAGGCGACCGGATTTCCTTCCAAGCGCGTCGTCGGCATGGCCGGAATCCTCGATTCGGCGCGCTTCCGCTACTTCCTCGCCGAGGAGTTCAACGTCTCCGTGGAGGATGTGACCGCCTTCGTTCTGGGCGGACACGGCGACACAATGGTGCCGCTCACCCGGTATTCCACCGTCGCCGGCATCCCGCTGCCCGATCTCGTGAAGATGGGCTGGACCACAAGGCAACGACTCAACGAGATCGTCCAGAGAACCCGCGACGGGGGCGGCGAGATCGTGGCCCTGCTCAAGACCGGTTCGGCGTATTACGCCCCGGCATCCTCCGCGATCCAGATGGCCGACGCCTACCTGAAGGACAAGAAGCGCGTTCTTCCCTGCTGCGCGATGCTGAACGGGCAGTACGGCGTACGCGGCCTCTATATCGGCGTGCCGGTGGTGATCGGCGCGGGAGGCGTCGAGCGTATCGTCGAGATCAACCTCAACGCGTCCGAGAAGAAAGCCTTCGATGCCTCGGTTGGCGCGGTCAGGGGCCTTGTGAACGTGGTCAAGCGCATGAACAAGGCGGCCAAGAAGTAACCCGGCGCCGAACGGGGTCGAGGATGAACATTCACGAATATCAGGCCAAGCAGCTGCTGTCCCGCTACGGCGTTGCCGTCCCCCGCGGCAGGGTCGCCTATACCGCGGCCGAGGCAGTCGACGCGGCGAACGAGCTTGGCGGGCCGGTCTGGGTGGTCAAGGCCCAGATCCACGCCGGCGGCCGGGGCAAGGGCGGCGGGGTCAGGGTGGTCAGGTCGATCGACGACGTGCGCGATGCCGCCCAGGCGATGATCGGCATGAACCTCGTCACCCACCAGACCGGTCCGGAAGGGCGCTTGGTCAAGCGGGTTTATGTCGAGGAGGGTTGCGACATCGCGCGCGAGCTCTATCTCGGAATGCTGGTCGACCGCGAAACCAGCCGGCTGACGCTGATGGCCTCCACCCAGGGGGGCATGGAAATCGAGCAGGTCGCTTCCGAGACGCCGGAGAAGATCGTCACGGTCGACATCGACCCGGCAACCGGCATCCAGCCCCACCATGCGCGGCGGATCGCCTTCGGCCTCGCGCTCGAGGGCAGGCAGGTCGGCGCCGCGGTCAAGTTCATCATGGGGATCTACGAGGCTTTTGTCGGGCTCGACGCCTCGATTGTCGAAATCAATCCGCTGGTGGTGACCGGCACGGGCGAGGTGATCGCCCTCGACGCCAAGATGGCGTTCGACGACAACGCGCTGTTCCGCCACTCCGACGTGATCGAATTGCGGGACGAGGACGAAGAAGACGCGATGGAGCGAGAGGCGCTCAAGCACGACCTCAACTACATCAAGCTGGACGGCAATATCGGCTGCATGGTCAACGGCGCCGGACTCGCGATGGCGACGATGGACATCATCAAGCTGCACGGCGGAGAGCCGGCCAACTTTCTCGATGTCGGGGGCGGCGCGTCGCGCGAGCGGGTAACCGCGGCATTCAAGCTGATCCTGTCCGATCCGAATGTCGAAGGGATCCTGGTCAACATCTTCGGCGGCATCATGCGCTGCGACGTCATTGCCGAGGGCGTGGTGGCCGCCGCCCGCGAGATCAATCTAAACGTACCCCTTGTCGTCCGCCTTGCCGGCACCAATGTCGAGCTGGGCAAGAAACTGCTGGCCGAATCCGGGCTTCTGATCATTTCGGCGGATACGCTTGCTGAGGCCGCGGAGCGTGTCGTCCACGCCGTCGAAGAGGCCGCCTGATGGCCGTTCTCGTCAATTCCGACACCAGAGTCATTTGCCAGGGTTTCACCGGGGCGCAGGGAACCTTCCATTCCGAACAGGCGATCGCCTACGGGACCAGGATGGTTGGTGGGGTGACGCCCGGGAAAGGCGGCACCAAGCATCTCGACCTCGACGTGTTCGATACCGTGGCCGAGGCGGTCGAGAAGACGGGCGCAGATGCTTCGGTAATTTACGTTCCGCCGCCATTCGCGGCCGACGCCATTCTCGAGGCGATCGAGGCCGAGATGGCGCTGATCGTCTGCATCACCGAGGGTATCCCGGTGGTCGACATGGTGCGGGTCAAGCGTGTCCTGAACCATTCCCGGTCGAGGCTGATCGGTCCGAACTGTCCCGGAGTAATCACCCCGGACGAGTGCAAGATCGGCATCATGCCGGGCCACATCCACCAGCGCGGCAGGATCGGGATCGTTTCCCGCTCCGGCACGCTCACCTACGAGGCGGTGGCGCAGACCACGGCGGCCGGGCTGGGGCAGACGACCTGCGTCGGGATCGGCGGCGATCCGGTCAACGGCACCGATTTCGTGGATTGCCTCGAAGTCTTTCTCGCCGACGAAGAGACCGAGGGGATCATCATGATCGGCGAAATCGGCGGCGGCGCCGAGGAAGACGCCGCATCGTTCATCAAGCAGTCCAAGACGAAGAAGCCGGTCGTCGGCTTCATCGCGGGGGTGACCGCTCCGCCGGGCCGCAGGATGGGCCACGCCGGTGCTATCATCTCCGGCGGAAAGGGTGCCGCGGGGGACAAGATCGAGGCGTTCGAGCAGGCCGGCATCAGGGTCGCGGCCTCTCCGGCCGCCATCGGCGAGACAATGGCCGAAGCGATGCGCGGCTGATCCCTTCTTCTCCGCCGCCGCCCCGCGCGGCCGGCCTTTCGGCGTTGTAGTGCACGCGGATCAAGAGACCGGGCCAAAGCCTATGACGAGAGCCGCCGATACCAGCTTCCTCGCAAGCGCGAACGCACTCTTCGTCGAGGAGCTCTACGCCAAATTCGTATCCGATCCCGTCTCGGTCGATCCCGAGTGGGCGGCCTTTTTCTCCGATCTTCGGGACGAGGCGCCCGAAGTTCTGAAAGCCCTGGAGGGCGCGAGCTGGGCGCCCCGGGAGACGCGGGTCATCGGCAACGGTGCGGCCGAACGCGCCGAAAACGGGGACGGCGCGGTCCCGGCCGCCTTACCGGTCGCGGATGGAGTCGATCTGCGCCAGGCGACGCGGGATTCGATCCAGGCGCTGACCCTGATCCGGTCGTATCGGGTCCGCGGCCACCTCTATTGCGATCTCGATCCTCTCAAGCTGGAAAAGCCGGGGCCGCACAGCGAGCTCGATCCCGAGAGTTACGGGTTTACCGAGGCCGACTACGACCGGCCCATCTTCGTGAACACTCTCGGATTCGAGCGCGCCACCCTGCGAGAGATCGTCGACGCTCTGGAAGAGACCTATTGCGGCACGGTCGGCGTCGAATACATGCACATCACCTCGGCCGAGGAGAAGATCTGGATCCAGGACCGCATCGAGGCGATCCACAACCAGACCGACTTCACCGAGCGCGGCAAGGAGACCATTCACGAACGCCTGGTGGAGGCCGAATCCTTCGAGAAATTCCTCCATGTGCGCTATCCCGGAACCAAGCGGTTCGGGCTCGACGGCAGCGAGTCCCTGATCCCGGCCCTCGAACAGATCCTGAAACGCGGCACCCAGCTCGGCATCGAGGAGGTCGTACTGGGGATGCCGCATCGCGGCCGGCTCAATGTGCTCGCACACGTCATGTTGAAGCCATACGCGGCGATCTTCGCCGAGTTCCGGGGTATGTCCTACCAGCCCGAGGAAGTCGGCGGATCGGGTGACGTCAAGTATCACCTCGGCGCTTCGGCCGACCGCGAGTTCGACGGCGTCAAGGTCCATCTCTCGCTTGCCGCCAACCCGTCCCATCTCGAGGCGGTCGACCCGGTTGTCGTCGGCAAGGTGCGGGCGAAACAGCGCCAGCGCCGGGATTTCGAACGCCGCGGCGTCCTCGGCATCCTGATGCACGGCGATGCGGCGTTCGCGGGCCAGGGGATCGTGGCGGAGACCTTCGGTCTCTCCGACATAGCGGGATATCGGACCGGCGGAACGATCCACCTCGTGGTCAACAACCAGATCGGGTTTACGACCAGCCCGGCGGCGACGCGCGCTTCGCGCTACCCGACCGAGATCGCGAAATCCGTCCAGGCTCCCATCTTCCATGTCAACGGCGACGACGTGGAAGCGGTGATCCATGTCGCGCGCATCGCGACCGAATTCCGCAACACCTTCCGGAAGGACGTGATCCTCGACATCTGGTCCTATCGCCGTTTCGGCCACAACGAGTCGGACGAGCCCGCGTTCACCCAGCCGGTGATGTACAAGGCGATCGCCGATCACCCGTCCGTCGCTTCGGTTTACGGAGAGCGGCTGGTCGACGAGGGCCTGCTTACCGCGGAGGAAGTCCAGCGCGTGGAGCGGGACTGCCGCCAGCGGCTGGAAGACTCCTTCGAAGCGGCGAAGAGCTACAAGCCCAACAAGGCCGACTGGCTGGAAGGCGAATGGGCGGAGATGACGACGGCGCCGTCGCTGGAAGAGCGCCGCGGCAAGACCGCCGTCACCCGCGAAGCGCTCGACGCGGTCGGTCGCGCGCTCACCACGATTCCCGAGGGTTTCAATCTCAATCCCAAGCTCGACCGCTTCATCGGCGCACGGAAGGCGATGTTCGAGACGGGCGAGGGGGTCGATTGGGCCACCGCCGAGGCGCTTGCCTTCGGCACGATCCTGGCGGAAGGCCGCTTCGTGCGCCTCAGCGGCCAGGATTGCCGCCGCGGAACCTTCTCCCAGCGCCACGCGGTGCTCATCGACCAGGAAACCCAGGAAGCCTATACGCCGCTCGCCCATATCTGCGACGACCAGGAGCGGCTCGCGGTGCGCGACAGCCCGCTGGCCGAGGCTTCGGTGCTGGGCTTCGAATACGGCATGTCGCTCGCCGATCCCAACATGCTGGTGCTGTGGGAGGCGCAGTTCGGCGACTTCGCCAACGGCGCGCAGTTCATCATCGACCAGTTCATTTCTTCGGGCGAGACCAAGTGGCTGCGCATGTCCGGGCTGGTGATACTGTTGCCGCATGGCTACGAGGGCCAGGGGCCCGAGCATTCGTCGGCGCGGCTCGAACGCTATCTCCAGCTCTGCGGCGAAGACAACATGCAGGTGTGCAACATCACCACGCCGGCCAACTATTTCCATGCGCTGAGGCGGCAGATCCATCGGAGTTTCCGGAAGCCGCTGATCGTCATGACCCCGAAATCGCTGCTCAGGCGCAAGCTCTGCGTCTCGCGGCTCGACGACATGTGTGCCGGGAGCTCGTTTCGTCGGGTTCTCCCGGATCCGGGACCGGTCGTGCCCGACGCCGACATCCGCCGCGTCGTCCTGTGCACCGGCAAGGTGTTCTACGACCTCCTCGCCGCGCGGGAAGAGAAGGAAATTGGGAACGTCGCCCTAGTGAGGGTGGAACAACTCTACCCCTTCCCCAATATCTCGCTGGGCACGGAACTCTCCCGCTATCCGGGAGCCGAGGTCGTCTGGTGCCAGGAGGAGCCGCGCAATATGGGGGCGTGGACCTATATGGACCGGCGCATCGAAGAGCTTCTGGGAACGCTCGACGTGCGGGCCGACAGACCGCTCTATGCGGGACGGCCCGAGGCCGCGTCGACCGCGACGGGGCTTGCCGCCCAGCATGCCCGCGAACAGAAGGCCCTGATCGACGAGGCCCTGGCCCCCGCCTAGAGCCGGCACGCCGATGGCGGCCGGTGAAGAGAGGAGACGATGGCGACCCAGATCGTGGTACCCGCGCTCGGCGAGTCGGTGACCGAGGCGACGGTTTCCAAGTGGCTGAAGTCGGCCGGAGAGGCGGTCGCGATGGACGAGCCCCTTGTCGAGCTCGAAACCGACAAGATCACGCTCGAAGTGCCCGCCGCGGCCGCTGGCGTGCTCGCCGCGATCACGGTCGCGGAGGGTCAGACCGTCGAGGTCGGGGCCGTCCTTGGTTCGATCGAGGCGTCCGCTGACGGTGCGGCGCCGGCCAACCGTGCGGTCCCTGAGCCGGTGCCGGAGCCTGCCGCTCCGCCAGCGACCCGGCAATCTCTCTCGCCCGCGGTGCGCAAGCTGGTCGAAGAGCACGGGCTCGACCCGACGACTATAGAGGGAACCGGCAAGGGCGGTCGGCTGACCAAGGGCGACGTTCTTGCCCATCTCGCCTCCTCCCGGGATTCCGTTCCCGCCGATCCCGCGCCCGCACCCGTCCCCGCCGCGGAACCCGCACCCGCCGGCGCGCGCGAAGAGCGCGTACCGATGACGCGGCTGCGCCAGCGCATCGCCGAGCGGCTCAAGGAAGCGCAGAACACCGCGGCCATGCTGACCACGTTCAACGAGGTCGACATGTCGGCGGTCATCGCCATGCGCGGACGCCTCCGCGACGCCTTCGAGAAGAAGCATGGCGTCCGGCTCGGCTTCATGAGCTTCTTCGTCAAGTCCGTGATCGTGGCGCTCAAGGAAGTGCCGGCGGTCAACGCGGAGATCGACGGGACGGACATCGTCTACAAGAACCACTATGACATCGCGGTGGCCGTCGGAACCGAACAGGGGCTGGTGGTGCCGGTTCTGCGCGATGCCGACGGGCTCTCCTTCGCCGCCGTCGAGGCGGGAATCGCCGACCTCGGCAGCCGCGCGCGGGACGGCAAGCTGGCGATGCAGGATCTGACCGGCGGGACGTTCACCATCACCAATGGCGGGGTCTACGGTTCCCTGTTGTCGACCCCGATCCTGAATCCGCCCCAATCGGGCATTCTGGGGATGCACAAGATCGAGAAGCGTCCGGTCGCGGTCGACGACGAAATCGTCGTTCGCCCGATGATGTATCTCGCGCTCTCATACGATCACCGGATCGTCGACGGACGCGAAGCCGTGACCTTCCTCGTCCGGGTAAAGGAATGCATCGAGGACCCCGAGCGCATCCTGCTCGAAGCCTGAAGACGGTGCAGTGAGCGGCCAGCGTTACGACCTGATCGTCATCGGCGCGGGGCCGGGCGGGTATACCGCCGCGATCCGGGCAGCCCAGCTCGGCTTCTCCGTCGCCTGTGTCGACAAGCGGGCAACTTGGGGCGGAACCTGCCTCAATGTCGGCTGCATCCCCTCCAAGGCGCTGCTCGAATCGACCGAGCGGTTTGTCGAGGCGCGGGATCACTTCGGGGATCACGGGATCGGGATCGAGGGTCTTTCCTTCGACCTTCCGAGGATGCTCGCGCGGAAGGACGACGTAGTCGAAGACCTGACCAGGGGGATCGCCTTCCTGTTCAGGAAGAACGGGATCGACGGCATAACCGGCCGTGCGCGCATCGTTCGGCCGGGGCGCATCGAGGTCGACCCGGTCGAAGGAACGGGAGAACCAAGGGTTCTGGAATGCGACCGTATCCTGGTCGCCACGGGGTCCGGGCCCGCGGAGCTCCGCGGGCTCGACATAGACGAGACGCGCATCCTGTCGTCCACCGGCGCGCTCTCTCTACAGGCCGTGCCCCGGCATCTCGTCGTGGTCGGCGGCGGCTATATCGGGCTCGAGCTGGGTTCGGTCTGGCAACGCCTGGGTGCGAAGGTGACCGTGGTGGAATACCTGGACCGCATACTGCCGGCGATGGACGGCGAGGTCTCCGGACAGATGGCCCGCGTGCTCGAACGGCAGGGCATGACGTTCAGGACGGCCACGAAGGTAACCGGTGCCGAAGAGCGGGACGGTTTGATGCGGGTTGAACTCGAACCCGTCAGCGCGGGCGCCGGAGAAACCGTCGATTGCGATGCGGTTCTGGTCGCCGTCGGACGGCGGCCTTTCACCGATGGCCTTGGGCTCGACGCGGTCGGGGTCGAACGCGACAACCGCGGCTTCGTCTCCGTCGACCGACGGTTCGAAACCGGCGTGGAGGGCATCTTCGCCGTCGGCGATGCGATTCCCGGCGCGATGCTGGCGCACAAGGCCGAGGAGGAGGGAATCGCCGCCGTCGAAATGATGGCGGGGCAGGCGGGGCACATCGACTACGACGCCATTCCGGGCGTCGTCTATACCGCGCCCGAAGCGGCGTCGGTGGGCAAGACGGAAGAGGCGCTGAACCGGGAAGGCCGGTCCGTGAAGGTGGGCAGGTTCCCGTTCTCCGCCAACGCCCGCGCTCGCGGCAAGGGCGTTGGCGACGGCTTCGTGAAGATCGTCGCGGATGCCCGGACGGATGCGGTGCTCGGCGCCCATATCGTCGGTCCCGAGGCCGGCACGATGATTGCCGAACTCGCCCTCGCGATCGAGTTCGGCGCTTCGTCGGAAGACATCGCACGCACCTGTCACGCACATCCGACGCTCAACGAGGCGATCAAGGAGGCCGCACTCGCGGTCGAGAACCGCCAGATTCACCTTTGAGGTGCCGACGGCACCGGGGATCAGCTTCGCGCGCGCGGGTGGGCGTCGTTGTAGACCGCGACGAGCGTCGAGGTGTCGACTTCCGTGTAGCGTTGCGTGGTCGACAGGGATGCGTGGCCGAGTAGCTCCTGGATCGCGCGCAGATCGCCTCCCGCCTGCAACAGGTGGGTCGCGAAACTGTGGCGCAAGGCGTGAGGTGTGGCGGTCTCGGGGAGCCCGAGGGCACTGCGGATCCGGCGCAGCTCGCGCTGGACGACGCCTGCGTTGAGCCGTCCGCCGCGCGCTCCGAGGAAGAGCGGACCGCCCGGAACGATAAACGGGCATGCCTGGGTATAGGTGGCCACGGCTTCGCGCACGGCGGGCAGGATCGGAACGACGCGTTCCTTGTCCCCCTTACCCCGCACGCGAAGGGAATCGCGCGACGGCGCCTGGTTCTCGTTCAGACTGAGTGCCTCGTCGATGCGGAGTCCCGCACCGTAGAGCAGCAGGAGGAGCGCGGTATCCCTCGCGGCAATCCACGGTTTCTTGTGGGCGGTGTCGCCGGCCAGCGCGATGATCGCGAGCGCGTCCTGGCTGGCGACGGGTTTCGGTACCGTATGCGGCAGACGGGGCGTTCTCACCGCTCCGATGGCGCCGTTCCGCGCCCGATCGGTCCGCTCGAGAAACCGAAAGAAGCTCCGCAGTACCGACAGGGCGCGTGCCGTCGAGCTGCGCGCCCGGTCGTTCTTCGCCCGCTGCGCGAGGTAGGATCGAAAATCGCCGTGGCCGAGCGTTTCGAGCGCCCCGAGATCGGCGAAGCCGCCTCGATGTTCCGCGAGGAAGTCGAGGAAAATCTTGAGGTCGCGCATATAGGCTGCGGTGGTGTGGTGGGACACACGACGCTCGCTTTCCAGCCAGCTTTGCCAAGCGGCGATGGCCTCGGCTAGTTCCGGCGCGGCAGCGAAGCGGTCTAGCGCCGGCGGCGCGGCCATTTGTCGATCGCGACCTCCATCACGCTGCCGAGGAAGTCGAGGAGGTCCGTTCCCTGATCCGGCGTGAAACCGTCCGGCGCCGACGAACCGAGGGCCAGGAGAAAGCGCCCGCGCCGGGTTTCCAGACGGATCACCGCGAGCGACTCGACCAGGGAAAAACGGTCCCCGAGCGCGCTCCGGTCCGTCTCCGTCGCGGCACCCAGACGCACCGCTTTGCCCGGGCCGATCAGCGCGTCCATCGCGTTTCTCCGAAGCGCGATCAACTCTCCCTCTCCCGCCTCGGGTCCGCCCTCGACGATCAACGCCGCCGCCGTGGTCGAAAACAGCACCGGGAATTGCGCGGAGACCCGCTGCGCCAGCGCTTTGACGGAATTTTGTCTGAAGACGAGGAGCACCGCGTCCTGGGTCCGTGCAACGGTCCTGGCACGATCCTCGGCGGCGAGCAGAATCTCGCGTTCCCGCACCTTTTGGCGATCGAGGCTGCGCCGCAAACGATCGAGAATGCGGTGCCGGAGATCGACGACTCCCGGAATTTCTTCCGTGTCGCTGGCGTCCCGCGCCATCAACAGGTCGATGTTCCGGTCCACGAAGTCCGGGTTGGCGACGAGCCATTCGCGCACGGCTTCCGCGGTGAGCTCGGGCCTGGGGCCGATTTTCCGGTCGTCGACGGCCTTGGGCATCGACCTACGCGTCGAGGATCGACTGGCCGGTCTTGGCCCAGTCGGCGAGAAAGGCGTCGAGGCCCTTGTCGGTCAGCGGATGGTTGAACAATTGACGAATGACTCCGGGAGGAATCGTCGCCACGTCGGCGCCGATCTTGGCGGCTTCCGCGACGTGGTTGGGGCTGCGCACCGAGGCCACCAGAATCTCCGTCGTGAATTCCTCGTAATTGTCGTAGATCATGCGGATTTCCGCGATCAGCCCCATTCCGTCGCGGCTGATGTCGTCGAGTCGGCCGATGAACGGGGACACGAAGGCTGCCCCCGCCTTCGCGGCGAGAATCGACTGGCTGGCGGAGAAGCAAAGAGTGACGTTGACCATCACCCCGTCATCCGCGAGAACCCGGCACGTCTTGAGCCCGTCGGGTGTCAGCGGCACCTTGACCGCGACATTCCCGGCGAGCTGCGCGAGCTTGCGGCCCTCCGAGAGCATCGTCGGGTGATCGGTCGCGGTGACCTCCGCGCTCACGGGTCCCTCCACGATCTCGCAGATCTCGCGGACGACCTGCAGGAACGGCTTGCCGGACTTCGCCACCAGGGAAGGATTCGTCGTCACTCCGTCGAGGAGGCCGGTCGCCGCGAGGTCGCGAATCTCGTCAACGTCCGCCGTGTCGACGAAGAATTTCATCCGGTTCCCTTCCTCAGGGCGATGCCGCGTGAACGCCTCGGAACGAGGAACTAGAGTGTAGTTCATGGAGCCCCGGCTTGTCAGGACGCCGTCGCGAATCGCTTCGGATCGAACCGCGGTTCTGATCCCCCTTCCCGTCGCCGGCGCCTACGATTACCGGGTCCCCGAAGGCATGGACCTCGCACCCGGCCGCTTCGTTCGGGTGCCGCTCGGGGTTCGCGAGGTAACCGGCGTCGTGTGGGGCGAAGCCGCTGGCGACGTCGACGAAACGAAGCTGCGGGATGTCGCCGCCGTACTCGATGTTCCGCCCCTTCCCGCCGACCTCCTGCGGACCGTCGCCTGGACCGCGTCCTACACCATGACACCGCCAGGCGCGGTGTTGCGAATGGCCATGAGCGTGCCGGAAGCGCTCGATCCGCCGCGGGTCGAGACCGCCTATGTTATCGCTCCGGCGGCGGCTTGGGATCGGGTGCGGCTGACCGATGCCCGCAAACGCGTTCTCGATTTTCTCGCCGACGGTCGTGCCCGCAAGGCAGCCCAGATCGCGCGCGCCACTGGAACCGGCGCAAGCGTGGTGCGCGGCCTTGTCGGCCACGGCCTCGTGAGCGTGGTCTCGATCGAGCCCGCCATGGATGTTCCGCAACCCGACTGGCGGCGGCAGGGACCCGACCTCACCCCGTCGCAGGAGGAGGCCGCGACCCGGCTCCGGGCACGGATCGCCGCCGGAACCTCCGACAAGGTGACGCTGCTCGACGGGATCACCGGCTCGGGCAAGACCGAGGTCTATTTCGAAGCCATAGCCGCCGCACTCGCGCGCGGCCGTCAGGTGCTGGTGCTGTTGCCGGAGATCGCGCTCACGGTCGATTGGCTGCGGCGCTTCGAGATCCGGTTCGGCGCGCCGCCGCTCCATTGGCATTCCGATGTCACGGGAGCGCGCCGCCGGGAAACCTGGCGCGCGGTCTCCACCGGCAGGGCCCGTGTCGTGGTCGGGGCCCGTTCGGCGCTCTTCCTGCCCTTTTCCGATCTTGGCCTGATCGTCGTCGACGAGGAGCACGACGGCAGCTTCAAGCAGGAAGACGGGGTGATCTACAACGCCCGCGACATTGCGATCGTGCGGGCGCGCCACGCCGGCTGTCCGGTCGTGCTGGCCTCCGCGACGCCCACGCTGGAGACCGTGGTCAATGTCGAACGAGGCCGCTACGAAAGGATCGTTCTCCCCGAACGGTTCGGCGGCTCCGCGCTACCCGAGATCGCCGCGATCGACATGCGTGAGGAATCGCTGGCCTCCCAGACCTGGCTGTCGCCCAGCCTGCGCGGAGCCGTGTCGCGGACGCTGGACGCGGGCGAGCAGGCGCTTCTCTTCCTCAACCGGCGGGGCTACGCGCCGCTCACCCTCTGCCGCTCCTGCGGTCACCGGATCGAATGCCCCAACTGCAGCGCGTGGCTGGTGGACCACCGTTTGACCCGAAGGCTGCAATGCCATCATTGCGGTTTCGCGGCCAGCCCGCCGCAAGCCTGCCCGAAATGCGAGGCCGACGATGCGTTCGTTGCCTGCGGACCCGGCGTGGAGCGCCTGTCGGAGGAAGCTGCCACGGCCTTCCCCGGGGCGCGAACCGCGTTGATGTCGAGCGATGCTCTCGGAAGCGCCGCCGCCGCCGAAGAACTGATACGGGGAATCAGGCGGCACGAATACGACATCGTCATCGGCACCCAGCTCGTCGCCAAGGGACACAACTTCCCCGATCTCACCCTGGTCGGCGTCGTCGACGCCGATCTCGGGCTTGATGGCGGGGATTTGCGCGCCGCGGAACGCAGCTTTCAGGTTCTGCATCAGGTTGCGGGTCGCGCCGGTCGAGGGGCCCGGCCCGGCCATGCGCTCATCCAGACCTACAATCCGGAGCATCCCGTGATGGCCGCCCTGGTCGCGGGGGACCGGGACGGCTTTCTCGCCAGCGAGGCGCGGGCGCGCGAGGCCCACGGGATGCCGCCCTTCGGCCGGCTCGCCGGGATCGTCGTCTCGGGGCGGAACGAAGCCGCCGTCGACACCGCCTGCCGCGCGCTCGGCCGGACCGCCCCGCGCGACGGCGAGATACGCATTCTCGGCCCCGCGCCAGCGCCGCTGGCGCTCATCCGCGGCCGGCATCGCCGCCGCTTTCTCGTCAAGGCGCCCCAGGGCGCGCGCATCCAGCCCGCGATCGAACGATGGCTGCGCCAGGTTCCCCTGCGCCGCGGGGTTCGGGTCCATGTCGACATCGACCCCTATACATTTCTGTAGGGATTCGCTCTATTCGTTGACGAAACGGGGGACGCCGGTGACGCGCTTTTTCGACGAAATGTATCTGCCGGACGGGGAGGTGCGCGGCGCCTATCGGGCGCTGGCCAAATGGCTCGACGGCACCCCCGTGGATCGGCTCAGGTCCAAGCGCGACGAGGCCGAGATGCTGTTCCGGCGTCTCGGCATCACTTTTCTCGTTTATGGCCAGGAAGGAGGTGCCGAAAGGCTGATCCCGTTCGACGTCATCCCGCGGATCTTCTCCGCCCGGGAATGGCAACACCTCTCCGCGGGGCTGATACAGCGCGTGCGCGCGCTCAACATGTTCATTCACGACATCTATCACGAGCGCGAAATCATCCGCGCCGGAGCGCTTCCGGCCGAAACCCTGCTGGCGAACGCGCTGCTTGAGCCGCACATGTACGGCCTCGACGTCCCGTGCGACGTTTATGTCCACGTCGCCGGCATCGATATCGTCCGCGTCGCCGAAGACCGGTTCTATGTGCTGGAGGATAATCTGCGCTCGCCGTCGGGTGTTTCCTACATGCTGGAAAACCGGAACACGATGATGCGGCTCTTCCCCGACCTGTTCTCCAGCGTCGACGTGCAGGCGGTCGAGCACTACCCGCAGGAGCTCCTGCGTAATTTGCGCGCGACGGCGCCGTCCGGCGTGGACGATCCCACGGTGGTGGTGCTCACCCCCGGCTCCTACAACAGCGCCTATTTCGAGCACGCCTTTCTTGCCGACCAGATGGGGGTCGAGCTGGTTGAAGGGCAGGACCTGACCGTGCGGAACGGCGAGGTGCTGATGCGGACCATCGAGGGCCTCAAGCGGGTCGACGTGATCTACCGCCGGATCAACGACGAATTCCTTGACCCTCTGGTCTTTCGCCCGGATTCCACCCTCGGCGTGCCCGGGCTCTTGTCGGTCTGCCGCGGCGGGCGCGTGACGCTTGCGAACGCGTTCGGCACGGGTTTCGCCGACGACAAGTCGATCTACCCCTTCGTGCCGGACGTCATCCGTTTCTATCTTGCGGAAGAGCCGATCCTCGCAAACGTCGAGACCTACGTGCTGCGCGAGCCCGACGATCTTGCCTACACGCTGGAACGCCTCCCGGAGCTGGTGGTGAAGGAAGTCCACGGGTCCGGCGGCTACGGCATGCTGGTCGGCCCGATGAGCACCGCCGAGGAACGAGAGGCCTATCGCGCCCGAATTCTGGACTGTCCCGAGAATTTCATCGCCCAACCGACGCTTGCGCTGTCGCACTGTCCGACTTTCGTCGACGAAGGGGTGGCGCCTCGCCATGTCGATCTTCGTCCCTATGTGCTGAGCGGGGAAACCGTGAGCGTCGTGCCCTGTGGGTTGACCCGCGTGGCGCTGACCGAGGGCTCGCTGGTGGTGAACTCCTCCCAGGGCGGCGGGACAAAGGACACGTGGGTGCTCGAAGCATGACCATGCTCGGCCGCACGGCGAACCAGCTCTACTGGATGGCGCGCTATATCGAAAGGGCCGAGAACATGGCTCGGCTGATCGATGTGGCCAACCGGATGGTGCTCCTCGACGCGCCCGGGCTGGCCCACGAATCGGTCTGGGGGTCGACGCTCGAAGTCGCGGGCTATCCGGAGGATTTCGTCACCTTCGGGGGCAAGATTTCGGGTTCCGGCGCGGTTCTGTTCCTCGCCTTCGACGACGGTTTTCCATCCAGCATCTTTTCCTCGATTCGCGCGGCACGGGAGAACGCCCGCGCGCTGCGGGTATCGATCACCAGCGAGATGTGGGAAAGCATAAACGCCACCTGGCTGGAGCTGCGCGACTACGACAGCAAGACGCTGTTCAACGGCGGCGTCCGCGATTTCTGCGATTGGGTGAAGGAGCGTACCCATTCCTTCCGCGGCGTCACCGACGCCACGATGCTGCGCGACGAGAGCTACGCCTTTCTGGACCTGGGCCTCGCCGTGGAGCGCGCGGACAACACGGCGAGGCTGCTCGATTCCAAGTATCACGTGCTGCTGCCGCATGACGAGCATGTCGGCGGTTCGGTCGACTACTACCAGTGGGGCGCGGTTCTTCGCTCGCTGAGCGCATTCCGCGCCTATCACAAGATTTATTCCGACGTTATCCAACCGCGCCGGGTGGCCGAGCTGCTCCTGCTGCGCGGCGACATGCCGCGATCGTTGATGGCCTGTTTCGAACGCATCACCACCCAGCTGGACTCGCTCTGCCACGGACGGCCCGAGGAATGTCTGCGGATCGCCGGCGAGATCCACGCCAGTCTGCGTTTCGGCCGGATCGACGACATTTTCGAGCAAGGGCTGCACGAGTTCCTTACCCGCTTCATCGGGCGAAATGTCGAGCTCAGCGTCCAGATCGAGCAGGACTTCATGATGCTGCAACGGTCCAGGATCACGGCCCGATGAGGCTCTCGATCGTCCACCGCACGGCCTACCAGTACGATGCCGCCGTGTCCTTCGGCATCCAGTATCTCCGCCTCACACCCTATGCCAACGCCTCTCAGCGCGTGATCCGCTGGACAATCGATGCCCCGGGACAGTTGACCCGATGGACCGACGCCTTCGGCAATTTGTGCGACACGTTGATCTTCGACAGCCCCGGCGACCGTATCGAGATAGCGGCCAGGGGCGAGGTCGAGACGACGGACACCACTGGCGTGCTGCCCGACGAGCAGGGCGGGGTGCCGGTCGAAACCTATCTGCGCGCGACACCGCTCACCGCCTCCGACGAAACGGTGGCCGACTTTGCCGCGCCCCACGCCGAGGCCGTGTCGCGGGACCGGCTCGAAGCGGTGCACCGGGTCGCGACCGCGATTCGCGACCGGGTCGACTATCGCGAAGGTGCCACCGACGTGCAGTCCTCCGCATCCGAGGTGCTTCGGCACGGTTCCGGCGTCTGCCAGGACCACGCGCATGTCTTTATCGCGGTCTGCCGCGTGCTGGGTATTCCGGCGCGTTATATCAGCGGCTATCTCCATGTGGCGGACCGGGATACGCCGGAACCCGCCGGCCATGCATGGGCGGCCGCGTGGATAGACGGGCTGGGCTGGGTCAGTTTCGATGTCGCCAATCGAACCTGCGGCACCGAGTCCTATGTCGGCACCGCGGTCGGCCTCGATTACGACAGCGCCTGCCCTGTCCGTGGCATCCGCGAGGGCGGCGAGCACACCGAGCGGCTTTCCGTGTCCGTCGATGTCAAGGAAACGCGGCGGTCGGCGTCCTGAACAGGGGCGTCCGACGACTCGCCGATACGGAGCGCACCGAACCGATGACATACTGCGTCGGCATTCTTCTCCATGACGGGCTGGTCCTTGCCGCCGATACGAGAACGGCGGCCGGCGTCGACCATGTGGCCTCGTTTCGCAAGCTCACCGTCTTTTCGGAGCCCGGCGAGCGGGTGATCGCCCTGATGTCCGCCGGAAACCTCGCGACCTCGCAATCGGTGGTTTCGGTGGTCAGCGAGCGGCTCGGCAGCCGCGAAGGCCAGGAGAGCCTGTTCGAGTCCACGAGCATGTTCAACGCAGCCCGGATCGTCGGAAGCGTACTGAGGGAGGTAATGCGGACCGACGCCGAGACGATCCGCGCGACGGGCGCCGATCCCCGTACCAGCTTCCTCGTCGCGGGTCAGATCGCGGGCCGACCGCCGCGCCTGTTCCAGATCTACGAGGCGGGGAACTTCATCGAGGCGACGCCCGAAACCCCGTTCCTGCAGATCGGCGAGACCAAGTACGGAAAGCCCATCCTCGATCGGGTCGTGCGCCATGACATGGCGCTGGCCGAAGCGGCGAAGGCGGCGCTGATCTCCTTCGACTCCACGATGCGAAGCAATATCTCGGTCGGACTGCCCATCGATCTGATGGTCTACCGGCGCGATGCGCTTGACGGCGGAACCCGTATCGAAGTGACGGCCGACGACGCGTATCTCGGCAGGATGAGGCAGGCGTTCGGCGATGGCCTCGCCGCGCTGTTCGACAGTATCGAGCCCCCTCCCGTCTCCTGAGCCGGGGCGCGCGGCGTTGACAATACCGGCGCGGCGGCTATAGTCCCGCCTTCGCTCAGCGCGGGTCCCTATAGCGGTTCGGCGGCACAACCGCGGAACGCGCGATCCGGGCCGGGCTCCCTCTGATTGGTCGGAACGATGTTTGCAGTCGTACGCACGGGCGGGAAGCAGTACCGCGTCAGCAGGGACGACGTGATCAAGGTCGAGCGGCTGACGGCCGAGCCGGGCGCCGTGATCGAGCTGGATCAGGTGCTGATGCTCGACGACGGAAAGAGCCCGACCGTCGGAACCCCCCTGGTGGACGGCGCCCGTGTTTCCGCGACCGTTCTCGACCAGACCCGCGCCGACAAGATCATCGTCTTCAAGAAGAAACGACGGAAGAATTACCGGCGCAAGCACGGCCACCGTCAGCATCAGACGGTGCTTCGCATCACCGACATTCTGGCCGCGGCCGCCGCGCCCGACGACGAAAAGGGCGAAGAGGAGAATTCGTAATGGCGCACAAGAAAGCCGGCGGCAGCTCCCGCAACGGCCGCGATTCCGCCGGGCGCAGGCTGGGCGTCAAGAAGTCCGGCGGTCAGGCGGTGATTCCGGGCAACATCATCATCCGCCAGCGCGGGACGAAGTATCACCCGGGCGGGAATGTGGGTCTCGGCAAGGATCACACGATTTTCGCCACCGCCGCCGGCCGGGTCGCCTTTCGCCGCCGCGCCAACAAGCGGGTCTACGTTTCCGTCGACACCGCCCAATAGCGGCTCCGCGCCAGGGGCGCGGTACGCAGGATGAAATTCCTCGATCAGGCCAAGGTCTACGTCCGCAGCGGCGACGGCGGTAACGGCTGTCTGAGCTTCCGGCGCGAGAAGTTCGTCGAATTCGGCGGTCCCGACGGCGGCGATGGCGGTCGCGGCGGGGATGTCTGGGTGGAAGCGGTCGAAGGGCTCAACACCCTGATCGACTTCCGTTATCGCCAGCACCATCGCGCGGGGCGGGGCGGTAACGGGGCCGGCCGCAACCGTACGGGCGCCGCCGGCGCCGATGCGGTGCTGCGGGTTCCCGAAGGCACCGAGGTTCTGGATTTCGGTACCGGCGCTCCGATCTGCGACCTGACCGGCATCGGCAAGCGTTTCCTGATCGCGCGCGGCGGTCGCGGCGGCCGCGGCAACGCGCGCTTCAAGTCCCCGACCAACCGCGCGCCTCGGCGGGCCGACCCCGGCGAGCCCGGCGAAGACGCGACGGTGGTGCTACAGCTCAAGCTGATCGCCGATGCCGGCCTGGTCGGTCTCCCTAACGCCGGGAAGTCGACCATGCTGTCGGCGGTCTCGGGCGCCCAGCCCAAGATCGCGGACTACCCCTTCACGACGCTGGTGCCCGCGCTTGGCGTTGTGGAACTGGACTACGACGCGTTCGTCATGGCCGATATTCCCGGGCTGATCGAGGGCGCCCACGAGGGCGCCGGTCTGGGAGACCGGTTCCTCCGCCATGTCGAGCGTTGCCGGATTCTCTTGCATCTGGTCGATGGCACCGGGGACGACGTGGTTTCGGCATGGCGGACTGTGCGCGACGAGGTGGTCGCTTACGGCGGCGGGTTGGCGGACAAGCCGGAGATCCTGGCCCTCAACAAGGTGGATGCGCTGAGCGGGGAAGAGCGTGACGCCAAACGCGCCGTTCTCCAGGCGGCCGCCGGCCGTCCCGTCACGGTGGTCTCGGGCGTCACCGGTGAGGGGGTGCCGGACATTCTGCGGCAAATCCACCGCGCGGTGCGCGGAGTCGAACCGGAGGCGGCGTTGTCATGACGGCCGGGCTTTCCGGGGCCAGGCGGGTCGTCGTCAAGATCGGTTCGGTGCTGCTGGTCGACGAGAAGCGGGCCGCCGTCCATCGCGACTGGCTGGACGCCCTGGCGGACGATATCGCCGCGCTGCGCGGGTCGGGCGCGGAAATCGTCATCGTCTCCTCGGGCGCGATCGCGCTCGGTCGCACCTGGCTCGATCTGCCGGATCGCCCCCTCCGGCTGGAAGAAAAGCAGGCGGCCGCGGCGACCGGTCAGGCACGCTTGGTGCATGCCTTTCAGGAAGCGCTCGGACGTCACGGCATTACGGCCGCCCAGATCTTGCTGACGCTCGCCGATACGGAGGCGCGGAGGCGTCACCTCAACGCCCGATCGACGATCGAGGCGTTGCTGGGTCTGGGAGCGATCCCGGTCATCAACGAGAACGATACCGTAGCGACCGAGGAAATCCGCTTCGGGGACAACGACCGACTCGCCGCGCGAGTCGCCCAGATGATGAGCGCCGATGCGCTGGTGTTGCTGTCGGACATCGACGGGCTCTACACCGCCGACCCTCGGCGCGACGCGGACGCGGCGTTCGTACCCGAAGTCCGCCGCATCACGCCGGAAATCGAGGCGATGGCGGGAAAGGCACCTCCCGGCTACAGCTCCGGTGGGATGATCACCAAGCTCGAAGCGGCGAAGATCGCCCTCGCGGCAGGTTGCCGTCTGGCGATCGCGGACGGCCGGCGATTGCACCCTCTCGCGGCCGTCGCGGACGGCGGGCGTTGCACCTGGTTTAGCCCCGAAACCGGGCCCAGGACGGCGCGCAAGCGCTGGATTGCCGGCGCGATCGATCCGAACGGCATCCTGACCGTCGATCGGGGAGCGGTACGCGCTCTCAAGTCCGGCAAGAGCCTCCTCCCGGCCGGCGTGACCGCGGTAGAGGGTCTCTTCGACCGGGGCGACGCGGTGCTGGTCCGGGACGAGGCCGGGAAGGAAATCGGGCGCGGGTTGAGCGCCTATTCGAACGAGGACGCGGCGCGGATCATCGGCCACAAAAGCCGTGAAATCGAGGCGCTGCTGGGATACCGTGGACGCGACGAGATCATCCACCGGGACGATCTCGTTCTCGATTGAAGGGGAGGGCGCGGTGACAACCGAAGCCGCTGTCGACGAGGTCGATGTCGAAGCCGTGATGGAGCGCCTCGCCCGCGATGCGAGGGCGGCGGCGCGGGCGCTCGGCGCGTATGGGGCGGAGGAGAAGAGCCAGGCGCTTCGAACGGCGGCGCGGCGGATCAGGTCGAGCGAGAACGCGCTTCTGGCCGCCAACGCAAAAGACCTCGCGGTTGTCGACGGCGCGCGGCTGACCGACGCCTTCGTCGACCGGCTGAAGCTGACTCCCGCGGGGATCGAGGCCATGGCGGCGGGGATCGAGGCCGTGGCGGTGCTCGACGATCCGGTCGGCGACGTGATGGCGGCGTGGGAACGGCCCAACGGGCTCCGGATCGAGCGGGTCCGCGTTCCGCTAGGGGTGATCGGCATCATCTACGAATCCCGGCCCAACGTGACCGCGGATGCCGGAGCGCTCTGCCTCAAATCCGGCAACGCCGCCATTCTCCGCGGTGGCTCGGAGAGCTATCACTCATCGAACGCGATCATGGACTGCCTGCAGGCGGGGCTGGAGGAGGCCGGATTGCCGCCGGCGGCGATCCAGATGGTGCCGACGACCGACCGCGCCGCGGTCGGGGCCATGCTGACCATGGCCGATCTGATCGACATCATCGTGCCGCGGGGCGGCAAGTCGCTGATCGAGCGGGTGCAGCGGGAGAGCCGGATACCCGTGATCGCCCATCTCGACGGCAACTGCCACGTCTATGTCGAACAGAGCGCCGACCCGGAGACGGCGCGCGGCGTCGCCTTCAACGCGAAGATGCGAAGGCCCGGCATCTGCGGCGCGGCGGAGACGCTGCTCGTGGACCGCGCCGTCGCCCGCGACGTGCTGCCGCCCATCCTCGACGACCTCGCCGGGGCCGGGTGCGAACTGCGCGGCTGCGACGAAACGCGCGCGCTCGACGGCCGCGTGGTGCCCGCCGAGGACAGCGACTGGGATACCGAGTATCTCGACGCGATCATCGCGGTGAAACAGGTCGACGGGCTCGACGATGCGATTGCCCATATCAACACTCACGGCTCGCATCACACCGACGCTATCGTTACCGCCGACGAAGTCGCCGCCGAGCGCTTCCTCGACGCCGTCGATTCCGCGATCGTTCTCCACAACGCCTCCACCCAATTCGCCGACGGCGGCGAGTTCGGGATGGGGGCGGAGATCGGCATTTCGACCGGACGCTTGCACGCCAGGGGTCCGGTCGGCGTGGAACAGCTCACCACCTTCAAATACGTGGTGCGCGGGTCCGGGCAGGTCCGGCCCTGACCATTTACACGACGATTCGCCGCCGCCTGAACGCGCCGGGGCTCAGGGTCGGTTTGCTGGGCGGGTCGTTCAACCCTGCCCATGACGGCCATCTCCACATCTCGATTCTGGCGCTCAAGCACCTCAGGTTGGACGAGGTGTGGTGGATGGTGTCGCCCCAGAATCCCCTCAAGCCGACCGCAGGGATGGCCCCCTTCGAGGAGCGATTCGCGAGCGCCCGGGCGCTCGCCGGCCACCCCGCGATCTCCGTGACGGACATCGAACGGCGGTTGGGCACGCGCTATACCGCCGACACCCTGGCCGCGCTCAATTTCTGTTTCCCGCGCATGCACTTCGTCTGGATCATGGGCGCGGACAACCTGGTGCAGATTGCGCAATGGCAGCGATGGACCAGGATCTTCAACCTGGCCCCGATCGCGGTATTCGACCGCGCGCCCTATTCTTTCGACGCGCTCGCCGGCAAGGCGGCGCAGGCGTTCTCCAGGTTCAAGACGAGGCCCAAGGACGCATACAAGCTGGCGGAGAGGAAGCCGCCGGCCTGGGCTTTTTTCCATACCAGGCTGCACCCCGCCTCGGCGACCGAGATACGCTCCGGGAGGACGCTGTACCGGGCTGCGGGAACGGCGTCGCGCCCGCGCGCCTTCAACGGGTCCTGAGGCAGCTCGAATTGCGCGGCCGAGGAGCCGCATGCTAGCCTTCGTTCGCCCCGGAAAACGGGCTTCCCGATTGAAGATCAGGGGTATACGACATGGTCCAGCTTGCCGAGCGGAACCGGCTTTCATCGACGGGAAGCGAAATCGAAGTCGTCCCCGCGGAACCCACCATCGGCGGCGAAATTCGCGGCGTCGATCTTTCCCAACCGCTCGACGACGCGACCGTAGGCGCGATCCACGACGCGCTGATGGACCGCAAGGTCATCTTTTTCCGCGACCAGGACATCGCTCCCGAACAGCATCTCGCCTTCGGCCGCAGGTTCGGAGAGGTCAGCGTCCACCCATTCGTTCCGCATCTCGAGCGTCTTCCCGAAGTCATCGTGCTCGACAATCACAAGGACAACCCGGTCTTCTCGACCGATATCTGGCACTCCGACGAGACCTTCCGCGAAGAGCCTCCGATGGGTTCGATCCTCCGCTGCGTCACCATACCGCCGGTCGGGGGCGACACGATGTGGGCCGATATGTGCGCGGCCCATGACGGGTTGAGCGACCGCATGCAGAGCTTCCTCTCCGGCCTCGAAGCGATCCACGACTTCAAGAATTTCCGCCACAAATTCGACCACATGGATCCTCGGGAACGGCATGCGAAGCTCGCCGAGATGGAGATCGAGCTCCCCAACCCGGCTCATCCCGTGATCCGCACGCATCCCGTTACCGGGCGCAAGGCGGTGTTCGTGAACGAGCAGTTCACAATCGCGATCAAGGGCATGCGGAAGGACGAGAGCAAGGCGCTGCTGGAATTCCTCTTTACCCTGCCGCGCATCCCCGAATATCAGTTCCGTTTCAGATGGGAACCCCATTCGATTGTCTTCTGGGACAACCCTTCGACCCAGCATTACGCCGCCAACGACTACTATCCCGTCCGGCGCACCATGCAGCGGGTGACCATCAGGGGCGCCAGGCCGTTCTGACCGACATAACCTCAGATCCACATAGGGGAGGAAACACATGAGCGTAATGCGAGGGATCGCAGGCGTTGCGGCGTTCGCAGTGCTCGGCGCGGGTTGTTTGTTCGCGCTTCCGGGCTCGGCCCAGGCTCAGGAACTCACGCTTCGGCTGCACAATTTCAATTCGCCCAAGGCAATCGCCAATCGCCTCTTCATGCGGCCCTGGGCCAAGGAAATCGAGAAGAAGTCGGGCGGCAAGGTAAAGGTCCAGGTCTTCCCGGCGATGCAACTCGGCGGCAAGCCGTCGGACCTTTACGGCCAGGCGCGGGACGGCGTCGTCGACATCGTCTGGACGTTGCCGGGTTACTCGCCCGGCCGTTTTCCGCTGACCGAAGTCTTCGAATTGCCCTTCATCGCCGGCAATGCGGTGGCGACCAGCCAGGCGCTGACCGAGTTCCACGGCAAGTGGATGAAGGACGAGTACAAGGACACCCGGCCTCTCGTGTTCCACGCGACCGCGCGCGGCCACATTCACACCGCCAAGAAGCCGATCCGCAAGCTTGAGGATCTGAAGGGAATGAAGATGCGCGCGCCGTCCCGGGCGAGCGCCGCGATGTTGAGGGCGCTCGGCACCGTCCCGGTCGGCATGCCGATTCCCAAGGTCTACGAGGCGCTGTCGCGGGGCGTGGTCGAGGGGACGTGGATCCCGTGGACGATCATGCGCCCGTTCCGCCTGCACGAGGTCACCAAGTACCACACCGAAGTCGCGCTCTCCTGCGCGCTCTTCCTGATGACGATGAACAAGAAGCGCTATGACGAGTTGCCGGCCGACATCCGGAAGATCATCGACGACAGCACCGGAATGCCGCTCGCCAGGCGGCTAGGCCAGATGTGGCAGGACGACGAAAAGCCCGGCCGCGCGCTGGCCGTCAAGCGGGGAGACCAGATCCTGGCGCTCGGCGATGCCGAACGCGAACGCTGGAGGAAGATCACCCAGCAGGTCGTCGACGCCTGGGTCGAAAAGGTCTCCAAGAAGGGGCATGACGGCAAGGCGCTGGTCGCCGACGCCAAGCGGCTGGTCGCGAAGTACAGCAAGTAGACCGAAGGCCCCGGCGAGTGCTCGCCGATAGCGCGGAAGCCGGGCCGGCAGGTCCGGCTTCCGGGTCGCCGGAGACCCGAATCGGCGTCTGGTTCGAGCGCGTGAGCAGGGCGGCCGCGATGGCCGGCGGGCTCCTGCTGATCGGCGTCATGGCGATGACCGTGATCAGCGTCATCGGGCGCTACGTCTTCAATGCGCCGATTCCGGGCGATTACGAGATCACCGAGCTTGTTTGCGGCGTCGCCGTGTTCGCCTTCTTTCCGTACTGCCACATGCGGAACGCGAATATCGTCGTCGAGTTCTTTACCGCCCAGCTGTCGCCGCGTCGCAAGACGATACTCGACACGGGGCATAATTTCGCGTTCACCGTGGTCGCCGGATTGATCACGTGGAGGCTCTTCGTTGGCGGCCTGCACAAGCTCGCCGACGAGGAAACCACGTTGTTTCTCCAAATCCCGATCCATTGGGGCTATTTCCCCGCGCTCTTGGGGGCGGGGTTGCTGACCGCGGTTTGCGTCTGGGTGCTTTACCGCCATATCCGCGCTATCGCCCGATGACTAATATCGAGTTCGGCGCCCTTCTCTTCGCCATTTGCCTGTTGTTGATCGCTTTCCGGATGCCGGTGGGGATCGCGATGTTCGTGGTCGGCGGGTTCGGTTTCGTCTCGCTCGCGGGCTGGGGCGCATTCCTCAACCTGCTCAACACGGGACCCTTCGGGCGGGTGTCGAGCTACACGCTTTCCGTATTGCCGCTGTTCCTCCTGATGGGGCAGTTCGCGACCCAGGCCGGGCTGAGCCGCTCGCTGTTCGAGGCGGCGCGCGCCTGGGTCGGACACCGGCGGGGCGGGCTCGCCATTTCGACTATCTGCGGTTGCGCGGCGTTCGGTGCGATCTGCGGCTCCTCCATCGCGACCGGGGCGACGATGGCCTCCGTAGCCCTGCCCGAGATGAAGCGCTACGGCTATTCTGGGGCTCTCGCGACTGGCACGCTTGCCGCTGGCGGCACGCTCGGCATCCTGATTCCGCCCTCGGTCATTCTGGTGATCTACGCGATCATCACCGAGCAATCGGTGGGCAAGCTGTTCCTGGCGGCCCTTATCCCCGGCATCATCGCGACCGTCGGCTATTCGGCGGCAATCGCCTGTTACGTGCGGTTCAACCCGGAAGCCGGTCCGGTGGCCCCTGCCGTGCCGTTGCGCGAACGGGTGCGGAGCCTCGGCGCGGTATGGCCGGTGGCGGCGATCTTCCTGCTGGTGATCGGCGGCATCTATCTCGGGGTGTTCACGCCGACCGAAGGCGCGGCGATCGGCGCGGCGGCGACCGGGCTGGTCGCCATCGTATTCGGGCGGCTGAGCTGGGAGAGCTTCGTTTCCAGCCTGCTGGAGACGGCGCAGGCCACCGCGATGATCTTCATCATCCTGATCAGCGCCGAGATCTATAACGGCTTTCTCGCGCTTTCCCAGATTCCCGTGGAGCTTGCCGATCTCCTCGCGGAATCCGGGCTGGCGCCGATGTCGATCCTCATCGGGATCCTTCTGGTCTACCTCGTGCTGGGCTGCGTAATGGACAGCCTGGCGATGATCCTGCTCACCGTGCCGGTGTTCTTCCCGCTGGTCACCGGGCTCGATTTCGGGTTCACCGAGGAAGAGATTGCGATCTGGTTCGGCATCCTCGCGCTGATCGTCGTCGAGGTCGGGTTGATCACCCCGCCCATCGGGCTCAACGTCTATGTGATCAACTCGCTCGCCGACGGCGTTCCCCTCGGCGATTCGTTCCGGGGGATCGTCCCGTTCCTGCTGAGCGATTTCGTCCGGGTCGCGATCATCCTCGCCGTGCCGGCGACCTGCCTGTGGCTGCCGGGGCTGGTTTGAGCCGCGACTTCTTCATGCAGACGCCATATCGTGCCCACGTCGCTAGCCAGTAGATTTGTCCGGTTTTGCTAGCACATTGATTGACCGCTTCTGTTTGTGTTGTTGGGCCTGTGGGGAAGTGGTCAGGCGCGGAGCGGCTGTCCACTTGTCCACAGGTCTGCGGCGGGTCGCGTCGAAGCGGATCACGCGGCCTGCCGGGTTGGGGTATCGATGGGCTCGCCGTCGGCGTGGTAGCGGGCGAGGCATCTGGGTCCGTGGAAGACGGCGAGGGTTTCGTCGGGGTACTCGTGCACCCGGACCGTGGCCTTGACGTAGTGGGGACGATCGGACCCGGCGGGGAGCTGCAAGACCCTCCTGGCGTAGCGCACGGTGTTGTCGTTTGCGACGGTGCGCTCGGCATGCAGGCAGAGGATGTCGTCGATCTGGTCGGGCCGGGCGAGCGGCACGAAGGCGGTCTCCTCGAGCTCGGGCGGGATCGCGAAGCGGCGGTTGTGGTCGGGCAAATAGCGCTCTTCGATGAAGCGGTTGGCGGCTTCGATCCCGGCGATGCCGGCCAGCGCGAGCTCCTTGACCAGGCGGTCCTGCAGGGTGCCGAAGGCGCGCTCCGAGCGGCCTCTTGCCTCCGGCGAGTAGGCGGCGATGTGCTCGATGCCGAGCTGGTGCAGGGCGCGTCCGACCTGGCTGCGCCGGCCCTTGTCGACCTTGCCGCCGGCCTCGGGGGTGTGGAAGTAGTGGCTGGCGCGGTCGGTATAGAGCGCCCCGGGCAGGCCGTGCGCGGCGAACACCTGCTTCAGCGCCCGGAAGGTCGAGGCCGTGCCCTCCTCCTCGACCAGGAAGGCCGAGTAGATCTCGCTGGTGGCGTCGTCCAGGGTGACGATCAGATCGAGCGGCGCCCGGCCGGCCAGCCACGCATGGCGCGAGCCGTCCTGGTGCAGCATCATGCCGACACAGGGCTTGCGCGGCCGCCGGCGGCGATGCGCGCCGCGCCTGGGCGCCCTGGTCACCAGACCCGCGCGCTGCAAGACGTTCTTGGTCCAAGTGTAGCTCAAGCGAAAGCCGTGATGCTCGCGCAGATGGTCGTGGAAATGCTTCACCGTCCAGCCCGTATGGCGCGTGCGGTACCGCTCCAGCACCCACTCGATCCGATCCGCCGGCACCCGCCGCGACGACGCCTTGCCGAGCCGGCGGTCGAACAGGCCGTCCAGACCTTCCTCCTCGTAGCGGCGCCGGTAGCGCCGGAAGCCGCGCTCCGACATCCCCAGCAGCTCCGCCGCATCCAGCGCCGACAAACGCTTCGCCTCGAAACGCCCCAGCACGTCGCAAAACTTCTCCATCCTGCGCTCCTGTAGCCACGTCGTCCGGTTCATCAAGGCACCCCCCATCTCGGAGACACCTAACCGGACAACTCACGTGCTACCTAAACCGGACAGATCATCTGCTAGCGACAACGCCATATCGTGCCCATTGCGGTTTCGTATTACGCCCCCTATTCTTTCCATGCGCTCCGAGGAGACGGTGCGCTCGTTTCAGAGGCTTGGGTTGAAGGCCAAGGAAGTCCACAGGTTGGTGGAAACAGAGCCGCCGGCACGGAACTTCTTCCACACCCGATTTCATCAGGATTCGGCGAACGACGGACGCGCCGGGCAGGGCGGGCGGCGGGCGGGCGGCCCGATGAGCGCATTGTCCGTCGAAGGCCCGTATCGCCGGGACAGGAGCAGCCCATAACGACGACCGGACCCGACAATCCCGAAGCCACGTCGTTGATCGACGTCGTCGTCACGTGCCTTGAGGATCTCAAGGCCGTCGATGTCGTGAATATCGATCTCCGGGGCAAGTCCACGATGGCCGACAACATGGTCGTCGCAACCGGCACGTCGAGCCGGCAGGTTGCCGCCTTGGCGGAACGTTTGCTGCAACGTCTCAAGGACGGGGGCCTCGTCGGGTTGAAGCCCGAAGGCCTGCGCCAGGGGGATTGGGTGTTGATCGACGCCGGCGACGTGATCGTGCATCTGTTCCGCCCGGAGATCCGGGAGTTCTACAACATTGAGAAGATGTGGGGCGTCGCGCCGGACAGCGAGAGCCGCTCGTCGGGTATCGGCGTTTGACCGCGCGCGGAGGCGCGTCGAATGCGGCTCACCATTGCCTCCGCCGGGCGGTTCAAGGACGGTCCGGAGCGCGCACTGTTCGAACGTTACCGTCGCCGCATCCGCTGGAAGGTCGAATTGCGGGAGGTCGAGGCCAAGGGGCGCTGCGCTCCCGCCGAGCTGATCCGCCGAGAGGCCGAGTTGCTTTCCCCGTTTTGCACGGCGGGCGCGTACGTCATCGCGCTCGATTCCGAGGGAAAGGCGCTGTCGAGCGAGGATTTCGCCCGGCACCTGGGGCGTCTCCGCGACAGCGGCAGACGGGAAACCGTATTTCTGATCGGAGGTGCGGAAGGACTTTCTCCACGTCTGGTCGCGGACGCGGATCTAGTGCTCGCTTTCGGGCCGGCGACATGGCCGCATCTCCTGGTCCGCGGGATGCTCATGGAACAGATCTTCCGCGCCCAGGAAATCCTCGCCGGTCATCCCTACCATCGCCGCGGGAAACGCGTGTGAACGCAATATTCTTTCTCGGCCAGATGCCATGCCGGGTTAGGTGCGCTCGGGAGCAGGATGGGATTTGAACCTTCCGCGTTCCACTTCGATTGACGCTTCGGGGGGCTGGCTTGCCCGCGTGTTCGGGGCGGCGGCGAGGTTCGCGGTGCTTTCGGCGTTTGCAACGCTCCCCGCGGTAACCGCGACGGCCGAGACCGTTCCCGTCGGAGACCCGCTCGAACGGGCAAAACGGGCACTGGAGCGCGCACGAGCCAACCCAGCCGCGCCCGAACACGGCGTCGAGGCCGAACAGCGCGCGTTAAGCGCCCTCAAGCAGCAACTCGTGACGGTGGCCGCTTCCGTCCTCGCGCTCGAAGCCCGACTTGCCGCGGCGGAGGAGGCGATACCCCCGCTGGAGATGGAAGAGCGCGCTGTCGCAAAGGCGCTGGCCGATCGGCGGATCGATGCTCCCCGGCTGCTGTCGTCGTTGCAAAGGCTGGCACGACGCCCGGCGGTTCCCTTCCCCGCGGGCCCGGGAACGCCGGACGGCTTTGTCCATGGGCGCCTTCTTCTGAAAGCGGCGATACCCGTGCTCAAGGCGGAAGCGCGCGGTCTGGGGGCGATGGCGCGACGACTCGTTTCGCTCCGCGGTCGGATCGCCGGTCAGCGCGGTCGGCACGGTCAGGCGCTTCGCAGGCTCCAGGAGGAACGCCGGGTGCTTGCCTCCCTGGTCGAGATTCGATCCGAGCGGTTGCAGCGTTTGAATGAGGCGGGTACCGCTCCGGATTGGGGTTCCTACGCTTCCGCACGCAAGATCGAGAGCATCGAGGAGTTGATCGACCGTCTCGCCCGCGCGCGCGAGAACACACGGTTGCGGCCCGGGGATCTGGCGGGAGCCCCTTCGGAAAGTCCGGTTGCGCTGATTGCCCTTCCCGCGACAGGCAGGGATTTGCTGCGGCCGGATACCCGGTTGCCCGCGGCTGGTCCCGTCCTCGCCCGCTTCGGGGAGCCAGCTGAAAATGGCCGGATCGCCGAAGGAGTGACGATCCGGACCCGCTGGTCGGCGTTGGTGGTCGCCCCCGCTTCCGGCAGGGTGGTATTCGCCGAGCCCTTTCTGAATTATGGCGAACTCTTGATAATCGACCATGGCGAGGGATATCATGTGTTGCTTGCGGGCCTCGAACGGCTGGACGCTCGCGTCGGCGATGAGTTGGTCTCCGGAGAACCCATCGGACTCATGGGACCGGACATAGATGCGTCCCATCGCCTCTATATCGAACTTCGCCGCGGCGGCCGGCCTGTCGACCCGCTGCCCTGGTTGACCGAAAACAGCGACAAGGTGGGTCGATAATGCGAGCGCGGACCTTCGCGGCGATCGCCGCCATCCTTCTCATGACCGCTCCGATTCCGGCTGCCGCGCAGTCGAACACGACGGAGACGTACCGCCTGCTCAACCTGTTCGGCGACGTGTTCGAAAGGGTGCGGGCGGATTACGTCGAGGACGTGAGCGACGAAAAGCTGATCGAATCCGCGATCAACGGCATGCTGACCTCGCTCGACCCCCATTCGAGCTATCTGAACGCCAGGAATTTCCGCGAGATGCAGGTTCAGAGCCGCGGCGAGATCGGCGGGCTCGGGATCGAGGTCACGATGGAAAACGGCCTCGTCAAGGTGGTCTCGCCCATCGACGACACGCCGGCCCATCGCGCGGGCCTCAAGTCCGGAGATCTGATCACCCATCTCGACAATGAGGCGGTTGTCGGGCTGACGCTGTCCGAGGCGGTCGAGCGCATGCGTGGGCCGCCCGACACCGACATCATGCTGACAGTGCGGCGCGCCAATCGCGAGCCCTTCGACGTCACCATCACCCGCGCCGTGATCAAGATCCAGTCGGTCCGATCCCGCGCCGAAGGCGATATCGGCTATGTCCGAATCATATCCTTCAGCGAGCAGACCGTGGGCGGGATCGAGCGCGCGATGACGAAGCTCCGCGCCGAGATCGGTGGAGGACTCAAGGGTCTGGTTCTCGATCTCCGCAACAACCCCGGCGGGTTGCTGGAACAGTCGATCAAGGTGGTCGATTTCTTCCTCGACCGGGGCGAGATCGTGTCCACCCGGTCGCGCCGTCCCGAGGATGCGCAGCGTTTCAACGCCAAGCCCGGCGACAGCGCCGACGGTCTGCCGATCGTCGTCCTGATCAACGGTGGATCGGCGTCTGCCTCCGAAATCGTCGCCGGCGCGCTGCAGGACCATCGCCGTGGCATCGTGATGGGCACGCGCTCCTTCGGCAAAGGCTCGGTGCAGACGATTGTCCCGCTGGAAGGGCGTGGCGCGATCCGTCTGACCACGGCGCAATACTACACCCCGTCCGGCCGCTCGATTCAGGCGAAGGGTATCGAGCCGGACATCGTGGTCGAACAGGCGCGGGTCGAGGTCATAGAGGAGGGTGGCCGGCGTCGCGAAGGCGATCTGCGCGGCGCGTTGCAGAATCCGAACGACCCGGACCGGACGGGCGGGTCCGGCGCGGAAGCGAAGGAAGCGGGGCAAGGGCCCAGCGAACGGCCGGAGGATTATCAGCTTACGCGCGCCCTCGATCTGCTGCGCGGCCTCGCTCTGTTCGACAACAAGGCCACCAACTGATAGCCGGGTCGGCGCCGGCGGGATGACAGGGGACACCCGCCCGCCCGAAGGCTATCGCCCCTGCGCCGGCATCGTTCTGTTCAACCGTGACGGTCTGGTATTCGCGGGCCGCCGGACCGACACGAGGCCTCCCGCCTGGCAATTTCCCCAAGGAGGAATCGACTCAGGCGAGTCTCCCGAGACGGCCGCGCTGCGCGAGCTCGCGGAAGAGACCGGCACCGACCGGGCGCTCATCGTCGAAGCCATGGCGGACTGGCTGACCTACGACCTGCCCGGCGATCTCGCGGCGCGGATGTGGGGCGGTCGCTATCGCGGTCAGGCCCAGCAGTGGTTTCTCGCCCGTTTTACCGGCGAAGACGGCGACATCGACATCGGGGCCGGTAAACCGCCGGAATTCGATGCCTGGCAGTGGATGCCGCTCTCCGACGTCGCCGCGCAGATCGTGCCCTTCAAGCGCGAAGTCTATGCCGCGCTCGTCACCGCCTTCGCGAATCGCATCGCGCGCGAGACGGTTTCGGCCGCTAATGAGCCCCGCGCGCCAGCATCGACATCCTGAACTTCAAGAGCACCCAGAAAATCGCCGCGGCGGGTTTCGAGATCCAGCGCCGCGTCTTGATGCCCACCGCATGGCAAACCATGTCCACGCTGCGTTCGAGGATCCCCGGCGTACAGCAGGACAACGCGCGGTTGCCGTAGGCGCCGCTGTTGCCCCGCCTGTCATACGGACGGTCGCCTCCGTTGGCGGCGTAGTAGGCATAGGCGAGCTCGTCGTCCTCGGTCTCCCCGATGCGCGAGACCGCCACCCGCAGACGGGCCCAGAAGCCAAGAGCCTCCTCTTCAAGGTAGCGCTTCATATGGGTATGGAAGAGACAGTAATGGGCGAACTCGTCCGCCGCGATGCGTCGGCAGATCTCTTTCAGAACCGGCTCGTCGGTCGCCTGCGCGAGCGCGCTGTAATAGGTGTTCGTCCCCGTCTCGACCATGCAGCGGGCGACCAGCTCGCCGCTGCGGCTGCCGCGCACCGAATCGCTGACGCCCAACGGCAGCCTGTAGCCCTCGCGGAAACGCGCGAAACTGCTCTCGAAGTCGAACTCTGGATCGGCCATCTTCGCCCAGCGGCCGAGCGCGAGGCCGTGCTGGACCTCTTCCTGCGCCCAGCCGTCGACCGCCGACTTCATGCGCGGATCGTCGTGAAAAACGTCCTTCAGGTAATCCCGATAGTCCTCGGCGTTGTATTCGACAAGGCTCGCCGCCTTGACGATCGGAACGATGTCCGGATCGACCCGGGCCGGGTCGAAATCATCCCAAGGAATATCGGCAAGGGTCCATCCTGCCACCCCGACACTCCTCCTGATGCTACGCACCTTCTTCAAACACCGATTAACTAGGAAATCATCCCGAATCTCAACATGTCAAGCGGATGACGGGGAAAGCCGCCATTTCCGTGAGGAAAACGGCGTTTCCGGCACCGCGCGTTCGGCGGAGGCCAAGGTATGGAGGGTTGAGCGGCCGGCGGTCAGTTGCGGACGCTGCCGATCGCGGCGCGCAGGGCTTCCGCCGTCGCCAGCCGCTTGCGCGCCGCGTCGGCGGGTCCTTCGTCGGTCGCGCGTTCGAGCGCTTCCCGGGCGTCGGCGACGCGGCGGTCGGCCTCCGCCTCGTCCGCGTCCTCGAGTGGAACCGCGTCCTCGGCCAGAACCGTGCAGCGCTCCGGCTGGACTTCAGCGACCCCGCCCGCGACGAAGACGCGGCGGTCAACGGCGCCGTCCTGCCATATCGAGATGACCCCCGGACGCACGGTGGAAATCATCGGCGCGTGTCCCGGCAACACGCCGAAATCGCCCTCGCTTCCCGGAACCACCACCATTTCGACCGGAATCGAAAGCAGAAGCCTCTCCGGCGAGACCAGCTCGAATTCGACGGTGTCGGCCATCACATGCGATCCCGGCTGTTGACGCTGCGGTCAGGCGGCCTCGGCGGCCATGCGCTTGGCCTTGTCGACCGCGCTCTCGATCGTCGAGACCATGTAGAAGGCGGCCTCCGGCAGGTCGTCGTATTCGCCTTCGCACAGCCCTGTGAAGCCCTTGATCGTATCCTCGATGCCCACGAACACCCCGGGCGTTCCGGTGAACACCTCCGCGACGTGGAAGGGCTGGGACAGGAAGCGCTGGATCTTGCGCGCCCGGGCGACGATGAGCTTGTCTTCTTCCGAGAGTTCCTCCATGCCGAGGATCGCGATGATGTCCTGCAGCGATTTGTAGGTCTGCAGGATCCTCTGCACCTCGCGGGCGACGCCGTAATGCTCCTCGCCCACCACGCGCGGCTCAAGGATGCGAGACGTCGAATCGAGGGGATCGACGGCCGGGTAGATGCCAAGCTCCGCGATTTGGCGCGAAAGCACGGTCGTCGCGTCGAGATGCGAGAACGAAGTCGCCGGGGCGGGGTCGGTGAGGTCGTCGGCCGGGACGTAGATCGCCTGGACCGAGGTGATCGAGCCCTTGTTCGTCGTGGTGATCCGCTCCTGCAACGTGCCCATGTCGGTGGCGAGCGTAGGCTGATAGCCGACCGCGGACGGGATGCGCCCCAGCAGCGCCGAGACCTCGGAGCCCGCCTGGGTAAAGCGGAAGATGTTGTCGACGAAGAACAGCACGTCCTGGCCTTCCTCGTCCCGGAAATACTCGGCGAGCGTCAGCCCGGTCAGCCCGACCCGGGCGCGCGCGCCCGGCGGCTCGTTCATCTGGCCGTAGACCAGGGCCGCCTTCGATTCCCCGTCGGGCTGGATCACGCCCGACTCGATCATCTCGTGATAGAGGTCGTTCCCCTCGCGGGTGCGTTCGCCGACGCCGGCGAACACCGAATAGCCGCCATGCGCCTTGGCGATGTTGTTGATCAGCTCCATGATGATGACGGTCTTGCCCACGCCGGCGCCGCCGAACAGCCCGATCTTGCCGCCCTTGGCGTAGGGGGCGAGGAGGTCCACCACCTTGATGCCGGTCTCGAGAATCTCGGCTTCGGTCGACTGGTCGACGAAGGGGGGCGCCTCGCGGTGGATGGGATAGGCCTTGTTGGAGCTGACGGCGCCGCGCTCGTCCACCGGATCGCCGACGACGTTGAGGATGCGGCCCAACGTGTCGGGTCCCACCGGCACGGTGATGGGACCTCCGGTGTCTTGGACTTCCTGACCCCGGACCAGCCCGTCGGTGGTGTCCATGGCAACCGTCCGGACCATGTTCTCGCCCAGATGCTGCGCTACCTCCAGAACGAGGCGGGTTTCCTTGTTGTCGCAGTGGAGCGCGTTAAGGATGGCCGGCAGGGCGCCGTCGAACTGAACGTCGACCACCGCGCCCATCACCTGCGTGATGCGTCCTGATTCGCCCGTCGTTGCCATCTCTCTTCCTCTTTGACTGAACCCGGAGCCTAGACCGCTTCGGCTCCGGAGATGATCTCGATCAGCTCGCTGGTGATGGCGGCCTGGCGGGACCGGTTGTAGTCGAGTGTGAGCCGGTCGATCATGTCGCCCGCGTTGCGGGTCGCGTTATCCATCGCCGCCATGCGCGCGCCCTGTTCGGAGGCCGCGTTTTCGAGCAATGCCCGGTAGACCTGGACCGAAAGGTTGAGCGGCAACAGCGTCTCCAGGATCTCGCCTTCCTCGGGCTCGAACTCGTAAACCGCCTTCGCGCCGCCGGTATCTTCCTGCGCCTCTTCCTCCTCTTCGTCCCCGGACGGGCCGAAGGGGATGAGCTGCTGGACGGTGACGATCTGGACGATCACCGAGCGGAACCGGTTGTAGACCACCGTGCAGACATCGAAGCCGCCCTCGTCATAGAGCGCGAGCAGACGATTCGCGATGGCCTGGGCATCGTCGAAGCCGAGCCGCGGGCGGCCGACATCGTCGATGGTGTCGACGATCAGATTCCCGTAGTCGCGGATCAGCTGGCTGCGGCCCTTGCGGCCCACGCAGAGGATACTGACGGTCTTGCCCGAAGCGGTCAGTTCGCGAATGCGCCGCCTGGCCTCCCGCACGATCGACGAGTTGAACCCGCCGCAGAGGCCGCGGTCGGACGTCGCGACCACCAGCAGATGAACATCGTCCTTGCCGGTGCCCGCGAGAAGCGGCGGGGCGCCCTCGCTGCCGCCCAGGCTCGCCGCGACCGAGCCCAGCATGCGCTCCATCCGTTCCGCGTAGGGCCTCGCCGCCTCGGCCTGTTCCTGCGCCCGCCGGAGCTTCGCCGCCGCGACCATCTTCATCGCCGACGTGATCTTCTGCGTCGACTTGACGCTGTTGATCCGCGTGCGCAGGTCCTTGAGGCTCGGCATCGGTCGGACTTCCGCGCTGGGTGGCTAGGCAGCGAACGCCGCGGCGTAGGAATCGAGCGCGTCGGTGAGCTTCTTCCTTAAATCGTCGGTCAGTTCCTGGCTCTCGCGAATGCCGGTCAGGATGTCGGCGTGGTTCGCCTTCACCTCGGCGAGGAATCCGTGCTCGAAGCGCTGCACCGAGTCCAGCGGGAACTTGTCGAGGTAGCCGTTGACGCCGGCGAATATGACCACCACCTGCTCCTCCACCGCGAGCGGCGAGAACTGGGGCTGCTTGAGGAGTTCGGTCAGTCGGGAGCCGCGGTTGAGGAGTTGCTGGGTCGAGGCGTCGAGATCCGAGGCGAACTGGGCGAAGGCCGCCATCTCGCGATACTGCGCCAGCTCCAGCTTGATCGAGCCAGCGACCTGTTTCATCGCCTTGATTTGCGCCGCCGAGCCGACCCGGCTCACCGACAGCCCGACATTCACCGCCGGGCGGATGCCGGAATAGAACAGATCGGTCTCGAGAAAGATCTGCCCGTCGGTGATCGAGATCACGTTCGTCGGGATATAGGCCGACACGTCGCCGGCCTGCGTCTCGATCACCGGAAGGGCGGTCAGCGAGCCCGCGCCGTTCTCTTCGTTCATCTTGGCCGCGCGCTCCAGGAGGCGCGAATGGAGGTAGAAAACGTCGCCCGGAAACGCTTCCCGGCCGGGCGGGCGGCGCAGCAGCAGGGACATCTGGCGATACGCGACGGCCTGCTTGGACAGATCGTCGTAGATCATCAGCGCGTGCATGCCGTTGTCGCGGAAATACTCTCCCATCGTGCAGCCGGCATATGGCGCGAGGAACTGGAGCGGCGCCGGTTCCGAGGCGGTCGCGGCGACGACGATGCTGTATTCGAGCGCGCCGTTTTCCTCCAGCTGCTTGACGATCTGGGCGACGGTGGAGCGTTTCTGCCCGATCGCCACATAGACGCAGTAAAGCTTCCTGGACTCGTCGTCGCCCGCGTTGATCTCGCGTTGATTGATGATGGTGTCGACCGCGACGGCCGTCTTGCCGGTCTGGCGGTCGCCGATGATCAGTTCGCGCTGTCCGCGGCCGATCGGGATCAGGCTGTCGATCGCCTTAAGCCCGGTCTGGACCGGCTCGTGCACCGAACGGCGCGGAATGATACCGGGCGCCTTGACCTCGACCAGGCGGCGCTCGTCGCTGTCGATCGGCCCCTTGCCGTCGATAGGATTGCCGAGCGCATCGACGACACGGCCGAGCAACCCCTTGCCGACCGGCACATCGACGATCGCCCCGGTGCGCTTGACGGTGTCGCCCTCCTTGATGGTGCTGTCGTCGCCGAAGATCACCACGCCGACATTGTCGCTTTCGAGGTTGAGCGCCATGCCGCGAATGCCGCCGGGGAACTCGACCATTTCGCCTGCCTGGACGCGGTCGAGGCCATAGACGCGGGCGATCCCGTCGCCGACCGACAGCACCTGGCCGACTTCCGCGACCTCGGCCTCGGTCCCGAAATTCGCGATCTGGTCCTTGAGGATGGCGGAGATCTCTGCGGCGCGGAGGTCCATCACGCGGCCCCTTTCATCGATATCTGCAGCTTGTCGAGCTTGGTCCTGAGCGAGGAATCGACCATGCGCGAGCCCACCTTGACGATCAGCCCGCCGAGAATGCCCGGATCGACCTTCGCGTCGATGGAGACGTTGGCGCCGACGGAGCGCATCAGCGCGCTCTCAAGGGCCGAACGCTGGGTCTCGCTGAGCGGCTGTGCGGAGGTTACCTCCGCCGTCATTTCGCCCCTTCTTTCGGCCAGCAGCGCGCGGTAGACGTCGATCATCCCCGGCAGGGCGAACAGCCTCCGGTTCCGCGCGACGACGTTCACGAAGCGGCGGGTCAGGTCGCCGATATTCGCGCGCTCCATCACCGCGTCCACCGCCGCCGCCTGCTCGTCCCGCCCGATCACCGGGCTGGTGAGAACCCGTGCGAGTTCGGGCGCCTCGCGGATCATCGTCTGCAGGCTGGCCAGGTCGTCCCGCACCCCGTCGAGCGCGGCTTGCTCTTCGGCGAGCTCGAACAACGCACTCGCGTAGCGGCCCGGAAGGCCGGACACGTCTATCGGTGTTGCGGACACGTATATCTGACCCCGACCGTATCGACGGCAACTCTTTGAAACACAACGCTTTTCGGTTATCGCGGCACCCGGTCCGGACGCCCTTTTTCGAAGGCAGGGCTTGGTATCATACCCGATAACCCCTTGCAACCCGGCTCGCTCCGCGAGCCGGTCCGCAACCGGTGCCTAGCCCCCCGCGGTCGCGTACTGGATGTCGCCCCGTGTCGCCCAGCCGGTGAAGCGTCGGTCGAGCACCGCGAAGATCGCGTACATGCCGATCGCCATCGCCGCGATGACGATCAACCCGGCGATCATCAGCGCCATGTTGAAGTTCGAGCTCGCGACCAGCATCAGGTGGCCGATTCCGTCGCCGCCGGCCACGGTCTCGGCGATCACGGCGCCGACGAAGGCGAGCGTGATGGCGATCTTGAGCGAGGCGAACAGGTAGGGCAGGGACCGCGGGATTCCGACCTTGATGACGATGTCGCGCTCATGCGCGCCGAGCGCGCGCAATACGTCGCGGAGCTCGGGCTCGATGGTCGCGAGCGCGACCGCCACGTTCACCACGATCGGGAAGAAACAGAGAATGAAGGCGGTGATCGTCGCCGTGGTCAGCCCGATCCCGAACCACACCATCAGGATCGGCACGATGGCCACCTTGGGGATGGAGTTGAAGGCGACCAGCAGCGGGTAGAGGGCGGCGTAGACCGGCTTGGAAATGCCGATGAAGACCCCCATCACGATGCCGAACACCACCGCGATGCCGAAGCCCAGCAGCGTCGCCACCAGCGTCGGAATCGCGTTGTGCCAGAGCCCCTCGCGCCACTCCCATATCGCGTAGAACGACGCGCTCGCGGTCGGCAGCACCACCGCGGGCACCTCGAATGCGCGCACGCCGATCTCCCAGATGACGATGACGATCAGCGTCACGATCCACGGCGACAGCCGCTCTACAGTCTTGCTACTCATCGTCGGTTCTCGCGATGTTGATGTGGTGGCGGAGCTCCTGGACGAGTTCCACCGTCTCCCGCGCGTACATGTGCTCCAGTTTGCGCGGCCGTTCGAGCTCGATGTCGCGCTCCAGGATCACCCGGCCGGGGCGGGCGCTCATCACATACACCTTGTCGGCGAGGTAGACCGCCTCGCGCAGATCGTGGGTGACCAGCATCACCGTGCATTTTCGATTGATGTAGAGCGCCTGGAGCACGTCCCAGAGCTCTTCGCGGGTAAACGCATCGAGCGCGCCGAACGGCTCGTCGAGCAGCAGGAGGTCGGGCTCGTGCACCAGGGCGCGGCACAGCTGGGCGCGCTGCTGCATCCCGCCCGAGAGCTGCCACGGCGCCCGGTCGCCGAAGCCGTCGAGACCGACAGTGGCCAGCAACTCGTCCGCTATGGCCTCGTATTTGGCCTTTTCCCTGCGGAATTGCCGGCGATGCGGCTCGACGATCTCCATCGGGAGCAGCACGTTCTCGCGCGTCGAGCGCCACGGCAGCAGGGTCGCGTTCTGGAACGCCATGCCGACGATCTTGAGCGGCCGGTCGACGACCTGGCCGGCGACCGAAACCCGCCCCTTGTTAGCCCGGATCAGCCCGGCGACGACCTTGAGCAGGGTCGACTTGCCGCAGCCGCTCGGCCCCACCAGCGAGATGAAATCGCCGCGGTCCATGGTCAGGCTGGCGCCTTGCAGCGCCAGCGTGCCGGCATCGTCCTCGTCGCCCGCGCTGTTGCGGTACGTGAGGTCGATATCCTTGATCTCGATGAAGGCCATCGATGGTCTTGAAGAAAGTGAAGGGGCGGGCGCAGGGCCCGCCCCGGGCACCCTATTTGTGGATGAAGCGTTCGGACTGCGGCGGCAGGAAGCCGTCGAGCCACATGTCGGAAGCCTTCGGCGGTTCCGCGATGCCGTAGGCGTCCGCCGCCTGGTCGATCGAACGCTGCAGCCTGGCCATGTCGATGCCGCCATAGCCGTTCTTCTTCACGTTCGGCGTGAGCACGCAGCACGCGATGCCGAGCCTCAACCGATCCGCCTCGACCGCCTCGACGAGCAGCGGCGAAAACTTCTTGGCCGAGTCGAGCGCGAGCTGAGGCTTTTGCACCATGTCACGGGTCGCCTTGATGGTCGCCCGCACGAAGCCGCGCACCGCGTCCGCGTTCTTGGCGAGGAAGTCTGGGCGCACGGCAACGCCGTTGGCGTAGGACTCCATGCCGTGGTCGCCGTACATGAAGAAGGTGACGTCTTCTTCCTTGATGCCGGCCGCCTTGAGGTTGAGCATCGAGGAGAACACATGCCCCGAGATCGCGTCGACCTCGCCCCTGATGAGCATCGGCTCGCGCAGGCGCGGGTCCATGTTCTTCTTCTTCACGGCGTTGGGGTCGATACCGATGGCCTTGGCGAAGGCCGGGAACAGCTTGTAGCTGGCGTCGAAGACCGGAGCGCCCAGCGTCTTGCCGACGAGCTGCTTGGGATGGGTGATGCCCGACTTCTTCAACACGAAGATGGAGAACGGGGGCTGCTCGTACATCATCATGACGCTCTTGATCTCGCCGCCCTTGTTCTTGGCGTTGTATTGGATCAAGGCGTTGATGTCGGCGAGGCCGATGTCGTGGGTGCCGCTGACGAGCTTCTTGACCGCGTCGGCCGAGCCCCGGCCTTCGTCGATCTTCACGTCGAGGCCCTCGGCCTTGTAATAGCCCTCATACTGGGCGATGAAGATCAGCCCGTGAGTCGACTGGGGAATCCAGTCGAGCGTGAGCCGGATCTTGGTCGCCGCCTGGGCTCCGAAGCTTCCGGCCGCGACCGCGGCGGAAACCACGGCCGCGAGCGCGACCGACCTGAACTTGCTTGTCATCTTGTTCCTCTCCCCTTCTGGGCTGGCGCGAACAGACAGATTACCGATCTTTCGCGCTAAGACGAACCGCCCCATGCACGCGCAACAGCGCGTACCGGCGCGAAGCCGGCATCGTCTGCGACCGGAACATTACAATAGTCGGCCACCGGATGAATACCGGTCAGGCGATGCTTTTTCGACCACGCTCCGCTGCGCGCGGCGCGGCGGCGTTCCGGGTCAGCTCGCAAGTTGGGAGGCGCCGCCATGGGCCGCCGACCAGCTTACCGGATCGTTCATGAACCGCTCCACCTCGTCGAGCGTCGCGGCGTCGAAATAGGCGTGCTTCTTGCACACCGCGAGCACGTCCCACCAGGTGGCGAGCGACAGCATCTTCATGTCCATCTTCTCCAGCAGCTCGTGGGTCTGCGGGAAGATGTCGTAGTGGAAAATGACGAAGGTATGGTTGACGACGGCGCCCGCCTCGCGCAGCGCCTGGCAGAACCGGATCTTGCTCTGCCCGTCGGTGGTCAGGTCCTCGACCAGGATGACGCGCGAGCCCGCCTCGAAGTCGCCCTCGATCTGGGCGTCCCGGCCGAACCCCTTGGCCTGCTTGCGGACATATTGCATCGGCAGCATCAGCCGGTCGGCGATCCAGGCGGCGAAGGGGATGCCGGCGGTCTCTCCCCCGGCGACGGCGTCGATGGTCTCGAACCCGACCTCCCGGACGATCGAGGACGCCGCGAAATCCATCAGGGTCTGACGCACCCTCGGAAAGGAAATCAACCGGCGGCAGTCGATATAGACGGGGCTCGCCCAGCCCGAGGTGAACCGGTATGGGTCTTCCGCGCGAAAGCGCACCGCCTCGACCTCGATCAGCATCCGCGCCGTCATCTCGGCGATCAGCGATTCATCCGGGAACGCCGTCGGCAGCATCCGTTCCTCCCGTCTTTCGTCCTCGCGCCCGGCGGGTTCACCTGAGGCCGGAAACGATGCTCCAGGAGATCGGCGTGTCGGGTTCGAACACCCGAACCGTGTCGTCCCCCACCGTCACCGCCTCCCGGGGCGCCTCGGAAATTACCCTTTTTTCGAGAACGATGCGGTCGGAATTCGGCTCCATCCCATAGAATTCGGCGCCCGCGCGGGAGACGAATCCTTCCAGCCTGTCGAGCGCGCTTTCCTCATCGAAAACCTGCGTGACGCATTGCAGCGCGTTCGGGGCGTTGAAGATTCCGGCGCAGCCGCAATCGGTTTCCTTGTCGCGGCGCGGGTGGGGCGCGGAGTCGGTACCCAGAAAGAATCGCGAATCGCCCGAGGTCGCCGCTTGCCGCAGCGCGAGCCGATGGCGCTCGCGCTTGGCCACGGGGAGACAATACATGTGAGGACGGATCCCCCCACGGAAGAGAGCGTTCCTGTTGATCGTCAGGTGGTGCGGCGTGATCGTCGCGCCCAGCAAACGGTCGGCGGCGCTTACGTATTCCACGGCCTCGGCCGTGGTCACATGCTCCAGTACAACCTTGAGTCCCGGGAAGTCCCGTCGCATCGGGTCGAGCACTCGTTCGATATAGACGGCTTCCCGGTCGAACACGTCGACCTCCGGATCCACGACCTCGCCGTGCACGAGGAGCGGCATCCCGATCCTCTCCATCCCCGCCAGCACCGGGCGGATCGCTTCCATGCGGGTGACCCCGAACGCCGAGTTCGTGGTGGCTCCGGCGGGGTAGAGCTTCACGGCGCGGAAGATGCCGCTCTCGAACCCCGCCCTGATATCGCTCGGGTCGGCGTCGTCGGTCATATAGGCCGTCATCAGGGGCTCGAAGGGATGTCCCTCCGGGAGGGCTGCCCGGATGCGCGCAAGATAGGCCTCGGCCTCGGCCGGGGTCCGGACCGGCGGCACGAGGTTCGGCATGACGATGGCGCGGCCGAACACCGCGGCCGAGAAGCCGACGATCGCTTCCAGCATCGCCCCGTCGCGGAGGTGGAGGTGCCAGTCGTCGGGGCGCGCGATCTCCAGCCGCTCGACCGTCACGGCGGATCCATCAGCGCGCGGTATAGAAGGTCCGCGCCCTTGAGGAAGTCGTCGATGTCCATCGCCTCGTTCGGGTTGTGCGAGCCATTGTGGTTCCGGATGAAGATCATGGCCGACGGGATGCCGGCCGAGGCGAACAGGACCGCATCGTGGCCGGCGCCGCTCAGGATCGTTCTCTCGGGAAGAGACAGAGCCCGGGCGTGCCTGAGCAGCTTGTCGACCCAGCGCCGGTCCATGATCGCCGGTTCCGCGTCGACCCTTCGGTCGAAGTTGAACATCACCCGGCGCTCCGCGGCGATCCGGTCGCACTCGCTACGCATCAGCTCGTAAAACCCTTCGAGGGTCGCGGTGTCCTCGCTTCGCACCTCGAAGCTGAAATCGACCTCGCCCGCGATGCGCGAGACCGAATGCGCGCGCCCGTCGGTCTCCAGGATCCCCGTGGTCACCACGATGTCGTGCCCCTTGTCGAGCCAGTCCTGCCAGTGGTTGTCGAGCGTATGGATCAGCGCGGCGGTCGCCATCACCGGGTCGTTCCTGAGCCCCCGCGGGACCGCGCCCGAGTGTCCCGCCTCGCCAATGCAGCGGATCCGGCGGTGGCGCAGATTGCCGCGGATCGAGGTCACCACGGCGGTTGGCAGGCTGTCGGCGACAAGGATCGGACCCTGTTCGATATGAAGCTCGATATAACCTGTTATGTCCGCCGGATCGACCAGCGGGACGCCCGCCTCGATCGCATCCACCGCGGCCCCGTTGCGCTTCATCGCCTCGCCCAGCGTTCCCGTTCCGTCCCGGTGAACCGAGGCAAGATCGGCCTTCTGCAGCCGGCCGAACAGCGCGCTCGACCCGACGCAGGCCTTGCCGTACCACGCGCTTTCCTCGCCGCGGAGTGCGATCACGCGGACCGGCTTCTTTGGCCGGGCGTCTTCCATCCGTGCCCGCACCAGCGCGAGCAGTCCGGCGATCACCCCGGCGGCGCCATCGAAGTTGCCGCCCTCCGGCACCGAATCCATGTGCGATCCGCAGGCGACATAAGGCGTTTCCCGCGCCTGTCCGGGGAGCGAAATCAGGAGGTTGGAGACCCTGTCCACACCGGTCTCGAGCCCGAACCTCTTCGCGACGTCGATCAGGATCTCGAAGGCCGCGTTCTCCCCCGCGCCGAAACTTTCGCGCGAGACGCCGCGCCTGGCGGCCGTGCTCTGCCGCAAGGTGTCGAAGATCTCGACGGCGAGCGTACGCAAGTCTTCGCGCGCTGGCTGGAGCGTCGTTTCGGTCATCGGAGCGGATCGACCCATTCCATGTCTGTCTCGTCCGCCTCCTCGACCGAAATCGCGCCGACCAGGTCGGTCACGCGCCCATAGCCGCGTCGCAGGCAGTAATTCTCGATACCCTCCAGAACCGAGATCATCGCCGTCGGGTGGACGAAGGTGACGGTCCCCACCTGGACCGCGCTGGCCCCGGCCAGCATGTACTCGATCGCGTCCTCGGCGGTCGCGATCCCGCCGCAGCCCACGATGGGAATGTCGACCGCCCGCGCGCACTGCCAGGTCATGCGGACCACGATGGGTCGGATCGCCGGACCTGAAAGACCGCCGGTGATGCTGCCGAGCTTGGGACGCTGGCTCTCGATGTCGACCGCCATGGCGAGGAAGGTATTGGCGACCACCAGCGCATCGGCACCGGCGGCTTCCGACGCCCGGGCGATCTCGGCGATGTCGGTGACGTTGGGAGACAACTTGACCCAGAGGGGCAGGGAGGTGCGCCGGCGGATCGCCGCGACGGCGCGCTCCGTCGAGGCGATCTCGTTGGCGAAGGCCTTGCCGTCCTCTTCCAAATTGGGACAGGAAATATTGGCCTCGATCGCGGCGACGCCCGGAAGGCTGACCTCCTCGGCAAGGCTCGCGAAGCCGTCGACCGTGGGGGCCGAGATGCTGACTACCAGCGGCGTCGAGTAGCGCGCATAGGTGGGAAGCGTTTCCTCGTGAAAGTAGGGCATGCCCTTGGACGGAATGCCGATCGAATTCAGCATCCCTTCCGGCGTCTCGCAGACCCGGGGCAGTGCGTTGCCGACCCGGAGCTCGCGGGTGATGGTCTTGATCACCATCGCGCCAAGCCGTTCGAAATCGACCGCCTTGTCGAGCCCGTCCGCGAACGTGCCGGAGGCCGGCATGACCGGGTTGGCGAGCTGGACCCCGCCGATCTCGACCCGCATATCTACCAAGAGATCGCCTCCTGAAGATCGAACACCGGTCCGTCCCAGCATACCCGGCGATGCGCGACCCCGTCGTCGACGCGGAACTCGCGCACGCAGCAGAAGCACATGCCGAGCCCGCAGGCCATCTGCTGTTCGAGCGCCACCTGGCCGGGAATGCCGAACTCGCGCCCGAGGCGCTGGAGCAGCAGCAGGAGCCGATTGGAGCCGCAGGTGAAGAAGGCATCCGCGTTGCCGTCGGCGATCAGCCCGCGCAGCACGCGCTCCAGCCGGGCGGGTCCGCTGGTCCCCTCGGCATCGGTGACCTCGATCACGTCGGCGCCGATCGCCTGGAAGCGGTCGGCCGACATCATCACCGCCGGCGACCGCGCGCTGAGCACCGCCGTCACCCCGACGCCGTTCTGCGACGCAAGCTCGGCGAGCGGCGCGAGCGTCGCCAGCCCGACCCCGCGGCCGACCGCCACGATCCGACGCCAGCCCGGCTCCAGCGCGAATCCCACGCCCAGCGGTCCGAACAGGTCGAGGCGGTCGCCCGGGGCCAGGGTCGCCAGCGCCCGCGTGCCGCTGCCCGTCACCTTGTAGAGAAACGCGACCGTGCCTTCTTGCGGGTCGGCGCGGTAGACGCTCATCGGGCGGCGGAAGAAAGGTCCGTTGGGGCCGTTCTTGGGGCACAGCATGTGGAAGAACTGGCCGGCCCCGATCGCCGTCGCCAGCGGCTCGGCCGTCGCGACGATGTGCATGTATTCGGCGTTGACCGCCTCGTTCTCGATCACCTCGCAGTCGAACTCCGCCGCGGTGATCGAATGCGGAGTCGCGAGGCGGGGCGCGGCGCCCGGGTCGGGGGACTTCATTTTGCCGTTCGCGCGGTCCTAAAATCCTATGCTAGCGCAATTTTTCACGGCTTTGTACGGCATCGCAACGAAGGGGCGGGACATGGCGACGGTGACGATCGGCAAGCTGGAGATCGCCCGCGTACTCGAGGACGACACGCCGGTGTTCGATCCGGGGGCGATGTACCCCGACTCCATCCCGGACGACTTCGAGCGCGAACGCGGCTGGCTCATGCCGCGGTTCCTGAACGAGGAAAGCTGGCTGCTCGAATCCTGTATGCAGAGCTATGTCTTCCGGACGGGCGATCGCACCGTGCTGATCGACACCTGTGTCGGCAACGACAAGCCGGGACGTCGGCGCGATTACTGGTCCCACGGGCAATGGCCCTATCTGGAGAACCTGGCCGCCGCCGGCTACCCGCCCGAAGACGTCGATCTCGTCCTGATAACCCATCTCCATGTCGACCATGTCGGCTGGAACACGCGCTGGATCGACGGGCGGTGGGAACCGACCTTTCCCAACGCGCGATACGTCTTCACCGCGATCGACCTCGAATCCCTGGAGGCCAAGCACGCGAACGGCGACGGGCAGTATGTCCATGTCTACGAGGACAGCGTGAAGCCGATCCTCGACGCGGGTCTCGCCGACCTCGTCGCGCCCGATCACGTCGTGGAGGACGGCATCCGGTTCGAGCCCGCTCCCGGCCACACGCCGGGCCAGGTCAATATCCGCATCTCGTCGGACGGCGAGGAAGGGCTGATCACCGCCGACGTGATCCACCATCCAATCCAAGCGCGCCATCCGGGCTGGAACAGCCGCGCCTGCGAGCATCAGCCGACCGCGATCTCGACCCGGCGCGCGATCTTCGAGGAGGTCGCTGCGAGCGACGCGCTCGTGCTTCCCGCACATTTCGAGCCCTGCCGCCTGCGCCGCGAGAACGGGGCGTTTCGTTTCCTGTTCGACTGATTGGCGTCTATAAATCGGCCGATTCCGAACTTGCCCCGGGGAGCGCCATGTCCGAGCCCACAGTATTCGTCTTCGCCAACGCCGATCTGGAGGGGCGAAGCAACCGCCGGCTGGAAGAGGCAGGTTGCCGGCTGACCTACGGCGACGAGGCCTGGCAGACGCCGGGTTGCGTCTATGAGGACGACATGGCGGCGAAGGCTGCTGAATCGGTCGCGATGACCGGTACCTCGATCCGCAGCTCGCCGGTCAACCGGCGCATCATCGAGGGCGCGCAGCGGCTCCGCATCATCGCCAAATGCACCGTCGGCACCGACGACATCGACGTCGAGGCGGCCACGGATCTGGGCATCATGGTGACCCACGCGCCGACCCAGGCGAACTGGGGGGGTGTCGCCGAGGGCGCGATGGCGATGATCCTCACGATGCTCAAGCGCAACCGGGAGAAGGACGCCCATGTGAAGGGCGGCGGGTGGAAGCACGAGTCGCTGTCCGGCATCTATCTTGGCCGCCGCGACGAGGACGGCTATGCCGGACTCACCGTCGGGATCGTCGGCTTGGGCCGGATCGGCGGGCGCATGGTAGAACTTCTGAAGCCGTGGGATGTACGCCTGATCGTCTGCGATCCCTTCGTCGAGGAAGAGAAATTCGCCCGCTACGGCGTGGAAAAGGTGGACCTCGACACGCTGTTGCGCGAGTCCGACATCGTGTCGCTCCACCCGACGCTCAACCCGACCTCGCGCGGCATGATGGGCGCGGACCAGTTCCGGGCGATGAAGAAGACGGCTCTGTTCGTCAACACCTCGCGAGGCGGCACGCAGGATGAGATCGCGCTCGCCGACGCCATCGAGGCAGGCGAGATCGCCGGCGCGGCGCTCGACGTGTTCCTGGACGAGCCGATGGACCGGGACTCCAAACTGCTCCGGATGGGGAACGAGGTGCTGCTGTCGCCCCACATGATTTCGCACAACCAGGGCGGCGGGCTCGGCCCCGGAATCGAATGGGCGGCCGAGGCGGTGCTCACCGCGCTCAAAGGCGAGGTGCCGGAAAACGTCTTCAACCCCGACGTGATCCCCCGCTGGCGCGAGCGCTTCGGCGGCAACGCGCTGATCGGCTGAGATACGCCCTTCGATAGGGGCTTATCCCGATTACTTGACGAGTGGGAGTTTGACCGGCGTTCCGGGAGGTGTCGGGGCGTATCCGGTCCGAACGGAACCGTTTCCCCGCGTCATGGTCGGCGAAGGCCGACCATCCACGCTTTTTTGTCGTTCCGCCCCGCCAGAAAAACTCGTGGATGGTCGGCCTTCGCCGACCATGACGGCAGGGCGGGACGGATGCGCGCCCGCCGGGATGGGGCGACGGTGCGGGCGCCGATCCGCGCCACGCAAACCGACCACTGTCAAGTAATCGGGATAAGCCCCCTTCGATACGGCGCTTCGCGGCTACTCAGGATGAGGGTATCGTTGAGTTCAACAATAAAAATCCCTCATCCCGAGTAGTCGCGAAGCGGCGTATCGAGGGACGGCCCCATGAACCAGACCCTGCTGCTCTGTCTCCTGCTGGGTGGGCTGTTGGCCGCGGCGGTTGTCACCGCCGTCTGGATGTGGGAGGTCGCGGGCGATGCGCCGATCGGGATCGTCGGCTTCCTGGCGATGGCGGCCGGCGTGATCGCGAGCCTTGCGCTCGGGATCGGCCTGATGCGGCTGGTCTACCGGAGCGAGCGCGAGGACGACGAGTGAGCCTCAGCCCTCGACGATCGCCGGCATCGCGACGCCCAGCCCCTCGGCGACTTCGGCGAGGCGGCGCCATGTGCCGGCGGGCAGCGGTATGCCGCTTTCCAGGCGCTCGGCCATGACGCGGTCGCCGCGCTCGCCCGGCACGCGGACCTCGTCGTGTCCTTCGGCGGCGGGAAGCGCCTTCAGCGCGTCGACCAGCGCATCGATGTCGCCGCGATAGCGCGCGGGCTTGGTGAAGGCCGCGATGTCGATGGCGAGCGCGAACCCGTTCTGGCTGTGCCGCCAGTCGCCCTCCGGCCCGAGGGCGGTCGCGATCAGCGGGTTGCCGACGAGCACGCCGGTGAGGCATTCGAACATCAGGGAGAGACCTGCCCCCTTGGCTCCGCCCAGCGGGGTCAGGAAACGGGCCGCCCCGGCGTCGGTGGTGGGCTCGCCCCGCTCGGTCAGCGCCACGCCCGGTTCCAGCGGCGTGCCGCTGTCGCGCGCGAACATGACCTGCCCCATCGAGCCTGTCGACGTCGACATGTCCAGCAGGATCGGCTCCCGCGCCGGCCCCGGCACGGCGATGGCGATCGGGCTGGTGGCAACGCCGCGCGCCCGCGCGCCGTGCCAGGCCATGTTCGGTCTGGACGATCCGAAGACCAGCCCGATCATGTTTTCCCGCGCGGCCTTGAGCGCGAACCAGCCGATCGCCGCCATGTGGGTCACGCGGCGGACGATGCAGACGCCGATCCCCGCCTCGCGCGCCTTGGCGATGGCGGTCTCCATGCCGCGCGACATGCCGACCGGCCCGAAGGCGCGGTCGGCGTCGATCACCGTCGCCGCCGGGAGCTCGGCCACCACCGAGATCTCGGGCTGCGGGTTGAACTCGCCGCTCTCGATCCGCCCGACATAGCCTGGAACGCGCAGCACCCCGTGCGTGTCGATGCCGCGCAAATTGGCCCACACCAGCACCTCGGCGATGGTGCCGGCGTCCGCCGCCGGCGTGCCGGCCGCGGCGAAGACGGACGTGACGAAGGATTCGAGCGCGTCCGCGCGAACCCGCCTTGTCGCTTCGCTCATACTCGGGGAGGAGCGCCTAGAACGTGACCACCGAGCGGATCGACTTGCCCTCGTGCATCAGGTCGAAGGCGCTGTTGATGTCCTCCAGCGGCATGGTGTGGGTGATCAGGTCGTCGATATTGATCTTCCCGTCCATGTACCAGTCGACGATCTTCGGCACTTCGGTGCGGCTCTTGGCGCCGCCGAACGCGGTGCCCTTCCACACCCTTCCGGTCACGAGCTGGAACGGGCGGGTCGAGATCTCCTGTCCCGCGCCGGCGACGCCGATGATCACGCTCACCCCCCAGCCGCGGTGGCAGCATTCGAGCGCCTGGCGCATCGTCGACACGTTGCCGATGCACTCGAAGGAGTAGTCCGCCCCGCCGTCGGTGAGGTCCACCAGATAGGGGACGAGATCGCCCTCGACCTCCTTCGGGTTGACGAAATGGGTCATGCCGAATTTCTCGGCAAGCGTCGCCTTGGACGGGTTGATGTCGACGCCGACGATCTTGTCCGCGCCCGCGATCCGTGCGCCCTGGATGACGTTGAGGCCGATTCCGCCGAGCCCGAAGACGACGACGTTCGCGCCGGGCTCGACGCCCGCCGTGTTGATCACCGCGCCGATGCCCGTGGTCACGCCGCAGCCGATGTAGCAGATCTTGTCGAACGGGGCGTCCTCGCGGACCTTGGCGACCGCGATCTCCGGCATGACGCTGTAATTGGCGAAGGTGGACGTGCCCATGTAGTGGAACAGCGTCTCGCCGCCGAGCGAGAAGCGGCTGGTTCCGTCCGGCATGACGCCCTGGCCCTGCGTGCTCCGGATCGCGGTGCACAGATTGGTCTTGCCGGACAGGCACGACTTGCACTGCCGGCATTCCGGGATATAGAGCGGAATGACGTGATCGCCCTTCGCGACCGAGGTCACGTTCTTGCCCGTGTCGACCACGACGCCCGCGCCCTCGTGGCCCAGGATCGACGGGAAGAGACCTTCCGGATCGGCGCCCGAGAGGGTGAATTCGTCGGTGTGACAGATGCCGGTCGCCTTGACCTCGACCAGCACCTCGTCGTCCCCCGGGCCGTCGAGCTGCACCGTCTCGACGGTTAGCGGCTTGCCTGCTTCATGCGCGACCGCTGCTCGGACATCCATTCTTTTGACTCCCCCCTGTTTCGTATCCAGTCCCGGGCGATCCTAGCCCAACACATAGCGCCCGTCTCGGTCCCTGCCGAGCCGTCCTTCGGCGTAGAGCCCCTCCAGCTCGCGGACAATTTCGCGCCCGTCATCGGACCCGGCTGCCTCCATCAGCTCGCGGAAATGCTTCGGCCCGTCGGCGAGCGCGTCCGCGGCCGGAAGCGCGGGCGTCGCTTCGGCCGATGCGAGCCGCGGCGGCTCGGGCACGGTGAATTCCTGCGCGCCCAGCTTGCCGAACGGGATCGTCAGGTCGAACCCCGCCTTGGCGCCGGCCCGCTCGCCCTGCAGCGACGGATCGAGCGGCACCGCCCGGAAGCCCGACGACACCACAAGGTCGCGATCGGCCTGGAACCGCGTGGCGAGCGCCCAGTCGAGCTGGGAATCGGAGAAGATGTCGATATCCGCGTCGGTCACGAAGACGTGCTTGACGTCCGCGTTGGAGCCGAAGACGGCGGCGATGGCGTTGCGCGCCTCGCCCGGCACCCGCTGGCGCAGCGAAACGCGGGCGTTGTACATCCCGCCGCAGGACGCGGTGACGTAGACGCCGACCGGCTCGCGCACCGCGGTCTCCAGCGCCTTCCAGAGAGAAACCTCGGTCTTGAGCGCGCAGATCTGGGCGGTGTCCGTCGAGTCCATGTAGCGCCCGCCGATGGTGACCGTCTGGAACAGCGCATCGTGCCGCCGGGTGATCGCGCTCAGATGGAAGACCGGGTTCGACTTGAGCACGCCGTAATAGCCGACATATTCGCCGTACGGCCCCTCCGGCTCCGACCAGCCGGCGGGATCGAGATGGCCTTCCAGCACCATCTCGGCGTCGGCCGGGACCTTCAGGTCGCTGGTGACGCATTTGACGGCCGGCACCGCCGCTCCCCGGACCCCGCCGAGCAGCGCGAACTCGTCCTGCGGCGGCACCAGGCTGAGGCTCGCGATGGCGTCGGACGGGTGGGCGCCGACCACGACGGCGACCGGCAGGGGCTCGTCCCGGGAATGGGCCGCCCCGTAGATCGCGCGGAGATCGCTCGGCGCGTTGAGGTCGATCCCCGCCTCGCGCCGGCCGCGCAGCATCAGCCGGCGCATGCCGATATTGGTGAACCCGGTCGCCGGGTCGCGCGAGAAGTCGAGCCCGGCCGAGATATAGGGCGCCCCGTCGAGCGCGTGCTGGAGATGAACGGGAAGCGCCGTGAGGTCCGCGTCGTCGCCCTCCAGCACGACTTCCTGCACCGGCGCCTCGTCCCGCGAGACCTCGATGGGCGGGATCGGCGCGGCAAGCCGTTCGAGAATCGTCGGCAGGAGCGAGCGTTCGTCCGTATCGAGGGCGAGCGCGAGGCGTCGGCGGCTCCCCATCACGTTGCCGGTCAGCGCCGCGCCTTCCGGCCCGGCGCTCCGAAACAGGACCGCGTTGGGATTGCCGTCGAGCCGTTCGGCCACGGCCGCGAGCGGAACCGGTTCGGCAACCACCTCCGCCTCTCCCGCCTGGACGAGCCGATCGACAAGGCGGCTGAGACGGAACCGGTCGAAGTCCACGGTCGAAACGGTGTCGGGCATCGCGGCGGCCTCCCTGTCCGGCGGGGTCGGGCATTCTGGTATCCCGCGCCGGGGAAGATCAATCGGGGCGGCGCATCCCGACGACGGCCTGCGCCGCGATGCTGCCGAGCAGCACGACCCCGCCGGCCAGGGTCAGGAGGCTCGGAACTTCGTCGAAGGCGAGCGCGACCCAGATCGACCCGAACACCACTTCGGTCAGCGACAGAACGACAAGCTCGGCCGCGGGCACGTGCCTCGCGCCGATGGTCAACATGACGATGCCCGCGCCGATCACCAACACGCCATAGGCCGCGGCCAGGCCGACATCGGCGAGCGGCACGGCCAGCCCGGCGCCGCCGGCGAGCGCCATCGTCCCGCTGACGGCCGCGGTGATAACGGCGGCGATCAGGATCGTCGGGCTCATGTCGGTGTGCCGGCCGCGCCGGATGCAGACCGAAAACCCGGCGAACCCGACCGCCGCGGAGAGCGCCGCCAGATCGCCGAACGGATCGCCCTCCGCCAGCCCCTCGCCGACCATGATCGCGACACCGGCCATCACGCCGCCCATGGCGAACCGCATCGAGCGGGACACCCGCTCGCGCAGCACCATCCAGCCGAGCAACGCGGCGAACAGCGGCGAGGCGCTTATCAGGAAGAGCGCGTTGGCCACCGTGGAGGTCATCACGCCCCATACAAAGCCGGTGAAGCCGACCCCGAGGCAGAGACCTCCCACCAGGCCGGCCGCGCCGGTGCCGCGGATCGCGGCGAGCACGGGGCGACGAACGACGAGGAAATAGACCAGCAGCGCGAGCGCCGCGCCGAGCGAGCGGTAGAACAGGAACTGCCACGCGGTGCTCTCGTCCGCGAGCCGGATGATCGGCCCCCCGACGCTCATGCAAAGCCCGGCCGACAGCACCCACAGCCGACCGACGACACGGTCGCGGTCGGGCCCGGAAGCCGGAAGCACGGTCAAGAGGCTTCTCCACGGTCCGCAACCGCGGGGGAACCGCTCAAGCGCCGTCCCAAGGGTCGATCACATCGATACCAATGTCCGCGAAGTCCCGCACATTCCGCGTCGCCACGGCCATGTCCCGCGAGCGGGCGATCGCCGCGATCTGGCAATCGGGTTGCGAGACCGGACGGCCCATCCGCCGTCGGGCGGCGGCGATATCCGCATAGGCGGACGCGGCATCTCGGTCTAACGGAAGGATACGGTTCGCAAAGCCCGTGCGCAGCATCCGTTCGAGAGCGGATGAAAGGCCGTCCCGGCGCCTGCCTGACGGCATGATGGCGAGGCCGAACCTCAACTCTGCTTCGGTCACCGCCGTGAGATACAGATTCGATGTCGCCTGGCTCGCCATCCACGATGCCGTCGCGGCTTCCGGGGCAGGGAGCATCAACCCCGACACCACGTTCGTGTCCAGTACAATCACTGTCGCCGCCTCAATCGAACTTTGGGGGCTCCCGGATAGGCTCGCGCGGCGGCCGTTCGAGTTCCACGCCTCCGTATGGAGCGAAGCATTCCCGAATGAAAGCAGCGAGGTTCTTGGGTTCGGGTTCATCCCCAACCGCTTCGCGCAGGATCAAGCGCGCTTCTTCTTCCATCGAACGGCCGTTCACCGCTGCGCGGACGCGCAGCCGGGCCTTCACGTCGTCGTCCAGTTTTCGGATCGTGATGCTCGCCATGATCCCTCCGTCTTACCTGCCGAACTGAAACGTAAGCTTTGCTGGCATTGATAGCAATTCATATCGCGTGTTGTCGCTCGTGAGCCCGTCGCTTCGACGACTCGCCGGTGCCCGAGTGACGATATGACGTTAATTTTCTTCGAAAATGGCAGCTATACGGCACGGGAGACCTATCCGCGGCTGATCGAGCCACCCGGGCAGAGCTTCTTTCTGCTCGGGGTCCGCGGGGCTGGCAAGAGCACTTGGGCGCGAGCGCAGTTTCCCGATGCGCTGCGCATCGATCTGCTCGACGAGGCCTGCTACCAGGACTAGGTCGCCGATCCGTCGCTCGTCGCCGCCGTCGAGTCCCGTCCCCCGCCGTTTCCGCGCCCGCGCAAATCCTCTAGACTTCGCGCGGTCCGAATTGCGGAGCCCGGCGCCCGCCGGGGTTGAGGCGACATGGCAACAGTCAGCGAGATCGCGCCCGACGTCTTCCGGCTGTCGGCGTACCATCCGCAGGCGAATTTCCAGTTCAACAGCTTTCTCGTGCGCGACGAGGAGCCGCTGCTCTACCACACCAATCTGCGCGGCTTCTTCGACGAGATCCGCGAGGCGGCGGCGTCCGTGCTCGATCCCAGGACGATCCGCTGGATCGGGTTCAGCCATTTCGAAGCCGACGAGTGCGCCACGCTGAACGACTGGCTCGCGCTCGCCCCGCAAGCCCAGGCGGTGTGCAGCTTCGTCGGCGCGCGCACCTCGGTCGGCGACTTCGCGATCCGCCCGCCCCGGGTGCTCGACGAGGACGAGCGGATCGAGACCGGCCGCCACCGGTTCCGTGTGATCGAGACCAAGCACGTGCCGCATGGCTGGGACGCGAGCCTTCTGTTCGACGAGGCGACCAGGACGCTGTTCTGCTCCGACCTGTTCGGTCATAACGGCGACGTCGAGCCGCTCTACGAGGGCGACATCGTCGCCCGGACCGACGCCTACAACTCGGCCCAGAAGGAGGGGCCGATGTCGCATTCGGTGCCCTATACGCGCGAGACCGGGCCGATCCTCGAACGGCTCGCCGGGCTCGGCCCGGAGACGCTGGCCTGCATGCACGGTTCGAGCTATGCCGGGGCGGGGGCGGAGGCATTGCGCGCGTTCGGCGACATGCTCGAACGTCTGTACGGAGGAAACTGAGCCGATGGCGACCGATACGAAGACCGGGACCGGCAAGGTCGAGAAGACCGACGAGGAATGGCAGGCGCAGCTGACGCCGGAGCAATACGCCGTCACCCGCCAGCACGCCACCGAGCGGCCGTTCTCCGGCGAGTACAACGACTGCAAGGACGCCGGCACCTATATCTGCGTCTGCTGCGGGCAGAAGCTGTTCGACTCCAAGACCAAGTTCAATTCCGGCACCGGCTGGCCGAGCTTCTACCAGCCGCATGACGCCGGCGCGGTCGGCATCACCACCGACCGCAGTCTGTTCATGGTCCGCACCGAGGTTCATTGCGCGCGTTGCGGCGCCCATCTCGGCCACGTCTTCCCCGACGGTCCGATGCCGACCGGGCAGCGCTACTGCATCAATTCCCTCTCGCTCGAGCTCGGACCGGGAAGACGGCGGAGACGGCTGAACGCCGCGCTCCCCGACCAGGCTCGTTCGATGGCGACACCCGAACCGCTGAAGCCGCGCGAGATCGACTGGGTGGGCCGCGCGCGCGCCGTGGCCCCGCTGATCGCTTCCCATGCCGACCGGACCGAGCGGGAAGGCAAGGTGACGCCCGAGGTCATGGCCGCGATGCACGAGGCGGAGCTGTTCCGGCTCTTGCCTGCCGCGCTCGATGGGGGGCGGCGAGGCGTCGCCGATGACCATATTGGGGGTGGTCTCGACCGTCTCCGCGGCGGACGCCAGCACGGCCTGGTGTCTCGGTCAGGGGCTCGGTTGCTCGCTTTCCGCTGCATTTCTTGCACCGGACGTGGCGTCGGAAATCTTCGGTGCGGCCGATTCGGTCCTCGCCTGGGGGCCGTTCAACAAGCGCGAGCGGGTCGTCGAGGCCGACGGCGGGTACCGGCTGACCGGCCGCTGGTCCTATGCCAGCGGCATCCGCAACGCGACCTGGTACGGCGCGCACTCCCCCGAGACCGGGCCCGACGGGGCTCCGCTCAGGATCCCGGACGGGCGCCCGCGCATCCGGACCTTCATCTTTCCCGCCTCCTCCGGGACGGCCGATCCGGTGTGGGACACGATGGGACTCAGGGGGACTGGGAGCGACGATTACGGGGTCGACGACCTCTTCGTTCCCGAAGCCTACACCTTCGTGCGCGATCACGAGCCCGACCGGCGCGAGACCGGACCGCTCTACCGGATCGCGCTCACCGCGTTCTACGGGATGACGTTCGCGAGCGTCGGGCTCGGCATCGCGCGGGCGACGCTGGACGAGTTCATCGCGCTCGCCGCCGCCAAGACCGCGAGCCACACCACAGCGAAGCTGCGCGAGGGGACCGCGGTCCAGTCCGACGTGGCGCTCGCGGAAGGACATCTCGGCGCCTCGCGGGCCTATCTGCTGGAGATGATGGAGGAGATCTGGCACGTGCTGGGGCGTGGCGATGCGCTCGACATCGACCGCCGCGCCCGGCTCAGGATCGCCTGCGCCTATGCCTCGGGCCGCGCGCGCGAGGTGGTGGCGATGGCTTATCACCGGGCGGGCGCTGCCGCGATCCACGCGAAGAACCCGTTCGAGCGGCGCTTCCGCGACATGAACACCGTGTCGCAGCAGATCCAGGCCGCGCCCTCCAATCTCGAACATGCCGGGATGGCGATCCTCGGGCTCGAGCCCGGCGGGCGCGTCTAGGCCGGGTCTCGGGTGACCGTCGACGGCGAAGACATCCTCGGCCAACCGCTCCCCCGGATCGAGGACCCGCCGCTGGTCACCGGGCGCGGTCGCTTCGCGGGCGACATCGACTTCCCCGGCCAGCTGCACATGCGGATGGTGCGCTCGCCGCACGCCCACGCCGGGATCGGAGACATCGATGCCGCGGCCGCGCTCGCGCTGGAGGGGGTGCACGCGGTCTGGTCCGCCGCCGACATCGCCGACATCCCGCCGATCGACTTCCGCTCCGATCGCCAGGTCGAGGCTCTCAAGCCGTTCCGGCAGCACGTGCTGGCGCAAGGCCGCGCGCGCTATGTCGGCGAGCCGGTGGCGGCGGTGTTCGCCGGGACGCCCTATGTCGCCGAGGACGCGGCCGAGCTCGTCGAGGTCGGTTACGATCCGCTCCCCGCCACCGTCGCCGCGGACGGGGAGACGGGCGAGTTCGCGCCCGGTATCGGCACCGAGGCGACGCTGCTCACCCATACCTTCGGCGATACGAAGGCCGGCTTCGTGAGAGCGCATGCCGTGGTCTCCCTCGACCTCCGGACCGGGCGGCATTCGGGGGTTCCGATGGAGACGAGGGGCGCCATCGGTGTCTATGACGCGGCGCGCGACCGGCTGGAGCTCCACGGTGCCGCGAAGGTCCCGCACCGCAACAAGGAAACCCTGATCCGCATGCTGGGGCTGGATTCGGAGCAAATCCACCTGCACGAGGGTCATGTCGGCGGCGGGTTCGGGATTCGCGGCGAGCTATATCCCGAAGACCTGCTGGTGCTGCTCGCCGCGCGGCGTTTCGCACGCCCGGTCAAGTGGATCGAGGACCGCCAGGAACACCTGATGGCGGCCAACCAGGGCCGCGAGCAGCGCCACAAGGCGCGGCTCGCCGTCGACGGGGAGGGACGCATTCTCGCCCTGGAGACCGAGATCTGGCACGACCAGGGCGCCTATCTCCGGACCCACGGCGTCAGCGTGCCTAACCGGTCGATGTGCTCGCTGCCCGGGCTCTACCGGGTGCCGGCGTTCCGCGCGTCCTGCCGCGTGCGGCTGACCAACAAGGCCCCGGCCGCCACCTATCGCGCGCCGGGGCGGTTCGAATCGAGCTTCGTCCGCGAGCGGCTGATGGACGCGGCCGCGCATCGCCTGGGCATCGATCCGGTCGAGATCCGCCGGCGCAACCTGATCGCCCCCGACGATCTGCCCTATACCGTCGCCTACGACGAGCCCTATGCCGAGACGCTCCCCCTCGACAGCGGGGACTATCCGCTGCTGCTGCGAAAGGCGCTGGACGCGGTCGGCTGGGACGCGCTCCGGGCCGACCTCGCGCGGCGCCGAAAGGCGGGCGAGCTGGTGGGCGCCGGCGTCGCCACGTTCCTCGAGGAAAGCGGCCGCGGCCCGTCGGACGGCGCGAGGATCGCCGTGGACGGTGACGGCGGGGTCGAGGTCGTCACCGGCGGCGCCTCGGTGGGGCAGGGTTTCGCAACCGCGATGGCGCAGATCTGCGCCGCGACCCTCGGCGTCGACTATCGCGGCATCGCGGTCGTGCACGGGCAGACCGACCGCATTCCCTACGGCATCGGGGCGCATGCCGCCCGCGCGACGGTGATGACGGGAAGCGCCGTGCACGCGACGGCGCTCGCGGTGCGCGGCAAGGCGCTCGCGGCCGCGTCCGAGCTCTTGCAGACGCCGGCCGGGAACCTGACGATCCGCGAGGGGATTGTGCAGGCGTCCGCCGGCGGCCCGTCCATCCCGCTCGGCGAAATCGTGCGGGCGCGCGGCGCCGACGCGCTCGCCGCGGAGGAGTTCTACGAGACCTCGCAATGCACCTTCCCCTACGGCGCCCACATCGCCGTCTGCCGCGTCGATCGCGGCACCGGGGCGGTGACGGTCGAGCGGTTCCTGGTCGCCTACGACGTGGGGCGGGCGGTCAACGGCGCGACGCTCAGGGGCCAGCTGGTCGGCGGCTGCGTCCAGGGGATCGGCGGTACGCTCTACGAGGAGTTCGTGTATGACGAGGCGGGCCAGCCGCTTGCCGTCACCTTCGCCGATTACCTGCTGCCGACGATCGCCGAAATCCCCGCCATCGAGTGCCTGGTGACCGAGGATGCGCCGAGCCCGCGCAACCCGCTCGGCATCAAGGGCGGCGGCGAGGGCGGCATCAACGGGGTCGGCGCGGCGATCGCCAGCGCGGTCGACGAGGCCATCGGCATGCCGGGCGCGATCGACCGCACGCCGATTACGCCGGAGAGGGTGCTGGCCCTCCTGCGCGGCAAGACTTCGCAACCTTCACCATGAGGAGCATCCAGTGATCGACGAGGGAAAGGACATCATCGAGGGCCACGACTTCAAGGCGCTCAAGGCCGCGATCGACGAAGACGGGATCATGACGATCACGCTCGCGCGGCCCGAGCGCCTGAACGCCTTCAACGACGACATGCGGGCCGAGTTCCTGTGGCTGACCCGGCGGATCGAGGCCAATTCCGGCATCCGGGTGATCGTGATCAACGCCGAGGGAGAGCGCGCGTTCTGCGCCGGGGCCGACGTGAGCTGGTTCGAGAACGACTGGCCGACCGAGCGCTTCCGCGTCGAATACCGCTGGGTGCACGATTTCTTCGACCTCCTGGAGCGCATCGAGATCCCGGTCATCTGCGCCGCCCAGGGGGTGTGCGCTTGCGGCGGGCTGGAGCTCGCGATGTCCTGCGATTTCCGGATCGCGGCCGAGGACGCGCGGTTCGGCTTCACCGAGGCCAATATCAACCTGATCCCGGGCTCCGGGGGCTGCTCGCGGCTGGTCAACCTGATCGGGCCGGGCTGGGCCAAGGAGCTGGTGATGGCCGGCACCTTCATCGACGCCGAGCAGGCGCGGAGCATCGGGCTGGTGACCCGCGTGGTCCCGGTCGCCGAACTCCAGGACGCCGCGATGGAGCTCGCCCGCAAGCTGGTCGCCAAGGCGCCGCTCGCGATGGGACTCGCCAAGGTGATCATGAACACCTGCGACTCGATCGACACCACCTCGGGGCGCATCCTCGAACGGATCGGCCAGTCCGTCCTGATCCGCACCGAGGACCACAAAGAGGGCATCCGCGCCTTCCGCGAGAAGCGCCCGGCGGCCTACCAGGGGCGCTGACGGCACCGCCTGATGTTTCACGTGAAACATAGGTCAGCACTATTGACCATTGTTTCACGTGAAACATTAAATGATCCGGATTTCGCGCTCGCGGACTGGAACGGACTGGAGCCATCTGGAACCCTCTGGAGCCTCCATTTATTGGTTGATGGCAGTGGGTTAGGCCGATTCCGGATTGCTGTTCACGGAACGAAGCCCTCCCGGGTACCCTGGAGTTGACTTTCAGGTGTTGAAGGCGTAGATGACTTTTCGAGGGATTTCGGAGAGATCGCCGCCATGTCAACACAGTCCGGAAAGCGTACCGCGAATATAAAGATCACATTGAATAAAAGGACTGTCGAGGCCCTTCGCCCCGCCGAGAAGCCCTTCATCGCCTGGGACGACAGGCTCACCGGGTTCGGGGTCAGGGTCCAGCCCTCGGGGGTCCGCTCCTACCTGGTGAACTACCGTGCCTCGGGAGGGGGAAGACGGGCCGCCAACCGGCGCCTGGTCATCGGGCGCCACGATCGGGTCTCGGCCGAGCAGGCAAGGCGCATCGCCCACGAGACGCTGGGCAAGGTGGCCGCCGGCGAGGACCCGGCCGAGGGGCGCACCCGGTCGCGGTCCGTGCCGACCCTGCGCGAGGCCTTCGAGGACTTCCTCGCCGCCGGGCCGGCGAGGAAGCCGCGCACGGTCGAGGTCTACCGCAGGACGGTGTATCTGGACCTCGAGCCCTGGCTCGACCGGTCGCTCAACACGATCTCGCGCAGGGACGTCGAGCAGTGCTTCAACCGGCTGACCGCCGGGATCGGCTGGGTGGGGGCGAATTCGGCGGTGACCATGCTGGGCGCGCTGTACCGGCGGCAATGCGTCGACGTGCAGGGTCTGCACAACCCGGTGGCGCAGTGGCGCGCCGCGGGCGGGCGGCTGCACCGCCAGCGGCGGCGGCGCATCCAGCCTCCGGCGGAGGTTCTGCCGCGCTGGCACCGGGGGATCGAGGCGGGGGTGAAGAGCCCGGTGGCGCGGGATGCGCTGCGGCTCGGGCTCTACACCGGGATGCGCCATTCCGAGGTTCTGGAGCTGCGCTGGGACCGGGTGGACATGGATGCGATGACGCTCACCGTCGAGGAGACCAAGTCGGGCGAGCCGCTGGAGATCCCCGTCGTGCGGCAGGTGGCGGCGATCCTCGAACGCCGCCTCGCCGAGCGCGGGGACTTCCCGGAACAGAGCCGCATCTGGGTGTTTCCGTCGGAGACCAGCGCGTCGGGGCGGCTCTCCAGCATGCAGCAGCTGAACGCGCGGATCGGCGAGGCGGGCGGTGCGAAGTTCTGGTTCCACGCGCTGCGCAACTGCTTCATCACGGTGGCGGACCGGGAGCTGATGCTGCCGACCAGCCTGACCAAGCGGCTGGTCAACCATGCGCGGCCGCGCGACGTGACCGAGGGCTACGCATCGGACTGGACGGCGGACCAGCTGCGCGACGCGGCGCAGCGCATCGCCGATCGGATCGACGGGCTGATCGACGGCGGAGCGCCGCAAACCGGCACGCCGTAGCCGCGCGCCCGCCCGCAACGGCGCCCCTCGCGCCTGCGGACTGATCCTCGGCGACGAAGACGGCTACGGCGCGTACAGGGACGCCATGGCGGCGGGAAAGCGCCGCGGCCGTTTCGCGGTGGAGCAGCTTGGGAACCGGATTGCGGCGTCGCGCGCCGAGACGCTGGAGGAGCGATTGCCTCGGGAAGAGCCGGCCCCCTCCGAGGACGCTGCACACTGATCGCAAGACCCAGGCGATCGATCAACAGGAACATGGAGCCTCTCCGGGAGAAGGCGTAGGATGCTGACGTCAAGCAAAGAGGGTGGCCGGACTCTCCGGCGGGCCAATTGGGTGGCAGACGAAGACCGTTCAAGTTTCGAACCCGGTTCTCGGATGTGCGAACGCGGTAGACAACGTCCCGGCGCGTCGATCGGGTTCAATCATGAATCCGATCTCAAGGTTTCGGATCCTGTCTTCACGATTGAACTGCCCGGAGGGCACCGGACAGGCGGCCTTTTCGATATCCTGGAAGCGGTGATCGAGGGCGGGACCGTCGACTTGCCGGCTGTCCGCGCCCATCAGCGGGCCGCGGTCGTCACCGTGCTCGCCTTGGTCGGCCACGTGCTGCGCCGTTACGGCGGCGCGAGTCTTGACGAGGAATGGAACCGCCAGATCGGTCCCGAAGCCCTCCGAGTTGCCGCACCGTACGACGAACCCGCCTTTCTGCAGCCGCCAACAGGAGAGCCTACGAAACGGCAATCGATCGAGAGCTTCGACTGTCTGCTGCCGCGCGTGCAGCACGAGGTAAAGGAGACCTTTTCGGGCAGCGTCGAGGAATGGATTTTCGCGCTGATGGGCGGGTTGGCGCGGCCGAGCGTCAATTTCAACAGGCCGTCGAGCCGCCAAGGCTTGACGGCAACCCTGCCCTCGCTGGACGGAACGATCGGCAGCGAGATACGCCTGCTGATCGAGGCGTATGACCGCACGGCGGAGAAGGGACAGGGTTCGGCGGCGGATCACATGCTATGGCTTCGCAGATTGGACCGAAACAGTTCACCGCTGGTAGCGGCGGATCTGCCGCGTCCCATTCTCGATGCTGGCCGGCCCGTACGGCTGTGCATCGTCGAGGGACGGATCGAGGCCTGGCTCTGCCCCAGCAACGTCTTCCGCATCGAGAACGCCAATCAGTGGATGGGCGATCCGCACACCCCAAAGCTCGTCACCCCGACGGGGGTGGAACGGTTCCGGCTCGCGGCCAAGCGATGGGGCCACACCGTCCAACACCGGATTCTGTTCGGTGGCCAGGGAGAGAAGGACGAGGTGCAGCGCCCGGAAATCCTGCACTCGGTCGATTACCGTTTCGTCAGGATCTGCGCGCTTGGTACGGAACAGGGCAAGACCCGGGGATACCGGGAAGCGCTTTACGCAGCCTCCCGCGGTGGACGCGCCTTTCGCCTGACGCCGCCCCACGACACCGCGGACCGGGCCGCCGATCTGTCGCGGCGGGTGCTCGACGCCCTTAGCGCGGGGGAACGGCAGTTGTCCGCGGCGCTCCTGAGGATGCTGGATATCGACAGCTTCGGGACCCTCAGCAATCGCCCCATGGAGAAGGCCACCGTCGAAAATTCCGCGGCGCGGTTGCTTGCACTGGCCGGGTCGGCGTCGGTTCAGCTCGTGTTCGATCTGCTGTCCGAAGAGCACCAGCCCGACGTGGAGCAGCAACGGATCCACCGATTCGTCGCGCCATTGGTCCGCGACGTATTCGCGGAGGCTCGTTCGGCCTCGCACGATCCGTTGCTGGCGGCGGAGGCCGAGGATTATCTCCGTGGCCGTATCGTCTCGCATTTCGGGAAGGAAGCCATGCAGGCCGACCAGGACGTCCCCCGGCTCGCCCGTTCGAGCCGCGCTGCGCTGGGCGAGATCGTCTCCCACCTGACACCGGACGACCGGGCCACCTTGCGCACGATGCCGCTGGGCGAGCCGCCGATGGCATTCTGGATTTACCTTGCGGCCGCGCCTGCGGATCAATCCGAGTCGCCCGCGGCCGTCGAAGTCTGGAAAGTCGTTCTGCGCACCCTGGGAACGATCCGCCAGGCGGGCAGGCCGTCGGGCGCGGTGCTGGCGCAGACCGGCTTCCCGCGGCACCGCATGTCGCGGCTTCTGACGGCAACGGGCCAAGCATTGACCGGCGCGATAGACGAGTCCGGCCGCTGGTTCATCGCCCGCGATGTGGAGAAAGCGGACATTGCCGATCTGCTCGCGTTGGGCCTCGCCGATGCGGTGTCCGACGCCGCCGCATCGGACTGGGCGAGGCGCCGGATCGCACTCGACTACGCGCGCATGTTGCGCCGACAGGGGAATTCGACACTCCGGGAAGCCGTCTAGGCAATTCAACCACGCGGGAGGGACGCCGGTGTTCGTCCAGATCCACACTCTGAGGGACTATTCAACCGCGCTACAGAACCGAGGCCAGGACGGCCTCGCCAAGCGCAGCATCTATGGCGGCGTGACGCGCCAGCGGATCTCTTCTCAGTGTATCAAGGCCGCGGTCCGCGACAGCGAAGCCCTCGTGCGGACGGCGGAAAAAGGGGGTCTGGTCTCCGACACCCTCGGCGACCTCGCAAGGGAACTCGGCCTCGGAATGAGCGTCCGCTCGGCCCTGATCGGGGAGCGCCGGATTCTTCCCCTGCTGATGGAACGGGGCCTCGACGAGGCGGAGGGCCGCGCCTGGACGAAGGCCGTGATGACGCTGTGGCGCGGCGCAGACGCGGCGGAAGCATCCGGCAACGTGCCTCTCGTGATCGGCGAGAAGGAGTGTTCGGCCATCGCTGACGCGGTTCTCGCGTTCCGGGACGCCGGACTGGATCCGGGCAAGCCCAAGGAGGTCCGCGACCTTTTCGAAAAGGCCTCGGCGCGAAGGAAGGCCGCCGACAAAGTGCGGGCGGCGATCGCGGCTCTTCGCGCGATGAAGAGCCATGCCGGGATCGACGGCGCGCTGTTCGGGCGTTTCGCGACTGGTGTCGCGGTGTCGAATGTCGATTCCTGCGTTCACGTGGCGCATGCGCTGACCGTCCATGCGCTGGCCAGCGTGAGCGACTTCTTCAGCGTGCGCGACCAGCTCAAGGACGAGGAAGAGGACCGGGGCGGAAGTCACATCAACACCAGCGAACTGGCCAGCGGCCTGTTCTATGGGTACGTGGTGATCGACCTGAATCAGCTACGCCAGAACTTCACCGAGCTGGACGAGCGCCAGGCTGCGGCGCTTGCGGCTTGGACGGTGCGGGCCTTCGCCACGGTCGAGCCGGCGGCCAAGCTGGGATCGACGGCACCTTACGCCGGGTTGCGCGAGTGTATCGTGGAGATCGGGCGCCGCCAGCCGCGCTCGCTCATCGGCGCCTTCGAGAACCCCGTAAGGCAGGCGACCGGACTGGCGCTGTCGGAAACGGCCCGTGCGCGGCTGAACGCGCACATAGTGGAAATGGACGGTCTGGTCGGGATGGTCCTCTGGCGCGGCCGGCTGCGCGACTTCATCGCAGCGGAGCGGCCCGCGATCGAGGGCCTGTCCGCGGCCGCCGGCGAAATAATCGTCGGCATGGCGTCGGCCACCGCGGCCTGAACCAGATGCAGTTCTTCACCATGCGCTTGCGCGCCCCGCTTGCCAGCCTGGCGGGACCCAGGATCGACGGCATTCCCCAGTCGCTGCCCATACCGGCGAGGTCGCTGATCGTCGGCATGATCGGTTCGGCTCTGGGGTTGCGCCGGTCCGACGGCGAACGGCTGCAGGCCATCCAGGACTCCTTGCGCATCGCTGTCGTCGTGCACCGCAACGCCGGCGAGCTCATCGATTACCAGACCGCCGATCTCGGCAAGTGCTATCTCAGCGGTCCGATGTGGTCGTCAGGCCAATCTGTGGTGGAGCGCGAGGGAATCGAGAAGAAAGGTACGAGGATTCAGTCCCGCCCCTACTCCATGGACATCGACATGACCGTCATCGCACGGCTCGCGGACGATGCCCCTGTTACCGCGGAGAACATTCTCGAGGCGCTTGAGATGCCGGCCCGGCCGCTCGGGATCGGGCGCATGAACTGCCCGCCATCCGCGCAAATCGCGGGCAACATCCTGGAGGTCGAGACCTTCGAAAGCGCGCTCAGCGGCATAGCCGGTGGGGAGTGCTACCTGCCCCTCGATGCCGTTTCCATGGACTGGGGCGACACGCTGGTGTCGATTCCCGGCATCTGCGACTGGCGCTCGCGGCGGCACCGGGGTGCCGAAGGGTATGTCTGCCTTTCCGCCCGGCGCGACGGCGAAGGGAATGCCGGTTGATCCATCTCTGTCAGACCGAAGTCCAGATCGCCCGCGCCGCACGGGAGTTCGGCGGATCGTTCGAGCGGCCCCTGGTCCGCGACACCGACTACCTCATCAAGACCGCACTCACCGAAACTCTTGCCGGTCCGGTCATCCGGCCGTGGGCACTGCACGGAACACGAGCGGGGATCGCCACGATCGTCGGTTACAGCAGGCACCCGCCGGAGGCGCTCAACGACGCGCGGGCCCTAGCCCTCCCAAGTCTGCAGCAAGTGGTTGGGCCCGTGATCGGCGGACCCATGCCCGCGTTCCGCGGCGGGCAGAGCTTCGCTTTCGAATTACGACTGAGCCCGACGATCCACGTCACCAAGGATGGCCTTCGCCGCCATGGCGAACGCGACGCGTTTCTCGTCGCGGTAGACGGCCACGAGGGGGAAACACCGTTGCGCCGCGAGGAAGTCTACATCAACTATCTCGCCAAGAGGCTGATTGGCGCCGAGATCGGTTCCGCCAACCTCAAGGGATTCCGGCTTAACCGAATCGCGCGGAAGGCGGCGAAGACCGGGATCGGCCGAAGGACGGTGCCGCAGGCATGGATCGCGGGAGTGCTGACGGTGACCGACGCCGAACGGTTCGATCAGACGCTGGTCGAGGGTGTTGGGCGGCAGAGGGCATTCGGCCACGGGATGATTCGGCTTGGGCCGTCACCAAGCAAAAACACCTGAGAAGCGCGGTGCCCGCTTCTCGATGCCGCAGACCCGGGAATGTCGAGGGATCAGGCAGAGGCTCTTCCGCGTGCGCGCGGGTGGACCGAACAAGCAGCAGACCGTGAAGTTCCGGCGTCCGGCTCTTCCGCGTGCGCGCGGGTGGACCCTCGAAGCCGAGCGCCGCCCATCGGTCGAGCGCGGCTCTTCCGCGTGCGCGCGGGTGGACCCGGGATATAGTGGAACTCGTTGGTCGCGGTCTGGGCTCTTCCGCGTGCGCGCGGGTGGACCCGTGTCTTGAATCAGATCATCGGCCGCATCCAGGCCTCTTCCGTGTGCGCGCGGGTGGACCCGAACCGTTCTCCGCTGGCGGGGCCGAGATCACGCCTCTTCCGCGTGCGCGCGGGTGGACCCTGGCAGGACAACTCCGGCAACGACCGCTACACGGCTCTTCCGCGCCCGCGCGGGTGGACCCATTATGAACACCGCCATCACAATGATCATCCCGGCTCTTCCGCGTGCGCGCGGGTGGACCGGTGTTGCACTTGCCGCGTGTCACGTTGATGACGGCTCTTCCGCGTGCGCGCGGGTGGACCGGTCGACGGGATGGGGTCGAAAGTGGACCGGCTGGCTCTACCGCGTGTGCGCGGGTGGACCGTTGTGGCAGTTCGCCGCGACCGAGCCGAAATAGGCTTATCCGCGCCCGCGCGGGCGGACCCTGGACGTTGCCCTGCTCGGTGGTCACGTTGCCGGCTCTACCGCGCACGCGCGGGTGGACCCATGGTCCCGCTCGACGACTGCTTCGCGATCAAGGCTCTACCGTGTGCGGGCGGGTGGACCGGGGGGCTTGTATATGCCGGCGTCTATCAACACGGCTCTTCCGCGTGCGCGCGGGTGGACCCCAATACGAGGTGTACGGCCGGACGCCGGCGGAGGCTCTTCCGCGTGCGCGCGGGTGGACCCAAGCGGCCCATGCTGAGCGATCTCCGGGACTCGACTCTTCCGCGTGCGCGCGGGTGGACCCATCATGAAGACGGCCATTACGATCATCATGCCGGCTCTTCCGCGCCCGCGCGGGTGAACCGATGATGGAGCTCTGGACGCTTACCTGCCGGAAGGCTGTTCCGCGTGCGCGCGGATGGACCCTTGTTACCGTCCGAGGTGTTGAAGTTGTGGCAGGCTCTTCCGCGTTCGCGCGGGTGGCTTCAAACAACTCCGGCTTGTCTGTAGGTTCTCGTTCGGGTTCGAGCGGGCCCGTGGACGGCATGAACGAGCAACACCGGCAACGAGCCTTCGATGCGCGGAAAGAGTGTTGCTAACAATAACTCAGCGGAGACCACCCGATCGAGGCAACTCGCTGCGCCTTGGGCCAAGAAGGCGCCTGACGGCTCGTGGCACAGCGTTATCGGCCACAGCCTGGATGTCGCGATTGTCGCTCGGCACCTGATTGGCCGGTCCGTGTTGCGGGCGCGCATGTCCGCCGCGTTCGGCATCGGACTCACCGATGTCCACCGCGATCGCCTCGCGGTGCTGGCCGGTCTTCACGATGGCGGGAAGTGTCTCGCCGGCTTCCAGGCCAAACCGGATAGTGCCCCTGGCATTGGCCAGGGACACGTCGCAGAATTTCTCGCCGCGCTGAAAGCCTCGGTGGAGGTCAGAAGGGCCGTGGAACTGGAGGTTCTTGCGGAGTGGTTCGAGGATATCGAGGCCGCCTTGATGGTCTCGATCTGTCACCACGGCCAACCCGCCGACGCGTCGCAGATCGACAGGCGTCTCTCCGAGGTCGAGCAGCAGCTCTCGGTCACCGTCCATGGCCACGATCCGGTTTCTGAGATCCGCCGGCTGTCGAATGCGATGACGGCGGCGTTCCCGGCGGCGGCGGAAACGGCCGATCGTCTCCCGTTCCGGCCAGCGGCACAGCATCTGTTTGCCGGGGTCGTGATGACGGCGGACTGGATGGCGTCGGACCCCACGCGTTTCCTGTACATGAACGGTGGAGAAGCGAAACGGGAGGATTGCGCCGAAAGCCTGCTGGAGGCGACCGGGTGGTCCGGCTGGAGCAGCGGGGCTCCCACCGCCTCTCTCCTCGGGGGTCGCACGCCGCGCCCCGCCCAGGCGGCAATCCCCAAGGTCGCTCCAAAAGAGCGCCTGGTCGTCATTGAAGCCCCCACCGGAAGCGGCAAGACCGAGGCCGCTCTTATCCACGCGAACCGGCTCGTCGATTCCGGGCTTGTCGACGGGCTCTACTTCGCGGTGCCGTCGCGCTCGGCGGCCACCGAGTTGCACGCGCGGATTGCCCGCACGATGGCGGCTGTTCATCCGAGACTCGCGGGCAAAGTGGTGCGGGCGGTTCCCGGCATGATGGACGTCGATCCGGGCAAGGACATTCACGATGACGCCGAGCGGAGTTGGGCGCTCCAGTCCCCGAAGAGGGTATTCGCGGCGCCTATCGCGGTCGGAACCGTCGATCAGGCAATGCTCTCCGTCCTTCGCGTGCGGCACGGGTGGCTGCGCGCCGCCTGTCTTTCGCGTCACCTGCTGGTCATCGACGAGGTGCATGCGAGCGATCCGTACATGTCCGGGATAATCGGCGCGCTGGTCGATCGTCACCTCGACCTCGGCGGCCATGTTCTCGCCATGAGCGCGACGTTGGGCGAAGCCGCACTTGCCCGATTGCAGCGACGCGAACCCTTGCCGTTCGAAGAGGCGATCGAAATCCCCTATCCTGCCATCAGGACATCTTGCGTATCTCCCGTGGAGGCTTCCGAACCGCGCGTCGTGGACATCAGCCTCGCCGGTTTCGACGAGTGCCTCGCAGCGTCGCTCGCCGCCGCGAGGTCCGGCCAATGCGTCCTCTTGATCCGGTCCACCGTGACCGACGCGGTCGAGACCTGGCGGAGATACTCTGGTGCGGGGATCGAGACCGTCCTCCACCATGGCCGCTACGCGCTGCACGACCGCAGTATCCTGGACGGCCAACTGCTGGAAGCCATGGGGCCGGGCGGCCGCCGAAGGGGACTGGTGGCGGTCACAACCCAGACTGCGGAACAATCGCTGGATATCGATGCCGACCTACTGATCACCGATGCCTGTCCCGCCGACGTTCTCCTGCAAAGGCTCGGGCGACTTCACCGGCATCGCGAGGGAACCCGGCCGGTGGCGCTGACCATCGCTCCGGGCGATCTCTCTGGATATCTGAACCCGGACGGAACGGTTCGCGGTCTGGAGGGGCAGGGCTGGCCCTGGGTATACGATAACCTGCTCTCGGTAACTCAGACCGTCGGCTGGATCGAGAAGAAGCGGGCGATCGCCGTGCCGGACGACAGTCGCGAACTCGTCGAACGCGCGACCCATCCCGAATGTCTGCGGGACGAGGCGGCACGCATGGGCGGCGGATGGATGCGCCTCTGGGAACGGCTATACGCGCGCGACTCAAGGCAGCGAGATCTGGCCGAAGCCGGGATCGTGGACTGGAACCGCGACTACGGAGACACGCCGGTCAACGAGAGGATCGTCACGCGCCTCGGGGACGGGACAGTGGACATCGCGGTCGAATTGAAGTCCCCGTTCGACGGGACCGGCATAAGCCAGATTTCGGTTCCAGCGCGCTGGCTGAGGGATACGCCGGAAGACGCCCAGGTGAACTCTGAGGGTAATGAAATCGCGATTGGCAAAGTACGTATGCGCTACGATCGAACTGGACTGTGGCGAGTGCCGGCCAATGCCGAATAGGAGGTGGCCAGACCGGGCACCAGCCCGCCGTCGGTGTGTCCGCTCAGCAGGCCCTTGAAATGGCCGTGGATCACCTGGAAGTCCGAGGTGTACTGGTTCAATTCCACGGCGCCCGCAAAGACCGCAGCGTAATCGGGATGAATCTTACGGCAAAAGTGGAGCTGGCGTTCCGAGATGTCGGGGGAAACGCCCTCTATCGCGTCCGCCATGTTGGCGAACAGCGCCCGGGCGTCGTTCGGGTTAGCCTACCTCGGGTTGGAATGCCCTTCTGAAGGGCTGAGCCCGGCGGGCCAAACTTTCGAGCACCCGTCTTCGAGACCTACCCCTTCGGCGCGAGAAGTCCACTCCCTCTTGTCCGCCGGGCGCTTGCCCGGCAAACGCTCTTTTCTCACTCCCACAAAGCCGTTCGGACTGCGACCGGAGGCGAGGCACCGGAAACTGTCCCCCCGAATCGGCACGTCTTGCGCCGAGCGGGTTTTTCCGGCTATCGCAGTCTCTCGATCGCCGAACACGGCGGCCGAGCCATCGACAGCGAGGACAGGAAGACAGATGCCTTCCCCAGCGATCGACGAGAGCGCCCTGAACAAGGGCCAGTTGCGCAAGCTCAACGCGCTCCGCAAATCCGTGGGCAACGACATCGGCGAGAGGGCCTTCGCCGAGTGGCTCGCGGTGCAGGCGGCGCAGCCCCCGGCGGACAGGAACGCGGAGCGGGTGGCCGAGGCCCTGTGGCCGCTGGTCGAGCAGGGAACCCTGCGACTGCCGCGCGGCGGCTACATCGTCAGGCGCGGTCGCGGCCGGATCGTCGTCGAGCCGGCCGCGCCGTAGATCGGCCTCCGCTGCATCGGGGCGTCGCGCCGCCGGTCAGCCAGGCAATGTGCCGGTCGAGACAGGCCGCGAGCGCCGCGTCCTCCGCCGCCAGCGCGAAACCTCCGGTCTCGGCTCACGCATCGAGAGCCGTGACCGCGAAAGCGCCGCCGCTTCCCTTCGCTGCGGCCAGGTCGCCGATCTCGCCCCTGGCGACCGCGTCGATCCGGCCTGCCGCGAGCGCCTCCATCAACGACGTCTCGTCGGAGTGGTAGACGACGGTGGGCAAGGCGGACGACGCCGGCCGCAAGCGTTTGCGTCCCGCAAGTTCCGGAGACGAGCCGGCCGCATCGATGACGTAGCCGGCGCCGCCGTTGCTCCCGGCACGGCGTCCCAAGGGTGCACGACGCATGGGGTCGGGGCCTATCTGCGATAGCACTTCCAATCCACGAGGTCGCTTTTCCTGTCCAGGTACAGCTCGCATCTTCCGATCCCCAATTCCAGCGTCGCGTCGAACACCAGGCTTCTGATTTCCGTTTGCCGCCAGACCGCCACAACCGCACCGCCGAGCACGACGCTCAGGACGCAAAACCGGAACAGGCATCTGAAGAGTCGCCGGCGGCGCAACTTCCAGAAGGAGACCAACACGCCGCGCCGGCTGTCCCGGGGATTCGGCACCTCGCCGCCGCGGGAGCCGGAGTACTTGCTGCGATCGAACCTGTTGGGGATCAAGGCATACGAATCCCATCGGTGCGGCGGGCCGCCTCCAGGCCTCAGCGCGCGTCGCCGACATCGGTGCGACGGCGAACCGGCGACGGTCCTTCGTGACGCTGCACCTCCTCCCCATGGGAGCGACAGATCCCGCTCGGGTCAACGTGATGCCGTCGGCGCCCCGCGCAATCGTCGATCCGGGGCCAGGATCACTCTACGTGGGCGGACAAGCGGTCGAAGATGTCCCGCAAGCGTCTCCTCGCTTCACCGTCTTCCATGTCGCCGATCAGCGACTCGACCCAGGCCACCAGCTTTCGGGCATTGTGCCGATGATCCCGCCTCCACCACTGGGAACACACATACCAATGTCCGCCGAAAGGCTGCGTCCAGTACCTGTTGCGGCCCCTGACTTGCGCGCCGTCCGCGACCTTCCGGATCAGCGCGTGTTCGCGGATCTTCAGGCCTATGGGATTTGGCGTGTTCTCCAGCCGTTCGATCGTTTCCCCGTCCAGCGTATCCGGAAAATCCTCGAGAACGGTGCGCATGAGGTCCCGCACAATGTCCTGAAGCGTTTCTCCGCGCGCCGCCGCGGCGGGTGCCGGCACCGAAGAAGCTCCGGTCGATGCACCCTCCCGGAAGCCGCCATCGCCGCGGGTCCGTGGAACGCCATCGCCACCGCTCCTTGCCGGGAGTTCTCGCGCGACCGGGCGTTCGGGCGCTTGCGCCTGCGATCGTCCGCCGGCCGCCGGTAACGGACGGGAAGCCGGAAGACGGCGCAGGAATTCCTCGATATCGGATCGCTGGGGCTCGGTCCCGACCATTGCCGCCACCCTCTCCGCCAGCAGGTCGCACAGCAGTCCGTGGGGTTCCTCGGTCAGGGCTCTCCACGCTCCTGGAAGCGCATCCCGTGCGCGTGTCAGGGAACGGTCGCGCTCCAGGCGGCTTTCCGCGCCGCGGCGGGCATCGCCCGAAGCGACCTGTCGTCTGTGCAGCCAGCTGTCCAGCGTTGCCGCGTATTCCGGGACCTTGTCTTCCGAACCCAGTTCCAGACGGTGAAACCGCCGTTCCTCCGGGCGGCCGTCGGCCATGCTGAGATAGAAGTCCCAGCGCAGCCCGTCGCTCAGCACGAGCAAGGGCACCCCGTTGTTCGCCGCGTACCCGAAGAGTTGCGATTCGGCGCGGGCATCGAGGGCGCCGCGCCGTTTGGCTTCCACGAATACCTGCGGGCGGCCGTGACAGAGCAGCGCATAGTCGACGCGTCCCGGTCCCGCCGGATACTCGGGTCTCAACGCCCCGGGGTCGGCGGAGTTCCAGTCCAGAGCGTTCAGGATCGGCAGGATCACCGCGAGCTTGACGTCCTCTTCCCGATCCAGCCGGCCGGACCGGAGGTTGAGGATCGCCGTCTTCAGGATCGGTTCGAGCTCGGGCATCGGTTTGTATCGGCTTGCAGCGATCGTCGCGTCATCGACGGGATGACGGCGAGACCGTAATCGAGATCGCCATCCGCGAGAAGGTTTCGGTCGCCACCCAGCGGTTCGCGGTTCTCTTCGCCGCGTCGTGCCCGGGGGGATCGCGGCCGCCGTCGCCCAGCCCCCTGCGTTCGATGGTGTCCACCGACCCCGCGCTCCATGACCCCGCGCCGCGCCGCGGAGAGGTCGAGTCCGGCCGGAAACGGGGCGGCGGTCGGCGTCCCGGAGGGTGGGCGCGGCCGCCGTTCCCTCAACGGCAGATGGAGACGGCACGATGACGGCGATGGCGATGCCGGGCAACACGGCGGCTACTTTTTTGGTGCACTATTTCGGGGGCGGCCTCGAACACGACGACCGCTTCGTGGTCGAGCGGTTCCGCGCGCTGGCCTGCGGCGACATACGCCCGGTCCAGGACGGCACTGCGAGCGCGAAGGGACGGCGCAGGACGAAGCGCGTCGTGGTCTCGCGCGAGCAGGCCGAGGCGATGCGGCCCGACCGCACGGAGATCATCGTCTGCACCGGCCTTCGCAGCCGCGGCGGACGCCAGGCCTGGGGCTCGGTGGCCTTGGGTCTTTTCTGCGACCGCAGGCAGCGCGGCTGAGACGGTGTTCTCCGGGACGCCCGGCCGGCCCATCCCGGTCGGCCGGGCGTCCCTCTCCCCTTTTCCCACGGCAAGGAGACTGCTCCCATGAGCGAGCAGCAGGACATCGAGGCCCGCCGCGCGCGCGACCTGGAGCGCTGGCATCGCCGGGTCGCCGAACGTACCGCCCTGGGGGTTTGCGTAAAATGCGGCAAGCGTCCGCCCGAGCCGGAGCGCAGCCAGTGCGGGCCGTGCGCCGGGAAGCGGCGGAAGGCCGATCTGGAACGCCATCGTCGGCGGACCGCCGAACGCACCGCGCTGGGTTTGTGCCCCAGATGCGGCAAGCGCGAACCGGCGCCCGAGCGGGTTCTGTGCGCGCCCTGCGGCGAGAAGCGGAACCGGGCGGGCCGGACCCGCGACGCCCGGCTGCGCGCCGAGGGAATTCCGCGCCGGGATCCAGCCCGCGCGGCCGAGTACGAACGCGAGCGGTCCCGCGGCGAGCTCGCCGCGCGCAAGGCCGCCGGCATCTGCACCGCCTGCGGCGCGGCGCCCGCGGTCCCGGGCCGGGTGCGCTGCGAGCCATGCCTCGAGAAGCGCCGGGCGGCGGACCGGGCGAAATACGCCGCCGGCAAGGCTGCCGGGCTGCCCTACGGCGGCTCGGACATCGTGGCGAAACGGCGCGGCGCCCGCGCCAGGAGCAAGAAGCGCCAAAAAGAGCGGATCGCGGCCGGGCTCTGCATCCGCTGCGGGAACAATCCGCCCGCCGACGGCGGCATCACCTGCGCGCCGTGTCGCGGGAAGCGTCAGGCCGCGGAGCGCCAAAAGTACGAACAACGCCGCGCCGCCCGGCTTTGCACAAGATGCGGCGGGCCGGCGATCAACGGTCTGTCCCGCTGTACCCCATGCGCCATTGCCGAGGAGGCCAGCCACGATCCGGAGCGCAAGAACGCGCGCTCGCGCAAGCTGTATTCCGAACGGAAGGCCCGGGGGTTGTGTACATCCTGCGGAGCGCCTTCGCAGGGGGCCAGCCGATGTGCCCCTTGCGCCGAGAAATCCTATCACGGCTCGGCGCATTTCAGGGGGATTCCGGTCTGGGACCCCACCTGGACGGTGATCGAGCTGGACACGGGGCGCGCGCACGGCCCGTTCGACAGCGAGGCCGACGTCGCCCTCTGCCTGGTCTTCGAGAAGCTCGACCGCGACCGGGTCGAGATCGTCACCGACACGAGCCCGATGGCCGGGTTCACGTCCTGGACCTGAGCCCCGGAGGCGCGTGCCGCCGGCCCGCCACTATACATATGGCCGGCCGGCCGGGCCGCCGCATCGCCGTCCCCCTGGCCGAGCCATGAGCCCGGCGCCGCCCGTTCCCATTCATCACCCGGAGTGAATGGAATGGACGCCTCCCACCACCTGATGCTGGAAGGCCGGAGAAGGGTTGGTGGACCCTCGCGGGCCGACGGCATCGAAGTGCCAAGGTGGAAGAGCGAGCTCTTCACAGGCAAACCGGAGGGTCCGAGATGAAGACTAACAGAACCGTTGTCGGGGTGGATACGGCGAAGCGGGTGTTCCAGCTGCACTGGGTCGATGTGGAAACGGGCGAGATCGTGGATCTGAAGCTGACGCGGGCGAAGTTTCTGGAGCACTTCGCCAACCGCGCGCCGTGCGTGGTCGCGATGGAGGGATGCGGCGGCTCGCAGCACTGGGCAAGGCAGCTCCGGGAACTCGGCCACGATCCCTGGCTGTTGCCGGCCAAGGCGGTGCGGCCCTTCGTGTCGGGCAACAAGAACGATGCGCACGACGCGCGGGCGATCTAGACGGCGGCGCAGATGCCGGGCATCAGGACCGTTGCCGTGAAGAGCGAGGAGCAGCAGGCGATCCTGGCGCTGCACCGGATGGGGGCGCCTCGATCGCCGGGCTGGCGCTGCTCATTCAGACGACGTTTCGTGGCACCCGTATTTTGGCATCGAGACTGCGCGACGAAATGCTCGACGCGGGCGAACAGGAAGTGCTGGACGAAACGGTCGCCGCGGCTCGCGGTTTGCAGGCGGAATTGATCGATTCCAAATCGGATTGACGGTCTGCCGGGCGAACTGTCCGCAGGCGCGGATTGCGGCCGTGAACCTGGGGCAGCGACCGCCAACGAGTTGACGCGCGGGGACTGCGCCGTGCATACGGTCCCGCGCACCGTGCGAAACCGCGAAAGGACCGGCTACACCATGAGCGACCTGACGCTGGCGATCGGCAACAAGAACTATTCGTCCTGGTCGCTCAGGCCCTGGCTTGCCATGCGTCACGCCGGAATTCCCTTCGAGGAGCGGCTGATCCCGCTGTTCGACGAGAACTGGGAGGAGGCCATCGCCGCGATCTCCCCATCCCGCCGGGTGCCGGTGCTGCTGCACGGCGGGCGCGCGGTGTGGGAGACGCTGGCGATCGTGGAATACGTCAACGAGTTGTTCCCTGACGCGGGCCTCTGGCCGTCGGACCGCGACGCCCGCGCCCACGCCCGGGCGGTCGCGAACGAGATGCACGCGGGGTTCACGGCGCTCCGCAACCGCATGCCGATGAACCTGCGCCGCGGCGACCTCAAGGGGAAAGGGCGCGGGCCCGGCGTGGAGGACGACATCGCGCGCATCTGCGAAATCTGGCGCGACTGCCGAACGCGATGGGGTGCGGGCGGAGAATTCCTGTTCGGCGCCTTCGGCGCGGCCGATGCCATGTACGCGCCGGTGGTGACGCGGCTCGACACCTACGGCGTCGATCTCGACGAGACCTGCGCCGCCTACAGTCGAGCCGTCCTGAGCCTGCCGGCCTTCGTGGAGTGGCGCGAGGCGGCGCTGCGCGAGCCCTGGATCGTGGCCGAGGACGAGATCGACTGAGCGCCCGCGTAAGTTTCCTGTCGGCTCGATCGCGTCGGGGCGGGCCGATCGATGAAATATCAACCGGGATCGGCCACCCGACAATCCCGTCTACGCCTTCGCGCCGGTCGAGGACTCCGACACCGGGGTCTGGCAGATCCGCATCGTCGTCGACGGCATGGGCGTCACTATCGGCACGTCGCTGGTGGTGCTCGGCATCGACGAGGCGATGGCGGTGGCGGACCGGCTCAACCGGCCGTTCGGCCGGACCCGCGAGAGCTGGACCGGGTTCGCCGCCGGGCGGATGTAGCTCCGGGCCGGCGCAAGGGAACGCCCGTCGCCTCTCCCGCGCTGGCCGCGTCGGTGGCGCCGATCATGACCACGGTGTTGCCACCGCGCGCACCGTCGCGCCGTGCGCCGGGTGCGTCCTTCCACACCGTGATCGAGCTCGACAACGCGGCCGACCACGGCACCCATGAGGCCGAGACGGCGGCCTGCCTGGCCTTCCCGGGTCTCCACTTCGACCGGGTGGAATTCGTCCCCAACGTGCCGCCGATGGCCCCTCGATAACGGGCGTGCCGTACCCCTCCCGCAACCGGGAGCACGGCCCCGCCTCCAACCGCGGCGACGCGCGGGAACCGGACGGGCGCCGCCGGGCCCCACCCCGTGCCGCGCACCGATGCCGACCCCGACCTCGCTTCCGCCCGGGCGCTTCGCGCCGCGCCGTTCCCGTCCCGCCGCCACCCGTTTGTCCCGCCCGGCGGCACCGATCTCCGGGCACCGGCGCCACGGTAGCGCCCCGCGCCGCTCCCCCATCCGGTGCGGTCCGCGAGGCTGGCGGCTTTCCGTCAGGCGCCCGGGCGGACGGCGAAGTAGAGGTTGAGAAGGGCTTTGAGAGGGGTGAACGGGGAAGGGATCGAGAGAGGTTCCCGACCGGTTCGTCAACCTTCGTCATCAACCAGGAAACACAGGAGATCATCATGAGTTTCGGATTGAACAGGGCCGAGGTGATCGGCCGGCTCGGCGCCGACGTGACCGTGAACCATCTCGCATCGGGGGGCCGCGTGGCCAATTTGAGCATCGCCACCGACGAGAGCTACATCGACCGGAACGGCAGCGGCGAGCGGATCGACAGGACCGAGTGGCACCGCGTCGTCACGTTCCAGGACGGGCTGATCGACATGCTGGAGAAGCACGCGAGGAAGGGCCGGCTGGTCTACGTCGCGGGCAAGATGCAGACCCGCCGCTTCCGCAAGGCCGGCGAGGACTCCGACCGGTACTCGACCGAGATCCTGCTGGTCCCCGGCGGACGCGTGCAATTCCTCGACAAGCCGGCCAACGGCAACGGCGCCCCGGCGTCCAACGGTGAGGCGGCCGCGACCGACGCATCGGAGCCCACCCACGTGTCCGACCCGATCCCCTTCTAGGCGGGTCCCTCCCTCCCGCCGACCTCGGCCGGTTCCGCGTCCCATCCGGGCGCGGAGCCGGCCTTTTTTCTTGCAGCCCGCGCAGAGCCGTCCCCGGCCAGACGGCGCGGCTCGCGCTTCGCGCATCGCCCGCCGCCCCGGCCCGGTCTTCCGCTTCGCGGGAGTGAGAGAAGAGCGGGAGTCGGTGTGAACAGGGAGCGGGATAGAGAGAGATCCCGCCCTCCAGGCACGAAGGGAGCACCCGGATGGGACACTACAGAACCGCTCTCACCTTCAAGCTCGTCGCCCCCGACGAGGTTCGCGTCTACCGCGACGGCGACTATATCGGCGACATCTTCAAGGACGAGGACATCCTCGACCCGGGCCGGTTCCACTACCTGATCTGGCTCTACGAGGACCGCCGCGGCTGGAAGCGAGTGACCGACCGCGGCCGGCTCCGCGAGACCGTCGAGCGCTGGGTCGAGACCCACTCCTTCTACTGAGCCATAACCGCCAGCGTCATGGCTCCTGCCCCCGGCGGGAAGCGGCCGGCGCCGCGTGGCTCCCCTGCCCGCGTGTCCCAAGTGGACATCGCAACGGGGCACGGGGCCCCAGAGGACGAACGGAAAGGAGATCGTCATGACCGCCATCGACACCATCGCAACCCCATCTCCGAGTCCCCCGTCCGGAGTAGAGGACGGCTTCTTTGCGGGTGAATGCCACCGCGGCGAGGACCGTCGGCCGCGCCCCCAACACATCTGGAGACATGAAGATCCGCCCACGCCACCACGCGCCGACCAGCCAGGACTGGGTCTCGATCGGCCTCAGCCCGCGCGAAGCCCGCGCACTCGCCGACTGCCTCCGCCACTCGATGATCGTCCGGCCCGAGCCCGACGGACCCGACCTGTTCGCCCACGACGTCCTCCACCGCCTCGAAATCGCCCTCGGCCCCATCGAGGCGCGCGCGCCCCGGGAGAGTTGAGGACGGCTTTGCGAGGGCGAACATCGTTGGATGGAGGACGCCATGACCCAGCGCTACACCGTGATGACATTCGTCGGGCCCGGCTCGGTGATGTGGACCGACCGCTTCGAGATCGAGCCCGAGTTCGACGACAAGCGCGCCGCCTGGGAAGAGGCCAGGGCGCGCGTCGCCGAACACCCCGAGGAGCTCACCATCGTCTACCTCGCCGACGGAGACGACCGCTCCGCCGTCTGGACCAACCGGCCCGACATCGTCTTCGGCGCCGCCGCCTGATCCGCGGCGCACCGCGATCGCCCGCCTTCCCGCGCACTCGCGGCCGGCAGAAGCCGCCGCCCTTCCTGACCGCCCAACAGGGGCCGACCCCGGCATCGCCGAGGGTCGCCCCCTTTTTTGCACCGTGCCAAGTGTCGCGCTTCGCTTGCCGATGCCGACAGCACGATACCGCCTACCCGCCGCCGTGGCCCGGTCGTTCCGCTCCCCGCCAGCGCTGACTTCGCCGCCCTTCAACGGCTTGCCATTCCGCGACTGGCATCGCCGGACCGCACCCGGCGCTCCGCGTCATCGCTCCCTCCCGAATTGCCGTCCGATGCAAATTTTGCCGCCCCTTGCGCCTGCGACCCGGACCCCGCCGCCTTCACACCCGTCCTCGTCGAGCGCCGGGCGCCACGCTCGCTCGCGCTCAACCCGTCCCGCCGTTCTCCCCGCCCATCGTTGCCTTGAGCGAAACTGGCCAGGCCCGATGCCCCGCTCGATCACGGCTCGCTCCACTCGTGTCACCGTCGCGGACCCCATCCATCGCTTCCGCCTGCGCTTCCGCAAGCGCTCGATCGCCGCCTGATGATCCAACAACGGTCGTTTGACCGACTCCCGATCATCGCCTGCCGCCTTCGTCCCGAGGCCCGCCAAATTGACCGGTCCCGGCACGGAAATCCTCGCCCCGCCGAAAAAAAATTTCGACCGATTCGCCCGGACGACCGATTTTCGCCCTCCTGAACCCTCCAGACCATGACCATGGATGTTGAGAGGCCTTGCCATGGAGCCCCAACATGTTGCGATTGCCACCAGGATCGTGCTACGCAGCCTTCATGCGCCCCCGGAGACCATCGTTTGTAGAAACATCTTCTGCACACCTGTGCAAGCTGACGCTTGCGTGAGCAGATCGGAACCGTCCGACTGGCCCGTGGAGGTTGAACGGTGTATCGGCTATACAAGGATTTGGCGGGTCTCTTCACGCAGTCGCAGCCGTTCGTGACAGGCCGCCGGCGCCGCATTCCGTGAGCCAGGCCCCAGCAGCCATGAACGCGCTCGCTCGACGGTTCGGGAACCGCCCCCCATGGTATCGTATCGGCATACCGCCATGGCTGTGTGGGCCTGCGGGCCGCGTCTTCTGCTACGCTGTGCAACATGGAGCTGGCCGCGCGAATCGCCTTGATCGCCGCGCTCGTCTATGGGGCCGTCTTCGGACTGACCTACATCGTGCAGCGCCAGCTCCAGTACTTCCCCGACCGGCGCATGTACTCGCCGCCCGAGGGCGGCGTGCCGGAGATGTCGGTCGTTCGCTTCCACGCCGCTGACGGCGTGCGGCTCATCTCCTGGCACCATGCCGCCGCCGGCGCGCCGACGGTGGTCTACTTCCCGGGAAACGGCGGCAACATCGCCGGCCGCGGCGTCGCCGCGCGACCCTGGATCGACGCCGGCTACGGCGTGCTGCTGGTGGGCTATCGCGGCTACGGCGGCAGCGACGGGCGGCCGACCGAGGAGGGGCTGTACGCCGATGGACGCGCGGCGATCGCCTACCTGCGCGGCCGCGGCGTGCCGGCGCGCCGGATCGCGCTGTACGGCGAATCGCTGGGCACCGGGGTCGCCGTCAAGATGGCGGTCGAGCACGAGGTGGGCGCGGTGATCCTGGAGGCGCCGTTCACCTCGGCCGTCGATGTCGGCGCCCGCGCCTACCCAATCCTGCCGGTACGCTGGCTGATGAAGGACCGCTACGAATCGCTCGGCCGCATCGCCGCCATCGACGCGCCGCTGCTGATCGTCCACGGCGAGGACGACCGCACGATTCCGGTGACCCAGGGACGCAGGATGCTGGCCGCTGCGCGCGAGCCGAAGCAGGGCGTGTTCATCGCCGGCGCCGGCCATGACGACCTCCGCGCGCACGGCGCCGATGCGGCGATCCTGCGCTTCCTCGAGGCGACGTTTCCTCCATCGCGGGTAAGGTGATCGGAGAGCGTCCCGCCGCCCGTCCCGGCCCGGAAGCCGGGGGTAGATCGCTCGCGGGATCTCCGGATGGGCGCGCCGGTCAGCCCCGCTGGCGGCGCTCGACGAACAGGCCGGTGGCCCAGCTCCCCCAGGCCTGCATCCCGCCGGAGCGGCTGAGGCCGGTGGCGACGATGATCTCGTCGCGCGCCGGGCGCAGCTTCTCGACGGCCTTGAGCGTGACCACGGTGCGCCGCTTGCCGCGCCGGCCCTTGGCGGGCCCGCCCGGGTCGAGCTCGAGAAGCCGCTGTTCCCGTTCGTCGTGCGCGGCGGACCGTGCCTGCCCGACGCGCTCATCGCCGTCACCCGTCCCGGCGGGCGGGACCGCGCGCCCGCCGGGCCGGACGAATCCCTCCCTGAAGGCCCCTTCGCCGACCGAGACCGGGCGCGCTACGTGATCGAGGTCATGGGGTTCGCCGACGCGGCATACGAACGCAGGAAGGAGAACACCCACGCCCGCATGGAGCGTATCGGCCGCGTCATTCGCATGGAGGGCAGGCAGTTCGACAGCCTCTGGAACGACCTCCACAGCCAGACCCGGAGAATCACAAGGCGCATAGGGAAGGATGTCGTGGCGCGTTGGGCAGGGGCGTGAACTGATCCCTCGGGTCGGTTTCCGACGGCGTCGAGGCCCCGCCCGATCCGGAAAAAGACGTCCCCATGGGGCTCGGGGAACCAATCGGAACGCTTCCTGGCGTGCCTCGCTCCATTATAACGGGCCGGACAGGTGACCCTGCCCGGCCCGGATTTTGTGCCCCGAAGGGCTTGTTAACGGGTGGCCCTCGATCTCTAAGCGGCTAGCTTACGACCACCAATTCGACGATGGTAGAGTCGTTGCGGTTTGTCAACGCCATTTTCTGCGGGCGAGAGACGGGGAGTCCTGTGAATATGAGCGGCTATCGATTGGGATTGGATATCGGGACCAACTCCATCGGCTGGTGCGCCATAACGCTCGATTCGGAGGAGTATCCGTCCGGCCTGCTCGATGCGGGCGTGCGTATCCTGACTCCCAACGACGAGGCCGGGAGGGACCCCAAGTCCAAATCGTCCCTGGCCGCGACCCGCAGGGAGGCGCGCGGCGCGCGCCGCCGCCGCGACCGCTTCATTCGACGCCAAAAACGCCTCATGGCGATCCTGATAGAGGCGGGGCTGATGCCGGCCGACCCGAAGGAACGAAAGGAGCTCGAAAAACTCGATCCCTACTGGTTGCGCAGGGAAGCATTGGACCGCAGCCTCGAACTTCACGAGATCGGCCGCACCCTCTTCCACTTGAACCAGCGCCGCGGATTCAAGTCCAACCGGATTGCCGACTCGGAGAATGACGAGAAAAGCGCCATCAAACAGGGGAGCAGGGCGCTGGAAGCGACCATCGGGACAGTGGGCGCGCCGCGCTCGCTCGGCGAATTTCTGGCGAACCGTCACCGGCGCGACAAGAACGGGCATCGGGACGGTAACGGCGTCGCGCCGGAACCCGTGCGCTTCCGGCCTGCGTCCAAAGAAGGGAAGAACCTTTACGATTTCTATCCCACCCGAGCGCTGATCGGGGACGAGTTCGAGAAGATTTGGGCCAAGCAGCAGCGGTTCCATGGACACGCGCTTTGCGACGAACTGAAGCAGAAAATCAAAAGCCTGCTTCTCGACCAACGGCCTTTGAAACCGCAGATCGTGGGGCGCTGCACGCTGCGGCCGGAGAAAGAGACGATCGCTCCCTACGGGTTCGATGTCGACCTCGGCGAACGCGCGCCAAAAGCCCACCCTCTCTTCCAGCGGTTCCGGGTTTTGCAGGACGTTTGCCAGCTTCGGGTCGTGCGGCCGGGGATGCGGGAACGTTCCCTGACGCTGCCGGAGCGCGACGCGATCGCCGCCGCGTTGATGCAGCGGTCGGGCAACACGGTCTCCTTTGAGGCGCTGAGAAAAGCGCTAAAACTGCCGTCGGACGCCCGTTTCAACTACGAGCGGTCGGGTCGAAAGGGCTTCCCGCCCGACCAGACTGCGGCGAAGCTCGGCGCCAGAAAGACGTTCGGCAAGGCTTGGCGCGGACTGCCGCGCGAACGGCAGATCGAAATCGTGGAACGCCTGCTCGCGGTGGAGGACGAGGGCGATCTGTGTGTCTGGCTGCGGCACGGGTTCGACCTCGACGGTGAGACCGCCGAACGGATCGCCGATACGCGCCTGCCGCAGGGCCACGGACAGTTCGGGCGCTCGGCGCTGCGCGAGCTCGTCGCCGTCATGGAAACGGAGTCGGTGGAGGCCGCGGATCCGGAGACGGGGGAGATCTACCCACGCCCCCTGACCTATGACGAGGCGGTGGAGCGGATCGGGACACACCATTCCGACCATCGGCCGGTGCGCCGCGCCTCCCTGCCGTATTACGGCGAGATACTGGCGCGCCATGTCGTCTCCCGACCTTCCGCGCGGCAAGGAAGTCAGGAGCGGATCGGCCGCGTGCCCAATCCGACCGTGCATATCGGCCTCAACCAGCTACGCAGGATCGTCAACGCGCTAATCGAGACCTACGGTCCGCCGCGAGAAATCGTCGTCGAGCTCGCGCGCGAACTGAAGCTCAACAAGAAGCGGAAAGACGATATCAACAAGCAGAACCGGAAGAACAGGGAAGCGAACGACAGGAGGCGACAGGAACTGGAAGGGCTCGAACTCGGGGACACGCACGACAACCGGCTCCGCTTGCGACTTTACGACGAACTTCCGGCGGCGGAACGGGTCTGCGTCTACAGCGGAACGCCGATCTCCAAGGAGATGCTGTTCGGCGGCGGGATCGAAATCGACCACATCCTCCCCTACTCCCGCACCCTCGACGACGATTTCACGAACAAGGTGCTGTGCACCCGGCAATCTAACCGGAAGAAAGGCAACCGACCGCCTGCGGAGGCGTGGAAAGGCGAAGTGCTCCGGGAGATCGCCGAGCGGGCGGAGCGACTGTTCAGGAACAAGGCCTGGCGGTTCGCGCCCGACGCGATGGAGCGTTTCGAGGAGCGCGGCGGCTTCGCCGCCCGCCACCTGACCGACACGCAGCACATGTCGCGGTTGGCCAAGACCTATCTGGAGCATGTCTGCGAGAGGGTCGATACCTCGCCCGGCCGGCTGACCGCGATGCTGCGCGGGCGGTGGGGGCTCAACGAACTCTTGCCGGACCACAACTATGCGAACGTCAACCAGCCCAAGAACCGCAAGGACCACCGGCACCACGCCATCGACGCCTTCGTGCTAGCCTGTACCGACCGGGGCCTGTTGAACCGGATCGCGCGGGAATCCGGACGTGCAGAAGAGTTGGACCTCGATCGTCTCTTCCCGAAGGGCGGTTTCCCGACGCCGTTCGACGGGTACAGGGAAGCCCTCGACCGCCGCCTCAAGACGATCATTGTTAGCCACAAGCCGGACCACGGCATCCCACCGAGCGCGCGGGACGACGTGCACGTCACATCGGGCGCGCTACTCGAAGACACCGCTTACGGCCTTGTCGACGACGAGATCGACGGCAAGAAATACAATCTTGTGGTCCGAAAGCCTGTTGGCAGCCTGACCGAAGGCGAGATCGGGAGGGTGCGCGATCCATCGCTCCGGCGCGACCTGCAAAATGTCTGCGACGGCGCTAGGGACTCAAGTGGAAGGGTCGATAAGGCGAAGCTCAAGAACGGGCTTGCGGAGTACGGTGAACGGCACGGTATTCGCCGTGTACGCATCCTGAAAACGGAGCAGTCCGTGAGGGTCGTAGATCACGGGGACGGCTTCCGGAAAGCCTATTCCGCCGGCGACAATCATCGCATCGAGATATACGCGCTGCCCGACGGCGGCTGGCGGGGCGAGGGCGTGACCGTCTTCGACGCCAACCGGCCGGCTTTCGAACCTGCTTGGCGGGCAGAGCATCCCGACGCCGAACTGGTGATGAGAGTGCACAAAGGCGATTTGATCGAAGCCGATCTTGGCGACGGCCGGGAGATTTACCGGGTTTGCAGACTGGTGCCGTCCAACGACCTTTTGTGGCTGGCCCGCCATTCTGAGGCTGGCTCTCTCGAGAAACGTTACAAGGACAAGGAGGATCCTTTCTCCTACAAGTGGCCGACTTATTCCCGACTTGAATCCTCAGAGGCGAAGCGCGTCCGCATCGATCCGGTAGGCCGCATTTCATATGCGAGGGAACGCCCGTGATCGGACGGATCGTCGAGATCGCCGAGGACGGCCGTCATCTCGCCCGTTCGCGCGGGTTCCTGACCGTCGAGACCGGGGGCGAGGAAATCGGCCGCGTAGCGCTTGACGACCTAGCCGCCGTGGTCGCGAGCGCACACGGGATCACCTACTCGAACGACCTGATTGTAGCGCTGGCGGAACGCTGCGTTCCTCTGGTCGTGTGCGGCTCCAATTACCGACCGGCGGCGTTTCTCTGGACCGCCGACGGGCACCATGAGCAGGGAGGCCGGATATCCGACCAGGCCGCCGCATCGAAACCGCTGCGCAAGCGCCTCTGGAGCCAGATCGTCAGCGCGAAGATCGAATGCCAGGGCGCGACGCTCGAAGCTGTGGGCGCAACCCACAAGGGATTCCGTCTGCTCGCCCGTTCGGTCCGTTCCGGCGATCCCGACAATGTGGAGGCGCAGGCGGCGCGGCGCTATTGGCCGCTCCTGTTCGGCGACGGCTTCCGTCGCGACCGCGACGCGGGCGGCGTCAACGCCATGCTCAACTACGCGTACACCGTGCTGCGGGCCGGCGCGGCGCGCGCGATCATGGCGTCGGGGCTCCATCCCAGTCTCGGTCTGGCCCACCGCCAGCGGGGCAACGCCTTCGCGCTGGCGGACGACCTGATGGAGCCGTTCCGGCCCGTCGCCGACCTTCTGGTCCACGATCTCGCGGGCGAAGGGGCGGCGGAGGTCGACAAGGAAACCAAACCCCGTCTCGCGCGGGTGCTCGTTACTGACATGAGCACCCCCAGGGGGGTGAGTCCGGTAGGCGTGTGCCTCCAGCGGCTGGCCCATTCCGCCGCGCTTTGTTTCGCGGGCGAAACGAAAACGCTGGAACTGCCCCGTCGGACTCTGCCTCTGGAGGGGTGACGCGATGACCGCGCCGCGGCCGGCGTTGAGCGGATACCGGATGATGTGGCTCTATGTCATGTTCGACTTGCCCGTGGGGACTTCGGCCGAACGCAAGACGGCGGCGAAGTTCCGCAACTTTCTCCTCGACCAGGGCTTCGAGATGGCGCAGTTCTCCGTGTACCTCCGCTTCGCCGAAAGCAAGGAGGCCGCCGAGACGCATATCGGCAGGGTCCGCGCGATGCTGCCGGAAAAGGGCAAGGTCCACATCGTGACGATCACCGATAAGCAGTACGCCAACGCCCAGATCTTTACCGGGGCAAACCGTGAACGGAGGCAAGGAAATCCGGACCAACTTGTTCTCTTCTGAGCCGCGCGGCGTCCTTTTTCTTAGCCCGGGAAAAAGAAAAGCCCTTGTGTTTCAAGGGCTTGTCGGAACTCTATTATAGCCGCTTAGAGATCGAGGGCCAGCCGCAACTATGGGCGCAGGCGGGGCTTCGGAAGCGGGATTATAGCCGCTTAGAGATCGAGGGCCAGCCGCAACCTAACGGTCGCCGACTGGAATCGCCCGGGATTATAGCCGCTTAGAGATCGAGGGCCAGCCGCAACGTGCCCCTGCCGCTGGATTTCGTCTCGATATTATAGCCGCTTAGAGATCGAGGGCCAGCCGCAACGAGCGGTGCATGTTCGACACCGATCCGATGATTATAGCCGCTTAGAGATCGAGGGCCAGCCGCAACCATCAGGGCTTCGACGGACTTGAGCCGCATATTATAGCCGCTTAGAGATCGAGGGCCAGCCGCAACTGGCCCGCCTCGGTCTTGATGCTGCCCGCATTATAGCCGCTTAGAGATCGAGGGCCAGCCGCAACGGGGAGAGATCAGCCCGAGCTCGCGAAAGGATTATAGCCGCTTAGAGATCGAGGGCCAGCCGCAACCTGTATAACCATCGAGTAAACACGACCGTAATTATAGCCGCTTAGAGATCGAGGGCCAGCCGCAACGACCTGGGGGCGGTAGAGCTTGGGGATCTGATTATAGCCGCTTAGAGATCGAGGGCCAGCCGCAACCCACGAACGTCCGCGACTGGAAGGGCGCATATTATAGCCGCTTAGAGATCGAGGGCCAGCCGCAACCGCGGCGCAACGGTTGTGTCGCCGGTGGTCATTATAGCCGCTTAGAGATCGAGGGCCAGCCGCAACTCGACCACACCAAGGGCGTTCCCGAGGGCGATTATAGCCGCTTAGAGATCGAGGGCCAGCCGCAACCTGCGGTTGGGGTTCCGATTCGAAGGCGTATTATAGCCGCTTAGAGATCGAGGGCCAGCCGCAACCAGCGTGGGCTGTTCCCCTTTGCGTCTCGCATTATAGCCGCTTAGAGATCGAGGGCCAGCCGCAACCGGGGCCGCTCACAAGATCGCCGTCCGGGTATTATAGCCGCTTAGAGATCGAGGGCCAGCCGCAACTTAATCGCGCTCCTGCGCCGTGCACGGCGGATTATAGCCGCTTAGAGATCGAGGGCCAGCCGCAACAGGCGCGCCCATGGCCAACCGCACCATGCTATTATAGCCGCTTAGAGATCGAGGGCCAGCCGCAACTGTCGCTGCGCGGTGCCGATCTTCCGTCGAATTATAGCCGCTTAGAGATCGAGGGCCAGCCGCAACCGTTTCTCGCGGCGGAGCCGTACATCGAGGATTATAGCCGCTTAGAGATCGAGGGCCAGCCGCAACCCACCTCCGCCGCAATCCCCGCCCGATATTATTATAGCCGCTTAGAGATCGAGGGCCAGCCGCAACCCACCTCCGCCGCAATCCCCGCCCGATATTATTATAGCCGCTTAGAGATCGAGGGCCAGCCGCAACCGGCGCGCGTGGGTCTTGGCCTCCTTCAGCATTATAGCCGCTTAGAGATCGAGGGCCAGCCGCAACCATCAGCGCGTCATAGGCGGTTTCGGTGAATTATAGCCGCTTAGAGATCGAGGGCCAGCCGCAACCCCCGGCTCATTCGCCCTCCCGGCGGTCCGATTATAGCCGCTTAGAGATCGAGGGCCAGCCGCAACCTCCCGGTGTTGGCACGGCTGCAGGACGGATTATAGCCGCTTAGAGATCGAGGGCCAGCCGCAACCTACTAGTCGAGAGAGCGCGCGCGCGATCCATTATAGCCGCTTAGAGATCGAGGGCCAGCCGCAACTGCGACCGCATCAACCTGGTCGAACAGACGATTATAGCCGCTTAGAGATCGAGGGCCAGCCGCAACCTGCCGACGTTCGGCCTGCCGGCGACGCGCATTATAGCCGCTTAGAGATCGAGGGCCAGCCGCAACACGGCGATGGTCGGGGGCGGTCTCGCCTATATTATAGCCGCTTAGAGATCGAGGGCCAGCCGCAACGGTCAGGGGTGGTTTGGGTCGTACCTTCAATTATAGCCGCTTAGAGATCGAGGGCCAGCCGCAACGGGGTGAAGAACTACCAGCGCGCGGCGATGATTATAGCCGCTTAGAGATCGAGGGCCAGCCGCAACTGAACGGAGACTGAGACCATGCCAGCAGAATTATAGCCGCTTAGAGATCGAGGGCCAGCCGCAACGCCCTCAAGCCTTCCGAGACACTGGCCCTCATTATAGCCGCTTAGAGATCGAGGGCCAGCCGCAACATTGAGGAGACAGACCATGAGAGCGATCGTATTATAGCCGCTTAGAGATCGAGGGCCAGCCGCAACTTGCAGGGTACTCGTGCCGTCGCCGTTGTATTATAGCCGCTTAGAGATCGAGGGCCAGCCGCAACCTGTCCCGACCGCGCGGCGCGCGCGTGGCTATTATAGCCGCTTAGAGATCGAGGGCCAGCCGCAACTACCCTACCACCTAAAAGCCCGAGAAGGCCATTATAGCCGCTTAGAGATCGAGGGCCAGCCGCAACCAAGCCCTGACTCGCTGCCGGTGCTAGACTATTATAGCCGCTTAGAGATCGAGGGCCAGCCGCAACCAGGTGGTCGGTGATGATGTCTTCGACTTCATTATAGCCGCTTAGAGATCGAGGGCCAGCCGCAACACAAGCGTCAAAAAGGACGCTAAGGAGATCATTATAGCCGCTTAGAGATCGAGGGCCAGCCGCAACATGCACGTGCATGGTGTCGTCGACGAACTCATTATAGCCGCTTAGAGATCGAGGGCCAGCCGCAACAGTGCCTTCGCGACTTCGCGCTCCATGTATATTATAGCCGCTTAGAGATCGAGGGCCAGCCGCAACAATGCGGCGTTGAGATACACCGAGTACCTTATTATAGCCGCTTAGAGATCGAGGGCCAGCCGCAACTTGACAGGAGGCGGGTCACGTCCTGCAAGGATTATAGCCGCTTAGAGATCGAGGGCCAGCCGCAACCATGGTGATCGTGCGGGTGGATTCTGGCCCATTATAGCCGCTTAGAGATCGAGGGCCAGCCGCAACGTACGAGGTCCATCCTCATCCTCCTCTAAAATTATAGCCGCTTAGAGATCGAGGGCCAGCCGCAAGGCGCCACGCCGCCATGACCGAAGATACTCTTCTGCCGTTCGATCTGCCGGCCGTACAACGCAAGAAAGTGACCGCCGATTTCGCGGGCGGGTCGATCTCGTCGGACGGCGGGCTGGTTCTGCTGCGCGCGGCGGAGCGCCGGCTCGGCCTTGCCGAGACGCTGGCCGGCTGCATCGGGGAGTGGCGCGACCCGGCGCAGGCGGTCCACACGTTGCCTGCGATGCTCCGGTTCCGCATGTTCGCGATCGCCTGCGGCTACGAGGACGCAGTCGGTAAACCGCCCGGGGCACAGCGCCGCTTGAGCAGAACGACGACTGGGCGATCGGAAGTGTGTACATGACACTGGACTCGATCAGTCCCATGAGCCACAGTCTCTCCGTCACAATGCCAGCCGCTGCAGCCTGAGCGTACCGGCTCTACCCACCGGTTACCGTGGTCGATGCGAGACTCTTACGCTGCGGATCGGGTTCCTCCGCAATCGAGGATTTGATCCATGCCAAGACGTGTGCCTTGGAATGCTTCACATCGGAGACATGGCGAGGCTTGGGATTGCTTTGCGCAGATCGCGGGCGAAGTCGCGTCGCGCGGGCTTTCGCTCCCGGGCAGTAGCGGCAACCGCCAGATCACAGTCACAAACTCGAACAAGCCATGGCCGCAGACCGTCTATGTCGGAAAACGCAATCGGAAACAGGACCATTTGCCCGGCACGCCTTGGTATATCGAATGGGAGAACCACGGTTCGGAGCCGCGAGCCGAGCGGATTGAGCATTATGAATTCGCCGATTGTTGCGAGGTTATAGCATGGCTACGGGAAAAAGGTTTCTAACGTCTCTGATCAGCGTTGCCGCTGCTCTAGCGGTACTCAGCCTTGAAGTTGCTATTGCCGCACCAATAAACAAACACGACGCGGCGGTCGTGGCCGAATGGGAGCGACTTGTTGAGCGCGAGGCTCGTATCAAACGCGCCGTGTCAAACGCGATGGAACGGGCGCGAAAGCGGACAGCGGCGGCTATCGCCACGACCAAGCTCGGAAAAAGGGGCACGGCGGAGATAGGACGATGCAAGTCCCGTGTCCGCGAACGATATTCTTCCACTCCGCGTTTGATGTCGGGCGCTCTCAAAGATTGCGAAGATTTAACGTCCACCGTTCATGCGTCGAAGTGGATTGTCTATGAGAAGCCCAAATTCTCCAAGCTAAGCACCGGCGTATGTTTGACGTTCTTCGATGAGGAATTGAAGGCCATACGCGAGAAATATGGCAAGAGTGTCGAGCCGCAAATGATCGAAGAGGTCACGTCACGTTGCGCTCGATAGGCATCAAATCGACCTCTAGTCCACTATGAGCAATCGGAAGACCATGCTATCGAACAACATCAGAACCGGCGACCGTATCTGCGAGGATCGTGGAGACTGAAACGTGACGGTGTGCCGTAAAGATTCATCGTCTTGGCAATCCGGCCCCCGAGCTTTTCCGCTGTCTCTTCGAGGTGTGCATCGGCAAGATGGGGAAGGCTCGCTGTCGTTTCGTGCCGCCGGTGACCGAGCAGCTTGGCGACCAGTGAGGGTTTCTCGTTGGACAGGATCGCCTGGCTGACTGCGATGTATCTAAAATCGACTAACCACAGCTTGCCGAGATCCGCGGCCGCGCAGATTGCGCGCCAGCAGACGACAAGGCTACCGGCGCCCCGGTCTTCGGCGCATCGCGGGAACAAGAATGCCTCTGGGTCTAGGATATTATAAATTGTAACGTCAAATGGCGTCCTGAAGTTTTGCACGGGGGCGAATATGCCTGACTGGTTAATTGCATTTCTTGGCATAATAGTTGGCTTTTTCTTGAATGAAGTTTCGTCAACTGTACGACAACGAATTAGAAGAGTTAGGGCCAAGTCCACTTTGTGGGATGAGCTACAATCGATTCGATTTCAATTGAAACAGAAGGTGGATATTGCGAATCAAGTAAAATCAGCAATAGATCAAGGTAGGATGATGTCTGGAAGAAGTGTCCCAATTCCTTCCACAGCGTATGTAAATTGTTTTCCTTTGCTTTTGGATACCTTGACTCCTATCGAGCGGGACAACGTCCGACACATTTACTCTATTCTGGCTGTGCTAGATGCTGTTATGGACGGGATAGAGGATGATTTCAAAGCGGATGTTTCTGGGACCTTGGCACAAGATGCTAAACAGGTGTATATTCGAAAATTGCAAGACGTGATTAACGCTTACAACACTACGCGATCGTTGATCGAAAGTCTAATGTCAGGTACGGCCAAAGACATTTACGGTCGCTTTCCAGATCCATGATTATACGTATGACAGGCCTGTTCATAACTAGTTACTCTGGATAGAGGCAAGCTTTGTTCACCCTGTCCAACTCCCCTCATTTTTGCTTTCTGTGGCTTCCGATTCATAACTACCACTTCAGATTTCAACGTGTATGGAAGCTCTGGTTAAGCGTTGGGCGGAGCCGCCCTGATGCGGTCAGGCTCCGGGAGCACCGGGAACACCCAGCGGCCGGATCGCGACAGGCCGTCGACAATCGGCCGCGCCGAGGCGCACAGCCAGACCGTGCGCGGTCCCGTCTTGCCATCCGGCAGATGGAGGTTGCCTTCCCGGTAGAAGCGCCATTCCAGGGTCAGGATCTCCGACTTCCGACACCCCGACAGAAGAAGCAGCCGCAGCGCCGCCACGCGCAGGGGATGATCCGCTTCACGATCGTCCGGCGGCGGCATTCCTCATCCGGTGCGGCTCACCGCCACCGAGTACGAGCTTCTCCGCGTGCTCTCGCTCGACGCGGGCGGGGTGTCGACCTACGACGCGCTGCTGCGTCCCAAATTAGGAGATAGAGTGTGACACCGCCACTTGCATTAACAAAGTCCGGGCCGCGACCTCTGTCGCAACGAAAATGAGTTCGTTATTCTCGCGAATGGTTCGGGTATACTCTGCTCAGGACTCAAATATGTGACCAAGCCCTCTACTGTCGCTAGTGCCAAGGTGACTGTTCGCGAGATGCTCGACCTAGCCGCGATCCACAAGGCCTATCAATATGATCATTCAACGAAAACGGAAGCCCTGGTTTCCCCGTCAACAGAAATTGGTATCCGCCCTCACGTCCATAGGTTCCCGCAGCGACGCGCTCTACGGCGCCACCCACAGATGAAGAAAGAACGCTTCGATGGTGCTGCGTCTACCCTGGTTAGACCATCCGTTTGGCGACCTCATAGAGGAGTTGTCCTGAATTACCACCACGTGTCCGGGGTTAGTGGAACACCGGCGCGTATTCCGAGCTTGACAGTGAACCAAATGCGAGACATCCGATGCTTGGCTCAAATAAAATGACCCGACGAACGGGCACTTGCTACGAAGCGCTCACTTGAATTGGTGAGTACGCTCTTGTTTGGTCGTCCAACCAATGACCCTCCTGCTCCGAAAGGCGACGGCCCGCCCCATGGTCGCAATGGTCTGGTCGACAACCTCCATCGTTTGATTGGACGATTACTCGAATTGTGCGGAGTTATGCCATCCCCCGCTGCAATTCTTACGCAGGCCAATTTGCCGACTCGTATTAACCAGGTTCTTTTTGTTGTCTTGTTTTTCTTCACACTGTCTGCTGCCATCGCGAGCTGGGGTAACCTTCGAGGCATCCTCCAGACAGTCGGAGTCGTGTTTGTGATTGCTCTGGCAGTGTACGCGCTCGATCGAATGATTCGATCAACAGATCCGTACTGGAAGCTTATGGCAAAGGTGGTTTCCAGCTTTGCCCTTCTAATTTTGTTGGCTGTGTCTATGACGACATTTCTCGCCATTTTCGGGATAGTAAGCCCATCGTCCGTGTCCGTTCTAACTGCCATATATCAGCCCCAACGCTTAGCTGAAGAGTCGACCGTGGCTCCTGAAGTGGCAACGACTACGGCACCGACCCTGCGTGCGACGCTGCGGGATTCTCCTGATGCGGGTGGGGTTTGGGAGCCTCTGGTTGATTGGGCCGCTGTTTTAGATGGAGACTCTCTCTCAATTAAAGGCAAGCGGGTTCGCCTACAGGGAGTTGATGCTCCCGAACTTGGTCAGATATGCTTGGTTGATGGGGATAGTTGGCCTTGTGGCGATGCAGCTCGATCTGCGCTAGAGCGGCGTATTTCCGGCCATGTCGTTGAATGTGACGCGGTTGACATTGATCGCTACGGGCGCACATTGGCGAAGTGCTACGTAGCAGATGTCGACATTGGTTCGTGGTTAGTGTCCGAAGGCTGGGCTTTTGCGTATCGAAAATATTCGACTGAATATTTCGTACAGGAACAAGAGGCCAGGGCGGCGCGCCGAGGGATCTGGCGGGGGCACGTGCTGCCACCGTGGCACTGGAGGCGCGGTGCGCGCCTCCACATACAAAACAGACTCGGTACAAAGTGAAGACTGACGTGCAGAGACGCCTGTCTCCTAGCGCTACATGAAACGCCTTCTTCGCCATCTCGATAGTCGCCCCAGTCATTCGCTGCTTACGCTCCGCGAGGGTAACCCTCCGGCGTGGGCCGCCTTCCCCGGGTAGTGTGATCGCGTGAAGCTGTCCGATCGGGAAGTGGACACCATGGAGGTGTCCACCAGGGACCGAGTGGACACGATCACACATGTCGGATGGATTGGAGAAGTTGGGGTCCGGGCAGGTATGCCCGGTTTCGCCACGCCGGCGCTGGAGCGAGGCCGAGAAGCGGCGGATCGTCGCCGAGAGCTACCAGCCCGGGGTATCGGTTTCTGTGGTGGCGCGGCGCAACGACGTGAACGCGAACCTGGTGTTCAACTGGCGGCGCCGGTTTCGCGAGCAGGGCGGTTTCGTGCCGGTGGTTGTCGAGCCTGATCGCATGCTGCCGCCGCCCGATGCCGGCGCGGACGCGTCGGCGGTGGGCCGGATGGAGATCGCGCTGGCGGACGGCTCTCGGGTGATCGTCGACCGGGAGGTGGACGGCGCGGCGCTGGGTCGGGTTCTTTCGGCCCTGGCGCGGCGATGATCCCTGTTCCGGGCGGGGTTCGCGTCTGGCTGGCGAGCGGGGTGACCGACATGCGGCGCGGCATGAACACGCTGGCGCTGCAGGTCCAGGAGGGCCTCGGGCGCGACCCTCATGCGGGCGATCTCTATGTGTTCCGGGGACGCAAAGACGACCTGGTGAAAATTTTGTGGCACGACGGGGTTGGCATCTCGCTCTATGCGAAGCGTCTTGAGCGGGGCCGGTTCCAGTGGCCGGTGACGTCGGGCGGGGCGGTGTCGATCAGCGCGGCGCAGCTCGGCTATTTGCTTGAAGGGATCGATTGGCGGAACCCGGTTCGCAGCTGGCGACCGGCGCGCGCGGGCTGATCGGCGGCCGGGCGGCGCGATCGCGAGGATTGTTGTGGCGCCGAATCGGACGCTGTGATTCGATTCCGTCGATGCCCGACGGGACCGACATCGCAGCCCTGAAGACGGCGCTCGCGGCGGCGGAGGCCAAGGCTTCCAGGGCCGAAGCCGAGGCCTCCAGGGCCGAGGCGAAGGCGACCGAGGCCGAGGTGCGGGCCGCGGTGGCGGTGGCGAAGGTGTCCGACGCCGAGGCGGAGATCGCCTTCCTGAAGCTGACGATCAAGAAGCTCCAGCGCGAGATCCACGGTCAACGCTCGGAGCGCAAGCAGCGTCTTCTCGATCAGCTGGAACTCCAGCTCGACGAGCTTGAGGCGAGCGCGACCGAGGACGAGCTGGCGGCCGAGAAGGCGGCGGCGGAGACCACCGAGGTCCAGGGCTTCACCCGGCGCCGGCCTTCCCGCAAGCCGTTCCCCGCGCGCCTGCCGCGCGAGCGGGTGGTGGTGCCCGGACCGACCGCCTGCGCTTGCTGCGGCTCGGATCGGCTGTCGAAGATCGGCGAGGACGTGACCGAGACGCTGGAGGCGGTCCCGCGCCGGTGGAAGGTGATCCAGACGGTGCGCGAGAAGTTCACCTGCCGAGCTTGCGAGAAGATCTCGCAGCCGCCGGCGCCGTTCCACCCGACGCCGCGGGGCTGGGCTGGTCCCAACCTGCTGGCGATGATCCTGTTCGAGAAGTACGGCCAGCACCAGCCGCTCAACCGCCAGCGCGACCGCTACGCGCGCGAGGGCGTCGACCTCAGCCTGTCGACGCTGGCCGACCAGGTCGGCGCCTGCACGGTGGCGCTCAGGCCGCTGCACGACCTGATCGCGGACCATGTGCTGGCGGCGGAGCGCTTGCATGGCGACGACACCCCGGTGCCGGTGCTGGCCAAAGGCAGGTGCGCCACCGGCCGGGCCTGGGTCTATGTGCGCGACGACGGGCCGTTCGGCGGGCCGGACCCGCCGGCGGTGCTGTTCCGCTACTCGCGCGACCGCTCCGGCGTCCACCCGGTCGAGCATCTGGAGCGCTTCACCGGCATCCTCCAGGCCGATGTCTACGCCGGCTACAACCCCCTCTACGTGGCCGGGAGATCGCCCGGGCCGGTCACCGAAGCTCCGTGCTGGTCGCATTCCCGGCGCAAGTTCTTCGATCTCGCCGACATCGCGGCCAGGAAGTGGCGCGGCAAGGACCCGCCGCCGGTCTCGCCGCTGGCGCTGGAGGCGGTGAAGCGGATCGACGTGCTGTTCGACATCGAACGCGGGATCGTCGGCAAGTCCGCCGAGCAGCGCCTCGCCGTGCGCAAGGAACTCAGCGCGCCGGTGCTGGCCGGTCTCAAGGAGTGGATGCGGGCCGAGCGGGTGAAGCTGTCGAAGCATTCCCCGGTGGCCAAGGCGATGGACTACATGCTCAGGCGCTGGGAGCTGTTCGCCCGCTTCCTCGACGACGGCCGCATCTGCCTGACGAACAATGCCGCGCATGCCGATAACCGGATTATGCCGCGTTCTGGTCGCAACCCCTTGATCCGACTGACTGCCGGTCTCGATATCGCGGCATAATCCGGAGCCTCGAGAGCTTCGGATTGCTTGTAATCGCCCGATTTTCCCGCGCAGCCGACCTTGAGCAGTCTGGCGGCAATGGTCGATTTCGGCGTGGCGGCCGGAATGTTCGATGGTGGTCGCTCCAATCACCTCACAGGGAGAGGAGCGGCCCGTGTCTTCGATTCTCGATCGCAAGCGACCTTCAGCATCCAAGGGCGTCGGTTGGCTGGAGCCCCATCGTGACACGTTCCTGACGGAACTCCGCCAGCTTGGCTACGCGGCACGGACAATCGGCCACTACCAGCGCGCGATCGATGAGTTCTGCGCACAGGTTGAGGTCCGCGGGCTCGACGCCGGAGAGATCGGCAATGAACTTTCGGCGGGACAGGAGCGGAAGGGATACATCGCTCGATTCGTCGAGCATCTCATCGATGCCGGCGTGATCGCGCCGCCCTCGCCCGCCGCACCTCCGGCGCCCGGTTCGCTTGACGAGCTGAGCCTGGCGTATTGCGACTGGCTGTATCGCCAGCGGGGGCTGAGCGCCAAGACCATTTCGATCCGGCGGGGCGTCATGAAGCGGTTCCTGACCTTCCGTTTCGGCACGGCGCCCGGCGATCTGAACACCATCGCGCGCGACGACATCGTGAGCTTCCTCGATTCTCCGGACACGGCAACGGGCGGGGTCGGTCTCGACTACAAGGCAACGTGTCTGCGCAGCCTCTTCGGCTTCCTGTTCGCGACCGGAAGGATCCAGCATGACCTGGCGCTCTGCGTTCCGCGGGTTGCAAAACGAGGTTCCGGTTCCCTGACACGCCATCTGGAGCCCGACGATATACGGCGGCTGGTCGATGCGGCCGGCAGCGACGACGGGATCGGCCGTCGCGACCACGCGATGCTGCTGCTGATGGCACGGCTTGGCCTGCGCGCACAGGAAGTGATCGCGATCCGGCTCGAGGACCTCGACTGGCGAGCCGGAGAGATCCTGATCCGCGGCAAGGGCGGACAGCACGAACGCATGCCGCTTCCGGTCGACGTCGGCGAGGCGATTGCAGCCTATCTTCAGGACGGCCGCGCCGGCGGCGAGCGTCATCTCTTCGTCACCGCCAAAGCGCCTCACCGGCCGTTCGCCTCGTCCCTGGCCGTCAGGAGGATACTCCGCAAGGCTTTTGCGCGAACGGGCCTGAAGCCACCTCGAGGCGAGGTTCGCACCCATCTGCTGCGCCATTCGCTCGCCGTCGGAATGCTGGGCAAGGGCGCCTCGCTGGATGAGGTCGGCGATGTCCTGCGCCACCGAGAGAGCACCACGACCACGATCTATGCCCGCTACGACATCGAGGCCCTGCGCCCGCTCGCACGGCCGTGGCCGGTACGGGGAGAGGTCCGATGACTTCGTACGCGGACCTTCTCGACCGGTATCTCGCCGAACGCCGTCGTTATGGCGGCGATCTGGCGTCCAGCGGCCTCATCCTGCGTCCCTTCGTTACCTTTGCTGACGCCGAGGGAGACGAATGGATCACGACCGATCTGTTCCTGCGGTGGAAGGACCGGTTCGGTACGGCCGGTACGCACACCTGGGCGATCCGGCTGTCCGTCGTGCGTGGCTTCGCGGCCTGGCTTCAAGGGATCGATCCGCGGACGGTGGTCCCACCGAGAGGGCTGATCCCGAACCGGCAACGGCGCCAACGGCCTTACATCTACACCGATGACGAGATCGCCCGGATCGTCACCGAAGCCGCACGGCTGCCGTCGCGCCGGGGATTGCGGGGCGCGACCTATGCGACCCTGTTCGGGGTGCTGGCGGTCACCGGGTTGCGGATCGGCGAAGCCGTCGGGCTCGATGATGGAGACGTCGATCTCGACCGGGCCGTGCTGCATGTCAGGCACGCCAAGAACGAAAGATGGCGCATCGTTCCGTTCACGGCTTGCACCGCAGGACGCCTGGGCGCCTACCGCACTCTGCGGAACCGGGTTCTCGGCGCCACACCGGCGGCATTCTTCGTCGGCGAGAACGGACGGCGGCTGAGCATACACACGGCCGGGTACAACTTCACCCTGGTCCGCCGGAACATCGCCTTCCGAGAACCGAAAGCAGGACGCGGAAGCGGCCCCCGGATCCACGATCTGCGTCACACCATGGCCTCGATGACGATCCTCGACTGGTTCCGGTCGGGACGCGACCCCGATCGCGAGATGTACAAGCTCAGCACCTGGCTGGGCCACACGAATCCCGCCGACACATACTGGTACATCGAGGCCGTGCCCGAACTGCTGCGGCTGGCCAGCGAGCGCGCCGAAAGATCCTTCGACGATGGAGAGGGATCGTGACGAGATACCCGCTCCCCATCTTCGTGCAATGGTTCTTCACTGAACGGCTCGCCAATCAGCTCGCGGCCAGCGCTAACACGGTAGCGAGCTATCGCGACACCTTCCGGCTGCTGCTGACCTTTGCCACGGACCGTCTCGGCCGCCAGCCGACCGATCTTCTGGTCACCGATATCGATGCCGATCTTGTCGGCAGATTCCTCGACTTCGTCGAGACCTCGCGGGGCAACAGCGCCCGCAGCCGAAACACCAGGCTGGCGGCGATCCGGTCGTTCTTCAAATACGTCGCGATCAACGAGCCGGAGCTCCTGCACCATTGTCAGCGGGTGCTCGCCCTGCCCTCGAAGCGGCACGAGAAGCGCATGATCGACTACCTCGACCGCGAACAAATGGAGGCGCTTCTCGCCGCTCCCGACCTGTCGACCTGGTACGGGCGGCGGGACCGGGCCCTTCTGCATCTGTGCGTGCAGACCGGGATCAGGGTCTCCGAGCTGATCGGCCTCCGCTGCGGCGATGTCGTTCTCGGCACGGGCGCCCATGTCCGGTGCCGCGGCAAGGGGCGCAAGGATCGTTCGACACCGCTCAGGGCGGACACGGCGGCAATACTCGGCGTCTGGCTCGACGAGCGCGCCGACACGGCCGACCGGCCATTGTTCGTGAGCAACCGAAATGGCCGTCTCAGCCGTGACGCGGTCGAGCGCATCGTCCGAAAGTACGCCGCTCTGGCGGCCGAGCGCTGTCCGACGCTCAAGGGCAAGCATGTAACCCCGCATTGCCTGCGCCACACGGCAGCGATGGAGCTACTGCACAATGGCGTCGGTTGCACCGTCATCGCGCTCTGGCTCGGGCACGAATCCGTCGAGACGACCCAGATCTATCTCCACGCCGATCTGCAGGTGAAGGAAAAGGCGATGGAAAGGACCAGGCCGGTCGACACGCCACCCGGCCGATACCGGCCATCCGACGCCTTGCTGGACTACCTCGAAGGGCTTTGATTATGCCGCGATATCGAGACCGGCAGTCAGTCGGATCAAGGGGTTGCGACCAGAACGCGGCATAATCCGGTTATCGGCATGCGCCGCATTATGCCGATATCGGCATAACCCGGCCGAAAGGGCCCTCAGGGGTATTGCCCTGGGCAGAAAATCATGGCTCTTCGCCGGCTCCGACCGTGGCGGCGTGCGCGCGGCGGCGATGTATACGCTGATCGGCACCGCCAAGCTCAACGACGTCGATCCGCAGGCCTGGCTCGCCGATGTCCTCGGCCGCATCGCGGACACGCCGCAGACCCGGCTCCACGAACTCCTCCCGTGGAACTGGGCCCCCGAGCAGCGGCACGATCTGGCCGCTTAGGCCGAAAGCCCGTCCCGCACTTCAATAACGGCATTCCTCGCCGCCAAACTCAGCCCACGATACCCTGCGGTCTTCAGCGGATGCATACCCGCGAGGCGAATCCAATTGAACACGGCGAATTCGGGTCCACTTGACGTCGGGTATGACTTGCATCCCTTTCTGTTTCATCGTAACCCTCCGCCGTGGACCGCCTTCCCTGTTTAGCGTGATGTGACGAGGCTGTGCGATCGGGAGTGGGCACCTGCGAGGTGTCCATCTGGGTTTAAGTGGACACGATCGCAGATGTCGGATTCGGATGAGGAGTTTGGGGTCGGGCCTGCGCGCCCGGTTTCCCGTCGTCGTCGCTGGAGCGAGGCCGAGCGGCTTCGGATCGTCGCGGAGAGCTATCAGCCGGGGGTATCGGTATCGGTGGTGGCGCGGCGCAACGACGTGAACGCGAACCTGCTGTTCACCTGGCGGCGGCGCTACGGCAAGCGGGCTGCCGGGGCGGGGAGCGGCGGTCTGGTGCCGGTGGTTGTCGAGCCGGCCGGGCCGCCGGCGGCGCCGACGGAGAGCACGACCGGCTCTGGGTCGGCGGCGGGACGGATGGAGATCGCGCTGTCGGACGGTTCGCGGGTGATCGTCGACCGCGAGGTGGACGGCTCGGCGCTGGCGCGGGTTCTTGCGGTTCTGGGCCGGCGATGATCCCGGTACCGGGCGGGGTTCGGGTGTGGCTGGCGACCGGGGTGACCGACATGCGGCGCGGCATGAACACGCTTGCGCTGCAGGTCCAGGAGGATCTCGGGCGCGACCCTCACGCGGGCGATCTCTACATTTTCCGGGGCCGTCGCGGCGACCTCGTGAAATGCCTCTGGCATGACGGGGTAGGGATCTCGCTGTATGCCAAGCGTCTTGAGCGCGGCCGGTTCCAGTGGCCGGCGACGTCGGGCGGCGCGGTGTCGATCAGCGCGGCGCAGCTCGGCTACCTGCTCGAGGGGATCGATTGGCGGAACCCGGTGCGAACCTGGCGGCCGTCGCGTGCCGGTTGATCCGCGACAAAATGACTCACCCGGCGCGGCGGGTGTCGCGTCGAATCGGGCGATGTGCTGGGCTTTCGGGCATGACCGAGGGGTCCGGGATCGACGCGCTGAGGGAGGCGCTTGCGGCGGCCGAGGCGAGGGCGTCCGAGGCTGAGGCCCGGGCCGCCAACGAGGCGGCCCGGGTGTCGGACGCGGAGGCCGAGATCGCGTTCCTCAAGCTGGCGATCGAGAAGCTGCGGCGCGAGCTCTACGGTCGGCGCTCGGAGCGCAAGGAGCGGCTTCTCGACCAGCTGGAGCTTCAGCTCGACGAGCTTGAGGCGAGCGCGACCGAGGACGAGCTGGTGGCCGAGCGGGCGGCGGAGAAGACCTCGGAGGTGAAGGGGTTCAAGCGGCGCCGGTCCGGGCGCAAGCCGTTTCCGGCGCACCTGCCGCGCGAGCGGGTGGTGGTGCCGGGGCCGACCTCGTGTTCGTGCTGCGGCTCGGAGAAGCTGTCGAAGATCGGCGAGGACATCACCGAGACGCTGGAGGTCATCCCGCGCCGCTGGAAGGTGATCCAGACGGTGCGCGAGAAGTTCACCTGCCGGGATTGCGAGAAGATCGGCCAGCCGCCGGCGCCGTTCCACGCGACGCCGCGGGGCTGGGCAGGTCCCAACCTTCTGGCGACCATCGTGTTCGAGAAGTACGGCCAGCACCAGCCGCTCAACCGCCAGCGCGACCGCTATGCGCGCGAGGGGGTCGATCTCAGCCTGTCGACGCTGGCCGATCAGGTGGGCGCGTGCGCGGTGGCGCTGAAGCCGCTGCACGATCTGATCGCCAGACATGTTCTGGCGGCGGAGCGGTTGCACGGCGACGACACCCCGGTGCCGGTGCTGGCCAGGGGCAGGTGCGCCACGGCGCGGGCCTGGGCCTATGTGCGCGACGACCGGCCGTTCGGCGGTCCCGACCCGCCGGCGGTTCTGTTCCGCTACTCGCGGGACCGCTCCGGCGTCCACCCGGTCGAGCACCTGAAGAGCTTCTCCGGCATCCTCCAGGCCGACCTCTATGCCGGGTTCAACCGTCTGTATGCGGCCGCCAGATCGCCGGGGCCGGTCACCGAGGCCCCATGCTGGAGCCACGCGCGGAGGAAGTTCTTCGAGCTCGCCGACATCGCGACCGGCAAGCGGCGCGGCGGGAACGCGCCGCCGATCTCGCCCGTGGCTCTCGAGGCGGTGAAGCGGATCGACGTGCTGTTCGACATCGAGCGCGGGATCGTCGGCAAGTCCGCCGAAGAGCGCCGCGCCGTGCGCCAGGAACTCAGCGCGCCGGCGCTGGCCGACCTCAAGGACTGGATGGAGACCGAGCGCAGGAAGCTGTCGCGCCATTCCCCGGTGGCCAAGGCGATGGATTACATGCTCAGGCGCTGGGAGCTGTTCGCCCGCTTCCCCGAGGACGGCCGCATCTGCCTGACCAACAATGCGGTCGAGAGGGCGCTCCGCGGTATCGCCCTCGGAAGACGCAGTTGGTTGTTCGCCGGTTCCGACCGCGGCGGCGTGCGCGCGGCGGCGATGTACACCCTCATCGGCACCGCCAAGCTCAACGACGTCGACCCGCAGGCCTGGCTCGCCGATGTCCTCCGCCGCATCGCCGGGACGCCGCAGAACCGGCTCGACGAACTCCTCCCCTGGAACTGGGTCCCCGAACAGCGGCACGATCTGGCCGCTTAGGCCGACCGTCCACTGCGCACTACTCCTCGCCGCCAAACTCGGGCCAGTTCACCCTGCGGTCTCCGGCGGATGGTTACGTTTCATCAGTCTGTCGTTCAGGAATTCGGGCAAGCCGTTAGCCCGACTTATTCTCGAGAAGGCGCGATTATCGCTTGATGTTGAGCGCGCAGGGGCTCCGGTTCGGCGCCTTTGCAGTGCCGGTATCTGAGGTTATCGGTGTCGGGGTCCGGGCCGGACGTTCCGGCAACCGGCGGACATCGGCCCGGCTGCGCGCGTCAAGCTGGTCCGGCTGGCGATTCGCGTCAGGACGCTCCAGGGGCATCGCGCCGGGATTGCGGTCGGACATCGAAGCAGCCGGTCCGGCCATAGTTCGTCCTCGCCCGATACCGGCCTATTGCCCGGAAGTTCGTTGGGCAGCCAAAGTCTTCGGGCCATTCGAGGGCGCGGCCTCGACCTCGGAGTCGCTGAACGTCACGCGGCGGCCTCGGCGATGGCGTCGCGGAACACGGCGAAGCTATGGGACCGGTTGCGCGCCGGGTCGATGTGTTGGCCGACAGCGGTGGCGGCCTGTACCTTGGCCAGTCCCGTCTTGAAATAGCCGTGTTTCCGTAAGATCCGCTCGAATGCCTCCCAAGTGCCGCCCGCGATCGCGTCAGGGTGCCGGTAACGAGCCTGGCCCGGAATGTTCGCGGAAACTCCGGGATAGGCCGTACATACTGCTTCCCAGTCGCCGAAATACCACGCCTCCAGCTCTTCTATGGCGATCCTCGTAACGACCTGCCAATCGGGACCGCCCACGGCCCGTCTCGATCGAAGACCCATGTTTTGGCAGATTTCCTCAAGTGTCGTCTTGAGGTCTTCGCATTCGTCTCTGTCGCGGTCTACGACGACCACAATCCGATGCTCTATCTGCATCCATGCCGAATAACCCCTGAGGCGGTCGGGGAGGTTTCGCAGCAATGCATGTTTGCCCCGGAACGTGAATATTTCGAACGTGCAGCCCTCAGGTAGAAAATTGCGCAACCAGGCTTCAAGAAACGCCTTCATGGAAAGTTCTTCCACGAGAAACTCGAAATGGGAGGCGGGCATGTCAGCGTCCGCCTCCATTCCGGGTCGGCATTCCGCCTCCGGTCAGCGGATCTCCGACCCCAAAATGTCCCTCCATCCAGAGATCGCCCAGCAGGGCGCCAGCGTCCATGAACGCCATGACCTTTTCATTCCGGTCCAGGGGGTGACATTGCGTGTAGCCGGCTTCGTCCCGCCACAGCACCCGCACTTCGTCGGGGCGCAGCGCGTCGAGGAAAAACGGCGAATGGGTGGTCACGAGGATCTGCGTCATCTCCGCCGCTTCTCGGCATTCCTCGGCCAGCCCGTGGAGCAGGCGGGGATGGAGGAAGTTCTCCGGCTCCTCGATTCCGATGAACGGCGGCGGAACCGGGTCGTTCAGCAACACCAGATAGGCGAGCATCTTGAGCGTGCCGTCCGACGCGAAACGCGCCATGACCGGCTCCGCGAACGGGGCGTCCTTGATTTGCAGCAACAACCTCCCGTCCGGCATCTGGTCCGCCGTCACCGTCTCGATCCTGGGCACCCTTTCCCGGAGCCTGTCGAAAATGAATTCCAGAAACTCCGGGTGCTCTTCGGACAGGTACTGGATCACGTTAGCGAGGTTGTCCCCTGTCTTGCTCAGGCGCTCCTGCGGTCCCGCTTCGGGCTGTCCCCTAGCGTCCTCCGAAGAGAGGTAGGACACATGCCACCCCATGATGAAATCGCGCAGCGCGACTACGCGGGGGTTTCCCGCCAATTGGCCGAGCGCGTTGACTGCGAGGGTGTCGGGAGAACTCAGGGGAACCTCGATCCGCTCATCTTCCGCGTCCGGCAGTTCCCCCGAGATGACCCGCCCTTCTCCGTCGGCGTAGTCGAGAAACCTGAAGGGCTGTCCATAGCGTCCCCGTCTCCATCGGAGCCATTCCCACACCACGACCGGCCTGCCGTTTTTCTCGTCCACTTCGAGGTGATAGGTGATGAGAGGATGATTCGGCTGTTCGCGGTAGGCGATTTCGATCAGGGTCGGACCGAATCCATCGCGCGATTTCAACTCCCGCGCGCGACCGCGCTTTTCCCACGCCCGGCGCAAACCGGTTTCGAAGCATTCGGCCAGAAAGGCGAACACGTCGAACACCGTGGATTTTCCGCTACCGTTGGGACCAAGCAGTACAGTAAGCGGCGTCAGATGCGTCAATTCGACATCCCGCAATGCGCGAAAATTCCGCACCTTCAGGCGCTCGATTCGCGGTGGCGCCTCCCCTTCCATCGGCATCGCTCTCATTTCGCACCTTCCGTTGTCTTGGTGCCCGAGTTCATGCGCAACCTACCTGAAGTCGGCTTCGGAGCCCGTATGTCCCGCAAGGTCGCCATCGGATAGTCTCCCTTTCGAGTTCCAGGCCCTCTGGATTCCTCGCTCGATGGCCACCCGATCCTAGGCCTCCGATCCCTCAGGCTCCTCATCGCTCAGAAAGAGGGCCGCCTTCGGCCGCCCACTTCGCCCATGATCCCCTCAAAGCATTCCCAATCGCATCGTCAGCAGGATCGCCAAAGTGCCACGTTGGCAGGTTGAGCAAATAACGGACCATCCGCTAGTGTTACGAGCTTGGAAGAAGTAACAATTCGGGCCAAGAGATTGGTCTGTGCAAGGTTGCCGCATGAGCAGCGAGATCGACGTCAAATGCACGTTCCAACCGGGTGACTTCCGATCCCACGTCAACGGTCGGAAAAACATTTTCAGAAGGCCTCCCAAGCGCAAGGGTGTTGAGTTTCTTCAGGAGTTCCCAGTCGCGCATTACCAAGACTTCACCTTCTTCTTCGCGTATCCCAAATACCACTTGATGAACTAGTGACCCCGTACCCGTCACCTCGTCCTCGACTGTAACGATGAGAATCGGCGAGGTGATCCCTTGCACACAGGCGACGCGCACCGGGAGACCACGAGCTTCCTGAATTGCGATGTCGAAAAGCGTATGGCCAACTCCAAGCACGCGGGATGCCGCGTTCGTACCGCGCAGACTCCGATCAAAAACGAGCCCCAAGTACTTGTCTCTGACTGCATAGCTGCGAGACTTCCATTCATTAGGGGTTCTAATCTCCAGGCCTTGATCACGCCTGAATATCCGACGACCGTGTCGGCTCACGGCATGGTGGAAGAACTGGTTGAGATCTCCAAGGTCCACTTTCGGTAGATCCTCGCCGACTTGTTGAAAATCGAACCGCGAGACGTTTCCGAGAAGATTGCGAGCTGCCTCAACGACGTCATCCCCTCCTAGCGTCGCCGTAGCTTGATCGAACCAAACATCCAGTCGTTCTTCGGAGATTTCCTGAGCTTCCGAAAACAGCTCGTTGAAGGTCGAGTTTCCCGTCATGCCAATAACGAGTTGGGAAATGTCCTCCCGTTCTTCCATGACCGAAGAAAGAGCCGGTTGAATTCGCTCCAGCTTCTCGGTGAGAAGATCCCAGATACGGGCCTCGACTGTCTCCGGATTGCGTAGAATATAGGCGGAAACCGGCCGTTGCTGGCCATAACGGGACAACCGTCCAACCCGCTGGTGCAAGCGCATGGGGTTCCACGGCATGTCCACGTGAACCAGTACAGCGCAATGTTCCTGCAGGTCGATACCCTCGCCACCGGCTTCCGTCGATACGAGGAAGCGAATCTTTCCAGCATTGAACATTTCGGCCGCATGTTCACGCGGAATATTGATCGTCTCGAAGGAACCGGACGCCTGTGCTATACCATCGAGCCTATCATCTCCATTGATAAACGTAGCCGAACCGAAGCCGAAGCGACGATGTAGCGCGTTTACAACCAATGCCTGTGTGGCTTTGTATTCCGAAAAAAGAAGAACGGATTCCTCTGGCGGGAATTCTTCGCCGATCATAGACAATAGACATTCGACTTTTGTCTCGACCGAGATTCCTTCGCTGAGATCGATCAACTCGTCGAGGCGATCGATCTCGTCTTCCATCAACGTAATCGTAGCGCGGCCGGGCAGCGCTTCCTCCGCTTCGGCGATCTCATCAAGCGTAGTCTCAGCGTCGTCGGGAAGCTCGACAGACGCCCCAATCTCCGAGCGGCGGACAGATTGCTCGAGCATCGCCCTTCGTTTCCTGAGCGCGTTCCGTATGGCTGCGATGGAGCTGGCAGCTAGCTTTTGGAGAGTGATAAGCACGAGCATGCGGGCTGTTTGCGCGCGCCCATCGAGAGTCGCCGCATACGCGCGTCCGTCCAGAATAAACGCACTGAGCGTGCGATAGAATCGAGACTCTTCGAGGCTATATCGATACTCCCGGTTGAATACGCTAACCGGTTGAAACAGTTTGTTCCCCTGTAGATCCGTCGCGGCTGCTCTGTTGTTCCTGATCATCGCCCTTGGTAGTCGGGTGAGCTGTTCTTCCCTGTCCCATTCGGGATCGAAAAGATCGGGGCGGATGAGATGCATCAGCCCGAAGAATCCGAAATCTTTCCCTCGATGAGGAGTGCCGGTAAAAAAAAGCACAGAGTTAATCTTCTTTCTCTCCTCCATCTCCGATAAGAGGCTGTAGGCGAGAGTTTCTCCTGTTCGTGCGTCGATACTCAGATGATGCGCCTCGTCGACGATCACCAAGTCCCAAGGATCCGCATCCAGGAGCCTCCGGCGCGCGCCACGACGGTCATCCCGCAAAGTGTGAAACGAGGCGACAACCATCGACGCGGTGGCCCAGAAGTCGCCGCGTGGCGTATCTGCTTCGGATACGTAGCGCTGAAGCCGAATATCGAACATGTCCTTCAAGCGAAACTGCCATTGTGGAACTAACTTCGCGGGCGCGAGGACTAATAGCCGGCGCACACGGGCCGAAGAGATCAAGGGCATCAGCACCAAACCGCACTCGATCGTCTTTCCGAGTCCCACATCGTCCGCGACGAGCCAACGGAAAGGCCACTCCTGGTTCACCTTCCGACAAACCCACAACTGATGCGGCAGTAACTGGACACGAGACCGCGAGAACACGCCCCACTGATCGTTGACTGACCCAATGGCGAGCGCTTGTGCTCGAACGACTGCGTCGACCGGATCGCCCAATATCCCGTCGCGAAGTGCCGCATGAAGCGACAGTGCAGCGGTAAGTTCGTCGGCGAGGACCTGCTCGACCGCCCCGCCAAACCGCACGACGACGGTGCCACCCATGTCCACGACCACTCGTCCGCTTCCATGTCGCGGGTGATTGACGGGCGTACCCGTCTCCAAGCGCTGCATGGTATTCGTCACTCGCCACTTATCCCTGCTACAGGTTCATCCTCTGAACCGTTTCCCTCGGTATCTCCAAGAACAGGAGCCTCCATGCCGGCTTCGGCGAAACATTGGTCCAGCGCGGCCCTGTTCTCGATTCGGGTTATCAATTGCAGCGGAAGATCGAAGTCGCCGGCAAAGCTGGCGTGATCGGTACCGATATGCAGTACAACAAAACTATAGATTGCCGGACTGACATCCATGTCGGCCTCAACTCCGACGTCTGCCCCTAACGCATTCAACAGCCCGCGAACACGTCCCGTAGGTGCCCAGCAGTACGGCGCCATCAAGATGGAATCGTCGGCCTCGTATACCTCATAACGCAACAATTCACGCACCATCCAGTTTACGCCGATCCCCAGTGAGCGATTTATCGGCGCGGCGTCCAAACCAAGGGGCCCCAGGATTGGAGCGAAGCTCGGCCGGAGGATCACATCCAGCGAGACTTGTCCTCCATCCCGGATCAGGTGCGGAAGTCTGTTGAAGATCTCGACGTATTCATCAAGTCCACGACAAAAGGTGTACAAGTCAACCAGCGCGCGCCGCCACAGAAAGAATTCCTGGTCAATTTGATCTGGCGCGCTCCAACGCTCCAGACGGTCGAGCCATGGTTGGACATTGGCAGGCGGCTCCGATACCGCGAGCGCCTGCCACCAACCTTCTCGCTGCCCACGTTCGACGAACGCGCGGTGCTGTTCATCTTGCGTGCGGCCCAGGGACTGGAAGCAGGCCAAGGCGAACATGGTGAACCATATCGCTCGGTTGTCAGTCTCTTGTAGCCGCGACGGCGAAAAGTCTTCTGGATAGATGCCCTTTGCGTAGGCGTCCCTCTGGGTATCGCCGACCCCTGTCCACCAGTCGTGAATCGCCTCCAAGACGACTTGAGGGTCTGCGTCAGGACCCTCGCTGGATGGCTGAAGTCGGTTGAGGTCGAACAGATCATGAGCCCCGAGTTCAAGGAGCAAGCGCTTCTTTTCCTCATCCGACCAATCGGAAATCAACGGTTCCCACAGGAGGCGTTCAAAGGGTTGCGGCAACCAGGCTGGGATATCGCCAAGCACCGCACCAGCTAGGGCCCCGCCTTGTCGCCCGGAAATAATGTAGCGGAGAACGGCTCGGCGGCGGTCATTGTCGTGGGCATTCATTGCCCATTCGTGGAGATGCCGAGCTTGGGGACCATAGCCCGATTCCGCGCGCGCGACTTTGAAGAATTCGAGGGCAGCGCCTTGGTAGCTTCCGTCCAGAAGAGCATTTTCCGGCGCGAAGCCGCAGAGCAGTATCTCGTCTTCCGTGCCAGTGGCTTCTGAGCTGAGGTTTCGGACGGAACACCAAGTGCCGTCTCGGGAACGAAATTTCGCATTACTTGCAGCCGCAAGAATGCCGCGGCGCTCCTGGCCGAGTGGCGTATTCTCTATTGCGTGCAGGGTGATGACGTTTCCCAGCCTCGTCGCGAGTTCTACGTCTAACCGGTTTTCCCTGCCCATCTCACGGCGAAGGAGGTCGGTGAGTGTCGTCGCATGTATCCCAGCGAATCCGAGTTTCCTTAGCTGACCGGCAACCTCGGAAACGATGATCTTTCCTTGCAGGCCGCTCAAGCTTGGCCACTCGCGCACTTTCTCCAGAACGACAGTCTCGGACAGCGCCCCTTCGGTGAAGTGCTCGACTTCCGATGCTCGAACGAAACCATCGAGAGGTTGCGACAAGCCCGTCGGCACCACCTGGCGGTTTGCGACGAGTTGTTTGTAACCGCAGCCGTCGACGTGAAGCTGGCGAGCGAGCGGGTCATCGAAATCACGACCGAACAGGTCGAACAGGCCCGACCAGAAGAGAGGTCGGGCCGTATCTTCCGAAGTATTGAGATCCAAAGCGTTCGCGAAACGCTGCCAGTCGTATTCTGCGAGATCATAGAGTTTCAACAGCAGTTTGCCGAGAGTCCGACCCAGCTCCCTGAACTTATCCCGCTGATCTTCAATCGAGCCAGCGAGCCTGCCCCGACCAGGATCGACCGGGAACGGGCCGTTGAGCAGCCACCCCGAACGCAGATCCTCCTCTAACGGGGCGAGGTTCCAAAGGCGTCCGAGACCGTCCGAAAATCCCTCAGGACCGGTTGGACCGATTGCGATCAAGAGGCTATAGCCGTTGGCAAGGTCCAACCGCAGGGCGCGCCTCCTCTCGCTACCGGAGACGGTGACGATGCGGATTGCCTTTTCATCGAGTAGCGGAGCGTCCTCACAATCGACAACCACCGGATCGCCGTCGTCGATCTCGATGCGCCGGATGTTGCGAGCAAAGGCCGGCATCCAGACCGTCGAGGCTCGGAAATCTCGGATGGCCGCGCCGCCGTCGGCCGCCGTTTCGATCGAGAAGGGGACATCAATCACGGTTGCTTGCGAGCCATCATCCCGTCTCAATGCTTCCGCTTCATCTATGCCTTCGGACCAATTCATCGGAACCAAACCGCCGACCGTGCGCAGGGAGATGAAACCGCTGGCGATCCCAACGCTATCCGACAAAATGTGGACGCTTTTGAAGCCGAGACCAAACTTGCCCGTCAGGTCTTCTTCAGGCCGTTTCTCCGAGAAATTGATCAAGAGCATGTTGAGCAAATCGCGGTCTCGACCGAGGCGGCGCCCTTTGTCTGTATCCGAACCGAGATGGTTTATCCTGCGCCCCCAATGAATGGCGTGAAAGCCTCCGAAGTCCTCCGAGATAACCGCGAGTCGGAAGCAGGCATCCTTCGGAACAGGTTCGAGTTGCCGGTAGGCATCGTCGGCATTCTGGAACAGCTCGAAGAGCACGCGGTTGGCGGCGTACCCGAACTCCCTGATTTTGGTACGCACGGCCGCCAGTAACTCACCGGCCACTTCGGGGTCAGATATCGCCTGCCACAGCTCCTCCTTCAGAGCCTCCAACCCCTGAGTCGCGCCGGAGAGACGAGCGACGCGCCCTTCTTCTTGCTGGTATTCGCGAAGCGCCTGCTGGGCACGGCACTCTGAGGGGAGCTTCAATTCCGCGAGAATCGTCGGCAGCCGTTCGCGCAACCGAAATACTGTATCCCTGAGTGTCGCTTGGTCTACGTTAATTGCTTTGTCGAGGATTTCCTGAAGGGCCTGCCTCTGGTTCGGCATTCGAAGCCATAGGCAGGCTGTGGCGACCGTCTCGACCAGCTCTCGGAAGACTTTGCTGGCGTCGTCATGGTTGAGAACGCACGGGTCGAAAATTCGAATCTGCAACGTGATCAACGACCGAATCTTGCCGTCCGAGCCACGAATGCCTTGCGAGCTCTTATGGAGATTCCCGACTATAAGCCCGGCATCGTCATCGCCGAGTGGCACATCGATCGGCTCCCCGGACAGCGCGATGGCGCGAACGCGGTCGCTCTCGATTCTCTCGATGACATAACGGCGCTCGTCTACCTCCACAGGCAATGGGTTGGGATGAAGCGTTGGATTCAGGCACTCGTCGAGATCATCCCACAGAGTGTCGACATCGGTGGTGGCGTCCGCCGCCCACTCGTTCGCAACCTGCGTCAGAGCGGTGTTCCTTCCGACGAGGCCTAGCCAGACAATCACCAGGTCTGAGGGCAATCGACCCCGCCAGTTCTGCAAGAACTTGCGCTGTTGGTCGGCGGATTCAGCTTCTACCTCCGCCAGATCGATGTCCACGATCTCTCGGTGGTCCACAGCACCTTCAATTGGATCACTGGAACCATCACTCGGATCGGCTATTTGTACGGGAAGAGCCTCGTGCGTCGGGAGACACGACGCGCACTCTGGTGTGAGCACATTCGCTGGCGCTATACCTTCGCCACTCTCGATGACTTCGCGACCACTGCGCCATCCACCCGCCATGTTGGGAACGCGCGTGCCGCCGAGGACCTTGCGACGCGAAGCCTGAGGCCACTTGGCAACGACCTCGAACCCTCGCAGATAGGCTCGCCGTGCCACGGTGCTGTTTGCCCCGCTTCCCCCAGCGATTCCGGCTAGGGAATCAAGGTATCCAGCCGTCGGATCAGCATCGATAACAGATAGTTCCGAAAATGCCTCGACGATCATCGCCGCTCGATCGCGGTCATCTCTCAAAGCCCAAAGAACGGCGGCAAGAAGTGACCACCCCGGCAGTTTCACGTCAGCGCTGACGTTGGCTAGCGTCGTTAACTCCTCGATCGGATAGTCCTCGGCCGGACCGAGCCGTCCGGCTATCCCAGCGTCCTCAATCATCAAAGCCAAAGCCTCGAAGGAGGAACGTTCATCAGGCAGAACGCAACTCTTCAGGTATTCCAGTCCGGGATGGTTCAACACATCGATCGTCAGCGCCTGTGCCGGCCAAAACGGTGGGCGCCTACCATCTCCAGGTAGCAGCGCTCTCGCTTCTTGGTCCACCGCCTCGGGGAGCGCCAGCACATCGTCGGGCGCGACAGGTGTATCATTCGCGACGAGCCAGGGCCTCTTGCGCAAGGCGTCGGACAATTGTGGGGTCAATGTCGATTGATCGGCAGACAGCTTCGCAAGAGCATCGAGTATGTCGTTTCGCAATCCATGTGGCTCGGGACGAGAAAGCACGGTCTCGATCTGGCTCTCCGGAGACCATGCTGGAATCAACTCCTGCTGCTTTTCTCTGGCGCCCGGTTCAGCGCAAGGTTGCGCGGTGACGACATGCTCTCTCAATGATCGGGGAATCGGCCATTCGGCCTCCCGAAATACGTCTTTCAAGTCCCCGATCGTTCCATCCGAGCGTGCGTGGATCGGGAGATGCCACAACAACGAGTCCGACAGGTTGGCCCGCAGGAACCCTTCCCTTTCCGACACCGTCAACGTGAGGCGTGAAATCGCGCCCGGGTGTTCCTCGAGCAACGCCTCAAGATTTTCGGTATCGAAGGTCTTCATCCCAAGGTGTGCACGCAACCTCGGCGTAAGCTCGACCGCAATGTCGGACGGAATCAGAAAATTGCGTTCGTTGTTCCTCAAAATGGCTGTGACTGTCCGTTCGAGCCCGTCCGGTATGCCGTCCATAGCCCAGATGCTGGCGTTTGCATCTCCGGCTTCCTGGGCGCCAGCGCACAGACGCCGGAGTGCTGTGCGATCATCGCTATCGACCGGCTGAAGTTGTCGAAACAGCTTGGCCCGGGCGTCTGTCGCCCCGAAGTCGGACGCCTTGTTGATAAGTGTGAAGACCGCATCCTTCCCGGCAGCTTGAAGCGTCAAAGCTGAGTCGCCCGCCTCGATTAGAAAATCCGCGGTCCTTCCCTCAACAATTACCGGAGAGGCACTCGGCAGAGCGTTCACCACAAGCGGCAGCATCGTGTTTGCGACAGGAGAAGGCCCGAAAAGAGACATTTCCCTGGCACGCTCCGACAATGCTCCAAGCGACAACGAAACGATACCACCGGCTCGTAGATCGCGAACTCTCAGAACCTTGATGGCTGCGTATTCCGGTCGTTCGACAAGCTCTGAAATTTCCCGCCCTGCGCGTATGAGGAACGCCAGCGCGGCAGTCGAGGCCTGATCCGTATGCTCGCCGTCCAGATGCCGGTCGAGCGCCTTCAGCAAGGCTTTCAGGTCGCTGTCCGAGAGCGTCGGACTAGGAGCGATGTCTCCCGCCCATGTGCTGCGGACCGGCAGGACGTCCGCCGGCGCGGAAGCCAAGTCCCGAAACACGTCCCGGTGTGTGACCGATGGTGGAAGAGGAAATAGAAGCGAGGACGGCACATGAGCGAGTATCCTCGAAACAAATTCGGATGGCGCCAACCGAGCCGCGCCGTTCAAAGCATTGCGCAATGCGGATACGAGATGCGGTCCGACCGCTTCTCCAGAGATATCGTCCTGTCCGACCAAATCGAGAAAATCCGCGAGGAGCCGTGCGAGCACGCGGGATTGAAACGCACGCGGCGACAGGGAGGAGAACAGGGAGCGGAGATCGTCGGCCGTCCAGAGCATCGGCTCTTGCGAGAGCGCAGCGCTTTTGTCCACGCAGAGCAGAGCGTTTCGGTCTTGCGCCCAGGAATGTATGTCCTCGAACACCTCCCCAATCCGCTGTGGTGTTCCCGCCACAGTCTTTGGCAGCGGCCGCAGGGTTGCTTTCGACGGTACAAGGCGCCAGTTGATCGCGCTCGGCGCTTCGAGGACGCGCACCAGCGTGTTCCTCGCGCAGATCGCGTCGCGATTGCAGTGAAACCAGGAACCTCCGGCGACAGCCGTCACAACCTCTACGAGCTGTGCCGGGGTCACCATCTTCGAATCGGCCGCGTCGTGTAGCACTGCGGGGATCAACGGCAAGACGACGGAGTCGCGAAGCTCGGCATTCCAGGCCCGGCGTAGCCCGGCGGCGTCCGCGGGTTCATCGTCCGTGGCCCGCGCGGAGAGGCCTTCGATACGAAGCCGACCGCTATCGAGGAAGAAATAACCATGAAGCAACAAATGAAACCGCCCGAGATCGGCTCCATCGATGGGAACCACGACCCCGCTATCTTCCGAGACCGGCAGGAACACGGCCCAGGACACCCGCAGTTGCGACGGACCCTTCATGGCGCCGCGCGACAGCGTTACCGCCCCGTGCGGTTCGCCCTTCTCGGGCCGAGGCTCCGGATCGAAAACGTTGACCGTCTTGGGCCAGTGCGGACTTCGCTGCAAATCCTCAAGACGACCGCCTCGGACCATTGCCTCCCGACCGACAAACAATGACGCTGAGGCACCTGGACGAGTTTCAATCGTGCCCCGAAAGGAACGGTTGACGCTATGACCAGCTGGTCCGAGCAACCGCTCTGCACCGCTGCGTATGCCGACAGCACAACACCTCCGGCCATGGTCTCGGACTTCAATTGATTCCAGGTGACGAAGCGCAGTCAATAATGTTTGCAGATCGTCAGGCCTCGCCAACTCCTCGACCACTGTTGACGCGTTCGGGAAGTCGCTGGAAAAGCCAGTGCCCGGCGCCGGTTGCAGTCCTACCCTGCGAAGCGGAAGCCAGAGAACGAGGCAACGATCCGGAAAGTCAGTCGACACCTCGCTCCGTAGGTTCTCTAGGTCCAGGTCCGAAAGTGGCGGTTCCCAGTCTTGAGTGACGTTGCCGTCAACCTCCACTTTCAGAAATGGGTTCACGACGGTGTTGAAGGGTTTGTCATGGCCATGGGCGTACACCACGAAGGCATCGCAAAGATGAAACACCGCCTTCTGGCCGATACCGAACTTTCCGATGGCCGCGCTGTCGGTCGCCTTGCCGCTCTCCCCGAACGAAACGATGTCGCGCTCATCCTTCTCGCGAAAGACGCCGTCATTGACGATCAGGAGCCCTGGCCCGCGGAGGACTGGGTTCGCTGCGCCTGCCCAACCGGGAAGCGCGTCGATCCTGAAACGGCGGGCCTCCGCATCGTCGGCGTTCTGCAGGAGTTCCTTCAGGATAGGATATCCGGCACGATACCGATCCTGAAGATTGCTCTTAATCTGGTTGACGACCGAAAACGCCGATACTCGGAATTCAGGCATGGGACATCACTATTGCGGCTTCTCTCACACTTCTTTGACATTCCAACGGATGCGAGGCAACGCCCTTCCGCAAAGAGCATCTGTCAGCGGCAGGAAGGAGCAAGGTTCGGGGTGTGGCTCGACGAGCCGCGCTCACGGGTCCCGCCGCGCTCGCGGCTCGGCGAGAATCTCACCTACATCGCCAACCGGTGGGATGGGCTGCTGGCGTTCCTGCGCGACGGCCGCGTCGAGATCGACTCGAACTTCGTCGAGAACCGCATCCGCCCGCTCAAGCTGACCGCGAAGAACGCGCTGTTCGCGGGCCATGACGAGGGCGCCGCCGCGTGGGCCCGCATCGCTACGATGATCGAGACTTGCAAGATGAACGGCGTCGAGCCGCACGCCGGGCTCAAGAGCACGCTCGAAAAGATCGCCGCCGGGCATCCCCAAGCGAAGATCCACGAGCTGCTGCCGTGGAACTTCGATCCCGCAGAGGCCGAGGCCGAAACTGACTGACCGCGGCGCTCACGCCGACCCTCCAGTATGCGCCGTCAAGCCAAATTCCTGTATGGGGTCGGGCTGACGCTTACGAAGCAGGCAGGGCGCGGGGACGAAGAGCAGGGCTTCGCCCACATCCTCGACGACCCCGGGAAGCTCGGGGAGCTGCGTGAGAAATACCGTCCAAATCAACACGGCTCGCACGGCTCGACCGAATCTTTACTCGGAAATCCGGAATATGGGGCCCACGGCCAGAGCACTTGGTTGAGATAGTGTTGATACCGGGCTTTGGAATATCCCGCAGCTTGGAAACGAAACGCCAAGAGGGCCGGAATTCGGACCTCAATTGGGTCTGCCCCAATACCGGGCAGGCTTATTCACTAAAGTGAAACATTAGCCGGAAACGGTAATGCACCCCCGCATCACCGTCCGGGGTTGACCGGGGCCGCCGGAGAGACCCATATCGCCAACAGTGGGGAAGCGAGAGGGCGCTGCATCATGGCTCGGACGCGGAGGGACGTCTTGCGGCTCGGCGCCGCCGCCGTGGCGTTGTTTCCAGCCGGCGCGGCCGCGGCCTCGAACGGCGTTCCGGAGGCCGTCGCGGCGTTCACCGGGGGCGCGGAGCCCGTCGACGGCGGCCTGCGTCTCGACGTGCCGGAGATCGCCGATAACGGCGGCGCCGTACCGGTCCGGATCGCCGCGCCGGGGGCGAGGCGCATCGCCCTGTTCGCGGACGGCAACCCCAGACCCGGGGTCGCGGTCTTCGAGTTCGGCAACCTGGCTCCGCCGGACGCCAGGACCCGCATCCGGCTGGCCAAGAGCCAGAACGTGATCGCGGTGGCGGAGATGGCGGACGGCACGTTTCGCCGGACCTCCCGGAAGATCGCCGTCACCGTCGGCGGCTGCGGGTGAGGGACGGACGATGGCGATACCGAGACCGCGCATAAAGCTGCCGCGAAAGATCGCGGCGGGCGTCCCGTTCACCGTCAAGACCCGGATCACCCATCCGATGCATACCGGGTTGCGCCACGACAGCAAGGGCGAGATCGTACCGCGGAAGATCATCAACCGCTTCCGGGTCCGCTTCAACGGCGCGCAGGTGTTTTCCGTCGAGCTGCAGCCGGCGATCTCGGCCGATCCCTATTTCCAGTTCACCATGGCCGTCCCCGGGTCCGGCCTCCTGGAATTCCAATGGGTCGACGACGATGGTTCGGTATACGGCCTCCGAAGGCAGATCTCCGTCGGCTAGGGCGCCCTTCGATACGCGGCTTCGCCGCTACTCAGGGTGAGGGTTAGGGTGGCAAGAGGAATCCCCTCATCCCGAGTAGGCGCGTCAGCGCCGTATCGAGGAACGGCCCGGCTTGCCGGGCTGCTCGTCGCGGCGCTGCTCGTCGTTTTCCCTTCCTCCGGGTCATGGGGCGTCGATGCCGGGCGCGGCAAGGCGCTCTACGGGCAATGCAAGCGCTGCCACCAGGTGGGCGGCGGCGCGGAGCACCGGATCGGGCCGCATCTCAACGACCTGTTCGGCCGCAAGGCGGGTTCGCTCGGCAAGTTTCGCTACTCCCGGGCGATGAAGGCGGCCGGGTCGGGCGGGCTGGTCTGGACCGGAAAGACGCTGGATGCGTTCCTCGCCAAGCCGCGCGCGCTGGTGCCGCGCTCGCGCATGAGCTTCAAGGGCATGAAGGGCGCCGGGGACAGGGCGGACCTGCTGGCATGGCTGCGCGGCTTTTCCGGCGCCGGGTCCGATCTCCCCCCGGCCGAGCCCACCGTCACGGCGGCGGAGTACGGCCTCGACCCGAAGCTGCTCGCGATCCGGGGGGATCCCGAATACGGCGAGTATCTCGCGGGTGAGTGCATCACCTGCCACCGGCCCGGCGGAGAAGAGGGCATCCCCTCGATAACGGGCTGGCCGCTCGACGACTTCGTGATAGCCTTGCACGCCTACAAGCGCGGGAAGAGGGTGCATCAAGCCATGCAGCTCGTGGCCCGGCGCCTTTCGGACGAGGAGATCGCGGCCTTGGCCGCGCATTTCCACCGGGTGGAAGATGACCCCTAAACGGAGGGACGCGTCATGAACCAACGGAATGAAAACAGCGGCCTGAGCCGGCGCCGGTTTCTTGCGACGGCGGCGGCCACTTCGACCGCCCTGTCGGCGCCGAGCGTGCTCGGACAGGCTCGCCCGCGCGTCGTGATCGTGGGCGGCGGCGCGGGCGGTGGCACGGCGGCGCGCTACATCGCCAAGGACTCCAAGGGCGCCATCGACGTGACCCTGGTGGAGCCGAGCCGCGCCTACTATTCCTGCTTCTTCTCCAACCTCTATCTCGGCGGCTTCCGCGACTTCGCCTCGATCGGGCACACCTACGGGACGCTCGCCGCGAAATACGGGGTCAACGTCGTCCACGACTGGGCGGTCTCCGTCGACCGCGAAAAGCGGACGGTCGGGCTCGCCGGCGGCGGCAGCCTCTCCTACGACCGCCTCGTGCTCTCGCCCGGCATCGACTTCCGGCCGGGCTCGGTCCCCGGCTGGGATCTGTCGCAGCAGAACCGCATGCCGCACGCCTACAAGGCCGGCTCGCAGACCCAGCTTCTCAAGGCCCAGGTCGCCGCCATGCGGCAGGGCGGCGTCTATTGCATGGTCGCCCCGCCCAACCCGTTCCGCTGCCCGCCGGGGCCCTATGAGCGGATCTCGATGGTGGCCCATGCCCTGAAACAGTCCAACCCGACGGCCAAGATCCTGATCGTCGACCCCAAGAAGAAGTTCTCCAAGCAGGGGCTGTTCGAGGACGGCTGGCAGCGCCACTACCCCGGCATGATCGAACGCGTCGGCCCGGATTTCGGCGGCGACAAGGTCGAGGTGCGGCCCGCCGCCATGGAGGTGGTGATCGACGGCGAGGCGACCAAGGTCGACGTCTGCAACGTCATCCCGGCGCAGCAGGCGGGGCGTATCGCGGCGCTCGCCGGCATCGTCGACAAGTCGGGCTGGGCGCCGGTCTCGGCGCACGGCATGCAGAGCCGGGTGGACGGCAATGTCCACGTGCTGGGCGATGCGTCGCTGCAGGGCGACATGCCGAAATCGGGCTTCTCCGCCAACAGCCAGGCCAAGGTCTGCGCCATGGCGGTGCGCGGGGCGCTCACCAAATCGAAGGTGTTTCCGGCGCGCTTCTCCAACACGTGCTGGTCGCTCATCGGCACCGATGACGGCGTCAAGGTCGGCGCCTCCTACAAGGCGACCGACGCGAAGATCGCCAAGACCGACGGCTTCATCTCGAAAACCGGGGAAAGCGCGGAGACCCGCAAGGCGACCTACAAGGAATCGCTCGGCTGGTACGCCGCCATTTCCAGCGACATCTTCGGCTGATCCGGAGGTAAGAGCGGCGGCGGGCTAACGGCCTTCGAGCATCGTCCCGACGGCCCTGGTCGAGACCGCCATGGCGGCGAGCGCGAGCAGGGCGGCGAGGCTCGCGGTGGAGACGCCGGAGAGCCCGGCGCCCACCGTGCAGCCGCCGGCCAGCACGCCGCCCACGCCCATCATCGCCGCGCCCGCGAGGTAGCGCCCGGTCTGGCGCGGCCCTTCCAGGCTCTGCCAGCGGAACTCGCCCGCCGCCAGCGCCGCGGCCAGGCTGCCCGCGACGACGCCCGCCACCAGCCCGGTGCCGAAGCCGGCCGGGATCGACGTCGCCGCCACGGTCCAGAACAGGGTCGCGGCCATCGGCCCGGTGAACCCCATCGATTGCAGCGGGATCGGGTCGAAATCGTCCAGAAGCAGGAACCCCGTGCCGATCCAGCCGAGCGGCACCAGCAGCCCGATCGCGCCCGCCATCGCGAGATGGGTCGCGCGGGCTGCGGAGCGGATCGCGAACACCGCCAAGGCGAGCGCGAGGCCGAGCGGCCAGACCTCGCCGCCGGGCAGCGCGGCGAGCGAAGTCCCGCCACCGGGAACGGAAGCCGGGTCGAGCGCTTCCCGCAGCGGCGCGAGCACGCCCTTCATCGCCGCATGCGCCGTCACCGCGAAGACCAGCAGGACCAGCAGCGCGCGCAGATTGCCCGTGCCCACCAGCACCGTCAGGCGCGAGGCGCAGCCCCCCGAAAACGCCATGCCGGCGCCGAACAGGGCGCCGCCCAGCAGCACCGGGGCCAGCGGCAGGTCGGCGGCGAGAAAGCGGTGCCCCTCGAACGAAATCAGCCCGGTCGCTGCCGCCGCCCGGGTCCCGGCGATCGCGAAGGCGAGCGCCATCGCCCAGGCGCCCATCGCCGGCAGGCAATCGCGCCACTCACCGACGAAGCTGCGGCGCAGGCAGAAGGCGCTGCGCTGGGCCAGCGCGCCATAGACGCAGCCGATCGCGAGGCCGAGCAGGACCGATGCCGCGAGCGGCGTCAGCTCCTCGAATCCGAACTCCTCGAACACGGCCGAACCGCTCCTTTCGCGCCGCCCGCGACGAAGGCCCCACGATCAGGGAATTGTCCCCGGAGGAAAAGGGTTTTGTCCGGGAGCGCTCCTGTCCGGGCCTTGAAGCCTCTCGCTCTACGGCGCCTAATGTTTCACGTGAAACATAGGTCAGCACTACTGACCATTGTTTCACGTGAAACATTGTTCCGATATGAGACTATTTTCGTGTCCCCCGGGGACAGGACGGGTCATCACGAACCTGATTGATTGACAGTCAAGGTGAGCGACGCCTTCCAAGATCAAGGGATCGCGTTCAATAGAGGTTCTCGCCAAAGCGCTCGCTTCCGGTCAGAATGCGGGTTGTCGACCAACTCCCGCGAGCGTCGACTTCACGGAAAGAATTGAAATGCTGGACTCTTGAATGCTCGCGTGGCAGTATCCATCTTGAGATGTGATGATCGCATCAACGGAATAAAGGCGGCCCAACGGACGTTCCGTTTTCTCTTCGTGAGAGGGCCAAAGTCCCTTCGCGCCGCCTTAGAAATTCAGGGTCGCCCTCTTTTGGGCGGCCCTAAGTACTTTTCAGGCTCTGAAACAAATTTCAAGTATCGTCCAAATATCCGATACTTTAGATCCCTCCAAGATTTCTTGGTTAGCTTGTTAGGATACGAAGGACGTTGTCGCGTGACTTGGTGATCGGGATCGAGCGAATCGATCATCGCGTGGAGCACGATTCCGTATCTTAGGAGTCTCTGCCGTTCCGATGTGTGCCGGGTGCGTGACAAGATGTGCGCAACGGGCAGTAGCCATCTTTGGGCTTCCGAACGGCTTTCTAGCGATTGCACGAACTCGACAAACAATTTGGTCTCTACGGGACCGTCCTTGCGGTCGGTGAGCATCAGTTCTCCCACCGCACGCTGCGATATTCTGTCGACGATCCGAACCCCTCGCGATTCGATGCAATCCATGAAGCTTTGGAGCTGTCGACCCCGCACGTCTTTGACGATGGATACAGAAAGTCCCTCGCGACGGATTATCTCGATGTTGGCCCAGAACTTCGCCATTAGGAAAATGAGACTGACGAAGTCGTTATTCTCGATTTGGTTGGCGTTCGGGTCTACGTTCCGGAGACTCTTGAAGTCCTCACCGGCGAGCGACACGAGCTTGCCCACCAACTCGTCAGCCGCCTTAAGCAGCGGGTCCAGATGTTCATCGACAAACCGTTTGGCCGCTTCCGACCTCTCAGAACGTCGTCGAAACTCTGCATACAGGATATCCAGGAATTTGACGATGAGGCCGCCGCCTAGCGCTGCCGCCAGCAGTCGGAGCCATTCATCCGTGTCCATGCCCTGATCCTGATCGCCACTTCACGGGGTTGCCCTGCTTGAACTTCTTCCATCGCGGGGCAGGGGTTAGGTCGTGGGAAATGAAGACGCCGTCGCTGGCCAAACCAGCAGAGAACAAACGTCTCAATGCAGCCTCACGATACCATTTGCGAGACTAGGATATTCCTGCCCCAACCTGCCGGAGCCGAGAGACCCGGCCCATGTCGATGTTTGCGACGTCATGGCGTTAGACAGACGGCCGCCGGACGCACGCCCTACTCCGCCGCCTCCAGCAGCGCCGGGCGGTAAAGCGCCTCCATCTCGCGGCGCAGGCGGACGGCGGGGTGTTCGGCATCGGCGGCCACGTCCGACCAGCGGACGGTCTGCCCCTTCGCGACGGGTTTCACGAGCTGGACCCCGTGGGTCAGCCCCATCGGCAGCGCGCTTTTGGCCAGCGAACGCGAAGCCGGCATCAGCCGGCCGGAAACGGTGTAGCCGCCCTCGCCGTCGAGCAGCTCGCCCGGTCGCAGATCCCGCTTGGCGACGGCGACGGCATCTGCCCGCCAGTCGATGGGCGCGCCCGTCGGTTCGCCGCGCAGCGCCACGCTGGCGACGCTGACGCCGAGCTCCAGCCCGATCAGGTGCCAGCGCTTGTACATCGCGGCATAGCGGCCGCTGTCGTCGGTCTGCACCCCGTACTCGCCGAAGCAGCGGGCGATGTAGTCGCTGTCCGCCTTGAAGGCGACGAACACGCCGAAGCGGATGTCGTAGTCGAGCGGCGTGCCGTCCCGCTCCAGCGACGACACGACTTCCACCTGTCCCTTGCGGTGCAGCGCCCCGCCCTCGGATTCGGGCCGGCAGATATTGGGCAGCGCATCGATGCTGGCGGGCGGGTAGGCGAGCCCGTCCGGAGCGGCCGCGAGGCCGGTCGCGTTGGCGACCGCCGTGCTTTCGATGGCCGGTTTGCTGCCGTCGAGGAAGGAGGTGAACATCCTGGGGTTGAGGCCGCCGAGCGCGGCCTGTTCCGGGGTCAGCCCGTAGCCGTCCCAGACATTATCCGGGGTGTAGAACTGGAACTCGGGCAGCCATTTGTGTCCGCGCCCCGCGGCGACCACCTCGAAGCCGCAGGTCCGCGCCCAGTCGACGAGGTCGCAGATCAGCGCCGGCTGGTCCCCGTAGGCGAGCGAATAGACGATCCCGGCTTCCCGCGCCTTCCGCGCCAGCATCGGTCCCGCCAGCGCGTCCGCCTCCACGTTGACCATGACGATCGACTTGCCCGTCTCGCAGGCGAGCAGGACATGGCGGATGCCCGACGGCGGATCGCCGGTCGAGTCGACCACCAGATCGACGGGCTCCTCGCGGAACACCGCCTCGATCTCGTCGGTAATCCAGGTGCCGCCGGAGCGGAGCGCGGCCGCAAAATCCGCCGCGGCGTATCGCTCGGCGGGCCAGCCGATACGCGCCAGGTTCTCCCGCGCGGCTTCGGGGTTCAGGTCCGCGATCGCGGCGACGTGGACGCCCGGCGTGCGGGTCGCCTGGGCGAGGAACATCGAGGCGAACTTGCCGCAGCCGAGAATCCCGACGCGGACCGGATTGTCCTCCGCCTGGCACTCCCGGAGGAGCCGGTGAAGGTTCACGCTGCCCGTTCCGACGAACCCGGCATCGGCGCCGTCAGGCAGTCGTCCGGCAGCGCCTCGATGGGCGCGAAGTCGCGGTGGGCGATCCATTCCGGCCGCTTGAAGCGCCGAATGTGGTTCTCGACGTGGCACAGCGAGAGATAGACGATCGTCCGGCCCCAGGGCGACAGATTGGGCGACGACGCGTGCACGATGTTGCCGTGGAACATCAGCACGCCGCCGGCTTCGCCCTTGGCCGAGTAGATCCCGCCGCGCTCGGCGAGCTCGGTGACGGTGGCCTTGTCGAGCGTCCAGAGCGGGTAGCTGGTCGTCTTGAGGTCGTGGCCGGCCTCGTAGACGCCGCCCCGGTGCGAGCCCGGGATGATCCAGAGCGGGCCGTTGAACTCGGTCACGTCGTCGACGAACAGCGCGATGTTCATCGCCCGCGCCTCCGGCATCAGGTCGTCGCGCGACCAGGTGCCGTAGTCCTGGTGCCATTGCCAGACATCGCCGTCGAAGGCGACCTTGGCGTTCACCTTGTACTGGTGCATGTAGACCGGCCCGTCGAGCAGCTGCATGACCGGCCCGATCAGGCGCGGATGGCGGCCGAGGCGGCGGAACGCCTCGTGGTAGCAATGCGCCGCGAAGGCGGTGCGCGGGGAGACGCCGTCCTTCTCGCGCACCACCTCTTGGCGGTCCATGGCGTAGACCTCGCCCGCCGCTTTCCTGAGCACCCCGGCCTCCTCGGCGGAGAACAGGCCGGGCAGCATGAGGTAGCCGGTCTCGTGGAACCGGTCGATCTGGTCGCTGGTCAGCTTCATGGTCGTGCGCCTTGCGTATGGGGACGCGATGGCAAAAGGCTAACCGGAGCCCGTCCGCCGATCAACGCGCGCGGCAGGGTCTGGATCCGCCCCTCCATCGGCATCGGGACGGTCGAAGGGCCGCTCGTCGACCTGATCGAGGCTTCGCGGCGGTCTGGCCGGGGCGCATGTCTAAGCGAGGGCTCAGCGTGCGATCGTGCCGCCATCCACGGTGATGGTCTGACCGGTAATCATCCCGGCCTGGTCAGAGGCCAGGAAGGCGGCGGTTCCGACCAGGTCCGACGGTTCGATCAGCCGCTTCACGCTCTGGGACCGCATGATGTCGGCTTCCAGCGCGCTCACCGTCTCCGCATCCGCCATGGACCGCGTCGCCTCGGTGACGGTGTAACCCGGGGCCAGCGCGTTCACCGTCACGCCCGTGCCGGCGAACTCGCGGGAAAGAGCGCCGGTCAATGCCCAGACCGCCCCCTTGGACGCAACGTAATGCAGGAAGCCCGGCTTCCCCATGAAGATCACGTTGCTGGAGATGTTGACGATACGGCCGCCGCCTTGCGCCCTCATCGGGGCCGCGACCGCCCGGCACATCTGCCAGACCCCCTTGACGTTGACCGACATCACCCGGTCCCACTCCTGCTCGGGTATGTCCTCGAAACCCCTGATGACGATCCCGCCATAGAGGGCGGCGTTGTTGAGCAGCACGTCGACGCGCCCAAACGCGTTCAGCGCGGTCTCGACGATCGCCGCCGCGTCGTCCGCCGAGGTCACGTCGCCCCCGGCGCCGACCGCCTTGCCCATTCTCCCTCCTATTTCTTCGACCGTCGGGTCGCAGTCCAGCATGTCGGCGGCGACGACGCGCGCGCCGAGCCTCGCGAAATGCAGTGCGAGCTCCCGGCCGATCCCCCGGGCGGCGCCGGTGACGATACAGACGCGATCGTTCAGCATGCCGGGCGGCTAACCGGCGAAGGTCCCGGGGCCGGGCCACGGGTCGCCCAAACGCCAGGCGGCGTCGAAGACGTGGATCTGGTGCTGAACGCTTCGCAGGAAGACACGGTCCAGGGCCTGAAGATCGGATTCGCGAAGATCCGCCGTACAGGTCTCGAGCGCGGCGACGAGGGCATTCACCTGCTCCCGCTGGAAAGGGCGGCGGTAGTGGTCGATCCATTTCCGATAGACCGCGCGGTGCCCCGAGAGGTCCTTGTCCTTCAGCCAGTCGCCGATTTCCGCGAACCCCACGCAGCAGGGCAGGGTGGCGGCGAATATCTCGAACGCGGTTCCTTCATGGGCGGTGCGCACGAGGTGGTTCATGTACCCCTCCCGCGCCTTGAGGGCGGCCCAGCGGTCCGTGGAGTACTCGTTGCAGCCGATCTCCGCGAGCCATTCCTCCTCGACATTGCCTTCGTCGTAATCGGCGATCAGCTTGAGGAAAGGGCGGAAATGCCGCAGCTCGCCCGGGCTCAGCTTGGCGAACCCCATGAAGTAGACGCGGGAGAAATCGGCGAGATACGGCAGGTCCTGGACCAGGAAGAAGCGGAACCGCTCGATGCCGAGATCGCCGTCGTGGATACCGATCAGCCAGGGATGGCGGACATAGGCGGTCCAGCTTTCCCCCGCATGTGCCTTGAGCCGTTCCACCAGCCTGCCCATCGCGGCCTCGCTGCCCGCCCCGAACCGGATGCCCCGCGGCGCACAGGCTAGCGACGCCGGCGCGTCCGCGCCAACCGTTTTCCCGCGCCTTCGAAAAGGGGCTATGCTTGCGTCGAGTCTCACAGCGCTGGCTGTGGCGGCTGTACGCGCAGTGCCTGGATTCGAGTGAGCTGACAGACCGGAAAAAAGGGAGGCTTACCATGAATACAGTGACTTCGAGACGGCGTTTCCTTCAGACCACCGCCCTCGGCGGAGCGGCGGCGGCCCTCGGATCGGCCGGTTGGATCGCACCCGCCTTCGCGGCGGACCCGCTCCGCGTGACGCATTACGGAGGCCCCTACCGGGCGCTGGAGAAGCTCGTCGGGCAAACCTTCGAGAAGGCTGGCCACGGTCGCGTCGAGTACGAGCAGGACCAGCCCGGGCTGATCATCAGCAAGTGGAAGGCGCAACCCGACGATCCGATCTACGATATCGGCTTCCTGACCCGGGACCCGACGGTCCGTGCCGGCAATGCCGGACTGGTCGAGATTCTGTCGGACGCCGATATCCCGCTGCTCAAGGAGTGCCGCCCCGGGACGCTCGCGCCCGGCGGTGCCGGCGTCGCGATGGTCTTCGACGCCGTCGACGTGGTCTACAACAAGGAAGGCGTGGGCAACCCGGTCGATTCGTGGCTCGATCTGTGGCGCCCGGAAGTGCGTGGCAAGCTGATGCTGCCGGCCGCGCCGCTCAACAGCATGATCGCGGTGGTGCTGTGCAGCATCGCGCGCGCCATGGGCGGCGACGAAAAGACCGTCGACAAGATCTTCCCCAAGGTCGCCGAGCTCAAGCCGCATGTGCGGAGCTTCTTCGGCGACCCCAACCAGGTCACGCAGCTCATGGAGCGGCGCGAGGTCGTGATCGCGCCGCAATACAGCGCGCGCATCGGGCTCGCGATCTCGAAGAACGCTTTCCTCGCCCGCGGCACGCCCAAGGAGGGGGTGCCTTCGCAGCCCTACGACCTGGCGATCGCCAAGGGCTCGAAGCGGATGAAGCTCGCGAAGACCTACGTGAACTACACGCTCCGGCAGGACGTGCAGAAGGCGATCTGCTCGGCGATCCCGCTCACCCCGGCCAACAAGAACGTCGAGCTGGACGCGGAGTTCGCCAAGCTGATCATTCAGGATCCGAGCCGGCTGTTCGAGTACGATTACGCCTATGTGGCGAGCCGGCAAGCCGAGTGGGCGGACCGCTGGGCGCGCGAGATCGCGGGCTGAGCGCAAACCCGGCGGCTTCCCGCGATGGCTGAGCGGCGGCCCGGCATGAGCTCGGGCCGCCCGCGCCCGGCCCGGCCGCTGGGCGCCATGCGCCGGGCGGTCGGGAAATGACCGGCGCGGACGAGGCGATCGATCTCAGGGTCGAGAGTGTCGAGAAATCCTTCGGCACGGTCCGCGCCGTCCGCGACTGCGACCTCACCGTGCGGCGCGGCGAGATGGTCGCCCTTCTCGGGCCGAGCGGCTGCGGCAAGACCACGCTGCTGAACATCATCGCCGGCTTCGAGAGCTGCGACAGCGGCGATCTCTGGCTGCGCGGGGAGTCGCTGCGCGACATCCCCCCGAACCACCGCAATATCGGCATGGTGTTCCAGAGCTACGCGCTGTTTCCGCATCTGACGACCGCGGGCAATATCGGCTACGGGTTACGCATCCGGCGTATGCCGGCCGAGGAGATCCGGGCCAGGGTCGCCGAGGTCGTCGACCTTTTGAAGCTGACCGGGCTGGAGGACCGCTATCCTTCGGAGTTGAGCGGCGGCCAGCAGCAGCGCGTCGCCATCGCCCGGGCGCTCGCCGTCAGGCCGGTGATGCTGCTGCTGGACGAGGCGCTGAGCGCACTCGACAAGAACCTGCGGGAACAGATGCAGGTCGAGCTGTCGATCCTGCTGCGCCAGCTCGGCATAACCACCATCATCGTCACCCACGACCAGCGCGAGGCCTTCACCATCGCCGACCGGATCGCGGTGATGAGCGATGGGCGGATCCTCCAGATCGGGACCCCCGACGAAATCTATTCGGATCCGAAATCGTCCTTCGTGCTGGAATTCGTCGGCTCCGCCAACATGCTGCACGGGGTGATGAGCGCCGTCGGTTCGGAGCTCGTGGTCAGGGCGGATTGCGGCCTGATGCTGCCGGTGACGGACGACCGGCTTCTGGACCGCGACCAGAAGGTCAATATCTACGTCCGCGCGGAAGACATCGAGCTGTCCTCGGAACCCACCCCGGTGCACAGGGAGAACCCCGGAGTCGTTTCGCTCGCCCGGTTCATGGGCGCCACCAAACGGCACGCCATCGATCTCGGCGGCGAGCAAGTAGTGCTGGACGGCCTGTCCAGCGGGGCTTCGGCTCGGTTCGAGGTCGGCGACCGGGTCTATATCGATATCGCACCGGAGCGCTGCTACGTGCTGCCGGCCGACCGGCCGATCTGACTGTGGCCGGGGCCGGCGATCTGGCACAGGGCCCGTCGCGGGCCGGGGCCGTGAGCCGCTGGCTGTTCCGCCGGCCGCGGCGCTTCGCCTGGCTTCTGCTGGTCCCGGTGCTGACGATCCTGGTGCCGCTGTTCCTGTTTCCGCTCGCGGTCCTGCTGCGCAACAGCCTCAACTGGGACGATCCCAGCGCCATCATGGTTGCCGATTTCACCTTCCGGAATTACGCCAGGATCCTGACCGACGGCTACTACGCGAGCCTGTTCGGCAATTCCATGCTGGTGGCGATGGGGGTGGCCGTGATCACCCTCGTCATCGGCTACCCGTTCGCCTACTACCTTGTGCGGTGGGCGGGGGAGAGGCGCAACCTCCTGCTCTGGATCATCTACACGCCGCTGATCGTCAGCGTGATCACCCGCGTCTTCGGCTGGATGATCATCACCGCCGACAGCGGCCTCATCAACACCGTGCTGATGGCGATCGGCGTCACCGAAGGGCCGGTGCATATCCTGTTCGAGGTCAGCGGCATGGTCATCGGCATGGTCCACCGCTACCTGCCGTTGATGATCCTGCCGCTCGCCAACTCGATCGCCAAGATCGATCTGAGGATCCTGCTCGCCTCCACCAGTCTCGGGGCGGGCTCGGCGGCGACGTTCGCGCGGGTGATCGTGCCGTTGAGCCTGCCCGGCATCTTTGCCGGGCTGCAGCTCGTCATCGCGGTGGTGTTGAGCGATTTCGTCCTGCCGACGCTGCTCGGCACGACGCGCTTCCGCATGCTGGCGCCCGCCATCTACGACGAGGCGATCGCCAATGTCCGCTGGGCGAACTCGGCGGCCATGGCCATCCTGATGGTCGCCCTGGTGGTCGTGGTTCTCTTGTCCATGAACCTGGTGCTGCGCCGGGCGGCGCCATGGGCGAAGAGTTTCTGATGCGGCGGTGCCCCAGGAGGACGGGATGAGCAGGGCGGGCTCTCCCTTTCTGACGGCCTATGTCGGGCTGGTGACGGTCTTCCTGCTGGGCCCCATCGTGGTGGCCGTCATCCTCTCTTTCAGCAGCGTTTCGCAGCTCGTGTTTCCGCCGCCAGGGTTCAGCCTCCAATGGTACGAGGTGGCGTGGGACAATCGGAAATTCGTCGACGGTTTCGTGGTAAGCACGATCATCGCAGCCATCAGCAGCGCCATGGCGGGCGTGGCGGGAACGCTGGCGGCCATCGCGATCAACAATTACCGCTTCTTCGGGCGCTCGGCCGTTCAGTCGCTGGTGATCATGCCGCTGATCATCCCGGCGGTGGTGGTCGGGCTCGGGCTCTTGCAAACCCTGTCCTCGGTCGGCATCCGCCCCGGCATCCTCGCCGCTTCGCTCGGCCACAGCATCATCGGGATCCCTTATGTTGTCTATCTGGTCCTGGCGGCCCTGTCGGGATACGACATCCGGTTGGAGCACGCGGCGCAGTCGCTCGGAGCCTCGCGGCTGAGGATCTTCCTCGACATCACCTTCCCGGCGGTCCGGCCCGGGATGATCGCGGGCGTCGCCTTCGCCTTCCTGATGTCCTTCGACAACGTCGCGATGTCGATCTTCCTCGCGCGCGGCAACCCGCTGCCGCTGCGACTGATGCAGCACATCCAGTACTACGCCGATCCCAGCGTGGCGGCCGTCTCCACCGTTCTCGTGGTGATCTCGCTGATCGGGCTGGTCCTGTTCGGACGGATGCTGCGCAAGCGGGACATCGGCAGTCTCGCCTGACGCCGGACTACAGCATTTTCCGGCCCGGGCGACAGCCGGCTGCGACCGTGCCCGTTCGAAGAATGCTTCAGCCGCCCGCTTTCGGGTCGAACGCCCGGGGGAGGTCCTGCCAGCAATCCTGGTAGTCGCGCTGGCGCGCGGGCGTTTCGAGCGCGAACGCGGTCGGCCGGCAGACGTAGCGGGTCTCGAACATGAACGCCATCGTATCGGCGAGGTATTGCGGCGCGAGCTCGGCGGCGATCGCCCTGGCGTTGGCGTCCGAATCCGGGCCGTGCGGCGCGAATGCGTTGTGCAGGCTCGCCCCGCCCGGCACGAAGCCCTCTTCCTTGGCGTCGTACTTGCCCGATACCAGCCCCATGAACTCGCTCATCGCATTGCGGTGGAACCAGGGCGGGCGGAACGTGTCCTCGGCGACCAGCCAGCGCGGCGGGAAGATCACGAAGTCCACATTGGCCGTCCCCGGCAGATCGGACGGCGAGGTCAGCACGGTGTAGATCGACGGATCCGGATGATCGAAGCTCACCGTCCCGATCGCGTTGAAGGCCGCGAGGTCGTACTTGTACGGGACGTAATTGCCGTGCCAGGCGACCACGTCCAGCGGCGAGTGATCGCACGGCGCGGACCACAGGCTTCCCTGGAACTTGGTGACGATCTCGAAGTCGCCCTCGCGGTCCTCGTAGCGCGCGACGGGGCTCCGGAAGTCGCGCGGGTTGGCGAGCCCGTTGGCCCCGATGGGTCCGCGCTCCGGCAGGCGGAACGCGGCGCCGTAGTTCTCGCAGACATAGCCCCGGGCGGGGCCGTCCGGCAGCTCCACCCGGAACCGGATGCCGCGCTGGACCACCGCGGTCTCGCCGGGCGCGGTCAGGATCGCGCCGAACTCGGTCGCGATCAGGAGACGCCCCTGCTGCGGGACGATCAGCATCTCGCCGTCGGCGTTGCAGAAAAAGCGGTCTTCCATCGAACGGTCGGCGCGATAGACATGCGCCGCCATGCCGGCCTGCGCCGCGAGGTCGCCGGCCGCGACGATCGTCGCGAGCCCGTCGACGAAATCGCCCGCGTCCTCCGGGATCGGCAGCGGGTCCCAGCGCATCTGGTCGGGCGGGCACTCCGCGTCGGCCACCGGCGCGGTGCGCAACAGCCCGTTTTCGATACGGGAATGGCGCCCCTGGCGGACCGACGGCCTGATCCGGTAGAGCCAGCTCCGCCGGTTGTAATCCTGCGAAGCGGTGAACGCGGTCCCGCTAAGCTGCTCGGCATAGAGCCCGAACGGCACCTTCTGGGGCGAGTTGCGCCCGACAGGGAGAGCGCCCGGGATCGCCTCGCTCTCGAACGCGTTGGCGAAGCCGGTCTGGTATTCCAGTGTGGTGGCGGCGAGCGTGTCCATCGGTTCCTCCGCGTCGGCCGCCCATTCTAGGGCGGTTCCGCGCGGGATTGAATCATGGCGTCCCTCGATACGCGGCTTCGCCGCTACTCGGGATGAGGAGGTTTTTTTGGGGCATGCCCACTGCACCCTCATCCCGAGTAGCGGCGCAGCCGCGTATCGAAGGGGGCTTATCCCGATTACTTGACAGCGGTCGGTTTGCGTGGCGCGGATCGGCGCCCGCACCGTCGCCCCATCCCGGCGGGCGCGCATCCGTCCCGCCCTGCCGTCATGGTCGGCGAAGGCCGACCATCCACGAGTTTTTCTGGCGGGGCGGAACGACAAAAAAGCGTGGATGGTCGGCCTTCGCCGACCATGACGCGGGGAAACGGTTCCGTTCGGACCGGATACGCCCCGACACCTCCCGGAACGCCGGTCAAACTCCCACTCGTCAAGTAATCGGGATAAGCTCCTATCGAAGGGCCCGCCCCGGCCTAGCCGAAATTCAGGCCGCCGTCGGCCTCCAGAATCTGACCGGAGATGTAGGACGCTTCGTCCGAGCAGATGAACAGCATCGGCTTGGCGAGGTCCTCCAGCCGGGTCGAGCGCTTGACCACCTGCATCTCGACGAATTTGTCGAACATCTCCGGCGGCACGGACGGGCGCGGAATGCCGGTATCCGTCACCCCCGGCCAGAAGGTGTTGACGGTGATGTTCCAGGGGCCGAGCTCCCGCGCCATCGACCGGGTCATGCCGATGACCGCGGATTTCGACGTCACGTAGTGAAGATAGTTCGGCGGGCCCGATTTTACCGTGCCCGAGGTGATGTTGATTATCCGGCCCCATTCGGCCTCCCGCATCGCCGGCACCACGGCGCGGGCGCAGAAGAACGCCCCGGTGATGTTGACGTCCATCGCGCTCTTCCATTCGTCGACCGGGAGCTCCCAGAACGGCGCCATGGTGATCCGCGAGAAGACCGCCGCGTTGTTGATCAGCGCGTCGATCCGCCCGAACGCGGAAAGCGCCGCCCCGGCCATCGCCCCGGCGGCGGCCTCGTCGGCCACGTCGGTCTCGATGCCGAGCGCGCGGCCGCCCCCGGTCTCGATCTCCGCCTGGACCGCGGCCGCGTTTTCGCCGTTTATGTCGGCGACCACCGGGACCGCGCCCTGAGCCGCGAAGTGGTGCGCGAAACCGCGCCCGATCCCCTGTCCGCCGCCCGTGATAATCACCACGCGGTCTTTCAGGCTTTCATAGCTGGCGCTCTTGTCGACGACGATGTCCATCCTGCTCCCTTTCATCGGCTGGGCATTGCCGACAAGACTGCCCGATTTGCCCGGCTGCGTTAATATGGGGCAACGACGCGGCCGAGGGAGGAAACGGCGATGCTGCCCGCGATGCAGGAATTCATCGAGAAGATGCGCGGCCTTTACGAATCCACCGGGGACGACGCCGAGCGGTTCGAGAAGGCGCGGCCCTATCTCCAGGAATTGCTGGAGGACCCGGAGTTGAAGGAACGGGCCGAGGCCTGGCCGTCGCGCAACGATCCCGAGAAGGGCCACTACGAGAACCTGCTGTTCTACGAGGATCCCGATTACGGCTTCGTTCTCAACGCGCTGATCAAGGAGCCGGGCGAGGGCACCCCGATCCACGACCACGGCAGGATGTGGACCGTCTACGGCGTGCTCAAGGGCGGCGAGACGGTCCACCGCTACAAGCGGGTCCCGGCCGGCGCGGGCGGCGAGGACGAGCTGGAAATGGTCGACGACCGCAAGGTCGCGCCGGGCTATATCGACTTCGTGCCGCCGGGCGAGATTCACGCGGAGTACAACGGCCCCGCGCGCACCGTCGGCATCATCCTGCGCAGCGGCAATGTCGGTACGAATCCGCAGACCTGGTACGACCTCGAGACCGGCGAACGGCTGCAGCGCTTCGGCCCCAAGCAAATTCCCTACGAGCTGGATTGAGCCGCGCGGATACGTCGAAACGCGGGCAATCGCGGCTTGCGGAATCCGCGCCGCGGTGCGAATTTGTCCCAGCGGCGCCCGCGCGCGGGCGCCCGGAACGACAATCGGGAGACGCACGACATGACGAGAACCGGGATGCGGCTCGGGCGCGGGGCGATCCTCGCGGCGGCCGCCCTTGCGATCACGGCCGGCAGCGCATCGGCGCAGATGTACGACGGGAAGACGATCAGGATCATCATCCCCTACGGGCCCGGCGGCACCTATGACAAGTACGGGCAGACTTTCTCGGACCACCTCGCGAAACATATTCCGGGCAATCCGACCGTCATCGTCCAGCACATGCCGGGCGCGGGCGGCTCCAAGGCGATGAACTGGTTCGCCAACGCGGCGCCCAAGGACGACGCCCATTTGATCGTTCCGCTCGACAACTCGGTCGTGAACCAGCTGATGCGGCCGAAGAAGATGCGGTACGACGCGCGGCAGCTGTCCTGGATCGGCTCCAGCAACCAGACCAACATGGTGATGGTGTCGCGCACCGATATCGGCGTGAACAGCTGGGAGGACATGAAAAAGGCCCAGATGATCTGCTCGACCAGCGGCAAGTCCTCGACCGGCTATATCGTTCCCAAGCTCGCCTCGTCGCTGCTTGGCTTCAAGATCAAGATGGTGACCGGCTACAAGGGCTCGTCGCGCAGCATCCTCGCGGTCGAGCAGGGCGAGACCAATTGCGCCTCGTTCAACTGGCTCGCCTGGAGCTCCAAGGTGCCGCAGTGGTTCAAGCCCGACAAGGACGGCAAGCAGTTCGCCAAGGCGGTGCTGCAGGTCGGCATCTTCCGCGATCCCGACCTGCCGGCCGACGTCCCGATGCTGGGCGATCTCGTCAAGGACAAGATGGACAAGGCCGTGGTCAACTTCATCGCCGTCGCGGGCATCCTCGGGCGCGGGCTCGCGCTGCACCCGGGGGCTTCCAAGGACGCGGTCAAGACGCTGCAGATGGCCTATGACAAGATGAACGCCGACGGCACCTTCGCGTCCGACCTCCAGAGGCGGAGGCTGCGGCTGATGGCGTCCTCCGGCGCCGACATCCAGAAGGCGGTCGCGCAGGCCGTGACCGACGCCTCGCCCGAGGTCGTCGCGCGCGCGCGGAAGCTGATCTACGAGATGTAGCGTTCAGTCAGAATCTTTCGGCAAGGGCCGGCGCGGCTTCGCGCCGGCCCTTTTGCTTGGGGCGGTCCTTCGATACGTCTTCCCCTCACCCTGACCCTCTCCCCGCTGGGGAGAGGGGACTCGCGCCGCCCCCGCCTTACCTTCTCCCCTCCCGCTTGCGGGAGGGGCCGGGGGAGGGTGGGTCGCCGGGACCTACGCCGCGATCCTGTCAGGTCGGAAAATGCCTTGGCGCCTTATCGAACGCCGCGCGCACGTCCTGCCAGCGGATCGGCAGGGTGTTGAACTCGACGCCGAAGGGCTTGAGGGCGTCGCTCACCGCGTTGGCGATCACCACCGGAGGCGCGATCGCGCCGCCCTCGCCGAGACCCTTGACGCCGAGCGCGTTGAGCGGGGTGGGCGTCTCCATGTGGACGACCTCGATCGGCGGCGTCTCGGCGGCGGTCGGCAGGAGGTAGTCGGCGAAGCTGCCCGTCAGGAGCTGCCCCGCCTCGTCGTATTCGATCGATTCGTAGAGCGCGCCGCCCAGCCCCTGCACCAGCCCGCCCTTGACCTGACCGTCGGCGAGCCCCGGATTGACCAGCCGGCCGGCGTCGTGGACCTCGACATAGCGCTCGATCCGGACTCTTCCCGTGTCGGGCTCGACCTCGAGGATGGCGGCGTTCGAGGCATAGGCCCAGGTGACGGTCGGAGGCTCGTAATAGGACGTGGCCTCCAGCCCGGCCTCGCTACCCTCCGGACGGCGCGAGAGCCAGCCGGGCGCCGCCGCCGCCGCCACCTCGCGCAGCGTCACCGCCATGTCGGGCACGCCCTTGACCGCGACCTTGCCGTCGCGCAGCTCCAGATCGGCCTCGCTCGCCTCCAGCAGATGGGCGGCGACGCCGAGCACCTTGGCTTTCACCTTGTCGCTGGCATCGCCGATCGCCATCGACGAGGTCACCGTTGAGCGACTCGCGATCGAGCCATAGCCCATGGTGAGGGTCGAGGTGTCCGCGAGCAGCACCACCACGTCTTCGATGGGCACCCGCCACGCATCCGCGGTGACCTGGGCGAACACCGTCTCGTGCCCCTGGCCGATCGGGCAGGCCCCGGTCGAGACGACGATCTTGCCGCTGGCATCGACCTTGACCGTCGCGCCCTCGAACGGGCCGACCCCGGTGCCCTCGGTGTAGCAGCCGAGGCCCAGACCGAGATAGCGGCCTTCCGCCCGCGCGGCTTCCTGCCTCTCGCGAAATGTCTCGACCCCGCCGATCTCCTCGACCGCGCGCTTCAGCGAGGCCGGGTAGTCGCCGCTGTCATAGGTCATCGGGACGCCGTCGCGGTAGGGGAGCCCGACCTCGTAGGGCATCCGTTCCGGGCCGATCATGTTGCGGAGCCTGACCTCGGCCGGTTCCATGCCGAGCGTGTCGGCGACGATGTCCATGAGCCGCTCGGTGACCTGCGCGGCTTCCGGCCGCCCGGCGCCGCGATAGGGCGCGTTGGGCGTCTTGTTGGTGATGGCGATCGTGGTCGCGCCCTCGAAATTGTCGACGTGGTAGGGGCCGAGGAGATGCGCCGTCGTGTTGTAGGCGACGCCCGCGCCGACCGGGGAGTAGGCGCCCGAATCGACGACGAAGCTGTCGCTGAACGCGAGGATCCGGCCCGTGTCGTCGAACCCGATCTCGGCGTCGTGGACGTTGTCGCGCGAATGGGCGGCGTTGAGGATGTGCTCGTGCCGGTCCTCCACCCAGCGCACCGGCCGGCCCAGGCGGCGGGCGAGATACGGAATTATCAGGTCTTCCGGGTAGACATGCCCCTTGCCGCCGAACCCGCCGCCGACATCGGGAGCCAGCACCCGGATCTTCTCTTCCGCCATGCCGAGCGCGTAGGCGAGCTCCTTTCTGACCCAGTGGACCACCTGGGTCGACGACCAGACGGTGAGCGAATCCGTACGCCTGTCGTACTCCGCGGCCACTCCCCGGCATTCGAGCGGCATCGCGGCGTAGCGATGGTGCCGGAAGCGCCGCCTGATCCGGTGCGGCGCGGCCGCCATCGCGGCGGCGACGTCGCCTTTCTCGACATGGAGCTCGGCCACCGCGTTGGTGCCGATATCGGGGTGAATGATTTCGGCGTCCGGCGCCGCCGCCGCTTCCGGGTCGACCGCCGCCGGCAGGGGGTCGAACTCGGCGTCGATCGCCTCGACCGCGTCCTCGGCGGTGTATCGGCTGTCGGCGCAAACGACCGCGAAGGCCTCGCCGACATAGCGCACCCGGTCGCTCGCCATGAGGTTCTGCGGCGGCAGCTTTATCCTGTGTCTGACCCGTTCCGCCCAGCCTTTGGGCGCGGTGACCTGCATGCCGCCGATGGGCGGCATTTCCCGCGCGAGCTCGGCGCCGCCCAGCGCGAAGACCGCGCCCGGCTCGGCCATCGCCCGGGCGAAGTCGAGCGACACGATGCGCGCATGCGCGAGCTGACTGCGCGCGAAGGCGGCGTGAACCATCCCCGGCAGGACGAGATCCGCGACATACGAGCCCTGGCCCAGCAGGAGGCGCTTGTCCTCGCGCCGCGGCACGGAGCGTCCGATATAGCCGTCGGGAGAAGTCGCCGTCATCGTTCGCCTCCGCTGGCGTATTCGGCGACCGCGTGGACGATGCCCTCGTAGCCGGTGCAGCGGCAGAGCACGGCGGCCATGCCCGAGCGGATCTCCGCCTCCGTCATGTTCGGCCGGTGGCGTACCAGGTCGAGCGCGGTCATCAGCATGCCCGGCGTGCAGAAACCGCATTGCAGCGCGCGGTGCTTGGAGAAGAGCTGCTGCAAGCGGTGCAGCGTCTCGCCGTCGGCGAGCCCTTCCACGGTCGCGATCTCCGCTCCATCGGCCTGGACCGCGAACATCAGGCAGGATCGCGCGGCCTCGCCGTTGACATGCACGGTGCAGGCGCCGCAAATCCCGTGCTCGCAGCCGACATGGGTGCCGGTCAGGCCGAGCTCGTCGCGCAGGAAGTCGCTGAGCAGCATCCTCGGTTCGGCCTCGCCCGCACGGGTCTCGCCGTTGACGGTCACGGTGATGCTGCGCTTCGCGGTCATGCGGTGCCTCCCGCGCGGGCATGCGCGCCGTTCAGGGCGCGGCGCGCCATCGCGGATGCGAGCTGGCGCCGGTAGACCGCGCTTGCATGGACGTCGTCATGCGGGTCGGCCGATGCCGCCACCGCGTCGGCCGCGGCCTCGATCGCTTCGGGCTCGCAGGCGCTGTCGAGCAGGATTTCCTCGGCATCGCGGAAGCGCAGCGGGGCCGGCGCGACGCCGCAGGCGGCGATCCGCGCGTCGCCCACCCGCCCGCCTTCAAGCACCAGCTGAGCCGCGACGCCGGCGAGCGCGAAATCGCCGTCGCGGCGGCTGATCTCGGCAAAGGCCGCGCCCGCCCCGTTCTCCCGGATCTTCGGGAATTCGACCGCGACCAGCATCTCGTCCGGCTCGAGCGCCGTGGTCAGAACGTCGACGAAGAACCCCGCCGCGGCGATCCTGCGCTCGCCCCGGCGCGACCGGCAGACCATCGTCGCCTCCAGCGCGGCGGCGACCGCGGGGTCTTCCGCCGCCGGGTCGGCATTGGCGATGCTGCCGCCGATGGTCCCCCGCGTCCGGATCGGCAGATGAGCGACATACCGGGTCGCCTCGTGCAGCAGCGGCACCGCGCGCGCGACGGTGTCCGAGGTTTCGATCTCGCGCTGGCGGGTCGTCGCCCCGAAGACCAGACGGTCGCCCCGGTCCTCGATACCGGCGAGCTCCGGTATCCGGTTGATGTCGATCAGCACCCGCGGACGGGCGAGGCGGAAATTGAGCACCGGCACGAGGCTCTGCCCGCCGGCGAGGATCCGCGCGTCCGGTCCGCTTTCGGCGAGCAGGTCGAGGGCTTCGTCGAGGCTCTCGGGCGCGTGGTAGTCGAAGCGCGGCGGTTTCAACAGGCCGTTCCCATCACAGCTGCTGGCCCACGTCCCAGCGGATCACCAGCTTTTCCAGCAGCACGATCAAGGCATAGAGGATCACCCCGACGACGCTCAAGACGAAGATCGCCGCCATCAGCATCGGCGTGTCCACGTTGCCCTCCGAGAACACGATCAGATAGCCGAGCCCCTCCTGCGCGGTGACGAACTCGGCGACGATTATGCCGATCACCGCGAACGTAATGCCGATCTTCAGCCCGGAAAAGATATAGGGCAGCGCGTTCGGGAACTCGATCTTGGAGAAAATGGTCCAACGGCTCGCGCTGAACGAGCGCGCCATGCGGATCATCACCGGGTCCGTGCTCTGGATGCCGGCGAAGGTGTTGACCACCATCGGGAAGAACGCGATCACGAAAGCCAGCAGCACCCGCGATGTCGTGCCCAGTCCGAACCAGACGATGAAGAGTGGCGCGAGCGCCACCTTGGGCACGACCTGGAAGGCGATCACCAGCGGATAGACCCCGACACGAAAGAGGCGCGAGAAGGCGAGCAAAATGCCGAGCCCGACGCCGACCGCGACCGCGAGCAGGAACCCGTAAATGCATTGCAACGTCGTCGGCCAGGTGTGAGTCAATAGGAGATCGTAGCGCTCGACCATCACGTCGAAGATGCGGGTCGGCGTCGGCAGGATCGCCTCCGGTATCTTCAGCACCACCACGATGATCTGCCACAGGATCAGGATGGCGATCGAGATCACGGTGGCGGGGGCGAGATTGACCGCCTGCGTCGTGATCTGGGCCGCGATACCGTTTTCGTCCGCTTGTGCCATGGACTAGCCCTCGATCGCCTTGCGCAGCTCGGCGACATAGACGTTGAACGCCGGGGTCTCCTCGATGTCCAGAACGCGCGGCCGCGGCAGGTCGATATCGACGATCTTGCTGATGACCGCCGGGCGCGGCGACATGACGAACACGCGGTCGGACAGGAACACCGCCTCGCGGATGGAATGGGTGACGAAGAGCACCGTCTTCTGGAACTCCTGCCAGATCCTGAGAAGTTCCTGGTTCATGGCGTCGCGGGTGATCGCGTCGAGCGCGCTGAACGGCTCGTCCATCAACAACAGCGTCGGGTTATGGATCAGCGCGCGGCAGATCGCTACCCGCTGCTGCATCCCGCCGGAAAGCTCGCTCGGGAAATTGTCGGCGAATCCGTCGAGCCCCGTCATCTCCAGGAGCGCCGCGGCCCCGTCCTGGTAATCGGCGATGCGCAGCCCGAGGCTCTCGATCGGAAACAGCACGTTCTTCTCGATCGTCCGCCACGGCATCAGCACCGGCGACTGGAACACCACGCCGGTATCGCGCCGCGGCCCGGTCACCGTGTCGCGGTCGATCTCGATCGTGCCCCCGCTGATCGGCAACAGCCCGCCCACGGCCATCAGCAATGTCGACTTGCCGCAGCCGCTCGGCCCCAGGATCGACACGAACTCGCCCTCGTGGACGGCCATGTCGACATTGCGGATGGCTTCGATCTCTTCGCGCCGGGTCTGGTAGATCTTGCGCAGCGCGGAGATCTGGACGTGGACTGAATTCTCGGCCATGACCTCCCTTTCCGGCCCGCCCCGAAGGGCGGGCCGGGGCCGGTTCTATAGCTATTCCCGATCCGTTGGGGCGCCGGTCAGGCGCTCGTCACCCCTTGCTGGGATCGAACTTGGAATTGATCTTGACCGCCGTCTCGTACTCGCTCGCCGACATCTTGATGTTGCCCGCGAATTTATTGGTGAACAACTTTTCGACCGGCGGGACGTTCTTGGCTTCCATGTACTTGATGACCACGTCGCGGGTGCGCTTCTGGTCGTCGGGCAGCATGTAGCCGAGCCCGTGATCCTTAACCGCCGGACCCAGCGACAGCGCGTTGGTGTTGCCCGCCTGGGTTAGCAACAGGTTGCGGTCGCGGGTCTTCAGCTCCGGCTTGGCCTCGATCATCGTGTCGAGCGCCTTGCCCGCGTCGAGGATCTGGAGCTTGAGCCCCTCCATTGCGCCGTCGACCATCGCCTGTACCAGATCGGGCTCGTTCTTGATCATGTCGGAGCGCGTGATCAGCCCGAGATCGAGGGTCTGAAGGCCGAAATCGGCATAGAGGAAATGGACCGACGGTGTCTTCTGCTCAAGCGTCGCCGCGTTGGACACGTAATAGCTGCCGGTGCACTCGGCCTGCTTGTTGACCACCGTCGAGATCAGCTTGCTCGGATGCACGATGATCTGCTTGACCTTGGACTTGTCGATCCCGGCCGCCCGCGTGAAGCCCGGGAGCATCACCGTGTCGCCGGACGCCGCCGCCTGAACAAGGCGCTTGCCTTCGAGATCCTTCACGGTCTTGATACCGGAATCGCTCCGGCACGAAATCGCGATCGGGCTGCGCTGCAGCTTGGCGCCGATGCCGACCACGTCGAGCCCCTTGGAGACGCCGTTGACCATCACGCCGTAGCTCGCCTCGCCGAACATCGCCTTGCCAGCGGAGATCGTCTTGCACGCCGCGCCGGAGCCGTAGCCGCGGGAGATCGCGACATCGAGGCCGCGCTTCTTCCAGTAGATCTTCTGGGCCGCAAACTCGAACGAATGGCCGCCCACGAACAGCCAGGGCAGCATGAACGTGACCTTGCGCATCTTGGACGCGCCCGCCTCACGGATGAACGCGGGCGCGGTGCCGGCTGCCAGAATCAGTCCGAGACCGGTGGTGCTCGCGAGGAACGACCGCCTCGTCGGGGCCTTCCGGATCTGCTTGTCCTTCACGATATTGCCTCCTCCATTATTGTCCTGCCATGACGGTATCAATGGGATGCGGCCTGTACAACCTCGCCAGCGCCCGGCGGGCATTGTCCGCCGCCGCGCCCGGTGCCATCATCGCCCCGGATCGCGAGGAGCTTCCGATGACGATTGCCCGGCATGAACGCCCGCCCGAGTTGATCGGCGTCCCGTTGAACGATATCGCCGAACGCTACACCCGTGCCTTCCGGGAGATCACGCCCGACTGGGAGGCTTTCGAGGACGCCAAGATCGAGGGCTACAAGCGGGCCCAGCACCGGTTCATCGGCCCCGGCGGTTCCGGCAAGCACCACGACACCGAGGCGATCCCGGCGCGCGGTTTCACGCTGTCGATCATGTATGTCGAGCCGGGCCAGGGTAACGCCGCCCATACCCACGAGGTCGAGGAGATATTCTTCGTCCTCAAGGGCCATCTCACGGTGTTCTTCGACGACGAGAACACCGGGCAGCGGATCGAGAAGCGCCTCGGTCCGTGGGAATGCGCCGCCTGCCCGCCGGGGGTCGTCCACGGCTACGTCAACGACAGCCTGGAGCCGGTCTATTTCCAGGTCATGCTCGGACGCGGCAGGCCCGAGACCATGGGTTATTCCGACGAAGAGCTGTTCGAACGCCGCGATGCCCACCTGAAGAGCGCCTGAGCTGTTGCGTGCCGTAGGAGAGCCGGTCCGCCGGATCGAGGATCCGGCGCTGCTGCGCGGGCGCGGGCAGTTCGTCGACGACATCCACATGCCCGGCATGCTGCACGCGGCCTTCGTCCGCAGCCCCCATCCGCACGCCCGGATTACCGGGATCGATAGCACTGCTGCCGCGGGCAAGGAGGGGGTCCACGCGGTCTATGACGGCGACGACCTCGATCCCCATATCGTCCAGAGGCGAATGCCGCTCGGGTTCAAGACCGACCAGCTGCCGGAAGACGTAACGCCCTTCGTCCTGGCTTCCGACGAGGTAAGCCATGTCGGCGAGGCGGTCGCCGCGGTGATCGCCGAGAGCCGCTACCTAGCGGAGGATGCGGCCGCGCTGGTCGAGGTCGAGTACGAGCCGCTGCCTTCGGTGGCGGGATGCCGCGAGGCGGCGCGCCCCGGCGCGCCCGTCGTCCGCGGCGGGCAACGGAGCAACGTGCTGCTCGAATTCGGCCAGTCCTACGGCGATTGCGACGCCGCTTTCGCGCGTGCGGCGCACGTCGCGAGGGAAACATTCGTTCAGCATCGGGGCTCGGCGCACTCGATCGAGGGCAGGGGAGCCGTCGCCCGCCACGATCCCATCGAAGACCGGACCACGATCTGGACCTCGACCCAGATGTCGCACGAGGTCCGCGCCGGGCTGGTGAAGATGCTGGGCGCCGACGAGAGCCGCATCCGCGTCGTCGCGCCCGATGTCGGCGGCGGGTTCGGCTGCAAGTATCTGCTCTACAACGAGGAAGTGGTGGTCGTGCTGGCCTCGCGCTTGCTCGGCCGGCCGGTCAAGTGGATCGAGGACCGGCGCGAGCACTTCACCGGCTCGATCCAGGAGCGCGAGCAATACTGGGAGATGGAGATCGCGGTCGCGGAAGACGGCGCCGTCCTCGGCATCCGGGGCACCATGCTCCAGGACCAGGGCGCGTACACCCCGCAGGGCATCAACCTCGCCTATAACGCCTCGACCTCGGTTCCGGGCGCCTACATCGTCCCCAGCTACGAGCTCGCGGTGAAGGTCGTCGAGACCAATGCCGTGCCTTCGATGCCGGTGCGCGGCGCGGGCTATCCGGAAGGCAACTATATCGTCGAGCGCATGCTCGACCGCGCCGCCGCGGGGCTCCGGATGGATCGCGGCGAGATCCGCCGCCGCAACCTGATCCCGACCGAGGCCATGCCTTACGAGATGCCGCTCAAGACCCGCGCGGGGACGCCGGTCAAGGCGGATAGCGGCGATTTCGTCAAATGCCAGGACATCGCGCTCGAAGCGGTCGACGAAGCCGGCTTCGCCGCTCGGCAGCGTTCGGCCCGGGCCGAGGGGCGCTATCTCGGGCTCGGCATCGCCAACGGACTCAAGGGCACCGGGCGCGGTCCGTTCGAATCCGGGATCGTCAGGATCGACCGGTCGGGTCGCGTGCGGGTCTTTACCGGCGCGCTCGCCATCGGCCAGGGGCTCAAGACCATCCTCGCACAGATCGCGGGCGAATCTCTCGGCGTCGCCCCGGCCGAGATCGAGGTCGTGTGCGGCGATACCGGCACCATCGCGCTCGGCCTCGGCGGATTCGCGAGCCGCCAGACCGTCACCGCGGGCTCGTCGGTCCACATCGCCGCCAACGAGGTGCGGGAGAAGGTTCTCAGGCTCGCCGGCCACATGCTGGAGGCCGCGCCCGAGGATCTGGAGATCGTCGAGGGTATCGTCCGCGTCGCCGGAGCGCCCGACCTTTCCGTCCCGATAAGCGAGGTCGCCGAGGCGGCGTCCGGCGTGCCCGGCTATTCGCTGCCCGACGGGGTCGAGGCGGGGCTCGAGGCGAACGTCAATTTCAAGCCGTCCGGGCTCACCTATTCGAACGGCGTCCACGCCGTCGAAGTCGAGGTCGACATCGAGACCGGAGCGGTCGAATTCCTGAACTACGTCGTGGTCAGCGATTGCGGGCGGATCGTCAACCCGATGCTGGTCGACGGCCAGGTGACCGGTGGCGTGGTGCACGGGATCGGCAACGCCCTCTATGAGTGGATGGGATACGACGAGGCCGGCCAGCCGCTGACGACGACGCTCGCCGACTACGTCATGCCGACGGCGGCGGAGCTCACTCGTCTCGACCTCCGCTACGAGGAAACCCCGTCCCCCATCAACCCGCTCGGTGTGAAGGGTGTCGGCGAATGCGGCACCGTGCCGGCCGCCGCCGCCATCGTCGCCGCCGTCGAGGACGCGCTTTCGCCGCTGAGGGTCAAGGTCAGCGACTATCCGATGACGCCGCCCCGACTGCGCGCGCTGATCGAGGAGGCGGGGGGTGCGTAGCCCAGCCTAACCGCCCGTATGCATTGGCCCCCTCGCGTTACGCGGGACACATGACCGCAAGAGCGTTTATCTTGGTTCGAACAGGGCGGCCGGTGCTGAAGCCATGCTGACGCGAGTTCACATCAAGGGCTACAAGTCCCTGTCGGACGTTGAAGTCCGGCTGGAGCCTCTGACTGCGCTGCTCGGACCCAATGCGGCAGGCAAGAGCAATTTTCTGGATTCCCTCCAACTTCTGTCGAAGCTGGCGACCAGCCGAACGCTGAAAGCGGCATTCGATCCGCCCTACCGGGGCTTGCCGCTTGAGTCGTTCAGCCTGGGCGACAAAGGAATCAAGGGGCTGGTTGCACAGGAACGGTTGGTCTTCTCCATCGAGGCCGACCTGCGCGTTTCCGACGCGGTCGTTGAGGCTGTCAACCGTCAGATCCGGGAAATGCGGCGTCCGAGCGGGGAGGGGCGACCCGTCGAGGCCGGTACGACGGCCGTCCGGGAACGGGAGTTGCGCTACCGGATCGAGATCGAGATGTTGCCCAGGTCCGGCATCCTGCGGGTATCCGACGAGTATCTTGCCGCGCTGAACTCCAAGGGACACGCGACCGGCAGGCGCCGGCCCTTCATCGAAAGGCAGGGGAAGAAAATCCACTTGCGGTTGGAGGGTCAGGCGAACCCGATGCGTTTCGATCGCTACCTCGACCACACGATTCTCTCCATGCCGCACTATCCGCCGCACTCTCCGCACTTGACGGCCGCGCGGCACGAATTGGAGAACTGGCTGTTCTTCTATCTTGAGCCGCGCGAACGGATGCGAGCGGCGAATCCGGTCAAGGAGGTGGGCCATATAGGCCAGATGGGCGAAGAGCTTGCCGCCGTGCTGAATAGGCTTCAGGCGCGGGAGCCGCGCCAGTTCAGTGCTATGGAGAAGGCTCTGCGCACCCTGCTTCCCGAGGTTGACGGTATCCAGGTGGAGGTGAGCGATCTGGGCGAGGTGGAGTTCCGGCTCAAGGAAGGCGGCGTGACCGTCCCCGCCCGGGTGCTGTCGGAGGGAACGTTGAGGATGCTGGGGCTTCTCGCGTTGCGCGGTGCCGATGCGTCTCCTTCCTTGGTGGGTTTCGAAGAACCGGAAACCGGGGTTCATCCCCGGCGGATCGAACTGATCGCGGAGTTGCTCAGAACGCGTTCGAATTTGGGTCCTGCCCAGTACATCGTTACGACGCACTCTCCAATACTCGCCGACCTGCTGCCGGACGAGTCGCTCTTTGCCGTGCGGCGCATCGATCGAGCCACCCGGATCGATCCGTTCTCTGCGTGGGGATCGCTCGACCGGAGGCGGCGGATCGCCGGCACTCTCGACGAATTCAACGAAACGATTCCCGTCTCAGAGCGCATTCTGAGAGGGGATTTCGATGCATGAGATCGTGCTGTTCGGCGAGGATTTTGCACATCACGAGATTATCGACGCGCTGGTCGGACGCGTCGCCGACGAATGCGAGGTGGATATTCTGCCCCACTGGCGAAGCGCAGTGCGGGGCCATGGACGGGTCGTCACGGAACTCGCCGCATACCTGCGCGAACTGACCGATCGGGGTGGACCCCAGCCTCATCTCATCATCGTGGCGACAGACGCCAATTGCAGAGGTCCAAACCCGCGCAGGAGAGAATTTGCACGACTTGAGTCTTCGGCGCCCATGGTGCTCGCGGTTCCCGATCCGCATGTCGAACGGTGGCTCATGCTCGACGGCGCCGCGTTCAGGGCGGTTCTGGGCAGAGGATGCGACGCGCCGGACAGGAAATGCAGTCGCGACCGCTATAAGTATCTGCTGGCGGAAGCCGTTCACGCCTCGGGGATCGCTCCGGACTTCGGCGGAATCGAGTTCGCCCGGGACATCGTCTCCCGCATGGACATCGACCGCGCGGCCAGGGCGGACCCGTCCTTGCGCCGCTTTGTCGACGACCTTCGCACGGCTTTTCGAGGATTCACGAGGCGTGGCGACTGACCGAAGGAATCGATCCGTGAGCCCGCCGATGTTCGGGCGCTCCGACCAACTGCAAGAAAGCATCATGCCGAAACCCCGCCTTATCTGCGTCGCCGCCCTGGCGGCGCTGCTGTTCGCTGCCCCCTGCGGTGCCGAGTCCGTGAAGCTCGGCGCGCTGACGGTCGAGGCGCCCTGGGCGCGGGCGAGCGCGGGTGCCGCGAGGGCCGGGGCGGCGTATCTGAGGATCGCCAATGCGGGTGCGGAGGACGATCGGCTGGTCGGGGTTTCCGCGCCGGTCGCCGCGCGCGTCGAGCTCCACACCCACACGATGAGCGACGGCGTAATGCGCATGCGAAAGGTGGACGCGGTCCCGGTTCCCGGCGGCAAGTCGATCGAACTGAAGCCGGGCGGCCACCATGTGATGTTGATCGGGTTGCGCGCGCCGCTGAAGGAGGGCGAAACGTTCCCGCTGACGCTCACCTACGACAAGGCGGGCACGATTACCGTGACCGTGGCCGTGGGCTCGATCGCCGCGCGCGGCCCCGGCATGAAGCACCACGATCACAAGTAAATTGGACTTCAGCCGGACTCCGGTTTCCGCCGGTGCACCACGCGGGCTTCGGCGAGGCGTGTTATATCCGCCGTATCGTAGCCGAGCTCTTCCAGGATCGCCGCGTTGTCGGCTCCGAGATTGGGCGCGAACGAACGGATTTCGGCGGGGGTTTCGGTAAAGCGGGCCGCCGGTCGAGGCTGCCGCACCGGGCCGAGTTCCGGGTCGTCGCGCACCTCGATGATCTCGTTCCGTACCACCTGCGCGTCCTCGATCACCTCGCCGCGCTTGAGAACCGGCGCCGCGGGAACGACCTCGCGGTCCAGCCGGGCGAGGATTTTCGCCGTCGGCCACTTGGCGATCTCCTGGTTCATGATCGTGCGGCGCTCGGTCCGGTTTTGGCCCCGCGCGGCGGCGGTCCTGAAGCGCGGATCCTCGATCAGCTCCTCGCGGCCGAACGCGCGGCACATGCCGGCCCATTCAGCGTTGGAGATGACCGCCGCGGTGATATAGCCGTCCAACGTCCTGAAGATCAGGTCCGGACCCGCCTGCTGGCGCGCCGGGTCCTGCTCGTTGTCGAGGAAGGTGAGCGGCGAGCTCGCCTCGGGCCAGAGATAGGCGACCATGGTATCGAGCATGGCGAGCCGGATGTGCTGTCCCTTGCCGGTACGCTCGCGCGCGAACAGGGCCGCCGTGATGGCCTGAGCCGCGGTCACCGAGGTCGTCTTGTCGGGAACGATGGTTCGCACCATGCGGGGGCGCCCGGTCTCGTTGTCGGTCTGGATGTCGCAGAGCCCGGAGAGCGCCTGGATGACCCCGTCATAGACCCGCTGATGGGCGTAGGGGCCGGACTCGCCGAAGCCGCTGATCGAGACGAAGACGATGTCTGGCTTGAGTTCGCGAACGACATCCTCGCCCAGCCCCATGCGCTCGATCGCGCCCGGCCGGAAGTTCTGCACCAGCACATCGGCGGTGGCGGCCAGCTTACGCACGATCGCCAGCCCCTCCTCGGTCTTCAGGTCGACGCAGAGCGAGCGCTTCGACCGGTTGCAGGACAGGAACGAGGCGGACATACCGCGATGGACGACCCCGTATTGCCGCATGATGTCGCCCGCCGGCGATTCGATCTTGATCACGTCCGCGCCCTGGTCGGCGAGCATCATGGTCGCCACCGGGCCCGAAACCATCGTCGTCAGGTCGAGAACGCGGATACCGTCGAGGGGACCGGGCATGGCTCAGACCTCCGGCGCGCTGCGCCCGCCATAGTTCCGCGGGTAGGTCTCGAAATAGGCCGGGCGCGTACGCATGCGGATACGGTAATCCCGCAGGAATTCCGGCACTGCGAGCTCGTAGCGCTGGGCGGCATCGAGGCAGGACATGAAGAGAATGTCGGCGATGCTGATCCTGTCCCCCATCAGAAACTCTCCGGCGCTCTCGATCCGCTCCCTCATGCGTTCGATCTGATGGTCGAAATACTGCATCGCCGCACGCACGGCGATCGGGGAGGCACCGTATTCCTGGACCAGGTCGCCGTGGCGCCGGATGCTGTAAATCGCGTTGGCGTCGAGCTCGCTCATCGTGAAGAAGCACCATTCGAGCAGCCGCGCCCGCGCGAGCGCGTCGTCCGGCACGTAGAAGTGATCGGGCACCGGAAACGTCTCGGTCAGGTAGCTCATGATCGCGGCGCTCTCGGTCAGGCAGATGTCGCCATACACCATCGCCGGAACCTTGTGCCGTGGGTTGATGGCCAGGAACTCGTCGGTCTTGGTCTCCCCGGTGCGCGGTCCGATCGGACGGTGCTCGTAGTCGAGCCCGAGCTCTTCCGCGAGCCACAGGGTACGGTGGGTCCGCATCGTGCCGGCACCCCAGAGGACCAGCTTCGGTGTCGTCATGTCATTACTCCCAGAGCACTCCAAGACTAGAGGATCGTCCGTCCGGATCGAAGCGGTCCGGCCGGTGGGGGCGCGGATCACGCGATGGCGCGCAGCACACGGGCGATTTCGTCGGCTTCGGTGACACCGGCGACGATGACCTGGTCGAGTCCGGCATCGCGGTATTCCCCGACCCGGGCGCGCACCGTTTCCTCCGTCCCGCAGGCCGCGTGGGCGGCGAGAACCTCCGGGCCGATCATCCGCTCCACTTCGGACCAGTCCTCGGCGGCATAGGCGGCGCGGAGCGCTGCCTGGTCGAGCGCGACGCCGGCCGCTTCCAGATTCGGCCCGTGATGGGCGCCGCGCAACACGAAGCCGAGCGCCCGCTTGAGTTCCGCCGGGGCCTCGCCGATCCGGGTGTAGACCTGCCCGTAGCGCGCCGTCCGGCTGTCGCCGAGCCGTGCGATGCACTGGCGGAGAAACGGGACCGAGACCGTCGTCGACAGCAGCACGCCGTCGGCCGCCCGGCCCGCGAGAGCCAGCATCCTCGGGCCCGACGCGGCGAGGACGATGGGAATGTCGCGCGGCGCGTTGATCAGGCCGCGCCCGTCCAGCCGGTAGATCTGGCCTTCGTGGTTCAGGGTCTCGCCGGCATAGAGACGGCGGCAGATCTCGATCGACTCGGCGATCCGGGACAGCGGGCGCTCGGCGACGATCCCGGCGGCGTCGAGATCGCCCGGCGCCCCCACGCCGAGCGAGAGCACGACCCGGCCGGGATAAAGCTCGTCGAGCGTCGCCGCCGTCATCGCGGCGTAGACCGGATGGATCGAGAAAGGGCTCAGGGCCATCAACGCGACTTCGAGCTTTTCCGTCGCCGCCAGGGCCGCGCCCGCCAGCGCCACCGGATCGCGCAGGAACAAATGCGTCGCGATCCACAGCGTCTTCGCGCCGCCCGCCTCGGCCGCGCGGGCCTGCGCCGCGATGTCGGGCGCGGGCGAAAAACAATCGAGCGATACGCCGAGCTCAGACATCGAAACCGTAGTGTTCGCCCAGCGCGCGGCACAGGCTGTCGAGATCGGCGCCGACCCGGGGTACCGCGCCGGCCGCGGACGGCCCGGCATCCACATCCTTGAGGCCCGAGGCGGTGGCGACGGCGACGACCGTATCTCCGCCCCGAATCGCGCCGTCCGCGCCCAGCCGTTCCACCGCGGCCAGCGCGGCGGCCGAGGACGCTTCGACGAACAGCCCGGTATCGCGCGCGAGCGCCGCCTGCGCCGCGAGGATCGCGCCGTCGTCGAGGGTCAGGGCCAGTCCCTCCGTCCGCCGCAGCGCCAGAAGTGCCTGCGCTGTGCTGCGCGGGATGTCGATCGAGGTCGCGATGGAGCCGGTGTCGCGATCCACGGCCGGGGGCATCGGATCGTCGCCGGCCAGCCCGGCGGAGAGCGAACCGGACACTTCCGCCGCGACCAGCCGCGGCATAGCGTCGGTCCAGCCCCAGCGCCGCATCTCGTCGAAACCCTTCCACAGCCCGAACAGCGCGTCGCCATAGCATACCGGGAGCACGCACCAGTCCGGCACCCGCCAGTCGAGCTGCTCCGCGATCTCGTAGGCCAGCGTCTTGTACCCTTCGATGCCGATCGGGTTGCTGCCCGCCGTCGGCCCGAAAAAGGGCGAGGTCGGGAACCAGTCGAACCGCTCGACGGCCGCCGACAATACGCGCCAGCGATCCTCCTTTTCCGCGCATTCGAGGACCATCGCGCCGGCCGCGCGGATCTGTTCCACCATCGGGCCCGCGGCGCCCTTGAACGTCAGCACCACGCAGGGCAGGCCGGCGCGCGCGGCATAGGACGCGGCCGCCGCTCCCGCGTTGCCCGACGAGCTGGTGGCGATCACTCCGGCACCGATCGACGCGGCCCACGAGACCGCGACACTCGCGAGCCGGTCCTTGAACGACCAGGTCGGATTGCGGGTCTCGTCCTTTACGAGCAGCGAATCGCAATAGGCCGAAGGGACGGTGATGAGCGGCGTCATGCCCTCGCCGAGGCTGACCGCTTGCTCCGCACGCAGCGGAAGCGCGTCCGCGAAACGCCACATCGTATTCGGCGCCGCTGGCAGCGCATTTCGGTCGGGAAAGTCCGGTTCGTCGTAGGCGACGCCGAGGTTGGCGACGATCCCTTCGGCTTCGCAGGCGCCGCAGGAGCGGTCGAAACTCTCGAGCGGGTACGACCGGCCGCATCGGATGCAGGCGAGTGCCTTCGGCTCCATTTCGCCTACCCGTTCATGTCGCGAGCGGGGCGATCAATCATGGTCGCCGCCGAGGTCGATGATGGTGCCGGCGCCAGCATCGATTGCCCGGCGCTCGATATGCTGGGCGGTGATCAGGTCCTGGATTGGGAGCCCGAGCGACTTGTAGTAAGTGATTTCCTCTTTCGTTTCGCGGCCGGGCCGGGCGCCGGCGATGATCTCGGCGATTTCGGCGATGTCCTCCTTCCGGATCGCGCCTTCCGACATCGGGATCGCCAGGTCTCCCGCATTGGCGAGGCTATCGGCCAGGCTGTCGATGACGAGCTTCCCCGCGCGTCGCACCGTTTCCGTATCGACTTCGCGGGCGGTCGCCACATTCGCACCGGCCGCCGCGACGAAGGTCCCGGGACGGAGATCGCGGCCGAACAGAACAGGTTCCGACGAGGTGGTCGCCGCGACCACGATATCCGCATCGCTTACCGCCTCGGCCGTCGAGCGCGCCACGGCCACGTCGTCCGGCAGGCCGTCCTCCTCCCGTATCCACGCAGCGAAAGCGTGCATCCGGACCTCGCTTCGCCCGGCGATCCGCACACGCTTCAGATCGTGGGTTCTGGCGAGCGCCTGAAGCTGGTTGCGGGCGACCCGTCCCGCGCCGATCGCGGCGACAACACGCGAGTCCGGGCGCGCGAGGCTGCGCGCGGCTGCGCCGGTCCCGGCGCCGGTCCGGAGGTCGGTGAGGTAGCCGCCTTCCATGACGGTGCGGGGATGGCCCGTCTCACCGTCGAAAAGCGTGACGATGGCCGACATCCGCGCCACCCCCCGGTCCGTGTTGCCGAAGAAGTCCGAGACCACCTTGACGCCGTAGCCCCCGCCGCCTCTCAGGAATGACGGGTTGAAGATGGCGACGCCGGGAGGCGTCTCCGAGACCACGAAGCTCCTCAGCCCCTCGACGCTCTCGCGGGCCGCGAGCCGGGTGAACGCCTCCTCCTGTATCGGGATCGCCGCGTCCATGTCGATCAGCGATCGGACATCGTTCTCGGTCAGGATTCGAAGCTGCACGGCCGAACCTCCCGCCGCACTGATAGGAGGGGGGCGGTCCCGGGTCAACGCGAGCCCGATATGGCATAGTCGCCCCCCAAGGGAGGGCGGCTTGGCACTGCTCGCGATACACAGCGCGCGTCTCGTGACCGAGGCGTGGGAAAGACCGGGCGGCGTCGTCGTCGGCGACGACGGGCGGATCGAGGCGCTGGTCGAGGCGGATGCGCGGCCCGACGCCGAAACCGTCATCGACGCCCGCGGACGGCTGCTCTTTCCCGGCTTCATCGACGCGCATGTCCACATGCGCGATCCCGGCTATCCGCACAAGGAGACCTTCGCGACCGGCACGCTGGCGGCGGCCTGCGGCGGGGTGACCGCCGTGATGTGCATGCCCAACACCGATCCGGCGGCGGACACGGTCGAAGGGATCGAAGCCATACGCGCGGCGGGGGAGGGTGCGAGCCTGGTCGATTTCACGATTCAGGCCATGGTGACGGAGGACAATATCGACGATCTCCCGGCCCTCTGGGATGAAGGGGTAACCTCCTTCGAGGCCCTGCTGTCCGATGCGCCCGCCTCGATGCTGCTGGACAGCGACGGCCTCGTCCGCGCGGCCGGGACCGTTTCCGCGTGCGGCGGCGTGATGGGTGTCTATACGGGCGATCGGTCGATGGTCGAGTCGGCGCTCGACCGGCTCTCCCGGCGCACCGATTTCGCCGCCTTCGCCGAAGCCCGCGCGCCTCTCGGCGAAGCGATGGGGCTCGCCCGGCTGATCGAGGCCGGCCGCGCCACCGGCGCGCGCATCGTCGCCCGGCAGGTCTGCACCGCGCGCGGTTTCGCCATGATCGAAGCCGCGCGCCGCGACGATCCGGCACTCGCGATCGCGGCGGAGGTGACCCCGCATCACCTTTGCCTCGACGCCGGTGCGGTCGACCGCCACGAACCGTTCGCCCTGATGGTGCCGCCGCTGCGCTCACCCGACGATCGAATCGCCGCCCGCGAGGCCCTTGCGTCCGGTTCGGCGGATTTCGTGGGTTCCGACCACGCGCCGCACGCGGCCGAAGAGAAAGACCAAGCCACACCGTGGGCGGTTCCCGGCGGAACTCCCGGGCTCGATACGATCGTGCCGGCCATGGCCGATCTCGCCGCGAAAGGCGAAATCCCCTGGACACGCGTCGCGGCGGTGCTGTCCTCGGTGCCCGCGCGGCTGTTCGGCATTGCCCACCGCAAGGGCCGGCTCGCGGTCGGCGCGGACGGCGATCTGGTGCTCATCGATCCCGGTCTCGCGCGAAGGGTCGATTCCGCCGCGATCCGGTCCCGCGCCGGGCGTTCGCCCTTCGAGGGAACCACGCTGACCGGCTGGCCGGTACTGACTGTGCTGCGCGGCAAGGTGATCGCGGAGGACGGGCGTTATGTCGGGGACGGGCCGGACGGACGCTGGCTGCGTCGTGGCGAGGTCGACTGGAGCTGAACGATGTTCGGAGAAGCGGGACGGATCGGGCTCGTCGTGCCCGCCAACAACGGCGTACTGGAACCGGAGCTGTGGTCGGTTCTGCCGGAAGGCGTCGCCCTCTACGCCACCCGGATCCTCGCGCGCGGCGAGCTGACGCCGGCCGCGGTGCATGCGATGGAGGAAAACGTCGACCGCGCGGTGGACGAGCTGGCGGCGACCGGGGTCGACGTGATCGTCTATGCCGACATGGTGACGACCTTCATCATGGAACCGGGGTGGAACGAGTCACGCACCGGAGAGATCGCCGCGCGCACCGGCTGTGCCTGCATTTCCGCCTGGACGGCGTTGCGCGATGCGCTCGCCCATCTCGGCGTCGCCCGCTTCGCGCTGGGGACGCCCTATCCGGCGGCGATCCACGCGCTGGCGCCGCCTTTCTTCGCGAAGCGCGGGTTCGAGGTCTGCGACGAGGCGACCCTCGATATCCGGCAGATGGCCGACGTTCCGCGGGTCGACGCCGGACGACTGCGCAACCTGGTCGCCGGGCTCGATGTCGCGGATGCGGACGCGGTGGTGCTGCTCGCCACCGACCTCCCCACCTTCGCCTCGCTCGAAAACCTGGCCGCGATGACCGGGCAACCGATGTTGAGCTCCAACCAGACGATTCTCTGGTCGGCGCTGCGGACGATCGGCAACGACGCCGCGCTTGAATCGCTCGGGCCTCTGTTCCGGACCTGAGGCAGCAGGAGACGCCGGGCCGAACCCGGCCCGGCGCAACTCAATCCTTGCAGGCGTCCTCTACTTGAGGATCAGCCCGTGCTTCGCCTTGTCCGGAACCTTGTCGATGACGCCGCGCTTCTGGGCCATTTCGAGGAACGCCCATTGCGTGTCGATCACCTTCTCGTTCCAGTCCGTCAGGAACACCCGCTTCTCGGACAGCAGGCGCTTATATACGTCGGCCTGCGCCTGGTTCTTCACCGCGGCGAGCTTGCCGTGCTTCTTCACCGCGGCCGCGAGGTTCTCCGGCTTGCGCAGCCACTCCCAGGCCTCGTGGGAGGCCGCGACGAAGCGCTTGGCGCGGTCCGGGTCCTCCTCGACCCAGCTGCGCCAGGCGACGATCGGCGCCGACCAGACCACCGGATACCCGGTCTTCTCCTTCCAATAGGCGTTCGCCGAGAAGATCGAGCGATACTTGTCCGGCTGCGCCAGGGCCGCGACGGTCAACGAGGAGATGTTGAACATCGAATCGACCTTGCCGCTCTCCAGGAACTTGAACAGCGCCGGCGCGGCCGCCTGCACGAAATCGGTGTCCTTGAGAACGTCGATGCCATAGGCGTCGATCAGCGCGGCCCGGGTCGCCTTGAAGGCGCCCGCGCCGGTCGACCAGCTCGAGAACTTCTTGCCCTTAAGGTCGGGGACCGCCTTGAACGGGGTCTCGTTGCGGACCATGACCTCCTGCATCACCGTCAGCCCGCCGCCGATCACCACCCAGTCGAGCCCCTTGTTGATACGGGCGATCGCCGCCGTGCCGGGATAGTAAGTGACCATGCATTCCTTGGCCGGAAGACCCGCGACGTGGCCGCGGAACGGCCGGGCATCGAGCTTCAGGTCGATCCCGTGTTTCTCGTAGATCCCCGCATCCTTGCCGCCATAGGCGCTGAGGATGAAGACGCTGTTCCTCGGAACCGTGGTGTTCACGGTCTTGAGGGCCTGGGCGAGCGCTGGCGCCGAGACCGCGACGGCCGCAAGAACGGAGAGGCCCCCGAGCAGCAAACGCTTTCTGTACATCTCACTCCTCCCTTCGATTTATCCGGCGGCCCGCCTGGCCGGTTTCGGGAGGCGAACCGGTCCGTTCATGCTGGGTGGGGGCGATGCAACTGTCAAGTCGCGCGACTCATCCGGCCCGCTCCTTGGCACGGTTCGGGGCCCCGGCCATAATGTCGGCGTGCCGCGCCCGGCCACCTCTGCGCGGCGGAAAGCGGGGGGATCGGCATGAAGCTCGACATCTACAACCACATCTTTCCGGTCAAATATTTCGAGCGGATGCAGGAGGTCATTCCCAACAAGGGACCGATCAAGCGCTGGCTCAACATCCCCGTCCTCTACGACGTCGACGCCAGGTTGCGGATGATGGACTCCTTCGGCGAGTACCAGCAGATCCTGTCGAATTCGATGCCGCCCATCGAGTTCATCGGCGGACCCGACCAGACGCCGGAGCTCGCCCGGCTGGCCAATGACGGGATGGCGGAGCTCTGCCGGCGCCATCCCGACCGCTTTCCGAGCTTCATCGCCTCGTTGCCGATGAACAACATGGACGCGACGGTCAAGGAAATCGACCGCGCCATCGGGGAGCTCGACGCCTGCGGCGTGCAGATCTTCAGCCACGTCAACAACCGTCCGCTCGACGAGCCCGAGTTCTACCCCGTGTTCGAGAAGATGGCTGGGCACGACCTGCCGATCTGGCTGCACCCGGCCCGCGCCGCCAACCACCCCGACTACCTGACCGAGGACAAGTCGAAATACGAGATCTGGTGGACCTTCGGCTGGCCCTACGAGACTTCCGCGGCGATGGCCCGGATCGTGTTCTCCGGCATCTTCGACAAGCTGCCCGACATCAAGATCATCTCGCACCATCTGGGCGCGATGATTCCCTATTTCGAGGGCCGGGTCGGGCCGGGCTGGGACCAGCTGGGCACGCGGACCGCGGACGAGGACTATGAGGCGTTGCTGGCGTCGATGAACAAGCGGCCGGTCGACTATTTCAAGATGTTCTACGCCGACACGGCCACTTTCGGCTCGGATGCGGCGACCGATTGCGGGCTCGCCTTCTTCGGCGTGGACAAGTGCCTGTTCGCGTCCGATTGCCCGTTCGATCCCGAGGGCGGGCCGATGTATATCCGCGAGACCATCCGCATTCTCGACAATCTCGGCGTGACCGACGCCGAGCGCGACGCGCTCTATCTCGACAACGCGAAGAAACTCTTGAAGCTCAACTGAACGAGCGCCGCGGACCTGCCCCGAGTTTGCGATTTTGGCCGGTCTTCTCGCCGATCCGGTCCGGCGACGCGGGCTGGCCGGGGTCGCGCTCGCGGTCGGCGCGACGCTCACTTTCACCGCGTCCACGGTCGCGGCCGTATTCTCCTACGAGGGCGGCGGCGAGCCGCTCGCGGCGATCAGCTCGCGCTATATCGGCGCGATGCTCGTTTTCATTCCGCTACTTCACTTTTCCGGTATCGGCTTCGCCCTTCCGCCACGCGAACGGCTGATCTCGCTCGGCATCGGCGTCCTCGCCGCAGTGCAGGCCTACTGCCTCTACAACTCGATCGCCCATATCCCGGTCGGGCTCACCTTCGCCATCTTCTACATCTACCCGATCTTCGTCGCGCTGATCTCCATCGCCTTTCGGCAGGACCGGATCACGCCGGCGATCGTCGTCGGTCTGGCGGTGGCATTCGGCGGGCTGATGCTGGTCTTCGACGCGGACGCCGAGGGATCCAATCTCTGGGGATCCCTGCTCGCGATCGGGGCGGCGGTTTCATGGTCGATCATCGCCGTGGCCAGCGGCCGGGTGATGCGAACCGAGGATCCCCGCGTATTCACCTTCCATCTGCAGATTTCCGCCGGGCTGATCTATCTGGCGATCTGCCTGATCGACGGCGACGTCGCCCTGCCGCAGACCGCCAAGGGCTGGGCCGGGCTGATTGCGCTGCCGTTGTTCTATGCGGCTTCGACGCTCGGCTTCTTCGGGGCCATCGCGATGATCGGCTCGATCCGCGCCTCGCTGCTGATGAACCTGGAGCCGGTATTCACCATCGCCGCCGGGTTCGTGATCCTGGGCCAGATCCTGACCCCTCTCCAGCTGGTGGGCGCGGCGCTTGTGATCGGCGCGGTGCTCGCGGTCCGGATAGAAAAGGCCCGCCCGCCCGCCGACGCCCCGGGCGCTTCCTAGTCGCGCTCGAATCTGGCGGTACGCTTCTCGAAGAACGCCTCGATTCCGGTGCGGGCATCGGTGCTGGTCTGGGTCAAGGCGGAGGCGACCGACTCGGTGAACAGCCCTTCCTGCTTCGGCATGTCGGCGATGCGGCCGATCGCGCCGATGACCATCATGTTCACCATGGGCGCGTTGCCGGCGATGGTTTCGGCGAGCGACAGCGCCTTCTCCAGCGCCTTCCCGTCGCCGACCAGGTAATGGGACAGGCCGAGCGCCTGGCCTTCTTCCGCGGAGACGCGCCGCCCGGTCAGCATCAATTCGGTGGTTCGGCCGGCGCCGATGATGCGGGTTACGCGCACGGTCGCCCCGCCGCCCACGAAGAAGCCGCGCTGGCCTTCCGGAAGCTGGTAGACCGCGCTCGGTTCGGCGACCCGCACATGGGTGGCCGCCGCGATTTCGAGCCCGCCGCCCATCACCGCGCCCTGCATCGCGGTGATCACCGGCAGCCCGCCGACCTCCACCATGTCGAGCGTCCGGTGCCAGTAGCGCGAGACCTCGAAGGACTCTACCGGGTCTCGCTCCTTGTGTTCCGAGAGGTCGAGCCCGGCGCAGAAATGCCTTCCCTCGCCGTGCAGGACGACCGCCCGCGCGTCCTCCGGAGGCGCCTGGAAAAAGCGGTTGATGGCCTCGATGAGCCGGATATTGACCGCGTTGCCCTTATCCGGCCGGTCAAGCGTGAGGATCGCCACCGCTCCCCGCCGCTCGAACCGCAGCACGTCGCTCTCGAACTCCGCCACGTCGAAATTGACCCGCTCGTTGTTTCGCGCCAGCTATAGGCGTCGGGGTCGGCGGTGTAAACTGACGGCATTACGGGATTAGGAGGACAGGTATGGATATCGCGGGCATTTCGGCACTGGTGACCGGCGGCGCATCGGGGCTCGGCGCGGCAAGCGCGCGTCGTCTGGCCGATCTGGGGGCGAAGGTCGGAATCGTCGACCTCAACGGCGACGGAGCGCGGGCGGTTGGCGCCGAGATCGGCGGCAAGGGGGTTGGCTGCGACGTCACCAGCCCGGAAGCGGTGGAAGCCGCGCTCGGCGAGATTTCCGACGCGGTGGGGGTGCCCCGGATCGTAGTGAACTGCGCCGGCATCGGTGTCGCCGGGCGCATCGTCGGGCGCGGCGGGCCGATGCCGCTTGAGGACTTCACCCGCGTGGTCAATATCAACCTGTTCGGAAGCTTCAACGTGATGCGGCTTGCCGTCTCCGCGATGTCTAGCCTCGAACCGACCGAAACCGGCGAGCGCGGCGTCGTCATTAACACCGCCTCGGTCGCCGCCTACGACGGGCAGATCGGCCAGGCGGCCTATTCCGCCTCGAAAGGCGCCATCGCTTCCATGACGCTGCCCGCGGCGCGTGAATTCGCCCGTATGGGCGTGCGTGTGATGACCATCGCGCCGGGCATCCTGTTGACGCCGATGTTCGACGGCGTGCCCGAAGCCGCGCGCGAGGGGCTGCTCTCGATCACCCAGTTCCCGCCGAGGCTGGGCGCGCCGGAGGAATACGCCCAACTGGTTCAGCAAATCGTGGAAAATCCCCTGCTCAACGGCGAGACGATCCGTCTCGACGGCGCGGTTCGTCTGCCGCCGAGATAGAAAGGGAGGCCAAGATGGCGGAGACCCGGAAAAAAGCCCGCGTGATGGGCATCAACCATGTCGTGCTCGAAGTCGACGACCTGGACGAGGCGCTTGCGTTCTATGGCGCGGTGTTCGAATTCGAGCTGCGCGGGCGGGGCGAGACCAACGCTTTCATCGACATGGGCGACCAGTTCATCCAATTGACCTTGCAGAAAGGCGGCTCGCCCGACGTCAAGCGCCATTTCGGGCTGGTGGTCGACGACCGCGGCACGGTCCGCGCGGCGCTCGAGAAACTCGGCGCCGAGATGATCGGCGACCGGCTGAATTTCCGCGATCCGTGGGGCAACCGGGTCGAGGTCGTGCCCTACGACGACATCCAGTTCACCAAGGCCGATCCCATCCTCCGCGGAATGGGCCTGGACAGCCTGGAAAAGACACCCTCGGCGATGGAGGAGTTGGCAAAGAAAGGTTTGGCTTAGCGGGCGGCCCTACAGGTCCTTCACGTGCGGCAGGACGTCCGTCCCGAAGATCTCCAGCGAGCGCATGATTTCACCCTGGGGCAGCGAGCCGAAATCGACCAGCATTCCGATCTGGGTGATGCCGATGTCCGCCAGCACCCCGATCCGCTCGATCGCCTGATCCGGCCCACCCATCAGGACCCGTCCCGGAAAGTACGACTCGAATGTGAACTTGCGCTGCCCGGCATCGCGCTGCTCGTAGCCCTTGTAGGCGACCGGATCGGCGGGACGGCGGGTGGCTTCGAGCCCGGCGGTCGCATATTCGCTCATTGCCGTGTGCACGGCAGCTTCCAGCCTTGCGTCGTTGTCCTGCGCAAGGAAATGGGCGTGGTAGACGCAGCAGATTTCGTGGTTCTCGATCCTGCGGCCGGCGGTCTGTAACGCGTCGCGGTACCAGCCGATCCGTTCCACCGCGATGTCGTGGTCGACATGGTAAGCCACGTAGAGAAGGTTGTGGCCCTCCCGGGCGGTCCATTCGAAGCTCTCCGGCGACAGGAGGCAGGCGACCCAGATCGGCGGGTGCGGCTTCTGATAGACCGGCGGAAGGATCGGGAGGCCGGTCATGGCGGGCCGAAAACCGCCCTCGAACTCCAGCGTCGGGTCGGACCACGCCTTGCGGATCAGCGCGACGCCTTCCTCGACCCTCTCCCGGCTCTCCTTCATCGGCACCCCGAAGGCATCGAACTCGTCGCGGATGAAGCCGCGTCCCACACCGAAGTCGAACCGTCCTTTGGAAAGCTGGTCGAGAGCGGCGGCTTGCTCGGCCACGCGCACGGGATCGTTCAACGGCAGGATCGTGGCTCCGGTGCCGAGGCGGATGCGCTCGGTCCGTCCCGCGAGGTAGGAGAGGAACGCGTAGTTCGCCGGCAGCAGGCCACCGTGTCGGACAAAGTGGTGCTCCACCATCCATGCGTAATCGATACCGATGCGATCGGCGTAGACGACCTGCTCGACCATGTTGTGGTAATGGGTATGGGCGTCGCGGGTCTCGGGGAGATATGTCGGCAGGTAGAACAGGCCGAATTTCATCTACGGCTTCTCCGGGCAGGAAAACGCGGCGTCCCGACAGTTTGATGCGGTGACGGCGAACGGTGCAAGCGACCCCCGCACACAATGGGAGAATCGGGCGATGGGCGAAGACGAACTGTTGAGACGGGCCTTCGAGGCGGCGCGCCGGGCGGCGGCGAATGGCAATCCCCCTTTCGGTTCGGTCCTGGTGAATGCGGCGGGCGAGATCGTCCTCGAAGCCGAGAACGATATGCTTTCTACCGGCGACGTGACGGGCCATGCCGAGATCAACCTGGTTCGCGAAGCGTGTCGGGAATTCGGCCCGGCGCTCGGCGGCTACACGCTGTATACCAGCTGCGAGCCCTGCGCGATGTGCGCCGTCGCGGCCTACTGGTCCGGGCTCGACCGCATCGTGTTCGGGCTCTCGCACCCGAGGCTGGTCGACATCCGGGGCGAAGGCGGCCCGCCGATGATGAACCTCCGTTGCCACGAGGTGGCCGGGCGCGGCGAGCGCGAGATGGCGGTCACCGGCCCGATGCTGGAGGACGAGGCGGCGGCGCTGTTTGGCTGATCCGGGACGCCTTACCCGCCGCTTGGATGGATCCCGTATTCGCCGGTTTCCATCAGCCGGGCAGCCGGGCGGCCGGCGTCCGTCATCGAAAGGCTCCCGCGGGTCTCCAGCAGCCACGCCTGGTAGGGCTCCGCGACATCCTCCTCGGCGCCGTGATGGGCGATGCCCTTGGGCGTCCAGGCGACGGTCCCGGGCACGGTCATCCCGCCATAGGCGCCGGGTCCGCCGGCATAGACGATGATCTCGTCGTAGTCCGCGTTGCAGTGGATCGGGGGGCGGTCGCTGCGCCGCGAGCCGAGGTGGTAGAAAAGGGACCGCCCTGTCGCATCGCCGATCAGCCGGCCGGGCGGAATGCCGCCGGACGCGATGCCCAGCCCCTTTGCGCTCGCGATGTTGAAGCGGCGAACCTGCGGCGTTTCGCGCGCGACCTGCCCGCCGAGCGGGTCGAACCCGTGGAAATAGGATGTCGTCCCGCCCGGATGGCGGACCACGACCTCATATTCGCCCGGCGCCCCGTCCGCGAAGGGGACCGGTTCGTCGACGTCCCGCGCGACATTGAGCACCGCGCGAGGATCCGGGTCGATCGCAAGCGCGCCTTCGCACGCCGCGATCAGCGCAAGAACCGGCTCCCCGATTCCCACGTAGCGCCACGCCACCGCGCGGGGAAGCAGGACGAAATCGCCATGTCCAATGTCGAGGGCGCCGAAATCGGTCTCCAGCCGCGCCTGGCCCGACACGACGTAGTGCACCTCATCGGCCGCGACATTGCGCATGGCGAAGTCCATCGCGGCCTCGTATCGAGCCGCTTCGAGCGTAATGCCTTCGCCCCGCAGGATCGCAATCGGCATGGGCCGGCCGTCGGCGGGAAAAAGGCCGGCAATGTCGAAACGGCGCGGTGCGTAGTCGCCTTGGATCCGCGTGTAGGCGGGCGAATATCCGGTGCGCGCGATGTTGCTGCGCGCGCCCGTAAATCCCTCGCGGGTGTAGTTGTAAAGATGCGGGGCGGGTTTCGTTCCGGAGTCTCCGTCCATCGTCCCCTCCTGGCCGTGGCCCGCGCGTGTCAGGGGGTCGCGCCGTTCTCCGCCGAGAGCAGCCCGTCGACCACCTGGCGGGCGAGGATCGTGCCGCCGTCGATCCCCACGTCCACCGTGCGCACGCCGCTGGTATCGGTTTCGATAGAAGCCTGCTGCGCTTCGAGGATCGCGCGGTCTTCCTTGAAGATGCCGCAGACGATCCGATGCCACCATTCGCCGAATTCGCCGTCGGTGCGCCGGAAGTTGCGCGAAACCGCCCAGAAATAGTTGGTCGTGCTCTCGGTCTCCGGCGTCAGGCAGTCGAGGACGAAGAACCGTACCCCCGCGTTCGGGTCGTTGTTGCCGGGCGGCACCGCCCGCACCTCGACATGCACGTAGCAGGGCGGCTGGAAGTGGACCAGCTGGTAACGGTCGATATTGGCGTCGCTCCCGGCCGCCGCGGCGAAGAAAGGAGGCGGCGGGATGTCGCGCATGATGCGGTCGACGAACACCTCGTTCCCCTCGCGGCGCGACTCGATCGGGGTTTCCGCGACGGCGTCGTTGCCGATGCTGGAGGTATGCACATAGGTCTCGTGCGAAAGGTCGATCAGGTTGTCGACCAGCAGCTGATAATGCGCGTTGACATTGAGGTGGTCTCGGAACGGCACCCAGCCGTCCTCCTCGAGCCCCGGCATGGCGGGCAGGAGCGCGGTGTCGGCATTTTCCGGTTTCCCCATCCAGACCCAGATCCAGCCGTATTTCTCGACCACGGGATAAGCGCGCACGGCGGCGCGGCGGGGCACGCGGTCCTGCCCCGGAACGGCGACGCACTTGCCTTCCGGATCGTAGGTGAAGCCGTGATAGCCGCAGACCAGCCGGTCTCCCACCAGCTGCCCCCTGGACAACGGAAGGCGGCGGTGGATGCAGCGATCGACGAGCGCGCACGGGGTCCCGTCCTCGCTGCGGAAAAAGACGATGGGCTCGTTGCAAACCGACCGCGCGAGCGGCGTTCGGCCGACCTCCGAGGCCGTGGCGGCGACGTACCAAGCCTCCTTGACGAACATGCGATGCTCCCTCTCCAGCGCGCCCATGGTGGCATCGAGAGGGCTAGGCGTCGACCGCCCAGCGCGCCTTGCGGCGTTCCAGGAACGCTCCGATACCCTCCTGCGCGGCGTCCGACATACGGGTCTTCACGTTCCAGCCGAGCCCGGTCTCGAACAGCGCCGGGTTGGGCCCGTAGCCGAGATCGGCGACCAGGGACTTGGTGCCCGCGATCGCTTCCGGCGATGCGGCAAGCGCCAGACGGCAATGCGCCTCGACCCGGGCATCGAGATCGGCGTTGTCCTCGGCCACCTCGTGTATGAGGCCCGCCCGCGCCGCGATTTCGGTCCCGAAAACCACCGCTCCGGTCGCGAGATAGCGGAACCAGCCGGCGCCGATCTTGGGCAGCAGGAAACCGGCGATGATTCCCGGAGCAAGGCCGATCCGCACTTCCGACAGGCAGAATTTCGTGTCCTTTTCGGCGATTGCGACGTCGCAGCACGCGACCAGACCGAGCGCGCCGGCCATCGCGGCACCGTGCAGCCGGCCGATGATCGTTTTCGGGCAGTTCGCGGCCGCGACGTATACGCGTTGCAGCCTTGCCGAGTCGCGAGCCACCTCCTCCTCGGTTGCACCTTCCGTATCGCGCATCCAGTTGAGATCGCCGCCGGCGCAGAACACCTTGCCGTTGCCACGCAGGACGATGGCGCGAACGGTGTCGTCGCCGCCGAGACGCTCCAGGGCGGCGAGCAGCTCCTCCATCATTTCCGGGTTTATCGCGTTGCGCCGGTCCGGGCGGTTCAGCGCGACGGTCGCGATCCCGCGCGGATCGATCTCCACATCGATGGTTTTGTGCTGCTCCACTGCGCGCTCCCGCCTTCAGTCGGGGATCCGGAGACGCCCCTTGATCACCTTCCGGGTCGGGGTGAGCGGCATCTTGTCCACCAGGATGAGGCGCTCCGGCCATTTGAGCTTGGCGATCCCTTCGCCTTCCAGCCATGCGGCGAGGTCGCCGAGCGACGGTTCGGCGCCGTCGCGGGCGATCGCGAAGCAGCACGACCTTTCGCCCAGCACCCGATCCGGCATCGGAACGATCGCCGACTGGACGATGTCGGGGTGGCGGTCGATCGCCTCCTCCACGTCGGCCGGGTTGATCTTGATGCCGCCCCGGTTGATCAGGTCCTTCTCGCGCCCGGTGATGGAAACCGCGCCCGCTTCGTCGATCACCGCCCGGTCGCCGGTCCGGAACCAGCCGTCGTCGGTGAACGCCGCCGCGTTGGCGTCGTCGTTCCTGTGATAACCGTCGAACACGGATGCGCCGCGGATCTGGAGTTCGCCTTCCTCGCCCGCCGGGAGAGGTTCGCCCCCGGCGCCGCACACCCGGGCCTCGTTCCCCGGGCTCGGACGTCCACAGCCCCATGCAGCCTGTTCTATCGACTCGTAGGGCCGGGTGAACATGCCGCACTGGCACTCCGTCATGCCCCAGAGCTGCGCGACGCGGCCGTTCTCGAAGACCTCCTGCGCCCTTCGATAGAACGCGGGTGCGGCCTTGGCGCCCGAGACGACGCAGTAGTGGACCGGAGCGAGCGTTTCGCCGTCGAGCAGACCCGCCTCCAGGCACGAGGCGATATGAGCGGGCGCGGCGAAGATGTGACTCGGCCGGGACCTCCGGATCGCCTCGACCAGACCGGGCGGGCTGAACGCCGGCAGCAAGGCCGTCGCGCCGCCCCCGTAAAGCGTGAGGTGAAAGGAGTAAAGCCCGAACAGATGGGTAAACGGCGCGGCCGACAGCATGATCGAACCCGGTCCCATCTGTTTCTCGCTGCAATTGAGACGGGCGTTGGCGAGGAAGCGGCGATAGTCGGTCAGGACCGCCTTGGGGCTCGACGAGGTGCCCGAGGTGAAGAGCATGACATAGGGGTCGCGGGCGGCGGGCGGCGGAGGCAGCGCGACGCCCGGCCGCGCGACATCGTCGAAGGCCAACGCGCCGACCGGCGCTTCACCGCCGACGGCGACGACATGCGCGAGAGACGGCAGATCGGGTCGGAGCTTCACGAGTTCCGCCGCCGGTCGTCTTTCGCCCGCGGCCGCCACCGCGAACACCGCCTTGGCCCCCGCATGGCGGATCGCATCGGCGGCCTCGCGCGGCCCGTAGGGCATGTGGATGGTGCTGGTCACCGCCCCGATACGCGAAGCGGCGAGGATCGTATAGAGGAAGGCCGGCAGGTTGGGGAGCTGGACCGCCACCGCGTCTCCCGGTCCGATGCCGAGCGCGACGAGACCTCCGGCCAGCGCGTCGACCCTTTTGGACAGCGTCCGGTAGTCGACGGTTTCATCGGCGGTCAGGATCGCGGGACGGTCGCCCCGATCCCGGACGCAGCGATCGAGCAGGGCGGTCAGCGTGTCGTCGGTCCAGAATTCGGACCCGGCAGCGGTTTCGGTCTGCGGCATGTCGGGCAACCGGGAGGGAGTATGGCGACCCCAACGGGAGTCGAACCCGTGTCTTCAGCGTGAAAGGCTGATGTCCTAGGCCTCTAGACGATGGGGTCGTGGCGCGATAGGTAGCGGCGGCGCCAGGGGAAATCAACCGCTACGTCGCCTCTTCCCGCCATCCGGGCCGTGGTCCGGGTAGGGCCGGCCGGTCTGCATCGGATCCTTCGGGTCGTGGCCGTAACGCTTGCGCGCGATGAGCCGATTCCGCGCGACCACAAGCTTGAGCGACCACACATAGCCTATCCATGCGGCCACGACCGCGTAGGGGGGGCAACCCACCAGCATCGCCAGCCCCCAGCCGGCTACGATAACGTCGTAATAGACATCAGGGGCCGAAACAGCACCCGGCAGGTAGTCGGTCGTCCTGTCGCCCGCGGTGCCCGCGTCCCAGAGCTTGATAAATCCCTCGTACCCCGTGAGGTCGTCCCACCTTCCGAGCACCAACTGTCCGGTTACATAGAACATGTAATAGGACGGCAGCACCGTCGCGAAATTGGTGACCCAGGTCCACGCCATCGCGTGAATGACATTGAAGTCCCAGCGTGGCGCGAAGCGGCGGATCAACAGCCAGTTGGCGAGGACGAACATCATCTGGATGCCGACGGTGGGCGTCATCGCCCAGAACAGCCCGACCGCCACGCCCCGGGCGGTGTATTGAGGTGGATGCCGGCTCCGCTTGATGGGAACCACGAAACGATAGCGCAGCCAACGCCCGAAACGGACCAGCCCGTTCCGGCGTCGCCCCTGAGGTGCCCCGGCCGTCGACACGCTTCGTCCCTTCGTTATCCCCCTCCGACCCGGCGGCGCCGGGCGCCTTCCGGCTTCTGCGTCACGGCCTCGCCGCGTCCTCGATCACCAGCTCGACGGCGTCCGGGCCCTTCCACCGATCCGCCTTGAGGTGCCCCGCGAAATGAAGCGGCGCTCCGCCGGCCGCGAGCAAAGCCTCGCCAAGAGGGGTGCCGACAGAACGGAAAGCAATCCCCTTGAGCCGAGGGCCGCCTTCGGTGCCGACGAGGAAACAGCGAACATGATCGGAGCCGACCACATCGACACGCGCCACCGTCGCCCTGGGGAGAGCGAAGCGCGGCCGCGGGTTGCCGGCGCCGAAAGGACCCACCGCTTCGAGCGCATCGACGATACTTGCGGTGGCGCCTTTCGGCGTCAAGGCGGCGTCGATCGCGAGCCCGACAGGTGGAATCCGGTAATCCAGCTGTCTCGCTATATGCTCGTCGAGAAAGGACTTGAGCTCTTCTATCCGCTCGGTCGCGACGGTGAATCCGGCCGCCATCGCGTGCCCGCCTCCGGCGACCGCGAGCCCCGCCTGACGGGCCGCGATCACGGCCGGGCCGAGCGCCGCGCCCGGGATCGAACGGCCCGAACCCTTGGCAACCGCGCCTTCGATCGCGAGCACGCAGGCCGGCCGGTTGAAACGCTCGCGCAAGCGCGAGGCCACGATGCCGATGACCCCCGGATGCCACTCCTTTTCGGCGACCAGGATCACGGGTTGCCGCGCGGCGGCGACCTGCGTGTCCTGGGTCTCGGCGAGCTCCATCGCGCGATCGAGCACGGCGGTCTCGATCTCCCTCCGTTCCTTGTTGTAGCGATCCAGTCTCGCGGCGATTTCGGAGATTTCCGCCGGATCGTCGATGGAGAGCAGCCGCGCGCCGAGCCCCGATTCGCCGACCCGCCCGCCGGCGTTGACCCGGGGGCCCAGCACGAATCCCGCGTGGTAGGCGCCGGGGCGTTCGTCGAGCCCCGCGACATCGGCAAGCGCGGCGATCCCCGGATTGTCTCGGCGCGCCATGATCTTCAGCCCCTGGGCGACCAGCGCCCGGTTCACCCCGGTCAACGGCACCACGTCGCATATCGTCCCGAGAGCCACGAGATCGAGCCAGGCCATCAAGTCCGGTTCCGCGTGTCCTTCGCCGTACCAGTATGCGTCCCGGAGCGCCCGGTTGACCGCGACCGCGAACAGGAAGGCGACGCCGACGGCGGCGAGCTGGCGGCAGTCGTTATCCTCGTCCAGGCGGTTCGGGTTGACCACCGCCACGGCCTCCGGGAGCGCCGCCTCCGCGACGTGGTGGTCGAGCACCACGACATCGAGCCCCAGGGCGGCGGCCTCGGCGAGCGGCTCGTGCGCCGTCGTTCCGCAATCCACGGTTATGACTACGGAGACCCCATCCGCCTGAAGCGCGCGCATCCCGCCGATATTGGGTCCGTATCCCTCGGACATCCGGTCGGGCACATAGACCGCGAGTTGGTGTCCGATGGCCGCGAAAAAGCGAGCCAGGAGCGCCGCCGAGGTCGCTCCGTCGACGTCGTAGTCCGCGAAGACCCCGATCCGTTCGCCGTCATGGATCGCGCGCACGATCCGCTCGCAGGCGCGGTCCATGTCGCGCAGCGAGGAAGGGTCGGGAAGCGCCGCGCGCAGGGTGGGGTTGAGGAAGTCGTCGACCCGATCGATCCCGACGCCCCGCCCGGCAAGAACGCGGGCGACAATCTCCGGCAGTCCGTTCGCCTCGGCGATGGCGAGCGCCTGCCGGTCGTCAGTCGTCCGTGGGTGCCAGCGCTTTCCGGTGACCGACCGGGCGACGTCCAGATAGGCCGAGTCCGACGCGGCAGCCGCGATCATCTGGTTTCCGCGCGTCGGTACCGCATGCGGTCTAACCGCCGGCGTATCCGAGGCTGGTCTTGCGCTCCAGGTTGTGGTGGGCCTCGACGAGCCGCACCGTTCCCGTCTTGGAGCGCATGACCATCGAATGGGTATAGGCGCGCCCGGCTTCCCGCCTGACACCGCGCAGCATGGTGCCGTTGGTCACGCCGGTGGCGGCGAACATCACGTCCCCGTTCGCCAGATCCAGAAGCCCGTATTTGCGGTCGAGGTCGGCGATGCCGCAATTCGCCGCGCGGCCGCGTTCCTCGTCGTTTCGGAAGATCAGCCGTCCCTGCATCTGCCCGCCGATGCACCTCAACGCGGCGGCGGCGAGAACGCCTTCCGGAGCGCCGCCCGAGCCGAGATAGATGTCCACGCCGCTTTCCGGCTGCGACGTCGCGATGACGCCCGAAACGTCGCCATCGGTAATCAGCATGATCCGCGCGCCGGCTTCCCGTACCTGCGCGATCAGGTCCTCGTGGCGGGGCCGATCCAGAATACAGGCGACGAGGTCGGAAACCTGCACGCCCTTGGCCTTGGCGAGGCTCTCTAGATTCGCCGCCGGGGTTTCGTCGAGGTCGACCACACCCTCGGGAAGCCCGCCGCCGACGGCGATCTTGTCCATGTAGACGTCGGGCGAGTTGAGGAACCCGTCCTCCTCCGCCATGGCGACGACCGCGAGCGCGTTGGTGAGCCCTTTCGCGGTGATGGTGGTTCCTTCCAGCGGGTCCAGCGCGATGTCGATCTTGGGTCCGCCGCCGGCGCCGACCTTTTCGCCGATATAGAGCATCGGCGCCTCGTCGCGCTCGCCCTCGCCGATTACCACCGTGCCTTCGATGGCGAGGCTGTTGAGTGCCGCGCGCATCGCGTCGACCGCCACCTGGTCGGCGGCCTGTTCGTCTCCCCGCCCCATCAGGCGCGACGCCGCGAGAGCCGCCGCTTCGGTGACCCTGACCACTTCCAGCGCAAGGTTCCGGTCCATCTTCGAGGCGGGTTCGGCCATGATCCGACTCCTTTCGCCCGTCAGCCTGCCAGCGACTCGATCCTAATCATGCGCGGCGGCTGAAGCACGGTCCCAAGCGTCTCGATCCGCGCGAGCGCGCGCGTCATCGCCGCCTCTTCGGTCTCGTGGGTGGTGATCACGACCGGCACCGCTTCGCCCGGCGCGCGGCCGCGCTGGATCATCGATTCCATCGAGATCTGTTCGTCGCGGAGCGCGGCGGCCACGTCCGCGATGACGCCCGGCCGGTCCACGACCATCAGCCGCAGGTAATAGGGGCCGGCATGCCGCTCCATCGCCGCGGTCCCGGCCGGCGCGAGCCCGGTCGCGGGCACCGCGAACACGGGCAGGCGAAGGCCGCGGGCGAGGTCGACGAGGTCGGCGACAACGGCGGACGCGGTGGGACCGGCCCCCGCGCCGCGTCCCTCGAACACCGTGGTTCCCACGCTGTCACCCTCGGCGACGACCGCGTTGAAGACGCCCTCCACGCGGGCCAGCGGCGCGCCCTGCGGGATCATGCAGGGGTGGACCCGCTGCTCGATACCGTGCCCGGTGCGCCGCGCGATTCCGAGCAGCTTGATCCGGTAGCCCAGCTCGTCGGCGAAAACGATGTCGTCGGCCGAAACGTGGCGGATTCCCTCGACATGCACGCCGTCGAAATCGATCTCGGTGCCGAAGCCGAGCGCGGTCAGGATGGCGAGCTTGTGCGCCGCGTCGATACCGTCGATATCGAAGGCCGGGTCGGCCTCGGCGTAGCCGAGCGCCTGCGCATCCGCGAGAACCCCGTCGAACGGCCGGCCGGTCTCGCGCATCTGGGTCAGGATGTAGTTGCAGGTTCCGTTGAGGATTCCGTAAATCGCGGAGATCCGGTTGGCCGCGAGCCCTTCGCGCAACGCCTTGACGATCGGAATGCCGCCCGCGACCGAGGCCTCGTAGCCCAGCGTCCGCCCGGCGGTTTCGGCGCGTTTGGCGAGGTCGGTGCCGTGCCTGGCGAGTAGAGCCTTGTTGGCGGTGACGACATCGCGCCCGGCGTCGAGCGCGGCTTCGCACGCGGCCTTCGCGATTCCGTCCTCGCCGCCTATCAGCTCGACGAACACGTCCACCTCGGCCTTGCGCGCCATCTCGGCCGCATCGTCGAACCATGCGACGCCGCCCAGGTCGAGCCCCCTGTCGCGGCCGCGGTCGCGCGCCGAAACGGCGACCACCCTGATCGGGCGGCCGGCGCGGCTCGCGAGGGTCTCCGCGTGGTCCTTGAGCAGGGCGAAGACGCCCGCGCCGACCGTGCCGAGTCCGGCGAGCGCGACGGCGAGCGGCGCCATCAGGCCTGGACCGCCTGCTTCGGTGCGTCGACGAGCCTGTCGGTGTCCGCCAGGAAGCGGCGCACGTTGCGCGCCGCCTGGCGGATCCGGTGCCGGTTCTCGACCAGCGCAATCCGGACATAGCCTTCGCCGTATTCTCCGAACCCGACGCCGGGAGAGACCGCGACCTTGGCCTCCTCGATCAGGAGCTTGGAAAAGCCGAGCGAGCCGATATTGGAGAAGCGGGGCGGGATCGGCGCCCAGGCGAACATGGTCGCCTGCGGCGGCGGGATGTCCCATCCCGCGGCGCCGAAACTCTCGACCAGGACGTCCCGCCGCCGCCGATAGAGCGCGCGGGTCTCGTCGATACAGTCCTGCGGGCCGTTGAGCGCGGCCACCGCGGCCACCTGAACGGGGGTGAACGCGCCGTAGTCGAGATAGGACTTCACCCGCGCCAGCGCCTCGATCAGCTTGCGGTTGCCGACGGCGAAGCCGATCCTCCAGCCCGGCATGGAATAGGTCTTGCTGAGCGAGGTGAACTCGACAGCGATATCGATCGCGCCGGGAATCTGCAGGATCGACGGCGGCGGGTTTTCGTCGAAATAGATCTCGGCATAGGCCAAATCCGAGATCACGTAGATTCCGCGCGACCGGCAGAAATCGACGACCTCCTCGTAAAACCCGAGGTCCACGGTGTGCGCGGTCGGGTTGGCCGGGAAGTTCAGGATCACGGCCAGCGGCGCGGGGACGCTGTACCGCGCCGCGCGCTCGATCTCGGACAGGAAGTCGATGCCCGGACCCACCGGGACATGACGCAGCGCGCCGCCCGCGATGATGAACCCGTAGGCATGGATCGGGTAGGACGGGTTGGGCACGATCACCACGTCGCCGGGGCTGGTGATCGCCATCGCCAGGTTGGCGAACCCTTCCTTGGAACCGAGCGTGGCGATGGCCTCGCGCTCGGGGTCGATCGATACGCCGAATCGGCGCTCGTAATAGGCCGCGATCGCGCGTCTGAGCCCGCGAATGCCGCGCGAGTTGGAGTAGCGATGGGTCTTCGGGTCCTGCACCGCCTCGACCAGCTTCGCCACGACATGGGGCGGCGAGGGGGCGTCCGGGTTGCCCATGCCGAAATCGATGATGTCTTCGCCCGCCGCTCGCGCCGCCGCTTTCATCGCGTTCACTTCGGCGAAGACATAGGGCGGCAGCCGCTTGATCCGATAGAATTGCTGTTCGCTTGCCGGCGTTCCGCTCATCGCTCTATCGGTTTCCCGTTCCTCTCCGGTCCCCGCCCGCTCCGGCCGGGCCGTCATCGGCGGCGAAACTGCATTGTTTGGTGTGCGCTGACAAGCCGGCGCGTCGCGTCGGATCGCGTCGGCGGGGTCTAGCGGGGCTTTTCGGCCGATCCCTTCACGGGCGGGTCGAGTTCCTCGCTCTGACGCGCAATCGTTCCGGCCGTATAGCGGGCGTTCCTGCGGTCGGGGACCAGCCCTTCCGCCATCTTCTCGCGCAGCGCGTCCCAGTCCGGCGGCTGCGGGCGGGCCGGCGCGGCGGACTTCGTGTCTTCCACGGCCTGTTTCTCGGCATCCGAGGAAGAAAACCAGTTCGTCACGCCGCATCCGCCGAGTAGCGACGCCAGCGCGACAACCCCTGCTACGGTGAGAATTTTTCTCTTCAATTGGCAATTCCGGTGAAATGTCGCCCTAAACCCGCAATTCCACATGGTAGGGCCGGCGATGGGCATAATCAAACAATCGCCCCAAAGACAGGTTCCGGCAGGGTTGCGCCGCGGGAATCGAATCGACAGGGTGCGGCGACGATGTCCGGCAGGAAAGTCCTCGCGGGCGATGGCGAAACGAATCGATGAAGATGCCTTCCGCAAGCGCTTCGAGCGCCATCTGACCTGGGTCATGAGTGCCGGCAAGGGCGGAGAGCGGGGCGATTTCGGCGGCCTCGACCTGGATGGCGCGAACCTGCACGGCTACACCCTGCACGGGGCGCTCTTTCCGGGCGCCAGCCTGCGCGGGGCGGAGCTCAGGCGCGCCCAGCTCCAGGAGGCCGACATGGCGGGCGTCGATCTCGGCGGTGCGTTGCTCCACGATGCCGTGCTGACCGGCGCCTCCTTGCGCGGCGCGCGGCTGGTGGAAGCGGAGCTGGTCAGGGCGGATCTCACCGGCGCCGATCTGTCCGATGCCGTACTGGCGGGCGCCGACCTTCTGGGCGCCGTGCTCGAAAACGCCAATCTGGACGGCGCCGATTTGACATCCGTGCTCAGCCTGAAATTCGAGCAGATCGCCGGGGCCCGGCTCACCTCGCGAACCGAATTGCCCGAGGAGTTAACAGCATCGCTATCCTGAAGGATTGCGGCGCCGCGCTCACGCGATCTCGATGGCGAGGCTGCCGATCCCCTCGATAACGCCTTCCAGCCGGTCACCGCGATCCACCTTGCCCGGCCCCTTGGGGGTGCCGGTGAAAATGAGGTCGCCGGGTTCCAGCCGGCTCAACGCCGACAGGCGCGCCACGATCTCGGCCACGGGCCAGATCAGGTCGGCCAAATCGCCCCGCTGACGTTCCGCTCCGTTGATGGAAAGCGTGATCGCGCCGCTTGCGGGATGGCCGATCCCGGCGGCGGGAAAGAGGTCGCTCACGGGCGATGCGCCGTCGAAGCTCTTGCAGAGATCCCAAGAATGCTGGTCGGCGATGCAGGCATGCATGACGTCGCGCCGGATCATGTCGAAACCGACCGCGTAGCCGAACACGTGGTCGAGGGCGGATTCGCGCGGGATGTCGGCGCCGCTCTTGCTGATCGCCGCCACCATCTCGACTTCCGGCTCAAGCCGGTTCGTCCCCGGCGGGAAAGGCAGGGTGCTGCCATCCGGGATGACCGAATCCGCCGGCTTGAGGGAAACTCCCGGCTTCGATCCCCCGGCGCCGCCCAGCCCGGTTTCCGCCGCATGGGCCGCGTAGTTGCGTCCGATCGTGTAGATCCGGCGAACCGGAAAGCGAAAGTCACTGCCCGCAATGCCCACGGTCGCGGGTTCGACGGCCGGTATGGCGTAGGTCATGGGGACTCCTCTTCGCTCCGGTCAGGCCGTGCCGAGCAGGGTGACCGTTCCCGCGTCGTCGATCCGCGCCCGCTGTCCGGTGCGCCACCAGCGATCGCCGGTGTAGCCGTTGCGGTTCGCCGCGTCGTCGTCCAGATAGGAGGGCGCCAGGTTCGGGCCGCGCAACTCCAGCTCGCCTTCGCCTTCCCCGCCCACGATTTCGCCGTCCTCGGTCGCCAGGCGCAGCGACACTCCGGGCGCCGGCATCAGCGCCTCCGGCGCGTCCGGCGAGGCGGCGAGCGCGATCTGGGTTTCCGGTGCGATCCAGACGCGGTAGCCCGAATCGGCCGCGAGCGTCAGCCGCGCGCCCCATAGCGTCCCGCCGATCGAGATGGTCGCTCCCGAATCCCCGTCGCTCAGCGCGGCCCCCGATGCGAGCGCGAGATTGCAGGCGATTACGGCATGCGCGGCATCGGGCGATGCAACCGTGATGCGATCCTCCGCCGAGATCCCCAGGCGCGCGCCGATCCAATCGTTCCCGGCGAGCAGGGTGTGTGCATTGTGCACGACCGCGCGCGGCGCGGCTTCGTCGAGCCCAGCGAACAGGATCGCGAGCGGGTCGCTCGCCACCGCGTCATGGTCCCATGTCTTCTCGACCGGGCCGAACAACTGTCCGATGGGACAGACGGTTTCAATCGACGGCGCCCCGCCCTTGCTTGTGATCAACGCGCGGGCTGAAACCCTCTCCAGGCATCGCTGCCGGGTTTGCAGCGGCAACTCCTCCGGCAGCGGGCACAGCACCGCGCTTGAAAGCGATGCCGCGGCATAGGCGAGCAGCAGCGAGGACGGCCGTAGATCGTCCGTCGCGATCACGTCGCCCCGTCCGATACCCCGTTCCTCCAGCCCCGAGGCAAGCGACAGCGCGCGTTCGAGCGCTTCGCTCCAGTCGAGGGTTTGTCCGTTGCCGTCGAGGGCGAGGCCGTTCCCGTTCTCCTCGGCCAGCGCACGCAGCCGTTTCGCCGGCGTGGCCGAGCCCCAGCGACCCGTCCGGATGTAGCGGCTTGCCTCGGCGGGGTCGAATTTGAGGGCGGCGCGCAGCGCCATCGCCCGATCGTCGAGGCTCGCGCGCTGCTCCACCGGCACGAAACGCTCCGCACGGAAGCGGCGTCCGCCGCCGAGCTCGTAGAGTCGGTGATAGTTGTGGCGGCGGAACTTGCGGTGCTCCAGCAGGAGACGGATATGGGTGACCTGCTCGCGGGTAAGCCCGATGCGCTCCGCGATCTGGATATCGGCGAGCCCGGCCCCGTCGCGCTGCGCCTCGATCTGATCCCAGTCCAGCATCCGGACGGGGTCGCCGATCCGGACTTGGATGTTATGGCTGAGGTCCCAGACGGTCTCGCCATAGGCCTCGACCATCTCCTCGGTCAGGCCCATCTGGACCCGGTTGAGGCCGCGCGTCATCTAGTCGCTGTCTTCCGCCGCGTAGTCGAAGCGCCGGATGGGATCCGCCTGCGGCGCCTGGGTCGCGATCGGGCAGACCCGCATGCATTCGAAGCACTGGGCGAGCAGCCCGCCCGAGCCGACCGACATTTTGTACCAGAGGATCTTCTGGTCGGCATCGAACAGCGCGTCCTCGCGCTCGACCGCGTCCTTCGCCTCCACCGCGTCGGCGATCATCGACGGCACGGCCTCGAATTGCTGGGTCATTTCCGCGCACGCCGCCATGTCGTAGCGCATCGTCGCTTGGTTGCCGTCCTCGTCGATATCGCCGGACAGGCACTGCACCGGGCAGAACTTCATGCACGGCGTCTGCCCGGTCTTCTGCCAGAGACTCACGCAAGACGGCGCCGGGCAGGGATTTTCCTTCATCGGCTCGTCGGGCGGGAGTTCGAGCTCGGTGAAAACCGAGGCGAAATACATGTATCCGAAATCGGGGTGCAGCAGGATATCGCCGGCAAACGAGCGAGCGCCGATGCCGGCGACCTCGGCATGCAGCTTGAGGCTTTGCAGGGGCACCCGCGGTCCCGCCTCGGTATCCATGTCCGGCGGACAGTAGATCGACCGGATGCCGAACCGGTTTTCGATGAAGAAGGCGCATCCATAGGCGATCGTGTAGGCGCGGCTCTCGGTGCTGCCGAAATAGCCGAGCGCCTTGGCCGGCAGCGCCCACGCGCCCTGGGTCTGGCCGCCGACGCCGAGCGCGATGACGGACTTCACCTTCGGCATGAGGTCGGTCGGGCGGTGACCGGGCGGCGCGATGCGTTCCAGCGTCTCCAGATCGGCGACGCCCACGGCAAGCGCCCCCTTGCGCTTGCAATAGGCGAAGATCTCCTCCTTCGCCGCTTCCGGATCGATTCCCTCGCGCCTCGCCACCGAGCTCTCCCTTTCGTGCGGCGGGCGCCATAATAGTCGCGGGGGCGGCGTTGCGCACGCACTGGCGAGAAGGCACTCTCCCCGCCGACCGACCTTGGCGGAGGCAGATCATGGCGAACATCCACCTGACGCTTGCGATGGACGAGTACGACCACACGCGCGACCTTCTCCAGGGCAAGGTCAATGCCGAGGGGATCGATCTGACCTGGCTCAATCTCGACGTGGAAGAGATCTTCTACCGCTTCGCAAGCGCCTGGGAGTGGGACGTTTCCGAACTTTCCTTCGCCAAGTACTGCTCGATCGTGTCGCAACCGAACCCGCCGATCACCGGAATCCCGGTCTTCGTCTCGCGCGTGTTCCGCCATTCCGCCTGGTACATCGCCGCCGACGGGCCGGTGAAGGAGGTCGCGGACCTCGCCGGAAAGCGGATCGGCATTCCGGAATGGTCGCAGACCGCCACCGTCTATGCGCGGGGCTGGCTCGCCGAGGATGCGGGTATCCCGCTAGAGGACGTCGAATGGGTGCAGGCCGGGGTCAACGAGCCCGGCCGGATCGAGCTCGCCCATCTCAAGCTTCCCGAGGGAATCCGCTACCGCCAGGTTCCCCATAGGTCGCTCACCGAGATGCTCCTCGCGGGCGATATCGACGCGCTGATCTCCGCCCGCCCGCCGAGAGCGTTCCTCGACGGCGATACCCGGATCGCCCGGCTGATTCCCGACTACCGGGCGCAGGAGCAGGACTATTTCAGTCGGACCGGGGTCTATCCGATCATGCATACCGTCGCGATCCGCCGCGACACGTACGAGAAGCATCCGTGGATTGCGATGAACCTGCTGAACGGTTTCGAGACGGCCAAGAAGCGGAGCGTCGCCAGGCTCACCAGCGTCACCCATTCGCAGATCCCGGTGCCGTGGATCTACGACATGGTTCCGGAGCTCGGCGGCGACATCTTCCCCGGAGGCGATTACTGGCCCTACGGGATCGAGTCCAACCGTCCCACCATCGAGGCGTTTCTGAGGTTCTGCTACGACCAGGGTCTCTGCCATCGCAAGATGGAACCGGAAGATCTCTACCCCGCCGAGGTGCAGTCGGTTTTCCGCGTTTGACGCCCGGTGCTCCTGCTCTATGGTGCGGCGCATTCCCCATCCACTGTCCAGATCGAGAGGCGCCATGAAACCGAGTCGGCTGGTGGGTGCGATCGCCATCCTCCTGGGAGCAGCGTTCATGACCACCGAAGCGGCCTCGGCCGACCTTGAGAACACCCTGTACATGGATCTCGAACACGGCCGCGTGGTCATCGAGATGCGTCCGGATCTTGCGCCCAGGCATGTCGAGCAGATCAAGCGGCTGACCCGGTCCGGGTTCTATGACGGGGTGGTGTTCCACCGCGTCATCGACGGTTTCATGGCCCAGGGTGGCGACCCGACGGGGACGGGAACCGGCGGATCCGGCAACAATCTGCCGGCGGAGTTCTCCAACGAGCCCCATATGCGGGGTGTGACCTCCATGGCCCGCACCCAGGACCCGAACAGCGCCGACAGCCAGTTCTTCATCATGTTCGCGCCGGCGCCCCATCTCGATGGGCAATACACCGTCTGGGGCAAGGTGACCAAGGGGATGGAATTCGTCGACAAGCTCAAGCGGGGCGACAATCGCCGCGGGGGCGTGGTCACCGATCCCGACAAGATCGTCCGCATGCAGGTCGCCAAGGACGCGGAGAAGGCAAACTAGGCTTCGCCCGGAGCGGCGAACCATGAGCTCGACGGCCTCGCGCGCGCTGTCCGGCCAGCGCACCGTCGTCTCGCTGATCAGCGCGGGCCATTGCTACAGCCATTTGAGCTCGGTGGCGGTTGCGCCGCTGTTCCCGGTGCTGCGCGAGGCATTCGATGTCAGTTTTGTTGCGCTGGGCGCCCTGATGACGGTGTTCTCGGTCGCCACCAGCGTCGCGCAGATTCCCGTCGGGCTGCTGGTCGACCGATACGGAGGACGCCTGATCCTGGTACTCGGGCTGATCCTCCTGGGTGGGAGCTTCGCGCTTGCCGGAGGCGCCGACGCCTATTGGCAGGTCGTCGTGCTCATGGCGATCGCCGGCCTGGGCAACAGCGTTTTCCATCCGGCCGACCTGTCCATTCTCTCGCGGCGCGTGGACCCCGCCTTCCTCGGTCGAACCGTCAGCCTGCACAGCTTCGTCGGCTATGTCGGCTGGGCCATCGCACCGATGTCGATACTCGGCCTGCAGGCGGCATTCGGCTGGCGCGGCGCCTTGATCGGCGCCGGGGTCGCGGGGCTGGCGGTCGCGGCGCTGATCCAGTGGCGAAGGGCCGCCTTCGACGACGAGTCCGACGCGGTGCGTCCCGGCGAGGCGCGCCAGGAGGACCGGTTCGACATAAGGGCAAGGCTGATGGCGATGACGGAAGGCCCGATGATCCGGATCTTCCTGTTCTTCCTGTTCACCTCGATGACCATCGGGGGCATCGCCGGCTTCCTCGCGATCGCGATGATGCAGCTCTTCGGCGCCGACCTTGCCGGCGGAAATTTCGCGCTCACGGTGTTCATGGTCGCGATGGCGGGTGCGGTGCTGTTCGGCGGCGTGCTCGCCGACCGGATCTCCGCGCATGACCGGCTCGCGACGTGGACGGTCGCCGGCGGCGCGGCGGTGCTCGCGCTGCTCTCGTTCGGGTTCGGCGGGTTCTTCGCCGGCCTCGCGGTGGTCGCCGCGAGCGCCTTCCTGCTCGGCATCTCCAGCCCTTCGCGCGATCTGATCGTCCGGGCGTCGGCCCCCGCCGAATCCCTCGGCCTTGCCTTCGGCTTCACCTCCACGGGGCTCAGCATCGGGTTCGCGCTGGGGCCGATCACGGTCGGCGGGCTGATGGATCTGGGCCGGCCCGACCTCGCGATACTGGTGCTGGCCGCGGTCAGCGGGCTAGCTGCGCTCGCGCTGGCCTCGCGGCGGAGGACGGCGCCGGCGCAATGATCGCGGGCTCGGCGGAGCACCACCGCGCGGTCTGGCGCCTCTCCGTCCCGATCATCCTGTCCAACATTTCGGTGCCGCTGCTGGGCGCGGTCGACACCGCCGTGGTCGGCCATTTGCCCGAACCGCACCATCTGGGCGCGGTGGCGCTCGGCAGCATGGTGTTCAACTTCATCTATTGGGGGTTCGGCTTCCTCCGCATGGGGACCGCCGGGCTGACCGCGCAGGCGCACGGCGCGGGAAACTCCGACGAGGTCCTGGCCGCGGTCGTTCGCGCGCTGACCATCGCCGGCGCCATCGCCCTCGTCACCGTCGCGGCCCAGACGCTGATCGTCGCCGCCGTGTTCGATCTCGTGGAGGCCAGCGCCGATGTCGAAGGGTCCGCCCGGGTCTATGTGCTGACCCGGATCTGGGGGGCGCCCGCGGCGCTTTCGATCTACGTCATCCTAGGCTGGTTTCTCGGACTGCAGAACACGCGCGCGACGCTCTACGTGCAGTTCTGGATGAACGGCCTCAACATCGTCCTCGACATAGCGTTCGTGGTCGGGCTCGGATGGGGCGTGTTCGGCGTTGCGCTGGCCACCGTGATCGCCGAGTTCGCCGGGCTCGCCCTCGCGCTCTGGCTGATGCGTGGCGCTTTGCGCAAGGTCGCCGGCCGGCTCGACTGGGACCGGGTGTGGTCGCGCCGGCGCATACGGATGACCCTCGGCCTCAACGCCGACATCTTCGTCCGCACCGTCTGCCTGGTTTTCGCCTTCGCCTGGTTCACCGCTCAGGGCGCCAGGCTGGGCGACGTGCTGCTCGCCGCCAACGCGGTGCTGATGAACTTCCAGATCTTCATGGCGCACGGGCTCGACGGCTTCGCGAACGCGGCCCAGGCGATGGTGGGCCGGGCCGTTGGGGCCGCCGACCGGGCGGAGCTAAGGGGGGCGATCCGCGTATCTTCCTTCTGGGCCGCAGTCACCGCGGCGGGTTTCGTGCTGGTCTATGCCGTCGCGGGAGAAGGTGTCGTCGCGCTGCTGACCGGTATCGACACGGTGCGCGCGGCATCCGCCGAATACCTCCCCTGGTGCATCGCGATGCCCGCCTTGTCGGTGGCCGCCTTCCAGTTCGACGGCATCTTCCTCGGCGCGACGCTGGGCCGCCATATGCGCAACATGATGATCGTCTCCGTCGCGGTCTATCTCGTCCTCTGCGCGATCCTGATCCCGCTCTGGAGCAATCACGGGCTGTGGTTCGCCTTCGCCACCTTCATGGCGTTGCGCGGATTGACCCTGGGCGCGGTCTATCCCGCTGTAGGACGCTCGATTCCATCACGGGCTGGGACTACACGTTTGGATTGATTACAAGCATCTAAATCGGCAATCTGATGTTGTGTCGGCGTTGGGCAAGAAGGTATTTCGATGGGTGTCAGCGTGATCGGCGGCTTCCCCGACTATGTCAGGTTGTCGGGCGATCTCGGGGCACGACGGTTCGATCTGGGCGAGGCTTGGGACGCGCTGCCCGACGACGCGAACCGGTGGGAAGCCAACAAGTTTTTCCTGGACAGTATGCTGAAGGCGGGCGACAGGTTCGTCTGATCGACGGATCCGAGATCGGCGCGTCCCCGCTCCTGGCTCCTCCGCGACGCGTACTATTTGCGGTCGAAGGGCGTGCCTTTCCCTACCAGGCGGGTCTGGGTCTCGTGACGCCGATCGGGAGACGTGCCGTGGGTGCAAGAGATCGGAATCGCGGGGAGGGGTGGTGCTCCGCCAAGGCGTTTCGTTCGTTCCTGATCGAGCGGCTGGGAAAGGCGTGGAGTGTCGAGATTGTCGCGCGGAGGCCGGAGCGGGACGACGGCGGAAAAATCGTGTCGGTCGCGGCGGTGGCCTCACGGTCGAACGAAGTCCGGCTGCATGTTGCGCACGACCGAGGTGCGGATATCGTCATGTTCTCATTCGGCGACGGGCCTTACGTTCCGTTCGAGGACCTCGCCGTAGCGAAGGGCGAGATGGAGACAGGCGACCTCATCGCTCTGGGCATCGCAGCCCTGAATAACCCGCCCGGCGATCCGGCGTTCGATCTGGAAACCGCTCTCCAGATGATCCGCGACTGGAGCGGCGATTTGGCGGGCGACCTGAGCCCGACAAATGTCTCGATGGCGGGAAAGCTGCAAGAGATAAGCAAAGAGTTCGAAACCGCCATGACCCTCCACACCAAGATTTCAGACTAACGTCCCGCCTTGCCGGTCCCGAGAGCGGCGGCTAATCTCCTGCCGCTTCAACACGGCGGCAGGGAGGATATCGTGTCGGACGATCTCGACATTTACGAAAAGCAGGGATTCGGCAACCGTATCGGGTTCGGCGAGAAGCCGGCGCTGATCGTCATCGACTTCATCAACGCCTTCAACGACCCCGAGATGTTCGGCGGCGGCAGCATCCAGTCGGCGATCGACCATACCGAGGATCTGCTGGGGCTCGCGCGCCATCTCGACCTGCCGGTCGCGTTCACCTCCCATGCCTACGCGACCGATCGCAGCGAGGACGGCATCTTCAACATGAAGTCGCCGGGGCTGAGCAAGCTCGTCCCCAACACGCATGCCACCGCGGTCGTCGACCAGCTCGCGCCGCGCCCGGGCGAGCGGGTGATCAGCAAGCTCTACCCGTCGGGCTTCTTCTCGACCGATCTCGCCAACTGGCTCGCGAAGCGCGGCGTCGACACGGCCATCGTCACCGGCTGCACCACCAGCGGCTGCGTGCGGGCGACGGTGGTCGACGCGATGGGCTACGGATTCCGGCCCATCGTTCCGGCCGAATGCTCGGGCGACCGCGCCCAGGGTCCGCACGAGGCGAATCTGTTCGACATGGACCAGAAATACGCCGACGTCATGCCGCTCGCCGAAGTCCGGAAGGCGCTCGAGGAACTCGCTCCCGAACAGGCCAGAACGGCGGAGGCGGCGGAATAGGACCGGCTCAAAAGGAAACACGATGACCGATTCCATCGGCTGGCGCGCCAATTGGGGCGTCATCGCGCCGTCGACCAATACCTCGGTTCAGCCCGAGTTCGACGACATGCGCCCGCCCGGCGTGACCAACCATCACGTGCGCATCTGGATTCCCGACGAGCCGGTTCACTCGGACGAGGATTTCAACCGCCTGATGGACAACATCCGCCGCGAGTTCGACAACGCGATCCTGCGGGTGATGACGTGCAACCCGGACTACATCGTCATGGGCATGTCGGCGGAGACGTTCTGGGACGGGCTTGCCAAGAGCATCGAGCTCCGAGAGCAGGTGAAGAAGCTCTCCGGCCTCGGCGTGGCGATGGGCTCCGATGCCTGCCAGGCGGCGCTGCGATGCTACGGCGACATCAGACGCATCGGCGTGCTCACCCCTTACTGGCCGGTCGGCGACAAGAACGTGAAGAAGTTCTTCGAGGATTGCGGCTTCGAGGTCGTCGCCATCAAGGGCCTCAAATGCGAGAGCCCGGCGATGATCGCCCAGGTGACCGAGGACGAGCTGCGCGAGGCGCTGATCGAGCTCGACGGACACGACGTGGAGGCGCTCGTTCAGTGCGGCACTAACCTCGCCATGGCGCGTCTCGCCGGCGAGGCCGAGAAATGGCTCGGGAAACCGGTTCTCGCGATCAATACGGCGACATACTGGTATGCGATGCGGGCGAACGGCTATGACGACGTGATCCAAGGGTTCGGCTCGCTGATGAGCGATTTCCGCGAGCTGCCGGCGGCCTATCTGCAAGGCGTGGCCGGTGCGGCGGTAAACTGATCTTGCGCTTGTCCGATCCCGATTCTCTGGTAAACAGGCAATCGAAATACCGGTTTGCTCGTTCGGAGGCGAAACAACGTGTCCATGATTCTCCGCAGCCTGATGGTTGTGCTCATCCTTTCGGTCGGCGTGTTCGCGGCCGCGGCCGTCGTGACCGGAGCGCCCGCCCAAGCGGCTGGCGACTTGAAAAAAGGCAAGAGGGTCTTCGCCAAGTGCAAGGCCTGTCACAAGGTGGTTGCCGGCAAGAAGAGCGTAGGTCCCAACCTCAACGGTCTCTTCGGCCGCACCGCCGGGACCCTTGCCAAGTTCAAGTATTCCAAGGACATGAAGGCGGCGGGCGCCAAGGGTCTCGTGTGGAACGAGGAGACCCTGTTCACCTATCTCAGGAACCCGAAGCCGTTCGTCGGATCCTTCATCGGCAAGAAGAAGGCCAAGACGCGCATGGTCTTCAAGGGGCTCAAGAAGGAGAAGGACCGCCGGAACGTGATCGCCTACCTCAAGGAAGCGACGAAGTAGCGCTTTCTTAGCGAGGCGATCCCCGGACTTCCGCCAGCGCCTCCGGCGTGTCGATATCGAGCAGGACTCCGGCGTCCGGCATCTCCACCTCGACCACCGACTCGGCGCGTTCTTCGATCAGGTGGCGCGCGCCCGCATCGCCCGAGACGTCGCCCATCTCCGCGAAGAACGCCCGGTGCCAGAGGGACGGATTGCCGCGTTTCCCCTCATGCGTCGGGACGCAGATCGCCGGCTCGTCCTGGGCCTCGAAGGTTTCCACGAGCCGCGCCATGTGTTCCACGGTCACGCGCGGCATGTCGCCGAGACAGATCAGGGCGCCCTCGGCCTCATCGGGGATGGCCGCGAGCGCCGTCTTGAGCGAGCCCGACAAGCCGGCGGCGTAGTCCGGGTTGTGGACGAAGCGGACCGGGCGGCCGGCAAGCGCCGCGCGGATTTTCTCCGATTCGTGCCCGGTCACCACCAGCACCGGATCGGCGCCCGAGGCGAGTACCGCGTCGACCGCGCGGACCACCATCGGCCTTCCCTCGATTTCGACCAGCAGCTTGTTGACCTCGCCCATGCGCCGCGACTCGCCGGCTGCGAGGACCACGCCGGCGATCCCGTTGCCGCCGGTCGCAACGCCACGACCCTCGCGCGGCGACGGCCGGCTCGCCATTTCCTTGAGCAGCCCGCCCACGCCCAACCCGACAATGTTCGCGCCCGAAACCTCTACTCCGGCGACGATGCGTTGCAACACGCGGTCGAAGCCGTGCATCCGGGGCGAGCGCGCCGAGCCCGGCAGTCCCAGCACATGCATCTCTCCAAGCCGACCCACGAGCGTCAGATGCCCGGGGTCGACCGGCATGCCGAGACGCACGATCGTCCCGCCGGCCCGGACCAACGCCGACGGGGCCACGTCGCGCCGGTCGACGATGGCCGACGCGCCCAGAATCAGCGCGACATCGATGCCCTCGTCGCGGAACGAGTCGAGGCACGCCGCCACGGCGGTCTCGTCATGGGCGATCCGTTCCGTCCGTTCCAGACGGCAGCCCAACGGCTCCAGGCGCCCTCGCGTGACCGCGATGGTCTTTTCGATCAGCGTTTCCCTGGAACCGCCAAGCGTGGTCTGGATCAACCCGAAGCGGCGCGCGGCGAAGGGCGCGATGCGAACCGGCGGTCCGCCCCCCTCGATCGGCGCTGTTGCCGCTTCGAGGGTCGCCTCGTCCACCGCGAAGGGGACGATCTTCACGACCGCGACGACGCCACGCGCGGGTACCACCCGGAATGGGGCGACGGTCGCGATGGTGATCGCTTCGTCGACCGCGTTGATCGCATCGATCCGCGCGGCATCGACGACCGCGAGGCCCGGCCCGGCCGCGCGCAGATTGACCCGCCCGGTGAAGGCGTTGTCGACCGTGAGTCCTTCTCCGCGGAAAGCCTCGGCGAGCCTGACCGCCGCCTCGTCCTCGCCGACATCGCCGGGCTCCAGCCGCGCGGTGACGATTTCCTCGAACCCCGCCTGGGCGAGAGCCGAAATATCGTCACCGGTAAGCCGATGCCCCTTCTTCAGGGTGCGGTCGGCCAGCGTCGTCGCGTGCGCGAGCAGCGCGCCTTCGGCCAGCGCGAGGGGCGTCGGGCCGAACTTCACGCGGCGACGCGCTCCTTGTCGTGCAGCCTCTGCGTCACCTGGGCGAGTATGGAGACCGCGATCTCGGCCGGCGACACGGCGCCCAGCGAAAGCCCCACGGGGCCGTGGATGCGGTCGATCTCGTCGGCGCCGAACCCCGATTCGGTGAGCCGTTCGACGCGCGCGGCGTGGGTCTTCCTGCTGCCCAGCGCACCGATATAGAAGGCATCCGAACGCAGCACGGCGGCCAGCGCCGGATCGTCGATCTTCGGGTCGTGGGTGAGCGTCACCACCGCGGTGCGCCGGTCGGGATCGAGCGGCGGCATCGCCTCGTCGGGCCATTCGTTGACCAGGGTGACGCCCGGGAAGCGGTCGTCGGTCGCGAACGAACCCCGCGGGTCGATCACGGTCACGTCATAGCCCGCCACCGACGCCATCCGCGCGAGCGGCTGGGCGATATGGACCGCGCCCACGATGAGCAGCCGGAGCGGCGGGTTGAACACCTCGACGAACATGTCTCCGTCCGAGCCCGCGACGGTGCCCGACTTGTCGTCGCGAATGGCATCTTCCACCGCCTGGCGCAGTCCGGTATCGACCTCGATCTCGCCCTCGTCCGCGCCGTCGAGATAGAGGATGGACTGGCCTCCGCTCTCCAGATGGGTGATCAGCGCGAATTGCCGTTTCGCCTCGCGGTCGGCGAGAACCCGTTGCAGTGTCTCCGTCTTCATCTAGTCGAGCTTCTCCACATAGACATGGACCTGACCCCCACAGGCGAGGCCGACCTCCCAGGCGAGCTCGTTGGTCACGCCGTATTCGAGCACCTTCGGCTTGCCGGTCTCGATTACCTCCTGGGCCTCGTGGATCACCGCGCCCTCGATGCAGCCGCCCGAGACCGAGCCCACGAAGTTCTGGCCGGAATCGATGGCAAGGTGGCTGCCGACCGGCCGCGGCGAGGAACCCCACGTCCTGATGACGGTGGCGATGGCCACGTTGCGGCCGTCCTCGCGCCACGCGCGGGCCTCGTTAAGCACGTCGTCGTCCTTCGAAATCGCGATCACGCCAGCATCCGAAGCCATCTGTCCATCCCTTCCCTGCGCCGGACGAAGGGCCGTCCAAGCGCCTCGATCAATTCTTCCAGGCTTTGGAGATTGTGCACCGGGCGGAACTCGTCAACAAACGGAAGCAGGGATCTGATCCCCTGCGAGCGCGGCTCGAACCCCTCGAAACGAAGCAGGGGGTTGAGCCAGATCAGCCGGCGGCAGGATTTGTGCAGCCGCTCGATCTCGCCATGCAGGCCGCGCCCGGCGTCGCGGTCCAGCCCGTCGCTGATCAGGAGCACCACCGCGCCCTGGCCGAGCACGCGGCGCGACCAGTAGCGGTTGAATTCCTTGAGCGACTCCCCGATCCGCGTGCCGCCTGACCAGTCCTCGACCGAATCCGCGACGCGGGTGAGCGCGATATCGATGTCGCGCTGGCGCAGATGCCGCGTGACGTTGGTAAGCCTGGTCCCGAACAGGAAGGTATGCACCCGGTCGCGGTCGTTGGTCAGCGTGTGCATGAAGTGAACGAACATGCGCGTATAGCGGCTCATCGAGCCCGAGATGTCGCAGATGATCACCAGCGGCGGCAGGCGCGTATTTCTCTTCCGCCACTTGAGCGGAATCGTCGCGCCGCCCGAGCGCAGCGCCGCGCGCAGCGCCTGGCGCATGTCCACCCGGATCCGGCGCTTGTCGGGGCGAAACCGCCTGGTCGGGATTTCCGCGATCGGCAGGCGCATGCGTGCGATCGCCGCCTTCGCGCGGGCGATCTCGTCCGCGCTCATGTCCTCGAAATCCATTTCCTGCAGGAGCTCGTTCGCCGACGCGGTCATCGCCGCGTCGAGCTCGATCTCCCGGTCGCGCTCATTCTCGTCGTCGGAGTCGGAATCGTCGTTGTTCGGGTTGAGCGCTTCCAGCAGCCGGCGGCTCGGCGGTTCCGGGGGCGGCGCAGCGACCTCGGATTCCGGCATGACGATACCCATCATGCGTTCGAGGATCTTCGGATCCCGCCAGAAGATGTGGAACGCCTGGTCGAACAAATCGTGCTGGTCGCGCCGGTTGACGAAGACCGCGTGCAGCGCCCAGTAGAAATCCGACCGGTTGGTGACTCCGACTTCCCGCACCGCGCCGACCGCGTCGAGCACCTTCCCCGTGCCCACCGGCAGGCCGGCCGAGCGCAGGATGCGGCCGAAATGCATCACGTTGGCGGCGAGCCGGCTGCCCTCCAGGCCGTCGAGCAGCGTGAAGGGACCGGGCCGGGTCTCGGCCGGATTCATGGCTGGATTTGCGCGAGCTGGCTCTTGACCTCGTCGAGGATCCGGGCCGCCTCGCTGCCCCGCATCTTCTCGATGTCGTCCTGGTACTTTAGCAGGACGCCGAGCGTGGAATTGACGGTGTCGGGGTCGAGGTCGATCTTGTCGAGCTGGATCAGCGCGTTGGTCCAGTCGATCGTCTCCGCCACCCCGGGAAGCTTGAACAGGTCCTTGCTGCGCAGTTCCTGGACGAACGCGACAACCTGGCGCGACAACTCTTCCCCGGCGCCCGGCACTTTCACCTTGAGGATTTCCAGCTCCCGCGCGGCGTCGGGGTAGTCGACCCAGAAATAGAAGCAGCGCCGCTTGATGGCGTCGTGGATCTCCCGCGTCCGGTTGGACGTGATGACGACCATCGGCGGCAGGGGCGCGGTCACGGTGCCGATCTCGGGGATGGTGGTCTGGAAGTCGGACAGCAGTTCCAGCAGGAAAGCCTCGAACGGCTCGTCGGTGCGGTCGAGTTCGTCGATCAGCAGCACCGGCGGCAGGCCCGAAACGTCGGGCTCCAGTGCCTGCAGAAGCGGCCGCTTGATCAGGAACCGCTCGGTGAAGATCCCCTTCTCGATCCGTTCGCGGTCGATCTCTCCGGTCGCCTCGGCGATGCGAATGTCGATCATCTGGAGGCTGTAGTTCCACTCATAGACCGCAGAGGAAACGTCCAGCCCTTCGTAGCATTGGAGGCGGATCAGCTTCCGCCCCAGCGAGTCGGACAGCACCTTGCCGATCTCGGTCTTGCCGACCCCGGCCTCGCCTTCGAGGAACAGCGGGCGTTCGAGCTTGAGCGACAGGAACAGCGCCGTCGCCAGCGACCGGTCGGCGACGTAGCGCCCGGCCGCGAGCATTTCGACGACGGAATCGACGCTATCGGGAAGGGGCAGCTTCATCGTCGTGGTGGCGCGGCCTTCCTCGGATTGATCGAACGGCCCCACGGCCAACTCTCCGTTCGCTTCCATATTGCGAAAATACCGGGAGGCCGACGCTGGCGCCGACCTCCCTCCTGAAACCCCTGAGAGGGTGTGTGTGCTCGCTCGCCCCGCTCAGCCGTTGGCCGCCGCGACGGCGCGCTTGGCCATCACCGTCACCAAGTGGGCGCGGTACTCGGCGCTCGCGTGGATGTCGCTGTTGAGGTCGTCGTCCCCGATCTTGATGTCGGCAACGGCCTCCGGCGCGAAATTGGCCGCAAGCGCCTGCTCCATCGCCGCGACCCGGAACACGCAGGGACCCGCGCCGGTCACCGCGACCCGGGGGCCGCTACCCGTCGCGGCCACGAACACGCCGACGATGGCGTAGCGCGATGCCGGGTTGGGGAACTTCATGTAGGCGGCCTTGGAGGGTGCCGGGAAGCTCACGGCGGTCACCAGCTCGCCGGGCTCCAGAGCGGTCTCGAACATGCCGGTGAAGAAGTCGTCGCCCGCGATCTCGCGCCTGTTGGTGCGGACCGTGGCGCCGAGACCGACCACCGCCGCCGGGTAGTCGGCCGCCGGGTCGTTGTTGGCGATCGAGCCGCCGATGGTGCCGCGGTTGCGCACCTGCGGATCGCCGATCCCGCCGGCGAGCTTGGCAAGCGCCGGAATGGCGGCCGCCACCTCGCTCGACGCGTTGACCTCGGCGTGGCGCGCCATGCCGCCGATCTCGACCGTGCCGCCCGAGACCGAGATCCCGGCGAGGCCGCCGATACCGGCCAGGTCGACCAGGTCGGACGGTTTGGCGAGGCGCTGCTTGATGGTGGGGATGATCGTCATCCCGCCCGCCAGGAAGCGGCCGTCCTCGGCGCCGGTGACGGCGCCGATGGCGTCCTCGACCGACGATGCCTTCCGGTAGGTGAAATCGTACATGCTCTATTCCTCCTAAGACGCGTTGGCCGACTGGATGGCCTGCCACACGCTCTCCGACGTGACCGGCATGTCGACATGGTTGACGCCGTGCGAACGGAGCGCGTCGACGATCGCGTTGACGACCGCGGGGGGTGCTCCGATCGCCCCGATCTCGCCGACGCCCTTGGCGCCGAGCGGGTTCATCGGACACGGCGTCACCGTGTGGTCGAGATCGAAGCTCGGCAGGTTGTCCGCCCTCGGTACGGTGTAGTCCATCAGCGAGCCGGTCAGCGGCTGGCCGGCCTCGTCGAACACCGCCCCTTCGAGCAGTGCCTGGCCGATGCCGTGGGCGAGCCCGCCATGGACCTGCCCCTCGACGATCATCGGGTTGACGATGTTGCCCACGTCGTCGATCGCGGTGAACCGCTCGACCGAGACCGAACCCGTCTCCGGATCGATCTCCACCTCGCAGACATAGGACGCGAACGGAAAGTTGAAGTTGACCGGATCGAAGAACGCCTGTTCGTCGAGCCCGGGCTCCAGCTCCTCCAGCGGGTAGTTGTGCGGCACGTAAGCCGCGAACGCCACCTCGCCGATGCTGATCGTCCGGTCGGTGCCGGAAACGGTGAAGGTCCCACTGTCGAACTCGATATCGTCGACCGAGGCCTCGAGAAGATGGGAGGCGATCTTCTTGCCCTTCTCGATGATCTTGTCCATCGCCCGGTCGATCGCGCTGCCGCCCACCGAGAGCGAGCGGGAGCCGTAGGTTCCCATCCCCATCACGGCGCGGTCGGTGTCGCCCTCGACGACCTCGACGTTCTCCAGCGGCACGCCGAGCTTGTCGGTGACGAGCTGGGCGAAGGTGGTCTCGTGCCCCTGGCCGTGGTTATGGGTGCCGGCGAACACGGTCACGGTGCCAGTCGCGTTGAAGCGGACCTGGGCCGACTCGTAGAGGCCGGCGCGCGCGCCGAGCGAGCCGGCGATCGCGGACGGCGCCGCCCCGGTCGCCTCGATCGGCGCCGCGATGCCGATCCCGCGCAGCTTGCCATTGGCTTCCGATGCGCCCCTGCGCGCGCCGAAACCGTTCCAGTCCGACTTCTCCAGCGCGATATCGAGCGCCCGCTCGTAGGAGCCCGAATCGTAGAGCAGGGCCACCGGCGTCTGGTATGGGAAGGCGTCCGCTGCGATGAAGTTCCGCTTTCTGATCTCCACCGGGTCGATCCCCGTCGCCTGCGCGGCCTCGTCGATCACCCTCTCGAGGAGATAGGTCGCCTCCGGCCGGCCGGCGCCGCGCAGGGCATCGACCGGGGAGGTGTTGGTGAACACCGCCTTGACGTTGCAGAAGATCGCCGGGGTGGTGTACTGGCCGGCGAACAGCGTCGCGTAGAGAAAGGTCGGGATCAGCGGCGCGAAGGCCGAGAGATACGCCCCCATATTGGCGACGGTGTTGACCCGGAGGCCGGTGAACTTGCCGTCGGCGTCGAGCGCGAGCTCGACCTCGGTCACGTGGTCGCGGCCATGCGCGTCGGTCACGAAGCACTCCGCCCGCTGTCCCAGCCAGCGTACCGGCCGCTCCAGCTTGCGCGACGCCCAGCAGATGATCGCGTACTCCGCATAGGGCGCGACCTTGGACCCGAAGCCGCCGCCGACATCCGGCGCGACCACCCGGAACTTGTGCTCCGGCTGGTTGAGCACGAAGGCGCCGAGCAGCAGGCGCATCGCATGCGCGGCCTGGGCGGTGCAGTAGAGGGTGAGTTTTTCCTCGCCCTTGTCGTACTCGGCCACCGCCGCGCGCGGCTCCATCGAATGCGGGATGATGCGCTGGTTGACGAGCTCCAGCCGCGCGGTGTGCGCAGCCGACTCGAAAGCGGCGTTAACCGCCTCGGCCGCTTCCTCGCCGGGGAAATCCCAGTCGAAACAGAGATTGTTGGGCGCCTCCTCGTGGATCTGCGACGCGCCGTCCATATGCGCGGTCTCGGTGACCGCCGCCGCATCGAGAGCCTGGTAGTCGATTTCGACGAGCTCGGCCGCATCCGCCGCCTGCTCCGCGGTCTCGGCGATGACCGCGGCCACGATCTCGCCGACATAGCGCACCTTGCCCTGCGCGATGACCGGCCATTTGGGCTCGACCATGGGGGTGCCGTCCTTCGACGTGATACCCCAGCCGCAGGGCAGGCCGCCGATCCCGTCCGCGTCGGCGTCCGGCCCGGTCAGCACCGCCACCACGCCGGGCGCCGCCTCGGCCTTCGCCGTGTCGACCGAACCCAGAGCCGCGTGGCCGTGCGGCGAGCGCAGCATATGGGCGTGTAGCTGTCCGGCCCGCACCTCGTCGTCGGTGTAGCTGCCGCGGCCGGTCAGAAAGCGGAAGTCTTCCTTGCGCTTGACGGAAGCGCCGATTCCTCCCTCAGGCATGTCTTGCCTCCCGGGTCAATTGTCTCAGGCCGTTCCCTTCATGACCGGATGCGCGGCCAGGATCGCCTTGACGATGTTGTGATAGCCCGTGCAGCGGCACAGATTGCCTTCGAGCTCGTGGCGCACGGTCTTCTCGTCCAGCGTGTCGTGCCGGTTGACCATGTCGATGGCGCTCATGACCATTCCGGGCGTGCAGAACCCGCATTGCAGCGCGTGGTTCTCGCGGAACGCCTCCTGCATCGGATGCAGCGTATCGCCGTCGGCGAGGCCCTCGATGGTCACCACGTCGGCCCCTTCCGCCTGATGCGCGAGCATCGTGCAGGACTTGATCGAGATGCCGTCGACATGGACGACGCAGGCGCCGCACTGGCTGGTGTCGCAGCCCACATGGGTGCCGGTAAGCGCGAGCTTCTCGCGGAGATACTGCACGAGAAGCGTTCGGCCTTCGCACTCGGCCGAAACCTGTTTCCCGTTGACCGTCATGGAAACGGTGGATGTCATTTGTGACCCTCCTTGAGTCGGCAACGCCGACAGCCGACTACTGTCGCGCGGCGATAACGCCGAACGATCGATATCCGGGAGGCTCTTCCCTCCCTGTTCTATCGCGCCGCAGTATCCCGTCCGATCCCGGAAGGGTCAAGGCGCGCCGACGCCTCCGGGCGGTCCGCCGCGAGGCGTCAGGTCAGAACGATGACGAGGACGATAACGGCGATCGCGACCAGCCCGCCGATCCAGACGGCGGGGCTCAGCCCTTCCGATCTGGGCGCCGCGGGCGACGGCTCCGCGGCCTCCTCGACGGCCTCCTCCGGCTCGGCCCCGCCGACCGCCTCGGCGAACTTGTCGAAGAAATCGTCCGCCATCTTGCGCGCCGTCGAATCGATCAGCCGGGAACCGATCTGGGCCAGCTTGCCGCCGACGGTTCCGTTCGCTTCGTAGGTCAGCAGCGTGCCGTCGCCGTCGTCCGCGAGCTGCACCTTGGCGCCGCCCTTGGCGAAACCCGCGACGCCGCCCTGGCCCTCGCCGCTGATGGTGTAACCGTTGGGCGGATCGACGTCGGAGAGTTCCACCTTGCCGGTGAACTTGGCGGTGACCGGGCCGACCCTGGAGGTCACGCGGGCCGAGAACTCGGTATCGGAGGTCTTCTCCAGCGACTCGCAGCCCGCGATGCACTGCTTGAGTATCTCGGGATCGTTGAGCGCGTCCCACACCGCCTGCCGCGACGCAGCGACCCGCCGCTCGCCGGTCATCTCCATAGCTGCCTCCAACGCCTGTTCCGGCCCAGTCCTGGCGCAACCTAGTCCGTCGCCCCGGACCCGGCAAGCGCGCTCACCCGGCCGGTTCGGGGGCCATCCTTTCGACCGGTTTGTCGTCGATCGGCCAGTGGATCAGGGCGGCGGCGATGCCGAGCGCGATGGCGAGCCACCAGGCGGCATCGTAGCTTCCGGTGCGGTCGTAGAACATGCCGCCCAGCCATACGCCGCTGAAACTGCCGAGCTGATGCGAGAGGAAGACGATGGAGAACAGCGTCCCCATATATCGCGGGCCGAAGATCTGGGCGACGATTCCGCTGGTCAGCGGCACCGTCGAGAGCCAGAGGAGGCCCATGATCGCGGCGAAGACCAGCACAGTCGTCTCGGTAATCGGAAGCTGGATGAACGCGAAGAAAAGAAGCGCCCGCAGCAAATAGAGCATGCTCAGCAGGTATTTCTTGCGGTACTGCCCGCCGAGCCAGCCCGCTCCCAGCGTTCCGATCAGGTTGAACAGGCCGATGAAGGCGAGGGCCCACGCGGCCAGTTCCGCGTCCTGGCCGGAATCGGTGATGAAGCCCGGCAGATGGGTGCCGATGAACTGCACCTGAAAGCCGCAGACGAAGAATCCCGTCACCAGCAGCCAGTAGCCGCGATGGCCGCCGGCCTCGGTGAGCGCGGCGCCGAGGCTCTGCGGCGCCGGGGCCGCCAGCGCCTTGGCCGATCCGGGACCGAGCGCGAGGCTCAGCGGCACGGTAACCGCGATGACGATCGAGACCACGACGATGGCATCCGACCAGCCGAGGCCGGAGATCAGCCCCTGGCTCACCGGCGCGAACACGAACTGCCCCACCGAACCGCCGGCGGTGACGATTCCGAGCCAGAGGCTCCGCTGGTGGTCCCTGGCCACGCGGCCGACCAGGGCGAGCGGCAGGGTGAAGCCAATGCCCGACGCGCCGATCCCGACCAGGAGCCCGGCGCTCACCGTCATCATCTCGGGCGTGCCGGAGATCGAGATCATGTAGACGCCGAAGGCGTAGAACGCCGCCGAGGCCGCCATCACCCGGATCGGCCCCCACTTGTCGCCGATCGCCGCGACCAACGGCGCGGCGAGACCCATGACGATGTTCTGGATCGCGATGGCGAAGGAAAATTCGGCCCGGCCCCAGCCGAGATCGCCGCTGATCGGCACCAGGAAAAGGCCGAAATTCTGCCGCGAGCCGTTGGCGATCACGAGAATCACCACGGCGCCGCACAGAACGAAAAGCGGCGTGCGCCAGAATGCTTTCATGGTAATCCGTCCGACCCCTCCGTCCCGACGAGAAGTAACCGTTCTCGGCGTCGAGTCAAACGCTGGAACCCCGTGACGCCGGGAGTCCACTGCCTCTGAAACATCGATCGGAACCGACGGGAGACAGGCGGCACCTCAACCCAAGCGGTTGAATTACCTTCGAAAATTCAATTGAAGGTTCTGTCCTGTCAGAGCATTTTCCGCCCGGACTCGATCGCGGCCAGTTGCCGCCGGAGAGGATCCTCACCCTGGCCCTCTCCCCGCGGGGGAGAGGGGGACTCGCTCGACGACCGAGCCCGTCCTCCTTCTTGCCCGGGTGCCGGCTTTCCCACAAGATCGCGAAACCTGGACGACGGGGATTCGGGATTTGAGCAAACACGAAATCCATCTGTGCGGCAGCATCCCGCTGGCGGATGCGCGCGAGGTCTTCACGACCGTCTCCCACAAGCTGGGCAGCGCGGTGAAGCGCATTCCGGACGGGGAAACCGGCGAGCGGCTGACCTGGATCCGCTGGCAGGACCATGTGTTCAAGGACCATCCCCAGCTGGAGCCGCTCGAGTCCGAAGGCGACTATCGGAACGCCACAGCCTTCGTCGGGGGCAAGAGCATCGCGCACACCACCTGGCGCACCATTCGGTGCTAACTATCTGATACAGGGTCGTTTTCTTCTCCCCCACCCAGTTGCAGCGGGAGGAAGGCCGCAACGATTTCTTCCCCTTCTGCAACGCGATCCGGGAGAACCGACATGTCTGGAACCAACCTCACCGACGCCCGAATCGGGGCGCTCGTTCCACGCAAGACTTCCCACGACATCCGCGACGGCAAGCTCAGGGGCTTCGGCGTCCGGGTGACGCCCTCGGGAAGGAAGCGATTCTTCGTCCATTGCCAGCATCGCGGCGAGCGAGTCTGGAAGATCGTCGGCGATTTCGGCGCGATCGATCTGACCGAAGCGCGGTCCCGCGCGACCGAAATGCTGGCCGCGATCAGGCGGGGCGAGACCGCGCCCGCCCGGCCCGAAGACGCGCTCTTCGAGGCCGTCGCGGAGACCGTGTTCCGGAACCACGAGCGGGTCTGGAAGCCGCGCACGCTGCTCGTCAACCGGGGTTATCTCAGAAAGCAGATCCTGCCCCATTTCGCGGGGCGGAACGTGGCCGACATCGACCGGCGGGAGGTGCGCAACTGGTTCGCCGCGCTCGCCGCGACCCCGAGCGCGGCGGACCGTTCCATGCCGATCCTCTCGGTCATCATGAAGGAGGCGGAGCGGAAGGGGCTTCGGCCCGAGGGTTCGAACCCGTGCCGCAACATCCGGAGATACCGCCGCAAAGGGCGCGAGCGGTTCCTCTCGGATGAGGAGATCCGAAGACTCTCCGCGGTGCTCTCCGCGCACGCGGATGAGTGTCCGGGGCAGGTCGCGGCGATCCGCCTTCTTCTGCTCACCGGGTGCCGCAAGACCGAGGTGCTGACGCTTCGATGGTCCGATTACCGCGAGGGCAAGCTGTTCCTCCGCGATAGCAAGTCCGGTCCCCGGACCGTCTGGCTGTCCCGGCCCGCGCGGGCCATCCTCGATCGCATCCCGCGGACCGCCCGATGCGTCTTTCCGTCGCCGCATGCGGGTCGGCCGCGCTGCGGCGACTGGCTGGACGGCTTCTGGCGGGACGTCCGCGCCGAGGCCGGCATCCCGGACGTCCGCATCCACGACCTCCGCCATACCCATGCCAGCATCGCCCTGAGACAGGGCGAGACCGTGCTTGCCATCGGCAGGCTTCTCGGCCATGCCGATCCCGAGACCACCCTCAAATACACCCATCCCGCCGACGCGATGGCGAGAGAGGCCGCCGAGACCCTCGGAATCGTGCTCGGGGGCTGAGCGATGCCGGCAAGGGAACGAAGCAGGCTCACCGAAGCGGCGATCGCGCGTCTTCGCCCCCGCGCGCGGGAATATGCCGTCTGGGACAGTCGTGTGCCCGGGCTCGGGGTCCGGGTGCGGACCACCGGCGGGATGACCTGGGTCATGCTGGAGGATGCCGGAGGACGCTCCCGGCGCGTCTCGCTCGGCCCGGTCTCGACGATGAGCGTCAACCAGGCACGGCGGCGGTGTCATGAGCGGAAGGCAAGCCCGGAGGCGGAGAGGCCCGTCCATTCGCCGCACGCCGTGCCCACGTTCCGGGCGTTCGTCGAGGGGGAGTGGAAGGGCGTGCATTTCGAGCGCTGCAAGCCCACCACCCGGAAGACCTATTCCCGGCTGCTCGATGTCCGCCTTCTCCCCGCCTTCGGGCGGAAGCGCCTCGACCGGATTACATCCGCGGAGGTCCGGCGCTGGTTCGACGAGTTCAGCCGCACCGCGCCGGGCAACGCCAACACCGCGCTCAGGCTGCTGCGTGCGATCCTCAACTTCGCCGTCGCCCGCGGCCGCATCGCAACCAACCCCGCGCGAGGCATCGCGCCCAACCGCCGGCCCAGGATGACCCGCTTCCTGTCGAGCGAGGAAATCGTCCGCCTTCACCGGGTCCTCGACCGGCATTCCGATGGGCGCGGCGCGGCGCAGGTCGAAATTATCCGCCTCCTGTTGCTCACCGGATGCCGCAGGAACGAGATCGTCCGGCTGCGCTGGGCGGAGGTCCAAGATGACACCCTCGTTCTGGCCGACAGCAAGGTCGGGCCGAGAAAGGTTCCGCTCAACGCCCGGGCCCGCGCAATCCTCGACCGACGGCCACGGGGCGAGAGCCCAGTCGTGTTCCCATCGCCGCGCGATCCGTCGCGGCCCTATGGCGACCATCTCTCGCTGTGGAACCGGGTCCGCCGCGAGGCCGGCATCGAGGACTGCCGTCTTCACGACCTCCGCCACACCCACGCCAGCCACGCGGTGATGAACGGAGTGCCGGTGCCGGTGGTCTCCAGAATGCTCGGCCATTCCAACGAGCGCATGACGCTGCGCTACGCCCATCTCGGGGACAGGGACATCGAGCAGGCCGCCGAACGGATCGGGCAGGCGGTCGCCGCGCTGATGGAGCCGTGACCGCCGGGAACGCCCTTGTCCGGCGTTCTTCATGGATCGGCGGCTGCGGCCGGACCCTCGCCTCCGCCATGGCGTCGGTCGGCGGAACCTCGTGATCGCCAGCGCGGCCGTGAGGCTGAAGGCGTTGCGGGAAACGGCCACCCAGCCGGCCGCGGCCGAGACGGTCTGCACCGCTACGTCATTGGTGACCGCGCCCGCGCCCGTGCTCGGGGCCGAGGTCTAGTGCACGTCGTAGTCCCGCAGCGTCCCCGACGGCAGCCACCCCGCCTTTGCGGCCGGGACGCGAGGTGGGGCCATCCTGCGCCCTCTACCAATGGGCGCCCTGCGGACTGAACGATTGAGAGGCCCTCGGAACCTTGCCAGCAAATCGCAACTCGAATTCGATCCCTTTCCCATCGCGCCACACCCGGACGGGGCTCCTTAGCCATTGTCTCCCATTATCACATCGTTCCATTTCGGATCGTCCTGTTCCCTCAATCGCCTCATAATTCCCTTCCGGCAAAGGATCTGGGCATCCTCCAAAAGCGTCTTGTTCTTGTCGCTGGTCGCCACATCGCTGCCGTGAACCGCTCCAGACGCTAACTTATACACTTGCAACAGTGTCTGAAAATTCGCCTTCCTTTCTTCCGTGCTTTCGCTTATGTGCCATGCGCCGTGGCTTGCCAAACGAAATCGAAGTTCTCCCTCGTTGTTGTCCAAGTATAAGGCTTCCAAGGCGATACGTAGATCAATGAGTTGGTCCGAAAAGGACGATTCAGAAGACTTTGACTTGATCCACCTTCTGACCGCCGTATCCAGCCCTGCCTTATTCCTTCCCCTTGCATTTCTTAAGTTGTGTATTTCCCGTGCACGCTCAAACTGGTCCTGAGTGAATCCGGTTAAGTTGGTGAAAGGTGGTACATTAGTAAATGATGTTCCTCCGTACGCGCTGAGGAATTCTCTAATTTCTCCGAAGTCTGTCCAGCTAAACTGCCAGCGAATGCAGCCGCCGCAAGCCAAAGACATCGCTTCGCAAAAACTATCGACAGACAGATTCTCGATCTGTCCTCCCGCCCATATGTGCTCCACATTACTCCAATCCAATGTCGCTTTTGAAGGTAAGTATAGTGCAGGTCCCGCTTCTCCTTCAATTGACAACGCCACACGCCCCACCATAGCTTGAAAGCCGTGCATATCTAGGCTCATCGCAGGCAAGTGTGAAACGATCTCGTTTGAGGATTGAGGCAATTGATACAACCGTAATCCTTCTTCTAGTGCTAGCGGCCTATCTATTGTAACACCGTTCAATAGACTAATTGTTTGGTACTTTATCCGTTCTCCTCGAATCCAACCAAGCAATAGCTCTGCGACGCGTTGTCCCCCCAGAACGGCTGAAGCACGAATCAATATCGGTAAATAGTCTTTCAGTTCTGGCTGAGGAACTCCTCCCGCCAAATTGACCAAACCGTTTCCGATTCGACCAGTCTCGTAGTTTACGAAGTCCTGAAGAAGGGTACGAAAAACAGGAATGATATGATCAAATAATTCCTCGGGAAGAACCGGCCAAGCGCCCGCCGCGGTCATGCCGCCAGTCTGTTTGTCTCTCCTCGCAATCTCTCTCAGATCGTCGCGCGTAAACTTTCCAGAGCGGCCGGCATCATAAATTATCTGGTGTGAAACTGTCTCGAGTAATCTCGCTAGTTCTTCCGTTGTAGGTAGTCTAGACATGGGATCGATACACCTAGATTGCGTTTCTTGAAGTCGCGCGGTTAACCTTGGTCCAGTTCACCGGACGTCCTTTACCCTAGACTCTAGGAGTGCCGTCATCGATTTCGAAGAGCGAGGGAGCACTTAGAGTCCAATTCTTGCCCGGCAGGTCTTCGATAGGGCCTCTATATTCGAGGTCGACAATGGCGGAAGTACCCCAATGCTATGCTGGCAAGAGCAGAGCCTACAGGCAAAGTATTGCGGCAGTATACCGCCGCTCCATGTTTGTCTTCATCAACCCGCGCAACGGCAAGCGCCGCGTTTCGGTCCTCCAGCGGAGCGACATTCGACTAAATCCATTTCGGTACTTTAACCCGCTTGGTTTCGATGCCGTCGTAAAACATCTTGTGCCCCATGACGCGTAATTTTTCGTCAAGCAGGCGCAAGCGTGTCAATGAGGGCAAGGAGTGGCTGGTGCCGTCAGGCGGCTTCGAGCCGTGCCATCTCCGATTCGAATTCGGCATCGAGCCGGGTCGCTTCGTCCTCTGGCAGCCAACCGATCAACTGTGGAAACACGATTCGCAGCAACGAAGCCCGCCCGTGCACCCAGCCCTGGACCGAGTCCTCCGCCCGGAGTTGGGCCAGGATACGGTCGATCCGGCGGCGCACCAGCTCTGGGTCGGGCCGGTAGGCCGGTGCCGGCACGGGGCCGAACAGGTCTCCCTGTTCAAGGCTGTCCGACCTGTCGCTTCGCTGAACCGCCACTCGTGCCCCCATATCTGGTAACATGGTGCAAAGCCCACCATACATGTTGATACAGAGCCGTGCCAGCGGTTAGTCGGACTTATCCCCAATATGGAAGGCAGCCTTGTAGGCTGCGTCGATAGCGGCCATCTGATCGATGGTGAATGCGAGGCAATCCGCCACCTTGGCGACATGGTCGATCTCGTCCAGCGTAAGCGTCCGGCCCTTGCGCGCCTTCAGGTATTTGTCGAGCACCTGATAGCCGCCCACATGGAACTCCCAGACAGCTTTGGGCACCGGTTTGAAATACTGCGTCGTGTTGATATGGATCGCTTCCAGTTGCGGCGAATAATGCACGGCTTCGACCCTGTGGTCTCCTTGAGCCGGGTAGTTGGCCAAGCCACGCCGCGACAGGGCGCGTAGCAAGTGTGTCTCCACAAGGGACCAACCGAGATCCGAAAGGCGCTCGAAGTCGCTGGCGCATTCCGGGAACGGGAGGCGCGGGAAATCGATGCGGAGGAATTCCGCGTAGCGAGCCCGGTACCCCGGCGCGTGCAAAACGGCGAAAATGTACCCCAAAATCTCTTCGGGCGAGTAATGATGATCGAATCGGGAATCAAGAAATGTGCGAAAGTTTTCCGAAAAATTTTCTTGATCGTTCTCCATACGAAGGGGAAAGACGAAACCATTGTTGGAGGTGTTTGAAGACATACATATCACTTCCGCTGGTCTGTCTGTAACTTGGACGTGTCCGAACGATTCACCCTTCGTTAATCTGGAGGTGATAAGCGCGATATTCGAATGAAGAAGTTGTCGCGATACAGCATCTCTGGGATAAACATGAAAGCCTCTGGATCGACCAGTGTAGAAAGTGTATCGGTCATCGAATGGCCTATATCGTATACGAATAACGGAGCCACCCTTCTTAACGTCGTCCTGGGCCCATTTTACCTTCCAATCACGAACGTCTTTCCCAAGTCCGTAACGGTCACGCGCGTTTTCCGAACTCCGTTTTGAAAAGTCCGCGACACGATCTCGTATTTCCTCTTCGGTGTATGCGATGGCTAATCTGTCACGACTCGTTACAATACCAACGCTATTAACAGGCATTATATCAGGAATTGGGAATCCTCGTGTATATTCTTTAAATAAATCGGCATTCCACTTGTGAAGGAAATAATATGGTGGACTGGATTCGACACTCTGTAAGTCCATGCCTTTCAAGTTGCTGCTTGCTACCGACTCGTACTTATTTAGCCGTTTGCCCCTTAAGTCGGCTCGCCACACACCTCGCTTTAGGCCGGGACGTTTTACGAGAAGACTAATGGCAACACCTTGTTCAATGTCGAAGACGTTCTCGTCCGTCGATCCATCGTCAGCTCGTTCCTTTTTCTTGGCATTGCCGTGCAGATCAATAACATATATCTGTTCGAAACTTCGCATAAGGGATTGACGCATGCCTCGAAAAGTTGGGTTGTCGAGCCAAGAGTGATTCGTGATTACTCCAACGATTCCTTCCTCGACCCCGTCCATTTTGAGTTGTGCGAATCGAATGAATTTTACGTAGTCGTCGTTCAGCCATTTCGGATTGCGTTCTCCAAGAGGATGTTCTATTTCCAACCCCGATTCGTTCTTTTCGATGACGTATCTATATCCGGCGATTGCTTCCCTGATCCACCTGCCTTTGTTCCTTGAGTGCCCTGAATAGGGCGGATTGCCGGTGATCACGAGAATCGGTTGTTCCTTGATGTGCTGAGCCGCCTCTACCTCGCTGCTCACTGCTGGCAGCAACAGGTTCTGTTGAGGTTCGACCGGCTCCAGGGTATTGGTAAGAAGGACCTTCAGGCGGTCATCATCTTGAAGCGCGTGTCCCTTGTCGTTGAGGTATTGCGAAAGCTTGAGATGCGCGATGGTGTAGGGCGCAATAAGGTACTCGAAACCATAGATATTCTTGAGCAGGTGTTCCCGGACTATCAGATCGGCGCGACCGGAGTCTGCGCCTCCGATTTGGTCGAAAATGCGCTCGAAGACTTCGAGCAGGAAGGTTCCCGTACCGCAAGCGAAATCCAGCACCGTGACCCGTCGATGGTCGGCGAGTCCGTCTTCAATGTCGAAACTGTCTTTGAGAATGTCGTCGATGGCGCGGACGATGAAATTCACCACTGGAGGCGGAGTGTAATAGACGCCTCTCGCCTTGCGCGTCGCCTTGTCGTAAGCCTTGAGATAGTCCTCGTAAAAATAGATGAATGGATCGCGCTCGAACAGCCTGTGCTCTTCCTCGTCCGCCGCGCGAACTTTGCGACTGATCGCCCTGCGTCTCCGGAAGGAAAGGTCCTCGTGGATCGACGCCATGTCGAGCCCGTTGACGATGGACAGAACTTCCTCGACTACCCAGTGGACGTTGCGATATTCGCTCTCGTCAAGCTCGGCCAAAAAGTCTACGAGCTCGCGGATGAGTCGAAACGAGCCCGGCACGAATTCCCGGGCATTTTGCAGCGTGACCGTTTCAGTGCCCGAGTTGATCTTTGCGAGAAACAATCCATAAGCCAGCATCTGCGCAAACGCGTCCGCGAATTCCTGGAGAGTCAGCTCGTGAAAGACCTAGTCACGGAAAATCTGGTACAGCCCGTATAGCCGCCCCTTCGTGTCCTCTTTATCTTGTCGAAACAGCTCTTCGCCCAGATAGTCGCGCAAGAGCCTGCTGCGTGTGGCAAGTGCGAGAGCGAGTTGCTGCGAGCGGCCGATCCCCTCCGGTGCCGATGAGAAGAAGCCCCGCAGCAAGCCCGCAACCGCCGCGGCGCGATCTTCCCGCACCCGGAATCGCCGGCTTTCGAGATCGGTCGCGTGGCACAACGATTCCCGCCGCACGCCATCATCGTTCATCCAGATGAAATGGAGATAGTCGGTCAGGAGGATGTTCTCCGAGAGGCTCCTGTATCTCCTGAGTTGATCGGACTTCAGGACTTGGTCCAGGTTCTCACCCACCTGCTTGGTCTCGACATAGCCTAAGATCGTACCCGGCCGGGAGACCTTGAAATCGGGAGCGCCCTTGTCGGCGACCCTTCTGGGTTCCTGCTGGACCGTGATGTTTTCATTGGTGGCGACGGCGACCGCATTCAGCAGATTCTCCAACGCCGTGCGACCGGTGTGCTCCGTGTGCTCGCTCAGGGGTGTCTCGCAAAGGGACTTGAGGTACGACGCGAAATCCGGCTGGGTCATCTGGCTTATGTCTCCCTGGACTCAGAGAAGCGATACCGGCGGCACAACAGGGGAGAAAGCGCTCCTTGCGGTTGTTCCCCAACAATATCGTTCATCGGATCCCGAACGCATCCGCCGGTTTGCGGGGCGTACGCACCGACTGAGCTGGCCATTGGCCGGCTGCTCGGCCACGCCAGCCGGGAGACCACCCTCAAGTGCAACAATGCCGCCGACGCGACGCCGATCAGCCAGGCGTTCAGATCCGCGTCTCCCGCGTAGCAGACCGCGACCGTGCGTCCGAAGCGGCCAGTGTCACCGCATTCGCATGTCCTGCCTTCGGCGCGTGACATCGGCGCATTCGTCGCCGTCGCGCCGCAGTCGCATCTCCGACCCCATGCACGGCAGATCTGCCTCGCCTTCGACGCGTCGATGCCCAACAATCGGTATTGCATCCTATCGACATCGGCGGTGTCGATCACCGGGATCATGTTCGTCCCGGGGGTTTCGGTCGCGCTCAGCGCTTCCGTCCTCCCGCCGCCGCAGGCGGCCATTGTAGCGATCGATGCCATCGCTGCGGATTTGGCAAGATTCGGCACGGTTCCGGAGCTCATGGAGGATTTCCGGAGATTAAGGTCTCCCACAATAGCAGTCGGAGAGGCGCTCGCAGTTACCCCTTCAGAACCGCATGTCGAGGGTTGCGAAGAAGGTGCGTCCCCACCGAACCGTCCTATTTCGAAATCGTCGCTTGGGTGGATAGCCGCGGCCATCGCCCGTCGCAACGACGATCCGCTGCCGCCTCGCGCGATCCCGCCTCTCGTCGGCGAGAGTTGGAGAGGAGCCTTGAGCCGGTCGGCGTTGGGGTGTCCCGGGGAAGGACATCGCCTCCGCCATCCACCACCGGCACGAGGAGACGGAATATGGCGACAGCGCTGGCGATGCCCGGCAACACGGCGTCCACCTGGTTGATGCATCTGTTCGGCTCCGGCCTCGCCGACGAACGCTATGTGGTCGAGCGTTTCAAGGCCCAAGCGGACGGAGATATTCGCCCGGTCCGGGACGGGACGGCGAATGCGAAGGGCCGGCGCGGGAGGAAGCGTACGACCGCCACCCTGAAGGAGGTCGAGGCGATGCGCCCGGCACGCACCGAGATCATCGTCTGCACCGGCCTTCGCACGAGGGGCGGGGTCCAGAAGTGGGGTGCGACCGCGACCTCTCTTTTCTGCGACCGCAGGCAGAGGGGCTGAACGACCCCTTCGGGCGTCCCGTCGACGGCATGCCGGCGGGACGCCCTCCTTCTTCATTTCACTCGCCATGGAGCACGTCATGGGCAATACGAACCCCTCGGCGCGCGCCAGGGACCGGGAGCGCTGTCGCCGGCGGAACGAAGAGCGGATCGCCCTCGGGCTCTGCACGCAGTGCGGCCGCAATCCGGCCGCGCCGGACCGCCGCCGCTGCGAGCCCTGCCTCGAAAAGCACCGCGCCGCGGATCGCGAGAGCTACCGCCGGGCCAGGGCCGCGGGTCGGCCCTACGGCGGCAAGAACCCGGTTCGAAAGCGGAAGGCCTCCCGCGCCGCCAGCAGGAGGCGCCGGAATTCGCACCGCGAGGCGGGGATGTGCAGCCGGTGCGGCCGACGCCCTCCGGTCGAGGGCAGCGCCGTTTGCGAGCCCTGCCGGGTTTCGCGGCGCAAGGCGGAACGGGAGATTTATGCCGCCAGGAGAAGCGCCGGGCTGTGTGTCCGGTGCGGCGGCCCGACGACGGACGGGGGATCGCGCTGCGCGCCTTGCGCCGTTCTCGAAGCCGGGCGTGTCGATGGGGATCGGAAGAACGAATCCTCCCGGCGGCGCTATTGGAGCCGGAAAGCGGCGGGGCGCTGTACCGACTGCGGGGAGCCCAGCCAGGGAGCGGCAAGGTGCGATTTCTGCGCCCGGAGGTCTTACGAGCGGTCCGATCATTTCCGGGGGTGGCCGGTCTATCCTCCGAGCTTCACCGTGGTGCTGCTCGAAACCGGCGAGCCGGTGGCCACGTTCGACGACGAGATGGAGGTCGCGGCGTTTCTTGCTTTCGAGAAGCTGTCGCGCGACCGGGTCGAGGTGATCGTCGACCGCTCCCCGATCCTGTCGATGACGGCTATGTAGAGCTCTACATAGCCGTCATTATGGTGAGCGACCTGTTATGGAGAGTCGCGGTGCGCCGGCCCCGTGATCGTGGAGATTCGGGGCGGATCGCTCTCCATAAATTACGGTTCTCCTCCGTCTTTCCATGGACAGAGGAGAACCGGAATGTCGATCAAGACGCAGCAGCGCAATGGCCTACGAGAACCGTGGCCTGACCACTTGTCGGAGTTTCTGGCGAACCTTCGGGATGAGCGATATTCCGAATCGCAGATCAACCGGTTTCGTTCTTCGGCCCGGCATTTTCTGATTTGGCTGGCCGTCGACGAAACACCGCTTGACTCGGTCGATGACACTGTATTGCGGCGCTTTCATCGTCACGACTGCCGATGCGTCCGGACGAGGAACGGACTTGTCTATGCGGCCAACCCAGAGCACTCGTGGGAGTTCATGTCAGGCGCCGTTCGGCTGGTGCGGTTTCTCGAAGGGAGCGGGCACATTCGGCACCCTGGGGAACTCGATCGAGGCTTTCGTCTGGTGGAGGACTTCCTGGGTCAACTTCGCGATGAGCGTTATTCACTCAGAACGCTGGGAGCGTATCGCAGCGCCTGCCGGCACTTTCTCCACTGGCTCCATGGTTCTCGGATACGGATCGCCGAGATCGGCGTCCGAACGATCGAGAACTTCGTCGAGCATGAGTGTTATTGCAAGCACCTCTTCAGGTCCCCGAAGCTGCCCGCGGCCGGAGTCGATTCCCCGTACAAGTCCTACCTTGGACCGTTCGTTCGGTTTCTCCTCGAACGGGGCGAGATACCGGAGACTGCATTCAACTCGGATGGTGGGCGGCACGCGGAACTTGAGGACTATCGGACCTGGCTGAGGCAGCATCGGGGAATTGCCGAGCGCACCATCGAGTTCCACGTCAGCGCAGCTTCTGTATTCGTCGCAGACATCGGCCTCGATCCCGGGCAATACGACGCGACCGTGATCAGGGACGCCCTGCTCCATCGCTTTGCACGGGTCTCCCGGTCCTATGCCAGGGGACTGGTCGTGGGCGCGCGCATGTATCTACGGTTCCTCGCCTCGACGGGGCAGTGTTCGCCCAGCCTCGTTGCTGCTGTTCCGACGGCCAGTGGCTGGCGCCTCGCGGAGTTGCCGCGTTACCTGCCCCTCGACGACATCGAACGCGTGATCGAATCCTGCGATGTGACGACGAGAACAGGGGTTCGGGACCGCGCCATCTTGCTGCTGCTCGCCCGTCTCGCTCTACGCGGGGAGGATGTCAGCAAGCTGCGTCTGAGCGACATCGACTGGCAACATGCACGGCTCCGGGTCTGCGGAAAGTCGAAGCGTACCGTGCTGTTGCCGCTTCCCCAGGACGTCGGCGACGCGCTGCTGGAATACATCGAACGCGCCCGTCCGAAGGTGGGCGAGGAAAGGGTGTTCCTGCGCGCTCTCCCGCCCTATCGGCCGCCACGGACGCTCTCGCACGTCGTGTCGCTGGCGCTGCGCCGAGCCGGCGTGGACAGCCCTGGAGGCCGCGGCACTCACCTTCTCCGCCACTCCGCCGCAACGGGCCTTCTGCGCTCCGGCGCCTCGCTGGAGAGCATCGGCACCCTGCTGCGGCATCGCTCGCCCGATACCACGGCGCTATACGCCAAGGTCGATATCCCAATGCTGCGAGAGGTGGCGCAGCCCTGGATAGGAGACCTCGGATGAGCACGGTGAGAGATCATGTCGAGCGTTACGTCTCCTTCAAGCGCCAACTCGGCTACAAGTTCACGGAGAAGGCGCGTTTGCTTCGGGTGTTCGCCGATTATGCCATGGCCCATGGGGACCGGTTCACCCGCAGCGACAGAATGGTCGACTGGACAGTCGACGCCCCATCGGCCGAGAGCATGTACAACAGGTTGACTGCCGTCCGCGTCTTCGCCACCTGGCTGCATGCGGAGGACGGGCGTCACGAAGTGCCGCCCAAGGACGTTGCTCCCCGGAACGCGATACGACGGCCGGCGCCCCGTCTGATGACACCCGATCAGATAAGGCAGGTGATGCAGGCTGCGTTGTCCCTCGGGCCGGCCGGTTCGATATCGCCGCATACCTACCATTACATGATCGGACTCCTGGCCGTCACGGGCATGCGAAGGTCGGAGGCGCTCAACTTGCGGCTGTCCGACATTACCGCCGACGGGCTGGTCGTCCGGGAGACGAAGTTCCGGAAGAGCAGGCTCGTTCCGCTGCACGGCAGCACCCGCGACGCGCTCGATCGGTATCTGGAGATCCGGAACCGGAACGCCGGGGCGGACGACCACCTGTTCATCATCTCAACCGGGCGATCGCCGCATCCCTCCAACGTCACCGAGACCTTCATCAGGCTCGCCCGCCAGGTCGGCCTTCGAGGCGGGCCCGGCGAGCGAGGTCCGCGGCTTCACGACCTTCGCCACTCTTTCTGTGTGCGCTCGCTCGAAACCGCCGTCGCGGCGGGACGGGACGAAGTGAACCGTCACGCGCTGGCGCTGACGACCTATGTCGGCCATAGCAGGGTATCGAGCACATACTGGTATCTGGAGGCTACGCCGACACTGCTCCGCCAAGTCGCTCAGGCGGCGGAGAACGCTCACACGGGGAGGATCGCGCGATGACCGAACTCGCCCCCCATCTCTCCGCGTTCCTCCGAGAGCATCTGCCACGCGACCGGCAAGCCAGCCGGAATACAGAGGAGAGCTACTCCTACGCGTTCGAGTTGTTGGTTCGCTTTGCCGCCAAGCGGTCGAACACTCGACCCTGTCACCTTGCGATCGAGCAACTGACCGCGCAACTCATTCTCGACTTCCTCGACGATCTGGAGCGGGAACGCGGAAACACCGCTCGCACGCGCAACCTCCGGCTGGCGGCATTCAAATCGTTCTTCCGCTATCTGGAATACAGGGCGCCCGCCTGTCTCGATCTCGCCAGACAAGTCAATGCCATCCCCTGCAAGCGCTACGATCAGGCGCTGGTGGATTACCTTGAGCGCGACGAGTTGCAGGCCGTTCTCGATGCGCCGGATACCGAGACCGCCGCCGGCGTGCGGGACAGGGCGATGATGCACCTCGCCTATGCCGGCGGCCTCAGAGTGTCGGAACTCATCGGTCTCGTGCGCGCCGACCTCGGGCACGGCCTGGAAACGGTCCATGTGAACGGGAAAGGGCGGCGCCAGCGGGTGCTTCCTCTCTGGCGGGTGACACGATCCGTACTCCGGGACTGGCTCGCGGTGCGGCCCGACCGCGGAGACGATCACCTGTTCCTGAACGCGAGAGGCGCGGCCATGAGCCGGCACGGCTTCGCGCATCGTCTGGCTCTACACGTCGAAGCCGCTCGGAGCAAAATGTCGTCCATGGCCGGCAAACGCGTGTCTCCCCATGTCCTGCGCCACTCTTGCGCCATGCACACGCTGGAAGCCACCGGCGACATACGCAAGGTCTCTCTGTGGCTCGGACACGCCAGCATACAAAGTACCGAAGCCTATCTTCGCGCGGACCCCGTGGAAAAGCATGACCTGCTTGCGGCACGACTTCCCCCGCGTATCAAGAAGGGGTCGTTCCGGAATGCGCCGGACAGGTTGCTGGCCATTCTGAGCGAAGCCAGAGCCGCGTAATTTATGGAGAGCGATCTGGCCCCGAATCTTCACGATCACGGGGCCGGCGCACCGCGACTCTCCATAACAGGTCGCTCACCATAATGGCGGGGTGGGAGTGACGTGCCCGGGCCGGGCGCATCGGGCGGGATTACATCGAGAAGCCGCGTCCCTGGCTCCTGTCCTGCTGCCGTGTCTGTTCCCGGGCGCGTTCCTTTTCGATGCGTTCGATTGTCGCGCGGTCCTCGCGCAGCGTCCGGTCGAGGTCCGCCGTGAGCCCCCGCAGGGTCTTCGTTCCCTCGTCCCGCTCCGGGTCGGGGTGGCGCTTGCCCGCCTCCTCCAGATGCCGGTTCGCCTTCGCCAACAGGGCCTCGGCCCCGGACATCCACTCCCGGTGGGGGTCCCGGAAGACGAACAGGCCGCCATGCTCCCTGGCGCCGGCCTCGCGTTGCTCGAGACACTCCCGGATCTCCCGCGACAGGTCCGCGCGGTCATCGACGGCCTCCACGCTGGCCCGGAGGCCGTCCAGCATTCTCCGGGTCTCCTCGGCCACGCGCGCCTCTTCCGCGGCCCGGCGCGCCGCCTCGGCGGCTTCGCGCGCCTGCCGGTCCCGCTCGATCCGCTCCTCGATCTTCTTCTTCCGCTCGTCGATCTCGTCCGTCCCGAAGCCCAGGGAGGCGAGATGCGCGTTGAGCTGGCGGGGCGGAACCTCCGCGCGGATCGCCCCGGCCTCGTCCGCGACCGCGCGCGCCTTCTTCTCCCAGCCGTCCCAGCCCGGCAATTGCTCCGCCGAGGTCTGCCTGGCCCCGGCGGCCGCGTCCAGGTTGCCGCGGGCGTGCTCGACCCCGCGCGCCGCGTCGATGAACGCGCCCACCCGTTCCCGGTCCTTCGCGCAGCGCGCGTCCAGGTCGACGACGGTCTCCACCCTCTCGCTCACGCGTTCGGGCAACCCGTCCCTGGCGCCGAGCGAGGCCGCCCGCTCCATCAGCGCGCCATGGACCGGGGCGTCGTAGAGGATGCCGCCGGTGCGCTCGACGAACTCCCGCGCCGAGCCCATGAGCAATCCCATCTCCCGATACTCAACCTCGACCGCCGCCGCGTCGAGGCGGGGGGTCGTATCCGCCACCGCCTTCGCTTCCTCGGGCAGCGCCTCGAGGTGGGGCGCATGGGGGGCGTCCTCCGCCCGCATGGCAGCGGATTCGCCGAGCAGCGTTTCGGCCCTCTCGCGCCATTTCGTTACCGCGTCGAGCGGCGCGTCGGGCGGCGGGACATCCGCCAGCAGCGCCTCGGCCTGTGCCGGCCAGTCGCGGATCGCGCCGCGCAGCGCCTCTGCCCTGTCGTCGTATCCCAGCCAGGAATCGACGGCGCCTTGTGTTTTCTCCGGCAGCTCCCCGTGGCGGTGGCGAAGAATGTCCGTGATGTCGTTCATGCCGATCCTCTTCATCGAACCCCTGCCTCCTCACTTCGGTCGATCGACCGATGAGGCAGTGCCGAGAGAGAATCGGCGCGTGCGGCGTCACCCTGGTTGCCGGCACCGGTGACCGCCGCCAGGACCGGAAAACCGGACCCGTGCCGGCAAATCACGCCGGAATCGCCGTCAAGTGTCGCCAGAACTTCCGTCAAGTGTCGCCGGATTTTGCAGCGGCCCGCGCGAAGGCGAAATATGTGTTCGGCCTGTCCGCCACCGTGACCCGTCTCGACGGCCACCATCCGATCGTGTTCATGCAGTGCGGCCCGGTCCGGTTCCGCACGCATGCGAGGGAGGAGGCGCGACGGCTCGGCGGGGTGGGAATGAGCGCCAACTCCTCGGTCGGCTACGAGGTGCGGCCGGCGGGTTCGGGACGCGAACTGACCGGGAGGTCGAGTTCGACGGGCGGGTCATGAGCGCGCGGCTCGGCCCGCACTTCCTGCTCGTCCCCGCCGCGGCTCAGCGTTCGCCGGGTCTCGGCATGCGGTAGCCGACGCCGCGCTGGTTGAAAATCCAGGTCGGGTTCTCCGCGTCGTCGCCGAGCTTGCCGCGCAGGGTGCGCACGAAGATCCGCACCAGGTTCGCATCCGCGCCGTCGCGCCGGTCCCAGATCCGGCGCAGGATAGTGTCGAAATGCACCACCCGCCCGGCGTTGACCGACAACAGGCGCAGCAGCTCGTACTCCGTCGCGGTGAGCGCCACCGCCTCGCCGCCCACCGTGACCCGGCGCGGCTCGTACGCGATCGCGAGCCCGCCCAGCACGAACGTGTCGGGCTCGCGGTGCCGGCGCAGCGCCGCCCGGATGCGCGCCACCAGCTCGGTCGGCGAGAACGGCTTGACGATGTAGTCGTCGGCGCCCAGCTCGAAGGCCCGCGCGACCGTCTCGTCGCGGCCGTAGCCGGAGATGAAGATCACCGGCAGGTCGGAGAGCTCGGGAACCTCGCGCAGCAGCTCCATACCGTCGCGCCCGGGCAGCAGCAGGTCGAGCAGCACCAGCGCCGGCCGCTCGGCGCGGATGAGGCCCGCGAGGTCGTCCGGCGCGCCGGTGACCAGCGGGGCGTAGCCCGCTTTGGTCAGCGTGTCGCGCACGAAGCGCAGCATGCGCGGGTCGTCGTCGATCGCCAGGATGCGCGGTCGCTCCTCCGCTTCCTCGCCCGGACCCTTGTCGGCCGCGGCGCCTCGCGCGACGCCCGGTGCCGCCGCGGCCGGGATCGTGAAGGCGATCGTGGTCCCCTGGCCCGGGCCGTCGCTGGCGGCGCGGATACGCCCGCCATGCGCCTCGACGAGCCCCTTGCAGATCGCGAGCCCAAGGCCCTGGCTCGCCGTGCCGCCGGCGCCGCCGACGTTCCTGCGGAACAGATGCGGCAGCAGGTCGGGCGCGACGCCCTCCCCGTCGTCGGCGACCGAGAACGCGACATGCTCGCCGTCCCGCGCCGCCGCCACGCGGATGACGGAAGACGCCGGCGCGTGCCGGGCGGCGTTCGCCAGCAGGTTGTTCAGCACCTGCACGACGCGCCGCCGGTCCGCCATCACCGGCGGCAGGTCGGCGGCCAGGTCGACGACGATGGAGTGCCGGCCGTCGCCGTTCATGAAGGCGCTTCTCGCCCCTTCCACCAGGTCCGCCGCCGCCGACGGCTCGGGCGAGACCGAGAGCGTGCCCGAATCGATCCGTCCCGTGTCGAGGAGATCGGCGATCAGACCGCGCATCCGGTCCGCCTGCTCGACGATGATGCGGAAGAACTCGCGCATCTCCGCCGGGTCGAGCCCGGCCGCCTGCTCCGTCAGCGTCACCGCCGCTCCCTTGATCGCGGTCAGCGGCGTGCGCAGCTCGTGGCTCACCAGCCCGAGGAACTCGGCGCGCAGCCGCTCGACCTCGTCGAGCGGCGCGAGATCCTGCATCGTGACCACCACCGATCCCGGCACCCGCCCCTCGGCCTCGATCGGCGTGGCGTTGATCAGCGTCCGGACGCTGCGCCCGTCGGGGACCGACAGCACGACCTCTTCGGCGCGCACGGTCTCGGCGCTCGCGAACTGCTGGGCCAGCGGGAGCTCCGCCAGCGAGACCTCGCGCCCGTCGGCGCGGCGGCACGCGACGATCCCCAGCAGCTCCTCCAGCGGACGCCCCGGCATGCGCAGGCTCTCGACGATCCGGCGCGCCTCCCGGTTGTACGACGCCATCCGTCCGCTGGCGGCGTCGAACACCACGACCCCCACCGGCGAGGTCTCGATCAGGGCCTCGAGGTCCCGCCGCGCGCGCCGCTCGCCGCGATGCGCCCGCGCGTTCGCGATCGCCGCCGCGGCCTGCGAGGCGAACAGCACCAGCACCTCCTCGTCGGCGTCGGTGAACGCCTCGCCGCCCGCCTTGTCGCCGAGAAAGAAGTAGCCGACGCCGATCCCCCGGTGGCGCATCGGCGTGCCCTGGAACGCCACCGAGAAGCTCGCCAGCGGCGTCAGGCCGAGCGACCGGGCGTAGCCCGCGAAGTCCCCCTGGCGCAACGGCCCGGCCAGCTCGCGGAAGTGCTCGAACAGCTCCAGGGCGTGCGGCCAGGCGAGCAGCTCGCGCTGCTCCTCGGGCGTGTATCCCGAGAAGAAGAACTCGCCGGGCGCCCCCGACTCGTCGATGGTGGCGATGATGCCGAGGCGCGCGCCGGTCAGGCGGCGGGCCTCCTCCACGACCTTGCGCACCGCGGTGTCGACGTCGAGGCTCGCGCTGATGCCCAGAATCGCCTCGACCAGGGTGGACGCGCGGTCGCGCGGACCCTCGCCCTCCGGCGTCTCCCGCGTGTCGGGTTCGTGCTGCGTCACGGCTCGTCTCCTCCCCTCGGGCGCCGGCGGCGTCGAGCCGCGGTGCGGGTAATCGACCCACCCGGCCCGCCGCCGCGCCCGACCCCTGCGCCCGCCGCTGGGCCCCAGGGTTCGGGCGCCCGGCCTTTATTCTAATCACATGAAGTTAATCATCTCTATATGATATGGTGTCCGCATGCGCCGCCATGCACGCCGCCTTCCATCGCGCGCCTGCGTTCGGGCCGCACCGGGCAGCGCATCCCCCACACGTGCCCCGGGCGCGGCCAACCCAGCGGCGACAGCCGTGCCACCGGCGAGGGCGCTCCAGGCGTGCGAGCGCGCAATGTTCGCGCGTCCGACGACGTCCACCTGGATCTGTCCTACGACTACGCCTAGGTCGGCCCCGTTCTGACCCGGTTCCGCTCAACGCATGCCCCGCCATCTGAGAGCTCCTACAGGAAATCCGTGTCACTAAGCGAATTCCCGGATGGCGAACCAGCCCGTTTTTCGTCACGTTTCCTCGCCGCGATCATGCTCTGCACTGCGGCCCGAAGCGCCAGCAAATTTCCGCGACCTTCCCGTCTGGTGTTGGAAGCGAGGCTCGCTGAGAAGCGTTCCAATGGTTTCCGCCACCCGTTCTGCGGCTGCTTCGATGTCAGCGGCCAGAAGGCCCGGACCAGTGCGCCGACCTTGGCCAGTGTGAAGCGGTCCTTCTGGGATCGGCGCCGCAGTACGCGACGCCACAGCCGCATGAGCCGGAACGTGAACTGCTTGAGATACGGGAAACTGGTGGGGACGGCATAGTATCGAAGCCATCCGTCCACGACCCTCCCGAGCCACCTTGCAACCTCGTACCGCTCATGCGTCACTTCGGCGCAGTTCGGCCTCGATACGCTTGAGGGTGCGGTCGACCCGGCTTCGCATCGGTTTCCGGCCCAGACCGGGACGCCCGGTTCTCGTGGTCCGGCAGTAGTGCGTGAACCCGAGGAAGCCGAACGTTTCGGGACGCCGCTCTCCTCGCGCCCGCCGGCGCGCGATCGCCCGCTGGCCGAACTCGATGAGCCGCGTCTTGTCCGGGTGGAAGTCGAGCGAGAACGAAGCCAGCCTCGCCTTCAGGTCGCACAGAAACCATTCAGCGTCGCCCCTGTGCTCGAAACCGATCAAAAAAGCATCGCCGTATCGCACGATGATCGTGTCGCCGCAGGCCGTCCGCGAGCGCCATTTCTGGAACCACAGGTCGAGCGCGTAGTGGAGGTAGATGTTCGCCAGAATTGGCGGAGCGACGCCCGAACGCGAAAGGTAACTTTCGTTTTCGGGGCCGCCGTTGCCGGGTTTCGACGGGTCTGGACCACCGCCCGGCGAGCCCGAGATCGGGATGGAATGGCGGATGGTGATTTTGTCGTCGGTGACGAGAACCTCCTTCACGAGGAGCCGGACGATACTCTGCCGTTCGGCGATGTCCAGGGTTGCGACGCATGCCGGAATTCTCGGTTCGCCTGGGCTCACCTGGACATGCCGATACACCGCGTCGAAGAGCGCGAAGCCGAATTCCGGTGATTGGCGGCGCGCCGTGGCGCGCGGAGCTTGCTCTAACCTGATTTTTCGGCTGCTTTAGCCAACACGTCCAGGTTCTTGATTATCAGCAATACCTGCGCGAAGACATCGGTGGGCCTCTTGTTACGAGGATCGCTGCGTAGCGTACGCGGCAGCTGGATGTTCAAATGCGCCTTTATCCGCACCATCTCGGCCAGTAGGACATTGGTCGCCTCAAACACTTCCGCCGGAGTCACTCGCACAAGTGTCATATTCGGTACGCCCGACGCATCCATGCCGAGCCTGGTCTGAAGGTTGATGACCTTGTACGTGGCCCTCAGCACCTGCTGGGCGACATCCTTGGGCCTCTTCCTGCCTTCCACCTTGGGCGGGCGGAGTTCCAGCGCGACCTTGAGCTTGGCCGCGATCAATTCCATTTCGTCGTGTATTCCCAGCACGTTTCCGTAAACGTCGTTGGGTGTCAACGGTCGACCCACGAGACCGTCCAGCAAGAACGAGGCATCCCCCAGGTTCTTGTATACAAGAGAGGGGGTCTTGCCGCCCACAAACGAAGCCGACGGAATTCTCTCGCCGATGACGAGTTGTTTCTTGATTCGGCGCAACTCCTCGATAATCGCCTTGACGCTGCTCAAGACATCCTTCGGGACAACGTTCTTGACGGGGATCTGCCCGACCTTGACCGAGATCATGCCGAGCCTCTTTTGAACACGGGACACTTTCTTCATCACCTCCAGGGTCTTTGCGTAGACATGGATCGGCGCCCGATCCTCCTGGGGTTCGGCTTCTCCGGGGTAGTCGGCGACACCCATCGCTTCCCGCAAAATCTCGATTTCCGAAATAAGATCCAAGGTTGCCTGATATACATGACTCGGCGTGATATCGTTGTCGCCTCTGTTCCGCTCTTGTGCTTCCGCCCTGGCAATTCCCAGCGCATTCCCGGAGGGCTCGATCTTCCCGGATCGATCGGGGGCTGAGTCGGTAATCTCCGACGGTTTTTGGAACATTTTTGAGAGCCAGCTGCCGAAACCGCCTTCCTGCGCTTTCGCCGGTCCCGTTGCGATACCCATCAAACCAAGACAGCAGAATATCATCGCCTGCTTGAGCAATTTCTTCATCGCGAATTCTCCCAGGGGCATCAGCCGATGGATAAAGAGCTGAATGCCGGTTTTCAGTTCATGTCGTGAACCCGCGTAACGTCAACGCGGGTCCTGCCGAGCGTGGCGAAGGCTGTCCTGCGATCAGCGCGCGCGGCATACATTGGCGCCCGTCGGTTACGGTTCTGCGGAGCATTCGGCACGGTTCGGGCCCTCTTCCTCAACGACCGCGCGGATTTCCTCATCATCCCGCCTGATCCCGCCTGATCCCGCTCGATCCGCCCCGCCGCTCGGCCCCCATACCGGCGGACGACATCCTTCCCAACACTTCGAACATTGCACCCTCACCCCAACCGCCGGGGCATAACCCGGACGTTCGCTAATTCCCGTCGCGCTCTCCGGCCGGATGCGCCGCCGGTCAGCGCTGCATGATGCCACGAAACGCCAGCGAACGCATCCTCTTTGCGTATATTTTACGACGAATTTGCCGACTTTTGCAATCTTGATTTAACAAATAAATCGCCGGTCGCTGAGGTGCGGCAGGCTACATACCCACAGCTCGCCTAGGAACGCACCCAACCACCAACCAGGAGGTCATTGGGACGCTGCACTCACCTGCCGATTTCAGCAAATAAGTGCAGTTCTAGACCGTCACCTACACCAACTGATCCTTCCTCCGGTTCTGATGAGCGCGTCACGGCTGAATACGCCGTGATCAATTTGTCCAAGCGCATCGCGGTTCCCACAACGGCACCGGTGACAAGGTTCCAATGAGTGGCACCTGCGTAGCACGGGTGCTCGCACGTGGAAGGGAATGGCAGTTCCGCGGTCGTTGTGCTCCAGGTTTCGACGACCCGATGAATGGCGGTGCGGTCAAGGACAACCGGTTGTCGTGACATCGAGTTTTCTACTGGCAATCCATATAGCGGACGGGGTTTTCGGGAAATCCGGCCTTCCAGGCGGCATCGAACGCGGACCGGTCGCCTCCGATCCGCGCCCTGACGGCGTATTCGTCGAGCATTGCCGCATTTGCGGCGGATCTGGCGGGATATCCCAGCTTCTTGAGCCGGGCGACACGGCGCTTGGCATTGTCCGCGCTCTTGTAGAGGCCGAGCGAAATCCGCCCGGCCATCGGACCCCTGGCGATGATCGCGACATCGCGCAGCCCCCGGTCACGAAGCTCCTTTACCGTCGCGGCGGTTTGCCGAGCGTTCGGGCCGGCCGGCAGAAAAACCCGATAATTCTTCTCGACGCGGCGGCGCTCGTGGCGAATCTCGAGCAATTCCGCGCCATGCTTCTGCAACCATACCGCCGATCGGGCGGCTGCGGCACGGTCCTTGAAGCGGGAAGCGTGCAGGCACCGGCTGCTCGACGCGGAGGGGGCGGCGGGTTTGGCCGAGGGAATCCCTATCGGGTCCTCGGGGTCGTCGGCGACGAGTGCCAGCGGCCCGTCATTCGCGCCCGTCGACCGGAACGGCGGCGCGGCGGCCGGGCGCGGGGAAGGCCCTTCGACCGGCGCGGGCAATGGCGCCGAGCCCGGCTGCCCCGGGGCCATACCGGAACCCGAAACCGCATCCTTTCCGAGTTCGCGGGCTCGCGCATAGGCGCGCTCCGCGAGGTGACTGTAGATATCGCCGAGATTGGCGTATGCGGCGGCGTCGGGGCGCCGCTCCAGCGCGTCCGCGAGGGCCTCGCGGGCGGCTTCGAGTCGGCCCTGGCGGGCGTAGAGGACCGCGAGGTTGTTGAGGGGTTCGAACATGTCCGGGCGATCATTCCGAAGCCGCTCGAAGACCGCGATCGCCTCCGCCGTGTTTCCCTCCCTGGCGTGCAGAATTCCGTCCATCAACCGGAGACGGACCGCGTTCGGATTCCGTCTCAGCAGCGGGTCGAGCGCTCTTCGCGCTTCGGCGTGTTTTCCCTGGGAGATCAGCGAGACGACGCGCCCGGCCGGATTGTCGGCCGCTGCCGCGACCATGCAGAACAATGTTACCGCTACGCCGGCGGCGATGGCCGCGCTTGCGCCGCTCATCGCGCATGTCCTCAGGGCGGATCTCATCGGGGCGGCTCGCACATCGACCGGTCCCCCATTTTCGCCGGAGGTGGCCGGAGCGAAGCATAGGCCACCCCGGCTTCCCGGTCCATCCTGCCGGACCGCTGTCGAAGACGGGCCGGGACTGCGGCGCATCGTTGCATCCGGGGGATTGCTTGGGTGTTCTTCATCGACAGCTTGCGGGGACGAAAGTCAGAAGCGGTGGCGAAGGGAGAACCGGAGGGCACGCGATCGGTGCCGGTCCTGGAATTCCAGCCTGGCATGCGAGTCCGGCGCATGGCGCACGTCCGCGCCGATGGTTCGCTCCGGAGAATTTCCGGCCGCATGACGAACCAGACCGATATAGGGCCGGACCGTGCCGAAGGGGGATCCCGTCCACACCCCGTAGCCGGCCTCGCCCCGCGCACCGACGCCTGGCGGTCCGCCGCCGTCGAGCGAATCCAGACGGGTGTCCAGTTCGAGCCCGAAGCCCCGCCGGGACTGTCCGGAAGCGAAGCGGATGCCGCCGGAGAGACCCCAGGAGCTGTGGTCGTTCTCGCCGATTCCGAGCGAGCCCTCAGCGTTTCCGGTGAGGGCGAGGCGGGGATCGAAAACGCCCCCGGCGGAAACCGAGGCTTTCGCTTCGAGCTGTCCGCCTTCGGGTCCGTCGCCTGTCAGATGCCTGTATGCCATCGACACGGAAGGCGCGCCGGCAACGGGCGCGCTCCACGCGAGACCGGTCCGCCAGTCGCGGCCGCGCAGCGTGGGCAGCGCGGATGAAATCCGGCCTCCGCCCTCGATCTCGAACGCGAACGCCTCGATGCCGGCCTCGGCTTCGAGCTCGCCGGCGAGGAAGTCCGCCACGGGGACGGAAGCGCCGGCGGCGTATGCGCGGAGGCGCACATCCGAGCGTGACCATGACGGGAAGCCGAGCTCGTCGCGGTGGCGCAGTTCTCCCGTCCCCGCGCCGAGCGAGGTCCAGACGTGTCCGCCCGCCGCCGGGTGCCACGCGGCGAACGGGTGGAGGGAGAAGATCTCCGTGGTGTGCTCACCCGAACGGTAGCCGCGCTCCGCGAGGCGCTCCGCGGCACGGTAGTGGAGTTCGGTCCGGGTGAAGGAACCGACCACGCCTGCCTGCCAGGAGCCGGACCCGATCTCGGCGCCGGTGCTCAGCGACTCGCTCGATCCCGTGTAATCGAATCCGTCGCTTTGCCCGGAGAGCGAGCCTATGCCGACTTTGGGCGTGATCGCGGAGAGCATGCGCGGAGCCCCCGGGGTCCAGGCGCGAACGCGATCGCGGAGGCTGCCGTGGGCGACATCGAGCGCGCGTCGCGCGTGCACCGGCCCCAGAGCCTCATGGACCGGATTGGAGACGCCTTGCGCGGCTGAGCGCGGCGTCGGTGCGGTGGTGTCCGGGCAACGATATTCCTCCGCGTTTTCATCCCAGAACGCATCATCGCGCACTTGTAGCCGGACGTGGACCTGGTGCTCGGGCCGGAGGGGAGGTGTGGCGTCGCTGTCTTCGGGACAGATGTCGGCTCCGATATTGTATTGGACATCTAGGCAAAGAGCGTCATCCGCATTCGCCGCGTCGACTCTAGCCTGTTTCCCGACCAAGTAGCGGTAGGTGTTGGGGGTGCCGAGGACGGGCGGCGGACGGGGATTGGTGTATGTGAGCACCCGGCTGCTCGGATTGAAAGACAAGAAGGAGCCAGTTTCGGGCGGAGCAGGCGCTCCAGGCAGTGCGTAGGTTGCGTTACCTTCTCCAGCGTGCGCGGTGGGCAATGTCGCGAGGCCTATCGATCCGGCGCCGGGAACCACGCACAACCCTTGCCCAGGCTCGACCGTCCTGGTCCTGAAGCGCAAGTCGCTCGCTTCGAGAGGCTCAACGACCAATTCGAACGACCGGGAAACGGACGTCGGCGGAGACGAACTGTCCGTCACCCGATAAGTACAGTTTGGCCCACGGTACTCCGCGTTGGGCGTTCCCGACAGAATGCGAGTGCTGGGGTGAAACGCGAGCCCGATGGGGAGCGTACAGTCGAGCAGCCCATAGGTGTACGGCGCTACACCGCCCGATGCTGTTTGAAATCTTGTCTGGCTACGCCTCCCGATTTTGACAGTAAGCTCATCCTCGGGAATCATCTCGAATACCCGCGTGAGTTCCAACGCCCTCGCCCCGCCAGTTACCTCGACCTCGACAGCGGTTGAGACCGTGGCGACGCGCGCCGAGCTGTCCGTCACCGAATAGGTGCAGGAATCGCGGAACCGGGCCTCCGGCGTTCCGGCGAACCGGCGGGTGGCGGGCGCGAAGCCCATCCCGGAAGGCAACGAACCTCCGGCGCAGGTGAACGAATAGGTGTAGGGCTCGACGCCGCCGGTGGCCACAGGGAGCGCCGGGCTGTGGAAAGTCCCCACCGTCACGGTCAATTTGTTCAAGTGGGGAAGCGCCAACGGCTGTGCAACCCCGGAGCCGACCACGAGACGAAGCCCACGGGACACGGTTCGCGCCGGTCGAAAACCGGGATCCGACTCGGTCACGTGGTATGTGCAGAAGAACGTCTGGCCGCTCAAGGCGGCGGGGGCCGTGCCCGCGAGGATGCGCTGGTCCGGGAAGAGCGTCACCCAGTCCGGGCACCCTTCGATACTCGATTCGTAGGGAGGAATGCCGCCGGAGACGCGAAGCGGCAGCCTGTGTTCGAAGGCCTGCCCCGGCGGGAACCTGAGCTCGTAGGACTCCGCCTTCTCCCCCGCGCGACCCTCGACCGAGAGATGGCCCCCGCCGCCGCAAGCGGTGAGCGCGATGGCAAGGGAGGCGAATGCGCCGGTCAGGATACGGTTGATTTTGCGTCTTTCGGCGCGGTCGCGATCGTCGTCGCGCCGCGGGCGAGAGCGGATCCCGGGCGCCTCAGGGGGCGGCCGGCGCCGCGCCGCCCGGACCGCCGCGAACGGGCGCAAGTCGGTGGCGGCGGCAGACGGTGCCGGGAGCGCGGTGTCGGTGCTCATTCAGTAGATCCGGCGGAGGTTTCGCAGCTGTCTGCCGATATCGGCGAAGGCGGCCTCGAGTTCTTCGGCGGTCGCGTTGCTGAGGAACACGTAGGAGGTGCCGGGGCGTCGGGTTCCCTCCGGGAATTCGCGGTCGGACTCGCTGGAGCAGGCGCGGAGCGTTCGCCCCAAATCGCTGGAGACCTGGTCCGGATGCATGGCGGCAACGACGAAGATCTCGGTGCCCCTGGATTTTGCCGCGGCGCATGCATCGGTACGCGACACCGTCATCGGGCTGCGCCAGCAATCCCAGTTGCCGCCTCCGCAGTAGGTGTCTGCTCCGTCGGTGAGCAGCACGATGGCCTTTCGGGTCTTCGCGGATTCGGGCGTTGCCGCGTCGGCGGGATGGTTGCCGACGCCGCCCCAGACATCCGACCACTCCGGCTCGAGCATACGCTGGGCCCAAACCACGCCGAGCGTCGAGTGGGTGTAGCCGCTCGGGGAGAGTAGGTCGATCGAGCGCTCGATGGCGGCGCTATCGTTGCTCAGCGGCATCAGGGCCGACATGGCGTCGCACCTGATTTGCGCCAGCCCGGGTTCGTCTTCCTGGCAATCGAAGTACTCAGCGGCGCTCGCGGGCCTTTCGTCTTCCGCCCGGCAACGGTACGAACTCCAGAGGTCGGGCTGAAAGTAGCTCTGCGCGAACGGACTCTTGGAGGGCGTTGCGAAGAGCGCCGCCGCAGTCGGTTCCGGAACGGAAGATATCCCCGAGCGGATACGGTGCCCGTCGAAGCAGCCCTTCCATGGCTGGGGTGCCGAGGCCGGCAGCGTGTCGATTACGGGGTTCCTGCAGGGGCAATTCCTGCAGCTGCATCTGAAGGGAACGGGATAAGTGCGTTGGGCCGGATAGAGTGCCCAGCGCTCGCTTTTCCACTTGCGGGCCGCCGCGGAATCCAGGCGTACGACCGTGTTCCAGGGAACGATTCCGACGCCCACGTGGTTGTTCTCGTCCGGGTCGAGCACCGCGACGATGCGCTTGGCGGCGCGCTTGACGATCGCCATTCGGCTCTCGCCCGGTCCCGGGTTCCTCCCTCCCGACAGGCCGTCGTTCATAGAATCCGTCACGTCGATGGCGAGCACCACCTCGACCATGGGGGACTCCGCTTCGACCCCCGCCTTGACGCGAGCGGTCTCCGGTCCGCGATCGCCTCCGAACAGGGGCAGGTGCCTCGAGAACAGCGTCCCGCCCAGATCCGCCTCCACCTGCACGCTGACGGTGCGCTGGACGCGGTTGACGCTGACCGTGACCTTCAGCGTCTCCTTCGCGCGCAGCAGCCGGTCCTCGGGCAGATGCGCCAGGTTGAGTTCGACGTATCGCCTGGCGACCGGCGTGACCGCCGCCTTCAGGGCTGCGTCGCCGATCGCCGAGTCCTTCGCGAGCTGCCTGTCGATTTCCAGCGTGGCCGCGACGGTCGCCGCGTCTGCGGCCGATTTGAGGGTGTCGCGCTGGTCGATCAGCCAGAGGTGATCGCCGAGAAGCGCCGTGCCGCCGACCGTCAACACCGTCACCGCCGCCGCGACGATGGCGGTCGCCCCGCCCCGAATGTCGCGCAGGAAGCCGCGTGGCGATGGAAGGGGACGCGGCATGAGGGCAGGCGTGCAGCGTTCGGAGAAGCGGTGTTGGCGCGGGCGTAGGCGTTTCATCCGGTCGGTCCGGCAAGGGAGGTAAGGCATGTGGTCAGGAAAGCTCTTTCGTTTCCGGTGATACGCCATGAGCGGCCGATATCCCGCCCGCGATCTGGCGGTTGGAGATCGATCTGACCGATTCCCGCAGGGTTTCAGCGAAGGCCGCCATCCTGGCAACGTCCCCCGGGTCGCGCGGATTCGGAGCTTCGGCCGCGCCGGGCCAGCCGGCGGCGGCACGGACGGTGGGTCCGACGGTCCCGATCGCCTCCGCGGCGATCGCCGCCTGTTCGAGGGCGGAGGGCGGACGGCCGGTCCGGAGGGATGCGTGACGGGAGCGGCCCAGCGCATGCTCGATCTGCCGGGCCGCTTCGAGCATTTCCTGCTCGGTCGCGGCGAGCCCCGAGGTTCCGTTGAGCGTTTCGCCGAGCGTCCAACCCCCTTCGGTGCCGGCGGTTCGAAGCGCCTCGAGCGCGGTCGAGGCGTGCTCGGCGAAGGTCAAGGCGAGATGCAGCTGCTCGAGCAGGCCGGGAAGCGTCAACCGGCCCTGGAATCCGGTTTCGGCGTCGGTCGCCAGAAAGCCCTCCGGGCGGTGCGCGAAGTCGACGCTCATGCTTCCCGTGCGGGTGCCGTCCCGGGCCTGGGCGCCGGCATCGGCGAGCAGGGACGAGGCGAGCTCCTCCAGCCACGCCGGCGCCCGCCGGGCGGCGATCGCGGCGCGCAGCTCGCCGGAGGCCGTATCGGCTTCGCCCGGATCCCGCAGGCGGGCGAGCGTCTGGGCAACCCCGATACCGTAGGCGTCTCCGAGGCGGCGCCGCACCGGCGCGGCGAGCCGGGCGGCGGCCCGCCCGAATCCGGCCAGCGCCTCGTCCGCCGCGATCCCGTCCGGACGGGTGGCGAGATCGAGAGTAACCGTCGTCTCCGCCTGGACCTGCGCCTCCAGCGCGGTCATTTCCAGCGCCGCCACGTCGTCGCCCCAAGCGGGGGCGAGCCGCGTCGCGTGACCCGGTCCGCGCGCGGCGGGGAGACGCTCGGCGGCGGATTGCAGCTCGGCCAGCTCCCTGCCGAGGGCCAGTTCCTCGGGATCGGATGAAGCGGCTGCCGGTATCGCTCCGGTAGCGTCCGGCGCCGGCATGTCCCCGCTGCCCGACGCCGAATCCCCGGCTGACGTGTCGGGTGCCGGGGACCCGGTTTGCGGGTCCGGGCGGCGGGGCGCATCCTCCCGCTCCTCGGGCGGCGCCTGCTCCAGGGCGCGTTGGCCGAGCGCGCACAGCCAGCGGAGCTCGGCGGGATCGAAGGCTTCCACGCGGTAGCTGTCGGCCGGCGCGTAATGGCGCCGGCCGGGCGCGGACGCGCCGGGTGCGGCGATCGGCGGGGACGCGGTGGCGAGTTCTTCCCTGAGTTCCGCGCTCTGGGCGTTCCAGGCGTCCTCGAGGATGCGGGCGAGCCTGCCCGTCCTGCCGCGATCGGGACCGGCGAGCGTTTTCAGCCGGGCGCCGACGCGGATCGCACAGCGCGCCAGCGGGGCCGGCCTGTCATCGGCCGCCGCGGGGTATCGGTCTCCGGCCTCGATCCACGATTCGGCGGCCCGGTGGACGAGGGTCGCGAGGTCGAGGGCGAGCAGGACATATCCGGCGAGCGCCTCGGCACGGGCGCCGCCATGGAGCTCGCCGGTGCGGCGGCTCCTGAGCCGGTAGCGCTCGCCGTCCGGCTCGACGGCGATCTGGCGGAGCCAGGCATTCGCCGCGCATTCGCGCTCCCGCCCGGCGGCGAGATCGGCGGGGACGATGCCGACCTCGCGGACCAGCCCGGCGGCAAGCGTCTCCGCCGGCTCCGGCAGCCGGCGGTCGCCGCGCGCCGCCTCCGCGATCGCGACGCCGGTTGCGGAATCCTCCAGCGCGCCCCAGTCCAGGGGCGGGTCGCCGTCGATCCGGTGCCTGACCGCTTCCGGGAGCGATGCCACGGCGTGCGCGAAGAGTTCGGCGATGTCCACTCGGTCCTCCTTCAGTTCCGTCCCTGAAGCGGTTGGCTCGCGCCGGGCGCGGGCGCGATTCCGTTGGGCGGTTCCCCGGAAACGTCGCCGAAGACCTCCTCGGAGACCTTGCCGCCGCGGACGATGCGCACGATCCTGGGCGGCGGGCTCATCTCGGCTTCCGGCGTCTTCGGGGGCCCGGCATCTTCTTCCGGCTCTGGCGGCGCCTCCGGCTCGGGCAGGTCGAGCAGCGCGCGGAGCTCGACAGTATCGGCGGAGGTCCGCCGCACGGCCGCCGCCGCGATGGAGCGGACGACGAGCGCGAGCGTGCCCTCGTGCTCGCCGAGCGCCAGCAGCCCGGCCTGGGCGGGCGAGACTTCAAGGGTCGCCGTGACGATCTTGGCCCGTGTGACCTCCTCGCCTTCGGCACCGGCGCCGACATCCACCTGCCGGTCGACCGCGACCACGCGGACGTCCTCGAGGATGGTTCGGGTGAACACGCTCTCGGTGTCGCCGCCGAGGCGCATTCTCGCGGTCAGGATCACGTCCACCCGGTCGCCGGGATCTATCAGGCCGGCGTGGCTCGTCCCGGCGCCGAGACGGATGGTGGCGGCCCGGGTTCCGGGCGCGAGCACGGCGGCGAGGAAGCCCCGCTGGCCGGGCGCGACGAGCGCGGAGCGGACGAGCGGCCCGCCAGCAAGGATCGGTTCGCGCACGGCGTGCCCCCTGAGCGAATCGATGGTCTTTGCGCCCTCGACGACCAGATGGGCGCGTCGAATCTCCTCCTTCGGGATCTCGACGTCGGTCATGTCCTCGTCGCGCAGCAGCGTTCCCACGGACAGGTCGCGGGCGGCGGCGAGGATCTTCCGCGCCTCCTTCTTCGGCGGCGGCGGGGCCGGCGCCGGCTTCGCCTGGACGGGCTCCGCGGGCGCGCCGGGCAGCAGGTACCGGGCCGCCACGACCGCGCCGCCGAGCGGCACGGCGAACAGCAGCAGGAGTATGATGACCGTTCGGTAGCGTCGCATCGGCTCCTCCTGGTTCAGCCCGCTGGACGGGGAGGCGCGTGCCGGGGCGGCGGGGCGGCGCCCGCGGTCCGGCGCCGGGACCCGGGCTCCCTCCGGGCGGCGCTCGACCGTCGGGGCCGGCGCGCGGCCGGCGCGGGGTCGGCAAGGATTCGGGGACGGCCGGTCATGACAGCGCGTGGATGTCGTACGCGAGCGCGCGCGGAATCGTCAGGGCCAGCGCCGGCGGCGCGATCGCCACCGCGAAGGGGAGATCCGGGCGCATGCGCCGCGCACGCTCCAGTGGCAGGAGGGCAATGGCGGCGAGCGCGAGGGCGCAGGCGCCGAGCCCGAGCAGGAAGGCCGCGAGATCGGCGGGCCCCACCCACAGCCCTGCGGCGGCGGCAAGCTTCGCGTCGCCCGCCCCGAACTGCCCAGTGCACCAGAGCGCGAACCCGGCGGCAAGGAGCGCGGCGCCGACCGCGAGATGAGCCCATGGCGACGCCCCCGGACCCACGGGATCCGCCAGGGCATGGACGGCGAAGAGGGCGAACAGCGCGAGCGGAATGGCGTTGGGGACCGTGCGGCTGCGGAGGTCCCACGCCGCGCCGGCGGCGAACAGCGCGCAGGCGGCGCAGGCGGCGGCCCGGGTGATCCACGATATCTCCATCGGTTTCCGTCCCGCCCCGGTCACCGCGCGTGGGCGCCGCCCACGGGGCGGGGCTCGCGGACCCGGTTGCAGAGACGCCCCAGCCGATCCACCGCATCGCCGAGGCGGGCGATCTCGCGCGGGGTGTCGACCGCTTGCATGCGCGCCCGCTCCCCCCGGGCGGAGCGTTCGGCCATCTCGGTCACGGCACGAATCGCCGCGGCGTAGCGCCGTGCCGCGGCGTTGGCGAGCATGACGGCGAAGAGGCCGCTCAGCAGCGCGATCGCGCCTAGGGCCAGCGCGAGTTGCACGCGCCGGTCGGCGAGCGCGTCCCCGATCCCCGCCGACAGGACGGCCGGATCGGGAATCCCGGCGTGGATGCTCCGCAGAATGTCCCGGTCGAGACCGAGGCGGTCGAGCACGGAGGCGAACGAGCCCGCGTTCGATGCCTTTGCCGCCGGCGCGTCCCCGGCGCGCGGGAATTCGGCAGGCCCGGCGCCCGGTCCGGCGCTGATGGGGAACCCGTTCCGACCGTCGACGCCGACGCTGGCATTCACGATGCGTGCGCGGCCGGCACCGGCCGGTTCGGCGGATGCGCGGGCCAGGGCCGCCGATTCGACGCCCGCGCCCGGAACCGGCGGCGCCGCGCGGGCGCCCGTATTCCCGATGGGTTCGATCGCCAGCACCGTCTTCAGGACGCCGAGCGGCGCACCGCCCCGGGGATCCTCGATACGCACCGCCAGGCCGAGCCGCCGCAGCCCGGCCGGTTCGTCGTAATCGACCCGACCGACGGCGATCCCGTCCTTCCACGCAGCCTGCCACCAAGGCTCGCCGGACCGCGCGGGAGCGCCGGTGGGACCGGTCGATGCGACGGTGAAGCCGTTCCGGTCGGTGAGGGACGCCCGCGCCAGCCAGGGCGAATCGGCCAGCCGCCGGTGAAGAAACGAATCGGCTCTCGGCCAGGGGTCCGGAGCGTTCGAGGCCGGGCGCTGTCCGTCCGGGGTTCGGGCCGGGGGCCCCGCAAGGATGTCCGCCGCGCGGGCGGCCTCCACGATGGCGGGAGTCGACGCCCATGTTCTCGCCTCCGCGATGCGGGCGACGAGAAACCCGTCCAGCCGGCTCGCCGCCTCCCTCCCGGGCACGGCCGGACCGGCGCGGGCCGCGTCCTCGGCGAGGGCATGCCGGCCGGCGCCGGGGCCGGTCGCGGCGATCTCGGGACGGTAGGCAAGCAGGAAGAGCGCAAGCCCGCCCGTAAGCAGGATGGGCAGGCCGGCCGCGAGCAGCGCATTGGAGACGAGCTGGGACCGCAGGCCGGCGCCGCGGCGGCGCCGCGAAGGCCGCGGAGCGCTCCCGGGGCATCCGAGAGCGCTGCCGGTCCCGGTCGGGCCCGGCGCGGTTTCGCGGTCGGGTATGTCGCGCGCGTTCACGGGGCCGCGATCCCGGAGGGCAGGGTTACGCGCGCGACGGTTCCCTGGCCCGGCAGGGAATTAATCTTGATGACGCCGTCGTACTTCCGTGCCAGATGGCCGGCGAAAGGGAGGCCGATGCCCATCGCGCCTTCGCGCGAAGTGTAGAACGGCTTGAACACGTTCGCCTGCTGCTCGGGCGCGATGCCGGCACCGTTGTCGATCACCGTGATCAGGATCTCGTCGTCCTTGCGCGCGGTGTCGACCTTGACGATGCCCTTGCGGTCATCGAGCCCGCTGACGGCGGCGATCGAATTGTCGAGGAGCACGCCCAGGAGCGTCTCGAAGTCCGCGGCGGAAGCGAATATCTCGGGAACGTCGCCGAGATTGCTCACGATCGTCGCGTCGCTCCCGGCAGAGGCGGTCGCGATCGCGTTCTCGACGCAGGCGTTGAGATCGATCATGCCCCGGTCGACATGGTTGGCCGGCGCGCCGGCGGAGGAATCGAGGCGCCGCGCGAGGTCGGCGATGGCGTTCATCCGCTGGCGCACGTTCGTCGCGATGCCGCCGACGGTCTCGATCTCTTCCTCGACATCGACTTCGCCGTCGAGGCCGGCGGCCGCGCCGCCGTCGCCGACCGCATCCCGGATGCGCTGCTGGGTGCGGCGTAGAAAGTCCATGCGCCCGGAGACTTCCTCGGCGGAAGCGGCAAGGATTCCGGCCAGCGACTTGACCACGAAACCGTGAAGCAGCGCGGCATCGGCGTCGGCGTACCGGTGCGATTCCGGGGCGGGGGCGGGCGGCGCCCGGGACCCGGCATCGAGCGCGGCGGCTGCCGCGGGAAGCGGGGCCGGGTCGGCTACCGCGACCGAATCGGCGGCGGCCTCGGGGGCCGGTTCGAGCTCGATCGGCGCCGGGCGGGCCGCGACCGGGGCGTCCGCCGTCCCGCCCCGCATCCGCTGCTGCAGGGCGAGCAGGATCCAGAACAGGACCAGCAGGGCGAATACCGCCAGCATGCCGCGCTCGTACCAGGAGGCGAGCGCCTCCCGCTTGCCGGCCTCGAACTCCATGGCGTCGCTCAGCTGTTTCGTCAGATCGGAGATGTCGGCGGAGGTGGCCTGGGCGAACAGCCGCTCCGTCGGCCCCTGCTTGGCGACCAGGACCTCGGCGTGGGAGTAGAGGTTGGCGAGCGCGTTGGCGAGCGCCGGGGGATAGGCGACGCTCGCCTCGCGGAGCTTGTGGATCTCGGAAGCGATGCGGGACTGCGCGCTGTCGGTGGGCGTGGCGAGATAGAGGTTCACGTCCCGGGTCAGCCCCGAGATGCTGCCGGCAAGCTTGTCGTCATTCGCAGCCCGGGCCTGGCGCAGGATGTTGGCGGCGGCGAGCGGCAGGTACCGGTTCGAGTTGCGCACCACGGCGTAGCCGGTCTTGAATCGTTCGACCCGTTCCTCCCGCGCCTCGATGGTGGCGAGATAGGCCTGGATGTCGCTTGCAAGCCGGTCGGGGAGGCCGGGGATGCGCTGGGCGGTGTCGGAGAGGCTGTCCGTGAGCCGCGCCATGCGGGGAATGAAGGCGGCGAGCGAGTCGAAATCCGCCAGCGGGTTCGACCTGACCCGCGCGACCTCCATGCTCCAGTCGGACGACAGCAGCTGGATCTGGCGGACCAGATCGATGGACTTGCGGTAGTGCTCGGATCCGTTGTTCTGCGCGAGCAGATAGAGAGCGCCCGCCGCCGCCAGCAGGACGGCGGAGACGCAGGTGCCGAGAATGACAGCGCCGGTTCTCATGGGGATAGCTCCTCGTGTTCGCCTGCGAGCGTCTTGATGAACGCGACGATGTCGTCCTTGTCCCCGTCCGGCGCCTCGCGGCCGAGCTGGAACTCGAACATCGCATCGACGGCGTCGCGCAGCGTCGCCGCGCTCCCGTCGTGCAGGTAGGGTGCGGTCATCGCCGCCATGCGGAGGCTCGGGACCTTGAAGGCGTGCCGATCCTCTTCGTTTCCGGTGATGTTGTAGCGGCCGAGATCCGCTTCGGTGATGTCGCCCCGCTTCTTGAAGTAGTCGTTGAGGACGCCGAACACCTGGAACATGTTGCCGCCGACATTCGCGCCCTGGTGGCAGGACGAGCAGCCATAGTCCTTGAACAATGCGTAGCCGCGGCTTTCCTGCGCGTTGAGGGCGCTCCTGTCCCCTTTCAGCCACCGGTCGAAGCGGCTGTTGGGCGTGGTCAGGGACTTGACGTACTCGGCGATCGCGTTCTTGACGCTCCGGCGGTCGATCCCGCCGGGATAGATCTTCTTGAACTTGCCGGGATAGTCGTCGTCCTTGTAGAGCCTCGCGATCACGTCGGGCCACAGGCTCCCCATCTCGAAGACGGACTGCACCGGCCCGTCGATCTGGTGTTCGAGGGTGCGCGCGCGGCCGTCCCAGAACTGCTTGAAGTTCATGCCCGCGTTGAACACGGTGGGCGAGTTGACCTTGCCGGGCTTGTCGTCGATCCCGAGCGAAATCCTGCGCCCGTCGTCCCCGCCGGTGGCGAGGTCGTGGCAGCTCGCGCAGGAGATCGTGCCGTCCTTCGACAGGATCGGGTCGTGAAACAGCTCGCGGCCGAGCTTCACCTTCTCCGGGTTCACCTCGACCGTCTCGGGGATCGGCGAGATCGGCTCCTCGGCGCGCGCGGCGGGTGCGAGGAACGCGGCGGCGGCGAGGACCGCAACCAGCCGAAAGAGACACGATGCGCGGCTGTCCCGCATGTCACTGACCGCCAATGTTGCCGAGATTGCCGAGATTGGAGAGCGCGCTCATCACGGCCGGTCCGGCCACGAGCAGCACGGTGCCGGGCACCACGAAGAGCAGCATCGGCAGCGTCATCAGCACCGGCAGCCGCTCGGCCTGGGCCTGGATGCGCGCGGCCTTCTGGAGCCGCTGGTCGGCCGCGATCGCCTTCATCGACTGCGACAGCGGGGTGCCGTACCGGTCGCCCTGGATGAGCGCCATCGCGAAGTCGCGCAGCCCGTCGATCTCGGTGCGCCGCCAGTACTCGGTGAGCACGGCGCGCTTGTCGGAGCCGAGACGGAGCTCGACCTCGATCTGGCGGAACTCGGCGGCGAGGCCGGGCTCGATCGGAGCAAGCGTCTCGGCCACCGTCAGGATACCCCGCTCCGCCGTCAGCCCCGCTTCCAGGCACATGACCAGCATGTCGAGCGCATCGGGGATGGCCGACGTCATGCTTCTGACGCGCCGGGCGATGCTCGCGCGCAGCGCATATTCCGGAAGGACGCCGCCGATGACGAACCCCGCGAGCGCGGCGAGCGCGACGAGAATCGTGTACCGGCTCACCATCGGCGAGCCCGCGGCCCACAGCCCGGCGCCGGCCGCCAGCACGAACGCCGTCGCGAACTTGACCGAGAGGAAGATCGAAAGCGCGTCGCGGCGGGCGAACCCGCCCGCCCGCAACATGGCCGCCAGCTTCTCGCGTTCCGCGGCGCCGACGGGGACCAGCATGGAGCAGACGCGGACCAGTGCGGAGCCGAATTGCCGGAACGATCCTCCGCCACCGAGCGCCGAGGAATCCGGTGCGGCCAGGCCCGACGCGGCCAGCTCGCGGAGCGGCGCGAGCCGCCGGTCGAGCGCGCGCGTCCGCTGCGTCTCGCGGAACACGATCGGGCCGACCGCCAGGAGGAAGAGCACGCCCGCGGCGATGGCGGCGACCGGCAACAGCGATTCGGGCATCGGCGCCGCCTCCCTATTTCTCGACCCGCGCGGCCAACGCCCGCGCGGCCAGGAGGCCGAAGACAATCAGCCCGACGCCGATCCGGAGCAGCAGGGCTCCCCTCTCGGGGTCGAACAGGATCTCGACCGATTCCCGCGAGATGAAATACTGGGCGGCCAGCACGATGCCCGGCATCACCGCGAGCACCAGCAGCGTGAGGCGGGTCTGCGCGGTCGAGGCACGCGCCTTGAGCGCCGTGCTGCGGCGTGCGCGCAGCGTCGCCGAGAGATTGGCGAAGGCGCTCGAGACGCCGCCCCCCGCGCGGCGCTGGAGCCGGATTACCGCGGTGAACAGGGTGAACTCGGCGAGCCGCACGCGCCGGGCAACGGCAACCAGCGCGGTATCGGCGTCGAGCCCCCCGGTCAGCCCGTCGCAGACATTGCGCAGCACGGGCTTCACCGGTTCGCGCGCATCCTCCGCCACCACGGCGATCGCCTCCAGCGGCGGCACGCCCGCGGCGGAGAGCCGCACGATCTGGTCGACAATCTCGGGAAACTGGCGCGAGAACTCTCCCGCCCGGCGCGCCTGCATCCACGACATCGCGTACCACATCGCAGCCGCGCCGCCGGTGCAGGCGAGCGGCATCGTCCACCAGCCGTCGGGCATCCTGAGGAACCACATCGAAAACCAGACCCCTCCCGCCGCGAGCAGGCCGGCCGCGGCCGCGCGCGGCAGCACCCGTCCCGCGTCGAGCAGCGGGTAGCGGGATTCGAGAAAGCGGCGGACCCCGCCCAGCCGCGACCCGCCCTCGGCGGGCCGGAAGATGTCGGTATCGGCGCCATCCTCGGCACCCGCGGCGGCGGCGGCGAGCGGCGCGGCGACGCGGTCGAGCCGGCTCCGGAAGCCCCTGTCGCGGCGGCCCAGGAGGAGGAACAGCGCCGTGCCGAGAAGCGAGACCGCTCCGCCGGCCGCAAGCAGGAGGATCTGGCCGCTCAAAGCTCGTCCTCCCCGATCCGCGGATCCGACTGCAAGGCGGCCAGCAGCGGCTCGCGCAGATCGATCGCATCGACCGCTTGCATCCAGGCCGGCTGCCGCCCGGTGGTCTCGAACACGTGCTCCGCCTCGCCCGGCCTGCGGCGCCAGATCTCTTCGGTGGTGACGATGTCGTTCTCGATGCCGGCCACGTTGGTCGCGCTGGTCACGCATCGGTGACCGGAGCGGAGGCGCTCCACCTGCACGATCATGTCGACGCTGGAAGCGATCTGGCGTCGGAGCGCCGAAAGCGGAATGTCGCCGCTGCCCATCATCAGCATGTTCTCCAGCCGGGTCAGCGCGTCGCGGGGGCTGTTGGCATGCAGCGTGCACATGGAGCCCGGATGGCCGGTGTTCATCGCCTGCAGCATCTCGGCGGCCTCCTCGCCCCGTACCTCGCCGACGATGATCCGGTCCGGGCGCATCCGGAGCGTGTTGACCAGCAGGTCCCGCATGGTCACCTGCCCGGTGCCTTCGGCGCTCATGGTCCTGGTCTCGAGCCGGATCACGTGCGGCTGCTGGAGCTGGAGTTCCGCCGCGTCCTCGATGGTGACGAGGCGCTCGCTGTGGTCGATCTCGCGGGAGAGCGCGTTCATGAACGTGGTCTTGCCGGCGCCCGTGCCGCCACTGATCAGGACGTTGAGCCGCGCCTTGACCGCGATGCGGAACAGCTCCGCCATCGCGGGCGACATCACCCCGCGCTCCGCCATGTCGTGCAGGCTGACGCCCCGCATGACGAAGCGGCGGATCGAGATGGCCGCGCCGTCGAGCGCGAGAGGCGGGATGATGATGTTGACGCGCGAGCCGTCGTCGAGCCGCGCGTCCACCATGGGGCTCGATTCGTCGATCCGCCGGCCCACCCGGCCGGCGATCCGCTGCGCGATGTGAAGAACATGCTGGCGGTCGCGGAAGCGCAGCTCGACCCGCTCCAGGCGGCCCGCGCGCTCGACATAGGCCGATCCGGTGCCGTTGATCAGGATGTCGGAGATCAGCGGATCGTGGAGCAGCGGCTCGATCGGGCCGAGCCCCTTGATGTCGTTGACAAGCTCGGTGACCGCCTTCTGCCGGTCGAGCGGGCTGAGGTCGGGGACGCCGGCCTCGTCGGTGCCGAGAAACTGGAGGAGCTGGCCCGCCAGCTGTTCGTTGCTGAGCGCCGAGATCTTCGTCATGTCGAGCGACTTGACGATCACCGGGTGGACCTTCGCCACGATCTCGGAGATGAAGCCTTCCCCGGAGGCGGCCGGCCGGGGCGCGGCATGGCTCGGCGAGGCCGTCGGCAAGGCCGCGGGTTCGGCGCCGTTCGCCGGCGCCACCGCCGCGGCCTCGGCGCGGGAGCGCCGCCCGAAGGCTCGCGCGGGCACGGTCAGGCCCCCGCCGCCAGCGCGAGTGGCACGCCGGGCCCCGGCAGCGACAGCCGGTCGGCGAGCGCGGCCACGGGCTTGACCAGGCCGCGCGGAAGCCGGCCCCGCGGCCACCCCCGCCCCGCGATCTCCGGCAGGGACCGGTCGAACGGGACGACCGCGTCCGGCGAAACCGCGATCCCGGCGTCCTCGAGCAGCCGCGTTCCGGCACCGGTCCGGAACGCCCGGGTATGGTTCTGCACCAGCAGCACAGGCGCGGTTCGGCCCAGCATGCCGACCATGCGCGCCGCGCGCGCCGCCCCGGCGACGGTGGGCTCGACGACCGCGACGCGGAGGTCCAGCTCGGCCAGCAAATCGAAATACGTCCCGGGATCGTCCAGCCCGTCGACCAGCACGAGCTGCGAACGGTGCCGCAGCTGGCCCAGCAGCCAGTCGAGCGCGGGCATCGAGGGGACCGGGGGAAGGGTCGAGCCCGGACGGTAGGCGTAGACCGAAATCCGCTCCGAGCGCTCGGCCCGCACGCCGGCGAGCAGCTTCGGGTCGGGCGGCGACCTGCCGGCCACCTCGAAGACCTGGTCGAGGCCGGGCGCGGGCTCGACGTCGAGCAGCAGCCCGATCGGCGAGACCGAGCGGTTCAGGTCCAGGATCGAGACATAGCGGCCCTGCGCGGCCGCGTGCAGCGCGGTCGCGGCGGCCAGCGTCGTCGCGCCGCTGCCGCCGGTGCCCGCGAACCCGGCAACGCGGCCACGCTCCCGCGATCCGCTTTCCCCTTGCGTCGCGCGCAGGGCGGCCTCGCGGACCGCCGCCGGGGCGACCGGCTTCACGAGGTAATCGCTCACCCCGGCGAGCAGAATCTCGCGGCTCGTCCGGGCGGAATCGTCCGAGCCGACCGCGATCACCGCGGTGCCCATCTCGCAGACCTCGGCGAGCTCGTGCATCGCGCCCGCCGGGTAGGCGCTACCGTCGATATCGACGATGACCAGACCCGTCGCGTGCCCGTCGGCGAGCGCGGCGACCGCCGCCCGCAGCCCGCCTGGCCAGACCTGCGGCTCCTCGCGATCCGGCCGGTCGTCCTCCAGGCGCAGCAGCCCCTCGCGCAGAGCGGTCTCGGTCTCGGGATCCGCTGCGAAGGCGAGCGCCGCCGCGGGCCGGTGGGGCACCGCACCCGGCAGCGGGTCTGCGGCGGGGGCACGGTCGTGCGGGACCGGGAGGTCCCCGGGCTCCGGCGGGTTGCTGCCGGATACCGGCCCGGGAACCGCATCCCCGGTCGAAGAGACCGGAGGCAGGCCCGGCAGGGGGTCGCCGAAATCCTCTCTGGAAGAGGCGTCCGGAAGGCTGCTTTCCGGCCGGTCTTCGGACATGAAATCCGCGCGAAAGTGTTGCGGGTCTTTCCCGGGGCCGGCATCGGGCGGCGGGATTCCGGGAACCGGGGGCTCCGAAGCGTCCCCGTTCCCGGGCGACAACGCCGCTTGCCCGGAAAGGCCGGCGAGCAGCGCGTCCTCGAAATCCGTGTCCAGCCCGGCCGGCGATTCGCCGGGTTCGGGGGCGGCGGATTCCGGCTCGGGCCCGGGTTCGTCTTCGGGCTCCGGGGCCGACGTGTCCTCCTCTTCCGACGAAACCGAGGGCGCGTCCGAGAGCCCGTCCAGCAGCATGGACTCGATGTCCATGTCGGCTTCGCCGGTTGCCGGTTCCCCGTCGTCAGCGCCCGGTTCCGCCGGCGCGGTCGGCGGCGGCGACATGTCCGGGAGATCGGCCCAACCCGCGTCCGCCGAGGAGGCGCTCACCGGCTCCGGTAGACCCTCGATAAGCGCGCGCTCGAAATCCGCGTCGACTGGCTTGACGTGCTCGCGGGACGTCTCCGCCGGGAGATCGGCGCCGGATGGCGCAGGGGCGAGCGTCATGTCATGCGCTTCCGGCCGGGTCTCTGCTTGAGCGGAAGCGGCATCGACGGGAGGGGCAGAGCCCGACCGTTCCTCGAGCGCAACCGCGCCGCCGCGCGGCACTCGCCCTGCACGAGAAACATTTTCTTGCGGATGAAGGCCCATCGAGTTTCCCGCGTGTCCGTTGCCGAACTACCACCAGCGAAGCAGCGGAATGATCGACGTGTAATCGTCGGTCCACACCCGCACCCGATCGGGCGTTCCCAATGGAACCCAGCCCTCGTCCAGGCCGAGGCCCAGAAGCGTCTCCTCATCACGGGCGAGCACGACGACATGCGAGGAATTCGATGCCTGGCTCTCCTGCAGCGCTGACGGGGCCGTGTAGCGCTTGGCGCGCGCCGCCAGCCCCGTGCGCGCGGCGAGCCCCGCGATGACAGGCTCGAGATCGATGTGCCGGTTGGAGATGTGGACCGCGAGGACGCCCTCCGGGGCAAGGACGTTCAAGTAGATGCGGAACGCTTCCAGGGTGAGCAGGTGGACCGGGATTGCGTCCGAGCTGAAGGCATCGACGGTCAGGAAATCGAACGATGACGACTCGCGGGCAAGCAGCAGCCGTGCGTCGCCGATCCCGACCGTCGCATCTGGTGCGCAGTCCCGAAGCGCGGCGAAGTGCTTCCGCGCAAGGCGGACGACGGCGGGATCTATCTCGTAGAAGCGCAACTCGTCGCCGGGGCGTGCGTAGCACGCGAGCGAGCCGGTTCCGAGACCCGCGAGGCCGATGACGAGCGGGTCGGGGCGTCGCGCAAGCCCGGCCATGACGTCGCCGTAAGGCGTATCCGGAGCGTAATAGGTCGTGCGGCTCTCGACGGTGCCGTCCGGGAGACGCAGTTCGGCGCCGTGCAGCGTGGTCCCGTGGTAGAATGAACGTAGCCCCTCGGACTCCGTGACGCGGTACGAGCCGAAGAAGGTCCGCTCGAGGGCGACATGGTCGGCCCCATGCCGCGCGATCAGGGTCGGCGCCACGAGTACCGCGAGGAGCGCCCCGGCCAGCAGGGCGGGCCGCGGACGCAGGACGAGGAGGCCCGGCGCGCAGAGCACCACCGATACCAGGCACAGGCCCATCGTGACCGCCGACAGGCCGCCTTCCGCGCTCTGCCCGAAGCCGTCCAATATCGCGACGAGTCCGGTCACGACCGCCACGACCGCGGCCCCCCCGAAAATGTAGTGGACGCGCCGCGGGGCCTCCGCTCCCCTCGGCAGCAGGGCGGCGACCAGCGCCAGGGCGATCGGATACTCGTAAATTTCGACGAAGAGCAGCGGCGCCGCGAGCGCGACAAGCATCCCGCCAATCAGCCCGCCGGTGGAGACCAGCAGGTAGAACCGGGTCAGGCCGGCGGCCGGCGGCCGCAGCCGGGCCAGCTCTCCATGGCAGTAGAGCGCGGCCAGCACGAACACGAAGAGATGGGCCAGTCCGAACGCCAGTACCGTGGGGTTGAGGATATACAGGATCGCCAGCGCGATGAGGGCCGGAGCCACGAGGCGGGCGAGAAGGGATTGTGGGACGGCCGGCCGCCGCGCAAATGCGTGGACGAACGTGGCGAGGTAGAGGCCGAGCGGCAGGACCCACAGAAGCGGTACCGCGGCCACATCCGTGGTGACGTATCGCGTGACACCGAGCAGGAGCGCGCTGGGCACCGCGGACAACGCGAGGATGCGCCTGACCGGCAGCGCGACGGCGGCGCCCCGGACGGGCGATTCGGCGTCGCGCCGGACGTCCCGGGCCGGAATGTCCCCCTTCGCGGCCGGCCGCCACAGGACGAACAGGAGAGGCGCAAGCAGCAGGGCCGCGGCGCTCCACAGCCACGCCTGGCCGGTCAGCCCCAGCAGGGGTTCGATAACGAAGGGAAACGCGATCAGCGCGCCCGCGGAGCCCGCATTCGAGGCGGAGTACAGAAAGTAGGGATCGGACGACGCGGCCCCCGCGCCGGCGCGCGCAAGCCAGTGCTGGACGAGCGGGGTCAGGGTCGAGACGGCAACGAACGCCAGTCCGAGCGAGCCGGCAAGCGTTCCGAGCAGCCACAGCGTGGGCGGAAGGCCGTCGGGCGTCTCTCCGAGGAGCCTGACGGCACCAGCCGGAGCAGAGAGCGCGATCCCGGCCCACAGCGCGACGACCGCCACCAGCTGGGCTCGAGGCGTCGCGGCGCGGGCGAGGCAGTGGGCCAGGGCGTAGCCGCCGAGCAGCGCCGCCTGGAAGAACACCATAGCGGTGTTCCACACCGCGGGCGAACCTCCAAGGACCGGCAGGACTCCGCGCACCGCCAGGGGCTGAATCCAGAAGATCAGCCAAGCGCCCGTGAGAACAACGGCTCCATAGAGCCAGATAGGCGGCAAACCCGCTCTCCGCGCAAGCGACCGGTGAACGCCGCCCAACCCGAGCCGCTTCCCGGGTGGGATCGCAATGGTGCAAGCTGACCGACGGTCGATCGACGAGATATGCATCTCCGTCAGCGATCCAGTCCCCAATCCGGTGCCGAGACTGCGCAGGTCCTGATCACCGGCCTGCTCCGCCTGCTCGCGAGATGTGCTTGCCGGGAAATCAGAGTTGGACGGGTTGGGGATGAGGGTCATGTCCGAATTCGGCTATGCCAGCAGTGTCATACGCCCTTCGCCCGGCGGGTTCGTCGGCGCGGTCGAACGACGCTGCTTCCGGGTGCCACGGGAAAATCGTCCCGATCGCCCGAGTTATCGGCGCTTGTCCGAGGGGGTGTGCCGGCCATCGTCCTGACGGGGATGGCCGGCTAGCCAGAGGGCCGTGATTAGCCCTAAGGGGGGGAGATTTCCTTGCCCTTTTTGACTTTCCCTATCGTCTTGTCAAGTCCGTCGCCGACGGCCCTGATCGGCGATCAGAAAGATTTGGTCACCCGGTTGGGCCATTGATTACAATGGGTTGCGCAGACAACCCGCCCCGAGGGGCGTCACCAACCGGGTGAAGATCATGGTCCCTTGTTATCGCTCTCCGATCAAGCTCGAAGTGACGCGGGATGGTACGGCCGCGACGGCGCGCGGCGGTCTGGTGCTGCTGTTCGAGGTTCTGGCGTCGCGGCGCATCCTGGCCGGGCTGCCGCGCTGCGGCGGCAGCCCGTCGCAGGGCTGGAGCGACGGCCAGATGATGCTGGCGGTGCTGGTTCTCAACGTTGCCGGCTTCGACCGGGTGTCGGACATCGAGCATCTGGAGGCCGATACGGGTCTTTGCGCTCTGGTCAGGCGGTTCGAGCCGAAGCTGTTGGGTCTGTCGAGGGGTGCGGTCGCGCGGCGGTTCCGGGGCGGTCGCGAGCGCTGCTTTCCCTCGGCGCGTTCGCTGCGCGACTGGCTCGACCGTTTCCATGTCGCTGGGGTGCACGATGTCGAGAGGGAGAAGGGCACGGCGTTCATCCCGCCGCACACGGAACGCCACGAGTTGTTCCGGGCGGTCGCCCGCCGCCTTGTGGCCGAAGGGGTACGGGAGGCCGTCGCGGCGTCGGTGACCATCGACCTCGACGCGACGATCATCGCGTCCGGCAAGCGCGAGTGTCTGTATACCTACCGTGCCGCGGAGAGGCTGGTTCCGGGCGAGCGGGGCTACCAGCCGCTGGTCGCGTTCTGCCCCGAGATCGGGATGGCGCCGTGGCTGGAGAGCCGCGACGGCAACGTGCCGGCGGCGCTGGACAACCGGCGGGCGCTCGAGGAGGCGCTGTTGCAGCTTCCCGGCGCCGTGCGCCAGGTCACCCTCCGCACCGATGGGGCGGGCTACCAGGAGGATGTGATCCGCGCCTGCAACGACCCCGCCTTCCGCCGGGCGGAGACGCGGCGCTTCGGCACGGTGGGGCTGATCTGCGGCGCCACCCGTTCGGAGCCGCTGATGGCGGAGGTGGCGCGGCTCGCCGACGACGCCTGGCGCCCGGCGAAGGGGCCGGTGGAGACGCCGGACGCCGGGCCGGCGTCGGACAGTGTGGCGCTTGAATGCGCCGAACTGCCCTACGTCCCCGCGACAACCAACGGACTGAAGCCGCGCCATGTGATCCGCTACGTCGTCACCCGGCGCGCCCTTCCCGGGGCGCTGGGCCTGGACGAGGGCGACCTCCCGGCCGCCGATGGCAGGCCCGCCTACAGGATCAGGGCCTACATGACCAACTTCCCGGCCCCCGACGCGATCCGGGCGGAAAAGGCGAACGGCCTGAGGGTGCTGGACGCCGCCGAGGTCGTGGCCGCGGCCCACGAGCGCTGCGGACGCGGCGAGGAGGTGCACGCGGTGCTCAAGTCCGACCTCGCCGCCGGGACGATGCCGTCGGGGCGGTTCGGGGCCAACGCCGCCTGGCTGTGGCTCGCGGCGCTGGCGCTGAATGCGATGGCGCTGGTGCGCCGCGCCGCCTACGGCCCCGAGTGGCGCTGGGTGCGGATGAAGCGCATCCGCGCGATATGGATCCACCTCGTCGCCCGCGTCGCGCGTCACGGGCGCCGGGTCACCCTCGTGCTCGGCGGCGCCGGCGCCCATCTCCTGGCGGCGCGCCGGCGGATCCACCTCGCCATGCCGCCGCCGGCATCCGCGCCCGGCTGACCCCGGCGCGACAGTTCGACGCGACAAGGCGGACCCGGCACGGCACCGGAGGGCGTTGCGCGCGCCCAACGCGCCGGTGAAGACCCAACCATCACGAAGAGGCCGCCGGCCCCGCTCCGTTGCCGCGTCAAGCTCACGCCGGCAGCCCAAATCGACGACCCGGCATGACCGGACGGCCCTGCCGATGGCCGAAATCGCGCCGACAGAAAATCAGCTCGCCGATCAGGGCGACGGCTTCGATCGCGTTCTTGACGTCGGTGGAAAAAGTCACTAAGGCCGCACCGACTCCGATGGTGATGATGCCCACCAGAAGTGCGTATTCGAGCGCGGACACCGCCTCGTTGGCCTTGGCGAAACGGCGGAAACGCCGCGAGATGTGACGAGTCTTCATTATCTAGCCTCTTGTTCGAATTGCGTGGTTCGCTGGAGATCCGTCCAGCACGGCCGTCCTGGGAGAGTGTCTCGCTGTTCCTGCGCTATGGAATCTCCTCTGGCAGTTGGCGGGCGCCCGTGGACCGGCGGACCGGCCAACGGGGGCGGGTACTGGAATTCTGGAGCGGGCCCGGCTTCCCGGCCTTTGCCGGCGGCGGGCGTTTCGCCGCGGCCGCGCTGATCACTCTCGTCCCCTGCTGACGGCTGCACGTGGAATTCCCCATCGGCATCTTCTAGGCCCCCTCGATCGGCTCGATGCGCGCGATCCCGATCGCGACGGGGCGCGAATCCGCATCGTCCCCCTGCACGAGCATTCCCGGGTTCCACGGCCCGCCGCTCCACGCGATGCGGACCCGGACCAGCTCGCCGGCCGGGGTGGCGTGCTCGGAGCCCGCGCTCTCGCCCAGGTTCGCGGGCGCGAGGCTGTTCTCGATCTCGACGGAGAGCTTGGTCGCGCAGTCGAACTCCTCGTCCAGATCGAGCTCGTTCCGGATCGCCTCGCAGGCGAGACCCGGGAGAGAACCCGCGTCCGCGCCGGGCGTGAACGCGATCGCCCGGGCGGCGGAGCGGGCCGCCCGGTCCATCCGGTCGGAGACGTAGGCCGAATGGACGATCTGGATGACGCCGGCGAAGGCGATCACCAGGAGCGCGCTCGCCACGGCGGTCTCGACCGCCACGGAGGCCCGTCGGCCGCGCCAGAATGCCGGAAGGGAAACAGGCTCCATGGCGGGGTCGGCCGGTCGCGCGACGCGTTCCGCGCGCGCCGGAGGCGCCGGATCGGCGACTTGCACTGCGGCGCCGGGAGCTAGCGGATTCGCCGCTCCGCTGGTACCGGCGCGATTATCCGCGCGGCCGGACAAAATCTCTTGGTCCCTGGCGCGGGGGGGGGGCCGGAATTCTCCACCGTCCGCGGGAACCGGGGAGGTCCGACGCGGATTCCCGATCCGACCGTTGCAAATTGTATTGACTGGCGCTCACGATACACTCATTCTGTATTCACTTTCCTCACTATGCATATGCGGACAATTGATTGAGTGACACAACTAACAGATTGAACGGCGCAACCGTTAAACTGCGGGGATTCGAAACACAATTGAAAAATTTTCATGTACAGTTGAGAAAATTTCAGCTATTGAAGCGAAAAGAAGCATGTCATCTACCTGATTTTTCGGGAGTTTTTCCCATATTTCAGGGGCCGTAACCGAGGAACCGAAACCGATGCAGCTGCCTCCCCTCAACGCCCTGCGGGCCTTCCAGGTCTTCGCGCAGCACGGATCGATGGCCGCCGCCGCCGCCGAGCTAATGGTGTCGGGCAGCGCGATAAGCCACCAGATCCGCAACCTAGAGAAGCATCTCGGCCTGCCCCTGGTGCGGCGCAACGGCCGGCAAATGCAGCTGACCGAGGACGGACGGGCGCTCGCCGGAGGGCTGTCCGAGGGATTCTCTCATATCGCCGACGCCGTCGACCGGCTGCATCGGCCGTCCGACGGCCAGAGTCTGCGAATCGTCCTGCCGCCGAACTTAGCGACGGCCTGGCTGTTCCCCAGGATGGAGCGGTTCAGCGCGCTGCGGCCCGAGACCCGGATCGTCCTCGTCGATTCGCGCGAACGGGTGGACGTCACGGCCCGCGACGAGATCGTCATCGACTGGGGAAGCTACGAGGACGATTCCGATTCGTTCGCCGAACGTCTGAGCGGCGCGGAGGAGATATTCCCCGTATGCGCCCCGGGTTCCTGTCCGGGCCCCGGCCTCGCCGGCGCCACGCTGCTGCACCGGGAGGATCCCGGAAACAGCTGGAACTGGCCCGACTGGCCGGCTTTCATGGAGTCGGTCGGCCTGTGCGGCGCCGATACCGTGAGCGGCCCCACCCTGACCGCCAGGCTGCTGCTCTCGGCGGTCAGGCAGGGCAAGGGCGTGATCCTGTCGAATTCCACCATAGCGCGCGGCGACCTCAACACCGGCCGTCTGGTGCGCCCCATCCCGCAGAGCCTGGCGACCGCCGACGGGTACTGGATCCGGACGCGGCGCCCGGTGCGCCGGAAACCCGAGGTGAGGGCGTTCGTCAGCTGGCTCAAGGAAGAATTCGCGCGCGATTCCGGCCAGGTGGCCTGAGATGGCGAGAGTTGCGCAACCGGGCCGCGACAGGGGCCGGGAAAGCGAAAGCGCCTTCCTCCGGGAAGTCGTGCTGAGGGGGCCGGTCTCCCGCTCGGAGATCGCCGCCCGGATCGGACTCGACCCGGCGCAGGTTTCGCGCATCGCCCGGCGCATGATCGATTTCCGGCTGGTGCGCGAGCGACCGGAAGCGCCCGACGAAGGACCGGTAAGGCCGGGCGGGCGGTCCCGGCCCCTGACCGTCGATCCGCGCGGCGGCCAGGTGCTGGGGATTGTCATCGCGCCCACCGTCCAGACCGTCGCCCTGGCGGATATCGGTCGCAACGTGATCGACAGCGCCGACTTCCAGTTCGAGCCGGTGGCGGACGCCGAAGGGCTGGTGCTGCGCCTGGCGGAGGAATGCCGACGCCTGACCGGGACGCACTCGCCGGACCCGAGCCGCCTGCTCGGCGGGTTCGTCATGATCACCGCCGAGCTGAACCCGGAGACCGGCGACGTCTGGGAGGCGCCCTATCTGGGATGGGGAGCGTTCCCGCTCCGCGCGCGGCTGGAAGCGCTGCTCGACGTTCCGATGGAGGTCCGGATGGTGGCGGCCACCATAGGGCGGGCCGAGGTGCTGTTTGGGGCGGCGCGCGGGCGGGGCGACGTTCTCGCGATGCTCTGCGGAGTGGGCATTGGCGCGGCGGTGCTGATCGACGGGCGCTATGTGGGCCCCACCCGCTTCCCGGGCGGTCCGATCGGCAGGATGACCGTCCTCGCCGAGGACGGCGCCGCCGTCATCGTCGACGATGCGGCGGGCGGCGTCGGCATCCTGCGGCGCCTGCTCGGCGAGCGCTCGGATCCCGCGCCGCTGTCGCATATCGATCTCGACCTGCACGACGCGATCGAGCGCGACCGGGCGGGCGATCCGAGGGTGGCCGCGCTAATGACCGGCGCGGGCCGCGCGCTCGGACGTCTCGCGGCGCAGCACGCCCGGTTCGTCAGGCCGGAGATCGTGCTCGCCTCGGGCCCGCTCGCCATGTCGCCCTCCTACATGGCGGGCATCCGGGTCGCTCTCTCCGAGACCGTCACCCCCCCCATCGAGGTCGCTGCCAGCCGGGTGACCGGAGCGGAAGGAGGCCATTGGTCGGCCTGCTCGATGGCGGTCTACGAATACCTCGTCGAACGGCCGCTCGATCTCCAGCCGCTCTGAGAGCGAACCCGGCCGAGAGACCGGCGGCCGTGCGCAGCCCGATTGGAAACCGGCGCGGGCGTCCCGGCCGGCGCTCTCTCCTCCCGGGTCAGGGGCGCTCGCCCCCTCCGAGCAGGCCCGTCGCCTGGCGCAGCGCCTTGCGGTACGCCTTGCCGGGACGGCCGGGGGGCTTGCCCGTGGCCGCCGCGTGCAGCGCCGGCTCGAAGGGAATGACCGCATCCGGACGCCGGTCGGCAAGCGCATAGCGAATATGCGCCGGCGAGAGCGGATAACGGCGCATCCGGGTCGAGCACTGAATCAGCGAGACGGGATACCGGGCGCCCAGCTGCGCCATCAGCCGGACCGCGGTGCCGATGCTCGCCAGGGCGGGTTCGAAGAGGACGGCCCGCATGTCGGCGCGGCGCAGGATTTCGAGCTGCATCGCCGGATCCGGGGCGCCGGTCACGAGCACCGCGTGCGTGCGGTTGGCGAGGTGCCCGAACAGGGCCGACAGCATCGCCGTGTCGGGCGGTGCCGGCAGCGAACCGCTAGGGGGGTAGGCGACCAGAGAAATCCCCGGCGCCGCGGAGGCCGCGATCCCGTCGAGCAGCCGAGCATCGAACCGCGAATCCGGATCGTCGCCGGTATCGGGCCCGGGCGGCGCCAGGACGGATGCCAGACCGTCCCGCGGCTCGGAGTCCAGCAGCACCGCCATCTTGCCGGAGACGGGGTCCAGATCCACCACCGTCGCGGTCTTTCCGGCTTCGGCGATGCCGCGCGCGAGCGCGGCCACCAGGGTGGAGGCGCCGCTACCGGGAGCGCCCGCGAAAGCCGCGACCTCCCCGGCGTAGAGATGGTCCGACGCGTCTTCCGTGAGCGCGGCCGCCGCTTCGCGTATCGCGGCGGCGGTCACGGGTTTCACCAGGTAATCCGCAACCCCGTGTCGCAGCAGCGCGCGGCTGAATTGCGCCGTATCGACCGAACCGATCGCGACCAGCGCGGTCTCGAACGAGCAGACGCCCGCCAGCCGGCTGGCGGCGTCTTCCGGTTCGGAGATGCCGTCGAGATCGACGAACGCCAGGCTGGAGGCGGGTTCCGCGGCGAGCGTCCGTAGCGCGGAGGGAAAGCGGCACCGCTTGATCTCGATATCGTGCCCGGCGAGGCCGGCGCGCAGTTCGCGCTCGGTCCGGGAATCCGCGGCGAAGCCGCGCGCATAGAGCCGTCTTGGAAGTGTTGCCATCGTCGAGCCGAGGGTTGTTCGGGTGACGGGACGCCCGGGATGCGGTTCACGAGCCGCCGGCGGCGCCGGCGCCGGTCGCGGAGGTCTCCGGCAATTCGCGCACCCGGTCCTCGACCCAGCGGCGGTAGGCGCCCTCGGTGCCGCCATGGGCTGCGACCGAGGGCGGATCCGGACACAGCCGGGCGAGCGCGGCGTGGCGGGACGCCGTGCGATCCGGCCCGGCCGGGGCGTCGGCGGCGGGATTGGCTTTGGCGGGGCAGGACCGGCGCGCCGACTGCAGGGCCCGATTGTATCTCACCGCCTCCAGCGCCCCGGCGCTGTGCGCCGCGGCGTTCTGCTTGCCCGTCCGGAAATAGGAATCCTGGAGGGCGAGCGGTTCGTGGCACCCCACGGTCAGCGACAGGGGCAAGAGCCCCGTCAGCATCAGAACGGCGCTCCGCACCGACTGGAATTCCATCGCGATCCGCTCCCCCATCGGCGCGTACGCCAGGAACTCGCGGCCCGCATGCAATGGCCGAGCCGCGGCGCGCGCCCGTTCATCCGTCTCCGTTCATATCCGCTCGCGAGCGGTTCGCCAAGACGGAATCGAGGCGCGATGCGGCGGACGCCGGGACACGGGACCGCCATCCTGGGCCCGGATCGGATCCTTCGGCCCGGCCCGCCGGACCGTCCGCGCGGGGTCCGGATTTGGCGCATTTACAAACAGCCCAATCGGGTTCATCTTGTGCGGTCTCTTTAGACGCGTTGCGAGAGTCACATACTAATTGACTGATTCTTTGGAATTACGGGAGGAGGGCGCGGGGCGCCCACCGCGATGTGACGGAGATGGGGTGAAGAGTCTCGGGCCGGTGCGGCGGAGAGGGTCGTTGTCGCCGCTACTTCGAACCGCCGCGCTCGCCGTGTGCGGTGCGCTGCTCTGCGCGTGCGCGGGCGGGCCGCTTTCGGGGGATGGCGGCGGCGGCGGTGTGCTGCTGCGAAACAATCTGGCGGTCGCCGAGGCGGCTCTTGCCGCCGGCCAGCCGGCGGCCGCGCGCAGGCTCTATTCCTCTCTGGCCGAGAGGTTCGACGAGGCTCCGGAACCGCTGCTCGGGCTCGGCTATATCTCGTTCGAGGCGAAAGAATTCGCGGCCGCGGAGCGGTTCTTCATCCAGGCCGGGGAACGGGCGGGCGACGTGTCCGCGACGAGGGCCGAGGCGCTGCTGGGCGCCGCGCGGACGACGCTCGCGATCGGCCGGATCGACGACGCGCGGGCGCAATTCCGGGATGCCTGGGAAGCCGGCCGCGCTCTGGCGTCCGCCGCCTGGGCGGCCAACGGTCTTGCCGTCATCGCCACCGTCGAGGGCGATTTCGATGCCGCCGAGGCGCGCTACGCGGAAGCCCTGCGTCTGTCGTCGGGAGATCCACGGGTGACGGCGAATTTCGTCCGCATGCTGATCGCGGCCGGGACGATCGACCGCGCGGCCGAGATCCACGGCCAGCACGACCCGTCCTTCTGGCTCGATGGCGACGGTCCGGCGCTGTCCCTGCTGATCGACGAATCGCGCAGGCGGCGGCTGGCCGACGCTCGGGCGGGCAGCCCCCCGTCCGCGCTCGTCCTGCGGCTGTCGCCGTCCGGCGCCGACGCCATCCGCGTGGAACGGTACGACCCGCCCGCATCCTCCGGTCTGGTAATGCGACTCGGCGACGCGCCCGCTGCGGTGCCGGTCGCCAAGGACGCGCCCGTCAAGTCCCCGCCGGCGGAGAGTTCGCGGCCGGCGCCGACGCCCGGGAAACCCGCCGCCCGCCCCTCGAGCGGGAAGGCGCCGAAGGTGCTCACCCTCACCCTGGGACACAGCAGGCGGCTCCGGCTGAACGGCGATGCGACCGGCGTCCTGGTCGCCGCGCCGGACATCGCCGATGTGCAACTGCTCTCGCCCACGGTGCTCTATATCATCGGCAAGAGCGTCGGGCGCACGACCGTCGCCGTGCTCGGCGAAGACGAAAGGGTTCACGACTGGATCCTGTCCGTCGTCCTCGACATCCAGCCGCTTCGGGACATCCTCGCGCGGGAACCCGAGCTGAGCGGGGTGCAGGCTAGGCGCGCCGCGCGCGGCATCGCGCTGACCGGCGAGGTCGCCTCGGCCGCGCTGTCGGAACGCGCGCTCCGGCTGGCCGCGGGCGCGCTTCCCAAGGACACCCCGGTGGAAAACGAATTGCGGGTAAGCGGCTCGCAGCAGGTCAACCTGGAAGTCCAGATCGCCGAGGTCCAGCGCTCCGTCAGCGAGGATCTCGGGATCAACTGGGAGGCGTTCCGCATCCGCGGCGACGATCTGCTCGGTTTCCGCATCGGGCGGTTCGTGCCGGTTCTCGGCACGCCGAGCAGTGCGGACCTTCGGACGAGCTTCGACGGGGAGATTTCGCCGGGCCTGTCCTTCGGCAGGCGGATTAACGACACCACGCACGTTGCCGGCATGATAGACGCGCTCGCAAGGGCGGGGCTCGCCAACGTCCTCGCCCGGCCCAACGTCACCGCGGTCTCCGGCGAGGCCGCGTCGTTCTTTTCCGGCGGCGAGTACCCGTTGCCGACGGGATTCGAGGACGGGGTGATCATTTTCGAGTACAAGAAGTACGGGATCCTGCTCGACTTCGTCCCGACGGTGATCGACACCGGCAGGATCGTCCTGAGGGTCAGGCCCGAGGTATCGGAGCCTTCCCTGAACCAGGCCGTCCAGGTGGTCGGCACGAATGTGCCGGTGATCAACGTGCGCCGCGCCGAGACGACGGTCGAGGTGGGCGACGGGGAGTCCATCGTGATCGCGGGACTGTTCCGCAATGCATCGAACACGCGGGAAGCAGGCGTGCCCGGGCTCAAGGACATACCGGGGCTGGGAGCGCTGTTCGGGCAGCGCTCGATCCGGTCCGAAGAGCTCGAGCTGATCGTGATCGTTACCGCGCGGCTGGTAAATCCCGGCGCGGCCCCCGCCAGAGCCGAGGCCCCATCCGCACCGAGGCTGAGCGGCTACCACTTCTGATCTCCCGCCGGGACGCGCCGCCCTTGAAGCGGCGGGCCGCGAAAGCGGCGCAGCGGCGCACGAGGCCCCTCCGCTTCGACGTTCGTCTCCGCCCATGTCGGCAGCCGGCCGTGCACCCCGCATTGCGAGCGGCGCGGAGGCGGCACCAATCGCCTTCCCGCGGCGAGGCGGTCCGACATTGGGCTCCTCGGGGAGCCGGAGTCCGCGACACCGGAGTCCGCGACGGCTTGCCTATTCCGGGAGCGCCGCTATCCTACACCGCCTCTGGCCTCCATCGATTGACCGGCCGAGGCAGGAGTTCGACGGTTTCGGACACCCCCAACCGCCACGTATAGAAAGGATCGGGACCCGTCATGAAGCGCTCCGCCCTCTCCAGGATCTGGGCCTTCGCCTGCGACGTGCGCGGCGGGGCCGCGATCGAGTTCGCCATCGGCTCGGTGGTGCTCGTCTCGGTATGCGCGTTGTGTTTCGACCTGTACTCGCGCATCAAGGCGGACACGGCTAGCGCGAGGCTGGCCGGCATCGTGGCCGACTACGTCTCGCGCGACGCCGAGACCGACGGCGACGGCCTGAAGGCGCTCGGCGAATTCCTCTACCTCAACGAACTCAAGGTTCCGGCGGACGTGGTCTATGCGATCTCCGCTTTCCGCCGGCCTTCGGGCGATCCGCCGGAGCCCGTCGAGATGCTGTGGTCGGACAACTCGATCCGGTTCGGCGACGAGGCGGTGACCGCGACTCTAGCCACCGACTGCGCCCGGTACGCGACGGGCGAGGGAAAGTCGGGACTGCCGGCCGGCTTCGACATGTCGGCGGGGGAGGTGGTGATCGTGGTGGAGCTGTGCGCCCGGCTGACGCGCCAGGGTTCGCTGACCGGGCGCTTCATCGGCGGCGATATCTACCGCCATCACGCGGTGCCGGCGCGCGAGCCGGCAACCCCTCCGTCCAGGCCGATCTACTCGCAGGCCGCCGCATCGCCGTCGATTGCCGCTCGCAGGGACTCGACCGTCGAAGAGCCAGACCATAGTAGCGGCAGTAGCGGCGAAGGCACCGGTGCGGTCGCCATGCTCGTGCGGCAGGCGGCCGCGAATGGCCGCGAAGAAGCTCCGGGGTAGAAAGCCAGACCAGTTGTAACTCGGGACGCGGGCCAGTACCGACCGCGGTACAGCCTGAGCGGATAAGGACAGCCGGACAATTTTGAGATGGCGCCCCGCTGCCATCCTTTTTCCGTGATCCAAGGCCGGATCCAGCAGACGACAAGATGGAGTTTCGTGTAGACCCTAAAGCGCACGAAACAGGTAGAGAGGCCGAGGCAACCCTGGCGCCTCCACGGCCCCCGCCAAGCGCGCTCTCCAGAGATGCGGAAGCCCATAGCAGTCCGGCTCGCGCGCCCGCTGACACGCGATCGCGCTCTCGCCGACGTATTGAAGTTCAGCGAGGAAGTGAATGCCGCGCAAGCCAAGCTCGTATTTCACAGCCCTGCTCTTCGGGTCATGAACGATATCCAGGGAGCGCGGGATTTCCTGTTTGCCCGCCGGATCTCTACTCCGACTGTCCGCCGACCACCGGAAGCAGCACCGCGACCGCGATGCACCGGACGAAGCTGCTCTCGAACAAACCCGACGACCGCGGCCGCGAAGAAGGCCGTCACAAGGCTCAACTCGAGACGGCGCAGGCACTTGCGAACGGGGAAAGCCGCGATCGAGTCCGCCCGTTCGTCGGGTCGCGCCCTTTCCTTTTCCTGTCGGCCGGTAGAACATGCGCGGGAACTGACTGACGGGCGGGCAGTCGGCAAGGGGTGCGGGCCGTGAAAGTGCGGGTCGATCCGGGTCGCTGCGAGGGGCACAGTCGCTGCCATTCGCTGGCGCCGGAACTGTTCGAGCTGGACGAACTCGGCAATGCCACCGCAAGGGGGGACGGCACCGTGCCGCCGGGTATGGAGGGCAGGGCGCGGCTCGCCGCGGCCAACTGCCCGGAACATGCCGTCGAGATCGTGGAGGATGCCGGATGAGCGACAGCAAACCCGGCTCTGGGGCCGGGCCGCGCCCCGACGCGGACACCGCCCTGCGGACCTGTCCGGTATCCGGTCAGGGCGGCCATCCGAAGGTCGAACGGCCGCCTGTCACGGACTGGCATACCGACTGGGACCATCTCGATCCGCGCTGGCGCGATAATCCCTTCCCGATCTGGGACGATCTGCGCAAGGGACCGATTGCCCGGACCGAACGCTTCGGGGGCGCCTGGCTGCCGACCCGCTATGAAGACGTCAGGGCAATCGCCTACGACACCGACAACTTCACGTCGCGCCGTGTCGTCCTGCGCCACCGCAAATTCGAAGATCCGCCGCTGCCGGCGCCGCCGCTCACCTCCGACCCGCCGGAGCACAAGGCGCACAAGCAAGTGCTGCTGCCTTTCTTCACGCCGCGGGAGGTAGGCAAGCTGGAGCCCCTGGCGCGGCGGATCTGCAATGCGCTGATCGACGGGTTCATCG
>CBDBCA010000004.1:0-33513 GCA_965202835.1 Alphaproteobacteria bacterium | reverse complement strand
AGCAGGTAGCTCGCGGTCATGCCCTTGACCATCATCGCCGCCGCGGTGCGGTCGTCGATGTTGTCGGGGAGCGCCAGGCAACGCCACGCGGGCACGATGCGCGCCTCGGCATAGGCACCGTCGCCGCCGCCTTGGGCGACGACCCGCTGGCCGACTGAAATTCCCTCGACGCCTTCGCCAACGGCCTCGACGATGCCCGCTCCTTCGACCCCGAGCAGGGCGGGGAACCCCTCCACCGGATGCCGGCCCTCGCGGCGGTAGATGTCGCGGTAGTTGACCCCTGCGGCGGTCTGGCAGACCAGCACTTCCCCCGGTCCGGGGGCGGGAAGATCGACCTCTTCCAGGCGCAGCACGTCCGGCCCGCCGGTCTCGTGGAATCGAATGCACTTTGTCATCGCCTGTCCCTCGGAAGCGGCACCGGCGGCACTCTATTTCCGCGGTGCGCCGCGCGAAACCCGCGCCTCGGCGAGGCCCTTTCCCGAAAGTCGCACGACCGGCACGATGGCGGCGGCGGCGAACCGATCGGACGGGCGATGGATTTCGGGCTGACGGACGACCAGAAGGCGATCGTCGAGGGCGTCGGCAAGGCGATCGAGGCCTTCGACGACTCATATTGGATGGAGCGCGACGGAGACGGCGAATTTCCGCACGCCTTCTACGAAGCCGTCGCTGCCGGCGGCTGGCTCGGGATCGCCATGCCGGAGGCCTATGGCGGGGCGGGGCTCGGCGTGACCGAAGCGGCGCTGATGATGGGAACGATCGCGGGGTCGGGCGGGGCGATGGCGGCTGCGTCGAGCGTGCACATGAACATATTCGGCCCCGCGCCATCGTCGCCCATGGCAGCGAAGACCAGAAGCGCCGCTGGCTGCCGCCGCTGATCGGGGGCCAATACAAGATGTGCTTCGCGGTCACCGAACCGAACGCCGGGCTCGACACCAGCCGGATCACGACGCGGGCCGTCCGCGACGGTGCGGGCTACGCGGTGCATGGCCAGAAGATCTGGACCTCGACCGCCCAGGTTTCCGACAAGATCATGCTGCTGGCCCGCACCGCGCCGCGCCGCGACGCCGCGCCGACCGAGGGGCTCAGCCTCTTCTTCACCGATCTCGACCGCGGCACCGCGCGGGTTCGCGAGATCGAGAAGATGGGCCGCAAGGCGGTCGATTCCAACGAGATCTGGTTCGACGGCATGCGGGTCCCCGAGACCGACCGGATCGGAGAGGAAGGCAGGGGATTCCGGTACATACTCGAAAGCCTCAACCCGGAGCGCATCCTGGTCGCCGCGGAAGCCGTCGGGATCGGCCGCGACGCTCTTCGCAGGGCGGCGCGATACGCAGGCGAGCGCGTCGTCTTCGGACGCCCGATCGGCGCGAACCAGGGCATTCAGCATCCGCTCGCGGCATCCTGGTCGGCGCTGGAGGCGGCCCACCTCGCAACGATGAAGGCGGCCTGGCTCTACGACCGGGGCGAGGCGTGCGGCGTGGAAGCCAACGCCGCCAAGTATCTCGCGGTGGAGGCCGGGTTCGAAGCCTGCAAACAGGCGGTCGCGAGCCATGGCGGCATGGGCTATGCGCGCGAGTTCCATGTCGAGCGTCTGATGCGCGAGATCGTGATGCTCCAACTCGCGCCGGTCAGCCAGCATCTGGCGCTCAGCTACGTCGCGGAGCGCGCGCTGGGATTGCCCAAATCGTATTGATCCGACCGCGGGAGCGGGAAGCGGACCAGCCCCCTTTGCCTTGAGAGGCGTTCGCGCCGTTGGTAGGGTCTTGCCCCCGTCCGCACCGATATGGGCAGTCCATGAGAAAAGTGCTCCTGGTCCTGGTGCCGATCGTTCTGCTGGCGGCGGGCGCCGTCGGGCGTCGTATCTGATCCGCACCAAGCCGCGCGTCGAGCCGTCGCCTCCGACGGAACGGGTGTGGACGGTCGACGCCGTTGCCGTGCGCCTGACGGACGAACAGCCGGAAATCCAGCTTTTCGGGAAGATATTCGCGGCCCGCGAAATTCAATTGCGGGCGCTCGTACCCGGACAGGTCGCGGAGCTGCATCCCAATCTGGTGGAGGGCGGGCTTGTCCGTCGGGGCGAACTGGTCCTCGCCATCGACGAGTTCGAATATCTTTCCGCTCTGAAGGAGAGCGAGGCCCGACTCGCCGAGGTGAGGGCCCGGATCGTCGAGCGGGAGGCGAGACGGCTCGCCGAGACGCAGGCCCTTAAGCGCGATCGGGAGATCCTCGCGGTGCTGGCCCGCGATCTGAAGCGCGCGAGGCAGTTGAGGAAGCGGGGAAACATCTCCATCCAGTCGCTGGACAAGAAGCAACTCGAGCTGAGCCGCCAGCAACGCGCGATCGTTCTGCGCCAGAACGGGATCGACGCGGAGGCGGCGCGGCTGGAACAGGAGAAAGCGACCATCGAACGGCTGGACGTGGCCGTGCAGCGGGCTCGCTACGATCTCGAACGAACCAACGTGCGCGCACCGTTCGACGGCGTATTCCAGAATGTCACCGCGCAGGCGGGCCAGCGCCTGAGCGTCAACGACCGGGTGGGCAGCCTTATCGATACGGGCCGCCTGGAGGCGCGGTTTCACATTTCGGATGCGCAGTACGGCCGGCTCACCGGTACGAGCCGGGGGGTGATCGGCCGGAAGGCGCGCGTGATCTGGCGTGTCGGACAACGTGAGCTGGTCCTGAACGCGGTGGTGGCCCGGGTCGGCGCGCAAATCGACACGGCGAGCGGCGGCGTCGAGTTGTTCGCGCGCATAGAGAACCGGGAGGCGGCCGCGTCCCTGCGGCCCGGCGCTTTTGTCGAGGTTCTGATCCCCGACCGGGTCTATGCCGGTGTCGCAAGGGTTCCGGAAACCGTGCTCCATCCGGGCAATGTCGTATACGGCGTCGATGACGGGCGTTTGGCGCAGCGGCAGGCGGCGATCGTCGGGCGCGTCGGGAACGACGTCCTGCTGCGCGGCGAATTGTCCGAAGGCGAGCGGCTGGTGACGACCCAGTCCGTGGCGATCGCGCCGGGCCTGCGGGTCGAGCTCCGCTAGCGCGACGGGCGGCCGGAAACGATGTTCGGCAAGGGCCTGATCCGGTTGTTCGTGCGGCACCGTAACGCCGCCAATCTGTTGATGGTCCTGATATTCATCGCCGGCGCCTTTTCGCTGTCGAAGCTGAACACCCAGTTCTTTCCCGATTTCGGCCTCGACATCGTCTCGATCCGGATAAGCTGGCCGGGCGCCAGTACCGGGGATGTCGAAGCCAATATTCTCGAGGCGGTCGAGCCGGAGATACGCTTCCTGGACGGCGTCGACCGGGTGACGTCCTACGCGACGGAGGGCGTGGGGCAGGTGGTCGTCGAATACCGGGCGGGCACCGACATGCAGTCGGCGCTGTCGGAGGCCGAGGCGGCGCTACAGCAGATAACGATTCTGCCGGAGGACAGCGAGCGGCCGGTCGTGCGCCGCATCGTCCGTTACGACACGATCACGCGTCTCGTGCTGTCGGGTCCGTATTCCGAAGCGGTGCTGAAACGCCAGGCGAAACGGATGCGCGACGACCTGCTGGCCGCCGGGATCGACCGGGTGACGTTTTTCGGCGCGCGCGACGAGGAAATCCTGGTCGAGATCGAACCGCGGGTCCTGCGCCAACTCGATCTGACGCCGGCCGCGGTCGCCGCGCGTATCGGAGCCAGCAACCGCGATATCCCGTCGGGTAATCTCGAAGGCACCGTGGAAAAGCAGCTGCGAAGCGTCGGGCTGCACACCACGTCGCGCGACCTGGGAAGTATCGAGATCCGATCGCTCGACGACGGTCAGAAGATCTATTTGCGCGATATCGCGTCGCTCTCGGAGGCGTTCGACGACGGGGCGGCCATCGGGCTGCGCAACGGCCGGCCGGCGATCGAGCTTCATGTGCAGCGCTCCCCGACCGCCGATGCCCTCCAAGTCGGCAAGATCGTCGACCGGTATCTGGCCGAGGCGCGCGGCAACTATCCGCCGCAACTCCGCATCGAGCAGTACGACGCGCAGGCGGAGCTGATCAAGCAACGGGTCGACGTCCTGCTGAACAACGGCATCAGCGGGCTGGTTCTGGTGCTCGCTGTGCTGCTGCTCTTTCTCAACGGACGCACCGCGTTCTGGGTGGCGGTGGGGATTCCGACGGCGTTCATGGCCGCGCTGGCGACGATGCTGGCGCTCGGCGAGAGCGTCAACATGGTCACCCTGTTCGCTCTGATCATGACGCTGGGCCTCATCGTGGACGACACGATCGTCGTCGGCGAGCACGCGGCGGCGCGACGCGAGGCCGGTATGGGCGCGCGCCAGGCGGCGGAGGCGGGAGCGCTCCGCATGCTTGCGCCGGTGATGGCGGCCTCGCTGACCACGGTCGCCGCGTTCCTTCCGCTGGTCGCGATGGGCGGCATCATCGGCCAGATCGTGGGGGCCATCCCATTGGTGGTGATCGCGGTCATACTCGCCAGCCTGGCCGAGTGTTTCCTCGTTCTGCCGGGCCATTTGCGGGAGTCGCTGAAGAAGCATGGCGGCCAGCGCAACTTCGTCATGCGGCGCTTCGATGCCGGCTTCGATCGTTTCCGCGCGGGTCCGTTCCCCCGGCTCGTCCGGCTCTGCGTACGCTGGCGCTACGCGACGGTCGCGATGGCGATTTCGATTTTTCTGGTGTCGGCGGGGCTGGTGTTGGGCGGTCGGGTGGGATTTCACTTCTTTCCTTCGCCGGAAGCAGATGTCGTTATCGGCAACGTCGTGATGGCGCCGGGCACGCCGCGGCGCGATACCGGGACGATGGTCCGAGAATTGTCCGAAGCCGCCGACCGGGCGGTCGCCCGGTTGACCGGGGACGGCACCGAACTCATCGCCATGAGCTTCGGCAGCGTCGGACGCAGCGGCGGCAGGCGGTTCTCGCGGATCACCGGCGATCAATACGGCGGTCTGACGGTGGAACTGGTCCCCTCGGACGAACGCCCGGTACGCACCGACGAATTCATCGAGGCGTGGCGCAAGGAAATCCGTCCGCTGCCCAATGTCGAACAGGTCAACATCAACGCGCGCACCGGCGGCCCGCCGGGCCGTGAAATCGACATCCGATTGCGGGGCGGCCCGGCCGGCGACCTGAAGGCCGCGGCGACGGAAGTCAAGAACCTCCTGGGACGGTTTCCGGGCGTCAGCTCCGTCGACGACGATCTTCCCTATGGCAAGCAGGAGTTGATCCTTGAGGTAACGCCGCGCGGCCAGGCGCTCGGCTTTACTACGCAGAGCACGGGGCTGCAGGTGAGAAACGCGTTCCAGGGCGCCATCGCCCAGCGCTTCGCGCGCGGCGACGAGGAAGTCGAGATCAAGGTGCGCTACCCGCGCAGAAGCGCCGACAGCGCTTCGTTCCTTAACCTCTTCCTGCGTGCGCCCGACGGCACCGAAGTGCCGCTCAGCGAAGTCGTCACCCTCAGCCAGGAGCGCGGTTTCTCCCGCCTCCGCCGCGAGGACGGGGCGCGCGAAGTCGCGATCACGGGGGAGATCGACGAAACGGTCACCAGCCTGGGCGCCCTGCTCCCGGCGATCGAGGAAGGCGGGCTGGCCGATATCGCGAACCGTTTCGGCCTCAGCTACCGGTTCAAGGGAAAGGCCGAGGAGCAGTCCGAATCGGCCGCCGACATGCTCGCGGGCGCGATCGTCGGCCTTCTCGCGATTTACATCGTGCTCGCCTGGGTGTTCGCCAATTTCGGCCGGCCCATCATCGTCATGGCGATCATACCGTTCGGCTTCGTGGGTGCGGTGCTGGGCCACCTGGCTCTCGGCTTCGACCTGACGATTCTCAGCATCTTCGGTCTGTTGGGTCTGGCCGGGATCCTCGTCAACAACTCGATCATCCTGGTCCGCACCGTGGACCTGCATATCGACGACGAAACGCCGCTGCACGAGGCAATCGTCAAGGGATGCCGGGAACGTCTGCGCCCGGTGCTGCTGACTTCGTTGACCACCATCGGCGGTCTGGTCCCGCTCCTGTTCGAGCGCAGCCTTCAGGCCCAGTTCCTGATCCCGATGGCGATCACGATCGTGTTCGGGCTCGCGGTGGCGACGCTGATCGTGCTGGTCCTGACCCCGTCCCTCCTCGCCATCGACGAGGATATCCGTTCCCTGTTCCGGCGCCCACGGACCCCTGCGGGAGCGACCCAGGTTGCGGAGCGCGGGTGACGGGGGCACGCTGCGGCGTCCGCGCGCGACGACGGACACAGCGACCGATGCGGGAGCCGCAGTCATGAAGTTCGGCATCTTCGACCACGTCGACCGCGGCCGGGAAATCCCGCTTTCCGACCTCTACGAGGACCGCCTGCGCATGGTGGAGCGGTACGAGGCGGCGGGAATCCACTGCTATCACGTGGCCGAGCACCACGCGACGCCGCTCGGCATGGCGCCAGCGCCCGGCATCTTCCTCGCCGCCGTCGCCCAGCGGACCCGGACGATGCTGTTCGGCCCGCTGGTCTACATCCTCCCGCTCTACGACCCGGTCCGGCTGGCGGAGGAGATCTGCATGCTGGACAACCTCGGGCGGGGGCGGTTCCAGCTCGGCATCGGGCGCGGCATCTCGTTTCTCGAGCTCGGCCATTTCGGCATCCCCCATCCCGAGGTGCGCGAGATCTACGAGGAATCGCTTGAGGTGATCCTGGCGGCGCTCGCCGGCGACACCCTCGACCATGCCGGCAGGCGGTTCCGCTATACCGGCCTTCCGATGGAGTTGCGCCCTTACCAGACGCCGCACCCGCCGCTCTGGTACGGGCCGGGCACCCGCGTCTCTGCCGAATGGTCGGCGCGGATGAGGGCGAACATCGTCATCAACGCACCGGCCAGGGCCGCCCGGCCGCTGATCGACGCCTTCAGGGAGACCTGGGCGGAAACCCACGGCGCGGCGCCCTTGCCGCTGATGGGGATCACCCGCCAGACCTATCTCGCCGAGACCGACGCGGAAGCCGAGAAGCGCGGCCGGCCCGCCTTCGATTCATGGTTCGCGAGCTTCGCCAAGCTGTGGCGCGACTTCGGCGCCAACCCGGTCCGCTATCCGGACAATTTCGACGATGCGCGCCGCATCGGGGTCATCACGGTCGGCTCGCCGGAAACCGTGCGCGAGGAAATCGCGGAGCAGCAGGCGGAAAGCGGCTGCACCTATTTCGTCTCGCGGATGGCCTACGGAGACCTCACCCTGGAGGAATCTGTGCGCTCGCTCGATCTCTTCGCCGCCGAAGTGATGCCGCATTTCCGGGACGACGCGGTGCGCCCGGCCGCCGAGTAGGGCTCACACGGCGGGTTCCGCGTCGATCAGAATGAAGGCGATCCGGCAGGGCCCGGTGCCCTTGTTGACCCAGGCGTGGTTGGTACCGCGCTGGATCACCACGTCGCCCGCCTTGAGGTGCACGTCGTCCTTCTCGTCGTCGAGCCAAAGATCGATCTCGCCGGAAATCACGATGGCATAGTCGACGCTGTCGGTGCGGTGCGATCCGGGATGGCGCAGCGCCGCCCCCTCGGGCTCGTGGGCGCCGAGCGCCTGTGCGAGCGTGCCGGCGTCTTCGGTCCGTTCGATCACCGATTCGGGCGCGAATTCGACGATCCGGAAGACCGACCCGCCTTCGGGCGGCTTGAGCGGGATTTCGCCCGTGACGGCGTCTTCGGATCCCGAGTTGTCCGCGGGCGTCGAAAACGTGCGCCAGAGCTGGGTCGAGCCCGTACCGTGCTGGCGCACGCGCACATTGGGCGCATCGCCATCCAGAATGACGATTGCCTTGCCGTTCTCGTCGTGTCCCGTGACCACCCGCCTTACCGTCTCGACCATTCCGCTCCTCCGTATCTCGATCCCGTCGCCCGCGCATATTTCTTCCGCGTTCCAGGCGGAGCAAGCCGGGCCGCGAATGTCCACTTGTCGGCGAAACCGATTCCGGGCATAACAAGGTGCCATTTCAACAACGGAAAGGAGGTGATCCAGTGTCTCATTGTCGCCAACCGCGGACGCGCGTGACCTGGGTCTCCACCTCTTTGGGGTCCTGGGTCGCCTAGAGCGACGCTCGCGGCCACGATGCGGCCGCGGTTAGACAATGGAAGGGCCGCCCTCCCGGGGCGGCCCTTCTTCATGGGCGGGACGGGCTGTAATGTCCCCGGCGCATGGCGGAACGGGCGGAATGGCGGAAATCTACGACTACATCGTTGTCGGCGCGGGATCGGCGGGGTGCGTGCTCGCCGGCAGGCTGACCGAGGACCCCGATTGCCGGGTGCTGCTGCTGGAGGCGGGCCCGCGCGACCGCGACCCGCTGATCTCGATCCCGATCGGCATCGGCAAGATGCACGCCGAACGGCTGCACGACTGGGGTTACGACACCGAGCCCGAGGAAGGTCTCGCCGGACGCTCCGTCGAAGCACTGCGCGGAAAGGTGATCGGCGGTTCGTCCTCGATCAACGTCATGGCCTATGTGCGCGGCCATCGCGGCGATTACGACCGCTGGGCGCAGAAGGGCTGCGCCGGCTGGTCCTATGCGGACGTGCTGCCCTATTTCAAGCGCTGCGAGAGCTGGGAGGAAGGCGGCGATGCCTGGCGCGGCACCGAAGGCCCGCTCGGCGTGGTGCGCTCCAAATCCCGCGACCCGCTCTTCGACGCCTGGATGGAGGCCGGCGAGGAATCGGGCTTCGGCGTTACCCCGGACTACAACGGCGAGCGTCAGGAGGGGTTCGGCCGCAGCCAGTGGACAATCCGGGGCGGCAGGCGTTGCAGCGCGGCCGTCGCCTATCTCAGGCCCGCGATGCGGCGCGCCAACCTCACCGTGGTCACCGAGGCGCTGGCCTCGCGCGTGGTTCTCGACGGAACGCGGGCGCGCGGCGTCGCCTATCTGAAGGGCGGGCGGGAGCGCGTCGCCCATGCTGAGCGCGAGGTCCTGCTGTCCGGCGGGGTGTACAACTCGCCCCAGCTCCTGATGCTGTCCGGGATCGGCCCGGCCGGCCACCTGCGCGAGATGGGGATCGAGGTCGCGCTCGACCTGCCGGGCGTGGGACGGAACCTGCAGGACCATCTCGCGGTTCAGCTGATGATCGCGCGCGATGGCAACGGGCATTTCCAAGGCGAACTCCGCCTCGACCGCCTCACCGTGAACATGGCGCGCGCGTATTTCTTCGGCACCGGGCCGGCGACCTGGCTGCCCAATGGGATGCACGGCTTCGTAAGGACCCGGCCCGAGCTCGCGGTTCCGGACATCCAGTTTCTCACCCGCGGCGCCGGACTCGACGCACGGCCGTGGCTGCCGAGTCTCCGCCCGGCGGCGGCGGACCAGTACGGCATGCGGCCCGTCGTCCTCCACCCCGACAGCACCGGCGAGGTCCGGCTGCGATCGTCCGACCCGGCGGCGCCGATCCGTATCCTGCCCAACTTCTTTTCCAGCCCGGCGGACCTGGAGACGCTCAGGGCGGGCGTCAAGGCCGGTCGCGAGGTGTTCTCCCAGCCTGCGCTGAGCCGTTACCACAAGGCGGAGACCGCCCCCGGACCGGCGGTCAGGACCGACGCCGAAATCGATGCCTGGATCCGGGAGACCGCGATCTCCGCCCACCACCCCTCCTGCACCTGCCGGATGGGAATCGACGAAGAGGCGGTTCTCGATCCGGAGCTGAGGGTGCGCGGCGCGGAGGGCCTCCGCGTGGTCGACGCCGCGGCGATGCCGGATCTCGTCTCCGGCAACATCAACGCCTGCGTCCTGATGATGGCGGAAAAGGCGTCCGACATGATCCGCGGCCGCCCGCCCCTGCCGCGGGCGGAGCAGGCCTAACCCAGCACGCGCACCGCGTAGCGGTGGACGAGGCGGCGCGCGAGGCGGCGGTCTTCCAGGGTGACGGTGACGCTCGCCGGGCCCGGCGGCGCGTCCGCGTCGGCATGGGCGAGAATGACCGTCCCCGCCGGCACCTCGCCGTCGCCGGGCAGGGCGGCGATGGAGGACAGCGTGGTTTCGCTTTCGTGCGACCGGCCGGCGCCGTCGATCGCCTGGGTCCCGAGCGTGATTTCGTCCAGATGGCCGGCGATCTCGGCGAACCGCCAGGTGGCGCGCGCTAGCGGCTTGGCGCAGACCTGCCGCGCCCGCGCCGGATCTTCCGCCAAGGCCCCGTCGACGTGGTCCGACCCGATCCCGATCAGCGAGCCGGCGCTCGCCGCGATGAGCGCGACCGCTCCCTGGCCGCGGGTCTCGCCGCCGATGACCTCTATCGCGGCGTCTCCCGTCAGCCGTTCGACCGAGACGAAAAAACGGGCGTTGCCGACCGCGACGACCAGGCGGTCGAGCACGATGTCGGGCGTGAACACGCCCTCGGCGGTATCGACGTGCGGCCGGTAGACGAAACCCGCGCACATGTGGCGCTCCTTCCCTGGCTTGGATAGCATCGCAGGATGGCAACCCGTCCCCACTACAGCGCCGACGAGCTCGAAAGGCAATACGACGCCACGCTCGGCGTCGACGACCTGGACGCGATCCAGGAAGGCTATCGCCGGGCTTCGGACGAAGTGGTTGCCTCGGGGCTGGGCCTGCTCGATCTCGCCTATGGTTCGGACCCGCTGCAGCGTCTCGACCTGTTTCCGGTGCCGGGCGGCGGGCCGTCTTCCCTCATGGTCTATGTCCACGGCGGCTACTGGGTCGCCGGCGACAAGATCGGCCGGCGCTTCCCGGCCCCGCTCTACAACGATGCCGGAATTGCCTGGGCGGCGGTCAACTACCGCCTGGCGCCGGGTTGCACGATGGACGAGATCGTCGCCGACGTCCGCGCCGCGCTCGCCTGGCTTCACCGCAACGCGGCGGATCACGGGATCGATCCCGACCGCATCCACGTCGCCGGCACCTCGGCGGGCGGCCACCTGACGGGAATGTTGCTCGCGCCGGGCTGGCACGCCGACTACGGGTTGCCGGAAGACGTCGTCAAGGGCGCCTGCGCGACGAGCGGGCTGTTCGACCTCGCGCCGCTGCGGCTCACCAGCCGCCAGGACTCGCTTGCGCTCGACGAAGACATGGCGGAGCGCAACTCGCCGATTCGCCACTTGCCGGCAACGCCGATCCCGGCGGTGATCGCCTGGGGCGTCAAGGAAACCGACGAGTTCCGGCGCCAGTCCGAGGATTACGCGGCGGCGCTCGAGAAGGCCGGGTGCGCCGTGACCGCCATCGCCGCGGAGGAGCACGACCATTTCTCGATCATGGGGGACATCGCGCGCCCGGACTCCCCGCTGGGAGGCGCGATGCTGGACCTCGTGCGGCGGGCGGTTTAGAGGCACAGTTTTCACCCCGTCATGGTCGGCGGAGGCCGACCATCCACGATTTGTTTTTCGTTCTTCGGTCGGTAAAGAAAAACTCGTGGATGGTCGGCCTCCGCCGACCATGACGAATAAGAGACGGGAAGGAGCGGGACCGTGCCGTACAGCGACCTTCGGGACTACATCGACGCGCTGCAGAAGCGCGGCCTGCTGTACGTCGTCGACGACCCGATCTGCAAGGACACCGAGCTGGTTCCGCTGGTGCGGCTCCAGTTCCGCGGCCTGCCCGAGACGGAGCGCAAGGCGTTCTGGTTCCGCAACGTCACCGATCCCCGCGGCCGCGAATATCCGGGCTCGGTAGTGCTAGGCACGCTCGGCAGCTCGCGCGAGATCTACGGCGCGGCGCTGGGGGTCGACGCGGACGGGATCGGCGCCCATTGGGCCAAGGTCGAGGGCAACCACCTGGCCCCGGTCGAGGTTTCGGCGGACGCCGCCCCGGTCAAGGAGACGGTAGTCCGGCAGCCCGATCTCGGACACGGCGTTGACCTGTTCCCGCATTTGATCTCGACGCCCGGCTTCGACCCGGCGCCGTTCATCACCGCCGGCGTCTGGGTGACCCGCGATCCCGAGACCGGGTCCTACAATCTCGGCATCTATCGCGGGATGATAAAGGCGCCCGACCGGGTGGGCTGCGCGACCGACGTTTCCACCCAGCATCTCGCGATTCAGTGGGAGAAGGCGCGGCGCCTCGGCCGGCATCTCGAAGTGGCCGTGTTCATCGGCGGGCCGCCGACGCTGCTCTTCGCCGCCGCGAGCAAGGTGCCCTACGGCGTCGACGAATACGGAATCGCCGGCGCGCTCAACGGCGCCCCGATCGAGACGGTCGCCGCCGAGACCGTCGATTGCCGGGTGCCGGCGGCGGCGGAGATCGTCATCGAAGGGCGCATCCGCACCGATTTCCTGGAGCCCGAGGCGCCGTTCGGCGAGGCGTCGGGCTATCTCGGCCCGCGCAAGATGGAAAAGGTGCTGGAGGTGACCGCCATCACCCACCGGGCCGCGCCGGTCTACCAGGGCATCATCAGCGAGTTCCCGCCGAGCGAGAGCACGGTCATCCGCAAGGCCGCGTTCGACGCGATCTACCTCAACCACCTCAGAGGCGCCTGCAACATCCCCTCGGTCACCAAGGTCGCCTGCCACGAGATGGCGAGCTGCAACATGATGTTCGTCATCCAGCTCGACCGGCCTGAGCTGGGTCAGCCGTGGCAGGCGCTGCGCGCGGCGGCCGCGTTCGACCCGTCGCTCGGCAAGATTTTCGTCGCGGTCGATTCGGACGTCGACCCCGATTCGATGGACGCGGTGCTGTGGGCGCTCTCCTACTCGATGCAGCCGCACCGCGACAGCGAGGTCATCCGCGGCAAGGTGCCCCGGCTCGATCCCTCGATCACCCCGTCGGAGGACGAACGCCAGTTCGCCTATCCGGACGGCGCGGGCGCATCGTCGATCCTGATCAACGCCTGCCGGGAACACCCCTATCTGCCGGTGTCGCTGCCGCGCCGGGATTTCATGGAAGCGGCGCTCGAACGCTGGAAGGCGCTGTCGCTGCCCGATCTCGACCTGAGCGCGCCGTGGCACGGCTACCCCCTCGACGGATGGACGGCGGAGAACGAGGAGGAGGCCGAGCTCGCCGTGACCGGGCGCTATTTCGAGACCGGCGAGAAGCTCGCGGGGCGGCGCCGCGAACAGGGAGATGGGTGACTTCCCAATTATCCACCCGTTTTCCACCGACTTGTCCAAAAACATCTATAATTCAACCATTTATCCCCCGAACTATCCCCAGAAAAAATCGCCTGGACGATTTATTCCGTTGCAACCCGGGCCGTCGGGCGGCTACCGTATTGGTGTGGAAACGGGCCTTCGGGTCCGAGGGCCACGAGAGCCCGGAAGGGCTGAGGCGGAAGGGTTGAGCGGGAAGAGGGCCTTCGGGTCCGCGGAACGGGAGACCGGGAAGCCCCGGAACGGAAGGGTTCAGGAGGCGTCAGGAGCGTTCCTCGGAGCGCGTTGCAGGACCCCGCGTCCAGGCACCTGGCGTCTCCACCCTTTTTGGGCCCCCGCAATCCCCGACATTCGAAACGGCGCGGCGGTCCCGCCCGGGCATCCGGGCAGGGAAAAGGCCCGCCACGTCACCGCGCCGGGCCTTCCCGTCAGGACATCTCGAACCCGCGTCCTTGCACTTGGCAGCCGCCTGTATGGCAGCGGCTAATCCGCATGTCAACCATATATGGGTGTTTGTCCGCGACAATATACAATATCTGGGGCCAATTTTCCCCCTCACCCTAACCCTCTCCCCGCGGGGGAGAGGGGACTCGCTCGCCGGACCCTCCCTGTCTTCTCCCCTCCCGCTTGCGGGAGGGGCCGGGGGAGGGTGGGCCGCCCGGAACGGGTCCGGGCTTGACGAGCGATGTGGTATTGCTCGCTCAGGGAGCGCAGTGGAGGAGGCGATCGCATGGCGGCGACGAAACGCGTTCTGGTCACCGGGGCGACCGGCGGTATCGGCGGCGCGATCGCCGAGGCCTTCGCCGCCGGGGGCGAAACCGTCATCGCGACGGGCCGCGACCGCGACAGGCTTGCCGGGCTCTCGGAGCGCCGCCGTGACGCCCCGGGAACCATCGAGACGGTCGCCGGCGACCTGACCGACGAGGCGTTCGCGGCCGATCTCGCGCGGACGGCGGCGCCGGTCGACGTCCTGGTCAATTGCGTCGGATGGGTGCGCCACGTGCCCTTCCTCGAAAGCGACCCCGCCGACTGGGAGAAGTCCTGGCGGCTCAACGTCCATTCGGTCCTGGTGCTGACCCGGCTGGTGGCCCGCGACATGGCGGAGCGCAGGACCGGCCAGATCGTCAATTTGGGCTCGGTGCTCGGCGACCGGGTGTACCGCTACACGCTGTTCTACGCGGCGACCAAGCACGCGCTCAGGGGCATATCGCGGGGGCTGCGCCTGGAGCTCGCCGAGCACGGCATCAAGGTGACCGAGATCGCCCCCGGCCTCGTCGAGACCGGCCTGCTGGACGGGGTCGACCATCCTGAGGTGCTGGAAGCCTACGCGGCCCGCGAATACCCGCCGCTCAAGGCGACCGACATCGCCGAGGCAACGGTCGCCGCGACCCGCGCCGCCCCCAACGCCTGCCCCGAGCTCGTCGTCGTCAACCCGATGGGCCAGACGACGTAGACGCCTAGCGAAAACTGCCCCCCGCTGTCACCCCGGACTTGTTCCGGGGTCCAGACTGTCAGGCGCCGCTCTCGCCCGGTTTCCCTGGACCCCGGAACAAGTCCGGGGTGACAGCGGGGGGAGCGGAGATGGTCTCGCCCATCCGCACCGAGCCCGTCCCGAAGTTAAACCGGACAGCAATGGAACAAGTCCGATGGGGTGGACGCCCCCTCCCGACGGCATCGCGATGTGCCAAGGTTGTGTCTGTGGCTCACGACCTGAGGGAGGAGGCATCCATGGGCGAGGTTAGCATCATCGGGATCGATCTGGCGAAGCGCAGCTTTCAGCTGCATGGGGCGGGGGCGGACGGCTCGGTCGCTTTCCGCAAGACACTGAGGCGGGGGAAGCTTCTGGCCTTCCTCGCCTCTCTGCCGCGCTGTGTGGTGGCGATGGAGGCGTGCGCGAGCGCGCACTACTGGGGCCGGGAGATCATGAAGCTCGGCCACGCGGTGCGGCTGATCCCGCCGCTCTACGTGAAGCCGTTCGTGAAGCGCCAGAAGAACGACGCGACGGACGCGGAGGCGATCTGCGAGGCGGGTCTGCGGCCGAGCATGCGCTTGGTTGCTGTGAAGGGGGAGGAACAGCAGGCGAGAGCGATGCTGTTCCGCACGCGCGATCTTCTGGTGCGCCAGCGCACGCAGACGATCAACGCGCTGCGGGGGCATCTGGCGGAGTTCGGCATCGTAGCCCCGCAGGGGAGAGCTCATGTCGCTCGTCTGGCGGCGGCGCTGGAGGAGCCGGGTTCCGCTCTTCCGGCGCCGGTATGCGAGCTGGGCACCCTTCTGCTTGAGCAGATTGCGGGCCTCGATGCGAAGATCGCCGGCCTGGAGAAGGAGATCCACGTCCACGCGCGCCGGGACGCGGACGCGGTGCGGCTGATGACGATCCCGGGCGTCGGGCCGATCTGCGCGATGGCGATTCAGGCCTTCGCACCGCCGATGGAGAGCTTCCGGTGCGGGCGCGACTTCGCCGCCTGGCTCGGGCTGGTGCCACGCCAGCACAGCACCGGGGGCAAGCCCCGGCTGGGCAGGATATCGAAGATGGGTCAACGCGACCTCAGGCGGCTGCTGGTCTGCGGCGCCATGGCGCAGGTGCGCTGGGCCTGCCGGCGGGGCGAGACCGGCGATCCCTGGCTCGCCCGGATGCTGGCGCGCAAGCCGAGGATGGTCGTGGCGGTGGCGCTGGCCAACCGGATGGCGCGCATCGCCTGGGCGGTGATGGTGAACAAGGAGGTCTACCGGGCTCCCACCGCCGTCTGAGCGGGCGGGGACGCGCGGGAGACCGTCGGGGATGCGGGCAGGACGGAGGATCGGGTAAGGGCACATGGTCGACGAGACGGGATCGGGAAAACCAGTCATGTGCGGCGTGCACGCGAGCACGGAAGTCCGATTTGGACCCGATCCGCGCATCTCCATACAGGCCCGCGGCGAACCCATGCCGCAGCGAGAGGCCGGACACACGGAAGTACCTGACCGCAGGCCCAACCCACCAAAGAAAATGCTTGCATCAACGGGGGCGTCCACACACGGGCATGACGAGAAAGGAGGCATGGAGAGGAATCCTGTCGGCGGTGCGCGGCCCCGGCGAGGCATTGCCACGGCGGCGGGATTCCGGCAAAACCGGGCGGGGTCCAAGTAGAGAAGGCGAGGACAGATGGCCGAAAAGCTCGGTATCGGGGATTCGTTCCCCGGCCTGCAACTCGATCTGGTGGGAGGGGGAAGCCTGAGCCTGCCGGACGGGCTGGACGCGAAGTACAAGATGATCCTGTTCTACCGGGGCCATTGGTGACCGTTCTGCCGCCGGCAGTTGGTCGGCTTCGAGAAGGAAAGAGAGACGCTTGAGGGCATGGGCGTTCGCGTGATCGCGGCCAGCGTGGACACGCTCGACAAGGCGCGGGAGGTCGCGGACGAGGTCGGCTTCCCGGTCGGCTTCGGCGTGACGCGGGAAATCGCCGACAAGCTGGGCTCGTGGTGGGAAGACCGCCGCTCGATCGTCCAGCCGTCCGAGTTCCTGCTGGACGCGGACAACAAGGTGGTGATCTCGTCCTACAGCGACGGGCCGCTCGGCCGGGTCGAGGCGGAGGACGTGGTCAAGCTGGTCAACTTCTACGAGTCCCGCAAGTAGCCGCGCGCATGGACAACCCCGAGATCGGGCGGACGGTGGATGCCGGCGGCATCGCGACCAACCTGCACGATCTGGGCGACGGGCCGCCGGTCCTGTTCCTGCACGGCTCGGGGCCGGGGGTCACCGCCTGGGCCAACTGGCGCACGGTCCTCCCTCGGCTGGAGGACCGGTTCCGGACGATCGCGCCGGACATCGTCGGCTTCGGCTACACCGACCGGCCGGCGGGCGCGGTCTATCGGATGCCGTACTGGCGCGACCACGCGGTCGCGGTGCTGGACGCGCTCGGGATCGAATCCTGCTTCATCGTCGGCAACTCGTTCGGCGGCGGGCTCGCGCTCGCGCTGGCCGCCGCCCACCCGGAGCGGGTCGACCGGCTGGTGCTGATGGGCTCGGCGGGCTACCGGTTCGAGATCACGCCGGGGCTCGACGCGGTCTGGGGCTACGAACCCTCGCCGGAGCGAATGCGGGAGCTGATCGGCCTGTTCGCCCATGACGGATCGATCGTGACCGACGACCTGGTCCGGCTGCGCTACGAGGCCAGCATCCGGCCGGGCTACCAGGAATCCTACGCCTCGATGTTCCCCGCGCCGCGCCAGCGCCATGTCGAGGCGATGGCGCAGAGCGAGGAGACGCTGCGCGCGCTCGCGCACGAGACCCTGATCGTCCACGGGCGGGACGACCGGATCGTCCCGCTCGAGTCCAGCATCGCGCTCCACCGCCTGATCCCGCGCTCGCAGCTCCACGTCTTCGGCCGCTGCGGCCACTGGACCCAGATCGAGCAGAACGAACGCTTCTGCCGCCTGATCGCGGACTTCTTCGCGGAGTAGCGGGGCGCCCCTCGATACGGCCCTTCGGGCCTACTCGGGATGAGGGGGGTTTTCTTGGCTGCCTCCACCCCACCCTCACCCCGGGTAGCGGCAAAGCCGCGTATCGAAGGGGGCTTATCCCGATTACTTGACGGCGGTCGGTTTGCGTGGCGCGGATCGGCGCCCGCACCGTCGCCCCATCCCGGCGGGCGCGCATCCGTCCCGCCCTGCCGTCATGGTCGGCGAAGGCCGACCATGACGCGGGGAAACGGTTCCGTTCGGACCGGATACGCCCCGACACCTCCCGGAACGCCGGTCAAACTCCCACTCGTCAAGTAATCGGGATAAGCCCCTATCGAAGGGCGGAATCCGTCGGTTTACCCGCCCCTGATCTCGTCGAGCACCGGGAGGATGTGCCGGCGGAAGGCGTCCGGGTTCTCGGCCATCGGGAAGTGGCCGAGGCCGGGCATGATCTCGACGCGGGCGCCGGGGATCGCCCCGGCGGTGCGGATCGTGTCCTCGGGCGTGCAGGAATAGTCGTACTCGCCGGTCAGCAAATAGAGCGGGCAGCGCTCGGTGTCGATCAGGTGGGTCCGGTCGCGGTAGTCCGAATCCTCGCGGTAGAAGTGGAGGTCGCCGCGGAACACGCCCGGGCCGCTCTGCAGATAGGCCCAGAGGGTCTCCCAGCGGTGGATTTCCGGCGCCTGGGGCGCGACGAGGCCGGAGACCATCGCGGCGCAGATCTCGCCGCCATGCACGTCGGGGCGGTGCAGCCAGGACGCGTCGTACCACGGCGTCTGGTGGTCGGCCGCCTGGAGGCCGATCAGGGCGCGGAACCGCCCGGCGTGACGGGCGGCGACGTTGAGCACGATCCGCCCGCCGATCGAGCAGCCCAGCAGCACCGGCCGGTCGAGCTCCAGCGCGTCCGCGACGGCGAGGATCGCCGCGGTATAGGCGTCGGTGGTGAGCCGGTATTCCTCGTCCTGGTAGCCGGGCGGGGGGAAGGACTTGCCGTGCCACGGCATGTCGAAGGCGATCACCCGGTAATGCGCGGTCACCGCGTCGTCGAGCATCAGGTGCCGGTACTGGCGGCTGTCGGCGCCGGCGGTGTGCAGGCAGAGCAGCGGAATCCCCTGCCCCGCCTCCTCGAAGAACAGGCGGCACGGCCGGCCGTCGAGCTCCAGCGTGGCGTAGCGGCCGGCGATCGGCTCGTACTCAACCGGCATCGCCGCCTCCGAGGCCGGCGCGGCGCGGCGCCTCGAGCACGTCCTTGACGTAGCGGAGATTGGCCATGAGCGGCCGAAGATCGCCCTCGATCCGGGCCGCGCCGAACCGGGTCATCGCCAGCAGGTCGTGATAGCCGGGCTCCGGCACCGCCTGCCAGAACCGCCGCCAGGCATCGGCGCCCGCGCGCACCGCGAACCGCCAGGAGCGCATCGGCGGGGGCGACACGGTCACATCGGCGATCGCCCCCTCCCGCACCGCCGCCAGCACCGGGACGGCGCCGGCGCCGATCAGGAACGCGGTCGTGAGGTGCCTGCCCCGCCTGACCAGCGGAATGTCGGCGTTGACCAGGGCGGGCAGCCGCTGGAATACCGCCGCAGCCTCTTCGTCGGTCATATTCCCTCCCGCATTCCTCGCAACCGGCGGGCGGGACTGTACCCGGCGCGAGCGGTCGGACCAACGATGCTGCCCATCCCGGCGAGACATATTACTTGACGGATATATGTCAGGGGGGCATACTCAACCTATGCGGGAATGGTTTGAGAAGCACGGCGGGCAGTGGACCTTCGGACTCTTCCTCCTCGCCCTCCTCGGCGCGCTGGGAGGGATGGGTGTCTGGGGTCTCAACGCGCAGGACGCCAGGCAGAACGCCCGGGTGGAGAGCGTTTCCGCCGACGTGGAAAGGGTGTCCGCCGTCGCCGACTCCGGCATACGGCGTGTCGAGGAAAAGGCCGGGGCCGAGATCAAGAGGCTCGACAACCGGGTGGACAACAACCTCGAACTGATCAGGCAGATCGACGCCAGGTTCGACCAGGTGGACGAAAGGCTTGACCGCATGGACACCCGGTTCGACCGGGTGGACGAAAGGCTTGACCGGATGGACGCCCGGTTCGACCGGATGGACGAACGACTCGACCTGATGGACGCCAAGCTCAACCGGATGGAAGGCAAGCTGGACACGCTGATCACGGGGTTGGCCGCGACCGCGGCGAAGTAGCCCTACCGCCGCTCCGGCGGCGCGGTGCGGATGACGTAATAGGTCGCCCCGCAGATCACCGCGGCGCCGATCCATATCCACGCCCCGGGCGCCTCGCCGAACAGGAAATAGCCGGCCACCGCGGCGAAGGGCAGCTGCAGGTAATAGGCGGGCATGGCGATCGCGGTGGGCGCCATGGAGAGAGACCGGGTGATACCCTGCTGCGCGATGGCGGCGAACGCGCCGGTCGCGGCGAGCCACGGCACGTCGGCCCAGGCGGGGGTCTGCCAGACCAGGACCGTCGGGACCAGCGCGTAGAGGCACATCAGCCCGTACATGTAGAAGACGATCGCGTTGGGATTCTCGGCGCCGGCGAGAAACCGCGTCGCCGTGTTGACCGCGCCGAAGGCGAGCGCGACGAAAAGCATGATTAGAGCCGACCAGGAGGCGGCCTCGAAGCCGGGCCGGACGACGATCAGCGCGCCTGCGAACCCGACCAGGATCGCGACCCATCGCCCGAACCCCACCCGCTCTTTCAGGAAGACGGCCGCCAGCAGGACGGTGAACAGGACCGACAGGAAGAGGAGCGCCGTGATGTCGGCGGCGGGGGTGAAGCGCGCCGCGTAGAACAGGGCGGACATGCCGAGGAAGGCGGCAAGCCCCCGGATCAGATGCATGGCGAGGTTGGCGGTCCGGAGCCCGCCCGGCCCCCGCGCCACCAGCCAGGGGAGCAGGCAGATCACCGCGCCGCCGGTCTGGAAAAAGGTGATCTCGACCGCCGGCAGGTGGCTCACCCGCCGCGCGGCGACGATCATCATCGCGAAGAAGAACGCGGCCAGCGTCATCCATGCGACGCCGCGCAGCGGGCTTCGCCGGGGGGCGGGTCCCGGATCGCGGGATATCTGGTCCTTCACGTCGTCATGGTCGGCGAAGGCCGACCATCCACGTTTTGTTTTTTGTCGGACCGCTGAAAAAACTCGTGGATGGTCGGCCTTCGCCGACCATGACGGGAGGGGGCCAACGGAGAATCGAACCCTGGCGCCCTAGCCCGCCAGGGTATTGCTCAGCCGGCCGATGCCCTCGATCTCGACCTCGATCCGGTCGCCCGGCTTCATGAACAGCTTGGGGTCTCGGCCGAACCCGACCCCGGAGGGCGAGCCCGTGGTGAACAGGTCGCCGGGCTCGAACCGGTACCAGCGGGAGAAATAGGAGAGGATTTCCGCGACGCCGTAGATCAGGTCGTCGGTCTTCGTCGACTGCACGATTTCGCCGTTGAGCGTGGTGGTGAGCTGCAAATCGTGCGGGTCCGCGATCTCGTCGGCGGTGACCATCACCGGGCCGCAGGGCGTGAAGCCGGGAAGCTGCTTGCCCATGATGTTGCGCTCCCAAGCCTGGATGATGCCGAACTTGGCCTCGGCGGCGAACACCTCGCCCACCCAGTCGCGCGCCGACACGTCGTTGCAGATCGTGTACCCGCCGATATACGACATCGCGTCCTCGACCGACACGTCGTGGCAGCGCCGTCCCACGACGAAGGTGAACTCGCCCTCGAAGTCGATCATGTCCGGGCATTGCGGCGGCACGGGGATCGGCTTGCCGGAGCCGTTCAGCGAGCACGCCGCCTTGACGAAGGCGGTGGGATAAGGCGGCGGCGGCGTGTCCGACATCTCCTCCAGATGGCGGCGGTAGTTGAGGCCTTCCGACAGGATCAGGTTGGGATCGGGGATCGGGGGCAGAAGCGGCGCATCGGCGAACGGTCGGAGGACGCCCGTCTTGCGCAGCCGGTCGCGATCCGTATCCGCCGCGTCGACGGTTCGCCGCACGGCCGCGAGCCCGTCCTCGCCGGCGGCGAGGATGCCGCGCACGCCGCCGGGCACGAGGCGCGCCTGCGGCAGGGTGTCGGCGGCCAGCGTGAGGTCGAGCGCGGTGTCTTCGTCGATCAGTACGCCCGGATGGCCCCGCCCGCCGGTGTCCAGCGTCAGCAGCTTCATTCCCGTTCTCCCGATGCGGCTTTGCGCGGGTTTCGCGCGGGCGGCATTCTACCGAAGCCGGCCGGGAACCGGCCAACGGGGCGGGGCTCCCGGGTAAGGAAGCGGGGAGGCAAGGCATGAAACACGGTGTCGGCCGGCCGGTCTCGGCTCGATCCCGTGCATGTCGATCAGCGACGCGATCGCGGCCGGGACAATCGCAAGAAGATCTGAATTCTCCGTTCCCGTCAGGGAATGGATCATCGTCATACCTCAAGCATCTCCCAGGCATCCCACGAGATCGCCTCCGCCAGAAGTTCCGATGCCGACTTGTCGTAGGTGACGCGCCACCGATCGATTATGTCCCGTCCCAGCAACGAAGGTACGATCATCGGTTCTTCCGCCGGCTTACAGGTATGCAGCTCGATTTCGTACCCGTACAGCGCCTCATCGCCGACGAAGGCCAGATACGCCGACTCTACGAAATTCTCCGAAGTCCCGCCGATTCCCAGGGTCGATATCTCATGCTCGAACAGCCCGTAGTCGACTCCCATCCGCCGCGCATCGAGGGGCATCAGCAGAGAAGTGTCCGCTCCGGTATCGAAAATGAACGAGACATTCCTGCTCCAACCCAGACGCGGGAGCAGGACATGCCCCTCCATGTACGGCCGACCGGAGGTGTCGCCGAACCTTTCTCGCAATATGCTAGAGGATCAGCGTGCGCTGGTTTTTCTCGATGAAGCGAACGATCGTGTCGCCGAGCGGGATTCCTCGCCTCTCCAACTCCTCCATGAGCGATGGCAGATCCTCGGCGTTCGCCGATACTTCGCCTCGATACACCCCGATCCACTGCAATGGGTGCTCATCGATGAGACGCGGTCGATCATTGGAGAGCATTTCCGCGGACTTCGAAAACTCCCGCAGGTTCCTCGCGATGTCGTCCGGAGCGCTCCCGAGGCGAGACAGTATCGGGTTTTCCGGATCAGTCATTCGAAGCTCCTCGGTCGTGCGGTGCTACCGCCCGCTTCTCGACTTCCGGCATTCTCCGCCGACCGGGCGATTTTGAACCGAACGCGGCGCGGAATCCACTGTGTTAAAGGGGCGTCGGCAGGCGATCATCTTCGATTCACGATCCATCGACTATCGCGCGACAACGCGTTTTCGGACACCCGCACGCGGTGTCCAGCCTTTTCTAGGGTAACTGCCCGCTCTATTACCCAAAACGGAAGGCGGTATTGTTGGGTAGAATCAACGGCTTGCGCCCGCTAGGTGATTCGTCGTATATAGGTGCCTCGGTGGCGTCGCACCGCCACCGAGGCAGGCCAACAGCACGGAGATACGGAGATGCCGTCAGCCAAACCTTACCCACGCCCGCTCAAGCCGGGTCGTCCGTAGACCCTTTACGCTTCCGCTGCCGCTCCTCCATGTAGCGCCAGTCCTGCTCCCTCTTGGGCGGCGTGTTCACGATGATGCGTGCCAGCTCGTCAGGGGTGGTCGGTATGTAGGCCGTGGTGGCCTCGTCATCCTGCTCGGCTGGCGGCTGGTCCGGTTCGGGTGGGCGCTTTGCCGGCGACAAGGTCTGTGTACTTGAGCCTCTTGCCGTCCATGCCTGCTGCCATCGCTGCCATTTGGTCCAGCGTGTCCAGGTCCTTGGCGTTGTGCCTACCGGCGATTGCATTGACATAGCGAGGCAGGTGCTTATGGCTCATGTAGTGGTGCACGCCATTATAGCGCCGCTTAAGTACCGACCAAAAGCCTTCTATGCCGTTCGTGTGCGCCGGACCGCCACTGTACTTGTCGCCTACATGGATGCGGTCGGGCATACCAAGGTAAGAGGTAAGGTCATCGGTATATACCACCGAGCCGGGCCGGGTATGATCCAGCACAAATTGGTGGAGCGTGGCCCTGTCCCTACCCTTCACCACCTTGGCAACGACTTGGTTGGTAGCCCGGTCCTTGGCTCCCACGACGGTTGCCTTGCCCACGGTCCCGCGCCCGGCCCGTAGCTTCTTGTCGGCGTGCTTGTTCTTTTCCAAGCCGCCCACAAAGGTCTCGTCCACCTCGGTCGGGCCGGCAAAGGGCAGAGCCTTGCTGTCCTCGTATGCCTCGTTGATGCGGTGAATCAGGTGCCATGCGGTGTCGCGGGAGATGGCTAGGTCGCGGTGCAGCTTGATGTATGCCACGCCCTTCGGGTTGCTGGTGACGATGTGCAGCGCCAGCGCCCATTTCTGGTAGCCGAGGTTGGAGGCGTGCATCAGGGAGCCGGTCTTGGCCGAAAAGTCCTTGCGGCAGTCGCGGCAGCGGTACGGCTGTGGCTTGCGGGTCGGGCGAGGCTGCACGTCGAGCGAGCCGCACGCCGGGCAATGTACGCCATCAGGCCAGCGCGCCCTGACGAACCACGCCTCGGCCGTGGCGTCGTCCGGGAAGAGCTGTATTAGCTCCAGCAGGGGTAGGCTCTTCGGCTTGGGGGCCACTTGCGCCTCCGTTTGGTAGTGTAAGAATGTTACCCAAAAACGGATGTCAGCGCAAGCACTCGCTTAGTTAGAACCTTCCTGAATTCGTGACCTACGGCCTTGCCAGCCTAGCGCGTCAGTGCCAGTGCCTCTTGCTCCGCCTGTATCCAGAGAAGCATGTACTCGGCTGTTTCAAGGGCTAGCTTCATCGTTGCCGTTGGGTCTCCATCGGCCCTGAAGGCTTTGATGGCTGGCATCAGCTTCTTGTCCAAGTACCAGCCCATGACCACGATGGCACAGCCACGGTGCAAACCAGCCGCCAACGCATAGGTCAGTGAGTTACTTATATCCAAGCCTTGCTGCACTAGCGGTTTCACGTCAAAAGCTTTCGTACCCTGCCGAACTGCCTTGTCTAGTAGCCGTAGCAGTCTGGTAAGGTATTCGGCTTCCTTGTCCAATAGCACGACCAGGCGCGGGTCGCCCAAGTCTTCGGCCCTAGCGCGCAGCAGCGCGAGGTCCTCACTGCTCAGGCCAGCATCGGCAGGCCGGGTTTTTGCCATCTCCGCGCAGCGAGCCGCTGCGGCTGCTGTAGGCGGCTCGGCTGCTTGTGCTCCAAACGCTGATGCAAAGGCGAGGAAGGCCACTACCGCGAGCGCACGCATGGGGCTCCTCCCATGCTGGCCAGTCCGGCTGGTGCCGGGCCGTTGCAATCACCAATACAGAGAAAGGAGACCCCGCCTATTCACCGCTAGCGCGGGGAGCTACCCCATGCCGGAGCGCGGCTTATTCAGCGAGCAACCCGGCAGAGCGGGCTGCATTGGTGATTGCACGCGGGAGCATGGACCCCCCGGCGGGTCAGGGCAAGGGCTTAGTGATTTGGCCGTGGACGAGTCGCCGTTGGCGAGCTAGGCGGGGTGGAGGCCCGGTGGCCGAGTCTGGTTAGGCGCAGCCGTGAAAACCCTGTTACGCCGGTTCGAATCCGGTCCGGGCCTCCACCCTGCTATACTACCCCACAATATCGCGAAGCGTAAGGGCGCGAGCCTAGCGGGGCAGATTTCCGTTTTGGGTAATAGAGCGGGCAGTTACCTTTTCTAGAGCCTGTCCGTCTCAGATGGAAGCGCTGTTACCCTTGCTTCCTCACCGTCATGGTCGGCGAAGGCCGACCATCCACGAGTTTTTAAGTCTCTGGAATCAAAAACAAAACGTGGATAGTCGGCCTTCGCCGACCATGACGGAAGAAAATGGACGAGGCGGTTCAATCAAGAACGGACACGCTATAAATGCTTTACAGACACGATCTGGCGCCCACACATGCGTTTGCTCGTGCCTGCCCGGACGTTGCGATCTCGACCCGCCGCCGACCCTCTTTTCGGGACTTACGACGTCTTGATCTTGCTCTATCCGGTAAGTGACTTGACGGCGACGACTGTGGTCGTACCGCCTTGCGCGAATTCGACCGTACCGAGAGAATCGTAAGGGGATCCAACCAAACCGGCTACCCCACCTGGACCGTGTCGCTCAACCGGATGGCCCGGCCCGCCGGTATCCAGCGTCAACAGCTTCATTCCCGTTCTCCCGATGCGGCTTTGCGCGGGTTTCGCGCGGGCGGCATTCTACCGAAGCCGGCCGGGAACGGGCCAACGGGGCGGCGCGCCAGGGTAAGGAAGCGGGGAAGCAAGGCATGAAACACGGTGTCGGCCAGCCGGTCCGGCGCGGCGAGGACCGGCGCATGCTCACCGGACGGGGCCGCTATGTCGACGACCTGGCGCCGCCGCGCATGGCGCATGGGGTCGTTCTCCGCTCGCCCCACGCCCATGCCCGGATCGCGGGGATCGATACCGCCGCCGCCCGCGCGGCGCCGGGCATGCTCGCGGTGCTGACCGGCGAGGATTACCGGGCGGACGGTCTCGGCTCGATCCCGTGCATGTCGATCAGCGACGCGATCGCGACCGGCCCGGCGAGGCTGGCGCCGACCCCGGCCATCGCGCTCGACGCCGCGCGCCATGTCGGGGCCCCGGTCGCCTTCGTCGTCGCGGAGACCCGCGACCGGGCGCTCGATGCCGCCGAGCTGGTGTCGGTCGAATACGAGGAGCTCCCGGCGGCGGTCGATGCCTCGGAAGCGGACGGTTCCGCGACGGTCTGGCCGGAAGCTCCGGACAACCGGTGCTTCGCCGTCGAGATGGGCGACCGCGACGCGACCGAGGCGGCCTTCGCCGCGGCGCATCGCGTCATCGCGCTCGGCCTCTACAACAACCGGATCACGGCCGTGCCGATGGAGCCGCGCGGCGCGGTCGGGGAGTACGACGCGGCCGACGACCGCTACCGGCTCCATCTGAGCTGTCAGAACCCGCACCGGGTCCGCCAGCTTCTCGCCCAGGGCGTTTTCGGAATCCCCGAGAGCCGTCTCTCGGTCGTCGCGCGCGACGTGGGCGGCGGCTTCGGGATGAAGGGCGGGGTGTTCCCGGAAGACGCGCTGGTCCTGTGGGCCGCGCGGCGGCTCGACCGGCCGGTCAAGTGGATCGCCGAGCGGAGCGAGAGCCTGGCGTCCGACACCCACGCGCGGGACCAGCGCGCGACGGCCGAGATGGCGCTGGACGCGGACGGGCGCATCCTCGGGCTCCGGGTCGACGCCGATTACAACCTCGGCGCCCATCTCGCGGCGGGGGCCGGGATCTCGCCGGTCCATTCGACGACGCTCTATTCCGGCGTCTACGCGATTCCGGCGATCCGGGCCGTGACGCGCGCGGCCTATACCAACACCGCCTGGACGTCGCCCTATCGCGGCGCGGGGCGGCCCGAGGCGACCTACCTCCTCGAACGGCTGGTCGAAAAGGCGGCGCGGGAAACGGGGGTCGATTCGATCGAATTGCGGCGGCGCAACTTCATCGCGCCCGCCGCGATGCCGTACCGGACGGCGCTCGGCCTCGAATACGATTCGGGCGAGTTCGAGGGCGCGATGGACGATGCGCTGGAACTGGCGGATTGGGACGGGTTCGCCGCGCGCCGGGCCGAGACCGAGGCGCGGGGCCTGCTGCGCGGCCGCGGCATCGCGTGCTTCCTCGAATCGGCGGCGATGTCGAACGAGCGGATGGAGGTCCGTTTCGATGCGAGCGGGTCCGTCACCGTCGTCGCGGGCACGTTCGGCCACGGCCAGGGGCACGAGACCGTCTACGCCCAGATGGTTTCCGACTGGCTCGGGGTCGATTTCGCGAGCGTGAGACTGATCCAGGGGGACACCGAGGCGGTGTCGATCGGGCGCGGCACCTTCGGGTCGCGCTCGATGACGGTGGGCGGCTCGGCGCTCCGGATCGCGGCCGACCGGGTGATCGAGAGGGGGAGCGAGATCGCCGCATACCTGATGGAAGCGGCGCCGGACGACATCGCGTTCGAGGCGGGCGCGTTCACCGTCGCGGGAACCGACCGGGCGATGGGCATCGTTGACGTCGCCAGGGCGGCCTACGCCCCGTTCGGCTTCCCGGCGGAGCTCGGGCTCGGGCTGGAGGGGGTCGGCGACTACGCGGCCGGCCAGGGGAACTTCCCCAACGGCTGCCAGGTCGCCGAGGTGGAGGTCGATCCCGAGACCGGGGATGTGGACCTGGTTCGCCTCTGCGCGGTCGACGATTCCGGCCGCGCGCTCAACCCGCTGCTGCTGGCCGGGCAGATCCACGGCGGCATCGCCCAGGGCGTTGGCCAGGCGCTGATGGAGGACGTGGTCTACGACCCGGACACCGGGCAGTTGCTGACCGGCTCGCTGATGGACTACGCCCTGCCGCGCGCGGACGACCTGCCCTCCTTCGCGCTCGGCGGGCACGACGTGCCGACGCCGACCAACCCGCTGGGCGTCAAGGGGGCGGGCGAATCGGGCACGGTGGGCGCCGCGCCGGCGGTGATCCACGCGATCCTCGACGCGCTCGCGCCGCTCGGCGCGGCCGATATCGGCATGCCGGCGACGCCGGAACGGGTCTGGCGGGCGATCCGGGGTCTTGCCAAGGTGTGAAACCCGCACGATATGGGAACGAACCACGGAGGATCGAAGCCGATGCCCTTGACCCGCCTGCTTGCCGTTCTCGTACTCGCCCCGCTCGCGCTGGGATGGCTCCCGGCCCGCGCCGACAGCCCGACGGTGGTCGAGCTGTTCACCTCGCAGGGCTGCTTCTCCTGCCCCCCGGCCGAGCGCTTCCTCGGCGTACTCGCGAGCCGCGAGGGGATCCTCGCGCTGGAGTTCCACGTCGATTACTGGGACGACCTGGTCTACGGCTCCGCCGGCAAGTGGAAGGACCCCTTCTCGAGCCCCGCCTTCACCGCGCGGCAGCAGAACTACAACGTCTCGATCCGCAAGCGTTCCGGGGTGTACACGCCGCAGATGGTGGTTGACGGCAGGTTCGAGGTCGTGGGCAGCCGCGAGGGCGCGGTGGAAAGCACGATCGAGGATGCGCGGGCCCGGAGCGGCAGGCGGGTCAAGGTCTCGGCGGTAGCCACGGGGGCCGGGCTCAAGGTCTCGCTGAAGGACGGCCCGAAGCGTTCGGGCGGGGTGTGGCTGGTCTCCTTCCTGAGGCGGGAGGCCACGCGGGTGCTGCGCGGCGAGAACCAGGGCAAGCACTTGGTCAACCACAACATCGTCACCGGCATGCGCCGCATCGGCGAGTGGGACGGCACGGACCGCACCATCGAAATCGCCGCGGTCCGCAACGACGACAAGACCGGCTGCGCCGTCCTCGTGCAGGCGGGCGAGGCCGGGCCGATCCTGGGCGCGGCGCCGTGCCGGGCGCCGGGCTCGTGAGCGGGACCTACGCCGACGCCGACGGCGTCCGGCTCTACTGCGAGGACACCGGGACCGGCTACCCGATCGTCTTCGTCCACGAGTTCGCCGGCGACACGGCGAGCTGGGAGCCGCAGGTGCGCTATTTCAGCCGGCGCCATCGCTGCCTGACCTACAACGCGCGCGGCTACCCGCCGTCGGACGTGCCGGAAGACCCCACGGCCTACGGCCAGGCCAGGGCGGCGGACGACATCGCCGCGGTGCTCGACCGTTTCGGCATCGATCGCGCCCATGTCGTCGGTCTCTCGATGGGCGGCTTCGCGACGGTCCATTTCGGTCTGCGGCATCCCGAGCGCGCCCGCTCGCTGGTGGTCGCGGGCTGCGGCTACGGCGCCCCGCCGGAAACCCACGCCGAGTTCGCCGCCGGCGCGCGCGCCAACGCCGACCGGATCGAGGAAATCGGCATGCCGGCCTTCGCCCCGGACTACAGCGAGGCCGAGGCGCGGCTGACGCTCAAGCGCAAGGACCCGCGCGGCTTCGACGACTATCTGACCCGGTTCGCCGCCCATTCGGCGCCGGGCTCGGCGATGCATATGCGCCACGTGCAGGGCGGCCGCCCCTCGCTCTGGGATTTCGCCGGGCCGCTGTCGGAACTGCCGATGCCGGTACTGGTCGTCTCCGGCGACACCGACGGCGACTGCCTGGAGACCGGCATCTTCCTCAAGCGCACGGTGCCGGATTGCGGCCTCTGGATCGCGCCCGATACCGGCCACGCGGTCAACCTCGAGGAGCCCGACGCCTTCAACCGCGAGCTGGCCGCGTTCTTCGCGGCGGCGGAGGGGCGGAGCCGGCCCTAGAGCCACCCCAGGAAATAGAGCGCGCCCGGCAGGCAGATCGCCATCAGGGCGCACCACCAGACGATCGCCGTCCTGAGCGGGATCGGCCGGCCGATCTTTCCGTCGGGCCGCGCGAGGTGCATCCTGACCGCCTGCCTGATCCGCCAGGTGTCGGTCACGGGCGCCCTCCCGGTCGTTCCGCGCGGATCATTGCACCCGCTTCGCCCGGGCGCGGCCGGCGTCGGTCGCCGGCTCCAGGAAGATGTCGTCGACGCCGAGCCGCTTTCGGATCAGCCCGCAATCGTGGGAATAGAAGATGGCGGTCTCCAGGTTATGGCGGTTGGCCTCGCCCAGCCCGTACTGCCACGGGTCCGCGCCGCCGAAGAATTCCGCCTCTTCGTCGCGATAGGCGTTGTACCAGGCGAGCGGGACGATGCGCGGGTTGCGCAGCCGGGCGTAGGAGGCGGCCTTCGACGCCTCGAAGGCGTCGATGAGGTTCCGCGCAAGCCAGGGATGGGCGTCCACCAGCTCCTTCCGGATCGCGGTGACGTGCATGATCGGGAAGATGCCGGTGCGTTTGAAATATTCGCGCTCGATCTCGGCATGGTTCTCGAACAGCCGCCCGACGCGCGGGTCGCCGTCGACGATGGGATCGATCACGTCGGCGTGCAGGCAGGCGTCGATCTCGCCCTCGGCCAGCATGTCCTCGACCCGCCTGCCGGAAGGCGCGCGTTCGAGCCTGAGCCCGGGCTTGGGCGTGAACTCGACGTCCTCGATCAGCTCGGACACCCACTGCACCCCGGTATGCGGCACGCCGTATTCGTGCTCCAGCATGCCGCGCAGCCAGAGGATCGCGGTGGTCTGGAAGGTCTTCACCCCGATCCGCCTGCCGATCAGGTCCTTCGGCTCGCCGATTCCGGCGCCGGTGTTGACGAAGACGAAGCCGTGGCGGAACCGGCGGTGGAGGAACACCGGGATCGCCTCCAGCGGATAGTCCTGGTCCCTGGCGACCAGATAGGACGAGAGAGAGAGCTCGCAGACGTCGAAATCGCGGTTGCGCAGCATCCGCCAGTGCCGGGTCGACGAATCCATGTCGGTCAGCACGTTGAGCGCCACCCCGTCGGGCGCCACCGTCCCCTCCTTGAGGGCGCGGATGCTCTCGTAATCGCCCGTCGCCAGCGTCAGCCTGAGCTCGTTCGCCAATGCTCCCTCCCCGTTTTGCGCCCGTCCGGCGGCAGACGCGTTATTACGACAGACCTCGTATCCATTCCAGAGCGCCGTCGAAACGGAACTGTTCGTCCGGGATATCGCCAAGCACGGATCGGTATCGTTCCCGCGTGATTTCGGCCTCCGACTCTTCGCGGCTCAGGTTGACGACGTTGATGTCCTCTCGCGGAAGGTCCTTCAGCGCTTCGGAGAATAATGTCCGCGCGGCCATGTCCGTCGTGGGGAACGAATAGCCGATGAAGGTGACTTCGTGGGCCGTCTCCAGGCTGGCGAACGCCTGCGACCAGACCAGCCGGAGTACCAGTTGCTCGACGAGGCTGGACTTCGACAGGACGGGCGGGACCATCACGGGTTCGGGTTCGAGGTGATCGCCGACTTGCGCGTAGCGAAGACCGATGCCAAGCCAGTCGTGATGGTGCGTGATGCTGTCGATCGCAACCGGGCTCGCATAGCCCAGTTTCGGCCGCCAGTTGATCGACCCGTGGAGCTTCAGCAGCCGCAGGACCGAGCCGGTTTCCAATTCGTCGAAGCTAGCGATGGTGTCCTGCGATGACTGACAGAAGAACCCGTATCCCCAATAAGGGTTCCAACTGCCGGTCCGCGCCAGCGCCTCGTCGAGGAAATCGTCGTAGTTGAAAGTGATGCAACTGCAGCGATCGGCCTCGCAGTACTCCGCGAAGCGATTCAGTTCCTCCAGATGGATGTCCCCTTCTCGAGCCTCATAGAGCCGGTCGAGGAACGCTCTCTTCAGTTCCGAAAGGAGAAAGGCATATTCGTTTGCCGCGTTGTCCGCTTCTTCGCCGTAGTCATAGGGCATCAACGCGTCGAGACGTGTCATCAAGCGTTCGATGTCGATGTGACCGCTCGGGTGGAGGTTTCGTTCCCAATCCAGCAAACGGCTCGCATTGGGCAAGCCAAGGACCTTGCCCTGCAGGGCATCGTTGTTGAAATCGTCGACAAGCAGGGGCGCGCTGGGGACGACGGCGCGGCTGAAACCGGCGCCGGTGATCATCACATGATTGCGGGAGACGGCGTGCTCGGAATCCGTATGCTTCTCGGAAGGTTCCTGCGAGGGCATCAGGGAGCGGCGCTGGAACGCTGCTCGGCCTGCCGCCTCTCCCAGTTCCACGCTTCCTCGTGCGTGGTCGCCGGACCCACCTGTTCGATGCGACCTGTCGGCCACCGGCGGCGGTGTTCGTCCTCCCGGCGCGCCAGGTCGGATGTGATGCCACAATGCACGACCTTCCCACCCACCTTGAATCGGTATTTGTAGGTATTTCTCACAACCATGACGGGTCCTTCGAGGCGTAGCGGTATGAATGCGCCATATGCTTCCCTCCGAGGATATAGGATGCGGGGCCGGGCCGCGACAGGACGGATTTCGGACGGAGGCACGACCGCCAGCGGAGTTGAATTCCACTCGCCGCAAAGACAAACCGTTGTACGCCGCCCGCGGACCCGGTCGTGACCAATTCCGGCGCGGCCAACATGCCGACCGCTCGTCCTGTATCGACCGCCCTCCCCTTCGCGCGGCCCCGGCGGGCATCATATGGGATCGCCGCGATGGACCCCATAGGGGCGAATTCCTAAACTCCGTCCATGGCGGAACCCACCCGAGAACGGATCGTCGAAGCCGCCCGATCCCTGGTCCCGGTGCTGCGGGAACGCGCGCCGGAAGCCGAGCGCATCCGCCGCATCCCGGACCAGACCATCGAGGATCTTCGCGCGGCCGGGCTGTGGGACATCCTCAAGCCCGAGCGCTACGGCGGGGTGGAGACCGATTACGGCGTCATGATCGACGTCACCGTCGAGCTCGGGCGCGGCTGCGCGGCTACCTCCTGGGTCTATATCAACATCGTCGCGCATAACTGGATGCTGCCCTACTGGCCGCCCCGCGCGGCGGAGGAGATCTGGGGCGAGGACGCCGACGCGCTGATCGGCTCGACCCTGGTCTTTCCCGCCGGCAAGCTCGCCCCGGCGGACGGCGGATACCGGCTGTCGGGGCGCTGGCCCTATGCCAGCGGGGTGGATTCGAGCGACTGGATGATGCTGGGCGCGATCGGGCGGGGGCCGGACGACGAGGCGCCCGGCCCGCGCATCGTGCTGGTGCGCGCGGCCGACATCGAGGTCATCGATACCTGGCAGGTCTCGGGCCTGATCGGAACCGGCAGCAAGGACGTGGCGTGCGGCGACCTGTTCGTTCCCCGCCACATGGTGCTCGACATGGCCCCGTCGCAGCCCGGCTATCCGCCGGAAACGGAGGGTATGAGCGACGCCTACCGGCTGCCGCTGCTCCCGCTGATCCCCCATCTGGTGGCGGCGCCGATGATCGGGGCGGCGCAGGCGGCCTATGACGACTACGCGGGCTATCTCAGGGACCAGGTCTCGACCTACAACCGCTCGCGCGTCGCCGAGCACGTCACGATCCAGCTCAAGCTCGCCGAGGCGGCGCAGATGGTCGACATCGCGCGGATGCTGGTGCGCGAGGACTGGAAGGAGGCCCACCGCCTGATCGCGAGCGGCGCGCCGTTCCCGCTGCTCGACCGGGCGCGCTGGCGGCGCAACGGGGCCTGGGCGGCGGGGTGCTGCGTCAAGGCGGTCGACCTGATCCACGCCGCCT
>CBDBCA010000003.1:0-992301 GCA_965202835.1 Alphaproteobacteria bacterium | reverse complement strand
TGCTCGAGAAGCACCTTTTCGCGCGGCTTTCTCACGCGCGCCGGGAAGCGCTGGACGTCATGGCGATCGAGCAGATCCGCGTAGGTCTCATTCGGCAGCGGCTCGTAACGCGCCGGCTTTATCACCGCCGGCTTGATGTTGGCGGGCACGACCGACTGCGGCGCGCCCAGGTTCTGAAACCGGCGCACGTCGGAAGCGCACCATTCTCCGATCTCCCGGGTCAGCGTCGCCTCGCCGTATGGCCGCCCCGACACCCCGATCGGGCAGGGTCGGGACCGTCATGCCGGCGTAATCGACCAACAGATTCTCGCCGGGACAGCGGTTCTGGCGTCCTCACGCCCCGACGGGGCCGGCACTGCCGCAACCGGCAGCACCAAGTCACCTATGCGAATGAAGCGCAATCCAGATTCCCTGACGGACGGGACCACCGGGAGCCCGACTGGTTCACGGCGTCGGTGGGGCTGGCGGACGGCCGCTGGCTGAATCTTGTTGTCGACCCGCCGCCGGGCAGGCCGGCCTGGGGGGCGGCCGCGACTGCCAGGAGGATGTCATCGGCGCCGTTGAAGAGGCCTTCCGCAAGCACGCCGGAGACACGAAGGAATGGATCGACGAGGCCGGCCTCGCGTCCTGTATACGGAACCGGGCCGCGTGGCAGATCGAAAGCGAGTAAACCGGTCCGCTTCAAGGCTTCCGATATCCGTGTCGTCGGCTGGATGGCCCTGGTGTTGTCCGGGCGAGCTTACGTTGCGTCTCCGGGGACGCTCCGGGTGACGGGATGCTGGCGGTCTTCGCGCCGTCCCCCGGCCATTCGCGCCCAGGCTACCTTCCTTGGCCGCAGTGAGCGGGATCGCGCTGTCGAGGCAGGGGGAGGTAAGGCCGTTCGGGGCGCACCTCACATTCAACACGCACGGCCGCGGCGCCCGCGCTACTATTCCGGCCTTGGCATGCTATAGCCGACGCCGCGCTCGTTGAGGATCCAAGTCGGCCGGGCCGGGTCGTCGCCGAGCTTGCGCCGCAGCTGCTTGATGAAGGTGCGCACCCGGTCCGGATCGCCGGGGTCTCGTCCGCTCCAGAGCCGGCGGATCAGCGACTCGTAAGTCGAGACCCGCCCCGCGTTCAGAGTGAGCAGGCGCAAGAGCTCGTATTCGGTGGCGGTGAGGCGCACCGGGCGCCCGGCCACGGTGACCCGCCGCGCCTCGTACTCGATCGCAAGATCGCCGAGCACGAAGGTCTCCGGCCCGGCCCGTTTGCGAAGCGCCGCCTGGATTCGCGCCGTGAGCTCGGTCGCCGAGAAGGGCTTGACGAGGTAGTCGGCGGCGCCCCGCTCCAGCGCCCTGGCAATGGTCTCGTCGCGCCCGTAGGCGGAGATGAAGATGACCGGGATGTCGGCCAGCTCTGGCAGGGTCTCCATGAGCTCGATACCATCGGCGCCCGGCAGCATCAGGTCGAGCAGCACCAGGCAGGGGCTCTCGGTCCTGACGATCCGGGGCAGCTCTCCAGGGTCGCCGGTCGCGAGCGGGGCATAGCCGGCCTGGGCGAGCGCGTCGCGGACGAAGCGCAGCATCCGCGGGTCGTCGTCGACCACCAGCACGGGCGCCGGGCCGCCGTCCGGACCGGACGGACGGGCGCCGTCGCGTGTGGTGCCGGGCGCGGGTGCAGCGTCCCCGGCCAGCGGGACGGTGAAGATGAACCGGGTGCCCTGGCCCGGCCCGCCGCTCTCCGCCCGGATGCGTCCGCCATGGGCTTCCACCAGCCCCTTGCAGATGGCGAGGCCGAGGCCCGACCCCCGCAGGCCGGGCTCCGCGTCCCCGTCGCCGGGGACGGCGTATTTGCGGAACAGGCGGGGCAGCCGGTCCGCCGGGATTCCCGGGCCCTCGTCCGAGACCGAGACCGCGACATGCGTGCCGTCATGGGACGCCGCGACCCGGATGGGCGAAGAGGGGGGCGCGTGTCGCGCGGCGTTGGCGAGCAGGTTGTTCAGCACCTGCACGATGCGCGGGCCGTCAGCGAGCACAAGGGGCAGGTCCTCCGGCAGGTCGACGAGGACCGTGTGGGCGGTGCCGGCGTTGAGCAGCGCGCTGCGCGCCTGCTCCATCAGCGCCCCCAACTCCGTGGCCGCGGGCGCGACCGAGAGCGTGCCCGCCTCGATGCGGCCCGCGTCCAGGAGGTCGGCGATGAGGCCGCGCATGTGGTCGGCCTGCTCGTCGACGACCCGGAAGAACTGGTGCAGCTCGGTGGGGTCGAGCACCGGCGGGGCGCCCAGCACCGTGGCGGTCGAGCCCTTGATGGCGGCGAGCGGCGTGCGCAGCTCGTGGCTCACCATGTTCAGGAACTCCGTGCGCAGCCGGTCGAGCTCCTCCAGCGGCGCGAGGTCCTGCATGGCGACCACAACCGAGGCCACCGCGCCGTCCTCGCCGTGGATGGGCGTCGCGTTGACCAGCATCGAGACGCTGCGCCCCCCGGGCGCCTGGAGCACCACCTCCTCGGCGCGCAGCGTCCCGGCGCTCTTCAGCGCTTCGGTGAGCGCCAGCTCGTCGAGCGCAATCTCGCGCCCGTCGCCGAGCCGGCAGGTCACGTCGTCGGGCACCCCTTCCGCGGAGGCGTCCGGCGAACGCAGCGGCTCGGCCATCCGGTTCGCCTCCCGGTTCCACGACACCGCCCGCCCCGTGCGGGCGTCGAATACCACCACGCCCACCGGCGAGGTCTCGATCAGGGCCTCGAGGTCGGCCCGCGCGCGCCGCTCCTGCTCGTGGGCCCGCGCGTTGACGATCGCCGCCGCCGCCTGCGAGGCGAACAGCTCCAGCATCTCCTCGTCGGCGGCGCTGAACTCCGGCGCGTCCGCCTTGCCGGCGAGGAAGAAGCTGCCGACCGGCACGCCGCGATGGCGCATCGCGGTGCCCTGCAGGGTCTTCTCGCGCACCAGCTCGTCGGAGTAGCCGCGCGCGCGGAACCACTCGGGCAGGTCGGCGAGCCGGAACGAGCCCGGCAGGTCGCGCAGATACGCGAACAGCCGCGGGCCGTCGGGCCACTGGGCGAGCTCGCGGTGCTCGTCGGGGGAGAGCCCGGAGGTGACGAACTCGCGCGCCTCGCCGGTCTCGCCGACGGTGACGATGAGGCTGTAGCGCGCGTTGGTGAGCGTGCGGGCGCTGTCGGCGGCCTCCTGCAGCACGGTGGCGAGGTCGAGGCTCGAGCCGAGGCGCAGCACCGCCGCGCTCAGGGCGGCGATGCGCGCGCCCAGGACCTCGACCTCGCGGGCCAGCTCGTCGCGGCTCTTCAATCGACCCTCCCGGTTCGCGGCCGGATCGCCCGGAATCCCGGCGAGCGGAGGGTATCCGGCTCGGACGCGCCTGCGAGCATATCCGAAAACCACATAATTCTCATCACAAGATACACAACTAACTCATGGACAATCCGCTAAAAGGACTCCAGACGACGCGTTTCGCGGTCACCGATGCGACTTCAGGGTCCGAACCCGACGTGCATTTGCGCGGTTATCCGAGCATCGGCCCTTTGCAAGCCGATCCGGCACGATGGCGGAAACGAAGACAAACGGATCACCACCGAGAAGGAATTCCGGGAATGGGTCGTCGACCGCGACTTCACCGGTGAGGCGAGGGTCTTGCGCTATACCGCCGACGGCAGGATGACCGGCGTGTCGCGCGGCAGGCGCGTCGAAGGAACGTGGAGCTGGGTCGGCGATACCCTCTGCAGGACGGCGACCTGGGGTTCCAGGAACCTGGGATACGATTGCCAGGCGATACTCGTCATCGGCGAGTTCGTGGTCATCGTCCGCGACCGGGGCCGCGGGAGGGCCTTCGCGCTCCGGAGCGGGCCGCTCGAGATTGCCTGTTTCTGTTGACGGGAGCGACGCCATGAACTTCGACCGGCTGGTCCGCGAACTCCGCGGCAGCTTCCACTCCGCGCCCAGAGGGGACAAGGCGGTCACCGTCCACCTCTTCGGCATCCGCTACGCCGACGAGATCCGCGCGTGCGGGTCGACCGTCGACAGTATCGTTCTCGAGGCCGACCTGCCGGCGTCCTATGCGGGCGAGATCCGAAAGGCGATGCGCATCGCTAGGCACGTGACGCTCGGGCGCGACACCCGCCGGAAGGCCCCGGCCCGGTCGCCCCTGTCGGGGACGGTGCTGGCGCCGGCGCCGGACGAATAGCTGCCCGTGCCGAGGCCTGCGCCGCGACGGCATCGCCGAACGACCGGGGCGCGCCAGCTCCTCTGCCTGGCACCGTGTTCGACTTCGACGCCGGTGGTTTCCGGAGCCGTTCCGGCAAGCGGTACGGCGGTGGTGAACTGGAGAGAGTCCGTGCATGAACGCCATCGCCCGCGGCATTGCGGCGGCCGGCCCGGCGCGGCGCCCCGCGGCCCGCGGAACCCGTTTCCTGGCCTGGCGGCGGTCCTCGCGCTCGCCGCCTGCGCGGGCGGCCATGGCGAAGCGGCGGAAGGGCCGGGCCGGCAACGGCCCCATCACGAATTCTCGGCCGGCGGCGAGACACGGGAGCCCGGCGCCAGCGCCAGCGTCGAGATCGACGCGGCGATCCCTCTGCGGCGGGACGCGGGACCGGGCAGCGCCCTCTTTCTCCAGCCCGGCCTCGTGCTTTCCCGGGGACCGGAAGAGCGAAGCCTCCTGGGCGGCTCGCTCGGGATCGTCTACCGCTTCGAGGGCGCGGGCGGTATCGTCGGGCTGAACGCGTTCCACGACCTCAACCGCATCCCCGGCTCCGGCCGTGCCAGGACGCACCGCCAGGCGAGCCTGGGGGCGGACTACCAGAGCGGAAGAGGACGCATCGGCGCGAACTGGTACATCCCCCTCTCCGGGCGGACCGCATGGGATGCCGGCGGCGCACGCCTGACCGAGTACGCCGTGGGCGGCCCCGAACTGCGCTACCGTTTCGCCCCGGACGACCGCTGGGAGATGCGTGGGCGGGCGTTCCGCGAGATCGACCGGGGCGGACAGCGTCCCGAAGGCATCGGCGGCACGGACGCCTGGCACCTCGCGGCCGGCGCGGGCTACCGGCTGGGCTGCACGAGGGTGGGGCTCGACGTCGAGCACGACACCCGGCGCGGCGAGACGGCGGCGCGTCTCAGGCTGAGCTTCCGCCTCGGGGCGGGGGCGGAGCGCGGCGCCTGTACCGGGGACGCCGGGCCCGACCTCCTCGCCCTCGTTGCGCGCGAGAAGATCGTCGGGGCGCGGCAAATCGCCACGCGGCTGTTGGTACCCGTCACCGCTCTGCCGGATGACGTGACGCGGCTCTATCGGATCGTGCCGGGCGGCGATCCCGAAGCCGACACGGTCTGGCTGTTCTCGCAGGGAGGCCCCGTCACCGAGCTGGACTCCGGGACGGATTTGACGGAGTTCCCCGGCCACGACAACCGGATCCTGGTCAACGTGCACCAGGTGCAGACCCTGAACCCGGGGCTGTTGGACGACAGGCGGCTCGACAGCGTCGCGCGGGTCCAGGCGGAGATGGATTTGAGCGTCGAGATCCTCGACCGGGTGATCCGCCACTTCAGGGCGCGGAGCAAGCGGGTGGTGCTGTTCAGCCACTCCTTTGGCTCGTTCATCGTGCCCCGCTACCTGGCGCTCAAGGGTCCGGGCGGCGCGGACCGCTATGTCATCATGGCGGGGCGGCTCGACATTGAGCGGGAGATGTACGAGAACCGGCTGAGCAAGCTGCACGACGGAAGCACCGTCGCCTGGTACTACGAGGGCGGCACCACGCTCACCCGGTTCGACCTGGCCGACGATCCGGACGCGCCGCTGGAGAACGGCGTGCTGCCGCGCTGGCTCCGGATGCAGGCGGCGTTCCAGGGCGCGCTCGGGAAGCACCGCTACACCCGCCTCCTCGCGGGGACGGACCTGTCCAGGGTGATCTACGCCTACGGCACGACGGACCGGGAGATCGGCCGGCTGACCGCGGCCGAGGTCGCTTTCCTCGAATCGAGAGGCGCGGAGGTCCTCGCCGTCGAGGGCGGGCACGGGTCGATGCTTGACGAGCCGGCCGCGGCCGCGAGGATCGTGGAGCTGCTGGAGAATCGGCGGGCAAGCCGCTTCCATTCCCGGGACCCGGCCCATCTGGCGATCGGCGCCCACTCGAGAGAGACGTGGTGACCGGCTTCCGCGGAAGCGGCAATCTCACCGGCCCGACCGGCCGCACGATCCGCTCCGTCCCGGGCCGTGCCGTGCAAGCCCGAAACGGTTGCGACCCCGTTGTCTCCCGGGCGGGCCGGACGCATCGGCCGAGCCGGAGCGCGGGTATGACGCGTCGCTTGCCGGGCATACCAGTGCCGGGGAGGAGCACGCCGGGACAGATGGGAGAAACGAAGGCGCGGGCGGCATGATTCGCCGCGGCAGCCGCCCTGGCGCTGCTTGCGGCCGGTTGCGGAGGAGGAGGCGGCGGCTCCGGCACTGCCGGAGACCCTCCCCCGGTCGTTGCCGATCCCCCCTCCCGTCGATCCCGATCCGCCCTCGGCCGTCCGGGTTCCGCCGCTCTCCGCCCGGCCCGCGGACCTTCAGGCCCTGGCCGGCCCGTACGAGAGCGACGCGGAGTACGCCGCGGCCTGGGGCCTTCGCCAGATCGGTGCGGCGACGGCCTACGCGAGGATCGCGCGGCGCGACGGCGCGGGGACGGCGCCGGGCGCCGGCGCCCAAGTCGCGGTGATCGACGACGGGATCGACATCGGCCATTGGGAGTTCGAGCTGCGGCGGATCGGCAGGACCGACCCCGATACCGCGGTTTCCCATCCCCCTCCCACCGACCCCCTCCCGGCGATCCCGATCCACCCTCGACCGCCGGGCGTCACGGCACGGCGGTGGCGAGCGTCATCGTTGCGAGGCGCGACGGGCCGGTTCCGTCCGAACACGCGCAATTCGACTTCCACGGTGTCGCCTGCCCGATACTGCCGGCGATGAGGCGGCATTCACGACGCCGTTCGGATTCAACGGCTTCGTGGCGGCGGCAACGGGAGAACATCTCCCCGATTGCGAATTGGACGCATATCGCCAATCCACACCGGAACGTCCGCGACGTCAATGGGGCGGCCCGAAGGGAAATCGCCCGCTGGCAGCGGTCTCGCCTCGATCCGTCGAACGAGCCGCCCAAGAAGGCCGCGCCGCCCTTGTTCCTGCTCCCGCCATGTCGGAGCCTGAAGGGTATGAGCTGGACCGCCTCGAGACCTATGACAGGCAGGTCCTGGAGGTCGTCGGGATCGACCCACAAGCGCGTGATCCGCCGATCGCGCCGGCGTCGAAGGTGCGAGTCCGCGTCCTCGCCTATGCAGGTGTCGGCAGCCCCGGTGCCGCGGCGGTTCCAAAACACGCCCTGTCGGCAAGAACGGCAACCGGTGTAGGATCATCAAGAAGAAAAGCGCTTGGGAGCAAGGAACCGGTGAAGGCGACGACGGTTGACGGCAGGCCCCTTACGGGCCGGGCCGAGGCTGCGGAGTTCGTGAGTGGCAAGACCCGAAGCCGCGCGACCGGCTGCGCGGTCTTGCGCACACTCATCGGCGGGTTCACGCTTGTACTTGCTGTCGCTGCAGGCCCGTCCTCGGCGACGGAGATCGAACATCTCGACGATCTCACCGACGCCCAGCCGTCTCTGCAGGCAGCCATTCAGCGCGACGGATCCGACGGCCCCGCCTCTCTGGCCGGGTTTGCTCTCGACGGAATGCTGTTCGGCGTTGCCGGGTAGGCCGGGCCGGAGATAAGAACCCGGGCCTTTCCTGCAGGCCGCCCGGCAACCTACAGGAAGACGGGCGGCCAACCTCTCAACTCCATCCGAAGATCGTGCACGCTCCTGCGGGCGCGCCGACGATGCCCCACAGCAGAAGCCCCAGAGCGCCGATCAGGATCGCCGCGAGGATCGCGGTCACCGCGATCGTCGACCGGCGGGTCGTTTCCGGCTTGAGCGCGTCGGACGGGTCCCGGGTCATCGGGCGGTCGCGTTGATCCACCGGGGGAAGCATCACGACGCCTCCGGGGTGAAGATCGACACCTCGCCTTCGTCGAAGGTGCAGGTCGCACCCATGGTCGGCTCGTCCTTGCGGGCCAGGCGGTATTTCCGCCGGCCGCCGGCGATCCTGCGGCCCTTGTAAGGATTCTCCGCAAGTATCGAGGCCAGCGCCTCATTGGCCTCGGCGAGATCCGCCAAGCTCTCGACATAGCGCCGGTAGGCGATCTCGTCGGCGGGCGTCGTGGTCACGACACCCGTGTCCTTCCGATCATCGGATGCCATGCCGCCGCTCTCTCCCCCTTGTAGGCTCAAGACGCCCGCACGCCGGGATGGCGGGCATTCCGGTGGGGCGGGCTCTAGCCGCCGTGCGAGACCCGTCGGGCGCGCCGAGCCGACAGGTCGCCCGGTTCCGGAAGACGCGCGATATCGGCGGTCGCGGGATCGTTCTCCGTCCCCGGTGACCTCGTATTCGAAATGGAGCCCCGAGACGAGCGCTGCGGCCGCGGCCACGACCGGGAAGGCTGTGCCCCCAGGAGTCGGGTTTGCTTTCAAAAAAAACGCATCCGGTTGCACGCGATTCGGTGGTCGTGGTGAAACGAACCATGCTTCCGACCGGGTTATAGCGCAGAGATGATGAGTACATTGTGTGTATTATGCCTACATTAGTGTGGTTTCCGGGAATGGCGCGACGATGTCCACGGCGCATCTGTCCCCGTCCGCACGCCCGCGCCGCCCGGGCGAAAGTCCCCACGGTATCGGCGCGTCGGCACCGTCCCGTGCGGCTGCCGGTACAGCGGCTCCGGATGAACGCGCGTGCTCTCGCGGTTGCGGTCAACCCCGAGCCTGGCGCCCGGAAACGCCTTTCCAATGAGATATTCGTGCGTATAGCGGATGAATTAGCGTTTTTTCAGGGGCCGCCGCGCGCTGGCTTGCGACAGTTTGAAAGGGCGAACGCTTTATGGTTACATTCTGTCAGTGTTTGGCCCTTGATAATTTTCTCTTAAAAAATGAATTAACGACGCTCAAGGAGTCGGACGACCCCCCTTTTCGCGGGATATCCGGGTTAACGAGACATCGCAATCCGTCGCGGGGAAATACTTCGGGAGTCGAACGAGCTGCCGGGTCCGACCGGGATTGGGCGTCACCCGCGCAGCCGGGCGTTCCCCGCCGCGCCGCCGACCCCGGACCTGCCGACAGGAGAGTGCAGAATGAGCGGTGACCTGAGCCAGGATGGAGACGCGGGCATCAGGCTCGGCGGACGGATACGGCACTGGCGTCTGGTCAAGGGATTGACCCTCAGAGACCTTGCAAAGCTCGTGGGGTGCTCGGAGAGCCTGTTGTCGAAAATCGAGAACGACCGGACAACGCCCTCCTTGAGCACGTTGCACAAGATCGCGGTCGCGCTGGGCTTGAGTATCAGCGACATATTCGGATCCGGAGAGGGTGAAATCGTCACGCGGGCGAACAAGAGGAATGTGCTTCTTGTCGACGGCGACGAGTCCGACGGGGACCGGATGCGACTGGAACAGCTTGCGCCGGCGAAAAAGGGCAGGCTGCTTCAGGCCGACATGTACATCATTCCCCCCGGTGGCGGCAGCAACGGAGAGATCCAGCATTCCGGAGAGGAGTTCGGCCTGGTTATAGAGGGGTCGCTTTTTCTGACCATCGACAACATGTCCTATGCCCTGGAGGCGGGCGACTCGTTCGTCTTCCGCTCCGAACTGACACACTCGTTCGCCAACAACGGAAATACGGTCGCCCGCGTGCTCTGGGTCAACACGCCTCCCACCTTTTGACGAATCGCCCAGGGTGCACCGAGATTCGAAGTGGACAGGCCGACGGGGGCCGGTAGGCGACGCAGGTTCTCTCCTTGGCCCAGGGTGCAAAGGCTTGCTCGACCGGCCCCGGCGTCGCCTCCGGGCGGGGTCTTGCCCGGCCCCTGCCGCTATATCGCGCGCGATCGCCAGGTATCGAGGAACTCGCGCAGGCGCTCGCTCCGCGGCCGCTTGAAGATGTCGTCCGGGGGACCGTGCTCGATGACCTCGCCTCCGTCCATGAACACGACTTCGTCAGCCACATGGGCGGCGAACCCCATCTCGTGGGTGACGACGACCATGGTCATGCCCTCGCCCGCGAGTTCCTGCATCACCTGAAGCACCTCGCCCACGAGCTCCGGATCCAGCGCCGAGGTGGGCTCGTCGAAATACATCACGTGCGGACGCGTCGCCAGCGCCCGGGCGATCGCGGTGCGCTGCTGCTGTCCGCCCGAGAGACGGGCCGGGTGGTCGTGCGCCTTGTCGTCCAACCCGACCTTGGCCAGCATCTCCATGCCGATCTGTTCCGCCTCCCGCCTGCCGAGCTTCCTGACCACGCGCAACGCTTCGGTCACGTTGCCCAGCGCCGTCATGTGCGGCCAAAGGTTGTAGTGCTGGAAAACCATGCCGATGACGCTGCGGACGCTGTCGATGTTGCGCTCGCTGTCGGGCTTCAGCTCGCCATCGGCCTCGCGATAGCCCAGCAGCCGGTTTTCGATGAACACCCGGCCCTCGTCGTATCGGTCGAGAAACGCCATGCACCGCAGAAGGGTGCTCTTGCCCGATCCGGACGGCCCGATGACGCAGACCACCTGCGACTTCTCGACCGCAAGGTCGATTCCCTTCAGGACATGTGTCGTGCCGAACCGCTTGTGCAGGCCCTCGACCAGGACCACGGGTTTGCCTTCCATGGTGCCGCTTTCCGCCTCCTCGCTCACGATGCGCGGCTGAACCGGCGTTCCAGCGCCCCGCCGGCCAATGCGATACCCTCGATGATCAGCCAGTAGAGCAGGGCAACCGCGACATAGGGCTCGACCACGGCAAAGGTCTCGTTGACCATCTGCGTGGTGTTCTTGGTCAACTCCGCCACCGTGATGATCGACAACAAGGCCGATTCCTTGGTCAGAATAATCACCTGATTGGTCGACGGCGGGATGATCAGCGTCAGCATTTGCGGGATCTGGATGCGTGCGACGATCGCCGGACGCGGGATGCCGAGCATGCGCGCGGCCTCGATCTGCCCGGGCGGGATGGATTGGAAGCCGGCCCTGAAGATCTCCGCGAAATACCCGCCGCCATAGAACCCGAGGCCGACGATCCCGACCGTCTCTGCCTCCAGGGTCAGACCGGCGGACGGTCCGCCATAGTACAATATGAACAGCAGGATCAGGATCGGGGTCCCGCGCATAATTTCGATATAGGCCCGGCACAGGAGCTTCACGGGGCGGAACGGCAGGCCGTAGAGAAGCGCGGCCGCAAGGCCGGCGGCGACCGCCAGAAGCGATGCCAGCGCGCAGACATAAACCGTCGTCCACAACCCCGACAGCAACAGCGGGCCGTAGCGGAGCACGATGTCGATGTCGAAGGACACGGCGTTCCTCGGACCCGCTAGCGCGCCGCGAGCGCGTGGCGTCTCTCGAACCACGCACCGGCGCGGGCGAGGACGAGATTCATCGCGAGATAGACGACCGCCGCGATCATGTAGGTCTCCAGGGGGCGGTAGGTGACGGAGACAACCTGCTGGCTGGTGCGCATGAGCTCGGTGACCGCGATCACCGAAATCAAGGACGAGTTCTTGAGGATACTGATCGTCTCATTGATGAGCGCCGGCAGGACCAGGCGCATCATCTGCGGGATCAGTATCCTGACCCGGATGTGCAGGACTCGTATCCCGAGCATGCGCGCGGCTTCGACCTGGCCGGAGGGGATGGTGAGCAGCCCGCCCCGGAAAATCTCGGCCTGGAACGCCGCGGTGTTCATGGTGAGCGCGATGATCGCCGCGGCGACCGGAGGCACGTCCAGACCGATTTCCGGGAGCAGATAGAAGACGATCAGGAGCTGCACCAGGATGGGCGTCCCGCGCCAGGCGCTGCGGTAGACGGCCGAAGCGCGCCGGAGCGGCCGGTTTCGCGAGATGAGACCGAATGCGAGCCAGAGCCCGAGGATCATGCCGAGCGCGATGGACACCGCCGACACCACGGCGGTCATCGCCGCCCCGACGAGGAAGGCGTTGTAGTGACTCGAAATTACGCCGAGAAAATCCACCCGCGAGACCCGTCAAGCCCCGACGCCCGCGCCCGCCCGCACGGCACAAGCCGGCCGGGCGGGCGGTTGCCGTCGGGCGCCTAGTCGGCCGGGACCGGCAGCTTGTCGGCCGGCAGCTCCATCGGGCCGCCGAACCATTTCTTCTGCAGTTCGGTCAGCACACCCGACTTATTCAACTCGGCGAGCCGCTGGTCGATGAAGGCCACGAGCGAGGCGCTCTCGGCGTCCTTGCGCCCGGCCCAGCTGAAATACTTCTTGGGACCGAAGGTCGGCAGCACCAGTTCGAACCTGTCCGGGCGCTTGCGCACCAGCTCGAGCAGGTTGGGCAGGCTGTTGCAGACGGCGCTGATCCGTCCCGCCGCCAGATCGGCGAAGGCCTCGTTGAAGTCGACGTATGTCTTGATCCCCTTGACTCCCTTGCCCTTGCTCGAGAGCCCCTTGGCGAAGGCCTGAAGGGCCTGAAGCTGTGCCGAGCCGGCCTGCGAGCCGACCGCGTGCCCGGCGATGTCTTCCGGCGCCTTGATCGAATCGTCGCCTTTGCGCTTGACCAGCGCCATGGTCGCGTCCGCGATCGGCAGGCTCAGCGCGTATTTCGCGTAGCGCTCCTTGGTGACCGTGACCGAGGTAACGACATAGTCGAACTTGGCCGCGGCCAGGCCCGGAAGGATGCCCTGCCAGGGAAGGTCGAGCCGCTTCAGCTTGACCCCGGGCAACGCCTTCATGATGTGCGCCATGATGTCCGTCGAGTAGCCGACGATCTTGCCGTCCTTAACGAACTCGAAGGGCGGGAAACGTGCCTCGGTTCCGACGACGAATTCGCCCCGTTTCTTGATCTCGGCCAGGAGATCCGCATTGGCGGGCCCGCCGGAGAAGGCGAGGCCTGCTGCGATGGTTGCCCCGAGTACGACAGTCCACGCTCGTTTGATTGAGGCCAACATCTTGATCCCTCATCATGAAGTTTGCATTAGAATAAACAATATATCACAGTATGAAATCATAGTGAATTTGGTAATTGGGATGGAAGCTCGTGACTGGCCTCGCCCGAAAAGATCGGCGCACTCGTCGGAGTCAGGATGGTGCCCGGCAGGACCTTGATCATTCGTTCGTCATCAGGAATCCCGGTCGTAGCGCGCGACGAAGTGACCTGGCGCAGGCGGGCGCCGCAAAATCGCTTCCCTCACGTACGGGCATTTCGCAACTCCGAACGCGACGGCGAAGTCCCCGATTGTTCCCGTCGACGCCGGCCAGCCACCGTTTGGCGCGGTGCGAGCGTTGCGCGGCGTCGATTCCTATTCGCGGCGCGGAACGGCAGCCTGTCATCGGCCCGGGTGTACGCGACGAGAGCATGCTCCATCGCGCCGTCGAAGGACTTTGTTTCTCGCATCGCGACAGCACATTCAGAATGCTCCTCCCGCCCGGATCGGAATCGCCTTCAGGCGGTCTGACATTCGCCTGCATCGCCGAACAAGGCACCTCGGGAAGTCCCGCGCGATCTCAACCGGGTCGGCTTAGGCGGTTCCCTTCGAAAGCGTTTCGGCGGGACAGTCGGGCGCCGCTACCCAGCAAGAGTCATCCAGCATACCCGGAGGACCGGACATGACATCGAGCAGCAGACGTTCCGGACTCCATCTCAACCGGCCGTTCGTCGGCATCCCCTCCTTCCTGCGCGCGCCGATCGAAACGGATCTCGGCGCGCTCGACGCCGACATCGCGGTCTTCGGGGTCCCCTTCGACGAAGGCTCGCCGTTCCTCGCCGGCTCGCGCATGGGACCGCGCGCGATTCGCGAGCATTCGCTGCGCTTCGCCGCCCCCGATGCCGGGTTCTACGACCCGGAGACGGAACGCACCTACCTTGCATATGAGATGGCGAACGAGACCATCGCCGATGTCGGCGACGTCGACGTGTGGCCGACCGACGTGAACAGCACGTTCGACAACGCGACCGAGATGACCAGGGCGGTGCTCGCCACCGGAGCGCTGCCGGTCATGCTCGGCGGCGACCACTCGGTGACCTATCCCGTCGTAAGGGGTTACGAGGACGGGGCGCCGCTGCACGTCATCCACTTCGACGCCCATATCGACTACGCTCCGTTCATCCACGATCTCCGTTTCACCAACGTCCACCCGTTCCGCAACATCGCCCCGTTGGAGCATGTGCTGAGCCTCTCCCAGGTCGGAATCCGCAGCCTTCGCAGCGCCGAATCGGAAATCCGCGATTCGATCGACGACGGCAACCGCGTGATGACGATGGGCGAGTTTCACAAGGTCGGCCCGCAAGGCGTCGCATCCGTGGTCCCGCGCGATGCGCGGACATATGTGAGCATCGACATAGACGTGCTCGACCTGCCGCTGATACCGGGATGCGTATCGGCCGAACCGAACGGGATGAGCTACGCGGAGCTGCGCGACACCCTCGCCGCGATCGCCGAGCACTGCGATGTGGTCGGGCTCGACCTCGTGGAGGTCAACCCGACCCTGGACGTGGGGACCGGCATCACCTCTTATCTCGCCGCGCACACGGTGCTGGAGTTCCTCGGCAACATCTGCCTCCAGCCGCGCTGGGAACGCCGCCGCGAAGCGCGCGCCGCCGCGCGCGGCTGAGGCTCGGCAGACTTCGGCGACCTGCCTGCACCGATCGGGCAAATTTGAAGACTATTGCATTGGGGGTCGGAGGCCGACGCCTTGTTGCGGACGCGAGCGGGGTTTACGCCCGCGCCCGTTACCGCCATCCGTAGCCCCCCGCGCATCCGGGCTTGCCGCGCCGTCAGCTGCCCCTTCAGGAACTCGATAGCGCGCCGGGGGAGCGAGAGCTGCTCTTTCGGCGTTCATGGGCCGGGTCGCCTTACGACATCGAACAGATCGTCGAGCCCAGGATAGATGCGCACTTCCGTGTGCTCGCCGCCTTCCCCGTATAGCGTGATGTGACGAGGCTGTGCGATCGGGAGTGGACACCTGTGAGGTGTCCACCAGGGCTTAAGTGGACACGATCGCAGATGTCGGATTCGGATATGCGCAACCGGCTCCATCTCTGTCACGACGAGGAGAAGACGCTGACCCGCCTCGTGGACGACTGGGAGCGCCATGTGCGCGCGCAGCCCGGCACCTCCACCGTCGTGCTCGCGCGTATGAAGGCGGAGGGCCGGGCGCTGTCGTGGCTCATGCGGCGGCGCGTGCTTGCGCGGACGCCCGAGGCGAAGCGCACGGTGATCGAGGTGAGCCGGGACCCGGACGGGCGGGTGGCCTCGCCCTCAACCCGGCCCGATCCCGAGCAGCCTCCGGGCGTTCGCGTGGGCGATTTTTTCCTTCGTCGCTCGCGGCAGGTCGACGGCCCGGATCCAGTCGGCGCCTGCCTTGGCGCTTGCCATGGGATAGTCGACCGAGAACATGATCCGGTCCTCGCCGATGGTCGCGAGCGCGAGCGCCAGCAGCTCGTCGCGGAAGAAGGCGCTGGTCGTGATCCACAGGTTGTCGCGGAAATACCGCTGCACCGGCTTGTGCAGCCTCCTGCTCGCGATGCGGTCGAGGTCCTCCCCGACCCGCCAGTACCAGAAGGGCAGCCCTTCGCCCATGTGCCCGACGACGATTTGAAGGCGGGGGAAGCGGTCGAACGCGCCGCTCACGATCAGGCGCAGGCAATGGAGCGCGATCTCCTGGTGCCAGCCATAGCCCGGGCCGCCGAGGATCTTGCTCGCCAGGGGATCGCCCAGCCCGTCGTAGTAGACCGCCATGGCCTCGGGCGAAGGCCAGTTCGGGTGGATGTAGATCGGCACGCCGAGGGATTCGGCGCGGGCAAGCACCGGCGCGAAGTCGGCATGGTCGAGGAACCTGCCGTCGATGGGGCCGTAGCTCATGCAGCCGACGAAGCCGTGCTCGCGCACCGAGCGCTCGAGCTCGTCGGCCGCCGCCCGGGGCTCGCTCAGCGGCAGCGTGGCGAAGGCGCGGAACCGGTCCGGATATGCCGCGACGACCTCGCCGGCGATCCGGTCGTTGAGCTTGCGGGCGAACGCCACGCCCTCGCCGCCGGGCAGGTTTTGCGCGCCCGGCGTCACGGCGGATAGCACCTGGATGTCGATGCCCGCCTCGTCCATGTCGGCGATCCGCCCCGCGCCCAGGTCGAGCAGCTCCGGCCTGCGCCCGCCGCCCGCGAAGAGCCGCTCGTCCTTGCCGGTCTGCCGGCGCCGGAGTCCGGGTGTCGCGAAGTGCTCCTCCAGTCCGATGAGGAACGGCTTCCCGTCCCCGTCCGGGGTACTCGCCAGGGTGGCGCCGAACGGCCCCGCCGCCGCCGCCGCGGCGACGCCGAGGATCGTGGCGCGGCCGAGGAACGTGCGCCGGCTCAGAGCAGCTTCGGCCGCCGGCTGTCCGTAATCGATGTGCTTGCCGACCATGATGCGAATCTCCTCTTCTTCGTGACCGGGCCCGTCATGGTCGCTCGCCGGGGCGGTGCGGGCCCTCTCCGCGCCTCCGGCTCCGGAATGGCCACCCCTATCGGCCGCCCAAGGTCATGCGGTGGATGACGTCGTGGCCGTCGAACCAGCGGTGCTTGAAGGCCGCCGCGACGTGGCCGGCGGCGACCGCCAGCATCCCGTAGGCGAGCCACATATGGACGTCCGTGGACAGGTCCTGGAGCGCCTCCCCGGTTTCGGGGAAGATCCGGGGCATCTCGACGCCGAACCACTGCACGGCGTGGCCGCCGAAATTGGTCTCCGCCCAGCCGGCCGCGATCACCAGCGCGGGCAGCGCGTAGAGCGCGGCGTGGCCGAGATGCGCGGCTTTGCGCTCGATCCCGCGGATTGCGTCCGGCAGCGGCGGCGGCTTGTGGACCAGGCGGATCGCGACGCGCGCGACGAGCAGGGCGAGCAGCGTCACCCCGACCGAGATGTGGAGGTCGAACAGGAACTCCTCCAGCGGCGAATCCTCCTCGACCAGCGTCGTCATCGCGTAGCCGCACGCCCACATGAAGACGAAGCCCAGCGCCATGATCCAGTGCATCAGCCGCGAGGCGGGGTGGTAGCGGTCTTCGGTCATCGTCATGCTCCTTCGGTCGGTCCGCGGCGCCGGGGCCGGGCCGCCCGTGTCGGCCAAGGATGTTCGATATTGGGATTCCGGTCCGGATCACAATGCGCCGCCGGTTGGAATTTCGCTTCCCGCCGGACGGCGCGTGAGCGCCGGGGCATCCCGGCCGCGGTCCGAGAGGGACGGACCTTGGCCGGAATGCCGCCGGGACGGGGTCAGTCGTCGTCGAACCAGCCGCCGCGATCGTCGTCGTCGTGCCGGCGGTCGCGCAGCGAGAGGCCGCCGTCGCGGTCGCGGTCGAGGCGTTCGACGATGCCGGCGAGCGGGCGGTCGTACTCGGCGCGGGTGACCACCGCGTCGCCGTCGGTATCCAGCATCTGGAAGGCGCGCACGGTGAGCGGCCGCGTGGTCTCGTGCCACAGCCCGGCGAACTCCTCGAGGCTCAGGTTGCCGTCGCCGTTGGCGTCGTGCGCCGCGTGGCGGTCGTTGCGGACCTTGTCGATCTCGGCCTGGGTGAGCTTGCCGTCGCCGTCGGCGTCGATGGCGTCGAACATCTCCATCGCCGAGACCCCGAGCTGCCCCTTGTCGAGGAAGCCCATGCCGTCGCCGCCGCGGTGCCCGGCGTAGCTCGCGCCGGCGAGGGCGGTGCCGCCGAGGGCGGCGGCGACGGCGATGGCGGTCAGTGTCTTCGTCTTCGTGTTCATCGGTTCTCTCCTGTGTCGGTCCATCCATCGGTCGTCGATGGATGACGGGAACATGGGCGGGGGATGTCGCGGAACCTTGCCGGCGAAGGCGCGAAAGTGTCGCCAGCCGTGGCGGAGCGGCGGCCTGACACAGCTTGTTACAAAGTTTTCGCGCGGCGTCGGGGAAGGCGCGTAAGCTCCCGCCCATGGACGCCTCCCCGCACATACTCGTGGTCGACGACCACCGCGAGATCCGCGAGCCGCTGGCGCGCTACCTGGAACGCCACGAGCTGCGCGTGACCGTGGCCGAGAGCGCGGCCGCCGCGCGGCGCGCGCTCAAGGCCGCTTCGGTCGACCTCGTCGTCCTCGACATCATGATGCCGGGCGAGGACGGTCTCGCGCTTTGCCGGCATTTGCGCGAGACGACGCGCATCCCGGTCATCCTGCTGACCGCCATGGGCGAGGAGACGGACCGGATCGTGGGCCTGGAGGTGGGCGCCGACGACTACGTCGCCAAGCCGTTCAACCCGCGCGAGCTGCTGGCGCGCATCAAGGCCGTGCTACGGCGCGCGCGGAGCCTGCCGCCCGACCGGGAGCCGCTGCCGGCCGGGACGTACCGGTTCGACCGCTGGTCGCTGGATACCGGAAGGCGTGAACTCGTGGACGAGGCGGGGGTGGTGACGCCGTTGTCCTCGGGCGAGTTCCGGCTGCTGGTGGCGCTGCTGGAGCGCCCCGGGATGGTTCTCTCTCGCGACCAGCTTCTCGACCTGACCCGGGGCCGGGGCGCCGTGCCCTTCGACCGCGCGGTGGACAACCAGGTAAGCCGCCTGCGGCGCAAGATCGAGCGCGACCCGAAGCACCCGGCGCTGATCGCCACCGTGTGGGGCGGCGGCTACCGCTTCGCGGGCAAGGTCGAGCGCGGATGAGGTTCGCGCCCAAGAGCCTCGCGGGCCAGCTCACGCTGCTGCTGCTCGCGCTTGCCGCGGCCCAGGGCATCGCCGTCGCGCTGTTCGCCTGGGAGCGCATGGAGGCGTTGCGCCATGCGCACCGCGACGATGCCGTCATGCGCACCGCCACGGTGGCGCGGCTGCTCGCGGGCACGCCGCCCGGGCTCCACGATGCGGTCATTGCGGCGGCGAGCACGGAGCTTGCGCGGTTCTCGTTGACGGGCGAGCCCGTGGTGGGGGAGCCCGGCGCCGGCGAGCGGGCGGCCACCATCGCCGGCGACCTCTCCGCCGCGCTCGGCATCGCGCCGGAGCGGGTTCGGGTGGGGCATCGCCAGTTGCCTGCTCGTCGATCTCTGTATCACCGACTACTCGACGGGCGCGCTGAACAAGTACCCGACGAACCTGACGATCGTTCTCACGCCCAGCTAGGAGAGAACGCGGTGAAGGTTGGCCGTGCCTTGCGCGAGAGGAGGGGTCTCCCGGCGGTCGCCTGACGCGCGGCGGAAGGTGGCCGGCGGGCGCCGCGGCCGAGTACATGTCCGTCCGACCATTCGGTTGGCGTATCGGCGGCCGGTCCGCGGCACGCCCCGGAATATCAGAACGCGGCGTTCACGCCGATCATGACTACGTCGGAGCGGGCGGAATCGTCGCTATGGGTCCGGTCGGGCACGACCTCGCCCCGATCGTCCCTGACACTTCCGCCGCTCAGGAAGTTCGAGGGCGCAAAGCCCTCGACACGAACGTACTCGGCGAACAGCTTCGCATTGGGCCAGGCAAACCATGCGGCACCCAGGACGAACTGGTCCTGCCGTTCCCATGGCGCGCCGTCCGGGCCGGCCACCAAACGGCTGAACTCCGCGGACAAGTCCACCGGGCCCGCGCCCGTGCCGTGCCTGTACCTCGCGCCGATGTCGAAGCTCGTCACCTTGCTGGCCGCGAATTGCGGCATGCCGGGATTGAAGGTGCCGGGCCACACCTCCGTGGTTCGGGCGAATTCCCCCTTGAACGTCAGATCGTCGTAGACGAGCCTGCCGTAGAGGTCGAAGGCGGGGTTGTTCTCCTCGCAGGCGCCGAAATGGACGATGGGGAAGCCCTGGCAGAAGGCGGTGCCATGTTGGTAGGAGCCGCCGAGGAGAAGCGTGGCTGCCGGGCCCAGCCCGAAGCTGTAGTTCGCGTCGGCGGCGAAGTTGTTCAGCCTGCCCGGGACGGCGGTTCCCTTCACGGGCGTGTTGGCGGCGCGAAACTGCGCCCCTCCCTGGATGCCCATGACGGACAGGTTCAGACCGTCTTTCGCGTAGCCTACGGTCACGCCGTTGGCCAGCCCCCCGAAGACATGCCACACCGTCGAGGCGCTGAACGGGTTGACGGTGTCGGTCAGACCGAACGGCACCGCCATCTTGCCGAGGCTGGCGTAGAAGGGGGATTTGTCGAGATTCCCGAACAGCACATAGGCCCGCCGCATCTGAAGCTGGTTGCGGTTGATGTCGGTATTCGTGCCGTCCCCGAAGCTCTGTTCCGGATCGAACAGCATCGCCGCGTGGCCGGCGAGCCAGTCGCCGAGCGTTCCGGTGAAGCCGAACTGCGCCGAATGGATCGTCGCTTCCGACACCGTATCCCCGACCTGGTTCTTGGCGGTGGGGTGGCGCATCAGATACCCGAACTTGTCGTTCCGGTTGCTGCTCTGGTAGTTGGCAATCGCCGTCACCGCCCCGTGCACGTGCAAGCTGTCCGGCGCGAGGGTCCCGTCATTCCGGCGTTCGAGAATCAGGCGCTGCTTGCGGTTGATGCCGGTGGTGGGGTCGAGGATGTCGTAGCCGAATTTCGAATCCGTCCGCACAAATCGAGCGGCGGTAGTCTCCACGGCGGGATCGGCCCGGGAAGGCGGCGCCCCGACCGGCTTTGTCCGTTCCGCCTTGAGTGCTTCGATCTCCTTGCGCAGTTGGGCGCTTTCCGCCTCCAGCCTGTCGAGCCGTTCGACAACCGGATAGGACACCGGGGCGCGGGCGACGAAGCACCGCGCCCCCCGAGCGGCGATCGCGGCGCATGTGGCGGCGGCATCGCCGCGCTGGGCGAAGGCATCGGCGAGCATCACTCGGAACAGCCCGTCGCCCTTCGAATCGTTGATGACCAGCGCGCGGATCCGGAAGAGTCCCGAGAGCGTTTGCGACAGCGTCGTTCTCGCCTTCGCCGCACGGCTCTTGCTCCTGAACGCCCCGAGCTGCACCCGCCAACCGGCCGGCGGACGTATCCCGGTGCGGGGCGACCGCGCGGCGCCGGTCGAGGCGTCCGCGAGCACCGGCGCCGGCTTGCGCCCGGCAGACTCCCTCTCCGCCACCGTCACGGCCGATGAGGGTGTCGCCGCTGTCCGGCTCGCATCCATCGAGGCCGGACGCGCTATCACGGTCATGTCCCGCGCCGCAGACCCCGGATACGCGTGCGCCGGGGGCATGGAGACGCAGACGGCGAGGAGGACCGGACACGCGACGACCGCGCCCCGGAACCCGAAGCGGCGCAGGCGGGCCGCACGGAGGAAGCGGAAGGAGGTCCGAGGAACCGCGCGCCAGGCGGCCGATGTCAAGTTCCGATCCTCATTCCGACCCGGAACGCCAGTTGCGCAGACCCCCGGCGGGGGACGGTCGCGGCTCCCGTCCGTGGCGCCGCCCCGATGGGCCGAGGCGAAAACCGCGAAGATGTGCGTCGGGCTCGGACTCTGAGGCCCCACCGGCTGCCCCCCAATCGTAGTGTCGGTCGGACATTGCCCACCGCGCGCCAGAAGATCGTCTATGAGTAAATTGTGCACGGTAGAAGATCCTCTATGAGTTTATTGTACTAGTGTTGAAGAAAACAGTGTGGTTTTCGGATACGGTAGCAGCGGCGCCAAGGCCGGTTCCGTTGCACCGGAGCCGCGGCCTCAGCATGTTGCGCGCATGGCGGTCCCGCCGCTCCGGAGGGGCGCGTATGCGCGGGGAGGCGCACATGAGCGCGGCGCGCGGTGCGGAGATCGGGCGGCCGCTACGCGCCGGCCGCCATCGCGCGGTAGCCGCCGTTCAACAGTTCCGTGGATATCTTCACCCGCCAGCGCACCCGGGCACGCATCCAGCCGTTCTGACACCACTCCCTCGCCACCCGCTCTTCGGTGAACTCCCTGGCGGGCTTGGTCACCAGCGCGTACCCGCTGTAGTCGCGCCGTTCGACGAGCGGGCGGAGCGGCGAGTATTCCCGATCCTCGATAAGGGCTGTGCAGCAGGGCGCGGGCACCAGATGTCCTTGGGTAGCGACGAAATCCGCGATGTTCACGCTAGGCGCCGACAAGGGCTATGACGTGGCCGAGTTCGTGGACGCGCTGCGCGACAGCGGCGTCACCCCTCACATCGCGGTCGACGGACACGTGACCAAGACCGGCAAACGGCGCAAGACCCGGATCGACCAGCGCACCACCCGCCATCCTGGCTACGCCGCCAGCCAGAGGCTGCGCAAGCGCATCCAGGAGGGCTCCGGCTGGATCAAGACCACCGGCGGGCTGGCCAAGACCCGGCATCGCGGGCTCGACCGGGTAGGCTGGATGTTCTCACCCATCGCCGCCGCCTACAACCTGGTCCGGCTGCCCAAACTCATCGCCGAGGCGCCGAGCTGATGCCCGCCAGACGCAGAACCCCCTCCCAGCCCCGCCGCAAGCGGGACGCAAACCTCAATCCGCGTCGCCAATAACCCGAAAAAGCCGACCAAACCCACCAAACCGGCCATAACTGGCGGGTTTGTCAGCAGCCTGTTAACTATTGTGACGCAAAAAAAGGCTTACGGTCCGCGCGGTTACTGGTGAAGGGGGCTCCGTATGACTTCGCCGCAGCAAGGCAAGAGCCCGCAGAAGGGCAAGGCGGGCCCGGTCCGGATATGGCGCGCGCTGCTCTACTCGATCGCGGGGCTGTCCAGCGCGTTCCGCCACGAATCCGCGTTCCGCCAGGAGCTCGCCCTGGCGACGGTCCTGATCGCGGTCGCGGTGGCTTTGCCGGCGAGCCTCGTCCAGATGGCGCTGCTGATCAACGCCGTGATGCTCGTCCTCGTCGTCGAGCTGCTGAATTCCGCGGTAGAAGCGACCGTCGACCGCATCTCCTTCGACGATCACGCGCTCGCCAAGCGGGCCAAGGACATCGGCAGCGCCGCGGTCTTCGTGAGCCTGGTGGGCTGCGCGGTGACCTGGGGGCTGGTGCTCTACGACATCTTCGGGTGAGCGCCTGGCGTCGGCCGGAAACGATCCCCGGTCCCTACAGGCGTGCCGGAGACAATTCAAAACGCGCTTGCCTACCACGCGGTCTCCGGCCGTGCGATCAGGCGGCTGCGCCGGTGGCTCTTTCTCAAGCACCAGGTGAGAAGCGGGAAGCTCGTGCGGTTCCCCTTGGCCCGGAGACCGGGACAAGCGCCCCCGCACCGGGAGTGCCGACCACGCGGCGCCCGCCCGGACCGCTCAGCCCACCCCCCAGCGCCGCAGGAGCTCCATCCCGATCTGCTCCGCGATCCGCCTTCCCTGCCGGTGCGCGCCGTTGCCGTCCGGCCCGAACGCCCGCCCCTCCATGCGGAGCACCGGCCCGATCCGCGTCATCCGGGCATGGGTCCTCTCCTTGCGCGCCTCGTATTGCGGGTCGTCGAACCCCATCACCTCGACGATGAAGCGCGCCCTGTCGCGGGGCTCGTAGCGGCCGCGGTGGCGCGGGTCCCCCGGCCCGCCCGGCAGGTGGCCGTAGGCACCCGGCCGGGTGACGGTGAGGAGGAAGTCCGGCAGGCAGGGGCCGCCCGCCACCTCGATGGCGGTGAGCGGCTTCTCGAGCGCGACCCGGACGGCGCCGCCGAGCGCCCGTTTCAGCTCCGGGGAGTCATGCAGGGCGCGGACCAGCTCGCGCAGCGCTCCGACGGCGCCGCGCTCGTAGCCCGAATCGACCGGGACCGGGCAGCGATGCGCCGCGACCGGCTGCGCGCAGGCCCTGGCGCATTCCCACCGCGTCCCGTCCTCCGAACGCGCGACCGCCCCGAGGAACAGGTAGGGTCCCTGCACCGGGTTGCGGCCGATGCTCGGAGAGACCACCCGGTCGATCGCCTCGATGCGGCCCTCTTCCGGCTTCGTCCAGGAGACCTCGCTTCCCTCGACCCGGTCCGCCGGCCAGCAGAGGAAGGCGAAGGGCCGCTCGACCTGGGGCCAGTTCGACCCGGCGGCGTCGAGGTACCGCCCGACCGCGCCCGAGCGCCAGCTTTCCGGGTCGGTGAACAGGAACCGCGACGCCGGGATCCTCGGCGGCACGTAGAGGGTCCTGGCGGCGCCGGCGATCCGCGCCAGCCAGTCCGCCGGCTCCGGATGCCGGTCGGCGGTCGCGAGCGTGTTGAGCCGCGCCGTCTGCAACAGCTTCCGCGCGACGTGCAGCATGGTCTTCGGGCGCTCGCCGGTCGACACCCCGGGGGGCCGCCAGTATGTGCGCGGCGCTGCGTCGGGGTCCGGCGCGTCCTCGCGGCGCTCGCGCCGGGCGAACGGGTTGAGCAGGTCGGCGTTGCCGCCCGGCATCCATGCCCCGGCCCGCACCCTGCCGCGGCGGAACACGCAGTCCTCGGCATGCTGCACCTCGGCGTTGGGCAGGTTGGCGGTGGTGTAGCGCTCCTGCCCGAGCCGGCGCGCGACGAACTCCGGCCCCTCCGGCCGGCAGTCGCAGCGGATCCGCAACCCGTTGCGCCGCAGGTGGCGCAGCGTGCGCCGCCACGCCCTCCGGACCGGCGCGCTCGCATTCCTCCAGTCGTCCTTGCCGGTGCGGAGCACGTCGGCCAGGCGGGGCGACAGCTCCCGGTCCGCCCTCGCGCCGTTCGGATCGGTCACCCGGAGCGCCACGACCGGCTCACCCGCCCGTCACAGCCGCATGCTCATGTAGAGATGCAGCCTCTGTTCCTCCGCCAGCGACTGCTCCAGCAGCATCCTGCGTTCGCGGTCGAGCTTCCACCGCTCCTTCTCCGCCCGTTCCCTGCGTTCCTGCTCGTCGTCGGTGAAGGCGCGCGAGCAGCCGCCCGCCATCAGCGCGCCGAGAGGAACCGCCGTCTCGCCGCAGGGTCCCCCGTCCGATCGCCAGCGCACGTCCACCGTGCAGCGGTCCTCCTTCTCGGTCCGTCCCGGCGTCCTCCCCACCAGCACCCCCTCAAACCGCACGAACCGCCGCGCGCCCGCGTCGAGCCCGCCTCCCTCGGCCGGCGCGTCGGCCTCGACCAGCGCGCCCCAGCGCAGCAGGTCGTGCTCCGCGACGTCACGCTTGCACCGGATCGGGTAGTCGTCCACGGCCGTCGCCGCCAGGGGGACGATGTCGTCCCCAGGCCGCTCCTCGTTCCCCTCGGCGGCCCGCCGGCGTTCCCCGGCGTTCTCCAGCCCCCGCCGCAGATGCTCGGCGACGTCGGGACGGACCCCCAGCAGGTCCCGGACGCTCTCGTCATCGAGCGCCGTGCGGACCCTGTCGACCAGCTCCGCGTTGCGGTCGAGCCAGTCCCGCCAGCCGGGCAGCTGCGAACGCGGAACGTCCCGGCGCGCCGCGCGCTCGTCGAGATCGCAGTCCTCGACCTCCAGCCGCGCCATGTCCCCGAGCAGTTGCACGATCCCGAGCCACCGCTCCAGCTGGGCGGCACAGTCCTCGATCTCCGCCTGCAGCCGGCGCCGGGCGGCCTCCTCCAGCCCGCGCTCTCCGGCGAGCCGCTCCGCCCCGGCGATGGCCCCGAGATACCCGCCGTCCTGGAACGGGAGGACGCCGCGCTCGCGGGCGTCCCGCCTCGTCTCCGCGATCCGGTCCATCGTCTCGACGAACCGGTCGGGCAGATCGTGTTGCCCCAGCCGCTCCATCTCGGACGCAAGGCGCCGCCGGCCGTCGAGAACGAGGTCGAGATGGGGCCGGTACGCCGCGTCGCCGCCGATCATCCGGCCGGTCTCCCGCAGGCCGCGCGCCAGCCGCGCGAGGGACCGGTAGCCGGGCAGGTCGGCGATCGAGAGATCGGGTTCCTCCGATGCCCTCCGCTCCACCTCCCGCCGCAGCGCGTCCCATCGCTCGCGGTGCTCCCGCGCGCCCGCGAAGAAGGCCTCGACCGCCCGGCGCCGGCGGTCGTAGTCCAGCGCGCGTCCGGCCCCCTCCGCGGCCGCCTCCGGCAGTCCCGGCCGCGCGGAAAGCGCGCGGGCCTCCTCGACGAACGCGTCCCACTCCTCCGCCTGAAACGCGAGGACGTTCCGCGCCGTCGCCTCTTCCACCACCGCCTCGCTCATGGCGAACCACCGCGCCCAGGCCTCGTCGTGGCCGCGCAGCGCCTCCAGTCGGAGGATGTCGGCGGCGACGCCCTCCGCCTCGTCCTTCCCCGAACCGCCTCGGGCCTGCGCTGCGGCCGCATCGCCGCCCATGCCCCGCCAGCGCTCCGTTACGGCTTCGGCGCGCGCCGACCAATGGGCATATTGGTCCAGCACCGTGGGCGGCGCGAACCCGGACGGGTGCGCATTCCGCGCGAGCGCCTCCAGTTCGCGGCGCTCCTCCAGCAGCCCCGCCGCCTCCCCGCCAAGCCTCCGGCGCGCGGGCTCGAGCCGCCGCGCGTCGTCGAGACGCCGCGTCCGTTCGAGCGCCCGGGCCGCGCTCTCCAGCCCGGCGGGGCCGCCCGGCATGGCGTGGAGATGGCGCGCCGCGTCCCCTGCCTCCGCCAGCCGGCGGCCCTCTTCCAGCAGCGCCGTCCCCTCCGCGCGCCAGGCGGCGTGGGCGGGGAGCTCGTCCACCGCGCACCCTTGCGCCCTCGCCGCCCAGCCGAGCTCGGGCCAGCGCCGCCGGTTCTTCTGGATCCCCTCGACGAGCGCCCGCACCTCGCGGTCCCGCGCCCGGTGTTTCTCGTGCTCCGCCAGCATCCCGTCGACGAAGCGCCGCATGTCGGCCGGCAGGTCCTCGATCGCCGACAGCGCCGCCGCCCGCGCCATCGTCTCCCGGTAGCCGGGAAGGAAGAAGGGGACGGTCCTTGCCTCTTCGGCCTCTTGCCGGAGCGCCCGCCAGTCCCGGGCGAGCGCCGCGAACACCTCGGGGTCGACGGCGGGGATCGCCGCGGGATCCATCCCGAGCGCCTCCAGCGCGCCCTCCTCTGTTCCCTCCCGCGCTTCCAGCAGCGCGACCAGCGCCTCGCGGTCGTCGGTCAGCAGCAGGAACTCGTCGGTCACCCGGCTGAGCTCGACGTGGAACAGCGCCCGGTCCGCCGCCCCGCCGGCGTCCAGCACCGCGATCGCGGCTCTTGCGGTGCGGCCCTGCGCGGAATGGACGGTGGAGCAGTAGGCGTGGTCGAGATGGCGGAGCTGGGGGTCGGTCAGCGCGAGGTTGAACTCACGGCCCCCGGCGTCGCGGAAGCGCACGGCGCGGTAGCCGATCTCGACGATCTCCGCCTCGCCGCCGTTGACCAGGTCGGGCGCCCCGGATCGGGTCCCCCGGAACAAGCCCGGGGCAGGCTGGGGCAGGCGGGAACGGGACGCCTTGCGGTTGCGGGTCCAGCGGATCCGGTCGCCGGCGCGGAGCTCGATCCGCTCGGTGTCGCAGATGCGGAGATACCACGCGGCGTTGCCCGAGGGGCGGAAGCGGCGTTCTTCCCCGTCCGGGTGCGCGAGGACCACCATGCCGTCCTCGATCCCGGTGACGGTGCAGACGTCGTCCTGGCGGCACCCGAAATGGTCGCGGTGGAACACCGCGAGATCGCCCGGCTGGTAGCTCGCTGTGTCCGAGGCCTGCGCCCGGGTGAGGCGGCGGTCGACCAGCCGGTCGATCTCGAGCGTCCGGCCGTGGAGGACGCCCTCCATCTCCAGCCCCTCGCGGACCGCCCCGTTGGCCTGGCGGCGGATCGCGTGGGTGGGGGCGAGCAGCAAGGTGTCTTCCCGCTCCTCCGGCGGCAGCGCGAGCCAGTGCCGCGCCGCTTCGTGGCCGAGCTCTTCCCGGGGCGCCTCACGCACCCGTTCGCCGAGACCCTCGATCGCCGCCCCGGGCTCGCCCTCCCGCGTCTGGAGGACCGCGCGGAGCAGCCCGGGGTCGCGCTGGCGCAGCACCTCGGTCATCGCGGCGGTCTTCATCCCCGCCTTCTGCAACAGCCGGAAGGGCTGGCCCGCATCCACCGCGCGGAGCTGCGCCGTGTCGCCCACCAGCGCCACCCGGGCCACCCCCAGGCGATCCGCGATACGGAGCAGGCCGGCCATGCGCATCGTGTCGATCATCGAGGCCTCGTCGACCGCCAGCACCGAGCCGGCGTACTCCCCGCGCGCCCGTGCGAGAGCCCCCGGGTCGGTGAGGTCTTCGAAGCGGGTGAGGAAGTATTGCAGGGTCGTCGAGGCGATCCCCGCCTCGCGCTCCAGAACCCGCGCGGCGGCGGCGGACGGCGCGAGGCCGTGGATCCTCACGTTCCCCAGCAATGCCTTCGCCTCCCGCAGCATGGCGGTCTTGCCGCTGCCGGCATGGCCTTGAACGCCGATGACGAGATCGTCCGCCAGCAACACCGTCCGGACCGCCTCCTTCTGGCCATCCGTAAGGCGCGACCCTTCGAGGCGCTTCCCGACCGTCTCTTCCTCGGCGAGCGCCATGCTCTTGCCGCGGCCCACCCGCATCGCGGCCAACACGCGGCGCTCCGCCTTCACCGCCCATTGGGTGACGAAGGCGCGGTCCATCCCCCTGCGCTCCACCTCGATCAGCTCGCCGTCCCGGGCCAGGCGGTCGATCGCCGCGTCGATCGCGCCGATCGTGTAGCGCCCCGGCGCGTGGCCCAGCGCCACCGCCCGGATCTCGGTTTCCGGGATCGCCGTTCGCCGCTCCGCCACATGCGCCACCGCGCGCGCCACCGCCTCCAGAATCCCGGCCTCCGGCTCCGGCGACAGCTCCGCCGGCGTCGGCGAGCGCATCTCCGTTGTCCCGGACAACCCCTCCGCCCCGTCCGGCGGCAGCCTCGGCAGCGCCGGCGCGCGCTTCATGCTCCGGATCGCGTTGGCCGGCAGGTCGGGCGGGGGCGCGCGGGGAACCTCCACCCGCTCCCGGGTGATCGGATGGACGGGCCGCGGCGGGGCGAGCGCCGTCTTCTCCCGGCCGAGCCCCAGCGTCCGCGCCCGTTCCCGCCACGCCGGCACCAGCTCGGCGAGGCCAACGTCCCTCTTCCGCCGCCGTGTGTGCAGCGTCGCCATCCGCGCGTTCTCCGCCGTGTAGGGAAGGCCGAGCGCCTCCAGCCGGGCGAGGATCTCGCGGCGCCTGCCCGAGAACGCGTCCAGGAAGGAGCGGTCGTAGCCCGCCAGCTCGAACCCTGGAACCCGCCCGATCAGCCGCGGCGTCATCGCCATGCCGAGCGCCTGAAGACGGCGCGCCAGCTCGTTCCGGTAATACGCCCCGATCAGCTTCTCCGAGCGCCGGATCCTGGTCGGCTCCACGCTGCGCCATTCGCCCGCCTGCCCACGCCCGCCCCAGCCTGCCCCGGACTCGTTCCGGGGGACCTGTTCCGGGGGGCTTGTTCCGGGGGCCGCGGTCCGCGTCATGTTGGCGAGCACGCAGTGGGTGTGGAGCTGCGGGTCTTGGTCGCGGCTGGTCAGGTGCCGGAACCCCGCCACGACCATCCCGTCCGCCTTCACACGGGGGCGCCGTCGGGTTGCCGGGTCCCAGCCCCGGGTCTCGAGAAGCTCCGCCTCGACCCAGTCCAGCGTCGCCCGCACCGCCTCGTCATGCGCCCGGATCACCCGGCGGTCGCCCACCACCAGCGCCTCCAGAGACACCGACTTGGGCGCCGAGAAGGTGATGTCCCAGCCCGGCCGGTGCTCGTGCTCGCCCTCGCGCATCCGCCCGAGGCGGATATCCGTCCCCGGAACCCAGCCGGACAGCACCTCCTCGAAGCGCGAGGGGTGCACGTGCGCGCGCAAGCCCAGGTCCCTGGCCGCCCTTCCGTGCCAGAAGCTCGCCTGGCGGTGCTCGGGATCGTTCCTCGCGTAGTACCCGTCGCGCTCGAAGTACGACACCGCCATGGCGGAGGACCTGAGCTCGAAGACCGTCGCGACCATGCCGCCCGATCCTCAGAACAGGCTGCCCTGGTCCGGCTCCGGCCCGGCCGGCTTCGGACGGCGCGGCCGTCCGGCGTCCTTCCGCTTCGGCCGGGCCGGGGTCTCGCGGGCCGCCTCGCGGTCTTCCGCCGGACCCTCCCGCAGCAGCGCGCGGATCTCGCGCATCGCCTCCAGCAGCTCGCGCTGCTCCGCCGGCGCCAGCGCCGTGAACCCGGTGCCGCCGCGCGACAGGTCCCGCTCCACCAGACGCTTCACGTAGCGCGCGATCGGCATCCCGGCGCGCTCCGCCCGCGCCCGCACCTCGTCCCACTCCGCGTTGCGCGCCGAGATCGACAGGTGGTTGCCGCCCATCCCCCCGCCGCGCCGCCGCGCCCGCCTCATCGCCCCCGCGCCGGCACCCGCGGTGCCGCGGCCGCATCCGGACCGCCCTCCCCGAGCCGTTCCCTCACCGTCCGCAACAACTCGCGCAGCCCGTCCCGGAGCTCCAGCTGCTCGTCCGGCGTCAGCACCACCGGATGGCGCTCCGGGTGGTCCGCCGCGACCAGGTCGAGGACGTATTCCGAGTTCGACTTGCCCGCCGCCGCCGCGGCGTCGCGCACCATCCCGCGCTCCGCCGGGCTCAGGTGCAGGCTGCGCGGGCGCTTGGGATCTTCGGTCACTCCCCCACCTGCCCCAGCCCGCCCCGGGCTTGTTCCGGGGGACCCGTTCCGGGGTCCTCCTCGCCGAGGTTCCGCCCCGCAGCCTTCCAGCGGTTGGCCGCGCCGGGATCGGTCACCCCGCCCAGCACGCGCTCGCCCTCGATCCAGGCGTCCACCGCGTCGCAGGCGTCCTCCCACTCCAGCCCCGCCCCCGCCTCGCGCAGCCGCCGCTCCTCCAGCAGGGACAGCACCAGCAGCTCGCGGAGTGCGCGGCGCATCGCCTCCGGCGGGATCGCATCGGGCATCAGCGCGCGGTGCATCAGGTAGCGCGACCGGTCCATGCCGTGCAGCCGCGCCAGCCGGCCCACCCGCTCCCACTCGGCGTCGCTCGCCTGCACCGCCCGCTGGCGGCGCCCGCCCTCGTCGGCCATCATCGCGGGTCTCCCAAAACCGGTCGACACAAGGTAGCATTAGCTGGAAACTAGATATAGAAATTCCTGTTGAATTCCTCATTATATGATAGACAGAAATCTGTTCTGACTTCCCTGAATACAACTATTATCAGACCTAAGATCTCGCTAAGGTATTACCCCATGCCGTCGGGAACCACCTTGTTCTCCTCGAAAAAGTACGCTATATTAACGATCTAACCGGGAGAAGCAGCGACCCTGATCGGACCCGTTTGCACAGGATAGGCGCGGTATATGGTTCACACCACCTGGTGGCGAATTCGCGACAGCGTTTCTCCGGACACCCTGGAAATGCGCCCGCTCGGTTACGCGGAGTGCGCGATTCAGAGCTTCGAGACCTTCGAAGCGTTGCGGAAGGAAGGGAGAATAGCGAGCGACGCCCGTCTCCTGATCGCTGTTCCGAGTCCTTTCAACGTTCTGAACTCGGCGATCGCGCCGGATGACCGGATACGCGTCGAGCCGTCCTACGTGGCAAGCATGAAGAAGGAAGTCGACGAAGTCGCCGCGGCTCTTCCGCATGACCGCATCGCCTGGCAGTGGGACAACGCGCACGACATGCAGGCGTTCGACGGCGCCCGGCAAAGCTATTTCCCGTTCCACTGGGACGGCATCGCCCAACGCCTGATCGAATGCGGCGAAGCCATCCCGGCCGATATCGAGATGGGCTACCATTTCTGCTACGGCTCCTTCGGCGGCAGGCATTTCGTCGAGCCGCGAGACATGGGACCCATGGTCGATCTGGCCAACCGGCTGGCCGCCGGCGTCGAGCGGTCGATCGACTGGATCCACATGCCCGTACCCGTCGAGCGGGACGACGAGGCCTATTTCGCGCCCCTCGGCGACCTCGCCCTGAAACCCGGCACGAAGCTCTTTCTCGGCCTCATCCACGACACCGACGGCGTCGACGGGACACGCCGCCGGATGGCGACGGCTGACAGGTTCTTCTCGGGCTATGGCGTCGCGACCGAATGCGGCTTCGGCCGCCGGCCGCCCGAGACCGTCGGCCCGCTGCTCGACATCCACGCGGCGGTGGCGGGCGTCCGAGCAACATGATGCGTTCAGTTCCGATCGTGCTGGCCGCGGTGCTGGCCGCGGTTCCCGCGTGGGCCGAGCCGCTCGTGCTGGGCCGGTTTTCCTCCGGCGATATCGACAACTGGCAGGTGCGTGAGTTCGAGGGCGAGACCCGTTACCGCATCGTCGAGCTCGATGGCCGAAAGGTGCTTGAGGCCGACAGCGTTTCCTCGGCGTCGAGTCTCTATCTGGAGCGGAAGATCGACCTTTCCGAGACACCCGTTCTCGAATGGAGCTGGCGTATCGACAAACCTCCCGGGGTAACGAACGAACGGACCAAGGACGGCGACGACTTCGCGGCCCGCGTCTATGTGGTCGCTCCCGGAGAGGGTTTGTTCGGGCTGCCGCTCAGCATCAGCTATGTCTGGGCGGGTCGGGCGAAGGTCGGCGAATTCTGGCCCAACCCGTTCACCTCGCGGGTAATGATGTTTGCGCTCGATTCGGGGGATGCGTCCGCCGGCGCGTGGCGGACCCACCGGAGAGACGTTCGTGCCGACTTCCTCCGCCTGTTCGGACGCAAGGTCGACCGCCTCGAAGGTGTCGCGATCATGACCGATTCCGACAACAGCGGGCTCAAAGCCCGGGCCTGGTACGGCGATATCGTCGTCAATGTGCGTTAGCGCGGGACACCGGGGGCATCGGAGAGAATCGCCTATCGAGGCGCCACGAGCTCCACAACCTTGCCGCCAATTCACGGCGTGCGCTTGAGAAAATTGAAAACGACAGGCGTCAAATACCCATTTCGAGCACTATAAACCCCAGTATGGGTACAAAATCGTCGACATCCGCCTCGACTGCGCGGTCCGGAACCGGCGACCGTGGCGTTTCCGCATTGGCGGGTGCGCTGTTCACCTCGACGCAGCAGCGTGTGCTGGCGCTGCTGTTCGGCCAGCCGCGCCGGGATTTCTCCGTCACCGAGATCATCGACCTGGTGGGCATGGGGCGTGGGACGGTGCAGCGCGAACTCGCCCGCCTCGCGGAAAGCGGTCTCGCGGTCGCATCCCTGACGGGCAATCGCAAATACTATCGGGCGAACCCGGACTCACCTCTGTTCGGTGAAATCTGCGGCATCGTGCGCAAGACCGTTGGCGTCGAAGAGTCCGTTCGCGATGCCCTGCAACCGATGGCGGACGGCCTGGTACTCGCCTTGCTCTATGGTTCGATCGCGCGAGGGACGGACACGGCGGCGAGCGACATCGATCTGCTGCTGGTTTCCGATGCGTTGACGCTGGAAGCGGCCTACGGCGCCCTGGCTCCGGTCGAGGAACTGCTCGGCCGTCGCGTGAACCCCACGATCTACACGACCGACGAGTACCGGCGGAGGCGCGCAGCCAAGTCCGGTTTTTTGACGCAGGTGCTTGGGGGTCCGGTTGTCGTTCTCGCGGGGAGTCTCGATGCCGAATGAACGCCTCGACAATCTGGTGAGGACGGGCGGTCTCAAGGTAGAGGCGCCGAACGCCGGCGAGATCGCCGGACTGGTCCATTCAGGTATCGTTCGGCTTAACGACGCGAAGAACGCCGGTCTCAGCCTCGAGTCGCGTTTCGATCCTGCCTGCAACGCCGCGCACGCCCTGTCTCTGGCGGCGTTGCGGATCGCCGGTTACAGGGCCGAAAACCGCTACATCGTGTTCCAATGTCTTCGCCATACGCTGGAGTTTCCAAACGAGAAATGGCGCGTGCTGGATCAAGCGCACCGCAAACGGAACGTCGCCGAGTACGAGGGCGCCGTCGACATCGACGAGAATTTGGTCGAGGCGTTGATCCGTGTGGCCGAAGAGGTTCGTGCGCATGTATCCGCTATCCGGGCGGAGAACAGTCCGTTCCGACGTGGCGACCGGTGACGGGTTGGACACCGCCATCGCTGATCCTCAGTTCGTCCCCGTAGACACTTCTGCAGGTGTCGCGAATACTTGGCCCGGCACGCGGGGAAGAACCGGAAGAAGCACCGATCGGAAAGGCATCCCTATCGCAATGACTGACATCACGCTGGGCATCGAAGAGGAGCTGATGATCGTCGATCCCGGTTCGCGGGACGTGGTGGCGGACCCCAACGCGGGGATTCTCGCTCAGGCGAGCGAGCGGGCTGGCGAGCACAAGGTGGTCAGCGAGTTGTTGCGGTCGCAGATCGAGACCAATTCCAGGGTGTGCGGTTCGATCGCCGAGATCGAGCAAAGTCTGAGGGAGACGCGGCGCTACGCGATCGAGGCCGCCCGGTCGCACGGCGCGCGGGTTGTCGCGTCCTCCACCCATCCCTGGGCGCGCTGGCAGGACCAGAAAGTGACGGAGAAGGAGCGCTACCAGCGCGCCGAGATCGACTATCAGGACAGCGTGCGGCAGTTCTTCATCGGCGGGATGCACATCCATGCCGGGTTCGGCGACGACGACCGCAGGATCGAGGTGATGCACGCGCTGCGCGGCTACCTCGCGGTGTTTCTCGCGCTCTCGTGCTCGTCGCCGTTCTATGCCGGACGGCTGACCGGGCTGAAATCCTACCGCCAGATGGCGATCGGCGCGCTGCCGCGCACCGGAACGCCTCCCGCGATACGCACGCGCCGCGAATACGACGCCGTGGTGGAGCGTTACCGCGCGATCGAGGCGATCAGTGACGGCACCGAGCTGTGGTGGGATATCCGTCCGTCCGCGAACTATGCCACCATCGAACTCCGGATCTGCGATATCTGCCCGCGGATCGAGGATGCGGTGGCGATCGCCGCCCTCTACGCCTGTCTCATTCGCCATCTTGACGCCAGGCTGGATGCTGGAGAGGGGCCGGAGCACCCGCCGCCCGAATCGGTCGAGGAGGGGCGCTGGATCTCGCAGCGCTACGGTACTTTCGCGTTCCTGCCTCACCCCAATGGAAGCGGCGGTCGGGTCGATGTGGCCGAGCTGGTGGACGAACTCGTTGCGACGCTCCATGACGATGCGCGCGCTCTGGGCTGCGAGGCGGCGCTCGCGCGGGCTCCGCGCATCATCGCGCAAGGCAACAGCGCGGACCGGCAGGAGGATGTATACCGGCAGGCAATGCTCGACGGAGCGGACAGCCCAGAAGCATTGCGGGCGGTGGTCGATTCCGTCATTGCCGAGACGGAGCGGGAAAGCGTTCAAGCTTCGGCGCTCGAGGGTACGTAGCTCTCCCATGACTGCGGCAATGCAGGGCAAGACCTGTCTGGTCACTGGCGCGAACGCCGGTATCGGCAAGGCGGCGGCAATCGGTCTCGCGCGGCAGGGTGCCCGGGTCGTGCTGCTGTGCCGCAGCGAAACCCGAGGCCGCGCCGCGATGACGGAGATCGAACGGCGCAGCGGCAACGGGTCGCTCGACCTTCTTGTCGCCGACCTCGCTTCGCAGCCGCAGATCCGGAACGTGGCGGAGGAATATCTGCGGCGTTTTGACCGTCTGGACGTATTGGTGAACAACGCCGCAGTGCTCGCGCGGCGGGAACGCGATCTGAACGAGCAGGGGTTCGAGATCACCTTCGCGGTCAATCACCTGGCGCCATTCCTGCTGACCGGTCTGTTGCTGGACCGGCTCAAGGCGTGCGTGCCCTCGCGCATCGTCACCGTCGCCTCCGGCGCGCACCGTAAGGCCGAGCTCGATTTCGAGGACTTGCAGAACGAGGGCGACTATTCGCCCATCACGGCCTACAGCCGTTCCAAGCTCGCGAACGTGTATTTCACATACGAGCTCGCCCGACGCCTCGAAGGAACCGGGGTCACCGCGAACTGCCTGCACCCCGGCGTGGTGTCGACCGCCCTGTTCCGCGACCTGACGCCGTGGCTGCGCACGGTTGTGTGGCTGGCCCGCCCGTTTCTCCTGAAACCGGAAAGCGGTGCTGATACGGCGGTCTATCTCGCCAGCGCCCCGGAGGTGGAGGGCGTGACGGGGCAATACTTCGAGAAGCGGGAGCAGGTCCCGTCTTCCCCCGTCTCTTACGACCGGCAAATCGCGTTGCGGCTCTGGGAAGTCAGCGAGGCGCTGACGGCGACAGCGGAAGGGTGAACCTGCTTCTCGCTCAACCTTTCCGACCCGCCCGGAAACCGGCGATCCACACCGGCAGGCTGAGGACCGCCGCGCACACCGCGACCACGAGAGGCCCAAGCAGCCCGGCGTAGAGCCCGGCCGCCACCGTCGTGGCCCCCAACCCGATCCCCGCCGTCCAGGCGGCCCGCCGTCGGCCCGACCGCCAAAGCCGCCGGCACCCGAGAGCAAGCGGCAGCCCGAAGGGCACGGTGACGACCAGCGATTGCGCGGCCATGGGCAGCCATATCCCGGGTTCGGCCCACGGACCGCCTTCCGGCCCGAAGCGCGCCACTGCCTGAGCCGCGAAGCCGGCGGGAAGCCACAGGAGCGCCAGCGCCCAGAAACCGTGCCGCAGCATCCCGGTTCAGCGGTCCGATTGCGCGTGCGCCTCGACCAGCCAGAGATTCTTGTCGATATCGCGCGAGACGACGACGAAAAGATCTTCGGTGTCCGCGTCGCCGACCTCTCCCGCTTCGGCAATGGCCTCGCGAACGAGCTTGCCGAATGCCGCCAGGGCGGTGCTCACCGCTTCCACGTGTTCGCTGCCCGAATGGACATCCAGCGGGTATTCCGGGAGGGTCGAAGCGGATGCGGCGACCGTCGCCGTACCCCGGGCGGTCCCGCCCAGCGCCGTGATCCGTTCCGCCATGTCGTCGACATGAATCTGCATGGCGGCGTGGACGGCATCGAACAGCTCGTGCAGCGCGATGAACGAGGGACCCTTGACGTTCCAGTGAGCCTGTTTCATCTGGCTCGACAAATCGACGGCGTCGGCGAGCCGGGCATTGAGCAGCTCGACCATCGCCGAGCGCATGTTGCCCGGAATGTCGATCCTGGTGGGATGCAATGTCTGCGACATGGCGATCCTGCCTTTCATTTGGAATTATTCTAAATATTGGTGCAAGGCCGGCGATTTCAAGGGCGACGGCGAAAATCCCGACCGCCAGGTGAATTCCCGCGATCCAGCCCGCATATGCTCCGGCAAGCGATGCGATGAACGGCGTCGAAGAGCGCGCGCGACGCGTCAGGCCGCTATGGACGGCTCCGCCGCGCCGCCGTTGATCGCCAGCCCGTCCTCGCCGCGGCCGACCCGTACGGTTTCCCCGTCCTTCACCTTGCCTTCGAGGATCAGGGTGGCGAGGGGGTTCTGCAGGTATCGCTGGATCGCCCGCTTGAGCGGTCGGGCTCCGTAAGCGGAGTCGTAGCCCTGCTCGGCGAGCCACGCCCTCGCGTCGTCGGCAACGTCGAGCACGATCTTGCGATCTTCCAGCAGGCTTTCGAGCCGGGCGAGCTGGATGTCGACGATCGCCGTCATGTGGCTTCGCTCGAGCCGGCGGAACAACAGAATTTCGTCCAGCCGGTTCAGGAATTCCGGACGGAAGGCGGCGCGCACGATCTCCATCACCGCGTCGCGCAGGACCTCCGTGTCCTCCCCCTCCGGCCGCTCGGCGAGCAACTCGCTTCCCAGATTGGAGGTGAGCACGATCAGCGTGTTGCGGAAATCCACCTGCCGCCCGTGCCCGTCGGTCAGCCGTCCCTCGTCCAGCACCTGGAGCAGGACGTTGAAGACATCCGCATGGGCCTTCTCCACCTCGTCGAACAGCACCACCTGGTAAGGCCGGCGGCGAACCGCCTCGGTCAGCGCCCCGCCCTCCTCGTAGCCGACATAGCCGGGCGGAGCACCGATCAGCCGGGCGACGGAGTGCTTTTCCATGAATTCCGACATGTCGATGCGGATCATCGCCGCCTCGTCGTCGAACAGGAACTCGGCGAGCGCCTTGGTGAGCTCTGTCTTGCCCACCCCGGTCGGCCCAAGGAACATGAACGAGCCCAGCGGGCGATTCGGATCCTGCAACCCGGCGCGGGCGCGCCGGACGGCGCTGGCGATCGCGGCGACGGCATCATCCTGGCCGATCACTCGGCGGCCGAGGGTCTCCTCCATCGCCAGCAGCCGGTCGCGCTCTCCCTCCAGCATCTTGTCGACCGGGATGCCGGTCCAGCGGGACACCACCGCGGCGATGTCGCCGTCCGTGACCTCCTCCTTCAGCATCCGCGTGCCGCCGTTCTCGGGCTGCTCTTCCGCCTCGGCGAGGCTGCGTTCCAGCTCGGGGATGAGCCCGTAAGCGAGCTCGCCCGCGCGGGCGAGGTCGCCGCCTCGCTGCGCCGCTTCCAGCTCCGAACGAGCCTGGTCGAGCCGTTCCTTGACCTTCTGGCTCTCGGCGATCTTGTCTTTCTCGCGCGTCCACAGCGCGGTGAGCTCGGTCGCCTGCTGTTCGAGATCCGCAAGCTCGCGTTCCAGCACCTCGAGCCGCTCGCGGGTCGCGTCGTCGCTTTCCTTGCCCAGCGCCTCTCGCTCGATCTTGAGTTGGATGATGCGACGGTCGAGCTCGTCGATTTCCTCGGGCTTGGAATCGACCGTCATCCGGAGGCGGGAGGAGGCCTCGTCGACGAGGTCTATCGCCTTGTCGGGCAGGAACCGGTCGGTGACGTAGCGGTTAGCCAGCGTCGCCGCGGCGACGATGGCGCCGTCGGTGATCCGGATGCCGTGGTGAAGCTCGTATTTCTCCTTGAGCCCGCGCAGGATCGAAATCGTGTCGGCGACCGTGGGTTCGGTGACGAAGACCGACTGGAAGCGCCTCGCCAGCGCCGCGTCCTTCTCGATGTGCTTGCGGTGCTCGTCCAGCGTCGTCGCGCCGATGCAATGGAGCTCGCCGCGCGCCAGCATCGGCTTGAGCATGTTGGAAGCGTCCATGGCGCCCTCGGCGGCGCCCGCGCCAACCAGCGTGTGCAGTTCGTCGATGAAGACGACGATGTCGCCTTGCGCGGCCTTGATCTCTTCCAGTACCGCTTTCAGCCGTTCCTCGAACTCGCCGCGATACTTGGCGCCCGCCACCATCGCGGCAAGGTCGAGCGCCATCAGCCGCTTGTCGCGCAGCGGTTCCGGTACGTCGCCATTGACGATCCGCTGGGCGAGGCCTTCGACGATCGCGGTCTTGCCGACGCCCGGCTCACCGATCAGCACGGGGTTGTTCTTGGTGCGCCGGGCCAGGACCTGAACGGTGCGGCGGATTTCCTCGTCGCGACCGATGACCGGATCGAGCTTGCCCGATTCGGCCTGTTCGGTCAGGTCCGTCGCGTAACGCTTGAGCGCGTCGTAACCCTGTTCCGCGCTCGCGGTATCGGCGGTGCGGCCCTTGCGCAGAGATTCGATCGCGGCGTTGAGCGATTGCGGCGTGACTCCGCTTGCCTTCAGGATGTCCGCCGTTTCCGAACCCTTGGCGAGGGACGCGGCCAGCAGCAGACGCTCGACGGTGACATAGCTGTCGCCGGCTTTCTCCGCGGCTACCTGCGCCGCGGAGAGGAGCCGCGAGGCTTCGTGTGTCATGTAGAGTTGGTCGTTGCCGCCCTCGACCCTGGGAAGTTTGTCGAGCGCTGCCTCGGTACGCTCCAGCGCCCCTCCCGGATCGCCCCCTGCGGCTTGGACCAAACCCGCGCAGAGGCCTTCCCGGTCTTCCAGCAGGACCTTGAGAATGTGCTCCGGCGTCAGACGCTGATGGTGGCGGGAGACGGCCTGAGCCTGAGCCGCCTGCACGACGCCGCGCGCCCGTTCCGTATAACGGTCGAAATCCATTGGCTGCAACTCCGGTTACAGACATTGCATCTTGTGCCCCCCGCGACAGGCGGGCGAACGAGCGGACCCTTCCGGCGTCCACTCGGCTATGGATATATGGAAACCGTGCGTGGGTCCTGCAAGACCCGGGACCCTTCGGGATTGAAGCGGACCCGCGCTCTTCCGGCGCGCGGCCGTCGTTCGCTATTCCCGGGTCTGCGGCTCCGGGGACGGGCTTTCCTGGGGAGGACTCCCCGACAACCCGTTCTGCGACGGCTGCTCGGGGGGCGTCGCGCTACCGTTGGAGGCCACTTCGATCGGTTGCCGCGGCGCGCCGCCGTTGCCGTCGGCCCGCTGTTCGTGCTGCGCGTTCTGGCGATGACCCTGGGCGTTGCGGTCCTCGCCGGCGCCATTGGCCGTCATGACGCGGTAATAGTGTTCGGCGTGCTGGAAATAGCTCTCCGCCGTGATTCGATCGCCCACCGACGATGCGTCCCTGGCGAGCGCGAGATATTTCTCGACCACTTGCTGGGCGTTACCCCGAACCTTCACTTCGGGACCGTTGCTCTCGAATGTCTGTGACCGTGGATGCGTGTTCTTGCGTCCTGTGCGGCCGCGCAGACGCTTCGGATTCGATCCTTGTCTCATAGGTCCCATCTTCTCTGTTCAGGCTAGGCTAACTCTTTTCCCTCGGCGTGGCACCCGACCGCGCTTCGCGGCGGCGGCGTCTCTCGACCCGGGCGGCGTGCTGTAGGGGTGCGCCTTGTTGTGGCCTGCAGTCCTTAGCCCTTGGCTTGCTGCCTTGCCAGATCGTCAGGCTAGACCGCTAGGCCCCTCTTTCCAACCATTATCTTCCAGACCGCGCATGGATCAACCCCGGCGTATGAAGCCAAGGCAGCGAACGATCCCGCCGAGGTCGGCATGGCGGAGGAATTGCGAGAAGCCTTCCGCCGCCATGATCGCTTCCACCGGTCTCTCTTGTCCGGCGCCGATCTCCAGGAACGCGGCGCCGTTCGGCGCCAGCCGACCCGCCACTGTTGGGGCGAGTTGCCGATAGGCGTCCAGCCCGTCCGTCCCGCCGTCCAGCGCCGCCTTCGGATCCCACAGCGAAACCTCCGGCTCGAGCCCGTCGATCTCCGATGTGGGAATATAAGGGGGGTTGCTGAGAATCAGGTCGAACCTGCCGCCGATGCCGCTACCCCAGTCGGTGCGGTGGAAGGAAACGCGTTCCGAAAGACCGAGCGCGGCAGCGTTTCGAGATGCCGCCGCGACGGCTCCCGCAGCGATGTCCGTTCCGATCCCGGTGGCGTCCGGCCGCGCCTGGAGAACCGAGAGCAGAAGGCATCCGGTCCCCGTCCCGAGATCGAGCACCCGAAGCGGTCCCGGCCGTTCGCCGCACCAGCCGAGAGCGGCTTCGACGACCGTTTCGCTGTCCGGTCGGGGGTCCAGGGTGTCCGGGTCGAGAGAAAAGGGCAGGCTCCGGAATTCGCGCTCGCCCAGGATGCGCGATATCGGCTCCCGGTTTGCGCGGCGCCTGACAAGGGCCAGAAATCGGGCGGCTTCGGAAGCGGGGACGGGCGCGTCGCGATCGCGGAACAGCGCTTCCGGGGTTCGGTCGAGGGCCGTCCGCATGAGAATCCGTGCTTCCGCCCGCGGCGAGGGGATGCACGCCGCCTCCAGCCTTTCTCGGGCGTTCCTGAGCAGGGTTTCGACGGTCCGGCTCAAGAGATCTCGGCGAGGCGCTCGGCCTGGTCGTGGGTCGTGAGCGCGTCGATCACCTCGTCCAGCGCTTCCCCGGACAGGATGCGGTCGAGTTTGTGGAGGGTGAGGTTGATGCGGTGATCCGTCACCCGGCCCTGGGGGAAGTTGTAAGTGCGGATCCTCTCGGACCGGTCACCGGAGCCGACCTGCGACTTGCGCTCGGCCGCCCGCTCGGCGTCGCGCGCCGCGCGTTCCGCCTGGTAGAGCCGCGCGCGCAGCACCTTCATCGCCTTGGCGCGGTTCTTGTGCTGCGATTTCTCGTCCTGTTGCGAGACCACGATGCCCGTCGGGACATGGGTGATGCGGACGGCGCTGTCGGTGGTGTTGACCGATTGCCCGCCCGGACCCGATGCGCGAAACACGTCGATCCGGAGATCGCGCTCGTCGATCTGTACATCCACTTCTTCCGCCTCCGGCAGAACGGCGACGGTTGCGGCCGAGGTGTGGATGCGGCCGCTCGATTCGGTCTCCGGCACGCGCTGCACACGGTGCACGCCCGATTCGTATTTGAGCCGGGCGAACACGCCCGACCCGGAGATTTCCGCGATCGCTTCCTTGAAGCCGCCGATCCCGGTCTCGGTGGTCTGCATCAGGGCGAGACGCCAGCCGTGGAGTTCCGAATAGCGCTGATACATGCGGAACAGATCGGCCGCGAAAAGCGCCGCCTCGTCGCCGCCGGTGCCGGCCCGGATTTCCAGGATAGCGTTCTTCTCGTCGGCGGCGTCCCTGGGCAACAGCAAGACTTTCAATCGATGCTCGTGCCCGGCGATGGTCTCGCGCACCGTCGGCAATTCCTCCTGCGCGAGCGCGCGCATTTCGTCGTCTCCGTCCTCGGCGCCCAGCAGCTCTTCCAGCCCTTCCACCTCGCGCTCCGCCGCGCGCAGCGCCTGGATCGCCTCGACGACCGGGGTGAGGTCGGCATATTCCTTGGAGGCGCGGACGAAGGCCTGCGTGTCGCCGAAATCCGGGCCGCTCATCTGCGCCGCCAGCTCCTCGTGGCGCCGCAGGAGCTTGTCGAGCTTTTCGTCCATGCTCACCGGCGAAGCCGCCCGATCACGAAAACCGGGCCAGACGATCGGCCAGGGCGGCGAGGGGGACCTCTTCCTGCTCGCCGCTGTCGAGGTCCCGCACCGTCGCCATATCCCGCGAAAGCTCGTCGTCGCCGAGGATGACGGCGGCGCGCGCGTTCAGCCGATCCGCTCGGCCCAGCCGGCGCCGCAGATTGCCCCGATAGCCGAGCTCGATCGCGAGCCCGGCACGCCGCAACGCGTCGGCGAGAACGAGGGTGCGGGCCTCTGCCTCCGCGCCCACGGGGACCAGCGCGATGGGCCGCGGCGGCGGCTCGGGATCGCCGGCCAGCATAGAGAGCCGCTCGATGCCCCCGGCCCAGCCGATCCCCGGCATTTCCGGCCCGCCCATCTGGCCGACCAGCCCGTCATAGCGTCCGCCCGCGATCACCGCGCCCTGGGTCCCGAGCGCATCGGTCCTGAACTCAAACGCGGTGTGGCAGTAATAGTCGAGCCCGCGCACCAGGCGCGGGTTGAGCGTATACGCGATCCCGAGCCGGTCGAGTCCCGCGCGGACCTCCGCGAAGAAATCCGACGACTCCGCGTCGAGACTGTCCCCGAGCAACGGGGCCTCGGCGACGACCGCACGATCGCCCGCGTCTTTCGAATCGAGGATGCGGAGCGGGTTGCGCGCCAGTCTCGAAAGACTGTCCTCCGACAACCTGTCCCGCCGAGCTTCGAAATACTCGACCAGTACCTTGCGATAGGCTTCCCGGCTCTCGGCGTTGCCCAGCGAGTTGAGCTCCAGGGTCGTCTGCCCGGCGATGCCGAGCTCTTCGAGGATTGCCGCTCCGAGCGTGATCACCTCCACGTCGCCCACCGGCTCCGCGACGCCGAGGAGTTCCACGCCGATCTGGTGGAACTGCCGCAACCGTCCTTTTTGCGGCCGCTCGTAACGGAACATCGGGCCGGCATAGAAATACTTGAGCGGCAGGTGCTGGGCGAGGCCGCCCGAGATGATGGCGCGCGCAACCCCGGCGGTCCCTTCGGGACGCAGAGTCACCTCAGCGCCGCCACGGTCGGTGAAGGTGTACATCTCCTTGGTCACGATGTCGGACGTGTCGCCCAGGGTGCGCTTGAAAACCTCGGAAAACTCGAAGATCGGGGTCGCCATCTCGTGATAGCCATAGCGCTCCGAAACCGCGCGCGCGGCCTCGGAGACGCGGCGAAAGGCGCGTGCCCGTTCGGGTAGAAGGTCGTGCGTTCCGCGGACGGGCTGAAGCCGGGCCATGTCGACGGTCGGCGGTTAGACCCGGACGGCGCGCCGCTCCGGCGCGCGCGGTCCGGACAATTCGATTGTCTGCGTTGTCATCCCCGGCGTCCCGCTCTCCTGAACGCGCGGGTTATAGCGCAAGTCCGCCGACGGAAAAACGCGGCGACGATATCGCCGTTTTCAGGCCGGTCGATCGCCGCCGTCGGAGCGCGCCCGTGACAGGCGCCAAACCGATCACCGGTCGGGCCGGCCGCGCAGGCTGTCGGGGTCGAGATCGATATTACGCATGACCGCGCCGGGCGGGCCGAGCCGGGGTATCGCTTCGCCGTCCACCAGGATGTCGAGGCCGCCCGCATTTCCCGTGACCATCGTGAGCTTCTGCCGTTCGGGGACGGCATAGCTTTCGCCCTCTCGCAGCAAACCCGAATAGACCGGCGGTGCGTCGTCCGAACGAATCTCGATCCAGGCGTCGGTTGTGGCACGCAGCACGACGCGAGAGGGGACCGCGGCGGACTGTTGCCGCGTCGGAGCGCCGTCTTCGGAGACGGTCCGGGCGGGTGGCGGGAGGGGGGTCGTGAGGATCTCCGCCGGCGCGACGGCGCCGGTTCCCTCCGGGGCCGGTGGGGCTGCGGGCCGGTTGTCTTCCACGGGCGGTGGGGTTATGGCCTGCCCTTCTTCCGCGGGCGGTGGGGTTGCATTCGATGGTTCGTCCGCCGGAGTCTCCCCGGTGGCTTCCGCGGGGGATGGTTCGTCGCGCGGTTCGGTGCGGGGAATCGACCGCTCAGGCGTAGCGGAAGCCGTCTCTATCGACTCTTCGCCACTCTCTTCTTTTCCATCAGGGGCTTCCGGTCGGGACGTTTGCGACCCGGGTTCGGCGGGGGGCTCGCTGCCGGCATCGGGCTCCCCTTCGAGCAGGCTGGCCAGCCGATCAGGCAGCGCGGCGACCCTTTCCACCGGGTCTCCCTCGGTATTCGAGACGAAATACCAGACGCCGTAAACCACGACCGCCAGCAGTGCGGCCAGCAACAACACCGACCGGGTCGGCAGGTGCCCTTCGTCTGCGGGAGCGAAAACCTGAAGCTGGTCCCGTTCTCCCGTGGCGTCCCGCGCCGCCTTGAGACGGTCCGCCAATTCGGATCCGTCGAAGCCGAGATAGTTGCCGTAGGCACGCAGGAAGCCGGTCTGATAGGCGAGACCCGGCAGGTCATCCAGACGTCCTTCCTCGATGGCGAGGAGATAGACGTGACGGATACGCAATTCGCGCGAGATTTCCTGCAGGCTCCGCCGGAGCAGGATCCGGGCCTCGCGCAAGTCCGCACCCACCTCGACGGCGTCGAACTCCCGCGCCAAGGCCTCATTGTCCGATCCGTCCCTGGAAATGGCGATGGGTCCTGCCTCCCTACAGGCCGCCGATGCGGGCAATCACGCGGCCGGACTAGCCAACTCGCGTTTTCTTGCCTGCCATTTTCCAAATATAGGGGCGACTATCCATCATGGAAGGAAGGCTTTTTCATGGCGGGTCGCGCTCACATTTCGTTCAGTTCGATCCCGTGATCGATCGCATAGTCCCGCAGCCGCTCCCGGATGCTGTGGTCCGGCAGGCCCAGCAGCGTGTCGATGAAACCCGCCAGCGCGCCCGCATCGAGGCCGTTGATCATCGTCTTCACCGCTCCGACGGTGCCGGCCGGCGCGGAAAGGTTGCGAAACCCGATGCCGATCAACGCCATGGCCTCGATCGGCCGGCCCGCCATCTCGCCGCAAATCGATATCTCCACCCGATGTTCCGCGCATTGCCGGACAAGGCTCTCCAGCACCGAGAGCAGTCCGGGGGAAAGTACGTCGTATCGGTCGGCGACGCGGGGATTGCCGCGGTCCACGGCGAACAGGAACTGGAACAGGTCGTTGCTGCCGACCGACAGAAAGTCCACTTCGGGCAACAGCGAGCCGAGCTGCCACATCAGGCTCGGAACTTCCAGCATGGCGCCGACTTCCAGCGGCTTCGGCATGGGCCGGCCGCGACGCTTCGCCCGGTTCATCTCCATATCGAGGATCGAACGCGCGGCCCGGAATTCCGCCACCTCCGCGATCATCGGGAACATCACGCTGAGGGGTCGTCCGTCGCAGGCGACGATCAGCGCGCGGAGTTGCTGGCGCAGCATGCTGGGCCGGTCGAGGGCGACCCGGATCGACCGCCAGCCCATGGCCGGGTTCTGGTCGAAGGAATCGCGAAAATAGGGAAGCTGCTTGTCGCCCCCGATATCCAGGGTGCGGAACTTGACCGGCCTTCCCGCGGCGCCTTCGAGCACGCGGCGATACAGGTCGGTCTGCGCCTGCACGCTGGGAAACTCCGAATGGACCATGAACGGGATCTCGGTGCGGTAGAGCCCGATACCGTCGGCGCCGCTCGCATCGAGCGATTTGAGATCCATCAGGAGACCGGCGTTGATATTGAGGCTGATCTCCACCCCGTCCCGGGTGACCGCGGGTTCGTCCCGCTTCGCGTTGTAGGCGGCAAGCCGGCGCTCCCGTTCGGAGAAATGCTCGGATACCATTTGCTGGATGTCCTCGCCCGGCCGGACATAGACCTGGGAATGATCGCCGTCGACGATCACCGGGTCCATCGGGTCGACCTGCGACAGCGCACCCTTGATCCGCCCGACCACGGGGATCCCCAGCGCGCGGGCGACGATCGCGACATGCGAATTGGACGAGCCCTCTTCGAGAATCAGGGCCTTCAGCCGCTTGTTGGTGTAGTCGAGAAGCTCCGCCGGACCGATCGAGTGAGCGACCAGCACCATCGACTCCGGCTGGTTCTCCAGGTCCGCCGGACGCAGTTCGCCGGAAAGATGGTGGAGAAGCCTGTAGGCGAGGTCTTCGAGGTCCGCCATCCGCTCTCCGAGATAGGGGTCGGTAACCTGGCGCATCCGGGCACGGGTGTCGTCGAGCACCTTCTGGACGGCGGCTTCGGCGGTCAGGCCGCCATCGATCGCCTCGCCGATCCGGCGCAGCCAGCCGCGGTCTTCGGCGAACTTACGGTACGCCTCCAGTACGTCGCGATGCTCGCCGGGCCGTCCGAACGCGTCGAGCGTAAGCATGTCGTCGAGTTCGCTGTGCATGGACGACAGCGCCTCGGCGAGCCGCCGGTGTTCGTTCCCGGGATCGTCGGCCAGAAGTTGCGGAACACTGACCCTGGGCGTGTGGTGGACCGCCTCGCCCATGGCGAGGCCCTCGTTAATCCGGACGCCCTCGAGGCGGATGGCGAGAACCGCGTTGCCCTGCGCCGGCGCGGTCTCGACCGGGCTTACCAGCCCGCCCGAGGCGATCAGCTCGGCGATGATGACGGCGATCACCTCCAGCGTCTCGACCTCTTCTTCCGTGTAGTGCCGCTGGGCCCGGTTCTGCACCACGAGCACGCCGCGCACCCGGCCTCCGCGCAGGATCGGCACGCCGAGCAACGAGCGGTAGACTTCTTCTCCGGTTTCCGGCCGGTAGCTGAACAGCGGGTGGCTCTGGGCGTCGGGCAGGTTCAGCGGGCGGGCCCTGGCCGCCACCTCGCCCACCAGCCCTTCGCCGACCCTGAGCCGCGTATGATGCACGGCGGTGGGGTTGAGCCCTTCGGTGGCGAACAGTTCCAGCAACTCGCCCGCGCGCATCACGTAGACGGAGCACACCTCGGCGACCATCTCGGCTGCGATCACCTTGACGATCTCGTCGAGGCGGTCCTGCGCCGAGCCGTCCCCGGCCATGATCGTCCGGAGGCTCCGGAGCGCCTGCCGATGACCGCCGATGCCGGTCTGAGCCATCGCGGTCAATCCCGGGATCCCGCCCTTGCCTCGATGGCCGAGAGCGCTTGGTCCACCAGTTCCCCGATGATCTCGGCGGTCGGCCGTTCGTCGACCACCATGCCGACGCTTTGACCCGCCATCAGGGAGCCGGATTCGATGTCGCCGTCGATCACCGCCCGGCGCAACGCGCCGGCCCAGAAATGCTCGATCTCAAGCTGGGCCTCGTCCTGCGCCATCTCGCCGGCGCGGACCCTGGCGATCACCCGCCTCTGGGTCTCGATGAATTCCTGCGTACCCTTGTTTTGGAGCGCCCGCACCGGCGTCACCGGGAAATCGGGGTCGATCTGCACCGAAGTCACCGCGTCGCGCGCGGACGCGCGGATGAAGGCGCGCTTGAAGTCGGGGTGGGCGATCGACTCGGTTGCGCAGACGAACCGCGTGCCGAGCTGGCACCCCGAAGCGCCGAGTTCCAGGTAGCTCAGAATCGCGTCGCCGCGCCCGATTCCGCCCGCGATGAACACCGGCACCTGGTCCATGTTGGGCAGGATTTCCTGCGCCAGCACGCTTGTCGCGACCGGCCCGACATGGCCGCCCGCCTCCGCGCCTTCGATGACGATCGCATCCGCGCCCAGCCGCACAAGCCGGCGCGCGACCGCGAGCGTCGGCGCGAAGCAGAGAGCCCGGGCGCCGCCGTCCTTGATCCGCTTGATCGCGGGGGAGGGGGCCAGGCCGCCGGCAAGGATGACGTGCGAGACCCGATGGTCGGCGCATACGTCGATCAGCGTATCCAGCTCCGGATGCAGGGTGATCAGGTTGACGCCGAAGGGTCGTGTCGCCAGGCGCTCCGTGGCCTCGATCTCCCCGCTCAACAGATCGGGCGTCATCGCACCGCACGCGATCACGCCGAAACCGCCCGCATTGGACAGCGCCGAGACCAGGTTGCGCTCCGAAACCCAGGTCATCGCGCCGCCGAGTATCGCGTGTTCGACGCCGAGAAACTCGCAGCCCCGGCGCCACAAGTCATCCAGCCGCGCCCTGGCCGCGGACCGGTTCATTTCCCGTCTTCCGGCAGCCTTGAAGACGCCGTGCTCATACGGTTTCGCCGTCGTCCAGACCGTAAGCCGTGTGCAGCGAACGCAGCGCGAGCTCGGTGTATTCCTCGGCCAGAAGGACGCTGACCTTGATCTCGGACGTCGATATCACCTGGATGTTGATGCCTTTTTCCGCGAGCGCGTTGAACATCTTTTGCGCGACGCCCGCGTGGGAACGCATGCCGACCCCGATCACCGAGATCTTGACCACTTCCGGGTCCCCCTCCACGCGGCTGAAGCCGATCTTCTCGCGCGCTTTCTCGATGATGGCGAGCGCGCGGTCGTAATCGGAATGGCCGACGGTGAAGGTTATGTCGGTCTGCTGTCCGTCCGCCGATACGTTCTGGACGATCAGATCGACATTGATGCTGGTCTCCGCCAGCGGGCCGAAAATGCTGGCCGCGATTCCGGGCCTGTCGGGCACGCCGACGATGGTGACCTTGGCCTCGTCCCTGGTATAGGCGATGCCGCTGACGACTTGCTGTTCCACGTCCTCGTCCTCGTTGACGACAAAGGTACCGGGCGTGTCCACGAAACTCGACAAGACCTGCAGCTCGATCCCGTGGTTCATCGCCATCTCGACCGACCGGGTCTGCAGCACCCTGGCGCCCTGGGACGCCATTTCGAGCATCTCCTCGAAGGTCACCTTGTCGAGCTTGCGCGCCTTGGCGACGATGCGAGGGTCGGTGGTATAGATCCCGTCCACGTCGGTAAAGATGTCGCATCGGTCGGCGCCCAGCGCCGCGGCGAGCGCCACCGCGGAGGTGTCGGAACCGCCGCGTCCCAGCGTGGTGATGCGTCTGGCGGAACTCAGCCCCTGGAACCCCGCGACGACGGGCACCTGGCCGAGGGACATGCGCTTCAGGAGCTCGCTCGGGTCGATATCGTCGATGCGGGCGCGGCCGTGAACGTCGTCGGTCAGGATAGGCACCTGCCAACCCAGCCAGGACCGCGCGTCCACTCCCGCCGCCTGGAGCGCGAGCGCCATCAGGCCCACCGTCGCCTGTTCGCCCGAGGAGACCACGACATCGTATTCCCGCGCATCGTGGAAAGGCGCGATCTCGCGCGTCCATTCCACCAGCCGGTCGGTGGTGCCCGCCATCGCGGAGACGACGACCGCCACCTCGTTGCCGGCTTCCACCGCGGCCGCGACGCGCCCCGCCGCGGCCCGAATGCGGTCGAGGTCGGCGACCGAGGTCCCACCGAATTTCTGGACGAGACGCACCACTCAGCGCTCCTCTGCCCGGACGGCACCAAGCCGCAGACGCCGGAGAATCGGCCGTCGCGGAGCCATGCGGTCCGACGCCGGCGCGAGGCCTGGCACGATTTCCGGCTGGCCCTTCCGCGAGGGCGCGCATACATATACGGAAGATGGGTGACAGGCAACCGAACCCGGCGACGGTCGACGAGGCCGAGGTGGCGAGGTTCTCCGCGCTGGCCGATGCGTGGTGGGACCCGGAGGGCAGTTTCCGCCCCCTGCACAGGCTCAACCCGGTCCGGGTCCGCTATATCCGCGACGCCCTGTGTCGCTCGAACGGGCGGCTGGCCGAGGAACCCGCGCCGCTCTCCGGTCTGGACATCGTCGACATCGGCTGCGGCGGGGGGCTGCTCTGCGAGCCCCTGGCGCGGCTCGGGGCCCGGGTGACCGGGATCGACCCGAGCGCGCGCAATGTCGCCATCGCCAGGGACCACGCCACGCGCATGGGTCTCAAGATCGACTATCGCGCGGGCACCGTCGAGGACCTGGTGTCCGAAGGGCGGGTCTTCGATACCGTCGCCGCTCTGGAAGTGGTCGAGCACGTCCCCGACCTAGGGGCTTTCGTCGCGGCCTGCGTCTCGGCGGCGAAGCCGGGAGCGAAGCTGTTCTTCGCCACGCTCAACCGGACGCCGCAGTCCTTCGCGCTCGGGATCGTCGCCGCGGAATACGTTCTGCGCTGGCTGCCGCGGGGCACGCACGACTGGCGCCGTTTCGTCCGGCCGTCGGAACTGTCGAGGGCGCTGGAGCGCGCCGGCGCGAAACTCGGCGCACTCGACGGGGTGGGCTACGACGTGCTGACCGACGAGTGGAAGCTCACCCGCAAGCTCTCCGTGAATTACATGGCGGTCGCCGAACGCACCGGCGCGCGAATTCGGTGAGGATTCCTTACTTCCTTACCGCCCGCCCGGATCAGGCGTCTTCGCGGGGGACCCAGGGGACGCGGCCGAACGGGACTTCCTCGTCGATCAGCGTCTTGGTCTCGTCTTCGGTCGCCTCGCCGTAGATGTTGCGTTCGTCGGTTTCGCCCTTGTGGATCTTCAGAGCCTCGGTCGCGAAGTCCGGACCGACATAATCGCAGTTGTCCTCGACATGACGGCGCACGTCCCGCAGCGCCTGGACGTATCGGCTGCGGATTTCGGCCGGAACCGGCGCGTCGCCCGCGCCCTTCTTAGCCGTCCGCGACAGGCGCGGCGCCATGATCGCCTTGCCCACGCGAACGTCGCCGCAGACGGGGCAGGCAACCTCGCCGTCTTCGACCTGCCGGTCGTAGGTGTCGCTGTCCCTGAACCAGGCTTCGAACTCGTGGTCGTCGGCACAGCGCAGGTTGTACAAGATCATCCAGGACCTACGGATTGTTGCGAATCTTCGATGCTAACCGGCTGAAACAAATGGCCTTTGTTTCCGCATCGATGTTCACCGAGCGCGCGAATCTACCCGTTTCCGCACCTCGCCGCAACAAATCGGAAACTCACGCCAATGCCCGGAATCCGCTGTGTGCGAGGTCGTGCCCGTCCCGCCGCTAACCGGGATAAAATGCCCCTCCTGTCCTCGCCGCCCGGGGCGTCAACTTCGTGGAATATCCCGCATGATCGCAACCCCGCCCTGCATCCTTGTCGCCCATCGCCCGACCCCCGAAGCGCGCGCGGTCTATGGGCGGGAGCTCGGCTCCGGCTGCGAGCTCCTTTTCCGGCCCGATCTGTCACCGGAGGAGTGGGCGGCCGCGCGGGCGCGGGTGCGCGTGCTGCTCGCCTGGAACCCCCGGATCGAGATCACGGCGGACGATGTCGCCGCGATGACGTCTCTGGGTTTCGTCCAGCTTTTGACCGCAGGGGTCGATCACGTGCCACTCCATTTTTTCCCGCGCGATCTGCCCGTCGCTTCGAACGCCGGCGTCTTCGCCGGCCCGATGGCGGAGTTCGCGCTGGCGATGACATTGGCCGCGACCAAGCGCCTGCCGGTCGAGCATCGGGAGATGCGCGACGGGCGGTTCAACCAGTTCGTCGTCAACAGGACGCTCGACGGCGCGGTATGCGCGATCCTCGGTTTCGGCGGCGTCGGGCGCGCGGCGGCGCGGCTGTTCCGGGCGCTGGGCGCTGAGATCCACGCCATCAACCGACGGGGCGAAACCGACGAGGAGGTGGCGTTCATCGGCACCCTGGCGGCGCTGGAAACCGTGCTCCGGGCCGCCGATGTCGTCCTCGTCTCGCTGTCGCTGACCGGCGCGACGGCGGGTCTCATCGGCGCGCGCCAGCTCGGCTGGATGAAGGCGGACACGATCCTGGTGAATGTCGCGCGCGGCGAGATCGTCGACCAGGACGCGCTCTATTGCCACCTGACCACGAATAAGCGGTTCTTCGCCTGTCTGGAATCGTGGTGGATCGAGCCGGTGCGGCACGGAGAGTTTCGCATCGAGCACCCGTTCCTCGAACTGCCCAACGTGATCGCCGCGCCGCACAACTCCGCCAGCGTGCCCGGCGCGCAGGTCGAGGCGGTGCGCGGGGGCGCCCGCAACGTGCGTCGATGGCTGGACGGGGAGGCGCCGCGAAACCTGTTGGGCGCGGACGAACGCGACGCCTGAGGAGAGGGGAGGTGACGGTCTTCGCCCCTACGGATCGCCCCAGAAATCCATCCACATGCGCTCGCCTATGTCGCAACCTTTGGGATAGACGTAGCCGCTTGGCGAGGGGCGCATGCGCCCGGGCGACGAAACCCGGATGAGGCGGGCGGAAAGCACTCGGCGGGATTTCGGCGCGATTCCCGCGATTTCGAGGATCAGCTTCCGCCTTATGGCAAGCGCGAAGTCCTCGAAACTGTTGGCGACCACGAGAAACGCACCGGGCCCGCCGATTACGCAGCCCAGGTAATACTTGTCCAGGTCCGGCAGGTAGAACCTGCGGCCGAATACGCCACGTTCGTTGACGATCGGAAGACCGTTGATGGTGATCCGCCGCGCGATGGTGGCGTCGCGGACCTCGTCGACGAAACGCCCGTGATTGTTCGGCCCGTCGCCGGAGACGTCGATCGCGCGCCGCGTCCCCTCGAGCGCGTTCGTCTCGATCATCTCCCGCGCCATCTCTATGGCATCGCTGATCGAGGTCCGGCGGCCGAATGTCAGCGGCGCCGCGAGCAGGCGGGCGGCGAACGCCTCGGCGCTCCCGCGGTCGTGAATCACCGTCCAGTCGATAACGATCTTGTTGAAGGCGCGGCTCGAGTAATCGATATAGGCCACGCCGATCCTGCGCAGAAAACCCGACCGGATGGCGCGGATGACCGCCGGGTTTCGAAACGCGGCGGCGATTCCCTCGCGTTGCAGCAGGGCCTCCTCCTGGTCGATGCTTCGCGAGACATCGGTTGCGATCACGAGTTCGAGATCGACGGCCTGCTGGGCCGCCATGGCCGCGGAAACGAAGGCCGAGGCGACCAGCGCTCCTCCGGCCAGCGCCAGGCCCGCGCTGTGCCGAAGAATTCCGGTCATTTGACCGCGAACCGCCGCGACAGAGGATCGATCACCAGCTTCTCTCCGGCGATGAAGATCAGGACGATGGCGAAGCAGGCCGCGAACAAGGTCACGGCGTCCGATGCCGTCAGCGCGCGGAGCATGAGGTAGCCTATGCCGCTTTCCGCCCCGAACAGCTCGGAAACCAGCGCGATCTTCCAGCCGACGCCGTAGGCGATACGAAGCGCCGCCACGACGTAGGGCATCAGCAGCGGCACCGTGATCCGCCAGAACACCTTGATGGGATTGCGGGTGAAGCTGCGGGCCATCTCGATCAGCTCGCGGTCGAGTTCCTTGAGACCTTCGGAGATGTTGACCAGGCAGAACGGCGTCAGGATCGCGACCTGCACGAAGATCACCGACAGGTTGGACGGCCCGAACCAGATCGAGGCGAGGATGGCCCAGCCGACCGACGGGAAGGAGTTGAGGAATGGCTTTATCCGTTCGTGAACGATCGCTTCACCGGCTGGCCAGAGCCGCGGCACGAAGGCGAGCGCCCCGCCGAGCGTAACCGCCACGACGACCGATGACGCGACGCGAACGGTGCTCACCAGAGAGTCGTCGACGATGCCGGAGAGGATGAAGAAATCGATCACCCGTTCCGCCACCGCCAGCGGTCCGGGCAGGATGAAGTCTGGCATCCCGCGCGCCGCCAGCCACCACCCGGCGACGGCGAGCACCACGAGCCCTTCGGCCAGAAGGCTCTCGCGCAGCCGCCAGCCGCGCCGCGGCTTCACCCGGGCGGCGATGCGGTCAGCCAATAGCCGCATGATGCCTCGCAAGCCGCGTCTGTACCGGCGCGAACACCCATCGGTCGGTGCTGTAGACGAAAATGATGATGACGATGATAACGACCAGGATCATCGGCATGTCGAAATCCTGCCGCGCGAGATTGAGCAGGTAGCCGAGACCGGTGTCGCCGCCAAACAGCTCGGCCGTCAGCGCCACCTTCCAGGCGACGCCGAAACTGATCCTGAGCGTGGCGAAGATGAACGGGAACAGCGCCGGCAGGATCAAGAGGCGGAACGCCCGCCAGCGGCCGCGCCCGAAGCTCGCGCCCATCTCCAGCATCTCGCGGTCGATGGCCTCGAGGCCTTCACGCATGTTGATGATGGAGAACGGGATCAGAACCATGCTGATCGCGAACATCACGGTGAAATCGTTGACCCCGAACCAGATGATCGCGAGCAGGGTCCAGCCGATACCGGAAAACGAGTTGAGGAACGGGCTCAGCCGCCCGTGCACCATGATACGGAACGCGGGCAGATAGAAGACCAGGAACGCGCACGCGCTGCCGATCAGGAAGGAAGCCAGGATCGCGCCGCCGATATGGGCGAACGACCAGAACATGTGCTTCACCAGGTGGTAATCGGTGAAGAACTCGTAGAGCCGGACCGCCACGGAGACCGGGCCGGGCATGATGAAAGGCTCGACGATCTGCGCGTAGATCGCCCAAAGCACCAGGAACCCGATGGTGAACAGATGCGCCGCGCGCCGCATCTCGCGACGCGCGGCGTCAGGGTTCGGGCTTCCCACGGTCAGGGAAACTCGGTCGGAGCTAGTCCCTGATCGCGTGCTCCCAGATGACCGTTTCGGCCTTGGGGTAGCTCTTCAGGATTCCGAGCTCCTTGGCGCCCTGCCAGACGGTCTCGAACGCCTTGGCGTCGGCCTTGCTCACCGTGGCCGGGAAGAACGAGAAGCGGGTCAGCCACGCCTCGAAGAAGTCCGGCGAGATGTTGTGCTCCTTGCTGATCGCCTCACCCACCTTGCGGCGGTTGGCGAGCGCGTAGTCGACGGAAGCCTTGAGCATCCGGTTGAACTCCTTGAACGCGGCGGGGCGGGCCTTGAGCTTGTTGGGGTAGCTCACATTGACCGCCGGGACCACGTCCACGCCGAAGAGCTCGTGGATGTCGCGGCTGGTATAGGCGACCACGCGGTACTTCCCGGACTTGTCGGCCTTATATGCCTGGGAGTGGATCAGCCCCGCGGCATCGACCCGGCCCGCTTCCAGAGCGCCGAGCAGCGCCGGCGCCGGCATCTGGACCCATTTGAAGTCGCCGCCCTTGTACGAGACGTTGATGCCGTGTTTCTTCCACAGCGCGATGCGCTGCCATGTCGTTCCCGTGGACTGCAGCGCGACGTTGCCCATCCTTTTGCCCTTGAGGTCGGCGACCGTCTTGTACGGGCTGTCGGCCTTCACCCAGATGGCGCCGCCTTCGCGCCCGGCCGGCGAGCGAAGCGCGGTCGACAGAACCACGAGCTGCAGCCCGCGGGCCTGGGCCCGGGGGATCGACATCACGGCGTTCATGATCACGTCATAGCGTCTGGTCGGCGTCGACTGGATCAGCGCCGGGATTCCGAGCGAGGACATCTCGATCTCGATCAGGTCCGATTTAACGACCCCGCTCTTGATCCCGTAGAGCACGCCTTCCATCGCCGGCTCGATCAGATAGGCGTAGGTGATCTTTTCCTTCGCGCCGGCCCCGGGCGCCGCGACGAGCGCGACCGCGGCCAAGGTTCCCAGTAGCAACCGTTTCATGGACCTTCCTCCCTTTGGTATTCCGTGTCTTCCGCCGTACCCGCCTCGAGGGTGCGGAACAGCGCGTGCAGATGTGCCTTGTGCGCCTTCAAATCGGACGAACCGTCGATCGATCGCGGCCTGTCCTCGGCGATCTCGATCGTTTCCAGGATGCGGGTCGGCTTGTTGGACAGCAACAACACCCTGTCGGCGAGAACCAGCGCTTCGTCGATATCGTGGGTCACGAAGACGATGGTCTTTTCGGTCTTCCGCCAGATCGAGATGATCTCTTCCCGCAACCGCCGCCTGGTATTGAGATCGAGCGCCGAGAAGGGCTCGTCCATGAGGACGATCTTGGGATCGACCGAGAGCGCGCGCGCTATCGCGACACGCTGACGCTCTCCGCCCGACAGCATCGACGGATACTTGTGCATGTCCGAGGCGAGGCCCACGAGGTCCAGCAATTCGCGCGCCCGCTCTTCCATCGCCGCCTTCGGCATGCGCTCGAAGCGGAGCTCCATGCCCAGCACCACATTGCCCAGCGCGTTCCGCCAGGGCACCAGGCGCGGCGACTGGAAGATATAGGCGATCTCCTGCCAAGCCTCCTGCGGTGCCCGCCCGTCGACCCTTACCGCGCCGCCCGACGCGCCGAGCAGATCGCCCATGACCCTGAGCGAGGTCGACTTGCCGCAGCCCGACGGACCGAGAATGCAGAAGAACTCGCCTTCCCGGACATCGAAGCTGAGGTCGTCATAGATCGTCTCGGTCGCGAACCTGACCTCGACCTCGTGAAAGGTGATGACGCTTTCAGTCAACCGCGCGCACCCGGTTTCGTTGCACGGAGTGTTCCACCCAGTCTCCCCCGGCACAAGCGCGGCCGCGGCGCGGAAGCCTCACATGCCGTCGCGATGGACGACCTTGCCGCCGACCATGGTCAGGAGCGCCCGGGTATTCCTGATTTCGTCCGCATCAACTTCGACGATGTCCTGCGACAGGACCGTAAGGTCGGCGAGCTTGCCCGGCTCGATCGACCCGCGCTCGTCCTCGACACCCATGATTCGCGCGTTGTTGATGGTGTAGAGCTCAAGCGCCTCCTGGGCGCCGATCGCCTGATCTTCCCCCAGCGTATAGTCCAGCAGCGTTCCCCTTGTGACCATCCACCACATCGACAGGAAAGGATCGACCGGCACCACGGGGCCGTCGGTGCCGCCACCGACCAGAAGTCCGGAATCGATCAGTTTGCGGATCGGGATCGCGGCGTGGGCCCTTGCATCGCCCCACCAGCGGCGCTGGTTGTGGCCGAGGAGCACCGGGTGGTCCTGAACCGTCGCCAGAACGCCGATTCGCCGCATGGTCTCGATCGCCTCGTCGGTCGGCAGGAAGACGTGCATCAGGGTCCAGCGCAGATCGGCGATGGGGACGTCCTCGCTCACCGCCGCGTAACATCGGACGATCACGTCGATCGCCTCGTCTCCCACGCCATGGGTCTGCGCCTGCATCCCGGCCTCGGCCACCAGCCTGAGGCATGCGACGAATTCTTCTTCGCCGCCGGGGGGCGTCATCAGCAGACCGCGATAATCGGGGTGAGGCTGTTCGCCCGGCACGACCCGGTACGGCTCGTTCAGCCTCGCCCCTTCGACGCCGCCGTCGAGCATGAACTTGATGCCGGCGAAGCAGAGCATGTCGTTGCTCGTCTCCGCCTTCATGGCGGCGATGCCGCGCTCGGTTTCCGCCCTGTCGGCGGCCTTGTAGAGCAGTTCGGTCCGCACAGTGATCGCGTCCTCGTCGCGCAGCCGGCGATAGACCGCGATGCTGGTTTCATCGATGACGGGATCGGTCACGCTGACGATGCCGTATGAGTTGAGCTCCTTCATCGCCGCCTTCAGGAGGTCCGCCATCTCGTCCTCGGGCGGGATCAGCGGCGCCACGCGGCGCGCGAAATAGGCGGCGCTTTCGAGCAGCACACCCGTGGCCGCGCCCGAGTCGGGATCGCGGACGATCACCCCGCCGACCGGATCCGGCGTCTCGTCGGTGATCCCGGCGCGTTCCAGCGCCCTGGTGTTGACCGTCACGACGTGCCCGCCACGCGGGATAATCACCGGGTTGTCGGGCGCCGCTTCGTCCAGCTCCCAGCGGGTGGGCATCCGCCCCTCGGCGAGCAGGCTCTCGTGCCAGCCGGAGGTGCCGACGATCCACTCACCCTTCGGGGTTACGGCCGCCCGCTCCACGATCCTCGCCTGTACATCCGCGATCGATCGGGCGTCGAGCAGTTGCACCGTCGGCAGGTTGAGGCCGAGAAAGAACTGGTGGATGTGGGAATCGATCAGCCCGGGTATCGCGGTCCTTCCCCCGAGATCGAGGATCTCGGTGTCCGGCCCCGCATGGGTCCCGACTTCCTCCGCGTCGCCCACCGCGATGAAGCGCCCGTCGCGTATGGCAACCGCCTCCGCGGTCGTGGAGATGCGGTCGACGGTGCGGATATTTCCGTTGGTGAGCACGATGTCGGCCGGGCCCGCACCCGTTACCGGGCGCGCCGGCCGCGCCGGGCGGGTTCCCGCGACCGGCTCCGAACGCTCGTCGAGGAACCCGCGCAGCCACTCTCTCGCCTCGGGCCCCGCCTCCGGGCCGGGCCGCGGCAGAAGGGAGATGGCGGCGTCGAGCAGCACGATCTCCGGAGCGCGCGGATCGAGGATGCCCGCGACCTCCACCGCATCGTGCATCGCGATCTCGGTTTCCATCGGCGCCGATGGCTCGACAAGCAGGCCCACCGGGACGCCGTGGATGTTGCCGCAGAGATGGCAGGGCGCGAGCGACGCCTCGGTGAGCAGCAGCCGTCCCGGCCGGGTGCTGAGCGACGGCGCGAGGTAGCCCCGGACCCGGACCGTGGCGCCGTCCAGGCGTAAAGCCAGCGTCCTTGCCGTCTCGTCGGGGTTGATCAGGGCTCCGACCGCGAAGCTGTCCGTCTCGCTTGCGGTCAGCGGGGCGGCGCATCCGCCGGTCGGTTCGGGGACGAGAATATCGGGGTTCATTCTGCGGTCCTTCCTGCATTTCCCGGGTGCTTCGCGACGGCGCGTTCCCGATGCCTGTCGAGGAAGGCGAGCAGCGCGGTGTTGAAAGCCTCGGGTCGTTCGATGTTGGAAAGATGCCCGGCATCCTCGATCACCGCGAACTCCGAGCCGGAAATACGTTCGTGCAGCGCCTTTCCGACCGCCGGAGGGGTGAGCCGGTCGTGTTCGCCGTAGAGGAGGAGCGTCGGAACCGAGATCCGGTCGATTTCGGCGGACCGGTCGAAGGAGAGAGAAGCCTCGATCGTCTTCAGGTAGGAGTCCTTGTGGAGCGCCGCGATGCTGTCCCACAACTGCCGGCGTGCGGCGTCTCCCGCGTTCGGTCCGGCCAGGCTGTCCACCAGCGCGTCGGCTATGTCGCGCGGTTCCTTGCCCGCCTTGAGCGGCGCCTGGCGCAGGCGGATGAAGTCGGCGCGCTTCTCGGGCGTCATGGACTGCTGAAAATCCGACATTGTGTCGCAAAGCACCAGCGTGGCGACCCGGTCGGGGAAGCGGGCATGGAAATCCTGGGCGATCCGCCCGCCCATGGAGAGTCCGACGAAATGCGCGGTCTCAGCGTCGAAGCGGTCGAGGACCCTGAGCGCGTCGCGCGCGAAATCCCCGAAATCGAGCGGCCCTTCGTAATCGTCCGAGTCGCCGTAACCGCGCGCGTCCCAGGCCACCGCATGGAAGGAGTCGCGGAGAGCTTCGATCTGCGCGGTCCAGTTCGACCGGTTGCCGCCGATTCCGTGCAGGAAAAACACCAGGGGACCCGATCCCGCCCGGTCGATCGCGAGCCGGGGCTTTGCATCGATGAAGACCGTCGAAATTTCCGTCGTTCGCATCATCCGGGCTCGTTCCCCGTCTATCCGGCGCCATGGGTCCCGGAACGGTCCCGCATCGGTCGCCCAAGTCTACCGCTGCATCGATGGCGCGTCCCCTTCGACAAGCTCAGGGCAGGTCCTTCGATAGGGGCTTATCCCGATTACTTGACGGGTGAGAGTTTGACCGGCGTTCCGGGAAGTGCCGGGGCGTATCCGGTCCGAACGGAACCGTTTCCCGGCGTCATGGTCGGCGAAGGCCGACCATCCACGTTTTGTTTTTGTTTCCAGCGCCCGGAAAAACTCGTGGATGGTCGGCCTTCGCCGACCATGACGGAAGGGCGGGACGGGTGCGCGCCCGCCGGGATGAGACGACGGTCCGCGCCACGCAAACCGACCGCTGTCAAGTAATCGGGATTAGCGCCGTATCGAGGGACGCGTTCGCCACCCATTGCATCTCCATTTTCCGCTGGTCCGGATTGTCGGTTCTTCCCATCGTTCCGCGCTCTGAGGACGATCGGGGATTGCCTGGCGGGGCGAGGCGGGGCATTGGTTGCATCTCGCGCACCGAACTGTCAGGTGATGAACGTCCCGCAACAGCAAATGCCGTCGGACTGGGTGGCGCGGTTCGCCTCCGCGGTTCCCGCGGGCGGCGCGGTGCTCGACCTCGCCTGCGGGACCGGCAGGCATTCGCGCTTCTTTATTGAACGCGGCCATCATGTGACCGGCATCGATCGCTATACCGCCGGTGTCGCCGACCTTCTCGGGCGCCAGGATTTCACCCTGATCGAGGCCGATCTCGAAAGCGGCGGAGCGTGGCCCACCGGAACGGCGGAATTCGCCGCGGTGGTCGTCACGAATTATCTCTACCGACCCATCCTGCCCGACATCGTCCGCGCGGTGGCCGATGGCGGTGTGCTGATTTACGAGACCTTCGCCGAGGGCAACGCGCGGTTCGGGCGGCCGCGCAACCCCGATTTCCTTCTCCGGCCGGGGGAGCTTCTGGACTTGGTCGACGGCACCCTGACCATCATCGCCTACGAGCACGGCGAGGTTGCCCGGCCCGCGCCCGCCCTTGTGCAACGGATCTTCGCGGTCCGCGGGTTCGGCTATTCCGCCGCGTTGAGGCTCGATGGCGGGTCGTAGCGCCGCGCGTTTCTGAGCGCCGGTATCGCGGCCCGGGCCTCGCGCACCCTGGCGGGGTCGATCTCCGCGAGGACGAAGCCCACCTCCTTACCGCCATCGGCGACGATCTCGCCCCAGGGCTCGACCACCAAGGAGTGTCCATAGCTCTGGCGCCCGCCCCCGTGGTCGCCGCACTGGGCGGGCGCGACGATGTAGCAGCCCGTCTCGATCGCGCGTGCCCTCAGCAGCGCATGCCAGTGGGCCCGCCCCGTAGTCCGCGTGAACGCGGACGGTACCGCCAGGAAATCCGCGCCGGCTTGCGCGAGCTTCCAGTAGAGCACGGGAAACCGGAGATCGTAGCAGACGGTCATTCCGAGCCCGCCCCAGGGGAGTTTCGCCAGGACGGCGGCCTCTCCCGCGTCGTAGCGGTCCGACTCGCGTGGACTGCGCCCGTCCGGAAGATCTACGTCGAACAGGTGGATCTTGTCGTAGCGCGCCGCAACCCGGCCTTGCGGATCCACGAGAAAGGACCGGTTGGCAAGCCGTCCGCCACCGATTTCGACGGTCATCGAGCCCACCAGCAGCCAGAGTTTCGCCGCTGCCGCGAACGCGGCGAACGCCGCAAGCGCATCGTGCCCGTCTTCGGCCTGTGCCTTCGCGACGAGCGCATCGCGATCCGGCTCGATCAGCGACACGACCTCGGGAAAGGCGATCAGGTCGGCGCCCGCGCCGTGCGCCTCGCGGGCGAGCGCGAGGGCGGACGACAGGTTCGCGGCGACATCGCTGCCGGTATTGGTCTGGATGCAGGCGACCGTGAACGGTTCCGCCACTAACCGATCCCGAGCAGGGCATCGAGTTTGCCGGCGCGTTCGAGATCGGCGAGGTCGTCCGATCCGCCGACATGCCGGCCGTCGATGAAGATCTGCGGCACGGTGCGGCGTCCGCCGGCCCGGTGCATCATCTGCTGGCGCAGATTGGGGTCGCGGTCGACGTCGATCTCCCGGTACTCGACGCCCTTCCGGTCGAGCAGCGCCTTCGCCCGGCTGCAGAACGGGCACCAAAGGCTCGAATAGACTTCAACGTCGCTCACGTTCAGACCCCGTGTTCTCCCGCCTCCACTATGCGCCTCCGCACGGAATATTCTACCCGTTACCGCCACTATTGAGCGTCGTGACCCGGGCGAGCGTCAATACATCCACGCTGTCCGCCCCGGCGCGGCGCAGCGCCCGGGCGCATGCCTCGGCGGTGGCTCCCGTGGTCAGCACGTCGTCGACCAACACGGCGCGCCGTCCGGCGACCGTTTCCCTTCCTGACGGGCTTACCGCGAACGCGCCGCCGACATTGCGCCGGCGCTCGGTCGGGCTCAACCGCCCCTGAGAGCGCGTCCGCCGCCGTCTGGCAAGGCCGTCGGCCGACCATTCGAGTCCGGCAATCCGGGCGAGACTCGCGCACAGCAATGCCGACTGGTTGTAGCGCCGCGCGAACAGGCGCGATGGATGAAGCGGCACCGGAACGAGCAGCGGAGCGCCGTCCAGCAAGTCGCCCGCGGCATTCGCGAGCCAGCGGCCGAACAACGGCGCCGAATCCGTCCGGTCCCCGTGCTTGAACGCCAGCACAAGATCGCGCGACGCGTCGTCGTAGCGCAGCACCGAGCGCGCCCGGTCGTAGCGCGGCGGACGGCGGAGGCAGTCGGCGCACGTCGTCTCGCCCGGCACCTCGAAGGCGAAAGGGACGCCGCAGGTCGCGCAGAACGGCGTGCCGATGAAGGTGAGTGCCGGCCAGCACGTCCCGCAAAGGGTCCCCGGGTCGGTCACCGGTATGCCGCAGGAGAGGCAGCGCGGCGGCAGGATCAGGTCGATCAGCGCCCGCCCGGTGGCGAGAACCGCGGATGAGGCGGCGGCGTTCACCCGTCGAAGCGGCGAAACCGCGCGGTGCCGTCCGCCTCGACCTGCTGGACGAGTTGAAGCTCCCACTCGAGATAGGCGTTCATCGCCTGGGTGACGTCGCCGCCCCGGTCATAGGGTCTGAGCCATACGTCGTCGGTGCTGTCGAGCATCAGCTCCTCGCCCTCGGCGAGCGGCATTCCTGCCGCGATCCAGGCCTCGGTTCCGCCTTCCAGATACGCGAACCCGGCGCCGTGCTCCGCCGCCGCGAGCCTGGCGAGGCGTCCGTCGGAGGAGATCAGCGCCACCGTTTCCGTCGCCGGCAGCCCGTCGAGCGCGCCGTCGAGACGGGACCTCAGCGCGAACCCGGCGCCCGGCACGTGGCCGGCCAGGTAGGCGCGGCTGCCGCCCAGGTCGACCGCGGCTATGCTGCCGCCCTGCAGTCCCCGGGCAAGCGCGTCGACACTCACCGACCGGGCCTCCGTCCGGCCCAGCCCCAGGACGACGGGTTCCCAGGCCCCGATTTCGATCTCGTCGACGGAGGGATCGAGGCGGTAGACCGCGACCTCGGGCCAGCCCATCTCGACGAGCCAGGCCGCCGTCATCGTGGCCCTCACCCCGGTGTCGTCGATCAGCACCGCGCGCGCGTTACGGGTTCCGATCACCGCGTCGGTGGATTGCACAAGCTGCCCGCCCGGGATCGGGCGCGATCCGGGGAGGTGCCCAGCCTCGTATTCGTCGACGCCGCGGACATCGAGCAGGAACAGCGAACGCCGGTCGGCCTCGGCCCGCCAGGATTCCAGCCTGTCCCGGTCGATGGTGTCGATTCCCCGGCTGGCCGCGACCCGTGCCGCGCCTTCCTGCGCGCGGGCGAGGCCCTCCGCGGTGACCGCTGGCGGGAACCGTTCATTGCCGCGTTCGAGTTCGAAGCCCGCGAGCTCCCAGCCCATAGTGCCGTTGCGGAGCGCCATAACCTTGTTGGGGATGCCCGCCTTGATCAGCGATTGGGCGCCGATGATGCTGCGCGTCCGCCCGGCGCAGTTGACCACCACCGTGGTATCCGGCGACGGCGCGATGTCATGGACCCGGTAAGCGAGTTCGGCCCCCGGCACGTCGATCGCGGTCGGGATGTTCATCCGCCGGAATTCGTCCATCGGCCGGCTGTCGAGCACCACGATATCGTCGCCCGCATCGAGCCGTGCTTTGAGCTCTGGCGCGGTGATGTTGGGGGTGTGGCAGGTCTCCTCGACATATTCTCCGAACGCCTTGCTCGGCACGTAGATGCCGCTGAACAGGACGTTGCCCGCGCGTTCCCACGCGGCCGTTCCACCATCGAGGACGGAGACGTCGGTGTAGCCGAAACCGGCCAGTTTCCCGGCGGCGCGCTCGGCGAGGCCGCTGCCGTCGTCGCACAGCACGGTTCGCGTCCCGCGGCGCGGCACCAGCACGTCGATGCCGAACTCGAGTCGGCTGAGAGGGAGCGAGCTCGCGAACAGAAGGTGCGATTCCGAAAACGCACCCTCCTCCCGGACGTCGAGAAGCGCGAGCTCCTCCCCATCGAGCAGCATCGCCCGCAGCTCTTCCGCCGTCACCGTCTTCGCCATTGCCAGCCACTCCTTTTGGTTGAGCCGGATTTTATGCATTTGGCCGAAGCGGTGCACCGTCCTCCGGCGGCGAAATCGGCGCGATTGAGCCCGACATGAACCGGTGCGATAACGTTGTCATGGCCGGACCCACCGAAGTCTTCGACCGGGCGGCGGTCCGCCGGCAGCGGAACCGCGGCGCCCGTCTCCGCGAAAGTGCGACCTTTTTGTACGACGAGGTCGCCGAACGCCTCGCGGACCGGCTCGACGACATCGACCGTGAATTCCGCCGCGTGCTGGTCGTCGGAACTCTCGGCGACCGGCTGTGCGCGCTGGTCGCCGCGCGAGCCGGGGTGGAACGCCTCCTCGTTTGCGATACGGCCGAAGCGCTGGTGCGGAATCGCACCGGCATTCCCGTCGTCGCCGACGAAGAAGCCGTTCCCTTCGCGCCGGCGAGCTTCGATCTCGTGCTGGGCGCGCTAAGCCTGCACGCGGTGAACGACCTTCCGGGCGTGCTGGTCCAGATTCGACGGGTTCTGGTCGCGGACGGGCTTTTCCTCGCCGCGTGCTTCGGCGGCGAGACCCTGCACGAGCTGCGCCGCGTCATGCTCGAGGCGGAGAGCGAGGTCTCGGCCGGCGCGAGCCCACGGGTCGCGCCGTTTGCCGATGTCCGCGACGGCGGGGCGCTGCTTCAGCGCGCCGGCTTCGCGCTTCCCGTCGCCGACAGCGACACCATCGTCGTCACCTGGTCCGACGCGTTCGCCCTGATGCGCGATCTTCGGGCGATGGGCGAAGCCAACGCGCTAGCGTCCCGGCGGCGGACGCCGACGCCGCGGGCGGTCTTCGCGGCGGCGTCGGGGCGATACCGCGAATTGTTCGGCGATACTGAAGGGCGCATCCCGGCGACCTTCCAGGTGCTGTACCTGACCGGCTGGGCGCCGGCCGCGAACCAGCAGCGACCGCTCCGCCCCGGCAGCGCCGCCGCCCGCTTGGCCGACGCGCTGGACGCCGAGGAGCGTTCGGCGGGCGAACGGGCCGATCCGGAAGACCGGGGGTCAAATCCGGGTTAAGCGGGTACGGGAGCGGGGACGCCCATCCGGGGCCGGTTCTCGTCCGGCTCCTCGCGCACCAGGATGGCGAAGACGGCGGCGACGAGAGCAAGCCCCAGCGCGATCAGCCACACCCCCTCGTAGCGCGCGGTCAGGTCGTAGAAATAGCCGCCGAAGATCGCGCCCGCCGCCGCGCCGATCGAATGCGCCCCGAAGATCAGCCCCATCGAGAGCCCCATGATGCGGATTCCGACATGCGAGGCGATCAGGCTCGCGATGGGGGCGAGCGTCGCGAAGTTGAGGATGCCGAAGGCGACAGTGAAGACGAACAGGAGCGTCAGATTCCCCGTCGTGTTGAGCAGCAGGATGAAAAGGAGCGCGCGGGCCGCATACATCGCGGCCAGCAACCGCGCCCGGTGCATCCGGTCGGACAGCCAGCCGAACAGGATCAGCCCGATCATGTTGCCCATGCCGTGCGCGCCGTGCGCCGCCGTCGAATCGACCAGCGGGAAGCCGCAGCTCACCGCGTAGGGGACGAAATGAACGTCGAACACGCCGGCGGTGGTGAAGCCGCAGAGAACGAAGGAGCAGCTCAGCAGGACGAAGGTCCGGTTGCGCGCCAGAATCCCGAGCCGCGCCCAGAGCGTGGCGGCGTCCGTCTGGTGTTCCGCCTGGCCGCGCGGTTCGCTCCCCACGCCCTTGAGCATCAGCCAGGCCAGCGGGATCAGGGCCAGAAGGCCGAACCCGAAGCTCAGATAGGCGTCGCGCCAGCCCAGCATGGTGACCAGGAGAGCGAGGAGGGTGAGTACCGGAAGCTGGCCCGCTGTCGAGCCCGAGAGCGCGAAACCGGTGGCAAGCCCGCTATGCCGTTTCAGGAGCTGCGCCATCATGGTGGTGACCAGCGGCAGCGAGATCGCCCCGTGGCCTATGCCGCCGATCACCCCGAACAGGATCAGGAATTCCCATTCCCGCGAGATCTGCGAGCTCGCGACGATCGCCCCGCCCATGAAGACGAGCCCGCCGGCGAAGACGTGGCGCGGCCCGACGCGGTCGATGATGTCACCCGCGATCGGCGAGATCAGCCCCATCATCACCAGCACCAGCGAGCTTCCGGTCGAGCTCAGCCCGCGCGACCAGCCGAGATCGACTTCCCATATCGGCATCAATACGCCGACCGACGAACGCGCGGCGAAGGTGAGACCGAGCGCGCAGAAGCAGAGAGCGACGATTCCCCAGACCCGGAGCGGCGACGCACCGTTCACAAGAGGTCCCGCAGCATCGCGACCAGCGGCCGGTCGGCCGGCGGCATCGGGTAGTCTCCGAGCCGCACGGGACGCACCCATTTGAGCGCCTGGCCTTCCAGCGGCCGCGCCGATCCCTCCCACACCCGGCACACATAAAGCGGCATCAGGAGGTGGAAATCGTCGTAGCGGTGCGACGCGAAGGTGAACGGCGCGAGACAGTTCTGCGTCACGTCGATGCCGAGCTCTTCGGCGAGCTCGCGGATCAGCGCCTCCTCCGGCGTTTCGCCCGGGCCGACCTTGCCGCCGGGAAACTCCCAGAGCCCCGCCATCGCCTTGCCCTGGGGGCGTTGCGCGATCAGGACCCGCCCGTCGGCATCGACCAATGCCACCGCGGCGACCAGAAGAACCGGCCGCTCAGCTTCTGTAGTCGGCATTGATGTCGATATAGCCGTGCGTGAGATCGCACGTCCAAACCGTCGCTCGCCCGCGCCCCACGCCGACATCGATGGCGATCTCGACCTCGGAACCGGCGAGATGCGCGGCGACCGGCGTCTCGTCGTAGCCCTCGACCAAGGACTCGCCGTCCGTTATCTGCACGCCGCCCATCGAGATCGTCAACGCCTTCACGTCGATGCGCTCGCTTGTCTTGCCGAGCGCGGCGACGATACGGCCCCAGTTCGCGTCGCTGCCCGCGATCGCGGTCTTGACCAGGGGCGAGTTGGCGACGACCAGGCCGATCCGTCTCGCCGCGGCCTCCGACGTCGCACCGGAAACGTGGATGGTCACGAACTTGGTCGCGCCCTCGCCGTCGCGGACGATCTGCCGGGCGAGGTCGCCGCAGACCGCGCCGAGCGCCTCTCGGAACGGCCCGAGGCGGCGGTCGCGCCAGTCGTCGATGGCTTCGTTGCCCGCCTTTCCGGTGGCGAAGAGGAGCGCCATGTCGCTCGTCGAGGTGTCGCCGTCGACGGTGATCGAGTTGAAGGAGCGGTTCACCGCCTGGCGGAGCAGCCGGTCGAGAACAGGCGCCGGCAGCCTTGCGTCGGTGAAGACGAAGGCGAGCATGGTCGCCATGTCGGGGGCGATCATGCCCGATCCCTTGGCGATACCGCTTATCGCGACGGGACTTTCGCCGATCCGCGTCGTTGCGCCCGCGCCCTTCGCGAAGGTGTCGGTCGTCCGGATCGCATCTGCCGCCGCCGCCCAGGCATCGTCGCTCAACGCGGCGGCGAGGCCCGGGATCGTTTCCGTAATGCGTTCGATGTTCGGGCGAACGCCGATCACGCCGGTGGAGGCGATCGCGACGTCGCGAGCCCGGCGGCGAAGCGCGGACGCCGCGGCCCTGGCGGTTTCGGCGACGCAATCCGCGCCCGCGTGTCCGGTGAAGGCATTGGCGTTGCCCGCGTTCACGACGAGCGCCGAGGCGCGGCCGTGCCGTAGCATCTCGCGGGTCCAGAGCACCGGCGGCGCCGCCGTGCTGGAGCGGGTGGTGACGCCCGCCACGGCCGTGCCGCGGGCAAGGTCGATCAGAAGGAGATCGTCCCGTCCGGCATAGCGTTCGCCGCTGGCACCGGCGGCCAGCCGGACGCCCGCGACCGGGGAAAGCGCCGGGAAGGCGTCCGGCGCCAGGGGAGAAATGTTCACCAAGGCGTGAAGTTCCCGGTAAAGGGGTTGTTGGATCGAAGGCTTATGCCCCGCCCGCGCGGCGCTGTCTATCGCGTTGCAGCCGCGGTTACGCGGTCGTGCAGCCTCCAGCGCTTCGTTGACAGCGCTCCGAGGTCTCCTTATCTGTGGAGAACTTCGGGAGCGAGCCCGTCCCGATACACCCGACAGGTTGGTCCGAGGAATCCCGATGTTCGGCCGTATCGCGCAAAGTCTGATGGGCAGCGCCAATGAGCGCCTGATGAAAGGTCTCGCGCGCGAGGCCGAAAGAATCAACGCGCTGGAACCGGAGATCGAAGCCCTTTCCGACGATGCGCTCAAGGAGCGCACGCCTTGGCTGCGCGAACGCCTGGCGGGTGGAGAATCGCTCGAAGATCTGCTTTTCGACGCCTTCGCGACCGTGCGCGAGGCGGCGAGGCGCACGCTCGGGCAACGCCACTACGACGTTCAGCTCATGGGCGGGATGGTGCTGCACCGCGGCATGATCGCCGAGATGAAGACCGGCGAGGGCAAGACGCTGGTCGCGACCCTTCCCGTCTATCTCAACGCGCTCGCCGGCGAGGGCGTCCACGTGGTGACGGTGAACGACTACCTCGCCCAGCGCGACTCCGCCTGGATGGGCCAGATCTACGAATTCCTGGGCCTTTCCGTCGGCTGCATCGTCCACGGCCTCACCGATTCTGAGCGTCAGGCCGCTTACGCCGCGGATGTGACCTACGGGACCAACAACGAGTTCGGCTTCGATTATCTCCGCGACAACATGAAATTCCAGATGGACGAGATGGTCCAGCGACCCTTCAATTTCGCCATCGTCGATGAGGTCGACAACATCTTCATCGACGAGGCGCGGACCCCGTTGATCATTTCCGGTCCGACAGACGATACGACCGACATGTATCGCAGGATCGACAAGCTGATCCCCGAACTCGGCCCGGAAGACTACGAGAAGGACGAAAAGCAGCGCACCGTCGCGTTGACCGAAGCGGGCTCGGAGCGAATGGAAACCCTGCTGGCCGAGGGTGACTTCCTCAAGGGCGCCGGGTTCTACGACATCTCCAACATCTCGCTGGTCCACCACGTCAATCAGGCGCTCCGCGCGCATCTCCTGTTCGAGCGCGACACCGACTACATCGTCAAGGACGGCCGCATCGTCATCATCGACGAGTTCACCGGCCGGATGATGGAAGGGCGGCGCTTCTCCGAGGGGCTGCACCAGGCGCTGGAAGCCAAGGAAGGCGTCGAGGTCCAGGCCGAGAACCAGACGCTCGCCTCGATCACCTTCCAGAACTATTTCCGCCTCTACCCCAAGCTTGCCGGGATGACCGGCACCGCGATGACCGAGTCGGCCGAGCTCGCCGAGATCTACGGCCTGGAAGTCGCCGAAATCCCCACCAACGAGCTTTGCATACGGGCCGACGAGGACGACGAGGTCTACCGCACGCTCGTGGAAAAGAACAAGGCGATCCTCGACATGATCGAGGAATGCCACGCGCGCCGGCAGCCGGTGCTGGTGGGCACCGTATCGATCGAGAAGTCCGAGCACCTTTCCGGCCTGCTCAAGGAACGCAAGATCGAACACAGCGTGCTCAACGCCCGCTACCACGAGCAGGAGGCCTACATCATCGCCCAGGCCGGCCAGCCGGGCGCGATCACCATTGCCACCAACATGGCCGGGCGGGGCACCGACATCCAGCTCGGTGGCAATGCCGACATGCGGGTGGTCCAGGAGCTCGCGACACTCAAATCCGACACCGAGCGCGAGAAGAAGGGGCCCGCGATCCGCGCGAAAGTCGAGGCCGAGGTCGGAGCCAACCGCAACATCGTGATCGAGGCCGGCGGGCTGTGCGTGATCGGGACCGAACGCCACGAGGCGCGGCGGATCGACAACCAGCTTCGCGGCCGGTCCGGCCGCCAGGGCGATCCCGGCCAGTCGCGCTTTTTCCTGTCTCTCGAAGACGATCTGATGCGGATTTTCGGATCGGAGCGGATCGACGGCATGCTGCGCCGCCTCGGACTCGAAGAGGGCGAGGCCATCGTCCATCCGTGGATCAACAAGGCGCTGGAGAAGGCCCAGAAGAAGGTCGAGGAGCGCAACTTCGAAATCCGCAAGAACCTGCTCCGTTTCGACGACGTGATGAACGACCAGCGCAAGGTGATCTACGACCAGCGCAAGGACCTGATGACCGCCAAGGACGTCTCGTCGACGATCACCGACATGCGTCACGAGGCGATCCGAACCGCGGTGGCACGGTGTATCCCCGAGCGCGCCTATGCCGAGCAGTGGGAGGTCGACACGCTGCACGAGGAAGGCCTGCGTCTTCTCGGCCGCGACCTGCCCGTCGCGGATTGGGCCGAGGAAGAGGGGATCGCCGACGAAGAAATCGCCGACCGCATGATCGCCGAGGGCGACCGGCTGATGGCCGAAAAGGCGGCCAACTACACGCCGGCGATCATGCGTCTTGCCGAGAAGAGCATCCTTCTCCAGCTCCTCGACCAGACGTGGAAGGAGCATCTACTGGGGCTCGACCATCTGCGCCAGGGCATCGGGCTACGCGCCTACGGGCAGAAGGACCCGCTGAACGAATACAAGCGCGAGGCGTTCGATCTGTTCAACGGGATGCTGGACCAGCTGCGCGAAACGACGACTTCGGTGATGTGCCATCTCGATTTGGAGATTCGGGACCCGGACGAGCTGGCGCCGCGCGAAGAGCGGGGTCAAATCGTGGAACACCACGAAGATCCGGCCATGGCGGGCGCGTTCGCCGGCGCGGAGGCGGACGGCGCGCACCCGGCCGCCGCGCTTGCCCAGGGCCCGATGCCGCGGAGCGCCGCGCTTGCCGGAGCGGTCGATGAGGTGCCGCCGGGCTGGACGTTCTACGAACCGCTCGGCCGCCATCTAGACCCGGAAATTCCACAGACCTGGGGCAAGGTGCCACGCAACGCCGCATGCCCCTGCGGGTCGGGCAAGAAATACAAGCACTGCCACGGCCGGGTCGCCTGATCGGCACCGGAGCGGCGGGCATTCGCCTCACGCCAGCGAGGCCGCTCCCATTTCCAGGAACTTCCGGCGCCGGTGATCGACCAGCGCGTCCGCATCCATCCCGGTCAGCGTATCGAGCGCGTCCGCGATCCCGTTGCCGACGCGCGCGATCGTGTCGCCAGGGCTGCGATGGGCGCCGCCCAGAGGCTCCTCGATGACGGTATCCACGACACCCAGCTCCCGCAGGTTTTCCGCGGTAAGCTTGAGCGCCTCGGCAGCCTCGCGTGCGTGCTCGCCGTCCCGCCAGAGGATGGACGCGCAGCCTTCCGGCGAGATCACGGAATAGATCGAGTGCTGCAGCATCAGCACCTCATTGGCGGCCGCGATGGCGATCGCGCCGCCGGAGCCGCCTTCCCCGATGACGACGCTCACCAGCGGTACACGGAGGGACAGGCAGGTCTCGATCGAACGGGCGATCGCCTCGGCCTGCCCCCGCTCCTCCGCGCCGATCCCGGGATAGGCGCCCGGCGTGTCGACGAGCGTGACCACGGGCAGCCCGAACCGGTCCGCGAGACGCATCAAACGCTGCGCCTTGCGGTAGCCCTCCGGTCGCGCCATGCCGAAATTATGCTTCATCCGCGACTCGATCTCTGCGCCTTTTTCCTGGCCGACGATCACCACCGACCGGCCCCGGAACCGGCCGATTCCGCCAATGATCGCGGCATCCTCGGCATAGAGACGATCCCCCGCGAGCGGACGAAATCCGTCGAACAGGCCGCTGAGGTAATCCACGCAGTGCGGCCTTGCCGGATGGCGCGCCACCTGGACGATCTGCCACGGCGTGAGCTTGCCGTAGGTCTGGCGCAGCAGGCGTTCGATCCTTTGCTGCAGCCGCTGCACCTCGTCGGCGATCTCGAAATCGTTGACGTCGCCCAGGTGACGGAGCTCTTCGATCTTGCCTTCGAGCTCCGCAATGGGACGTTCGAAGTCCAGGAAGCTCGGAATGCTTCGCTCCGTCACCGGCTACTCGCCCTTCGCCAGGGGGTGGTGAGCCTCGACCAGCCGTTTGAGCCGCTCGTCCACGAGATGGGTATAGATTTCGGTCGTGGCCAGATCCGCGTGGCCCAGCATGCGTTGAACGCTCCGCAGGTCCGCGTCGTTGGCGAGCAGGTGGGTCGCGAACGCATGGCGAAGTACATGCGGCGAGATTCGAGTCGCGTCAAGACCGCATTCGCCCGCCAACACCTTGAGTTCGCGGGCAAAATGGGACCGCGAGAGGTGCCCCTCCCGGGAACGCGAAGGGAACAGGAATTTTGACGTCGCGCCGCCCGGCGCGAACTTGCGGCGATGCGGCAGATAGGCCGCGATTGCCGCCCGGGCCGGTTCGCCGATGGGAACCAGCCGTTCCTTGGCCCCCTTGCCTCGGACCGAGATCAGGTCGCGCTCGCCGGCCAGCGCACCGACCGGCAGGGAAACCAGCTCGGTGACACGCAGCCCGCTCGCATAGAGGAGTTCCAGCAGCGCGTGCAGCCGAAGTCCGCGAATGCCCGGGCGCGCCTTCGCGGCGGCGAGGAGGCGCGCCACTTCGTCTTCGCTCAGCAGGGACGGTAGAGGGCGGCCCCGCCGCGGCGGGTCGATCCGCGCGAACGGGTCGTCGCCGCGCACGCCTTCCGCGACCATGAATCCGAAGAGCTGGCGGAGCGCCGCGATGCGCCGCGAGGTCGTGCGGGCCGAGAGGCCCCGGGCGACGAGGGACGAGAGGTAGAGCCGCAGATGCCGGTCCTCGACAACCTTCAGCGTCGGCCAGTCCGGCAGCGTGGACAGGAATTCGAGCAAGTCCTCCGCGTCGCGGCGATAGGCGGCGACGGTATTGCCCGCCGCGCCGCGTTCGGCCGCCATCATCTCGAGGAACGAGTCGATGTGTCGCGCCTCGTCGGCCATGCGCGTTACAACCCGTGGCTGACGGCGGTCTCCAATGCAAGTGCTCTCGCCTCTGCTTCGAGGCCAATCCGCCACAGGCTCTCGACCGCCTTTCGAATCGCCGCCGCGCCCGGCGGATCGGAGTTGGAGCCGGCGAGGCCGAGCAGCGCGATTAACACGGTTTCACCGACTCGCCCCGCGGCCGAGGCCTCGTCGAGGGCGCGGGCCCATGCGACATTGGGCGCCGGAACCCGGACGGGCAGCCCTTCGGCGAGCAGAGCGCTCCAGCTTCCCGGGCCCGCGGCGACGCCCATCGCCTCGAAGAGCGAAAGCGCGAGGACCGTCGCCCTGAGCCCCGCCTCCGGATCGTCGTCGAACGCGGCCCTCCGCCATTTCCGCAAGGCCCGTTGGTCCACTTCCGCTTCCCCGACCTCAGGCGTGGCAAGAAGGCCGAGCGCCCAGAGCCGGGCTATCGTTTCGTCCGTTTGCGGACCGTTTTCGCCGTCGCTATCGCCGAGCCGGAGCCAGGCCCGCGCCTCTTCGATATCCCCCGTCGCCAGGAGGGTGGACGCTGCTTCCGGCGCGAACCAGGCGAGCGCGGGGCCGGGCGGAATCGATTTCAAGATCGGGGCGCTCGCGCCTCTGACGATGTCCTGGCCGCCCTTTTCCCGGGCCAGACCGAAAGCGCGGCTCAGGATCAGGGTCTGCATGGTCGGGCTCTTCCCGGCCGCCGCCGTTCGCAGCATCAGCGCGCGGCCGCGCGGTCCCCAGGCGCCTTCCGCGGTCGACACCGGATCGTCGAGTTCCGTCTTCTGCCACTGCACCGCGGCGTAGAGTTCGTTGAGTTCATCCGCATCGATCGCGCCGTAAAGAAAGGCGCGTTCGCCGGCTTCCAGACGGAGGTCGAGATCCGCGTTCGGGCTTGCCACCACGGTGCGCAAGACCGCCGGGCGGTCCGAGCTCAGCACGTCGGCGGGCAGACGGATATTGGCCGCCCGCATCATCGCCAGATCGAGGCCGGCGGGATCAGGCAGGCTTTCCACCGCCGCCGGTTCGCCCCCGTTGAGCGTCTCGATCAGTTCGGAAAACAGCTCGATGTCCTCTTCGCCGCGTTCGGAGAGAATGTCGACGATGATGTCCGCCCGCGCGCCGTCTCCGGACAGCAAGAGGCAAAACGCGAAAGCGCGCTGCCAGTAGGCGTCGAGCGACCGGCGGACGAAATCCCGCACCCGCTGGCAAGCTCCCGCATTGTCGTTTTGCATGAAGAGCGCTTCGACCGCGCTGCGGGCCAGCGCTTCGTCGGTCCGTTCCGCCGATATCTGATTCGCGAGCCGGCTCGCGGCGTCCACTTCGCCGAGCTCCGCCATCCGCGAAACCCGCGAGGTCAGGAGATCGGGGCCGTTCGACGCGCCTTGCGGTGCTTCCGCACGGGTCGCCAGAAGCCTGATCGCCAGCTTGCGAGTCGCGACCGAGCGCGTCCTCGCCGGCAGCCTCGTCAGCAGCTTTTCGATCAGGGCGCGCTTCGACCCCTGCCAGATCGAGATGCCCAGCCCCCCTTCCGCCGGATCGATCAATCCGACGGCCGCCGTATCGAGATCGCTGAGCGCGGTCGCCGTCACCCCGTCGGGGTCGGACGGTGGGGCATCCTCCGCTTCGGGTGCCGGGGGTTTCTTCGACTCCCGAGTTTCGCCGGGACGCGCGTCCACGAGAGGCAGCAGCCGAACCGGAGATCCCTGCGGTTCCGTCGAACCGCTCTGGGCAAGCCGGATGCGGCCTTCGTCCCGCGCCGACCGGTCGCTGGCCGTTGCAACGGTCGCGCCGAACGCGATGCCCGCGGCGATCGCGACGCCGATCGCCAGTCTTGTCCGGGGTCTAGCGGGGCAGGCGATCATCGGGGATGACCTTCTCGATCTTGGTCAGGGGGGGAGGAATATCGGATACCGCGAAAATTACCGCGCCCGCGGCAATCGCTAGCACGACGCAGACAAGCAGGACGCGGGAAAGCCTGTGCATTGAGCCAATCGAATCCCGAAGAAGGTCAGACGGAAACCGTTTCGCCGCGGATGCCGACGACAACCGATGCGATCCATACTATAATTTCGTCGGTAATGTATGACTGTGGCAAATTTGCGGCGGGCCGTCGCCCGTCCGTGAAGATCCGGGGCTCCCGCGCATTTGCCGAAGGGCGGTCGTCTTGACCGAACGAGAAACTCCCGAGATTCCGCGATCCATCGTTCTCGTCGGGCTGATGGGAGCCGGCAAGACCTGTATCGGCCGCGAGCTCGCCGGACGCTATCGGCTGCCGTTCATCGACGCCGACGACGAGATCGAGTCCGCCGCCGGGTGTTCCATCGAGGACATCTTCGCCCTATATGGCGAACAGGAGTTTCGGAGCGGAGAGCGCCGGGTGATCGCGCGGCTGCTCGACCGCCCCCGGCAGGTGTTGGCGACCGGCGGCGGTGCCTTCATGGATCCCGACACCCGAGCCGCGATTCGGAACAAGGCGATTTCGGTCTGGCTGCGGGCCGACCTCGACCTCCTTCTGCGCCGGGTGGCGCGACGCAACGACCGTCCGCTGCTGAAGGAGGACGATCCCCGCACGGTGCTGGAGCGGCTGATCGGGGAACGCTATCCCGTCTATGCGGAGGCGGATCTGGTGGTCGATACCACCGAGGAGAAGCCGCGCGCGACCGCAGCGCGCGTGGCGCGCGCGATAGAAGAATTTCTCGTCGAGGAACGGACGGCGCAACCGGCGATATGAGCCAGACCCTTCGAGTCGATCTCGGCGATCGCTCGTACGACATCCTTATCGACGACGGGCTGATCGACGCCGCCGGTGCACATCTCGCGCCGCGCGCGGGGCCGGCGCCGCTGATCGTCGTCACCGACGAAACGGTGGCGGGGCTCCATCTGCAACGCCTCGAAACGTCGCTGGACTCGGCGGGTCTTCTTCATCGCCGCTTCGTCCTGCCGGATGGCGAGGGGACCAAGAGCTTCGCGCAATTGCAGCGCTTGGTGGAAGCGATTCTCGAAACCGGGCCGGAGCGGTCGTCGGTTCTGGTCGCTCTCGGGGGCGGCGTCGTGGGCGACATCGCGGGCGTCGCGGCAAGCCTTGTGCTGCGCGGTATCGGCTTTGTGCAGGTCCCGACCACGCTGCTCGCCCAGGTCGATAGCGCGGTCGGCGGCAAGACGGCGATCAACGCGCCGCAGGGCAAGAACCTGATCGGCGCGTTCTACCAGCCGCGGCTTGTGCTGTCCGACACCGGCGTGCTCGACACCTTGCCGCGCCGCGAACGGCTCGCCGGCTATGCCGAAATCGTCAAGTACGGGTTGATCGACGATCCCGCTTTCTTCGAGTGGCTGGAGGAAAACGGTCTTGCGGTGATCGACGGCGACGGCGAGGCCCGTAAATACGCGGTGCGCAAGAGCTGCGCCGCCAAGGCGGCCATCGTCTCAGGCGACGAGACGGAGCAGGGCGCCCGCGCGCTGCTCAATCTCGGCCACACCTTCGCCCACGCACTGGAGGCGCGGGCGCGCTACGACGGGGCATTGCTGCACGGCGAGGCGGTTGCCGTCGGTCTCGTCCTCGCTTTCGCGTTGTCGGCCCAGCTCGGCCTCTGCCCGGCTGGCGACGCAGCCCGCGTCCGACGCCACTTGCAGGCTGCCGGTCTTCCCGTCGAAGTCGGCGACCTCGGTATCGATCCGGGCACCGCCGACGATCTTCTCGCAGCGATGAAGCGCGACAAGAAGGTGCGGGACGGCAAGCTCACCTTCGTTCTCGCGCGCGGCATCGGCGAGGCGTTTGTCACCACCGACGTGCATCCATCGGCGCTGGACAGTCTGCTCGCCGGAGCGCTCGCCAAATGACCATTGCGCTGGTCGCGACGCTCGCGGGCATTGCCATTCTGATCCTGCTGTCGGCCTTTTTCTCCGGTTCCGAGACCGCGCTTACCGCCGCGTCTCATCCCCGGATGCATCAGCTGGAGCGCAAGGGGGACCGACGCGCGGGTATCGTGAACCGGTTGCGCCAGCGCAAGGATCGAATGATCGGCGCCATCCTGCTCGGCAACAATCTGGTCAACATTCTTGCATCCGCTCTGGCCACCAGCGTTCTGATCTCCGCCTTCGGCGAGGCGGGCGTGGTCTATGCCACCGTCGCGATGACGCTGCTGGTGCTGATATTCGGGGAAATCCTTCCCAAGACCTACGCGTTCCACAATCCCGACCGGGTGGCGCTCCTGTTCGCTCCGGTCTTCCGCGTGATCGTCGCCGTGCTCGGACCGATCACCGACGGATTTCAGATCGTGATCCGCGGAATACTGGGCGCTTTCAAGGTTTATTCGCGCGAGGGCGAGGAACGCGCTTGGGCGCTGGAAGAGCTTCGCGGCGCGATCGAGCTCCATCCCGGCAGCGGGAATTCCGCCGACCAGGAACGCGCGATGCTGCGCAGCATCCTCGACCTCAACGATGTCGAGGTCGAGATGGTGATGCGGCACCGGAAGGACGTGGTCGCGCTGGACGCCGATCTTCCGGCGTCGGAGATCGTCGACCAGGCCCTCGGCAGCCCGCACACCCGGATCCCGCTATGGCGCGGCAATCCCGACAATGTCGTCGGCGTGCTTCATGCCAGGGAGCTCGCCCGCGCCGTCCGCGCGCATTCCGGCGACCTCGATCTGCTCCGGATCGACCGGATCACCGCGCGGCCCTGGTTCGTCCCCGAAACGACGACGCTGCTCGATCAGCTCCAGGCCTTCCGGCGCCGGCACGAACACTTCGCGCTGGTCGTCGACGAGTACGGGTCGCTGATGGGCATCATCACGTTGGAAGACATCATCGAGGAGATCGTCGGCGAGATATCCGACGAGCACGACATCGTCCCCATCGGGGTCCGGCGCCAGCGTGACGGCTCTTATTTGATCGACGGCGACGTGACGATCCGGGACCTCAACCGTCGCTTCGACTGGGAGCTGCCCGACCAGGAGGCGGCGACCATTGCGGGACTCGTCATCCACGAGGCCAGGATCATCCCCGAGATCGGCCGGATCTTCGTTTTCCACGGTTTTCGTTTCGAGGTGATGGGGCGCGAGCGAAACCAGCTGACCCAGATTCGCGTTTCGCCCGCCGAAACGGTCGCGCAGGAGGCCCCGAGAGCAAGCGTCGGTCAGGCGCGATGATCCCGCGATGCGGCTGTGGAGCATCCATCCCCGATACCTCGATTCGCGCGGTCTGGCGGCGCTGTGGCGCGAAGCCCTGCTCGCGCAAGCCGTGCTGCGCGGCCGGACGAAGGGCTACCGGAACCATCCGCAGCTGACCCGGTTCGGCGCCCAGCCGGACCCGCCGGCATCCATCGCCGCCTATCTGAGCGCGGTTCACGAGGAGTCTACCGCACGGGGTTACCGCTTCGACGCGGGCCGGATCGCGCCTTCCGGTCCGGCTGGTCGGATCGACGTGACCGAAGGCCAGGTCGCCTTCGAGTGGAAGCACCTGATGAAGAAGCTCGCCGGTCGCGCCCCGGAGCTGCGCGAGCGATGGAGGTCCGTCGCGACACCCGGCCTTCACCCACTCTTCCAGGTGACGCCTGGGGGCGTCGCGGAATGGGAAAGGCCGTGACCGGAGTGCGGGGGAAAAGTGTGCAGCCGGGCGTTCAACGATGCCCGCCGTTGCAGACGCCTCCCGTCCGCCGGAAGAGCCCGTTCGGATCGAGCGGCTACGCGGGTTCGATGCCGTCCGGCAGGCGCCACTCGGAATAGGCGATCGAGTCGATATCGATGGTTATTCCGTGGCCCCGCGCCGGACCCCGCGGCAAATCCGCCGCGCCCTCATAACCCTCGTGGCAGAACAGCTCGATCACGTTTCCCGAAGGATCGCGGAAGAACAGCAGGGTTTCGATGCCCTGCCGGGTCCACGGATCGGTGGTCGGGATTCCGCACGCCGCAAGCCATTCCTGCATCGCGGAGAGCGTTTCGGCGCTGCAGGCGAATCCCATATGGGGATATTCGTTACCCGGCTCGATGAAGGTGCAGCCCGCCGAGCCGATCCCGATCCGCGCACCGGAGATTTCGAACAACGCAAAAGCGTCTTCCTTTACCAGCATCGTGCCGCCGAGGACGTCGCGATAAAACCGGATCCCTTCCTCGAGATCCCGGCAAGGAAGGCTGACATGGTCGATACCGTCGAAGCGGGGCGGACCGGCGACCTTGCCGCCGCGTTGGTTGAGCGAGGTTTCAGCCATCCGAACCTCCCTTCGATTTTCCCAGCCAGGATGGTAGGACAGCTTGTTGCATTCGACAATTCCAAGGAGTCGTTGCATTCCGTGTGGAAGTTCGACCATCTCCGAGCCACTCCTCCGCGATGACCTCGCCTGAGCCCGATCCGCCCGTCGTCTCGATGCGGGGCGTGACCAAGCGATACGGAGAGCGCCCAGCGGTCGACAGCCTCGACCTCGATGTGCCGGAAGGGCAGTGTTTCGGACTTCTCGGCCCCAACGGCGCTGGAAAGACGACCACGCTCCGGATGATCTACGGCGCGGCCCAGCCCAGCGCCGGCACGGTCTCCGTGTTCGGCATGAAGGTCGCCAAGTGCGCTCGGGAGGTGCGAGCGCGGCTCGGCGTGACCCTCCAGGACAACGTGCTGATCGAGACTGCGACGGCGCGCGAGAACATGCAGATCTTCGGGCGCCACTATCTTCTCGACGCCGATACCGTCGCCCGCCGGGTCGACACGCTGGTCGAATTTCTTCAGCTCGGCTCGCATGCCGACATGATCGTCCGGCGGCTCTCCGGCGGCTTCAAGCGCCGGCTCGCGATCGCGCTTTCGCTGATGAACATGCCGGAGCTGCTCATCCTCGACGAGCCGACGACCGGGCTCGACCCCAATGTCCGCCAGGGGCTATGGTCGCGGGTCCGCGCGCTCAGGGCATCCGGGACGACGGTGCTGATCACCACGCATTACATGGACGAGGCGGAGCGCCTCTGCGACCGGGTGGTCATCATGGCGCGGGGCCGCGCGATCGCCGACGACTCGCCCGGCGCGCTGATCTCCACGCATCTTGCGCGGGAGGCCATCGAATTCGACTGCGACGAGGCGGAGGAGCGCCGGTTTCTCGCGAGTCTGGGGAACGGCGTGCCGCATCTCCGGGCCGGAAACCGGACGATGGCCTTTGCCAACGACGCAAGCCGCCTGCAGGACGCGCTGCGCGATCTCGACGGCGGCGACCGCAGGCCGATCGTCCTCCGTCCCGCCAATCTCGAGGACGTCTTCCTCTCGCTGAGCGGGACGCGGCTCGACGAGGAGGACTGACTTGGACCTGTCGTTCCGTCACGCCTGGTCGGTCTGGCGCCGCAACGCGACGCTCTACAGGCGTACCTGGAAGCTGACGATCCTTCCGAATTTCTTCGAGCCGGTCTTCTACCTGACGGCGATCGGCATCGGCGTCGGCGCCTATATCTCCGGCATCGGCGGGATGAGCTATATCGAGTTCCTGACGCCCGGGATGCTTGCGGTCGCCGCGATGCACGGCGCGAGCTTCGAGGTGACCTACAACGTCTATGTCCGGATCCATTTCGAGAAGGCCTATGACGGCATCCTGACCACGCCGGTCGGACCCGACGACATCCTGATAGGCGAGGTGTTGTGGTCGATGACCCGCTCGCTGTTCTACGGAGGCGGTTTCTTCATCGTCGCCGCGCTGTTCGGGCTGGTGCCGTTTCCGGGCGGGCTCGCCGCGCTGGTCGTCATTCCGCTCGCCGGACTCCTGTTCGCGGCGATCGGATTCGCCTTCACAATCCGCATCCCCACGATCGACGTGTTCAGCTTCTACTTCACCCTGTTCCTCACGCCGCTCTTCCTGTTCTCCGACGTGTTCTTCCCTATCCGGGAGCGCCTGCCCGGCGCCTGGCTGATCGTGGCCGAGGCGCTGCCGCTCCTGCACCCGGTGCGCCTCGCCCGCTCCGCCTTCCAGGGCGATTGGGGCTGGGTGGCGTTGTGGGACGCGGGCTACATCATCGTCGTCTCGGCGGTGCTGCTCGAATTCGCGCGCCGCGGCGTGCGGAAGCGCCTGATGAGCTGACGCCGCGCGCCGATTGTCGCCGGCATCGCCGCTGTGTAGCATCGCCGCGCTTCAACGCGGAGGGAGGATCGACATGGACGGCACCGCTACCGGGATCGGCGAGAAGGTCGTTGCCTTGCGCGAGACCTGGCACACCAAGAAGCACCCGTTCTTCCAGGCGATGACGGACGGATCGCTGCCGCTCAGGGCGCTCGGGATCTACATGGCGAACCACTACAAGTTCGTCGAACAGGCGCTGCCCTCCTTCGGGCTCCTGTTCTATCGCGCGCCCAAGGACGTCGCCCTCTCGCTGGTCGAGAACCTGGCCGAGGAAGAGGGGCTGATGGCCTCGCCCGGAGAGGGCAAGGAGCCGCACGATCACATGGAGATGATCTTCGATTTCTGCAACGCGGCCGGGCTGACCACCGAAGAGGTGAAGGCGCTGAAGATGGGCCCCGCCTGGTGGGCGAGGACGCTGCACTATGTCCATTGCCTGCGCGACGAGCCGATCGGCGTCGCGCTTGCCATGCAGTCGACCCAGGAAGGCCAGCAGGTCGCGCTCAACGTCGAGATCACCATCCCGTCATTCGCGAAGCATTACGGCTACGGCGCGGACGCGAAGGAGATCGCCTTCTTCGTCGAGCATGCCGAGGCCGACCTGGAGCACTCCAACCGCCAGATGGCGCTCTGCGAGAAGTACGTCACGCCGGATCTGGAGGAGCGCACCCTCCAGATCTGCGAGGAAGCGGTCCGGCTACGCTGGGCGTCGATTACCGAGATCTACCGCGAGCACGTGCTCAACGAGGCCGATATCCTGCCGCCCGGCGTTGCCGCCTGAGTCCCGCTAAAGGCCAGGTTCTATTCTCTCGTCATGGTCGGCGAAGGCCGACCATCCACGTTTTATTTTTTTGAACCGCTACAAAAACTCGTGGATGGTCGGCCTTCGCCGACCATGGCGGTGGGCAACGATTTCGTGCCGATCGCAAGTGCCTCAAATTACGGAAGGAAATCGTCTAGGTTCACGCTGTCGAAGTTCTTGGGGATCGCGCGCTCGAAGCGGGCGCGCGCCTCGAGCTGGGTCGGCGCCGGCATGGTGGCGTCGACCAGCCACTTGGTGCCCAGCCGGTGCAGGCTGTCCATCCCCTCGACGATGGGCGAGATGTTGTCGAGCGGAAAGACGCGCGTGTTGGGAATCAGGACGACGTCCTTTTCCGCGTGCACCCGTGTTGTCATCGACCACATCACCTGGCGCAGGTCGGACGCGTCGATGTCCTCGTCGACCGCGATCGCCACCTTGGGGTGGAGATAGGGGCCTGACAGCGCGGCCATCAGCGCGGTCTTGGCCTGGCCTTCCACGCGCGGGCGGATCTTCAGCACCAGCATCATCAGCCCCGCCGCGGTGACGCAGCGCACGTCGCGCAGATCGAGCCCGCCCTCGACGTTGCGCAGATGCTCGCGGGTGGCGATCTCGATGCCGAGCGCGGTCGTCTGCTGGGTGTCGGTCACCGGGAAGCCGCAATGGATGGCGTAGAAGATCGGATCCTTGCGCCGGGTGATCGCCTTGACCTTGAAGATTTCGGAGTGGCCCTGCATGGCGTAGGTGCCGGGCACCTCGCCGAACGGCCCCTCCGGCTCGAGATGGTTGGGCAGCACCTCGCCCTCGATCACCAGCTCGGCCTCCGCCGGGACTTCCACGTCGATGGTCTCGCACTTGACCATCCGCACCGCCTCGCCGAGCAGGCCGCCGGAGAGTTCCAGCTCGTCGACGCCGAAGCGGGTCGTGTAGGCCGATCCGAAGAAGATCGCCGGGTGCACGCCGAAGACCATCGCCACGGGGGTCGGCTCGTTGCGCGCGCAATACATGTCGTAAATCCGCCGCGCCTGGCGGTGCAGCATCAGGAACCCGGTCTTGTCGCGGTCCATGATTTGCTGGCGGTGGATCGACATGTTGCGGATGCCGGTCTCCGGGTCCTTGATGATCGCCATGCCGGAGGCGAGGAAGCGGCCCCCGTCCTTCTCAGAGGTGAGCATCGCCGGGATGTCGTTGAGGTCGGCATCCTCGCCCTTGAGGATCACCTCCCTGACCGGCGCGCTGTCGGGGTCGACGTCCTCCGTCGGGATCGGCTCGCGCAGCCGGAGCGACATGGTCTCCAGCATCTCGTCTTCCGCAATGCCGAGCCCGATCGACCATTTCCCTCGGTCGGCAAGGATCTGGCTGCAGGCCTGCCAGCCGTCATGGCCCTTGATGTTGGTGAACAGGCTCGACTTGCCGAGATCGTTATAGGTCTTCCACTCGACCGCCGACATGTTGGAGAGAGGGTCTACTTCCTTGGTGAAATGGACCATCTCGCCCTGCTGCTGCAAATTGGCGAGGAAGGTGCGGTAGGATTGATCGGGCATCGGCGGGACTCCGGGAAACGTGTGCCCGGAGCCTGCCGGTCCGGGCCTGGGCGTGATTTCAGCGAGCGGGCGGGGCGGGCGCTACTGTCCCTTGAACTCGGCGGGACGGCGCTCGGCGAACGCCTTCAGGCCCTCGGCACGGTCCTCCGACCAGGCCAGCATATATGCCAGATCGGCCTCCTGCATGAAGCCGTGCATCAGCGGCATGTCCATGCCGCGGTTGATCGCCTGCTTCGTCATCATGATGGCGAGGGGGCCGTTCTTCGCCATCGCGGCGGTGATTTCACGCGCCTTGGCGAGCGCCTCGCCCTTGGGCGTCACGTGGTTGACGATACGGTAGGACCTGGCCTCTTCGGCGCCGATCCGGCGCGCGGTCCAGATCAGCTCCTTGGCGAGCGCCGCGCCGATCATGCGGGGCAGGTTCTGGGTCCCGCCAGCCCCCGGGATCAGGCTGTGGCGGGCTTCCGGAAGGCCGAACTGCGCGTCTTCGCCCGCCACGATCATGTCGCCGAACATGGCGAGCTCGAACCCGCCGCCGAGACAGTAGCCCTCCACCGCCGAGATCACCGGCTTCGTGTAGGCCTGCATGAACTTGTAGAGGACCCGGTTGCGGCGGACGTTGTAGCGCGCGCGGTAATTGTCGTAGCGCTCGTGAATCTCGTCCTTGAACCCGCTCAAATCCGCGCCGGCGCAGAACGCGCGCTCGTTCCCCTGGAGGATCACGGCAAGGACTTCGCGATCGAGTTCGACGGCCCCGAGCGCATCCATGATCTCGTCGGCCATCGGCTCGTTGATCGCGTTCATCACCTCCGGCCGGTCGAGCGTGACTTCGAGCACGCCGTCCCGCCTTTCGGCCCTGATGGTCTCGTAGCCCCCGGTGTCTTCCGTCACGCCAGCCTCCGGCCTGTCCCGCAAAGGGCGGCATTATAGCGGCGCCGCCCGGGGGTGCTATGGACCGGCCGGGCGGTGCTCGCTATATCTCCGCGCGGCCCGCCGGGCCTCATCTTGAGGGAGATCGGGGACGATGGAGACCTACCAGCTCTATATCGACGGCGCGTTCGTCGACGCCGAAGGCGGCAGGACGCGGCCCAGCATCAACCCGTTCAACGGCGAGGCGATCGCCGACATCCCCGTTGCGAGCCCCGCCGATGCGGAGAAGGCGATCCTGGCCGCGCGCAAGGCGTTCGATGACGGACGCTGGCCCCGCATGAGCGGCGAAGAGCGGTCGGCGCTGATCGGCAAGCTCGCCGCCGCGATGAAGGAACGGCAGAAGGAGCTCGCGGCGAACGAGTCGCGCGACTCCGGCGGCACCATCGCGAAATGCGGCGCGGACGCCTATCTCGCCCAGCGCCAGATGGCCTATTTCGGCGACATGGCCAAGCGCTACAACGCCGAAGCCATGGAGATCGAGGGCATGTCCCGGCCGGGGCGGTCCTTCAACTACACGATCCGCGAGCCGATCGGCGTATGCGCCTCGATCATCCCGTGGAACTTCCCGCTCCTGATGGCGGTCTGGAAGCTCGGCCCGGCGCTCGCCACTGGCAACACGATCGTGCTCAAGCCCGCCAGCGACACGCCGCTCAACGCGCTGGAACTCGCCCGGATCGTCGACGAGATCGGCTTTCCGCCCGGCGTGGTCAACATCATCGCCGGGCCCGGCGGAAGCATCGGCGAGGTCATGACCACCAGCCCTCTGGTCGACAAGGTGGCGTTCACCGGCTCGACCGAAGTCGGCCGCGACATCATGGCCAAGGCGTCCGGCACGCTGAAGAAGGTCACCCTCGAATGCGGCGGCAAGTCGGCCAATATCGTGCTGCACGACGCCAACTGGGACATCGCGATCGACGGCTCGATCTTCGCGTCGTTCTACCACCAGGGTCAGGTCTGCGAGTCCGGCACCAGGCTGCTGCTGCCCAAGGACCGGCACGACGATTTCGTGGGACAGATGGTCGCCAAGCTCGAAGCGCTTCCAATGGGGGATCCCCTCGATCCTGCGACCAAACTGGGGCCCGTGGTGTCCGAGCGCCACATGGAGACCGTCCTCGACTATATCGAGCTCGGCAAGAAGGAGGGTGCGACGCTCGCCTGCGGCGGCGCGCGGGCGACCGACGGGCCGCTCGGCAAGGGATACTTCGTCGAGCCCACCGTCTTCGTCGATGTCACCAACGACATGCGGATCGCCCAGGAGGAGATCTTCGGGCCGGTGCTCTGCGTCCTCAAATACGACGGCGAGGACGAAGCGGTCGCCATCGCCAACGATTCGATCTTCGGCCTCGGCGGGGGCGTGTGGAGCGAGGACCTCGACCATGCGCGGGAGATCGCCGCGCGGATGCGGACCGGGACAGTCTGGATCAACGACTGGCACCTGTTGAGCGAACGGATGCCGTTCGGCGGCTACAAGCAGTCCGGCATCGGCCGCGAGTTCGGCGAAGAAGGCTTGAACGAGTACACCGAGGTCAAGGCGCTCCACGTCGACGACACCAGGACGCGCGACAACAAGCCCTGGTACGACATGCTGGTTCCGCGCGAAAAGACGGACGCCTGATTGTGATGGACGCGGCCATTGTCGGCCTCGGCCGCTGGGGCCAGACGCTGGTCGATTCGCTCGGCGAAGGGTCCGACTCTATCCGGTTTACCCGCGCCGTAACGCGCACGCCCTCCAAGGTCGAGGATTACGCCGCGGCGAAGGGGATCGCGCTGGGATCCGATTACGATGACCTGCTGTCGGACCCCGGCATCGATGCCGTCGTGCTGGCGACGCCGCATTCGCTTCACCGCTCCCAGATCGTGGCGGCGGCCGAGGCGGGCAAGCACGTTTTCTGCGAGAAGCCGCTGACACTCTCGTCCGCGGACGCCGAGGCCGCCATCGGCGCTGTCGACAAGGCGGGCGTTACCCTCGCCATCGGCCACAACCGGCGGTTCGCACCCAATTTCCTGGCGCTGAAGGCGATCCTGGACGAAGGCCGGCTGGGCGAGATCCTCCATGTGGAAGGCAATTTCTCGGCCGATTTGAGACGGGCCGCGGAAACCTGGCGGGCCGATCACGCGGAAAGCCCCGCCGGCGGGATGACCTCGCTCGGCATCCATGTCGTCGACGCCTTCATCGCGCTCGCCGGATCGATGACGGAGGTACGAACGAGGAGCAAGCGGATCGCGCTCCCGTTCGGGGTCGACGACGCGACCTCCGTCCTGATCGACTTCGCGAACGGTTGCACCGGTTATCTCGGCACCGTCGCGGCGACAGCCCATCTCTACCAGGTGCGGGTCATCGGCACCGAAGGCTGGGCCCAGATCCATGCGCTCGACCGGCTGGAGGCCGATTTCGTCGACGGCAGCCGCGACGAGAGGCGCTGGGACGGCTACGAATATCCGGGATACAAGACGATACGGGAATGCCTGGAGGCTTTCGCCGCCGCCGCCGGGGGCGGGCCGCCGTTTCCCATCCCGCCCGGCGAGATCGGCCATGCCACCGGCGCGCTCGAAGCCGTTATCCGGTCGGCCGAAACCGGCGAGGCTCAGCCGGTCTGAGCCGGCTCGCGCGCTGCGTCGCGACGAACACCCCGAAGAAGACCGGAACGATCCCGGCGATGTTTGCGCACGGCTGGGCTCTGCCCGCGATCTTGTTCGCCCCGGGAGACCGCGCCGATAGGCTATGCTCACCCAATTGTGAGGAGGGGCTTCCTTGCGATCAGCGCCGATGACCCAACCTTATGACGAACATGTCGATCCGGAGGATTGAGGCCATGCCGCATCGCTCGAAGACAGTCGCTCGCACGCTCGCCGTCGGGAGCGCAGCGGCGTTCCTCCTGTTCGCCGGATCGGCCTCGGCCAATCCCGGCGCGTGGGAACGGTTCTGGCCGAAGACCGACTTCTCCAAGCACTCGGTCGAGTTTTCCGAAATCATGTCGGGTGGCCCGCCCAAGGACGGGATACCGTCGATCGACGATCCGAAATTCGTGCCTCTCGCCGAAGCGACCGACCTCGCGGATACGGAGCCGGTCATCAGCGTGAAAATCGGAGACGATGCCCGCGCTTACCCGCTGCGCATCCTGATCTGGCACGAGATCGTGAACGACACGGTGGGCGGCACACCCGTATCGGTGACCTACTGTCCACTCTGCAACTCGGCGATCGTTTTCGACCGGCGGCTCGACGGCCGCGTGCTCGATTTCGGCACCACGGGCAAGCTTCGCAACAGCGACCTCGTCATGTACGACCGCCAGACCGAGAGCTGGTGGCAGCAATTCACCGGCACCGGAATCGTGGGTGAATTCAATGGCAAGGTCCTCAAATTCCTGCCCGCTCGCGTCGAGTCCTTCGCGCTGTTCAAGGAACGCCACGCGGACGGCCGCGTCCTCGTGCCCAACCACGCCTCGATGCGGCCTTATGGAATGAATCCCTATCAGGGTTATGACAGCGCCGCCCGCCCCTTCCTCTTCCAGGGAGACTTGCCGGAAGGCATCGCGCCGATGGCGTATGTCGTCAAGGTCGGGAAGGAAGCCTGGCCGCTGGACCTGGTCCGCGAGAAGGGCGAATTGATCGCGGGCGACATCCGCCTGCGCTGGAAGGCGGGCCAGAATTCGGCGCTCGACAGCGGCGTCATCGCCGAGGGCCGGGATATCGGCAACGTGATCGTGGAACGCCGCGACGGAGACGAGTGGAAGGACGAGGTGCACGATCTCACCTTCGCCTTCGTGTTCCACGCTTTCGTGCCGGACGGGACGCTCCACAAGGGCTGAAGCGGCTACGGTCCGGCCCATTGTCGGCCAACCGGGCGCGCTCTATATTCGAATCGGCCGCAAAGGGCCGGTTTCGCTAGGGTCTCGGCGCCTGGATGCCCTTGGACGCAGCATATCCGGACATCGCCTATTCGGTCTGCTTGCATGACTGCCCCAGCGCCTGCGCGCTCGGCATCAACCTTCCGGTTAGCGCCGATCCCCGACCGCCGATGGACGGAGCGGTGTTTCACGATACCGCCGTCCGGACTGCGGCGGCCGAGTGAGGGCAGGTCTGGATACGGGGGAGGGCGTACACTATCTCTCCCGGTGACAGCGAGTGGGACCGATGTCGAAAGATGTGACCCGCAGAACGGGCAGCGAGGCCGCTAGGTCGAAGAGCGGCGATGTGGCGAACTTCCTCGACCGGCTCGCGCAGACTCCCAACCTGAAGACGGCGGGCGGGAAAGGGCGGCTGGTTTTCGCGATGGACGCGACGGCGAGCCGCGAGCCGACCTGGGACCGGGCCTGCCACATCCAGGCCGAGATGTTCCGCGAAACCGAGGTTCTTGGCGGGTTGGAGGTTCAGCTCGTCTTCTACCGCGGCTTCGGGGAATGCAAGGCGAGCCCATGGGTCGATTCCTCCGGCGATCTGGTGCGTCGGATGACCGCCGTCCGCTGTCTCGGAGGGCAGACCCAGATCGGCAAGGTGCTGCGGCACACCCTCAAGGAGACCGAGAAGAAGAAGGTCAACGCCCTGGTCTTCGTCGGCGACTGCATGGAGGAGGACGTGGACCGGCTGTGCCACCACGCTGGCCGCCTCGGCGTGCTTGGGACACCTGCCTTCATGTTCCAGGAGGGCGGCGAGCCCATCGCTATGCGCGCATTCCGGCAGATCGCCAAGCTGACCGGCGGCGCCTATTGCAATTTCGACTCGTCGTCCGCCCGGCAGCTCCGGGAGCTGCTCGGCGCGGTCGCGGTCTTCGCCGCCGGCGGCCGCCTCGCGCTCAGCGATTACGGCAAGCGCACCGGCGGGGCGGCGCTGCAGATCACCAAACAGATCGGTTGAGCGCGGTCGAGGGTCGGCGATGTCCTATCTGATTCTTGCCGTCGCGGTCGTTCTCGGCCTTTACCTTCTGATACGGGGAATCCAGGGCACCGATCCCAAGGTGCTCCTCCGGATCTTTAAATGGACGTTCGCGATCCTCGGCATCGGCATCGCGGGCTATCTCACCGTCACCGGGCGCATCGGCTACGCGGTCGCAGTCGCGGCCGGGCTGTTGCCCTTTCTGTTGCGCGCGCGCCGCATCGCCCAGACGGCGCGGAGCTTCCGCGGCCCCTCGCCGGGCCAGTCTTCCGATGTCGAGACCGCCTATCTCCGCATGTCGCTCGACCACGATACGGGAGAGTTGAAAGGCACTGTCCTGGAGGGACCTTTTCGCGGCCGGCTGGTCGAGGAGCTCAGTCTCGAGGAGTTGCTCGCGCTGCTTCGCGACTGCCGCGTCAACGACGTGCAGTCGGCGGAACTGCTCGAATCCTATCTCGACCGCGTGCATGGCGCGGAATGGCGCGGCGGCGATCCCGGCGCGCAAGCCGGCGGCGGCGAGTCGTCGGACGGACGGCCGATGACGGTCGACGAGGCCTATGAGATCCTCGGCGTCCGCCGCGGCGCCGACGCGGACGAAATCCGCGACGCTCACCGTAAATTGATGCTCAAGATACACCCGGACCAGGGCGGCTCGACCTATCTCGCCGCCAAGATCAACCAGGCAAAGGAAATCCTGCTCGGGAGCTGAACCGGCGAGGCCGCGGTCCGATTGCGCGGACCCGTGGCGCGTGGCACAAAGCCGCGTCCTCGACGTCGGCGGGGTTCGCACCCCGTCCTTTCGCCCGCCTTACGATCCGGGAACAAGGGTCAAGCAATGCGCATCGGAATGGTCGGTGCGGGTTATGTCGGTTTGGTGTCCGGCGCCTGCTTTTCGGAATTCGGCATCGACGTCGTCTGCGTCGACAGGGACCCGGCGAAGATCCGGCAGTTGTACGGTGGGAACGTCCCGATCTACGAGCCCGGCCTGGAAGCGCTGATCGAATCGAATGTCGACGCCGGACGGCTTTCCTTCTCTACCGAGATCGAGGAAGCCGTTGCCGGGTCGGAGGCGATTTTCATCGCGGTCGGAACCCCCGGCCGTCACGGCGACGGCCAGGCCGATCTCCAGAACGTCCGCCAAGCCGCCGAAGAAGTCGCCCGGTCGATGGACGACGGCTACAAGGTCGTCGTCATGAAGTCGACCGTCCCGGTCGGCACCGGCCGCGAGATCGGCGAGCTCATTTCGAAGCATCGCGCGCCCGGGACGTTCGACATCGCGTCCAACCCCGAATTCCTGCGCGAGGGCTCCGCGATCGATGATTTCATGCGCCCCGACCGCGTGGTGATCGGGGTCGAGACCGAGCACGCCGCCCGGGTTCTGCAAGCCATCTATCGCCCGCTCTACCTGCTGGAAACTCCGATTGTCCTGACCGCCCTGGAGACCGCGGAGATGATCAAGTACGCCGCCAACGCCTTCCTCGCGACCAAGATCACCTTCATCAACGAGATCGCCGATCTCTGCGAGAAAGTGGGCGCCGACGTGCAGGACGTTGCCCGCGGGATCGGGCTCGATGGGCGGATCGGTTCGAAATTCCTGCACGCCGGGCCTGGTTACGGCGGCTCCTGCCTGCCCAAGGACACCCGCGCGCTGGTCTCCACGGCGCGGCAGGCCGGAGCCCCGGTGCGGATCGTCGAAGCGGTCGTCGAGGTCAACGAAGCCCGGGTGCGGCGCATGATCGAAAAGGTCGAGGCGGCGTGCGGCGGATCGGTCTCGGGCAGGCGGATCGCGGTCCTCGGGCTCACTTTCAAGCCCAATACCGACGACATCAGGGAGAGCCCCGGCCTCGGCATCCTGGCCGGGCTGCTGGAGCGCGGCGCGCGCGTGAGCGCTTTCGATCCCAAGGGCATGGATCCGGCCCGGAGCCTGTTCGACGGCGTCGAATGGTGCGAGGACGCCTACGCCACGATGGAAGACGCCGATTGCCTTGCCATCGTCACCGAATGGAACGAGTTCCGCGCTCTCGATATCGCGCGCGTGCGCCGGCTGATGAAGACGCCCGCAATGGTGGACATGCGCAACATCTACGAGCTCGACGAGATGGAAGGCGCCGCCTTCGACTACCGGAGCGTCGGGCGCAGGACGATCGAAGGCCCGGCATGACCGCCGGCAAGGTCGGCGGGGCAAGAACGCTCGACCCGACGATCCTGCGCGCCTACGACATCCGGGGGATCGTGGGAAGGACACTGTCCGCCGCGGACGCCGAAGCGATCGGGCGCGCCTTCGGGACGATCGTTCGCAAAGGCGGAGGCCGGTCCGTCTGCGTCGGCTATGACGGACGGCTGCATTCGCCCTTGCTCGAAGCGTCGCTCGTCGACGGGCTGACGGGTGCTGGCGCGGACGCGATCCGCGTCGGTCTCGGTCCGACGCCGATGCTCTATTTCTCGGTCAACCGGTTGAAAGCCGATGCCGGCGTCATGGTGTCGGGCTCCCACAACCCGCCCGACTACAACGGTTTCAAGTTCCTGACTTCGTCCGGCCCGTTCCACGGAGAGGATATCGCGAGACTCGGCCGGATCGCCGCCGGGGGCGCCTTCTCCTCCGGAAACGGGGTGCGCGAAGAGATTTCGATCCTCGATGCCTATGTCGATCGGATCGCCCAGGACTTCGACGGCGACCGACCGGTCAAGGCGGCCTGGGACGCCGGCAACGGCTCGGCCGGCGAGGCGATGAAAAGGCTCTGCGGCCTCCTGCCCGGCACGCATGTCCTGCTCAACGAGGACATCGACGGCAGGTTCCCCGCCCACCACCCCGACCCCACCGTGGAGGACAATCTCCGACAACTGATCGACACGGTGACCGCCGAGAGTTGCGAAATCGGGATTGCCTTCGACGGCGACGGAGACCGTATCGGCGTCGTCGACGGCTCGGGCCGCATACTCTGGGGCGATCAGATCCTGATGCTGCTGGCGCGCGACGTGCTGGCCCGCCATCCCGGCGCGACGGTGATCGCCGATGTGAAGGCGAGCCAGTTCCTGTTCGACGAGATCGACCGGCTCGGCGGGGTTCCGATGATGTGGAGTACCGGGCATTCGCTGATCAAATCGAGGATGGCCGAGACCGGCGCGCTGCTGGCCGGCGAGATGAGCGGGCACATCTTCATCGCCGACCGCTATTACGGTTACGACGACGCGATCTACGCGGCGGTCAGGCTCCTCGGTTTCCTGTCGCGCTCAACCGACACTCTTGCCGAAATCCGCGACCGGCTGCCATCGGCGGTCTCCACGCCGGAGCTTCGTTTCCCTTGCGACGACGCGCGGAAGTTTTCGGTCGTCGAAGAAATCCGTCGCCGTCTCCGCGAAGAGGAGGCCGAGATGAGCGAGGTCGACGGTGTCCGCGTCCGCACCGGGGACGGATGGTGGCTGCTCAGGGCGTCCAACACCGAGGACGCGCTGGTCGCGCGCTGCGAGGCGGCGGACGACGCGGGACTCGATCGCCTCAAGGCATCGCTCCGCCGTCAGCTCGACAAATCTGGCGTCGACGCTCCCGACATGTAGACTTTCCTCCTCGCATACCGATCGCGGAGGTTGGGGATGAGCGCGGACATCGACACCCTCTTGCAGGGGCTTCGGACGCATATGCCGATCGCGCTGGCGCCGTTCGACGCGGCGGCGCAGCGCACGGGGCTGGTTATCGTGGACGAGGTGAACGGCTTCGCGACCGTGGGCGCGGGGCCTCTCGCGCCGCCCGCACCCAACGCGCAGGTCACGCGCATGGTCGAGGAAACCGACCGGCTCGCCCGCCGCTTCGCCGCCGAAGGCTGGCCGATCGCGGCTTTCCTGGACACCCACACGCCGGGCAAGCCCGAGCCTCCCTATCCGCCTCATTGCGAGCGCGGCACGGGGCAGGAGGAGCTGGTGCCGGAGCTCGCCTGGCTGCACGGCTGCGAGCACGCCACCCTGATCGAGAAGGACTGCATCAACGGTTTCGTTGGCTCTATCGACGCCGATGGCGGCGCCAACCGGATCGTCGACTGGGCGCGCGCGGACCGTATCGAGACCGCGCTCGTGGTCGGCATCTGCACCGATATCTGCGTGATGGATTTCGTGCTCACCATGCTGTCCGCGCGCAACCACGGTCTGATGCCGGACCTCGTCGAAATCGTGGTTTACGAGCCCGGCTGCGCCACCTACGGCCTGGATCTCGACACCGCGGCGGAGTTGGGACTGCCGGAGACAGCGTCGCACCCGCAGGCGCTCGCCCACCATCTCGGCCTCTACTTCATGGCATCGCGCGGCGCCCGTCTGGCGGCGGAGGTCCACTGAGGCCGTTGCGCTATTTCTTCTACGGTACGCTGCTCGATCCCGACGTCCGGGCCCACATCCTCGGCTCGTGGATAAATCGCCGGCCGCTCCCGGAGGCCCGGCTTCCCGGCTACCGGCGTGTCTATATCCGCGGCCGCCACTATCCCGTCGTGATCCCCGCCGCCGGGGGCGCGGTCGACGGCCTGCTCGCCGAAGGGCTGGATCGACATGCGGTCCGCCGCCTTGCGGAGTTCGAGAGCGACGAATATGTAGACGCCGAGCGCACCGTCCTGGTCGATGACGGACGGGCGATAAGGGCGCGGGTGTTCGTCGCCAGCCCGCTGGCCCGTCCAACCGATACGCCGTGGACCGTCGAGGTCTGGCGGCGTCGTCACAAGAGGGAATTCGCGCGCCGCTTCCGCGCTTCATTCCGCTGACCCAAAGAAGGAGATGAGCATGTCCGGCCCCAAGGTGATGAAGGAAGACGTGATGAATGCCTGCGAGGGCATGTTGCAGAAGCAGCTTTATGTCGTCTTCACGACGCCGACCGACGGGCTCGGGCCGGTGATGGAGAACATCGGGCCGCATCTCGAATTCCAGGTTTCGCTGGAGGAGCGCGGCATCATGTTCGGCGCCGGACCGTTCTGGAGCGACGACGAGACCGAATGGCTGGGCGAGGGGATGGTCATCATCCGCGCCGGCAGCCTGGAGGAGGCGAAGGAGATCGCCGCTTCCGACCCGATGCATTCCTCCGGCGCGCGGTCGTTCACGGTCCGCCCGTGGCTGATGAACGAGGGCACGGTAACGGTGAAGATCCGCTACTCCGACGGCTCCCGCGAGGTGATCTGAGTTCCCGCGGTGTCGGATGTTGAAGGCATTTCCCGTGTGACCTAAGTTGAGACGACGGCGGGAGCGTGGAAAGGAGCGCGCGCATGGCTGGCGCAGTAACGGAGAGCCCGGTCTCCCTGGAGGAATACCGCGCCATGGACATGGCGCGGCGGCGCGAGGTCTGGCTCGAAATCTCGGATATCACCGAGGCCGAGTTCGACGCCCACATGGAGACCCAGAAGGCGCGCGAGGCGACGGTCCCGCGGCCTGGCGCGATGGCGCCCGACTTCGTCGCAGACAGGCTCGACCGCAACCGCAAGCGTACGGGCGAGCAGGTGAGGCTCTCCGATTACAGGGGAAAGCCGGTCGCGATCGCGTTCGGCTCGTTTACCTGACCCCCCTTCCGCGGTAAGGCCGTGCGCCTTAACGAGCTCTACGACACCTACGGGGACCGGGTCGAATTCTTCCTGATCTATATCCGGGAAGCGCATCCCGCCAACGGTTGGCAGGTGCCCAACAACCTGATCGAAGACGTCATCTACGACGAGCCGACGACCGACGAGGAGCGCACCGAAGTTGCCTCCGCCTGCCAGACCGCCCTCGACATAGAGATGCCGATGCTGGTCGACCGCATCGACAACGACGTCGAGGAGAAATATGTCGGCCTGCCGATGCGCCAGTTCCTGATCGACGCCGAAGGTCGGGTGGTCTACGCGGGGGACAAGGGCCCGTTCGGCTGGAACGACGAGGCCTTCGAAGAGGCCGTGAAGGCGCTTCTCTAGCGCTGCCGCCGGGGAGGGCGGAGTGCCGACGATAACGGTATCGGACGACGTGCTGAAGAAGCTCCGCGCCCTGCGCCGGCCCGGGGAGGTCACCGACGACCAGGTCCTCGAGCGAGTCGTGGCGGAGGCCGCCGGGGAGCAGGAAAAGCGCCTGCGCGCCTACGAGGCGCAGGAGCAGGACACCCGCTCGACCAACTGATTTCCGCGCGTCATACCCCGGCGGAGGCGGCGACCAGCGTATCGGTCTCCATGTCGTCGTCGCGCACCGCGCCGATCAGGTCGGTGATCCGCTCGATGCCGCGCGCGTCGCACCATTCCTCCAGATCGTCGATGATGGCGGTCAGCGCGGTCGGGTTGCGGAACCCGGCATAGCCGATGCCGACGCCATGCGCGCCGGCCAGCATGTACTCGACCACGTCCTCGGCCTTGGTCACGCCGCCGATCCCGAGCACCGGAACGGTGACCTCCTTGGCCACCTGATAGACCATCCGGAGCACGATCGGCTTCAGCGCCGGAGAGACCAGCCCGCCGAACTTGTTGCCGAGCGCCGGGCGGAAGTTGTCGGTGCGGATCTTGAGCGACAGGAAGGTGTTGGCGATCACCAGCGCGTCGGCGCCGGCCTCCTCCGCGGCGATGGCGATCGAGACGATGTCGCCCGCGTTAGGCGACAGCTTCGCCCAGACCGGGTGGTCGGTCGCGGCGCGGATGTCGCGCATCACCTTGGCGGTGTGGTCCTCGTGCAGCGAGAAATTGCCGCCGGTCGCGTTCCGGGTGGGGCAGGAGATGTTGACCTCCAGCACGTCGATCTCCGGCACGCTGAGGATCGAGCACATCTCGGCGAACTCGTCGGCCGTCTCCGCCGAGATGCTGGCGATGAAGGGCGGGGTGAATTTCTTGTACTCGGGCACGATGTGATCGAGGAAGTAGTAGACTCCCTTCCCCGGCAGTCCGATCGACTGGATGATTCCGGCTTCGGTTTCCGCCATGCGCGGCGTCGGATTGCCGTTGCGGGGCTCCTTGCAGATGGTCTTGGCGACCAGCCCGCCCAGCCGGTTGAGGTCGATCACGTCCGCGTATTCCCAGGAAAACGCGCCCGAGGCGGGCATCACCGGGTTGGCGAGGTCGACGTCCCCGATCTTGATCGAAAGATCTACCATCCCACGGCCTCCTGGATATCGAATACGGGACCTTCCCGGCAGACCCGTTTGAGGACGCGCTTGCCGTCCACCTCGAACGTGCGCACGCAGATGTAGCAGGCGCCGAGCGCGCAGCACATCAGCTGCTCCATCGCCACCTCGCCCGGGATGCCGTGCGCGGCGCCGAGCCGTTTCATCAGCATCAGCAGCCGGTTCGAACCGCAGGTGAAGAACGCGTCCGCCTTCCCGTCCGCGATCAGGCCGTCGATGATCGCTTCCACGTTCTCGACCGCGCTCGATCCGTCGCTGTCGACCACGGTGATCACGTCGGCGCCGAGGTCCGAGAAGAAGTCGCGCGACATCAGCAGCTCCGGCGTCCGCGCGCTCAGGATCGCGGTGATCCTGACGTCGTGCTCGGCGGCAAGCTGGGAAAGCGGCGCCAGCGTGGCGAGTCCGACGCCTCGTCCGAGGACGACGATGTTCTTCCAGCCGGGCTCCAGGCCGAAGCCGATGCCGAGCGGACCCGCGATGTTGAACTCCCCGCCCGGCTCCAGCATCGACATGCCGAGCGTGCCGCGCCCCTCGCACTTGTAGAGGAACTCGAGCCGCCCGCCGGCCCGGTCTATGCGGTAGATGCTCATCGGCCGGCGCATCCACACTTCCGCGCCGTCCGGTGTGGGGCAGAGAAGGTGGAAGAACTGGCCAGCCTTGGCGCGGAGCGCTCGTTCCGGCGCATCGAGCACCAGGAGCTGGTTGGACTCGTTCACCATGTCGTTCGAGACCACGCGGCAGACGAACTCGCCGGCCACCCGGTCGGGATAAGGGTCCGGCTCGCCGAGACGCACCGGGGCGGCGGTGTACTTGTCGGATGCGGTGAGATCCTGCATCGCTAGGCTTCCGTGTCGGGATCACCCTCTTCTAGCAGAAGAATGTATCAAAATAAAGAATAATCCCAAATTTGGTACAAATCGCCGCTCGCACTTAACTCCGGTCGCCGAACAGCAACGTCATGTTGATGCGGTGGTTCGCGTAGCCCGGCCGGAACCGCACCCGTCCGGACTCGTGGAACAGGTCCGAGCGGAACAGGACGGCCCGGTTTTGCGCGTAGGAAACGGTGACGGCGCCGGCCGCGTTTCCATCGAGCAAGTCGCGGATCCGGTCCCTGTCCCGGTCGTAGTCGCCGATCGCCCATCCCGCGGGCGGCAGGGCGCGGTGGACCGTGAGCCCGCCTGCGTCGGGTTCGAGGTTCGCCTCGTCCGGGGTGAGCCACAGGTTGAGGCTGACGGCGCCCGAATCGGCGTGGATGTCGATGCCCTGCGACCCGGTCAGGCATTTGAAGGCCCAGGCCTGCATGAGCGGATGAGGCCCCAGGACGGCGGGCAGCGCCCCCCGAAGCTCGTCGGCGATCTGCAGCAGGACCGGGCAGGCGAGCCCGTCTTCCAGATAGGCCGCGAGGAATCCCGGGATGTGCTCGCAGTCGTGCCAGATGGTGCTTTCGAGGAGGTGCCGGTTCAGGACGTCGAGTCCTTCCGGGCTCAGCACGTCGTCGATGATGGCGATGCCCGGTGCGGTCGTCCGGTAGCGGGTCTCGACGTCCGGCCCGTTGAAAGAAGGATGAAGCGCGCCTTGACCGGGTTCAGCGGCCTCGGAGGTGTGGATGGCGCGGTTGTAGGTCGTTTTCAGCGCGACCCGGATGTCGTCCGGTAGCGCCGTGGGAACCGTCCCGTCGGGCATCCCCGCAGCGGCGCGGTCATAGAGCGCGGCGAGGGCGCCAAACCGCCCGCCCTCCACCCCCGTCCCAGCGAGATGGCGGAGCTGGGCCGCGTCATGGGCGAGCTTCGCACGAGACGATCGGCTGAAGGAGGGGTGGCCGGCGCCCATCGCGACGGGGTTGCGCCTGATCGCGCGCGTCTTGCCGAAAGCTTCCAGCGCGCCCGCTCGGTCTCCGGAAGCGAGCAGCATCAGGCCTTCTCGCAGACGTATCTCGTAGAGCGCCGGGTCGAGTGTCAGCGCTTCGCCGTAGGCCGCGGCCGCGTCGGCGTGACGCCCGAGCGATTGCAGCGCCCCGCCCCGGTTGGCGTGGGCGTGGAGATAGTCCGGGCGCAGCGCGAGCGCGCGGTCGAAGGCATCCAGCGCCGCGCCGGGTTCGCCGGTCTCGGCGAGCGCCACGCCCATGTTGTGCCAGGTGCCAGCGTTTTCCGGATCGTCCGCGAGCAACGCCCGATAGGCGGCGACCGCCTCCGCGAGGCGCCCGTCGCGGTGAAGCGCCGCCGCGCGGGCGAGATCCGCATCCTCAACCATCCATCGCCTCGGCAAGCCGCGCCGAGACCTCGCGGCAGTGGCGGTTATAGGCATCCGACGTCCGGAAACCGGTTTCGCCGCGGGGGTAGGGGGCATCGACCGCGATTTCAGCCGCGATCCGTCCCGGGCGGGGCGTCATCACCAGGATCCGGTTCGAGAGGTAGACCGATTCGAACACGCTGTGGGTGACGAAGACGACCGTCCACCCTTCGCTCCGCCACAGGGCGAGCAGGTCGTCGTTGAGCTTGAAGCGGGTGATTTCGTCGAGCGCCGCGAAGGGTTCGTCCATCAGGAGGAGGCGGGGCCCGGTCACCAGCGCGCGTGCGATGGAAGCGCGCATCCGCATCCCGCCGGAAAGCTCGCGCGGATAGGCGCCGGCGAACCCGGCCAGCCCCACGAGGTCGAGCGCGCGGTCGATGTCCTTCCGCGCGTCCGACCTGGCCCGGCCCGAGAGACGAAGCGGCAGGAAAACGTTGTCGAACACGGTGGCCCAGGGCATCAGCGTCGGCTCCTGGAAGACGAAGCCGATGTCGCGCCTGGCGGTCCTGGAGGCATGGCGCACGGTGCCCGATGTCGCGTCCCCCAGACCCGCGATCAACCGGAGCGCGGTGGACTTCCCGCAGCCCGACGGGCCGAGAATGGTCGTGAAGGAGCCGGCCTCGATCGAGAAAGTAAGGCTCTCCAGCGCGACGGTGCCGTTGGCGAACGTCTTGGCGACGTCTTCCATTCGCACCAGGCTGTCCCCGTCCGCGCTTCCCCCGTCCATGGCGTCGCGTCATCCCCCCGCCGCTTCGCCGATCAGGGCCATGTCGCGCTCCGGGTCGTCGCCGAGGAAAGTAAGGGCGACTTCCGTGGCCCCGTCCGCGCCGAACTCCTCGATCCGGCGAAGGCAGTCCGCCACCGATCCCGCCACCCCGTACTGATCGACGAATACGTCGTCGAGGACCTCTTCGGGCGCTTCGCCCGCGCGAAGGCGATCCAGCGTCACGGCGTAGCGCTCGGGATCGATCGCCCCGCCGTAGCGGAGCGCGGCGAGCGCGTCGGGCGCATCGGCGAATGCTCCTTCGTAGCCGCCCAGCATGGTGGCGATCGCGGGCTTGATCGCGCGCCGCGCCGCCTCCCGGTCGGCATCGACGACGCAGGGGACGTATTTCACCACCGCGCCCGGCGGCGCGCGGTCCGCTTCTTCCGCCCCCGCCGCCGCCAGCGCGACCGCGCGGCCGGTGAAGGCGGGCGGGCACATGTTGCTGATCAGCACGCCGTCGCCGATCTCGCCCGCGAGGCGCAGCATTTTCGGACCCATGGCGGCGATCTGGATCGGGATGTCGGCGCGCGGGGGGTCGAAGCCGAGACCGATCCCGTCGGCGGAAAACACCTTGCCGCGATGGGTCGCCATCCCGCCCGCCAGCATGGCCCGCGCGATGGCCACGGTGTCGCGCATCGCCGCGAGCGGGCGCTCGAACGTGGCGATGCGGTCGATCAGCGGTGGCACGCCGACGCCGATCCCGAGGATCGTCCGGCCGCAGGAGAGCTCGTCGAGCGCGGCCGCTTCCATCGCCATCAGGCTCGGGTGGCGGTTGAAGGGGTTGAAGACGCCGATTCCGATGCCGATCGACCGAGTGGCGACCGCGCTCGCGCTTGCCGCCGGCAGCACGCCGCGCTGGAACAGGTTCTCGGCGAACCAGACCGTACGAAAGCCGTTCTTCTCCGCCGCCGCGGCCAGTTCGGCCGACCGCCCGGGATCGATCATCCCGTGGAGCCGGATGGCGAGATCGGGCGAACCCGACATCGATCCGCCGCTGTTCAGCCGGTGCCGGGCCCGGCCGAAAGGGCGTGTTCTATGGTGTCCAGCGCCTTGTCGGCCGCGCTCGCATCGGGTCCGCCGGCCTGGGCCATGTCGGACCTTCCCCCGCCGCCCTTGCCGCCCAGCGCGGCGGCGCCTTCGCGCACCAGCGAGACCGCGTCGAAGCGGTCGGTGAGGTCGTCGGTCACCCCGACGACGAGCGAGGCCTTGCCGTCGCCGACCGCGACCAGGGCGACCACGCCGGACCCGATCTGCTTCTTGAGATCGTCCGCCATTCCGCGGAGCTCCTTCGCCGGAACGCCGTCGACGCGGCGTCCGGCGAAGGCGATGCCGTCGATCCGCTTCGCGGGCTGGGACCCGCTCACCTCGCCGCCGGTGGCGAGCTTGCGCCGGGTCTCGGACAGCTCGCGCTCCAGCCTGCGCCGGTCCTCGATCATCGCCTCGATCCGTTCCGGGATCTCGGCCGCGCTGGTCTTGAGCACCGCCGCGGCCCGCGTCAGCACGTCTTCCTGCCACGCGAGATGCGCGATGGCGGCTTCGCCGGCCACGGCTTCGATCCGGCGTACCCCGGCCGCGACCGCGCTTTCGCCCACGATCTTGAACGCGCCGATATCGCCGGTGCGCGCGACATGGGTGCCGCCGCAAAGCTCCACCGACCAGGGCCCGCCGGCATCCTCGCCCATCGTCACGACCCGGACCTCTTCGCCGTATTTCTCGCCGAACAGGGCCACCGCGCCCGACCCGATCGCTTCGTCGGGCGTCATCAGCCGCGTCGCGACCTCCGAATTGACCCGGATCTGACGGTTGACCGCGGTCTCGATCCCGGCGAGCGATCCGCGCTCGATCAGCGCGTGGTGGCTGATGTCGAAACGCAGGCGGTCGGGCGCGACCAGCGAGCCTTTCTGGGTCACATGCGCCCCGAGCTGCCGCCTGAGCGCCGCGTGCAGGAGGTGGGTCGCCGAGTGGTGCGCCCGGAGTCCCGCCCGCCGCGTCGGGTCGACCCGCATTTCCAGAACGTCGCCGACGGCGACCGCGCCGCTCTTCACGGTGCCGACATGGACGATCAGGTCTTCGGCGTAGTACCGGGTGTCCTCGATCTCCAGCGTCGTTCCGTCCTCGCCCTCCAGCACGCCCTGGTCGCCGATCTGGCCGCCCGCCTCGGCGTAGAAGGGGGTCTGGTTGGCGATGACGGAGACCTCGTTTCCCGCCTCGACGCGATCCGCGGACCGACCTTCGGAGACGAGCCCGACCACGCTGGCATCCGCCGCGAGCGTGGTGTAGCCGAGGAATTCCGTCGCGCCCACGCGTTCGCGAAGGTCGAACCAAAGCTCGTCTTCGGCGGTCTGGCCTGAGCCCGCCCAGCTCTTGCGCGCCTCCGCCCGCTGGCGCTCCATCGCCGCCTCGAACCCCGCCGAATCGACTCCGCGGCCTTCGCCACGCAGGACGTCCTGGGTCAGGTCGAGCGGAAAGCCATAGGTGTCGTAGAGACGGAACGCGACCTCGCCCGGCAGGTCCTCGCCCTCGCCCAGCCGGGCGGTCTCGTCGGCGAGCAGCCGCAGCCCGCGTCCGAGCATTTCCTTGAACCGGGTTTCCTCGTGGCGCAGCGTCTCGGTAATCAGCGGCTCGGCGCGCTTGATCTCGGGGAAGGCGGCGCCCATTCCGGAAACCAGCGTCGCCACCAGCTTCCACAGCAAGGGTTCCTGGGCGCCCATGATGTGGGCGTGGCGCATCGCCCGGCGCATGATCCGCCGCAGCACGTAACCGCGGCCCTCGTTCGACGGCAGCACGCCGTCGGCGATCAGGAAGCTCGACGCCCTGACATGGTCGGCGATCACCCGGTGCGCCACCGCGTGCTCGCCGTCCGCGTCCGTCCCGGAGCGGTCGGCCGAGGCCTCGATCAGCGTCCTGAGCGCATCGATCGCGTAGTTGTCGTTGGTTCCCTGCAGGAGGGCGGCGATCCGTTCGAGCCCCATGCCGGTGTCGATGCTCGGCCTGGGCAGCGGCACGCGCTCGCCCGGCCGCGGCTGGTCGAACTGCATGAAGACGAGGTTCCAGATCTCGACGAAGCGGTCGCCGTCCTCGTCCGGGCTGCCGGGCGGTCCGCCCGGGATGTGATCGCCGTGGTCGTAGAAGATCTCCGAACAGGGTCCGCACGGCCCGGTCTCGCCCATCGACCAGAAATTGTCGCTGGTGGCGATCCTGAGAATCCGCTTCTCGCCGAGCCCGGCGATCCTGCGCCAGAGGTCGAAGGCCTCGTCGTCATCGGCATAGACCGTGACGAGCAACCTGTCCTCCGGCACCTCCAGATCGCGCGTGATCAGCGACCAGGCGAGCTCGATCGCGGTCTCCTTGAAGTAGTCGCCGAAGGAGAAATTGCCCAGCATCTCGAAGAACGTGTGGTGGCGCGCGGTGTAGCCGACGTTCTCCAAATCGTTGTGCTTGCCGCCGGCGCGGACGCATTTCTGCGAGGTCACGGCGCGCGAATAGTCCCGCGTCTCGATGCCGGTGAAGACGTTCTTGAACTGCACCATGCCGGCATTGGTGAAGAGCAGCGTCGGATCGTTCTCCGGCACCAGCGGGGACGAGGACACGATCTCGTGCCCGTTGGCCGCGAAGTAGTCGAGAAACGCGGTCCGCAAGTCGTTGGTGCCGAGCATGATCCCCGCCGCCGTCCGCCTGTGCCGAGCGTGCCATGCGGCCGGCAATGCCGACCGGTGCCGGAATTGAGTATAGCGCGGGAGGTGGTCTGTCCAGCAGGCCAGAGCGGTCCAGCGCCGATCCTTCGATACGGCGCTGGCGCGCCTACTCAGGATGAGGGAGATTATTGGCCGTCTATGAGTTGACCCTCACCCCGAGCTTGTCGAATGGGGGCTGCCCCGGCCGCGCGGCGATTCCGGGTAACTGCGGATACGCGTCCTAGACCGCGTGCTTCCCGGCTTCGTCGCTGTCGTCCTCGCGGTCGATGACGATGGCCTCGGCGAGCAGGCCGGCGTTCTCGCGCACCGCGCGCTCGATGGCGTCGGCGATTTCCGGATTGTCGCGCAGGAACTGCTTGGTGTTCTCGCGCCCCTGTCCGATGCGCTGATCGCCGTAGGAGAACCAGGAACCCGACTTCTCGACGATGTTGGCCTTCACGCCGAGGTCGATCAGCTCGCCGGTCTTGGAGATGCCCTCGCCGTACATGATGTCGAACTCGACCGCCTTGAACGGCGGCGCGAGCTTGTTCTTGACCACCTTGACCCGGGTCTGGTTGCCGACCACCTCGTCGCGGTCCTTGATCGCGCCGATGCGGCGGATGTCGAGCCGGACCGAGGCGTAGAATTTCAGCGCGTTGCCGCCCGTCGTGGTCTCCGGGCTGCCGAACATGACGCCGATCTTCATCCTGATCTGGTTGATGAAGACGATCAGGCAGCGCGACCGCGCGATCGAGCCGGTCAGCTTGCGCAGCGCCTGGCTCATCAGCCGTGCCTGCAGCCCGACATGGGTGTCGCCCATCTCGCCCTCGAGCTCGGCGCGCGGCACCAGGGCGGCGACGCTGTCGATGACGATGACGTCGATCGCGCCCGACCGCACCAGGGTGTCGGCGATCTCGAGCGCCTGCTCGCCGGCGTCGGGCTGGCTGATCAGCAGCTCGCCCACGTCGACGCCGAGCTTGGCGGCGTAGATCGGGTCGAGAGCGTGCTCGGCGTCGATGAAGGCGCAGGTGCCGCCGGTGCGCTGCGCCTCGGCGACGGCATGCAGCGCAAGCGTGGTCTTGCCCGAGCTCTCGGGCCCGTAGATCTCGACGACGCGGCCGCGCGGCAGCCCGCCGACGCCGAGCGCGATGTCGAGCCCGAGCGAGCCGGTGGAGATCGCCTCGGTATCGGTCGGCATGTTGTTCTCGCCGAGCTTCATGATCGAGCCCTTGCCGTAGGCCCGCTCGATCTGGCCCAGCGCGGCGTCCAGTGCCTTGTTGCGATCCATGGCGTCCTTCTCGACCAGCCTGAGACTGCCGTTGTTCATCGAACCCTCCGCTTCTTATTCCATAGCCGCTCTTGCCGTGCAACGAAGGCTCAATGTACATGATTTGTTCACGTATGCAAGCGAAAAGAACAAAACCCGTACAAAAATCTTTTCGCCCGCTGGAATAAGGGCTTAGTCGCGCCGCAGGTAGAACGTCGCCATTCCCGCCGCCACCGCCCGTCCGCCGGGCTCCGTGACGTCGACGCGGACGGTGCCGAGGCTGCGCCCGGCGCGGACGATCCGGGCGCGGGCGAGAAGGTCGGCGCCGGAGGAGGCGCGGAGGTAGTCCACCCGGAGGTCGACCGTGGGCGTCGGTCCGCGGGTCTTCAGCGTGATCGCGGCGTGGGCCGCGATGTCGACGGCGCCCGCCACGATGGCTCCGTGAAAGCCGGGCTCGCCCGGGATGCGGGCAAATTCGGGCCGGGCCGGGATGCGCACCGTGAGCGCGTCCGATTCCGCTTCCACCGACTCCAGCGCCGGCCGGAGCCAGCGGTGGTAGGGCGGTTTGGCGAGCTCGGCTTCGAGATAGGCGGTGAGGTCGTCGGCCACGGTGGCTCCGGGAACTCGGCGTTGCGGCCGGAACGATAGGCGATGCCGCGGCGGTCCGATACACTCCGGCGAGTCAACCGGGGAGGATGCGGTGATCGATCTCTATTTCTGGACCACCGACAACGGCTACAAGGCACGGCAGATGGTCGAGGAGACCGGGCTCGACTACGCCATCAAGCCCGTCAACCTGCGCGAGAAGGCCCAGTTCGACCCGGAATTCATGAAGATCAGCCCGGGCCACAAGATTCCGGCGATCGTCGATCCGGACGGCCCCGGCGGGCGCAGGGTGACGCTCTGCGAGTCCGGCGCGATCCTCAAATACCTCGCCGAGAAGGCGGGTGGGGCGCTCTACCCCGACGACCCGGCGCTGCGCCCGGCGGTCGACCAGTGGTTCTTCTTCGGCACCTCGACCTTCACCCCGCTCGCCCAGCAGTTCGGCCTGTTCTTCCACCGCTTCGGCTCCGACGTGCCGCCCGCGAAAGAGCATTACGACGCCGTGCTGCGCGACCTGCTCTCGATCTTCGACCGGCATTTGGCCGACAACGAATATTTCGCCGGCGACTACTCGATCGCCGACATCTCGTCCTATCCCGACGTCCACATCCACGGCGCAAACGGCATCGGGCTCGACGACTGGCCCAGCGTCAAGCGGTGGCACGACGCGATCGAGGCGCGCCCCGCGGTGCAACGCGCCTGGGGGGATTACTAGGGCAATATCCGACCGCCGCGGTCATACCCGGTTGCAGTGGGAACCCCCCTCTCCCTGACCCTCTCCCCACGGGGATTCCTCTGCGAAAAGGGGATTCTCAAAGGGTTTGGGATGTGATTCTTTACGGGCTGCACCGATTGGGAGGTGGGATCGATGGGCGGCACGGGTCAGCTGGGTTTTGCGGAAGCATTTCTGTCTGCCGGGTTGGGATCGAACCGGAAGCTGGAGCGTCTGGACGCGTTGATCGACTGGGCTCCTGTGGCGCGTCTGGCGTCGGACGTGCGCGCGGGGCGGCGGGGGCGTCCGCCCTATGCGCCCTTGTCGATGTTGAAGGCGCTTTATCTTCAGGCGCTTTACGACCTGTCGGACCCCGGTCTGGAGGAGGCGCTGCTGGATCGTCTGTCGTTCCGGCGCTTCTGCGGCTTTGCGCTGGACGGGGGCACGCCGGACGAGACCACGATCTGCCGCTTCCGCGCCGACGCGGGCGCGGTTCTGGAAGCGGCCTTCGAGGAGGTCAATCGCCAGCTCGACGGCGCCGGGCTGATCCTGCGCAAGGGCACGCTGATGGACGCGACGCTGGTGGCCTCGGCCTCGCGTCCGCCGTCCTACAAGGCCGGCGCGGGGGCGCGGGCGGTCAGGGAGCCCGGCGCCGACTGGACCCGCAAGCGGGGCCGCGCCTTCTTCGGCTACAAGGCGCATCTCGGCGTCGACCAGGGGTCCGGCCTGATCCGGCGCGTGGTGCTGAGTTCGGCCAAGACCTACGAGAGCGAGGTTGCCGACCGGCCGATCTGCGGCGACGAGGCCGCCGTCTATGGCGATCGCGCCTACGAGCAGGCGGCCAGACGGGCGAGGCTCAGGGCCGCCGGCATCAAGGACCGCATCATGCACCGGCGCAACAAGCACATCGCCGCGCTGCCGCCCTGGCAGCAGCGCCGCAACGAGCTGATCGCGCGAAGACGCGCCCCGGTCGAGGCCGTCTTCTCGGCGCTCAAGCGCTTCTACGGGCTGCGGTGCGCCAGAAGCCCCTCCCTAGACAGGAACACCGCCCGTCTCTTCGCCGCAGCCACCGTCTACAATATGCGCCGGGCCAGCCTGCTCGCCGGCGCCTGACACCCCATCGGCCACCAATCCCGCCGCTTCAGGCACACAGCCGGCCAACCGCCGCGGCACACCCGCCTCCATCGGCACCGCCCAGCGCCCAAAAACCTCCCCCAACACCCCGCCACACCACTTTCGCAGAGGAATCCGTCGGGGAGAGGGGACGCTCGGCGACTCCCCCCTGCCTTCTCCCCTCCCGCTTGCGGGAGGGGCCGGGGAGGGCGCCTCACCAGCTCCGGCGGGCGGGGTTGGCGATGCGTTCCTTCGCGATCCGGTCGGCGACGGTGGCGGGCGAGGTGCCCTCGCGGTCGGCGCGCTCGAAGATCTCCGCGAGCGTCCAGCCGATCGCCGCAATCCGCTCGCCGGCGCGTTCGGGCGAGAACCCGTCCGGGTGGAGGTGGAGGGTGAGCGCGATCATCCCGCCCGCGTTGATCACGTAATCGGGGGCGTAGAGCACCTTGCGGGCGCGGAGCGCCTCGCCGTGCCTGGCCTCGCGCAGCTGGTTGTTGGCGGAACCCGCGACCACCGCGCAGCGCAGCCGCCCCACCGTGTCGTCGTCGATCGCGGCGCCGAGCGCGCAGGGCGCGAACACGTCCGCCTTCACGTCGTAGATTTCCTCCGGCGCGACCACTCGTGCGTCGAACGCCGCGCCCGCCCGCAGCGCCGCCTCGGGCGAGACGTCGGTGACGATCAGCTTGGCGCCCCGGAAGGCGAGGCGGTCGCACAGCTTGTAACCGACGCTGCCCGCGCCCTGCACCGCGACGGTGGCGCCGGCAAGCGAGTCGCGGCCCAGCCGGTGCCGCACCGCCGCCTCGATGCCGACGGAGACGCCGTAGGCGGTCCAGGGCGAGGGGTCGCCGCCGCGTTCGCCGGTGCCGAGGATGTGACGGGTTTCCTTCGCCGCCCGGTTCATGTCCTCGACGGCGACGCCGACATCCTCGCCCGACATGTATCGGCCCTCCAGGGTTTCCACCGCGCGGCCGAAGGCGCGGAACAGCGCGTCGGACTTGCCGGTCCGGGGATCGCCCAGGATCACCGCCTTGCCGCCGCCGAAGGGGACCCCCGCCATGGCGCTCTTGCAGGTCATGCCGCGCGACAGCCTCAGCGCGTCGGTCAGCGCCGCGTCCTCGTCCTCGTAGGCCCACATCCGGCAGCCGCCGATAGCCGGGCCGAGGGTGCGGTCGTGGATCGCTATGATGGCGCGAAGCCCGGCCTTCCGGTCGACCGCGCGGACCACCCGCTCGTGGCCGTCGAAGGCGGGGTTGGCGCGCGCCTCGGCGGTGATGTCCGTTATGTCGGCGTCGCCCGGCATTTCCGGGGTCTCGCGAACGGCCAGCGCTTCCATGACGATCTCTTTCCTCGGTGGGAAGGATTGAGACATGGGGCCGCGCGCGCGCGACGCAAGGCCGCGGCGCCACAATCGCAGCATCGTGACCCGGAGGGCCGCGCGAGCGACACATTGTTACGCGCCCCGGCGCGGGCGTCAGTTCAGATGCGATTCCAGCCGATTCAGGGTTTTCATCTGCCGCAATTCATCCCGCTTCAATATCACCGTAATGCGGCCATATCTTTACGGCCCTCTTGTGGAGCCACTTCGCTCGTTTCTCGATTGCGTCCTCGTCCCAAACTTGCGGCCCCTTGTTGACAAGGCGCTTATTCAGAAACAGTACGCTGTGATCGGCTAGTGCCTCTCTCTTGCTGTCCCATGGTGCATTGGAGAGCGTCGAGTTCAGACGGCCGTTCACGAGGGTGAGGTTCCCAATCGTGTGAATCGCGCGTTCACGATGAGCGGTTGCTTCCTCTGCGTCATCGTCCGGGAGAGGCCAGTTTGTGTGCCATGCCTGCGGCATTACATGCTCAATTTGCAGATTTTCAGCTACTTCCTGTGTTTCAGCCTTGTTGGAGCGCAGTTGCTCTTCGATTCCTGTAAGGACCATTCGCAGCCGCCCTCGGGTCAGCCAATTGTAGAGCGGGGCGGTGACAAACCTGTCCCGCAATTCCGCGTCGCTCGGCCATAGCGTCGCTTGACCGGTCTGTTCCGCCAGAAACGAGATAAGAATTTTGTCCGCTTTGTCTGTAGGTGCATCGGCCAGCTTCGCGATTAGACTGACGAATAGTTCCCCATAGCTCCTTGCGCTGTATCCACACACGACCCGTCGGACCAAGAAGCTCTCGATTGCTTGCAGGGATTTCGTCAGCGTCATCTGCGGCACGTCGGCAGAGAGAAGCCAGAGCAGAAGTGGCGTGACCACGCCCACGTTCATTACGTTACGCCTCTCCAAGAACTTGGCGATGTCCGTCCGTCTCACTTCCTCTACGTCGCGATAAATGTCGCCGATCTCGCTCACGTTCTTGGCAACTTGTTGAATCGAATTTCCAGATTCCTGTTGCGCGTCGGCATACCTCTGAAAAGCTCTGAACTCGTCGTATGCTTTCATCTCCTTCAGGTTACGAAGCGTAAGCCAATGATTCAGATACACGTCGACCCTTGGCCGGCGTTGGAATCCTCGGCCGACTTCTTCGCTCCACCAGCCGTCTTCGTCGAACGGCCACAGCCGCCGTTGCTCTTGCGATACCTCCTCCTCGTCGTCTACCCCAACACCTGCGTCGTGCAGAATCTTGTTCTTGACCATGTCGGATTGGAGGAGCGGTGTACCACGCGCATTCAACGTCTCGAATATGACGTGCGGATCATCGGCGTCACCCAAGTCGATCACGACAAGCTCAAGGTTTGCTCGCACGGCATTTTCCAGAGCAGACGCAGCCCCGTCGCGCGTTCCGGCCTCATCTGAGAAGCCATCGAGCCATTGTTCGGCTTGCCCTTTGAAGTATTCATGAGCTTGCACGATGCGAGACGTCGTATAGCCGGTTGCAGACAGATCGTTGTTCATAGCGTGCCGAAAGGCGAGTCTATCGACGACCGTTGGCCACACCTTGAACGCGTTGTCTGGGTTCCCGTCCTGAAACTCCTCCTGATTTATCACCAGCGTCGCAAGGCGTTTGGCGGGATCACTGTGTTCTCGCCGCTCGAGAACTTCTTGGATCGCATCGATGAGAAGCTGGAGGGTGGTGAGACGCTGCTGGCCATCAACGACGATGCGCCGTTCAATTGTGCCGGCGGGAAATTGCATCTGCTGAAGGACGACAGCACCCATGAAGTGCGGTTCTGTCCGACCGTCCTCCATGATGGACTGTGCAAGCTGCTCGACATCGTCCCACAGCGGTTCCCATTGCTCTTCTCGTTTCCACACGTATCGACGCTGAAACGCAGGAATTTCGTATCGAACTGGCTGTGCGAACAGCCGCTGGGGACGCTGTAGATTGGTTTGCATGAGGTAGGTAATCCTCTAAGGCGATTTATACGGAGGTGTGAAAACCAAGCGCGGGTCCAGTTCCCGTGCCAAACATGAACGCTCAAGGGTCAGTTCAGATGCGGCTCCAGGCGGTCCAGCGCCTCCGACAGGGTGTCGGCCTCCGCGGCGAAGCAGAGCCTGAGCCGACCCTCTCCCGCTTCGCCGAAGGCGCGGCCCGGGGCGAGGCCGACGCCGGCGGTATCGATCAGCTTGTGCGCCAAAGCGAGGCTGTCCGAAACGCCGTCCACCGCGAAGAAGACGTAGAACGCGCCGTCGGGGCGCGGCAGGCGCACACGCCGCATCGCGCCGAGGCGCTGGACCACGAGGTCGCGGTTGCGGCGGTAGCGTTCGAGCAGCGATTCGACGAACCGCTCGCCCTCCTCGACCGCGGTGATGCCGGCGTGCTGGACGAAGGTGGTGGGCGAGGCGAGGTTGTACTCGTTGAGCTTGGCGAAGGCGTCGCCCAGCGCAGGCGCGTGGGTCAGCCAGCCGAGCCGCCAGCCCGTCATCGACCACGACTTGGAGAAGCTGTTGACCACCAGCACCCGGTCGTCGGGCTCGGCGATGTCGATGAAGGAGGGCGCGCGGGGCGCGTTGTAGGCGAGGCGGACATAGACCTCGTCGGCGATCACGTAGATGCCGCGCTCGCGGCACCGTTCGAGCAGCGTCCGCTGATCGTCCGCCGTCATCACCCAGCCGGTCGGATTGGCCGGCGAGTTGACCAGCACGCCGACCGTCCGGTCGTCGCAGGCCTCGACGAGCCGGTCGAGATCGAGCCGCCAGCCGCCGCCGTCGCCCGCCTCCAAGGGGACGATGCGCGTCTCGCCGCCCATCACGTGGACCGTCTCGACGCAGTTGGGCCAGATCGGGCCGATCGCGACCATGTTGTCGCCCGGGGAGACGATGAGCTGCGAGCACAGCATCAGCGCGCTCATCCCCGACGCGGTGACGGTGATCCGGTCGGTCCCGATCCCGCGCGCGTGCAGGCCGGTCGCATAGGCCGAGATGGCCTCGCGCAGCGGCGGGATCCCGCGGTTCTGGGTGTAGAACACATGGTCGGCCTCAAGCGCGCGGACCGCCGCCTGCTTGATGAAGTCGGGCGTCGCCGTGTCGGGCTCGCCGAACCACAGCGGGATCACGTCCTCGCGGCCGATATTGGCTTCGGCGACGTGGCGGATCAGCGACTCGCCGAGCCCCTCGATTTCCGGCCGCAGCAGACGCGGCGGCGTGGCGTCCGGCGTCATCGCCCGCCGCGTCCCGGCGCTTGCGCGGAGATCAAAACTCGCCTGGGACGAACAGGTTGTCGGTGCCCGGGCCCTGGTTTCCCTCGGGCTCGTCGGCGACGGTGAAGTTGAGCTCGATGATCACCCCGTTCGGGTCGCGCACGAAAAGCTGCCACAGCCCGAAGGTGGGGATGGCGAATTCCCGGTGCGGCATGTCGAGGTCGACCACCGTCTTCTTCATCGTGTCGAAGTCGTGCGCCTTGACCGCGACATGGTCGACCGAGGCGCTGCCATGCGTCGGGTTGCCGTCGTTGTCGAGCCCGGCATCGCCCGCCATGATGTGGAACATCGTGCTGCCGAGATCGAACCAGGTGCCCGGGAAGTCGAAATCGGGCCGGTCGATCTTCTCCAGGCCGAGCACCTCTTCGTAGAACCGGTCGGTGGCTTCGAGGTCCTGCGTCTTGATCGCGACGTGATGGATATCGAGAAGGGGCATCGGTATCTTGCTCCCGGCGATGGGGACATCGTTCGAAGGCGTAATCTAGGCCCTAACGGCGGCGAGGTGTAGGGGTCAAGACGGGTGTCGCCGCAATGCCCTCCCCCGGCCCCTCCCGCATGCGGGAGGGGAGGCCGGCCGCGGCGGAACCCCTCCCCCGCTCGCGGGGGAGGCGGGGAGGGGGTTGCATCCGAAGGCCCCGACGGCGTTCCCGCCCTTCGCGGACCGAAACAGGAGGACCGGCACCATGCGCGACGCTCACATCCCCTACGGCGTTTACTGGAGCACGCCGTTCTCCCGCTGGCAGGGCAGCCTGTCCCATCTCCACAGCATGGAATACCTCGCCCACGTGGCGAAGGACGAGCTCGCGCGGCGCGACATCGCGCTGGACGACATCGATTACGGCGTGCTCGGCCTGACGGTGGCGCAGAGGCAGTGCTTCTTCGGCCTGCCCTGGGTGACGGCGATGATGGGCGCCGACCACATCCCCGGCCCCACGATCAACCAGGCCTGCGCGACCGGCGCCCGCTGCCTGCAAACCGCGAGCCAGGAGATCGAGACCGGCGCCGCCGATGTCGCGCTCGTCATGTCGGGCGACCGGACCTCGAACGGGCCGCACATCTACTACCCCGCCCCGCACGCGCCCGGCGGGACCGGCGCGCACGAGAACTGGGTGCTCGGCAATTTCTCCGACGACCCCTACGCCAAATGCGGGATGATCGACACCGCCGAGACGGTCGCCCGCAAGTGGCAGATCACCACCGAGGAGCAGCACGACGTGGTGCTCCGGCGCTACAACCAGTACGAGGACGCGGTCGCCGACGACCGGGCGTTCCAGAAGCGCTACATGACCCTGCCGCTCGACGTGCCCGATGCGCGCTACCGCAAGACCGCGGGCACGCTGGACGGCGACGAGGGCATCCACGAGACCACGCGCGAGGGGCTCGACCGCCTGCGCCCGGTCGCCGAGGACGGCACCGTGACCTATGCCGGCCAGACCCACCCGGCCGACGGCAACGCGGGCTTCGTCGTGACCGGCCGCGAACGCGCCCGGGAGCTCACGCGCGACAAGGGCATTTCCGTCCGCCTCGCCGGTTTCGGCACGTCCCGGGCCGAGGTGCGCCACATGCCGGAAGCCCCGATCGGCGCCGCCCGCCGCGCGCTCGACGACGCAGGGATCTCGCTCGGCGACGTGGCCGCGATCAAGACCCACAACCCGTTCGCGGTGAACGACGTGGTGTTCTGCCGCGAGACCGGCGCCGACATCGAGGCGATGAACAATTTCGGCTGCTCCCTGATCTGGGGCCACCCGCAGGGGCCGACCGGCATGCGCGCGACGATCGAGCTGATCGAGGAGCTCGCGCTGCGCGGCGGCGGCTACGGCCTGTTCACCGGCTGCGCCGCCGGCGACAGCGCCATGGCCGTGGTGGTCGAGGTGGGGGACGGGTAGGGAAGGCGCGAACCGATCAAGTCGCGTCATGACGTCGGAAGACGCAGTAGGTAGGGCATTCATCTGGAACAAGGCTTCGATGACAATTCCGAGCCGATCCACAGCGCTTCTGCGCTGTGGATCGGCAGCTTTCTGGATGAATATCTCAATCTTTGAAGGGTCTCTCTCCATGGAGTTGAGGTCAGGTGAATAGCGCGACAAGAGACGGATCTGGGCGCAAGCGGTCTCGATGCTTTGGCGGACCCTACGCCTCCGGCCTCCGTAGCCCGACACGTTGTCCATGACAGCGCAGTTGCTTGAGCGTTGCCCGAAAGAAACGATGTTTAAGGTTTAGAGGACGGGATCGAAGGGAAGGTGGACAGGGTAAGCACCCAGCGACGAAGCGAACTAATGTCGCGAGTGGGTCCTCGTGACACGAAACCGGAATGGGTGGTCCGGAGTTTGGTGCATCGGATGGGTTATCGTTATCGTCTTCACGGGCGAGGTTTGCCGGGAAAGCCTGATCTGGTTTTTGCCTCGCGGCGCAAGGCGATTTTCGTCCATGGTTGCTTTTGGCACCAACACCCGGGCTGCAAACGCGCTTCCCTACCGAAGTCTAGGCCCGAATTCTGGATTCCAAAGCTGGAGGCGAACCGGCGGCGGGACTTGCGCCAACAGGAAGAACTGCGGAAGCTGGACTGGACCATCGAGATCGTGTGGGAATGCGAGACTAAGGATACCGTTACTTTAGCCGGAAGGTTGAAGTCATTCTTGGATGCAACCGGAGTAGAGCTGGAGGGGTAGAACGGGTTTCGGGTCGATTACGCGACTTCAACCGGTACCTCCGTGCGGAAGGGAGACCGAGAGCGCCTCGTCAGCGTAAGCGAGTATGTGCCTTCCGATTTGCTCGGCGAAGCGCACTGGAACGGCATTTCCGATCTGTCTCGCTATTTGCGTTGGGGGTCCATGGAACCGATATTCGTCTGGGAATGATTGCAGAGCGGCGGCTTCGCGTAGGGATATCGCACGATCCTGTTCCGGGTGGGCGTAGCGGCCGTTGGAGACGCTATTGCACCGACCTGTGAGTGCGGGGGCAGGCTTATCCCAAGCCATTCTTCCGTATACGTCCGTATGCCCGGGGTGGTCGCTCGGATGGCAGGCCAATTGCAGGTGCTTGGGCCATGATCGACGATCACCTCCGTCGGGCGGCGTCCGCTTCAGCCGTTGGAGATTAATCGGGTACACGGACGCCGCGACGTGGTTCGGAATGTCGGCGTGGGATTGCCCAGAAGCGATCTCAGGGTAACCGCCTATCGCGTCGCGGACGGTCATGAAAGGGACTCGGTCGGGGCCGTGGGTGGGAACGGGAAGCGAAGGTTTGCCACGGCGGGACGCGACGAGCACTAGGCGGCGGCGGTTCTGGGGCACGCCGTAGTCCTTTGCGTTTAGGACCCCGAAACGGAATTGGTACCCGTTGGCATTCAGAGTGCATTGGAACCTTCGAAAAGTGCTGAAGCCCCCTACCTTGGCCATGCCCGGAACGTTTTCCATCAGGACATGGTCCGGGAGGGCGGCTTCGACGAGTCGTGCGAATGCGCCTAGGAGAGTGCCTTCCCGGCCGCGGGCGGCTCCGTTCCGGTGCTTGCTGAAGGGCTGACAGGGGGCGCAAGCGGCGAACAGCATGGAGTTGTCGTTGGGCAAAGCGCCATCGAAACCCAAGTCTGCAAGAGCGGTCTCCCTGATGTCGCTACGGACGAAGCAGGTGGGGGGGTTATTTTGTTCGTAGGTGACGCGGCAGTTCTCATCGACGTCAAATCCGGCGACTACTTCGATGCCGGCGTCCAATAGGCCCCGGGTAAGACCTCCGACGCCGCAGAAGAAATCGTATGCCTTCATGCTGCGTCGCCTTCGTCGTGGTGCACGTTAGCCGCGATCTCGTCGGACCAAGCGGCTAGGTCGCGGTCTGGCAGTCCCGGACGGCCGGCTGTCTGCAGGTAGGCCCAGGCAACGAGTTCCCGAAAGGGACTGTCGATGGACACGACCGAGATGTATTTCCTGCGTTGCCCGATATTCGCGAGGGGGATGAGTTCAAGATCCCGGAGGTTTGCAGCCATTGAGGGGACGCGGCCGTCTAGCGCGGGGAAAGGAATGACTGGGACCCGGTAGCCTTGGGACAGCATGGCTCTCCCGAGATCCCTCTTGATTTTCGCGCGGGACATGTCCGGGAGACCCGCGAGGGCCAAGGCATCTTTCATGGGCACGCAGCGGGCGGCTAGAAGCGTAGTCGTCTTAGGATTACGCCCACCTGAGGCGACAAGATCACACGAGGGTGTCAGGACCACCCGGAAGGCTTTTGGATCGTCGGCGGAATTTCTCCTGAGTTTGAGGACATCTCCCAACTGAAGATCATCCGCGACAGGTGGGAAAAGATAATGTTCCCAGCTAGCGAGGATCTCGTCTTGGCCCGCAGGTTTGTCCAGCATGGCGGCGAGTCGCCGCCGTCCGGCACGTCGAATGATGTCTACACGCGCTTCTGGCTTTGATACTCGGAATACGAGTGGGGCGAGATCTCGCATCGCGCCGGAGAAGCACTGGCGGAGATCGGTTTCAGCTTGGCGCAAAGCGGCGATATGGGGATTGAATTTCAGCACTGCTCCGAGCGCTTTGCGTGGGCTGTTGCGGCCCTTGGTGACGCTTTCGATGAATGGATGAGCCCTGAGGTCGTGGTCTAGAAGATCTGGGCGGGCAGAGTAAACCACTATCGGACAAAAGTGGTTTTGCCATATGTGCTCGCAGGTGTTTCGGCCTTCCGGTTCGCGGCCATCAAGGAGGAGATCTAGGACGACGATGTCGGGTCGGATGCTGGAGATTCGTTCCTCGGCCTCGAAGAAGGTGCAAACGTCATATCGATAGTCGATCTCCCCGTTGTCTTTTTTTCTAGAAAAGAATCGCAGGAGAGGTGCTAGCGCGTCTGGCTCGTCGTCAATGAACAGTAGATTCAACATCGGCGGATTTTGCTCTCGAACGTTTGGTGTGTAGTGGGAGGTCGAAGGTGAAGACGGCGCCACGATGCCCTGGGGACGATGCGGTTATGCGACCGCCGTGCGCGCGGACAAGTTGTTGAACGACGGTAAGCCCCATTCCTATGCCGTTGGGCTTGCTGGTAACTCCCGGCAAGAACACCCTGTCAAGATCGGCCTTGTCGAGACCAGGGCCGGTGTCGCTCAAGCGAACCGTAGCGTTCTTGCCATCCTCAGCTAGGCTGGTATGGAAGTCGAGAGCCCGTTCGCCCGGCATGTCAACGATCCAGTAAAGAGCGTTGGCTAGCAGGTTGAGAATGACGGTATCGAGCTCGCCGGGGTCGATTGCGACGGCTGTTCGGCTCGTCGGAATGGTGCAGCGCACGCGTTTGTGTTCGATCTCGCGCTGCAGGAGGCCAACGCATTGGCGAATGCGGTCTTCGAGGATGGAGTGGCGCTTGCCCTGCCGGAAGGCGCGGCTGGCGAGCGGTAAGAACGTGTCGGCAAGGCCTTCGAGGGCGTCGGTCGCCTGCTCCGCTAGGCGAATTTCTTCTTCGAGGTCCAAGTCTCCGGGAGATTCGAATTTTTCCTTCACGAAATCGATGAAGCCGCCGAAGGCGGTGGTGCGGGTTCGGATTTCGTGAACAAGCATCTGTGCAATGGTTCCGACGGTTGCTAGGCGGCTGTAATAGTCGAAGCGTCGCTCGATCCGTCGTCGCGTGGAATCGAGTCGTTCGCTAAATTCCCTGACACGCTGCGCTGCTTCCGACGCAGGTGCGCCCTCCTCCGCAAGTACCGTGACGTCCTCGACAAGATCGTCCGCAGTGAGATCGGCGAAGAGATCGGTCATGTGTTGCTCGGCTTGACCGCGGCTGCGGTCGTTCTCGCGCTCGTTCTCTAGGACTGCAACGATGCCCTTCAAAATTTCCTGAAATTGTGCGACTTCGACGCGGGAGGTCAATCTCTCACGGTCACTGGTGTCTTCTATCCTTGGGTTTAAGTCGGCGGAGATCGACACGTATCCGACGATCTGAGTGGTACTCAGACGGGTTCCGACTCTGCTGACACGGCGGAGATCAAGGCCGAGCCAATCGCGGGCGTTGTCGGACTTGGGAAGAACTAGGACGTTGTCGCGGTAGACGGAGATTCCCTTGTGGGTCCGGATGGCTTTCCGGATGTCGCTTTTCTGAAGATTGAAGCGTTCGGCGAGTTCCGTAGTGTCGTCTGGACCGATGTCCCAGGCCCTGATCTCAAACGAAAAAGGCCCGCACTCTGCTCGTTTCTCGGGATAATCGTATCGAGTACGATCTTGGATGGTCTCGCGAATCTGACGCCAACTCAGGGAGACTTTTTGCCGTCTCGGCTTTCCCTCCACGATGGGCCGGAATTTGTAGACGCCGTTCATATTGCCGGTGTCGTCGACTTCGCCGTGGATGGTGTACTTCGGGTTGGAGAGAAATGCCGGCGCCTTGATTTCGACGGCGCCACGGGGGGCCTTGCTGGACTTGGAGAGGAAGATGCGGAAGTCCCGCACGTTAGCGAACGGAGAGATCAGGCGGGCAAGATTCTGTTCCAGGTCCGCGATCTGATCCGTCTCCCATTTGTGGTGCAGACCGTGGATGCGCAGGCGGGTCCCAGAATCTGTTTGGAAAGGCGAAGGAAGGACGTGGCGTTCGCACACGGCGTAGCTGCCGGATAGGTCGTCGCCGTCGGAAACATCAGCCCAATCGACAGTGACGTTCCAACAAGGTTCACCGGTCGCCTGGGTTACCATGGACAGGCGAGCGCCCAGACGCGCGACGGAGAGGCGGCCAAGGCCTTTAGCACCAGTTACGCGACGTGTCTCTTCGTCTTTGGTGACCGTGGGATTTCGCTGTTTGTGCGGAGTGGCGACAAGGCACCATACGTTCTCGATTACGTCGCGGGTCATGCCGTGGCCGTCATCGGCGATTTCGATGTACGGGCCTTCGGAAGAGGACTTACCGAAGCGCACGTACACGTTTTGAGCGAAAGCGTCGTAGGCGTTCTTCACGAGTTCGATCACCGCGACGACGTCGTTCGTGACGAGGTCGGCGCCGAGGGCGGCGAAAACGCGCGGGTGCATGCGGAAGGGTATTCGGGTGGGTTCTGGTGGTAGTGGGGCCGTACCCATCGCGTTCGATCCCGTATGCGGAGCCATACCGGAGATTATCGCCCATGTAGGGCAGTAGACTCCATAGGCTGGCCGGCTCCTTGGTGGCAAGGGAGTACGACAGGCGAGGGCGAGCTTGCGGCGACCATGCTAGGAACCTTCTTCATAGCGCGCTATGGCGGCGTGAGCGACAGCCGGGTCCGGCTCGGAAACCTCTCCGCCGTACGGACTGCCTTCCGGCGGATGCAGGCGACCCTTTACGCGAACTGAAAAGACCGGTTTCGAGCGCCGTTAATAGCCGCTATTCGTGTCATGATGTGACATGAATAGCGGTCGTGTTTCTCGGCCCGGCGCGCTGACGGATCGGGCCGGGGCCGGAAAACGGCGATTCGCGTCCCCGGGGGACGGGAAGCGGAGCGCGCGGCGAAACAATGTTTCGCGCGCGCCGGATTTTGTCCAGTTAGCGCATTTTCCTAAAGCGATACATAAGTCAGCAGTGCTGACCTTTGTTTCACGTGAAACATTAAATGATCAGGATTCAGCGCTCGCGGACTGGAGCAGACTGGAGCGATCTGGAACCCTCTGGAGTGATCATTTGTTGATTAATAGCAGTAGGTTAGGCCGGTGCCGGATTGCCGTCCACGGAACGGAGCCCTCCCGAGTACCCCGGAGTTGACTTTCAGGTGTTGAAGGCATAGATGACATTTCGGGGGATGTTCGGGAGGTCGCCGCCATGTCAACACAGTCCGGAAAGCGTACCGCGAATATAAAGATCACATTGAATAAAAGGACTGTCGAGGCCCTCTGCCCGGCCGAGAAACCGTTCATCGCATGGGACGACAGGCTCACAGGCTTCGGGGTCCGCGTCCAGCCCTCGGGGGTCCGCTCCTACCTGGTGAACTACCGTGCCTCGGGAGGGGGAAGACGGGCCGCCAACCGGCGCCTGGTCATCGGGCGCCACGATCGGGTCTCGGCCGAGCAGGCAAGGCGCATCGCCCACGAGACGCTGGGCAAGGTGGCCGCCGGCGAGGACCCGGCCGAGGGGCGCACCCGGTCGCGGTCCGTGCCGACCCTGCGCGAGGCCTTCGAGGACTTCCTCGCCGCCGGGCCGGCGAGGAAGCCGCGCACGGTCGAGGTCTACCGCAGGACGGTGTATCTGGACCTCGAGCCCTGGCTCGACCGTTCGCTCAACACGATCTCGCGCAGGGACGTCGAGCAGTGCTTCAACCGGCTGACCGCCGGGATCGGCTGGGTGGGGGCGAATTCGGCGGTGACCATGCTGGGCGCGCTGTACCGGCGGCAATGCGTCGACGTGCGGGGTCTGCACAACCCGGTGGCGCAGTGGCGCGCGGCGGGCGGGCGGCTGCACCGCCAGCGGCGGCGGCGCATCCAGCCTCCGGCGGAGGTTCTGCCGCGCTGGCACAGGGGGATCGAGGCGGGGGTGAAGAGCCCGGTGGCGCGGAATGCGCTGCGGCTCGGGCTGTACACCGGGATGCGCCATTCCGAGGTGCTGGAGCTGCGCTGGGACCGGGTGGACATGGATGCGATGACGGTGACGGTCGACGAGACCAAGTCGGGCGAGCCGCTGGAGATCCCCGTGGTGCGGCAGGTGGCGGCGATCCTCGAACGCCGTCTCGCCGAGCGCGGGGACTTCCCCGAAGCCAGCCGGGTGTGGGTGTTTCCATCCGCGACCAGCGCGTCGGGGCGGCTTTCCAGCCTGCAGCAGCTGAACGCGCGGATCGGCGAGGCGGGGGGTGCGAAGTTCTGGTTCCACGCGCTGCGCAACTGCTTCGTCACGGTGGCGGACCGGGAGCTGATGCTGCCGACCAGCCTCACCAAGCGGCTGGTCAACCATGCGCGGCCGCGCGACGTGACCGAGGGCTACGCCTCGGACTGGACGGCGGACCAGCTGCGCGACGCGGCGCAGCGCATCGCCGATCGGATCGACGGGCTGATCGGCGGCGGCGCGCCAAGCGCCGGCACGCGGTAGACGCCCGCGGCGCCGACGCGGCCCCGCTCGGGCGGCGGATTCAAGGAACGGACGCACTTTCCGGCAGCCATCGACCGGGAGGCCGTGGGGTTGCTGCGTTCGCCGGCCGTCTGTTGATCGGCGCTTGGATTGGACGCTGATCGGCACGGCAATCTATTGGTTTTGGCTATCCAGTGGGGTCAAGTCTCAAAGCCGAACAACAAAAATACGGGCGGACGCAAGCATACCGGGTGTATCAGGACTACCGGTGATCATATGTGGAATAGAACACGCTTTCGGGACGGCTTGTTTGGTGCCGCGCAAGGCGGCTCGGCGGCGGCGCATCGGCATCTTGTGTACTTCCTGTGTCCCTTGCCCCGAGCGGTTCCACCGTCGGTCCCGGTCCTCGAGCACCGACCGGGCAGCAATTCCTCACGGCACGCCGTTTGCGATGACTGGCGGGTCTGCCGATCATGGCGGAGCATCCTTCCGGGCCCGGGATCGGACGTGACCTTTGACGGGCGCGAGTGTGGGGTGGGCGAAGGCTTGATCTCCGCCGTGAAGCACGGGCTTATTGTTCCCCGCCGAAAGGCGGCGCCTGAAGGGAACCGGACGATTCGACTTGCATAGCCGGGACGAGATCGAAAGCAGCGCCCGGCAGGCGGCGGAGCGGTCGGTCGGCATTTCGCCACGCATGGAGGCCGGCCCGGCTTCGCCGGTCTCGCCAGCAGATGAACCGTTTCGTCCGCGCTGCGTTTCACTCGATCTGGAGGTTGGCCGGCAGGACGGCCGCATCCACGCTTTCGGCGCGGTCCGGGCGGATACGGGTGGACGGCTGGTGCATTCCTGCGGCGGATTGGCGGCCGCGCTGCCGGGGCTCGACGAGCTTGCCGATGGGGCGTCCTTCGTCCTGGGGCACAACCTGATCGCCTTCGACCTGCGCCATCTGGCAGCCGCGAAGCCGGATCTGCGCCTGCTGACGCTGCCCGCGGTGGATACGCTGCGGCTCAGCCCGCTTGCGTTTCCGCGCCACCCCTATCACCACCTCGTCAAGCACTATCAGGACGGCGGGCTCAGGCGAGGCCGCGTCAACGATCCGGAGCTGGATGCACGGCTGACGCTGGAGACTTTTGGCGACCAGCGGCGAGCCCTGAGAGAGGCTCCGCCGGATCTGCTCGTAGCCTGGCACTGGCTGAGCACGCCGAACTCCGGGAGCGTGGACCGCGCTCTTGACGAATTCTTCGGGGAGATCCGCCAGTCGTCCCGCCCTTCCGGAAGAGAAGCTCTGGCGGCGATCGGCCGCCGCCTTGAAGGTGCGGCCTGCGCGACGCACGGCCGAGAGATATTGGCGAGGCCGGAGGAATGCGGCTGGCCGCTTGCCTATGCGTTGGCATGGTTGTCGGTGGCCGGCGGCAACTCGGTGATGCCGCCCTGGGTGCGTCATGAGTTCCCGGAAGCCGGGCGGCTGGTTCGCCGTCTGAGGGACGCGGCCTGTACCGATCCCGTCTGCGGCTGGTGCCGGGAACGGCACGACGCCCGCAAGGAGCTTAAACGCTGGTTCGGTTTCGATGGATTTCGTCCCCAACCGGCGGACGACAGCGGACATCCCTTGCAGCAGGCCATCGTCGAGGCGGCGATGGCGGGGAGGCACGTGCTGGGGATTCTTCCCACCGGCACCGGCAAGTCGCTCTGCTACCAGATCCCGGCGCTCTCGCGCTACGACAAGACGGGGGCGTTGACAGTGGTGATCTCGCCTCTGGTCGCGCTCATGGCGGACCAGGTGGCGGGGCTGGAGGCGCACGGGATCGGCTGCTGCGTGACCGTCAACGGGTTGCTGTCGATGCCCGAGCGCGCCGACGCGCTGGACCGGGTCCGGCTGGGCGATGCGGGCATCCTGCTCATCTCTCCCGAGCAGCTTCGCGCCCGCTCGGTGCGCCGGGTGCTGGACCAGCGCGAGATCGGCGCCTGGGTGCTGGACGAGGCGCATTGCCTGTCGCGCTGGGGGCATGATTTCAGGCCGGATTACCGCTACGTGGGTCGGTTCATCCGGGTGAAGGCTGGTGACGGGCCGGTACCCCCGGTGCTTTGCCTGACCGCGACCGCCAAACCGGACGTGACCGACGACATCGCGCGTCACTTCGGGGAAGAGCTCGGGATCGAGCTGACCGTCTTCGATGGCGGCGCCAAGCGCACGAATCTTGCGTTCGAGGTGATTCCGACCACCGGAGGCGAGAAGTTCGCCCATATTCACCGGATTCTGATGTCGTACCTGCCGCCGGACACGGAGGGCGGCGCCATCGTCTATTGCGCGACGCGGCAACAAAGCGAGGAGGTTGCGGAGTACCTTCAACTGAAGGAGGTGGCGGCGGAACACTTCCATGCGGGCCTGTCTCCGGAAACCAAGAAGGACGTGCAGCGGCGCTTCATCGGCGGCGAGCTTCGCGCGATCGCGGCGACCAATGCTTTTGGCATGGGGATCGACAAGCCGGATGTACGGCTGGTCATCCACGCGGACATCCCGGGCTCGCTGGAGAACTATCTCCAGGAGGCGGGCTGGGCCGGGCGCGACCGGGCGTCGGCGCGCTGCGTGCTGCTCTACGCGGCCGACGACGTGGAGCGTCAGTTCGGCATGTCGGCCCGATCCCGGCTGACCCGAGGGGAGATCCACGGCATCCTTCGGGCGCTGCGCAACCTGGACCGGAAGAAACGGTTCGATGGCAACGTGATCGCGACCGCGGGGGAGATCCTCGGCGAGGACGAGGAAAAGGCCTTCCAGCGGGATTCGGCCACCGACGATACACGAGTGCGGACGGCCGTGGCCTGGCTGGAGGAAGCGGAGCTCCTGAAGAGGGACGAGAACTTCGTCCAGGTATTTCCTTCCTCGCTTCGGGTCGATTCGGCGGAGGAAGCGAGGAAACGGCTCGCCGGCGCAGCCATCACCAACGATTACCGGGGACAACTGCTGCGCATCGCCGAAACGCTGATCGAGGCCCCCTCGGACGAAGGCGTCACCACGGACGAGCTGATGGGCGTGTCCGGGCTTGGTTCGGAGGGCGTACGCGCGGCGCTCTACGATCTGGAGAGGCTGGGCATCGCCAGCAACGACACCGTGCTGACCGCGTTCGTGCATACCGGCGTGGAGCGCGCCTCGCTGAAACGACTGGAGGAAGCGGCGGCGCTGGAGACCCCCTGATCGACCATATGCGCGAGGCGGCGCCGGATCACGAAAAGGGGGACACGTCGTCGCTGCATCTGCGGGTTACGGCCCAGGTCCTGAGGGATCGGGGCCTGCCGGATCCCCTGCCGGAACGGTTGTGGCGCATCGTGAGGGGCATCGCTTATGACGGTTGGGGCGAGGACGGCGCCGGGGGCAGCCTGTCGGTGCGGAAGCAGGATGCGGAGACGGCCCGCGTCACGCTGAAGCGCCAATGGCGGGCGCTCGAGGAGACTGCGCGGCTGCGCCGCGAGGGGCCCGGGCGCCTGATGCAGCACCTGATCGGCTGTCTGCCGGCCGGCAGCCGGGGCACGGACCTTCTGGCCGAAACCACGCTCGGACAGCTGTTGGAAGCGATCGAGTCCGACCTGGTTCTCAAGAGCGGCGTCAAGGACACCGGCAAGCTGCTGGACCGCGCCCTCCTGTGGTTGCACGAGATGGACGTCATCCGACTCAATAAGGGCCTGGCAGTGTTCCGTCCGGCCATGACCATCCGTCTGGAGCAGCGGGAACGGCGCGGCTTCGCCAGGACCGACTTCGAACCGCTCGCGCTCCACTACAAGGGTCAGGTTCTTCAGATCCACGTGATGGTGGAGTTCGCGGAGCGGGGGCTCGCCGCCATGAGCGAGGCCCTGCGTCTGGCGATGGACTACTTCACGCTCAAGGAGGATGATTTTCTCGAGCGCTGGCTGCCCGGCCGGGACAGGGAGATCGGAAGGGAGACCACGCCGGAATCCTGGCGGGCCATCGTCGAGAGCCTGAACAACCCGGTCCAGCAGGGCATCGTCGCCGACGACAGGGAGCAGACGAACGTACTCGTTCTTGCCGGCCCCGGTTCCGGCAAGACCCGCGTGCTGGTGCACCGCATCGCCTATCTCGTTCGCGCGAAGCGGGAGAACGCCCGCGGCATCCTGGCTCTCGCATACAACCGTCACGCGGCCGTCGATATCCGACACCGCCTCGCGGAGTTGATCGGAGACGACGCCCGCGGCGTCACCGTGCTTACCTGTCATGCGCTGGCGATGTGCCTTGCCGGGGCGAGCTTCACGGGCAGGGCGGAGCACCCCGACGACGGGATGTTCGAGGAGATGATGCGCCGCGCGGTCGAATTGCTGCGCGGAGAGGGCTTGCCCCCGGAGGAGGCGGACGAGCAGCGCGAGCGCCTGCTCGCGGGCTTCCGCTGGATCCTCGTCGATGAGTATCAGGACATCGGTCCCGATCAATACGAGCTGATATCGGCCCTGGCCGGACGGACGCTGGAAGAGGATGCCGGCAAGCTCACCCTGTTCGCGGTGGGCGACGACGATCAGAACATCTATGCGTTCAACGGGGCTTCGGTGGAATTCATACGCCGTTTCGAGGTGGATTACGGACCGAAGCCGAAATACCTCACCGCAAACTACCGCTCGACGGGTCACATCGTTTCAGCGGCCAACGCGGTGATCGAGCCGGCCCGGGAGCGGATGAAGTCCGGCCATCCCATCCACATCGACCGGGCGCGCGCCGAGAATCCGTCCGGCGGGTCTTGGGAAGGGCTCGATGCCGTCTCGCGTGGACGGGTGCAGATACTGCCCGCGGGCACCGATCCCATCTCTCAGGCCATCTCGGTCATGGGAGAGATGCAGCGCTTGGCCGAGCTCGCGACGGACTGGGATTGGTCGCGCTGCGCGGTGATCGCGCGTGAGTGGGACTACCTGGCTCCCGTGCGCGCGTTCTGTGAACTTCACGGAATTCCGTCGCAGATGGGGAACGAGGAAATCCCCGGTTTCTGGCGCCTGCGCGAGACCGGGGCACTCGTCGATTGGTCGCGCGCGAGGGAGCCCCGCGTCATTGACGGGGAAGCTCTACAAGGTTGGCTGAAGACGAAGCCAAACGACCCTTGGCACGACCTGCTGCGGCAGGCGATCGAGGAGCATGCGCTGGAGACGGGTGGCGGGGACATGCCGGTCGATCACTTCATCGAGTGGCTGGCGGAGTGGGGCCGGGAGATACGCCGGCGCCAGCACGAGCTGCTGCTGTTGAGCGGGCACCGGGCCAAGGGCTTGGAGTTCGATCATGTCGCCGTGCTGGACGGCGGCTGGAACCGCATCGGAGAGGACGAGGATCCGGATGAGGCGCGCCGGCTCTACTATGTCGCGATGACGCGCGCCCGGCGGACGCTCACGCTGGCGCGGTTCGACCGCCCTCACCGGTTGCAGGACGCTCTGGTCGGTCTCCCTTCGGTCTTGCACCGCGATCCGGTCGAGCTCCCGCCCGTTTCGGATGAGCTTCGGTACCGCCATGTCCGGGTGAGTCTCGACCAGGTGGATCTCGGCTTCGCCGGACGCCTGCCCTCCCACCATGGGGCCCATCTTGCGCTCGCCTCGCTGTCGCCGGGAGATGCGCTGGACACACGCGTCGGAGAGCGTGGCGGTTGGGAGTTGATGGATCGAGCGGGCATGGTGGTGGGACGTTTTGCGAGGAGCTTCAGGCCGCCGGCGGGGATGCACCGCCGTACCGCCTCGGTGCTGGCGATCGTGGGATGGAGCCGCGAAGCCTCGGAACCGCAGTATCGGGACAGTGTCAGGTGCGATGCCTGGGAAGTGGTCGTGCCCGAGCTTGTGTTCGAGCCGAGCGATCGGGCGCCCGGCTAAGGCGCGGCGGACGGGCGTATCCCTGACGGCCGGACCACACAGGAAGTTGCGGGCCATGGAACCCGTGGCGTCCCGGACATGGGACCGGCCGCGGCAGCCGCTCAACGGTTGAGGAATATTGTTCCGAACGCGGCCTATTCGACAACGGCCGCATGCTCCGGCAGGCGGCGTATCGCCTTGGCCGCAAGGTCGGCGCGAATCGGTTCGCCGCCGGCGACGATATCGATCTCGATTTCTCCGCCCGCGGCCAAGTGGTCGCGAAATTCCGCGTTCATCCCGATGTTGGTCCGGCGTGACCTGCCCGGCGTCCGGTATTGCTGGAAACGACGCTGGAGTTCGTCCGTCTCCCCGACACAGCGCCGGTCCAGGCCGTTGCCGCGGAACCGGAACCGCTAAAGTCCGAACGGGCAAGGCGCGGCCGGGAACAGGGTTGCCTCGATCGCGTGACCATGGAATCAATTTGTTCCGATGGACGACCAACCAACTGTCCAGCGGCTTCGGCCGTCGGTTGCGCGATACCTGCACATCACGCCTTGAGCACGGACAAGGATCGGCATCGATGGCCTTGACCTCCGATCAAGTTGCGCTCATCGGACGGTACTTCAAGTTTTACCGCCAGCTCGATCTGGGCGAGCGAACGCCAGAGACCGAAGCACAACGGCACTTTGTGGAAGTTTGCCGAGGCCGGAAGCCGGCCGTAACGCCTCATGAATTCGCTTATACGGAGTTCAAACGGTCGCGAGACAAGGGCGCACCTGAGAGCAAGGAATTCGGAGCACGAAGAGAACACGAAAAGAAAGCGCATCGGCTTTCGACAAAAGCCAAACCGCCATCGTTCGTGAGAGCAGGGCCCGCGCGCCCGGCGATCAATCGGAAGAATGTCCATTTGATCGACCCGCGTGCGTCCAAACCATGGGCGCGGCACATCGACGAGCCAACCGGATCGCGGGAAGATTTCGAGAGAGATAGCGGAAGGAATCGGCCGAGAGCACGGCAGCCCAAGTGAAGCGTATGGCTCCGCCGAAGCTTTCGATTGCCGGTCTTAACAAGGTCCAAGGGAGCCAGCGCGCCAGCGACTGCGCAGCATGCAAGCCGGGAAAAGATCGGCGTCCGGAAAATGGAGAGGACCGGCACATGCTTGACCACACCACAGGCGCCGCGTTCGGTATGCTGCCGCCCGATCGATGGCCTCTCAGGTCCAGGGCAGGATCGCGGGATCGGGTTGTGGTGTGAATGTCGGGAAGAGCAAGGTTTCGAGATGGCGGGATGGAACGATTCCAGATTTGTTTCGGGCGGCCCTATTTCGGCGCCGGTCAAGCTGTACGACGCGGCCAGGGGCTACGGCTTCCTCGCACCGGGCGGCGGCCTGCCCGACATCTTCTGCCACGCATCCGTGCTGCGGAAGGTGGGCCTAGACATCCTGATCGAGGGAGCGACGGTCACCTGCGAGACGGTGCGGGGCGACCGGGGTCCGCAGGTGGCGCGCATCCAGGCGGTCGATTTCTCGACGGCGAGCCCGGCACAAGGCGACACGCGCATGCATCGGGAGGCGGTCCCGGCGGCGGTCAGGCCTGCTTCGGGCCAGCCAATCCGGGCGATCGTCAAATGGTACGTGCCGGCGAAGGGCTACAGGTTCCTAGCGCCGATGGACGGCTCGGCCGACCGGTTCTGCCACGCCGCCGCGGTCGGGGCGTCGGGCCGACAGATGCTTCCGCAGGGCGCTGCCGTCACATGCGAGATCGCGCAGGGCGACAAGGGTCCACAGGTCTCGCGCATCATCGCCGTCGAACCGGTTGCCGGGAACAATGACGATGCGGTGAACGGACCGCCGCGGCCTGTCCCTCACGAGCCGGCATGGCACGACCGGGAGCCGTCCGGGCCCTCGGTCGAGGTCCTGGGCGCGGTCAAGTTCTTCGACCCGGTCAGGGGTTTTGGCTTTGTCGTTCCCGATGATGGCAGCCCGGACGTTTTCGTCCACATGAGCGCGCTGGCCCGCTGGGGCTTGGACGACCTGCAACCGGGGCAGCGCGTGAGCGTGTGGGCGGCGGAGATGCCGCGCGGCTTGGAAGCGACGGAGCTGACGCTGATTTGAGGATGCAGGTTCAAGGGAGGAGTCCGGCCAGCGAGAGCTCCGGGGAGGGTCGGCCGATGGCGGTACTCCCGACTTGTCGACCGGCTTTCAAAGTTGATCCCTGCGTGGAGTGGAGCCTCGGGTCTGCAGGAACTCCGCTTCCACCCAGTCGAGGGTCGTCCACATCGCCTGATCGTGCGCTCACAGCACGCCATGCTGTCGTAGAGAAGCGCTTCCAAAGGGGCTGAGGCTTGCGACCAAGGTCACGGACACGCGGCGCGGCATGAACACGGTTGCGCTCCGGGTCGCGGAGCACGTCGAAAGCGTGCATCAATCCGGCGCGACCGTGTCGCCCGTGTAAAAGGCCGCCGTACGCTGCGCCGCCGCGCGCGCAACGTCGGCGTCCGTTCCCGCTGCCTCGGCCGCCCGGCCCCACGCCGCGCTACTTCCGACGATGAGCGCCTTTCCGTCACGAGTCGTGTGGAACGTCGCCCCGTCCAACTTGGGTTCGTTCGGCCGCGTAAGATGCAGCTCCATCCCCAGCAAGCCCATCTCCCAACCTACGCCGACGGCACCGGGACCGAAATTGTGCCAATGGTCCGACACCAGCGCGGTATGCGTAATCGCCAGGCGCGAGCGGCCGGTACCATCGTTGCACAGACGCGCCTCCACCCAGCTCTCGTCACCGCCGAACTCCCACGTCAGCCCGAGATACGAGGGACGCTCGCAGTGCCTGATCGTGCCGCCTGCGTTTCCCTCCAGTTGGAAGCGACCGCCGGGTTCGAGGCGGCCGATGACTGGCAGGAACCAGCGCGGGATTCGTTCCGCGCTCGTCACGGCGTCCCAGAGGTCCTCCACTGTCGTCGCGTAGCTGCGGGCCAGGGTGACCGCGCGTGCGGCCTGTCCGTTATGGCGCGACAATCTGGGTGAGAGCCGCGCGTCAATCAGGATGAGATTCCCGGCGGCAGCGGCGGGGGGATGATTCCCTCGCGCGGCGGCGATTGCAAGCGGGTTTTGATTGTCGCGGCGCGACCGGTTTCGCGGTCTTGATTGTCGCGGAGGGACGGTCGGGCGGAGATTAAGCGGCCCGCGGAGGCGGTCCCCGCGGGCCGTGAGTTTGGCGGCCGCTTCGCCGAGTTGGCGTCGGCGGATCAGTCCTTGGTGTTTTTCCCGGTGGCGTAGCTTGCCGGTCGGCCGGCCTTTCGCTTGCCCCTGTCGAGCGCTTCGCGGCGTCTGTAGCTCTCGACGTTCATCTCGAGGATGGTGGCATGGTGGACGAGGCGATCGACGGCGGCCACGGCGGTTGTTTCGTCGGGGAACACCTTGTCCCAGGCGCCGAAGGGCTGGTTTGCGGTGATCAGCAGCGATCGCCGTTCGTAGCGCGCCGAGATGAGCTCGAAGAGCACGCCGGTCTCGGCCTGATCCTTCTGGACGTATGCGAGGTCGTCGAGGATCAGAAGGTGGAAACGGTCGAGCCGGGCGAGCAGGGCTTCCAGGGCGAGCTCGCGGCGCGCCACCTGCATGCGCTGGACCAGATCGGTGGTTCTGGTGAAGAGCACGCGGTATCCGTTCTCGACCAGGGCGAGGCCGATGGCGGACGCGAGATGGCTTTTGCCGGCGCCGGGCGGGCCGAAGACCAGGCAGTTGGCGCCCTGGGTAAGCCAGGCGTCGCCGGCGGCGAGCGCGTTGACCTGGGCCTTCGAGATCATCGGCACGGCGTTGAAGTCGAAGGACTCCAGGCTCTTGCCGGGGAGCAGCTTTGCCTCCCTGAGATGGCGTTCGATGCGCCTTCGGTCGCGCTCGGCGAGCTCGTGCTCGGCGAGCGCGGCGAGGAAGCGGGCGGCGGTCCAGCCCTCGGCGTCGGCCCGCTTTGCGAAGCTCTGCCAGAGTTGGTTGATCGTCGGCAGGCGGAGATCGGCGAGCATTAGGGAGAGCTTGATGGCGTCGACCTTGTTGGGGTCGGCCGCGCTCTTGTCGTTCCGGTCGGTCATGCCGCGTCTCCCACGCCGAGCAGGGTCCCGTAGCCGGCCAAGTGCGGCTTGGTGACATCGACGCTGGGCATCTTGCCGCGGTCCGGCGCGAAGCGGGTCTTGAGCTTGACGGGATCGGGGAGCCCGCCGGCCTTGAGGGCGCGGTCGATCTCCGCGGCCAACTCGGCCTCGCAGCTCTCCTCATGCGCCAGCGCCAGCAGGGCGACGGCGAGCCGGCAGGCCTGGCGGTCGCCCACCCGCTCCAGGGCCCGCTCGAAGCAGCGCCGGTAGGGCGCACGCGGGAACAGCTCGTCGCGATAGACCAGGTTCTTGAGCGCCATCGGCTTCTTCTTCAGCGAGTGGATGACGTGGCGGTAGTTGACGACATGAACGTTGGGGCCGCTCGCCCCGGCCCGGCCGCGCGGCAGGGTCAGGATGCGGGTGCCCGAGAGGAAGAGTTCGAGCCGGTCGTCGTAGAGGCGTCCGCCGAGCCGGTGGCCGATCAGCCGCGAGGGCACGGTGTAGAACACGCGGCGCAGCACGAAGCCGGACGACGAGGTGATGTTGACGCTGATCGGCTCGTAATCCGCGGTCCGGTCGACCGGCAGGTCCCGCAGCGTCGCGCGCTCGGCCTCGATGCCCCTGGAGCGGTGGGCGTTGGCACGCCCGACCACCTCGGCGATGAAGCCGCGATAGGCGTCGAGATCGTCGAAGTCCGACGAGCCGCGCAGCGCCAGGGCATCCGCGATCGCGCGCTTGAGGTGGCCGTGTGGCCCCTCGATCGCGCCGTTCTCGTGCGCCGCGCCGCGGTTGTTGCGCGAGACCGTCATGCCGTAATGGGCGCACAGCGCCTCATAGCGCTCGGTCATGTCCTCGGCTTCGTCCCTGCGCAGGTTGCGGAACGCCGCCGACAGGCTGTCGGTGCGGTGCTCGCGGGGCGCGCCGCCGAGATGCCACAGCGCGTCCTGCAGCCCCTCCGCCAGCGCCGTGAAGCTCTCGCCGCCGAGCACCACCTGGGCATGGGCGAAGCCCGACCAGGCGAGCCGGAAGTGATACAGCATGTGATCCAGCGCCTGCCCCGCCACGGTCACGCCGAGCGCGCCCATGCGGGTGAAGTCGGACAGGCCCTGCCGGCCCGGCTCGTGCTTCTGGCGGAAGATCACATCCTTCTCCGCGCCGTGCTCGGCGCGCCAGACGCGGATCCGTCGCTCCAGCGTGCGCCGCACCCCCGGGTCCAGCTCGGGATGGCGCAGCATCAGCTCCTGGAACACGCCGACCGGGCGGATGCCCGGGCTGGTCTCGAGAATCGGCACGACTTCGGTGTCGAAGATATCGGCCAGTGGGTCCGGGCGGCGCCGGCCCCGCGGCTTCTTCTCTTGAATGGGCGGCGCCGGATCGGCGGCGAGCCGGTAGCCGGTGGCCCGGCTGAAGCCCGCCTTGGCGGCCGCCACCTCGATGGTGTCGGTCTTCTTCTGGGTCATGAACAGCCTCTTCTGGCGATCGGTTATGTGACGCCCGGGCAACGCCGCGCTCTCCCGCTTGGAAAAGCATCAGCGTTCGCCCGGCCGGCCGAATCCGCCAGAAGGCCCGGGGGAAAATTTTGCGAGCCGGCGGCCCGGAACTCCGGTCGGGCTACGCCCTCCCTCCGTTCCGGGCCGCCGCCTTCCCCCGTCTCATCCTGATTGACGCGGAAGTCTCAGGTTGATTGTCGCGCCGCAGTCCGTCGCGCTCCAGGGACGACACTGTGCGCTCCACGGCGCCGAGGAGGCGTTCGACATCCAGGTCCATGGCTTCTCCGTTTCGTCGAGCAGGCGATTATCCAGGTCCATGCCACCGCGTACAGCAAATCGAGCCGCGTGGACGATGGCTCGGACCGTCCACAAGGTCGCAGACCGTCCGACAACAACAAGTCGGACGCTCGCCCAATGGCGACACGCCTCGACGAGTCCGGCGGCTGTCATGCCGCCCCGCATTGTCTTGTTACCTCCTGCTTCCCATACTGCCGCCTGAAAGCCGCGCGGCGGTTTGGGAACTGTCTCCGCAAGTGCGCGGCGGGCGCTGCTCAAGCGCCGCTCGGGTTAAATGCCCCGGCCTGCAACGGTTTGCAGTCCGCGGTCGCTTGGTTGGCCAGGAAGCGGGTTGACGACGCCCTTCGGCGCGTGGTTCTCACACCGGACGCATCGCTGATGCAAAGTGTCCCCGATGCCCCTTGAGATGCCCTTTCGGGGACTCTCGGGCTCACCCGGGGACCCGGGGTTGTTGGAGCGAGCGCCATGCGTTCGCCATGCGCGGATCGTCATCGCCCCGGGGCTCGGCGTCCCCGTCCGTCCCCCACCGATACACGATCGCCATGCGCGGCCCACCCCGCCGCATTGCGAACGCCATGCGCCGCAATGCGCCCAATTCTCCGTGAATCGGGCCGATTAACGGCCGGCCCTGCCGATGTGGCGCATTCCCCGGAGCGTGGCGACGGGTGGGTCCGCTCAACTCCGGTACAGCGAATCCTGCAGGCGCGGGCCGCGGCGACCAGCGTGTCGACCTCCTTTTCGCACCCTTCGCGGTCCATCGCGTCGCGTTTCTCGGTCGCCAAGAGCGAAGTGTAGCGGAGCATCTGCTCGCTCAGCAGCGCCAGCAACACCCCAACAGAGCCGACAACGCTGTTCTCGCGGTTCCGTGTGAGCCCCGGACGCAAGTGGTGCGAGCACAGCAATCTGTCATTTTTTTGTTCGATGGCATTGAAGGATCCGCTCTGAATGGGGTGGTATTCGAATTAAGATTTGGAACGGCGCGCGCGGATCCCCATTTGTCGCATATGTGAGGTGGCGCCGGGACGCCGCAGAACCGGCTCGACGAACTCCTCCCCTGGAATTGGGTCCCCGAGCAGCGGGACGATCTGGCCGCTTCGGCCGACAGTCCACTCCGCACTTCAACACCGGCACTCCTCGCCGCCATACTCGGTCCAGTTCGCCCTGCGGTCTCCCGCGGATGGTTACTCGAGGTTGGCGTATTCACCGGTTACAGCGCGCTTTGCGTCGCCGAACGCCTGCCGCCCGACGGCAAGCTCGTGGCATGCGACATATCGGAGGAATACACCGCGATAGGAAAACCGTTCCGGGAGGAGGCCGGGGTCGCGGACCGGATCGAGCTCCGGCTGGGTCCGGCATCGGACACGCTGGCTGCACTCATCGATGAAGGACGGAACGGATCCTTCGACTTCGTGTTCATCGACGCCGACAAGGGGGGTACGACTACTACGAGAAGTGTCTCAGGCTTGCGCGGAACGGCGGTGTCATTGTGCTCGACAATGTGTTCTTGAGGGGCACCACATACGACCCGTGAGACAAGAAAGACCGGACCGTCACAATGCGCACGCTTCTCACAAGAATTTCCACCGACGCGCGGGTCGACGCGTCCATCCTACCCGTAGGCGACGGCATTGTAGCCGCCTGCAAGCGATGAACAGCGAGAACGTCGGGAATATCGGTCGCTTTCCCCCGGGAGGTCTTGGCCGAAGGTTGCAGGGGCCCGCGACCGGCGTTGTCTGCGGCTGGATGAGGTCTGGATGTGAGGATGGGCGTGGGTCGGCGCAAGACAGTGCGGGGCCGCTGATTGGCCAGTTGTCAATAAATCCCGTGCGCGCCCGAAAAGGCCCGTCAGGAAGGTCCGCCGACCCGTCCCAGACCGTCGATAAACCCGCGCAGCGCATGATTGAACGCCTCCACTTGCTCGCGGAACGAGAAATGACCCGCCTCGTTGAGCACAACCATCCGGGCGCGACGTTCGGTCGAGGCGATCACGTCGAAGAGCGCCTGGCCCTGGGCGAGCGTCGCCGTCGGATCGTTGTAGCCCCACATGACCTGCGTCGGGCGCCGCATGCCTTGATCGCGCAGCCGGGCGAAGGTGTCCTCCTTGTCCCGGGCGAGCCCGGGCATGAAGTATGAGGATCGGAGCCCCTCCGCTTCCATCTTCTCCAGCGCCTCGCGGCTCTTCGGCAGTTCGGCGACGGCACACACTTCGTCGAGCCAGGACTCGGTGATGTGTCCGGTCGCGAAAGAGTAGCGCTCGATGATCCAGCGCTGGCTGTCGCGGCTCAGCCTGGGCTCGGGCGGGTTGGCGAGGACGATCTCGCTGCGCGGAACGCCGGGCGCCAGCGTATTGGAGTCCACGACGACGCAGGAGCGGATACGCTCGGGATGATCGAGGGTGAGCCGGCAGACGAGATAGCCGCCGCGCGAGTGCCCGACGACATGGACGTTATCGAGTCCGAGCGCGGCCAGGAACCCGTGCGCGTGGCGGACCACCGCCGCCATGCTGTAATCGTCGTCCTTCGGATTGCCGGTGTATCCCTGGCCCAGCTTGTCGACCGCGAACACGCGATACCATCGGCTCAGGCCCGGCACGTTGAGCTCCCAGTCGCACGCCGACTCGGCCAGGTTCTGCGACCCGAAATTGCCGCCGTGGAACAGGACCAGCGGCGCGCCCACGCCGGTCACGAAGTAGCGCGTCCGGATCCCGTCGACATCGATGAATTTCGCCTCGTTCATTGACTTGGCCGAGCCCGCTCCGGACGGTTTCACCATTGCCGCCACGCGTCGCGGCCCATTTTCGGCGAGCGGGCGTGCCGTCGCAACTCCTTGATTTCCGGCCGCAAAACCGTCGGTTAGCCGGGCTGTCCCCAGGGAAGATCGCCAGGGCCCGGCGGCAAAAACCTGTCTCTTGGAAGAAAAACCCTGCTAAGCTCGGGCGCAATAATCGAAGCGTGACAACCACGTCCGACAAGAATGGAGGGAACGACATGAATTTCGTATCTCGCATTTTCCTGGGTATCGCGGGTCTCGCGCTGATCGCCGGAATCGGAGCGGCTCCGGCCGAGGCGCAGTTCTACAAGGGCAAGACCCTCAACGTGATCATCAACTACGCGCCGGGCGGCAACACCAGCATTCAGGGCCGGCTGCTGATGCGGTTCATGCCCAAATACATTCCGGGCACGCCGCGGGTGGTCATTCGCAACATCGCCGGCGCGGGCGGCAAGGTCGGAACGAATTTCCTCGGCATCAAGGCCAAGCGCGACGGCTACACGATGGGTGTGTTCACGATCAGCCTGCTGAGCGAGGTGCTGAAGGATCCGGCGCTGCAGGTCAGCCACTCCGACCTGATCTTCATCGGCGGTCTCGGTTCCCAGGAAGTCGCCTATATCCGCAAGGACCACCCGCCGGGCATCCAGAAGCCCTCGGACCTGTTCAAGATCACCGAGCCGTTCAGGACAGGCGGCCATGCGCCGACCAACACCAAGGACATGGGCACCCGTCTCGCCCTCGACCTTCTGGGCGTGCCGTATCGCCATGTGCACGGCTTCAAGTCGGGCGCGATGCTGCGCAAGGCGGTGCAGCAGAACGAGCTTCAGTACTCGTCCGATTCGACCCCCGGGTTCCGGGGCCGGGTCGAGCCCATCATGGTGAAGGAAGGGATCGTCACGCCGCTGTTCCATACGGGCGTTCCGACCCCGGACGGCAAGGGCCTGATGGCGCATCGCGACTACCCCGACGTCCCGAGCTATCTCGACCTCTACCGCATCAAATACGGCAAGGACGCCACGCCGTCGGGCAAGCTGTGGGAGGGTTATCTGCTGATCTCGGTGATGCGGGCCAATATCCTGCGGGCCGTGTTCCTGCCGCCCAACGCGCCTCAGGAAGCGATCGACATCCTGCGCAAGGCCTACGACGCGACGATGAAGGACCCGCAATACCTGGAGGAGTACAAGAAGCTCAACAAGGGCCTGCCTTCGCCGATCAAGGGAGAGGCCGGGCAGAAGTTCCTGCTCGATCAGGTGAAGAACGCCGACCCGGAGTTGGTGAAATTCCTGACGGCTTACGCGGACAAGGTCCGCAAGTGATCGACCGACCCCCTGACGCATTCATGACAGGCTAGTATCCCCGCGCCCCGGAAGGTTTCCTTCCGGGGCGCCAACAAGGCGGTGTCCTGATGTGGGATGCGGCATTCGACGGCCTCGCTCTGATCGTTCAGTGGCCGGCGGGTGGGTATTTGCTGCTCGGCCTGGCGATCGGCATGTATTTCGGCGCGGTGCCCGGACTCTCCGGGCTCGTCGGCATGGCGATCCTGCTGCCCTTCACCTTCGGCATGGAGCCCGCCTGGGCCTTCGCCTTCCTGATGGGCATGTATTCGATCACCACTACCAGCGACACCATCTCGTCGGTGCTCCTCGGCATCCCGGGCACCGCGGCGTCGCAGGCCACCATCCTCGACGGCTACCCGCTGGCGCAGAAGGGCCAGGCGTCGCGCGCCTTCGGGGCCGCGTTCACGGTGTCCGCGGTGGGCGGCGTGCTCGGCGCGCTCGTGCTCGCCCTTTCGATTCCCATCGTCAGGCCGCTGATCCTGTCCTTCGCCTCGCCCGAGTTCTTCATGCTCGGGCTCCTCGCCCTCACCATGGTAGGCGCGCTGAGCGGCAGCTCGATCCTCAAGGGGCTGATCGCCGCCATTCTCGGCCTGGTTCTCGCGATGATCGGGTATTCGCCCGAGGGCGCGATACCGCGATACGCGTTCGACACCACCTATCTGATCGACGGGCTGCCGCTTATTCCATTCGTGCTCGGACTGTTCGCCCTGCCGGAGCTGCTCGAACTCGCGGTCCGCGACACTTCGATCTCGCGGATTCCGCGCGAGCAGGCGAAGACCGGCCTCCTCATGGGCATGATCGACGCCGTCCGCAACTGGTGGCTGGTGGTGCGCTGCACCCTCATCGGCGTCTATATCGGCCTGCTCCCGGGGGTGGGCGGCTCGCTGGTCGACTGGGTCGCCTACGGTCACGTGGTGCAGAGCTCGAAGGAGAAATCCGGGTTCGGCAAGGGCGACATCCGCGGCGTGATCGCGCCCGAGACCGCGAACAACGCGATGAAGGGGGGCTCGCTGATCCCCACCATCGCCTTCGCCGTCCCGGGCAGCGCGTCGATGGCGATCCTGCTGGTCGCGTTCGAGATCCAGGGACTCGAGCCGGGGCCGCAGTTGCTCACCACCAAGCTCGACATCACCTTCAGCCTGATCTGGGCGCTCGCGCTCGGCAACATCCTGGGCGCCGTGTTCCTCCTCATCTGGGGCCGCCAGGTGGCGAAGCTCACCTTCATCCGGGGCCACCTGATCGTGCCGGCGATCACGATGTTCGTGTTCATGGGCGCGTGGCTCGCCGGCAACGGGCTGGGCGACTGGTTCACCCTGATCTTCGCCGGCATCCTGGGCTACGTCATGAAGCAGAGCGGATGGCCCAGGCCGCCGGTCATCCTGGGCTTCATCCTGGGCACCATCATGGAGGTCTCGCTGCACATCTCGATGCGGAGCTACGACTACAGCTGGCTCGGGCGGCCCATCGTCCTGATCCTCGCCGTGCTGATCGTGCTGGGGCTTTTCGTCGGGGTGCGCGGAATGCTGCGCCGCCGGGCGGCGCCGGCGGGCGTGCAGATCGACGATTCGGCGGCCCAGAACCCGGCGCTCTCCCTCCCCTTTGCCGTCCTTCTGCTTGGCGCTCTGGTCTACGGGCTGGTCGTCGCGGCGGAGTGGCATCACGCCGCGCGGTTCTTCCCCTTCATCGTGATGATCACCGGCATCCCGCTCGTCCTCGTCGTCATGTTCCACGACTGGAGCGACATCAGACTGCGCATCCGCCAGTCGGTCAGCATTGCGGGCGACGCCCATGACCGGAAGCTGCTGCTTTCCGGCGCGCATTACTTCGCCTGGATGTTCGCCATTCTCGTCGCCACCGTCCTTATCGGCCAGTTCCTGGCGATCGTGGTCTTCGTTCCCGCCTATCTCTGGTACTGGGGCGGATACGGCTGGCGGCTGTTCGTCCCCTACGCCGCCGGCGCGGCGGTCTTCCTCTACGTGATGTTCGAGCAGATCGTTCCGGTCTTCTGGTATGAATCGCTGATTTTCTCCTAGCGAGGCCGGGGTTGGCGGCAATGACAAATCCGGCGTGGCTCACCGTCGCCGAGGCATCCGGTCTGATCGCACGCAAGGCGCTGTCGCCGGTCGAGCTGACCGAGGCCTGTCTGCGCCGGATCGAGACGCTCGACCCCCAGATTTCCGCCGTCGTGACCCTCACCGCCGAGCGGGCGGTCGAGGACGCGCGCCGGGCCGAGGCCGAGATCGCAAGCGGAAGCTGGCGGGGTCCCATGCACGGCATCCCGTTCGGGCTCAAGGACATTTACGACACGGCCGGGATCCGCACCGCCGGTCAGTCGCGGATCGCCATGGACAACGTGCCGGCGAGGAATGCCGCGGCGGTGGACCGGCTCCACGCGGTGGGCGCCATACTGCTGGGCAAGCTCACCACCCACGAGTTCGCCCGCAGCGGGCCGGCTTTCGACCTCCCCTGGCCGCCTGCGCGCAACCCGTGGGATCCGACGCGGGTTCCCGGCGGCTCGTCGAGCGGCTCCGCCGCGGCCGTGGCCGCGGGCTTCCTCCCCGCCGCCCTCGGCACCGACACCGGCGGCTCGATCCGCGGCCCCGCCGCGCTTTGCGGCGTCGTCGGGCTCAAGCCGAGCTACGGCCGGGTGAGCCGGCGCGGGGTCATGCCGAACGCGTTTTCGCTCGACCATTGCGGGCCGATGACCTGGAGCGTCGAGGATTGCGCCATCGTGCTCGGCGCCATCGCAGGCGCCGATCTTGCGGACCCGACGAGCGCGGAACGGCCGGTGCCCGATTACCGCGCCACGCTCTTCGACGGCGTAAAAGGCCTCAGAGTCGGCGCGATCCGCCATTTCTGGGAGGAAGAACGGCCAACCGCGCCCGCCATCCGCGCGGCCATGGAGGAAGCGATCGAGGTTCTGCGCGGGATCGGCGCGGTGGTGGAAGAGGTGCGGCTTCGCCCGCTCGCCGACTACAACGCCGTCAAGATCGCCCTCGGAGAGACCGAGGTTTACGCGGTGCATCAGGCCAACGTGGTCTCGCGGCTCGAAGATTTCGGGATCGATTTTCAGAAGCGGATCGTAGCCGCCTGCCTGATCGGCACGCCGTCCTACATCCAGGCGCAGCGCGAGCGGCGGCGGATGATCGCGGGGATGGCGTCCGTGTTCGAGCGCTGCGACGTGCTGCTGACGGCGACCGGCGTTCGCGCCGCCGCCACCCTCGGCACGCCGTCGCCGCCCGCGGCCTGGACCGAGCCCGGGACGACTTCGCCGTTCAGCGTCCTGGGCCTGCCCGCGCTGTCGCTGTGCAACGGGTTCGATGCGGATGGATTGCCGCTCGGCATGCAGATCGTCGGCCGGCCCTTCGACGAGGCGACCGTCCTGCGAACCGCCCATGCCTATGAGGCCGCCACGCCATGGCGGGACCGCAGGCCGGCGCTGGTCGAGGGAACGCCGCCCGTCCCGGTGGGTCCGGCACCGGAGCAGCCCGCCGGGGAGGGCGCCGACCGGTCCATGCGGGACTTCGTGGATGCGATGCTGGCGCGCGCCGGCCTCTCGCCCTCCGACGCTGTCCGCGACGCGGCCTGTGCAGCCGCGCCCGCGGTGCTCGACGCCATGGGATCGCTGCCGCGCGACCACGCATATTCGGACGAGCCGGCTTCGGTGTTCGGCCTGGCAACGGCAGCCGACGAACCGCGCCCGTAGCGCGCCCGGCCGCTCGCGCAGCGATGCCACGAGCCGCCTTCTAGTCTCCTCCAACCGTGTCTATACTTTCGTCCCGCGGAATTCCGAACGCGCCTCTTTTCGGTGGAGAATTGAAATGCCCCAGATCCGGCACCTGGCGATCGTCTCGCTCAATCCGGAGAAGCTTGCGAAGTTCTACGAGGAGGTCTTCGAGATGGAGCTCCTCAACTCCGGCAACGGCGCCTATTACATGACCGACGGCCACATCACCCTCGCGCTGCTGCCCAACAAGGCCGAGGGCAAGCCCAGCGGCCTCAATCATTTCGGCTTCCAGATCGAAGATGCCGACGAGATCGCGCGCCGGCTGGAGGAGCACGGCATGGCACCGCCGGCGGACCGGCCGGCCGACCGACCCTATGCCGAGACCCGCGCGACCGACCCCGACGGCAACAACTACGACCTCTCGGTCCACGGCTATCAGAAGTCGGAAACCAAGTTCGACCGCCTGGCCAAGGAGAGGGCGTTGGAAAAGGAACCCGCCTAGCGCGCCGGCAGTTTTGGTTAAGCCGGTCGGTTCCTATAGCGTGTCTGCTTTAGTTGGAACCGCCTAGTCCATTTTTCCGTCATGGTCGGCGGAGGCCGACCATCCACGTTTTGTTTTTGATTCCAGAGACTTAAAAACTCGTGGGTGGTCGGCCTCCGCCGACCATGACGGTTAGGAAACAAGGGTAACAGCGGTTCAATCTGAAACGGACAGGCCCTAGAGGGCGACGACGCCGACCGGCCCCTGGATGTCGATTTCGGCGCCGTAGCGCCGGGAGAGGCGCTGCAGGTTTTTTAGGACGCTTTCCGCGAGTTCGCCGTCGGCCAGCAGCGGGCGGCCGCGCTGTGACCTGGGACGGCCGTAGCCGAGATCGATCGGGTGGAACCGCAGCTCGCCGCCGCCGTCCTTGCGCAGACGGCAGATGCAGGCGGCGCTTTGCCAGAACCCGGGCGAAGCGGGATGTCCCTTGGTGTCGTTCTCGGTCCGCGCGTCCAGAAAGTCGGCGGGGGTCGCCTCCATGCCGAGGTCGAACCGGCTGTAGGCCTGCGCCGGGAAGGCGGGGATCGTCTCGTTCTGAAAGATGAAGTTGCCCATGCTGTAGAGAATGGGCCTGGCCTTGTAGACCTCGACCCCGAGCAGGGTATGCGATCCGTGGCCCACGAAGACATCGGCGCCGGCGTCGATGGCGGCGTGAGCGAACTCGCGGGTGAAGTCCGCGAGCTCCTCGATCTCGGCGCGCGACCGCGCGGTCATCAGCCTGCGCCCGCCGAACTCGTGGCTGTGAAAGGCGACGACGACCCAGTCGGCCTGACGCCGGGCCTCGCGGATCCATCTCAGATTGTCTTCCATGTCGGCCCGGTCCGCCGCGGTGGCCACCGCGAATTCGTCGCCTGAAACGAAGCTCTGGCCGAACAGGCGGATTTCCTCGGCGGCTTCTTCGGGTACTTCCCGCGCGCCGAAGAAATGCCGGCGGTCGCGCTCCTTCGCGCGCTCGAAGCCCAGCCCCTTGCTGATCCTCCGCAGCGCGGCGAAGGCGTCGCCGTCCACCGTGTAGCGGGTGGCGTGCGCGAGCGGGTTGATCCCCGGGCGCCCGCCCATGTCGGGCCGCTGCGCCGCCGCCCGGTTCCACGGCTTGAAGGTCGCCGTCGTCGCGACCGCCGCCACCCGTCCGTTGGCCGTGTCGAGATAGCCGGGCGCGCGCGCCTCGGCAAGGTTGGCGCCCGAGCCGGCATGTGCAATTCCGGCCGCGTCGAGATGGGCGAGACAGGCCATCAGCCCGGTTTCGCCGAAGTCGAAGGAATGGTTGTTGGCGCAGGTCAGGAAGTCGACGCCCATCCACTTCAGATCCTCGAGACAGACCGGCGGGATGGTCACATAGGTGCCTTCGGTGATGCCGGGCGTTCCCTCGTCCGGGCGCCGGACCGTTCCCTCGAGGTTGGCCAGCGCCGCGTCCGCGCCCCGCAGGAGATCGACCAGGGCCAAGTAGCGTTCCTCGGCGAAGGGGACGAGGCGCCGCGTCGGCATCGCGTCGCCCAGCAAGGCGACGGTGATCTCGCCCGTCTCGGACCGATAGAGCATGTCGCCGCCGGTTTCAGTTATTGCGGGCGGCCGCGTTCTCGCCCGCTACCCTGCTGAACACGGCATTGCGGGTCTGACCGGTGCAGGACGGGTAGTTGTGGTAGAAGAGCCCGACCACGTCGCCGGAGGCATACAGACCCTGAATGGTGCGTCCCGAGGTGTTGATGACTTCCATCGCGGTGTTGACCCGCACCCCGCCGAAGGAGAATGTCACGCCGCAGGTGACGGCATAGGCGCGGAACGGCGGTTCCTCGATCCGCGTCGCCCAGTTGGTCTTGGGAGGCTCGATTCCGGCCGTCGAACGGCCGTCCAGGCGGGACGGATCGAACGCCACGTCGTCGCTGACGGCGGCGTTGAAATTCTCCACGGTGTGGGTCAGCACTTCCGGATGAAGGCCGATCTTGGGCGCGAGTTCGGCGATCGTCGGCGCCTCGACATAGGTATCGGTGTAGTCCGGCCCGAGGCGGAAGAGCCGCATCCCCTGCTGGTCGAAGATCTGGTAGGCCACGCTGCCCGGCTGGGCTAGCACGCGTCGCCCGGTCTTGGCGTAGGTGTAGGACAGATTTGCCTCGCCCTCGTCGAAGAAGCGCCGTCCGGCCGAATTCACGGTGATGCCGAACATGTAGTCGTAGCGATTCGCCGTGTTGCTGTGCCCGTCGGCGCGCGCCGGCGTGGCGCCGTCGCGGGCCCCGGCGTCGATCGGGGTAGCATGCGCGCCCTGCCAATGCCCGGCGGTCGCGGCGCCGAGGCCGAGCATCATGTTCAGCACCTCGCCGGTATCGTAGATACTGCCCCTCAGCTTCATCAGGTCGGCGTTGGGGCCGAGATAGCGCGCCCGCATCTCGGAATTCGCCTGGAACCCGCCCGAACATGCGATCACCGCACGGCCGCGGATGTCGTACTCGCCGTCATCGGACGAAACGCGCACCCCTTCGACGCGGCGGTCGTTGCCGTACAGGGCGACCACGCGCGAATCGTAGCGAACCTCGATACCCATGCCGAGGGCGATCTCGCGCCAGCTCAGGAGCTGCCCCAGCCCGCCGCCCACCGAGTGAACGATGATGCCGGGCTCGAAGTAGTACTTGCCGTCGATCGGCGGATGCTGCTCGGGCTCGAACACGATCCCGACGTCGCGCATCCAGCGTATGGCGTCCAGGGAGTTGTCGACCATGAAGTCGGAGAGCACCGGGTCGATCCGTCCCTGGGTCACCCGGTTGAGGTCGGCGAGGAAATCGTCGCGCGTATAGGGCGGGAGGTGGAAGGTCTGGAACAGATCCTCGTCGACATCCGGAATGATCTCCCGGATCTCGTCCGGCGTGTCGTAGGCGAAACGAAAGCCGGTATGGGAATAGCGCGCGTTGCCGCCGAATTCGCTCTCCGGCGCCTTCTCCAGCATCACGATATTTTCGGCACCGGCCTGACGCGCGGCAACCGCCGCCTCGAACGCCGCGCTACCCCCGCCGATGACGACGATATCGCATACCTCTTCCCGTGACATGGCTCTTCCCCGCTACCTAGTGTGACGCTGCGCCGGTCCGGCAGGTTGCTCCGACGTCGTTGACGACTGCAGCGGGAGCCGACCGTCGAGATCCCTATCATTCTGGAAGCGGACCCATACCCCGTCAACGGCTTCCGATAGTCGGTCTTACGCATAAGCATCCGCGTCATCCAAGGAGAGGGGCGCGGCGCAGCCCGCCTTGAAATCCCATGCCGAACACCGGGGCGCTAAGCCCCACCATGACGAAAGAAACGATGTCGACGGTTCGATCCGAACCGGAGAGGCTCGGAAGCCGACCCGTCACAGCGCCCCGGCCGCCCATCGATATACCGCACCGTCCAGCCAGGTAACCGTCAGGACACGATCGAACACCACGTACAGAAAGCCACCGGTGATCAGGGCGGCGAACGATGCCGTGAGCCACCTGAAGCCGGCTTCGAAGCGTAGGAAACCGAGCATGAACAGCGGCATCGCGACCATCTGTCCGAGCAGCCAGGACAGACCGATCACCGCGCCGATCCAGGCGAGCAGGCGGAAGGCCCGGACATGATCGCGATTTCCAGCCGGTGGCGGAGCGCTGCCGGATTCCGGCGGCTGGTCGGCGACCCCGCTCCCAGGGGTCCGATCCGGGAGCCGCCGGGAAATGGCCAGGACCACGAGTAGCGCCCCCACCGCCGCCAGCCCGGCCACGCCGATCGCTTGCGGAAACAGGGCCGAACGGTAGTCCCACGCGCCCGCCTCGGCGGCGAGAAAGACAAACGCGGCGGCGAGAACGACCGAGATGGCCAGATCGGCCCGGACCCCCGCCCTCATCGTCGACCCCGCCGGTAATCGCGGCGGAACTGCGCGTAGAGCGCCCAGACGGCGAGCGCGAAAATGACCAGCACCACCGGCCGCATCAGCCATTCGAAGCCATAGACGTTGATCGACAGGTGCAGGTAGCGCTCGAGCAGCGGGCCGAGCACCAGCCCGAGAGCGATCGGAGCGCGTGGCCAGCCCCAGCGTTTCATCACATAGCCGACGATGCCGAAAACGAGCAGGACGATCCAATCTCCCATGCTCTGGGTCGACATCCATGCTCCCATCAGTGCCGCGACCACCACGACGGCGACGATGATGGTGCCGCGTATCTGGGCGATACGGGCCAGATAGGGCGTCGCCACGAGCAGCAGGCCGGCGGCAACCACATTGGCGATGACCAGCGCTCCGACGAGCGCGAACAGCACGTCGAGCCGATTGCCCATGATATCCGGGCCCGGCGAGATCCCGTGCGTCGTCAGCGCCACGAGGAACAGAGCCATCGGCGCGTTGCCGGGCACGCCGATTGCGAGCGTCGGGACCAGCGCACCGCCCTTGAGAGCGTTGTTGGCCGCCTCCGGCGCGATGACGCCGCGCACGTCTCCGCTACCGAAGCGTTCCGGGTTTTTCTCGCTCTGGACGGCGTGGCCATACGCGACCCAGTCGACGATGGTCGCCCCCAGCCCGGGGATCATGCCGACATAGACCCCGATGCAGATCGAGCGAAGGGCGAGCCACCAGTGCCGAACGGCGTCGAGCACGCCCTCCTTCATGTCCCTGGCGGACTCCAGGGCGGCCCGCGAAATGTTCGTCCGATGAACGAACAGATCGAGCAATTCGGGGAGCGCGAAAAGCCCCAGCACGACGGGAACGATCTTGATCCCGTCCAAGAGATAAGCTTCGCCGAAGGTGTAGCGCGGAAGACCCTCCTGCGGCGACGTGCCGACCATCGCGAGCGCCAGCGCGAACAGCACGACAACGATCCCGCGGAGCGGAGAGCCGCCGCTCAGCGCGCCCACGAGCAGGAGACCGAAGACGCCGAGCATGAAGAACTCGGGGCTCCCGACGGACAGGACCAGCTCGCGTACCAGCGGCAGGCTGGCGACCACCAACACGCCGCCGGCCACGCCGCCGGCCATTGAGACGGCGTAGGCGGCGCCGAAGGCGCGACCGGCCTCGCCCTTCCTGGCCATCGGGTAGCCGTCGAGAATGGTCGCCTGGGACCCCGACGTGCCGGGCACACCGAGCAATACCGAGGCAATCGTGTCGGCTGTCGTGGTGACCGCGTATACGCCCATGAGAAACGCCATGGCGCTGTAGGCGTCGAGCAGAAACGAGAACGGCAGCAGCATGGCGATCGCGGAGAGTCCGCCGAGTCCGGGCAGAATACCGACCACGATGCCGATCAATATGCCCAGCAGCAGATAACCGATCGCCGGCCACAGGAAGAGCGCGCCGATTCCCGCCAGCGCTGCGTCAAGGACAGGCACGGTGTCCGTTCAACGCGGCAGCATACCGGGCCGGTGGCCGCCGGAAACGGGCGGGAAGTCGCCGCGATTACCGCCTCGCCTTGTCGATATAGTCCTTGCGGAACTTGACCAGCGAAGGGCCGAGAGCGCGGTAGGCGGAAACGAGCTGCTTGTCGAGCGCCTTGCGGCCGGCGACCCACGCCGGAAACACCTTGTAGCTCTTCCGGTGCGCGTCGATGAACGCCTTATCGCCAAGCATCCTGGCAAACGCGGCTTCGATCTCGGCGACCACGGCCTCCGGCACGCCGGGCGGAAGATAGATCACCCGCCAGGCCCGACTCGTCTGATACAGGCTCCACAGCGGTCCTTCCGGCTTGCCGCCATGCATGCGAATGAATTCGGCGGTCGGAACGGCGGGTTCCAGGCCGGGGACGACGATACCGCTGTCGTAATAGATGGGCGTCACCTTGCCGGTCTTGACCCCGGTAGGCAGTACCACCTTCATGAAATGGGGCAGGCCCGAGGAGTGATGGTGAACCTCACCCCTCAGCACCGCGGCCCAGGCATCGCTACTGTCCTGGTATCCGGTCTTGTAGTCGTAGTTGATGCCGGCGAGGTCGAAGACGGCCCGGAAGGTGATGTCCTTGGTGTTGGTGATCGACTGCCCGCCGGTCTTGAAGGCGGGCGCTCCCTTGAGATCCCCGGGTCCCTTGATGCCGGATCCGATATCGGCGCGCACATAGCTGACCGCGACGACGGGCGTGCCGGCCACCGGGAGGAGCTGCGTCATGTCCGCCACCAGCCCGCGCTTCTTGGCGGTCCCGGAAAAAAATGCCTGGTAGTTGCGCACCGGCAGAAAGCAGCCGAGCGCGGTCCCGTCCTTGGGCGCCTGGGAATAGAGCCAGTTGGTGGCGACGACGCCCGTGCCGCCCTTGCGGTTCTTGACCACGATTTTGGGCCCTCCCGCGAGCGAGCGCTCGAGATGCGAGGCCATGAAGCGGCAAATCCTGTCCTGCGAGCCTCCGCTGCCGCGTGAGACCGCGAGCTCCATCGTCTTGCCCGCGAAATAGTCCCGCGCCGTCGCTTCCCAGGACGCACCGACGAGTGCGAGCGCCCCGATCGCGATACCGAGATGTCTGGCGGAATTACCGAGATGCATTGTCGTGTCCTCCTTCTTTCGGATGGCAGGCCCGATCGGGAAACGACCCGGCCCCGCTTCGATGTCGACGCTACGCCAAGCCTGCGGGCTCCCGCGCCCGCTCACCCTTCGCGCCGGCGATCATTTCGAGAAACGGCGAGACGAGCGCGCTGGTCGCTTCGTTCATCGCGTCGTTTATCGAGAAATGGTGGTAACCCTCCATTTCCACAAACCGACAGCTCAGCCCCTTGGCCCGCCACGCCGCCGCGAATGCGCGTGGCTGGCGACGGAACTCGTCCGTTTCCCGGGATCCGACCCCGACGACCAGGTCACATCCGTCGGGGGGAATCAGGTGGATCGGGCTGTTCCGCGATGCGCCCATCTCGTCGAGCCCGAGCCATTCGTTGCGAAACGTCAGCCGCACCGGTTCGAGATCGTACATGCCGCTGACTAGCAACCCGCCCTTGACGACATCGGCGGGAAGACCGTAATCGGCGACCCAACCCGTGACCGCCACCATGGCGGCGACATGCGCGCCGGCCGATTTTCCGTGAACGAAAATACGGTCGCGATCGGCGCCGAACTCGCCGGCGCGACGCCACAACCACGCAACGGCGTCCCGGCACTGGCGGATCAGCACATCCATGGTGACCCCGGGCAGCAGGCTGTAGTTGACCGAGACGAAGTTCAGCCCTTCAGCGGTGTACATCTCAGCCGCTTCGCAATTGCTCGCCTTGCTTCCCGTCGCCCACCGCCCGCCGTGAAAAAACACGACCATCGGGGCGGGGCGCTCGCCCTTGGCGAAGTAAAAGTCGAGCAATTCATCCTCACCGGCCCCGTAGGGCACGTCGAACCGGCCGTCGGCCGTCGCACGCACCCGTTCGCTGGCAGCCAGGTGGGCGGTTATGAACTCATCGGCGTCGGGCACCGTGTGGCGATGTTCGTACTGCCTGTCGAGCTCTTCCCGGGTGTAGCCCAGATAGACCTTCATGGCATCCGCCTGCCTTTGCGGCCGTTTCGATATCGATCGGGTCGGCGAATCCGCCCATTATATGTCTGGGAGGCAAAATTAGAGAAGCTGCCGCGATAAATCCGATCCCTGTCGACTTTCGACGACCGATCGTGGGCATCGCCGATCCCTATTGTCGTTGATCGCCGAAAGGTCCCGCCTCAAGATGCACCCCCGTCGTTCACTGAATCCCTCAACGGCTTGCCGGTCTTGAACGTCGGCGTCCTCGACGCAGCGATTTCCAGGCTCTTGCCGGTTCTCGAATTCGTGGATGGGTGGCCTCGTTTCCTCGTACTGTAGGACACAATGTTTCCGATGGTTTGCGTGCTGTACTCGGGAACCGGCCAGCGCCTCGTTGGGTCACCTAGTCTTCTTGCTAATTCGAACGAGGTGGCTTTGATAGACCGGCATGCCACAATAGGCGTCGATATCCTCGCCGCTTGTGAGCGCGTTGGCGTTTGCGCCCGATCGGTTCCGGGCGTGGGACATGCCCTCGAGGTCTCGATGACCCCATCCGTGGGCCAGTACTATGGAGCCATCGGGCACGCGTTCGCTCACGGCGAGCTCTGCGACGGTAGTGCCACCCGGACCTTCGACAAGCACCCGGTCTCCCGCCACCAATCCGAGAGCCTGTGCTTTGTTGGGCGAGACTAGAGCAGGATTGCCGCGTACGGCGGCTTCCGGGATGTTGTGGAGGAACGAGTTGACCGCGTGGGAGAGGCGGCGCCCGGCGACGGCGAGCACGCTCGGCTCCTTAGGCGATGTTGCGCAAGCTGAGCGCAGCGCGGCGCCTATCCCGCCGGTCCAGGGACGGTCGAACTCGATGCGGCCGGAGGGCGTCGGAAACCCTTCCTTGAGATATCTGCCGCAGCGCGTGACACCGACGACCCCACCCGTCCATTCGGGTCCTGCCTCGCCCCAGCTCGCTAAGGTATCGCGGAACGTCCGGGGCTGCCCTTCGACATCCCTGCCATGGAACGTGGCGACGAGGCGGTCCGCGATCCACAGCTCCTCACGCTGGTCGCCGCGAAGGGGCAAGGCGGTTTCGGTCCAGATTCGATAGCGTTCGGGCGTGAGCCCGGCGCTCAGCAGGTTGAAATCGGGGCGCTGGTAGTGACCGCTGCCGGGCAGCACAGCGTGCGCCAGACGTGTCGTATCGGTCGGATAAATGTCAATGGCCACGAGCAGGTCGAGCGCCGACAGGGCTTCCGCGACGCGCCCGGAATTGGGCAGGCTGCGCGCCGGGTTGCCGCCAACGACGATGAGCGCTTTGACATCGGGAAGACAGGCCACGGTTCCGATCCTATCCGCGTTGAGGATGGCCTCCGACAACAGGGCGCTGGGCCATTCCCGTCCGTAGCGCACGCTATCGGGTCTTCCGCGGATCGCTCTTCCCCGAACCGGCGAATAGTCGGGGACAAACAGACCGTCTTCCACATCGAGACGGCCCAGCGATGCGTTGACCGCCAGGGCGAGACCGGCGACGACTGTGGCGTTGGGCGCCATGCTCACACCCGAGCGGTCGAGTACCACGGCCGGGCGAGAGACCACCTGCTCGAACACCCTTTGGACGTGCGTGGCTTCGAGCCCGCAGACCGATGCGGTTTCGGTCAGGCTCCATTCCCCGCACGCCGCCACGACATCTTCCAGACCGAGGCAGTGTCTCTCCACATAGTCACACGCGACATGTCCCTCGTTCCATACGAAGGACAGAAGCCCCGCGAGAAAGACCGCGTCGGTTCCAGGGCGTATAGCCAGATGGTCGTCGGCCAGATCGGCGATCTGGTGGCGAACCGGATCCACAACGCCGAGCCATCCGCCGCGCGCATGCAGATCATGCGCCACCCTGGCTCCGCCGGGGGTGCTTCCGCCGGGGCTCCACTGGCTGACGGTCGCGTTGGAGCCCATCAGGAGCATGCCGGGGACCCTGTCGTAAAAAGGGACGGGGACCGCGTACATCAGGTTCATCGCCTCGGCGGCGACGTGGTAGCGGGCGATGCAGTCGACGGTCAGAGCCGTGAACAACGTGTCGGTGCCGAGCCCAGCCATAAGATTGCGCACCGCGAGGCTCAAATGCCCCGAATAGGCCGCCGAGTTGCCGGAGAATACCGCGATGGACCGGGGGCCGTGCTTCGCGGCGAACTGTCGCAGTTTCGCTCCGACGGCGTCGACGGCCTCCGTCCATGAAACCGGAGCGAGCCGTCCGTCGCGCCGAAGCAGGGGCGCATCCAGTCGTTCGGGATCCGTTTCGACGGCGCCCGCCCACCGTCCCTTCACGCAGAAATAGCCCTTCGAGTAGGGGTTGTCCGGGTCGGGGCCGACGGTGACGTTCGCGCCCTCGGCCTTGACGATGGATCCGCAGCCGAGCTCGCAGATCCGGCAGAACGATCTGGTCACGGCGGCCTCGAAACGCGTCTATTTCCGCAGTTCCTGCAACTCGATCAGGATGCGCGCCGTCGACCGGGGGTGGGTGAAATTGACCAGACACTCCCGATAGGTGTCGAACCCGGTGGAATAGTCCGTGAGTCGGACCGGTTCCTCGCACACGAACTCAGCGCCGCACTCGCGAAAATGTGCCATCGCAGCTTCGATGTCGTCGACTTCGAAGGTGACGGAAAACAGGCCCTCGCCACGCGCACCGAGGAAGCGATCGATGGGACTGCCCGGCGCGGTGCTCTCCATGACGGCAAGCGATGCCGGTCCGCATCGCAGGCTCGCAAAACGCGACTGGACGGGCGGTTCGGGGCATTCCACCGTCTCCGACATCTCACAATCCAGAAGCCTTGCCAACAAAGCCGCCGTTCCATCGCAGTCGGACGCAACCATGCTGACTTCCCGCAGTTTCATCGTCCGATCTCCCACCGGGTTGGCAATGTCGGTCCCGCTCGGTCAGCCGACATATGACGCGGCGACGGCCGCATTGTCGCGGATCTCGCCGGGATCGCCGGACGCGATCACTCGACCGAGGTCGAGGGCGTATATCCTGTCCGCCAGATCGAGCACCATGTCCAGATCGTGCTCGATCCACAGGATCGGAATCTTTCGATCGTCGCGCAGCCGAAGGAGGAACCGCGCGAGATCCTCCTTTTCGTCGCGCGTCAATCCGCTGCCGGGCTCGTCGAGCAACAGGAGCTTGGGTTCGGAGGCCATGGCCCGGGCGAAACCGACGAGCTTCTGCATCCCGTAGGGAAGCGCCTTCGCGAGGACATCCCGGTAAGGCCACAGCTCGAAGAAATCGATGATCGATTCCACCGCCACCCGGTGGCGCATTTCCTGGCGGCGCGCCGGGCCGAAGAACACCATCGAGGAAACCGGGTTCCCGGAGAACAGGAAATCCCGGGCAACCAGCAGGTTCTCGGTGACCGTCAGTCGGGGAAAGAGTTCGAGATGCTGGAAGCTCCTCCCCACTCCCGCCTTGGCGACGGCGTGCGGTGGCAAGCCCACCAAGTCTTCCCCATCGAGCAGGATCTCGCCGGACTGCGGCCGATAAATCCCGCTGACCGTGTTAAGTAGAGCCGTTTTCCCTGCTCCGTTGGGCCCGATCAAGGCGGTGATGCCTTGCGACGGCACGTCGACATCCACGCCTCGCAGAGCCTCGATCTCGCCGAAATTCAGGCGGACGCTCCGGATTTCCAACCGCGCTTCCACCCTCATCCCCACCAGCGCCGTGTCCGCCGGTACTGCTTCACGTCGCGGTAACTCTGGCGCTCGTCGCCGCTCACTCCGAGATAGAATTCCTGTACGTCGCCGTGGCCCATCAGGGTGTCGGCCGTACCGTCGTAGACGATCAGGCCGTTCTCCATGATGTAGCCGTGATCGGCGATTTCCAGCGCGGCTCGAACGTTCTGGTCGACGATCAGGAGGCTCAGACCGAGCTCGCGGTTGAGGTCCTTGAGGCTGGTCAGCACCAGACTCGCCATCGCCGGCGACAGACCAAGCGTGACTTCGTCGACCATTATCAGGCGCGGCTGGCTCAGCAATGCCGCCGCGATGGCGGTCAGCTGCCGTTCTCCGCCCGAGACGAGGATCGCGCGGCGGTCCCGCTTTTCGGCAAGCAGCGGAAACAGATCGTAGACATTGGACAAGGTAACCTTTGGGGCGACATCTTCGGTGGAGCGCCGGCCGCGCCAGCCGATCTCGATATTCTCGTGAATGCTGAGGGTCGTGAAGACCTTGTGCTGCTCGGGCACCAGGGCGATGCCCATGCGGGCTGTCTGGTCGGGCCGAAGCCCGCGGATAGGCCGTCCGGCGAAGCGGACCGCACCGTCGGTAATTTCCGCCTTCTCGGCCGGCAGAAAGCCGGAGATCGCCCTTAACGTACTGGTCTTTCCGGCGCCGTTCAGACCAACCAGCGCGACAACGGTTCCCTCCCTGACGAGGAAGGACACGCCCTGCATGGCGCGCACAACCTCGCCGTAGACGACTTCGAGCTGCTCGGTGACCAGAAGGGGTTCGGTCATCTCTGCCTCAGCTGGTCTAGAGGCCGGTACTTGAACGGCCAGAGCGTGAAATAGTCGCGGACCCGGCGCCAGATCTCGGCCAGCCCGAGGGGCTCGAAGAGCATGAAGCCCACGATCAGCAACCCGTACAGCACCGAGTGCATGCCGCTGATCGAGCCCGCCGATATCTTGATGCCGCCGATCTTGAGCAGGAAATCCAGCCCGTAGGGCAACAGGGTGATCAGGAAAGCACCGAGAATCGAACCCAGCACACTGCCCAGGCCGCCGACGATGATCATCGCCAGATAGGCGATGGCGAGATGGAGATCGTAGAACCCCTCGGTCACGACACCTTCGTAATAGGCACCGAGGCAACCGGCGAACGACACCAGCATCGAGGTGATGACAAAGACCGAGAGCTTGGCACGGTAAATCGAGATTCCGAGCGCCGAGGAGGCCACCTCGTGGTCCGCCACGGCGACCCATCGCCGCCCGAGATGGCTGCGCTGCAGGTTCAGCGCGCCGATCACGACCAAGGCGGCAATCGCGAGAAGAAAATAATACCAGGGCGCCGCGTCATAGAGCTCGAAGAAACCGAAATGCGGAGGGTCGATCAATATGCCCTCCGAACGGATGACGCGGGCCAGATAGACCGCGAACGCGGCAGTAACGCCGAAATGGAGCGCCAGGGTGGTGATGGCGACATAGAGCGCCTTCAACCTCAGGGACGGGATGGCGACGATGAGCCCGAAAAGCCCGCCGAGCAGCGTGGCGACGATGAGACTGAGCCAGAACGGTGCGGCGAAATGGTGGGCCATCGCGCCCGCGGAAAATCCTCCGATGGCGAGAAACGCCGCCTGACCGAGCGAGACCAGCCGCGCATTCCCGGTCAACAGGTTGAGTCCCACCGCCCCCATGACGGCGATCAGCGCCAGATTGGTGATATGCAGCCAGTGCTGGGTGACCAGGAGAGGCCAGGCGAGCGCCGCGACCGCGCCCATGCCGAGCCACGCCCATTCGCGGCCCCGGAACAGTTCCAACCGGTGGGCGATGCGCGTCGGCAGGGTGGGCGGCCGACCGGCCGCGTCGGATCGACCCGCGCTCACACGCGTTCCAGTTCTTCGACGGTCCCGAACAATCCCCAGGGACGGAAGGTCAGGACGACCAGCATCAGGACCACCAAGGCGATCTCCGCCCAGTGGGACTCGACGAGCTGGATGGTGACGAACTCCACGACCGCCACCGTCAGGGCGCCGACGATGGCGCCGCGAAAGCTGTCCATTCCACCGATGAAAGCGGCGATCAGGGCGTTGACGCCGATCAACGTCGCCGCTGTCGAAATAAGGGCGCGCTGTCCGTGCATGTACCCGGCCGCCGCCCCGACCACCAGCGCAAGCACCCAAGCAATGCCGACGATGCGGTCGACATCGATCCCGCGCTGGGCGGCAAGAGTCACATCGTCGCTGACTGCGCGCATCAGAAGGCCGGTACTGGAATAGAAGTTGAAGAGGATGATCAGCAGCACGCAGCCCCAGGATCCGCCAAGCACGAGCAGGTGCTCGGGACCGATCTCGGTCCCTGCGACAATGACGGCTTCCCCGAACGGCGAATCGAGCATCGTCGTATCGCCACCGAAGAAAATCACCATCAGGCCACGGATCAAGATCGCAACGCCAACCGTCGTCATGATGCCGACGACCGGGGATTGGCCCAGGATAGGGCGCATCGTTGAAATGTAGATGACCGCACCGGCGACGGCGCCGGTGGCCAGGGTTGCGGGGATGGCAATAAACCAGGGGAAACCCGCCCCGGTGGTTACCGCGGCGACATAGGCACAGAGGATCGCAAGCTCACCCTGCGCCAGGTTGAGCACCCGGCTCGTGCGATAGATCATCACCAGCCCGAGCGCCAGCAACGCATAGACGCCGGCTATCTCAAGCACGGTTATCACCTGGAGCATCGCGGCATCTTCGTCCGTGTCGGCCCGTCCGGTCAGGTGGTGCGGCGTCGGCCGCCGACTAAAGCAGGCTCAAGCCGGCGGCCAACGCCGGTCCGGGCGATTGGCAGCTCCGTAGCCCTTTCAGTTCTTGATCTTGTATTGCAGGGTGCTCGGGGCGGAGACCCAATCGGTAACGGGCTTGAACCTCTTCGACGCGCCGTCGAACTTGTAGACTTTCCACCAGGACGTGCCCTGATGGTCGTTGCCCTTGAAGGCGATCGGCCCGCCGGTGAGCTGCCCCATATCGACCGAAATGTCGTCCAGCGCGTTGTTCAGAGCGTCGCCGGGGCACGGCCAGCCGCATTTCTTCAACGCCGCCTCGGCGAGCCTCGCGCTAACCCAGCCGATGACGTGGTTGACCGCAATGGCATCGGGGTCCATGCCGAACTTCTTGGCCGTCGCCTTGATTTCGGCGAGTTCCGGCGTTTCTTCATGGGCCAGCGTATAGCGGGAGAACGTGTACACGCCCTCCGAGACGCCGGCTTTCTCGACACCCTGGATGAGCCCGGCCTCGTTGATACTTACATTGTTGAACATCATGGGGCCCTTGTAGCCGCCCGCGCGCGTATGGATCATCACGCCCTCTGTCAGCCGCGGCGGCAGATGGGTGACGACGAGCTGCGGCTTGGTTCCGGCGATCTTCTGGCCCAACGGTCCGAACTCGACCTTGCGCGGCGAGAAGAACACCTTCTCCACTGTGAACCCCCGATCCTTGAAGGACGCCTCGGTGTGGGCGCAGGCGGCGAACCCGCCCGCGGATTCGATGGTGACGCAGGTCATGCGCCCCTTGCCGGGGAAGAGCTGCGCTGCAAGCTTGCCGGCGACCTCGCCCGCGACATTGAACGGGTTGCCTGTTGAATATGCGTAGTCATGCGCCGGAGGCAGAGTCATGCCGATGGCGCTAACCGACGATACGGCTGGAACCTTGTGACGCTTTGCGAGCTTGTAGATTCCGGGAAGCGTGCTCGACATGCTCATGGCCCAAAGGCTGTTCACCTCTTCGCTGCTGATCAACTCGCGAGCATGGGCGGCGGCGCGCTGAGCGTTCAGTTGGTCGTCCCTGGTGACGATCTCCACCTTGCGTCCGTCGATGCCTCCGGCTTCGTTGACGCGCTTGAAGTAGAGCTCGAAGCCCTGCAGGACCGGCTTGAAAGTGTCCACGAACGGACCGGACAGGTCGGTGATGTAGCCCAGCTTGTAGGTATCCGCGGCGGCGGGCGCGGCTAAGCCGGTTGCCAAACCCGTCGCGCACAACATTGCGGCGACGGCGGATCTGGACATGCGGGTCATGATATTTCCTCCTGTTGGTGGGGGCCCCTTTCTTTCGGAAATCGGGCCGGCGTGATTTTCACTCCTTCGCTCGGGCGCCCTCAGGTCCTGTGGCCTGATGCCCTGTGCGGTCAGGTTTCCGCATACATCTCCTCGACAAGGTGTTGGAACATGTCATAGGCCAGCGCGCGCTTGACCTTGCGCGTGGGGGTCGTGTCGCCTTCCTCGGGATCCAGCTCCTTCGGCAGAATCCGAAAGGACTTGATCTGCTCGGGCCGCGCGAGCAGTTCGTTGGCACGGTTTATTTCGTCGCCCACATGGTCGATCACATTGCTGTTCTCGACCAGGCTCTTGAAGCCCGTATAGGCAATGTCGTTCGTTCGCGCCCAGTGGGACAGGGTGTCGAAATCGATCTCGATCAGAGCGGTTACGTATTTGCGGTTGTCGCCGAAGACGATCGCCTCGCTGACATAGGGCGACGTCTTGAGAGCGTTCTCGACCAGGGCGGGGGCGATGTTCTTGCCGCCGCTGGTGATGAGGATGTCCTTCTTGCGATCGACGATCGAATGGCGGCCGCTCTCGTCAAAGGACCCGATATCCCCCGTCGACACCGCTCCGTTCCCGTCCCGGACAAGGGCGGTTTCCTCGGGCTCCTCCCAGTAGCAGGAGAAACTTCCGGGACCGGCAACGATGATCTCATCGTCCTCGCCGGCAACCACATCGTTGGGATAGATCGTCTGCAACGGATCGTCGGGGCGCGGCCACCGCGCGTCCTGCAACGAGGTTACCCCCGCTTCCGTGGTGCCGTAGAAATTTCTCAAGGGCACTCCCCAGGCCTGCCAGCGTTCCTGCACACCTTCGGGCAGAGGAGCGCCTCCGCTGGAACCGCCGACGAGGTGGGCCATTCCTGTCTTGTAGAGCGCCGGCCATATCATCAGGGCGTGCAGCAGCCGATACCGAATTTCGAGAAACAACCCGGCACGGCCTCGACGGCTCTCCCATAACCGCCTGGCCCGTTCGGACCCGGTCCGTTCCGCCAGCTTGAAGAGCCTGCGCCGCAGACCGCCCGACATCTCGACCGCGATCGAAATCTGGGAGCCGAATTTCTGCCAGATGCGGGGCACGCCCAGCAGCGAGGTGGGGCGGACCTCGCGCAGCAGGGCGCCCAGCGTCTGTCCCCGCTCGGGGATGTGCTGGATGACATCGGCGAAGAGCGGGATGAAGAGACTCAGCCCCTGCCCCATCCCGTGTGCCAGGGGAAGATGCGTGACGACCCGGTGCGGACGCTCCGCCAGTTCAGGCATCGCGCAAAAAAGACAATAGCCGAGACCCACGAGCATTCCCCCGTGGGTGTACAGCGCGCCTTTGGCGTCGCCACCGGTGCCGGATGTGAAAATCAGCCCGACCGATGACCCGGGTTCAAGGGTGGCGATGCGCGCGTTGCATTCCCGAACCGCTTCGTCGTCGTGCCGTTCTTCCAACTCGGAATACGGCAGTATCCGCGCATCCGCGTAGAGGAACCGGGTTCGGCAGTCGATCAGGACGATGTGCTCGACAAGCGCCTTTCCTGCCGCCGCCTCGGCCCCCAGCACCTTGTCCAGATGCTCCTGGTCGCCGGCGACGATGATCCTGGCGCCGCCCTTGCGGAGCTGCAAGGCCACCTCGTTGGCAGAGGATGTGGGGTAAATGCCATACGGCACGGCGGCTGCGAATATGCCTGCCATGTGCGCGAGCAGGTACTCGACGGTGGGATCGCCCATGATCGCCACTCTGTCGCCGCGGGCGAGCCCCAGCGATACCAGACCCGCGGCGACCGCCTTTACGCGCGCCTGATATCGGGCCCAGCTAAGCTCGCGGTAGAGGCCTTCCTCCTTGTAGCGAAGCGCGACGGCATCGCCGGACTCCGCGACGCGCTCGGTGAAAATTTCTGGAACGGTCGATCGGCTCAGCCGATCACACGCCTCCCTGGCCCGTTCCGCCGAGGCGCCGGTGATGTTCATGATCCCGTGCCCGGGCGGCCGACTACCCCATCGTCACCACTCGACGTCCGAGGGCAGGACCAGACCGGCCGCGCGCATATCTTCCGAGGTTGGCACAGCCAACCCGAGCTGGTCGGCATAGGGCAAGACGGCGTCGAGCCAGAGCGGGAGCTGCTCCTCGGTATCCTCGGCTTTGAGGCCGTAGTAATGAAATTTCTGCTGCTTCGCGCTGCGCGGCACCCCGAGGAGCCGGATGGCCTTGGGGAACCACTCGTCGACCCTTTCCTGGACCTTTTCCCGCGCTTCGTCCCCATTCTCCTCGATGTGCCGGATCAAATGCGTCGGACCGCCCTCCGCATGGCGTTCCTCCTCGGCAATGATCGCCCGATTCACATTCGCGTAGGGCGCATAGCTGGTATCCCGCATCGACCAAAGGAACAATCGACCGCTTTCCTCCGCCAGCCAGTTGAAGACGAGAACGTCCTCCCAGCTCTGGGGAAACTCCGGATCGCCGTGGAAATCCTGGGCGTAGGGCCGGTCATGGTTGGCGAACAGGCTGTAATCGAGGCCGATCCCCGGAAGGATCCGGGCAACCGCGCGGCAGTGCCCGACTTCCTCCTCGGCCAGATGTACGCAGTAACGGACCTTTTCCGGACCCTCGCGGTAAAACAGGGGTGCTGCCTTGGCGAAAATGCATGCCGCCGACAGCTCTTCCAGGAGTTGACGTCCAACCACCCAGCGCACCAGATCCTGGTATTCTTCCGGGGTATCCTTGAAGGTTTCCTCAGTGATTTCGCTCGGCCCGTAGATCGGCGCGCCGGCCTCCAACTCGGTCGGTGCCATGCAAACCTCCCCTGGCAAGCAGAAAGCGGCGGTTCAATCGTTCTCGTTGATTCCGCGTTCAAAGTATAGTGCTTCCGTCTCTGCGATGAACAGGTATTGGGAGCTCGAATCCCGGCGGAGCAGGTGGATCCCCAGGCACAGGGAGGTCGCACATCGAGATCACCGGGCATGCCGCCATCGTGACCGGCGCTGCATCGGGCCTTGGCAGGGCCACGGCGCTAAGCCTGGCGTCCCTCGGGGCGAAGGTCGGCTGCCTTGACATAGAGGCCGACGGCGCGCGCTCCACCGCAAACGACACAGGGGGTATAGCGCTTCCCTGCGATGTCACGGACCCGAGCGGCGTGGAGAATGCCGTGGCAACCGCCCGCGCCGCGCATGGCGCGCCCCGGATACTGGTCAGTTGCGCCGGTATAGACACGCCCGGGCGGATCGTGGGGCGAGACCGCTTGGCTGCCCCGCTCGAAGAATTCGTTCGCGTGGTCTCGGTGAACCTCATCGGCACCTATAACGTGCTTCGTCTCGCGGCCACGGACATGAGGGCTCTCGATCCGCTGGAATCGGGCGAACGCGGTGTTATCGTCAACACCGCCTCGGTCGTCGGCTACGAAGGACAGGTCGGTCACACCGCCTACGCCGCCTCGAAAGCCGGCATAATCGGCATGACCCTGCCGGCAGCGCGCGAGCTGTCCCGATCCGGCATCAGGGTGAATACGATCGCTCCCGGCTTGTTCGACACCCCGATGGTGTGGCGATTGCCCGAAGAGGTGCGCGAGTCCCTCGGCGCTTCGGTTCCCTTTCCAAGGCGCTTGGGAAAACCGGAGGAGTACGCCGAGCTCGTTGTCCACATCATCCGCAATGCGATGATGAACGGCGAGGTCGTTCGGCTCGACGGAGCGATCCGACTACCGCCGGTCTGAGGCGGATCCTCCTCGCGTCACCGGTCCACGCCGTCACGCCTGGGCAAGAGCACCGTATAGTCCAGTTCGAGGACGACCGAGGGATCGTATTCGCCGGCCGATGTCCGGAAAGGGAAATCGGAGCAACTCCGATCCTTCGCGGCGACGGTGCGCAGGCGCAGCGCGCCGAGGTCGTCGCGGCCGGGGAGCGGAGATGTCTCCAGCACCTCCGACCAGGCATACAGCGTGTCTCCTGCGAACACCGGCGCGACATGCCGGCCGCCATTGATTGCGGCGACGCGGAACGCGTTGCCCAAGCCGTTAAACGACAGCGCGCGCGCTATGCTGATCACATGCCCGGCCATCACGATGCGACGGCCAAAACGGCTCGCTTCCATCATGTGCCGGTTGAGGTGGACCGGGGCGTTGTTCTGATAGAGACGGGTGACCGTCGCCTGATCCGTTTCTTCGACGGTCACCCCGTCGATGTGGTCGAGCCGCTCGCCGGGTGAGTAGTCGTCCCAGAAATGTGCGGAACCGGAAATCCCGGTGTCGTAGCCCCTCACCGCTAGGCCCTCGGGTACGAAAAGTTCTTCGACCGGGACCGACTCCCGGAGTTCCGGGACAACGGGCTCCGGTTGCGGCGCTTCCCGATCGCGCTTTCGCACCATCACCCAACGGGCGAATTCGACGACCGGATCGCCATCCTGGTTGATGCCCCGTGACCGGACATAGACGATGCCGGTCTCGCCGCTCCGGTTCTGGCGGAGGCCGATCACCCGAGATGTCGCGGACAATGTGTCTCCCGGGTAAACGGGAACACCGAATCGACCGTCCGCATAGCCGAGATTGGAAACCCCGTTCCGCGAGACATCGGGCACGGTGCGCCCGAAGACGAGGTGAAAAACCAGAAAGTCGTCCAGCGGGGCTGCGAAGAATCCGAGCCGCCGCGCGAAAACCTCCGATGAGTTGGTCGCGAACCGTGATCCGTAGAGCCCCAGATAGAGAGCCGCGTCGCCCTGAGTCACGGTGCGCGGCGTGGCGTGGACCAATTCCTCCCCGAGGCGAAAATCCTCGAAGAAGCGGCCTCGGCTGACTTTTTCCCTCATGTTCCTTCTCTGGACAAGTTCAGCCCGGCGCGATGATCCGTCGCGTACGCCCCCGACCGCCAGCCCCCCTTCGCCGAAGCGAGCGGCGGGACTAGGGCGTGTTAACACTATCGCACAGCATCGACGATGAGTGCGAAGAGAATGAAGCCGAGGAACAGGACGTCGAGCTTCTCGAACCGCGAGAAGATGCGTCGAAACCCCTTCAGGCGGCGGAACAGGCGCTCGATTTCGTTGCGCCGCTTGTACATCTCGCGGTCGTACTGCCAGGGTCCGATGCGGGTTCTCAGCGGCGGCACCACCGGCTCATAGCCCAGCGCCAGGGCCAACTGGCGGGTCTCGTCGCCCTGGTATGCGCGGTCCATGATCAGCGCCGGACCGCCGGTCTGCCGGCCGAGGCGGTTCAGCAGCTTGCGACCCTCCGGGGCGTCGTGGGCCTGGCCCGGCGAGAGCGAGAAGGTGATGGCGGTTCGAGCATCCGCGGCAACCATATGAACCTTGGTGGTCCAGCCGCCGCGCGATCGGCCGATCGATTGGGGACCGTTTTTTTTAGCGCCCCGGTCCCGTCGGGATGCACCTTCACGATGGTGCTGTCCAGCGACACCGCCTCGAGCCTGATGCGCACGATCTGCTCGCGCTGCAGATGCTCGAAGACCCGGTCGAGCACCCCGTTCTTCGACCACCGGTTCATCCGGGTGTAGATGGTGTGCCAGTTGCCGAACCGCGCCGGCAACCCGCGCCACTTGCAGCCATGCTCGGCGACATAAAGGATGGCGTTGAGAACCTGACGGTTCGACACGCTGACATTGCCGCGTTGCACCGGAAGGTGCGGCGCAATACGGGCGTATTGAGCTTCCGTGAGTTCCATCCACAGAGTATAACACAAACATGACCATTAGTGTTAACAGGGCCTAGCCGGGCCGCGCATAGTCACCTATATAATTCCCAAATGGAGGCGCTGGTGGTGCGCGGCCGGGAAGCCGACCAAGCCGGGGCGGCGCTCGACGTCAACGTAGCAGCGCCGACGACCCGGACGAACGGCCGGGGTGCGTCTGCAGGCGTTCGGGCGGGGCTGGGTGGTCCCGCCTCGGCACTGAAGCGTTGGCGGCGGTGGTGGCGGCAAGCCGACCCGTTCACCCGGGATTGGCGCAAGAAGCGGGACGAGCTTGCGCCGCCGCCCGAGGGGTTGCTGCTGCGCACCGTGCGGTTGGTGCGGCGCGCTCCCGGTCTGGCAGATGATGTGGATCGGGGGCGCCTGGGCGCCGTCTCGGTTCCCAGACCTTGAGGTCGGCGTCCGTGGCATCCAGCGCTTCGCCCGCGGATGGAAGAACGCGGCAGACATGGCCATCGTGGCGGACGCGGTCGCCGACTTCGTTGCCGGCCTGGTCAACCATGTTGCCGTGGTGAGCAACGACAGCGACTTCGGTGCCCTGTTCGTCAAGATCCAGGAGCTCGCCAACCGGGCCGGCCGGGGTGGGGCCGCCGCCCTTTCTGTGGATCAATCCCCCCGGCGGGGGTGGGCTCTCCAGTGAGATCGAGGAATTCATTCCGGAGCAACTGCGATGGTCGGTCGCCTCGCCCACGGCCCCGGTTGCCGGAAAGGCGTCGAATTCCGCCGAAGTCAGCGGCGACAGGCTTCCGTCCAACACAACGATCGCGGAGTAGGTGCTGGACGGCATCCCTCCCGGCAAGTTCAGGGCCAAGGACGTTCGCAGGATCGTCCAGTGTGCGGCCCGACCCACCCCGCGGTCCGGACCACCAGCGCCTGCGGGTCCTTCCTGTCCTAGCAGCTGATGCCGCTTCTCAAGAAGAAGGGGTCCGCATCGTCCGCCAGAATCCGTGGACCCATGAGAGGGCCGGATGATGGCGGTGCCATCGTCCGTGCCCGGAGAAATCGCCATTCGGATGTCGGCACCGGAGCCGCACGACCTCTCGCTTGCGCTCGTCAGCCACCGCAACGCTTCGGCGCCGTTTACCGGGCGCAGAGATGGATCGCCGTCGGGGAAGGCGAAGGTGCCACAGGCCCGGGAAGGACGCCCGGCTACAACGGCTCTCCGGCGCGATCGGCGGCGTATGTTCGATCGGTGAAATCAACAGCCAGAGACAGAATCGGCCCGCCTCGACCGAATCTCTATCGCCTCGCCGTGATCGTTCCGTCGAGCCGTGCGAGTCGTGTTGATCTGGACGCTCGGAGGAGGGCAACGCGTCGAAAATGCGCAGAAATCCGCCGTTTCCGCGGACGGAACACGCGCCACGCCGGTAAGCTCTACGGCCCGACGGAACGATTACCGGCGGCCGACTCGCGATTCGTTCGTTCGGGAGCCGTCGTGTTGAAATAGTGTTGATTTCGAGTTTTCGATTTCCTGCACTCGTTGGGACAAGGCCTAAGAAATGGCGAATTTCTGCCAGTTGTCTCGTCCTAACGAGGGCTACAGGATCCTATATTATCTAAGGTGAAACATTAGGGCGGCGCCGGGCTACCCCACGATCCGGCCGCGGCGCATTCCGCTGGCGGCGACCAGGGCGTCGAACTGGCGCGCCACCGAATCGTCGAACGGCGAGGAGCCGTCGTCGGGCAGGCGGAGCGACAGACGGTCCTTGTCGACGACCAGCGCCGAGCGGTCGAGCACACTCCGCGCCCCGCCCGAGACCCGGAAGGCGAGCCGCATCGCCTCGCCGATCACCTGGGCCTGGTGGCGGCGGCGCGGCGACATCAGCCGGTGCGCCGGCTGCGCCTCGGGCGCCGCGGGATCGCCGCCGTAGCGCACGAAGGCGGTGTAGCCGAGAAACGCGCGTTCGTCGTGCTGCAGCCCCATGAAGGGGAAGCGCTGGATCCGGTTCATGGTCTGCACCGCGCGGTAATCGGGGTGCTCGCGCCAGCCGATATCGGCGAGGTGGCAGGCGATCAGGCGCAGGCGCTTGCGGCCCTTGCGGCGGCCCTGGAACAGGGGGTCGATCCAGTCGAACAGCGCCTCCCCGATCGGCACGAAACGCGCCTCCCGCGCGGCGAGCGCGAGCGCGGCGGCCAGCACCGGGTCCCCGCGCCGCTCCTTCGCGCCGAGGCCCGAGAAGAGATGGCCCTCGCGCAGCCCCTGGGCGGAGAAGACGATCGTCTTCGCGCCGGTCTCGCGCAGCACGGCGCCCAGCAGGTCGCAGGCGATCGGCAGGCTGTCGCGCCGCCGCCGCGAAACGCCCGCGATCTGTTCGAGCGAACGCGGGCTCAGACCTCCCACCACGTCCGCGAGGCCGCGCATTTCCCGCACCGGCAGGCGGTAGCCGTCGATGATGTGGAGCGGGTGGTCGGCGCGCGCCATGTGGAGCCGGGCGACCGCGCGCCACGCCCCGCCGACCGGGTAGAATGCCCGGCCGCCGCCGCCGCGCAGCCAGCTTACGGCGCCGAGCCGGGCCCGGATTTCCGCCAGCATCGCCTTCCGTCCGGCCGGGCGGCGGTCGGCGTAGCGCAGGATGCCGAGCGGCAACGTCGCGTGCCGCACGATCTTTCCGCGCCTGATGTCGACCAGCTCCAGGCTGCCGCCGCCGAGATCGCCCATGGTGCCGTCCGCCCTCGGCATGCCCGACACCACGCCGAGGGCGGAGAGCCGCGCCTCCTCCTCGCCGCTCAGCACCTGCACGCTCTCGCCGCAGCGGCGCCGGACCTCGCGCGTGAAGTCCTTTCCGTTGGTCGCCTCGCGCACCGCCGCGGTGGCGATGAAGGCGGGCCGTTCGACCCCCATCCCGCGCGCGAGCCGGCCGAACCGGGCGATCGCGCGCAACGCCCGCTCGGCCGCTTCGGCGCCGATCTTGCCGGTCGTCGCCAGCTCGGCACCGAGCCCGCAGGCGGCGCTCTCGTTGAACATCGGCACCGGCGCCCGCCGATACCCGTCATAGACCACCAGCCGTACGGTGTTGGATCCGATGTCGACGACCGCGACCGGAGGATCGGCCGGGGCGTGTCCGGGCGGCGGCTCCAACGCCTCGATCGGTTCGGTTGCGGGCATCTACGCTTTCGGCAGGAGTCCGGGGTCCGCCTCAGGCGGGAGCGCTCGAGTCTCCGTCCCTGAGGGCGCTGCCGCGCCCGGACAGGCTCGGGTTGGTCATGAAGTATTCGTGCGCGCTGAAGGCGTTTTCGCCCGCCTCGGCGCGGCGATAGGTTCCGTCGCCGGCGAGCGTCCAGCTCTGCGCCTCGTCCATCAGGTTGGCGCCCATGATCCGGTCGAGGACCTGGCGGTGGACGGTCCGGTTGTGGATCGGGATCAGGGTCTCCACCCGCCGGTCGAGGTTGCGCGGCATCCAGTCGGCCGACGAGATATAGACCTTGGCCTTCGGCGAGCCGCGCGGGTGCGCGGCGCCGAAGCAGACGATGCGGCTGTGCTCCAGGAAGCGGCCGACGATGCTCTTCACCCGGATGTTGTCCGACAGGCCCGGCACGCCCGGCCGCAGGCAGCAGATGCCGCGCACGATCAGGTCGATGCCGACGCCTTCCCGCGAGGCGCGGTAGAGGCAGTCGATGATCTCCGGGTCGACCAGCGAGTTCATCTTGGCGAGGATCCAGGCCGGCCGGCCCGCGCGGGCGTTGTCGATCTCCGCGTCGATCAGGCGGGCCAGGGTATCGCGCATGTCGATCGGCGAGACCGAGATCCGTTCCATCCCGTCCGGCACGCCGGTCCCGGTCATGTAGTTGAACAGCTTGGCCGCGTCGCGGCAGAACGTCGCGTCGCAGGTGAAGTGCGAGAGATCGGTGTAGATGCGCGCGTTGACCGGGTGGTAGTTGCCGGTGCCGAAATGGGCGTAGGTCTGGAGTCCGTTCTGCTCGCGGCGGACCACCAGCGACACCTTGGCGTGTGTCTTCAGCTGGACGAAGCCGAACACCACCTGGGCGCCGGCGCGTTCGAGGTCGCGCGCCCAGCGGATGTTGCGCTCCTCGTCGAACCGCGCCTTGAGCTCGATCAGCGCGGTGACCGACTTGCCGCGCTCGGCGGCGTCGCGCAGCGCCTCGACGATCGGCGAATCCTCGCCGGTGCGGTAGAGCGTCTGCTTGATCGCGACCACGTTCGGGTCCGCCGCCGCCTGGCGCAGGAAGCTCACCACCACGTCGAAGCTCTCATAGGGGTGGTGGACGATGATGTCCTTCTGGCGGATCGCGGCGAAGCAGTCGCCGTCGTAGTCGAGGATGCGCTCGGGGAAGCGCGGCGTGTAGGGCTCGAAGACGAGGTCCGGGCGGTCGCGCAGGATCAGCTGCGACGTTTCCGCGAGGCCCAGCAGCCCGTCGACGTCGAACACGTCCTCCTCGCCCACGCCCAGGCTCTCGACCACGAAGGCGCGCAGCGCGGACGGCACGTCGGCGTTGATCTTGAGGCGGATCACCGAACCGCGGCGGCGCCGGCGCAGCAGCTCCTCGGACTCGCGCACCAGGTCCTCGGCCTCTTCCTCGATCTCCAGGTCGCTGTCGCGGATGATCCGGAACACGCCCACGTCCTGCAGGTCGAAGCCGGGAAACAGCAGGTCGAGATGGACGCGCACCACCTGTTCGAGCGCGACGAAGGCGGACTTGCGGCCTTCGAGGCGGACGAAGCGGCCGATCGTGGCCGGCAGCGCGACCAGCCCGGCGGAGGGGTCCTCGCCCTTCCGCTTCATCGACAGAACCAGTGAGAAGCCCAGATTGGGGATGAAGGGGAACGGGTGCGCGGGGTCGATCGCCACCGGGGTGAGGGCGGGGAAGATTTCCTTGACGAACCAGGCGGTGAGCCAGGCGCGCTCGTCGTCGGTCAGCGCCTCGGGCTCCAGCACCTCGATCCCTTCGTCGCGCATCGCCTCGCGCAGCGCGCGCCAGCAGCGCTGCTGTTCGCGCATCAGCGTGCGGGCGCGCGCGTTGACCGCGTGCAGCTGTTCCTGCGGGGTAAGGCCGTCGGCGCTGCGGGCGTTGACGCCGGCGTGGATCTGGCTCTTCAGCCCGGCGACGCGCACCATGTAGAACTCGTCCAGATTGGCCGCCGAGATCGAGACGAAGCGCAGCCGCTCCAGCAGGGGATGCGCGGTGTTGGACGCCTCCTCGAGCACGCGCTCGTTGAAGGCGAGCCAGGACAGCTCGCGGTTGATGAAGCGGTCCGGGCTCGCGGCGAGCGGCGAGGTCGGGCGTTCGCCCGCGGCAACGGTTTGCGGTCGCGCGTCGTCCATCTGTCCTGCCGGCTCGTTCCTGCACGGGAGCGTTTACGGTTTCGGCGCGACCGTCAAGGGAAACGCGCGGGTGGGCCTCCTTCGGACCTGACATCCGTTCCCCGGCCGTCATATTCTGAACGCGATGCGCACGCTCTATCTCCTGCGGCACGCGAAGTCGGATTGGGGCGATCCCGGGCTCGACGACTTCGACCGGCCGCTCGCGCCGCGTGGGCGGCGTGCCGCGCCGATGATGGCCCGGTGGATGAACGGGAACGGCTGCGCGCCGGAGTTCGTCCTCTGCTCCGCCGCGCGCCGCGGGGTCGAGACATGGTCGCTGGTCGCGGACGTGCTGGGCACCGCCCCGGAAGTAGAGACGACCGAAGATCTCTACCACGCCTCGCCCGGACGACTGCTCGCTCTCGCCCGGGGCATTCCGGACCGGCACGCGTCTGCGATGATGATCGGCCACAACCCCGGCTTCCATGTGCTCGCCAGCGCGCTGGCGGGCGAGGGGCCGGAAGATCTGCTGGACCTGCTCGCCACCGCCTACCCGACCTGCGCGCTCGCCGGCATCGAGTTCGACGCCGCGGGCTGGTCGGAAATCGGGCAGGGCGCCGGCCGCCTGACCTGTTTCGTCCGCCCGCGCGCGCTCGACTGACCGCCCGTGCCCGGTTGCGGCGGGCGGGGCGATGGCCGACACTTCGTCCGCCCCCCAACCCCGAGGGAGTCCGCCGATGCATCCGGTGCAGCTGTTCCACTGGCACTTCATGGCCTACCCCTATCTGCCGCCCGATTTCGACGAGCGTTACGACACCGGCTGGGTAACGGTGCCCAACAGCCTGTGGGACCGCGAGAAGACCGACGGGCTGTACCAGGAATATATCGACCAGTCGGTCGAGGCGGCGGAGCTCGGCTATGACGGGCTGGTGCTGAACGAGCATCACCAGAACATCTACGGGCTGATGCCGTCGCCCAACATCATCGCCGCCGCGCTGACCCAGCGCACCGAGCGCGCGAAGCTGGTGGTGCTGGGCAACCTGCTGCCGCTCCACCTCAACCCGCTCCGCGTCGCCGAGGAGTACGCGATGATCGATTCGATCTCCGGCGGGCGGCTGATCGCCGGTTTCGCGGTGGGCGGCGGGCCGGAGGCCTACAACTACAACATCCCCTCGCCGCAATCGCGCCAGCGCTTCTGGGAATCGGTCGACCTGATCCTGCGCAGCTGGACCGAGGACGGGCCGTTCGAGCACGAGGGGCCGTCCTACCCGCTGCGCTACGTCAATATCTGGCCGAAGCCGCGCCAGACGCCGCACCCGAAGGTGTGGATCCCGGGTAGCCTCAGCGCCGAGACGATGGACCATGTGGCGAAGCGCGGCTTCGACTATTTCCTGTCGTCGCGCACCCACGGCGCGGCGACCCGTCAGGCGCGCGAGCGCTTCGCGGAGATCCTGAAGCGGAACGGCGACAGCTATAACCCGTTCCGGATGGGCGTTCTGCTGTCGGTCTATGTCGCCGAGACCGACGAGCAGGCGAAGGAGGAAGCGCAGGAAGGGGTCTGGTACTTCCTCAAATACTGCCTCAAGGGGCATCTCCGGCGGACCGGGCGGACGCTCACCTTCGGCCCCGGCGTGCCGTCGCAGTCGGTGCGCTCGTGGCGGGCCTATCTGGAGAACTCCACCGCCGGCGCGCCGATGCTGGGCGACGCCGAGGACTGGGAGGAGCTCGAATCCAAAGCCTCGATCGTCGTCGGCAGCCCCGCCACGGTGCGCGAGAAGCTGTGGGACCTGATCGAGCAGGCCGAGGTCGGCAACCTCCTGATCCAGTTCCATTTCGGCAACATGGAGGACGCGCTCGCGCGCAAGAGCGCGCGGCTGTTCGCGGAAGAGGTGGCGCCCGCGCTCCGCGAGCGCTCGGCCGATCTGTTCGCCCGCAACTACCCGATGCTGGCCGACCGCCCGGCCGCGAGCGCCGCCGAATGAGCGGGCGCGAGGTCGCCCTGCCGAGGGGGCGCACGGTCCAGATCGCCGAGGCCGGAAACGGGACGCCGGTCGTCTATCTGCACGGGATCGCCGACATCCACGGCGCGTCCTTCGGCTGGCTGCCGTTCCACGAGGCGCTGGCCGAACGCTTCGCACTGGTCGCGCCGGCCCATCCCGGCTGCGCGGAGAGCTCGGAGGACGAGGAGCTCCAGAGTATCGACGACCTCGTCTTCCACTATCTCGAGCTGTTCGACGCGCTCGGGATCGGGACGCTCCGCCTTGCGGGCTCCTGCATCGGCGGGTGGATCGCGGCCGAGATCGCGGTGCGCCACCCGGAGCGGGTCGAGCGGCTCGCGCTGGTCGGACCGACCGGGCTGTTCGTCCCCGGCGCGCCGATCGCCGACGTGTTCTGGGAGACCCACCCCGCCGACGGAGTCTCCTTCGCGGCGCTCCGCGCGCTGCTCTTCGGCGACGGCGAGTCGGAGATCGCGCGCGACATGTTCCCCGATCTGCGCGGCGGGATCGACCAGGAGGTGCTGCGCTACAAGCTGTTCCGCTTCGCCTCCCGCGTGGGGTTCAACCCGCCCTATCTCCACGACCGGCGGCTCGCCGGGCGGCTCGCGCGCTACCGGTCGCCGGCGCTGGTGGTCCAGGGCGAGGACGACCGGCTGGTGCCGCGCCGCCACGGCGAGGTCTATGCGGAAGGGTTCGGCGATGCGCGGCTGGAGGTGGTGGAAGGGGCAGGCCACAGCGCCTTCGCCGAACGCCCCGACGCCGTTGCCGCCCTCGTCGCGGATTTCCTCGACGGGTAATGATCCGCGCGCTCACCGACGCCGACCGGCCGGAGATCTTCGCCGTCGTCAACGAAGCGGCGGAAGCCTATCGCGGCATCATCCCGCCCGACCGCTGGAAAGAACCCTACATGCCGGAAAGCGAGCTCGCCGCCGAGATCGCCGCCGGCATCGCCTTCAGCGGCTGGGAGGAGGACGGGCTCCAGGGCGTGATGGGCGTCCAGCCGGTGCGGGACGTGATCCTGATCCGCCACGCCTATGTCCGCCCCGAACGCCAGGGCCAGGGCATCGGCACCGCGCTATTGGAGGCGCTGTGCCGAGATGTCGACCGCCCCATCCTGATCGGCACCTGGGCCGCCGCGACCTGGGCGGTCCGGTTCTATGAGGCGCGCGGGTTCACGCTGGTCGGGGACGAGGAGAAGGCGGGGCTGCTCAGGCGCTACTGGACGGTTCCGGAGCGGCAGATCGAGACGTCGGTGGTGCTGGGGGATTCGCGATGGTTTGGGGGGGAGAGCTAGTCGAGGAGAAGGTTCACCGGTTCAAGTCGCAGCCCCGCGCACCGGATTGTATGTTTCCACCCCGGCGAAATCCTCTTCGTTATCCGTTACCACGACGCACCCGTTCGCTTCCGCAGTTGCCGCGATGATCGTGTCCAGCGCGTTGCGGGGCCGTCCCGTCGTCTTGCCCTCCGCCATGAGCCGCGCCCATGGGTGAGCGGCCTTCTCGTCGAAGGAGAGCACCCGGCCTGTGAACAGCGCCGGAGGGCCTTCCGGACCGGCGAACCACGCCTCCAGATCGTCCCGTTTCCGGCCGGGCGGCTTTTCCAGTATCCCCCGCCGGATCTCCGCGACGGTGAAGGATGAGATGAACAGGTCCTCGTCGATCCGTTCGGCCATCCAGCCCAAGAGCGATTCGGACGGCCTGGGCTTCGTGGCGTTGCTGATGATGTTGGTGTCCAGCAGATACCGGCTCACAGGTCCACCTTGCGGCCGGGCTCGAAGGGGCGGGGAGGCACGATGTCCTCGCCGACCAGCGGAGAACGCCGCAACGCGTCGAGTATTCGGCCCTTTCTCGGCGTCTCGCCGGCAACGCCATCTCTCATGACAGTTCGCAGGCGATCGGCCTCCGGTCCCTCCTCGGCGAGGCGCCGGGCCAAGGAGCGGATGAGGTCACGGTCCGAGTCGCGCCCCAGGACCTCGAAGCGGGCCATGCCCCGCTCGGCCAGACGGCGGCGGTAATTTGCGGTGGCGCGTTTCTGCGATGAGTCGCTCACGACCGTCCTCCACGTATTACCGGATATATATCCAGTAATAGGGATAGGCGCAAGACTGACGTTGCGCGCGGGAGCCTGCCCGACGGTGCCTATCTGCCCCAGATCGTTTGCCACCTTGCGAATTCGGACGGCCTGACGCGATATCGCGCGAAGTTGCCTTCGTGAAGGCTCAGCAGTTCCCGCTCGACGACTTCACGGAACCGTTCGCGGTCCGCTTCCTCGACATGCTCCGCCGTCCACGCGCCGATGTGCATCTTCGCCGTCCTGTTGTCCATGCCTTCGCGGATGACCTCTCCGACGAGATGGCGCAATGCGGTCCGATGAATCATTCGGAAGGGGTCGGGCTCGCCGAGCGACTGGCGCACCGCAGCGTAGCGTGCCGCGGATCTCCTGTAGGCCCAGATGAAAAGATCGCGCAGCAATTCGGTGCGCCTTAGCTCGTACACGCCCAGAATCGCTTCCGTGTAGAGCTCCCGGGACACCTCCTCGAAGGACAGCGGCGAAAGGTTTTCCCTGATCAGCGGAATGTTGGCGGCAAGCCGGGACACCCGCTTGTTCACGTCGTCGAAGGGCTGGAGACAGGGCAGGTGCACCATCGCGAAGAACGCCTTTTCGAACGGGTCCTCGATCCGCGAGGCCTTGGTCAGAATCCCGTCGAAGCACTCTTCGATGAGCTGCGGCACCTCCAGCGGAAAAAATACCGAACCCTCGATGCCCACGCCGGTACGCCGCAGCCGCCCGGGCGCGCCGGGATCGGGTAGAAGGTTGTCGGCCAGGGCGGCGTGCAGGTTGAGGATCGTATGCCGGTTGAAGCCGATGTCCTCCGCGCCGTCGACCAGGATTTCGATGGCCTCCTTGTGGTTCAGGATCATCTGGGCTTCGTGCCGGTCCTTACCCTCCGTTTCCTCGCCCAGTTCGATCAGGCGTTTGGTATCGAGCAGGGAATAGGTGTTGCCTTCCAGGCGGCTCGAGTTCCAGGACAGGTCGATCAGAAGCCGGTTCAACACCTGTTTCGCATAGGTGCCGGCGGGTTGTTCGACGATTTCGGTTTCGCCGCACTCCCTTAACTCCAGGCGCTCCGTCTCCGAGAGATAAGAGCTTGCATTGGGGCGATAGCTGTCGAGGAAGGTCCGGTCGTAGCCCACCGGCTCGCGCGCCGCCGTGGGCTGTCGCACATAATTTCGGATTTCCTTGCCTGCCTCGGAGAGCGGAATCCCTGTGGAAAGCTCCGCGTGGCTCCGAAGTGGTCCGAAGGTTGCCCGCCCGGACAAGGAGGTATCCCTGGGCAGGCGGTAGCGTACCCATCGACCGGACCCTTCCCGTATCAGGCGGCCGTCATCCACCAGGGCTTTCAAGCGATATTGCAGGGTCCGGAGCGGCGGCGCCGACGGCAGTGCATCCGCGATCTGTGGCGCGGTCATGCCCTCGGGGCGCCGCTCCACCGCCTCTTCGATCGCCCGAAGGATTTCTTCGCGAATACGTCGCGTCACGTCGGCACCCCGGATGGTCGGTTCGACTCTAGGCGCAACATGAAGCGGTTAGACGCAAATATCAAGTCTTAGACGCAAGTATATTTGCGCTTAGGCCGTAATTTGCGCATAGACCGCGGGGCTGGTTAGTGGTGTTGAACCGTATCGTCGGCGAAGGCGTTGAGACAGCCGTCGGCCGCGACGGTTCGCGTTTCACGGGTCCGCCGCGCCCATTTGCGCGGCCATCCAGCTTCTGGAGCCGAGGACGCCCTGGAGAAGGCCGGGAACGTGGAGATCGGCGTCGAGCCGCGGCCAGTGCAGGCCCAATCCGGACGGGCTGACCTCGATTTCCGCGAGATCGTCGGGCGAAGCGTCGGCCAGTCCTTCCGCCAGCGCCGCGGGAAAGGTCAGCTCGATACCGGTGCTCAACTGCACGACCACCCGGCGCCTTCGCCGGTCGTAGCGGGCGGACAGGGCATGGCCGGCCTCGCGTTCATTCCGTGCCCGGTCTTCCGCCCGTTCGAACTCCGGATCGGTCACGGCCATCGATGTTTCTCCATTCCTTGCAAAGCGTTGTGGCAGAACGGTTCATGTCCCGGAGAAACCGGTTCACAGATCGACCTTGCGGCCGCCGTCGAACGGGCGAGGGGGAATCGCGTCTTCGCCCACGAGCGGCGAACGTCTCAGCGCGTCCAGGATTCCGCCCTTTCCCGGCTCTCGACCGGTGGCATTTCGTTTGCAATCTGCGTCCGGCCTCTTCTCTCTCGGCCGGCGACGGTCTCCGTGGGTGACGCGTTCCCGGGACGAATCGTTCACGATAGGTCTCCAACCTGTTGCCGCTCACATGCGCCCCCGCCACGGGTCTACCCGTGCCGGGCGCGCACGGAATTTTCCATTCGTCATGGTCGGCGCAGGCCGACCATCCACGAGTTTTTTTAACGGACCGCACGACAGAAAACAAAACGTGGATGGTCGGCCTGCGCCGACCATGACGGCTGAGAGGGCGACCGACCCGCCCCCCTACAACTCCGTCCTGACCGCCCACAGCTCGGGGAACAGGCGGATCGCGGTCGCCCTCGTCAGGTAGCCGACGCCGCTGGTGCCGCCGGTGCCGATCTTGTGGCCGATCACCCGTTCGACGGCGTTGCGGTGGCGGAACCGCCAGGTCTGGAACAGGTCGTCGATGTCGATCAGGTGTTCGGCCAGCTCGTAGAGGTCCCAGCGCCCCTCGCCGCCGCGGTAGATGTCGCGCCACGCGGCCATCACGGTTTCGTCTGGTTCCCGCTTGACCGACCAGTCGCGGTCGAGCGCGGCGTCGTCGATCGCATAGCCGCGCCGGGCGAGCAGCATGACCGCCTCGTCGTAGAGGCTCGGCCGTTCGAGGAGCCCGGTGAGGTGCCGCACGATCTCCGGGCGGTTCTCGAACGGGGCGATGGTCTCGCGCTGCTTGTTGCCGAAGACGAACTCGATCGAGCGGTACTGGAAGGACTGGAAGCCCGACGACCGGCCGAGCCCGTCACGGAAGGCGAGGTAGTCGGCCGGCGTCATCGTGGTGAGGATGTGCCAGGCCTGGATCAGGTTCTCCTGGATGCGCTTGACCCGGGCGAAGATCTTGAAGGCCGGGCGCAGATCGTCGTCGCGGAGATGGGGGAACACGGCCTCCAGCTCGTGCAGCATCAGCTTCATCCACAGCTCCTTGACCTGATGCAGGATGAAGAACAGCTTCTCGTCATGCGCGCCGGTGATCGTCGGCTGCGCGTCGAGGATCGTGTCGAGCTCCAGGAAATCGTGGTAGCTGCGCTGGCCCCGGAGGTCGGCGTGAATCGTCTCGTCGCCAAAGTCCTCGCCGAGCCGCCTCTCACCCCGTGTCTGCGGCCCGCCCGGCGGCGTGGTGTGGTCCTGGGTCATGCTTCTTCTCCTGCCGCCGCTCTGGGCATCGAAAATCTCGTCGCGGCGGGCGTAGATCAGGATGTTGGTGTCGACCCCGATGACGCGCGGTCGATCACGTCGTAGAGCGCGTTCCGGTCGGCGATATCGACATTGGGCGGTGCGTGCCCGGTCACGGTCTCCAGCCTGAGCCGGTAGCCCCGCTTCGCGGTGCGCGAATCCGCCAATTTCGCGCGGAGCGCGTCCTCGACGAACTTCGTGAGCGTGATTCCGTCCCGCGCCGCGCGCCGTTTGGCGAGGTGCAGGACCCGATCGTTCAGATTGAGCGTCGTCTTCATTTTCGGGCGGTCGAGGGCATCGCGTATGGTCGAACCATATCCCCGAGAAGTCGCGTGGCCAACATTCAGGCGCCCTGTTTCGCGGCCGGAGCGCGGCGCTATGCTGGCCGCGCCCGGTCCTGTGGGGAGGCGCATTGCTGTCCGGTTTAGATGGGGAGAACGGGATGCGCGGTTTGATGACGCGCGAGTTATCGGGCATCGGTCGAATCGAGGCTTGAATTGCGGCACGCCCGCTCCGCCCGTCCGTGTCCCCTGCTGTCACCCCGGACTTGTTCCGGGGTCCAGGCCTGCCCCGGGCGCCGGCCTGTCTCGGACTCCGTTCCGCGATCCGGGGAAAGCCGGGCGAGAGCGGTGCCTGACAGTCTGGACCCCGGAACAGGTCCGGGGTGACAAGAGGGGAGCGGAGACGGTCTCGCCCATCGGCAAGGAGCCCGTCCCGAAGTTAAACCGAACGGCAATGGGGGAGGCGGGGCGATGACGGACGATTCGGGGAGCGCCGCGAGGCTCGCGATGAAACGGCGCTATCCGACCGCGCACGATCTCAGGCGGCGGGCGCGCCGCGTGCTGCCCCGGTTCGCGTTCGAGTACATGGACGGGGGCGCCGGCGCGGATAGCGGCATCGCGCGGAACTGGTCGGCGTTCGACGACGTCCAGCTGGTGCCGCGCTACGCCCGCGTGATCGAGCCGCCGGAAGCCGGCACCGAGCTGTTCGGCCGCGCCTACGCCGCCCCCTTCGGCATCGCGCCGATCGGCGGGCCCGGCACCGTGTTCCCGGGCGCGGAGACCTACATGGCGAGGGCCGCCCAGGCGGCGCGCATCCCCTATACGCTGGGCGTGATGTCGGGGATCGACGTCGAGCGGGCGGCGGAGCTCGCGCCCGACGTGCTGTGGTTCCAGCTCTACCGCTTCGCGCGCGACGACCACGAGATCGGCTTCGATCTCGCGCGCCGCGCCGCCGACGCCGGCGCGCATGTGCTGGTGCTGACCGTCGACACGCCGATCCGCACGACCCGGCCGCGCGAGGTGAAGAGCGGCATATCGAACCCCTTCCGCATGACCGCCCGGCTGCGCTTCGAGGCGCTGTCCTCGCCGCGCTGGTTCCGTTCGCTGCTGCGGAACGGCATCCCCCGCTTCGTCTCGTTCGCGCCCTATATCGGCGCTGCCCCGACCTTCGCCGAGACCGCTTCCTTCGTTCAGCGCGAATACGGCGGCGCGTTCACCTGGGACGAGATCGCGCGCTACCGCGACAGGTGGAAGAAGCCGATGGTGCTCAAGGGCGTTCTCCACCCCGACGATGCCGAGCGCGCGGTTGCGCTCGGGCTCGACGGGATCTTCGTCTCCAATCACGGCGGGCGGCAGATCGACGCCTTGCCACCGCCGGTCGACCTGCTGCCCGGGATCGCCGAGCGCGTGGCCGGCCGGGCGACCGTCATCCTCGACAGTGGCGTGCGGTCGGGCGTCGACGTCGCGCGGGGGATCGCGCTCGGCGCGGACGCGGCCTTCGCGGGCAAGGCGTTCTTGTGGAGCCTGGGGGCGCTCGGCGCGCGGGGGCCGGGGCACCTGATCGATTTGTTCGTCGAGGATCTCCGCGCGACGCTCGGACAGCTCGGCTGCGAGAACCTGGACGCGCTGCGCTCCGTCGTCGTGCGCCATGACGGCGCCTTCCGGGCTGACCGGGCGCCCTTTTTCGTGACCCGCCGCGCGGCGCTATGATGGCCGCGCAGTGTCCAGGGCAGGGGAGGAACGCGCGTGGCGAACAAGGATCTGAGGGACTGGGTCGACGAGCTCGACGAGGCGGGCCAGCTAGAGACCGTCACCGGCGCCGACCGCGAGGAGGAGATCGGCGGCATCGTCGACATCGCGATGCGCAAGATGACCAACCCGGCGGTGATGTTCGACGAGGTCCCGGGCTACCCGAAGGGCCACCGGGTGCTCGCCAACATCCTGACCTCGGTGCCGCGCATCAACCTCGCGCTCGGGCTCCCCATCGACACGCCCGAGGTCGCGCTGGTCAACCGCTGGCGGGACTACATGCGCGACCAGCCGGTCCATAGGCCGGTCGAGGTCAACGGCGGCCCGCTCAACGAGAACGTCTTCGAGGGCGAGGACATCGACATCACCACCATCCCGTCGCCCCGATGGCACGAGCGCGACGGCGGCTATTACATCGGCACCGCCTGCATGGTTGTGATGAAGGACCCCGATTCCGGCTGGATCAATTACGGCGCCTATCGGGTCCAGGCGCATGACGCAAAGACCGCCTCGGTCATGGTGTCCAAGGGCAAGCACGGCAACATGATCATGAACAAGTATTTCGCTCGCGGAGAGCGCTGCCCGATCGCCGTGGTCGCCGGCATGCATCCGGCGCTGTTCATGGTCGCCGGGCTCGAGATGCCGCACGGCGCGAACGAGTACGACTGCGCCGGCGGGCTCCTGGGCGAGGGGGTGCAGATCATCAACATGCCGAGGACCGGGCTCCCCGTCCCGGCCAACGCCGAGATCGCCTTCGAGGGGTTCGTGAGCCAGGACGACCTGGTCGACGAGGGGCCGTTCGGCGAGTGGGCGGGCTACTACGCGGGCGACATGCACCCCGAGCCCGCCATCCGGGTCGAGACCTTCATGCACCGCGACGATCCGATTCTCCTGGGCGCCATCCCCGGCGTGCCGCCCAACGACGACACGTTCTACCGCGGCACCTATCGCTGCGGCGCGGTATGGAATCAGTTGGAGGCCGCGGGCGTCCCCGAAGTCAAAGGCGTCTGGGCGCACGAGGCCGGCGGCAGCCGGATGTGGCTCACCGTCTCGATCAGGCAGATGTACGGCGGGCATTCCAAGCAGGCCGGCATGATCGCCTCGCAATGCCACGCCGGCGCCTACGCCAATCGCTGGGTGGTGGTGGTCGACGACGACATCGACCCGGCCAACATGAACGACGTGCTGTGGGCGATGTGCACCCGCTGCGACCCGCGCGAGGGGATCGAGGTGATCCGCGGCGGCTGGAGCACCCATCTCGACCCGATGTGCTACAGCCACGAAGACCGGCGCAACGCCCGCGTCGTGGTCGACGCATGCCGACCCTTCTCACGCGGTGACGACTTCCCCGCCGTGGTGCGCAACAGCGCGGAGCTGGAGGCGCGGGTGACGGCGAAGTTCGGCGATCTGTTCGGGGGGTAGGTGGCGCCTCAGCCCCCGGGCCGGTAACAGATCGCGTCGAGCTCGACTTTCATGCCGTGCAGGGCGAGGCGGTTGGCGCCGAACAGCGTGCTCGCCGGCCTGTGAGGTCCGAAATATTTCTCGCGCACCGCATTCAGCTCCCGGCGTTCGTCGCAATCGTCGAGATACGCCGTGACCTTCGCGACGTCTTCGAAACCGAAGCCGGCCTCGGCCATGATTCGTTGCAGGTTGTCGTGCATTTGCGTGGCCTGCGCCGTCATCGAATCGCCGGGCAGTCCGAAGGCGTCGTCGAACGGACCCTGGCCCGAAACGAAGAGAAAGTCGCCGGCCTGCACGGCATCGGTGTAGTGGCTGATGGGCTCGTGGATGCCGGGCACACGAATTTCCTTGCGCGGCGGAGCTCCGTCGCCCGGTTTGTACGCGATCGCCTCGATCTCGTGGTTCATCCCCGGGATCGCGAGGCGCCGGACCCCGAACAGGGTGCTGCAGGGCCGGCTGTCGCCGAAGAAGTGCTTGCGCGCCACGTTGATCTGCGGCCGATCCCGCACGTTTTCCAGGTAACAGACGACCTTGCAGACGTCCTGGAAGCCCATGCCTGCGGCATCCAGCATGACCTCCATGTTCTCCATCGTCCTGAAGGCCTGTTTGCCGGGATCGCCGAACAGCACCGCGCTGCCGTCCGCGCCGACCGGCCCGGTTCCGGAAATGAAGGCATAGTCGCCGCATTTCACGACGTCGATGTAGTGGCTGGGCGGCTCGAAGAGGTTTTCGCAGCGGATTTCCTCTTTCGGCGGCCCGCCGTTCGCCGGCTTGTAGGCGACGCACTCGATTTCCAGCAGCATGCCCGGAAGCGCAAAGTGTCCCACGCCGACCCGGGTGCTGCCGGGATGGGAGTCGCCGTGAAAGTCGATGCGAACCGGATTGATCTTGGGGCCGTCATACACCTCTTCCATCAGCACCTTGAAATAGACCACGTCCTTCGGCGACATGTCGGCGGCGGAGAGCACCCGGTCGATATTGGCGCATGTCGCTTCGCACTGCTTGACCACGTCGCCTTCGCCGATCAGGGCTCCGTTCCCATCGAACGGTCCGGCCCCCGACAGGAAGAGGAAGTCGCCGCAGAGCACGGCATCGGTGTAGTGGCTTATCGGCTCCATCAGATCGTTGAGACGGATTTCCCTGCGCGGCGCCGCCATGGCTTCCTCCCTTGCGCGAAGCCCGAGCCGGGACCGTCCCATCGGCCCCCGCCCGGCCGGGCGAGCGTTGCGAAAAATCCGGGAGACCGCAAGCCGCTTCAGTAACGCGCTCGCGACCGATCTGACGATGTGGGACGAACAGGCGCGCGGGTTCGGATGCCGGGCTCAGGCCAGCCGCCCCTCCTCCACCGCGTGGCAGGCTACGCTTGTGCCGTCGACGGTCTTCAGCTCCGGCCTCTCGCTCCGGCAGCGGGCGTCGGCGTGCGGGCAGCGGGGGTGGAAGGCACAGCCGGAGGGCGGGTCGATGGGGCTCGGGACCTCGCCCGCCACGGGTTCCCGATCCCTTCCGCTCATCTCCAGGTCCGGGATGGTGTCGAGCAGCAGCCGCGTATAGGGGTGGCGGGGGCGCTCGAACAGCACCGCCGTCTCCGCCAGCTCGCAGATGCGGCCGAGATACATCACCGCGACCCGCGACGAGATGTAGTAGACCACGGCGAGGTCGTGCGAGATGAACAGATAGGTCAGGCCGAGCGCGCGCTGAAGCCCCTTCATCAGGTTGAGGATCTGGGCCTGGACCGAGACGTCGAGCGCCGAGGTGGGCTCGTCGCAGACCACGAATTCGGGCTTGCCCGCCAGCGCGCGCGCGATCGAGATCCGCTGGCGCTGCCCGCCGGAAAACTCGTGCGGGTACTTTTCCCCGTCCACCGGGGACAGGCCCACCTGGACCAGCAGTTCGGCGACCCGTTCCGCGGCCGCCGCGCGGTCGGCGAGCAGACGGTTGTGGCGGATCGGCTCGCCCACGATGTCGCGCACCCGCCATCGCGGGTTAAGCGAGGCGTATGGGTCCTGGAAGATCATCTGCATGCGGCGGCGGAGCTCCGCGACCTCCGGGCCGGCGTCCCGCGCCGCGATCTCCGTCCCGTCGTAGCGGATCGAGCCGGCGGTCGGCGCGTGGAGCCCGACGACGGTTCGCGCCACCGTCGACTTGCCGCAGCCCGACTCGCCGACCAGGGCGAAGGTCTCGCCGCGTGCGATCGAGAAGCCGACGTCGTCGACCGCCCGGACGATGCGGCGCCCGGTCCCCTCGATCGCACGGTTGAGGAAAGGCGGCGAGACGTCGAAATAGCGCTTGAGGCCCGCGACCTCGACCAGCGCCGCGTCAGCCATCGGCCGGCCCCCCCGGGTAGAGCCAGCAGGCGACCTCCGTCCCACCGTTCGGGGCAAGCGAGGGGCGGTCGTGGCCGCAGCGCGCGATCGCGTCCGGGCAGCGCGGGTGGAACGCGCAGCCGGCGGGGATTTCGTGCAGCCTGGGCATGGCGCCGTCGATCTGGGCGAGGCTGTCGACGTCGCGCCCGACCGCCGGGATCGCGTCCATCAGGCCCTTCGTGTAGGGGTGGAGAGGGGATTTGAGCACCTCGCGCACCGGCCCGATCTCGGCGAGGCGGCCGGCATACATCACCGCGACGCGGTCGGCGGTCTCGGCGATCACCCCCATGTCGTGGGTGATCAGCAGCACCGACGCGCCGCGCTCGGCGCTCAGGCGCCTCAGCAGGCGGATGATCTGCGCCTGGATCGACACGTCGAGCGCCGTGGTCGGCTCGTCGGCAACGATCAGCTCCGGCTCGGCGCACAGCGCGAGCGCGATCACCACGCGCTGGCGCATGCCGCCGGAGAACTGGTGGGGGTAGTGGTCGATGCGCTCCCCGGCGGCCGGAATGCCGACCTCGCCGAGCAACTCCAGCGCTCTTGATCGTGCCGCGCGGGCGCCGATGTCGAGATGGGTGAGGATCGTCTCGACGATCTGCGCGCCCACGGTGTAGAGCGGATTCAGGCTGGTCAGGGGGTCCTGGAAGATCGCCCCGATCCTGCGCCCTCGGATGCGGCGGATCTCCTCGTGGGAAAGGCCGTCGATGCGCTCTCCCGCGAGGTGGACCGCCCCCGCGGCGATCCGCCCCGGCGGCTCCAAGAGGCCGATGATCGCGTTGCCGGTGAGCGACTTGCCGGCGCCCGATTCACCCACCATGCCGAGCACTTCGCCGCGCGCGATGGAGAACGAGACGCCGTCGACCGCGACCAGAGTGCCTCGCCTCGTGGGGAACTCGACCCGCAGGTTGGTGACCTCCAGCAACGGCGCGCTCACAGCGCGACCCCCTTGCGGAGCTTCGGGTTGAACGCATCGCGCAGCCAGTCGCCGAGCAGATTCACGGCGAGGATCAGCGCCGCCAGCAGCACGCCCGGGAAGACCACGATCCACCATTCGCCGGAGAACAGGAAATCCTGCCCGATGTCGATCAGCGTGCCGAGCGAGGGCTGGGTCGGCGGCACGCCGACGCCGAGGAAGGAGAGCGTCGCCTCGGTCAGGATCGCCACCGCGAGGCTGATGGTCGCGATCACCAGCACCGGGCCCATCGCGTTGGGCAGCACATGGCGCAGTACGATCGCCGCGGGGCGCACCCCGATCACCCGTGCCGCCTGGACGTATTCCTTGTTCTTCTCGACCAGGGTGGAGCCGCGAACGGTGCGCGCGAACTGCACCCAGCCGGAGGCGCCGATGGCGAACACCAGCACGTAAAGCGCGAGCTCGTCGTGGCGGTCGCGGGGCAGGATGCCGCGCGCAACCCCGTCGATCAGGAGCGCGATCAGGATCGCCGGGAAGCTGATCTGGATGTCGGCGATCCGCATGATCGTCGCGTCGACCGCGCCGCCCGCATAGCCCGCGACGAGGCCCAGCGTCACCCCGATGAAGGCGGCCAGCAGGACGGAGGCGAAGCCCACCAGCAGCGAGATGCGCGCGCCGTAGAGCATCGCCGAATAGAGATCCCGCCCCTGGTCGTCGGAGCCGAGGACGAACCGCCAGTCGCCGCCTTCCGCCCAGACCGGGGGGGTGAACGCGTCGAGCAGGTCGAGCTCGGCCGGGTCGAACGGGTTCTGCGGCGTGATCCAGGGCGCGAACAGTGCGGCCAGCACGATCGCCAAGGTCACCGCCGCTGCCGCGACGGTGATCCGTGAGGCGGTGAAGTCGAGCCACAGATCGTGATCGCGGACCCGCGCGAGAGCGGCCATCAGGGTGCCTTCCGGGTGGCCACGGACCTACCCCGCCTCGACGCCGCGGTCGATGCGGAGCCTGGGATCGACCACGTGGTAGAGGATGTCGACCGCGAGATTGATGACGACGAAGAAGAGCGCGGTCAGCACCAGGTAGCTCGCCATGACCGGTATGTCGGCGAACTGGATCGCCTGCAGGAACAACAGCCCCATGCCCGGCCACTGGAACACGGTCTCGGTAATGATCGCGAACGCGATGATCGAGCCCAGCTGGAGCCCGGTGATGGTGATGACCGGGACCAGGGTGTTCATGAGCGCGTGTCCGAAATTGACCGCCCGGTCCGTCAGGCCGCGGGCGCGCGCGAACTTGATGTAGTCGGTGCGCAGCACTTCGAGCATTTCCGAGCGCACCAGCCGCATGATCAGGGTGAGCTGGAACATGCCGAGCGTGAAGGCCGGCATCAGGATCGACTTCCAGCCGCTCGCGGTGAGCAGGCCCGTGGTCCACCAACCGAGATCGACCGTCGCGCCCCGGCCGAAGGTCGGCAGCAGCCCCAGCCAGACCCCGAAGACGAGAATGAGGAGGATGCCGATGAAGAAGGTCGGCAGCGAGATGCCGATCAGCGAGATCGTGAGGAACGCCTTGGACAGCAGCCGGGTCGGGTGCAGCGCGGTGTAGACGCCCATCGGAATGCCGGCCAGCAGGGCGAACAGCGCGGCGACCAGGCTGAGCTCCAGCGTGGCCGGCAGGCGCTCCGCGATCAGATCCGCCACCGGACGGTCGATGGCGTAGGAGATTCCGAACCGGCCCTGCGCGATGTCGGCCACGTAGCGGCCGAACTGGACCACGACCGGATCGTTGAGCCCGAGCTGCTCGCGGAGCTCGGCGCGCTCCTGCAGCGAGGTCTCCTGCCCGACCATCTGGGCCACCGGATCGCCGACATAGCGGAACAGCGTGAACCCGATCAGCGCGACCGCCAGCATCACGACGACCGACTGCAACAGCCGGCGCAGAACGAGCGCGATCACGGGGCGGCGCTTACGGGACAGGCACTGAAGCGCGCACCCGCCCTCCCGTTTGCCCCGATGTCACCCCGGACTTGTTCCGGGGTCCAGAGCAACAGGCACGGCATTCGCCCGTCTTTCCTGGACCCCGGAACAAGTCCAGGGTGACAGTCTCGGTTTTCTTCGGCAGCGCGGGTTCCGAACAAGATGCTTGGGCTCCGGGCGAACGGCCCGACCGCCCTACTTCATCCTTACGTGGCGCCACGCGAACTGGTTGTCGGGGCGTTGCGCCACGGTGACGTTGTCCCGCACGCCCCAGGCGAGGGCCTGCTGGTGCAGGGGCACGTGCGCGATGTCGGCGATTGTCATCGACCACGCCTCCTTGATCAGCCCGTCGCGCCTGCCCTTGTCCGTCTCCGACAGGATCCGCGCCGCCAGCGCGTCCACCTTGGGGTTGCAATAGCCGCCGAGGTTGAACTTGCCGTTGGAGACCTCGTTGCGGCCGCCCTCCGGCCAGATCGGGCCGGCCCCGCCCACTCGTGGGCAGCCATGCAGGTTGTAGAGTGGGTTCCAGGAATCGAAGCTGCCCGGGGTCCAGCCCAGCAGGTAGAAGCTGGTCTCAAGGCGCGGCGCCAGGATCTTCGGGAAGTACTTGGCCTTGGGCTGGGCGTTGAGCTTCACCGTGATGCCGATCTTGGCGAGCATGGAGACGACCGCCTGACAGATCGCCTCGTCGTTGACGTAGCGGTCGTTGGGGCAATCCATGCCGACCTCGAACCCCTTGCCGTAGCCGGCTTCGCCCAGCAGTTCTCTCGCCCGCTTCGGATCGTATGACAGGCGCTTGAAGTCGGCGGTGAACCCGGCGATGCCGGGTCCGATCATCATCGCCGAGGGGTTGGAGAGGTTGCGCATGACCTTGCGGCGGATCGCGTCGGTGTCGATCGCACGGTAGACCGCCTCGCGCACACGCCTGTCCTTGAACGGGTTCTTGCCCTTGACGTCGGAATAGAGGAGTTCGTCGCGGAACTGGTCCATGCCGAGAAAGATGGTGCGGAGCTCCGGTCCCACCAGCATCCTGGTGCCGGGGCTCTTGTCGATCCGGCGGATGTCCTGGACCGGGATCGGATAGGCCATGTCGACCTGGCCCGACAGCAGCGCCGCCACCCGGGTCGCGTCCGAGGCGATCGGGGTGAAGGTCACTTTGGTCAGGTTGTGCTCACTGTTGGCGTTGTCCCACCAGTCGGGGTTGGGCACCGCCACCGCCTTGATGCCGGCCTCGCGGCTGATCAGCCGGAACGGGCCGGTGCCGTTGGCGTGGCGGGTGGTGTATTTCTCCTGATCGCCGGACAACGCCTCGGGAGTCGTCGCGTTGTGCTTCTCCGACCAGCTCTTCGACATGATGCCCCAGCTGCCCCATTCGACGTGCAGGATGGGATTCGGCGCTTCGGTCACGAACTCGACGGTGTAGTCGTCAACCTTGGCGATCTCCTTCACCCCGGCGAGCCGGGTGGTGAGGTCCGAGCCCTTGGCGCGGACCCGGTCGGCGGAGAACAGCACGTCGTCGGCGGTGAAGTCCTCGCCCTCGTGGAACTTGACCCCGCGCCGCAGATGGAACCGCCAGCGGTCGGGCGCCACGATCTCCCAGCGCACGGCGAGCGCCGGCTCGATCCCGAGGTCGGGGCCGCGCCTGATCAGCCCCTCGTAGATGTTGCCGAGGAAGCCCAGCGTGAACGTCTCGTTCAACGTATAGGGGTCCATCGAATCCGCATCGCCCTGGAAGGCGAAACGGAGCTCCTTGGTGTTGGCCGAGGAAGCGGCGAGTGTCAAAGCCAGGGCGGCGAGGATCGGCTTGGTTCGCATGGTCGTGTTCTCCGCTCAGGTTGCCGGAGTGTCGTAACGGTCTTTCGGGAAGTCAACGCGCGCTCGGGTTGAGCAGGCGCGTCGGGGCGGCAGGAGAAAGATTCCGTTCGGCTCGGATAGGCCTTAGGCTCACGGTCGTTTGCGGTGAACTTGCCCGCCGCGTTTCCCGAAGGAATCCAGATCGAACCATGCGAAGACTTCGTTGCCTGAAGAATGTTGTCGTTGCCGCGCTGATCGCCTTGGCGCCTTTCACCGCCGCCGCCCAACCCCTCTCCCTCACCATCGTGCATGTCAACGACTGGGACCGGATGGCGGGGCGGAAGGGGGCGGGCGGCGCGGCGCGGATCGCCGCCGTGGTCGCGGAGGAGCGCGCCCGGGCCAGGGACGCGGGGGGACACGTCATCGTCACCTTCGGCGGCGACATGATCTCGCCGTCGCTGATGTCCGGCATCGACAAGGGTGCGCACATGATCGCGCTCGCCGACGCGATCGGGTTCGACATTGGCGTGGTCGGCAACCATGAATTCGATTTCGGCACCGAAATCCTGCGCAAGAGGCTGTCGGAATCCCGCATGACGTGGCTTGCCGGCAATGTCCGGTACAAGGGGCGGGCGGGGCTCCCCGAGGCCTCCGCCACGACGATCCTGGAGAAGGGCGGTTACCGGATCGGGTTTCTCGGGTTGGTGACGACCGACACGCCCGAGATCTCCAAACCGGGCGAGGACGTGACCTTCGCGCCATTCTCCGACACCGGCGCCGCGCTCGCCGGCGAGCTGAAGAAGGCCGGCGCGGACCTCGTGATCGCGCTCACTCATGACGAGCTCTTCCGCGATCTGGAGCTTCTGGCGAAGGCGAAAGAGATCGACATCCTGCTCGGCGGACACGACCACTTGGTCCTCGCCCGCCATGACGGCCGGCAGGGGGTCATGAAAGCGGGATCGCAGGGGAACCATGTCGGCGTGCTCCGCCTCGATATCGAGCGGCGGGTGACCCGCGCGGGCGGGGCCGTCGCGGCTTGGACCCCTAGCTTCCGCCTCCGCTCGACGGCCGGCATCGCCGGCGACGATGCGGTCGCTGCCAGGGTCGCCGGCTACCGCGACCGCCTCGACCGGGATCTCGGCGCAGTCATCGGCGAGACCGCAACCCTGCTCGACACAAGGCGCGTCGCCGTGCGCACGCGCGAGACCTCGTTCGGCAACTTGCTGGCCGACGCGATGCGGGCGGCGACCGGGAGCGACATCGCGCTCGTCAACGGAGGCGGTATCAGGGGCGATACGACCTATCCCGCCGGCGCGAAGATCACCCGCAAGCTGGTGCTGACCGAACTCCCCTTCGGCAACCGGACGGTGAAGCTCCGCCTCGCCGGCGCGTCGATCCGGGAGGCGATGGAGAACGGCGTCAGCCAGGTCGAGCGCGCCGCCGGCCGGTTCCCGCAGGTCTCCGGGCTCGTCTTCGCGTTCGATCCCCTGAAGCCTCCCGGCTCGCGGATCACGAGGATCGCGGTGGGCGGCGCGCCGCTCGATCCGGGCCGGACCTATACGCTCGCGACCGTCGACTTCCTCGCGCGCGGCGGGGACGGCTACAAGGCATTCCGGTCCGGCGAAATGCTGGTCGATTCGCGGTCCGGCGGTCTGACGGCCGGCCAGCTGATCGACCGCATCGCCGCCGCCGGCACTGTCTCGCCCAGGATCGAGGGGCGGATCGTCTGGGAGAGGTAAGGATTCCTTACTTCCCTACCTCCCCACCGTCTCCGGGATCACGCCGCGCGGGCTGAAGCGCATCACCAGGAGGAGGATCGTCCCCATCAGGATCGGCCTGACATGCGCCGCCGCCTCGACCAGGTGGACGCGGAGCGGGTCGTTCGCGGCCATCGCGGCGGTCAGCGCCTCGACGGCCCAGAGCGCGAGCGGCTCGGCTTCGATCCAGCTCAGCCACACGATGAACCCGCCCAGCACAGCGCCCAGATTGTTGCCCGAGCCGCCGACGATCACCATCACCCAGATCAGGAAGGTGAACCGCAGGGGGGTGTAGCTGTTAGGCGTGAACTGGCCGTCGAGCGTCACCAGCATCGCGCCCGCCACGCCGACCACCGCCGAGCCGAGGACGAAGACCTGCATGTGGCGCCGGTAGACGTCCTTGCCCAGCGCCTCGGCGGCGGTCTCGTTGTCGCGGATCGCCCGCATCATCCGCCCCCAGGGCGAGCGCAGCGCGCGTTCGCTGAGGAACAGGATGAGGAGGAGGACGGCGGCGAACAGGCCCGCGTAGCAGAGCTTCACGAAGATGCCGGAGGCCTCGATCGTCAGATCGCGAAGCATCGCGGCGTATTCCGTCTCGGTCAGGCCGGCGAGAGTCCTCCCGTTGAGCGAGCCGACCAGATCCTGGAACCAGTGCGCCTGCTGGAGGTCGACCTCGTAGGGTACCGGCCGGTCGAGCCCGGTGACGTTCTTCACCCCCCGAGCGAGCCAGTCCTCGTTCTTCAGCACGGCGATCACGATCTCGGAGATGCCGAGCGTCGCGATGGCAAAATAGTCCGCGCGCAGGCCGAGCGCCACGCGGCCGATCGCCCAGGCCGCGCCGGCGGCGAACAGGCCGCCGACCGCCCAGGACAGGACGATGGGAAGGCCGAGCCCCCCGAGATAGCCGCTGGTCGAGGGATCGACCGCTTCGATAGCCTCCACCGCCGGATCGAAGAAGGCGCCGACGATGAAGAACCCAACCGCCGCCGCCAGCGCCACGACGATCGTTCGGGGCGCGCCGCGCGGCAACCGTCGATAGGGGTACCAGACGAGGCCCGCCGCAAGGACCGTCGCGGCGGCCGCGGCCAGCAGCTTCACCCCGCCGGCAGCGACCGCCGCGTGCACCGGCGGTTGCGAGACCAGCACCGCGGCCAGTCCGCCGAGCGCGGCGAATGCCATGGTTCCAACGTTGAACAGCCCAGCATAGCCCCACTGGATATTGACGCCGAGCGCCATCACCGCGGAGATCAGGCAGAGATTGAGCACCGCGAGACTGACCGACCAGGACTGGCTGAAGCCGATGGCCAGCAGTGCCGCCGCCACGGCGCCGAAGCCCACAACGGCGCGCGCGTTCCCGTTCACAGGACCCGCCCCCGGAACAGCCCGGTCGGCCGCCAGAGAAGGACCACCACCAGGATCGCGAACGAAACCGCGAGCTTGTAGTCGGTCGACAGGAGCTGCACCAGGCCGTCCGGCTGCATGTCCTCCGGTAGCAGGTAACGCAGGAACTTCTTGTAGGGGTAGGTCAGCGCGATTTCCGAGAAGGCGACCAGGAACCCTCCGGCGATCGCGCCGTGCGGCTGGCCGATGCCGCCCACGATCGCGGCGGCGAACATGGGCAGCAGGAGCTGAAGGTAGGTGAACGGCTGGAAGCTCTTGTCGAGCCCGTAGAGCGTGCCGGCGATGGCGGCGAGCGAGGCGGCGACGGTCCAGGTCAACAGCACCACGCGGTCCGGCTCGACGCCCGAGAGGAGGGCGAGATCCTCGTTGTCGGAATAGGCGCGCATCGCCTTGCCGGCCCGGGTGTAGCGCAGGAACCAGAACAGCGCGGCGACCGCGAGGACCGCGAGCGCCAGCGTCAGCACCTGGGAGGTGCGGATCGACAGCCCCTCCGAGAGGCCCGTCAGGCTCTTGAACTCGCGCACATTGATCAGGTAGCGCTCGCCGTCCGCGAAGGACCGGTCATCGGGGCCGATGATCACCCGGACGACGCCGTTCAGGACGAACATCACGCCCACGGATGCGATCGAAAGGATCATCGGGGTGCTGCGTCTCAGCCGATAGAACCGGAAGACCGTCCGGTCCGCGGCCAAGCTGACCAGGACGGCTCCGGCGATGCCGAGGGGAATGGCGATCAACGCCGTTGGCAGGAACCCGAGCCCGATGTTCCATGCTTGCAGCTGCCATGTTCCGAGGATCGAGACCATCGTGCCGAACGCCATCAGGTCGCCGTGGGAAAAATTGGCGAATCGGAGGATGCCGTAGACCAGCGTGATGCCGAGCGCGCCGAGGGCGAGCTGCGATCCGTAGGCGATGGCGGGAACGATGACGAAGTTGGCCAGAAGCACCAGCGCGTTGACGATGTCGATTTCCATCGCCCGTCAGCCGCCGAGAAACGAACGCCGCACTTCCGGGTTGGCCAGCAGGGCCTGTCCGCTGGCGGTATAGCGGTTCTCTCCGGTCACCAGCACGAACCCGCGATCGGCGATGGAAAGCGCCTGGCGGGCATTCTGTTCGACCATCAGAACCGCGATTCCCGCCTGCCGGATTTCGATGATCCGGTCGAACAGCTCGTCCATGACGATCGGCGACACGCCGGCGGTCGGCTCGTCGAGCATCAGCACTTCCGGCTGCGTCATCAGCGCGCGGCCGATCGCCACCTGCTGGCGCTGGCCGCCGGACAATTCCCCGGCCGTCTGGCGGCGCTTCTCCCAGAGGACGGGAAACAGGCCGAACACGCGCTCCATGCTCCCTGAGATGTCGTCGCGGCGGAGGAAGGCGCCCATCTCCAGGTTTTCCTGAACCGTCATGGTGGTGAAGATGTTGCCGGTCTGCGGAACGAACGCCATGCCCAGCTTCACGCGGTCCTGCGGCGTCAGGCGGGCGATGCTGCGGCCCGCCAGGCGCACGTCTCCCTCCCGCAGCCGCACCATGCCGAACAACGCCTTCATCGCGGTCGACTTGCCGGCCCCGTTCGGTCCCACGATCACCACGATCTCGCCCTTGTCGACCGAGACGGTGCAGCCGCGCAGGATATCGGCGCCGCCATACCCGCCATACATGTCATCGCCGGCGAGGTAGCTCATGCGGATCCGGCCGTTCCGCGGGGCCCGTTTCTCGACCTGGTGCCGAGATAGGCTTCGATGACCCGTTCGTCCGCCTGAACGTCCGGGGCCGGGCCCTCGGCCAGCACCTTTCCCTCCGCCATCACGATCACCGGGTCGCAGAGCAGCGAGACCAGGTCCATGTCGTGCTCGATCAGGCAGAACGTGTATCCCTGCTCGATGTTGAGGCGGAGGATGGCTCCGGAAATCGAGCGCAGAAGCGTGCGATTGACGCCCGCCCCGATCTCGTCCAGCAGGACCACCTTGGCGCCGGTCATCATCACGCGGGCGAGCTCCACCAGCTTTTTCTGGCCGCCCGACAGCTCGCCGGCCGGTTCATCGGCGACCTCGCCGAGGTTCAGGAACTCGATCACTTCCTCCGCCCGTTCCCGAAGCTCCATCTCCTCGACGCCCACCCGGTCGCGGTGCAGCCAGGCTCCGACGAGACTCTCGCCGGTCTGGTTGCCGACCGACGCCATCAGGTTCTCCATGACGGTCAGCGTGGCGAATTCGTGGGCGATCTGGAACGTGCGCACCAGGCCCCTGCGATACAGCTGGTGCGGCCTGAGCCCGGTAATGTCCTCGTCGGCCAGAAAGACACGGCCGGAGGTGGGCGGGTAGACCCCCGCGATGACATTGAACAGGGTGGTCTTGCCCGCCCCGTTCGGCCCGATCAGGCCGGTGATCGCACCTTCCCCGATTTCGAGGGTGGCGCCGTCGACGGCTCGCACCCCGCCGAAATGCTTGTGCAGATCGACCACGCGGATCATGCGGGACCGTATACCGCGCCGCGGCTACGCCGTGAAGCAACGGCCCGGCGCATGGCGCCGGGCCGATTCTCGCCTGGTTACGGGGTCAATGGATGCGGACAGTGGCGAACTTGCCGTCCTTGACCTCGTACTCCTTGTAACTGCCGGAGGCGTCGCCGCCGCTCGTCAACGCGACATCGGTCGCGCCCTGGTAGTCGACGGCCTCGCCGTCGACGAGCAGCTTGAGACCCTTGGCGAGCTCGCCCGGGCCGATCTTCTCGCCCGGCGCATTGGCAACGTCCAGGATCTTCGACTGGATGGCCTTGCGGTCCGTGGAGCCCGCCGCCTGCGCGGCGAGGATGATGAGCGCCGCTGCGTCGTAACCCTCCGCGGCGAACGGGGAAGCGCCCTTGACCCCGGCCTTTTTCGCGGCGGCCTGGAACTTCTTGGCGTTGGGGGAATCCGATCCCGGGGCGGTGGCGACCGAACCGTTCAGCGCCTTGCCGATGGCCTTGATCAGGGATTCGCCTACCATGCCGTCTGCCAGAACGAACTTGTCGAAGGCGCCGGTGTCGAGGGATGCCTGGATGATTCCCTTGCCGCCCTTGTCGACATAGCCGAACACCGCGAGATGCTCGGCTCCCGTGGCGGCGAGCGCGCCGACCTCGGCCGAATAGTCCGCCTTGCCGTCCTCATGCGACGCAGCCAGCGCGACCTTGCCGCCGACCGCCTTGAATGCATTGGAGAATGAGTTCGACAGCCCCTTGCCGTAGTCGTTGTTGGTGTAGGTGACCGCGATGGTCTTTATGCCGCGCGCCTTGGCGACCTGGGCCAGCACCTCCCCCTGCCGTGCATCCGAAGGCGCGGTGCGGAAGAGATACCCCTTGTCCTTGAGCGTGGTGATCGCCGGCGAGGTGGCCGAAGGCGAGACCATCACCACGCCGTTGGGCACGGCGACGTTGTTGGCGACGGCGATGGTGACGCCCGAGCAGTCCGCGCCCATGATCGCCGCTACCCCGTCCGAGGTGATGAGGCGCTCGGCCGCCGCCTGTGCCGCCCCGGCATCGACGCAAGTGGAGTCGCCGCGAACCGGAACGACCTTCTTGCCGCCCAGGAACGCGCCGGAATCGGTCGCTTCCTTCATGGCGAGTTCCGCCGCGGCCGCGATGTTGGGGGTAAGCGACTCGATCGGTCCCGTGAAGCCCATCAGGACGCCGACCTTCATGTCCGCCTGTGCCGCCGATGCCGCTATCGTCAAGGCGGCGGTAACCGCCATTAGCCGTCTCATTTGCCGTCTCCTTCAATCAATGCGTTTCCAATGCCCACGAGCGCCTAACCGCAAATGCGCTCATTGTCCGGACGATTGTGCCACATTGGGAAATTATGAAGAAGAACGATCGCGCCGCACCCCGCGTCACGCCGGCGTGAAAATGCCGTGCAGCCCGAGCGGCACGGGGTAGGGAAGAACGCCCCGCCACAGCGGGCCGTCGGATACCCGGGAGGCTTCGAACAGGTTCAGCCCCGCGGTCCCGCGGCGGGTATCGAGGAACGGGCCGATTAGCCAGCCGTCGCCTTCCGTCTCGCCGCGGGGCACGAACACGTGCTCTTCCGGGACCTGGTGAGGCGGATAGGCCCAGCCGTCCGTCTCGCCCCGCTCGGGATCGATTCGGGCGGCCCGCCGGAGCGGCCAGCCGTCCCCGTCCTCGTTGCCGGCAAGCGCGAACACGAAGCGGTGCCGCCGTCCCGTACGGCGCGGGTCGATTCGCGGGAACTCGGCCACGCCCGAGGCCGCATCTTCTATCGCGGCGGTCCCGTACGGGCGTAGAACCGCGCGGCGATAGCGCGGATGGGCCGATCCGAAGTCCATCGAACCGCTCATGACGTTGCGGAGGTCCTCGGTAACGAATCGCGGGTCGGGCGACTGGCACAGATCCAGCCGGATCGTCCCGTCCGGTTCTTCCCAGCCGTTGCCGTGGTGGAAGTGGAAGCCCGGCGGCAATTCGTGGCGGCGCACCGGTCGCAGCGTGTTCTTGTCCACCGTCAGCACGCGTGTGCCGAGTTCCGGACGCCACAGATGGGAGTCCAGAAAAGTCGTATGGCGGTCCGGCTCCAGCACGAACGGCGGCAGCAGGAGGACCAGGTGGCGCGCGGTCACCACGAAGTCGTGAACGATCCCCAAAGGCCCGGCATCGACGAGGTTTACCTTGACCAGCCGTCCGCGCCGGTCGATGCGGTAGAACAGCAGCGACGGTTGCGGCCTGGTTACGAAACCGATGTTCCAGAGCGTGTCGTCCCGCTCCACCTTCGGATGGGCCGAAAACGGCAGGCCGGCGGCATCGCGGTGCCAGACCACGAACTTGCCGGCCGAGAGGGATTCCGGGTCGACCTCCAGCGCGGATCCGCCTTCCCACAGCGCCATCAGGCGTCCCGCATGGGCAAGCATGGAGGTGTTCGCCGCATTCATGTCGTCGGGACCCGTGAGCGATCCGGTGCCCGGCGTCCCGAAGGCCGGCATGATACGCTTGCCCGCTTGTGTCTCGCGGCGGCGCTTGGGCGTGTCGAGGATGCGCGCGCGGTGGGTCGCGCGGCCGTCCGCGAAGGTGAATGCCTGGACCATCCCGTCGCCGTCGAACCAGTGGCGGTAGCGGTGGCCGAAGCGCTCGTGCTCGGCCGGGCCATTCCGCCAGAGGGTACCGGCGAGGCCGGGCGGGAGGCGACCGTCCAGCGTCGTCAGCGGAGCGGAGAGCGTCTCGGCTCTCGCGGTCGCGAAGCCGAGCAGTCTGGGATCCCGGGCGAGCGCGCTCGCGAAGTCCTCCCGGGTTCCGGCGAAGGCACCCGCCGACATCAGGACCGGCAGGCCGGACAGCGCGCGCAGGGCCGCGCGGCGCGAGAGTTCCGGGCTCATCGTCAGGACCCCGGATAGGCGATTGGCACGATCACCGAGACGCGCGCGTCCTTCGAACCGACGGTGATTGCCGCCTTGTCGAAGCTGGGCGGTCCCATGAACCCGGTGGCGCCGTTGGAAAAGCCGAAGCCCTCGGTGGGCATTCCGACGATGTTCTGGCTCAGCTTGCCGTCGCCATCGGCATCGTGGAACGCTGCCACGGCGTAATCGCCGGGCGCGAGTCCGGCGAAGACGACGCGCATCTCGCCCTTGACGGCCTTTCGTATGGTCGCTGCGACGACGCCGTCGCCCGGAAACTCGACACCGGAGATGCGTTTGTGAACGGCGATGCGCGCATCGCCCTCCGCCGAATTCAGGCCGCTGACCACGACCTCCAGATCGGCCGCGGCCGCGGCGGTCCCGGTGAGCGCAAGTGCGGCCGCGAGGCCGGCGGTGGCAAACGTTTTATTCGTGACGGTCATTGTCTTTGCTCCCGTTGCGATTGAACGCTGGCCGGCAGTGTTGATCGCGCCCGGCGAGCAGGTCATTGTCGGTTACGGGAACGGACCGGATTAATTCGTCGGTTGCAGGAATTGTCGTTCACGCATCGTGAATTGCTCGGCGCCCGGTCGTTCGCCCGCCAGGGCGCGGCGTTCGTCTGTCTCGTCGGGCTGTTCGCCTACATCGGGCCTTTCGGCACCTACGATTCGATCGGGCTTCCCGGCCGCTTCGGCTACTGGACGCTCGCGCTCGGCGCCAACTGGCTGGTCTGCGGCAGCGTCGTGATGCTGACGCTGCGCTTGACTGACGCGATCTCGGGGCCGGCGCGCATTCTGGCGGTCGCCGGCGCTGCGCTGCTGGCCGCGATCCCGGGCACCGGCGTCGTCCATACCGCCGAAATCCTTTTCCGGCCGGAGTACGAGGGCGATAATGCCCTGCTGACCATTTATCTGGGCGTGGCCGTCCTGATGATGGCGATCAGCTTCCTGGTCGTCTCGATCCTGCCGCGGCGTCGGGCGGCGCCGGCGGACGAGGAAACGCCGCCCGACGAGGACACCGCCCCACGGACGGCTTCGCGTTTCCTCGACCGACTGCCGCCGCAGCTCGGCCGCGACCTGGTTTATATGAGGATGGCGGACCACTATGTCGAAGCCTTCACCACCGCGGGTTCGACGCTGGTCCTGATGCGATTCGGCGATGCCATCGCCGAGTTGGAGGGGGCGGACGGGCTGCGCGTCCACCGGTCCTACTGGGTCGCCAGGCCCCATGTGACCGGAACCACGCGGCAAAACGGCCGCACGATCCTGAACCTCACCGGCGGCCACGAGGCGCCCGTCAGCCGCGGTTACCTTGCCGCCGTCCGCGCGGCCGGGCTGGCGTGATGGGAAAGCGGAACGGCCTCGCGGGTTGATTTCTGAGCAAATATCCTTGAAAATCCACAGTTGAGCTAAGGAATTTCAAGGATTTTTTCTTGTTTATCGAACGGCCCCATGCCGTCCAACGCATCCGCGAGGCGTTTTCCGTCCACCCGGCCGTCGCCCTGCTCGGGCCTCGCCAATGCGGCAAGACCACTCTCGCCCGGGCCTTCGCGGCCAACGTTCCGAAGAGCGCCTATTTCGACCTCGAGGCGGCGGTGGACCGGCGGCGGCTCGCGACGGCGGAACTGACCCTCGGGCAGTTGGACGGGCTGGTCGTCATCGACGAGGTGCAACGCGCTCCGGCCTTGTTCGAGACCCTGCGCGTTCTGATCGACCGGCCCGGCTCCCGCGCGCGGTTCCTGTTGCTGGGCAGTGCTTCGCCGGCGCTCGTCAAGGTCGTATCGGAGTCGCTGGCAGGTCGTATCGGACTCGTCGACCTGGCCGGATTCGATCTGCGCGAGGTCGGGGCGGCCGCGTGGCGCGACCTTTGGCTGCGAGGCGGTTTCCCGCGCGCTTACCTGGCAGCGAACGCGGCCGGTTCGGCGCTGTGGAGGGGGAATTTCATACGTACCTTCCTCGAGCGCGACATCCCGCAGCTCGGGATCGGGATCCCTGCGGAAACGCTCCGCCGGTTCTGGACCATGCTCGCCCACTATCACGGGCAGATCTGGAATGGGGCGGAGTTTGCCCGCGCTCTCGGTTCCGGCGAGGGCACCGCACGCAATCGTCTCGACATACTCGCGGGCGCGTTCGTGGCGCGGGTGTTGCCGCCGTGGTTCGAGAACCTGAAGAAACGCCAGGTCAAATCGCCCAAGGTCTATGTGCGCGATTCCGGCTTGTTGCACACACTGCTCGATCTGGACGGAGAACGGGAGCTTGCCGGCCATCCCAAGGTGGGCGCATCGTTCGAGGGGTTCGCCGTCGAGCAGTTGCTGGCCTCATTCGAGATGGACAACGCCTATTTCTGGGCGACGCATGGCGGCGCCGAGCTCGATCTTCTGATCGCCCGTTCCGGCAAGCGCTACGGTTTCGAATGCAAGCTCGCCGACGCGCCGGGTACCACGCGGTCGATGCGGGTTGCGCTCGACGATCTCGGCCTCGAACATCTGTGGATTGTGTACCCGGGAGACGAAGCCTATTCGCTGGACGACAGGATCTCGGCGCTTTCGGTCGCCGGCATCCCGGGCCTCGCGGCGGCGCTCGGGGCGCGCGCGCCGGCGGCCTGAAACCGGCTGGACGGTCGCGGTTACCTCGCAGCTGATCGCGCGGCTGGATTTGCGTAACCGGCGGGGTTCGAATCCGTTTTGTCGATCTCGGGATCACTCATATACAATCCAGGGTACCGCGAATTCGGGCCGGGCCACCCGGCGGTGGCCGCTCCTGTGGTTATGCTGACTTTCAACTGTCAAGGAGTGATGCGGCGGTCCACCGATTCGGTAATGGCGACTTAACGTTGTACGATGGCGCTTCTCCGGGAAATCGCACGGTGAAAATTCCCAAGGCCTATACCGAGGGCTACGCGAGGGGTCGGGAAGCCGACCCCGAGCGGGCGGACAATTACGTCGCTCACGCCACGATAGGCGATCCCTTGGCCGAGGCGATGGTCGCCGACCTCGATTCTCTCGGGCAGGAGGAATCGAGCCGCCTGATCGGAGCGGGCATGATGGGTGATGCCGAAGCGCTTCGCGACGCTCCCCGGTCGGTCCAGGAATTTCTCGCCTTCTACGCCGAACCACCGGATTGGGTCGACTTACCCTCGTTTCTGCCGGGCTGCCGCATGTTTCACAGGAATACGCGGCTGGTGCTCGCCGGGATGGTGGGCGGCGTGCTGGTCGAGGGGTTCTCGACGAATATTGCGAAATCGTTCTTCCTCACCGGCAGGCTGCGCGACCAGGGCGTGAGACGGTTGAAGCAGAACAACCGCCATATGCTGGAAATCTTCATGCCCGGCGGAATGGAGCGGCATGCCGACGGGTGGGCGCACTCCATCCGGGTGCGGCTGGTTCACGCAAAGCTGCGGTACCTGCTCGGGAAATCGGACGATTGGGACATCGACGAGTTGGGCCTGCCTCTCAGCTCGGCGCATCTGGGCTTCGCCATCTCCGCCTTTTCCGCGCGATTGCTGAAACATCTGAAGAGCCTCGGGGCGTCCTTCGACGCGGAGGAACGGCGAAGCTTCATGGCCGTATGGCGGTATTCGGGCTACCTGATGGGTATTCCCGAGACGATTCTGTTCCGCGACGAAGCCGATGCACTCGAGACCTTCAGGATCGGCCGAATATGCGAGCCCCCTCCCTCGGTGGAATCGATCGTCATGGCTTCGTCGCTGATCAATTCGGCTCCCCTGTTCGCGGGCTTGCAAGAGAGGAACGAGCGCCGGAAGCTGGCCGGTTACATCGCGCAGGTCTCGCGCGCGCTAATCGGGAACGAGCTCGCCGACGAACTCAAGTATCCCGAGAGTTCGACCCTGGGGTTCCTGTGGAAGTTCCGGCTGGTAAACCGGATCGAGCGGATGAGGAACAGGCTGAACCCGGACCGCGCAAGGGACAACTCCGACCTGATGACAATTCTCGACGTATCGATGTTCGACAAGGAAGGTATCAGCTACAAGTTGCCCGACCATATCTATGCCGAGCAGTCGTCGAAGTGGTAGGCACGATTTCCCGAGTCCAGGCGAATGAAGATCGATCCGCTCGTTCACCCGGACGCTCCGGGTGGGGTCCCGCAGAGCCGTTCCGTTCGCTTCGACGCGATCCAATGCCCTGGATGGCGGAGTGTGCACCGTCGGCCGCATTCGCAGACCCTAGACCGCGCCGGTTGTCCATATGACGGCTGATTCCCGATTGGACCGCTTCGCCGACGCGCTCCTGCGCTATCGATGGCTCGTCCTCGGTCTCGCCGCAGCGATCATGCTCGCGGTAACGGCGGGCGCCGGTTTCGTTGGTGTCACCAACGATTACCGCAGCCTGTTCGACGAAGATAATCCGCAGCTCGCCGCGCTGAATGCGCTCGAGGATACCTATGGCGCGTCGAACAGGGCGCTGATCGCGATCGCGCCTCGCAAGGGCTCGGTTTTTACCCGCGAGACGCTGGGCGCTATAGAGACGCTGACGGAAACCGCGTGGAAAGCGCCGCATTCCACCCGGGTCGATTCACTCACCAACTACAACCACAGCCGGGCGAACGGGGACGAGCTGATCGTCCGGCCTCTGGTCGAGGACGCGGGCGCGCTCACGGACGCCGATCTGGAACGGGTCGGGGAGGTCGCGCTTGGCGCGGTCGAGATCTCCGGGCGTCTGGTTTCGCGCGACGGAAAGGTCGCCGGGCTGGTGATCGATTTCGCCCTGCCCGAGAATCCCGATGCCGCGGTGGTCGAGATCACCGACTATCTCAACGGCATTCTCGACGAGGCCCGCGCCCGACACCCGAGCATCGACTATTACCTGACCGGCGACGTTCCGCTGAATCGTGCGTTCGCCGATGCCACGAAGGACGATCTGGAGACCCTGGCCCCGATCGTCTTCCTGATCATTACCGTCGTGGCGGCGGTGCTGCTGCGCTCGGTACTGGGAACGGCGGCGATCGTTGCCGTGCTGATGTTCGTGATCAACACCACGGTGGGTTTCGCCGGGTGGACCGGAACGGTGTTCAACCCCGCCAATTCCGGCGTGCCAATCATCGTGATGACGGTGGCGGTCGCGCACTCGGTCCACATCGTCCAATCGGTCCTGGCGGGCATGAGCGGGGGTCTGGACCGGAATGCGGCCATCGCGGAGTCGATTCGGGTCAATGCATGGCCCGTGTTTCTGACTTCGCTCACGACGGTCATCGGTTTCCTCAGCCTGAACGCCTCCGATTCGCCGCCCTTCCGCGTCCTTGGCAACCTCGTTGCGTTCGGTGTGTTCTGCGCTTTCGTCTATTCCCTGACCCTGTTGCCCGCGCTGCTATCGATCCTTCCGATGCGCGCGCGTAAGGCCCGTGGCGGAAAAAGCGCGTTCTTCGACCGCTTCGGCGAATTCGTGGTCGCGCGCCGCACGATCCTGCTCTGGTGTTCCGCGGTCGTGGCCGTCGTACTGGTCACGGGCATTCCCCGGCTGGAGCTGACGGACAACTGGACCAGGTATCTGAGCGAGCGTTACCAGTTCCGGCAGGACACGGATTTCGTCATCGACAACCTGACCGGCATAGAATCTCTGGAATACTCGCTGAATTCGGGACAGGAAGAGGGAATTACGGAACCCGCCTATTTGCGCAAAGTCGAGGCGTTCGCCGAATGGTTCAGGAAGCAGCCCGAAGTCACCCACGTTCAGGCCTTTTCCGACATCATGAAGCGTCTGAACAAAAACATGCACGGCGACGATCCGGAATTTTATCGCCTGCCGGACGATCCCGATCTTGTGTCGCAATACCTGCTGCTCTACGAGTTGTCCCTTCCGTTCGGCAGAGACCTGAACAACCGGATCGACGTTGGCAAGTCGGCTACGCGCTTGACCGTCGTGCTCCGGAGCCTGACGTCCCAGGCGCAGCGCGAGCTGGATGCGCGCGCCCTGGAATGGATGCGGACCAACGCGCCGGGACTCGCCTCCGAGGCGTCGGGCGTCAGCATCGTCTTCGCCCATCTCTCGCAAAGAAACATCAAGAGCATGCTCACCGGCACGATCGTCGCGATGGGACTCATTTCGCTGATCCTCGTCTTCGTGTTTCGGAGCGTGCGGGTCGGTCTGATCAGCCTCGTGCCGAATTTCCTTCCCGCGGCGATCAGCCTGGGCCTTTGGGGCTACCTGGTCGGACGAGTCGGGCTTGCCGGTTCGGTGATGACGGCGATTGCTTTCGGGATCGTCGTCGACGATACGATCCATTTCCTGACCAAGTACCTGAAAGCGCGCCGCGAAGGACATCCGGCCCCCGAGGCGGTACGCAGCGCCTTCCGGACTGTCGGGCATGCGCTATGGACCACGACCGCCGTTCTGGCGCTGGGATTCCTGGTCTTCGCGTCGTCCGGTTTCGAGATCAGCTGGGCGCTCGGCCTCTTGGTCAGCCTCACCATATTCTTCGCGCTGCTTGCCGATTTCCTGTTACTACCGCCCTTGCTGATGGCTCTGGATCGGAGAAAGTGATGATTCGCGCCCGTCCGGCCCGGTCGACGGTGTTTGCGTGTTTTCTGACGCTGACGGCCATCCTCGCCGCGCCTCTCGCCGCAAGCGCTGCCACCCCCGAGGAGACCGGCCTGAAAATCGCCGCCGAATCCCGCGACCGGGACAAGGGGTTCGGCAATTTCTCCGCGAAGCAGACCATGGTGCTGCGCAACAGACAGGGCAAGGAAAGCCGTCGGCAGCTTCGGATCAAGGTTCTCGAGGTCGCCGACGACGGCAACAAGAGCCTGTTCGTGTTCGACCAGCCGCGCCGCGTGAAGGGGACGGCGCTGCTGATCCATGCGCACCGCAAGGGCTCGGACGACCAGTGGCTCTATCTCCCCGCGCTCAAGCGGGTCAAGCGGATCAGCTCGTCCAACCGGTCCGGCTCCTTCATGGGAAGCGAGTTCTCTTATGAAGATTTGGGTGCGCAAGAGGTGGAGAAGTTCACATACAAGTTCCTGCGTGAAGAGGCGTGCGGAGACCGCAAATGCACGGTCGTCGAGCGCAAACCGGCGGAGAAGGGGTCAGGTTACACCCGCCAGCTCGTGTGGCGTGACAAGGACGAGCTTCGCGTCTGGAAGATCCAGTATTACGACCGCAAGAACGCGCATCTGAAGACGCTGACCCTCGCCAAGTACGACCGCTATCTGGACCGCTACTGGCGGGCCGCCGAAATGTCGATGGTGAACCACCTGACCGGCAAGAGCACGCTCCTGAACTGGAAGGACTTCAAGTTTCGGACCGGGTTGAACGACCGCGACTTCAGCCAGACCAACCTCAAGCGGGCGCGCTGACGCCGCACCGCCCTACCCGCCACCCGCGCCGGAATGCTATTCTCCGGCTTCGTCTTCACAAACCCATCCGGTCATGAGCGGAATCGAGCACGCAAACGGACACAAGCCGCTGGCGTTGTCGCATCTGGTCGATCCCAATATCGGCCGGGCCGCGCGGCCCGATCCCGCAGACTACCGGTTCGAGCTGCCGGACGTGCTGCGCTCCGTCGTGCAGCTCCGGTCCCAGGCGCCGGAGGACGCGTTCAGCTCGTCCTATCTCGGCACCGAGCGCGAGGGCAACGCCATCCTGGTCGGCGAGGACGATCTGTTCCTCACCATCGGCTATCTGATCGCCGAGACCGACCACATCGTCCTCGGTTCCGATGAGGCCGGGGTAACGCAGGCCCAGGTGCTCGCCTACGACTACGAGACCGGGTTCGGCCTCCTGCGCGGCGGCTCTTCGTTGGGCGCGCGGCCGATCGCGCTCGGAGAGACCGGCGGGCTGAACGAGAAGGACTGGGTCGTCGCCGCCGCCAGGGGCGGCGTCGGGAACGCGATCAAGGCCCAGATCGTCTCCAAGCGCGAGTTCGCGGGCTACTGGGAATACCTGCTCGACGAAGCGATCTTCACCGCGCCGCCGCACCCTCACTGGAGCGGCGCGGCGCTGATCGACGATCAGGGGATGCTGGTCGGCCTCGGCTCCCTCTTCGTGCAGGACGCCGAGCCCGGAGGCGGGCCGAGCGCGGGCAACATGTTCATCCCGATCGATCTCTACAAGGCGACCGTGGACGACCTCCTGCGCTACGGACGACGCCCCGGTCCCAGCCGGCCCTGGCTCGGCATCTACAGCATCGAGGCGCTCGGTCGGGTGCTGATCACCTCGGTCTCCGAGCGCGGACCCTGCTCGGATTCGGATGTCGAGGCCGGCGACGTGGTTCTCGCGGTCAACGATGCGAGCGTGGGATCGATCGCCGAGATGTACCGCAGGATCTGGAACATCGGGCCGGCGGGATCGACGGTCGCGCTGAAGCTGCTGCGAGACGGCGACGTGCTCGACGTCGAAATCGTCTCCGCCGACCGTGAAACGTTCATGAAGAGTCCGCGCGCGCACTGAAACGCCGGGCCGCGGCGAGGCAGAACGCCATGAACCGCACCCTTCAGAGCCTGATCGCAGACCTGTCCCGCTTCGGCGACGCCCCGGCGGTCATCGCCTTTGCCGACGCGGGGATGAAGACGCGGAGCTACCGCGACCTGCACCGCGACGTGCTGGCGCTGGCCGGCGGGCTGCTCGCGCATGGCCTCGGCCACGGCGTGCCGGTCGGCGTCATCGGCGTCAACAGCGATGCGCAGGTCGTTCTTCGCCTCGCCCTCGCGGCGGTCGGCGCGGTCGCGGTGCCGCTCGACGACATGGGCTCGCCGGAGGATTTCCGACGCGCTCTCGACAACAGCGGCGCCCGCGCCCTGTTCGCCGATGGCGGCATCCTGGCCGAACTGCCGGAAGAAGTTGCCGAGGGTCTGTCCGGCGTCTGGCGTCTCGACGGGGAGGCCGGTTCCGAACCCGCGCACTGGTCGACGCTGATGGACGAAGCGCCGGACGCGCTCCCCGCCGTCGCCCCCGAAGACCTGGCCGCGATCATCTACACCTCGGGGACGACCGGGGTGGCGAAGGGCGTGCCGCTGACCCACGGCAATTTCATGTTCAACGTCGAGGCTCTGGCGAAAGGCGGCTTCATCGATACCAGCGACCGGGCGGCGCTGCCGCTGCCGCTCCATCACGCCTACCCCTTCATGGCCGGGCTGATGGTGCCGTTCGCCTGCGGCTCGACCGTGATCCTGCCCAGGGCGCCCACCGGGCCGGACGTGGCGACCGCGCTGTGCGAGGCCGCGGCGACCGTCATGGTCGGCGTGCCGCGGCTCTACGAAGCCCTGGTCGAGGGGATCAAGGGGAGGCTTGCGAGCGGCGTCGGCGGCAAGCTGTTCGGAACCCTCTGGCGGGTGTCCGCCGCGGTCTCCCGCAATGGCGGCCCCCGTATCGGCAAGTGGTTCATGTGGCCGGTCCGCCGCCGCTTCGCGCCGAAGCTGCGCATGGTGGTGTCCGGCGGCGCCAAGCTCGACGAGGATGCTGCGTGGCGGCTCGAAGGTCTCGGGTTCCAGGTGCTGACCGGGTACGGGCTGGTCGAGACATCGTCGGTGACCACCTACAACCGATACGGCGCGGGCCGCATCGGCACCGAGGGCAAGCCGGTCGAGGGTAGCGGGCTTCGCATCGCCGATCCCGACGAAGAGGGGATCGGCGAAGTGCAGCTCAGCGGACCGCACGTCTTCTCCGGCTATTTCCGAGACAGCGCGACGACCGAGGCGGTGTTCACCCAAGACGGCTGGTTCCGCTCCGGCGATCTCGGCCGCGTCGACGCCGACGGCTCGCTGGTCATCACCGGGCGCAGCAAGGACGTGATCGTACTGTCGGGCGGCAAGAACATCGGCCCGGAGGAGGTGGAGGCCGCGCTTTGCGCGAGCCCGCTGATCGCCGAGGCCGGGGTGTTCGAGCTCGACGGCGGTCTGGCGGCGTTGATCGTTCCCGACGAGGACGCGCTTCGCCGGGCGGAGACCCAGCGGCTGGAAGACGCGATCCGAATCGCCGTCACCGAGGCCGGCGCCGGCCTCGCGCCCTACAAGCGGGTCACCGCCTACCGCATCCATCGCGAGGCGTTGCCGAGGACCCGGCTCGCCAAGCTGCGGCGGTTCCGCCTGCCGGAGCTGTTCGAGGGAGCCGGCCAACGCGTCGGGCCCGAAACGGACCCGAGGTTCGACGCCACACTCGCCGACGACCCGAGAGCCGTCCGGATTCTCGCCCTCATGCGCGCCCGTTTCGGCGACAACTCGATCGGTCTCGCGACCAGCCCCCAGCTCGACCTCGGCGTCGATTCGCTCGCCTGGCTGGAAATCGCCCAGCAGATCGAGAGCGATCTGGGCATGACGCTCGCGCCCGACGCGCTGGCCGAGGTCGTGACCCTGGCGGACCTCGTCCGCGCCGCCATCGACGCGCCGCGGGCGGCGGCGGAGGGCCCGGCGGAGGTCGTGCCTCCCGCCCGTCTGCGGGGGTTCGGCCGGCTCGTCTGCTGGACCGCCTACTGGCTCAACCGGATGGCGATGAAGGCGGCGTTCCGCGTCCGCCGGTACGGTCAGGCTCCCGATACCGGCAAACCCCTGATTCTGATCGCCAACCATGCAAGCGACATCGATCCGCTGGTGCTCGCGGCGGCGCTGCCCTGGCGGACGTTTCGCACCCTCTGGTGGAGCGCCGACCGCGCCCGCGTCTTCGGTTCACCGGGTCTCCGCTGGCTCGCCCGGATCGTGCAGCTCTTCCCGATCGACGACCGCGGCCCGGCCGAGGGTCTCGCCATCGCCGGCGGGCTGATCGAACGGGGCGAGAGCGTGGTCTGGTTTCCCGAATCCTGGCGTTCTCCCGACGGCCGCCTGCAGGACTTCATGCGCGGGATCGGCATCCTCCTCACCGAACGTCCGGTCGCGCTGGCGCCCGCCTATATCGCGGGAACGTTCGAGGTTCTTCCCAGACACCGCCGCTGGCCGAGGCTACGCCGGGTGGTCGTCCATTTCGGCGATACGACCGATCTTCCGGACGGCACGGAGACGATCGAAAGCGCGGTTGCCGTGGCCCGCACCCTCGTCGCCGAACTGGAACTGCGTTATGGTGCGCGCGACAGCGAGCAGGGGAGATAGCATGGCGCGGGAAGAACACGTCACGTTCGAGTCGGACGGGCTCGCGCTCCGCGGCATCCTCCATGTCCCCGACGGCATGGAGCCGGCGGAAAGCCGCCCGGCCTTTCTCGTCCTGCACGGGTTCGGCGGCAACAAGACCTCCGATAACTGCGTGCGTCCGTGCCGGATGCTGACCGATCTGGGCTACGTGACCCTGCGCTTCGACATGCGCGGCTGCGGCGAGAGCGACGGCGAGTTCGGACGGATCATCTGTCTCGAACAGGTCGAGGACACCAAGGCGGCGCATGCCTGGCTCTCCGGCCGGCCGGAGGTCGATCCTGAGCGCATCGGCGCTATCGGTTCGAGCTTCGGGGCAGCGGTCGCGGTTTACACCGCCGGGGTGTGTGACGGAATCGGGGCGGTAATCTCGTCCGGCGGGTGGGGCGACGGCGCGCGCAAGTTCCGCGGCCAACACCCGACGCCGGAGGCGTGGAAGAAGTTCATCGACATGCTCGAAGCCGGCAGGCGTCACCGCGAGGAAACCGGCGAGTCCCTGATGGTGCCGCGCTACGACATCGTGCCGATACCGCCGCATCTCAGGAACAACCTGGCGGCCAATTCGGTGAGCGAGTTTCCCGCCGAAACGGCGCAGTCGATGTACGACTTCGTCGCCGACGACGTGGTGGGTAACATCGCGCCCAGGCCGTTGCTGCTGCTGCACAGCTCGGAGGACTCGGTCACGCCCACCGAGCAGTCGATCGAGATGTTCAAGCGCGCCGGCCAGCCGACCGATCTGCACCTGACCGCCGATACCGACCATTTCATGTTCGCCGAGAGCAATGTCCGCGTGCACCGCGTCATCACGGACTGGCTGGAGACCTATTTCCCCGTGCGCGCGCCAGTCGCCGCTTGAACCTGGGCGCCTATCGAGGAGAGACGCCATGATGCCCTCGATCAAGAGCCTTCATCACTGGGCCTATCGCTGCCGCGACGCCGAGGAGACCCGGCATTTCTACGAGGACGTGCTGGGCCTGCCGCTCGCGCATGTGGTCTCGGCGGACATCGTGCCGAGCACCGGCGAGTATTCGCCCTATGTCCACATCTTCTTCGAGATGAAGGACGGGTCCTACGTCGCCTTCTTCGATCTCGGCGACAACGAGATCACCAGGCGCGATCCCGACACGCCGCGCTGGGTCAACCACCTCGCGCTCGAGGTCGAGAACGAGGAGGCGCTGGAAACCGCCAAGGCGCGTCTGGAGGCGGAAGGGGTCGACGTGCTCGGCGTGACCGACCACGACTTCGTCAAGTCGATCTATTTCTTCGACCCCAACGACATCCGGCTTGAGCTCACCTGCCGCATCTCGGGCAAGAAGGAGCTTGAGAAGAAGGCCGCGGAAGCCCACGAGCTCCTCGCCCGGTGGACCAACCGTCCGGGCCGTATCGCCGCCGAGTAGGATTCCCGCCATGGCCGAACGCGAGCTCGTCGTCCTGGACGTCAAGCCGGGCGGGGCGATGGAGAGCCAGTCCGGGCTGATGCAGAAATGGCCCCGGATCTACTGCGCGCTCGCGCCTGCCGCGGACAGGAAGGCGGCGGCGATCGTCGTCCACCCGACCAGCAACTTCATGGGGCACTACCTGATGCCCCATCTGCCCGCCGCGGGGGTCAGCCTGCTCGCGCTCAACACGCGCTATGTCGGCAACGACACGATGCTCCTGTTCGAACGCGTGATCCAGGACCTCGGCGCCGGCGTGCGGTATCTGAGGGACGAGGGCTACGAGCGCATCGTGCTGCTCGGCAATTCGGGCGGTGCGTCCACCGTCGCGCTCTACCAGGCCGAGGCCGAGAACCTGACCATCTCCGAGACGCCAGCCGGCGATCCGATCGAGATCGACCCCGGCGACCTGCCGCCCGCCGACGGCATCGCGCTGTTCGGCGCCCATCCCGGGCGCGGCCACATCATGGCGGCGTGGATCGACGCATCCGTCATCGCCGAGGACGATCCGCTCGGCGTCGATCCGACGCTCGACATCTACAACCCCGAGCACGGCCCGCCTTATGCGCCGGATTTCGTCGCCAAGGTGCGGGCGGCGCAGCGCGCGCGCGTCGAGCGCATCACCGCGCGCGCCTACGCGAGGCTCCGTTACCTGCGCGGGCGCGAGGGCGGGCCGCGCGACGAGGCCTTCCTGGTTTACCGGACGATGGCCGATCCGCGCGTGACCGACCTCACCCTCGATCCCAACGACCGGCCGCCCGAATCGATCTGGGGAGAGCCCGGAGCGATCAACTACGGCGCCAACAATGTCGGGCGTTTCACCACGCTCACCTCGTGGCTCAGCCAATGGTCGCCCGAATCGCGCGCGGACGGGCCGGCGTGTCTCGCGCGAACTTCGGTACCGGTGCTCAATCTCGAATTTTCCGCCGACTCGGCGGTTTTCCCTGGCGACATCAAACTCTGGTCGGACGCCGCCGGAAGCCGCGAGGCCTATCACAAGATCGCCGGCGCGACCCACTACATGGACGGCCAGCCGGACCTTCTCGCGCAGGTGGTGGAATTGATCTCAGGCTGGGCGCGAGGGCTCTAAGATAGACGGCAATTTCTGTCGTCATTCTCGGCGAAGGCCGAGCATCCACGAATTTTGCTGCGCCCACGGAAAACTGAAACATTTCTATAGCTTGGCTGCAGTATTCCCTCAAGTGTAGAGAGACGAACACACCGAAATGAGAAACGGCGAAGCGCGAGTAAATGGACGCGTGTATGACCAGTGAGGGATTCACCGTAGATGTCGACTGATCTCGCCAGGGGCACGATCAAGGTCGTTAGCTGGAACATCGCCAAACGGGACGATCCATGGCGCGAACTCGCGGCGATGGCGGACCGTGGAGAAGCGGACGTCGCGCTCTTGCAGGAGGCTGGGAGTCCACCCGGCGATCTGAGGCGTCCTGTGCGTTACGAGGATGATGTGTTCTGGGATCGGTCATTCTTCGACCGCTGGCCCTTGGTCGTGCAGTTGTCGGACCGGGTTGAGCTCCAATGGTTCCGGCAGGCTCCGCCCTGGAGCGAATTGGACGAGCGGGAAATCGGCGCCAGCGGTATCGGAACCATAGCCTGCGCCAGAGTAAGTCTGCCCGACAGGCCGGAGGAGGCATTCATCGCAGTCTCGATGTATGCGCGGTGGATGAGAGCTCATCCGTCCGCCGGAAAAAGGCCGGGGATTCACGCCGATCTCTCGGCGCACCGCATCCTTTCCGACCTTTCGACCTTCATCGACTATGCAGACCCGTCCCGCCATCGCATTCTCGCAGCAGGCGATCTGAATTTGTGCTACTCAACTACGGAGGTCACTCGGTATTTCAGACGCGAGCGCACCGTCTGGGATCGCTTCGAAGCGCTCGGGCTGGAGTTCCTGGGGCCGCAGCTTCCGAACGGTCGACCGTCCCCGTCACCCCAACCCGGTGTCCCTGCCGATACCCGGAATGTGCCGACATACCACACCCGACAACAAGCGCCGGGGGAAGCCAATCGACAGCTCGATTATGCTTTCGCGTCGCGTGGGTTCCACAACCGCGTAAGCGTTCGAGCGCTTAACGAAATCGATGAGTGGGGACCGAGCGATCATTGCAGACTGCTGATCGAAATCGGCCGCGTGGAGGAAGCCAACGAGGCCGATGCCTGAACCCGGGGCGTGTCCTCGTGGGTACGATGCGGAAGATGCCGACAGGGCGGTTCCAATCAGATCCGATACGCCCTACCGCTCCGCCGGCAGCACCTCGGTCATCGCGTCGATCCACGCGGAATCCACGTCCAGCGTTTCGAGCTCCTCGGCCGCTTCCGCCTTGGTCTGGGTGACCTTCGGGATCACGCCCTGGCTCTCGCCCTCCGCGGGGTGGCAGCACGCTTCCAGCCGGATGCCGTTCGGGTCCTTGAAGTAGATCGAGACCATGCCGGGCAGGATGTCGATCGGCCCGTCGAAGGGAACGCCGTGACGCGTCAGCCGCTGCTGGATCTCCTCGAACCGCTGGGCGGTGACCGAGAAGGCGCAGTGCTGCATGCCGCCGATGGCGTCGCGGTCGGATCGCGGCTTCTCGCCCTTCGGGATCTCGAAGAACGCGAGAAGGCTGTCGTTCCCCATGTCGAAGAAGTAGTGGCGGATGCACTCCCAAGGCGGGTTGCCGCGATTGCCGGGGCCGGTGCCGACCCCCTCCGGGACCTTCATCGCGTGCACCAGCGGCATGCCGATCACGTTCACGAAGAACTCGGTCGTCTCCTTCATGTCCTCCGTGGTGAGCGCGAGGTGATGAACGCCGCGGGTGACGACGTGGTAATCGGCCGCCTGGGCCGGCGCGGGCACTCCTGAATCGGCCATGGTCGGTACCCCTCAAGGTCCAGATGCTGACACAGACTCTAGAGCATATCCCGACTGGACGGCTACCCCCGCAAACCGCGCAGCACGCGTTCCGGCGTCATCGGGAGCCGTTTGAGCCGGGTCCCCGTGGCATGGGCGACCGCGTTGGAGATCGCCGGCGCGACGCCGACGATGGGCGGTTCGCCGATGCCCTTGGCTCCGAACGGTCCATCCTCGTCCGGATCCTCGACCAGCATGGTCTCGATCTCGGGCGGGACATCCATGATGCCGGGGATCTTGTAGTCCATGAGGGACGGGTTCGCGAGACGGCCCGAATCCCAGACCATCTCCTCGCACAGCGCGTAGCCGAGCCCCTGGACGATGCCGCCCTGGATCTGGCCCTCCACCGCCGTCGGGTTGATCGCCTTGCCGATGTCGTGCGCCGACCAGATCTTGAGCGGCGTAATCCGGCCGGTCGCCTCGTCGACCTCCACCTCCACCGCCTGCGCGGCGAAGATCCAAGTGCCGATCTTGCCGAACGGAAAGCCCTTGAGGTAGCCCCGCTTGGGGTCGAAATCGGGACCGTCATAGGCGAGCGAATTGGTGCCGATGACCGGCCCGCCGGCCACCCAGTGTGAAAAGCCCGAAATGTCGCGGAACCCGACCTCCGCTTCCGGCACGCCCTTGATCCCGATGCGGCCGCCGTCGCGAAGCTCGAGATCCTCCTCGGCGCACTCCATCATGATCGCCGCGCGCTGCTTGAGCTGGGAAACGGCGTCCTCGGATGCGGCGACCACGGCGCGTCCCGCCATGTAGGTAACGCGGCTCGCGGTGGTGCCCCAGTTATAGGGCGAGCCGTCGGTGTCGGGCGTCGCCACGCTCACCTGGTCGACATCGAGGCCGAGCGCGCCGGCGCATATCTGCACAAGCACCGTGTCCGAGCCCTGTCCGTTGTCGACCGCGCCCGTGTTCAGCACGGCCGTGCCGTCCTCCAGGATGCGGACGATGGCTCCCGAGGTCAGCACGCCCGAGATATGCGGGACGCAGGCGAGCCCGATGCCTCGCTTCCGGCCGGTTCCGTTCGACGCGGCCTTGCGCTTGTCGTCCCATCCCGAGGCTGCCCGGACCCTCTCCAGACATTCGGAAAGCCCGGCCTTGTTCAGGGCGACCCCGATCATCCATTCCTCGCCGGGCCGGACGGCGTTCTTGAGCCTGACATCGATCGGGTCCATGCCGAGCTTGTCCGCGATCTCGTCGATCTGGGTTTCTCCGGCGATGGCGACCTGCGGTCCGCCGAAGCCCCGGAACGCGCCCGACCGCAGCTTGTTGGTGTAGACCGGGCGCGATTCGATCGAGACGTTCTCGATGCGGTAGGGCCCGCGGCAGAACAGCGCCGCGATCCCGGCCACGCCGGGGCTGTCGTCGGCGTAGGCTCCGGCGTCCAGCACGACTCTGACCTCGCGCGCGAGCAGCGTGCCGTCGGCCGCCGCGCCGGTCTTCATCCACACCTTGCCGGGGTGCCGGGCCCGGATCATCTCGAAATCCTGCTCGCGGGTAAGCGTCACCTTGACCGGCCGTCCCGTGGCGCGGGCGAGCGCGGCGGCGGCGGGCTGCACGGTCTGCTCCATCTTGCCGCCGAACGCGCCGCCCACCTGCGGCGTGACGCAGCGCACCTTGGACATCGGCAGCCCGAGGGAGTCCGCGACGAAGGACTGGACGTGGAACACCGACTGGTTGGATGACCAGATGGTGATCTTGCCGTTCGAATCGATCTCGGCGAGAGCGGAGCACGGTTCCATGTAGGCGTGGCACTGCGCCTGGGTTTCGTAGTTTCCCTCGACGATCGCCGCGCAACGGTCCCAGGCGGAGGCGACGTCGCCCTCGACGATCTCGATGATCGCCATCGCGTTGCCGCCGCTTTCCGCCTCGAACACCCTGATGTAGTCGCCTGAATTTTCGTGCAGGATCGGCGCATCGGCGTCGGTCGCGGCGTCGGTATCGAAGACGGCCGGCAATTCCTCGTAAGTAATGTCGATCAGCCTCGCGGCTTCCCTGGCAGTCTCCGGGTCGATCGCCGCCACCGCGGCCACCGGCTCGCCCATGTAACGCACCTTGCCGACGGCGAGCGCGGTCTCGTCCTTGATGAAGGGGCCGATCTTGTGGTCGCCGATATCCTCGCCCGTCACTACCGCCTCGACGCCGTCGAGCGCCAGCGCGGCGGAGGTGTCGTAGCCGGCGATCCTGGCATGCGCGTAGGGGCTCGGCACGATCACCCCGATCAGCATATCGGGGCGCGACATGTCGTCGGCGTAGACCGCCTTGCCGGTGATCTTGTCGCGCGTTTCGAGCCGCGGGATTCCCTGGCCCACGGGATTGACATACTCGTTCATGACGCGCCCCTCCCGCTCGCGGACCTCACCGCCTCGATCACCTTCACGTAGCCCGAGCAGCGGCAGAGATTGCCCGAGAGCCCGTCGCGGATTTCGTCGTCGCTCGGATCGGGGTTGTCCGCCAGCATCGCCGTCGCCGCCACCGCCATGCCCGGCATGCAGAACCCGCACTGAACCGCGCCGTGGTCGAGCAACGCCTGCTGGACCGGCGAAAGCGCGTTACCTTCGGCGAGGCCTTCGACCGTGACGATGTCGCGCCCCGTGGCGTCGACGGCCAGGGTCAGGCAGCCGCGCATCACGGCGCCGTCGATCATCACCGAGCACGCGCCGCAGACGCCCTGGTTGCAGCCCCTCTTGGAGCCGGTCAGCAACACCTGCTCGCGCAGCACCTGAAGGAGGGTGTGCGAGGGCCGGACGAAAAGCTGGTGCGTGCGGCCGTTGATGTTCAACGAGATCGGGATCGCCTCGCTCATTGCGCCCCTCCCTTCGCCACGGCCGCGCGGAGCGCGCGGCCCAGCAGCGGTTCGACCAGCATCATCCGGTACTCTCCCGAACCCCGGACGTCGTCGACCGGGTCGCACTCCTCGCGAAGGATCGCGGCGGCCTCGGCGATGTCCGAATCGGCGAGCGCGCTCCCTGTCAAGCGTTCCTCCGCCGTCCCGGCGCGGACCGGGGCCGGCCCGCAGCTTCCGAGCGCAACGCGGGCGTAGCCGCACCGGCCGTCTTCCATCGCGACGACCGCGGCGACCGAAACCGTCGCGTAATCGCCCTCCACCCGCGCGAATTTCTCATAGGCGCCGAACGCGCCCGTGGGCGAAGGCGGCAAAGTGACGGCCGTGATCAGCTCGCCCGGTCGGAGCGCGGTCTCCAGATAGTCGACGAAGAAGTCCCCGGCCGCGACGGTCCGCGCCCCGCCCGGTCCTTGAACCTCCACTCCGGCGTCGAGCGCCACCAGCGCGCCGGGATAGTCGGCCTGCGGATCGCCGTGTCCGATCGACCCGCCGATGGTTCCCATGTTGCGGATCGCCGGGTGGCCGATCACCCGCGCCGTCTCCGAAAGAAGCGCGTGTGCGCCTTCCAGACCCGCAGCGTGGGCCACTTCGCGGTGGGTCGTCATAGCGCCCACGCGCAGCCCGCCATCTGCGTCCGCGGAGATCCCCCTGAGCGCTTCGATGTGACGGAGGCTGACCAGCGCGGTCGGCATCAAGAGGTCCGCGTTCATCATCGCGACCAGCGTCGCGCCACCGGCGAGACATCGCGCTTCCTCGTCCGCGGCCAGCAGCGAAACCGCCTCGTCGACCGTGGACGGGCCGTGAAACTCCATCCCCAGGACCTCCGCAACCGTTGGTTCGAGGCGAGTATGTCGGATGCCGGGAAACCCGGCAAACCCTGTAGCCCGCCGCTTCCCGCCGTTATTCTGCGCCCGGATGTAACCGGGGAGTTGCGACATGCCGATGGCGGCGGTGATTTACGAAAAGGGCTCGCCCGACGTCTTCCGCTGGGAAGAGGTCGAGGTCGGCGCGCCCGGCAGGGGAGAGATACGCATCCGCAACGAGGCGGTGGGCGTCAACTATGTCGACACCTATCACCGCCGCGGTATGCCGCATCCCTGGCCGGTGCCGGAGCTGCCGCTGGTGCTGGGTTTCGAGGGCGCCGGCGTGGTCACCGATGTGGGCGAGGGGGTGGAAGGCCTCTCCCCGGGCGACCGGGTGGGCTACGCCATGCCGCCGCACGGCGCCTATTCGCAGGAACGCATCTACCCGGCCGAGAAGGCGGTCCGCGTGCCCGAAGGGATCGACGCACGTGCCGTCGCCGGGTTGATGTTGAAGGGACTCACCGCGCAATACCTGCTCCGGCGCACCTACCGGGTCGAGTCGGGGGACACGATCCTGGTGCATGCGGCGGCGGGCGGCATGGGGCTGATCCTGTGCCAGTGGGCCAGGCATCTCGGCGCTACCGTCGTCGGAACCGTAAGCACGGAGGAAAAGGCCGCGCAGGCCCGCGCCGCCGGCTGCGATCACGCGATCGTCCACGGCGAGGGCGACTTCGTCGCGACCGTCAAGGAGGTCACGAACGGCGAGGGCTGCGCGGTGGTATACGAATCGATCGGCAAGGACACCTTCCGCCGTTCGATGGACTGCCTGCGCCCGCTCGGCATGATGGCGAGCTACGGCCATGCCTCGGGCGCGCCCGACCCGGTCGACGTGATCGAGCTCGGCGCGCGTGGCTCGCTGTTCCTGACGCGGCCGGCGATCATGCACTACATGGCGAAGCGGGAGGATCTGGTCGCGGGGGCGGATGAGCTGTTCCAGGCGGTCCAGAGTGGCGCGGTCAAGCCCGCCGTCAACCACCTCTACCCGCTGAGCGAGGCGGCCGAGGCCCACCGCATGATCGAAGCGCGGCGGACGACGGGGGCCACCGTCCTCCTGCCGTTCGAGTAGGACCCGCTCACACCGCGTTGGGGACCGGTTCGGCGTCGATCAGGATGAAAGCGATGCGGCAGGGCTCGGTGCCGCGATTGACCCAGGCGTGGTTGGTGCCCTTCTGGACGATCACGTCGCCCGCTTTGACGCGCACTTCCGTGTCGTCCAGCAGCATGTCGATCTCGCCCGACAGCACGATCGCGTAGTCGACCGAGTTGGTCCGGTGCATGAAGGGATGCTTGTTGACGATATCGCCCGCCGGGATCGCGCCCAGCGCCGCCGCGACCGCGCTGTGCTCCAGCGCCTCCACCTCGGGCGTTACCGGCGGAAATTCGGTGATCCGGAACACCGTGCCGCCGGGCGGCGGCGGTGTCCTGATTTCGCCCGTCGCGGGGTCTTCGTGGCCGCTGTTGTCGGCCGGGGTCTGGAAGGTCCGCCAGAGCTGGGTCGCGACCAGGTCGCCGACCGGCCGGGTGCGGACGTTGGGCGCGGCGCCGTCCATGACGACCACCGCCTTGCCGTTCTCGTCGTGGCCGGTGACCACCCGCCGGATGTCGTGCATCGTTTCTTCCCCCGATGGTGACGACTAGGGAGGACTATTGCCCTTCCCGGCTCCGTCGGCAAATCGAGGCGATCCGGCCCGCGTCGTCCAGCGATTCCAGGTTGTCGACGATTTCGATCAAGGCTTCGGCGGAATCCGGCGGGAAGTCGACGAACGCGGCGCATTGCCGGAATTTCCCGCACGCGGCCTGGAAGCTCATCGGCGACTGCGTGGAGCCCTGCGCCCAGTCGCAGCGCCTGTGGAGGCCGGTTCCGTCGGCGAGCGTCACGTCGAGAAGCGTGGTCATGTTGGTGTAGTCCGGTTCGGGCTCGTCATAGGCGGTGAACCAGACCCGGCCCATCGCCGCGCGGATATCGGGTCGGGCGAGCGTCGCCTCGGTGAACTCCGCCAGTCCGGCGCGGCCTTCCACGGCGATCAGGGCCAGCGCGAATTGCATCGAGAAACGCGCCTCGCCGATGCTCCTGGGATCGTGGTGGATCAGGGTTTCGAGGACACGCCGGTTGGTTCTCACCGACATGGACGAAATGTCCCCGCCGTCGAACCCGCGCTCGTCCTTCAGTGCAAGCAAACCGGACATCGCCGGATGGGTCAGCGCGCCGTTGGGGAACGGCTTGATCCACATCCCAGGGTCAACGATGGCCCAGGGATCGCCCAGACCTTCGAGCCACTGGACATCGAACCCGCCGCCCGCGGCCTCGAAATATCCGACCTTGCCGCCGAGCGCGTCGGCGGCGCCGACCAGCCCCCGCGCGGCCATGTCCGCGGCAACGATTCCCGCCTCCGCCGCGAGGCCCGGGTGAAGCACTTCCACCATGGAGCCGAAATTCTGTCGAACGCCTGCCGCCGCGCTTGCTGCGAAGGCGAGCGTGTGGCCGATCCGGTCTCTGTCGAGACCCTTGAGCATCGCCGCCGCCGCCGCGGCGCCGAAGGTCGAAAGCGTCCCCGTCGCGTGAAACCCGCCTTGGTAATGGCGCGCGTCGATCGCATGGTTGATCCGGCAGGCGATCTCGATCCCGGCATGGAGCGCGGCGGCCAGGGCGCGCCCCTCCGCGCCCCGTTCCTCGGCGATAGCGAGCGCGGCGGCGAGCACCGGCGCGGTCGCATGGATGCCGCCGTTACGCTCGGCGACCGCCTGCGGGTTGGTGTCGTCGAAATTGTCCGCGTGCATTGCGGCCGCGTTGAGGAATGCGGCGAAGCGGGGCGCGGTCCGGCCCGGCGTCCCAAGGACCGAAGCGGCGCCGCCCGAAATGCCCAGCGCGTCCACATGGTCCCGCGCGATCCGGGCGGCGTCGGTGCGGGCCCCCGCGATGGCGAGGCCGAGGCAGTCGAGAACGTGGACCCTGCCGCGCTCCAGGGCCGCCTCCGGGATGTCGTCGAAGGCGAGGCCCGCGGCGAACTCCGCGATCCGCCGGGTCGCGTCCGGGTTCAGCCGATCGCCTCCGCGAAGTTGAGCACCGCTTCCTCCACGTCCCGCGCACCGTTCCAGCGAGCCGCGACCGCGGTGTGCGGCGTGATCACCACGTTGGGAAAGCGGGTGAGGGGATCGTCCGGTGCCGCGGGCTCCTCCCAGAACACATCGAGCCCCGCGCCGCCGAGACGGCCGCTTTCGAGCGCTTCGATCAGCGCGGCGCGGTCGAGGATTTCCGCCCGCGAGACGTTGATCAGCACCGCGCCCGGCTTCATCCGGCCGAACGCCGCCGCGTCGAACATGTTTCTCGTTTCCGCGTTCGACGGAAGCTGGACGGAGACGTAATCGGATCGCTCAAGCAACTCGTCGAAGCTGCAATAGCTGGCGCCGTGCGCCCGTTCCACTTCAGGCGGGAGCTGGCGGCGCTGGTAGTAGAGCACCTCCATGCCGAAGGCCGAGGCGCGCCTGGCGAGCTCGCGCCCGATCTCGCCCAGCCCGACGGCCCCTAGCGTCGCCCCTTCGAGCGTTCCGATCCCGCCGATCCGGCCCCAGTTGGACCGCCCGCAATGCCGGCTGTCATAGAGCTTCGGTGCGTAGCCGATCTCTTCGAGACTGTCGGGGTCGATCCGCCCGTCGATCTCGCAGATCTTCTTGGCCAGTGCCAGCATCAGGGCGAAGACGTGCTCGGCGACCGCGCCGTTGACCCGCCGTCTGAGCGGTTTGACCTGTACGCCGCGGGCCGCGCAGGCCGCGAGGTCGATGTTGCGGAGGTCCGCCCCGAATTTCTGCACGATCTTGAGGTTGGGCGCGCAATCGAGCTCCCCCGCGCCGAAAGCCATGCCCTCGACGATCGCTCCGACGGCGTCGGGCAGCGCCGCCCGGAAGGCGTCGGTGTCGTCCGCCATGTGGAACTCGGCCGGGAAGACCGAGGGCACGCGGCTACGCAACTCGTTCCGCCAGGCGTCGAAATCCGGCAGATCGACCGAGAAGTAGTCGGCGATCGCGTCCTGCCGGTCGGCAGGCGTGTCCGGATCGAGGACGACCTGGATGTTGCGGATGATCGGATCGTTCTCGGCGACGATGACCGGCAAGTCGGTTCCTCCTCAACGCTCGGCGGGTCGTCCCTCGATACGGCGCTTCGCGCCTACTCGGGATGAGGAAGATTTCTTGGTTGAATTCATCCTTCCCTCACCCTGAGTAGGCGCGAAGCGCCGTATCGAAGGGCGCGCGCCCGGTGAGACGAGCGGACGGCCTCCATCCGAAACGGACACTACGCCGTCGATGCCGACGCGCCGGCGATGCGGCCGAATACCGAGCCCGAGGTCAGCCCGCTGCCGCCCGGGTAGTTGAAATAGAAGATGCCGCCGACCAGCTCTCCCGCCGCGTAGAGGCCCGGGATCGGCTCCGACTCGGTGTCGAGCACCTGCCCATCGGTGTCGATGCGCAGACCCCCGAAGGTGAACGTGATGCCGCAGGTCACCGCATAGGCCTCGAACGGCGGCTCGTCGATCGTGTTGGCCCAGTTCGACTTGGGGATCGCGAGTCCTTCCGTGCGGCGCCCGTCCTTGACGTTGGGGTTGAAGGGAATGTCGGTGCGGACGGCCGCGTTGTAGGTCTTCACCTCGTCGAGGAAGGCATCTGGATCGACCCCGTCGAGCTGCGGTGCGAGCTCTTCCAGCGTGTTCGCGGTCGCCTTGGTGATCTGGCGGATGTTGTACTCGTCGCGTTTCAGATGAAGGACCTTGGCGTCGAAGATCTGCCAGGCGAACTGTCCAGGCTGCTCGAGGATCACCCTGCCGTACTTGGCGTAGGTGTAGTTGCGGAAATCCGCGCCCTCGTCGACGAAGCGCCGACCCGTCGCGTTGACCATGATGGCGAACGGGTAGCTGTGCTTCTGGAACTGATCGCCCACCGCGAGGTCGCCGAACTCGGGCGCGTTCCGTTCCCAGCCGACCGCGTGGCAGCCCGACCAGTTGCCGTAGGGCATCGCGCCGATGTCGAGCGCCATGCGGATGCCGTCGCCCGTGTTGAACCGGGTCCCGCGCACCTTGGCGAGTTCCCAGCCGGGGCCGAGATAGCGCGTGCGCCACTCGTAGTTGCCCTGGAAACCGCCGGCCGCGAGCACCACGGCCTTCGCTGGGATATCCTCGATCCGGCCCCCGGTCTTCACCTTGACTCCGCTCACCGTCACGCCGTCGAAGATCAGCTCCGTGGCGCGGTGGCCGTAGCGGATCTCGATGCCCCGTTTCGTCGCGATCTCGTGCAGCGAATCGACCAGCCCGGGACCGCCGCCCCAGGCCTCCACCGTGAGCCCGCCCCAGAACTTGAACCTGCCGTCGACCTTGAATGCCTGGCGGCCCCAGATCGGCGCGAACCGCACCCCCTTCTCGCGCATCCAGAGGAGGGTGTCGCGCGAGCGCGTGACCAGCAGCTCGACCATGTCCGGATCGGCCCGGTATTGCGTGACCCGCGCCATGTCGTCGTAAAACTGGTCCTGGGTATAGGTGCCGAAATCGGTGTTGGCGATCTCCTCGTTGGTGAGGTCGGGCATCAAGGCCTTGAGGTCGTCGACCCCGTCATAGACGACACGCATCGCGCCCGCGGTAAAGCGCGAATTGCCGCCCGATTCGTCCTCGTTGGCGCGTTCCAGCACCAGCACCTTCGCGCCGTTCTCCTCCGCCGCCAGCGCGGCGCACAGCGCCGCGTTGCCGGCGCCCACGACGACGACATCGAACTCCGGGTCGCTCATTCAACAGTCTCCAAGGCGGGACGCGCCGACCGGGCCGGCCGGCGGCCTCGTTGCGCCGAAGATGGCGTGCGCGCCGGCGCTTCTATTCCGCGGCCTGGGCGACCGTCGCCTGTTCCTGCGCGATCAGCCGGTCGATGGCGATGCGGGCGAGCGCAAGCGCGCCGTCCGCGTTGATCGGCACCAGGCTGCGGTCGGGATCGAGGTCGAGGCGCTCCTGCTGCGCCTCCATGATCGTCTTGTCCTCGATGAAGGTCGGGTAGATCTCGTCGTACATTTCCTGGGTCGCCTGCGGCTCCTCCTGACGGTAGCCGTTCGATGTCGACCAGAAATAGTGGAACGTCGTCTCGGTCTCCGGTGTCGCGCCGTGCAGCAAGCGCAGGTGGAAGCCTTTCTGGTTGCGGTTCTCGCGCGCGCCGCGTCCGACGTCGAGACCGCCCGACCATTGCAACACGATGCCCGGCGCGACGTATTCGAACTCCTGCCACCGGTCGATGCGCCCCTCGAACCTGCCGCCCTTCTGATAGGTCGGCGGCGGCTGGCAATCCGGCAGCCAGCGGATGAAGTAGGCGCCGTTCTCGGTCGGCCTGGTCTCCATGTCGGCGGTGACATGGGTGTTGGGGTCGCCGCCGATGGTCCGGTTGTGGACGTAGCCCAGATGGGTGAGGTCCATCAGGTTGTCGATCATCAGCATGTAGTTGGCCTTGATCTGGAACATCGCCTTGCGATGCGGCCATTTCCCGGGCTGATCGTGATAGGGGTAGTCGACGATCCGGCTCTCGTCGGCGCGCGCCGGATCGCCCATCCAGATCCAGATGATCTGGTTGCGCTCGACGACCGGGTAGCTCACCACCCGCGCGTCCGACGGGATCCTCTCCTGGCCCGGCACCGTCACACAGGCGCCGGAGGTGTCGTAGACCAGCCCGTGATAGCCGCATTGAAGCCCGGTCTCGATCACCGTGCCGTGCGTCAGCGGCGCGCCCCGGTGGCAGCAGCGGTCCTCCAAAGCGCCCACCTTGCCGTCCGCGTCGCGGAAGAACACCAGCGGCTGGTTCATGATCGTCCGCCCGAGCATTCCGCTCTCGAGCTCTTCCGACCACGCGCCGATATACCAAGCGTTTCTGACGAAGGGCAGGTTGGTGGTATCCGCAGCCATGACGTCCGCTCCAGAAGGTTGATTCCCCATACAGGCCGCTCCCGGCCCTTGCGGCGGAGACTAGCCCCGGTCCATTTTGATGGCAACCGCGGGTCGACCGGAAACCGGGTGGAAACCATGGACAGAACCGAAGCGAACGCGCTCGCTTTCGCGCGATTGAACGAAGCCGAGCCGGTGTTGACCGACATCCGGCCGGCGATCGACGCGTTGCCCGGAATGACGCCCGATACCGTCCTCACCTCCGGTCCGCCGATGCCCTGGGAGGACTATGTCGGCGGGCAGCGCGACGCGGTGATCGGCGGCGCCCTGTTCGAAGGGCTCGCCTCCGACGCAGAGGACGCGGCGCGCAAGCTCGCACGGGGCGAGATCGCGGTCGACGGCTGCCACGACTACGGCGCGGTCGGCTCGCTCGCCGGCATCTACACCGCTTCGATGCCGGTGTTCGTCGTCGAGAACCGGGCCAAAGGCAATACCGGTTTCTGCAACATGTACGAGGGAACCAATCCCCGCCGCCTCAACTACGGCGTCTATGACGAGGGGGTGCGGGAGCGCCTTCTGTTCGTCCAGGACACCATCGCTCCCGTCCTCGCCGAGGCGGTGCGGGCCGCGGACGGCATCCCGCTGAAGCCGCTGATGCGGCGCGCGCTGCACATGGGCGACGAGCTGCACAGCCGCAACACCGCGGCCTCGCTCCTGTTCACATGCGCGCTGTTTCCCCATCTCCTCCATCTCGACGGCGTTGAGCGGGCCGCCGTGGAGCAGACCGTCGAGGCGCTGACCGCGGACAACTATTTCTTCCTCAGGCTGTCGATGGCGGCGGCCAAGTGCACCGCCGACGCCGCCGCCGGGATCGAGGGCTCCAGCGTCGTCAGCGCGATGGCGTTCAATTGCAACAACTTCGCGATCCGGGTGAGCGGGCTGGGAGACCGCTGGTTCCCCGGCCCGCACGCCTCGGTCGACGCCAAGCTGTTCGAGGGGCACACGGAAGACGAGATCGCCTGGATGGGCGGGGAGAGCATCATCGCCGAGACCGTCGGCCTCGGCGGCTTCGCGCAGGCGGCCGCGTTCCCGCTGCAGCAGTACCAGGGCGGCTCGGCCGCGGCGATGGTCGAGCGCAACCTCGCGCTCTACGCCATCGCGGTCGGCGAGAACGCCGATTACAGGATCCCCTATCTCGGCTATCGCGGCACGCCGACGGGCATCGACATCCACCGCGTGGTCGAGACCGGCGTTTTGCCGGTGATGGACATCGGCATCGCGGGGCGCGACGGCGGGCAGATCGGCGCCGGAGTCGTGCGCGCGCCCATCGAGTGCTTCGAGGCCGCCGTCGCGGCTTACGAGGAGCGTTACGGCGCTTCGTGAAGGATGGCGGAAAAGAGTGGGAGTCGAACCCACCAGGGACGTCTCACGCCCCTCACCGGTTTTGAAGACCGGGCGCGCCACCGGGCCGCGTTTCTTTTCCACGGCGGCGAGAGTGCGGCGTCGGCGGCGATTGCGTCAACCGGGAATCGCGGAGGGCGCCCTTCGATAGGAGCTTATCCCGATTACTTGACGAGTGGGAGTTTGACCGGCGTTGCGGGAGGTGTCGGGGCGTATCCGGTCCGAACGGAACCGTTTCCCCGCGTCATGGTCGGCGAAGGCCGACCATGACGGCAGGGCGGGACGGATGCGCGCCCGCCGGGATGGGGCGACGGTGCGGTCGCCGATCCGCGCCACGCAAACCAACCGCTGTCAAGTAATCGGGATAAGCCCCCTTCGATACGGCGCTTCGCGCCTACTCAGGATGAGGGATGGGTCGTGGGAGGCAAAAGTCCTCCTCATCCCGAGTAGGCGCGCCAGCGCCGTATCGAGGGGCGTCCCTCAACTGCCCCCGCCGAATACCTCGTTCGCGGGACGCAGGATCCTGCGCTCGTTGCCCGCGCGCCGGGTGAAGCGGATCTTGTCGAAATACTCCAGCACCTCGATAGCGAGGTTGCGGCCGATCCCCGCCTTGTCCCGGAAAGACGCCGCGGTGACGGTGCCGTCGGCGGACTCCCCCGCCGCTTCCTCCAGGCTGTCGGCAAGGCCGCGAAGCGCGGCGGGCAGGTAATAGCGGTTCTTGGTCGCCCCCACCACGAGGCCGAGCTTCGCGGCGCGGCCGAGGAAGGTTGAAATCCTCCGGGAATCGAACCCGGTCTCCTCCGCGATCTCGCTGATCAGCGGCGGCCGGGTTCCTCCGTCCTCCAGCAGCGCCTCCAGCCTGCGCCACAGCGTCTCGTCGGCGGCGGTCATCTTCGGCTTGTGGTCCGGAAGCCGGACGCGCGCGCCCTCGCGGACCAGCACGCCCGCTCGCTCCATTTCCGGGATTGCCAGCCTCAGGAGGTCGACCGCGATACGAGGCCGCATCGCGGAGCGCAGATTGGCCTCGGTCGGCCCGACCGCATCCTCGTTCCCCTCGTGCCAGCGGGCGAGCGCCTCTCCGACGCTCGATTTCAACGCTTCCCAGCGCCGTCGCGAGAACGCGACATCACGCACGCCGTCCCCGAGCCGCACCATGTCCGCCGCCGAGCAGATGTTCTCCCGCGCTGTCTCGGTCAGGTTCCTGGCCCGCGCGAATTTCACCAGATCGACAGCGTCGTCGGCCGCGTCGACCGCGGCTTGCAGCGCCGCTCGGGCGTCCGGTCGTTGTACCGCCTTCAGGTATGCCAGTCGCGCGGGGCGGGCGCGTCCGCGTGCCGGGGGCAGAACGTCGACCACGGTCCCGCCGCCGATGGTGCGCGTCGCCGACTGATCCCGCAGGACGAAGCCGTCGCCGTGCATCGCGCCGATCGGCCGGTCGAGCACGAGCTGAGCCAGCCCCGACTCGCCGGGCGCGAGCGATCGGGCTTCCAGCAGGGCGAGCCGTCCCGTGACGTCGGCGGCGGCGAGATGGACATGCATCGGCGTCCAGTGTGCGACCGGGCGGGTTTCGTCGGAGAGGATGCGGACCGTCGCGTCTATCCTCTGGACCGGCAAATGCGCGGCTTCCTCCACCACCCAGTCGCCCCGCGCGACGTCGTCCTTGCCGAGCGACTGGCCGACGATGTTGAGCGCCAACCGCTCGCCGGCCCGGCCGCTCTCCGCCTTGCGGTCCTGGGCGTGGATGCCGCGCACGCGCACCGGGATCCCGCGGGGCGACTGCAGGAGCCGGTCGTCTACCGACACGCTGCCCGAGAACGCGGTTCCGGTGACGACGAGTCCGGCGCCCACCACGGTGAAGGCCCGGTCGACGGCGAGACGAAAATGCCCGTCCGCCGGGCGGCGGCGGATTTCTCCCGCCACGGAATCGAGATGGGCTTTCAGCGCTTCGACGCCGCTCCCGTCGACCGAGGACACGGGGAAACGGGGAGCGCCGGCAAGCCGGGTTTCGTCGAGATAAAGCTCGACCTCCTCCTCCACCTCCTCCACCCGCTCGGGATCCACGCGGTCGGTCTTGGTGATAACCGCCGCACCCGCTCCCACGCCGAGCAGGTCGAGGATCGCCAGATGCTCCTGCGTCTGCGGCATCACCCCGTCGTCGGCGGCGACCACGAGCAGCGCGTAATCGATCGCCGCCACGCCGCACAGCATGTTGCGGATGAATCGCTCGTGACCCGGGACGTCGACGAACCCCATCACGCCGCCGCGCTCAATCGGCGTGTAGGCGAAGCCTAGATCGATCGTCAGGTTGCGCCGCTTCTCCTCCGGCAGGCGGTCGGTGTCGATCCCGGTCAGCGCGCGCACCAGCGACGTCTTGCCGTGGTCGACGTGGCCCGCCGTCGCAACGATCATCGTTCGGGAGCGTCCCCGACCGAGAGACGGGCGAGCTGGGCGCGGAACGCCTCCGCGTCTTCGAGGCAGCGGAGGTCGAAGGTCAACGCGCCGTCCGCGATGCGCCCGATCGCCGGCACGGGAAGCGCCGCGAACGCCGCGGCCAGCCGCTTGAGCGCTCCGCCGCCGCCGCGCGCGGCCTTCGGCCTGATTGCGATGCCGTAACTCGGAATGCTCGCGGCCGGAAGCGCGCCGGAGCCGATCTGGCCGAGGCACGGCACGGTTTCGACGTCGAAGCCCGCCCCCACGCTTTGCCGGATGGCCGGCGCGATGTCCGCGCAGAGCGCCGCGATCTCGTCCGCCGGCCGGGTCAGGTGCCGCAGCGTCGGAAGCCGCTCGGCGATCCGGTCGGGATCGAGATAGAGGGCGAGCGTGGCCGCGAGCGCGGCGAGGGTCATCTTGTCGACCCGGAGCGCGCGTTTGAGCGGGTTCCGCTTGATCTCCGCGATCAGATCGCGGCGCCCGACGATCAGCCCGGCCTGCGGGCCGCCCAGCAGCTTGTCGCCGCTGAAGGTGACGAGGTCCGCGCCGGCGGCAAGCGTCTCCTCCACGGTCGTCTCGTGCGCGAGCCCGTACCGTTCCAGCCGCAACAGCGCGCCGCTGCCGAGGTCGACCGCGAACGGCACGCCGCGCTCCCGGCAGAGCGCCGCGAGCTCGGCTTCCGGCGCCTCCGACGTGAAGCCCTGGATCGCGTAGTTGCTGGCGTGCACCTTCATCGCCAGCCCGGTTTCGTCGCCGATCGCCGCCGCGAAGTCCCGGAGATGGGTGCGGTTCGTGGTGCCGACCTCGCGCAGGATGCAGCCGGCCTCCGCCATCACGTCGGGCATCCGGAACGAGCCGCCGATCTCGACCAGCTCGCCGCGGGAGACCGGTACCTCCCGCCCCCTGGCGAACGTCGAGAGGACGATGAGGACGGCGGCCGCGTTGTTGTTCACCACGGTCGCGGCCTCGGCGCCGGTCAGACGGCGCAGCAGCCCCTCGACATGGCCGTCGCGGTCGCCCCGTCCCGCCCGGTCGACATCGTATTCGAGCGTCGAGGGCAGGGCCGCCGCCTCGATCGCCGCCTCGATCGCTTGCGCCGCGAGGCTCGCGCGCCCGAGATTGGTGTGCAGCACCGTGCCCGTCAGGTTGAAGACGGGTTTGAGCGACGGCGCCGCCGCCGCATCCGCCCGCGCCGCGATCCGGGCGGCGAGGGCGGAGGATTCGACCGCGCCGGGGTCGGTCTCCGCGCCGGTCCCGATCGCGCGCCGCACCTCGTCCAGCACCTCGCGCGCCGACTCCACGACCGGCGCGCGGCCGTGGCGAACGGTTGCTTCCCGCAGGGCGTCGGTGTCCAGCAGCAGGTCGACCGACGGGATCGACGCCCTGGACAATGATCTGTCCTTAGGCATGGGCCGGGACATTAGCATGATGGCAGGAAACCCACGCCCCACGCATCGGCGATGCTGGCCTAAGCCCATGAACTCGCATCTTGACGGAAAAAATTCAGTGCGTTTTCAGCAGGTTACAAGCCACCGACTATTCTATCCCGCCCCCCTTGCTCCATACCTACCCAACCTTCAGGACACGATCCTGTCATGTCCTGCACATTGTTTCCATCAAACAGTCGGAAAGCTCCTTCCCTCCCCTTTGTCGGTTAAGCCGTGAAGTCGATGGAAATCTTCACGGCATCGGGGAGGACGGAAGCCGCGCGGGCAATGCGCTGCCGAGCGACTTCAACCTCGGCTTGGATATTTCCCATATCGCTTGGCTGACCACTGGACATGCTCGCGATGTCCCCGGTCGAAATGTCGCCTGAAAGACGATACATGGCCCACTTCTCGGCGTATCCGTGCATTTCCTCTCTACCTGCCATTCCGGAGTAGGAATGATCAAACCAGAGATTCCAAGTGGTGTTCTTGCCCTTCGTTTCGGGATTGGAGGACAACCAAGCTTGATGGCTTCTGCGGACTGCCTCTTCGGCTTCCTTGGCAGGAACCAAATAGGCGATGACCTTGCCTTCGGCACGCTCGACTTCCGGCATCACGATCAAGAGCCAATCGGTACCTTGGATATTCAGATGGGCGTCTGCGGTTGGTTTGTCGGCGACGACCACAAGTATATGGTCATTGCTGGTGCGAACCCGCACCGACTCACCACTTGGCATGGAGTAGAGCATTGACCGGCCAAAGCTCTGACGTTTCGTGAGAGGCTTTCCGTTCTCACGCATCAACGCCAAGCCAGCTTCACGCAGCACCTCATTATCGATTCGGCCAAGTTTCGCCATGGCAACTGTCCCTAAAGTGGTTTGATATATCAAGTATATACCACCCCTTAAGGGAGCATCAAGTATATAAACCAGTATTATATAGGAGCTTTATCCCGATGCCTCCATATGGCTCGGAGTTTGCCCGGCGCCATTGCGGAGCAACGGATACGGATTTCCTACCGTCGGCCAATCCGTTCCACCAGCCTGTCCCAATGGGTCGTTATCGCACACCTCTGCGAAAGCGGTCCGGGTTTCTGTCTCGCACACACGAGGCAAGACGATCAAAGAAGGCTGACATATCGGGTGCGGCGACAATGCGCGGCCCAGCGGCGAAGTCGACCTCCACAATGGCGGACGCTTCCACCATTCCAGCCGCCCACGCGGGAGCATCTCGACCGGACAGATGGTTTACGGCATCACGGAAGAAATCCACCCATCGAGTCCCATCTTGGCGAAGGCCGCTCCCGGTCGCATCGAAGACCATGACGTACCCTGTCACTATCTCCGGCGACAGCAATTGGACATTGGCCATTTCGCCTGTCAGGTCGTCCACGCGATTCGGAACGGTTATCGTAGTTGACCACCGGTTTGATACTGATGGCAGCCCTGCCAGTAGCGTTCGCTGCGCGAACGCTACTTCGTGCGCGGTGCTAGTAGCGGAGGTTGCGTCTCTCATGCAATATCGGCGTGGAGGATCGCCCCATGCGCCGCCTGACCTTGCCGACCGTCACCGTTGCCCTAGTGCTCGCCACGACGCCCGGTGCGGCGGACGTAGCGACGAAAATGGACCACCTCCAACTGTGGCATGCTTGCCAGTCAGTTGGCCTGCTCGTGGAAGATTTGCCAGACGACGCCGGAAAGATCGGCCTTCAGAAACGAGACATTGAGACGGCGGTGCGAAGCCGGTTGCGCGGTGGTCGCATCTACAATGATCGGTCGTCGTCTCTACATCTCTACGTCAATGTCAACGTGGTCGGCACGGCCTTTTCCGTCGGTTTCCACTTCAAGAGATGGGTGACGGTATCAGTCGCCTTCTGGCTCAAGCCGGAAGGGATGGACGATCCCGCCGGTCCCGCGACCACGTGGAACGTAGGTTCGACAGGGACGCACGGCGGCAACGCTGGCTACATCCTGTCGGTTGTGGCACTGCACACTGATCGGTTCATCGACGAGTATCTGCGAGTGAACGCCGACGCCTGCGGAAAGTCAAAGTGAGGCACTACCGCATTGCCCGATTGTTCGTCGCCGACAGCTTCGCTTGAATCGATGCGGCCACACGCTCGGCGGCTTGGCTCAGCGTCGCGTCGTTGAGGTGAACGTAACGGTTCGTCGTTGACGCGCGCCGATGTCCGAGCAATCGTCCTGTGACATGCAGGCTTTCGCCGTTCATGACCGCGTGCCAGGCGTGCGCATGGCGCAGGTCATTCGGAAGTGCCGCGCTCAAACGCCGCGCGGGCTACAAGTCGTTGTGACTAGCGGGCTTTCGGCGCTTCGCGGATGTGCGGGGAAAGTGCGATTTTCTACGCCCTGCGGCGTTTCGATCTCACACCCCACTCACCGCAAGCGGACCAGCCTTTCGATCCCGAGGTCGCGCGCGTGGGTATCCAGCAGCATGCCGCGGAACGGGGCGTGGTGTGCGTCTATGAAGCCCTCCCGCCCGCCCATGCGCTCGGCGAACCGGGCGGCGATCTCGCTCGCCTCGGCGAGGATCGCGTCCTCGTCGACGGTCAGCACCTCGCCGCCGCGGACCACCTGCCGGCCGTCGATCCAGACATGTTCGGTGCCGGCGCCCTGCTCGTAGAACAGGACGTGACGCCAGGGATCGCCCATCGGCATGTGCCAGTGGTTGCGCGTGTCGATGACGAGGATGTCCGCCCTGGCGCCGGGCGCGAGCGTGCCGATCCGGCCCGGCTCGCCCATCGCGCGCGCGCCGCCTTCCATCGAAAGCGCGAGCATGCCCGGCGCGTCGATCCACTTGTCCGGATCGGGCTCCGTCACGCGCGACAGGTAGGCTGCGACCCGGATGGTCTCCAGCAGCGCGGCGGGGCTGCAATTCGTCCCGTCCGAGCCGAACGCGACCGGGATCCCCGTCTCGACGAGGCGCAGCATCGGGCAGACGCCCGAGCCCAGCATCACGTTGGACGGCGCCGGGTGGATGACGGTCAGTCCTGCCTCGCGCGCGGCCGCGATGTCGTCGTCGGCCGACCAGACGAAATGGGCGAAGGAGCTCTTTTCGTCGACGATTCCGAGCCTCGCCAGCCTTGCCACAAAACCCTCGGAGGGATCGCGCATCGCCGCCTGGGTCTTCGCCTCCAGCATGTGGGTGTGGAGGCCGAGACCGTTCCGCTGCTTGGCGTCCGCGGTCATCTCTATCAGCGCGTCGCTGCAGCGCTGCGGCCCGTCCACCCCCATCAGCAGGCCGAGGCGCCCCTCTCCGGTATCGAGCGTGTCGAGCGCCGCGTCGAGGGTCGCGAAATAGGCTTCCGCGTCGGGCCGGCCCATGCCCTCGTAGAACTCGCGGATCTCGCCGGGCAGGCGGCTCGCGTCGATGGGCACGGTGTCGAGATAGGGCAGGTCGGCGAACATCGGCGCGATGCGCGCGCGAAGTCCGGCCTCGCGATAACCCGCCGCGACCGCCTCCAGCCCCTCGGCGGTGGTCTGGGGACGTTCGGAATAGTGGTCGATCACCGAGGTGACGCCCGATTTGAGCAGCGTGATGCAATCGACCTGGGCGGAGACGAAGACTTCGCGCGGCGTCCGGTCGCTGCCCCCCGCGATGGCGCGGATCATGTAGAGGTCGAGCGGTGTCGCATCCACGGTGCCCTTGAGCAGCGCGGAGTAGGAATGGGAATGGGCGTTGATCAGCCCCGGCATCACGATCCGGCCCGCGGCCTCGATGACGGCCACCTCGGCGCCGGGCGGCGCCTCGAAGCCTCCCGCCTCGCAGACCGCGCGGATCTCCGGGCCCTCGAACCAGACTTCACCGTTTTCGACGACCCGGTTGGTCCCGTCGAAGGGAAGCACCGTTCCGCCGCGGATCACGGTGATGTTGCCGTTGGGTGTCGCTTGGGGCATGTAGGGCCTCTTTCGCCGGATACCGGCTCATTTCAATCGGTCATGCCATGCAACGCAAACGGATTACCGACGCCGTCAAGGCGATACTCGGCGACCTGATCGCCATTCCCTCGACCGACCCGCCGGGCGACACGACGGCGATCTGCGCCTACGCGTCGGAACGCCTCGCGGCCGCCGGCTACGCCACGGACACGCTGTCGCGCGCGGAGGGAGTGGCCAACGCCGTCGGACGGATGGGAGAGGGCAAGCCGTCGCTGGTCTTCAACGCCCATGTCGACACGGTCGGTGTCGGGGAGCGGGCGAACTGGCGCACCGATCCGTTCGTCGCCACCGAAATCGACGGCAAGCTGCACGGAATCGGCGCGGGCAACTGCAAGGCGTCGATGGCGGTCCAGCTCTGGCTCGCCGAGCGCATCGCCGAAGCCGGCGGGCCGCGCAATGGTGAGGTGGTGTTCACCTTCGTCGGCGACGAGGAGCGGCTGGGGCCGAACGGGCTCGCCTTCCTGCGCGACGAAGGCGTCGTCCGGCCCGATTACCTCGTCCTCGGCGCGCAGACCCAATGCCAGGCCATCGCCGCGGAAAGAGGCGTGTTCTGGACCCGGCTGACCGCCCGGGGCCGCGCCGCCCATGCCGGCGATCCCGAGGCCGGCGACAGCGCGATCCTCCGCATGATAAGGCTGATCGAAACCCTGCGGCGCGAGCTCGGTCCGAGGCTGACGGTGCGCCGGCGCGGCGGGCACAAATCGACCATGAACATCGGCACCATCCACGGCGGGCACAATACCAACGCGGTGCCGAGCGAATGCACGATCGAGATCGACCGGCGGACCCTTTCCGACGAGAAGGTGGACGCGGCCTTCGCCGAAATGCAGGCGGCGCTCGCCACATCCGGCGAGCCGGAGGAGAGCTACAGGTTCGAATTCCTGACCGGCACCAACGGTTTCGCCTCGGCGGCGGACGCGCCCTGCATCGCCGCGTTCCATCGCGCGATCGAAGAGACGACCGGCGCGCCGCCGCGCGAACTCATCGCCGTCGGCGCGAGCGACGGGCGCTATTTCGCCGATGACGGCATAGAGATCCTGACCTTCGGCCCCGGCGCGGCGCATGAGGGCCACGCGGCGAACGAATCGGTGCCGCTCGCCGATCTCGCCCCCGCGGCCGAAATCCAGCTCGCCGTGGTGGAGGAGCTGCTGGGGCTGGGGTAGGGCGCGAGGAGCCGTTACCCGCCCGTCATTTCGACCGAAGCGGAGAAATCTTCCACTCTCGGCGGACGTGTTCACGCGCGACAGATATCTCCGCTCCGCCGCGCTCCGCGCTGCTCCGGTCGATATGACGACGGGAAGCACGGACGGTCCCAAACCCTAGAGCGGGTCTGTCTTGGTTGGAACTGCTTCGTCCGTTCTCTTCCGTCATGGTCGGCGAAGGCCGACCATCCACGAGTTTTTAAGTCTCTGGAATCAAAAACAAAACGTGGATGGTCGGCCTTCGCCGACCATGACGATGAGAAAGCAAGGGTATGGGCGCTTCCATTTGAAACGGACATGCCCTAGTCCGGCCGGTAGGCGGTGATCGCCTCGGTCGTCTTGTCGGTGTTGCGCGGCGCCGGTCCCGGCATGTCCTGAACCACAGGGCGGCCCCAGCCGGCGGTGTCGGCGAGCACCCCGTCGCGGACCACGATCCTGCCGCGCACCAGCGTGTGGACCACCCGTCCCCTGGTCTCGAAGCCGTGCCACGGCGTCATGTGGCTGCGGGAGTGGAGTTCTTCGCGCGAAATCCTGCCCTCGGCCCCGAGGTCGACGATGGCGATGTCCGCGTCGGAGCCGGGCGCGATCAGTCCCTTGCGCGGATAGCAGCCCCAGGCACGCGCCGGCGCCGCCGCCGACCATTCCACGTACTGGTTGAGGGTGAGCCGGCCTTCCGCCACCTGGGTCAGCATGATCGGCATCTGGGTCTCGACACCGGGGAAGCCGCACTCGCATTCCCAGATGCTGTTGGATGCCTTCTCCTCCGGCAAATGCGGCGCGTGGTCGGTGGCGATCATGTCGATCGTCCCGTCATGCAGCGCCGCCCACAGAGCCTCGGCATGGCCCTTCTCGCGGATCGGCGGGTTGACCCGGAGCTGCCCGCCGAGCGCATCCATGTCGTCGACCGAGAAGATCAGGTATTGCGGGCAGGTTTCGACGGTCACGTCGACGCCGCGTGACTTGGCGCGGCGGACCAGATCCAGCCCGTCGGCCGAGCTCTTGTGCGCGATGTGGAGCCGGGCCCCGGTCCACTCGGCGAACGCGGTGGCGCGCCCAACCGCCTCGACGGCGCAGATCTCCGGTCGGGCGGCGAGGTGAGCGCGCGCGTCGTTGCGCCCGGCCTCCTTCATCTTCACCTCGCGCCGGGCCATGATCGAAGCGTTCTCGGCGTGGACGGTGCAGCGCATGCCGAGCTTCGCGAGGATTTCGAAGCCCTCCAGCATCGCGCCGTCGGACGGCGCCGGCAGGTCGCCAAAGGTGTTTCCCATGAAGCACTTGAAGCCGCTGACCCCGGCCCGCGTCAGGTCTTCGAGTTGGTCGATATTGTTCTCGTCGAGGAGCCCGTAGATCCCGTAATCGACATGCGCCTGCCGTTTGGCGCGGGCCTGCTTGTCGCGCAGCGCCTCCAGCGTGCCGGTCGGCGGATGGGTGTTGGGCATCTCGAAAACGGTGGTCGTGCCGCCGCAGGCCGCCGCCGCGGTGCCGGTTTCCCAGTTCTCCTTGTAGTCGTATCCGGGTTCGCGGAAATGGACGTGGCTGTCCACCGCACCCGGAAGGACGTGTAATCCGCTAGCGTCGACGGTCTCTCGCGCCGGCGGGGACATCTCGCCGGCGGCGATGCCGACGATCCGCTCGCCGTCGATGGCGATATCGGCCTCGATGGTCGCGGTCGGCGAAACCACCGCCCCACCCTTGATCAGAAGATCGACTGTTTTCATCGGAAAGCCCCCTATATCACCCAGCCGCCGTCCACGGCGAGGTCCTGACCCGTGATGTTACGGGCGCGGTCGCTCGCGAAAAAGAGGACCGCCTCGGCGACGTCGGAATCGGTCGAGATTCGCTTGAGGGCGTATTCGTCCTCGTGCTGCCGGCGTGCCTCTTCCGCCGTGATGCCGAGGCGTTCGGCACGCTCGGCGCAGACCTTGCGGAAGCGCGGTCCGTCCACCATGCCGGGGCAGACGCAGTTGACGTTGATGTTGTGCGGCCCGACCTCCAGCGCGGTCGACTTGGTGATCCCCCGCAGCCCCCACTTGGAGGCGGAATAGGCCATCCGGCCCTGGCGGCCGCGCAGCCCGAACGTGCCGCCGACATTGACGATCTTGCCGTAGCGGCGGGGGATCATGTGGGGGATCACCGCCCGCATGGTGAGCCACGCCCCCTTCATGTTGAGCTCGACGATCTGGTCGAAGTCCTCCGGTACGATCTCCCAGGACGACGCGCCGAGCGGGCCGGTGCCGCCAGCGACGTTGACCAGCACGTCGATCTTCCCATAGGCCTCGATTCCGGCCTCGACCGCCGCCTCGACCGCGCCTGCGTCGGTCACGTCGCAGGGCGCGACGATGGCGCCCCGGCCCATCGCTTTCGTTTCCTCGGCGACAGGGGCAATCGCCTCCGTATCGCGCCCGGCCAGCACCAGGTCCGCGCCTTCCTCGGCGAAGCGCCGGGTGATCTGTGCTCCCATGCCCTTGGCCGGGCCGGTGATGAGCACCGCGTGATCGTCGAAATCGGCCACTGTCCCGTTCTCCCCTCGGATGGATTCCCTTTGCCGAGAAAATGCTCTAGTCAATTGGCGGGCGAGCCGCAATGATCGGGCCGCCCACGGGAGAGATGACATGACTTGGTCAGAAAGCGAGATCGCCGCCCTGGTCGAACCGGACCGGGTGCATCGGAAGGCCTATGTGGACCCCGGCATCTTCGACCTCGAGATGGAGCGGATCTTCGAGCGGCTGTGGATCTATATCGGCCACGAGAGCCAGGTGAAGAACCCGGGCGATTACTACCTCGCCCGCGTCGGCCGCCAGCCGATGATGATGACCCGCGACTGGAACGGCGAGATCAACGTCCTCTACAACCGCTGCCCGCATCGCGGCGCGCAGATCTGCTCGGCGCGCAAGGGCAACGCGGGCAAGCTGTTCCGCTGCTCCTACCACGCCTGGATGTTCGAGCTCGACGGCAGGCTTGAGAGCGTGCCCGGCGCCAAGGGCTACGAGGGGACGCGGTTCGACATGTCGAGCCCGGATTTCCACATCCGGAAGGCGCCCCGGGCCGACAACTATCGCGGCTTCTGGTTCGCCTCGCTGGCCGAGGACGGCCCCGATCTGGAGACCCATCTGGGACGCGCCGGGCTGGCGCTGGACCAACTCGTCGACCGCTCGCCCGACGGCGAGATCGAGGTGGTGGGCGACTGCTTCCACATGATCCAGCAGTCCAACTGGAAGCTCTTCCTGGAGAACCAGATCGACGCCTCGCATCCCGGCGCGACCCACGAGTCGACCGGCGCGGCGGCGCGCAGCGTCGAGAACGAGATGAAGAAGGCCGGCGAGGATCCGCCGATGTCCTATGGCTTTCTGTCCGATTTCGTGCGCCACGGAATCGACGGCTGGGACAAGTTCGGCACCACCGGCCTGCCGCAGGGCCACTGCACGCTGGAAGGCTATATGGGGCTCCGCCCGGACGATCCCGACACCAACGAATACGTCAAGCGCATGTATGCGTCCTACGGCGAGGAGAAGGCCGAGGAGATCCTCGGCGTCGACCTCCATCACGTGCTGCTCTACCCGTGCAACTCGGTCCAGCCGCCCTTGCAGCAGCTCCGGACCATCCGCCCGATCGGCCCCGACCGGACGCTGAGCGAGATCTGGCATTTCCGCCTCAAGGGCGCGCCGGAAGCGATCTACCAGCGCTCGCTCGCCTATTACTACCTGGTGAACTCACCCTCGACGATGGTCAACGCCGACGACCTCTTCAACTGGTGGAAATGCCAGCACGGGCTGGAGAGCAACGCCATCGAATGGGTGAGCTTCCACCGCAACGCCGGCCAGGACAGCGAGAAAGGCGGGATCATGTATTCGGCCCCGTCCTCGATGAGCGAGCTTCCCATGCGTTCGATGATGCACGCATGGCGCGACTACATGACCGCCAACGGCGCGGGGGCTTGAGGCCATGGGCGAGGCAGCGGAAAAGCTCGCGGCGGGCGACAGGTTCTCGTCCGCGCCGGTGAGCGTCGAAACCCAGCTCGCGGTGGAGCGGTTGCTGTACCGCCAGGCGGAAATCCTCGACGAGAAGCAATGGGACGAGTGGCTCGCGCTGTTCGCCGAGGACGGGCATTACTGGATGCCGGTTTCGGAGGATCAGGAGGACGGCGAGGGGGTTCCCAACATCTTCTGGGAAAACGTCAACCTGATGAAGATGCGGATCCGCCGGAACAACCACCCCCAGGCGCACAGCCAGGCGCCGGAAAACCGGCTTTGCCATGTGGTCTCCAACGTCATCGTCGAGTCCGAGGAGCCGAACGGCGACGTGGTCGTGCGCTCGCGCTTCCACTGCGCGGAGTACCTGCGCTACGACGTGCGCAGCTTCACCGGCAAGTACCGCCACTATCTGAGGAAGACGCCGGAAGGCTACCGGATCGCCCTCCAGCGGGTCGATCTGGTCAACCGCGAAGGGCCCTACGAATACGTCATCCAGTGGTGGCTGTAGACCGGGTTTCCGGCGAGAGGCCGACGCATGGAGGGGCCGGAGGCGAGGGCATTCCCGCGTGACGGACATTTCCACGGTCGCGAGCGGGGTCGGCGAAGCCCGCGCCCCACTGTCACCCCGGACTTGTTCCGGGGTCCAGAGCCGCGGGCACCCGTTTCGCCCGACGCCCCTGGACCCCGGAACAAGTCCGGGGTGACAGCTTTGGTTTTCTCGATGGAACCGGGTCGGCGCTATGACGTTCCGCCGGACCTATCGGCATCATGACGGTTGCCGAGGCGGAGCGCGACGAGGCGCCGGGCGATTTCGTTCGCGCCATCGTCGGCGAAGACGTCGCGGCCGGGCGCACCGAGGAGGTGGTCACCCGCTTCCCGCCCGAGCCCAACGGCTACCTCCATATCGGCCACGCCAAGTCGATCGTGCTCAATTTTGGGGTCGCCGGTGAGTTCGGCGGGCGTTGCCACCTCCGCTTCGACGACACCAATCCCGTCAAGGAAGAGACCGCGTTCATCGACTCCATCCAGGCCGACGTCCGCTGGCTCGGCTACGACTGGGGCGAGCACCTGCACTTCGCGTCCGATCATTTCGAGAGGCTCTACGAATGGGCCGAGCATCTGGTGCGCGAAGGGAAGGCCTATGTCGACGATTCGAGCGCCGACGAGATCCGCGCGATGCGGGGGACGCTGACCGAACCCGGGATCGAAAGCCCCTGCCGCGACCGCCCCGCCGCCGAAAACCTCGACCTCCTGCGTCGCATGCGGGCGGGCGAGTTCGACGAGGGGTCCTGCGTGCTGCGCGCAAGGATCGACATGGCCTCCGGCAACATCAACCTGCGCGACCCGGTGCTCTACCGCATTCTCCGCGCGAGCCATCCGCGAACCGGAGAGGCGTGGTGCATCTACCCCACCTACGATTTCGCGCACGGCCAGTCGGATGCGATCGAGGGGGTGACGCATTCCCTCTGCACGCTCGAATTCGCCGACCACCGTCCGCTCTACGATTGGCTGATCGACAACCTGCCGGTACCCGCGCGCCCGCGTCAGTACGAGTTCGCGCGGCTCAACCTCGCCCATACGGTGCTGTCGAAGCGGCGGCTGATCCGGCTGGTCGAGGAGGGGCATGTCTCGGGCTGGGACGATCCCCGGATGCCGACTCTCGCCGGGCTTCGCAGGCGCGGCGTGCCGCCCGCCGCGATCCGCGACTTCGCGCAGCGGATCGGGGTGGCGCGGGCCGACAACCTTGTCGATCCCGCGCTGCTCGACCACTGCATCCGCGACGCGCTCAACGACACCGCCGAGCGCCGGCTCGCCGTGCTGCGCCCGCTCAAGGTCGTGATCGAGAACTGGACCGAGGGGCGGACCGAGATGCTCCCCGCCCGGAACAACCCCAACGATCCGGGCGCCGGCAGCCGCGAAATCCCGTTCGGCCGAGAAATCTGGGTCGAGCGGGACGACTTCATGGAGGATCCGCCGCGAAAATTCCACCGGCTCGCTCCGGGCCGCGAGGTGCGGCTGCGCTACGCCTATTTCGTCACCTGCACCGGCGTCGAGAAGGACGCAGACGGCGAGCCTGTCCTGCTCCGCTGCACCTGCGATCCGGCGACCCGGGGCGGGAGCGCGCCGGACGGCCGCAAGGTGCGGGGCACCGTCCACTGGGTCTCCGCCGCCCACGCCGCGCCGGCCGAGGTCAGGCTTTACGACCACCTGTTTTCGGTGCCCGAGCCCGGCGCCGACGGCGATTTCCTCGACGATCTGAACCCCGACTCGCTGATCGTCCTCGACGACTGCATGCTCGAGCCCTCGCTGGCCGAGCCGGGCGATTCGCCGGTCCAGTTCGAGCGCCAGGGCTATTTCCGTCCCGATCCCGACTCGCGGCCCGGCCGGCCCGTCTTCAACCGGGTGGTGGCGCTCCGCGATTCGTGGGCGAAGATCCGGGCAAAGGGGGGCTGATGGCCAAGACTCCGGACTATTTCCACGGCAAGACCGTGCTGATCACGGGCGCCGCCAGCGGCATCGGCCGGGCGACGGCGGAGATCTTCGCCCGCGAGGGCGCCAATGTCGTGGCCTCCGATATCGACGGCGCCGGCGCGGAGAAGACCGCATCGGGCAAGAACGCCATCGCGGTGACGGCGGACGTGACCGACCGCGCCGCCGTCGACGCGGCGGTGGCCGCCGGGATCGAGGCCTTCGGGGGGATCGACTTCCTGTTCAACAGCGCCGGCGCGGCGGGCCGCCGTTCGCCCTTCCTCGACATCGACGCGGCGCTCTGGCGCGAGACCTACGCGCTCAACGTCGACGGCACCTTCCACGCCATGCAGGCCGTCATCCCGCACATGCTGGAGCGCGGGTCCGGGGTGATCGTCAACGTGGCGAGCATGGCGCACCGCCGCGGCGGACCCGGGCATTCGGTCCACTACGCCTCGGCCAAGGGCGCGGTGGTGACGATGACAATGGGCGTCGCGCGCGAGTTCGCGGACAGGGGCATCCGCGCGCTCTCGATCTCGCCCGGCCCCATCGACACGCCCTTCCAGGCCGCCGCCGCGACCTCGCCCGAGCTCGCGCAACGGATGCTGGAGGACGTGCCGATGAAACGCTTCGGCACGCCGGAGGAGATTGGCGAACTGGTCCTGTTCCTGTGCTCCGACGCCTGCGGCTTCATGACCGCGGACACGGTCTATGCGAACGGCGGCGGCGGCTGGCGCTGACCGCGCCGCCACGGGTGGAGCCGATAGCGGCCATCCTCTAACATTCCCGGCGGGACACCCCGTCCGGGGTTCGTCAGTCGATTTAAACCGTCAAAGGGGAGGACACGGTGAGCGAGAAAACGAGGGGCATGCTTTCGCGTCGGAAGTTCGTCAAGACAACGGCCGCGGCGGCCATCGGCGCCGGCGGCGCAATCGCGGGATTTCCGGCGATCGCCAAGCCGAAGCACAAGCTGCGCTACATCACGATCATCAACCGCAAGACGGTCTGGGGTAAGTGCTACGACTTCCTCGCCGCCGAGGTCGACCGGATGTCCGGAGGCGAGCTCAAGATCGAATATGCCGGCGGCTCGGAAGTGATCAGCGGCTTCGACGCGCCCGAGGCCGTCGCCAAGGGTGTGTTCGACATGAGCCATTCGGCCAACGCCTATTTCGCGGGCGCCATGCCGTCCTCGATTTCGCTCGCAAGCGGCACCGCTTCGATCGAACGGCTGCGCGAGGTCGGCGCGCTGGATGCCTATGCGGACGTCCTGATGCAGAAGCGTGGCGTGATGCTGCTGGGCATCCCGATGAGCGGCGTGGGCTATGTGTTCCAGGTCACCTTCAAGCCGACCGATCTCTCGACCTTCAAGGGTCGCAAGATCCGCTCGATCCCGCTCTACGACCCGATTCTCGAAGCCCTCGGATCGGTGCCCGTAACGGTCGCTCCGGCCGAGGCCTATACCTCGATGGAACGCGGCGTGGTCGACGGGCTCGGCTGGCCCGATCTCGGCCTGCTCGACTTCAAGTTCTACGAGCACGCCAAGTACATCGTCTCGCCCACCTTCTATACGCTGCGCACCACCCACCTCCTGAACCCCAACAGCTTCAAGAAGCTGCCCAAGGAGTTGCAGGACATCCTGATCAAGGCGTCGCGTTCGGCCGACAAGATCGGCGCGGAGTGGTGCAAGAAGACCCGCGACGAGGAACACGCGGTGATGAAGAAGCACGGGCTCGAGATCGTCGAATTGCCGCCGGCCGACGCCAAGAAATTCGTCGATCTGACCGAAGAGAAGCTGTGGGCCAAGATCCTCATGCAGTCGCCGGAGAACGGCGCGCGGCTGAAGGCGGCGTTCGACAAGGCGGCGGCGTAGGGGCGGCGCCCTTCGATAGGCGGCTTCGCCGCTACTCAGGGTGAGGGAGAACCAGGGTAGACCGGCCTCCCTCATCCCGAGTAGGCGCATCGGCGCCGTATCGAGGGACGGGACGTAAACGGTGAGGGGTTTCGCAAGGCTGGTCGAGCGGCCGGCCCGGTGGCTTGCCTGGTTTTCCGCCCTGCTCATCCTCGCGATGAGCTTCTGGATTACCTATGACGTGGTGACGCGAAACCTGTTCGGCTGGGCCGCGCCTTGGGCGTTCGACCTTTCCGAGTATTCGCTGGTCTGGATGACCTTTCTCGCCGCGCCCTGGATCCTGCTCTGCGACCGCCATGTGCGGGTCGAGATTCTGATCGATGCCTTGGGCCCTCGGCCGCAGCGGGCGATCGGCATCGCGGTCTCCGTCGTCGGGTTGATCGTCTGCGCCATACTCGCCTGGCGCACCGGGATCGCGGCGGTCGAGTACGCCCAGAACGACGTGAAGATGGGGCGGATCTGGAACATCCCGCGCATCTATCCCTATGTCGCGGTGCCCTTCGGCAGCGTGGCGCTCACTCTCGCCTTCCTCGCGCGGCTCCTGACCTATCTCGGCGAGCGCGACCCCGAGGCGACGCTGAGGGCGAACGGCGGGCACGGCGCCGGCCCGCTCGGCGGAACCTGAGGGCCGCGCGGTGGAGCTCGACTGGTCGCTCCTGCTGCTGCTCTTCTTCGTGCTGCTGGCCGTGGTGCTGGCGAGCGGCATGCCGGTCGCTTTCGGCTTTCTCACGCTCAACATCCTCGGGCTCTACTTCTTCATGGGCGGCGAGGTCGCGCTGTCTCTTCTGGCGACCAGCGCGTTCTCCTCGGTCGGCCAATTCGCGCTGATCCCGATCCCGCTGTTCATCCTGATGGGCGAGCTGTTGATGCGCACCGGGCTCGCCAACATGACGGTCGATGCGGCGGATGTCTGGATCGGACGCCTGCCCGGCCGCCTCGCGGTCTCGGCGGTCGGCGGGGGGACGCTGTTCGGCGCCCTGAGCGGCGCCAGCATGGCATCGGTCGCCATGCTGGGCTCGACGCTGGTGCCCGAAATGACCAAGCGCGAATACCGTTCGGAGTTCTCCGTCGGTTCGATCCTCGCCGGCGGCGGGCTCGCGGTGCTGATCCCGCCCAGCGCGCTTGGCGTGCTGCTCGGCGCGCTCGCCAAGGTGTCGATCGCCAAGCTGCTACTCGCCGGTCTTCTGCCGGGGCTGGTTCTGGCCGCGCTCTACTTCGCCTATTTCACGCTGCGGGCGAAGCTGCAGCCGCATCTCGCCCCGCCCTATATCGCGCCGCCGATGACGCTGGCGGAAAAGCTGTGGAGCCTGCTCCGCGTCGCGCCGCTGTTCAGCCTGATAATCGTCGTCACCGGCTTCATCTTCATGGGCATCGCGACGCCGTCCGAGGCCGCCGCCATGGGGGTCGTGGCGACCCTGGCCATCGCCGCCTGCTATCGCCGCCTCACCTGGGACGCGGTGAAGGCGGCCCTGATGTCGACCACCACCACCACGTCGATGATGCTGCTGGTGATCGTGGGATCGGCGGGGTTCTCCCAGATCCTCGCCGCGACCGGCTCGACCTCCTCGCTGGTCGATGCCGTGGCCGAGCTCGATCTCTCGCCCGTGGCGATGGTGATCATCATGCAGCTGATGGTGCTGATCCTCGGCTGCTTCATCGACACGATCTCGATCATGATGGTCTCGATTCCCGTCTTCATGCCGCTGGTCCTGGCGCTGGGACTCGATCCGATCTGGTTTTCCATCCTGATCCTGGTGCAGCTCGAACTCGCCGGGATCACGCCGCCCTTCGGCGTGCTGTTGTTCGTGATGAAGGGCGTTCAGCCGAGATTGAGCATGGGCGAAATCTATCGTGCGGCGGTTCCCATCGTCGGGATCCAGCTCGTCCTGATCGCCCTCTTGATGATCTTTCCCGGGATCGTCACCATCCTCCCGGCGGCCATGCGCTGAGCCAGCGGCCGGGAAATCGCCACCGGAGGAATCCCATGACACAGGTTCGAATCATCGACGCCGACGGCCATGTCTTCGAAGACACCGCGGCGATGGGCAAGCGGATGCCGAAGGTCTACCGCGACTGGAAATACGCGCACGGGATCTTCGCGGGCCAGCCCTGGTTCCCGCCGCTCGGCCACCTGCACACGCCCACCGGCACCAACCCGCCCGGAGCGTTCGGCGACGGCAAGCATGTCGGCGTCGACGAGTGGCTCCGCTTCATGGACGCGACCGGGATCGAGAGCGCGGTCCTGTTCCCGACCAACGGGCTGACGATGGGCCATGTCGCCAACTCCGACTACGCCATCGCCGTGGCCAAGGCCTATAACGACTGGCTCGCGGAGACCTATGTCGAGCGGTCGGACGCCTTCAGGGGAATGGGGCTGCTCGCGATGCAGGAGCCCGACGCCGCGGTCGAGGAGCTCGCGCGCTGCGTCACCGGGCTCGGAATGACCGGCGGCATGCTCTCCGGGACCGGCATCAAGGGCAATCTCGGCTCCAAGGAATACTGGCCGATCTATGCCGAGGCCGAACGTCTCGGCTGCCCGCTCGCGGTGCATGCGGGGAACCACATCAATTTCGGCATGGACCAGATGAACGTCTTCGCCCCGGCGCATGCCATCGGCCATCCGCTGGCGATGATGATCGGGCTCGGCGGGCTGGTCTTCAACGGCGTGTTCGACCGTTTCCCCGGCCTGAGAATCGGGTTCCTCGAAGGCGGCGTCGCCTGGCTGCTGTTCTGCATCGAGCGCTTCGAGTCCTCGCACGACAACTTCGTCCCCCTCGACTGGCGGGGCGAGCTGCTCAAGCTTCCCGAAGGGCAGTCGGTCGGCGGTTACATACGCGACCTGATCCAGTCCGACCGGATTTTCGTCGGCGCCGAGGGCGACGAATACATGCTCGCCGAGGCGATCGGGAAAGTCGGCAACACCCCCTTCATGTTCTCGTCCGACTTCCCGCACGAGGTGAACACAGAGTTGTGTCTCCACCATCTGGAGGAGATCTTCGAGCACGAAGAGCTGAGCGAGGCGGACCGCGACGCGATCCTGTTCGGGAACGCGGAGCGGTTCTACGCGGTCCGCGCTGGTGGTGCGGCGCGCGAAGCGGCCGAGTAGGGAGATCCATGTCCGACAATCGGTTCGACGTAAGCGGCAAGGTCGTCGTCATCACCGGCGCGGGTCAGGGCCTGGGCCGCGAATATGCGCTGGCCTTCGCCGAGGCGGGGGCGATCCCGGTTCTCGCCGAGCTGAACCGGGACAACCTCGCGACCGTGGAGGCCGAGATTCGCGCCCGGGGCGGCGAGTGCCTCGCCATCGAGACCGATATCGGATCGCCCGAGTCGGTCGAGGCGATGGTCGCCGGGGCGCTCGGCGCGCACGGCCGGATCGACGTGCTGATCAACAACGCGGCGATCTTCGCGACCATCCCGCGCCGCAGCTTCGACGAAATACCCTATGACGAGTGGAACCGGGTGATCCACGTCAACGTCACCGGCTCCTGGCTCTGCGCCGCCGCGGTCGCGCCCGCGATGCGCGCTGCCCGGCAGGGGAGGATCGTCAACATCTCCTCCGGCACGGTTCCCCAAGGGGTACCCGGATTCATACACTATGTCTCGTCCAAGGCCGCGATCGTCGGCATGACCCGGGCGATGGCGCGCGAGCTCGGCGACCACGACATCAATGTCAACGCCGTGATGCCGGGCTACACCGAGACCGAGATCGAGCACGCCAGCATGGACGAGGGCCTGCACGGCCATATCCAGCAGGTCCGGATTCTCAAGCGTCCCGAGACGCCCGACGACCTGATCGGGCTGGTGCTGTTCCTGGCCTCTCCCGGCAGCGCCTTCATCACCGGCCAGTGCATCGCCTGCTGCGGCGGCGAGGTGATGCTGTAGGGGGTATCCTCCTTATCGTCATGGTCGGCGAAGGCCGACCATCCACGTTTTGTTTTGTTGTTCGGTCGAGATGAAAAAACTCGTGGATGGTCGGCCTTCGCCGACCATGACGGAGGGGAGACAACGACGGAGGCTGGTCCCATGGTCAGGCTCGACAGGATCTATACCGGCGGCGGCGATCGCGGCGAAACGTCGCTGTCGGACGGCACCCGCATCCCCAAGCACGCCGCCCGGACCGCCGCCATAGGGGATATCGACGAGGCCAACGCTGCGATCGGGCTTGCCCGCCTGCACGCCGGCGGGGGCGAGGCGGACGCGATCCTGGCCCGCATCCAGAACGACATGTTCGACCTCGGCGCCGACATCGCGACCCCGGGCGACGGTTCGAGCGACGAGGGAAAGGCGCTTCGCATCCGCGCCGAACAGGTCTCCAGGCTGGAGCGCGAAATCGACGCGGTCTCGGCCGATCTCGGACCGCTGAAATCCTTCGTCTTGCGCGGCGGCACCAGCGCGGCGGCCCATCTGCACCACGCCTGCACGGTGGCGCGCCGGGCGGAGCGCGCGGCCTGGGCGGTCGCCGCGGAGGAGAAGGCGAACCCGAACGCGCTCACCTACCTCAACCGGCTGTCCGATCTCCTCTTCGTGCTCGCGCGCGAGGCCAATGCCGGCGGCACGGCGGACGTGCTGTGGCAGCCCGGGCTGACCCAGGACTGAGTCAGACCGAAAGCCAGCCGCCGTCTATCGCCAGCGTGTGTCCGGTGACCATCGAGGACGCCTTGCTGCAAAGATAGAGGATGCCGCCGGCGAGTTCCTCGGGCTCTCCGAGCCGGCCGAGCGGCGTGCGGGCTTCGATCTCCGCCACCACCTCCGGCCGGCGCTGGCGCATGTCGGCGCCGAGATTTGTATAGAAGAAGGTCGGCGCGATGGCGTTGACCCGGATGCCGCGGTCCGCCCATTCGACGGCGAGCGAGCGGGTCATGTTGACGATCGCTCCCTTGCTCGCCTGGTAGGGGATATGGGGGAAGATCGTGTTGGCCCGGAACCCCATGATCGAGGCGATCGAGACGATCCGTCCCTCGCCCTGGGCCAGCATATATTTCGCCGCGCGTCGGGCGCAGACGAAGGCGGAGGTCATGTTGACCTCGATCACCTGGTCCCAGTCCTCGTCGGCAAATGTTTCGGTCGGCCCGCGCCGCGCGATGCCGGCATTGTTGATCAGGATCTGAAGCCCGCCGAACTGCTCCGCGGCGGCGTCGATTACTTCGTCGATCCGCTTGCGGTCGGCCACGTCGAGTTGCCAGGGCTGCGCGATGCCGCCCGTTTCGCGGATCTCTTCGGTCACGCGCTCCGCCGCCGCTTCGTCGATGTCGGTTACCGCGACATGCGCGCCGGCGCCGGCCAGCGCAAGCGCCGCGATCCGTCCCAGCCCGCCTCCCGCGCCGGTGACCAGCGCGCTATCGCCGTCGATGCGAAAGAGCGTCTCGATCGAAACCTTGTCGAAGCCTGCCATCGATGTCTCCCTGTTAGTCCCCTCAACCGTCGAGCGTCGGCCTCCGCTTGAGCAGCCCGGCGGCGCGCTCGAAGGTGTGCGCCGCCCGCAGCACGGTCGCCTCGTCCCAATGGCGGCCGGCGATCTGCGCGCCGATCGGCGTCCCGTCCTCGAAGAAGCCCGCCCGTATTGCGAGGCAGGGATGGGCGGTGAGGTTGAACGGAATGCCGATGGTCGGCACGTCGATGAAGGGAAAGGGTTCGGTATCGTCGAGCGGCGGCGCGGGCGTCATCATGCCGGTGGTGACGACGATGTCGCAGCGCGCGAGCACCGCTTCGAGCTCCGCCAGGAGCTCGGTGCGCCGGCGCTGCGCCTGGATATAGTCGACGGCGCGGAACAGGCTGCCCAGCATCAGCCGGTTGCGCGCGAGCCGCCCGTATTCGTTCCAGCGGGTTTGCAGCCGCTCCTCGTGGATCGCGAAAGCCTCGGCGGGAACCAGGACCCGCCCGACGGCATGCCAGTCGATCAGGGACGAGACCGAGACCTCCTCGACCTCCGCGCCGAGCCCCGCCAGCGTCTCCGCGACGCCGTCGATGGCGGCGACGATCTCCGGCGGCGAAGCGAAATCGGCGGTGTAGAAATGCCGGATCAGCCCCACGCGGAGACCCCTTACCCCGTCTTCCAGACTGGAGACGTAGTCGGGCACCGGAACGTCCGCGCTCATCGGGTCGCGCGGGTCGTGCCCGGCGAGGACCTGCAACATGATCGCCGCGTCCTCGCTGGTCCACGCCATCGGGCCGACGCAATCGAAGGAATAGGTAAGCGGCATGTCGCCATAGGCGCTGACCCGGCCGATGGTGGGTTTCAGCCCCGCGATGCCGCAGAACGCCGCGGGCAGCCGGATCGAACCTCCTGCATCGGTCCCGAGCGCGCCGAGGCAGAGACCGGCGGCGACCGCCGCGCCCGACCCGCTCGACGACCCGCCGGTGATCCGCCCCCTGTTCCACGGGTTGAGCGCGGGCGGGAAGGGGGGCTCGGTCGAAGGTCTTCCGCCGAAGGTGAACTCATAGGTGTTGAGCTGACCGAGGAGGACCGCGCCGCCCTCCTTCAGCCGCGAGATCGCGCCCGCGTCTTCGTCCGCCTCGAAATCGAGCATCACGCGGGAGTTCGATGTCGTCTTCTTGCCCTTCCAGTAGAAGACGTCCTTGAGCGCGATCGGAATGCCGTGGAGCGGTCCGAGATCCTCGCCCCGGCCGAGCCCCTGTTCCGCCGCGCGCGCCGCCGCCATCGCTTCGTCGGCAAAAACACGGTGGTAGGTGCGGAGCGCAGGGTTGAAGCGTTCGATCCGTTCGAGGCAGAGCGCGGTGACGTCGACCGGCGACAGCGTGCCGTCGCGGAATCCGCGCGCGGCCTCCGCGACGGTCGGAAGCTCAGCCGTCATCGTCGGGCGCCGGCGGGGTGAAATGGGGAAGCGTCCGGACCTCCCAGCTCCGGCCCGGCCGGCGGGTGCGTTCGGCGAGCTTCATCAGGGTGGCATAGGTCTTGCGGAGGTCGGCCTTCTCGTCCTCCGATACCGGCACGCCCGAGGCGCCGATCAACGCCTCGAACATCGCATCCTCGTCAGGCATCGCGCTCTCCTCAGTCCACGGGGTCGATCGGCGTTTCGACGGCGTTGCGCGCCTCGATCACCTCGCCGGCTTCCAGCAGTCTTTCCTCGCCGAACCTGGCGGAGACGATCTGGACCCCCACCGGCACCCCGTCGGCGAGGCTTGCCGGCACCGAGAGACCGGGCAGGCCGAGCAGCGAGACCGCGATCATCGGCCGGTGCGCATCGAGCATTTCGCGCGTTGCATCGTCGCCTTTCAGGTCGTGGTCGATGGGGAAGGGGCGCTGCCACGAGATCGGCATGACGAGGATCGGGTAGCGCTCGAAGAACCCGTACCACTCCCGCAGCATGGCGGTCCGGGTGGCGAGCGCGCGGACATAGCCCTCGTAGTCGAGGTCCCCGGCATAGGCGAGGACGGAGGCGCGGGATCGCTTCACCGTCTCGTCGCCGAGTTTCGCCACGACATTCGACGCCGCCGCGCGTTCTTCGGCCATCCGGATGCCCCAGAACAGGTCCGCGGCCTCGTCGAGCCGGGGCGGAGCCGCCTCCTCGACGTCGTAACCCGCATCCTCGAGCCATCGGCCGGCTTGCCGTACCGCGCCGGTGACCGCCGGATCGGCGTCGGCGCCGGGATGCGAAGGCAGGATGGCCGCGCGTCGGTCACCCAATCCCGATCGTAGGGCGAGCGGCACCGGTACGGACCACGGATCGCGCCAGTCCGGCGCCGCCAGCGCTTCCAGGCCGAGGCGGACATCCCCGACCGTGCGGGCAAGCGGACCCTGGACGTTGGCCATCTGGACGCCGATGCCGGGCTCTTCCGTGGCCGACGGAGCGAAGTCCGGCACGCGTCCGAGGCCGGGGCGCAGGCCGGCCACGCCGCAGGCATAGGCCGGGTAGCGCACCGATCCGGCGCGGTCGTTGCCGTGCCCGATCGGACCGATCCCCGTGGCGACCGCGGCCGCCGCGCCGCCGCTCGATCCGCCGGGCGTGCGTTCCGCGTCCCACGGGTTGAGCGTCCGGCCGTGCAGGTCGTTGTCGGTGAAGTAGCGGGTCGAGAAACCCGGCACGTTGGTCCGCCCGAGAATCACCGCGCCGGCGTTGCGCAGGTTGGCGATCGACGTGCTGTCTTCCTCCGCCGCCATGTTGGCGAAGGCGACGACGCCGTGGGTGGTTGCCCTGCCGGCATAGTCCACGTTGATCTTGACGGTGACGGGCACCCCGTGGAGCACCCCAGGCGCCTCGCCCCGGCGGATCGCGTCGTCCGCCCGTTCGGCGGTCGCCATCGCTTTGTCGGCCAGCACGTCGACGACGGCGTTGATGCGCGGATTCACCGCGTCGAGCCTTGCGAGGCAGCTTTCCGTCGCCTCGCGGCTCGAGATCGCACGGGTCCGTATGCCGCCGACGAGTTCCTCCGCCGTCCAGCGCCAGAGTTCGTCGTCGTTCCGCACCGCGCTTTCCTCAGCCCACGGGATCGATCGGCGTCGCGATGGCCGCGCGCGCCTCGATGACCTCCCCCGCCGCCAGCAGGCGTTCCTCGCCGAACCGGGCGGAGACGATCTGCACACCGACGGGAACTCCGTCGGCAAGGCTCACCGGGACCGAGAGGCCGGGCAGGCCGAGCAGCGAAATGGCCAGCATCGGACGGTGCGCATCGAGCATTTCGCGCACCGCGTCGTCGCCTTTCTGGTCGTGGTCGATCGGGTAGGGGCGCCGCCACGAGATCGGCATGACGAGGATCGGGTAGCGCTCGAAGAAGGCGTACCATTCGCGCAGCATGGTGGTCCGCGACGCGAGCGCCCGGACATAGGTCTCGTAGTCCAGATCGCCGGCATAGGCGCGGACCGAGGCGCGGGCGCGCTTCACCGCCTCGTCGCCGTATCGTTCGATGCCGCTCGACGAGGCGGCGCGCTCGGCGGCCGTCGCCGCGCGCTCTTCCGCCATCAGGATGGGCCAGAACAGGCCGGAGGCTTCGTCGAGCCGGGGCGGAGCCGCTTCCTCGACGTCGTAGCCCGCGTCCTGTAGCCATGCACCCGCCTTGCGGATCGCCTCCGTCACCGCCGGATCGGCGTCGACGCCCGGCAGCGAGGGGAGGATCGCGGCGCGGCTTCTTTCCGCCGCTTCCGCCGCGCCGAGCGGCACCGGGACCGACCACGGGTCGCGCGGATCGGGCGCGGCCAGGGCTTCAAGGCCGAGGCGGATGTCCCCGATCGAGCGCGCGAGCGGTCCCTGGACGTTCGCCATCTGGGAGGAGATGCCGCGCTCCTCGGCGGCGGACGGGTTGAAGTCGGGCACCCGGCCGAGGCTCGGGCGCAGCCCCGCGACGCCGCAGGCATAGGCCGGGTAGCGCACCGACCCGGCGCGGTCGTTGCCGTGCCCGATCGGGCCGATGCCCGAGGCGACCGCGGCCGCCGCCCCGCCGCTCGATCCCCCCGGCGTACGCCCCGCGTCCCACGGGTTGAGCGTCCGGCCGTGCAGGTCGTTGTCGGTGAAGTAGCGGGTCGAGAAGCCGGGGACGTTGGTGCGCCCCAGGATTACCGCGCCCGCCTTGCGCAGATTGGCGACGGAAATGCTGTCTTCCTCGGCGGCCATGTTGGCGAAGGCGGTCACCCCGTTGGTGGTCGCCCGGCCGGCATAGTCGACATTGATCTTGACCGTTATCGGCACCCCGTGGAGCACCCCCGGCGCCTCGCCCCGGCGGATCGCGTCATCCGCCCGGTCGGCGGCGGCCAGCGCCTCGTCGGCCAGCGGATCGACCACGGCGTTGATTCGCGGATTGACCTCATCGAGCCTTGCGAGGCAGCTCTCGGTCGCCTCGCGACTCGAAATCGCGCGTGTCCGGATGCCCCGGACCAGTTCTTCCGCCGTCCAGCGCCAGAGTTCGTCGGCCATGCTTCCCCCCGGTTTTGCCCGCCCCGCCGAATGTCTAGTTTAGGGAGATGGACGCCTTGCCGGAAGAATATCCGCCCTGGGTGCCGCGCCTGCTGGAGGACACGCCGGTCGCGGCGACGCTCGGAGCCCGGCCGATATCCTTCGATGCCGGGAGCGGCGCGTTCCGGATCGGCTTCGAGGCAAGAGACGAGTTCCGCAACATGCTCGGCGTGCTCCAGGGCGGCATCGTGACGACCATGCTCGACATGGCGATGTCGTTCGCCGCGATCGCCAGCCTGGGCCCGGAGTTCCGCGTGCCGACGCTGGAACTGAAGACGACCTTCCTCGCTCCCGCCAAACCCGGCCGGCTAATCGGCAAAGGCTGGCCGGTGCGGACAGGCAAGACAATCTGCTTCATGGAAGGGCGGCTGCTCGATCCCGAGGGCGCCGTCCTCGCCACGGCCAGCGGCACGGCGCGGGTGTGGCGGGTCAGGGGGTGAGGGGCCGCAAGACGTGACCCTTACGGCCGCATTGCGGCGGCCGGCCGCGTTGATCGCCGTGGTGTGCCTCGTGGAAGTGCTGACGATGGCCGGTTTCGCGGCCTACTGGTCGCTGCTGCCGGTGTTGCAGCCCGCCTGGCAAATGAGCAACGCCATGGCGGGCTGGCTGTCCGGTGCGTTCTTCGGCGGCTATGTGCTCGCGGTCCCGTTTCTTTCCGCGATGACCGACCGGGTCGATGCCCGCCACATCGTCATTCTCGGTGCGGTTCTCTCCGCCCTCGGCCTGGCGGGGTTGGCGCTGTTTGCGAACGGGTTCTGGTCCGCGCTGCCGTGGCGCGTGATCGCCGGCGCCGGGCTCGCCGGCAGCTACATGCCGGGTCTCAAGATGCTCACCGACCGGCTGCCGCAGGCCCGGCACGCGCGGGCGGTCGCGTTCTATACCGCCAGCTTCAGCGTCGGCACCGCGCTCTCCTATTCGCTCGCGGGCGTCGCCCTGGAGTGGTTCGGATGGCGCGGCGCGTTTCTGTTCACGGCCGCGGGGCCGGTGCTGTCCGGTCTTCTCCTTGCGGCGTTCATCGTGCCGCGATCGCCCGAAGCGGCCGACGAAGAACGCGGCCACGTGCTGGACTTCCGCCCGGTCCTGCGCTCGCGCGAGACCATGGGCTACATCATCGCCTATGCCGGCCACGGGGCCGAGCTGTTCGCCATGCGCTCCTGGATCGTGCCGTTCCTCGTGTTCTGCCTCGGCAGCGGCGCCTCGTTCGAGCTCGACGCCACGCTGTTCGCCACCGTGTTCGCCCTCGTCTCGGTGGTCTCCAGCATCGCCGGCGCGGAAATCGCATTGCGCATCGGGCGCCCGCGCCTGATCGCCTGGGTCATGCTCGGGACCTTCGGGATATGCGTCGCGGCCGGGTTTTCCTCTCCGCTCCCCTTCGCCGTCGTGGCGATCCTGTGTCTGCTCTACTCCGCCGCGATCCAGGCGGATTCGGCGGCGCTCACCGCCGGCGCCGTGGCTACGTCTCCGGCAGGTCATCGCGGCGCGACGCTCGCGGTGCATTCGATATTCGGGTTCAGCGGATCCCTGTTCGCGCCGGCGCTGGTGGGGCTGGTCCTCGATCTGGCCGCGCCGCTCGGCGGCGCCAACGCCTGGGGGCTCGCCTTCCTGGCGATGGGCTCGATGGCATTGCTGAGCTTTTTCTGCGCGCTCCCCTTCATGCTCCCGCGTCGGCGCTAGCCCGCAGCATTTCCGCGATCTCCGCGCCGTGGGTGAGCGTCATCATGTGGCCGGCGCCGGGCAGGTCGGTGAGCGCGGCGCGGGGAATCGCGCCGGCGACCAGCTCCGACAGCCGGGCGTGCAGCGGATCGGTCGCCCCGCCGCGGATCACGGTGACCGGCGCGGCGATCCTCGCGAGGTCCGCGGGGCGCAATTTCAACCGCTCGACGGCATCGAGGTTGTCGGCCAGACGGTCCGGCAGGGCCAGCATCCGGCGCCGCGTCTCCGCGTCCAGGCGGCGCCAGTAGCCCGGCCGGTTGTTGAAATAATCGAGATACCCTTCCATCGCCGCGTCGTTGAGGCCGCCCCCGCGCACGGCGGCGATGAAATCCCGATTGCGTCCTGAAATCTTGTCGGCGAACGCGGTTTCGCCCGCCTCGCGCAGCAAGGGGTATGGCGCCGGCTCCAGCAGGATGAGCCGGCCGATCAGCTCCGGCCGATCGAGGGCGAGCACCAGCGATATCGTGCCGCCATAGGAATGGCCGACGATGTGGGCGCGCGCGCCGGCGCCGTTCGCCAGTTCTGCGCGGATCACCGCGGCGACGGCCGCCGCCTCGTCGCGGATGGTCATCGGCGCCGGGCCGGCGAAGGCCTCCGTATCGCCATAACCGGAAGGGTTTACCGCCGCGGTGCGAAACCGGTCCCGCAATCCCGCCGCGATCGGACGCCAGATCGATGCGCCGCTGGCGCCCGGCGGGAGCAGCGTGAGCAACGGAAGTGAGCCGTCGTCCGGCCCGCCGGACTCGTAGCTCACCCTCCGGCCGTCGCATTCGACGAGGGGCATGGCGCGGAGGCGGGCCTAGTCCTTGGCGTAGGGGCTCGCGACGAGTTCCTTGTCGGCGTCGGCCGCGCCGACCGGCGGGGTGGGTACGTAATGTTCGGGCGTGCGCGCGCCGTTCTTGAGCCTCGCCCGCGCCTGTTCCGGGGTCTCGATGGCGTCCTTCGCCGCGAGCGCCTGCTTGCGGTCCACCATGAACGGCTCCGGCGAATCCGGTGGCGGCATCGCGTCCGCGTTGTAATAGGCGATCTTCTGCTTCGATGCGTCGATCTTGCGCGAGGGGTCGATATCGCGCTGGTTGGTCGCCTTGGGCGCGGTGGTCACGCCGTTCACCACCTCGTGGTCGAACCACCACTTCTTGACCGGGTTACGCTTGCCGTTGCCCAGCACGTCGTCGAGCCACGCCGCGACCGGCACCATCAGCGGCTTCAGGAACATCGCGTTGATGCCGAGCCAGCTTGCCACGCGCGTGACCAGCGGGCCGTCCGCGTCCACCACCTTGTTGAGCGGGCAGGTCTTCATGCAGCGCCCGCAGGCCGAGCCCTTGACGTTGGTGAGGCGGTAGCGGGTGCAGCGCTCGACGTCCGGCTTCCAGATTTCGTAGCCGTTGAACATCACCTTGTCGCCCAGGGGGATCGCGTCGCAGGGGCACTCGCGGGCGCATTTGAAGCAATTGCTGCAGAAATACTGGAGACCGAAATCGATCGGCTTGTCGGGCACCAGCGGCATGTCGGTCGTCATCACCACGGTCTTCAGCCGCGGCCCGAGGAACGGGTTGAGGATCAATTCGCCGATCCGCGAAAGCTCGCCGAGCCCGGCCCAGAGCACCAGCGGGATATGGAGCACGTCGCTGTCGGCGTTGGTCTGCGAACGCGCCGGGAAGCCAAGGGCGCGTATCAGATCCGCCATCACCGACGCCATCTCGGCGCCCCGCAGATAGGCGCGCATCGACTGGGCGCCCGAAATCCAGTCGTCGCCGCTCGCCCCCTCCATGGTGTCGAAACCCTGGTCGATCAGCAGGACGACGGCGTATTTGTGATAGGGCTCGATGGCCGCGCCGTTCTCCTTGTGGGAATACCAGGCGTATCGCGGCGCTTCGCACACCCCGGCGACGTCGGCACCGAGGAAATAGGCGAGCGATTTGAGTGCCCGGGTGTTGGCTTCCGCGTCCCGGAAGCGGCCGGTGTCGACCTCGGCGACCGGCCCGTCTTGGTAGGGCACCATCTTGCGGATGACGTTGAGCTGGCTTAGCGAGAGCGGGTGCTTGAAGGCGAACACCCGGCGCGCCATCTGCGCCTTCACCCCGAGATCGCCCTGCAACGCGCGCTCGAAGAAGCTGGCGCGCTTGGACACGCGCGGCACTTCTTCGTCCGCGATCAGCGTCGTCGGCCGATCGACGCGCTTGACGGTCTCCATCGCGAAGGGGCCGAGATCCGTGCGCCGCTTTGCGCGCCGGTTCCGTTCGCGTCCCGACCGCGCACCGTTGCGCCCGAGCCAGTAGCCGAAGCTCCGCGATGCACCGGCCGCCTTCGCCCCGAGCGGCTTGTCGACCGCCAGCTTGTAGTCGGTCGAGACGACGCAAAGCGAGAACGCGTCGTCGACGAACGGGTTGACGATTTTTTCGCCTTGCCGGACCGCGAGCCCTGCGAGCACGGCGAGCCGGCCGGAGTCGAGGCGTTCGGCGCCGACGCCGTGCATATGGGCGCCGTAACCCATGACCCGGATATGGCCCGCGATCAGAGCGGCGATCTCGGCCGCGCGCATTTCCGCGTTCGCCGTCACCGCCGGAAGCGTCCATTCGCGGGCGAGGTTGCCTTCCTCGGCGATCCGCGAGTGCTCGACAAGGACGACGACGGCGCGGTCGTGCCCGTCGCAGCGCTCGGCGCCCGACAGCCACGCATTGTCCGGGATGTCGCAGATGCCGACCTGGCTCGCGTCCATGAAATAGCCGACGCCCTTGATGTCGACCGCGCGCCGTGCGGGGTCGTCCGAGACCGGCGCCTTTTCCTTCGCCGCGTCCGCCTCGGCGAACTCGGCGTAAAGGCGGGTGAACTTTTCGATCGAATCGACGAGATGGCCCTCGCGGCGGTCGCGCGTCGAGGCCGCGACCGGCGGTCGCGCGGACTCCGTCTCGATCGTCGCTTCGTCGCGGGGCAGCGTCTCCAGGGGAAACAAGCCGTAATGGAACGGTCGGTCAGCCGACCGGGATCGGAACAGCACGGGACAATCCTCTCAGCTTCGGCGATGGATTTCCGTCACGGTTACACGCGCGGCCGCTGAATGCCAACCATATTGGAGCCCGTCCGTTTCGTGACAGGTTCCGCGACTTTCGTGACGGGGTTCGATATAACGCTTGCACGAGTGCACCCAAGAGATCGCGACTGGGAGGGACCGATGACGCGATTCGCAACCGGATTTCTTGTAACGGCGGCCCTGGCGGGCGGCGCTATTGCCGCGGGCGCCGGATTGCCGTCGACGGCCGACGCCGTCCAGTTGAAGGCGGCGACCTTCATGTCGCCGAAACACCCGATCAACCGCGGCGTCATTCCGGCGCTTGCCAAGAACCTGGCGGAGGAAACCGGCGACTCGCTGACCGTCAAGCTGTTTCCCGCCGGTCAGCTGGGCAAGGGCCCGGTCGCGCAGTACAAGCGGGTGGTCGACAACGTGGCCGAGATCACGTTCGGCATCCAGGGCTACACGCCGACCATCTTTCCCCGCACCATGGTCATCGCCCAGCCGGGGGTGGGCAATTCCTCGCAGGAGGTGACCGAGAAAATCTGGAAGGTCTACGACCGGCACCTCAAGTCCGAATACGAGGAGATCAAGGTGCTGGCGTTGTTCTCCAACTGGCCGCCGGTCCTGATCAGCCGAAAGAAGCCGATCACCAAGCTGGCCGACGTGAAGGGGATGAAGATCCGGGCGCAGTCGCCGGCCAACATTCCCCAGCTGAACGGCTGGGGCGCCACCGGGGTCTATATGCCGGTGTCGAAGATTTACAACGCCCTGCAGACGGGTGTGCTCGACGGCGTCTACATCTCGCCCGGCGCGCTCTACCGCCCGTGGCGGCTGGCCGAGCCCGGCGAGCACGTGACCGCCGGGATGAAGGGCCCGACCTCGCTGTTCTTCATCGCGATGAACAAGAAGGTCTGGAACGGCCTGTCGGCGGAACACAAGGCGGCGGTGAACAAGCACACCGGCAAGGGCTACAGCATGATGGCGGCCAATTTCTGGGGCAAGATCGACGCCGGTCAGCTGAAGACCGCCATGACCGAACAGAAAGGCGTCAAGTTCCACCAGCTGTCGGCGGAGGCGGCGGCGGCGTTCGACGCGGCCACCGCCAAGTCGGTCGACGCCTATCTCGCCGACGGGGAAAAGAAGGGCATTCCGGCCCGGGCGATCTACAAGGCCGTCACCGAATAGGCGGCTAGGTGTCCGGAGCCGACCCGGCCGCGGACCGCGTGCTCGACCTGGTCGATCGCGCGGTCCGCCCGGTCGCTCTCTATGCCGGCGGGCTGGCGGTTATCGGGCTGGCCTCGCTGGTCGTGGTGGCGGTGGTCTGCCGCTACGTTTTCAACGCGCCGATCTTCGGGGCCGACGACTTCAACCAGATCCTGCTGGTCCTGACGGTGGCCTTTTCGATCGGGTACAGCGGTCGTACGGGCGGCCAGGTGGTGGTCGAAATCCTGGGCATCGTTTCCGGCCCGAAGCTGACGCGCTGGACCGATATCGTCGTCAAGTCGGCCGGCTGCGCGATGATCGCCGTCCTTGTCTGGATGCTCGTCGAAAGCGGCGTCAACGCCGCCAAATACGGCGAGACCACGCTGTCGCTCGAGTTGACCCTGCAGCCTCTGTTCTGGGCGCTGGCATTCGGGATGGCGCTCTACGGCTTGGTGCTCATGGCCGAAATCGCGGCCCTGATCCGGGCGCGAGACCCGGACGAAGCGACCGGCGCCGCGACCGACCTGTAATCGGGGAAGCCGGAATTGTCGGCCAGCGCCATCGGAGTCATCGGCCTCGTCGCGCTGTTCGTGTTGCTGTTCATGCGAATGCCCGTCGCGATGGCGATGCTGATGGTGGGTTTCTTCGGCACCGCGACGATGATCGGCTACAAGCCGGCGCTCAGCACCCTTTCGAGCGAGACCTTCGAGATCGCGGCGACCCTGCCGCTGACCGTCATCCCGCTATTCGTGCTGATGGGCAACCTGGCCGGTGTGTCGGGGATGAGCGCGGACCTGTTCAACGCCGCCTATGCCTGGCTCGGGCACCGGCGGGGCGGTCTCGCGTCGGCCACCGTGGCTGGCTGCGCCGGCTTCGCCGCGCTCAGCGGTTCCTCCATCGCCTCGGCGGTGACCATGGGGCGTGTCGCGCTGCCCGAGATGAAGCGCTTCAACTACGGCGACAGCCTGGCGACCGGCGCGGTGGCGGCGGGAGGAACGCTCGGCATCCTGATCCCGCCGTCGACCGGGCTGATCATCTACGCCATCCTGACCGAGCAGTCGATCGGCCGGCTGTTCATGGCCGGGGTGGTTCCCGGTCTGCTGCTGACCGGCCTGTTCCTCGTCGCGATCGCCATCGTGACACACCTGAAACCCGAGCTGGGGCCGGTCGGCCCGACCAGCTCGATGGCCGAGAAGCTGTCGTCGCTGCGGCGCTCGGGAACGTTCGTCGTCATCGTGCTGGCGACCATCGGCGGCATCTACATGGGCATCTTCACGCCGGTCGAGGCGGCCGGCGTCGGCGCCTTCCTCGCGTTCTGCGTGGCGCTCTACCGCCGGTCCCTGAGCCGGGAGAATCTCCGGTTCGTCATCCTGCAGACGCTGCAGACCACGGCCACCGTCTTCATGATCCTGATCGGCGCCCACATCTTCATCCCGTTCATGGCGCTGACCGAGCTCCCGTCCGACCTTGTGACCTTTCTGGTCAACCTCGATATCGGCAAGACCGGCGTCCTGCTGATCATCCTCGCGACCTACATCGTGCTCGGCACCTTCCTCGAGGGGCTGGCGATGCTGGTGCTCACCCTGCCGGTGGTTTTCGAGGTGATCACCCAGCTCGGGATGAGCCCGATCTGGTTCGGGATCGTGGTGGTGATCGTCCTTGAGATGGGGCTCATCAGCCCGCCCGTCGGGGTCAACGTGTTCGTCGTCAAGAGCGTCGCGCCCGATGTCCCCATGGGAACCATCTTCCGCGGCATCTGGCCGTTCTGGTTCGCCATGGGAGTCTGCCTGCTGATCCTCGTGGCCTTCCCGGAAATCGCCACCTTCCTGCCCGACAGCATGTTCGACACCTGACCGGGTCGCGATCGTGCCCGGTCGAAAATGCGTCAGGAGCCGCGGGCGGCCCGGATGGCGCTCCACACGCGGAACGGGGTCGCGGGCATCGTGAGTTCGGTGACGCCAAGCGGACGGAGCGCGTCCACGATCGCATTGACGATCACCGCCAGCGCGGGCGTGGTCCCGCCTTCTCCGCCGGCCTTGATGCCGAGCGGGTTGGTGGGCGAGGGGACCTCGTTGAGCGCGGTCTCGAAGAACGGGAACTTATCGGCGCGCGGCAGCGCGTAATCCATGAACGAGCCAGCCAGCGGTTGCTTGCTCCCGGGGTCGTTGACGCAGACCTCCCACATCGCCTGGCCGACCCCCTGGACGATGCCGCCGTGCGTCTGGCCGTCGACGATCAGCGGGTTGATCGCGCGGCCCACGTCGTCGACCGCGGCATAACGGACGATCCCGATATCGCCGGTCTCCGGATCGACCTCGACCTCGCAGACATGGCAACCGTTGGGGAAGACCGGGGTGTGCATCTCGTTGTCGGCGACGATCCCCAGCACACCGCCATCCGACGCCGCGGCGACTTCGTAGAGCGTCACGCCGCGGTCGGTGCCGGAGACCGCGAAGCGGCCGTTCTCGAAGGCGACATCGATTTCCGCCGCTTCCAGCAGCCCGGCCGCGACCGGCTTTGCCTTTTCGAGCAGCGCATCGACGCCCTTGACGATCACCGTCCCCGCCATCCGCATCGAACGGCCCGAATGGGACCCGCCGCCGACCCCGACGATATCGGTATCCCCCATGACGATGCGGACCTCGTCGAGGCGGACGCCGAGGCGTTCGGCGGCGACCTGGGCGAAGCTGGTCTCGTGGCCCTGGCCGCTCGGCTGGGTGCCGATCGTCACCTCGACCCGACGCTTGGCGCCGAGGACGCGAATACGGGTCTGCTCTATTGGCGTGCCGATCGAGGACTCGACGTAGTGGGCGATGCCTCGCCCCAGCAGCCGGCCGCGCGCCTCCGCTTCTTCCTTGCGCGCTCCGAATCCGTCCGGATCCGAGAGTCCGAGCGCCATGTCGAGGCTCTTCTCGTACTCGCCGCTGTCATAGGTCATGCCGACCGCGTTGCGGTAGGGCATTTCTTCCGGCGCGACGAGGTTCCTGCGGCGTAGCTCGACCGCGTCGATGCCGAGCTTCTCGGCGGCGATTTCGATCAATCGCTCGATCGCGAATATGCATTCCGGCCGGCCCGAGCTGCGATAGGCGTTGATCGGCGGGGTGTTCGAGAAGGTCGCGCGCGAGCGCAGCCAGGCGACCGGGACGCGGTAGGACCCCGTGACGATGCCGGACCCCTTCGACAGCGGCGACAGCGACACGCATCGTGCGCCGACATTGCTCAGATTTTCGGCGCGCAGGCCCAGGATTATCCCGTCATTGTCGAGGGCGAGCGCCACCTCCGTCACCAGGTCGCGGCCCTGATAATCGCTGATCAAGGCTTCGCCGCGTTCGACGGTGCATTTGACCGGCCGACCCAGTTTCCGCGCCGCCCAGGCGACCAGCGGAAACTCGACATAGCAGCGGTTGCGCGTGCCGAAATTGCCGCCGACATCGTAGGCGTGGACCCGCACACGATCCGGATCGACCCCGAGCACCGCCGCGATCTCGCGCTTCTGCCGCACCGCGCCGCCGCTCCCCGCGTAAACGGTGTAGCGCCCGGTCTCCGCGTCGTACTCGGCGAGCACCGCGCGGGGTTCCAGCGGACAGCCGGTCACCCGGGGGATGACGAAGCGGCGGCCGATCACACGCGCCGCTTGCGCGAAGGCGGTTTCGGTGCCGGCCTCGTCTCCGAAAAAGGTCTCGACGAGGATGTTGTCGGGCCGGCCGTCCCAGACCAGCGGCGCGTCCGGTCCGGCGGCGTCCGCCGTGTCGGTGACCGCCGGCAGCGCTTCGTAATCGACGAATACCGCCTCGGCCGCGTCCCGTGCTCCCGCGCCGGTTTCGGCGACGACCATCGCGACGGCCTCGCCGACACAGCGCGCCTTGTCGGCCGGCAGCAGGGAGTGATCTCCGACGAACACCTCGGACCCGTCCGGCCCGTGCAGCTTGAGGTCGAACCGCGTCTTGGGCAGCGGGCCGTGGTCGAGCCCGCCGAGCCCGTCCGCCGCGCAGTCCGCGCCCGTGAAGACGGCCAGCACGCCCGGCAGCGCCAGGGCGGCGGATGCGTGCACCGACAGGATGCGCGCATGCGGATGGGGCGAGCGCACCATCGCCGCATGGGCCTGGCCGGGCAGGGAGAAGTCGTCCGTGAAACGGCCGCGGCCGGTCAGCAGGCGCGAATCTTCCTTGCGCCGGACCGGCCGGCCGATGGTCCTCGACGGTTCGATGCTACGCCCGCGGATCAGTGCAGCTCGGCGATGCGCTCACGGGTGTAGATGTCGTTCCACTGCCGGTAGGAGTATTCCCACTGATAGCCCGAAGCGCGCGGCTCGGGCGCGAGGTCGACCGGCTCGCCGCCGCGATAGACCGCCTTGATGGCCTCGCGCCTCTGCAGGACCGCGATGTCGTCCAGCGGGTTGCCGTCGACGACAGTGATGTCGGCAAAGGCGCCTTCGCCGAGGCGGCCGACATCGTCCCGTTCGCGCAGCAATCCCGAATTGCCGCTCGTCGTCGCCTTGAGCGCCTCGCCGGGCGTGAAGCCGAGATCGTCCACCATCAATTCGAGCTCCTTCGCGTGCCACTCCCCGTAGGGGGTGATCGCGAAGCCGGAATCGGTCCCCACCATGAAAGGCACGCCCTGTTCGCGCGCCTTGATCAGCATCTCGCAGGCATCGTCGATCACGCGCCGGTTCTGGGTCGGCCGCCACTTGAAGCAGGGGTCCGAGGGCCGGGTGAACTCGACCGTGTTGGCGACGAAGGTGAGCGCGGGCGACAGCACCGAACCGCTTTCCAGCACCGCGTCGAGCCCTTCCTCGTCCATCTCGAAGGCGTGGAAAATGACGTCGACGCCGGCGCGGGCCGAAGTCAGCACCGCCTCGCGCCCGCGGGCATGGGTGATCACCTTGCGTCCCAGCCGATGGCTCTCCTCGACCATCGCGTCCATCTCGCGCTGGTTGAAGCAGGCCATCAGCTCGCCGTCCGAGTCCTTCCGGTGCAGCCCGTCGAGCGCGATCTTGACGAAGTCCACCCGGTCCTTGACCTGCATGCGGATCTCTTCGACGGCCTCGTCGGTATTGCGCACCAGCACGCCCACCGAGCTTTCGGGGACGCCGATCCAGGTCGGGTACCAGTCCGCGAGCCCCTGGCGCGCGGTGATCTGCCGCCCGGAGGTGGTGATGCGCGGCCCGTCGAACATGCCGGCGTTGATCGCGTCGCGCACGCCGACCGTGGTGCGCCCGGTCGAGGCCGGATCGGCGATCGAGGTATAGCCCGCCTTCATCACCGTCTGCGCCGCCCGGAGCGCGCGCAGCGCCCGGTATTCCGGCGGGGAGAATATGTCGATGTCCTCGTTCGCCTGGGCGTCGCCGTAGCTCAGATGGACATGGATGTCGATCAGCCCCGGCATCGCGAAATCGGCGCTGTGGTCGACGACCTCCTCGCCCGGCCTTTGATCCGGCGCTTCGGCGGACGGGCCCACATAGGCGATCCGGTCGTCGTCGATGACCACCGTCTGGTCGGTCTTCGCGGTCTCGTCGAGGCCGTCGAACAGCGTCCCGCAGATCAGGTGCTTGCGCATGTCTTCCTCCGTACCCGCCGCCTCGCGCTCAGATCGGTATGGCGATCAGGTTGTTGATCATGCCGTGGTCGCAGACGACGACGCGCTCCCTGAACCGCGCGCCTCCGTCGCCCATCACGATAACGTCACGATACGCGCCGGTCGAGAACACGGCCATCGTCCCGTCGCGCATCGTCCGGGTGACCAGATAGTTCGAGTGCACCCGGTATTCCGCGTCTTCCCTCGCCAGCACGCGGATGGCGCTCACCATGTGGCGGTAGCGGTGCGGCTCGAACACGTTGGCGTGGCGCACCGAGACGACCCGGTCGAGCAGCATCGCCCGCGAATCGCACCAGACCAGCGAAGCCGGCAGGCCGCGCTCCTCGTTGTCGCGCGTGGCGATCCGGTAGATGCAGGGATCGGTGAAGAAATCCGGCCAGTCCTCCAGCCGGTCGTCGTCGATCGCGTGCACGTATTCCGCCATCAGCGCCGCGATCGCCGCCGGAACATGCGCCGAATCCTCCACCAGGGTCGCCATCAGACGCCCATCAGCGCGCGATAGGCGGTCCAGAAGCCGCGCACGCCGCATTCCGAGGCGCGGCTGTTGACGATGGTCTCGATGGACCGGCCGGCCATTTCCATCACCGAGGACTTGTCCTTGTCGCCCTCGATCCCCTTCTGCACCAGCGAGCCCACCATCCCGTCCTCGAGCGAGATGTAACCCGAGGGACCGATCAGGTTGCCCTGCTTGAGCCGGATCCGGGTCTGCTCCTCGTCGTCGTCGGCATAGCCCAGCACGGTCCAGACCAGCTCCGAGCCCTCCGGCCCGCGCGGAACGAGATAGCGGGTGGCGATGGTGTTGTGGATCTGCTGCAGGACGAAATTGGGAAAGGCGGTCTGGATCGCGGTGGTGATGCCGTCGCCGAACTCGTCCCACTGCTCGATCACCGAGGCGTCGTGCAGGCCGAACTCGTCGAAATTGCCGCCGCCGCTGCGGAACGCCTCGGTCTCGTAGACCTCGCCGTCGCGGTCGGTCGCCATCTTGGACCAGCTCAGATGATGCCAGCCCCGCTCGCTCATCTCGATCGCGCCCTCCATGGTGAAGCGGTTGAGCTTCAGCCGCGTCGCCCAGGCATGAAGGATGGTCGCGTGGTAGGGGTCGGTGGCGTTCTCGAAATAGAGCTTCCAGTTGGAATCGAGATACTGGCTGTAATAGCCGAGCACCCTGAACGGGCGCGAGGTCATGCGGCGGTAATTCGGCATCAGCCGCTCGCCGATATAGGCTTCGAGCGGCGGCGTGGCGTCGGAGAAGGTGCCGAAGATTATCCCGCCCAGGCTTTCGACGCGGAGCCGGTCGAGCCCGTTCGCCGCCATGTCGAAGGACTCCGGCATGCCGCCCTTGCCGTTGATCCCCCGCGCGAAGGGCACGCTCTTCAGGCACCCCTCCAGGTCGTACGACCAGTTGTGATAGATGCACATCAGCCGGTCGACCCTGCCGAACGGCTCGAACAGCAGCATCGTTCCCTTGTGGGCGCAGCGGTTGACCAGCGCGTTGATCCCGCCGTCGGGGTTCCGGAGCACGATCACCGGCGTGTCGCCGACATCGATCAGACGGTAGTCTCCCGGCTCCGGCAGCTCCGCCTCCAGCCCGAGATAGTGCCAGACCGGCCCCCGGAATATCCGCCTCATCTCGGCCGCGTAGACGTCGGGATCGGAGAACACCGCATAGGGCGCCCGCGTGACGCCTTCCTCCGGCCAGTCGATCAGGGTGTTGGTTTGGGGCATGGGGGTCTTCATTCGGAATTCCGGACCATATTCCCACAACATCGGGGAAAGCGTCGACTACGAGGCAAAGCAATTTTCACGTCATGGTCGGCGGAGGCCGACCATCCACGAGTTTTACTGTGTCCAGCGAAGCACAACAAAAACAAAACGTGGATGGTCGGCCTCCGCCGACCATGACGGTAGGAGCGGTGCGGCGGGAACGGTTCCGTCCGGACCCGGTTTGCTCTAGGGTCTCCCGGTCGAACCCACAACGCCCCGGTCCCATGCCCGACGGTCTCGACAGGTCCGAGGATTTCTTCGCCGCGCTGGATGCGCGCCGCGCCGGCATTCTCGATTCGTGCACCAAATGCGGAGCCTGCGTCGAGATCTGTCCGATGCCGGGCCCGGCGGGGCTCGACGTGTCGGACGCCGAAGGCGTGGCGTCGGGCGTCATCGAGCTGATCCGCACCGGGGAGGGGCCGGACGTAGCCCGCCGCTGGGCGGAAATCTGCACCGGCAGCGGGCATTGCATCCCGGCCTGCGAGTACGGCGTCAACCCGCGCTTCATGCTGGCGCTGGCCCGGATCGCCGACCTTCGCACCTCGCGCCCGGCCGACGACCTCAGGACCGGCGGCGGCAGGCAGTTCGGCGCCATGAGCCAGGGCGTGCGGACCCTGTCCCGCCTCCAGCTTCCGCCTGACCTGCTGGCGCGGCTGGGCCAGATCGGCGCGCTCGCGCCCGAGCCGGAGAATCCGGAGACGATCTTCTACACCGGCTGCAACGTGCTGAAGACGCCGCATATCGCGCTGCTCTGCCTCGACGTGCTGGATGCGCTCGGGGTCGAATACGCGGTGCGCGGCGGGCCGAGCCATTGCTGCGGCGTCTACCAGTTCCGTTCGGGCGACCTGGAAAAGTTCGCCGACCTGTCCGGGCGCACCATCGACCGGTTCGCGGACTCGGGCGTCGACGAGGTGCTGTCCTGGTGCCCGAGCTGCCAGGTCCATCTCGGGGAGGCCGCGCTGGAGACCCATGCCGGGGCCGGCGATTCGCCCTTCGACCTTACGCCGTTCGTGGCCTGGCTGGAGAGCAGGCTCGACGATCTGCGTCCGCTGATGACCCGGCGGGTGGAGAAGCGGGTCGGGTTGCACGAGCACCCGGGCGTCGCCGGCATCGCCGAGGCCGCCGAGAGCATCCTGCGCGCGGTGCCCGGTCTGGAGTTCGTCGATCTCGCGCAGCCCCGCGTCGGCTATATGTGCAACACGCTCTCGGTGCTGCCCGACTACAAGCGGGACGTGCACGCCGAACAGCTTGCCGCGGCGGCGGAAGCCGGGGTCGACGCGCTCGCCGGGATCTACCACGCCTGCCACCGCGAGCTCTGCACCCATGAGCGCGACTGGCCGTTCGAGGTGGTCAACTTCATGGAGCTGGTGGGCGAGAGCATGGGGCTCGCCCGCCCCGACCTCTTCAAGCGGCTCAAGATCACGCAGGACGCCGACACCATCCTCGCCGACTCGGCCGACATGATCGCCGAATACGGCCTCGACGCGGATCGCGTCCGCGAGGTCGTGGTCGGCGCGATGCTGTCCGAACAGCCGCTGCCGCTGGGGCGTTCCTGAAGCAGTATCCGGCGGCCCGCGGCGGGGGAGAGGGGATTTCGGCGCCAGCGCCTCCTCACCTTCTCCCCTCCCGCTTGCGGGAGGGGCCGGGGGAGGGCGGTCGTCAGCTCCCCGAGCCGAGCGCCCTTTCGAGGTCCTCGTTCAGGTACTCCATCGAGTCGTCGCTCAACCCGCGCAGGCACTGGCGGAACGTGGCGACGATCCGGTTCGCGGTCTTGAACTTGCAGAGATCGTAGTTGAACCGGGCGAACCGGATGGCGGCGGCGGAGACCCCGTCGCGCTGCGCGTCCCCCACCATCGACGCCCAGATCGCATCGGCGTCCCCGGCGGGCAGGGCGTTCGCAATCCGGGTCATCAGCCGCACCGCCGGCATCCGGTCCGGTTCGCGGTCGACGATGGTGGCGGCCAGCCGCCGCGCCTCGCCGGTCGCCCATGCGACCTCGCCCGCCGTCTGCGGCCGCGGATCGCCGGCGGCGGCGACCGGAACCACGGCGACGGTCTCCCGGACCGCGATCCGCGCCTCGCGGAGCCCGTGTCGCTCGACCAGCGCGCGCGGGACCGATACCTCGACCGAGACGTGGGTCCGGGCGGCGGCGATCGCTATCTCGCGGTCGAGCGTGACCGAGACCTCCCCTCCATCGGGACCGCGCCCGGTCAGCGTGAGCGACTGGCCTTCGGCGAGGCGGTAGCCGCGCCCCGGTTGCGGCACCCGCCGGCCGGGCTGAAGGCAGAGCGTCGGCAGCTCGGCCCGGCACACATCGCCCTCGCAGGCGAGCGCCACCGGCCGGTCGGTCGAGAACAGGGCGAGCACCTGCGGGGCGGCATTGGCGTTCGTCGCGGCGAGGACGGCGGGCGAGGCGACCACGGCGGCCCCCAGTATTCGGCGGAGCGCGTGACGGTTCATCGGTTCCCTCCCAGGTCAGCGGGCGATGAAGTTCCGTTATCCTATGGCGGACCGATTCCGCCGGTCCATCGAATTGCGCCGCCCCGCGATCAATAATTCGCGCGCGGCCGGAAGCTCGCGTGGTCGGAAAAACCGGTGCTGTCACCCCGGACTTGTTCCGGGGTCCAGAGTCACGGGCACCGCTCTCGCCCGACTTCCCTGGACCCCGGAACAGGTCCGGGGTGACAGTTGAAGAACTTCCTGCCGGAGTCCCGCCCCGTTCATCTCCCGCCCGGCCCTTTCTTCTCCTGCTCGCGCAGGCGGAAGCGTTGCATCTTGCCGGTCTCGGTCTTGGGCAGGTCGGGGACGAACTCGATCTCGCGCGGGTACTTGTAGGGGGCGATCTCCGCCTTCACGAAGTCCTGCAGGCGCTGGATCGTCGCGGCACCGGGCTCCGCCCCTTCGCGCAGCACCACGAACGCCTTGACGATGTTGGTGCGCGCCGGGTCCGGCTTGCCGATCACCGCGCATTCGGCGACCGCGGGGTGGTCGAGCAGCGCCGCCTCGACCTCCGGCCCCGAGATGTTGTAGCCGGACGAGATGATCATGTCGTCGGCGCGCGCGACGTAGCGGAAATAACCGTCCGCCTCCATCGCGTAGACGTCGCCCGGGTAGTTCCACCCCTTCCGGACATAGACCTGCTGGCGCTCGATGTCGTCGAGATAGCGGCAGCCGGTGGGCCCGCGGACCGCGAGCAGGCCGGGCTCCCCCGGCGCCAGGTCTTCGCCCGCCTCGTCCACCACCCGCGCCCGGTATCCGGGGATCGCGCGTCCGGTATAGCCCGCGCGCATCTCCTCGCGCGCGGCGGCGACGAAGATGTGCAGCATCTCGGTCGAGCCGAGCCCGTCGACGATCGGGATGCCGGTGGCGGCGTGGAACGCCTCCCATGTCGCCTTGGGCAGGGTCTCTCCGGCGGAGACGCACTTGACCAGGCTCGACAGGTCGTGGCGGTGCGCGATGTCGGCCATGATCCGGTAGGCCGTCGGCGCGGTGTAAAGGCCGGTGATGCGGTAGCGCCCCACCGCCTCGATCATCTCTTCCGGCGACATCGGGCCCGGGAAGTAGCGCGTCGAAGCGCCGAACCGCATCGGAAACGCGGTCAGCCCGCCGAGCCCGAAAGTGAAGGCGAGCGGCGGCGTGCCGGCGAACACGTCTTCGGGCGCCGACATGTCGAAATAGCGCGGGAAGCAGTCGGACATCGCGATCACGTCGCGGTGGAAATGCATCGTGGCCTTCGGGTTGCCCGTGGTGCCGGAGGTGAACGCGATCAGCGCCACGTCGTTCGCGGCGGTATCGCAATTCGCGAAGCCCGAGGGCTTGTCCGCCGCCGCGCGGTCGAGCGATGCGCCGTCGGGCCGGTCGCCGAGCGGCGTGAAGGTCAGCAGGTGTCGGAGCAGCCCGCCGGTCCGGTCGCGCGCCTCCTCCATCTCCTCCATCAGCGCGAGATCGCAAAGCGCGTGGCTTATTTGCGCCTTTTCGACGATGTGGACGAGCTCGCGCGCGCGCAGGAGCTGCATCGTGGTCACGCAGATCCCGCCCGCCTTGAGCACCGCGAACCAGCAGGCGACCAGCATCGGCGTGTTGGCCGAGCGCAGCAGCACGCGGTTGCCCGGGGCCAGCCCGCAATCCTCCACCAGGACGCGTGCGATCCGCTCCGACAAATCCTGCAGTTCGCCGTAGCTCCAGGTGGTGTCGCCGAGATGGAGGACCGGGCGGTCGCGGTGGCCGGCGGCGGCGGTGTCGTCGAGCAGGACGGCGCCGCAATTCATCCGCGGCGGGTAGGCGCGAAGCTCCGGCAGGCTGTCGTAGTCGAAGCCCGGCCAGAGCTCGCGCGGCGGAAGGTTCTCCACTGCGAACCGGTCCCGATGGGCGGTCGGTCCGCCGGGCTCAGGCATCCGCCGTCTCCATCGTTCCCGTTCTCCCCGTCGCCGAATAGCGGGCTACAACATGACGCCGAAAGTGCAAAGGCGGCAAGCCGCGTCGGGACGATGGGTCATGCGGCGTTTTCGGAGCGAGCAACCCTCCCCCGGCCCCTCCCGCAAGCGGGAGGGGAGAAGAAAATGAGTGGCGCCCAGGGTGAGGATACCGGCGCCGTATCGAGGCGCGCGCCAGGGTCGGTATGCGCCCTACGGTTGCAATCGGAGTGGACATGTTGTAAACCGATGACATGAGCGCCGAAATCATCACCATGCTGGGAGTCGGGGCGACCTTGCTCGCCTCCGGCGGGACATTCGCGATGTTCATGTTTCGAATGTTCGCGCGGCTGGAGAGCAGGGTGGATGCACGCATGGACCGGGTGGAGGACAAGGTCGACAACCTCGCCCGGGAAGTCTCGGAGCTGCGCGGCGAATTTCGCGGTCGCTTCGTTTCCCAGCCGGCCGCCGAATAGGGCCCGGCGAGGCACGCGAACGGACTTCTCCGTCCGCCTCAATTCCCCGCCAGCGTCTGTCCGGCGACGATCAGCTTCTGGATCTCGCTGGTGCCTTCGTAGATGCGGAGCGCGCGGATCTCGCGGTAGAGGCGTTCGACGGGGTTGCCGACGATCACCCCCTGGCCGCCGAACACCTGGACCGCCTGGTCGACGACCTCCTGCGCCGCCTCGGTGGCGTAGAGCTTGGCGATCGCGGCCTCGCGCGTCACCCGGCCCCTGAAGCGGTCCTTGGTCCAGGCCGAGCGGTAGGTGAGCAGGGCGGCCGCGTCGATCTTCACCGCCATGTCGGCGATCTTTTCCTGGATGAGCTGGTTCTCGGCGATCGGCTTGCCGAAGGCGATCCGGCTCCGGCTGCGCGCCAGCGCCTCGCCGAGGGCGCGGCGGGCGAAGCCGAGCGCGGCGGCGGCGACGGTCGAGCGGAACACGTCGAGCGAGGCCATCGCCACCTTGAACCCGTCGCCGGGCCGGGCCAGCATCTGGGTCGCGGGGACGCGGCAATCGGCGAAGCGGACGGTACCGAGCGGGTGGGGCGCCATGACGGGGAAGCGTTCCGGCACGCCGAGCCCCGGCGTATCGGCGTCCACCGCGAAGGCCGAAATCCCCTTCGCGCCCTCGGCCTCGCCGGTGCGGGCGAAGACCACGTATTGCGAAGCGATGCCGGCGTTCGAGATCAGCGTCTTCTCGCCGTCGAGCACGTAGTCCGCGCCGTCCGCGGTCGCCGTCGTCGTCATCGCCGCCACGTCCGAGCCGCTCGCGGGCTCGCTCAGCGCGAACGCCGCGATCCGCTCGCCCGATGCGACCCCGGGCAAATAGCGGGACTTCTGCGCCTCGGTCCCGAAGAGCGAGATCGCGCCGGTGCCGAGTCCCTGCATCACGAAGCAGAAATCGGCGAGGCCGGAGCGGTAGGCGAGGATCTCGCGGATCAGGCAGAGGCTGCGCACGTCGAGTTCGTCCGTCGCCCCGCCATGCGGTCCCGGCACGCAGTAGCGCAGCCACCCGCCATCCGCGAGCAGCCCGACCAGCCGGCGGCAGAGCGCATCGAGCGCCGCGTCGTCACGCGGCTCCTCGTGTTCCAGCGGGGCTATGGCCTCGTCGGCCCATGCCTCGACCTCCGCCGCCAGCGCGCGGTGGGCGTCGTCGAAGAACGGCCAGTCGAGAAAGCTGCGGTCCGCCATCAATCGCCCTCGAACACCGGGCGCTCCTTCTTCGCGAAGGCGTCGTAGGCGCGCCGGAAGTCCCTGGTCTGCATGCAGATCGCCTGGGCGTCGGCCTCGGCGTCGATCGCCTCGTCGAGCGCCATCGGCCATTCCTGGTGGAGCATGCGCTTGGTCATCGCGTGCGCGAAGGTCGGACCTTCGGCGAGCCGCTTGGCCTCGGCTTGCGCGGTTTCCAGCAATTCGCCGGGCTCGCAGACGCGGTTGAAGAAGCCCCAGTCGAGCGCTTCCCGCCCGCTCATGCCGCGCCCCGAATAGAGGAGCTCGGCCGCGCGTCCCTGGCCGACGATGCGCGGCAGCACGCTGCACGCCCCCATGTCGCAGCCCGCCAGCCCGACGCGGACGAAGAGGAAGGCGACCTTCGCGTCCAAGGTGCCGAAGCGCAGGTCGGATTGCATCGCGATCGCCGCGCCCGCGCCCGCGCAGATGCCGTCGATGGCGGCGATTACCGGCTGCGGGCAGGCGCGCATCGCCTTCACCAGGTCGCCGGTCATGCGGGTGAAGTCGAGCAGTTCCGGCATGTCCATCCTGACCAGCGGGCCGATGATGTCGTGCACGTCGCCGCCCGAGCAGAAATTGCCGCCGGCGCCCGTCACCACGACCGTCTTCACGTCGTCGGCGTATTTGAGCGCGCGGAAGGTGTCGCGGATCTCGGCGTAGGACTGGAAGGTCAGCGGGTTCTTGCGGTCCGGGCGGTTTATGGTGAGCGTGCCCACCTTGCCGTCCACCTTCCAGTCGAAATGCTCGGGCGCGAGATCGGCGCCATTGGTCTCGTTCATCCGGTTTCTCCATCGTCCGCGCCAGCGTCGAGGACGGCCGTCTTGAGCCTTCCCAGCAGCGCGAACAGCGATTCCTTCTCCTTACGCGAGAGCCCCGCCATCATCTCCGTCACCCAGCGCCGGTTGTCCGCCGCCATGCGCCCGAACAACTCGGCGCCGGCGGGCTCGAGCGAGACCATCTGGACCCGCCTGTCGCCGTCCGAACGGCGCCGGTCGACCAGCCCCTCGCTCTTCAGCCGGTCGACCAGCCCGGTGATGTTGCCGTTGGTCACCATCAGCCGCCGCGACAGCTCGCCCATCGACAGCGGCTTGCCCGCGCGCTGCAGCTGGGCGAGGACATCGAAACGGGGGAGCGTGGTCTCGAAGCTGCGGTGCAGCCCGTGGCGCACCCCGTGCTCGATCAGCGTCGAGCAGGTCAGCAGGCGGAGCCAGACGCGAAGCTCGAGCCCGTCGCCCGCGCCCAGACCGGTCTCGAAATCGTCGGTCCGGGGCGTGTCGGCGCGGCGGGAGGCGTCGTCCATCACTGCACTTCGCCGCCGGCGATCGCGATGGCCTGACCGGTGATCGCGGCGGAGGAGGGGAGGCAGAGCCAGGCGACGGTCTCCGCCACCTCCTCGGGGCGGACCAGCCGGCCCTGCGGGTTGATGCTGGCGAGCTCGTTCAGGGTTTCCTCCTCGCCGCGCCCGGTCTTGGCGACGATGTTGGCGACCGCCCGGGTCGCCATGTCGGTGTCGGTGAAGCCGGGGCAGACGGCGTTCACCGTCACCCCGGTCCGCGCCGCCTCCATCGCGAGCGCGCGGGTGAGCCCGACGACCCCGTGCTTGGACGCGCAATAGGCGACCGTGTAGGCGTAGCCCTTGAGGCCTGCGGTGGACGCGACGTTGACGATCCGCCCCCAGCCGGCCTTCGCCATCGCCGGATAGGCGATCCGCATGCAGCGGAAGGTGCCGGTCAGGTTGGTCGCGATGGTGCGGTCCCAGTGGCCGTCGTCGATCCGCCCGAAAGGCGCGCTCTCGGCGATCCCGGCATTGTTGACGAGGATCGAGACCGGCCCCGCGCGCTCGAACGCGCTCTTCATCGAGCCTTCGTCGTTGACGTCGCCCACGATGGTGGTCACGGTCACGTCGCGAATGGCTGCGGCCTTGGCTTCGAGCACCGCCGCGTCGCGTCCCACCAGCGTCAGATCGGCGCCCAGCCGGGCCAGCGCGTCGGCCACCGCCGCGCCGATTCCCCGCCCGCCGCCGGTGATCAACGCATGGCGGCCGGCAAGCGGCCGGTCGCTCGACTGGATTTCGGGCATTGTGGGGCTCTACCGTTGGACTTCGGCTATTTTATACGATCCTGACAAGCGTCGAGGGGGAATCGATGGAAATCCTGCAACCGCCGGGCTGGCGGCGGCCCAAGGGGTATTCGAACGGCGTCGCGGCGTCGGGCCGGATGGTGTTCGTCGCCGGCCAGGTCGGCTGGAACGCCGACGAGGCGTTCGAGAGCGACGTCTTCGCCGAGCAGTTCCGCCAGGCGCTCGCCAACATCGTGGCGGTGCTGAACGAAGCCGGCGCGGGGCCCGAGCACATCGTCCGGATGACCATGTATTTCACCGACAAGCGCGAATATCTCGACCAGCTTGCCGCGGTCGGCGCGGCGTATCGCGAGACCATCGGGCGCAACTACCCGGCGATGGCGGCGGTCGAGGTCTCGGCGCTGATGGAGGACCGCGCCATGGTCGAGATCGAGGCAACCGCGGTGGTTCCCGAGGGGTGATCCGTCGTGTACCGTCCGCCGCGCACCGCCCGAGGGGGAGCTTCATGGAAATCCGCAGCCACGGCCGCTACGACTACTCCGCGATCGTCGACCGCCCGCAATACGACTGGCCGGACGGCAAGCGGCTCGCCTTCTATATCGGGCTCAATATCGAGCATTTCAGCTACGGCGAGGGGATGGGCCACACCCCGACCGCCCCCGGCCCGCAGCCCGATATCCGCAACTATGCGTGGCGCGATTACGGCCTCCGGGTCGGCATCTGGCGCCTGTTCGACCTGTTCGACGAGCTCGGGCTGCCGGCCTGCCATCTGGTCAACACGGCGGTCTACGACTACGCGCCCCAGATCATGGAACGCCTCCGCGCGCGCGGCGACGAGGTCGTCGGCCACGGCCGCACCAACTCGGAGCGCCAGGGCGACCTCAGCGAGGACGAGGAGCGGGTGCTGATCCGCGAGGCGACCGACATCCTGACCGAGAAGGAGGGCGTGCGGCCCGGCGGCTGGCTCGGCCCGTGGATCTCCGAGACCGGGGCGACCCTCGACCATCTCAAGGAAGCCGGCTACCGCTATGTGCTCGACTGGCCGCTCGACGACCAGCCGGTCTGGATGAAGACGAATTTCGGGCCGATCCTCTCGGTGCCGTACCCGGTGGAGCTCAACGATTCGCCGGCGCTCCTCAACCGCCACCACACGCCGCGCCAGCTCACCGAGATGGTGACCGACCAGATCGACGAGATGCTGAAGCAGTGCGAACACCAGCCGCTGGTTTACGCGCTGTCGCTCCACACCTTCATCGTCGGCCAGCCCTACCGCCTGGCGGAGCTCCGCCGGATCCTGAAATACATCGTCGAGCACCCCCGCGCCGACCGCATCTGGTACACCCGCCCCGGCGCCATCGCCGACCATATCGAGTCGCTGCCCGAGGGAACGGTGCCGACGCCGGGCGGGTAGGGGCTGCCCTCCCCCGGCCCCTCCCGCGAGCGGGAGGGGAGAAGGTAAGGAGGGGTCGGCGGGCGAGTCCCCCTCTCCCCCGCGGGGAGAGGGCCGGGGAGAGGGGGGTCCTCCCGGGCTACCGCCCCGCCCCGCCAATCCGCCTGAGCGCGAGGCTGGCGGTCAGGGCGGCGAAGGCGAACGGGAGGGCGACGAGGATCGTCGGGTTGGCGGTGCCGTCGGCGAACAGCCCGGTGAGCTGCGCCGCGGCGGCGCCGAAGAACATCTGCATGAAGACGCCCACCCCCGACGCCGTGCCGGCGAGGTCCTTGTCGACCCCGATGGCGCCCGCCTGGGCGCTCGGCAATGAGAGACCCTGGCTCAGCGTGACGACGAAGCCGGGGATGAAAATCCCGAGCGGGGTCGGCGTCGCCAGCCAGAGCGCGGCGGCCAGCGCGATCGTGCCCGCGACGCAGAGGGCCGAACCGGCCATCAGCATCGCGTCGATCGGCGCTCTCGGCCCCAACCGGGCGGCGATGAAATTGCCGAGGATGTAGCCCGCCGGGAAGAACATGAAATAGAGCCCGTATTCCGACGCCGGACGGCCCAGCATCTCGGTCATCAGGAGGGACGACGAGGCGGCGATGGCGAAGAACGCGCCGGAAACCAGGCCCGAGTGGAAGACGTAGAGCGAGAACCGCAATATCCCGAACAGCCGCCGGTAGGCGCCCAGCATCGCCCGCGGCCCGGCGATCCGTGCCCCCGCGGGACGGGTCTCCCGGATGAACAGAATGCAAAAGACGGCGAGCGCCCCTCCCGCCGCCGTGGCGAGCCAGAACGTCGACCGCCAGCCCAACCCGTCCACGATGGCTCCGCCGAGCGGCGGCGCCAGCATCGGCCCCATCGCGTAGGCCATGGTGAGAAGCGCGATGATCTGGGTCAGGCGGTCGAGCCCGTAGACGTCGCGCGCGATGGCGCGGGCCAGCACCAGACCGCTCGCCGCGCCGGCCGCCTGCAGCAGCCGACCGAGGATCAGCACTTCGATCGCCCCGGCCGCCGCGCAGGTCGCCGAGCCCGCGGCGAACAGCGCGATCCCGGCCAGCAGCACCGGCTTGCGCCCGAGCCCGTCCGACAGCGAGCCGATCGCGAGCGTCACCGCGGCGAGGGTGAACATGGTGACGCTGAAGGTGAGCTGCGCCGTCGCCGCGGACACCGAGAACGCAACCCTGATGGCCGGGAGCGCCGGCAGATAGAAATGGATCGACAGCGGGTTGATCAGCGTGATCGCCGCCAGCAACCCGATGAAGCCGTAATCCCGCGGCCTCAGTTCTTTCACAGCTGGAGTAATTCCGAGGTCTCGCGTCGCGTTACGAGGACGAGAGCGCGCGCCTGACGGCTTCCCGCTCCTTCTGGATGACGCGCACGAGCGTTGCCGCCCGGCCGCTCACCCGCCGCCCTCCCCCGGCCCCTCCCGCAAGCGGGAGGGGAGAAGGTAAGGAGGAGCGGGCGCCGCGAATCCCCCTCTCCCCGCCGGGGAGAGGGCAGGGGAGAGGGGGCCTTTCGGGCGATAGCCGGCTGCGATCGCGCCCGGTCGAAACATACCCGGAACGCTTCGGCCGCGCCCGCATTGTGGACGGGCGCTGCGGGTGCGGGTATCAGTGGCGGCAATGGACCGGCCCTTCATCATGGACGATCCGGAACGGGAGCGCTTCCGGCTCAACCGGAGGGTTCTCGTCGACCCCGAACTTCTCGAAATCGAGTACCGGCGGATATTCGGCCGGTGCTGGATCTATCTCGGCCACGACTCCGAGATCCCCGGCAGCGGGGACTTCCGCACCAGGCTGGTGGCGGGCCGTCCGATCCTGTTCGTGCGCGACGGCGCGGGCAGGGCGCGCGCGTTCCTCAACACATGCCGGCATCGCGGCACCATGGTCTGCCGCGAGCGCGAAGGCAACCGGACGCGGTTCACCTGCCTCTATCACGGCTGGACCTACGACAACGGCGGGGCGCTCACCCACGTGCCGGGCGCGGAGTCCTACGGCGAGGCGTTCGACAAGGCCGATTTCGCGCTCGCCGAAGTGCCGGCGCTGGAAGACTATCGCGGCTTCTGGTTCGCCCATTTCGGCGACGACCCGGAACCGCTCTCCGATTATCTCGCCGGCGCCAGGGAATATCTCGACCTTGTCGTCGACCAGTCGCCGTCCGGGCGGCTCGAAATCGTCTCCGGCACCCAGGAATACGACATTCGCGCCAATTGGAAGCTGCTGGTCGAAAACAGCTTCGACGACTACCACCTGCACGCCACCCACGCGACCTATCTCGACTACATGAAGGATTCGGGCGTCACGGTGAGCCTGCCAAGGGGGCTGATGATGCCGGCGCCGGGCGTCGGAAAGTCGCTCGGCAACGGCCACGCGGTGGTCGACAATGTCAACTTCCGGGGCCGGCCGGTCGCCGCCTGGATCCCGCTCTACGGCGAGGAGGCGAAACCCGAGATCGAGGCGATCCGGGCCGAGCTCGTCGGCCGGCTGGGCGAGGAGCGGGCGCGCCGCGTCGCCGACACCAACCGCAACCTCGTGGTGTTCCCGAACCTGGTGATCAACGACGGCTCGGCGGTGACCGTCCGCACCTTCTGGCCGACCGCCGTCGACCGCATGCGGGTGACCGCCTGGGCGCTCGGGCCCATCGAGGAATCGGAGGCCTCGCGGGCGCGGAGGCTCGACAGCTTCCTGACCTTCTACGGGCCGGGCGGGCTGGCGACGCCGGACGACGTCGAGGCGCTCGAGCTGGTGCAGGGCGGGCTCGCCACCTGGCGCGAGACCGGATGGTCGGAAATCTCGCGCGGGATGAACAAGACCGGTGAGCAGCTCAACACCGACGAGCTCCATCTCCGGACCTTCTGGCGCCGCTGGAACGCGCTGATGATCGGCGGCGATCCGGCATGACCGTGGACGCCGTCCGACGCGAAGACGTCGAGGCGCTGTTCTTCGAGGAGGCGGCGCTGCTCGATGCCTGGCGGCTCGACGACTGGCTCGGCCTCCTGACCCCCGACGCGCGCTATCTGGTGCCGCCGAACGACGTTCCCGACGGCGATCCCCGCAACACGCTGTTCACCATCGCCGACGACATCCGGCGCATCCACGGCCGGGTCAAGCGGCTGAAGAGCGCGGACGCACACGCCGAGAGCCCGCGCTCGCGCACCCGGCGGATGGTCTCCAACGTCCGCGTCGTCGAGCGCGGCGGGGACGAGCTGGTCGCCGAGGCCAATTTCATCGTCTACCGCTTCCGCCGCAACGAGCGCATCGGGGAGTATGTCGGGCGCTACCGCTACCGGCTGCGCGCCACCCCCGGGGGCCTGCGCATCGCCGAACGCCGCGCCATCCTCGACAGCGAGGAGCTCGGCGGCCTCGGCTCGGTGAGCTTTATCCTGTGATCATGACCGTTTCGGCCCGGCCCCTGAGTTCTCGGGTAGGCCTCCCGATGTCACCCCGGACTTGTTCCGGGGTCCAGGGAGGTAGGGCGAACGCGATGCCTGTGGGTCTGGACCCCGGAACAAGTCCGGGGTGACACTTGTGGCTGGATGGCACGCAGCCCTCACGCCATCACGGTTTCGGCGTGGCCGTAGTCGAAGGTCTCGGGCTCGATGTCGCCGGCGTAGATCGCCCGCACGCGTTCCTCGCTCAGCGGGAAGCTGAACTCGGCGTTGCGCATCGGGATGCGGAGCCTGAGCTGTTCGAGCACCAGCTCTTCCAGCAGATCGAGCTGCTCGTCCGACCAGCCCTCGCCGTCGAGGCCGACGATGCCTTCCAGCATGTGGCCGAACTCGTCCTCGTAGACCTTGGTGCAGGCCTCGGCGATCATGTCGTCGACGCCGCCCCGCCCCTTGAGGCGCATTCCCTCGCGGAACAGGGTGCAGTAGCCGCCCTCGGTAAAGCGGCTCGCGCGCACGCCGAGCGCGCCGTGCTCGGCGTTGTGGCGGTGGCGGGTGCGGGTGAGCTCGGCATCCTCCTCCCAGGTCTCCAGCTCGTGCGGGTTCATCGCCGGCGTGCCGGACCCCCGGATCGCGTCGTAGATGTCGGCGAAGCGGGCATAGTGGTCGAACTCGTCGTGCAGGATCTCGATCAACTCCAGCGCGTAGCGCCGGTCGACCCCGCCCTCGCCGGTGTCGATCCTGGAGAAGATCTCGCCGAGCTCGGTGATCGGCCCCATGAACACGCCCATGTTCTTGTATTCGCCGATCCCGGTGCCGTTGAACTCCTTCGAGCACTGCCGGCGGAGCCACAGGAGCTCGCTGTCGTGGTTGCGCACCGGGGAATCCCAATAGGTGCGGACCACCTCGGCCTCGCCCGCCCAGAGCGGCGCGGAAACATCGATCAGCCTGGTCAATCTCTCGCTCAGCGCCATGAACCCGTCCCTTTCATGTCCGTCCGGTGCCGGCAGTCTACGCGGAACCGCCCGGGCGGGCCACACGAGGCGGGCTATTGCGCCGCGATGCCGGCGCCGGTCTCGGCGTCGATCGCGCCCGCATTTTCGAGCAGCGATCTGAGCGCCGCGCGGTCTTCCTCGCCCAGCATTCGGAGCGGCCGCCGGGGCGGGCCGACCGGCCGGCCCAGGATGTCGAGCCCGGTATGGCCCACCCGGATATGCGACTTGGCGCAGATCATGTCGCAGATCGGGAACAGCCGGTCCCAGATCGCGCGCGCCTGGGCGACGTCGTCGTCGTAGACCGCGGCCCGGAAGAACGCCATCGCCTCTGCGGGCAGGAAATTGGTCACCACCGGCGCCCATCCCGTGGCGCCGGCGCTGAACGCCTGCAGGCTCGTCGATTCCCACCCGGCGATGATCGCCACGTCGTCTCCGGTCAGCGCGCGGATTTGGCTGATCCGCGTGAGGTCCCCGGTGCTCTCCTTGACGCAGCGCATGTTGGGGTGCCGCGCGAGCTCGGCGAGGAACTCCGGCGGCATGTCGATGCCGGTGGTCCACGGGTTGTTGTAGACGCAGATCGGCAACCCGATCGCATCGGCGACGCGCTCGTAATGGCCGCGCACCTCGTCGAGGGTCAGCGGCCAGTAGGTCATCGGCAGGATCATCACGCCGTCGCAGCCCGCCGCCTCGGCGTGCCGCGAAAGCCGCGTGCAGGCGGACGTGGTGCGCGCGCCGGTGCCGGCGATCACCGCGATACGTCCGTCGACATGCCGCGCCGCGACCTCGATGCCCCGCATCATCTCGTCTTCCGAGAACGAACCGTTGCCGCCGGTCGAGCCGAACACGCAGACCCCGTCCACGCGGTTCCCGATCTGGTGGTCGAGCACGCGGCAGAGGCCGTCCTCGTCGATCGCCTCGCCGTCTTGTTCAAGCGGCGTCGGAACGAAGGTGAAAACGCGGGACCAGAATTCGTGCTTCGCTACCATGTGTCCCTCTTCCAGGATTTGGGGACGGCGCGGAGCCCCGCACGGAAGCAGGCCCCGCCCGGTCCGGTCGGTCATCTTATTCGGCGATCCGGCGTGCCGACAACAAAACGATGGACGGCGCGGGCGCGGCGGGCTAGCAGGGGCGCGACCGCCTCACCTTGCCCGAAGGGACGCCGCCCATGACCCGGATCGACATCCAGTTCTCCCTGTTTTCCGCCTTCTATTCGCCGCTGATCGCGACCATGGCGGGCGGGTTCCTGGCCGAGGAGGGGCTGGAGGCGGAATGGTCGGTCTCGCCGCCCGGGGTTTCCGCCATCGCGGCCTTGAAGGACGGCAGCGCCCATGTCGTGCAGTCGGCGCTCAGCCAGGCCTTCGGGCCGCTGTCGCGGGACGAGGACCCGGGCGTCGTCCACTTCGCCCAGATCAACGAGATGGACGGGTTCTTCCTGACCGCGCGCGAGCCCGACACCGAATTCGACTGGCGCAAGCTCGAAGGCGCCCCGGTCGTGCTGTTCGGCGGCGGCCAGCCGCTCGCGATGTTCAAATATGCCTGCCACAAGGCGGGTATCGATTACGACCGGCTCGAGGCGATCCATCCCGGCAGCGCCGCCGAGATCGACCGGGCCTTCCGCGACGGGACGGGCCGATACGTCCAGCAGCAGGGGCCGTTCCCCCAGCAGCTCGAAGCCGACGGCGTCGGCCATGTCGTGGCCGAGGTCGGAAGGCAGGTCGGGCGCTGCGGCTTCTCCAGCCTGTGCGCCCGCCCCGACTGGCTCGAGACCGACATGGCGCGGGCCTTCACCCGCGCCTACCGCAAGGCCCGCCGCTGGCTCAACGAGACGCCCGCGGCCGAAATCGCCGGCGCCGAGAAATCCTACTTCCCCGACATCGACCTCGCCGTCCTGGAACGCTGCATCGCGAGCTACCAGCAACTCGGCTGCTGGACGCCGCATATCGAGATCACGAGCGAGGCGTTCGAGGCGACGCTCGACATCTTCGCCTATAACGGCCTGATCCAAGACCGCTTCCCCTACGACCGCGCCTGCGCCCCGCCGCCGGCGGGGTAGGCCGCTCCCTGTCGGTGACCCGTCCCTCGATACGGCGCTGGCACGCCTACTCGGGATGAGGGATTTTTCTCTCTGAACTATACGAAACCCTCATCCTGAGTAGCCGCGAAGCGGCGTATCGAAGGGCGCCCTGCCTCTCCATTGATGCCAAGCGGCTCCGTTTCCGCTTAAATGGGCCGGTCTCCATCGCATTCCGGGGGAGGAACGACGCGATGATGATCCAGACCGCCCCGCCGGGCGAGCCGCATTTCCTCTGCTCGATGCGCGAGCACAACGCGCTTTGCGGACAGTTCGTGCACGCCTTCGGCAACGACGAATTCGAACGCTGCGAGCCGCACGAGGAAATGGTCTACGTGGTGAGCCATCACGACTACGGCTGGGACGAATTCGACGGCGACCCGGTGCTCGACGCGCGCACCGGCCTGCCTTGCGGCGTCGGCAACGCGCCGGTGCCGGGCGGGACCGACACGGGGAGGCGCTCGGCCGACGTGAACGAGGCGCGCCACCTCTATTGCGGGCTGATCTCGTCGATGCATTCCTGGGGGCTCTATAACGCGCGCTACGGCTATTCGGAGTTCCGGACCCGGCCGGGCGGGCCGACCTCGATCCCGGTCGGTCCCAACGACCGCGAGGAGGTCGACCGGATGCTGTCGGGCGAGATCGCGCGCCAGGAGCGGATCAGGGAGACGCTCGCCGCCGACCCGGAGACCGCGCCCTGGGTCGAGGAAGCGCATATCGTCCAGAACTACAAGCAGCTCCAGTTCTTCGACACGCTGGCGCTCTATTTCAACCTGCGCCACGAGACCGACCGCGGCGTCGAGACCTTTACCTGCGTGCCGAAGGACGCCGCGACCGACGCCGAGGTGACGGTGACGCCGAAAGGCGAGGGGGTCTACGCGCTCGACCCGTTCCCATTCGCGGGCGACCGGCTGGAAACGGCGTGCGGCGGGCGCTATCTCGCCGCCTATGACGAGGGCGCGGCGCCGGACGACCTCGCCGCCACGCTCGCCGGACTGCCGACCGAGACCCAGACCTACACCCTCGTGAAAGGGTGAATGCACGCCCAGGTTGCATCTCCGTCCGGTCCCGGCTAGGCTCCGGCAATGACCGCCGCCTTCGATACCCTGACCGCCGCGCGCCGCATGGAAGACGCGGGCATGAAGCGCGAGCAGGCCGAAGCCGTCGCCGCGGCCGTCCGCTCGGCCGCGGAAGCCGGCCGCGAAGAACTGGCGACCAAGGCGGATCTCGGGGACGTGAAGGCCGAATTCAAGGCGGACCTGGCCGAGTTCAGGGCTGAGTTCAAGGCGGACATCGCCGCGCTCCGGACGGAGGTCAAGGCGGACATCGCCGCGCTCCGGACGGAGGTCAAGACGGATATCTCCGCGTTCCGGACGGAGGTCAACACGGAACTGGCCGACGTGAAGGCGGAGCTCAAGGCGGACGGCGCTTCGCTCAAGGCGGAGCTCGTGGACCGGATGCAGTCCGGCGAACGGCGCATGTATGCCGCCGTCTTCGGTGTCGGCGGGTTGCTGTTCGCCGCGCTCAAGCTGGTTCCCTGACCCGGCGCGGGGCGCGTCTAAGCGCTGGATCGGTTTTTGACCGGGCACGGTCGCAGCCAGCCGCCGCCCGAGAAGACTCCCTCTCACCCCGCCCCTCTCCCCCGCGGGGAGAGGGGGACTCGTCCGCAAACTCCCCCTTACCTGCTCCCCTCCCGCTTGCGGGAGGGGCCGGGGGAGGGTGGCGACGCGGATACGGATCGCCGCGACCCCGTCAGGCCGGAAAATGCGCTGTCTCACGGCCTACGGAGAGGGCGGGACGCCGGACGGTCTCGCCGGCGCGCTCCCGGACCGCCCACCGACGCCCGGGACGCAGACATAACGAGTGCGAGAGGAAGGCACGAAGCCGGTCCGGCCCGGCGAATGCAAACGCGGGGCGCGTCTGTTACTCTCGCCGGCAACGCCAACCGAAAGGCCGGTCCCGCCATGAAAGTGCTGTGGTTCCACCTGATGCCCTACACGGAGCTGCCCGACGACTTCAAGGAGCGGCATCCGGGGGTCTGGGTCGAGATCGACCCGGCGCTGTTCGATCCCGAGCGCGCGCATGTCATGTACAACGACTTCATGGACGAGCTCGAATTCGCCGCCGGGCAGGGCTTCGACGGGATCTGCGTCAACGAGCACCATTCCAACGGCTACGGGCTGATGCCGTCGCCCAACCTGATCGCCTCGACGCTTGCCAGGCGCACGCGCGATTCGGCGATCTGCGTGATGGGAAGCTCGGTCGCGCTCTACGACCCGCCGGTCCGGGTCGCCGAGGAGTTCGCGATGATCGACTGCATATCGGGCGGGCGGCTGATCGCCGGCTTCCCGGTCGGCACGCCGATGGACACCTGCTACGCCTACAGCCAGAACCCCGGCCTGCTCAGGCCGCGCTACTACGAGGCGATCGACCTGATCACCCGCGCGTGGCGGGAGGAAGAGCCGTTCCCCTATAACGGCCGCTTCAACCGATTGCGCTACGTCAACCCGTGGCCGCGGCCGGTCCAGAAGCCGCGCCCGCCGGTCTGGGTGCCGGGCTCCGGCTCGGTCGAGACCTGGCGCATGTGCTACGAGAACGACTTCGTCTACGCCTATCTCTCCTACTGGGGCTACAAGGCGGGGCTCGGCGTGATGAAGGGCTTCTGGGAGGAGATGAAGGAGATGGGGGCCGAGCCAAACCCCTATCACGCGGGCTTCCTCCAGGCGGTCGGCGTCGCCGAGAACCGCGAAGAGGCGGTCGACCTCTACGCCGGGCCGGCGAGCTATTTCTACGATCGCTGCCTCCATCTCGACCCCAAATTCGCCCGCCCGCCCGGCTATATTTCGGAAGCGACGGTGCGTTCGCGGCTCACCTCGCAGGTTACCAAGGCGGCCGATCAGGCGATCGCCGCGCGCCCGTTCCAGGCGAACACGGACAACGTTCTGGAACAGGGCCACGTGATCATCGGCGGCCCCGACGAGGTCGCCGATCAGCTCCGCGAGGTGGCGGTCAACCTCAATGTCGGCCACCTGATGCTGCTGCTCCATTTCGGCAACATGTCGAAGGACCTCACCCGGCATAACACCCAGCTCTTCGCCGAGAAGGTGCTGCCCCAGATCGCCGATCTGTTCGACGACGAGTGGGAAGACCACTGGTGGCCGAACCCGATGCCGAGCCAGAGCCGCGCGGTGCCGGAGCCGGTCGCCGTATGACCGGATATTCGGAACGCTCCGCCACGGTTTCCGGCGGGGAAGTGCGGATCTGGGAGAAGGGGGAAGGTCCCGGACTCTGCTGGTTCGCGGGCCTCCCGGGATTGCCCCGCTGGCTGCCGGTGCTCGACCGGCTCGCCGAATCCCACCGCGTCGTCGCGCCGTCGCTCCCCGGGGCTCCGGGCGGGCATCCCGCCGATCTGCTGGATGAGCATGTCGACTGGCTGCTGGCCGCCCGCGACGCGCATCGCGCCGCCGATGCCGAGGGCGGCGCGCTGGTCGGCGCATCGACCGGCGGCGCGCTGGCGGCCGACGTCGCCGCCGTCTGGCCCGATTCGGTCGGCCGGCTGGTGCTGATCGCGCCGTTCGGCCTGTTCGACGAGGCCGAGCCGGTCGCCGACGTGTTCGCCCAGCGCCCCGCCGAGCGCTCGCCGCTGCTCACCAACCGTCCCGAGGATTTCGACGCCTGGAGCGCGTCGGGCACCGACGACGCGGACGAGACGATGGAATGGGACATCATGATGCAGCGCGCCAACAACGCCGCGGCGCGGCTGCTGTGGCCGCTCGGCGACACCAGGCTGGCGACCCGTCTCGGGCGCATCGCCTGCCCGACGCTGCTGATCCGGGGCGGCGACGACCGGGTGATGCCGGACTCCTACGCCGCGCGCATCGCCGATGCGATCGCCGGCCCCGCCACCGTCACGACCATCCCCGGCGCCGGCCACATGGCCGAATTCGACCGTCCCGACGAGGTGGCGGCGGCGATAGCGGAGTTCCTGGCCGGGGGGTGAGCGGCGGGGTAGGGCGGAGCGCCAGCACCCGCCATTTTAATCCCCCGATTAAGCAATCTTTACTTGTCGCGCGGGTTGGGAACGACATCGTGCCTTTGTCCGAGCGGCGGGCTGTCGAACGATCCGGCATTCCTTGGCCCGCGCACTGCCTTTCCCAGGGTTGTCCAGGGTGAGGGAAGTTCCATATAATAATTGACCCGTTAGATTAACCGGTTGGAATAAGCCATGCAGGAAGTCACCGCGACCGAAGCGAAGGCGCATCTGGCGGAACTCCTCCGCAGGGTCGAGCACGGCGAAACCGTGGCGATCACCCGGCACGGCGAGACCGTCGCGCACATGGTTCCCGCGGCGACGGGCGATCCCGCCGGGCGCAGGCAGGCGGTGGACCGGTTCCGTCGACGCCGCCGCTCGTGGGACCCCACCGGCATGTCGATCGACGAGATACTCGACGCGCGCCATCGCGACCATCGACTGTGAGCGGTTTCGTCCTCGACGCGTCCGTTGCCCTCGCCTGGCTGCTGGACGAGGAGACCGGCGGGCGGGCGGGCAGGGCATTGCAGCGTCTGGAACGCGAGGACGCCCTGATCCCCCAACTGTGGCATCTGGAGGTTCGCAACGGTCTGCTGTCGGCGACGCGGCGCGGCCGGCTGACCGGCGGCGCGTCGTCGGAACGGCTCGAAGCGTTGCGCCACCTGCCCATCCGCACCGACCGGGATCCCGACCTCGGGACCGCCTTCGTCCTAGCCGAAAGGCATGCCCTGTCGTTTCACGACGCCATCTATCTGGAACTGGCGGTGCGGCACGAGGTTCCCCTGGCGACGCTCGACAAGGCGCTCGCCGAGGCCGCCGCCGCGTCCGGGCTGCCGCTGGTCTCCGATCCGGCCGGGGACGGGTGACGCCGGCAACACGGCCCCGCCACGAGACTTCGGCTCGCCTGCCTTATGCCCTACTCTCCCCGCCATGTGCGGACGCTTTACCCAGCGCTTCTCGCTCAGCGAGATCCAGGCGCTTCTCGGGCTGGTCGGGCCGGCGGCGAACTTGCGGCCGCGCTATAACGTGGCGCCGGGGCAGGAGGTCGCGGCGGTGCGCGCGGACGGGGGCGCGCGCCGGCTCTCGATGCTGCGCTGGGGGCTGATCCCGGCCTGGGCCAAGGACCCCGGGATCGGCTACCGGACGATCAACGCCCGCGCCGAGACGGCGCGCGAGAAACCCTCCTTCCGCGCCGCCTGGCGGGCAAGGCGCTGCCTGATCCCGGCCGACGGGTTCTACGAGTGGGCGCGCCGCGAGACGGGCAGGCAGCCCTGGCTGTTCCAGCCGGCGGCGGGCGGCGCGTTCGCATTCGCCGGGCTGTGGGAGCGCTGGACCGTGCGCGCCGGCGCCAAGCTGCCCGGATCGCTGGCGGAGCTCGCGCCCGGCGACGCGGTCGAAACCTGCACCGTCCTGACGACCGCCGCCAACGCGCTCGTCGCCCGCGTCCACCACCGGATGCCGGTCATCCTGCCGCCCGACGCCCTCGACCCGTGGCTCGCCGGCGAGGCAATGGAGCTCGGCCCGTACCCGGCCGAAGCGATGACCGCCTACCCGGTGAGCACGCTGGTCAACAAGGCGACGAACGACGAGCCGGGGTGTGTCGAGCCGGTGGAGGGGTTGGGCCTCAGCACCCCATGACCTGGATGTGGCCCTCCGAACCGTAGTCGAGCAAATGGCGGTCGCGGGTCACCAGAGTGTATCCGAACGCCCGCGCGGTCGCCGCGAGGATGCGGTCCGCCGGATCGGCCGGCGGCGAGCCCGGGAGGGAGCAGGACGCGATCAGCACCGAGGGCGGCATCTCGGCGAGAGCGACGCCGGGTATCGCGCAAATCCGGTCGAACCAGATCTCGGGGCTGAGCGACAGAGCCAGCCGCCCCTTCGCCGCCAGCGTCGCGACCTCCCACGCGGTGATCGGGGACACCGCCAATCGGCCCTCTTCGGCGTGCAGTTCCGCCAGCTCGCTCGCGGCGGGCTCGCGTAGCGGTTCGTCCCGCGCGATCCGGATCACCGCGCGGGTATCGAGCAGGAATACGGGCATCGCCGGCTATCGCGCCGCGTCCCATTCCACGTCCACCGGTTCCGTCAGGTCGGTCCCCGGCTTCACCGTCACCGTGCCCTTGAGCGCGCCCACGATGCGGGAGACGATGCTTTGCTGCGGCGTTTCGGGCGCCCCCGGAACGTCCGCCGCGGCGGGCGTGCCTTCGCCATCCGACTTGCGGAAGACCAGCTTGTGTCCTGACATATCCACCTCCGCCGATTTGTACCCCGCCCTGAGCCAGGCATGGGTAATAACACTGTTGGAAGGGTTGTTCGACCACCAGGCCCGATGCCTGAAGGCCGAAGGCGGCAGCGCCGTGCCGATGATTTCCTCGACCTTTTCGAACGTCATCGGCACCTCCGACTCCCGGCATTCGAGCAGATGAGCCTCCAGAGACTCGTATTTCATCGCATTGCTTTCCCAGAAAATAGTAAGAGTTGTTTATAATAACAAATACTGTTTTTTTCAAGGACAAAACGAGAGGACAAAACGAGAGCCTGGGAAACTCAGGCGGCGGGTGGCCGGATTCTGCCATGCGCTCCCGCCGCGCCGCGGCATCGATTCCAGAATCGTATCCCGGTCCGCCTCGACAGGATCGGTCAGGTCGGTTCCAAGGGCGACGCAACCGTGCTCTTCGAGGCGCCGGAGATGCGCGCCTCATAGTCGAGTTCAGGCAAATCCCGGGTTTTCGCCAAGAGGTCGCCGCTGAACAGCGGCGACCCTTCATCCCATTCGACCCGGGGCGTGACATTGCGGTTGGCAAGAAGAGGAGCGGCATACACAAACCGCTCATCGTAGCGCCGATAGATCGTCTCGAAAAATCGTTCGGCTCGCAACGGGCTGTCGACCGGTGGGAAAGTATCGACGGTGTTGCCGGTTTCCGGGCCGCTTGTTTTCAGCAGCGACATGGCCACGGCTTCGTACTTGCTGATAGTATCGCGGAGATCCGCTCGTCCTTCCAAATTGCGGAACGCTTCATGGTAGCGAATTATCCCGTCGACTAAGCTGCCGTCTTCCTGTATCGCAACGTCGTTTTTGGCGAGACCGGGGTCGCTGCCGGCACGATGGCCACGCAACACGAAGAAATATCCGATCACCAATGCCGCATAAGCCATGTGCAAATTGGTGCACTCTCCAACCGCTTCTTCCATACGATTGGTCAGGTTACGAAACGCTCCACCAATGCACTTGCACGAAATCGCTATCACTGGACCGATGCCGGGCTTTTGGACGACGACATCCACATCCTTGGTTTTCAACCCACCGAGAACCGTCGCTTCGCCGCCACCCGCGGCAGCCGGATCGAAGCCGAGCAACCAGCGCGTGCCTCGCCGTTCCGCCGTGAATGGCGGGTGTGGCGTAATTTGATCGGGGAGAAAGCCGCCCTCTACGACCAAGCGGCAGGCGATGTGCCAATGCAGAGGTTTGACGACTTTCTGGCTTTGGGTGCTTTCCTTCGAAGTAGCTAAATGACGGAATGTTTCTTCTGCCCCCAGCCAATGACAAACTTTCCAATCCTCCGCGGTAAAGTCCTCAAGCCGCTTCATAATGTCTCCAGGCTTGAAGCGCGGCGATTCCGTCCTGAGCAATCCGTTCGTCCGTATCCGAGAGCGCGTCCCCGTCCGGGATCAGAATGTTGCATGCTTCGCGAGGCTCCAGCTTGAGCATCCCGCCGCCCAATGGATGTCCCTCGATTTCGCAGCTGAGCTGAAACAGGGGAGAGTGCTGCGCCGCCCGGATTCTTCCCACGGGCGCATTCTCCTTCAGTCGCACCGCGTGCAACGAGTTTGTGCAGGCGCAGCCCGCAGAGTTCCAGACCAGCGAGACCCGCCGCCCCGACATGTAGCTCAGAAAATAGTCCGGGATCTTGACGTCCGGTACGACGTACCAAGGGTTGCGCGTCCGGCACTTGTACGCGCCCGCCGCCTTCTTCGCCCGTTCGGTGCTCAGATAGGCCCTCACCGCGCCGGGAAGTTGCTGGTCTTTCCTCAAGCGCAGGAGCAGCGTTTGTCGATCCTCGCGCAGCCAACGGCGGACCGTGGAGGCGTCGACTTGAGAGGACGGCAGAGCGCGGGCGTTACGCACCGTCATTTGCAAACAGGTGTCGGGAATTTCCAGCTTGAGAGCTTCGGACTGGCGCAGATGGAAGAAATCGTTCGCACCCGAGACGTACCCGATATTGACATGAGCGAAAGCTCCCAGACGCGAGCTTCGGTCGTCCCACGCCAGCCGTTCATAAAGGTCGCGGCCAGCTTGCGGCATCAGGAAGGGGCGCAAGCGCCGGTTCCACAGGGTACGCCACGCGCTTATCGGTACATCCACGGTCGCGGGCGGCGGCGTTTCCCGGAAATCGAAGCGGTCCAGCACGCTAAGGCCGATCTCCCGCGTAGAGCCGCCCTTTCCTTCCGCGTAGAGCAACCAACAGTCTTCGGACAGTTCGGGAAACAGTTTTTCTTTCACCGCAACAACCTGCACTCGGCTGAAATGGCCGGCCAGGTATTCGATCAGCGGCGCACTGTAGGGCGCGTGACCGATCTCCGCCGGCACGACGAACGCCATGCGGCCGCCGGGATGGAGAAGGTGGCCGGCCGCCACCAGGAAGGGCGGCCATGACGACGAGAGGGCCGAAAACCGAGCTCCCAGCGCCGCGCACAATTTCAGCGCGCGCTCCCGCACGGGACCCTTGAAGCGTTGATAACGGATGAAGGGCGGATTTCCCGCGGCGCACTCGAAACGTTCTCCGGTGCTGCCCGCCCAGGCAAAAAAGTCGCCTTCGTGAACGAGCGCGCCCGGTGCTCGTCGCCTTGCGGTGGCGCTCGCATCGGGGTCCTGCTCGATCCCCACGCTTCTTGGATGCCGTGCGATGAAACGGCCGTCGCCGCAGGACGGGTCGAGCAAGCGATCTTGCTCTTCGCGGACAGCCCAGCGAAGAAGGCTGCGGACCGCCACTTCCGGCGTGTAATACGCGCCCTTTTCCTTCGCCCCCCTGGATGCAGGGAAAGAATCTCCGTTGTCCGCATCGACGATGCCCAGGCTGCTGTCGAGTCTGCGGCCGTTCGCTTCGTTCGATTCGCCGGGCACCGCTGATTCCGCAGTCGGCTTTCCCAAGTTTCGCGCCTTCGGTCCGATCTTCGCCGGCTGGTTGTCGTTTCTAACCCACTCCACGGTACCGGGGCGAATCGATCCCTTCAACACGCCCCCTACCCCAGCACCTGCTCCAGCACCGCGCCGAGCAGCGCGAGCGCGATCGAGGCCATCATGCCGTAGGTGATCAGCATCACCGGGCGGAAGGAGTCCCTCGTCACGAATTTCTCGAGCTGCTGGTGGATCGCCTGGGTGCGTTCGTCGAGCCGGGCGAGGAGCAGGCGGTCCTCGCCGTTGAACGGCGCGGCGGACTCGGTGTAGCGGTCGTCCGCGCCGCTCATGCCCAACCTCCCCCGAACAGCAGCGCCGCCTGCCCCAGCGCGCCGCCGAGACCCTGCCGGAACCGGTCCCGCTGCCGGAGCTCGGCGTTGTAGCGGTCGAGCCCGGCGCGCTGGGCGAGCGCGTTGGCGCCCAGCACGTCGACCGGGGCGGTGGGCGAGAACGAGGGCAGGCCGACCGGCGCGATCTGCTGCCCGCCGAGCAGCGCCGTGAGCTCGTTGAACTGCTGGCGGCGCAGCGCGGCGCGTTCGGCGAAGGCCCGGCTCCGCGCGGCGGCGGTGCGGTCGAAGGCGCGGTCGGCTTCCGCCCCGCCCTGGGCGACCGCGGCATGGGCGGCGTCCTGCCTCGCCCGGTTGCCGGCGTCGAGGAACTGGCGGTACTCGTCGCCGCCCGCGCTGCCGGGCGCGATGGGGAGACCCCGGTTGGCGAGGCTCTGGCGGAGGCGGTTCTCCCGGCGCTCGATCTCGGGCTCCAGCAGGTCGAGCGCGCGGCGATACGCCGCCTGCTCGGCGCGGCCGCGCAGCGCCGCGAGATCCGCGCCATCGAACCCCGGCGGCAGCCCGGCGGTGTCGAGCCGGCCCGCATCCAGGCCGCGCGCCTGTTCGAGCGCGCGGTCCGCCAGCATCCGGCCGATCGCCTCCTGGCGTGCGCGGAACTCCCGCTGGAACGGGGTCTCGCTCACCATCGTCGCGTGGGTCGACGCCCCGGGGTCGAAGGCGAAACCCCCGTCATCGGTCACCGTGCCGTAGAGCAGGTTGCCCTGCGGCGTGAACCGGCTGATCCGGTTGGCCTCGGCCTGCGCGGCGACCAGCGCGGCGGGGTCCGGTACGGGGGGCGGCTTGGGGGCTTTCTTTCCCATTTCTGTCTCCTGTCCAGCGGCATTCGCGCCGCAGCATCGAATAGAGGGCGGCGTCTTCTCCGGTCGGCCAGGCCTCCCGCGCCATGCCCTCGTAGCGGAAGCCGAGCCGTTCGACGAACCGCCTCGCGGTCCGGTTGCCGCGCCGGATCGTGGCCTGCACGCGGCGCGCGCCGAGCTGCTCGAACGGGTAGCGGAACAGCGCGTCCAGCACCCAGCGCCGGCACCAGCGCGGCGAAATCGAGGCGACCGTCATCTCCAGCGTGCCCGGCGGATCGCGCCATCCCGAATAGACGATCCCCGCGATCGGCCTTCCGTCCTCCATTACGCCGATCGCGGCGCAGGGGCCGAAATCGTCGATCCCGAGCCGGTCGCCGACCCAGCGGGCGATCTCCGCGTCGCGGCCGAAGGCGAGTGTGGGCAATGCGTTCTCCTCGTCTTTGGTTCGATGTGCGGAGCGAGGCGGCCCGCCCTCCCCCGGCCCCTCCCGCGGGCGGGAGGGGAGAAGGCAGGAGGGGTCGCCAGGCGAGGGTGAGGGATACCGCTCTAGCCCCCGTTCGACGGCGGACGCCGCCTGGAGTCCACCTTGTCCTGGATGTTCCTGAACTCGGCGCGCTTGGCGGCGCGGACCGCCTCGAACGATTTGCCGCGTTCGACCCGTTGCTTGATGTCGTCGTCCCACAGCCCGGCGAGCCAGTCCTCCAGCGCCGGCCCGGCGAGCGGGTTGCCGTCGTCGTCGAACGGCACCGGATAGGTGACCGCGGGCCCGTCGTCGCTCGCCCATTTGACGGTGAGGAAACCGTCGTCGGTCACGTCGAGGATCCTGTACTGCGCGATGGCCATGGCGTTCTCCTGGCTTTGGATTGGGTCTCGGGGGGGACTTCTGGCGCCGGCGCCTCCCTGGCTTCTCCCCTCCCGCTTGCGGGAGGGGCCGGGGGAGGGCGCCCCGCTACGTCTTCACGATGTAGTTGAGGACGAATGTCGGCTGGACGTTGTTGTGCGGGGCTCCCCCGCCCGCCGTGCCGGAGCGGCCGGTCACCGAGACGTCCGCCGAGAAGCCGTGCGTATGGGCGCCGGCGCTCATGGTCGCGTCCCTGGCGGTTCCGCCGCTGCCGCTGTTGGTGATCGTGTAGGTGCCCGCGGGATTGGTTCCCGAGCCCGCGCGTCTCGCGAGGTTGTGGGTGTGCGCGCCGCCGCTTGCCGTGGTTCCGCTCGCCCGCCCTTCGTAGGAGCCGGGGCCGTGGGCGTGCTCCGCGATTTCCGTTTCGGCCAGCGTGTGGGTCTCGGCGCCGCCCGACGCGCCGAGGGCGGCGCCGTCGACGCCGCCGGATCGGCCGGTCAGGCGGCCGGCGGCGCCGCCGCCCATCCCGTCGAGGCCCGCGACCACCCGGCCGCGGAGATCGGGCAGCGCGAACGTGGCCGCCCCGTCCCCCGCCCCGTAGGCGGTTCCGATGGCGGCGAACAGCGCGGCGAAATCGGTCCGAGAGACCTCGCGCCCGTCGCAGGGGAGCCAGCCTTCGGGTGCTTCCGCCCCGGCGAAGGGCGCGACCATCCCGGTCGGGACCACCGGCACGCCGGTCAGCGCCGCGCCGGTTTCCATCGCCAGCGCGGCGCCCGTCCTGACCGTGAGCGTCGATCCCGCGAGCACGTCGAAGGCGTCCTCGCGGAAGCGGAAATCCTCCGCGCCGGCGAGCTTGATGTCGACCGAGTCGGCGCCGAGCGATACGCGGTCGGCGCCGCCGACGCGCAAATCGATCCGGTCGTCGGCGCCGGCCGCGATCGAGGTGTCGCCGTCGCGGTCCAGCACCAGCTCGTTGCCGCCGACCGAGACCCGCGCGGCGGACAGGCTAAGCGCGCTCGGCGTGCCCTCGCCGTCCTCGACCGGGCGGAGCGAATCGTCGATCCCGCGGTTGGCGTTCGAGACCTGCAGCAGGTCGCGATAGGTGTCCTTCGGTTTCTTGCCTGTCAGAGCGGTCATCAGATCAGTCCCCGTCCCGTTTCGAGCTGATAGGTCAGCGTTTCCCATTCGAGTTCGTCGGAGGTCGACGAGGTGAGCCGCGCGGCGAGCGTGTAGCCGAGCCCGTCGGCGGCGCGCCATTCGGCGATGGCGGTCTCGCCGCCGCCCTCCCAGACGAGGTCGTCCCAGTGCTCCCAAGCCGCGCCCGCCTCGTCCCAGCCGGCAGGGATCGGGCCGAACCCGGCGACCGCGGGCGGCGGCTCGCCGGCCCGGAAATCGGCCAGCGCGCCGAGACCGATCCGCGCTTCCGACCGGCCGCGCAGGACCGGGCGGAGGCAGATGCAGCGCTTCGGCACGCCGCGCCGTCCGAACGCGTTGAAGGCGGTCTGCACGTCGCCCGCGATGGGCGCCCCCGCGTCGGTGTTCCCGGCGATCCGGTTGACCGTCCCCGAAGCCGCGCCGAAATGGGCGTTCTCGTCGAACACGGCCCAGCAATGGCTGTCGATCCCGGTCCAGCGCGCCCAGGCGCCGGTCTGGGTGTCCATCGCGTATTGCTCGAACCGCCCGCCGCCGAGCGGGACGTTGACGATGGTGCGCCCGGCGCGGGAATGGACCAGCACCTGCCAGCCGGTATTGGCGCCGTGGCGCCGGACGGCGTCGACCAGGGTCGGGCGGATCTTGTCCGAGACCACGCCGTTCGGGGTGAGCGAGCCCTCGCTCACCAGCCGCGAGATCGAGATCAGCCCCTCCGAGGTGAGGACCAGGAGGTCGGAGCCGCGCCTTGCGACCCCCCGCGCGTCGACCGGGGCGCCGGCGCGGAACACGCCGACCAGGCTCCAGTCCGATCCGGGATCGTCGCCGCGATAGACCACGATGTCGCCCGACGACATGCAGAACACCGCGAGGTCCTCGCCGATCCCGCCGCCGCCCCAGACGTCGGAGCCGCCCTCGACGTTCCACGAGCCCATGCAGACCAGGTTGCCGCCGAACTGCCCGACCCGCGAAAGCGGGAACCGGGCGAGCCGGCCGCCGAGCGCGCCCACGTCGGAGTACCAGAAATCCTGGCTGTCGCGCTCCAGGAAGTAGGTGCGCGAGCGGTGGGTCATGATGCCGAGGAGGCGTTCCGGCGCGAGCCCCTCTCCCGATACCGGCATGGCGTCGACCCCGCTGCCGTCGAAGACCTGCGGCGGGTCGATGCCGTTGACCAGCCCCAGCCGGCCGTTGAAGGCGGCGGTCTGCCAGCGGTCCGAGCCGAAGCCCTCCGCGAGAGGATGCGGCGCGCCGGAAATCTCGTGGAGCCCGCCCGACGCCGCGGCGATCGACTTGCTCACGGTGCCGGCGTGGAAGGCCGCGAGGGTCTCGACCGGACCCGCCGCGATCCCCGCTACCAGCGGCCGGTATCCCTCGCGCACCGAGAGCGCGCTGATCCCCGGGTTCCAGTTGTCGAGCCTCACCGCGTCGGTCGGCGGCATCAGGTTGAGCGAGTCCCGCGTGTTCAGCCCGCCCACCGGCGCCGGTACCGTCACCGTCATGGCGGAGCCGCCGCGCCGTCTCGCGCGTCGTCGTCTGAGCATCGTCAGGCCTCCGGGAAATCGCCTTCGGGGGTGGTGGCGGCGGGGAACGGCGGAATCGCGCCGTCCGCCCGCAGGATCGGCCTGCCGCCGTCGCGCGCGATCGCGCGGGCCAGCACCGCGAGGTACTCGTCGAGGTCGTCGTCATAGGCGAGGCCGAGCGCCTTCTTGAACCGCCACTTGACGCCCATGGTCGCGATCTCCTCCGACAGGACGAAGCCGTCGCCGTCGGCCTCCCAGGTCCTTCTCCTGGCGCCCGAGGCGGCGGCGACGATGTCGCGGGTGACGTATTCGAAGGCGATCTCCGCGCCGGCTTCCGCCGGGGCGGGCTGGAGGTGGAAGACACCGCCGAAGATCCGGAACGCCCGCCGCGCCGCCGGGCCGGCGCCCGAGGCGCGCAGCGCCTGCCATCGCTGGGCGGAGAGGGGACCCGCGAGCGGACGGGCGCCCGCGCGGTCCCACGCGGTGCCGTCGACGATACGGGCGAAGTCGGCCGGCAGACCGTCCGGCTGCGCGGTCCGCGCGGCGGCGGCGAAACGGTGTTCCGCGACCAGCGCGCTCCAGTCCGCGCTTTCGGCCATCGAGAAGATCTCCTGGCGCGCGGCGGCCAGCAGGCGGACCGCGGTGGTCTCGGCGCTGCCGACGATCCCGGCGGGCGGCGCCACCCCGGCCTCGGCGGCCGCCTCGCGGCAGATCGACAGAAGGCTCATCGGCGGTGTCCCCGCTTGCGCGGCTCGGCCGGGCGGTGCTTCGGGCGCTCCCCCTCCAGATGCGCGATGCGGCGCTTGAGCCGCACGATCTCTTCCCGCAGCTCGGTTTCGGTCTCGCTCTGCGGCTGGAGGAACTGCCTCGCCCGTTCGATCAGCGCGGCCGCGTCCCCGCCGATCCGTTCGGCCAGCGCGTCGTCCGCCGCCGCGACCTGCTCGACGGTCAACAGCTCAAGCGCCTTGAGCTCGGCGGCGCGGGCGACGGTGAGATAGGGCCAGTGCCCGATCGGCGTTCCGGCGGGGCGCTCGCGCTTGGCGAGGAAGGCGGCCCACTGGCGCGGCCAGCGCTCGCGGTCGGCGCCCCCGACCCTGCGGTCGATGACGCTGTTGCGGTCGCCCGGCACCAGCACCCGGACATAGGCGGCCTCGTCGAACACCGGCCGCCCTTCCGCCTCGCTCCGCGCCGGGTTCCGCACCGCGCGCATGTAGAAATGCGGGATGCAGTCGTCGCGCGCGCCGGCCTGCTGCTCGGCCGCGAAATTCTCCCAGTAGCCGATGTCGTCGGGAACCGGTTGCATGGCTCGTCCTTTCGGTTGGTGTGGTCGTGGTATCGAGGGGGAACGGGCGGGGTTACGCCTCGTCCTTGCCGCCATCCCGCTGTCACCCCGGACTCGTTCCGGGGTCCGGGCCTGCCCCGGACGCCGACCTGTCCCGGACCCCGTTCCGGGATCCGGGGTAAGCCGGGCGAGAGCGGTGCCTGACAGTCTGGACCCCGGAACAAGTCCGGGGTGACAGCGGAAGCCGGCCCTTCGATACGCGGCTTCGCCGCTACTCAGGATGAGGGTCCTTTTTCTCTCCCCTCATCCCGAGTAGGCGCGTCAGCGCCGTATCGAGGGGCGGCTACGCCAGGCCTACGCGTGGATGACGCCCTGGCGGGCGGCGTTGGACATGGTGAGGTTGCCCATGAAGACCACCGGGATCACGGTCGCGTCCTGGTTGACCGATTGCCGCTTCTCCAGCGGCTCCATGTTGGCGTCCTTGTGCGGGCGCCAGAACAGGTAGTCGGTGTTGAGCATGTACATGTGCTCTTCCGGGCACTTGTCGTCGTACATCACCGGCGCCGAGCCGCCCGGGCCGTAGAACTGGATCGAGCGGAAGCCGGCGCCCGCGTCCTCCTCGGACGAGATCCGCTGGATCGCCTGCAGCGATTGCCAGTAGTGGTTGAAATACGCGGTATCCGCCACGATCAGGGTCGGCGCGTCGGCGCCGCGCAGGCATTTGAGCCAGAGCGCGTTCATCGCCGTCTGGACGGTCTGCACCCCCGCCTCCACGGACTGCTCGGAGAAGTCGTAGACCTGGTTGCGCCAGAACTCGAACGACGCGCGGTCGATGCCGCCGACGGTGCCGGTCGAGGGATCGTCCGCGACCAGCGCCTGCAACCCGCCGATCTGCTTGCCCGACGAGCCGGTGCCGTCGGAATAGACGCCCTCCGACAGGTTGTTCATCATCGTCTTCTCGGCGTTCCTGATGCGCCGGTCGACGAGGCGGAGCGACTGCTCCCTGCCGGCGTTCTTGCGCTCCTCGGCGCCCGAGACCGAGACCACCACGGCGGCCTGCTTCCACTCGTACTCGGCCGAGTCGAAGACGTCCGACGGCGAGATGTCGAGCGCCTCGTAGCCGGAATAGTACCTGAAGGTCTGGTTCTCGGCGTATTCGAGCTCCTCCACCAGGGTCCGCCCGCCATCCGCCGGATCGACGTTGCCCGAACGGTTGAGGAAGCGCAGCACCGCGTTGTGGTCGAGGATGTTGTCGGCGAGCTGGCCGCGGCGGTTTCGCAGCGTCGTCGTGACCAGATCGCCCAGATTGGCGTTCGCCATGTGTCGTTTCCTTTCGGTGTTTGGGTTGTTACGCGCCGACCATCCGGTCCCACACGCGCTCCAGCTCCTCGCGATGCGACCGGGCGGGCGGCAGCGCGGAACGCGCCGATTCGGAGCCGCTCAGAGCGGCCCGTCCGGCGTTCCTCGCCTTCGCCACCTCGGCCTTGCGGGCGCTTTCGCGCCTGGCCGCAATCTCGGCGTCGCGCGCTTCCAGCGCCTTCCGCCGGAGAGCGGGATCGGCCCAGACGGCCTGTTCGTATGCGTCCTCGAAGCCGCCCGCCGCGCCGGCGCGCATCAGCGCCGCGAGCTTCGGCCGGACGGTTTCGAAATGGGGAAACCGCTTCTCGCCGGCCGCGTCGACGGCCCGCGCGCGGGAGTCGAGCTCGGCCTCCATCGCGGCGATCAGGCGGAGCTCGTGCTGCTCGGCGGCGTAGCGCTCCAGCGTGTCCACGAGCGCGTCCCGCCGCTCGGGCGGGGAGGGGGCGGCGCCCGCGGGCGGCGCGACGCCGTAGGACTCGGCGATCGCCGAGAGCGTGGCCCCGGGGTCGCGTTCGAGCTCGGCCCGCGCCTCCATGAGCCGCTTCACCGCCTCCGCGTCGGTCAGCCCCTGGGCCCGCATGGTCTCGCGCCACGGGGCGAGCGCCGCGTCGACCGCGTGGAGCCCGTCGAGCTCCTTCTCGCGCTCGGCGAGCGCCTGCGAGCGGTCGGAATGCGCCTTCTCGAACCGCCGGTGGAGGTCGAGCGCGTAGGGCCTGGCCTCTTCCGGCAGCGCCTCGAACCGCTCGCGCCACTCCGCCGGCCAATGGGCGAGGGGGGCGAGGGCGTCGTCCGTGGCTTCGTCTCCGGGATCGATGCCGTCCTCCGGAACCGCCGTTTCGTCCTCGTCCTCGACGGGAGCGTCCTCCACCTCGGATTCCGGTTCTCCGGCTTCCGAGGAGAGTCGGTCCCACGCCTCCTCCAGGTCTTCGCGCAGGCTGTTCGGCACGGCGGCCTCGGCCGCCGCGTTGATGTGGTCCGTCATGTTTCCTCCGGGGGGTTGAGAGTCCCACCGTCATGGTCGGCGAAGGCCGACCATCCACGAGTTATTTTTCGTGGCGACGGTGGAACAAAAAAACGTGGATGGTCGGCCTTCGCCGACCATGACGGGGAAGGAAAAAGGGGCGGCTATCGTCCTGATAGCCGCCCCTTGGGTCCTCGGATGAGGGCCGGGCTACTCCTCCTTCGACGCCTCGGCCATGGTCTTGCCGTCGAAGGCGGGCATGCTCTGGAACGAGCCGAAGCCCTGCCTGGAGTACCACACCGAGAAGCCGCACCGTTGGTGCTAACTGTTTGAAAGAAGGGTCGTTTTTCTCTCTCGAAACTTGTTGCATTCGGACGGATCGGTCAACCCCCGCTTCCCCGGCTGCAACCGCAACCGGGAGACTACGAATGGCCCGAATCAATCTTACCGACGCCCGTGTCGGGGCGCTTCAGCCCCGCAACACCGCCCGCGACGTCCGCGACGCCAAGCTCCGGGGCTTCGGTGTCAGGGTGCTGCCCTCGGGAGGCAGGCGCTATTTCATCCACCGCCAGCATCGCGGCGAGCGCGTCTGGAAGATCATCGGCGATGCCGCCGACATGAGCGCGGCCGAGGCGCGGTCGCGCGCCACGGAGATGCTCGCCGCCATCCGGCGCGGCGAGGGCGCGCCCCGCGATCCCTCCGAGACCCTCTTCGAGGCGGTCGCCGGGACCGTGTTCCGGCAATACGAACGGGTCTGGAAGCCGCGCACGCTGGCCGTGAACCGGTGCTATCTGAAGAACCAGATTCTGCCGCATTTCACGGGACGCCCGGTCGCGGAGATCGACGGTGCGGACGTCCGCAGATGGTTCGCCTCGCTCGCAGCCACCCCGGTCGCGGCCGACCGGGCCATGCCGGTGCTCTCGGTCATCATGCGCGAAGCCGAGGCGATGGGGCTCAGGCCGGAGGGCTCCAACCCGTGCCGGGGGATCAGGCGCTACCGCCGCAAGGGGCGCGAGCGCTTCCTGTCCGACAATGAAATCCGCCGCCTCTCGGCGGTGCTGAGGAGGCATGAGGGGCGGTCTCCGCGGCAGGTGGCGGTCGTCCGCCTGCTCCTGCTCACGGGATGCCGCAGAAGCGAGATCCTGACGCTCCGCTGGTCGGACTACCGAGAGGGGCATTTGTTCCTCCGCGACTCGAAGACCGGCCCGAGGACGGTCTGGCTGTCCAGCCCGGCGCGGACCGTCATGGACTCGCTCGAACGGAGGGGCCCGTGGGTCTTTCCGATGCCATGCGCCGCGGGGCCACGGAGCAGCACCTGGCTCGATGAGTTCTGGCGGGCGGCGCGGGCCGAGGCGGGGCTGGCCGACGTGCGTCTTCACGACCTTCGCCATACCCATGCCAGCATCGCGCTCAGACAGGGCGAGAGCGTGCTGGCCATCGGCCGTCTGCTCGGGCACGCAAGACCCGAGACCACCCTCAAATACACCCATCCCGCCGACGCGATGGTGATCGATGCCGCCGAGACGGTCGGCGCCGTGCTGGAGGGGGTCTGATCCATGGCCGGCAGGGAACGCAAGCGGCTCACCGATGCCGCCATCGCCCGGCTTCGGCCCCGGGAGCGGGAATACACCGTCTGGGACAGCCGTGTTGCGGGTCTCGGGGTCCGGGTTCGCCCCAGCGGTGGGCGGAGCTATGTGATGCTGCGCGACACCGCAAGCGGCTCGCGGCGCGTCGCGCTCGGCCCGGTCGAGACGATGGGCATCGAGGAGGCCCGGCGCGAATATCTCGCGCGACAGGCCGGCAAGGAGCCGGAGAGGGAGGCGAAACCGGCGCGTGCCGCGCCGCCGTTGCGGGATTTCGTCGAGGGGGAGTGGAAGAGGGCTCACTTCGACCGGTACAAGCCGTCGACCCGGCGGACCACGTCGTCCCAGCTTAGCGGCCGGATACTTCCGGCGTTCGGCACAAAGCCGCTCGACCGGATTACCCCGGCCGGGGTCAGGCGCTGGTTCGACGAGTTCAGCCGGACCGCGCCTGGCCACGCCAACCAAACTCTCGGCCTCCTGCGGCAGATCATGAACTTCGCGATCGCGTGCGGCCATGTCGAGGCCAACCCGACGCGGGGGATCCGGCGCAATCGCCGGCCCCGGCTCACACGCTTCCTGTCCAGCGAGGAAATCCACCGACTGCACCGGGCGCTCGACCGCCAGACCGGGAACAGTAACCGGCAGCAGGCTGACATCGTGCGCCTGCTGCTGCTCACCGGGTGCCGCAGGGGCGAGATCGTCCACCTGCGGTGGTCCGAGGTCCGGGAAGGCGCGCTGGCCCTGGAGGACGCCAAGACCGGACCGAGGACGGTGATCCTCAACGCTCAGGCCCGGCGCATCCTCCAAAGCCAGCCGCGCGGCGAGAGCCCCTACGTGTTCCCCTCGCCGCGCGACCCGGCGCGGCCGCGCGGCCCCCACCTCGAGCTGTGGTACCGGGTCCGGCGGGAAGCCGGCATCGAGGACGTCCGGCTTCACGACCTCCGCCACACGCACGCGAGCCACGCGGTGATGAACGGCGTGCCGGTGCCCGTTGTCTCGCGGATGCTCGGCCACGCCGATGTGGGCATGACGCTGCGCTACGCCCATCTCGGAGACCGGGACATCGAGGAGGCGGCCGAAAGGGTCGGACAAGCCGTTGCGAACCTGATGGGCCTGCCGTAACGGGGCGTCTGTCACCGCGGCGTCGCCTCCAGGGTCCGCTCGAACGCCGCCCCCCGATCCCCCCGCAGGGAATAGGCGTTGCGTCACACGCCTCCGCGCCGGCGTGCGGCCGCGGCGCATGTCCGGCCTCGAGCCCCGCCGGATCGTCCCGCGCCGCCAGGAGGGAGAGAGAAGCCGGAAGCGGGTGGCGGCCAGAGGCCGGAGGAGGGCCAGGCCGCCGTTTCATTCACCGGCACGACGGAGGCGACACCATGACGACAGCGATGGCGATGCCCGGCAATACCGCATCGACGTTCCTGATCCATTATTTCGGAGGCGGCTTGGACGGCGACGACCGCTTCGTGGTCGAGCGGTTCAAGGCCCTGGCCTGCGGCAACATCCGCCCGGTCCGGACCGAGACGGCAAGCGCGAAGGGCCGGCGCAAGGCGAAGCGCATCGTGGTCTCGCGCGAGGAGGCCGAGGCGATGCGCCCGGACCGCACGGAGATCATCGTCTGCACCGGCCTGCGGACCCGCGGCGGACGCCAGGCCTGGGGGAGCGTGGCCGCCGGTCTCCTGTGCGACCGCCGGCAGCGCGGCTGAGCGCCGTTCTTGCGAGCGTCCGGCCGGACCGCCATCCGGAACCGCTGGCCGGACGTCCGCATCGGTTTCCATTCGTGCGGGGAGGGCACTGCCGTGGCCTACAAGGACGCCGAAGTGGGGAAGGCGCGCGGGAGGGAACGCTTCCGCCGCCGCGTGGCGAAACGCCTCGCCGCGGGGTTGTGTACCAGATGCGGACGCGAGCCTCCCGAGACCGGCAGGAAAACCTGCCGGGCCTGCGCGGAGAAGAGACGTGTCGCGGACCGCCAGCGCGACGCCCGGCTGCGCGCCACCGGACGGCCCAGGCGCGATAGCGACCGGGCGCGCGAATACGAGCGCGAGCGTTCCCGCCGCGTGGTCGAGGAGCGTGCGGCGCAGGATCTCTGCACCAAGTGCGGCGCCAATCCCCCCGAGGACGGACGGCGCTGGTGCGAGCCCTGTATGGTCGAGCGCCGGAAGGACGACCGCGCCCGGTACGAAAAGGCCGCCGCGTCCGGGCTCATATACGGCGGCCGCGATCCGGAAAGGAAACGGAGGAGCGCCCGCGCCGCCAGCAAGAAGCGCCGGGAGGACCGCCTCGCCGCCGGCAGCTGTACCCGCTGCGATCGCAATCCCGCCGTCCAGGGCGGCACGACGTGCGAGCCTTGCAGGGTCTCGCGACGGGAGGCGGAACGCGAAGCCTATGCCGCCCGGAGATCCGCCGGGCTGTGCGTCAGATGCGGCGGCCCGACGACGGGCGGAGCATCGCGGTGCGCGCCCTGTGCGGTGCTGGAATGCGAGCGCGGAGACCCGGACCGCCGCAACGAGACGAGCAGGAAGAGATACTGGTCGCGGCGCGCGAAATTGCGCTGTACGGACTGCAATGCGCCGAGCCAGGGGGCGGCGAGGTGTCTCGAGTGCGCCCGCCGCAGTTATGAGAAATCCGATCATTTCCGCGGGCTGCCGGTCTATCCCCCGACCTTCACCGTGGTCCTGCTCGACACCGACGAGCCGCTCGGCGTGTTCGACGACGAGATGGAGGTCGCGGCGTACCTCGCCTTCGAGAAGCTGGCCCGGGACGAGGTGGAGGTGCTGGTCGACCGCTCGCCACTGGAGGTGTGGACCGGTTGGGACTGAGTCCCGATTTGTCTCCCATTCGTTACGCTCGTCGCGTACAGCTTCACAACCTGAGGCATTCCCATACCAGCCGGGCGGTGATGAACGGGGTGCCCGTGCCGGTGGTGTCGAGGATACTCGGTCATGCCAACGTGCGGATGACGCTCCGCTACGCCCACCTCGGAGACCGGGAGATCGAGTCCGAAGCGGAACGGTTCGCGCAGCCATGGCAGCGATCATGGGTGTGGAGAACGAATGACCCGCCAGTAGGTTTGCCCTTGCGGCATGAACGACTTCGCGGATCGTCCTCGTTCCCCATCGCCTCTTGCTCCTGGTCGCTGCTGATGCAGCCGACCGAGCCATCGCCCACCGCCCCTAAGGTCGGGAACCTGCGGTCTGCGTTAACCGAGCGTAACGCCTTCCTTCCTCCTGAAGCTGCCGCGACCCGAGTGATATTCCTCAAATTTAATCCGCGCGACGGGTACTAAGAACTCCGTTGAAGGACACGCGGTCATCCACATCAAGATCACGCCTAGATTTTTGTGTTGTAGTGTGTAACGCTACACACTATGATCGACTTTCACCTGTCCCAGCCGCACGAAGGACAATTCCATGAAACGCAGGAAATCCCATGACGATCCGCCTCATCCGGGATCCTACGTAAGGCAGCACATCATTCCGCACGGCATGACGGTCACCAAGGCTGCGGAACTACTCGGGATCGGACGGCCGGCACTGTCCAACTTCCTGAACGGCAAGGCCGCGCTTTCGCAGGAGATGGCGCGGCGGCTGGAGCGAGCCTTCGAAGCCGACCGGCAGGAGTTGCTAGACCTTCAGGCTCGATACGACCGCCGTGACGAGGCCGTGCGGCGACCCGTCGTCGCCGGCAGCCATGCGCCGAGCCTGGTTCAGATCGGGGCCAGGGACATCGAGGACTGGGGCGACCGGATCGCTGCGCGCCAGCACCTCGCTGCGCTGTTGCGGCGGTTGATCCACTCGACGGGACGCGACCTCATCCGTATCGACTTTCCCGCCGGCGACAACGCCGAACGCCATGGACGGGACGGAATCCTCGAGGCCAGGGCTCCAACACCCTGGATCCCCGAGGCCAAGTCCGCTTGGGAGTTTGGCTGCGGCGGGGACCCAAAGAGAAAGGTGAAGCAGGACTATCGAGCGCGTCTGAAGTCGGTTCCGGCCCGGGAGCGTCGCGACATGACGTTTGTCTTCGTTACGCCACGCAATTGGTCGGAGAAGGAAAAATGGGCGGCGGCAAGAGTGGCAGAGGGCGAATGGAAAGATGTTCGTGTCTACGACGCGAGCGATCTGGAGCAGTGGCTGGAACAGTCGGCGCCAACGCAAATCTGGTTTGCCGAGCAGCTTGGCAGACCGATCGACGGATTTCGTTCGCTCGACGGGTGCTGGTCTAACTGGGCGGAGGTCTGCGAACCGGTGCTTTCGCCCGCGCTGTTCTCGATGGCCGAAGGCTCTTCTGATGATTTCAGACGGTGGCTTGATGCACCGCCGAAGCGGCCCTTCATCGTCGCGGCCGGTTCTCCCGAAGAAGCACTCGCATTCGCCTGTCATCTCAGCCGCACGACCAAGTCCGCCACGGACGAGCCGAGCGCCGGCGCGCTCGTTTTCGACACGCCCGAAGCCATGCGCCGGTTTCGCGCGGCCAACGCCGCCCCACGCATCGCGATCGTTCACCACACCCAGGTCGAACGGGAAATCGGGGAGCTCTACAAGCGCTGCCATTGCGTGATCGTCCGACCGATCAACGACGTGGAAAGCAATCCGGACATCAAGCTCGGACTTCCGCGATGGAGGGACTTCTCGGACGCGCTGGAGTCTATGGGTTTGTCCCATGACGAGGCGAACGCCCTCGCTAGAGCGTCGGGCCGGTCTCCAACGGTCTTGCGCCGGCGGCTTTCTACTATTCCCGCAATCCGTGCCCCCGATTGGGCGGAAGACGCCCGGATGGCGAGAATACTGCTTCCGGCTGCTCTGGTTGGCGCGTGGAGTAAGGCCTCCCCGTCGGATCGTGAGGTTGTGCGGGGGCTCGCCCGTTTAGAGAACGAGGACGACGTCGAGAGCGGCACCATGGAGCTGCTGGCCTTGGAGGACTCGCCCCTCTGGTCGACCCGGGAATATCGGGGGGTCGTATCGCGGATCGACGCGCTGTTCGGGATCGCCAAATTCGTGACTGAGGCGGATCTCGATACATTTTTCTCCATCGCGGAACGTGTGCTTTCAGAAACCGATCCCGCGCTCGGCCTGCCAGAAGGGAAGAGATGGGCCGCCGCATTGCAGGACAAGGTGCGCGATCACTCGGCCGCGCTGCGGGCAGGCATCCGGGAAACGCTGGTGCTCCTGTCCGTCCACGGCGATACCCTGTTCCGGAGCCGGCTTGGCGGTGATTTCGAAGCCCGTGTTTCCTCTCTAATCAGCCGACTGCTCACCCCGCTCACGACTGATGCGCTGCTTTCTCATTTGGACGATCTTCCGGATTATGCGGAAGCGGCCCCGAACGCATTCCTGAAGCTGATCGAGTCCGATCTTAAGACGCCCGATCCGGCCGTCTTCGGCCTGCTGACGCCGGTCGACAGCTCATTGTTCGGCAGGTGTCTTCGAACGGGACTGCTATGGGCCCTGGAGGGGCTCGCCTGGACCAATCTCGGGCGGGTGAGCTTGGTACTCGCGCGGCTGTCGACGATCCCGATCGACGACAACTGGGCCAACAAGCCGATCGCCAGCCTGGGCGCGATCTACCGCTCGTGGCTGCCGCGGACGGCGGCATCGCTCGCTGATCGGATGCGGTCTCTGGAGACATTGACGAAGCGGTTTCCGAGTATCGGCTGGCAGGTCTGCGTCGCGCAGTTGAATACGGGTCCCCAATTCGCCATTCCCAGCCACCGGCCGCGCTGGCGCGACGACGCATCTAATGCCGGCCAGGGGGTAACGTGGGAAGAATTCGAAGAGTCCAGACTGAAAGCGCTCGACCTCATCCTTGCTTGGCCGAACCACGACCAACGGACGCTCGGCGATCTTGTCGAGCTGATTCATAACCTGTCCGAAGAAAATCGGACCAAGGTTTGGGACTTGATAGACGCTTGGGCGGATACCGAGGCGGACGACAAGGCCAAGGCCGGACTGCGCGAACGGATCCGCCGTTCAGCATTTACCCGGCGCGGCCGTTCGCGCGGCGTCGAGGGCGAGGCACTGGACCGGGCGCGCGGAGCATATGATCGGCTGGTCCCGCGCGATCCCGTTGTTAGGCATGCTTGGCTATTCGCCAATTCCTGGATCGAACCTTCCGCGGACGAGATCGAGGCGCAGGACCTTGACCACGAGGAACGCCACGAGAGGATTCGCGGACTCCGCGCCGACGCGATGAAGGAAATATGGACCGAAAGCGGATTCGACGGCCTGATCGAGCTTCTGTCGGGTTGCGGTGCCCCCAGAGTCGTGGGGGAATCGCTGGAGCCCGGCATCCCCAACGTGGATGAGCGCGTCGATTTTCTGAGGCGATGCGCTTCCATGACTGGTCCTTTGCAGGTGAGTGCGGAGTGGTGCCTTTGCGGGTTTCTGTGGTCAGTCGATGACGGTGCACGCAGCTCTCTTCTCGCGACAGCTGCGGTGGACGCCGATGCCGCCCTGATCGCCAGACTGTACCGTTGTGCCCCGTTCGGGCGACACACATGGCGCCTCCTCGACGGATACGACAGCAAAGCGCAGGATCTCTATTGGCGAGAGGTCATGCCGGAGTGGAACCGACATGACGAAGCGGAGCTGACCGAAATCGTCGATCGGCTTCTGGATGTGGAGCGTCCCGACGCCGCGTTCCACGCAGTACATCTGGACTTTTCCAAGATCGAAACGTCGCGGCTGAAGCGTCTTTTGTTCGATGTCGGAACCGCGGACACTGAATCCTCCGAGCACTACCTGACCGCAGGCCACGACATCTCGGAAGCAATGAGCGAACTCAACGGGCGTAGCGGCGTGAGTCGAGACGAAATGGTGCGGCTGGAGTTCATGTACATCCAAGCACTCGATCACAGCGAGTACGGGATCCCCAACCTGGAGCGGTGGATCTCCGAATCTCCACTCGGCTTTGTTCAGGTTCTGGCTCTACTGTTCAAACGCGACGACGAAGGGCAGGATCCTCCTGAATGGCAAATCGCCCAAAGCGAGAAGCGTACCGCGCTGGGATCTGCCGCCTACGGGCTCCTTGAACATATGAGCCGCATTCCGGGTACCGAAGAACGAGGCAGCATCGATGTTGAAGCACTCTCACGTTGGATTGCCGAGGCGCGCCGGCTTTGCGCGGAGCATGGTCGCGCGGCGTTGGGTGACCAATATATCGGCCAGCTCTTGTCCAGGGGGCCGGCCGACGATGGCGGTATCCGGCCTTGCCTGGCGGTTTCCGAAGCGATGGAAAGAGTCGCATCGGACCAAATTGGGTTTGGGTTCAGTATCGGCATCCGCAATGGACGCGGCGTGACCGGACGCCTGGTTGGCGAGGGAGGCGATCAGGAGCGTGACCTTGCCGAGACCTATCGAGCTTGGGCGAGGCAGCGGAGCCCAGACTATCCCTACGTCGGGAGTATCCTGGAAGATATCGCTGCCGAGTACGATCGGGAGGCGCAGTGGCATGACGAGAAAGCGGAAATCGACCGAAGGCTTGAGCATTAGGCGATTTCAGACACAGTTCTCGACAAACTGATGTCGGACTACGAGAAGCTGGAGGATTTATTCGGCAATGATGGATATCCAACGAGCTCGAGCGGCGGCTGGTCGAAACGGCGCTAGGTGCCTAGCCAACTACGCGAAATCGCTGGGTTTCGTCGTTCCAGATTCAGATCGTCCTCTGCGGAAAGGACTCCAATCCATTTCATGCTAGACCGCTGACGAGCTTGTCGTGACGCAGAGGATCGCCCTCAGAAAGCCGCAACACGTCACCATACTGCCCAATAGCAATCGAACATCGCCCTTTGAAACCGAACCTGGAAGCTCCTTCAAATGATCACTGGTGACATCAAAAACCAAATCGACCGCATCTGGGACTCGTTCTGGTCCGGCGGCATCTCGAACCCGTTGGAGGTGATGGAGCAAATCACCTACCTGCTGTTCCTCCGTCGGCTCGACGACCTGCACACGCTGGAGGAGAACAAGGCCAATACGCTCAAGAGGCCGATGGAGCGCCGGGTGTTCCCGGAGGGCGAAGACGACAAGGGTCGATGCTACGAAGACTTCCGCTGGTCGCGCTTCAGGCACTTTTCCCCGGCCGATATGTTCACGGTGGTGGGGGAACACGTTTTCCCGTTTCTGCGCGATGACCTGACCCGCCAACTCGGCGGTGCCGACTCCACCTACGCGCGCCACATGAAGGATGCTCGGTTCACCATCCCGACTTCGGCGCTATTGGCCAGGGTAGTGGACTTGCTCGACAACGTGCCGATGGAGGATCGCGACACCAAGGGCGACATTTACGAGTATATGCTCGGCAAGATCGCCACCGCCGGACAGAATGGGCAGTTCCGCACTCCGCGCCAAATCATCCAGCTGATGGTAGAGCTCACCGCGCCCCGGCCCGCCGACATCGTCTGTGACCCGGCCTGCGGCACAGCAGGCTTCCTGATCGCGGCCGGCGAGTACTTGCGCGAGCGTCACCCGAAACTGTTGCACGATTCGGAACTGCGCGACCACTTCCACCAAGGCCTGTTCCATGGCTTCGACTTCGACAACACCATGCTGCGCATCGGCAGCATGAACATGCTCCTGCACGGCGTGGAGAACCCGGACATCAGCTACCGTGATTCTCTGGCCGAAGAGCACGGAGGCGAGGAGGAGAAGTACACGCTGGTGCTCGCCAATCCTCCCTTCGCCGGCAGCCTCGACTACGAGAACACCGCCAAGGACCTGCTGCAAATCGTCAAGACCAAGAAGACGGAGCTGTTATTCCTGGCGCTCTTTCTGCGCCTTCTGAAACCTGGTGGGCGCGCGGCGGTGATCGTGCCCGATGGCGTACTGTTCGGTTCCAGCAAGGCGCACAAGGAACTTCGCCATATCTTGGTGGAGGACCAGAAGCTCGACGCCATGGTGTCGCTGCCCAGCGGCGCGTTCAAGCCTTATGCAGGGGTCTCTACTGCGATCCTGCTCTTTACCAAAACCAACTCCGGCGGCACCGACTATGTCTGGTTCTACGACGTCACGGCCGACGGCTGGAGTCTCGACGACAAACGTACGCCACTGCTATCGGAGGACAAACTTGGGGCTGTGCCGCGCACAGCGCTCAGCGATGAGGAGCACGCGAAGAACAACCTACCCGACATATTGGCGCGCTGGGCTGAGCGCGCGGGAAGCGAGCGTGACCGTCCGCGCACCGCGCAGAGTTTCTGTGTGCCAAAAGCCGACATCGCCGCCCACGACTACGATCTCTCGCTCAACCGTTATAAGGAAGTGGTGTACGAGGCTGTCGAATACCGTGCGCCAAAGGAAATTCTCGCTGATTTGTCGAAGTTGGAAAAGGACATTCAGCGGGGAATGAAAGAGCTGGAGGGGATGCTGGGATGAATCTCGAACCTGTGCCGCTAATCAGCTTAGCTACAGTCCGATCCGGCGGAGGTGCGCCTCAGGAAGCCAATGCATTCGGAAAAACCGGCCTCCCATTCATTCGAGCCGGGAGCCTTCCAAAGTTGCTCGATGGCGCAGGTGAAGACAGCCTTGAAAAGATCGACCCAAAGGTGGCGAGTCAATACGGGTTGAAGGTATTTCCGGTAGGCACGGTGCTTTTCGCCAAGAGCGGGATGTCCGCTACGAAGGGGCACGTGTATCGCCTCCGTGGTCCGGCTTACGTGGTCAACCACCTAGCAGCTTTAGTTCCTCACGAGTCCGAGGACGCTGCATTCCTCGAACGAGCTCTTCAGCGATTCTCGCCGACCGCTCTTATTCGAGACCCCTCTTATCCTTCAATTCGCCTCGGCGAAATCGAGAGCATGAAGGTGCTGGCACCTACGGAAGCAATCGATCGGAAACGGATTGCGGAAATTCTGGACAAGGTAGACGCGCTGCGCGTCAAGCGCAAAGCTACCCTCACCCAAATCGACACGCTCACCCAATCTATGTTTCTCGACATGATCGGAGACCCCGCCACCAATACGAAGAGGTGGCCCGTAGCATTGCTGAGAGAAACCACCGCGCGGATTCAGATCGGCCCCTTTGGATCGCTCTTGCATCAAGAGGACTACGTGGAGGGGGGGATCCCTCTTGTAAACCCCAAACACATTCAACAACGGGCAATCCAGCCTGATCCTTCAGAGACGCTCAGCGCTCGGAAATTCGCTGAACTCGACACCTATCACTTACAGGCTGGTGACGTGGTAATGGGACGCCGAGGTGAAATGGGTCGCTGCGCAATTGTCAACGAGGGCAGCGGCCCGCTTTTGTGTGGCACAGGATCGCTGTTCGTTCGACCGGACAATGAACACACCACAAGCCTCTTTCTGCTTTTTCTTCTTTCGAGTGTGGCACTAAGAGCGCGGTTAGAGCGCTTGTCGCTGGGACAGACTCTCCCAAATCTCAACTCTCAGATTGTCGAAAGCCTCGAAGTTCCCTTGCCACCCCTTGCTGTGCAACTTGAGTTCGCCGAACGAGTCGAGGGTGTGCACCGGCTCGCCAAGGCGCAAACACAAGCCGCCAATCAGCTGAGCTCGTTGTTCGCGTCCCTTCAACAGCGTGCCTTTCGGGGAGAGCTGTAGTCATGCCAGGCGAGTTCATCGGCGTGTGGGCGGAGACGTGGCGGGAGATCTGGCTGCCGCTTATCGAGCAGCCCCTGGCCGAGGACCATGAGGGCCTCCCCGACGATATCTTCTGCGAACTGTACCGCGCTCTCGAGCCAGCGTTGTCTCGGCGCCCTTCGGTCGAGCACCTCGCAGAGATAGTTGCCAACCCTGTACAGAGCCGCGAAGCATTCGAAGCGATCACGGAGAACGACCTCGTTGGTGAGCGTGCGCTCGCTGGCTTCTTCGAAGCGGCGCACGACGCGTTGGAAGAGTTGGGCGGCGACCGATTGACTAATCGCTACTTCAACCAGCTCTCCGGTTTCATTGACAAATTCAATCTGCGCTACGACCTGCGACGTCCGTGCATTTTGTGTCCGACTGTGCCCGGGGTATTTGCGAGCCTCGTACGTGACCTGCGGGCGATCACTACCCAGGACCCGCACCTCAACGCGCTCATGAACGAGTTTGAGGATGCGGTACGGGATCTGCGGCACGACGGCTCCGATCGCCGCATCAAGACCTGCATCCAGAAACAAATGAATCTCCTGGAGGCCATTGGTCGCGCGGCCCCCGGCATCACAGAGAACACGCTGGGTGCGATTTGCAATCAGGTCGGCACTTGGCCCCACGAGAAACTCAAGGAGGCGATGAAGAATCTGTACGGATTCGCCTCGGACTACCCAGGTATTCGCCACGGTGGGACGCCGGAGGCCGCGTTACGAGCGGTAGACATGCGCGACATGGTCGCAATGTCGGTTCTGCTGGTCGGCTTCACACCGTATCTCGCCCACGGGCTCGACCCCGACGCCGTGTATCGGGGGACATGAGATGAGCCAGTTCGCATTCCTCCAGCACGAATGGCCGGCGGTGTTTGACTCCGCTGCGAAGGCGGAAGCGTCTGCGCATGGGGATCCACGCACGGCCTGCTTCTACGCCCGGCGCACGCTGGAGCTGGCAGTAAACTGGGCCTACAAGCACGACGCAGCGCTCCGGCTGCCCTATCGGGACAACCTTTCGGCCCTAATCCACGAGCCGAGCTTCAAGCAGGCAGCTGGCGATGCGGTGTTCAGCAAGGCCAGGGTCATCAACACGCTGGGCAATCGCGCGGTACACGGCTATCGCGCAGTACCGGAAGCGGACGCGTTGACGGCGCTGCGCGAACTCTTCCACGTGTCCTATTGGTTTGCCCGAACCTATGCCCTCGCCGCGCGCCCGGCACCTGGACTTGCGTTCGATCCCGCAGCGCTGCCCCGCTCTGCGGCGACCAGGCGGCAGACTGCGGAGCAATTGCGAGCGCTGGAGGACGGGCTCCGGGAGCGCGATGAGAAGCTCACGACGCTGCTCGCGGACAAGGGCGCTCTCGACGAGGAGCTCAAGCGCCTGCGAGCCGTGGTGGCGAAGGCCAAGAAGGAAGCGGCTGCTCAACCAGACACGCACGACTACTCCGAAACGGAGACTCGCGACTACTTCATAGACCTGCTGCTAAAGGAAGCCGGCTGGCCGCTCGATCAGGATTGCGATCGCGAGTTCGAGGTCAGCGGGATGCCGAATGCCACGGGCCAAGGCTTCGTGGACTACGTCCTCTGGGGTGACGACGGCAAACCGCTCGGGCTCGTCGAGGCCAAGCGCACGCGGCGGGATGCCCGCGTCGGGCAGCGGCAGGCCGAGCTCTACGCCGATTGCCTGGAACGCCAATTCGGGCAGCGGCCGATCATCTTCTACTCGAACGGCTATGACCACTGGATCTGGGACGATACCCGCTACCCGCCGCGCAGGGTGCAGGGCTTCTACAAGAAGGAGGAGCTGGAGCTGCTGATCCAAAGGCGGGAAACGCGGCGCACGCTGGCGGAAGCCACAATTAATTCGCAGATCGTTGAGCGCCACTACCAGACCCGCGCTATCCGCCGAATTGGAGAGGCCTTCGAACGCGACCACGACCGCAAGGCCCTGCTTGTAATGGCGACGGGTGCTGGCAAGACACGCACAGTGATCGCGCTCTCCGACCTGCTGATGCGCTGCAACCAGGCCAAGCGCGTGCTCTTTCTTGCCGACCGAGTGGCGCTGGTAAATCAGGCGGTCAATGCCTTCAAGCGTCACTTGCCCGACGCCTCGCCCGTCAACCTGGTTACTGAGAGGAACGCCGAGGGACGCGTCTACGTCTCGACCTATCCGACCATGATGGGGCTGATCGACGAGGCTCGCGACGGCCAGCGGCGCTTCGGGGTCGGCCATTTCGACCTAGTGATTATCGACGAGGCGCACCGCTCGGTGTTCCAGAAGTACCGCGCTATCTTCGACTACTTCGATTCGCTGCTGGTCGGGCTCACAGCCACGCCCAAGGACGAGGTAGACCGCAACACCTACAGTTTGTTCGACCTGGAGGATGGCGTACCGACCGACGCCTACTCCCTGGAGGAGGCGGTGAGCGACGGGTTCCTCGTGCCGCCCAACGCCGTCTCGGTGCCGCTCAAATTTCAGCGCGAGGGCATCACCTACGACGAGCTGTCGGAAGACGAAAAGGACCAGTGGGACGCGCTGGAATGGGACGACGACGGCACTGTGCCCGACCGGGTCGAGGCCGAGGCGGTCAACAAGTGGCTGTTCAATAAGGACACCGTGGACAAGGTGCTGGAGCACCTTATGACCCGTGGCCTCGCGGTCGCTGGCGGCGACCGGCTTGGCAAGACCATCCTCTTCGCCAAGAACCAGGCTCACGCGGAATTCATCGCCGAACGCTTCAACGCAAACTATCCGCACTACAAGGGCGCGTTCGCCCGCGTCATCACTTTCAAGATAGAGTACGCGCAAAGCCTGATCGATAGCTTCTCGAACAAGGAGAAAGACCCACACCTCGCAATCTCGGTGGATATGCTCGACACCGGCATCGACATCCCGGAGGTAGCAAACCTAGTCTTCTTCAAGCTGGTGCGCTCGAAGACCAAGTTCTGGCAGATGGTAGGTCGCGGCACGCGACTCTGTCCCGACCTGTTCGGGCCAGGCCAGGACAAGCAACAGTTCTTTATCTTCGACTACTGCCAGAACCTTGATTACTTCAGCCAGGACATGCCCGGCACTGAGGGTTCGGTGGCCGATTCTCTCGGCAAGCAGCTGTTCGACGCGCGGCTGGAGCTGATTGCTTCGCTTGACCATCAGGGCGAAGAGGCCAAGTCGGGCAAGCTTGAGGAGCCCGCTTCCACCTACGACGGTCCAGGATCGAACGATGCGGTTCGCCGGTCCCTCGCCGATCTCTTGCAGCGCGAAGTCGCGGCGATGAATCTCGACAACTTCGTGGTGCGCCCGCGGCGCCGGCTCGTCGAGAAATACGCCAAACCCGAAGCTTGGGTGTCATTGCGGGGAGAGGCCTTGACTGAGCTCTCGCACGAGGTGGCCGGGTTGCCTTCGGAGTTGGACCCGGAGAACGAGGAGGCCAAGCGGTTCGACCTGCTCGTGCTGGGCCTGCAGCTCAGTCTCCTGCGGCACGAGCCCGGCTTCGCCCGGCTGTGCGATCGGGTAAAGCAGATCGCCGGGCTCCTCGAAGAAAAGTCCACCATCCCGATGGTGCAAAAGCAGATAGCACTCATCCACGACGTTCAGACGGACGAGTGGTGGCAGGACGTCACTGTCCCAATGCTGGAAGTCATGCGTCGTCGACTCCGGGACCTCGTCCAGTTCATCGACAAGCGGCAACGCAAGCCGATCTACACGGACTTCGAAGATCTTATGGGTGGCGAGACCGCCATCGACCTGCCCGGCCTCGCCCCCGGTACCGATTATGCGAAGTTCCTGGCCAAGGCACGTGCGTTCCTTCGCGAACACATGGATCACGTCACCATCGGAAAACTGAGATTGAACAGACCGCTCACCGCGACCGACCTCACCGAGCTGGAGCGGATGTTCATCGAGAGCGGCCTCGGCAGTGCCGAAGAGCTTCAACGAGCGGTGGAGGAGTCCCACGGCCTCGGATTGTTCGTGCGGTCTCTGGTGGGCATGGATCGCAGTGCCGCCAAGGCTGCCATGAAGACCTTCCTTGCGGGAAAGTCACTTTCGGCCAACCAGATTGAGTTCGTGAACCTCGTCGTCGATCATCTTACGGAACACGGCATTGTCGCCCCCGATCGGCTCTATGAATCCCCGTTCACCGACATCACGCCTCGCGGTCCCGATGGCTTGTTTACCTCTGCGGAATTGGACGAGTTGATGCAGGTGCTGAAGACCGTGCGAGAAGCGGCGATGGCGGCATGAACTTGTTGCAACCGTAGGACAGAACGGTGGGGCGTATGGTGTCCTCCCGCTTACACCTAACATGTGATATTAGCCGAATACGCCTAGGGTGAGAGTCAATAGTAGGGTGAATCAGGATCGTGACGCTAGCCGCTGCTCATCGGGGTTACGAATACCAGGATTTGCTGGTCGCTTTGCGGCTGGTGGACGTCATGCTGGGCTCGATCGAGCAGACTCATATAGATAAAAAACTCATACCGAACGACAGGTTCGACGACTTAACCACTGTGGATGCAACCGGCCGTCGGGAGCGAGTTCAAGTCAAGCATACAGACAACGCTGATCAACCTCTGACGGCATCGACTTTCACCAATGATGCACGGGGACTTCGCCTGAGTCGCCTGATATCGGCGGTGTTGGCGGATCGAGATAGCGGAGGTGCTCAAGCCAAAGAGTATTCGTTCCGGATCGTAATGCGAGATGCGCCGCCAACTGGTGCAGGGCTGCTTTCCGTTCTTCGGCCCGCGAACCCTGACCCCGGTCCCTTCTTGCCCGGAATGGATACTGTGCGAATGCGCTTCAGTTCGGAGGCGCTTTGGGAGCAAAGGGGAGCGGCTACAGCTAACCCATTGGGTGATACGCCCCTTCCCGTATTCCTCCAGGAAGAAGATGAAGAGACTGCTACACGTTCAGATCTGGACTGGGTGTGTCAACGCCTCGTCGTTGAGGTTGCGGCGCCGGCTGCGAGTCTCGATTTGACCAGACCGGCTGCGGCAGAGCGACTGTTGCTCGACCGCGTTCGGAACGAAGTCGGTGCAGGCATCTACCCCAACGCCGGCAGACCCGCCGTCGACGTTGCCGAGGCTCTCATTCGTTCCGCTCGTGCGGCACGGCAGGATTCCTTACTTGTCACGGCATCGGAACTACTGCGCCGAGCTCAGCTTCGTAGCGACTTTGGCGCGGTCGCCCGTGCTCATCCGGTCGACAAAGCCACAGAAGTACCGCGCGCTCCGACCGTGGCTGATTTGATTCAAACGACGACAGTTGCAACAGACAACGGAAAGGTCCTTTTGCTCGTCGGTCCACCCGGACAGGGAAAGTCGTGGATTTGCCAGCAATTGGTACATCGGCTCCTGGATGAGAAGTGGCTGGTTGCAGAGCACTACTGCTATCTCGGTGACGCGGATGGGGAACGACGCCCCCGCGTCCTCGCGGCGTCGATATTCGGAAGTCTGCTGGGACGCATCGCCGAGCAAGACCCAACGCTGGTTGCCGACCAGCGGCCGAGATTCGCCGCCACCGACTGCGCTCTTGAAGAAGCCGTCGTCGCCGCACTCCGGAATGAGCCTGAGCGCCGTGTTGCCGTGATAGTCGACGGTATAGATCACGTTACTCGAATATTAGGCGACGGGCCGGGCGTTGATCCGTCTTTTGCGCTAGCCGAGGGTCTCGCTTCCGTTGCCTTACCCATTGGTAGCGTCCTCATCGTGTTGAGTCAGCCGGGGAAACATCTGGAGCCACTTGAGGCCGCAGGTGCAATTGCAATACCGGTTCCAGGGCTTACCGATGAGGAGTTAAGGCAACTTTCTACTCGGCTAGGTGTTTTGGCAGACGAAGTGCCCAACGCCAAACCTACCCCGAGTCATTCGGCGCCGCTTGTCGGTGAGGATGCGTATGACAAGTTCGTAGCCGCTCTGTCGAGACGGTCGGCGGGCAATGCGCTTTACGCTACCTACCTTTGTCGAGAGGTTCTGAGAAAACCTTCGACGATCGCGGACCCGTTAGCAGCTGTACTCGCATTACCTCAATTTGACGGATCACTCGAAGACTACTATCGACACATTCAAACTGCGTTAGGAGACAAGGCTGCAAGCGTCGCTGACGTAATTGCTCTTATGGACTTTCCGGTATCGCGAAACGAATTGAAGGAAATTCTCCCGGATATGGCCCATAGGGTGGAGCCGGCCTTGGATGTATTGAAGCCCGTTCTTTCGGAACGCGCTACACAGGCCGGTGTTCGGATCTATCATGAATCTTTTGCTCGATTTCTTCGGCTGCCGTTCCGAGATGAAGCCAGGACCAGGATCGCCCTGCTCGACAGGATTATAACATGGCTTGAGAGCGGAGATATATTTGAGGATTCGCGCTCTTTTCGATATCTGATCCGAATCCTCGCCGACGCAAGTTATGATCAGAAGATAGTGGATTTAGTTGACCGCGATTTTGTCGTTAGGGCAGTCGCTTCTGGGTTTCCCGCATCGACGATTGTCAGGAATCTGGCCATAGCAGTCAGCTCTGCATCGCGTCTGGGTAACTGGCCCGCTGTGGCTCGTTACGTGGAGATGAGTCGAGCGGCCGAGAATTATCAGTGGGGCGAGTTCGAATCAGTATTGGTGAGACACATGGACGTCATCCGGGCTCTGTTGGGCGCGGACACGGTGGCAGAGAGGATGTTGCATGATGGGCGCCCAACATTGGCGCCTCGGTCGGGAATTCAAGTGTGTGCTGCTCTAGATGCCCAGGGAGCTGTTGCGCCATGGCGCGAATACATGCTGGCATTCGTGACAGAAACCAAGGAAGACGACACGAAATACGATCAGGAGTCTGACGGGGAGATAAGTGTCGCGTGGATGCGCGGGCGCCTTCGACTAGCATCGCTCATCCATGGAGGAGATCCCGTTTCCACCCATGGATACTCGCCATCTGACTTTGGTGAGAGTCGCGATGGTTCTCTCTATGAGCCGGTGAATTGGGAGAACTTGGCGAAACAGTTGGATGCAGATAGTCTCCCAGCTGTCGAGGTCATAAGGGCAGTTATCGCTACCTTTGGGCTCGCAACCGTTGTTGAATTCATCGGGAAACTCGATCACCCCAGTACCGCTTGCCTTGCGCTAGCCGAAGAAATAGAGGCCGGGACGGCACCCGACACCGAAGGAAGTGCGCTGCATTGGGCGTCCCAAGCGGTTGACGGTGGACTTCCGCCCGGAAGTGCCTCGCGTCTGATAGCCATAGGGCTGGACGTCGAGGAGATCGATGCCCGGCCGGTCAAGGCGGGGCGAGAGCGCCTTCTGAATCTAGCACGGGAAATACAGGAGCGCTTACCGACTGGAGAGACCGAACTATTCCACGAGTGGTTGGACGCGTGCGCCGTCGCGGCGATAAAGGATCCGTTCGGCCTTAACGCAGCTGAAGCGACACTCAATGGCCTTGGTTGGTACACGTGTTGGTTGCGATTCACGATTTCCCTAGTGATCGCTGAGGCTGCCCCACCGGACGAGCGGTCCCGCTCCAGTTTGCAGGCATTACGTATCCTGACAGAGGTTGAAGATCCCTTTCTTGGCAAGCCCCGAGCGTGCGATCTCTATTACATTCATGGTTTGATTGACGAGACCATACGGCGCGCAGTTCACCTGCTCGATGACTTGGACTGGGCAGAAGCCCTTGAAGTCCTTAAACGCATCACCAACGCAGTTTCGACAACTATTAGTGGCGAACTCGGCGGGCCGTTTCCTCCCGACAGATTGCTTGACTTAGTAGTAGAGACTGCGACACCAAAGCGAAGGATTGTTGCTCGGAGTTTCGTAAGCGAGTTAATGGGGAACGATGGAGATGGCAGATACTACTCGGATCTCGCGGGATACAGATTAGTTGCGGCGCGGCTCGAATTGAACGCGGGTAACCCGATCACTTCTGAGCGGTATTGGATCGAAGCCTGCCGATTGCTGATTGCCTACGGCTGGCGAAGGGACACCACAATCTACGAATTACTCAACCCTCTTCCTGCGTTAATCACTATCGACCCAGCCCGTGGAAGAATGGCTGTCGCTAAGGTGCAACCTTTGTGCGAACGTGTACTGGAGCACACGGACGGAAAAGATACGCATCATGCAGTCAAACGTTGGTGGCAGTTGCTCGCGACTGCGGATCCGTGCGCACTCTCCAAACTAGTCCAGAGAAGATTGTTGAGCTCGTGCAACGACCCGAACAGCACTTTGCACGGTGCTCGATCGGATATGTGGCGCGCATGGTATCGGCGAGCTGATCCGATTGTTGCTGGTGCTCTCCGGCTAACGCTGGACGAGCCGCTGGACCATAACGACTTGCCTGCCTTGGACCTCCTTGCAGAGATTTGCGATGGTACAGGTTGTGACGTGCCTTCGTGTCTCATGATCGCCATACTCGCACGAATGGACGAGCGACCCTTCAAATATGGTCATAGCGATAGTAGCAAGGATCTTGCCCGGGATCGGAAGCACGTGGACGCGATAAACGCAATTGCCACACGCGCCGGTTTGCCTAACATTGGCCCATTGGTCGCACGACCAGACGAACCCGAAGATCCAAACGCGCCACATGATCTCTACCAGAGTTCACCGGCGACACCAGTTGTCCCTGATCAGACAACGATGGTGTTTGACCCTGGCGCAGTCGGCATCGTCCAAGCAATTCGTGTCTGGCAAGATCGACTGCACCGGGAAGAACGCTCGGAATGGTCCGTGGAACGGTTTGCGAACGTTGTCGGCTTTCGCATCATGGAACTCACGGAACGCGGGCGGGAGAAGGACGCTGAGACAGCACTGAGGTCCATCTCGGATCCGACCGGGTTTGGGGACAGCCCCAAATTGCTAAAGGCCCTGGCCGAAGGATTTGAGCGCCATGGGCAAGACGGACTTGCAGCTCAAGCATACGCCTTGGCATGGACGCGTTCGCGGGGCGGTGGCGGTTGGTCAAGGTTTGGCGGTAAAGCCGAGATCGAAGCCCTTCAACGCGCAACGCAGCTAGACAGGGGACTGGCACTCCAAACCATTGCTGAAGAGGTCGAACAGGTCGTTTCTCAAGGACTTGGAGCATTGGGCATTGCGCAAGCGCTCATGTACGGCTTCGCGATGGGCGGGCTTGGCACCTCTGATTCGGAAGCATTCGAAATTTGGGAGGAAGCCTTCTCCGTCATCGAGGACAGGCTCCCGCGGGTCGCGGCAACCGATGACCCCGATGACGTCTATATGCCGCCAGATCCCGATAGTAGGCTGGACGTGCCCGGAGATGTCGATACCGCCTTCGCCGCTGCAGCAATAGCCGGTTTGGCCCATCCTGGCAGAGAGCAAAAGAGAAGATCGCTCGTGGCCGTTCAGATGCTCATCAATGAGCGCCCATCGGTTATAGCGGCAGCGATCGAGCCCGCTCTTTCAATTCTGTCGGATCCAGCCACACTAACGTGGCTGCTTCGTCTGATCGAACTCTCAGGAACAAAAGCCAGCTCTATCTTATCCCAGTGTGATGCCGTACTTGCGAAGCTCATGGAACGTCCGCATCTGACCGTCCGGGCACTCTCTCGGCGCCTGCTTCCCCACCGCCAGGTTCCGTTGCCTCATTCTGACGAAACAGACGTAGAACTATTGGACGGCCGTCCGTCCGCACTCCTACTTCCCGCAAGTGCTACGGTCGATCTGAAGAAAACCGCGGAAATAGATGGATTGATCGATGAGGTTGCCGGCAGTCGGCTTTCACGCGCCGAACGGATACATCCCCGACTGAGGCAGGCGATGCGCAAACGGGTACATTCAATCCGAAAGGATGAAGACGTTACTCGTCGAATGGAAATTCAATTCCGCGCCTACGGGAACCGTGTCGAAGAGCGCTGGCCCGACGGATTTTTGGCAGCCAATGAGGCCGTTGAAGATGCAATACAACGTGCCGCAGCAAGGGTGCGTTCAGCCCGGCTATTGAATGGAGAACCTGTAGCAGATCCTGTGGCATTCGAGGACCAACTTGCGAGTGCGCTGATCGATGACCCAGAGCTTCCTTTGGCAATAGAACGCACTCGTCAGCCACGACCGGAAATTCCACCACCGCCGCTGAGAGACGACACAATTTGGAGTGGCCTGCAAGGTCGTGCTAACGGCAGCGGGGCCGACGATTCCGAGGTCGAAGCAGCCAGTCAAGACGGTGGCGGCCCTTTCGGTACTGCCACCATTCTCGACGTTGAAAGAGTACCCAGTGTGGTTGGCGGACCCTTTAACGGTTGGCAGTTAGTCACAACCGTGGAAAGACGCATGATGTCAAGACCGGACTGGAGAGACAAGAAAGAGGACATCGCCCAGCGTTACAGAAGCATCGAGCTTCGTCAGAGTGGGGAGCAGCAAGGACTAGATTTGCCACCTATCGCGATAGGAAATTTTCTGACGTGGAATTCTGCTCCAGCACCTTTTTTTCTAGAGAAAGAACGGGTCCAAAGCGGACCGATTATTGGTTTTGATAGGAGGATGCTCGCCGCCGCCGACGGATATAATGGCCTCGGCTTTCAGAAGTTGATGCTCACTCCGACCTCCTGGCTTTCCGCCACGCTGGAACTTGAGCGAGGAACGTACTTTATCCTGGAAGACAGCGACGGGCCCGCGGTTGCACTCATTACGTGGCGATCAGAGTACGAGACCAGCGACTACTACCTGGCGTGGCCGCGGTTGCATGGAGCAGGTCTGGTTGTGCGGAGTGATGCATTTGAAAATTTAGTTCATGCTGCTCAGGGGCGACTGATTTACCGCGATTTTCTCGCGAGTACCGCAACTCTTGCATTGCCTAGCTCCGCCTGACTCGACATCATCATTCTTCACCGCGGGCCGCCTGTGCGTGGCAAGAACGCATCTAATACCGACCCTCGCCCCAGCCGCCCTTCCTCAACCAATTTTTCCGTCAGGTAGCGCTCGAGCAGCAAGATCGAGAATCCACGTGCGGAGTTCGTCTGCATGGTCAGGTCAGTGACCACGTGCCGTCCCAATGAGGCCCAGATGGCCTGAGCCACGAGTGGATCTGGCGAACCCGTAATCTTCGCGTTGGGATCTTCCAGAGTCAGGAACACGATGCGGATTTTCTATCGCGTGTCGAGGAGGTCGTCTTGCCGCTCGTCCGCACCGCCACCGCGGCCAGTGCTTGAGGAGTCGAAGGCACCACTGGCGCGGAGGTCATCGCCGCTGACAAGGGGGCCGTCGCAAATTGGTCGAGGAGATCGGCTTGGCGAGACTCGAGTGCCACCAGACGACCGAGGACGTGGAGCACGTTCATGTGTTCAGTGGTGTGTTCGGCTACCCTCGGCAACCCCACCCGGAGCGCCCGGCGCTCCAACGAATCCCATGGTCGAACCCTTGAGCGCATGCGCCGTCCTGTGTAACTCAAGTCGGGACGCACAAGTCACCCAGCAGGAACAGGGAAACGAACCATGCGCAAACCTTCGCGAACCGGATCGGACAAGCTCCCGGCGCTCATCGCCGAGATCGAGGCGGAGGCCTATGCGCGCGGGCGGGCCGATGCCAGGAAGGCGCTGCTCGATGTCCTCGGCGCGGGAGGCATGAGAGCTCCCCGGGCGAAGGCATCGCGCGGACGAAGGGCAAAAGCGGACGCGGCACCCAAACGCCGGTCGAGCGGTCGCAAGCGCGCGCCCAAGGGCTCGGTTCCCCGCTTCGTCGAACAGGCGCTGCGCGAGACGCCGGGCCTCACCCCGCCGGAAATCCTGGCGCGCGCCGCCACAGACGAGGAGCGACTTATCAAGCTGCCGTCGATCCGGACCGAGCTGAGAAACGGCCGCGGACAGGGCAAGTACGAGCTGAGTGGCGGACGCTGGTCCCTTGCGGCGTCCGGCGCCGCCGCCGCGGAAGTGGACGAGACGGCTTCGCCCGGGGCCGAGCAAGGTTCGGATCCCGGCGAAGGGGAGAACAAGGGCACGCTCGGCCTGAATTTGTGAGGCGCCGGCGGAGACCTAGGCAAAGCCTTCGGAGTTTCTTCGCATATCCGTACCCGAGAAGGATCGGACGCTCCAACGGACGGCTGCTTCTGGGACGACAGCGTCGCGACGCACGCCTCGGCCGCGCACATACGCCCCGGTGTCGAAGGTGCCCCAGGCCTCCTCGTGGCCGGGGCCGTGGAACGGCCCATCGAGGCAGGCGGTGCCGGGCGTGCCCTTGCTGAAACTGCCGCTGGCCGGATCCATCCCGGTCCATCGAAGCGCTGCGCCTTCGGCGAGGTCGATGTCGGCATCGATGCCAGGCCGCGACAGGTGGTCGATGCACAGCTCGGCGGTCCCCATGAGACCCGGCAGAGTCCGCCCTCGGGCTCCGAAATGCTGCGCGGTGCGCCGGGGGAGGCACATCATTGATACCTTCCCCCAAATCGTCCCAGTATCACGAATAGCCGCTCTGAAGGCACCTTGTGGGTCTGGAGCTTCGACGCACACCACACGACGGCCTTCAACGTCTCATCAGTGCTATCGCGCTGCCTTTTTCCGGGCGTAGTCACGACTTACAGCTTCAAAGCTATCCTAGATGGCCCTTCGATATACTACTATTAAGTATTCATGAATGACATCGCCTATGCTATGTACATGCCGTGCCAAAACTCATATGAGAAGGACAGAGCCATTCTACACCAAGAATCGACAAGCCTCTCCACAGCCAAAACGGTAACTCATACAATAGCCGAATACCTTCAAAGCAACCCCAACATCTTTGGTGGTATTGATATCTACCTGCTCGATATGCTAAACCCATTAGAGCGTGTCGGCGGGTTTGTTGCCAACCTATTCGGCCTTGCTGAACTAGATGGACGACGCGCGGTTCATAAATACCTTATAATTGTTCCACCAGATGAACAATTGGACCATGTCCGGAGTGTCTCTTGGCAATCGGCACTTGCCGCATTCGAATCTTTAGCGAGAAAAGCGATCCCGAACGACGCTGCTGATTGGCTACAGAAACGTATCCTCGTCCAGCCTGCACCCGATTTACGAACCGTGTCCATACTAAACCTACTAAACTCCCAACCAGATCGCACCGCCATTATTGTAACGGAAGCTGCCAAATACCGCGATGACTCAGTTGTGCCCGTTATACCTAAAGGCACCACGTCTGCTTTGCTTTCTGAGGATGTTTGGGTGCCTCAACTGCATAACTTGGCTAGGCAAGCAGCCCTCATTTCTCAATCAAGGTCTATTTACGTGGCGCTAGATGCGGATAAACTGTCGCCCAACCGTCCACAGTCGACCAATCTACTTCTCTCAATAGATAACTGCGGAGTTGTAGGATCAGAACGTGAAAACGGTGTCGACGCTATCATCGGAGCTCGTATCGACCAATGGGACGCCTGGATTAATGATGGTCACCTCGGTAGGGCGTTGCAAGATGTTAATGCACTCCCCACCACTTTTGACTCTCAAAAGAAGTTCCTTACCGCTCAAATACTTCACCGTGCTGGACACAACTCGCAAGCTTTGGAGGCCATTCGTGAAGAACTTTTCGTTAATCGACAACTGGATGACGCCTCTCGTATTAAACTATCCATCATCGCTAAGAATGCTGGCGCAGGACATTTAGCACTGGAACTTCTTGTACCTTCAATAACATCACTAACCAACCAGGAAGATCTTGAGGGCGCCCTTCAAATTGCTTACGAGATCGACGCAAATGAGCTCGAACAACAAATTGCAGATCGCTTAGAAAGGTTGTTTCCCAGTAGTCCAGGGTGGAAGGAAAGGCAGAAGCGTATTCTCATGTCTGATCAGGACTACGCCACCCTTGCCACTATTGCCGAAGACGAAGACCACGTTTTTCTGTATCGAAAGCTTCGAGAACACATTACAGAGAAGGAAATACCGGATTACATGGGTCTCATTGAATCTGCGGGACACAATGAGAGGTGGGCGGAATTCCTTCGTATGGCAGCTATCGATGATGCACTTGCCCGCGGTTGGCAGGACAAAGCTTTCGATCTTGCGTTGCCGGAGGTGCGACATCAAGATTTTAGACAACAACGTGATCTAAGACTCACAAAAATCTTAGAAGATCGTTTCGTAGCACAAAACACAGGGCAAACGTTATCTATACCAACAGAAGACATCCAGTTTGCAGTACTCTCCCTGATTGAAAGTCTATCGAAGCAGCCTGACAATCAACATTTTCGAATTGAGCTGACCAACCTTCTAGAGCCCATGGTCTCTGGAACAAATGGTCTGGCGCTATTGGCGGCGGTAGTCATCAAACTGGCGGGAGAACCGATCGAATTCGATAAGCACGTTCTTCCTGGTCGGACCTCGGTCGGCATTTTTCTCGAGAATAAGGCTCTAACGGAGTCGTTGTTTTCCTGGTTGGAAAGCGAGGCTCCCATTGTAATCGGACGATTGACTCTACCGGTTGAGCTGTTGACTATATCCGCGGACGATGCTGTCTCCGGCGTCGCTGACTACATACAGTCAGCACCTATCGCTTCCAATGAGGATGTAGGCGCTCTACAATCTTGGTTAGCACTCGGTGCGACCATCGCACCCCATTCATCGGATCCAGATTTTGATCTGCGTCTCCTCCGCCTCGCCGCCGGCAAACTCGCCATTTCTGGTTTTCCACAACTTGCCCGGGACCTCACTGAGCAAGCGCTATTGAATAGTACTCAATCAATGCGTCGTCGGCGTCTTGGTTGGTTTACCATGGCGGATGTATACCATCGTGCCGGAAGTTTCATTGAAGCCCTGCTCGCACTAGCCTGCACATTCGCAAGCAGCACTAGTGTTGACGAAGAGGAAGCATTCCAGGAAACCGTGGGACTCATTCGCCACCTGAGGGATTTGGGACTGGTGCAGCAGGCTGAAATAGCCATTGAACGAGCTAGAGAGCTATTAACTCAAATGAAACTCACGGACAAGCAGGAATACCGTATCGACACACTGGAATTACAAATACGCCAACTCAACTTACGCGGGCTGTCGCCCAAATCACCACAATTTCAGACCCTGCTCAAAGACAGTGTTTCGGTGGCTGAGGAAGTTCTTTCGGGTCAGCACGAAACGGAACCAGTTGCCTCTGTCCTCGGTCAGCTGCTCCGCCGCGCACGGGAGGCGGCTGCGCCCACTCCCGTCAACGCCGACGCGGTACTATCCAAGTTGATCCAACAGGCCCGAGGATATCTTGCGGACCAACTGCGCGTTTTCCAAGAGCAAGCTCCTACCGCCGACGACTTGCTAAACCTATTGAACGATAGTAGGAGTACACGAGCCTCCGAGGACGTCGGCGTCGATACTCGAACCGTAGCGTTGCTTGCATCACGGTCCCTCTCCAATGAACGGTTCTTGATGAGCGCTGACGACGTGTCGTTCGGTCTTGAACTTCTTGCTGATCGTGGCGTCGCTGTGCCGGGCTGGGATGAAGTGGCGGAACCGCCCCCGGCTCCATCCAACACTCGAGAGCCCGGGTTTTTCGCGCGACAGCTCTCACGCGAAGGCCTTAGCGTCGTTCAAGCTGGTTGGGACGAGAACGGACGAATGGTTCGCCTCGAGACCGCCAACGGAGAATTTGGCAAACCCACAAGAGAACCTGAAGAACTAGTTGATCAACAAAGATTTCTCACGTGGTCGTCGTCCTTCCCCTACGCGTACGGCCTAAACGACGCCAACACTAATCTATTTTATACGACGACAGAAGACCTACGCTTCACTAGCATACCCGAAGGCCCGGTCGTCCTCGTTGGTGGTGTCGGATTCCAAGCATTTCCTCCAAACCTGCTGTTCGTTGATGACAACTTTGCGGGACGAACCCGCCCGATTGCCTCAGCACCTTCCTTGTCTTGGCTCCGGGCAGCAAGGGATAAAGCACCAATAGGCGATGGACGCCGATGCGCTTGGATCTCCACAGCTGTTGAAGGGGGCAGTGGTACGAGCCTCACGATGATCGCGCAGCGTCTCGAACCCACCCTACAAAATCATGGTTTTGCTCTGGATAATGGACCTGCTTTGCCCAAAACATTTTCTGGAGCATCCATTGCTATGATTGCTGCTCACGGCGGAGTCCATCCAGAGGGACGTTACTTCCGAGTCATTTCTGACGAGGGTGTGTTACGCGTCGGCGCCACAGACTTTGCAAATGCCGTGCGCAATGTTGCCATGGTCATTCTATTCGTGTGCAGTGCCGGGCGCGCAGATAAACACCCCGCCGCGAATACCGTCCTTGGGTTGGCCAAGCAGATACTTGACCGCGGCTGCACAGCCGTGTTGGCTTCACCGTGGCCATTGGATGCAAGGGTCCCCGCGCATTGGCTTCCCCCTTTTCTCCAGAAGTGGGAACAAGGTGCCACGCTTATCGAGGCAAATTTCGCCGCAAATGCAGCTGTTGACCGGTCGTTTGCGCTCGATCCTGCTCGTGGCCTAGCGATGACACTATTCGGGGTCCCGGATTTGACGAACTCCGAGACGAGCCATTGAGTCTAGACACTTGCGAATCGGCAAACGGGCGTTGGAGCTTGCCGACCCCAGCCGGCCGGCGTCGATCAGTCTAGCTCGGCGCCATCGCGTGCGAGCACCAGGGACTGGCGATACAGCGACAGGTGCTCACGATACTCCGAGACCAGCACATGCGCCAAGAGCCCGGGCCGAGGGCCGGTTCGAGGCCCGTCAATCCCCCGGCCGCCGGGCGAGAATCCCCGCTTCGTCCGGGGGCGCCGATGGTATCCTGCCCCCTGGATGGGCCGGCGCTGCGCGGGCGGGGGAGGCGCGCGGCGACGGGTCTTTCGGACATCGGTCCGGCGGCCGGGGGAAGAGGGAGCGCGCGCGATGGCGTCTGGCAATAGCGACGGGAAGGGCCGGCCTCCGGCGGACGATGACGGCCGGAGTCTTCTGTTCGGCGTGACGGACGACGGCGGGACCGCCGGGGAGGACCCCGGCGTTCCGCCCGGGGCCGGCGAGGCGCCCGCGGAGACCGCCGCGGCGCTGGAGGGGATCGCCGCCACCCTGGGGCGGCTGGAAGCGCGGCTATCGGCGCTGGAGGAGATGCTCGCGGCGGAGCGTGCGTCCGGGCCCGGGCTTTCGGATGTCGCGACGCAGATCGTGGGGGCTTCGGCGAAGATCGCGCGGGCGGCGGAGGCGGTGGCGAGGATCGAGAAGACCACCGCCGATGCGGCCCGGTTCACCGGCGACACCAGGGACGCGACTGGCGTTCTCCAGGCGGAGGCGGGCAAGCAGATCGCGGGTCTGAAGGAGGGGCGGCGCGAGCTCGACGCGGCGGTGGCGCAGCTGGCCAGCCGGGAGGAGGGTCTGAAGGCCCGCGAGGATGCGTTGGGCAAGGGCATCGGGGAGCTCCGCGCCGTCTGGAAGAGCATGAACGAATGCTCCAGGGCGGTTGCCTCGGAGGCGGGGAGGCTCGCCAACAATTACAAGGAGTGGACGGCCGGGGTGGCGGCCCACCGGCAGGAAATGGCTGCCCTGTCGAAGGACCTGCGGGACGGCGGCGTCCGGATGGAGAAGAGCGTCACCCGGAGCCTGGACGCGCAACGGGACATCTCGCTGAAGATCCTCGGCAACGTGGAGAGCTTCAGGGGCGAGAACGAGAGCTTCCTGAAGCGCTTCGCGGCGGGCGGCGAGAAGGTTCTCGGGGCGATCCGGCGCGAGCGGAAGGCGGTGCGGCGCTGGACGGTGCCGGCGCTGTCGGCGGCCCTGGTGGTCGCGGTTCCGTCGTTCGCGGCGGTGGGCGCGCTGGCGCAGAAGGAGTTCCGCTTCTTCGAGCCGTACGACGACACGCGGGGCTGGAGGCAGGGCGTCTGGGAAAGCCACGGCGAGCAGGTCAAGGCGTGCATGCTGGAATCCTGGCGGACGGAGAAGGCCGTCAGGTGCGCCTTCGACGTCCGTCACTTCCCGGCCGCGCGGCTGCCACCGATCCCCGGCGAAGGCTGACCGGTGGTCGCGAGCCTGAGCGAGGTGGGCTCGACGGCGACGACGGTGGCCTACTTCGCGCGCGAGGGCTACTACGCGAAGGACGACCGGCGGCACTATTTGGCGAGCTTCTGGCACGGCGGCGCGGCAAGGGCGCTGGGCCTGCCGAAGCACGTCTCGTCCCGCCTCTTCGAGAAGATTCTCACGGGCCACGTGCCGGGGACGGAGATCCGGCTGGGCCGCGCGCGCGACGGCGAGCACCAGCACCGCCCGGGGCTCGACCTCACCCTGTCGGCGCCGAAGTCGGTCTCCCTCGAAGCGCTGCTCTTTGGCGACCGGCGGGTTGTTACCGCGCACGACCGGGCGGTGCGGGCGACGCTCGACTGGGTGGAATCGAACCTCCTCCAGACCCGCGGCTACGACCCGGCGACGGGTCGGCGCCCGCGGGTGGCGGCGGACGGTCTGGTGGCGGCGACGTTCCGCCACCTGACCAGCCGGGACCAGGACCCGCAACTCCACACCCACTGCATCCTCGCCAACATGACGCGCAACCGTGCCGGCGAATGGCGCAGCATGGAGCCGACCGAGATCCGCCGGAGCGTGAAGCTGATCGGGGCGTATTACCGCCAGGAGCTGGCGAGCCGGCTGATCGGGATGGGGTTCGCGATCGAGACCACGATGATCGGCGGCGTTCCGGGCTTCGAGATCGCGGGGTATCCGCGGGCGCTGCTCGACGAGTTCTCGTCCAGGCGGCGCGAGATCCTGTCGTGGCTGAAGAAGCACGGCCTTCCGTTCTCGGCCGCGCTGACCCAGCAGGCGGCGCTGATCACCCGCGAGCGGAAGGTGGAGCGGGACCTCGACGAGCTGAGGGCGGAGTGGACGGCGCGGGCCGGGGCGCTCGGGGTGTCGCGGGACGAGAGCCTGGCCAGGCCGGGAACGGGACGGAGGAAGAAGAGCTCGAAGCGGACCGCCCGGAAGGCGGGGCGGCCCTACGTGCGGACGGCGGCTGAGCTTGCCGCCGATCCGCCCGGGCCCAGCGTGCGCGAGATCGTCTGGCGGGCGGTGGAGCACCTGTCGGAGCGGGCGTCGGTGTTCCGGGAGAGCGACGTCCGGGCGATGGCGCTGAGCCACGCGCCGGGGCGCTACGGGCTGGTGGAGATCGACGCGGGCATCGCGGCGCTGCTCGGCGACGGCCACCTCGTGGAGGCGAGCGTCGGCGGCGGGCGCTCGTTCGTGACCGGCGACGCGCTGCGCTCGGAGCGCGAGATCCTGTCCCGCATGCGCGAGGGGAAGGGGCAGGCCAGGGCGCTGGCGCCGGAGGAGCGGGTCACGGCCCGGCTGGCGGAGACGACGCTGACGGAGGGCCAGAAGGAGGCGGTGCGCACGATCCTGCTGTCCGATGACCGGATCGTGGCGGTCCAGGGCGCGGCCGGGACGGGAAAGACGACGATGCTGCGCGAGGCGCTGGGGCTGCTCGGCGACCGCCCGGCGATCCTGCTCGCTCCCTCGGCGGCGGCCGCGCGGGTGCTGGCAGACGAGACCGGCGCCAGGGCGCGGACGCTGCAATGGTTCCTGACGCGCTACGGCGATCTCGGCAATGCGGAGAAGGTGGAGAACGCGCGGGGCGAGCACGAAGGCGCGGTGCTGGTGCTGGACGAATCCTCGATGGTCTCGACGGCGCAGATGGAGCTGCTCATGCGCATCTCGGAGCGGCTCCGGATCGCGCGGGTCGTGCTGGTGGGGGACCGGGGCCAGCTGCGCGCGGTGACCGCGGGAGAGCCGTTCCGGGCGCTCCAGGAGGCGGGGATCGAGACCGCCGAGATGGACGAGATCATGCGCCAGAACGACCCCGCGCTGAAGCGGGCCGTCGAGCGGCTGCAGCAGCGCCGCCCGGCGGAGGCGCTGGGCGGGCTGACCGACGTGTGCGAGGTTCCGCACGAGGCGCTCGCGGCCACGGCGGCGCGTCTCTGGCTGGAGCTCGATCCGGAGAAGCGCGCCGGAACGGCGATCCTGGCGCCGACCCACTTCATCCGGGCCGGGATCCACCGCATCGTGCGCGACGGGCTCGCGGATGAGGGCGTGCTGCACGGGCGCGAGATCGAGGTCGACCGGTTCGTCAACCGGCATCTCACGGCGGCGCAGCGGGCGGACGTGCGCAACCACGAGCCGGGCGACTTCGTCATCTTCCACTCGCGCGTGCCGCCGCTCAGGGTCCAGGAGGGGGATGCCTGCCGGATCGAACGCACGGAAGGCGAGTTCGTGTTCCTCGATCACCCCAGCGGGCGGACGATCCGCATCCGGCCGGGCGACAGCTGGGTGCGCTACCGCTTCGCGGTCCACGAGACGGCGCGCATCCGGCTCCGGGCGGGCGACCGGATCCGCTGGACGGCGAACGACAAGCGGAACGGCCTGATCAACGGCGGCGAGGCGGTGGTGGAGAAGATCGGCACGCGCCGGGTGCGGTTCGCGCTGGCCGGGGGAAGGACGCTGACGCTTTCCCGCGACGACCCCCGGCTGCGCCATCTCGACCATGCCTGGAGCTCGACGGTGCACGCCGCCCAGGGGATGACGCGGGACGCGGCGATCGGGGTGCTGGATACCGGGCACGGGCGGCTGTCGGGCCAGGCGGCGCTCTACGTGGAGGCGAGCCGGGCGCGCGAGCGGTTCGTGCTGGTGACCGACAACCGGGAGACGCTGGCGGAAGCGCTGGAGGAGAACGAGGGGACGCGCCTGACGGCGCGCGAGGCGGTGGGGGAGGGGGTCGATCCGCCCCCGGCCAGCCCCGGACACCGATCCGGGGGGGCGGTTGCCGGCATGCTGCGCGAGCTGCGCGACGACTGGCGCGCGCTCACCGCCCGGGCGGAGGCGGAGAATGCCGAGCTCAACCGCATGGAGGGCTACGCGCGGATCGTGACCGGGGCGGCGGCGGCGCAGCGCCACGACCTGCCGGCGGACCTCGCGGCCTTCGCGGCCGAGGTGCGGGACCGCGACGCGGAGATCGCCGAACGGCGGAAGGCGGAGCTCGCCTTCGTGCAGCGGGCCGACCGGCACTGCCGGACGCAGCCGCTGCTGCAATGGGCGGCGGCGGAGCGCGGCCGGCCGGTGTCCGAGCTGCCCGAGCACGCGCAATGGCGCGCCGACGGCGAGGCGCTGGCTGAGACCGGGCGCGCATTGCGGGACGGGAGGGGCATCGCCGGCCGGGTCGCGGCGGCGCTCGGGCGGATACTGCGCAGCGTCCGCCTCGACGACGCCATCCGGTTCGGGGAAGACGCCGTCGCCCACGAGACCGTGGCGCGCGCGGCGGGGATCGAGGCCCGCGACATGGCGGGTGCGGAGACGCTGGCCGAGCGCGCGCGGGTCCTCGGCGGGGACGGTCTCCCGGAAGACCTGCGCCGGACGGTGGCGGCATGGAGCGCCGAGACCCCCGCGCCGGAACCCGCACGCCGGGAGGTCGAACGGGACCCGCGGCACGAGGCGGCGGGGCGCCGGATCGAGGGGTTCCTGCAAGACTGCCGCGATCACCTGGGCCGGGCCGCGGGGATCGGCCCCGCCGGGCAGAACGCCGGGGACGCGACCCTCGACGGGTGGCTGGAGAGGGCGGAGGCGCTTCGCACGCACGGGCTCCGGATGCTGGGCGAGGGGGAGGGTGTGAGGCTCGACGATCCGGCCCGCATCCGGCTCGCCGGCGCGGACGACGAGCGCGAACGGGTGCGCGAGGCCGTCGACGGGCTGTCCGACAAGGCGCTGCGGCTCCGCGCGGAGGCGTTCGTGGGCCTCCACCGTAACGTCGAAAGCGAGGCCCGGGAGGCCGGCCGCGATCCGGCCGACCTTCCCTCCTGGGACGCATTGCGGACCCACGCGGAGGCGCTGCGGGACGAGCCGGGGCTCGCGCCGGAGGCGAGGGAGGCCGCCCGCGCGGTGCTGGCTCACGATGTCCGCGTCGCGGTCGAGACCGCCCCGGTGGCGGAGTTCCTCGAACAGGGCGCCCGGCACCTGGACCGCCGCGCCGGCCTTGAGGAGGGGGCGCGCGGGGCCGCCATCGGACCCGCCGGGCTCGACGAGCTGGCGGCCTGGCGGGAGGCATCGGCGGCGCTCCGCGAAACCGCCCACCGCCTGCTGGGCGGCGGCGACGCGACGGAAACCGGGGCCGCGTCGCGGCTGGAAAACATGCCGCGCCTGCGGGACCGGGTGGGCGGGATGCTCGACCGGCTGGAAGCGGTCGAGCTACGGGACGAGAGCGCGGCGTTCCGCGCCGCCGCCGCCTCGGTCGAGGCCCGCGCCCGGCAGGCCGATACCCTGCCGCTTCATGCCGGGGGCTACGACCGTGCGACGGAGATGGCGCGGGAGATCGCCGGGCGGGCAGAGCAGCCGGCGGAGGTGCGCCGCGAGGCGGCCGCTTGGCTCGACCGCGACCGTGGCTGGCGGGAAGAGCTCGCCTCGGTGCCGGCGCTCACCGGGGCGGAGGGGCAGCATGCCGATCCCGCCGAACGGCGCGAGGCCGCCCAGCTGCCCGCCGTGGCCGGGGCGGTCCGCCGCGAGACCGGCCGGCTCGCCGGGCTGCCGCCGCTGACCGACGGCATCGCCTGGACGGGGGATGCGCCGCTGATCGCGGGCGACCGGATCGCGTTCCGGTCCGACGGGCGGACCTGGCAGGCGGCGGTGGTCTCCCCGGGTGCGTCCGGCGGCGTGCGCGAGACCGACACGCTCCGGCTCAGGATGGCGGACCCCGGGAAGGAGACGACCCCCGCAGACGGCCGCCTCGTCGAGATCGGCGCGCGCACCCTGCTGGAGGGCGGCTGCATCCGCGCCGCGTGGTCGGATGAGGGGCTGCGCGAGCTGGAGGTCGCCCGGCAGCGCTCGGTGCCGAGCGGCGCCTGCCGCCTGCCCTGCCCGGAACCCGTCCCCGGCGACCGCATCGTCTGGACCGAGGCCGCCGGGCCGGGAGGCGAGGTGTGCACCGTCGAGGCCGAAGTCCGGACCCGGACCGACGCGGCCGGCGGTTACGCGCTCGATCTCCGGGTCGTCCGCGCGGCCGGCCCCGGCGCGCCCGAGCCCGGAGCCGCGATCGGGCGCTCCGCCGGGGCGGTCACCGCGCGCGGCTGCTTCCGCGCCCCGTGGAAGGACGAGGCGCGGCGCGAGCGCCTCCTCGACCCGCCGCAGCAGGAACGGCAGACCCGGCAGCAGAAACAGGATCGTTCGCAGGGCCGGGGGTTCAGCATGTGACTTGTGTCCGGCAACACCGCCCGGGCATGCGTCCTCAACCGGCCGGCCGGCCGCGCGCCATCCAGGTCCGGAAGCGCCGTTCGAGCGCGGCGCCGAGCTCCTCGCCGAAGGTCTCGATCAGCAGCGGCGGGATCTCCGCCTCCCGGCCTTGCCGGACCATGCCGCGCAGCGTCTCGCCGAGCAGCAGCTCGACCGATTGGCGCAGCCGCGCGATCGCGCCGTGGCGCTCTCCCGTCTCGGCCAGCATGCCGTCGGCCAGCCGCTCCACCGTCTCCAGCAGCCGGCGCTGCTCGGCCTCGGACAGCGCCAGCGCCGGCGCCGCCGGCGCGGGATCGACGGCGAGCGCCGCCGCGACGAGATATTCGTTGATCGTCATCCCGCGCCGGAGCGCGATCTCGCGGATCCGTTCCCACTCCGATTCCCGGCACGAGACGGCGAGCCGCGCCGGCGGGATCGTGCGCCGCGCCGGCATCAGTCTTCCGCCCCGGGCGCGGCGAGCGCGCGGTGCATCGCGGCGAGCGCCCCGAACAGCGACACCCCGGTTCCCGGAAGCGCCTCGAGCAGCGCCCGGCGCAGCCGGTCGAGCTCGGCCACCCGGTCGTACAGAAGCCGCTGCTCCTCCTCCGAAAGCACGATCCCGGGCTCGCCCCCGGCATCGTCCTTCAGCGCGCAGGCCACCACGAAACGCGAGACCGGCATGCCCGCTTCCGCGGCGCGCTCGCGGATGCGCGCCCGCTCGAGCGGGGTGCAGCGCAGCGACCGGCGCAGCACCGCCATCAGGGACGCGGCGCCGGGCCGCCGCCGGGATCGGCGCTCGGCGACGCCGCGCGCCAGCGCTCCGCCGCGCCCGCGTCGCTCAGCCGGTCGAGCTCCGCCTCGCGGTCGAGCCAGGCATCCACCGCGTCGCCGAGCGACGCCCAGCGTTCCTCCAGCCCCATGTCGGCCATGCGTGCCTCCTCCAGCTTCGACAGCAGCAGCAGCTCGCGCACCGCGCGGCGCAGCACGGCCGCGGGCAGCGGGTCGGGCTGCGTCGCCCGGTGAACCAGGTAGCGCGAGACCTCCATGCCGGCCGCCTCCGCGAGCTCCCGGATGCGCGCCCACTCGCTGGCGGTGGCCATCACCGCGTGCTGGGTGCGCCGCCCCTCCGCCGCCCGGCTCATCGGGCCGCCCCCGGCGCGGCGCCTCCAGAGGGCACAAAAAAGCCTTCCAGAACTCCTGTAGTATCCCTAATATACGGGTTCCCGCATATGCCAATCGATAGACCGAACAGAGTCATGCTCAAACCCCCGAAAAGACTTGCCATCACGACGCACCATTCCTATAGAACCAAGATCACAGACACAACGATATGCCAATACTTCCCGAAATTCCACAATCCTCGAAAGACGCCCATTCAGTATGTCCCACGGAAACACGCAGAGACCCATTGTCATCGCCCCTAACCCACAGTAATATAACAACGAACTCAGGGAAACAACGACCCCAACCAGAATATGACTCACCGACAGTGCAACCCTCAGAATTCTACACCGAGAACTTGAGCATCGCCTCGGGCGAGGGCGCATCGACCACGTCGACGAAGTCGTAGGCGCCCTGGGTGTAGAGCACCGACTGGATCTTGATCCCGAGCTCCCGCGCCTTGGCGCGGGCGAGCCGGTTGCGCCGGTCGTGCTTGCCGAGCCATTCGCTGCTCTGCTTGCCGAGCAATACGTATTTCATGTGCACCTCCCGTTCGTTCGGGGCATTGTGGTCCGGGGGCGCTTCCCGTGTCACCCCGGCCTCCTTACGTCATGGTCGGCGTAGGCCGACCATCCACGAGTTTTTCTTTTTTGCGGCGGACGAACAAAAAACAAAACGTGGATGGTGGGCCTTCGCCCACCATGACGGGGGCGGCGGGGCCGCCCCGCGTCATTTCGTCCGGCCGCCGAACTTCTCGAAGGTGCGCAGGCCGCCGAGGCCGAGGAGGCTCAAGAGCACGGTCAGCAGATGTTCGAGCTGGAACGCCGACGGCACCGGGGTGCCCGGCGCCCACGCCGCGAAGCCCCAGACCAGGATGTCGCGCAGGATGAAGTTCCAGGCGAGCGCGGCGCCGCAGATCCAGCCGATGAACGGGCGCCAGCCGGCGACGAACACCGAGCGGTGCTGCGCCTCGACGCGGTTGACCTCGATCTGGGCGAGGGCGGGGCGCTGGGCGAGGCGGGCGAGCAGCGCCTCCTTGTCCAGCCGTTCCTCGTCGGTGGTGAACAAGTCGTCGATGACCCGCCCGATCGCCTCGATGGGCTGCGCCGCGCGGCCGCCGAACAGGGTTTCGAGTATCGGCATGGATCCGCTCCTTCCTTTTTCCTCGTCATGGTCGGCGAAGGCCGACCATCCACGTTTTTCTTTTTGTTGTTTCTGCGTTGCCCCACCGCCGAAAAAACTCGTGGATGGTCGGCCTTCGCCGACCATGACGAGGCAGGGGGCTCTCCGGCTAGCGCCGCCCCACCGCGTCGTTGCCGATCTCGACCATTCCCCGCGCCTTCAGGTGCTCGTCCCAGGCGCGGCGCGAGCCGTATCGGCGGCCGTCGGCCATGCTCCTCACCCCGTTCTCGAACGGCGCGTCGCGGTTGACGATCTGCGGGCCGCGGCGCTGCGCGGTCCTCGCGGGCACCCAGCGGCCCTCCGCCTTGCTCCACACGTAGCGCGTCATGGCGCCCTCCCGTCTCCGGCCGCCTCGGCCTGGCGGATCAGCGCCTCGCTGGTCCGGGCGATGACCTCCTCCAGCCGCCTTCCCGGCTTGAAGCTGCGGGCCGCCGTCCGGAACATCTCCAGGAACATCGGCGCCGATTGCGGCGCGGCGGCGATCAGCGGCGCGATGCCGGTGAAGAACTGGGTCGAGGCGGTCAGGAACTCGACCGCGTTGCGGCGCTCGGCCTCGGCGTCGGGCTGGATCGTCGATTCGGTCTCGATGTCGATCCGGAAGCCGCGCAGCCGTTCGTCGCGGAGCAGCGCGAGAACCGCCGGCGGCATCGGCTTGCCGGTCATCCGCGCCAGCGTCTCGGGGCGGAAATGCTCGGCGATCACCTCCGCCTTGAGGCGGAGCGCGTCGCGCACGAAGCGTTCCATCGGGCGCTGTCGGGGCTGCATCCGCAAGGCGCCGAACGAGCCCTTGAGGCGCTGCGCCGTGGCGGTCTCGCTGGCCCGGGTGGAGCCGCGCAGGATGTCGGACAGCCCGGTGATCTCGAAGATCTCGCCCTTGAGCTGGGCGATGTGGGCGTTGAGCGAGACGATCACCTGGGCGATGCGCTCGATCGGCAGCCACTCGATGGCGGCGGCGAGCCCGCCCTTGTCGCGGAACCGGTCCCAGTCCTTGACCGGGATCATCTCGTTCTCGCCGGCCTCGGTCAGCAGCCGCTCGATCTCGCCCAGCACCCCGGCATAGACGCCGCGCGCCTTGAGCGCCGCGATCAAATGCCGCTTGCGGGTGGTGAGCTCGTCGAGCTCCAGCGCCTGGTCCTGGTAGAGCGTGAACTCGGGGATGGGAATGCGCGAATCCGAGGTCTTCACCGCGTAGAGCGGCTCCGGGACCGGGAAGAAGCCGGCGAGGCCGAGCGGGTCGTCGGTCTCCTCGACGACGCGGTCGAAGCCGTCGGCGATCACCACGCGGCGGCGCTTCGCCTTGTCCCAGATCTCCCAGACCACGGCGCGCCTGGCGTTTTCCGGCGCGGTCTCCGCCCGGTCCCGCCCGTCATAGGCGCTCACGCTTCCTTCGAGCGGGATCCGCCTTCCCGCCGCGCCGAACCGCTCGACCAGCCCGGCCCGCGCGAGGGAGTGGCGGAAGGCGATCCAGCCGACCTCGTCCCAGCACCGCGCCGGCTGCTCGCGGTAGTCCTTCCAGAAGACGTGGCGGCAATGGACCCGCTCGTCGATCACCTCCTCGACGTAAGCGGTCTCGCCGTCGAATCCGTCGGGCTCCACCGGCCGCCCGTCGAGCAGGAAGACGTCCTCGTCGGCGCGGGCGAGCGGGCGCCTGGCGATGACCGGCTCGTAGACGATCCTGGCCACGCCGCGGCCCGGCAGCAGCATGTCGTCGCGCACCGCCTCCATCGCCGCGTCGAACCCGCCGTCGTCGACCAGATAGGAGAGCGCGCGCTCCAGCGCCGACGCCGCCTCGCGCCCCGCCGGGTCGTCATCGAGCCAGCGCCGGCGCACGTCGGGCGCGGGGGTCCGCGAATAGACCGCGGGCTTGAGGATCTCGGTATTGGCCCAGAGGATGTTGAAGCGGCGCTGGCCGTCGACGCGCTTCTCGGCGCGGTAGCGCTCCACCGTCTTCTCCGCGCGCCGCGTCCAGTCGCGCTCGGCGCGTTCCGCCCGTTCGAGCTCGCCGCGCCAGTACCGGACCGTCTCGTCCGGGCCGGTCGCGTCTTCCGCTTTCGTTTCGGTTTTCATCGTTGTCCTTTCGTCAAATCCCGTACCCATACCCGTACCCCCGCTGTCACCCCGGACTTGTTCCGGGGTCCAGGGCCGTGTGCTCCGGCGTTGGGGCGGTTGCACTGGACCCCGGAACAAGTCCGGGGTGACAGCGGGGGGCGCCTCAGATCAGCCCGTCGCGCGCGCTCCGCCTTGTCTGGAAGTGGCGGCGCAGGTGGTCGTCGAAGCTGGGCTCGCCGCGCGGCGCGGGCGGGGCGAAGCGGTCGCCGATGCCCATCGCGAGGTAGCGAAAGGCGTCCGCGCCGTGGCTGTACTGGTCGTGCAGCGGTCCACCGGCGACCGCGCCCGTCGCGTCGTCCACCTTCGTGCGGTACTGGCGCAGGCATTCGATCCCCGGCTCGGTCCGTTCGATGTCGAACCAGCAGCGCGGCAGGATCGCGCGCACCGCGTTGATGCCGTCGTCGACGCGGTGGCGCGGCACCACGGTGAGCCCGAGCCCGAGACGACGCGCCTGTTCCTCCCGCGTCCGCCCGGTGCCGAGCTCGCGCGCCAGCGCATCGTGCGGCGCGTAGTGGCTGCCATAGACCCAGCCGCGCTCGGCCGCCCTGGCCTGGAGGATCCGCGCGTAGTGGTCGAGCCCTTCGCCGGCCGCCTCGTAGTAGTCGAGCAGGTGGATCTCCGGCCCCGCGAGCTGGACGAACCAGATCGCCGTCGGGTCGCCGATTCCGAGGTCCCAGGCGGTGTCGACCGGGAGCGCCGGGTCGTGCGGGACCGCGCGGATGCGCCCGGTCCGCTGCGCCTCGGCCATCGCCTTGCCGTAATAAGCGCCCCGGATCGCCGCCTCGAAGGAGCATTCGAACTCCTGCTCGTACTGCTCCGGCGTCATGTCGCGGCGCGCGGCCTCCAGCTCGGCCTGCGGCAGGATCCCGGTCTCCGACGCCGCGAACAGCGCCGCGTACCAGTCCTCGTCCGCGCAGGCCGCGCGGTACTTGCGCCAGAATTCGTTGTGCCCCCGGGGCGTCCCGATGAAGACCGCCCAGCCCTCGCGGTCGGCGAGCGCCGGGCGGATCACCTCGCCCCAGAGATGCGGGCTCATCTGCGCGTACTCGTCGAGCACCACCCCGTCGAGATAGATGCCGCGCAGCGAGTCCGGGTTGTCCGCGCCGTAGAGCTGGATGCGCGCCCCGTTGGGCAGATCCACGCGGAGCTCGGTCTCGTTGACGTTCCGGTCCGGGATCGCCTCGGTATAGTGCTTGAGATAGTCCCAGGCGACCTGCTTGGCCTGGCGGTAGAGCGGCGCGATATAGGCGAAGCGCGGGCGCTGGCGGGTCGACCTGACGGCATGGTCGATGAGCTCGTTGACGCAGAGCACCGTCTTGCCGAAGCGGCGATGGCACACCAGCACGCTGAAGCGCCCGAGCCGGCGGTGGATGCCGGCCTGCAGCGGACGCGGCCGGTAGCCGGTGCTAATCCTCTTCATCGCGCTCGATCCCGGTATCGACGACCAGCGTGATCTTCTTCGGCGCCGCCGCGCCGGTCCCGCCGCCCTGGCCCAGCATCAGCCGGCCGAGCGTGGTCGCCATCGTCGCGTTGCGCTCGGCGAGGGCGAACTGCGCCCGGCGGACGCGCACCCGCCCGCGCGCCGCGCCCTGCTTCCAGGCTTCCTTGAGCGCGGGCTCCCGGAGCCTGCGCCCGAGCTCGGCGAGCGGTATCCCGAACCACGCCGCCGCTTCCGCGCGGGTGCAGCCGATGCCGGCGAGCTCCGCCAGGGTTTCGGCGTCGAGCGCGGGCGGGCAAGCCGCCTCCGCCTCGCCGGTTCGCTTCCTGTCTCCGGCCGCGGGCGTGCCCGCGCCGGCCTCCGATGGGCCTGCCAAGGTCGTGTTCCCCTTTTTCCGGATCTCCGGGCGCCCGGCCCGGCAACGAAAAAGGGCGCCGAAACCTCCGGCGCCCCCACTTCTCGACTGTGACAAATCTACCCCAAAACGCGTCCCGAGTCAAGCAAAAAATGCTTATTCAGAATAAATGTATCTCTAAGCCCCCGAAATCATGGCATTTTTTCTCCCTTCCGATTCCGGCCCGAAATCCGCCGCCGGACACCCGTATCCGTCCCATGGGCGATTCCGGCCGGAACGGAGCGCTTTCCACCTTCTTCGTCATGCCCGGACTCGTTCCACTGCTGTCCGGTTTAGATGGGCTGGGCCGGGTGCAAGGCTTTGGTACAGGCGGGTTACCGGCCCGTCGGCCCAATCGAGGCTCGGATTGCTGGACGCTCGCACCGCCCGTCCGCGTCCCCCGCTGTCACCCCGGACTTGTTCCGGGGTCCAGACTGTCAGGCACCGCTCTCGCCCGGTTTCCCCCGGAACGGCGTCCGGGGCAGGTCGCGGTCCGGGGCAGGCCTGGACCCCGGAACAAGTCCGGGGTGACAAGAGGCGGCCGGAGATGGTCTTGCCCGTCGGCGTGGAGCCCGTCTCGAAGTTAAACATGACAGCAATGGACTCGTTCCGGGCATCCACGTCTTTCCCTCGTTCCGTCCGGTCGGGAAAACTCGTGGATGGTCGGGAAGCGGCTGCGCTACCGGGATCTGGTGGCGGGCTGACAGAGGAGTACCGATCCACTTTGATCTATCAAGGGGAGGGGATCAGGTGGATGGTACCTCCGACCCTTGGTCGGGGAGGGCAATAATCACCGACCCGGTGATCCCGTTGTAGATCATGGTGACGTGCGGAAGCAGGGTTCTGCCGATCAGCGCACCGTGCGGTTGCCCTCCGGCATAAAGGTGCACGCCCGTAAAGCGACCGGATATTACGATGTCCAGGCCGGGGATGAGTATCTGAGCCAGATGGACGTTCACCTCTCCCGCCCCATGCACGCCCGCGACTCGCTGGCGGTCGATGACCGGCAGGCCGAGATTTGCAGCAATCGAGGAATCTATGCAACTGTCCCCTGCCCCTGTATCCACCGAAGCATGGTAGTCCGTGTCCGGCAGATTAGGGTCTCCGCCCCCAAGTGAGCCGGGATCGAAGCCGATCCTTACTTGCAGCGTGGGACCGAATCGTATCAGGCTGTTGACTTGCTTGGGGAACCCGCACTCAACTTGAGGCATCGATCGCCGCGGGATTATAGAGAGCGGACGCAGGAAGTGTGATTGGTCCGGCCCCGACTTGCCGGATCAGATATGGGCCTGCTCCAAATCGGCCCATAGCTTCTTCGGCCGCGGCCTCGAAAGTGTCATGCAGCGCCACCAACTCCCCGCCATGCACGATCACCCATTTGCCGAGATGGTCGGTCTCCAGTGTGTTGCGCATGCCCTCATACGCGGCAATCTCCTTGGTCAAGGTTGGATATTCCTGTGCGCCCATGGGTCGTTCCCCCATGCTCGATCTTCCACATTTTCCTGGATTTTTGGGTTGACTTCAATCTTGATTCGTGGCTGGCGCTCTCAAGCGCTATCTCAGCCTAACCGCGTCGCCTACCGTGACATCAGCTATTTTGCTGTTCCGTTTGAGGCTTTCCGCGCGATACCCCACCGCGCAGCACCGCAGTTGCGATCTCGTCGGGCGTGCCGTCGATCACGACGACCTCTTCCATTCGGGAGAGGGTCCGTCCGCGACCGTGTCCACGACGAACTCGGCGGGAACCGAAACGACCCGCCAGTTTCCATAGCCTGTCCGTTCGCAGCGGGTAAGCAGTGCGTCATCGCCGGCCGACGACCGCCGCCGCCGGATTTCCTCAAGGGCCTCTTCCTGCGTGTCGTAATACGCTTCGGATAGCGCGGTCATTCGGTCTCCCCAGGTTCAGCGCGGTCGACGATCCGGATGGCGCTCGCGTATAGGTGTACGTCTCCATCTCAAGCTTGGAGTTCGCTTTGTCAAGCGCAAGGGTAGCATGACGCGGCTCGGCTTGGACGCCACACCGGCCATCCTCGAACTTTCTATCCGCCCCGACACCCGGTCGGGGAGCCTCGCAATTCATGCGCCGTCTCGACGACCGAGCGCCCGGCCCGGCAACGAAAAAGGGCGCCGAAACCTCCGGCGCCCCCACTTCTCGACTGTGACAAATCTACCCCAAAACGCGTCCCGAGTCAAGCATAAAATGCTTATTCAGGATAAATATATCTCTAAGTCCCCGAAATCATGGCATTTTTTGGGAATTATAGACAAAGGTTGACCGCGTAGCCTCCCTTCGGAACCATGCCACCCCTAACCGGAGGGCGGTATGGACATCAACGAATGGCGACTGATGAACCTCTACGCGGATGTGGAGGTGTTCCGATCAATCTTGGCTCGCCTGCTCATCGAGACTCAGTCCGATAGCTGGGTGGCCCTTCTTCTGGAAGAGCTCGAAGTCCCGGAGGTCGGCAGCGATCCTTTCACGCAAGTATCGAACGCTGCTCTTGACCGGATGGCCCAGAGGATCGCGGAGCTTCGCGGTCGTGGAAGCACCGGATGATTTCCCCTGCCGTGCCATCGCTCGCACGATCTCTTCCGGGGTTGCATCCGTCGCCGCCAGGAGCTTGGCCATGTCGATCTCCCTTCGCTTGACCCGACAAATCTAAGCCCTTAGCGTTCCCCTTGCAACGGCGTTCAGACCCGCTTCGTCGGGTCGCCCGCTGAATAGAACAGCCCTTGACCCGGCACGGGTAGCTCCCGCGCCCGGCGAATAGGCGGGGCATCTTCCTTCTGGACGACGTTGCAACGGCCCGGCACCTGCCGCGCCGCAGGCCATAGGAGGCGAAGACCAGTCCACAAGTGGCGTGAGATACGTTGCCCCGTGAAGCGGCTGGAACCGGGTGGCCGCCCGGTCCCAGCCCACCCTGGGGCTTGGTGACAACCTTGGAGAGCGCACCAAACCGACCATGGCAGGATTAGGTTTATTCGACCAGCTTACAGCGTCAAGTGTGCTCTCCCCCTGAACGGGGAGATCGGCCATGCGAACACTTATCGGCGTTTCCACGATTGTCGGAATCGCAACCCTTCTTGCCGCGTGCGGCGGCGGTGAGCGGGTATCGCAGACCGCCCAGCTCGACTATTCGAATGCGGCGGCCCCGCGCTACAGCTACGCGCCGCACCGCTCGCCTTCGGATATTGCGTGGTTCGCGGACCGGACCTATGTGGGCGGCGACGTGGAGCCGCAGCAGGGATTGCGCCATATCCAGACCCTCCGCAACGGCTCCCGCCTCTATATGGGCGCGGTGCGCGACGGCGTGGGCGTTGACCGGCTGAAGAACTATGAAACCGACCTGACGACTCAGGACGGGGATGATCCCTACGGGTTCGACGACGACGGGTTCTATCCCTTCCTGATCGCACCGTGGCTCCTACTCGATCCGGCGTTCCAGGATCCCGAGAACGCGGCGATCCAAGCCGCCGTGCTGGACAGCCTCCGCATCCTGAACGACGCCCTCCCGCCGGAATACCAGATCGAGTGGAAGGGCTATCTCGAAAGGGAAACCGCCCTCACAGGAACTATCCCCCTGATCGGCGATCAGAAAGATTTGGTCACCCGGTTGGGCCATTGATTACAATGGGTTGCGCAGACAACCCGCCCCGAGGGGCGTCACCAACCGGGTGAAGATCATGGTCCCTTGTTATCGCTCTCCGATCAAGCTCGAAGTGACGCGGGATGGTACGGCCGCGACGGCGCGCGGCGGTCTGGTGCTGCTGTTCGAGGTTCTGGCGTCGCGGCGCATCCTGGCCGGGCTGCCGCGCTGCGGCGGCAGCCCGTCGCAGGGCTGGAGCGACGGCCAGATGATGCTGGCGGTGCTGGTTCTCAACGTTGCCGGCTTCGACCGGGTGTCGGACATCGAGCATCTGGAGGCCGATACGGGTCTTTGCGCTCTGGTCAGGCGGTTCGAGCCGAAGCTGTTGGGTCTGTCGAGGGGTGCGGTCGCGCGGCGGTTCCGGGGCGGTCGCGAGCGCTGCTTTCCCTCGGCGCGTTCGCTGCGCGACTGGCTCGACCGTTTCCATGTCGCTGGGGTGCACGATGTCGAGAGGGAGAAGGGCACGGCGTTCATCCCGCCGCACACGGAACGCCACGAGTTGTTCCGGGCGGTCGCCCGCCGCCTTGTGGCCGAAGGGGTACGGGAGGCCGTCGCGGCGTCGGTGACCATCGACCTCGACGCGACGATCATCGCGTCCGGCAAGCGCGAGTGTCTGTATACCTACCGTGCCGCGGAGAGGCTGGTTCCGGGCGAGCGGGGCTACCAGCCGCTGGTCGCGTTCTGCCCCGAGATCGGGATGGCGCCGTGGCTGGAGAGCCGCGACGGCAACGTGCCGGCGGCGCTGGACAACCGGCGGGCGCTCGAGGAGGCGCTGTTGCAGCTTCCCGGCGCCGTGCGCCAGGTCACCCTCCGCACCGATGGGGCGGGCTACCAGGAGGATGTGATCCGCGCCTGCAACGACCCCGCCTTCCGCCGGGCGGAGACGCGGCGCTTCGGCACGGTGGGGCTGATCTGCGGCGCCACCCGTTCGGAGCCGCTGATGGCGGAGGTGGCGCGGCTCGCCGACGACGCCTGGCGCCCGGCGAAGGGGCCGGTGGAGACGCCGGACGCCGGGCCGGCGTCGGACAGTGTGGCGCTTGAATGCGCCGAACTGCCCTACGTCCCCGCGACAACCAACGGACTGAAGCCGCGCCATGTGATCCGCTACGTCGTCACCCGGCGCGCCCTTCCCGGGGCGCTGGGCCTGGACGAGGGCGACCTCCCGGCCGCCGATGGCAGGCCCGCCTACAGGATCAGGGCCTACATGACCAACTTCCCGGCCCCCGACGCGATCCGGGCGGAAAAGGCGAACGGCCTGAGGGTGCTGGACGCCGCCGAGGTCGTGGCCGCGGCCCACGAGCGCTGCGGACGCGGCGAGGAGGTGCACGCGGTGCTCAAGTCCGACCTCGCCGCCGGGACGATGCCGTCGGGGCGGTTCGGGGCCAACGCCGCCTGGCTGTGGCTCGCGGCGCTGGCGCTGAATGCGATGGCGCTGGTGCGCCGCGCCGCCTACGGCCCCGAGTGGCGCTGGGTGCGGATGAAGCGCATCCGCGCGATATGGATCCACCTCGTCGCCCGCGTCGCGCGTCACGGGCGCCGGGTCACCCTCGTGCTCGGCGGCGCCGGCGCCCATCTCCTGGCGGCGCGCCGGCGGATCCACCTCGCCATGCCGCCGCCGGCATCCGCGCCCGGCTGACCCCGGCGCGACAGTTCGACGCGACAAGGCGGACCCGGCACGGCACCGGAGGGCGTTGCGCGCGCCCAACGCGCCGGTGAAGACCCAACCATCACGAAGAGGCCGCCGGCCCCGCTCCGTTGCCGCGTCAAGCTCACGCCGGCAGCCCAAATCGACGACCCGGCATGACCGGACGGCCCTGCCGATGGCCGAAATCGCGCCGACAGAAAATCAGCTCGCCGATCAGGGTATCCAGGTAAGGCTTGAGCCGGCGTCTTCTGTCGCGATGGAATGCGGCGCAAGCGCGGTCGCGTGTGCAAAATCAAAAATCACCGTGCTCGACTTCACCAGCTCGTCCACCCTGATCGTGCCGGACGACTTCGACCCGTCCACCGATTACCTGCATTCGCGGTCGGTGCTTCTGCACGAATTCCTCCACGCGCTCGGCATTTGGGGGCATGTCGACTCGGTCGAGTTCCCGGACAGCATCATGGGCAAGTCCGGCGGCTATATCCCGAACGTCACCCACATCCTCAACAAGATCGACCGCGAAGTTCTCCAGATCATGTACATGAGCCAGAAGACCGACACCTATAACGATTGGGGCGAGTGGTCGGACGTGAGCCACCATCTGGCGATCAGATCGGAGGACGGCGACATGAATTTCGGCGTCGCGCTCTTCAACGGCCTGCCGCAGCCGTGGGCGAGCGGATCAACGCCGGACACGGACCTGGCCGACAACCGGCGGCTTTACGGCACAGCAACATGGAACGGGCATTTCGTGGGGTATTCCGGGCCGTCGCCGCTGTTCGGCGATGCCGCGTTGCAGGTGAGAATTTCGACCCTCGACGATGCCGACAACGAGCAGGACCTCCGGTTCCGAGACATCTATTACCTCAACCGGCTCGAATCGGACTCGGCGGACAAGTGGTTCCCGACCCGAAACCTTGATTACAAGGTCACCATCTACGAAAGCCGGTTCTTCAACGTTAAAGGCGAAGACCGCGAATCGGGCTGGGTCACGGGCGTCTTCCTCGGCGACGAACACGAGCACATGGCCGGCACGCTCAAACGTACCGACATGGTGGGCGCGTTCGGGGGGAGCCGGTGATGACGCGCGCCACGATCCCCGCGTTGGCACTCGCGTTGACGCTGGCGCCTGTGCCAACGCAGGCCGAGGAGTCGGTCCCCTACGATCCCTTTGCGCCAGATTGGGAGAGTGTGACCAAGAGCGTTTCTCTCGGGCAAGCCGCAATGTGCGCCAAGATTGGAGATGTCCTTGCCGAAATGGCGCAAGACGGCGTGGCACGCCGTCCCGGAACCACATGGGAAGAACATACAAAGGACGTGGCGGCATTCCTGACCTTCACGGATCGCCTGATGACTTTATCGGCAAAGCATTGCGATGCCGGTTCAGGAAAGAAATGAGCAACGCCACGATCTGCGCGGTCTTCGGGTCTGCCTTGATGCTGTCTGGCTTCCTCCTAATCGGGCAGGGGATTCATGCGTATAGCGATTGGCAATCTCTTCTTCTCTTTGTCGGTGGGGCATGTGCCATCCGCACCGGATGGCCTCCTTTTGCAAGCAGGTTAGGGCTTAAGGAGAAGGCCGAGTAACGCCTGTTGCAGCATAAAAGGTTATGCTATATGAAGGGGCGTGTCCGCGACGCATCGCGGTGGCCCTAGAAGTGCCAAAGGCCGGGAGGGGATCCCGGCCAGAGGCGACGATGGGGTCCGGTGTTAGCCTGAGAGCGCACCGAACGGAGACCACAAACGCAGTCATCATACAGATTCCTGCGAACCGTTCAAGTGCGCTCTCCACACCCTGATCGGCGATCAGAAAGATTTGGTCACCCGGTTGGGCCATTGATTACAATGGGTTGCGCAGACAACCCGCCCCGAGGGGCGTCACCAACCGGGTGAAGATCATGGTCCCTTGTTATCGCTCTCCGATCAAGCTCGAAGTGACGCGGGATGGTACGGCCGCGACGGCGCGCGGCGGTCTGGTGCTGCTGTTCGAGGTTCTGGCGTCGCGGCGCATCCTGGCCGGGCTGCCGCGCTGCGGCGGCAGCCCGTCGCAGGGCTGGAGCGACGGCCAGATGATGCTGGCGGTGCTGGTTCTCAACGTTGCCGGCTTCGACCGGGTGTCGGACATCGAGCATCTGGAGGCCGATACGGGTCTTTGCGCTCTGGTCAGGCGGTTCGAGCCGAAGCTGTTGGGTCTGTCGAGGGGTGCGGTCGCGCGGCGGTTCCGGGGCGGTCGCGAGCGCTGCTTTCCCTCGGCGCGTTCGCTGCGCGACTGGCTCGACCGTTTCCATGTCGCTGGGGTGCACGATGTCGAGAGGGAGAAGGGCACGGCGTTCATCCCGCCGCACACGGAACGCCACGAGTTGTTCCGGGCGGTCGCCCGCCGCCTTGTGGCCGAAGGGGTACGGGAGGCCGTCGCGGCGTCGGTGACCATCGACCTCGACGCGACGATCATCGCGTCCGGCAAGCGCGAGTGTCTGTATACCTACCGTGCCGCGGAGAGGCTGGTTCCGGGCGAGCGGGGCTACCAGCCGCTGGTCGCGTTCTGCCCCGAGATCGGGATGGCGCCGTGGCTGGAGAGCCGCGACGGCAACGTGCCGGCGGCGCTGGACAACCGGCGGGCGCTCGAGGAGGCGCTGTTGCAGCTTCCCGGCGCCGTGCGCCAGGTCACCCTCCGCACCGATGGGGCGGGCTACCAGGAGGATGTGATCCGCGCCTGCAACGACCCCGCCTTCCGCCGGGCGGAGACGCGGCGCTTCGGCACGGTGGGGCTGATCTGCGGCGCCACCCGTTCGGAGCCGCTGATGGCGGAGGTGGCGCGGCTCGCCGACGACGCCTGGCGCCCGGCGAAGGGGCCGGTGGAGACGCCGGACGCCGGGCCGGCGTCGGACAGTGTGGCGCTTGAATGCGCCGAACTGCCCTACGTCCCCGCGACAACCAACGGACTGAAGCCGCGCCATGTGATCCGCTACGTCGTCACCCGGCGCGCCCTTCCCGGGGCGCTGGGCCTGGACGAGGGCGACCTCCCGGCCGCCGATGGCAGGCCCGCCTACAGGATCAGGGCCTACATGACCAACTTCCCGGCCCCCGACGCGATCCGGGCGGAAAAGGCGAACGGCCTGAGGGTGCTGGACGCCGCCGAGGTCGTGGCCGCGGCCCACGAGCGCTGCGGACGCGGCGAGGAGGTGCACGCGGTGCTCAAGTCCGACCTCGCCGCCGGGACGATGCCGTCGGGGCGGTTCGGGGCCAACGCCGCCTGGCTGTGGCTCGCGGCGCTGGCGCTGAATGCGATGGCGCTGGTGCGCCGCGCCGCCTACGGCCCCGAGTGGCGCTGGGTGCGGATGAAGCGCATCCGCGCGATATGGATCCACCTCGTCGCCCGCGTCGCGCGTCACGGGCGCCGGGTCACCCTCGTGCTCGGCGGCGCCGGCGCCCATCTCCTGGCGGCGCGCCGGCGGATCCACCTCGCCATGCCGCCGCCGGCATCCGCGCCCGGCTGACCCCGGCGCGACAGTTCGACGCGACAAGGCGGACCCGGCACGGCACCGGAGGGCGTTGCGCGCGCCCAACGCGCCGGTGAAGACCCAACCATCACGAAGAGGCCGCCGGCCCCGCTCCGTTGCCGCGTCAAGCTCACGCCGGCAGCCCAAATCGACGACCCGGCATGACCGGACGGCCCTGCCGATGGCCGAAATCGCGCCGACAGAAAATCAGCTCGCCGATCAGGGCCACAAGGAGAGAAAGCAATGAAAGGTTTGCTCGGCACTCGTTCGATTCGACAGCTCGCGGCCATTCGGAGGCCCGCACGGCTGAACGGCCTGATGCCCAGCTACACCTTCAAGACGGTGTTGACCTTCAAGCGGTGATAGGGGAGCCTTGGGTCATTGGTGGCTTAAGGGGGCGACAATGACCCGAGGCGTTCCGATGCTGGACCCGAAGGTTCATCTGAAAGGCGCGACGCCGGAGGCTTTGGTCCGCGCCCTGTTCCGGCCGCTACGAGCGGGAGCCGCTGGCCAGCCCGTTGTCGGCGATCAGCCGCCGGTAGGGCAGGCTCCGGCCCATCAACCCGACGACGACGGTGCGCATTTGATCGACCGTTCCTGAGTTGCGGATGTTGTGCTTGCCGGCGAATTCGGAGACGTAGCGTTGCAGGTGCTTCGGGCTGATCTTGTGGAAGGTGCCGTCATGCGCCCGCTTCAGCATGGACCAAAAGGATTCCATGCCGTTCGTGTGGGCTTGGCCCCGGACGTATTGGCTGACCGAGTGATTGACCGACTCATGATCGAAGTCACCCGCCAGCCCCTTGTACGCCGCCGCCTCGTCCGAATAGACCGTCGCGCCTTCCTCGGTATGCTCCCGGACGAAGCCTTGCAGGGTCGCGCCGTCCACGCTCCGGACGACCTTGGCGCGGACTTCGTTCGTCTCCCGGTCCTTCAGGCCGACCACGGCGGTCTTATCGACCGGGCCGCGCGGCGATCCGGCTTCCCGATACGCTCGGCGCTTGGCGTTGCTCATGTTCTTGCGTTCGCCGCCCATGTAGGTCTCGTCTACCTCCACCGGGCCGTCGAAATCTTCCTCGTCGTCGTCCGGCATCCACGCCTCGCGGATACGGTGGATCATGAACCACGCCGCCTTCTGGCTGATCTTCAAGTCCCGATGCAGCTTCATCGACGAAACCGACTTCAACGAAGTCAGGCACAGGTAGATCCCGATGGCCCACTTCTGCAACGGGATATTGGAGTTCGCCAGCGGCGTTCCCGTCTTGACCGAGAAATACGACCGGCAATCGGAGCACCAGTAGGGCATCGTCTTGTGGCTCGCCTCGCGGGTGCGGACGCCTCCGCATTTCGGGCAATGGCGCTCACCACCCGGCCACATGATCGACTCGATCCATTCCCGCGCCGCTTCCTCGGTCGGGAACATCGCCATGACTTCGATCAGGGACAACCCTTCGCGGTGGGATTTTCCGGGAGCCTTGCTCATTGCGTTGTCTCCGAGATAGACTGTGCGGCATGACCGACGACGAAGCGCGCCGCGAAAAGGATGCCGCGTTTCTGGAACGCCGCGACCTGACGGAGAAGGCCAAGTGCCTCCGGCATCGTCTGCGTACCTATGGCCGCGCCTTCCTCGAACTCGCCGATAGTCCGCTCGACGAACAGAACCGGCAGTTTGCGGAGAAGGCGACCGATCTGCGGGAAGACTGGGCCGACCTGAAACGGGCCTTGGCGCGCATCGACGAACTCAACAAGTTTCTGGACTTGTCCTCGCCGTAGTGACTGATTGCGCTTGTCTCCCATGATTCTCATATGGGGATCGCCGGGCGGGATGTCAACTATTGGATATAATCCCCCATTTTTTCTCCCTTCCGATTCCGGCCCGAAATCCGCCGCCGGACACCCGAATCCGTCCCATGGGCGATATCCGACGAATTTCCCCCAACGCCGCCCCGGCCCTCCGCCCTCCCCCGGCCCCTCCCGCAAGCGGGAGGGGAGAAGGCCCGTGAGTCCCCCTCTCCCTTCCGGGGAGAGGGTCAGGGTGAGGGGAGACCTCTCGGGCGGCAGCCGGCCCCCTCCCACGAAAAGGGGGCGCCGGTCTCCGGCGCCCCCACTTCTCGACTATAGGAAATATGGGGTCGAACGCGTCCCGGGTCAAGCATGAATTTTCTTCACAGGTAATTTTTTTCGTCTTCGTCCGGGTTCTCGGGGTCTTCTTCCCCCATTCGGTTGGCCTCGTTGACGCGGATCGCCGTCGACTTCCGGGTCTCGGGATACGGCTCGTCGACCCAGCCGGCGATCTCGGCGTAGCGGTGGAGCGCGGCGCGGACGTGCTCGATGGCGGCGCCGTGGCGCATGCGGTACCAGCCCTCGACCTCGCGCAGGCCGTGATTGTCGACGACGACGTCGAGGATCAGCTGGAGTCGCGTCGTGCGGATCGCGCCGGCCGCGACGGTGACCGCCATCTCGCGCGCCCACGGCCGGTAGCGGAGCCGCCAGGCGGCCTCCTCCAGCCGCGTGAGCCGGTCGATCGGGTCGATGAACATCGCCCGCCTGCCGCGCCCGGCCGCCGGCGTCATCGTGTTCGTCGCGGGGAACAGCCCGCGCCCGAACGCCTCCCAGACCCGCCTGACCTCGAGCGCCGCGCGGACCTGCTCGCGGCCGAGCCTTCCCTCCCCCGCCAGCCGGGCGACGAGGTCGCGGCGGAGCTTGGCCGCGGTCTCGGGGGTGGGGCCGATATCGTCCCGGGCCTCGCGGGCAGTCTGTCGCGGTTTTCCTGGCATGGTGTCTCCCTTCATCGTGACGGTTTCAGGCGGATTGCCGGACGCTCGGCCCGGTTGCGTAGGTGCGGGGCAGCGGATCGATCCCGGGATAGGGGATGCGGATGCCTTCCGCGCGGGCGGCCCTGATCAGGTCCGGGATCGATGCCGGCGCGCCGTCGAGCGCGTAGCCGGCAAGCGTGGCGGTCGCCCGTTCGCCGAGCGCTTCCAGCGCGCGTTCGAGCGGCGGCGAGGGCAAAGGAGGGCCGGCGCCCTCGCGCTCCGCCGTTTCGTCGGGCTCGGGCGACCGCGGCGCGATGCGGTAACCGCGCCGCAGTTCGTCGAGCACACTTTCGAGGCCGTCGGCGGGAATGCCGAACGTCCATTCGAGAAAACGGAGCTCGACGCCGCTCGCCGACAGCCGATGGAGCCGTTCCGCTTCCGAGCCGGAAAGCCGCTTGCGATTTTCCCCCATATGGGTTATCTCCTGCTCATATGTGATCTGCTTATTTTTCATTATAGGAAAAATTATGTCAAGCGATAAATGGCATGATTTTTCAACCGGGAGACGAAAGACATGGCGCTCCGACCGGACGGAACCGCGATCTCCAACCGGATCAGACAATGGCGCAAGCGCCGCGGGCTGACCCTCCAGGTGCTCGCCGGGATGCTCGGCACCTCGGCCGGGCATCTGCACAAATGGGAGACCGGCAAGGTCTCGATCACGCTGGACCGGCTGACCGACGTGGCGACCGCGCTCGACTGCAACGTGCTCGACCTGGTCGAGGGCCTGGCCAACGTGCCGGTGGTCGGCAGGGTCGGCGCCGGGGCCGAGGTCAACGCCATCGACGATCACGCGATGGGCCAGGGAATCCGCAAGGTTCGCTGCCCCAACGGGCTCGACGCGCAGCAGACGGTGGCGGTCGAGGTGGAGGGCGACTCGATGCTGCCCATCGAGGAGGGGTGGCTGCTGTTCTACACCCGCGACTATGACGGCGTGCCCTCGGAATGCCTCGGCAAGCTGTGCATCGTGCAGCTCGCCGAGGACGGGCCGCGCTACGTCAAGCGGGTCAAGCCGGGGCGCGAGAAGGGGACGTTCAACCTGTATTCGACCAACGCCCGCGAGATGGACGACATCGCGCTCGCCTGGGCCGCGCCGGTGCTCGACGCCCGCCCGCCGGTGCCCGAGGAAACCGCCTGACGGCGCGGCACCGCTTTACCCGATAAGGGAAGACCCGCACGCCCGATTTATGCGATAGGGACATTCGGGACGTACGGGCGACTCGCGGATAGGTCGAGTCGGCAATGAGTCGCTTCGCCATGCCCGCCCCCGGTTGTCACCCCGGACTTGTTCCAGGGTCCAGACCAAACGCCCAGCGCCCGGTCCTCGGCCCTGGACCCCGGAACAAGTCCGGGATGACAGAGGAGGGGGTACGGCCGGGCCAGAACCTCCATCCCCCCGATTGCCGCTGGCGTCGCGCGGCGGGCTCGGCTAAGACGGGCGGGGCCGGAAGCCCGCGGAACAAGCGGGCCGGCCGGAAGGGACTCCGGGGAGGAAGACGACATGAGCGAACTCTGGCGGCTCGCGGCGGCCGAGGCCGGACGGAAAATCGCCGCCGGCGAAATCACCTCCGAAGCGCTGGTGCGGTCCTGCCTGGAGCGGATCGAGCACCGCGACGCCGACGTCGAGGCCTGGGCGCATTTCGATCCCGACTACGCCATCCAGGGCGCGCGGGAGGCCGATTCCTCGCCGTCCGGTAGCCCGCTGCACGGCGTGCCCTTCGCGGTGAAGGACGTAATCGATTCGGGCGAGCTGCCCACCGAGTACGGCGCGCCAGCGATCCACGGCGGTCACCGGCCGGAGCGCGACGCGGCCTGCGTCGCGGCGATGCGCCGCGCCGGAGCGGTGCTGATGGGAAAGACCGTCTCCACCGAGTTCGCCACCTTCTGGCCCGGCAAGACGAAGAACCCGCACAACCCGGATCACACGCCCGGCGGCTCGTCGAGCGGTTCCGCGGCGGCGGTCGGTGCGTCGATGGTGCCGATCGCCTTCGGCAACCAGACCGCGGGGTCGCTGATCCGGCCCGCCGCGTTCTGCGGCGTCGTCGGGCTGAAACCGACCCACGGGACGGTCGACCTGACCGGGATCCTGGCGCTCGAGCCCACCTTCGACACGCTCGGCTACATGGCCCGGTCGGTGGACGACGTGGCGCTGTTCTACGACGTGGTGCGCGGCGCCGCGCCGCACGTCCCGGCCGACGGTCTCGACCGTCCGCCCAGGATCGGGCTCTGCCGCACCCACCACTGGAAGAAGGCCGACGCGGTGAGCCGCGGGGCCGTCGAGCGCGCGGCGGCGAAGTTCTCCGATCTCGGCGCCGACGTGGCCGATCTCGACCTGCCGGACGACTTCGCGACCGTCCCGGACAGCCATCGGGTGATCCTCAACGCCGGCCTCACCCAGAGCCTCGCGCGGCAATACGCCGACCACCGCGACCGGCTGAGCGACCGGCTGCGTGGCATGATCGAGGAGGGGCTGGGCTACGACGAGGCGACGCTCGGCGCGGCGCAGACCCATGCCAGGGCCTGCCGCGCGGCGGCCGGCGACGCGTTCGGCGACCGCGACGTGCTGCTCGCCCCGAGCGCGCCCGGCGAGGCGCCGCAGGGCCTCGGCGTGACCGGCGATCCGATCTTCCAGACCACCTGGACGCTGCTCCACCTGCCCTGCGTCACGCTCCCCTTCGCGAGCGGCCCGAACGGGCTTCCGATCGGCGTGCAGCTGATCGGAAGCCGCGGCGAGGACGCCACCGTGCTCGCCGTCGCCAGGTGGTTCCACGGCCGGATGTGAGCGAGGACCCGCGCGCCCCCGATCCCGCCGGCGCCGCCCAGGCGACCGGCCGCGCGGCGCGGCTGATCGCGCCGCTCGCGATCGCAATCGCGGTCCTCGCCGTCTGGGAGGGCGCGGTGCGCGCCTGGGAGGTGAAGCACTACGTGCTGCCGGGGCCGCTGCTGGTCCTGGAGACCCTGGCGAAGGACTGGCAGACCCTGCTGCCCTCGCTCCTCAACACGATGAAGACGGCGCTGGGCGCGTTCGTGGGCGCGGCGTTCGGCGGGCTCGGCATCGCGATCCTGTTCGCCCGCTCCCGCTGGCTGGAGGCGAGCCTGTTCCCCTACGCGGTGATCGTCCAGGTGACGCCGGTGGTCTCGATCGCGCCGCTGATCATCATCTGGGTCGAGGATATCGAGATCGCGCTGCTGATCTGCGCCTGGATCGTCGCCTTCTTCCCGGTCGTGGCCAACACCACGCTCGGGCTCAAGAGCGTCGATCACAATTTGCACAACCTGTTCGAGCTCTACGGCGCGAGCCGACGCCAGGTGCTGTGGCGGCTCCGTCTGCCGAGCGCGCTGCCCTACTACCTGTCCTCGCTCCGCATCGCCGGCGGGCTCGCGCTGATCGGCGCGGTGGTGGCGGAGTTCGTGGCCGGCACCGGCGGGACGGAATCGGGGCTCGCCTGGCGGATCCTCGAATCCGGCTACCGGCTCAACATCCCGCGCATGTTCGCCGCGCTGCTGCTGATCTCGCTCGCCGGAATCGCGATCTTCGTGGTCCTCGGCTGGCTGCAGCACGCGATCCTGCGGCGCTGGCACGAAAGCGCCGTGGCGCGGGAGAATTAGGGGGACGACTACCCGGCGGCCGGGGCGTCCGGATCCCACCGGCGGAGGAAGCCTTCCAGCAGCCCCTCGACCCGCGCCATCCGACCCTCCACCTGTGCCATCCGTTCGCGAAGCTCGGATATCTCCCCGGCAAGAGCCCGGTGATCGTCCGCCAGCCGGTCGATCCTCTTGTCCAGGCGCTGCTCCATGCCGGCATTGATCCGCCAGATGAACAAGGCCAGGGCGATCCCGACCCCGAGCATGGTGAGGATTTCTCCGCTCACAGCGCCGGGCTTCCCGCCGGCAGATCGCCGAGGCGTCCCCGGATTTCGCCGCGCAGCTCGGACAGTTCGCGGGCGAGGGCCCGGTGATCCTTCGCTAGGTCGTCGACCTTTTCTTCCAGCCGAACGAACTTGTCTTCGAGCCCGTCGAACCTGCCCTCAAGCGCGCCCATCCTGCCCTCAAGGCGAACGAACAAGCGGAACATGAGCAGGGCGAACGACCCGCCCGACGCGAGCAGCGTCGCGCCCACTCCGAGCATGGTGACGATCTCGTTGCTCACCCCGCGCCGCTCCCCGCACGCAAATCGCCAAGGCGCCCGCGCATTTCGCCGCGAAATTCGGACAGTTCCCGGGAGAGGGACTGGTGATCCCTTACGAGACTGTCCACCTTGTCTTCCAGACGCGCGAAGAGGCGGAAGACGGACAGGGCGAACGTTCCGCCCGACGCGAGCAGCGTCGCCCCGACTCCCAGCATGGTGAGCATCTCGTCGCTCATATACCCAATATAATAGAGCGGCATGACGTTTGCACTACCATAAAGAGAGGATATCCGTCATGCCGCCCGTTCAGCAGCGACCTCCGCTATCGCCGCCCGGCGCCGCCCGGCTATAATATTCCCGCCCGGGAGAGGAGTCCGAAGATGACCGCCGCCGCCATCGACATCGAGCAGGTCGACCATATCGGGATCCGGGTTTCCGACCCCCATCGCGCGCTCGCCTTCTACCGGACCCTCGGTTTCGAGCTCGAACGCGAGGTCGAGTTCGACGCGGTGATCATCATCCGCAACGCCCACGGTGTCGAGATCAACCTGGTGGTCAATGCCAACGACGACCACGGCGGGCGCAACGTGCTGATGGACGTGGACGGCACCAAATACGCCGGCATCACCCATGTCGCGCTTCGCGTCGCTTCGGTCGCCGATACCGTCGAGGCGCTGAAGACGAATGGCATCGAGATCCGCCAGGGGCCGGTCAAGTTCGGCGAGGACGGCAACGTCTCGGTCTTCGTGCGCGACCCCGACCTCAACGTGATCGAGCTGCGCGGCCGCGACGAGGACGTCGACGGCGTCGAGCACTACACGCCGGGTTGAGCGCTCCGCCCCGCGCCTTGTGAGCCCCCGCCCCATTCGCTAGCGTGCCGCCGGTTCCGACTGGCGAAGGCGAAACATGGCTCAGGATCTCCCCTCCTATCTCGAACGCGTGCGCGCGGAGCGGCCGGACGAGTTCGTAACCGTTTCCCGCGAGATGGACCCCGGCCACGAGGTGACGGCGGCGGTGGTCAAGATCGAGAAGGAGGCCAGGCGCCGCCCGGTTCTCCTGTTCGAGAACGTCAGGGGCAGCGACTACCCGGTGCTGACAAACCTCCACGCCAGCCGGTCGCGTCTCGCGATGGCGATGAACGCGCCGCCCCGCGAGATGCTGCGGAAATACCTCAAGGCGATGGACGAGCCCGTGGCGCCGCGCGAGGTCAATACCGGGCCCTGCAAGGACGTGGTGCTCAAGGGGGCCGACATCGATCTCTCCCGGCTGCCCCAGCTCGAACACCACCAGGGCGACGGCGGGGCCTATATCACCGCGGCGATCTCGTTCGCCAGGGACCCCGACAGCGACATGTGGAACTGCGCCTATAACCGGCTGATGATCACCGGCAGGGACACGACCTCGATCCACCTCACGCTCGGCAAGCATCTCTGGGAATATTACCAGGTCGCCGAATCGCGCGGCGAAGCGCTGCCCGTCGCCTTCGCCATCGGCGTGCATCCGGCGATCGCGCTCGGCTGCCTCGCCATCGGCTCGATCGACGAGGACGAGCGCGGGATCATGGGCGGGCTGCTGGACGAGCCGCTGGAGCTGGTGCGCTGCGAGACCTCCGACGTGTTGGTCCCCGCCCAGGCCGAGATGATCGTCGAGGCCCAGATCCTGCCGCGCGCCCGCGTGGCCGAGGGTCCGTTCGGAGAGTTCACCGGGTACAGCCTGGGCGCGCGCGACCGCGAAGTGGTGCAGGTCAACGCCGTCACCCATCGCGAAGGCGCGATGTTCCACGACATCACCGTCGGCCATCTCGACCACATGCTGCTGTCGACCATCCCGATGGAGGCCAATCTCTACCGGGCGGTCAGGGCGATGATCCCCTCGATCCGGGCGGTGCGCGTGCCGAGCCCGTTCACCTGCTTCGTCTCGATCGAGCAGCGCCTCGAAGGCCAGGCCAAGAACGCGATGCTCGCCGTGCTCGGCGCGGATCTCTACATGAAGCGCGTCGTGGTGGTCGACCACGACATCGACGTCTTCGACGACCGCGAGGTCAACTGGGCGATCGCCACGCGCTGCCAGCCCGACCGCGACATCATGGTGGTCACGGGCGCGCGCGGCTCCGACCTCGACCCCTCGACCGCGGGGAACGACGGGTTCACCGCGAAGTGGGGCGTCGACGCGACCGCCAAGCCGAGCCTCGATGCCTTCACCCCCCGGCACAGCTTCCCGTCGGAAGTGTGGGACGGCATCGACGTGGAGGCCCTGCTGCCGTAATTCGCGATGGCCGTTCACCTCGCGCAGCTGCTGGAAGACGAGGCCCGGAAACGGCCCGGCAAGCCGGTGCTGCTTTCGGACGCGGGACCTGTCGACTGGCGGCGCTTCGAGGGCAGGGCAGGGACGGTGGCCGCGTCCCTGGCGTCGCGGGGCATCGGGCGCGGCAGCCGCGTCGCGCTCGGCCTCGAAGACCCGGCCCGGCTGGTCGTCGCGCTGTTCGGCGGGCTGAAGGCCGGCGCTACCGTGCTGCCGCTCAATCCGAGGCTCGCCGCCGGCGAGCGCGAACGCATCCTCGACGATTTCGCGCCGGACCGCCTGATCGAGGCCATCGGCGAGGACGAGGCGACCTTCCCCGCCGTCGAGACGGACCCCGGCGATACCGCCATCGTGCTCTACACCTCCGGCAGCACCGGTGACCCGAAAGGCGTGCTGCTGTCCCAGGCGGCGGTGGCCTGGGCGCTCGATTCCTGGCGCGTGCCGGTCATGGACCTGTCCGAACACGACGTTTCCCTGTCGGCGCTGCCGCTCGCCCATTCGCTCGGCGTCTTCGGCTCGGTGCTCGCGCCGCTGCTCGCCGGCGGCTCGGTCGCGTTCCTCGCGCGCTTCGATCCCGGGGACGCGCTCGCCGCCATCGAGCGCCATCGCGCGACCGTGTTCCCCGGCGTCGCCACCATGTTCCGGCGCATCCTCGACTGTCCGGGACTGGCCGGCGCCGATCTCGCCAGCCTGCGCTACGCGCTCTCCGGCGCCGCGCCCTGCCCGTGGGAGCTTGCCCGGCAATGGCGCGAGAAGACCGGCACGCGCATCGTGCGCGGCTACGGCATGACCGAGCTGTTCCGGCCGATCTCCTACCGCGCGGCGGACCCCGCCGACCTGCCCGACGCGATCGGGCGCGCGGTGCCGGGCGTCGATCTGCGCGTGGTCGACGATAACGGGACCGCGCTCGATTCGGGTGAGACCGGCGAGCTCTGGATCGCCAGCCCCGCGCGGATGACTGGCTATCTCGGCCGGCCCGGGGACACCGAGGCCGTGTTCGAGGGCGAATGGTTCCGGACCGGCGACCTCGCCATTCTCTCGCCCGAGGGCTATGTGCGGATCGTCGGGCGCAAGAAGGACATGATCCTGCGCGGCGGCTACACCGTGGCGCCCGGCGAGGTCGAGGCGGTGCTGATGACCCACCCGGAAATCGCCGAGGCGGCGGTGATCGGTATCCCCGACGACGATCTCGGCGAGGACGTCGCCGCCTTCGTCAGCCTGAAGCGGCCGGACGCGGCGGCGGCCGAGGAGATCGTCGCCTTCTGCCGCGACCGGATGGCCGGCTACAAGTACCCGCGCCACGTCCGCATCGAGCCCGCTCTGCCCAAGGGCCCCGCCGGCAAGGTGCTGAAGGCGCGGCTGCGGTTCTAGGGGGGCGTCCATGTGGACCCGTGTTGCAGTTACGAAAGAGAGGCCTTGCCGCTGCGGCCGAAAAATGGTAACCTAACAGTTACTATTCGACGATGATCTCGATCGAGGAGTATGTCGATCGCGCTGGCGGAAGCCCCTTTGCCCGATGGTTCAACCGGCTCGACGTGCAGGCCGCCGCCAGGGTGGCGACGGCCCTGATCCGGATGGAGCAGGGAAACCTGTCCGGCATCAAGAGCGTCGGTGCGGGCGTGTCGGAATACAGGATCGATTTCGGTCCCGGCTACCGGCTCTATTTGGGCAGGGATGGCGAAGCTCTGGTTGTTCTGCTTGGCGGCGGCACCAAACGACGCCAGCGGCAGGATATAGAGACCGCACGGGACCGCTGGCGGGACTATAAGCGGCGCAAGAGACGGGAGGCCCGGAAACCATGCCCCTGACGCGTGACTTCAAGGAAACGGTGCGAGCCCGGATCGAGCGGGATTCCGCCTTCCGCGAGGAATTGCTCAAGGAAGGCGTCGAGTCCCTGCTGTCGGGCGACGTGGATACCGGCAAGGCGATCCTGCGCGACTACATCAACGCGACCGTCGGGTTCCGGGAGCTTGGCGGGCTGACCGCGAAATCGCCGAAGAGCCTGATGCGTATGTTCGGCCCCGACGGCAATCCGCAGGCGCGGAACCTGTTCGAGATCATCGGCCGCCTTCAGGAGCGCGAAGGGTTCCGGCTGAAGGTCCACGCGGTCCGGTAGGGAACCCCCGCGGAGCGCCGCCCCGCTCACCCCTCCTCCAGCACGATACGGTGGCTGTCGAGCAGGCCGGGCGCGCGGGCCGGGTCGCCGCGGCCCCAGCCGCACTCGGTGGCGATGCCGAAATCGGACACCGTCCGCGACGCGGCGGCGATCCTGCGCCGGTCGCCTTCGCGGTCGTCATGGTGGATGACGCCGAGATAAAGCTCGCACTCCTCCGGCAGGCCGAGACCCGCGAGCGGTGCGTAATAGGCCGCGTCGTCGCGGTGCCTGGGCGCCGGGACGTGGACGAATTGCAGCGACCGGCCGAGCCCGGCGAGGATGCCGTGGATCATCTCCACCGCGTTGGCGAGATCGGTCGGCATGACGACGTGCTCGTCGTTCGGCGTGCCGTAGCAGAGATGGTAGCCGAGCTCCGCCGGCTCCGGCACCGCGTCCCCGAGCCGGGTGAGCATCCCCGCGATGTCTTCCTTGTAGCTCTCCGGCCGGTTCGGGAAATAGCCCTCCCAGGCCAGCACCTCCTGGCAGACGTCCCACTGGATCGCGAGGTCGCCGCGCGGGATCGCGCCGCAGATCTTCGCGAGGTCGGCTTTGAAGGCGCGCTCGTAAGCCGCGAAGAAATCCGGCCGCGAGGCGGGCGAGACGAACCAGTAGCCGACCGCCATCGGCGTCGGCAGGCAGACCTGGAAGCGGACATCCGCCGGCAGCGCGCCCGCCTCGCGCAGTTCGACGAAGCGCGCGTAGGACGCGACGGCCTCGGGCGCGTAGCCGGGATCGAACTCGACGCTGGCCGGATCGACGCCGGGCTTGAACCGGAGCAGCTCCCACTCGCGGATCAGCTTGCCGTCCCACTGGTGGATGCGCGCCTTGTCTTCGTCCGCCGCCACCTCCATCGCCGGATGGTCCGCGACCTTTGCGCGCTGCCAGAATATCCAGCGCGCCCGCTCGCCGGTCTCGCCGTCCGGGATCCGCTTCAGGTGCCCGCCGAGGCGGCGCGTTATCTCACGAAACGTCGTGTCGACGTCCGGGTAGGGCAGGCTGCCGACCAGATGGGCGCAGGTAAGCGGCATTGGGGATCCTTTGGGGCCGGTGTCAGGGCAATCGAAACAACCCAGGCGGGCTACGGCAAGGGACGCCCCGGTGTTCTGTCGCGCACGCCTTCGAAGATTTCATCCAGATCGAGATCGAGTTCGGCGAGGTCGACCGCGTCCGTGAAGTCCCGATACGCCGCAGCGAAACCGCGCCGGGTCGGTTGTGCGGTCTTGCCTTGCTTCGTCTTCCGGATCGGCTCCCGCGAGTGGCGCTCTGCTCCGTCGATGGGGCGATTGTCCGACATGTGGCAACTTTTCATGATCGTCGCCGGGCAGGCAAGCTCAAAACCCGCCGAGGATGAAGGGATGCGTCCATACCCCGCGCCAGTTCAGGGGGACGATTTTTTTCATGGTCGGCGCAGGCCGACCATGACGAGGGGGGCAACGCCGGGAACGGTTCTATCTGGCCAAGCTAAGTCTCACGCTCCCTCCGCCCCCACGATCGCCGCCCGCACGCGCCGGGGCGTCAGCGGGGTCTCGTTGAACTGCGCCCCCGTCGCGGCGAAAGCGTCGGCGAGTGCGTTGGCGATGGCCGCCGGCGGGGCGATGGCGCCGCCTTCGCCCATGCCCTTCATGCCGAACTTCGTGGAGGTCGCGGGCGTCGCCATGTGGCCGATGGCCAAGGCGGGGATCTCGGTCGCGCCGGGCAACAGGTAATCGGCGAAGGTGGTGGCGAGCGGCTGGCCGTCGGCGTCGAACACGACCTCCTCGAAGAGCGCGGTGCCGATCCCCTGCGCGGTGCCGCCGGCGATCTGGCCGTCGACGACCATCGGATTGACCACGGTGCCGCAATCCTCGACCACCGCATAGTCGAGGATCTCGACCGCGCCGGTCGCCGGGTCGACCGCGACCACGGCGGCATGGGTGGAATAGGAGAAGACGCCCGAGGACTCGGTCGGCTCCCAGGTCTCGGTCACGTCGAGCACCGGGTCCACGCCGTCGGGCAGCTGCTCCTGGCGGAGATGGGCGATGCGGCCGATCTCGGCGAAGGAGATCGAGCCCGACGGCCCCGCCGCCTCGCCGTCGGCGAAGCGGATCTCGGCCGGATCGCATTGCAGATGGTGGGCGGCGATCCGCGCCATTTTTCCGCGCAGGGCGATACAGACGTTGGAAACCGCGCCGCCGCCCATCACGATGGAGCGCGAGGCGAAGGTGCCCATCCCGAAGGGCGAGGTCGCGGTATCGCCGAAGCGGACCGAAACGTCGTCCGGGTGGATGCCGAGCTCTTCGCAGGCGATCTGGGCGAGGGTGGTCTCCATCCCCTGGCCGTGGCTGTGGATCGCCACCAGAAGGTGCAGCGTGCCGTCGGCGTGCATCCGCGCGGTGGCGGTCTCGTAGCCGGCGACGATCGGGGTGCGGCGGCGCACCCATTCCTCGGCGCCGTGCGCGGATTGCTCGGTGAAGCTGCCGAGCCCGACGCCGAGCAGGCGCCCATCCGGCAGCTTCCCGGTCTGGCGCGCGCGTACGCCGTCGTAGTCGACCAGCCGCGCGGCCCGGCGCGCCGCCTCCGGGTAGTCGCCGTTGTCGAACTTCATGTCGCAGACCGTGCGGTAGGGCATCTCGTCGGGCCCGACCATGTTGTCGATCCGCACCTCCAGCGGGTCGCGGCCGACTTCGCGCGCGACCTCGTCGATGGTGCGCTCGATGGCGAAGCAGGCGCCCGGCCGCGCGACGCCGCGATAGACGCCGAGCGGCGGCTTGTTGGTCGCCACCGTCCAGGTCTCGGCGCGGAAATGCTCGATCCGATAGGGGCCCGGCAGGTTGCGCGCCGCCATGCCGGTCTCCATGAACGGGCCGGTATGCCAGAGCGCGTAGGCGCCGCCGTCGATGACGATCTCGGCGTCGATCCCCGCCACGATCCCGCGCTTATCCGCGTATGCCGTGACGCGGTAGACATGCTCGCGGGCCTGGCAGGCGGCGCTCAGATGCTCCGACACGTCCTCGACCCAGCGCGCCGGGCGGCCGGTCTCGAGCGCGATGGCGCAGACCGCGAGGTCCTCCGGCATCATCCGCGCCTTGCCGCCGAACCCGCCGCCGACATCGGGCGAGATCACCCGGACCTGGCGCATCCGGAGGCCCAGCATTTCGGCCAGGCCCACCCGCATGATGTGCGGGATCTGCGATGTCAGGTGGACGACCAGCTCGTCCTCCCGCTCGTCCCAACGGGCGACGATCGCGCGCCCCTCCATCGGCATCGTCGACTGCCGGTTCATGCGGTAGTCGCGCGTCACCCGGACCGGCGCATCGCGCACCGAGTCGATGTCCCCGCCCGCGATGGGCAGCGCGACATAGACGTTGTCGCCCCATTCCTCGTGCACCAGCGCGACCGGCTCGCTGCGCGCGGCGATGGGCTCGACCACGGCGGGAAGCGGTTCCAGATCGGCCACCGTCGCGGCAACGAGGTCCTCGGCATCGGCGCGCGTCGCCGCCACGCAGGCCGCGATGGGCTCGCCCGCGAAGCGCGCCTTGTCCCGCGCGAGCGGCCAGTGGTCGGAAGGCTTGAAGCCCGGAATGTCGGGCACCACACGGATCGGCCTGAGGCCCGGCAGGTCGTCGGCGAGGTAGACATTTCCGCCGCCGGGTTTGACGACATCCCGGATCCGCGCATGGCCGAGCGGGCTCCGCAGGAACGCGACCTCCAGCGTCCCCGGGATCGCGATGTCGGCGACATAGCGCCCCCGCCCGCGCAGGAACCTGGCATCCTCCTTGCGCGGAACGCTCGCGCCCACCCCGAACCCGGCGGTCGATCGCTGCGGCATTCCTTACTCCTTCGGAGCTCTATCGGTCCGTTTCGGGCCCGGCGAAGCCGGACAGCTCGACCGGCGGCCGGTCGGGGAATCGCGCGATCAGCGACAGGCTTCCACCCATCGCCTCGACCGTCCTGCGCAGCGTCGAGAGCAGGATGTCGCTTCTTTGTTCGAGCCGCGAGACGCCGTCCTGGCCGATGCCGAGCTCGCGCGCGACGCTGACCTGGGTGAGTTGCCGAGCCTCGCGCAGCGTCATCTCCTCGGCGATGAGCTCCGCGGCGCGGTCCTCGATCTTGCGCCGCCTTGCGGGGTCGAGGTCCGCCATCATGTCCTTCAGGCTCACGGTCATCGCGATCCTCCTTTCCCGGCGAGCTAGGCGAGATGCGGACCGAAGGGATTAAGCACGGAAGCGCCCAAGCCGTCGACATCGGATACGTTGCGTGTCGCGAGTGTGAGGTCGAACCTATTGGCCGTTGCCGCCAGCAGACCGTCTATAGCAGGAATAGGGCGGATGGCGCTCATCCTGCCCCAGATATCGGCGACCCCGGCGTCGACCGGCAGGATACGGTCGCTGAACGTCCGCTCGACCTCCCGCAACCAGCGTTCGAGCGCCGCGGCCTTCCGGCTGTCGCGCGGTCTCGCGCGTTCGATGCCCTTCCGGATCTCCCCGGTTACCAGCACGCTCAGGAACAGATCCGACTCCGCCACCCCGGCATACCACGCGGCGACCGCCGCATGGCAGCGATCACCCTTGCGCAGTTCCGAAATGACGTTCGTGTCGATCAGGTACTTCAGAGGTCGATCTCACGACCCGGATCGCGCGGGCGTTCGATGTCGATGCCCTCAAGAGGGGCGGCGGCGAGCAAGGCTTTGAAGCCGCGCGCCGGTCCCTCGGTGCCGGGAAATTCCAGAACCAGATCGCCATCGTCGCCGCCGAATCGGAGTTCCGCGACCTCGCATGCCGTCATCAGGCGCTGCTCGCATTGCGACCGGGACAGGTTGGTATCGACCCACCATGGGCCTGTCAGGCGTGCCGCGAACTTCTCGGCAAGCTCAGGCTTCCTCAGGTACAGGTCGGCCGGGCTCCTTGCGACGATCCTGCGCGATCTCGTGGTCACACGAGAAAGCCGCTCGAAAAATCCTGGATCGAGCTCCCCCAGCTTTTGAAGACATCTCGTATAGGCTTCCTTGAGGCTTCCGGCCGCGGTCCTGTTTCCGAGCAGGGTGAACGCGTAGGTTCCGGTTCGGCGCGGCGCGCGATCCGGACGCACCAATTCCGGTTCGGCCGAGGACATACCGAGTATTTCCCTAAGAATCGCGTTGGGGCTCTGATCGAAGCTGGTTCGCCGATTCTCGATGGCGCGATGCACATCGAGATCGATCGCGATCTTGGTTGTCTGCACCATGACTGGTGTCCGTTCCTCATAAGGAATGTAAGGTTAAAACCTTATAAGCTAAGTTGGATCGGGACGTCAACCCTCCGTGACGGCACAATCCTAGGCGGTTTTGGCCCGTATTTTTCACCAACGGTCGCCGGAACGCCTGCGCCGACCCTGATACTGTCACCCTTGACCAAGTCCGGGCCGACACGGGGAGAACCACGCGGGAACTTCCTCCCGTCATATCGACCGGAGCCGACCGGAGGGCGGCGGAGCGGAGATATCTCCCTCCCGCGGCCACGGGATTTCTCCGCTCGCTGCGCTCGGTCGAAATGACAAGCGGCGGGGGGCTCGGCCGGTCGCGGCCGCTACACCCTCCCCGCGTCCTTCAGGATCGCCCGCAGCCGTTCCGGCGTTACCGGCAGGCGGTCGATGGCGCCGGGAATGCCGATTGCCGCGTCTATTGCCGACGCGATGGCGGCGCCGACCGCGTTGATGCCGCCTTCGCCGGCGCCCTTCACGCCGAGGCCGTTATAGGGGCTCGGCGCGTCCTCGGTCAGCAGCAGGTCGATGGGCGGGGTCTCGGCGAGGGTCGGCATCAGGTAGTCGGCGAAGGTGACCGAGAGCGGCGCGCCGGTGTCGTCGTATCGGAACTCCTCGAGGAGCGCCCCGCCGAGCCCCTGGACGCAGCCGCCCATGAGCTGGCCGTCGACCAGCATCGGGTTCACCGCGCGGCCGACGTCGTAGGCGACGAGGAACCGCTCCACGTCGACCGCGCCGGTGCCCGGGTCGACGCGGACCTGGGCGATGTGGACGCCGTAGGGGTAGGCCATCAGATCGGTGCGGTGCCAGCCTTCCGCGGAAAGCCCGGGATCGCGCCCCGCGAGCAGCGGCGAGCCCGGCGCGAGCCTGCGGGCGATCTCGCCGAGTTCGATTGCCGCGCCGCCCTCCCGGTCGGTCCGCGCGGCCTTTCCGTCGACGACGTCGAGCGCGTCGGCGGGTGCCTGGAGCAGCTCCGCCGCTGCCTCGATCGCCCTGGCGCGCAGATTTTCGCTCGCGATCCGGACTGCCTCTCCGGTCATCACCGTGGCGCGCGAGGAATGAGCGCCGAAGCCGTAATCGATGACGTCGGTGCGGCCGTGGACGACGCGGACGCGGCGGTAGTCGACCCCGAGCGTCTCGGCGCAGATCTGGGCCATGACGGTTTCGAAGCCCTGGCCGAGCGAGGCGCCGCCGGTCAGGAGCTCGACCGCGCCCGTCGTGTCGATCCGGATACGCACCCCGTCGGCGGGGCCGGGGCCGCTCTTCTCGACGAACAGCGCGAGCCCGGCGCCCGCGAGCTCGCCGTTCGCGCGGCGTGTCGCCATTCCGGCCTGCATTTCGTCCCAGCCGGCGCGCGCCAGCGCCTTGTCGAGCAGCTTCGCGTAGTCGCCCGAATCGTAGACCACCTCATGGTCGATCGTGTCGATTCCCCCCGCGAACGGCATTTGCTCCGACGCGATCAAATTGCGGCGCCTGATGTCTACCGGGTCGGCATCGAGATGCGCGGCGACGGCGTCGAACAGGCGTTCGCGGACGAATGTCGCCTCGTAGCGGCCGGGCGAGCGGTAGGTGGCGGCCGGCGTCTTGTTGGTCAGCCGCACATGCCCGCGCGACCGGTAGGCAGGCATCCGGTATGGGCCCGGCATCATGCCCGCCGTCATGTCGGGCACGCGCACCCCGTGGGTGCGGATATAGGCGCCCTGATCGTGCATGAACGTGCCGTCGACGCCGCGCACGATGCCGTCGGCGTCCACCGCCGCGCGGATGCGGTGGCGCTGCTCGCGCGAATGGTTGGTCGCCTGCAAATGCTCCCAGCGGTCCTCGATCCACTTGACCGGCCGGCCGAGACGGAGCGCCGCCGCGCAGACCAGGTATTCCTCGGGATAAAGCTCGCCGCGTACGCCGAACCCGCCGCCGATCTGTCCTTCGTAGAACTGGACCGAGGAGGGCGGGCGGCCGAGCGCCTGGGCCATCTGGTCGCGGTTGAAATGCGGCCTTTTGGTCGCGCCGTGGAGTTCGAGGATGTCGCGCCCGGTATCGTGCAACGCGACCGCGCCCCTCGTTTCCATCGGCACCGCGGAATGCCGGCCTACCGAAACCTCGATCTCGACCGTCGCATGGGCGCCGTCGAACGCGGCGGCGAGGTCGCCGCGCGCCTTCTCCAGCACGTGCGCCTCGGTCGAGTGCTCCGCGTCGAACGAGCCGGGTTCGTCATCCGCCGAAAGGATCGGCGGCAGGTCGCGGTACGACGCGGAGACCAGCTCGGCCGCGTCCTCGGCGCGATACGGGCTGTCGGCGAACACGGCGGCGACCGGCTCGCCGACATAGCGGACCTTTCCGCGCGCCAGGACGTGCTGCCGGTACGGCTCCAGCCCCTTGACCCTGGTCGCGCGGAACGCGATCGGGCCGATATCGGCGACGTCTTGCGCGGTCCACACGGCGGCGACGCCGGGCGCCGCGCGGGCCTCCTCCGCATCCACGGAGAGGAGTTCCGCGTGCGCGCGGTCGGAGCGCACGATGCGCATGTGAAGTTGCCGGGGAAAGGAGATGTCGCCCGCGAACCTTCCTGCGCCCCTGACCAGCGGCGGGTCTTCGAGGCGCTCCACCCGCTTGCCGATCCACGCCTCGCGGCGGGAGGTCATCCCGGCTCGGCTTTCATGACGGCCGCGGCGTCCTTCACCGCATCGAGGATGTTGAGATATCCGGTGCAGCGGCAGAGGTTCGACGAGAGCGCCTCGCGCAGCCCCTCCTCGTCGATGTCGGGTTCGCGCTCCAGCACGCCCAGCGCCAGCATCAGGAAACCCGGCGTGCAGAACCCGCATTGCAGGGCGTGACGGTCGATGAACGCCTGCTGCAGCGGGTGCAGGTCGTCGCCGTCGGCAAGGCCTTCCACCGTCCGGATCTCGGCGCCTTCGGCCTGGGCCGCGAACATCAGGCAGCTCCTGACCGGCGCGCCGTCGAGAACGATCGTGCAGGCGCCGCACACCCCGTGCTCGCAGCCGAGATGGGTGCCGGTCAGCCCGCAATCCTCGCGGATCGCGTCGGCCAGCGTCTTGCGCGGCTCGACGCGGACCGAGTGGACCTCGCCGTTGACGGTGAAGGAGATTTCGCGCGGCGCGGTCATCGCCCGGCGTCCGCCAATGCGCGTTCGACCATGACGGCCGCGATTTCGCTCCGGTAGCCCGCGCTCGCATGGGAATCCGCCATCGCGTCCACCGCTTCGGCTACCGCCGCGCCGGCTTCGCGGAACAGATCCGGGTCCGGCGCGCGGCCGGCCAGGACCGCCTCGCCCTCCGGGATGCGGCGTGGGCGGGCCTCGACGCCGCCGAGACCGACCCGGGGCTCGACGATGACCCCGTTCTCGACCCGGTAGAGCGCGAGCGCCATGGCGAGCGCGAAGTCGCCGGCGCGCCGGGCGAACTCGCGAAATCCCCAGCGCGTGTCCGGCGCGAGGCGGGGAAGCGTCGTCTCGGTCAGCAATTCGTCGTCGGCGAGCGCGGTCGCCATCGCCCATTCGAAGAACTCCGCCGCCTCGATCTCCCGCTCGCCGCGCACGCTCCGCGCCGCGAGCCGGGCATCCAGCGTCACCGCGGCGAGGCACCATTCCGAGGCGGGGTCCGCGTGGGCGAGGCTGCCGCAGAACGTGCCCCGCATGCGGATCGGATAGTGGCCGATATGGCGGACCACGGCAGCCAGAAGCGTGCCAAGCGGTCCGTCCTCGACCGGGCGGTGGAAATCGCAATGCCTGGCGAGCGCGCCGATCGACAGGGAGTCGTCATTTACGGCAATCCCTTCGAGGCCGGAAATGCGGTTGATGTCTACCAGGTGCGCCGGGCGCGCGAGCCGGAACGCCATCGTCGGCACCAGGCTCTGGCCGCCCGCCAGAATCCGCGCGTCTTCGCCGGTGTAAGCGGCAAGGAGCGCCGCAGCCTCGTCGACCGTCCCCGGCAGGTGATGGGTGAACGGGGCCGGCTTCATCGGGGTCTCGGCATGTCGGGCGTCGCCGCGATTGGCTGCATTTCCCGAACACTTATAGAAGCGTATGCATCCTGCCTAGGCCGGTCCGACCGGGTCGCGGCGGTCAGTACCGGTGAGCAACCGGATAGAAGGGTGACACTATAGACCGGTTACATGGGTAACAGTGTTCGCGGTTTGTTTGGCATTCGCGCGGCCCGGCCGGGCCGCGCGAATGCGATGGAGTTTTTTGCTCCCGCGGTCGACGATGCCGAGATCGATGTCGGCGAAGCGGACGATCCAGTGCCCGCTTTCGGTCTCGGCGACGCCGACGGTCTCGCCGGCCAGCGGCTCGCCTATGAACACCAGGTCGCCGCCCCACTTGATCGAGCCGTCCGTGCGCACCCGGCGCACCGCATGGAAGGCATCGTACCAGGGCTCCTCGAGCCGCTCGGGCCGGGGTCTGGGCGAGGGCCGGTAGAAGGCGGCGGGCGGGAGCTGGCCGAGCGCCTCGTGCGGGCGGTTGACGTTGAAGTCCTCGCGGAAGCGGTCGAAGCGGGCCTGCTGGCACGTCTTGCTGGCCGCCGGCGGCCGGGTGGTCTCGCTCGCCAGGGTCCGGTGCATGCGCTCGTGGCGCCCGTTCTGCTGCGGCCGGCCCGGATCGATCCGCTCCAGCGCGATGCCCGCCTTCACCCAGCCCACCGACAGCCGCGACAGCCCGCCCGCGCCGGTGCCGGCAAACGGCGGCCCGTTGTCCGAACGGATCGCCTCGGGCAGGCCGTGGCGCTGGAACAGCTCCTCCACCGCCGCGCCGACTTCCTCCGTCCGCGGCGGAACGATCACGCAGGCCAGAAGGTAACGGCTGTAGGCGTCGGTCACCGTCAACGGGTCGCAGCGCGCCCCGTCGCGGGTGCGGAACCAGCCCTTGAAGTCGATGCACCACACCTCGTTGGGCGCCTCGGCGGGGCGCAGCGCCCGGCCGGGTGCGGCGACCCGGCGGCGGCGGCGCCGCGAACCCACCAGACCTTCCGCGCGCAACAGATCCCCCATCGTGCTCGCCGCCGGCCACACCGTCTCGGGGCGATCGCGCATCAGAACCGCGCGCAGCTTGCGCGGACCCCAGTGCGGGCGCTCGATCCGCAGCGCCACGATCGCATCCGCCACATCCGGCGCCATCGAGCGGCCGTGGCGGCGCGGCGCGCGGGAGCGCTCCACCAAACCCTCCGGGCCCAGATCGCGATAGCGGGCCAGCCACTTGTAGCCCGTCTTGCGGCTGATCCCGTAATCCTCGCAAAGCGCAACCATCGGCAACTCACCACGCAGGCACTCGGCGACAAAACACATCTTCTCGTCCATCCGACAGGTCTCCTTCCACGGCATCGGCCACCTCCCGGCCATGCCATAACCTGTCACCCATCTATCCGGTCCATTCTGTTACCTATCTATCCGGTCTGTACCCCGGGCCGCCGCCCTCCCCCGGCCCCTCCCGCAAGCGGGAGGGGGGAAGGTAAGGTAAGGCGGGATCGACAGCGAGGGTGACGACGATGGAACAGCTCAAGACGATCCGCAACGGAGAGAAGGTCAAGCCGACTTTCTCCGCCACGGAGATGAACCGCCGGCTCGCGGCCCTGCGCGCCCACATGGCGGAGCGGCGGATCGATGTCTGCCTTTTCACCTCCCATCACAACATCGCCTATTTCAGCGACTTCCTCTATTGCTCCTTCGGACGCAGCTACGGGCTGGCGGTCACGCATGAGGGCCAGACCACGATTTCGGCCAATATCGACGCGGGCCAGCCCTGGCGGCGCGGTTTCGGCGACAACCTGGTCTATACCGACTGGCACCGGGACAACTACTTCGCCGCCGTGAAGCGGCTGATCGGGGACGGTTGCAGGCTCGGCATCGAGTTCGACCACGTGACCCTCGAAAACCTGCGCAAGCTCCAGGGCGCGCTTCCCACCGCGGAGCTGGTGGACGTCGGCAAACCCGCCATGCGCATGCGCATGGTCAAGTCCGACGAGGAGATCGCCTGGATCCGCGAGAGCGCGCGCTTCGCCGATATCGGCGGCGCGGCCTGCGTGGAGGCGATCGGGGTCGGAGTGCCGGAATACGAGGTGGCGCTCCACGGCACCCAGGCCATGGTGCGCGAGATCGGCCGCAGCCAGCCCCATGTGGAATTGATGGACACGTGGACCTGGTTCCAGTCCGGCGTCAACACCGACGGAGCCCACAACCCGGTCACCTCGCGCAGGATCGAGCGCGGCGACATCCTGAGCCTTAACTGCTTTCCGATGCCGGCGGGGTACTACACGGCACTCGAACGCACGCTGTTCGCCGAGGAATGCTCGGACGAGCACCTGCGGCTGTGGGAGATCAATGTCGAGGTGCACGAGGCGGGGATAGACCTGATCCGGCCCGGGGCGCGGTGCTGCGATATCGCCGCCGAGCTCAACGCGATCTACGAACGCCACGGCCTGCTGGAGAACCGCACCTTCGGCTACGGCCACAGCTTCGGCGTGCTGAGCCACTACTACGGCCGCGAGGCGGGTCTCGAGCTCCGAGAGGACGTGACCACCGTGCTGGAGCCCAACATGGTGGTGTCGATGGAGCCGATGATCATGATCCCCGAGGGCCGGCCCGGCGCCGGCGGCTACCGGGAGCACGACATCCTGGTGGTGACGGAGGACGGCGCCGAGGACATCACCGGGTTTCCCTACGGGCCGGATCACAACATCGTGCGCGGTTGACCCGTCCCGCCCTTCCGAAAGCTCCGGTCTTCGCCCGCGCGACCATGTCTGCTATCGTGCCGTCGGCGGCGCAATCCGCTTGAGCTCACCCGGTTGGGATGCCGCTCAGGGGTCGGTTGAGCCGGTCGGTTCGCCCGCCCGGGGCGAGAGAGTGAATGGACCAGGATAGACCCAGCATCGTCAGGTTCGACCGCGTCCAGAAGAGCTATGACGGCGAGACGCTGGTCATCAAGGACCTCAACCTCGACATCGAAGAGGGCGAGTTCCTGACCATGCTGGGGCCGTCCGGATCGGGCAAGACGACCTGCCTGATGATGCTTGCCGGGTTCGAACCGGCGACCCACGGCGAGATCTATCTCAACGACCGGCCGATCAACCATGTCGCGCCGCACCGGCGCGGGATCGGCATGGTGTTCCAGAACTACGCCCTGTTCCCCCACATGACGGTGGCGGAGAACCTGGCCTTTCCGCTGCAGGTTCGGCGGCTGCCCAAGGCCGATATCGGGGCCAGGGTCGAACGGGTGCTCGACATGGTCCGGCTGTCCGGGTTCGGGAACCGGCGGCCCGCGCAGCTTTCCGGGGGTCAGCAGCAGCGCGTGGCGGTGGCGCGGTCGCTGGTGTTCGAGCCGGCGCTGGTGCTGATGGACGAACCGCTCGGCGCGCTCGACAAGAACCTGCGCGAGGAGATGCAATACGAGATCAAGCATATTCACGAGAGTCTCGGCGTGACGGTGATCTACGTCACCCACGACCAGTCCGAGGCGCTGACGATGTCGAGCCGGATCGCGGTCTTCAACGACGGCGTCATCCAGCAGCTCGCGACGCCCAGCGTGCTCTACGAGGAGCCCGAGAACTGCTTCGTCGCGCAGTTCATCGGCGAGAACAACCGATTGCATGGGACCGTGGAGTCGGTTCACGGCGAGTTCTGCAAGGTGGCGCTCGACGACGGGGCGACGATCCGCGCGCTCAAGGTGAACGTGGACGGCGACAGGGAGCCCACCACCCTGTCGCTCCGCCCCGAGCGCGTTGCGATCGACCCCAACGGGGAGGCGGCGGACAACGTCGTCAGCGGCCGCGTCGAGGAGTTGATCTATCTCGGCGACCACATCCGAGCTCGCCTCACCGTCGCCGGAAACGACGAATTCATCGTCAAGGTGCCGAACGCGCATCGGCATGCCTCTCTTAGCGAAGGCACGCGGGTTCGCCTCGGTTGGGCGGCGGAAGACTGCCGGGCGCTCGATGCGCCCGAATCGGCGGCCGCGCCCGGATAGCGCGGCAATTGCGTACCGACCGGACGGTCCGGTCGATTCGGTCAAGGAACAAGGAGATTCCCGATGAAACATTTACTGAAATCCACCGCGGTCGCGGCCGCAGTGACTCTTTGGGCCGGCGGCGCCCATGCGATCGATCTGACGATCGTGTCCTGGGGCGGCGCCTACACGGCAAGTCAGCAGAAGGCCTATCACGACCCCTATATGGCGGCGAACCCGGGCGTGAAGATCATCAACGACGATTCGGCCGCCGAGGGTTTGGCGAAGCTGAGAGCCCAGGTCGAGGCGGGCAAGGTGACCTGGGACATCGTCGACATGGTCGCGGCCGATGCCATCGTCGCCTGCGACGAGGGGCTGCTTGAACAGGTCGACCCCGACACCTGGCTCGCGGCCGCGCCCGACGGCACCCCCGCATCGAAGGACTTCTTCGCCGGCACGTTGACGATCGGCGGGACCAATTGCTTCATTCCCCAGATCGTCTATTCGACGACCTTCGGCTACCGCACCGACGCCTTCAAGGGCAGGCAGCCGTCGACAATCGCCGACGTGTTCGACCTCAAGACGTTCCCCGGCAAGCGCGCGCTGGAAAAGAAGCCGATCGCGAATCTGGAATGGGCGCTGATCGCCGACGGCGTTCCCGGCAAGGACGTCTACAAGGTGCTGAGCACGCCCGAAGGCGTGGATCGGGCGTTCGCCCGGCTCGACACCATCAAGGACCAGGTGATCTGGTGGACCAAGGGCGCGCAGCCGCCGCAGCTTCTGGCGGACGGCGAGGTCGTAATCGGTTCGGCCTATAACGGCCGCCTGTTCTCGGCTATCGTCGAGAAGAAGCAGCCGATCGCGATCCTGTGGGACTGGCAGGCCTTCGATCTGGACGGCTGGGTGGTGCCCAAGGGCGTCAAGGACCTCAAGGCGGTCAAGAAATACCTGCGCTACGCCACCGACACGCAGCGGCTGGCCGACCAGGCGAAGTACATTTCCTACGGCCCGGCCCGGTATTCTTCCGCTCCCAAGGTCGGCAAGCACGCGGAGCTCGGTATCGACATGAAACCGCATATGCCGACCAGCCCGGAGAACGCGAAGACCATCCTGATCTTCGACTATGTCTGGTGGGCGGATCATCGGGCGGAGCTCGACGAGCGGTTCAACGCCTGGCTCGCCAAGTAGCGTCGTTCGGCCGGGCGGAAGCGATCGGAGCTTCCGCCCGGCGGTTTTCTCTACCCCGCCGGAGGACCGGTGCGGCCCATGTCGACGGCGCCGGATGACGTGATGCGAACGGCGGACGGCGTGCCGCTGAAGATCAGCCTCCGGCGGGCGCTGGTGCGCGGCCGGATCCGGGCGCTGCTGCTGGTCGTGCCCCTGCTGGGCTTTCTCCTCGTCGCCTTCCTGTTGCCGATCGGCGACATGCTGTTTCGCGGCGTCGACAACCGGATCGTCGCGTCGGTCCTGCCGGGCACCGCCGCCGCCATCCAGGACTGGAACCCCGACGGCGCCGGGCTGCCCGACGACGCCGTGTTCGAGGCGCTGGTCCGCGACATTCAGACGGCGTTCAAGGAAAGGACGCTGGGCCGCGTGGGCCGCCGGCTGAACTACGAAAAGCCCGGCATGTCGAGCCTGTTCCGGAAAACCGGCAGACGCGCCGCGCGAATCACCGGTCCGCCCTGGCGCGACCGGGTCATCGCGGTCGACAGGCGCTGGGGCGACATCGACACCTGGCGCCTGATCCACCGCGAGTCGGGCGCGGTGACGGGGAGCTATTTCCTCGCCGCGGTCGATTTGCGGCTGGACGACCGGGGCGAGGTCGTCAGGCAGCCGGAGCCGCGGCGCATTTACCTCACGCTGTTCGTGCGAACGCTCTGGATGAGCGGGGCGATCACCGTGCTGTGCCTGCTGCTCGCCTATCCGGTTTCCTACCTGATGGCGACCCTGCCTCTCAGGGTCAGCAACCTGTTGATGATCTGCGTGCTGCTGCCGTTCTGGACGTCGTTGCTGGTGCGGACCACGTCCTGGATAGCGCTGTTGCAGACCGAAGGGGTGCTGAACGACCTGCTGGTTTTCGCCGGGCTGATCTCGGAAGACGGCCGGCTGCAGATGATCCACAACAAGTTCGGCACGTTCGTGGCGATGGTCCACATCCTGCTGCCCTTCATGATCCTGCCGCTCTACTCGGTGATGAAGACGATTCCACCGTCCCTGATGCGCGCCGCCCGCTCGCTCGGGGCGACGCCGTTCACCGCCTTCGTCAGGGTCTACATGCCGAATACGGTCTCCGGCGTCGGAGCCGGCTGCATCATGGTGTTCATCCTGTCGATCGGCTACTACATCACCCCGGCGCTGGTCGGGGGGCGGACCGGCACCTTCATCTCGAACTTCATCGCGATCCATGTCAGCGAGACCCTGAACTGGGGCCTCGCGGCGGCGCTCGGCGCCCTGCTGCTCGGCCTGGTGCTCGCGCTCTACCTGCTCTACGACCGGATCGTCGGCATCGACAACATGAAGCTGGGTTGAGACGCCGATGGCGCTGCCGATCTACACCACGCCGACGGAGAAGGCCTGGCACTACGCCTATCGCGCGATATGCGCCGCGATCTTCGTGTTCCTGGTCGTGCCGATCTTCGTGATCGTCCCGTTGAGCTTCAACGAGCTTCCCTATTTCACCTTCACCCCGGAAATGCTGTCGCTCGATCCCGCCGGCTACAGCACCAGGTGGTACAGCGAGTTCTTCACCGAGGAATCCTGGCAGGACGCGGTCCGGAACAGCCTCGTCATCGCGATTTTCGCGACGCTGATCTCGACATTTCTCGGGACGCTGGCCGCCCTCGGCCTCAGCCGGTCGGAGATGCCGTTCAAGACCGGCTTCATGGCCCTGCTGATCTCGCCGATGGTGGTCCCGCTGATCATCTCCGCCACCGGCATGTATTTCTTCTACACCCGGATCGGGATTTCCTCGACGCATCTGGGCGTCATCGTCGCGCATGCGGCGCTCGGCACTCCGTTCGTGCTGATCACGGTCACGGCGACGCTGGTGGGCTTCGACCATTCGCTGACCCGCGCGGCGGCGAGCCTGGGCGCCAACCCCTTCCAGACCTTTTTCAGGGTCATCATGCCCCTGATCCTGCCGGGTGTCGTCGCCGGCGCGCTGTTCGCCTTCATCACCTCGTTCGACGAGGTCGTCGTGGTGCTGTTCGTGGGCTCCGTGGAACAGCGCACCATCCCGTGGAAGATGTTCTCCGGCATCAGGGAAGAGATCCGCCCGACCATCCTCGCGGTGGCGACGCTGCTCGTCTGCGTCTCGATCCTGCTCCTGACGACGCTGGAGCTGTTGCGCCGGCGCGGCGAGCGGCTGCGCGGCATCCGGGCGGGCTGACCCGGGGACTCCCTGGCCGGTTTCCCGGCCTCGCTACCTCTCGCCGGGCAACGCCGTGAAAGTCCATGGAAAAAGAGACTTGGCTGGGGGACCTGGATTCGAACCAGGACTGCTCGGGTCAGAGCCGAGAGTTCTACCGTTAAACTATCCCCCAGCTTATCGGGCGGGGCAGAGAATAGCGCTATTCGGTGCCCGATCAAGGCGCCGTTCGAAACCGCGCGCTCGCCGATTGTTCGATATCTAACGTTGCCTGTAGAATTTGACCTTATCGATGTCCGGTTCGCGACGAAGACGCGGCGGCGGAGAGGCGATGGACGTGGACGATCGGCCGAAGCAAAGTTCGCGACCTCCCCGGATGCAGGCGGGCAGGCGCCGCCGCCGGGGCCGCACCATCGCCGCCCTCGACCTCGGCACGAACAACTGCCGGCTGCTGATCGCCAGACCGAGCGCGGAAGGGTTTACCGTGATCGACGGGTTTTCCCGCATCGTCCGGCTGGGCCAGGGGCTAGAAGCCACCGGCGAGCTCTGCGAGACGGCGATCAGGCGCACGGTCGATGCGCTCAACGTGTGCGCGACAAAGGTCCGCCGTCATCGAGTCGCGCGCGCCCGCTATGTCGCGACCGAGGCGGCGCGGCGGGCGGCCAACTGCACGGGCTTCCTCGCCCGGGTGGCCCGCGAGACCGGGATCGAGCTCGACATCATCTCCTCGCGCGAGGAGGCCCGCCTGACCCTGATGGGTTGTCTGCCCCTGTTCGATCCGTCGGTTCCCTACGGGCTGATCTTCGACGTCGGAGGAGGCAGCGCCGAGATCGTCTGGCTCAGGCTCTCCGGCAACGGTGCACCGGACATCCTCGGCTGGACATCCCTGCCGGTCGGCGTGGTCACCCTGACGGAGCGGCACGGTCCCAGCGATTTCTCCGCCGAGGAATACCGGGCGACGGTGGCCGAGATTGCCGCCATGCTGGCACCGTTCGATGAGGAGCATGGCATTCGACGGAGAATCGAGCAGGGCGAAATGCAGATGATCGGGACCGCGGGCACGGTGACCACGATTGCCGGCGTCAATCTCGGCCTCAAACGGTACGATCGCGCCATCGTCGACGGCTCCTACCTGACATTCGACGAAATCCACGAAGTCAGCGGCCGGCTGTCCCGATCGACCTACGCGGAACGCGCCGCACACCCGTCCATCGGCGCCGGACGCGCCGATCTGGTGGTCGCCGGCTGCGCTGTCCTGGAAGCGATCTGCCGGACTTGGCCCGCAAGACGGCTTCGCGTCGCCGACCGCGGTGTACGGGAAGGGATCCTGCTCCAGCTTGCCGCCGAGTTCGGCACCGGTCATGCGCATGGCCGGGCGTGACCGGAAGCGGCGGGGCGCTCGAGGCAAGACGGTTGGAGGGCGTGACGCCACCGTCCGGGTCCGGACGGCCAAGGGACGCAAGCCCTCTTCCACCCGCTGGCTGCGGCGCCAGCTCAACGATCCCTACGTCTCCGCCGCCGCCCGGCACGGCTATCGCTCGCGCGCCGCCTGGAAGCTGGTCGAGATCGACGACAAGTTCGGCCTGTTGCGCCCCGGCGCCGCGGTCCTCGATCTCGGCGCCGCGCCGGGCGGCTGGACGCAGGTCGTCGCGGAGCGCGCCGCCGGCGGCAGTATCGTCGCCGTCGACCGCGCCGGGATGGATCCCGTGCCGGGCGCCGAGATACGGCTCGTCGATCTCGACGACGAGGCGGCGGCGGAGGCGCTGATCGACGGGCTCGTGGGGTGTGTCGACCTTGTGCTCTCGGACATGGCGATCGCCGCCACCGGTCACCGCGGCACCGACCGGATACGCAACCAGCGTCTTGCCGAGCTCGCCTTCGACGTCGCCGGCCGCGTGCTGAAACCGGGCGGCGGATTCGTGGTCAAGGCGTTCCAGGGCGGGGGCGACGCAAGCTTCGTGACGGAGCTCAAGCGCTGCTTCCGCGAGGTCCGCAGCTTCAAGCCCTCGGCCTCCCGCCCCGAATCCGCCGAGCTCTACCTCGTCGCGCGGGGATTCCGGGGTGGGGAGGGGTGAGGCTCTTGTTTGACGTCCCCAGGGGATGCACCCATTGTCGCTGTCGATGCCACCGAACAAGCTGGCCTGACGATGTACGTCCGCGCAGACCTCGCCCTCTACGACCCCGGCGGCCGTCTGGTGGCGCTCGCCGAGGTCAAGAACAAGCGCGGAACCTCCCGCGAATGGGCCGCCAAGACTGGTCGGAATCGCGGATTCAGCGATGCAGATTTTTTCTTCTGATAACGCCGGACCGCTTTTACCTGTGGAAGGATGCCGGGACCGATCCCGTCGAGCTTCCGCCCACCCATGAAGTGGACGCGGGAGCGGCATTCGCGCCGTATTTCGAGCGCACGGGTGTGGACCCTCGCAGCGTTGGGGGGAATGCGTTTGAGTTGATCGTCGCGGCCTGGCTGGGCGATGTCATGCGGCGCGCCGTATCGACCGAAGGGCGTAGCGACGACCGGGATTGGCTTGGGCGGTCCGGGTTCGGCACAGCCGTCAGGGGCGGTCGCATCGAGTACGAAGCGGCGGCGTGATCGTTTACATCGAGTCCGACTTTGTGCTTGAGCTTGCCCTGCTCCAGCGACAGTGGCGGAGTTGCGAGAGGATCGTGACGCTTTGCGGGACCGCCGGCGTTCGGCTGGTCATCCCCGCTTATTGTCTGATCGAACCGTACGAAACCCTGACAAGGCGACACAAGCAACGCAGGAACATCAAGCAGGAAATCGATCGCGAGTTCGGACAGATCGCCCGTACCGAAACTTACGCGGACTGCCTTAGCGAGTTTCGCGATATCACCGACTTGCTGATCGAAAGCACCAAAGAGGAAGAAAAGCGCCTCGACGATGCGTGCTCGCGACTGTTGAAGACCGCCCAGGTCGTTCCGCTCGATACCCAAGTCTTGGCGAAGTCGACGGATTGCGGAGACAGGCACGATTTTTCTCCCCAAGACTCCATTGTCTTTGCGTCTGTTGTTTGTCACCGGGCCGAGTCTCCGACACAACGGAGTCGCTTCTTGAATAGGGACAGGAGGGATTTCGACGATCACGATGTCGTCGAAGAGCTCAATAGCTACCAATGTGAATTGTTGCCTGACTTCGAGGCCGGCTATCGATTTCTCGCCGATAACGCGCGTTGAACGGAACGAGCACACATCTTCAGGCGGTCCGATCATGCGCTGCGGTCGCAGTTCCCGCGGCGCGTTCGGTCGGGCCAAGCCGCCCCATCGCTTGGGATTCGCGCATGCCTCGTGTATCTTGCCGGACGTATGGACACCGGCACGCGCATGGACATCCGAGAGGCTTTTTCCTTCGATGACGTCCTTCTCGTGCCGGCCGAATCCGCCATCCTTCCACGCGAAACCGACACCGCGACCCGCCTGACGGGGCGTATTCCTCTCGGCATCCCGCTTGTCTCCGCGGCCATGGACACCGTGACCGAGGGCGCGCTCGCCATCGCCATGGCGCAGGCCGGCGGGATCGGCGTCATCCACAAGAATCTCGATGTCGACCTCCAGGCGGGCGAGGTCCGGCGGGTCAAGAAGTTCGAGTCCGGCATGGTGGTCAACCCGGTGACGATCGGACCGGACGCCACGCTCGCCGATGCGCTCGACCTCATGGTCGCGCACAAGATCTCCGGCATCCCGGTGGTGGAGAAGAGCGGCCGGCTGGTCGGTATCCTGACCAACCGGGACGTGCGATTCGCCAACCAGCGGGACCAGCCGGTGCGCGAGCTGATGACCGCCGACAACCTCGTCACGGTTACCGAGCGGGTCGATGGCGAGGAGGCCAAGCGCCTGCTCCATGCCCACCGGATCGAGAAGCTGCTGGTGGTCGACGACGACTATCGCTGCGTCGGGCTGATCACCGTCAAGGACATGGAAAAGGCGCAGCGCTTTCCCGACGCCACCAAGGACGAAAAGGGGCGTCTCCGAGTCGCGGCGGCGACCGGCGTCGGCGACGAAGGGGCGGAGCGGGCGGCGGCGCTGATCGACGAAGAGGCCGACGTGATCGTGGTCGATACCGCGCACGGTCACTCCCGCGCGGTGATCGACGCCGTGGGCCGGATCAAGCGGATGTCGAACCGCGCCGACGTCATCGCCGGCAACGTCGCGACTCCGGAGGCGGTGCATGCCCTGGTCGACGCGGGGGCGGACGCGGTCAAGATCGGCATCGGGCCGGGATCGATCTGCACCACGCGCGTGGTCGCGGGCGTTGGCGTCCCCCAGTTCACCGCCGTTCTCGAATGCGCCGAGGCGTGCCGCGAGGCCGGCGTGCCGGCGATCGCGGATGGCGGTATCCGCTTCTCCGGCGACCTCGGGAAGGCGATCGCCGCCGGGGCGGATTGCGCGATGGTCGGTTCTCTCCTCGCCGGCACGGACGAGAGTCCGGGCGCGGTGTTCCTGTACGAGGGCCGATCCTACAAGTCCTATCGCGGCATGGGGTCCATCGGCGCCATGGCGCGCGGGTCGGCCGACCGCTATTTCCAGCAGCAGGTCAGCCAGGAACTCGACCTGATCCCCGAAGGGATCGAGGCGCGCGTGCCCTATAAGGGGCCGGCCGCCGGCGTCCTGCATCAGCTCATCGGCGGTCTCAGGGCGGCCATGGGCTATACCGGCAACCCGGACATCGGGGCGATGCAGACCAATTGCCGGTTCCGCCGGACCACCGACGCGGGCGTGCGCGAGGGCCATGTCCACGATGTCGCGATCACCCGCGAAGCCCCCAACTACCGGCGCGGGGAGTAACGTGCGGTGACGACCCTGCTCAGACCCGCCCGTCCGAGCGATTCCGCGGCGATCGCGCGGATCTACGTCGCCGGCTGGCAGGACGCCTATCCCGGGCTGCTGCCCGACAGGCTCCTCGTCGGCATGCGCCGCACGGAAGGCCGGGCCGAACGATGGACCCACACGATCCGCCACCCCGCGCGCGGCGAAAGAGTGACGGTCGCGGAGGCCGACGACGGCGGCGTCATCGGATTCGCCAGCGGCGGTCCCGCCCGCCCGCGCGGCTTCGCCTATGACAGCGAGGTCTACACGCTCTATGTCGACGGCGACCATCAGGAAGGGGGGGTCGGACGCCGTCTGTTTTCCGCCCTCGCGCTCGATCTCGCCGCCGCGCTCGGGCCGTCGCTGATCGTCTGGGTGCTGGCCGGAAACCCGGCGCGGTACTTCTACGAGGCGCTGGGCGGGCGGCATGTCGGCCGCCGCGCGGGCTCGCTGGGCGGTTCGGCGATCGAAGAGCTCGCCTTCGGCTGGCCGGACGCCGCGGTGCTTGCCGCGTCCCAGGGCTAGGGGCCGCGACCCGCATGGAGCGTTCCGGTGAGGCTGTCCTGATCCTGGATTTCGGCTCCCAGGTGACGCAGCTGATCGCGCGCCGTATCCGCGAGAACGGCGTCTACTGCGAAATTCACCCCTGGTTCCACGACGAGGCCGCCATCCGGGACTTTGCGCCCAAAGGCGTGGTGCTTTCCGGCGGGCCGGACTCGATCACGCGGTCGGAGGCGCCGCGGGTTCCCGATGTGGTGTTCGACCTCGGCGTACCGGTTCTCGGGATCTGCTACGGCCAGCAGGCGATGTGCGCGGCGCTCGGCGGGGCGGTCCGGAGCGCCGAGGAGCGGGAGTTCGGCCGTGCGGAGCTCACCGTTACCGAAGACTGCGGGTTGTTCGAGGATGTCTGGCGGCCGGGCGACCGCCCGCAGGTCTGGATGAGCCACGGCGACCGGGTCACCCGGTTGCCGGAGGGATTCGCTCCGGTGGCGGTCAGCGAGGGCGCGCCCTACGCGGCGATCGCCGACGGCGCCCGCTTGTATTACGGCGTCCAGTTCCACCCGGAGGTCGTCCACACGCCGGATGGGGCGGCGCTCCTGCGAAGCTTCACCCACCGTATCGCCGGTTGCGGCGGGAACTGGACCATGTCCGCCTATCGCGACCGTGCGATCGAGCGGATCCGCGAGCAGGTCGGGGACGGGCGCGTCGTCTGCGGACTCTCGGGCGGTGTCGATAGCGCCGTCACCGCCGTCCTGCTTCACGAAGCCGTGGGAGAGCGGTTCTTCTGCGTCTATGTCGATACCGGCCTGATGCGCGCCGGCGAGACGGAGGCGGTGGTCGAGCTCTTCCGGGGTCACTACAACATCCCGCTCCGCGCGGTGGACGCGAGGGAGCGCTTTCTCGGAGAGCTGACGGGCGTCACCGACCCGGAAGACAAGCGCAAGCGCATCGGCTCGGTGTTCATCGATGTCTTCGCGGCCGAGGCCGAGGCGGCGGGCGGCGCCGAGTTCCTCGCCCAGGGCACGCTCTACCCGGATGTCATCGAGTCGGTCTCGGTAACCGGCGGGCCCAGCGCGGTGATCAAGTCGCATCACAATGTCGGCGGTCTGCCCGAGCGCATGGACATGGCGCTGGTCGAGCCGCTTCGCGAGCTCTTCAAGGACGAGGTGCGGGAACTCGGGCGGACGCTCGGCCTTCCCGAAGCCATGATAGGCAGGCACCCGTTTCCCGGGCCCGGACTCGCGATCCGGATCCCCGGCGAAGTGACCGAGGAGAGTCTCGACATCCTGCGCCGGGCCGACGCGATCTATCTCGAGGAGTTGCGGTCGGCCGGGCTCTACGACGAAATCTGGCAGGCTTTCGCGGTTCTTCTCCCCGTCCGCACCGTCGGCGTGATGGGCGACGAGCGCAGCTACGACCGGGTTTGCGCCTTGCGCGCCGTGGTGTCCACGGACGGCATGACGGCGGACAGCTACCCGTTCGACCACGCGACGATCGGCAGGATCGGCACCCGGATCGTCAACGAGGTCCGGGGCATCAACCGGGTCGTTTACGACGTAACCTCGAAGCCGCCCGGCACGATCGAGTGGGAGTAGAGGCGTCCCGACTCCGGAGCGGAGTCCGGGGCGGGCCGCCGCCGGACAAGCGTCCGATCCGGCCGTCCGGTGTGTTCCGAACCGGGACAGAAGCGGGAAAGCCGGTGGACTGCGTGTAGGCGCACTGCTAGATTCAACCGGCGATGGATCCCGGTCTCGCCGTTCTCACCGCCTCCGCTACGCTGTTCGTGGCCTTGGCCACGCTGATGCTCGGCCTGTTCGCCCGGCTGCGCGCCGACATGCGTCGCATGGAGGAACGCATGGAAGCTCGCATGAACGAGCGGTTCGACCGGATCGAGACCCGGCTTGCCGCGGTGGAGCACGGCCAGGCGAAGCTCGAAGGGCTGCTCGAGGGCCTGCGCGAGGCGATTGCCGGACGGGTCCCCCGCGACGCCGCCGAATAGGCCGGCCGGACGGCCCCGGCGCCCGGCGTCGACCGGGCGGTCGACGACGTGACGACCAAGCCCCCCGGCGCCATCGAGCCGGAGTAAGCGGCTCCTCCGCAGTTTCACGGTCGTACCCGATTGCCGCGCGAATGCCAAACAAACCGGGAACACTGTCACCCATGTATCCGGTCCGTAGCGTCACCCTTCTATCCGGTTGCTCAAAGGTCGGATTTGGCTCTCCATAAAGGATGACGAATACCGACCGCCCCGCCCCCCGTGCTATAATCTAGGCAAACCCGATCTGGAGGCCCGAAAGATGATCGTGCAAAGCGCACCCCCCGAAGAGCCGCGTTTCGTCATCACGATGGCCCAGCACATGACCTTCGCCGGGCAACTCGCGCGCGCCTTCGGCAACGACGATTTCGAGCCGGTCGAGCCGCGCGAAGCGGTGCTCTACATCGTCGATCACCACGATGCCGGCTGGGCGGATCTCGACGCGGAAGGTCGGATCGACCCCGCTACCGGCCTGCCCTACAACCTCGTCCAGACGCCGTTCTCGGAGATCGTCAAGACTTCTGCGGCTTCGCCCGCGTTCAACAGCCGCCACCACGCCTATTGCGGGTTGTTGTCGAGCATGCACAGCTGGGGTCTCTACAACGGCCGCTACGGCATGTCGGACCATGTCCTGCTGGACAGCCTGGCGGCGGAAAACCGGACCACGGCGGAGGGCATGCTGAACGGAGAGCTGGAGCGCCAGGCCCGCCTCAAGCACGCGCTCGCGGAGAATCCCGATACGGCGTCCTGGGTGGACGAGGCGCAGGTGATGCAGAACTACAAGCAGCTGCAGTTCTTCGACACCATGGCGCTTTACTTCAATTGCAACGGCGCGGCCGACCGCGAGCCGAAGACCTTCACCCATGTGCCCAAGTCGAGGCACCGGGACGTCACCATCTCGCTCACCCCGCGCGACGAAGCCACCTACGCGCTCGATCCCTACCCGTTCGCGGAAGACGCGATCGAGGTTTCCTTCGCCGGGCGATACATGGCGCCGCGCCAGGATGCGGCGAATGTCGATCTCGATGCGGTCGACGAGGAGTGGCAGACGGTGCGACTTGTCGCCGGCTGAGGCGCGATGAGCGGCGATATCGAGGCCCGCAAGAGGGAGCATATCGACACCGTCCTGGGGGAGGACGTCTCCGGCAAAGGGGTGTCGACGGGTTTCGAGCGGTTCTTCTTCGAGCACGCCGCTTCGCCCGAGCTCGATCTCGGCTCGATCGATCTTTCGACGCGGTTGTTCGGGCGTCGCCTGAAGGCGCCGCTGCTGATCAGCAGCATGACGGGCGGCACGGCTCGCGCGCGGGACATCAACCGTAACCTCGCCGCCGCCGCGGAGTCCCTTGGCATCGCTATGGGCGTCGGCTCCCAGCGCGCGATGATCGAAAAACCCGCCCTGGCCGAGTCCTACCGGGTGCGCGACGTTGCCCCCGACATCCTGCTTTTCGCCAATTTCGGCGCCGTCCAGCTCAACTACGGCTACGGATCGGACGACGCGCGGCGCGCGGTCGAGACGATCGGCGCGGACGCGTTGTTCCTCCATTTCAATCCCTTGCAGGAGGCGGTGCAGGCGGGCGGCGACCGCAACTGGACCGGGCTCTACCGAAAGGTCGAAAGCCTGGCCGCATCGCTCGACGTGCCGATCGTCGGCAAGGAAGTGGGCAACGGTATCGGGGCCGCGGTCGCCAAGCGCCTGGTGGATTGCGGCCTCGCGGCGGTCGATGTCTCGGGGGCGGGGGGCACCAGCTGGAGCGAGGTGGAGGCCTATCGTCAGCCCGATCCCGAGATCCGGGCCGTGGCCCACAGCTTCGCCGGCTGGGGAATCCCGACCGCGGCCGCCCTGATCGACGTCGTGCGGGCGATCCCCCACCGCCCCGTGTTCGCGAGCGGCGGCATCCGGGACGGTATCGATGCCGCCAAGGCGATCCGGCTCGGCGCGGCGCTGGTCGGTACCGCCGCGCCGATGCTGAAATCCGGTGACGATGCGGCGGAAACGGCGGAAAAGCGGATGGCGCGGCTGATCGACGAGCTCAGAATCGCCGCCTTCTGCGTCGGCGCGCGCGATATCGAGGCGCTTCGCCGCGCGGTCCTGCGGCGGAACTCGGATTGGGAGCCGGTACCCGGGCTCCCAGCCGCGATTTCGGACACCGCTTCCATACCCCGCCGCGCGCTCCGCCGATGAGCTCCCCACCCGCCCCGCCGCCGGTCCGCGCGCCCGGCGAACCTCTCGTTCGGCCGCGCGACGCCGCGACGCTGATCGTCTACCGGGAAAGCGCCGGGGTTCTCGAAGTGCTGATGGGCGAACGCCACGCCCGGCACCGGTTCATGCCGAACCGCTTCGTCTTTCCCGGCGGACGCATAGATCCCAGGGATTCGAGGGTGCGCTGCGCGGCTTCGCTCGCCCCCGGGACCGCGGCGCAGCTGGAGCGGAGGCTCAGCCCGGCACGCGCGCGTGCGATGGCGGTGGCCGCGATCCGCGAGACCTTCGAAGAGACCGGGTTGATCATAGGCGGACCGGATCCCGATCCCCGGCGGCCGCCGCCACGCGGCTGGGAAGGGTTTTTCGGCGCGGGGTTCGCGCCGGCGCTGGGCGCTCTTTCCTACATCGCGCGCGCGGTTACGCCGCCGATCCGCCCGGTCAGGTTCAACGCCCGCTTCTTTGTCGTCGGCCATGACCAGGTGACAGGGGAAGTAAGAGACTCCCGGGAGCTGCTGGGACTCAAGTGGTTCACCGTCGAGGAAGCGCTGAAGCTGGAGCTCGCCCAGATCACCCGCCGGGTGCTGACCCATTTCGGCGCTTCCTTCGGAAACGATGCAGGGAACGAATGCGGCGGCCCGGTGCCCTACTTCAAATGGACGCCGAACGGCCATGTCCTGATCGACGAATGAGGCCGGCCTCGCGCGATCAGACCAGTCGGAGCCTCGGCTCGAACAGATCCAGAACCGCGCCCAGCGAAGCGCCCCGCCGAAGACGCCGCGAGCCGTCATAGACCATGTATTCGGGCTCTCCGCGGTCGCCGGCCGCGACCTTGACCACGGTATAGGCGGGCCGGTCGGAGGCACGACGGAACACCGAGAACATGGCCATGCCGTCGCCCGAGCCCATGGCGTAGTCCTTCCATTCGCCCATGGTGACGCGGCGGCTGTAGAGGGTGAGGAGGCGGTTGAGGTCGTGGCGGTCGAAAAAGACGAATCTGGGTTCCTGCCGATAGGCACGAAGGTCGAATACCGTCGCCATTCTTCTGCCGCTGCGCTCCCGTCGAAAGACAGTTTTACGACTATAACTATATCGCTCATTTCGTCCACGGCGTCCAGCGCCGGTTGCCTTCATTCGGATGGCGGTCGCCGCGAATGTTGCGGTTTTCCCCGCGAGGCTGTAATCCCATTGGCCGGCGGACCACAGGCGGTGTCGACCGCCGAAATGGACCGGACCTGGCGGAGGGCCGAGCGTGGCCGACATCTTTCGCGAGATCGACGAGGAACTGCGCCAGGAACGGGCGGAAAAGCTCTGGCGGCGCTACGGCAAATACGTCATCGGGGGCGCGGTGGTCGTGGTGCTGGGGATCGCCGCCTATACCGGCTGGCAGGAATACCGGACCGAACAGCAGCTAGAGGCGGGAGCCAGGTTCGCGGTCGCCAAGTCGCTCGCCGAGGAAGGCAAGACCGGCGATGCAGAGGCGCTGTTCGCCGCGCTCGGCGCCGAGTCGGACACCGCCTATGGTGTCCTCGCCCGCTTCCATGCGGCCGCGCTCCGTGCATCTTCCGGGGATCGCGCCGGGGCGGCCCGTGCCTTCGGCGCGCTTGCGGAAGACGACGCGCTCGACCGGCCGATGCGCGATCTCGCCATGCTTCTTGCGGCGCAGAACGCGCTCGACGCCCCTGGCGCGGATACACGGGAGATCGCGGCCGGCATCGAGCCGCTCGCAAATCCGGGCGGTGCGTGGCGCCATCTGGCGTTGGAGACCCTGGGCCTGATCGCCCGGAATACCGGCGACCTGGAACAGGCGAAGACCTATTTTCAGAGAATTGTCGACGACGTCGAAGCGCCGCCGAATGTGCGCCTTCGCGCGACCCAGCTGCTGAGAATGGTCACCGGCACATGAAACGATCGCGCATGGCGGGCGTGCGGAAGATCCTGCGCGCGGGGGCGATCGGGACGCTGCTGCTGACCGCGGGTTGCGGAGACGGTTTTTTCGGCGAGGCGGAAGACCCGCCGCTTCCCGGCGAGCGGCTGCCCGTGATCGGCCTCGAGGAGATCCTCGTCCCGGACCCCCGGATCGCCCGGCTGCAAGTAACCCTGCCGCCGCCCGCGACCAACGCGAACTGGCCGCAGGAGGGGGGGCTTCCGAGCCACGCGATGCATCATCTGGCGGCACCCGGTTCGCTCGACCTGCGCTGGCGCGTCGGCATTGGTCGCGGTTCCGACGATGACGGGCAGCTCCTGGCGCAGCCGGTCGTTGCCAGGGGCAGGGTCTATACTCTCGATGTCGACGCCGAGGTGCGGGTGTTCGATCTCGACGACGGATCGCTCCTGTGGCACCGGGAGCTCGGGAACGAGACCCGGGAAGACGGAACCCTCGGCGGAGGGCTCGCGCTCGGCCGGGGCAGGCTCTACGTCACCACCGGCTTCGCGCATGTCTTCGCTCTCGACGCCGCGACCGGGACGGAGTTGTGGCGGCGCAGGCTGTCCAACCCGATTCGTGCCGCGCCCACCGCGCGCGGCGGCCGGGTGTTCGTCGTAACCCTCTCGAACGAACTCGTCGCGCTCGACGCCGCCTCGGGCCGGGTTCTGTGGTCGCATGAGGAAATCGCCGAGCCCGCGGGGCTGGCCGGCGGCGCCTCTCCCGCCGTCGACGGGGGGATCGTCGTGGCGCCGTTCTCTTCCGGAGCGATCGTCGCCCTGCGCGCGGCCAACGGACGGGAGTTGTGGTCCGACCGGCTGGTAGCGCTCCGTCAAACCGATCCCGTCTCCAGCCTGGCCCATGTCCGCGCGATGCCGGTGATCGATCGCGGACGGGTGATCGGCGTGAGCAATAGCGGCCGAACGGTGGCGATCGACCTGAGGACCGGCCGCCGACTGTGGGAGCAGAGGATCGGAGGCACCTACACCGCCTGGGTCGCGGGGGGTTTCGTCTATCTGGTTTCCAACGACAATCGCCTCGCCTGCCTGTCGCGCGCCGACGGGCGCGTCCGCTGGGTCCGCGCGCTGCCGCAATTCGAGGACGAGGAGGACAGGACCGGCCCCATCCACTGGTCCGGGCCGGTCCTGGTGAGCGACCGGCTCCTCGTCGCCAGCAGCACCGGCGAGGTCTGGTCCGTCTCGCCCTATACCGGGGAGCCGCTCGGACGCGTGGAAGTGCCGGATCCGGTCTTCATCGCGCCCGCGGTCGCCGGCGAGACGGTATTCCTGCTTACCGAGGACGCGGAACTGCTCGCGCTCAGGTGATGCCGTTCACAGTCGCCATCGTCGGGCGGCCCAATGTCGGCAAGTCGACCCTTTTCAACCGCCTCGTCGGCCGCCGCCAGGCGCTTGTCCATCCCACGCCGGGCGTAACGCGCGACCGCCGCGAAGGCGACGGCAGACTTCTCGGCCTGTCCTTCAAGGTGATCGACACCGCGGGGCTGGAGGACGAACGCGGAGAGACGTTGACCGGCCGCATGCAGGTTCAGACCGGCCGGGCCATCGACGAAGCCGATGTGCTGATGCTGCTGGTCGACGCCCGGGCCGGGATCACGCCCCTCGATTCCCATTTCGCCGACATGCTGAGACGGGTCTCGAAGCCCGTGGTGCTTGCCGCGAACAAGTGCGAGGGCGGAGCCGGCGCGGCCGGATTGCTCGAAGCCTACGGTCTCGGTCTCGGCGAGCCCGTGCCGATCTCGGCCGAGCACGGCGAAGGGCTCTCCGATCTCCATGATGTCCTGGCGCCGCACGCCGAGGCGGTCGACGCGGGCAGGACCGAGGACGACGATGTCGAGGGCGGCGCGCTCAACCTTGCGATCGTCGGGCGGCCGAATGTCGGCAAGTCCACCCTGGTCAACCGGCTGCTCGGCGAGGAGCGGGTTCTCACCGGTCCGGAGCCGGGGGTCACCCGGGATGCGATCTGGGTATCGTGGTCATGGCGCGGCCGCGATATCCGTCTGATCGACACCGCGGGGCTGCGCCGCAGGGCGCGGGTCAGCGAGCGGCTGGAACGGCTGACCGCCGCCGATACGGCGAACGCCATACGTTTCGCCCATGTCGCGGTATTGCTGGTCGACGGGATCGAGGGCCTGGAGAGGTCCGATCTCACCATCGCGCGGCAAATCGCGGACGAGGGCCGCGCGATGGTGCTGGCGGTCAACAAGTGGGACGCGGTCGAGGACCGGAGCGGGCGCATGGACCGGATCGGCGATCGGCTCGAACGGTCGCTGCCCCAGCTCCGGGGCATTCCGGTGCTCGCTCTCTCGGCCCTTACGGGACGCGGGATGAACGGCCTGTTGCCGACGGTGTTCGACATCTACGAGGTGTGGAACCGGCGGGTCGACACCGGGCCGCTCAATCGCTGGTTCGCCGAGACGATCGACCGGCACCCGCCACCGATCGTGGACGGACGCCGGCTCAGGTTGCGCTATATCACGCAGGTCAAGGCGCGGCCTCCCACCTTCGCCCTCTTCACCACGCGCCCGGCGGCGGTTCCCGAATCCTATCTCCGTTACCTGACCAACGGGTTGAGGGAGGATTTCGGCCTGAGCGGCGTCCCGATAAGGATCGCGCTACGCAAGGGACGGAATCCTTACGCGACATGAGAACGGACCCGATTGTCGGGGGCGGTTTCAGTATGCGCGGACCACCTCGCCGTGCCGCGTGCAGTCGGCGGCGGCGAGCGCGACGAAGATGTCGCCCAGCGCGTCGGGCGGCTTGAGCGTTTCCGGGTCCTCGCCCGGATATGCGGCCGCGCGCATCGCGGTTCGCGTGCCGCCGGGATCGACGACGTTGACGCGGAGCCGCGTCTTCGCGGTCTCCGCCGCCCAGGAGAGCGCCATCGTCTCCAGCCCCGCCTTGGAAACCGTGTAGCTCCCCCAATAGGGATGTCCGCCGCGCGCCGCGCCGGAGCCGACGAAGATCGCACGTCCAGCCTCCACGGCGCGCAGGACGGGATCGAAGGCGCGGATCAGGCGGAAATTGGCGGCGAGATTGACGGCGAGCACCCGGTCCCATTCCTTCGGGTCGATCTGGTGCATCGGTCCCAGCGTCCCCAGCATCCCCGCATTCGCCACCAGGATGTCGAGCCGGCCGAAACGCTCGGCAATGGCCGCCGCCAGCCTGTCCGCGGCGGCGGCATCGGCGAGGTCCATCTCCACCAGCGTTGCCGAGCGCGCGCCGTCCGAAGCGGTTCGGATCTCGTCGTCGACCTCCTCCAGCCCGCCCACGCTGCGCGCCGCCAGCACCAGACGCGCCCCTTCCGCGGCGAAGCGGCGGGCGATCGCCGCTCCGATCCCGCGCGATGCGCCGGTGATCAGCGCGATGCGCCCGTGCAGCCGCGGCTCCGGCGCCATTCAGCGCGTCTCCGCGAGCAGCGAGAGCTGGCCGTCGGTGTCTCCCTGGTGTCGGTCGACGAGGGGGATGGGATAGCTGCCGGAAAAACAGGCATCGCAGAACCGCGGCGCCGTCGCGTCCCTTCCCGTCTCCCCCAGCGCCCGATAGAGCCCGTCGAGGGAAAGATAGGCGAGGCTGTCGACCCCGATCAGCCGCATCATCTCCTCGACGTCGTGGCGCGCCGCCAGGAGTTCGCTGCGTTCCGGCGTATCCACCCCGTAAAAGCACGAATGGGTGGTCGGCGGCGAGGCGATGCGCATGTGGACTTCCGACGCTCCGGCATTGCGCACCATCTCGACGATCTTGGTGGACGTGGTGCCGCGGACGATGCTGTCGTCGACCAGGATCACCCGCTTGCCACGGATAAGGTTGCGGTTCGCGTTGTGCTTGAGCTTGACGCCCAGATGGCGGATGCGGTCGCTCGGCTCGATGAAGGTGCGCCCGACATAGTGGTTACGGATAATGCCGATTTCATAGGGGATATCCGCCTCGCGCGCGTAGCCCAGCGCGGCCGGCACGCCGGAGTCGGGAATCGGAATGACCAGATCGGCTCCCACCGGCTGCTCACGGGCGAGCTCTTCGCCGATGCGGCAGCGCGCTTCGTACACGTTGACGGAATCGACGGTCGAATCGGGGCGGGAGAAGTAGATGTACTCGAACACGCAGAACCGCTTCGGGCAGGGCGCGAACGGAGCGAAGCTCTCCACTCCGGTAGAGCCGATCACCACGATCTCTCCCGGCTCGATGTCGCGCACATAGTCTGCGCCGATGATGTCGAGCGCGCAGGTCTCCGAAGCGAGGATCCAGCCCTCCCCGATACGCCCGAGCACCAGGGGCCGGACGCCGAGCGGATCCCGGACGCCGATCAGCGCCGTGTTCGTCATCGCGACGAGGGAATAGGCGCCAACGATCTGTTCGAGAGCATCCACCAACCGATCCACCACAGAGTCCTTCGACGAGGTGGCGATCAGGTGGACGATGACTTCGGTGTCGGTTGTCGAATGGAACAGACAGCCGCGTTCCACCAGCGCTCGGCGGATGCGCCGGGCATTGGTCAGGTTGCCGTTGTGCCCGATCGCGAAACCGCCCGAGGACAGGTCGGCGAACAACGGCTGGATATTGCGCAGCACCGCCTCGCCCGTTGTCGAATAGCGGTTGTGCCCGATCGCCCGGTCGCCCGGCAGGCGGCGGATCACCGCTTCGTCGCTGAAATTCTCACCCACCTCGCCCGGCGCATGGTGGCTGTGGAACCGGTCGCCGTCGAAGGAAACGATTCCCGCCGCTTCCTGCCCGCGATGCTGCAGCGCGTGCAGGCCGAGCGCGGTGAGCGCCGCCGCGTCGGCGTGATCCCACACGCCGAACACGCCGCATTCCTCGCGAAGCGTGTCTTCGTCCCTGCCCGTGGAAACGGCCATGCGCCCGGCGTTCATTGGTTGGCGTTGAAGAGTCGGTCCATCTCGCGCCGCTCGTCCTTGCTGTAGCCGGACTTGTCCCGCTGCTCCGGCTTCTCGGGAACCGGTGTCATCAGCCGTTTCGCATCCTCCCCGGCATCGGCGGGTATCGTCGGCGCCAACTCTTCGGCGCCGCTGGCCCGGCGCCACTCTTCCGGCAGCAGGGAAAGGAACGAGCGCGCGGTCCATCCCAGCAGCGGCGCGGTCCGGGAACCGCGCAGCCATTCGGGCCGCTCGCTTTCCCGGGGGGGAATGTCGAGCAGGCGTTCGGCCACCAGATAGCTGCCGGAGGTTATCACGATTCCCAGAGCCAGGCCGGCAACCAGGCCGAGCGATCGATCGATCGCTCCCAGCGCGGTTCCCCGCACCCGCTCCGCGATCAGGTGAGTGAGGATCGTCAGCAGCACCAGCCCGACGAGGAAGATCGACCCGCCCGCCGCGAGATCCGCGAGGAGGGGGCTCTCGATCCAGTCTCGCGCGGTGGGACGAAGCAGCGGCATTCCGTAAACGGTCAGGATCGCCGCGCCGATCCAGCTGCCGATCCCCAGCGCCACCCGAACCAGACCGAGCCACAGACCGAGAAGCCCGGCCACTACGATCACGGCGATTACCGCAAGGTCGAGTGGCGACACGCTAAGCCCTGTCCTGCCGCGGCCAGCTCTCGTCCCGCGCCGGGCGAGGCGGTCCGAACATTGCGACGAGATCGCTCAAATGGCCGATCCCCGTTACCTCGATACCTGTCTTCGGCGCGGGCTCGCCGTCGTTACGCACGGCCGGCGCCACGGCGTGCGAGAAGCCCAGCTTGGCCGCTTCGCGCAGCCTGAGCGCCGGTTGGCCGACGCCGCGGACCTCTCCCCCTAGCCCGATTTCGCCGAACATAACCGCATCCGCGGGGGCCGGCCGGTCCGATACGGCCGATAGCACCGCGCCGGCCACCGCGAGGTCGGCGGCCGGTTCGGCGATTCGCATTCCGCCCGCGACGTTGAGATAGACGTCGCGGCCGGCGAGGCCGATACCGCAGCGCGTCTCGAGCACCGCGAGCACCATCGCGAGCCGGGCGGAATCCCAGCCAACGACCGCGCGCCGGGGCGTGGCGAGCGGCGAAGGGGAGACCAGCGCCTGAATCTCGACAAGGACCGGGCGTGTCCCTTCCATGCCGGCGAACACCGCGGCGCCCGGGACGTCGTCCTGGCGTTCGGCGAGAAACAGCGCCGAGGGGTTGGAGACTTCGATGAGCCCGCGGCCGGTCATCTCGAACACGCCAATCTCGTCGGTCGGGCCGAAGCGGTTCTTCAGGCCGCGCAGCAGGCGGAATTCGTGGCCGCTCTTGCCTTCGAAATAGAACACGCCATCGACCATGTGTTCGAGCACACGCGGACCCGCGATGGAACCGTCCTTGGTGACGTGTCCGACCAGCAGCAGGCAAAAACCGCGACGCTTGGCGAGCTGGATCAACTCCTGCGCGCTGGCGCGAACCTGGCCGACCGTACCGGGCGCGGACTCCAGCGTGTCGACATACATGGTCTGGATCGAATCGACCACCACCGCGCGCGGCACCTCGCCGCTTTCCAGGGTGGCGGCGATATCGCGGACGCTGGTCGCGGCGGCGAGTCCGACCGGGGCTTCGCCGAGCCCCAGCCGTCGGGCACGCAGACGGATCTGGTCTACCGCTTCCTCGCCCGAGATGTAGACCACCGGCACCGACGCGGCGAGCGCCCCGGCAACCTGCAACAGCATGGTGGATTTGCCAATGCCCGGATCGCCCCCGATCAGCAGCGCCGAGCCGCCGACCAGCCCGCCACCGGTTACCCGGTCGAACTCGGCGATACCGCAGGCAAGGCGCGGCGGATCGGCTTCGCTACCGGCAAGGGGGACCAGCTCGATCGCCTTCCCCCGGCCTGCCCCCAGCCCGCGCGGCGCGGCGGGACGGGCCTGTTCCTCCACGATCGCGTTCCATTCGCCGCAAGCGTCGCACCGGCCGCTCCACTTGGGAAAGACCGCGCCGCATTCCTGGCAGACATATCGGCTGGCCTGGCGGGCCATTCTCGATGCCTCCCGCGGCGGGTTACCGGCCGCCGCTGCTCAGGCCGCGCGGGTAGCCGTGCGGATCGGGCCTTCCGTTCGGCCGTGGATGAACTGGTCGACCGCCGCGTTGCCGCTCTCGTCGATATCTCCGGCGGGACCGGCCCAGATGATCCTGCCATCGTGGATCATCGCGATCCGGTCCGCGATCTTGCGTGCGCTCGCCATATCGTGGGTGATGGTAAGGGCCGTTGCGCCGAGACCGCGGACGCATTCCACGATCAGATCGTTGATCACCTCGCCCATGATCGGACCGAGCCCGGTCGTGGGTTCGTCGAAGAACAGGACTTGCGGCTCGGCCGCGATCGCGCGCGCGAGACCGACCCGCTTTTGCATGCCGGCCGAGAGCTCCTCCGGGTAGCGGTCCGCCTGGGCGGGGCCGAGCCCCACCTGCGCCAGCTTGACGATCGCCGCCTCCCGCGCCTCTGCCTTGTGCATGCCGCGGTTGTGGATCAGTCCGAACGCCACGTTTTCCCATATCGGCATGCTGTCGAAGAGCGCCGCGCCCTGAAACAGCACCCCGAACCTGGCGAGGACCTTGTCGCGGGCCGCCCCCGCGAGTCCTACCGTCTCCTTGCCGTCGATTTCGATGCTGCCCGAATCCGGCCGCATCAGGCCGACGATGTTCTTGACCAGAACCGACTTGCCGATTCCCGACCCGCCGATCACCGCCAGGGACTCGCCGCGTGAGATATCGAGATCGAGCCCGTCGAGCACCCGATTGTCGCCGAAAGCCTTGCAAAGGCCCCGGACGCGGATCGCCGGGTCCGCGGCGCCGGTCGTCGTGCCGGTACCGGTCATCGCGAGAAGAACGCCTCGGTGATCAGATAGTTGAACGCGAGAATCAGCACGGACGCGGACACCACCGCGTTGGTCGTCGCGGCGCCGACACCCTGCGCGCCGCCCCGCGAGTAGTAGCCGTGGTAGCAGCCCATCAGGGCGATCAGGAAGCCGAAGACCGCGGCCTTGACCAGCCCTGAAACCACGTCCAGGACCTCGAGATACTGATACGTGCTTTGGAGATACGCCGCCGTATTGAAGCCCAGCTTGTTGACCGCCACCAGGTAGCCGCCGAAGACGCCGATCACGTCCGCCGCGAGCACGCAGAGCGGCAGGGTGAGAGTGCCGGCAATCAGCCGGGGCGCGACCAGATACTTGAAGGGATCGGTGGACAGCGCGGTGAGCGCGTCGATCTGTTCCGTGACGCGCATGGTGCCGATCTCGGCCGCCATGGCGGCGCCGATCCGCCCGGCCACCATCAGTCCGGCCAAAACCGGGGCGAGCTCGCGCGTGATCGACAGAACCACGATGACCGCGACCGCGCTTTCGGCGTTGAACCGCGAAAATCCGCTGTAGCTTTGGAGCGCCAGCACCATTCCGGTGAACAGCGCGGTCAGCCCGACCACCGGCAGGGAGTAATAGCCGACCTCGATCATCTGCCGGCCGATCAGACGGAAGTGGAACGGTGGACGGACGCAATGCATCGCGCCCGTGCCCGCGAAGAGCGTCAGGCGGCCGGCGGCAGCGAGGAAGTTGAGCGTGGCACGCCCGACCGAGGCAACCGCATTCATTCTTGGGAACCGTCCTTGCCGCGGTAGATTCGCCGCACGCGCCCGCCGATTCGCGCGAGAATCTCGTATCCGATCGTGCCCGCCTCGGCCGCGAGCGCGTCTGCATCGTGCTCGTCGTCGATCAGATCGACGATACAGCCCGGTCGTACGATCTCGGGCGCGATACCGGTCACGTCAAGGGTGGCGAGGTCCATGGATACCCGTCCGACCAAGGGCACCGTCTTGCCTGCGATGCGCCCGCTGCCGCGGTCGCCGAGGGCCCGTGGCAGCCCGTCAGCGTAGCCCATCGCTATAGTAGCGAGCGTGGAACCCGCGTCGATCAGGCGGTCGGCACCGTATCCAACGGGCGTTTCGGTGTCAACGAAACGCAACCGGAGGATTCTCGCTTGCAACCGTGCCGTGCGTTTCATTGCGTTGGCCCGGCCGGAGACGACCGAAAGTCCGTAAAGCGCCGCGCCCGGGCGAACCATATCGTAATGGAAATCCCGACCGAGAAGGATTCCCGCGGAATTGGCGAGGGAGCAGGCCGCCCCCGGCAGGCCTCCCCGCATCGCATCGAAAGTCGATTTCTGGCGGTTGTTGAGCGGGTGGGCCGGCGTGTCGGCGCAGGCCAGATGGCTCATCACGAACGACAGTTCGATCCCGTCGAGCCGATGGGTTTCGGAGGCGAGCAGGTCGGTTTCGTCCCGACCGAGGCCGAGCCGCGTCATGCCCGTGTCCAGCATGAGCGCCGCCCGCCGCCCGCCCCGATCGCGGGCGTATCGGGACCAGCTCGCCACGCCTTCCAGCGTGCCAAGGACGGGGGTCAGCCCGTGGCGGTCGAAGCGCTCGGTCTCGCCTTCCACATCGCCGTCGAGTACCAGGATCTCGGCCGGAGTTCCGGCCAACGCCTGCCGCAGCGCGACTCCCTCTTGCGGATACGCGACGAAGAACACGCCACAACCCGCCCGGCTCAGGGCGGGGCCCACCTCCGACGCGCCGAGTCCGTAAGCGTCCGCCTTTACCACGGCCGAGCAGACCGCCCCTCGCGCGCGCCGGGCGAGCGCACGCCAGTTTTCCGCGACCGCGTCGAGGTCGACGGTCATCCACACGCGTTCGGTCCGGTCGGCGTTCAGTAGCGCCCGTCCTCCGGATCTTCCAGATTGTCGAACTTCGTCACCTCGGCGAAGAAGCGGAGCATGATCCGGCCGGTCGGGCCGTGTCGCTGCTTGGCGACGATGATTTCGGCGAGGCCGGAGGCCTTGTTGCGGCGGTCCTCCCACTGCTGTTGACGCTCCATGAACTTGGCCTCGTCTTCGTCCGCCCGCCGCGAGGGCTCCTGCCGGTCGAGGTAGTATTCCTCGCGATAGATGAACGTGACGACGTCGGCGTCCTGCTCGATCGTCCCCGATTCGCGCAGATCGGCCAGCTGCGGCCGCTTGTCCTCCCGGTTCTCCACCGCGCGCGAGAGCTGGGACAGCGCGAGCACCGGAACGTCGAGCTCCTTGGCCAGTGTCTTGAGACCCCGGGTGATCTCCGAAATCTCCTGCACCCGGCTTTCATTGCGCGCGTTCCTGGAGCCCGAGACCAGTTGCAGGTAATCGACCACCAGAAGGGCCAGGCCGTGCTGCCGCTTGAGACGGCGCGCCCGGGTCCGGAGAGCCGAGACGGTGAGCGCGGGCGTATCGTCGATGTAGAAGGACAGGCCTTCGAGCTCGCTGCTGGCCCGGACAAGCTTCTCGAACTGGGTCTCGTTCAGCTCGCCCCGCCGGATCTTGTCCGACGCGATCTGCGTCTGTTCCGCGACCATCCGGTTGGCGAGCTGCTCGGCCGACATCTCGAGAGAGTAGAACCCGACGACGGGCGGGCCCTGAGGCGAGTCCCCCTCCTCGGCGCCAACCGCCCTGGCGACGTTGAACGCGATATTCGTGGCCAGCGCCGTCTTGCCCATCGACGGGCGCCCCGCGAGCACGATCAGATCCGACTTGTGCAACCCGCCCAGCATCAGGTCGAGCTGGGTGAACCCGCTCGGCACGCCGACGGTCTTGCCGTCGCGCTTGAACGCGGCCTGGGCCATGTCCACCGCGTCGGCGAGCGCTTCTTTCAGGGGCTGGAAGCCGCCTTCGTAGCTTCCCCTGGTCGCCAGATCGTAAAGACCCTGTTCCGCGGTCTCGATCTGGTCGACCGCGGTGACTTCCAGATCGCCCGAGAAGGCGTCGTTGACGACATCGGTGCCAAGCTCGATGAGTTCGCGCCGGAGATAGAGGTCGTGGATCAGGCGCCCGTAATCGGCGGCGTTGATGACCGTCGTCGCGTTGGCCGCGAGCCGGGCGACATAAGGCGCGCCGCCGATGGCGCGGTACACATCGTCGGATTCGAAGAAATGGCGCAGCGTGGTCGGATCGGCCTTCTGGCCGCGCTCGATCAGCGTCTTGCAGGCGCTGTAGATGCGCCGGTGGAACTCCTCGCTGAAATGCTCCGCGGCAAGAAATTCCGAGACCCGCTCGAACGCCCGGTTGTTGATGAGGATCGCGCCGAGCAGCCCCATCTCGGCTTCGACATTGGCCGGCGGAGCACGACGATCCTCGCGCTCGCTCTCGATGACTGAAACCGACTCGGCCAAACTTCGCTCCCCTCCGCGAAGCAAGAACGGTAATCGAGAGGAGCCCGAATCGGTAGCGTCGCCGCCGTCTCGTCCGCCCTTTGTTGGGGGCGAAAATTACCCACACCGCCCAAATCGCGGGGACATCGGGACTAACCGCCCGCTGGGAAAGACGGGTACCGCAACCCGGGTGTGTGGACGGACTCAGGCGGCGATCTCGGCCCGGCGCGCCTCGCCGGCGGCCTGCGCGCGCTCCCAGTCGGTGATGTAGTCGCGCGTCAGCGGCACCGCGTCCTGGTTGCGGGCGATCTGCATCTGGAACACCATCTGGTTCCAGTATTTGAACGCCATCTCGCAGCCCTTCAGATAAAATTCCCACATCCGGCAAAATCGCTCGTCATAAAGGCCGGCGATGCGCTCACGATTGTCCTGAAACCGCTGATGCCAGTGAGACAGCGTCTTGGCGTAGTGCAGCCGCAATATTTCGATGTCGGTGACGTAGAGCTTTTCCCTCTCCAGGGCGGCGAGCACCTCCGACATGGCCGGCGTGTAGCCTCCGGGGAAGATGTATTTCCGAAGCCACGCGCTGGTCGTCCCGGGAGGCTCCATGCGGCCGATCGAATGGAGCAGGGCGACACCGTCGTCGGGCAGGAGTTCGCGCAGCTTGGCGAAGAACTCCCGATAATGGCGGGCGCCGACATGTTCGAACATGCCGACCGAGACGATGCGGTCGTACCGGCCCGTGCGGTGGCGGTAATCCTCGAGCAGGAACCGCACCCGCCCCGAAAGCCCGGCTTCCGCCGCGCGGCGCTCCGCGACCCGGTGCTGCTCCTCCGACAGGGTCACGCCGGTGACGTCGACATCGGCGATACCGGCCAAATAGAGCGCGAGCCCGCCCCATCCCGAGCCGATATCGAGCACCCGCTGGCCGGGGCCGAGGCGGAGCTTCGCCGCGAGGTGACGTTTCTTGTTCTCCTGCGCCTCTTCCAGCGTGTTGTCGTCGTCGGTGAAATAGGCGCAGGAATATTGCCGGTCCTTGTCGAGGAAGAGGTCGTAGAGCGTGTCCGACAGGTCGTAATGATGAGCGACATTGCGCCGGGCGCGGCCGACCGGGTTGTGCTGTTGCAGCCATCGCGTCCTGCGGTTCAGCCATTCCGACAGCCTGAAGACCGGATTGTCTTCCGCCTCGCTGGAATTGATGCAGCAATACTCGATGAAATCGCCGAGCGTCCCTTCTTCGATGGTGAGCGTACCGTCCATGTAGGCCTCGCCCACCCGGAGCCAGGGATTGGTGACCAGTTGCCGATGCAATCGGCGGTCGTGAAGCCGGACGGTGCATTCCGGCCCTGGCGATCCTTCGATCCGGTGGGTGCGGCCGTTGGCGTCGATCAGCGTCAGGCTTCCGGTGGACGCCACCTTGGCCAAAGCCCGGTTGAGCAGCATCGAAACACCCCTCCCGCAGTTGCGCCGGTTCCGGCGGTCGACTCACAATTGCGGAGCGCAGGACAAAATTCTAGCGCGCCATTTCTCTCCCTCCAATGGCCAAGGCGCCACCGATTCCGCCTGTCGGAGCGACAGTGGCGATACGGATCGAAACCGGGGACGCGAACCGATTGATCCTCCGGTCCCGATGTCGCCTTTCGGGTGTGACATCGCCGCGAATACTGGCGCCGGTTCGCGCAATACTGTAGGTTCTACCAATTCACCGTCATTGACGCCGCCAGGTCGGCCGGCTGACCCATGCTTCGGTGAAACGCATCGGACGGCAACCGTATTCGACCGACGAAGGAGATACGATAATGAAGGCATTGAAGACATGTGCGCTCGTCGCGCTGCCCGTGATGTTCATCGCGGCCTGCGACACGGTGCCGATGAATCGGTTTGAGGCCACCGAGGCGACCGCCAAGCAGGCCGCCGACGCGGCTGCCGCTGCCGGTGCCAAGGCCGACGCGGCCGGAAAGCGCGCCGAAGACGCGGCCCGCGCCGCCGAACGCGCGGCTGCCGCGGCCGAGCGCGCCGCCAACGAAGCCAAGTCCGCGGCCATGAAAATGGACCGCATGATGCAGGAGAAGATGCGGAAGTAAGGTCCGCTCCAGGTAAGAGGCCGGGCGGCCCGAGCGTCCGCGTTCGGGCCCTCCCCCTGGACGCTAGCCTGCGGCATCCCCGGGTTTCAGCACGCTGACCGGGACTCCGCTCCGCTTGTGCAGTTCCCGGCGAATCAATTTCCAGTCGAGCCTTCCCGCGTCCGTGCGGGCCGCGTAGATCAGCCGGTAGGCGATCTCCGGCACGCTCTCCCGGGTCATCGTTTCCCCCCACTCCACCTGGTCCGACTGGGACTGGCTCGGATGCGCCTCCAGCATCAGTTCGCCGTTCGCCCAGGCGATCTTGACCGGCTGATCGACCACGGTGACGGGGGTGCCGATGGGGATTGTCCTGAACAGCCGGGCTATGTCTTCCGGGTAGAGTCGGACGCAGCCATGCGAGGCCCGGCGGCCGATCCCGTACGGCTTGTTCGTCCCGTGCAGGAGATAGGAGTTCCAGCCCAGATAGAGCGCGTGCGAGCCCAGCGGATTGGCGGGTCCGGGTGGCACCACCGCCGGGAGGTACGGGCGCTCCGCCCGGATGGACTTCGGCACGTACCAGGTGGGCTTCTCGCGTTTGCGCACCACCTTGGTGCGTCCGATCGGCGTCGACCAGCCTTCCCTGCCGATTCCGACGGGGAACGAGACCACGGTTTTCCCGTCCGGCTTGAAATAGTAGAGCCGCTGATCTCCGAGATTGAGCACAAGCCCTTTTTTCGCGCCGTCGGGGACGATATGGGCGGTTGGAATCAGAATTTCGGTGCCCGCGCCCGGCAGCCAAGGATCGACATACGGGTTGGCGGAACGCAGCTCGGTGTAGCCCACGTTGAAGCGGCGCGGCAGGCGTATCAGCGTGTCTTCGTGGCGAGCGCGGTAGCGAACGATCTTGCCGATCATCGACGGATAGGAAGATGCGCCGGGCCCGGCCGCCGCCGCGTTCTGCGCGGAGAAGGCTGGCGCGACGGCCAGCAACGTCGCGGCCGCCGCGCAGGCGCCCGCCGCGCCAAGCGTTCGCGCGCGGAGGAACGAAGAGCACTCGCTACGGCGGATGCCGCCGTCCGATGCCTCCGTCGGGTTTCCGGTCACCCGTTGTCGACCCTGCCGCCGCATCACGGCGTCCTTTTCGCAATGTCCGTCGTTCGCTAGATTAGCGCCGCTTTTATACCAGAACGCGTCGTTGGGGGGTTGTTCATGGAGCGCATCATCGTCGGCATCACCGGCGCCACCGGGACGATCTACGGTGTCCGCCTGATGGAGATGCTGCGCCAGACCGACGCGTACGAGATCCATCTGGTGATGAGCCGGTCGGCCAAGCTGACGCTCAAGATGGAACACGATGTCGACATCGCGGACATCCACGCGCTCGCCCATGAGGTGCATGAAGTCGGCAATATCGGCGCGTCGATCTCGTCCGGCTCATTCCATTCCAAGGGCATGATCATCGCGCCCTGCTCGATCAAGACGATGTCCAACGTCGCCATGGGCAATACCGGCGACCTGATCAGCCGCGCCGCGGACGTCGTCCTCAAGGAACGCCGCACGCTGCTGGTGGCGATTCGCGAGACGCCGCTTCATTCCGGCCATCTCGACAACCTGATTCGCCTGAGCCGGCTGGGAGCGGTCATCTTCCCACCCGTGCCGGCGTTCTACAACCGTCCGGTGACGCTGCAGGACATCGTCGACCAGAGCTGCATGAGGATGCTCGACCAGTTCGACATCCACATCGAATCGGCGCCGCGCTGGGGCGAGGAGGGCGGCGTGCCGGCGGTCGGCCAGAAAATCCTCGGCGGCAGGGCGGTCGCGGTCGAGGAGTAGTGCACAACCGCCGATAGCATTTCGGACACCCGATTTCTCTTAGTTGTCCATGTCGGGTTTCCTATGTTTGCCCCAGCGGGACGACGGAGCGGAACATGGCGACCCAGGCCACCACCCCCGAAGACGCCTTCGGGCAGAGGCTCGCGAGAATAGAATCCTTCATGGAGCATGCCGCCACTCGCGAGGATCTGCTCAACCTGAAGGTGTGGATCTTGCTCAGCGCCATGGGCGCGATCGCGGGTGGAGCGATGCTCGCGATCGCGGTTGTCCAGTTGTTCATCAGGTAACGCATCGCCGGCGGCAGGCGATCGCTCTCCAAACTCGGATGGTCAGCCCAGCCTGACCTCCGCCGTCCCCACCTCGTCGATCTCGACGCGGGCCAGGGTAGGGAAACGCTCCAGCCATACCGTCTTCACGAGCGATCCGGTCATGACCAGCTCGCCGGCGCGGAGGATCGCGCCCCGCCGGCCCAGAGCGCCGGCGAGCCAGGCGACCGCGTCGAGCGGATGACCGAGCACGTCCGCGCCCCGGCCCCGCCCCGTCTCGGACCCGTCGATCAGCGTCCGGCCGGTGACGGTATCGAGCGCCATCGGGTCGCACTCCCGGGCGGGCGGTCCCAGAATGCACGCCGCCTGGAAGAAATCGTCGGCGATCAGCGTCGGGGTGCCGAGCGCGGACCAGTCGCCGTAGCGGTTATCCACGATCTCGATCGCCGGCATCGCTTCGGCGATCGCCTCGGCCGCTATCTCCCGGCTCGCCGGCCGGTCGCGGGCATCGATATCCACGCCGAGCCGGACCGCGATCTCGCACTCGATACCGGGCGCGCGGAACGCGGATGACGGCAGCCCGGTCGCGCTCCGATGGACATCCCCCGCGCGGACGCCGCCATAGACCGGCGCATCGACGCCGAGCATTTCCTGCATGACGGGCGTGGTGCAGCCGAGCTTGTAGCCCGCGGGCGGCCGATCGCCCCGGCCGGCGAACCATTTGCGTAGCGCCCGCTGAATACGGTAGCCGCCCGCGTAGCCCGCGGGCCTGACCGCTTCCGGCAGCGTGTCCACCGGCACGCCGCGTAAACGCGCTTCGCCCAGTAGCGCCGCGGCCGTCTCTTCCGGGGTCACACGACCGGCCGCTCGTCCTCGAACCGCGCCGCCTGCCGCGCCAAGTTCCTCGCACGCTCCATGGCGCAGTCCGCGAACAGGGTATCGGGATACAGGTCCCGGAAGTCGTCGATCACCCGGTCGAAGTCGAAATCCGACCAGACCCCGTGATCCCTGACATACTCCATGTGGAGGCGGCCCTGGCCGTCGAACGGCTGGAACAGCGCGTGCCTGCTGCCGTCGAACTCGGTCGGCAGAACGTCGAACTTTTCGCAGAGCTCCAGGTTGAACGTGGCCGCCGCCTTGATCCACTGCCCGTCGAGGTGGAGCACCGCGTAGCCGTGGTGGACGAACAGGTTGCTCCCCCCCATCAGCCGGAGCAGGCGCTCGGTGCAGAGATGGTTGGTGACGTCCGACAGACCCAGCCCGGCATGGATTCCCAGGCTGCGCGCGCAGGCGACGAGCAGGTTGGCCTTGGGCACGCAGAACGCGGCGCCCTCTTCCAGAACGCGGCTGGCCCTGTAGTCCTCGGGGTCGTCGGAAATGGTGTAGGGGTCGTAACGGATCTCGTCGCGGATCGCGTAGAACAGCGCCACCGCCCTGGCGACCGGCGTGTCGGCGCCGGCGGTCTTCGCCAGCGCGAACTCCCGGACGGCGGGCGTGTCGTGGTCGAAATACCAGGTGGGCTCCAGGTAAAGCGCGCCCGGCTCCGGAAAGCCCGTTTCGACATGTTCCATCGCAACCCCTCCCCGCGCTCGCCGCCGGCGGCACCATAGGTACGGTCCCCGTGCGCTGCAACTCGCGGAAATGCTGGTATGATGCGGCGCGTTCGAGAGACGAGGGTAGCCGGATGCCGAAGGACGGAAACCAACACCGCGAAAGCCTGAGAGACGGGCGCGAGGTCTATCTCGACGGCGTCTGCGTCGGCGACGTGACCGTTCATCCGGCCTATCGGAACGCGGTGAATTCGGCCTGCGCGCTCTACGACTTCCAGTGCCGGCCGGAAAACCTCGAGCTGATGACCTTCGAATCGCCGACCAGCGGCGAGCGGGTCAACCGCGCCTGGCAGCTCACCAAGTCCTATGACGAGCTGGTCCAGCGGCGCAAGGCGATCGTCGCGTGGATGCGGCTCTCCGGGGGCTGGCTCGGGCGGTCGCCCGACCACATCGCGTCCTCGATGGCGGGGCAGGTGATGGGCATCCACCTGTTCCGCCGGCACTCGGAGGCGCGCGCACAGGCGCTGCTCGACTACTACGCCTGGGCGCGGGACAACGACATCTACATGACCTACGTCATCATCAACCCGCAGGCCGACCGGTCGAAGGACACCGGCGAGCAGGGCGATGAGTTCCTGACCTGCGGCGTGGTCGACGAGGATTCGGAAGGCATCACGGTGCGCGGCGCGAAGATGCTGGGCACCGGCTCGATCATGGCGAACGAGGTGTTGTGCGCCAACATCCAGCCGCTCAAGCCGGGCGAGGAGAAATACGCGATCTCCTTTGCCGTCCCGATGGCGCAGAAGGGCGTCAAGGTGATGTCCCGGCGGTCCTACGAGGGCTCCGTCACGACCGAATACGACTACCCCCTGTCGACCCATTTCGACGAGAACGACGCGCTGATCTATTTCGACGACGTGAAGGTGCCGTGGGAACGGGTGTTCGTCTATCGCGACACCGACATGGCGCGGGCCCAGTTCTCCGACACCTACGCGCATTACATGCAGAACTACCAGGCGCAGATCCGCCTGATGGTGAAGATGCAGTTCCTGGTCGGCGTCGCGCACAGGATCGCCGAGACCATCGGCACGGCGACCATTCCCTCGGTGCGCGAACAGCTCGGCCATCTCGCCGCGCAGACCGCGATGGTCAAGGGGCTGGTCTACGGCATGGAGGCGGGCGGCGGCGAGTATCACGGCCATTACGTGCCCGACCGCAACCTGATGTACACCTCGCAGGTGCTGACGCAGGAGCTTTATCCGAACTTCATCACCAAGCTGCGCGAGCTCGCCGGCGGCGCGCTGATCATGCTGCCGTCATCGGCGAGGGATTTCGCCAACCCGGCGCTCGCCGACTATATCGAGCGCACGCAGCAATCTCCGGTTTCCGATCCCGAGCCGCGGGTGAAGTTCCTCAAGCTCGCCTGGGACGCGATCGGCTCCGAGTTCGCCTCGCGCCACGCCCAGTACGAGATGTTCTACGCCGGCGCCCAGTTCGTCACCCGGAACCACGCCTACCGCACCTATGACTGGCAGGCCGCGACCGGCCTCGTCGACGAGATGCTGGAACGCTACGACCTCGCCGCCTCGATGGGCCCGGCCGCGGGCGAAACCAGCGAGGCGGCGGAGTAGGGGGGTGGGGGCCGATGAGTCGCCCCGGTAAAGAACGACGCGCCGAGGGATACAGGCACCCCGAGGCGAGCGCTTTGCTGCGGCCGGACGTGGGCACGCAGGCGCAGTTCCGCAAGAAGAAGAAACCCGTCACCTACAGCTACGACCCGTCGCTCTCGCCGGCGCTCGACTGGGCCGGCAAGGCCGAGCGGCTGTCCTTCGACGTGCCCACCCTGCCGCTGTTCGTCCACGAGCGGCTGTCCACCGCCGCGATCCTGGAAACCCTGAAAGGCCACAGGAGCGACCGCCAGGCGGACATGCTCGACCTGTTCGGCGAGACCGACCTGCCGATCCACGACCGGCTGCTCAAGGCCTACGAGCACCGCGACGGCTGGGTGAACCGGCTGGTCCTCGGCGACTCGCTGGTGGTGATGAACTCGCTCCTCCACTACGAGGGTCTCGGCGGGCAGGTGCAGACGATCTACATGGACCCGCCCTACGCGGTGAAATTCGGCTCCAACTTCCAGCCCTTCGTGCGCAAGCGCGGCGTGACCCACGGCGCCGACGACGACATGGTTCGCGAGCCGGAGATGGTGCAGGCCTACCGCGACACCTGGGAGCTCGGAGTCCACTCTTTCCTGACCTATCTGCGCGACCGGCTCCTGCTGGCGCGGGAGCTGCTGCATCCCTCGGGCAGCATCTTCGTGCAGATGTCCGACACCAACCTGCACCATGTCCGCGAGGTGATGGACGAGGTGTTCGGCGCGGAGTGCTTCGTCTCGCAGATCAGCTTCCAGACCACTTCCGGGTTCCAGACCCGAACACTAGCGACGCTCGGAGATTTCCTGCTGTGGTACGCAAGGGATCCGGACCGGCTGAAGGTGCGTAAGCTGTTCGAGGAGCAGCCTGTCGTTCTCGGCGAAGGCAACGCGCGCTGGGTGCTGCTGCCCGATGGGAGTTACCGGGGCGTTACCGCGGCGGAAAAGCGTCGGGAAACGCCGTTGCCGGAAGGCGCTCGTCTATACAGTTCGGATAACATTCAAGGACAGAGCGCGGCTCGGGAGCCGCAGCCGTTTACATTCGAGGGAAGGGTCTACCGCCCGGGAGCTAACGCGCACTGGAAACCTAACTATCCCGACGGGTTGGAACGTCTCGCCGAAGCGAGCCGTATCCACGTCGCGGCCAACAGCCTTCGATACCGACGTTTTGCTTCAGATTTCCCGTACAAAGAGCGGGGCAATCTCTGGACCGACACTCTGACCGGCAGCTTCACCGACGAGAAGGTGTACGTCGTCCAGACCAACACCAAAGTCGTCGAACGCTGCCTCCTGATGACCTCCGATCCGGGCGACCTCGTGTTGGACCCGACCTGCGGTTCCGGGACGACCGCGTGGTGCGCGGAGAAGTGGGGGCGGCGCTGGATCACCTGCGATACCTCGCGGGTGCCGATCGCGCTGGCGCGTCAGCGGCTGCTCACGGCCACCTTCGACTACCACCGGCTCAACGAGCCCGACAGAGGTCCCGCCGGCGGCTTCGAGTACAAGCGTCGGCAGAACAGGAAGGGTGAGGAAGTCGGCGGGATCGTGCCGCATGTCACCCTCGAATCCATCGCCAACGACGAGCCGGCGAAGGAGGAGGTGCTGGTCGACCGGCCCGAGAGGGACGGGAACGTGACGCGGGTGAGCGGTCCGTTCTGCGTCGAGGCGACCATCCCGACGCCGGTGGACTGGGAGGGCGATGGCGAGGAGGATTCGGGCGACGCCGCCGCCGTCGACGCCTACGCCGATCACGTCGAGCGCATGATCGAGGTGCTGCGGCGCTCGCCCGTGCTGCATCTCGGCGGCGGACAGAAGGTGGCGCTCTCGAAGGTTCGGCGGCCCGCGCGGACCATGAACCTGTCCGCCGAGGCATCGATCGAGGGGGACGGAGACAGGACGGCCGCCATCGTCTTCGGCCCGGAGAACGGGGCGATGGCGGAAACGCTGGTGTTCGAGGCCGCGCGAGAGGCCTACGCCAAGGGCTACGCCCAGCTTTACGCGATCGGGTTCGCGATCCAGCCCGACGCGAGACGCCTGATCGAGACCTGCGAACGGACGATCGGCGTGCCCGCGACCTACGTCCAGGCGAGCATGGATCTGGTGATGGGCGACCTGCTGAAGAACATGAGGTCGAGCCAGATCTTCTCGGTCTGCGGCCTGCCGGACGCGCGCATTAGGCGGGCGGCGGACGACGAATACCGCGTGGAGCTTCTCGGCCTCGACGTGTTCGACCCCGTGGCGATGGACTCCGACCACCGGGAAGGGACCGACGTGCCGGCCTGGTTTCTCGACACCGACTATAACGGGCTCTGCTTCCACGTCTGCCAGGCGTTCTTTCCGCGGACCTCCGCATGGGACGGGCTCAAGCGTTCGCTGCGCGGCGAGTTCGACGACAGCGTGTGGTCGCATCTGTCGGGCACCGTCAGCGCGGCGTTCCAGGCGGGCGAGCACGGCCAGATCGCGGTCAAGGTCGTCGACGACCGCGGCAACGAGCTGATGGTGGTGAAGCGGCTGGACGAGGCGGAGGCGTGATCCACACGGTCCGCATCCGCGGATTCAAGCGGTTCGGGGAGGTCGAGTTCCACTTGCCGGGGCACGTTGTGCTGGCTGGCCCCAACAACACCGGCAAGACGACGGTTCTTCAGGCAATCGCGTCATGGGCTCTGGCGCTGCGGCGCTGGCGAGAACTTGGCGACTTCAATCCCCGCCAAGGATACAAGCGGGCACCAATTGCTCGGCAGGCGTTCGTATCCGTTCCCTTGCGGAACTTCGATCTACTGTGGGTAAATCGGTCATATCACCGCAACAATCCAATCGAGATCGAAGTCAGGCACGGTAGCGGCTGGTCCGTGACCATGGAATTGATCGCCGATAGTTCCGAGCAGATTTATGTCCGGCCCAAGGCGAATGTGCCATCCGAAGTGCTGCGTGAGCTCGACCTTCATGTGGCGTTCATCCCGCCGATGACCGGAATCGGAACAGACGAGCCCGTGTTCCAGCCGCCCAAGATCGAAGAACTTCTCGGACTGGGCCGACCGGGCGAAGTCCTGCGCAATCTCCTCGCGGGGGCACACTCCAATCCACTCGATCTTGGGCTTGCCTGGGACTCCATCCAGGCGTCCATCGGAAAGCTCTTCGGCTATGAATTGCTTCCTCCCGATATAGGCGGCCCACACATTCGCGCGGAATACAGGACCACGAACGCGGTAGGTGGCGCGCGTCCCGTATTAGACATAGCGAGTGCCGGCAGCGGTTTTCAGCAGGTCTTGATGCTGCTGGCGTTTCTCAACACGCGCCCGGGCGCCGTGCTTCTCCTCGACGAACCCGATGCGCATTTGCACGTAATCCTTCAGGATGCCATCTATCACGAACTGCGGACGATTGCTGCCCAGCAGCGCTCGCAACTCATCGTTGCAACTCACTCCGAGGTTGTCATCAACGCGGTCGAACCGCGCGAACTGTGCGTCGTACTCAACAGGCCGCGGATGGTCGCAGACACCGCGGAGCGCAACCGGCTTGTCTCCTCGCTTCGTGCGTTGAGCAACGCGGATGTGATGCAGGCGCTCGACGTGCGCGGCATTCTCTACGTGGAGGACTACACGGACATCGACATCCTGCGCACCTGGGCCGCCCTGCTCGGTCACCGCGCCGAGACCCTGCTGACGACTGAAGCGATGTGGAAGCCCACGGTCTTCGAGACACGGAACGGCGGTGTCGGCGGTCACGGCATCAAGGCGCGAGAGCATTTCGAGGCTTTGCAACTCGTGCGCGGAGACCTGCCGGGTCTCCAACTCGTCGACGGAGACGCACATCCCGATATCCAAGGGACGGAAATCACCGGGATCGGGTTGCAACGACTTCGCTGGCGGCGCTACGAGATCGAAAGTTATCTCGTCCACCCGGATCCGCTCGCACGTTTCGTCGAGACCACTGTAGGCGCCGATGCCGCTGCGCCGCATCTTGAGGACATGCTCGCCCACATGCGGCGTGAGTTTCCACCGGCCGTGATCGACGACCCGCTCGGCGATCATGTGTTCCTGAACGGGACAAAGGCGCGAACGGACGTTCTTCCTCCGTTGCTGGAGGCGGCGGGCATCCACGACCTGCCTTATACCCGATATCACGAGATCGCCGCCGTTATGCTTCCCAACGAGATTCACCCCGAGGTCGTCGAGAAGCTCGACGCGATCTGCCGCGCCTTCGGAGTCGAGCCGTGAACGCGCACGAGGTTCCCGAACCCATCCTCAACTCTCCGTTCGAGGAACCCGCCGAGTACTGGCGAATTTCGGAGCACGACCCGCCGGAGCGGCGTCAAGGCCGACGGCCCGCCATGTATTTCTATCGGTCGCCGCGGCGCGAGTCGGCGGAAGACCCGGAAGGCGCCGGGACGGCCATCGAGTTGAAGCTGGTCAACCGCATCCGCGCCAGGCTCGCCGAATGGCGGCCGCTGGCTCTCAGCGGCGAGGCCGGCGTGACCCGGACGACCATGGAGTTGCTGCGCCACTGGCACAGGGACGGACGCCGGCACCGGCTGTTCTTCGCCCAGATTGAGGCCGCCGAGACGATTGTGTTCCTGACCGAAGCGCGCCCGGACTTCCTTCAGGGGATCGACGTCCCGTTGGACGAGCCGGGCGCGGAGACGAAGGCGGACGGGATGCGTGCCTTTCCCCGCTACGCCTGCAAGATGGCGACCGGCACCGGCAAGACGACGGTCATGGCGATGCTCGCCGCCTGGAGCATCCTCAACAAGGTGAACGACCGAAGCGATGCACGCTTTTCCGACGTGGTGCTGGTGGTCTGCCCCAACGTCACGATCCGCAACCGTCTGGAAGAGCTCAAGCCGCAAGGCGGCGAGGCGAGCCTTTACCGCACGCGCGATCTTGTGCCGTCGCACCTGATGCCGCAGCTCGCGCGGGGGCATGTGCTGGTCACCAACTGGCATGTTTTCGAGCCGAGAACGATCCAGGCCGCCGGGCAATCGGCGAAGGTTCTGCGCGCCGGACGCGAGGTCCGCACCCGGGAGACCGTCCGCATCGGCCCGAGGACGACGACGGTGCGGGGAACGCGCTATCTGACCCTTGACGATCTCGACCTGCAGAAGGCCACCGGCCTGATTGCCGTGCTCGACGAACAGCGGGACCGGCAGGGCAATCTGAAATCGGTCTCGGTGGAGTCGGTGCGCCACGTGGAGAGCGACGCCAGGCTCATCGAACGCGTCCTCGGGCGCGAGATCGGCGGCAAGCGCAACATCTTCGTGATGAACGACGAAGCGCACCATGCCTACCGCATCCGGCGCGAGGAGCCGGACGACGGCGAGGACGATCTGTTCGGCGAAGACGACGAGAGCGAGGCATTCTACCGGGAAGCGACGGTCTGGATCGACGGTCTCGACCGCATCCACAAGCACCGCGGAATCAACCGGTGCATCGACCTGTCCGCCACGCCCTACTATCTGGGCCGGGTAGGGCAGGACGCCAACCGGCCGTTCCCGTGGGTGGTAAGCGATTTCGGGCTCGTCGACGCCATCGAGTCGGGGCTGGTCAAGATCCCCCAGCTGGCGGTGCGGGACACGAGCGGCAACGCGGTTCCGGGTTACTTCAACATCTGGCGCTGGATCCTGCCCAGGCTGACCCCGGCGGAACGTGGCGGTCGGCGCGCCAGGGTGAAGCCGGAAGCGGTGCTGAAATACGCGCATGTGCCGCTGGCCATGCTCGGCGGCCTGTGGGAGGAACTGCGCGAGGAATGGGAACGGCGCGAGGACGAAAGCCGCCCGCCGGTGTTCATCGTCGTGTGCAAGAACACCGCGCTCGCCAGGGTCATCCACCGATGGATCGCGGAAGACGAGACGCCGGTAGGCATCCCCCCGGCGCGTCTCGACGGATTGCGCAACGCGAACGGGACCGTCAACACCATCCGCGTCGATTCCAAGGTCGTGCGCGAGTCCGACAGCGGGCAGGCCAAGTCCGACGAGGACCGGTGGATGCGCCTCACGCTGGATACCGTCGGAAAGACGGGCTGGCCAAGGGACGGGCAGGGCCGATCCCTCTACCCGGAAGGGTTCGAGTCCCTGGCGAAAAAGCTCGAACGGCCTCTCCACCCGCCCGGCCGGGACGTGCGGTGCATCGTAAGCGTCGGAATGTTGACGGAGGGATGGGACTGCAACACGGTCACTCACATAATCGGACTTCGGCCGTTCATGTCGCAATTGCTTTGCGAACAGGTCGTCGGTCGAGGGTTGCGGCGCTCCAGTTACGCGGTTGGGGAGGACGGCAGGCTCGGCGAGGAAGTGGCCAAGGTGTTCGGCGTTCCGTTCGAGATCGTCCCGTTGAAGGAAAACCCGCCGGTCAATGGACCGAAACCGCCACCAAGAACCTGGCGCATCCGGTCGGTGCCCGAGAAGGCGGATCTGGAGATCCGGTTTCCCCGCGTGGAGGGTTATACGCAGGGCATCCGGCACCGTGTGACGGTGGATTGGGACAGCATCGCCCCGCTCCGGCTCGACCCCATGGACATCCCGCCCGAGGTGGAGATGAAGGCGGGGCTGCCGAGCAATACGGGCCGGCCGTCGCTGATCGGCCCAGGGCGCCTCGTAAGGGTGGACCTGAACCCTTATCGGGAAGGGCAGCGCCTCCAGCGTCTGGCGTTCGAGATGGCGCGGGATCTGACACGGGACTTTCTCCGGCAACCGGGCTGCGAAGCGCCGCCCCATGTCCTGTTTACCCAACTCGCGTCGATCGTCGCCCGCTATCTCGACGAGAAGGTCCAGCCCGTCGCTCCGGCGCGGGACGTGGACGCCTTCCTGTCTCCCTGGTACGGCTGGCTGGTGGAACGGCTCGTCGCCGCGATCCAACCCGATGACCGCGCGGGCGAGGACATCGAATTGCCGCGCACCGAGAGCGGAAGAGGCCCGGGGTCGACGGTGGAGGTCGACTTCGAGACCCGGCGCGAGCCGTACCCCATCGTCAAGAGCCACATCAACGCGGTGGTGCCCGATACCGCCAAATGGGAACAGACAGCCGCCTATAGGCTGGACACGAACGACCTGGTGCATTCGTTCGTCAAGAACGCAGGCCTGGGCTTCGGCATACCCTATCTGCACAACGGCGAGCATCATGAATACCTGCCCGACTTCATCGTCCGGCTGGCGGGCGACGGGGAGCGCCATCTGATCCTGGAAACCAAGGGCTACGACCCGCTCGAAGAGGTGAAGGCGCAGGCGGCCCGGCGTTGGGTGCGCGCCGTCAACGCCCATGGCGGCTTCGGAGTCTGGGAGTACGCCGTAGTTTCCGACATGAGCAAGGTGGGGGAGGCGGTCGGCCGGGCGGCAAGGTTGGGTAACGGTCATTCCTAGACACGCAGCGACATAGGCCCCCCCCGCTCTGGCGGCCCTCCGCCGAGTCCGCCTATAACCGGCGCTAACGGGGTCCCTGGATTGCCGCTCGCCCGTCCGGGGGGTTGCCGGGTACGGGGGTCCCTTGGCCGCAGGACAAGCATCCGACATGGACACGCGCTCGACCGGCAAGGGCTGGGTCGTGGTCTGCGCGCTGTTTCTGATGCTCGGCATCGTGATCACCGCGCGCAACTCGATCGGCCTGCTGATGCCCTACCTCAAGGAGGACCTGGGCTGGAGCTACGGCCTGGTCTCGACCGCCGGGGCGGTGATGCTGACCACGATGGCGCTGGTCGCGCCCGCCGCCGGGATGGCGATCGACCGGCACGGCCCGCGGCTCGTCTACGCGTTCGGAATGGCGCTCGCCGCGATCGCGATCGGGCTCGCGGCGGTCATGTCCGAGCCCTGGCAGCTGGTGCTGTTCATCGGCATCGTCGGCGGCATCGGCTTCGCCGCGATCTCCCCCTCGCTGGTGTCGACCACCGTCGCGGCCCATTTCGACCGCGGTCTCGGGCTTGCCACCGGAGTGGCGGTATCGGGCAGTACCGCCGGCCAGATTGCGCTCATGCCGCTGCTGGCGCTGCTGATCGGGCTGTTCGGATGGCGCTCCAGCTTGCTGATCGCGGCCGCGGCCATCGTTGCCACCGCGATCGCGGTCAACCTTCTGATCGGGCGGCGCGATGCGGCCGCCGGCGCGGCCCGGTCCGGTCCGGGTCGCGGCTCGCGCCCGCGTTCCCGCGCCGCGATGTCCGGGCTCGCCCGCCAGCGGACGTTCTGGCTGCTCGCCGGCGGGTTCGCGATTTGCGGCTTCACGACCGGGGGCGTGATCAAGATCCACCTGATCCCCTATGCCGTCGCCTGCGGCTTCCCGCCGCTCGAAAGCGCCACCGCATACGGGGTGATGTCCGCGTTCAGCCTCGCCGGAATGATCGCGTTCGGCCACCTTTCCGACCGTTTCCACCGCCCGGCGCTGCTCGCCTCGATCTACTTCATGCGGGCGCTTACCTTCCTCGTTCTGTTGCAGATACCCGGAAGCTCGACGCTCCTCTTCGCCTTCGCGGTGCTGTTCGGCATGTTCGATTACGCCACCTTCCCGATCGTCGCCAGCCTCGTGGCGAGCCATATGGGAAGGCACATCATGGGATTCACGATGGGGCTCATCTTCGCCGCGCATTCGCTCGGCGCGGCGGCGGGCTCCTTCCTCGGCGGCCACCTGTTCGAGCTCTTCGCGCGCTACGACTGGGTGTGGGTCGTATCCTTCGCGCTCGCGCTCGTGGCCGCGCTGCTCTCGATCCTGATCCGCGAGAATCGTGACCCGAGTCCCGCCCTCGCGCCCGCCGGGGCCTGAATGAACGGCCGTACGCTCGCCGCCCGGCTGCCGTTCTATTACGGCTGGGCGGTGGTGGGGATCGCTTTCGTGACGATGTCGGTCGGGGTCAGCGCCCGGACCTCGTTCTCGCTCTTCTTCCCGCCGATTCTCGACGAGTTCGGCTGGGAGCGGGGCGTGACCGCGGCGGCGTTCTCGATGGGGTTCGCCGCCTCGGTCATGCTGGTCCCGACGCTCGGCTTCGTGGTGACCCGTTTCGGCCCGCGCGTGATGATCCCGGCGGGCGCGACGATCACGGCCGCCGGGCTGGTATGCGCGACCATGGCGACCACCCCGGTCGAATTCTACCTGACCCTCGGCGTCATGACCGTGAGCTTCGCGGTTTCGATGAGCTATGCCGGTCACTCGATGTTCCTGCCGAACTGGTTCGTGCGCCGCCGCGGGCTGGCGACCGGGATCGCGTTCTCCGGCGTCGGCGTCGGCGCCATCGTGATCCTGCCCTGGATTCAGCGGGTGATCGAAACCGAGGGATGGCGGCATGCCTGCGTGTCGCTCGCCGTGCTCCTGGTGGCGGTCATCGTCCCGCTCAACGTCATCGCCCAGCGGCAGGACCCGGCTTCGGTCGGACTGGAGCCCGACGGGGAAAGCCGGCGGACCGACCGCCCGCCGCGCCCGCGGCCCGAGACGGTGGTCGACCGGCGCTGGGCCGACACCGACTGGACGCTCGGGCGCGCCGTAAGGACCAGCCGCTTCTGGTGGGTGACGTTGAGCTATTTTACCGGGCTGTTCGCCTGGTACGCGGTCCAGGTTCATCAGACCAGGTATTTCCTGGACGTCGGATTCGCTCCCGATTTCGCCGCGCTCGCGCTCGGTCTGGTGGGGTTCTGCGGCATCTTCGGGCAGATCGGGGTCGGCGGGTTGTCGGACCGCATCGGGCGGGAGTGGGGCTGGACGATCGCGCTGTCCGGTTTCGCTCTCTGCTATGTCCTGTTGCTCGTGCTTCCGACCGCGCCTTCGCCGCTGCTGGTCTATGCGATCGTCGCCTGCCAGGGCCTGTTCGGCTACGGGCTCGGCGCGCTTTACGGCACCATCGCGGCCGACATCTATTCCGGGCCGCGCTTCGCCGTGGTGTTCGGTTTCATCAGCGTCGGAGGCAATCTCGGCGCCGGCGCCGGCCCGTGGATAACCGGGGTGATATTCGACCGGGCGGGAAGCTATGGGCCGGCGTTCGCGCTTTGCGCCGCGCTGGCGCTGGTCTCCATCTTCTGCATCTGGATGGCGGCGCCGCGCAAGGTCCGGCTCGCCGCCGGGGTCGCCCTCAGCCGCGCCCGGCGGGCAACCTGAGCCCCATTCTCTCGAGCCGCGGCAGGACTTCGTCGCGGAAATAGGGGAAGTGCTTGAGATAGTTGGGGAAACCCAGCGCGAGCGCGGTCACCCCGCCATCCGAGAGCCGGCGCATGGTCTCGGCGACGCAATCGGGATCGCCGACGATCGGGAAGCCGCTGTTTCCGCCGGCGGCGCGCAGGCGGAAAAGTTGCCGGCGATCCTCGGGGATGCCCGGTCTGTCCCAGCCGCGTTCCACGACCATGGTTTCGACCGCTTCGGTGTCGCGATGCTCGACGGCGTAGTGGTGGTGGTACTCGTCCGCCTCCTTCCGGGTCGGCCGGCAGACGACATAGGCGTTGGTGAAAATGCCGACGTCCCGGCCTCGCGCCTCCGCCCCGCTCCGGATTTCCGCCGCCTGGGCGGGCAATGCGTCGAGATCCCAGACCACGGTGAACAGCATGTCTGCGTTTCTGAGCGCGAAAGCGCGCCCCGTCGGCGACAGCGCGGCGCTGACCAGCATCGGGCGACGCCCGTCCAGCGGCTTGGGTTCGAGCACGGTGGATCTGAGGGTGAAGAAGTCGCCGTCGAAATCGAACGGCTCGTCCTCGGTCCAGACCCGGTTGACGATATCGAGCCACTCCTGGCCGAGGTCGTAGCGGCGGTCATGGGCGCCGAGATCGACGCCCAGCATGTCGAACTCCTTCTGGTACCAGCCGCAGACGATGTTGAGCCCGAACCGTCCGCCGCCGATATGGTGGCATGTGACCATCTGCTTGGCGGCGAAGACCGGGTTGATCAGCGTCACGTGCAGCGTGCCGAACGCCATGATGCGCTTGGTGGCGGCGAGGATGCCCGCGGCCCAGGTCAGGGTCTCGAAATTGGAGCCGTTGTGGTTGGTCTCCCCGCCGTAACCGATCCAGCGCCCAAGCGGCAGCATGAAGTCCATGCCGGCATCGTCCGCCATGCGGGCGAGCGCCAGGTTGTTCTCCCAGCTCGCTTCCCAGCGGTCGGGGAAAGTCGAGGTGGCGAGCCCGCCGGAGCAGTTTGCTCCGAACAGGCCAAGGCTGAGCGTGTTACGGTCGAGGCCGGTCATCGGGGCCGGAGCATAGGAATTTCGGAATGGGCTGACGAGGGGTCCGGTTGTCCCGAAGCGGCTGGCGGCGTATATGCCCATCGTCCTGGGAAAGAGGGTGTCGGGTGAAGTATGTGAGCACGCGGGGCGAGGCCCCGCCGCGGGATTTCGAGGATGTGCTGCTGAGCGGGCTCGCGCCCGACGGCGGCCTTTACCTGCCCGAGACCTGGCCGCGATTCGATGCCGAAACCCTCGCCGGGTTCGCTGGCCTTCCCTATCACGAGGTCGCGGCCCGTATCATCGCGCCCTTCACCGCACCCCTGATCGACGAGGCGACGCTCGGCGAAATCGCCGCCGCCGCCTATTCCGGATTCGAGCACCCCGGCGTGGCGCCGCTGGTCCAGCTGGACGCCAACGACTGGCTGCTGGAGCTGTTTCACGGCCCGACGCTGGCCTTCAAGGACTATGCCCTCCAGGTCGTCGGCCGGCTGTTCGACCATGTGCTCGCCAAGCGCGGCGAGGAGGTGACGATCGTCGCGGCCACTTCCGGCGATACGGGGTCGGCGGCCATCGAAGCCTGCCGCGACCGGGCCGGCATGGAGATCTTCGTGCTGCACCCCAGGGGGCGGGTGTCCGAGGTCCAGCGCCGCCAGATGACCACGGTCGATGCCGCCAATGTCCACAACATCGCCGTCGAAGGAACCTTCGACGATTGCCAGGCCCTGGTGAAGGCGATGTTCGGAGACGCCCGCTTCCGGGCCGACTGCCGGCTGACCGCCGTCAACTCGATCAACTGGGCGAGGATCGCGGCGCAGACGGTCTATTACATAACCGCCGGGGTCGCCATCGGCGCGCCCCACAGGTCTGTCGCGTTCTCGGTACCCACCGGAAACTTCGGCAACGTGTTCGCGGGCTACGTCGCGCAATGCATGGGGTTGACGGTCGACCAGCTGATCGTCGCGACCAACCGCAACGACATTCTCGCCCGCTTCCTGGAGACCGGCGCCATGGAGATCGGCGATGTCGTGCCCACGCTCAGCCCCAGCATGGATATCCAGGTGTCGAGCAATTTCGAACGTCTGCTCTACGACGCCGTTCGCCGCGACCCTGCCGCGGTGCGCCGGGCGACGGGGCGTTTCGGCCAGTCGGGGCGGATGACCGTGGCGGCGGTGGCGATGGCCGGTATCCGCGGCCTGTTCACGGCCGGAAGCCGGGACGACGATCAGACCCGCCGGACCATCGCGGAGGTCTTCGAACGCTCGCGCGTTCTGCTCGACCCTCACACCGCCGTCGGACACGGGGTGGGGCAGGCGAAGAGGCGCGACCCCGGCATACCGTTGATCACGCTGGCGACCGCCCACCCCGCGAAGTTCCCCGATGCCGTGGAGGCCTCGATCGGCAGCCGGCCGTCCCTGCCGCCCCGTCTCGCGGCGCTGATGGAGCTGCCCGAACACGTCGAGACCTTCGCCAACGACCCGGCGCCCATCAAGGCCTTCGTGCGCGACCGGATAGGCCTGAGAGGGGCCGCATGACGGTCCGCACGACGCGGCTTCCGAGCGGGCTGCGCGTCGTCACGCACCGCATGGCGACGGTCGAAACGGTTTCGCTCGGCGCCTGGATCGCCGTCGGCACCCGGCACGAACGCGCCGATGTCAACGGCATCGCCCATATGGTCGAGCACATGGCGTTCAAGGGCACCCGCCGGCGCTCGGCCCGCGCGATAGCCGAAGAGATCGAATCGGTCGGCGGGCATCTGAACGCCTACACGTCGCGCGAGGTCACCGCCTTTCACGCGACCGTCCTCGCGGGCGACGAAGGTCTCGCGCTCGACATCGTCGCGGACATCCTGCAGCACGCGGCGCTCGATACCGAAGAGCTGGAGCGCGAGCGGGCGGTCATCCTGCGCGAGATCGGCCAGAGCAACGACACCCCGGAAGACGTCGTGTTCGACCGTTTCCAGGCGACCGCGTTTCCCGATCAGCCGGTCGGCCGCCCGACGCTCGGCACGCCGCAATTGGTCGGATCGATCGAACGCGGCGCGCTGGTCGACTACATCGCCCGCCACTACACGGCCGACAGGATCGTGGTCGCGGCGGCGGGAAAGGTCGACCACGACGACTTCGCTCGTATCGCCGAGGATGCGTTCGGCGGGCTGCAAGGCGCCCCGCCGACCGCGCCGGAACCCGCCGTCTATGCGGGCGGGGACGGCCGCGAAGTCCGGACGCTGGAACAGTTGCACCTTGTGCTGGGGCTGGAAGGTATTGCGCATCGGGATACGGACTACTACGCGCTGGCGGTGTTCTCGGCGGCGCTGGGCGGCGGCCTGTCCTCGCGCCTGTTCCAGGACATCCGCGAGGAGCGGGGGCTGGCCTATTCGATCTACAGCTTCAACTCGAGCTATGCCGATAGCGGGCTGTTCGGCATCTACGCGGGGACCGGCGCGGAAAGCGCGACCGAGGTGGTCGAACGCATCTGCGCCAATTTGAGGACGATGGCGGACGACGCCGACGACGGGGAGCTGGCGCGCGCCCGGGCCCAGCTCAAGGCGGGAATCCTGATGTCGCTCGAAAGCACCGCCGCGCGAGCGGAGCAGATCGCGCGGCATACGCTGATCTTCGGCCGCGTGCTCCCGACGAAGGAGATCACCGATGCGGTGGATGCGGTCGATAGCGACGCGATTGCCCGAATTTCAGGACGCCTGAGGGCGGGCCGGCCGACGGTCGCGACCCTCGGCCCCGAGGCGGCGATACCTCCTTACGAGGAGATCGCTTCGTCGATGTCCTGACGCCGCGTATCAGGCGCGGCCGGCGGCGCCCGAGAGCATGCTCGCGTTGATGCCGAGCTTGGCGATGGCGCGTTCCCAGCGTTCGTCCAGCCCCTCGCCGAATATGAGACCGTCATCCGCGGGTACCGACAGCCAGCCGTTGCGCTGTAGCTCGTCGTCCAGCTGCCCCGGTCCCCATCCGGCATAGCCGAGCGCGAGCAGGCTGTGCTTCGGTCCCTTGCCGGTGGCGATCGCCTTCAAAATGTCGATCGTCGCCGTCAGCGCCACGGTGTCGTCGATCACCAGCGTCGCGTCCTGAACGTAGTCGGCGGAATGCAGGACGAAACCCCGGCCGGTCTCGACCGGGCCGCCGAAATGGACCTTGATGCCGTCCGGCGCGTCCGATCCGGTGAGGTTGAGCTGATCGAGCAGGTCGGGGAAGCTGATATTGTCCATCAGCTTGTTGACCACGAGGCCCATCGCGCCCTCGGCGGAATGAGCGCAGAGATAGATCACCGTCCTGACGAAGCGCGAATCCTCCATCTGGGGCATCGCCACCAGAAGCTGGCCCGTCAGGTAGCCCTGGCTGTCGTCCTCGGCACTCATGTCAAGCCCTCCGGACAGGATCCGACCGCGGACCGAAAAGGCACCGGAGAAATCGGACGCGCGCAACAATTTGAATTTTCACCGCGCATCGCCGATCTATATATCCGGTACCGATGCCGCACCGGCTGTCGGTCGAAGTATAGCCCAGGTTCGGCAAGAGCGATATTGGTGCATCCGACGTGATTCGCGATTTGACATCCCGTCTGGCCGTTTTTCTCGGTCTCGCCGTGCTCGCGCCGTGGGCCGCGTTTCCGGGCGAGGCGCGGGCGGCGGCCTCCCAATGGTGGACCAACGAGCATGGCGCCGTCCGCCTGATCGCCGCGTCGAATGCCGTCGGCGACCGCGGGACGCTGCGTCTGGGCATCCATTTCCGTATGAACGAGGGTTGGAAAATTTACTGGCGGTCGCCGGGCGACGCCGGGTTCCCGCCGCATCCGGACTGGTCGGGTTCCGACAACCTCGACCGCGCGGTGCTTTCCTGGCCGGCGCCGGAGCGTTTTTCGGTTATCGGCCTCGAGACCCTGGGCTACCGCGACGAGGTGGTGCTCCCGGTGGATGCAACGGTAACGGATGCCGGCAGGGCGCTGAGGCTCCGGGCCAAGATCCCCTATCTGACCTGCGACGACGTTTGCGTGCCCTACGTGGCGGACCTCGCGCTACGGCTGCCGGAAGGGGCGACGACCAGCTCGGTCGAAGCCGCGCTGATCGAACGGTTCGACGCGCTGGTGCCGCGCAGCGGCTCCGACCGGCCGATCCGCGTCGCCTCGGCATCCGCGGTCGGCGGAGAGGTTACCCGGGCGCTAGAGGTCACCCTTGCCGCCGATGCGCCCCTGGCGCGACCCGACATCTACGTCGAGGGGCCGGACGGCTGGACCTTCGGCGCTCCCGATTACCGGATCGGCGACGACGGAAAGACCGCCTTTGCCCGTATCGCCGCCCTGGCGCCGCCCAAGGAAGGCGGAAGTCTGGCCGGGCGGGAGATCCGGTTTACCGTGGTCGACGGCGCCAGGGCGTCCGAGCAGGCTTTGACCCCCACCGCCGCACGGACCGCCTCTCCGGCCCCTGTCCAGACGATGGACATGGCTTTGTGGCTGGTACTCCTGCTCGCGATCGCCGGCGGGCTGATCCTCAATTTGATGCCCTGCGTGCTCCCGGTCCTGTCGCTGAAGCTGGTGTCCGCCATGGGGCATGGCGGCGGCGACCGGAGGGAAGTGAGAACGGGCTTTCTCGCTTCCGCGGCCGGGATCCTGGTCTCGTTCCTGGTGCTTGCGACCGGGGTCGCCGGGCTCCGCCTCGCCGGAGAGACCGTGGGCTGGGGCATCCAGTTCCAGCAACCGGTGTTCCTCGCCTTCATGGCGATCGTCGTCACCCTGTTCTCCGCCAACCTCTTCGGCCTGTTCGAGATCCGCCTGCCCGGCGCGGTATCGGACATCGCCGTCGAGGCGAGCGGGCGGAAAACGCACGGGGTCGCGGGTCATTTCCTTACGGGCGTATTCGCCACGCTGCTGGCGACCCCTTGCTCGGCCCCGTTCCTCGGTACGGCGGTGAGCTTCGCGCTGTCGCGCGGCAGTATCGAGATCTATGCCGTGTTCCTGTGCCTCGGCATCGGGCTGGCGCTGCCCTATTTCGCCGGCGCCGCCTTCCCGGGTATCGCGACCAGGATGCCGCGCCCCGGGGCGTGGATGATCACGCTTCGCCGGGGCCTCGCGATCCTCCTCCTCGGGACCGCGGTCTGGCTGGTGACGGTGCTCGCGGTGCAGCTGGGCACCTGGCCCGCGCTTGCGGTCGGCGCGGCGCTGGCCGTTCTGCTCGTCGGGCTCGTCTTCGCCAGGCCCGGGGCCGAACGGACGGCGGGGCTCGGACGCGGCCTTACCGGGGTGGCGGGCGCCGCGGCGCTGGCGATCGCGGTCTGGTCCGGCACCGGGGCGGGCGGTGCGAGAACCGCGGAGGCGCACTGGATGCCGTTCGACCGCGAGGCGATAGCTTCCGCGGTGGCTTCCGGCGCGGTGGTTTTCGTCGACGTCACCGCCGACTGGTGCATCACCTGTCAGGTCAACAAGGCGCTGGTGCTCAACAACGACCCGGTTCGCGGCCGGCTCGCGGGCAAATCCGTCGTGGCCATGGTCGCCGACTGGACCCGGCCCAGCGACGAGATCGGCGACTATCTCAAGTCCTTCGGCCGCTTCGGCATACCGTTCAACGCGGTCTACGGGCCGGCGCGGCCCAACGGCGAGGCGCTCCCCGAACTGCTCACCGAAGCGACCGTGCTCGACGCGATAGAGCGAGCCGCCGGCGCATCTCCCCGGATCGCCGAACGCTGAACCCGGAAAGTGCGGCCGCGCAGGGTGACAAGCGGCAGCCTTTCGCCTATGTCACCGTGATCGAAACCAGCGAGGGGCATGACATGACAATCAAGGTCGGCGACAAGATTCCTTCCGCAACCCTGACCGCGATGGGCGCGGACGGGCCCGGGGCGGTCGAGACCGACGAGCTTTTTTCCGGCAAGAAGGTCGTGCTGTTCGCGGTCCCCGGGGCGTTCACCCCGACCTGTTCGGCCAAGCACCTGCCGGGTTTCGTCGAGCAAGCCGACGCGATCAAGGCCAAGGGTGTCGACACCGTCGCCTGCGTGGCGGTCAATGACGTCTTCGTCATGGATGCGTGGGGCAAGAGCCAGGATGTCGGCGACAAGGTGCAGATGCTGGCGGACGGCAGCGCCGACTTCGCCAGGGCGCTCGACGTCGAGCTCGACCTCGTCGGCCGCGGGCTCGGGGTCCGGTCGCGGCGCTATTCGATGATCGTCGACGACGGCACCGTGACCCAGCTCAATCTCGAGGAGGGCGGCGGATACGAGGTCAGCGACGCCGGCACGATCCTCGGCCAGCTCTGATCCCGCTGTAGCGGATTACGCATCGGCCTCGCGCGTCTGCGCGAGGCCTTTGCGCGCCAGGCCGTCGGCGCGTTCGTTGTCCGGGTGGCCGGCATGGCCTTTCACCCAGCGCCATTCGATCTCGTGTCCGGCGGCGAGCGCATCGAGACGCTTCCAGAGATCGACATTCCTGACCGGCTTCTTCGCCGAGGTTTTCCATCCGTTCGATTTCCAGCCGGCGATCCAGCGCGTGATGCCGTCCTTGAGGTACGTGCTGTCGGTATGCAGCCGCACTCTCGCCGGGCGTTTGAGAGCCTCGATCGCCTTGATCGCGGCCATCAGCTCCATCCGGTTGTTTGTGGTCGCGTCCTCGCCGCCGAACAACTCCTTCTCGGTGTCGCCGTAGCGCAGGAGTGCCCCCCAACCGCCGGGGCCGGGGTTCCCGCTGCACGCGCCGTCGGTGAAGATGTCTACCGGGTTCATACGTCGAATCCGTAGGCTCCGGGTTCCGTCACCTTCTGGTGAAAGCGCAGCTTGTACAGGTATTCGAGGGGGTCCTTCTGGCGCACCAGCACCCCTTCCGGCGGGAAAACGGCGTCATGGAGCCGGGTCAGGAGGAACCGGAGCGCCGCGCCGCGCGCCAGCACCGGAAGCGATGCGATTTCCTCCGCGTCCAGTTCCCGCACCGAGCGGTACCCCGCGATCATGCGTCGCGCCTTGGTGACGTTGAAGCTGAGATCGGCTTCGAAGCACCACGCGTTGAGACAGATTGCAAGCTCATACGCGCAAAGATCGTTGCAGGCGAAGTAGAAGTCGATGATCCCGGACAGCCGGTCGCCCAGGAAGAACACGTTATCCGGGAAGAGATCGGCGTGGATGACCCCGCTCGCGGCGCCCGCCGGCCAATGCGCATCGAGGAAGCTCAGCTCGTCGTCGATCTCACGGTCGAGGCCGGGAGCGATTTCGTCCGCCGAAGCGCGGCAGCCTGCGAATAGCGGTCCCCAACCCGCCAGGCCCAGAGCGTTCTCGCGCCGCGGGGAAAAATCCTCCCCGGCGCGGTGCATCTCGGCGATCGCGCGGCCTAGCGCGGCGCAATGCCCGGGCGTGATCCGGCGCACGCACATACCGTTGAGGAAGGTGATTATCGCGGCAGGCCGCCCGCAGAGTTCGCGCAACGCGTTGCCGTCGCGGCCCGGCACCGGGGTGGGACAGGCGATGCCGCGCGCCGCGAGGTGGTCCATCAGCCCGAGAAAGAAAGGCAGATCTTCCGGCGCTACCCGGCGCTCGTACAGGGTGAGGATGAACGATCCCCGCTCGGTCTGGAGCAGGTAGTTGGAGTTCTCGATCCCCTCGGCGATTCCCTTGCATGCGAGAATGCCGCCGATGTCGTAGGCGCTCACGAACGCTTCCAGCGCATCGTCGGGGACGTCGGTGTAAACCGCCATTTCGGCGTCGGCTGCCGGGTCAGGCCGTGAGCGCCCGCGGCAGGCTGAATTCGACCGATTCCTCGATCAGCGAGACCTCTTCGACCGTCACCTCGAACAGCGTCCGGCAATGATCGATCAGTTCCTGAACCAGGATCTCCGGCGCCGACGCGCCGGCGGTCAGACCGAGCGTGCCCACGCCGTCGAGCCAGGCGGGATCGATTTCACGGGCGCGCTGGATCAGGATCGCCTTCTCGCAACCCGTGTCCCTGGCGACCTCGGCGAGGCGCTTGGAGTTGGACGAATAGGGCGCGCCGATGACGGCAAGCGCGTCGCAGCGCCGGGCGATCGCCTTGACCGCCGCCTGCCGGTTGGTGGTGGCGTAGCAGATGTCTTCCTTGCGCGGCGGCTCGATGGCGGGAAAGCGTTGCTTGAGAACCGCGACGATCGCTTCCGTCTCGTCGACCGACAGGGTGGTCTGGGTGACGAAGGAAAGCCGTTCCGGGTCGGCGACCTCGACGGTACGCGCCTGCTCCACGGTCTCCACCAGGATCATCCTGCCCTCGGGCAGCTGGCCCATCGTGCCGATCACTTCCGGATGGCCGGCATGGCCGATCAGGATGACCTGGCGACCCTCGTTCTCGTGACGGCGCGCATCGACATGGACCTTCGTGACCAGCGGGCAGGTGGCGTCGAGATAGAACAGCTCGCGCTCGTTCGCCTCCGAGAAAACCGCCCTCGCGACGCCGTGGGCGCTGAATACGACGGGAACCGCGCTGGGAACCTCTTCGAGCTCCTCCACGAACACCGCGCCCTTTTCTTCCAGCGCCTCGACCACGAAACGGTTATGAACGATCTCGTGCCGCACATAGACCGGCGCGCCGTATTTCTCGAGCGCCAGCTCGACGATCCGGATCGCGCGGTCCACACCCGCGCAGAAGCCGCGCGGCCCGGCGAGCAGTATTTTCAGCGGAGGCTTTTTCATCGACCCCTGACTCCGTCCCGATCCGTGCCTTGAGGAAGGGGAGGCGGAACACTAGAGTGCCCGATCAGATACCACAGCGTCATTCGGATAGGAACCTTGGCATGGCGGAACCGGTTATCGCGCAGAAAGAGCCCTACGGCATAGAAGTCGAGTCGGGCAACGAATATTGGTGGTGCGCCTGCGGGCGTAGCCAGTCCCAGCCGTTCTGCGACGGCTCTCACAAGGGCACCGGCCTCGCGCCCATGCAGTACGAGGCGAAGGCGGATCGCACGATCTGGTTCTGCGGCTGCAAGAGCACATCCAACAAGCCTGTTTGCGACGGCACCCACAACGATCTCTAGGCGCGGATGGCACGTCCGCGGGGCCATTCTTCCTTGCCAGCCTGCCCAAGACTGGCCGTCGCGGCGGGCGCCGTCGCGATATCGTTGCTCGTACATGCCTGCGGCGGCGAAGATAGGTTCGCCCAAAGGATCTGCCCCCAGGTTCAGATCCTCGAATACGCCGACAGGCTGACGGAGTTCGCCGGCGGGTCCGGGCGGGACGTGACCGACGTTGTGCTCCGGGGGCGGCTCGTCAATTTCGAAGGCGAATGCAACGTCGAGAAGGACGCGGTCGAGCTCGATCTCGTGCTGGACTTCCTGATCGAGCGGGGTCCGGCAAGCGGCGGCGACAAGGGACGCTTCACCTATTTTGTGGCGATCCCCGAGTTTCATCCCGCGCCGAGCGGCAAGCGGGTCTTCCCCATCGATCTGGAATTCGAAAGCGGCGTCAACCGGATAGTTTATCGCGACGAAATCTCGGTCGAGATACCGGTGACGGAAGGGCGGAACGCAAGCGACTTCAACCTCTTCATAGGCTTTCAACTGGATCGCGGCCAGCTTGAGTTCAACCGGTCCGGCGGCCGTGCCGGCGGTTGACGCCGATTTGCCGGCTCATTAGATAAAACCTGTCCGGCCCCGGCCGGACGCTGCGCTACACAGAAGACGCCTGCGGGAGAGTCCGGTTCACCACCGGCGCCGAAGGAGCAAGGGCCCCGGAAACTCTCAGGCAAACGGACCGCAGGTCGATGTGTCTCTGGAAAGCGGACCGCTCCGCCCGAAAGGGAGCGGTTCCACCGAAGGGGTAAGCGGAACCGGATGGTTCCGTGATTCTCTCAGGTCCACAGACAGAGGGGGCGCGCGGCGCGTTACGCGCGCGTGCTGTCCGTCGGAGGACCCGATGAGCGACCCCGAAACCGCGGTACCGAGAACGACACCGCTTACCGAACTGCATCGGACCCTCGGAGCCAGGATGGCGCCGTTCGCGGGCTACGACATGCCGATCCAGTACGGTGCCGGAATCGTCCAGGAGCATCTGCACACGCGAAGCGCGGCCTCGCTGTTCGACGTCTCGCATATGGGCCAGCTCACGATCCGCGGCGAGGGCAGGGAAGGGGCGCTCGAGGCGCTGGTGCCGGGCGACATCCGGGGGCTCGCCTCCGGCCGCATGCGCTATACCATGCTCACCGACGAGGCCGGCGGGATCCTCGACGATCTCATGGTCACCAATGTCGGCGGCTACCTGTTCATCGTCGCCAACGCCGCCCGCAAGGAGGCGGACATCGCCCATATCCGCGCCGCGCTGCCCGCCGGGTGCGCGCTGGAGGAGCTCGACCGGGGGCTCGTTGCGCTCCAGGGTCCGCAAGCGGCTTCGGCGCTCGCCCTACTGGCGCCTGGCGCCGAGACGCTCCCGTTCATGACCGCCGCGCCTTTCGAGATCGACGGCGTCAGGCTCGCCATCACGCGATCCGGCTATACCGGCGAGGACGGGTTCGAAATCTCGATACCGGCCGGGGACACCGAACGTATCGCGCGCATGTTGCTCGATCTGCCCGGGGTCGAGCCCGCCGGGCTCGGCGCGCGCGACACGCTCAGGCTGGAGGCGGGGCTCTGCCTCTACGGCCAGGACATCGATCCGACCACCACGCCGGTCGAGGCGGGGCTCGCCTGGACCATCGGCAAGCGCAGACGGGCCGAGGGCGGGTTCCCCGGCGACGCCGCGATCCTCGATCAACTCGCCAACGGCGCCCCCCGGCGCCGCGTCGGGGTGCAACCCGAAGGCCGTGCGCCCGCGCGGGCCCATACGGAAATCCGGGATTCCGGCGGCGGCACGCTCGGCGAGATCACCAGCGGCAGCTTCGGACCGAGCGTCGGCGGACCCGTCGCGATGGGCTATGTCGCCGCGGAAGCGAGCGAAGCGGGACGCGCCGTCGAGGTCGTCATCCGCGATACGCCGAGGCCGGCGCGCATCACGAAGCTGCCATTCGTTCCGCACCGCTATTTCAAGGGCAAGGGAGGCTAAGGCGATGGCCGGGCTCAGATACAGCGAAGAACATGAGTGGGTGCGCGTGGAAGGCGACGTCGCCGTGATCGGGATATCGGACTATGCGCAGGATCAGCTCGGCGACGTGGTGTTCGTCGAGCTCCCCGAACCGGGCCGCGCGGTGGCGCAGGGCGAGGAGGCCGCCGTCGTCGAATCGGTGAAGGCGGCGAGCGAGGTCTATTCCCCGGTGACCGGAGAGGTGGTCGAGGTCAACGAACCGCTGGCCGACGACCCCGGCCTGGTCAACCGCGAGCCCACGGCGGGCGGCTGGTTCATGAAGGTCAGGATGACCGATCCCGGAGAGGTCGAGGCGTTGCTGGACCAGGCCGCCTACGACGGCTTCGTCTCCACCCTCTGACCGATCCGGGAGGTCGAGCGATGCGCTACCTGCCGCTGACCGATGCCGACCGGGGATCGATGCTGGCGTCCATCGGTGTGCCGTCCGTCGACAGCCTCTTCCGGGACGTGCCCGAATCGGCCCGCGATCCGGTTTTCGACCTGCCCGATCATGCCGGGGAGATCGAGGTCGAGCGCGAGCTCGGCGCGCTCGCCGCACGAAACGTTCCCGCCGGATCCGTCCCGTTTTTTCTCGGCGCGGGCGCATACCGCCACCACGTGCCGGCGAGCGTCGATGCGCTGATCCAGCGGGGAGAATTCCTCACCTCCTACACGCCCTATCAGCCCGAGATATCTCAGGGAACGCTCCAGGCGCTTTTCGAGTTCCAGACCCAGGTCGCGCTGATCGCCGGACTCGATGTCGCCAACGCGTCGATGTACGACGGCGCGACCTCGTGTCTCGAGGCCGTCAACATGGCGCTGCGGGTGACCAGGCGGGCGGGCGTAGTGTTGTCCGGCGCGCTTCATCCGCAGTACCGCGACGTGACCGAGACCGGTCTCAGGTTCCTTCCCGCCCGACTCGAATGCCTGCCGCCCGACTTCGACGGAACCGAGTCGCTCGTCGACCGAATCGACGACGAGACCGCCTGCGTCGTCGTCCAGTATCCCGATTTCTTCGGCCGGGTGCGCGATCTGGCATCGCTGGCCGAGGCGTGCCACGACACCGGCGCGCTGCTCGTTGTCGCGGTGACCGAAGTCGTGGCGCTCGGCGCGCTGAAATCGCCCGGCGAGTTGGGGGCCGACATCGTCGCCGCCGAGGGCAAGTCGATCGGCAATCCGCTCACTTTCGGCGGACCCTATGTCGGTCTGTTCGCCTGCCGCGAGCGTCATGTCCGGCAGATGCCGGGGCGTCTGGCGGGGGAGGCGTCCGACGCCGACGGCAAGCGCGGCTGGGTGCTGACGCTGGCGACGCGCGAGCAGCATATCCGGCGCGAGAAATCGACCAGCAACATCTGCACCAATTCCGGGCTGTGCGCGCTCGCCTTCACCATTCATCTGAGCCTGCTCGGCGAAGAAGGATTTTCCCGGCTCGCGCGCCTGAACCACGCGAAAGCCGCGATGCTCGCCGACCGTCTCGACCCGATTGCCGGGGTGGACGTGGTGAACGACAGCTTCTTCAACGAGTTCACTCTGCGCCTCGACCGGCCCGCCGCGGAGGTGGTGGACGAGCTCGCCGGTCGCGGCGTGCTCGCCGGGGTCCCGGTTTCCCGACTCCTGCCCGGCGAGCCCGCGGCGGCGCCGTTCCTGTTGGTCGCCGCGACCGAGACCACGGAGGAAGGGGATATCGCGGCCCTCGAAGCCGCCCTCCGGGAGGCTCTTCGATGAGCGCCGGGACGGAGGCCATCCGCCACCGCGGGCTTCGGTTCGAAGAGCCGCTGATCTTCGAACAGGGCGCGGAGGGCAGATCCGGCGTAGACCTGCCGGATCCGCCGGAAGGAAACGACCGTCTCGGCGGGCTGGCCCGGAAAGCGCCCATAGGCTTGCCCGGGCTCTCCGAACCCCAGGTCGTGCGCCACTTCACCCGGCTCAGCCAGAAGAACTACGCGATCGACACCGGCCTATACCCGCTGGGCTCGTGCACGATGAAGCACAACCCCCGGCTGAACGAGAAGGTCGCTCGCCTGCCAGGGTTCGCCGACATCCATCCGCTGCAGCCCGAGTCCACCGTGCAGGGCGCGCTCGCGCTGATGGAGCGGCTCTCGGACTGGCTGAAGGCCCTTACCGGGATGCCGGCGATCGCGCTTTCCCCCGCCGCCGGCGCGCACGGCGAATGGACCGGACTGATGACGATCCGCTCGGCCCACGAGGCGGCGGGCGATGCCCGCAAGCGCGTGCTGGTGCCGGATTCCGCGCACGGCACCAACCCGGCGAGCGCCGCGATGTGCGGCTACGAAGTCGCCGCAGTGCCGTTGAACGGACGCGGACGGGTCGATCTGGAGGCGTTGAAGTCGGCGCTCGACGACGGCGTCGCCGCGTTCATGCTGACCAACCCGAATACCTGCGGGCTGTTCGAGGACGAGATCCTGGAGCAGGCCGAGGCGGTCCACGAGGCGGGCGCCTATTTCTACTGCGACGGCGCCAATTTCAACGCCATCGTGGGTCGGGTGCGGCCGGGCGATCTCGGCATCGACTGCATGCATCTCAACCTGCACAAGACGTTCTCCACGCCGCATGGCGGCGGCGGGCCGGGCAGCGGTCCGATCGCGCTCTGCGAGGCGCTCGCCCCCTTTGCGCCGGTCCCCTATGTGTCCCTGGGGCCGGACGGGCTGCGGCTGGTCGAGAACGACGCTTCCGGCGACGCGTTCGGCCGGGTGAAGGGCTTCCACGGCCAGATGGGGATGTTCGTCCGCGCGCTCGCCTACATTCTGAGCCACGGCATCGACGGTCTGAACCGGGCTTCTTCCGACGCGGTGCTGAATGCCAACTACGTCTCGGCCGGGCTCTCCGACCTTATGAGCCTTCCCTATGACGGTCCCTGCATGCACGAGGTCCTGTTCGACGACGCATTCCTCAAGGACACCGGCGTCACCACGCTGGACCTCGCCAAGGCGATGATCGACGAGGGGTACCATCCAGCGACGATCTACTTTCCGCTGGTGGTCCACGGCGCGTTGCTCCTGGAACCCACCGAAACGGAGTCGAAGGAAAGCCTCGACCACCTGATCGCGACGCTGCGGCGCATCGTCGAGCGGGCGCTGGCGGGCAGACCCGACGAGTTCCATGCCGCGCCCGGGGAGGCGCCGCGTCGCCGCTTCGACGAGACCGCGGCCGCGCGCCGCCCGGTCTTGCGCTGGCGCCCGCCGGCGACGGAAGATCAGGCCGCCGAATGATCGCAGGGAGGATGACGGTGGAACGCAGTTTCGGGCTGGTCGGCGCGGGAATCATGGGCAAGGGGCTCGCCCGCAACCTGCTGCGACAGGGGTTCGGGCTCTCGGTCCATGACATCGACGCCGCGGCGGTCGATCGCGCCGTCGGCATGGGGGCGAAGCCCGCGAATGGAATCGCCGGGCTCTGCGAGGCGACCGGGACGATCGGCACCTGCCTGCAAAGCATCGATGCGATCCGTGCCGTGTATCGGGGCCCGGACGGGCTGATCGCCAACGCGCGCGAGGGTTCGGTGCTGATCGATTTCTCGACCAGCGACCCCGCGGTGACCCGCGAACTTGCCGCCGAGGCCGAGATGCGTTCGGTGCACGTCATCGACGCGCCGATGCTGCGCATGGAGCATCATGCCTGGGAGGGCCAGATCGTGCTTCTGGTCGGCGGTCCCGAGGAGATCGTCGAGCGCTGCCGTCCCGCCTTCGAGGCGGTTTCCGAGCGCTTCGTGCATTGCGGCCCGGTGGGGACCGGCCACACCTTCAAGCTTCTGAACAACGTCAACGGGCTCTGCATACACGCGATGTATGCCGAGACCTTCGCGCTGGCGACCAAGCTCGGGGTCGATCTCGACCGGCTGCTCGACGTGCTTTCCAACAGCACGTCCAACAGCGCGGCTCTGGCCGCGCTGTCCCAACGGATGATCACCGGCGAGGACGGACCTTTCTTCGCGACCGAAGTCGCGCTCAAGGACGTTTCGCTGTTCGCCAAGCTGGCCGCCGACACGAAATCGCCGTCGCTGCTTTCCAACGCGACCCGCGAGATCTACCAGCTCACCACGCTGATGGGTTACGGCGACGAGGACGTGGTGAATGTCGGGGCGGCGCTCCGCCGCCTCGCGCTGGGCGAAGAGGCGAAACCGGACCGATAACCGCCCTATCCCCAGACGTCTTCCGCGACCTCCACGACCCGCCTCAGCTTGGCCAGCTGGTCGTCGACGGTGAGATCGTTGCCGTCCACGGTCGACGAAAAGCCGCACTGGGGGCTGAGGGCAAGCTGTTCGAGGGGCGCGAACCGCGCCGCCTCGTCGATCCGGCGCTTCAGGTCGTCGGCGGGTTCCAGCCGCGCGTGTTTCGAGGTGACGATCCCGAGCACCACGGTTTTCCCCGGGGGCAGGAAACGGAGCGGCGCGAAGTCGCCCGACCGGTCGTCGTCGTATTCCATGAAGAACCCGTCCACGTCGAGCTCGTTGAACAGGATGTCGGCGACCGGTTCGTAGCCGCCCCGCGCCACCCATGCGCTCTGGTGGTTGCCCCGGCACATATGGACGGTCACCGCCATGTCGTCCGGCCGTCCCGCAAGCGCCGCGTTGAGAAGCCGGCAATAAGTGTGCGGCAGCTCGTCCGGGTCCTCGCCCAGCGCGCGGGTCGCCTCGCGGATCTGGTCGTCGCACAGATAGGCGAAGTTGGTGTCGTCGAGCTGCAGATAGCGCAGCCCGAGTCTGGCCAGCGCCATGATCTCCTCGCTGTAGACGCGGGCGAGGTCTTCGTAGAACCCGTCCATGTCGGGATAGGCCGCCTGGTCGATCGCCTTGCGTCCGCCCCGGAAATGCAGCATCGAGGGAGACGGGATGCAGACCTTGGGGGTCCGGCCGGCTACCGAAGCGAGAAATTCGAAGTCCCTGGCCTGGATGTCGCGGACATGGCCGAGGCGCTTCGTGACGGTCATCGTCGGAGGCTTGAAACCCACCTCCGAGCCGTCGTCCTTGCGGAAGCGGGCGACGAAATTCCCCTCCGTGACCGTTACCCCGTCGATCTGGCGGAGGAAATCCAGATGCCAGAACATGCGCCGGTACTCGCCGTCGGTAATTCCCTGGAGCCCGGCCTCCTCCTGCATCCGGACGACATCCGAGATGCAATCGTCCTCGACCGCGCGCAACGCCGCGTCGTCGATATCGCCCCTGCCGTGCGCGGCGCGTGCCTCCAGAAGCGCCGGGGGGCGCAGCAGGCTGCCGACGTGGTCGGCGCGAAAGGGAGGGGTCCGTCTGGCGGTCATGGCGCGGTCTCCAATCGGGTCTTTCCGGTCGATGATGACGGATTCGACCGGCCTGCGACAGGTCCCGGCGTTGGGGCCGCACTTGACACCCGGACGGTCTCCGCCCGTAGTATCGCGTCACCTGTAGCGCCCATTGGAGGGCGATGAGGCTCCTTGCAGGGAGGGATAAGGCATGCATGGAAACATGAGGGTTTCGTTGCGTTCGGCTTTGAGAGGGCTAACCGTGCTCGGCGTGGCCGGGGCCGTCCTCGCCAGCGCGGGCTGGGTCTCGCAGGCGGAGGCGCGCGACCTGAAGATGGCGTTCTTCACCAGCCCCAAGCACCATGTCTGGGCCAAGCTGATGGCGCCTTGGGGTAACGGCCTCACGGCGGCAAATATCGGCCTCAAGGTGGTCGGCTTCCCCGGCGGCCAGATCGGCGGCAAGCCGCCCGGCGCGTTCAAGCGCGTGGTCAACGGCATCGCCGATATCGAGTTCGGGCTGCAGGGCTACACCTCGACGGTGTTCCCCAAGACCATGGTGGTCGAAATCCCGCTGCAATGGGGCTCGCCGACCGAAGCGACCACGGCCATGTGGAAGATCTTCGACAAGCATCTCTCGTCCGAGTATGCGCGAGTCGAGGTTCTCGGGCTGTGGACCACCGATGTCCCGGTGCTGATGACCAACAAGGTCGTCCGCACCCCCGACGACCTCAAGGGCATGAAGCTCAGGACGCCGTCGCGCGACCAGGCGGCGATCATCAAGGGGCTGGGTGCGATCCCCGTGGGCATGCCGATGCCGCAGACCTACAGCGCCATCGAGAAGGGCGTGGTCGACGGCGCGCTGGTCGGGATCTCGACCGTGAACAGCTTCAAGCTGGCCGAGGTGGTCAAGAACTTCATCGTCGACCTGCCGATGGGCTATTCGCCGCAGATGATGGTGATGAACAAGAAGACCTATGCCGGCCTCTCCGCCGACCAGAAGAAGGCGGTCGACGCCCAGCGCGGGTTGCCGCTCAGCCTCAAGGGCGCCAAGCTCTACGAGGCGGCGCGCGCGGCGGGCATCAAGACGGTGCGTACCCGGGAAGACACCAACATCACCGAGTTGAGCGCGGCCGACAAGGCGGCCTGGACCGCGCGTTTCAAGACCATCGTCGCTGATTGGGTCAAGCGCTACGAGAAATCGGACCCGGCCTATCAGCAGATGCTCGCGGACTATCTGGCCAAGGGTTGATGGACCCTCGCGAGGGTCCGGTCTCCCGGGCCGTCGGCATACTGGTCACGGCCTCGGCGTATATCGCCGGGGCCGTGCTCTTCCTCCTCATGATCCTGACCACGGTGGACGTGGTCGGCCGATATTTCTTCAACGCGCCGCTCACCGGAGTCTTCGATCTCACCCATTTCGCGGTGCTGATCATGACCTTCCTGAGCTTCGCCTACTGCGCCTGGCACGGCGCGCATGTGGTCATCGAGCTGCTCTACAACCGGCTCGGCAGGAATACGCAGCGTGTGCTTGACCGTCTGATCGGCCTGGCCGGCTGCGCGCTGTTCGTCCTGATCGCGTGGCGCGCCGTGGTCCAGTCGGTCGACGTGCGCGAGTTCGACGAGACGTCCCAGCTGCTGACGATCCCGTTCTTTCCGTTCTACTGGGTGGTGGCCTTCGGAGCCGGGCTGATGGCGCTCGTGCTGGCGCTCAGGCTCTTCGTGCCGGCGCCGGAAAGCGACGAACCGGCGTGAGCCCGACGCTGATCGGCATTCTCGGCCTGGCGGGGCTGTTCCTGCTGATCTTCCTGCGCATGCCGATCGGCATCGCGCTGGCGATCGCCGGGGCGCTCGGCTATTGGGCGCTGAGCGGACTCGACCCGACGCTGGCCCTGCTCGGCAGCGTTCCGTTCGAAATCGCCTACAACTACGACCTCAGCATCATCGCGCTGTTCGTCCTGATGGGGAACTTCGCGATGGTGTCCGGGATGAGCCGGGACCTCTACGACATGGCGCGCAGCCTCGTCGGGCACTGGCCCGGCGGGCTGGCGTCGGCCACCGTGGTCGGCTGCGCCGGGTTCGCGGCGGTCTCCGGATCGAGCCTGGCCTCCGCCGTCACGATGGGGCGGGTCGCGCTGCCGGAGATGAAGCGCCACGACTACCACCCCCGCCTCGCCACAGGCTGCGTCGCGGCGGGCGGCACGCTCGGCATCCTGATCCCGCCCTCGACCGGGTTCATCATCTACGCGCTGCTGACCGAGGAATCGATCGGCCAGCTCTTTCTGGCCGGCGTGCTGCCGGGCCTCCTGCTCACCGGCCTGTTCATGGTGACGATCGCCATCCTGACCCGCCTCAACCCGGAGATCGGGCCGAAGGCGGAGCGTCTGCCGTGGCGGGAACGCGCGCGCATGGTGGGCCGGTCGTTCTCGCTGATCGGGATCGTGTTCGCGGTACTCGGCGGGATCTATCTCGGCGTCTTCACGCCGGTGGAAGCAGCCGCCGTCGGTGCGTTCCTCACCTTCGCCCTCACCGTCGTCCGCGGCAAGATGACCCTCGACGTGCTCAAGTTCTGCATTCTGGAGACGGTCAAGACCTTCGCCTTCGTCTACTTGATCGTGATCGGCGCCTTCCTGTTCAACCCGTTTCTCGCCGTCACCCAGATCCCCGCCAAGCTCGCCGCCGCGATGCCGGGCCTCGACCTGGCTCCCGTGGTTGTGCTGATCGTCATCGTGATCGGCTACATCGTCCTCGGCACCTTCCTCGAAGGGCTCGCGATGATGGTGCTGACGCTGCCCATCGTTTTCCCGCTGATCAAGGACCTGGGCTACGATCCGATCTGGTTCGGCGCGCTCCTGGTGGTGATCCTCGAGATGAGCCTGATCAGCCCGCCGCTCGGGCTCAACGTCTTCGTGGTCAAGGGCATCGCCGAGGGCGTGCCGATGGGCGAGATTTTCCGCGGCATCATCCCGTTCTGGGGAGCGATGCTGATCTGCACCGCCCTTCTGATCGCATTTCCCGATATCGCGTTGATTCTGCCGGAATCGATGTACCGCTGAGCGGTTTGGCAAGACCTCCCGCTTGCGGCCTCGCCGGCAAGGCAGGCCGGAATTTCGTTCCCTCCCCCGGCCCCTCCCGCAAGCGGGAGGGGGGAGGGCAGGGAGGCGCCGGCGCCGCGAGTCCCCCTCTCCCCGCCGGGGAGAGGGCCGGGGTGAGGGGCCTCTCGGGCGGCAGCCGGCAGTGACCGAACCCGGCCAAAAAATGCTCTATCTCGCAGGCGCTCGGCCTGCGTTCCTTCAGCGGGATCGCCGTCGGCTTCGGCGGCGGGCCGCTGCGCGAACCGAGGCTGACGGTCAGCCGTAGTCGCGCCGGTCGTCGATGACCTTGCCGTCGTTGGGAAGGGCGCCGGCCTCCACCAGCTCGACCGCGACCCTGAGCTTGCACTCGGTCCGGAACGTCTCGGCCACGGCGCCCGCCATCTCTTCAGCCCCGCCGTCCGTCTCGCATTGCAGCACCGGGGCGTCGATGCCGCCTTCCTCGTTGACGACGAGCCGCATGCGGCCGACTTCCGGATGGCTCCGCAGAACGCGGTCGATCTGCGCCGGGTCGACGAACATGCCGCGGACCTTGGTTCTCTGATCGGCGCGGCCGAGCCATCCCCTGATGCGCGGTGCCGTCCGTCCGCAGGGGCTCCGCCCGGGCAGCATCGCCGAGAGATCGCCGGTCGCGAAGCGAAGCAGCGGGTAGTCCTCGTCCAGCAGCGTCACCAAGACCTCGCCGACCTCCCCTTCCGGCAGCGGGGTGCCGGTCCCGGGGCGGACGATCTCCACGACGATGTGCTCGTCGAGGATCATGCCTTCGCGGGCTTCGGACTCGTAGGCGATCAACCCGACATCGGCGGTGCCGTAGCATTGCAGGACGGCGATGCCGCGGTCGTCGTATTCCTTGCGAAGCGGCGGGAGCAGGGCGCCTCCGCCGACCCCGCCGCGACGGATCGAGGACACGTCGGCGCCGATATCGTCCGCCTTGTCGAGGATGATCTTCAGGAAGTCGGGCGTTCCGGCATAGCCGACCGGCCGGAAACGGCGGATCGCCTCGATCTGGCTCTCGGTCTGGCCGGTGCCGCCGGGGATCACCGGACAGCCGATAACGGCGGCCGCTCCGTCGAACATCATGCCGGCCGGCGTGAAATGGTAGGAAAAGCAGTTCAGTACGACATCGCCCGCGCGGAATCCGGCGGCATGCAGCGCGCGGGCCATCCGCCAGAAATCGGGGCGCCGCCCCTGCGGTTCGGCGATCGGCCCGGGCGACAGGAAGAGGCGTGTCATCCTGTCCGTCGGCAGATGGTTGAGCCCGCCGAGGGGCGCCATCGCGGCCTGGCGTTCCATCAGATCGTTCTTGCGGATGACCGGGAGTTCCGCCAGCGTTTCCCGGCTGGCGATGTCGCGGGGCTCTATTCCGGAAAGGCCCTCCGCCTGACCCGGCGTCTCGCGCGCCCGGGCCACCTGTTCCGGCAGCGCCTCCATCAGGCGGGCTTCGCGCTCCTCGGGCGGGCGCGTTTCCAGGTCGTCGAAATAGGCGGTCATGGGACGGTCGCCTCTCGGTTCAGGCGAGCCAGCGCTTGCGGCGGCGATAGGATTTCACGTCGCGGTAGCTCTTGCGGCCCGACGAGGAGAGGCCGAGATAGAACTCCTTGACGTCCTCGTTCTCGCGCAGCGTCGAGGCCTCGCCGTCGAGAACGACGCGGCCGTTCTCCAGTATGTAGCCGTAGCGGGCGTAGCGCAGCGCCATGTTGGTGTTCTGCTCCGCGAGCAGGATGGTCACGCCCTCCTCCTCGTTGAGGCGGGAGACGATGCCGAAGATCTCCTCGACGAGCTGCGGGGCGAGCCCCATCGACGGCTCGTCGAGCAGGATCATCTTCGGGCGCGTCATCAGCGCGCGGCCGATCGCGGTCATCTGCTGTTCGCCGCCCGAGGTGTAGCCGGACTGGGCCCTGCGGCGCTCCTTGAGGCGCGGGAAGTAGCGGTAGACCAGGTCGAGGTCGTCGGAGAAATTCTTCTTGTCGCCCCTGATATAGGCGCCCGTCAGCAGGTTTTCCTCGACCGTCAGATGCTCGAAGCAGTGGCGGCCCTCCATCACCTGGACCACGCCGCGCGTCACCAGGTCGTGGGCCGACAGCTTCTCGATCCGCTCGTTGCGGTACTCGATGGTCCCCTTGGTGACGTCCCCCCGCTCCGCCCGGAGCAGGTTGGATATCGCCTTCAGGGTGGTCGTCTTGCCGGCGCCGTTGGCCCCGAGGAGGGCGACGATACCCCCCTCGGGAACATGAAAGGAAACGCCCTTGAGGACCAGGATCACCCGGTCGTAGATCACCTCAATGTTGTTCACATCGAGAAGGGCGCTTCCGTTCTCCGTCATGCCAACGGTTCCGTTACTACCGGTCGCGAAGGATTTACCCCTCCTTGGAGCAGTCGCGCGGGGTGATGTTGTTCTCCTTCGCGTACTTGGCGGCTTCCTTCTCCACGAGGTCGCGCACGATGTCGTACATCGGCGTGTACCACTTCGAGATCAGCTTCCACTGCTTGCCGTCCCACTGCTGGAAGATGACGGGGCCGCCGCCCTCGTGATCCTCGCAGGTGATGCGGTGGGCCTGCATGAAGTCCTTGAAGCCGAGCTTGGTCAGCTTGTCCTGGGTGAGGTTGAGGTTTTCCATGCCCCAGCGGACCTGCTCGCCGGTCATCGCCTTGTTGCCGTAGCGACCCATGGCGGTGCGGATGGCCTCGGTGTCGTAGACCATGTTGGTCAGCCCGCGATTGTAGAGCACCTCGCCCCAGTTGTTCTTCTTCGCCGCCTCGACATCGCCCTTGTAGATCGTCTTGAGGATCTGCTGGTGGATGTCGTAGCCGGAACCCACGCCGTGGAAGTTCCCGGCCTTGTAACCCTTGGCGGCCTCGCCGGCGGGGCGGACGTCGCTCTCGGAACCGGACCACCAGACCCCGATGAACTTGTCCATCGGGAACTTGATGGCGGCGGCTTCCTTGATCGCGACCTGGTTCATCACACCCCACCCCCACATGAAGATGTAATCGGGCTTCAGACGTCGGATCTGCAGCCAGGTCGATTTCTGCTCCTGGCCCGGGTGGTCGACCGCAAGCAGGTCAAGCTTGTAGCCATGCTTCTCGGACAGGATCTTCAGCGTCGGGATCGGCTCCTTGCCGTAGGCGCTGTTGTGGTAGATCAGCGTGATCTTCTTGCCCTTGAGCTTGTCGAGGCCGCCCTCCTGCTCGCCCACGTACTTGATGAAGGCGGTCGCCTGGCTCCAGTAGCTGGTCGGCGCGGTGAAGGCCCATTTGAACACGCGCCCATCGCCCGCGGCCGTTCGGCCGTAACCCATCGAATGGATCGGCACCTTGTCGACGAAAGCCTTCGGGATGAGCTGGTATGTGATGCCGGTGCTGAAGGGATTGACGATCGCGGCGCCGGTCGGACCCTTCTTCTTCAGCTTCTCGTAGCATTCGACGCCGAGCTTGGTGTTGTACTTGGTCTCGCATTCCTCCCAGACGATCTTGACGCCGTTAATGCCGCCGTCGCGCGCGTTGAGAAGCTTCAGATAGTCGACCATGCCGTTCGCCGCCGGAATTCCGTTCGGCGCGTATGGCCCGGTGCGATAGACGAGCAGCGGGATGAACATTTCTCCCGCGGCCATCGCGGTGACCGGAACGGCGGGCAGGCCTACGACCGCCGCGGTCAACACCAGGCCCAGTTTCTTGAGGTTCATGACGTCCTCCCTTGAGGTGATTGACGTTTACGCCCGCCGGAGCATCCCCGGCCTTTACTCGCTTCAGACTTCAGCACGACCCACGCACCGCCCTTCGGCACGAGGCCGGAATGCGCGGGAAAACGCTATCACGCGCCCGAATCCGGCGTCAACCGAGCCCTCAATAGGGGAACGGCCATCGCCGGAGCTTTTCCTTGCCGATCTGCCACAGGCGGGCGAGCCCGGCGGGCTCGAAAATCAGGAAAACGATGATCAGGGAGCCGAATATCATGACCTCCAGATGCTTCTGGAAATCGACCGGCATGGAAAGCCCGACAAGCTGCGGCGCGTTGGTGAGGAAGATCGGCAACAGCCAGATGAAGGCGGCCCCGAGATACGCCCCCAATATGCTGCCCAGCCCACCGATGATGATCATGAACAGCACGTCGAAGGAAACGAAGATGTCGAAGGCCTCGGTTTCCGCGCTGCCGAGATAGGAAAACAGCAGCAACGCCCCCGCGACGCCGCAATAGAACGAGCTGATCGCGAAGGCGAGCAGCTTGTTGGGAAGCAGCCGGATACCGATGATCTCCGCGGCGATATCCATGTCCCGGATCGCCATCCAGTGCCTGCCGATCCTGCTGCGCACCAGATTCTTGGCGAGCAGACCGGCAACGATGCAGAAGCTGAGAACGATGAGATAACGCGTTTCGGCGGTTGCCGTCGGGCCGGTCATCATGATGCCGGCGAATTCCCGCGGCGGCGCGGTAATTGTGCCGCTGGAGTGGTAATTGTACCACCAGGGCACGCGATTGAACATCCAGACCAGGAAAAATTGCGCCGCCAGCGTGGCGACCGCCAGATAAAATCCCTTGATGCGCAGGCTCGGGAGGCCGAACACGATGCCGACCAGCGCCGTCGCCACGCCCGACAGAATGAACACGACGATGATGTTGAGTTCCGGAAACCCGGTGGTCAGCTTGTAGGCGGTATAGGCGCCCATCGCCATGAAAGCGCCGGTACCGAGAGAGAGCTGCCCGGCGTATCCTGTCAGGATGTTCAGCCCCACCGCGGCGATCGAAAAAATCATCATCGGGATCAATACCGCCTGAAGCATGTATTCCGATGCGAGGGCGGGAATCGCGAGATAGGCAAAGGCGATCACCGCAAACAGAAAAACACGGTCCTGAAAGATCGGAAAAATCGCCTGGTCGGCGGCATAGGTCGTCTTGAACTGGCCTGTTTCGCGATACAACATGCTTCAGACCCTCTCGATGATGCGTTCGCCGAACAGACCTTGCGGGCGAACGAACAGGAAGACGAGCGCAAGCACATAGGCGAACCAGTTCTCGATGGCGCCGCCGACCGCGGGTCCCCAATAGACCTCCGCGATCTTCTCGCCCACGCCGATGATCAGGCCGCCGACGATCGCCCCCGGCACCGAGGTAAAGCCGCCCAGGATCAGGACCGGCAGAGCCTTCAGCGCGATCAGCGAAAGCGAGAACTGCACCCCGCTCTTGGCGCCCCAGACGATTCCGGCGACGAGCGCCACGATGCCGGCGACCGACCAGACGATGATCCAGATCTTCTTCAGCGGGATGCCCACCGCCAGCGCCGCCTGGTGGTCGTCGGCGACCGCCCTGAGCGCCCGCCCGGTGGGCGTGTACTGGAAGAAGAACGCGAGCCCCGTCACCAGCAGGGCGCAGGCAAGCGCCGCGATCAGGTCGAAGCTGTTGAACAACATCCCGGTGATTTCCACCGGGGTATCCGGAATTCCGATGTCGAGCTTCTTGACGTTGGAGCCCCACAGCGTCTCGCCGAACCCCTCCAGGAAGAAGGTCAGCCCGATCGTCGACATGAACAGGATGATGTCGGGCTGGTTCACGAGGTGCCGGAGCACCAGCAGCTCGACCAGATAGGCGAGCGCCACCATCGCGCCCATGGTGACGATGAAGGCGAGCCAGACCGGCAGGCCGAGCTCCATCAGCCCGACCAGGGTGAGCGCCGCGAACAGCACCATCGCCCCCTGGGCGAAGTTGAACACGCCGGATGCCTTGAAGATCAGCACGAAGCCGAGCGCCACCAGCGAATAGAGCACGCCGGTCAGCACGCCGTTGAACACGACCTCGCCGAAAAAGACCGGGAAGTCCTGCGCGATCTGCACGAACGGCGTGACCGTGACCGACTCGAGAAACTCCATGCCCGCTTCCCCGCTCGTCCGCCTTCAGTCGTGCACGACGCCGAGATAGGCGTTGATCACCTCCTCGTTCCCGCGCACCTCGTCGGGAGAGCCGTCGGCGATCAGGCGGCCGTAATCGAGAACCACCACGCGGTCCGAAATATCCATCACCACGCCCATGTCGTGCTCGATGAGCGCGATCGTCGTCCCGAACTCGTCGTTCACGTCGAGGACGAAGCGGCACATGTCCTCCTTCTCCTCGGAGTTCATGCCGGCCATCGGCTCGTCGAGGAGGAGCAGGTCGGGCTCGGCGGCCAGCGCCCGGCCGAGCTCCACCCGCTTCTGCAACCCGTAGGGCAGCCGTCCGACCGGGACCCTGCGGATGGCTTCGATCTCGAGGAATTCGATGACCTTCTCGACACGCGCCCGGTGCTCCAGCTCCTCGCTGCGCGCCGGGCCCAGATAGAGCGCCTGCCACAGGAAGTTCCGGCGCATCATCGTGTTGCGCCCGGTCATGATGTTGTCGAGCGTGCTCATGCCCCGGAACAGCGCGATGTTCTGGAAGGTCCGGGCGATCCCCTGGCGCGCCGCCTGGTCCGGCCTCATCCTCGTCCGGGTCTCGCCCTTGTAGGTGATGGTGCCGTCGTCCGGGTGGTAGAAGCCGTTGATCACGTTGAGCATCGACGACTTGCCGGCGCCGTTGGGGCCGATGATCGCGCGGATCTCGCCCTCGCGGATGTCGAAGCTGACGTCGTCGAGCACCGTGACGCCGCCGAAGGCGAGCGAGATACCGTCCAGGCGAAGGATCGGAGCCTGCGCGGTCGCCTCTCCAGTGGCGTTCACGCGGCGTTCCTCTCCGCCTCGGCCGGGGCGACGTCCCGGATCCGCAGGTCGGCGCGGACCGTGCCCTTGCGGCCGTCCTCGAACATCACCTCGGTCTCGATCCCGCAGCGGTCCTGCCCCGAATAGAGAGCCTCGATCAACGACCCGTACTTGTCGGAAACATGGCGTCGGCGGACCTTCCGGGTCCGGGTCAGCTCGCCGTCGTCCGCGTCCAACTGCTTGTGCAGCACGAGGAACCGCCTGATCTGCGCGCCGGCGAGGTCGGAATCCGCGGCGAGGTCGCGGTTCACCTGTTCCACCCGCCCCTGGACGATGTCGTAGACCTGCGGCAGGCCGGCGAGCTCCTGGTAGCTGGCATAGGAGATGCCGTTGCGCTCGGCCCAGTCGCCCATCGCCTCGAGGTCTATGTTGATGAACGCCGTCACGAAATCCTGCTCGTGGCCGAAGCTGACGGCCTCGAACACGTCGGGGAAGAACTTGAGCTTGTTCTCGATGTATTTGGGCGCGAACAACGTGCCGTCGTTCAGGCGGCCGACATCCTTGGCGCGGTCGATGATCTTGAGGTGCCCCTCGGCGTCGATGAAGCCGGCGTCGCCGGTGCGGCACCAGCCGTCCCCGGTCTTGGTTTCCGCCGTCGCCTCCGGGTTGCGGAAGTACTCGACGAACACGCCGGGGCTGCGGAACTGGACCTCGTTCCCCTCGATCCTGAGCTCGACCCCGGTCGCCGGCCGTCCCACGGTGTCCGACCGGACCTCGCCGTTCGGCTGGATGGTGATGAACACGCTCGCCTCGGTCATGCCGTAGAGCTGCTTCAGGTTGAAACCGATGCTCCGGTAGAAGTCGAAGATGTCGGGCCCGATCGCCTCGCCCGCCGTGTAGCCGAGCTTCACCCTGGTCAGCCCGAGCGTGTTGAGAAGCGGCCGGTAGATCAGAGCCGAGCCGAGCGCGTAGTGGAGGCGGTTGGCGAGCCCCACCTTCTCGCCGTCGAGGATCTTCTTGCCGTGGAGCTTCGCGACCTCGAGGAAATGGAAGAACAGCTTCCGCTTGACCCAGCCCGAATCCTGGATGCGGATCATCACCGTGGTGAGGATGTTCTCGAAAATCCGCGGCGGCGCGAAGAAATAGGTCGGCCCCACCTCCCACAGATCGTTGAGCACGGTGTCGGACGATTCCGGACAGGACACGCAGAAGCCCGCCACCAGCGCCTGGCCGCAGGAGAACATGTGATCGCCGACCCAGGCCATCGGCAGGTAGGCCAGCACCTCGTCGGTCTCGCCGAGCCCCTCCAGCCGTACCGAATTCATCGCGCTGACCAGCACGTTCCGGTAGGACAGGACGACGCCCTTCGGATTGCCGGTGGTGCCCGAGGTATAGAGGATGACCGACGTGTCGTCCGCCGCTCCGCGGTCGACCTCCCCGTCATAGAATCCGGGATGTCCGGCGTCGTACGCCCGGCCCTCCCGCATCAGCTCCTCGGTGCCGCGCAGGAACGCCTCGCGGTAGTTCCTCAACCCGCGCGGGTCGTCGTAGATCACGCCCTCGATGGTCGGGCAGTCGTCCTTGATCTCGAGGACCTTGTCGACCTGTTCCTGGTCTTCGGCGAAGACGAAACGGACCTCCGAGTTGTTGAGGACGTAGCGCGTCTCGTCGGCCACCGAATCCTGGTAGATCGGCACCGGCACGCCGCCGAGCGACTGGATCGCGAGGATGGCGTTGTAGAGGACCGGCCGGTTGTCGCCGATGATCGACACCCGGTCGCCGCGCGCCATGCCGAGGGTCTTGAGCCCGCAGGCGATCTCCCTGACCTGGGCGGCGGCCTCGCCCCAGGTCATGGTCTCCCAGATGCCGAGATGCTTCTCCCGCAGGCAGGGCCGGCCGCCCCGAACCTCCGCGTTGCGCCGCAGCAGCTTGGGCGACGTGTCGTGGAGCGAAATATCCGGAAGCGCGTTCGCGGCGCCGGTCATGACCGTCTCCTCGTCCATCGGTCGACTGCCAGGGGACGAGGGCACGGCGGCATGTGGGACGCACGCCTCGACGACCGGTCGCGGGAATATGCCGCGTTTCTTATGGATGAGCGGGGAAGCGTTGGCAACCGTGAATGCGGAGAGCCGGCGCTACTCGGCGCCACTTCGGGAGATCGACAAGGATGCGTTCCGCTGCCGACGGTTCACCCTGCCCACCGACCAAACCACACCCGCCCGACGCTCCCAGCCGATGCTCGGAAAGGCGGTAAGCCGGACACGGCAACTCCGGCCACGGTGGCCGGTTCGCTACACCTTGCAACGCGGGCATGGTACAAAGAAACGCTTGTGCAACCGTGAACAAACAGTGTCGCTAGCCAGTAGATTTGTCCGGTTTTGCTAGCACATTGATTGACCGCTTCTGTTTGTGTTGTTGGGCCTGTGGGGAAGTGGTCAGGCGCGGAGCGGCTGTCCACTTGTCCACAGGTCTGCGGCGGGTCGCGTCGAAGCGGATCACGCGGCCTGCCGGGTTGGGGTATCGATGGGCTCGCCGTCGGCGTGGTAGCGGGCGAGGCATCTGGGTCCGTGGAAGACGGCGAGGGTTTCGTCGGGGTACTCGTGCACCCGGACCGTGGCCTTGACGTAGTGGGGACGATCGGACCCGGCGGGGAGCTGCAAGACCCTCCTGGCGTAGCGCACGGTGTTGTCGTTTGCGACGGTGCGCTCGGCATGCAGGCAGAGGATGTCGTCGATCTGGTCGGGCCGGGCGAGCGGCACGAAGGCGGTCTCCTCGAGCTCGGGCGGGATCGCGAAGCGGCGGTTGTGGTCGGGCAAATAGCGCTCTTCGATGAAGCGGTTGGCGGCTTCGATCCCGGCGATGCCGGCCAGCGCGAGCTCCTTGACCAGGCGGTCCTGCAGGGTGCCGAAGGCGCGCTCCGAGCGGCCTCTTGCCTCCGGCGAGTAGGCGGCGATGTGCTCGATGCCGAGCTGGTGCAGGGCGCGTCCGACCTGGCTGCGCCGGCCCTTGTCGACCTTGCCGCCGGCCTCGGGGGTGTGGAAGTAGTGGCTGGCGCGGTCGGTATAGAGCGCCCCGGGCAGGCCGTGCGCGGCGAACACCTGCTTCAGCGCCCGGAAGGTCGAGGCCGTGCCCTCCTCCTCGACCAGGAAGGCCGAGTAGATCTCGCTGGTGGCGTCGTCCAGGGTGACGATCAGATCGAGCGGCGCCCGGCCGGCCAGCCACGCATGGCGCGAGCCGTCCTGGTGCAGCATCATGCCGACACAGGGCTTGCGCGGCCGCCGGCGGCGATGCGCGCCGCGCCTGGGCGCCCTGGTCACCAGACCCGCGCGCTGCAAGACGTTCTTGGTCCAAGTGTAGCTCAAGCGAAAGCCGTGATGCTCGCGCAGATGGTCGTGGAAATGCTTCACCGTCCAGCCCGTATGGCGCGTGCGGTACCGCTCCAGCACCCACTCGATCCGATCCGCCGGCACCCGCCGCGACGACGCCTTGCCGAGCCGGCGGTCGAACAGGCCGTCCAGACCTTCCTCCTCGTAGCGGCGCCGGTAGCGCCGGAAGCCGCGCTCCGACATCCCCAGCAGCTCCGCCGCATCCAGCGCCGACAAACGCTTCGCCTCGAAACGCCCCAGCACGTCGCAAAACTTCTCCATCCTGCGCTCCTGTAGCCACGTCGTCCGGTTCATCAAGGCACCCCCCATCTCGGAGACACCTAACCGGACAACTCACGTGCTACCTAAACCGGACAGATCATCTGCTAGCGACACAACCGTGAACAAACAGTTGACAAGGCGAGATTCAGGCCAATATCGTGATGACCATTCATGGACCCCATCGTTCCTACTGGCACGGTGGGCAGTAACCCAACGTAAAACAGGGCCGGCGGACACGTCGGCCCTGTTTCCCATCCAGGGACGGTCTCGTGGGCGTGACGGCGGTCTTCATCGATGGCGGCTACCTCGACAAGGTGATGTGGCATGACCACCCCAATCGGCGCATCGACTATGGAGGCTTGGTTCGCGCCATGGTCGGGGACGGTGACCTTCTAAGGGCGTACTACTATCACTGCCTTCCGTATCAGAGTAACCCTTCCACCGAAGAAGAAAGGGAGCGCTACGCCGCCAAGCACAGATTCGTCACCGCCCTCCGCCGTCTTCCGCGGTTCGAGGTCCGGCTGGGCAAACTCGCCTACAGAGGGACCGACGGTGCCGGCCAACCGATCTTCCAGCAGAAACGGGTCGATCTCATGCTGGGCGTCGATATGGCGCTTCTGGCCGCAAAGGGTCGCATAGCGAACATCGTGCTGTTTTCGGGCGACAGCGATTGCATCCCGGCGATCGAGGCCGTCAAGAATGAAGGCGTGCTCACCACGCTGTGGCACGGGAGTCGTTCTCCGCAGACCAGACCCAGCCATGAACTGATCGAAGCGTGCGACGAACGGCGCGAGCTGACCGGAGAAATAGTGGCGTCGATATTGCGCGCCTGACCCGGATATTTCGCCAACGGGTACCGAGAGTTCTCAAACGACCTCGTTGAGAAGACGGGCAAGGACACTCGAAACCCCAATTCTCCAGACTATCAACACACCGCCCGAACCGTCCGCCCAAAACTGGCGAGTTCTTCAGCAGCCCGCTGACCCATCGAATGGCTGGTGCCGGATGACGGGCTCGAACCGCCGAGCCGCTGATCGCAAATCAGCCTGCTTGCATCCGTTCCACAACTTCAAACGATCGATCACGGCGACCTCTTCGACCCCCGATCGCCGGCGACGCCGGAGATCGCGGCAGTTGGGCCGTCCTGCGGGCTCCTTGGGTTGACACGCCACGGAATTCGGTCCATTTCGACAGGCGACAAGTCGTCCCCGCGGCCCGAACTGTCACCGGATGATGGCGTGCCTGCCGACGGCAGGAGTAGGGTCCGGGGGCGCATTCTTTATCCAAAATCCCAGACGTCCGCGATGTGCGGCCGAACCATTCGGCGCCGGCGGTCGCAGTGCTTGCGAGCCACCCACGTGCCGCAACCCAACGAAAAGATTGGTGCCGGATGACGGGCTCGAACCGACGACCTGCTGATTACAAATCAGCCGCTCTACCACCTGAGCTAATCCGGCATGAGGCCACAGATAGCGCCGCTCCGTCCCGCGTTCAAGCGCCGTCTCGTCTCTGCTAGCCTGCGGCGACGGGTTACGGGAACGCGAAAGGAGAAGTCATGGCGATCGTCGTCCGCAAGGTTCCGATGGAGAGCGTTCAGGATACCGCCGGCATCGAGGCGGCGATGGCGGAGGAGGGGTTCGGCGTCGACGACATCGTCGCCCTGGTCGCCAAGACCGAGGGCAATGGCGGGGTCAACGATCTGGGCCGCATCCTGGTCGACCGGGTGCTGCGCGACTTCCTGGTGGCCGGGGGGAGCGGGGGGCGCGAGGCCGCGATGCGGGTGCCGATCGCGCTCTCGGGCGGCTGCCCCGGCGTCATCTCGCCGCACATCAACGTGTTCGCGCGCGTGGACGATCCCGATCCCGACCCGGAGGCCGAACGGCTCGCTTTGGGCATCGCCATGTCGGAAGCCATCGCGCCCGAGGACATCGGCCGTCCGTCGGGGGTCGAGAAGGTCGCGGCGGGGGTGAGGCTCGCGATGAAGGACGCCGGCATCGAGGATGCGTCCGACATCCACTACGTCCAGTCCAAATCCCCCCTGCTTACCGCCGAGACCATCGCCGACGCCAAGTCGCGGGGCCATACCGTGGCCACCGAGGAGACCATGGAATCGATGTCGATCGCCAACGCCACGGCGGCGCTCGGCATCGGCTACGCGCTCGGCGAGATTCCGATGCCGCGCGAGGACCAGATCGGGAAAGATTTCGACGTCTACTCCTCGGTCGCCTCGTGCTCCAGCGGCAACGAGCAGCTGGCGGCCCAGATCGTCGTCGTCGGCAACCGCAAGGGCGCCGGCGGCCGGTTCCGCATCGGCCATTCGGTGATGAAGGACGCGATCGACAGCGACGGGATCTACGAGGCGATCCGCAACGCCGGTCTGCCGCTGTCGGACCGGCCGCGCCCGTCGGATCTCGGCGATGCGGTGGTCAATTGCTTCGTCAAGTGCGAGACCGACCCGACCGGGCGGTTGCGCGGCAGACGGCAGGTCTCGCTCAACGATTCCGACGTTCACCACACCCTCACGACCAAGGCGACGGTGGGCGGGGTGGTCTCCGCCGCGGTCGGCGATCCGGCGGTCTTCGTCTCCGTCGCCGCGCTCCAGCAGGGCCCGGCCGGCGGCGGGATGGTCGCGGCCATCGTCGACATGGACAAGGTGCCGGCCTAGGTCTTCCGGGTGGCCGTCGAGACCCTGCTCCGGCGCGGCCTCTACCGCGACTCCGTGACCCTGATGCGGCTCGCCGCGGCGCTCGAGGCGCGGCCCGGCGTCGCGAGGGCGTCCGCCGTCATGGCGACGCCCGCCAACCTGGAGATGCTGGCGGAGCACGGCGTGCCCGCCGCGGAAGCGGAGGCCGGGCCGAACGATCTTCTGGTCGTTCTGGAAGGTGGGGACGGGGAAGTTCTCGCGGAAGCGCTCGACGCGGCGGCGGCTCTGCTCGAAAGCGAGGCGCGGCCCGCGAACGCCGCCGCTGGCGATCCCGGGCCCGGTCGGCCCCGGAGCCTCGCCGAGGCCAGGGAGGTCCTGCCCGACGCGACCCTCGCGCTGATCTCCTGCCCCGGCGAGTACGCCGCGGCGGAGGCGATGAAGGCGCTCCGCCTCGGGCTCGACGCGATGATCTTCTCCGACAACGTTCCGGTCGAGGACGAGATCGCCCTGAAGCGCGAGGCCGACGCACGGGGAAGGCTGGTGATGGGTCCCGACTGCGGCACCGCGATCGTCGGCGGCGTGCCGCTCGGCTTCGCCAACCGGGTGCGGCGCGGCGACATCGGCGCGATCGGCGCCTCGGGCACCGGGTTGCAGCAGGTCGCCTGCCTGGTCGATCGATGCGGCGCGGGGATCTCGCACGCCATCGGAACCGGCGGGCGGGACCTGTCGGACGCGGTGGGGGGAGCGACGACGCTGCGGGCGCTCGCGATGCTGGCCGGCGACGAGCGCACCCGGACCATCGTCCTGGTCTCCAAGCCGCCGGACGATGCCGTCATGCGCCGCGTGCTCGACGCCGCCTCCGGGACGGGAAAACCGGTCGTTGCCTGTCTTATCGGTGGGGCGGCGCCCGGGGCGCTCCCCGGCAACGTGAATTTCGCGGCCACGCTCGAAGAGGCGGCCTGTCTCGCGGCCGGCGCTTCGATTCCGTCCCCTCCGCTTGACGTGCCCCGAACGCCCGGACGGAACCGGGTCGTCGGCCTCTTCAGCGGCGGCACTTTCTGTTACGAGGCCCAGGCGGTCGCGGCGCCCGTCCTCGGGCGGATCCTTTCCAACACGCCGCTCGATCCCGGCGACGCGCTGGACGGCGATCCGGGCGGGGCGCATGTCATGCTCGATCTCGGGGACGATGCCTTCACCCGCGGGCGGCCCCATCCGATGATCGATTTCGGCCTCCGGCTGGGGCGTATCCGCGAAGCCGCCTCGGCGCCCGACACCGCGGCGATCCTGATCGACGTCGTGCTTGGAACCGGCGCGCACGAAGACCCCGCTGCCGCGCTCGCGCCCGCGATTCATGAAATCGACGGTCCGGTCGTGGTCGCTTCGGTGTGCGGCACCGATGCCGATCCGCAATGCCTGTCGCGCCAGGAGGCGGCGTTGCGCGAGGCCGGCACGATCGTCGCGGAAAGCAATGCGCGGGCGGCGCGCATCGCCGCCGATATCGCGAGCGGGGCCAGGTCGTGAGCGACATGCTGGAACGCGCCCCCGCCGTGCTCAATCTCGGCATCGGGGCGTTCGCCGAGGCGATAGGGGAGGCCGGGGGCGCCGTCCTCGACATCGACTGGCGGCCCCCGGCGGGCGGGTCGCGCGAGACCGGCATGGAGCTCGCCGCCCTGATAAACCATCCGCGGATCGAAGCCGCGAACCGGACCGCGTTCGAGCGATTCCTCGCCGCGGAGCCCACGGTGAAAGGAATCGGGTCCGCGATCGACGTGCTGCCGGGGATGGGCGCGCGAACGATCCTCCACGCCGGCCCGCCGGTCGCCTGGGAGGAGATGTGCGGGCCGATGCGGGGCGCGGTGCTGGGCGCGATCCTGTTCGAGGGCTGGGCCGAGGATCTCGATGCGGCGCGTTCGCTCGCCGAGTCCGGCGGGATCGCGTTCGATTCCTGCCACCACCACCGGGCGGTGGGTCCGATGTCCGGCGTCACCTCGCCCTCCATGCCGATGTGGATCGTCGAGAACGCCGACGCAGGCAATGTCGCCTGTTCCGGGCTCAACGAGGGGCTCGGAAAGGTGCTGCGCTTCGGCGCCAACGGTCCCGAGGTGGTCGAACGGCTGCGCTGGATGCGGGGCGAGCTCGCCGACGCCCTCGCGCGCGCCCTCGACGAGAACGGTCCCATCGAGCTCAAGCCGCTGATCGCGCAGGCCCTCCACATGGGCGACGAGGCGCATAACCGCAACGCGGCGGCGACCTCGCTCCTGATCAAGCGGCTGGTTCCGCCGGCGCTCCGCTCCGGCGCCGATCCCGACGCGATTTCCCGGGCGTTCGCGTTCATGGCCGTAAGCGGTGCGCCCGGCCCACCTTCCTATATATAAGGTGATGGCGTTCGATAGCCCTTTCGCCAACACGGGAGGGTTTCACCATGCCGGATGGGTTCGAGCGCCTTGTCAACGCTCGGGACGGGCGGGACACGGGTGACGCGGCTTCGGAAGGTGCCGCTGTCGCCGAGGACGGTTTTGTCGACGATGCTCCGGCGCCGGCTCGCGATCGGCAGTGGACCGAGGAAGAGAAGGCGGTCGTGGTGAGCGAGTGCTGCTGGCCGGGGAGGCGCGTGGGCGAGGTGGCCCAGCGCTATGGCCTGTCGGTGAACCGGGTGAACGCCTGGCGCAGCCAGGCGCGGCGGGGCAGGCTCGCATCGCCGTTTTCGCCGGAGGCCGAGACCGAGCCTGTGGAGGCAGCGCAGGCGGAGCGGACGCTGGCCGCGCGCAAGGCTGAGGCCGGGCCGGGCCCTGCCACACCGAGGCCGTCGCCGGCGTTCGCCGCGATCGAGGTGGAGCCTCCGCCGCCGGGTTCGGTCGGTTCGGTGTCGATCGAGGCGCGCGGAGTGATGGTCCGCCTTGACGGGGATCTCGACACGCCCCGGATCGCGGAGATCGCCTCGGCGCTGCGAGCCCTTCGATGATTGGCCCGGGGGCTGCGCCGCGGATCGTGCTGGCCACGCGTCCGGTGGACTTCCGCAAGGGGCATGACGCCCTGGTGTCATTGGTCGAGCACGAGCTCGGCCTGGACCCGTTCTCCGGCGTCATGGTGGTGTTTCGCCCCAAGCGGGCGGATCGGATCAAGGTGCTTTGGTGGGACGGGACGGGCCTGGTGCTGGCATCCAAGCGCCTCGAACAGGGGCGCTTCGCCTGGCCTTCGGTGCACGATGGGGTGGTCCGCGTTTCGCGCGCCCAGTTCGAGGCGTTGTTCGAGGGCCTCGACTGGCGCCGGGTGTGGCGGCCGCGGACCCGCCGGCCGCTCGCGGCGGCCTGACCGGAGAGGACGGTCCCGATTCGCATTGTCGCAGGCTAAGGCGCTGATTCTGTGATAGTATTCCTTCATGGAGTCGAGCCCCGGCACGGTCGATCTGGCATCGCTTGCGCCGCCCCTGCAGGCGCTGTTTGCAGGCCAGCAAGAGACGGTTGAGGCGCTTCGCGCCGAGGTCGCCTCGCTCACCGACCGCAACCGCCGGCTCGAAGAGCGAGGCCCCGTGGGCGTTGTCGAGGATCTGCGCGCCAGGGTCGCCTCGCTGAGCGATCAGAACCGCCGGCTCGAACATCTGCTCAACGAGCTGCGCCGGGCGATGTTCGGGAAGAAGTCCGAGAAGCTCCATCCCGATCAGCTCCTGCTCGCCTTCGAAGAACTCGAAGGCGCGCTCGCCGAGGCCGAGGAAGCGGCCCCGGCGGACACGACACCCGCGCCGCGCGCGAAGCGTCCCGCGGCGGAGCGCAACCTCGGTCATCTGCCGGCCCATCTGCCGCGGACCTATGAACTGGTCGAGCCCGGGAGCACGCAGTGCCCGTGCGGGTGCGGCGAGATGGTGAAGATCGGCGAGGACCGCACCGAGCGGCTGGACATCGTTCCGGCGCAGCTTCGGGTGATCGTCACCATCCGGCCGAAGTACGCCTGCCGCAAGTGCGAGGAAGGCGTCACCCAGGCGCCGGCGCCGGCGCACCTCGTCGGAGGCGGGCTGCCCACCGAAGGCCTGCTCGCCCACGTGCTGGTGTCGAAGTTCGCCGACCATCTTCCGCTGTACCGCCTGTCGCAGATCTTCGCCCGCTCGGGCATTGAGCTGCACCGTTCGACGCTGGCCGATTGGGTCGGCAAGGCGTCGTTCCACCTGCGGCCGGTGTTCGAGTGCCTGAAGACGGAGCTGAAGACGTCGAGCACCCTGGGGCTGGACGAGACCACGGTCCGGGTGCTCGACCCGGGCCGGGGCAAGACCAAGACGGGGTACATGTGGACGATGGCGCGCGACGAGCGGGGGTGGTCCGGGCCGGACCCGCCGGGCGTGATCTATGAGTATGCGCCCGGGCGCAGCGGCAAGCATGGAGAGAAGCTGCTCGACTGCTTCAGGGGAACGGTGCAGGTCGACGGCTATGCCGGCCATAACCGGCTGGCTCGGGCGGACCGCCCGGGCGGGGCGCTGACGCTGGCGGCATGCTGGGCCCATGCCAGGCGCGGTCTCGAGACGGTGTTCGACAGCAACCGCTCGCCGATCGCGAAGGAGGGTCTGAAACGGATCGCGCAGCTCTACAGGATCGAGGACAGGATCCGGGGCGAGGCGCCGGCGACGCGCCAGTTCGTCCGGTGGACCGAGTCGGCCCCGCTGGTGAACGCCTTCGGGGTGTGGCTCGACGAGCAACGCTCACGGGTCTCGCCGCGTTCGCGCCTGGGCGAGAAGCTCACCTATATCGCCAACCAGTGGGACGGGCTGCTGGTGTTCCTCTACGACGGGCGCGTCGAGATGGACTCGAACTTCGTCGAGAATCGAATCCGCCCGATCAAGCTCACGGCGAAAAACGCGCTGTTCGCGGGCCACGACGAGGGCGCTCGCTCCTGGGGCCGTATCGGCTCGCTCATCGAGACCTGCAAGATGAACGGCGTCGAGCCCTACGCCTGGCTCAAGAGCACGCTGGAGAAAATCGCGGCCGGGCATCCCCAGTCGAAGATCGACGAACTCCTGCCCTGGAACTTCGACCCGGCATCAAGCTGAAAAATCAAGATGAGCCGAGCCAGCTCCGGAGCATCGTCGACAAAACCGTCCTCGGCGAGATCGGCGCCCTCCGAAGCCGCGTCACCCGTGTCCCGCCCGTCCCGAGCGTTGACAAGGCGCTCGAACCCATCCGGCATGGTGAAACCCTCCCGTGTTGGCGAAAGGGCTATCGAATGCCATCACCTTATATATAGGGGAAGGTGGGCTGGACGCACCGCTTACTCATGGCCGGCAACGACCATTTCTTCATCAACCTCTCGATGGCGGCCTGCAAGGCGATGCTCGATGCCGCGCGCGACGTGCCCTGTTCGTCGATGGTGACCGCGATGGCGCGGAACGGGGTGCATTTCGGCCTTCAGATGAGCGCCACTGGCGACCGCTGGTTCGCCGCCCCGGCGCCCGTGGTCGAGGGGCTCTATTTCTCGGGTTTCGGCAAGAAGGACGCCGCGCGCGATATCGGCGACAGCGCGATCACCGAGACCGCCGGGCTGGGCGGGTTCGCCATGGCCGCGGCACCCGCCATCGTCCGCTTCGTCGGCGGCAGCGCGAGCGAGGCCATCGCCGCCAGCCGCGAGATGCGTCGGGTGACGATCGGCGAGAACCCGGCATTCACCCTGCCGATCCTCGATTTCGCCGCCGCGCCGGCCGGGATCGACGTGCGCAAGGTCGCCGACAGCGGCATTCTGCCGATCGTCAATACAGGGATCGCACACCGGGAAGCCGGGATCGGGCAGATCGGGGCGGGGATCACCGCGGCTCCGATGGAGTGCTTCGTCCACGCGGTCCGGGCGCTTCACCTCGCGGTCGCGGGCCCCGCCTGAGCGGCCTCACGCCCCCTGGGAGTGGGCGTAGAGCGCGATCGCCGCGGCGGCCGAGACGTTGAGGCTCGCCGCCGCCTCCGCCATCGGAATTCGCAACATCAGGTCGCAGGTCTCCGCCGTCAGCCGGCGCAGCCCGCCTCCCTCGGCGCCGAGGACGAGGGCGCAGCGATCCGGCAGTGCGTCGGGCGAGAGCTCGGTATCCGAATCGGCGTCGAAACCGACGCACCAGAACCCGCGCGACTTCATCGCCGCCAGCGCGCGGGCGAGGTTGACGGCCCGGATCACCGGCACGCGTTCGAGCGCGCCCGACGCCGCCTTCGCCAGAGCGCCGCTTTCCGGCGGGGCGCGGCGGTCGGGGATCACCATGCCGAGCGCGCCGAGCGCCGCGGCGCTTCTCAGGACGGCACCGACGTTCCGCGGGTCCTGCACCCGGTCGAGCACCACCACCGCCGCGCGTTTCCGCGCCTCGGCGGCGGTCAGAAGCGAGTCGATCCCGGCGGCCGGCAACGGTTCGGCGAGGAAAGCGAGCCCCTGGTGCACCGCGCCATCCGGCAGAACCTGCCGCAATACCGCACGGTCGACGATCTCCGGCTCGTGTTCGGCGAAGGCCGTCGCGGCCTCGCTCTCGGCGAGAAACCGGACCCGCCCGCGCTCCGGATTGGCCAGTGCGGCGGCGACCGCGTGGCGGCCGTAGAGCCAGACCGCCGAGCGGCTTCCGCGCCCCTGCCCCTGATCGGCGATCAGAAAGATTTGGTCACCCGGTTGGGCCATTGATTACAATGGGTTGCGCAGACAACCCGCCCCGAGGGGCGTCACCAACCGGGTGAAGATCATGGTCCCTTGTTATCGCTCTCCGATCAAGCTCGAAGTGACGCGGGATGGTACGGCCGCGACGGCGCGCGGCGGTCTGGTGCTGCTGTTCGAGGTTCTGGCGTCGCGGCGCATCCTGGCCGGGCTGCCGCGCTGCGGCGGCAGCCCGTCGCAGGGCTGGAGCGACGGCCAGATGATGCTGGCGGTGCTGGTTCTCAACGTTGCCGGCTTCGACCGGGTGTCGGACATCGAGCATCTGGAGGCCGATACGGGTCTTTGCGCTCTGGTCAGGCGGTTCGAGCCGAAGCTGTTGGGTCTGTCGAGGGGTGCGGTCGCGCGGCGGTTCCGGGGCGGTCGCGAGCGCTGCTTTCCCTCGGCGCGTTCGCTGCGCGACTGGCTCGACCGTTTCCATGTCGCTGGGGTGCACGATGTCGAGAGGGAGAAGGGCACGGCGTTCATCCCGCCGCACACGGAACGCCACGAGTTGTTCCGGGCGGTCGCCCGCCGCCTTGTGGCCGAAGGGGTACGGGAGGCCGTCGCGGCGTCGGTGACCATCGACCTCGACGCGACGATCATCGCGTCCGGCAAGCGCGAGTGTCTGTATACCTACCGTGCCGCGGAGAGGCTGGTTCCGGGCGAGCGGGGCTACCAGCCGCTGGTCGCGTTCTGCCCCGAGATCGGGATGGCGCCGTGGCTGGAGAGCCGCGACGGCAACGTGCCGGCGGCGCTGGACAACCGGCGGGCGCTCGAGGAGGCGCTGTTGCAGCTTCCCGGCGCCGTGCGCCAGGTCACCCTCCGCACCGATGGGGCGGGCTACCAGGAGGATGTGATCCGCGCCTGCAACGACCCCGCCTTCCGCCGGGCGGAGACGCGGCGCTTCGGCACGGTGGGGCTGATCTGCGGCGCCACCCGTTCGGAGCCGCTGATGGCGGAGGTGGCGCGGCTCGCCGACGACGCCTGGCGCCCGGCGAAGGGGCCGGTGGAGACGCCGGACGCCGGGCCGGCGTCGGACAGTGTGGCGCTTGAATGCGCCGAACTGCCCTACGTCCCCGCGACAACCAACGGACTGAAGCCGCGCCATGTGATCCGCTACGTCGTCACCCGGCGCGCCCTTCCCGGGGCGCTGGGCCTGGACGAGGGCGACCTCCCGGCCGCCGATGGCAGGCCCGCCTACAGGATCAGGGCCTACATGACCAACTTCCCGGCCCCCGACGCGATCCGGGCGGAAAAGGCGAACGGCCTGAGGGTGCTGGACGCCGCCGAGGTCGTGGCCGCGGCCCACGAGCGCTGCGGACGCGGCGAGGAGGTGCACGCGGTGCTCAAGTCCGACCTCGCCGCCGGGACGATGCCGTCGGGGCGGTTCGGGGCCAACGCCGCCTGGCTGTGGCTCGCGGCGCTGGCGCTGAATGCGATGGCGCTGGTGCGCCGCGCCGCCTACGGCCCCGAGTGGCGCTGGGTGCGGATGAAGCGCATCCGCGCGATATGGATCCACCTCGTCGCCCGCGTCGCGCGTCACGGGCGCCGGGTCACCCTCGTGCTCGGCGGCGCCGGCGCCCATCTCCTGGCGGCGCGCCGGCGGATCCACCTCGCCATGCCGCCGCCGGCATCCGCGCCCGGCTGACCCCGGCGCGACAGTTCGACGCGACAAGGCGGACCCGGCACGGCACCGGAGGGCGTTGCGCGCGCCCAACGCGCCGGTGAAGACCCAACCATCACGAAGAGGCCGCCGGCCCCGCTCCGTTGCCGCGTCAAGCTCACGCCGGCAGCCCAAATCGACGACCCGGCATGACCGGACGGCCCTGCCGATGGCCGAAATCGCGCCGACAGAAAATCAGCTCGCCGATCAGGGCCTGCCGCTTGCCCTTGTTTCCCGACATGGAAGCGACTATAATCAGCTTCGTCATTGACCGAACAACTAATCCTGCATGGCGCGCCTCCCATGATCCGGGACGGGCGCTTTCGACCTTTTCATGTCGTTGACATGGGAGGGCAGATCGCCTAGTTCGGCGGGTCCGGAGGGGTGCCCGAGTGGCTAAAGGGGACGGGCTGTAAACCCGTTGGCGTTTGCCTACGTTGGTTCGAATCCAACCCCCTCCACCAGCCCTCCGCGACGGTGCTCGGGCGGGCTCGGAGGATCCGGAGCGTTTTGGTGGAGCGAACGGCCATTGCAGCGAAAGGCCCTGAAACCTCGCGCGGGTGTAGCTCAATGGTAGAGCCCCAGCCTTCCAAGCTGGTTGTGTGGGTTCGATTCCCATCACCCGCTCCAACCACGATTTGCGCGGGACCGCCTGCCGGCCCGTCGTGCCAGACCAGACCGGGGAAGGGGAGTTATGGCGAAGGCTAGGTTTGAGCGAACGAAGCCGCATTGCAATGTCGGGACGATCGGTCATGTGGATCATGGCAAGACGACGTTGACGGCGGCGATCACCAAGGTTCTGGCGGAGGCCGGCGGGGCGGAGTTCACGTCCTACGACCAGATCGACAAGGCGCCGGAGGAGAAGGCGCGCGGGATCACGATTGCGACGGCGCATGTGGAATACGAGACGGATGCGCGTCACTACGCGCATGTCGATTGCCCGGGTCATGCGGATTACGTGAAGAACATGATCACCGGGGCGGCTCAGATGGACGGGGCGATCCTGGTTGTGTCCGCGGCGGACGGCCCGATGCCGCAGACCCGGGAGCACATTCTTCTGGCGCGCCAGGTTGGGGTTCCCGCGATCGTGGTCTACATGAACAAGGTGGACCAGGTTGACGACGAGGAGTTGCTGGACCTGGTTGAGCTTGAGGTACGGGAGCTGTTGTCGAGCTACGACTTTCCGGGCGACGACATTCCTGTGGTTCGGGGCTCGGCGCTTCAGGCGCTGGAGGGGGGCGAGGGCGCGGCGGCGACGGGCTCGGTTCTGGAGCTGATGAGCGCGGTCGACGATTACGTGCCGCAGCCGGACCGTCCGAAGGACATGGCGTTTCTGATGCCGATCGAGGACGTGTTCTCGATCTCGGGCCGGGGCACGGTGGTGACGGGGCGTATCGAGCGGGGGACGATCAATGTCGGTGAAGAGGTCGAGATCGTCGGTCTGAAGGAGACGTCGAAGACGGTCGTGACGGGCGTCGAGATGTTCCGCAAGCTTCTGGATTCTGGCGAGGCGGGGGACAATGTGGGCTGTCTTCTGCGCGGGGTCGGTCGGACGGAGGTTGAGCGGGGTCAGGTATTGGCGCGTCCGGGCTCGATCACGCCGCACACGAGGTTCAAGGCGGAGGCGTACATTCTGACCAAGGAGGAGGGCGGTCGTCACACGCCGTTTTTCTCGAACTACCGTCCGCAGTTTTATTTCCGGACGACGGATGTGACGGGTCAGGTTGCGTTGCCGGAGGGGACGGAGATGGTGATGCCGGGCGACAACGTGTCGATGGACGTGGAGCTGATCGTCCCGATCGCGATGGACGAGGGTCTGCGGTTCGCGATCCGCGAGGGCGGGCGCACCGTCGGCGCCGGCGTCGTCGCGCAGATCATCGAGTAGCAGGATTCAACCCGGAGACGGCGGGCGCGGCCCGAGGAGTGTAGCTCAATTGGCAGAGCACCGGTCTCCAAAACCGGGGGTTGGGGGTTCGAATCCCTCCACTCCTGCCAGCCGGTGCGGCGTCTGACGGTCGGTCGAGGAAAGATGGCGAAAATCAGCCCCATCGAGTTCGTTCAGCAGGTTCGCCGCGAGGTCGCCCGGGTGACCTGGCCGAGCCGTCGTGAGACCGCGGTGACCACCGTGATGGTGTTCATCTTCGTGGCGCTGGCGGCGGTGTTCTTCTTCGTGGTGGATCAGATCCTCTCGGTCGCGGTCCGCGCGGTGCTGGGTCTCGGGGGCTAGGGAATGACGGCGCGCTGGTACGTGATCCACGTCTACTCGGGCTTCGAGAACAAGGTTGCCCAGTCGATCCGCGAGCAGGCGGTGCAGACGCACCTGGACGACATGTTCGACGAGGTCCTGGTGCCGACCGAGGAGGTGGTGCGCATGCGGCGCGGCGCCAAGGTGCGCGCCGACCGGAAGTTCTTCCCGGGCTACGTGCTGATCAAGATGGAGTTGACCGACGAGACATGGCACCTGGTCAAGGACACACCCAAGGTCACCGGATTCCTCGGAAGCGGCGGGCACGGCAAGCCGTCGCCGATTTCCGAGGCCGAGACACAGCGCATCCTGCGCCAGGTCCAGGAGGGGGTCGAGCGGCCCAAGCCGTCGATCACCTTCGATGTCGGCGAGCAGGTCAGGGTCAGCGACGGGCCCTTCACCTCCTTCAACGGGACCGTGGAGGAGATCGACGAGGAACGCGCCAGGCTCAAGGTGGCGGTCTCGATCTTCGGCCGCTCGACCCCGGTCGAGCTCGAATACGCCCAGGTCGAGAAGCTCTGACGGCGGGGCATTTGGTGGATTTCTGAGGCGGCGGGCGAAAGATGGCGAAAAAGGTTGCAGGTTTCATCAAGTTGCAGGTGCCGGCCGGGCAGGCGAACCCCTCGCCGCCCATCGGGCCCGCGCTCGGCCAGCAGGGCGTCAACATCATGGAGTTCTGCAAGGCGTTCAACGCGCACACGCAGAACCAGGAACAGGGCGTGCCGATCCCGACCGTGATCACGGTCTATGCCGACCGCTCGTTCTCCTTCGAGACCAAGACCCCGCCGGCCTCCTATTTCATCAAGCAGGCGGCGAGGCTCGAGTCCGGCGCGAACGAGCCCGGGCACGAGATGGTGGGCGCCGTCCGTATGTCGCAGCTTCGCGAGATCGCGGAGAAGAAGATGGTCGACCTCAACGCCAACGACCTGGACGCCGCGTGCCGGATGCTCGCCGGGACCGCGCGGTCGATGGGCGTGCAGGTGATGGAGTAAGCCGATGGCAAAGAAGGGAAAGCGCCTGTCCAAGGCCTATGAGGGCATCGACCGCGAGCGGCTCTACGCGCTCGACGAGGCGGTCGGCCTGGTCAAGGAACGCGCCAGCACGAAGTTCGACGAAACCCTGGAACTGTCGATGAATCTCGGCGTGGACCCGCGCCATGCCGACCAGATGGTGCGGGGAGTCGTCTCGCTGCCCAAGGGCACCGGCAAGTCGGTGCGGGTCGCCGTGTTCGCGCGAGGCGACAAGGCGGACGAGGCGCGCGAAGCCGGGGCGGACCTGGTCGGCGCGGAGGAGCTCGCCGAGAGCGTCCAGGGCGGGACCATCGATTTCGACCGCTGCGTGGCTACGCCCGACATGATGGCCGTGGTCGGCCGGCTGGGGAAAATCCTCGGCCCGCGCGGGCTGATGCCCAACCCCAAGCTCGGCACCGTCACGCAGGACGTCTCGGAGGCGGTTCGCGCGGCGAAGGGCGGTCAGGTCGAGTTCAGGGTCGAGAAGGCGGGGATCGTCCATGCCGGGATCGGCAAGGCAAGTTTCGCCGAGGACGATATCAAGGAGAACATTCGCGCGCTGGCCGATGCCATCGTCAAGGCCAAGCCGAGCGGCGCGAAGGGAACCTACGTCAAGCGCGTGGCGCTGAGTTCGTCGATGGGCCCGGGCATCAAGCTCGACGTCCAGAGCTTGATCGGCGGGGCGTAGGGCCGAGCCATTATTGCCGCGCCGTTCGTCGGCGCGGCCGGTTCCGACCCGGGCTCCGGCCCGGAAGGAGACCTGTCCGAGACTGCAGGCGCCGCCGGGTGACCGGCGGGTAAGTCCCGCACAGACAGGGGTCGCGAGTTCATCGGTTGCGCTCGTTCGGGGCGCGGGCGGCTCGGGCTTCTGGGACAGGAAGCCGGATCTCCACAAGGAGATCCAGTCGCAACCCGACCGGCAGCTTCGCGGCGCCGGTCCGACAGGAGAGACGATCGTTGAACCGGGCGCAAAAGGAAGAACAGGTCGCCATGCTCAACGCGTTGTTCGGCGCGGCGACTCTTGTGGTGGTGACGAGGCCGGTCGGCCTCACGGTCGCGCAGGCGACGGTTCTGCGGAGGCAGATGCGGGATGCCGGCGCGCTTTTCAAGGTCACGAAGAACCGGCTGACCAGGCTCGCGCTCAAAGGCACGGCCTTCGAGGGTCTGGACGGGCTTTTCGTCGGCCCCACCGCGATCGCGTATTCCGACGATCCGGTCGCCGCGGCGCGTGTCGCGGTCGACTTCGCGGAGAAGAACGACACGCTCGGCATCATGGGCGGCGGGCTTGGCGAGCAGGTGCTCGACGCGGCCCAGGTGACCGCGCTGGCCAAGCTGCCCTCGCTCGACGAGCTGAGAGGCAGGCTGGTCGGAATCATCCAGACGCCGGCGACAAGGCTTGCCGGCGTGCTGCAGGCCCCGGCGGGTCAGGTGGCCCGCGTTATGGGCGCCTATGCGAACAAGGACGCGGCCTGACCGGCCGCCAACGGTATCGAAGAGGAGAAAGCGAACATGGCTGCCAATCTTGAACAACTGGTCGAGGACCTGTCGCAGTTGACGGTCATCGAGGCCGCCGAGCTGTCCAAGCTGCTGGAAGACAAGTGGGGCGTGAGCGCTGCCGCGCCGGTCGCGGTTGCCGCCGCGGCGCCCGCCGATGGCGCCGAGGCCGAGGAGGAGAAGACCGAGTTCGATCTGATTCTCGTCAGCTTCGGCGAGAAGAAGATCAACGTCATCAAGGAAGTCCGCGCGATCACCGGGCTCGGCCTCAAGGAGGCCAAGGATCTCGTCGAGGGCGTTCCGAAGGCGGTCAAGGAAGCCGTGTCCAAGGACGAGGCCGACGAGATCAAGACGAAACTCGAGGAAGCCGGGGCGACCGTCGAGGTCAAGTAGTTGACCGTTAGTCAACTACGGGCGGTTGCGGTTCCCGGACGCCGCGCCGACACCGGCGCGGCATGCCCGGGGGCGTGTCCGCCCCGAGGCGCCCGCACAAGTCTGACAGATCGCTGCGCGTTGCAGGGTGGCCGCGGCCACCCCGTCGCGCGCCTTTGAAGAGGTGGCAATGGCACAGTCCTTTACCGGTCGGAAACGCATTCGCAAGGAATTCGGTCGCATACAGGCCGCCGCGGCCATGCCGAACCTTATCGAGGTTCAGAAGACGTCCTACGACAAGTTCCTGCAGATGGATGCCGGCGCCGAGGAGCGCAGCGTCAGCGGGCTGCAGGAAGTGTTCGGCTCGGTCTTCCCGATCAAGGACTTCTCCGAGAACGGCACGCTGGAGTTCGTGAAATACGAACTCGAGCCGCCGAAATACGACGTCGACGAGTGCCAGCAGCGCGACATGACCTATGCCGCGCCGCTCAAGGTTACCCTCAGGCTGGTCGTCTTCGATGTCGACGAGGATACCGGGGCGCGCTCGGTCCGCGACATCAAGGAGCAGGACGTCTATATGGGCGACATGCCGCTGATGACCGACAACGGCACTTTCGTCGTCAACGGCACCGAGCGCGTGATCGTCTCCCAGATGCACCGCTCGCCTGGAGTCTTCTTCGATCACGACAAGGGCAAGACCCATTCGTCGGGCAAGTACCTGTTCGCGGCCCGTATCATCCCCTATCGCGGCTCCTGGCTCGATTTCGAGTTCGACGCCAAGGATCTGGTTCATGTCCGTATCGACCGGCGTCGCAAGCTCCCGGTCACCACGCTCCTGTTCGCGCTCGACTCGAAGGAGACCGAAGCGCTGAGGGCCGAGCGCGCGGCCGGCGGCGAGGACGTGGCGCCCGAAGATGTGCACGGCATGACGGTCGAGGAGCTGCTCGACTATTTCTACGATTCGGTCGTTTACGAGCGTGTCGAGGACGGTTGGAAAACCGGATTCGATGCCGAGCGGATGCGCGGCGCCAAGCTGACCGCCGATCTGGTCAACGCGGACGACGGAGAGGTCGTCGCCGAGGCGGGCAGGAAGATGACTCCCGGCCTTGCGCGGCGTCTGGCCGAGGCCGGGCTGACGCATCTCCGCGTGGACGACGAGGATCTGATCGGCCAGCACCTGGCGGAGGACCTGATAGACGAAGAGACAGGCGAGATCTACTTCGAAGCGGGCAACGAGATTACCGAGGACACGCTTGCCGAGCTGAAGGAGGCCGGGGTCGCCCAGCTCAAGACCCTGTGGATCGATCACGCCAATGTCGGGCCCTACATTCTCAACAGCCTCGGGGTGGACCGGAACAGGTCGCGCGGGGAAGCGCTCATGGACATCTACCGCGTCATGCGTCCCGGCGAGCCGCCGACGCTCGACAGCGCGGAAACGATGTTCAACACGCTCTTCTTCGATGCGGAGCGTTACGACCTCTCGGCCGTCGGGCGGGTGAAGATGAACGCGCGCCTCGGCCTTGAGACCGAGGATTCGGTGCGGACCCTGCGCAAGGAAGACATCCTTGCCGTCGTCAAGACGCTCGTGGAACTCAAGGACGGGATCGGCGAGGTCGACGACATCGACCATCTCGGCAACCGGAGGGTTCGCTCGGTCGGCGAGCTGATGGAAAACCAATACCGGATCGGCCTGCTGCGCGTGGAACGCGCGATCCGCGAGCGCATGGGCGCGCTCGAGCTCGATTCGGTGATGCCGCACGACCTGATCAACGCAAAGCCCGCGGCGGCCGCGGTGCGCGAGTTCTTCGGCTCTTCGCAGCTTTCCCAGTTCATGGACCAGACCAACCCGCTGTCGGAGATCACCCACAAGCGGAGGCTGTCGGCGCTCGGGCCCGGGGGTCTCACGCGGGAACGCGCCGGGTTCGAGGTGCGCGACGTGCATCCCACCCATTACGGCCGGATCTGCCCGATCGAGACTCCGGAAGGCCCCAATATCGGACTGATCAACTCGCTCGCGACCTTCGCCCGGGTCAACCGCTACGGTTTCATCGAGACGCCCTATCGCAAGGTCGTCAACGGCAAGGTCACCGACGAGGTGCACTACCTGTCGGCGATCGACGAAGGCAACTACACCATCGCCCAGGCGAACGCCAATCTCGACCGCAACGGCAAGTTCACCGACGACCTGGTGAGCTGCCGGCGCGGCGGCGAGTTCGTCCTCGCGCTCCCCGAGACCATCGGGTTCATCGACGTCTCGCCCAAGCAGCTGGTGTCGGTGGCCGCGGCCCTGATCCCGTTCCTCGAGAACGACGATGCGAACCGCGCCCTGATGGGCTCCAACATGCAGCGCCAGGCGGTGCCGCTGATCCAGACCGAGGCTCCGCTGGTCGGAACCGGGATGGAGGAGGCTGTGGCGCGCGGTTCCGGCGCGACGATCGTCTCCCGGCGCGGCGGAATGGTCGATCAGATGGACGGCACGCGCATCGTCGTGCGCGCCACCGAGGAGACCTCGCTCTCGGCGCCCGGCGTAGACATCTACAATCTGCGGAAGTTCCAGCGCTCCAACCAGAACACCTGCATCAACCAGCGTCCCCTGGTGAAGGTGGGGGACCGGGTGAACGCGGGTGACATCATCGCCGACGGGCCGTCGACCCATCTCGGAGAGCTGGCGCTCGGTCGCAACGTGCTCGTCGCCTTCATGCCGTGGCACGGCTACAACTTCGAGGACTCGATCCTGATCTCCGAGCGCATCGCGCGCGAGGACGTGTTCACCTCGATCCATATCGAGGAATTCGACGTCATGGCCCGCGATACCAAGCTGGGTCAGGAGGAGATCACCCGCGATATTCCGAATGTCGGCGAGGAGGCGCTGAAGAACCTCGACGAGGCGGGCATCGTCTATATCGGCGCCGAGGTGAACCCCGGCGACATCCTGGTCGGCAAGGTGACGCCCAAGGGTGAGAGCCCGATGACGCCGGAGGAGAAGCTGCTCCGCGCGATCTTCGGCGAAAAGGCGTCCGACGTCCGCGACACCTCGCTGCGGCTGCCGCCCGGCGTCAACGGGACGGTGGTGGAAGTCCGCGTGTTCTCGCGGCGCGGCGTCGACAAGGACGAGCGCGCGCTTGCCATCGAACGCGAGGAGATCGAGCGTCTGGCCAAGGACCACGACGACGAACGCGCTATCCTGGAGCGCAGCTATCAGGCGCGGCTCAGGGATCTGCTCTCCGGTCAGAAGGTGGTCGGCGGCCCCGACGGCGAAAAGGCGGGGAGCCGCGTCACCCAGGCCGTCCTGGAGAAGTATTCGGCGAGGCAGCTTGCGCAATTCGTCGTCGAGAACGAAGCAGCCATGGCCGATGTCGAGGCTCTCAAGGCGCAGTTCGACGAGAGCGAGAAACGCCTCCAGGACCGTTTCGACAGCAAGGTCGACAAGCTTCAGGCGGGCGACGAAATGCCGCCCGGCGTCATGAAGATGGTCAAGGTCTATGTCGCGGTGAAGCGCAAGCTCCAGCCCGGCGACAAGATGGCCGGACGTCATGGCAACAAGGGGGTGATCTCCAAGATCGTGCCGATGGAGGACATGCCCTATCTCGACGACGGAACCCCGGTCGACATCGTGCTGAACCCGCTCGGCGTGCCGTCCCGGATGAATGTCGGGCAGATCCTGGAGACCCATCTCGGCTGGGCTTCGGCCGGGCTCGGGCGCAGGGTTGGCGAGACCCTCGACAAGGTGCTGCGCAACGGCAAGATCAACGCGGTCCGCAAGCAGCTCAGGTCGATCTACGGCAAGGCGGTGCACGACGAGGTGGTCTCGGAACTCGGCGACGACGAGGTCATCGAGCTCGGCCAGAACCTGCGCTCGGGCGTGCCGATGGCAACGCCGGTGTTCGACGGCGCGCACGAGGTCGACATCGTCGAGGCGCTGGAGATGGCCGGGCTGGATTCGAGCGGCCAGGCCAAGCTGTGGGACGGCAGGACGGGCGAGCCCTTCGATCGCTTCGTCACAGTCGGATACATCTACATGATGAAGCTGCACCATCTGGTCGACGACAAGATCCACGCTCGTTCGATCGGCCCGTACAGCCTCGTCACCCAGCAGCCGCTAGGCGGCAAGGCGCAGTTCGGTGGCCAGCGCTTCGGCGAGATGGAAGTCTGGGCGCTCGAAGGCTACGGCGCCGCCTACACGTTGCAGGAGATGCTGACCGTCAAATCGGACGACGTCTCCGGCCGGACCAAGGTCTACGAATCGATCGTGCGCGGAGACGACACGTTCGAAGCCGGCATTCCCGAGTCCTTCAATGTTCTCGTCAAGGAGCTGAAGTCGCTCTGCCTCAATGTCGAGCTCAACCAGCGGTCCTGATGGACCGCCGGGCGAACGACGACGGGCAGCAGGCAACTCGGCCACGCAAGGGATGAAGTCATGAACGAACTCATCAACATTTTCGGGCAGATCGCCAACGCGCAGAGCTTCGACGAGATATGCATCTCCATCGCCAGCCCGGACCGCATCCGCTCGTGGTCCTATGGCGAGATCAAGAAGCCGGAGACCATCAACTACCGCACCTTCAAGCCGGAGCGGGACGGGCTGTTCTGCGCCCGGATCTTCGGCCCGATCAAGGACTACGAGTGCCTGTGCGGCAAGTACAAGCGGATGAAATATCGCGGCATCATCTGCGAGAAATGCGGCGTCGAGGTTACGCTCTCCAAGGTCCGCCGCGAGCGCATGGGCCATATCGAGCTCGCCGCGCCGGTCGCCCATATCTGGTTTCTCAAGTCCCTGCCGAGCCGCATCGGTCTGCTGCTCGATATGACGCTGAAGGACATCGAGCGGGTTCTCTATTTCGAGAACTTCCTCGTGATCGATCCCGGGATGACGCCGCTGGAAGAGAAGCAGCTGCTCTCCGAGGAAGACTACATGCAGGCCCAGGACGAGTTCGGCGAGGACATGTTCACCGCCGGAATCGGGGCCGAGGCGCTCAAGATCATGCTTTCGGCGATCGATCTCGACGAGGAGCGCACACAGCTTCGGATCGACCTGAAGGAAACCCGGTCGGAGGCCAAGCGCAAAAAGTTCGTCAAGCGGCTCAAACTTGTCGAGGCGTTCATCGATTCGGGGACTAGGCCGGAATGGATGATTCTCGACATCGTTCCCGTGATCCCGCCCGAGCTGCGCCCGCTGGTGCCGTTGGACGGCGGCCGCTTCGCCACGTCGGACCTCAACGACCTGTACCGGCGGGTGATCAACCGCAACAATCGCCTCAAGCGGCTGATCGAGCTGCGGGCGCCCGACATCATCGTGCGCAACGAAAAGCGCATGCTACAGGAATCCGTCGACGCGCTGTTCGACAACGGCAGGCGCGGCCGGGTCATCACCGGCGCCAACAAGCGTCCGCTCAAGTCGTTGAGCGACATGCTGAAGGGGAAACAGGGCCGCTTCCGGCAGAACCTGCTCGGCAAGCGCGTCGACTATTCCGGCCGTTCGGTGATCGTGGTCGGGCCGGAGCTCAAGCTGCACCAGTGCGGTCTGCCCAAGAAGATGGCGCTGGAGCTGTTCAAGCCGTTCATCTATTCGCGCCTCGAACTGTACGGAATGGCGAGCACCATCAAGGCCGCCAAGCGCATGGTCGAGAAGGAGCGTCCCGAGGTCTGGGACATCCTCGAAGAGGTGATCCGCGAGCATCCGGTTCTGCTCAACCGGGCGCCGACGCTGCACCGGCTGGGCATCCAGGCATTCGAGCCGGTCCTCATCGAGGGCAAGGCGATCCAGCTTCACCCGCTGGTCTGTACCGCCTTCAACGCCGATTTCGACGGCGACCAGATGGCGGTCCACGTGCCTTTGTCGCTGGAGGCGCAGCTCGAAGCCCGCGTCCTGATGATGTCGACGAACAACATCCTCAGCCCGGCCAACGGCAAGCCCATCATCGTTCCGTCGCAGGACATCGTGCTCGGCCTCTACTACCTGACGCTCGAACGGGACGGGCAGAACGGCGAGGGGATGGTGTTTTCCAGCATCGGCGAGCTGGAGCAGGCCCTCGATACCGGCGCGGTCGATCTGCACGCCAAGGTCGAGGTCCGGATCGACGGGGTCGATGCGGACGGCGAGGCGGCCAAGGTACGCCTCCGGACGACGCCGGGCCGCGCGCTGCTCACCCAGATTCTGCCGCGCCATCCCGATGTCAGCACGGCGCTCCTCAACCAGCTCCTGACCAAGAAGGAAATCTCGAACGTCATCGACATCGTCTACCGCCATTGCGGCCAGAAGGAGACGGTGATCTTCGCCGACCGGCTGATGGGCATGGGTTTCGCGCATGCTTGCAAGGCCGGGATTTCCTTCGGCAAGGACGACCTCGTCATCCCGCCGGCCAAGGAGTCGCTCGTCGCCGAGGCGCATGACAGCGTCAAGCAGTTCGAGCAGCAGTACCAGGAAGGCCTGATCACCCAGGGCGAGAAATACAACAAGGTCGTCGATGCCTGGTCGCACTGTACCGACGAGGTGGCCAAGAAGATGATGGAGGGGATTTCCAATCCCGAACCCGGCCAGCCGGTCAACTCGGTCTACATGATGGCCGATTCGGGCGCGCGCGGCTCGGCCGCCCAGATGAAGCAGCTCGCTGGAATGCGCGGCCTGATGGCGAAGCCGTCGGGCGAGATCATCGAGACTCCGATCATCTCCAACTTCAAGGAAGGGCTGTCGGTGCTCGAGTACTTCAACTCCTCGCATGGCGCGCGCAAGGGACTGGCCGATACGGCGCTCAAGACGGCGAATTCCGGATATCTCACGCGGCGCCTCGTCGATGTCGCGCAGGACTGCACGGTCATCGAGGAGGATTGCGGTACCGAGCAGGGGCTTACCGTCCGCGCCGTGGTCGAGGGCGGCGAGGTGGTGGAGACACTGGCCGAGCGGGTGCTCGGACGCTGCGCCGCCGTCGATATCGTCGATCCCTTGAACGGCGAGGTGCTGGTGCCGGCCGGCACGCTGATCGACGAGGCGATCGTCGAGACCATCGACCGGGCCGGAATCGAGTCGGTGAAGATCCGCTCGGTTCTGACCTGCGAGTCCAAGGGCGGCGTATGCGCATCCTGCTACGGGCGCGATCTCGCCCGCGGCACGCGGGTCAATCTCGGCGAGGCGGTCGGGATCATGGCGGCCCAGTCGATCGGCGAGCCGGGCACCCAGCTCACCATGCGCACGTTCCACGTCGGCGGAGCCGCCCAGCGCGGCGCCGAGCAGTCGAGCGTGGAGGCGGCGTTCGACGCCACCGTCAAGGTTCGCAACCGCAACGTCGTCATCGACAGCGAGGGCCGTCCGGTGGTGGTGGCGCACAATACCGAGCTGGTGCTGGAAGACGATCAGGGGCGCGAGCGGGCGAGCTATCGCGTGCCCTACGGCGCGCGGCTTCTCGCCGACGAGGACACCGCCATCGAGAAGGGCGCGAAGCTCGTCGAATGGGACCCGCATACCCGGCCGATCATCACGGAGCGGGAAGGCATCGCCAACTATGTCGATCTGGTCGACGGCACCTCGATGGCGGACGTGGTGGACGAGGCGACCGGCATCTCCAGCAAGGAGGTCATCGACTGGAAGCAGCACAAGGGCACCGATCTTCGCCCGAGGATCACGCTGCGCGACGACGACGGAGAAGTGGTGCAGCTCCCCAACGGGACCGAGGCGCGTTACTACCTCTCCGTCGGCGCCATTCTGTCGGTGGAGCCGGGCACCAGGGTCCATGCCGGCGACGTGCTGGCGCGGATCCCGCGGGAGACCGCGACAACGCGCGACATCACCGGTGGCCTGCCGCGGGTCGCGGAGCTTTTCGAGGCACGCAAGCCCAAGGACTTCGCGGTCATCAGCGAGGGTCCGGGCCGGGTTGAGTTCGGCAAGGACTACAAGGCCAAGCGCCGGATCATCGTCCGTCCCGAGGAGGAGGGCGCCGAGCCGGTCGAGTACCTGCTGCCCAAGAGCAAGCATGTGAGCGTCCAGGAGGGCGACCATGTCGAGCGCGGCGATGCACTCATGGACGGTAGTCCGGTGCCGCACGACATCCTGCGCGTGCTGGGGATCGAGGAGCTCGCTTCCTACCTGATCGACGAGATCCAGGACGTTTACCGGCTGCAGGGCGTGAAGATCAACGACAAGCACATCGAGGTGATCGTCCGCCAGATGCTGCAAAAGGTGGAGATCGTCGATCCGGGCGATACGACCTTCCTGATCGGCGAGCAGGTCGACCGGCTGGAGTACGAGGCCGTCAACGCGGCGGCCGAAGCCGAATCGCTGGAGCCGGCGACGTCCGAGCCGGTGCTGCAGGGCATCACCAAGGCGTCGCTCCAGACCCAGTCGTTCATCTCCGCGGCTTCGTTCCAGGAGACCACGCGGGTGTTGACCGAGGCAGCGATTTCGGGTCGGGTCGATCAACTCTCCGGGCTGAAGGAAAACGTCATCGTGGGCCGCCTGATCCCCGCCGGAACGGGTGCGTTCATGAACCGGATGCGCGAGTTGGCGGCGGTCAAGGATCGCGACATGGCCGAGCTCGCGGCCGCCGAGGAACCGGCCCAGCTGACCGACGAGAGCGACGATTCGGCGGTGCCGGTCGGCGAGTAGCCGGCGGCCGCGCCGGTTGCGGCCCGGGAGGCTATCCCGCCCGGGCCGGAACGGCGCCCGCGGGAGAACGCGGCGCGCCCAAGTCCTTTGAAATCCGGGCGTTTCCGGGTTGACGGGGGTTGGGCGCGCCACTATATTCCGGCGCTCATTTCGGGGCTGGCGGTAGGAGCGGGTCCTAGACGCAGTTCCCACTTGAGCCGGGACGAAAAGTCGAACCGGGATCCTGGAGATCCCAAGTCAACCGCGGAGCGCGAAGCGCCCGCGGTCGCGTTTATCTTGCGGATCGGGTCCCGCGCGTGGAACGCGGTGGAAAGGAAGAGGTGGCGTGCCGACGATCAACCAGCTGATTCGGAAACCGCGGTCTCCGGAGGTCGTGCGCAACAAGGTGCCGGCCATGCAGGGTTGCCCGCAGAAGCGCGGCGTGTGCACCCGCGTCTATACGACCACGCCGAAGAAGCCGAACTCGGCGCTGCGCAAGGTCGCGCGGGTCCGCCTGACCAACGGGTTCGAGGTGACGAGCTATATCCCGGGCGAAGGGCATAACCTTCAGGAGCACTCGGTGGTGCTGATCCGGGGCGGGCGGGTCAAGGACCTGCCCGGCGTGCGCTACCACATCATCCGCGGCACGCTCGACACCCAGGGCGTTGCCGACCGCCGCCAGCGCCGTTCCAAATACGGCGCCAAACGGCCCAAGTAAGCGGGGACCCGAGGATGCCGAGACGGCGCGCGGCGGAGAAGCGGGAGGTCCTGCCGGACCCCAGATACGGCGATGCGGTGCTGACCAAGTTCATCAACTGCATCATGCTCCAGGGCAAGAAATCCTCTGCCGAGAAGATCGTCTACGGCGCGCTCGAAACGATCGAGCGCCGCTCCGGCCAGAACGGGCTTCGGGTCTTCCACGAGGCGCTCGAGAACGTCAAGCCGATGGTCGAGGTGCGTTCGCGCCGCGTCGGCGGGGCGACCTATCAGGTGCCGGTCGAGGTTCGCCAGTCGCGCCGCCAGGCGCTGGCGCTGCGCTGGATCATCGAGAGCGCGCGCAACCGGTCCGAGTACACGATGGCCGAAAGGCTATCGAACGAACTTCAGGACGCGGCGGGTTTGCGCGGGGCCGCGGTCAAGAAGCGGGAAGATACCCACAGAATGGCGGAGGCCAACAAGGCCTTCTCCCATTACCGCTGGTAGCGGTCTTCTCCCGTCCGGATCGGTCATGCCGCGCAAGACGCCAATATCACGCTACCGCAATATCGGCATCATGGCCCATATCGATGCCGGCAAGACGACGACCACGGAACGCGTGCTCTACTACACCGGCCGGTCCTACAAGCTCGGCGAGGTCCACGAGGGCACCGCAACCATGGACTGGATGGAGCAGGAGCAGGAACGCGGCATTACCATTACCTCGGCGGCGACGACCTGCTTCTGGCGCGATTGCCGGGTCAACATCATCGATACTCCCGGCCATGTCGATTTCACCATCGAGGTGGAACGAAGCCTCAGGGTGCTGGACGGCGCGGTCGCCGTGTTCGACAGCGTCGCCGGGGTGGAGCCGCAATCCGAGACCGTCTGGCGCCAGGCCGACAAGTACCGGGTGCCGCGCATCTGCTTCGTCAACAAGATGGACCGGGTCGGCGCCGACTTCCCGCGCTGCGTGGAGATGATCGAGGACCGTCTGGGCGCGAAACCCCTGGTCCTGCAACTCCCGATCGGCGCCGAGGCGGATTATGCCGGCGTGATCGATCTGGTCCGGATGAAGGCGGTCGTCTGGAAGGACGAAACCCTCGGGGCCGAATTCGTCGAGGACGATATTCCGGCGGATCTCGCCGATAGCGCCCGACGCTTCCGGGAGTCCCTCGTCGAAATCGCCGTCGAACAGGACGACGCGGCGACGGAAGCCTATCTCGAAGGCACGGAACCCGACGAAGAGACGCTCAGGGCCTGTATCCGCAAGGGCACCGTCGCCGGCGCCTTCGTGCCGGTGCTCAACGGCTCGGCGTTCAAGAACAAGGGCGTGCAGCCACTGCTCGATGCCGTGGTCGACTATCTCCCGGCGCCCGACGAGACCCACGCGATTCGCGGCGTGGAGATGGGCACCGACAAGGAGATCGCTCGCAGCAACAGCGACGACGAGCCGTTCTCCGCACTGGCCTTCAAGATCATGACAGACCCCTTCGTGGGGTCTCTTTCATTTATCAGGATCTATTCCGGCGTCCTCAGGAGCGGGGAGACCATCCTCAACACCGTCAAGGGGAAGCGCGAACGGGTCGGCCGGATGCTGCTGATGCACGCAAATTCGCGCGAGGAGGTCAGTCAGGCCCATGCCGGCGACATCGTCGCGCTGGCCGGGCTCAAGGACACCACCACCGGGGAGACGCTGTGCGACCCGCGCCATCCGGTGGTGCTGGAGCGGATCGAGTTCCCGGATCCGGTGATCGAGATCGCGGTCGAGCCCAAGACCAAGTCGGACCAGGAGAAGATGTCCTCCGCGCTCGCCCGCCTCGCCCAGGAGGATCCGAGCTTCCGGGTCTCGGTCGATGCGGAGAGCGGTCAGACCGTCCTCAAGGGGATGGGCGAGCTCCACCTCGAAATTCTCGTCGACCGGATGCGCCGGGAATTCAGGGTCGACGCCAATGTCGGCATGCCCCAGGTGGCCTATCGCGAGACCGTCTCCAAGTCGGTCGAGCACGAATACACCCACCGCAAGCAGACCGGCGGCGCCGGGCAGTACGCGAAGCTTGAGTTGCGGGTGGAACCGGGCGCGCGGGGTACCGGAAATAACTTTGTTAGCATGGTGAGGGGTGGCGCGGTGCCACGGGAGTTTATTCCTGCCGTGGAGAAGGGCATCAATGCGGCCTGTGAGGTGGGAGTGCTGGCGGGGTTTCCCTTGGTCGATACGACAGTGACGTTGCTCGACGGCGATAGCCACGAGGTCGACTCGTCCACGGTGGCGTTCGAGATCGCGGCCCGCGCGGCGTTTCGCGAGGGAGTGGCACGCGCCGCGCCCAAGCTTCTGGAGCCGGTGATGCGGCTGGAGGTGGTGACGCCGGAGGACTATCTCGGCGATATCATCGGCGACATCCAGAGCCGGCGCGGCCAGATCAATGCGATGGACAGCCGCGGCAACGCCAGTGTCGTCACCGCGATCGTGCCGCTCGCCAACATGTTCGGCTACGTCAACAACCTGCGCTCGATGAGCCAGGGACGGGCCCAGTTCACGTTGCATTTCGACCATTACGAGCAGGTGCCGCAGGGAATCGCGGAGGAAGTCCGCGCCAAGATGGCGTAGCCGCAGTCGGCAGGACCAGACCGGGGAAGGGGAGTTATGGCGAAGGCTAGGTTTGAGCGAACGAAGCCGCATTGCAATGTGGGGACGATCGGCCACGTGGATCATGGCAAGACGACGTTGACGGCGGCGATCACGAAGGTTCTGGCGGAGGCCGGCGGGGCGGAGTTCACGTCCTACGACCAGATCGACAAGGCGCCGGAGGAGAAGGCGCGCGGGATCACGATTGCGACGGCGCATGTCGAGTACGAGACGGATGCGCGGCACTACGCGCATGTCGATTGCCCGGGTCACGCGGATTACGTGAAGAACATGATCACCGGGGCGGCTCAGATGGACGGCGCGATCCTGGTTGTGTCCGCGGCGGACGGCCCGATGCCTCAGACCCGGGAGCACATTCTTCTGGCGCGCCAGGTTGGGGTTCCTGCGATCGTGGTCTACATGAACAAGGTGGACCAGGTTGACGACGAGGAGTTGCTGGACCTGGTGGAGTTGGAGGTTCGGGAGCTGTTGTCGAGCTACGACTTTCCGGGCGACGATATTCCTGTGGTTCGGGGCTCGGCGCTTCAGGCGCTGGAGGGGGGCGAGGGCGCGGCGGCGACGGGCTCGGTTCTGGAGCTGATGGGCGCGGTTGACGATTACGTGCCGCAGCCGGACCGTCCGAAGGACATGGCGTTTCTGATGCCGATCGAGGACGTGTTTTCGATCTCGGGCCGGGGGACGGTTGTGACGGGCCGGATCGAGCGGGGGACGATCAATGTCGGGGAAGAGGTCGAGATCGTCGGTCTGAAGGAGACGTCGAAGACGGTCGTGACGGGCGTTGAGATGTTCCGCAAGCTTCTGGATTCTGGCGAGGCGGGGGACAATGTGGGCTGTCTTCTGCGCGGGGTGGGTCGGACGGAGGTTGAGCGGGGTCAGGTATTGGCGCGTCCGGGCTCGATCACGCCGCACACGAGGTTCAAGGCGGAGGCGTACATTCTGACCAAGGAGGAGGGCGGTCGTCACACGCCGTTTTTCTCGAACTACCGTCCGCAGTTTTATTTCCGGACGACGGATGTGACGGGTCAGGTTGCGTTGCCGGAGGGGACGGAGATGGTGATGCCGGGCGACAACGTGTCGATGGACGTGGAGCTGATCGTCCCGATCGCGATGGACGAGGGTCTGCGGTTCGCGATCCGCGAGGGCGGGCGCACCGTCGGCGCCGGCGTCGTCGCGCAGATCATCGAGTAGCACCCGGTCAGGGGCGGAGAGCAGATAATGGATAACCAGAACATACGCATCCGCCTCAAGGCGTTCGATCACCGGGTACTCGACCAGTCGACCGGCGAGATCGTCAACACCGCCAAGCGCACGGGCGCCGAGGTGCGCGGCCCGATCCCGCTGCCGACGCGGATCGAGAAGTTCACCGTGCTGCGTTCGCCCCACATCGACAAGAAGTCGCGCGAGCAGTTCGAGATCCGCACCCACAAGCGGCTGCTCGACATCATCGATCCGACGCCGCAGACGGTCGACGCGCTGATGAAGCTCGACCTCGCCGCTGGCGTCGACGTCGAGATCAAGCTCTGAGGACGGATCGATGCGGACCGGTCTTATAGCCCAGAAGCTCGGCATGACCCGCGCCTTCCGCGACGACGGCTCGCACGTGCCGGTGACGGTGCTCAAGGTGGACAACTGCCAGGTCGTCGCGGTCAAGACGTCGGAAAGCGACGGGTACACGGCGCTGCAACTCGGCGTTGGCGCGGCCAAGGTGAAGAACGTCTCCAAGCCGATGCGCGGGCATTTCGCGAAGTCCAGGGTCGAACCCAAGCGTAAGCTCGCCGAGTTCCGCGTCTCCGGCGACGCGCTGATCGACGTGGGCGCCGAGTTGACCGCGGACCATTTCGTCGCCGGCCAGCATGTCGACGTGGTTGGCACCAGCATCGGCAAGGGCTTCGCCGGTGCGATGAAGCGGCACAATTTCGGCGGTCTGGAGGCGAGCCACGGGGTCTCCATCAGCCACCGCAGTCATGGCTCCACCGGAAACAGCCAGGATCCGGGCAAGGTTTTCAAGGGCAAGAAGATGGCGGGCCATCTCGGCGATGCCCGGACCACGGTACAGAACATGGAGATTCATTCGACCGACGCCGATCGCGGGCTGATCCTGGTTGCGGGCGCGGTGCCGGGGGCCAAGGGCGGCTACGTTCTGGTTTCCGACGCCAAAAAGCGCCGGGCTCCCGAAGGGTTGCCGTTCCCGGGCGCCGTGAAGGCGGCGGAAGAGACGCCCGCGGAGGCAGACGAGCCGGAGCAGGGCCAGGAGCAGGAGGGGGTCGGCGATGAAAATTGATGTCGTGACCCTCGACAACGAGAAGGCCGGCTCCATCGAGCTCGCCGAGCCGGTCTTCGCCGCGCCGGTCCGCGGCGACATCCTCGCGCGCGTGGTCAACTGGCAGCGCGCCAAGCGGCGTGCCGGCACCCACAACACCAGGGGTATCAGCGAAATTCGCGGAACCACCGCCAAGCCCTACAAGCAGAAGGGCACCGGACGCGCCCGTCACGGCAGCCGTCGTTCGCCCCAGTTCGCGGGCGGCGCGGTGACCTTCGGGCCCAAGCCGCGCAGCCACGCCCACAAGCTGCCCAAGAAGGTGCGCCGGCTCGCGCTGCGTTCGGCGCTGTCGAGCAAGCGCGAGGAAGGACAGCTGATCGTCCTCGACGCGGCGAAGACGGACGACCACAAGACTGCCGCGCTCGCCGAACGGATCGCCGCTCTCGGCTGGACCTCGGCGCTGATCATCGACGGGCCGGAGCTCGATCCGAACTTCGCCCGCGCGGCCGCCAATCTGCCCAATATCGACGTCCTGCCGCAGCAGGGCGCCAATGTCTACGACATCCTGCGGCGCGAAACGCTGGTGCTGACGCGCGACGCGGTGGCCCATCTGGAGGAGCGGCTGTCATGAAGCCTACCGGTCCCGTCCGGGTCTCCGAAGGCCGCGCCTGCGAGCTGCTGCGTTCGCCGATCATCACCGAGAAGTCGACGATGGCGAGCGAACACAACCAGATCACCTTCCGCGTGCCGCTCGACGCCACCAAGCCCGAGATCAAGGCGGCGGTGGAGAAGTTGTTCGACGTCAAGGTCACCGCCGTCAACACCATCCGCCAGAAGGGCAAGACGAAGCGTTTCCGGGGCCGCGTCGGAAAGCGGTCGGACTACAAGAAGGCCATGGTCTCGCTCGCCGAAGGCCAATCGATCGACGTGACGACGGGGGTCTAGGCGATGGCGCTCAAGAAATACAACCCGATCACGTCCTCGCAGCGCGGACTGATCCTCGTCGACCGCTCGGAACTGTGGAAAGGGCGTCCGGTCAAGAAGCTGACCGAGGGACTTGGATCCAAGGGCGGGCGCAACAACGCGGGACGGATCACCGCCAGACGGCGCGGCGGCGGTCACAAGCGGCTCTACCGCAAGATCGATTTCAAGCGACGCAAGTTCGACGTGCCCGCCACCGTCGAGCGGATCGAGTACGACCCCAACCGGTCTGCCTTCATCGCGCTGCTGAAATACGAGGATGGGGAGCAGAGCTACATCGTCGCGCCCCAGCGCCTCGCCGTCGGCGACGTGGTGGTTGCCGGCAGGTCGGTGGACGTCAAACCGGGCAACGCGATGCCGATGGAAAACATCCCGGTCGGCACGATCATCCACAATATCGAGATGCGCCCCGGCAAGGGCGCGCAAATCGCCCGGGCGGCGGGCACGTATGCGCAGCTGGTCGGCAAGGATTCCGGCTATGCCCAGCTCCGCCTGACATCGGGCGAGGCCCGGATGGTGCCGGCGCGCTGCATGGCGACGATCGGCGCGGTCTCCAATTCGGACAACCAGAACATCAAAAAGGCCAAGGCCGGGCGGAACCGCTGGCTGGGCAAGCGGCCTTCCGTGCGCGGCGTTGCGATGAACCCGGTCGACCATCCGCATGGCGGTGGCGAGGGCCGGAGCTCGGGCGGCCGCCACCCGGTGACGCCGTGGGGTGTGCCGACCAAGGGCAAGCGGACGCGCCGCAAGAAGAAGAGCGACGCGCTCATCATGCGCCGCCGTCACAAGAGATAAAGGGGGCAGACGGTGTCTCGTTCGGTTTGGAAAGGGCCCTTCGTGGACGGCTATCTGCTCAAGAAAGCCGAAAGGGTCCGCGAGTCGGGGCGCAAGGAGATCATCAGGACATGGTCCCGGCGTTCCACCATCCTCCCGCAATTCGTCGGGCTGACCTTCGGCGTCCACAACGGCCAGAAATTCCTGCCCGTTCTGGTGACCGAGAACATGGTCGGCCACAAGTTCGGCGAGTTCGCGATGACGCGCAGCTATCACGGCCACGCGGCCGACAAGCGCGCAAGGCGAGCCTGAGATGGGCAAGCCGTCGGCACAGCGGCGCCTGGGCGAGAACGAGGCCATGGCCTTTCTCAAGGCCGTCCACGTCAGCCCGCGCAAGCTCAACCTCGTTGCGCAGATGATCCGCGGCATGGACGCCTCGAGCGCCCTGACCGCGCTCTCCTTCTCGCGCCGGCGCGTCGCGAAGGATGTCCGCAAAGTGCTGCAATCGGCGATCGCCAACGCGGAGAACAACCATCAGCTCGATGTCGACCGGCTGGTCGTGGCCGAGGCACATGTCGGGCGCAGCTTCGTGATGAAGAGGTTTCGTGCGCGCGCCCGCGGGCGTGTCGGCCGGCTGGAAAAACCGTTCAGCAACCTGACCGTCGTGGTGCGCGAACGCGAAGAAGACGAGGAACACGTCTGATGGGTCAAAAGGTCAATCCGGTAGGGCTCAGGGTCGGTATCAACCGCACCTGGGATTCACGATGGTACGCCGATGCGCAGTACGGCGATCTGCTGCACGAGGATCTCAAGCTGCGGGACTACCTCTTCAAGCGCCTGTCTCAGGCTGGGGTCAGCCGCGTGGTCATCGAACGGCCCGCCAAGAAGGCGCGGGTGACGATCCATTCGGCCCGACCCGGGGTGGTGATCGGCAAGAAGGGCGCGGACATCGAGAAGCTCCGCCAGGACGTCTCCCGCATGACCGATTCGGACGTCCACATCAACATCGTCGAATTCCGCAAGCCGGAGATCGACGCCAAGCTGGTGGCCGAGAACATCGCCCAACAGCTCGAACGCCGGGTTGCTTTCCGCCGCGCGATGAAGCGCTCCGTCCAGTCGGCGATGCGGCTTGGCGCCGAAGGCATCCGCATCAACTGCGGCGGCCGGCTCGGCGGGGCCGAGATCGCGCGGATGGAGTGGTACCGCGAAGGCCGGGTGCCGCTGCACACGCTGCGCGCCAATGTCGATTACGGGATCGCCACGGCGCGGACCACCTACGGCACCTGCGGCGTCAAGGTCTGGGTCTTCAAGGGCGAGATCATGGCCCACGACCCGATGGCGCTCGACAGGACCAACCAGGAAATGCAGACCGCCCGCTAGGCGGCGTCAGGGGTGCGGAGCGATGCTGAGCCCGAAGCGAACCAAGTTCAGAAAGGCCCACAAGGGCCGCATCCACGGCAACGCGAAGGCCGGCACGACGCTCAATTTCGGCGCTTACGGGTTGAAGGCGATGGGGCCGGGCCGTGTCACCGCGCGCCAGATCGAAGCCTCGCGTCGCGCGATCACACGCCACATGAAGCGATCGGGCCGGGTATGGATCCGCATCTTCCCCGACGTTCCGGTGTCGCAGAAACCGGCCGAGGTGCGCCAGGGCAAGGGCAAGGGTACGCCCGAATACTGGGCGTGCCGGGTCAAGCCGGGCCGGATCATGTTCGAAATCGACGGCGTGCCCGACGATGTGGCGCGCTCCGCGCTGTCGCTCGCCGCCGCGAAGCTGCCCATTCCCGTCCGCTTCGTGCGGCGCCTGGCGGGGGGGCATTGACGATGAAGGCCGCGGAAGTCAGGCAAAAGACACCCGACGAACTTGCCGAGGCGCTAAGGGCGCTCCGCAAGGAAGCGCTCAATCTCAGATTTCAGCGCGCGAGCGGGCAGCTCGAAGCCACGTCCCGCGTGCGCGAGGTCAGGCGCGACATCGCGCGCATCCAGACCGTTGTCAACGAGCGCCGCCGCGCGGCCGAAGAGGAGGGCTGAGCGGTGCCGAGACGGGTTCTGCAGGGTGTCGTGGTAAGCGACAAGATGGACAAGACCGTGGTGGTCCGGGTTGAACGCCGCGTGCGGCACCCGATCTACAAGAAGATCATCCGCCGGTCCGGCAGGTTCACGGCGCACGACGCCGCGAACCGGTGCAAGGAAGGCGACGTGGTGCGTATTCGCGAATGCCGGCCGCTGTCGAGGTCCAAGCGGTGGGAGGTAATCGACGAGGCGGGCGCCGCCCCGGCGACATGAGGACGGTATGATTCAGGCCGAAAGCAATCTCGAGGTAGCGGACAACTCGGGCGCCCGGCGGGTGCAGTGCATCCGCATCCTGGGCGGGTCGAGGCGCCGCTGGGCGTCGGTCGGCGATGTGATCGTGGTCTCCGTCAAGGAAGCCATCCCGCGCGGGCGGGTGAAGAAGGGCGACATTCACAGGGCGGTGGTGGTTCGCACGGCGAAGGAGATCCGCCGGCCCGACGGGACCGCCATCCGCTTCGACCGCAACGCCGCGGTTCTGATCAGCCCCGCCGGCGAGCCCATCGGAACGCGCATTTTCGGCCCTGTCACGCGCGAGCTGCGCGCCAAGCAATACATGAAGATCATCTCGCTTGCGCCGGAGGTGCTGTGACATGGGACGGGCGGCGAAGGGCGGCCGGAGCAAGAAGATCCGCAAGGGCGACAACGTGATCGTGCTGACCGGACGCGACAAGGGCAAGCGCGGCAGCGTGCTCAAGGCGATGCCGAAGGAAGGCCGGTTGATCGTCCAGGGCGTCAACGTGGTCAAGCGCCACACGCGCCCGACGCAGACCCAGACCGGCGGCATCGTCGAGAAGGAGGCCCCGATCCACGTTTCCAACGTGGCACTGCTCGATCCGGCTTCCGACAAGCCGACGCGCGCCGGATTCCGCCTGCTCGAGGACGGCCGCAAGGTGCGCTACGCGAAGGCCTCCGGCGAGTTGATCGACTAGGGACGAACACGATGCCAGCCCGCCTCCAAGAACATTACGAACAGGTCATCCGGCCCGCGCTGCAGGAGCAATTCGACTACGCCAATCCGATGCAGGTGCCCAGGCTGGAGAAGGTCGTCCTCAACATGGGGGTCGGCGAGGCGGTCGGCGATTCGAAGAAGATCGATTCCGCGGCCCGCGACATGACCCTGATCGCCGGCCAGAAGCCGATCGTCATCCGCGCCCGCAAGTCGGTCGCCCAGTTCAAGCTGCGCGAGGGCATGGCGGTCGGCGTCAAGGTGACGCTGAGGCGGGCGATGATGTACGAGTTCCTCGACCGGCTGATCACCATCGCGCTGCCTCGGGTGCGCGATTTCCGCGGCCTGTCGCCCAAGAGCTTCGACGGACACGGCAACTATGCGCTGGGTTTGAAGGAGCAGATCGTCTTCCCCGAGATCGACTACGACAGCGTCGACCAGATGCGCGGCATGGATGTCGTCGTCGTGACTACCGCGAAGAACGACGACGAGGCGAGGTCGCTGCTCACGGGATTCCAGTTTCCCTTCGTGAACTGACGTAAAGAACCGGGAACGAACGAATGGCGAAGAAGAGCGCCGTAGAGAGAAACAACAAACGCAAGCGGCTGGCCGCCCGCGACGCGGAGAAGCGCAAGGCCCTGAAGGAGACCGCGAACGACCGCGATCTGCCGATGGAGGAGCGGTTCAGCGCGCGCCTCAGGCTGGCCAAGATGAACCGCAACGGCTCGCCCGTGCGCATCCGCAACCGCTGCGAGCTGAGCGGACGCCCGCGCGGCTATTACCGCAAGTTCCGCATCTCCCGGATCGCCCTGCGCGAACTCGCCGCTTTCGGGCTGATCCCCGGCATGGTCAAGTCGAGCTGGTAGGAGAATCGCGACGATGACGATGAGCGATCCCCTCGGCGATATGCTGACCCGTATCCGCAACGGTCAACGAGCCAACAAGACGGCGGTCGACGCGCCCGCCTCGAAGCTGCGTGCGAACGTTCTCGACGTGCTCCAGCGCGAGGGGTTTATCCGCGGCTACAGCGAGAGCGAACTCAAGAAGGGAATTTCCGAGCTCCGCATCGAGCTCAAGTACCACGAGGGCGAACCGGTAATCCGCGAGATCCGGCGGGTTTCCAAGCCGGGGCGGCGGGTCTATTCCAGGATCAAGGACCTGGCGCCCGTGTATAACGGTCTCGGCATCTCGATCCTGTCCACTCCGCGGGGCGTGATGTCGGACAGCGAGGCCCGCGCCGCCAATGTCGGCGGCGAGGTCCTCTGCATGGTGTTCTAGGAGGCGTCATGTCGAGAGTGGGACAGGTTCCGGTCACGCTGCCCGCGGGCGTCGAGGTCGCGGTTGCCGGGCGCGAGGTGAGCGCGAAGGGGAAACTCGGCGCGCTTTCGATGACGCTGTCCGACGATGTCGAGCTGAGCCAAGACGACGGGAAGCTGACGGTGGCGCCGCGCGGCGAATCCAAGCGCGCCCGTGCCATGTGGGGAACGACGCGGAGCCTCTTGCAGAACATCGTCACCGGCGTCAGCGAGGGTTTCAAGGTCGAGCTCGAGATCAACGGAGTGGGCTACCGCGCCGCCGTCGAGGGCAGGGAACTCGTACTTCAGCTCGGTTACAGCCACGAGGTCCGGCACGCGATCCCCGACGGAATCGACATTGCCTGCGAACGGCCGACGCATATCGCGGTGTCCGGCATCGACCGTCAGCAGGTCGGCCAGGTCGCGGCCGAGATCCGCGCCTACCGGAAGCCCGAACCGTACAAGGGCAAGGGCATCCGCTATGCGAACGAGATCATCGTCCGCAAGGAAGGCAAGAAGAAGTAGGGGCGCCCGATGGCGAACGTGTCCGAACTTTCCGCGAAGCGCCGGGCCAGGGTAAGGCGGCGGTTGAGGCGGCGTAACAGCGACCGCCCTCGGCTGTCGGTCTTCCGGTCCAACAAGAATATCTCGGCCCAGGTGATCGACGACCGCGCCGGCCGGACGCTGGCGGCGGCCTCGAGTCTGGAAAAGGAATTGCGCGAAAGCCTCAAGAGCGGCGCCGACAGGGAAGCGGCGGCCAGGGTTGGCCAGTTGGTCGCCGAGCGCGCGATCGCGAACGGGGTCAAGGATGTCATCTTCGACCGCGGCTCCTATGTTTATCATGGCAGGGTCAAGGCCCTGGCCGAAGCGGCCCGCGAGAGCGGTCTCGCGTTCTGAGGATTTGACGATGGCACGAAATCCCCGATCCGACCGCGGCAGCCGCCGATCCGACGATTCGGAACAGAGCGAACTCGTAGACAAGCTGGTCAGCATCAACCGCGTCGCCAAGGTGGTAAAGGGCGGTCGCCGCTTCGGCTTCGCCGCCCTGGTGGTGGTCGGCGACGCCAAGGGCCGCGTCGGCTACGGGAGCGGCAAGGCGCGCGAGGTGCCCGAGGCGATCCGCAAGGCGACCGAACAGGCCAAGCGCAAGCTCATCCGCGTGCCGCTTCGCGAAGGGCGTACACTGCACCATGACATCGTCGGCCGCTTCGGCGCCGGCCGGGTGGTGCTGCGCGCCGCCCCGCCCGGGACCGGGATCATCGCCGGCGGTCCGATGCGCGCGGTCTTCGAGACTTTGGGGGTGCATGATGTCGTCGCCAAGTCGATCGGCACCGCCAACCCCTACAACATGGTCAAGGCCACCTTCGACGGGCTGTCGCGGCTGAATTCGCCGCGCTCGGTCGCGGCGCGGCGCGGAAAGAAGGTCAGCGACATCATCGGACGCCGCGCGGGTGAGGACACCCGAAGCCAGGCGGCGGGAGCCGAGGCCAATGGCTAGGAAGGCCCGGAAGCGCAAGACGGTTACCGTCACCCAGGTCGGGAGCCCGATCGGCCGGCCCAAGGACCAGCGGGCGACGCTGATCGGCCTCGGGCTCAACAAGATGCACCGTACCCGCGAGCTCGAGGACACGCCCGCGGTGCGCGGGATGATCCGCAAGGTCGCCCACCTGGTTTCCGTGGACGAGCGGGGCTAGGGAAGGCCAGGAGCGATTCGATGAAGCTGAACGAAATCCACGATAATCCGGGCGCAAGAAAGGCGCGCAGGCGCGTCGGCCGGGGCATCGGCTCGGGTAGAGGCAAGACCTCCGGCAAGGGCCAGAAGGGCCAGAAATCGCGGAGCGGCGTCTCCCTGCTCGGCTTCGAGGGCGGCCAGATGCCGCTCTACCGGCGTCTTCCCAAGCGCGGCTTCCACAATATTTTCCGCAAGAACTATCGCGTGCTGAATCTCGGTCGTTTGCAGGCGGCGATCGATGCCGGCAAGATCGATCCGAAGGAGCCGATCACCGAGCAGGCGCTGGTCGCCGCCGGACTGGTCAAGACCCGCCGCGACGGCATCCGGATCCTCGCCAAGGGCGAGATATCGGCGAGCGTGTCGCTCCAGGTCTCCGGCGCGTCGAAGGCGGCGGTCGAGGCGGTGGAAAAGGCGGGAGGCAGTATCTCGGTCGATGCCGGCGCGCGGGTTGCGGCCAGGGCAAGGGACGGGGACGCCGCGCGGGACGACGGGGACGGCGCAGGGTCGGGAGACTAACCCATGGCTTCGGCTGCCGAGCAGCTCGCCTCTCAAATCAACTTCGCCAACTTCGCCAAGGCGACCGAGCTCAAGAAGCGGATCTGGTTCACGCTCGGCGCGCTGATCGTCTATCGCCTCGGCACCTATATTCCGATACCGGGTATCGACCCCGCGATTCTCGAGGACATCTTCCGGCAGCAGGCCGGCGGCATCCTCGGCATGTTCGACATGTTCGCGGGCGGCGCGTTCGGCCGCATGACGATCTTCGCGCTCAACATCATGCCGTATATCTCGGCGATGATCATCATGCAGCTGATGACCGCGGTCTCGCCCTATTTCGAGCAGCTCAAGAAGGAAGGCGAGCCGGGCCGCAAGAAGATCAACCAGTACACCCGCTACGGCACGGTGGTGCTGGCCGCGCTGCAGGCCTACGGAATCTCCGTCGGTCTGGAGGGGATGACCGGAAGCCAGGGCTCGGCCGTACTGGATCCCGGCATGTTCTTCCGGGCGACCACGGTCATCACCCTGGTGGGCGGAACCATCTTCCTGATGTGGCTGGGAGAGCAGGTGACCGCGCGCGGCGTCGGAAACGGCATATCGCTGATCATCTTCGCCGGTATCGTCGCCAACCTGCCCGCGGCGCTCGCCGGTACGCTGGAGCTCGGCCGCACGGGTGCGCTGTCGGCGATCTTCATCGTCGCCCTGCTGGTGCTCGCGGTCGCCGTGATCACCTTCATCGTGTTCATCGAGCGCGCCCAGCGCCGGGTCGTGGTCCAGTACCCGAAGCGCCAGGTCGGCAACCGCATGTTCGGCGGCGAGAGCTCGCATATCCCGCTCAAGATCAACACCGCCGGCGTGATCCCGCCGATCTTCGCAAGCTCGCTCCTGCTGCTGCCGATCACGGTTGCAGGCTTCTCCTCCCAGCAGGGTCCCGACTGGCTCGGCACCTTCACCGCCCTGATGGGGCGCGGCCAGCCCGTCTATCTGTTCATTTACGCCGCGCTGATCGTCTTCTTCGCCTTCTTCTACACCTCGGTCGTCTTCAACCCGGTCGACACCGCCGACAATCTCAAGAAATACGGCGGCTTCGTCCCCGGAATCCGGCCCGGCAAGAACACCGCCGATCATCTCGACTACATCCTGACGAGGCTGACCGTGGTGGGCGCCATCTACCTGACCGCGGTCAGCATCCTGCCGGAAATACTGATCTCGCAATACGCGGTGCCGTTCTATTTCGGCGGGACGAGTCTGCTCATCGTCGTGACCGTCACCATGGATACGGTCGCTCAGGTGCAATCGCACCTGATCGCCCATCAATACGAAGGACTGATCAAGAAGTCGCGGCTCCGGGGACGGCGCGGATGAACCTCATTCTGTTGGGCCCACCGGGTGCCGGGAAGGGCACCCAGGCCCAACGTCTTGAGGAATCCCTCGGGCTCGTCCAGCTCTCCACCGGCGACATGCTGCGCGCCGCCGTGGCATCCGGCAGCGAGATCGGCAAGATCGCCAAGTCCATCATCGAGGCCGGGAAACTGGTTCCCGACGATGTCATGGTGGAGATGATCGAGCATCGGATCGACGAGCCGGACTGCGCCGACGGCTTCATCCTCGACGGCTATCCCCGTACTGTGGCACAGGCGCACGCGCTCGACGAATTGCTGCGGCGCAAGGGCAAGCGGCTCGACGCGGTGATCGAGATGGCGGTCGATGACGGGATTCTCGTCGAGCGCATCTCGGGACGTTTCTCCTGCGCGGCCTGCGGAGCGGGATATCACAGGCGTTTCCGGCCGACCGCCCGGGAAGGCGTCTGCGACCGCTGCGGCGGAACCGCGTTCACGCAGCGGCCCGACGACAACGAAGAAACGGTCAAGACCAGGCTCGCCGCCTATCACGCCCAGACGGTGCCGCTGCTCCCCTATTACCGCGAGCGGGGCGCCCTGAAGACCGTCGACGGGATGGCCGCGATCGACGAGGTGACCGCGCAGATCGGCACGGCCCTCGGCACGCTCGGCGGCTGATTGACCGCCGTCGGACCCGGGGCTACGTTTTCGATATCCCCGCGGTCGCCCTCGACACCGTATCCCGAACCGTCGAGCGGCGGCGGTACCACCGGAGGAGTCCAGACATGACGCAGAAAAAGGCCGTTTTCATCGATCGCAGCGGGCACAGCACCCCGAAGCTCGATCTCTGGGAGCCGGTGGTCATCACGAAGGAAGAGATCGACGACGAGGTGGAGCGTCTCGCGAGCCTCGACAGGCCCGGCAACGGACGGCGCCATTCCATCGTCGCTCATCCGGACTGGGAGAAGCTGGGCGTCGGGCCCGGGCTGCAGCCCGGCGTTCGCGTGACCCTGGAGGTGCTCAAGCCCGGCGAACAGTCGGCGCCGATCCGCCACAACTCCACCCAGGTCAATTTCTGCATCGGCGGCGGCGGCCATTCGATCGTCAACGGCAAGCGTATCCCCTTCGGGCTCTACGACGTATGGAATTTCCCGTCGATGGCGACCTACTGGCACGTCAACGACAGCGACGACATCCAGGTCCGGCTGTCCTATTCCAACGCGCCGCTGCTGGAGAAGATGAACGTCCACATCGTCGACGAGGAGCCGCCTCCGCTCATCGAGGCGGTCGGTGGCGACGGAGAGGGGCCGGTCGAGGAGGGGGAGCCCGACAAGCGCGACGTCAATCCCTACGGCACCTTCCAGCTGACCGACGACGGCGCCTGGCTGATGCCCTATGAGACGCTGATCAACCCCGAGTCGGTCGACTCGCCCGCGCTGCACTGGCCCTGGCGGGACGTGAAGCGCGAGCTCGACAAGCTTCAGGCCCTCGGCAAGGAGTATCGGGGCCGGCGGCTCTATCTTCTGTTTAACCCGATGACCGGGCGCTTCAACGGCACCACGCCGAGCTTCTTCGCGACCATGACGGTGCGCCCGCCCAAGATCGTCGACCGACCGCACCGCCATGTGTCGGCGGCGATCAACTACTATTTCTCGGGCAGCGGCCGCTCCACGGTCGAGGGCAAGGTCTATGAGTGGAAGGCGGGCGACCTGATGCTGTCGGCGCCCGGCTGGGCGGTCCACAACCACGCCTCCTACGACGAGGCGGTCTACGAGCTCACCATCCAGGACCAGCCGCTCAACATCGTCATGGAGTCCCTCCTCTGGCAGGAGGATCTCAGGCACCCGTGGTCGGTGCTCGGCGCCAATGTGGGCTTCGAGACCAACAAGGAGCAGTTGAGGGCCGCGCTCGGCGAGTAGGAGTTCCCGCAACATGATGGATCTGCCGAAGGACTTCCTGCGCGGTTCGATTCCTCCCCTGATCACCCCGTTCCAGGACGGAACGGTCGATTACGCGGCCTATGCCGAGATGGTCGAGTTCCAGATCGGGGAGGGCTCGCACGGCATCCTGGTGAACGGGACGACATCTGAGCCGGCGACGCTCTCGGTCGCGGAACGCAATCGCGCCGTCGACGTGGCGGTCGAGGCGGCGGCCGGAAGGGTGCCGATCGTTGCGGCGACGGGATCGCAGTCCTTCGCCGATACCGAGGCGCTGACGCTCCATGCCGAGAAGGCGGGAGCGGATGCGCTGCTGATCGTCACCCCCTATTTCATCCGCCCACCCCAGCGCGGGCTCGCCGCCTATTACCTTGAGCTCGCCAAGAGGACCGGGCTGCCGTGGATGATCTACCACATTCCCGGCCGCGCCGCGGTCAGCGTCACGCTCGATACGCTTTGCGAGATCGCGGAGAAGGCGCCCAACTTCGTCGGCATGAAACATGCCGTCGACGATCTCGGCTTCGTCAGCCGCTGCCTCGCCAAACTGGGCATGGAGTTCCGCATCTTCGTCGGGCTCGAGGACCTCAGCTACCCGATGATGGCGGTCGGCGCCTGCGGTCTGATGAACGCGGTCGGCAATCTCCGCCCGGCGCGGCTCGCTGCGATGTGCGAGGCGGTGTGGGAAGGCGACCTCAAGAAGGCGCGGGACATCCACTACGCCCTGTTCGAGATCAACCAGGCGGTATTCTACGACACCAACCCGATCCCCATCAAATACATGATGAAGAAGGTCGGGCTGATCCCGGAGAACGAGCACCGCCTGCCGATGGTCCCCGCGCTGCCCGAACTCGAACGGCGCCTCGACGGGGTGCTCGAACGGGCCGGGATGGTGTAGGGCGGCGTATCGAAGGGGGCTTATCCCGATTACTTGACAGCAGTCGGTTTGCGTGGCGCGGATCGGCGCCCGCACCGTCGCCCCATCCCGGCGGGCGCGCATCCGTCCCGCCCTGCCGTCATGGTCGGCGAAGGCCGACCATCCACGAGTTTTTCTGGCGGGGCGGAACGACAAAAAAGCGTGGATGGTCGGCCTTCGCCGACCATGACGCGGGGAAACGGTTCCGTTCGGACCGGATACGCCCCGACACCTCCCGGAACGCCGGTCAAACTCCCACTCGTCAAGTAATCGGGATAAGCCCCTATCGAAGGGCGGACTACCCCTCGCCCTTGTTCCGACCCGACCGGCTCGCCGCCCTCCCCCGGCCCCTCCCGCAAGCGGGAGGGGAGAAGGCAGGGAGGAGCCGGCGGCCGAGTCCCCCTCTCCCCCGCGGGGGAGAGGGCGGGGGTGAGGGGGCTTCTCCAACGACAGCCGGCTGCGATCGTGCCCGGTCGAAATGCTTCAGAGCCCGAGAATGGCCTCGGCGTTGCCGTGGAAGAATTTCTCGAGGAACTCGTCGCTGTAACCCACCTCGCCCCATTCCTCGAACAGCCGCTTGTATGGCATCGAGGGGTAGTCGCTGCCGAACATTACCTTGTCCTTGAGCCGCGAGCGCATGTCGCGCAGCAGCGATGCCGGGATGTATTTGGGCGCCCAGCCGGACATTTCCCAGAACACGTTGCCCTTGTGCAGCGCGACCGCGGTCATTTCCTCGATCCACGGCCAGCCGGGATGGGCGGCGACGATCCGGAGGGTGGGAAAGTCCGCCGCGAGGTCGTCGATCGCCGCCGGATGAGCGTGCCGGATCCGGGCGCCGAGGCCGCCCGGCATGCCGGCCCCCATGCCGGTCGTGCCGACGTCGATCATCACCGGCACATCGAGCGCGGCGATCGCCTCCCATAGCGGGTAGAAGCGGGGCTCGTTGACCGCGAAGTGTCCCATGATCGGGTGGAAATGGAACCCGAGCAGGCCGAGATCGTTAACGGCATGTTCCGCCTCCGCGATGGCCGCCTCGCCCTTCTGGGGATCCACCGCACCCCAGGCCTGGACGATCCGCTCCGGATGGCGCTTCCACATTCCGGCGACGTAGTCGTTCGAACAGGGCGGCGTGCCCACCGTCGTCTCCAGGTCGAGCGCGACCAGCACCGCCTCCACGCCGGCTTCCGTGAAGTCCTGGACCACCTCGTCTTCTTCCTTGGCGGACCAGTCGCGCTTCCAGTACTCGGCCAGCGCCTTGACGTAGGGCCCCTGGCAGTCGATCCAGGGCTGGGTGTTGGGATAGCAGTGCAGATCGACGATGCGCATGGGTCAGAGTCGACGCCGCTGGAGCCTGTCCGCCAGGGTGGGAGTCGTTCGACCTGCCTCTCCACCGTCATGGTCGGCGAAGGCCGACCATCCACGAGTTTTTCTGTATTGCCGGAAAATAAAAAAAGCGTGGATGGTCGGCCTTCGCCGACCATGACGGGACGGGCGGGAAGACACGCTAACCTTTCGCCTCATCGGCAACCTTCGTGGAGATCGTCTCCACAAGGGTCTTCTTCGAAACCTTGCCGAACGCGGAAACCGGGAAGCTGTCGACGATCTCGATGCGCTCCGGGAGCTTGAAGCGCGCGATTTCCTTGGCCTCCAGGAATTGCACAAGCTCTTCCAGCGTGATCCCGCGTCCGGGATGGAGGATCAGGTAGGCGCACATGCGCTCGCCGAGGCGCGGATCGGGCATCGGCACGCAGGCCACGTTCCGCACCGCGGGGTGCATCAGGATCAGGTTCTCGATCTCTTCCGCCGATATCTTCTCGCCGCCGCGGTTGATGAGGTCCTTGATCCTCCCTTCGACCATGTAGTTGCCCGACGGGTGCTGGCGCAGGAGATCGCCCGAGCGGTAGAAGCCGTCATTGGTGAAGGCGCGCGCGTTGTGCTCGTCGGCCGCGAAATAGCCCCGCAGGGCATATGGCCCGCGCACGCAGAACTCGCCCACCTCGCCGAACGGGACCACGTTGTCTTCCTCGTCGAGCAGCATCACCTCATCGTCCGGACACATCGGCTGGCCCACGGTCTCGAGCTGCGCATCCTCGCTGTCGGTGCGCTTGACGAACATCAGCGTGCCTTCGGCCATGCCGAAATTCTCCTGCACGAAGGCGTTGGGGTAGACCTCGCGCATCCTCCGCTTCACCTCGGGCTGGAGCCGCTGGCCGCCGCTTCCGATCATCCGCACCGACGACAGGTCGAAATCGGCAACCGCGGGATCGTTGATCCAGCCGATATGCAGCGCCGGCACGCCGATGACGTGGGTCACGCCGTGCTTCTCGATCATCTCGAAGGCATTCGGCGCGCGCGCGCTGGTGGACAGGACCACGGCCGCGCCGTTGAGCAGGTAGCCCTGCAGCCCGGGGCAGGCGAGCGGCAGGTTGTGGGCGATCGGCAGCACGATCAGAAGGCGGGAATCCGGCGTCACCTCGGTCTCCCGCGCCGCCTGCCTGGAGTTGTAGGCGTAGTCGTTATGGGTGCGCGGGATCAGCTTGGGGATCCCCGTGGTGCCGCCGGAAAGCTGAAACACTGCGGGATCGACAGGATCGATCTCGATGGAGGCCAGCGCGTCCGCACCGAGCGTCGACGGCCGTTCGATCAAGTCATGCAGGGACAACGAGTCCCCGGTCGCCTCGCCCATGACGATGAGGTGTTCGAGGTGGTCGTTTTCCGCCCGCACCCTCTCCGCCATCTCGCGATAGTCGAAGCCGCGGATCGTGTCGGGGATGACGCATGCGGTCGCGCCCGACAGCGCGACGAACTGGCCGATCTCGGCAAAGCGGTGGGTGACCAGGGCGGCGATCGGAATGCAGCCCGCCTTCTGCAAGGCAACGTAGAGGACCGCGAACTCGCGGACATTGGGAAGCTGTATCACAACGCGGTCGAGCGGCCTGAGTCCCAGCGCGACCAGGTTGAGGGCGAGATTGGTCGACAGCCGGTCCAGCTCGCCATAGGTGTACTGGCCGGTTTCGTCGATGACCGCGACCCGTTCGGCGAATTTTTCCAGGCAGGGCTGGAGCTCGTCGCGCAGGGAGCGGTCTTCCCAGTAGCCCTTTTCCCGGTAAATTCTCTGGAATTCCGGGGGGTAGGAGACGACGCCTTCGAGCATTTCGGACTCCGGGAGCTCAGGTGACGGCGGTGAAACCGCCGTCGATGACGACGATGTGGCCGGTGACGAACTTGTTGCCTTCGATCAGCCCGAGCATGGTCTCCGCCACGTCCTCCGCGGTAGCGACCCGCTTGAGCGGCGTATAGCGCGCACGCCGCGCCATCAGCCCTTCGTAATTCTCCGCCAGCGTGCGTTCCATCCACTCGCCTTCCATCCAGCCGGGTGCGACCGCGTTGACCCGGATATCCGGGCCCAGCGCGCCCGCGAGGGTCTGTGTCAGATTGGCAACAGCCGCCTTGCTGGCCGCGTAGGGCAACGGTTGGGGACCCGGCCGCAGCCCGGCGATCGAGCACGTGTTGACGATCGAGGGGTCCGACGACTTGCGCAGCAGGGGCACCGCCGCCCGGGTGACCTGGAAAAGGCCGCGCACATTGACCGCGAAGACGCGGTCCCAGGCTTCGAGGTCGACCCCATCCATGTCCTTCGGCCCGGTCTCGATCGTGGTGCCGGCGTTGTTTATCAGGACATCGAGGCGGCCGAATGCGTTCTCGCACGCGGCCATCATGGACCCGACCTCGCGGTCGTCGGCGACATTGCACTTGATCGCGAAAGACCTGGCGCCTTCCGCTGCGCACGCCGCCGCCGTCTCTTCCGCGCGCGCCCTGGAGGTGGCGTAGTTTACGGCGATGTCATATCCGGCGCGGGCGAGCGCGACGGCCGCCGCCGCGCCGATGCCGCTCGACGAACCGGTAACAAGCGCCTTCCGTCGCTCTTCCGTCATGCCGGGACTCCAGGATCGGGCAAGAGGATCGACGGCATACCTGAATCCGCCGTGCAGTCTTCCGATTCACACGGCCGCGTTCAACCTCGGCGGCGTCCGGCGCGGTCTCGTTTCCGTTTTCCGGTAAGCGCGTCGATCAGTTCGCCATAGGTTGCCGAGAGCTTCGCTCCGGGGCTGTCCGGATCGGCGGCGCATTTCTCGCACATGTTGAGACTGGTATTGCGCGCGGGGTTGACGCTCATCGCACCGGAGAGCAGCGCCCGTTCCTCATCCGTTTCGGGCCGCACGGGCTCGGAGCCCTCGACCAAGCGGCGTATTTCCGCCTCGTCGCCGTCCGCACGGCGCGACAGCATTTCGAAGACCGCGCCCTCGAACGCGGCGGTGCCCGCGTAGTGCGCCTCCACGCAGCAAAGGGGAAAGCCGAGCAACCGCGCTTCCTGCTCCACCGTTGGGCGGGCGCCATCGCCCAGTTCCTTGAGCTCGTCCGCCGCGGCGCGCGCCTTCGTCACGTAATGCGCCCGTCCCTCGTCGAACGCCTTGCGCATCCGCTTGGTAAACCAGTCGGGCAGGTCGGACGAAGACCGCCCAGCCTCCCAATAGGGGCCGGCGACGACGTAAAGGCCGTTCGACGCCGCCAGTTCGAGCACCACCGCGTGCCAGCCCTCCTCGTCGAACCCGCGCCCCGTGACGTAGACCGGCTTGATCCCCGCCAGCATGGCGACAAAATCGATCGCCTCCTGACCGGCGGTTCCGCGAACGTAGCCGTCGGACCAGTCGATCTTCGCGGCGTATAGCTTTTTCAGCGCCGAGCGCAGCCTCGGCTTGTTGTCGAGCTTCATGCGCCTGCCCTCCGCCGCCGCCCCGGCGGTCCGGCGGTCCGGAGCAGCGCGATCAGCGGAATCGTCGCGAGCGCCGCGATGGCGATCGCATGGAAGTCGTTGGTAAAGCCGATCGCCTGGGCCTGGCGGAAAATCTCGCCATCCAGCGCGGTCAGGCCCGCCTGCGAGGAGAGGTCCCAGCTTTCCGGCAGGTAGGGAGCCTGGGCGCCTTCGCTGTAGGGGTCCACCCGCGAGGAGATCTCGCCATGCGAGACGGCGCGGGTGCGGCTCAGGATCACCACGACGATCGACACGCCCACGCCGGAGCCGTAGTTCCGCGCGAGGCTGGTGAGCGTCGAAGCCTCGGTCCGGAACCGCACGGGCAAGGTCTCGAAGGAAATCACGGTGAGCGGCACCCAGATGAAACCGATCCCCAGCCCGTTGGCGAACGCCGCCCAGGAGACGTCGTAGAGGTCCACGTCGGCCGAGAATGTCGACAGGTAGTATGACGAGACCGCGACGCAGGCGAAACCGAGCGCCGTCACGAGGCGTCCGTCGACATGACGAACCATCCAGCCCGCGAGCAGCAGCGAGGCGAAGGTGCCGAGGCCGCGCGGCGCCATCACGAGCCCCGCCGTCATCACCGGGAGCCCGCGCAGCACCTGGAGGAACATCGGCAGGATGACGTTGAGCGCGAGCACGCAGACGCCGAGCAGGAACATGAAAAAGAGGCCGAGCACGAGGTTCCGGTCGGACAGAATGCCACGCGAGATGAACGGGTTGTCGGTGGTCAGCGAATGGACGGCGAAGACGTAGAAGCCGAGCACCACGATCGCCCCCTCGATCACGATCTCGGTCGATTCGAACCAGCCTTTCAGCTCGCCCCGGTCGAGCAGGAGCTGGAGCGCGGCGAGCGCGCAGGCGAGCGCGACGAAGCCGAACAGGTCGAACGGGCGTTCCTGCTTCGCCACCGTCTCGCGCATGAACAGGAGGCCGAGCGCGAGGCCGGCGAGGGCGAATGGAATGCCGATGAAGAAGATCCATTGCCAGCCGTAGTTCTCCGTGATGAAGCCGCCGACGACGGGGCCCATCACGGGGGCGAACATCACCCCGGTTCCCCAGATCGCGAGCGCCGAGCCGTGCCGTTCCGGCGGGTAGTTGTCGAGCATCAGGGCCTGGGAGATCGGAATGACCGGCGCGCTCATCGCGCCCTGGCAGGCGCGCCAGACGAGGATTTCCGGCAGCGAGGTCGCGCTGCCCGACAGCACCGAGAACCCCATGAAGCCGGCAAGCGCCAGCAGGAAGGTGCGCTTTCGCCCCAGCCTGCCCGCCAGCCAGCCGGTGCACGCGGTGGAGATCGCCTGGCAGACGAAATACGTCGTCATCACCCAGCCGATCTGGTCCTGGTTGGCGCCAAGGCTCCCCTGCATGTGCGGCAGCGCGATCGAGGCGATGGTCATGTCGAGGATGACCACCGTCGTCGCCATCATCACCGCGACGGTGACCATCGAGCGCGCAAGGTCGGATCGCGGCGGATCCGACCCCGTGTCGGAGGTCATTTCCCGGGGGCCATGAAGGCGAGCGCGGAGCCCACCACGTCGAACAGCGACACGTCGCGCTCCGTGTCGATGCTGACCGATACCGTGGCGCCGGCCGGCATGTCGAACGACCGTCCCGTACCCCTGTCGATCTCAAGGCGCACCGGCACGCGCTGCACGATCTTGACCCAGTTTCCCGACGCGTTCTGCGCCGGCAGCACGGAGAGCTCGGCGCCCGTCGACGGGCTGATGCTGGCCACCCTGGCGCGCCAGGCGAGATCGGGAAACGCGTCGACGACGATCTCGGCTTCCTGCCCGACCCTGAGATGGGTGAGCTGAGTCTCCTTGAGATTGGCCTCCACCCAGGCGCCGACGGTCTCGATCAGCGGCAGGACCGGCTTGCCGGCATCGACGTATTCGCCCTTCTGCAGACGGACGCGACCGATCCTGCCGTCCGCCGGGGCGTGGACGACGGTTCGCCTGACGTCGATCGCCGCCCGGTCGCGCGCCGCCAGCGCCTTGAGGTATTGCGGGCTTTTCTCCGGTTTGAGCTCCGGGTCGCCGCCGAGACCGGCAAGGATGGTGAGGCCCTTCTGGCGGACCGTGCTGGCTCGCTGGCGGGCGGCGATCAGGTTCTGTTCGGCTTCCTCGAACTTCGCGCGCGAGGCGTGGCCGCGCCCGGCGAGCTTCTTGAAGCGGTCGTAGATCCGCTTGTGGTAGGCGACCTCCTGCTCGGCCTCCCTCAACTCCATCCGCGCGCCGCGCCAGGACGCGCGCAGAGCGAAGATTTCGTTCCGCACCATCGAGAGCTTCGCATCGGCCTCGGCGAGCGCGATACGAAACGGCTCCGGGTCGATCGAGAAAATCGGTTCGCCCGAACGGACGAACGCATTTTCGTTCACCAGCACCTCGGACACCCGACCCGAAATTTCGGCGCTGATCTGGATCAGGTTGGTCTTCACATAGGCGTTCTCGGTCGTCACGTAGCGGCCGGACGCCACCCAGTAATGCGCGCCTGCGACGATTGCCGCGGCCGGGACGACGACGAGCAGGAATATGCGAAGCAGTCCGCGCCTCACCGCGCCGGTTCCTTTCCTTGTCCGGGCTTCCCGGACCGCACCTTGGAAGATCGTTAGATTACTAACATTCTCCGGCCGCGGCAAAGCACAACCGGGCACCGGCCCCCGCGAATCTTGTCTGCCGGCCCCACCGGCGTATTATTGGCCCGGGCCGCACGGGAACGGATCGCGAGACGGACGGTGAGCCTGCGCATCGAAAAGCTGCATGACGCGATCGGCGCCGAGGTCACCGGCATCGACCTCGCGAAGCCGCTCGGCCACGGCGAGGTCGCCGAGATCGAGCGCGCCTGGCTGGACCACATCGTCCTCGTCTTCCGCGGTCAGGACCTTGACCAGGAAGCGCAGCTTCGTTTCGCCGGCCAGTTCGGGATCGTAGGCGAGCGTTCCAGGCCCGCCGACATCCGGCCCGAGGGCGCCGATTTCCATCCCGCGATCATGCTGGTCTCGAACATCCGCGAGAACGGAAAGCCGATCGGCTCGCTGCCCGACGGAGAGATGTGGTTCCACCACGACATGTGCTACGTGGCCGAGCCCTATCGCGGCACAATGCTCTATGCGATCGACATCCCGAGCCACGGCGGCAACACGCTGTTCGCCAACATGTACGCCGCCTATGACCGGCTTGGCCCGGCGACGAAGGAACGGATTGCCGGCGCCCGCGCGCTCCAGATCTACAACTATTCGGTCACCGAGAAGGTGCCGCTCGACGCCGATCTCGACGACTACCCGCATTATGTGCAGCCGGTAGCGATCACCCATCCCAGGACCGGCCGCAAGGCGCTCTACGTCAACCCGCTGATAACCGCCCGGATCGAAGGGTTGCCCGGGGACGAGAGCGACGCCCTGCTGGAAGAGATGTTCGGATTCACCGAGGATCGCGGAATGATTTACGAGCACGTCTGGCGCGAGGGCGATCTGGTGATGTGGGACAATTGGTGCTCGTGCCACGCGCGGACCGATTTTCCGGAAACCGAGCGCCGCCTGCTCAGGCGCTGCACGATCATGGGCGAGGCGCTCGCGGAATAGGAGGCCAGAGAATGGCGCTCAGGACGAAGAAACTCACCCCGCATATCGGCATCGAGGTCATGGACATCGACCTCGCGAAGAGGCCGGACGACGCGACGGTCCGGGAGATCTACGACCTCTGGCTCGGGCACATCATGGTGGTGTTCCGCGGCCAGACGCTCGATCAGGAACAGTTGCTGGAGGTCACCCGCTACTTCGGCACGCCCGGCGCCAATGCGCGGCCGAAGGAGTACCGCACCTCGGGCCAGCACGACATGCTGCCGGGCATCATGCTGATCAGCAACATCCGCGCCAACGGCGAGCCGATCGGCGCGCTCCCCGACGGCGACATGATGTTCCACCACGACATGATCCACGCCGACGTGCCGGACAAGGCGACCTGCCTCTACGCGGTGGAGATCCCGTCCGAAGGCGGCAACACGCTGTTCGCGAGCGGCTACGCGGCCTACGAGACGCTGAATCCGGAGCTCCGCGACTCGCTCGAAGGGAAGCGCGCCTTCCACCACTACAATTACGGATCGCAGCACCGCGGCGACGATATCGGCACGCCGGCCTTTTCGGAGGCCGAGCACCCGGTCTTCCGCACCCATCCCGAGACCGGCCGAAAGGCGATCTATGTCGACCGGCTGATCACCGCGTCGATCGTCGGCATGGAGGACGACGAGAGCGAGACCGCACTCACCCGCCTGTTCGACCATTCGGAGAAGGACGAGTTCGTCTACGAGCACGTCTGGCGGAAGGGCGACCTCTTGCTGTGGGACAACCGCTGCTCGATGCACGCGCGGCGAGACTTCCCTTCCGCCGAGCGACGCCTCCTCTGGCGCACCACGGTCAGCAGTGACGATCGGCCGGTCTGAGGGATGCCCGTGGGCAAGGTTCTGAGCGAGGGGCAGGTCACGGCCTACGAGCGGGACGGCTTCGTCTTTCCGGTCCGGATCATGGAGCCGGCGGAGGCCGACGCGCTGCTCGCCCGGTTCGATGCGCTGGAGGCCGAGACCGGGGCCGAGCTGCAGAGCCGTTTCAAGATCAAGGCCCACATGCCGCTCACCTGGCTCAACGCGCTGGTGCGCAACCCGGTGATGCTGGACGCGGTCGAGGACCTGATCGGTCCCGACATCCTCTGCTGGGGGTCGAGCTTCTTCACCAAGAAGGCGCGCGACCCGCGCTTCGTCTCCTGGCACCAGGACTCGACCTATTACGGGCTCCGGCCGGCCGAGACGGTCACCACCTGGGTCGCCTTCACCGACAGCAGGGTCGAATCGGGCTGCGTCCGCTTCCTTCCCGGCACCCACAAGGGCGGGATTTTCGATCACGAAGAGACGATGGACCCGAAGAACCTGCTGATGAAGGGCCAGACCATCAACGGCGTGGACGAGACCCGCGCCATCGATTGCGAGCTCACCGCAGGCGAGATCTCGATCCACCATGAATCCGTGGTGCACGGTTCGAACGCGAATGCCTCGGACAACCCCAGGATCGGGCTCTCGATCCACTACATCGCGCCGCATGTCCGCCAGACCGCGTTCGATGGCGCATCGGCGCTGCTGGTGCGCGGGCGCGACACGCACGGCCACTGGCAAGCCGAGCCCGAGCCCCGACACGACCTCGACCCGGTCTGCCTCGCCGCCCTCGACGAGGTCTACGGCCAATACCGCAGCGGCAGGGGCAAGCGCGCCTGAGGAGACGTGCGCAACCCACCCCCTTCCCGAACCGTCGACGTCGGCGGTCGTCGCGCCGCGTTTCGTGAGGTCGGCGATGCGGCCCTGCCTGCTCTCGTGCTCTTGCACGGGCTGGGCGGCAACGCGGCGATGTGGCGGCGGCAATATTCCGCGCTCTCCGGCCGGTTTCGCGTTATCGCATGGGACATGCCCGGCTACGGAGGGTCCGATCCCCTGCCCGGGACGCCGGAGCCGGAGGACTATGCGGGGGCGCTCGGCGCCCTCCTCAATGCCATCGGCGTCGACGAGGTCAGCCTGGTGGGCCAGTCGGTCGCGGCGCCGGTCGCTGCGTCCTTCGCGCGGGCTTTTCCCGATCGGACCCGCGCGGTCGTCCTCGCCCATCCCCTGTTCGGCTTCGGCGCCCTGCCGCAGGAGGAGCGCGCGGTGGCGGTCCAGGAGCGCACCGGCGCGTTCCTGCGGCTCGGCCCGCGCGGCTTCGCCGAGGATCGCGGGCCCCGCCTGCTCGCGTCCGGCGCGTCCGGGAAGCTGATCGCCGAAGTCGTCGCGACCATGGCGGAAGCGCGGCCCGAGGGATACGTCCCGGCGGTGGCCATGATGACCGGGGCCGACCTTGCCGCCGAGGCTCCGCAAATCGATGCGCCCGTCCATGTCGTCACCGGCTTGGAAGACCCGCTCGCGCCGCCGGCACGCTGCCTCGGCCTCGCGGAAAGCCTGCCCGGCGCGACCTGCGCCGTGATCGAAAAGGCCGGACATTACGCCGCGCTGGAGCGGCCGGAAGCGTTCAATTCGGCGTTACTCGCGGCCTTTCGGCAACCGGAATAATCTTCGTCGAATCAAACCGGTTGACTTTGTGGGCCGTTGGATCATACCAAGCTGGGAAGCTCGGTCCGGTGCGGTCCGGACCCTTTCCAAGCGTGCAACCCCGCATCCGGGCGCGACGTTGTCATGAAGCTTTCGGTACCAAAGGAACGGCGACGCGACGAGCGGCGGGTCGCCGCATCCCCCGATACGGTCAAGAAGCTTACGGGGCTGGGATTTGAGGTCGTCGTAGAGACGGGCGCCGGACTTGAATCCGGGTTCGCCGACGAGGCCTACGCGGAGTCCGGCGCGACGATCGCGGCCGATGAGGCCGGAGCCCTTGCCGGGGCCGATGTCGTTCTCAAGGTCCAGCGCCCGCTGATCGACGCCGAGGATGGCGGCGACGAGGTCGCGCTGATGAAGCCCGGCGCGACGGTGGTCGGCGCGCTCGCCGCGCTGCAACACGCACCCCATGCGGAAGCCTACGCGAAGGCCGGGTTGACCGTTTTCTCGCTCGAATTGCTGCCCCGCATCACGCGGGCTCAGTCGATGGACATCCTGTCCTCGCAGTCGAATATCGCCGGCTACAAGGCGGTGCTCGACGGCGCCGGCGCGTTCGGCCGCGCGCTGCCCATGATGATGACGGCGGCGGGTACCATCCCGCCGGCTCGCGTGCTGGTGTTGGGCGCGGGGGTCGCCGGCCTGCAGGCTATCGCGACGGCGAAGCGTCTCGGTGCGATCGTCACCGGCTACGACGTGCGCCCCGCCGTCAAGGAACAGGTCGAGAGTCTCGGCGCCAAATTCCTCGCCGTCGACCGATCGGCGACGGCGGACGCCGAGACCGCCGGCGGCTACGCGAGGGAGATGGGCACGTCCTACAAGGAGCGCGAGGCCGAGGTGCTCGCCGACGCGCTGGCGAGGAACGACATCGCCATCTGCACCGCGCTGATCCCCGGTCGACCCGCGCCCGTGCTGATCTCCGCCGACATGGTAAGGGGGATGCGCGCCGGCTCAGTGATCGTCGACCTCGCGGTGGAGCAGGGCGGCAACTGCGCGCTGAGCGAGCTGGGCGAGGCGGTGACGAAGCACGGCGTCATGATCGTCGGCCACGCCAACGTGCCGAGCCGCCTGGCCGAGAACGCGTCGTCGATGTATGCCCGCAACCTGCTCAACTTCCTCACCCCCTTGGTCGACCGGGAGAACGGGGCGCTCGCCATCGACTGGGAGGACGAGATCGTGTCCGCCTGCCTGATCGCCCGCGACGGCGAGATTGTCCATCCTTCGCTCGTGCCCCCTACCGCCGACAAGGATGTAGCGTGAAACCCGAAGACGCGGCGCAACCGGCGGCGGATGCCGTCTCCTCCGACCCCTTCATATTCCTGTTCACCGTATTCGTTCTCGCCATATTCGTCGGTTACTACGTCGTCTGGAACGTCACGCCGGCGCTGCATTCGCCACTGATGAGCGTCACCAACGCGATCTCCTCGGTGATCATCGTGGGCGCGCTGATCGCCGCCGGCCCGGCCGAGCTCGACTTCTCCAAGGTCATGGGCTTCATCGCGGTGACGCTCGCCTCGATCAACATCTTCGGCGGTTTCATCGTTTCCCAGCGCATGCTCCGCATGTACCGCAAGCGGCGCTAGGGGCGGGTCATGCACGCGGACGTCACCGGGATCGCCTATCTGATCGCCGCGATCTGTTTCATCATGGCGCTGCGCGGTCTGTCCTCCCCCGAGACCGCGCGACGCGGCAACGCCATCGGCATCGCCGGCATGGTCATCGCGGTCGCCACCACGCTCGCCGATCCCGGCGTGGTGTCGTTCGAACTGATCGCCGCCGGGGTGGTGATCGGCGGCGCGATCGGGACCGTCATCGCACTCCGCATCCAGATGACGGCGCTGCCCCAGCTCGTCGCCGCCTTCCACAGCCTGGTCGGGTTGGCCGCGGTGGCGGTCGCGACGGCGGCATTCTACGCGCCCCAGGCCTACGGCATCGGCACCGTCGGCGACATCAAGACCGCAAGCCTGATCGAGATGGCGATCGGCAGCGCGGTCGGCGCCATCACCTTCACCGGCTCGGTGGTCGCCTTCGCCAAGCTGCAGGGGCTGGTGAGCGGCGCGCCGCTGGTGTTCAAGGGCCAGCACCCGCTCAATGCCGGGCTCGGGGCGGTGCTGGTCCTGCTCGTCGTCTGGCTCTGCCTCGCCGAGGCGCCGGCGGCCTACTGGCTGATCGTCATTTTGTCGCTGGCGCTGGGCTTCCTGATCATCGTTCCGATCGGCGGCGCCGACATGCCGGTGGTGATCTCGATGCTGAATTCCTACTCCGGCTGGGCGGCCTGCGGGATCGGGTTCACGCTGTCCAACACGCTGCTCATCATCACCGGCGCCTTGGTCGGCTCCTCCGGCGCGATCCTCAGCTACATCATGTGCCGCGGGATGAACCGGTCGTTCTTCAGCGTCATCCTCGGCGGGTTCGGGGTCGAAGGCGGCCAGGCGGCGGGCGGCGATGACGACGACCGCCACGTCAAGGCGGGCAGCGCCGAGGACGCGGCCTTCGTGCTCAAGAACGCCTCCAGGGTGATCGTCGTTCCGGGCTACGGCATGGCGGTCGCCCAGGCGCAGCACGCGCTGCGCGAGATGTGCGACACGCTGAAAGGGCAGGGGATAGACATCGCCTATGCAATCCACCCGGTCGCCGGGCGCATGCCGGGACACATGAACGTGCTGCTGGCCGAGGCGAGCGTGCCCTATGACGAGGTGTTCGAGCTCGAGGACATCAACAACGAGTTCGCCGCCGCCGACGTCGCCTATGTGATCGGCGCCAACGACGTGACCAACCCGGCGGCCAAGACCGACGCCGAGAGCCCGATTTTCGGCATGCCGATCCTTGAGGTCGAAAAGGCGAGCACCGTGCTGTTCGTCAAGCGCTCGCTCGCATCAGGCTATGCCGGCGTCGACAACGTACTGTTCTATCGCGACAACACGATGATGCTCTTCGACGACGCCAAGAAGATGACCGAGGAAATCGTCCAGGCGTTGTGAGGGGCGCCGTAATCCGTCCGGTCCCGCGCCGACGATTTGACCAAGCACTTGACCAAGTATGGCTTCGCCCCTAGATCGGTCGGTGGAGACAATGTCGTACCCGTTGCGCGCTATCGGGGGGCGTGACTCATGACACGTCACGTCAAGATCGGCGAAGCCAAGACTCATCTGTCCGCCCTGCTGGCGGAAGTGGAGGCCGGCGAAGATCTGGTCATTTGCCGCGGTCCGACGCCGATTGCCCATGTCACGCGGATCGTCCGCAAGCAGGACCACGCCGAGCTCTGTGCGACCCTGCGCCGGGAACGGGCGAAACAGCGGCCCGTTACGACGCGCGAGATATTGTCCTGGCGCCACGAGGGCCATTCTCGCTGATGGCATTCGTGCCCGACGCTTCGATCGCGGCCGCCTGGCTTCTTCCAGACGGGGAGGCGACGCTGGCCGAACGGGCACTTGACCGGATGGCCACCGAAACGGCCTGCGTACCGAACCTGTTCTGGCACGAACTGAGAAACCTGCTGCTGTCCGCCGAGCGCCGGGGACGGATAGACGAACATCATGCCGACGCTTCCATGGCACGGCTTCGCCGCCTTTCGATCCATTGTCCCGGCGAAGCGGAAGACCGCCACGTCCTGGCATTGGCGCGCAAACATCGCCTCACAGCCTATGACGCAGGCTATCTGGCTCTCGCAATTCGAGAGAGCTGCTCACTGGCAACCCTGGACCGCCGGCTGAACGAAGCCGCCTTGGGCGAAGGGCTGCCTCCCTTCGCTTGACCTCATTTCCGCACCGCAATTGCAGACCGCAACGGACTGCTACTTCGCCGGCAACCTCTCCGCGTGGTCGGCGGCGCGGTCGACCCAGGCCTTGAGATCGCTGTCGGACTCGATGCCGGCGGGCTCGACGAGCGCCCATCCCTTCATGACGCGGCCGTTCAAATCGGCGGGCTTCGTGTGCGGTTCGGTCAGGACCGTCTCGCGCTCCGCCCGGTCGATCCTGACGATCAGCGCGCTCTTCCAGGTGCCGACGCACATATTGCCGCCCATCATGAAGCAGACACCGCCGAACATCCTTCGCTCGGAATAACCCTCGCGGCCGGAAAGAATCGGGCGGATGCGTTCGGCCAATGCGTCGTCGTCGGTCACGGGTGGTTCTCCATGCGGCCATTATACAGCAATGACGCGCTCCCCGGCCCTTCTGTCACAAAAGCGTAACCGCCATGTGGAACCTTCCCGGCGGCCATGGCGGACGACAACAGCTTCAACGTCCTGTTTTTGTGCACCGGCAACTCGGCGCGGAGCATTCTTGCCGAGGCGATTCTGGCGCGCGAGGGGATGGGACGGTTCAACGCACACAGCGCGGGCAGCAAACCGGCCGGGCAGGTCAATCCAAACGCCATCGACCTGCTGCGCAAGCTGAACCACGACGTGTCCGGCTTCCGCTCTAAGGACTGGAACGAATTCGCCCGCGACGACGCGCCCCGCATGGACTTCGTCTTCACCGTCTGCGACAACGCGGCGAACGAGGTCTGTCCGGTCTGGCCCGGCCAGCCGATGTCGGCCCATTGGGGCATTCCGGACCCCGCCGCCGCGGCCGGCACGCAATCGGAGATCGCCGCCGCCTTCGCGGATGCTTACCGCATGCTGACCAACAGGATTTCGATCTTTGTCAATCTGCCGATCGGCTCGCTCGACAGGCTCGCGCTCCAGGACCGCCTCGACCGCATCGGCCGGGCGGAATGACGGCGGGGTGAAACCCGGCGCGCGCCCGTGATGTTCTCCCTTGCCCGAAAGCTTGCCGCCGAGGCGCTCGGCACCGGCTTCCTGCTGGCGACCGTGGTCGGCTCGGGAATCATGGCCGAGAACCTCGCCGACGGAAACGTGGCGCTCGCACTGCTCGGCAATACGATCGCGACCGGCGCCATCCTGGCGGTGCTGATCCTGGTATTCGGGTCGGTCTCGGGCGCCCATTTCAACCCGGCGGTGACGCTCGCCTTCCTGATCCGCCGCGAGGTCGGCGCGCGCGACGCGGCGCTCTACGTCCTGGTGCAGGTGGCGGCCGGGCTTGCCGGCGTATTGGTCGCGCATCTGATGTTCGGCGAGCCCGCGTTTGCCGCCTCGCTGAAAGCCCGGACCGGGGTCGGGCAATGGACGGGGGAGTTCGTCGCGACCTTCGGGCTGGTGGCCACGATCCTGGGCACAATCCGGTTCCGCCCGGACGCGACCCCTTACGCGGTCGGGCTGTTCATCACGGCGGGGTACTGGTTCACCTCTTCGACCTCCTTCGCCAATCCCGCGGTCACCATCGCCCGCAGCCTGACCGACACCTTCTCCGGCATCATGCCGGTCCACGCTCCGGGATTCATCCTGGCCCAGCTTGCCGGCGCGGTCGCCGCCACCCTGGTCTTTCGCTGGCTGCTGAAGGAAGGTTGAAGCCGCTCAGGACGGCGGCCCGGACAGGCCGGTCAGGCCCGCGGTAATGAACAGGATCGCGCACACCGCCACCCATTCCAGCGCGATCGACCGGCGGAGGCCTGCCGCGCCTTGCCCGTCGCCCCGTTCCATCGCCGGGACGAAGCGAAACCTGTTCGCCGCCGCAGCCGCAAGCAACACGCCGACACCCGCCACCTTGGCGAGCAGCGTGAGCCCGTAGCCGCTCGCTATCAGGGCCGCGAGGTCGCCCACAAGGCGCCACGCCATCACGATCCCGGCGGCGATCAGGAGCGGCACCGTGACGCTGGCGATCCGCCCGAACCGGCGGCCGAGCGCCGCGGCCTCCGCGAGGCGCCCGCTGGCGGCGGCCAGCGCGCGCAGCGGGGAAAGGATGCCGATCCAGAAGGCCGCCAGCCCGAGATGCAACAGCAGAATGGCGTCCAGCCAAACCGATCCCGCGTCGGCCACGTGGCCCACCCGGGAGAACGACCACAGGACCAGCAGGCCCCCTGCGGCGGCGATCCATATGTTGAGGCCGCCGCCCCACAGCCCCGCCAGGACCAGGGCGACGCCGGCGCCAGCAGGAGCAACCGGGTCCCTGCCGGCGTCTCCCAGAGGAGGCCCAGCATCTCCGGATCCGCCATGCCGGAGGATTCGCCAGCCAGCACCGCGGCCTTGAAGACGAAACCCAGAGCGCCGGCGACAAGCGCGAGGACGCCGAGAAGGGCAGCACGTCGGCGCAGAGGGGTGTCCAGCGGGTCCGTTTCCCGGCGGAAAACGATCCGCGCCAATACCAGCCCGGTGCTTCCCAGCACGCCGAGATAGAGCAGGAACTTCGCAACCACCGAGGCGAACTGCCAGATGTCCGGCAAGGCTTACTTCACCCGGAAGGAGAACGCGCCGCGCATCGCGTGACCGTCCGTTGCGAGCCCGCGCCACTCGATCCGGTAAAGCCCCTTGCCGGTCGCGGCCACGGGAATCGCGAAGCGGGTGGCGAAGACCTTCAGCCCCGAGAGGTCGAGATCGACCGCTTCGCCGCCCCGGGTCATCTGTACACGGGTCAAGCGGAGGCGCTTGGAGAAGGTCAGCACGACCTCCGACGGCATCGCGGTCAGCACCGCGCCGTCCGCCGGAACCGTCGAGCCGATCTTCGAATGCGCCAGCGCGGCGGAAGCCGCGAAGACGAGAAACCCGGCGAGCAGCGTGCGTCTCACGGTTCCGCTCGCGCCGGCAGGTGTTCGGCGAACCAGGCGAGGGTCTCGCCCATCACCTCGCCGAAGGCGGGCTCGGTATAGACCTCGTAATGCCCATAGCCCTCCAGCACGACGAGCTTCTTCGGCTCGCCCGCCCTGTCGTAGAGCGCGCGCGATTCCTCGGGCGGCACCAGCCGGTCGTCGCCGGTGGTGATGAAGAGCACCGGGCGGGGCGCGATCCTGTCCACCACCCATTCCGGATGGAAGCCGAGCGTCTCGTCGACGAACTCAAGCGGAAGCGTGTCGATCGCCCCCTTCACGTTGCGTCTGGCCGCCTCCGCGAGCGCCGCCGACTGGCGGTCCGGCAGCAGCACTTCCGTCCGCTCGACGAGCTCTGATTCGCCTTCCGTCGCGCGCCTCGTACGGTCGGCGGCAGAGCGTGCGAGCAGGTCGAACCATTCGTCGGGCCGGCGCACGCTCCGCATCCAGCGCTCGCCGTCGCCGATCCCGACCACGCTGACCACGCAGCCCACCCGGCGGTCGACCGCGCCGGTCCACACCGCCGTCGCCCCTCCATAGCTGGTGCCGTAAAGGCCGAGTAGGCTCTCGTCCACCTCGTCCCGCGCGCCGAGGAAGGTGAGTGCCGCCTGGGTGTCGGCGACGCGGCCGTGCGGGTCGAGGCGCGAGCGCGGTCCCTCGCTCTCGCCCCAGCCCTTGTAGTCGAAAGCAAGGACGACATAGCCGGCCTCGGTCAGCACGCGCGCGTTGTCCGGCAAGTAGAGGTCCTTGACCCCGGTATAGCCGTGACAGAGAACGACGCCCGCCCGCGCCTCGCCCGGTCCCAACCCGCCAGGCCGGTAGAGGTCGCCCACCAGCCTGAATCCCTCGGAATGGAAGGAAACGGGGATCGCGCCCATGAAGCTGCTCCTCGTTCTGCGGCCCGATCCCCCGATGATAAGCCCGGTTACCGCAGCAAGGTAAGCGCCCATCACTAGGCCGGCCCAGAAACCGTCTCCGAAGCGTTCTCCGACGGATTCGCCCGCGTCGATACCCGTGCTCAGCGACGCGTGGTAGGCTGCGCAGCCGAATCTCGGGGTGCGGAGGATGAGCGAGGATCGGATCGACGTGGCGATGCCGAACGACCTCGGCGAGCTCGCGAATGTCGCCGAGCGGATCGACGCATTCTGCGCCGACTGCGACGTGGAGCCGAGGGTCGCCTATGCCGTCAACCTGGCGCTCGACGAATTGCTGACCAACATCGTTTCCTACGGCTACCCGGACGAGAAGGAGCACCGGATCGAGATCGCGGTGCGGCGAGAGGGCGGATCGCTCGTCGTCACCATCGTCGACGACAGCATCGAGTTCGACCCCCGGCAGGTGCCGGATACCGACACCGACGCCCCCCTGCACGAGCGCGACCCCGGCGGGCTCGGCCTCCTCCTGGTCAACAGCATGATGGACGACGTGGACTACCGCCGGGAGGACGGGCGCAACGTCACGATCCTGACCAAGGGCCCGGCGGCGGAATAGACGGGCAGGAGCCTCCCTACGCGCGGTTCCGCCTCGCCTCGCTGCGCTCGGCGACGATCGAGGATCCGAAGATGATCGCGGCGCCCGCCACCGTCCACAGATCCGGCAGCTCGGCGAAGACGAGGAATCCGATCGCAACCGCGAAGGGAAGCCGCGCGAAATCGAACGGCGCGACCGCGCCGGTCTCTCCGACCGCGAAAGCGCGGGTGTAGAAACGCTGCGCGGTGGCCGACGCCGCGCCCAGCAAGAGCCCCCAGAACCACTGCTCCAGCGTCGGCCATTCCCAGACGAAGGCCGCGCCGATGACGGCAAAGGGAAGCATGTAGACCGACTGGTAGAGCACCGCCGTGTCCGGATGGTCGGTGCGGATCGCCACCTTCAACATCATCGCAGAGCTCGCGATGCAGAGCCCCGCGCCGATCACCATGATCATGCCGACATTGACCTCCTGGAAACCGGGCCGGACGATGACCAGCGTGCCCGCGAACCCCATAAAGAGCGCCATCCAGCGCATCGGATGCGCCGACTCGCGGAGGAAGATCACCCCGAACAGCGCGATGAACAGCGGGAAGGTGAACGAAATCGCGGTTGCGTCGGCGATCGGGATCAGGGCGAGGCTGCCGAACCAGCCATACATGGCGATCGTGCTGAGCATTCCACGGGCGGCATAGAGCCCGGTGTTGCGCGTCCGCATGACGCCGATCCCGGCGCGCATCAGCCAGGGCAACATGGCGATAACGCCGAACAGCGCGCGGAACAGCGAAATCTCGAGGAAGTGCATCTCCTTCGAGAGATAGCGCACGATGGCTGTCTGCCCCGCGAAGAGCAGCGCGCTCATCGTCATCCAGGCCGCGCCCTGCCAGGACGACGGCAGGCGCAGAAAGGCCTCGCGGATGCCGGCGATCACCGTTCAAGCACGGACTCGAAGCCCTCGAACTCGGGATGGCCGAGATAGAGGCCGCGCTGGCCGCCCGCGCTCGCATGGGCCTTGCGGAACGCCTCGGACCGGGTCCACGCCTCGAACGCCGCGCGGTCGCGCCAGATCGAGTGGGACGCGTAAAGCGTGTGGTCGTCCGCCTCCGGGCCCTTGAGCAGGCGGAACTCGACGAAGCCCGGCACGCCGTCGAGGTGGGAATCGCGCTCCCGCCAGACCTGCTCGAACTCCGCCTCGCGCCCCGTGCGCGATGCGGAACCGGTTCATCGCGATGAACATTGCCTCGTCCTTTCCCTCGACCGCCGGAGCGGACGGTTTGTGCCATAAATCGCCCGCGAGGCGAAACGCCCCGTCGTTCTCGACGGCGGTGTTGAGCGGCGAACGCGTCGGCGCTAGCGTTGTCCGGGCGAAGAGGGCCGCGCGCCCCGTCGCCGGGGAGCATCAGGATGAACCTGACCTCCAGAGAGTCGGACATCGTCTTCCGCATCATGGGCGAGCTGTCCGCCGGTCCACTCGTCCCACGATCTGCGCCGATGCCTTTGCCCCCTGCTGCGGGACCTGTTGGGCGCCGACTACCTCGCGTCCTATGTGTGGTGCGAGGAGGAAGGCAGGTTCGTGGATCGCGTCGCGCTCAACATGTCGGACGATAACCTGTCGTCCTATGAGTCCTATTAACCAGTTCCGCGACCCGATAACCCCGGCGCTGCAGCGCCGCCGGCGCACCACCTCGGTGAACGAGGTGATTTCCCGCCCGGCGCTGGAGAGGAGCGAATTCTTCAACGACTTCCTGGCCCGTGACGGGCTCTACTACGGCATCAACTACTATGCCTATGCCGGGGGCGCGAATATCGGCGATCTGAGGATCTGGCGCGGCCGCGGCAAGGAGGATTTCTCGCGCCGGGAAATCGAGATCGTGGATGCGATCGGCCCGGCCTTCACCAACGCGATGCGCCGCGCGCTGGCGCGCGAGGAAGGGGGGAGGTCGGGCGCTTCGCCCGGCGGGCTGATGGAACGCATCGCGAGCGAGACCCGGCTGACCGCGCGCGAGAAGGAGATCGCGATGGCGGCCGTGCTTGGCAAGACCGACATGGAGGTCGCCCGGACGCTCGGGATATCCGTCACCACAGTGCGGACCCACCTCAAGCACATCTTCGCCAAGCTCGGCGTCTCGAACAGGACCCAGCTCGCCACGCGGTTCGCGTTTCCCGCGGCGGACGGCAACTGAATATCCTCAATTCCGAGGATGGCGACGCGCGGATTTCTGCGCGACACTTCCGCTTTTCCCAGGTTCGCCGCAATCCGGCGATCGACACGACGGGTCGGCCCCGGCAAAGGGATACCATCGTGAGCGAAATTACCGACTGGACCGCATCGGAGGCGCTTCGCGAAATCGGCGGAAAGCGTATTTCCGCGCGCGAATACGCCGAAGCGCTGCTGGCGGAGTGCGAGCGCGGCGCCGGGCTGAACGCCTTCATCCATCTCGATCCCGAACGGGCTCTAGACGCTGCCTCGCGCGCGGGCGCGGGCGCGGGCGGCGGCCGCCTCGCCGGGCTGCCGGTGCCGGTGAAGGACAATTTCGACACCGCCGACATGCCGACAACCGGAGGCACGCCCGGCCTTCGCGACCACCGCCCGGCGCGCAACGCGCCCGTCCTGCAACGGCTGATCGACGAAGGCGCGTATGTCACGGGCAAGCTCAACATGCACGAGCTCGCCTTCGGCATCACCTCGAACAACGGCGCGTTCGGACCCGCGCGCAATCCCCACGACCCCTCCCGGATCCCAGGCGGCAGCAGCGGCGGCTCCGGCGCCGCCGTCGCCGCGCGGATGGCGCCGGTCGCGATGGGCACGGACACCGGCGGTTCGGTGCGCATCCCGGCGGCGCTCTGCGGGGTGGCCGGATTCCGCCCGACCACCGGGCGGTATACTCAGGAAGGCATCGTCCCGATCTCCAATACACGGGACACGGCCGGGCCGCTGGCGCGCTCGGTCGAAGACCTGGCCCTGTTCGACAGCGTCATTGCCCAGACGCCGGACGATCTGCCGGATGTTTCCCTGGAAGGCGCGCGGATCGGCGTTCCCCGCGCCCATTTCTACGACAACCTCGATCCCGAGACCGCGCGCGTGGCGGACGAGACGCTGACCGCGCTCGTGGCGGCGGGTGCCGTGCTCGTCGAAGCCGACATGCCCGAAGTTCCGAAGCTCGACGGGGCGGCGGGATTCCCGATCGCCCTCTACGAGACGGTCGTCGAACTCGACCGCTATCTTTCGGAAAGCGGCCTGCCGCTCGATTTGAACGGCCTTGCCGACGCCGTTGCCAGCCCGGATGTGGCGGGCCTGCTGCAAAGCGTCCTTACGCCCGAGGGCGCGATCCCGGAGCCAGTCTACCGCGAGGCGCTGACGCAAACGCGTCCGGCGCTCCAGGCCGCCTATGCCGACTGGTTCGAGACGAACGGCGTGACGGCGGCGATATTCCCCACAGCGCCGCTTCCCGCCGCGCCCATCGGCCACGACGAGACGGTCGAACTGAACGGCGAGCAGGTGCCGACCTTCCTTACCTTCATCCGCAATACCGGCCCGTCCAGCCTTGCCGGAATTCCCGGCGTCACCCTGCCCGCCGGCCTCTCCGGAGACGGTCTGCCCATCGGGATGGAGTTGGACGGCCCGGCCGGGAGCGACCGCGCCCTGCTGGCGTTGAGCGTGGCGGTCGAAGCGGTGCTGCCGCCGACCCCCACCCCGCCTTACGTTTGACCGATTGAACGCAAGAACCGACGATATTTTCCGCAAACAGGGAGAGAGACCCATGCCGAAAGACTTTGGACGGATGTCGCGCCGCCGCTTCGTCGCCGGTGCGCTCGGCTCCGGTGCGGCGGTGGTCGCACCTGCCGTGCTGACCGGCGCGCGCGCCGCCGACGAGCTGAAGATGGCCACCTTCTTTCCGTTGAGCGGCCCGGCGGCGCTGTTCGGCCCGACCGGTACGGCCTGCACCAGGCTCGCCGTCGACGAGATCAACGCCGCCGGAGGAATCGGCGGACGCAAGGTGACGATCATCCCGGCCGATGGCGGCGCGCCGCCCGCCGAGGCGGCCAAGGCGGCCATCCGCCTGATGCTGCGCGACAAGGTGGATCTGGTGGTCGGTTCGCACAACAGCGCGGTCCGAGAGGCGATCGTCGCGGCGTTGAAGGGCAAGGCGCCCTATGTCTACACGCCGCTCTACGAAGGCGGGGAATGCAACCCCAACGTCTACGTGACGGCCGATACGCCGCAGCAGCAGGTGCAGCCCTCCATTACCTGGCTGGCCAAAGCCTTGGGCGCGAAGACCTACTACCTCATCGGCAACGACTATGTCTGGCCCCGCAAGACCAACGAGCAGGCCAAGAAGTACATCGCCGAGGCCGGCGGCTCGGTGGTCGGCGAGGAATACGTGCCGCTCGGCGCCCCCAACAAGTTCGAGGACGCGGTGACCCGCATCAAGGCGAAGAACCCCGATCTCGTGGTCATCACCCTGGTCGGCGGCGACAACGTGAACTTCAACCGGACCTTCGCCGGATTCGGCCTCGACAAGTCGATCAAGCGGATCTCGTATCTGCTGGAGGAGCTGACCCTGCTCGGCATCGGCGACAAGAGCTCGAACGGCCTCTACAGCGCGATGTCCTATTTCGTGAACGAGAAGAGCGAAGCCAACGCGAAGTTCAAGGCGAGCTTCGCGAAAGCCTTCGCGCCGAAACCGCCGCCGCTCAGCATGCTCGGCGTCGATTCCTATTCGGGCGTCTATTGCGCCAAGGCGCTGATCGAGAAAGCTGGCGGCACGAAAGACGCGGGTAAGCTGATGGCGGCCGCCAACGACCTGCAATACAGGACGGCGACCGGCGCGGCCGTGATGACCAACCGGCACGTCGTGAAGGACATGTTCCTCGCCGAATGCAAGGGAACGAGCTTCGAGATCGTCGAGACCTTCAAGGCGGTGGCGCACGGCCAGACCTGCGCCTGATCCCGGTTGAGCGGGTGCGGCGCCTGCCGCACCCGCCGCCGTGGCCGAACCGGGCCCTGGCCCCGAGTTTCCACACGGGGCCCGTCTGTTACTCTCTCCGGTAGCCCCTGCCGGAAACGACGAGCGCGATGGACCCGATCCTCACCACCAACATCTTGAATGTGGTGTATGAGGTATCGACGCTGGCGGTCGTGGTCCTCGGCCTCGCCGTGGTGTTCGGCCTGCTCAACGTAATGAACCTCGCCCATGGCGAGTTCGTCATGATCGGCGCCTATTGCGCCTTCTTCGTCCAGACCCAGGATCTGCCGTTCCTCGCCGCGGTTCCGCTGGCGCTGCTGGTGTGCGGCTTTCTCGGCCTGGTCGTCGAGCGGGTCCTGGTGCGTCCGCTCTACGCCCGGCCGTTCGACACGCTGCTCGCGACCTGGGGGCTCAGCATGCTGCTGCGCGAGGCGGTCGAGGCGGTGTACGGACGAGGCTTCAGGAGCGTCGCGACCCCGCTCACCGACAGCGTCGACGTGCTGGGGGCGGATTATCCGTCCTACCGATTGTTGCTCACGGCCCTGTCCATCGGGCTGGTCGCGGGGCTGGTCTGGTGGTTCGTGCGGAGCGCCACCGGCCGGCGCATCCGGGCTATCGTCAACAACCCCGAGCTCGCCGGTTCGGTCGGCATTCCGGTCACCTCGCTCGCGCGCAACACGTTCGTTTTCGGGTGCGGCCTGGCGGCGCTGGCCGGCGTGATGCTGGCGCCGCTCCTGCCGGTCAATCCCGCGTTGGGCCTCGACTTCATCCTCAAGTCCTTCTTCGTCCTGGTGGTCGGCGGGCTCGGCAGCCTGGTCGGGCTGATCTCCGGGTCCGGAGTCATCGGCGGCGTGGAGAGCATCGTGAGCGCCGTCTCCGACCGGACCTACGGCTACACCACCGTGCTCGTCATCGCGATCCTGTTCCTCTGGCTGCGCCCGAATGGCCTCTTTCCTCGTACATAGCGCCGCCCTGGTCGCGGCGCTCGCCGTGCTGCCGGAACTGGTCGGCGAGTTCTGGGCCTATACGCTCGCACTCTATTTCCTCTACGCCATCGCCTCGCTCGGCATCGGGCTGTGCTGGGGACAGGCCGGCTTCCTGCCGCTCGGCCAGGCGATGTTCTTCGGGCTGGCGGCCTATCTCTCCGGCCTTTCGCTGATCCATTTCAAGGACAGCTGGCTGCTTCTCCTCCTGCTGCCGGGAGCCGCCCTGGCGCCCGGCCTGCTGGCCTACGGCATCGGGCTCCTGGTGTTTCGCGGACGCACACTGAGCGGGCCGTTCTTCGCCATGATCACGCTCGCGCTGACCCTGCTCGCCTTCCAGATCGCGAACAGCTGGAACGACGTCACCGGCGGTTTCAACGGACTCAAGAATATCCCCGGCCTGCCGGGGCTCGGCGAGTTCACCGACCTCTACTACATCTCGGCGGTAGCGCTCGCCGTCTGTGTCCTCGGCATCGCCTGGCTCAGGCGCGCGCCGGCCGGGGTGCTCTGGCGCGCGGTGGCCCAGAACGAGCAGCGGGTGCGGTTCTGCGGCTTCGCGGTTCAGAACGTGAAGGCTCTCGTGTTCGGGCTGAGCGGCGTGCTCGCCGGTATCGGCGGCGCGCTCTACGCCCCCCAGCAGAACCTGGTCACACCGCAGCTCTGCGGTTTCATCCTCTCGGCCGACCTGGTGATCTGGGCGGCCGTCGGCGGGCGGGCGACGCTCTACGGCCCGGTCGTCGGCGCGGTGCTGATCGGCATCCTGACGGCCGACCTGCGGGACGAGATTTCATACTGGGAGGTGATCCTCGCCGCCATCTTCATCGTCGTCGTGCTGTATTTCCGCCAGGGGTTGATGGGCTTCGTCGAACCCCTGTTCGAACGGCTGTGGCCTCGCTCGGCCCGGCGATCTCTCGACGGCCCGGACCGGCCCGCCGGCCCCGAGGAAACCGGCTTCGCGCTCGACGACGTCCGCGTCCGCATGGGCCAGGTCCGCATCCTGGAAGGGCTCGACCTCGCGATCGACCGGCCCGGCATCTACTGCCTGATCGGGCCCAACGGGGCCGGCAAGACCTCCTGCTTCAACGCCATGACCGGGGAGCTTCCGGTGCGCGGTGGGAGTATCCGGATCTTCGGCCGGGCCCGGACCGGCGCGGCGGCCGACCTCCTGAGCCGCATCGGCGTCGGCCGCAAGTTCCAGGCGCCCAGCCTGTTCCCGGAGCTTACGGTGGCGGAGAACTTCAATATCGGGTTGTGGGGCGGCCGGGCAGGGCTCCGCGATCTGGTCCGCATGCGGAGCCATCTCTGGTCCAGCACGATCCTGCGCGAGGCGCAGACCCGCTTCCCGTTTCTCGCCGACGAGAACCGCAAGGCGGGCGACCTCTCGCACGGCCAGCGCCAGATCCTCGAACTCGTCATGGTGCTGATCGCGGAGCCGCGTCTGATCCTGCTCGACGAGCCGTCGGCCGGCCTGTCGCAGGCCGAGACCCAGGAGGTGATCGAGGCGATCCGCTGGGTGACGGGACGGCTCGACGCCTGCACGGTGATCGTCGAGCATGACATGATCTTCGTCCGGGAGCTTGCCGACCGCATCTTCGTGCTGCACCAGGGACGGCTGCTGGCCTCGGGCACGGTCGCGGAAATCCAGGCGGACGAGCGGGTCCGCGCCGTCTATGTCGGGGCTTCCGCATGACCGCGCCGCTGTTTTCCTTCTCGGGCGTGACCGGCGGTTACGGCGCGACCACCGTGGTGCGCGGGGTCGACGGCGCGGTCGCGGCGGGCGAAGCCTGCTGCGTGCTCGGCCGCAACGGGGTCGGCAAGACGACGCTAATGCGCCTCCTGACCGGCCATCTCCCCTCGCAGTCCGGCGCCGCGACCTTCGACGGGCGGCCGCTCGACGGGCTCGCGCCCGACCAACGCCACCGCCTCGGCATGGTCTACTGCCCGCAGGACCGGCCCGTGTTCGACAATCTCTCGGTGCGGGAGAACCTCACCTTGATGGCGTCGATGGATGCCGACCGGCACGCCCCGCTGCTCGCCGCCTTCCCGATCCTCGAGGCGCGCATGGCCCAGTCCGCCGGGACGTTGAGCGGTGGCGAACGGAAGATCCTGTCCTTCGTGCGCGGGATTGCGGAGACCGGACAGCTTCTCCTGCTCGACGAGCCCAGCGAAGGCGTGCAGCAGGAAAACGTCGAGCGGATGGCGGGCTTCGTTCGCGAGGCCAAGGCGGCGGGGCGGGCGCTGCTGGTGGTGGAGCAGAACCTCTCCTTCGCGCTCGAGATCGCCGACCGGGTGATCGTCATGGACCACGGCGAAGTCGTCCTCGCCGGCGCGGCGGCCGACATCACCGAGGAAACGCTGGCGGCGCACATGCATGTGTAGCAAGACCGGGCTCCACGACAATAGAACTTCGTTGACCTGAGCCCCGGGATCGATAGGAGCGTCCGTCACCGAGGAGACGGACATGAGGCGATCGAGGTCCGCGGAAGAACGGATCATCGCGATCCTGGCCGAGCAGGAGCGCGGCCCGGATGGGCCCGGACGCGAGGTCCGTATGTCCGTTCGAGCCGGAAATTATTGGGGGACCGCTCCGGAGAGCACCATGAACACGTAGGCCTTGGCTTGCCGGAGGCGGTCTTCCGATATGACCAGCTTTATGTGATGAATGCCGCGCAACATTACAAAACGCCCTGACTTCGCAAAGAGCATTGTCGGTTTCGAAACCCAGTCGGCAAGCGCCGCAAGCTTCTCCGGAACGACGATGTCTTCATGGCTCAAGGCTTCGAGGAACGGATCCCAATCGGTCAGCCCGTCGAGCCAATAACGGGAATCCTTCGTATATCTCTGCTTGACGATGAGCGTGAGACCGAGCGTCCGACCGACGCCTTCTTCCAGCACGTCGATATTCGCACCGGTTCTCACGATATTCACACGTTCCCTGAAGCGTTCGATGACGGAGTCGACAGCCGGGAACTCTCCCGGCCAACCCGTCTCTTCGAGATAGGAGCGTATTTCCCGCCGCGACTTGAAGCCCATGATGGCCAGGCGGATCGCGCGTGAACGGGACGGGAATACGCCGAACGAATCCATGCGCGTATCTTCCGGCTGCGCGAGGTAAACGCGTTCGACGTTCTTCCGCTCCGCGGGAGTCGTTTCCCAGCCGACGCAGGAAACCAGCGCGTCGACCACCGTACCGACATCGTCCACCTGACCGCTGGCGCCGACGATCGGACGTTCGCCAGGCCGCAGGAACAAGGCGGGGAAGGGGCGGTCCCTCTCCCCCGCCGAGCCGATATCGTATTCCAGCATCAGCTTGCGGCCGACGATCTCGCGCAGGGGTGAGACTCCGGTCTCCATCCGTTCGAACAGCCTCACGATCGCTTTCGCGGTTTCGTCCGTCTCGTCGGCCCGCGCGCGCTCCTCGAAGAACGCCGCCGCTCTGGTTCCGCTCGCCAGCGAGGCGCCGAAATCCGCCTCCGGACTGCGTTCGTGCAGCGGCAGTTCGAAACCGAACGGAAGGGCCCCCATCGTGATCGGGAGGTTCGCGGCGAATGCGAGGATGCGCTCCCATTCCCGATCTCCGATCAGAACCGGCGAAATCCGGTTTCGAAAGCGCCCGAGCAATTCACCCATGGTGCCGCCCTCTTCGGCGAGACGGTCTTGGGTGAAGGTAATTGCCCGGTCGATATCCATATCGGCTGCTTACGCGATGACAGGTGCGGGATTCAAATCGGCTTCGGCGAGCGGATGCTCGCGGCAACCCATGCCGACAGGCACGTCGTACAACCGTCCGGGTGCGAATCTCGCCCAGAAATGGCGCATGCCGGGCACAATGACCCGCGCCACGGGCATGCCGATATCGGGCCGGGTCTGATCCAGCACCAGGAACTCCATTCCCATGGCTTCGACGAGTGCACGGCAATTTTCCACATCTTCGCGCGTGTCCGTCGACTCGATCGCCGGATAGTGTGATGCCTCGCGGGGCGGCTCGTCCTCCGCCGGCGCCAGCCAGGGGCAATCGGCCAATCGAGCGGTCTTCCACCACCAGAGCGCGAGCGGATCGTCGATCATGGGCCGACCGTCGCCCCTCCCGGGACGCGGTAGCCAGGTAAGGCACTGGTTCAATTCGCAAATCGCCCGCAGGGCCGCTATACGCGGATCGGCGTGGGCGCCCGCGCCGTAGATGATGTCCTCGGTTTCGCCGTCGGGTTTACGGGACAGCGCGACGAACGTGGGAATGCCGGTATCGGAGGTGATGTCCAGCATCCACAGATCCCGCTCCTGGCGGGCGTAATAGTCCGAAGCCGAAGCGAGGTACTCGTCGTCGAAGCGGGAAAGATCGACCGCCGGCGCGCGCAGCCGGTTATACCACCAGATGGCGAACGCATCGCGCTCGGCCAGCTCGTAGAAGCCCTGCAGGATGGCCTCTTCCAGGGTGTTGCCCGCGGCGCAGCCGTTGGAATCTGCTATCAGGTCCGAGGGGCCGCGCTGTTCGGCCGGCATGCTGTAGAGCATCGACGTCGGCAGATAGCGATGCCGCTGCCGGGTCAGCGACCACACCGGGGTCCAGTCGATTTCGGCGTCGGGGTCGAGACGCGGCGGGACGACGTTGTACAGGTGGCCCTTCGCGTTGATGCATTCCGCGTTGTCCAGTTGATTGTCGCTGAACAGCTGCGCATCGTTCGGGTGGATTGCCTCCTCGCCCCTGGCGAGCTCGGCGAACCGCCCGCGGACACGGATTTCGTCCCCGCAATAGGCGCCCGAATGGCGTTCGACCGCCTCGCAGAGGGCGCTGATCTCGGATTGCTCTCGTGTGCTGCCCTTGCCGGCGCTCTTGCTGCGCAGGCTCCGCCTCAGCGAACTCAAGCTCCGGCTTCTCATGCCGAGATTGCTTCCCGCCCAATAGACATGCAGCCATGGATCGGTCTCGTCGGTGGTGCGCGACAGCCAGCTCACGACGCCGCCGATCGGGCTCACCAGGTGGCGGTAATTCGCCAGGGTGACTTCCGGTGCCACGCTTCGCGCGCCGCCGCTGTTGCGATGGGTCTTGGGACTCGGCTTCAGAGACAAAGGAACCGGCGGGCGATCCGGCCGCCGTAACGCTTCGTCGCCGCAGGCCGGGCATTGCGGCCGGCGCATTACCCGATGCCGGGCGCTTGCGAAGGTGCCTAGGTTCATCGCGATCGCGTGTTCGTGAATCGGAGCCGCCTCGTGCAGCACGAGCCACTTGACGATCTCCGCCGCGATCAGCCCGTGCAGCGCTTCGAGCGCCGCGGGCTGGGCCGCGAACGGCTTGAACGCGGCCTCCTCGCCGGCAACGTTGCGCAGAAAATTGTGGACTTCCCGATGGCCGCCCAGGCGGAAAGCCAGGCAGTCCCGGCAGGGTCCCCGGTTGTTGGCGCGAAAGACGGGTCCGAACAGCGGCTCCATGCCGCGCGGCCGAACCAGCGTCCAGGGCGCTCTCGCCTCGAGCTGGCGCCGATTCACTTCCGCGAGCCGTGTTTCGAGATAATCGTCGCAGACGATGACGGTAAGCCCGGCATCGCCGATCCCCGCGCTCACGCCGCTCTCTTCCAGATGCCTGATCAAGCGGCCGTCATCGCCTTCGATCGCGACGCGGGACTCCGCCAGCCGTCGTTCGGTCCAGCGCGGCGATGCGCCGAGCGACGTCCAGTAGGCGGCCCGGTCCCGGTCCATGCCATGTTCGGCGGAGACGACATAGCCCTTGGCGGAGAGCGAGACGATCGCCGCCAGGACATCGACGGCGGCATGGGCGCCCTCGAGGGCCCCGACGATCTCGTCCAGCGGGTGCCCACCGTCGAGCAACGGCAGCAGATCGCGGTGCAGCTCCCCGTGCAACAGGGTATTGAACGATTCCGAAACCAGCAGTGTCTGCCGTTCGCCGATATCGTGGAATTGCAGGTGCGGAGCGAGCGCGGGCAGCCTGACGAGGCCCTGGTCCGCGGGCGTCGTCCTGATCAGGATCCCGCGCCGGGCATTCGAGTCCGTCTGCGCTGGCATCAGGGATTTCCGCGCCGGTTCAGCGGGCGGTTCATGCGCGTGAGAGAAGCGTATCGATCTCGGCGGCGGCGCGGGAGGCGGTTTCGGCGACCCCCGAACTCAACGCATCGAAATCCCCATGCCCGCAAGCGTTCGCGACGAGGGATTTGACCTTCGGCCCCGCGGTCGCCGCGTCGAATCCATCCTCGCCGACGAGGCGGAGGATGCCCTGCAAATCCCGCCACAGGGAGGCGGCCTGCGCCAAAGCCCCCGCATCCGCGGCCTCGAACACCGCCGCGGCGGCCGGCGCCGGATCGTCGAGTCCCGCTCCGCCGTTCGTCAGCTGCAGGAATCGCGCGGCCCTCTCGACATCGTCGAGCCCGCCGCGCATGCGGGCGTAGGCGGACGCGCCCGTTTCGGCGGGTTCTTCCGGCGGTTGGCGCAACCGGGAGATAACCGGCAGGTTTGCGCCGGAATCGGCCAGAATCTCCTGCCGCGCTTCGCCGAATTTGCGGTCGATTTCGGAGTCGTCGCTCTCGTAAACACAGCGCGCCCTAGTGAGGACGGCGATCCCGGGGAAAGCGGGATTCCTGCAATACCCAGCCAGTTCGGACGGCGACAGCGCGGGAAGGGCGTTCGAGTCCGACGGAACCGGGGAGAACAGCAAACTGTCCAGCGCCAGGTCGGCCAAGGCTGCCCGGAAACGCCGGAACAGGCGTTGGTTTCCGTCGCCTCCGCCGTCATGGACGAACAGCATATCGACGGCAACGCCGGGATAGGCCTCCCGGCTGGCCAGATCGCCCAGGAAAAAGGCCGCGACCCCGCCCCCGGGCAGCGCCCCGGCCCGGTCGAAGAAATCCGCGACTTCGGCGGCAAGCACCGTCGAAATCGACGCTTCCGCGAGATTGGACAGGGCGACGTTCGCCTCGGCGGGCGAAAGGTTTCCGCGCACCATGTGCATACCGATCTGAAACGCCTTGTCGTTCGACCAGCTTCGAACGATTTCAGCGGTATCCTTCGCATTCGCCGCCGGAATCTCGGCGATCAGATCCTTCATTTCCCGGACGCCCATCTCGTGCGTCCAATAAAGCCGCGCAAGCCCGCGCCGCGCGATCTTCTCGGTTTCCCGATCCGGTCCGAATCCGTCGGGCAGGTCGAGATCGGTGAATTCCCGGTCCTGCAGGTTGTCGAGAAGCTCCGGGTGGCGTTCGATCCATCCGGCGAGCCGCGGCGCGACACCGAAGATCTCGACGATCGCCTCGAAGGCGTCGGGTCGTGCCGCCGAAATCGGACTGTCGTAAGGGCTCCAGTCGTCGATCTCCGGGTAGTAATGCTCACGCCATCGATCGACCAACGGATCCATCTTCGCGAACCAGCGTTTCGGCCGCAGCACGATATTCATCATGTCGGCGTAGGTTCCCGGCAATTCCGGCGATTCGTCGGGGTTGCCGATCTGCAGCAGCGGATAGTGGCGGGACGCCACCGCGTGATGATCCGCGTGGCGTTGCATGTTGAAGAACATCCAGTTGCTGAATTTCCAGTCGGCGTTCCAGGAATGGCGCGGCATCACCTTTTCCCAGCGACCGTTCGGCAAACGGACCCGGCGCAGACCGTAATGCTGGAAGTAGTTGCTGATCTTCATCGAAAAGACGCAACACAGGCCGAGGAAGACGAAGACCGGCACCGCCCATATCCCGCTCATCCAGAACACCAGCCCATACCAGAACGCGACGGCCATGCCGTAGCGCCAGAACGGATTGCTGTAATGCCAGAGGGGCAGACCGCGCCGCGCCAGACGTTCGCCGACGACTTTCCATGAATTGGTGAGGTTGCTGGCGACTTCCCTGGGGAAATATCGCCAGAAACTTTCGCCCTTCGGAGCGGATCCCACATCGTGCGGCGTGCCGACCCTGGCGTGGTGGATATAGACATGCTCGGTGGCGTATTGCGGATAGGAGGCGGAGGCCAGCAGGAACTCGCCGAGCCGGCTTTCCCAGGTGGAACGCCGGTGAATCAATTCGTGACCGACGACGAAGACGGCCTGGGCCTCCATGGTCAAAATAATCGCCAGGGCGGCGCCTTCCCAGATTGCCAGCCGATCCGCGACGAGGATTTGCCACATGGCGAATATGAGCGTCGGCGGCCACAGAAACGCCCAGGTCCAGACCGGCAGATTGTGCCAGAACAGACGGCGCTCCGGCGTGTTTGCCGGGTTCATATTCTGTCCGTCGAGACCGAGCATCCGATCGAGCGGCCCCGACACGCTCATGAAGAGAAACGGCGGCAATAACCACCAGCCGCCATACAACGCGGCGACAAAAATCAGCGGAAATATGCCCAGCGGGAGATAATGCGGGAGCGCGTTAAGGATGGATGGCTCGATGTGCTGTGCGATGCCGGCCCTGTTCGAGCCCAAGCCGCCGCCCACGGCTGTATCCTGTGGCATGGCGGATTCCCGACAGCCTTTCGATCCCCTGGATCCGGCTTGAAGTTATCACCGGATAAGGTTGCCGGCAAATTCTTCAGGCTTGCAGCGCTTCGACGAGACGCTCCAGGGCTTCGATGCAGAACGCGGAGGTCACGGATTCGGAGCCATGCCCGATCTGCCCCACCGTGCCCCATTTTAGCGTCTGGTCGCCGAATGCGAGAATTTCCGGCCAGCCGCCGTCCTCGCGTTGCGTGCTTATGAACCTTTGCGCCTCCCGTTTCGCGTCGATCCTGTCGAGGCTTCCGATATTGTAGAGCGCCGACACCGCCTGGGCGGTCTGGAGGATGTTGCCGTATTCTCCGTTTTCGTCGCGCAGGCCCAGGATGCGATCGGCAAGTATCGGGCGCAGGCTATCCAGAGCGGGACGAACGCAAGTCGTCGCGCGGGCGATTGCGTAGCAAATCGCCGCAGTGTCAGGATACCATTTGGACGAGCCCTCCAGCCTGTCTTCGACAACCAGGGCTTCCAACCATCGCCGCGCATTCCCGGTATCGGAGCCGTCTCCGAGATAGGCGATGACATTGGCATTGACGACGGGGTCCGCCTCGATCCGGAAGCGGGACACAACATCGGGTTCGTCTTCCGCCAACACCCAGGTCAGGAAACGGCCTTCCTCGTCGCGGTTCGCCGATATCGCTTGGACGTTCCTTCCCAGCAAAAGCCACGGGTGGTTCCCGATGAAGAGCGAACAAAGCGCGGTGCTGTCCAGATCCTGAGGCAGGTGGCGGTAATAGCGCCACAATCCGGGATATTCCATGGTCTCGACAAGATATGCCCTGGTGGCGGCGCAGATCGCCCTGGCGCGCGCTTCGTCGCAACTTTCCAGGGCAAGCGCGCAGAAAGCAGAAACGAAAGGAGGTCTTTCGTAATGCCGCGGGATGCCGGGGTCCGCCGTATTGAACCGGATGCAGTGCCAGGCGCCGTTCTCGTCGATCGTGCCTTCCAGGAATACGAGGCCGCGGCGGATGCTTTCCCTGCACGCTTCCGCAAGCGTCCCGGAGGCGAGGGGCTTCCCTTCGGGGCTGGTCCGTTCGGGGGCGGGGGGACGCCGGGGCGGCGCGGGGTCGTGGAGCGTCTTGCGAAGAAATTCGAGCGATGCGGCGCCGGCCTTCGCCTCCTCCCGTTCTTCCTTGCTGAGCTTGCCGCGCGGCGGGAGCACCAAATGCGTCGCTTCATGGGTCTCTTCGTGCACGTGAATTTCATGGCCTTCGGCCAGACTCACGCCGAATTCCCTTTCTATCGTTTCCCTGGGATTCGCGAGGAGACGTTCGCGAAAATCGCTGTCCTGGCCGGCTCTCGCCAGGAGGATCTTTGCTGCGTCAACGGGGTTCCTCATCCATGTCCTCCCGTCTCGTGGGTCCTCGTCGGGCTTGAAGTCCCGGCCGCCGGGTCGTCGCCAGAGCGCCAAAATCCACGCCGTGTCGGCCGTTCGGGTCAGGCGACCTGCCGTTTGACCAGCTCACTGAAGACCCCGTCGACGTTCATCAGGTCGTTGAAGGAGCCGCTTTGAACGACCTTGCCGCCCTGCAACACGTAGATGCGGTCCGCCTGTTCCAGCGTGGACAGGCGATGGGCGATGACGACCCGGGTGGAGGTCAGGGCGGTGAGGTTCCGCATGACCCTGGCCTGGCTTTCGTTGTCCAGCCAGTTGGTCGCCTCGTCGAGCAGCATGATCCGCGGGCTGCCGATCACCGAGCGGGCGATGGTGATGCGCTGGCTTTCCCCGCCCGACAGAACCGACCCGCTGGTGCCGACCATGGTCATCATGCCCATCGGCATGTTCTTGATTTCGTTCTCGACTTCGGCGATCCGCACCGCCGTCCATACTTCCTCGTTCGCCACGTCGTCGTAGTGACCGACCACGTTGTCCCAGAGATCCTGGGGATGGAGGCCAACCGATTGCGGCACCACGCCCGTGTGCCGGCGCACCTGTTTGAGGTTCAGATGCCTCAGATCGCGCCCGTCGTAATACACCGCTCCGGCGCTGGGACGGTCGATGCCGAGCGCGAGCCGGAACAGGGTACTCTTCCCCGCGCCGGACTCGCCGGCGATCGCCACGAATTCGCCGGGACGGGCGCGAATGGTGACATCGTCGAGAATCAGCGGGCCGTCGGGAGCGTAGCGGAAGGAAATGCGGTCGAACAGAATGTCGCCGCCGAGAAATTCGACCGGCTCTCCCTCGACCTCGGCTTCGGGAACCGCGGCGAGCAGCGGGCGCATCTGTTCGAATGCCGGCAGCATGGCGGCGACGGTGCCGAAAGACTCGCCGAGCCGCCCGATGGCGGACTGGAAAGCGATGAAGACGGTGTAGACCACGAGAAAGTCGCCCACCGGGACGGTCCGGTCGCCCGTGGTCATCACCGACAGGAGCAGTACCCCTCCGGCAAGAAAGGGAAGCGCGGCGGCGAATGCCCGCGAGTGTCCCTCGAGCGCGCCAACCTCGATCTCCGCGCGTTTCTGTTCGCGGTAATCCCGTGCCCAGATGGCGTAGGCCGAGCCTTCCGCGTTTTCCACGCGCAGCTTGGTGATTCCGCCTACGATCTGGAACAGCCGGCCGGCCACGCGCCGCGCCGCGCCGATCATCCGCCCATGAGGCGAAACCTGGCGCAGGCCGAGGATTACGGCGATCAGCAGCGAGGCCAGGCTGAAGGCAAGCGCGATGAGCCCGAGGGTGGCGTCGTAGAAAAAGATGACGGCGAAAACCGGGAGCAGGAAAACCACCGACAGCAGGCTGTCGGCGACGATTCCCTGCAGGCCGTCGCGCAGATTCTGGAATGTCATTCCCGACATCGCCAGATCGCCCGCCGGATGGCGGTGCAGAATGCTTGGCGGAAGCCGCATGAGGCGGTCCCAGAAGGCCGCTTCCACCCGCGATGCAGAGCGCCCCTCGAGCCGCATCATCGCGGTGCTCTGAAGCAGGTGCAGCAATGCGCCGAGCACGCCGAACGCCGCTAGGGCCATGGCGGCGGTATAGACCGCGCCGGCGTTTCCGCCCGCCGCGACGTGGTTGGCGACGAATCCGAGCGCCAGCGCCGGCAGCAACTTGATCAGGCCCCCCGGTAGCCCGGCCATCGCCAGCCGCGCCAGATCGGAGGCCGATCCATGCAGCGCGATTTTCAGCAGGTCCGCCGGCGTGACGTTCCCCGACGGCAGCGGCCGGTAGAACATCCAGGCTTCATCGGCCAGCGCCTTGGCGCGCTCCGCCGTGATCCGGATACTGCGTTTGGTGACCGGGTCGATTTGCCGGTAGCTTCCGAACATTCCCGGCAGCAGCGCCACGGGCTGGCCGTCCTCGGCGCGGAATCCCAGCAGCGCATTGCTGTCGCCGCGCCACCAGCCGTCCTCCGCCTTGAACCGCACGCGCCGGGCGCGCACGCCCGAAGCGTCGAGAACGTCGACGAGGCCGACCGGAGAATCGGAAGGCCCCGAGCGCGCGGGAATCGTGAAATCGATTCCTTCGTGACGGCCGACGATTTGCAGGGCGTCCGCCAGAGCCGTGTCCTCGACACTGGCGTCACGGTCGATCGGCCGGTCGTAGATATTGATGAGCCGCTGCCGCGCGGCCCTCTCGGCCGTGCGGCGGCTGGCCGTGCGCGCGCGTTCGAGATTCGCATCGTCGACCACCGCGAGGCGGCGGTTGAGGCGTTCCAGGGCGAACGCAAGCGCGTGAAAGGAGGCAAGCGCCGGCAACAACATGTCTTGCCGCGCCAGGGTTTCGGTCGAATTGCCCGAAAGCGTCGCTTCGTCGAACAGGGTGAGCCAGCTGGTTCGCGTCAGCGGTATGACGGTCTCGTGCCCGACGCCGGCCTCGGCGAGTTCCGCCGGGTCGACGATATCCATGAACACGCTCGCGCCGTGCGGCGGTTCGGATATCCACACCACGCCGCGCCGTACGGACAACGTGCCGGGGGCCAGGGTCCGCGCATCACCGGGTTCGGCCAGCGCGGTCGGGCGCGGGAGGCGGCCTGCAAAGCGTGAGAGCGTGTCGGTCATCGCGGTCAGCCAGGTATCGGTCTGTTCCGCCAGTTCCGCCGGATCGATCTCCGAGAGCGAGGATGCCGGCAGGCGCTTCAGAAGCGTGCCGGGCAGACCCTTGGCGACCAGGCTGAGCGTCGTGCCTTCGTCGTCGTCTCGCCGGTCCGGTGCGACACCCGGCAGCAGCCAGCCCGAATCGCGCCGCAGGAAATGCTGCGGCGCGGCCTGCTCGACGCCGTCCTTGAACTCGACCATGAACAGGTTGACGGCGCCCCGGTCGATGAACCAGACGCTGTCCGGGTCGTCCAGCTGCAACGGCATGTTGCCGGCGCAGGGCACGGAAGCGCCGGAGCGGGCGGCGAGCGCCGCTATCGATGCGTGTTCCCGGCCCGCATCCTGCATCAGCCCGACCTGACCAGCTTGTAGTACGTGCCGTCCCGGTCCGCGATCAACGCGTCGTGCGTTCCGCGTTGCACCTCGACGCCCTTGTCGAGCACGATGATTTCGTCGCAATCCCGCACGGTGCTGAGCCGGTGCGCCACGATCAGGCAGGTGACGCCCCGGCGCCGCAGCGCATCGTCGACATCTTCCTCCGTCGTCGCGTCGAGGGCGCTGGTCGCCTCGTCGAGAATGAGCACCGTCGGATTGCCCACCAGCGCGCGGGCTATTTCCAGCCGTTGCCGCTGGCCGCCGCTGAAATTCGCACCGCCCTCCTCGACGAAGGTCGAATATCCCTGCGGCCTGAGCAGGATTTCGTCATGGATCCCGGCATCCCTCGTCGCGGCGAAGATGGCTTCGTCCGGAACCGCCGGATTCCACAATGTGATGTTGTCGCGGAGCGACGCCGAAAAGAGCACGACTTCCTGATCCACCATGGAGATGGACTGCCGCAGCACCTCCTCCGGAATCTCGTCCCGCGGATGGCCATCGAACAGGATTTCGCCCGACCATGGCTGATAAACCCCCGAAACCAGACGCGCCAGGGTCGACTTGCCGGACCCGCTGGGACCCACCACGGCGACCCGCTGGCCCGGCTTGATCACGAGGTTGAAGTCCTCGATCAGGGGCGGCCGGCTCCTGTTGAAACCGAAGGTGACGCCGCGCAATTCGAGCTGACCCGCCAGCTGGAGCCGGCCGTTGAACGTGGGGATCGAGTCCGATTCCGGATTTCGGCGGCTGAAAACGGGGTCTTCGGGGGTCTTCGAGATGTCGTCGAGGCGCTGCAAATCGGTTTCGAGGGCCCGACGCTTGTCGACGAACTCCAGGAAGCGTCCGACGGGCGCCAGGAACATCTCCGCCAGAATGTAGAACGCGACCAGCGCCCCCAGTGTCATTTCGCCGGCGAGGACCAGGCTTCCCCCGATGCCCAGTATCGCCGCGCCGCGAAAAGCGGCGATCAGTCCCGGGAGCGCGGAATTGACCGAGGACAGCTCGGAATAAAGCTGGCGCGCGTGCAGTTCGCGCGCCTGCTGGCCGCTCCAGCGCGAAAAAAACCGGTCGTCCGATCCCGTCATGCGCAGATTGTCCGCGTGACGCAGCATCTGCATGCCGACGCCGATCAGCAGCCCCTGTTCGCGTCTCATGGACTGGCTGCGAACGGCGCGGAGCCCGTTGAGAAAGTGGGCCAGCGTTCCGTGCAAGACGGCCAGCAACAGCACGATCGCCGTGAGCGGCACGTCGTAGGCCAGCATCGCGATCAGAAATACTGCGCTCATCGCCATGTCGACGATGAGCACAAGGAACTGGTCCGTCAGGTTCTTCGCGACCCGGTCGATGGAGGAGACCCGATCCGTCAGATCGCCCGCCAGCCGGTGCTCGAAGAACTCCACCGGCAGCCGCAACAGCCGCGACATGCCCCGGCTGTAGCCGACCACCGAAATCCGGACCGCGAGCCGCTTCAGGAACCGGTGCTTGAGCAGGGTCAGCCCGTATACGAGAACCCCGCCGCCGAACAGGGCCGCCACCAGTCCGCCCCAGGGTCCGTGGCTTTCCAGGACCCGGTCCACAAAAACGTTCAGCGACGCGGGAACGATGAGCGCCAGCAATGTCAGCATCAGGCCGCAGGCAATTATCCCGGTAAGCGCGCTCCACGATCCGGCGAGCAGGGCGTTTAATTGCGCGAACAGCCCGGGCGGCTCTCCGCCGGGGCTGAAATCGTCACCGCGCTTGAAACGCAGTGCAATTCCGCTGTAGCTCTTGTTGAACTCTTCGGCCGGAAGCCTGCGCCGTCCCGTGGCCGGATCGTTGAGGTGGAAATTGCGGCCGTCGAACCCTTCGAGGACAACGAAATGACTGAATTGCCAAAACAAGATAAGAGGCAGCTCCAGCTTGTTCAGGTGTTCGGCGCGCATGCTGAGTCCGCTGCATTCGAGACCGTAATGTCTGGAGGCTCGCAAAATGCTCGCCGCGCTGCTCCCGTCCCGGCTCACTTCGCATTTCTCGCGCAGTTCTGAAAGCGGCACCCAGCGTCCGAAATAGGCCAATACGCTGCCGAGGCAGGCGGCGCCGCATTCCGACGCATGCATCTGCAACAGAACGGGGGTGGTTACCCTTTTTTTCGGGGAGTCCGCTCCGGCCCCGCCTCCGGCCCCTTTAGAGGCGTCCGACGGCATTTTACGATCGCCTCATCCACAAGAGCGCGATCGGAGACTGCCTGCCGAGTTCGATGACGATGCGGCATTTCCTGCCCGCGAGGAAAGCATGATCGGGGCTCTCGCGGAGCGAGATATCGACGCGGTGCACCGACACCGGCGCCGACGCGTCGATTTCCCGGAGCCGCCCCGACAGGGGTAGGGCGGAGATCGCCGCGACCTTCCCCTCGAGCGCGTCCGGGGCTTTCCCTGCCGTGGTCAACTCTATCGCCGCCGGCATTCCGGCCTCGATGCGCGGCGCGACGTCGTGCTCGACCCAGACGATCGCCCGCACGGACCGGTTGCCCGCGGCCGCGGTCGCCCCGGGCCGCACCAGCACGCCGTCTATCGCGACGCTACGGGTTACGCTGCCAAGGAAGAGCCATGCCGCGAGGATGACCAGCAGCAGAGCGATAACGGCTACGAGCAACCGCTCCCGCGGCGTGGAAATTGTCAGCAGCCGGTCGAGTTGTTCGCGTTCCTCCTTCGCTTCGGCAACGGTATTGTGAAACGAGTCAAAGGGGTTGTTGAACACGACCGTGCGCTGCCTTGCCTTTCAGATCGAGAAAAAACAAAAAATCCTGCGCGACTTGAGCGGAAATTTGGAGAGTTTATATGCAAGTCCGGCGGGCGCGGGTCAAGGGCAAGCTCGGTCTCCCGGGCCGCCGGCACCCCGTTTTCGCCGTCCGGCGCTTCATCCGCGATCGGGCGCGCGACCGGCGCCCTTCCCGGAACGCCGGTCCGCCGCCGTCAAAAGCGCCGGCAGGAGCGACAGGTCGGCGATGAGCGCAAAAGCAATAATCATCGCCGTCAGGACGCCCACCTGCGCGGTGGGAACGAACGGCGAGAACACGAAAATCAGGAAGCCCGCCACCAGCACCACCGTGGTCGTGAACAGCGCCCGCCCGGCCGTGTCGAAGGCGTATCGCACCGCTTCTTCGGAATCCTGGCCGTATTCGAACCGCGCCCGGCGGTACTTGCTGAGGAAGTGCACCGTATCGTCCACCACGATGCCGACCGTCATGGCTACCACGACGGACAGCGACAGGCTGACCTGTCCGACCGTCAAGCCCCAGACGCCGAAACCCAGCACGGCCGGAACCAGGTTGGGAACGATGCTGATCAGGCCCAGCCGCAGCGATCGCAGGGCGACGAGAAGAATGGCGGAAATGGCCAGGAGCACGACCATCGTGCCGATCAGCATGGCGCGGATGTTGCGCTGCCCGATATAGGCGAACAGCGCCGCGGGGCCGGTGCTGTTGACGCCGGCGACATGCCGCGCGTTTTCCTTCAGCCACGCCTCGGCGCGGGCGTTCAGTTCCAGCACCTCTTTCGAAGACAAAGTCTCCGCCGATACCGTCACGCGCGTGGCCGTTCTGGATCTGTCGATCTGATTGTTGAGGTTCAGACCTTCCGGCAGCGAGAGCTCGTAAAGCAGCAGATATTGCGCCGCGAGCTGCCTGCTCTCCGGAATCCGGTAGGCCGCCGGGTCGTCGCCGTTCATGCTCTTGTTGAGTTGCCGGAAGGTGTCGGTGATCACCGAGACATGGCGTACCGGAGGCTGCTTGCGGTACCACTCGGCGAATTTCGAGACCTCCGCGAGAAAACCGGGATCGGTGACGCCGCCCTCGGCGGATGCCCGCAGCGAGTATTCGAGCAGCGTGTTGCCGCTCAGGCGTTCGTCCATGAAATCCGTGTCCTGCCGGAACTCGACGCCCTCGTCGAAGAAATGAACCAGGACATCGTTGAGCTCGTTGCGCGGAACCGCGAGCATCATCGCGACCGCGATCGCCGACCATCCCCAGATCAGCGCCTTTCTGCGGCGCAGCACGAAATCCGCCAGGCGGTTCATCGTGAGCCCCTGGCGCCGGCGCTCGTTCGGGGCACGAATGGGGAGAAGCGAGAGCAGGGCCGGCAGAAAGGTGACCGAGAGCAGGAAGGAAACGGCGATACCGAGTGCGACGAAGTTGCCGAGATGACGGTAGGGCGGCACCTCGGAAAAGTTCATGCTCAGAAACCCGAGCGCCGTCGTGAGGCTCGCCAGAAACACCGGATTCAGGTTGAGCCCGATGGATTCCACGATGGCATCGTGCTTCGAGGCCCCGCTGCGCAGAGACCGCTGCAAGGCCACCAGCAGGTGGACGCAGTTCGCCACGACGATCATCAGAACGATGGTCGGGGCCGGCGAGACGGGCGGGGAGAACGGCAAACCGAGCCACACGCCGAGGCCCAGGGAAGACACGATGGAAAAGACGATGACGATACCGGTCGCCACGACCCCCGCCCAGCCCCGGGTGAGGACGCCAAGGATCAGGGCCATGAGCAAGAGGCTCGCCGGCAGGAAGATCATCTGGCTGCTGATCGAGGCTTCCACGAAGGACTGATTGATCATCACGGTGCCGACGACGCGGAGGTCCATGCCGGGAAACCGTTCTTCCGCCTCCGCGGCGGCGGATCTGGCGAATTCGGCAACCTCCGCCACGGCCTCCAGCAGGCCCTCCTCCGGCAGTTCGACGGTGACGTTCACGACGCTGACGTCGCCGTTGCGGGCCAGCATGCTGCCCGCGATACGCGGGTCGGACGAGGCGATGGCGCGGACTCGCGCCCGCGCGTCGGCCTGGGTCAGTTCCCGCGGGTCGACAAGGTCCCGCACATACAAATCGTCGCCGTCGGCGGTGGTGTATTGAAAATTGGCGAGCGAGTCGACGCGCCTGGAATGCGGTGTCAGCCAGGCCTTCTCCGTGAGCCAGACGGCGGCCGAGAGCGCGCTTTCCGACGTGGCGTCACCGTCTTCCGGAACGATCAGGAAGACGATGTTCTCGTTCTTGCCATAGGTATTTTCCAGCGCTTCCAGTGCCAGAAGCTGCGGATTGTCCTCGTCGAAGAAGATGCGGTAGTTGGCGGAGAATTCGAGCAGGGCAACGCCGCTCGATGCGGCCGCGACCAGGAGCACCGCGACCAGGATGACCAGCCGGCGCGCTCCGAGCACCCGTTCGGCCAGACGCGCCGCGAAACCGTGTCCCGCCGTGCCGGGGGCATCCATGGGACCCGGTGCCGCTAGGTGCGAACGCCCCTGGGGACCGGCGGCCCGCCAGGCTTCATTCCGAACGCACCGGACCCGAGGCGGGGTCGGTCGACCTGCCCCACCGACGATCCAGCTCGAGCTACTTACAAACGCGGACTCGACCGGTTGCCGGAATTACCAGCAGCAGCAGAGGCCGGCCGAGATCGCTTCGAGTTGCTCCTCGGTGATATTCGGGTCCGGCGGCAGCGCAAGATGCACCGTTTGCATGTCGCTTTCGTGAACTTTGATATTCATCGAATCGGGAATCGTAATTCCCAATTCCGCGCTGATAGTCGTCTTCGGGTCCGCAAGAAGCTGTTGCCGGAAATCCGAATCCAGAGCGGACTTCTCGACAATCTGCTGCAGCATTTCGTCGCCACTTTTCATGGCAATCCTCCTTAGGCTCTTATGTGACAGTCGCACAACCGTTTCGTCGGGTCAAGGCGCCGGAGAATTATATTTTTCTTTATGGAGTATAATGTTTCCATATAATTTCCTTGCCGCATGGCAAGTCCAGCCGAAGTTTTTCTAACGCCAATTACGGCCGGTTCGGTGATCGGAAAGGATCGAATATTCGGACAAGCGACCGGTATTGTGGCGGGCAACGAGTCCGGGGACCGGCCCGCGGCTGCGAAGCCGGGACACTGCCGGCGCGGGGCGGGCCGGCGGAGGACTCTCGACAAGTGTGCGAAGCGGAAGGCGAGGTGTTCCGATACACCGGGTCGCCGACGCCAGGTTGCGAATTCGCCGTCCGGGACTTCACCTTTCGCGGCGAGTCAAGATACAATGCAACACGCTCATCGCGGGATCCGTGCGGATGTTCCCAAAGCGTGAAAACGCCAAAGAACGGCTTGTCGGCCAGGGCCGGACGACCGGCTTGCCCTGCATCCGGGGCCTCTCGTCGAGCGCCCTGTTTCTCGCGTCGGCGTGTTTTTGCCTGCCATACGCATCTATCGTTGCCCAGGCGGAAACGCCGGAGGAAAAGGGGCTGGAGATTGCGCGAGAAGCAAGCGCCCGCAATGAAGGCTTCGGCGACTTTACCGCGTCGATGACGATGGTGCTGCGCGACCGGCACGGTCGAGAGAGCGTTCGTCGGATGCGTTTCAAGGTGCTGGAGGTAAAGGGAGACGGCGACAAGAGCCTGTTCGTGTTCGACCGGCCGCGCGACGTCAAGGGAACCGCACTCCTGACCCATGCCCACGTCAACACGCCCGACGATCAGTGGTTGTATCTGCCGGCCCTGAAACGGGTTAAACGAATTAATGCCGCAAGGCGTTCGGGGTCGTTCATGGGAAGCGAGTTCTCATACGAAGACATGAGTTCTTCGGAAGTGGAAGAATACACCTACAAGTATCTTCGCGACGAACCCTGCGCCGAACTCACTTGTACGGTGACCGAACAATTTCCCCGGGACAAGAAATCCGGCTACAGCCGCAAGATCGTCTGGCAGGATACGGGCGAGCTCAGGACCTGGAAGATGACGCTTTACGACCGAAAGGGCTCGCATCTCAAGACGCTGACTTTCGCGAACTACCGTCAATATGCGGATCGATACTGGCGGGCGGGAGAACAAAAGATGATAAACCACCTGACCGGTGCGAGCACCGTGCTTAAATGGACCGATTTCCGGTTCCGCAACAACCTCCAGGAAAGCGAATTCACGCGACCGGCGCTCCGCCGCGTGCGTTGATGCGTTTGGGCGGCGCAATTGCGGCCCTGTTGTTACTGGCCGCCGCGGAAGTCGGGGCGCAAACGCTCGATTTATCGGGCGATTTGAAGTTTCAGGGGCGATGGTATCCGCAATCGCCCGCCTTTCCCGGTCAGCGTTCGGGCACCGCCGGGCTGGTCGTCGAGCCGACGCTTTACTGGGAGTCGGCGGAGGGCGCCAGCTTCACCTTCACCCCGCTCTATCGGTACGACAGCGCCGACTCCCGGCGCACGCATGGAGACCTTCGCGAGGCTTACATGCTTGTGTTCGGGGACTGGGGCGAGAATTCCTGGGAGTTGCGGCTGGGGCTCGACCGCGTTTTCTGGGGCGTGGCGGAGCTGCGGAACCTTGTCGATGTCGTCAACCAGACGGACCTCGTCGAGCACCCGCGAGATCGGCCCAAGCTCGGTCAGCCGATGGTGCACCTGACGATGTCCGGCGACTGGGGCGTCGCCGAATCGTTTCTGCTGCCGTATCACCGCAAGCGCACGTTTCCCGGGCGTGCCGGACGCCACCGGTCGGGCCTCCCCATCGAGGCCGACGCGCTGTACGAGAGCGGGGCCGAAGAGCGCCGTCTGGATTTCGCGTTCCGCTACAGCAACGCGGTGGATTCGCTCGATTTCGGCATCAGCGCCTTTGCCGGTACGAGCCGGGAACCCACCTTCGTCGCGAGCCCGCGGTCCCGGACGTCGCCGGCAGACGGCACGATCCTGATCCCTTACTACGAGCGGATCCGGCAATTCGGGCTCGACGCGCAGCTCACCACCGACCCCTGGCTCTACAAGATGGAGGCCATTCGGAGAAGCGGTGCGCGCGATCTCCTGGGCCGGGAGCAGGACTACGGCGCCTTCATCTTCGGACTCGAACGCACTCTTGGCGCGCCGTTCGGTTCCTCGGCCGACCTGACAATCCTCGCCGAGTGGCATTACGACGGCCGCGGGCGCCGCGCCACGGGCGTCTGGGCGAACGACCTTTATGTCTCCGGCCTGCTCGCGTTCAACGATACGCCCGGCACCGAGCTTCTGGCGGGTCTTCTGGGCGATCTCCGCCACGATTCCCGCTCGTTGAACCTGGAGCTGAAGCGCCGCCTGTCGGGCGGCTGGTCGATGCGCCTGGAAGCGATGGCGATACTGAGCGCGGACCGGCGGGATCCGGTCTACGATGGGCGGCGCGACAGCTTCGTGGGCATGGAACTTGCGTTCAGCTTCTGAAGCGCCCCGAAAGGGGTCGTCGACCCGTCGAGGCGGGAGTCATGCAGGGTGATACTGCCGGGCAGCAAATCCTTGCGGAAGGTCGCGGTCGTCGGGCGGGGAACCGCCGGATCGCTAGCCGCCGCCAGCGTGTCGCGCCTTCACCCCGACGGCGACCACGAGCTGAACCACATATACGATTCGCGCATCCCGGTCATCGGCGTGGGCGAAGGGAGCTGGCCGAGCCTGGTTGAGGAATTGCGGAGACTGACGGATTTGCCCCACGAAACCGTTCAGCAACGTCTCAACGGGACGCGCAAATACGGCGTCGCATTCGAGGGGTGGGGCCGGCGCAATCGGAATTTCACCCATTACTTCGCGCCGCAACAGGTGTCCTACGCCTACCATTTGTCCGCCGACCTGATGGAACGCCTGCTGCGCGAAAGCACCCGCGCGCGCCGCATCGACGCCAAGGTGCTCGATATCAAAAGGGTGGAGGGCGGCGCGGAAGTGGCGTTCGAGGGCCTGGCGCCGGAACGCTACGATCTGGTTTTCGACGCTCGCGGGTTTCCCGGGGAGCTCGATCCCGACCGGCACATCGATATTTCCTTCATTCCCACCAATACGGCCGTCATCCGCCGCTGTCCGGCAATCGTCGAACAAGAGCGGGATGGGCCGGTCCGGCAACATACCTATACCCGTGCCGTTGCGCGGCCGCACGGCTGGATCTTCGTCATTCCGCTGACCGTCCACACATCCTACGGGTACATCTTCAACCGCGATCTATCGAGCCCGGCCGATGTCGAGGCGGACTTCGATGCCTTCCTCGAGACCGATGGCGTATCGGAGTTCGAGCAGCGGGCCGTCATTCCGTTTCCCAACTTCGTTCACCGGCGGATTTACGACGGCGCGGTGGCCCGCATCGGCAACGCGGCGGCGTTCATCGAGCCCCTCGAAGCCACCGCCATCGTATCCGCGCAGCTGCAGATCGGGATGGTCCTCAAAATGCGCCAAAACCGTCCGGCGGAACATCTCGACCGCGACGCGCCGGCGGTCAACCGGTTCCTCATCGACAACATGCTCCGCTACGGCCTGTTCGTCGGCTGGCACTATTCCCGCGGTTCCGTGTACGACAGCGAGTTCTGGCGCTACGCGCGCGATCGCGCCTGGCCGCGATTCCGCGAGGCGGCCGACCCGGAAGCCGTGGACTGCGCCGCGTTGAGCAAGTTCGACGAAATGATCGAACTGTTGAACCGGCCGGTCATCGACAAGGCGGACTGGGATCGGATGTGCGGCGTCCCGCTGACCAGCTACGCCCAGATGTCCCGGGGGCTCGGCGTGTAGGGCATTTTTCGACCGGCCACGATCCCAGCCGGCCGCCGCCCGAGAGGTCTCCTTCACCCGCGGGGTGAGGGGCGACGACCCGGCGCCGGGTGAGGCGGATGGATGGCAAAATCGCCCGTCTCCGATCCGTTGCAGCGGGGTCCGGAACCGGAATCGGAAGGCGCACCCGTACCGTGTCCAGACTATCCTCGATTCATTGCATCCAAACCGTCTTCTGTGCCGTTACGCCGACCTGTCAGCAAAAATAACAATTTATTAATCAATATATTGGGCAATGAAAACCGCAAGAGTATATTCAAGCCGTCGGATTCGCTCGCCACGGGCAAACGCGCCGAACCAGGGGAGTGAACAATGCCAGATGCTGGAGGTAGGCCGGTGGGTAGCGCCGTTGCCAGAAGACTGGAGTCGATCCGCACCAAGGGAGCGATGCGGCATATCGAGGTCGCGAACATGCTCGGCACTCGGCCGGAAACGGTGTCGCGCTGGAATCAGGGCCGTGCCTATCCCCACGCCCGAACCGAGAAAACCCTGCTCGAGCTCGAGTTCATCGTCGATCAATTGTCCGACTTCTACGAGCCGGATGAAGCCCGCCAATGGATATTTTCGCCGCAGAAGCATCTGGACGGGGCGTCTCCCGCGGAACTCATCCGGGACGGACGGATCGACGAAGTGCGGCGCCTGGTTAACCAGCTTCGCGACGGAGTCTATGTGTAATCGGCAAGGGTCCGCGAGGCATGATCCACGATCAGCATCTCGTCGACCGCCTGAGCCGATTTCCGACGGAACCCTTTCAGGGAGACGTATTTCGAGCAACCCGCTATGGAGACCGCGATTACGCTCCGACGCAACGAATTGGGGCGGCGCTGGCTTTTCTCGGACTCGACGGCCTGATGGCGCCCTCGGCTCGCTGGTCCTGCGACAATCTGATGATCTTTGCCGACAATCACCAACCGACGGCGCGTCTTGAGTCTGTATCCGACGAGCAAATCGAGTGGTCCGAGTGGGCGCAAACCAACGGGTTTATTCCCGGGTAATATCGAATGAGCGACATCGCGTTGAGCGCGGTCGAGACCGCGAGCGCGGACGAGGTGCGGGCGCTCCAGGACCGCAAGCTGCGCGCCCAGATGGCCTATCTGAAGGCGCATTCCCCCTTCGTTGCGGCCAAGCTGGCGGAGGCCGGCGCGGCGTTCGAGGACATCCGGAGCGTCGGCGACCTCGCGGGCCTTCCCTTCACCGCCAAGCAGGAGCTGCGCGACAGCCAGCGTCTCCATCCCCCGTTCGGCAATCACGCCGCCGTCGACCGGGAGCGGATCGTTCGCGTCCACGCGTCCTCGGGCACCACGGGCGTGCCGTCCTACATCCCGGTGACGGCGCACGATTCCGCGCTCTGGCGCGAGGCGATCCGGCGCGTCTTCCGGTGCCAGGACGTGCGGGCCGCCTCCACCGTCGCGATGGGATTCAGCATCGGTTTCTTCGTGGGCGGCATCCCGCTCGCGCAGGGGATCGAGTCGCTGGGCGCGACGTTCCTGCCCATAGGGGCCGGGGAGACGGACCGGCTGCTCGATTCGATCGCGCTGCTGGGCGCCGACGTACTCGCCTGCACGCCGTCCTACGCGCTCTACCTCGCCGAGGCGGCGCGCAAGCGCGGCATCGACGTGGCCGACCTGCCGGTGAAACGCCTGACGGTCGGCGCCGAGCCGGGCGGCGGCGTGCCCGAAATCCGCCGCCATATCGAGGAGACCTGGCAGGCGACGGTCACCGAATCCGTCGGCAACGGCGACGTCGTCCCGGTCTATGCCGCGGAGAGCGACGTCCGGGACGGTTGCCACTTTCTGACGCCCGACATGGCGATCATGGAGATCGTCGACCCCGACACCGGAGACGTGCTGCCCCTCGACCGCGACAAAATCGAGGGCGAGATGGTGTTCACCCATATCGACCGCGAGGCCGCGCCGCTCTTGCGGTTCCGCAGCGGCGACCGCGTCGTCGTCGGGAACGCGCCCTGCGACAACGGGCGGACGGGACCGCGCATCCGGGTGGTCGGGCGCACCGACGACCTGCTGATCCTGCGCGGCGTCAATGTCTGGCCGTCGGCGATCCAGGACGTCGTCGCCGGTTTCCGACCCGACACCACCGGCGCGCTCAGGATCGTGCTGCCGAAGCCCGGCCCCGCGGTGGATCCGCCGCTCCATATCGAGGTCGAGCACGCGGAGGGGGCCGGCGACCCCGAGGGCCTCGCCCGCGCCCTGGAAAGGACGCTGCGCGACAAGCTGATCTTCACCGCCCGCGTCGAACCGGTCCCGCCCGGCACCATCCCGAGATCGACCATGAAGACCAGGCTGGTGCATGTCCGGGAGGACACCTGAGGATCGTGGAGTACGGTTGAAGAACGGCACGGCGTTGTGTATAAAAGTCAAAGATATACACACGAGGCGGCCATGCGCACGAATATCGACATCGACAACGAGCTGATGACGGAAGCGCTGAAGGCAAGCGGCTGCAAGACCAAGAAGGCCGCGGTGGAGGAGGGATTGCGCCTGCTGGTCCGAACCCGCCGGCAGGGGCGCATCCGCGCGCTGCGCGGCAGGCTGCACTGGGAAGGCTCGCTCGATGAGATGCGACGCGACCGGTGATCGTCGTCGATTCCTCGGTCTGGATCGACTACTTCAACGGCGCGGAGACCCGAGAGACCGGGCTGCTGGACGGGATGCTCGGCACGGAGCCGGTGATCGTGGGCGACCTCATCCTCGCCGAGGTCCTGCAGGGCTTCCGCGACGACCGCGAGTTCCAGAGGGCGCGAAGGGCGCTGGATACGCTGATTTTCAAGCCCATGGTCGGCCGCGACATCGCGCTCGCCGGCGCCCGCAACTTCCGCGCCCTGCGCGCCCGGGGCGTCACCGTGCGCAAGACCGTCGACATGCTGATCGCGACGTTCTGCATGGAGAACGGGCACCTTCTGCTGCACGCCGACCGTGACTTCGACGCGATCGAAGCCCATCTCGGCCTGCGGACGCTGTGAAGGCCCGAAGAATCATCGCCGCGCCCCCATTGACCGCGCCCGCTCCATGGGTATCGTTGCCCCCGTCATGCGGAACGCGGTTTCGATCTCCATGAACCGGTGGCGGCGCGCCTGAATCGGCGGCCGGCACTTTTCGCGTGACTTGTGTGGCTGCCGGGGACCCGGCGGCCATTTTCTTTTCCGGAAACAGGGCGGCCCGGCGACCCCGGCGAAGGAGGGTCGTCATGTCGAAGCCCGTGGATAGCGACAGCTTCACCACGCCGGGCGGCGTGCTGGTGCGCCGCCGGACCGCGCCCGAGACTTACGAGAACGCCCGGATGATCCTGGTCGACCGGCTCGACCGAAGGCGCGGCGTGCTGCTGTCGTCGGATTTCGAGTATCCCGGGCGCTACACGCGATGGGACATGGGCTTCGTCGACCCGCCGCTGGAGCTGTCGGCGGCGGGGCGTAAGGCGCGGGTCACGGCGCTTTGCGAGCGTGGGCGCGTGCTCGCCGGCGCGCTGGCGAGGCGCCTGCCGGGATGGGATTTCGTCGAGGAATACACGCTCGGCGAGGACGGCTTCGACGTCGAGATCCGCGAGCCCGCGGGGCGCTTCCCCGAGGAGGAGCGGAGCCGCCAGCCCTCGGTGTTCTCGCTGGTGCGCGCGGTCCTCGCCTTCCTCCGCGCGCCGGAGCGCGAGCGCTTCCTCGGCCTCTACGGCGCGTTCGGCTACAACCTCGCCTTCCAGTTCGAGCCGCTGGAGCCGGGGAGCAACCGCGCGGACGGGCAGCGCGACCTCGTGCTCTACCTGCCCGACCGGCTGCTCGTCGTCGACCACCAGCGGGGCGAGGCGACCTGGCGGTCCTGGGAGTTCGACATCGACGGCGAGAGCACGGAGGGGATCGAACGCGCCGGACCCGACGAGCCGTTCCGCTTCTCAGCCATAGGCGAGGGCGGCAGCGACCACGCCCCGGGGGACTACGCCGAGACCGTGCGCAAGGCGAAGGAGCGATTCCGCGCGGGCGATCTGTTCGAGACCGTCCCCGGCGTCGACACCTGGCGCCCGGCCGCCGAGCCGCCATCGGCGATCTTCCGGCGGCTGATGCGGGTGAACCCGGCGCCCTACGGCTTCTTCATCAATCTCGGCCGCCAGGAATACCTGGTCGGCGCCTCGCCCGAGATGTTCGTCCGGGCCGAGGGGCGGAGGGTGGAGACCTGCCCGATCTCCGGCACCATCCGGCGCGGCGCCGACCCGATCGCCGACGCAAGCCAGGTCCGCGCGCTGCTCAACTCGGAGAAGGACGAATCCGAGCTCACCATGTGCACCGACGTCGACCGCAACGACAAGTCGCGGATCTGCGAGCCGGGCTCGGTCAGGGTGATCGGACGGCGCCAGATCGAGATGTATTCGCGGCTGATCCACACCGTCGATCACGTCGAGGGCACGCTGCGCCCGGAGTTCGACGCGCTGGACGCGTTCCTGTCGCACACCTGGGCGGTCACGGTGACCGGCGCGCCCAAGAAATGGGCGATGCGGTTCATCGAGGAGCACGAGCGCTCGCCCAGGCGCTGGTACGGCGGCGCGGTGGGGGCGGTGTTCGCCAACGGCAACATGAATACCGGGCTCACGCTGCGGACGATCCAGTTCCGCGACGGCGTCGCCTCGGTGAGGGCCGGCGCGACGCTGCTCCACGATTCCGACCCCGCCGCGGAGGAGGACGAGATCGGCGTCAAGGCGTCCGCCTTCCTCGACGCGATCGCCGGCGATGCGCCCGCCGCCGCGCCCGGGGACGGCGGCGGCGAGGCCGGGCGCGGGCTCGACGTGCTGCTGGTCGACCACGAGGACTCCTTCGTCCACACGCTTGCCGACTATTTCCGCCAGACCGGCGCGAAGGTCGAGACGCTGCGCTGCGGCTTCGGACACGACGTGCTGGACGAGCGCCGGCCGGGGCTGGCGGTGCTGTCGCCCGGGCCGGGCGAGCCGAAGGACTTCCGGGTGGCGGAGACGGTCGGCGCCTGCGTCGCGCGCGGCATCCCGGTGTTCGGCGTCTGCCTCGGCCTGCAGGGCATCGCCGAGCATTTCGGGGCGAGGCTCCGCATCCTCGACACCCCCGTCCACGGCAAGCCGTCGGAGATCGAGGCGGCCCAGGGCGCGCTGTTCGAGGGCCTGCCCCGGCGCTACTCGGTGGGCCGCTACCACTCGATCTACCTCCGCCGCGACGAGGCGCCCGACGCGCTGGAGGTCCTCGCCTGGACGGCGGACGGGGTGACGATGGCGCTCCGCCACCGCACGCTGCCGGTCTGGGCGGTGCAGTTCCACCCCGAATCGATCCTCGGCCTCGAGGCGGGCAGGGGCCTCGCCCTGATCCGCAACGTGGTGGGGCTGGCGGCGGCGGCGGGATGAGGAGGACCGGAGCCGCGCGCGGCGCTCCCGCAACCGCTCAAAGTGTCACCCCGGACTTGTTCCGGGGTCCAGATTTTCAGGCACCGCTGTCGCCCGGTTGCCTTGGACCCCGGAACAAGTCCGGGGTGACACCGAATAGGCGGAACGGGTGGAGCGACGATCCGGCCGCCCTTCGATACGCGGCTTCGCCGCTACTCAGGGTGAGGGCGGTGCAATTCTCGACACGTCACCCTCATCCCGAGCAGGCCCGCGGGGCCGTATCGAGGGGCGGCCGCCTTGTCGGCCCGACCGGCCCGATCTGGAGCCTGTCAGTTTCAGATAGAAGCGCTGTTACCCTTGCTTCCTGACCGTCATGGTCGGCGAAGGCCGACCATCCACGAGTTTTTAAGTCTCTGGAATCAAAAACAAAACGTGGATGGTCGGCCTTCGCCGATCATGACGGAAAAAATGGACGAGGCGGTTCCAACTAAAGCAGACACGCTATAGGCTCGCCGTGAGAGGCCCCCCATGAACCGCACCGACTGCGAGCTTCTGGACGCGGAATGTCCGCTGGCGGAGTGCCGGGCGCGGTTCTTCTTGCCGGACGGGGTGCTCTATTTCGACGGCAACTCGCTCGGCGCGCTGCCGAGGACGACGGCTTCCTCCATCGCCGCGACGATCGCCGACGAATGGGGCGAGGGGCTGATCCGGAGCTGGCTCGACGCCGACTGGTTCTTTCTCTCGCGCAAGGCGGGCGACGCCATCGCGAAGCTGATCGGCGCGTCGGAAGGCGAGGTGGCGGTCGCCGATTCCACCTCGGTCAACATCTTCAAGCTGGCGGCGTCGCTGCTGCGGCGCGGCGGCGGGCGGCGGAAGGCGGTCGCCGAACGCGGCGATTTCCCGACCGACCTCTACATCCTCCAGGGCGTGGTCGACCTGCTCGGCGGGGAGTACGAGCTGGTGCTGGCGGAGCCCGGCCGGATCGCGGACGCCGTCGACGGCGACACCGCGCTGGTGCTCGCGAGCCATGTCGATTACCGCACCGGGGAGCTCCGCGACATGGAAGGGCTCACCGCGCATTGCCGCGCGCTGGACGTGCCGATCGTCTGGGATCTCTGCCATTCGGCCGGCGCAATTCCGGTCGCGCTCAACCGCTGCAAGGTCGATTACGCGGTCGGCTGCACCTACAAGTTCCTCAACGGCGGCCCCGGCGCGCCGTCCTTCGTCTACGTTTCCGGCGACGCCATCGGGTCCTTCGAGCCGGCGGTGACGGGCTGGTTCGGCCATGCCGATCAGTTCCGCTTCGAGGACCGCTACCGCGCGGCGGACTCGATCAACAAGCTCCTCGTCGGCTCGCCGCCGGTGCTGTCGCTGCGCGCGGTGCTCGACGGCGTGGCCTGCTTCGACGGCGTCGACATGGCGGCGCTCGCGGCCAAGTCGCGGAAACTCTCCGGGCTCTTCATCCAGCTCGCCGACGAAAGGCTCGCGAAACACGGCCTCGATCTGGCGAGCCCGAGGGACGCGGCGCGGAGGGGCAGCCAGGTCTCGTTCCGCCACCCGGACGCCTATGCGATCGCGCGGGCGCTGATCGCCGGCGGCCTGATCCCCGACTTCCGCGACCCCGACATATTGAGGTTCGGCATCACGCCCCTCTACATGCGCCATGTCGACGTGTGGGACGCGGTCGAGGCCATCGACGCCGCGATGTCGGGCGGCGCGTGGCGGGACTTCCGGACCGGGGCGAGGGAGGCGGTGACATGAGCGCGACGCGCATCGGCGTCATCGGCTACGGCTATATCGGGCGCTCCATCGTCGAGCGCATCGGGGCGAGCGGCGGGCGGTTCGAGACCGCGTTCGTCCACAACCGGAGCCCCGGGGCGCTGGCCGCGCTCGATCCGGCGCTGCGCCTCGACGACCTCGGAAAGGCCGCCGAACGCCGCCCCGATCTGATCGTCGAATGCGCCCATCCCGGCGTCACCGAGCGCTTCGGCGCCGGATTCCTGCGCTTCGCGGGCTACATGCCGCTCTCGGTCACCGCGCTCGCCGACGACGCGCTCAGGGCCGCGCTGGAGGAAGCGGCGGAGGCGCACGGAACCGGCCTGTTCGTGCCCGCCGGCGCGCTGCTCGGCGGGGACGAGCTGCTGATGCGGCGGGGCGGCTGGAGCCGGGTGCGGATCACCTTCCGCAAGCACCCGGACAACATCGACTTTTCCGACAGCGGCCTCGACCCGGCCGGGATCGACCGGGAGACCGTGATCTACCGGGGCCCGGTGCGCGGAATCGCCCGGCTGTATCCGCGCAACGTCAACACCATGGTGACCTGCGCGCTGGTCTCGACCGGGCTCGACGACTGCGAGGCGCGGCTGGTCTGCGATCCCGGGCTCGATTGCGCGGTCGCGGAGGTGGAGGCGTGGGACCGCGAGGGCGGGCTGCTCAGGACCGAGAAACGCCAGCCCGCCGTCGGCGTCTCCGGCACCGAGATGCTGGGCTCGATCTGGTACTCGATCCTCCGCGCCACCGGCGCAAGGGGCGGCGCGCTGGAGCTCGTCTAGGCGGGCCTCTCCCCGGCGTTCTGCCCGGCGGGGAGAAGGGGACGCGCGGCGCCGCCGCCTCCCTGGCTTCTCCCCTCCCGCTTGCGGGAGGGGCCGGGGGAGGGTTGCGGGGCTGTCCGCTCCGGCCGTCCACGAGCTTATTTCGAAGAAAATTTCAATCTATCGTTGAATCGGTGCCGCGAGGCCTGTATGTTCCCTTTATGTTCTCAACCGGGAGGCCAGGATCATGGGGCAGACTGGCGCGAAGGGCACTCGCCGGGAGATCGAGACCCTGCCCACGGGTCCGAAGCGAATCGGGGAGGCTTGGTCCGCCGATTCGCCTCGCTAATTCCCGGGACCGGTCGCGGCCGCCGTGAGGGAACCCGGAGACCCTGCGCCGCGGTCGCCCGCCGCCGATCTCGCCGAATACCTGAACGGCGAGAAGTTCGGGACGGTTCTCGCCGACCCGCCCTGGCGTTTCGCCAACCGGACCGGAAAGGTCGCGCCGGAGCATCGCCGCCTTTCGCGCTACGGCACGCTCACGGTCGAGGAAATCGCCGCCCTGCCGGTCGCCGGCTGCATGCAGGACCGCGCCCATTGCTATCTCTGGGTTCCGAACGCGCTGCTGCCGCATGGCCTGCGCGTGCTCGAATCGTGGGGGTTCGAGTACAAGAGCAACCTGATCTGGCACAAGATACGCAAGGACGGCGGTTCCGACGGGCGCGGGGTCGGATTCTATTTCCGCAACGTGACCGAGATGGTGCTGTTCGGCATCCGGGGAAAGAACGCGCGCACGCTCCCTCCCGGGCGGCGCCAGGTCAACCTGATCGCCAGCCGGAAGCGCGAGCATTCCCGCAAGCCCGACGAGCAGTACGACCTGATCGAGAGCTGCAGCTGGGGGCCGTATCTCGAACTGTTCGGGCGCGGGGTCCGCGACAACTGGACGGTGTGGGGCAATCAGGCCGAGGCGGGCTACGAGCCCGACTGGCCGACCTACGGCCACAACTCAGCGACGGCCCCGTCAGGAGTCAGGCCGACCTTGAAGAGGCGATCATAACCGCGAGTCGAGGGTAATGCGAACACTCTGCCAAACCCCGGCTCCTTGGTCTGAAGGAATATCAGATGCGAGTTCCTGCGGGTGATATTCGCGCAATCTTAACTTTCTCAGGTCCCATACGTGAATAACGGTCCGTTGCACTGAATTCGAGGCATTATCCCATTCGTTCCTCGTGATAAAAATGAAGTCCGAGAGTCGGCTCTTAACTTCTACTAATCGTGAAACAGTACGCCCTTCCTTGTTACGATCATAGGACAGAATGTCATACCCAAGTGAGTTATCTTCGAGAGATACCCATTTTGGCTCTTGCAAAATCTCAAGCTCTTTCATGCGTCTTTTCTCATACTCAAGCGAAAGCCGTTCGGCGTGTCTGGCGTACTTCATCTTCTCGGTGTCAGACAGGCCGCGCATCAAAGCCGCTACACGGTCCCACCATGAAATTGTCTCATCATCCGGTACTTCATCGAACAATCTAGCTTCACGAAAGCACTGAGCATGGTTGCGATCGAGGGCTCCCTTTACTCTTTCCCGCCCAAAGGGCACCAAACGCAGCCAAGGTGGTTGTACTAGACGTATCCATTCGAAAACGAAAAGACGAATACAATTCGACGTCGGTTTCCAGGCCATTGACGGATCGAGCGCCTGACGTAGAGCAAGACCACCGCGGAAATCCAACCCAGATGCGCTTGATCTGAGTCTATTCAGACTCGCGATAGCCTGAGCGTCGGTCAGCGAAGGATGGTCGGCACAAAATGAATGCAATTCGAGAAATGCGAGGAACGCAGCCATTGAGAAGGAGTCATCTATCCTCCGAGCCTGCATTACAAACCAACATCCTCGCTGTAGGTTGTCTGTCCCTCGAGTTCCTCGATCAGATCGACAAGATCTTCCGTATCTGTGCTGTAGTCGATTGGTTCCTCGGAACCTTCTTCATCGAGGGCAATCTGGTGAAGGTCTTCATCATCGAGAAGCCGTTGCATGGCCCGTACTTTTGTCGCGAGCCGGCGGCTCACGGAATAATCCACGCACCCCAAGCCCTTAGCTGCGGTCGTCTGGAAGATGAACACGTTGGTCTGGGTGTCTGCTGGGAGCCCCAGACGATGGATGCGGTCAATCGACTGAACGTAGTGAGTGGTGTTGTATGACCGATCAAGATAAATCGCATCGTGACAGATCTGATGAAGATTGATCCCTTCTCCGGCGGCTGCCGGATTGGCGATGAAGGTCATACAGGTAGGATCCTCGTGGAAACGCCTAAGCTGTCCTTCCCGCGACTCCGGTTCCTCCGGGTCTCCAGAGGGCACGGCGCCATAGACCACTGCCGGGTTGAGATCCGCGAGCATGTACTGCATCTGACGGATCGTGCCCACGAAGATGCTCCAGATGACGGTCTTGCGGCCTTCCTCTGCCAGTTTTCGTGCAAGATCGCGCACCGCAATCATCTTGGGAGAGGGTCCGTCGTCTAGTACCTGCTGCATAATTCCCGAATCGATGTACGGGGCATCGTTCAGCATCGCGGATGCGGCCAGGACCGGATTCGATGACAGCTGAAGAAGTCGCATCACTGAACGGCGGGCCTTGATGACATCGACCCCGCTACCAGCCTTGAGAGAACTGAGGTCCCGAAGTACCTCACTACGGATAACCGCGTACAGGGCTCTCTGTCCTCTGCCCATTTCGATTGGGATGAAGTGGCGAGTGACGGGGGGTAAACTCAGCTCCTTTTTCGTGGTCCGGACATAGAGGTTGGAGATTACCACGCGCGGTGGCTTTCCCGCTGCAATCTGGATTCCAAGCCCCGCCCCTGGCCAAAGGAAGTCCAGTTGAGAGCGCAGATCGTTCGATGACTGTGGCATCGGTGTTCCGCTCAAAATGTCCCGACGCACCGGAAGCGAAGCGGCATTAAGTAAGACGATGCCGCGCTTGACTGAGGTTCCTCCTTTCACCCGATGAGATTCGTCTAGTACTAGATGAACCGGATATTGCGCGAGGTAACTGGTAAAAAGGTCTGGAATCGAAAGCAGTTGTTCGTAGTTGAGAACAAACCGATTCGAGTCCGAAAGAAGCCCTTCCCTTACCGACAATGCGCTCCCTGTCAGGATGAGAAAAGGCTCCCTGACCCACTCTGGGGCATCCTCATCGATGCACTCAGCAACGACTTCGCTCCAGGCCTTGAACGCACTCTTCGGAGCAACAACCATGAACTTCTGGCCTGCTTGCCTAGTGAGCAAGTGCAGAGCAAGAGTCACTGTTGTCTTTCCTGCGCCGGGCACTGAAATATTCGCGCCGTTCTGGAGACTTACAAGACGCTTCAAATCCCGCATTTGAAAGGGGCGAAGCTGTCGGCGCGTAAATCCCAATTTTGTCAGGCGTATTTCGATCTCTTCTTCATCAAGCGCGAGCGGTGTGGCCTCACGAGCAGCCTGTACACCCTTATACTGTACAATGAACTTGTCGATCTCAATCTTTGCAGCATGACTCGGCCGAAACCTGAATCCGCGCCTCTTCTGGAGCGGCGCAAATTCCCTTACAAGAGACAGAACTCCCGGCCAAGGTAAGGTGATAGTATTCCCATAAAGCGCTATGTCGTCTGTGCCCGCAGCAGACTGACGAATCCGGTCCCATAGCGAGCTTGCGGGATCGCTTTTATTTGTGAGGGTGCCAGTGAGCCTCTCTGAATCGTAGTCGATGACGATTATCGCTGACTCACTCATCGGCATTATCGTTCATCGTGGGATTGCTAGAGGTATACCGACGAAGTGCTTTTTCCAAGGATTCGGCTCTAGTCTTGACTGTGATTAGCTGAGTTCGAATTGAGTCGTATGTTCCCGGATCGGCTTTTGACAGATCTGCGCTCATGAGCTTTGTGTTGGCGGCAGTAATCGCATTTAGGGCTTGATTGCCAACGCTTCTCAGTCGTGCGCGTTCCCGTATGGAATTACAAACCTCGATGAGTTCTCCCGTAATGGTTTCACGTTGAACCGGATCTGGATCATCGAAGATGTCAATCAAATTCTCTAGTGATGTTTCTGAAGCGTCTCCTTCGTCATCTAAGTCGATATCGATACCATCTACCTCTTCGTCCGATCCCTCATGCGGCGATGCTGGCGTAAAGTCAATCAAAAGTCTATCACTCAACCCCGCAATAACCTCGTCAGTTCTGTTATCGAAGCTGAAGTTATACCCGTATAGACGCCCGTCGAGTTTTTCTGGATCCACCGAAATGAGTGTCCAGGCGAACCGGCGCTTCACCTCTAGCATTTCACCTTCTATCCCATTTACAGCCTTAGCGAGATCATTGAAGGCCTGCTGCGCGTCCTCGACGAGCTCGTATCTGTTCGGATCGCCTACCCATTCCTTCAGGTAAATGTCGGCCTCAGTTAGAGCTTTCTCCGCTGTTGCGACTTCTCTGGGCCTCTTCTTCATGAGATTAGCCACATAGGCGGGTTTCTTCCCCGCGCGTAGCATTTCCCGGATGGCAATCGACTCTTCAATCCATCCGTAAGGCAGCCTGGTCTCCGCACGCATTTGCAGCCGAACTTCAATCTCGACGATTTCCTCCGGTGTAATGTTTTCGGGTAAGACCGCGCAATCAACGTGACTGAAGTTTTTGAACCTACCTGGGTCGCTCAGGAGTAGCTCGCGCATTGCTGCAAGCCGGCGGTTCCCGTTCACGACAACTCCGAGATAGGTAATCAGCAATGGTTCACGCTGTTCTTCCTCCTCAAGCTGGCTCATGATGGGAACGACCGAGCTCGCGCGCCCTCTTGTCGCAAATTCGACCAATATCTTATGTTGTGCATCTTGCGCTGAGTCGTTTTCTTGACCTGCGTTGAAGAAGTCCTCGGCAACTCCTCGCTCACGAATGTACTTGAGCTGTACCGTACAGGTCCGGAAGTTAGACATACGGTAGATCGGTAAATTTATATCCACCCGAACTATGGGCAAGTCGTTTCGTCTGTTCTGGTATTCGTAAAGCGTATGCCTTTCATTAGATGCCTTCACTGCGTCGGCGATCACCGTCTCACGCTCGTGTGGAGGTCGTATATTGACTTGATAATTTGTCATTGTCATCGAAACTCTTCTGTATAGGGTTGTGGGCTATTCAAACGCAATTAACATGATCGGTGCTGAAACGATCCGATCAAAGACATTTAATTCCGACCAAATACGCTCTACGTTAGCAATGTTGCTCCCAAGCTTGGCCGCCGCTTCCTTGGTCGGGACTGCAAGAATTGCACACTCAATTTCGCGACTCATATACAAATGCTGAAGCTTTAGAACGTCATAAGCATAGCGACTGATGTTTCCTGTCTGCAGCTGAAATGCCATGTCTTCCTTGCGAGCGAACACGCTCAACTCGACTTCCGCATCGATCATGGCATTCAGCCCCCAGCCGTCGGACACGAGCTCAGACCTTACGTGGTCCCGTATCTCCCGTGTGGACTTGGCTTGTACTGTTACTTGAGGAGCAGAAAAAATGTCCGTTGCCCACTCGTAGAGGTCTCGCCTCTTCCAGATTCCAGCGCCGTTGTGGTGCGAATACGTTGCGTCGAATTTCATGTCTCAGCCTGCTTGCGTGGCGGTTCATAAACCGGCTTGTCCATTGGTCGAGTACGGAGTGTTCCCGCACGCAGGGCATGGATCCGTTCCCACGCGATGTTTATGTATTTCTTCTCGAAATCGCAGCCGTATGCTTCACGATGGTGCTTGAGGGCGGCGATCGCAGTTGAACCGACGCCGATATAGGGGTCCAGCACCCGGTCACCTTCATTTGTCAGTGCAAGCACAAGGCGTTCGACAAGACCGACGGGAAATTGACAGGGATGTTCCGTCTTCTCGACATGATTGTTCTTCACGTTCGGAATGTCCCATACGTCCGACGGGTTCTTTCCTAGCGGATTTCCTGACAACTCCCCTTTCTTTGGGCCCTTGAAGTAACGCTTCTTAGGATACTTTGAGGGGACACGAACGGAGTCCAGATTGAAGACATAATCATCCGACTTCGTGAACCACAAGATGGTCTCGTGGCGCCCGGATAGCCTCTTGGTACAGTGCAGTCCGTGTCCAAAAGTCCAGACAATTCGGTTCCGAAGGAATAAGCCGTGGTGCTTGAACAGGTCGTAAAGGATAATGTCCAGTGGAAATACTTCTCCATCGTCTACATGGTTGCCAACCTGCCAGCAGATCGAGCCCGAAGGATGAAGCAGTCGAACGGCTTCTGCTATGCACGCTGTCTGTTCCTCGATGTAACGTTCCAACGATGTCCGTCGTTCGTATTCCTTACCGAGATTGTACGGTGGTGAAGTCACGATTAGCTGCATCGATTCGTTCTCGTGCCGACGCATATACTTAAGGTTGTCCTCACAACTAATGTTTGCGCAGGCGTCTGAGGGTAGCCGCGTTACCAAATCAAGTGAAAGATTCTGGTTCATGAGCCTGCACCTAGTGCGCTAACAATGTTGGGTGGTAGCACGATCAGCTGGATTGGGCCCGATTCCGAGACATATTCAAGTTTCTGCCGCCATCTACAAGCTTTAGTCCTACGAAGTCATGATCTCGTGGCCTGTCGGCAGCTGCGTCGTCGTTCCCACCGTCGAAGCTGCGCTTGCATCACCCTAAGTCTCAAGACTTGCCTTGTACTATGGTGCCCTGCGGAAGAATCGCAAGCTCGTACTTTGAACCTCACATACGATTCTGCCGTGTCGTCCTTTGTTCCTGCGTCGGCAAGAGAAATCGTGGATGGCTGGCCTTCGCCCATCATGACGGTAGAAGGCAGCGTGAGGGCGGTTAGGTACGCTCACGCGCATCGTCGCTCCAGCAGTCGGGCTGGCGCAACCACACCCCCTGCCGCACCAACCCCACCGGCACCGCGATCCTCTTCTCCTTGCAGAACCTCACCGCCCCGGGGTGGAGCGCCGTGTCGATGCCGACGAAGGGCATCTCCGTCGCGATCGGGCTTGGGGATCGCCGACGTCTTGTGCACCGCGTCGAGGTTGTCCCGGAACGGCCCGGTCATGTCGCAGGCCCGGTCGTCGGACTTGGCCTTCCGGACGGCGAGGCAGGACGTCGCCGCGCCGCCCTCGATCGGCTTGTCCCGGTCGACCTGGCCGCCATGGGTGTCGGCCGGGATCGCGGCGGTGAAGCGCCCGGACCGCGGTCCGCACCGTCGCCAGGGCCGCGCCCGCCGGCGGCAAGCGTCGCGGCCGGGAAGTTCGGCATGGGCGGTCCCTCCCTGTTTCGAGGCTTGTCGGGGCTCAGGCGGTGAGCGACCACTCGTTCGACGCGCCGTCGCCGGCCAGCGTGGTCCGGGTCATGTGGCGCGGCTGGTCCGGCGGGTGGCCGAGGCCGCGATGCAGCACGCATCTGTTGTCCCACAGCACCAGGTCGCCGACCTTCCAGGTGTGGACGAAGACCCGCGGCGGGCGGCAGGCGTCCGCGCAGAGACGCTCCAGCAGCGCCCGGCTCTCCCGCTCGTCCTCGCCCGCGATGTGGCTCGCGTGGCGGCCGATATAGAGGGCGGGCCGGCCGGTCCCCGGGTGGCGGCGGAGGATCGGGTGCTCGACCGGGGGGAGCGCGTCCCACTCCGCCTCGCTCAGCGTCTCGGTGCCGCCGACCCGGCCCTGGCTGTAGGCGTAGCTGTGGACGGCGGACTTGTCCTCCAGGTAGCGCCGCATGCCGGGGTCGAGCGCGTCCCAGGCCGCGCGCATGTCGGCGAAGGCGGTCTCGCCGCCGGTCCCGGGCACCACGCGGGCGGCGAGCGCCGAGCCCTTGGACGGGATGCGCTTGTAGGACGAATCGGTGTGCCAGTGATTGTTGCCCTCGAGGAACAGCCCGTGCGCGCTCCTAGCCGGCCACAGCGTGCCGTCGTCCCGCATGTTCGACAGCACGATGATCTCCGGATCGGCGCCCACGTTGTTTTCCGTCAGGCTGCGCTCGAGCGGGCCGAGGCGGCGGCTGAACCCGGCCTGCTCCGCCTCCGTCAGATGCTGTTCCGGGAACACCAGCACCGCGTGCTCGTCCCACGCCCGCTCGATCGCCTCGAACGCCGCCTCGTCGAGCGCCGCCAGGTCGACCCCCGTCACCGCGGCTCCCAGCGTCGCTTCCGCCGGCACGATCTCGAGCCCCATGCCGTCCTCCCCGCATCGCCTCGCCCGCCGCCAACAATACACCCTCCGCCCCGCCCCGGAACCGCCGCTCTTTTCCCCAACCCTCCATCCGCCGCCCCCGCCCCACCGCCCGCCACCTCCGCCCACCCCATCCAGAAAATCGGCTTGACTTAGTTGCGACTGTCACGCATTCTCAATTGGAAAATCAGGGTTTCTTATGGGGAATAATGAAATGATTAGAAAAATTTGTGCCGGGGCGGCGGGGATTGCCTTGGCGGGGGTCGTCGCCGGCGCGGCGTGGGCGGACGGGATGGTTTATTCCGGGTTTCCGGTGACCGTGAAGGGGTATGAGGGCAAGAAGACCACGTCGGTGTCCTATACCGGGCAGATCGCGCGGCATGCGCTGCACGATTCGCTCAAGAAGCTGGCCGGGATGGGGAACGGCGAGCCGAACCCCGGGCTCAAGGCCAGGATGACGGCCTATTACTCCGGCAAGGACGCGGGGCGGAAGATCCTGGCGCCCGCGACCAAGGGCGAGTTCGCGGTCAAGCAGAGCGCGGTCGACGGCATCTCGAAGGGCAAGAACCTCGCCGGCAAGACCTACAGGGCGGCGGTGGCCGGGATGCCCAACGGCATGACCGGGCCCGAGCTGGTCGCCTTCTGGATCGACAAGGCGTCGTCCGCCAACAAGGGGTTCGACGCGGCCAACGGCTACGACTACGGCCAGCTGATCTCCAAGTTCATCATGGGGGCGGTGTTCTACAACCAGGCGGTCGACGGCTATCTCGACGAGTATCTGGGCGCGGCGAAGAAGCCCAACGACAAGCCCTACAAGAAGGGCGCGGCCTATACCGGCAAGGAGCACGCCTGGGACGAGGCGTTCGGCTATTTCGGCGCCCCGGCGCACACGCTGAACCTGACGCCCAAGCAGGTCTACGACATCGCCAAGCGGCGCGACGCGGCGGCGGCCGACGCGAACAAGGACGGCAAGATCGACCTGAAGTCCGAGATGACCTTCGGCCCCGCCTACTACGCGGCCGGGTTCGACGCCTCGGTCTACGACAAGGGCAACAAGACGTCGTACCTGCACGGCATAACCAAGGCGTTCCTCGACGGCCGCAAGCTGCTCGCCTCGGCCAAGGGCGAGAAGCTGACCGACGCCCAGCGCGAGACGCTGATGGGCCACGCCGCGACGATCTCGGCCAACTGGGAGAAGGTGCTCGCCGAGGCGACGTTCAAATACGCCGGCTCGGTCTACAAGGACATGGTCAAGCTGAAGACGATCGTGGATGCAAACGGAGATCCCGCCAAGGCGTTCCGCGCCTACGCCAAGCACTGGGGCGAGCTCAAAGGCTTCTCCCTCGCGCTGCAGGCGGGCAAGAACAATCTCGGCGAGACCGCGACGCGGCTCAACCGGATGATCGGCGCCGGCCCGCTGCTCCTGAACGCGAGCCAGGTGGTCGACATCGACTCCAAGGGCAACTACGTGCGCGACCAGGGCCCGGGCTGGGGCGAGTACATGCTGCACATGGCGAAGATCCAGAAGCTCCTGATCGACAAGTTCGGCGTGAAGGCGCGCAACAACGACGTGACCGGCGAGATGAAGGCGCTGTCGGACTCGCTCGGCGACAAGGCCTCCGCCGAGAACGACTGATCCTCCTCGGGCAGGGTCCGGCCGGCGACGGCCCGACCCCGCCTCTTTTTTCCGGGACCGGCCGGCCATGGACAACCTCGTCGCCGATTTCGTCGACCGCCTCGCCGACCAGCTTCTGAACCCGCGAAAGCGGGTCTTCCTCGGCTACCTCCTGAGCGCGCTCGCGCTGGCGCTCGCGTTCCAGTGGATCGCGGCGGGGCGCGGCTTCAAGGGCGCGCTCCCGGTTCTGCTCGGCCCGCGCATCTGGTGGTCGCGCTCGGCGCGGGCGGATTACCGGATCGCCGTCCTCAACCAGGCGGTCATGATGGGCGTGGCGCCGCGCCTGGTCTCGAAGCTCGCCCTGGCCACGCTGCTCTTCGAGGCGATGCATGTCTGGTTCGACGGGCGCGCGCTCATCCTCGCGGCCGCGCCGGGCTGGGCGGTAGCCGTTTCCTTCACGATCGTCCTCTTCCTGCTCGACGACTCCACCAAATACCTGCTGCACCGATGGCTCCACGCCTGGCCGGTGCTCTGGTGCTTCCACCGGGTCCACCACACCGCCGAGACGCTGACGCCGTTCACCGTCTACCGCACCCACCCGGTCGAGGGCGTCCTGTTCGCGCTGCGCTCGACGCTGGTCCAGGCCGGGGCGATCGCGGCCTTCGTGTTCTTCCTCGGCGACCGGGTGGAGTTGGTGACCGTGCTGGGCGCCAACGCGATCGTCTTCGCCTTCAACGTCGCCGGGTCCAATCTGCGCCACAGCCACGTCCGCATCTCCTACGGGCGGATCCTCGAACGCGTGCTGATCTCGCCCGCCCAGCACCAGATCCACCACTCGGTCGAGGCGCGCCACGCCAACCGCAATTTCGGCACCGTGCTCGCCGTCTGGGACTGGCTCGGCGGCAGCCTCTGGCTCGCCGAACGCGGGCGGGAGCTCCGCTTCGGCCTGCCCGGCGCCGGCGCCGAGAGCCACCGCCTCGCCAATGTCTATCTCGCTCCCTTTCGGGACGCCGCCGCGATCCTGTACAAACCGCTCCTTCGGAGGCTCGCACGCATGATGTCACCCCGCGATTTACGCCCGGCGCGAAGGGGCGCCGTCGCCGCGCTCGCCGTGGCGCTTGCCGCGGTGCCGGGTTCGGCGGCAAGGGGCGCGCCGGACGGCGAGCTCAACGTCTACTCCCACCGCCAGCCCTTCCTGATAAACCCGTTCATCGCGGCCTACGAGAAGCGGACCGGGGTCGAGGTCAACACGGTCTACGCCAAGAAGGGGCTGGCGCAGCGGCTCCAGGCCGAGGGGACGCGGAGCCCGGCCGACGTGGTGCTCACCGTCGACATCGCCCGCCTCCACGTCTATGCCGACAAGAACCTGCTGGCGAAGGTGGATTCGGCGGTGCTGAGGAAGAACATCCCGGCCCATCTGCGCGATCCCGGCGGCCGCTGGTTCGCGTTCTCCAAGCGCGCCCGGGTGGTGGTGGTGTCGCGCAAGACCAGGGACGCCGGGCTGATAGAGCGCTACGAGGATCTGACGGATGCGCGCTGGAAGGGCCGGATCTGCGCGCGGCCGGGGAGCCACGTCTACAACCGGGCGCTGGTCGCCTCGATGATCGAGGCGCATGGCGAGGCGGGCGCGCTGGCCTGGGCGAAGGGCGTCGTCGCCAACCTCGCGCGCCGGCCGCAGGGCAACGACCGGGCGCAGGTGAAGGCGATCTTCGAAGGCGTCTGCGACGTCTCGATCGTCAACAACTATTACTTCGGCAAGCTCGGCGCGTCGCCGGTGCCGGCGCACCGCGAATGGGCCAGGGCGGTGCGGCTGATCTTCCCCAACCAGGCCGGCCGCGGCACCCACGTCAACATCTCGGGCGGCGGGGTGGCCAGGCACTCGCGGAACAAGGCGGGAGCCGTGCGCTTCCTCGAATTCCTGACCTCTGACGAGGCGCAGAAGCTCTACGGCTCGGTCAACTTCGAGTACCCGGTCAACCCGGCGGTGGAACCGTCCGAAGAGGTGAAGGCCCGCGGCGGCTTCCGCGAGGACCGGATCCCGATCGCCCGGATCGCCGAGCTCGCCCCCAAGGCGCAAAGGGTGATCGACAAGGCGGGGTGGTAGGGGGGCGGGGCTCCATGACGACGAAGGAAGCGGGTTCGGCTTCTGCCACGATTCCTGCCACGATTCCTTGACGGCGACCGGGCAAAGACATATCTTCCCTTGCGAGACGCAAGCTCGTCTTGCTCTCTTTCCGAGGCCCGCGCTCCGGCGCGGGCTTTCGTGTGTCTGGAGGCCGGCGGGTGACCCTTTTCGCCTATCTCGACGAATTCGGACATATCGGCCCCTATATCGGTCGCGATGACCCCAGGTACAAGGAGAGCCCTGTGTTCGGGCTCGCGGGCTTCGTTCTGCCAGCGGAGGCGGTGCGCGGTTTCGGGACCTGGTTCTTCCAGCGAAAGTGCGAGCTTCTTGCCTTCGAGATCGAGCGGGCGGGGAAGCATCCCGCTCTATGGGAGAAAAAGGGGGCCAGACTCTACACGGTCACGAACGTTACCCGGTATCCCGAGCTTCGAAGATTGACGAACCGGTTGTTCAACAAGATCGAGCGGCTTGGCGGCTTCGTGTTCTATGTCGGGGTCAGAAAGACCGCGACTCCCGGCGCGCACAAACCGAACCGCCTCTATGCGCGAGTGTTTCTGGAAGCGATTAAGCGGATCGACGGCCATTGCGCGGAAGATTGCGACCCGACCGACGGCTTCGTGCTTGTGCTCGATGAGCACCAGCAGCGCTCCGCGCTCCTGACCGAGGCAGCCAAGAGCATGTACGGCCAAAGCGAGCGGCGCCGGCATCTCATCGAACCGCCGTTCCATCTCGAGAGTCACCGCTATCAGACCATTCAGGCGGCGGACTGGATCGCCGGGCTGGTGGGACGGCTAGGAGCGATCTGGGCCGATCCGGAGGGCTGGCCGGAGAACGAGTCGATCCGTCGATACTTCGAACGTCGCCTCAATCGCGTCAGCCGCAGGAGCGGAATCCGGACCTGACTGTGCTCGTGCACTGATCCGCCGCGCTGGCGGGACGCCCTATCCGCCGTACAGGGTAGCGTGCGGCCGGGGATCCACGTCTACAACGGGGCGCGGGTGAAGGTGATCTTCGAGGGGGCTTGTGCTAGCGACAACCAGGCCGGCGAGGGGTTGTCGAACAGGTTCGGAACGTCTAGGTTCCGGGTCAATACGACCCACCGGATCGTCGCCCGAAAAAGGGACAAACGGGATCCGGTCAACATGACCCCAGGGACGCCTTGTGCGTCCCTGTATTTTCTTGGAACGCGACGTGACGGACGACGACCCGCAACACGGCGAACGCCATCGTGTAAGGGTGTTCGTCGATTTCTGGAATTATTCGCTCTCCATGCGACAGGTGGAGGAAGCATTCCGCACCGACTGGTCGAAGCTGGGCCCCGTACCGGCTCAAACCGCTTCGACGCTCGTCGACGCCGAAGCGGTCGGCACCTACCAGGGGCTGAATTTCTACGGCTCTTACGATCCTGCGAGCGAAAGCGATCGGAAACTGAAGAACTGGGCGACGACCGTTGTCGATACGTTCCCAGGGGTGAGTGTTTCGATCGTTCCGCGCCAGAGGAAGCGAACTCCGCCAAGATGTCCGGCCTGCTACGAATCGGTCACGCAGTGTCCGGCTTGCGGCGCGGACATGCGGGGGACCGAAGAAAAAGGCGTGGATGTCCGGATGGCGACGGACATGATCAGCCTGGCCTGGGTCGACAACTACGATATCGCGGTACTGGTATCGTCCGACCGGGATTTCGTGCCGGTGGCGGAATTTCTTGAGACGAGGGGCATAAAGGTCATTCACGAAGCGTTCCCTCCGAAAGGTTCCCAACTCAGGCGCAAGTGCTGGGGCAGCATCGACGTCGCCGATCTCAGAAACGCTTTTCGTTTCGTGAGGTGAATCCGAAAGGGTAAGCGGCGCTCTGTTTCCTCACGGCGCCGAGGCGCAGAAGCTCTACGGTTCGGTCAACTTCGAATATCCGGTCAACCCGCGGGTGGAACCGTCCGAAGAGGTAAAGGCCCGCAGCGGCTTCCGCGAGGACCGGATCCCCATCGCGCGCATCGCGGAGCTGGCCCCCCAGGCGCAGAGGGTGATCGACAAGGCGGGGTGGTAGGTCGGGGCAGGCCTTCCGTTCCCCCTTTCATCGACGGGCTGACGCCTATCCGTCCCAACCGTCATGGTCGGCGTAGGCCGACCATCCACGTTTTGTTTTGTTCGCTTCTTTCCGCCTGCTTCCGGCCCACGAGGAAAACTCGTGGATGGTCGGCCTACGCCGACCATGACGGGAGAGGGCGGAAAGGACTCGGTGCGAGGCGGATACGCCCCGGTGCTTCCGGGAACGCCCGCCCACCCGCACAGTCGAGTTATCTGTATCAGAGCATTTTCCGACCCGACGTGATCGCGGCCAGTTGCCGCCGGAGAGGAACCCCCCTCACCCCGGCCCTCTCCCCGTGGGGGAGAGGGGGACTCGCTCGCCGATTTCTCCTTACCTTCTCCCCTCCCGCTTGCGGGAGGGGCCGGGGGAGGGTGGGTCCTTTCCGCTCCTTTGGGACACGACGATCCCCTTCCCGGCCCCCACGACCCGATCCGCGAGAGATCGGGGAAGATCGTCGATTCTTCACGCTATAGCGTGTCTGCTTTAGTTGGAACCGCCTCGTCCATTTTCTTCCGTCATGGTCGGCGAAGGCCGACCATCCACGTTTTGTTTTTGATTCCAGAGACTTAAAACTCGTGGATGGTCGGCCTTCGCCGACCATGACGGTTAGGAAGCAAGGGTAACAGCGCTTCTATCTGAAACGGACAGGCTCTAAAGGCTAGCCTCGTTTCTCGCCGGCCGAGCGCTCGTCCTCGGCGAACATCTCCTCCAGCTCGCGGGTCCAGTGCCTGGCTTCCTCGGCCATGCGGTCGACATCGTGCGAGATGCCGCGCTGCCGCATCAGGCGCGCGGTATCGTGCTCGCGGAAGGTCTCGACCGTGCGCCGGCTTTCGAAGTCGCCGAGGCCCAGCTCCATCAGGACTTCGCGGGCGAGCTCGAGGCTCGAATGGAAGGTGTCGCGCACCACGTGGTCGATGCCGAGGTCCATCAGCGCATAGGCGTGCTGGCGGTTGCGCGCGCGGGCGAAGACGGTCAGCCGGGGGAAGTGCTTGCGCACCGCCCGCGCCGTCGCGAGCGAGCGCTCCACGTCCTCGATCGCCAGCACGAAGAGCACGGCCTTGTCGGCCCTGGCGGCGCGCAGCAGCTCAACGCGGCTGGCGTCGCCGTAGTAGATCTTGTTGCCGAAGCGGCGCACGAAATCAACCTGCTCGGCGTCGGTCTCGAGCGCGGTGAAGCCGATGCGGCGGACCCGCAGGATACGGCCCACGATCTGGCCGACCCGGCCGAACCCGGCGACGATGACCTGGTTTTCTTCCTCGATGTGGCGCTCGTAGTCCGGTTCCGCCTCCCTCTCGAGCCGGGCGTCGAGCCAGTCGTTCGCCCTGAAGATCAGCGGCGTCGCCGCCATCGAGAGCGTCACCGCGACGATCAGCATGTCGGCGGTGCGTTGGTCCATCAGCGAGGCGCCCACGCCGACGGTGAGGATCACGAAGGCGAACTCGCCGCCTTGCGAGAGCGTCACGGCCGAGCCCCGGACGGTCCGCCAGCTCGGCGTGTCGATGCGCGCGACGGCGAGCAGGCAGAGCATCTTCACGAGCACGAGGCCGAGGGCGAGGCCGATCGCGGCGAGCGGCGTCTCGATCACCAGCCCGACATTGACGGTCATGCCGACGGCCATGAAGAACAGGCCCAGAAGCAGGCCCTTGAAGGGTTCGATATCGGCTTCCAGCTCGTGCCGGTACTCGGATTCGGCGAGCAGCACCCCGGCCAGAAACGCGCCCAGCGCCATCGAGAGACCGACGAACTCCATAAGGAGCGCGATTCCCATCACCGTGAGAAGCGTCGTGGCGCTGAACACTTCATGCGTGCCGAACCGCGCCACGAGCCGAAGCACGTTGCGCAAGAGATAACGGCCGCCGAAGGCCACGAGCGCGATCATGCCCGCCGCCTTGGCGACGCCGAGCCAGGCCGTCCCGCCCCCGACGCCTCCGGACGCGGGCGCCAGCAGCGGCAGGAGGGCCAGCATCGGGATCACGGCCATGTCCTGGAACAGCAGGATCGAGAACGACTGGCGGCCATGGCGGGTCGCAAGCTCGTTGCGCTCGGCCAGGGTCTGCAGGCCGAAGGCGGTGGAAGACAGCGACAGGGCGAGCCCCGCCACCACGGCGGTTTCGACGGACAACCCGAACGCCACGGCGAGGCAGGCGAGAACGGCGGCGGTCAGGGCTACCTGCCCGCCGCCCAGCCCGAACACCGCCCGGCGCATCGCCCAAAGGCGTCGCGGCTGCAGCTCGAGGCCGATCACGAACAGCAGCAGGACGACACCGAACTCCGCGAAATGCAGGATCTCCCGCTCGTCGCGGACCAGGTCCAGCACCCAGGGCCCGACGATCACCCCCGCCAGCATGTAGCCCAGCACCGAGCCGAGCCCGACGCGCCTGGCGAGCGGGACGACGATCACGGCGGCGGCAAGAAAGATCAGAACCTGCTCGAGAAAAGCCATGCGACGTCCCCCTTCATCTCGATCCGCGCCGACCGTTCCGCAAGGCCGGCCTCCGAACGCGTTGTCGGACTTCTACCGCGGCTCGACGAGTCGGCGGAGCCTTGGGCGCACGCGATGGCGGCGTCCATTGCCGTCCGGTTCAACTTCGGGACGGGCTCCACGCCGACGTGCGAGACCGTTTCCGCCCCCCTCTTGTCACCCCGGACCTGTTCCGGGGTCCAGGCCTGCCCCGGACTGCGATCCGGGGGAAGCCGGGCAAAGGCGGTGCCTGACAGTCTGGACCCCGGAACAAGTCCGGGGTGACAGCTGGAGGTGAGGACGGGAGATGCGAGCGCACCGAAATCCGAGCCTCGACCGGGCCGATGCGTCGATAACCCGGCTGCTCCAAAGCCTTGCACCCCGTCCACCCCAGCAGAACCGGACAGCAATGGGTTGCGTCCGGGGATCGAACGGTGTCAAGGCGTTCAGGCCACCGGCACGCCGACGGGCGGTCAATGCGGGCTCAGGCGGCGCGCTCCCGCAACTCCCGCAAATGGGGCTCCGCTTCCTCCAGCACGCGCGCATAGGACGGCCGCGCGCGCAGCCGCTCCCAATAGGCCGCGATCGCGCGACGCTCGGCGAACGGAAACAGGTCCCCGGCGTAGAGCAGAGCCGGCGCGGCGGCGCAGTCCGCCATGGTGAAGTCCTCGCCCATCAGCCAGGGACGTCCGTCGAGCCGGTGCTCCAGGAAGTCGTACAGCACGCCGGCCCGGAAGCGGCTGCGGTCGATCGACTCCCGGTCGCGCGCCTCCTCCGGCTTCCAGCTCTGGAACAGGAGCGAGGCGATCGAGTCGTTGAGGTAAAGGTCCAGCATGCGGTCGTGGAACCGGGTCTGTCGCGCCTCGTCGGGCGCGGACGGTATCAGTCGCGGCCCGCCGGCAAGCTTCGCGTCGAGGTACTCGATGATGATCGATGACTCGGGGATCAGGTGGCCGTCGTCGAGCACCAGCAGCGGAATGCGCCCCAACGGATAGATCTCGCGATAGCGCGCGCGTTCCGCCTCGTCGAACAGCCGCACCTGCTCGGATTCGAACGCGGCCCCCTTTTCGTGGAGCGCGATGAGCACCTTCTGCGAATAGGTGGACAGCGGAAAGTAGTAGAGCTTCATCGGGTGTCTCCTTGCCGGATCGGAACGGATTGCCGCCGCCGGCGCATCGTCAGCCGGGGTATAGCGCCTCGAGCTTCGCCAGACAGCCGGCCCAGCCTTTCGCGTGTCGGTCGCCGGCCTCCGCGTCGGCAAAGCGGGAATGGGTGAGAGTGAGGCGCGTCGTATCGGCCGACTCGGGCTCGAACGTGACGGTGACCAGCGATTCGACGTCGCTGCCCTCCCATCGCCAGGTGTGAACCAGGCGACGGTTGGGCACCACTTCACGGTACACGCCACGGGTGACATGGCTCTCTCCGTCCGCCCCGCGCATCTCGACGAGGAACCTCCCTCCCGCCTGGACCTCGGCGACCGCGCGCGCCACCTCGAGGTCGCCGGGCGCGAACCATCGGCGCATGATCTCGACGTCGGTCCACGCGGCATAGACCGCCTCGACCGGCGCCCCGATGGTGCGACGCAGCGTCAGGTAGACGTCGCGTCGGTCCGGCTGATGCTCCGTCATGTCAATGGCTCCTGCTGGGGATCCCCGCAACGGTCCGTGCCCGCGGATCGGGATCGGTCAACGCGATCCACCCGACTCGCCGAACGTGGTCTTGATCAGGTCGTCGAGAGCGTCGAGGCGCTCGGTCCAGAAGCGCTCGTGGAATTCGAGCCATGCGCGGGCGTCGTCGAGCGCCGCCGGGTTCATCCGGCACACCCGCTCCCGGCCGCGCGCCTCGCGCGTCACCAGGCCGGCGCGCTCGAGCACGCCGAGATGCTTCGACACCGCGGCGAAGGAGATGGGAAAAAGCCCGGAGAGATGGCCGACGGTCGTTTCCCCCTCGGCCAGGCGGTCGAGGATGGCTCGGCGCGTGGGATCGGCGAGCGCGCGGAAGACCGGATCGAGATTCTGTTCAACCACGGGGTTGAATATAAGAAAATCCTATTCGATGCTCAACCCCGTGGTTGAACATCGTCGTTCGTTCCGACCCGGAGGCGGGCGCCGCAACGACATCGAACGCCAAAAAGGGGCGATGAAGCGGTCGTGGTCCCTGACGCTCGCGACCCTAAGCCGCAGCACATGGTCGATGTCGCCGCTCATGCGATGCGCGCCCTGGATCTCGGGCGGCGTCCTGATCTACAATCTGCTCGCTTCCCACACAATATAACGCTAAGATACGTCAAATTTTGCGAGGTTCCATCGTGCGGTTCGAGGAATTCGTCGAGGATCGTGCGTTTTCGCCCGCGCTGGTCGCCGAGGCGCTGCGGACGACCAAGTCCGAAATCGCGGCGACGCTGGGGCTCGGCAGGGACGCGTTCACCCGGACATCGCGCATCCGCGCTCGCAAGACCCAGACCCGCCTGCGTCAGATGCTCGAAATACTCAACCGCGTGGAAGGCGTGACGGGCTCGCCGCTCGCCGCTTACGCCTGGTTCCGCGCCGAGCCGCTGCCCGGGTTCGGCGGGCTCACGCCGGACTGCCTGGTGCGCGAGGGCAGGTCGGACGAGGTGCACGCCTATCTCGACCGGATCGCCGCCGGCGGCTACGCCTGAGTCGGGCGCCGGCGCGTGCGTTTCCGGGGTACGGTCTACCGCGCACACAACCCCCAATGGTCGTGGACACCTCTGTCCGGCGAGGGCGCGAGCCGGCATGGCGGACGCTTCAACCGGCCCGGCGTCGCCGCGCTCTACACCTCGCTCGCCCCGCTGACCGCGATCCGCGAAGCCCAGCCGCTGGGCCGGCCGATGCAGCCGCTCACCCTTTGCGCCTACGAGGTCGACGCCGAGCCCGTGTTCGATACGCTCGACCTAGCTCGGCGCCGGCAGAGGGGCGTGGGGGAGGTCGATCTTTCCTGTCCGACATGGGAGGCAGACATGCTTTCGGGCGGGGTGCCCGCGTCGCAGGCGCTCGCCGACCGCCTGATCGCGGCGGGATGCGTCGGCATGCGGGTCCGGAGCTTCGCCGCCGGCGCGGGACCCGACGACCTCAATCTCGTGCTCTGGCGGTGGGGCCCCGACCGCCCAGCGCGTGTCAATCTGATTGACGACGAGAGCCGGCTCGCCGGGCGCGACGAGGGGTAAGCCCCAGACCGCCCGGACGGTTGCCACGGCGGCGCTCGGCCGATATCGATAGGTTTCCGCCAGCATCGCGAGACCCGATGACGATGGAACCGCCGCCCAACCGCCCCGACACGCCCAGCTGGGGGTACGGGACGCATGACGGGCCGGCGTGCTGGGGCTCGCTCGACCCGGCCTTCGCCCTCTGCGCCGAGGGGAGGGAGCAGTCGCCGATCGATCTCGCCGGCGGCACGCGCGCCGATCTCGATCCTATCGGCTTCGATTACCGCAGCGCCCGCGTTTCCGTACGAAACACCGGCCACACGGTGCAGGTCGACCCCGAGCCCGGCAGCGCCATCCTGCTCGACGGCGTGCGCTTCGACCTCGCGCAGTTCCACTTCCACCACGCCGCCGAGCACCTGGTCGACGGCGTCCGCCCGCCGCTGGAGCTGCATCTCGTGCACCGGAGCGCCGGCGGCGCGCTCGCGGTGGTTGGCGTCCTGTTCGAGGAAGGCGCGGCGAACCGGGCGCTGGCGCCGGTCTGGGCGCGTCTTCCGGCCGAACCCGGCGAGCCGTGGCCGGTTCCGGGGACCCTCGACCTCGCGCCGCTGGTGCCGCCCGGCCGCGCCGCGTGGCGCTACCGGGGCTCGCTCACCACCCCGCCCTGCAGCGAGGGCGTCGCCTGGGCGATCCCCACCGGGAGATTGACCATGTCGGCCGCCCAGCTCGCCGCCTTCGGCGCCATCTTCCCCGCCAACTACCGGCCGGTCCGGCCGCTCGGAGCGCGCGTACTGCAAATCGGGTGAGGATCGCCCCCGCTACCCCGCCGCCTCCTCGCGCACATGCCGGTCGCGCTCGTCGAACAGCGACTGGTCGGCGTAGCCCATGAACTCGGGGTTGGCCTTGCCGGCCATGACCTGGAGATAGACCGGCTCCACGGTGTCGTTGGAATAGCCGTGGATGACGCCAGCCGGGCAGGAGACGCAGTCCCACGGGCCGAGCGACACGTCGAGCCGCCTGCCGTCCTCCTCCTCGAAGAACACCGTGAGATGCCCCTTCAGCACGAAGAACACCTCCTCGACCTCGTGGGTGTGGGGCGCGTTGCCCTCGCCCGGCGGCACGTACATCACGCTCAGCGTGAAGGCGCGCGCCGGGATCGTGCCCGAATCCGGCTTGCCCGAGGTGTTGCCGATGAAGCGGTGCTGCGCCCGGCGGTAGCCGTCGATCAGCGCGTCCGCGAACGCCGCCCAGTCCGGCTTGCGGTCGCCGAACCGGGCGACGTAACGCGCCGCGATCTCCTCCAGCCCGAGGCCCTCGACCTCGGGCGGGCGGGGATGGCGCGCGGTCTTCGCGGTCATGACTTCGGAACGAACGCGTTGGTGAAGTAGGCGTCTATGGGGTGCTCCTTCTTGATCCGCTTGAACTCGATCAGCGTCTTCTGCGCCTTCTCGATGTCGCCCGGCGCGGTCCAGCCCGCCGGCTTGCCCTTGCTCGCCTCGTTGTCGAACAGGTCGAACGACGCCTTGAGGATCGAGAGCGAGATGTCCGGCTTGAGGTTGGGCGCGACCTTGAGCAGCGAGGCGATCGCCGCCTCCGGCTCCTTCTGGCCGAGCGCCATCGCTTCGCGCACGCTCGCCACCATGCGGCGCACCAGGTCGGCGTTGTTCTCGATGGTGTCGTTATGGGCGATCAGCGAGAGGCCCGGCACCACGATGCCGCCCGAGGCGTAGCTGAAATAGGTCGACGGGATGCCGGCCGCGGTCGCCTTGGGCGCCTGCAGGAAGCCGAAGGAATCGATCGCGTCCACCTTTGCCTGCAGCAGCGCGGCGAGCTTGGCGGCGGGCTCCATGAACACCAGCTTCACCTTGCCCTCGATCCCGTTCTTCTTGGCGAGCGCCTTGAAATAGGCCGCCGTCGCGCCGCCCGCCGAGAAGCCGATCTGCGAGCCGGCGAGGTCCTTCCAGCTCTTCCAGCCGTTCTTCTTGGGGAAGATGATGGCGACCGGGTTGGTCCTCAGATAGGAGGAGACGATCTTCACCGGCAGACCCTTGGAGACCAGCACCATCACCGCGCCGCCGTCCGCCGTCCCGAAGGTGACGGTCTTGTTGCCGACGGTCTGGGCGGTGATCACCGATCCCCGGCCGTCGCGGATGTCGACGTCGATGCCGTTCCTGGCGAAGATTCCCTTGTCCTTGGCGTGGTACCAGATCGCGTGATAGGCGCTCTTGATCCAGTCGGTCCTGAGCGAGACCTTGTCGGCCGCCTGGGCCGAAAGCGAGACGGCGAGCAGCGCGAAAGCGGCCGCGGCCGTGATTGCGGTTCTCATGGTTTCCTCCTTGGTTTCTCGTTTCCTCACTCTCCTCAACCCGCGTGCGCGCGCTGCGACACGTGCCACGGGATCATCAGCCGCTCGATGACCTCGATGGCGTAGAAGAAGGCCATCGCGAGCAGCGAAAGAACGAACAGGATGGCGAACAGGAGCGCGGTGTCGAGCTCGCCCGCCGCGCTCAGCAACAGATAGCCGAGCCCGTTATCCGAGCCGATGAACTCGCCGGTCAGCGCGCCCACCACGGCGAGCGCCGAGCCCACCTTGAGCCCGCCGAACATGCTCGGCAGCGCGCCCGGCAGGCGCAGGCGGAGAAAGATCCGGCTGGGCGGCGCGCCCATCGAGCGCGCGAGCTGCACCAGCGCGGGGTCGATGCTGCGCAGGCCCACGATGGTGTCGACCACGATCGGGAAGAAGCAGATCAGGAACGCCACCGCCACCTTGGGGAACATGCCGAAGCCGAACCACACCACGAAGAGCGGCGCCAGCGCGATCTTGGGGATGCTCTGCGTCGCCACCATCGGCGGGTAGAGGATGCGCTCCAGCGTCGGCGAGGAGACGACGAGGATGGCGATCGGGATGCCGACGACCACGGCCAGCAGGTAGCCCGCCAGCACGGAAAGCATCGTCCAGCCCGAATGGGGGATCATCTGGAGCCCGTTGTCGCGGCCCGACCACAGCACCTCGTCCGGCCCGGGAAGCAGGTAGCTCGGCGTCTCGAACAGCCACACCACCCCCCACCAGATCCCCACCAGGGCGGTAAACGAGACCACCATCCAGAACGCATCGCGCGTCCATTTCCGGTTCCAGATGTTCATCGCCTTTCCCTGCACTTCATGATCGCGCCTTCCATCCTTGTCCCCTGCTGTCACCCCGGACTTGTTCCGGTCTGGTTTGAGTCCCTGTCGCCGACCATGACGGTGGGGGAACCGGGAAACGGTTTCCGCCGAGACGGCTTCGCTCCGGGCATGACGACGCGGGGGCGCAAGGCGGGGTGTCGGGGGCGGGCGGCAATTCGTTGCGGCTCCTCGTGCGTCAGCGGTGGATGACGCCCATCTCCTGGAACATCAGGCGGATCTCGTGGACGATGCCGGTGAAGCGGGGGTCGTCGTGGACGTTGAGGTCGCGCGGCCGCTCCAGGTCGACGTCGAGGATCGCGCGGATGCCCCCGGGGCGCGGCGTCATCACGATCACCCGGTCCGACAGGAACACCGCCTCCGAGATCGAGTGGGTGACGAACAGCACCGTCTTCTGCGTCCGGTGCCAGATGGTCTGGAGATCGACCTGCATCTGCTCGCGGGTCAGCGCGTCGAGCGCGCCGAACGGCTCGTCCATCAGCAGCATCGGCGGGTCGAGGAGGAGGGCGCGGCACAGCGCGACGCGCTGGCGCATGCCGCCCGAGAGCTCGAACGGGCGCTTGCCCTCGAACCCGTCGAGCCCGACCGAGGCGAGCAGCTCGCGCGCCCGGTCGATATGGGCGCGCTCGTCGAGCCCGCGCATCACGCAGGGGAGCAGCACGTTGCCGGTCACCGTCCGCCAGTCGAGCAGCAGGTCGCTCTGAAACACGAAGCCGAGATCGGTATAGGGCTCGGTAATCGCGGTGCCGCCGATGCGGATTCGACCTTCGGTGGCCTCCAGCAGCCCGGCGACCAAGGAGAGCAGCGTCGACTTGCCGCAGCCGCTCGGGCCCACGATGGTGACGAACTCGCCGCGCCGGACGCCGAGGTCGAGCCCCTCCAGCGCGACCACCGCCTCGCCGTCCTGTCCGACGAAGGTCTTGTTGAGCGACTCGATCTCGATGAAGGCGGCTGCCTCTTCCGGCCGCGCCTCGGGAATCGCGACGGACCCGGCCGCCCGCGCGGCCGGGGTCATCGCCGCGCTCCCCGCGCCGCGAAACGGATCCGCCGATGAATGGCTGTCGATTCGGGCACGCCCCTGACGCCGGCAAGCCGGTCGCGGAACTCGCGGCCGGTGCCCAGAGTCTCCGGCAGACGCGCGGCGACGGTCAAGGGCTTTCACGCGGGTCGGGAAAGGCGATTCCTCATCCGACGATACTGACCGGGCGCGACGGGAGGCCGGGCAGGCGGACCGCGCGTCGGGCCGGGGCCGGGCGGACGGGCGGCGCCGCGGTGTCCGGAGGCGGGTCGGAGGGCCGCGAGACGACGCGGAATATCGGCGCGGCCGTGTCGCCCAGCTTCCACATCTCCAGCTCCACCCCGAAATAGCGGGGGCCGCCCTGGCGGTTCAGCCGGTCGAGCGCGACCCGGTGGAGGTCGCGGAACCCGGCCGCCAGCCAGATCACGGCGGAGGCCTCTATCCCGGCCGCATAGGCCACGACCTGGCCGAGATGGCTGTGGTCCGACCGCTCGAGCTGGGCCTCGATCACTACCGGGGACAGGGTGGCCGCGTCGCGGCAGACGATGTCCGCGCGGCATCCGCCGACCGGCTTCTCCAGCACCGGCGCCTCCAGGCGGAGTCCGACCGCCTCGCCGAGCTGCGCCAGGTTGTCCGGCCCGGCGAGCCACGGGGCGAAGTCGCGGCGCTCGCGCTCCCAGACGTCCCGGAGCCCGACGCGCCTGAGGCGCCCGATGCGGCACTTGGCCATGCCCGAGGTTCTCCGTCCCTGCCATGCGGTGGAATCCAGCCACGAAAAAGGGCGCCGACGGATGCGGCGCCCAATTCTCGTTCATGAGAAATATGGGGTGATTCGTGTCCCGGGTCAAGGAAAATTATTCTATATAGGTAATACTAGGCCTCAACACACCCTTCCGTCATGGTCGGCGAAGGCCGACCATCCACGATTTTTTCTGTCGCGCCGGTACAAAAACAAAACGTGGATGGTCGGCCTTCGCCGACCATGACCGGGGAGGGGGTCTTGGGTGCTTACTTTGGTTGCGTCCCGCCTGTCCGACCGCCACCATCGCCGCATGGCGGGCGGTTGGGTCTACATCGTCACGAACCGGCCCAACGGCACGCTCTATGTCGGCGTGACCGCCGACCTCGCGCGCCGCATTCACCAACACCGCGAGGGCAGGATCGAGGGCTTCACGAAGCGTTACCGGCTGACCCGTCTGGTTCACGCCGAGCATTACGACGACATCCGTGAAGCGATCCGGCGGGAAAAGGCAATCAAGGGCTGGCGGCGCGCCTGGAAGGTCCGGCTGATCCACGCGTCCAACCCCGACTGGAACGACCTGATCGAAACGCTGCCGGGATAACCGCGCCCGTCACGGCCGACGAACGCTCCTCACGCTCTTCACCCGTCATGGTCGGCGGAGGCCGACCATCCACGAGTTTCTTTTGGGACGGACCAACAAAACAAAACGTGGATGGTCGGCCTGCGCCGACCATGACGGGGGAAGGATAGCCGCGGGCCGGGCGATGGGGCGCCGGTCGATCCGAACCGGATCGCTACCCCTCGCTGCGGGTCATGACGAAGTTGGCGTAGTCGTCGACCGCGAGCCGCCAGCCGGGCGCCACGGCGTAGGAGGTGTCGGGGCCGTCGACCATCGCGGGGCCGCGGATGACGTGGCCCGGTTTCAGGCTGTCGCGCGCGTAGACCTGGGTCGCGAGCCGGCCGCCCGCGACCCAGCGCACGGTGCGCCGGCCGAGCGGGCGCGGCGCGCGGGCGGCCCTCGCGGTCGCCTTGACCGGGGTCCAGTGCGGCACCTCGCACTCGGCGGAAAGGTGGACCGCCTGGATGCGCCCGCGCTCTCCCTCCAGCGTCTTGGCGACGGTTCCCCGGCGGCCGCGCACCGGCACCGTCCGAAACCGCTTCCCGGTCGTGACGACGACTTCCGCCGAAGTCCTGACCGCCTTCGCCTCGAACCCCTCGCCGCGCATGTCGGCCAGCGCCTGCTCGCGGAACCCCTCCAGCACCGCGTCGGCGGCATCCGTCCGGTTCATCGGGATGCCGAGGGTCCGCGCATAGGCGTGACGGACATTGGTGGTCGAGGACCCGAAGGCGCTGAACACCGAGCCGTAGGGGAAGGCGAAGACCCGCGCGATGCCCAGGAGGTCGGCCACCGCGCAGGCGTGCAGCGGCCCCGAGCCGCCGAAGGAAAACAGCGCCACCCGCGCCGGGTCGTAGCCGCCCGCCCGGAGCCGGCGGCGGATTTCGAGCGCCATCTGGCGGTCGATCGCCTCGCGCACCTCGAGCGCGGCGTTGTCCACCCCGATGCCCTTCTCGCGCGCCACGCGGCGGTCCATCGCGCGTTCGGCGAGCGACGGGTCGAGCTTCATCCTGCCGCCCATGAAGCCTTCCGGGTCGATATAGCCGAGCAGCAGGTTGGCGTCGGTCACGGTGGGCTCCATGCCGCCCCGCGCGTAGCAGGCGGGGCCCGGCGCCGCGCCGGCGCTCCGCGGCCCGACCCGCAGCCTGCCGTTGGCGACCGAGGCGATGCTGCCCCCGCCGGCGCCCAGCGACTCGACGTCGATCATCGGGGTCGACAACGGGATGTCCTCGACCGTGGGCTCGGAGGAGAACGGCGCGGCGGCGCCCCGGATCATCGCGATGTCGAGGCTGGTGCCGCCCATGTCGGTGGTCACCACCTGGTCGAGCCTGAGCCGGCGGGCGAGATGGGCGGCGCCCCGGATCGCCACGGCGGGGCCGGAATGGAGCGTGTTCAGCGCGACCGTCCTGGCCACCCGCGCGTTGCCGCCGCTCGAATGGACGACCAGCAGCGGCCGGTCGTAGCCGGCGGCGCGCAGCTTGTCCTCCGCCCGGTAGAGCGTGCGCGCCATTTCGGAGTGGATATAGGCGTTGAGCGCGAGCGAGTTGGTCCGGCCGTGGTCGTCGGCGACGTGGATCACCTCGGTGCCGATCTGGAGCGGCACCGAGCGCAGGTAGTGGACCGGGTAACGCTCGCGGATCAGGTCGCGCGCGAGGATCTCGTTCTCGGCGTTGCGCCAGGCGTTGCGGAAGCTGATGCCGATCATCCGCGCGCCCTCGCCGAGCAGCCCGCGCACCGCTTCCAGCAGGGGCTCGGGCTCGACCCGCTTGCGGACCCGGCCGCGGTCGTCGACCTGCTCCTCGATCCCCACCACCATGCCGGAGGCGACGAAGCGGTCGAGAACGCCCGCCTTCCCGTCCTTCGCGTAGAGGTCCTTCTCGTGTCCGGCGGTGACGATCAGGCCGAGCCTCGGCCCGCTGCGCTGGACCAGCAGGTTGGTGCCCACCGTGGTCGACACGCGCGCGACCTCCGTCCGGCGCAGGAAGTCGCCGAGGTCGAGCCCGAAGGCGGCGCTGCCCGCCTCGACGCAGCTCATGAAGCTTTCGGTGATGTCGTGCGGGGTGGTGAGCACCTTCTCGGTCTCCACCCGCTCGCCGTCGGAGAAGAACCCGTCGGTGAACGTGCCCCCGATATCGATATCGATACTGTACAACCCTTCCCCCTCTCAGGCGCAAAGCGCGCGCCGCAGCGCGGCGACGGATTCCACCGGCGTTCCGGCCGGAACCTCCCAGGACGAGACGAAGAGGCGGACGCCGCCCGGCAGGCCCGCCGTCCACGCCGTTGCCGCCGTCCCGTCCCCGTCGAACAGGTCGAGCGGGATCGACGCCACGGCGCCGTCCGCATCGCCCGGCCCGACCGCCCAGCGCGCGCCGGCAGCCCGCGCCGCATCGAGGACGTCCGGGTCCACTTCCCGCCGCGCAAGATAGAGCACCGGAACCTGGTAGTATGCGGCGAGATTGAACGCGGCGTCGAAATCGCCCAACGACGCGGGATCCGGGTCTTCCGCCGCCTCCAGCATGACCAGCCCGGCGACGCCCGCCCCGCACAGCCCGTCCACCGCCGCGGTCGCCGACCGGGAGTCGAGCGCGGACGGCGCGGCGAGCGTGCCGAGCACCGCGGTTCCCTCTCCCATCTCGTCCGCCAGCCGCCGGGTCAGCGCCAGCGTCCCGTCGGACGGACCGCCCGCGCAATCGAACGCGGCGGCGATCGCGTCCGCCTCCAGCACCGCCCGCGCCGAACGCAAGACGAAGCTCGCGAGCGCCGGATCGGCGTCGAACGCCTCCCGCCCAGTCTGCTCGACCCCGAGCGGCAAGGCGAGCCCCAGCGGCGCGAACAACGGCGCCGGCGCGCTCTCCATCCGGCGGTCGAGGGGCACGGTCATCTGTCGCTACTCCGCCTCGTCGTCACGACCGGCGAAGGCAACTCCGGCAACCACCACCCGTCATGCCCGTGTGTGGACGCCCCCGTTGATGCAAGCATTTTCTTTGGTGGGTTGGGCCTGCGGTCAGGTACTTCCGTGTGTCCGGCCTCTCGCTGCGGCATGGGTTCGCCGCGGGCCTGTATGGAGATGCGCGGATCGGGTCCAAATCGGACTTCCGTGCTCGCGTGCACGCCGCACATGACTGGTTTTCCCGATCCCGTCTCGTCGACCATGTGCCCTTACCCGATCCTCCGTCCTGCCCGCATCCCCGACGGTCTCCCGCGCGTCCCCGCCCGCTCAGACGGCGGTGGGAGCCCGGTAGACCTCCTTGTTCACCATCACCGCCCAGGCGATGCGCGCCATCCGGTTGGCCAGCGCCACCGCCACGACCATCCTCGGCTTGCGCGCCAGCATCCGGGCGAGCCAGGGATCGCCGGTCTCGCCCCGCCGGCAGGCCCAGCGCACCTGCGCCATGGCGCCGCAGACCAGCAGCCGCCTGAGGTCGCGTTGACCCATCTTCGATATCCTGCCCAGCCGGGGCTTGCCCCCGGTGCTGTGCTGGCGTGGCACCAGCCCGAGCCAGGCGGCGAAGTCGCGCCCGCACCGGAAGCTCTCCATCGGCGGTGCGAAGGCCTGAATCGCCATCGCGCAGATCGGCCCGACGCCCGGGATCGTCATCAGCCGCACCGCGTCCGCGTCCCGGCGCGCGTGGACGTGGATCTCCTTCTCCAGGCCGGCGATCTTCGCATCGAGGCCCGCAATCTGCTCAAGCAGAAGGGTGCCCAGCTCGCATACCGGCGCCGGAAGAGCGGAACCCGGCTCCTCCAGCGCCGCCGCCAGACGAGCGACATGAGCTCTCCCCTGCGGGGCTACGATGCCGAACTCCGCCAGATGCCCCCGCAGCGCGTTGATCGTCTGCGTGCGCTGGCGCACCAGAAGATCGCGCGTGCGGAACAGCATCGCTCTCGCCTGCTGTTCCTCCCCCTTCACAGCAACCAAGCGCATGCTCGGCCGCAGACCCGCCTCGCAGATCGCCTCCGCGTCCGTCGCGTCGTTCTTCTGGCGCTTCACGAACGGCTTCACGTAGAGCGGCGGGATCAGCCGCACCGCGTGGCCGAGCTTCATGATCTCCCGGCCCCAGTAGTGCGCGCTCGCGCACGCCTCCATCGCCACCACACAGCGCGGCAGAGAGGCGAGGAAGGCCAGAAGCTTCCCCCGCCTCAGTGTCTTGCGGAAGGCGACCGAGCCGTCCGCCCCCGCCCCATGCAGCTGAAAGCTGCGCTTCGCCAGATCGATCCCGATGATGCTAACCTCGCCCATGGATGCCTCCTCCCTCAGGTCGTGAGCCACAGACACAACCTTGGCACATCGCGATGCCGTCGGGAGGGGGCGTCCACCCCATCGGACTTGTTCCGGGCATCCACGTCTTGCGGCATCGCGGCGTGAGCGGGCAGCGGGCGAGCCGGCGGATGGACGTGGATGCCCGGAACAAGTCCATTGCTGTCCGGTTTAACTTCGGGACGGGCTCGGTGCCGATGGGCGAGACCGTCTCCGCTCCCCCCCTTGTCACCCCGGACTTGTTCCGGGGTCCAGACTGCCAGGCACCGCTCTCGCCCGGCTTCCCTGGACCCCGGAACAAGTCCGGGGTGACAAGGGGGGCAAGTACGGGAGGGGGGCGTACCGCGATCCGAGCCTCGACTCGACCGATGCGCCGATAACCCGCCGGTACCCAGGTGTTGCACCCAGTCAACCCGACCTAAACCGGACAGCAATGGAGTAAGTCCGGGCATGACGAAGGTCGTTTTCCTTGTGTCTCCCAGACAGAAACAACTCGTGGATGGTCGGCCTTCGCCGACCATGACAGAGAAGGTCGGTGGGGTAGGGAGTCTATAGCGCATAGCTCCCGCCGCGCCCCCGCTTTCACCCCGGACGGGGTGGGCGGCGGGACGGTATCGGGCGATGGCGACGGGTGAATGCGGACGGATCAACACGCTAGCCCAGGAAAAGGAGTGAGGCCGGTTGCAGTGGCGAAGGCGTCAAGTCAGGACCCGCAAAGCCGTCTCCGGTGCTTTGTCGAGCACTCTCAGCAAGGCTCTGGCCGCGCCGGTCGGACAGCGTTTTCCCTGCTCCCAGTTGCGGATCGTCTCCTGAGGCACGTCGATCCGCCGCGCGAATTCCCGCTGGGTCAGCCCCAGGCGCTTGCGCACCCGTCGAGCATAACGAGCCATGTCTTGCGCCGCTTCGCTGTCGTCCTGACGCTTCTGCGAGGCGAGGTCGCGTTCGGTCGTCCCGTCGAGAACGTCGTGGTTCACCCGTCCCCTGGGAAGGCTTCGCGGATCGTCGGGATCAATCTTGACCCGTGTGCTGCTCATAGTCCCGAACCTCCTTCCGGTTCGCCTTGCGGGCCGAGATGATGCGAATAACGGAACCGCGAATCGTATAGATCGCCACGAACACACGCCCTTCGATCATGCCGAGCAGCCGGTAACGATCCTCTCCGTAGTCCCAGCGGCTGTCCCGCCCAACAATTCGATTCGGGTCGAGAAACACGCGGATCGCGTATTCGAAATCGAAACCGCGATGCGTGAAGCAGTCATCGCTCTTACCCTCGTCCCACTCGAACTCCATGCCGACCATGTAGGCCATTGGCCTAGTCGGGTCAACATGGTCGGAAGGCGGTCCAGCGGCCTATCCACGCTTCGTCCCGCCGTTGCCGTATAGGCCCCAGAACGGGGCGTCGTAGGTCTTGAGCCTCGGTTCGGGCCAGTGGCCGTATTTTTCGAGCGCGGTCTCGGGCGGGCGTTTCTTCTTCCAGTCGCGGATGAAGTCGTCGAATTTCCTGCCCTTCGCCAGGCGCTGCTTGCGGATGCGCTCGCGCCTTCGCGCCGTCCCGGCCTCGTCGACCCGCGTGCCGGACTTGTCGAGGACGACGCCGTAGATCTTCTCCGCCACGTCGCTTGTGATCAGCTCGTCGGCGAGGTCGGCCAGCACCAGCGCGGGGTCGCGCTCCAGCACGTCGCCGTAGCCGCCGCCGGCGCCGACCGAATGCACCACGAGGTCGTTCTCGCCGAACCCCTCGGCGTCCTTCGACGAGGAGGTGACGACGTAGTCGCCGCCGATGCGGTTCTCCGCGAGCAGCGCGTACTGGCCGAGCTCGATGTCCTCGCCCGCCTTCACCCGTTCGGCGAGGTCGCCGTCGCGGATCACCAGCCTCGGGTTGGGCGGGCCGGCATAGCCGCCGAACAGCCCGTAGTTGAAGCTCAGCTTGTCGCAGCTCCCCCACGAGCTCATCGCGCAATCGGCCTCGCCGCAGCCCATCGCGACCTCGAGCAGCGGAGTGCCGCCGCGAAACTTGCCGAAGCCGTGGAAGTTCTTGTCGAGCTTGCGCGAGAGGATCAGATGCGGCAGGCGCTCGTCCTGTTCCTCGACCTCGCCGGCATCGGTCCACGGTCCCCAGTAGAAGCCGAGCGCGTGCTCGCCGTCCATGTCGTAGCGCCCGCCGCCGCCGCCCGCGTTGGCGTTGCCGCCGAAATTCGCGCCGTAATAGCCGCGCCGGTTGATCCCGCCGAAGATGGGGAGCGAGTAGTTGCGCGATTGCGGCGCCTGCACGGCCTCGCGGTGCTCGCTCGCGAACAGCATCTTGGCGCCGACCATGTACATGTTCTGGGTGGCGAAGGAGCAGGTCTGGTTGGCGAGCCCGTGCGCGAGCTCGTCCGGGGCGTTCATCATCGACGGCCCCTCGACGTAGTAGCTCACCGGCTCCAGAAGCCCCGCATTGGCGGGGAGCAGCCCCCGGAAGAAATAGGAGAACAGGTAGACCGCCGTCGCCGCCCGGGTCAGGTGCCAGCTCGAATTGAACGGCCCCTCGTGGTTCTCCGGCGAGACGCCCTGCAGGACGACGGCAAGCCGGTCGTCCTCCTTGACCACCGTGACCGGCACCCGGGTGAGCCCGAAGAAGGTCCCGTGGTCGTCGTTGAACAGGACCGAACGGAAGACGCCGTCGTCGATCTCGCGCAGCCGGGCGCGCGCGGTCTCCTCGCCGCGCACCAGCACCCGGCGCATCCCGCCCACCACCGCCTCGACGCCCCGGCGCTCGATCTCGCGCAGGAAGCGCCGGCGGATCTGGAACAGCGTGGCGACGCGGGATTTCAGGTCGGCGGCGAAGACCAGCGGGTTGCGCACGGTGCCCGACATGTAGTCGAGAATGTCCTGGCGGAGCTTGAAGTCGCGCCCGATCCGGACCGCCGGCATGTGGAAGCCTTCCTCGTAGCGCGATTTCGCCGTCGGCGCGAAGCCGCCCGGGGTGATCGAGCCGGTATCCCCCTGGTGTCCGCCGACCTCCGCCCAGGCGACCAGCTCGCCCTCCCAGAAGATCGGCATGGCCGAGAACATGTCGAGGTTGTGGATGCCGCCCGCGAGCTCCTCGTTGAAGAAGAACACGTCGCCGTCGGCGAGCCCGACCGAGGGATCGTCGCGGTAGTATTTCAGGATGTATTTGAGCTGGGCGTTGTTGAGCAGGGTATGGAAATAGATGCCGGTCCCCACCACCACCGGATCGCCCGAGGCGGTGAAGATGCCGCAATTCATGTCGCCGGTGATGATCCCTTCCGAGATCGAGAGCGCCATGTAGACATCGCGCGCTTCCTCGACGATCGAGCTCAGCTTGTGGGTCAGGATGTCGGCGTCGACGTCACCCAGCTTCGCCATGCCGCGGCGCTCGATGTCCGTCACCGGCTCCAGCCCGCGGCAGATCAGCTCCGGATCGCAGCCCGGCCGCTTGCCGTAGACGTCACGGTCGTAGACCAGCCCGTCGAACAGGCTGACATGGCGATCGAAGAGGCTAGGCATGGAAGGGCCCACCCCTCTCCGTCATGGTCGGCGAAGGCCGACCATCCACGTTTTGTTTTTCTGTTCGTCCGCCCGGAAAGAAAAAACTCGTGGATGGTCGGCCTTCGCCGACCATGACGAATGGGGAAACAGGGCGCGCCCGGTCGCGGACCCGACCACGCTTCGCTTCGTCGTTGCCTTGGCCCCCGATGTCACCCCGGACTTGTTCCGGGGTCCAGAGCCATGGGTCGTAGCGTCGGGACGGTTCCCCTGGACCCCGGAACAAGTCCGGGGTGACACAGGAGGCTGGAGCCGGAGAACTCCGCCTCAATCGACGCGCTCGATCCATCCGGTGCCCCAGTCGTCGGTGCGGATCTTCCAGCCGGGGGGGGCGACGATCACCGTGTCGTCGGCCTCGCAGAGCACCGGGCCGGCAAGCGTCACCCGCGCGCCCAGCGTCTCGCGGCGATAGACCGGGGTGTCGATATGGCCGTGCTCGGGGCCCCAATAGGCCATGCGCGAGCCGACGCGCGAGGCCTCCGGCCTGCGGTCGCGCTTGAGCCTGGCGAATTCGTGCTTCTCGGCCGGGCCCACCGCGTTCAAGCGCATCTCGACCATCTCGATCCCGGCCTCGGGATAGCACGCGCCCTCGCCGTATTTCTCGGCGTAGCGCGCGTTGAAGTCGTCGCAGATCGCCTTGACGTCGCCGCCCGGCTCGAGGCGCAGCCCGGGTACCGGGACCGGCAGGGTCTGGCGCTGCTGGCCGTAGCACATGTGGACCTCCAGCTCGAGCGTCACCGACGAGAGGTCGAACCCTTCCTCGGCCATGTCGCGCTCGCCGATCGCGGTGAGCGTCTCGACCTCCTGGTTGAAGCGCTCGATATTGTCCTCGGCGTAGCTCCCGTCGCGGTGCGAGTAGAGGTTGAGGTGGAGCGTGCGCTCATAGGTCTGGAGCACGTCCATGGTCAGCGTCGAGAAGGCGCCGAACACGCTGGACACCGGGAAGGTCGCGACGCGGCCGACATCGGCGCCGTCGGCATAGCCGGTCGCGTGCACCGGCCCCGCTCCGCCGAGCGCGAACAGGACGAAGTCGCGCGGATCCTGGCCCGAGGTGAGCGCGCAGATGCGGTACATCTCCTGGCCCATATAGCCGTCGATCAGACGCTTGATGTCCCACGCCGCCTCGGTGACCGAGCGCCCCAGGGGCTCGGCGATGCGGGTCCGGATGGCGGCCTCGGCGCGCGCGGCGTCGATCCGGATGCGCCCGCCGAGGAAGTTCTCGGGATTGATGTAGCCCAGCACCACGTCGGCGTCGGTGACGGTGGGCTCCTCGCCGCCGCGGCCGTAGCAGGCGGGGCCCGGGTTGGAGCCCGCGCTTTCCGGCCCGACCTTGAGCTCGCCGTCGACCACCTTGGCGATCGAGCCGCCGCCGGCGCCGACCGACCAGTGCGCGACATAGGGGATCTGCACCCGGAAGCGGTCGACCACGGGGTCGTATTCGTAGACCCGGTCGCGCCCCTCGACCACCAGGCCGACGTCGAAGCTGGTGCCGCCCATGTCGGAGACGATCACGTTGGGCGCGCCGACGATCTCGCCGAGGCGGTCCGAGCCGATCACCGAGGCGGCGGGGCTGGAGCCCAGCAGATGCAGCGCCTGCGAGCGCGAGAGCGACGACAGCCCGCCGGTGTTCTTGGCGACGAAGACCGGGCGCTTGTAGCCGATCTCGCGCAGGTCGTCCGACAGCCGCAGCACATGTCCCTCGGTGAGGTCGCGCAGATAGGCGTCGATGATCACCGTCATCGAGCGCCGGTACTCGCCTGCCTTGGGCGAGATCTCGTGCGAGAGGAAGACCGGCATGTGGCCGAGATAGCACTCGGGGAACTGCGCCGCGACGATCTCGCCGATGCGCTTCTCGTGGTCCGGTTTGACATAGGCGTTGAGCAGCACGACGACGAAGCCGCGCACCCCCCGGTCGACCAGGTGCTGGACCTGTTTTCGCACGTCCTCGTCGCGCATCGGGACGATGACGTTGCCGAGATTGTCGATGCGCTCCTGGATGCCGACGATGCGGTCCTGCGGGATCAGCGGCACCGGGCGGACGGCGCGGCCGCGGTCGTATTTCTTCTCGGTCGGCAGCCCGTCGCCCCAGTTGCGCGCGCGCCCGACATGGACGGTGTGCTCGAACCCCTTGGTGGTGATCAGCCCGAGCCGCGCGCCGCGGCGCTCGATCAGCGCGTTGGTCCCGACGGTGGTCGAGTAGGCGATCGACCGGGCCTCGCGCAGCGCGTCGTCGAGCCCGATCCCGGCGCGTTCGGCGGCCGCCTTCGTGGCGTTCATGAAGCCGACCTTGAGGTCGTAATGCGTGGTGTCCGACTTGCCGCGGTAGAGCGCCTTGTCGCGGATATAGACCACGTCGGTGAAGGTGCCGCCGATGTCGATCCCGATGCGCGAACCGGATTGTGGATCGGTCATAATGCGTTGATTCGGTTCCGCTTATTCGAACGCCCGCAGGGCGCGGCGAGCCGCACCGCCGGACGGCGGCAGTCTTGTAGCACGCGTCCGCCGGAGGCGTAAGTGGCGCGGCCGGATCGGAGGGTCCGGACCCTCGTTTGCCCCTCTCGGCCCGGGCCGCAATATCCGTCAAACGCGATTCCCCAAGGTCCGCGCCCGGCCGATCCCTCCACCCCGCTCCGATCCGAATCCCGGTCCCCGGTCGAAATTCCGGCCGGCCGACTCAAAAAATTATCGGAAAAAATAAAAATAGTTTACAATATGAAATAATATTTCTAAATTAATCATAACAGAGAAACTCATTTCTAACCTGCCCAGCATCTTCCCGGTGCGGGAGTTTTTAGTTGCGAACGCTTCGCAGTTGCAGTTAAAATCCGACCATCTCGATTGTGCCGGGGGCGGGAAGATGAACTGTATGTGCCGATTTTCGACGGCGGACCGTATCGTCGTGTGGAGCGTCAGGACTTGGGGCTGGGACCGGTCGTCGTGGCGCTGCGTCGAACGCCATCTCGACGAGTCGCTGGGCGCGGCGGACGGGCGGTCGCTGTCGCGGAGCCTTTACGGGCTGTTCTGCCTGATCGGACGCTCGGCGACCCGCGAATTCATGCTGCCGCCGCTCGAATGCCGCCGCGTGTCGGACGACGAGCGTATGCTGGTCGGCGCGCTGGCGGAGGCGCAGCGCGACAACTGGCCGCTCGCCGTGGCGTTCCTCGAGGATTTCCTGCCGTCCGACTGCCTGCGCTACGCCTTCCACCCGATCGCGTCGGCGGCCGAGACGTTCGGCCGCGCCGGGCACCAATTCACCCCGCAGCCCGAGCTCCTGCTGCACGAGGCGGTCGACGCCTACCGGCACGCATCCGACGCGCCGCGGCAGATCGCCTCGCACTAGCCCCCGCGACAATTTGACCGTTGACCCGGCCCGCCGGGCGGGTAATTTGCCGCGCGCGGCATACGGCTTTGTCGTCCAAGGAGGCCGTATGCTTTTTTGCTTTTCTTGGACGTTTCCTCCCAATTCGGCGGTCGCTTTCCGGCGGCCGCCCTTTTTCGGGTTGCCGGCTAGGGCGGCGAGGCGTCGCCGTCGCCGAGCGGGCGGATCATCAGCACGCTGTCGACCCAGCGGTCGAACTTGTAGCCGACGGAAGGCAGCGTGCCGGCGTGGCGGAAACCGTGCCGCCGGTGGAAGCCGATCGAGGCCGCGTTGCCCGAATCGCCGATCACCGCCAGCATCTGCCGGTAGCCCAGCGCGGCGCAGCGTTCGATCAGCCTGTCGATCAGCGCCCCGCCGATCCCGCCCCGCGTGTCGCCCCGGCGCACGTAGATCGAGTTCTCGACGGTAAACCGGTAGGCGCGGCGCGGGCGGTAGAGCGTCGCGTAGGCGAAGCCCGCCACCCCGCCGTCGGTCTCGGCGACCAGATAGGGCAGCCCGTCCGCCAGCACCCCGCGCCACCGCTCGACCAGGGTGTCGGCGCCGGGCGGCTCGATCTCGAACGAGGCCGTGCCGCAGCGCACGTGCCGGGCGTAGATCCCGGCGATCGCCGCGAAGTCGCCCTCCGCGGCGTCGCGCACGGCGATCCCGGCCGTCGATAGCGCCGCGCCGGTCATTCGGCGGCCAGGTCGACCCTGCTCAGGCGGATCAGCGCCGCCACCACGGACGTCATGCGCGCGGCGATTTCGGCGAGCCCCGGCAGCCGCCCGATCGCGTCCTCGTCCATGTAGAGCGCCCGGTTGGTCTCGATCTGGAGCGCGTGCACGCCGAGATCCGGGTGACCGTAATGCCGCGTCGTGTAGCCGCCCGCGAAGGGCTTGTTGCGCGTCACCCGGTAGCCGTGGCCCTCCAGCGCCTGTTCCACGGCGGCGGCGATCGAGGCATCGCAGGTGGTGCCGAATCCGTCGCCGAGGATGAAGTCCGCCCGCCCGCGCCCGGCATCGGGGTCCATCGGCGCGCCGACCGACGGCATCGAGTGGCAGTCGATCACGATGCAGTAGCCGAACCGCTCGCGGGTCGCCTCGATCAGCTCCCGGAGCGCCGCGTGATAGGGCCGGTAACAGGTCTCGATCCGGTCCAGCGCGTCGGAAAACAGGAGCTTGCCGCGATAGATCTCCTTGCCGCTCGCCACCACCCGCGCGAGCGTTCCCAGCCCGGCCGCCACGCGGGTCGAGCTGACGTTGACGTAAGGCGGGAGCTCGTCCTCGAACATCTCCGGGTCGAGCTCGAACGGCTCGCGGTTGGGATCGACGAAGGCGCGCGGGAACAGGGCCCGCAGCAGCGGCACCCCGAGCGCCTGGGCGCCGAGCCAGAGCTCGTCGACGAAGCAATCCTCCGACCGCCTGAGGTCGAGCGGGTCGAGCGGCGAGGCGGCCACGAACGCCGCCGGATAGGCGGCGCCGCTATGCGGCGAGGCGAGGACGATCGGGGCCGAAAGCTCGTCCGGCCACAGGACTTCGTGCTGGTCGGAGACCTCGATACGCGGCTTGCTGACGCTGGGCATGACCGTAAAGATGTAGCGGATCGCCCCCGCCCTGTCATCCGCGCACGCACTTGCCAAACGCGCGCCCGAGGCGATAGAACCGTGCCCTCGGCGGCCGGGCGCGTAGCTCAGCGGGAGAGCACTACGTTGACATCGTAGGGGTCGCTGGTTCAATCCCAGCCGCGCCCACCATCCTCTCTTAATTTCGGCCCGCCGATCCTCCCTTCTCCCTTGATGTCGTTCAAGGGGTTCTCCCGGGCCCCTGGGCCTCCCCTTTCCGGCGCGAATCCCAATGCGACCACAGCCGCTCGGTAGCGATCCGCGCGCCCTCCGCCAAGGCCTCGAACTTGGCCCAGACGATCGACGTGGCGACCTGGGGCACGGCGGCGGCGAAGGTCCCGAAGCCGCAATCGGCGCCGGCGATCACCCGTTCGCGCCCGACAATGTCGGCGTAGCGGCGGAGCCGCTGGGCGATCAGCAGGGGGTGCTCGACGAAGTTCGACGTCGAATCGATCACGCCGGGGATCAGCACCTTGTCGTCGGGGATGACACCGCCCGCCAGATCCTCCCATTCATGCTCATGACGAGGGTTGGCGCCCTCGAACAGGAAGCCCGTGGGGCGCGCCTTCATGCAGATCGGAAGCACCTTGGCCAGTGCCACGTCATGGGTGTGCGGACCCTCGTAATTGCCCCAGCAGATATGGAGCCGCATACGGTCGGCCGGGATGTCGGCGGTGGCGTGGTTGACCGCCTCGACATTGCGCCCGGCGATCCTGAGGAAAGCCGCGTCGTCGAGATGCTGGTACTGGTTGTGCCGCGCCGAGCCGAGGTCGGGGCAATCGATCTGCAACAGAAAGCCGGCTTCGACGATCGCCTCGTACTCGGTCTTCATCGCATCGGCGAGCGCCGCGACATAGGCATCCTCGTTCGGGTAATGGGCATTGGGCACGAACTTGGTCAGTACGCCCGGCGAGGCGGCATTCATGAACGCTTCGAGCGGCCTGGCGGCCGCGACCGCCTCGCCCAGATTGGCCAGGTCGCGCTCCAGAGGGCCTCGCTCGGCATAGGCGACCGGCCCGACGCAGCAGGGGCGCTCGAACGCCCCGATCCATTGGCCCTGCCAGGCGGTCACACGGTCGTGGAAATCGGGATGGTCCAGCAAATCGCGGCCGGGCAGCGCCCCGGTACCCCGGTCGGCATCGGGCCCGGCGGTGCCGATGCCATCGAGCCGGTGTTTGACGTAGAAAGTGTAGGCGATCTTGCTCATCTCGCCGTCGCTGACCACGTCGATCCCGGCATCGACCTGCCGGGCGACCGCCGTCGCGACCTCCGCTTTCGCCCGGGAAGCAAGGGCGTCGGCGTCGTATTCGTGGCCCTCCTCCTCGGCCTGCAGCAGCGCCAGCAGGTCGTCCGGCCTCGGCAGGCTGCCGACGTGAGTGGTCAGGATACGATCGGTGCTGAGCTTCAATTTCGGGCCCTCCCGGGCGTTGTTCGCTCCGATCCTACCACCGGGACGCGCTCGACCCGCGGGAATACGGCATGGATCGGCATCGATCCTCCCCAATCGAATTTTCCATGCTCAGGTTATGGAATGAGGAAGACCGGGGGCGGTGGTGAGACGCTACAAGCCAGAGGAGGTCGTCTGCCAGGGTCCAGGCGCGTCGATAGCCGCCGCGATTACGAAATCCGACGCGAAGCGCACCCCTGTCGCTCCCAGGCGGCCAGGCTTGCAAGAAAAAGGCCCTTCGGCTTGGTGGCGGCGGTCGCGAACTTGTCGGCGTGGTGAGCCGCGCCCGGATCCTCGACGTGCTTTTCTCCCGGGAATCCGATTCCGGTGGCTGAAGCCGCGGTTCTGAAGGGCGGGCTCCCGGTCCGGCGCTGGGTGGCCGGCACCGGGCAGTCCGGCGTCCGCGTCACGCTTTTCCTACTGGCGCCGACCGTGTTCGTCCTGGCGGTCGCACCGTTCCTGTCCGGCTGGCTGAAAATCGTCCCACCGGAATGGTCGGCGCCGTTCGTCGGCTGGATCAACGCGGCGGTCGAAATCCCGCGCAGGGAGGAGATATTCGGCCTCCTCACCCTCCGGGACATGACCCGGGCGATCGCCGACCTGATCGACTGCCCGCTCGACTTCGTCGAGGCAGTCTTGGTTGCCGGGTTCTCCGAATCGGTTCCGGGACTGCCCTGGATCGCCGTCGCCGGCCTCGCGATCGTACTCGGGTGGTATTTGCAGGGCCGCCAGCTCGGCATTATCGCCGGGATCTGCTTCGCCTATATGGCGATCATCGGAAAATGGGAACTGTCGATGGTCACCCTGAAGGTGGTCCCGGTCGCCATCTTTATCGGCATCGGGCACAAGGCGGGCACGATCGCCACGATCGTCTTTGCCTTCCCGGTAACGGCGCGGCTCACCATCCTCGGGCTGAAGGGAGTGTCGCCGGAAGTGCGCGAGGCCGGCATCATGGCGGGCCGCACGCCGCGCCAGCTGCTCTGGAAGGTACGCATGCCGCTTGCCTTCCCGGCGATCGTGCTCGGCATCAACCAGACGATCATGTACGCGCTGTTCACGGTCGTTTGCCGCCTTCATCGGCACGACGGACCTCGGGCAGGAGATCTTCCGATCCAAGGCGGACAACAACGCGGACAAGTCGCTGGTCGTAGGTCCCTGCATCGCCTTCCTGGGCCCGATCGCCGACCAGCTGATCAACTGCTGGGCCCGGAAACGCAAGAAGGTGTTGGGGCTGGAATGACTGTCCGAGGGCGGATCTAGAGCCTGTCCGTTTCAGATAGAAGCGCTGTTACCCTTGCTTCCTAACTGTCATGGTCGGCGAAGGCCGACCATCCACGAGTTTTAAGTCTCTGGAATCAAAAACAAAACGTGGATGGTCGGCCTTCGCCGACCATGACGGAAGAAAATGGACGAGGCGGTTCCAACTAAAGCAGACACGCTATAGTGCGGCGCGACAATCAACCTGAGACTTCCGCGTCAATCAGGATGAGACGGGGGAAGGCGGCGGCCCGGAACGGAGGGAGGGCGTAGCCCGACCGGAGTTCCGGGCCGCCGGCTCGCAAAATTTTCCCCCGGGCCTTCTGGCGGATTCGGCCGGCCGGGCGAACGCTGATGCTTTTCCAAGCGGGAGAGCGCGGCGTTGCCCGGGCGTCACATAACCGATCGCCAGAAGAGGCTGTTCATGACCCAGAAGAAGACCGACACCATCGAGGTGGCGGCCGCCAAGGCGGGCTTCAGCCGGGCCACCGGCTACCGGCTCGCCGCCGATCCGGCGCCGCCCATTCAAGAGAAGAAGCCGCGGGGCCGGCGCCGCCCGGACCCACTGGCCGATATCTTCGACACCGAAGTCGTGCCGATTCTCGAGACCAGCCCGGGCATCCGCCCGGTCGGCGTGTTCCAGGAGCTGATGCTGCGCCATCCCGAGCTGGACCCGGGGGTGCGGCGCACGCTGGAGCGACGGATCCGCGTCTGGCGCGCCGAGCACGGCGCGGAGAAGGATGTGATCTTCCGCCAGAAGCACGAGCCGGGCCGGCAGGGCCTGTCCGACTTCACCCGCATGGGCGCGCTCGGCGTGACCGTGGCGGGGCAGGCGCTGGATCACATGCTGTATCACTTCCGGCTCGCCTGGTCGGGCTTCGCCCATGCCCAGGTGGTGCTCGGCGGCGAGAGCTTCACGGCGCTGGCGGAGGGGCTGCAGGACGCGCTGTGGCATCTCGGCGGCGCGCCCCGCGAGCACCGCACCGACAGCCTGTCGGCGGCGTTCCGCAACCTGCGCAGGGACGAAGCCGAGGACATGACCGAGCGCTATGAGGCGCTGTGCGCCCATTACGGCATGACGGTCTCGCGCAACAACCGCGGCGCGGCGCACGAGAACGGCGCGATCGAGGGGCCACACGGCCACCTCAAGCGCGCGATCGCGGATGCCCTGGCGCTGCGCGGCTCGTCGGACTTCGACGATCTCGACGCCTATCGCGGCTTCATCGCCGAGGTGGTCGGGCGTGCCAACGCCCACCGCTCCAGGGGCATCGAGGCCGAGCGCGCGACGCTGCGGGACCTGCCGGTCGACCGGACCGCGGATTACGAGCCGATCAGCGTCAACATCACCTCGTCGTCCGGCTTCGTGCTGCGCCGCGTGTTCTACACCGTGCCCTCGCGGCTGATCGGCCACCGGCTCGGCGGACGCCTCTACGACGACCGGCTCGAACTCTTCCTCTCGGGCACCCGCATCCTGACCCTGCCGCGCGGCCGGGCCGGGGCGAGCGGCCCCAACGTTCATGTCGTCAACTACCGCCACGTCATCCACTCGCTGAAGAAGAAGCCGATGGCGCTCAAGAACCTGGTCTATCGCGACGAGCTGTTCCCGCGTGCGCCCTACCGGCGCTGCTTCGAGCGGGCCCTGGAGCGGGTGGGCGACCGCCAGGCCTGCCGGCTCGCCGTCGCCCTGCTGGCGCTGGCGCATGAGGAGAGCTGCGAGGCCGAGTTGGCCGCGGAGATCGACCGCGCCCTCAAGGCCGGCGGGCTCCCCGATCCCGTCAAGCTCAAGACCCGCTTCGCGCCGGACCGCGGCAAGATGCCCAGCGTCGATGTCACCAAGCCGCACTTGGCCGGCTACGGGACCCTGCTCGGCGTGGGAGACGCGGCATGACCGACCGGAACGACAAGAGCGCGGCCGACCCCAACAAGGTCGACGCCATCAAGCTCTCCCTAATGCTCGCCGATCTCCGCCTGCCGACGATCAACCAACTCTGGCAGAGCTTCGCAAAGCGGGCCGACGCCGAGGGCTGGACCGCCGCCCGCTTCCTCGCCGCGCTCGCCGAGCACGAGCTCGCCGAGCGCGACCGAAGGCGCATCGAACGCCATCTCAGGGAGGCAAAGCTGCTCCCCGGCAAGAGCCTGGAGTCCTTCGACTTCAACGCCGTGCCGATGATCTCGAAGGCCCAGGTCAACGCGCTCGCCGCCGGCGACGCCTGGCTTACCCAGGGCGCCAACTGCCTGGTCTTCGGCCCGCCCGGCGCCGGCAAAAGCCATCTCGCGTCCGCCATCGGCCTCGCCCTGGTCGAGAACGGATACCGCGTGCTCTTCACCAGAACCACCGATCTGGTCCAGCGCATGCAGGTGGCGCGCCGCGAGCTCGCCCTGGAAGCCCTGCTCGCCCGGCTCGACCGTTTCCACCTTCTGATCCTCGACGACCTCGCATACGTCCAGAAGGATCAGGCCGAGACCGGCGTGCTCTTCGAGCTCATCTCGGCGCGCTACGAACGGCGATCGCTGCTGATCACCGCAAACCAGCCCTTCGGCGCCTGGGACAAGGTGTTCCCCGACGAAACAACCGCCGTGGCCGCCGTCGATCGCCTCGTCCACCATGCCACCATCCTCGAGATGAACGTCGAGAGCTACAGACGCCGCGAAGCGCTCGACAGGGGCAAGCGAAAGGCCGGCCGACCGGCAAGCTACGCCACCGGGAAAAACACCAAGGACTGATCCGCCGACGCCAACTCGGCGAAGCGGCCGCCAAACTCACGGCCCGCGGGGACCGCCTCCGCGGGCCGCTTAATCTCCGCCCGACCGTCCCTCCGCGACAATCAAGACCGCGAAACCGGTCGCGCCGCGACAATCAAAACCCGCTTGCAATCGCCGCCGCGCGAGGGAATCATCCCCCCGCCGCTGCCGCCGGGAATCTCATCCTGATTGACGCGCGGCTCTCACCCAGATTGTCGCGCCATACTATAGCCCGGATTTCTCACAAAGGGTTGGCGGTCAGAGGTGTCGGACAAGGAAAGAGGCATTGTGACAAGCACTTGTCGGGTCGCGGACCGGCTCGGCGATGCTCGCGCTCTGTCCCGCGCCCCGGCTGTCACCCCGGAGTTGTTCCGGGGTCCAGAGCCACAGGCACCGTTCTCGCCCGGTTTTCCCGGATCCCGGAACGGGGTCCGGGACAGGTCGCGGTCCGGGGCAGGCCTGGACCCCGGAACAGGTCCGGGGTGACAGCCTTGGGGTCGGCCATGCCGCGGGCTTTCCGTCGGCCGGTGGTGAGAAATGCGGGCTAGTGTCCTGATTCAGAAGTTTTTATTCAACTTTTTCGTGGACGCTGAGGGTTCTTTGGCAGAAGCGTTCTATGGAAGCCAGGATGTCGTCGGCCGATTTGGTCCAGCGGAACGGCCGGGGATTGCGGTTATGGGTTTCGATGTAGCGCTCGATGGCGGCCTCGAGTTCGGCGGTGGAGCGGTGTGCGCCGCGCTTGATCTGCCGCTCGGTGAGCAGCGCGAAGAAGCGCTCGACCTGATTGATCCACGAGGCGGATGTCGGCGTGAAGTGGCGGTGCCAGCGCGGCCGCTTGTCGAACCAGCTTTGGATCAGCCTGGTTTTGTGGCTGGAAGCGTTGTCCATGACGACATGGATGTCGAGCTCGGCCGGCAGGTCGCGCTCCACCGCGTCGAGGAAGGCGCGGAACTCGCGCGCCCGATGCCGCCTCATGCAACTGCCGATGACCGCACCCGTCGCCACGTCGAGCGCGGCGAACAGCGTGGTGGTGCCGTGGCGCTTGTAGTCGTGGCTGCGCCGCTCCGCCTGGCCGGGCCGCATGGGCAGCATCGGCTGGCTGCGGTCGAGCGCCTGGATCTGGCTCTTCTCGTCGACACAGAGCACCAGCGCGCGCTCGGGAGGGTCGAGATAGAGGCCTATGATGTCGCGCACCTTGTCGATGAACAGCGGATCGCTCGACAGCTTGAAGGTCTCCGAGCGGTGCGGCTGCAATCCGAAGGCGCTCCAGATGCGGTGCACCGTCGTCGCCGAGATGCCGCTCGCCCGGGCCATCGAGCGGCGGCTCCAGTGGGTCGCATCGTCGGGCACCGTTTCCAGCGTCCGCGTCACCACCTCGGCGATCTTGTCGTCGCCGATCTTGCGCGGCGCGCCCGGCCGCGGCTCGTCGTCGAGCCCCGCGATACCCCGCTCGGCAAAGCGCCGCCGCCAGGTGCCGACGGTCAGCCGCGAGACCCCCAGCTTCTCCGCGATCGCCAAGTTGCTCAGACCGTCCGCCGCAAGCAGCACGATCCGCGCCCGCCGCGCCGCGCCGTGCGACGACTTGCGACGCCGTACCCGCCGGTCCAGCTCAACCCGCTCCTCGTCGCTCACAACAATCGCTACCGCCTTGCCGCGCGCCATCCCCGCCTCCAGATCGCCGATCCGGGGCGCACAGAATCACAGAATAAACAAATTGACTAGTAATTTTTGAAACAAGACACTAGAGAAAATCCCTCTCGTGGACGATCGCCGTCAGATGGACCGCCGCCAGCAGCCGGCGGGTGTCGGTCATCTCCCGCGGCTGTTCCCGGCGCCACGCGTCGAGCACGTCCGCCGCCCGGTTCTCCGAGGCGGTCCGGATCTTGGCGTCGTAGAACTCCATCCGGGCGCCGTCGCCGGCGGCGTCGGCCCGCCCCGACAGCACCCGCGCGATCTCGGCGACTTCGCCGTTATTCGGCCCGAACGCCCGCTCGCGCTCGGCGAGCGCGAATTCGAGCAGATCGTCGGCCGCTTCGTCCTGGTCCAGGAAAAGCCGGGCGATCGCGAGATTGAAGCGGGTGAGCGCCGCCGCACCGCTCAGGAACTCGCGGTGCCGCGCGCGCCGGACGTCGCCGTAGGTCTCGGTATGGCGCTGTTCCATACGCTGGTGGAAGAGCGAACTGCGGGCCACTGCCGCGACCGCCATGGAGCGGATCCATTCCAGCGCGGCAGTCCACGACGCAAGCGCCGCGGACAGGGCCGAGACGGCACTCTCGTGATCCTGATCGATCAGCAGGGCGAGGGCGCCGTTGTTCTCGCTGGCCGCGCGGCGTGGGTCGCCAGCCGGAAAATCCCGAGCAAGCGCTCCCGCCCGCCGCCATAGATAGACCGCCTCCTCGCGCCGCGCCGCGCGATAGGCGTCAAGCGCGGCGGCGGAGAGGGCGTCCCACTCCCATTCCGCCGTCACGTCGCCCATGGCCGGGGACGCCGCTAGTCGTCGCGGAGATAGCTCCCCATGGAGTCGTCCATCGCCTCGACCCAGGGGGTGTGGTGGATCGGGGCGTCGGTGCCGGTCATGACGGAGCGGTGGCCGTTGTCGCGGTAGGTCATGATTCCCTGCTTCTTGTTCTTCTTCCATTGGAAGAAGGCTTCGTCGGTGCCGTCGACGTCGAAGCTGGGATAGTCGGTGTCGGCGATCAGCTCCCGGACATAGTCGCCCTGGTAGCGGATCGCGCCGTAATCGTCCTCGAGCGCGTCTTCCCGAGCCTCCCGCTCGGCGACGTCGGCGGCGCGGGCTTCGCGGTCCGGCACCGCGATCCGGCCCAGGACGATGTCGCGGACATACCACGCCTGAGCGTCGAACATGCTGAAGGTGTACCACTGGTCCTGCATGCCGAGATAGAACAGCTTCGGATTGTCCACCCAGGCCACCCCCTTGTAGAGGTCTGCGGCCGCTAGACGATTGGCGGTCTTGAGGCACAACTCCGGCGCCATGAAGGGGAAATGGTGCAGATAGCCGGTGCACAGGATGATGGCGTCGATGTCGGCCGTCGAGCCGTCCTTGAAGGTGCAGGTGTTGCCCTCGACCTTCCGCAGCAGCGGCACTTCCTTCCAGTTGTCCGGCCAGTCATAGCCCATCGGCGCGGTGCGATGGCTGGCGGTGACCGACCTGCAGCCGTATTTCCAGCACTGCGAGCCGATGTCCTCGGCCGAGTAGCTGGTGCCGATGATCAGAATGTCCTTGTCCCTGAACTCGACGGCGTCGCGGAAATCGTGCGCGTGCATGACCCGGCCGTTGAACCGGTCAAGGCCGTCGAAATGCGGCACGTTCGGGGTCGAGAAATGGCCCGTCGCGACGATGACATGGTCGAAGCTCTCGCTGTCTTCCTCGTCTGTCGCCAGGTCGTGGGCGGTGACCGTGAACCGGCCGGACCCGGCGTCATGGGTGACGCGCCGGACCGGCGTGCGGAAGCGGATCCAGCCGCGCACGCCTGCCTTCTTCGCCCGGCCGGCGATATAGTCGAACAGCACCTCGCGTGGCGGGTAGGACGCGATCTGCTTGCCGAAATGCCGTTCGAAGGAATAGTCGGCGAACTCCAGACCTTCCTTGGGGCCGTTCGACCACAGATAGCGGTACATCGAGCAATGGACCGGCTCGCCGTGCTCGTCCAGCCCGGTGCGCCAGGTGTAGTTCCACAACCCGCCCCAGTCCGCCTGCTTCTCGTAGCAGACGACCTCGGGAATCTCCGCCCCACCCGCCTTCGCCGACTGGAACGCCCTCAGCTGGGCAAGGCCGCATGGCCCCGCGCCGATCACCGCAACCCGTTTGCCCATGGTCACACTCTCTGTGCTGGCCGGCGGCCCGGATCGACCCGGAACACTGGCGCCGTGTCAAGAATCGTCTTCGCCGTGGATACCAATCTACACCAATATATACCAATTTCGCTTCGATTGTCGTCGGTCCCTCGGTTCGTCGGGACCGAGCCAATCGAGTCGATCAGGTACAATACCGCATATTTCGCTTGCAACCATCCCCTAGTTTGGCATGCTGTCGGGGATCAAACGCAATCGCGCCGTGTCAGGCGACCCGCTGTGCGAATTGGTCCGAATTGGTCTTTGCCCTGACGGATCGGCCCGATGAAGCAACTTAGGGAGGCACGCATGTCGAACAAGTCGCTCGATCGCAAAATCAGCAGACGAAAATTTCTCGGCACCTCGGCGTCCGGTGCGGCGCTTGCTGCGATGGGCAGTGGCCTGCCACGCGTCGCCTTCGCCGCCGGCGATACCATCAAGATCGGTTTCCTGGCGCCCCTCACCGGCCCGGTCGCGGCATGGGGCAAGCCAGGGCTCGACGGCTGCCTGATCTGGGCCGACTGGGTCAACGCCAAGGGCGGGGTCAAGATCGGCGGCACGTCGCACAAGATTGAATTCGTCGGCTACGACAACGAGTACGACGCCGCCAAGGCGCGGACGGGCGCCACCAAGTTGATCAAGGAAGACGGAGTCAAGTTCGTCATGATGCTGGGCGGCGACACCTGGCCCGGCGTGCAGAAGATCGCCGAACGCGAAGGGATGCTGTTCTCGACGCTGCTGCCGAGCGACCTGTCGCCGGAGACCAAGACCCTTCTCGCGCCCTGCGAAGTGCATCCGATCTACAACGTGACCGGCGTCGAATGGCTGGCGGAGAACAAGAAGGATTTGAAGACCGCGGCGATCTGCGCGCAGGACGACGCCCTCGGCAAGCCGTCGGTGGCGACCTACCTGGCGGCCTTCGAGGCGGCCGGGATCGAGATGGTCGACAAGCCGGAATTCTTCGATCCTGCGACCACCGATTTCGCGCCGGTCATGACCAAGCTGCTGGCCAAGAAGCCGGATATCCTGTGCCTGGACACCTGCTACGCCGATTACGTCCACCCGCTCTGCGAGCAGGCGTTCCAGCAGGGCTACAAGGGCCAGATCATCTCCTGCACCGCCGACTTCTACCAGAAGATCATCGAGAAGACGTCGAAGGAGTTCATGGAAGGCTTCATCTTCCAGTTCCCTGATTTCGACGACCCGGCGCTGAACAGCAAGGACGTGAATTTCGTCAAGCCGAACGAGTTCTACGCCGAGTATTCCAAGCGCTTCGGCGCCAAGGAATGGAGCGCCGTTTCCTGGGAGTACGCCTCGATCATGGATCTGTGGGCCGACGCCGCGACCCGGGCGGGGAGCGCGGAGCCGGCGGCCGTGCTAAAGGCGATGAAGGCGGGCGGCACCGGCAAGCACGCCTTCGGCACAGCCAAGTGGTGGGGCAAGGAGCTGTTCGGTATCGACAACGCCCTGGTCGGCAACTGGCCGGTCGTCGTCATCGAGGACGGCAAGGCCCGGATCAAGGCGTTCAAATCCATCCCCGCCTGGTGGGAAAAGCACAGCAAGCTGATGATAAAGCACATGACCGCGCTGGGTCAGATGTGGAACCAGCGCTGATACGGTACGGCGTTCGAGACGGCATCGCCGTCGCGCCCGGACCGGCTGCCGGGGCCGGGCTCTGCCCGGCCCCGGTTCCGTTTATCCGCCGCAGCGATTGAGGCTTCCCGATGGATCTGCTGTGGCAGACCGCCATCAACGCCATGTATGCCGCCAGTTACATGTCGCTGATCGCGGTCGGGCTGGTCATGATCTTCGGCGTGATGGGCGTGATCAACTTCGCCCATGGCGAACTCTACATGGTGGGCGCCTACTGCGTCGTGTTCCTGTACGCCCAGGAGAATTTCCCGTTTCTGCTGGCGGCCGCCGCAGGGCTGGTGTTCGTCGGCCTCGTCGGCCTCTTCATGGAACGCGCGATGTTCCGGCCTCTGCGGGACAATCCGCTGAGCGGGCTGATCGCGTCTATCGGCTTCCTGCTGATCCTGCAGACCCTGGTCGTTCTGGGCTTCGGCCGACGGATGGGCCATGTCCCGCCGGCGACCCATGAGAAACTTGAGGTCTTCGGCGCGGTCCTGACCTATCAGCGACTGTTCGTCATCGTCGCAGCCATCGTGCTGCTGGTCGCGCTTTGGGCCTTCCTCAAACGCACCAAATTCGGCTGGGCACTGCGCGCCTGCGCCCAGGATGCGGAGGCCGCCGCGCTCCAGGGTATCTCGATGACCCAGACCGCGCGCATCGCCATGTTCATCGGCGCCGCGCTGGCCGGCGCCGCCGGTGCGCTGACAGCGCCGCTGGTCAGCCCGACGCCCTATATCGGCCATTCGGTCATCGTCACCGCCTTCATCATCATCATCGTCGGCGGCATCGGCAGCCTCGAAGGCGCGGTGATCGCAGCCGTGCTCTATGCCTTCGTACACACCTTCGTGACGACCTTCTTCGACGGGGTGATCGCCAACATCGTTGGCCTGGCGCTGATGCTTGCCGTGCTGGTGGTGCGACCGACCGGCCTGTTCGGGGCGAAGGAACGTGCCTGAACGGCAGGGCAACCCGGTATGGCGCATCGCCGCGAGGCTTCGGCTGCTCTTCCTGTTCGCGGCGCTGGCCGTGCTGCCCTATCTGCTGAGCTATTCGCAGCAGGAGATCGCCGTCCTGCTGGTGATCAACGTCCTGCTGGTGTGCAGCTACCGCCTGCTCACGCTCACCGGCGAGTGGTCGCTCGGCCATGTCGTGATGATGGGGGTCGGCGCCTATGCCAGCGCGCTGCTCGCAAAACGGCTCGGCGTGCCGGTGCCGGTCTCCATGCTGGCGGGCGGCGTGGTCGCCGCGGCCGGCGCGGCGATCCTGAGCGTCCCGCTGTTCCGAATGAAGGGCTTTTATTTCCTGATCGGCTCGTTTGCCGCCGGCGAGATCATCCGCCTGATCTGGAAGCGATTCACCGACCCGTTCGGCGGTCCCAAGGGGTTGAAGCGGATCGACGCCTTTCCGGACATCGACGTCGGGTTCCTGCAGATCGACTTTTACGAGCCGGTCAACTACTACTTCCTGGCGCTGATCGCGGTCTCGGTATCGCTGTTCGTCATGCGCCGGATCGAGCGGTCGCGTATCGGCCTCACCTTCCACGCCATTCACTGGCAGGACAGGCTCGCCGAATCGGTGGGCGTCGGCACGTTCCGATACCGGACGCTGGCTTTCGTCATCGCGTCCTTCTTCGCCGGGATCGCCGGCGGCCTTTACGGCCACTATGTCGGGGCGGTGAATCCGACGCGGTTCGGCGTCGACCAGATGGTTTACGTCCTGGTCTGGACGATCGTCGGCGGCACCGCGACCCTGCACGGCCCGATCCTCGGCGTCGTCGTGCTGACCGTGATCAACGAGGTCGTGTTGCGGGGGCTCGGCCTGGACACGGTCCGACCCCTGATCTACGGCGCCATCCTGATCCTCTCGGTGCGCTATCTGCCGGACGGTCTGGAAAGCCTGGGGCCGAAAATGCGGGCGCGTTTGCGGCGCCCCCGGAGGGACCGGCCGACGCCGGCCGGGGGGCAGGCGGCATGAGCGGCCCGGTCGACCCGCCGATCCTGGAAGCGCGCGGGCTGACCCGTCGGTTTGGCGGGCTGGTCGCTGTGGACAATTTCAGTTTCTCCGTCCGCGAGGGGGCGATTCACGGGCTGATCGGGCCGAACGGCGCCGGAAAGACGACAACATTCAACGTGATCAGCGGCTTCTACGCGCCGAATGGCGGGCAGGTGCTCTTTCGCGGCCGGGACATTTCCGGCCGCAAGACGAGCGCGCTTGCCGCGATGGGGCTGGTGCGCACCTTTCAGGGCTCGACTCTGTTCCAGGAGATGTCGGTCCTCGACAATGTCCGGATCGGCCGCCACCTCGCCGCCCGCGCCGGGTTCGTCAGCCGCCTGCTCGGCACCGACCGGACGTCGGAGCGGGCCGCCGACGTCAAGGCACTGGATACGCTCGCCTTCTTCGGCCTCGAAGAGCTGGCCGACGAGCCCGCATCCAACTTGTCGCACGGCCACCAGCGCATGCTCGGCATGGCGGTCGCCCTGGCGGCGGAGCCCAAGGTGCTGCTGCTGGACGAGCCGTTCACCGGAATGAACCCGCAGGAGACCCGGCGCATGATGGCGCTGGTCCGGCGCATCCGCGACGGCGGCGTCACCGTCATGTTGGTCGAGCACGACATGCAGGCGGTCATGAACCTGTGCGACACCATCACGGTGATGAATTTCGGCGCCCTCCTGGTCGAAGGCGCGCCGGAGACGGTGCGCAACGATCGGTCGGTCATCGAAGCCTATCTGGGTGCCGCCGCGAAGGGCAGGGCGGGTCATGCTGCTTGAGCTCCGGGATATCGAGGTACGCTATCAGAAGGTCGCGGCGCTCAAAGGCATCTCCATGACGGTTCCGGCCGGCGGCATCGTGACCATCATCGGCGCGAACGGCGCCGGCAAGACGACGACGCTGCGCGCCATTTCCGGACTCGAACCGCTGACCCGGGGCGAGATCCGGTTCGACGATGCGAGGATCGACGGGCTTGCGCCGGAAGAGATCGTGCGCCGCGGGATCGCCCACGTTCCCGAAGGCCGTCGGGTGTTTCCCGATCTGACCGTCGAGGAGAACCTGCGCACCGGCGCCTTCCTGCGCAAGGACCGGGTGGCGGTCGGGACCTCGCTGGCCGATGTCTTCGACCGCTTTCCGCGCCTTGCCCAGCGCCGGCGGCAATGGGCGCGATCCATGTCCGGCGGCGAGCAGCAGATGCTGGCGATCGGCCGGGCGCTGATGAGCGCCCCCCGGGTGTTGTTGCTGGACGAGCCGTCGATGGGTCTGTCGCCGGTCATGGTCCAGGAGATCGCGCGCATCGTTACCGACATCTCCGGCCGGGGCATCCCGGTCGTGCTGGTCGAACAGAATGCCGAGATGGCACTGCTATTGGCGCAATACGCCTATGTGCTGGAAGCCGGATCGGTGGCGCTGGAAGGGCCGGCCAACGATCTGCACGAGGACGACCATGTCCGCCGCGCCTATCTCGGCGGGTAGTATGGGCGAGGCGGCGCCGTTACGCTGGACCTCGCAGACTGGGGGATCTGCCATGCCCGACGGCCGTACTTCGAAACCGCGCCAACGGCCCTCGACCGCCGGCGCCGTCCTGCTACCCGGCGTGCCGACGCTGGGCTTCGGGGTCGAGCGCTACGTCGCCGAGGGCGGCGCGGCGACCGTCTTTTCCCTGGAACCCGGCGACACCGTCACGCTGCGCGACCGGGAAGGACGCCAGCCCGCGGAGATCGCGGCCTTCGCGACGGACGGCTCGGCCGATACGGAAGCGCTGGGCGCCGCCGCGAAGGGCGGGGCCGAGGGTCTCAAGTCGATCCTGGGCGCCGGCGGCGAACCGTCCCGGTCGCTGGCTGGAAGCCTGCGGCGCCGGGGCCTCGACATCGCGGCGGCGCGGTCGATCGACGTCCTGGGCGGCGAGTCGTGTCCGGGGGACGAAGCGACCTTCACCGCCGAACGGCCGCTGGTCTGCTTCGTGGCGGCGCCTGGCGGCCAGATGCGCGTCGACCGGCAGGATCCGCCCACGTCGGTCGAGGTCTTCGTCGTCCGCGCCAACCCGGTTGCGCCGGACGAGCATCCGGTGCCCGAGCCGCTGGCCGACCCACGCATCGACCGGCGCGTCGCGGCCCGTACCGCCGAAGCCTACGAGGTCAGGGCGGGCGAATTCATCCAGATCGTCGACGTGCAGGGAAGAGAATGTTCCGACTTCCAGGCATTCACCGTCGCCGGCCTCGACGCGGGACGTGAGCTCTGCCTGGATGCGACCGCGACCCGGACGCTGATGGGCAACGCTTACCCGGCGCCGGGCCTGCTGTCGAAATTCTACGACCCCGACCTGCAGCCGACGGTCGAGGTCGTACGCGACACGTGCGGCCGGCACGACAGCTTCCTCTTTGCCTGCACGGCCAAGTACTACGACGACATGGGTTATCCGGGCCACGTCAACTGCACCGACAATTTCAACCGCGCCCTGGCGCCCTTCGGGATCGCGGCGCGGCGCGGCTGGATGGCGCTCAATTTCTTCTTCAATACCGGGTTCGATGACGCCAACCAGGCGTTCTTCGACAACCCGTGGTCGCGGCCGGGCGATTACGTGTTGCTGCGGGCGCTCACCGATCTGGTCTGCGTCTCATCCGCCTGCCCCGACGATATCGACGCGGCCAACGGCTGGAACCCGACCGACATCCACGTGCGGGTCTACCCGCGCGAGAACGTGTTTTCCAAAGCGGTGGCCTATCGCATGACTCCCGATGCCGATCCGAAGCTCACGAAGGAAACCGGCTTCCACGGCCGGTTTGCCGAGCACACCCGCAATTTCTCCGAATATAACGGCTACTGGCTGGCCAGCAGTTTCACCAACCGCGGCGCGCTGGACGAGTATTGGGCCTGCCGCGAGCGCGCGGTCGTCATGGATCTGTCGCCGCTGCGCAAGTTCGAGGTGCTGGGACCGGATGCCGAACGCCTGATGCAATGGGTGCTCACCCGGAACATGCGGCGGCTGGCGACCGGCCAGGTGGTTTATTCCGCCATGTGCTACGAGACCGGCGGCATGATCGACGACGGCACCGCCTTCCGCCTCGGCGACGACAATTTCCGCTGGGTCGGGGGCTCCGATTACGGAGGAGAGTGGATGCGCGAGCAGGCCGGGAAGCTCGGCCTCAACGCGTGGGTGAGATCGTCGACCGACCAGCTCCATAACGTGGCCGTCCAGGGGCCGAAGAGCCGGGATATCCTCAAGGATGTTGTCTGGACGCCGCCGGTTCAGCCCTCGATGGAAGAGCTCGGCTGGTTCCGCTTTTCGATCGGACGGATCGGCGATCACGACGGTATTCCGGTCATCGTGTCGCGCACCGGCTACACCGGAGAGCTGGGCTTCGAAGTCTGGTGCCATCCGCGCGACGCCGAGGGCGTGTGGGACGCCATCTGGGAGGCTGGCGAACCGCACGGCCTCTCGCCCTTCGGCCTTGAGGCGCTGGACATGGTTCGGATCGAAGCGGGGCTGATCTTCGCCGGCTGCGAGTTCGACGACCAGACCGACCCGTTCGAGGCGGGCATCGGCTTTACGGTGCCTCTGAAGTCCAAGGAGGACGACTTCGTCGGCCGGGAAGCGCTGGTCCGGCGCAGGGACTCGCCGCAGCGCCGACTGGTCGGTCTGGAGCTGGACGGGCAGGAGCCCGCGGCGCACGGAGATTGCGTCCATATCGGCCGCGCCCAGGTCGGGGTCGTTACCAGCGCCATGCGCTCGCCGATCCTGCGCAAGAACATCGCCCTGTGCCGGATGGACGTGACCGCGTCGGCGGAGGGCACCGAAGTCGAAGTCGGCAAGCTCGATGGCCACCAGAAGCGTATCCCGGCGAGGTTGGTGCCGTTTCCCTTCTACGACCCGACCAAGTCCCGGGTGAAGGCTTGAGCGAACGGCCGGCGAGAAACCGGCGGAGGCGGGAGATGTCGAGGAACTTCGTCGCGGCCTGCATCCAGAACAACGCCACGCCGGATGTCGACTTCAACGTCGAAACGACACTCCGGCTTGCGCGGGACGCGGCGGAGGCGGGCGCCGGTCTGATTTGTACGCCCGAGTATTTCTCCGGATTGCGCACCGAGAGCGGCCTGTTTCTTCCAACGGCGTTTCCGGAAACCGAGCATCCCGTGCTGCCGGCCTTCGCGCGGGCGGCCCGGGACTGGAATGTCTGGTTTCTGCTCGGCTCGCTCGGTGTGGCGAACCCGGACGGCCGCATATCCAACCGGGCCTATGTCATCGACAGCGATGGCCGGATCGTTGCGCGTTATAGCAAGATCCATCTGTTCGACGCCGTTCTGGAAACCGGTCCGGTCACCGAATCGGCAACCATCGCGCCGGGCGACCGTTCGGTTGTCGCGCGGACGCCATGGGGCGGGCTCGGCCTGTCGATTTGCTACGATTTGCGCTTCGCGCCCCTATACCGCCAACTCGCCCGGAACGGAGCGACGATGCTGGCGGCCCCCGCCGCATTCACGAAGGAGACCGGCGCGGCGCACTGGCATGTGCTGAACCGCTCGCGGGCCATCGAACACGGCTGCTACATGATCTCGCCCTGCCAGTACGGCGACATCGAGGGCGGCGGCGCCTGTTTCGGCCATTCTCTCATCGTCGATCCCTGGGGAGCGGTCCTCGCCGACGGCGGCGATGGCGAGGGCATCGCCCTGGCCGAGATCGATCCCGCGAAAGTCGACCGGGCACGGGTGAAAATACCGGCGCTCGATCACGATCGGCCGATTTCGCCAGAGACGCCCGCGGACGCCGCGGCGGCGGAGTAGAGACCGCAAGGACGCAAAGGAACACGGGCCGCCGCCTCCCGCGTCGCCGACCGGGGACCTCGGCTGGACACCCGGGGAGCGTGGTGATAGCCTCGATTCCGCGCCAGCTACAAATTTGGGCGGGTCGCCGATACGCTGCGGCCCTATTGGATCGTGAGAGTCGATCCGGTCTGTTCGGCTAGTGATCTCCCGGGTCGGCGTTTGGTAGGCAAGAGATGACACCTGCCAGCTCGGGAGACCGGACGTGCGCTTGCTGGAAGGCAAGCCCAAGTCGCTTGAAGTCGGCAATTACGACACCAATTCCGGACGGTGGGTCGCTACGGGTGCCTCGCAACGCAGGCGTTCGTTCACACGGCTGGAGGCGACAACTCAACCAATAATTGCGAGGGGCGAATCGATGTTGGGAAATCTGGAGAGCATTTGGCGTTATCCCGTCAAGAGCATGCGCGGAGAAGAAGTCGACGAAATATTCGTCGCCTTCACCGGCTTGATGGGCGACCGGGTCTACGCGGTTTCCTCGACCGCAGCCGACAAGGCCTTTCCCTGGCACACGGCGCGCGAGCAGGAAGACTACGTGCTCTACCAGGCCCGCTTCAAGCAGCGTGACGGAACCCTGAAGCCCGACAACATGGAAGAGGCGATGGGGCATCCGGCCAATATCCATGCGCCGTTCCCGACCGGCCCCGGCGCCTTCGGGGTCGAGGTGGAGATCCCCGACGGGACGGTGGTGGATATCGAGGACCCGGCCTTCCTGGAAGGACTCAAGGACAAGTCCGAAGGCGAGCTCGCGCTGCACCACACCCAGCGCAACATCGTTGACTGCCGGCCGGTAACGCTGTTCTCGCTGCAGACGGTCGACCAGCTCAGCGAGGAGACCGGCACCGACATCCACAAGCTGCAGTTCCGCGCCAACTTCTATGTCGACTGGAACGACAGGGGCGGGTTCTACGAGGACGAGCTCGTCGGCAAGGCGGTCAGGATCGGCGACACGGTCGAAGTTATGGTCGTCGAGCGCGACCCGCGCTGCAAGTTCATCACCATCCATCCCGAGACCGCCGAGACGGATCCCGCATTGCTGCGGCACGTGACCAGGGCGCACGAGGGGTTTGCCGGTGTCTATGCGGCGGTCATCAAGGAAGGTCCCGTCCGGAAGGGGGACGCCATCGCCCTGGTGGAGTGACGATTGCGGCGGAACGGCAGGTCAAATAACGACGAATCGAGGCAGAATATGACCAGAGTCCTCTATATCGAAGTCTCTCCCCGCAAGCAGCGGTCGCATTCGATCGCCGTGGCGGAAGCGTTCCTGGACGCCTACAGCGCGGCCAATCCCGATCACGAGATCGACAAGATGGATCTGTGGGATACCGAGCTCCCCGAGCTCAACCTGGACATAATCGACGCGAAATACACGCTGTTGGATCTCGGCGAGCTCGACGAACGGGAAGCGAATGCCTGGCGGATCGTCGAGCAAACCTTCAACCGCCTGAATTCGGCCGACAAGATCGTGCTCAGCACGCCGATGTGGAATTTCAACGTTCCCTACAAGCTGAAGCATCTGATCGACATCGTCGTGCAGCCGGACCTCGCCTTCGCCGTCGTGGAGGGCGGTTACGAAGGGCTGGTCAAGGGCAAGCCGGCGATGCTGATCGTGGCGCGCGGCGCGGCCTATATGCCGCCCTCCGATTTCTTCGAGGTCGACTTCCAGAAACGCTATTTGGACTTCCTGTTCGGCTTCATCGGTTTCGAGGATGTCCGTTCGCTGGTCATCGAGCCGATGCTGACATCGCCGGAGGAACAGGCCGCGACCCGGGCCAGGCTGATCGAGGAAGCCAAGGCCGCCGCCGCCGCGTTCTAGGGCGTCGCGTGGCCGCGATCGACCGGGCTTCGCCGCCTGCAAGCGGGGAATGCGTGCCGCATTGATGCGCCGGTGAAATTCTATCCGCTTACGGTGGGCGAGGTCATCGACGAGACCGTGCAGGCCAGGTCGTTCACCTTGCGGCCGGCCGGCGAGCACGCGCATCTGTTCGCCTACAGGCCCGGCCAGTTCCTGACCTTCCGTATCCCCGCGCCGGAACGCCGGGTCGAGCGCTGCTACTCGCTGTCGAGCGCGCCCGCCTGCGATGCCGAGATGAAGGTCACGGTCAAACGGGTCGGGGGCGGAATCGGCTCCAACTGGTTCAACGACGTTCCCGGGCCCGGCGACGTCATCGAGGCCGCGCCGCCCAGCGGGCGCTTCGTGCTGCGCAACCGCGACCGGCCGCCGGTCCTGTTCGCCGGCGGCAGCGGCATAACACCGGTCATTTCGCTGATCAAGCAGGCGCTGCACGAGACCGCGCTGCCAGCGGACCTGTTCTACGCCAACACGGATTACGACCAGATCATCTTCCGGCGCGAGCTCGACGACCTGCGCGCCCGGTTTCCGGGCCGGCTGTCCTGCCGCCATCATCTCGATGCGCAGGCCGGCCTGGTCGACGCCGACCAAATCGCGGATTTCGTGGCCGACCGGAGGGAATGCGATTTCTTCATATGCGGGCCGGCGCCTTTCATGGACCTGGCGATGGACGTGCTGTGCGAGCTGGGTATCGACGACCGCCATGTGTTCATCGAGCGCTTCACCATGCCCGACGAGGACGACGGCGCCCATGACGCGCCGGCCCCCGCCGCCGCGACCGACAGCGTCTCGAGCTTCCGCGCCACTATCGACGGCGCGGAACACGAGGTGCCCTATTCCGCCGGAGACACGCTGCTCGATTGCATGCTGGCCCGGGGTCTCGATCCGGTGTTCTCCTGCAAGGATGCCCATTGCGGCTCCTGCATGGTGATCCGGAAATCCGGCGAGGTCGCGATGCGCAAGAGCACCGTCCTGTCGAGGCGCGACAAGGAGAGGGGCTATATCCTGCTGTGTCAGGCGGTGCCCCAATCCCCCGATGTCTGGGTCGATTGCGATGCCTGACGACTGCTCGCGGCGGACGGGAAAAGGCGTTTGGAACGTCTGGTTCAGCACGGTCCCGCCGGGCCAGGTTACCCCCGCGACGAGCGATCGGGCCTAATTTTCGCCGGCGCCCATCAGGTCCTGGCGCGCCTTCTCCAGATGCTCGTTGATGTGCTTGACCGCGGAAACCAGATCCCGGCGCTCGATCGCCTCGAACAACGCCCGGTGCTGGCGGTTGTACTCGTCGATCTCCTCGGGCGAGAGGATCTTGTTCTTCATCGCGTCCCACTGGTCGTGGCCGCGGACCGCGTTGATCTGCTGGTAGAGGTGGAGCAGCAGGGGGTTCTTGGAACTCCTGGCGAGCCACTCGTGGAACATGCTGTCGTGCCGGGAAAAGGCTTCCTTGTCGTTCCGGCACTGCTCGAGATCGTCCAGGATCGATTCCAGCCTCTTGATTTCGTTGGCCGTCGCGTTGAGCACCGCGAGACGGATCATGTGCGGCTCGACGGCCAGACGCGCTTCGATCAGCTCCAGCGGGCTGACGCGGCTGACGATGTCATGCGCGGCGTTCATCGACATGTCGTCGCATTTGACGAAGGTGCCGCTGCCGACCCGCCGTTCGATCAGGCCGTCGGCCTCCAGATTGAGCAGAACCTTGCGGATGGTACTGCGCGCGGTCTCGAAGCGCTCGGCGAGCTCGCGCTCGGCGGGCAACTGGTCTCCGTTCACATAGAAGCCGCTGCGAATGGCCTCTCGCAGCTGGGCTGTGATGTGCCCGACATGGCGGCCGCGCTCCCCGTGGATGGGGCCGGGGGCGGGTCGGACTTCCTGTGCGGAACCGCGCGCGTCATCCATGACGGCACACTCCCGAATTCGCCGAATACTCCATCCTCACGCTAATTGGTTGATATTGGCACCATTGGTTTGCAATTGGTCGCAAAGCAGTGCAAAATGGAAATCGCCCGGCCACGCTGCGTTGTCGGTCTGGGCCGAATTTCGAATCATGAACGGCCGATGACGCCTTGGTCATTCGATGACAACTATGCTAGCCAACGTTATCGGGTCGGAGTGAGTGTAATGGTTCGTATTGGTCAAGTCAACGGCACGGACGATTCGGCAAGACTTGGGAAGGCGCGCCAGGAGAGGACGGCGACATGATGGATATCGAAGCCTTTGTACAACAGGACGGCCGCGACGACCTGGTCAAACAGGTCCGTGAGAAGATCGACGAAATGGGGATCCAGTACCTCTATCTCCAGTTCGTGTCGATCACCGGCCGGATTTGCGGCAAGGGCATCCCGGCGGATCACTGGGAAACGGTGGCCGAGCGGGGCTTTCAGCTGGTCTACGGCGCCACCGTCAACCTGTTCGTCAACCGGCACGGCGAATATCTGGGCTACGGTCCGAACGAGAAGGAGCTGGTGGGCATCCCGGAACCCGAGACCTTCTGCCAGCTGCCCTGGGACAAGCGCGTCGCCCGGGTCTGGTGCACCCTGTTCCGCAACCGGGAAGAGCGCGAGGAACCCGGCGCCTATCTGACGGCCGACTGCCGCGGCAACCTGCGGCGCATCCACGAGCAATTCCGGAAGGATCACGACGGGCTGCATCTGCGCCACGGCACCGAGCCGGAGATGATGTGGCTGAAGCGGGGCGAGGACGGCAAGCCGGACGGCGGCTTCTCCAACCCCTATTGCTATCACATCGACCAGTTCGAGAGCCTGCGACCGGTCTTCCTGCGGGTGATCGAATATTCACGCGCCATGGGGCTGGACATGATCCAGGGAGACCATGAGGACGCGCCCGGCCAGCTTGAGCTCAACTTCACCTTCGATACCGCGCTCAGGACCGCCGACCGGCTGACGACCTATCGCCAGATCTGCGCCCAGGTCGCCCGCGAAAACAATCTGATCGCCTGCTTCATGTCCAAGCCCTTCATGGGGGTGTCGGCGTCGGGCTGCCATCACAACATCTCGCTGTGGCGCGGCGGCGAAGAGGTGGTGAACCCTCTCGGCAATGATCCGCTGCCGGGCATGGAAGGCAACTTCACCTATATGAAGGGCGGCGAGAACACTTTCATGCCCGACACCGACGACATCCAGCTGCCCGGCAAGGTCGGGCTCCAGGTCGTCGGCGGAATCGTGAAGCATCTCAGCGCGCTGACCGCGATCGGCTCGTCGACGGTGAATTCCTACCGCCGCCTCTGGGATACCGGCTTCTGGGCGCCGATCTTCGCCGACTGGGGCTATCAGAACCGTACGACCGGCCTGCGCATCTCGGCGCCGGGCCGCTTCGAATACCGCTCGGTCGATTCGATGGTGAATCCCCATCTGATGGCCGCCGCCATTCTCAAGGCGGCCGACGACGGCATCCGCAACGACATCGATCCCGGCCCGCCGGAAGACCGCAACATCTATCAGGCCATGGAAGCGGGCAAGCTGGTCAGGAAGCTGCCGATGACGCTCGGCGACGCGCTGGACGCGCTCGCCGGGGACGAGGTCATCAAGGCCGCGATGCCCGGCGAGATGTACCGGCTGTACGATGAGTACAAACGGGACGAGTGGGAGCGTTTCCTGCACACCACCACCGAGTGGGACATGGAAACCTATCTCGACTGCCTGCCCTAGCCGGCGTTCGACAGGAGGGACGTGCCATGTGCGGCATCGCTGGACTCATTTACCGCGACGGCGCCCGCAATATCGGCGGAGAAATGACCGCCATGCTGCAGGCGCTGAAGCACCGCGGCCCGGACTCCACCGGGTTCGCGATCTACGGCGAGCCCGGACCCAACGAGTACATCATGCGTTTCAAGGTGGCCGAACAGGAAGACTTGAGCGGCGGAACGAAGATTCATCGGGCGATCGCCGAACGCAAGGCTGCGGTCGACGAGCTGCTGAAGGAACTCGGCGTCAAGGTTCTCGACCTGGACGAACCGACGGAATACGCCAACCGCTACCGGATCTCCTATGACGGCGACCTGAAGACGCTTGCCGACCAGGTCGAGGAGATCGAGGGCACCGAAATCCTGTCGATCGGCAACGCGCTGGAACTGATCAAGGATCTGGGCGACGCAGCCGACGTTTCCGGCGCCTACGACCTCGGCGGGTTCCGGGGAACCCATGGTATCGGCCATACCAGGATGGCCACCGAATCGGACGTCGATATCCGTTCCGCCCACCCCTACTGGGCCTATCCGTATAACGACATCGCGGTCGTCCATAACGGACAGATCACCAACTACTGGCTGATGCGCCGCCAGCTCGAGCGCGACGGGCAGCGCTTCGTCAGCAATTGCGATTCGGAGCTTCTGGCGGTCTACACCGCGGTCAACCTCGAGAGGGGCATGACGCTGGAGGACTCGCTCCAGAGGTCGATTTACGAGATCGACGGTGTTTTCACCTATCTGATCACCACGCGGGACGAGCTCGGCATGGCCAAGGACACCATGGCCGCCAAGCCGATGGTTCTCTACGAAGCGGACGATCTGGTGGCGCTGGCATCGGAAGAAGTCGCGATCCGGGCGATCATCCCGCACGAGATCGACACCACCGACCCCTATGACGAGGAGGTTCGGGTATGGCAGGCGTGAGCGACTCCGTCTCCACGCAGATGGGCATGCATACCGAGCCCCTGACGGGCCGGGACATCAAGACCAGGTTCAAGCTCGAGAACGAAGGCGGTTTCGCCTACCACTTCGCGCGGGATGTCGACTTCAACCGTCGCGCCGAGATCGACTGTGCCGAGCTGGAGCCGACGGAAATCAACCGGAAAATCCGCGACCTGATGGATACCGGTCACGGCAGCATCGTGCTCCGGAACCCGGGCGCCAAGCATTCGCTGATCGTCGGCATCCTCAACCGGATGAACATCATCGTCGAAGGCAGCCTGGGCTATTTCGGCTGCGGCCTGCTCGACGGCCCGAACGTCCGGATATCCGGACGGGTCGGCTGGTCGTTCGGCGAGAACATGATGGCCGGGGTCTGCGTGGTCGAGAAGAACGCGGGCTCCACCTTCGGCGCCGCGCTGCGCGGCGGCGACCTGGTGTGCAAGGGCTCGGTCGGCTCGCGCACCGGGATCGATCAGAAGGGCGGCACCATCATCGTCGGCGGCGACACCGGCGCGTTTTCCGGGTTCATGATGCAGCGCGGACGGATCGTGGTGTGCGGAAACGCCGGCAAGAATCTCGGCGATTCGATGTATGACGGCACCATCTATATCGGCGGCGAGATCCAGGATCTCGGCGTCGACGCGGTCCCAGCGGAGCTGACCGATCTCGACCGCGCCTGGCTCATCCGCAAGCTGAACATGTACGAATTGCTGCCGGAGAAGGGCGTCGATCACTTCGCCAAGATCGTCGCCGGCAAGCAGCTCTGGAGCTACGACAATCTCGAACCGACGGAGAAGAAGCTGGTCCTCTAGCCAGCGCCGTCGACCGCGAAAAGAGACCGACATGCCTGACGATTCGATCCCGCCTGACAACGGCCACGCCAAGCTGGAGATCGAGGAGAAATACATCCTCGGCAGGAGCCAGATATTCACGCCGGAAGTCATCAACGACATCCACGTGAAGTCGGAGCTCGGCCGCTACCGGATGCGCGGCTTCTCGCTGTTCAAGAAGATTCCGCACTGGGACGACCTGACTTTCCTGCCCGGCACGCTGACCCGGTTCGTGATCGAGGGCTATCGCGAGAAATGCGAGACCAGGACGGTGATCGGACCGCGCGCCAAGCGGCCGGTGGAGCTGGACATCCCGATCTACATCACCGGCATGAGCTTCGGTGCGCTCTCGTTCGAAGCCAAGACGGCGCTTGCCCGCGGCGCCACCATGGCCGGCACCGCCACCTGTTCCGGCGAAGGCGGGATGATTCCCGACGAGCGGCGCTATTCGTCCAAATGGTTCTACCAGTGCATCCAGTCGCGCTACGGCTTCAACCCGCACCACTTGCTGCTGGCGGATGGCTGCGAGTTCTTCATCGGTCAGGGCTGCAAGGTCGGGCTGGGCGGGCATCTGATGGGGCAGAAGGTGACCGACCAGGTCGCCGAGATGCGTTCGCTGCCGGCCGGCATCGACCAGCGCTCACCCGCCCGTCATCCCGACTGGCTGGGGCCCGACGACCTGGCGTTGAAGATCCTGGAAGTCAGGGAAGCGACCGACTGGCAGATTCCGATCCAGCTCAAGCTCGGCGCGGCGCGCGTCTACGACGATGTCCGCATGGCGGTGAAATGCGATCCGGATTCCATCTACATCGACGGCATGGAAGGCGGCACCGGCGCCGGCCCGCATCTCGCGACCGAGGAAACGGGAGTGCCGGGCATGGCTGCCATCCGCCAGGCACGGCGGGCGATCGACGACCTGGGCAAGCGGGGCGAGATTTCGCTGGTCTATGCCGGCGGCATCCGCAATGGCGGCGACGTCGCCAAGGCTCTGGCGCTCGGCGCGGACGCGATCGCCATAGGTCATTCGGCGATGATGGCGCTCAACTGCAACAAGGACATCCCGGAGGCGGACTACCCGTCGGAGATGGGGGTGCCGGCCGGTGCCTGCTATCACTGCCATACCGGCCGCTGTCCGGTCGGAGTCGCCACCCAGGACCCGGAATTGCGCAAGCGCCTCAACCCAGACGAAGCGGCGGAGCGCGTTTACAACTTCCTGCACACGCTGACCATGGAAGCCCAGATGATGGCCCGCGCCTGCGGCAAGACCGACATCCACAGCCTCGAGCCGGAAGACCTGGCCGCGCTGACGATGGAAGCTTCCGCGATTGCGCAGGTCCCGCTCGCCGGCACCGACTATACGGTTGGCGTCGAGGACTATCACCACATTTAGACGGAAGGGCTCGCCAGATGGTCGGATCCGGATACAAGGGCGCAAAGATCGACGATGTCGACCACTTCCTGAAGGGCGGCGGCATCGATTCCGAACGCGAACGGGCCATCGGGCAGCACATCGGCTACCGCTATGACGTCAACCTGCTGCCCGATTACGACAGGCTGACCCCGTTCCTGAAGGCCTATATGGAGTTCATGGGCTGGGATGACCTCAACTGGCTGGAAGACGTCCATATGGGCTATGACGACGGTCAGGCCGCCGTATTCGACCGGAACATCAACGGCTGGGTCGCAATCCCCGAGGACATGGAACTGCCGGACAACCAGCAGGACCGGGACATGATCGCCCGGGAAATGCTGATCAAGTTCCAGATGTCTCCCGATCACCCGATGGTGGAGCTATACAAGGCCTATCGGAAATTCTGACGTGCTCCTCTCTCCCATCGGCGGGCTTGAGAGGAAGGCGGTCACTTCGGCTCGAGCAGCAGGGCTGCCGCCGTCCAGTTCGGCTTGAAACCGAAAATCCTGACATCGTCCGAGAGCTGGGTGTTGAACAACCGATTATGCCAGAGCGTGTTCCGATAAGCCGGCTCGTCGGCCCCCATCTCTCGCACCGCGCAGGGCAGCCGGTAGGACTGTCCGAATTGGCGGAAATCCAGCCGGCAGGTTTCCATCCCCGCCAGCACCGCGGCGAGCCGGGATTCGGGGAGGAACAACGCCGTCATTTCGTCGGAAAACCGGTTGGCGCGATGGTAATGGGTCGCTTGCAGGAATGTCAGGCCCTTTTGGTAGACCTCATTCGGGTCATGATTCTTCCTGACCTGAAATTCGAAGAAATCCGTGCTTTCCGCCGGCTCGCGGCGCACCAGCAGGACGATCGCACCCTCCGAGAGGATCTCGCCATCGGGGGACTCGATTGTCGGCCGCATGCCTTCGGAAGGCCGGCCCCCGTCCTCGCGCATGGCGATCTGGCGAATCCGGCACTGCCATATGAGAAATCGTTCGCGCAGGGTTTCCGGGGTCATGTCTCTTGGCACTCGTCGGCAGCGGGTGACGGCGGGAAGAGACCGGATACGCCCTGGAGACCGTCGGAACAATGAATTTTGCCGTCCCGCACGCCGTTTTCGTCAATTCGGACGGTGCAGGAAGAAACGCGTTGGCTCGTACGAACCTGTCTGAGGGAGCGCTTCGATGAGTTTTCCCACCCATGCCCGCCATGTCGTGATCGGTGCGGGGATTCACGGGCTGTCGACCGCTTGGCGGCTGGCCGAACGGCTGAAAGCGGCCGGAAGGGGCGACGGCGAAGACATCCTGGTGCTCGACAAGACGGCGATCGCGGCCGGCGCCAGCGGCATCGCCTGCGGCGTTGTGCGGAACAACTATTTCCAGCCGGCAATGCGCGAGCTGATGGCTCACAGCGTGGAGGTCTGGGAAACCGATCCGGCCGGGTTCAGCTATCACCCAGTCGGGTACATGCAGATCAGCCACGAGGCCATGCGGGAGGATGTCGCGAGCATCTACGAGCAGCAGAAGGAGATCGGCTACCCCTCCGATTTCATCGAAGGGGAGAAGGACTGCATGGCCTATATGAAGGGTTTGCTGTCCGACTGGCGAGCCGAGGGCATCACTTCCGTGCTGCACGAGAAGAAGGGCGGATACGCCAACAACACCGCCGCCGTCTATGGCCTCGCCGACAAGGCCGAGGCCCGCGGCGTACGCATCATGACGGGCGTCGAGGTCGTCGATTTCGAGCGCGGCAGCAATTCCGACGCGGTCACCGGCGTCGTCACCGGGCGGGGAACCATCAGATGCGAACAGGTGGTCGTCGCGGTCGGCCCTTGGGTCAAGACGATCTGGGACATGCTCGACCTGCCTCGGGAGGTCTCGATCAAGGGACCGGACGGCCGGATGCATGACGGTATCCCGGCCTGGCGGTACTGGTGTCTGGAAGAAGGCGTCGTCGGCGTCGACCCCGACCTGCAAAGGCTCAACGACGGAGGCATGCCGCCGGTCATCCATGTCGACACCGATGCGCCGCTCCATTCCGACGTCGACGGATCGCTCATCACCGACAGGCCCTGGGGCATCTACTACAAGCCGGACTTCCATTTCGGCGGCGTCCAGGGCGGCGCCATGCCCTATGAGGTGAAGACCCCCGCCGACGACGTGGCGATCGATCCCTACGGCCCCGAATCGCCGGAATTCATCGTCGGCGACGACTTCGCCCATATGTGGTGCTCGGCGCTGGCCTTCTGCCAGGAGCGCTTCTCCGGACAGATCGACAAATTCAGGAAGGAACCCTCGGGCGGCCTCGGCTGCTTCACGCCGGACAGCTTCCCGGTGTTCGACACCTTCTGCGAAAACGTCCACATCGTCGCGGACAGCAACCACGGTTTCAAAATGATCGGCGTCGGCCACCTGATCGCGGACGAGATGATGGGCGAGAAGCAAGCGCTGCTCGAACCCTTCCGCTTCAGCCGCTATGCGGAGGGGAAGCTCCACCCGTTGAGCAACAGCCCGTTCCCCTGGAGTTGAGCCGAAAACGGAAAACCCCCGCCGGTCTCCTGGCGGGGGCTCCGCGTTTCGGCCGATCCGGCAGGCGAGTGTATGCCCACCCGCCGGCGGTCACTCGCCTTCGAGGGCCCGCGCGATGGTGGCGTCGTCTCCGTGCTCGCGCACGATGTCCTCGTATTCCCGCTTCTCCGCCCTCATCTGCAGGACGTGCCAGCCGAGCCACAGGGCAACGCCGACGATCACGAAGAGGCCTTCCAGTCCCTGGAACGGATAGAGGGCGCCGACGTCTTTCAGATCGACCGCCCAGCTTTCGATACCTGTCGTGGACATGGTTCAGTCTCCTTGTCTCGTTTCCGTCCGGCCGGTCAGGCCGCCGCTTCCTTCTCGGTGGCGCGGACCTCGGCCGCGGCCGCCTGTTCTTCCTGGTTGGTCCTGAAGTCGAGCCCCAGCAACTCGACCTGTTTGGGGATGCGCAGCACGCCGGCCGCGGCCAGGATCTTGGCGACGATCCAGCCGGGCAGGAAGCCGAGCACGAAGAACATGATGATCGCGCCGACGAACTGACCCAGCGGATTGATCGCGGCGTAGCCTTCATAGGGCGAGCTCGGGTGGCCCCAGAGGACGAAGCCGCAGATCACAAGGCCGACGAAGCCGGCATAGCCGTGGACCGCCACGGCGCCCACCGCGTCGTCGATCTTGTACTTCCGCTCCACCCAGTAATGCAGCTTGTAGGCGCACCAGGTGCCGAAGCCGGCGATGATCATGGCCTGGATCGGGTGATACAGGTCGTTGCCCGCCGACGCCGTGATGATGCCCGCCAGACCTCCGGAATAGGTCCAGAAGCCATTGCCCCCGGACACCAGGTAGCCGACCAGGAGACCGCCGGACAGCGACATCAGGAAATTCACCGTGATCGCGCCGAGCGTGGTGGGCGTCAGGTAGATCGTCGTCGCCGTCCAGGTATCGCCGGTGATCTGGCCGTCGATGGTCGGGGGATCGATGAGCGGCACGTTGCAGGCCACATAGAAGCCCCAGAATCCGGCATAGATGAAGAACAGGCCGAGACACACCATCCACGGATTGTGGGGGGTGATGTCCCTCGGCGTACCGTCCTTGGCGAACTTGCCGAGCCGCGGACCCAGCACGACCAGAATGCCGAGCGCGAACCCGCCGGCGATCGCGTGAATCACGCCGGATGCATAGGCGTCGTGATAGCCCAGAAGCTGGACCATCCAGCCACCGTAATGCCAGCCCCAGGCCGCATCGATGATCCAGGCGACCGATCCGATCACCACCGCGAGGATCCAGAAGGCACCGGAATTGATCCGCTCGATCACCGAACCGGACACGATGGAAGCCGCCGTCCAGGAGAACAGCAGGAAGGCCGCCCAGAACACGCCGGTAATCCGGTCGCCGGCGTTGGGGCCCATGGTCTCCGACCAGGGCGTGTTGGCCGCCCCCGCCGCGAAATCGAGACCTCCGGTAATCCAGGGCCCGTTGGGCATGGCCCAGTAGAGCCACCAGCCGAAGAAGAAGAACGTGATCGTCACCAGCGGGATCAGCATCGTGTTCTTCATCAGCGTGTGCATGTGGTTGCGCCGCCGGCTCGCCCCGACTTCGTACATGCAGAACCCGATATGGATGAAGAACATCAGCGGGATGGTCGCCCAGTAATAGAATTCGGTGAACACCGTCGTTATGGCATTCAGATTGCCTTCCATGGCTCTGGCCTCCCGGCTCCTCGAACGGTTGTCTCATGGCGCCGACGGGACGGCCTAACCGTTTGGAACCAATTTCTTCCAGTTGGCGACCGTCCAGCCCGATGAAGCATGGCGGTTTCCACGCAATACTTCAATAATTTTGGCCGCAATGCGAATCGAATTGGTTTTAAATGGTTCGCCCCCGGGACGGGCGATCATCCCTTGTGAGGTGCCTTGAGGCGATGGCGCGACGGTGCTTCGCCGAACCGCTTGCGGTAGGCGGTGGCGAAGTGGGCGGCGCCGGAGAAGCCCGTGGCGATCGCGATCTCGATGACCGGCAGGTCGGTCTGGCGCAGGAGCTCGCGGGATTTTTTTTGCAGGCGCAGGTCGCGATGGAACGCCCCCGCGCTCCGAGGACATCGAAGGACCACCTAACGAGGACAGGCAGTTCCAGTACGTTGGGGACATACTTCTGAATTGAACCTGACCCCTGTACCACCCTTGCCCGGGCGTCCTCGCCACCCCACGTTGCCTTCCATGACCATCGACAATTCGTTGTCGGTCAGCGAAATGTATGCGTCCGGTGTGCCCGGCCTTGCGGCGGGTCTGCTGTAAGCGGCAGTTTTCGATGGTGTCGGTCCAGAGCTCGATGGTGTCCACCATCGGTTGGTGGACACCATCGGGGGAGGCTTTGCAGTGGCGCGGACCTGGACGCCGGGCGTCTCGGTGGCCGAGAGAACCTTCTGGGAGAAGGCCACCGCCCTCCATGTCTACTGCCGCCAGGAGCGTCGGCGAGGCGAGCGCCTGTTGCGGCACTGGCACGATCTCGTGCGGCTGGATGACGCCGGCGTGGCTGACCGGGCGCTTGCCGACCGCGCCCTGGCGCTATCGGTCGCCCGTCACGAGGCGATGTTCTTTCCGGAGAAGGATTCCGCGGGCGATCGGATCGACTACGAGGCAGCGGTTTCCGGCGGACTGCAACTGGTCCCGACAGGAACGGCGCTCGAAGCACTGGCCGACGATTACGCCAGGATGATCGCCCTCGCTACGGACGAGTCCTTCGAACGCCTGATCGCGCGGAGCGCGGGCATCGAGGCAAGAGCCAACAGGCCCGAAGACGACAAGGGAAGCGCCTACTGAACCGGAACCGTCGACCCGTCGGTCATCGGGCAAGATCCGAAGCCGTCGATCGTCGTTATCCGGGAGTTCTTGCCGCGCGCGGACGAGACGCCATGAAATGCGTCGGGCAGGACCGTACCCCGTCATTCGGAAGGCGCGGGGCATCCACGATAGGTCGGCGGGGTCGCGGTAGGCGGCTTCACGCGTCTTCGTCACCTTCCTCCGATGCAGCGCAAAGCTTCGCTTCGCCAGTCGCAATTCGGGCGCTTCCGGTGCGATACCGTTCGGGCGGACAATCGGCGAGGCCGCGCCGAGGTTCGCCGAACGTCAAACGCCGCCATCACTTTGATTTGTCGCCGGCAATCGGGTTCGAGCGACGCCAAACGGCCCCAGGATATTGAATCCAGGGTGCTCTAACAGAGGCTTCGATGTCCGACAGGAGATGACAATGGATGCCTCTTGCAGACCAAATTCGTCTCGAGTGTGAGATGTTGTGTCCCCGGAGCAAGTCCGGGCATGACGAAGAAGGCGGGTCCGTGGGCGTGACAGCGACGGGAATGTTCCTCGGTGAATGGGTCGGTTGCCCGCTTGCCGCGACCGCTCACGCGCGGGATAGTCTCGGGGCAACGACCGCGAGAAACGTAACGAGGGAGGAAACGATGCCCGGATTCCGAACGGGGCTCGTCGCCGCGTCGGCCGCGCTCCTGCTCGCCGCGGGCGCATCCGCGAAGACATACACGATGAAGATCGGCCACCCGCTGCCGCCCAAGACGGCGCTCCATGTCTGGGCCGAGAAGGTGAAGGCGGGGCTGGAGCGGGCGGCGCCGGGGCGCTTCGACGTGAAGATCTTCCCGACCAGCCAGCTCGGCACGATCCCGCGCATGGTCGAGGGGGTGCAGCTCGGCACCATCGAATCGATCGAGGTGCCGCCCGCCTTCATGACGGGGGTCGACCCGCGCTACGGCGTGGTCACCGCGCCCGGTATCTTCGACAGCCTCGCGCACGGCCAGCGCACCCTGCACGACCCCGAGTTCAAGAAGGCGTTCTGGCCGGTCGGGGAAGCCAAGGGGCTCAAGCTGATCGGCATGACCTGCGACGGCTACACCGACTACGCGACGACGACGCCGATCCGGAAGCTCGCCGATTTCCGCGGCCGGAAGATCCGCGTGTTCGGCAGCAAGCTGGAGATGGAGACCCTGCGCCGGGTCGGCGCCACCGGGGTGCCGATGCCGCTCGCCGAGGTCATCCCGGCGATCCAGCAGAAGGTCATCGACGGCAACAAGGCGGCGATGCCGGTGTTCGTGCCGTTCGGCTACCAGAACGTCGCCAAATACGTGCTCAAGGCCGGCCAGTCGATCATCTGCATCAACAAGCTGGTCAGCAAGGTGTGGTACGACCGCCTGCCGCGCGAGCTCCGACGGGCGCTGCACGGGGTGGCCGCGAAAGCGGACGCGGAAATGCTGCCCTGGAGCATCGCCTTCAACGACCGGCTCTACAAGATCTGGGTCAAGACCGGCGGCGTGCTGACCGAGCTTGCGCCCGACGAACAGGCCGAGCTCCGCCGCCGGCTGTCCACGGTCGCCGAAGCGGTGCTCAAGGACCAGCCCAAGGCGCTCGCGGTCTACAACGTGATGAAGGCGGCGGCGGAACGGACGCGGGGGAAGTAGGGGCCCTTCGATACGCCGCTTCGCGGCTACTCAGGATGAGGACATCGTTGATTTCGAAGAGAAAAACCCCTCATCCCGAGTAGCCGCGAAGCGGCGTATCGAGGGGCGGCCTCGCCCTACGCACACGCCATCGCGTAGATGCCGGACACCCCGTCGGGGAGGGGCACGTCGCGCCAGGTGGCGCCGGAATCCTCGGTGCCGAAGACCTGTCCGTTGCGGGCGCCGCAATAGACCATGGCCGGGTCGAGAGGGCTCTCGGCGACCTTCATCAGGGTGGCGCCGATCGGGAGGTCGGCGTCGAAGCGCCGCCAGCTTTGCGCGCCGTCCTCGGAGCACCAGAGCGCGCCCGCGTCGCTGACCGAGGCGGGGCTGAGCGCGGCGAAGATGCGCTCGGGATCGTGCGAGGACACGTAGACGTCGCGCGCATAGGTGACCGGCGAGAACCGGCCGATGCCGAGCTCCGTCCAGCTCTCGCCCGCGTCCTCGGTCGAGAACAGCCCCATGCGGTTGGCGAGATAGACCTTGCCGGGCTGGTTGCGGCTGACCGAGATCGCATGGATGTCGACCATCCCCTCATGCGGATCGCCGGTGAGCAGCCCGCTTTGCAGGTGTTCGTTCGCCGCGGCGAGCGCCAGCAGGTCGCCGCTCACGTCGGCCCAGCTCTCGCCGCCGTCGAGGCTGCGGACCACGCCCAGCACTTCCAGCCCGGCATAGACATGGTCTGGCCGGTTGGGGTCGATCGCGATCCGCGTGACGCGCGTCGCGAACGGGCATTCCGGGATGCCGCCGGGCGCCGGCACGTCGAGTCGCCGCCATTCCCCGCCGCCGTCGCGCGTGCGCCAGATCGCGAAGCCCTCGACGCCGACGAACACGGTGTCGGAATCGCGCGGGTCGAAGGCGATCGACCAGACCGTCCGCAGCTCTCCCGGCAGCGCGAGCGAAGTCCACGTATCGCCGCCGTCGTCGCTGCGATAGACCCCGTCCTGCGTGCCCGCGAGGACGGTCGCGGCATCGCGGGGATGGAGCTCGATCGCCCGGACCTCGGGATTCTCCGGCAGGCCGTCGGTCAACGCTTGCCAGTCGTCGTCCCCGCCGCGCCGGCGGAAGAAGCCGCTCGTGCGGACCTTGGGACTGCTCGCCTGCCAGTGTCCGACCCCCGCATAGACCGTTCCCGTCATTTCATCCTCCCGCCGGTGGGCTTCGCGTCCGCCCGATGATCCCGCCGCCCGCGCGCCGCGTCCAGCCCTGTTTCGCCCCAACGGAAAGGGGCGCCCGAAGGCGCCCCCCGAACCCGGATCGGAACCCGCCTAGCGGCGGTCGCCGAAGAAATGCAGCAGCAGCATGAACAGGTTGATGAAGTCGAGATAGAGCCGGAGCGCGCCCATGATGGCGAGCTTCGACGAGGTCTCGGAGTCGTGCCACTCGGCGTATTCGTTCTTGATCTTCTGGGTGTCGTAGGCGGTGAGCCCGACGAAAATGATCACGCCGATCACCGAGATCGCGAAGTGGAGCGCGCTCGAGGCGATGAACATGTTGACGATCGCCGCCAGGATTATGCCGATCAGCCCCATGAACAGGAACGATCCCATCCCCGTCAGGTCGCGTTTGGTGGTGTAGCCCCACAGGCTCATCGCGGCGAAGGTGCCGGCGGTGATGAAGAACACCCGCGCGATGCTGGCCCCGGTAAAGACCAGGAAGATGCTCGCCATCGAGAGCCCCATGATCCCGGCGAACGCCCAGAACAGGGTCTGCGCGGTCGAAGCGCGCATGGTCTGGATCTTGAAGCTCAGGAAGAAGATGAAGCCGAGCGGGGCGAGCATCACCACCCAGATCAGCCCGGTCTGGGCGATCTGCGCGTAGAGCCCGGAAAACGCCATCGCATAGGCGACGATCCCGGTCAGCGCCAGGCCCGAGGCCATGTAGTTGTAGACCCGGAGCATGTGCGCCCTGAGGCCGGCATCGAACACCTCGCTTGCCTGACCCGTGCGCAGCACGGTCCGTTCCGTTCCGAACGCCATGAGCATCCTCTCCGAAGCTGGAATAGATCGTGGCTACCATATGGCCCGGCGGCCCCGAAAATCAAGCGTCCGGAGCGCGCCGTCCTTCGATACGCGGCTACGCCGCTACTCAGGATGAGGGAAGAAGAAACTCCTCATCCTGAGTAGGCCCGAAGGGCCGTATCGAAGCCTCATCCTGAGTGGGCCCGAAGGGCCGTATCGAAGGACGCCCTATTCGTTCCTGAGCAGCGGGGCGGCCTTGTCGCCGAGCGCGCGCCAGGTGCCGACGAAGCCGAAGGCGAGCGTGAGCGCGGCCGAGCCCGCGACCGTGGCGACGATGACCCAGGGCTGGAACAGCCAGTCGAATTCCATCATCTGGGTCACGGCGGCCCAGGCCGCGACCGTGCCGACCGGCCCGGCGACCACCGCCGTCGCGGCCCCGAGCAACCCGTATTCGATGGCATAGGCCGCCAGCACGCGCCGCCGCGTGGCGCCCAGCACCTTCAGGACCACCGAATCGTAGACCCGCCGCCGGTGGCCCGCCGCCGCCGCGCCGGCCAGCACCAGAATGCCGGCGAGCAGCGTCACGGCCGCGGCGACCCGGACCGTGGCGGCGATCCGGTCGAGCACGCCGCGCACAAGGCCGAGGACCTCGCCCACGCGGATCGCCGTCACGTTGGGGAAGCGGTCGGTCACCGCGGCCTCGATCCCGGCCAGCGCCCCGTCCGGCGCGTTGAGCGTGGCCAGATGGGTCTGCGGCGCGCCTTCCAGCACGCCGGGCGAGAACACCATCACGAAGTTGATCCGGAGCGACCGCCAGCGCACCTCGCGAATGTTGGCGATCGTCCCGGTGATCGGGCGACCCAGGACATCGACGGTGAGCGTGTCGCCGATCCCGAGCCCGAGCCCGTTCGCCGCGTCGTGCGACAGCGAGATCAGCGGCGGCCCGGCATAGTCGGCGGGCCACCAGCGTCCCTGCACCAGCTCCGTGTCGCGCGACGGCGCGGCCGCCCAGGTGATTCCCCGGTCGCCGCGCAGGAGCCAGCGCTCGGAGGGATCGATCGCGGCTTCCGAGGCCGGCTTTCCCGCGATCCGGACGATCCGGCCGCGCAGCATCGGCACCCGGCGGAGGCCGTTCGCCCCGGGAACCGTCTCGACCACCCGCTCGAACGCCTCCACCTGATCGGGCTGCAGGTCGACGAAGTAGAAGTCGGGCGCGTCCGACGGCAGGCTGTTCGCCACCTGATGGCGCAGATTGCCCTCGATCGAGACCGTCGCCACCAGGACGGCGAGGCCGAGCCCGAGCGACAGCACCACCTTGGCCGAGGGGGCGCCCGGGCGGTGCAGATTGGCGAGCGCGAGGCGGAGCGCGGCGCCGCGCACCCGGCGGAACCGCGCGGCGCCGCGCTCCAGCCCGTAGCCCGCGGCCCGGAACAGCGCGAAGGCGGCCGCGCTGCCGCCGACGAACCAGAGCGCCATGCCGAGATTGTCCGCCGTCGCGATCACCAGGACGGCGAGGACCGCGGCGACCGCAGCGGTGGCGGCGACCGCCGCCGGGCGCGGCCAGACGCGGATTTCCACGATCGCCGCGCGGAACAGCGCCGAGCCCGGGACCTCGCAGGCGCGCGCGACCGGCCAGATCGAGAACAGGAGCGCGACCAGCAGCCCGAACGCGGCGGCGAGGCCCAGCACGTCCGGGTAGACGCCGAAGCGCGCCTCCACGCCGAGCGCCGCGTTGACCAGCTCGCCGGCCAGCGGCGGGGCGGCCGCGCCGAGGACCAGGCCGATGGCGATGCCGACCGCCGCCATCGCGAGGATCTGGATCAGGTAGACGCCGAAGATCGTGCCGCCCGACGCGCCGACGCACTTGAGCGTCGCGATGGTCTCCATGCGGCCGGAGAGATAGTTGCCGACCGCGTTGCCGACGCCCACCCCGCCGACCAGCAGGGCGGTCAGGCCGATCAGGGTCAGGAAGACCTGGGTGCCGTCGATGAAGCGCTGCGCCGCGGGCGAGGCGTTGGATCGGTCGCGCACCCGCCAGGCGGCCTCCGGAAAGCGGTTGTCGAGGCGCTCGCGCCAGTCTTCGAGGCCGGCGCCCGGCGCGAGCCGGATCTTGTAGAAATAGCGGACCAGGCTGCCCGGCCGGACCAGCCCGGTGGCCGGGATGCTGGCGGCCGCGACCATCACCTTGGGGCCGAGCCCGATCAGCCCGCCGTCGCCCAGCCGGTCGGGCTCGTGCGCGATGGTGGCGCGGATCTCGAAATCCGCGTCGCCGATGCGGATCCGCGCGCCCCGTTCCACGCGGAGCTTGCGCAGCAGGCTCTCTTCCACCGCCACGCCCCAGACCCCGCTCGCATCCGCGCCGAGAGCGGCCTCGACGGGGCGATCCGGAAGCAGCGCGAGCGCGCCGTAAAGCGGGTAGACGCCGTCGACCGCCTTGAGCTCGATCAGCGACCGGGCGCTCCGGTCCGCGGTCCGCGCCATCGCCCGCATGCGCAGCATCCGGGACACCGTGCCCGAGTCTTCCAGCCAGGCCTTCCGTTCCGGGCCGATATCGCGGTGCAGGCTGCGGATCGAGATATCCCCGCCCAGCGTCTTGCGGCCGTCGGCCTCGATCCCGTCCCGGATCGCCGAAGTGGTCGAGCCCACCGCCGCGACCGCCGCGACGCCCACCGCGAGGCAGGCGACGAAAATCCGGAAACCCCGCAGCCCGCCGCGAAGCTCGCGCAGCGCAAAGCGGAAGGCGACCCCGGCGCCGTTCACGACGGCGCGTCCGCCGTCATCCGGTCGGCGGCGATCCGTCCGTCCGAAAGGCTCAGCCGGCGCGCGCAGCGGTCGGCCAGAACCGGGTTGTGGGTCACCAGGAGGAGCGTCGTTCCCGCCTCCGCGACCAGCGAGAACAGGAGGTCGATCACCGCGTTTCCGGTGTCGCCGTCGAGATTGCCGGTCGGCTCGTCGGCCAGCAGCAGCGCCGGCTTCGCGACGAAGGCGCGGGCCAGCGCCACCCTCTGCTGCTCGCCGCCGGAAAGCTGGCCGGGGTAATGGCCGATCCGCTGGCCGAGCCCGACGCGTTCGAGCGTCTCGGCGGCTTCGTCGAAGGCGGCGGCGCTGCCCGCGAGCTCGCGCGGGATGGCGACGTTCTCCAGCGCGGTCATCGTCGGCACGAGGTGGAAGTTCTGGAACACGATCCCGATATAGTCGAGGCGAAGGCGGGCGAGCGCGTCCTCGTCCAGCGCCAGGAGACCGCGGCCGTCGATCTCCACCCGGCCCCGGGTCTGGCGTTCGAGGCCGGCGATCACCATCATCAGGCTGGTCTTGCCCGATCCGGACGGGCCCACCACGCTGATCGTTTCGCCGCGCCCGACGGAGAGATCGATGCCGCGAAGAATATCGACCCTGCCCGCCGCGCTATCCAGGCTGAGCTCGATGCGATCGAGCCGGACGAGCGGGGCGGAGGCGGAGTCGGGAAGGGCTTCGCGGGGCATGGGCGGCGGCCGGTCGGGTTACAGGGCTCGATATGGCGGTTTCGCGCGGGGAATCAATATCACACGGCGCGCGTCGATGGCCGTCCTGCTCGCCGCCGTCGCCGCCCTGCCGGCGGCGGCCGCCAAGGAGACCCGTTTGCTGGTGCTCGGCGACAGCCTGACCTCGGGCTGGGGGCTCGCCGCCCGGGACGCCTTTCCCGCGCAACTCGAACGGGCGCTGCGTGCGGCCGGGCGCGAGGATGTCCGGGTCATCGCCTCCGGTGTCGCCGGCGATACCACGGCCGGCGGCCGCGCGCGGCTCGCATGGTCGCTCGCCGACCGGCCCGACGCGGCGATCGTCGAGCTCGGCGCGAACGACGGGCTGCGCGGCATCGACCCGGCGTCGACCTACGGCAATCTCGACGCGATCCTGGCCGAGCTAAAGCGGCGCGGCATCCCGGTGCTGCTGGCCGGGATGTACGCTCCGCCCAACCTCGGAAGCGAGTACGGCGAGGCGTTCAACGCCATCTATCCCCGGCTCTCGGAACGGCACGGCGTCATCCTCTACCCCTTTTTCCTCGAAGGCGTCGCCGTCGGGCCGGGGCTCAACCAGCCGGACGGGATTCATCCCAACGAGGACGGCGTCGCCGTTATCGTCGAACGCATCCTGCCCTATGTTATGAAGGTGTTGCCGTGATCGAGAGGGTTCCATGACGATCCAGAAGCAGGGCTTCCGCGCCGGCCATGCCGGCGGCGGCGACTGGGAGAGCATCACCGAGCGCTGCATCGAGCAGCTCGGCTCCATCGACCGCGCGACGCTGGGCTTCGTCTACGCGACCGACCTGCTGGCCGATTCGTTCGAGGACATCGTGGCGCGGCTGAAGGAGGCCACCGGGATCGCGGACTGGGTCGGCACGATCGGCTTCGGGGTCTGCGTCGGCGGCAAGGAGTATTTCAACACCGCCGCGATGGCGGTCCTGGCGGGCGAGGTGCCGCAGGACAGCTACCGGATCCTGCCGCCGATCACGCGGCCGGGCGAGCCGCTGCCCGAGGAAATCCGCGATTGGGCCGAACGACGGCGTCCGGTGCTCGGCGTCGTGCACGGCGATCCGCGCAACCAGTATCTGCCGGCGATCATCGATTCGCTCTGCGACGACACCGAGTGCTTCCTGGTCGGCGGGCTCACCGCATCGAGGGGTGCTTTCAGCCAGGTCGCGGGCGATATCGTCGAGGGCGGCCTGTCCGGCGTGCTGCTGGCCGAGGACGTCGGCGTGACGACCGGGCTCAGCCAGGGCTGCACCCCGATCGGCAAGGTGCACGACGTGACGAAGGCGCGCGACAACGTGCTCTACGAGCTCAACGGCCGGCCGGCGCTCGACGTCTTCAAGGAGGACATCGGCGAGGTGCTGGCGCGCAATCTCGAACGCGTCGGGGGCTATATCCACGCGGCCCTCCCCATCGCCGGCAGCGACACGGCCGACTACCTCGTGCGCAACGTGATGGGCATCGACCCCGGCAACGGCTGGCTCTCGATCGGCGAGCGGCTGAACGCGGGCGACAAGATCCTCTTCGTCCGCCGCGACGGGCCGAGCGCCTTCACCGACCTGGAGCGCATGCTGGACGACGTGACCGGCCGGGCCGGCGACGCGGCGAGCGCGGGGCTCTACTATTCCTGCGTCGCCCGCGGGCCCAACATGTTCTCCCGCGACGACCAGGAGATGACTGCCGTCAGCGAGGCGGTGGGCGGGGACGTGCCTATCGTCGGCTTCTACGCGAACGGCGAAATCTCCAACAACCGGCTCTACGGCTATACCGGCGTGCTGACGCTCATCCTGTAGACGATCCCCATGATCCGACTGTTCTTCGGCCTGGAGCTGCCGGAGGAGCTCCGAATGCGCATCGACGCGCTGTCCACCGGGATCGACCGGGCGCGCTGGGTGGCGCCGGAGAACCTCCACGTCACGCTCCGTTTCATCGGCGAGGTCGGGGAGCCGGCGATGGAGGACGTCGCCCAGGAGGCCGCCGCCATCCGGTTCGAGCCCTTCGCGGTGACGCTTTCCGGAGCCGGGCATTTCGAGCGGCGGGGCCGGGTCGGCGCGGTCTGGCTGGGCGTCGAGCCCGAACCGGCCCTCACCGCGCTGCGCGACCGCATCGAGGCGGCGGCGGTGCGCGCCGGCCAGCCGCCCGAAGGGAGGAAATTCCGGCCCCATGTCACCGTCGCCCGGCTCGACCGGGCCCGGCCCGGCGAGGTGCGCGACTGGCTCGCCGCCAACACCCTGTTCCGCGCCGTCCCGTTCACCGTCGCGCGCTTCACGCTGTTTTCCAGCACGCTCGGCCGGTCGGGCTCGAACTACGTCGCGGAATGCCGCTTCCCGCCGGAGGGGTGAGGCGGAGGCCGATCCCAGACGATCTCCTCGCGGCTGACGCTCACCGTGCCGTCGGCGGAGAGCCGCACGCGGTTGACCGTCTTCGCGAGGTCGGGCGAGCCGGAATACCAGGCGGGAACGGTTCCGTTGCCCACCGGGACCGGCCGGTTCCAGTGGCCGAGCGCGACGTAGTCCGCCCCGGTCGCCGCGATCTCCTCATCCGTGACGATCCAGGACGGGCGGTGCGCCGCGCCCGTATCCGCGTCGCCCTCGTAGTGGCCGTGCGCCATCGCGACCTGCCAGCGCGTGGTGCGCGGCCGCGCGGCGCCGAGCGGCGACATGTTGCCGTAGTCGCGATGGGCGATACCCCAGACCTCGAGGTCGAGCGCGGGGAAGCGCACCGCCGCGTCGTGGGTAAGGCCGAGGATGTGGACGTTGTCGGCCTCGCCCATGCCGCAGCGGCGGTAGGCCGAATCGGCGGTCAGCGGGTCGTGGTTTCCCGGCAGCATGACGACCGGGATGCCGCAATCCTCCAGCAGCCCGGCGGCGCGTTCGAGCAGGGGATCGGGCAGGCGGTTGTGCTCGAACACGTCGCCCGCCAGCAGCACCGCGTCGGCGACCAGCGCCCGGGCGGTCTCGAGCACGCATTCGAGCCCGCGCGCGCCGTCGCCGCCATGGACCCGCGCGGTGTAGCCGTCGTCCACGTGAATGTCGGAACTGTGGACGATCACGATGTCCCGACCGGCCGGTCCGTTCAAACCATCGATCTCCAGAGGATCCGGTTACACCCTCTCATATACACGAACGATCCTCGTCGTAGCGCATGGTCCAGCGCGCGGGGCCGAACACCTGCATCAGCGCCTTGGTCCCCGGTCTCGCCGACGACATGCTGCCGATATGCGAGACCGCGCCGTCATAGGTGACGGTCCATCCTTGGACGGCCGAAGGGCAGTCGAGCGTGAGCGTCACGGCCTCCCCGCCCGGCAGCCTTTGCAGGATGCGCACGCCGCCGCCCGAGAGGATCTGCATCACCTCGTCCACCGCCGTACCGTCCTCGGCCACATTGACGTGGAACCGGTCGAAACGGGTGTAGTCGACGCCTTCCTCGACGACGAAGAGCTGCGGGTAGGCGTAGCCGTGATTGGCGACCTCGGTCTCCAGCGCCCCGCCGCCCGGTACGTGCGGAGACCGGCCGGCCTCCGCCAGCTTCGCGAGCAGCGCCTCGCGGGAGAGCAGCAACGCGGCCTTGATCCGCCCGGCATCCGCCGCGTCGAGCGTCGGCCCGGCCAGCAGGGCGCGGATGTCCGGCGCGACCGTGCTCAGGTCGAGCGGCCAGACCCGGGCGCCGAAGGGCGCGAGCGCGGCGTTGACCGCCCCCATCCCGACCATCGCCGGACCGTCCCCGCGCTCCAGTCGGAGCCCGGTCGTCACCGCGCCCTCGCGCGCGGCGGGCGCTTGACGGATAGGGTCTCGAGTCGGGGCATTGGCACGTGGCGACTATCCGGCATTGCGGCGAGTGCCGCAATGCGTTCGGCGCTCGGAAAGGACTTCGAAGGCTTTGCACAACGACATGGGTGGCATAATATGCCAATACTGCACCATTGGAGGATCCGGTCATTCCCACGCGGAACGTCGTACTTTCCGACCATCAGGCGACCTTTGTCGCGAGGCTCGTGGCGTCCGGTCGGTATCAGAACGCGAGCGAAGTATTGCGCGAGGGTCTCAGGCTGGTGGAACGGCGCGAGACCGAGGAAGAAGTCCGTCTCAAAGCGATGCGCGAGGCTGTGGACGCCGGCATCGCTGACATCGCGGCGGGACGCTATCGCGTGTTCGACACCGCGGAAGCGCTGCGTGACGGGCTTTCCGCTCTCACGGAGGAAGCGCTCGCCGCGCCGTCGACCGACGACGGAACGTGATCGGCGATGGCCTCCGATGGCGGGTCCGTCTGTCGGTCTTGGCTCAAGACGATTTCCTGAACATTCTCCGTTGGACGTCGGATCGGTTCGGGGACGCGCAGGCACGCCGTTATGCCGGCGTTTTGACGCAAACGATTGAAACGCTGAGAGCGGGGCCGGAGGTGCCGGGATCGCGGCGGCGCGATGAAATCGCCCCGGGGCTAATGACACTGCACGTGGCACGCCGCGGACGCAGGGGACGACACTTGGTAGCTTACCGGATCGATCTCGTGACAGACCCGCTCACCGTCGATGTTCTCCGAATTCTGCACGATTCGATGAACATCTCGCGTCATGTCGAAACCGACGGGCCCGAAGAACGATGACCCCGCGCGGTTGGCGCACGCCGTTCGTCGTTCTCCTCGGCGGGACCGTGATCCTGCTGCTCTCCTTCGGGCTGCGCCAGAACCTCGGCCTCTACATGGCGCCGATCAGCACCGGGCTCGGCTGGGACCGGGAGGTGTTCGCCTTTGCGGTCGCGCTGCAGAGCCTGGTCTGGGGCGTCTCGACCCCGCTCATGGGATGGCTCGCCGACCGCTTCGGGCCGGGAAAGGTCGTGGGCGCCGGCGGGCTGGTCTACGCGGGCGGGCTGTGGCTGATGGCGGAGGCGTCGGCCCCGATCGATGCCACCATCGGCGTCGGGTTCATGACCGGGTTCGGCATGAGCATGACCAGCTTCTCCATCGTGCTGGCGACGATCAGCCGGGTCGCGCCGGCGGCCAAGCGCAGCATCTATCTCGGCATCGCGAGCGCCGGCGGGTCGTCCGGCCAGGTACTCCTGGTGCCGCTCGGCCAGTGGCTGCTGACCGAGAACGGCTGGTCGACGGGCCTGATCATCATCGCCGGCATGGCGGCCGTGATCGTCCCGCTTTCCGTCGTCCTCGCCGGCGCCAACCGACAGCCCGCGGACGAGCCCTCCACGCAGCGCATCGGCGCCGCGCTGCGCGAGGCCGGCGGGCACGGCGGATACCACCTGCTCAACGCCGGCTATTTCGTCTGCGGCTTCCAGACGATGTTCATCGGCGCGCATCTGCCGGCCTATCTGACAGACCTTCAGGCGCCCGTCTGGCTCGGGGCGACGGCGCTCGCGCTGATCGGCGCGTTCAACATCGCCGGCTGCATCTTCTGGGCGCATCTCGGCGCCACGCGGTCGATGAAATACCTGCTCTCCGTCATCTACGGAGTCCGCGCGGTCATCATGGCGGTGTTCATCATGCTGCCGATCTCGACGGTCAGCGTGATCGTCTTCGCCTGCCTGATGGGGCTGCTCTGGCTCGCCACGGTGCCCCTCACCACCGGGGTGGTGGCGCAGATCTTCGGCACCCGCTTCATCGGGACGCTGGTGGGAATCACCTTTTTCAGCCACCAGATCGGGAGCTTTCTCGGAATCTGGCTGGGCGGTATCGTGTACGACACGATGGGCAACTACGACGCGATCTTCTGGGGCGGCGTGGCGCTCGGCCTCGTGGCGACGGTGCTCCACATCCCGATCGACGACCGGCCGCTGCGGCGTCCCGCGGCGGCGGCGGTCTGAACCGATGACCGACACCGCTGTCCCCGTCATCGACATATCGGGCGAGCGCGGCGACGTCGCCCGGGCGGTCGCCCGCGCGGTCGAGGAGATCGGCTTCCTCGGCGTCGCGGGACACGGCGTTCCGTCGGCGACCATCGAGGCGATGCGAACCGCCGCCCGGGAACTTTTCGCCCGTCCGGAAGAACGAAAGACCGCGTTCGCCGACCGCGCGGGCACGCTCAACCGGGGCTACACGCCCTTCCGGTCGGAGTTCAACGGTTCGACACGATCGAACAGGGCTCCCGCCGACCTCCGCGAGGGCTTCATCTACGGGCCCTTCGACCTCCCGGACGATCGCTATTACACCGCGGCGGAGGCCGGGTTCGCCTACCAGGACAATATCTGGCCGCGAGACGACTCCGGCACGGTCGCCGCGTTCAAGGCCTATTACCGTGCGCTCGAAGCGCTCAACGTCGAACTGCTCGGGATCTTCGCGGACGCCCTGGGGCTGCCCAAGGGCTTCTTCCTGGACAAGTTCGACCGCCATGCCAGCACTGTCCGCGTGCTCCACTACCCCGCGCAGCCCGAACCGCCGGAGGAGGGACAGCTCCGCTGCGGCGCGCATACCGATTTCGGCAGCCATACCATCCTGCTCGCCGACGACAGCCCCGGAGGGCTCCAGGTGCGGGATCGCGGCGGTGGATGGATCGACGTGGTCCCGCCCGCCGACAGCTTCATCGTCAATATCGGCGACCTGATGATGACCTGGACCAACGACCGGTGGCTCTCCAACCTCCACCGGGTCGCCAATCCCCCCGCCGAAGCAGGAACCGGGCGGCTGTCCATCGCCTTCTTCGCGCATCCCAACTATGACGCGCTGATCGAATGCATCGAGACCTGCAGGCACCCGGGCGAAGAGGCATTGCATCCGCCCGTGCGGGCCGGCGATTACCGTCGGCGGCAGGTGACGACGATCACCGCGGGGGCGGTATGAAGCCGGGTCAGCCGCTTTCCTGTCCGCGCGGCGAGACGTCGGCGACGCGGGTGTAGAACGCGAGACCGATCGCCAACCCGGCGGCGAGGAACCCGAAGGCGGCCCGATAGGCGATCTCGGGCGCTTCCGCCCCCTGCGGCGCGAAGGAGCCCACGATCACGCCGGTCACCGCCTGGATGACGAACACGCCCAGCATCACGGACAGGTTCTGGAGGGTGAGCCCGCGTCCGATAAGCCGGTCGGGCAGGATCGCGCGCGCATGCGCGTGGATCAGCATGAAGAAGGCGCTCGCCACGGTGAACAAAGCGAGCAGCGCCATCGCCGGCCAGAGGCCCAAACCAGGGACGAACGCAAGCACCAGGAGAACGGCGATCGTGGCACAGCCCCCGCCGATCACCGCCTTCTTGCGCGAATCCAGCCAGCGCTCGATCTGGGAGAACAGCACGACAGCGCACAGCAGAGCGACATTGAGGCCGAGCAGCGCGTTGCCCCGGTCCACCCCCCGGAGTCCGTGGACATCGTTCAGATAGGGGCCAGCCCACAGCCCGACGATGCTGACCATGGTTCCGTAGCTCACGAACTGGACGGCGCAGATCCACCACATCTCGCGCAGCAACAGGACCTCGCGCAGGCCGCGCAGCATCTCGCCCGCCGTCTCGCGCCGGCCTTCGGCCTGGGGCGCGCCCGGCGGCGCATCGCGGACGATTGAATAGAGGAGGACGGCGATAATCCCGGTGACCGCCGCCATCAGGTAAAACGCGCCGCGCCAGCCGATCGCCTCGGAGATGGCGGCAAGCGGGGTGGAGGCCATCAGCGCGCCCAGCCCGCCGATCGTGAATAGGAGCGAGATCAGCCGCGCGTAGCGTTCGGGCTCGAACCAGCGCGCGATCACCACCATCGGTCCCATCAGCCCCAACGCGCAGCCGATGCCGATCAGGGCGCGGCCGGCGATCAGCTCCGGCCCGCTTTGGGCGGCGGCGTAGAGGACCGATCCGACGATGGCAAGGAGGAACAGGCCGGGGACCATCCGCCGCGCGCCGTAACGGTCCAGCAACATGCCGGCGGGAATCTGCATCGCGGCGAAGGCGAGGAAATACGTTCCGTTGACCACCCCCATGGTCTCGGTGCCGATGGCGAGCTCGGCCATCAGCTCCGGGGCGATGACCGCGTTCGAGACGCGGAAGAACTGGCTCGCGATCAGCCCGGAGCAGAGCACGGCGTAGATGATGTAACCCTGCCGTATCGCCGCGCGGTCGGACGGGGTCACGGGAGAGGTCCTGAATTCATGTCGGTCAGGTACGCGTCGGCGCGCCGGCCGCGCGTCTTACGAGATCCTCCGGGATGTCGTCGAAGGAGGCGTAGTTGAATGCGTGCAGCCGGGCGTAGAGACCCTGCGCCGCGACCAGCGAATCGTGGGTGCCGGTTTCCACAATCCGGCCCTCGTTTAGCACGACGATCCGGTCGGCGCCCCGTATCGTCGCCAGCCGGTGCGCGATCACGATGCCGGTGCGCCCTTCCAGCAAGCGTTCGAGCGCGACCTGAATCCGGCGCTCGGTATAGGAGTCGATATTCGCCGTGGCCTCGTCGAGGATCAGGATCGGGGTGTCGGCGACCAGGGCCCGCGCGAAGCTCAGCATCTGCCGCTGGCCGAGCGAGAGGTTGCGACCCTGCTGATCGAGCACGGTGTCGTAGCCGTCGGCGAGCTGCACGATGAAGTCGTGCGCCCCGACGACGCGGGCCGCGCGCTCGATCTCCTCCCGGGTCGCGTGCTCGGTCGAGAACCGGATGTTGTCGAGAACCGTGCCGGTGAACAGATAGGGGTCCTGGAGCACCATCGCGATGTGCCGGCCGAGCGCTGCCCGGGCGTATTCGCGCACGTCCTGCCCGTCGATGCACACCCGCCCCTCCCAGACGTCGTAGAACCGGTGGAGGAGCGCGGTGATGCTGGTTTTGCCCGAGCCCGTCGGCCCCACCAGGGCCACGGTCTCGCCCGGCGAAACGGTCAGGTTCACCCCGTGCAGCACCGGCTGGCCGGGGTTGTAGCCGAAGGTCACATTCTCCAAAGCGATCGCGCCCCGCATGCGCTTGGGAGACAATGCCCCCGGCTTGTCGACGATGGCCAGCGGAACGTCGAGCACCTCGAAGATTCGCTGCCCCGAGGCCATCGCGCGTTGCATGATGCTGTACTGGATCGTGAGCGATCGGATCGGGTCGAAAAAGCGCTGGACGTAGAACACGAAGGCGACCATCACCCCGAGCTCGAGCGCGTTGTCGAGCACCATCGATCCTCCCAGCACCACCACGATGGCGAGCGCCGCCCCGGTCAGCGTGTCGACGATCGGCACCATGGCCTGGGCGAACTTCGCGGCGCGCAGATGGGCGTTGAGGTTTTCGGTCGCCTTGTCGCCGTAGAGAACGAAATTGACGTCCTCGCGGCGCATGCCCTGGACGGTTCGGACGGCGTGGATCGCCTCGGCCAGCGCGCCGTTGGCGATCGAGTTGGTCTCGCGCGCGCGGCGAAAGGCGAGGCGCGCGCGCGGCAGCCAGACGATGCGTACCACCGCCAGCGTCGGCACCAGCACCAGGGTCAGCAGCCCGAGCTCCAGGTTGAGCGACAGCATGATGACGACGATGCCGACCAGCAGCAGCAGGTCGCCGAAGGCCGTGACCGAGTTTTCCAGGAATTCCTGCAGCGAGTTCACGTCGCCCTGGAGGCGGGACATCATCCGCCCGACCTCGGTCTTGTCCATGAAGGAGAGCGACACGTCCTGGAGATGGGCGAACATGGCCCGGCGCAGGTCGAAGATCACGTGCTCGCCGATATGCCCGACCAGCCGGTCCTGGAGGTAGTTGGCGGCGTAGCTCACCAGGATGACGACGCCGAACGCCGCGGCCGTGAGCTGCAGGCGCAAGACGTTCCCGCCTTCGGCAAGGATCGCCTCGTCGATCGCGTATCGGATGACCAGCGGGATGAGAAGCTGGGCGCCGGTATAGACCAGCACCGCGCCCAGCGCGATCACGAGCCAGCGCGAATAGGGGCGGACATAGGCCATGAAACGGCTCGCCACGCGGCGATCGTAGGCGGCGCCGAAGATTTCCTCGTCGCGGCTGATCTGGGAGCCCACGACCGCGCGCGGCGGACGGGACGTTCGGGCGGCGACGCTCATTCGGCCGCTCCCCGCAATCCGCCGCCGGAGCCTTCGCGGCTTTGCAGCGAGAAGATCCTCGCGTAGTGGCCGCCCCGGGCGATCAGCGTATCGTGCGTGCCGCGCTCTATCGTCCTTCCGGCTTCCAGGACCAGGATCTCGTCCGCGTCCCTGATCGCGGCAAGCCGGTGCGAGACGACGATTCGCGCGCTGTTCTCGGAGCGTTCGGCAAGCGCCTCCCGGATCTGGCTCTCGGTCGCCGCGTCGATCGCCGCCGTCGAGTCGTCGAACACCAGCACCGCGGGCTCCAGGAGCGCGGTCCGCGCGATCGCGACGCGCTGTTTCTGACCGCCCGACAGCGATACGCCGCGTTCGCCCACCAGGGTCTCGTAACCCTCGGCAAGCTGTCCGATGAAGCCGTCGATCTGCGCGAGGCCCGCGGCGTCGCGGATCGGGCGTTCCTCCGTCCACGGATCGCCATAGGCGATGTTGTTGTCGATCGAGGCGGTAAACAGGAACGGATCCTGCTGCACCACGCGCACGGCGTGACGCAGGCTGTCCAGCGTGACGTCGCGTATGTCCTGCCCGTCCACGGTGATGCGGCCGCCGGTGACGTCGTAATGGCGCGGCAGAAGGTGAGCCACGGTCGATTTGCCGCTTCCCGGCGGTCCCACGATGCCGAGCGTCCGGCCGCGCCTGACCTCGAACGAGATGCCGTCGAGCGCGAGCGGGCCGTCCGCGTCATAGGCGAAGCTCACGTTCTCGAAACGGATCGTGCCGTCGCTCACTTCGAGATCCCGCGCGTCCTCCGCGTCCCGGATGGAGGGCTCGAGGTCGATCACCGCGAACAGCCGCGCGCCGCAGGACGAGCCTCGCGCGAACGAGTTCACCACCAGCCCCAGCGAACGCACCGGGAGTTGCAGAATGGTGATGAAGGTCAGGAACTCGGTCAGCGTTCCCACCGTCATCGTGCCGGCGATCGCCCGTTCGCCGCCGACCCAGAGCACCAGCCCCATGGCGACGAAATAGGCGAACGTCATCTCGGTCGTCGAGGCGACGCGCACGTTAATGCGCCGCGACGAGAGCCGGAGAGCCTCCGCCGCGGACCGGTCGTATTTCGAGAGCTCGAACTTCTCGGCGCCGAACGCGCGGACCACCCGGATGCCTGTCAGGTTCTCGTCCATGATCCGCCCCAGCACGGCCATCCGGTCCTGAAACAGGTTCCACAGATAGCGCAGCCGGAGCCGCGTCGTCGTCGACCGCCAGGCGATGTAGGGGACGAAGCTGAGGCTGAGCAGGCCGAGAACCAGGTCGGTCGAGAGAAGCAGGAGAGCGCCGGCGGCGATGAGCACCACCATCTGCACCGCCCTCAGCAGCCCGTGATTGATCAGCATCCGGACCCCTTCGAGGTCCAGCATGCCCCGGGTGATCAGCTCGCCGGTATGAATCCGGTCGTGGAAAGAGAAGCCCAGGCGCTGGAGTTTCTCGTAGAAGGTCAGCCGGAGGTCGTGGGCGAGGCGGTGGCCGATCGCCTCCCCGCAGTAGTTGTGAGCGAGCGTGAAGAGCCCGCGCAATATCGACACGCCCAGCAACAGGAAGGCCGCGTGATAGAGCGCCGAGCGCGCGGCATCCGGCGTCGCCGCGCCGTCCTCGAGCAGGCGTTGCGCGCCGTCGACCGCATCGCCGACCAGGCCCGGGATCGCGAGCTGAAAGGCGCACGCCGCGAGCGTCGCCATCAATGCGATCGCGACCCCGATGCGGAAGCGGAGGGCAATCCTGACGATGCGCCGGACGATTTCGGCATCGCCGGGACCGGAATCCCCGCCGTCCATGCCCGCATAGGCGCGGGCATAGGCGCGGGGCCGGGTTTCCCGGGCGGTCGCGCGGTCCGAATCGCTGCTGTACAGGGGGCTACTGTCTGGACTCATTTCCGCCTGGAACGCTCGCGCCGGGCTCCCTGGATCGGACACCCGGCGTCTCGACGCTTATATAGGTCGGTATCCGACGAATATCCAAACGCGCGGGCTGGTTACTCCCGCCGTGGCGCGACGGAAAGGGCCGCCGCTATGCCGTCCGCTCCGACGCCGCGAAGCGCCCGGTCGCGTTGCCGAGAGCCGGCGCCACCTCGGCCATGAAACGCTCCATCTGGTCGCGGACCATCGCGTCCGGCTTCCGGCCGTAGTTGAAGTAGAGGATCACTTCCTCGATCCCCGTGTCCGCGACCTCGCCGAGGCGGTCGACGATCGCCTGCGGCGGGCCGAGCAGGATGGAGTTGGGCCCGAGGTCTTCGGTGCTGAGATCGGCGAGTGCCCTGCCGATGCGGCGGTAGTATTCCATCGTCGGCGGCAGTTTGGCGCCCATGATCCCCTTGTGCCTGGTCCCCGACATGGTGAAGTAATCGAGCAGCCGGTCGCGTTCGGCGGCTTCCTTGGCTGGCGTGTCGGCGATGTGGACGAAATAGCTGCACTTCACGCGTCCGGGCCCGGTCCCCGCCGCGTCGCAGATCTCCCGGTAGGCGGCAACGGCCTCCTCCAGCCCGCCGAACACCAGGGCGGCGGCGAACGGCGCGAGCATCAGGTTCCACCGGTAGCGGGCCGCCACCTCCATGCTGTAGCGGGAAAACGAGCCCATATAGGGAACGAAGGGCTGTTGCACCGGTTTGGGGCAGACCTCGATGTCGTGGACTTCGTAATGCTCGCCCTCGAACGTCGTCGGGCCGTCGTCGTTCCAGCAGCGGTAGAGGAGCTCCACGCCTTCCGCGAAGACCTCCGCCGAGGCCTGGAAGTCGGCGCCGAAGGGCGCGTATTCGTGGCTGTCGTAGCCTCGTCCGAGCGCGAAATCGACGCGCCCGCCGGACAGCACGTCGAGGCTCGCCCATTCCTCCGCGACCTGGACCGGATGGTGGATCGGCAGCACCACCACCGCCGGGCCGAGCCGTATCCGCTTCGTCGCCGCGGCGATCGATGCCAGCACCAGCGACGGCATCGGCACGCAACCCCGCCGGTTGAAATGGTGCTCCCCGATCCAGGCCGAGTTCATGCCGAGCGACTCCGCGAAGACCGCCTGGTCGCGGATCTGCGTCATGAAGGTCTCCGGGGACCGTGGGTTGTCGGGATAGCGGTTGTCGCTCAGTGTGAAATAGCCGAATTCCATCCCCGGACCTCCGCTTCTATCCGTCCGCCCAAATTCGTTGCCATGGTAGCGGCGCGGCGGCCGTTGCCAAATTACCCGGATTGCGGGCCGTGCGATTTCGAGTCACGCTCCGCCGTATCGAAACGAAACCACCGGAGAGGGTGGCATGTCGAAGTCCGGCGATCCCCGGCCTCCGGTTGCGGTGGGCCATGTGAGGATGGACGTGAACGACCTTCACGCGGCATGCGACCTGCTGGAAAAGCTGGGTCTCCGGCGGGTGAACAGGCTGGACTCGTTCGCGGTCCTGGAGCTGCGCGGCGGAACCCACCTGATCGTCAGGGCGGGTGACCAGCATATCGAGCCCGGCCAAATGGCGCCGATCGATCTCATGGTCGACGACGTCCGCGAGACGCATGCGCGCTACCGCGAGATGGGTCTCGGCCCGTCGGAGATCACCTCGGGGTCGATTCACAGCTCCTTCACCATCCCGTTTACCGACGGCTACAAGCTCAAGATCACGTCCTCGCATACCTCCGGCCGGCCGGTCTGAAGCCGCGCGGGCCAGGAAAGGAAGTCGAAGCCATGACCAGAATACCCGCGCTTGCCCGCGACGAGATGGACGAGGAACAGAAACGGGTCCACGACGACACCGTCGCGCAGACCGGGCGGGTCGGAAGGGGGCCGGCCGTCGGCTACGCCTATGCGCCCGGGATGTGGGAGACCAACAACTCGGCGACCGACTACTTCGAGAACCGCTGCTCGCTGACCCTGCCCCAGCTTCGCCTGGTGGCGCTCCTTGTCGCGAGACGCTGGAGCGCCGCCTACCCCTGGGCCGCGCAGGCGCGCATGGCGCTGGAATCCGGCCTCGACCGCGCGATCGTCGATGCGGTGAACGCCCGCGAGAAGCCGGGCTTCGACAGCCGCGAGGACGAAGTCCTTCACGACGCGGCGCGAGAGCTTCTGGAAACCGGCACGCTCGGCGACGCCGGATTCGCGGCCGCCGAGAAGACCCTCGGCTATCGCCGCCTCGCCGACCTGGTCGGCGTCATCGGCCATTTCTGCAAGACCGCGATGATGGCCAACGTGGTCGGCGCCGAAGCCCCGGCCGAGTGGCCGTCGCATCTCGCGGATTAGGCGGCCGGGCCTCTATCCCGGCCGCCCGCCGAAATCAGGCGTACTTGCCCGAAACCTGCGTGGTGTGCGGGCCTTCGAGGCCTTTCTCCGCGTGTTCCAGCCTGGTCACCCGGTCCCAGCCCCGCTTGAGGTCGTCGCGGATGTCGATGCCGAGCCGGCCGACGCTCTCGATCTCCAGCTCGACCCGGTCGCCGTCCTGGAACGGGTGCAGCCCGCGGTGGTTGGTGCCGGTGGCCACGATGTCGCCCGGCACCAGCGGGTGGATCGACGACAGCCAGGATATGCAGCGCGGGATCTTGTGCGCCATGTCGTCGGTATTGAAGTTCTGCATCAGGTCGCCGTTGTTCCAGAGCTTCACCTGGAGGTTCTGCGGATCGGCGATCTCGTCCTTCGTGACGATCCAGGGGCCGATCGGCGCGAAGGTCTTGCGCGACTTGACCTGGAAGAAGGTGTTGCCGGGCGGCGGCAGGGCGCGCGCCGAGCCGTCGATGAAGCAGGTCCAGCCGAAGACGTGATCCATCGCGTCGGCCTCGTCGATGTTGTCGGCCCGCTTGCCGATGATCGCGGCGAGTTCGGCCTCGCCCTCGAACACCTTGGCCGGCACGTCGGGCAGGATCATGGTGTCGTTATGGCCGCAGATCGCGCCCGACGACTTGTGGAACGCGTTGATCTGCGCCGGCGCGTCCCTCGTGCCGTCCTCCATGTAATTGACCGCCATGCAGTCGACGGTCGTCGGCTTGGGAACTGGCGGTCGGATACGGGCGTCGACCAGCGGCACGCCGCCGCCGTTCGCGGCCGCCGCTTCCAGCCTGCCGCGGTAGTCGTCGAACCGTTCGATGAGGCCGTTGATCAGGTCGCCCCGGTCGATATGGGGGATGTCGGGGACGATGTCGGTGACATCGACCACGACATCGCCGACAAGGACGCCGAGGCGGAAATCGTCGAAGTAGAGAAGTCTCATTCCGGTTTTCCTTCACGGTTGGGGAGCCGGGCTTCCTGGCCCGGCCGGAGCTGGATGTCGAAAGCCGCGAGCAGCGCGGCGGTGGCGGCGTACATCCCCATCAGGGAGACGAGGTCCACCAGATCGCGCGTGCCGAAGATCGCGTGCGCCCGCGCGTAGGTCCCGGTATCGACCCGCCGGTCCTCGAACAGCGCCCGGCCGAGCGCGATCACCGCCGCCTCGGTGTCGTCGAGCCCGTCGAGCGGCGCGCTCGTTCGGATGACCTCGACGGTTTCCGGAGACACGCCTTCGGCGAGCGCGGCGGGCTCGTGCTGGGCCCATTCGAACTGGCAGTCATGAGCACGCGCGGTCGTCAGGATCGCGATCTCGCGCACCGCGCCCGACAGGTTCGTTTCCCAGCGCAGATACCCGTTGACCGGCTGCGTGACGACGGCGAGGTCCGGGCTGTTGAGCCGCAACCCGCCCGGCCCGTATAGCCCGACCAGCGAGCGGCTCGACGGGCCCGCGAGCTGGTCGAAGATCTCCCGCGCCGCCTCGGGCAGGTCCTCGCGGCGCGGCAGGGGCAGGCGACTCCCGGATTCGGGGTCGATATCGGAGGGCAGTTCGGCCATGTCGGTTAGCTGTCGTGCGATTCGGGCCTGTCATAAACGACCGGCACCCGGCCGGCAAATCGCCGCCCCTCGACGAGCCGCCGGATTTCCGGGGGCGTGAGCGGGAGCGCGTCGGGCGACACGCCGAGCGCATCGGCGACCGCATTGGCGATCAGCCCGCCGACCGGGATGACGCCGCCTTCGCCGGCGCCCTTCACGCCGAGCGGGTTGACGGGGGAGGGGTGGTCCTCGGTCACGACCGCGGCGATCCGCGGCGTTTCGCAGGCGCCCGGCAACAGGTAATCGGCGAGCGTAGCGAACAGCGGCTGGCCGGACGCGTCGTAGGGCATGTCCTCAAGCAGCGTTCCGCCGATTCCCTGGACGACTGCGCCCACCGCCTGACCCGCCACGGTCACCGGGTTGACGATCCGTCCCACGTCCTCCACCGCCACGTATTCGAGAATCTCGACCGCCCCGGTCTCCGGATCGACCGCGACCCGAGTCGCGTGGGCGCCGTATGCGTAAGTATGGCGGTGGTTGTCGAAACCCTCCTCGGCCTCGATCCCGGCATCGGCGACCGCGGCGAGCGGCAGGGACTTCCCGCCCGGGACGGCCAGACGCTCGCCCTCGACGATCCGGATTTCCGATCCGTCGCAGCCCATTCGCCGTGCGGCCTCGGCCCGAACCTTCTCCCGCAGGCTCTCGGCGGCGAGCAAAATCGCCGAACCCGCCATGACCGTGGAGCGCGAGTGGTAGGAGCCGAATCCCTCGCTGACATCGGCGGTCGAGCCGTGATGGACGCCGGAGATCGCTTCCAGCGGGCGCTCCAGCGCATCCGCCGCGATCTGTGCGAAGGCGGTCTCGATTCCCTGGCCGATGGAAGACGAGCCGACATGGACCGCGACTCTGCCGTCGGTTTCCAGTACCAGTCGGGCGTTTTCGCGCGGTCCTGCCGCCCCGCCCTCGATGAAGGGGCCGACGGCGATGCCCTGGCGCCGGCCGTCGACGACGGAACCCGAAAGCGCCGTCTTTTCGCGCCAGCCGAACGCTTCCAGGCAGCGTTCCAGCGTCTCAACGTGATCGCCGCTGTCGAGCGCGTCCTCGCGCGGGAAAGGCGCGATGCCGGCGAGCCTGTAGGGCATTTCCCCGGCGCGCGGCAGGTTGCGGCGGCGGAACTCCGCGCGGTCGATGCCGAGATCGGAGGCGGCGAGGTCGAGCAGGCGTTCGCGGAAGAAATCGGCCTCGAAGCGGCCGGGGCCGCGATAGGTGCCGATGGGCGACTTGGCCGTGAGCGTCAGCGCCACCGTGACATCGATGTTTTCCACCCGGTAGGGACCGCTCAGGAACTGGGCGATGTTGCGCGGTCCGATGGTGCCGTTGGTCCGCACATAGGCGCCGATGTCGGCCACCGCCTCGCCGCGAAGGCCCAGGATCGTCCCGTCGCGGTCGCAGGTGATCTCGATGTCGCAGCGCGCCTCGCGCGCGTGGGCCGCGGCGATCAGGTGCTCGCGGCGATCTTCGATCCACTTGACCGGCCGGCCGAGATGCCAGGCCGCGAAGGGGATCAGGAAGTCCTCCGGAAAGCCCTCGCCGCGCAGCCCGAACCCGCCGCCGACATCGTTTTCCACCATCGCGATGGCGTCCTCGGCGAGGCCGACCTGACCGGCCAGCGCGCGTCGCACCGCGAACGACGCCTTGGCCGCGCCCGAGACGGTGAGCCGCTCGCCGTCCCATTCGGCGAGCAGGCCGCGCGACTCCATCGGCACCGCCGAGTGCCGCCCGACGGACAAGCTTTCGCGCCGGGTATAAGGGGCATTCGCGAAGGCAGCCGCCGCGTCGCCTTTGATGGCGCGATAAGAGATCGCCACGTCGTCGGGAGCCGCATCGAACAGGGGCGCGTCCCCGACCGGCTCGATGTCCAGCTCCACGGCGGCCGCCCCGTCTTCCGCGACCGCCCGGCTATCGGCGAGCACCACCGCCACGGGTTCGCCCACGAACCGCACGACATCGGCGGCGATTACCGGCTGGGCGAAGGGGTCGAGTTCGGGAAGCGGGCAGAGCCGGATCGGCGTGACCGGCACCCGGCCCAGCCGGTTTGCCACGTCGCGGGCGGTCAGCACCGCCGCCACGCCTTCGATCTTGAGCGCCCCGTCGACCCCGATATGCCGAATCCGTCCGTGCGATTCGGGGCTCCGCAGGATCGCCGCGTGCAACATCCCAGGACGGCGAAGGTCGTCCACAAAGGCGCCCGTCCCGGTGAGGAAGCGGAAATCCTCCCGGCGCGGGACCGGCGCGCCGATCAGGGCGTTACGCACGATTCCAATCCCGACGTCCCAATCCGTCATGGTCGGCGGAGGCCGACCATCCACGAGTTTTTCTTAACGGACGGCACAACAGAAAACAAAACGTGGATGGTCGGCCTCCGCCGACCATGACGGCGGGGTGTGACAGGGGAAACGATCCCTGCTGAAACGGCCCCGCTCTAAGCCAGCCAGGACGGGACGGGGAGGTCCTTGGAGCGCAGGAAGTCGGGGTTAAAGAGCTTCGACTGGTAGCGTTGCCCGCCGTCGCACAGCACTGTGACGATTGTCTTGCCGGGACCCAGCTCGCGCGCGAGCCGGATCGCGCCCGCGACGTTGATCCCGCTGGAGCCGCCGAGGCACAGCCCCTCTTCCGAGAGGAGGTCGAAGATCACCGGCAGCGCCTCCGAGTCCGGGATGCGGAACGGGATGTCGACATGCGCCGCGGCGACGTTTTTCGTGACGCGGCCCTGACCGATGCCCTCGGTGATCGAGCTCCCTTCGGACGCCAGCTCCCCGGTCTTGTAATAGCTGTACATCGCGGCGCCGTCCGGATCGGCGAGCCCGATCTTGACGTCCTTGTTGAAGGAGCGGAGCGACTGGCTCACACCGGCCAGCGTGCCGCCGGTGCCGATGGCGCAGACGAAGCCGTCCACCTTGCCCCCGGTCTGGCGCCAGATCTCGGGACCCGTCGACTCGATGTGGCCCCGATAGTTGGCGGGGTTATCCCACTGATTGGCCCAGATCACGCCGTTCGGCTCGGTCTCGGCGAGTTCCTCCGCCACCCGTTCCGAGACCCGGACGTAATTGCCGGGATCGCGATATGGCTTGGCCGGGACCAGCCGGACCTCGGCGCCGCAGAGCCTCAGCATGTCGATCTTTTCCTGGCTCTGGGTCTCCGGCATGACGATCACGGTGCGGTAGCCGCGCGCGTTGCCGACCAAAGCGAGGCCGATCCCCGTGTTTCCCGCGGTGCCCTCGACCACCGCCCCACCGGGCTTGAGGACGCCGCGTTCCTCGGCGTCGCGGATCATGAAATAGGCCGCCCGGTCCTTCACCGATCCGCCCGGGTTGAGGAACTCCGCCTTGCCCAGAATTTCGCAGCCGGTGATCTCGGACGCCTTGTTGAGACGGATCAGCGGCGTGTTGCCCACCGTGCCCGCGAAACCGGCGCGGCGGTCGTCGTCGATGATCCGGAAATCGAAATTCGTCATACCCGACTCACTTTATTTTCAGCTTGACCGGCTTTCCGCCGACGGCGCGTCCGTCCGGTCCTCCGCGGGCGGCGCCTTGGTCCCGTCGTCGCCGCTCTCCAGCATTTCGAGACGCGAACGCAGCGCCGCGATCTCCCCCGACAGGGCATCGAGCGCCTTGGCCGTCGGATCGGCGATATCGGTTCGCGGCGTCCCGTAGGCGTGGAACGCGGTGGCGGGTTCTCCCACCTGACGGGGCAGGACCTGCTTGGCCGGGATGCCGACCATGGTGACGCCCGCCGGCACGTCCTTGAGCACGACCGCGTTGGCGCCGATTCGGGCGTTCTCGCCGACGGTCACGGGGCCGAGCACCTGGGCGCCGGAGCCCACGATGACACCGTTCTCCAGCGTCGGGTGACGTTTCTCCCGCGCGAGCGAGACGCCGCCCAGCGTTACCCCGTGATAGAGCGTCACGTCGTCGCCCACTTCCGCGGTCTCGCCGACGACGCAGCCCATCCCGTGGTCGATGAACACGCGGCGCCCGAGCCTGGCCCCGGGGTGGATCTCGATACCCGTTAGCACGCGCCCGATATGGGAGATCAGGCGGCCGATCAGGCGGAGCCGCGCCCGCCACGCCGCGTGCGAGAGGCGGTGGAACAGGACGGCGTGCAGCCCCGGATAGCAGAGCACGATCTCGAGTCGCGACCGGGAGGCCGGATCGCGCTCGGCGATCGCGTCGATGTCTTCCTTGAGACGATCCAGTCCGAACATCGCGGACTCCACGCAATGGGTGCGAGTGCTGAAAAACTGGTAATCCCGGCGCGCCCGGTCAAGCGCGGCCGATCGGCGCCTCGACAGCCCTTCGGTCGCGTCCGCATACTGCGGGCCGGATGGCGAATCCCGACCCTGCCGAGCCCACCGATCTCGACGCGCTTCTCGCCGAAGTACGGGGCTGCCGCGTCTGCGCGGCGGACCTTCCGCTCGGGCCGCGTCCGGTCTTGCGCGCGGCGGCGACCGCCCGGGTCCTCCTGATCGGGCAGGCTCCCGGAACGAAGGTTCATGAGAGCGGCATGCCGTGGACCGACGCGAGCGGCGACCGGCTGCGCGAGTGGCTCGACCTCGATTCCGACCGCTTCTACGACGAGACCCGGATCGCTATCGTGCCGATGGGGTTCTGCTACCCGGGCGTCCTGCCGCGCGGCGGGGACAAACCGCCGAGGCCCGAATGCGCGCCGCTCTGGCACGCCCCGGTCATGGCGGCCCTGCCGAAAGTCGCGCTCACCGTATTGATCGGCCAGTACGCGCAGGCCTGGTATCTCGGCGACCGCAAGCGGCGCACCCTGACCGAGACCGTCGCCGCCTGGCGCGACTACCTGCCGCGCTTCTTCGCGATCCCGCATCCGAGCTGGCGCACGCTGGGTTGGCAGCGGAGGAACCCCTGGTTCGACGCCGAGCTCCTGCCCGAGCTGCGCCGCCGGGTCCACGCGCTGATCGAAGCCGGCTGAGGTTCCGTGGCGCCGTCCAGATATTCCGGCCTGATCGTCGGCGCGCTGTGGATGACCGGCGCGTCGGCGTTCTTCGCGCTCACCTATGTCACGGTGCGCGAGCTCGCCCAGACGATGTCGGTCTTCACGCTGGTCTTCATCCGCTGCGTGTTCGGCATCCTTGTCCTCGTGCCGTGGCTTCTCCGGAACGGGCGCGGCGCGCTCAAGACGCGGCGCTGGAAGGTCTACGCGGTCCGCGCGGTGGCGACCTATACCGGGATGGTGACCTTCTTCTACGGCCTCCGCGTGGTCGAGCTCGCGGACGCCAACGCGATCCAGTTCACCGGGCCGTTCTTCACGGTGATCCTGCTGCAGATCTTCGTCGGCGAGCGGGTCGGGCTGGATCGCTGGATCGCGATCTGCTTCGGGTTCGCCGGCGCGCTGCTGATCGTGCGTCCCGGGTTCGAGGTGGTCGTGCCGGCGATGCTCGGGATCGTCTACACCGCATTCGCCTACGGCGCGTCCAACGCCGCGACCCGCGCGCTGTCGACCACCGAGGACAAGAACGCGGTCGTCTTCTACATGTTCGCGATGATGCTGCCGCTCTCGATCGGCCCGGCGATTTACGACTGGACGACGCCCGGCCTCTCGGATCTGCCGCTGCTCGGCTTCTTCCTGCTCATCGGCTATCTGTCGATCCACTGCGTGACCCGCGCCTATGTCCACGCGCCGGCGGCGGCGCTGACCCCGGCATACTACGCCCAGCTGCCGATGGTCTCGGCGATGGCCTATGCGTTCTACGGCGAGGTCCCCGACACGCTGACCTGGGTCGGCGCGGCGGTGATCTGCGTCAGCGGCTACTGGATCGCGCGCAGCGCCCGCGGCGAGCGATGAGAGGTCAGGGTCCGGCTTCTTCCTCGATCCGCTCCATGTCCTCGTCCGACAGGCCGAAATGGTGGCCGATCTCGTGGATCAGCACGTGGCGGATCACATGGGCGAGGTCCTCGCCGGTCTCGCACCAGTAATCCAGCATCGGCCGGCGGTAGAGGAAGATCATGTCGACTTCCTGGCGCGTGCCCGCCCCGCCGCGCTCGCCGATCGGGACGCCGCTGTAGAGGCCCATCAGCTCGAACGGGGATTCGAGCTCCATGTCCCGCTCGGTTTCCGCGTCCGGGAATTCGGCGACCTGAATGACCACGTCGGCGGCGAGGCGCCGAAAGGTCCCGGGCAGCGAATCGAGCGCGTCGCGGGCGATGGCGGCGATCTCGTCGAGCGTGGGCGCGCGTGTGGCGGGGGAGGTCATCGCCCGGTGATAGCGCGGCTTGCCCTCGCCGCCAAGCCGATGCACCCTGCCGGATCGCGAGAGGAGGTCGGCATGGCAGACAAACTGGCGGGAGCGGAACGCGAGGCGGCGCTCGCCGCGCTCGACGGCTGGGAGGAGGTGGACGGACGCGACGCGATCCAAAAATCCTTCGCCTTCGCCGATTTCAACGAGGCGTTCGGCTTCATGGGCCGGATCGCGCTCGCCGCCGAGAAGGCGGACCACCACCCGGAATGGTTCAACGTCTACAACCGGGTCGAGATCACGCTGTCCACCCACGACGCCGGCGGCCTCAGCGAGCGCGACATCGAGCTTGCGAAGTTCATCGACGGAATCGCCGGGTAAGACCTGCGGGCTTGGTCATGGTCGCATGTGTGACCAACCCTTGACCAAGCATTCAACCGTCGATATTTGTGAAGGCGTACCGACGCTGCGACAGGAGTGCGGTTCAATGTCCCTTACCTTCAACATCGGACAGGCCAAAGCCCGGTTGTCGCATTTGATCGCTCGGGCGGAAGCTGGCGAGGACGTGATCATCGCGCGGGATGGAGTGCCTACGGCGCGCATCGTGCCGCTGTCGAGGCCGATCGGAGAAACTATCGAATTGCTGCGCAAGGAACGGGCAAGGCGGCCGAAGGTCTCGGCGAGGGAGATCCGCGAGGCCAAGGAGCTTGGCCGAGCCTAATGGCAGTTGTCATCGACGCGTCTGTTGCCGCTGCCTGGTGCTTTTCGGACGAGCGGGCCGACGCCGCGGAACAGGTGTTGGCCGAACTAACGCCGCATGGCGGCGTGGTCCCTGCGATCTTTTGGTATGAAATTCGCAATGTCCTGGTCGTGAATGAACGGCGCGGGCGCATCGATCCGGCGGACAGCGCGCGGTTTCTTATGCGATTGCACGGTTTGAGCCTGTTGCTTGACGACCGCCATGACGAGGAAACGGTGATGGCGCTTGCTCGAAAGCACACGTTGAGCGCATATGATTCCGCGTATCTGGAGACCGCGCTGCGCCGTGGCGATTCCCTAGCGACATTGGATCGAGATTTGGCCGCCGCAGCCGTTGCGGAGGGACTCTCTGTAGTCCATCGAGAGTAATGAGGACTTCGCCCTATTCGGCGGCCTCGTTGTCCCTGATCGCCCGATCGCGGTCGTAGGCGCCGAAGGTCGGCTTGTAGCTCTTGTCGTCGAGGAACTGCTTGATGCCGTTGGCGTAGGCGTTCTCGCGGTCGCGCTGCTTGATCTCCGCGCCCTTGGCGGCGAGGTAGTCGAAGGCCTGGTCGTCGTTCATGGTTCGGACCGCGCGGATCGCGTGCTTGGTCGCGCGCAGCACCTCCTGGTTCTTCTCCATCAGCTCGCGGGCGAGCGCCACGGTCTCGTCCCTGAGGCGGTCGCGCGGATACGATTCGTTGACCAGCCCGATCTCCGCCGCCCGTTTGCCGTCCAGCGTTCGCCCGGTGCAGGCGTAGTACATCGCGTGCCGGAAGAGCAGCGTGTCGGTGAGCTTCTTCGACACCAGCCCGCCCGGCAGGATGCCCCAGTTGACTTCCGACAGGCCGAACGTCGCCTCGTTGGCGGCGATGGCGAAGTCGCAGCACAGCATCTGGGTGAAGCCGCCGCCGATGCAGTAGCCGTTGACCATCGCGATGGTCGGCTTGTTGAAGCCCGCCAGCCGGCGGTTGCGCCAGCGCTCGCTCGCCTCTCCGGCGCGCTTGCGCCCCACGGGGTCGCCGTCGAGGCCGCGGAAATACTCGCGTAGGTCCTGGCCCGCGCAGAACGCCTCGCCCGCGCCGGTAAGAATCACCACCCCGATCTCGGGATCCGACTCGATCTCCGGCAGCACCGCATCCATGTCGAAATGCATCTGCGGGTTCATCGCGTTCCGCTTCTCCGGCCGGTTCATGGTGAGCCAGCCGATGCCGTCTTCCTTCTCGACCTTGACGGTCCGGTAGGTGCCGATGGTCATGCGTTCTCTTCCGTGGTTGCGGCGGGTCGCGAAGTTACCGAGATCATACATCGTCTCCCGCCCGCGTTCCCGGTCGGCTCACCTCCTCCTCGGACTTTTCGACTGGATCCCGGACTTAATCCGGGGCGGAGTCGGCCCGAAGGGTCGGCGGAGCGGGGAAATCTTCCGCCCGAGCACACGAGTTTCTCCGCTCCGCGCTCCGGTCGAAACGACGAGGGACGGGCGGGTGCGTGGAGGAGGCGAACAGGAATTTCCGATGCAGTGCACTACGGCGCGAGTTCGGCAGCCGCACGGATCGCGCCGGTCAGTCGCCCGACGGTTGTCGAGGGGTTTCCGAACGGATTGCGCTCTTGGTCCCGGCGCCGCAACTGTTCCTCGCTGCGCCACTCGGCATCTTCGACCCGCGCCATCATGTCGTCGCAGTTTGGCGTCTTCGCTCCGTCCACGTCGTATTCCGGGCGCAACGCCCTCAACTCCGCCTGCATCGCGCGACGGTCGTTCGGCCGGTCGTAGTCCTGCTCATGCAGAACCAGCCAGAGCTCGAAGCAGGGATCGGAACGCCCGACGCGGACGTCATGCACCCGGCACAGCTCCACCGCTTCGTTGAAGCGCGGATGCTCGTCTCTGTCGAATACCGCCCATACCTGATCTCGTTCCTCGAACGAATCCTTCTTGTGGCGACTTCGCGGACTGAGTCCGAGCTCGCGTGCGCGATCGACCGCCTTCTCCGCAATGGTGTACGGAACTCCCGCGCCGGGATGAGATTCGAACTCGATGAGCGCGCCCCGACACGCACGCTTGAGCGCGTCGAAGTAGGCCGGCTCGGTCCTGCTGCCCTCAAGAAAGAGAACGAACCGCCGTCTGGGCTCCAGTTGAGCCGCGCGGCGCTTTAGGTCCGGAACGGATCGCCGTCCGCGTCTACGCTCGGCTCTGCGTGCCACGGGCTGTAGTCGGTTGATCGTGTGGGACCGCCCCATAGCGGCCCTGAAGGTAGCCTTTCGCGAGGTCGTCGCCGCTGCGGGTTCGAATGTCGGTCAGGGGATAGAGCCGGGTTGCGCCGCCGGCGTCCTTGTCGGCAAGCCAAACCTGATCCCGGCGCAGCACCGGCGACCTCATCAAATTGGTGTCATGGGTCGTCGCGATAAGCTGCCCGCCTTTGGGGTTGGTGTCCGGCGAGCAGAACAATGCGAGCACGGACTCGGCCGCATAGGTGTGGAGGCTCGCGTCCAACTCGTCGACGAACATCGGCACGCCGTCGTCCAGCGCCCGGAACACGCGGTCCAGCACGACCAGCAGCCTCTGCGTTCCGGCACTCTCGCGGTCCAGGCTCAGAAAGACCGGGCTACCGTCATGACCGCGATGTCCGAACTCGATGGCGATATTCTTGTCGTCGGCGTCGCTGTCGAACCGGAAGGGCTTGTTCGGGACCCTTTGGACCGCTGCTGCTATCTCGCGCCGCAAAGCTCGGATCTCTTCCGGGACTTCGTACTCCTCTCGTCGATGATCGATGATCCCGGTACCGATCCTCGCGAGGAAATCCATCAACCGGTCGTCCGGCTCCTCCTCGACGAAGTACGACGAAACGGTGTGCCCGGGGATGTCCGATCCGTCGACGCCGCGTATAGACCGAAAATACGCGTAGACACCGGAAAGCTGTTCGTGATCGTTCTGAGCCGCCGCGGACACGAAAAGGCTGTTCGGCCTGACCAGGTCGGCGATGGTCTTGTTCTGCCCACCCAGGGTCCGACCGAAGTGAAACTCGTCGCCCTCGCGCTCGAACAACATCCTGCGATGCGCCTTGGGAAAGGCGTAGAGCCACTCGGACAGAAAGGCCTCGTCCGATGCCTCGAAGCCGTAGTGGTAACGCACCCCGCCCATCACGAAGTCGACATCGAATTGCGTCGGGCTCCCGGCGTTCGTCGGATCGAGCGCGAAGGGCAGGCGTAGCGGCACCCCGCCCCCGGGCTCGCCCTTGCTGTGAGAGCTCAACACCATTTCCCTCATGACGCGGAACGAATCGACGAGATTGGTCTTCCCCGAGGCGTTGGCGCCGTAGATCAGCACGGCCGGGAGCACCGACCCGCTGGGCGACGAGGGGCAGTCGATCAGCCCTTCGTCCGGGTCCTTCAGCGACGATGCCGTCAACGACAGTTCCTGCCGATCACGCATCGAAAGGCGGTTGGACACGCCGAATCGCAGAAGCATTCTGCCCTCCGTTTCAACACATGTGTAACAGATATAGAGGTTAAATTGCAGAAAATCAGCACATATATGGATATTTATGGGAATTATATACCTGACTGCGCAGACCCGCCTGTAGCCACTACCTAATCTTGGCGGACGGAGTGGGATTCGAACCCACGGGACGTGGGTTAGCACGTCCTACGATATCGCAAATCGCTGCCTTACCACTCGGCCACCCGTCCAAACGGGTGGCCGCTATCACTTCCCAACCACTTCACTAACCGCTTGAATCCACGCGCCTTTCTCGCGTCACTAAACTTCTCGGCGCCGGCGGCGAATCCCGCTCATGGCTTCCGCCGCGCCCGGCCGGCACTACCGAACCGGCATCACCCTGCCCGAACTATTCGCGCTGTTCCCCACGGAGGACGCCGCCCGTGACTGGTTCGCCCAGCAACGCTGGCCCGACGGGCGCTACTGCCCCCGCTGCGGCTCCACGGCGACGACGGCCACGCCCACCAACACCCTCCCCTACTGGTGTCCGTCTTGTCGCCGCCGGTTCAGCGTGACGTCCGGCACCGCGCTCGAGCGCACCCGGATGCCGCTCCAAAAGTGGGCTATCGCCATCTACCTGTTCGTAACGAGCCTCAAGGGCGTCAGCAGCATGAAGCTGCACCGCGACCTGGGCATCACGCAGAAGTCCGCTTGGTTTGTCCTCCACCGCCTCCGCCTGGCGTTCGATGACGTCGGCCCCGAACTACTGGCCGGTCCCGTGGAAGTGGACGAGACCTTCATGGGTGGTAAACGGCGGAACATGCCGCTTGCCAAGCGCCGCCACCTGACCGGTCGGGGCATCGTGGATATGACCGTTGTGATTGGTATGCGGGACCGCCCCTCGGGTGAGGTCCGCGCGGAGGTCGTACCCGACACCAGCCGGCCCGTCCTGCACGGCTTCGTCGGCGATCATGCGGCCCCCGACGCCACCGTCTACACGGACGAGCACCGCTCCTACCAAACCATGCCGTTTCGCCACGAGACCGTGAACCACAAGGCGTTCGAGTACGTCCGCGACGACGCCCACACCAACAGTCTGGAGTCCTTCTGGGCTGTCCTCAAGCGGGCACACAAGGGCACTTATCACCAAATGAGCCCGAAACACCTGCAACGCTACGTGGACGAGTTCGTGGGGCGCCACAACATCCGGGACCGGGACACGATCGATCAGATGACCGCCGTAGTGGCCGGCCTCGTCGGTAAGCGTCTTCTGTACCGCGACCTCACCGCCGACCCGTCCTAATCGGTAGTAGCTAATCGGCGGTGGAGGCGAGGGGTGTCGAACCCCCTCAAGGCCGGCGCTAACCCGGCCTCTGCTCCTGAGACCGCCCCCGTGATCCCGGGATCACGGGGGCATCACTTGTTTAGCAGAGCCGGACTCGGCCCTACGAGACGGGCTCTTCCGGTTCCTCCGCCTCGGCTTGTTGCTGCTGGTAGTAGTACCGCGCCCCGATACAGACCGCGACCAGCCCGAACAGCACCACCAGCTTGCCGCCCCACTGGTCCCAGAACGGGATCGGCGGCTCGACCGGCAACGTCACACCCGCCGATCGCGCGAAGGTACTCAACCCTACGGTATCCAGCTCCATGTACAGGGTTTCGCTGATATACCCGCACCAGCGCACGTCGTAGACCCACAACGGCACGTTGAACACGCGGAAACGCTTGTAGATGGCGCCGGCGTCGAAATTGTGTCCATCGGTGGAGCGGAACTCCTCGGTATCCGGGAAGTCGGTGATCTTGACGATCTTCTCCCCGCCGTGATCCCAAACCACGAACTTGGCCGACGCCGCCCCCGCCCAGCCGACAATCAACCCTACCACGACCACCGCCAGCCACCTTCGCCCGCACATGTTGCTCTCCCCACGGCCAGCCCAGCGGGTGCCGGGCCGTGTCAACACCACACGCGACGTGAGGAGTCCCGCCTATTCGCCGGGCGCGGGAGCTACCCGTGCCGGGTCAAGGGCTGTTCTATTTAGCGGGCGACCCGACCATGCGGGCCGCGCGTGGTGTTGACCGGCGAAGCGTGGCGTATCGCCAGCCGTCCGGTCAAGGACATTTATCGGGCTGACCTGATCCTGGCGGCGAGGGTGGGATTCGAACCCACGAGGCCCTGTTTGGGAGGGCCTACCGGCTCCGGAGGCCGGCGCGATCAACCGCTCCGCCACCCCGCCGTGGAGACACGGCGGGGTTCAATTATTATCTGTTGAACATCGGGAGACTCGTCGCCATCGCATAGGCTGGAGGGTGCGGGATTCGAACCAGCCGGAGATCGGTCGCGTGTTCCGATTGAAGTTGGCCCTAGACGTAGCGGTAGGCAGGGCGAAGCCCACCACAACCTCTCCCGCCGCGCCGAAGCCTAGCGAGGGCTCTGCGGGAGAGGAGATCGGCAAACGTCCGGCGCCGCCGTCTTCTCAACCTAAAGAGTCAGACCAAGCGGAACCGTCCGACACCGCGGCCGCCACGCCCAACGAGACCTTCGACGCTGAATTCTATGGAGGGTTCGACGACCTCGATCTTTAGGTCCGTGACCCTTGTCCTGCCCCGCGTCGCGCAGTCAAATATATAAATCCCATATTTATGCATCTTCATGCCGGTCACGTCCCAGAATCACCCGCCTCTCGTTTCCCGGCGATTCGCGCGCTCGCCCGACGACAGGCGAGCCTCGCGACAGAGATGCCCGGAATGAGTCCATTGCTGTCCGGTCTTGACTTTCGGGCACGGAGAGGGCGTCCCTCGATACGTCCGCCTGCGGCGGGCTACTCAGGATCAGGGGTGGCGGAGCGGGCAAGGCTTTCTCCTCATCCCGAGTAGGCCCAGAAAGGGTCGTATCGATGCACGGGCCCCCGCTCTGCCGATGGATGCCCCGGAACAAGCCCAGGGTGATAGCTTTGAATTGGGCGGCGGCGCGGGTCGACGGTCGGTCGTCGTAGGGAAATGCACCTTAGCCGTGCGAGGAAGGCTTGTGCGCGCTGCGCAGCGCCTCCAGCTCCGCGCGTTCTCGGGCGGCGAGGCGGAAGGCCTGTTCCTTGGCGGTGAGCCACGGGTCGGGCCAGCGCTGTTCCTCGATGCCGTAGCAGGCCGCCGCGTCGAGGGTGAAATGCGGGTTCGTCAGATGTGGCCTCGCCAGCGCGACGAGATCGGCGCGGCCCGCGGCGAGGATGGTGTTGACCTGATCGGCGGTGGTGACGTTGCCGACCGCGACGGTGGGTATTCCCGCCTCGTTGCGGACCTGCTCCGACAGCCAGGCCTGGAACATGCGCCCGTAGACCGGCTGGGCGGCGGGGGTGGTCTGGCCGGCCGAGACGTCGATCAGGTCGCAGCCGCGCTCCTTCAGCATCGCCGCGATCCCGACCGCGTCGGCGCCCTCGATTCCGTCCGCCCCGATCCAGTCGGTCGCCGATATCCTGACCGAGACCGGCTTGTCGTCCGGCCACGCCGCCCGCACCGCGTCGAACACCTCCAGCGGGAAGCGCATCCGGTTGGCGAGCGAGCCGCCGTAATCGTCGGTCCGCCGGTTGCTCACCGGGGTGATGAAGCTCGACAGCAGGTAGCCGTGCGCCATGTGGAGTTCGAGCATGTCGGCGCCGGTCTCCCGCGCGCGCCCGGCCGCGGCGACGAAATCCGCCGCGACCCGCTCCATGTCGTCCCGCGTCATTTCGCGCGGCACCTGGTTGAACGGATGGTATGGGATCGCGGACGGCGCGATCAGCGGCCAGTTGCCGTCCTCCAGCGGCATGTCCATCCCTTCCCAGCCGATCCGGGTCGATCCCTTGCGCCCGCTATGGCCGAGCTGGATCGCCACCCTGGCATCGGATTCGGCGTGGACGAAATCGACGATCCGCTGCCACGCGGCGGTGTGCGAGTCTTCGTAGAGCCCGGCGCAGCCCGGCGTGATCCGGCCCTCCGCGCTGACGCAGAGCATTTCCGAGAAGACCAGCCCCGCGCCGCCGAGCGCGAGGCTTCCCAGATGCACGAAGTGGAAATCGCCGATCGCGCCGTCGGTCGCCGAGTACATGTCCATCGGCGAGACCACGACGCGGTTGGGAAGCGCCATGCCGCGCAGCCGGAACGGGGTGAACATGGGCGGCCTGTCGGTTTCCACCGGCAGGCCGGCCTCGCGGACGCGGCGGCAGAACCAGGCGTCGACCCGGTCGACGAACCCCGCATCCCTCAATCTCAGATTGTCGTAGGTCACCTGTTTCGAACGGGACAGCATGGAGAACGCCGCCTGGATCGGCTCCATGTCCCAGTAGCGGCGCGGATTCTCGGTCCAGACCACGCTCGTGTCGGATGCGTGCTGGGTGCGCTCGACCTCGGGCCGGCGGTCGTCTTCGAACCGCGCCAGCACCTCCGGCAGGGGACCGCCGCCGCGAAACGCCTCGTAGAGCGCGATCGCGTCCTCCATCGCAAGCTTGGTGCCGGAGCCGATCGAGTAATGCGCGGTATGGAGCGCATCGCCCAGCAGCACGACGTTGCCGTGCCACCAGCGCTCGTTCCGCACCATCGGAAAGCTGCGCCAGATGCTGCGATTGGCGATCAGCCGGTGGCCGTCGAGCCGGTCGGCCCAGAGACGCTCCATGTAGCCGAGCAGCTCCGGCTCGGAGAGGTCGGCGACATCCCCCTTCGCGCGCTCCCAGGTCGGGGGAGGGGCCTCGACGATCCAGGTGCTTTCGCCGGCGCCGTGCTGGTAGGCGCCGAGCACCCAGATCCCGTGCTCGTCGGTCGCGAAGTCGAAGGTGAACGCCTCGTGCGGCCGCGTCGTGCCGAGCCAGAGGAAGCGGTTGCGGCGGTGCTCGATCCTGGGCCGGAACGCCTCCCGGTAGCGTTCCCGGACGGTCGAATTGATTCCGTCCGCGCCTACGATCAGGTCGAATCCGCCGAACGTGGCGGGGTCGTCGATCTCGCTTTCGAAATTAAGCCTGACATCGAACCCGGCGCAGCGTTCCTGCAGCACGTCGAGCAGCGCGCGCCGCGAGCAGCCGCAGAAGCCGTGCCCGCCGCTGCGCACCGTCTCGCCGTGGAAGACGAAGTCGATCTCGTCCCAGTAGACGAAGACGTCGCGGATCGCGTCGTAGCTCTCCGGGTCGTAGTCGCGGAAATTGTCCAGCGTCTCGTCGGAGAACACGACGCCGAAGCCGAACGTGTCGTCGCTCCGATTGCGCTCGTGGACCTCGAACTCCCAATCGGGCCACGCCTTCTTCGCGAGCAGCGCGAAGTAGAGCCCCGCCGCGCCGCCGCCGACCACCGCGACCTTCATGGCGGTGGCGCCGCGGCCGGTCGCGTCAGGCCATCGCCGCCTTGAGCCGTTCGTCGAGCTTGTCGAGGAACTGGTTGGTAGTCAGGAACTCCTGGTCCGGGCCGATCAGGATCGCGAGATCCTTGGTCATGAAGCCGTCCTCGACGGTCTCCCGGCAGACTCGTTCCAGCCGCTCGGCGAAGCGCACCACGTCCGGCGTATCGTCGAACGTGCCGCGATAGAACAACCCGCGCGTCCAGGCGAAGATCGAGGCGATCGGGTTGGTCGAGGTCTCGAGCCCCTGCTGGTGTTGGCGGTAGTGCCTGGTCACGGTGCCGTGCGCCGCCTCGGCCTCGACGGTCCCGCCGTCCGGCGTCATCAGCACCGAGGTCATCAGCCCGAGCGAGCCGAAGCCCTGCGCCGCGGTGTCGGACTGCACGTCGCCGTCGTAGTTCTTGCAGGCCCAGACGAAGCCGCCCGCCCATTTGAGCGCCTGGGCCACCATGTCGTCGATCAGCCGGTGCTCGTAGAAGATGTCCTTCTCGGCGAACTTGTCGGCGAACTCGTCGTCGAACACTTCCTGGAACAGGTCCTTGAAGCGCCCGTCATAGGCCTTGAGGATGGTGTTCTTGGTCGAGAGGTAGACCGGCCAGCCGCGCGTCAGCCCGTAATTGAAGCTCGACCGGGCGAAGCCCCTGATGCTCTCGTCCAGATTGTACATGCCGAGCGCGACGCCCGAGTCCTCGAACGCCATCACCTCCCGGGTGACCGCCTCGCCGCCGTCGGCCGGCTCGAAGGTCATGGTGAGCCGGCCCGGCCCCGGCACCAGGAAATCGGTCGCGCGGTACTGGTCGCCATAGGCGTGGCGGCCGATCACGAAGGGCCGGGTCCAGCCCGGCACCAGGCGCGGGACGTTGCCCATCACGATGGGCTCGCGGAAGATCGTCCCGCCGACGATGTTGCGGATCGTGCCGTTGGGCGAGCGGTACATCCGCTTGAGGCCGAACTCCTCGACCCGCTGCTCGTCGGGGGTGATGGTCGCGCACTTGACCGCGACCCCGTACTCCTTGGTCGCGTTGGCGGAATCGACGGTGATCCGGTCGTCGGTCGCGTCCCGCGCCTCGATCCCGAGGTCGTAATAGACCAGCTCGACATCGAGATAGGGAAGGATCAGCTTGTCCTTGATGAACTGCCAGATGATGCGCGTCATCTCGTCGCCGTCCATCTCGACGATGGGATTGGCGACCTTGATCTTGCTCATGAATTCAGCCCCTTCGATCGTGCGGCGCTGTCCGCGCCGCCGCGGATCGCATCGCTTCGAATGTTCCCGATGGCGCGCAAGATAACATCGCGCCCCGCCCGCGCAAGGCGGGGCGCGAATTAGAAAAAGTCGACATCCGTCTTGTCCCCTCGGCGTTCCCTGCCTATCTTCTTGCTGTCAATGAAGGCGATGCTTTTGCAGGCAAAACGATGGCGCAACTGACGGTGCGAAAGATAAGCCCGGAACTGGTGGGCGCGCTTAAGCGAAGGGCCGCGGCCAATGGCCGCTCCGCCGAAGCCGAGCACCGGGAAATCCTGCGTACGTCGCTGCTGGACACGGACGAGGACTTCGCCGCGCGGGCGGAAGCGCTGCGTCGGCGGCTCCGTTCGTCGGTCGACAGCAGCGATACGATCCGCGCCGACCGCGACCGGGACGCGACGGCGTGACCGCCGGCTATGTGGTCGATGCCAGTGTCGTGGTGAAGTGGCTGGTGGACGAGGTGCACTCCGAAGAAGCCGCCGCGCTCCTGAGCAGCGGAACGACGGTCATTGCTCCAGCGCTCGTGTTTGCCGAGGCGGCAAATGCGCTGTGGGCGATGTGCCGTCGTGGCGACATCTCAACCGACGATTTGGTGGACGCGGTTGAAGCCTTGCGGGCCGCTCCGGTCGCGACTCCCGTTCCGATGCTCCAACTCACCGCTGCCGCCGCGCGTCTGGCGGTCGACCTCGGCCACCCGGTCTATGACTGCTTCTATCTCGCGCTGGCCGTTCAGACCCAGTACCCCGTCGTGACGGCCGATACGCGCTTTCACGACAAGGTACGGGCGCATCCCTACCTGTCGGACCGTATCGAACACGTGGCGTCCACACCCTAAAGCCGCGCGCCGTCCTCGCGGCGGGCCGGGGGGGTGGCGCGGGAGAGCGCGGCGACGGCCTCTTCCGGGGTTGCCGCGTACTCGAAATAGCCGTGCACGTCGGGTCCGGCGAAGCCGTGGTCGACGATCCGTTCGATCAGCGCCCGGAGGCCGCCCCAGTAGCCGTCGGTGTCGAGGATCACCATGGCGCGGTCGTGCAGCCCGAGCTGGCGCCAGGTGACGAACTCGATCGTCTCGTCCAGCGTTCCGGGACCGCCGGGCAGCGCGCAGGCCGCGTCGGACAGGTCGAACATCAGCTGCTTGCGCTCGTGCATGCTGGAGACGACGTGGATCTCGGTCAGCCCGTCATGCGCGACCTCGTGGCGGTGCAGGAAGGACGGGATGACACCCACCACCTCGCCGCCCGCGGCGAGCGCCGCGTCGGCCAGGGCGCCCATCAGCCCGCTTCTTCCGCCGCCATAGACAGTGCGGATGCCGGCGCCGGCCAGAAGCGCGCCGAACTCGCGCACCGCCGCTTCATAGCGCGGCGAGGCGCCGAGGGAGGAACCGCAGAAAACGGTAACGGACTCGATCATGGGCATCCTGCACTCTACTGGGGGACTACGGGACCGGCTGGCAAGACGCCCGCAGGCAAGTCCGTCGGCGTTACCTGGCGATGACGCCGCAGGCGATGCGCGCGCCAGCCGCGCCCGCCGGGTCGGTCTTGTAGTCGTCCGGCCCGGCGTGCAGCACGATCGCCGCGCCGTCCGCGTCGAACAGGCTCGAATCGAGCTTGAGCAGCGTGTTCAGCACCTCGGTCTCCAGGCTGCCGGAGGCCGGCACGTGGATGTTGGGCATGTCGCCGGCATGCAGCCCTTCGGCGGCCATGAAGCCGTGCTTCTTGCCGCCCGGGTTGAAGTGGCCGCCGGCCGACTTGAACGGCGGCTCGCACTTGCCGACCGTGTGCACGTGGAAGGCGTGCGCCCCCGGCGGCAGGTTCGAGAACTTCGCGTGCAGCAGCGTGCCGTGCGGGGTCTGCTTCAGCATGACCTCGCCGACGCTCTGCCCCTTCGGATCCTTCAGCTTCGCCATCGCCTGTTCCGCGGCGCCCGCGGTCTGGAGGGTCGCGGCCGCCAGCGCGATGCCGGCCAGCAGGGCGGTTACGTGGTTGGATTTCATCGACGTTCTCCTCTCTTCGGCTCTCAGAGCGGCTTGATCCCGCACGCCTTGCTCGCCGCCTTGTAGGCCTTGGTGAACCCGTTCAGGTTATACGTGTCGGTGGTCAGCGTGTTCCGGGTAGACCGTCCCTTGACGGTCATCTTGCGGCCCTTGATCAGCGCTCTGACGATCGCGCGGTCGGTCTTCCCGTCCTCGGCCCAGGCGGTGTCGCCGTGGGTGAACAGGCTGTACTTGCGCTTGTCGATAACGACGTCGACCCGGCTGTTCTTCTTGTAGATGTAGCCGGCGGTGATGCTCGCCACGTTGCGCACCTTTTCGGCGGGGCGATGGGATATCTGGAGATAGGTCTTGCCGCGCCGCTTGTACTTGCCGCGGCTCTCCCCGGGCGCGCCGTGCACGAAGCAGACCCGCTTCTTGCCGTTTCCCGCCTGATAGGCTCCCCAGGGATCGGAGCCGCCGATGCGCTTGGGCTCGGCGGCCGGCGCGGCGGTGGCGGCCAGCATCAGCAGGGCCGCGCACAGGACGCCCGGGGGGGCGGCGATGCGCTCGATCGTCATGCGGACACCTCCTTGCGGCGGGCCTGTTTCTTCTTCCATACCGGTTCCCCGAACACATGCGGCGGCAGGGCCTCGACCGGTCCGCCGGGCGCCACGGGCCGGGCGCCGAATTGCCTGAGCGAAATCAGCCGATCGTACATCACAACCGCCCCCGCCGCGGCGAGGTTGAGCGCGAACCGTGTGGGGATCCGCACCACGAAATCGCAGCACGACATCATCTCCTCCGACAGGCTGCCCCGCTCCATGCCCAGCACGTATGCCGCGCGGCGCGGGTGGCGGAAGCTCGGCAGGTCGACCGCGCGATCGTCGATCTCCACGCCGACCAGCGCGCACCCCTTGGGCAGCATGAGGGATTCGACCGAATCGAAGGCGTAGAGCGGAACCTCGTTCGGCGTCTTCGACGTATCGGCCTGCCCGCCTTCCGCCGTCGAATAGGCCGCCGCCACGGTGAAGACGAAGCTGGCCGAGAAGGCATGGGCGGACCGGAACAAATTGCCCACGTTCATCGCCTTGCTGACGCCCTCGACGCCGATGCCGAAATAACCGCGCATGGAAAACATCTATGAAACCGAAAGGGGGATGCCAAGCCCCCGTTCGCGGGAATCTGCGTCGGCCCGTCACCCGCGCGGCGCGGCGATTTCGCGAAACTCGGTCACGGGTTCCGAATTTTTCCCCGGCGTCCCGGCGGTTTCCGCCCGCAGCCGCCGATAGGTCTCGGAAACCATCCATTCGGTCACGGTTTCCTGGAACCGCTCGTCGTTCATGTAGCGCACGAAAATATCCTCGTTCTGATCCATGCGCTCGATGAAGAGCTGCCGAAGTAGATTACGAAACAGGAGCGCGAATCTGTTCTCCGGATTCACCTCGGCGGCGTGGCGCAGGCCCTCGTCCCCGACCGCCGCTTCGACGATCTGATCGAAGAAGAGCTGGTCGGCCCGGTTGAAGTCGGTGCCGAACCGTTCGTTCACGATGTCGATGAGCTGGGAAAGCGGGACCTCCTGCTCCCGGACCAGGCCGCTTCCGACTTCGGATGGCCCGTCGAGCGCCGGCACCTCGCCGTCCCGGAGCGGGATGGAGCCTTCGGAGATCTTCTGCAGGCGGTAATACTCCAGCCGCACATCGTCGTCGAAACGATAGCCCGGCCCGCGCCGGCGCCGCGGCAGCTTGGCCGAGAGATGGCGCAGGAAGACATGCAGTCGCTCAAGGTCCGAGTCCTGGTAGGGGATAATCTGGCTCAGGAAGCCATAAAGACTGCGGAACGCCTGTATCTTGCCGCGCAGCAGCTCCGCCTCTTCTTCCTTGTCGCGTTGGAGGACGGCGAAGCGCGACACCGCCGGATCGAGCGCCGCGTTCATCGCCTGGTGGTCGGCCGCGCTCTGGCGCCGCTTCGGCTTGAAATAGACCGCGCAGAACCGCTCGACCTCCTCGCCGAGATAGATCCCCGTGGCGTCGAGCTCTCCCTTGATCGCGTACATGCGGTCGGGTTCGACCTCCTCGCCCATCTCGGCGCCTTCGTAATAGGCCTTGAACGCTTCCCGGATATCCTCCCGGTCGTTCGCGAAGTCGAGGACGAACGTGTCTTCCTTGAGGGGGTGGACCCGGTTCAGCCGCGAGAGCGCCTGCACCGCCTGGATGCCGGCCAGCCGCTTGTCGACATACATCGTGTGCAGCAGCGGCTGATCGAACCCGGTCTGGTATTTCTCCGCGACCAGCAGAACCCGGTAGTCCTGCGTCGCGAACCGCTCCGGCAGCTCCTTCTCGCGGATGCCGCCGTTCATCTGCTCCTCGGTGTAGGTCACGCCCGCGATCTCGTCGTCCTGCACCGTGCCCGAGAAGGCGACCAGCGTCTTGATCGGGTAGGACTTCTCCTTGATGTAGCGGTCGAAGCTCTGCTTGTAGCGCACGGCCTCCAGGCGCGATCCGGTGAGGACCATCGCCTTGGCCCTGCCGCCGATCCTGTGACGCGTGACCGCGTTGAAATGCTCGACCATGACCCGGGTCTTCTGGGCGATGTTGTGCGGGTGCAGGCGCAGATATTGCGCGAGCGCCCGCGCGGCCTTCTTTTGCTCCACGTTGGGATCGTCGGGGCATGCCTTGAGCAGCCTGAAATAGGTCGAGTAGGTCGTGTAGTGCCCGAGCACGTCGAGGATGAACCCCTCCTCGATCGCCTGGCGCATGGTGTAGCGGTGAACCGGCAGCCCGTCGCGGCCGAACACCGCCAGCGTCTTGTGCTTCGGCGTGGCGGTAAAGGCGAAGAAGCTGAGATTCGACTGCCGGCCGCGCTTGGCCATGCTGCGGAACAGCTCCTCCATGTCCTCCAGGCCTTCTTCGGCCGCGAATGCCGCCGCCTGTTCCCGCAAGCCCGCGCCGCCGAGGACCTCCTTGAGGTCGGTCACGGTTTCGCCTCCCTGGGAGCTGTGCGCCTCGTCCACGATCACCGCGCAACGCCGCGTCGGCAGCGTTCCGGTCGCCCGTTCCCCGCGTTCCTCCGCCATCCTCAGCAACTGGCGCGACACGAAGGGGAATTTCTGCAGTGTGGTGATGATCACCGGCACGCCGCTTTCGAGCGCCTCTGCGAGCTGGCGCGAGCTTTCGTCGATCTTCCGGACGACGCCCTGCCTGTGCTCGAACTGGTAGATCGTGTCCTGAAGCTGCTGGTCGAGCACCACGCGATCGGTGACCACGACCACGCTGTCGAAAACCCGTTCGTCGCCCTCGTCGTGGAGCGACGCAAGGCGGTGGGCGAGCCATCCGATGGTGTTGCTCTTGCCGCTGCCGGCGGAATGCTCGATCAGGTAGTTCTCCCCCACCCCGTCGTTCCGCGCCGCTGCGACCAGCGTGCGCACGGCGTCGCGCTGGTGATAGCGTGGGAAGATCGTCGATTCGACCTTCGCCTTGCGGCCCCGGTCGTCGCGCTTCTCCTCGGTCTGGAGATGGATGAACCGGGCCAGCAGGTCGAGCAGGCTGTCGCGCCCGAGCACGTCTTCCCAGAGATACGCCGTGCGGTAGCTCCGGCCGGCCGGGTCGGGCGGGTTTCCGGCACCGCCGTCGCTGCCCTTGTCGAACGGCAGGAACCGGGTCGCGCTTCCCGCCAGTCTCGTGGTCATCGTCACCGCTTCGGTATCGACGGCGAAATGGACCAGCGTGCGCCGCTTGAATTCGAAGATCGGCTCGTGCGGATCGCGGTCGCGCCGGTACTGGTCGACGGCGTCCTCGACGGTCTGACCGGTGAGCGGGTTCTTCAGCTCAACCGTGGCGACCGGGATGCCGTTGAGGCTCAACGCGATGTCGAGCGATTTCTCGGACCCCGGGGAGTAACGGAGTTGGCGGGTGATCCCGACGCGGTTGGCGGCGTAGGCGGCTTCCAGCTCCGGGTTCAGCCCGTGCGCGGCCTTGAAGAACGCGGCCCGCAGCGTGCGGCCGTAGCATTTGAAACCGTGCCGCAGGGTGGCGAGCGAGCCGTTGGCGTCCATCCACTTGCACAGATCGGCGAGGACCTGTTCGCCGGTCTTCTCACCCAGAAGGGCTTCCAGCTTCGCCCATTGGCGGGGCTGGGTCTCGCGGATGAAGGCGAGCGCGGTTTCCGGGAAGATCGCGCGCTCGCGGTCGAAGCCCGCGCCGGCGACCGGCACATAGCCGTTGTCCAGCAGGTGGGCTTCGATGACCATCTCGAAAGCGGCTTCGGAGTGTCTGCGACTACTCATCTCTACAACTGCCCTCCGACACGAGAGACCAAGTCTTCGTTGATATCGAACGATGCCTCGTGGGTACCAACGAAAGCTCGACGTAGCCGTCGACGCATGTCGACATCGCCAGCGAACACGGTCCACCAGATAGAAAACATTCCACGTGCAACGGCATTGTCAACAATAAGTTGACGCACTATGACCGTGTCTTGTTCGGCCAGACGGGCGCGATACTTTTTTGCTAACTGCCAAATCTCGTACCGCCGCAGCCAGCGCCAATCAGAGTCAGTCGGCTCGCGGCCTGGATTTCCAGGGAATTTGTCAAGCCCGGTCAATACAAGTGTGTCCCGGGCCTTGTCTTGATCGCGGGTGACAAGGTCGGCGTGTGGATGCACTAATCCGGCTTCAACATATTCGAATGCACGGAGAGTGTTATCTCGGTCTGGCCAAAAATAATCTCGAAGAGCCACACGCTTCTTGCCTTTGCTTGAATTGCAGTGAACGCAGCTGAGAAGAAAGTTGCTCCACGAGTTTCGAAGCTCCATTCGCTGTATTTTCGGTTGAATGTGTTCAATAGCCAGATGTGTTTCAATCTGCCGTTCGCAGTAGCTGCAATAATTACCGAGGCGGCTCTGAAGGTCGGGTCCGGCGTCCTGATACCGTTCGTACACAGCGGGTGCAGCGCCTTTGTCAACCGGTCGCACCGCCACCCCTACCGCCTCGCGTCTCACGCTCGATTTTGAGTAGAGCCTGGAACGCCGGATCATCACTAAACGGTTCACTCAGCAAGTTTAACTGTTGTTCCGCAGCAGCAATATCGCTGGGTAGCGCACCCGGCGTCCGTAGGAGATGATAATATTCTTTTGCGGCGTTCATCATTCGGTAATATCGTTCGCTCTTTTGCGGCAGATCCACTCCCATCACATTTTCGGCAATGTCTTCTAAACTCTTGCCTGCATACTCTTCAAACTCTTCAGGATCGAGATTGATGAGTTCACCAGGCTTCAGGGCTTGGATCACAAAGGGCGAATGCGTCGTTGCGATGAATTGAATATTTGGGAATGTGTTTCGGAGCTTCCCGCTAACCTCGCGCTGCCACCGTGGATGCAGATGTAGTTCCAACTCATCGATCAGCACTACGCCGGACCCGAAAAGCGGTTCATTGAGCATGGGGTTAGCGAGTGCTAGGCGCCTGCCAAGGTCGCAGACCATAGCCAAGAATGATCGTTCCCCATCCGATAACTGTGTCAAGTCTAAGGCAGTGCCGCCCTTATCGACTAACAAACGAAGTGGGTCTTCTTGAACACGCAAATTATCAAAGCCACCAAGAAATGTGTCGAGAGCAGTCGAGATAGCTCGAACAGCGCGATCACCTAGATAGCTAGGGTTCTGCCTGCGTTCAGCATATTCGATCGTGACCGCGCTCCGATACCGCGCCATGAAATCCCGAAAATTCACCGTCCGATTGATAAGCGCGCCAACATACGCCGCCGCTTGTCCGCGGGGCACTTCTCTGGGAAGCGCCTTTGGCAGCCTGTAGCCAGCTCTATCCGTCGTGTAGTAAACAGCAAGTGGTGCTGCATCATCGTTACGAGTAGCGTCGCCATAAGCTCTCCTAACTTCTTGTTTGACCGCTGTCGGCAATTTTGTTGCCCTGACCTTCCCATTTTCTCTATTATAGTTCAGTTTGTACTCAATCGGAACGCCGGCACAATTGACCTTCATACTCAAGTCTGCTGATACTGCGTTTCGATGAATCTGTTGGGGTATGATGGTACGATAGCCGCTGCGGGCCATCGAAACGTGCGGAAGAAGCCGCGAGCACAATACTGCAATCCCTTCTAGTAACGCGGTCTTTCCCCTCCCATTGATTCCCGCGACGACGTTGAATTGATCCGCGAACACGAATGTTGATGGTTTACCATAGGGTCGGTAATTGCAGAGGGTGAGTTCACGGATCTTCATTTCTCTACGTCGTCCCCGAATAGCCTGCTACCGCTGTCGTTATGAGAGAAGTACGGCGTTCCTTCAAGAGGGTAGTAGTTGCACGAATTTCGGACAACAGTCTGCCTATTTGCGAGGTTTCACGATTAAGATAGCTAGCAATATTGTTCTGCTCCGCAATTGGTGGAACTGCGATCGGTAGTTCCGCTTGGTCTCCCTCGCTTAGTGAGGGTACGGCGCCAGGATTGGCGAGCATTCTAAAGTCGAGAATGCTGGTCCAATAGAATGCCCAATCTGAAGAAAGAGTTTCTCCATGCGGAACATAGGCCGTCATGTTGTTATCAATCAGGCAAGAAGCAGTCACGACTCGGCGTCTGTTCAACAACAACGCCGCTCCAATCTTAGCATAGATGATAGCCCCCGGTGGAATTACGTTCGCGCTCAACATTGCTGCGGTTTCAAATGAAACCGTGTTGGGTGGCTGCTCCATATGTCGCTCGTCTTTCGATGCTGCAAGATCGCCGACTTTGTAAAACGGAAGAATCTCTTCACTGACCCCTTGATACTCATAGGGGAATCCTGAACCCGCAATCAGTGTTCCAAAGTTCTTGAGTCGCCCTATATCCCAATGCGCTGGAATGTAACCGAGCCACGGGATTCCGGAGTCACGATGCGATACGTTGGGGTCAATACCACGGGTGACAGCCCGGACGATGAGCGCCTGGCGCTTTTCAGTCAGCAACTTGAGTACGTGCTCCTTCTTCGCCACCAGCACGTCGAGCAGCGCCGTCTCCTCGTAGAGATATTCGGCGATGGCACGTTGTTGCGGTAGCGGTGGAAGCGAGACAGGAAAATTTCGAACGAACTCTTCTGGGACGCGCTTCTGGCCGGCCGAACCGAACATGGCGGCCTCACCAAGTCTGCGGAAACTAGCGCTCACGGTGGAATAATAAAGGAAGCGGGCATCTATCTCCTCGGTAGGTCTAAGCACATGAAGCTCGGTCGTACCGAAGCCAATCCCGTTCAAGGTCCCACGCACCAAGGCACCCTTCCCGTTCTCAAAGCAGGGTGTAATTTTGGCGACCAAAACGTCGCCGTCGAAGAATTGAGTGTAACCGTTCCCGATGTCGTCGATATCTCTGCTAAGAGAGTAGTCTAGCTCCCCTTGTTCCCCGATGTTCTCCATCGGAAGAAACGTCGCCTGTGCCGCATCGCTCAAAATCCGTCGTTGCTCATCTGAAACATCCCGGCGTGTGAGAAAGCGCAGGCGCTTGGTAGGAAAAGAGTTCTCTGGATTCTCTTTCACCCCATCACCTCCCTTAACAGCCGCACGATCTCTTCCTCCGCCTCCCTCAGATCCGCGTCGATCTCCACCAGCGGGCGCGGCGGGGTGTAGGTGTAGAAGTGCCGGTTGAAGGCGATCTCGTAGCCAACCCGGTCCTTGTCGCGGTCCATCCAGGCGTCCAACACATGGGGGCGGACCTCGCGTTCAAAATACTGGTCGATGTCCTGCTTGAGCGGCACGTTCTCGAAATCGCGCAGCGCTGGATCGGGTTCGTATTCGTCGGCGCGGCCGTCCTTGAAGACCGGGCCGGCCTCCGGATCCTTCACGGTGAAAACGTCGCGAAAGAGCTTCCGTTCCTTTTGCGTCCAGCGCGACTCCCGCTCGTCCAACAGCTCGGCGATGTCTTCCCACACCGCGTTCCAGTCGCTCATCGGTTCCCGCCCCAGCGCCCCGTCGATCGCCTGCACGTCATCCAGCAGTTCGGGGCAGGCGTCGAGGAAACGCGCCTTGTCATCGAACGTCATCCGGTAGCGGAGCCGCAGCGGGCGTTCGACGGTGACCCGGGTGTAGCCGAAATCCTCGTTGTCGAAGATCCTAGAGCGCTCGCCGTCCTCGAAGCGCCCGTAGAGGCGCACGATCCCGTCGATCTGCTCTTGCGAAAGGTGGCGGCGCTTGTCGCCCAGGCTGCGCTTGCTCTCCGGACTGCCGCCCGGCGTCCACGTCTCCCGCGCGTCGACGAGCTGGACCTTGCCCCTGCGCCGCCGCTCCTTGCGGTTGGTGACGATCCAGACATAGGTGCCGATGCCGGTGTTGTAGAACATCTGCTCCGGCAGGGCGACGATGGCTTCGAGCCAGTCGTGCTCCATCAGCCAGCGGCGGATCTCGCTCTCGCCCGACCCCGCGCCGCCGGCGAACAGCGGCGAGCCGCTCAGGACGATGGCGAGGCGCGAGCCGCGCTTGTGCTCTTCCGGTCGGACTTCCTCCCGCTTCGCCCACATTTGCTGGAGAAAGAGGAGCGAGCCGTCGCTCACCCGCGGCAGGCCGGCGCCGAAACGCCCGGCGAAGCCCTCCTGTTCGTGCTCCCTTCTGATGTCTTTCTGCTGTTTCTTCCAGTCGACGCCGAAGGGCGGGTTGGTGAGGAAGTAATCGAAGGTCCGGTCGTCGAACCGGTCGTGGGTGAAGCTGTCGCCGAAACGGATGTTGTCGCCGCCGCCATTGTGGTCCACCTGCTTCATCAGCATGTCCGACGCGGCGGTGGCGAAGGCGCGCTTGTTGTAGTCCTGGCCGTAGACGAAGAGCCGCGCCTCGGCGTGGTGGTCGCGAAGGTAGTTCTGCGCCTCGGCCAGCATGCCGCCGGTCCCGCAGGCTGGATCGAGCATGGTGCGCGCCGTGCCGGGCGTCGCGAGCAGTTCGTCGTCGTCGATGAACAGGACGTTCACCATCAGCCGGATCACCTCGCGCGGCGTGAAGTGGTCGCCGGCGGTCTCGTTGGCGAGCTCGTTGAAGCGGCGGATCAGGTTCTCGAAGATGAGGCCCATCTGCTCGTTGGGCACCCTGTCCGGGTGGAGGTCGACATCGGCGAACTTCGAGACCACTAGGTAGAGGATGTTCGCCTCATGCATCTTCTCGATTTCGTTCTCGAACTCGAAATACTCGAAGATGTCGCGCACGTTGCGCGAGAAGCCGTGGACGTAGCCGACAAGGTGCCGGGCGATGTTGTCCGGGTCGCCTTTCAGACGCTCGAAATCGAGCTCCGAATGGTTGTGGAAGCGCTGGTGCGCCACCGCGTTGAGCCTCGCATCCAGCGCCTCGCCTTCGAGCCGATCCTTCAGGCGTTCGTATTCCGCGACGACTTTCGCCTTGGTGGGGGCCAGCACGCAATCGAAGCGGCGCAGCACGGTCATCGGCAGCATGACGCGTTCGTATTGCGGCGGACGGTATGGGCCGCGCAGCAGGTCGGCGATCTGCCAGATCAGGTTCGCGAAGTCGATGCGGTCGGCCATCCGTCGCGCCGTTGCCGGAAACGCAAGCGGGGAAGGCCTGCGTAGCTAGAGGCCCGTCCGATCTTTCCCCACTCCGAAAATAACGACCGCCCGGCCCGTTGTCTCTAATCTTAAAAAACCGCGAAGTTGCGGCGTCGATGTATCGCCCAAATAAAGCCCGGCACGGCCGACCGCGCCGGGGAAGGAGGGTTGGAAACTCGTCGTTCCGCCCCGCCCCTCGCGGGCGATGCGGTGCGGGCGGAGCAATCTCCCCGCCCGCACCGCGCCCGGCCGCGGCGGTGGATCCTGAGACCCGCCGCGCAACCGCGGCGCCGCCCCGTCCGGGCTACTTGAAGACCGCTTCCGGGTCGTCGAGGCTGTCGGAGCCTTCGAACGCGATCTTCTCCAGCCCGAGCGAGGCGACGACCTTCTCGATCGAACGGGTCTGCGCGGTCAGCGCGTCGATCGCCGCCTGGACCCGCGCGTTGCCTTCCTTGTTGCCCTCGCCGATCATCTGGTCGTAGGCCTCGCCGCCCTCGGCCGACTTCACCAGCGCGCCCATCGCCGCCATCGTGGCGTCGAGCATGGCGCGCATCTCCTTGTCGACCGCCGGCGCCTTGCCGGCGACCAGGGCGGACACGCCCGGCCCCTTCATCGTCGACCCGTCGATGCGCCTGTATTCCCCGAGATAGATGTTCCGGATGCCGAGCGCGTCGTAGTAATGCGAGGCGTGGGTGTTGTCGCTGAAGCAGTCATGCTCCTCCTCGGGATCGTGGAGCAGGAGGCCGAGCTTCATCCGCTCGCCCGCCAGCTCGCCATAGGAGAGGCTGCCCATGCCGGTAAGGACGGCCGAGAGCCCCGCCTTGGCGGCCGCCTTGCGGGCCTCGCCGCCGGAGCCCCACTGCGCCGCCATCCAGGCAAGGTCGTCGACCATCAGGTCGGTCGCCGCCTTGAGATAGGCGGCCCTGCGGTCGCAATTGCCCCACGAGCAGCTGGCCGGGTCGAAATCGCTCGCCGCCCGGCTGCCGGCGCCCGGGCCGGTGCCGTTGAGGTCCTGGCCCCAGAGCAGGAACTCCACGGCATGGTAGCCGGTGGCGACGTTGGCCTCGACCCCGCCGAGCTCGTGCAGCGATTCGAGCAGCGCCTTGTCGATCCGCGCGGCATCGATCGTCTTGCCCGAGAAGGCGAAGGACTTGTTGGCGATCACGTTGGCCCGATAGCCCGGGTTCTCCTCGGACTCCGCGCCGTAGCTCGAGGCCACGTAGTCGATCAGCCCCTCGTCGAGCGGCCAGGCGTTCACCCTGCCTTCCCAGTCGTCGACCATGGCGTTGCCGAAGCGGTAGACCTCGCTCTGCTGGTAGGGAACGCGCGAGGCCGTCCACGCCTCGCGGGCGGCGGCGAGATTCGCCGCGGTCGGCTTGGCGACCAGCGCGTTCACCGCCTTCTGCAAGGCGCGCGCCGAGGTCAGCGAATCCTGGTACTTCGCCCGGGCGAGGTCGGCGTAGTGGGACATCACCGCATCCGTCGTCGCGGCGAGGGCGGGCGAGGCCAGCGCCGCGACGGCTATCGTTGCGAGGAAGGTTCTCATCATTTTCGGTTTCTCCACGTTCGGTATCGGATCAGAATTCGGCGGCGAGGAGCGCGGTTGCGGTGTTTCCGGACTTGCCGGTTCCTCCGTCGCCCCTGCCGTAGTCCCGGTGGCGGGCGTATTCCAGGTTGAGGCTGAACGCCTCGAGGAGCTCGACCGAGAAGCCGACCAGGAAGCGGCTCTCCGGCAGGCCGAGCGCGAGCGCCTGGCCGGTGCCCTGGTAGCCGACCGCCACGGAGGACGGCTTGCCGGCGAGCTCGAAGCCGTACCCCGCCTCGACCATCCAGGCGGACGGCTTGGCGCCCTTGTCCCTGAAGGCCACCTCGTAGGGCTTGAACTCGCTCATCGCGGTGACGTATTCGGCGATCACCGTCATCCCGCCGAAGCCGGCGACCAGGCTCGCCCCGCCGCCCGCGACCTTGCTCGCGCCGCGGAAGCCCTCCAGCGCGGCGATCTCGGCCGGTTTATCCCGGTCCGCGATACCGGTGTCTTCCCGGATTTCCGCGACCGCGGCCTTGTATTCCGAGGCCGACATGAACTCCCCGGTCGCGTCCCGAAAGCCGCCCGATTCGCCGATGTCGTCGATCCAGGACAGGCCGAGCGCGAACGAGACCTCGTCGCGCTCCAGCGCATAGCCCGCCGAGAAGCCGAAATTCTCGATCCGGTCGTTTTCGCCGCGGTCGTTCTCGCCTTTGAAGACAAACGCCGACGCGCTCACCCCGTCGAGGTCCAGGGCCAGCTGGACCGCGTCGTCCGAAGCGCCGCCCAGGTCCTTGGTCAGCGGGTCGGAAACCATGCCGGTCTCGTAGACCCCGAACGGAACCGGCGTGGACCCCCCGAAGCCGTGCCTGCCGGCGATCAGCGCCACCGGGGTGTCGGGCGGGGCGAGCGTCAGCGTCGCGGTGTCGACCGTCATCTTGTCGGCGTCGCCGTCATAGGTCAGCACCGTCTCGGCGCCCATCCAGTCGTTGACCTCCGCGGCGACGACGAGGTCGACGGTGGCGACATCGAGCCCGTTCACGCTCTCGCCGTCGTAACCCTTCTCCTGCGCCGCCTCGATCTCGACGACGCCGCTCACCCCGACGCGATTGAACCAGCCCTCCTCCAGCCCCCGGAGCTTGGAGATCTGCTTGTCCTTCTCGACGATCGTCCGGTCCTGCGCCGCGACCCGCTCCTCCAGATGCCGGATCCGCTGCTCCATCCGCTGGAGCCGCTCCTCGATCGACCCCTGCGCCAGCGCCGGACCGTGCCAGGCGCCGAACAGCAAGACCGCCATCGCGAATGCACTCGCTCTCATGCTTCACCCCTTTTCTGTCGGCCCCCCCGCGGGGCCGCCCCTTCGCTTCGGCGCGCGCCTCTGCCGCAATCCGCAAACCCGACCTTGCACCCGTCGCCGAGATTTTATATGAGAATGCGAAGCAGTTGCAACATATATGCGAATGAGTCGCAACAACCAGGCGCGGTGGGGTTGGGCGGGGTGTTGGAGGGATGAGGCGGTGGCGGGTTCGTCGGTCGGGGCTGCTGGCGGCGGGGGTTGCGATTCTGGCCGGCGGGGCGGCGGGACCCGCCTCCGCCGACGAGGCGGAACGGGCGCGCATCGCGGCGGTGACCCGGCCGGCGCAGGACTTCTCGAAGGCGGAGCGGTACGAGAGGCGGCCGGGCGGGGCGGCGACGGCGTTCAAGACGTTCAACCGGGACTCGTTCTCCCAGCCCTCGGCCAATATGAGCTTCCAGCGCGAGCTCGATTTCCGCATCGGCAACGGCATCTTCCGCAAGGTCTGGGTGTCCGCGCCGGCCTCGACCCGGTCGTCGGACGGGCTGGGACCGCTGTTCAACGCGCGGTCCTGCCAGCGCTGTCATCTGAAGGACGGGCGCGGCCATCCGCCTGCGCCGGGCGAGCGGGCCGAATCGATGATCCTCAAGCTCTCCGCCGCGCGCGGCGGCCCGGATCTGGTCTATGGCGGCCAGCTGCAGAATTACTCCGTCCAGGGCATCCGGGCCGAGGGCGAGATGACCATCGCCTACGAGGAAACGCCCGTAACCCTGGCCGACGGCGAGACGGCGACTCTCCGCAAACCCACCTACGGGATCGTCGGCCTCGGCTACGGCCCGCCCGGCCCCGGCACGCGGCTGTCGCCCCGCGTCGCCCCGCCGGTGATCGGGATGGGGCTGCTCGAAGCGATCCCGGAAGCCGCCATCCTCGCCGCCGCCGACCCCGCCGACCGCGACGGCGACGGCATCTCTGGCCGCCCCAACCTTGTGTGGAGCGACGAACACAAGAAGACGATGCTCGGCCGCTTCGGCTGGAAGGCGGCGCAGCCCACGGTCGCCCAGCAGGCCGCCGCCGCGTTCCGGGGCGATGTCGGCATCGCCACCCCGCTCTACCCCGACCCCTGGGGCGATTGCACCGAGGCGCAGCCGGTCTGCCGGATGGCGCCGCATGGCGGAACCGCCGAGGCGCCCGACATCGAGGTGGAAAAGAAGATGATGGACCTCGTCGTCTTCTACACCCGCAACCTCGCCGTCCCCGCTCGCCGCGACGTGAGCGACGCCGAGGTGCTCGCCGGCAAGCGCCTGTTCTACGAGGCGGAGTGCATCGCCTGCCACCGCCCCAAATTCGTCACCCGACGGGATTCGATCGGCAAGGAACAGTCGTTCCAGCTGATCTGGCCCTATACCGACCTGCTGCTGCACGACATGGGCGAGGGGCTGGCCGACGACCGCCCGGAGGGCGAGGCGACGGGACGCGAATGGCGCACCCCGCCGCTCTGGGGGATCGGGCTGACCGAGGCGGTCGGCGGCCACACGCTGTTCCTGCACGACGGGCGGGCGCGCAACCTGCTGGAGGCGATACTCTGGCACGGCGGTGAAGCCGAGGCCGCGAAGGAGAGGGTGGTGGCGATGACACGCGGCGAGCGGCGGGCGCTGCTCGCCTTCCTCGACTCGCTCTGAGGGAGGACACGGAATGAGGCTTGCCTTGCCCGCGGCGGTCGCGGTCCTCACGGCCGCCGCCGCGGCGGCGGCCGAACCGCGCATCGCCGAGCCGGACTATGCCCGGGTCAACGCGTCGCTGGTGGAGAACCACGTCCTGCCGCGTTACGCCCGCTTGGCCGAGGCGACGACGGGGCTTGCCGAAGCCACGCAGGAGTTCTGCGCCGGCGGCACAAGGACCGACCCGGCCCGCCTGCGCGAGTCTTTCGACCGGGCAATGGGCGCCTGGATGGGCGTTCATCACCTGCGGTTCGGCCCGGTCACCTATTTCAACCGCGCCCAGCGCTTCCATTTCTGGCCGCAGGCGCGCGGCAAGGTCGCGCGCTCTCTCGACAGGGCACTCGCGCCCGACGGCGCGGCGCCGAGCCCGGAGCGCATCGCGCGGTCGAGCGCGGCGGTGCAGGGGTTTCCCGCCGCCGAAAGACTGATCTTCGACGATGGTTATCTGGCGGACCGGGAGGGCTGCCCGCTGCTGCTCGCCGTGACAGGCAATCTGCGCCGGATGGCGGCGGGGGTCGCCGCCGACTGGACCGGCGGCGCGCTGCCCTTTCGCCCCGTCGTGGCGCGGCCCGGCCCCGACAACGGCGTCTTCCGCGACCACCGGGAGGCGACGCTCGCGCTGTTCCGGAGCCTGCATGACGGGCTGCAATTCATCGTCGACGTGAGGCTGAAGCCGGTGGTCGGCGCGTCCCTCGAGAAGGCCCGGCCGGTCCTCGCCGAATCCCGCCCGAGCGGCCGCTCCACGCGGAACGTGGTCGACAGCCTGGCGGCGGTGCGCGCGCTCTACTGGGGCGAGGGCGGTCCGGGGCTCGGCGCGCTCACTGCCCGCGTCGATCCGAAGCTCGACCGGCTGATGCGCAAGGCGTTCCGCGTGACGCTCAAGACCGCGCGCTCGGTCGGCCGTCCGCTGGAGCGGGCCGCCACCGACCCGGCGCGCTCCGGCCCCGGGTCTCCAGGCTCACCCTCCAGGCCCGCGGCGCTCAAGCAGATCGTTCGCGACCGGCTCTCCAGGGCGCTCGGCCTCGCCGTCGGGTTCAACGCGCTCGATGGCGATTGACCGGAGGGCCGCGCTCGGCCTGCTGGCGGGAGGGCTGGCGGCGCCGCTGCTCCCACGTGCGGCCCGCGCAGGCCGGACCGTGCCGCTCTGGCTGAGCGCCCGCGCGAGCCGGGACGGCGGCTATTCGGTGAGCGGTTTCCGGCGCTCCGGCGCGGCGGTCTTCGACCTGGCCTTGCCCGGGCGCGGCCATTCCTTCGCGGTAAGCCCGGACGGAAGCGCCGCCGTCCATTTCGCCCGCCGCCCCGGCGAATTCGCCGCTCGCCATCGACCTCGCACGCGGGACCGTGTCCAGGACGTTCGCGCCGCCGGAGAACCGCCGTTTCCAGGGCCACGGCGCGTTCGGCCCGGACGGGCGGCTGCTCTATGCCAGCGAGAACGATTTCGAGGCCGCGCGTGGGGTAATCGGGGTCTACGACGCGGCGGACGGCTACGCGCGCATCGGCGAGCTCCCGTCGCACGGCATCGGCCCGCACGAGGATCTTGCTGCTTCCGGATGGCGTGACGCTCGCCGTCGCCAACGGGGGGATCGCGACCCATCCGGACATGCCGCGCGTCAAGCTCAACCTGCCCGACATGACGCCCTCGCTCTGCTTCGTCGACCGGCGGCGCGGCGCGCTGCTGGGCGAGTACCGGCTGGACGCCGCGCTCAACCGCCTCGGTATCCGCCACCTCGCGGTGGGCCGGAACGGCACGGTGGCCGCCGCCATGCAGTACGAGGGGCCGCGCGGCGACATCGTCCCTCTGGTCGCGCTCCACCGCGAAGGCCGGTTTGCGCCTCCTGGAGGCGCCCGGGGCGGTGCTGAGGGCGATGAGGCAGTATTGCGGCAGCGTCGCGTTCGACGCCGGCGGGCGGATCGTCGCCGCCTCGGCCCCGCGCGGCAATATCGTCGTCTTCTGGGACGCCGGCGCCTGGCTCTCCTGTGCCCCGGTCCCCGACGGCAGCGGCATCGCCCCCGTCGGCCGCCCGGGCGAATTCATCGCCACCAGCGGCCAGGGCGGCGCGTTCCTGATCGACGCGCGGACCGGCGTGACGCGGCGGTTGGCGGGCGGGTTCCTGGCGGCCGGGACGCTGGGACAACCACTTGGTCGCGGCGGGCGGCTAGAGCCTGTCCGTTTCGGATCGAACCGCTGTTACCCTTGCTTCCTGACCGTCATGGTCGGCGAAGGCCGACCATCCACGAGTTTTTAAGTCTCTGGAATCAAAAACAAAACGTGGATGGTCGGCCTTCGCCGACCATGACGAAAGAAAATGGACGAGGCGGTTGCAACCAAAGCAGCCACGCGATTGGCGCCGCCCCCTCAATTCACGTTCGCCGCTTCCCCCAGCGTCGGGCCGATTTCGCGGTTCAGGACGAGGTCCGCCATGGAGTCGAGGTCGGTGGCCTCGCGGTTGAGGATGACCAGCGTCGCGCCGGATTCCTTGGCGAGCACCGGGAAGCCCGCCGCCGGGTAGACCACCAGCGAGGAGCCGATGGCGAGGAACAGGTCGCAGGCGAGCGTCTCGCGCCTTGCGCGCTTCATCTCGGCCTCCGGCATCGCCTGGCCGAAGGAGATCGTCGCCGTCTTGACCGGCGCGCCGCACTGCGCGCAGGCCGGCGGCAGGCCGTCCTTCTCGAACGCCTCTTTGATCGGGGCAAGCTCGTAGCGGGCCTGGCAGGAGACGCACTTGGCGTAGCTGCCGTTGCCGTGGAGCTCGATCACCCTGTCCGCCGGCACGCCCGAATCCTGGTGCAAATTGTCGATGTTCTGGGTGATCACGCTCGCCACCTTGCCGATCCGGACCAGCTTCGCGACCGCCCGGTGGCCGCGGTTGGGCGTGGCGTCGACGATGTCGCGGTCGACCAGGAACTTGCGCCGCCATGACTCGATGCGCGCCTCCTCGGAGGCAAGGAACTCCTCGTAATAGATCGGCGTGGTCTGCGACCAGATGCCGGTCGGGCTGCGGAAATCCGGGATGCCCGATTCGGTCGAGATCCCCGCGCCGGTGAAGACCACGGCCCGGCGCGCGTCCTCGATCAGCCCGGCGAGGCGCTCGATATCGGCGCGCGCGTCTTCCATCTCAGCCGCCCGCGAACTGGTCGTAGGCGGCCAGCGCGTCGGCGCCGTAGACCGCCGCCGGGCCGCCGCCCATCTCGATCGCGACGCCGATGGTGTCCGCCATCTCGTCCCGCGTCGCGCCGTGCTTGAGCGCCGAGCGCACGTGGAAGACGATGCAGCCCTCGCAGCGCGTGGCGACGGCGATCGCGATCGCCATCAGCTCCTTGGTCCTGGCGTCCAGCGCGCCGTCCTTCGACGCCGCCCCCATCAGGTCGCGGAACGCGCGCATCTGGTCCGGCGCGGCGCGGAACAGATTGCCCGCCCGCGCGTCGACCTCGCCGGCCAGCGCCTTGTAGTCCTTGCTCATCTCGTTCTCCTCGTGGAACGCCCGTGCGACGGACGGCGTTTTTTTCATTCGTCATGGTCGGCGTAGGCCGACCATCCACGAGTTTTTTTCAGCGTTCGAACAACAGAAAACAAAACGTGGATGGTCGGCCTACGCCGACCATGACGGCGGGGAAACACCGTTGGGAACTGTTCCACACAAACCTGTTTCGCGCTAGGTGGCGAGCTCGTCGCGGTCGCGGAAATGGTCGAGCGCCTCCGGGTTGGCGAGCGCCTCGACGTTCCTGACCGTCTCGCCGTGGACGATCGAGCGCACCGCGAGCTCGACGATCTTGCCGCTCTTGGTGCGCGGGATGTCGGGGACGGCGGCGATGCGGGCCGGCACGTGGCGCGGCGAGGCGCCGGCGCGGACGCGGTCCCGGATCCGCTGCTCCAGCCCGCCGTCGAGTTCGCGGCCCGGGGCGAGCTTGACGAACAGCACCACCCGCACGTCGCCCTGCCAGTCCTGGCCGATGGCGAGCCCTTCCTCGATCTCGTCGAGCTGCTCGACCTGGCGGTAGATCTCGGCGGTGCCGATCCGGACCCCGCCCGGGTTGAGAACCGCGTCCGAGCGGCCGTAGATGATCGTGCCGCCGTGCTCGGTGATTTCGGCGTAGTCGCCGTGGCACCAGGTTCCGGGAAAGCGCTCGAAATAGGCCCCCCGGTAGCGCGCGCCGTCCGCGTCGTTCCAGAACCTGACCGGCATGGCGGGGAAGGGGCTCCGGCAGACCAGCTCGCCCTTCTCGCCGGTCACCGCGCGCCCCGCGTCGTCGAACACCGCCACGTCCATGCCGAGCCCGAGGGCCTGGATCTCGCCGCGTCTCACCGGCGCGGTCGGGTTGCCGAGCACGAAGCAGGAGACGATGTCGGTGCCACCCGAGATCGACGACAGGCAGAGGTCGCGCTTGATCGAGGCATAGACGAAGTCGAAGCTCTCCGGCACCAGCGGCGAGCCGGTCGACATCATCGTCCGGAGCGGCGCGAGCGCGTGGCTCTCCCGGGGCGCGAGGCCCGATTTCTTCACCGCGTCGATGTACTTGGCCGACGTGCCGAAATGCGTCATGCCCGATTCGTCGGCGAAGTCGAACAGCGCCCCCATCCCGGGATGCGACACCGAGCCGTCATAGAGCAGCGCCGTCGCCCCCGCCGCCAGCGTGGAGGCCAGCCAGTTCCACATCATCCAGCCTAGCGTGGTGGCGTAGAAAACGCGGTCGTTTGGCCTCACGTCGGTGTGGAGGACGTGCTCCTTGAGGTGCTGGAGCAGGGTGCCGCCGGCGCCGTGGACGATGCATTTGGGGGTGCCGGTGGTTCCGGACGAGAACAGGATGTAGAGCGGGTGGGCGAAGGGGAGTTGCCGGAACGCGATCCCGCCGGCGGGGAAGGGAGCGATGGCGTCTTCCAGCGTGCTCGCGAGCGGGAGCGCGCCGAGGTCGGGGTCTTCCGCGAGATAGGGAACGACGATCACCGCCTCGACCGAGGGCAGGCTTTCCAGCGCCTCGCGGACCCGGCCCAGCGAATCGATCGGCTTGCCGTTATAGGTGTAGCCGTCGGCGGTCAGCAGCAGCTTCGGCGCGATCTGGCCGAACCGGTCGAGCATCCCGGCGACCCCGAAATCGGGCGAGCACGACGACCACACGGCGCCGATGCTGGACGCGGCCAGCATGGCGGCGACGGCCTCCGGGATGTTGGGGAGGTACCCCGCCACCCGGTCGCCCTCCGCGACGCCCGCCGCCTCGAAGGCGCCGACGAGCCGCGAGACGAGATCGTAAAGCTCCGCGCGGCTCACCGTCCGGCGCACCCGGTCCTCGCCGCGGAAGACGATCGCCGGCCCGTCGTCGCGCCGGCGCAGCAGGTTCTCGGCGAAGTTGAGCCGCGCGCCAGGGAACCAGCGCGCGCCCGGCATCCGGTCGGCGTCGGCGAGCACGGTCTCTCCGCGGGTCTCCGCGATCACGCCGCAGAAATCCCAGATCGAGGTCCAGAACGCCTCCTTCGCCCCGACCGACCAGCGGTGCAGCGCGCCGTAGCCGGAAAACGCGAGCCCGTGCCGGTCCTCCAGCATCGCCCGGTAGCGGGTGAGGTTCGCGTCGCGGATGCGGTCCGGCGAAGGCGTCCAGAGCGGCTCGGTCAAGGCGCATTCACTCCTCGATGGGGCGCGGCTATCTCGCGCGGCGGGGCCGGCCGCGTCAACCCCGCGGGCGCAGCCGCACGGCGCGCGAGCCGAGGCGCGGGAACCACGCCTTGCGCCACATCAGCCAGCGCTGGTGGAGGGGCGCTATGGTCATCTCCTCGCGCCCACCCGCGGTTGCCGCCACGATCCCTGCGGGCGACCTCCGCGGGGTCCATGCCCTCCGCCATCGCGGGATCCATCCGGCCGTAGAGGCTGCCGTCGCCGCGCAGCGCGTTGACCGAGACCCGGGTTCTCACACTCCCCAGCACCACCAGCAGCACCGAGATGCCGTCGCGGTGCGCCTCCGCCCTCAGCGCGTCGAACAGCCCGTGCAGCGCCTTCTTCGACGCGTTGTAGCCCGACCGGTAGGGCGAGGAGTAATAGGCGGCGATGCTGGAGATCGCGACGACCCGCCCGCCGCCCTCCATCGCCGGCAGCGCCGCCTTGGTGAGCGCGAGGGGCCCGAAGAAATTGACCTCGAACAGCCGCCGGTAGATGTCGATTCCGGCATCCGCGATCAGCGCCCGCTGGGTCAGCCCGGCATTGTGGACCAGCACGTCGATGTGGCCTTCGATACGTGCCACCTCCGCCGCCGCCCGGGCGATGGAGTCCGGATCGGCGAGGTCCATCGGCAGCGCCCGCGCCGTCCCGCCGGCCTCCGCGACCGCCGCCGCCACCCGGTCGAGCTCGCCCGCGCGCCGGGCGGACAGCACCAGCCCCGCGCCTTCCGCCCCGAACGCATGAGCCAGCGCCTCGCCGAGCCCGCCCGAGGCCCCGGTGATCCAGACGGTCTTGCCTGCAACGCCGCCCGCCATCTTTCCTCGTCCCCGCCTCCCCCTCGATTGTCACCCCGGACTTGTTCCGGGGTCCAGAGAAGCCGGGCGAAAGCGGTGCCTGACAGTCTGGACCCCGGAACAAGTCCGGGGTGACAATCGGAGACGAGCGCTCGCGGTGCCCTCCACCCGTCACTTCGACCGAGGCGCGGGGGATTCGTTCAGCCCGATACGAACTCGGTCTTGCGCTGGGCCCATCCGGTCATGCGGCGTTCGAGCACCGCGAAACAGGCGTAGAGCCCGATCCCCATCGACGCGAGGAGGACCAGGCCGGCGAAGACCAGCGGCATGTTGAAGTCCGAACTTGCCAGAACCATCATGCTGCCGATGCCGAGATTGGCGGCTACGGTTTCCGAAACGACGGTGCCGACGAAGCTAAGCGTGATGGCGATCTTCAGCGAGGCGAAGAAATAGGGCAGCGAGCGCGGCAGTCCGACATGCCACAGGATGTCGAGCTTGTTCGCGCCCAGCGCGCGCAGCACGTCCTCCAGCTCGGGTTCGGTCGTCGCGAGACCCGTGGCGACATTCACGACTACGGGAAAGATGCAGATCACCAGCGAAGTAAGAATGGCCGGCACGGTGCCGATCCCGAACCAGACGACGAAGACCGGGACCAGCGCCACCTTGGGGATCGAGTAGAAGCCGACCAGCATCGGGTAGCACGCGTTGTACAGCACCTTCGAGGACCCGATGATCGCGCCGATGATCACGCCGGCCAGCACGCCGCCGGCGAAGCCGGTCGTGGTCGTCATCAGCGTCTGCAAGCCGTGGCGCCGGATACCGTGGAACTGCTCGAACAGGACGACGACGAACTCGCTCGGCCGCGGCAGGATGAAGTCCGGGATACCGGTGAGCAGGCACATCAGCTCCCAGAAGACGAAGAAGCCGAGGATGATGAGCGCCGACCACAGCCAGTTCAAATTCTTGAGCCTGTTCATGGTACCGGCGCTTCCCCGACGGTCTCGTCGAGCTGGAAATGTTCGATCCGGGCGCGCAGATCGTGGATCAGCTGCACCGCGGTGTCGCGGAACAGGTCGTCGAGCGCGCGCGGGCGGGGCAGGTCGACCCGGCGGTCGAAGATGATGCGTCCGGGCCGGGCGCTCATCACCACCACGCGGTCGGCGAGATAGACCGCCTCGCGCAAATCGTGGGTGACCAGGAGCACGGTGGGGAGCCGGTCCATCCAGAGCGCCTGCAAAACGCCCCACAGCTCCTCGCGGGTGAAGGCGTCCAGCGCGCCGAACGGCTCGTCGAGCAGCAGGAGGCTGGGCTCGTGAATCAGCGCGCGGCAGAGCGAGGCGCGCTGCAGCATCCCGCCCGACAGCTGCCAGGGGAACTGCCGGCTGAAACCGTGCAGCCCGACGCGGCGCAAAAGCGCCTCGGCGCGGGCGGTATTCCGTTCCCGGTCGCGGCGGAAATTCTCCCGGTAGGGGCGTACGATCTTGAGCGGCAGCAGGACGTTGTCGATCGTCCTGCGCCACGGCAGCATGGTCGGGTTCTGAAAGGCCATCCCGACGATCTTGATCGGCCGGGTCACGACTTCCCCGGCGACGGACACCTCGCCCTCGGTCGCCGGGTTCAGCCCTGAGACGAGCTTCATCAGGGTCGACTTGCCGCACCCGCTGGGTCCCACGATGGCGACGAACTCGCCGGCCTCGATGGCGAGCTCCGTGTCCTTGAGCGCAAGCGTGCCGGTTTCGGGATCGCCGTAGCGAAGCGCGACATTGCGGAGCGCGACGGGAGCGCCCGCCGACGAACCCGACCCGGCCGGCGGATCGTCGTCCTCCGCCGGCCGGGTCCGAACCGACTCGTTCATCAGCCCATGCGGTCCTTCAGGGCCGGCAGGAAGCGCGACTGGAATACCTCGTCCGGTTCGGGCGTCCGTTTCAGCTTGAAGGCCCTGGTGACGATATCGATCGACCGCTTGAGCCGCGCGGGATCGGTATCGCCCATGCCGATCTTCTTCATTTCGGGCGACAGGATCAGGTGTTTCAGCGTCGCCAGCAGCCGTTCCTTTTCCGAATTCCGCTTGAGCAGCGGCTCGCGGCGCATCACCGCGTCGAGCCCGACCTCCGGGTTCGCCACCACCTCCCAGAACGCCTTGTTGATCGCCCCGACCATTCCCTTGACCTTGTCGGGGTGCTTGTTGAGCATTTCCTGGCTCACCATGACGGCATTGGAATAGAGGTCCATGCCGAAATCGGCGAAGCGCATGAAATCGAGATCGCTGTCGGGGTTCATGCCCACCCGCAGGGCGTCGAACAGAACCGTCAGGTGGTAACCCGATACGCCCTGCACCTTGCCCTGCTTGAGCATGGTGACCCGCAAATTGGGCTTCATGTGCTGCCAGCTGACTTTCGACGCGTCGATGCCGGCGATATTGGCGAAGGCGGGAAACAGCTTGAACGCGCCGTCGTTGACGGGCGCGCCGAGGGTCATGCCCTCGAGCTGCTCGGGCTTCATGATCTTGGCCGCCTTGGGCGTCGCGATGACGAACGGCGTCTGGTTGTAGATCATGTAGACCGCGACCGGCTGCTTGCCCTTGTTCTTCGAGGCGAACCGCGTGATCGCGTTGATGTCGCCGAACCCCGCGTCGTAGGCGGTGCTCGCCACCTTGGGCACCGCGGCGCCCGAGCCCGCCCCCTGGTCGAGCTGGATATCGATGCCGGCCTGCTTGAAATACCCCTTGTCGTCGGCCAGGAAGAACCAGGCCTGCGGGCCCTGAAACTTCCAGTTGAGGATGAAGCGAACCTTGAGCGGATCGGCCGCCTGCGCGGACCCTGCGATTCCGGCGGCGAGCGCGGCGGCCATCGCGAGGCCGAGCAGCGCGGAAACCCCGCGCCGCGAAGTATCCGATGTCATGGACCGTCTCCCTTTCGTCTTGTCGTTATCGGACCGGCGGAACCGCCGAACCGTCGACGGCTTCCGAACGGCCGTGCCCATTATCCGCACGAACCGCGCAAACCGCCAAGCAACTTCTAAGGGGAGGCCGGGCGGGACCCGCGTTCCGCCAGCGCCCGCGCGATGTCTCCGGAGCGGGCGATGAAGCCGTACATGCCGCGTATCTGGTACCTGACCGCCCGCACCACGTAGCCCGGCGACGTTGTCGCCGCGCAATCGTCGATCAATATGCAGTCATAGCCGAGGAAGCCGGCATCCTGCATCGTGGCGAGCACGCACCGGTCCATGTTGACGCCGGCGAACAGCAGGGTCTTCGCGTCGAGATTTCTGAGGACGCTGTCGAGCTCGTTGTCCCAGAAGCCGCTCAGCCGGTACTTGTCCACCCGGATGTCGCCGCGCACGGGTTCGAGGTCGTCGCAGATGCGCGCGCCCCAGCCGCCCTTCCTGAGAACCGGCGCGCGCCCGCCCTCCGGCGTGTCGCCATAGCCGACGCCGTCGCCCGCCGGATTGCCGGAGTGCAGGACGGTGGGGTTGAGGTTCATCAGATCCGCCCGGTTTCCCCAGTTCAGCCAGATCACCGGCACGTTTGCCTCGCGCAGCGCCGGCAGGAAGGCGTTGAGCGTACCGATCGGCGCGCGGACCGGCGAAATGTCGATGCCGCGCGAGGAAAACCAGCCACCCTTCGAGCAGAAGTCGTTCTGCATGTCGATGACCACCATGACGGTCCGGTTGAGGTCGATGGTCAGGGATTGGGGGTCGGCCGCGAAGGACAACGGCCGCGGCGGGCTGACCGGGCGCACGAGATCGGCATGATCCGCGTCGACGCCCCATGAATTCCCGCGCGTGGCGCCGAGCCTGCGTCTTGCGGCGCGTTTCTTGTCCGACATCGCAACGCCGTTCTATCGCCGCGCCGGCCGCGCCACAACTCCGCGCGACGTCGTTGCCGCTCTCCCCGGCCCTCTTCCCGCGGGAGAGGGGGACTTGCGGCGCCCCTACGCATCTTCTCCCCTCCCGCTCGCGGGAGGGGCCGGGGGAGGGTGGACGGTGCGCCGCTCCGCCGCCGCCGCAGGTTCGGGCGTGCTAGGTTCCCCCGCCCCGCCACATGACGGAACGCCGAGTTGCCCGATCCCGCCCGCTTCGCCTTTTTCCACGGCCTACCGGGCGCGGTGCGCGCGGCGTGCTGGTTCATCTGCGCGGGCACGCTGTTTCTCCTGATGATGGCGCTGTCGCGGCTGGTCACCGACGAGCTGCACGTTATGCTGGTGGTGTTCTGGCGCGCCGCCTTCGGCCTGGTGGCGATGGCGCCTTGGCTCGCGCGGCGCGGGTTCTCGGCGCTGGCGACGCGCAAGCTCCGCTACCACGTACTCAGGACCGCGCTCAGCTATGCCGGGCTGCTCTGCGTCTTCTACGCCGTCACCATGCTGCCGATCGCCGACATCACCGCGATCACCTTCATCCGGCCGGTGGTCGCGACCCTGCTCGCCATCATGATCCTGCGCGAGAAGTCGCGGGCGCGGCGCTGGATCGCCATCGCGGTCGGCATCGTCGGCGCGACGATCATCGTCCGCCCCGGCTTCCAGGAGCTCAACCCCGGCGTCTTCCTGGTGTTCGGGCTGGTTCTGGTGGGCGCGACCCACGCCATCCTCGCGCGCTACATCGTGCGCTACGACCACCCGGATACCGTGGCGGCGTACATGGTTCTGTTCCTGCTGCTGTTCTCCGCCGGGCCGGCGGTCGCGGTGTGGCAGTGGCCGAGCCTCGACCAGCTCCCCTACCTCGTGGCGATCGGGTTTTTCGGCACCTTCAGCCAGCGCTGCCTCGCCCGCGCGTTCCACGCGGCGGACGCGTCCGTGGTGGTCTCGTTCGACTATCTCCGCCTGCCGATCGCCGCCCTGATCGGCTTTCTGTTCTTCGCCGAGGTCCCGGATGTCTGGGTGTGGGCCGGGGCCGGGGTGATCTGCGTCTCCTCGATCCTGCTGGCGCGGGGCGAATCGGCGGCCGAGCGCCGGGCCGGTTCGCCGCCGTGACCGCGCCGCCCTTCGACCGCCTGCCGGGCGCGCTTCGCGGCGCGCTCTGGATGCTGATCGCCGCCGTCTTCTTCTCCGCCATGACGGCCTGCATCCGCTATCTCGCGGAGATCGGCTTCCACCCGCTGATGACCTCGTTCTACCGCAGCGTCATCGGCCTGGTGCTGCTGGCGCCTTTCTTCCTCAGGCGCGGGACGGCGGGGCTGAGAACCAGGCGTCACGGCCTGTTCCTGTCGCGCGGCATGGCCTCGGCGGTGGCCCAGGCCGCCTTCTTCGTATCGGTCGCGATCCTGCCGCTGGCGGACGCGGTCTCGCTCACCTTCACCGCGCCGCTTTTCGGCGCGCTGCTGGCCGTGCTGTTCCTGGGCGAGACGGTGGATGCGCGCCGGGCGGCGGTGCTCGTCGCGGGGTTCCTCGGCGTCCTGATCATCCTCAGGCCGGGTTTCAAGGACGTCGACTGGCAATTCGTCATGCCGCTGGCCGCGGCCTTCGGCATGGCGGTGATCTGGGTGTTGGTCAAGCAGCTCGCCGCCACCGAGACGACCGAGAAGATCGTCTTCTACATGATCCTCTACACCGTGCCGGTCAGCTTCGCGATGGCGTTGTTCGTCTGGCAGACGCCGACCTGGGAGCACATGGCGTGGCTGGTGGTCACCGCGCTGGTCGCCAATGCGGGCCAGTTCGCGATGACCAACAGCTACCGCGCGGCGGAGGCGACGGCGGTCTTCGCGTTCGACTTCGCGCGGCTTCCCTTCACGGCGCTGCTCGCCTGGATTGTCTTCGCGGAGGCGCTCGACCTCTGGACCTGGCTCGGCGCGCTGGTGATCTTCGTCGCCTCGGCGCAGCAGATGCGCTCCGAGTCGCGCCGATGACCCTGGGCCGCTTCCGCGCGCTCCCGGCGAACGCCCGGGGCGCGCTCTGGATCCTGATCGGCTCGCTGTTCCTGTCCGCCAACGACGCGGTGGTGAAGACGCTCGGCGCCGATTTCCACCCGATCCAGATGGCGCTCTTCCGCTATTCGATCGGGATGGCGCTGCTGCTGCCCTGGTTCGTGAAGGCGGGGCGCGAGACCTGGCGCACCGAACGCCTCCGCACCCATCTCGCGCGCGCCGTGATCGCGGGCGTCGGCCAGGCGGCGGTCTATTACGGGGTGATCCACCTCTATCTCGCGGACGCCACCGCGGTCGCCTTCAGCCGCCCGCTGTTCCTCACCTTTCTCGCGGTGCTGTTCCTGGGCGAGACGGTCGGCTGGCGGCGCTGGGCGGCGACGGCGTTCGGCTTCGCGGGCGTGCTCGCGATGGTGCGCCCGGGCGGGGCGGAGTTCGACATCGCCTGGGCGGTCGCGCTCGCCGCCGCCGTCCTGTTCGCGCTCGGCATCGTCTTCATCCGGCGGCTCGCCACCACCGAGCCCTCGATCCGCATCCTGTTCTACTACCACGTCTTCGGGATCGCGCTGTTCGTGGGGCCGAGCGCCGCGGTCTGGCAGCCGTTCGAGCCCGACCAGCTCGCGCTCCTGATGACGATCGGCGCGCTCACCTGCGCCGGCATGGTCTGCTTCGTCCAGGGCTTCAGCATCGGCGAGGCGAGCTTCGTCGGCCCGTTCGAATATCTCAGGCTGATCTACGCCGCGCTGATCGGCTTCTACATGTTCGCCGAGATCCCCTCGATCTGGACCGGAATCGGCGCCGCGATGATCGTCGCCAGCGCGCTTTACATCGCGCGACGGTAGGGGAACTTGACGATCCGATGCAGGCGCGCCGTCGCGGTCACTCGCCCGCCGCGTGGCGTTCGCGATCGATGAAGAAGCGGGTCAGGATTTCGACCGATCCCTCCAGCTTGGCTATGCGCTCCGCGAGATCGCCGATCCGCCGGTCCATGGCCCGCATGTCGCGTTGCAGGTTCCACAGAAACCCGAGGATCGCCACCACGCCCACGAGCGTCGCATAGTCGAGCGCTTCGTTCATGTTTTCTATCTATAGCGTGTCTGCTTCAGTTGGAACCGCCTCGTCCATTTTCTTCCGTCATGGTCGGCGAAGGCCGACCATCCACGTTTTGTTTTTGATTCCAGGGACTTAAAACTCGTGGATGGTCGGCCTTCGCCGACCATGACGGTCAGGAAGCAAGGGTAACAGCGCTTCTATCTGAAACGGACAGGCTCTAGGGTTTAGCCGGCGCTCTGTCCATCCCAAAGCGAAATCCGACCGGCCGCGGTCATACGCGGTTGCCGGCGCCCCTTGTATCTCGTCGAATCGCCGTTGGGGTTATGTTTCCGATGGTGGAAGCGGGCGGGAGACCGATGCCCCTCCGGTTTTGAAGACCGCGGGTGAGCCTGGCTCCCCGTCCGCTGTTCCTGTGAACCCGAACAGTCGCTTGGTCCGCTGCGCGAGACCGCATTCGCAAGGAAGGGTGATGGAACGGATGTTCGTTGGTATCGATGTGGCGAAGGATCGGCTCGACGTGCATGTGCGCCCGTCGGGCGAGGCCTTTTCCGTCGCGCGCGACGGAAAAGGCCTGGATGAATTGGTGGCGCGCTTGCGCGCGCTGGACGTGGCGCTGATCGTGCTCGAGGCGACGGGCGGCTTCGAGACGACGGTGGCGGGGGCGCTCTGCGCGGCCGGGCTGCCGCTGGCGGTGGTGAACCCGCGCCAGATCCGCGACTTCGCCCGGGCCACCGGCCGGCTCGCCAAGACCGACGCCCTCGATGCGGCGGCGATCGCCCGCTTCGCGGACGCGATCCGGCCCGATCCCCGGCCGGTGCCGGACGCTCAGGCGCGCAGCCTGAGCGAGCTGATCGGCCGCCGGCGCCAGATCGTCGAGATGATGACGGCCGAGCGCAACCGCCGGGAACGCCTCGCCTCGCGCCGCATGATCAAGAGCGTCGACCGCCTGCTCAAGGCGCTCCGGCGCGAGCTCTCGGACCTCGAAGCCGAGCTCGACGACACCATCCGGAGGACGCCCGCCTGGCGCGAGACCGATGACCTGCTCAAGAGCGTGCCCGGCATCGGCGACGTCACCGCCCGCACCCTCATCGCCGAGCTGCCCGAGCTCGGCACCCTGGATCGCAGGAAGATCGCGGCGCTGGTCGGCGTCGCCCCCTTCAACCGCGACTCAGGCACCATGCGCGGCAAGCGCACCGTCTGGGGCGGCCGGGCCAACGTTCGCGCCGCGCTCTACATGGCGGCGCTTGTCGCAAGCCGGCACAACCCGGTTCTGAGGCGCTTCTATCAACGTCTGCTCAAGGCCGGAAAACCCAAGAAGGTGGCGCTCACCGCGGTGATGCGGAAGCTGCTCACCATCCTCAACGCCATCGTCAGAGACCAAACGCCATGGCAACACGCTTGACAGACAAGACAGTCGCTCACCCCGACCCTCTCCCCGCGGGGGAGAGGGGGACTCACGGCACCCCCCTGCCTTCTCCCCTCCCGCTCGCGGGAGGGGCCGGGGGAGGGCGCGCCCCGCCCCGTCACAACGCCTTGACCCGGCGGGAGAAGACGCGGTGCATGTCGTTGACGTGCCGGGCGAGCCAGTCGTGCTGGCGGGGCCAGTCGGCCTGGTCCTCCGGGTCGGCGTCGTGGAGGTAGCGCGAAATCCGGCAATCCCGGGAGTCCGGCAGCCGGTCCCATTCGAGCGGATAGCCGAGCTCCCGTTCGATCTCTTCCTTCTCGCGTTCGAGAAGGTCGAAATGCTTCTTCGCGTTCACGCCGGAAATGAAGAGCTGCACCCGGACATGGCGCTTGGTGTGGGTGGTCGTCGCGGCGATGCCGAAACCGCTGCGGCCCACGCGGTAGACCATTTGCGGCTTCCACAAGGCCTGGCGGGCGCCGGCGACCGGCCCGCCCGCGGCGTCGAGCCGTTCGAGGAACCTCGTCCAGTATTCCTTCTGCCGGAAGCTCCTCACCACGGCCGCGCCGTCGCCCATCGCCGGGCCCGTCGGTGCGGTTGGGCGCGGCCGGCCGGTCGGCCGGGAGACCAGGTTGAATTTCGGAGCGGAGCGCGAATCGTCGATCTTCCAGAGCTCGATCTCGAACCCGAAGAATTGCACCTCCCCGCCGGCGATCCTGTTCAGCCAGTCGAGAGCCGCGCGGTGCTCCTCGGTGAAACCCCGCGCCAGCCAGACCACGACTCCGGCCCCGAGACCGGCGGCATAGGTGATCGACTGGCCGAGATGGATATGGTTGGTCCGGCCGAGCTGGTTCTCGATCAGCACCCGGGCATCGGTGCCCACCTCCCGGCAGACGATGTCGGCGCGGAACTGTCCGACCGTCCGTTCCTGCGCTTCCAGCCTGAGGCGGAAGCCAAGCGCGTCGCCGAGGATGCGGAGGTTTTCCGGTTCCGCGAGCCACGGGGTGAACCCCTCCGGCTCGTTGTTCCAGACGGAATCGAGGGTGACGCGCTCAAGGCGGCCCAGGGAACGATCGGACATCGCGAAAGGTCTCCTCTTCTCGGGCGTGGGACAAGAAAGGGCACCGGGATGTCCGGCGCCCATTTTATGTATTATGATAAATATGAGTATCATGTCGGCGAAGGTCAAGTGTATTATCCATATTAGAACATTATTGGACCTGACCGGGTGGCAGCGGTTCGTACCGCGCGGGACGGCCCTCCCCCGGCCCCTCCCGCAAGCGGGAGGGGAGAAGGCAGGGAGGAATGAACAAGCGAGTCCCCTCTCCCCGGCGGGGAGAGGGTCAGGGAGAGGGCGGCCCGAAGCGAACCGAAACCCGGCCTACGCTCCCCGCGCCTCGATCGCCGCGCGGGTCTCGGCGGCGAAGCCGACGAGGGTCCGGTCGCCGAGGTCGATGACCGGGCGCTTGACCAGCCTGGGGTTCGTCAGCACCAGCGCGGCCGCCGACGCGGAATCGGAGATGTCGCGCTTCTCTTCCGGGATCTCGCGCCAGGTCCGGCTGCGGCGGTTGATCAACGTCTCCGCGCCGTGCTCGGCGAGCCAGGCATCGACCGTGGCCGCGTCGATGCCCTCGGTCGCGAAATCGTGGAAGCGGTATGCGGTTTCCCGACCGTCGAGCCATTTCCGCGCCGCCCGGCAGCTGTCGCAGTTGCCGAGCCCGTAGACGACGAGAGGATCAGCCATGGCCGCGTACGGTCTCTTCGAGGAGGTCGAGCGCGGCCTTCGCGAAGGCCCACATATTGGCCTCCCGATCGGAATCGGCGGTCTCGACGGTGAGGCGGCGCTCGACAGGACCCGAGACCGCGAAGCAGCAATGCCCCGGCGCGTCGCCGTAGCTGTTGCCCGAGGGCCCGGCGGCGCCGCTCTCGGCGAGCGACCAGGTCGTGTCCAGCCTCTCGCGGATCGCCCGCGCGGCGGCGAGCGCGTATGGCTCGGTCGAGCCCGGCTGGAGCGCCTCTTCCTCGGAGAAGCGGAGGATGGCGCGCCGCGCGTCCCGCGTGTAGACCACGCCTCCGCCCATGAAATAGGCCGACGCGCCGGGGATCGACAGCAACGAGGCCGAGATCAGCCCGCCCGCCGCCGACTCCGACACCGCGACCGTCTCCCCGCGTTCCTTGAGAAGCGCGGCGAGAGACCGCGACATCGAAGAAAGCGCATCCATTCCTGTTCCCTCCAAGCCCCGCCTCGTCATGGTCGGCGCAGGCCGACCATCCACGAGTTTTTATCGTGGCCGGTCAAAAAAACAAAACGTGGATGGTCGGCCTGCGCCGACCATGACGGGTGGGCGTGCGATTGGATGACGTGCGCCGCCGCTGCGCGCCCCCGCACCCGGTCAGAGGGAGCGCCAGTCGAAATTCGCCTCGAACGCGGCCGCGGCGCGGTAGATCGTCGGCTCGTCCCACCAGCGGCCGGTGATCATCAGGCCGACCGGGAGGCCGTCCACCGTGCCGCAGGGCACCGACATCGAGGGCTGGCCGGTGTAGTTGTAGGTCGGGCAGTTGGCCAGCATGTTCCAGGCGTGATCGCAATACTCCGCGATCGAGGCGTCCGCCGCCGGGAAGGGCTGCGCCACCAGCGGCACGGTGGGCATCAGGAGGAGATCGTAGTCCTCCATCAGCCGCGCGAACCCGTCCTTCGCCTTGCGCTGCAGGTTCATCCCCTTGGCGTAGACCCGCCCGCCCAGTTTTTCCATGTACCAGGCGCCGAGCAGGGTGAAGACGCGGACCGTCGGCGGCAGCTCGTCCCCGCGGTCGGTCCAGCCGCTGCCGCGTTCGAGCGCCCCGCCGACATAGAGCCCGGGCAGGCCGTAGAACACGCCGCTTTGCAGCATCATTTCCCGGGCGAGCCCTTCGGCGAGGGCCGGCATGTACATCACCGCGGCCTCGCGGTGCAGCGGGAAGTCTATGGTCTCGACCTCGGCGCCGAGCTCGCCGAACCTGGCGCAGGCGGCGCGCACGACCGCATCGGACTCGGCCTGGGAGCCGGGGTGGTCGAAGCCGTCCTCGATTACCGCGATCCGCAATCCCGAGACCCCGCCGTCGAGCATTTCCGAATAGGGGTGGGTGACGACGTCGCGCTGCCGCCCGTCGATCCCGTCCGGGCCCGCGATGGCCTCCAGCATCAGCGCGTTGTCGGCGACGCTTGCGGTCATCGGCCCGACATGGTCGATCGCCGCCTCGATGCCCAGAACCCCGGTATAGGGCACCAGGCCGTAGGTGGGTTTCAGGCCGTAGATGCCGCAGAACGAGGCCGGCATCCGGATCGACCCGCCCTGGTCGCCGCCGATCGCCATGTCGACCTCGCCGGCGGCCACCAGCGCGGCGCTGCCGGAAGACGAGCCGCCGGCGCTGTAGCCCATCCGGTGCGGGTTGTGGCAGGGGCCGGTCGCATTGGTGTGGCTGCTGCCCGAGAGGCAGTAGTTCTCGCAATGCGCCTTGCCGAGGATCGTCGCCCCGGCGTCGAGGAGGCGCGTCACGATGGTGGCGTCGACCTCGGGCACGTAGCCTTCGAGGATCGAGGTTCCGTTCATCATCGGCACGCCGGCCAGCATGACGTTGTCCTTGAGGGCGACCGTCTTCCCTTTCAGCCTGCCCTCCGGCGCCCCCTCGATCCGGCTCTTGTAGTACCAGGCGTTGTATTCGTTCTCCTCGCCCTCGGGCCGGTATCCGGGGGTTCGCGGGTATTTCACCTCCGGCAGGTAGTCCGGCATCTTCTGCTGCGCATCCGCCATCGCCGCCAGCGGAGCGAGCAGCGCGGCGTATTCCCCGGCCTCCGCGTCGCTCAGCCCGATACCGAGCGAGCGGGCGAGTTCCTGCAATTCCGACCCTGTGGGACCCTGAACTGTCATCCGCCCGTTCCCCCGTGTTGCCGTTTCGTTCGGGCGGCCGTTCCGGTTTCCGCCCACGCCCCCATGCTGCAAGACGCGGATGCCCGGAACAAGTCCGGGTATCCACGACTCTCGACTTCCGTCCTGTCTACGCGTTGCCCACCCCGAACAGCCTCGCGGCGGTGCCGCCGAGGATGGCCTGCGTGTCGGCTTCGCCCAGGTTGGAGTCGTGGACCACGCGGGACGGCTCCAGGTCGCCGATGGAGAACGGGTAGTCGGAGCCGAGCACCACCCGGTCGGCGCCGACCAGGTCGATCAGGTAGCGGAGCGCCGGCGGGTCGTAGACGATGGAATCGAAATACATCCGCCTCAACCCCTCGCGCGGATCGTAGGTGAGCGTGTCGTCCTCCTCGTGGTTCTTGCAGATCCGGCCCAGCACGAAAGGAAGCGCCGCGCCGCCGAGCGAGAGCACGAGGTTCATGCCCGGGAAGCGGAACATGTGCCCGGCATAGAGCATCCGGGCGACGGCGATGGTCTCGTCGGTGACCCGCCCGACCGCGTTCATCATGCCGAAATCGTGCAGCCTGTCGTCGTCGCTGCCGAACATCGGGTGGACGTAGAGCGTGGCGCCGAGGTCGGACGCCGCCCGCCAGAACGGATCGAGATCGGGGTCGTCGAGCTTGCCCGCGCCGCCCTTGGGCTGGGTGCCGATCATGGCGCCCGAGAACCCCTCCGACATCGCCTCCTCCAGCGCCCGGGCGGCGGTCTCGCCGTCCTGCAGGGGCACCGTGGCGAGCGGCAGGAAGCCCTGGTTGTCGCCCGCCGCGCGCGCGAGATGCGCGTTCACGAAGCGGCTCCAGGCGAGCCCCTCCTCCGCCGGGATGCCGTAGCCGAAGGAATCGAGCCAGCCGGCGCAGACCTGCCGGTCGACCGACTGCTCCGCCATCCAGGCGAGCCTCGGCTCGACCGCGCGCAGGCCCGGCATGACCGGGCGGGTCGGCTTTCCGCCGGCGAAGGCGAGACGGTACTTCCCGTCCTCGGCGAGGAGCTCGACCGAGGGGAAGGACTCGCGGCCGCTCACCAGGTCGTCCAGCATCGCCTCCGGGACGTGGTGCGAGTGGGTGTCGATGATCATCCTGTCCGCTCCGTTCGTTTTTCGTGGATCGCGGCCTCGATGTCGCAGAGCCGCATGGGAAGCTCGGCGAGGCTTATGCCGAGCGGCGCCAGCGCGTCGTTGACCGCGCTGGCCACCGCCGCCGGCGCGCCGAGATAGCCGCCCTCGCCGGACCCCTTCTGGCCCAGCGAGGTCTTGGGCGACGGCGTGCAGTGCTCGACGTCCCTGACCATCGGGATCTCGTGCGAGGACGGCAGCAGATAGTCGACGAAGGAGCCGGCGAGGAACTGCCCGTCCCCGTCATAGGCGAATTTCTCGTAGAGCGCCGCGCCGATCCCGTGCGCCAGCCCGCCGACGATCATGCCGCGCACGATGTCCGGGTTGATCACCGTGCCGCAATCGTGGCCGATCGCGTAGTCGAGTATCTCGACCTTGCCAGTGCCCGGGTCGATCTCGACATAGGGGATATGCGCCTGGAAGGAGAAGCAGGGGTAGAGCTGGATTTCCTGCTTCTCGTTCGGGAGCTGGCCCGAGGCGCCCGGCACCTGGAGGACGGAGAACTCCTGCAAACAGGGCTCGGTGTCGGGCGGCAGGCGGTGGAACTGGCGGTGCGCGATCGAGGCGATCTCCTCCCACGAGAGCTTGCGCGCGGGCTCGCCGCGGACGAAGAACGCGCCCGCCTGGTACTCCACCCGCCCCTCGCCCACGCCGAGATTGTGGGCGGCGATGCGGACCATCTTGGTTCTGATCTTGCGCGCGGCCTCCGACGTCGCGCTGCCCAGCACGATCGCCATCCGGCTCGCCACCGGGCTTCTGGTGGGAAGCGCCTCCAGCGAATCGGCGTGGGTGACGCGGATCGTGTCCGGGTCGCGCTCCAGCTCCTCGCCGGCGATAGTGGCGATCAGCGTCTCGTGCCCCTGTCCAGATGTCGTCGTCGACATGACCGCGGTGACGTTGCCGTGCATGTCGACGCGCATCAGGCAGGATTCGACGAAGGTCGTGATCTCCAGCTTCTCGTTCAGCAACTGCTCGAAAATGTTGTTGCCGCCGCCGGGCTCGAGGCAGGTGGCGATGCCGACCCCGGCGAGCCTGCCCGCCGCGCGCGCGGCGTCGCGCCTCGCCACCAGGGCCTCGTAATCGGCGAGGCCCAGCGCCTTCTCCAGCACCGCTTGGTAGTCGCCCGAGTCGTATTCCGTGCCGGTCGGGATGCGCCAGGGGAACTCCTCGCTCCCGATCAGGTTGCGGCGGCGGAGCTCGATCCGGTCGATGCCGAGACGGCGCGCGACGAGGTCCACCCCGGTCTCGATCATGAAGTTGGTCGGCGACTGGCCGAAGCCGCGCACCGGCACCTGCCCGGTCTTGTTGGAGGTCACCGAGATCGCCTCGTAGGCGACGCTGGAGAGCCGGTAGGGGCCGACCAGCGCGGTGATCGGTTTGCCCAGCTGGAGCGGCCCGCGGCCGGGATAGGCGCCCACGTCGTCGATCGCGCGGAGCTTCATCGAATGGATCGTGCCGTCGCCGTCGAAGGCCAGCGTCACGTCGAACAGCCGGTCCGGCCCGTGCGCGTCGCCGCCCGACATGTTGTCCAGCCGGTCCTCGATCAGCCGCACCGGGACCCCGAGCTTGCGGGTGAGGTATCCGGTTATGACGGTGTGCTTGATGCCGCGCTTGACGCCGTAGCTGCCGCCCACGTCGATGTCGTTATGCACCCGGACCGAATTGGTCGGGATGCCGAGCGCGTTCGCGATCTGCTCCTGGTAGTTAGGCATCTGGATCGACGCCCAGACGTCGAGGATCTCCCGGATCGGGTCCCACCGGGAGAGAACGCCGAAGGTCTCGATCGGCACCGTCGACGAACGCCCCCAGCGCGCCCGGTAGGTAAGCGTGTGCTCGGCCCTCCCGAAATCCTCCCCGACCGGTCCCCACTCGAAGGTCTTGCGCACCAGCACGTTGCTGCCGTGGTCGGGGTGGACCAGGGGAGAGTCGGGCTCCAGCAGGGACTCGATCTCCACCGCGGCGGGCAGCGGCTCGTAATCGACCTCGACCAGCTCGGCCGCGTCCTCGGCGAGATAGCGCGAATCGGCGACCACGGCGGCCACCCACTCGCCGGCATAGCGGGTCATGCCGACGGCGAGCGGAAACCATTTGACGTTCGGGATGTCGAGCCCGTTGAACAGAGGCGCGGTTTCGGAAGCGAGCTCGTCCCCGGTCAGCACCGCATGGACTCCGGGGCTCGCCAGCGCGCGGCCCGTGTCGATGGAACGGATGTTGGCGCGCGGGTGCGGGCTCGCCACCAGGGCTACGTGCTTCATCCCCGGCACCGCGACGTCCGCCGCGAAGCGCCCCCTGCCGGAGACGAAGCGCCCGTCCTCCTTGGTGCGGCGTTTCCGCGAGACGTAGCGGTAGTTCGAGCCGTGCGCGTGATCGGTCACGGCCCGTCCTCCCCGCGGCGCTTCGTGGCGCAGAGCGCGATCGCCTCGACGATCTGGGTGTAGCCGGTGCAGCGGCACAGATTGCCGGATATCGCTTCGCGGATCTCCTCGGTGCCGGGCGCCGGGTTCTCCGCCAGCAGCGCGTGGCCGGCAATCAGCATCCCGGGCGTGCAATAGCCGCACTGCATCGCGTGGCACTCCCAGAACGCGTCCTGGAGGTCGCCGATCTCGCCCGGCCCGTTGGCCAGCCCCTCCACCGTGGTGACCGCGTGGCCGTCGGCCTGGACCGCGAAGATCAGGCATGAGCGGACCGGCACGCCGTCGAGCAGGATCGAGCACGCGCCGCACACCCCGTGCTCGCAGCCGATATGGGTGCCGGTGAGCCCAAGGGTGTCGCGCAGCAGATCGACCAACGTCATGCGCGGCATCACGTTGGCGCGGCGAACCTCGCCGTTGACCGTGACCGCGATGTCCCGGTTCATGCCGCGGCCTCGTCCCGTGCCTCGCGGATCGCGCGGCCGAGCAGCACCTTCGCGACGCGGCCGCGATAGGCGGCGGTCGCGTGCAGATCGTCGTCGGGGTCGATCGCCGCCTCGACCGAGGCGAGCGCCCGATCGATCCCGCTGTCTTCCAGCCGGATTCCCGCGAGTTCGTCTTCCAGCGCTCCGGTCCTGACCGGGCGCGGCGCGACCCCGCCGAGCCCGGCGGCGATCCGCGTGCAACGCCCCTCCCCGTCGAGCGCCACCTGCGCCGCCGCCGCGACGATGGCGAAATCGCCCTGGCGCGAGGCGACCTCCTGGAACCCAGTGCCGATCCGCTCGCCGTCCCAGACCGGGAACCGGGCCTCGACCAGGCATTCGTCCGGGGCGATGGCGGTGACCATCGGCGCCTCGAAGAAGCCGTTCGCCGGGCAGACGCGCCTTCCGCCCGTGCCCTCCGCTTCCAGCTCGGCGTCGAGCGTCACCGCCGCGAGCGGTATCTCGGCGGCCGGATCGCCATGCGCCAGGCTGCCGCCGACGGTTCCCCGGTTGCGGGTCTGCAGGTGGCCCACGAAGCGGAGCGCCTTGGCGAGCAGGGGAACGTTGCCCCGTATCGCGGGCGACAGCTCCGCCGCACGCTGGCGCGTCATCGCGCCGACGGCGAGGATACCGTTGCGGGATTCGATGCCGTCGAGTCCGGGGATCCCGTCAATGTCGACCAGCAGGGCAGGGCGGGCGAGCCGCATCGCCATCAGCGGCACCAGGGTTTGCCCGCCGGCGATGATCTTGTGCTCCTCGCCCGGCTCCGCGGCCGCGAGCGCCTGGCAGGCCGCCGCAACGCTGTCGGCCCGGATATAGTCGAACTCGGCCGCTTTCATCCCCGCCCCTGCATCCGGCGGCGCAACTTCGCCATCGCGGCGGGGCGGGTCAAGGGCGGGTGGGCGCGCTTTCGCCCGCGTCCGCGTCGACCTTCATGAGCAGCGGGGGCAGCAGGAAGAAGTCGGCGATCAGCGCCAGGACGATCACGAGCGCGGTGAGCTTGCCCATCCCGGCGTTGAGTTCGAAGCTGGAGAGGCTGACGACGACGAAGCCCGCCACCAGTACGAGGGAGGTCGTGAGCAGGGCACGACCCACGGTACGGAAGGCGACGCGCACCGCATCGGGAGACGTGCATCCGAGCTCGCGCCGCGCCCTCCTGTACTTGCTGAGGAAGTGCACCGTGTCGTCGACCACGATGCCGAGCGTCATGGCCGTCACCATCGAGAGCGAGATTCCCACCTCTCCCACCGTCAACCCCCAGATTCCGAAGCCCAGCGCGCCGGGAACCAGGTTCGGGACCAGGCTCGCGAGCCCGAGGCGCAACGATCGCAGCGCGAATATGAGGACGAAGGAAATCCCGACGAGAGCGATCGTGGTCCCCAGCAGCATCGCCACGATGTTGCGCCGGCCGAGATAGGCGAACATCAACGTGTCGCCGGCACTCTCGGCATGCACGATGTTCGGTGCGCGGTCGGCAAGCCATCGCAACGCGCGCCGGTCGAGGGCGATCACCTCGTTCGAAGACAGCGTCCGCGTCGCCACGGTCATCCGGATGGCCGACTTGTCGACGTCGATCTGGTTGTTGAGATCGAGGCCGGCGGGAAGAGATAACTCGTAGAGGAGCAGGTACTGCGCGGCCAGTTCCTGGCTCTCGGGCAGCCGATAGTGGGCGGGATCGTCGCCGTGCATGCTCATGTTGAGCCGCCGGAAGGTATCGGTGATGACGTTGACGTGAATCGTTTCGGGCTGCGCCCGGTACCATTCGGCGAACGCCGCGACGTCGGACAGGTAGGCGGGGTCGCCGATTCCCTCCGGCGCGCCCGAATCGAGCGAATACTCCATGATGTAGATGCCGGTGAGGTTCTCGACGGTGAAATCCGCGTCGCGGCGAAACTCGATGCTCTCGTCGAAATAATGGAGGAAGACGTCGTTCAGCTCGTTGCGGGGTATCGAGGCGAGGAGCGCCACCGCGATCGCTCCGACTCCCCACCCCAGCACGCGGCGCCGGCGGATCACGAACTCGCCGAGCGCGGCCATCGCCGCATCGCGGCGGTCGCCGGTTGCGCTCACCCGGACAGGCAGAAGCGAGAGCAGCGCCGGCAGAAAGGTCACCGAGAGCGCGAACGTCGCGCCGACCCCGAACGCGACGAAGGTGCCCAGATGACGGAGCGGCGGAACCTCGGAGAAGTTCATGCTCAGGAAGCCCAGCGCGGTGGTCAGGCAGGCCAGGAAGACCGGCTGGAGATTTACCCGAACCGATTCGACGATCGCGTCCCGCCTGGGCTGGCCGCTCCGCATGACGTGCACCAGTGTCGAAAAGATGTGCACGCAGCTGGCGATCGCGACCGTCAGGACGACCACCGGAGCGACCGCGGCCGGAGGCGTCATCGGTAGTCCGGCCCAGCCGCCCAGACCCACCGCCGACATGACCGCCAGCGCGACGACGAACACGATCGCGAACGTCCCGCTCAATCCTCCCGTCAGGAACACCAGCATCAACGTCATCGCCGCGAAGGTCGCCGGGACCAGTATCTTCAGGTCGTTCAGCGACACCTCCACGAAGGCCTGGTTGAAGATCACCAGGCCGGTCACCCGAACGTCGACGCCGGGGAATCGTTCCCGAACCTCGTCCGCCAGCCCGTACGCGAACTCCGTGACCCGGGCGCCTTCGAGCATCTCGTCCTCGCCCGGCGGGTGTACCGTGACGTTTATGCCGCCGACCCCGCCATCCCGGGCGATGAGGCGTCCCGCGAGACGCGGCTCGGCCAGGGCGATGGCGCGTACGCGGGACCGTTCGTCCGCGTCGCCGAGGACGGTCTCGTCCACGAGATCGCGGACCAGGATGTCGTCGCCGTCGGCCGTGACGTGCTGGAAGTTGACGACCGAGTCGACGCGGGTCGCGTAAGGAACCTTCCAGGACCGCTCGGTGAGCCAGGCGGCCGCTTCAAGCGCGAGGGCGGAGGTGGCGTCGCGATCTGTCGGCACGATGGCGAAGAAGACGTTGTGGCTCTTCCCATATGTGTTCTCGATCGCCTCGCTTGCGCGGCGCTGCGGATTGTCGCTGGAGGCGTAGAGACGGGAGTCAGCCGAAAACTCGAGAAGCGCGGTGCCGCTCGCCGCGATGGCGGCGAGGACCAGGGAAACGGCGATGATCGGCCACCGCAGCTCGACGGCCCAGACGCCGAGGCGCGATTCCAGATCGTACATCGAGCGGATCACGGGCTGGCTCCCGGCCGGAATCCGGACGGCATCTTACGCCGCCCCCGCGATTGCGCGGTAAACGATTCGCGAGCCGGGAGCCTGCCCCTCGCGGCACTGTCGCCGGCGGGTCGAACGGCCTAATCTCCCGCCGTTGGGAATGTCTGGGGAGGAGACCATGGCGCGCCGCTTCGTCGATATCTCGGTTCCGCTCGAGTCGGGCATCCGGTCCGACCCGCCGGGATTCGAGCCCGAAATCGAATACGAGACCCACGCGGACACCGCCAAGAACCTTTGCGCGTTCTTCCCCGGGCTCGAGCCCGACCAGCTGCCGGACCGAGAGGGCTGGGCGATCGAGTGGATCAAGCTCACCACCCATAACGGCACCCATGTCGACGCGCCCTGGCACTACCACTCGACGATGGACGGCGGGAAGCGCGCCATCGCCATCGACGAGGTGCCGCTCGAATGGTGCTTCCAGCCTGGCGTCAAGCTCGACTTCCGGGAACTCGACGACGGCTATGTCGTCAGCCCCGACGACATCGAGGCCGAGCTCGGCCGCGTCGGCCACGCGCTGAAGCCGCTCGACATCGTGCTGGTTAACACCTCCGCCGGGCGGCGCTACGGCGAGGACGACTACGTCTCGCGCGGCTGCGGCATGGGGCGCGACGCGACCATGTACCTGACCGAGCGCGGGGTCCGGGTCTGCGGCACGGATGGGTGGAGCTGGGACGCGCCGTTCATTCACACCAAGGCGCGCTGGCAGGAAACGCGGGACCCGGGCATCATCTGGGAAGGGCACAAGGCCGGGCGCGAGATCGGCTACTGCCAGATCGAGAAGCTCGGCAATCTCGAAGAGCTGCCGGCGACCGGGTTCACGGTTTCCTGCTTCCCGGTCAAGATCAAGGGCGCATCCGCGGGCTGGACCCGCGCGGTCGCCATTTTCGACGAATAGGAGATTGCCATGGCGAAGGACGGCAAGGTCATCATCACCTGCGCGGTGACCGGCGCGATTCACACCCCCTCGATGTCGGACCACCTGCCGCTGACCCCGGACCAGGTGGCCGAGCAGGCGATCGGGGCGGCCGAGGCGGGCGCCTCGATCCTCCATCTCCACGCCCGCGACCCCGACGACGGAAGGCCAACGCCCGACCCCGGCGTGTTCATGGAGTTCCTCCCCAGGATCAAGCAGAACTCGGACGCGGTGATCAACATCACCACCGGCGGCGGGCTCGGCATGACCGTCGAGGAGCGCATGGCGGCGGCACTGGTCGCCAAGCCGGAAGTCGCATCGCTCAACATGGGCTCGATAAATTTCGGCATCTTCCAGGCCGCCGACCGCATCAAGGAGTGGAAATACGACTGGGAGGAGCCCTATCTGCGCGGCACGGACGATTTCATATTCCGCAATACGTTCAAGGATATAGAGCGTATCCTCAAGGATCTGGGAGAGGCGCACGGCACCCGCTTCGAGTTCGAGTGCTACGATGTCGGCCATCTCTACAACCTCGCCTATTTCCTCGACCGCGGGCTGGTCCGCCCGCCGCTTTTCGTGCAGACCATCTTCGGCATCCTCGGCGGCATCGGCACCGACAAGGAGAACCTGGTGTTCATGAAGCAGACCGCCGACCGCCTGTTCGGCGACGACTACGAGTGGTCGATCCTGGGCGCCGGGCGGCACCAGATGAGCCTGTGTACGATGGGCGCGATGATGGGCGGCAACGTTCGCGTCGGCCTCGAGGACAGCCTCTATCTCGCGCGCGGCAAGCTCGCCGAATCCAACGCCCAGCAGGTGGCCAAGATCCGCCGCATCGTCGAGGAGCTGTCGCTCGAGGTCGCGACGCCCGAGGAGGCGCGCGCCCGGCTCGATCTCAAGGGTGGCGACATGGTGGGCTTCTGACCGGCCGGATGGCGCAGCTTCCCGTAACGATCGCGACGGGCGACTACGACCGCGTGCGCCCGATAATCGACGGCCGCGTCGCCGTCGAGGGCTGCGACGTCTCCTATTTCCCGATCCCGATCGAGGAGACGTCCTACCGCACCTTCACCAATGCCGAGTTCGACGCGGCGGAGGTGTCGCTGTCCTCCTTCGTGCTCGCCCGGTCGCGCGGCGAGATCCCCTATATCGGCCTGCCCGTCTTCACCTCGCGCATGTTCCGCCATTCGGCGATCTACGTTCGCGCGGATGCCGGAATCGAGAGCCCCGCCGACCTGAAGGGCAGGGAGGTCGGCGTTCCGGTCTACGCCATGACCGCCGCGCTCTGGGTGCGCGGCATGCTGGCCGAGGAATACGGCGTAGCTGCGTCCGACATCGCCTGGCGCACCGGCGGGCTGGAGCAGCCCGGGCGTTACGGTGCGTTCCCGCTGGATCTGCCGCCGGAGATTTCCGTGCGCCCGCTGCCGCCGGGGCGCAGCCTCTCCGCCATGCTCGCGGCGGGCGAGCTCTCCGCGCTGATCAGCGCACGCGCTCCGTCCTGCTTCGACGGCGGCGGCGCGGTGCGGCGGCTCTTCCCCGACTACCGCGCGGCGGAGGAAGCGTATTACCGAAAGACCGGGCTCTACCCGATCATGCACCTCGTCGCGATGCGCGAAAGCCTCGCCGAGGCGCATCCGTGGCTCCCGGCAAGCCTCTACAAGGCGTTTCTCCGGGCCAAGACCATGGCCGTCGACGCACTCGGCGACGTGACCGCCCCGCATGTCTCGCTGCCCTGGGTCGCGGCCGAATACGAGGCCATGCGGACGCTTCTCGGCCCCGACATCTGGCCCTACGGGTTGGAGGACAATCTGCGCGAGCTGCGGGCCGTCGTGCGGTACTCCCACGCCCAGGGCCTCGCAATCCGCGAGATGGACCCGGCCGAGCTTTTCCACCCCTCCACGCGGGAGCGTGCGCGGGTCTGAGGCGGTTCCAGCTGTATCCGAGGTTTTCTCAACCCAGCCAGCGTTCGAGGTTTTCGGCTACGAAATCATCGTCGGCGAGGTCGGGATGGGCGGCCGAGACCCGGTCGATCTCCTCCGCCTGGCCCGGGCTCAGGGTCTCGTCCGGATCGAGGCACCAGATCCCTTCGAGCAGCCCCTGGCGCCGGAGGACTTCGTGGCAGCCGGCGATGCAGCCCCGGAACCGGTTCGCGACGTCGAACACCGCCGCGTTGCAGTCGGTAATCCGGGAATCGAGCGCCAGCAGGTCCTCGTCCACGGCGCCGTTGTCGACCGCCGCGCGAATCCGCTCCACCAATTCGACGGCGCGTTTGGTCCAGACGCTCCAGTGGCCGAGGAGCCCGCCCCGGATGCGGACGCGAACCTCCTCGCCGGCCCGCCGGACCGCGACCGGCACGGCGAGATCGAGCACGATGTGATCGTCGTTGCCGGTATAGATCGCGATCCGGTCCTCCGCGCCCGCCTCGACGATGCCGCGCACCACGTCAAGCGTGCGGTAGCGGTCGAAGGGAGCCGCCTTGACGGCGACCGCGTTGTCGATTTCGGCGAAACGCCGCCAGAACGAAGCGCTTAACGGCCGGCCGCCGACCGCCGGCTGGAGGTAGAACCCGACCAGCGGGATTTCGTCGGCGACCCGGCGGCAGTGCTCGACCAGCATGTCCTCGGAGTCGTCCTTCAGCGCGCCGAGGCTCAACAGACCCGCGTGGTAGCCGAATCCGACCGCGGTCTTCGCCTCGCTCACCGCCTGTCCGGTGCGGCCGGCGATCCCCGCGATCATGGCGACCGGGCGGTTCACCCAGTCATCGGCGGTCTCCGCCCCCAGCTCCAGCACGGTCTCGTAGAGCCCCGCCTCGCGGATCGCGAACTGGGTCGCGTGCACACCGACGGCAAGCCCGCCCGCGCCCGCATCCAGGTAATAGCGGGTAAGCGCGCGCTGCCGACGGACATCGAGCTTTCGATCGCGGTTCAGCGCGAGCGGATGGGCCGGTATCACGACGCCCCGGCGGATCGAAGCCCGCACGGCCTCCGGAATGTCGTCCTGCGTCAACGACATCGTGGCCCCCTTGCCCGACGTTTCGGCACCCCCGATTGTCACCCCGGACTTGTTCCGGGGTCCAGCGCAACCCGGCGAGAGCCGTATCCGCGACCGAAATGGACGCCGCCCTTTTGACGTTCTACGCTTGCACGCGCATGACCGAACGCCTTCGAATCGCCTATCCGCCCGTTCCCAACCCGCGCATGCCGGATTTCAGGCTGCCCGAGGGGACCTGCGACAGCCATTTCCACGTCATGGGTCCGCCCGACCGGTTCCCCTTCGCGGACACCAAGGCCTACGTGCCGGCGACCGCGCCGTTCGAGCACTACGTGAACCTCGCCGAACTCCTCGGCATCGAGCGCGGCGTGGTGACCCAGCCGATGGGCCACGGCTTCGACAACGGCGTGACCCTGGATGCCGTCGCGAGATCCGACGGGCGGTTCCGCGCGGTGCTGAAGGCGGACGACCGGTTCTCGGCGGCGCATTACAAACTCTTCCACGAGCAGGGCGCGCGCGGCGTCAGGTTGACGATGTTCACCGGCGCGGGCGGCGGGATGGAACTCGCGATGTTCGACCGGGTGATCGCGGCGATCGCACCGCATGGCTGGTCGGTGACGCTGCACGCCATGCCGGAGCAGTTGATCGAGGCCGCGGACTGGATCGCCGGGATCCCGATCCCCGTGGTGATCGATCATTTCGGCCGGGTCGACGTGACTCAAGGCCTCGATCAGCCCGGTTTCCGTGTCTATCTCGACCTGATCCGCGAGGAGCATGTCTGGGCCAAGATCTGCTGTGCCGAACGGCTGACCAGGACCGGCCACCCCTATGACGACGTGATGCCGTTCGTCCACGCCGCGGTCGCGGCGGCGCCGGAACGTCTGATCTGGGGCACCGACTGGCCGCATACCCAGCGCTGGGCCCCAGGCGAGATGTGCGACGACGGCGACCTGGTCGACCTGGTTCCCGCAATGGTCCCCGATGCGGAGACGCGCCATCGCATGCTGGTCGACAACCCGGCGCGTCTGTTCGATTTCTGAGGCCCGGCCGGTGAACGCGGCCGATCCCCCGCCGGAACGCTTCGTCGACGTCGACGCGCTCGAGGAGTACATGACCCGGCCCGATCCCGCGTTGGTCGAGGACCTCGCAACGGTCGAGGGCGACATCCTGGTTCTTGGCGTCGGCGGCAAGATGGGGCCGACGCTCGCCAGGCTCGCCAGGCGGGCCGCGCCCGAAAAGCGGGTCATCGGCGTCGCCCGCTTCTCCGAGCCCGGCCTGGAGGAGAAGCTCCAGGGCTGGGACATCGAGACGATCCGCGCCGATCTCCTCGACCGGGAGGCGGTGGAGGCCTTGCCGCGCGCAGCCAATGTTGTCTTCATGGCCGGGCGCAAGTTCGGGACGACGGGGAACCTGCCGCTCACCTGGGCGATGAACGCGCATGTCCCGGCGACGGTGGCGGAGGTTTTCCGCGACTCGCGGATCGTCGCCTTCTCCACCGGCAACGTCTACCCTTGGGTCGAGATGCGCCACGGCGGGGCGACCGAGGCGACGCCGCTGGGCGCGATGGGCGAATACGCGCAGTCCTGCGTCGCCCGTGAGCGCACCTTCGAATACTTCTCCGCGAAATACGGAACGGCGGGCCGGCTGTTCCGCCTCAACTACGCGATCGACATGCGCTACGGGGTGCTGTGGGACGTCGCGTGCAAGGTGCGGGACGGCGCGGAGATCGACGTGACCGCGGGCCATGTCAACGTCATCTGGCAGGGCGACGCCAATGCGGTCGCGCTGCGCTGCCTCGCCCATTGCACGACGCCGACGACGCCGCTCAATGTCAGCGGGCCGGAGACCGTCAGCATCCGCGCGCTGGCGCTGGCGTTCGGCGAGCGGATGGGGAAGGCGTCCGACATCGTGGGCGTCGAGGCCGACCGGGGGTGGCTGGTCAATACCTCGGCCTGCCACGCGCTGTTCGGCTACCCCCGGGTACCTCTGGAACGGATGATCGACTGGGTGGCCGACTGGGTCGGGCGCGGCATGGAGAGTTTGGACAAGCCGACGGACTATGACAGCCGCGACGGATCCTTTTGAGGGGCTGACCCTCGCCCCGCTGACCGTCGCCGATGCGGCGCGCGGGGCGGCGCTGTCCGAGGAGATCGGCTGGAACCAGAACCGCGCCGACTGGCGCTACATGCTTGCCAACGGGTTCGGCTACGGCAGGACCGATGCGGACGGCAAGCTGGTGGGCTCGGCGATGGCGCTCGGCTACGGCGCTTTCGCCTGGGTGTGCATGGTGCTGGTCAGCCCGGACCGGCGTCGGCGCGGCATCGCGACTGACCTGATGAACCGCGTTCTGGCGGATCTCGAGGACGCGGAAACCATCGCCGGGCTCGACGCGACGCCCGACGGGCGCGAGGTCTACAAGCATCTCGGCTTCGAGGACATCTACCGGATCGAGCGTTACTGGGCGGAGTCCGTCGTGCCGCCGGACGCGCCTGCCATCGCGGCGGGCGTCGCGCCGGCGGGCGCGGCCGATATCGCGGCAATCGCGAACTACGATGCGGTCGCGTTCGGGGCCGACCGCGAAGCGCTCCTCGCATCCCTGATGGAACGTCAGCCCGGGCGTGCGTTCGTCGCGCGGACCCGCGATGCCGTGACCGGATTTGCTCTCGCCCGCGAAGGACGCCAGGCAACGCAGATCGGGCCGCTGGCGGCCGACGACGCCGATACCGCCATCGCGCTCGCCGCGCACGCGCTGGCCGGACTGGACGGGTGGGCGGTGATCGACTGCCCGAGCCGCCACGGCCCCCTGATCGAGTGGCTGAAGGCGTCCGGTTTCGCCTATCAACGCCCCTATATCCGGATGCTGCGCGGCCGTTCCGAACCGCTCGACAACGCCGATCTGGTCTATGCCCTGGCCGGTCCGGAACTTGGATAGCTTGCGAAAGGAAGGCCCGTGAAGCTCTATATCTGGAACATCGCGCCCAACCCGCGACGGGTCTGCGTTTATCTGATCGAGAAGGGGATCGAGGTGCCGATGGAGGAGGTCGGCGTTCCCGGCAAACCGATCCTCGATCCGGCGTTTCTCGAAAAGGCGCCGCACCGCCGGGTTCCCGTGCTGGAGCTCGACGACGGCACGCTGATCTCGGAGGCGATGGCGATCTGCCGCTATTTCGAAGCGCAGCATCCGGAGCCGCCGCTGATGGGGGCCGATCCGCTGGAAATGGCGCTGGTCGAGATGTGGGAGCGGATGTCGGAATTCGAGGGCCTGCTGGCGGTCGCCGAATCGTTCCGCAACGCCAAGCGCAGCTTCGCCGGCCGCGCGCTGCCCGGCGTTCCCGGGGAGCTCGCGCAGATCCCCGAGCTGATCGAACGCGGAAAACAGCGCGCCGCGCTCTACTTCGACAAGCTCGACACCCGGCTCGGCGAGGCGCGCTATCTGGCCGGCGAGCGTTTCACCGTCGCCGACATCACCGCCTGGTGCACGGCCGATTTCGCCAGGTTCATAGAGATCGAGGTCGCGGAAAGCCGCCCCAACCTCGCGCGCTGGCGGGAGGAGGTGGCCGAACGCGAGAGCATCCGCGCGACGGCGTAGCCCGCCCTACTCCGCCGCCACGTCCTCCAGCGCTTCGGTGGTGAAGTCGCGCGGCGAGGTGACCTCGAGCAGTTCGAGGTCGTCCGACCATTCGAGCACGTCGTGCTGGATGCCGGGCGGCTGCAGGATGCAGGTGCCGGCGGGCGCCACGGTCTCGCCGCGGCCCTCGTACCAGAAGCGCATCCAGCCCTTGAGGATATAGACCAGCTGGAAGTCGATTTTGCCGTGGCGGTGGAGCCCGATCTTCGGGCCGTCCGCGGTCTTCGCCTTGATGATGTGGGCGTGATAGCTCCCGCCCGTCGCATCCCCGATCCCGAGATCGCGATAGACGAACTGGGCGCGCAACCCGGCATCCTCGAACGCGCCGTCCTCGGGCAGGACCACGGAAAGTTTCTGTTCGGTCTCGCTCATCGCTTCACCTCGTCTGGCGCCGTCACCGGCCGAGCTTATCGCGCGCCGGCCCGTGCTCAAAGCTTCAGCCGGCCGCCGATCGCGGGCGAGTCCTCGGCGTAGCGGAAGGCGCGGAAGACCCAGTTCACGGTCTCGCCCATGTAGGTCTTGTTCTCGAACGGGGAGATGTATTCCCAGACCAGCTCGCCCTCCGGCGTGACCTCGAACAGCCGCCCCCACAACCCCTCGCAGATCAGCGTGTTGCCCGACCACAGGCGCTCCTGGCCGCTGATGTGGTGCGAATAGAAGTTGCGGCCGGGCGATTCCTTGTAGACCCAGGCCTCCTCGCCGGTCTCCGGGTCGAACTCGACGATCCGGGAAAAGGGGTGGGGCTGATATGTGGCGCACCCGTTGGCGAACAGCACGATGTTGCCGTTGGGAAGCATCTGGGGATCGTGCTGCCCGCCCCAGGACGGATCGGTCCTCTCCCAGCGGAATTTTCCGGTCCGGCGGTCGATGATGGCGCAGGTGTCGATGTGGCGCAGGCTGATCAGGACATCGCCGTCGGGGAGCGGGAAGGTGGTGTTGCACCACGCGAAGACCCGGCGCGGGGCCAACGGGTTCAGCGCGTATTTCTCGATCTCCATGTCGTAGGCATGCCATTCGAAGACCAGGCTCCCGTCGGCGTCCACCTCGCGAACGACATCGGAATACATGCCCTCGGGATCGTCCGATCCGGGAGCGCCGCCCCGGACCAGCGCGGCGCGCTCGTCGGGCATGTCCTCCCAGGAGGCGTATAGCGTGTGGCCGTTCGGCAGCCGCCAGCAATCGTGGTGCTGGAAGTCGTCGACGAACTCGTTGACGACGTTTCCGTCCCAGTCGACCTCCAGCATTTTCCCGCCTTGCGCGCCGCCGGCGAAGCGCGGCCGTTCCGGGGTGGTGACCGCGACGAACAGGTTGCCGTTCGGCAGCAACCTGCCGTAGCCGCCCAGCATGACCGGGAATTCCCAGCGATGGACCACCTTGCCCCTCATGTCGAGGATCAGGGTCTCGTCCCCCCAGAGCGGCGAGAACAGGGTGAAGCCGGGCGTGGCCCGGTCCGGGTCGAAATGCGTGACGCCGGTCTGCAAGATGCGCATGCGCGAAGCCTCCTTGCGGGGTCTCGGGACGATGGCCGTACGCAATGTTAGACACTCGTGCGGTTGCGGGAAAACGGGCGCCCTGGGTCGTGTGCTGACGACACAAGTCGTCGGTGTCCTTGACCGGGCTTACCTTTAAGACCAGACTGTGACTGGTTGGTTCAAAACGGTAGCGCAAAGGAGGTGGACGTGGTGTCGGAAATCGGCGCGTTCGAGGCAAAGACCCACTTGCCGCAACTGCTTCGGCGGGTGGAAGCGGGCGAACGGTTCGTTATCACCAGGCACGGTCGACCTCTGGCGGAGCTGGTCCCGTTCCGGTTGCGGGATTCCGGTAAGGTGCAATCCGCGATTGATGCCTTGAAGGAGTTCCAGCGAACGCACTCCCTGGGCGAGGTCCCGGTCCGGCAGTTGGTCGAGGAAGCGCGCAAGTACTGATGTCTTTCGTTCTCGATTGCTCGGTCGTCATGGCATGGGTGTTCCCCGACGAGTCCTCCGAGGCGACCGACCGGTTGCGCGATTCGCTCGTCGACGCCCGCGCGTTCGTCCCGTCGCTTTGGCCGGTCGAAGTCGGTAGCGTGCTGCTCGCCGCAGCCCGGCGCGGCCGCATCGGGGTCGGCGAGTGGCCGGTGATCTGCGCCAGCCTGGACGCGCTCCCCATCGAAATCGAGCCGGTGTCCACGTCCCGGGTGTGGGGGCCGGCGCTCGCGCTTGCCGACCGCCATGACCTGTCCGTCTACGATGCCACTTATCTAGAACTCGCGCTACGCATGCGGCTGCCGCTCGCCACGCTGGACCGGGCGCTGGCCGCCGCGGCGCGGGCAGCCGGAGTCGATACGCCCGTGTCCGCGTGAGACGGCGCATGGAGGGACGGACAAATGACATGCCGGGTTGAAGGGTTCGACGGCGGCGCCGTGCATCTCTAGGAGCGGGTCATGGACGGAGACAACGGGAAACTGCTCAGAAACGCGTGGTATGTCTGCGCTTGGGGCCACGAGATCGGCGCCGAGCCGCTGCAGCGCTGGATCTGCGGCGAGCCCATCGTGTTCTGGCGGCGCCGCGACGGGCGCCCGGCGGCGCTCGCCGACCGCTGCCCGCACCGCGATGCGCCGCTGTCTCTGGGGCGGGTGATCGGCGACGACATCCAGTGCGGCTATCACGGGCTCTGCTTCGATGCAGACGGGCGCTGCGTGGCCGTGCCGGGCGAGGATCGGATCCCGGCCGAGGCGCGCACCCGGTCCTATCCCGTGGTGGAGCGCTGGGGCTGGGTGTTCGTGTGGACCGGCGATCCCGGGCGCGCCGATCCTGCGTCGATCCCGGATTACCACTGGAAGGACGATCCGGCCTGGGCGGGGAAGGGCGAGACGCTTCACGTCAAGGCGCATTACGGGCTGCTGCGCGACAACCTGCTCGACCTCACCCACGCCCACTACGTCCACCGCCAGACTCTGGCGACCGACGGGGTGATCGAATTCCCCATCGAGACCGACTTCGACGGTGAGCGCCTGCACGTGGTGCGCGACATGCGCGGTATCGCGCCGTCGCCGTTCTTCTCCCGCATCGGCCGGTTCACCGGCAATGTCGACCACCGCCAGGAGATCGTCTACACGCCGCCCGGCAATATCGTCATCAAGCTGCGCGTGGCGGGGGCGGCGGGGGAGGCAAACCGGTCCGTCGGGATGCGGGTGCTGAACGCGCTCACCCCCGAGACCGCGAAGACCACGCATTATTTCTGGTCGCTGCTGCGCGATGTCGAGCTCGACGACGAAGACCTCACCCAATGGGCGTTCCAGGCCAACAAGGACACGTTCGACGAGGACGTGGCGGTGATCGAGCCGCAGCAGCGAATGATCGATTCGGCGCCCGAGCCGGTGCGGCCGGTCCGCTGGAGCGTCGACAAGGGCGTCACCCATGCGCATCGCTGGATCGACCGGCTTCTGAACGAAGAACATGACGGCCGGACGGCAGGCGATTCTTGATTCCCCCGGGGCACCCGACTAGGTTGCCCGCGCCGTAGCCGCACCCCCTATAGAGCCATGTCGAACAGCGTGCCGGGAATGTCTTTCCAGGACCTCATCCTGAAACTTCACGCGTTTTGGGCACGCCAGGGATGCGTGATTCTCCAGCCTTACGACATGGAGGTGGGGGCGGGGACGTTCCACCCGGCGACGACGCTTCGCGCGCTCGGTCCGGATCCGTGGCGGGCGGCCTATGTCCAGCCATCGCGGCGCCCGGCCGACGGGCGCTACGGCGAGAACCCCAATCGGCTTCAGCACTACTACCAGTACCAGGTGATCCTCAAACCCTCCCCGCCGGAGAGCCAGACGCTCTACCTCGAAAGCCTTGCCGAGGTCGGGATCGACGCGAAGCGCCACGACATCCGCTTCGTCGAGGACGACTGGGAAAGCCCGACGCTGGGCGCCGCCGGGCTCGGTTGGGAGGTCTGGTGCGACGGGATGGAGGTCACCCAGTTCACCTATTTCCAGCAGGTCGGCGGGATCGAATGCAACCCGGTTTCGGTCGAGCTCACATACGGGCTCGAACGGCTGGCGATGTACATCCAGGGCGTCGAGAACGTCTACGATCTCGACTTCAACGGCGCGGGCGTCAGATACGGCGACGTGTTCCACCGCGCCGAGCGGGAGTTCAGCGCGTTCAATTTCGAGCACGCCGATACCGGACGGCTGACGACCCAGTTCGGATTCGCGGAGGCTGAATGCCGGGCCCTGCTGGAGCAGTCGCTGGCGCTGCCGGCCTACGACCAGTGCATCAAGGCGAGCCACGTCTTCAACCTCCTCGATGCGCGCGGCGCCATTAGCGTGACCGAGCGGGCCGCCTATATCGGCCGTGTCCGGGCGCTCGCCAAGGGCTGCTGCGAGGCCTGGCTGGGCGGGAACGCCTGACCGTGGCCGAGCTCCTTCTCGAGCTGTTCTCGGAAGAGATCCCCGCGCGCATGCAGGCCCGCGCGGCGGGGGATCTGCGCCGTCTCGCGACCGAGGCGCTGAAGGCGGCCGGGATCGATTTCGAGAGTGCCGAAAGCTACGTCACGCCGCGCCGCCTGGCGCTGGTCGTCGACGGACTTCCCGACCGCCAGCCCGACCGCCGCGAAGAGAAGCGCGGTCCCCGTGTCGGCGCTCCGGACAAGGCGATCCAGGGGTTCCTGCGCGGCAACGGCCTCACCCTCGACCAGTGCGAGCAGCGCGAGGCCGGCAAGGACACCTACTGGTTCGCGGTGATCGAGACCGAGGGAGGAGCGGTCGCCGACCTGCTGCCGGGTATCGCGCGGGGCCTGATCGGCGACCTCGCCTGGCCCAAATCCATGCGCTGGGGGAGCGGCGACACCCGCTGGGTACGGACGCTGGAGCGCGTGCTCTGCGTGTTCGGCGGCGAGCCGGTCGCGCTCGATCTTCCAGACGGCATCGCCTCCGGCGGGGTGACTAGCGGTCACCGTTTTCACGCACCCGAACCCTTCGCGGTTTCCTCCTTCGCGGAGTACCGAGACGGTTTGCGCGCGGCGTCGGTGGTCCTCGACGCGCAAGAGCGGCGGCAGATCGTCGCCGACGGCGCGGCAGAGCTCGCGGCGGGCGAAGGCCTCTCGGTTCGGGACGATCCCGGCCTGCTCGACGAGGTCGCCGGACTGGTCGAATGGCCGGTGCCGCTGATGGGACGGATCGACGCGGAATTCATGGCGGTGCCGGAAGAGGTTCTGGTCACCTCGACGCGCAGCCACCAGAAATACCTGTCGCTGCTCCACCCGGACGGCGGTCTCGCGCCCCGCTTCATCGTGGTCGCCAATCTCGAAGCCGCCGACGGCGGCGGGGAAATCGTCGCCGGCAACGAGCGCGTGCTGCGCGCCCGGCTGTCGGATGCCCGCTTCTTCTGGGATCAGGACCGCCGCAAGCCGCTCGAGACACGCATCGACGCGCTCGCGCCGATGGTGTTCCACGCCAAGCTCGGAAACCTGGCTCAGAAGGCGGAGCGTCTGGCGGCGCTCGCGGCGGAGTTGGCGGCGTTCGTTCCGGGCGCCGACGCCGGCGCGGCGTGCCGCGCCGGCCGTCTCGCCAAGGCCGACCTCACCACCGAAATGGTCTTCGAGTTCCCCGAGCTCCAGGGGACGATGGGCGGCCACTACGCCCGCCACGACGGCGAGAGCGAGGACGTCGCCCGCGCGGTCTCCGAGCACTATCTGCCCGCCGGACCGTCCGGGGCCTGCCCATCGGCACCTGTCAGCGTCTCCGTCGCGCTCGCCGACAGGATCGACACCCTGGTCGGATTCTTCGCGGTCGGCGAGCGGCCGACGGGGTCGGGCGATCCCTATGCGTTGAGACGGGCCGCGCTCGGTGTCATCCGGCTGGTTTTGGAGAACGGTATCCGCTTGCCGCTCCGCGAGGCTTTCCGCAAGGCGTATTGGGGCTATGGCGAGACGGTGCCCGATTTCGAGAATGCGCTCGAAGGGGGGCACCGGCCCAAGCAGCTGGAGCGCGAGCTGCTCGATTTCTTCGTCGACCGGCTGAAAGTGCATCTTCGCTCCGAAGGGATCCGGCACGACCTGATCGCCGCGGTGTTCGCGCTCGGCGACGAGGACGACCTGGTCCGGCTGCGCGCCCGGGTCGAGGCGTTGCGCCGCTTCCTCGCCACCGAGGACGGCGCGAACCTTCTCACCGCGCACAAGCGCGCGGCCAATATCGTCGCCATCGAGGAGAAGAAGGACGGGGTCGCCTATACCGGCCCGGTCGAATCGTCGCTGCTCTCGGAACCGGAAGAACGAGCGCTGAGCGAAAGCCTCGACGCGGTCGGCGCACGTTCGGCGCCGCTGGTCGAGAACGAGGCGTTCGACGAAGCCATGACCGCGCTCGCCGGGTTGCGCGGGTCGGTCGATGCGTTCTTCGACCGGGTGAAGGTCAACGCCGACGATAGCGGGCTCAGGGTGAATCGGCTGAAGCTGCTCTCCGGGATCCGGGCGACGATGGGCGGCCTTGCCGATTTCTCCCGGATCGAGGGTTAGCGGGGACTGTTTCAGCGATGAATGCTCAAGAGTCCACGCGGTCGCCGACACCAAGGCTGTCACCCCGGACTTGTTCCGGGGTCCAGTGGGAGCGCTCCGACGTTAGAACGCGTGTCCCTGGACCCCGGAACAAGTCCGGGGTGACAAGCGATGTGAGGAGCGCCCGGTGACGCGGAAGCTCGTCTACCGGTTCGGCGGAGGTAGCGCCGACGGAAACGCCGGGATGCGCGAACTGCTCGGCGGGAAGGGCGCCAATCTCGCCGAGATGTGCAGCCTCGGCCTGCCGGTGCCGCCTGGCTTCACCATCACCACGGCGGTCTGCAACGCCTATTACGAATCGGGCAATTCCTATCCCGACGGTCTCGCGACGGAGGTCGACAGCGCCCTCGCCGGGATCGAAGCGAAGGTCGGGGCCGGGTTCGGCGATGCCGGCAACCCGCTCCTGGTCTCGGTGCGCTCCGGCGCCCCGGCATCGATGCCCGGCATGATGGACACCGTCCTCAATCTCGGCCTCAACGACGAGACCGTCGAAGGGTTGGCGGAACGATCCTCCGACCGCCGCTTCGCGTTCGACAGCTACCGGCGCTTCATCCAGATGTACGGCTCGGTGGTGCTCGGGATAGAGCACCACTACTTCGAAGAGCTGCTCGAGAACTACAAGCTGGCCTGCGGGGCCGTCCTGGACACCGACATCGCGACGGAAGGCTGGGAAAGCCTGGTGGGTCGGTACAAGGCGCTTGTCGAAGACCAGCTTGGGACGCCCTTTCCCCAGGACGAGAGGGAACAGCTCTGGGGCGCCGTCGGCGCGGTGTTCGCGAGCTGGATGAACCGGCGCGCGGTGACCTATCGCAAGCTGCACGACATCCCGTCCCACTGGGGGACGGCGGTCACCGTGCAGGCGATGGTGTTCGGCAACATGGGCGAGGACTGCGCGACCGGCGTCGCCTTCACCCGCGATCCCTCCACCGGCGAGAACGTCTTCTATGGCGAATACCTGCCCAACGCCCAGGGCGAGGACGTGGTCGCCGGTATCCGCACGCCGCACCATCTCGGCCGGGCCGCGCGCGAGGCGGCGGGTTCGGACGCGCCTTCGATGGAAGAATCGATGCCCGCGGCGTTCGCCGAATTGTGCGGGGTCCGCGAGACGCTGGAGGCCCACTACCGCGACATGCAGGACATCGAGTTCACCGTTCAGTCCGGTGCGCTCTGGATGCTGCAGACCCGGGCGGCGAAGCGGACCGCGAAAGCCGCGCTCAGGGCCGCCTGCGAGATGGTGGAGGAGGGGCTTATCGGCGAGGCGGAAGCGGTCGCCCGCATCGATCCTCTGTCGATCGACCAGCTGCTTCACCCGACGCTCGATCCCGAAGCGCCGCGCCAGCCGTTCGCGCGCGGCATGCCGGCTTCCCCGGGCGCGGCCTCGGGGCGCGTGGTGTTCAATGCCGACGATGCCGAAGCGCGGTCGAAAGGGGGTGAGAAAGTCATCCTCGTCCGCACCGAGACCAGCCCCGAGGACATCCACGGCATGCATGCCGCGCTCGGCATCCTGACCAGCCGGGGCGGTTCCACCAGCCACGCCGCGGTGGTCGCCCGCGGCATGGGACGGCCCTGCGTAGTCGGCGCGAGCGAGCTTCTGATCGACTACCGGTCGAAGTCGATGACGGCCGGCGGGGTGACGGTGAAGGCGGGCGATACGATCACCATCGATGGCGGCACGGGCGAGGTCATGCTGGGCTCGGTACCGACGATAGAACCGGAGCTGTCGGGCGATTTCGGTACGCTGATGGGTTGGGCGGACGAATTCCGGACCATCGGGGTCCGCGCCAATGCGGAGACCCCGGCGGATGCGGAGACGTCGATCCATTTCGGCGCGGAGGGGATCGGCCTCAGCCGGACCGAGCACATGTTCTTCGACGCCGACCGGATCGTCGCCGTCCGGCGGATGATCGTCGCCGCCACGGTCGAGGACCGCAGGTCGGCGCTCGGTAAGTTGCTTCCCATGCAGCGGGCGGATTTCGCGGCCCTGTTCCGCATCATGGACGGCCGACCGGTCACGGTTCGTCTGCTCGATCCGCCGCTGCACGAGTTCCTGCCGCATGGCGAGGACGAGATCGCCGAAGTCGCGGCGGCTGCTGGCGTCAGCACCGAGGCGGTGCGGCGGCGCGCGCACGAACTCGAGGAGGTGAACCCGATGCTGGGCCATCGCGGCTGCCGGCTCGGGATCACCTATCCCGAGATATACGAGATGCAGGCGCGCGCGATCTTCGAGGCGGCGGCGCTGGTGATCCGGGAAGACGGGAAAAAGGTCCTGCCCGAGGTGATGATTCCCCTGATCGCGACGAAGGCTGAGTTCGACATCCTCAAGGCGCTGGTCGACAGGATCGCGGAGGAGGTCGGAAACGCCGAGGGCGTGGAGCTCGACTACATGACGGGGTGCATGATCGAGCTTCCCCGCGCGGCGCTTCGCGCCGACGAGATCGCGGAGACGGCGGAGTTCTTCAGCTACGGCACCAACGATCTCACCCAGACCGTGTTCGGCCTGTCGCGCGACGATTCGTCCGGCTTCATTCGCGCTTATGACGAGCTCGGGGTGATCGACCGCGACCCGTTCGTCACCATCGACGCGGACGGGGTTGGAGAGCTGGTCCGGCTTGCCACCGAGCGCGGGCGGGCGGTACGGCCGGACATCAAGCTCGGCATCTGTGGCGAGCACGGCGGCGATCCCGACTCGGTGCGGTTCTGTCACCGCATCGGTCTCGACTACGTTTCCTGCTCGCCCTACCGGGTCCCGGTCGCCCGGCTCGCCGCCGCCCAGGCGGCGATCGGGGAGACGGAGCAGGGAACCGCCTAGAAAACCGCCCAGACGGGCTTTTCCGGACTGACCCTGGCCTCTGCCGCGCGCAGCGCGTCGTCCCCCTCGATCGCCTCGATCCGCAAGAGGGCGAGGCCCAAGCCGTCGGCGCAACTCCTGATTTCCCCGACTTCGCTATCCTCGCGATAGACCGGGGTACCCGGTTGGGGCGCGGCGCCGTCGATGCGAACGGGCACCAGCCGTTTGCGGACCAGGTTGCGGTGCTTCATCCGCGCGGTGACCTCCTGGCCGACATAACAGCCCTTTTCGAAATCGATCCCGTTCAATTCGTCGAAACCGTTCTCGAGCAGGAACGACTTTTCGGGCACGAGGTCGCGCCGTCCGTCCGGAACGCCGTGAGCGATGCGCAAGGCGTCGTAGTCCGCCCGCGTCGCTTCCTCCAACCCGGCGCGCTCCAGAGCGTGCTCGCCGCATTCGCCCACCACACGCGCGCCGAGGGCGGGGTGGCGCGGATCGCGGAAGATATCCGCGCCCTCGATCCCACGCGCGGCTGCTTCGGCGTCGTCGCCGAAAACCGCGTAGACCATGCCAGGCGCCGCCGCGTCGATCGCCACCTCGGCGCGCAATTTGTACATCGCGAGCCGCTTCGCGAGCGCCGGGCGCGCTTCCGTGTCGCAATCCAGGCAGAATGCGTCTCCGCGCCGGAAGACGAGAAAGTCGAAGAGGTACTTCCCCTGAGGAGTCAACAGGGCCGCGTAGATTGCCGCCCCACCGTACAGCTTCTCCACGTCGTTGGTGATCAGGCCCTGCAGGAATCCGCTCGCATCGCTCCCGTAAATGGACAGCACGGCCCGATCGTCGAGCCGAACAAAACGTGCCATCGTCACCTACCCCTCGTTCTCCCGCGCCGGTGATGTGGTACCCGCCGTGACGCGAAGCAAGCGCCGAAGGACCGCGTCGAAGTCATCCCCTGCGGCCCTGTGTCGCCGTTTGTGACATTTGCTTGACGGTACGCCGCGGAAGCGCCTATTGGTCGCGCGCGCATTGCAGGAAAGCGTTCAGGGATCGATTCATGGCAGACCGGTTCAGGGCACTCGTCCTAGAGGAGGCGGACAAAGAGGTTACGGCCACCATCGGGGAATTGGGCGAGGACGAACTTCCGGACGGCGAAGTCACTGTCGCGGTCAGGTACTCCGACCTCAACTACAAGGACGGGATGATCCTGAAAGGGATCGGCCGGTTGGTCCGAAACTACCCTCATGTTCCCGGAATCGATCTTGCCGGTACCGTGACCGCGTCGTCCGCGCCGGGCATCGATGTCGGAGATGAAGTCCTTGTCACCGGCTACCGCATGGGCGAGGTCCGCTGGGGCGGCTATGCCGAGCGCGCCCGCGTTCCCGGCGACTGGGTGGTGAAGATTCCCGAGGGCCTTGACGCTCACAGGGCGATGGCGCTGGGCACGGCGGGCTTCACCTCGATGATCGCGGTGATGGCGCTCGAAGACGCCGGGCTATCTCCCGGCGCGGGAGAGGTATTGGTTACCGGCGCGAATGGCGGAGTCGGAAGCGTCGCGGTCATCCTCCTCGCGGCGCTCGGCCACGAGGTCGTGGCCTCCACCGGCCGGATGGAGACGGCGGACGACTTGAAGGCTCTCGGCGCGGCGACGGTGATCGACCGGGCCGAACTCTCCGCGCAGCCCGAACGTCCGCTGGCGAGCGAGCGATGGGCGGGTGCCGTCGACGCGGTCGGCGGGACGACCCTGGCCTCCATACTCACCGGTCTCAAATACGGTGCCTCCGTGGCCTCGTGCGGGCTGGCCGGCGGCAATGCGCTGAACACCACCGTCATCCCGTTCCTGCTGCGCGGCGTGAACCTGCTTGGGATCGACTCCGTAATGTATCCGCGCGACCGGCGCGTGGAGGCGTGGCGCCGGCTCGCCGCCGAACTCCCGATGGACCGGATCGATGCCGTCAGCCAGACCGTCCCGCTGGATGCGCTTCCGGATCTCGCCGACCGGATTCTCAAGGGTCAGACCCGAGGCCGGGTCGTGGTCGACGTCACCGCGTAAAGCGCGCAGCGACGGCTTATTCGACACGAAGCAATCGGGATCGGATTTCACTTTGTCCCACTTTGCCTATCGCCTGGCGAACCCGAAGGCGCGGTCCGGTTTTCTCCCGATGGTCGGCGCGCTCTGCTTCGTGCTGATCGCGGTTTCCGATGCTTCGGCGCAGAAGCGGGTCACGACGCCCTCGACCTATGGCGATGCGATGCGCTGGTACGGGAAGGCGGCCAAGGCGGGCTCGCCCCGGGCGCAGTTCCTGCTCGGTCTCAAATACGAGGCTGGCGTGGGTCCCGACGCGGACCAGCGCAAGGCCTTCGGATGGTTTCGCCGCGCCGCGGAGGGGGGGCATGCGCTTGCCCAGTACCGGGTGGCCAGCGCGCTGCACGAAGGCCGCGGTGTCGAGCGAAATATCGGCGAGGCTGCTGCCTGGTACCGACGCGCGGCGGAGAACGGCATTCCCGAGGCCGCGTTCAATGCCGCCTTTATCCTGGAGAAGGGCCTCGCGGGTACGGCCGACGCCGCAGGCGCCGCGAAATGGTATCGGAAGGCGGCGGAAGCGGGGCTCGTGCGGGCGCAGTTCAATCTCGGCGTCCTTTACGCCGAAGGGCGCGGCGTGGCGCGCGATCCCGTCGAGGCGTGGGCCTGGTTCAGTTGCGCTGTGGCCGCCGGGCTGCCCAACGCGGAGCGCTACCGTCGACGCGTCGACAAGAAGTTGAACGAGGCCCAGCGCGCCTCCGCGCGAACCGCTGCCGAGCGTCGTTGCAGCCCCGGGGACAAGCGATAGGCCCCGTGTGACGGTGGCAGGGATATCGAACAGGGACGGTTTGCGCGAAGAGCTGGTGGGTCGCGCGCGCGACCTCGTGCCGGTGCTGCGAGAACGGGCCGCGATCCCCGACCGGACGAGAACCATCCCGCGGGAGACCCACGAGGCGTTCGTCGACGCCGGTTTCTACCGGGTACTTCAGCCCGCCCGTTACGGCGGTCACGAGGCCGATCTGGAAACGATGATCGACATCGCCGCCGAGCTCGGCCGCGGCTGCGGGTCCAGCACCTGGGTGTTCACCAATCTCGTCATGCAATCGTGGATCAACGGGCGCAAGGACCAGCGCGCGCAGGAGGAGGTCTGGGCCGACGACCCGGACGCGCAGACGGCTTCGTCTTTTCCCGATCGGACCGCCGAAATCCGCGAGGTCGATGGCGGCTTCGTGGTGAGCGGCGAGTGGCATTATTCGAGCGGAATCGACTTCGCTTCCTGGAACAACCTCCAGCTGTTCTTCAAGCCGGAGAAGGGACCGCCCTTCGTTGCGTTCGCGATGGTGCCAGAAAGCGACTACGAGGTGATCGACGACTGGGATATGACGGGACTCCGCGGGACCGGCAGCCGGTCGCTCCGGGTGGACGAGGCGTTCATCCCCGAGTACCGCATCCACCGCGTGCAGGACGAACTCGCCCTGCAGACCCCCGGCAGCAGGATCAACTCGGGAACGATCTACCGGTTGCCGTTCTGGGGCATCGGGGCGCGCGCGTTCTCCGCCCCCGCCGTCGGGCTCGCGCGCGGCATGATGGATCTGGTGGTGCAGGACATCCGCGACCGGATCGGCGCGCGCGGCGGACTCAAGCTGGCCGAGCAGCCCACGGTCCAGGCGCGGGTCGCCGAATCCGGGGCCGAAATCGACGCCGCCTGGTCGATGCTCCTGAAGGACTGCGCCGACGCGACGGCGACTACCGAGGCGGGCAGGCTCGCCGACCTCGAGACCAGGACCCGGTGGCGCCGCAACAACTCGTTTGCCGTCCAGCTCTGCCTGCGCGCGGTCGACCGGCTCTATGCGCTGGCCGGGATGCGGGCGATGGAGCGCGACAGCGCGATCGCGCGGATCTGGCGCGACATCCGGGCGGCCTCGTCCCAGGTCGGCACGGCCTGGGATCCGCAGGCGACCAACTACGGCAGGGCGTTGTTCGGCTTGCCGCTTTCGGATCCGCGCGCGCGAAACTGAGCGCCGCGGGCATCCGGGACTTGCCGTGCGCCGGCCGGTTTGTCCATCATCGGCGCGCGCCCGGCGGGGAGGAGTCATGGCGGAAGGGGGATTGAAGACGGCGGCGCCCGGCCGGGACGAGCTGGTCCAGCGCGCTACCGATCTGGTCGATGCGATCGCGGCGCGGGCGGACGAGACCGAGCGGCTGCGCAAACTTCATCCCGAGACCGTCGAGAACTTGCAGAAGTCCGGGCTTTGGGCAGTCCACAAGCCGTATCGCTACGAAGGATCGGAAGGCGATTTCGGCCTGTTCGTCGATATCGGCGAGCAGCTGGGCCGCGCCTGCACGTCGACCTCATGGGTCTGGGCGAACCTGGTCTCGCACAACTGGATGCTCGGCATGTGGCCCGAGCGCGCCCAGGACGAGGTGTGGGGGCCGAACCCCGATGCGCGAATCGGCTCCGCCACCGTTTACCCGCCGGGGAAGGCCGAGCGGGTGGACGGCGGCTACCTGTTGAGCGGGCGGTGGCCGTTCTCCAGCGGCATCGACGTGTCGCACTGGATCATGCTGGGCGGAATGGTGCCGCCGGAAGACGGCGCGGGAGATCCGAAACCCCACATTTTCGTCGTCAATTGCGACGACATCGAGGTGATCGACACCTGGGATGTCGTCGGGCTGCAGGGCACCGGTTCGCACGACGTGGCCTGCGAAAAGGTGTTCGTTCCCGACTACATGGCCCTCAGCCCGCACGACATGCGCGGCGGACCTACCCCCGGCTCGGCGGTCAACCCGGCGTCGCTTTACCGGTTGCCGCTGCTCGGAATGTTTTCCCACATTCTCGCCGGCTGCATGCTCGGCGCCGCGCGCGGCGCGTTCGACCACTACACCGGGTCGATGCGGACCCGGGTCGCGACCTTCAACAGGCGGCGCATCGGGGACCACGCGGCGGTGCAGATCAGGATCGCCGAAGCCGCCTGCGTTATCCGCGCGACCCGGCTGCAGCTCAGGGAGGGCCCGCGCGAGGCTCACGCGATCGCCGAGGAAGGCCGTATGCCGACCGATGTGGAGAAGACCAGATGGCGCTCGGACGCCGCCTATGCCTGCCGCAAATGCGCCGACGTCGTCGACCTTCTCTACCGTGCCTCCGGCGGAGCCGGGAACTACCGCGGTAACCCGCTGCAGCGCTTCTTCCGCGACGTCCATGCGGGCGTCGGTCACATCGGCGTCTCCTGGGATGCCAACGGCGCCGAGCACGGCCGGGCGCTGCTCGGCCTTCCGCACGGCAATTTCCTGATCTAGGGGCGGGAACCGTGACGGAGTCGAGGATGGGGATGATCGGCCGACCGCTTCCGCGGGTCGAAGACCTGCGACTGGTGACCGGGCACGGCCGCTTCAGCGACGATGTCGACCGGCCGGGTCAGACCTACGCGGTCATGGTCCGCGCGCCCCACGCCAACGCGCGGATCGAGCAAATCGATGCGACCGACGCCCTGGCGCTGCCCGGGGTGGTCGCCGTGCTGACCGGCAAGGACGCGGCGGCCGACCGAATCGGCCTGATCCCGCACGCCACCGTCCCGTCCAGCCCCCCCGACATCCAGATTCCCAACACCGACGGCTCCGAACACTTCGTCCCGCCCCACGAAGTGATCCCGGTCGAGCGCGTGCGCCATGTCGGCGAGGCGGTCGCGGTGGTGATCGGCGAGACGGTCGATGCGGCGCGCGACGGGGCGGAGCGCGTTGCCGTCCGCTATACCGAGCTGCCCCCGATCGCGGCGACCCGGAAGGCGGCCGAGGGCGGACCGCCGGCGTGGGAAGAGCACGGCTCCAATGTCTGTATCGACGGCGAGGTCGGCGATGCGGAAGCGACCGACCGCGCCTTCGCCCGCGCTCACGCGGTGGTCACGTTGAGGACCGCGCTTTCGCGCTGCACCGGGGTTCCGATGGAGCCCCGGACGGCGGTCGGCGCCTGGGATCCCGACATGGGCCGTTACACGCTGCACGCCGGTGGCGGCGGGGTGGTGCGCTACAAGATCGATCTGGCCGCGGTGCTCGGCGTCGAGACCGAGGCGGTTCGCGTCACCGCGAACGACGTCGGCGGCAGCTACGGGACGCGAAACGCGCTCTACCCGGAATACCCGATCGTCTTATGGGCGGCGCGCAGGGTCGGCCGGCCGGTGAAGTGGACCGGCGACCGGACGGAGATGTTCCTGACCGACTTCCAGGCCCGCGACCTCGCGGTCGATGCGGCGCTCGCGCTCGACGAGGACGGGGGGTTCCTCGGATTGCGGATTTCGAACATCAGCAATATCGGCGCGCACGCGGTCTCCTTCATCCCGATGATCAAGGGGGTGGAGATTTTCCCGCTCACCTACCGGATCGGCGCCTGCCATGCGCGTGCCCGCGCCGTCGCCAGCAATACCGCCCCGACCTATCCCTATCGCAGCGCCGGCCGGCCCGAGGTCACCTATGCGATGGAGCGGCTGATCGACATCGCCGCCGACCGGCTCGGCATGGACCGGCTCGAAATCCGCCGGCGCAATATCCTCCCCCCGGAGGCGATCCCCTACTACAACGGGCTGGGTCTTACCTTCGACAGCGGCGACTTTCCCGCCGCGATGGAACGGGCGGTCTCGCTGTCGGGCTGGCGGGACAGGGAGGGCATCGGCGCCGCCAACGGCAAGCTGCGCGGCATCGGGATCGCAAACTATCTCGACCTCGGCACCGGCGCGCCGCATGAGCGCACCGAGATCGAAATACTCCCCGAAGGGCGGGTCGAGGTGGTCATCGGCACCCAGGATTCCGGGCAGGGGCACGAGACCGCGTTCGGCCAGATGGTATCCGAATTGCTGTCCGTCGGCTTCGAGACCGTCCGCTTCACGCTCGGCGACACCGATGCCGTCAAGGTCGGAGGCGGCTCCAACTCGGGACGTTCGATGCGGCTCGGCGCGGTGATCCTCAGCCAGGCCTCCGAGGAGATCGTGGCGAGGGGAGGCGAGATCGCCGCCCATGTGCTGGAAGCCGCCACGGCCGATATCGAATATGCAGATGGCCGCTACACCGTCGTCGGGACCGACCGGTCGATCGATCTGTTCGAGGCCGCGCGCGCGGCGCGCGAGCGTGACGACCTTCCCGAAGACCTCAAGGGCCCGCTGGCGGCCGACGCCGAGGTCGAGAGCCGCAAGCCCGCCTTCGGCAGCGGCTGCCACGTTTGCGAGGTCGAGGTGGACCCGGAAACGGGTGTTGTCGACGTCGTCCGCTGGGTCGCCGTCGACGATGTCGGCCGCGCGATCAACCCCCTGCTGATCGACGGCCAGACCCACGGCGCCGTGATGCAGGGGATCGGCCAGGCGATCAGCGAACGATGCGTCTACGACGAGGCGACGGGACAGCTCCTGAGCGCGAGCTTCATGGACTACGCCATGCCGCGCGCCGACATGGCGCCCGGCTTCACGACCGCGCTTCAGGAAGTGCCCGCGCCGACCAACCCGCTCGGCGTCAAGCCGGGGAGCGAGGGCGGGACCGCGGTGTCGCCCGGGGCCGTCGCCAATGCGATCGTCGACGCGCTGAAGCCGCTCGGCGTCCGCCACATCGAGCTTCCCGCGACGCCCGAGCGCGTATGGCGGACGATCCAGGAGGCGGCCTCCCGCAGCTAGGGCGTCCTTCGATACACGGCTTCGCCGCTACTCAGGATGAGGGTTACCCTTTTCCCCTCATCCCGAGTAGGCGCGCCAGCGCCGTATCGAGGGACGCGTCCGCCGGTCACATGAACAGGCGTTCGTCCTTGCGGTCGGTGTAGAGGCTGGCCACGAACTCGCCGTAGCCGTTGTAAATCCGGGTCGGCACCCGCTTGCCGGTGCCCAGCAGCCGCTCCGTGGCCTGGCTCCAGCGAGGATGGGGCACCTTCGGATTGACGTTCGCCCAGAAGCCGTATTCGCGGCCCTGGAGCTCTTCCCAGAAGCTGACCGGGCGCTTCTCCGCGAAGTGGAAGCGGACCAGCGACTTGACCGACTTGAAGCCGTATTTCCACGGCACCGCGAGGCGCAGCGGCGCGCCGTTCTGCTTCGGCATCGGCTTGCCGTAGAGCCCGGTGGCGATGAAGGCGAGGTCGTGGGTCGCCTCGTCGATCGCGAGCCCTTCGAGATAGGGCCAGGGGTACCAGCGCTGGTTCTGCCCCGGCGCGACCTCCAGATTCTCGAAGGTCTCCATCGCGAGAAATTTCGCCGATCCCAGCGGCCGGGCGAGGTCGACGAGCGCCTTGAGCGGGAATCCGCTCCACGGCACCGTCATCGCCCACGCCTCGACGCAGCGATGGCGGTACACCCGTTCCTCCAGCGGCATCTTCTTCAGGAGGTCGTCGAAGGCGATGGTGAAGGGGTTTTCCACCATCCCGTCGATACGGACCTCCCAGGGCCGGAGCGGCAGTTTCTGCGCCGCCCGGTGGATGTTCTTGTGCGATCCGAATTCGTAGAAATTGTTGTAGGTGACCGCCTCGCTCTCCGCGGTGAGCGCGCGTTCGACCGTATAGGCCGGGTTGCGCTGCACCGGGTAGAGGCCGGCCGAGGGGTCGATCTCGGCCGGCGCCGCGACCTCCGGCTCGGGTTCCTCGCCCATTCGGAATACCGCCGGCGCCGCCAGAATGGCGCCGCCCAGCCCGAGACCGGCCAGGATTCGCCTGCGGTTCAGGTAGGTCGTCTCGTCGGTGGCGGCGGATTCGGGCAGCTCCCAGTCCCGCCTGCGCTTGAACGGCATTATCTTGCTCTCCTGGAGCCGAAGATCGTCATCAGGGCGATACCCGGGCCGCCGAAACTCGCCCAGAGCGGCCATTGCAGGAATCCCGCGATCACCGGGTCCCACAGGAACGGATGAAGGTAACGCTGGACGATCGCCTGGACGAGGTTGAGGCTCGCGGTGTGAAGCGTGAACCAGATTTCGCCGGCGGGGACGATGCGCCATGCGCCGGCCTGAAGGGCGACGGTCAATTCGTAGAGGAGGGCGAGAACGGCCGCCACGGTAAGAACCGTGCCAAGCCACGCCAGTATCCGGAATGAACGATGTCGGGTCCGTGCCGCCATAACGGGCCTCGCTTCCCCTGATGCCCAACAGATGGGTCTTGTTGCCCGCTTTGCGAGGGCGCTCGCGAATACGTTACCAGCCGTGCGCTCCAGCCGGTCGATTTTTTGCGATGGCGGCGCGCCCGCGCCTTGCGTCCTTGCCCCCCGCTGTCACCCCGGACTTGTTCCGGGGTCCAGCCTGTCAGGCGCCGCTCTCGCCCGGTTTCCCCCGGAACGGCGTCCGGGACAGGTCGCGGTCCGGGGCAGGCCCCGGAACGGTGTCCGGGGCAGGCCTGGACCCCGGAACAGGTCCGGGGTGACAAGAGGGGAGCGGAGATGGTCTTGCCCATGGGCGCCGAGCCCGCTCCGAAGTTAAACCGGACAGCAATGCCCGGAACGGGGTAATCTTCCGGCGACCATTCGGCGTGCGGCGAGCGGTAGAGGGCGTAGCATGGAAGACCGGCATTTTCTCGGCGCGCGGACGGAAATGGTCTCCGAAATTGCCCACCACGTCCGCGAGACCGCGACGCAGATCGGACGCGAATCGCTGGACGAGAAGGTCATGGACGCGGTCGGCCGCGTGCCGCGCCACGAATTCGTGCCGGTCGAGCTGCGCGGTTTCGCCTATGTGAATTCTCCCCTGCCCATCGGCTGCGGCAAGACCATTTCCCAGCCCTATATCAACGCGCTGATGACCGACCTGCTCGACGTCCGGCCCGAGCACGCGGTGCTCGAGGTCGGCACCGGGCTCGGTTACCAGGCGGCGCTGCTGGCCCAGCTGGCCGCGAGGGTCTATTCCGTCGAGATCATCGAGGAGCTCGCCTCCGGCGCGCGCAGCCGGCTGGAGGCGCTGGGATACGACAATATCGAGCTCCGCCACGGCGACGGCTCGCGGGGATGGGCCGAGCACGGGCCGTTCGACCGCATCCTGGTCTCGGCGGCGCCGGACCTCGTTCCGCCGCTGCTGCTCGCCCAGCTCAAGCCCGGCGGCCGGATGGTCGTGCCGGCCGGTATCGAGGACGCCCAGGAGCTGCTGGTGGTGGACAAGAGCGCCGAGGGCAGGGTGACGATGAACCCGGTCATCGCCGTCCGCTTCTCGACGCTCCACGTCGACGAGGACCCCGCGGCGCTGTGAGCGCCGTATCGAAGGGCGCCCTCACGCCATCGATTCGCCGCCGTCGATGGTCACCACCTGGCCGGTGATGTAGCTCGCCGCCGGGCTCAGCAGATGGACGATCGTCTGCGCCACTTCCGCGGGCTCGCCGAGCCGGCCGATCGGGATGATCTCGGAGCGCTTCGCCATCACGGCGTCGATCTCGTCCGGCGGAACCGCGCCGCGCCAGAGCGGCGTGTCGATCGGCCCCGGCGCCACCGCGTTGGCGCGAATGCCGAGCGGGCCCTTTTCCCGCGCGATCGACTTGGTCAGCCCGATGATCGCGCCCTTGGCGGCGGCGTAGTGGGCGGCGTTGGCCTGGCCGCGGACGGCGTGGAGCGAAGACATGTTGACGATGGCGCCCGACTTCGTGGCGATCATGCCGGGAAGGACCGCGCGGCAGGTGTGGAAGGTGCCGTTGACGTGGACGGCGAACATGCGCGCCCAGTCCTCGTCGGTAATGTCTTCCACCGCGGCGACCTGGTAGATGCCGGCGATGTTGACCAGCGCGTCGATCGGGCCGAGCGCCTCGGTTGCCGCCGCGACCGCCCGGTCGACGGCCGGGGAATCGGAGACGTCGACTTCATCGGCCCGGGCGATGCCGCCCACTTCCTCCACGATGCGGGCGGTCTCTCGCGCGGCGTCGCCGTCGCGGTCGCAGATCGTCACATGCGCGCCCGCTTCCGCAAGCAGGCGGGCGGTTTCCCGCCCCATGCCGCTGCCGCCCCCGGTAACGAAGGCGACCCGGCCTTCCATCGCGCCCGCCACTATTCGGCGGCCGCCCGCGCGCCCTGGCCGAAATCGAGCCTGTAGAACGCCCGCGCGTTCTTCCAGAGGATCTTTTCCTTCTGCGCGTCGGTCAGGTCGGTGCGCGCGCCCAGACCCTCGCCCGAGCCCTCGCGCGCTTCGAGATGGGGCATGTCCTCGGACATCATGATGTTGTCCTCGCCGAGGAAGTCGAGAACGAAGGGAAGCAGGCTCTCGTCGGCTTCCGAGGTCAGGTAGATCCGGTCCTTGAAGTTCTCCGGCGAAACGCTGGTGATCGGCTCCAGCCCGAACGAGGAACGGAAGAACTCGACCACCGGATAGTAGTGGTCCATGCGCTCGAGATACCAGGGCAGCCAGCTGCAGCCGCCTTCGAGAAAGATCGCGCGGAGCTTCGGGAAGCGGTCGAGGATGCCACCGCCGGCGAAGCTGTAGAAGCCGATCAGGAGCGGCAGGGTGAAGGAGACGTTGAGCGAGCTCGAATGCTCGTTGCACATCTGGCGCAGCGAGCCCGTCGGCCAGCCGACATGGACCGCGACGGGCAGGTCGACCTCCTCGGCCGCCGCCCAGACACGATCGAATTCGGGGAAGTGCAGCATCCGCTCGCCGACCGTGCCGAAGCACATCAGGGACACCGCGCCCGCGTCCTTGACCCGGTAGATTTCCCTGACCGCCTCCCCGGGCTCGCGCAGCGGGAGCACCGCCGACCATTTCAGCCGGTCGGGCGCCTCGGCGCAGCGCTCCTCGATCCACTTGTTGTAGCTCACAGTGAGCGCGGTCTCGAACGCATCGTCGTCGGTGAGCGGCGCGAACAGGAGCGTCGAATAGATCACCTGGAGGTCGACCCCGGCGCGGTCGAGGTCGGCCAGCCGGGCCGGCACGTCCATCAGCGACTGGTTGCCGATCGAGAATTCCTTCATGCCCGCGTGGATCGAGGTCAGCGGGCAACCGATCTGGATCGTTCCCGGTCCCCAGGTCCACTGCATCGCCTTTCCGTCGACCAGCCAGAACGAGTTGTCGACCCCCATATAGGGCGCGTCCTCGCGCGGCACGGTGATCGGGATCGGGCGCCGGTGCCGGTACTTCTCCGGCAGGTAGTTCCAGGTCTCCTCGACCTCGTAGACATGGGAATCGGCATCGATATAGGGCATCGCGGGAATCCTCGGTTTGGGACGGGTGGAATCTCGGTCGCCGCCGCGAGACGGTCAACCCTCCCCCGGCCCCTCCCGCAAGCGGGAGGGGGGAAGTATGGAGGAGTGGGCACCGTTGAAATCCCCTCTCCCCAGCGGGGAGAGGGTTAGGGTGAGGGATGCCCGTCGCCTACTTGTCCCAGTTGCGGGCCGGCCTGCCGCCGCGTTTGCGGACGCCGTCCATGAAAGCAGCCAGCACTTTCTTGGCGGGAAGGCCCTTGGCTTCGTTGCGGGCGACCCAGTCGCCGGCGAGGTCGGGCAGCAGCTTGGCCCATTTGGCGCGCTCCGCCGCGGGGAATTCGGAGATCGTCGCGCCCTGCTTCCCCAGAGTCGCCACGGATTCGCGCACCTTCGCGGCGACGATGTCGGTCTGCCTGCGCGCATACTCGCGACCGAGAAAGCGGAACATCGTCTTCATGTGCAGCGGCAGGCTCTTCCAGGTGTCGAGATTCATCGCCAGAGCGCCGGAAATCGGAGCGCCCAGATCGGTCTTCACGATATGGGGTGCGACCTCGTGCAGCTTGAAGGGCAGGATCCCGGTGGTAACGACGATGGCGGCATCCGCCGCTCCGCTCTTGAGGCTGCCGTGATACAGCGACAACCCGACATCGACCGGCGTCGCCCCGGTCCCCTTCAGCCAGCTCGCCGCCGGTCCCGAGGCCAGTACCTTCTTGCCCCTGAGCTCCGCGACCGAGGTTAGCGGTGTTTTCGAGACGATGTGATACGTGTCGGCGACCTGGCCGCCGAGATAGACCGCGTTGTTCTTGCGCCAGGCGGCGTTCATCGCCGGGATGGTCTGGTGCAGCTCCTCCTGGATGTCGATCAGGTGGTGCACGTTGCCCGTCGCGAAGGGGGCGTGGAAGGTCACGTTCTCGAGCGGCATCTTGACCGGCTCCCAGAGCGTGCCGACCCAGCCGATATCGGCGAGGCCGTCGCCCACGCCTTCCAGCGTGTTCCTGAAGTTGTAGAGCGTGCCCGCATAGGCCTCGGTCCACTCGATCGTGTCCGGCGCCCCCATCTCCTTGAGCATGCGGTTGGATTCGGGGACGACGTGATCCTTGATGACCTGTACCCAGGGCACGATCGGCGGGTGGCTGGAACCCGCCGTGAGCTTCCACTCCTTGGCCTCGATGCCGGCGGGGCCGAGCGTGAACAGGGCGCCGGCGAGTGCGAACGCGCCGATGCGCACAACGCCAAATTCCATCGAAGTCTCCGGCTTTCGGCTTGTACCTGGCGGGGTCGGCGGAATGTATTAACCGGGCCGCCCGGCCGCAACCGAGCGCATTTTCATCTCAGGGTGCGAACGCCGCCCTCTCTTCGCGCCAGGTGGGTCGTCGCCGCCACGATGAGCAGCCCGCCGATCCAGACCCAGATATCCGGGATTTCCGCGAAGATCAGGAAGCCCAGCAGAGCGGCCCAGACGAGGCGGAAGAAGACGAGCGGCTCCACCAGCCCCACATCCGCCAGCCGATAGGAATGGACCAGGCACAGATGGCCGCAGCTCCCGAGCGCGCCTATGCCGGCCAGCATCAGCAATTGGACCCCCGTCGGCGTCTGCCAGACGAAGGCCGCGGGAACCGCCGTTACCGGGATCATCAGGAGCGTGAGCCAGGCGACGATGGTGGTCGGGCTCTCGGTTCGGGTCAGGGTCTTGGCGATCAGCTTGGAGGCCGTGACGAAGACCGCCGACAACATCACCACCATCGCGCCGAGGCCGATCTCCTCGAAGCCGGGGCGCAGGATTACCAGCATTCCCGCGATGCCGAGACCGAGGCCGAGCCAGCGGTGGCCCCGCACCGGCTCGCCCAGGAAAAGGATCGCGCCCGCCGTCGCGAAGAGCGGGCTGGCGAGCGAAAGGGCGGTGGCCTCGGCGAGCGGGATCAGGCTCAAACCGAGGAACCACATCAGCATCGAGCCCCCGTTGAGGAAGCCCCGGACGACGTGCAAGGGAAACCGCCGGGTCGCGAAGGCGGCGACGCCGAGGCGCATCAGCCAGGGGACGAGGACGCAGAACCCGAAGACGTTGCGGAAGAAAGCGATCTCGAAGGGGTGCAGGTCGGCCGAGACGAACCTGACCGCGCCGTGCATGGAGGCGAGGAGAAGGCTCGCAACGAGCATCAGAAGGAGTGCCGCCAGGCCCGGACGCGCCTCCGCAATGGCCGCCAGCGCCGGGGCGACGGACCGCAAAGCGGTCAATCGACGAACCGCGCGGTGACGGAAGCGGGGATCTCGATCGCGCGCATGCCCTTCGGGTGCCCGGGGTCGGGCGCCACCAGGACGCGGCGCTCGAAGCCTTCCAGCGCGATCGCGCCGTCCGCGTGGCGCACGACGTGGCGGACGACGAAGGACCGCTTTCCCCAGTCGTCGACCCAGGTCTCGATCTCCACCTCGTCGCCCAGCCTGCACGGGTTGCGGTATGTCGCCCCGGTTTCGATCAGGGGCATTCCGCTCAAGCCCAGCTCGCTTTCGAGCTCCGGATAGCCGAGCCCGTTGGCGCGGAACAGGTTCTCGGTCGCCTCGTCGAACCAGACATAGGCGTGGGGGTAGTAGACGATGCCCGCCGCGTCGCAATGCGACCACGCGACGAAGAAACGGGAGCGATGGGTTTTCATCGGGGCTTACATACCTGTCTCGATCGTCGGCCGTCGCTCCGCCGCCCCCTCACCCCGGCCCTCTCCCGCGGGGAGAGGGGGACTCGCGGCGCCCCTACCCATCTTCTCCCCTCCCGCTTGCGGGAGGGGCCGGGGGAGGGTGGACGCCGGCGTTGATCCGGCGGAGGAGGGTGAGCAGGGTCTCGGTCTCCTCCGCGCTGAGGCAGGCGGTCGCCGCGTCCTCGAAGGCGCGGACCTCGCGCTTCAGCCTCTCCAGCAGCGCCGCGCCGCTTTCGGTGAGCACGATGGCGTTGGAGCGGCGGTCGCCCTCCCGCGCGCGCCGGTCGACCAGGCCAGCGGCTTCGAGCCTGTCGATCAGCCGCACCATCACCGAGCGGTCGGTTCCGAAGGCGCGGGCTAGCGCCGTCTGGGTCGCGCCGGGGTTGGCGCCCACCAGGACCAGAAGACCGAACTGGGCCGCGGTGACGTTGTGCGGAGCGATCCGCTCGGCGAATCCCCCCACCACCTTCAGATTGGCGTGGCGAAGCTGATAACCGAGCAGGCCCGGAAGAATGCCGAGGCTGGGCGGGCGGTTTTCAGCCGGTCCCTCGATACGGCGCTTCGCGCCTACTCGGGATGAGGGCAATTTTTCAGCCATACCAACCTCGCCTCGATACGGCCCTTCGGGCCTACTCGGGATGAGGGGACTTTTTTATGCGTTCAACCAACCCCTCGTCCTGAGTAGCCGCCCGAAGGGCGGCGTATCGAAGGACGCCGGTCAATATAGCTTGACATTGTTGCTCAGGTCAATGATTGTTGCGGTCACATTATCCCAATCGCGGGGAAGGGGGAGGCATGAAGTCCGTACTGTCCCTCACGCTCAACGGCCGGCCGCGCGACGACGTGGTCGCCGACAACATGCTTCTGGTGGATTTTCTGCGGGAGGTCGCGGGGCTGACCGGCACCAAAATCGGCTGCGACGGCGGCGAGTGCGGCGCCTGCACGGTGCTGGTCGACGAGCGCCCGCGCCATTCCTGCCTGACGCTCGCCAACGCCTGCCAGGGCGCGCGCGTGGAGACCGTCGAGTCGCTCGAAACCTCGGGGCGGCTGTCGGCGATCCAGCGCGGGTTTCACGAGAAACTCGGCGCGCAGTGCGGGTTCTGCACGCCGGGCATGATCATGGCCGCGGAAGGGCTGCTGCGCGCCGATCCCGACCCCGATCCGGATACGATCCGCGACGGGATGGCGGCCAATATCTGCCGCTGTACCGGATACATCAAGATCATTGAGGCGGTCCGCGCGGCGGCCGACGAGCTCGCGGGCAGGGAGGCGGCGGCATGAGCGGCGCAATGGGGACCGGGCCCGCGCCGGTGCAGTCCATCGGCGTGAGAATGCCGCTGGTCGACGGGCCGGAGAAGGTGTCGGGCAAGGCGCTCTATACCGCCGACTTCATCGGTCGGGAGGAGCTGACCGGGCGGATCCTGAGGAGCCCGGTGGCGCATGCGCGGATCGTGCGCGTCGACATCTCGGCGGCGGAGGCGCTGCCGGGCGTCCACGCCGTAGTCACGGGGCGGGACTGCGCCGATACGTTCGGCGTCCTTCCCATCGCGATGAACGAATACGCGCTCGCGCGCGACCGCGTGCGCTATCGCGGCGAGGCGGTTGCGGCGGTCGCGGCCGAGGACACCGCGACGGCGCAGCGCGCGCTCGACCTGATCGAAATCGAGTACGAGGAGCTGCCGGCCTACTTCACGGCCGCCGACGCCCGCGCCGGCGACGCGATCGAACTGCACGAGGAACGGCCCGGCAATATCGAGCGCGAGGTCGATTTCGAGATCGGCGACACCGAGGCCGGCTTCGCCGCCGCCGACCTGGTGCGCGAGGATACCTTCCAGCTCAATGAGGTCTGCCAGGTGCAGAGCGAGCCGCACGCGGCCCAGGCCGAATACGACGCCGAGCGCGGCAGTATCGTCGTCCGCGCCTCGACCCAGGTGCCCTACTACGTTCATCTCATGCTGGCGCGCACCCTCGGCATGGAGCAGTCCGACATCCGGGTGATCAAGCCGCATGTGGGCGGCGGGTTCGGCTGCCGCACCGAGGCGCTCCATGTCGAGCTGGTCGCCGCCCTGCTCGCGCGGAAGGCGCGCGGCACGGTGCGGCTGGTGCTGAGCCGCGAAGAGACCTTCATCACCCATCGCGGCCGCCAGGAGACCGCCGTCAAGCTGAAGATCGGCATGACGCGGGAGGGCAGGATCACCGCCGTCGAGTGCGAGTCGGTACACCGCGCCGGCGGCTATTCCGGCTACGGCATCGTCACCATCCTCTACAACGGCTCGATGCTGTTCGCGATCTACGATCTCGACAACGTCAAATACAAGGGATTCCGGGTGCTGACCAACATGCCGCCGCCGGGCGCGTTCCGCGGCCACGGCACGGTCAATATCCGCTTCGCCTTCGAGAGCCTGATGGATGCGATGGCGGACGAGCTCGGGCTCGACCCCTTCGCGGTGCGTCGCGCCAATCTGATGACGGCGCCCGGCTTCACCGCCAACGATCTGATGGTGAACAGCTACGGTTTGCCGGACTGCCTCGACATCGTCGAGAAGGCGAGCGGCTGGAAGGAGCGCAAGGGCAGGCTCGGCCCCAATCGCGGGCTCGGCATGGCGTGTTCGCACTACATCTCGGGCGCGTCCAAGCCGAAGCACTGGACCGGCGAGCCGCATGCGACGATCCACCTGCGGGTCGACTGGGACGCCTCGGTCACGCTGCTGACCGGGGCCGCCGAGATCGGACAGGGCTCGTCCACGGTGCTCGCGCAATGCGTCGCCGAGGTGCTCGGGATCGACATCTCGCGCATCAATGTCGTCGCCTCGGACAGCGCGATCACGCCGAAGGACAACGGCTCCTATTCGTCCCGCGTCACCTACATGGTCGGCAACGCGGCGATCGACGCGGCGAACAACCTGAAGGCGCTGCTGATCGAGGCGGCGGCGAAGAAGCTGGAGGTCAGGCCCGAGGACGTCGAATGCCTTGGCGACGTCTACCGCGCCGGCACGCAGGACGAGGGGCTGAGCTGGAAGGAGGTGGTGATGGCCGCCCTCGAAGGCACCGGCACGCTGGCCGTCAAGGGCGTCTTCGACACCATCCCTGAATCCTGGGCGCGGGCGGAAATACCGGGGCGCGGCGATCGGCGGCACCCATGGCCTTCGCCTATTCCGCCCTGGTCTGCGAGGTCGAGGTCGACCCCGAGACCTGCGAGATCAGCGTCGAGAAGGTCTGGGTCGCGCACGATTGCGGCAAGGCGCTCAACCCGCTCTCGGTCGAGGGCCAGATCGAGGGTTCGGTCTGGATGGGGATGGGCCAGGCGCTGTCGGAGGAGACGCGCTACCACGACGGCCTCGGGATCACCGGCAACATGCTGGATTACCGGGTGCCGACCATCGTCGAGTCGCCGCCCATCGAGACCCATATCGTCGAGAACGCCGACCCGCACGGGCCGTTCGGCGCCAAGGAGGCGGGGGAGACCTCGCTGGCCAATTTCCTGCCCGCGCTGACCAGCGCGGTGGCGGACGCCATCGGGGTGCGCGCGACCGAGCTGCCGCTGACGCCCGACCGGCTGATGGCGCTCATCGAGAAGCAGGAGACCGACAGGCGGGTCGCGGCGCGCGCCGGCGGGGGAGACGGCTGATGGAACTGATGCCCGCGCTCGCGCTGCAAAGGCCGCAAACGGTCGAGGACGCGGTTCGCCTTCGCTCGGAAGCGGAGGACGCAAGGTATCTCGCCGGCGGCACCGACATGGTGGTCAATATCCGCCGCGGGATTGAGCGGCCCGGCGCGCTCGTCGACCTGACCGGGGTCGAGGAGCTCGCTTCCATCGCCGCCGGCCCCGACGGAATCGATATCGGCGCCGCCGTCCCGCTGTCGGCCGTCGCCGCCCACGGGGAGGTGAGGCGGAGTTACCGGGCGGTCGCCCAGGCCGCCGCCGAGGTGGCCGGGCCGACCCATCGCAACTACGGCACGGTCGGCGGCAATCTCTGCCTCGACACCCGCTGCCTCTTTTACAATCAGAGCGAGTGGTGGCGGAAGTCGAACGACTACTGCCTCAAGCACCGGGGCGATATCTGCCATGTCGCGCCGGGCGGCAAGCGATGCTTCGCCGCGTTCTCGGGCGACCTCGCGCCGGCCGCGCTGGTGCACGGCGCCGAGATCACGCTGGCGGGACCGGAAGGGCGGCGCCGGGTGAAGCTCGATGCGCTCTACCGCAATGACGGGATGGACCACCTGACCCTGGAGGAGGGCGAGCTGCTGGTGACGCTGCATCTGCCGTCCGAAAGCGCGGGCCTGCCGTCGGGCTACCGGAAGTCGCGGATCAGGGGCTCGATCGACTTCCCGCTCGCGGGTGTCGCCGCCGCGCTCGCGATGGAGGGCGATAGGGTCGCATCGCTCGACATCGCCCTGACCGCCGTCAACCCGTACCCGCATCGGGTGAACAAGATCGACACCTTCGTCGGCGGCCCGATGGGCGGGGAACAGCTCGACAGGCTGCGCGACACGGTAAGGACGCAGGCGAAGCCGATGCGGACCACCACGGTCGCGCCGTGGTACCGCCGCCGGGTGGTCGGCGCGATGGCGCGCAAGCTGCTGACCGAGCTCGCAGGGGAGAACGGCCGATGCCGCGCATGACGGTCCGGGGCGTCGACCTCAACTACGAGATCGTGGGCGAGGACGGCCCGTGGGTGGCGCTGATGCCGGGCGGGCGGCGGAGCATGGAGGTCGTGCGCTCGCTCGCCGGGCGGATGGCCAAGGCGGGCTATCGCGCGGTGATCCACGACCGGCGCAATTGCGGCGCTTCGGCGCTCGCCATCGACGGCGCCAACTCCGAATACGAGCAATGGGCCGACGATCTCCACGCGCTGCTCGATGCGCTCGGCGCGCTGCCGGTCATAATCGGCGGGTCGTCGTCGGGCTGCCGGACCTCGATCCTGTTCTATCTCCGCCACCCCGAAGCGGTGCGCGCGATGCTGCTGTGGCGGGTGACGGGCGGCGCCTACGCGGCCGAACGGCTCGCCTTCAACTACTACACCCGGTTCGTCGAGGCCGCGCACGAAGGCGGCATGGAGGCCGTCGCCGAAACCGAGCACTTCGCGGACAGCATCCAGGCCAACCCGGCCAACCGGGACCGGCTGATGGCGATGGGGGTGGACGAATTCGTCCGGGCCATGACCCGCTGGCGGCGCTATTTCCTCGAAGGGGCCGACCTGCCGGTGATCGGGGCGACCGACGAGGATCTCGCCTCGATCGGCGTGCCGGCCATCGTGGTTCCGGGCTGCGACCTGATCCACGGCATCGAGACCGGGCGGCGGGCGCAGCGCCTGATGCCCGATGCCGAGCTGTTCGAGATGTTCACCGAACAGCTCGACATCGAGATGTACCCGCTGGAGTTGTGGGACGCCCGAGAGGACGAGCTCGCCGCGGCTTTCCTCGGCTTCCTCGATCGGCGGCTGTGAGCGCCCTTCGATACGCCCCGGACTTCGTCCGGGGCTACTCAGGATGAGGGGGGGGGTTAATTGATGTCTCCACCCTATCCCTCATCCCGAGTAGGCGCTTCAGCGCCGTATCGAGGGCCCTTCGATACGCGGCCTGCGGCCGCTGCTCAGGATGAGGGTTGCGGTGAAGCACAAACCAACCCCCTCATCCCGAGTAGGCGCTTCAGCGCCGTATCGAGGGGCGAGCGATGGAGGGATCGGATGACCGCCAAGACCTATGAATGCCTCCGCCTCGAAATCGCCGACGGGGTGGGGCGGATCGTGTTCGACATGCCGGAATTCGCCAACGCGCTGACCCGGACGGGGGTGGAGGAGCTGCTCGATGCGCTGAACGCCTGCGAGTCGGACCCGGAGGTGGGCGCGGTGGTGCTGACCGGCGAGGGCGGCGCGTTCTGCGCCGGGTTCAACCTCAAGGAAATCCCGCCGCTGGACGACGGCATCCCGGCGATCTCGGAGCATTTCCGCGACCTCGCGATGTGGTGGCACCTGGTGCTGCACAAGATCGTCCATATCGCCAAACCCGTGATGTCGGCGGTCAACGGCGCGGCGGCGGGCTCGGGGCTCGGGATGGCGCTCTGCTCCGATCTCGTGGTGTGCTCGGAGCGCGCGCGTTTCCTCTGCGCCTGGCACACCATCGGCCTCGCCAACGACGCGACCACCAGCTACTCGCTCGCCAAGATCGTGGGCTTCCGCCGCGCGCAGGAGATGATGATCACCAACCGCACCCTCGACGCCGAAGAGGCGCTCGACTGGGGCATCGCCAACCGGGTCTATCCGGCGGACGAATTCGCCGCCCGCGTCGACGGCATCGCGCGCGACCTCGCCGCCGCGCCGACCCATCTCCAGGCGATGGCCAAGGAGAGCTTCCACCAGGGCTGGCGGCGCTCCATCGAGGAGGCGACCGAGTACGAGATCAAGAACGTCATGGTCTCGGTCGAGCACCCCTATTTCCACCGGGCGCTCCGGCGCTTCGTGGACGACGGCGGCAAGTCGTCGAAGGTGCAGGTCCGGCTGCCGTGATGCCCCTTCGATACGCGCCCCTCGATACGGCGCTGAAGCGCCTACTCGGGATGAGGGGGTTTTGTGTGCATTCAAACTCACCCCTTGTATCTCGTCGAATCGCCATCGGGGTTATTTTTCCGGCGGCGGAAGCGGGCGGGAGACCGGATACCCCCTGGTTCTGGAGACCGTGGATGAGCGTGGCTCCCCGTCCGCTGTTCCTGGCAACCCGAACAGTCGCTTGGTCCGCCCTGCGAGACCGCATTTGCAAGGACGGGTGATGGAACGGATTTTCGTTGGTATCGACGTGGCGAAGGACCGGCTCGACGTGCATCTCCGCCCCTCGGGCGAGGCCTTTGCCGTCGCGCGCGACGGCAAAGGCCTGGACGCGTTGGCGGAGCGCCTGGGCGGGCTCGGCGCGTCGCTGGTGGTGCTGGAGGCGACCGGCGGCTACGAAACCGCGGTGGCGGCGGCGCTGTGCGCCGCCGGGCTGCCGCTGGCGGTGGTCAACCCGCGCCAGATCCGCGACTTCGCCCGCGCCACCGGCAAGCTCGCCAAGACCGACGCGCTGGACGCCCAAGCCATCGCACAGTTCGCCGAAGCGGTCCGGCCCGAGCCCCGCCCGGTGCCCGACGCCCAGGTCCGCGCGCTCGCCGAGCTGGTCACCCGAAGGCGCCAGATCGTCGACATGATGACCGCCGAGCGCAACCGGCGGAGCCGCCTGGCCAGCCGCCGCGCGGTCAGGAGCGTCGACCGCCTGCTCACCGCTCTGCGGCGCGAACTCTCCGATCTCGAAACCGAAATCGACGACACCATCCGCCGCACCCCGGCCTGGCGCCACACCGAGGACCTGCTCAGGAGCGTGCCGGGCGTCGGCGACGCCACCGCCCGAACCATGATCGCCGAGCTGCCCGAACTCGGCACCCTCGACCGCAGGAAGATCGCCGCCCTGGTCGGCGTCGCCCCCTTCAACCGCGACTCAGGCACCATGCGCGGCAAGCGTACCGTCTGGGGCGGCCGCGCAAAGGTCCGCGCAACCCTCTACATGGCCGCCCTCGTCGCCAGCAAACACAACCCCCTCCTCAAGTCCTTCTACCAGCGCCTGGTCGACGCCGGAAAACCCAAGAAGGTCGCGCTCACCGCCGTCATGCGAAAGCTGCTCACAATCCTCAACGCAATCCTCAGAGACCAAAAACCATGGCAAACAGCTTGACAAACAAGACAGTCGCTCATCCCGAGTAGGCGCTTCAGCGCCGTATCGAGGGGGCGTCAGAACGCGACCCGCCAGCCCGACAGCAGGACGGCTTCGAGGTCGGCGCCGCGGCGGTGGCCGGGGTCGCGGGACAGCGTGGCGCCGAGGCGGTACTCGCCCCACGCCGTCGGCTGCCGCCAGCGCAGCGCGAGGTCGACCTGGCGCCCTTCGGGCTCGAGCCCCGCCGTCACGCGCTGGCGAACCACCCGGCCCTCCCTGGTCCGCCCCGCGGGGATCGCGAGGCGCGCGCTGCCGTCCTCGACGCGGAGCGGCTGCGACAGCGACACGCGGAACGCCCCGCCGCCTTCCGTCCGCCTGGTGGCGTGAACCGCGAACGCGCTGGTCACGAGCGGCGAGATCCCCTCGAACACGCCGCCTTGCGCCCGCGCGCGGATCGCGCCCATCTCCGCCTTGCCGCCGATGCGCCACCCGCCGAGCGCCATGCCGGACTCAACGCCGGCGAAGGTCGCGCTGCCCCGGAGGCTCCCGAAGGCGCCCCGGGGCACGGTTCCGAGCAGGGAGCGCCGCTCGCCCAGCCAGCCGGCGCGTAGACCGAACGCGGAACCGGGCGCGCGCCAGGCGAGCGCGGCGCCGGTCGCCGGTCGCTGCCCGGCGATGCCTTCGGTGGTGAGCGCGCTGGCGGTCAGGCCGGAAGCCACCGGGACGCTCGCCACGAGGCCGCGTTCGGCGAGCGCGAAGTGGCTCGCGTTGGCGGAGGCGGAGGCCCCGGATTGCGTCAGATGGAGCGCCGGCGGCGCGCCGCGGCCGTTGGCGGGAGACCCCAGCAGGGGGATGCGCGGCGCGTGTGCCGGGGAGTCGGACGGCCCCGCCGCCGTTACCTGCCGGAACTCGCGTAGCCGCTCCGACAGCAACGGGCCCGGATCCGCCCTCGAAAAGCCGCCCAGATCGTACCAGAACGGCGCGCCGAGGGAGTCGAACGCCGCGATCTCTCGACCCGCCAGCGACGCGACCGGGCCGTCGCCGAAGGCGCCGCCGAGCCGCAGGCCGGTTTCGCTGAGGAGCGTGCCCGAACCGTCGACAAGGGGGCCGCCCGCGACCACCGGATCGCCCACCGGCGAGGTCGCCGCGCCCAGATCCATCAGCCCCCGCCCGTAGACCGCCGCATCGGCATAGGCGCCGCTCCGGTCCGCCGTATGCAAAAGGCGCGCGGCCAGGTCGGTATTGGAGAGCTGGCCGCGGAAGAGCTGCTTCATCAGCGCGAGACCGCCGGTCACGAAGGGCGCCGCGAAGGACGTGCCCCGTCCACGGCCGACGCCCCGGACCCCGTCGACCCCCCGATCCGGACCGAAAAAGGCCACCGTGACCTCGTCGCCCGGCGCCGCCAGGCAGTAGTCCTCCGCGATGCCGCAGCGGTTGGAGAAGCCGGCGATCCCGCCGTCCCGGCCGATGGCGACGACGGCGACCGTCTGGGGCTTCAATTCCGGGAATCGCGCGGCCAGGCCGGGCAGCAGGCTGACCGAGCTCGCCTCCACCTCGCCGTTCACGCACTCGGCCAGCGCCGGGTCGCACGTATTGCCGTGGCTGTTCCCCGCGGCCCAGACGAAGACGACCTTTTCCCGCGCGCCCGCCTGGGCCATGACCTCGACCAGCGGCTTCATCGGCTCGCGAAGATCCGCTTCGCCGTATCTCTCGATGAGTCCCTGGACGGTCAGGCTCAGGTTCAGGAAATCGATGCGTCCGGTCCCGTCGCGCCACGCGATGATGTCCCTGAAGACATCGGCATAATATTCCGAGCTCGACCGCAGGCCGCCGGTCCCGCGAGGCCTGTAGGTCCCGTCGCCGGAGCCGAGCGGGATCGCGAAGATGGCGAGATCGGCGCCCCACGCGACGCCCGATGCGTCCCCCGGGAATGCCGGAGATTCGTTCCCCGCGACGATGCCGGCCACCGCCGTGCCGTGCGAGAAGTCGCTCCCGTCCTCGTCCCTCGCGTCCGGGAGGATCCGCTCGAAGGTCTTCGTGTTCCGGAACGCCGGGTGCGCGCGGTCGATGCCCGAATCCAGAACGCCGACGATCGCGCCCGCGCCCGGCTTCGCGTCGGGACCCAGCCGCAGCTCGAGATTGGCATAGGCCCGGTCGGCGCCGATCGCCGCCAGGCCCCACTGGTTCTCGAAGCTCGCCGTGTCCGCATGGTCGCCGGCGATGTCGGACGCCAGCGCGTCGTAGTCGGACCTCGGCACGCAGCCCCGGTCATGGGTCTCCACGCACGGCGCCGGCATCGGCATCGGTTCCGGCGCCGGCGCTGGCATTGGCTGCGGCGTCGGTTGTGACTGCGGCTGTGGCTCCGGCTCCGGCGCTGGCATCGGCTGCGGCGCCGGTTGCGGCTGCGGTTGCGGCGCCGGTTGTGGCTGCGGCATCGGAACTGTTTGCGGCGGGGCGTTCGGGATCGGGTCGACGCCCCCCGAGCCGCCACCCCCTCCGCAGGAGGCCACGATGACAGCGGCCGCCGACAGCGGCACCGCGACACGGAACAGGACCCGCGAAAAACCGCCAGCTCCCCGCCGCGCGGTCGAATGGGAGCAACGATCGCTCACGGTTCGACTCCCTGTTCTCCGGTATCTCCCCTCACACCGGCCCTCTCCCCCGCGGGGGAGAGGGGGACTCTCGGCGCCGGCGCCTCCCTGCCTTCTCCCCTCCCGCTTGCGGGAGGGGCTGGGGGAGGGCGGGCGAGGCCGGCGCGATCCTATCGCGTGAAGACCGGCAGTAAAGCGAGAAAGCCGGCGGCGACGACGGCGGCGGAGACGGTCCCGCGGAGCCATCGCGCCGTCGCTTGCTGAGAATCGATCCGCGCGCGGAGCGCGTCCACCTCCTCGCGCGCCGCCATCTTTTCCCCGATCCGGGCCACGCGTTCGTGAAGATCGGGCGGGCGCTGCATCGCTCTCCTCGGAACGGCCGCACGAAGCGCGACCCGGCGCGCCTACTTCCCGGCCCCGAACGCGCCGGCGATGTGGGCGCCGGGGAAGTGGAGGTCGAACCGGCCGGTCGCGTGGCTCGGCCGCGGGTTGGTGTCCGCCCCGTCCGTGCCGTGAAACCGCCCCTCCCAGCGGCCCTCGCCGGCCGTGCCGGAGCCGACCGTGCCCCCGGCCTCGCCGGCGAAGCTCGCTTCGCCGACCGTCAGCCGCGCCGCGTTCAGCGTCACCCGCCAGCCGGCCAGCGATCGGCCTGTCCCGTCCCGGAACGAGCCGATCTCGCCGTTCACCACGCCGGCGTCCTGGGCGCCGAAGAAGTTGGCCGTGAGTGTCGCCGCGGCCGTGAACTCGCCGCTCTCGGCCGCCGTCACCTGGCCCCCGGAGATGTCCACGGTCGCCCACACGCCCGCCGCCGCGCCCCGATAGGTCGCCGAGCCTTCCATCGCCGCCTCGACATTGCCCGAGCCGGCCGCGAAGCCGGCCGCGCCGGCGAAGCTCTGGAAGCCCCAGGGATCGCCGGCCTCGTTCAGCCACCACCCGAAATAGAGATGGTCGTAGTCGGGGATCAGCACCATCGCCGTGCTGTCCGGCGCGAACACCCAGGCGCCGCCCATCGCCGTCGGCGCGCCCCGGTCGTCCAGCGTCACCGAGCAGTCCTCGCCCGAGCAGCGATACCGCCCGGCCCCGCCCCCGAACGTGCCGGTAAACTCAAGGCCCGCAGTCGCGCCCGTCCCCACCGCCGGGTGGGTGATCGAGCCGTTCGCCGGCGCCGCATCGAGGGATGCCGCGCGGATCACCGGATGCCAGCCGGTCTCGACGGCCAGACCCGACGCCGGAACCGTCTCCCCGGTCAGGCCGCTCACCTCGCGCAGCCGGTTGAGGTTCTCCGGCGTGAACGCCGCCGCCTCGGGCGCGCCGACGTCGCTGTAGACGACGAGCTTCTCCATCGCCGCGGCGCGCGCGAACCGGGCCCCGCTCCAGCCGGCGATCGGGCGCGGGCCGTCTTCGTCCATCGCGAACGCGCCGCCGCGCGCGGTCCCGCCATCCGGCGTGCCGGTTTCCGTCACGGAGATCGTCGCCTCCGTGCCGTCATTCGTCGCCGTGACCACGGGCGCCACCATGAAGGGCGTGTCGTCGAACCCGCCGTCGGCGTCCGTGGCCCGCGCCGCCTGGATCGCCGTTCTCAGCGCCTCCGCCCTTTCCATCGCGGCCGTGTCCGGCGGCGACCCTGACCCGCCGCCGCCACCGCCGCCACCGCCGCCGCAGGCGGCGAGGCCCGCCGCCAACGCCGCGGCGCAGATGATCGTCGTCAGGTTCTTCCATACAGGCATGTCAGCCCTCCCGTTGGACACGGCCGGGTTTGCGCGTCGCCGCCCTCCCCCAACCCCTCCCGCAAGCGGGAGGGGAGAAGATAAGGGGGAGTCGGCGCCGCGAATCCCCCTCTCCCCCGCGGGGAGAGAGCCGGGGCGAGGGGCGGCCTCTCGAACGGCAGCCGCTCGGCGATGTCGCCCGAACGCCGCATCGGCCCTTAGAACAGCCGCACGAAGCGCAGCTCGCCGAAGGTCTTCTCGTAGTCGTGCAGCTGCGCGTTCGAGGTCCGGTCTTCGCGGACCAGCGAGACCTGCGGGCTGAACCCTTCGACGGTGAAGCCCCGGTTGAAGGCGTTCAACCGGATCGAGCGGGTCAGGTCGCGGCGGGGCTGGTCGGAGCCGGTGAAGAAGGTCCAGTTGCCCTCGTAGTCGGTCCAGCGAAGCGTCACGCTCCCGCCCACCGTGAACCCCCAGGGCAGCGCCGCCGTGAGGCCCGCCTGGGTCCAGCGGCGGTCGTGGCGGGAGCGCTCCGCCTCGGTCCGCTCCTTCCCCCAACCCACGCCCAGGGTGGCCCGCAGCGTCGGCCCGAAGGCGTGCGACGCCGACAGCGACAGGTCCGTCACCGGACCGTCCAGCCAGGTCCGCTCGTCGTACTCGCGGTCGTGCCACGACCCGCGCAAGGTGGCCACCATCCGTCGCGTCAGCCGCTGCCGATACTCGGCCCGCAAGCCGAGATCGCGGTGGTCCGGATCGTTGCCCAGCCAGTGCCGGCGCACGCTCGCCAGAAGGCTCGCCTCGGCGTACCGTCCGACCAGCCAGCGCGGACCGAGATGGGCCGACACGCTCGTCCGGTCGAACTCGTCCTTCTGGTACTCGCGGCGCGACAGGTCGGCCCCGGCGCGCAGCCGCCAGCGATCCGCAAGCGGATGCTGATACTCCCCGCCGATCCAGGCCGAGAGCCCGATGCCGGACTTCTCGCGCGCGGGGGTGTCGAGGGTGAAGGGAAGGCGCTGCCCGCCGACCGGGATCCAGATGACCTCTTCTCCCGAGGCGGCGCCGAGATTGCTGTCGGGCGCCAGCGCCACGCCGACGCGCATCGTCCAGCGCTTGCGCGCCCGGATCTGCCCGAGGAACCGGTTGACGTTGAGCGCCACCGCCGCCGGCGGCTTGCCGGCCAGAACCTGCTCGAACTGACGGCGGGCCAGCGTATCCTCGCCCTTGAGGAAGAAAGCGCGGCCGAGCTCGAGCCGGACCCGAACCAGCTCCGGACGTCTGACCAGCATGGCGTGGAAGACCGCGATCGCCTCGTCCAGCAGGGCGTCCCGCTGCTGCTCCGGGATACCCGGTTTCTGGGACGCGCCGATGGCGGCGAGGCCGTACTGGAAGAGCGCGTCCGCCTGAACCGTGCGGCCCCGGACCAGCGGCGCCAGCACCGCCAGAGCCTCCTCGAACCTGCTCCCACGTATCAGCGCGCGCGCCTTCGCGATGCCGATCTCGACGGCCTGGACGGCGGGGGCGGGGGGCGGCTTGCCGGCGCCCCAGGCCGGGGCGGACAACGCGAGCACGGCAGCGGCCGCGAGTGCGCGGAGGAAGTTGTCTGTCATGTTCGCACCTGAAAAAAAGAGGGCGGCCCGAAGGCCGCCCTGATCGTTACGCTGTTCGACGACTACTGCTTGTGCGCACCGAAGGCGCCGACGTAGGACTCCATCTCGTTGACGTCCATCGTCGTTGCATCGTCCGCCTTCGTTACGCCGAAGGTGCCGGCGACAGAGCCGGGAGGCTGCGTGCTTTCGGTTACGGTCGTTGTGGCCGTATCGTCCAGCACCTGATTGAAGAACCGGCCCTGCCACGTGCCCTCGAACTCGTAGTCGAACTCCCTGTCGAGGCGCTGGGTGGCCGGACCCAACCGGGTACGACCTCCGAACGTGGCCTGATCGTCTCCGGAGCCAGCAACTATATTGGCCGCATTCGCTGAAGCGGCGTCGATGTCGTTCAACTCCATGTGGATGACGTCGTCCATCGCGTCGCCACCGGAAACGATGTCGTGGATCATGCCGGTAATGGTTCCCAACGCTGTGCCGTCACCAAAGTCAGCGTTCAGTGTGGCCTTGGCAGAGAAGAAGTCCATCCGGTCAGCGGTGGCATGAATGCCTGCGGCATCACCCTCATAGCTCGCCGTGCCTGTGATAGCGGCAACTTCGCCACCGTTGGTAGCGGCAGAGTCATAATCATTTCCTCCACCGGCAAACGCGCCGAACTGGTAGGTGTCGGTGCTATCGGCCACCACCGTCTCCCGCAACCAGATACCGAACGCGAGGTAGGTGTTGTCCTCCATGGCGAGCACGGCGGCTGTGGTTCCGGTGCCGGTAAAGCGGTAGCCGGAGATCGAAGTCACCGTGGTTTGGCCGGCCACATGCTCACCGTTATTGCCCGTTCCGCTTCGCGTTACTTGACAGGTAGCCGGATCGACGCAATCGAACGTACCGGTAATCGCCGTCGTCGCGGGGTTTCCATCATGATCGTACGTCCCCGCAAAATCATGGATGTCGTCGCCCGTTGTCGCCGGCGCCTCCGTAGGCGTCACGCGACTAGCCATTGACACCGGCTCGTTGGTCAGCGAAACGCTCTTTGCATCGATCGGTGCCGACGCCTGTTCCTTGTCCGTGAAGACGAGGATACGGGTTCCGCCAGTACGCACGGGAGGCGTTGCGCCATCATCGGTCTCCTGCCAAATCTCCAACCCGTGCTGGAACGCGCCCAGCCCGCCGCCATGCGCCGCCCTGAAGGTGGATTCGTCGGCGGGGGTGGTGGCTGTGTCACGCGTGAAGGGGACTGCCGTGCCGTCGATACTGACCGTCACGGTTAGCTGGCCGTCCCGTGGAGTCGTTTCCGTTGAGACGGTGGTGGTGTCGTCCGGATTCGCATGCGGCCACGTAGCAGCCACCGTTGTCGCGACCTGAGTATTGCCGGTAACGGTATCGCCCGTATCGTCCGCCGCATCGGCCACCGCCGTATTGACGTTCGCCCTGTGCAGATTCTGATTCCGCACGATGAGCTGGGCTTCCGTCTCATCCGTATTGGCGAGCGGATCGGCAGCCGTCGTGATGTGCTGCGCGTCGGCCATGATGAACAACTGGATCACATGGACATCGGCCGCTTCGACCGCGTCCTCATGCGCCGCCATCGCGGTCTCGTACTCGCCCATCGCGTCGGTATTGGCCTGCCCCGCGATGTCACGCTGCTTCTGCGCCTCGGCTAGAGCCGCCCGTGCAGCGTCGACCGTCACGTCTTCGGCCTTGGTCTTCTCGTACTCGGCCATGGCTGCCGCGGCCGCGTCGGAAGCTGCCTGAGCATCCGCCTCCGCGTCCGTGGCCGCCGTCTCGGCTTCGGTCGCCTCATCGCCCGCGGTCTCGTAGTCAGTCCGCGCACGCATGGCCTTGTCAGCCGCGTCACGGGCCGACGTGGCTTCCGCCCGCGCCATCCTGGCCTTCTCATCGGCCATCGTGGAACTCTCGGCGGCAGCATCGCTCGCCGCCTTCGCCTGGGTGCGGATACCCTCGATACGCAACTGGTCGAGCCCGGCACCGACGATGCCCGCCTCACGCGCAAGTTCGCGCACCTTGGCGAGTTCATCTTCGGCGTTCTTCTGCTCGGCCTCGGCGATCCGCCGCTGTTCCTGAGCGTCGCCCGAATTATCGGCCGCTTGTGCCGCGGTATTCGCATCCTCGGCCTTGCCTGCCGCGGTATCGGCAGCCGCCGCCGCTGCAAGAGCGTCGATGGACGCCTGCGCGTTTGGCCCCAGCACGTCAACCACGGCCTGCGCCGCGCCAGCCGCGTCGGTAGCGGCCTTCCGCGCCGCGTCGGCGGCCTTCTTCGCGCCGTCCTTGGCCTCGGAAAGCAGCCTGTCTTCCTCGGTGTTCTGCATATACGCCAGCTCAACCGCACCGGCGTACATGTCCACCTTCATCTTGCGGGTATCGACGAGCGCCTGCTGCGTCTCGACCTCGCCCTGATGCATTTTGGCCGCTTTCGAAGTCGTTGCAGCCTGGGCGAGCACATTCGCCGCCGCCGCCGCGTCATAGGCTTGCTTCACTTCCGCCAGCCCATCCCGCGCGCGGGTTTCGTTGTCGGGATCGTGCTCCCTCTTGTCCGCGAGAGCTTCGACCCGCGCCTTCACGGTGTCATAAGCTTCCTTGGCCCTGTCGTAGGCGTCCTGCGCGGCATTCTTCGCATTCATCAGCGCAGTATTTTCGGCGGTCTGGACCATGCCGGCATACTTCATCGCGTCGGAATTCGCGGTGTTCGCGGTCTCCAAGGCGTCTTCGGCTGCCTTCTGCTGATCCTCGGCGTCCTTCAGCACTTTCGTGGCCTTCGCCGCCATGTACGCCGCATTGGCGTCATCGCTCGCCTGCTTGGCAGCGTCTCTCTTGGCCACCGCCGTGTCGTAGGAAGCGGTGTCGGAATCCTTGATCGACTCCACGTCCATAACGGCCTTCTTCGCAGCCTCATACGCTTTCATCGCCGCGTCGGCCGCGGACTTCGCGGCCATCTGCGCGCGCTCCAGTGCCGGGGCCTCGTACGAGGCGATCACCAAGGCGACCTGCTCCTGCGCCATATCGCGCGCGGTCTCGGCCTCGCCCTGGTGCCGCTTGGCCACCGTCGAAGTCATTGCCTCCGCCGCGTCGTCGTATGCAGCCTTGGCGTCCGCCACGGCGTTGACGGCGCGCTGGTGCGCCGTCGGGTTGGCGCCTTCCTTGCCGGTGATGCCGGCGAGCGCGTCTCGTGCCGCCTGCCATGCCGATTTTGCCGCAGCCTGAGCATCGGCCAAGGCCTTGGCTTCGATAGCCGGATCCGGCGTCACAACCGGCGGTCCGCCGTTGTCAGCCGTATCGCCGCCACCGCCGCCGCCGCACGCCGCGAGCCCAAATCCGAGGGCCGCGACGGCCGCGAAGGTCGTCAATTTTCTGTACGTAGACATCGTTTCGAGGCTCTCCTCATTTTGAAGAAGCCTCGGATTGAGGCCTCGTAATGTGGACTGCACGCGAAGTTTAACAAGACGCGTCGCACGGTGTCTACACCTAACGATAAGGAAAACTACACGCCGTTTTTCGGTTCCGCGCAGGACGTTGCGGCGAGGCCGGGGGGCAGGATGTCCTCGCCGATGAGGGCCGCGATTCGGGCGGCGGATTGCCTGACGGCGGCGCCCGGCGCGGCGTCCGGACCGCCCGCCGCCAACCCCGGCGAGGCAGGCGGCGGCGCGGCGCAAAGGATGTCCTCGCCGATCCCGGCCGCGATCCTGGCGGCGGCTTCGCGGACCGCGTCGCGCGCGAGATGGGCGTAGCGCGCGGTGGTCCGGACGTCGGCGTGGCCGAGCAGCCGGGCGATGGCGGGCAGGCTTTCGCCGAGCGCGAGCGCGCGGCTCGCGAAGGAATGGCGCAAATCGTGGATCCGCAAATCGTCCAGCCCGGCGCGTTCGCGGACCCGGCGCCACGGCCCGAATATGCCGCTTGCGCATGTGCCCGGCTTGCGCCCCGGAAACACCCAGGGACTGCCCGCGAGGCGCGGAATTCCGGCGAAAACGCGCGCCGCGGCGGGCGACAGGCAGACCGTGCGCGGCCCGGTCTTTGAATCGCGCAGGCGGATCTCGCCGGCGTCGGGGCGCAGATCGTCCCAGCGCAGCGTCAGGATCTCGTTGCGCCGGCAGCCGGTCAGGACGAGCAGGCGGATCGCCGCCGCGGCGTGAACCGAAACCCGCTTCTCGGCCTCCAGCGAGTCGAGCGCCGCGCCCAGGCGGCGGAGCTCCGGGCCGGTCAGGAACCGTTCGCGCCGGCGCACCCGGTAGCGGCGCGCGAACCGGCAGGGGTCGCGGCCCGCGGGCGCGAGGCCGAGCTCGGCGGCATGGCGGATCAGCCGCGACAGCGTCGAGACCGCGGCGTTGGCGGCGGCCGGGCGGTCGCCCAGGCGGAGCTGGAGGTCGGCCACGTGGCGCGGCCCGACCGACGCGATCGGCAGGTCGCCGAGGGCCGGAACGATGTGATTCGCGACGGTCCGGCGGTACTGCGCGACTGTTGCAGGTTTGCAACGGTTGCAAACAAAATCGCGCAGGTAGCGAATCGCTGTGTCGGCGACCGTCGCAACTGGCGGTTCCGGCGCCGCCGGCGCACTCCCGTCCCTCGCGGACGCCCTCCGCGCCAGCGCCGCCGTCGCCAGAAGGCGCGCTCGGCCGGCCGAGACCGCCCCGTGCCGCCCGAGCGCGACCCTCCCCCCCCGGATCTCGACGAAATAGGCCTTCGCGCCGGACCCGTCGACCGCGACCCCGAACGCAGGCAGGTCGCGGTCGCGGAACTCGGCCCGCCTTCCGGCCGGCAGAGCATCGACCATGCGGGTCGAGATCGACCGCGTCGCGGCGTCGGTCACGCGGCGCGGTCCGCCCCCGGCAGGATGTCGGCGCCGATGCTGCCGCCCACCCTGGCGGCGGAGTCCCTCTCCCCGTCCCGCGCCGCGTGGGCGTAGCGCAGCGTGCTCTGGATATCCGCGTGGCCCAGCAGCCGGCCGATCATCGACAGGCTCTCGCCGGCCGACAGCGCGCGGGTGGCGTATGAATGGCGCAGATCGTGGATCCGCACGTCCGCGAGCCCGGCCTGCGCGCGGATGCGGTACCACTCGGCGGTGAGGGCGGTCAGCCGGCTTCCCGGCCGCCGTCCCGCGATCACCCACGGATTGCCGGGGGCGCGGCCGAGGCGCGCGAGCACCGCTTCCGCGGTCGGCGTCAGCGGCACCATCCGCGCGCCGGTCTTGCCGTCGCGCAGGCGGAACTCGCCCGCCGCGCGGTCGACGTCGTCCCAGCGGAGCGTCAGGATCTCGTTGAGCCGGCAGCCGGTCAGCATCAACAGGCGCAGCGCCGCCACCGCATGGGGCGAGGCGGAGCCGTCCGCCTCGGCCGCCGCCAGCGCTGCGCCGAGGCGGCGGTACTCCGCGCGGGTGAGAAACCGCTCGCGCCTGTTCTCGCGGTACTTGCGGATCGCGCGGCAGGGATTCGCGCCCTCCTCCGCCATCCCCCATTCCTCGGCCAGCGTGAACATCTTGGCGAGCACCGCGAGCGCCCGGTTGGCCGCGCGCGGGGTGTCGCGGAGCCGGCGATGCAGCGCCGCCGCGTGCGCGGGATCGACCGAGCCCAGCGGCATCGCGCCCAGCGCCGGCAGGATGTGGTTGTCGAGCGAGCCCCGGTAGATCCCGGCCGTGTGCGCGTTGCAATTCGCCGCCACGTGGACCCTCATATAGCGCTCGGCGAGATCGGCCACGCTCGGCCCGTCCGGCGCCGCCGCCGCCAGCGGGTCGCCGCCCGCCTTGATGCGCGCGATCGCCGCGCCCGCCCGCTTGCGCGCCCGCCCGGCGGTCAGCTCGCCGTGGACGCCGAGCGTGGCCCGCCTCGGCCCGCCGCCGGCGCGGGCCTGCACCACGTAGACCTTGCGGCCGGAGGGATAGACGCGGACGCCGAACCCCGCGAGCGCGCGGTCCCAGAAGATCGTGTCGCTCCCCGGGGCCCCGAGCCGGTCCACATTGCGGCAGGTTATGTCGATACGGTTCCGCTTATGCATAACAATATCGGTATAAGGAGAAACAAGATTTGAAGTTCAATTATAAGTAATCGCCCCGAGGGTTTCAGTAATCGTTTTCGGCAATGCCGTCATCGGCCAACGGCGGCGCGGAATCGGCCGCCGCCGAATCGCGGTCGGCGGGATGGGCGGAACACGGTTGGACGAGCATGGGAAGGATGACAATAAAACAACGGTAATTCAATGACTTGTCCATAGTCTGCTCCCGGGCCGGCACCCTGCTCCGCGCCGCGCGAAACCGGCGGAATCGCGCCCGCGAGGCCCCGACGAGGCCTCTTCATAAGGCCCATTCGCGTTCCCCATTTGTTTTTTCCGATCATTGTCGTTCCCCGTTCGTTCCAGTCCATGATATGCCGGATTTGATATTAATCATACCAAATCGAATAGATAAGAACAACCGGAATTTCAATCCAACCGTGCATGAGAGCAGCACCCCCTTCGATACGGCGCTGAAGCGCCTACTCAGGATGAGGGGACGGCGGGGTAGACACAAACCACCCCCCTCATCCCGAGTAGGCCCGAAGGGCCGTATCGAGGGGCGTTTCGAGGGGGGCTTATCCCGATTACTTGACAGCGGTCGGTTTGCGTGGCGCGGATCGACGACCGCACCGTCGCCCCATCCCGGCGGGCGCGCATCCGTCCCGCCCTGCCGTCATGGTCGGCGAAGGCCGACCATCCACGAGTTTTTCTGGCGGGGCGGAACGACAAAAAAGCGTGGATGGTCGGCCTTCGCCGACCATGACGCGGGGAAACGGTTCCGTTCGGACCGGATACGCCCCGACACCTCCCGGAACGCCGGTCAAACTCCCACTCGTCAAGTAATCGGGATAAGCCCCTTTCGAGGGGCGGATCAGCTCTTCGACTGCTCCAGGGTCTCCGGCGCGAACAGCTCTTCCACCGTCAGAAGGCGCCTGGACAGGCCCTGTTCGTGGGAGTAGCGCGCCATGGTCTCGATCGATTTCACGTTGCGCTCGATGCCGTAGGGCCAGTAGTCCTCGCCCATCAGCCGGATCGTCTCCTCGACCTCGGCCGCGAGCCACGGCACGGTGGCCTTGACCGCGCCGAAATTGCGCAGGCCCGGCATGACCGTTTTCTTGGCCTTCTCGAACGCTTCGAACACGTTGTTGGCGAGCCATCGGTGCTCTTCGACGAGCTCGCGGCGGATCGCCGCCACATGCATGATCGGAAACACGCCGGTCTTCTTCCAATAGGCCTTTTCCAGGGCCCGGAAATCGGGGAACAGGCGGCCGATATCGGGGTGCCCGCCGGTGAAGCATGACGGCGGCAGGGGCGAGACCATCGCGTCCAGCTCGCCCGCGACCATCATGCCGCTCAGGCTCCTGTCGGCCGGGATCGGCGTGCAGACGATGTCCGGGGGAAGGTCCAGCTTCACCTTCTCCGGCCGCCCCGGGTCCTCGATCCCGCCGGTGCGCCAGACGATGTCGGACGCCTTGACCCCGTACTCGTCGGACAGCATGCCGCGCGCGGCGAGCGCGGCGGTGACCTGGTATTCCGGCACGCCGACCTCGCGCCCCTTCAGATCCTCCGGCCCCTGGATGCCGCGGTCGGTGCGGATGTAGATCGCCGAATAGCGCCACATGCGCGACAGAAACACCGGGATCGCGACATAGGGCACATCGCCCCGGTCGACCATCATCATGTAGGAGGAGAAGGAGAGCTCGGTCACGTCGAACTCGTGGTTACGGATCGCGCGGAAGAAGATGTCGTGGATGTCGAGCGCGAGATGGACCGCGTCGCAGCCCTCGATCTTCACCGTGCCGTCGGCCAGCGGGCGCACCCGGTCGTAATCCCAGAACGTCATGGTCAGCGGCAGCAGCGACATGTCTTTCTCCTCAAGTTTCCGTCCTTCGATACAGCGCTGAAGCGCCTACTCAGGATGAGGCCCTTCGATAGGAGCTTATCCCGATTACTTGACGAGTGGGAGTTTGACCGGCGTTGCGGGAGGTGTCGGGGCGTATCCGGTCCGAACGGAACCGTTTCCCCGCGTCATGGTCGGCGAAGGCCGACCATCCACGCTTTTTTGTCGTTCCGCCCCGCCAGAAAAACTCGTGGATGGTCGGCCTTCGCCGACCATGACGGCAGGGCGGGACGGATGCGCGCCCGCCGGGATGGGGCGACGGTGCGGGCGCCGATCCGCGCCACGCAAACCGACCGCTGTCAAGTATTCTAGTAATTCCCCCTTCGATACGCCCCGGACGAAGTCCGGGGCTACTCAGGATGAGGGGTGGGTTGGATCCAGAAAACAAGACCCGCTCATCCCGAGTAGGCCCGAAGGGCCGTATCGAGGGGCGCCGGCGGTTCTCAATCGAGCAGCCCCATCGCGCGGAAGCTCGAATGTCCCCCGCGGGCGACGATGACGTGGTCGTGGAGCGTGATTCCGAGGCTCTTTCCGACGTCGCGCACCTGGCGGGTCATCTCGATATCGGCCCTGGACGGGCTCGGATCGCCCGAGGGGTGGTTGTGCACCATGATGACCGCGCTGGCGGTGAGCTCCAGCGCGCGTTTCATCACCTCGCGCGGGTAGACCGGCGTGTGGTTGACGGTGCCGCGCTGCTGTTCCTCGTCCCCGATCAGCCGGTTCTTGGTATCGAGAAAGAGCACCCGGAAGCACTCGTTCTTCTCGTGCGCCATCCGCGTCCGCAGATAGGCCACCAGCCGGTCCCATGAGTTGAGCACCTCGCCGTTGAGGGATTCCTCCCGGCCCAGCAGGGTCGCGGCTTCGGCGACCGTCCTTATCGCCACCGCCGCCGCCTTTCCCACGCCGTCCACCGTCCGCAATTCCGCGGGCTGGGCGCGAAGCACCCCGGCATAGGAGCCGAAGCGCTTTATGAGCGCCTTGGCGATCGGCTTGGTGTCGCGCCGCGGGATCGCCTGGAACAGCAGAAGCTCCAGGACTTCGTAGTCGTGCAGCGAATTCCCGCCGCCTTTGAGAAAGCGGTCGCGGAGTCTGTCGCGGTGGCCCAGATGGTGGCGATCGGTCGTCATGGCGCGGTCCCGGCAAGTGTTGCGCACTCCTCCCGGCCGGTCAAAGCCCCCGCGCCGGGCTGGCGTCGACAGCCTTTCGCGGCGACAATGGCTGCCGGTCGACATCTTGCAGGTGGGCATGCCGATGAGGGCTTTCCAGCGATTGGCGGTTGCATTGGCCGCCGCGCTCCTCGCCTGGGCCGGGTCCGGCGGGTCGGCCGAAGCGAGCTGCTACCCGATGGCGCGGGCGCCGGGCGGGTTCATGCCGGCATCGTTCCGGATCGCCTCCGTCAAGGCGCATCACGTCAGGATCGACTTCGTCGGGCATTCGACGTTCGTCGTCGAGTCGCCGCAGGGCGTGCGGGTGGCGACCGACTACAACGACTACGTCCGCCCGCCGTTCCTGCCCACCATCGTCACCATGAACAACTCGCACGACACGCATTACAGCTACGCGGTCGAGGACGGCATCCCGCACGTGCTGCGCGGCTGGGACCCGGCGGGCGGCATCGCCCGGCACAACGTCTCGGTCAAGGACGTCCGGGTCAGGAACGTGCCGACCAACCTCGCCGAGTTCGGCGGCAAGTGGCGCAACGGCAATTCGATGTTCGTCATCGAGAGCCAGGGGCTTTGCATCGTCCACATCTCTCATCTGCACCACGTGCTGTCGGAGGACCAGCTCCGCGATCTCGGGCGCATCGACATCGCGTTTGCGCCGATCGACGGCATGTGGACGATGAGCCACCAGGAGCTGTTCGAGGTGCTGGGCAGGATCAAGCCCATGCTGGTCATCCCGATGCATTACGGCTCGATGGGCGGGGTGCAGGCCTTCATCGCGCGCGCCAAGGCCAAGTGGCCGGTCCGCCACCACGACGGACCCTCGATCGAGCTCAGCTTCCGCGACCTGCCGCGCAAGACCGAGGTGCTGTTCCTCGCCGGAAGGTGAACCCCTCGATACGCGCCCTTCGATACGGCGCTGAAGCGCCTATTCAGGATGAGGGATTGGTCGAACGCACACAAAACCCCCCTCATCCCGAGTAGGCGCTTCAGCGCCGTATCGAGGGGCGCTCACCCCAACTTGAACCCCGCCTTTTCCAGATAGGCCCGCATGGTGCGGCCATCGTCCACCGCCATCTGGCGGGACTTGTCTTCCGACCAGCCGTAGAATTCGGGCGTGCCGAAGCGGTCGGTGTGCTTGTACTTCTCCGCCGGGATCGAATAGCGGCCGTCGCGGCGGCGGTCGTAGAGGTCGATCTCGTCGGCCAGACGGCTGTCGTCGTAGCGGTCGGTATGGATCGTGGCCGCGGGCGAGAGGCGGACGCTGACGAACCCTTCGCGCGCCGGGTAGCCGACGCAGAGGCCGGAGATCGGGAACACGTGGTCCGGGATCGCCAGCATCTCCGCGATGGCGTCCACGTGGTCGCGCACGTGGCTGATATGGCAGCAGCCGAGGCCCATGATCTCGGCCGCGCAGACCATCTGCTGCATCGCGATCGCCGCGTCGATGGTGGCGTTGAGCACGGCGTCCATCGTGTCGTTCTCGTAATCGAGTCCGCGCAGCGCGCACACCCGCCGGATCCGCCGGTTGTCGCCGCAGACGATGAAGAACTCGGGCGCCTGGACGATCCACGGCATGCCGGGGAGCAGCGCGCCGATGCGTTCCCTGAGCGCGCGGTCGCTTATGCGGATCATCGAGACCTGCTGGAGGTCCGACTTGGTCGCGGCCGAGAGGCCGGCGGCGATCAGGGTGTCGAGCACGGAGGCGGGGATCGGCCGGTCGGTGTAGAGCCGCTGCGTCCGGTGCGCGAGCAGCTTCTCCACCGCCGGGTCGGCGGTTTCGTCTTCGAGCGCCGGGTTGTCGAGCTCGAAGCGGTCGCGCCACAGGGCGCCGAGGGACTTGCTCACCGCGTTCCTCCCGTGTCGTGTTGTCGGGCGGTCACCCGTAGGGCGGCTTGTGCAGCCCCGCGGGAGAGAGCGTGAAGATCTCGCAGCCGTCGGCGGTCACGCCCAGCGAATGCTCGAACTGGGCCGACAGCGAGCGGTCCTTGGTCACCGCCGTCCAGCCGTCGGACAGGATCTTGGTCTCGTAGCGCCCGGCGTTCACCATCGGCTCGATGGTGAAGAACATGCCCTCGGCGAGCCTCATGCCTTCCCCCGGCCGGCCGTAGTGGAGCACGCTCGGCGGACAATGGAAGATCCGCCCGAGGCCGTGGCCGCAGAAATCGCGCACCACCGAGTAGCGCTCGCGCTCCACGCAGCTCTGTATCGCGTGGCCGATATCGCCCAGCGTCGCGCCGGGCCGGACCGCCTCGATCCCGCGCATCATCGCTTCGTAGGTGACGTCCATCAGGCGGCGCGCCTTCACGCCCGCGCGGCCGACCGGGAACATGCGGCTGGTATCGCCGTGCCAGCCGTCGAGGATCACCGTGATGTCGATATTCACGATGTCGCCGTGTTTGAGCACCTTGTCGCCGGGGATTCCGTGGCAGACGACATGGTTGACCGACGTGCAGATCGATTTCGGGAAGCCGCGATAGTTGAGCGGCGCGGGAACCGCGTCGCGCTCGACGATGAACGTGTGGCACAGCGTATCCAGCGCGCCGGTGGTCGCTCCCGGCACCACATGGGGAGCGATGAAATCGAGCACCTCGGCGGCCAGCCGGCCCGCCCGCCGCATCGCCGCGAACGCCTCCGGCCCGTGAACCGGCACGTGCTGCGCCGGCTCGCGCAGCGCCTCGGTGCTTCCCCAGCGGTCGGTCATGGGCCCGTTTATACGGTCCGCGCGACCGAACGGTCCAGCCCGTTCGCCGGGATGGGCGAGGGTGGTTCGGCTCCCGGCGCCTGCGTAATATGCCGCCCGGGTCGCGCCGCTCCGGAGTAGCAATGGCCGAACAGGGAATCGTCACCGCCTGCGTCGTGGTTATCGGCAACGAGATCCTTTCCGGCCGCACCCAGGACAAGAACATCAACTATCTCGCCAAGGGCCTGGAATCGCTCGGCATCAGGCTGCGCGAGGTCCGTATCGTTCCCGACGACCGCAACAAGATCGTCGATACGGTGAACGAGTGTCGGGCCGCGTTCGACTACGTGATCACCACCGGCGGGATCGGGCCCACCCACGACGACATCACGTCGGAATGCGTCGCCGAGGCGTTCGGCGTCGGCATGTACCGCGACCCCGAGGTGGTCGAGCTCATCCGCTCCTTCCTCCGCAGCGGCGAGATGAACGAGGCCAGGATGCGCATGGCCACCTTCCCCGAAGGGGCCGAGCTGATCGGCAACCCGGTCAGCGCGGCGCCCGGCTACCGCAAGGAGAATGTGTTCGTGCTCGCCGGCGTGCCGCAGATCATGCAGGCGATGTTCGACGGGATGAAGCACCACCTCTCGGGCGGCTCGCGAATGCAGGCGCGCGCGGTCCACGTGCATCTGCCCGAGGGAGCCATCGCCGAGTCGCTCGGCGAGTTGCAGGACCGCTTTCCCGAGATCGACATCGGCAGCTATCCCGCCATGCGGCAGCGCCGCTTCGGGGTCAGCGTCGTGCTGCGCGGAACCGACGAGGCGGCGCTCGACCGCGCGCTCTCGGAGGTCAAGACGGCACTGGTCGCGCTCGGCGGAGAGCCGACCGACGAGTCCCCCGACAACCCGCCCGAACCGGAAGACCGATGAGCTGGGAAGCGCCGGTTCTCGGGCTGATGCTGGGGGTGGGGGTTCTGCTCGGCTTCCAGGGCTTCGCCGCGATGACCGACCGGTCGCTCCCCGACGTCGCGCGCAAGAAGGGCATGTGGAAGCTCAACGCCGGCGTGACGCTGGCCGTCGTCTCGATGATCGCGATCCTGCACGTCTCGGGGGGTTAAGCCCCGCCGCTGGCTTCCTGCGTGTAGGCCGGGTCGTGGTAGCGGCGTTGCGCGGCGCGCATGTATTCGAGGATCGCGGGATCGCCGTCGACCCGCGGCACCGGCTCGTCGTCCCAATGCCCGAACCGGTCGACGCCGCGCACCAGGGTCGCCGCGCGCCGTCCGATCGTCGAGCGCACCGAGGTCAGGATGTAGAACAACGCCAGCCCGATACGCGGCCCGTCGGTCCGGTTCGGCAGCGAACCGTGCACCGTGCGCTCGTGGTGGATCGAGAACTCGCCCTCCCGAAGCTCCAGGTCGACGGCCTTCGATTCGTCGAGCCCTTCGATAGTCTGGCCGCGTCCCAGCAGGTTGTCGTCGTCCGGGGTCTCCCGGTGCCAGTGGGCGGTCCCCAGATGCGAGCCCGGAATCACGCGCATGCAGCCGTTGGCCCGGTTGCTTTCGGTGAGCGCGATCCAGATCGCCGCCAGGGCGTGCGGGTCGAGGCCGAAATAGGCCGAATCCTGGTGCCATGAGACGAAGCGCCCCGACCGCGGCGGCTTGATCCAGAATTTCGAAGCGAAGAGCAGGATATCGGGGCCGATCAGGTCCTCCACCACGTCCAGGATCTCCGGTCGCTCCGCGAGGGCGTGCGACCAGGGGAAGCAGAGATGGCCCTTCATGTGAATGTCGCCGGCCGAGAACCCGCGCTCCGCCTCGAACGCATCGAGCGAGGCGCGCATCGCCGCCGTCTCGTCCGTCCCCACCGCCCGGAACGGCGTCAGATAGCCGTGCTCGCGGTAGAACGCCAACTGTTCCGGCGCGAGGCGGTTCGGTGTCTCAAGGGCGATGGTAGCCATGCTTCCGATGATCGCAGGGTTCGGTCCGCGGTTCAAACGCGGAGTGAATTCATTCCATGAAGCTCGGCAGGTAGAGCGAGAGCGCCGGGATGAACACGATCAGCGCGACGCGGACGAGGTCGGCGGCGACGAAGGGAAGGACGCCGCGGAATATCTCGGTCAGCCTGATGTCCGGCAGCATTGCATTAAGGACGAACACGTTGAGCCCGATGGGAGGGGTTATCAGGCTGATCTCGATCACCACCACGACGACGATGCCGAACCAGATCAGGTCGAAGCCGAGCGCCTGCATGACCGGATAGAAGACCGGCACGGTCAGCAGCATCATCGACACGCTTTCGAGAATGCAGCCGAGGACGATGTAGATCGCGACCAGGATCAGGACGACGGCTATGGGCGCGATATCGACGGTCTCGAACCAGTCGGCGAGCACGTTGGGTAAGCGCGAGACGTTGATGAAGTTGGCGAACAGCAGCGAGCCGATCAGCAGCGTCATCAGGACCGCCGTGGTGCGCCCGCTCTCGGCGAGGATTTCGAGCGTCACCCGAAACGTCAGCGTCCGCCGGGCGAGCGCGATGACGAACGCGCCCGTCGCCCCGATCCCGGCCGCCTCGGTCGGGGTGAAGAAGCCGACATAGATCCCGCCCATCACGATCAGGAACAGCACCAGCATGCCCCACACCCCGCCGAGCGCGCGGATGCGTTCCGACCACGGCACCGGTTCGGCGGGCGGACCGAGCTCGGGATTGATCCGGGTCATCACCGCGACCGCGCCGGCATAGAGCGCGACGCCGAGGATGCCCGGGATTATGCCCGCCGCGAAAAGCTGGCCGATATCCGTTTCGGTCATGATGCCGTAGAACACCAGCGCGATGCTCGGCGGGATCAGGATGCCGAGGGTTCCGCCGGCGGCGATCGAACCGGCCGCGAGGCTGTCGGCATAGCCGAAACGCCGCATCGGCGGCATCGCCACCTTGGCCATGGTGGCGGCGGTGGCGAAGCTCGACCCGCAGACCGCGCTGAACCCGCCGCAGGCCACCACGGTCGCCATCGCGAGCCCGCCCCGCCGGTGCCCGAGCCACTTGTTCGACGCCTCGTAGAGGTCCTGGCTGATCCCGGACCGCGCGACGAAATTGCCCATCAGGATGAACAGCGGCAGCACCGAAAAATCGTAGACCATCACCATGTCGGTGGCGGTATTGCCGATGCTCCTCATCGCCGGCGCGAGGCCGACGAACCAGGCGAAGCCCAGCGTCCCCACCAGCCCCATGCCGAAGGCGATCGGCACCCGCAGCAGGAGCAGCGCGAACAGGGCCATGAAGCCGATGACGACGGCTTCCATGACTCAGCCACCCCCCCTGCCGTGGCCTTCGCCGGGTCCCGCCAGCGCTATGACGGCGAGAAACAGCAGGATCGCGGCCGCCATCAGCGTCAAGACCGCCATCCCGTAGACGAAGACCCCGGTCTCGATCTGCAGGAACATCATCAGCTCGTTGGCCTGGTCGAGCGCTTCCGCCTGGATCCACATCTCGCGCGTCCAGAACAGGCTGAGCGCGCCGGCGAGCAGGTTGACGAGGAACTTCTGGATGCGCCGGGCCGGGCCGCTGAACAGTCGGTCGAGGAGCCCGATCGTGATGTGATCCTGCCGGGCGCAGACGATGGGGAGGCCGAGATAGACGGTGAAGCCCATCATCACCTCGGTCACCTCGAACCCCGCCGGGACCGGCGCGTTGAACGCCTGCCGGCCGAACACGTCGACGAAGGTGAGCGCCATCATCGCGAAGACCAGCACGGCGAGCAGCCCGCCGAGCGTGACGTCGAGACAATGCGCGAGGCGCCGTTCCAGCCCGCCTTCGCGCGGGTGCTCGCCGAGAGCGGACATGGGTTACGCCGGGCGCCGGCGCTACGACGCCGGCGCCCAGTTCAGGCTAGCCGCGGTAGCCCGTGACCTCGGCGCGGAACATCTCCAGCGCCTTCGCGCCGTCGATGCCGGCCTTGTTCGCCTTCTCGATCCAGCGCGCCTCGTAATGCTTCAGCTTGTCCTTGAGGCCGGCGAGCGCGGCACCCTCCAGGGTGTTCCAGACCACGCCGTCCTCTTTCAGCTTGGACGGAGCCCATGCCTCGCGCTCGTCCCACCCGCGCCCGATCCGGAGCGAGAGGGCTTCGCCGGCCAGCTTCATCACGGTCGCCTGGTCGTTGGCGGCGATCTTCTGCCATTTCGCCTTGTTCATCGCCATCGAGAACGAGACGTTGTAGAGCCCGCCCGGGATGTGGGTGGCGTATTTGGTGAACTTGGCGATCTTGAATGCATAGATCGCCTCGTCGGTCAGGGTCGTGCCGTCGAACACGCCCTTTGCCAGACCGTCGCGCAGCTTGGTCACGGGCGCCGACATCGGGACCGCGCCGAGCGCCTTGAGCGCCTCCGAGACGATGGCGTTCGGAATACGGAGCTTGAGCCCCTTGAAGTCGGCCAGCGCGTTGATCGGGCGCTTGTTGTTGTAGACCTGCCCCGGCACGTGGACGAACATCGTCAGCGTGTGCACTTCCTTGTGCATCCCCGCCGGCTCGAGAACCTTCTTGAACACCCGCCAGTAGGCGACCGAGTTGGCCTCCCCGCTCTTCGTGATGAACGGAAGCTCCACCATCTCGCTCAGCGGGAACGAGCCCGGCGTGTAGCCGTGCACCACCCAGACCACGTCGGCGATGCCGTCGCGGGCGAGCTGGTACTGGCGCGGCGGCGCGCCCAGCCCTTTCGCGGTCGGCTGAATGTTGACCCGGCCGTCGGTCGCCGCGGAGACCTCCTTGTACCACTTGTGCAGCAGCGGCCGCTGGGTCCAGTGCGCCGGCGGCAGCCACTGGCTGTAGCGCAAATTTAGCTTGTCCGCCGCGACCGCGCCGGTCGGGAAGACCGCACCTGCCGCTGCCGCCGTGGCGGCGATCGCACCGAGTACCGCAATCCGTTTGAGCATGCCTTGCATCCCTGTCCGTTGATTCTGCCGCACACGGTTCCGTCCGGCCCGAAACTCTAGGCAGCGCCGCACGGGACGGCAACCGCGACCTCGTGGGCGCGCGCTATCCGCCGTTCTTGCGATTCGCCAGGCGAATCGTCTTTGCGCCCAGGGATTCGTAACGCTCCTCATGGCAGGTCAGGACGATGATTTGAATGGATGCGGCGGCTTTCCTTAACGCAAGCTGCATGCGCCGGAACCGTTCGCCGTCGCTGTTGACCAGAGGGTCGTCGAGAATGAGAGCGACCGGCTTGCCCTTTTGATGCAGGAGGTCGGCAAGCGCCAGACGGGTAAGCACGGCGATCTGCTCGCGCGCGCCGACGCTGAGGCTGACGAACGGCTCCGCCACGCCATTCCTCACGATAGCCTCTATCTCAAGGTCGTCCTCCTTCAGACGCAATTCTGTTTCCGGAAACAGCATGCGCAAATAGGGTCGCAGCCGCTCGCGCACCGGTTCGAGGAAGGTTTCCTTCGCCTCGCTCTCGGCCTTGCGCAAGGTTTCCAGCAGCAGTTTCCATGCCTTCGCATCTGCCTCGATCCGGTCCAGTTCCCTTCGGGCGATTTCCAGCTCGCCTTCCATCCGCTCCAACTCTTCGGCCAGCCCGCTCTGCCCGAGCGCGCGCAGTTCGACGGTCAGGTCGCGCTCTTCCCGCTCGGCGTCGCGGATTGATTCTTCGAGCCGATCGTATGCTTCGCGGGCGCGTTCCTGCTCGATCTTCACCGCTTCCGGATCCAACGCCTCGCGCTGGTCTTGCAGAGTCCGGTACTTTGCTCGTCGTTCGGCCAGCTCCTTCTCGGCCTCGCGGACACGCTCCGCCAACTCCTCGTCCCCAAGTTCCTCGCGCGCTCGCGCGAGTGCCGCTTCCAGCCCGCGCAACTGTTCCGTCTTGAGACCGAGATTGGCTTCGGCGGCAATTTGTTCTTCCCGTGCCTTATCGTGCCGCTGCTTCGCGGTATCCCGCTCCTGCATGGCGCCCTCGGCCGCGAGGACCGCTGCGTCGCGTCGGGTCTCAGCATCCGCTTCGGCCCGCCGGGCGGGCTCGACATCCGGTAAGTCGGTGTCCTGTCCGAGAGGCATAAGGGATTCGCGTATTTTCCGGACTATTTGCCGCAACTCTTCGACGCCCTCGGGTACGGTGCCATCGAGCCTGCCGTTCAGACCTTCCAGTCGGCCGGCCGAGGCTTGCCTGGCGCGCAGGGCCGCCTCCGCCGCCGCAAGATCGGCCAGCCCCAACCGACGCAGCTCGCTCTGCCATCGGCCGTCTATTTCCGCTAGGTCCGTGCGCAGGCGCAAAATGTCCGTTCCGCCCGGCGTCACCTCCATCGCGCCGAAGCCCAGCAGATGGAAGGTCTTGGTCTCGGAAACCCGAACCGACCCGCTCGTATCGACCGGCCGCCCGTCCAGCGAGACCGTCCTGCCATCCTCTGGGGCGAACGCGAGAGAGGCCGCTGAGGCGTCAAGCGCGGCCCCGAGGCGTAGACGTTGGGTATCCAAGTCCCGCAGTTTATCGAGGGTATCCTCGTCAACCGGGTTGCCAGCCAGCGTTTGCCGCTCACGGTCCGCCTCTTCGATCAAGGATTCGGCCTGGCCCAGCTGGCGTTCCGATTCCTGCAATTGGGCTGTGAGCTCTGCCCGCTCCCTGGTCCGCCGCGCGAATTGCCATGCGGCTTCCGCCGTCCCCCGTAGACGGCTGGCGCGTTCGAACCGCGCTTCTGCCTCGGCGAGCGTCCGTTGGGCCAGAACGCCCTCCGGCTCCAAGGTCCGCAACGCCTCTTCCGCTTTCGAAGTTTCTTCGCGGTGAGCGGCTGCCTGGGTCGCGAGATCCGCGCGCAAGATTTTCTCGCGCTGGGCGGTCGCGGCGACCGCTTGCGTCTCCTCCATGCGCGCTCCCGCGGTCGCAACTCCCGTATCGACCTCCTCCAGCTGGCGGACGGCGCTATCGGCGCGGTCCCTGTCCTCTTTTGCCTCTGCGAGCGAACCGTCGCGCCGGTACCGGGCGAGGCGGCCGCGCAACGTTTCCAGTGCCTCTACCTTTTTGTCGTAGTCGCGCAGCGCACCGGTCCTCTCTTCGTACTTCTCCTCAAGCTCCGTAACTCGTTTGCGGTGCCCACCCAGCGTCTCTTTTTCCCGGCCGGTTGGGGTGTAGTACTCGCTCCAGCGTTTTTCGACGGCATCCAGCAGTCGGCGGCCGCGCTCGCCGCCGAGCACTTGTCCGACTTCCTCCTCGATCGCTTCCCGGAGTACCGCTTGACTGTCCCGGTTCATTTCCAGAGGTTGAAAGGCGCGGCCTTGTTCTACCCATAGAAGGCCGGCAAGTCCCCGGTGCTCTTCCTTGGCCGCGCCGCGCCCCGGTTGCGAGAAGCCGAGAAGTTCCCGCAGCCGGTCTTCGGCGTGGTCGCCCTGCCAGCGCCCGGTACCGGCAGCCAGCAATGCCGCCGGATTCTGTGAGAACGCCTTTTCCAGACGGTACTGCGTCCCGTCGACCTCGAATTCGACATCGACACTCGGGCGAAGGCCTTTCGTACCGAACGGCAATATTTCGTCTATCGCCTTCCCGGTCAGCCCGTGGCGGTCGAAAAACGCGGCCTGAAGCGCCTTGAGAAGCGTCGACTTGCCTTCCTCGTTTTCGCCCGCGATGACCGTTATGCTGGGTTCCAAGCCTTCGATCTCGACATTTTCCAGATTGCGAAAGTCGCGGACGGTCAAACGATCGATCCGCATCCTCTTATCCTTCCGCCGCGAGATGGGTTTCGTAGAGTCGGACCAAGGCCATCGCCGCAGCCTCGCTTTCGTTATCGTGTTCGTCGTCGGCGCGTTCCCGCAGCCGCTCCACGGCCGCGCGCACAAAGCCGCTCCGATCGATGCGGTCGAGGTCGTCGTCGCTTGGCTCGTTCATTAGTTCGTCGTCGATACGCAGATGGTGGAGCAGCGCCTCCCAGTGCGCGAGGCGTGCAAGAAGTAGGCCGCGAGTGGCGAGATCGATCGCGCCGCGTAGCCTCAGCCAAAGAAGGACGCGGCCCGCTTCGGGCGCCGACTCTGATATCTTCCGATCCAGGGCCTCGACCTCATCGGCACTACGCACTTCCGCAGTTTCTTGCCGCCAGGTGAAATGACCCGTGCGGACTTTCTCCACTTCCGGTGGGGCGCCGGGTTCGTGGATCGTGACAAGCAGCACGTTGCCCGGATCGCGCGACTGGAAATTGTCGGTTTCCGGCGTGCCGGAATACCATGTCCGGTCGTCGACCTTCAGGGTGCCGTGCCAGTCTCCCAAAGCCAGATAATCAAGCTGCGCCGCCTCTGCCCTGCGAGCGGCGACGGGGTTCGGCGACTCCGAGGCGCCCGGCAGGAACTCCGGTACAGACCCATGCGCCACACCCACCCGAATCGTGCCTTGAGGTGTCTCGGCTGCATCGAACCATGCCGTAAGATCGTCGATCTCATGGCGTCGCCGAAGCACCGCCGGCAACACACAAGCCCGCCCGTCCTGAAGAGAAAGCGTCGTCTCCGGCTCCAGAGCCAAATGCACGTTACTCGGTGGGACGAGATGGTTCAGTCGGGTCCAGACCGAGTCCGCCAGGGCGGGATCGTGGTTGCCGGGTATGAATATCCACGCCCCCGCAAAGCTCTCCAGTGCATTCAGCATCTGGATCACGGTCCGGTCAGCCACGGCATTGTGGTCAAACGCGTCCCCGGCGACCAGGATCGCATCCGCACGGCGCTCCGTCGCCAACTCCCCGACCGCTCTAACGGCCTCGATGCGTCTATTGCGCAAAGCTGCGCCAGCATCGCCATCAATATTGGCGAATTGTTTGCCCAACTGCCAATCCGCCGTATGCACAAATGTAAATGGCACAACAGGACACTCCACTATTTGGTTTCTTTATCGTCGAAACCTATTCGTGGAAGTCTTTGTCGTCCAGACTCCGTGCAAGGGTTTCCCTTGCCGAGGCGCCCCTACGGCGCGTCGTAGCCCGCCATGATTCCGTCCGCGATGCCCTCGTAGTCGTCCCATGGCGTGTGGCGGAAATTGTAGTCGCGGACGATGAAGCGCTGGCCGACATAGAACTTTTCGTACTGGTCGTGGCGCATCCCGAATTCGGAGCCCAGCATGTCCCAGGCGAGGTGGAACAGCTTCATGCGGTCCACCGCGGTCTCGTCCATCGTCGACCAGTAATCGTCGAAGGACCGGCGCAGCGCGGGGTCCTGCATCACGTCGATGCTCGCCGGCATCTGGAACACGCCGCCGCCCATCAGAGTGCGCACCTGGTCGCAGATCTTGCCGTAATTCTCGACCGCGTAGTTGATCGCCGCGTACATGTAGCGTTCGTTCACGTGGACGTATCCGTTGCCGGTCTCCCCGAACGCCTGGAGTTGGCCGTCGACGATGGCGCCGTAGGCCGCCTCCATCGAGGCGAGCTCGCCGAGAACCTCCCGCACCGCCGGAATGTCGCGCGCCCCGTTCGACCGGGCGATCTTGGAGGCGAGCCCGATCAGCAGCCTGAGCTTGGCGGCGAAGCGCACGTTCGACTGGTGGTTCGACATGTAATGCGCCGGGGTCTCGACATAGATGTCGCGCGACAGCCCGGGGTTGTCGTGGACGAAGACGCGGTCCCAGGGCACGGGCACGTCGTCGAAGACGATCATCGAATCCGATTCGTCGAAGCGGTGGGCGAGGGGGTTGTGGAACTCGATCCCCTGCGCCGCCCCGAACGGCTTGCGCGCCCAGAGCGAGACGCCCGGCGCGTTCACCGGAACCGCGCAGGTCACCGACTCCTTAATTTGGCTCGGCGCGAGCGGGATGATGTTGCCGATCCAGAGCTCGTCGGCGAATACCGCGCCGGTCGCCAGCATCTTCATCCCGTTGAGGACGACGCCCTGGTTGTCCTCCGCCGTCACCCGAAGGGTCGGCGGGCTCTTGTCGGCGCTCTGGTAAAGCTCGGGCTTGCGCGCGCCCTGCGGCGGCAGGATGGCGTAGGCGAGGTAGAGGTCGCGCGCCCGCGCGTGCTCGTAATAGGCGTCGATCCTCTCCGACCGGGCGCCCCCGTCGCGGTCGAACACCGCCGACCCGATGGAAAGGCCGGTGATCGAGGATGCGACGTGGTCCGGAGAGCGCCCCAGCAGCCCGTGCGAGAACCCGGCGATGGCGCGGTGCGCCGCGGTGCGGATCTCGAGGTCTCGGCGGCTGCGCGGTTTAAGGAAATAGGCCGCGGACCGCTCGCCGTCCTCTTCCACCCAGAGCACGTCCCGCATGTCGTCCGCGCGCTTGAGGTCGTACATCGCGGCGTACATCCGCGCGGCATTGGCGAAGGCCGGATGGTCGGTAACGTCGCCCACCCGCTCCTTGCCGATATAGACCACCCGCCCGTCGCGGATGCCCGCGAGATAGTCTTCACCCGAGCGCAGCATCGGAGCCGTCGTCCCGCCGGTTTCGACGGGAAGGATGCTCGCACCCGTCCAGCGCGGGCGCAACCGCCGCCGCAGTCTCCGCTAGGCCGCGATCCGGGCCCGGCGTATCATCCGCCCGGCGCGAGAGGCGCAAGGGCCCGTGGTGGAATTGGCAGACACAGCAGACTTAAAATCTGCTTCCCGACAGGGAGTGCCGGTTCGAGTCCGGCCGGGCCCACCAGCCATTCCATCTCTTCAGTCGTCGATCACCGCGGTGAAGTCGCACTGGATGAAGACGCCTTCCCGGCCGGAGACGTCGGGCTGGGTATGGCGCGCCGGCCGGGCGTCGGGGTCGGGGAACATCCCGGTCCACAGATCGTTGAGCGCCGCGCGGTCGGATGCGTCCTTGAGGTAGATGTTGACCTTGAGGATGTCGTCGGTCGTTCCGCCGGCCGCCTCGACGGTCTCGCGCATGAAGCGGAAGACCAGCGCCGCCTGCTCCGCGAGGCTCGGCGGGTATTCGCCGGTCTCCGGATCGCGCCCGAGGATGACCCCCGACATCACGAGGTTGCCGATCCTGGACGCGTTGGGGATCGGGTTGGCGTGCCGGAAGCTCTCGATCTCGATGCTCTTGCGACGTGCCATGCGGGGCGTCCCTTCACCTGTTCTCGTAGTACTTCGCGAAATCCGGCAGCATCTCGAAGCGTTCTATATCGGGGTCGAGATGCACCCAGGGGAGGGCGCTCCGGGTCCAGATATTCGCCTTGATCGGTACCCAGCTCGGATCGTCGAGCGTTCCGGCGAAGATCACCCTGACATGCGGACGCGCCGGCCCGCCGGCGAAGACCGAAGTGCCGCAATCGCCGCAGAAGCGGACGTCGATCTCGTTGCCGCTGTCGGCGACCCGCCGCCGGACCCTGGGCTCGCCCCTGTCGACGGCGAGCCCCTCGACCGGCACCTGGATCGACGTGCCGAAGGCCGCGCCCGTCCGCTTCTGGCATTCCGTGCAATGGCAGGCGTAGGAGACGAAGGGCTCCTTGGAGCAGATATAGCGGATCGCGCCGCAGGCGCAGCCGCCGGAAAACGGAACCGGCATCGAACACCCTCCCCGTTGTCGCGAGGTCGGCCGGATCATAGCCGGGTATCGAGCCGGCGTCGCCGGTCCGCCTCCCGTCATTTCGACCGAGCGAAGCGAGCGGCGCGTCGTCCGTGTCAGAACGGGATCGAGATCGCCTCGTGGACGGCGTCGCAATTCAGGAGCGTCGCCTTCTTGGAGGCGATCAGGAAGCTGTCTCCCTCGCGCACGAGCCGGTATTCGTAGCGTCCGCCGAACGACCGCTGGCCGTGCCCCGGCCGGTAGTCGAGCATCGCGAACCGCGCGCTGACCTCGTAGGTATCCGCCCCCGGCTCGGGCGGCTCGACGGTGACGTTGCCGATCGTGTGGCTGGTGCGGCTGTGCGGTATCTGGGCGTAGACCCTGGGGTGGCGCAGCCGGGCGAGGCGCGTCGTCATCAGCTCGCGGTCGTCGAAGAACAGCGAGACATGCTCCCAAGGATCGTCCTGGTCCAGCTTCGCCGGCGCCCAGTAGGTTCCGTCCTCGGTGAACAGCTCGATCCAGTCCTCGAAGCGGCGGTCGTCGAGCAGCCCGACCTCGTGGATCAGGAACCGTTCCACCTCGCGCGCGACGAGAAGCTCGGCGAGCGCGGCGTTGCCCTGTCCTTCGCCCGCACCCGGCATCAGGCGTGCGTCATCAGGGAGAGCCAGGTCGCGTAGTGGTTGCGCATCGCGACTTCGCTGGTGCCGATCGAGCTCACCCGCCCGGTTTCCGGATCGACTTTCTCTTCTCCGGCCCTGGCAAGCAGTATCCACTCGTTGCCGGTGGTCGCCAGCCCTTCCTGCGCCCGCGCGAAGGCTTCCACGTCGTCGGTCTGGACCATCGAGGACGCCGAATGCGTGCCGTTCAGGATGCGGATCTGCTCGCGGAACATCTGCTCCGGCGCGCCCTTCAGCTTGATTGGGTAGACGAAGATCTCGGTCAGCCCGGCCGAGACCGGGCGGATGACGCGGATATGCGGGTTGAGTTCCTGCATCGCCATGTTGGGGTAGAAGATGACGTTGTGCCGCGTCTTGGTAAGCACTTCCTTGGTGCGTTCCGGTCCGAGCCGCGCCTCAAGCCGCTCGACATATTCCCGGTGGAGGTCCGAGGTGTTCTCGATCTGCGGCAGCCCGCCCTGCCATGAATGTCCGTTGGGAAGCGCTGAGACGCCGAGCGGGTCCATCGACTTCACGCGGCCGCGCTTGCCGCGGAACTCGATGCCGCCCTTGTCCCCCTTTCGGCGGACGAATTGCTGCCCGGTGGGCCGCGAGGACGATTCGTGGCTGTAGGCCGGGTGGTACATGTCGGAAAGGTTGTCGATCTGGAACTTCCAGTTGCCGCGATACAGGTAGCGGTGGACGCCGCCCCGGATCTCGACCTCGCCGTCCGGCGCGCTGTCCGCGAGGTCTTCCAGGCAGACCGCGTTGGCGCCGAGCCAGTCGCGCAGACCCGGTCCTTCCTCCGAAAGGTTGGCGAACACGAAGCCGCACAAATTGTCGACCCGGGCGACCCGTCCCATGCCGTCGCGCACCTTGTCGGGCTGGCGCCCTTCCGGGTAGCCCTCCGGCTGGGTGACGAAGTCGAGATCGCCGTTCGTGTCGTATGTCCAGCCGTGATACATGCACATGAAGCGCCTGGCGTTGCCCTGTTCCTCCGCGACCACCTTGACGCCTCGATGGCCGCAGCGGTTGTAGAGGACATGGACCTTGCCGTCGGTGTGACGGGTCATGACGACCGGCTGGACGCCGATCCTGGTGCACATGAAGTCGCCCGCCGCCGGCACTTGCGAGGCATGGCCGACATAGACCCAGCTGCGCGCGAAGATCCGCTCCATTTCCAGATCGAAGATCGCCTGGTCCTGGAAAACCTGGCGGTGGACCCTGGTATCCGTGACCAGCCCGGACAGATCGCCGTTCGCCAGCATGTCGCCCTCCGAATGTCCGCCCGCCGCGATCTTGCGGCGTCCGCGGGCACGGTTCAACCGCGATATGGCGGCTGACCGCGACCGGCCGGGGCGGTAGACTAGCGGCGGCAAAGGCCGAAGGAAATTCCGCCCGTGAAGGACCGCAAGGACCCCATTCAGGACCTGCTCAATGGCCCGGTGGCCGTGGTCAATATCGGGCTCGCGCAATTCGCGCGGACGCTCGAAGGGCGGGGGGTCGACGCGGTCCAGGTCGACTGGAGTCCGCCCGCGGGCGGCAACCGGCGGACGATCGATCTTCTGGACAAGCTCGGTGCGTGATGGCCGGTGACGTCGCCGCCGCCGTCGAGGCGGCAAACACGCGCGCGGTCGAACGCATGCTCGCGGCCGACCCGGTTCTGGTCGACGTCGCCGCGGCGGGCGACGCGATCGAAGGGCTCGAAGACCGCACGATCCTGCACGCCGGGCCGCCGATCGGATGGCCCGACATGTGCGGCCCGCTGAAGGGCGCCGTCGCTGGCGCCATCGTGCTGGAGGGCTGGGCGGCGGATCTGGAAGACGCGGCCGAACTCGCCGCTGCCGGCGGGGTCGCCTTCCACCCCAACCATCATTTCGACGCGGTCGGGCCGATGACGGGCATCGTCACCCGCTCCATGCCGGTGATGATCGTGGAGAACCGGGCGTTCGGGAACCGGGCCTTCTGCACCCTCAACGAGGGTCTCGGAAAAGTCATGCGCTTCGGCGGCAACGACGCCGAAGTGCTTGCCCGCCTGCGCTGGCTCGCGGACACGTTCGGTCCCGCTTTCGGCGTGGCCTTGCGGGAGGCCGGGGGAATACCCCTCAAGGCGATGATCGCGCGCGGGCTCTCGATGGGCGACGAGATGCACCAGCGCAATGTCGGCTGCACCAGCCTTCTTCTGCGCACGATCGCGCCCGCGCTCGCGCGCGTCGTCGATGACCGGGACAGGCTGGCCGGACTGTTCGAATTCATCGGCGGCAACGACCAGTTCTTCCTCAACGTCGCGATGGCGATGGGGAAAGCGATCATGGACCCGGTGCGTGGCATAGAGGGTTCCAGCGTGGTTACCGCGATGAGCCGCAACGGGACCATGTTCGGGATTCGGGTCAGCGGCCTCGGCGACCGCTGGTTCACCGCCCCGGTGGAGATGCCGCGCGGGCTCTATTTCCCCGGGTTTTCGGAGGACGACGCGAACCCGGACATCGGCGATTCGACCATCGTCGAGACCGTGGGGCTCGGGGGGTTCTCAATGGCCGCGTCGCCCGCGGTCGCCGGGTTCGTGGGCGCGGGCACGGCGGCGCACGCACTCAACTACACCCGTGCGATGGAAGAGATCACCGTCGCGCGAAACCCGGAATGGACGATTCCCGCACTCGATTTCGCCGGCGTTCCTACCGGCATCGACATCCGCAAGGTGGTTGCCAGCGGCCAGGCCCCGACCATCAACACGGGAATCGCTCATCGGGAGGCCGGTATCGGCCAGGTCGGCGCGGGTGTCGTGAAGGCGCCGATGGCCTGTTTCGAAAGCGCGCTGGAGGCTTTTGCCGCGGAGATGGGCGTCGCATGAGCGCCGGTGTCACCGCGACCCGGATCCGCGCCGGCTTCTATCTCGATTCGGTCGCGCTCATGCGGATCTCGCAGCTTGTCCAGGACATCGCCGGCGTCTCCGTGGCGTCCCTGATGATGGCGAGTCCGTCCAACAAGGACTTGCTGCGCGACGCCAGGCTCTTGGACGCCGACGCGGAAGCGGCCGGACCCAACGATCTGGTGATCGCGGTGCGCGCGGACGACGAAGAAGCGTTGGGGAAAGCCTTCAACGCGGCCGAGGCGGCGCTCTCCGGGCCGGCATCGGGCGACCGGGATGGATCGGGCTGGAACCCGCGCTCGCTGGAGACCGGTCTCCGCGCGCTTCCCCACGCCAACCTCGCCATCGTCTCGGTTCCCGGCGACTTCGCCGCGCGCGAAGCCCGACGCGCGCTCGAACGCGGTCTCAACGTGATGCTGTTTTCCGACAACGTCGCGGTCGACGAAGAAGTAGCGCTGAAGGCGCTCGCCCGCGAGCGCGGTCTCCTGATGATGGGGCCCGACTGCGGAACCGCGATAATCGCCGGCGCGCCCATCGGGTTCGCGAACGAGGTCCCGCGCGGCGACATCGGCATCGTCGCGGCGTCCGGCACCGGGCTGCAGGAGGTGGCCTGCCTGATCGCGCGGGCGGGCGGGGGGATAAGCCACGGTATCGGAGTCGGCGGACGCGATCTCGGCGCCGCCGTGGGCGGCGCGACGACGCTGGCGGCGATCGACGCTCTCGACCGCGACGCCGCGACCGGGCGCATCGTCCTGATCTCGAAGCCGCCCGACCCCGGAACCGCGAAGCGGATCGCGGATCGGATCGCCGCGAGCCCGAAGCGTTTCACCCTTTGCTGCATTGGCATGGACCCGATGGACCTGCCGCAAAACGCCCGTCAGGCCGCCACGCTCCGCGACGCGGCGGAGGACGCGCTGTCCGGAGCCGGAGCTCCCGAACCCGCCCGGACGCTGGAAATCGCAGTCGCGAAACACGTGCGGAAGGGGGCTGCGTTGCGCGGGCTGTTCAGCGGCGGATCGCTTTGCGCCGAGGCACAGGCGGTGCTGATGGCTAACCGGATTGACTTCGCCTCGAATGTGCCCATACCGGGTGCTGCGGAGACCGTGGACAAGGGGGTGTCCGGCCACAGCCTGATCGACCTCGGCGCCGACGAATATACGCGCGGCCGACCCCATCCGATGATCGAACCCGCGGTGCGAAACGGACCGCTGGCGGAGGCGTTCGCCGACCCAGCCGTCGGTGTCGTCCTGGTCGACGTCGTGCTCGGGCACGGCTCGCATGAAGATCCCGCCGGGCGGCTCGTTTCGGTGATGGCGGCACATGACGGCGAGGCGCCGGTCGTGATCGCATCGGTCTGCGGCACGGACCAGGATCCGCAGAACCGCTCCGGTCAGGTCGAGGCGCTGCGCGAGGCCGGCGTCGTGGTGGCCGAGTCCAACGCCGGCGCGGCGGAGACGGCGGCGGCGTTGATGGCCGGCTGAGTCCCAAGCCGCAAGCCGATCGCTTTCAACGCCGAAACCGCGCCCGCCAGAGCATCCCAGCCGGAGCTGTGGCCGATCGCGTCGAGCCTCTTGAGCGCCGTGCGCAGCGCTTCGCTGTTTCCGCGGGCGAGCGCGTCGATGCAGCGGTGCAGCGCATCGGCGCCCAAGCCCTGAGCTGCGGCCCGCAGATGGGCCTGGCTGATGCGGTTGGTTCCATCCGCCGCCGCCGCGAGCGCGTGTTCCGCGAGCGTCGCCGCGTGTTCCGCATACCCCGACATGGAGAGTGCGATCATCGCGCCGCCGAGGAAATCGTCACCCGAGGGCGTCAGCCCTGGGCCGAGCCCGATCAGCCGGGCGACAGCATCGCGCGGCGGTGCTGGCAGGTCTTCGCCCAACCAAAGCTTGAAGGATGAAATCGCCGGCTGCGCCCGCTTCATCAGCAGGGATTCGTCGAGAGCCGCGAGGTCGTCCGGTCGGAGGAGCGGTGCGAGACCTTCCGACAACTCGAATCCGGCGAGCGCATCGGAGAGCAGCGCGAATGCCGCAGCCAGACCGTCCGCGGTCCATGAGAAGGGGCCGCGGGGTGGATCGTGCAGCCGCGCTCCGGACCACGTCAGAAGGCGAAGCGCATCGATCCGGAGACCCCCGTTTTCCGGCGCGACCGGTTCGCCGGGAAGCAGCCCCGCTTCCTGCCAGTTCGGCAGGGGCTTGTCCGGTTCGGCGAGCGCGTTGAGAGGCCCGGCTTCGAGAGCGGACGGACCGATGCAGACGATGGCGCCCGAACCGTCGTGGCCGAGATAGACGCTCCGGCGGAACGCGGCCAGCACCGAGCCGCCGTCCGTCGCGAGTGCCCCGAGACAATCCGCGGCGTCCCGCCCCACCAGCGCGAGGCGAATCGTCGCTTGCCCTTCAGCCATCGCCGACAATATGGGTCCCGATCCGGCCTTCCAGCGCATCGATCGCGCGTTCGAGCGGCCCGATCACCACCCGTTTGCCACCGCGCTCGATGAAGTCGATCGCCGCGTCGATCTTGGGACCCATGCTGCCCGGCGGGAACTGGCCGTCGTCGCGGTGCGCCTTGATCTCGGAAAGGGTCGCCGAGTCGAGACCGCGCTGGGAAGGGGTGCCGAAATCGACCGCGACCCGGTCCACGCCGGTCATGATCATGATCGTGTCGATGCCGAGCGCCTCGGCCATCAGCACCGACGTCAAGTCCTTGTCGATCACCGCCTCGACGCCGGTGCGGGTGCCGTCCGGCCGGCGCAGCACCGGGATGCCGCCGCCGCCGCCGGCGATCACCACCGCGCCTTGCGCGGCGATGTCGCGGACCAGGGAAAGGTCTGCGATGTGACGCGGTCTGGGCGAGGGGACGACGTGCCGCCATCCGCGCCCGGAATCCTCACGCATTTCCCAGCCGGTCTCGCGCGCCAGCGCCCTCGCTTCGTCCTCCGAGTAGAAATAGCCGATCGGCTTTGTCGGGTTGGCGAAGGCCGGATCGTCCGGGTCCACTTCGACCTGGGTGAGGAGGCAAACGACATGGCGCGAATTGCCGATTTCGCGCAGCGCGTTCTCCATCGCCTGTAACAGGAGGTAGGCGACGCCGCCCTGGCTGTGCGCGACACAGATGTCGAGCGACATCGGCGTCACGCGCTTTCGCGCGATCGCCTGGCGCATCATGATCTTGCCGACCACGGGTCCGTTGCCGTGGGTCACGACAAGCTGGTTGCCGAGACGCATCAGCGGCAGCAGCGACGCCGCGGTCCTCCCCGCGTATTCCAGTTGTTCGGCGACGGTCCCGGATGTCGTCTCCGGGTGAACCGCGTTGCCGCCGATCGCCACCAGAAGACGGTCGGGAATCGGAAAATGAGCCACGGCAGATCGCTCCGTAATCCGGCGGAGCGTAGCCCAACGCCCGACCGTCTGCGATGGGTAATCGTTGTGGCGCCGGCCGAATTAGGCTATCGCCCCCTGTCGGAAAGACCGGAGTTCGGGGAAGCGTGACCGCATGTCGGAACTGTTCGGAGACCTCAACCCGCCGCCGCGCCTGTTGATGGGGCCGGGCCCCATCAATGTCGATCCGCGCGTATTGCGTGCGATGTCGATGCCGATGCTGGGCCAGTTCGACCCGGTTTTCACAGGTTACATGAATGAGATCATGGCGCTCTCCCGCCAGGTCTGGCGGACGGAGAACCACTGGTCGCTGCTGGTCGACGGCACCGCGCGCGCGGCGATCGAGGCGATACTGGTCTCCCTGATCGAGCCCGGGGACCGGGTGCTGGTGCCGGTTTCGGGCCGGTTCGGGCAGCTCATTTGCGAGATCGCCGAGCGCGCCGGCGCCGAGGTGCGCACTATCGAGGCCGAATGGGGCACGGTGTTCACGTCCGAACCGGTGGAGGACGCGCTCAAACGCGAAAGGCCCAAGCTGGTGGCCGCGGTCCACGGCGATACCTCGACGACGATGGCCCAACCGCTCCACGAGATCGGCCCGCTCTGCCGGCGCCACGGCGCGCTCCTGTTCGTCGACGCCACGGCGACGCTCGGCGGGATGCCGCTGCCGGTCGATGAATGGCAGATCGACGCGGCGGCGGCGGGGCTGCAGAAATGCCTCTCCGGCCCGTCGGGTTCGGCGCCGATTACCTTCAACGAGCGCGTGGTCGAGAGGCTCCGCCCGAGGCATCACATCGAGCAGGGTATTCGCCCCGAAGGAATCGCCGAAGGGGAGGGCGCGCAGATCCGTTCCAACTATTTCGATCTGCCGATGCTGATGGATTACTGGAGCGAGATGCGCCTCAACCACCACACCGAGGCGACGTCGATGCTCTACGGCGCGCGCGAGTGCTTCCGCATCGCCCTCCAGGAAGGGCTCGAGGCGCGTTTCGCCCGGCACGCCCTGGTCGGCCGGGCGCTCGTGACGGGACTCCGGGCGATGGGTCTCGAGATCTTCGGCGACATCGCCAACAAGATGGTCAACGTGACCGGCATCGTGATCCCGGACGGCGTCGACGGCGACCGGGTGATCCGCGCCATGCTGGAGGATTTCAGCATCGAGATCGGCACTTCCTTCGGCCCGTTGCGGGGTAAGATCTGGCGCATTGGGACGATGGCTTATAACTGCCGCAAGGACGCCGTTCTCACCACGCTCGCCGCCTTCGAAGCGACGCTCCGCCAGTGCGGCTATGCCGCGCCGCCCGGCGCGGGCGTCGACGCCGCGCTCGATGTCTTCCGGACTTCCGAGGCGGGCACGGGCGAAGCGGCTTAGGGTTTGCGGCGGTTCTACAAAGGAACGTGCTCCGCTCCCGTGGAGGGCGGGTTCGGGGTCTTTCTCGACGACCGCCCGGTCATGACGCCGGGGAAGCGCGTTCTGGCCGTGCCAGGAGCCGCCCTGGGGGAGGCCATCTCGGCGGAATGGTCCGCCCAGCAAGAATCCGTGGACCCGATGTCGATGCCGCTCACCCGGTTCGCCAACACCGCGCTCGACATCGTGGCGGAGAAGCGGGACGAGGTGGTGGCGGAGATCGCGGGTTACGGCGAGACCGACCTCGTGTGCCACCGCGTCGACAGGCCGGACGAGCTGCGTCGGTTGCAGGAGGCGGCCTGGGATCCTCTGGTGGACTGGATAGCCGATGAGTGTGGCGCCCGGCTGGAGGTAACGACCGGGCTGATCCCGGCGCCCCAGCCGCTCGAAGCCGTCGAGGCATTGTGCGCGCGGGTGACGGCGTTCGACGATTTCGTGCTGGCGGCCTTTCAGCGCGCGACCGGAGCGCTCGGTTCCGTCGTGCTGGCGCTCGCAATGACCGCCGGACGGGTGGGCGCCGAAGAGGCGTGGGCGGCCTCGACGATCGACGAGATGTATCAGGCCGAACGCTGGGGCCAGGACAGCGAAGCCGCGGCAGCACGGGAGGTGCTGCGATCCGAACTCCTGGCCGCCGACCGCTTCATCCGCCTGTGCCGGGCGCGTTCCCCGTCGTGAGGGCTTCCCGCGGTCTCTCTCCGAAGACCGCCCCGAACCGACTCATCAGCGCGTCGTCCACCTCCTTCATGGAGGCCGCCACGCCGAGATCGGCAAGCGAGGTCACTCCGTGCTCGCCGATGCCGCAGGGGACGATCCCGTCATAGTGCGATAGATCGGGCGCGACGTTGAGAGACACCCCGTGATAGCTGATCCAGTGGCGCAGACGGAGCCCGACCGCCGCGATTTTCGCTTCCCCGCCCGGCCGTTCGACCCAGATGCCGACCCGTCCCTCGCGGCGCTCGCCGCGTATCCCGAACTCCGCCAGAGTCTCGATCAGCCACGCTTCGATCGACCGTACGAACCTTCGGACATCGCGCCCGCGCCGGGTGAGATCGAGCATGAGGTAGACCACGCGCTGGCCCGGGCCGTGATAGGTGAATTCCCCGCCCCGCCCGCTGGCATGGACGGGAAAACGGTCCGGCGCGAGCAGGTCGCCCTGCCGGGCGGACGTACCGGCGGTATAGAGCGGCGGATGCTCGACCAGCCACGCGAGCTCGTCGGCCGATCCCGCGCGGATCGCCGCGACCCGGTCTTCCATCCTGCGGACCGCGTCGTCGTAGGGCTGCAGCCCGGGCTCCACCAGCCATTCGACCGTCATCGGCGATCTCGTGCGATGCCTCGCGCCTTGCGGCGTGCATTGCATTTTGCTATGTCCGCTCCCCGTAATTTGGCGGCAACCGGGCAAGAGTCCAACATCTATGCGGTCGTGGCGGAACTGGTAGACGCGCAGCGTTGAGGTCGCTGTGGGAGCAATCCCGTGGAAGTTCGAGTCTTCTCGACCGCACCATTTCGCCGGGCCCGCCCAATCGATGGGCGGGCCCGTTCCGTTTTCCGCGTCCAAGCCGTTCGGAGGCTGACATGAGCCAGTCGCACGAAGCTGCGGCCCAGCCCGGCGACGGCGTCGCGGTCGGCGAACTGATCGGGCTCAACCCCGAGGTCGCGCGCTCGGTGATCGACGCCCTCGATTCCGGTCGACCCGAGGAAGCCGCCGAGCTCGTCGCCGCGCTTCACCATGCCGAAGCGGCCGACCTTCTCGAACAACTGAACCCGGACCATCGCGCGGCGGCGGTCGATCTCCTGGCGCCCGCCTTCCCGCCGGAAATCCTGCCCGAACTCGACGACGCGGTTCTCCAGGACGTCGCCGAACGTCTCGGAACCCGGCGGCTGGCGGGCGCGATCGCCGGGCTCGAATCGGACGACGCGCTGCTCCTGATCTCGTCGCTCGACGAGGCCCGGCAGCGGAAGGCAATGCAGGCGATTCCCGCTGCGTTGCGCGCCGCGCTGGAACAGGGCCTCGCCTACCCGGAGGACAGCGCCGGCCGGCTGATGCAGCGCGACCTGGTCGCGGTGCCGACATTCTGGACCGTCGGCGAGACCATCGATTACATGCGCGAAGCGGACGACCTGCCGAACGATTTCTACGACATCTTCGTCGTCGATCCGGGCCACCGCCCGGTCGGCGTCGTCGCCCTCAGCCATGTGCTCCGCACCCGGCGGCCGGTGCCGATGCGGGACCTTTCGCCCCGCGAGGTGGCGACGGTACCGGTCGGAAAGGACCAGGAAGAAGTCGCCTACGCCTTCGCGCAGAAGGACCTCGTCTCCGCACCCGTGGTCGACGATTGGGGCCGGCTGATCGGGGTGATCACTGTCGACGACATCGTCGACGTGATTCACGAGGAGGCGGAAGAAGACCTGATGCGTCTTGGCGGCGTCACCGAGACCGACATCTACGAGGCCGTGATCGATACCGGGAAGGCCCGGTTCTCCTGGCTCTTCGTCAACCTGTTGACCGCCATTCTCGCCTCGATCGTGATCGGGTTCTTCGAGGCGACGATCGAACAGATCGTCATCCTCGCGGTCCTGATGCCCATCGCGGCGTCGATGGGCGGCAATGCCGGCACCCAGTCTCTGACGGTCGCCGTGCGCGCGATCGCGATGCGCGACCTGACATCGGCCAATGCCTGGCGGGTGCTGTCGAAGGAGGGTTTGGTCGGCCTGCTGAACGGGGTCCTGTTCGCGCTGATCGTGGGACTCGTCGCCTGGGTCTGGTCGGGCGAGATCTCCATCGGTCTGGTCATGGCCGCGGCGATGGCCGTCACCATGGTCATCGCCGGGATTGCCGGTACCGCGATCCCGTTCTGCCTGTCGCGCACCGCCATCGACCCGGCGGTCGCGTCCGGCGTGTTGCTGACCACGATCACCGACGCGATCGCCTTCCTCGCCTTTCTCGGCCTCGCGGCGTGGTGGTTGCTCTGACCGCCTTTGTTCCGACGGCCCGGAGTGGAACAATGGGGCCGCCCGGCCGAAACGGAGGATAACGGGGATGGCCCGGACCGAACCGCCGCGCGGCTGGCCCGCGGGTCGGCCGCTCGCGATTTCCTTTCACATCATGTGCGAGGCGTGGCCGGACGACGCCGCGCCCGGCGTCGGGCCCATGGGGAACCCGATCGGGTCGGGCGTGCTCGACACCCAGGCGCAGTCATGGGCGCGCTACGGCATGACCGAGGGCGCATGGCGTCTGCTCGACATCGTCGCCGAGGCCGGAATCCCGTGCACCACCTACGCGAACGGGATCATCGCCGAGCGATGGCCGGAACTTCTGCGGCGAATCGACGGCGACGGACACGCCATCGGCGCGCACGCCTGGTCGCAGAACATCCTTCCCGTTTACCAGGACCGCGAGGCGGAAGAACGCGATCTGGTTCGCGGTATCGAGGCGTTCGAGAGCTGCATCCGCAAGCGTCCCGAGGGGTTCATCAGCCCGCGCGGAACGAGCAGCGCGAACACCGCCGAGCTTCTCGCCAGGCACGGTTTTCGCTGGACCGCGGACACGTTCGACGCCGACCTGCCCTATCTCGTTCGAACGGCGGAGGGCCCGCTCGCCTGCGTGCCGTTCACCATGGATGTCAACGATCTGCCGATCACCATGCGCTACGGACACGAACCGGAGGCGTTCACCCGAACCCTCGCGCGCATCCTCGACCGCTGGCGGGACATAGGGAGCCCGGTGGCGACGCTCGATGTCACGGCGCATGCCCACGTGTTCGGCCGGCCCGCCGGAGCGATCGAGTACAAGGCGGCGATCGATATGGTCAAGCGCCACGACTGGGTGTGGATGACGACCCACGACCAGCTGGCCGAGCTGGCGTTTCTGGAGTGAGCGGCAGGGCACCTATCCCGGTCCACGTGCTTGCCGGATTTCTCGGAAGCGGCAAGACGACGCTCCTCAATCGCCTGCTCGCGTCGCCCGCGCTGGGAGACAGCGCGGTGATCGTCAACGAGTTTGGCGAGATCGCGGTCGATCACGCGATGATTACCGAGGCGGCCGAGGAGATGATGATCCTGAAAAGCGGCTGTATCTGCTGCTCGGTGCGGGGCGATCTGGTCGATTCGCTCTCCGACCTCGCCGGGCGCCGGAATGCCGGCGAGGTGCCGCCCTTCGCCCGCGTGATCGTCGAGACCACCGGGCTCGCCGATCCCGGTCCGATCCTCCAGACCCTGATGACCGATCCCGCGCTCGTCGGCCGCTATGAGGCCGAGTCGGTGATCGCCACCGTCGATGCGGTCAACGGGCCGGGGCAGATCGACCGCCACGAGGAGGCGCGCCGCCAGATCGCCGCCGCCGATCGAATCGTCCTCACCAAGCTCGACATTGCGGATGACGGCGACGCCGCCGCGCTGACGGAAACGGTGGCCCGGATCAATCCGGTCTGCGCCGTCCTGCCGGGTGCCGCGGTCGAGCCCGAAACCCTGCTCTCCCCCGCCGCGCCGGGTCTGGACCGCATCGACGCCGAGCCGCACGGTCACGGCAGCGGCATCGCGGCCCATTGTCTCGTTATCGAGCAGCCGCTCCGCTGGACGGGCTTCGTCCGGTGGCTCGATTCGCTCACCGCGTTGCGGGGGTCCGATGTGCTGCGGATCAAGGGCGTGGTGCGGACGCGGGAATTCGACCGTCCGATCGCGGTCAACGGCATCCACCATCTGCTGCATCCGCCGATGGCGCTGGACGCCTGGCCGGACGGGCGGAGAGAGACGCGGCTGGTTATCATCACCGACGGGATCGGCGGGATCGATCTTCGCGCCGGGCTCGAAGCGGCGGGCGCGTGAGGAAAGGCAGAGGGAGGCGAGGATGACCGGGGACGAATCGTTCAACATGACGCTGATCGCCCATGACACGCTGGCCGGCTGGGGTGGCATGGGCGAAGGGATGGTGATCCAGGAGGCGTCCGGCGGACGGCGCATCCTGTGGCTCGCGCATGAGGGGCCGCCGAAGAACTTCACCGGCGTCGACGTGACCGATCCCAAGAAGCCCAGGGTGATCGTCCAGACCGACCTTGCGCACAACAACATGCGTTCCAACTCGCTCGACCTGGTCGGTGACGTCATGGCGGTCGCATACCAGACCCGCGGTCCCGGCGGGCTGATGGACCCCGGGTTCGGGCTCGAACCGGCGGGCATCGAGCTGTTCGACGTCAGCGATCCGGAAGCGCCGAGGACGATAGGCTTTTTCGACTGTTCCGGACCGCATTCGATGGGCGTGCACCAGCTCTGGTTCGCCGACGGGGAGTACATCCACTTCTCCGGCGGCGCGGCCGATTTCGAGCCCACCCATCCGGCGGACTCGCAGTTCTACCGATCGATCGACGTTTCCGACCCGGCAAGACCCGTCGAGGTGGGCCGCTGGTGGGTGCCCGGAACGCGGGTCGGCGACGAGGCCCCGCCGCCGAAACGCCATCCGCAGTATGACATCGGCATCCGGGCGCACAACACGAATGTCTACCCGGAGCGCCCCGACCGGGTCTATCTCGCCTATATCGACGGCGGGATCTACATTCTCGACATCTCCGACATGGCGAACCCCAAACCGGTCAGCCACTGGAACCCGCACCCGCCGCAGAACGGGTTCAGCCATACCGTCCTGCCGCTGTTCGACCGCGGCCTGTTGATCGTCAGCGACGAATGCATCCAGGACGGCGGCCGCGACTGGCCCAAGCTCACCTGGGTGCTCGATGCGCGGGACGAGAGCAATCCGGTGCCGATCTCGACCCTGCCGTTGCCGCCGGTGGAGGAATTCGGCCAGCGCGGCGGGCGTTACGGGTCGCACAACATCCACGAGAACCAGCCGGGATCGTTCTCCTCCGACACGCTGATCTTCGGCACCTATTTCAACGGCGGTATCCGGGTGCATGACGTGTCCGACCCGTACCGGCCGGAAGAAATCGCCTACTACGTGCCTGCGACGCCCGAAGGCTCGCGCCTCGGCGCCATCCAGCTCAACGACGTGTTCGTCGACGAGAACCGGCTCGTCTACACCGTCGACCGGTTCACCGGCGGGCTCTACGTGCTGGAGCTCGATATCTGAGGGTCTGCATAGGCTTCGATGCCGCGGGCCTTGAACGGGCCGGAGGGAATTCCGACGCCATCGGTGAAGCGCTCGAACAAGGGCGGAAGGCGGAGCGCGCCGATCTCTGCATCGGGCGGGCAGCGGAAAACCTCCACGCCCGCCGATCGGAGCCGATCGACCTCCCGCTTCCTACGTGGGTCGGGCGCGGTCCGGCCTTCGATCTCGATTGCGAGCACTCCGGCGCCGGTCCAGAAGGCGCAATCGCAGCGGATCGTTCCGCCTTCGCCCGCAACGTAGGCGCGTGGCAGAGGTCGCGGCGCGGCGAACACGAAAGCCCGGTAGTCGAACAGCGAATCCAGCGGTCCGAGCCTCGCCCGCAGCGCCTCTTCTTCGTCATGGACCCGTTTCCGGACATGCGCGAAGTAGCGATGGAGGAAGGCCGCCTGCGGTCGTGACCACGGATCGGCGCGGGCGAGCGCGTCTTCCTCGATCTGGTCCAACTCCTCTTCCGGCGTGCCCCTTTGGGGCCGCGGGATCGCGTATTGGCCGTCCTGGAGGCGAAGCGGCGTCGCCGCGGAGCGATCGACGATCACATGGGGGACGGCGCAGCGCAGGTTGCCGTCGAGTCCTTCCGAAATCCAATCGTCGCGCCAGCCGGCGCAGCCATAGGGGACGATCAGAACGTCCGACGTCATCCGGTCAGTCGACCACCGCGATGGCGTTTATCTCGACCAGGCAGCGCGGGTCGGTCGCAAGCTGGACCACCTGGACGGTCGTCGTGGTCGGCTTGTTGTCGCCGAAATATTCGGCCCAGACCTTGTTGAGCGAATCCTGATCGGAAAGGTCTGTCACGAAGCGGTTGGCGCTGACGATGTCGGAGAAATCGGCGCCCACCGAATCCAGACCGCGCTTGAGCTGGTCGAGCGCCGCGCGGGTCTGGCCCTCCATGTCGCCGGGCATGTCGTCGAACTCTTCCGGCCGGTGAGGGTGGTGGTGATAGACCGGCGCCGCCGTGACGCCCGCGAGAAACACCGTCTTGCCCCCGGCCACGGTGATCGCCGGGGCGTAGGGCATCCACATGTCCGGCGCGTCCGGCCAGTGCACATGCTCGATCGATTTCGCCATCGTCGTCTCCCTGTCTCCGATCGGAACTATATGGGAAGCGTCCCTGGCTTGGCAGTGCCGGGACGTGCCGCCACACTGACACCGCGCCCCACAGGGAGACGGGTATGGACCAGCAGGCAGAGCGTTTCGCTTCGGAGATTCCGGTCAACCTGCCGCGAAACCGGGCGGAGCCCGAATACGGCTCCGACCTGATCTGCGATCTGCTCCAGGCGATGGGGTTCGAGCATGTCATGCTCACCCCCGGGTCGAGTTTTCGCGGGCTTCACGATTCCTTGGTCAATTACACCCGCAACGACAAGCCGCGAATCATCCTCTGCGGGGCCGAGGAGATCGCGCTCCACATGGCGCAGGGCTACAGCAAGGTCACCGGCAAGGCGAGTCTGGTCATCCTGCACGATCTGGTCGGGCTGCAGCACGCGATGATGGCGTTCTACAACGCCTGGGCGGATGAGGTGCCGGTGCTGGTGCTGGGCGGATCGGGACCGGCGGACCCCGCCGAACGCCGCGCCATCGACTGGCTCCATTCCGCCAACACCCAAAGCGAGTCCGTTCGGCCCTACACCAAATGGACCGACGAGCCGGTCACGCTCAAGGCGGTGTTCGATTCCGTTCTGCGCGCTCGCCGCATCGCGGAGAGCGCGCCGCGGCGCCCGACCTACGTCTCCGTCGACGCGGGTCTTCAGGAGGACCGGCTGGACGATCCGGCGGCGCTGCCCGATGTCGACCTGCCGCGCTATCGACCGGCGCCGCCTGTCGCCGCGGCGGAGTCCGAGGTCGCAACCGCGGCCGATCTCCTGACCGAAGCATCCATGCCGCTGGTCTTCGGCGGCCGCTTCGGCCGCCGGGCGGAGGCGGGACCCCCGTTGGTCAGGCTGATCGAGTTGCTGGGAGCCGCCTACCAGGACGGCACCGACATCGTGTGTGTCCCGACGTCCCATCCGCAGAACCTGAACAGCGGCTACCGGTCGCCGCCCAACCCGATCCGCGGCGAGTCCGATGTCGTTCTCGGCATCGATTGTCCGGACCTCACGGCGCTGGTCGGCGGCTATGCCGGCGCGCGCGGCGACATGCGGAACGCGATGACCGGCGAGCGCAAGGTGATCGATCTTTCGGTCAACGATCTCGGCGTCGATCATTGGTCGAACGCCGGCGGCGGCCTCGCGCCTCTCGACGTTCAGTTGCTCGCCGAACCCTTGCATGGGCTCCATCAGCTCCTTGCCGAAGTCGAGCGCCGGGCGAAGGGGGAGCCCTTCTGGTACAGGCGTGCGCAAGAACGCCGCCGGGACCTCGCGGGACGGCATGAAGCCCTGCGTGCCACTCAGCGCGAACGGGCGGCGGAGGACTGGGACGCGACGCCGATCTCGGTTCCCCGCATGATGGGAGAGCTGTGGCGGGCGGTCCGCAACGAGGACTGGGTGCTCGTCACCCGGAACGGACGTTGCTGGTACGAAGGAATCTGGGATTTCCCGGGCGCCGGGCGGTTCCTCGGCCACAACGGGGGAGGCGGCGTCGGCTACGGGCCGGGCGGGGTCGTGGGAGCCGCGCTGGCGCTGCGCAAGAGCGGCAGGTTCCCCCTCGCCATCCTCGGCGACGGCGATTTCACCATGAACCCGTCGGCGCTATGGACGGCGGCGCATTACCGGATTCCGTGCCTGGTCGTGCTGCACAACAACACGTCGTTCGGCAACGACGAGGAGCACCAGATCGCGTTGGCGCAAGCGCGCGGCCGCCCGGTCGAAAACGCCTGGATCGGTCAACGCATGGTCGCGCCCGAGCCCGACTACGCCGCCATCGCGCGCGGCTACGGTGCCTGGGGCGCGGGTCCTATCGTCGATCCGTCGGACCTTGAGGGCGCGTTCCGCGACGCGGTGGCCGAGGTCGCGCGGGGCGGGGTGGCGCTGGTGGACGTCCACACGCAACTCAAGTAGGCAGCTGCGCATCGGTGGAGGGCATCGCGTCCCCTCATCCGCAGTGAGACGGTAATCTGACAGTTTGGCCGGCGCCGGCGCGCGACCGTCAAGAGTCGTGCCGGTCGATGTCCACACTCTACTCAAGTGGCGGGGCGGGACTCGTCTATCCGTCCGCCCGCACCAGCCCAACGGTCAGCCGCGTGCCTGTCGCTTCGGCGTAGCGGCGCAGAGTAGCGAAAGACGGCGGTACCCTGCCGCCTTCCAGCCGCGCGATGGCGGACTGGGTGGTCCCGAGTCGTTCGGCAAGTTGCGCCTGCGTCAACTTCGCCGCCGCGCGGGCGCGAACCAGCGCCTCGATCAGAGCGAATTCGTCATCGGCCAGCGCGTACTCCTCGCGGAACTCCGGATCCTCCATCAAGCGTTTCTTGAGGTCCTTCGGTCTCGTCATGGCGTCGCGCGCTTCTTCCGCTGCCCGGTGGGAATACATGTCGCCGGAAAATACCCGGGTTGTCACCCCGGACTTGTTCCGGGGTCCAGGCAAGCCGGGCAAGAGCGGTGCCTGTAACTCTGGACCCCGGAACAGGTCCGGGGTGACAGTGGGAGCGCTTTATGCGCCCGCCGTCGCCTCGGCGCGGATGCGGTCTTCGAGCATCCTGCGCGCCTGCAGCTGCGCGTAATCGGCGTTGATGTCGACCAGCCCGTCGAGGGTGGTCGCGCCGAGCCGTTCCTGTTGCGCGTCGATCATCTCGACGTCCTCGTAGAAGGTGTCGCGCGAGCCCTCGAAGAGGGTCTTGGTCAGCTCCTCGTCGTCGAGCCGGAAGTCCCGGGCGTAGCCCCAGTGGTAATGGGTCGTGGTGTCGGTTTCCGGCGTCAGAAGATGGGTCGACCAGATCGAGAAACCCTGGCTCCGGTCGCCTTCCGGCGCGCCGGTCCCGGTCGGCGCGGCGCCGATGTCGAGATATATGTTCGACGGTGCCAGCCAGGTGACGTGCTGCCAGCGGTCGCAATTGCCGTCGAACCCGCCCACCTCGGCAAACAGCGGCGGGGTCTTGAAGTCGATCATCCAGCGCCCGACACGCACCCCGTTCTCGATCCGCTCGGTCTCGGTCGGCCATGTCGCCTCCGCGGGGTCGCCGCCGATGGTATTCTTGTGCAGGTAAATGACGTGGGTGAGGTCCAGCAGGTTGTCGGAGAGCAGTTGGTAGTTGCCCTTGACGTGGAACCGGCCCGGCGAGCTGATCCAGCCCGGATCGTCGAGCCAGAAGAGCTCCGGGATCGCGCTCTCGTCGACCTTTTCTGGATCGCCCATCCAGATCCAGATGGTCTTCCACTTCTCGCGCACCGGGTAGCATCGGACCCGGGCGCCCGGCGGAACACGGGTCTGCCCGGGAACCCCGACGACCGCACCGGAATCGTCGTAACGCAACCCGTGATAGCCGCATTGGAGCTCGTCGCCGACGCATTCGCCGCGAGACAGCGGCGCCGCGCGGTGACAACAGCGGTCGGCGAGCGCCACCGGCGTGCCGTCCTCCTTGCGGAAGAACACGACGGGTTCGTTGAGGATCGTCCGGGCCTCGGGCCCGCGGCCCAGATCCTTCGACCAATACGCGGCGTACCAGCAATTCCTCAGAAACATCGCTCTCCCTATCGTCCGGCGTCCGCTGCCATCGTCGGGCGCGGCATCGCGTTTTGCCCGGTGTTTATGCCGTCCACCAGGTGCCATTCCGAGAACCGGTTGTTGCGGAAGGAAGTCGGCTTCCAGTCCGCCGTCAGGTAGTCGGAATCCGCGAAATACTCCACCGCGCCCTCGCACGGGCTCTTGAAGTACCAGAAATAGGCCGACGACACGGGGTGCCGCCCCGGCCCGACCTCGGTGTCCCAGCCCTTGCGGTCGAAATATATGCCGCCGCCGAACACTTCGTGGATGTCGCGCACCTCGAAAGCGACGTGGTGAAAGCCAATGCGGCCGTCGCCGCTCCGGATCAGGAACAGGTTGTGGTGGTCGGTTTCGGGCGCGCAGCGCAGGAACAGCCCGCGCCCGCCGGCATACCGGTCCGAGACGGGAAACCCCAGACGGTCGGCATAGAATTTCTCAGCCGGTTTCAGGTCGGGCAGCAGGAAGCCGATATGGCCCATGCGGATCGGCCGCGCACGCCTGTAGATTTTCGCCCGTTCGTCCGGACGTTCGATATTGCCGTAGCCGTTCACCGCCGAGCGCGCGGCGTCCACCCGCCCGTCGTGTTGCCATACGCGAAAGCCGACCGCGACGTTGTACGGATCGACGCAGTGGATCGTCCCGTCCTCGTCGACCGTGACCTCGCGGTCTCTCGCGATTTCGTTGTGGACCGCGTCGAGGTCGTCTTGGCTCTCGACCCCCCAGATCGCCTCGCGGAAATTCATTCCCGGCACGGCGGGCGGCGGCAGCGAGCGGTGCCCTTCCGGACGGATGTCGAGCCGGGCGCCGATCCCGGTCTCGAAGATCGCGCCCGACCGGCGGTCGCTCACCTTCTTGAGGCCCCAGTCCGTATAGAACCGTCTGGCGGTCTTCATGTCGGGTGCGGCGAAGATCAACGTGTCGATGTCGACGAATTTCATGCCAGTCGTCCTCAGGCGAACCCGATTTTCTCTTGCGCCGCCTTCATCCGTTCCGACGGCGGCCCCGCGATACCCCAGCGGTCGGTCCAGCCGGGCGGGTTGAGACTGGCCCAGTACTCGGCGCTTCGTTTCGGGTAGCTGTCGTCCACCTGCTCGACCTCGGCGGTGTATTCGATGATGTAGTCGTCGGGGCCGAGGAAGTAGGAGAACACGTTGGCTCCCGGCCCGTGCCGTCCCACGCCCCATTCGATGGGGTAGCCGGCGTCGCGCATCCGGCCGGCCCCGCGCATCACCGAATCGAGGTCCGCCATCTCGAACGCGATGTGATGGAGCGTGGGCGCGGCCCCGTCGCCGAGCGCGATGCTGTGGTGATCCGAGTTGCAGCGGAGGAAGCAGAGGTGACCCGTCCGGTCGCTTATCGTGAAGCCGAGCCCCTCCGTGAAGAGTGCGATCGAGGGTTCCATGTCGGGCGCGTTGAGAACGCAGTGCGAGATCTTGCGCGGCCTGTCCCGTATGTCCGCCGCGTCGGCGTGGGTTGCGACATCCGACGAGACCGCGAACCTCCGCCCTTCGTGGTCCACGAACGCGAAGCCGTAACCGCCGCCCGGGCGCGACAGTTCTCCAGGCGCGCCGACTTCCGGCAATCCGAGAGTCGACAACCGCTCGTGCAGGCTGTCCACCCTCCGTTTGTCCGGCGCGGCGAGATTGATCCGGACCAAAGCGGGTTCGCTGCGTTCGTGGAGGGCAAGAATGTGGTGTTCCGGTCCGGTGCCCCGGAAATAGCGCGCCCCATTGTCCTCCGCCACCGGATCGAGGTGCCAGGTCCCGCTGTAAAACCCGGATGCCGACTCGACATCGCGGACGCCGAGCTCGACGCTCCTGACCGCCGTCACCCGCGCATCGTTCATCGCCGCCCTCGCCATTCTATTTCGACGTTCCAACCCAGCCGTTCTGGGAAATGTCGAAAATTATGCCGTTCGGATCGCGGTACTTCTTCTCGTAGTAGAGCGATTCCTTGTCGATCGGCAGATCGAGGAAGAACGTCCCGCCATTGGCTTCGATGTCCTTCTCGGAGTCCTCCAGATTGTCGACCCAGAAGCCGAAATGGTGCACGCCGACATAGTCCTTGCCGCGCTCTTCGCCGGCGGCCTCGTCGGTCTTGTAGTCGAGGATGGCGAGGTTGATCACGCCGTCGGAAAGATAGACGCCGTCGGCGAGCGAGGCGCTGGTCTCGCCCACGCGCTCCATGCCGAAAACCTCTTCGTAGAACCTGGCGGTCGCCTCCACATCGTCGCAGGCGATCGCGATATGACGCAGCTTGGCCATGCTTGCTCCTCCCTGTCTGCGGGCGCTCCTCCAACCGTATCACGATCCGGCCTAGTATCCGAGAGCGCAGCCGTCCTTCCGGGGATCGGAGCCGCCCATGAGCACGCCGGCCTCCCGGTCGATCGTCACCGCCTGCCCCCCGCCGAGCGGCGCGCCGGCGGGACAGATATCGTGGCCCATCGCCGCCAGGGCTTCGGCGGTTCCGCGCGGAATGCCGGCCTCCAGCGCCAGCATGCCGCCGAAGTGGAAAATGCGCGGGGCGTCGATCGCCTGTTGCACGTCGAGCCCGCAATCCAGCAGGCCGGTGACCAGGTGGACATGCCCGAAAGGCTGGTAATGCCCGCCCATCACGCCGAACGGCATCACCGCCGCGCCGCCCCTCGTCATCATCCCCGGCATGATCGTGTGCAGGGACCTCTTGGACGGTCCGATGGCATTGGGGTGGGCGGCGTCGATCAGGAACGCGCTGCCGCGGTTCTGGAACAGGACGCCCGTCCTGGCGTCGGCGATCGCCGAGCCGAACTTCGCGAACAACGAGTTGATGAAGCTGATCGCGTTGCCCTCGCCATCAACCACGGCGAGATAGACCGTGTCCGACGTAACAGGAAATCTGGCCGGCGGCAGGGTATCCATCGCGCGGTCGGGGCGGATATGCCGACGCAATTCCGCGGCATAGGCCTCCGAGAGAAGCTGTTCCACGGGTATGTCCGCCTTGTCCGGGTCCCCGATGTGGATATCCCGTTCGCGATAGGCGAGCCGACCGGCCTCCGCTTCCAGATGCAGGCGCGTCGGATCCGTCGGCGCGAGCCCTTCCAGGTCGAAGCCGGAGAGGATGTTGAACATCAGGAGCGCCGTGAGCCCCTGACCGTTGGGCGGGCATTCGTGGATCTCGTAACCCCGATAGGCGGTGACGATGGGCTCGACGTAATTCCCGCGATGCGCGGCGAAGTCCTCGATCGTGTGGAGACCGCCATAGGAAATGAGCGTCGCCGCCATGTGTTCCGCCGCCTCGCCCCCGTAGAACGCCGAAGGTCCGTCGGCGGCGATTCTCGCCAAGGTTCTGGAAAGCGCCGGCTGGCGGTGGATTTCTCCCGCGCGGTAGGCGCGGCCGTCGCGCAGGTAGATGGCCGTCGTTTCCGTCGTCTGCGCCAGCAGCCGCTCGCAGCCCGCCCAGTCGTATGCGACACGGGGGTGCACGACCGCTCCGTCGGCCGCCAGCCGGACGGCCGGGGCCAGAAGATCGCCGAACGGCTTGCATCCGTGGTCGCTCACAAGCCGGTTCCACGCCTCCACCGCGCCCGGAATGTTGACCGTATGCGGCCCGATCGCCGGCATTTGCCGGATGCCGTTCGCGACATACCAGCCGACTTCCGCCGCCGCCGGGCTGCGACCGGAGCCGTTATAGGCAACCACCCCGCCGCCGGACGGCGCGTAGAGCACGAAACAATCGCCGCCGATCCCGGTCATTTGCGGCTCGACGACGGCGAGCACCGCCGCGGCCGCAATCGCCGCATCCACCGCGTTGCCGCCGGATTTCAGCGTGTCGATGGCGGTCAGCGTGGCGAGCGGGTGCGACGTCGCCGCCATGCCGCCGGTTCCGTATACGGGAGACCGTCCCGGCAGTTCGAAATTGCGCATTGCCATGCCTCGCTCAGTCGAGCGACAGGCGCTGGTCCGAATAGGTAAGGCGGACGGTGTAGCTTCCCTCGTTCACGGTCCACTGCTCGACCGTGTAGTTCCTCAGCCCCTGCGCGTGAAACGGGTCGGTGTCCGCGATTCCGCGCGCTTCCTCGAACGACTCCGCCCGGATCACGATCAGGCCGCGGCGCGCGCCGTCCTCGGCATCCAGCGGACCCGCCGCGAACAGGATGCCCTCCTTCTCGAGCTTCACCTGATGATCGAGATGCGCCGGCAGGGTCGCCCGCAGCTGCTCCGGCGTCGTATCGGGCGTCGCCTCGGTCAGAATCGCGAAAAACGTCTTGCCGAGCATGTCGTGATGGTCAGCCATGGCGGCTCTTCTCCTTGAACGGGTACGGTTCAGTCGCGGCCGAGCAGAAAGTCGACATGGATGCGGTTGAAGGTGTCCGCGTCCTCGAACTGGGGCCAGTGTCCGCAATCCTGCATGACGACGAATTTGGCGCCCGGGATCATCCCGGCCAGGGTCTCCCCCACGTCGACGGTCGCGGTCGGGTCGTGGCTGGTCCAGAGCACCATCGTCGGCGCCGCGATCTGTGCCCATTCCTCCGGCTTGACGGCGAAACGCCGCCGCGCTTCCGGGGTATGCAGGCAGAGGATGCGGGTAACGCCGTCCTTCATCTCCGGTCGGGAATAGATCGCCTGCCGGCTCGCGATCAGGTCGTCGTGGACGTCGGAATTGGTGTGCATCAGCCATTGGAGGCGGGTGCGTACGCGCTCCCAGCTCGGGTCCTCCACCGCCGCTGCCGTGGAGGCGCGGAGTGCGGCGAGCGCCTCGGGGTTCACCCTGTCGGCCGCCGCGGTGTTGAGCACCAGCCGGTCGACCCGGTCGGGATGGGCGACCGCGAACGCGCCCGCGACCCATCCGCCGAGCGATTCGCCCGAAAGCGAAACCCTGTCGATGCCGACCGCGTCGAGGAATCCGGCTAGATGATCGATATAGCGCGGGATCTCGTAGTCGTAATCCGGCTTCCCGGTATAGCCGTGGCCCAGCATGTCTATGGCGTAGGTGTCGAAGTGGGGCGCGTGAGCGGCGAGGTTGCGGACATACGCTTCGGCGTGCCCGCCGGTGCCGTGCAGGAAGACGAGCCCGGGCTTGCCGGCGGTCCCGGCATGGAGATAGCGGGTCGCGATCCCGCCCACATCCACATAGCCCTGCTCGAAGGGAACCCCCTGCAGATCCGCCCAGATGCTTTCGAATTCGCCGTCGGCGCCCGGTGTCATCGCCTTGCTCCCTTCACCGTGTCCTCCCGTATTCGGCCAGCGTCATGATCGCGTCACCGTGTTCGGTCGGCGCGACCGCATTCGCAAAGCGGCGATCCGCTGTCACCACCGCCGCGCCGATACGGTGCGCCAGCGCCAGGTAGACGCAATCGTAGACCGGCCGGTCCAACGCCAATGCCAGACGAATCGCGTCCGTGCAGACCGTTTCGTCGGCGTTCCAACGAACCGGCATCCCCGGCACCGACGCCATCATGGTGCCGGCCTCGCCGCGTTCGATCTCGCCCAGCCGCGCCTTGCGCCACACGGCATTGGCGATCTCACTGGCCATCAGGCGCGGCGCGTGCAGGTCGTCCCCGCCGGCCGCAAGATTGCGTGCGATGTCCGAATCGTCCTCCGGGACCAGCCACTTGACCGCCACGCTGGCATCCACAACCAAGCGCATCAGAAATCGCGGTGACCGCGGTCGCGATCCTCACGGATCAGTATCTCCGCCGGTGTATGCGTGCGCCCGTGCGTTGCGCGCCGCAGCCGGTCGGAGAGAACCAGAAAGGAAGCGCGCTTGGCCGTCATGTCGTCCTCGACCGCGCTCTCCAGGATATGGCGCACTTCGCCTTCCAGGGAGCGGTTGTTCGCCGAAGCGCGATGTTTGAGCCGCTCCACCACGCCGTCGTCGAGTCGCCGCACGTTGATCGTCGCCATCGTCCCGTGCCTTCGTATTTGACATCAATTTGATATCATACGACCGCCGAACGGACAAGCGTCGTTCCCCGATCGCTCGCGACGGCTCTCGCGCTTGAACGCCGCCTCGGCTCCAACTTCAGCACGTCCTTTCCCCGCGCATGTCGGCGACCACCTTGTTGCCGGCGGCGGCCAGCAGACGCTGGTCGCTCATCACCGTCACCAGGTCGAAGCCGGCTTCGATCATGCGCCGCGCGTATCCGGTGTCGTTGCACTGGATGCCGGCGCGCTTTCCGTGCCGCTTGGCGGCGGCGAGAATCGTCTCGATCGCCTCGACCACCACCGGCTCGGTCCGGTCGAGCCCCGGTTTGCAGCCGAGCGACAGCGAGAGGTCGGACGGGCCGATATAGACCGCATCGATCTCCTCGACCGCGAGGATGCCGTCGAGATTGGCGAGCGCGTCCGTGGTCTCGATCATCGCGAAGGTGACGATCGTGTCGTCGGCGTGGTCGAAATAGTCCGCGCCGCCATAGATCAGCGCCCGGATGGGGCCGGAGCTGCGGTAGCCGCGCGGCGGGTAGCGGCAGGCCTTGGCGAAGCGTTCCGCCTCCTCGGCCGAGTTGACCAGCGGGCAGATCAGCCCGTAGGCGCCGGCGTCCAGCATCTTCATGACTATCGCCGGGTCGTTCCACGGGACCCGGGCCATCGGCGCCGCCCGGGTGGTCGAGATCGCCTGGAACATGCCGACGGCCGACTGGTAGTCGTTCACCCCGTGCTGCATGTCGACGGTGACCGAGTCCCAGCCGAGATTGGCCATCACCTCCGCCGCGAAGGGGCTGGGAATGGCGCACCAGGCGTTGAGCACCCATTTGCCCTCGGCCCAGATCTGGCGAATCGGATTAGCCCGCATGTCTTGCTCCTCAATCTATGGCGCGCGCGCCGATGTCCCGTCGGCAGAAGCCTTCGGGCCAATCGATTCGATCGACCGCGCGGTAGGCGAGTCGGCGTGCCGTCGCGATGGTAGGCGCGAGCCCGGTAACGCCTAACACCCGGCCGCCCGCCGCCCGGATCGTGCCGCCGTCTTCCTTCGTGCCGGCATGAAACACGTTGACGCCCGCGCTCGCCGACAGGGCTTCGAGGCCGCGGATGGCGCTGCCTTTCCCATAGGCGCCGGGATAACCCTTCGTCGCCATCACCACGGTCAGCGCCGCGTCGTCGTGCCAGCGAAGATCGAACATGTCGAGCACGCCGTCGGCGCTCGCGATCAGCGCCGGCAACAGGTCGGACGCGAGCCGGACCATCAGCGCCTGGCATTCCGGATCGCCGAAACGCACGTTGTATTCGAGAAGCCTGGGCTCGCCGTCCTCGATCATCAACCCGGCATAGAGCACGCCCTTGAACGGCGCGCCCTCCGCTTTCATCGCCGCGACGGTCGGGCGGACGATGTGCGCCATGATTCGTTCGGCGACCTCCTCGGTGACGACGGGCGCCGGGGAATAGGCCCCCATGCCGCCTGTGTTCGGTCCGGTGTCGCCGTCGCCGACCCGCTTGTGATCCTGCGCGGTGGCGAGCGGGAGCGCGGTCTCTCCGTCGACCAGGGCGAAGAAGCTCGCCTCCTCCCCGGCGAGGAATTCCTCGATCACGATCTCCCTACCCGCGTCGCCGAAGCGCTCCTCCGCAAGCATCTCCCGAGCCGCCGCGCGCGCCTCGTCGTGCGTCTCCGCGATCATGACACCCTTACCCGCGGCGAGCCCGTCCGCCTTGACCACGATGGGGAGGGGCCGGGCTCCGATGAAGGCTTCCGCCGCGTCCAGCTCCGTGAACCGGCCATAAGCCGCGGTCGGGATGGCGTAGCGCGTGCACAAATCCTTGGTGAACGCCTTGGAGCCTTCCAGCCGCGCGGCCGCCGCGGTGGGGCCGAAGGCCTTGATCCCGGCTTCGTCCAGCCGGTCGACGAGGCCCGCCACGAGCGGCGCTTCCGGCCCGACGACGACGAAATCGATGCTTTCCTCCCCGGCGAAGCGGAGGATGCCGTCGAGATCCTCGGCTGCGATGGGGACGCAGACGGCATCCGCGGCTATCCCGGCGTTTCCGGGCGCGCAAAACAACGCGTCGACCAGCGGCGAAGCGGCGATCGTCCAGCACAGCGCGTGTTCGCGTCCCCCGCCCCCGACCACCAGCACCCGCATCTTCCGCGCTCCTCGTGCAACCCGCGCCAGCATTAGCATAGAATGTGGCGATGGCGGACACGCCCCCGTTGACGACTGCCGAGCGCAACGTCGTGGAGTACTCGGTCAGCGAGATTTCCCAGGCCGTAAAGCGGACGCTCGAAGGCAGTTTCGAGCACGTGCGGGTGCGGGGGGAGGTGGGGCGGCCCAACTATCACGGCTCCGGGCATCTCTATTTCACGCTGAAGGACGATTCGGCCGCGCTGGACGGCGTCTGCTGGCGCGGTACCGTCGGGCGGCTGGGGCTTCGGCTCGAAGAGGGCATGGAAGTCGTATGTACCGGCCGCATCTCGTCCTATCCGCGCAGCTCGCGCTACCAGATCGTCGTCGAGGCGGTCGAGCTGGCGGGGGAGGGGGCCCTTCTCAAGCTGCTGGAGGACCGGCGCAAGCGGCTCGCCGCCGAAGGGCTGTTCGACGAGACGCGGAAGAAGGACATCCCGTTCCTGCCTGACGTTATCGGCGTCGTCACCTCCCCGACCGGCGCGGTGATTCGCGACATTCTTCACCGTCTCGCGGACCGCTTTCCCCGCCGCGTGATCCTGTGGCCGGTGCCGGTTCAGGGCGAAGGGGCGGATGCCCGTGTCGCCGCCGCGATCGCGGGCTTCAACGCGTTGGCGGCCGACGGTCCGGTTCCGCGACCGGACGTGCTGATCGTCGCGCGCGGCGGCGGCAGTCTGGAAGACCTCTGGACCTTCAACGAGGAATCGGTGGTACGCGCCGCGGCTTCTTCCGAAATTCCGCTCATCTCGGCCATCGGGCACGAGACGGATACGACGCTGATCGACTTCGCCGCCGACCGGCGCGCGCCGACGCCCACGGCGGCCGCCGAGATAGCGGTTCCGGTGCGCGCCGAACTCCGAACCCAGGTCCTCGATATAGAGAGGCGCATCGGCGCCGCGATCGAGCGCGGTCTGCGCGACGACGCGCGCGCCGTCGAAGGATTCGCGCGCGGATTACCGAGGCCGGAACGCCTGCTGGAACAGGCGAACCAGGCGGTCGACGACCAGAGCGACCGCCTGCGCAACGGGCTCGCCAACCTGCTAGACGCGCGCGGCGCGAGGATCGAACGCGCCGCCGCGGGCATTCGCAGCCCGGCCGAGCAGGTCGCGCGCGCGGGCGAACGGGTCGGCGGCTTCGGCGAACGGCTTTCGAATGCCGTCGGAGTGCGCATCGAAAATGCCGGGTCGGGCTACGCCGCCGTCGATGCAGCGAGGCGGATGACGGCATCGATCCGGCGCCAGACGAGCGCGCTGGGCGTCCGGGTCGAGGCGGCCGCCGCGTTGCTCGACAGCCTTTCCTACGAAAGGGTGCTCGAACGCGGCTTCACGGTCGTCCGCGACGCGAACGGCAATCCCGTCCCCCGCGCCGCGCAAGCGACGCCCGGCGGCGCGATCGAGATCCAGTTCGCTGACGCGCGCCTCGGGGCGCGTCTCGAAGGCGAGGCGGAGCCGCCGCGACGACGCACGCCCGGAAGAAAGCGGGGGGCGGGAGACGAGGCGCAGGGCAAGCTGTTGTGAGAGCGTCCATGTCCTAACGGGGCCGGTCGGCGAGTTCCGCTTCGATGGCACGGACAAGATCGTCCGCGTCGGCTTCGTCTTCCCACTCGAACGCGATATCGAGGACCGCGACCGCATCGCGGATGTCGGGCGGCAGCCTGACGGCGTCCTTGGCGGTGGTCACCGGGATCGCTTCCGTGGCTTTCGCTCTCTCGAGAAGACCGGCGATTTCCGCTTCGCTGAACGGGTGATGGTCCGGAAAGGACTTCGCGTGCTCGATTCGGCACCCGAGCGCCGCGAGCGTGCGGAAGAACTTGTCGGGCCGGGCGATGCCGGCGAAGGCCACGACAGGCTGGCCGGCGATCTCCGCGCTTTCCGGTGCCGGAACGACGCCGCCACGAATCAGGGGGAGTCCGTCCCATAGGGCACCGGCTATGCCCGCCTCGTCGGGACCGATGACGATGGCGGCGTCGGCGCGGGCAAGTCCGGTTTCCACGGGTTCGCGCAACGGGCCGGCCGGCAAGAGTCGTCCGTTGCCGAAACCGTAGATGCCGTCGATGACGACGATTGAGAATGCCTTTTCGATGGATGCGTTCTGGTGGCCGTCATCCATGATCGCCACTTTCGCGCCCGCATCCGCCGCGGCAGCGGCGGCGGCCCACCGGTCGGCGGAGACCCAGGTCGGTGCAATGCGCGCGAGCAATAGCGGCTCGTCTCCCACGTCGCGGGCGCGGTGCCGTTCGGGATCGACACGGAGCGGCCCTTTTTCACCGCCGCCATAACCGCGCGAGAGGAAGTGGACCGCGCGCCCGCGCGTGGCCAGCCTCTCGCCGAGCGCGAGAGCGACGGGCGTCTTGCCGGCGCCTCCCGCGACCAGGTTCCCGACGCAAACGACGGGGAGCGCGGGCGAGCGGGTGCGGCCGGAAGCGCGTTTCAATGCAGCAACGGCGCCGTATACCCATGAGGCGGGGCCGAGCGCGCGGGCGACGAAGCCGTCGCGCTGCCAGAAATCAGGCGTCCGCACTTTGTGCGGCCTTGTCCAAGTATGGCGCGATCTCGTCCGCGACAGCGTCGAGAATACGCGCTTTGCCCCGCGCTACCGCGGCCGCCGCATTGCAGTTTCGGGAACGCACCGACTCGTCGGCAAGAAGAGAGGTGACCGCGTCGATCAAACTCTCGTCGGTCTCGACCTGGATGCTGCCGCCCGCTCGAACCATCTCCTCGGCGATCTCCTCGAAGTTCGCCATATGTGGGCCGTGCAGGATGGCGCAGTCGAGACGCGCCGGTTCCAGCAGGTTCTGCCCACCATGGGGAACCAGCGAGCCGCCGACAAAACCCACCCCGGCAAGGCGGTAGAACATGCCGAGTTCGCCAAGACCGTCCGCCACGTAGATCTCCGTATCGGGCGCCTCGTTCGCCGAACGCAGCGCAACCGCGTGACCCGACCCGCGGAGCGTCGACGCGATTTCGGGTCCGCGCTCAGGGTGGCGCGGTACGAGGATCAGCAGAGCCTCCTGCAGGCGGGTACGAATCGAAGTGTGGGCATCGGCGAGGCGCGTTTCTTCCCCTTCGTGAGTGCTCGCACCCATCCAGACCGACCGCCCCGCGCACCGCTTCTCCAGCAAATCGAGCGCCTCGGCGTCGCACGGCAGCTCCGGCGCCGCGAGCTTGAGGTTGCCGAGGCAGCGGACGTCTCTCGCGCCCAACGCGCGAAACCGTTCGGCGTCGTCCTCCGTCTGGGCAAGGCAAAGGGTGAAGGTCCGAAGCAATCGCCGGGCGAGCCCGGGAAGCCGCCGCCAATTGCGGAACGACCGACGCGACATGCGCCCGTTGATCAGGAGGGCCGGTATCGAACGCGCATTCACCTCCTCGACCGTTGCGGGCCAGAGTTCGGATTCGATGCGAATCGCGAGACTTGGCCGCCAATGATCCAGAAACGCGCGGACCCAGCCCGGCCGGTCGACCGGGGCGAACTGGTGGATGGCGCCCCGGGGCAGGCGGTCGGCCATCAACCGCGCGGAGGACACCGTGCCCGTGGTGACCAGCTGATTGAGCTGCGGCCACCGCCCCGCGATCGTCTCGATCAGGGGCAGGAAGGAAATCGATTCCCCGACGCTTGCGGCATGAACCCACACCAGCGGTCCGGGAGCGCGCGCGCGGGAGGCGATGCCGAACCGTTCGCCCACGCGCTCCGGGTCTTCCTTGCCGATGCGGACCCTGCGATCGAGATAGCGTCGGAGAACGGTAGCGCCCGCGGTGGACGCCGCGCGGTAGAGGCCGAGCGTCAGGCCGGGTCCGCGGCGATACGGAGCGGTCATCCTGTCGGCCCGGCCGCCCGTCTACTCCGCCGCGTCGGATGCCGCGGCCAGTCCGGGTTCCGGGACGCTCTCGATATCGACGAACTGGAGCGCATATTGCCGCGCATAGGCGCCGCCCGCCGCGATCAGCTCGGCGTGGGTGCCGGACTCGACTGCCTTGCCCTGCTCGATCACGTAGATCAGGTCGGATCCGATCACGGTGGAAAGGCGGTGAGCAATCACGACGGTCGTCCGGCCTTCCTTCAGGCGGTCGAGCGCCTCCCGAACTACGCGCTCGGATTCGGTGTCGAGCGAGGACGTTGCCTCATCGAGAAGCAAGATGGGCGCGTCCTTGAGCATCGCGCGTGCGATGGAAATTCGCTGGCGCTGACCGCCCGAGAGCCGCTGACCGAGTTCGCCCGCCTGCGTGTCGTAGCCGTCGGGCAACGCCGCGATGAAGTCGTGCGCTCCCGCGTCCTTCGCGGCTGTCACGATTTCATCCAGTGTCGCATCGGCCCGGCCATAGGCAATATTGTCGCGTATCGTGTCGTTGAACAGGGTGACTTCCTGGCTGACCAGCGCGATCGAGTCGCGGAGCGAGGCGAGAGTCACTTCGCGTATGTCCTGTCCGTCGATTTTGATTGCGCCTTTGTCGACCTCGTAGAAACGCGGGATCAAATTGAGCATCGTCGACTTTCCGGCGCCTGAAGCGCCGACCAGCGCAATCGTCGCGCCAGCCGGTGCAACCAGATCGACCCCCGCCAATGCCGGGACACCCGGGTTGTAAGAGAATTCGACACTGTCGAAGCGAATCTCTCCACCGGCGATCGCAAGGGGCTTTGCATTCCGCGCATCCGAAATATCGGACTCGATGTCCAGCACCGCAAAGACGCGCTGAGCGGCTGCCAGTCCCTGCTGCAAGATGTTGTTAAGCCCCGCGAGCGCCTTGACCGGCTGATAGGAAAGCAGCAGCGCCGCCAGAAAAGAGGAGAACTCGCCCGTCGTAATCGATCCGGCAATCACCATGCTGCCACCGATCAAGATGACTACCCCGACCATCACCCCGCTGAGCGCTTCCATCACCGGCCGGGTAATCGCGGCGATTCGGGCGGCACGATATGAACGCTTCCGAACCTGTTCGATCGCCGTTCCCGCCCGGGTGATCTCCGCTTTTTCCATGCGATAGGCCTTGATGAGCCGCGCGGCGGGGAAACTCTCATCGAGACGGATGGTGAGGTCGGCCATCCGGGCCTGCATGATCGAAGCGGCGCGCCTTATCCTTCGCCCGATCGACACGATCGGCCAGTACGCAAGCGGAAAGACAACAACGGCAATCAGCGCCAGCAGCCATTCCTGGTAGAGCATCACCGCGATCAGGAAAACCAGCTTCAAGCTGTGCCTGACCATGCCCGTGATGGCGCGGAGCAGGCTCATCCGCAGCATCGAGGCGTCGCTCGTGAACCGCGCAATCAAATTGCCGGTCTGGGTGTTGACGAAGAACCCCAGATCGGCCCGCATCAGCCTGACATACATGTCGCTTCGGAAATCGGCGACGATCCTCTCTCCCACCCAGGCCACGAGGATCGCCTGCAAGTAGAACGCGCCGCCGCCGAGAAGAGCCAAAACGACGATGGCCATCGGGATCAGGTAGAGCGTTTCCCGGTCGCGCGCGATGAAGATCTTGTCGAGCGCCGGTTCGATCAACCAAGCGGTTCCGGCGGTGGCCGCCGCGACGATCGCCATGCAAAGCAGCGCCCCGGCGATGGGAACGTAATAGCCGCGCATCCGTTCCCGCAGCAGCCGACGCACGAGCACCTTGGTGCTCGACCGGGCGGCGACCCCCGCGGAAAGGCCCTTGCTGTGCGGACTAGACATGTGCGGTCCGGCAACGATCAAGATCGGAGTCTAGCACGAAGCGAGTCGGCTCGGGCTTCAGATGCCCGCTATCGTCATTCCGTCGACGCGGATCGTCGGCGCGTCGATCCCCAACCGGAATTCCAGGTCGTCCGCCGGCGTCAGGTTGGCGAACATGTCCTTCAGGTTGCCGGCCACCGTGACCTCGCTCACCGGATAGGCGATTTCGCCGTTCTCGATCCAGTACCCGGTCGCTCCCCGGCTGTAGTCGCCGGTCACCGCGTTCACCCCCATGCCGATCAACTCGGTCACATAGAAGCCGTTGTCGATCTCGCCGATCAGGGCCGCGGGCGAAAGAGGGCCCGGCCGCATCCAGAGATTGGTGACGGAGGGAGAGGGCGGCGAGGCGGTGCCGCGCGACGCATGGCCCGTGGTTTCCAGCCCGAGCTGGCGCGACGATGCGAGATCGAGGATCCAGGTCCGGAGAATACCGTCCTCCACCACGAGGCGCCGCTCGTTGGCCACGCCCTCCGCGTCGAAAGGCTTGGAGCGCAGCCCGCGCGGACGGTGCGGGTCGTCGACGACATCGATGCCCTTCGAAAACACCTGTTCTCCCAGCCGGTCCTTGAGGAAAGACGTGCCGCGGGCCACGGAAGGGCCGCCGATGGCGCCGGCGAGATGGCGCAGCAGCCCGCCCGATATTCGGCTGTCGTAGACCACCGGAATCTGGGCCGACTCGACCTTGCGCGCGCCCAGCCGCCTGACCGCGCGTTCGCCGGCGTTGCGGCCGATTTCCGACGGCGGACGCAGGTCGCCGCCATAGACGGCGGTGTGAAAGTCGTAGTCCCGTTCCATCCCCGTCCCCTCGCCGGCGAGGACGGATGCGGCGACGCTTTGCGACGACGTGGCATAGCGCTGGGCGAAGCCGTTCGTCGCGGCGAGCGCGACGGTGGCGTGGCTCCAGCCCGCTTCCGCGCCTTCCGAGTTGGTGACGCCCTCGACCGCGCGCGCGGCCTCCTCGGCCTCTGAGGCGCGGGCGACCAGGCTTTCCGCCGAGGGCTCTTCCGGATCGCAGATGTCGAGGGTCCTGATTTCGGTTGCGACCCGGTCCGGATCGGCGATGCCGCAATAGGGATCCTCCGGCGCCGCGCGCGCCATGGCGAGCGCCCGATCGACCAGCGAATCCAGGGAGTCGCCGGTGAAGTCGGTGGTCGATGCGATCGCCTGCTGCTTCCCCACCAGCACCCGGAGCCCGAGATCACGGCTTTCCGATCGTTCGAGCTTCTCGGACTTGCCGAGCCGTTGCGCGACCGCCAGCGATGCCGCTTCGAAAAACACCGCATCCGCGCTGTCGGCGCCCGCCTTCCTCGCGGCGGCGAGGAGGTCGGCAAGAATATCGAGAGGATCCGAAACGGCGGTCATTCCATGCTCCGTTGCGCACCCGATCTTATAGGCGATCCGTTCGGGCGGCGCGAGGATAGGGGTCGGATCTAGCGCCAGATGGGTTCGCCGGAGCACGGCAAGCCGTACTCCTCCCATTTGCGCGTTACCTGCGCTATCACGTCTTCATCCATCCGGATCGGTCGTCCCCACGGGCGGGAGGTCTCGGGCGGTATCTTCGTCGTGGCGTCGATCCCGAGCTTGGCGCCGAGCCCCGACTCCGGCGATGCGAAATCGAGCGTGTCGATCGGCGTGTTCTCGATCGTCGTGAGGTCCCGCGCCGGGTCGACATTGGTGGAGACCGCCCAGACCACGTCGGCCCAGCGGCGAATGTCGATCTCCGCATCCACCACGATGACGAACTTGGTGTACATGAACTGCCGAAGATACGACCAGACGGCCATCATGATCCGCTTCGCGTGGCCCGGATATTCCTTTCTCAACCCGACCACGGCGACGCGGTAGCTGCATGCCTCCGGCGGCAGCCAGAAATCGGCGATCTCCGGGAATTGCTGGATCAGGAGGGGCACGAAGACCTCGTTCAGCGCCTCGCCCAGCACCGAGGGCTCGTCCGGCGGACGTCCGGTGAAGGTCGTGAGATAGACGGGGTCGCGCCGCATCGTCATCGCGGTGACGGTGAAGACGGGGAACCGGTCGGCCGGGTTGTAGTATCCCGTGTGGTCGCCATACGGCCCCTCGTCGCCGTATTCGTCGAGCGAGACCTCGCCTTCGAGCACGATCTCGGCGTCGGCCGGCACTTGCAGCGGTACGGTCTTGCAGTCGACGAGATCGACCCGTCTGCCGCGCAGCAGTCCCGCGAAGCGGTATTCCGACATGGTCTCGGGCACCGGCGCCACGGCGGCGATGATCGTCGCCGGATTGGCACCGATCACGGCGGCGGCGGGCAACGCGCGGGAACCGGCGGCCTCCGACCCGGCGCGTTCGGCATGGTGCCGGGCGCCGCCGCGGTGCTGCAGCCAGCGCATCAGGGTCGTATTCCGGCCGGTGACCTGCATACGGTAGATGCCGAGATTGGTACGACCCCCGGCATCCGCGGTCGCGATCAGGGGCCAAGTGATCAGCGGCGCCGGTTCGTCCGGCCAGCACATCTGGACCGGAAGCCGGGCAAGGTCGATGTCGTCGCCGGTCAGCACGACTTGCTGGCAGGGCGCGCTTTTCACGACTCGCGGTTTCATCGCCATCGCTGTCTTGAGGAGCGGCAGCATCTCGACCGCCTCGCGCCAGCCCCCGGGAGGCTCCGGCTGGCGCAGGAAGGCGAGTTGCTCGCCGAGCGCGCGAAGCGACCCGGGTTCGCGGCCCATTCCCCATGCGACACGCTCCACCGTGCCGAACAGGTTGGCGAGGACGGGCATTTCGGACGGCGTTCCATCGGCCTTGACGGGGCGTTCGAAGATCACCGCCGGGCCTTGCTCGGCCAATAGCCGGGTCTGGATCTCCGTCATTTCCAGCGCGGTCGACACCGGAGTCGATACGCGTACCAGCCTGCCCCGGGATTCCAGCCGGTCGACGAACGCCCGCAGATCCGCGTAGCCGGTGACGGTCGTATTCATGGGGCGGAGTTCCGGCTTCCTTCCCGCAAGTCGGGATGTCCCGTCATGCTGCCAAAGGCGGACGCCCTTGGCCATGGGCCAAAAGGGCGGGACCGCCGCGCAGCCGAACCCGCCGGCGGATCAGTTGAGATGCTTGGGGAGGTCCTTCACGGCGTCGTCGACGAGACCGGCCGCCCGGTCCGCATCGAGGCGCTCGCCGATCACGCGGGCCGTGGCGGCGATCGCGATATCCACCGCGGCGTCCCGCACCGCACGCACGGCGTCCGCCTCCGCTTGGGCGATCTTTTCGCTGGCAAGGGTCTTGCGTCTTTCGATGGTGCGTTCGAGGTTCTCGACCGCTTCCTCCCTCAAACGCTCGGCCTCTCCACGGGCCTGCTCGATCATCTGCTCGGCTTCGCGCGCGGAGTCCCGTTGCTTTCGCTGATATTCGGCCAGCAGGTGCTGCGCCTCTTCGTGCAGGTTCTGGGCTTCGTCGAGGGTTTGTTTGATCCGTTCGCTTCTCGCGTCGAGCCCCTGGGTTATTCCTCGCCATGCCGGCCGCGCCACGCCGGCAACCAGTATGACGAAGCCCACCGCGACCCAGAATTCCGGGGTCGACAGCATCAGCCGCGCTCCCGCATCGTCCGCGCGACCGCGGCTTCCGCGGCGGCGCGGTCGGTCGCCGTTCCGGTCAGGCGTTCGGCGGCGAGCGCGGCGAGCTCGGCCGCGATGGACTCGACGTCCGCCATCGCCTGGTCGCGCGCTTCCTCGATCCGTGCCTCTCCCGCCGCGGCCTCCTCCGCGAGCTGGGCGGTCAGCGCTTCGTTCCTTTGCGCGGCCTCGGCGGCGAAGCTGTCGGCGCTCTCCCGCAGGATCGCCTGGGCTTCGGCCCTCGCCTTCGCGGCCGCCTCCTCATAGGCGGCGAGCACCGTCTCCGCCTCGGCCTTGAGCTCGGCCGCCTTGCGCAGGTCGCCGTCGATCCGCTCCTGCCGGGTAAGCAGGACCTGCGAGATCCGGGGCAGGGCGGAACGCCACAGGACGAGGTAGAGGATGCCGAAGGTCAACACCAGCCAGACGACCTGGCTGAGATAGGTGTCGATCTGTTCGAGCTGGGGCATGGTCGCGCCAGGCGGCGGGTTCGGTCGCCGTCAGCCGAACAGAATGACCAGCGCGACCACCAGCGCGAACAGCGCGATGGCCTCGACGAGGGCGAATCCCAGCATCGTCATCGGGAAGACGTCGCCCCTCGCCGCCGGGTTGCGCGCCACCGCCGAGATGAACGACGAGAAGATCGAACCGATGCCGATTCCGGATCCGACCACGCCGATGACCGCGAGGCCCGCGCCGATGACCTTGGCTGCTTCAAGCTCCATGATGTCCCCTCTTTCGGATAATGCGCCCACTCAGTGGAGATGCAGCGCGTCGTTGATGTAGAGGCAGGTGAGGATCGCGAACACATAGGCTTGCAGGAACGCGATCACCAGTTCGAGCCCCGACAGGGCGGCGACGAAGGCGAGCGGCAATATCCCCGCCGCGCCGAGGGCGGGCACGAACCCCGCGAAAACCTTGAGCAACGTGTGGCCCGCGAGCATGTTCGCGAACAGCCGCACCGAAAGGCTGATCGGCCGCGACAGGTAGGAAATGATCTCGATCGGGATCAGCAGCGGCCACAGCGCAATCGAAACCCCGGGCGGCACGAAGAACGTGACGAAGTGGAAGCCGTGCTTGACGAATCCCAGGACCGTCACCCCCACGAACACCACCGCGGCCAGCGCAAAGGTGACGATGATGTGGCTGGTGAAGGTAAAGCTGTAGGGGATCATGCCCAGCATGTTGCCGAACAGCACGAACATGAACAGCGTGAACACGAACGGGAAATAGCGCCGCCCGTCGGCGCCAACCGTCTCGCGCAGCAGGCCGACGATGAACTCGTAGGACAGCTCCACCATAGATTGCCAGCGACCCGGAACCAGCGCCCGCCGGCGCACGCCGAGCATGAGAAAGGCAGCGATCAGGACCAGCGCGATCACCATCATCAGGGACGAGTTGGTGAACGAGATGTCGGCCTCGCCCAGCCGGATCGGCAGCAGGGTCTTGATCTCGAATTGCGAGAGAGGGCCGTGATGGTCAGCGCTTGCCACTTCGGTCTTCTTTCGGTCCTTTACCGGCCGATTCGCCGTCGCCGGCCCGTTTCCGTTCCGTTGCGTAGCCGGCGGTGTGACCCATGCCGGACATCGCCCGATAAACGTTTAGCATCCCGGCAGCGGCGCCGAGAACGAAGAACGCGATCAGCAGCCACGGCGTCGTTCCGAGCCATCCGTCGAGCAGAAGCCCGATACCGACGCCGACGATCAACGCTGCGACCAGCTCGATGCCGACCCTGAGCGCCGCACTCAGCCCTCGGCCCCGCTCGCGCGCCGCATCGGCGCGTGCTTTCTCGTCATCCTCCGCGCGGAGCCGCTTGAGCCGTGTATCCAGGTCCCTGAGGTCTTGAGGAGGCTCGCGCTCGGCCATGAATCGTTTGCACCGCCGCCTCCCGGGCGCGGGGAGCACCAAGGCCAGCGACGGCCGCACGATAGGGAGCGGTCAAAACCCTGTCAAGCGCTATCGGAAGCGCTCTAACAGGTTGAATTTACTTATAGAGTTGAGGCAGGCGGCAAGGTTCGGCCGAGCTTCCCGAACGCCTCGAAACCGCCCCTAGGCGGGCTCCCTCAGCCGCTCGGCGGCCATCAGATCGACCGAGACGAGCTGCGAAACGCCGGGCTCCGGCATGGTCACGCCATAGAGGCGGTCCATCCGCGCCATGGTCAGCCGGTGATGGGTTATGAGCAGGAAGCGGGTGTCGCCGCCCTGGGCGATTTCCTCTAGGAGGTTGCAGAACCTCTCGACGTTGTTGTCGTCGAGCGGCGCGTCGACCTCGTCGAGGACGCAGACCGGCGCCGGGTTCGTCTGGAACACGGCGAAGAGAAGGGATATGGCGGTCAGCGCCTGTTCCCCTCCCGACATCAGCGACATGGACTGAAGCCGCTTGCCGGGCGGGCTGGCCATGACTTCGAGACCGGATTCGAAAGGATCGTCCGCTTCGGTCAGTTCCAGACGCGCGCTGCCGCCGCCGAACAGCCGGGTGAAAATCGACCGGAAATGACGGTCTATCGTGTCGAAAGCGGCAAGCAGGCGCTCGCGGCCTTCCCGGTTCAACCCCGCGATGCCGTGTCGCAGCTTGGCGATCGCGCCCAGCAGGTCCTCGCGCTCACCGTTCATCTCCGCGATGCGGGTATCCAGCTCGGTCGCCTCTATGTCCGCACGGAAATTGGGCAACTCCATATTTCCGAGTTCGCGGTTGAGCTTTTCCAGCCTCGCTTCGAGGATGTCCGTGTCGGGCATATCCGCATCCGGCTCGATCCCGACCGTCTCCAGAACCGCTTCTGGCGAGCAGCCCAGCCGCTCGCGTACTCGATCCGAAACGGTGTCCATGAGTTGCCGATGCTGATCGATCTCGGCTTCCCGGCGAACCCGCTCCTCGCGTCTTTCGGCAAGTCGGCTGTCCGCGGCCCGCATTGCCCGGGCAGCGTCTTCGAGACGGATTTCCGCGTCCGAGAGGGTTCCGGCGGCTCGCTCGCGACGCAGATGGGCCTCCGCGATTTCGGCGGAGAGCGCATCCCGTTCGCGGTCGAGCGCGTCCGGCCGCTCCATGAGCGCCGCACGCTCCGTCGCCGCGTCGTCGATCCGCGCCGCGAAGCCCTCCATTTCGCGTTCGGCGGCAACTGCACGCCCGCGCCAGGACTCGAGCTCGGAATCGATCGCCGTCCTCCGTCGCGCCCGCTGTTCGCCATCCGCGATCGACCGCTGATGCTCCCGGCTGACCCGGGTAACGCGTTCTCGCGTCTCGTCGAGGGCTCTTCGCGTCCGCTCGACCGCTTCGTTCTGGAACGTGGAATCGGAGAGAGCGTCCAATTCCTCCGCGGCCATCGCCAGTGCGGCGTCCGCCTCGTCGAGTTCGACCGCCATGCCGGACCGCGTCTCTTGCGTCGATCGGCGGTACGACCGCTCCCCGGAGAGCGCCGCCATCGCCTCCGTCTCGGCCGCGCGGGCAGCCGCCAGCGCGGTTTCCGCGTCCCGCCTCGACGAGCGCGCGGTTTCCTCCGCCGCGACCGCGGCGCGCAAGCGATCTCCGCTGGCATTCGCTGCCTCGGTGGCGCGCGAGAACGCCGTCTCGAGATCGCCGAGCGTCCCGCGCAGATCCTCCAGCCGGTTGCGTTGTTCCATTCGCTTCGCGGCCGCCGTGGGAGTCCCCGCGACGACGCGGTATCCGTCCCAGCGCCACAGCGCGCCGGCCCGCGAAACGAGCCGCTGTCCCTGGACGAGCCGCGAAGCGAGCGCATCGCCTTCCCCCTGGTCGGCGATCAGCCCGATTTGGGACAAACGACGATGCAGCGCGGGCGGTGCATCGACGAATTGGGAGAGGGGGAGGACGCCGTGCGGCAGGGGTGGCGGACCTGCGTCGTTCGCCGGCTCGCGCCAGTGCGTCGGGGCCGCCGCGTCGCCCGACGCCAGCAGGTCGTCCCCGAGGGCGGCACCCAGCGCGACCTCGTAACCCGGCTCGACGACAATCAGGTCGATTACCGGAGGCCACAACTCCGATTCCTCGAGATCGAGCAGTGCCGCGAGCGTGCCGGTTTCGGATTTCGCCTTCTCGAGCGTACTTTCCGCGCCGCGCAGCGCGGTGCGCGCGTCGTCGTCCGCCGAAGCGGCGCGAAGGCGTCCGGCTTCCGCGTTGTCGAGCCCGGCCTGGGTCCGTTCGAGTTCCGCCCGCGCGGAGGCGGTCGCCGCCTCCGCCTCCGCCAGCGCCTCCTCGAACTGCCTGAGCGGGCGGTGTTTCGCTTCGTCGTCGGCAAGCTGTCTCTGACGGGCCGCGATCCGCTCGCGTCGCGTGCGGGCTTCGTCGACTCTCCGCTCGAGCGCGTTCCGGCTCGCATCGGCCGCGGTAAGCTCGCGCAGCGCGGCCGTGTGTGCGGCTTCCGCCGCCGCGTCCGACTTGCTCGCCTCCGCGAGTTCCCCGGCCAGGGCCGCGAGCGCCGCGTCATGGCCCTCATCGCGCGCGGCGAGGTCTTCGGCTTCCGCGGCGAGGCGCGTCAGCGCGCCCTCCGCGTCGGACCGGCGGTCGCGCGCGCCTTCCGCATCGCCTTCCAACTGGCGGATCCGGAGATCCAACGCGCGGACCGCCTGCGAAACCCTCTGAGCTTCCTGATCGAGCCCGTCGCGCTTGACCTCCAAAGACCGTAGCGCGTCCGCGGCTTCCCGTTCCGCGGCGCGAAGCGGCGGCAACGCGTTCGCGGCGTCCTCGTGCGCGGTGGTTGCGCGGGCCGCGGCGCGCGCATCCTCCGTCACCTGCGACTCCGCCAGCGCGAGCGCCTCCTGCGCTTCCGTCATCGCCTGCGTGGCCGCGAGCCAGCGTCGGTGAAGCAACGAAGCTTCGGCGCTCTTGATGCGGGCGCTCAGGTTCCGGTAGCGGGTGGCCTGTCGCGCCTGGCGCTTGAGTCCCCGGTGCTGCTCTTCGAGCGCCCCGATGACGTCTTCCAGCCTTTCCAGGTTGGTCTCCGCGGCGCGCAGCCGGAGCTCGGCCTCGTGACGTCTGGCGTGCAGGCCGGTGATTCCGGCGGCGTCTTCCAGAACCCGGCGGCGTTCGGCCGGCTTGGCGTTGACCAGATCCCCGATCTGTCCCTGATTGACGATCGCCGTGGTGCGGGCGCCGGATGCGGCGTCGGCGAACAACGTCTGCACGTCGCGCGCGCGCACGTCGCGGCCATTGACCCTGAACTGGGAACCGCTGCCGCGCTCGATCCTCCGGGTGACGTTGATTTCCGGCCCTTCGTTGTAGGCGGCCGGGGCCTCCCGGGCCGAGTTGTCGAGGCTCAGCATCGCCTCGGCCATGTTGCGCGCCGGCCGGTCGGCGGTGCCCGCGAAGATGACCTCGTCCATTTCCGAGGAACGCATCTGCCGCGGCGCGTTCTCGCCCATCACCCAGCGGAGCGCCTCGACGATATTCGACTTGCCGCATCCGTTGGGGCCGACGATCCCCGTGAGACCCGGATCGATATGGACGTCGGTCGGATCGACGAAGGACTTGAACCCGGTGAGGCGCAGCCTTGTGAATTCCACCGGCGTCCGTCCCCGCTATTTTCCCGTAAGCGCCCGGTCGATCACGGCCCGGAACTGTTCCAGCGTCAGGCCGCCGTGATATTTCGCGCCGTTGACGATCAGGGTCGGGGTGGATGTGATGTTGAATTCCTGGGTTGCCGTCAGCCGTTGCTGGAGTACGGCCTTCTGGATCTTCTCGTCCTTGAGACAGGCGTCGAGCTTCTTCTTCGAAATCCCCGCGAGGATCGCGATACGTCCAAGAGCGGCCATCGGGTCCCGGGCGCCCGACCAGCGCGGCTGTTCCCTGAAGAGGAGGTCGACGATGCCGAAATAGCGGCTTGCTGTCGCGCAGCGCGCCACAACCGAGGCGGCGAACGCGGAGCGGTCCAGCGGAAAGTCGCGGAACACGAGTCGGGCCTTGCCCGTGTCGACATAGGCCTTCTTGAGGTCGGGCAGGATTTCGGAGTGAAACTGCGCGCAGTGCGGGCAGGTGAAAGAGGCGTATTCGACGATGGTGACCGGCGCGCCCGCTTGGCCGAGAACGTTGTCCTCGGCGGTCACCGGAACCGAGTCGAACGTCGCCTCGGGCGGCGGCACCTCGGCGTTGGATGCCGCGCTCCACGCCATGCCGCATACCAACGCGAGAAGACCGAGACCGCCGCCGCCGGAGGCCGACATACGACGCAGCATATCCAAGATATTCCACATTTCCCGTATCCTACCACTATATTTAGTTGATTTCCGACAATATCGTCCAGTGCCTTCTCAAGCCCCGAAACCGGTTCGTCAAGCTGCGGCGCCTATCGCGAGTCCGGCTCGGAGCCGGGCCGGATCGAAGCGCCGAGCCCCTGCAGCGCCTCCCGCAATCTCGGGCTCTCGATCCCGTCGATGGATGGAGTTCCGCGGGCGGGCGCCTTCGAGAGCGTTCTGACGTCAGAGGTGGGGTTCACGGGCCCCTGATGCAATGCGAGCCGGGCGATCGCCGCGTATCCGTAGAAGCCGTTGAGTCGCTCGATTATGCGCGGCGCGTTGTGCTGTAGCTCCGTCGCGTAAGCGCCTTCTACCCGGATGTGCAGCGTGCCGGCGGTGCGCGATCCGCGCGGAAAGGCGATCTTCATCGGCACCGCGCGCTCCGCGGTCTCGTCGCCGACGATGGCTCGCCAGCCGGTCAGGAGAGCGGGCTCGGTGAATCCGCGGCGCCGATAGGCTTCGGCGACGATCCCCGGAATCAGACGGCCCAAGGACGCGGGCAAGGGCAGCTCCTTCGCTCTTCGGCCATTCCCGGACCCGCCTTGGCGCGGCCTCCGGACGGTCGGAGCATGGTAGGCTCGCCATCCCGGCGGAACAACGAAACAACGCTCGCAGGACGGGATCCCACGCGTGACCCAAGCCGCTTCCCCGGAGAGCCCGGCCGGCAAATTGCTCGCCTGGTACGACCGTCACCGGCGCGACCTGCCCTGGCGGGCGCCGCCGGGCACATCGCCGGACCCGTACCGGGTCTGGATCAGCGAGATCATGCTGCAGCAGACCACGGTAGCGGCCGTCGACGGCTATTTCAGGCGGTTCGTCGACCGATGGCCGACGCTCCCGGCTCTCGCCGAAGCCGGGCTCGACGACGTGCTGCGTGAATGGCAGGGACTCGGCTACTACGCCCGGGCCCGCAACCTTCACAAATGCGCAAGGGTCCTGGTCGCCGAACATGGCGGCCGTTTTCCCGAGAGCGAGAAAGAGTTGCGCGCCCTTCCCGGTATCGGCGTCTATACCGCCGCCGCGATCGCCGCGATCGCGTTCGACCGCCCCGCGACCGCGGTCGACGGCAATGTGGAACGCGTCGTGACGCGTCTCTTCGCGGTCGAGGATCCGCTGCCCGGCACCAAACCTGCTCTCTACGGGCTTGCCCGCGGCCTCACGCCCGACTGGCGGCCGGGCGATTACGCACAGGCGATGATGGATCTCGGCGCGACCGTCTGCACGCCCCGATCGCCCGAATGCCGTCGCTGCCCGCTGGCCGGAGACTGCGCGGCGTTCCGCGAAGGGGTCGCGGAACGGTTGCCGAGGCGCGCCGCGAGAACGCCCCGCCCTACCCGCTATGGCACGGCGTTCTGGACGGTGCGGCCGGACGGCGCGGTGCTGCTCCGCCGGCGCGCGGAGAGCGGACTCCTCGGCGGCATGATGGAAATCCCTTCCACCGACTGGTCGGAAACGCCGCTCCGTGGCGCCGAAGCACTCCACCAGGCGCCAATCCGGGCAGGCTGGGAGCCGCTTCCCGGGCAGGTGCGTCATACCTTCACCCATTTCCACCTGGAGCTGGCGGTGATGACGGGGCGCGTTGGCGAGACCTGGCGCGAGGCCCGCGGGGTCTGGGTTCCCGTCGAACGGCTTGGCGGGCATGCGCTTCCTTCGGTGATGAAGAAGGTGGTTCGGCATGCGCTCTCGAACGTGGTTTCCCCTTCGGAGCCCGACGAGGCGGAACGCTAGCCGCTTCCGTTTTCCAGCATTCTCCTGACCGGGGCGAAGCCGCGCCGGTGGTGCGGGGTCGGCCCCACGCGTTCCAGCGCGCGCCTGTGTTCCGCCGTGCCGTAACCCGCGTTTCTTTCCCAGCCGAATTCCGGATATCGGGCCGAGAGCCGCGCCATGATGTCGTCCCGCGTGACCTTGGCGACGATGGACGCGGCGGCGATCGAGAGCGAGCGCGAATCGCCGCGCACGACCGTCGCCACGCGGCAGGGGAGGTCGGGTGCCCGGTTGCCGTCGACCAGCGCGGCGGCGGGTCGCCGGGGCAGGGCGGCGAGCGCCCGCGCCATCGCGGCGAAGGTCGCGCCCAGGATGTTGCGTTCCTCGATCTCGCGGATACCCGCCGCGCCGACGCCGACCTCCCCGCACGCCAGCAGGTCCGCGTATAGCTCGCGCCGCCTGGCCGGCGACAGGGTCTTCGAATCGTCCAGCCCGTCCGCGAGGGAAGGGGGCAACGTCGCGGAATCGAGTATTACCGCCGCCGCGACGACCGGGCCCGCCCACGGTCCGCGCCCGGCCTCGTCGATTCCGGCGACGATACCGCCCGCCGCGCGCTCCAGGGCGAAGTCAGGCACCGGCCGAACCCGTACGCGCGCCCGCGGTCGGGGTTTTGACCGGCAATCCGCCACGCCCTATCCTGGGATCCGGGTCGCCCATGGCCCCCGACGGAGGCACCGAATGACCGAGAAATATCACCTGATCAGCTCGTTCACCTGACCCTGGGTGCAGCGCGCCGTGATCCTGATGCGCGCCAAACAGGTCGAGTTCGACGTAACCTACATCAATCTCCGCGAGAAGCCGGACTGGTTCCTCGGGATTTCGCCGCACGGCAAGGTCCCGGTACTCGTCGTCGACGATCAGCCGCTCTTCGAGTCCAACGCCATCGCCGAATTCCTCGACGAGGTTGTCCCGCCAAGGCTCCACCCGGAGGACCCGGTCAAGCGGGCCCGGAACCGCGCGTGGACCGACTTCGTGCCGGACTTCGCCAAGGCGCTGAGCGGCATCTACTACACCAGGACCCGCGAAGCGATGGAGGAGGGACTCGCCCAGGCGCCCAGGAGGGTGGAGCGGCTGGAAGAAGCCGTCGGGCGCGAGCGCGGGAACGACGGGCCGTATTTCAACGGCGACACGCTGTGTCTGGTGGATGCGGCCTACGCGCCGTTCTTCCAGCGCTTCGAGTTCGTCGAACGTTATCTCGACACCGGGTTCCTGAACGCGTTCCCGCTGGTCAAGGCATGGTCGGACGCGCTGCTCGCCGACGACCTCGTCACGGGGTCCGTGGTCTCGCATTTCGAGGACGAGTTCGCGAAGAACCTGATCCGGCGCGAGACCTACATCGCCCAACTCCTCGACGCCGGCACCGAGGCGGCGGAATAGAGGCGGCGGAAAGGTCGTGGAAACGCCGATGCCGAAGACCGGCCGAGGCAAACCCGGGACCGGACCGGGAAGTTCCGAACAGGTATTTCCCGTCACCCGGCCCGAGGACGTTTTCGGGTTTCTCCGTTACAACGGCCCCCCGAAATCGATCGAGGAGATGGATGCCGCCGACGGGCGACGTCCGAATCGCCCTTCCAAGGCTAATCGGTAGCGGTTCACGGCTGCTTCGCGCGGCTGTCCGCGCCCGCTTGCGGATCGCGGCGGCGCGGCGTTACGCTGTCCGCGGCTCTATCCAGACCGGGGACGGACGATGAAATCACGCAGCTTCTCGCCAGAGGAGATGGAGGAGCGGGTCGCGCGCTTCGCCGGCATGAAGCCGAACAAGGTCGCTTTCGTGGACACCCGGCTTCCGGGTCACGAGCGCGATATCTTCAACATGATCGGCTACGGGGTTAACGAGGACCCCGATACAAAGCCCGCCATTGCGGACGCCCGCAGCTTCACGGTGACCCACAATGGATGCCATCCCGGCAAGGGGTCCGCGCTTCACAGCCACGAGACCATCGAGGTGTTCATCCCGCTGACCGGGCGCTGGTCGGTCTACTGGGGCGACGAGGGCGAGAACGAGGTGATCCTGGAACAGGGCGACGTGATCTCGGTCCCCACCGGGGTAATGAGGGGCTTCAAGAACGCGGGCGACGAATACGCCGTTCTGATCGGGGTCATCGAGGGCAGCAATCCGCCGGGCGTCCAGTGGCACGACAAGGTCATCGAGGCGGCTCGCGAGACCGGCCTGGAGCTCGACGAGGAAGGCAAGATAAAGGCGAGCTGAAACGCCGGCGGGAGTGACCTCATGGATCTGATCGTTCGCAACGCGCGCCTGCTCGACCGCGACGGGACGTGGGAAATCGGCGTCGAGGACGGCAGGATCGTCGCCATCGACCGCAAGGTCGAAGGGAGCGCGGAGAGCGAGATCGACGCCGGCGGCAATCTCGCCGCGCCGACCTACGTCAACGGGCACGTCCATCTCGACAAGTGCAATCTCGGCGACGTGATGCGCCCCAACCTCACCAACAGCTTCCAGGAATGCCTGGAGATCACCTGGGAGCACAAGCGCAGCTACACGGTGGACGACATCGTCGAGCGCGCCAGCCGGGCGATCGAGGAGGGCATCCTCAACGGCTCGACCGTGTTCCGCGTATTCGCCGACGTCGATTCGATCGGCGGCCTCCGCCCGCTCGAAGGGATCATCGCGCTGCGCGAGAAATACGCCGGCATCGTCGAGATCGAGGCGGTCGACTTCCCCCAGGAAGCGATCGTCCGCGACCCGGGCACCGAGGAGCTGATGGAAGAGGGGATGCGGATGGGCGCCGACGTGGTCGGCGGGCTCCCCTGGCACGAGCATCTCGACGAGGACGCGCGGACCCATATCGACATCTGTTTCGAGCTGGCGAAGAAATACGACAAGGACATCCACATGCTGGTGGATGACACCGACAATTCGAACAGCCGCTCGCTCGAATACCTCGCCGCCAAGACCATCCGCGAGGGCTACCAGGGACGGGTGTCGGCGAGCCATTGCGGCGCGCTCGCCGCCTATGACGAGGTCCATGCCCACAAGGTGATGAACCTGGTGCGCGACGCCGGGGTCTCGATCTCGTCCAACCCGCAGATCAGCCTGGTGGCCCAGGGTCGCTACGACACCGACAACATGCGCCGCGGCGTGACCCGCACCAAGGACCTCTGGAAGATCGGCGCCAACGTGTTCTCGTCGCAGGACGACGTGAACGACCCCTACTACCCGTTCGGGCGCAACGACCAGCAGGAGGTCGCCGCCCATGTCTGCCACGCCTGCCACATGACCTACCCGGACGAGATCCGGGCGGTGTTCGATTTCATCACCGAGAACGCCGCCAAGGCTCTCAGGCTCGAAGGCTACGGGCTGGAGACCGGCCGGAAGGCCGATTTCAACGTCCTCGCCGCGCCCACGGTGCAACACGTCCTTCGCCTGCAGCAGCCGCCCGACTGGGTGATCAAGGGCGGCAGGGTGCTGGCCCGGAACGCGCTCACGCGCGAGCGGATGGGAGGCTGAGGGAGCCGCCTCAGGCCGCCTTTTCGGCGAGGGAGTAGTCGAAGGCGATCGGCTCGATCTCGCCGGCGAAGATCTCCTCGATGCGGCGGTCCGGGACCGGGTGGCCGAACTGGCCGTTGCGCATGTTGATGCGGCGTCGGAGCTGACCGGTCACCAGCTCCTTCACCAGCGCCCAGTCGGTCTCCTCCTCGTCGAGATCGCCCAGCCCGACCACGCCCCTCAGCATGTGGTCGACCTCGTCGTCATAGACCCGCTGGCACGCCGCGGCGATCCTGTCGTCGATGCCGCCGCGCCCGGCGAGCTTCGCTCCTTCCGCGTAGAGCGTGCAATAGCCGCCCTCGGTGAAATCGAACGCCGACTGTCCCAGCTCGCCGTGGGTGTTGCGGATGTTGCGGCGGAAGTCGTCGAGCGCCTTTCCTTCGGCCCAGTTCTCGCACATGAGCGGCGCCAGCGGCGGATCGCCGGGGGCGCCGAGAGCGTCGTATATGTCGGCGAACAGGCAGTAATGGTGATACTCGGCGTAGTGCGCCTCGACCAGTTCCAGCAGCTCGTGCCGGTCGAGCCCGTTGTCGAGCTCCGGGCGCAGCGCGATGATCTCGCGGCCCCATTCCACCAGCATGCCGTGCTCCGGCTCGCCGTATCCCGAGCCGTAGAACTCCTTGAAGCACTGCCGCTTGAGCCAGACCCGGTCGGTCTCGGCGGTGCGCGAGGGCGAGTGGAAATAGGTCCGCACCACCTCCGCCTCGCCGGCCCAGAGCGGCGCGCTCGCTTCGATGAGTTCCCTGAGACGATGGTTCATGATCCAGGACTCCATTTTCCCGTGCGCAGTCTATAGCGTGTCGGGTGCGGTTTGAATCGTTGCCTCGGTTTCTTTCATCGTGGGCGACATGGACCGCCTGACGAGGCCGGCCCGGCTGAATCGCGGACCTCGGGAGCAAAGGCTATGACCCATTGGACGGAGTTCGGACTCGGCGATCTTCCGCCCTTGCCGGCGCGGGAGCGCGTCACCCGGCTGCCGCCGCCGCTCCGGGTGTTGATCGACTCGTGGCAGGAACTGCATGCAAGACCGCTGGAAGGCATCCGGTCCGGCCCCGATCTCCGGTCCGGACTGTTCCCCCTGCAGGCGACCGGGGTCAGCACCCGACCGATTCTGGATGCGGCGCTCGCGTTCCTCGATGCGCTGACCGCCGAACAGCGCCAGCGGGCGAGCTACCCCATCGCGGCGCCGGAGTGGCGAAGCTGGCTCAACATGCATTTCAACCTGTCCCGGCATGGAGTCATGCTGGAGGAACTGCCGCCGGCAACGCGCGAGCTCGGCCTGTCATTGCTTCGCGCCACCCTTTCCGGGCGCGGCTTCCAGCAGGCGCGGGACATCATGCGCATCAACGGGTTTCTGGTGGAGTTGACGGGCCGCGCCGGGGAATACGGCGAATGGCCGTACTTCCTGTCGATTTTCGGACGTCCCTCCGCCGACGAACCCTGGGGCTGGCAGATCGACGGTCACCACCTGATCGTCAACTGCGTGGTCGTCGGCGATCAGATAGTTCTGACGCCGACATTCATGGGTTCGGAGCCGTGCGCGATCGACCATGGGCCGCTGGCCGGGATACGCGTCTTCGCGACCGAGCAACGGGCGGGGCTGGACATGGTGCGGAGCCTGCATGGAGAACAAGCGTCGAAGGCGATCCTCTACCCCTCGCTCCACCCCGACGATCTGCCCGACGAACTGGCCAAACCGTTCGACGGCCGCATTCTCGCGGGCGCCTATCAGGACAATGCCCGCATCGACCACGCGGGGGTGTGCGCCACCGAGCTGAGCGACGCCCAGCGCCGGCTGCTCGCGTCGCTCATCGGCACCTATGTCGGGTGGTCGCGCGACGGCCATGCCGGCGTGAAGATGGCGGAGGTCAAGGAGCATCTCGACGAGACCTGGTTTGCCTGGATGGGCGCGACCGGAGACGACGGCCCGTTCTACTATCGGGTGCAGAGCCCGGTGGTGCTGATCGAATTCGACCACCTTCCCGGCATCGTGTTCGACAACCATGTGCCGTCTCACCATCACGTCCACACTGTGGTGCGAACCCCCAACGGCGGCGACTACGGCGCCGACCTCCTGCGCCAGCACCACGAGCGCTACGACCACTCCGGCGGCCATCACCGGGTCCGCCGGGATTGAATCCGCCTGTTCCGGCGGTGGCGCGGCCGTGGGTTCCCCGCGCCCCTCACCCTAACCCTCTCCCAGCGGGGAAAGGGGACTCGTTCGCCGGCTCCCCCCTGCCTTCTCCCCTCCCGCTTGCGGGAGGGGCCGGGGGAGGGCGGCGAGCCCCGCGTACAGACCGCCGCGACCCGGTCGGGCTGGAAAATGCCGCTATATCGCGGTGTACCCGGCGTCCACGAAGAAGTCCGATCCCGAGGTGAAGGTGGAGTCGTCGCTCGCGAGGTAGAGCGCCGCCCTGGCCACCTCGTCGGGCTGGCCCAGGCGGTGCTGGAGCAGGCGCGCCCCGTGGCGTTCGCGCACGCCGTCCATCGAGGCGTTGCGTTGCAGGAGGCGCGGGGTCTCGATCGGCCCCGGCAGGATCGCGTTGGCGCGGATGTTGTCGTCGGCGTGGTCGATGGCGATCGCCTTGGCGAGCATCCTGACCCCGCCCTTCGACGCGCAATAGGCGGGGCGCTCGCTGGCGCCGATATGGCCGTAGATCGACGACACCAGCACGACGGTGCCGCCGCCCGCCGCCTTCAGGTGCGGGATCGCGAGCTTGGCGACGATGAACATGCCGGTCAGGTTGACCTCGATCACCGCCTTCCAGGTTTCCACCGGCATGTCGGCGACGGTGTATTTCGGTTCGGAATAGGCGGCGGCGTCGAACACGGTGTCGATCCGCCCGAACGCCGCGACGGTCTCCACCAGGGCCGAGTCGACCGCGTCCGGATCGGTCACGTCGCAGACGATAGCGATCGCCCTGCCGCCCGCCGCCTCGATATCCGCCGCCGTCCGTTTCACCGTGTCCTCGACGATATCGACGCAGGCGACCGCGGCTCCCTCGGCGCCGTAGAGCCTCGCCGTCGCGCCGGCGATCCCGCCGCCCGCCGCGGTCACGAAGGCAATCTTGCCGTCCAGTCGTCCCATCTACGCCTCCTCGTTGAGCAATGCGAACAGCCGCGCCGGCGTCACCGGCAACCGCGTAATCGCGCCGGGGCGCCCGATGGCGTCGTCGATCGCCGCCGCCACCGCCGCGCCGGCGCCGTTGATCCCCGCCTCGCCCGCGCCCTTGAGGCCGAGCGGGTTGGTCCCCGACGGCGCGTCCTCGCGCACCAGCGAATCGACCCGGGGAATCTCCTCCGAGCCCGGGATGAGATAGTCGACGAAGCTCGCCGACAGCGGCTGGCCGGACTCGTCGTACAGGAACTCCTCGTAGAGCGCCCCGCCCAGGCCCTGCGCCGCGCCGCCGTGGATCTGTCCCTCGACCAGCATCGGGTTGACCGCGCGGCCGATATCGAAGGCGACGACGAAACGCTCGATCTCGATGCCGCAGGTCTCGCGGTCGATGGAGAGCAGCACCAAATGGATGCCGTACGGGTAGGTCATGTGCTCGACCTCGAAGGTCGCTTCCGCCGTGGCGTGGGCGTTCCCCTGTTCCTCGGCCAGGGCGGCCGCGACCGTCCCGAGCGGCGTCGACGACCCGTCTCCGCCCGCGCGAACCATGCCGTCACCGAAAGCGATTCCATCCTCCGTTGTCTGGAGCAGGCGGGCGGCGACCGGCCGGAGCGCGTCCCCGAGCCGCATTGCCGCGAGATGCGTCGCCATTCCGGTCATCACCGTCACCCGCGAGGCGAAAGCGCCCATGCCGCGCTCGATCCGGTCGGTCTGGCCGTGGGTCACCCGGATGCCGCGGTAATCGGTGCCCAGCGCGTCGGCGCAGATCTGCGCCACCACGGTCTCGACCCCCTGGCCGATCGAGGCGACCCCGGTGATCACCTCGATGCTTCCGTCCGACGCGATCTCGATCCGGACGTCGTCGAACGGGCCGAGCCCGCTCTTCTCCACGAAATAGCCGATCCCGAGACCGACCCATTCGCCGCCCTCGCGGCGGCGCGCGATCTCGCCCTGTAAATTGGCGTAATCGACCCGGTCCAGCAGCCGGTCGAGCAGGTCCTCGTAGAGCCCCGAATCGAGCAGCACCGGCGTTTCCATTGCCTGGAAGTAGCGCGAATACGGCATCTTGTCCGCCGGGATCAGGTTGCGCCGCCGCGCCTCGATGGGGTCGATGCCGACGCGCTCCGCGACCGCGTCGAGCAATCTCTCGCGCGCGAATGTCGACTCGTAGCGCCCCGGCGCGCGGTAGGTGCCGGCCGGCGTCTTGTTGGTCAGCCGGACATGCGCGCGGGCGCGGTAGGCCGGGATCAGATAGGGACCCGGCAGCATCGCCGTGGCGAGGTCGACGACGGTGACCCCGTGGCTCCGCACATAGGCGCCCTGGTCGGAATAGATGTCGTCGTCGAGGCCGAGGATGAAGCCGCGTTCGTCGATGGCGGCGCGGATGCGGTGGATCTGGTCGCGCGAGTGGTTCAGCGCCAGCAGGTTCTCGCGCCGGTCCTCGATCCACTTCACCGGCCGACCCAGCCGGGTCGCCGCGATGCAGACCAGCACGTCCTCCGGGTAAAGCTCGCCACGCATGCCGAACCCGCCGCCGACATGCCCCTCAAAGAGCTGCAAATCCTCGCGGCCGAGGCCGAGCATGGCGGCGATGGCGTTGCGGTTGTAATGCGGCACCTTGGCCGCGCCGTAGAGCTCGATCCGGGCGCGGTCTTCGTTGTAGAGCCCGAGCGCGCCCCGGGTCTCGATCGGAACCCCGCTGTGCCGGCCGACGGCGAACTCGACTTCGAGAATGTCGGCGGCGGCGGCGAAGGCGGCGTCGAGGTCGCCATAGTATTTCTCGACCAGCGCCGCCTCGCAGTCGAGATCCGGAAGGAAGCCGGGCGGCGGCTCGGTGCAATCCAGGTAAGGCGCCTGCTCGTCGATCTCGACCAGAACGGCGTCCGCCGCGTCCTCGGCGATGTAGCGTTCCTCGGCGAAGACCAGCGCCACCGGCTCGCCGACATAGCGGACGATGCCCTGTGCGAGGATCGGCTGGCGGTAGGGTTCGAGCCCTTCCACCCGTGAGAGACGGAAGTCGATCGGCGGAATGTCGGCCACGTCGGCGCCGGTCCAGACCGCCACGACACCGTCTGTCGCCAGCGCGTCGCCGGTATGGATCGCGGCGATCCGGCCCAGCGCGGCGGGCGCGCGCACCACCCGCATGTGGAGCTGGCCCGGGACGTTGTAGTCGTCCACGAACCGGCCCCTTCCGGTCAGCAACGGCCCGTCCTCCAGACGGGTTACGCTCTTGCCGATAAGGGTCACGGGGAGCCGGCGGGTTGCGCGGGCATGTGCGAACGCGGTGTCATGCGCGCCGACGATAGCAAGGCGGGTCCGGGCGCGCCAATCGAGGCCGGGACCGGGTTGCAGCCCTCCCCCGGCCCCTCCCGCGAGCGGGAGGGGAGCAGGCGGCGAGCAGGTCCCCCTCTCCCCGGCGGGGAGAGGGCCGGGGCGAGGGGTGCCGGCGGTCTCTATCGCCCCGGTGGGCGCGCTCAGGCCGCCTGGCGCGGGCTCAGGCGCTCAATCACCTCTTCGAGCACCATGACGTCGGCGTATTTGTGGTGCATGTCGAACAGATTGACCTTGTGCGACAGCTCGCTCCGGTCGAACACGCATTCCTCCACGATGGTCACGTGGAAGCCCGCCGAATAGGCATCGACCACCGAGGCGCGGACGCAGCCCGACGTGCTCTCGCCGCATACGATGAGGCTGTTGACGTCGAGCTCGTTCAGATGAGCGGCCAGCGGCGTTCCGGCGAACGCGCTCGCGCGCTCCTTGCGGAACACCGCATCGCCGTCCTCCGGGGTGAAGGCCTCGAAGATCTCGTAAGCGTCCGGGCCGATCAGATCGTTGCGCTGGCGCTTGGTCGACTGGACGCGCGACTTGCGGGTCGAACCGGTCACATAGAGCACCGGCAGCCCGGCGGCCCGGGCGGCGGCGAACAGCGCCTTGGTCGGCTCGACCGCCTCCCACGCGTAGATCCCGCAGGTATTGGGGTATTCCAGCAGCTCGTGCGGCGGGTGCGGCCCGCCGCGATAGACCAGGTCGTAGAGGTCGATCGCCAGCAGCGCCGGGCGCGTCCCGATCCTGAGCTCGCGCCGGTAGCACTCGTAGACCTTGAGGACCTCGGGCGGGACGATGTCCTTCCAGCAGTGATCTTCGAAATCGCGGGCCATCGCGCTCCCTCCCGTTTGCGGTCCGTTCAGTCTACCGGCCGGTTGTCGCGCCACAAACGCGCTGTGATACGTTCTTCCTCCTACGCAAACCCATTCCAGGAAGGTTCGAATGGCGGAAACCTCACCGGCGCTCCGGCTCACCAACGAAGGGGCGATGAAGATCCTCGACGCCGCGATGGCGAAGGCTGCGGAGATGGGCGTGCCGCAATGCATCTCCGTCGTCGACGCCGGCGGTCACCTGCTTGCCTTCTCCCGGATGGACGGGGCCTTCGTGCTCTCCATCGATTCGTCGCTGATGAAGGCGATGACGGCCGCCTCCTACGGCGAGCCGACCGGCCATATTCCCGAGGGGGTCGACCTCAAGCTCGCCATCGCGACCCAGGGAAAGCGGGTCAACCTGCCGGGCGGGCTCCCCATCGTCGTCGACGGGCACCTGGTCGGCGGGATCGGCGTCGGCTCGGGCGCCGGCCACGAGGACCTCGAGGTCGCCAATGCGGGACTCGCCGCGATTCCCGGTACGAAACGCTTCGACGGGTAGCCGTCCTTCGATAGGGGCTTATCCCGATTACTTGACGAGTGGGAGTTTGACCGGCGTTCCGGGAGGTGTCGGGGCGTATCCGGTCCGAACGGAACCGTTTCCCCGCGTCATGGTCGGCGAAGGCCGACCATCCACGCTTTTTTGTCGTTCTGCCCCGCCAGAAAAACTCGTGGATGGTCGGCCTTCGCCGACCATGACGGCAGGGCGGGACGGATGCGCGCCCGCCGGGATGGGGCGACGGTGCGGGCGCCGATCCGCGCCACGCAAACCGACCGCTGTCAAGTAATCGGGATAAGCCCCCTTCGATACGCGGCTTCGCCGCCACTCAGGATGAGGGGAGGGTTGGATGTCCAAGAAAAATCCCTCATCCCGAGTAGGCCCGAAGGGCCGTACCGAGGGACGCCCCCTCAGTCGAACATCGCCACGCAGTCGATCTCGACGTTGACGCCCTTGCGGTGCGGCGTACCGCCGATGCAGGTGCGGGTGACCTTCTCGCCCTGCATGAACTCGGTGAACGCCTCGTTGAAGCGCGGGAAGTCGGCGACGTCGCGCAAGCAAACCCGCATGTTGACGACGTTGGTGAAATCCGCCCCCGCCGCCTCCAGGACGTTCCGCAAATTGGTGAGCGTCTGACGCGTCTGCTCCGCGATGTCGTCGGAGACGATCTCGCGGGTCTCGGGGTCGAGCGCGCCCTGGCCCGAGACGAACAGCATGTTGCCGAACCGGATCGACTGGGCGAGCGGCGACGGCGTCGCCTTGTCGGTGAACCCGGTGGTCGGCGAGCGCGCGGAGGTAAAGATTTCCTTCGGCATTTGTGTCGCTGGTCCTCCGTCGTTGCGTCTCAGGGGCGCGGCATCACGGTGCCGCACTCGGAACAGGTGCGCGCGTCTTCCGAATCGAAAAACCGGGCATAGGCCTTCGAGACCGGATCGAGGGCATAGTCGCTGACGATGAACTCCTCCTCGTGGAGCAGCGACTTGCAGGTCTCGCAATACCACTGGAAGCGGTCGATCTCGCCCGCGCGCCGCTTGCGCTCGATCACGAGGACGAAGGCGTCGGGCGGGAAGCGCGGCGAATGCGGCACCCCGGCCGGGGTGTAGATGGTCGCGCCCTCGGCGAGCTCCGCGATCTCTTCCTTTCCCTCCGGGGTCAGGTAGTGGAGCTTCATGTCGCCCTCGATCATCAGCATCACCTCGTCCGCCGGATCGATGTGGAACTCGCTCCGGTACTCGCGCCCGCGGGCGACGAAGGCGAGCGATTCGTCCTCCTGCCAGAGGACCCGGACGCGCTCGCCGGTGGTCGCGAGATCGGCGGCGACCGCCTTCAAATCGGCAATCGGCATCTGCTGCATGGCTGGCTCCCTGCTTGACGGGCCGAGCGTAGCCTGAATACGCGCGGCTGGCGACCTCATGCCGCCACCTTCCGGGTCAACGCCGCCCAGCTCAGCGGCCCCACGACCCCGTCCGCTTCAAGGCCGTTCGCTTCCTGGAACGCCATCACCGCGGCCAGCGTCGCTTGTCCGAACAGGCCGTCCTCCTTCAGCGGGTAGCCGGCCTCGCCCAGGAGCCGCTGGAGCCGCCCGACCGCCGCGCCCCGCGCCGTGATTTCGAGAGTCGCGGGTTGGTTGTCCACGGCGTCCGGGGGTTCCTCCGGCAAGTCCGGGCTGTCCGTCGGCGACCCCGTCATCCGGCCGTCCCGGTCGAGCCCGAGCACCGCGCGGTAGGGAAACACCGGGCAGGACTTCGGAGACACCTCGCAATGGCCGTGGAAGGTGACTCCGCCCGCGCACGCCCCGTCGATCTCGCCCGCGAGTCCGATCAGCGCGCGGTATTGAGCGCCGGTGAAACTCTCCTTCGCGAGCCCGTGCAGGCAGACGGCGACCGCGCCCGTGTTGTGGCCAGCCTGTGCCGCCGGGTCCCGCTCCAGGGACCGCCCGGCGTCGAGCGTCCCGTCCTTGCGGATGAAATAGTGGTAGCCGACATCCGACCAGCCGTTGCCGTCGACGTGCCAGTGACGGATCGTGGCGATGTCGTCATGGTCGGGGTCGTCGCTCGCGCTGCAATGGAGGAAGACGCGGTCGACGTGGCGGGCGGGTTTCCGGAAGGGCATCGGGATCCTCCGTTCGGGGCAACGAAAAGGGGCGCCGCAAGCTCTGGCGCCCCCACTTCTCGACTATGACAAATATACCCCAAAACGCGTCCCGAGTCAAGCAAAAAATACTTTATAGGGATATTTTCTTCGCCAAGCCCTTGGAATTGCCCGCTTTTCTTGCCGGTTCCGGTTCGACGGCAAAACCGACGAAAAGCACCGCGAATCCCTCCCAAATGCCAAATCTCGACTTCTCATTTCACCATATATATGATCAAAATATCGATATTCAAGACAAATTTACCCTGAAAGAGAAATTCTTTTCGGTTCGGGGCTTGACCCCACTCTGCTTCCCTCTGCCGACGGCGACGGAGGGAACGGCGGCCATTCTGGCTTGCGGGATTGGTTGTGGGAAAACATATCCTCTTGTATGGTTTCGCACATGCGGACAACGATCGATATCAACGATGCCCTGCTGCGTGCGGTCAAGGCCCGCGCGGCGCACGAGCGCAAGACCCTGAAGGAGACCTTCGAGCAGGCCCTTCGCGCGTTCCTGGCCGACCCGGTCCCGCCAGCCGCCGCGCCGCCCATCCCGGTGTTTCGCGGCCGCGGCGTCCAGCCGGGCGTGGATCTGACTGACAGCGCCGCGCTGCGGGACCTCATGGATGCAGAGTCCTGACGTCAACGTCCTGGTGAGCGCGTTTCGCGAGGACGCGGCTCATCACGGGCCGTGCCGCCGGTGGCTGGAGGACGCCCTGTCGGGCGGCGACCGCGTCGGCCTGTCCGAACTCGTGCTCAGCGGCGTGCTCCGGATCCTGACGCATCCGCGGGTTTTCCACCCGCCGACGCCGGGCGTCGCCGCCATCGACTTCGTCGATGCCCTGCTCGCGCAACCGGCGACCGCTGCGCTGCGCCCGGGCGACGGCCACTGGCGCATTTTCCGCGGCATGGCCGCCGCCCTCCGGCTGACGGGCAACCGGCTGCCCGACGCCTATCATGCGGCCCTCGCCATCGAGCACGGTTGCGAATGGGTGACGCTCGACCGCGGCTTCGCCGTCTATCCCGGCTTGCGCGCCCGCAACCTTCTGGACGGTTGACCGCGGACCGGGCGCGGCGTAGCCACGGCGGGCCGATATTGGTAGCGTCCCGGCCGCCCTTTGCCGAACCCCCGAGGAGCCTGCCGTGTCGTCGGTCAACCCCGTCACCCCGTTCGATGGACCCAACTCCTATGTCGGCCGGATTCTCTCGCGTCCCGGCGCGCGGCGGGCGGTGCGGGGGCGGGGGCGGTATACCGACGACATTTCGCTGCCGCGCATGGTCCACGCCGCGTTCGTGCGCAGCCCCTACGGCCATGCGCGGATCCTCTCCGTCGACATATCGGCGGCGGCGGCGCACCCGGGCGTGGTCCGCGCGATGACGGGCGCCGAGCTTGCCGAGCACTGCCCGCCCTGGTCCGGAATGCTGACCAGCTTCGAGGGCATGAAGGCCGCCCGGCAGCACGCGATGGCGGTCGACCGCGCGTGCTGGCAGGGCGAGCCGGTCGCCGTCGTCTGCGCGCGCACCCGTGCCGAGGCCGAGGACGCGGCCGAGCTGGTCGAGGTCGAATGGGAGGAGCTTCCCGTCGTCATCGACAAGGAGCGTGCGCTCGGGCCCGGCGCGACCGTTCTCCACCCGGATCTCGGCGACAACCTCGCCTGGCGCCGCGACATCGACAACGGGGATGTCGACACGGCATTCGCGGCGGACGACGCCGTGACGGTCGAGGAGACCTACGCGTTCGGGCGCCACACCGCGGTCAGCCTGGAGCCCCGCGCCCTGCTCGCCGACTGGGACGAAGGCACGGAGAAGCTCACCGTCTACACCTCCAGCCAGGTGCCGCACATGATCAAGACGGTGTTCGCGCGGCATTTGCCGGTCGACGAGCACAACATCCGCATCGTCGCGCCCGACGTCGGCGGCTCGTTCGGGCTGAAGATCCACACCTACGGCGACGAGGTCGCGGCCTGCGCGCTCGCGATCCTCCTGAACCGGCCGGTCAAGTTCGTCGCCGACCGTCTGGAATCCTTCGTCACCGACATCCACGCGCGGGAGAACCGGATCAGGGCGCGGATGGCGGTCACGCCGGACGGCGAGATCACCGCGCTCGAAATCGACGATTTGTCGGGGGTCGGCGCCTATTCGCAATACCCCCGGACCAGCGTGTTCGAGGCCAACCAGATCCTCAACATCGCGGGCGGGCCGTACAAGCACCCGAATTACCGGGCGGTCGCGCGAATTGCCTACCTGAATGCCGTTCCGACATCGCAATATCGCGGAGTCGGCCACCCCATAGGCATTTCGGCGAGCGAGGCGCTGCTCGACCTTGCGGCCGGTAAAATCGGCATGGACCCGGTCGATCTCCGCCGCCGCAACGTGATGGAGGACGACTCCTACCCGCGCCGGACCGCATCGGGCGTGCACGTCCAGGACCTGTCGCACCAGGCCTGCCTGGAGCAGCTTGTCGAGCGGATCGGATACGACCGCCTGCGCGCCGAGCAGGAGACGTTGCGCGAGGACGGCATTTTCCGCGGCATCGGCGTCTGCTCCTTCATCAAGGGGACCGCGCCGGGGCCGGAAGGCTATTACGGCGCGGGCAAGGCGCCGATCGCCTCGCAGGATGCCTGCACGATGAGCCTGGAGCCTGGCGGCGGCGTGCTGTGCGCGGTCGGCGTCACCGAGCAGGGGCAGGGGGCGGATGCCGTCGTGCGCCAGATCGCGGCGACCGCCGTGGGCGTTCCCATCGAGAGCGTCCGGGTGATTTCCGGCGACACCGATGCCGTGCCGTACGGGGGCGGCACCTATGCCAGCCGGGCGACGGCGATCGGCGGCGAGGCGACCTGGCTCGCCGGGCGCGCGCTGCGCGAGGAAATCCTGAGGCTCGCCGGCGCGCTCCTTCAGACCGCGCCCGAGCGGCTCGACGTGGTGGGCGGAAACGTCGTGGACGAGGGCGGGGATGCGGCCCGCGTCTCGCTCGCCGAGATCGGGCGGATCGGCCATTTCCAGGTCGGCGAGCTGCCCAACGACATCCAGCCCGAGCTCACCCAGACCCGGCATTTCCGCCTGCGCGACAGGATCTACATTTTCACCAACGGCGCGCACGCCTCGCATGTCGAAGTCGACATCGAGACCGGCATGGTGCGGATGCTGAACCACTGGGTGGTCGAGGATTGCGGCCGGGTCGTCAATCCGATGCTGGCCGACGAGCAGGTGCGCGGCGGCGCCATCCAGGGGATCGGCGGCGGGCTCTACGAGCACTGCATCTACGACGAGAACGCCCAGCTGATGAACGGCACGATGGTCGACTACCTGACCCCGATGGCGCTCGAAATGCCGGATATCGACGTGGCCCACGTCCAGACGCCGACCGCCGAATCCGAGCTCGGCGCCAAGGGCGTCGGCGAATCCGGCGTCGGCGGCGCGCCGTCCGCGGTGATGAATGCGATCAACGACGCGCTCAAGCCCTTCGGCGCGCGGGTAACGGAGCACCCGATCACACCGGAGACGATACTGAGGGCGCTGGGGCGGGTGGCGTAGCCTCCGCGGGCAATTGGCCGACGCCTACGGCATCGTTTGGGCGTCCGGGCTGAAACGCGTCGTGCGGAACGTCAGCGAAATCCGTCGGCACCGTGGTATGCGTTTGCCCACGCCGTCCATCGGCGGTTCGGACTTGCGCTGCGGGATTTCGTGTTTCCACTTGTATCGCGCATCGCCAGTCAGGACCGCGACGCTACGACGTTCAAGGTGCTTGGGGTGCTTCCTGCCACGGCGCCCGTGTTGGAAGTTCATGACCCACGTTTCAAGCAGGCTGATCGTCGCTATACGCTCGGTGAAGTCTTTGTCATGGTCGGTGTGGGGTGTGATGCCTTGGTTGCCGACGTATTCGTTGACGATCAACTGATCGGGCAGGACCTTCATCAAACCGTCGTCCACCAGTTTCCGGCCCAGCTCCCGCGCCCAGTCGGGGAATTCGGGAACACGCACGGATTCGTTGATCCGCCGCTCCTTGTAGTCGTAGCACCAGCCGTATTGCTGCACTCGGCGTTGGAGTTCCGTACGCCACTCGGCTCCGTCGACGGCCTTCAGGAGCTCGGCCTCTTCGTCCTCTGAGATGAAATCCGGCCTGTAGATCAAGCCCGGGATTTCGCTTGCCGGATGTTCCGGAGTTTCCTCGGGCGTGTCGCGAAGCACGCCAACTTCCGCCGCCGGCTGCCGAAAATCGGCCTTCCGCGGGTCGGGAACGACCTCAGGGACCGGCTGGCGAAGAGCGTCCTCCGGCGGGTCGTCGAGATTGCCGGCCTCGGTCGCCAAGAGGCGGCGAAATTTGTCCGCATCGATCCGCTCCTCTACGGCGGCGTCCTTCGGCAACCGAAGGCTCTTCTCCCCCTCGACGACAAGAGCGTCACCGTCGACGGTCAGGCGTCCGCTGCCATCGGACTGCATCCGTCCTTCCGGCAGGGAAAGCCGTCGTTCGATGCAGGCCCATCCCATTCGACCGGCGAGGTCCCGGGCCGCCCTGGCGGCGGCGACGGAGGTGAGATCGGCGGCGTACCACTTGGCGCGGGCTTTCCACCGCTTGCGAAGGACGGGCTCGCCGCGCCAGGCCAGCGTGTAGCTCCCCTCCTCATGCGCAGGTTTGAGGGGCGAACGTTGAGACGGCGGAAGCGCCACCTCCTCGCCATCCGGCCAGGCGGCTTCCAGGGCGCGGGTCGCGATGAATTCCTGCAGCTTGGGGCCACCCCGGAATTCCGTGTCGAGGGCCCGGTAGCCGTGGCGCCATCCGCACAGGGTGGCGGCGGCCCACCACACCCCGGGCGGCAGGCCCGGCAGGTCCTGGTTCCAGGATCTGAATCTCATCGGGTCGGGCCGCAGCAGGGCGAGCGATATGGCGAGGCCCGCGCCGTTTCCTCGCCAATCGTCGCAGGAAACCGTCTCATTCCCCGCGACGATCCGACGAGTCCGCTCCAACCAGGGGTTCGTGTCGTCGAGGCGCGCTGCCCGCGCTATCCGGTCGGCGAGTGCGGCTGGGGATTCTTCCCCGGCGTTTGGCCATTCCATGCAGGACAATGCCGCCCGCCACAGCTGCTGCTGATCGTCCGAATCGCCTCCAACACCTTCCGAAAGGTCTCTATCCAGCCAAGGAATTTGCACCCATCGCGCATCGAGCCGTACGGTTTCTTCCACGACCCCAGCCGCGTTCCGCCCGAGGGTCCGGCGCAAGACCTCGATCCACGGCTCCACATGGGGCACCGCCCAAACCGCCATTGCCATCGCTCCCTGGATGGCGTTCAGGGCCTCGGGCAATTCCAGCGACCGAGTTTCCGTGGTCCCAGGATTGCCCGTCGGTGGAGGTTCTGGCGCGAAGTCGGCCACCACGACGGGCGCATCCGGCAAGGAGAGGTTGGAGAATTGCCCCGCCATCGCGAGGAGGTGCGTCTTCTGTGCGTCGGAGGGGACTTCGACGGTGGTTGTCGCGTAGAGGGGGACCGGCGCGCGCCAGCGAACGACTCCGGGCTCGTCACCCTTCTCGCGCCTTGCCTCGGCGCATTCGAACTCCTTCCGGGCGTCCGGGAAGGGAAGCTTGTCGATGTCGAAGGCGAGCCGTACCGGGATCGCGTTGCGCCCCGCCGAAAGTTGCTCCGATACGAAGCTCTCCCGTCCCAGGAGAAAACAGGTGCCGGCGGGCGGGCGCAGCCAACCGTCTTGGCTAGCGTCGAACAGCCTTCGATGGCTTGTTATCAGGCCAAGCCAACCCGTCAATCTCCGGTCGCCGTTCTGGCTCGGCGGATTTCCACCCGCAGCACGTTCCGCACCTCTGTCCGGCGGGTCGATAAAGTCGAAATTCGTCTGTCCGCTCATGGCCGCTCCAGGAATTCGGGACCCGGCAACCGTTCGAGGAGTGCATCGGGCAAACCGTCGCCTTCATGCATCAGGAAGAGATTATCCCGCGCCCGGGCGCAAAGCATGTACATCTTTCGTTGATTCACCGCGTTGCTGTGGAGAAGAAGCTTGCCGATCTCCATGACAAAGACGGTGTCGAATTCCTGTCCCTTGATCGACCCCACGTTGAGGATCGTGATTCCCCGTTCCAGGAGGTCGATCTTTTCCTCGTTCTTCCTGTCGGTCGTGTAGATTCGAACGGTCTCCTCGGGCAGTCGATCGCGCAAGCGGGAATACAGGCTCTCTCCCGTATCGTTGCTGACCACAGCGACACCGACCCGGCCGCCTCGCGTATCGTACCAGTTGGCGATCAGCGCGATCGCGTTCTCCATGCGGTAGGCCGTCACGCGAGGCAATTCGCCCGACCGGCGGCGCTTCACCTCCGGAACGGGGGCATCGCCCGCGTGAAAGAATTCGGCGACGCGCGCGATCTCGGGCGTGTTGCGATGATTGGCGCTGAGCAGGACCGGATTGCCGAAACGCCCCGCCGCCTTGATGTCGTGGAGCGTGGAACGGTCCGCGCGGAGGGCCTGGTCCTCGTCGGCGAACACCGTGACGGCGCTCGCCACGAAATCCCGGAGGTAGCGGAAAAACGACCGGGGAAGGTCCTGGGCTTCGTCGACGATCGCGTGGACCGGTCCCGGTGCGACGCCGTGCCTCTCCAGCGTCTCGTGCATCGCGTCCCAGATGTAGTCATAGCGATCGCCTTCCCTGGACGGCACCGGAGCGGCCGCCTGTTGCCGGTAGTGGCGGCCTACGAAGCTGTGCATCGTGCGCGCGTCGACGCGCTCTTCCGTCAACTGGGCGATGAGGCGACGAAGAACCCGGTTATAGGTGACGAGCACCACCGGCTTTCCCGCGCCGGCCAGCATCTCGGCCCGTTGAACCGCGAGCACCGTCTTGCCGGAGCCTGGCGGTCCCACCACAAATAACGATTCGTCGAGCCCCGTTTCATAGACTTCGAGTTGCTTCTCGTCGCCCGCGATCTCTTCGTAGGTGGGCAGCCGCACGTCATCCCCCGAGGCGCAGAACCAGCCGCCGCGGGCGATGGAAGAGGGCGTAGTAGAGGTTGCGATTTTGTAAACGGTCCCGCCTCTCGACGACGATTTCCCCCTGATCTTCGGCATGCAATTCAAATCCGGCCGCCTCCAGCAACCGCCGAAACTCCGGGTACCGGCGGTTGGGCTCTTGCCGGGTAGAGTTGGTATAGAGCAGCGTCACGGCGCCGCGGCCGAGCCTGTCGAGCAGGCTCTCCAGGTCGCCGAACATGGCTTCGACGTCCAAGGTGGGGCTTGCGAACAGGTAAGACACGATCACGATCACGTCCCGCCATCCGGGGCGGTCAGGCCAATCCACCGCGCCCATGTCGGTAGGCCAATGGGTCCTTATGCGTCCGGGTATGTGATCCGAAACCGCCAGGCGGGCGCCCAGCCGTCGCATCGATTCCGCGCGGTCAACGCCGATATAGTCGAAGCACGGCTTGTCCCCGAGAGTCGCTGCCAGAGCGAGTCCTCCGGTGAAAGGACCGCAGCCTATATCCACGACGATGGGATTCTCCGGCCGCGCGCCAGCCATGAGTTGACCGAAAGCGGTAACCAGTTCCTCCACGTGTCCCCTCTGGTTCAAGAACGCGTAGAGCAGCGCCAAGTCGTCCGGGGACAAAGCTCCCAACGGAGCATCAAAGTCGGCTTGACCGCGGCCGATGGCTTCCACCGCCTCGTCCGCAGTCATGCCGAAACGTGTGCCGCCATGCGATCGGGGATCGTTGCGGACCGGGCCGATGATTTCCTCTCTCCGCAGCGCGTCGAGCCAGCCTGGCAACTGCACGGCGTCCAACACTACCCCCATGCGTTACAAGCTACCGCAAGTCAGTATAGTGCGTTCGGCGACAGGTGGATTCGCACGGCTTTGCGTCACGCTGGCGACCCCGCTATCACGTTCCCCCTTCCGTTGTCGCGTCGGGTGAGAGCTTCTAGGCTCCCGCCGCGATTTCCCGCAGGAGACCGTCATGGACATCACCCTCTACTACGCCCCCGTCACCTGCGCGCTCGCGCCTTACATCACGCTGACCGAAGCGGGGGCCGATTTCGAGGTCCGGCCGCTCAACTTCCGCCGCCGGCAGCACATGTCCGCGGACTACATGGCAATCAACCCCAAGCACAAGGTCCCGCTGCTGGTCGTCGACGGCGAGGCGATGACCGAGAGCACGGCGATCCAGGTCTGGATCGCGCGGGCCTTCCCCGAGGCCGGGCTGTTGCCGGACGACCCGTGGGAGGAGCTGAGGGCGATTTCGCTGCATTCCTGGTGCTCGTCCGGCATCCACCCCTATCTCAGCCGGATCAACGCGCCGCCCCGGGTCTGCGACGTGGCGGGCGCGGACGAGAACGTGGTCCGCCACGCCAGGGAATACCTCGCCGAGGCGTTCGGCATCGCCGAGGGCATGCTGGAGGGCCGCGACTACTTCTTCGACCGCTTCACCGCGCCCGATGCGCATTTCTTCTGGTGCTGCCGGCGGGCCACACAGTTCGACTTCGACCTCACCGACTTCCCCAACACCGCTGCCCATTTCGAGCGGATGCACGGGAGGGAGAGCGTGCGGAAGCTGCTCGCCTACGAGAAGGAGGTCGTGGACGAGTTCGCCAGGGCCGCGTAGCGCGCCGCACGCTGCATTTCGCGCCGAACGGGCCGGTGATACAGTCCGGTCCGGGCGGAACGACGAACATGCGGTGAGAACGGTCGATGACGGAAACCGAGCCGCCGTGCCCAGCCGACCTCATTGTCCGCGATGCGCTGGTCCGCGGAATTCGCTCGCCGGGCGACCTGGAGATCGTCGACGGGCGTTTCGTCCCCGCAGGAACGGCCGACCCGGAGAAAACGGAGACGATCGACGCGGACGGCCGGCTTTGCATACCCGGCTTCGTCGAACCGCATATTCACCTCGACAAGGTGCTGTTGGCCGGCAGTGTGCCCGAGAACAGGAGCGGTTCCCTCGACGAGGCGATCGAGATTCTCGCCCAGCGCAAGCGAACCTATTCGACGGACGAAATCGCGGAGCGTGCCGGACGAATCGTGCTGGCGGGGATCGCCAACGGTGTCACGCGCATGCGCACGCATGCCGACATCGATTCCGGCTGCGGGCTGGTCGCCTTCGATGCGATGCTGGCGCTCCGCGAGCGCTTCGCGGGGCTGGTCGATTTGCAGATCGTGGCCTTTCCGCAAAAGGGCATTCTGGGGGACAAAGGCGCGGAAAATCTGCTGCGGGAAGCGATGGCCCGCGGCGCCGACGTCGTCGGCGGCATGCCGTTCAACGAGACCGGTCCCGCCGCGAGTCGGGAACATATCCGGATCGCCTTCGATATCGCCCGGGAACACGACGCCGACATCGACATGCATGTCGACGAGACGGACGACCCAGGCGCGCGCACGCTGGAAATGCTCTGCGAGGCGACGGCCGCGAATGGCTGGCAGGGGCGGGTCACCGCGGGTCACACCTGCGCGCTGGCGGGATATCCGGATGAATACGCCGCGCAGGTCATTGACGCGGTCGCCGAGGCCGGCGTCAACGTGATCGTCAATCCGGCGACCAACCTGATGCTGCAGGGTCGCGGCGATCCGCACCCCAAGCGGCGCGGTATCACGCGGGTCAAGGAGCTGCTGGCAAGGGGGGCCAATGTTGCCTTCGGCCAGGACAATCTTCGCGACATGTTTTACCCGTTCGGGTGCGCCGATCCTCTGGAGCTCGCGCTTCTGCTGGCGCATGCGGCGCATATGAGCCAGCCCGACGAGATCGACACGCTGTTTTCCATGGCGACGGAGCGCGCGGCGCGAGTGCTTCGCGCAACGGATTACGGCACCGAGCCGGGCTGCGCCGGCGATCTGGTGATCCTGGACGCACGATCTCCCGTCGAAGCGATCGCCCGCCGGGCAGACCGCCTGCACGTCATTCGCCGGGGCCGCGTCGTCTCGCGGACGGTCACGACGCAGACCGTCCCCGCGCCTTGACGAAGCGCCGATGCGGCGCTTGTCGGTGCCTGCAACCCGGTTTTCGGCCCCGCCTTCGGCGTGATACGTTCGCCTCCATCAATAGGGAGACGACCATGTTGAAACGCATTGCTGTTCTGCCGCTCGGCTGCCTGGTTGCGGCGTCGATGGCCGCGGCGCCGGCCGGCGCCGAGACGGTTCTCAGGATCTCGAGCTGGGCGCCGCCGACCCATTTCCTCAACGCGACGATCTGGCCGACCTGGGGCAAGTGGGTCACCGAAGCGACCCAGGGCCGGGTCAAGACCAAGATCGAGTACAAGCTTGCCTCGCCGCTGAAGCAGTTCGGCGTGGTGCGCGACGGCATCGCCGACGCGGGCTGGATCTTCCACGGCTACAACACCCGCTACGTCGCGACCCAGGTGGTCGAGATGCCCAATCTCGGGACCAGCGCCGAGGCCGCGGGGGTCGCCTACTGGAAAGTGCACGAGAAATACCTGCACAAGGCGAACGAGCATCGCGGCACCGTGCTGCTCGGGCTGATGTCGCACGGGCCGGCGGTGATCCAGACCAAGAAGCCGCTGAAATCGCTGGCCGATCTCAAGGGCATGAAGATCCGCGTGCCCGGCGGGGTCGGCAGCCTGGTCGGCAAGGCGCTCGGCGTCACCGCGGTGAAGCTGCCCGCGCCCAAGGTCTACGAGGCGCTGTCGTCGGGCGTCGCCGACGGCATCTTCATGCCGATGGAGACCCAGAAGACCTTCCGCCTCAAGGAGGTGGTGCCGCATGTGACGATCATGCCGGGCGGGCTTTACTACGGAAGCTTCGCGCTGTTGATCAACCCGGGCACGCTCAAGAAGCTGTCCGATTCCGACCGCAAGGCGGTGATGAGCGTCTCGGGCGCCAAGCTGTCGCAGTTCGCCGGCACGGTGTGGGACGCCGGGGACAAGGCCGGCCTCGCCGCGGCGAAGGAAGCGGGAACCACGATCCAGACGGCCGGCGCGGACACGAAGAAGGCGTATCTCGCCCTGATGAAGCCGGTCGAGGAGGCCTGGATCGAGCGGGCGAGCAAGGGCGGCTACGACGCCCGGGCCGCGCTCGCCGAGCTGCGCCAGACCGCCCGCGCGTATGACAAGGCGAAGTGAGCGAAACCGATCCCGCTGACGGGACTCCTCCTTCCGGACGGCGCTTCGGCGGCCTGCTGACCGCCGTTCCGGAGGGGGCGTCCTCCGTTGTGCTGTTCGCCCTGATGGCGATGACCTGCGTCGACGTCATCGGGCGCGAGGTTCTCGGGGCTCCGCTCGACGGCGCGACCGAGCTGACCCAGCTCATGCTGGGCGTCCTCGTCTTCGCCATCCTGCCGTCGGTGTGCCTCCGTGAGGAGCACGTTTCGGTCGATCTCCTCGACATCTGGTTTCCGGACCGGCTGGTTCCGCTGCGCCAGGCGATACTGAACGCGATCATGGCGGCGGCGCTCGGTTTCGTGGCCTGGCGCGTCTGGATCATCGGCACCCGGGAGGCCGAGTACGGCGACGCGACCGAGTTCCTCGAGATCGAGCTTGCGCCGATCACCTATTTCATCGCGGTGTTGAGCGCCTGCGGCGCGGTGGCGTTCGCCGTCAACGTCGTCCGCTACGCGACCGGGTCGGGCGCGCCGTCCGACGGCGCGGCGGACGACCGCGGAAGCGTCTGACGGGACAGCGATTCCGGTCTCATGGGCGTCGTCCTCATCGGCTTTGTCGTGCTTCTCGTTCTGGTGTTCCTGCGGTTGCCGATCGCGTTCGCGATGGGCATCGTGGGCTTCGTCGGCTTCGGCTACCTCTCGGGATGGCAGCCGTCGCTATCGATGGTCGGGACGCTGGTCTCCGAGACGGCGCTCTCCTACGGCCTGTCCGTGGTGCCGCTGTTCATCCTGATGGGCAACCTGGTCTCCCGCGCGGGGCTTTCGGGCGAGCTCTACGGCGCGAGCCACGCCTTTCTCGGCCACCGGCGCGGCGGCCTGTCGATGGCGACCATCGTGGCCTGCGGCGGATTCTCGGCGATCTGCGGATCGAGCCTCGCCACCGCGGCGACGATGTCCAAGGTCGCCATGCCGCCGATGCGCCGCTACGGCTATTCCGACAGCCTCGCCTCGGCCTCGATCGCCGCCGGGGGCACGCTCGGCATCCTGATTCCGCCGAGCGTCATCCTGGTGATCTACGGGCTGATGACCGAGACCAGCATCCGCGAGCTGTTCGCCGCCGGATTCATTCCCGGGTTGGCGGGAATTTTTCTTTACCTCGCCGCCGTGCAGTGGGTCGTGTGGCGGCGCCCGGCGGACGGGCCGCGCGCCGAGCGCACCGACTGGCCCGGCCGCTTCGCCGCGCTCAGGGGGGTCTGGGGGACGCTGCTCCTGTTCATCCTGGTGATGGGCGGGATCTACGGAGGCTTGTTCACCCCGACCGAGGCGGCCGGCATCGGGGCGGGCGGCGCGTTCCTGATCGCGCTCGCGCGCGGCGCGCTCACCTGGCGCTCGCTGCTGGAGGTGCTGACCGACTCGGCGCGCACTACGGCGATGCTGTTCATCGTGCTGATCGGGGCGCTGATCTTCTCGAACTTCGTCAACCGGGGCGGGCTGCCGTCCGGGCTGCTCTCGCTGGTGACGGGCTACGAGCTGTCGCCGCTGATGGTGATCGTCATCATACTCGCGATCTATCTCGTGCTCGGCTGCGTGTTCGAGAGCCTGTCGATGCTGCTGCTCACCATCCCGATCTTCTTCCCCGTGGTGCAGGGTCTCGGCTATGCCGGGCTGGGCGAGGAGGCGATCCTGGTCTGGTTCGGCATCATCGCGGTGGTGGTGACCGAGATCAGCCTGATCACCCCGCCGGTCGGGCTCAACGTGTTCGTGCTCTCGGGCGTGCTCAAGGACGTCAAGACCAGCACCGTGTTCAAGGGGGTTACGCCGTTCTGGTGCGCCGACATCGTGCGCCTCGCGCTGCTCGTCGCGATCCCCTCGCTGTCCCTCGCCCTGCCACGGCTGTTCTATCACTGACCGGCGGCTTGGCGTTCCTCGATATGGCGCTGCGCGCCTACTCGGGGGAGGGGGGGTTCTTGGGCACCCACGCCGCACCCTCATCCTGAGTAGCGGCGAAGCCGCGTATCGAAGCCCGCGCCCTCAACGTCCGGACCAGTGGACGTAGCGCCGCTCGATCAGAAGGAACATCAGGTTGAACCCGTATCCGAGCGCGCCCGCGACGAAGATCGCGGCATACATGCGCGGCATCTCGAACAGCATCTGGTTGTCGAGAACGTTGTGACCGAGGCCGTCGACGGAGCCGATGAACATCTCGGCGACGATGACGATGATCAGCGCGAGCGAGACGCCGTTCCGCAGGCCGACGAAGGTCTGCGGCAGGGACTCGAACAGCATCACGTCGGTGAGGACGCGCAATCTGGACGCCCCCATGACCTGGGCGGCCTGGAGGCGGGTCTTGCGGGCGTTCATCACGCCGTATGCGACGTTGAAAAGGATCACCAGGGAGGCGCCGAACGTCGCGACCTGGATCTTCGTCGCGTCGCCCGGGCCCGAGATCGCGAGGAACAGCGGAAACACGGCGCTGGCCGGCGTCGAGCGGAAGAAGTCCACCACGAACTCGACCGACCGGTAGACCGGAACCGACGAGCCGAGCGCGATGCCGAGCGGAATTCCGATGATCCCGGCGTACAGGATCGACAGCGACGTCCGCTCGATCGTGCGGAAGAAATCGAGCAGCAGCTGTCCGCCCGTCATGCCGTGCCAGACGGCGACGAACATGGAACCCGGCGACGGCAGGAGCACGCGGTCGACGACCTCCACCCAGAAGGCGAGCTGCCAGACGAGGAGCAGCGCCACAACGCCGATCAGCGGGGTGAGCGGCCCGAACCTGTCCATCAGGTATCTCACGCCTCGCGCACCGTCTTCTGGAAAACGTCGAGGCAGTGGGCCTTTACCCGGACGAACTCGCCCTCGGAAATGGTGGCGGCGGTGCGCGGCCGCGGGATGCCGACGGTCACGTAGTCCGCGATCTCGGCCGGCCCGCGCGACAGCAGCATCACGTCGTCGGCGAGATAGACCGCCTCCTCCAGATCGTGGGAGACGAACACCATCGTCGTCCCCGTGTCCATGAACAGCGCCTGCAGCTGATCGCGCATGAACAGCGTCATCTCGTAGTCGAGCGCCGAAAACGGCTCGTCGAGGAACAGCACCTCGGGCTCGATCACCAGCGAGCGCATTATCGAGACGAGCTGCTGCTGGCCGCCCGACAACTGGTACGGATACTTGGCGAGGTCCAGGGTGACGCCGAGACGGTCGACCAGGCGTTCGACGCGCGCATTTCGTTCCGCGCGCGGGATGTTCCAGAATTTCAGGGGGTAGCGGATATTGTCGATCGACCGCAACCACGGGAACAGGGCTTCCCGGTAGTTCTGGAACACGTAGCCGAAATTGGTGTCGCGCAGGCGCTTGCCACCGAACCGGATGGTACCCGCATCCGGCTCCAGCAGCCCCGCGACCAGGTTGATGAGGGTCGATTTCCCGCAACCGTTCGGGCCGAACACCGACACGAAACGGCCGCGCGGGATGTCGAGGTCGAAGGCGTCGTAGATGGTCGCCTGGCCGAAGGCCTTGGACAGGCCCCGGATCGTGATATGCGGCTCCCCCGCCGCCGTCGGCGGCGAAGGCGCGCCCGCGTCAATGGGTTTTCCGGGCGCGCCTTCAGCCATCCATTACACCTCGCCGACAGTCCGCAAGGGTCGGCTAGAAGACCTTCATGTATTTGGTCACGTCGATCTTGCCGGAAATCACCTTGTTATCGACCACGAAGTCGATGAACTGCTGGAACTCCGCCTTGTCCTGGGCCGACATGTCCTTGACCATCGTGAAGTTCACCAGGGGCACCGTGGGCGCGATGGCCTCGGGCGTGAAGGTGTTCTTCACCAGGTGCTTGCGCACCGAGGGATCCTTTCCGATGTCGGCCAGCGCGCGGGCCCAGGCCTGGGTGAAGCGCTTGGCCACTTCGGGGCGCTTTGCCAGAAACTCTCCCGTCAGCGCGGTGCCCGCCACCCAGGCTTCCGCGTCGTCGCTCCCGAGGATATAGGTCGCGATCACGCCGGCCTCGAGGGCCTTGGCGGAACCCTGGTTCTCCATGATCGTCACCGCGGGCTCGAGCGTGTAGCCCGCGTCATAGGTTCCCGCCTTCATCGCCGTGACGTGCTGCGGCATCGCCAGCTGGTCGAGCTGGTACTCGCCCTTCTTGAGGCCGTTGGCCGCAAGCACGGCGCGCGCCATCACCATGTTCGCCGGACCCGGCGCTGACATGATCTTCGCGCCCTTGAGGTCCGAGATCTTGTTGGCTTTGTAGCCCTTGCGAACGACGATGGTCTCCATCTTGTACTTCTTGTTCTGGCTGTTGATGGAGACGTAGTTGACGAGCCCCGGCTTCTTGAGGTTCGCGTTCATGCCCTCGATGGTCACCAGGTTGGCGGCGACATCGATGGAGTTGGTAATCATCGCCGAAACGAGCGCCGGGCCGCCGATGAGGCGCACCATTTCCGCGTCGATGCCGGCATCCTTGAAATAGCCGCGTTCGAGGGCGACGAAATACGGCAACCCCGACGTGACCGGGAAGACTCCAACTTTCACCTTGTCGGCCGCCTGCGCGCCCGTGAACGCCGCGAGGGATAGGACGGCGGCCGCCGCGTATGCCAACGCGGACCGCGGCGTCACTTCGCTAATCCTCTTCATGATGCCGATCTCCTCTGTCCGATGGGGGGTAATCGTTTCCGCGGGACACTCCTTCGCTCGATCCTGGCCGATGGTAGTGTCCTGATTCCGAAGTTTTGATGATTTCCCTTTGTCGTTCGGCGGCATCGAGAGTACGCAGGCAGAAGCGTTTGATTGTGGCCAGGATGTCGTCGGCTGACTTGGTCCAGCGGAAGGGTCTGGGGTTGGCATTGACGCTGTCGATGTAGCCGCGAATGGCCTGTTCGAGTTCCTGGGTCGAGCGATGGGCCCCGCGCCGGAGCTGCTTTTCGGTCAACAGCGCGAAGAAGCGCTCGACCTGGTTGAGCCAGGAGGCGCCGGTCGGGGTGAAGTGGACATGCCAGCGCGGATGGCCGGCCAGCCAGCGCCGGACGGCCGGGGTCTTGTGGGTTGCGTAGTTGTCCATCACCAGATGGACGTCGAGGTCGGCGGGCACCCGGGCTTCGAGGGTGCGCAGGAACTCGCGGAACTCGCGGCTGCGGTGGCGCGCAAAACACTGGCCGATGACCTTGCCGGTGGCGATGTCGAGCGCCGCGAACAGCGTGGTGGTGCCGTGGCGCATGTAGTCATGGGTGCGCCGCTCGACCTGGCCGGGCCGCATGGGCAGCATCGGCTGGGAACGATCCAGCGCCTGGATCTGGCTCTTCTCGTCGACGCACAGCACCAGCGCGCGTTCCGGCGGGTCGAGATAGAGACCGACGATGTCGCGCACCTTCTCCACAAACAACGGGTCGGTAGACAGCTTGAAGGTCTCCGAGCGGTGCGGCTGCAGGCCGAAGGCTTGCCAGATCCGGTGAATGGTAGACGGCGCGTAGCCCACCGCGCGGGCCATCGAGCGCAGGCTCCAATGCGTGCCGTCGGGCGGCGTCTCTTCCAGGGTGCGTGCGATAACCGCCGCGATCTGCTCGTCGCCGATCTTGCGCGGAGCCCCGGAACGAGGCTCGTCGTAAAGCCCGTCCAGCCCGCGCTCGGCGAAGCGCCGGCGCCACTTGCCGACCGTGTTCGCGTCCGCCCCCACCCGCGCGACGATCGCCTTGTTCTCAAGCCCGTCCGCCGCCGCCAGAACGATCCGCGCCCGCCGCGCCAGCCCCTGGGCCGTCTTCCGGCGCCGGGCCAGGCCCTCAAGCTCACGCCGCTCCGCCGCCGACAAGACAATCGCCACCGCCGCTCTGCTCACCGATCAGCCCTCCAATACAACCGATGAACATATTCTAATAAACTTCTCGATCAGGACAGTAGAGCATTTTCCGACCTCGGGCAGTCCTCGAGGTCTTGGTTTGTTTCGATTTGCGATCGCTGCCTCAAACCCCGCCCCAGATCTCCTCGGCCAGCGTCACCACCAGATCGAGCTTCCGCCGCTGGTCGTCGTAGCCGATCTTGTTGCCGTGCTCGGTCGAGGCGAAGCCGCATTGCGGGGCGATGCCGAGCTGGTCGAGATCGGCGTATTTCGAGGCCTCGTCGAACTTGCGCTTGAGGTCGTCCACGCTCTCCAGCTCCGGCGTCTTGGTGGTGATGAATCCCGGCAGGACGCGCTGGTCGCCCTTGGCGAGCAGCCCCAGCGGTTCCAGCCCGCCGGCGCGCTCGGTGTCGTATTCCATGAAGAAGATGTCGACCCCGGTCTTGTTGAACACCGCGTCCGCCGCCGGGTCGTAGGCGCCTTCGGCGGCATATGTCGACTGGAAGTTGCCGCGGCAGAGATGCATCGCGACCGTCATGTCGTCCGGGCGGCCCTCGATCGCCTCGTTCATCATCCAGGCATAGCGGTCGATCAGCCAGTCCGGGTCGAGGCCCGCCGCCTGCTTTTCCGCGCGGTGCCTGGGATCGCAGAGATAGGCAAAGAAAATGTCGTCCAGCTGGATGTATCGGCATCCCGCGTCGTAGAACGCGCGCAAGGCTTTCCGATATGTCGACGCGATGTCGGCAAACAGCACGTCGACATCGGCATATTCCGGCACGTGAATGTCGTCCGTGGCCGTCCGGAAGTGACAGCAGCTCGGGCCCGGGATCGAGATCTTCGGCATGACGGTCGCGTTGGCGGCGACGTACCTGAAATGCTCCAGCATCGGGTGGTCGTCCGGGAAGTCGAGCTTGCCCGTGATCGTCGGGTAGAGCGGCGGGATGCGCACGCCGGCGAACTGCACCCCCTCTTCGCGGGTTACGAACTCGAAGCCGGTCAGCATCCCCATGAAATCGTAATGCCAGAACAGGCGGCGGTACTCGCCGTCCGTCACCGTCTTGAAGCCGACATCCTCCTGCATGCGGATGGCGTCCGCGATCGCCTCGTCCTCGATCGCGCGCAGCTCTTCCGCCGGCATCGTCTTCTCGTCGAGGCACTTGCGGCGCGCTTCGGCGACGCTCGCCGGGCGCAGCAGGCTGCCGACGTGATCGGCGCGGAAGGGCGGCTTTCGGTCGTTGCTCATCGTGTCTCCCCCTAGGCGATGGCGTTGGCTTCCTCGACCATGGCGATCAGCGACGACCGCCTGAGATAGACGCGCGCCGCGTCCGGGTTTTCGGCGGTGCGGCGCAGCTCGTCGAACCGCCGCTTGCGGATTTCCGGGTCGCGCTCGCCCAGCATCTCCTTGTTCCGGATCGACTGAGCCTGGACGTATTTCTCCGCCATCGGGCGGCGCTGGCGATCGTACAGGTCGAGCAGCGCCTCGTCGCCTTCGCCGCGCCAGATCGCGGCCAGTTTTGCGGCGAGGTTCAGCCCGTCGTGGATGCCGCTGTTCATGCCCATCCCGCCGACCGGGTTGTTCAAATGCGCGGCATCGCCCGCGAGCATCGCCCGGCCGCGCCGGAAGGACGCCGCCACCCGCTGGTGGATCGCGTAGAGGTTGCGGTGCTCGATCTCGTAGGGCGGGTCGTAGGGCAGGCACTCGGCGAACCGCGCCTGGATCCAGTCGTCCGCCAAAACTTCCTCGTCCGGCTGGTCGGTGAAGGCGGGGAACAGCGCGCGCCACACGCCCCGGTCGTCGTCGCCCGGCACCTTGATGATCGCGGACCACTGCTCGGGGTGGGCGATGTAGTTGCGATAGCGGAACCCGTCCGCCACGCCGAAATCGAACCGGGTCGAGACGATGATGAACCGCTCCTCCCAGGTGAAGCCGGGAAAGTCGATTTTCGCCGCTTTGCGCACCACGCTGCGCCCGCCGTCGCAGCCGATCAGGTAACGCCCGGCGAGGCGTTCCATCGCGCCGTCCGGCGTCCTGACATCGACCTCGACTTCGTCCGCCGTCTGGCGCATGTCGACGACCTCGTGCTCGCGCCGCAGGTCGAAGCAGTCGAAGGCGCGGGCCCGCGTCTCCGCGATCCCGATCGTCTTGTGCTGTTCGAGCTGGAGCGCGAACGGATAAGGGGTCTCGTCCGCAAGCAGCGCGTAATCGAACTCGGCCACGACCTCGCCGGACGCGCGGTCGCGGAACTGGAAATGCGGCGAGTGCAGCCCGCGTTCGAGCGCCTCGCCCGTCATGTCGAGCGGGGCCAGCATAGCGAGCGTCGAGGGGTGGAGCGTCGAGGCGCGGTGGTCGGTCGGAATGTCCGCCAGCCGGTCGAGCACCGTCACCGGCACGCCTTCGCCGGCGAGGGCGAGCCCGGTGATCATGCCGACCGGGCCGGCCCCGACAACGATGACGCGGTTCGTATCCGTCATGGCGAGACTGATAGACGGTCGGCGGGTACGCGGCAACGGAACCGGAAGCCGCAACACTTGACGAGCCCATCCGGGCCGTCCACCTTGACGGTCGGCTGGGGTGTCCGGCGCTTCGCGTCCGGGCTGAGAGCACACCCACGGAACCTGATCTGGATCATGCCAGCGAAGGGAGCAACCGTCTCAAGACTCGATCTGGACGCGGCCTGTGCCGGGCTGCGGCTGGTGGACGGCTTCGCCGGAACCGGGCGGGATCAGCTCGAACCGATGGCCGTCAAGGGTCTGTTCCACGACCACGTGCGCGTCGCCGGCACGCCGTGGGTCTTGCGTCTTCCGCGCGCGAGCCAGTTCGAACTCGGCCCCGCCGACAACCTCGATTACCAGGAGGCGTGCTTCGCCCATGCCTCGCCCAGCGGCTGCACGCCTGCCCTCGGGGGCCGGATCGAGCCGCGTCCCCGTCTTCCCTGGGGCGGCTTGGTGGTGGCGTTGGCGAATGGCGGGCCCGCGCGCCTGCCGGACGACCTCGCGGCAATGGCCGCGTGTCTTGCCGGGATCCACTCGCTCCCGCTGCCGCCCGGAGAGGAGCGCCGGCCGCTTGCGGTTCACGCCGATCCGATCGCCGGCATTCTCGGTTTCATCGAGCCCCAGGCGCTCTATTTCGACCGCGCCGGGATGACCCAGGCGGCGCGCGCCCAGATCGCCGAGGAGCTCGCCTGGGCGCGGGGTTGCGCGGCACGGCACGCCGGTGCGCGGCAGCCGCTGACGCTCTGCGCCACCGACACCCATCCGGGCAACTTCCTGGTCGAGCGCGGGGAAGGCGGGGCGCGCGCGGTCTTCGTCGATCTCGAAAAGGCGCTCTATGGCTCGCCCGCCATCGATGTAGCGCATGCCAGCCTTTACACCTCGACGATGTGGGACGCCGACTGTGCCGCCGCGCTGTCCCACGATGACGTGCGTGGCTTCTATGCCGCCTGGCTCGACGCGATTCCGCCCCGCCTCGCGGCGGAGCTCAGGCCGTGGCTGATGCCGATGCGGCGCCTTACTTGGCTCCGCACCATGACCTGGTTCGCGAAGTGGCGCGTCGAGGCGGAGGCCCGGGACGCGGGTGGGGAAGGGCAACCCGAAAGCGTCTGGTGGCGGGCGGCCGCCGCGGCGCCCGGGCTGGTCGCCGACATCGCGCAGCGGATCGACGGCTTCTTCGAGGCCGCAACCGTCGCGCGGGTACGCGAGGAATGGCTCGGCGCGACAGCGATAGATTTCGCGGCCTGAGGATTCGGTCTCGGGAGGCGTCCCTCGATACGGCGCTGGCGCGCCTACTCGGGATGAGGAAATCTCTTGGTGGTCTACACCTCGCCCCTTGTATCTCGTCGAATCGCCGTTGGGGTTATGTTTCCGATGGTGGAAGCGGGCGGGAGACCGATGCCCCTCCGGTTTTGAAGACCGCGGGTGAGCCTGGCTCCCCGTCCGCTGTTCCTGTGAACCCGAACAGTCGCTTGGTCCGCTGCGCGAGACCGCATTCGCAAGGAAGGGTGATGGAACGGATGTTCGTTGGTATCGATGTGGCGAAGGATCGGCTCGACGTGCATGTGCGCCCGTCGGGCGAGGCCTTTTCCGTCGCGCGCGACGGAAAAGGCCTGGATGAATTGGTGGCGCGCTTGCGCGCGCTGGACGTGGCGCTGATCGTGCTCGAGGCGACGGGCGGCTTCGAGACGACGGTGGCGGGGGCGCTCTGCGCGGCCGGGCTGCCGCTGGCGGTGGTGAACCCGCGCCAGATCCGCGACTTCGCCCGGGCCACCGGCCGGCTCGCCAAGACCGACGCCCTCGATGCGGCGGCGATCGCCCGCTTCGCGGACGCGATCCGGCCCGATCCCCGGCCGGTGCCGGACGCTCAGGCGCGCAGCCTGAGCGAGCTGATCGGCCGCCGGCGCCAGATCGTCGAGATGATGACGGCCGAGCGCAACCGCCGGGAACGCCTCGCCTCGCGCCGCATGATCAAGAGCGTCGACCGCCTGCTCAAGGCGCTCCGGCGCGAGCTCTCGGACCTCGAAGCCGAGCTCGACGACACCATCCGGAGGACGCCCGCCTGGCGCGAGACCGATGACCTGCTCAAGAGCGTGCCCGGCATCGGCGACGTCACCGCCCGCACCCTCATCGCCGAGCTGCCCGAGCTCGGCACCCTGGATCGCAGGAAGATCGCGGCGCTGGTCGGCGTCGCCCCCTTCAACCGCGACTCAGGCACCATGCGCGGCAAGCGCACCGTCTGGGGCGGCCGGGCCAACGTTCGCGCCGCGCTCTACATGGCGGCGCTTGTCGCAAGCCGGCACAACCCGGTTCTGAGGCGCTTCTATCAACGTCTGCTCAAGGCCGGAAAACCCAAGAAGGTGGCGCTCACCGCGGTGATGCGGAAGCTGCTCACCATCCTCAACGCCATCGTCAGAGACCAAACGCCATGGCAACACGCTTGACAGACAAGACAGTCGCTCACCCTTTTATGAGGTGTGTTTTGTCAAGCTTTGGCTTGGGGTTGTTCAGGGCATTGGATTTGTCCAGTTTTGTTGGCTGTGTGGTTTGGCGGGTTTGCCTTGTGTGCCGGGTCGGAACGTTTGTCGCATCGGTCTCGCGTGTGTTGCGCGGACCCGCCTTTTATCCGGTCGGTTTCCGGCGTTGCCGGTTCCGTACCCCGATCCCGCGTGCGGCGCGGGCAACGTTCCGAGCGGTGGGAGCCCTCTGAGTAGCGGCGTCTTTCAGCCCGGGTAAGGATCGCTCGCGCACCGCCCGGCCCGGCCCCTGCCGCGTCCGGCGGGGGCCGGAAGGTCGCGATCTCAGGCGAGCCTGGCGCCGGACGGCACCAGCCCGGTCTCGGCGAGGCGCCACAGCGCGATCAGCAGCTTGCGGGCGAGCGCGGTGATCATCACCCGGCGCGCCCTGGCGTCGCCGCCGGCGGTGCGCTTCTCGAACCACCTGGCGAGCGCGCTGTCGGGCTGGAAGCGCAGCCAGCGCCACGCCATCTGGACCAGCTGGGCGCGGACCCAGCCCGGGCCGTCGCGGCCGATCCCCTGGTCGCGCCGGACCTTCCCGCTGGCCCACGGCGCCGGCGCGATGCCGGCCCAGCCGGCCAGCTCGCGGCGGTTGCGGAAGTCACGCCAGAACACCTCGTGGACCAACAGGGTGGCGTCGTTGGCGCCGATCCCCTTGAGCCGGACCAGCGCCGCGATCTTGGCCGCCGCCCGCGCCGCGCCGCCCTCCGGCGCAGCCGCCATCGAGAGCGCCTCTCCGGACCGCGCCGCCGCGTCGCGCTCGGCCTCGACCTCGGCGATCTGACGCTCCACCAGGGCGAGACGCGCGGCCAGACGCTCAACCTCGCGGCGCGCGCGCCGGCAAGGGCGCGCCATACCCCGTCCGCGCCTCGCCGAGCCTGGCCGCGAACCCGCGCGCGCGGGGATGCAGATCGAAGATGCCGTGCAGCTTCAACAACCCGCCGATCCGGTTGCACAGCGACGTCCGCTCCTTGACCAGACAACGGCGCTCGCGAAGCAGCCGCCGATTGTCCTCCTGCTCGACGCTCGGAACCCGAACCCGGCGCAGCGCCGTCGTATCGCCCCGGTCATGCGCAACCAGCGCCCGAACCATCCTCCGGGCATCGATCCGGTCCGTCTTGCGCTGCTTCGCCTTGCGGTCCACGGGAAGGCTCGCAGGGTCCAACACAACCGTCTCAACAGACAGCTCCAACGCCAGCCAGCGCGCCAGCCAGAACCCCTCATAGCCCGCCTCGTAGCAGCACAGAACGCGAACCGCGCCGCCAACCGCACGCGCGCCCCGCAAACGGTGGCGCGCAATCAGAGCCGCAAGACCCTCAACATCCGAAGGCCGCAGCACGTGAAGCCCAATCCGCCCACACGCCGGGCCCTTCAACCCGACAACCCAACTCGTCCGGCTCACCTCGATCGATACATACAACGTGCTATTCTCACCACCGGCCGGCGCCGCGGTCTGGTTCCTCGGGGGCATCCCAGATCTCCTCTTGAGGACGGTCGACAACACCGACACCGTAGCGCCGGTCAACGAATCACCTCATAGGATCTGAGTAGGCGCGAAGCCGCGTATCGAAGGGCGGCAGAGCGCTCTCCCGACGGGTCCTACCTTTCCGAGCCTGCCTCTGCCTCGCGAAGCTCGGTCTTCAGCACCTTGCCGTAGTTGTTCTTCGGCAGGGCGTCGATGAAGCGGTAGGCGCGGGGCCGCTTGAAGCGGGCCATGTTCTCGATGCAGAGACCGTCCAGAGCCGCCTCGTCGACCGCGGCGTCAGGTCGGGGGACCACGAAGGCCACCACCTCCTCGCCCATGTCGTGGTGCGGCCGGCCGATCACCGAGACCTCGAGCACCCCGGGGTGCCGGAGCAGCACCTCCTCGACCTCGCGCGGATAGATGTTGGACCCGCCCGAGATGATCAGGTCCTTCGACCTGTCCTTCAGCGTCAGATACCCGTCCTCGTCGAAGGCGCCCATGTCGCCGGTATGGAGCCAGCCGCCCCTCAGCGTTTCCATCGTGGCGTCGGGGTTGCGCCAGTAGCCGGTCATCACCACGTCGCCGCGTACCAGAACCTCGCCGACCTCGCCGGGCGCGATGTCCTCGTCGTCGCCGTCGCAGACCCGGACCTCGACGTCGGTGCGCGGGATGCCGACCGAGGCCAGACGTTCCATGTAGCGCGGATGGCCGCGGTCGAGATGCGCCTCGCGCGACAGGCCGGTAATGGTCATCGGCGATTCGCCCTGGCCGTAGATCTGGACCAGGCACGGGCCGAGCGCGTCCAGTGCGCGCAAGGAGTCTTCGGCATACATCGGCCCCCCGCCGTAAACGATGGTCCGCAGGTTGGAAAGGTCGGCGGAACCGAGCGAGGGCGCGTTGATCAGGCGGGTCACCATGGTCGGCGCGAAGAACGCCGTGACATCTGTCCAGGAGGGGAGCAGCGCCAGAAATTCGTCGCCGTTGAAACCCTTGCTCTCGGGTATCACCTGGCACGCGCCCTTGGCGATGTGCGGCAGCAGATACAGGCCCGAGCCGTGCGACATCGGCGCGGCATGGACGATCGTGCTTTCCGCGCTCACTTGGTCCACATCGGCGTAATAGCTCAGCGTCATGATCAACAGGTTGCGGTGGCTGAGCATCGCGCCCTTGGGGCGTCCCGTCGTGCCGCTGGTGTAGAACAGCCACGCGAGATCGTCCGGCGCGGCCGCCGCCATCGGAGAAGCCTCGGCGGCGCGGAGCCTGGCGTATTCCGTCCCTCCGACGACCGGAACCGCCCGGAGCTCTGGAAGATCGCCTGCGATGCCCGCGATCCCGTCTGCCAGCTCCTCGGTCGCGATGCAGACCTTCGATCCCGAATGGTCCAGGATGTAGGCAAACTCGCGCGGGTGCAGCTTGGCGTTGATCGGCACTGCCGCGAATCCGCCATGCCAGGCCGCGAACAGCGCCTCCACGTATTCCGGCGTGTTGCTCATCGCCAGCGCGATCCGGTCGCCCGGTACGAGCCCGTGAGTCTCGCGCAGGCCCGAGGCGATCCGCGCCGCCCTGTCGGCTAGCTCACGGTAAGTGAGGACAGGGTTGCCGCCGACCGCGACCGCGGGACGGTCCGACCACGCGGCGGCCGGCTTGGCGAGGAGCTGGGCGAGGTTCATGGTGTTTCCGTCCCACATCGCGCGGCGCATCGTCAAGCTCTTGCATCGACGATGCCCGCAAGCGAGAGTGCCGGCGAACCTCCGGAGCGAAGCCATGACCGACAGCGCGGAACTGAGTTCGATCGAAGCCTACGATGCGCTGCGCGAAGCCGTCGGCGATCCGACCGCGTCGATCGCCGAAAAGGAAATGCCGATGCTCGACAAGCACGCGAAGCATTTCCTCTCGCTGTCGCCGATCCTGTTCATTTCGACCGTCGGAACCGACGGCCGGGCCGATATCAGCCCGCGCGGCGATCCGGCGGGTTTCGTGAAGGTGATCGACGACCGCACGATCCTGATCCCGGAGCGTCCCGGCAACCGCCGCGCCGACACGATGTCCAACATCGTGGAGAACCCCGGGCACTCGGTCGCGCTTGTATTCCTGCTTCCGGGCGTCGAGGAGACACTCCGCGCCTCCGGCCGGGCGCGGGTGGTGGACGATCCGGCGGCGCTGGAAGACATGGCGGTTCGGGGCAAGGTTCCCCAGCTCGGCATCCTGGTCGAGATCGACGAGGTGTTCTTCCACTGCGCCAAGGCGCTCAAGCGCGCCCGGCTGTGGGATCCCGATACGAGGATCGATCGCAAGGACTTTCCGACGCTCGCCCAGATCACCAGGGACCAGCGGGAACATGACACCCCGCTGGAAGAGATCGAGGAAAGGATTCGGGAGAGCTACGAGACGCGGCTTTATTGATCACGGGGTCGCCGACCGGATCGCCCGCCACAGGCGCTCGGGCGTCGCCGGCATTTCGACTTCGCCGATCCCGAGCGGGCGCAGCGCGTCGCTCACCGCGCTGATCACCGCCGGCAGCGCGCCCACGGTGCCGGCTTCTCCGGCGCCCTTGACGCCGAGCGGATTGGCCGGGGTCGGCACCGGGTTGCTCTCGACCTCGAAGGCGCACAGATCGTCGCCGCGCGGCATGGTGTAGTCCATCAGCGAGCCGGCCAGCATCTGTCCGCTGTCCGGGTCGAAGACCATGTGTTCCATCAGCGCCTGACCGGCGCCCTGCGCCACGCCGCCGTGGACCTGCCCTTTCACCAGCAGCGGGTTGATGACGGTGCCGAAATCGTCGACCACGACGTAGCGGAGGATACGGGTCCCGCCGGTTTCCCGGTCGATCTCGACCTCGCAGACATGGCAACCGTTGGGATAGCTCGCGACGTGCGAGCGGTACGTCCCGGTCTCGATCAGGCCGGGCTCGATGTCGGGCGGCAAACGCGCGGGTTGGAAGGCGGCCTGGGCGACCTCGCCGAGGCCGATGGCCCGGTCGGTTCCGGCGATGGCGAAGCTGCCGTCCCTGAACTCGATATCGTCCTCGGCGGCTTCGAGCACATGCGCGGCGATCCGCTTGCCCTTGTCCACGACCTTGTCGGCCGCGATCAGCAACGCCGCGCAACCCATCGCGGAGATGCGCGAACCGCCCGCGCCGAACCCGAAGGCGAGACGGTCGGTGTCGCCCTGCACGAACCGGATTTCCTCCGGTTCGAGCCCCAGCCGGTCGCTCAGCAATTGCGCGAAGGTGGTCGCATGTCCCTGGCCCTGCGTGGTCGCGCCGCAGAGCACGGTCACACGCCCGGACGGCGCAAAGCGGATCTCGGCGAATTCGAGACCGGGCGGAGCGGCGCGCTCGATGGCGTTGGCAACGCCGAGTCCGAGCAGCTTTCCGGCTTCGGCGGCGTCGCGCCGTCGTTCCTCGAAGCTCTCGCTCTCGGCGAGCGCGAGCGCCCGGTCCATGTTGGTCTCGAAATCGCCCGAGTCGTAGACGAAGCCGAGCGGGGTGGCGAAGGGGAGCTCGTCGCGGCCGATCATGTTGCGGCGGCGGAGCTCCAGGCGGTCCATGCCGAGATCTTCCGCGGCGTCGTCGATCAGCCTTTCGATCACGAACGCCGCTTCCGGCCGTCCGGCGCCGCGATAGGGAGCGGTCGGCTGGCTGTTGCTCAGCGCGCCCCGGACTTCGACATGGGCCGCGGGCGTTCGGTAGACCCCCGCGAGCGAGCCGAGATTGTTCACCGCCGGCCCCGCCCCGAGCGGCGAGAGATAGGCGCCGATATTGACCACGGTTCGCACGCGGAGGCCGACGAAGCGATTATCTCCATCGAGCGCCAGTTCGGCGTCCGTGATGTTGTCGCGTCCGTGATAGTCGCTCAGATGCCCTTCCGAACGCTCGCTCACCCAGCGGACCGGCCGGCCGAGCCGGCGCGCCGCCCACAGCGACAACAGGTATTCGGGATAGACGTTGGCCTTGATCCCGAAGCTGCCGCCGACATCGTCGACCTCGACGTGGATGCTCTGCTCGTCCACCCCGAACACCCGGCCGGCGAGCAGCGCGCGCACGACGAAGGGGTGCTGGACCGGCGCGCGCAGAAAAAGGCGGCGCGCACGCGGATCGTAGTCGGTGAAACATCCGCGCGGCTCCATCGCGTTGGCGAGCACGCGCGACAGGACGAACCGGCGCCGGACCACCTTGCGAGCGCCCGCGAAGGCGGCGTCCGTCGCCGCGCGGTCGCCGATCTCATGGACGAAGCACTCGTTGTCCGGGCAACCGTCGAACACGACGGGCGCGCCGTCATTGAGCAGGTCGGCGGTCTCCGTCACCGCCGGGAGGGGTTCGTAATCGATCGAGATGCTCTCGGCGGCGTCCCTGGCGCGGTCCAGGGTATCGGCGACGATGAAAGCCACGCCATCGCCGACATGGCGCGCGTGGCCGTCGGCGAGAGGAAAATAGGGCGGGCTGGCGGGCGCATCCCCGCCGCGCCGCTTCACCGGCGGTCCGATATGGGGGATCGGGCCGAGCCCGTCGGCGATGTAGTCGTCCGCGGTGAGGACGGCGGCGACGCCCGGCACGGCAACAGCGGCGGAAACGTCGACATTCGTGAATCTCGAATTTGCGTGCGGGGACCGCAGGACATAGCCGTGGAGCGCCCCGTCGAAACCCGTGCCTGCATCGTCGGCGAACAGACCGCGGCCGGTCAGCAGCGCCGGGTCTTCCAAACGCGGCACGGACTGTCCGACACCGAACTCGCCCATCGAAACTTCCGCCGGCTGCCGGATCAGTGCGCGGTCAGCGCAGCGGCTCCAGGATGCTCGCGTAGTTGGCGACGGCGCTCCCGCCCATGTTGAACACGCCGGCGAGCTTGGCGTCCGGCACCTGGATCCCGCCGGCGTCGCCGCGGACCTGCATCGCCGCCATCACGTGCATGGAGACTCCGGTGGCGCCGATGGGATGGCCCTTGGACTTGAGCCCGCCGGAGGGGTTGATCGGCAGCTTCCCGGTTTTCTCCGTCCAGCCTTCCTCGACCGCGGTCGCGCCTTCTCCGCGCGCGGTCAGGCCCAGCGCCTCGTAGATGATCAGCTCGGCGACGGTAAAGCAGTCATGCACTTCCAGGAGGTCGAGATCGTCGAGCGCGAGTCCGCTGTCCTCGAAGGCCTGCCGCCAGACCAGCTCCGCGCCTTCGAACCTCGTGGGGTCGCGCCGGCTCATCGGCAGGAACTCGTTCACGTGGCGCGCCGCGCGGAACACCACCGCCTTGTCGTGCGCCAGCGCGGTGTCGAGGTCCGTCAGCACCAGCGCCGCCGCGCCGTCCGTGACCGGCGAGCAATCCGTCCGCTTCAACGGGCCCGCGACGATGGGGTTCTTGTCCGACGGCGTGCGGCAGAATTCGAAGCCGAGGTCTTTCTGGAAGTGCGCAAGGGGATTCACCGCGCCGTTGGCGTGGTTCTTGGCGGCGATCCTCGCGAGCACGTCGGTCTTGTCGCCGTATTTCTGAAAGTAGCTCTCCGCGATGCGCCCGAATATCGCCGCGAAACTTCCGTTCTCGCCGCCTTCCTCCTTGACGTAGCTCGCCTTGACCAGCACCTCGCCGATCGCCGCGCCGGCGAGTTCCGTCATCTTCTCGACGCCGACCACCAGCACCCGGCGGGCCTTCCTGGCGGCGATGGCGTTCAGCCCCTGGTGGATCGCGGCCGACCCGGTGGCGCAGGCGTTCTCCACCCGCGTCGACGGTGTGAAACGCAGATCGTCATCCGCCTGAAGCACCAGCGAGGAGGGGAATTCCTGGCGCACGAAGCCGCCGTTGCAGTGGCCGATGAAGATTTCGTCGATGTCGCCGGGGGCGACGCCGGCATCCTCGAGCGCGCCGACGGCGACCTCGGTGATGAGGGACTCGATGTCCCGGTCCTCGTGCTTGCCGAACTTCGTGTGGGACCAGCCCACGATACATGCGGTCATGCGGATATTCCCGTGTTCGAAGGCGCCCGCCTCGCGGGCCAATCGCGTGTTTGCTATGATCGATTTACGGCGGGAAATAATCAAGCGGGGAGGGGATGGATGGCGGATCGGGCCTTCGCGGCCGTGCTGACCGAACCGCGCAGGTTCGACTACCGCGAGGTGGCGATCCCCAAAATCGGCGCCGACGACGGGGTTCTCCGGATGGAGGCGGCGGGGCTCTGCGGCACCGATTACGAGCAATACGACGGGCGGCTCGGCGCTTCCGGGCGGGGCATCTTTCCGATCGTCCCGGGCCACGAGATCTTCGGCTGGGTCGACCGCGCGGGGCCGGACGCCCTGAGGCGATGGGGCGTGAGCGAAGGCGACCGGGTGATCGTCGAGACCTCGATCGGCTGCGGCGAATGCCGGTATTGCAAGGACAACCGCACGGTTCTTTGCGACAACAACATGGGCTACGGGCTGCGCATGGGATTCGACATCCCGCCGCATCTCTGGGGCGGCTACGCGTCCCACCTCTACCTCCACCCCCGGACGCGGCTTCACAGGGCTCCCGACGACATCCCGACGGACGTTCTGAGCCTGTTCAATCCGCTGTCGAACGCCGTGCGCTGGGCGGGCGAGCGGCCGCAAACGCGCGCCGGAGACACGGTGGTCATAACCGGTCCCGGCCAGCGCGGCCTGCTGTCGGTGGTGGTGGCGCGCGAGATCGGCGCGGAGCAGGTGATCGTCACCGGCACCGGCGCCGACACGAGACGCCTCGAGCTCGCCCGCGAGCTCGGCGCCGACGTGACGATCGACGTGGACGAGGAAGACCCGGTGGAACGGGTGCTCGCCCTCACCGGGGGGCGCGGCGCCGACGTGGTGGTGGATGTTTCGGCGCACGCCACCGAGCCGCTGCTCCAGGCCGTGGACATGGTGCGCAAGGGAGGAAACGTCGTCGTCGCCGGGCTCAAGACCGACAACGCGCTCAACAATCTCTATACCGACAAGCTGATCTTTCGCGAGATTTCCCTGCTCGGCGTGCTGTCGTCCGACTGGATCGACACCGTGAAGGCGATAGAAATTTTGAATGAACGCTGGCGCGACCTGGCCGTTCTCTGCACCCACAGCTATCCCATCGGCGAGGCGGAGAAAGCGGTCCGCGTGCTGGGGCGGGAATTGGAGGACGGGCCGGAGCCGGTCCACATTCACATCGACACGGCCGAGGCGCCCTGACCGGCACGGCCTCGACGCGAGCCCACCCATGCCGAGTACCGAGATGCAACCACCCGGAAACGGGGCAGCGAAGGCAGGCGGGACCGCGAAGATCGTCTATGTCCTCTATCTGGGCGGGGTAATCATCGGGCTGCTGGCCGTCATCGGCGTCATAGTGGCCTATGTGAACCGGAACGACGCCGGCGCATGGGTTGCCGACCATTACCGTTTCCAGATCAGGACGTTCTGGATCGGCCTGCTCCTCGGCGCGGTAGGCGTGTTGACCTCGTTTGTCGTGATCGGCTGGGCGGTATTGATGATCGCTGTGGTGTGGTGGATCGTGCGCTGCGTCAAGGGCCTCAACTACATGTCGAGGTCGGAACCCTACCCCAACGTCACCACATGGGTCTGGTGAAACGGGGTTCAGCGTGTCAGCGACAGCGATTTGCCGAGAAACAGCAGCGCACCCGACGGGGTTCCAGCCGGCGGGCCTCCGGCCGGTTCCAGGCTTATCCCGAACGCCGCCGCGCCGGAAATCGCCCGGGCGAGGTCGATGTCGATCGGGATCGCGGTTTCTCCCGAATCGCCGATCGCGCCGAGCGATCGCGGCGAACCCTGGGCAGTGATCATCCAAAGCCAGTAGGTCTTCCCGTCCGGGTTCAGCTCCGCCACGGGTCTGATCGAAAGGACGTTCTCGACCGTGTTCGCCGATACCAGCCAAGCCGGGTCGTCTCCTCCGGATTGGAGCACGGCGACGTAGTGGGGGCTGCCCGGCCGGTCCAGAACGACTACCGCCAGAAGGGCGAGGGCGGCGAGGCTTCCGCCGAGCGCCCATTGCCGCCAGAAGGAGAGGTTGTTCCAGAGAGCGAAACGCCGGCGGAAATCCAGGATCGGGTTTCCGCCTTCGCGCATATCCGAGTCCGGCGGGTCAGTCCTCGACATACGGAATGGCGTTCACGAAATCCACGACGTCCGGGACGATCGGGTTCGACTGCTCCTCCAGCACGTGCGCCACGAGTCCCGCGGCCCGGCCGACCACCGAGCACGCGCGCATGACCTCGACCGGGAAATCGATCTCGCTCAACACGGCGCCGAGCGCGCCGGTGACGTTGAGGGTCAGGTGCCGTCCCGCCGCTTTGTCGACCTCCTCGCCCAGCATCTTGACCAGCGCGATGTAGTCGCCCTTCGCGCCGTTCGCCCCGGCGATCTCGAACAGACGCGCCGCGCGCGGGTCCTCGGGCTTGTAGTAGGGGTGTCCGAAACCGGGGATGAAGCGCCGCTGGGCACGGAACGAAGCCACCTTGTCGGCCAGCCAGACGCGCTTGTCGCCGTCCTGGGCCATGCACTCCTGCAGGATCTGGCCGCAGCCCGCCATGGTGCCGGCGAACTTGTTTCCGACCATCAGGAGACCCGAAGCGACCGGAACCTGCAGGTCGGTGGGCACCGCGTCGTGGACCAGCCGGGAGACCAGCGCCTGCGGCGTGATGCCGTGATCCATCAGGACGATCACGCAGGCATCGAAAATCCTGCCTTGCTCCTTCGTCAGCTCGCGGCCGGTGACGATGAAGTAGAACGCTTCGGTAAAGCTCATTTCGCCCACGACCTCGGAGAGCACGTCCTTGCCGCGCATCCTGAATTGCGAGGTGTCCGAGGTGGCGCTTCCGATGCGCGTGGTCGGGCTGCTCATTTGAACGCTGTCTCCTTGTTGGTTGTTCGGCTGCAATGTGGCACCGCGACACTGGCTTGTCATGTCGGGACGGACATGTCCGATCCGGACCGGCGGCCAGAGCCTGTCCGTCCTCGATTGAACCGCTGTTACCCTTGCTTCCTAACCGTCATGGTCGGCGAAGGCCGACCATCCACGAGTTTTTAAGTCACTGGAATCAAAAACAAAACGTGGATGGTCGGCCTTCGCCGACCATGACGGAAGAAAATGGACGGGGCGGTTCCAACCAAAACAGACACGCTATAAAGCCTGTCCGTCCGGATTGGCCGGCGGCGCGGACGTGGTGTATCGTCCCGGTTCGCTTAACGCCCCTGCCCGAGGCCTCCATGAGCACGAGGAATAGCGAAGTCTACGAAGCGCTCATCGGCACCGACATCGCCGAAATCAAGGCCAGCCTGCTCGTACTCAAGTGGATGGCGGGTTTCATCCTGGCGTTCGTCGTCGCGCTTACATGGCGGACGTTCCAGTAGGCGGCCTCGATGTATCCCCGCATTCGGCGCCCGCCGCCCGACAGGTTGGGGGTTGCGGTAGACACCGCAAGTGGGCAGCGTGTCGCGGACGATTATCTCAAGGGAGGATCCCCGAAATGAAAAGGATGTGGACTTCGGCTCTCGCCGGAGCGGCGCTTGCCGTTGCCCTGGCCGGCGCCGTCGAGGCCGCCAGCCTCAAGCTGCTCACCAGCTGGAACAAGAACAACTGGCCGACCTACGCCGTTCTTCAGCAATATCTCGACAACGTGAAGGCGATCGGTGGAGACACCGTCAAGATCAGCGTGCAGGGACCCGAGGTCGTGCCGCCGTTCGAGCAGCTCCAGCCGGTCGCCTCGGGCGTGTTCGACATGCTGTTCACCCACGGCGTCTATCATGCGGGCTCGAAAGGGATCGCGCTGGTCGCCGACACCATCGACGTGGACCCGCTCAAGCGGCGCGAGGCGGGCATCTGGGATTTCATCGACAAGTACTACCAGAAGCACAACAACCTGAAGATGGTCACCCTGCCGGCGGCGAGCTTCGACGGCTACCACATGTTCCTCAAGGAGCCGCTGAGCCCCGAGGGCGATGTCAAGGGCCGCAAGATCCGCGGCACGCTCTCCTATCACGGCGTGATCCGCGCGCTCGGCGGCTCGCCGGTCGTGCTGCCCGGGTCGCAAATCTACACCGCGCTCGAGAAGGGCGTGGTCGACGGCGCGTGCTGGCCGGCCGCCGGGATGCTGTCGATGAAGCATTTCGAGGTCGCCAAGTACCGCGTCCGCCCGACCTTCGGGTCGTCCAACGTACCGGTCCTGGTCAACCTCGATGCGTGGAACAAGCTCAACGACAAGGAGAAGGGCGTGCTCCTCGCGGCCGGTCGCAGGACCGAGCTCGAGATGCCCTGGGTCGGCAGCCAGATTCTCGCCGAAGAGACCCGCGAGCTCGACAAGCACGGCGTCAAGACGCTCCATCTGCCGCCCGCGAATGCCGCGCTGGTCAAGAAGGCCTGGAGCCAGAGTCTGTGGGACGTCACGCGCAAGTGCTGCGGCGACGGCGCGGACGGCCTCTACAAGCTGGCCAAGAACGCGGGCATGACCGACTAGCCCAAGCCTGACGAGATGCCGGGGACGGGCCATGGGTGAGGCGCTGGGTATGCTCGCGCGGCTGCACGACGCGGTCACGCGGCTCGGATTCCACCTCTCCAAGCTCTGCCTCGGCATCATCGTCGTCGCCTATTGCTACGAGGTGTTCGCGCGCTACTTCTTCGGCGCGCCGACCTGGTGGTCGAACGAAGCGGTCCAGTATTCGCTCTGCATCGGCTGCTTCCTGATGATGCCCCACGTCACCAAGGAGAAGGGGCATGTGGCCGTGACCGTCATTCTCGACATGATGGCGACGGAAAAGACCCGCATCCTGTATTGGTTCATCTATCTCGTCGGGTTCCTGGCCTGCGCGGCGGCGACCTGGATCAGCCTCGACGAGAACATCCGCCAGATCGTCAAGGACGTTCACCTGATGAAGGTGAAGCCGATCCCCAAGATCTATATCTCGGCGTGGATCACCTACGGCTTCGCGTCCTCGGCGATCTATTTCCTTCGGATGCTCGACCCCAGAACGCTGGGGATCGGCAAGCCGGCGAGCGGGATGCACGGCTGACCATGGTCTGGTGGGGCACATTGTCCGGCGGGCTTGCGATCCTGCTGGGCGCGTTCATGACCGGCGCGCCGATTTTCATCGCATTCCTGGTGATCAACATCGCGGGCGTGCTGATCGTGCTCGGCCAGCCCGGCTTCGGCATGGTCGCCAACTCGATCTTCGAGACCACCAATATCGCCGCGCTTTCCGCGGTGCCGCTGTTCATCCTGATGGGCGAACTGCTGTTCCGCTCGGGCTCGATCGACATCCTGTTCGATTCGGTCGACAAGCTGGTCGGCAAGGTGCGCGGGCGGCAATACGTGCTGTGCATCGTGCTTTCGACCATCTTCGGCGCGCTGTCCGGCGCGGCGATGGGGGTGGCGGCGATGATGGCGCGCACGCTCTACCCCGGGATGATCGAGCGCAAATACGATTCGCGCCTGTCCACCGGGGCGATCCTGGCGGGCGCCAGCCTGGCTCCGATCATCCCGCCCAGCGTTCTCGTCATCATCATAGGAACGCTCGCCGACGTCTCGATCGCCGGGCTGCTGATCGCCGGCATCGTCCCCGGGCTGATCCTTTCCGGAATGTTCCTGATCTACATCTTCGCGCGCGTGCGGGCCAACCCGGAGCTCGCGCCCTACGGCGATTCCGACACCGCGCCCGAGGTTACCGTGTGGGAGATGGTGGTCGCGGTGCTCCGCGTGCTGCCGTTCGCGGTCATCATCTTCTGCGTGATGGGGTTCATCCTGCTCGGCATCGCGACCCCGTCCGAATCGGCGGCGACCGGCGTGCTGGGCGCGCTGCTGACCGCCATCTACTACCGCAAGCTCAACTGGCGGATGATCTCCGAATCGGTGACTTCGGCGGCGTTCATCACCTCGATGATCCTGGTGATCATGGCGAGCTCCAAGATGTTCAGCCAGCTGCTCGCCTTCACCGGCTCGACCCGGGAGCTCACCACCCTGATCGTGACGCTCAACTTCGAGCCTTACGTGATGCTGTTCATCATGATGCTGATCCCCTTCATCCTGTGCATGTTCATCGACCAGATCGCGCTCATGCTGGTGGTGATCCCGATCTATCAGCCCCTGCTCGGGACCCTCGGCTTCGACCCGATCTGGTTCTGGCTGATCATGCTCTTGAACGTCACGGTAGGCGGGATCACGCCGCCCTTCGGCTACACGATGTTCGCCTTCAAGGGCTCGGCGCCCAATGTGCCGTTGAGCGACATCTTCAACGCGACCTGGCCGTTCGTCGGCATCTTCCTCGTCGGCATGATCGTGATCGCGGCCTTCCCGCCTCTTGCAACATGGCTTCCCGGGCTGCTGTAATCGCCGTATTCACGGGCGGCGGCGCGAGCGAGGAGATTTAGATGGAACTCCCCACCGGCAACGAACAGTTCTTCCGGATGAGCGTCGATTCGTTCAACACCGACAAGGTGCTGGCGAACGCGGCCAAGCAGCGCGACCGGCGCAACCTGCAGGACGTGCTGATCGTCGACGTCGATTCGCACCACTACGAAAGCGAATCGATGGCCGAGATCATGGAATACATGGAGGATCCGGTCCTCCAGCAGCTCGCCCGGTCGGGCGGGCAGGTCGCCCAGCGCGGCGGCGGCATGTTCGCCCTCGGCCGGGTCGGCTACCAGGACGTAGGCGGCCGGGTGACGCGCTACCCGCTCCGCCGCATGGAGCAGACGCCGGCCGACGGCGTCCACCGCGACATCCATCTCGGCCACCGCTGGATGGACGCGATGGGGGTGGACTACACGTGCATGTTCCCGACGCCGATGCTGGGGCTGGCGATGCACCCGCAGCCCGAGGTCGAGAACCATCTGGCGCGCGCCTACAACCGATGGTTGGTCGAGCGCGTGCTGCCCGGCTCCTCGCGCATCAAGTCGATGCTGTACTTGCCGTTCAACGACCACAACGCGGCGATGAAGATGGTCGAGGACTTCGCCGACTATCCCGGCGTGATCGGCTTCATGGTCACCTCGGTGCGCCACAAGCCGGTGCATGACAACGACTACATGAAGATCTACCGCGCCGTCGAGGAGCGCGGGCTGCCGCTGGGCTTCCATTCGGGCTTCAACTGGGACGACCCGATGTTCCGGACCTCGAACCGGTTCATCGCGGTCCACGCGCTGGGCTTCACCTGGTACAACGTCGTCCACTGCACGAACTGGGTGGTCAACGGCCTCCCGGAGCGGTTCCCCAACCTCAAGACGATCTGGATCGAGTCGGGGATCGCATGGGTGCCGTGGCTGATGATGCGGCTCGACAACGAGTACCGCATGCGGAGCTCGGAATGCCCGTCGCTCAAGCGGCTGCCGAGCGAGTACATGAAGGAGATGTACTACACCACCCAGCCGATGGAGCGGCCCAACGAGGACTGGCTGCTGGAGGCTACATTCAAGGCGATGGACGCGGAAAATTCGCTCCTGTTCGCGACCGACTACCCGCACTGGGACATGGACCTGCCGGGCGTGATCTGGGACCTGCCGTTCCTCGACGAAAGGGCCAAGCGCAAGATCCTCGGCGAGAACGCGCAGAAGGTGTTCAAGCTCGACGTCAGCGATCGGTTCCCGCAACGGATCGCCGCCGAGTAACCCATAACGGCCGGAAACGGCCGCGACGCAGACCACGGTAATCGGGAACAGGGGCGTCCATGGAAGCCGACATGCTCGGCATGGCCATCAAGGCCGCGACCATCATGGTCGATCCGGAACGGATCGGTTTTCTCGCTCTCGGCGTCCTGATCGGGCTGGTTCTCGGCGTGATCCCGGGTCTGGGAGGGCTGGTCGGGCTCTCCCTGCTTCTGCCGTTCACCTTCGACATGGACCCCTATACCGCGCTCGCCTTCCTGATGGGCCTGCAAGCGGTCGTGGTGACCTCCGACACCATACCGGCGGTGCTGTTCGGGGTGCCGGGAACGGTGGGCTCGGCCGCGACCATACTCGACGGCTACCCCATGGCCCGGAAGGGCGAGGCGGGGCGCGCCTTCGGAGCGGCGTTCTCGGCGTCCGTGATCGGAGGTATCTACGGCGCCTTCCTGCTCGCGATCAGCGTGCCCATCCTGCGCCCGGTGATGCTCCATATCGGCTCGCCGGAACTCCTGTCGTTCTGCGTCTTCGGCCTGTCCCTCGTCGCGGTCCTCAGCGGCGGCACGCCGCTCAAGGGACTGGCGGCCGCCTGTATCGGGCTGATGGTGGCGACCGCGGGCGACGATCCGCAGACCGGAACGCTCCGCTGGACGTTCGATTCGCTTTATCTATGGGACGGGCTGCCGGTGGTGCCGCTCGCGCTCGGGCTGTTCGCCATTCCCGAACTCGCCGACATGGCGATCACGCGGCAGAGGATCGCGGCGGAGGGCCAGGTCAAGTCCGAGTTGAGCCAGCTGACCGGCGTCCGGGACGTCTTCCGGAACTGGTTCCTGCTGCTCCGCTGCGCGACCATCGGCTCCAGCCTCGGCGCGGTGCCGGGGATCGGCGCTTCGGTCATCGACTGGATCGCCTACGGCCACGCGCTCCGAAGCGAAAAGGACACCGCCACCACCTTCGGCAAGGGCGACGTGCGCGGCGTGATCGCGTCCGAAAGCTCGAATAACGCCAAGGAGGGCGGGGCGCTGGTGCCCACGATCGCCTTCGGCGTGCCGGGCAGCGCGTCGATGGCGCTGATCCTGGGAGCGTTCCTGATCCACGGCCTGACGCCGGGTCCGGAAATGCTGACCAAGCATCTCGACGTCACCTACACGCTGGTGTGGTCGGTCGCGTTCGCCAACGTCATCGGCGCCGGTATCTGCTTCCTGTTCGCCAACCAGCTCGCCAAGGTCGCGCTCGTGCGGATCGGGATCCTGGCGCCCGTCGTGCTCGCGGTGGTTTTCGTCGGCGCTTTCCAGGGGTCGAGGCAATGGGGCGACATCTACGCCCTGTTGATTTTCGGTTTCTTCGGCTGGGTGATGAAGCGCATGAAGTGGCCGCGCCCGCCGCTGATCCTGGGCTTCGTTCTGGGCGGGCTGGTCGAGCGCTACCTGTTCATTTCGGTCGAGCGCTACGGCGCGGAGTGGCTGACCTTCCCGGTCGTGATGATCGTGTTCGCCATCACCCTCTACGGAATCCTGCGGCCTGTCCTAAAAGGCTACTTCGCGAGATCGCGAACCGGGGAAAGGCGCGGCGCGGCGTTCGGGTTCCGGCGCGAGAGCGTGAACCCCGATCTCGGCTTCTCGTTTCTGGTGCTGGCGTTCTTCGTGAGCTGCCTCGCGATCTCCTCCCACTGGGAGTTCGGGGCCAAGCTGGTGCCCCAGGCGGTCGGTTGGGCGGGGGTGCTGTTCACGACGTGGGCGATTCTGGCCGCGATGTTCGTGCGTCCCGTACAGGTCGAGGCGACGGGACTACTCGCCGGCAGGCCGCCCGGCGAAGCGGCCAAACCGGCCGCCCAGGACGTGCATTTCGATATCCAGGCAGACTATGGCGACCTCTCCGTCCGCACGATCTTCGTGCGCGCGGGAGTCTATTTCGGCTGGCTGCTGTTCTTCTTCGGGGCCGCCGCGCTGGTCGGCATCCTGCCCGGCATGTTCCTGTTCCTCGTCGGCTACATGCGTTACGAGGGCAAGGAGAGCTGGACGACCACGCTGGCGGTCGCGGTGCCGATGGGGATTTTCTGCTACTGGCTGTTCCACAAGATCCTGATCGTGCCGTGGCCGCAGACCGTCTTCGGCGATCTGTTCCCGGAACTCCGCTCCAGCGTCTGGCTGAACCTCTTTTAGAGCGGGTCTGTTTTTAGTTGGAACCGCTTCGTCCGTTCTCTTCCGTCATGGTCGGCGAAGGCTGACCATCCACGTTTTGTTTTTGATTCCAGAGACTTAAAAACTCGTGGATGATCGGCCTTCGCCGACCATGACGGTGGGGAGACAAGCGCAAAAGCGGTTCTATCCGAAACGGACAGGCTCTAGACTTGCCTACCCGCCGAGCCAGGGAAGCCAGACCGCCAGGGGCGGGAAGACCACGATCAGCAGGGTGAGCAGCAGCGCGCAGCCCATGAAAGGCAGAGCGGCGAGACAGATCTCGCCGAAGCGGGTGCCGGGCGGCGCCACCCCCTGCATGACGAACAGCAGCAGGCCGAAGGGCGGCGTGGTGAAGCTGATCTCCATCGCCAGCAGCATGATGACCGCGAACCAGATCAGCTTCATGTCCATCGCCAGGCCGAAATCGAGGCCCTGCACGATGGGGAAGAATATCGGCACCGTGAGCAGCATCATCGCAAGCTGGTCCATGAACATGCCGAGCAGCAGGAGGATGCCGAACATCATCAGCAGCATGACATAGGGCGAGACCTCGAAGCCCGCGACCCATTCGATCAACGCCGCGCTGGCGCCCGAAGCGGCCAGCACGTTGGAAAAGAGAGACGAACCGAAAAGGATCATCAGCGCGATGACCGTGACCCGCCCGGCGCCCCACATCGACTTCCACATCGCATTCGCGAAGAACGGCCCGAAGGCCCCGGCTGCCCGGAAATCGCCGCGCAGCAGCGGCACCGCGAACAGATAGCCCACCGCCAGCAGGATCACGCCGACCGAGCCGTAGGCGGCGGCTTCCGACGGCGTCGCGATCCCGCCCATGATCAGGGCGATGACGAAGGCGATGATGGAAATCATCGGCACCACGTCGAACAGGAACAGGAGAACGCGCCGGCCCAGGGCCACCGCGTCGACCTCGTAGGACGGAGCCGCCGTAGGATCGAGCGTCGCGCGAATGAAGATCAGGATGGCGTAGAAAACCGCCAGCAGCAGCCCCGGCACGACGCCCGCGATGAGCAGCCTGCCGATGTCGATCTCGGCCAGCGTGCCGAGCAATACCGCGAGCGCCGAGGGCGGGATCAGCATGGCGAGCCCGCCGGTCCCGAGGATCGGGCCGATCGACATGCTCTTCTTGTAGCCGCGCGCGGCCATTTCCGGGACCATCAGCGTGCCGAGCAGGGCGGTCGAGCCCATCGACGAGCCGGAGAGCGTCGCGAAGGCCGTGCCGCCCGCCACCGTCACGTATGAGAGCCGCGCCGGCACCCGGCCCATCAGCTTCTCGACCGCGTCGAACATCCGGTTGGCGAGGCCGGTATGGAAAAACAACTCGCCCATCAGCAGGAACATGGGAATCGGCACGATGGCGAAGATCGTCATGTTGCCGAACGCGTTGTCGACATGCTGGGCGATCGCCGACTGGACCCTGGTGTCGAAATCGCCGAACCGCCCGAACAGGAAGAAGGCGGCGACCGTGTTGACCGCGATGAAAGCAATGCCGACCGGGAGGCCGACGAACATCAACAGCAGGATGGACCCGAAAAGCGCCAGAAGGATCCAGTACCACTCCATCTAGCGGGCTTCCGTCAGGCTGCGCTTGGTCTCCTCCAGCTCTATCCGTTCGTTGCCGACGCCGGCTTCGCCGCTGTGCATGGTCCGCCGGCCGAATACGAAGCGCGTGAACTCGACCGCCATGAACAGGAAGCCAATGGGATAGGCAATGGTGACGGTCCACAGCCGCATCCCGCGGTCGTCGCGCAACTCGTCGAAGGCGAGCGTGTCTTCGGCGTGCTCGAGGAAGATGCCCCACGTGTACCAGACCCAGACCAGGCAGATCCCGGCGCACAGCGCGGCGATGCCGCGCGACAGCGCCGCCCGGGAGCGCTCCGGCACGGCGGCGGTCAGCAGTTCGATATAGACATGCCCCCGGGTCCGAACGAGCCAGGGCGAGCCAAGGAACAGGATGTAAAGGAAACCGTACTCGATCAGCGTAAACACGAACTGGTTGTAGGCCCAGCCCGCGCTGCGGAAGATCGTCACATAGACGATCGCCACCATGATGAAGCCGATATAGAGCGCGGCCAGCGCCATCATGGCCCATAACAGGCCGGCCCACGCCTTGTCGACGGCGCGCAGCACGGTCATCCGCCCTCGCCCTTCATTGGAACTTCCCGAGCGTAGGGCCGATGTTTCAACTCGTCATGGTCGGCGGAGGCCGGCCATCCGCGAGTTTTTCTGCCTCGACGAAACGATAAAAAAACGTGGATGGTCGGCCTCCGCCGACCATGACGGTGGGAGGCGGCAGGTGGAACGCTTCCATCCAAACTGGAAGCGCCCCTCATTGCGGCTTCCCTAACGCCGGGAAGCCGGGGTCGCTCCTATTGCTGCTGCCAGAGCTCGCGCAGCTTGGCGACATGATCGGTCGGGCGTTTCGCCTTCTTCAGGCGGTCGACCATGCGGGCATAGGCCGAATCGACGGCGAGCTTCGAATAGACCTCCGCCGCCGGAACGGTGTGGAACTGCATACCGCCCTTGACCAGCGCCGCCCGCTCCTTCTTCGACCCCGCTAGAAGAACCTCGCGCACCGCCGTTTCGTTCGCGATCACCATGTCCTGGACCAGCTTGCGAAGCCCGGAATCGAGGCTGTTCCACTTCTTCAGGTTGATGAACCAGCCGATATCGGTGTGATAGAACTCCGGCTCCACGGCGTGGCGCAGGAACTTGTCCCATTTCAGCCCCTGGAGGCCGATGGTGGCCCACGCGGCGGCGTCGACCACACCCTTCTCAAGCGCGGAGTAGACCTGGGTTGCCGGCAGGGGATGGGTGGTCGCCTTCATGGCGCGGAAAAACGCGCCGTAGATCGGGTTGTCGCGCAACTTGATCCCGGTCAAGTCCAGCATGCCCTTGTCGTTGAATTTCGGCGCCTTCTCCATGTAGATGCGGAAGCGGCCGCCGGACGACGTCCAACCGAGATTCTTCACCCCGAAATATTTCTGCTGGAGTTCGTCCAGCATCGCCATGCCGCCATTCGCGCGGACGGTTTTCGGGTTGGAGGAGGATGTCGACACCGCTTCGTTTTCCGGCACCGCGCGGGCGAAGAACGCGTAGGGCGTGCACATCATGTCGACCCGGCCTTTGCGGACGGCGGGCGGTTGCTGGAACATCTTGATCGAGTTGAACGGCAGCACTTCGATCGACAGCTTGCCCTTCGCCGCCTCGGTGATGTCCGCGGCCAACTGCTTGCATTGCTTGGTGTAGATCAGGAAGTCCGGGAACGGATAGACCAGGTTCAGCTTGACTTCGGCGGATGCCGTGGACGCGCCGGCCGTGAGCACGGTCGCGGCCAGCAGCGCTCTCGCGGTCTTCGATCTCAGCATGGCGGCTCTCCCCCTTTACCCGAGAGTGGCGATAGTCCCACGGCGCGGCGCCACGGAACAAGGACGCCCGCCGCCGCGTTGGGCGGCGGGCGCACCCTCTACTTGAAGCCGAACGCGGTCTTCATCTTGGCGACCAGATCCGGCGAGACCTTGAGCCCGGCATTGACGAGCTTGACGAGCTCTTCGCCCGCGATCGGTGCGACCGGGGCGCGCCGCTTCTTGGCGTCCGCGAGGAAGGCCGGGTCGTTCATCGTCGCCATGAACGAGGTACGAAGCGCCGCCACCCGGTCCTTCGGCACTTCCGGAGCCACCCAGAAGCCCATCCCGATCAGCTCGCAGACCTCGATGAAGTCGATCATCTTCTTGCCGTCTTCCGACTTCACGAGGTCCCCGATGCTCGGCACGTCCGGAAGCTCCGGAATGCGCGGGCCGTACTGGATCAGGTGCTTCAGCTTGCCGGTCTTGAGCCAGTCGTTCTTGATCGTGGTCCAGCCGGTCCAGTAGTTCATCCGACCGTGGACCTCGCCCTGGGCCATCGCCTTGTTGATCGAGGCGCCGCCCTTGTAGCCCTTGACGATCTTGAACTTGGTGCCGAGCAGGTGGTTCATCAGCTTCGGCATCAGATAGGTCTCCGAGCCGAAACCGGTGGAGCCCATGATGACTTCCGTCTTTTTCACGCCGTCCAGCGTCGTCGCCGGCGCGTTGTGGAACACCGACACCACGCTCGGGCGCTGGGTGATCGATCCGAGCCACTGGAATTTTGTCGCATCGAACTTGACGTTGCGGAGGATGGGCGCGAGGACCGAAGGCGCCAGCACCTCGGCCACCGTGGTGCCGTCCTTGGGCGCGGCGTTGTAGACATAGGCCGCACCCTTGGTGCCGCCGCCGCCCGGCCGCGACTGCACGATCACCGTGGGCTTGCCGGGAATGTGATTTCCCCAGTGCTCCGCCAGCAAGCGACCGTAGAGCCCGAGCGAGGCGCCGAGGCCGGCGGGCACCACGATGGTCACGGTCCTGTCCTTGTAGAAGCCCGCGACATCCGCCGAGGCCGACCCGGTCGCTCCGATTGCGAGCGCGCCGGCAACGGCCGCCAGCGCCGTGGTTGCACGTTTGAACGACATCTGCTGCTCCTTGTTCGTCCTTGACGCCAAATCGTCTCCAATCGAGGGCCAAGGATACGCCCGGTAACGCCACCGCGCAAAACCCGACCGCCGGTTGTCACGGTCGGGGCGGGGGCATAGATTGCCGACCGCTTGACCACCGACCGAACGGTTTCCCGCGCGCCGGCCGGCGAGGCGGAAGGAGTCCATCGTCCATGTCGACGCCTGCGCGGGGCTACCGCGATCTGCACGAACATATCGCGGCGCTGCGCGAGGCCGGCCTGCTGATCGAGGTCGACCGGCGGATCAACAAGGACACCGAGATGCACCCGCTGGTGCGCTGGCAGTTCCGCGGCGGGATCGACGCCGAGGACCGCAAGGCGTTCCTGTTCACCAACGTCACCGACTCCAAGGGACGGGACTTCGACATTCCCGTCCTGGTCTGCGGCCTCGCCGCCAACAGCCGCGTCTACGAGATGGGGATGGGGGTTCCGCTCGCCGGGATCAAGGAGAACTGGATCCGGGCGATGAACGCGCCGGTCGAGCCCAACGTCGTCGTCGACGGGCCGTGCCAGGAGATCGTCTACCGGGACAACGAACTGCTGAACGGCAACGGGCTCGACGCTCTGCCAGTGCCGATATCCTCGCCCGGCTGGGACAACGCGCCCTACACCACCTCGTCCCATTTCATCACCAAGGACCCGGAGACCGGCGTCCAGAACATGGGCAACTACCGGGGGATGCTGAAGGCGCCCAACCGGATCGGCATGAACCCGTCCATCGAGCTCAGGACGGGCGGCTACATGCACTGGGAGGAGTGGAGGAAGCGCGGCGAGCCGATGCCCTGCGCCATCGTCCTCGGCTGCCCGCCGGTCGTCTCGTTCACCGCTGTCCAGAAAATGCCGGAGAAGCTCGACGAGCTCTGGGTGTCGGGCGGGCTGGTCGGCAAGCCGCTCAACGTCGTGAAGGCCAAAACCGTCGATCTCCTGGTCCCGGCGGAGGCCGAGGTGGTCATCGAGGGCTACGTCTCGACCGAGCTCCTTGAGCCGGAGGCGCCGTTCGGCGAGAGCCACGGACACGTCAACCTGCAGGAATACAACGGCTACGTGGACGTGACCGCGATCACGCGGCGCCGCGACGCGGTCATCACCTCCTGGGTGAGCCAGGTGACGCCGTCCGAATCGAGCGCGATCAAGCGGCCGGCCTACGAGGCGGCGCAGATCGAGCATCTGCGCGACCATCTCGGTATCAAGGGGGTGAAGCACGTCGCCACCCACGAACCGCTCACCTCGCTGCACAAGCTGATCGTCGTCGTGGTCGACCGCGAGACGCCGCGCACCGAAATCTGGCGCGCGCTTTACGGCGTCGCCTCGCTGCGCCGCGCCGAAGGGAAATGGATCATCGCCGTCAACGAGGATATCGATCCCGACGATACCAACGCGGTGTTCTGGGCGATGTCCTACCGCTCCAAGCCGCACAGGGACGTCGAGATCCTCAAGCACAAGGACGAGGGGCACGGCCCGCGCAGCCTTATCGACAGCGAGGACGGCGCGGTGCTGGTCGACGCGACTCTGAAGGAGACGTTTCCGCCGGTCTCGCTGCCCAAGCGCCAGTACATGGAGGCGGCGGCCCAAATCTGGAACGAGCTCGGCCTGCCGAAGCTCAAGCCGGAGCGTCCCTGGTTCGGCTATGATCTCGGCGAGTGGAACGAGGATCTGGAGACGATGGCGCGCCGCGCCGTGCGCAGCGAATACTGGGAGACGGGGCGGATCATCGCGCAGCGCCGCCGGGGCGACGTTTCGATGAACACCGAGGTCCGTACGCTCGACGAAGGCAATCCGGGGGCGAGCGGTTCGGGAAGCGAGGAGGGGGAGCTCACATGGGACGGCTTGACGGACGCGTCGCGATAGTCACCGGCGCGGCGCAGGGAATCGGCGCGGCCTTCGCCCGGGCCATGGCGGCGGAAGGGGCGAAGATCGCCATCGCCGATCTCGATTCCGGGGCCGATATCGTCGACGAGTTGAAATCGGGTGGCGCCGAAGCCATAGACGTGCCGACCGACGTCGCCGACGAGGATTCCTGCAAGGCGATGGTCGCCAGGACGGTCGAAGCGTTCGGCGGGCTCGACATCATCGTCAACAACGCCGCCGTCTTCACCAGCGTCGAGCGCAAGCCCTTCGACGAGATCACGGTCGAGGAATGGGACCAGGTGCTCGCCGTCAACACCAAGGGCGTCTGGCTTTGCTGCAAGGCGGCCGCGCCCGAGATGCGGAAGAAGAAGTACGGCAAGATCATCTCGATCTGCACCGGGCGCATCTTCAAGGGCTCGCCCTTCTTCCTGCATTACGACGCCTCGAAGGCCGCTGTCCTCGGCATCACGCGTTCGCTCGCGCGCGAGCTCGGCGACGACAATATCTGTGTCAACGCCATCGCGCCGGGATCGACGATGTCGGAGAACGTGCTCAAGCGCACCAACTGGATGGGCGGCGGGCCGGAGCGCACGCGCGCGACGCGCGCGATCAAGCAGGACGAGACGCCGGAGGACCTGGTCGGCGCCTGCATCTACCTCGCCTCGGCCGACAGCGACTTCGTTACGGGCCAGACCATCGTCGTCGATGGCGGCTCGGCCATGTGGTAGATGGCCGCCACCCGCCTGGAGTCGAGAGAGCAGCGCGCGTATCCGGATTTCCGCGACCATCTCGACGCGCTCGACCGGGCGGGGCTCCTGTTCCGCGTCGACGAGCCGATCGACAAGGATGCCGAGATGCATCCGCTGGTCCGCTGGCAGTTTCGCGGCGGGCTAAAGGAGGACCAGCGCAAGGCCTTCCTCTTCACCGACGTCACCGATGCGAAGGGCCGACGCTACGACATGCCCGTGGTCATCGGCGCGCTCGCCGCCAATGCCGCCATCTACGGCATCGGCATGGGCGTGCCGGTCGAGGAAATCGGGAACCGGTGGAACGAGGCCATCGCGAATCCCGTCCCGCCGCAGGAAGTGGCGCTCGCGCCCTGCCAGGAGGTCGTGATCGACGGCGCCGCGCTGCTGGGCGAGGGGAGGGGACTCGATGCGCTCCCGGTGCCCATCTCGACGCCCGGATTCGACGCGGCCCCCTATCTCACGGCCACGGGATGCGTCACCCGGAACCCCGAGACCGGGGTCCAGAACATGGGGACCTACCGAGCGGGGCTGAAGGCGAGCGACAGGCTCGCGGTCCGGATGGCGACCCGGTCCGGCGGCGCGGAGGGTTACCGGCACTGGCTGCAATACAAGGAGCGCGGCGAGAAGATGCCCTGCGCGATCGTGCTGGGACCGCCGCCCGCCGTCGCCTATTGCGCGCCGCAGAAGCTGCGGATGGGGCTGGACGAGGTGGCGGTGGCGGGCGGGATCGCCGGCGCGCCGATCGACGTCGTCAGGTGCCGGACCGTCGATCTCACCGTACCCGCCGATTCCGAAATCGTCGTCGAGGGCCTGATCGATACCGAATTCGTCGAGCCTGAGGCGCCGTTCGGCGAGAGCCACGGCCATGTCGCGCTCGAAGACTTCAACATGATCATGCGGGTGAGCGCGATCACCCACCGCCGGGGCGCCATCCTGCCATCCATCATCAGCCAGGTGACGCCGTCCGAATCGAGCGTGATCAAGCGGGTGGCCTACGAGCCCCTGTTCCTCGCACACCTGACCGACCGTCTCGGAATCAAGGGGGTGAAGCGCGTGGTCATGCACGAGCCGCTGACCAATATCCGCCGGGTGATCTTCGTCCAGTTCGAGCGCGGCGTGCCGAGGACGGAGGTCTGGCGCGCGCTCTACGGCGCGTCGTCGCTGCAATCGGCCTGCGGGAAGTACGTCGTCGCGGTGTCCGACGACATCGACCCGGAGAACGCCGATGCCGTGTGGTGGTCGATCGCCTACCGCGCCAACCCGCGCGAGGACTCGGCCGTGCTCGACCACCGCCACCGCGGCCACGGACCCAAGACCGAGGATCCGGATTTCGAGGATTCGACGCTGCTGATCGACGCCACGCTCAAGGGCGACATGCCGCCCGTGGCGCTGCCGAGGGAAGCGTTCATGGAGCGCGCGCGGAAGATCTGGGACCGCCTCGACCTGCCGCCGCTCACGCCGCAGAGTCCCTGGGCCGGCTATTCGCTCGGCGACTGGGAAGAAGCCTGGGAAGCGGCGGCCAGGCGCGCGGTCGCCGGAGATTACCTGGAAAACGGACGCTTGACCGCGCAACGCCGGAGGAGCGCCGTAAACCCGGAGACGCCGGTCCGCTGGGTCGAGGACGATGACTGATCCCGCGCGCGGTTATCCGGACCTGCACGACCATATCGCCGCGCTGGACGAGGCCGGGCTCCTGGTTCGCGTCGACCGGGAGGTCAACAAGGACACCGAGATGCATCCGCTGGTCCGCTGGCAGTTTCGCGGCGGCATCCCGGAGCATGAGCGGAAGGCGTTCCTGTTCACCAACGTGGTCGACTCCCGGGGCCGGCGCTACGACATACCGGTGATCGTCGGCGGGCTGGCGGCGAGCCGCGAGATCTACCGCCGGGGTATCGGCTGCGAGCTCGACAAGATCGAGGATCGCTGGGCGGAGGCGATCGCCAACCCGATCCCGCCTTGCGAGGTCGCCGACGCGCCGTGCCACGAGCTGGTCTTTACCGGAGAGGCCCTGAACGTCGAAGGGAACGCGCTCGACGGCGTCCCGGTGCCGATCTCGACGCCGGGCTGGGACAACGCGCCCTACACCACGCTCTCGCAATACATCACCCGCGACCCCGACACCGGCGTCCAGAACATGGGCAACTACCGCGGGCAGGTTAAGGCGCCCTTGCGCCTCGGGATGAACCCGTCTCTGGAGCTCAGGCCGGGCATCTACATCCACTGGCAAAAATACCGCGAGCGCGGCGAGCGCATGCCGGCGGCGGTGGTCCTCGGCGCGCCGCCCTGCGTCACCTTCACGTCGACGCTGAAGCTGCCGGAGACGGTCTGCGAGTTCGACATCGCGGGCGGGCTCGTCGGGCACCCGTTGAACGTGGTGAAGGCGAAGACGGTGGACCTCCTCGTCCCGGCCGAGGCGGAAATCGTCGTCGAGGGATATATCGACACCGAATACCTGGAGCCCGAAGCCCCGTTCGGCGAAAGCCACGGCCACGTCAATTTGCAGGAGTTCAACGCCTTCATGGACGTGACGGCGCTCACCCGGCGAAGGGACGCGGTGCTCACCTCCATCATCAGCCAGGTGACGCCCTCGGAATCGAGCACCATCAAGCGGGTGGGGATGGAACCGCTGTTTCTGGCCCATCTCAAGGACCGCTTGGGCATCAAGGGGGTGATCCGCGTCGGGATGCACGAGCCGCTGACCAATATCCGGAAGGTGATCGTCATCCAGGTCGAGCGCGCCACGCCGAGAACCGAGATCTGGCGCGCGCTTTACGGCGCCGCCTCGCTCCATCGCGCGGCCGGCAAGTACGTTATCGCGGTCAACGACGACATCGACCCAGACAACGCCGACGCCCTGTTCTGGGCGATGGCCTACCGCGCCAACCCGGCCCTCGATCTCGAAGTGCTCGGCCATCGCGACCAGGGTCACGGCCCGCGCAGCCTGAGGAACGACGGGGAGGACGCGAGCGTTCTGATCGACGCGACGCTGAAGGAGGATTTCCCGCCGATCTCGCTGCCCAGGCGGGAGTTCATGGAGAACGCCCGCGAGATCTGGGAGGAGCTGGGTCTTCCACCCCTCAAGCCGGAGACGCCGTGGCACGGCTACAGCCTCGGCGAATGGTCGGACGAGTTCGATCGCGCCGCGCGCCTCGCCACCGAGAGCGACTATTTCGAGACCGGCCGCATCATCGCCCAGCGGCGGCGCAAGGACGTGGAAATGAACACCGAGGTGCGCCGGGTGGACGAGGCGGCGGAGGGCGGGGGCGGCGACTAGACGGCGCGGCGGCGCGCCTCGCTGGACAATACCGGCGCGGCGCGGCTATAGCGTCTCCGATTATGGGGCGTCGTTGCTGCCGTCCCCCTCCCGTCATGGTCGGCGCAGGCCGACCATCCACGAGTTTTTCTTGCGGACCGGAGAGAGGGGAAACAACGAAAAACAAGACGTGGATGGTCGGCCTGCGCCGACCATGACGGAACAGGACGAGCCCGGGGAGAAACGAGTGGCTGATTTCGCGACACTGCATGAGATCGTCGCCGCCGCGCGCGGCAACCTTTCGGACGGCGCGTGGGACTATCTGACCGGCGGCACGGAGACGGAGACCTCGCTGCTTCGCAACCGGCTGGGCCTCGATTCGATCGCGTTCAGGCCGCGCGTGCTCAGCGACGTGAGCAGCATCGACCTGTCCGGGAAGATCGCCGGCCACGCGACGCGGCTGCCGGTGTCGCTGGCGCCGATGGGTTCGCTGGAACTCCTGCACCCGGACGGCTCGATGGCAGTCGCCAGGGCGGCGGAATCGTTCGGCACCGTCTCTTACCTGAGTTCGGTCACCCATCCCGGGATGGAGGCGGTCGCCGAAGGCACCGGCCATCCGAAGGTGTATCAGCTCTACGTCCGCGGCGGCCGCGACACGGTCGCCGACGTGGCGCGGCGCGCGATTTCCACCGGATACACCGCGTTTTGTCTCACCGTCGACGTAGCGCTCTATTCGCGGCGCGAACGGGATTTGATCAAGCGGTACGTGCCGACCGCGAGGCGCTCCTCGGCCGGGGAAGGGATGGAGTACCAGGCGAAGCTCGACTGGGACCTGGTCAAGTGGTTCAAGGATTCCTTCGACATCCCGCTGCAGATCAAGGGGGTGGCGACCGCCGAGGACGCCGCGCTCTGTGTCGAGCACGGGGTGGACACGGTCTTCGTCTCCAATCACGGCGGGCGCCAGCTCGACCACGGGAGGGCGACCATCGACGTGCTTCCCGAGGTGGTGGAGGCGGTCGCCGGCAGGGCGGAGATCGTCATCGACGGCGGCTTCATGCGCGGCACCGACATCATCAAGGCGATCGCCCGCGGCGCCGATTCGGTCGCCATAGGCAAGGTTCAGGGCTTCGGGCTCGCCGCCGAGGGCATGGCGGGAATCGTCCGCGTCCTGGAGCTGCTGGAAGACGAGATGCGGATCGCGATGGGGCTGATGGGCCTCACCCGGCTGGACCAGCTCGACGAAACCTTCCTGCATGAGGCGGCGCCCGTGCGCGAGCCCTCGGTGCTGTCCGCCTTTCCCTTTCTCACCCTCAGGTCACCGGAGTACTGAGCGATGAACATGCTGCAGAATTTCGACCGGCCCGCGCTTGGCGGCAACCGGCAGATGGAATGGACCAGCGATGTCGCGGCCGAAATGCTGCGCCGACTCGGGATCAAATACGTCTCGCTGAATCCTGGAGCCAGCTATCGCGGGTTCCACGATTCCATCGTCAACTATCTCGGCAACGAAGACCCGCAGATGCTGCTGTGCCTGCACGAGGACCATGCGGTGTCGATCGCGCACGGCTACGCCAAGGTAACCGACGAGCCGATGGGCGCGATCGTCCACTCCAATGTCGGGCTGATGCACGGGCTGATGGGGATGTTCAACGCCTGGTGCGACCGCGCTCCGGTCTACGTGATGGGGGCGACCGGACCGGTCGACGCGCCTCTGCGGCGGCCCTGGATCGACTGGATCCACACCGCCAAGGACCAGGGCATGATGCTCCGGAACTTCGTCAAGTGGGACGACGAGCCACGGTCCGCCGAGGCGATCGTCGAGACCATGCTGCGCGGCGGGATCATGGCCAGGACGCCGCCGCGCGGGCCGGTCTATATCTGCCTCGATGCCGGCCTGCAGGAAACCCGGCTGAACGGCGACGTGACGATCCCCGACGCCGCCCGGTTCGAGCCGCCCGAAACGCCGCACGCGTCGGCGGACGCGGTGGCGGCGGCGGCGGAAACCCTGATCGCCGCCGAGCGGCCGGTGATGATGATCGGCCGGGTCTCGCGCAGCCAGGAAGGCTGGGACCGCCGCGTCCGTCTCGCCGAGATGCTGGGCGCGCGCGTGGTCACCGATCTCAAGACTTCGGCTTCGTTCCCGACCGGGCATCCGCTCCATGCCGGCCCGCCCTCCAACTGGGTGCGCGGCCCCGGAGAAGACCTGGTGCGCGACGCGGACGCGCTCCTCGTGCTCGACTGGATCGACCTCGCCGGCACCTTCAAGGCGCTTGGCGTCGGCTACGGCGTTCAGGCCAGGGTGATCGATGTGACCCTGGATTCCTACATCCATAACGGCTGGTCGATGGACCATTTCGGGCTTGCCGTGGGCGATCAGCGCCTGCTCGCGGACCCCGATGCGTTTGTCGCTCAACTGCTCGCGGCGGTCGAGGAAAGGCTAGAGGACAAGCCGAAATTCGCTGGCGGCGATCCGGTGCCGCTCGCCGAACCGGACTCCAAGGACGCTTCTTCGCCGATCGCGCCGCGCGACATCGCCGGCGCGCTCAACGGCGTAAAGGGGGAGAGAAAGATCACGCTCACCCGCGTGCCGCTCGGATGGGCGGGCGATTCGTACCACTTCGCCGAACCGCTGGATTATCTCGGCAACGACGGTGGGGGAGGGCTGGGCTCCGGTACGGGCAACGCCATCGGGGCCGGGCTGGCGCTGATGGGATCGGGGCGCGTGCCCATCGCGATCCTCGGCGACGGCGACTTCATGCAGGGCGGCTCGGCGCTCTGGACCGCCGCGCATTACAACATCCCGGTGCTCTTCGTGGTCTCCAACAACAGGTCCAACTTCAACGACGAGGTTCACCAGGAAGCGATGGCGAAGGAGCGCAACCGCCCGGTCGAGAACCGCTGGATCGGCCAGCGCATCGACGATCCGGCGATCGACCTCGCCGGCTACGCGCGCTCCCAGGGCGTCGCGGCGGCGGGTCCCGTCGAGACCGCCGGCGAGCTGCCCGAGGCGCTGGACGCCGCCATCGGAGCGGTCGAGAGCGGCAAGCCCTTCCTGCTCGACGTGGTGGTCCAGCCGGGCTACAGCGCCCCCATGGTCACTCGCGCGAGCGGCGAGGCATCGACCGGCACGGCGAGTTGAAGTGGGAGGGTTCGTGGCCCTTCGATAGGGGCCTTATCTACCTTGCTTGACAGTCGCCAGGGGGGTGCGGTTCGGCAACGGCAACGCCCTCCCTCGCGACGGGCGCAGGACCTGCCGCCTCGTCATGGTCGGCGAAGGCCGACCATCCACGTTTTTTTGTTTCCGGCGCTCGAGAAAACTCGTGGATGGTCGGCCTTCGCCGACCATGACGGGAAAGGAACGATCCGGTGCCGACGGGATACGCCCCCGCGCTTCCGGGCACGCTTGTCGACCTCCCCCGTCAAGCGATCCCGACGAGTCCCTGTCGACGGACGCCTGACGGCAAGGACGAGGATGCGGGTGTCAGGACTCCCTACTGGCACCCCATTCGATGCCGGTCGAGAAGATGTCGCCGCGGACTTCGACCTTGCGACGCAGGCTGCCGATCAGATCTGCGTGCTGCCGCACGAAGGGAAGAAGACGGGCGACGGGCTTGCCGTGCTTGGTGATGATCAAGCCATCCTGATCTAGATCGTCGAGCAGCGTCAGGCACCGCTCTTTGAATGTTACCGCGTCGATCGTCTTCACCTGTTTTGCTCCCGAGAAGATTGATCACATTCAATATCGAACAACGATCTGGCGACGAGAGTCCGCCCTGAGACGATAGGATAGCGCCTCAAAGCCTGATTTCCTCGCCCAGCAGCGGGAAGGCGCCGAGCTCGGTCGCTTCGGTCACCGCCGGCGCTTCCGTGACGTAGCTCGGGTCCAGTTGCTCGAGGCTCGTGATTCCGATCAGGCCCATCGCGTTGTGGATCTCGGCCTCCAGGATTTCGAGCGCACGCACCAACGTTGCCGTGCCGCCCACGGCGAGCGCCCAAGCCTGGAGGCGGCCGATGGCGACCGCGTCGGCTCCGAGCGCGAGCGCCTTGATGACGTCGGTCCCCCTGGTAATCCCGGAATCGAGGACGATCTCGGCCCGGCCGTCCACCGCGTCTACCACCTCGCGCAGGATGTCGAGCGTCCCCTGGCCGTGGTCCATCTGCCGTCCGCCGTGGTTGGAGACGTAGATCGTGTCGACGCCGTGCTCGATCGCGAGTTTGGCGTCCTCGGCGGTCTGGATCCCCTTGAGCATGAAGGGAAGTCCGCCATGCTCCTTCATCATCGCCATGGTCTCCCAGGTGATCTTCGTCTGCCATTCGCGTCCGGTCTGGGTGCGGACGCTGGGCGGCAGCCAGCGGGTCAGGAGCTGGCGCTCGCGTCGGCCGTAATGGGCCGAGTCCACGGTCAGCGCCAGCGCCGCATAGCCGGCGTCGCGCGCCCGCCCCACGAGTTCGCGAATCCAGTCCTCGTCGCCCCGGATGTAGATCTGGAAGATCTTCGGGTGGTCCACAGACTCGGCGATCTGTTCGAGGCCGGGCTGGGTGACGGTCGAGACCATCTGCAACGTGCCGAACGCGGCCGCCGCCCTGGCGACTGCGATGGCGCCGTCCGGAGTAATCGTCTGGAGCGATCCGATCGGTGCCAGAAGAACGGGAATGCGGAGATTATGACCGAGCAGATTTCCCGACGTGTCGATCTCCGATACGTCGCGCAGCACCCGGGGGCGGAAAGCGATGCGGTCGAGCGCGTGCCGGTTGCGCCGCATCGTGGTCTCGGTTTCCGCGGCGCCAGTGATGTAGTTCCAGACCGGCTGGCTTACGTTCTGCCGCGCGGCGCGAATGATTTCGTGCGTGGTCTCGTATCGGTCCGTCATGGTTACTCCGGTGGTTCCGGCCGCGCCGTTGACAGTGGCGGCGCCAGCGACGAAACATGATCCCACGCGGGCGCGGTGCGGAGAACCATGGCCAACATCCTTGAGATTTCCGAGGTCTCGAAGACCTACGATCTGGACAGCGATAACCCGGTCCAGGCGCTGGATCGGGTGACCCTCGACGTGGCCGAGGGCGAGTTCGTCTCGGTGATCGGGCCGAGCGGCTGCGGCAAGTCGACCCTGTTCAACATCGTGGGCGGTCTGATCGCCCAGTACGAGGGCAGCGTGCGGATCGACGGGCGCGCGGTCGCCGGCGCGCATCACGATGTCGGCGTCGTGTTCCAGGAGGAATCGACCTTTCCCTGGCGAACCACGCTCGACAACGTCGCGTTTCCGCTCGAGGTTCAGGGGCTGGCCAAGGCGGACCGCGAGGAACGGGCGCGGAAATTCGTGAGCCTCGTCGGTCTCGAAGGGTTCGAGAACCACTACCCGGCGCAGCTGTCGGGCGGCATGAAACAGCGGACGGCGGTGGCGAGAACGCTGGCCTACGAGCCCCGCATCATGCTGCTCGACGAGCCGTTCGGCGCGCTCGACGAACAGACGCGCATGCTGCTGGGCGACAAGATGCTGGAGATCTGGGCCGCGCTCAACCAGACGATGCTGCTGATCACCCACAACATCACCGAAGCGGTCCAGCTGTCGGACCGGGTGGTGGTGATGTCTTTCCGTCCCGGGAAGATCAAGGAGGTGATCGAAGTAGATCTGCCGCGCCCGCGCTCGTCGGAGGTGATCTCCACGCCGAAATTCGGCGAGTACGTGGGCCGGCTCTGGACGCTGCTTCGCGAGGAAGCATCGCGCGGAATGGTCGAGGCGGAAGCCGAACTCGCCGCGCGGTAAGGGAGTCGTTTCGCAGACCTCGCGGGGATACACTGCGGCGGCACATTACCAGGAAGAGAGGGAACAATGGCTGGATATCTGAAGACGGCGGCGCTTGCCGCCATTGCGGCCGCCGTCGCCGCGTCGCCCGCGGCGGCGCTAGACAAGATCCGCATGGTCAACAGCACCAAGGTGGTGTTCGAGACCGAGCATCCCTATGCCGCGAAGGAGAACGGGATCTTCGAGAAGTACGGGCTCGATGTCTCGATCATCCACGGCTCTGGCGGCGCGGCATCGCTGCAGGCGGTGATCACCGGAAGCCAGGACGTGGTCTGGGGCAACGGCGTGCTCGGCGTCGTCTCGGCCTATGCCAAGGGCGCGCCGGTCCGCGTGCTCGGCAGCAACATTCGCGGCGTGCCGGACCTCTACTGGTACGTGAAGACCGACAGTCCGATCAAGAGCTTCAAGGACCTCAAGGCGGAGCACGAGTTCGCCTATTCGCGGCCGGGCTCGACCACCAATCTCGCCGTCCTGTTCATCAAGGAAGCGCTCAACATCCCGGCCAAGGCGGTCTCGGTCGGCGGACCGTCGGGCTCGCGCACCCAGCTCATGTCGGGCCAGGTGGCCACCGGATGGTCGGTCTTTCCGCTCAACAAGAACCTGTTGCGCGAAAAGAAGATCCGCATCATCGGCACGGGGGCCGCGGCCGCCGCGCTGACCGGCACCACGATCCGGGTGATCGCGGCCAACGTGAACTGGCTCGAGAAGAACCGCGATGCCGCCAGGCGCCTGATGAACGCGCTGACGGAGGGTCAGGCGCGCACCTATTCGAGCGACGAGCAGCTGAAAGCCTATGCCAAGCGCTGGAAGCTCAACTACGAGGACATAAAGTCGGCGCCGATGGATACGCCGCTCAATTCCTCGACCTTCCTGCCGGTGGCGGGGCTTGAGAAGATCAACAAGATCGCGCTCGAGAACAAGAAGATCAAGACGCTGCTCACCAAGGAACAGCTTCATGAGCTGGTGCATCCGATGGGCAACAAGCCGATCTAAAGCGTATCTCGCGGACGGCGCGGGATGACGGGGACGTTCAGGCTTTCCAAGTCGCCCGTCCTGGTCGGCGCGCTCGGGCTTGCCGTGTTCTTCGGCATTCTCGAGATCGCGGTCGAGACCGGGCTGGTGATGGAGCTCGTCGTCCCGCGGCCGTCCGATGCGTTTCTCGCCTTTCCGCCGGTCCAGGAGGACATGGACCTGGTCGGCAATTTCTTCGTCACCCTCGGCATGACCGCGGCCTCGACCGGGATCGCGCTCGCCATCGGGGTGCCGTTCGGGTATTTCCTCTACCGCAACCGGCGCTACGGCATTGCCTATGAGGGCTGGCTCGCCGCCGCCTTCGCCGCGCCGACCGTGCTCCTCTACCCGCTGTTCCTGGTGATCTTCGGGCGGACCTATCTGACGCTCATCATGATGGGCTTCATCCCGGGCGCCATCCCCATCGTCATCCAGACCCGGCAGGGGCTGCTCGGCGTGTCCCAGACCCTGCTCAATGTCGGGCGAAGCTTCAACGTCTCCGAGCGCGAGATGTTCTGGAAGATCCAGCTTCCGAGCGCGGTGCCGACCATCTTCACCGGAATCCGCATCGGGGTGATGTATACTCTGGTGAACATCGTCGCGATCGAGTACCTGATCGACTTCGGCGGGCTGGGGCGGATCGTTTCCGAGATGTATTTCCGCTTCGACACGCCCGGCACCTATGCCAGCATCGTCGCGGTGATCCTGGTCAGCGTGTTCTTCTACTGGGGCTTCGGAAGGATCGAGAAGTGGCTCAGGCCGGTGTAGTCGAAACCGCTTCCCCCGCCCTCGCCGGCGACCGCGAGGCCACCGTGCTCCGCATCCGCGTGCTGACCGTCGTCTGCCTGCTGGTGGCGTGGGAGGGGCTGGCGGCGCTGGGCGCGATGGAGGTCCTCTATGGCGACGTGATCCCATCGTCGTGGAAGATCGCCGTGGCGGTGTGGAACGAGTTCGTCGCGGCCGATTTCTATCGCGACCTCTTCATCACCTTCGCCGAGCATATCGTCGGCTTCATCGTCGGTTCGGCCATCGCGCTGGCGCTGGGCATCGCCATGGGGCTCAACCCGCTGCTGCGCAAGGCGATCGAACCCTATCTCAATGCCATCGGCTCGACGCCCAAGATTATCTTCCTGCCGATCCTGTTCCTGATCTTCGGCACCGGCATCGAATCCAAGATGGCCAAGGGGTCGCTGTCGGCGTTCTTCCCCGTCGTGTTCTCCACCGCGCTCGGCATGATCCTGATCAACCCCGTGCTGCTCCGCGTCGGCAAGTCGTTCAACCTCAGCGGCTGGCAGACGGTGACCAAGATCTACATCCCGGCGATGGTCAACCCGGTGATCACCGGGCTCAGGCTGGGCATGGCGATCACGGTCATCGGCGTGCTGGTCGCCGAGCTCAAATTCGCGGACGGGGGGCTCGGCTTCCGGCTGGGCAATTACTACGAGCAGTTCAAGATCGCGGAGATGTACGCGATCATCTTCATCATTTTCGCGCTCGCCGCGCTGGCGAATGTGGGCATGACGCGCCTGCAGGCCCATGCCAACCGGCATCAGGGCGGATCCGGGGCGCACAGCCTTTCGGTCGCCACCAACTGAGGCGCCCGGACAGTTTGACCAGGAGGAGAGTAAATGGCGAAGGAGATCTTTGTCGCCAAATCCGATGATCTGCCGGACGGCGAGCGCAAGATCGTTCCCAACGGCAATTCGGAGATCGGCGTCTACCGGGTGAAGGGGCGGCTGTTCGCATACCAGAACCTGTGCGCGCATCAGGGCGGGCCGGCCTGCGAAGGGCTTCTGATGGCCAAGGTCGAGGAGGTCATCGCCGAGGACAAGACCTATCAGGGCATGCGCTTCAACCACGACGAGATGCACATCGTCTGTCCCTGGCATGGCTGGGAGTACGACCTGGAGACCGGCGTGATGGTCGCGGACAGGACGTTCCGCCTGAGGAAATACGACGTCGTCGAGAAAGAGGACGGCATCTATGTCCTCGCCTGAGCAGCCCGAAGACGAGTTCGGCGACCTCCTTGCCGATGTCGGAGACGAAACCGCCAAGCTCCAGGCGTTCGCGGAGAAGATGCTCGCGCTGGAAAAGGGCAGGGAGCCGCCCGACGAGCTGATTCAGGAGGGACTGACCGCGCTGACCAGGCTCTATACGGTCAAGTTCCAGGTCGGAGAGCGCTGGTCGCCCTTCATCGACGACCGCGCGATGCCGGCCACCGCGGTCATGATCATGTGCACCGCCATGCTGAGGGCCGTCAATGTCGAGCTGTTCGAGCTTGGCATGTGGCAGGCCTGGTCCGGCGCCTGACGGAGACGAGACATGGATATTCCGACAAGCGACATCCACAAGATGACGGTCGAGGAGTTCGACACGAAGAAGCTCCTCATCAACGCGGCCCGGCAGCGCGACCAGCGCAAGCTGGAGGACGTGCTGATCGTCGACGTCGACTGCCACCACTACGAGAACGAGTCGCTGCGCGACATCATCCAGTACATCGAGGACCCGGTGATCAAGCAGACCGGCCTGGTCTACTCGGGCAGCGGTACCGGCGCGCAATCGCCCCTGATTCCAGGCGTCGTCGGCTATCAGGACATCTCCGGAAGGGTGATGCGCTACCCGCTCCGCAAGCTGGAACAGACGCCGGCCGACGGCACCCACCGCGACATCCACCTGTCGCTCAAGTGGATGGATGCGATGGGGGTCGACTATGTCTCGATGTTCCCGACGCCCATGCTGCTTCTCGGCCTGCATCCCCAGCCCGAGATCGAAGTCGCGATGTCGCGCGCCTACAACCGCTGGCTGGTCGAGCAGATCCTGCCGCACAACGACCGCATCACCTCGATGCTCTATTTGCCGTTCAACGATCCCGAAGCCAGCTACAAAATGGTGCAGGAATTCGGCGACAAGCCGGGCGTGGTGGGCTTCTCGGTGGTGTCGACGCGCTACAAGCCGGTCTACGACAACGCCTATATGAAGACCTACCGGCTGATGGAGGAGATGGGTAAGCCGCTCGCCTTCCACGCCTCTTACAACTGGAACGATCCGCTGCTCGGCGCGACCAACCGGTTCCTGATCACCCACGCGATGGGCTTCACCATCTACAACGCCATGCACTGCGCCAACTGGGTGATCAACGGCCTGCCCGAGCGTTTCCCGGGTCTCAAGGTGATCTGGATCGAATCGGGCCTCGCCTGGATCCCCTGGCTGATGCAGCGCCTCGACAACGATTACAAGATGCGGAGCTCCGAGGCGCCGTCTCTCACCAAGCTGCCGAGCGAATACATGCAGGACATGTACTACTCCTCGCAGCCGATGGAGGTTCCCAACGACCTCGACGTGCTCGAGATGACCTTCAAGATGATCAAGGCCGAGACCCAGCTCTGCTGGTGCTCCGACTACCCGCACTGGGATATGGATCTGCCGAGCGTGATCTACGATCTTCCGTTCCTCGACGAGACGGCGAAGCGCAACATCCTCGGCGAGAACGCGCGCAGCCTGTTCAACCTCGACGTCTCGAGCCGCTTCCCGGACTACGCGCCGCCCGGCGGCGGAAGCGCGTGAGCACCGCCGCCGCGCAGGCGGCGGTCAAGCCCGCGGCCGCGGCGACGTTGACGGAAGGGCTGGTCGGGCTGATCCGGTCCAAGCCGGTCGCGCAGGCCGATCTCGACGCGATGGCGCTGATCGTGCTCGACGGGGTCGCCAACATGCTGGCGGGCCGGGTCACCGAACCCGGCAGGATCCTGCGCAGCTGGGGCGTGGACAAGCCGGATCCCGGGCGTCGCGCGCTGGTGATGGGCGGCTGCATGCACGTCCTCGAAGTCGACGACCTGCATCGCGGCTCCGTCACCCATCCCGGATGCGTCGTGATCCCTGCCGCGCTGGCGCTCGCCGGCCGGGAAGGAGCCGACGGCGACGCCTTCCTGCGCGCCGTCCTGCAGGGTTTCGAGGCGGTTTGCCGGGTCGGCATGTCGGTCGGCCAGATGCACTACAAGGTCTGGCACAACACCGCGACCTGCGGGCCGTTCGGCGCCGCGATGGCGGCGGCGGCTCTGCTGCAGCTCGACGACGAGGCCGCCATACACGCGCTCGGCAACGCCGGCACGCAATCGGCCGGGCTTTGGGAATTCCTCAATACCGGAGCGATGAGCAAGCATCTCCACGCCGGGCGCGCCGCCGAGGCGGGGGTTGTCGCGGCGGAGCTGGCGGCGGCCGGCTTCACGGGCCCGCCCGCGATCCTCGAAGGACCTCAGGGGCTCTATGCCGGCGCCTGTCCCGACCCGGACCCCGGCGCGGTGCTGCGCGAGCCGGACGCTCCGTGGCAGGTGCACGCAACCTCGATCAAGCCCTGGCCGTCCTGCCGGCACACCCATCCCGCGATCGATGCCGCTCTCGAAGTTTCCGCGAAAGTCGATGCGGAGTCGGTGATCGGCGTGGAAGCGTCCACCTATCGGGCGGCGGTCGATGTCTGCGACCGGCCGATGCCGACCTCGCCCTACGAGGCAAAGTTTTCGTTGCAGCACTGCATAGCCGCGGCGCTGGCCGACGGCGCCGTGGGGTTCGATTCTTTCGAGGCCGACGCGCGGGCGCGCTTGTCGTCCCTGCGTTCGAAGGTGACGGTGGACGCGGGAGAGCCTTATGTATCCGACTACCCCGCCGCCTGGGGCGGCGAGGTCACGGCGGTGCTGGGCGACGGAAGCCGGGTAAGCGCCGCCCGCCGGCAGTGCAAGGGGGATCCCGAGGCCGCGCTCGACCGCGACGAGATGGCGGAGAAGGCGCGCGAGCTGCTGCGCTTCGGCGGCATCGCAGACCCCGAAGCGACGATCGCGGGCGTGCTCGACATGGCCGGCGGCGGGCCCGTTCCCTCGTTCGATATCTGAGAGGAAGTCCGATGGCGGATCCTGGACAGGTCGCGAAGGCCGAAGCCTTCAGGGCGCTCCACGAAGGGCCGGAGCCGCTGGTCCTGGTCAACGCTCCCGATGCGGCGATCGCCCGGATCGTCGTCGAGGCGGGTTATCCGGCGATTGCGACGTCGAGCGCCGGCATCGCCTGGCTGATGGGCTACGCCGACGGCGAGAACATCCCGCGCGAGGAAATGCTCTGGATGGTGCGCCGCATCGCCGAACGCGTCGACGTGCCCGTAACGGCGGATATGGAGGCGGGGTACGGCATCGAGCCCGAAGCGGTGGCCGACACCGTGCGCGCGACCATCGAGGCCGGCGCCGTCGGGATGAATATCGAGGATGGCGCGATCGGTGCGCCCGGCCCGCTGCTCGATTTCGATCTCTCGGTGGCGCGCATCGCGGCCGGACGCAAGGCCGCGGACGAGACCGGCGTGCCGGCGGTGCTCAACGCGCGCTGCGATACCTTCCTTCGCGGCGGCAAGGGGCCCGAGGCGCTCGCCGAGGTGATCCGCCGCTGCAACGCGTATCGCGAGGCCGGCGCGGACTGCCTGTTCGTTCCCTTCGCGCGCGACGCCGAAACCATCGGAGCGGTGGTGGAAGGCATCGACGGGCCGGTGAACATCCTGGCGAGCGCGGTTTCCCCGCCGGTTCCCGAGCTCAAGCGGCTCGGCGTCGCCCGCGTCAGCATCGGCGGCCTCCTGTCGCTCGCCTTCGCCACGCTGGCGCGAAACGCGGCGGGCGAGCTTGGCGATACCGGCACCTACGGGTTCGCCGAGGGCGTCATCCTGCACCCGGAAATGAACGCCCTGATGTCCGACGCCTAGCCGCTGCTTGTGCGAATGCTGCTGATCGTGGCGGTCGGCAGGATCGCGTCGGGGTCGATCTGGAGTTCGAGCAGGGCGGGCGCCTCCGCTTGCCGGCCGCGTTCGAAGGCGGTCGGGAAATCCCCGGTCCGGGTCACTGTCTCGCCGTGCAGACGGTAGGCCCTGCCCAGCATGGCGAAGTCGGGGTTGGCAAGGTCGGTCGCGATCACCCGTCCCGGGTAGTGCCGTTCCTGGTGCATGCGGATGGTGCCGTATGTGGCGTTGTTGACCACCAGGAAGGTGAGGTTGTGCAATCCCTGCGCCGCGGCTGTCGCGACCTCTTGCCCGTTCATCAGGAAGTCGCCGTCGCCGCACCATGCGACCACCTCGCGGTCGGGATAGAGCAGTGCCGCCGCCACGCCGGCCGGCACGCCGTAGCCCATCGATCCGCTCTGCGGCGAGAGCTGGGTGCCGTACCCGCGATAGCGATGGAACCGGTGCAACCATTGAGAGAAATTCCCCGCGCCGTTGGCGATGATGGCGTCTTCGGGCAGTACGCTTTCCAGATGGCGCACGACCCGGGCGAGATCGAGCGCGCCCGGCATCTCCGTAAGTTCGAGAAACGCCTCGTAAGCGTCCCGCAACCCGGCGCGGTGCGCGGCCCAGGGCGGGGCGGCGACCGGCTCCAGCGCGGCGAGCGCGGCGGCGAATTCCACCATGCCCGCGTTGATCCCGAGGTCGGGCTGATAGACCTTGCCGATCTCGTCGATCCCGGGATGGACGTGGATCAGACGCTGGCGCGGCTTGGGCAGGGCGAGCAGCGAGTAACCTTGGGTGACGATCTCGCCGAGCTGGGCGCCGGCCACCAGCAGCAGGTCGGATTCCCGGATCGCCGCCGTGAGGGACGGATTGGCCCCGAGCCCGACCACGCCGGCATAAGCGGGATGGCGGTTGTCCAGCAGGTCCTGGCGACGAAAACCGACGGCCACCGGCAGGTCGTTGGCCTCGGCGAAAATTCGGAGGTGGTCGCAAGCGCGTTCGGTCCAGCCGCTGCCGCCCGCCAGCACGATCGGGCGCTTCGCCTGCGCCAGCATGTCGCGCAGCCGCGCCATGTCGTCCGATGACGGGTTTGGCTGGACTTCCTCGTAGGCCGCGCCGTCTTCCACCTCGGCGCGGTCGGTCTGCATGTCCTCGGGCAAGGCCAACACGACCGGGCCGGCGCGTCCCGACGTAGCCGTTCGGAAGGCGCGGTTGACGTATTCGGGCACCCGCGCCGGATCGTCGATCTGGGCGGTCCACTTGGTGAGCTCGCCCATCATCCGGCGGAAGTCGATCTCCTGGAAGGCTTCGCGTTCCGCCATGCCGCGCGCCACCTGGCCGACGAAGACGATGACGGGCGAGGAATCCTGCCGCGCGGTGTGAATGCCGACACTCGCATTGGTCGCGCCGGGACCGCGGGTGACGAAGCAGATGCCGGGCCGCCCGGTCAGCTTGCCGTAGGCTTCCGCCATGTAGGCCGCGCCGCCTTCCTGGCGGCAGGTGACGACGCGGATCCGGTCGCGGACGTCGAACAGCGCATCCAGGGTGGCGATGTAGCTCTCGCCGGGAACGCAGAAGATCGTGTCCACGCCGTGCGTAAGCAGCGCGTCCGCCAGGATCTGGCCGCCCGTCCTCAAATTGCTGGTCATGTGTCGATGAACTCGTCCAGGAAAACGGTGTATTTCTGCGGCTTGGGCTTGCCTGCGTCCGCCAGGTCGACATAGCGGATCGAGCTCTTCCCCTTGAGCCGGCGGGGAAGGATCATCACCCGCGAGAAATGTCCCGGCGCGTCGTCCGGCGCCCAGGCATGGACGGGATCCGGGCCGGCCTCGAACCAGGCGTCGTACTCTCCGATCTCGGTCGTCTTTCCGTGCACCCGGACGTTGAACCCGCCCTTGAGCAGGCACCGTATGCCGCCGCCCTGATGGGTGTGCGTATAGGCGACCCCGCCGGGCGGGAGCTCGACCTTGTCGCAGCGGAAAAGATAGCCGTCCGGATCGTCGAGCGTGAGGGCCGCCTCCAGCTTGCGTTCCGACCGTACGCCGGTGCCCGCGGGACCGGTCTCGTCCGGGTCGAGCTCGTAACGAAGCAGGCATGCCCCTTGCGCTCCGGCGGCGATGGACACCGGGCCGGTGTGAAAATACGCCGAGTTCGCGGCGAGGGTCGCCGTCGCGCCGCCGGCGGAGACCGAAGCCATTCCCTCCGCCACGTAGATTGCCCGGATTGCGGGCGGCAGGGCTTCGTCGAGTGAGGCCCTGGCCTCGAAATCGTCCCTGGTAAGACGGAGCAGGTGATCCGTCATGCAATACTCCCGATCATGACCGGCCCTGGGCGCGTCGGCTACCTAATCACACCGTTCGAAGCCCCACAACACGCCGACGGGCCGCGAGTTGACCGGGTTCCGCGCCGGGGTATGATCTTGCGCGCGGGAAGCCCGGAAGGAACCGACAAGTCAATGATAAATCATACGGTTAAAGTCTATCCTTCAAAAGAAACCTTAGAACGAAAAGACCAGCTCGCCTGGAAAATCGCGGCTACCGCCACCGATCCCGTCGCGGTCGAATCGGATGTCGTCGACATGGCGATCAACCGGATCGTCGACAACGCCGCGGTGGCGGTAGCCGCGCTCAATCGCGGCCCGGTCGCTTCCGCCCGGGCGCAGGCGCTCGCCCATCCCCGCGACGGCGGGGCGGCCGTGTTCGGCATCGCGAGCGCGCGCCGCTTCGCGGCCGAATGGGCCGCCTGGGCGAACGGGACGGCGGTGCGCGAGCTCGACTTCCACGACACTTTCCTCGCAGCGGACTACTCCCACCCGGGAGACAACATTCCGGCGCTTCTCGCCGTGGCGCAGCAGACGGGGCGGGATGGCGAGGACTTGATACGCGGCATCGCCACCGCCTACGAAATCCAGATCGACCTCGTGAAGGGCATCTGTCTCCACGCCCACAAGATCGACCATATCGCCCATCTGGGCCCGTCGGCGGCGGCGGGGCTGGGGACGCTGCTCGGGCTCCCCACCTCGACGGTCTACCAAGCGGTCCAGCAGGCGCTGCACACCTCGGTGAGCACCCGCCAGTCGCGCAAGGGAGAGATTTCGAGCTGGAAGGCGTTCGCGCCCGCGCATGCCGGAAAGCTCGCCATCGAGGCGGTCGACCGTACGATGCGGGGCGAAGGCGCTCCGTCGCCGATCTACGAGGGCGAGGACAGCGTGATCGCCCGCGTGCTCGACGGCCCCGACGCCGAGTACACCGTGCCGCTACCGGGCCCGGGCGAGGCCAAGCGCGCGATCCTCGAATCCTACACCAAGGAGCATTCGGCCGAGTATCAGAGCCAGGCGATCATCGACCTCGCCTTCCGCATGCGCGAGAGGATCGCCGACTTCGAGGCGATCGACCGCATCGTCCTGCACACCAGCCATCACACTCACTACGTGATCGGCACCGGGGCGGGCGATCCGCAGAAGATGGACCCCAACGCAAGCCGTGAAACCCTCGACCACAGCATCATGTACATCCTCGCCGTCGCGCTGCAGGACGGGGAATGGCACCACGTCCGTTCCTATGCGCCTGAACGCGCGGGGCGGGAGGATACGGTCCGGCTGTGGCACAAGATATCCACGGTCGAGGACGCCGAGTGGACCGCGCGCTATCACGAGCCCGACCCCAACCGGCGCGCCTTCGGCGGGCGGCTGGAGATCGTGCTGAAATCGGGCGAGACGATCGTCGACGAGCTCGCCGTCGCCAACGCCCATTCGGCCGGCGCGCGACCGTTCGCGCGGGCCGATTACATACGCAAGTTCGAAACCCTGGCCGATGGCATCGCCTCCGCGGACGAGCAGCGCCGCTTCCTCGATCTCGTTCAGCGTCTGCCCGATCTCGGGCCCGAAGAACTCGGCGGTCTCAACGTGGCCGTCGATCCTGCCGACCTGGTCAACGCCGAGCGCGACGAGAGAGGGATATTCTGATGCTGTTCGCGAAGAAGACCGCTTCCGAGAAGCGGGCGGCGTTCCGCGCGGCGATCGATTCAGGCGCGTTGCAGCAGATGCCGGGCGCCTTCTCGCCGCTGGTCGCGGTGCTGGTCCATGAGAAGGGCTTCGACGGCATCTATATTTCCGGCGCGGCGTTGTCGGCGGACCTCGCGCTGCCCGATATCGGGCTGACCACCCTGCAGGAGGTCGCGGCCCGAGGCCACCAGATCGCGCGGGCGACCGATCTGCCGGCGCTGATCGACCTCGATACCGGGTTCGGCGAGCCGATGAACGCGGCGCGCTCGATCCAGGAAATCGAGGACGCGGGGCTGGCCGGATGCCACCTGGAGGATCAGCTGAGCCCCAAGCGCTGCGGTCATCTCGACAACAAGGTGCTGATTTCGGCCCAGGACATGGCGCAGAAGATCCGCGCGGCGGCGGATGCGAAGCGCGATCCCAACTTCCTCCTGATGGCGCGGACCGACGCCAAGGCGTCCGAGGGCATGGACGCGGCGATCGACCGCGCCAAGGCCTATGTCGACGCCGGAGCGGATGCGATCTTCCCGGAAGCGCTCACCACGATCCCCGAATACGAGGCCTTCCGGGAGGCGGTTTCGGTGCCGCTGCTCGCTAATCTGACCGAGTTCGGCAAGACGCCCCTTTTGTCGCGCGACCGGCTTGTCGAGCTCGGCTACAACATCGCGATCTACCCGGTGACGACGCTGCGCCTCGCGATGTTCGGGGTCGAGGAAGGACTCGACATCCTCAAGGCGGAGGGCAGCCAGGAAGACGCGGTGCCCAGGATGCAGACGCGCAAGCGGCTCTATGAGCTGGTGCGCTACGAGGACTACAATCGGTTCGACCAAAGCCTTTTCAACTTCAAGATCTGAAGATAGCGGGGGCGGAAAGGAAAGGGAGGATTCGATGGCGGAGCCGCAGATCCAGAAAGGTCTTGCCGGCGTGACGGTGGATTCCACCGCGATCTCCAAGGTGATGCCGGAAACCAATTCGCTCACCTATCGCGGCTACGCGGTGCAGGATCTCTGCGCGGGCGCCTCTTTCGAAGAAGTGGCGTACCTGTTGTGGAACGGCGAGCTCCCGACGGCGTCCGAACTCGACGGCCTCGGGACCGAGGAGGTCGAGCGGCGCGAGATTTCCGGCGACCATATCGAGGTCATCCGGCGTTTCCCGTCCGATTCCCACCCGATGGACACGCTGAGGACGGCAGTCAGCTATCTCGGCACTTCCGAAGTCGCCTGGGGCGGGGAGCCGGAAGCGGCCGACCGCAACCGGTCGCTCGACCTGTTCGCCAAGATTCCCACCATGATCGCGACCGACTACCGGTTTCGCGGCGGCAAGGAGCGCATCGCCCCGCGCGACGATCTCCCGATGGTCGAGAACTTCTTCAACATGTGCTTCGGCGAGGTGCCGCCGCGGGAGGTGATCAAGGCCTTCGACACCTCGATGATCCTATACGCCGAGCACAGCTTCAACGCATCGACCTTCACCGTGCGGACGATCGCCTCCAGCCGGTCGGACATCTATTCCGCGATCACCGGCGGCATCGGGTCGCTCAAGGGCCCGCTGCATGGCGGCGCCAACGAGGCGGTGATGCACATGTTCCTCGAAATCGGCGACCCCGACATCGCCGAGCAATGGATGCACGACGCCATCGCGCGGAAGAAGCTGGTGATGGGGTTCGGCCACAGGGTCTACAAGTCCGGCGATTCCCGGGTGCCGACGATGCGAAGCTGCCTGGAGGACCTCGCGGCCTGGAAAGGCGACGATACCTGGGTGCGCATGTCGGACGGGCTCCAGAACGTGATGATCGGCGAGAAGGGGATCCACCCCAATCTCGATTTCCCGGCCGGTCCCGCCTATTACATGATGGGCTTCGACATCGAGATGTTCACGCCGCTCTTCGTGATGAGCCGCATCACCGGCTGGACCGCGCATTATCTCGAACAGAACGCCGACAACAGGCTGATCCGCCCCCTCAGCGCCTATCACGGTACGGATCAGCGCGAGGTGGTGCCCTTGGCGGAGCGCTGACGACGAGGCGACGAGTCGTTAGCCCGGTCAGCGCCAGTCGTCGATGCCGAGCGCGGCGCGTTCCTCGACGGTTCGTTCCAGCTTGAAGTCCTCGACCGGGATCCCGGTCGCATCGGCGATCCGGACCACCGCGTTGAAGGACGCGACCACCCCCGCGGCATCGACGAAGCCCTCCACGTCCACCGCGGGGATCAGCGCGTCGCGGGCGCCGGTGATCTCGCCTTTCGTGCCTCCGATCACCGCTTCGGCGAAGTCGAGCAGCAGCCGGCCATGCGGTACGCCGCTGTCTCCGCTCCCGGTGACGCCGTTCAGGGCGTAGGTCTCGCCGTAATGCGCGCCGCTCTCACGGAGCAGCATCACATGGCCGGCGGTTCAATATCGGCACCGGTTGATCAGCGAGACCCGGGCGGCGACGAGCTCCATTTGCGCGTGGTCGATCGCGCGGTACTCGGTGGAGAAGTCCTTGAGCGCGAATTGCGGCAAATAGATCACGTCGTCGAGTTCGAAGAAGGCCGCGACCTCCGCCGGGACCACGCTGAGCCCGCGATGGATGTTGGCGATGAGGTCGGGCGTCTTGTCGCCGTACGGGTTGGGATCGGTCTCGGTGACGTCCTCCGGCTCCAGGGTGGAGACCCAGGCGAGGGTGCGTTTGGCATTTGCGGGGCGCCGACGGGAAGGCCTGCCCGGTTGCGGTTGAGGAAGCGGTTGCAGCGGGATGCCCAGCCCTTTCGCCAGGGTATCCAGCGCGGTCGCGACCGAGACCACGCCTACGATCTCCACGTACTCGGTCTCGGAAAGGCCGGTATCCATCATCCGGCGGAACCAGGCCTCGGTGAGGCGTCCAGAATCGGTCCGGATCCGGTGAACGACCTCCACGACATTGTCGGGCAGGCCGACGGTCGAATCGTGGACGCCGTCCACGGCGAACGGGGAAAGCGCGGCCGCGCGTTCGCGGCAGAGCGCGCAATCGGGCGCTTCGCGGCACGCCTCGACCATGGCGAGCCTTTGCGCGCCGTCCCACCACGTGCCCGGCCTAGCGAGGTGTTCCCAGGCGCGCGACCAGGCCCGGTCGAGATCGGCGCGGATGGGGAAGGGCGCAAGGTCGGAAAGCGTTTCGCCGCTCAACCCGGACTCTCCTCGCGTTGTCGCCGCCGTTCGATCGCATCGCGGCGGGTGATGAACAGGAGAGCCCCGATTATCACAGCCGTTCCCGCGGCGGACCAGATGTCCGGGATTTCCGAAAACACGACGAAGCCGAAGAAAGCCGCGAGCGGCATCCGCAGGAAGTCGAGCGGAGAGATGATCGTCACCTCGCCCGCGTCGTAGGCGCGCGCGAGGAAATTCTGGCCGATCCCGCCGAGGACTCCCGCCGCGATCAGCCAGCCCAACTGCTCCCATGTCGGAGTCTCCCAGGTAAGGAGCGCGGGCGGCAGCAGGAACAGCGTGCCGAAGAGGAAGAAATAGAACACGATGCGGGCGGGCGGCTCGGTCGCGGACAGGCTCTTCAGCGAGATGATGGCGCCGCTCGTCAGCACCGCGCTCCCGAGCGCGATCAGCATCGCGTGGTCGACCTCGCCGTGCGGCTTGACGATCATCACCACGCCGATGAATCCGGCGATCGTGGCTAACGTCCGGTCTCGGCGGATGGCTTCGCCCAGAATCAGGCCGGAAAGCAGGATCGACCAGAACGGCGAGGTGAAGGAGAGCACCATCGTGTCGGACAGCATCAGCCGCCCGACCGCGTAGATGATGGCCGCGAAGGACGCGATGCCGAAGAACGCCCTCAGGAAATGGGTCTTCAGGCGTCGCGTCGCGATCCCCGGCCGGCCCACGCGGATGAGCCACGGGACGAACATGACCAGCGCGGTCGTCGTCCGCATCAGCGCGACGACGAAGAAGGGGAGCTCGGTCGCCATCTGCTTGATGATCGCGAACATCGCCGTCAGCAGCGTGACCGCGAGCAGCATCCAGAGCACGCCGCGCAGATTGTCGAGTTTCGGGCGGTAGGCGCTGGTACTCCGCGCCCGCTTGTCGTTCACCGCGCTACCGCAACTCTTCGCGGGCGAGCCGTTCGAGCCAACGGACGATTTCGGTGTGGTCGCGCCCGGGCTCCAGGTTCTGTTGCGCCTGCGCCCAGATCTGCCGGCTGAGCGCCGCGAACGGCACCGCCGTCTCGGTGTCCCGCGCGAGGTCGAGGGCGATGTCGAGATCCTTGACCATCAGATCCAGCGCAAACCCGGAATCGAAGCCGCGCGAAAAGACGAATTGGGCGAGCTTGTTGCGCGTCGAGTGGTTCATGCCGGTCGACGAATTGACGACGTCCGCCATGACCCCGGGTTCCAGCCCGAACCGCTTGCCGACCAGGAACGCCTCGATCGCGATCAGGAATCCGGCCGCGCTGATCGTGTTGTTGAGTGCCTTGAGCGCATGGCCCGAGCCGATGGCCCCGGTGTGAACGACGCGGTTGCCCATGGTCTCCAGCACCGGCCGGCATCGCTCGACGAGCGCCTCTTCGCCGCCCGCCATGATGGTGAGCGTGCCCTCGACCGCGCCCTTGTGGCCGCCCGAGACGGGTGCATCGATCATGCCGATCCCGCGCTCCGCGAGCGCCAAGGCGAGCTCCACCGTGCCCGACGGTTCGGACGAGCTCATGTCGACCAAAATGCCGCCCTCCGCAAACCCGTCGGCAATTCCGCCTTCCCCGAGCGCGGTGCGGACGACATCGGCGCCGGTCGGCAGCATGGTGATGACGACATCGCTGGCGGCGGCAATGCCGGCGGGACCGTTCGCGATCCGGCCGCCGGTCGATTTGGCGACTTCTTCGGCGCGTCCGGGCGCGATGTCGTGGAGCCTCAGCGAATAGCCGGCCTTGGCGACATGTTCCGCCATCGGACGGCCCATCGCCCCGAGGCCGATAATGCCGACCCTGCGCAGCTCCATCGCGCGCGCCTTCCTGCCGGGTTTCGCGGATCGCGCATTTTATCGCGAAGGGCGAAGCCGCGAAATGCCGACCGGCGGAGAATCAGGCGGCGAGCGCCTCCAACGCCGGGAGGTGATCCCTGTTCTGCGCCTCCGCGACCGCGCCATGCGTCAGCCTTCCTCGATGGACGTTGAGCCCGTTGAGGAGATGCGGGTCGCCGAGAAGCGCATCCCGCCAGCCCTCAGTGGCGAGCCTGCAGATGAAGGGGAGGGTGGCGGCGTTGAGCGCCAGCGTCGAGGTTCTCGCCACCGCGCCCGGCATGTTCGCGACGCAGTAATGCACGACCTCGTCGACCGTGAAGCTCGGATCGGAATGGGTGGTCGGACGGCTGGTCTCGCAGCAACCGCCCTGGTCGATGGCGACGTCGACGATCACGGAACCCCGCTTCATCGCCCTCACCATCTCGCGGGTGACCAGCTTGGGCGCGGCCGCGCCCGGAACCAGCACGGCGCCTATCACCAGGTCGGCTTCGAGAACCTCCTGCTCGATGGTGTCCGCCCGCGAGTTGCGCGTCGTGATCAGGCTGCGAAAGTGAAAATCGAGCTCGGCGAGACGGCGAAGCGATGTGTCGAGCACGGTGATCGCGGCTCCCATCCCGTTGGCCACCAATACCGCGTTGGTCCCCACAACGCCGCCGCCGATGACCACCACCTTGCCCGGCCGGACGCCGGGCACGCCGCCGAGCAGGATGCCCCGGCCACCGTGCTCCGTCTCCAGGCAATGGGCGCCAGCCTGGACCGCCATACGGCCGGCGACCTCGCTCATCGGTGCGAGCAGGGGGAGCCCTCCGAAATCGTCGGTCACCGTCTCGTAGGCGATGGCGCTGCAGCCCGAATCGATCAGGCCCTGCGTCTGAGCCGGGTCCGGCGCCAGGTGCAGGTAGGTGAAGAGGATCTGGTCTTCACGCAGCATGGCGATTTCTCCGGGCTGCGGCTCCTTCACCTTCACGATCATGTCCGCCTTCGCGAACACTTCGGCCGCATCCGCCGCGATCCGCGCGCCGGCCTTCACGTAGTCTTCGTCGTCGATGCCGATCCGGTGAGCGGCGCCGGACTCTACGATGACGTCCTGGCCGGCGCGGATCAGCTCGCGGACCGTGCCCAGCGTCATGCCGACGCGATGTTCGTCGGTCTTAATCTCCCGGGGTACACCGACTAACATGGGGTCCTCCCTTTCGGCTCCCGGCCGGGTTGCCACGGGTATCCCGACACAGGTCGGCGCCGGTTCCAAACATGGGTCTGGTCAGGATCGACCACAAGGAGTTTCAGCATGCGCGCGATCGTCGCAAACGCCGTCGGCCCCCCCGAAGACCTGAAGATCGAGGACCTGCCGGATCCCGCGCCGGGGCCCGGGGAGGTGCTGGTCGACATCAAGGCGACGGCGGTCAATTTTCCCGATCTGCTGGTGATCGAGGGCAAGTACCAGATCATCCCGCCGCACCCCTTCGTTCCGGGCAAGGAAGGCGCCGGCGTGGTGGCGGCGGTCGGCGAAGGCGTGGACGGGCTGTCGGCCGGCGACCGGGTGATGGTCCAGGTCGAGTGGGGCACCTATGCAGAGAAGCTTGTCCTGCCGGCCGATCACTGTTTCCCGATGCCCGACGACATGAGCTTCGAGGAGGCCGCGGCGATAGGGATTGCCTACCAGACAGCGCATTTCGCGCTGTTCGCCCGTGCCCGGGTCGAGAAGGGAGAACGGGTGCTGGTCACCGCCGCGACCGGTAGCGTCGGAATCGCCGCGATGCAGCTCGCCAAGGCCTATGGCTGCACGGTCCTGGCCGGCGTCACCACCATGTCCAAGGCCGACGTCGCGCTGCAAAACGGCGCCGATCACATCGTCGATCTGACGGTGGAGAACCTGCGCGATTCTATCCGCGATCAGGTGAAGCAGGCGTGCGGTGTCGTCGACGTGGTCGTGGAGAGCGTCGGCGGCGAGGTCTTCGACGGCGCCATCCGCGCGCTCGATTTCGACGGAAGGATCGTCGTCGTCGGCTTTACCGGCGGCTCCATCCCCTCTTTCAGGACCAACTACGCCCTGCTGAAGGTGATTTCGGTCACAGGGGTCAACTGGGCGGCCTACCGCGACCGCGATCCCGAATGGGTGCGGCGCGTCCAGCGCGAACTCTTCGATCTCCACGGCGAGGGCAAGATCTCGATTCCCGTACAGGCGGTCCTGCCGATGACGGATTTCGTTCAGGCGTTCGACGTGATCCGCGACCGCCAGGTCCGCGGCAAGGTGATCCTGCGTATGGATTGAGGCACCCGCTATCTGGTGATGATTTCGGGTCCCATCAGCGCGGTCGGGATCCAGGTCGAGATCCACGGCACATAGGTCACCAGGATCAGGAACACGAACATGATCCCGACCCAGGGGAGCGCGGCGCGCACCACGTTCATCACCGACATCGAGGCCACACCGGCGGTCACGAACAGGTTGAGACCGACCGGCGGGGTGATCATCCCGATCTCCATGTTGACGACCATGATGATGCCGAGATGGATCGGGTCGATCCCGAGCTCGATGGCGATCGGGAAGACCAGCGGCGCGACGATGATCAGCAGCCCCGACGGCTCCATGAACTGACCGCCGATCAGCAACAGCACGTTCACCACCACCAGGAACAGGAGCGGTCCCAGCCCCGCCGCCAGCATCGCTTCGGCGATTTCCTGCGGGATCCGCTCTTCCGTCAGAACGTGCTTGAGGATCAGCGCGTTGGCGATGATGAACATCAGCGTGACGGTGAGCTTGCCGCCCTCCAGAAGGGTTTTCCTGGTGTCCGGATGCCAGAACACACCGACCGTGCGGCGTGCCAACGCGAGCCCCCGCGGCCCGGCCTCGGCGAACGGCCCCATGTCGCAATAGACGAAATTGGCGATCAGGAAGGCGTAGACCGCGGCCACGGCGGCCGCTTCCGTCGGGGTGAAGATGCCGCCGTAGATGCCGCCCAGGATGATGAAGATCAGCAGCAGCCCCCAGATCGCGTCGCGGGCAGACTCGAACAGCTCGCGCCAGCCCGCCCAGGGCTGCGACGGCAGGCCGCGGAACCGAGCGGTGACGTAGATGCCCAGCATCAGCATCAGCCCCGCGATGATGCCCGGCAGGATGCCGGCGAGGAACATGCGGCCCACGGACACGTCGGTCGCCGCCGCGTAGACCACCATCACGATGGACGGCGGAATCAGGATGCCGAGCGTGCCGGCGTTGCAGATCACGCCTGCCGCGAATTCCTTCGAATAACCGACTTCGCGCATGCCCGCGATGACGATGGAGCCGATGGCGATCACCGTCGCCGGCGAGGAGCCGGAAAGGGCGGCGAACATCATGCAGGCGAAGACCGACGCGATCGCGAGCCCGCCCTTGATGTGGCCGACCAGCGCAATGGCGAAGCGGATGATGCGCCGCGCCACGCCCCCGGTCGACATGAAGGTGGACGCCAGGATGAAGAATGGGATGGCGAGAAGGGTGTAGTGCCCGTCGAAGGCCGAAAACAGGGTTTGCGCGATGGAGGCGAGGGAGCCGTCGGAATGGACCAGCAGGAACAGAATGCTGGAAAGGCCGAGCGAAACCGCCACCGGAACGCCGAGGATCATCAGGAGGATGATCAGGCCGAAGAGGAAGGCGACTTCCATTCCTCAGCCTTCCCGACGGTCCGCCGTATCGGCCTCGTGCGAGGCGATCACCATGACCTGCCGGCCGCGCAAGATACTCAGCCCCGCCTCGATAAAGCGCCAGGTGAGCAGCGCCATCGCCAAGGGAAGGACGGCGTAGGGGATGAAGCGCGGCATCTTCTCGTACGCCTCGCCCTCGTTGAACCAGTCGGCGAGGAACTGGAGAAACTGCGGCATCGGCACGTCGTTGACTTCGAGGAACGCGCGCTTGGTCGCGAACGGGTACCAGTAATCCCACGACCCGATGAGCAGCAGGATGGAGAACGCGAGGCATGCGACGACCGAGAACAGCCCAAGCGCGCGCCTCGCCGCCGGGCGGAGCGCGTTGATCAGGAGGTCGATACCCAGATGCAGCGACCGCTTCACCGCATAGGACGCGCCCAGCAGCACCAGCCAGGCGAACAGGAACACGGTCGCCTCCAGCGCCCACAGGATGTTGTCGTTGAAGACGTAGCGCGCGATCACGTTGGCGAAGGTGATCACGGTCATCAGGCCGAGAAAAACCGCGATCAGCGTCTCTTCGAGCCGGTCGACGAACTGCCTGAGTCTCGATTCCGAAGGTGCGGCCATACCGGTACCTTCGCGCCTAGATGGTCAACTGCCCGGGCCCGGGGCGGCCGCGACGGACCGCCCCGGGCGCGGGATACTCAACAACGTGCGGGTCAGCTCCCGACGTTGGCGGCTTGCGCGGCCTTGATCAGGTCGGCCCCGATATCCTTCTCGAAATTGTTCCACACCGGGCGAAGCGCCTTCACCCAGGCTTCGCGCTGCTGCGGGGTCAGGGTGCGGACCTTGCCGCCCGCCTCGATGATCTTCTTCTTGTTTTCCTGGTTCACGGTCCAGGCTTCCTTGTTCCTCTGCACCGTGACCTCTTCGAGAATCCTGGCGAACTGGCCGCGGACGTCCTTGGGCAGCCCGTCCCACCATTCGGCCGAGGCGACGACGAGGTAGTCGATGATTCCGTGATTGGTCACGGTCACGCCGTCCTGCACCTCGAAGAACTTCTTGCCGTAGATGTTCGACCAGGTGTTCTCCTGACCGTCGACCACCTTGGTCTGGAGCGCGCCGTAGACTTCCTTGAAGGCCATCTTCTGCGGGTTGGAGCCGAGCTGCTTGAACTGCGCCACCAGCACGTCGGAGGGCTGGACGCGGAACTTGAGCCCCTTTGCGTCTCCCGGCACCAAAAGCGGCTTGTTCGCGGACAGTTGCTTCATGCCGTTGTGCCAGAACTGCAGCCCCTGCAGGCCGCGGCGCTTCATCGAATCCTTCAGCGCCTGACCGGCCTCGGAGTTCTGGAACCGGTCGACGGCGGCGATGTCCTTGAACATGAAGGGCAGATCGAAGATGCGGAACTTCTTGGTGAACTTCTCGAACTTCGACAGCGAAGGAGCGGCGAGCTGCACGTCGCCCTGGAGCATCGCCTCCAGCACCTTGTTGTCGTCGTAAAGCGTCGAGTTGGGGAAGACCTGCATGCACGCCTTGCCGTTCATCTCGGCGTTCACCCGTTTCTCCAGAAGCGTGGCGGCGATTCCCTTCGGGTGCTTGTCGGTGTTGGTCACGTGGCTGAACTTGATGACCATCTCGCCCTTGTCGCACTTGGCGGAGGCCTGTGCGGCAAGAGCGACGACTGCAGCGCCCGCGACGGCGCTGACGATCAACCTTTGCATCGATTGTTCTCCCTATGGAACTTGCGGGCCGGGCGGCCAAACCGCGCCTCCGGCGACACGCGCCGGACGGTAGGTTATCGCTGGAAGCCCGTCAACTTTCAGGCTGCCTGCCGGTCCTCACGCCTCGACCACGGCGAGCAGGTCGATTTCGATCAGGAACTGCGGGTTGGACAGGCGCGTGACACCCACCAGGGTCGACGGGGGCGGCTTGTCGGGATTGCCGAATTTGGGGGTCGTCGGATCGGTCTGGATCCTCAGATATTCGTCGACGTCGAGGACGAAGAGCCGCCGGTAGACCACGTCGTCCCAGGTCGCGCCCGCCGCCTCGAGCTGCTTTTCGAGATTTTCGTTCACCGCGATGTACTGGCCCAGGTAATCGCCGGGCGCGACGGGCCGGTAGTTTTCGTCGGACGGCGTCTGGCCGGCGATGAAGACCAGCTTCATCGGCCCCTTGACGGTGACCACCCGGGTAAAGGCGGGGTGCTCGTATATCCCTTCCGGATTTATGAATTCACGTTCCATCGGCGTTCTCCGTGATCGGTGGACGGGAACACTGTAGCGGACGGCCGCCAGGGGGACGAACCGCCGAAACCGGCTACGACGATGGATCGGGCGGCAGGGAAATGTCGAAGCGGCGCCTCAAGAGGTCGTCGATCAGGTCGAAGCATGAGCCGTAGCGGACCACCTTCATGCGGCTCACCTCGATCATCGTGGACGACCTGCCGTAGCGGTTCCAGCGGGAGAGGCCGTAGTCGATGACGATATCAGCGGCGTCGAGGACCTCGGGCTCGATGTCGTCCGCCCGGAATTTCACGCCCCTGAGCGAGACATTGGCAGACGAGCCGATCACCAGCCGGTCGTCGGCGAAGGCGATCCGCGCCAGCTCGTCCAGAAGCGGTCCCGCGTTGAGGAGCATCGCGATCGTGCCCCCGTCGGTCGTCTGGTCGAGCACGTCCTTATCGAGCGCGGCGAGAGCCGGGTGGTCGAGCCGCCCGGGCGCGACGGTGCCCATCGGCAGGTTCGCGTCCCCGACGATGGCGGAGACGACGGCGCGGGCGTCTTCGTCCAGCAGGTGCAGGTTGCGGTGCATCTCCATGCAGCCGCACATGGCGTTGAGCTTCTCCGGCTTGCGCCGCTTGACCCTGAAGATCTTCCAGATGGCCTCGCCGGTGACGCCGAGGATCACATAGCCCACGTCGGTCGGGATGATCCCGATTCCGCCCTTGAGCAGGGTTTCGTATACACGCCTCGCATCGACTCGATAATCCTGAAAATACATGCCCTTATAACTTCTTTTTCCAGTAATTACTCATAATATCCTCGACCCAATCCGGCTCGAACACCTTGCCGCGCGGGGCGAACGCGGTCATGTAGGGCTTGATGTCGACGACCGGCGTTCCGTCTATCGCGTCGAGCCCCCGGACGTAGACGCTCGTTCCTACCACGCCGAGCACTCGGCAGACGGTCGAGCCGATCAGGTTGGGCCGGTAATGCCCGCGCTGGGCGAAGATCCCGGTCAGCGGCAGGTCGGGGTTGTCGCGCGGATACCGCGCGCCGGTGACGATCGTCGCCGGGTCGGTGACGTGGAACCGGTACAGGACCACCGCGTGGGAAAAGCCGTCGAGCCCCAGGACCGCGTCGGCGCCCAGCCAGTCGGTGTCCAACTCGATCGTGGCCGTGACGCTGTCCCAGTCGTCGTTGAACGGCTCCTTGCGCCCGCCGCGGACGAAGCCGATGGGGCGCAGCGCGATGGACGCCGTCACGACGCGCCCGGCGTCCACTCGCTAACCACGGTCTCGTACTCCGCCCGGGTGCGTTCGGCCGGCGGTTCCTTGGCGGTGCCGATATAGACGAAGCCCGCCACCCGTTCGTTTTCGCCGCAGCCGAGCGCGGCGGCCACGTCATCGTTATAGGCCGGCCATTCGGTCAGCCATTGCGCCGAATAGCCGATGGCGTGCGAGGCGTTCAGCATGTTCATACAGACCGCGCCGCTCGACAGCGTCTGCTCCCACTCGGGAATCTTGTGCTCCGGCGTGATGCGGGACGTGACGGCGACGATGATCGGCGCGCGCTGGAAACGTTCGCGCTCGACCTCGACCAGCTCGTCGAACGCGTCGGGGTTTTCCTTCTTGAACGCCTCGGCGAGAACGTCCCCGAACACCACCCGCGACTCGCCCTTGATGACGATGAAACGCCACGGGCCGAGCTTGCCGTGGTCCGGAACCCGCATGCCGGTCTTGAGGATCGTGTCGAGCTCTTCGTCGCTCGGGCCCGGTTCCCCCAGGTTGCGGGCGGTGACCGAGCGGCGGGTGATCAGGAAATCGATGATGTCAGTCATGGTCTGCTCCGAAGAATCACGTTGACGGGCGGGCTTCGGCCCGCTCTCTTTCGAGGGCGCGGAGCGCTCCCCGCTGGATCTTGCCCGTGGCCGTGAGCGGCAGGGCGTCGACGAATTCGATCGCGCGCGGATACTTGAAGGCCGAGATCTGCGACTTCACGAAGTCCTGCAATTCCCCGGCGGTTTCCCCGTTTGCCTGCGCGCCGTCGGCGAGCGTGACGAACGCTTTCACGATGGCGCCCCGATCCGGGTCGGGCGAGGCGACGACAGCGCATTCGCGCACCGCGGGGTGTTCCAGAAGCACCGCCTCGACTTCGAGTCCCGAAACGTTGTACCCGCTGGTCAGGATCATGTCGTCGGTGCGCGCTTCGTAATAGATGTAGCCGTCCTCGTCCACCTTGCAGAGATCGCCCGACAGGTTCCAGCCGTCGCGGATGTATCTGGCCTGGCGCTCCGCGTCGTCGAGATAGCGGCAGCCGTTCGGCCCCTTGACGATCATCTGCCCGATCTCGCCGGGCGTGGTCTCCTCGAAGTCGTCGTTGACCACTCGCACCTCGAACCCCGGGATCTGTTTTCCGATCGCTCCGGGCTTGATGTCGTCGCCGGCCGCCGAGATGAAAATGTGCAACAGTTCCGAAATCCCGAGCCCGTTGATCATCGGAACGCCGGTGATCTCCTTCCAGCGGTTGAAAACCGCCGGCGCAAGAGGCTCGCCGCCGCCGACGCAGACGCGGAGGCTGGAGAGGTCGTAATCCCCGGCGTGTTCCAGCATCAGCTTGTAGCCGGAAGGCGTCGAGAAGCAAACCGTGGCGCGGGTCTTCTCGATCGTCTCCAGCAGCAACTCCGGCGTCGCGCGCTCCAGCAGCACGGTCGAGGCGCCGAAACGCGGCGCGTCGACCAGAAAGGCGCACAGCCCATAGAGAAACGCGATCTGCGGGCTGCCGCAGACGATGTCGCCCGGGCGAATGTCGACGACATGGCCGACGAAGCAATCGGCCGCGGCCAGCAGGTCGCGGTGGAAGTGGATCGTGCCCTTGGGCGTGCCGGTGGAGCCCGAGGTGAAGCCGATGATCGCGACATCCTCCGCCGAGGTGTCGACATTCGCGAATGTCGAATGTCTACCGGCCGCGCGCGCTTCGAGTCCGTCCGGGTCATCATTCCCGAAATAGACAATCTGCCTCAGATCGGCGCAGGACGGTGCGGCCGCTTCGATGTCTTGCGCGAGCGCGCGGTGCGAAATGACGTACTGAACGCGCGCCTTGGCCGCGATGTATTCGATCTCGCGGGCGCGCAACGTGGGCATCGTGGTCACCGCCACCCCGCCGGCCTTCAGCACCGCGTACCAGACAGCCGCCAGCATCGGGTGGTTGCCCGAGCGCAGCATCACGCGGTTGCCCGGGACCAGGCCGAACTCGTTCACCAGCAGGTCGGCGATGCGGTTGGCTCGGGCGAGCATGTCGGCCCAGGTCCAGACGTTTTCGCCGAAACGGAACATCGGCTTGTTGGCGTGGCCCGCTTCCGCCTGCCGGTCGAGCAGCTCGACCGCGGCATTGAAGCGGGACGGGTAGGCGGCGAGTTCGGGCAGGACCGAATAGTCCATCTCCGGCCACAGCGCGCGCGGCGGCAGGTTGTCGTTTATGAAGCCGTCGACATGCGCCGAGGGTTCGACCATCGGCGGAAGGTAGTCAGGCGGTCGGGTCAAGCCAAGGGCAGGCCGTGCTTCCAGACGGAACTCTCGTCACGATGGGCTCGGGAGAGCCAGAAACTCCGCCGGCGTCAGGATCGGGATCCCGTGAAACGGCGACATCGCCAGGAGGTCCCGGTCGCCGGTGACAAGACAATCCGCCTCCCCCAACAGCGCGGTTTCGAGCAACTTGTCGTCATCCGGATCGCGGCATCCGAGCTTCGCACCGGTTATCGACACCCATTCCGAGACCGATTCCAGCTGAGCGAGGTAAAGGGCGCGGCCCGTTTCGCTTACGTAGCGATCGAATTTCGAGCGGAAAAAACGGGATCGCAGTTCTTCGAAGGTTTCGCTGGAAAACAGCAGGACGCCGTTCTCGACCCGCACCGCGTTCACCACCGCGCGTGGCGATCCTTCCGGACGGAGCGCCGCGCTGATCAGGACGTTCGTGTCCAGAACGACCCGTTCAACTCTCATCCGCCAAAAGCGTTTCGAGCCTTGTTTCCGTTAGCCCGCTCTTGGCGGCGTCCTCGCCTAGCGCGTCCATCGTTGCCGTCAGACGTTCCCATGCGGCGCCGCGAAGCCGCTCATAGTGTTGGATCGACATCATCACACCCACCGGTCTGCCCATCTTGGTCACGCGCACGGGCGTGCTCTGCGCGGCGTCGAGCAATCGACCGAAGCGGTTCTTGGCGTCTCTGGCAGCGATTTCCTTCATAAAGCCAGAATAGCTATTTTAGCCCGCCATTCAAGCCTGAACGCGACAGTTCCGACCCGCTCCTCACGCCGCCGGCCGCCCCGGTTTGGCCTTGCCCCGCCCCGGTGCTAGGGTCCGGCGCCCGCCGACCAGAGGCCACGCCATGAACCCCTTCGTCCGTCTCGAACTGATCCGCGAATCGCTGATCGCCGTGGTCAACGAGATGCGGGCGAACATCATCCATTCGTCCTACGCGCCGATCATCTACGAGGGGCACGACTTCTCCTGCGCGCTGATGTCGGCGGACGGACGGCAGATCGCGCAGGGCCTGGCCGACCATCCGCTCCACATCTTCGCCGTCCCCTATTCGACGCAACGGGTGGTCGAGGCCTTCGCGGGCGACATCCACGAGGGCGACCTGTTCCTCCACAACGACCCCTATACCGGCGGCACGCATCTGAACGACGTGCTGTTGCTGCAGCCGGTGTTCTTCGAGGGCGAGCTCGCGATGTTCGCCGCCATCCGCTGCCACTGGAACGACGTGGGCGGCATGACGCCGGGCAGCCTGTCGGGCCGCGTCAACGAGGTCTATCAGGAGGGGATGCGGATTACTCCGACGAAGATCCGCTCGAAGGGCGTGATGAACGATGCCTTCCTTGAGCTCCTGTTCAACAACATGCGCGAACGCAACGAACGCCTCGGCGACTTCAACGCGATGCTCGGCACCGGGCGCAAGGCGGCGGAGCATATCGGCCGGCTGTTCGAGCGCTTCGGGGGCGGGGGGCTGCTCGAAGGCATCGACGAGCTGATGGAGCGCTCGGAGGGCCTGCTGCGCGCCCGGATCGCCGAATGTCCCGACGGCGATTACTTCGCCGACGGCTATATCGAGAGCGACGGCACCAACCCGGAACCGCTCGTCGTCCGCCTCAAGCTCACCGTCGCGGGCGATACCATTACCGCCGACTTCACCGGCACGTCGGCGCAGACAAACGGGCCGACCAATTGCGGGCCGGCGATGGCGCTCAACGGGGTGGGTACCGTCGTCAAGACGTTCCTCGATCCCGAGACGCCGATCAACCACGGCTCGTTCAACCCGATCGTCGTGATCGCGCCCGAGCGCAGCATCATCAACGCCCGCGAGACCTCGCCCTGCGGCGGCATGGCGGAGGTCAAGTTCCTGATCGACGCGGTCGTGGCCTCGGCGATGAGCCAGGTGGTGCCCGAGATGAGCGTCGGCGACCTCAAGGGCGGTGCGAACCACATCCACATCGCTGGCCCCACGCCCGCGGGGGACGGCACGTTCATCCATTACGAGTGGCCCGCGGGCGGAACCGGCGCCTCGACGGGCGTGGACGGCAACAACGCCTGCCGCAGCTACAACGAGGGCGACTTCAACTCGATCCAGTCGGTCGAGACCGTCGAGGGTGCGTTCCCGCTCAGGGTCGAGCGCTGCGAATTGCGCCAGGGCTGCTGCGGCGACGGGGCCTTTCGCGGCGGGTTCGGGCTGCGCCGCGATATCCGCATTCTTGGCAAGGGCGCGATGCTGTCGGTGCTGTCGGAAAAGAACGTCATCCCGCCCTACGGCGTCGAGGGCGGCCGGGCGGGCGCGTCCAACCGCTTCTTCGTCATCCGGGACGGGCAGACGGTGGAGCCGTCCGACATGCCGGGCAAGGTGTCGGGCTTTCGCCTCGAGACCGGCGACGTCGTCCGCGAGGAGACCGCCGGCGGCGGCGGTCACGGCGATCCCCTGGCGCGGGATCCGGAGCGGGTCCGGGCCGACGTGGTCGAGGACTACCTGACCGCGGGGCAGGCCGAACGGCGCTACGGCGTGGTGCTGGACCCGGACCTCGCGGTGGATGCCGCGGCGACCGAAGCCAGGCGGGCCGGGCTGCGCGCCGCGCGCCGTCCGGTTCCGATCGAGGCGGCTAACGAGGAGATGTTCGACGGAACCCGGCGGCGGATCGTCGTCCCGTCCGAAATCGCCCGAAGCGCCGGTATCGCCGACGATGCGCTGGTGGAGGTCACGACCGGCCGCGGCGCGCCGCTCAGGGCATGGGCGCAGCTCGCGGACGAGGGATCCTCCCTGCTCGCCGGCGCATCCAGCCTCGCCATCGTCCGCGCCTCCCCCGGCGATACGGTCGAGATCGCACCCGCGCGTTCGATTCCGGAACTGTAAGGGGGCCGGACGAGGGGTGGGTCCGGTGAGTCATCCGTACCCGATCCACCGTCGTCATGTCCCTACCGTCATGGTCGGCCTTCGCCGACCATGACGGGGTAAGGCACAGGTAGGGCGGATGAGTGGACAAAATATGCCTTAAAAGGAAAAAATAACTTGAAACGGGAAGTCTGACTTCCTATATTTCACACTGTAAGGCCAATCGGGTGGAAACGCTATCTTGCCTCGCCTCAATCGTCCCGAATACCCCGGCAGCGCAAACGACGAACTCCGCTTCGTCGTTTGCGGTTCGGAGGAGGGCGGCGGGTCGCCGCTGCTCGAACGGCTGATCGACGGCTCCAGGGCGGTTCCGGTCGACGTTTCGCGGGAGGAACCGGAACGCTGGATCGCGGGCGATGTCGTCTGCCGCCGTTTCGCGGCCGGGGAGCGCGCGCTCGTCGCCATCGGGCTGCCGGACGGGGAGCGATACACGCGATCCCTGGTCGCGGGCGCGTCGCTGGCGGACCTGGCCGTCGTGCCCGTGGACGCCCGCGCGGGGGTCCGGGCGCGGACCCGCCGCGACGCCTGCATCGTCTCGCTGATGGGGATCCGCCGGGCCATCCTCGCGGTCGACGGGACGGGTCTGGCGGACTTCGACGAGGCCGCGTTCTCAGCGATCGCCGGTGAGTTCCGGGCGTTCGCGGGCGAGGCGGGGATCGAGGACATCCGCGCGGTTCCGGTTTCGGCGCGGACCGGCGGCAACCCACCCTGGTACGGCGGGCCGACGCTCATTGAAGCGCTGGAGACCGTCGACATCGGTCCGGACCCGGGGGGCGGCGCCCCGCCGCCGGAGGCCGCCGATCAGTTCGCCGCCGACCTGGTCTGGCTGGATGCCGAGCCGATGCTGCCCGAACGGCCCTATCGGGCGCGTCTCGCCGGCGGCTCCACGGTCGCGCAGATAACCGATCTGAGTCACCGCGTCGACTTCGACGGTGCCGGCCGGATGGCGGCGAAGACCCTCGAAGCGGACCAGGTCGGCTACTGCAAGATCGCGTTCGATCGTCCGGTGCCGTTCCGGCCCGGCGCGGAGGACCTGCGGACGGGCTCGTTCGTTCTGATCGACCGGTTCTCCGGGGCGACGGTGGGCGCCGGAAGGATCCGCTTCGCGCTCCGACGCGCCGGAAATGTCGTCTGGCAGGAGCTGAAGGTCGACAAGGCTCAGCGCGCGCGCGCCATCGGCCAACGCCCCCGCGTGCTGTGGCTGACCGGGCTGCCGGCGGCCGGCAAGTCGACGATCGCCGACCGCGTGGAACAGAAGCTTCAGGCGATGGGACGGCACACCTACCTGCTCGACGGCGACAATGTCCGCCACGGGCTGAACCGGGATCTCGGCTTCACCGACCGCGACCGGGTCGAGAACGTCCGCCGGGTGGCCGAGGTCGCGAAGCTGATGGTCGATGCCGGGCTGATCGTCATCGTGTCCTTCATCTCGCCGTTCCGGTCGGAACGCCGGATGGCGCGCGAGCTGATGGAAGAGGGAGAGTTCTTGGAGATCTTCGTCGACACGCCGCTCGCGGTCTGCGAAGCGCGGGACCCCAAGGGTCTCTACGCCAAGGCCCGCGGCGGCGAGCTGGCGAACTTTACCGGCATCGATTCGCCATACGAGCCGCCGGACGATCCCGACCTGCGCATCGACACGACCGAGCTCTCGCCCGACGAGGCGGCCGACGAGGTGGTGCGGCTGTTGCAAGCGCCCGCGTCCGGCGCCGGAGCGACGGATTCCGCCGTCCCGCGCGTGACCGGAGATAGCGGAGGATCGTCGCCTTGAACACAGTCGCCGCCTTTATCGCGCTCAACCGCTTCGGCCTCGGCATCGGGCCGGGCGAGGCGGACGAGGTCGCGGCGGATCCCAAGGGATGGGTCCGAAACCAGATCGTGCCTCGTCGGGAGGTTCCCGCGGCCCTCGCATCCTTCCCGAGCGCGGCTTCCATCATGAAGGAGATCCACGAGGCGCGGCTCGAAAGCCCTGAAGCGTTGCGGGACGCGACGCGCCGGCACTACCGGCGGACCTTCGGGCCCGAGACCGCCGCCCGCGCGCGGCATGCGGTCGGCACGGACACGCCCTTCGCCGAGCGCATGGTGCTGTTCTGGTCGAACCATTTCACCGTGTCGCGCAGCAAGGCGATTATCGGCCCGTCCCTTCCGGCTTACGAGCGCGAGGCCATCCGCCCGCATGTCTTCGGCCGGTTCGAGGACATGCTGCTCGCGGTCGCCGGGCATGTCTGCATGGTGTCCTATCTCGACAACAACCTGTCGTTCGGTCCCAACTCACGGGTCGGCAGACGCAGCGGACGCGGCATCAACGAGAACCTCGCCCGCGAAATCCTGGAACTGCATACGCTGGGCGTGAACGGCGGCTATACGCAGGCCGATGTCACCGAATTTGCCAAGGCGCTGACCGGCTGGACCCACGGCGGAATGGTCGGTCCGCGAAGGTCCCGCCTGGTGTCCGGGGGGTTCGTCTTCAGGCGGTGGATGCACGAGCCCGGTCCGAAGACGGTGCTCGGCAAGATCTACCCCGAGGACGGGATCGAGGAAGCGAGGGCCATCATGCGCGATCTGGCGCGCCATCCCTCGACCGCCCGCTTCATCGCGGCCAAGCTGGTGCGGCATTTCGTGGCCGACGACCCGCCCGAAGCGGAGATCGAGCGGATCGCCCGCGTCTTTCGCGAGACCGGCGGCGACCTGGCCCGGGTCTCCGGTGCGCTGGTCGATCTCGACGCGGTCTGGCGGGACCCGCTTCCCAAGGTCAAGACGCCGTATGAGCTCGTCATATCGGCCCTGCGCGCGCTCGGCATCGGCGAGGTGACGGCGCGAACGCTCCGCGTGCCGCTCAGGACGATGGGTCAGCTCCCGTTCAACGCGCCGTCGCCCCAGGGCTGGCCCGACGAGGCGGGGCACTGGATCGCCCCCGAAGCGCTGTTGAGGCGGGTCGAATGGCTCCGGTCGGTCGCCGCCAGGGCGGGCACGACGACAGAGCCGGCCGCGTTCCTCGAACGGACGATCGGCGCGGTCGCTTCGATGGAGACGAGACGGACGGTCGACCTCGCGCCGTCCGGCGATGCCGGCGTGGCGCTCGTGCTCGCCTCCGCCGAATTCCAGAGGAGGTGAGGATGCTCGAACGCCGACTCTTCCTGAAACTGGCCGGGGCCGCAGGCGTGGCCGCGGGGAGCCCGCGTGTCGCTCTCGCGTCGGCACCCACGGAGAACCGGCTCGTCGTCGTGATCCTGCGGGGCGGACTCGACAGCCTCCATGCCGTGCCGCCCTATGGCGACCCCGAATACGCCCGCCTGCGGCCCCACCTCGCGCTTCCGGGGCCGGGCGAAGAGAACGGCGCGCTCGACCTCGATGGCTATTTCGGCCTCCATCCGGCGCTGGCGCCGCTTCGCCGCCTCTACCGGGATGGCGAGCTGCTCGTTGTTCCGGCCGCGACGACCCGTTACCGCGACCGCTCCCATTTCGACGGCCAGAACCTTCTGGAGAACGGCAGCGGCATCCCGTTCGGAGCGAAGGACGGGTGGCTCAACCGCGCCATCGCCGGCCTCGACCGGGGGGACCGCCGGATGGGGCTCGCGCTGGGGCCTGCCGTGCCGCTTCTGCTGCACGGTCCGGCTCCGGTCGTCACCTGGGCCGACAGCCCGCTGCCGAAGACCGACAAGGATTTTCTTCGGCGCCTTGCCTACAGCTATCGCGACGATCCGCTGTTCTCCCGCGTACTGGCCGACGCCCGGGGCGGCATGTCTCCCTCGATGGACGGGTCGATGGGCGGAGAGACCGGGCGGGGCAAGGAGCTGGAGACCGCGGCGAAGGCCGCGGCGCAACTGCTCGCGGCGCCCGGCGGCCCGCGGGTAGCAGCGATCGAGTCGCACGGCTGGGACACCCATTTCGGTCAGGACTGGCGGCTCGCCCGCCTGTTCGCGCAGCTGTCGGCCGGCATGGTCGCGCTGAAAGACGGGCTGGGCGTTCACTGGCGTCGAACCGTCGTGACGGTCGTCTCCGAGTTCGGCCGTACCGCGGCGGAAAACGGCAGCAAGGGCACCGATCACGGGGTGGGCGGTCTCGCGCTCCTTCTGGGCGGCGCGGTGCGCGGCGGGCGGGTTGGCGGCGACTGGCCGGGGCTGGGCCGGACGGCGCTTTACGAGGGGCGGGACGTCCGTCCGACGACCGCCTACGAGAGCCTTTTCAAGGCGGCGCTGATCGGCCACCTTGGCGTACCTCCCGCCGTGGTCGAGGACGAGGTCTTTCCGGGCAGCCGGGACCTCGCTCCGACGGAGAATCTGTTTCGTACCGGTTGAGCCTCGAATGGAGAAGCCATGAACAAGCGCATTCTTGCGGCCGCCCTGGGCGCTGCCGCGCTCGCATTTCCGGCCGTGGAGGCCGGGGCCGCCGAGTACCGGATCGATCCCGCGCACAGCGTCGTCCAGTTCAAGATCTCCCATCTCGGCTATTCCTGGATGATCGGCGTCTTCGACAGGATCTCCGGCAGCTTCACCTACGACCCGGCGGCGGGGCCGGCCGGCCAGAAGGTCTCGGTCGAGATCGAGACCGCCAGCATCGACACCGGCCACGCCGAGCGCGACAAGCATCTGCGGTCGCCCGGCTTCCTGAACGTGAAGAAGTTTCCCAAGGCCAGTTTCGTGGGCACCGGCTACGAAGGCGGCCCCGAGGGCGGCACGATGAAGGGAAACCTGACCCTGATGGGCGTCACCAAACCGATCGCCATCGCGGTGAAGAAGGTGGGCGAGGGGGACGATCCCTGGGGCGGCTACCGGGCCGGTTTCGAGGGCACGGTGACGATCGACCGGAGGGATTTCAACGCCGGCCGCATGCTGGGACCCGCCTCCGAGTCGATGGATTTCTTTCTTTCCCTCGAAGGGATGCGCCGGTAGGAGCGGCGCAAGCTCCGCCATGTGGAGGAACGGGAGCGACCGTTACGGCCTGGTCTCCATAGTCTTTCATTGGACGCTCGCGCTTGCGATGCTCGGGCTGATCGGGCTCGGCGCGTGGATGGTCGGGCTCACCTACTACGATCCCTGGTACAACCGGTCGCTCGCCCTCCACAAGGCTTTCGGAATGCTGGTCCTGATCCTCGCGGCGGCCAAGTTCGGCTGGCGGATCGCCGATCGCCCTCCCGGCTTCGGACCGGAGGTGAAGGCCTGGGAGCGCGCCGCCGCCACGGCGATGCACTGGCTGCTGAACGCCGCCATTGTCCTTCTGCCGGTCACCGGCTACCTGATTTCGACCTCCGAAGGCGCCGGCATCGACATCTTCGGGCTGTTCCAGGTCCCCGCGCTGTTCGACATATCGGAGGGAACCCGCGATCTGGCTATCGAGGTCCACTTCTACCTGGCGTACGGCGTCCTCGCGCTGGTTGCCGTTCACGCCGGCGCGGCGCTCAAGCACCACCTTGTGGACCGGGGATCGACGCTCCGGCGCATGTTGGTCCCGCGCTCCCCCTCACGCCGGGTCGACTGATCTGCTAAATGGGGTAGCTTGCGGCACGCGCTTCTCACGAGAGTAGTCAGAACAACCGGACATGACCGAAACGCAGACCGGATACCGCATCGGGGTGGATGTGGGCGGAACCTTCACGGACATCCTCTGCCTCGACGCGAAGACCCAGCAGCTGCTCTCCGCCAAGGTGCCTTCGTTGCCCGGGCGCCAGTGGCGGGGCGTGCTGAACGCGCTCGGCGAGCTCGGCATCGACACCGCCGCGATCGGGGTCTTCGTGCACGGCACCACCATCGCCACCAACACGCTGCTGGAACGCAAGGGCGCGAAGACCGCGCTGGTCACCACCGAAGGGTTCCGCGACACCATCGAGATCGGTCGGACGCGGCGGCTGATCGGCGGGCTGTTCGACATCAAGTTCCAGCGGCCCAAGCCTCTGGTGCCGAGAGACAGGCGCCTGGAAATCGGCGAGCGGGTCGCGGCGGACGGAACCGTGCTCGCCGAGCTCGACACCGACGTCCTCCACGACATCGCCGGGAAGATCGGGGCGAGCGGGTGCGAGGCGGTGGCGGTCTGCTTCATCAACGCCTACGCCAACGACGGCAACGAACGCAGAGCCGCCGATCTGCTGTCCGAAGCGCTCGATGGGGTGGCCGTCTCGCAATCGGCCTCGGTGGTCCGCGAGAAAGGGGAGTTCGAGCGTTTCTCGACCTGCGTTCTGAACGCCTATCTCACCCCCGTCATCGTCGGCTATCTCGAAACCCTCGCCTCCGAGCTGGAAGGGCGAGGGATCGCCGCACCGGTCAGCATCATGGGCTCCAACGGCGGCGTGATGACGCTTGCCAAGGCGGCGGAGTTCGCCGCCGGCACGTTCCTTTCGGGCCCGGTCGGGGGCGCCGGGGGCGCGGTCCGAATCTGCGAGATGGCGGGGGTTTCGGGCTGCATCACCTTCGACATGGGCGGCACCTCGACCGACGTTGCCCTGATCCACGAGCTCACGCCCAGGATCAGCCACGCCAACCAGATCGATGCCTACCCGCTCCAGGTTCCGCAGCTCGACATCCATACGATCGGCGCCGGCGGCGGCTCGATCGCCTGGGTCCGGGAGGACGGCACGCTGGAGGTCGGTCCGCAAAGCTCCGGCGCGGTCCCCGGCCCGGCCTGCTACGGGCGCGGCGGGACCGAGGCGACGATCTCGGATGCCAACCTGATCCTGGGCCGGCTGCCGCGCGACCGCGCGCTGTCCGGCGATCTGCGGCTCTCGAAGGAGCCGGCGGAAGAGGCGTTCCGGGGCCTCGCGGATACGCTCGGCGCGGACGATATCGTCGGGCTGGCGGACGGCGTGCTCCGGGTCGCGGTCGCCAAGATGGCCGGCGCCGTGCGCGAGGTCTCGGTGCACCGAGGGTTCGATCCGCGCGATTTCCCGCTGCTCGGTTTCGGCGGGGCGGGGCCGATGCACGTCTTCCTGGTCGCCGAGGAGCTCGCCATACCCCGTGTCCTGATCCCGCGCTATCCGGGCCATCTCTCGGCCCTGGGACAGCTGCTCGCCGACCTCCGGCGCGATTTCGTCCGGGTCTGGGGCGGACGGCTCACGACGCTCGATATCGGCGACTTCCGCAAGCAGGCGAAGGAGATGGGTCGCGACGCCGAGGCACTGCTGATAGAGGACGGGTTTTCCGCCGACCGCCACGCCCACGATTACAGCGTCGACATGCGCTATGTCGGGCAGTCCTACACGCTCGCGGTCCCGTGCGACCCGGACACGGTGGAACTGTCGGAGCTGAGGGCCGCGTTCGGTGCCCGCCACGAGCAGACTTTCGGCCACGACGATACCGCATCGGATGCCGAGATCGTCAACATCCGGCTCGTATCGCGCGGGCTGGCGGACAAACCGACGCTTGCCTTCGGCCCGGAACGCGAGGGAGATCCGCTGATTGAGCGGCGCCGGGTCTGGTTCGACGACGGCTGGGTCGACTGCCCGGTCTACGACCGCGCCGCCATGCAGGCGGGCTACGTGGTGGATGGTCCCGCGATCGTCGAGGAGGCCGGCGGGACTTCCGTCGTGCCGCCGCGATGGCGGGTGGCGGTCCACGAATCGGGCTCTCTCGATTGCCGGTTGTCGGTGGAAGGCTGAGCCGGGCATTATGCGCCGCCGACGCGGAACCCCTGCATGATCGAGGACGGAAAGATGGCGGATACGCTGGTCGAAACGGCGCCCGGGGCGGAGACCGCCCGCCCCGGGACGATGGACAAGGCGGCGTATTTCGAGATCGCCGACCAGACGCTTCCGGGTGGCGGGTTCGGCGGCTACAAGCTGCCCGAGGAAGTCCGCTTCGTGATCCACAAGGGGGAGGGGCCCAGGCTCCAGGACACCGACGGCAACTGGTATATCGACTATGTCGGCGGCGCCGGCGCGCTGATCCTCGGCCATGCGCCGCCCCCCGTGGTCGCCGCCGCGCAGGAGCAGGTGGCGCGGGGGCTGCACCAGTTCGGCGCGCCCAACGCGCCCGTGCTGCAATTCGCCGAGCGCCTGGTCGACGTCATCCCGTGCGCGGAGAAGGTGATCTTCGCGACTACCGGGTCGGAGGCCACGGCCTATGCGCTCAGGCTTGCTCGCGCGTTCACCGGGCGCGACAAGATCCTGAAATTCGAAGGCGCCTTTCACGGCAACCACGACTATTCGAATTTCAGCGTGATTCCCAACGCGCTGTCCAACTACCCGCAGGGCCGGCCCGATTCGGCGGGCATACCGCAGCCGCTGCACGATTGCGTGCTGGTGGCGCCCTATAACGACCTGGAGGCCGTGGAGCGCATCGTCGTCGAGCACCGGGACGACCTGGCATGCATCATCGTCGAGCCGGTGCAGCGGGTGATCTTCCCGCGCGACGAGTTCCTTCCCGGGCTCAGGAAGATCTGCGACGACAACGATGTGCTGCTGGTGTTCGACGAGTCGGTGACGGGCTTCCGGCTCGCCCTCGGTGGCGCGCAGGAGTTCTACGGGATCGTGCCCGACCTCGCGGCCTACGCCAAGATCATCGGCGGCGGCGTGGCGCTGTCGGCGGTCGCGGGCCCGGCGGAGATCGTCGACCGGGCCGATCCCGCGCTCGAGACCACCCCGGAATACGCCCATGTCAAGGGGACGATGCACGGCAGCCCGATCGGCTCGGCGAGCGGGATGGCGACGCTCGACATGCTGTCGGAGCCCGGCTTCTATGCGCGCCTGCACGCCGAGGCGGAAGCTTTCAACAGCGACTGCCAGGCGGTGCTCGACCGCCACCGCCTGCCCGCCCTCGTGACCGGCAAGGCCTCGCTCTGGCAGTTCCTGTTCGCCGCCAGGCACCCGGTGAGCCACGCTGACGTGATGAACTCGGACCGGGCGGCGAGCCGCGCGCTCGACCTCGCGCTGCTCAAGAACGGGATCTATGTCCTGCCTAATGTCCGGCGCTTCGTCTCGGCGGCGCACGGGACGAATGAGTTCGAGGAAACCCTGAAGGCGCTCGACGCAGCCTGCCGCGCCGTCTCGTGACGGGGACGGCCATCAAGGGAAGCGCTGTCCTCTTTTCGGAGATGACGCCCGCGCCGGGCGACGAGGATCGCTTCAGCGAGTGGTACGACAACCACCACACGCCGAACCACGTTACCGGCGTGCCAGGATTCCTGAGCGCCCACCGCTACGCCGCGCCTGAAGGGCCGGGGTACCTGGCGGTTTATGAGCTCGACGGCCCGGAGACCCTGGAAAGTCCAGAATACCGTTCGCGCAAATACACTCCCGACGACCGCACCAGGGCGATGCTGTCCTCGGTTTCCGGCTTCACCCGCTATATCGGACGCGAAATGGACTTCGGGTTTCGCGAGGATGCCGATATCGGCGCGCTGGACAGCCCTTATGTGCTGGCCGTGTTCTTCGCCGTCCCGGACGAGGCCCGACCCGAGTTCGAGGATTGGTACCGGACCGAGCACATGGGAATGCTGCTTGCCTGCCCGGACTGGCGGATGGCCCGGATGATGGCGATCGTGGCCCACGACCCGGACCCCTTCACGCACATGATGCTGCACTACGTGCGGCGCTGGGACATTCTTGAAGCGCCGGAAGTGCTGAAGGCGCGCGATACGGAATGGCGCAACCGCCTTGCCGCCGAGGACTGGTGGAATCCCCGCTTCGTGACCTACCGAAAGCACGGCCAGCGCTTTCTGAAGACCGATTCGTTCCCGGATGGAGGAGAAGAATGAGCAAAGCCTATGACGACGGCCTCGAAATTCGCCGCAGCGTGCTCGGCGCCCGGTGGGTCGACCCGCAGCTCGAAAAGGCGAAGACCGACGATTTCGTCAATACGATCCAGCAACACGTCACAGAGCATTGCTGGGGCCTGGTCTGGACCCGCGACGGGCTGGACCGCAAGACGCGTTCGATGCTGACGCTGGCGATTCTGACCACGCTCGGCAAGATGACCGAGCTCAAGGGCCATGTCCGCGGCGCGATCCACAACGGATGCACGGTCGAGGAGATCCGCGAGGTGCTGCTCCACGCGACCGTCTATGCCGGCGTCCCGGCGGGCGTCGACGCCTTCCGCAACGCCAAGGAAGCGTTGGACGCGCTGGAGAAGTAAGGGGAGCGGTCCGTCCTTAGAAGTCCCGCAACAAACGGCCGCAGCCTTCGATCCTGTCCTCGATACCGAGCGTTCTCAGCGAGGCCCACAACGTCGCCGTGTTGCTGGTGACGACCGGCTTGCCGAGCGTCTCTTCGAGGGGCTCGATGGCATCGACGGTGTTGAAGTCGGTGCAGCAGATCAGCATCGCCTCCGCTTCCGGACGGTCCACCGCGAGGGCGTGGTCGAACACCGCCTTTGGCGGGACGCGGGATATCTGCTGGATCTCTTCGAGGCTGGCGTTGAGCCCGAGGCCGGACGCGGCGACGACCTTGATGCCGTGGTCCCTGAGGTAGTGCGCCTCGTGCGCGTTGGTTTCCTCGGTATAGGGCGTCGCCATCGCGATCCGCGTCGCGCCGAGCGCGTTCAACGCGGCCAGGATCGCGCCCGCGGTGGAGAGGCCCTCGACGCCCGAGGCTTCCCGCATCCGGCCGAGGAGGCGGTCCGCCGGGCAGGCCATCGATCCCGACGTGCAGCCATAGGCGACGAGGTCGACGGCGCAGGCCGCGAGATCGCCGCAGGCGCGGTCGATGTCCCGCATCATCGCCGCGAAATCGTCCGCCGCGGGGTCCGGGTGCAGCGGCGACCGGGTGAAGTGGAACGTCACGCCGTCCGGTTTCAGGCGGTTGAACTCCGTCTCGTTGACGGTGTTGCTGGGCGGCACGATCACCCCGATACGGGCACGCCAGCCGTCGGGCTTCAGATGGTCGAGAGGCACGGTCGTTTCCCTTCCCGATTCGACGCTGAAACTGCCAAGACGGCGTCGCCGCGACAAGCGCCGTGGATATTGCCGGGGCCCCGGCGCACCCATAGAGTGCAACGAGCGACGACCGGGGAGAGGGACGTGGCCGAAACCGAAACGCTGCGCAACGAGGAGGCGAACTGCCTGCTCGTCTCCTGCCACCCGCTGCAGGACAGCCTGTGTCACCATCTGGTCGCCCGGGTGGAGGCGGGGTTGAAGACGAACGGCGTGGCCTACGAACATCTCGACCTCTACCGGCGCGGGTTCGAGGCGCCCTTATCCGCTGACGAGCGCGGGAGCTATTTCGGCGACTTCGATGGCAGTCGGATCGAGGCCGAAACCGCCCAGCTCAAGCGGGCGGAAACGGTCGTCCTGGTCTTTCCCACCTGGTGGTTCGGCATGCCCGCGCTGCTCAAGGGCTGGTTCGACCGGGTCTGGGCGCCCGACGTCGCGTTCGTCCACGTCCCGGCCACCGGCGGCATCTCGCCGATCCTCGACAATCTCAAGCATTGCCTCGCCATCACCACGCTCGCCTCGCCGTGGAAGGTCGACCGGCTGTTGCTTCGCCAGCCGATCAAGCGGGTCCTCAAGGGCGGCATCCTCAAGGGCTGCGCGCCCCAGGCGACGCTCGAAATGTTGAGTCTCTACGGCGTCAACCTTCTCGACGAGCAGCGGCTCGAGGCGTTCGGCGGCAAGATCGACCGGGCGGTGGCGAGGATCCGCTGACCGGGCTCGACGATCGCGTTCTGGTCGCGGGTGCGGGTCCGGTCGGGAGCGTCGCCGCGCTCGCGCTTGCGCGGGCGGGCATCCCGGTCGTCCTGATCGAGGCCTGCGACACGCTTCCGCTGGACCTGCGGGCATCCACCTTTCACCCGCCGACCCTCGACATGCTCGACGAGCTCGGGGTGGTCGAGGCCTTGATCGCGCAGGGAATCATCTGCCCGATCTGGCAGAACCGGGATACCGCACGCGGCATCGTGGCGGAGTGGGACCTGGGCATCCTGAAGGACGACACCGCCCACCCCTACCGGGTGCAGGCCGAGCAGTACAAGCTCAACGGGATCGTCGTCGACGTCCTGAAGACGATGCCCGAGGCCGATGTCAGGTTCTCGACGAAGGCCGTCGCGGCCCGGCAGGACGCAGACCGCGTGCTGCTCGATGTCGAGGGACCGGAAGGCAGGGAGACGCTCGCGGGCCGCTACCTGATCGCGGCCGATGGCGCGTCCAGCGTCATCCGGATCGGCGCAGGGATCGAGTTTCCCGGACTCACCTTTCCGGAACTCTGGCTCTGCACCAGCACGGAATACGATTTCGGCAAGCATTTCGACAACCTGGCGCCGATCGCCTATGTCGCGGATCCCGAATCGTGGTTCGTGTTCGTCCGCGTGCCGGGGCTCTGGCGGCTCCTGATGCCCACCCGGCCCGGCGACACGGCCGACGAGCTGGTGAGCGAGGAGACCGTGCAGGCGCGGATGCATGCGGTCTGTCCGAAGGACGGCTCCTACGAGACCTATCACCGGACCGCCTATGCGGTGCATCAGCGGGTCGCCGAGACCTACCGGAAAGGGCGGATCTTCCTCGCCGGCGACTCGGCGCATATCAACAACCCGCTCGGCGGGATGGGGATGAACGGCGGCATCCACGACGCGGTCAATCTGTGCGGCAAGATCGCGGGCGTCTGGCGGGGCGAGGGCGACGAGGCGCTGTTCGACCTCTACGACGCCCAGCGCCGCCCGATCGCCGTCGAATACGTCCAGGCGGCGACGCTCCGCAACAAGACGCTTCTGGAGGAAAAGGACCCGGCGGTGAGGGAGCAGCGGCTCGACGAGCTCACCCGTCAGGCGGAGGACCCCGTCAGGGCGCGCGAGTTCCTGCTGCGCTCCTCGATGATCGCGGCGCTGAGGCGGGCCGAGTCGGTCGGCTGAAGCGCTACTCGGCAGCGATCGCGGCTTCGAGGCCCTGATAGTTCCCGTCGTCGAGCGCGCGGACGCCCGGCATCACCCTCTCGGCGAACAGGTCGATGTTCTTTCGCGTGAGATCGGCCGGAAGAGTCGCGAACTGCATCATGCCGACGAAGTTCTGGAACCCGGTCAGCCGGTGTGCCTCGGTAATCCGCCTGAGCACCGTCTCCGGGCTGCCGCAGAGGAAGGTGCCGACCTCGATGAGTTGCTCGATCGACGGGCCCTGGCCGCCGCGGAGTTGGCGCTTGTGCTTGAGCACGCCCTTGAGCGAGGAATGGCTGAGATAGCCCGGCGGGAAGTGCATCTCCATCGGCATGTTGAGGAACTTGGAGAAGAAGGTCTCGATATGCGGCCGGGCCTCCTCAACCGCCTGCTCGTCGGTCTCGGCGACATAGGTCGGCGCGGCCCAGCCGATCTGGGTCGAGGCGGCGGTGTAGCCGTGTTTTCTTTCCGCCACGTCGCGGTACATGTTGAGGTAGCGCGCGACCGAGGTGAACGGGCTGTAGGTCTGGAGATAGACGTAGCGCCGGTCCGGGTGCGAGGCCCACTCGATGGTCTCGGTCGAGCCCTGCGACGGGCACCAGATCGGCGGGTGCGGGTGCTGGTAGGGCCGCGGCCAGAGGTTGACGTATTCGAAGTGGTAGTGCCTGCCCTCGAACGCGAACGGCCCTTCCTCGGTCCAGGCGCGGACGACAAGCTCATGCGCCTCCTGGTGGCGCGAGAGCGACTGGGTCGGGTTGCCGCCCATGGAGTAGTACTCGGCGCCGATGCCGCGCACGAAGCCCGAGATCAGCCTGCCTTCGGTGATGCAGTCGATCATCGCGTGCTCCTCGGCGAGCGTTAGCGGATGCTCGCGGAGGCAGAAGGCGTTGCCGAGGATCGCGATCTTCGCCTTCGAGGTGCGGCGGGCGAGCGCGGCGGCCATCACCACCGGGGACGGCATCAGCCCGTAGGCGTTCTGGTGATGCTCGTTGACGCAGAGCCCGTCGAACCCCGCCTGCTCGCAATATTCGAGCTCGTCTAGATAGCGGTTGTAGAGCGCATGGCCCTTCTCCGGGTCGAACAGCCGGTTGGGGAGCACGACCCAAGCGGCCTTGTGCTTCGCCCGCTCCGCCATGTCGAGGTCGCCATAGGGCATCAGGTGGAACGAGAAGACTTGCATCCGTGCTTCCTTTACGCGGGAGGGTGAGCGCTCAAGCCGCCTTGCGCATCGGTGCGCGCTGCCCGGCCTGCTCCATCAGCGGCATCACCTCGTCGATCCACTGGGCGAGCTCCGTCTTGTAGTCGACCCATGACATCAGCACGCCGTCGATGCCGATCTCGATCAGCTTGTCGATCTCGGCGACGATGGTCTCGGGCGTGCCGACCAGCGGGTAGCCGCCGTGGCCGGCGATGAAGTGGAAGCGGAACTCGTCGAGCACCTTGGGATCGAGGGTCTTGGACTGCATGCCGAAGATATCGAGCAGGTTGTTCACCGCCTCGTAATCTCCCTTCCGGCGGACGTAGTAGTCGAGATAGTCCTCGGCCTCCGCGTCGGTGTCGCGGCAGACGACGTAGACATGGATCCAGCTCTGGACTTCGCGTCCGGCCTCGCGCGCCATTCCCTTGAGCCGGTCGATCTGCGCCTTGCCGGCCTCGGCCTCGTGCTCCTTCAGGATGACGAAGTTCATGTCGGCCTGGGTGGCGGCGAAGCGCTGGCCGGCCGGCGAGCCGCCCGCGTTCATCACCGGCAGTGTGGGCTGCACCGGCTTGGGCTCGCTCCAGACGTTCTTCGCCTCGAACCAGCGCCCCTCGAAATCGAACTCGCCTTCCTGGGTCCAGATCTTCCGGGCGAAGTCGAGCCATTCGGTCGCGTATTCGTAACGCACATCGTGCTCGCGCCATTCGGCGCCGAACATCTCGAACTCGTTCTTGAACCAGCCGCAGACCACGTTGAGGCCGAACCGCCCGCCCGAAATGTGGTCGATGGTGGCGCATTGCTTGGCCGCCGCGACGGGATGGACCAGCGGCACATGCGAGGTCGAGAAGACGCAGGAATAGTCGGTGACCGCGGCGACCGCCGAGGCCCAGGTATAGGTCTCGAATGTCCGGTTGTTGAAGTTGGTGGGTCCGCCATAGCCCTTCCAGCGCGCGACCGGAAGCAGCACCTCGAGCCCCGCGCGGTCGGCCATCACCGCGACCTCGCGCGTGTCGGGCCAGGTCATCTCCCAGGTATTCTCGGCGGTGGTGATGGTCGAGCCGTGGCTGCAGTTCATCGCGATGATGCCGAGCTTCATCCGGTTGTCGTTGAACAGCGGATTGGTCATCTGGCGTTTCTCCCGCGGCGCGGCGGAGTGTGCCCAAAATCGCCGCGCGACGCCAGCCGTCCACGGTTCCCCGAGCGGCCCCGCGCGCCTAAGATCGCGGCGCACAGGGGCGCGAGGGGTCGGAACGATGCATATCCGAAAGCTGTTCACCGCCGTCGACGAGACGATGAGCGAGATGGGCCGCGAATCGAACGAACCGCTGAAAAAAGTGGCCGTCGTGGCCGTGGTCAAGAACCCGCTGGCGGGGAAGGGCTACGTGGAAGATCTGAGCGGGCTGATCGACGCCTCGACCGCGATCGGGGAGAAGATCTCGGCGATGGCGGTCGATGCCCTGGGACCCTACACGCCGGACAGCTACGGCAAGGCCGCCCTGATCGGCAGCGACGGCGAGCAGGAGCACGGGGTGGCGATGCTGACCACCGTCTACGGCAACGCGATGCGGGATGCGGTGGGCGGCGGCCAGGCGTGGATATCGTCCTTCACCAAGCGCGCCTATCCCGGCGAATCGATCGACATCCCGCTCGCCCACAAGGATGCGCTCTACGTCCGTTCGCATTACGACGGGATGAGCGTCATGGTGCCCGACGCGCCGCTGCCGGACGAGATCGCGGTGATCTGCTGCATCGCCAACCGCGGCCGGCTCAACCACCGGGTCGGCGGGCTCAGCAAACAGGACGCCAAGTGCGAGGACGGGCTGGTCTGACGGCCGGCCGCACCGGGGAGGAATCCATGAAGACCGCAATCGTCAATCTCGACACTATCGTCACCGGCGACTGGCGGGAACCGCTCGCCGACGGCGACTCGATCCTGATGGAAGACGGGCTCATCAAGGAGGTCGGGACGGTCGAGGCATCGAAGATCGAGGCCTGCGACGTGGTGCTCGACGCCGGCGGCATGACCGCCATGCCGGGCATGATCGATTCGCAGGTGCACAACACTTTCGGCGACTACACCCCGCGCCAGAAGACGGTGGGCTTCCTCGAAAGCTACCTGCATGGCGGGACCACCACCTCGATCACCGCCTGCGAGGTCCATGTGCCGGGCCGGCCAAGCGATCCCGAGGGCGTGAAGGCGCTCGCCATCGCCGCCAAGAAATGCTTCGACAATTACCGGCCCGGCGGGATGCGGGTGCATGCCGGCGCGGTGATCCTGGAGCCCGGGCTTACGGCCGAAGACTTCGACGAGATGGCCGACAAGGGGATCTGGCTCGCCAAGGCGGGGTTCGGCAAGTTCCAGTCGCCCTTCGAATACACCCCCTATGTGAAAATGGCGCAGGCGGCGGGGATGATCGTCAACTGCCACACCGGCGGCGCGTCGATCCCCGATTCCTCGGCGATCATCGGCAAGCACCTGATGGACATGCGCCCCGACGTCTCGTTCCACGTCAACGGCGGGCCGGTGGCGATGCCGGACGAGGATTTCGCGCCCATCGTCAACGAGACCGAGATCGCGTTGCAGATCTGTCAGGCCGGCAACATCCGCACGGCGCTGCTGTGCCTCAACCTCGCGGTCGAGGCCGACCAGTACGATCGTTTCCTGATCGCCACCGACACGCCGACCGGGACGGGCGTGATGCCGCTCGGCATGATCAAGTCGGTGTGCGAGCTGTCGTGTCTCTCCGACTATTCGGCCGAGATGATCATCGCCGCCGCGACCGGCAACGTCGCCAAGGTCTACCGGCTCGACACGGGCTTCCTGAAACCGGGGCTGGAGGCCGACGTGCTGGTGCTCGACAACCCGCTCGGCTGTTCCAAGGACGACGCGCTGGGCTCGATCAAGAACGGCGACTTTCCGGCGATCGCGGCCTGCTTCACCTCGGGCATCCCGCGCTTCATCGGCAAGAGCCGCAACACCCCGCCGCCGACGCGGAAATCCAGTATCGCGAAGAACAATCAGCCCAACCTGTTCTCGCCCGCTGCCCACGTGTAGGCGTGAATTTTCAGAAGAGGTCTTCCACCGGAGATGTCGAACGCGAGCAAGTGGCTGTGTGACAGGTGCTTTTTCGACTGGAATCCGGTTGAGCGGCGCCCTGTCCTCCGCCTTGATGTCACCCTGGACTTGTTCCGGGGTCCAGAGCAATCGCACCGACGCTTGACTGCTGCATTCTGGACCCCGGAACAAGTCCAGGGTGACAGTCTTGGGGGCAGCCTTTTCACGAGCGTGCGGCATCCATCGCCGAGAAGTCCGGGCTAGGCGCGATGTCGGACGCGGCGGCGATCTCGCTCTGGGACATCACCGCCGACGAGTCGGATATCGACTCGCCGATGGAGGGCGATGTCGAAACCGACGTGGCGATCGTCGGAGGCGGCTTCACCGGGCTGTCGACCGCGCTGCACGCGGCGGAGCGCGGGCTCGATTGCCACGTGCTGGAAGCCCAGAGGATCGGTCACGGTGGCTCCGGCCGCAATGTAGGTCTTCTGAATCCCGGTGTATGGCTGCCGCCCTGGGACGTGCGCGCCCGTCTCGGCGAGGAGAAGGGCGCGGTGCTGACGAAGGTGCTGGGGGACGGTCCGGCCTACGTGATGTCGCTGATCGAGCGTCACCAGATCCGCTGCGAGCTTACGCGCAGCGGAACCATTCACGCCGCCCATTCGGAGCGGGGGTTCCGCGACCTTGAGCGGCGGGCCGAGGAATGGCGGAGGCTGGGCGCGCCCGTCGAGCTCTTGTCCCGTGCCGAGGCGTCGGAGAAGATCGGCAGCGACGCCTATCGCGGCGGTCTGCTCGATCGCCGCGCGGGCACCATCAACCCGATGGGTTACGTCCGGGGACTCGCGCGCGCGGCTCTCAGCGCCGGGGCGCGCATATCGACCGGCGTCACCGCGCAGGCTCTTCGCCGCGATGGAGACAGGTGGATCGTCGACACCGACCGGGGCCGTGTTTCCGCGCGGGCCGTGGCGCTCGGGACCAATGCCTATACCGACGATCTCTGGCCGGGACTGAACAGGACTTTCACGATCATCCACTACTTCCAGGTCGCGACCGTGCCCCTGGGCGACCGCGCGCATTCCGTCCTGCCGGAACGGCAGGGCCTGTGGGACACCGCTCCGTTCATGTTGGCTGTACGGCGGGACGCCTTCGACCGGCTGATCATGGGGTCCATGGGCCGCGTGTACGGCGGCGAGAAAGGGTTGTCGCGGCGCTGGGCGGCGCGCAGTCTCCAACGGGTCTTTCCCTCCGTGGGAAAGGTGGAGTTCGAGAAGGCCTGGTTCGGGCAGATCGCCATGACTCCCGACCACCTGCCCCGGATTCACCGACTGGCGGACGGGCTCTACACACCCATCGGCTATAACGGCCGCGGCATCGCGCCCGGAACCGTGTTCGGCAGGGCGATGGCCGAGTTGCTGGCGGGCGGAAAGGAAGAGGATCTGCCCCTGCCTGTCACCGAGCCGACCAAGGACGGGTTGGCCCCGGTCAAGTCGCGGTTCTACAGGCTCGCGTTCGCCGCAAGCCAGATCGCGAAGGCGGTCTGAGAGACAAAGGTCAGGGAAGGAGTTTCGAATGACGGATCGGCCCACCGCCTTGATTACCGGCGGCGCGCGGGGGATCGGCTACGCCTGCGCCGAAGCGATCGCGGAGGACGGCGCGCGGATCGTTCTCGCGGACATCGACGAGGCCGGCGTCATGGAGGCCGCGGAACGGCTCGGCGGCGATACCGTGGCGATGGTTTGCGACATGGGCGACGCCGATAAGGTCTCGTCGATGTTCGACCGGATCGACGCCGAACTCGGTCCGCTGTCCATACTGGTGAACTGCGCGGGCATCGCCATTCCCTGCGACTTCCTTGAGACCTCGCTCGAACAGTTCACCTCGGTGATCGACGTCAACCTGATCGGCACCTTCCTCGCCACCCAGCGCGCCGCGAAATCGATGGTCGCGGCGGGTATCGAGGGGTCGATCGTCAACATGTCGTCGGTCAACGCCCAGGTGGCGATCCCGAGCATCGCGGCCTATTGCGCCTCCAAGGGCGGCGTGATGCAGTTGACCAGGGCGAGTGCACTGGCGCTCGCTCCGCACGGCATCCGGGTGAACGCCGTCGGCCCCGGCTCGATCGACACGGCGATGATGGCGGCGGTCAACGAGAATCCCGAAGCCATGAAGGTCGCGATGTCGCGCACGCCGCTCAAGCGCATGGGAACGCCGCGCGAGATCGCCGACATCGTGGCCTTCCTCGCGAGCGACAAGGCGAGCTACATCACAGGCGAGACCGTCTACGCCGACGGCGGCAGGCTCGGGCTCAACTACACCTGCTAGAACGCCGGATGATCGACACCGACGATCCGGAGAAAATCCTCGAAGCGGCGCGGGCGATGCTGCCCGAACTGCGCGAGCGCGCGGGGGCGACGGAAGCCAATCGAAAGCTGCTGCCCGAGATCCATGAGGCCTTCCTTAAGGCCGGGTTCTACCGGGTGATGCAGCCGCGCGGGTTCGGCGGACTCGAGCTGCCGTTCGGGATCCAGACCGAGATGTCGATGGAGCTCGCCCGCGCGTGCCCCTCAAGCGCCTGGGTGGCCGGACTGCTCGCCTGCCACGGCTGGCTGCTCGGCATGATGCCGGGAGAAGCGCAGGAAGAAGTTTGGGACGACGATCCCGAGACCTGCGTCGCAACGTCGTTCGCCGGTTCCGGGATTTCGACCGAGCGGACAGAAGGTGGGTTCCGAATATCGGGCCGCTGGCCGTTCTCCAGCGGCGTCGATTTCTGCGGCTGGGCGATTCTGGTGGCCAAACTACCCTCGGACGACACCTCCGGCGGTGAAGCCAGCTACATGGTCGTGCCGCTCGACGATTGCCGCATCGTCGATACCTGGAACGCGACCGGTCTCGCGGGGACCGGCAGCAATGACATCGCGGTGGAGAACGCGTTCGTTCCCGACCGTCGGATCGCGCTGTTTTCCGCGCTATGCGCGGGGGAGGGACCGGGTTGCGAAGTCAATCCGGGCTACCTCTACCGGCTGCCGCAGATGGCGGTGTTCAGCTTCAATCTGGTTGGCGTCGCCATCGGCGCGGCCCGGGGCGCGGTCGAGCATCTGACGACGTCCATGCAGCCGACCAGTCGCGCGACCGGCGCTCCGCTGGCGAGCCAGCAGAGTATCCAGCTCAGGATCGCCGAGTCGATGGCCGAGATCGATGCGGTCCATGCGCTGGTCGACCGCAACCGGCGCGAGATCGTCGCATGGGGAGAGGCCGGCGCGATGCCCGCCGTCGAGGAGCGGGTGCGCTACCGCCGGGACAACGCCTTCGCGGCCATGGCCTGCTGCCGTGCGATCGAGCGTTTGCTGCCGATCTCGGGCGGGCGGGGCCTCGCCGCCGGCGATCCGGTCAACCGCGCCTGGCGCGATGCCAACGCGGTCGCGCGCCACATCGCGCTCACCTGGGACATCGCCGGCGCGATCCAGGGCGCGGTCGCGCTGGGCTTGCCCTGCCCGGACCCGTTCGTCTGAGCGAGATTTGGCCGGGAGACGTTGGAGGAACCGAAATGGCGCAAGGTCCGGAAACGCTTCCGTTCCATGACGAGGCGGCGATCGCGGGCGTTCTCGAATGGCCCGCGCTGATCGACGCGATCGAACGGGCGATGATCTCGTTTTCTGCGGGCGAAGTGGTGCAGCCCGTGCGCCAGATGCTTCCGGTACCCGGGAAGGACGCGTTCATGGGCGCGATGCCGGCCATCGGCGATGCCATGGCGGTCAAGGTCGTCACCCTCTACCACGGCAATGCCGGTACCGGCATTCCCACCCACCAGGCGACGATCCTGGTGTTCGACAAGGACAACGGATCGCCGATTGCGGTGCTGGACGGCCGATTGATCACCGAGATGAGAACGGCGGCGGGGTCGGCCGCCGCCGCGCGCAAATTGTCCGTTCGCAACCCCGAGGTGGTCACCATCATGGGGAGCGGCGTGCAGGCCCGCGCCCACGCCAGCGCGCTGGCCGCGGTCAGGCCGCTCGGCGAACTCCGGCTGTGGGGCCGGACCGAAACCTCCGGGCGTGTCGCCGCTGAGGAAATCGGCGCGATCTTCATGGACGATGCAGAGAGCGCGGTGCGCGATGCGGACATCGTAGCCTGCACCACGTCCGCCACGGAGCCCATCCTGATGGGAGGTTGGCTGAAGCCCGGCGCCTTCGTGGCTTCCGTCGGGTGGAACGGCAGGGACGGGCGCGAGCTCGACGACGCGGCGATGGCGAACACGGTCGTCGTGGAGTCCTACGACGCCGCGCGTGACCAGGCGGGGAACGTGCGTGGTTCGGGGTGCGAGATCTTCGCCGAAATCGGCGAGGTCTACGCCGGCACGAAGACCGTCCCGGAAGGCGCAACGGTAATTTACGATTCGGTCGGTATCGCCATCGAGGACGTCACGGCGGCCAGACTCGCCTGCGACCTTCTGGGGTGATGGAGGCGCGTCCCTCGATACGGCGCTGGCGCGCCTACTCGGGATGAGGGTGATTATCGGATTGCCAACCCTACCCCTCACCCTTTTATGAGGTGTGTTTTGTCAAGCTTTGGCTTGGGGTTGTTCAGGGCATTGGATTTGTCCAGTTTTGTTGGCTGTGTGGTTTGGCGGGTTTGCCTTGTGTGCCGGGTCGGAACGTTTGTCGCATCGGTCTCGCGTGTGTTGCGCGGACCCGCCTTTTATCCGGTCGGTTTCCGGCGTTGCCGGTTCCGTACCCCGATCCCGCGTGCGGCGCGGGCAACGTTCCGAGCGGTGGGAGCCCTCTGAGTAGCGGCGTCTTTCAGCCCGGGTAAGGATCGCTCGCGCACCGCCCGGCCCGGCCCCTGCCGCGTCCGGCGGGGGCCGGAAGGTCGCGATCTCAGGCGAGCCTGGCGCCGGACGGCACCAGCCCGGTCTCGGCGAGGCGCCACAGCGCGATCAGCAGCTTGCGGGCGAGCGCGGTGATCATCACCCGGCGCGCCCTGGCGTCGCCGCCGGCGGTGCGCTTCTCGAACCACCTGGCGAGCGCGCTGTCGGGCTGGAAGCGCAGCCAGCGCCACGCCATCTGGACCAGCTGGGCGCGGACCCAGCCCGGGCCGTCGCGGCCGATCCCCTGGTCGCGCCGGACCTTCCCGCTGGCCCACGGCGCCGGCGCGATGCCGGCCCAGCCGGCCAGCTCGCGGCGGTTGCGGAAGTCACGCCAGAACACCTCGTGGACCAACAGGGTGGCGTCGTTGGCGCCGATCCCCTTGAGCCGGACCAGCGCCGCGATCTTGGCCGCCGCCCGCGCCGCGCCGCCCTCCGGCGCAGCCGCCATCGAGAGCGCCTCTCCGGACCGCGCCGCCGCGTCGCGCTCGGCCTCGACCTCGGCGATCTGACGCTCCACCAGGGCGAGACGCGCGGCCAGACGCTCAACCTCGCGGCGCGCGCGCCGGCAAGGGCGCGCCATACCCCGTCCGCGCCTCGCCGAGCCTGGCCGCGAACCCGCGCGCGCGGGGATGCAGATCGAAGATGCCGTGCAGCTTCAACAACCCGCCGATCCGGTTGCACAGCGACGTCCGCTCCTTGACCAGACAACGGCGCTCGCGAAGCAGCCGCCGATTGTCCTCCTGCTCGACGCTCGGAACCCGAACCCGGCGCAGCGCCGTCGTATCGCCCCGGTCATGCGCAACCAGCGCCCGAACCATCCTCCGGGCATCGATCCGGTCCGTCTTGCGCTGCTTCGCCTTGCGGTCCACGGGAAGGCTCGCAGGGTCCAACACAACCGTCTCAACAGACAGCTCCAACGCCAGCCAGCGCGCCAGCCAGAACCCCTCATAGCCCGCCTCGTAGCAGCACAGAACGCGAACCGCGCCGCCAACCGCACGCGCGCCCCGCAAACGGTGGCGCGCAATCAGAGCCGCAAGACCCTCAACATCCGAAGGCCGCAGCACGTGAAGCCCAATCCGCCCACACGCCGGGCCCTTCAACCCGACAACCCAACTCGTCCGGCTCACCTCGATCGATACATACAACGTGCTATTCTCACCACCGGCCGGCGCCGCGGTCTGGTTCCTCGGGGGCATCCCAGATCTCCTCTTGAGGACGGTCGACAACACCGACACCGTAGCGCCGGTCAACGAATCACCTCATAGGATCTGAGTAGCGCCCCAGCGCCGTATCGATAGGGGCTTATCCCGATTACTTGACGAGTGGGAGTTTGACCGGCGTTGCGGAAGGTGTCGGGGCGTATCCGGTCCGAACGGAACCGTTTCCCCGCGTCATGGTCGGCGAAGGCCGACCATCCACGCTTTTTTGTCGTTCCGCCCCGCCAGAAAAACTCGTGGATGGTCGGCCTTCGCCGACCATGACGGCAGGGCGGGACGGATGCGCGCCCGCCGGGATGGGGCGACGGTGCGGGCGCCGATCCGCGCCACGCAAACCGACCGCTGTTAAGTAATCGGGATAAGCCCCTATCGAAGGGCGCGTTTCAGGCCAGGACGACCGCGCCGCTTTCCGCCATCGCCGCGATCTCGTGGGCGCCGTAACCGTATTCCCCGAGGATTTCGGCGCTGTGCTCGCCGAGCACGGGGGCGCCCCGCCGCACGTTCGCGGGCGTGGAGCCCAGCTTGACCGGAGGACCGAGTGTGCGGACCGGGCCGAGCCGGCTGTGCTCGACCTCCATGATCATGTTGCGGGCGACGGTTTGCGGATCCTCGGTCATCTGTCCGATGTCGAGCACCGGACCCGCTGGCACGCCGAGCTCCTCCAGCGTCGCGAGCAAGCTGTCGGAGCCGTGCGCCTTGAACAGCGGCGCCAGTTCTTCGTTGAGCTCCGCCAGGTTGTTCATCCGGTCGTCGTTGGTGAGGAAGCGCGGGTCCTGGGTGAGTTCGGACGCGCCGAGCGCCCTGGCGAGCCTTGGCCAGTTGGCGTCGTTGCCGGCGCCGACCGTGATCCAGCCGTCAGCGGTCTCGTAGGCCTGATAGGGCGCGGCCAGCGGATGCGCCGAGCCGAGCGGCGGCGGCGGCTCGCCGGTGGCGAGGAACATCGCGGTCTGGTGGAAGGTCGCCGAAATCGCCGCCTCGAACAGCGAGGTTTCGAGAAACTGGCCCTCGCCGGTCTTGAGGCGGTGGGTATAGGCCGAGACGATGCCGAGCGCGGCGAGAATCCCGGCCGCGAAATCGGCGATCGGGGAGCCCACCTTGACCGGCGGGCGGCCCGGCGCTTCTCCCGTGATGCTCATCAGGCCCGACATGGCCTGGGCGACGAGATCGTAGCCGCCGCGCCCGGCATAGGGGCCGGTCCGCCCGAAACCCGAGATGGTCGCGTAGACCAGCGCCGGGTTCTCCGCCTTGAGGTCATCGTAGCCCAGACCCATGCGTTCCATCGCGCCCGGCCGATAGTTCTCGATCAGCACGTCGGCGCTCCGCACCAGCCGCAGGAACGCCTCTTTGGCGGGGTCCTGCTTGAGGTCGAGCGCGATCGCGCGCTTGTTCCGGTTGAGCATCATGAAGGCCGCCGATTCGCCTTCTATCGAGGGCGGTGTCATGCGGCGGACGTCGTCGCCCATCGGCGCGCGTTCGACCTTGATCACGTCCGCGCCGAGATCGGCCAGCATGTAGCCGCAAGTCGGGCCCGCCACCACCTGCGCGCATTCGATTACCCTGACGCCCGCGAGCGGTCCCGTTGCGCGGGCGCCGTTTTCCGTTCCGCTCATTGCTCAGCGGCCCTTGAAGGCGGGCTTTTCCTTGGCGAGGAACGCCCGGTAGCCCTCGTGGTAGTCCTCGGTGTCGGCGTAGGAGAACGACTCCGCGATCTCTTCTTCGGAAAGCGGCGCGGGATCGGCGAGCCTGTGAACGGCCTTGCGGTGCCAGCGCGCCGCCAGCGGCGCGCCCTCCGCGATGCGGCGGGCCGACGCGTAGGCCTCTTCTTCCAGCGCGTCGTCCTCCACGACCCGGTTGATCATGCCCTTGGCGAAGGCTTCCTCGGCGCCGTAGACGCGGCCTTCCAGCGCGATCTCAAGCGCATTCGCCTGTCCCACGGCCGCGATCATCGTGTCGAGCAGCCCGTAGCCCAGGTAAAGCCCGACCAGCCGCGCCGGCACGCCCATACGGCTCGACCGCGCCGCGATCCGGATATCGCAGGCCGTCGCGATCTCGAACCCGCCGCCGAGGCAATAGCCGTGGATCATGGCGACCACCGGATGGCGGCCCCTGGAGATCGCTTCGCAGGTGCGGTGGGTCTTGCCCATGTAGCTTCTCGCGAGTTCCGCGTTGGAATGCTCGTCCATGAAGCCGGACATGTCGGCTCCGGCGGCAAACGCGTCAGGGCCTGCGCCGCGCAGCACGATGCAGCGCAGGTCGTCTTCCTCCGACAGGGTCTCGAACGCCTCCGAAAGCGCGTCCCAGCCTGCCGCGTTCAGCGCATTGCGCTTCTCCGGCCGGTTGATCGTGACCGTCGCAATGCCGCCCTCGCGGTCGATCAATACCGCCGCCATCGCCTGACCCCGCATAATCTCTCGTCTCGCGCCACCCGCCGCCGGAAGGCGCGCCATTCTGCCCGAGCGGTCCGGGCGGTGCCAGAGCCGCCGCGATGTTGCCGCGGGGCTCGTCCGTGTGGCCTTATGCGGCGCATGGCCGTTGCATTGGAGGATCGCGTGAACGAGTTATCGGAACGACGCGGGGCGATGCTCTCGGAGCCCGACGGGCTCCGCTGGGAGATCGATGCCCGGGCGGGGCAGGGGACGCTGATCTTCGACCGGCCGCCCCTCAACGTGGTGAGCTTCGCCGCCCGCGCTCAGTTCGCGGCAATTCTGGAAGAGCTCGACGCCCACCCCGATGTCAGGGTCATCGTGATCCGCGGCGCGAACGGGGTGTTCAGCTCCGGCGGCGACATCGCCGGGTTCCAGAAGGTTCCCGCCGACGGCATGGCCGATCTGGCCTGGGCGGTGGCCGCGCCCGAGCGTTGCCGCAAGCCGGTGGTCGCCGCCGTCGAGCGCTACGCCATGGGGGTCGCCTTCGAGATCGCGCTCGCCTGCGATTTCCGGATCGCCGAGGAAGGCACGGAGTTCGCGCTGCCCGAAATCAATCTGGGCGCCATCCCGGGATCGGGCGGCACCCAGCGGCTCGCCCGCGTCGCCGGCCTCGGGCGCGCCAAGGAGATGATCATGCGCGGCCGCCGAATCGGGGTCGCGGAGGCCGAGGCCTGGGGACTTGTGAGCGAGGTCGTCCCCGCGGGCCGGTTGGACGAGGCGGTCGCGCGCTGGGTCGCCGACCTCGCCGCGCGGCCCAGCATCCCGCTCGCCACCCTGAAGCAGGTGCTCAACGAGACCTACGAGGCACCGCTTTCGGCGGGTCTGAGGAGCGAGGGACAAGCGTTCGAGAAAATCCGCTTCGGCGAGGCGTTTACCCGCGGGATCGAGGCCTTTCTGAACAAGAAAAAACCCTATTTTTCAGATATTTAGAGAATTTTTGGACCGGATTCGGTCACAGCCGGCTGTCACCCGAGAAGCCCCTCACCCCGGCCCTCTCCCCCGCGGGGGAGAGGGGGACTCCCTCGCCGAGTCCGCCTCATCTTCTCCCCTCCCGCTTGCGGGAGGGGCCGGGCGAGGGTGTGGTGGATGGTACGGACCGCCGTGATCCGACCATGACGTTGGGGGGCCAGACCAGAATTGGTCCCGACAAATGGCGGACAGACCCTACACCGGACAGCAATAGAACAAGTCCGATGGGGTGGACGCCCCCTCCCGACGGCATCGCGATGTGCCAAGGTTGTGTCTGTGGCTCACGACCTGAGGGAGGAGGCATCCATGGGCGAGGTTAGCATCATCGGGATCGATCTGGCGAAGCGCAGCTTTCAGCTGCATGGGGCGGGGGCGGACGGCTCGGTCGCCTTCCGCAAGACACTGAGGCGGGGGAAGCTTCTGGCCTTCCTCGCCTCTCTGCCGCGCTGTGTGGTGGCGATGGAGGCGTGCGCGAGCGCGCACTACTGGGGCCGGGAGATCATGAAGCTCGGCCACGCGGTGCGGCTGATCCCGCCGCTCTACGTGAAGCCGTTCGTGAAGCGCCAGAAGAACGACGCGACGGACGCGGAGGCGATCTGCGAGGCGGGTCTGCGGCCGAGCATGCGCTTGGTTGCTGTGAAGGGGGAGGAACAGCAGGCGAGAGCGATGCTGTTCCGCACGCGCGATCTTCTGGTGCGCCAGCGCACGCAGACGATCAACGCGCTGCGGGGGCATCTGGCGGAGTTCGGCATCGTAGCCCCGCAGGGGAGAGCTCATGTCGCTCGTCTGGCGGCGGCGCTGGAGGAGCCGGGTTCCGCTCTTCCGGCGCCGGTATGCGAGCTGGGCACCCTTCTGCTTGAGCAGATTGCGGGCCTCGATGCGAAGATCGCCGGCCTGGAGAAGGAGATCCACGTCCACGCGCGCCGGGACGCGGACGCGGTGCGGCTGATGACGATCCCGGGCGTCGGGCCGATCTGCGCGATGGCGATTCAGGCCTTCGCACCGCCGATGGAGAGCTTCCGGTGCGGGCGCGACTTCGCCGCCTGGCTCGGGCTGGTGCCACGCCAGCACAGCACCGGGGGCAAGCCCCGGCTGGGCAGGATATCGAAGATGGGTCAACGCGACCTCAGGCGGCTGCTGGTCTGCGGCGCCATGGCGCAGGTGCGCTGGGCCTGCCGGCGGGGCGAGACCGGCGATCCCTGGCTCGCCCGGATGCTGGCGCGCAAGCCGAGGATGGTCGTGGCGGTGGCGCTGGCCAACCGGATGGCGCGCATCGCCTGGGCGGTGATGGTGAACAAGGAGGTCTACCGGGCTCCCACCGCCGTCTGAGCGGGCGGGGACGCGCGGGAGACCGTCGGGGATGCGGGCAGGACGGAGGATCGGGTAAGGGCACATGGTCGACGAGACGGGATCGGGAAAACCAGTCATGTGCGGCGTGCACGCGAGCACGGAAGTCCGATTTGGACCCGATCCGCGCATCTCCATACAGGCCCGCGGCGAACCCATGCCGCAGCGAGAGGCCGGACACACGGAAGTACCTGACCGCAGGCCCAACCCACCAAAGAAAATGCTTGCATCAACGGGGGCGTCCACACACGGGCATGACGGGGAGGACTCAGGCATGAGGAGGCGGTTCAATCCGAGACGGACAGGCTCTACGCCCCTTCTCCCTCCGCTTCCGGACCGGATTCCCTCACCACCTCGCCCGCCCAGGCGTCGGTTGTCTCGAGGGTCAGGTTGTCCGCGACCGCGTCCTGAAGGGCGGCGATGTCGGTCTGGTGCAGGGAGCCGCTGGCGTTCAGCGCCGTCGCCGCCGCCGCGGCCCGGCCCATCGCGAAGCAGGGACCCATGACCCTGAGGCTGGCGAGCGCGGCCGGTGCGGCGTCGATGCAGCGCCCGGCGACCACGACATTGTGCAGGCCCTTCGGGAGCATCGCTCCGAACGGGATGTAGTGGATGTGGTCCTCGTCGAAGATCGTCCAGTGCGCGCCGGCCATGTCGCCGTGCAGTTCGATCGGCCAGGTGGTGCGCGCGACGGCGTCCGGCGGCCGCGACCCGGTCGCGACATCCTCCACCGTGACATGGCTCCGCCCGACGATGGTCCGGGTCTGGCGGAGGCCCGCATTGCCGTAGACCGCGACCTTCGCCTCGCCGAACGCCTCCGGCAGCTCGCGCCTGAACAGGGCCAGCAGGGCGTCGACCTGTCTCCGCCCCTCGATCCCGGCCAGAGCCAGACCGGCCGTCTCCATCGGTGTTTCCACATGGGTCAGGTTGAGCAGCAGCTTTCGTGTCCCGGGTATGACGAAGACCGGTCCTTCCGCGCGCACCAGGCCGAATTCCTCCGCGCTCTCGCGGATCAGCCCGTGATAGAGCGAGCGGGGATAGTCGGCGCAGATCGCCGTATCCACGTCTTCCAGGATCGCCATGACCGTGCCGAGGACTCGCCTTTCGGACTCCCGCAGCTCCAGCCCCGCCTGCCAGGGCAGGACGGCATCGCCCGAGGCGTCGACGAAGCGCCCGGCCTCGACCCGTGCATCCCCGAAGCGCGTGCTGAGGGAGAGTGCCTCGACATAGCCGTCCCGCTGTTCGACCCGGCGGACGATGGCGCCGGGCAGGGGGACGATACCGGTTTCCGCGATTTTCCGTTCCGCCCAGCGCATCCATGCGTTCGGGACGTAATCGAGGATGAAGGTTCCCCGCACCCGGCGCAGGTCGGCATTGCCTTGCGCGAACAGGGATTCGAACATGTCGTCCATCGCTCCGTGGGTCAGGCGTCTGGGCACCTTCCCGTTGCGGAACAGCCCGCAGATCGTGCCGAGAGCGGCGCCCACCGCCTGGCCGCCGAGTTGGGGCGCGGCATCCACCAGGACGACCTTGCGGCCCAGCGCAACCGCTTCCAGCGCCGCCGACAGACCCGCCGCGCCGGATCCGACAACGCAAAGATCGCCCCGATAGACCCGCGCCGGACGGTCCCGCATGCGCACCGTCCTCATTCCCGGAAAGTCGTTCATGCGCGGGAACTCCATGTTTCATACAGCCCCGGGTGCATCGGCACCCCGACCCTCAACGAAAAGGGCCGGCCCGCCGGGACCGGCCCTGTTCCGCTCTTGTGCGGGACGCGGTCAGTTCGTCTTGACGAAGCTGGTATCGACGATCTGCTCCATCGTGACGGTCTTGGCCACGAAACCCTGCGACTGGTGCCATTCAAGCTGGTGCTCGATGCTCTTGAGATCGAGCGACGCGCCCGGATTGAGATACATGGCGCCCGCCTTGATCGACGGCGCGGCCTTCGCATAGGGACGCGAGGTATAGACGTATTTGTGGATCAGCTTGACCATGGCCTCCGTCGCCGCCGGGTCCCTGGCCTGGTTCAGCATCACCCGGTTGAAGTCCGCCATGCCCTGCGAGTAGGCGCGCAGGAACTTCTTCACCAGCTCCGGCTTCTCCTTGATGTTCTTCGTCGAGCTCAGCAGCACGGTGATCTGGTAGTCGGGTCGATAATCGCGCAGCCAGCCGATGATCTTGCCCGCGCCGGCCCGGTCGAGAGGCTTGGCGATGTGGGGCACCATGAGCATCGCGTCGACCTGGCCCGACTTGAACGCGCCGATCATCGCGCCCACCTTGTGCAGCGGCCGCACCGTGATGTCCTTGATCGAGTATCCGAATTTCTCCGCCAGAACGGCGCCCATGTAGTGGAAGGTCGAGCCCGACTGGGTCATCGCCAGCGACTTGCCCTTGAGTTGCTCGGGTTTGGTGAACCCGGCTTTGTAGGCCTTCTTCGACGCCATGATGGCCATGCCGTCGACGTCCTTGTGCTCGTGCAGGACCCCGCCGACGGCCTTGATCGCGCCCTTGGCGGCGAGGTTCATGTAGCCGCCCGTGACGCCCGCGATCGCGAAATCGACATCGCCCCCGGCAAGCGCCACCGCGGTGGGCGCCGCCGCCTGGAAGAAGCGGAATTCGACGTCCAGGCCTTCCTTCTTGAAATGGCCGTTCTCGAGGGCGATGAAGCCCCCGCTGTGCGAGGTGAAGCGGAGCGCGCCGACCGAGAGCTTGTCGGCGGCCGCCGCGGCTTCCGCGACGCCCAGCGCGGCGAATAGCGCCCCCGCGGTTATCACGTTGCGATAGGTGCGGTTTCGAGTTTCCATTGGTGTCTTCCTTCTCAAATCGCTGCCTGTCTCGGACTTCGGTCGCCGCCCGTCGGGCGCATTTCTAGCACACTTGCAGGGTCTGTCCCGGTTCAGGGGATGAACTGCTCGTTGAGAATGCGGTCTTCGAGGTTGTGCTCGGGGTCGAACAGCAAGGTCAGGGTCGCGGAACGGTCCTCCTGGACCACGACCGTTCGCACGTCGCGCAGCTCGGTATAGTCGGCGACCGCGCTGACCGGACGTTTCTTCGGCTCCAGCACGTCGATTCCGAGCTTCGCGGAAGACGGAAGGAGCGCGCCTCGCCACCGCCGCGGCCGGAAGGCGCTGATCGGCGTCAAAGCCAGCAGCTGCGCGCCGATCGGGATGATCGGTCCGTGCGCGGATAGATTGTAGGCGGTGCTGCCCGCCGGCGTGGCGATGATCGCCCCGTCGCAGACCAGCTCGGGCATCCGCACCGTGCCGTCGATCCTGATACGGACCCTGGCCGCCTGCCGGGTCTGCCTCAGCAGCGCCACCTCGTTGATGGCCTTCGCCGTTACCCGGGAAACCGTCGATCGAGGTCGCCCTCATCGAGAGCGGGCGAAGCTCGACTTCCATGGCCGTCGCGAGCCGTTCGCGCAGGCCGCGGCTGCTGTAGGCGTTGAGAAGAAATCCCACGGTGCCGCGGTTCATCCCGTAAATCGGGATCTTGTGCCCCATGAACCGGTGCAGCGTCTCCAGCATCAGCCCGTCGCCGCCCAGCGCGACAATGACGTCGGCTTCGTCCGGTTCGACCGAGCCGTATCGCTTCTTGAGCGCCTTGAGGGCGCTCTGGGCGTGGCGGGCGGGGCCGGCGATGAAGGCGATTCGGTCGCGACTCATATCGTCTGGATCGATGCGGCGGTTCGGGCCGGCCGGGTGAGGCGGGATCCGTCCAGGCTAATCCTCGGCGGGCGCTTCTTCCTCCGGCGCTTCCTCGACGGGCGTTTCTTCGACGGTCTCCGCGATGCCCGGCTCGACCGCATCGTCATCGTCGTCCGCCGCCCCGATGGTTTCGCCGCGCGCTTGCGCCTCCGCCTCTTCCGCGGTGCGCGCGACGTTGGCGGTGATCGTGACCGAGACCTCCGGGTGCAGCTGGATCCGGATTGCATGAAGGCCGACCGTCTTGATCGGACGATCGAGCGCGACCTGCGTGCGCGCGATGGTGAAGCCGGCCTCGCCTATGGCGTCCGCGATGTCACGCTTGGTTACCGAGCCGTAAAGCTGGTCGCTGTCCGAGGCCTGCCGCGTCAGAACCACCGTGAGCCCGTCGAAATTGCCCGATACCTTTTCCGCTTCCTCGCGCCGGGCGAGATTGTCCGCTTCGAGCTGCACACGACGCGCCTCGAAGGTCTCGATGTTTTCCTTGCTCGCCCGCAGGGCCTTGTGCTGCGGCAAGAGAAAGTTCCGCGCATAGCCCGGCTTGACGTCGACCACGTCACCCATCTGGCCGAGCTTTTCGATGCGCTCCAACAGGATCACCTGCATCCGCTACTCCTCCTCGTCCTGGCGGCGGCCCCTCGAAAACCGCCGCCGCAGGGAAAGCCATGTTTCGAGAAATCCGATCGCCGCGACGATCACCGCAGGCCAGCCGGCGATGAACAGGGCGACATACACGCAAACCAAGACAAATATCCGCGCGGGCCAGCGCGCGGATAGCGCATGTATAACCGACAGTCCGAGAAAGACAAAGGGCAGCGCGGCGACGATCGCCGCGTTGCCGCCCAGGTCGCCGATCCGTCCGGGCAGGAACGAAGCGACCAGCGCGGCGACGAACGCGAACGACAGCCATTGCGGTAGCCATAGCTCGCGAAACGGCGCGCCCGGACGGATGTTGAGCGAGAACCGGGACAGCACGCCCTGGGCCAGCAGCCCGTTGACCATCACCATGATCTGCCAGGAACTCAGCACCAGCGCCGGCAGGAACCACGCGAGCCGGTCCTGCGCCGCCGCGATCGCCTGTTCGCTCATGCCGCCCGCGACGGTCCCCCGCGTCATTTCGGCGAGCAGCTCCTTTCCCGCCCCGATCATGCCGTCCGGCCGGCCCCAGAACACGAGCGCGGCCGCGAGCAGCGCCGCGAGCGCGATGCCGTTCAGGATCGCGAGCAGGTAGCCCGGCGGATACCATTCCACGCTGCCGTCAGGGTCGGTCCTGCTGAGCAGCGCACGATTGGTAAGCACCAGCACCGGCAGGGCGGCGGTGGCGAGAAACAGCCCCGCCGCGCCCAGCGGCAGCGCGCCGGCGATCAGGACCGCGCCGACGCCCGCCGCGATCAGGGCGTGCAGAAACCCGGCCCCGAGACCGATCGCGAACAGCGGAAGCTGGGCCAGATAGGCGAGGATCAGCGAGCCGAAGGACCCCAGCCCGACCGCCACGTAGAACAGCGCGGCCACGGCGCCGGCGGCGATGGCGAGAAGCAGCTGGCGGGACATCAGGCGCCGCCGCCCGGGCCGCCGTCAGCGGATGATGAAGGGCAAGAGCGCGATATTACGAGCGCGCTTGATCGCCTGGGCGAGTTCGCGCTGCTTCTTGGTGGAGACCGCGGTGATGCGGCTCGGCACGATCTTGCCGCGTTCGGAGATGAAGCGCTGCAGCAGCCTCACGTCCTTGTAGTCGATCTTCGGCGCATTCGGGCCCGAGAACGGGCAGCTCTTCTGGCGCCGGAAAAAAGGCCGCCGGCTCATTCTGACGCCTCCTTGGGCTTATCCGCCGACTTTTCTTCCGCGGTGCCGGCTTGCCCTTCCGCCCGCGGGGCGGCCTGCGGCCGGGGCCCGTCCCGGCCGCCGAACCCGCGGCCGCGGCCGCGGCCGCGATCGTCGCGTGAGCCGCGCGTCATCATGATGGAAGGGTTCTCGTCGAGCTCGTCGACCCGGACGGTGAGATAGCGAAGCACGTCTTCGCTCAACCGCATGTTGCGCTCGTACTCGCCCACCGCATCGCTCGGTGCGTCGATGTTGAGCAACGAATAGTGCCCCTTGCGGTTCTTCTTGATCCGGTATGCGAGGTTCTTGAGGCCCCAGTACTCGTTCTTGGTGACGCGTCCGCCGCCGGACTCGATGATCTCGGTCAAGCGTTGCGTCAGCGCCTCGACCTGGGCGGACGAAATATCCGGACGCGCGATATAGACGCTCTCGTAAAATGCCACTTCGCGGCGCTCCTCGATGCCTCGGCCGGACCACAATAAAGGCTAGCCGCCGGAGACAAGCGAAGCCGTTCCGCTCGGCGGCGCGCGGACTATACACATTTCCCTTTACCGCGCAAGCGAACGCCGAAGCCCCGCCGGATCGCGCGGGTTGACAGGACTCGTGGCCCTGTGTCTGTTTCCGGAGCCGAATCGCGTCGGCATTTCCAGGTCGTTCCCCGTCGGGATTGAAATGACGATCGCCTTTGTGTTTCCGGGGCAGGGCTCCCAGGCCGTCGGCATGGGAGAGGCGCTGCTGGCTGCGTTTCCGATCGCGCGCGAGACGCTGGAAGAGGTCGACGACGCCCTCGGCATGAACCTGTCCCGCATCGTCCGCGAGGGACCGGCGGAAGACCTGATATTGACCGAAAATACGCAACCGGCGCTGATGGCGATCAGCATGGCCGTGCTGCGGGTGCTCGTCCGGGATGCCGGCTTCGATTTCGACGGCCGGGTGTCGCACGTCGCGGGACATTCGCTCGGCGAGTACTCGGCTCTTGCCGCCGCGGGCACCTTCGCCCTGCCGGATGCGGCGCGGCTGCTCAGGACCAGGGGCGGGGCGATGCAAGGGGCCGTGCCGGTCGGTGAAGGCGCGATGGCGGCCCTGCTCGGCGCGACGTTCGACCAGGCGCGCGGGATCGCCGAGGACGCGGCGGAAGATCAGGTGTGCGACATCGCCAACGACAACGCGCCGGGACAGGTCGTTCTTTCCGGCAACGCCGAGGCTGTCGAGCGTGCGGTGACGCTGGCCAGGGAACGCGGGGTCAGGCGCGCGATCATGCTGTCCGTTTCGGCGCCGTTCCACTGTCGGTTGCTGCAACCGGCCGCGGACGCGATGGGGGTCGCTCTTTCGACGATCGACATGAACCCGCCCCAACCGGCGCTGATCGCCAACGTATCGGCGGAACCCGTATCGGATCCGAACGAGATTCGCGAGCTTCTCATCGCGCAGGTGACCGGGCTCGTCCGGTGGCGTGAGTGCGTGCTTGCCATGCGCGACGCCGGTGTCGAAACGGTGGTCGAGATCGGCGCCGGGAAGGTCCTCACCGGACTCGCGCGGCGGATCGATCGCGAACTCGTCGCGCTCTCCGTGGAAAGCCCCGACGATATCGATGCGCTCATGAAGCTCTGAAAATCCCGGGCGATTGGGGACTGGCGATGTTCGATCTTGGAAACAGACGCGCTCTGGTCACCGGTGCCTCCGGCGGCATCGGCGGAGCGGTGGCGTCGGCGCTCCACGGGCAGGGTGCGACCGTGTCCCTGGCCGGCCGCAACCGGGACGCGCTGGAGGAGCGCGCGGCCGCGCTCGGAGACCGCGTCCATGTCCTGACCGCCGACCTCGCCGACCCCCGGTCCGCCGACGGTCTGGCGAAGGCGGCGACGGAGGCGATGGGGGGAGTCGACATACTGGTCAACAATGCCGGGCTTGCGCGCGACAACCTGTTCGTGCGGGTCCGGGACGAGGACTGGCAAGTCGTGCTCGACGTCAACCTCACCGCCGGGTTCCGGCTGGCCCGCGCCGCCCTCCGCGGCATGATGCGCGCGCGATGGGGCCGGATCGTCGCCATTACCTCGATCGTAGGCCAGACGGGAAATCCGGGACAGGCCAACTACGCCGCCTCGAAAGCGGGGATGACGGGGATGACGAAGGCCCTCGCGGCGGAAGTCGCGGCGCGCAACATCACCGTGAACTGCGTGGCACCCGGGTTCATCGACACCGCCATGACGCAAGGCCTCGACGACGACCGGACCGCGAGACTCACCGAGCGGATACCGACGGGCCGCCTCGGCACACCCGCGGATGTCGCTGCCTGCGTGGTCTTTCTCGCCAGCGACGAAGCGGCCTATGTCACCGGGCAAACGCTCAGCGTGAACGGCGGGATGGCCATGCTCTAGCGGGCCGGCGGGTTCGGGGGGTGCGCTGGAAAGGCCATGACGATTGTGCTAGGTATCGGACCTCACCGCGCGGCCGAGTATCCCGTTGGACTTGGGTCCCTCCGTGCCCGGCCCATCGCGTACCACACCGGGGAACCCTGACATGAGCGACACTTCCAACCGTGTGAAGAAGATCGTGGTCGAGCATCTTGGCGTCGAGGAAGCCAAGGTCACCGACAATGCGAGCTTCATCGACGACCTGGGCGCCGACAGCCTCGACACCGTTGAGCTCGTCATGGCGTTCGAGGAGGAGTTCGGATGCGAGATTCCGGACGACGCGGCGGAGAAGATTCTGACTGTCAAGGATGCGATCAACTTCATCGAAGAGAACGCGGACGCTTGATCCCGCCCGCTGTGCAGGGTCCGCCAGGATGGTTCGGCGACTCGCGATGAAGTGCCAAAGATCGGTGCGGGCATGAGACGTGTCGCCGTTACCGGACTCGGCCTCGTCACCCCTCTGGGGGCCGGGGTCGGCCATGTATGGAATCGCCTCGTCAACGGCGAGTCGGGCATCCGGGCCGTCGACACATTCGACGTCTCCGATCTCCCCTGCAAGATCGCGGGGTCGGTGCCCATCGGGGAAAGCGGCAACGGGCACTTCGATCCGGACTCCGTCACCAACGCCAAGGATCGGCGCAAGATGGACGATTTCATCGTCTACACGCTGGGCGCGGCGGCGGAGGCGGTCGAGGACGCCGGATGGATGCCGGAGGCCGAAGAAGATCTTGAGCGAACGGGAGTTCTGATCGGATCCGGTATCGGGGGCCTCAAGATCATCTTCGACGGCTCCATCACGATGAACGAGCGCGGTCCGCGCCGCGTGACGCCGTTTTTTATTCCCGCGACCCTGATCAACCTCGCTTCCGGGCAGGTCTCGATCCGCTACGGCTTCAAGGGACCCAACCATTCGGTGGTGACCGCCTGCGCGACCGGCGCGCATGCGATCGGGGACGCGGCGCGGATGATCATGCTCGACGATGCGGACGTGATGGTCGCCGGCGGCGCCGAAGCGGCGGTATGCCGGATCGGGATCGCCGGCTTCGCGTCGGCGCGGGCGCTTTCCACCGGTTTCAACGACACGCCCGAACGCGCCTCGCGCCCCTGGGACCGGGACCGCGACGGGTTCGTGATGGGCGAAGGGGCGGGGATCGTGGTGCTTGAGGAGATGGAGCACGCGAAGAAGCGCGGCGCCACGATATACGGCGAGGTCGTGGGTTACGGCATGTCCGGCGACGCGCATCACATCACGTCGCCGCCGGAAGACGGCAATGGCGGCTTCCGCTCGATGCAGGCCGCGCTGAAGCGGGCAAAGCTGAACACCGACGAAATCGGCTACATCAACGCGCACGGAACCTCCACCCCGCTCGGCGACGAGATCGAGCTCGGGGCGGTCAAGCGGGTCTTCGGCGAGGACGCCTACAAGCTCTCCATGTCGTCTACCAAGTCGGCGATCGGACATCTTCTCGGAGCCGCCGGCAGCGTCGAGGCGATCTTTTCCATCAAGGCGGTCAATGACGGCGTGGTGCCGCCGACGCTCAATCTCGAAAACCCGTCGGAAGGCTGCGATCTCGACCTCGCGCCGAAGGTGGCCAGGGAGCGTCCGATCAGGAATGCCCTCTCCAACTCCTTCGGCTTCGGCGGCACCAACGCGTCCCTGATTTTCGCCTCCCCTCCCTGATCGCGCGGCAACGCCGATGGCTCGGCTGGTCCTTCACGCGGCTGTATTCGGCTTGCTTGGAGCGGCCATACTGGCGCTCGGCTTCGCCTACCGGGCGCATCTCGATTTCGTCCGCCCGGGGCCGCTGACGGCGGATACGACGGTGGTCGTTCGTCAGGGTTCGGGTGTCGAAGCCATCGCATCGACGCTGATTGCCCAAGGCGTGATCGGCGACCGCTTCCTGTTCAGGACAGGCGCCCGGCTCACCGGGCGGAGCAAGGCGATGCGTGCGGGCGAATACCGTTTCCGTTCCGGCATCTCGATGGACGAGACGATCGCGTTGCTGGTCAGCGGCGAGACGGTCAAACGACGGATCACGATCGCCGAAGGGCTTACCACGAGCGAGGTGCTGCGCCTCGTCGGTGCCGACGAAGGTCTCGCCGGCGACCTTCCCGACGGTGTCGGGGAGGGCTCGCTGCTGCCGGAGACGTACTATTTCTCCCTCGGCGACACCCGGACCGCGCTGGTCCGCCGAATGCGCGAATCGATGGAGACCGCCCTCGCGTCGCTGTGGGACAAGCGCGCCGCGAATCTCGCCTTGGAGACCCCGGAACAGGCGCTGGTGCTGGCCTCAATCATCGAGCGGGAGACCGGCGTGGCCGCCGAGCGCGCGCGCGTTTCCGCGGTGTTTCACAACCGTCTTCGCCGCGGGATGCGGCTTCAGTCCGACCCCACGGTTGCCTATGCGCTTACCCAGGGAGGCGTTCCGCTCGACCGGCCTCTCGCCAGGAGCGATCTTCGGGTCGAATCGCCTTACAACACCTACCTGGTAAACGGACTTCCGCCCACGCCGATCGCCAACCCGGGCCGCGCCTCGATCGAGGCCGCGCTGCATCCGGCGCCCACCGACGAACTCTACTTCGTGGCCGACGGCACCGGCGGCCACGCGTTCGCGCGCACCTACGCGGAACATGTCCGTAACGTCCAACGATGGCGGCGGATCAAGCGTGGCGAAGGAAACGGGGAGCCGCCGGGCTAGGCGGTTTATTCCGCGGCCGGCTTGACCGGCGGATGCGGGTCGGCGGCCGTTTCGGACGCAGGCCCAATGACGAGATCCCGGTCGTCGCGCGGCATTCTTACCTCTGTGTCGATGTGCTGCGCCTCCGGCAACTCCCGGGACGTTCCCTCCACTTTCAGATCGACGAAGCGCCGCGCCTGCGGCATCACCGACAATTCCAGACTTCCGACGAAAGCGTTATAGCGCCGCACCGACCTGGTGATGTCCTGGCCGAGCCCGGCGACGTGGTCGCCCATCGTGCCCATTCGCTTGTAGAGCTCCTGCCCAAGCCTTGCGACCTCCCGGGCATTTTCGGCGACCTTTTCCTGACGCCACCCGAAGGCAACCGCCTTGGCCAGGCCCAGCATGACCGTCGGGGTGACGATGAGCACGTTCGACTTCAACGCGTCGTCGTACAGTTCGGGGTCGCGCTCGATCGCCGCGGCGTAGAAGTTGTCGCCCGGCACGAACATCACGACGAAGTCGGGCGTCACTTCGAGGGCGTCCTGATAACGCTTCAGGGCGAGGCTGCGCATATGCGCTCGGAGTTGCTCCGCGTGCCGCTTCAGGTGATGTTCCCGTGTCTCGTCGTCCTCCGCCTCCATCGCGTTCATGTACGCGGCCAGGGACGTCTTGGCGTCGACGATCATGTGGCGCCCGCCGGGCAGGCGGATAATTACGTCCGGGCGCAGTGCTCCGTCATCCCCGGGCAGCGACCGCTCGGTTTCGAAGTCGCAGTACTCGGTCATGCCCGATAGCTCCAAGACGTTCCTGAGCGTTTCCTCGCCCCATCGCCCGCGCGTCTTGGGCGCCCCGCGAAGCGCATTGACGAGCCTCGCGGCCTCGCCCCGGACTTTCTCCTGGCCCTCGACGACGTTCTTGAGCTCCGTAGTGAGATTTCCGTAGTGCTCCCTGCGGGTTTTTTCGATCTCCTCAAGGTTCTTGCGCCACTCCGCGAGAGCGGTCTTGATCGGCTTGAGTTCGCCGTCGACACGCTCCCGGTGCTTGTCGAAGACTTCGTTGGCGAGACCGATAAAGGATGTCTGGTTCTCCTTCAGCGCCTGCTGGGCCAGCGCCTTGAGTTCTTTCTCGATATCGCCGCGCACTCGTTCGAGCGATTCGATCTTTTCCCGGTGCGCGCGCTCGACTTCTTCGAGTTTCGTCCGGCTGGCCGCCAAGGCCGCCCGTTCGGTCGCAAGGTCGTTGGAGGCGGCATCCGCGCGCGCCCTCTCCTGGTCGCGCGCGGCCGAGATGCGCGCGATCTCGCCCCGTTTCGCGAGCCAGAAGACCGCCGCACCGACCGCGAGGCCGACCACGGCCGCAATCACCGGTTCCATCGGGAATTCCCTATCGATGCCCGGCCGAAATCTACGCCTCGCCGGAGCGGGATGCGAGCCGAAATCCGGGTTCGACCGGCCCGCGATTGGTTTGAAGCACCAACGATCTGTACTATAGAAGTCCCGCCGTTCCGCGGGCGTCGCGCGCCCGCCCCACAACGTCACCAACGCTCCACGACGAGATGGCCGAGGCCCCAGCGACCGTAATCGCCGACGACGAGGCGAAAGAATCGATATCCCCGCTCCAGAGCATGACCGGCTTCGCGCGTGCCGAGGGCGGGGACGACGATGTGAGTTGGACGTGGGAAGTCAGAAGCGTCAACGGGCGCAATCTCGATCTCAGGTTCCGCACGCCGCACGGGCATGACGCGCTTGAACCCGGCGCGCGTGCCCTTGCGGCGGAGCGGTTTAGCCGCGGCTCCCTGTCTCTTCACCTGTCGATCGGGCAGGCCGATCGTACGCCGGAGATTCGCGTCAACGAGGAGGTCCTGGAACGTCTGCTGGAAACCCATCGCTCGCTCCAGGAGCGCCACGGGTTTCCGCCCGCGCGGCTCGAAGCGTTGATGGCGTTGCCGGGGGTTCTGGAGAGAGTGGAGACGGAGGACGCGGAAGCCGATCGAGAGCGGCGCCGGGGCGCGATGATCGATACGCTGGCGGAGGCTCTTGACGGTCTCGCCTCAGCCCGGCGAGAGGAGGGTGAACGGCTGCAAGAGGTCGTATACCGGCAATTGGAGGAAATCGACGTTCTCGCAAGAGCCGCCGCATCCGCGTCCGCGCTTCAGCCCGAGCGGGTCCGTGACCGGATCAGGGACCAGATTGCAACGCTCCTCGGGTCGAACCCGCCGGTCGCCGAGGACCGGTTGGCGCAGGAAGTGGCCTATCTAGCGGCGCGGATGGATATTCGAGAGGAGATCGACCGGCTGATCGGCCACGTTGCGTCGGCGCGTGAGCTCCTGAACGGCGGCGGGCCGGTGGGCAGGCGGCTCGATTTTGTCTGCCAGGAATTCAACCGGGAAGCCAACACGTTATGTTCGAAATCGGGCGACATGGACCTGACGCGCATGGGACTTGACCTGAAGGCGGCGATCGAGGGTCTCCGCGAGCAGGTCCAGAACCTCGAATAGCATGAGCGCGGACGAAATTCCCCGCCGCGGGCTCATGCTGGTCCTGTCCTCGCCGTCCGGGGCCGGCAAGACCACGATCTCGCGGCGGTTGCTGGAGGCCGATGCCGGCCTCACGCTGTCGGTTTCGGTGACCACGCGGCCCAAGCGCCCGGACGAGATGCATGGGCGGGATTACCGGTTCGTTGGCCCCAACGCGTTCGAGGACATGCGGGTGGCCGGCGAATTGCTCGAACACGCCCGGGTGTTCGGGCACGACTACGGCACCCCTCGGGCGCCGGTCGAGAAGGCGCTCCAGGAGGGCAGGGACGTCCTGTTCGACATCGATTGGCAGGGCGCGCGACAGCTCTCCGACGAGGCGCCCCGCGACGTGGCGCGGATCTTCATCCTGCCGCCCTCGGCGGAGGAGTTGCATGCGCGGCTCAAGCGGCGCGCCCAGGACCCGGATGACGTGGTGGCCCAACGCATGGCGAAGGCGCCGGATGAGATCAGCCATTGGGAAGAGTTCGACTACGTGGTCGTCAACCGTGGCCTCGAGGAAAGCGTGGAGAGCGTGCGGGCAATTCTCAAGGCGGAGCGGCTGCGGCGTCAGCGTCAGATCGGCCTTCCCGATCTCGTCAAGCAGTTGAGCGAGGGCCTCTGAGCCTCGCGAGACCGCGCGCGAGCGCGCAGAACGCCTCGGGCGGGAGTGTCTCGGCGCGCGCCGTCGCCTCGATACCCTCCCGCGCCAGGAACGCTTCCGGATCCTTCACCAGCCCGCCGAGAGCGGAGCGCAGCATCTTGCGCCGGTGGCCGAACGCGGCGGCGGTGACCGCTTCGAGCGATGCCATGTCGGCCGGGGCGAGAGGCGCGTCGCGCGGGACCAGATTGACGACGGTCGACATCACCCCGGGCGGGGGCACGAAGGCGGTCGGCGCGACATCGAAGGCGCGCTTCGCCTCGCAGAGCCATTGCACGATGACCGCGAGCCGGCCGTAGGCGCGGCTGCCGGGCGCGGCCGTGATGCGTTCCGCGACCTCCTTCTGGAACATGAGCGTCATCGCGGAGATCGAATCGACGTTCCGCAGCCATCCGATCAGGAGCGGCGTCGCGATGTTGTAGGGCAGGTTGGCGACGATCGCGACCCGCCGCGTCCCGGCCAATCCGGAAATGTCGATGTCGAGCGCGTCTCCTTCGACGATATCGAGCCGGCTTCCGCAATGTTCCGAGAGCTCCGACAGCGCATCGATGCAACGGGGGTCGCGCTCGATCGCGATAACGCGCGCCGCATCGGTCTCCAGCAGGGCGCGGGTGAGGCCGCCCGGTCCGGGTCCGACCTCGACCACGGTTCGGCCGGCCAGCTCGCCGGCGGCCCGGACGATGCGGCGGGAGAGATTGAGGTCGAGGAGGAAGTGCTGGCCCAACTGGCGTCTGGCGCGGATCCCATGCCGGGCGATGACTTCGCGCAGCGGGGGCAGAGGTTCAGACAAGGGCGTCCGGCGTTCGATTCCGCGCCCGCATTCGGGCCATCGCCCCGGCGAGTCGGAGCGCGGCGATCAGGCTGTCCGGCCGGGCCACACCCTTGCCGGCGATGTCATACGCGGTGCCGTGGTCGGGCGAGGTACGGACGATCGGCAGGCCGAGCGTCACATTCACCCCACCGTCGAAATCAAGCGTCTTGATCGGGATCAGCGCCTGATCATGGTACATGCAAAGCGCCGCATCGTATTCCTCGCGGGCGCGGTCGTGGAACAGCGTGTCCGCCGGCGAGGGTCCGTCCACGAGGATGCCGTCCCGGCGCAGCATCTCGATAGCGGGTCCGATAATCTCGGTTTCCTCCTGTCCGAGATGTCCGTCCTCGCCGGCATGCGGGTTGAGACCCGCGACGGCGAGCCTGGGCGCGGGTATCCCGAAATCGCGAGTGAGCCCCTCGGCGACGGTGTGTCCGCAATGCACGATCGCGTCGACCGTGAGGGCTTGTACGGCATCCGCCAGAGACAGGTGGACGGTTACCGGGACGACGCGGAGTCGTTCGCATGCCAGCATCATCACGGGCGCCGCCGCGCTGCCACATCGCTCCGCCAGATATTCCGTATGGCCCGGGTGGCGGAAGCCGCACTGGTAAAGGACCGATTTTCCGATCGGGTTGGTGACAACCGCGGCGGCCTCGCCCGAACGCGTGAGCGCGACCGCCCGATCGATCGCCTCAATCGTTGCCGTCCCGTTCGTAGGGTCCGGCTTCCCGCAAACGACAGGGGCGGGAAGGGCGACCGGCAATACCGGAAACGCATCCATAAAGACGTGGAGCGCCTCTGCCGGTCCGGTGACCGCCACCGTCGGGGCATTCAGTCCGAGCGTGGTGGCGAGCGCGTCTACGTGGTCCTGTCCTCCCAGATAGACGAAAGGCGGGATGTCGGCATCGCGACGGCGAGTCCAGGCCTGCAGCGCGATCTCGGGGCCTATTCCCGCGCAGTCTCCCATGGTCAGGGCGAGAGGTCGCATCGGCCTTGCCTGAACCTACAATCGAACGTCGACGATCGCGGCGCTTCGAAGATCGCGGAGATATCGTTGTGCGGACAGGTTGAGCCGCTGCAGTCGGATCTGCTCCGTGACCGTCTCCGCGCTGGGCAACTCCGACTTCGGAAGGGTACGGCCGCAAACCACCATCAGCACGATGCCTCCCGGCACGATTATCGGTCGGCTGGCATTTCCGACCGCCACGTTGGCGATGCTGCTCTGAATCTCGGCCGACAGTTCGGCCAGCTTGACCTTGCCCAGGTCCTGCGGTGCTTCCGCGCCCAGCCGTTCGGCGACGGCGGACAGATCGTCGCACCCGTCGATTGCATTGCCTTCCGATCCGGCGAGTTCGAGGCGCGCCTGTCTTCGGGCGGGGTCATCGCCATCCGGGTTGGAGAGGAAGACCTGCTTCAGGTCCAGCTCCGCCAGGTTCGGATCCCCGGCTGCGATCTTTCGCTTGCCGATCAACGCCAGAATGCGAAACCCGGCTGTCGTACGAATCGGTCCCAGCAACGCACCCGGCGACAGCCGGTCGACCGCCGCCGCGATCGGCGGGTCGAGTTGCGAGCGCGGCGTCCATCCGAGATCGCCGCCGACCGCCGCCGTCGCGGCTTGCGAGAACTGGCGGGCGAGCGCGCTGAACCGGGCGCCGCCACGAATCTGTTCCGCCATCCGCTCGGCGGTCTGGCGGATCGCGGGCTCTTCGTCCGGTCCGTTGACCGAGAGGAATATTTCCGCGAGGTGGTATGTGGCCTCTCCCTTGGCCGCCTCAAGCCGCGCCAGGAGTTCGTCCACCTCTTCGGCGCCGATTTCGATTCTCGGCGACAGCCGTCGGCGGACCAGCTTGGACCAGGCGATTTGGGCTCGAAACTGCGCTTGGAGCGAATCGAAGCTCACGCGGTTGCGGCGGAATACCGAAGGAAGGCTGTCGGGCTGCATGCCGTTGCGCTTCTCGATATCCGATACGCTTCGCCCGACTTCGTCGTCGGAAACGGTTACGTTCCGTTTCTTCGCCTCCTGTAGTTGGAGGCGCTCATCGATCAGTCTGCGAAGCACCTGGCGCGCGACCCGTCGCCGCGCGTCCGCCGTGTCTTCGATGCCGCTGGAAAAAAGCACCAGACGGATGCGCTGCCGAAGATCGCGGGCGGATATGACTTCGTCATTGACGACAGCGGCGATCCGTTGCTCCGACTGGGAATGTGCGGACATCGGCGCCGCGACGACGATCGCAACGAAAAGGGCGACAAACGGGCGCATCATGCTGTTCAAGACGACTCGCTCCCGGCACAGGATTCGCCAGCTGGACCGTCGGATTTATAGCGCCTAGGCCGAATCCCTGTCCATTTGACATAAGCAACCGGCCACCGCCCGCAAGATGTCGAAATCCGGAGACGGGCCGGCGCGCTTATTGCGGCCCTGACGCGGTTGTGGCGGAACGGCTGCCTTTCTAAGTTTGATCTGTTCGCGACGCCGGTCCGTGCCTCGCAATCGGGAGACCGTTCATGAAGATCAGCTTTGCAGCCCCGAGACTTCCTCGCACCGGGGCGCTTGCAGTCGGCGTCCACGAAGGGGAGGGGCTTGCCGCGACCGCGGCGGAGGTGGACGAGGCGACCGATGGCGCATTGTCGCGGGCAATCGGCTCCAGCCGCTTCGCGGGCAAGAGCAACCAGACGCTGGTCCTCAACGCGCCCGTCGGCATGGCTGCGAGTCGGGTGGTTCTCGTCGGGCTTGGAAAGGTTGGCGGCTTCGATGCCCGCGCCGCACAAGGTGTGGGCGGGACCATAGTGTCCACGCTGGAGAAAAGCGGCGATACCGCGGTCACCATAGCGGCCGACGCGCAAGAGGGGGCGCCGATTTCGCCCGCCGCCATGGCCGCCAATATCGGCTTCGGCGCATTGCTGCGGGGATATCGGTTCGACAAGTACCGCACGAAGCAAAAGCCCGACGACAAGGCCAGTCTCAACCGCGTAACGGTCGCCACGGCGGCGCATGCCCGCGCACGCGGCGAATTCCGACCGCTCGCGGAGGTCGCGGAGGGGGTCTTCCTCACCCGCGACCTCGTTTCCGAGCCCGCCAACGTGATTTTCCCGGCAAGTCTCGCCGAACGGGCCAAGTCCCTCACCGAACTCGGAGTGACGGTCGAAATACTCGACGAGAAGCGGATGGCGAAGCTCGGCATGGGGGCGCTGCTCGGCGTAGCCCAGGGAAGCGCCCAGGCCCCGAGATTGGTGACCATGCGCTGGAACGGCGCGCCGAGGGCGAAGGACAAGAGGCCGATCGCTTTCGTCGGCAAGGGGGTAACCTTCGATACCGGCGGAATCTCGATCAAGCCGTCGGGCGGCATGGAAGACATGAAATGGGACATGGGCGGCGCTGGCGTCGTCATCGGTCTCATGCGCGCGATCGCCGGACGCAAGGCCAAGGTCAACGCCGTGGGCATGATCGGGCTGGTCGAGAACATGCCGTCCGCGACCGCCCAGCGGCCCGGCGACGTGGTGACTTCGATGTCGGGACAGACGGTCGAGGTGATCAATACCGACGCCGAAGGGCGTCTCGTATTGTGCGACGTGTTCTGGCACTGCCAGGAGAAGTACCGGCCCCAGGCGATCGTCGATCTCGCGACGCTGACCGGCGCCATCATCATTTCGCTCGGACACGAGAACGCGGGGCTCTTCGCCAACGACGACACGCTGGCCGACCGGCTGATCGCCGCCGGCGGCGCGGTCGGCGAACCGGTGTGGCGGATGCCGCTCGGGGATGCCTATGACCGGCAAATCGATTCCGACATCGCCGACATGAAGAACGTGGGCGGCCGCGACGCGGGTTCGATCACCGCAGCCCAGTTCCTCCAGCGCTTCATCAAGGAGGGCACGCCCTGGGCCCATCTCGATATCGCCGGCGTCACCTGGTCGAAAAAGAACGCGGCGACCGTCCCCAAGGGCGGCACCGGATTCGGTGTGCGGCTGCTCGACCAGCTGGTGCGGGAGAATTACGAGGGTTGAGCCCGCCGTGACCGATATCGGGTTCTACCACCTGACCCGCGACACGCTTGAGCAGGCCCTTCCCAGGTTGCTGGAAAAGGCGCATGCGAGCGGTGCGCGCACCGTCGTCATGACCGGTTCGGAAGAAAGAACGAAGGCGCTCGACACGATCCTCTGGACCTACGACCAGAACGCATTCCTGCCCCATGGCACCGCGCGCGATGGCAGCCCGGAGGAACAGCCCATCTGGATCACTCACGAAGACGAGAATCCCAACGGCGCCAGCATCCTCGTCCTCACGGACGGTGTAACCTCCGGCCGGGTCGCCGAGTTCGCCCGATGCCTGGAAATGTTCGACGGGAACGACGACGAGGCCGTCTCGCAGGCCCGCGCGCACTGGAAGGCCTATGCGGAGGCGCGCCACAATCTGACATACTGGCAGCAATCGCCGGCCGGCCGCTGGGAAGAGAAGGTCCGGTAGCCGGTTGCCGCGTTCCCGGGATACCGATATATAGCCGCGCCACTGCCCCGCAGGGACATTCCGATATGGCCGTTGAACGGACGCTATCGATCATCAAGCCCGACGCCACCCGGCGCAGTCTGACGGGCCAAATCAACGCCCGGCTGGAAGAGGCCGGCCTCAGGATCGTCGCGCAACGGCGCGTCCGGCTGACGCTGGAGCAGGCGCGGCAGTTCTACGCTGTCCACGCCGAGCGCGCGTTCTTCGACGACCTCTGCAATTTCATGGTTTCCGGCCCGGTCGTCGCGCAGGTTCTCGAAGGAGAGAACGCGATCGCCACGAACCGGGACGTCATGGGTGCGACCAATCCCGCAAACGCCGCAGAAGGCACCATCCGCAAGTCGTTCGGCGAATCGATCGAGGCGAACTCGGTTCACGGCTCCGATTCCGCCGCGACCGCGGCTACGGAGATCGGCTTCTTCTTTTCGGAGCGCGATATCGTCGGGTAGGACCGCGCGCGGCGCTTACAGCAGGAACAGCGCCATCAATACGAGCGCGAGGATGACGGCGGCTGTCGACAGGCACGTGAACAGCACGAAACCCTTCCAGCCCGAAGCGTGCCGGGCGTTTTCCTGTTCGATGTCGAAAGCCATTCCGATCCTCTCCACGGTCAGCTGAGCGGGCGAAGCTATAACCCACTCGGCGCGCAAGCGGAAGACGTCAAGCGCATTCTCGTGCCGCCGGCGAAATCAGCGTCCCACCGGGCTTGCCCGTGCCGTCGACGATGCAGCGGTCCCCGGCGACGCGCACCTTGCCTTCCGCGATCAGCCGGACCGCGAAGGGAAGGCAGCGATGCTCCGCCTCGAGGACGCGCGCCGCGAGCTTCGCCTCGTCGTCGCCTTCGACGACCGGCACTGCGGCCTGGACCACGATCGGGCCGCAATCCATTTCGGGGCGCACGAAATGCACCGTGCAGCCGCTGATCCGCGCGCCCGCGGCAAGCACGCGTGCGTGCGTGTCCAGGCCCGGGAAAGCCGGCAGCAACGAAGGATGAATGTTGATCAGCCGATCGCGCCAGCGCTCCACGAACCAGGGGGTGAGCAGGCGCATGAACCCGGCGAGGCACACCAGTCCGGCACCCGCCTCGTCGAGAGCCGAATCGAGCGCGTGCTCGAATGCCTCGCGACGGGAAAATGGCCGATGGTCGATGACCCGGGAAGGGATCGCGGCGCGTTCGGCCCGTCCGAGGCCCTGCGCGCCCGGATTGTTCGAGACCACCAGCCCGATCTCCGCCGGGAAATCGGTATTCGCGCAGGCATCGATCAGGGATTGCAGGTTGGTACCGCGCCCCGAAATCAGAACGGCGATCCTCAACCGCGCCATGCCGTTTCGTGGCCCGCGATCTGGACGGCCGGCAAATCGGGAGTGCGCTGTACGATCGTGCCGATTTCGTAAACCCGTTCGCCGTGGGCTTCCAGGATCCGGCGGCAGGCCGCAGCGTCTTGTGCGGCGACCACCGAAACGAGACCGATCCCGCAATTGAACGTCTCCGCCATGTGCGAGGCGGCGAGACCACCGGCGTCCGCCAGCCAGCGGAAGACATCCGGCAGCGGCCAGAGACGGGCATCGATCTCGGCACCAAGCCCGGCAGGCAGGATCCGGCCGATATTCTCGATCAATCCCCCTCCGGTGACATGAGCGAACCCTTGCACCAGACCCTCGCGATGCGCGGCGAGCGCGGCGGAAACGTATAGCCGCGTCGGCGTCAGAAGCGCCGCCCCCAGCGGTCCGTCCGCGAAAGGCGCGTCGTCCCCCCACGAAAGGCCGGTATCGGCAACGATCTTCCGGACCAGCGAGAAGCCGTTCGAGTGGATTCCCGAAGAAGCCAAAGCGAGCATCCGGTGACCCTCCCGGATGTCCTCGCCGGTGAGCAGACCGCCACGCTCGGCCGCGCCCACCGCGAAACCGGCGAGGTCGTATTCCCCATCCGGATAGTGTCCCGGCATCTCCGCGGTCTCGCCGCCGATCAGGGTGCAGCCGGCTTCCAGACAGCCGCGTGCAATGCCCCCGATCACCGTCGCGGCAACCCCCGGTTCCAGCCGTCCTGTCGCGAAATAATCGAGAAAGAACAGGGGTTCGGCACCCTGGACCACGATATCGTTGACGCACATGGCGACGAGATCGACGCCGACGTTTTCATGCATCGCGCAGTCGATCGCGATCCTGAGCTTGGTGCCGACGCCGTCTGTCGCGGCAACCAGAATCGGGTCCGAATAGCCGGCGGCGCGCGGATCGAAGAGACCTCCGAAGCCGCCGATTTCTCCCATCGCGCCGGGGCGCGCCGTGGACTTTGCGAGAGGACGAATCCTTTCCACGAGGCGGGCCGCCGCGTGTATATCGACGCCTGCTTCGCTATAGGGAGAACGGTTGATGACTGCCCCGCAAGAACTGGAATGCTAGACTGCGGCCGACAAGCCGTTCTGGGCCGGGCTCACCGCACGATGAGGATAGATGATCGACGGCCGTTTTCAATGGCGCGCCGTACGCAACGCAGGAGTAATCCTCGCTCGCCGGCAACGACAATCGTTGCCGGGCTCGTGTCGCTGTGCGCTGTGGTGGCCGTGGCCGGGCCGGCGGCTGCCCGCGACGCATCGGTTTTTCTGGTTCGCGATGTGGCGGTCGACGCCTCGGCGGAAAATGCTACCGAAGCACGCGATATTGCGCTGGCGGACGGCCATTCTACCGCCTTCCGCCGCCTGATCGCACGGATCGTGCCGGTGGCTGCGGCCAAGACCGTGCCCCAACCGGATGCGGCCGACATAGCTCCCCTCGTCCAGAGTTTCGAAGTGGACGACGAGAAGACGTCGCGCGTGCGCTATCTGGCGCGGCTGACGTTCCAGTTCGACCGTGCCGCCGTCCGCCGCCTCCTGAACCTGCGGGGCGTGAAATTCGCCGTCACGAGGGCCAGGCCCCGCCTGGTGCTGCCCGTATTGCGGATGGCCGGCGTCCACTTGCTGTGGGATCGGCCGAACCCGTGGCGCGAAGCCTGGTCAGGCCTCTCCCAGGTCGACGGTCTGGTGCCGCTGGTGATTCCGGCGGGCGACCTGCAGGATTTGCGTGACATCAGCGCGCGGCAGGCGATATCCGGCGATCCTGGACGCCTCCGGGCAATTGCGAAGCGCTACGGCGCGGGTTCGGTCGCGGTCATGGTCGCGACCCGCGGTCGCGTCGGCGATTCGCCGTCCGCGATACGCGTTTCCACCGCGACCTACGGCTCCGACGACGAACGGGCCGTGGTCGAGAGCTATTCCGTCGATTCCTCCGAACCGCCCGCCCAGCAATTCCGGTCGGTGGCTGTCCGGGCCGCGCGGCATATTCAGGAAGCGTGGAAGTCCGGCAACCTGCTGTCCTTCGAACGGTCGGGACAGATCGATGTGGTGGTGCCGGTTTCCGGGCTGGACGCATGGATTTCCGTCTCGCGGGCGCTCTCGGACACACCCTCCACCGACGTGGTCCAGGTGCTTTCCGTGAACCGGGATGCCATACGCGTCCGGCTGCGATATTTCGGCGACACCGAAGGGTTCAAGTCGGCGCTGCGCCGCAACGACCTGCATCTGCGGCGGGAAGACGAGGGCTGGAGTCTGACGCGGGAAGTTGGCGCGCGCGGCCGAAAGCAAGTCGTCCCGGAGTCGGAATCGTGACCATTCCGAACCTGATCAGCCTTGGCAGGTTGCTTTCGGTGCCGCTGATCATCTACCTGATCATGAACGCATCCTATGGTTGGGCCTTCGCGCTTTTCCTGCTCGCGGGCGCTTCGGATGCGATCGACGGCTATATCGCCAAGGCGCTCAACCAGACCTCGACCCTCGGGATTTATCTCGATCCTCTGGCGGACAAGGCGTTGATCGTCAGTGTCTACCTGACGCTTGGCCTGAGAGGAATGATCGAGGATTTTGTCGTGATCCTGGTGATTTTCCGCGATGTCCTGATCGTCGGCGGGCTGCTTCTGCTGCTGGTCTTGCGCAAGCATTGGGAGGTAAGGCCGGTGCTGGTGAGCAAGGTGAACACGGGCGTGCAGATCTTCCTGGCAGGGGCGGTACTCGCTCAGTCGGGGCTTTCCATGGCGATGGCGGAGATCGTTCAGATCGCGACCTACGCGGTCGTGGCGACGACCGTGGGCTCGGGCACCTGGTACCTGGTGGTTTGGGCGCGCCAGATGGCGGGCGCGGACGCCCGGTGATGACGAGGCAACGGCAAAACCTTTACTGGCTGCTGGCATTCGCGGTCTTCCTGCTCGCGGTCTATCTGCTGCGCAGCATTCTGCTCCCCTTCGTTCTCGGCATCGCCGTCGCCTATTTCCTCGACCCGGTGGCGGACTGGCTGGAGCGGCGCCGTCTTTCCCGTACCCTGGCGGCGACGTTGCTCACCATCGTCTTTCTGGTCGGCGTGGGGCTGTTCTTCGCGCTCCTGGTGCCGCTGCTTCAGTCCCAGCTGTTCGGCTTCGTCGGCCGCATTCCCGCCTATGCGGAGATGTTCCGCACGGTGGCGGAGCACGTGCTGTCGATGGTTCAGGCGAACCTGTCGGAGGAAACGATCGCGCGCCTCCGCGAGGCCGCGGGCGGGTTGACGTCGGCCACGGTGAGTTGGCTCGGCGAAGCGATCCTGAGCCTCTGGAGCGGCGGTCTCGCGCTGGTTAACCTCCTGTCGCTCGCGGTCATCACGCCGATCGTGACGTTCTACCTGCTTCGCGACTGGGATCGGATCGTTTCCAGGGTCGACCTCTGGCTGCCGCGGGACCACGCCGATACGATCCGCGAGCAGGTCAAGCTGGTCGACGAGACCCTGGCCGGCTTCGTCCGCGGACAGGGTCTGGTCTGCCTCGGGCTGGGCACGTTCTACGCCATCGCTCTCTCGCTCGCGGGGCTGGAATTCGCCGTCATAGTCGGACTCGGCACGGGGCTGATCTCGTTCGTTCCCTATTTCGGGATGCTTGTCGGGCTCTGCGCGTCGGTCGGGCTCGCCTTCGCCCAGTTCGACACATGGCAGCCGATCGCCATCGTTGCCGCCATTTTCGTGATCGGCCAGATCGTCGAGGGCAATTTCGTGACGCCGAAGCTGGTCGGCGACCGGGTCGGTCTGCACCCCGTCTGGATGATATTCGCGCTGCTGGCGGGCGGCGCGCTGTTCGGTTTTCTGGGCGTGGTGCTCGCGGTGCCGGCGGCGGCGATCATCGGCGTCCTGGTCCGGTTCCTCGTGTCGCGCTACACCGGCAGCCCGCTCTATCTCGGCTCGGGCGGCGAACCCGATGGCGAGTGACCGCCTGCGACGCGCGCAGCTCGCCCTTCCACTCGACCAGAAGCCGGCTTACGGACGGACGGACTTCCTGACCGCCGATTGCAACCGGGAGGCGCTGGCCTGGATCGAAGCATGGCCCGACTGGCCGGGCCCGCTCACCGTGCTCACCGGTCCCGAAGGAAGCGGCAAGACCCATCTCGCCCATATCTGGTGCCGCCATTCGGGCGGGACGATCGTCGACGTTCGGAGCCTCGATCTCGACTCCATCGCCGGCGCGCCGCTGGCGGTGGAGGACATCGACCGGGCGCCCGACGACGCGCGGTTGCTGCACGCCCTGAACCGCGTCACCGAGGCCGGGGGGCAAGTGCTGGCGACCGCGCGGCCGGCGCCGGGTTATTGGCGCGGCCGGCTCGCCGATCTGGTGTCCCGGCTGCGCGCGGCGCCGACCATCGAGATCGGCCGCCCCGACGACGACCTGCTTACCTCGGTGCTGCTCAAGCTCTTCCGGGACCGGCAGATCGAGCCTCCCGGCGAGGCGATCGAATACCTGCGTCGCCACATGGAGCGCAGCCTGGAGGCGGCGCGGCAAACCGTCGACAGAGCGGACAGGCTGGCGCTCGCTGAACGGCGGCCGGTGACGATCCCGCTCTTGCGGCGGGTACTTGAGGGTTAAGGGTCGAGGCCGTCGAGCCAGGCGGTGAAGCAGGCGTGTCCCGCGGCGTTGCACGGTCCCGCATGGCGCGCGCTGCTGTCCCTCAGCTCCGCCAGCGACAGGCCGGCGCCCGCGATCTCGACCGTGTGGCCGACGAACCAGGATTCCAGCCCTTCGGCGGTGGCCTCCAGGTGGAACTGAAGCCCCAGCGCGTTGGCGCCGTACAGGAATGCTTGGTTCTCGCAGAGATCCGTCGAGGCCAGATGCACCGCGCCTTCCGGCAGATCGAAGGTGTCGCCGTGCCAGTGCAGCGCCGACAGCCCCTCTTCGGCCATCGGGGCGAGGCAGGAGTTTCTCCCCGCCTCGCTCAGCCGGAGCGGCTTCCAGCCGATTTCCTTGATGCCCGAGGGGTAGACGCGCGCGCCGAGCGCCGCGACCATCAACTGCGCGCCGAGACAGATCCCGAGTGTCGGCAGATCGCGCGCGAGGCGTTCGCGGATCATCGCGATCTCGGGCAAGAGGAAAGGGTAGGATTCGGTCTCGTAGACGCCGATCGGGCCGCCGAGGACGATCAGCAGGTCGGGCGCGGTCGCGTCGAACTCCGCGAGCGGGGCGCGGGGCGCGTCCACATGGCCGACCGTTACCCCGCGTTCGGCAAGCAGGGGCGCGAGGATGCCGAGATCCTCGAACCCGACATGGTAAATGGCGGTCGCGGTCTCGATCCGGCGGGCGGGTGGGTCAGCGGCCACCGGCGATCACCCGAACGTCGCCGTCCTCGATGCCGAGCGCGATCCTGCCGTGTTTGAGAGCGAGCGCGTCCTCGCCGAAGATCTCGCGGCGCCAGCCCCGGAGAGCCCGCACGTCCGCCCTGTCGTCCCGGGCGATCGCCTCGACGTCGTCGGCGCTGGCGACCAGCTTTTGCGCGACGTCGTTTTCTTCGCAGCGCAGTTTCAGGAGCACCTTCAGGAGATCGGCCGACGGCCCGGCATGGTTGGCGACGGGCGAAGGCTTTCGTTCCTTCGGATAGGTCGAGGCCGGCGCCGCGCGGACCGCCGCCACCACGGCGAGAAGGGCGTCGGCGGCCTCCTTGCCGATATTGCCGCGGCTGAGACTGCGGAGCTTCCAGAGCTCTTCCCGGGTTTCGGGCTCCTGCGCGGCGACCTCGTTCAACGCCTCGTCCCGGACCACGCGGTTTCGCGGAACGTCGCGCCGTTGCGCCTCGGTCTCGCGCCACGCCGCGACGTCGCGCAGCACGGCCAGCTGGCGCGGCTTCCTGAGCCGCGTCTTGAGCCGCAGCCAGGCGTCCGACGGGTCGAGACGGTAGGTCGCCGGATCGGTGAGCGTCTCCATCTCCTCGGCCAGCCAGCTCTCGCGCCCGTCTTGCGCGAGCCGGGCGGCGATCTTCTCGTAGACGACGCGGAGATGGGTCACGTCCGAAATCGCGTAGTCGTACATCTTCCGGGTCAGGGGGCGGCGCGCCCAGTCGGTGAAGCGCTGGGTCTTGTCGATCGAGGCGCGCGCGAGCTTCGCGACGAGTTTTTCGTAGCCCACCTGATCGCCGAACCCGCAGACCATCCCAGCGACCTGGGTATCGAAGAGCGGCGTCGGGACCCGTCCGTCGAGATGGTAGAAAATCTCGATGTCCTGGCGCGCGGCGTGGAACACCTTGAGCACCCCGGGATCGCTCATCAGATCCGTCAGCGGCGCCAGATCGACGTCCGGCGCCAGCGCGTCCACCGCCGCCGCCTCGTCCGACGACGCGAGCTGCACCAGGCAAAGGCGCGGCCAATAGGTGCGGTCCCGCATGAATTCGGTGTCGACGGCGATGTAGCGCGAGGCCGCGAGCCGTTCGCACAGGGCGCGAAGGGACCCGGTGTCGGCGACGAGATGCATGGCCGGGTCTATACACGGTTTCGCACGGGCCGGAAAGCGACGCCCGCGAAGCCTGCGCTCGCTTGACAAACCCCTTCGCCCGTGCGCTCTTGCGCCCGCTTCGGGGCCGGGGTCGGGCCGACGGCACCCTGCGTCATTCCTGCAAAAAATCGAAAGTGAGACCGATGCACGCCTATCGCACGCACACATGCGGTGAGCTGAGGCACGGGCACGAGGGCGACGGCGCCCGCCTGTCCGGTTGGGTCCATCGAAAGCGGGACCACGGGAACCTGCTGTTCGTCGATCTGCGGGATCATTACGGGCTGACCCAGTGCGTGATCGATTCGACCAGCCCCGTATTTCCCGAGGTCGAGGCGATCCGGCTGGAAGCGGTGATCACGGTGTCCGGCAGGGTGGTGCGACGCAGCGGGGATACCGTCAATCCCGATCTTCCGACCGGCGAGGTCGAGCTGGTCATCGAGAATTTCGAGGTGCAGTCGCATGCGGATCCGCTGCCGCTGGAGGTCAACAGCGACCGCGACTACGGCGAGGAAATCCGGCTCCGGTACCGGTTCCTCGACCTGCGGCGCGACAAGATGCATCGCAACATCATGCTGAGGTCCGCGGTCATCCAGAGCATCCGGCGGCGCATGATCGAGGGCGGCTTCACCGAGTTCCAGACCCCGATCCTGAGCGCGGCGAGTCCCGAGGGCGCGCGCGATTTTCTCGTGCCCAGCCGGCTTCACCCGGGCAGCTTCTACGCCCTCCCGCAGGCGCCGCAGCAGTTCAAGCAGCTCGTCATGGCGGCCGGCTTCGACCGCTATTTCCAGATCGCGCCCTGCTTCCGCGACGAGGACGCGCGGGCCGACCGCTCGCCGGGCGAGTTCTACCAGCTCGACTTCGAGATGTCGTTCGTCACCCAGGAGGACGTGTTCGCGGCGCTGGAACCGGTGCTGTTCGGCGTGTTCGAGGAGTTCTCGGGAGGCCGCACGGTATCGCCCGCGCCGTTTCCGCGCATTCCGTACGCCGAGGCGATGCTCGCCTATGGCAGCGACAAGCCGGACCTGCGCAACCCCTTGCGGATCGCCGAGGCGACCGAGATCTGGCGCGGCACGGAGTTCAAGATATTCGCCCGGCAGATCGATTCGGGCGCGGTCGTGCGCGCGATTCCCGCGCCCGGGGCGGCCGCCCGGGCGCGCAGCTTCTTCGACAGGCTCAACGACTGGGCGCGCGACGAGGGCGCCGGCGGGCTGGGCTACATCGTCTTCGACGGCGGCGAGGCGAAGGGTCCGATCGCGCGGTTTCTGGATCGGGACCGCATGGAGGCACTGCGCGGGGCGACCGGCGCCGGCGACGGAGACGCGGTGTTCTTCAGCTGCGGCGACGAGAGTCAGGCCGCCCGTTTCGCCGGACTCGCGCGCGGCCGCATCGGCGAGGAGCTGGGCCTGGTCGAGGAGGACCGGTTCCGGTTCTGCTGGATCGTCGACTTTCCGATGTACGAGCGCGACGAGCGGACCGGCGCGATCGGGTTCTCGCACAACCCGTTCTCGATGCCGCAGGGCGGGCTTGAGGCGCTGGAGACCGAGGACCCGCTCTCGATCCTGGCCTGGCAGTACGACATCGTCTGCAACGGGGTGGAGCTGTCGAGCGGCGCGATACGCAACCACCGGCCCGACATCATGTACAAGGCGTTCGAGATCGCCGGCTATGGCAGGGAGGAGGTCGAGGCGCGGTTCGGCGGGATGCTGAACGGGCTTCGCTTCGGCGCGCCGCCGCATGGCGGATCGGCGCCCGGCATCGACCGAATCGTGATGCTGCTCGCCGACGAGCCCAACATCCGCGAGATCACGCTGTTTCCGATGAACCAGCAGGCCCAGGACCTGATGATGCAGTCGCCGTCCCCGGTGACGGAGGACCGGCTGCGCGAGCTGTCGCTCAGGGTCGTGGCGCCGCCCGCGGCGGATTCGGGCGCTACTTGATCCTGGCTTCCTTGAACACGACGTGCTTGCGCGCGACCGGATCGTATTTCCGGAATTCGAGCTTGCCGGTCGTCGTCCGCGTGTTCTTCTTGGCGATGTAGAAATAGCCCGTGTCCGCGCTGCTCACGAGCTTGATCAGGGTCGTGGTCGGTTTCGCCATCGCGCCGGTCTCCGGAACCCGTTCGGTGCGGGGCGGAAGATAAGGGGCGGGTTCGCGGTGTCAAGGGTGGAGGGGGTCAAGCGCCCCGGAGCAATAGTCCTACCCTGATCGGCGATCAGAAAGATTTGGTCACCCGGTTGGGCCATTGATTACAATGGGTTGCGCAGACAACCCGCCCCGAGGGGCGTCACCAACCGGGTGAAGATCATGGTCCCTTGTTATCGCTCTCCGATCAAGCTCGAAGTGACGCGGGATGGTACGGCCGCGACGGCGCGCGGCGGTCTGGTGCTGCTGTTCGAGGTTCTGGCGTCGCGGCGCATCCTGGCCGGGCTGCCGCGCTGCGGCGGCAGCCCGTCGCAGGGCTGGAGCGACGGCCAGATGATGCTGGCGGTGCTGGTTCTCAACGTTGCCGGCTTCGACCGGGTGTCGGACATCGAGCATCTGGAGGCCGATACGGGTCTTTGCGCTCTGGTCAGGCGGTTCGAGCCGAAGCTGTTGGGTCTGTCGAGGGGTGCGGTCGCGCGGCGGTTCCGGGGCGGTCGCGAGCGCTGCTTTCCCTCGGCGCGTTCGCTGCGCGACTGGCTCGACCGTTTCCATGTCGCTGGGGTGCACGATGTCGAGAGGGAGAAGGGCACGGCGTTCATCCCGCCGCACACGGAACGCCACGAGTTGTTCCGGGCGGTCGCCCGCCGCCTTGTGGCCGAAGGGGTACGGGAGGCCGTCGCGGCGTCGGTGACCATCGACCTCGACGCGACGATCATCGCGTCCGGCAAGCGCGAGTGTCTGTATACCTACCGTGCCGCGGAGAGGCTGGTTCCGGGCGAGCGGGGCTACCAGCCGCTGGTCGCGTTCTGCCCCGAGATCGGGATGGCGCCGTGGCTGGAGAGCCGCGACGGCAACGTGCCGGCGGCGCTGGACAACCGGCGGGCGCTCGAGGAGGCGCTGTTGCAGCTTCCCGGCGCCGTGCGCCAGGTCACCCTCCGCACCGATGGGGCGGGCTACCAGGAGGATGTGATCCGCGCCTGCAACGACCCCGCCTTCCGCCGGGCGGAGACGCGGCGCTTCGGCACGGTGGGGCTGATCTGCGGCGCCACCCGTTCGGAGCCGCTGATGGCGGAGGTGGCGCGGCTCGCCGACGACGCCTGGCGCCCGGCGAAGGGGCCGGTGGAGACGCCGGACGCCGGGCCGGCGTCGGACAGTGTGGCGCTTGAATGCGCCGAACTGCCCTACGTCCCCGCGACAACCAACGGACTGAAGCCGCGCCATGTGATCCGCTACGTCGTCACCCGGCGCGCCCTTCCCGGGGCGCTGGGCCTGGACGAGGGCGACCTCCCGGCCGCCGATGGCAGGCCCGCCTACAGGATCAGGGCCTACATGACCAACTTCCCGGCCCCCGACGCGATCCGGGCGGAAAAGGCGAACGGCCTGAGGGTGCTGGACGCCGCCGAGGTCGTGGCCGCGGCCCACGAGCGCTGCGGACGCGGCGAGGAGGTGCACGCGGTGCTCAAGTCCGACCTCGCCGCCGGGACGATGCCGTCGGGGCGGTTCGGGGCCAACGCCGCCTGGCTGTGGCTCGCGGCGCTGGCGCTGAATGCGATGGCGCTGGTGCGCCGCGCCGCCTACGGCCCCGAGTGGCGCTGGGTGCGGATGAAGCGCATCCGCGCGATATGGATCCACCTCGTCGCCCGCGTCGCGCGTCACGGGCGCCGGGTCACCCTCGTGCTCGGCGGCGCCGGCGCCCATCTCCTGGCGGCGCGCCGGCGGATCCACCTCGCCATGCCGCCGCCGGCATCCGCGCCCGGCTGACCCCGGCGCGACAGTTCGACGCGACAAGGCGGACCCGGCACGGCACCGGAGGGCGTTGCGCGCGCCCAACGCGCCGGTGAAGACCCAACCATCACGAAGAGGCCGCCGGCCCCGCTCCGTTGCCGCGTCAAGCTCACGCCGGCAGCCCAAATCGACGACCCGGCATGACCGGACGGCCCTGCCGATGGCCGAAATCGCGCCGACAGAAAATCAGCTCGCCGATCAGGGTCCTATGCGTTCGGCTTTCCAAGCGTCAGCCGCTTCTGGTAAAAACGGATTTCCTCCTGAAGAGCGCGGCCGCGCGGTTCGGTTTTGCAACCTCTGGGATGCGTGGATGATCAGGTTCTGGAAGAGGCTCCCGCAGGTCCTGATCTGTTTGTCCGTGGTCATCCTGCTGGTCTTGGTCGTCTTGTCCCTGTAGGAAACCGGGTAGAGGGATGAGCGCGGAGCCACCGAAGCCATATATCCAGTGAGACGTGCGGAGTACACGGTCTCTCCGACCGGGCCTTCGCCCCACGATACGGAGAAACGCGTGCTCTCCCTGGCCGGGCTTGAGCCGTTCGCTCGGGGAGGGGCGCGGCATTGCTACGTCCACCCCGACGATCCGGGCCTGTGCGTCAAGGTACCCGCTTCCGACGACGAGCGGTGTCACGCGGAACAACGGTCGGACATCGAAGATTATACGTGGATAAGGAAACGCGGTCGTGGAGAGTTGTTCGATCGGATCCCCGAGATCGAAGCCGTAGTCGAGACCGACCGGGGGTTGGGCGTCGTCATGCGGCTCTATCGCGATGTCGACGGCTCCATATCCCGGCCGCTCGACAAGCTTGTCGCGGAACGCGGCCTGGCCGATTTCGTCCCGGCGATCGACGATTGGAAGAGGTGGGTAAGACAGCAAAGGTTGTTTACCCGCGATACGGGTCCCCACAACCTTCTCGCCGTGCACCTAGGTGGAGACCGTTGGAAGTTGGTCATCATCGAAGATTGGCTCAACCGCAGGCATCGTTGGCTCGCGGCGCTCCATCCCGCCTTGCTCCGCCTGCTCATCGACCGCGAGCTTCGCAAGTTCGATCGTCCCGTCTCAAGGTTGGAAGAGTTTCACCGCGGCAAGGGTCGCCATGACGGACAGCCATGAAATCCCACCGTCTCCTCGGCCGCGCCAGGAAGATGCCGCTGGACTCTGCTGACAAGTGTCACCCGGTCTGAGATGACCGCGACCTCCCCGCGCCCGCCCGTCAACATTCTCACGCTCAAGTGGGGCGACCGGTACGGTCCTTCCTTCGTCAACCGGCTCTATTTGGGCGTGCAGGCGAATCTGAACCGGCCTTTCAGGTTCCACTGCCTTACCGACGACCAAACCGGGCTCCTCGCACAGATCGAAACCCGTCCGCTACCGAAGCTGGATATACCGGACCGGTTTGCCCGGACGCCTTGGCTGAAGCTGGGTCTCTTCGCCGACGACCGCGCGGAGTTGGCGGGCGATTGCCTGTTCCTCGATCTCGATATTCTGATCACGGGAAACATGGACGGCTTCTTCGATTACAAGGAAGGAAAGCGCTGTATCATCCACAATTGGGTCCAGGCGCATCATGTGTTCAAGAAGCGACCCGACATCGGCAATTCCTCGGTTTTCCGCTGGCGCGCGAACTCCATGCGGTTCGTCCTGGACAAGTTCTATTCCGAGCGCGATTGGGCGTTGGCGAATTTCCGTCCGCCGCAGACCTACCTGACCTATGCGTTAGGCGAAAAGTATTGGTGGCCCGATAGCTGGGTAAGGAGCTTCAAACGTCATTCGGTGCCCGCGTTTCCGTTCAACCTGGTCATGTCGCCGCGGCTTCCGGAGGGCACCCGAATATTGGTATTCCATGGCCGGCCCGATCCCGACGAGGCCGAGGGCGGCTACAGGGCGAAACGGCCGCATCGTCGGACACGGCCCGCGCCCTGGATTGCCGACTACTGATCGCTCATTTCTGCGATGGCCCATATCGCAATTCTTATTCCGAGCCTCAAGGGCGGCGGAGCGGAGCGGACAGCGCTCCGGACCGCCGGCGGGCTCGGGGCGCGCGGACACCGGGTGGATATCGTGTTGTTCCGACCCACGATCGCTTATCCCGAAGAGGTGCCCCGGAACGCGCGGTTGATCGTTCTGTGCGGACGTGCTGAATGGGACCGCAGGTCACGGACCGATATGCCGACAGGCGTGCTCTGGCGAACGGAGCGGGTTTCTTTCTCCCGACTGGTGGGTCTTATCGTCGGCCTCCTGCGTGAGTTTCCGGCTGCCGCCCCGCTCCTGTTACGCCGTGCCGCACTTGGCCGGGCGCTCCGTCTGGCCCTATGTCTGGAGCGCGAGCGGCCGGATGTCGTGTTCGCCAATCTTCCGCAGGCGGAATACGCCGCGTTCTTCGCAGCGCGCCTGTCGTCGCCGGCCCCGCCGGTCGTGCCCGTCATGCGCAATATCGTCGAGCCGGATGGCAGGCGCACGAGAAGGCGCAGACTCCTGCTGCCCCGGGCCGCCCGCATCGTGGCCGTCTCCCGCGGCGTGGCGGACAGCGTCTCGGCCCATGCGGGAATCGAACGCGGCAGGATCGACGTGATCTACAACCCGGCGGTGACGCCGGCGGCCCTGGAACGCAGGCGAACGGCGCCGGATCACCCCTGGTTCCGGGGCGGCGGCCCGCCGGTCGTGCTCGGGGTCGGGCGGCTCGCGCCGCAGAAGGACTTCGCGACGCTGATCGAGGCGTTCCGTCTCGTGCTGGCGCAACGCCCGTGCAGGCTGACGATCCTGGGCGAGGGCCCCCTGCGGCGGGACCTGGAAGACCGGGTGCGCTCGCTGGGGCTGGAGGACGCCGTGTCGATGCCCGGCTGGGTGGACAACCCCTATGCCTTCATGGCCCGTGCCGCGCTGTTCGTCCTGTCGTCCCGGCATGAGGGTTTTCCGGGCGTGCTGGTGGAGGCGCTGGCCTGCGGCTGCCCCTCGGTCTCGACCGATTGCCCGGCCGGCCCGTCGGAAATCCTGGAGGATCCCGACCTGCTCGCCCCGGTGGGGGATCCGGAGGCGCTGGCGGGCGCGATACTACGGGCGCTCGCCCGGCCGGCGGACGCGGCGAAGCTGCGCGCCGTCGCCGCGCGGTTCTCGCTGGAGCGGGCGGTGGAGGGGTACGACAGGCTGATAGGCGAGCTCGCGGGCGACGGGGAGGAGAGGCAGGGACGAAAAAACCGGCCATTTCGACCCTGACGCCCATCTACAATCGTGGACATCAATCTCAGTCCATCCGTCGGAATTGGTGCCGCGTTTCTATCGGTTGCGGGAGATATTGGAAATGTCTAGGTCGATCATGCGACGATTATGTCCCAAGAACAACATCGGCGACTCCGTTTTTGCATGGTATCGTTTCGTCAGGAATCAGCGGCGCCTGCCAAGAAAAACCGGTGAATTGATAAACGACCGCCTCTACCGGATGAAGGTGGACGGGACTCTACTGGACCCCCTGCGCCAATTCGTCAGCGACAAGGAGTTCGTCAAGATCTACATCGCCGGAACGGTCGGCGATGAATACAATGTGGGAACATACGATGTTCTGCGGGATTCGTCCGAGATAGAGGGCTATCGGCCGAGCCGGTTTCCCTGCGTCGTAAAGCCTACCCATCTGAGCGGTCCGGTAAAGGTATGCCTTACGGCCGAACACTTTCCCCGCTCGGAACTTCTGAAGAGTTGGGTGGCGCGGAGCCACTACCAAAGGACGAGAGAGCAGAACTACAAACGCCTTCAACCGAAGATTATCATTGAGGAATTCTTGTCCTCCGACGGCACGTCTTCACCCGACGACTACAAGGTATATTGTTTTTATGGAGTTCCCAAGTTCATTCATGTCGACGCGGACAGGTTCGATAATCATACACGTAACTTCTACGATACCGAATGGCGTCGTTTAGACGTGGAATGGGCTTATCCTCGCAGGCCATTTGCCGACCCAAGGCCAGAGGCGCTTTCCGAAATTCTAAGAGTTGCTTCGGCGCTGTCGACGCCGTTCGATTTTATCAGGATTGACCTTTACGTGGTTGGTAAGAAAGTACGGGTGGGTGAGCTCACGAACTGTCCCGATGGCGTAAACGGTGTGATTAAACCAATGAGAATGGAGAACGAATTATACCATTGGTAAATGAGGTCTGCATTGTGCTGCCTCCCGAGCAGTGCATTCGCGTCGGGTGCTACTACAATTTGAGCGCCGCCATTCAATCCAAATCTGTCACAACGGTCATTTCGCCGACGGAATCGACGCGGTATTGCGGATATCGCCGAATCAGTTCGGAATGCACATCTTCGTTGTCTTCGACGAAGTATACGAATTTGCGAGCCAGACGCTCGCGGAAGCTTTCGAACGTCGCCAGTATGGATTCATCCGCGTGGGAAGCGTCATCGATTACGATGTCCGCCGCATCTCCCCGGAGGATCTGAGCGAGATATTGACTATTGTCGACGAACCCATCGAATAAATGGACTTCCTGGTTTCGGGCTTCGAACGCTCCCAAGCGCACCAGCCGTCCGAGATTAGACTCGAAGTGAGCGAGGTCGATATCGAGGCCGATAACGCGGCCGTCGGGAAAGAGATCGGACCATATGGCCAGACCGGTTCCTCGAAGGATGCCCACCTCTACAAGTGTGACGGGCGGTCCGTTTTCGAGGAAGGGTCCGAGGTATCGCGCGTAGATACGTCCGTAATCGTGACGGCGCGGGTTCATGCGGTCGCCGCCAGTCATACCGGGATCGTCCGGCTCGATGCCGCGACTGTCCAATTCGCTGATGCGGTGCCGCTTGAGGTCGGTCACGTATCCGCCATACCGTATCTCGCGCTCGATCAGCCAGCTTCGCGTTCCGGGCTTCGACCAACGTCCCAGACACGCCAGGCACGAACTCTGCAAGGATCGAAGGATATGCGGATAGCGTACATGCCTGATAAAAGCCGCGCCCGGGAGAATCATCCGGGGAAACCTCCGTTCTCAAGATTGTCCGTAAGGCGATTAGCCAATCGGTTCATCCGGGTTTCTTGACAAGCGGTTTCTGCCGCTCGTCGAAAACTACCGAAAGTCGCGCCGAGGCCGGACAACCTGTATCGTACCCTTCAGCAACCCTTGGGATCGGACCACGAGTCCAGCGAACGCAATCCTCTTGCGCACGCCTTCCTTGGTATAGAACCAGCCGCGCCGAACCCTCCATGCCGGATCCGACCATTCCGTCACCGGCGCCTCGCGGATCAGCGAGGGGTTGCCTTCCTTTTCCCGGCGGTGGGACACCACGGGCGGGCGCAGGCAATATGTCGTCAGACCGTGGTGCCAGTAGCGCGCGAGAGCCCGGTCGATGCCGGTCCGGACGAGGGGGTTCTTCTCCAGGAACCGCCGGGCCGCGTCCCGGGTGATCACATAGCCCTGGGAGCCGAAGTGAGACCAGCGGACCCAGCCCAGCCGGTGTCCGGTCCCGAGTTCGGCATGCGGCACGAACGGGCGCCGCGGCCCGCGGTGCAGAAACACGATGTCGAACGGCTCGTCCGTGGTCTCCAGCGCGTCGAGAACGGCCGGCAAGTCCGGCGAGAAGTCCGCGTCGTCCTCGAATACGGCCACCATCTCCGGCCCGTTCTCCGCCATGTCCAGGAACACCCGTCGCTGGGTGAGCCAGTTCGCGATGGAACCCATGCGGATGGGGCGCCCGTCGCGGCGGGAGCCGGCCCTGTCGATCAGGGCTTCGTACTCGGGCGGGATGTTTCGCCCGTCCACGGCGTCGCGCAGCTCGAACTCCAGGCCGAGCGCCCGCAGTCCGGCAACCACGCGCCGTCGTCGTTCGACCGCCCTTTCCAGACTGATGACGACGATTTTCAACGCCGCGCGCCCTCGGTTACCCTGCGTTCGCCGGCCGGGATGCTAGTCCATGGGCGGATACTCCGCCAAGCGGGCGATTCGCGGCGTCCCGATGCCCGTCGCGTACCGTCCGCGCATATGGAAGACCGCACGCAACATGTCGGAAATGGCCGTTCAGATTGACGATACCAGCCCGTTCGGGCGGTACCGCACCGGCCGAGTACGCCAGCGGTTTCATGCGGCGATGAACGAGATCTACAAGGCCGGCTGGGCGGGCCGCCGGATGTTCGGCCGGTTGCGTTGGCTGGAGCGGCTTTGTTCGTGGCGCACGCGGGAGATCGTGGACATAGAGCGCTTCGGTCTGCGCTGGCGGCTCTACCGGCGCGGCAACGTGGCGGATTCACGCCTGCTGCTGCGCCCGGACGTATTCGAGCCGGAGGAAATCGCGTCCATCGTCGATCTGGCGGAGCCTGGCTTCACCTTCGTGGATATCGGCGCGAATTGCGGGTTCTACTCTCTGCGGGTCGCCCGGGCCGCCGGTGGGGCGGGGCGGGTCATCGGGATCGAGCCTCATCCGGGAATGCGGCGGCGACTTGCCTTCAACGCGAGCCTGAATCCCCGGTTTCCGGTTCGTATCCTGGACTGCGCCGTGGGGGATCGCGCCGGCGCGGGCAGGCTGCTGGAGGGAGCGGGCAATCTCGGAGAGACTCGAGTTTCGGACCGGGGCTCGATCGCTATCGAGATCCGGACGTTGTCCGACATCGCCGCGGCCGAGAATCTGGAGCGGATCGACGCCATCAAGGTCGACGTCGAAGGGTTCGAGGATCGGGTACTGGACCCGTTCCTGCGGGACGCACCCGACGCGCTACTGCCGCGATTGATCGTCGCCGAACACAGCTGGAGCGGCTCGTGGGAAACCGACTGGCTGGCCCGCGCCGGCGCCCGCGGCTACCGCGAACAAGCCCGAACCCGGTGGGGAAACGTCATCCTCGTCCGGCCATCGGCGCGAGCCCTCGCATGACCGAACACACCAGCGAACCCGTCCTCGTATCGACATCGTCCAGCCTCACCCGTACCGCATCGCCCAGGCTTGCCACGGTCCGGCCCCGCCGGTCGGTCAGCCGACCGCCGTTCCGGTCGACGCGGAGCGGCCCGAAGGGCAGGCTCGACAGCGGCACCAGGGCGCTGGCGCCGGTCTCGTCGAGCCTGACGAAGAGGCCGGCGCGCGTGATCCCGGCGATCGTCGCCGCGAATTCCCCGCCGACCCGGTCGGCGAGGTAGATCGCGCACAGCCGGTCCACGGCGTCGCGCTCGGCGGTCGCCGCGCGCCGCTCGGTTTCCGAGATGTGCTCGGCGGTGGCCTCGGCCCGGTCCCTGCCGCCGTCGGACCCGCCCTCTCCGAGGCCGCGGGCCGCGATGAGCGAGCGGTGGACCATGAGATCGGCGTAGCGGCGGATCGGCGAGGTGAAGTGCGCGTATCGGCGAAGCGCGAGCCCGAAATGGCCGATATTCGCGGTGCTGTAGACCGCCTGCGCCTGCGCCCTGAGGATCGCTTCGCCGACGAGCTCGGCTTCCGGCGTTCCGGCGACCCGGTCGAGCAGCCCGGAGAAGTGGCCGGCGCGCAGCGCCCCGCCGCGCGGCAGGCTGAGTCCGAGGGTCCCCAGCACGTCGCGCAGCGCCTCGATCCTCTTCTCGTCCGGGCTGTCGTGAACCCGGTAGACGCAGAGCGCGCTGGCTTCTTCCAGGGTCTCGGCCGCCGCGACGTTGGCGGCGATCATGAATTCCTCGATCAGCCGGTGAGCATCGAGTGTCCGGCGGCGTTCGATCGAAGCGATCGAGCCGTCGTCGGCCAGCGTGACCCGGCGCTCCGGAATTTCGAGATCGAGCGTCCCCCGGGCGCGCCGCGCGCGGTTCAGAGCGGTATACGCCCGGTGGAGATCGTCCATCGGGGCGACGTCTTCGCCCGACCTGCCCTCGATCGTCGCCTGGACTTCGCCATAGGTCAGCCGCGCCGCAGAGCGCATGAGCCCGCGGACGAAGCGGTGCTCGCGCTTGCGGCCTTCCGCGTCGATCCGGAGGTGTACGGCGAGGCAGGGGCGGTCCTCGCCCGGTATGAGCGAGCACCAGCCGTTGGACAGGGCTTCCGGCAGCATCGGCACGACGCGGTCGGGGAAGTAGGCCGAGTTGCCGCGCTCGCGCGCCGCCTCGTCGAGCGCGGAACCGGGGCGGACGTAGCGGGCGACGTCGGCAATGGCGACGATGAGGCGAAAGCCGCCCTCCGGGTCGGTCCCGGCCCATACCGCGTCGTCGAAATCCCGCGCGCTCTCGTCGTCGATGGTGACCAGCGGGATGTCGCGCAGATCCTCGCGCTCCCCGAGCGGAGTCGCGGCGGCCGCTTCCGCCTCCGCGATGGCCTCGCCGGGGAAGCGGTCGGGGATGCCGTGCTCGGCGATCGCGATCAGGCTTGCGGTAGCGACCGGAGAGCCCTGGCCCAGCCGCTCGGTAATCCGGGCGTGCGGCAGGCCGAGCCGCCGCCCGGGGCGGGTCTCCGCGCGCACCAGCTCGCCGTGCCTCGCGCCCATCGAGTCGCTCCTGGCGATCGCGTAGGGGGTCTTGACGCGGCGGTTCGTGGGCTCCAGCCGGCCGTCGCGGCCGATCCGCCGGTAGATGCCGACCACGCTCCGGTCCCGTTCCCGGGGGAGCCGGCGCATGGCGCGCGCTTCGTAGCTGTCCGCCCCGATCCTTTCGATGCGCGCGAGTATGCGGTCGCCGGCCGCTATGGCCCCGCCCTCGCGGCTGTCGGGCAGTATCCGGATTTGCGGCCGCGATGCCGCTTCCGTCACGGGGTAGGGCCGCGCGAGGGCGATACCGTCCTCGTCGACATCGAGCACTTCGAGAACGGCGACCGGGGGCAGGCCCCCGTTGCGGCGCTCTTTCGTCCTGGCCGCGGCTTTCCGTCGTTTCAAGAGCGCGGCCGGTCGCTCACGCCTGCTTCTTCCCGCGCGACCTTCCGCCCTTGGCCTTGCGCGCGGCGAGAAGCTCGACCGCCCTTTCCATCGTCAGGGTTTCGGGCTCCTCGTCCCTGGGCAGCGAGGCGTTGGTGCGTCCGTGCTTGACATACGGGCCGAACCGGCCGGAGAGGATTTCGACCGGCTTCCCGTCCGCCGGATGATCGCCCAGCGCCCGGAGCGCCCTCGACTTGCCGCGCGCCGGCGCCTCGTCGATCAGGGTCACCGCCCGGTTGAGGCCGATCGTCAGCAGGTCCTCGTCCGGGCCGAGCGAGGTGTAGCGGCCGTCGTGGCGGAGATAGGGGCCGTACCGGCCGAGCCCGGCGGCGATGGTCTTTCCGGAGGTGGGGTGGGCGCCGATGTCGCGCGGCAGCGAGAGGAGCGCGAGCGCCTGTTCGAGGGTCAGCTCTCCCGGATCCATCGATTTGAGCAGGGAGACGCGCTTGGGTTTCTGCTTGCCCCTGGCCTCGCCCGCCTGCACGTAGAAACCGTACGGCCCCTTGCGCAGGGTCACCGTCTCCCCGGTTTCCAGATCCTCGCCCAGCTCCCTCGGACCCGTCGGGCCGTCGTCGTCGGCCGGGTTGACCGTGAGCGGGCGCGTAAACGCGCAGTCCGGGTAATTGGAACACCCGACGAATCCGCCATTGCGGGCGAGCTTCAACCCCAGCCGCCCGTCGGCGCAGGCGGGGCATTGCCGCGGGTTGCTTCCGTTCTCGCCGTCGGTCGGGAAGAAATGGGCGCCAAGGTCCTCGTCGAGCGCGTCGATGACGTCGCTGATCCTCAGCTCCCGGGTCTCGCCCACCGCGGCGGAGAAGCCCTTCCAGAACTGCTCCAGCACCGCGCGCCAGTCGAGCTCGCCCCGCGCGATTCCGTCGAGCTCGTCCTCCAGCTCCGCGGTGAAGTTGTACTGGACATAGCGGTTGAAGAAGCTCGACAGGAACGCGGTGACGATGCGGCCGCGGTCTTCCGGGACGAAACGCCGGCTCTCCAGCCTCACGTAGTCGCGCTCCTGGAGGACGCTCAGGATCTTGGCATAGGTCGACGGCCGGCCGATGCCGAGCTCCTCCAGCCGGCGCACCAGGCTCGCTTCGGTATAGCGCGGGGGCGGCTTGGTGAAGTGCTGTTCCGGGACGGTTTCGGTCAGGTCGAGGCCTTCGCCCTCGGCCATCGCCGGGAGGATGCGCTCGGCCCCGTTTTCCGCCGCGTCGTCGCGCCCCTCCTCGTAGAGCCGGAGGAAGCCGTCGAACAGCACCACCGATCCCGTGGCGCGGAACATTACCGACCGGTCGGGCGAGGCGATGTCCACGGCGACCTGCTCCAGCGTCGCGCTCTCCATCTGGCTCGCCACCGCGCGCTTCCAGATCAGCTCGTAGAGCCGGTGTTCGTCGCGGCCGAGCGCGCGGGCGACCGCCGGCGGCCTGCGGCCCGCGTCGGTCGGGCGGATCGCCTCGTGCGCCTCCTGCGCGTTGCGGGCGCGCGACCGGAAATTGTGGGGGCGGGCCGGAACGTACGGGGACCCGTAATCCGCCTCGACCAGCCGGCGTATCGCCTGGCGCGCCTCGTTCGCGAGGTTGATGCTGTCGGTGCGCATATAGGTGATGAGGCCGACGGTCTCGCCTTCGAGGTCGATCCCCTCATAGAGCCGCTGCGCGATGCGCATGGTCCTGGACGCGCCGAACCCGAGCTTGCGCGAGGCTTCCTGCTGCAGCGTGGACGTGGTGAAGGGCGGTTGCGGGTTGCGCCGGACCTTCTTCTTCTCGATCGCCGCGACGCCGTAGGCGTGGCGCGCGATCTCGCCGACCGCCGCCCGCGCCGCCTGCTCGTCCGGGATGTCGTACCGGCCCAGCTTGTCGCCGTTCAGATGAGTGAGCCGCGCCGTTGCCGTCGACCCGCGCGCCGACCGGAATTCCCCCTCGACCGACCAGTACTCGCGCGGCTTGAAGACCTCGATCTCGGCCTCGCGCTCGCAGATCAGACGGAGCGCGACCGACTGCACCCGCCCCGCCGACCGGGCGCCGGGCAGCTTGCGCCACAGCACCGGCGAGAGCGTGAAGCCGACGAGATAGTCGAGCGCGCGGCGCGCGAGATAGGCATCGACCAGCTTCCCGTCGATCTCGCGGGGATGGTTCAGCGCCTCGGTAACGGCGCTCTGCGTCACCTCGTGGAAGACGACCCGCTTGACGTCGACCCCTTCCAGCGCCGCCTTCTCGGCCAGCACCGCCGAGACATGCCAGGAAATCGCCTCGCCCTCCCGGTCGGGGTCGGTCGCGAGGTAGAGACGCCTGGCGCGCTTGACCGCCTTGACGATGGCCGCGAGGTTCTTCTGCGATCTCGCGACCACCTGCCAGCGCATCGAGAAGCCGTCGTCCGGCAGGACCGAGCCGTCCTTTTCCGGCAGGTCCCGGACATGGCCGTTGCTCGCGAACACGGCGTAACGGCCGCCGACATATTTCTCGATGGTCCTGGCCTTGGTCGGCGACTCGACGACGACGACATCCATCGGGCGGGGCGCTCACTCACCAAATCGCCGGGACGGTGCGCGACCGTCCGGGCATGGAAAAAGTCTGTGTTTTCTTCACGTTACCAGGGATACGCGGTTCCCCGGCTGGCGCGCAACCCGGCCTGCGAGCTCCAGTTCGAGCAGGACGGTCTGCACCGAAGCGGCAGACAATTGGCATTCGCGAACCAGTTCGTCAACCGTCAGCGGGGTGTGGCCCAGACAGCCGACCACGATTCCCCTCGTGCTGTCGTCGACCTCCTCGGCCATCCGTTCGTCGGGTTCGGCGGCGGTTTGGGGCGGCGGGCGGGCGGGGCGCGCCATGCCTTCGAGGGCCGCGACGACATCGTCCGCTCGCTCCACCAGAACCGCCCCCTGGCGCAGCAGATCGTTGGGTCCGGCGGCCCTCGGATCGAGCGGCGAGCCGGGGACGGCGAAGACGATCCGTCCCTGTTCGTTGGCGAGGCGGGCGGTGATCAGCGAGCCGGAGCGCAGATTGGCCTCCACCACTGTCACGCCCAGCGAGAGGCCGGAGACGATCCTGTTTCGCGGCGGGAAATGACGCGCGGTCGCCACGGTGCCGAGACGCTGGTCGGAGATTACGGTTCCCTCTTCGACCAGGCGGCGGTAGAGCCCTTCGTTTTCGCGCGGATAGGGAACGTCGACGCCCCCGGCGAGCACCGCGACCGAGCCGGTGGCGAGCGATCCCTCATGCGCCGCGGTGTCGATCCCCCGCGCCATGCCCGAGACGACGACTACCCCCGCGGCGCCGAGATCGGCGGCGAGCCCGCGCGCGAACTTGCGCCCCGCCGCCGAGCCGTTGCGCATCCCGACGATGCCTACCGCCGGTCCCGCCAGCCGCGCGCCGTCGCCCAGCACGGAGAGCGCGGGCGGCGGATCGGGGATCGCGGCCAGCGCCTCCGGATAGTCCGGGTCTCCCAGCAGCAGCATCCGCCCGCCGAGCGCCTCAAGCGCCGCCTGCTCGGCCTCGACCTCCTCCTCCGGGCAGGGCCGAAGCGGCCGCCTTCGCCCGCCGCGCGCCGACATCCCGGGGAGTCCGGCGAGCGCCTCGGCCGCGGTCCCGAAATGGGCCATCAACCGCAGCCAGGTGCGCGGGCCGACGCCCTCGCTCCGCGCCAGCCTCAGCCGCGCGAACCGTTCGGCTTCTTCCGTCATTCGCGCCTGTCGCCGATGCGGGGCTCGGTGCCGGTCAGCAGCCGGCCGATGTTTCCCGCGTGGCGCAGCCAGACCAGCACCGCCATCAGGATGGAGAATTCCATCTTCTGCGGATCGGCGAACTGCCAGAGCCAGACCGGCGCGAGGGCGAACGCGACCAGCGCCGACAGCGAGGAGTAGCGGGCGAGGCCGGCGACCGCGAGCCAGGTCAGGCAGGCCAGCACGCCGGCCGGCCAGGACAGGCCCAGCAGGATGCCGAGCCCCGTCGCCACGCCTTTCCCGCCCTTGAACCGGAGCCAGACCGGAAACAGGTGGCCGACCAGGACTCCGAGCGCCGCCACGATGGCGATATCCGGCCCCCAGCGCATCGCGATCAGCACCGCCGCCGCCCCCTTGCCGCCGTCGAGCAGCAGGGTCAGAGCGGCGAGCGGCTTCGAGCCGGTCCGCAGCACATTGGTCGCGCCGATATTGCCCGACCCGATCCGCCGGATGTCGCCGTGCCCGGCAAGCCGGGTCAGGATCAGCCCGAAGGGGATCGATCCCAGCAGATAGGCAAGGACGAAGGCCGCTCCGAGATAGGGCGCGGCGTGCTCCCAGCTGATCGGATAGATCATCCGATGCGTTCCAATGGCCTGCCCCCGCGGACCGGTCCGGTTCGAATGTTAGAGCGTCGACGGATTCCCGGCCATGCAGGGAGGTCGGCGTAGCGGGGCGGGCTCCCTGTCGATGGGCGAGACCGTCTCCGTTCCCCTCTTGTCACCCCGGACTTGTTCCGGGGTCCAGGCCTGCCCCGGACCGCGATCCGGAGGAAACCGGACGAGAGCGGTGCCTGACAGTCTGGACCCCGGAACAAGTCCGGGGTGACAACGGGGGTCGAGGCTGGGATTTCGGCGCGCCCGCAGCGCCCGCCTTCGTTCGGTTACCGCCCCGACTTCCCCTTCGTCACCCCCCGCCGTCATGGCCGGACTTGTTCCGGCCATCCACGTCTTGCGGCATCGCGGTGCGAGCCGGGAGGGAACGAGACGGCGGCCCGACGTGGATGCCCGGAACAAGTCCGGCCATGACGGTGAGAGGAGCGGCGGAGTTCCAGGGGGCGGCGACAGTGTCGCCCCCGGGCACCGAGCCCATCCCGATGTTAAACCGGACAGCAATGGAACGAGTCCGGCCATGACGGCAGAGAGCGGGACGACACGGGGGACGGCGATGGGGTAGATGCCGGCGTGCCGAGGTTCGATCCCCGGGTCCCGGCTACTCGGCGGCCTGCCCGATCTGTTCCTCGGGCGTCGCCTTTTGCATCGGGAAGATCTTCTCGACGCTCACGTAGTCCATGTAGCCGAGCCGTCCGATGGGGCGGATCTTCTCGACGTCCACCAGGCCTTCGGCGGTCAGCGCGTCGTCGTCGATGTGGACGCCGACGACCTCGCCGAGGACCACCTTGTGCGCCGCCCGAGGGGTTCGGCCCGGAAGGTCCAGGGTTTGGTAGTGGCGGCATTCGAAATGGATCGGCGCGCCCTTGACCCGGGGCGGGCGGACCAGGCTCGACGGCAGGGGCTCGAGCCCCGCGGCCGCCAGCTCGTCGATGCCCCGCTCGACGATCAGCGCCGACGTGTTCATCGCCTCGCGCTGTTCCCACGTCGCCATGTTGTAGACGAACTCGCCGGTCCGCTCGATGTTGAGCACCGTGTCCTTGTCCGCCGAATCCTGGTGCATTCCGGACGAGAACAGCACATAGGGCGGGTTGTAGCTCAGCATGTTGAAGAAGCTGAACGGCGCGAGATTGACCGCGCCGTCGGCGTCCACCGTCGAGATCCAGCCGATCGGCCGGGGGATCACGCAGGCCTTCAGCGGGTTGAAGGGAAGTCCGTGATCGTTGTTGCGGGGTTCGTAGAACATGCTGCCTCGCCCATGAATGCGTCGGGCGCGATTATCGGGCCTCGCGCGCGGATTGGAAAGCGCCGGGCGGGGCGTCTATGGTCCGGGCCGCGAGACCAGGTCCGGGGAAGGGACGCATTCATGGCACTCGGCAACGAGATCGTCGTCGGCACGTCGATCAACAACACGATGGGGATCACGGGCAAGTCCTACGACATGCTGCAATTGCTGCACGCCGCGCGCGAGGCCGAGGCGATGGGGTTCGACGCGGTCTGGGTGCACGACGCGCTCGGCGGGCGTCGCACCACCGCGGCCTATTGTCCCATCGGGGCACTGACCGCCGCGGCCGCCCAGACCGACCGCATCAAGCTCTGCACCGGCATCCTGATTCCCCAGATCCGCAACCCGGTCCACGTCGCCCAGCAATGGGCGACGCTGTGGGAGGTCTCGGAGGGCCGCGCGGTCCTCGGCGCCGGGACCGGGGCGGGCAAGTCGACAATCTTCAAGCGCCAGTTCGACGCGCTGGTCGCGGTGCGCGGCCCCAACAAGGACGCGCTCCAGCCCGGCCAGTTCTTCGCCCGCCGCACCGCGCTGTTCGCCGAATGCCTCGACGTGATGAACCGGCTCTGGACCGAGGACAAGTTCGCCTATGACGGCGAGTTCTTCTCCTTCGGCGAGATGACGCTCGGCATCGCGCGGCCGGCCGAGAAGCCGCCGGTCCTGGTCGGCGGCGGCATCTACGTCCCGATCGACGGCGTCGGCGCCCATCACTACACCTGGAACGAGAAGGTCGCGGGCACGCTGATGATGGGCCCCAAGATCCGCCGCGTGATCGCCGAGCAGGGCGAGGGCTGGCTCGCCGTGCACCCGGTTCCCGAGGAGTACCGCGAAATCTGGGCCGATATCGGGCGGATCGCGGACGGCGCCGGGAAGGGGGCGGGATCGGGCGCGGCCTATGGAGGCCCGACCGTCAAGGGCATGAACTGGTTCGCCAATTGCGACGACGATCCCCGCAAGGCGTGGGAGGGCGTCCAGAACCAGCTTACCGATTTCCACGGCCCGCCGCCCGGCAAGGACAAGGCCTCGCCCGATCTGGTCGACCGCTGGGCGCTGTCCGGCTCCGGCGAGGAGATGGCCGCGAAGATCAACCGCTACATCGATCTCGGCGTCACCGTCTTCCAGCTGGTGATCGCCTCGCCCGACCAGGTCGGCATGATGCGCAAGATCGCCGAACAGGTCTTGCCTCACGTCAAGCGCGAGGTGGCGGTTCACTGAGCGGCGGCCCCCCTCACCCCGGCCCTCTCCCCCGCGGGGGGAGAGGGGGATTCGCGCGTCTCCTCTTCCTTACCTTCTCCCCTCCCGCTCGCGGGAGGGGCCGGCGGAGGGCGGTTCGGTACGGACGGCGTATCGAAGGGGGCTTATCCCGATTACTTGACGAGTGGGAGTTTGACCGGCGTTCCGGGAGGTGTCGGGGCGTATCCGGTCCGAACGGAACCGTTTCCCCGCGTCATGGTCGGCGAAGGCCGACCATCCACGCTTTTTTGTCGTTCTGCCCCGCCAGAAAAACTCGTGGATGGTCGGCCTTCGCCGACCATGACGGCAGGGCGGGACGGATGCGCGCCCGCCGGGATGGGGCGACGGTGCGGTCGTCGATCCGCGCCACGCAAACCGACCGCTGTCAAGTAATCGGGATAAGCCCCTATCGAAGGGCGCGCTAGGCCTCGAACGTGCCGTCGATCAGCACGAAGCACATGAAGCAGGGGGCGTCCGAGCGGTTCGACCAGGCGTGGTTGGTGCCGCGCTGCACGCAGACGTCGCCCGCCTTCATCAGCACCTCCGAATCGTCGAGGACGAGCCAGATCTCGCCTTCGAGGCAGATCGCGTAGTCGATCGTCTCGGTCCGGTGCATCAGCGGATGGGGCGGGTCGTCCGACGTGTCGGCGGCGTGCGCGGCGCCGAACTGGGTGAAGCTCGCATGGGCCGCTTCCCGGTCGATATTGTCGATCCAGTCCTTCTCCGGCGGAAACTCGATCACCCGGCAGACCGACCCGTTGGGCGGCGGCTCCAGCGCGATACGGCCTTCCACGGTCTCTTCCTGGCTCATCAGGTGGGCCGGCGATTCGTTCATCCGCCAGATGTTGTTGATTTGCACCCCGGGGCGGTGCTCGGGGACGAACACGTTGGGGGTCGTCCCGTCGGCGATCACGATGGCCTTCCCGTCCGCGTCGTGGCCGGTGACGATGCGTCTGATGTCTCTTCCCATATCCACTCTCCGTTCAGTCGTTTTGGGCAAGGTTGCGAAGCCGCTGCAGAACGCCTTCGAGAATGTAGGCGGCGGCGAGCCGGTCGACGGCCGCCGCCCGCTTGCGGCGCGAGAGGTCGGCTTCGATCATCGTCCGCGTCACCGCGGCGGTCGACAGCCGCTCGTCCCAGAAGGCGGTCGGAAGGTCGCGCCGGGCGAGAAGATTGGCCGCGAATTGCCGCACCGACTGGCAGCGCCTTCCCTCGCTTCCGTCCATGTTGATCGGCAGGCCGATGACGAGGGCGTCCACCTCGTGCTCGTCGACCAGCGCGAAGACCCGCTCCGAATCCGCGGTGAATTTGGCCCGCCGGACCGTTTCCAGCGGGGAGGCGACGGCAAGCGCGGTCGTGCCGACGGCGAGCCCGATGGTCTTGTCCCCCACATCGAGGGCCATCAGCCGCGATCTCACCGCGAGTTCCTCGATTTCGACGATCGCCAAGCGTCCTCCGGGTCCGTCTCGTGGCGCCGTTGTCATATACGGCGCGGCGCGCGGGTGCCGACTCGTTTTGGGTTAGGGGGGCGATGGACGCGGAGTCAGGGGGACGGGTCCTTTAGGCCCTCCCTCCCTATTCCCGTAGAAGTTCTACCGGCGCTTGATCAGTTTCAAGCGGACAAGATCGTCTTCCGTCCAACCGATATCTTGGATCAGGCTCTTGAGGACTTTCGGCCCTTTCCCACCCTTCGGATGAACGTGGAGCACGACCCGCCGGCCGTCCGGGCTCCTGTACGGATGTCGGGCACCGCTCTTGACTTCTCTCTTCCAGCTGTCTTTCTCCAGGGCGGAGGCAATCTGCTGAACCGTTATGTTGCGAAGCTGGTCCCAGACCCGTTTCGGGATTGCCGTCATGCGAGAACGCGATCGCCCTCCTCGGCGGGAGTCTTCCCGGTCGCCGGGGTTCGCGGTTTGAGTTTCCGGAAGCCCTTGGGGAGAGGGTCGCCGGCCGCCAGCGTGGCTCGGATATAGACGGAGGCCGATTCCTTACACGACGCGGCGGCGTCGATCTCATCCTCCTCCCAGACGTGGATCCCGGGTACGTCGCGGCAGAAGCCGTGGTAGCCGCGGCCGTCCCGCTCGGTACAGGTCACGACCGAATACACTTGGTCGTCGACCGGGATACGGGCGGACGCCTCGCGCTGGCCTTTCGGTGTGTTCATGTGGTGGGACCTTCCAACATTCGGGCGCCTCCTATTGCGCCCCTGGTCAAAATATAGGGGACTCCGCCTCCAATGAACGACGCGGATCGGACATTCTGTCCTGTCCGGCGTGGACACACAACTCTTGACGTTACCCACTGTCGCTAGCAGATGATCTGTCCGGTTTAGGTAGCACGTGAGTTGTCCGGTTAGGTGTCTCCGAGATGGGGGGTGCCTTGATGAACCGGACGACGTGGCTACAGGAGCGCAGGATGGAGAAGTTTTGCGACGTGCTGGGGCGTTTCGAGGCGAAGCGTTTGTCGGCGCTGGATGCGGCGGAGCTGCTGGGGATGTCGGAGCGCGGCTTCCGGCGCTACCGGCGCCGCTACGAGGAGGAAGGTCTGGACGGCCTGTTCGACCGCCGGCTCGGCAAGGCGTCGTCGCGGCGGGTGCCGGCGGATCGGATCGAGTGGGTGCTGGAGCGGTACCGCACGCGCCATACGGGCTGGACGGTGAAGCATTTCCACGACCATCTGCGCGAGCATCACGGCTTTCGCTTGAGCTACACTTGGACCAAGAACGTCTTGCAGCGCGCGGGTCTGGTGACCAGGGCGCCCAGGCGCGGCGCGCATCGCCGCCGGCGGCCGCGCAAGCCCTGTGTCGGCATGATGCTGCACCAGGACGGCTCGCGCCATGCGTGGCTGGCCGGCCGGGCGCCGCTCGATCTGATCGTCACCCTGGACGACGCCACCAGCGAGATCTACTCGGCCTTCCTGGTCGAGGAGGAGGGCACGGCCTCGACCTTCCGGGCGCTGAAGCAGGTGTTCGCCGCGCACGGCCTGCCCGGGGCGCTCTATACCGACCGCGCCAGCCACTACTTCCACACCCCCGAGGCCGGCGGCAAGGTCGACAAGGGCCGGCGCAGCCAGGTCGGACGCGCCCTGCACCAGCTCGGCATCGAGCACATCGCCGCCTACTCGCCGGAGGCAAGAGGCCGCTCGGAGCGCGCCTTCGGCACCCTGCAGGACCGCCTGGTCAAGGAGCTCGCGCTGGCCGGCATCGCCGGGATCGAAGCCGCCAACCGCTTCATCGAAGAGCGCTATTTGCCCGACCACAACCGCCGCTTCGCGATCCCGCCCGAGCTCGAGGAGACCGCCTTCGTGCCGCTCGCCCGGCCCGACCAGATCGACGACATCCTCTGCCTGCATGCCGAGCGCACCGTCGCAAACGACAACACCGTGCGCTACGCCAGGAGGGTCTTGCAGCTCCCCGCCGGGTCCGATCGTCCCCACTACGTCAAGGCCACGGTCCGGGTGCACGAGTACCCCGACGAAACCCTCGCCGTCTTCCACGGACCCAGATGCCTCGCCCGCTACCACGCCGACGGCGAGCCCATCGATACCCCAACCCGGCAGGCCGCGTGATCCGCTTCGACGCGACCCGCCGCAGACCTGTGGACAAGTGGACAGCCGCTCCGCGCCTGACCACTTCCCCACAGGCCCAACAACACAAACAGAAGCGGTCAATCAATGTGCTAGCAAAACCGGACAAATCTACTGGCTAGCGACACTCTTGACGTTACCCACGCGCGTGCCAGCTTGCCGGGCCGGGTGGCCGGATGTAGGTTCCCGCGACCTCGGCCCACCCCCCGGTTCGGAGAGCGAGACATGGCGGTCGATACCGACACCGTGCGCCGCATCGCGATGCTCGCGCGTCTCGACGTGCCCGAGGATCAGCTTCACGACCTCACCGGCGAGCTCGGCAAGATCCTCGACTGGGCGGGGCTGCTCGACGAGGTCGACACCGAAGGGGTCGCCCCGATGACCTCGGTCAAGCCGATGCCGCTTCGCCGGCGCCCCGACGCGGTGACCGAGGGCGGGATCGCCGAGGACCTGGTCGCCAACGCGCCCGAGGCGGCGGGCACGTTCTTCACCGTTCCCAAGGTCATCGAGTGATGGCCGCGAGCCCGCTCACCGAGCTCACCATCGCGGAGGCGCGGGACAGGCTCGACGGCGGCGATATCTCCGCCCGCGAGCTTGCCGAGGCGCATATCGAGGCGATCGAGGGCGCGCGGGCGCTGAATGCGTATATCACCGAGACGCCCGAGCGCGCGATGGCGGACGCCGATGCCTCGGACGCCCGCCGGAGGCGGGGGGAATGCGGCGCGCTCGACGGCATCCCGCTGGGGATCAAGGACCTGTTCTGCACCGAAGGCACGATGTCGACGGCCGCCTCCGCGATCCTCGACGGGTTCGTGCCGCCCTACGAATCGACGGTCAGCGGGAAGCTGTTCGAGGCCGGCGCGGTGATGCTCGGCAAGCTCAATCTCGACGAGTTCGCGATGGGCTCGTCCAACGAGACCAGCCATTTCGGCCCGGTCGAGAATCCGTGGCGGCGGCAGGGGGACAACCGCCCGCTGGTGCCCGGCGGGTCCTCCGGCGGGTCCGGCGCGGCGGTGGCCGCCAGGCTCTGTCTCGGGGCGACCGGCACCGATACGGGCGGCTCGATCCGCCAGCCGGCCGCGTTCTGCGGCGTGGTCGGCGCCAAGCCGACCTATGGGCGATGCTCGCGCTGGGGGATCGTGGCGTTCGCGTCTTCGCTCGACCAGGCCGGCCCGATCGCCCGCACGGTCCGCGACACGGCGATCATGATGGGCGCGATGTCCGGGTTCGATCCGAAGGATTCGACGTCCGTCGATATCGGGGTGCCCGATTTCGAGGCCACCCTCGAAGACGGTGTCGCCGGGCTCAAGGTCGGCATCCCGGCCGAATATTCGCTCGACGAGACGCCGGAAGACATCCGCGCGCTGTGGGACGAGGGGATCGCCTGGCTCAGGGATGCCGGCGCCGAGCCGGTCGAGGTCAGCCTGCCGCACACCGCATACGCCCTGCCGGCCTACCACCTGATCGCGCCCGCCGAGGCGTCGTCCAATCTCGCGCGCTATGACGGGGTGCGCTACGGGCCCAGGGTCGACGGCGAGGACCTGATCGACACCTACGCGAGGACGCGCGGCGCGGGGTTCGGGGCCGAGGTGCGCCGCCGCATCCTGATCGGGACCTACGCGCTCTCCGCCGGCTACTACGATGCCTACTATCTCAAGGCCCAGAAGGTGAGGACACTGGTGGCGCGGGATTTCGACCGCGCGTTCGAAGCCTGCGATTTCCTGCTGACGCCGACCTGCCCTTCGGATGCCTTCGCCATCGGCGAGAAGTCCGACGACCCCATCGCGATGTATCTCAACGACGTGCTGACCGTGCCCGCCAGCCTCGCCGGGCTCCCCGCGATGTCGGTGCCGGCGGGGCTGTCCGGCGGTGGCCTGCCGCTCGGTCTCCAGATCGTTTCGCGGGCCTTCGACGAGGAGACGATGTTCCGCGCCGCCCGCGCGATCGAGAAGGCGGCCGCGTTCGACGCCAGGCCGGAGCCGCGCGGCTGACCCGCGGGACGAGGACGCCGTGACCGTCGTCTGGTACGTGCTGATCCATGTCAGCCTCGGGCTGATCGGCAGCGACGTGTTCCGCTTCACCAATCTCGGCGCGCTCTACTGCGTCGCGGCGAGCGCCGCCGTGCAGGGATACGCGATGTGGGAGATTCACCGGCGGAGCTGGCCGATGTTTCTGCAAAGCATGGACGCAGATGAGTCGCCCGCCGCCGTCTCGACCGCGCGGCGGGGCTACTGGAACCGGCTCGGGCGCGTGTTTATCTTCCGGGTCTCGGCGTTCAGCATCCTCACCTTGCTGATCGCCTCTCTCGTACGCGGGGCCGGCGCATGAGCCTGATCGAAGGACGGACCGGGTCCTGGGAAACGGTGATCGGCATGGAGATCCATGCCCAAATCGTTTCCGAATCCAAGCTGTTCTCCGGCGCGTCCACCGCGTTCGGCGGGGAGCCCAACGCGCAGGTCTCGCTGGTCGACGCGGCGATGCCCGGGATGCTGCCGGTGATCAACGAGCGCTGCGTCGAGCAGGCGGTTCGCACCGGGCTCGGCCTCGACGCCGAGATCAACCTGGTCTCGGTGTTCGACCGCAAGAACTACTTCTACCCCGACCTGCCGCAGGGCTATCAGATCTCGCAATACACCCAGCCCGTCGTGGGACGCGGCGCGGTCGAGATCGCGCTGGAGGACGGGACAAGGCGGACCGTCGGCATTACCCGTCTCCACCTCGAACAGGACGCCGGCAAGAGCCTGCACGACCGGGATCCCCGCAAGACCTGGGTCGATCTGAACCGGGCCGGGGTCGCGCTGATGGAGATCGTGACCGAGCCCGACATGCGCTCGCCGGAGGAGGCCGCGGCCTTCATGGCGAAGCTGCGGTCGATCCTCCGCTATCTCGGCACCTGCGACGGCAACATGCAGGAGGGATCGCTGCGCGCCGACGTCAACGTCTCGGTGCGCCGCCCGGGCGGCGAGCTCGGCACGCGCTGCGAGATCAAGAACCTGAATTCGATCCGCTTCATCCGCCAGGCGGCCGCGCACGAGGCGCGGCGCCAGGTCGAGCTCGTCGAGGACGGCGGCGCCGTGGAGCAGGAGACCCGCCTGTTCGATACCGAACGCGGCGTCACCCGCCCGATGCGCAGCAAGGAGGAGGAGCACGACTACCGTTACTTCCCCGACCCCGACCTGATGCCGCTGGTGCTGACCCGGGATTACGTCGAGGGGATCAAGGCGAGCCTGCCCGAGCTTCCGGACGCGAAGAAGGCGCGGTTCGTCGAAAAGCTTCGGCTGTCGGAGGAGGACGCCGACGTCCTCGTCGCCGACCGGGACAACGCGGAGTATTTCGAGGCGGTCGCCGAGGGCCGCGACGCGAAGACCGCCGCCAACTGGGTGATCCACGACCTTTTCGGGGCGCTCAACAGGTCCGGGATCGCGGTCGGCGAAGCGCCGGTCGGCGCGGCCGATCTGGGCGGGCTGATCGATCTGATCGGGGCAGGGACGATTTCCGGCCGGATCGCGAAGGACGTCTTCGAGGCGATGTTCGAAACCGGCCGCGATGCACGGTCGATCGTCGAGGAACGCGGGCTCGAACAGGTGAGCGACACCGGCGCGATCGAAGAGATCGTGGATACCGTGCTCGCCGAACATGCCGAGAGGGTCGCCGAGTACCGCGGCGGCAAGACCAGGCTGCTGGGTTTCTTCGTCGGCCAGGCGATGAAGGCGAGCCGGGGCAAGGCCAACCCGAAGACGGTCAACGAAATTTTGCGCGCCAGGCTCGATCGAGGCTAGGGAGGGACGAATGATCGACTGCTACACATGGCCGACGCCGAACGGCCACAAGGTGCACATCATGCTGGAGGAGTGCGGCCTCGAATGGGCGGTGCACCCGATCAACATCCAGGAAGGCGACCAGTTCGAGGAGGATTTTCTCAGGATCAGCCCGAACAACAAGATGCCGGCGATCGTCGACCGGGACGGCCCGGGCGGGAAGGAGATCGCGGTCTTCGAGACCGGCGCGATCCTGGTCTATCTGGCCGACAAGACCGGCCGGTTCATGCCCTCGGAACCGCATGCGCGCTACGACGTGCTCCAATGGCTGATGTGGCAGATGGGCGGCGTCGGGCCGATGCTGGGCCAGGCGCATCACTTCCATTCCTACGCGCCGGAACGCTTCGAGCGCGGGAAGCTGCAATACGGCATCGACCGCTATGTCAACGAGGCCAACCGTCTCTACGGCGTCCTCGAAAAGCGCCTCGACGGCCGCGAATGGGTGGCGGCGGACGAGTACACCATCGCCGACATGGCGATCTTCCCGTGGCTTCGCTACCCGGAACGCCAGGGCGTCGACATCGAGGGCTTCCCCAATGTGAAACGCTGGCGCGACGGGATCTGGGCGCGCCCCGCGGTCGAGCGCGCGCTGGACACGCTGGCCGATCACGCGCGCCGCGGCCCGGGCTATTCCGACAAGGCGTGGGAGCTGCTCTACGGCAAGACCCAGGCCGCGCAGGGCGGGCCGGCTCAGTAGAGTCCGGGAAAGATCCGGTATTTCACCCGCGCCCGGTATTCCGCCCACCTCTCGGGACCGTATTTCCCGGCGCATTGCCGGTCGTCCGCGATCTGCCGCCAGACGAACAGCGAGACGATGAACGCGAAATAGGCCCACGCCCAGGGATTGCCCGGATAGCCGAACGCCAGGGCGATCGAGAGCGCGAGCAGCCCTTCGCCCATATAGTTGAAGTGGCGGGCGACGCCCCACAGCCCGCTGCACAGGATCCGGCGCTCGCCCGCCTCGATATAGCGGGGCTCGACGAGGCCGAGGAACCTGCGGTCGGGCCACCGCTTGAAGGTGTATTTCTGCAGATTGGCGCCGCGCGAAATCCCCCAGCCGAACAGGAACAGCGCGGTCGTCCCGATCAGCCAGACATTCGTCCACACCGGGGAGAACCCGGGGTCCGGGTAGGCGGCCATGCCCCAAAGCGGAAGGATGAACAACCAGCCATAGACTATGAGGCCGCCCCACAGCAGCTTGAATCCGAGTCCCTCGTGGATCAGGTCGAAAGTGTAGAGCTGGACCCGCTCGAAGACGAAATAGTCGAGGATGTAAAAGGTGAAAAACGCCGCATACAGGAACACGCCCGGATTGGTGTCCTCGCCGAAGCGTTCGTGGTGGTAGACCGCGCCGGAGAGCGCGTTGAGCGCGAACATCGTTCCGCCGACGACATACAGATACATCTTCACGTCGAAGCGGTCGTCGAGGAACGACAGCTCCCGGGCCCGCCCGTCCCACAGATCCGCGACGGGATTCCTTTTGCCGCGTCGCGGCTGGCTGTACACCGCGACGAGGGTGAAGATCGTGGCGAAGACCGTTCCGCCGGCCACGGCATAGACCGAGGACCGGTAGAACCAGTCGCGCGGCATCCCGGTGAGCTCGAACGCCCAGACGATCAGCGCGATAGCGAACACCAGGATGCCGTTCAGCCGGTAATTGCGCGGCTTGCCGGTCCCGGGATCGACGACGTAGCCGGGAACCCGCCTCCCCGGAAGGACGATCTGCGCCACGAAAAACGCCGCGAAGACCGCCAGCGGGGTGAAGAATCCCGCGATCGCTTCCGTCCGGGAGAGCGCGAAGAGGTGGCCGATCCCAAGCCAGTCGATCATCGCCCGGCGCTCTACGGGTTCGCCGCGATCAGGCCTTCGATCTCGTCCTCGCTCATCTGAAAGCGGAACTGCTCGTTCCGCATCCTGACGCGCTGGATCGAGACCTCGCGGATGGCGCGCCTCATCCGCTCCAGATCGTCGCCCGTCCGGACCGCCCGGGCGGCGTCGGCGGCCGCGTCCTCGTAGTGGTCCTTCTCGTCGTCGTGGATGATCTTCATCGCCGCCGCGAGCTTCTCCTCCAGCGGGCCGCCGGCGAGCTTCGATCCCTCGCGGAAGGTGCTCGCGCCGCCGCCCTCGGTGAGCCCCATCGCGGCGACCAGGCGGGGATCGCCCGATTCGACGTAACGCCTGCGCATCTCGTTGAGCCTCGCGTCCTCCGGGAGCTGCTCCGCGTCATCGGGCGTGAGCTTGCGGCCGAGCACGAATTCGAGCACCTCGGCCAGCACCACGTAGTGCTCGAACTCCTCGGTCATCATCTTCAAGGCCGCCAGCATGTCGCGCCGGTCGACCGCGCCGTCGAGCCCCCGGAAGCGCTCGACGATCTCGCAGAACTCCATGTGCAGCCCGTTGGCGAACCCGTCCGTCGGGCCGTAGCCGATCACCGGGTTGAGCTCCTTGTAGACCGCGGATTTGAGGTAATGGATGTAGTCGTCCCGGCTCGGCGGGCCGGCGAAGAAGCGCCTGGTGATCTCGGCCTCGGCATCCCAGAACGGTTTCGCGGCCGCGATCAGCGCGGCGGCATTGTCGGTCATGGCGCCCATCCCTTTCCGTGCCGCTTCCGATTAAGCCACGCGGCCCTTCGCTGTCAAAGCGGGGTATAGTGCCGGCCATGGCAACCTCCGAAGCCGATATCGCGCCCGGGGCCGGGACGCGCCGCGACCTGGTCGGGATGTCGCGCGCGGAAATGGGCGCGGCGCTCGCCGGGCTCGGCCTGCCCGCCTTCCGCGCCAAGCAGGTCTGGCACTGGATCTACTGCCGGGGCGCAACCGGGTTCGACGCCATGACGACGCTCGCCAGGCCGCTGCGCCGCGACCTCGCCGAACGCTTCGCGATCTCGCGCCCGGCAGTGTCCAGGGCGCAAATCTCCGCCGACCGCACGCGCAAATGGCTGGTCGGGTTCGGGGACGGCAGCGAGGCCGAGACGGTGTTCATCCCCGAGGACGACCGGGGTGCGCTCTGCGTTTCCTCGCAGGTCGGCTGCACGCTCAACTGCTCGTTCTGCCACACCGGGACCCAGCCCTGGGTGCGCAACCTGAGCGCCGGCGAGATCGTCGGTCAGGTCATGCTGGCGCGCGATGCGCTGGGCGAGTGGCCGACGGCGGAGAACGGCCGGCGGCTGCTGTCCAACGTCGTCCTGATGGGGATGGGCGAGCCGCTCTACAACTACGACAACGTCGTCAAGGCGATGAACATCGTCATGGACATGGAGGGCATCGCGATCGGCCGGCGGCGGATCACGCTCTCGACCGCGGGCGTGGTGCCGAGGATCGCCGATGTCGGGCGCGATCTCGGCGTCCGGCTCGCGATCTCGCTGCACGCGGTGACCGACGAGCTGCGCGACGAGCTGGTGCCGCTCAACCGGCGCTATCCGATCGCCGATCTGCTGGCGGCCTGCCGCGACTACCCGGGCGGGCGCAACGCCAAGCGCATCACCTTCGAGTACGCGATGCTCAAGGGCGTCAACGATTCCGAGGCGGACGCCCGCGCGCTGGTCCGGCTGGTGCGCGGCATCCCGGCCAAGATGAACCTGATCCCGTTCAACCCCTGGCCCGGCGCGCCCTACGAGTGCTCGACGCCAGGGGCCATTGAACGCTTCGCCGCGATCGTCAACCGCGCCGGCTACGCCTCCCCCGTGCGCACCCCGCGCGGCCGCGACATCCTCGCCGCCTGCGGCCAGCTCAAATCCGCGAGCGTGCGCGCGCGGGCCGGTTGAGCCGGGCCGTCCAGCCCCTCCGTCCTTTCGACCGGTCCCTGCACTTCTCACGACGCTGTTTCCGCGGGGGAGAGGGAGGAAGCCGCTCGCCGCTCCCGCCTTACCTTCTCCCCTCCCGCTTGCGGGAGGGGCCGGGGGAGGGCGGGTCGGTCGGTCCGGACCGCCGCGCTTGTCCGCGCCTGCTGCCCCCACCGTCATGGTCGGCGGAGGCCGACCATCCACGAGTTTTTCCGATGGGTCAGGGACAACCGGAAAGAAGCAAAAAACAAAGCGTGGATGGTCGGCCTCCGCCGACCATGACGGCAAAAAACGAGAGTGGAGACAGCTTCCATCCAGACCGGCCGCACCCTACACTCCGGCGCCTCGCGCGAGGGGAGGGGAGATGGCCGGAGACGTGAAGAAGGTGGTGCTTGCCTATTCGGGCGGGCTCGATACCTCGGTCATCCTCAGATGGCTCCAGGAGACCTATCGCTGCGAGGTGGTGACGTTCACCGCCGATCTCGGCCAGGGCGAGGAGCTCGAACCGGCGCGGCGCAAGGCCGAGCAGGCCGGCGTCCGCGAGATCTATATCGACGATCTGCGCGAGGAGTTCGTCCGCGACTTCGTCTTTCCGATGTTCCGCGCCAACGCGCTCTACGAGGGCTGCTACCTGCTGGGCACCTCGATCGCGCGCCCGCTGATCGCTAAGCGCCAGATCGAGATCGCGCGCGAGACCGGGGCCGACGCGGTGAGCCACGGCGCGACGGGGAAGGGCAACGACCAGGTGCGTTTCGAGCTCGGCTACTACGCCTTCGAGCCCGGCATCACCGTGATCGCGCCGTGGCGCGAATGGGACCTCGAATCGCGCAACAAGCTGATCGACTACGCGGAGAAGCACCAGATCCCGATCGAGCGCGACAAGCGCGGCGAACCGCCCTATTCGATCGACGCCAACCTGCTGCACACCTCCTTCGAGGGCCGCGCGCTGGAGGATCCCTGGGTCGAGCCCGACGAGGCGATGTTCGTCCGCACCGTCTCCCCGGAGGCCGCGCCGGACGAGGCCCGGACCGTCGAGATCGATTTCGAGCGCGGCGATCCCGTGGCCGTCGACGGGGAGGGGCTGTCGCCCGCTTCCCTCCTGCAACGCCTCAACGAGCTCGGCGGCGCGCACGGGATCGGCCGCGTCGACCTGGTGGAGAACCGCTATGTCGGCATGAAGTCGCGCGGCGTCTACGAGACTCCCGGCGGCACCGTCCTCCAGGCCGCGCATCGCGGGATCGAGAGCCTCACGCTCGACCGCGAGGCGGCGCATCTCAAGGACGAGGCGATGCCGCGCTACGCCTCGCTGGTTTATAACGGCTACTGGTTCGCGCCCGAGCGCGAGATGCTCCAGGCGATGGTCGACGCCAGCCAGGAGCGGGTCGCCGGCACGGTCCGCCTCAAGCTCTACAAGGGAAGCGTGCGCGTCACCGGCAGGCGGTCGCCCTACAGCCTCTACTCCGAGGCCCACGTGACCTTCGAGGAAGACAGCGTCTACGACCAGCGCGACGCGGAGGGGTTCATCCGGCTCAACGCGCTGAGGCTCAAGCTGCTCAACCGCCGCGGCTGAAGGCCGGCCGATGGCGGCGATCTGGCGCGGCGCGTTCTGGATGGTGCTCGCCGCGCTCTCCTTCGCCGTCCTGCTGGCGAGCGTGCGCATGCTGTCGGACACGTTCCCGACGATCGAGATCGTGTTCGTGCGCGCGCTGGTCGGCATCTTCCTGATCGTGCCGATGGTCGCGCGGAACGGACTCGCGCGGCTCCGCACACGGCGCCTGCCGATGCATTTCGCGCGGACCGCGTTCGCCTTCGGGGCGATGCTGAGCATGTATTACGGGCTGATCCACATTCCCGTCGGGGACGTGACGGCGCTCTCCTTCCTGATCCCGGTGTTCTGCACCCTGGCCGCCGGGCTGGTGCTGCGCGAGCGGGTCGACGCCGCGCGCTGGACCGCGACGGCGGTGGGCTTTCTCGGCGCGCTGGTCATCGTCCGCCCCGGCATGGAATCGGTCAGCCTGCCGATGCTGGCGGTGATCCTCTCCTGCGCGTTCTATGCCGGCGCCTGGACCTCGGTGAAGTTCCTGACGACGACCGAACCGGCCTCGGTGATCGTCTTCTACATGAACCTGATGATGCTGCCGCTGACCCTGATCCCCTCCCTGTTCGTCTGGGTCACGCCGGGCTGGGGGGACCTGCCGGTGCTGCTGGTGATGGGGATTTCCGGCTGGACCGCGCATTTCTGCCAGGCCCGGGCCTTCGCCGCGGCGGATGCGAGCGCGGTGATGCCGTTCGACTTCCTGCGCCTGCCGTTCACCGCCGGGCTCGGCTGGCTGCTGTTCGCCGAGGTGATGGATGTCTGGACCTGGATCGGCGCCGGCGTAATCTTCGCCAGCACCTACTTCATCACCCTGCGCGAGGCGCGGGGGCGGGGAGAGCCGGGCTAGGGCGGCGCACGATCGCGGCCGGCCGCCCCTCACCCCGGCCCTCTCCCCGGCGGGGAGAGGGGGACTCGCTCGCGGCCTCTTCCCTGCCTTCTCCCCTCCCGCTCGCGGGAGGGGCCGGGGGAGGGCTCCATGGCCCGGCGTCACCGGGATCCGCCCAGCGTGCCGGGCGGCATGTCGAGCGCTTTTGCGATGGCGGCCAGCGTCTTCGGCGAACCCCGGCTCCTGCCGGTCTCGACATTCGACACGCAGGCAAGGCTGAGGCCGGCGGCATCCGCCAGCCGCTGCAGCGACATGCCCCGCGTCAACCGGCGGATCCTGATCGGGTTGGCGTCCAACGCCGGGCGGTTCGCCGCGGCCGCCGCGGCGGCGGCCGGGTCCGCCTCGACCGAGCGGTGGCCGAGCGTTCCGGCGGCGGGGCCCGGCCAGTCGCGGGGCGCGGCGACCACGGTAAATTGCGGCGCCGTGCGGGACACGTCGATCTTCCACAAATTCACCGCCACGGCGAAGCAGCGGAGGTCGAGGTCGCTGGACCGGTTCAGCCAGCCGAGGACGGAGAGGTGCTCTTCGTGGAACCGGGTGCCGAGCCAGACGACGAACTCGGCTTCGAGCCCGCGCGCGTAAGTCAGGATCTGGCCGAGATGGGAATGGTCGGAAGGCCCGAGCTGGGCTTCGATCACCACCGCGCCGCCGGCGGTCCGGTCGCGGCACACGAGGTCGGCGCGGAACCGCCCCACCAGGGCTTCCAGCGTCAACGGTTCGAGATCGAGCCCGAGCGCGTCGCCGAGACGGCGGAGATTTTCCTCGGCCGCGAGCCAGGGGACGAAGTCGCCCGGCTCGCTCCGCCAGACGGTCGCGGGGTCGACGGGATCGAGATAGCCGAGAGACCGATCTTCCATCGGGGCGGCACTCCGTGTTGCGATGCGGGGGGTGCGGGCAAGAAAAAGGGGCGCCGCAATCTCCGGCGCCCCCACTTCTCGACCATGGGAAATATGGGGTCGAACGCGTCCCGGGTCAAGAAAAAAATGTCTTATCGGCATATTTCACTCCCTAAACCTCAGATTTCATGGCACTTTTTCTTTTTCCCGATCAACCCCCAAACCCGCCATCCGGCACCCGAAATCGCCCCATGCGGCATTTGGGCGGGAGAAGGGGGCTGCAGTCGGAGGCCCGGCCCCTCCGTCATTCCCCACCCCTTCCGTCATGGTCGGCGTAGGCCGATCATCCACGAGTTTTTCTTCCTGGGCCGGGGACAGGCGGGAAGAAGCAAAAAACAAAACGTGGATGGTCGGCCTACGCCGACCATGACGGGTTAAGGCAAGTGTTGGAGTGCTTCCAACCGAACCGGCACGCCCTACAAGAGCCGGACCGCCTCCGGCAAATCCATCCCGCGGCGCCTGACGCGGCGATCACCGTGTTGCGCAAGAGGCAGGCGATGGTCATCGGTCCGACCCCGCCCGGCACCGGGGTGATCGCGCCCGCGACCTCCTTCGCCGTTTCGAACTCGACGTCGCCGACCAGCCTGCCCTTCCCGTCCGGCCCCTCGATGCGGTTGATGCCGACGTCGATGACGGTCGCGCCGGGGCCCGATCCAGCCGCCCTTGATCATCTCCGCCCGGCCGACCGCGGCGATGACGATGTCGGCTTCGCGGCAGCGTTCGTCGAGGTCGACGGTGCGCGAATGGGCGATCGTCACCGTGCAGTGGGCGGCGAGCAGGAGCTGGGCCACCGGCTTGCCGACGATGTTGGACCGCCCGACGACGATCGCGCGCATTCCGGTCGGATCGGGGCAGACGCTCCGCAGCAGGATCATGCAGCCCGCCGGGGTGCACGGCACCATCGCGTCCAGCCCGGCGGACAGCCTGCCCGCGTTGGTGGTGTGGAAGCCGTCGACGTCCTTGACCGGGTCGATGGCTTGGATCGCCCGGGCCGAATCGATGCCCGGGGGGAGGGGCAGCTGGACCAGGATGCCGTCGACCTCCGGGTCGGCGTTGAGGTCGCCCACGAGGTCGAGCAGGGCGGCTTCCGAGATGTCGGCGTCCGGCGCGTGCTCGATCGACCGGATGCCGACCTCCGCGCACATGCGGATCTTGTTGCGCACGTATATCCGGCTCGCCGGATCCTCCCCCACCAGCACGGTGGCGAGGCCCGGGGAAATGTCGCGGTCCGCCAGCTCCGCGACGGCTTCCGCGACCCGCGCGCGCACGTCCCCCGCG
>CBDBCA010000002.1:850000-1932502 GCA_965202835.1 Alphaproteobacteria bacterium | reverse complement strand
TCGCGTCGGGGGCCGGGAAGTTGGTCATGTAGGCCCTGATCCTGTAGGCGGGCCTGCCATCGGCGGCCGGGAGGTCGCCCTCGTCCAGGCCCAGCGCCCCGGGAAGGGCGCGCCGGGTGACGACGTAGCGGATCACATGGCGCGGCTTCAGTCCGTTGGTTGTCGCGGGGACGTAGGGCAGTTCGGCGCATTCAAGCGCCACACTGTCCGACGCCGGCCCGGCGTCCGGCGTCTCCACCGGCCCCTTCGCCGGGCGCCAGGCGTCGTCGGCGAGCCGCGCCACCTCCGCCATCAGCGGCTCCGAACGGGTGGCGCCGCAGATCAGCCCCACCGTGCCGAAGCGCCGCGTCTCCGCCCGGCGGAAGGCGGGGTCGTTGCAGGCGCGGATCACATCCTCCTGGTAGCCCGCCCCATCGGTGCGGAGGGTGACCTGGCGCACGGCGCCGGGAAGCTGCAACAGCGCCTCCTCGAGCGCCCGCCGGTTGTCCAGCGCCGCCGGCACGTTGCCGTCGCGGCTCTCCAGCCACGGCGCCATCCCGATCTCGGGGCAGAACGCGACCAGCGGCTGGTAGCCCCGCTCGCCCGGAACCAGCCTCTCCGCGGCACGGTAGGTATACAGACACTCGCGCTTGCCGGACGCGATGATCGTCGCGTCGAGGTCGATGGTCACCGACGCCGCGACGGCCTCCCGTACCCCTTCGGCCACAAGGCGGCGGGCGACCGCCCGGAACAACTCGTGGCGTTCCGTGTGCGGCGGGATGAACGCCGTGCCCTTCTCCCTCTCGACATCGTGCACCCCAGCGACATGGAAACGGTCGAGCCAGTCGCGCAGCGAACGCGCCGAGGGAAAGCAGCGCTCGCGACCGCCCCGGAACCGCCGCGCGACCGCACCCCTCGACAGACCCAACAGCTTCGGCTCGAACCGCCTGACCAGAGCGCAAAGACCCGTATCGGCCTCCAGATGCTCGATGTCCGACACCCGGTCGAAGCCGGCAACGTTGAGAACCAGCACCGCCAGCATCATCTGGCCGTCGCTCCAGCCCTGCGACGGGCTGCCGCCGCAGCGCGGCAGCCCGGCCAGGATGCGCCGCGACGCCAGAACCTCGAACAGCAGCACCAGACCGCCGCGCGCCGTCGCGGCCGTACCATCCCGCGTCACTTCGAGCTTGATCGGAGAGCGATAACAAGGGACCATGATCTTCACCCGGTTGGTGACGCCCCTCGGGGCGGGTTGTCTGCGCAACCCATTGTAATCAATGGCCCAACCGGGTGACCAAATCTTTCTGATCGCCGATCAGGGAACCCAACATGACCTTGACTTCATATCCGGGCATCGCCATCCTGCCGCCATGACTTGGCGGGTTCAGATTGCCGAGGAGTTCGAGCCCGAGATGTCGGTGCTGCCCTTGGAAGTGCGCCGCGCGATCCTTGCGCACTCGCGGCTGCTTCGGCAATACGGCCCGCAGGTTGGCCGCCCGCGCGCGGATACGCTGAACGGCTCGCGACATGCGAACATGAAGGAGATGCGATTCTCCGCGGCAGGCGGGGAGTGGCGGATTGCCTTTGCGTTCGATCCCGTGCGTCGCGCCATCCTGCTGGTGGCGGGCAATAAGTCGGGGAGCGGCGAACGGCGGTTCTACCGCGAATTGATCCGCAAGGCCGACGAGCGGTTCGACCGGCATCTCGCCCGGCTTGCCGACGGATAGATTAAGGAGACTCCTTGAAATGGCGCTGGATGTGGAAGACGTGATCGCGGGGCTCGACCCTGCGGAACGCCGCAAGGTGGAGGAAATGGCCGCCGAACTGATTGCCGAGGAGATGACGCTGCGCGAGCTGCGCAAGGCCCGCCGGCTCACCCAGGCCAGCGTCGCACGCGAACTCGGCATCAGCCAGGACGCCATCTCCCGGCTGGAGCAGCGGAGCGACCTGTTGCTGTCCACGCTGCGCAGGACGGTGGAGGCGATGGGCGGCAGCCTCTCGCTCGTCGCCCGCTTCCCCGACCGCCCCCCGGTCGAGCTTGCCGGCATCGCCGAGCACGATGCCGGCGATTGACCCCGGCCCGGCCGGCGCCGGCGGATTTCGATCGGCGGCGGGGTTGCGGACGGCCCGATGGTTGCGATGCGGCGCTTCGTCGATGCGCGAGAGCGGCGGGTTCCTCCGGGCCCGTCGAGCCCGCGGGCGGTAACGTCAAGAGTTATGCGGCAGGGAGACGGGGGTGCTGATTCCCTGAGACTTGTTTTCGTGGATGAAGACCGCGAAGAGGATGCGGTCCATTGAGGTCTTGTCCTGGAAGGTTCCCATGGGCCGGGTTCGCCTGCGGACCTCCCGGAACCTCCGTTCGATGGCGTTGGTGGTCCTGACCTGCTTTCGCTCGGCAAGGGTGTTGTAGCGGAAGCAGGTGAGCAGATCGTCGAGGTCGTTGCGCAGGCAGGCGACGGCCTTGGGGCAGGCGGGCTCCCACCGATCGGCGAAGCGCCGCGATCTACGCCCATCTCGACGACAGCGCCTTGCAGGCCGCCGCCGAGAAGGCGGCGGGCGGAATCGCGAAGGCCATGGAATTCGAGGCCGACTCATCATCGCCGGAGGAGTCCGGCAACGCGCGGATGCGGCCCGATCCGCGCGACTTGATCTGAATGCCCCATTGGGCTATATGTCAGCGGATGCAGACGGTTGCCGAGACCCCGACCTTCAGCCGACAGGCCGACAAGCTGTTCACCGGGGAGGAGCGGCGCGCACTGATCGACCGTCTGGCCGAGAATCCGCTGGCGGGCGACGAGATACCGGGAACCGGCGGCGTCCGAAAGCTGCGCTTCGCGGCATCGGGCCGGGGCAAGCGGGGCGGCGCGCGGGTCGTCTACTTCTACGGTGGGGAGGATATCCCCATCTACGCGCTGCTCGCCTATGCGAAGTCCGCCAGAACGGACCTGAACCCGGCAGAGCGGCACGCAGTGGCCGGGATCGTCGCGGCGATCAGGGGAGGCCGAAAGGAGAAGCCATGAGCACGTTCGGAGAAGACCTGATCCAGTCCCTCAACGAGGCGCTGGCCCATGCCAGGGGCGAAGGCCCCGCCGTCGTTCATGCACCCGTGACCCCGCGCGAGGTCCGCAAGCAGGCGAAGCTCACCCAGGCGCAGATGGCCCCCCTGATGGGCATGAGCCTGTCCGGCTACCGCAAGTGGGAGCAGGGTGCGCGGCGGGTCAGCGGCCCCGCCGCGACGCTGTTGCGCGTGATCCAGAAGGAGCCGGAGGCGGTCAGGCGCGCCCTGATCGCCGCGGAGTAGAGTTCGCGGCAACCATGGCCGACAGGTTCGTCCGGAGATCCGTCACCGGCCGGGCGAGCGGCCGGGAAGGCCGCGCGCCGCCCCTCACCACTTGATCAGGCTGCGCAGCATCACGCCGTGCTCGGCGGCGTTGTCGTTGACGGCCTCGCGGCGGGTCGCGTCGAGGCTGACCTCGAAGCCGGGGTCGCCGCGCACCGCCGACGTCAGCCGCCAGCCCATGCGGTACTCGCGCGCCGTCTCGGACAGCCCGAAGCCCACGTTCGGCGTGCCGGTGAAGCGGTCGCCGAGGAGCGCCATGCCGTAGCCCGCCTCCGCGTCGAACCGGCTCGTCGGCTCCGCCCCGCCATTGGTGGCCGCCAGCCCCGACGACGCCGGCAGCGCCCACAGACGCTCCGAGCCCGCCGGGTCCGCGCCGTACGAGGGCGTGAGCGACATCGAGAGGCCGCGCCCCGCGTTGCCGCCCGGCACCAGCCGGAGCTGCCCCGTGACGCCCCATTCGTCGTAGCCGTCGGCGGCATGCACCGCCAGGCCGTGCACCTTCAGCGCCATGTCGAGGCCGCGCGACGGGTCCGCCCAGCCGAGGCCGGCCCCGACCTCGAGGCCCGTCCCCGTCTCCGCGTCGCCCGCGTCGTGGCGCACCCCGAACTCGACCGACGGCGTCAGCGCCGCGCCGCTCGCGAACGAGAAGGTGCGCGAGCCGTCGAGCACCGCCCGCACCCGGCTCGACTCGCCCTGCGCGCCCGCGAGGTTGCCGAACGCCGTCGCCGCGACCCGGTCGGACTCGGTCCGCACCCAGAACGCGTCCGCCTTGAGCGCCAGCGCGAACCCGCCCGGCTCGGCCGGGGCTATCAGCTCGCCCCGCACCCCGGTCGCCGCGAGCGTCATCGCGAGGTCCGTGCGGTAGCGCTGCGTCACGCCGCCGTCGAGGTCGAGCGTCATGCGCCCCGAGCCCGTGCCCGCCATGCCCCACGCCGAGATGCGCTCCGAGAGCGCGAGCCGCGCATAGGGCATCATCATCGTCGCCGTGCTGCCCAGCGCGTAGCGCCAGCCCGCATCGCTCGCCGTGCCCTCGCCGACGCTGTGCGTCATCGCGAAGCCCATCAGCAGCCGGCCGCGCTCGTAGTCCATGCCCATCGACCCGGTCGCCGCCTCGCCGGTGAGGCCGAGCCCCGGCACCGCGGCCGAGAACCGCGACACCGACGCCCCCTGGCCCCAGCTCGTCCACTGCGAACCGGCGCCCTGGCCGAGCACCGCCCGGAACGACGTCCCGAGCAGCAGCTCGCGCGCCGTCACCCGGCGGGCGCCGGCGGCGGCGGGGTCGTTCCAGGGGTTCGTGAGGCCGTGGCGGGCGAACGGATCGTCGTCCGCCGCCGCCGGCGCGGAGGGCGCGCCGAAGGTCTGCGCGAACCCCGTCAGCACGGTCGCGAGGGCGGCGGCGCCGCCGCCCCCGGCCTCGCCGAAGTTCATCCGCTGGCCCATGAGCGTCACGTGCGAGCCCGCGCCGCGCGGCGTCTCCAGCCGCGCCGTCACCGACGCCACCGCGTCCGAGGCCACCATGCGCCCGAAGCGCGCGAGCCACATCGCCTGCAGCGGGTCGTCGTTCCTGACGACCCCCTTCGCCTCGCGGTGCATCTTGCGCAGATACGCCCCCTGCGGGTTCGAGAGCCTGAGCGTGAACGTCTCCTTGCCCTCGTCGATCGAGTCGTCGAGCAGCGCCACCGAGACCGTCTTCGCCGTCTCGCCCGGCGCGAAGACGAGCGTGCCCGACGCGGCCGTGTAGTCCGCGCCGGCCGCCGCCGTGCCGTCCTTCGTCGCGTAGTCCACCGACACCGGCCCCGACGCCGCCCGGCTCAGCGTCACCGCGAAGTCGAGCGAGGCGTCCTTGCCCTCCTTCGCCCGCGCGTCCGCGACCCGGACCCGCGCCGGGCCCCGGACCTTCGCCGACGCCCCGCCGAGCGCGATCTTCACGTCCTTCCAGGAACTCGGCGCGACGCGGACCCGCCACAGCACCGGGTCCAGCGGCTCCACGCCCGTCACCGTCCCGGCCGTCACCTTGAACGCGTCGGGGGCGGGCTTCGAGCCCGACTGCACGTCGAGCGCGAACGCCGTCCGCCCGTCATGCTCCGCCGGGACGGTGCCGAACTCTACCGCCACGGTCTGGGCCTCTTCTTCCGGCGGGGTCTGTTCCTCGGGCGTCTCCGCCGTCTGCGGCGGCGGCTCCTCGCGCACCTGCGCCTCGGTCACCTCGATGCGGTAGGTCGTCATGCCGCCCGGACCGCCGCTCGCCATCACCCACAGCTCGGTCGCGCCGCCGTCCGGCGCCAGCGCCAGATCGACCGCCGTGCCCGAGGGCCGCACCCGCGACGGGCGCGTGAAGGTCGTGCCGCCCCGGCGCGAGCCCGCGTGCACGCTCGCCCCGCCGCTCCAGTGCGGCGCCAGCGTCACGCCCGCCGTCCCCGCCGGGACCTCCGCCCGGTACGACAGCACATCCGTCGAGAAGGCCGGGGTCAGCGCCACCGCCTCCGAACCGGCCGTGAGCGCGAGCCCGGTCACGCTCAGCGCGTCGCGCTCGTGCGTCCTCGCCGCGTTCTGTTCGTCCTGGACAATGACGGTCACCCGGCCGCCCAGGTAATCCGCCGGGACCTCCGGCGAGTCGACGCTGTGGTCGACAACCAGGACCTCGTTACGGGAGTTCGCGTCCCTTCCGGCGCTGACCGTGAACGTCTTCGGGCCCGTGTCTCCCGCTTCGACCCGGATCCGCTCGGGAGAGACCGTGATCGCGCCGGGGTCGCTGTCGCCGGGGACGCTGATGCGCGGGGAAATGTACGCGGCGTCCTCGAGCGGCGTCTTCAGGCGGACGGTGTAGGTCGCGCTGCCGCCCTCCTCCGGATACACCTGGCCCGGGGAAGCGGCCAGATATTTGCAGTCGTCGTCGATGATTTCGATCGAGATCACCAGGCCATGGTGCCGGTCCTGCCGGTCCCACCCGCCCCAGTCGGGACCGCCGCCGCTGCCGTGGTGCCTGATCCAGTACCGGGTGCCGGGCGGCGACTTGCACTCGTTGTCGTCCACCGCGGTGAGCCCGACCGATTTGGCCTGCTGCCAGTCCCCGCTCAGGTAGTTGGGGGGCGGGGCGGCTTTCCAGGTGACCGCGTTGTGGATCGTGAGCAGGCTGTTGTCGACGTTGGGGTAGTCGCTGCCGTCCGGTCGGACGTTGTGGTGTCGCGGCGTGATGGTCAGATCCGCGGTCGGCGGCTGGTGGATCACGATGCCGTAGGTGATCGATGTGCCCTCGGCGATCTTCATGCGTCCGGGTCCCATCGGGTGGAACCCGTCGACGGACATGCTGCCGGCGCGGCCCAGCGAGGCATGCGCCAGCTTCACCGCGACCTGCTGGTTCTCGGTCCATTGCGGGTTGACATTCCAGTTGTGCCAACCGTTGAGGTTGAATGTACCAAGGGTCAGCCGCGTAGTGCCGAGATGCAACACCATCCCGGCAAACTTCGAATCTGGGTTCGGGGGAGACGGGGGGGGCAAGTCGGGCAAGGTCGTGGCCCTTGAACCCCCCTGATTTGCATCGATACCCGACCGTTGTTGTAATAAAGGTGAGCGACGGTATATCTCTCACCGTTGTGCTCGAGTTCATCTTCCGTGAGCTGCGAGGAGCAGGTCGAGGTATCGCAGCCGAGATACGCCCCGTCGTCATCGATATCATCGACTGTCAGCGTCGCCGACCAGATGTGGGACTGCGCCTGGGCGGGCGCGGCCGCGAACAGGCCGAGCGCCCCGAGCAGCAGCGCGAGGACGGGGAGGAGGGCGGGGCGGCACCACGCGGACGAGGCCCGGCGCGGGCCCGCTCCGTCGCCGCCGGTCAGCCCGCGCGCCGGCGCATTCGGCGGGTTGGTGCCGGAGGTGTATTCCGATCGACGACGTTCACCGCCGTCGGGTGCGCCCGCGCGCGGGGCGAGGCGGCGCAAGGGAGAACGGCACGAAGCGACAGGCGGGGCCGAAGGCTGTAAAGATGTTGACATGATGCTCTCCCTTTTACGTCCGTGCAGTGTAGCGAATCTCGAGGATGACGTCCTCGAGCGTCTCGAGCGCCGCCCGGTGCGGTGAGCGCGGGCGCCGCGCCTCGATGGCCCTTGCCGCGGCCGGGAAGGCGAGCAGCCAGGTCGAGTTCGCCCCGCAGCGCTCGAAGGGCAGGAGCCGCCCGCCCCTGGCGCTCATCCTGGCGGTGTCGGTCTCGGCGCCGGCAAGCGTGATCTGCTGGCGCCCGAAGACGTTGAGGAGGCCGCTCGCCTCGGATTTTCCGCGGTCGAGGTTTACGTGCGGTGGCCGATGAGCGCAAGGCGCCCGCCCAGCCCCTCGCCGAGACCCGGCACCGTCACCCGCAGCGACGCGATGCGCCGCGCGTACTCGTCGGGCATCGCCTCGTCGAAGACCGCCTCGCCGAGGGTGAACACCCCGCGCCCGGTCTGCCGCACGCCCTCGAGCGCCACCGCATCGACCTCGCTCAGCCGCACCGTCAGCGCGCCCTGCGCCTCCGGCCGGTAGCGCTCCAGGTGCGCGAAGTCCATGCGCTGCAGGTCGAGCAGAAGGCCCTGCCCGGCGAGCAGCCCGCGGTGCTGCGCGTCCCAGGCCGGGCGGATGAACGTCGCCGCCCAGTCGCCGACCTCGACCCGGCAGGCCTGCTCCGCCAGGCGGCAGAACCGCAGCGTGAGGTCGTAGGCCGAGTCGTAGAGCGTCGAGACCCGCCCGAGATACCGGTTGCGGAACTCCGCGTCCGTGGCCCGGCGGCGGTGGCTGGCTCATTCGCCCTGAGCCTCCGAAAAATCTGATGCGGCCGAAAAGCTCAAATCCCCGGTTAATGCGTACATGTTACATACGCCAGGCAAAGGGCCAGAAACAGACGGGTCACCCCGCTATTGCGCTCTCCACCCCGGAGCATGATGTTCGCGCCCTGAATGTCGTTTCGTGATGGCCCTATGTCCGCCAATACAACATGCCGCCTCAAGAACCGGGACAGCTCCAGGATGTAGATTTGCTCTTGCGAAACACCGCTCAGCATAAGTGATGGAGCCTGTCGAATATTGGTCGGCGTCACGATCAGTTCGTAGCCCGGCGCAGGGGGATCGGAGTGGCCCAGACCAAGTGCATGCCCGAGCTCGTGCGAGACCGTGAGAAACACCATCATCTCCAGGTATTCCTGCAACGCCATGTCGGGCCGAATCGCGCCCAGATCCCTGAGTGCCTGAAAGTTGGCGCACAGCTGTATGGCCGCTTGATTGATGTGGACCCTGGTTGGCGACGTGCGGTGAAAATTCGTCCACCCAAGCCCTTGCGTCCGATCATTGGCGACGACGATATTGATTCCGTGGCCCACGGGTTCGATCTCTGAACCGCTAAGCCTGAATTGGAAACCCGCCCTCTTCCAGTTTTCCAATGCCCGACGAACATGCTGCGCCAAGTCTACCCGTATGGTCTGCGGCAGGCTGGAACAGCCTGCACGGACACCAACATCAAGAGTAATGACTGGCGCCGCCAGGAAATAGCTGACGGGCGTGCCATAGATTTCACCCACATCCACAGCTCTGTCGATCTCGTCGTCGTACATCCCGTAGATCGCCTTGTGCTCCGGCGCCGCATCGGCCCCCGAACACAGGCACATAACCGCCAAGACGAAAGCCGCAGTTCTGTGAATCATGTCCCCGGCCCACTATTGCAAGCTCAGCTCAATGGTAAATTCATCCTGCGGACCCTGGCAGTCATGGTCTGAGCTGTATATGTCGACCGTGGCATCCATCACAAAGGCCAGCCTCAGAATGTTGTACTTCTCGCTCCACCTTGCATACGAGACACTTTGCCATATGTCCAGGTACTCCCTGATCGGCGATCAGAAAGATTTGGTCACCCGGTTGGGCCATTGATTACAATGGGTTGCGCAGACAACCCGCCCCGAGGGGCGTCACCAACCGGGTGAAGATCATGGTCCCTTGTTATCGCTCTCCGATCAAGCTCGAAGTGACGCGGGATGGTACGGCCGCGACGGCGCGCGGCGGTCTGGTGCTGCTGTTCGAGGTTCTGGCGTCGCGGCGCATCCTGGCCGGGCTGCCGCGCTGCGGCGGCAGCCCGTCGCAGGGCTGGAGCGACGGCCAGATGATGCTGGCGGTGCTGGTTCTCAACGTTGCCGGCTTCGACCGGGTGTCGGACATCGAGCATCTGGAGGCCGATACGGGTCTTTGCGCTCTGGTCAGGCGGTTCGAGCCGAAGCTGTTGGGTCTGTCGAGGGGTGCGGTCGCGCGGCGGTTCCGGGGCGGTCGCGAGCGCTGCTTTCCCTCGGCGCGTTCGCTGCGCGACTGGCTCGACCGTTTCCATGTCGCTGGGGTGCACGATGTCGAGAGGGAGAAGGGCACGGCGTTCATCCCGCCGCACACGGAACGCCACGAGTTGTTCCGGGCGGTCGCCCGCCGCCTTGTGGCCGAAGGGGTACGGGAGGCCGTCGCGGCGTCGGTGACCATCGACCTCGACGCGACGATCATCGCGTCCGGCAAGCGCGAGTGTCTGTATACCTACCGTGCCGCGGAGAGGCTGGTTCCGGGCGAGCGGGGCTACCAGCCGCTGGTCGCGTTCTGCCCCGAGATCGGGATGGCGCCGTGGCTGGAGAGCCGCGACGGCAACGTGCCGGCGGCGCTGGACAACCGGCGGGCGCTCGAGGAGGCGCTGTTGCAGCTTCCCGGCGCCGTGCGCCAGGTCACCCTCCGCACCGATGGGGCGGGCTACCAGGAGGATGTGATCCGCGCCTGCAACGACCCCGCCTTCCGCCGGGCGGAGACGCGGCGCTTCGGCACGGTGGGGCTGATCTGCGGCGCCACCCGTTCGGAGCCGCTGATGGCGGAGGTGGCGCGGCTCGCCGACGACGCCTGGCGCCCGGCGAAGGGGCCGGTGGAGACGCCGGACGCCGGGCCGGCGTCGGACAGTGTGGCGCTTGAATGCGCCGAACTGCCCTACGTCCCCGCGACAACCAACGGACTGAAGCCGCGCCATGTGATCCGCTACGTCGTCACCCGGCGCGCCCTTCCCGGGGCGCTGGGCCTGGACGAGGGCGACCTCCCGGCCGCCGATGGCAGGCCCGCCTACAGGATCAGGGCCTACATGACCAACTTCCCGGCCCCCGACGCGATCCGGGCGGAAAAGGCGAACGGCCTGAGGGTGCTGGACGCCGCCGAGGTCGTGGCCGCGGCCCACGAGCGCTGCGGACGCGGCGAGGAGGTGCACGCGGTGCTCAAGTCCGACCTCGCCGCCGGGACGATGCCGTCGGGGCGGTTCGGGGCCAACGCCGCCTGGCTGTGGCTCGCGGCGCTGGCGCTGAATGCGATGGCGCTGGTGCGCCGCGCCGCCTACGGCCCCGAGTGGCGCTGGGTGCGGATGAAGCGCATCCGCGCGATATGGATCCACCTCGTCGCCCGCGTCGCGCGTCACGGGCGCCGGGTCACCCTCGTGCTCGGCGGCGCCGGCGCCCATCTCCTGGCGGCGCGCCGGCGGATCCACCTCGCCATGCCGCCGCCGGCATCCGCGCCCGGCTGACCCCGGCGCGACAGTTCGACGCGACAAGGCGGACCCGGCACGGCACCGGAGGGCGTTGCGCGCGCCCAACGCGCCGGTGAAGACCCAACCATCACGAAGAGGCCGCCGGCCCCGCTCCGTTGCCGCGTCAAGCTCACGCCGGCAGCCCAAATCGACGACCCGGCATGACCGGACGGCCCTGCCGATGGCCGAAATCGCGCCGACAGAAAATCAGCTCGCCGATCAGGGGTACTTGCGATCTCTGTAGGCTGAGCGGGGCGCAGAATAGGATGGGAAGGAGAGCCCTATACGGCTTTCGCTGTTGTACAATTTCATCGTTTTGATCTTCGACTGCTCAGCGCACAGCGTGCTAGCAAACGCCATGTGAGGCACCGCGATCAGCGTGAAGGCCAGTAGGAGTATCGTCGTAGCTGTCTTCATGGCTGTTTCCCCCCTCATGTGGGATCGCTGGTCAAAGACGGGCCGTCCCGGCGGCGGCATTGTGTGCTCTCGGCCCACCACTCCACCGGTCTCCGTATCACAGCCGTCAAGCGCGCGCAATGCCCCTGATCGGCGGGTGACGTAAGAGTTTATGTGTCAGGCGGGAAGGGGGTACTCCCTGTGGTGATGAAACAGCCACGACCAGGAGCACCCCGATGCCGCAGCGAACCGCGACGATCACGGACCTACCACAAGCATTTGAGGTCGTGAAGGCCATGCAAGCAGACGGTCTGGAGTGGGGCGAAGGCTACCGCCCTCTCGGGCGCCAGGCGCTGGCCGAGATCATCGAGGGCCGGATGGGCGAAGCGGTCGACTACTGGCTCGACCACCTCGATGCGAGCGCCATGCGCGACCGGCGCAACGGCAGCTATTCGCGTCACCTGCTGACCGAGCTCGGCGACATCGAGCTCAGCGTGCCGCGCACCCGGCGCTTCTGCCCGAGCGAGGTTGTCAGGAGCTATGCAAGGCGCGCGCCCGAGATCGACCGCGCGATCCTGGCCGGCTTCGTGCTCGGGCTGTCGACGCGCAAGGTCGGCGAGGTCCTGCTCGCCCTGCTCGGGCGCCCGGTCTCGCCCGCCACGGTAAGCCGGGTCGCCAGGACCCTGGACCAAACGGTCGAGGCCTTCCACCGCCGCCCGCTGAAGAACGCCTACAAGGCGCTGATGCTCGACGGCGTGGTGCTCGCCCGCAAGACCGGCGCCGGCGCCCTCAAGCGGCCGGTGCTGGTGGCGCTGGGGATCCGCCACGACGGCAAGAAGGAGATCATCGACTTCCAGCTCGCCGGCAGCGAGAGCGCCGCGGAGTGGGAGCGCTTCCTCACCGCGTTGCACCGCCGCGGGCTCACCGGCGAGGGCCTGGAGATGATCGTAAGCGGTGCGCCCGGCCCACCTTCCTATATATAAGGTGATGGCGTTCGATAGCCCTTTCGCCAACACGGGAGGGTTTCACCATGCCGGATGGGTTCGAGCGCCTTGTCAACGCTCGGGACGGGCGGGACACGGGTGACGCGGCTTCGGAAGGTGCCGCTGTCGCCGAGGACGGTTTTGTCGACGATGCTCCGGCGCCGGCTCGCGATCGGCAGTGGACCGAGGAAGAGAAGGCGGTCGTGGTGAGCGAGTGCTGCTGGCCGGGGAGGCGCGTGGGCGAGGTGGCCCAGCGCTATGGCCTGTCGGTGAACCGGGTGAACGCCTGGCGCAGCCAGGCGCGGCGGGGCAGGCTCGCATCGCCGTTTTCGCCGGAGGCCGAGACCGAGCCTGTGGAGGCAGCGCAGGCGGAGCGGACGCTGGCCGCGCGCAAGGCTGAGGCCGGGCCGGGCCCTGCCACACCGAGGCCGTCGCCGGCGTTCGCCGCGATCGAGGTGGAGCCTCCGCCGCCGGGTTCGGTCGGTTCGGTGTCGATCGAGGCGCGCGGAGTGATGGTCCGCCTTGACGGGGATCTCGACACGCCCCGGATCGCGGAGATCGCCTCGGCGCTGCGAGCCCTTCGATGATTGGCCCGGGGGCTGCGCCGCGGATCGTGCTGGCCACGCGTCCGGTGGACTTCCGCAAGGGGCATGACGCCCTGGTGTCATTGGTCGAGCACGAGCTCGGCCTGGACCCGTTCTCCGGCGTCATGGTGGTGTTTCGCCCCAAGCGGGCGGATCGGATCAAGGTGCTTTGGTGGGACGGGACGGGCCTGGTGCTGGCATCCAAGCGCCTCGAACAGGGGCGCTTCGCCTGGCCTTCGGTGCACGATGGGGTGGTCCGCGTTTCGCGCGCCCAGTTCGAGGCGTTGTTCGAGGGCCTCGACTGGCGCCGGGTGTGGCGGCCGCGGACCCGCCGGCCGCTCGCGGCGGCCTGACCGGAGAGGACGGTCCCGATTCGCATTGTCGCAGGCTAAGGCGCTGATTCTGTGATAGTATTCCTTCATGGAGTCGAGCCCCGGCACGGTCGATCTGGCATCGCTTGCGCCGCCCCTGCAGGCGCTGTTTGCAGGCCAGCAAGAGACGGTTGAGGCGCTTCGCGCCGAGGTCGCCTCGCTCACCGACCGCAACCGCCGGCTCGAAGAGCGAGGCCCCGTGGGCGTTGTCGAGGATCTGCGCGCCAGGGTCGCCTCGCTGAGCGATCAGAACCGCCGGCTCGAACATCTGCTCAACGAGCTGCGCCGGGCGATGTTCGGGAAGAAGTCCGAGAAGCTCCATCCCGATCAGCTCCTGCTCGCCTTCGAAGAACTCGAAGGCGCGCTCGCCGAGGCCGAGGAAGCGGCCCCGGCGGACACGACACCCGCGCCGCGCGCGAAGCGTCCCGCGGCGGAGCGCAACCTCGGTCATCTGCCGGCCCATCTGCCGCGGACCTATGAACTGGTCGAGCCCGGGAGCACGCAGTGCCCGTGCGGGTGCGGCGAGATGGTGAAGATCGGCGAGGACCGCACCGAGCGGCTGGACATCGTTCCGGCGCAGCTTCGGGTGATCGTCACCATCCGGCCGAAGTACGCCTGCCGCAAGTGCGAGGAAGGCGTCACCCAGGCGCCGGCGCCGGCGCACCTCGTCGGAGGCGGGCTGCCCACCGAAGGCCTGCTCGCCCACGTGCTGGTGTCGAAGTTCGCCGACCATCTTCCGCTGTACCGCCTGTCGCAGATCTTCGCCCGCTCGGGCATTGAGCTGCACCGTTCGACGCTGGCCGATTGGGTCGGCAAGGCGTCGTTCCACCTGCGGCCGGTGTTCGAGTGCCTGAAGACGGAGCTGAAGACGTCGAGCACCCTGGGGCTGGACGAGACCACGGTCCGGGTGCTCGACCCGGGCCGGGGCAAGACCAAGACGGGGTACATGTGGACGATGGCGCGCGACGAGCGGGGGTGGTCCGGGCCGGACCCGCCGGGCGTGATCTATGAGTATGCGCCCGGGCGCAGCGGCAAGCATGGAGAGAAGCTGCTCGACTGCTTCAGGGGAACGGTGCAGGTCGACGGCTATGCCGGCCATAACCGGCTGGCTCGGGCGGACCGCCCGGGCGGGGCGCTGACGCTGGCGGCATGCTGGGCCCATGCCAGGCGCGGTCTCGAGACGGTGTTCGACAGCAACCGCTCGCCGATCGCGAAGGAGGGTCTGAAACGGATCGCGCAGCTCTACAGGATCGAGGACAGGATCCGGGGCGAGGCGCCGGCGACGCGCCAGTTCGTCCGGTGGACCGAGTCGGCCCCGCTGGTGAACGCCTTCGGGGTGTGGCTCGACGAGCAACGCTCACGGGTCTCGCCGCGTTCGCGCCTGGGCGAGAAGCTCACCTATATCGCCAACCAGTGGGACGGGCTGCTGGTGTTCCTCTACGACGGGCGCGTCGAGATGGACTCGAACTTCGTCGAGAATCGAATCCGCCCGATCAAGCTCACGGCGAAAAACGCGCTGTTCGCGGGCCACGACGAGGGCGCTCGCTCCTGGGGCCGTATCGGCTCGCTCATCGAGACCTGCAAGATGAACGGCGTCGAGCCCTACGCCTGGCTCAAGAGCACGCTGGAGAAAATCGCGGCCGGGCATCCCCAGTCGAAGATCGACGAACTCCTGCCCTGGAACTTCGACCCGGCATCAAGCTGAAAAATCAAGATGAGCCGAGCCAGCTCCGGAGCATCGTCGACAAAACCGTCCTCGGCGAGATCGGCGCCCTCCGAAGCCGCGTCACCCGTGTCCCGCCCGTCCCGAGCGTTGACAAGGCGCTCGAACCCATCCGGCATGGTGAAACCCTCCCGTGTTGGCGAAAGGGCTATCGAATGCCATCACCTTATATATAGGGGAAGGTGGGCTGGACGCACCGCTTACAGATGATCTGCGTCGATGGCGGCCAGGGCCTGCTCGCCGCCTTGCCCATCGTCTATCATGGCATCCCGGTCCAGAGGTGCTGGGCGCACAAGATGCGCAACATCATCAACAAGGTCCGCGTGGCCGACCAGGAGGCCGTCAAGGCCGACGTCCACGCCGTCATGAACGCGCCCAGCCGCCGCAAGGCCGAGAGCGCCGCCCGGCGCTTCGCCGATCGGTGGGAGCCCGTCTACCCCAAGGCCGTCGCCTGCCTGCGCAACGACCTCGACGATCTGCTCACCTGCTTCCGCTACAACACCCTTGCCGAGCGAAAGCAGGTCAGGACCACCAACGCCATCGAACGAAGGTTCCGGGAGGTCCGCAGGCGAACCCGGCCCATGGGAACCTTCCAGGACAAGACCTCAATGGACCGCATCCTCTTCGCGGTCTTCATCCACGAAAACAAGTCTCAGGGAATCAGCACCCCCGTCTCCCTGACACATAACTCTTGACGTTACCGATCGGCGAGCGAGCTGATTTTCTGTCGGCGTGATTTCAGCCTTCTCCACGCCGGTCATCGAGACCGGCGGACGCCACCGATTCGGTTGGTGGGAGGAGCGGTTCCCGACCGCCCCGGGCGGCGCGCCGGACGTCGCCGCCCGCGACCCGGACTGACACTGCGGCACCAGCCGATCAGCCTCACGCAGCGCGGGTCTCGATCACAAGGTCCCGGCCCAGCGCCCGCAGGGCCTCGTGAATGCGGTTCGCGGAACTGCGGTGGCGCGGATCGAGCATCCTGCGCACGGCCCTTTCGTCGATGCCGAGACGGGCGGCCAGCGCGACGCGGCTCGTGCCGCTCTCCTTCAGCGCGACCCAGAGCGCCGCCTTCGCTGCGGTATCGGCCGGCACGGAGACCGAATGCTCGCCCGCACGGCGCGGGCTGGGCGCAGGGATGATATCGGTCCGGTTCATGCGTCCGGCGATGGCCTCCTCCAGCGCATCGGCCGCCTCGGCCAGTGCTTCCGCTTCGTCGGCGCCGGACGTCAGACATTCCGGCAAATCGCGGAACGAGACGACGATCTCGTCGGCTCCGGCGCGCTGCAATCGCGCGGGGTAGGTGAATTGCATGACTGCCTCCCTTCGTCCCTAATGAAAATCGTTTCGGACGAGACCCGGCTGGCGGATCATCGCGGACAGCAGGCCAGCCGGCATCTCCTTGCGGCGGTCCTTCACGACCGTCTTGCGGGCACCGTAGTAGACGGTGATGTGACTGCCCTTGCCGCGCTTGGTGTCGATACGCACCGGGACGCCCCGCTCGCGGCCGATCTCGAACACCCGCTCAATGAACTCCCTGCCGTTCATGACCGGACTATAGGACGTTTCTGTCCGATTTCAAGCAGCAGCGGCCGGGTTGCTCCAACCGCGGTCTGTCCCACTCACGACACGCTCGACCCGGCGCTCGAAGGTAACCGGCAAGCAGGTCGCCGGCGATGCTCTCCGCCACGCGCCCAGCAGACTCCTTCACCGAGTCCTCCGCCAGGTGCGCGTACCGCGCGGTCGTCTCCACCTGGGTGTGACCGAGCAGGCGCCCGATCATCGGCAGCGACTCGCCCAGCGCCAGCGCCCTGGAGGCATAGCTGTGGCGACAGTCGTGCAGCCGCATGTCCTCCAGCCCGGCGCGCTCGCAGACGATCTCCCAGGGGTCGTTCAGGTTGCGCATCGCCTTGCCCCTGATCTTCCCCGGGATCACGAACGGGTTGCCGGGGCGCCGGGGAATCGCCGACAGGACCCGCGCCGCCTCCGGCGACAGCGAAATCGTCCGCGGCCCCGTCTTCGTGTCGGGCAACCGCAACTCGCCCGCCGCCAGGTCCACCTCGCTCCAGCGCAGGTTCAGAATCTCGCCCTTGCGGCAGCCGGTCAGCAGCAGCAGCCGGATCGCCGCCACGGCGTGCACCGAGACCCCCTTGCAGGTCTCCGCCTCGTCCAGCACCCGGCCGAGGCGCCGGAACTCCTCGTCGGTGAGGAACCGCTCGCGCTTGCGCTCGCGGTTCTTCGCCACCAGCCGGCAGGGGTTGGTCGCCTCCGGGACGTCCCCCCGGTCCTCGGCCGCGTTCCAGATGCGCGACAGCGTGTCGACCACGTGGTTCGCCATCACCGGCTTCGCGCTCAGCGAATGATGGAACGCCGTCACCTCCCGGTGGCCGAGGGAGAGCGCCGGGCGCCGGCCGAACGCCGGCAGGATGTATTTGGCGACGACCAGCCGGTACATGGATTCGGTCGTCGGCTTGCAGCGCACCGCCACGTGCTTCTCGAGATACCGCTCGGCCAGCTCGCCCACGGTCGGACCCCCGGCCAGCTTCGCGGCCATCGGCTCCGGGATCGCCTCCTCGCCCGCCTTGATGCGCGAGACGATCAGCGCGGCGCGGCGCCGGGCCTCGTCCGCAGTGATGACGCCGTGCCGTCCCACCGTCACCCGCTTCGCCGCCTTGCCGTCCGCGCGGGTCTGCGCGATGTAGACCTTCCGCCCCGTCGGATGGACGCGGACCCCGAAGCCGGCCAGCTCGCTGTCCCAGAAGATGGTGTCCTTCTCCACCTTCAGCGCCTCGACCGTCCGCCGCGAAATCCTCTTCTTCCCCAGCCGCGCCATGTCCGTCTTCTCCGTTCCCGCGCCGCGCCGCCCGTCAGGCCGCGCGGTCTTCCTCCGTGTCCGTGCCCAGAATGTCCGCCCCGATGCTGCCCCCGACCTTGACCGCCGAGGCCTTCTCGGTGTCGCGCGCCAGGTGCGCGTAGCGCGCGGTCGTCGTCACCTTGCGGTGACCGAGCAGCCGGCCGATCGCCGGCAGGCCCTCGCCGATCGCCAGCGCGCGGGAGGCGTAGCTGTGACGGCAGTCATGAATGCGCACGTCGTCGAGCCCGGCGCGCCGGCGCAGCCGCGCCCAGATCTGGTCGAGGTTCTTCAGGTGGTCGCCCGGGTTCTGGCCGACGATCACCCAGGGGTTGTCCTCCACGCGCGGGATGCCGGCCAGCACCCATTCCACCGCCGGCGTCAGCGGAATGCGCCGCGCGCCGGTCTTCGTCTCGCGGAGCCTGATCTCGCCCGCCGTCCGGTCGATGTCGTCCCAACGCAGGGTGACGATCTCGTTCTTGCGGCAGCCGGTCAGCAGCAGCAGCCGGATCGCCGCCACGCCCGCGGGCAGGAACCCGCCCTCCGTCTCGGCCTCGTCCAGCACGCGGCCCAGCGTCCGGTATTCCTCCGGCGTCAGGAACCGCTCGCGCCGGTTCTTCCCGTAGGGCTTCACCGACCGGCAGGGATTGCACCGGGGCGGGGTCATGGCCCACGCCTCCGCCAACCGGAACATCTTGGCGAGCACGCCGATCGTCTGGTTCGCCTGGATGGGCTTGTCGCGCATCCCGTAATGCAGGTCCGAGGCATGCGAGCGCTCCACCGCCGAGAGCGGCAGATGGCCGAGCCCGGGCACGATGTAGCGCTCCACGACGCGCCGGAAGTTCGCCGCCGTCCCCGGCTGGCAGTTCACCGCGACATGCGCCGTCAGGTAGCGCGCCGCGAGGTCGGCCACGGTGGGCTCCGGCTCGGGCTCGGGCGGGAACGGCTCCTCGCCGCGGCGGATGCGGTCGATGACGGCCGCCGCTTCCTTGCGCGCCTCGTCGGGCGGCAGGTCGCCGTGCGCGCCGAGCGTGGCGCGCTTCATGCCGCCCCCCGGCCCCCGCATCTGGACCACGTAGACCTTGCGCCCCGTCGCATACGCCCTGACGCCGAAGCCCGTCAGGTCGCGGTCCCAGAAGACCGCGTCGCCTCGCTCGACCGCGAGCGCGTCCACCGTCCGCTTGGAAATCCTGATCGCCTTCCGTGCCGGCGATAGCGTTCGGTCACGCGGTGATGAGAGTGGCGGATTCAACGATTGAGCGTCCGCTTCCAGTCCTTGCGGAGGGGCCGCAACCAGATGTCCTTTTTCGGCTCGGCTCGTTTCGTATGCCTGTCATAGCGTCCTCTTCCCTGGGTGCGGATGTCATTTTCGATACCCTCAACAAGACACTGGTAACGCCGCCGGCGATTCGATATCGTCGTGCGCATGGCGATGCGCGACGAGGATTTCGGGGCACCCGCGAGGCTGGACGAGGCGGACGGCGGGTTCTGGTCGCCGTCCACGGCGGCACCGGCACCGGAGCCGCGCGACTGGCAATCCCTGTGCGAGCAGGCGCAGGCCCGCGCGGAGACGGAACGGGCGCGGGCGGACGCGGCGGAGGCGCGTTGCGAAGAGTTGCGGCGGGCGGAGCGGGAAGCCCGTTCCCGCGCGGGTTCGCTGAAGTGGCACCTCGACAAGAGCCGGGACAGGCTCAAGGCGGCGGTCGAGGAGGTGAAGGAAGTCCGCCGCGCGGCGAAGGACGCGCTGTTTTACCAGTCGGAAGTGACGCGGCTGGAAAAGCTCCTGTCGGAAGCCGGCGTCGATGCGCGCAAGCGCGGCACGATGATGTCGCTGCGCATGGAAGTCTTCCGGCTTCGCGAAGCCTTGCAGTTGTTGCAGGCCGGGAAGGATGCGGTCGCGGCTGCGTCCGGAGGGCAGATCGAGCCGCTCAAGGCCATGCCGGCGCCGAAGACCGGCAAGGACATCGCCGGGGCGCTGCGCGGGGAAGTCGCCTCCCTGACCCGGGAACTCCGCCAACTGACGCGGGAGAACGCCCGGCTGAGCAAGGCGCTGGAGTGCTCGCAGGCGCAGAAGGACGAGATCGCGGCGTTGCGCAGGAAAGTCGCGGCGCTTCTTCGCAAATTGAAACGGGCGGCACGGCCTTCGCCGCCCCGGAGAGCGGGCGCCCAGCTTCGCAAGGCGCTGGAACGGGCGCGCAAGCAGAAGGACACGATCAAGGCGCTGCGCCAGGACGTCGGTTCCCTGAACCGGGAGACCCGTCGGCTGGAGCGGGAGGCCTGCCGGCTGCGCCGCGAGCAGGAGCAATTGCAGGACCTCAAGAAGACTGTCCGCAGCCTGACCGACGAGGCCGGGATAATCCGCGGAGAGCTGGCCGGCTACCACGACCAGATGGACCTCATCGAGGAGCAGACGTGGCGCATCTTCCATCTGAGACGCGCCCTGAGGACGTCGGCCGACAAGAACGAGAAGCTGGAGGCCAAGCTTGCCGAGCGTCCCCTGCTGAGCGCGGTCTTCAGGATCGTGCGCGATCGGGACAGGACCATCGAGTCGCTGCACAGGGAAATCGCCCGGCAGCGCAAGTCGAACGAACGGCTGGGCAGGAAGATAAAGTCCCTGCGCGCCCACAGGGCGAGACTGCAAGCCCGGATTGCCCAGCTCCGCTCGACGCGGGCTTCGTTGTCGAAGGCGGTCTTCGGAGGCCGGAGCGAGAAGCAGGAAACACCTCGCTCGGAGCGCAAGCGCGGCCAGCAGCGCGGCGCGCCCGGCCACGGCCGTACTCCACGGCCTGCGCTCGAGGAGAAGGAGGAACGGCAGGAGCCGCCGCAGGACGCGCTCATCTGCTCGTGCTGCGGCAAGCCCTATGTCGCCAACGGCGAGCGTTCCTCGGCCGTCATCGAGATCGCGGTCAAGGCCCACGTCCGCAGGATCGTCCGTCCGCGCTACCGCCGGGGCTGCGACTGCCCGTCCTCGCCACCGGAGGCGATCGCGCCCCCGCCGGCGCGGCTGTTCGCCAGGACGCCCTTCGGGACCAGCGTCTGGGCGCGCATCCTCTACGAGCGCTTCGCCTGCTTCCGGCCCTTGCGTCAGGTCGCGGCGTGGATGACCGACCAGGGGCTGGCGGTCGCGCCGGGGACGCTGGCCAGCAGCGTGCGCCGCTTCCAGCCGCTGTTCGCGCCGCTCGCCGAGGCGATCCTCGCCCACCAGAACGGGATGGCGGTGCGCCACGGCGACGAGACCGGCTGGCGCATCCAGGCGCTGAGCGAGACCGGGCGCTCGCGGCGCGCGTGGCTGTGGATCTCGGTCGGCAAGGACGCCGTCTACTACCGCGTCGACCCCTCGCGCGGCGCCGAGGCCGCGATGAAGCTGTTCGGTTCGGTCAAGGGCCCCGTGTTCCTGGTCTGCGACCGCTACGTCGCCTACATCAAGATGGCGCGCGAGCTCGACGGCAAGGTGATCCTGTGCTGGTGCTGGATCCACCAGAGGCGCGACTTCATCGAGTGCGCGGCCGGCCAGATGAAGCTCACGCAGTGGTGCGAAGGGTGGGTCGAGCGGTTCGCGTCGGTCGTCCGGCTGAACAAGGAGCGGCTGAAGCATTACGACCCCGATCTCGCTCTCATACGCCAGACGCCGGCGTTCGACGCCGCGCAGGCCGCGCTGAAGAAGGCGGTCGACGAGCTGTTCGCGCAGGGCGAAGCGGAGCTGGCCGACCTGCCGGCCAAGGCGCGCCAGGCCAAGGCGCTGCGCTCGCTGCTCAAGCATCGCGAGGGACTGAGCGTCTTCGTCGACAATCCCCAGGTCCCCATGGACAACAATGTCGCGGAGCGCGAGTTCCGGAGGGCCGTTATCGGGCGCCGATTATGCTTCGGTTCGGACAGCGAGGACGGCGCCGACTTCACGGCGGCGATGTACTCGGTCCTCGGCACCCTCGCCATGAACGGCATCGACGCCCTGCGCTGGCTGGAGGCGTGGCTCGAAGCCTGCGCGGAGAACGATGGCCAGCCGCCCGACGACCTGTCGCCGTGGCTGCCCTGGACGATGAGCGAGGAGCGCAGGCGCGAGTTCACGGCGCCGGAATGACCGGCGCGGTCGAGTGCCGCTACTACGGCCGCGACTTCACCGCCGACGAGATGGCGCTGCTGCGCGCGCTCATAGACGCCGATCCGCAGCCCACCCGCGCCGCCCTGTCCCGGGAGTTCTGCCGCCGCATCGGCTGGCTCAAGCCCGACGGCGGCCTCAAGGACATGATGGCGAAGGTGACCATGCTCGCCATGCACCGCGACGGCGTGATCGTCCTGCCGCCGCCAAGAGGAAGACAGGGCCGGCCCAGGCCCATTGTCTTCGGACCGGAGACCGAGCCGCCGCTGTTCCCCGCCCCGACGACGCTCGACGAGGTCCGCCCCCTCGACATGCGCATCGTCGTGCGCAACACCCGCGAAGGGAAGCTGTGGAACGAGTTCGTCGCGCGCTACCACTACCTCGGATACAAGACCCTGGTCGGCGCCCAGATGCGCTACGCCGTCCACGACCGCAACGGCTGGCCGCTGGCCATGCTCGGCTTCTCCACCGCCGCCTGGAAGCTCGCCCCGCGCGACCGCTTCATCGGATGGTCGCCCGAGATGCGCGAGAAGAACCTGCCGCTGGTGGTCGACAATCCGCGCTTCCTGATCCTGCCGTGGATCGAGATCCCCAACCTCGGCTCGCACATCCTCGCCATCGTGCGCCGCCGCCTGCCCGGGGACTGGACGGCGCGCTACAACACCACGCCCGTGCTCATCGAGACCTTCGTCGAGACCCCGCGATACACCGGCGCCGTCTACAAGGCGTCCGGCTGGACCCGCGTCGGGACCACCCAGGGAAGAGGACGCTATGACAGGCATACGAAACGAGCCGAGCCGAAAAAGGACATCTGGTTGCGGCCCCTCCGCAAGGACTGGAAGCGAACGCTCAATCGTTGAATCCGCCACTCTCATCACCGCGTGAACGAACGCTTTCGTGCCGGCATCCCGCTTCTCCGAAAATCCGGTCCAAATCCGTAAACGAATAGGAACCGACTGGCATGCATATCCGTCGCTTTCTAGCGCGTCGGAGACGCGGATGCAAGCCTTCGAGGAGCCCGGTCATCCGTAGTAACCTACTGTTACACAATGTTTTCTGATAGGTCAGCGCACCTCAGGCACCGGATGCCGCACTTCGCATATTTCTACATAATATTTGGCACACATACGCCAGCCACGCCCTGAGACAGGGCGAGACGGTTCTGGCCATCGGCAGGCTGCTCGGCCATGCCAAGCCCGAAACCACCCTCAAATACACGCACCCAGCGGACGCCGCGGCGATCGAGGCCGCCGAGACGATCGGCGCCGTGCTGGGAAATTGACCTATGGCCGGGAAGAAGCGAATCAGACTGACCGACGCCGCCATCGCCCGGCTGCGACCCCGGGAGCAGGAATACACGGCCTGGGACGTTGCCGTGCCGGGCCTCGGCGTCCGGGTCCGGGCCACCGGGGGGAAGAGCTATGTGCTCTTGCAACCGGCCGGTGGTGGATCCAGGCGCGTCTCGCTCGGACCGGTCTGGGCGAAGCACGTGGACGAGGTCCGCCGGGAATGCCACGCGCGAAGGGCGCTGCCGGAGCCGGACGAACCCGGCGCGGCGAAACAATCCGCGCCCCGGTTCCGGGACTTCGTCGAGGGGCCATGGAAAGAAGTCCATTTCGATCGCTACAAGCCGTCGACCAGGAGGAGCACCCAAATCATGCTGGCAAGTCGAATCCTTCCGGCCTTCGAAACGAAGCGGCTCGACCGAATTTCCCCGAAGCAGGTCGGGCGCTGGTTCGATGCATACAGCCGGACCGCCCCGGGAGGCGCCAACCGGGCACTCGACATCCTGCGGCAGATCATGAACTTCGCGATCGCCCGCGGCCACATCGAAACCAACCCGGTGCGCGGGGTGAAGAGGAACCGGAGGCCCGCGCTGACGCGATTCCTGTCGCGAGAAGAAATCACCCGCCTGCACCGGGTGCTGGACGGCGAGACGGCGAAGGGCAACGGGCAGCAGGCAGACATCGTCAGGCTTCTTCTGCTTACCGGATGCCGCAAGGGCGAGATCGTCAAGCTGCGCTGGTCGGAGGTTCTCGACGACAGGCTAGTCCTTGCCGACAGCAAGACGGGACCGAGATCGGTTCCTCTCAATGCCCAGGCCCGGAGCATACTCGAACGACAGCCACGCGAGGAAAGCCCGTTCGTGTTTCCGTCGCCGCTCGATCCCGCCCGCCCGCGCGGTTCCGACCTCCGGCTGTGGCATCGAGTGCGGCGCGAGACCGGAATCGAGGACTGCCGCCTTCACGACCTTCGACACACGCACGCCAGCCACGCGGTGATGAACGGCGTGCCGGTGCCGGTGGTCTCACGCATGCTCGGACATTCCAATGTCCGGATGACACTGCGCTACGCCCACCTTGGAGATCGCGACATCCAGGAAGCCGCCGAGAGAGTGGGACAAAGCATGGCCAGCATCATGGAATTCTGAACGACTGTACGCCGGCATCGTTGCCACCACGCATGTTCTCGTCTCGCATCGCCGCGGCCCGACAATCCGGCGCGGCGGCCTACCGGCTCGCTTCGGTCATGAATAAAATGCTCGGCGTTTGCCGGTGTCCCGCACCCGAGCCGGCGGCGATCGCGGGTCGGGTGCCGCAATCGTGGAAGGAAAGTCCCGCGGAATGACGGAACGGGTTTCGGAAGCGGCCCCGGGCGCGCGCATGGAGGCGTCCGTGAAGTGGTACGACGCGGCGAAGGGTTTCGGATTCCTCGAGCCCGGCGGCGGCCTGCCCGACATCTTCTGCCACGCGTCGGTGCTGGAGGCCGTCGGGCTTGACATGCTGCTCGATGGCGCGACCGTCGCCTGCGAGGTGGTGCAGGGAGACCAGGGCCCGCAGGCGGTGCGGATCCACGCCGTCGATTTCTCGACCGCGATCCCGGTTTCCGCGCCGGGCAACGGGCGGACGGCCATGGACCGGGAACCGCCGCGGCCCGACGCCTCATCCGCAGAGGACCCGATGGAGGCGTCGGTGAAATGGTTCATGCCCACAAAGGCATACGGTTTTCTGGAGTGCCTGGACGGCTCGGGCGATGTGTTCTGCCACCTGAGCGTCGTCGTGCAGGCCTCGGGCCGTGAAACGCTTCCCCAGGGCGCGACGGTGACCTGCGAGGTGGCGACGACCGAGAGGGGTCGGCAGGTGTCGCGGATCCTCGCCGTCGACGCCCCGGTCGCCGGGGATGCTGCCGAGGCAAACGGTCAACCCTGGCACGGCACGCCGGATCGGGCGTGGCAAGACAACGGGCCGCCCGGGATCGCCGTGGACATCCACGGTACGGTCAAATTCTACGACGCGGCGAAGGGGTTTGGTTTCATCGTCCCCGACGACGCCCGGCCGGAAGTGTTCGTTCATGCCAGCGCGCTGTCGCGCTCGGGTCTCGACGAGCTGCTTCCCGGGCAGCGGATCAGCGTCCGGGCGGAGCAGGCTCCGCGCGGCCTCCAGGCGACGGAGGTGCAGCTGCTTGAATAGCTCCGGCTCGGGGCTTCACCTCCAGCAGGCGGTTTCGAAAAGCAATGCCCGCGCATAGCTGCGGCTCATCTTCCTGATCCGCCGCCGCCGCAGCCGGTGCCTTGGCAAACGCGTACTACCGCTCGAACTGCTCAAGTTGTTGTCCCGCATCGCCAATCCCCTCGAGACATAGACGGTCGATGAGAGCCAGCGCCCTCGGTGTCCATTCGTCGTTTGGGTGTTGCTGATACGTCCTGAAGACCAGTTTCACGAGGATAGGTGCGTCAACAGCCCGACGCGTTCGGATGTCTCTGGCTTCCTCAGCGAAGCGATCGAGGAACTCCTCACAGACCAAGCACGTCATTCCTGGCAACCGGCCCAAAGAGCTCTCCATCAGCCGAAGTATCCCGAAGGACTCTTCATGGAATGCACGGCTATTGCAGAATCCTTCTATCAGGTCCTCATACGCATCGAGGTTTCCATCCTTGAGTTCTCTAAAGCACGAGGCTGCTGCATTTCTCACTTTTGTATTTTCATCGTCGAACAATTGATGAAGCGCTTCTTCCGACCAGCCGCGGCATTCGGGAACAGCGATGTTCGCTGCAACAACTTGTGCAACGCCAAGCCGTTGACAAGGCGTCCCATGCAAAGCTTCGTTCACCAGATCACCCGCATCTTGGTCTGAAAGGAACGCGAAACACACCAATTTTGCACCGGCTTCGCAAACTTCTGGATCAGATGAGTGGAGCATGCGTTCCAACACGGGACGGAAGTCGGAGAAGCGGTTCCGTAGCCCTTCCCCAATAAATGCGCGCACATCGCGCGTTCCAAGCAGACGCTCTTCGGAGAAATCCATGTCTTGAAAGAGCCGAAATCCCAGCGCAGGTTGGTGGTAAGCCAGAGCTCGTAGTGTTCCGGCTACGCAGGAAAGTACGGCAGGACTGGAATCGCGAACCATTCGAACGAGAGTGGGACGCAAGCGTTCGATGTATGTTGCGTCCCGGAGGATAAGGTCGCGAACAGCGATAGCGGCCCTTCCTCGCGTAGTGTTGATGCCGTAACCATTGATGTCGCCGCGATGGTACTTGCCGCCACCAGGCGCATCTTCCTTCCAATTCTCCCGCGAAGGTTCGTCATGTTCCGTTGCGAGCCAATGCAGCATCTCCAGAGCAGTATCCGGAAGCTGTTCCTCGATGCTCCCAAGAAGATCTGCCAACGCCTGACCGCAAGAACCGCGAGGCCTGTCAAAGGCCTTGCTGCAAACCTCGAGTTTGAGGTCAGTATCGACTGAACTGTCCCTCAGCGCGATAAGTACATACTCCAGATAAATCGGGTTGGTATCGAACGGGAATCTGAGGCTGAGCCGCGCAAAGCGTTCCGGTTCCTCTGATACACGTGATCCGAGGACCTGTGCCAATTGGGAAGCGCCACCCTTCACCTCGCCTGAAGAGTAGGACGGAAACTCGGAGCGATACTTTGCTATTGCGTTCAGCCATTGCTCGTCGGTCATCCTGTCCGTGGCATTGTTTTCGATCGGTGGTCCGACGCGAGTAGCTTTGATCGAGACAGGTTCTCCTTCCGGTTCGCCGAGTTTTCGTTCGAGTTCGGCGTAGCGCAGATTGGCACGCGAGCTCCGAAACTCGGACGGAAGCGCAGAGAGCAAGGAGAATTGAGCCTGTCCCCTCCATTGGGTCCCACGGCCAGTTCGTTCAAAGGAGGTGTAGTAGCCAAGAATCACCTCTTCCACCCTTGCCCGATTCTCAGATGAGCAACGCGGTATCGCCGTTCGCAAGCATTCCATCGTGCACCATTGCGGGCTATCAGCGTACCCGCACTCGAACCGCCATGGTTGCTCACATAACAACGAGACGGCCTCATCAGCAAATCGCTCGGGACCGGCCGCGTAGAGGCTGAGGAGAAGGAAATTGGCGATGTATGTTTCGCGGCGACTCAACTCTGCGATAATACCCCGTAAGTCCGAGGTTTCGTCTCCCGCGAGTGCACCAAGCGCCCTTACCAATCCTTCAAGCACGGCATCTTCACCGCCTAGATGCTCTGATTTGAGGAGATGCTGCCAAACGCGATCGCGTTTCGGCGCTTCGGTTTCGACCGACGTCGCATCCGAGATCGCGAGTACCACGGGTAACAAGCTTTCGACGTACTCAGTCGGAAAGGCGCTGGCGGATTTCTCGACTAGTTCGTTAATGGCAGAGTCGTCGCCAAGTAGATCCAGCCGACCCGCCCCTTCGCCAGACGCCTGAACTATAGCCAAGCATCGGTAGAGCCGGCGTGCGAGAGCTTTTGGTATCCAATCCGGACGATCGCTCGCAGTTCCATGGAGTATATCCCCGAAAGTGCTATTCACCGCGATTGGGCCACGTGCTTCGTCCAGCGCACCGTTGTCCACAAGACGGAGGAACAGGTCGAACAAGCGGCGACTCTGGTGTGGCTGAACCGATTGCATGAAGTTCTTTAGTCGAAATCGCCATGGATCGGGTAGGTCCGCGTAGGGCTCCAATAGGGCTGCTATCCGATCCGGATAAGTCTGGTGGTGGACATGGAGCCAACTCATGGCGAGCTGCCTGAGCCCATCGCTACTGGAACCCAACCAACTCTCGATGACGCCACGACGATCAGAAAATTCGAACCAAGACGCAGAGCCGACGAATTTCCTCCACGCGAGCGTCGAGAGTGGGCTGGAATGCGCGGAGAGTGGGTTCGAATCGGGTGCCCTTACCCGAGCAGCCATAACGATGGGATCGAGCCAAGATTCCCAGATCGTCCACTCGTCCTCATGGGGGTCCGGGACTTCTGCAAGAAGCGCAAAGGCGAGTTCCTTGAGATGAGTCCGGATTGCTTCGTCAGAGAGCACACTCGCAAGTTCGCGCACGTAGCGGGGACGATCGGTGTCACGAAGATAGGCGAGGATTTGGCGTACCTGGGCGCGCTGGAACAAATGCTGCTCGGACTGAGTCAAATAAGAGATCACCGATGTGGATCGACCAACGAAGAGACGTGCGAAGCAGTAGTCGAAGAAGCTCTCGTGACCGAATCCGTAGCGACGGCCGTCAAAAGTAATCACTCCTTCGGATGCCATGCGCACCACATAGGCTGGTGCGAAGCGATCTAGAGTTTCTCTAGCCACCGAGAGCTGCCGACTTGCCGTCATCTCATCGCAGAGGACCTCGATCACCTGTAGCCATTCATCCGAAACGGCAGCGGCTTGTTGGGCGGCTGCCCTTCGTTTCGTATCCCAGTACCGGTCAAAAAGCACTTTCTCAGTGGCGAACGCCGGCTCGCTCGAAGCATCGAAGTCGGCCTCGATGAAAAGAGACAAGTTCTGCGGGAGCCGGAGAAGCTCCAATTGACGCGCCCGAAATAGCGCAGGGTCGAACCCGGCGGCAGACAGAACAGCCTTGGTCTCGTCCAGCGAAAGTTCGGCAATTGCAATCTGAGCCTGGGAACCGGGGGGAACAAGTTGCCGGAGACGGTGGTCGTGTTGCCAATCGAATGCTCTACAGACCACCACGGTGTGAATGACTGCACGCGTTCTCGCTCCTCTCACTTCACGAATCAACTGGTCTACCAACTCGAACGCACCGGCACTCCTTCCGGACATCGTGCTCGCCGCGTCCAATTGATCGACGATCAACACGCCAGGACGCCCTGCCGCCTCGACTGCCGCTCTGAGCACGAGGGCCGGGGACTCTTCGAGGCGGAGGAAGTCCCCCAACTCGGCGGTTGTGGTATTCGATGACAGGGGCACGCGATCTAGCCGAAATGCCAGTGCGGGAACTCCCCTGGAGCGCAGACCGTCTACGAGTTCGATCACGCAAGCCGACTTCCCCGACCCAGCCTTGCCGGTCAAGACACTGTCAACACTGTCCGTTGCACTCTCCTCCATGCTCGACAGCAATGTTTGCGTCGAGGCGCGGGGAATTAGCGTATTGTGTATTAGCCTGCTGCGTGTGCCGTCGAGATAAGAGTCGGTTGCGTCTTTCACGGCTGCAAGAGCACTTTCGGGGCTCAGCACTCGTCGCATTTGGTGGCCGCGTGCTTCAAGCTCCTGCAACAGGGCGCTTCGAGTCCAGGCACGGTGAACTGAGTCCGCAATGATCGTCCGAAGCTCTGCGACGATCACGGCTGGTCGGGTGAGAAACAGAACCTGTACGCCCAACCTCACCTTGGTCCCTAGTTCCCCTTCGTCAATTGTGTGGACTTCAATTCGCTGCAGTCGTCCGTACGCAACTAAGGGATCACAATCCCAGCACTGACGTAACTTCTTGAATCCTCGTTTCCGACTTTCCGCTTTAAGGAAGTGGTGTTCGAATTCGAAGTGCGACTGTGCATCTCGCGCCGCAGCGCACAAGTCGGCGAGTTCCCTAGCATCACTGCCAGACGCAAAGACAAATCGGTCATTGTTGCCGGCCAGCTGAATCCCAATAGCCTGCAGAACGCCATCGGACTCCAAAGCGGAGAGGCTCCATTTTCCAGACGGGTGACTACGCTTTGCCTGATGCAGTTCGCGGCCGAAACCAGTGGTTACGACAAACTCGGCCTTGTCGGTGCTAGGATCCTCAATACGGATCGTTTCAGTCTCGCCGCTGAGCATTCGCACCACTTCCCAAAGCGTCCACCACGCTTCGTAGCGATCGCCGAGTTTGGATGCGGGTCCACCAGGAAGCGTCATGGGCGAGAAACGCGGTCTTCAGTTAAGACGAGCCAGAGAGCGATCTTGTTCAGAACGGGAGCTGTTGTTTCGATCCGTCATATCCTTGCCGCTTATGCGACGCGACATCATGGCCGGTAGGGACCCAGCCTTCAAACCGGCGGTCGCGTTCGGTTTTCTCCGCCGTCGGCCGCCGAGGGCGCGTGCGTCCGTCGCCGGATCGTAACCGGTCGGTTTCCATATCCAGCCGGCGCCTGGGCACGGTCGGTCGGGATCGCTGGCCATACAGCCGCCGCGGGGCGCTGTACCGATAGCGCCTAGCTCCCAATTTCCTCTTCCCCGTCATGCCGCCGTTCTGCTCACTCGCGCCCTCGTTGCACTTCCTCATGCACCTGCTCCCGATTCGTCCTCTGCCAGACATAACCCCGGGATGGGGATGGTCTCCAGCGTCTAGCTAGACCCCCGATCGCCACAGTTACAACCGAGCCTTGTCAACCCATCCATATCCAGCAAGGATAAGCGACGAGTACATTGAAATCGGAAAGGTGTCCACCGGATGATCAGAGTCGTGAGTTGGAACATCGCCAAGTGGACCCAGCCATGGCGCGAGCTGGCAGAGATGGTGCGCCGGGGAGAGGCGGATGTGGCGCTTTTGCAGGAGACCGGAAACCCGCCCGACGATCTCGCACGCCTGTTCCACTATGAAAACAACATCGGCTGGGACCGATGCTTGTACGACCGCTGGCCGCTGGTCGTGCAATTGTCCGATCGGGTCGACGTCGAGTGGTTCCGGCAGGTTCCCCCAAAGGTCGGAGGTTTCGGGGAGCGCGAGATCGGCGTAAGCGGCATCGGCACGATGGCTGCCGCGAGAGTGGCGCCGCGCGGCCGGCCGCAGGACGCGTTCGTGGCGGTGTCCATGTATGCGGCTTGGATCAGGGCGCATCCGTCCACCGGGAAAAATCCCGGTATCGCTTCCGATGTTTCGGCGCACCGCATCCTCTCGGACCTGTCGACCTTCATCGATTACGAAGACGCGTCGCGACACCGCATACTCGCCGCGGGCGATCTCAACATGTTCCATGGGGCGACGGGCCGAAGCCTGTCGTGGGTCGACCGGGAGCGCACGGTCTGGGACCGTTTCGAATCGCTTGGCTTGGAGTTCCTTGGGCCGCGGACACCAAACGGTCGGCCGGCGGCGTCGCCCCAACCCGATGTTCCCGTCGATACGCGGAACGTCCCGACCTACCGGACCGCGAGGCAATCTCCAGGAGAGGCCAACCGCCAGCTCGACTACGTCTTCGCGTCTCGCGGCTTCCACGAGAAGATCACGGTGCGTGCTCTGAACAACGTCGACGAATGGGGATCGAGCGACCATTGTCGGCTGCTGATTGAAATCGCTGCCGGATAAAGCGTTCTACCTGAGCGCAGCGTCGGTGCTCAAGAAGTCGTGGGCGAAGGTAAAGCATCCCGATAACGAGAAGGGGGTAAATCAATGGAAGATAAATTTTGCAGGATTTGTTGGAATATTGCTGGATGGCAATCTCCGACGGGAACAGCCACCGACAGTCCTAACTCGTATTACGGGACACATCGGTTCGGTCACGAGGAATGGCTGTTCAATAACGACTGGTTGATCGACGGTTATCGGTACGGGTTTCTTCAACCGATCGGCAAGTACCTATCAAGTTACTCTGGTCAAGAGTGTTCTATCCTGCTCTATACGCTCACGCCGGAAGGAGAAATTCTACTCGTTGGCAAGATAATTGATGCCTACGTCCCATATATGGAAGAACTTCAGCAAGTTTTGACAACCTATGAGGACACAGGCTGGCTCGAACAAATGCGAGCCGATGTTCTGGCCATTGAAGGAAATGCTGAGATACTAGAAGATCCACTACCTCACCATATCGCAAATGTAAAATTTCGTCTCAAAGACGCCGAAATCTTCGATCCTCGTCCACGGGTAGTTGGAGATCATGTAATATCGCGCAACCTAAGATATCAACCATTTAATTGGACTGGAGATAAATACCCAACCGTTGAAGTGTAGCTCGCCCAACTCATTGCAGCGCAAAGATGCGATGGAGAGCATAACGCAAATTCTTGATGCACCGGAACAACGCCTAACTTATTATTTCTCGCAGGATACGTTTATTCGTTGATTTTCGATGCGCCGTTCCGGCGCTCGCCGCCCCTAGGTGTCGGAAATCAGTCTAGTGAACCTGGGAGTCCGGACAAGAGAGCCAAGGCACGACCAAGTACGGATCCCAGACGATCAGCGTCCCGAGGTCATGCGTTGCTCGGCTACCATCGGGAATTGGCCGGAATCGCGACACGCTGAAGCGAAGTGCATACGCATCGCAGCCGCGCTGCCAAGGTCCAGAGTTGCCGGGCCAACGCATCCATGTAGTCGGTATAGTCGGTATCTTTCGCTGTCCTCTACGCTTCCGATCGATATGGTACCATAGCAGAGCCGATGGCCTGCGCATGTCCGATTTGAACGGGATAAAGCGCCAGATCACGATCCACTTGCGGTCGATTACCGTGCGCACCGTAATCGATGTCGGTGGTCTTCAAATCGTCGAGTGCGACGCACTCAACGACGACGCCCAAATTCTCTTTCATGTCGCTGGTGAGCTTGGCGAACTTCGTTTCCCAGCACCCGGCGGCTTTGCGGGTTGATCCAGCAAGCTGCAACCACCCAAGCCACCACGCCTTGGGCGCGAGGATCTGGACGATCGGAGGCTCCTCCTCGATTTTGCTTCCGAATCGCTCTTCCGCCTCCTTGGCGATCCGAGCCCGGTTCGCTTCTACGATGGCCGCGTAACGCAGCGCTTGCATGAAGGCGGCCACTGGGCTTTCCCCCCGTTCCTTCCCCCGCTTCGGCTTGACCTTCAGCTCGATGACCGTGAGCCGTCCCCGGTCTGTCACGCCAAGCAGGTCGATCTTGCCGATCCCTTTGTCGAATCGCCGGGCCTGGAGAGGTACTTGGTAGTCGAGCAACCTAAATCCACCACCGCTCGGGCGCGGCCAAAATATGCCCTTGCGCCATAGCGCGATGGCTAGATGTTCCTCGAAGCGGTTGCTGCCACCCGATGTCGATAAACGCCCGTCGTGCTTCTCGACGAAATACCCTTTCCGTCTCGACCACCGTCGCGGTGCACAACGTCTGAGCGCCTCGTATTCATTGCAAAGGGCGCCGCGATCGATTCTGGATATATCGTCGGCGAGTCCGTTGGTAGGCCAATCTGCATTGAAAAGAAGCTTGAATTCTTCATGTGAAAACTCGGGCAAGCGCATTCTCCTCGGTAAACCGGTCTCGGTCGATCATACAAATGGGTCTGCCGTGCCCCGTCGCCGTAAATCCAACATCGTTGAGATTCGTACTCGAAAGCATACCGAATCTCGATCCCGCAGCGTTGCCGAAGGGTCGCATCCCCGTTAACGTACCCGCGTCACCGCCGGTCTGCCTAGAAGGTGTTGACACTCAGCGCGACGGTGTCGGCGAGGTCGGCGTCCAGGCGACACTCCCCGCAGCGAGAGACACGGGCTCTGAGGAAGAACCGGCCCGCGGTGTCAAAGGGGCGTTCCCACTTGTCTCCGGCAATAGCTGTTCCACTGCCAGGCGCGGCAATGTGGTGCGCCATTGGACCCAGCCTTGTAGGATATCCAGTCCGGATGGAAACGAGTGGTGCATGTTGCAGAGGTGGAGCGTTTGGAATGGAAGACCTGACCCAAGACGCAGTTCTGAAGGCTATCGCGGACTTCGATGAAAGGGGGGCCGCCAAGTTCTTCCGGCACTACCGAATTCGACGTTCCAGAAGCTACTTTATTCGCCACGAGGGCCAGGAATACGACATGAAGGCCATCACGCGGGTCGCACGTGGCCTGGTATTGGGGGAGCAGGCGATCCACGCGACGCTCGGTTATTCAGCTGAGGTTAAGCGACGGCTGGAAAGAGATGATCTCGACATAAAGGTGGTCCATCACAAGAAGACATACGACCAAGCCAGCCGGGAAGGTCGCCGATTCTGGACCGAACAGAAGAAGGCAGAACGCGATCCACGTCTCGCAAAAGAGGCGATGAGACTGAATCGATGCCGACATGGCGGTTGGATCAAATGCGAAGCGTGTGGGTTCACGGACAAGGAGCGATCCATGTTCGATGCCCACCATCTGTCGCCTTTGGTGCTGGGACAGCGCGACAGTCTTGTGAGCGATCTCGCGGTACTGTGTCCGACCTGTCATCGCTGGGCACACTCCAAGGCCGGTGACAGGCTTCACCCCCTGCCCGTCAAGCAAATTCGCCGTGGACGACGCAGAGCAAAGAAACGGAACAGGCATTAGGCGGACCACGGCGGACCCTCGATCCGGCCGACCGGGCTGAGGATCTGCCGTGCACCAACAAGAGCGAGAGGCGAGCCGCGAGCGGGTTGGCAGTAGCCCGATCACGAAATTCCGGGTCCGGGATCACGATGCGGGCGGTCATGCAAGGGAGCCGGCAACCCGATGCGTTACCGCCGCCGCGCCCCGCGAGAAATCCCAAACAACATCGTGAGATCGGAGAATGAATATCCGGTCAAAGGGACTTGGTCCGTCGTGATTGAACAGCTGCCGATCGAGGGCCGTCATGGCGGCCTGATCGTTCAGTCCGGCAGTCGGGCTCCAGTTGTTGTAAATGAGCAACCAGTCTCTGTCGTGCTTCGCGAAACCCGGTCGGACGAACCTGTCGGCCTTTCGTCCCACGAAATAGAGCATCGCTTCGACCCAGTCGCGTTCCATCGAGCCGCCCGAGTGGGGATAGGTAGGGACGCGTCCTCTCGCGATATCCTCTATTTCCTGCACGGAACGCCTGTTCTCCCCGGCGCGGTACCTGGGCACAAACCTGAAATCTTCTATCCCTTCGCGTTCCGAGAGGGCGTCGACCCTGGCCTTGTCCGTGGGAACCGCTTCTGTGATCTCTATTCCCGTGCGCCCGGATGCGGACGAAAGGACAAGATCGGGCCGGTCTCCGGGGGTAACTGCAAGAGGGTAGTCGAGCAGGCCGGCCTCGGAGACCGCTGCGAGAAAACGGCAGGTCACCCAGGTTTCGCCGTGCGCTGTAGTTCGGCCGCGTGATCGGGGCGGCACCTGCACATCATTTGCGTGCAACTCACGGACGAGGTCCTGGGGCGATGAAGCGCGAAACGGGCGCATTGTCGGGTGCCATATACAGCGATAGCTGAACCACGGTGAAGAGGACTACAGCGCAAATTGGATTTCAATGGTCGTTGACTGGCCACTTTCCGTAGTCTGGATGATGTTGTCCTCGACGCTTCCTTGCTGTCGCCAGAGCTTCCACATGGCATCGCAAGCCATGGGCATCCTGTTGGGTTGGCTGCCGCCGACCACATTGCGATGCAAGTCGCGGGCGACAATCCGGGATGACCTCCGGCCGGCACGCCGATCCGCGGCCAGCATCCTGCGGAGCTCGCTATCGAAGGCGTCCTGCGTGAATTCCGGACCCTGAGCTGGCTGGACGGGAGTTTCCGGCCAATCGAGTTCACGAAGAACGTGACGAGGAACCTGTCCGTGGACGTGGAACGCGGTCTGGAGGCGTGCGTTCAGCCATTCGAACCCGTCCCTCGAAAGTCGGACGGCAGGCTGCTGCATGAGGGAACGGCGCGGGTTTGTGTTGCCGTCGCCGCGGGCTGCGTTCCGCTGGGTGGTGGCGAATGAATCGCTCCCCAATGTGTCCATCAACTGCGCGAGGGAAACGCCGTTTTCCATGGTGCCGGCGACGAACTCGGCACTGTGGATCCGAATGTAGCGTGACCAGCGGGTCTTCCACGGGCGCAGCTGGATGTCGGCCCGGGTCGCGTCGTCTCGGCCTTCCTGGTGTTTCAGCGCTATTGCGCGACCATAGACGCGGATATCCGGCCCCTTCACGAGTCGCGAAATAAACATGACCGCGCCTTCCTCAACGCCTGTGGGACGCCCGCGGCCTGCTGGATAGGCGAGGGCCCAGTGACTGCCTCCTCTTTTGATTTCTTCGATGGTAGGGCAGTCGAGAGGGACGCGATCGTTGCCCTCGCCGCCGAATTTCACGAACGCCTGGGTTGGGTCGGTGTAGGCCAGCGACGTGCCGGGGACGGGTGTCGGCTCGAACCCCGCCTCGGCTCCGAAATCGCCGAGGCTGCGTGGTAGAGCGGGCGGTCCACCCGACGCTCGATGGTCCGCTAGCGTGGCATCCCATCCGTCGAGCTGTTGCCGCTCCAGGTCGGACCCGGCGAGCGGCCACAGACTCTCGAAATAGGCCAGGCAGCGTTCGATCGCGGCGGGATCTTCGGTGACAATTCCAAACTCCCGGTTTATCGAGAGACCGGCACCAGTGAGGTTGGCGGAGGTCACGATCGCCCGGCTTGTCCCGAATACGTAGAGCTTGGCATGGAGGCTGCGGATACCACGGACGGCGGCGCCTGCGTCGAGGAGCAGTCGCAGAGCATCTATATCGCTCACACCGTCAGCGAAATCCGCGAGATTGAACCGGGTGATCACCTGGAGGGAAGCAGGCCGCGGTTCGAGGATCCGGACGAGAGCGCGGGCTTTGATGAACGGACACACGATCCGAAGCTCACTGGAATCGTGACGAAGCCCGGAGATGAACTCCGAGTCCCAGCCTCGGTCGACCAGACGGAACGTCATGGCGGTCTCCTTACCCCGACGAGGATCGCGGGCGACTATTCCCGGAAAGCGATCAGCGCGATTCAGTTTCCCGCAAACGGCCCTGCAACGTAACCATCCGCCGAAGACCGCGGGGTGTTTTGGCGTGAACTTGGACCGCGAAGGAAGACCGCGTTAGGGAGAGGCGCGGATCTCGGCCTATCCGGCCTGATCGTGTTGTTGGCTGTTCTGCCGGTTCCAAGGCTGGCGGGCCGAGGCGGCGCTCCACCGGCATGAGATGTCGGCGCTCTCCAAATGCCTCCGCGAGGGCGGTAACAAGATCGGAGAGAGCGTGTCGAAGACCGCCAAGTCCCAGCTCGACAACTCGACGCGGATTCTCGGCAACGGCGAATGTTTCAAGGGCGAGAACGAGCGCTTCCTGGAGCGCTTCGCGGCGGGCGTCGAGGAGGTTCTCGGGACGGTCCGGCGGGAGCCGGCGGCGGTGCCGCTTCTGGCGGTTCCGTGCCGCCCGGATTGCCGGTCTCGGCTGAAACGGGGAAGCGTATTGGGATGGATTTGCTACAGTCGTGAAATCGGGCGCCTGAGATGCCGGCGCCCTTTTTCGTATCCCCCGACAGGACGAAGACAAGCTCTTGGCAGGCCATCCGGGGCCGGCGCTCGAGCAGGCCTGGGCGCGGGCGCGGCCTGCGGGCGGGTGCGTATCCGGCGCTCGCAATTCGCGATCGCCGAGCATTGTCGATAGCTGGAACATCGCCGCCGGCCGGCTCCCCGATCCGGGGAGGACGCCGCCTCCTCGCCGCCGCGCGCGCCCGCGCTTCGCTTGCCAAAGAGAGGAGAGAGCAGCCGGTAGCAGGGCGGCGGTGGAGTCCCCGAGGGGGGACGTCGCCGCCGTTCCCGTTCATCGGCACGATGGAGGCGGCGACATGACTACGGCGATCGCGATGCCCGGCAATTCGGCATCGACCTTCTTGACGCATTTCTTCGGCAGCGGGCTGGCCGACGACCGATACGTGGTGGAGCGGTTCAAGGCGCACGCGGATGGAGACATTCGCCCCTGGCCCGGCGAGGCGCCGACCAGGAAACGGCGCAAGGCGAAGCGCGTCACCGCCACCCTGAGCGCGGTCAGGGAGCTTCGCCCGGCGCGCACCGAGATCATCATCTGCACCGGCTTACGGACCCGGGGCGGGATCCAGGTCTGGGGGGATATCGCGATGGGCCTCGGCATGGACCGCCGGCAGAAGGGCTAGGCGGCGCTTTCCCGGGACGCCCGGCCGGTGCAACGCCGGCCGGGCGTCCACCGTTTCCATGCCAACGCCGATGGAGGCCGTCATGGCCTATGCCGATCCCGCGGTGCAGCGCGAGAAGGACCGCGAACGGTTCAGGAAGCGCACCGCCGAACGACGCGCCGCGGGACTCTGCCCAGGGTGCGGTGACAGGCCTCCCGCGCCCGGCCGCGCCCTGTGCGCGCCTTGCGCCGGGAAGCGCAACCGCGCGGGCCGGGCCCGCGACGCCCGCCTGCGGGCGGCGGGAAAGCCGCGCCGGGATTCTGCCCGCGCCCGCGAGTACGAGCGCGAGCGGACCCGCCGCGAGCGGGAGGAACGGCGCGCCCGGGGCCACTGCATTCGCTGCGGCAAGCGGCTCGCCGTCCCCGGCCGGGCGTCCTGCGAGCCCTGCCTGGAGAAGAGGCGCGAGGCCGAACGCGCCAGATACGCGGCCGGCAAGGCCGCGGGCCTCCCCTACGGCGGCGCCGACCCGGACGCCAGGAGGAAGTACGCCCGGGCCAGGAGCAGGCGCGTCCAGAAGGCGCGGGTCGAGGCCGGGCTCTGCATCCGGTGCGGCGCCCGGCCTCCGGTCGAGGGCGGGACGACCTGCGCGCCATGCAGGGACAAGCGCCAGGCGGCGGAACGGCGGCAGTATCGGGAACGCAAGGCGGCGGGGCACTGCGTGTGCTGCGGCGGACCGGTCTTCGACGGCCTCTCGCGCTGCGCCCCCTGCACGGTCGTCGAGGACGGGCACCGGAACCCGGAGAAAAAGAACGAGCAATCGAGACGCAGATACTCCGAGCGTCGCGCGCGCGGCTTGTGCACATCGTGCGGAGCGCCGTCCCAGGGGGCGTCGAGATGCGCGCCGTGCGCCGAGCGTTCGTATCACGGCTCGGCGCATTTCAGGGGCATCCCGGTCTGGGACCCGAGCTGGACGGTGATCGAGCTGGAGACCGGCCGCGAGCACGGGCCGTTCGACAGCGAGGCCGACGTGGCGCTCTGCCTCGCCTTCGAGAAGCTCGACCGGGACGAGGTGGAGATCGTCAAGGACGCTAGCCCTATGGCGTCTTATACCGCTATGTAGAACTCTAAATGGACACGGTCTGGGTCCGACCGCCCGGCAAGTCCGGAGCGATCCCGGCTCGCCTTGGGAGAATGGCTAATCGAGAGCTTCAACGCCCGGCTCCGTGACGAGCTCCTCAACGGGGAGATCTTCTACACCCTCAATCCGGGTTCGTGCGGCTTCAAAGCAAGTTAGTTCCACGATATGGAAAGCCTATGCGCTACTGCCTGATTCTCGCGGCCCTTTTGCTCACCGCACAGGTGACCCACGCAGAGCCACGCACCGGCGGAGTTTATGATCGCCCGATGCTGGTCCGTCCCGGGATCGACGACCTCGGGATCACTGTAGGGAAGTTCTTGGCCTGCACTGAAGAGACGCTCAGCAACGCAGTCCGCCATGCTGGCCGCGATCCCAGCCTGAGCAACCGCGTTGAGGTGAAGAGTTCGGACCAATCCATGAGGTTGACGGCCGCTGGGCAGAGCGGGCCGATCCACCTCCGTATCGACCTCACGCCAGAGGCCGCACTCGTGACGAGCGTGATCTTGCGCGGGAAGGTCTATCGGTCCACGAAGGTCAAGATGCAAGTGGTTCTGATGCTCCCTGATCGGCGATCAGAAAGATTTGGTCACCCGGTTGGGCCATTGATTACAATGGGTTGCGCAGACAACCCGCCCCGAGGGGCGTCACCAACCGGGTGAAGATCATGGTCCCTTGTTATCGCTCTCCGATCAAGCTCGAAGTGACGCGGGATGGTACGGCCGCGACGGCGCGCGGCGGTCTGGTGCTGCTGTTCGAGGTTCTGGCGTCGCGGCGCATCCTGGCCGGGCTGCCGCGCTGCGGCGGCAGCCCGTCGCAGGGCTGGAGCGACGGCCAGATGATGCTGGCGGTGCTGGTTCTCAACGTTGCCGGCTTCGACCGGGTGTCGGACATCGAGCATCTGGAGGCCGATACGGGTCTTTGCGCTCTGGTCAGGCGGTTCGAGCCGAAGCTGTTGGGTCTGTCGAGGGGTGCGGTCGCGCGGCGGTTCCGGGGCGGTCGCGAGCGCTGCTTTCCCTCGGCGCGTTCGCTGCGCGACTGGCTCGACCGTTTCCATGTCGCTGGGGTGCACGATGTCGAGAGGGAGAAGGGCACGGCGTTCATCCCGCCGCACACGGAACGCCACGAGTTGTTCCGGGCGGTCGCCCGCCGCCTTGTGGCCGAAGGGGTACGGGAGGCCGTCGCGGCGTCGGTGACCATCGACCTCGACGCGACGATCATCGCGTCCGGCAAGCGCGAGTGTCTGTATACCTACCGTGCCGCGGAGAGGCTGGTTCCGGGCGAGCGGGGCTACCAGCCGCTGGTCGCGTTCTGCCCCGAGATCGGGATGGCGCCGTGGCTGGAGAGCCGCGACGGCAACGTGCCGGCGGCGCTGGACAACCGGCGGGCGCTCGAGGAGGCGCTGTTGCAGCTTCCCGGCGCCGTGCGCCAGGTCACCCTCCGCACCGATGGGGCGGGCTACCAGGAGGATGTGATCCGCGCCTGCAACGACCCCGCCTTCCGCCGGGCGGAGACGCGGCGCTTCGGCACGGTGGGGCTGATCTGCGGCGCCACCCGTTCGGAGCCGCTGATGGCGGAGGTGGCGCGGCTCGCCGACGACGCCTGGCGCCCGGCGAAGGGGCCGGTGGAGACGCCGGACGCCGGGCCGGCGTCGGACAGTGTGGCGCTTGAATGCGCCGAACTGCCCTACGTCCCCGCGACAACCAACGGACTGAAGCCGCGCCATGTGATCCGCTACGTCGTCACCCGGCGCGCCCTTCCCGGGGCGCTGGGCCTGGACGAGGGCGACCTCCCGGCCGCCGATGGCAGGCCCGCCTACAGGATCAGGGCCTACATGACCAACTTCCCGGCCCCCGACGCGATCCGGGCGGAAAAGGCGAACGGCCTGAGGGTGCTGGACGCCGCCGAGGTCGTGGCCGCGGCCCACGAGCGCTGCGGACGCGGCGAGGAGGTGCACGCGGTGCTCAAGTCCGACCTCGCCGCCGGGACGATGCCGTCGGGGCGGTTCGGGGCCAACGCCGCCTGGCTGTGGCTCGCGGCGCTGGCGCTGAATGCGATGGCGCTGGTGCGCCGCGCCGCCTACGGCCCCGAGTGGCGCTGGGTGCGGATGAAGCGCATCCGCGCGATATGGATCCACCTCGTCGCCCGCGTCGCGCGTCACGGGCGCCGGGTCACCCTCGTGCTCGGCGGCGCCGGCGCCCATCTCCTGGCGGCGCGCCGGCGGATCCACCTCGCCATGCCGCCGCCGGCATCCGCGCCCGGCTGACCCCGGCGCGACAGTTCGACGCGACAAGGCGGACCCGGCACGGCACCGGAGGGCGTTGCGCGCGCCCAACGCGCCGGTGAAGACCCAACCATCACGAAGAGGCCGCCGGCCCCGCTCCGTTGCCGCGTCAAGCTCACGCCGGCAGCCCAAATCGACGACCCGGCATGACCGGACGGCCCTGCCGATGGCCGAAATCGCGCCGACAGAAAATCAGCTCGCCGATCAGGGATGCTGGGCAGTAGCTGCCCTTGACATGCGCCAACACGCTCGCCATTCACCTTCCCTTCTGTTTGATCGCCGTCGCGTGGCGGATTTTTCCCGACATCCATCGATTGTCAATTTCCCGGCCGCGTTGGTGGTGCGCTCAAGATGCGGGTTATCGGGCTGCAGGGCGGCCCGATTCAGTTCACTGCATTTGCCGTTATGTTTGTCGCGATCCAATTGAATTCCTGGCTGAAATCTTCCGCAGAAGTGTCGGGTGAAGCGTGCTGACCAACCGGTCCAGCCGTTCCCGCATCCAGACAACCGCATCCAGGAATTCCCCAGTCGTGTCCCCCTCCGGTGCGAACGGAAACTGCGTTGGCCGCCTGAATCCGATCCTTGGACGCCCCTCGCGCTCCCAATGTTCCAGGTCGTCGCCGAGTTCGTTCCGAAAACCTTCCAGGGAACGCTTCACATCCTCGTAGACGTCGACGGCGGGTTGCGTCTCCTTTCTACGCGTCAGGTAGCAGCCGACCACGCCTTGGCCGCGGTGGAGATAGCCGACGAACGACAATCCCCAATCTCCCCAGCCGGAACGCCGCACCTTCACATAGACCTGCGGTTCCCTGGTGACCTCTGGAACCTCCACCGTCACGTCGGAGAACGCATAGTCGTCGAGCACCGCCGTCCAGAACCGGACATTCTCCCGCTCGTATTCGGAGGGTTCGCCACGGTCCGCGTTCTCCTCGGCCCGGTCCTCCACCAGGCCGCCCTCAACGACGACCCGGCGCACCACTTCCGTCCGTGTCAGGACGCGTGGCTGCACGATGATCCGATTGCCCGTGTCGCGGTAGAGCGCGGCCTCGACCAGGGCGAGGTTGAAGTGCAGACCGCTGTGGCCCTGCACGAAGTGGACGATGTTCTCCACGCCTTCGCGGATTCCGTCGCCGATGATCAGCAGCAGGAATTCGCCGCGCCTCAGATGCCGGCTGACATTATCCACGAATTCCGCTTCGTCGATGTCCGGCGTCTCGGCGCGGACCAGGTCATAGGGAACATTGCCCTTGCGGCCGAGCGCCCTCGACACCTCGCGCTGAAGATCCTCGTAGCTCCACGACGAGAGTTCCTTCGTGTAGTCCAGAATCTGCCCGATCACCTCGCGACGCGCCTGCGGATTCCGCCAGAGCTTGAACTCCGCCACGATCAACCGGCCAAGCGCGTTGATATAGAGGGCGTCCACGTATCCCGCGGGCGTCGAGAGTTCGCGGCAGACCGGCACGGGATTGGAATAAGCGGCGTCGATCACCGCGACGGGCAACGAACCCGGGAATCGGAACAGCAGATCCCGCAGCGACGACTCGTTCATGCCGCCATCCGCAACCGAGGTTCCCAACGGCAGGCGGCGAAGTGTCTCCTCCCCGGACGGGTTGCCTGGATCGAGCCTGATCAAGTCGCCGTACGTCTGATTGCTCGCGTTCACGTCCGACCGCACCCCACGTCGATACCGGCCATTAGACAGCGATCGGGGTGGTGTTACCACTTGCCCTTGCGCGCGCGCCGGTGCGCAGCTGGAACCGATGACCGTCCGATCGGCCGAAGCCTACCACTTCCTGGACGATGGGTCGCAATCCGCCGCGCCCGGACGCCCCGCTTCCGCAATTGTGCGCACCTCCTGACCGGCGCCGCCACCCGGCTGCGCATGGGTTCGCGGGCGGTCTCAATGCGAATATCTCCGCCGCGGCCTAGTAACGGACGGTTTGCTCTCAGGAGATCACCCGGTGGTCCGCGGAGAGCGGACTTGGCACCGGCGTCCTGCAGGCGGAATCCAAACAACAGCTACCGCTTCCGATCGAATGACAAGTTGATCGTGGTATACGGATCCGCCGCGAACGGGAAATACGATCCGCTCTGGTGCTGGAAAAGGAAACCGGAGGGGAAAATGGAAGCTCTACACGCTCCGTGCTTTCCTGGAGGGGAGGGAATTTGGAGATCATGCCAAACGCCAATTGCGTTTCGGAAACTGGGATTAGACGGAAACGAGCGAGGCAGTAGTCGAAATCGTCGTCCGTTTAACGCGCGATGCGCGGTCCCGGGGTTCGACAAGGAGCCTTGTCCGCCGCTAGAGTGCCTCCGCCGTCCTCAGGAACCCGATTCCGGGACGCGCGAGCCACCCAACGTAAACAGGGAAAAAGCCGATGCCGAAAGCCTCGCGGAGCGGATCCGACAAACTTGCGGTGCTCATCGCCGAAATCGAGGCCGAAGCCTATGCGCGCGGGCGGGCCGACGCCAGGAAGGAGCTGCTGGATGTCCTCGACGCGGGAGGGGTCAGGCCCCCCCGGGCGAAGGCATCGCGCGGACGCAAGGCGGGATCGGCGGCGACGCCCAAGCGCCGGGCGAGCGGACGCAAGCGCGCTCCCAAGGGCTCGGTTCCCCGCTTCGTCGAACAGGTCCTGCGCGACCGGCCCGGTCTCACGCCGCCGGAAATCCTGGCATGCGCCGCCACCGACATGGAGCGTCTGATCAAGCTGCCGTCGATCCGGACCGAGTTGAGAAATGGCCAGAGACAAGGCAAGTACGAGCTGAACGGCGGGCGCTGGTCTCTGGTCGCGGCCGACGTGGGTGCCGCGGGAGCGGACGAGACGGCGTCATCGCCGGCGACGCAAGGCTCGGAGCCCGGCCAGGGAGAGGACAGAGGCACGCTCGGCCTCAACCAGTGAACCGCTGCCGGGAGCGTCGGGAAGGATCCCGGGTTGGTCCGCGTACCGGATGACGACTGGGCGACGCCGTCCAATTCCTGGTCCGTGCACTGACTGTCCGCTCGATACGGTCGAGGATCCGGGTCAATTCGTCGGTGTTGTGGTGGACGTTGCTTCGGTCGCACCCGCCGGGCCGTTTCCGCCCGTTGCCCCGTCCGACTTCCAAGCTGGACCTCGAAAATGCACGGCAGGTAGATCCGCGTCGAGATTGAGGGCGTCGAGAAGTTCTTCAAGGATTACGTCGGTCGGTTCGTTCCGAGCGGTCCGTTGCAGCCACGCATTGATAAATTGTGAGGGCCAAGACTTGGACTGACGGTGCTGCCTTACCGGCTTCACCGGTCGTCGGACATATGGCAGCTGTCTGTCATCACGCCGCCCAGCCGCGCCTATACGGACATTCCCATTCACCAAGTTTGTTTCCCCTCGGTTTCGGGTTCCTGCTTCGGGCCCCGGGGCTTGGCGCCCGCGGCGTTGAGCTTCCGAGTCCGACCGACTCGCCGGCGAAGCTAGGTCCCGCTGCTCAACCGCGTCGGCCAGTCGCGGCGGGTTTCCCTTGGCCCGGTCTCGACCAAGCAGATCGCCGAGGTCCGACGGAAGTGCCATGCCCGAAAGGCGGATTCGGAGCCGGAGGAGACGGTTGTTCCGGCGCGCTCCGTCCTGTCGCTGGAGTACTTCCTCTCCGGGGAGTGGAGACCTAAGCGGCGATGTCCGATCGTCTCAGGCAGTTACAACTTTATCCGAATTGATATACCGCTCTCGCTAAGTTGGACTTATAGTCCGGCCCGGTCCCTCGCCTCTCGACCTGGGAGAGTTGAGGCTCGATTCCAGCACGGTGTGGAGACACCCTCTTCACCTTTTGAACAGGAGGTCCCTGTTGTTTTCCGGATTTTGCCTGTTTCCCCGCCGCGGCGGTTCTTTGGCCCGCTTTTCGTTTGCTCTGCTTGTCGGAGTGCCGCTGGCTACGGCGGGCGTCTTCGCCGCGCCGCCGCCGTCCGCCGCGGAGACGCCGGCCTGCAAGGGCGACGCCTGCCGCGTCCTTACGCCGCTTCTGCGATCCCTTACCGGGGCGGGACCGAACTGCCGCGGCTGGATCGACGTCAAGTTCTGGAAGCGGGCGGCGGCAAAGGACGTTCGGCGCTGTATCGCCCGCGGCTACAAGGTACACGCGCGGCAGAGGAGCGGCGTGGCGGTGCTTCACATCGCGGCCTATGTCGGCAAGGCGGAAACGGTGAAGGCGCTGATCGAGGCCGGCGCGGATGTCGAGATACGGAGCAGGAAACACGGCAGCTCACCGCTGCACGCGGCGGCGGTGGCAGGCAACGTGGAGACGCTCAAGGCCCTGATTGAGTCCGGCGCGCAGATCGAAGCAAAGGAACATCGCGGGCAGACGCCGCTGCATGCGGCGGCTTTCGGAGGGCGGCTGGGAACCACCCGGATCCTGCTTTCGTCCGGCGCGAGGACCGACGCAAGGGACAGGTTCGGCCAGACGCCGGCCGATCTCGCGATGCTCGCGCGCAAGACGAACGTAGCGCGCATCATCCGTGCGACGCGCACGCCGGTCGCGGAGCGCCCGAAGCCGGAAACCAAGACCGTGCGCGCGGCGCCCGCGCCGGCGCCGGAAAGAAAGACCGAGGTTCGACGGAGCGCCCCCACCGGCGGCCGGGGCTGCGAGGGCTGGCTTACTGCGGACTTCTGGAGGCGGGCGAGCGAGGCCGATGTGCGGCGCTGCCTCGCGGCGGGATCGCGGCTCGATGCGCGGACGGCACGCGGCTCGACGCCGCTGCACTGGGCGGCCTATGTGAACAACGAGACGGCTGTGAAGGCCCTCGTCGCGGCCGGAGCGAAGGTCGACTCCCGGGACGGGCGGAACCGGACTCCGGCCCATTCGGCGGCATCCGGCAACGCCGAGGCGGCGGTCCGGGCGCTGATTGCCGCCGGGGCGGATGTTTCGGCGCGTTCCACCGACGGTCGGACTCCCGCGGAGGAGGCTCGGAGCAAGGGCCGTGTCCGGGTCGCCAACCTCCTCGTCGCGTCCGGCGGGCGGGCGGGCGCTGAGCCGCATCCCGCACGCAAGACCGTTGCCTCCAGGCCCGCGGCAGCACCCGTCAAGACGGCGAAGGCTCCAGGGAGCGGCGCTACCGGAGGTCCGGACTGCAAGGGCTGGCTGAGGGAGAGCTTCTGGAAAAGGGCCAGCGCGGCGGATGTCGAGCGTTGCATCGCGGAGAGCCGGCAGCTGGACAAGCGCTCGGGGGGTTGGACGGCGCTGCACTGGGCGGCCAGGGAAGACAACGCGCCGGCGGTGAAGGCGCTTATCGCCGCGGGCGCGAATACCGAGATCAAAGACTACGCCAAGTACACTCCGCTGCACCTGGCAGCGGCGATGGGAAGCATCGCGGCGATCGAGGCTTTCGTCGCGGCTGGGGTTCCGGTGGACTTGCGGAGCCGCCAGAACCGCACTCCCCTGCATGTAGCGGCGCGGTACGGCAAAACCGACGCGGTGAAGACCCTGCTTCGGCTCGGCACGAAGACCGATGCGAAGAGCGCAAAGGGAATGACCGCGCTGCATGTCGCGGCGCGCAATGGCCAACTGGAGGTTGTGAAAGCGCTGCTTGACGCCGGCGCGGATTTCAAGGCGCGTGAGGCCCACGGGCACACCCCGGAGGAATTGGCTCGCGACAGGCGCGTCGCCAGTCTCCTCCGCGCCGCCAGCGGCTTGCTGAATTGCCCGACGGGACATCGGTTCAACAACCAAAAGATGTTCTGGGTTCGGGCGGGTGCGGCCGATATACGGGACTGCGCCGGGCGCGGTCACAATGGGCTCGGCGACGGCGGATGCGGGGCCCCGCTACTTCTTGCGACGGCATACGGTAAACCGGCAGCGGTTCAAGCCGTACTCGCGGCAGGCGCAAAGGTTAACGAAAGGCGTCGCAAGCGTATTCTCGGTTGCACGGGAAACCCGGAATTCCTGGGCGAGAGCATGTTCGAAAAGACGGCGCTCCATTTGGCGGCCTTGAGGGGCGATGCCGAGATCGTGAAGATTCTCCTTGCCGCCGGTGCAAGCGTTGGGATGAAGGACTCTTCTGACCGGACCGCGCTGCATTTTGCGGCAATGGCGGATCGGTCGGACGCCCTGAAGGTCTTGCTCGCCGCCGGTGCGAACGTTCATCAGGTCACCGCCAAGAACGATACCCTTCTGCATCTATTGGTAGGCAGGGGAGATGCGGAGAAAATAAGGCTGCTTCTCGCCGCCGGCGCCAAGCCGGGTGCCAGGAACGATGCAGGCCGCGCTCCGCTGCACGAGGCCGTGGCCGCGGGCAATGTCGAGGCGATCGACGCGCTGCTCGCCGGCGGCGCCACTGTCGACTTGCGGAACGGCAAGAACAACTCCGCGCTGCATATGGCGGCCGCATTCGGCAAGACCCAGGCGCTGAAGGTCCTGCTTCGAGCCGGCGCGAAAATCGAGGCGACGGGGTCTCCGAATGGCGCAACCCCGTTGCATTTTGCGGCGTCCGGTGGTCACGCGGAGTCCGTGAAGGCGCTCCTGGACGCCGGCGCGAACCTCCATGCGCGCGACCGGGCCGGGTCGAGCGCGTTGCACCTGGCGTCCCAATTCGGTCGAGCCGACGTGGTCCGGGCGCTCCTTGCCGCCGGTGCGCCGATCGAGGCGAAAGACCCGAAGGGCCGAACGGCGCTTGAAGTCGCGCAAACGAATCGAAAGACAAATGTGGAGCGGGCACTGCGCGCGGCCGGAGCGAAGGAGCCGCTCTACTGCCGCGACTGGGAGAGAGAGAAATTCTGGCGCCGGGCAAAGGCAGCCGATGTCCGGCGCTGCCTCTCCGAGGGCAAGCGGTTAATTTTCAGCACGGGTGGACCCAGTCCCGGGACCCGGAGTGCGCTCGTATTGGCGGCGCAGTACGGTCGGGAGGAAGCGGTAACGGCGCTGTTGAATGCCGGAGCGAAAGCCGACCAGCGCGGACGTTGCGGAATGTTCTGCGGGGGAAATGCCGAGCGCTATACCGCACTGCATCATGCCGCGTCCCGGGGGCACAGGGGGATCACCAGGGCTCTGGTTGCCGCTGGAGCGGACGTCACCATACGCGACAGGCACAACCTGACTCCACTCGATCTGGCAGAGACCGGCGGCAAGCCCGCGGTGGCCCAGATCCTGTCCGACGCCCGAAAGAGGCAGTATGAGCGGATGAGCCCCGTGGCGCGGGATTGCGGAAACTGGCTGAAATCCGATTTCTGGAAGTACGGGAGCGCCGCGGACGTAAAGCGCTGCGTCCGCGCCGGCCGGAAAGTCGGCGCCCGCGACAAGAACGGCGCGACCCGTCTGCATTACGCGGCGTATCACGGCAACGTCGAAATGATGAAAGCCCTTCTCTCGTCCCGCGCCAAGGTCGATTCACGCCGGGAGGATGGCCTGACTCCATTGCACATTGCCGCGCGATACGGCACGCCGGGCGCGGTGGATGTCTTGCTCGATGCGAAGGCGAACGCCAAGGCGAAGACCAAGAAGGGTTCCTATCCGTTCGACCTGGCCAAGAAAGGCAATAACAAGAAGCTCGTCGGGACCGACGCCTACTGGCGGTTGAACGAGGCCCTGCACGAATAACTTCGCCGAACGGGAAGAATTCGACGATCGCCGCCATGGAATGACGGGGCTACGAAGCTCTGCATTCGAGCCTCGTTGTCTGCGGGAATGTTCAGCCCTCCAAGACGCCGCCGACCATCTCCACGGCCTGGCGGAGCGTCGGATCCGCGGGATGGGCGTATTTGAGGGTCTTCTCGGCGCTGCTATGTCCGAGCAGCCGGGCGGTGGCGAGGGTGGTTTCGCCCACCCGCAAGGCGAGGCTGGCATGGGTACGGCGGCGATCGTGAAGACGTACGTCGGCGAACTCTGCCTCGGCGCGGACCTCGTACCAGAACCGGTCAAGCCAAACGCCGCTGCGCGGTCCTCGTTTCCGCGGCGCCGGGAAGACGCAGCGGCCCGTTCGCCCGATCGTACAAAATAATAAACGCTAGATATGTACCGCAAGTCTTGTGGAAGCTTCTAGCGCAAATCAAAACCAATCCACGCGCGCGTGCCCAATCCCGCTAGCCCCTCTATATCGTAAAACCTTTCGGTTCCCCTTAAATTTATTTTGACCCCCTCAAGATCGCGTTCTTCTTTTATGGCTTCTAATACAAGGTAAACGCCGTGGACAGCTCTCTCGAGTTCGAATTCGTCTCTCGTTCTGAATATAAACACCTCTCTTCCGCCTCCGACATCAATACTCCACCTATTGTCCCAAGTATATTGAGCTCTCTGACTTTCCGCCTTAAATAGAGTGTGGGCAGCATCAACGAAATCTTCAATTTCTTTCTTCGAGAGTTGCTCTGTTGCTGCTACTACCGGAACAAAGTACTTGGGAGAGACCTCGATATACTGCCCCTTCCTGATGAGGTCGATCGAGGAGTATATTTCTTCTGGTAAGGAGACACTTCCCTCCGTTAGTTGCTTTTCCAGATCGGGACCAAGAGAGACGGGAGAGACTTCTTTCAGTATTGACGTAGCCCATTTTCTTAAGGCTGACTCTTTACCTTTATCGGGAGCAGTATCTTGGTTTTGCAAAATGCTGATAGCAATTTTGCTGTATTCTAATGCTATCTCTCTATCTTTGACTCCCATATTGAACAAAACTGGAATTAATGCGACTGCCAAAGCAATTCCCAGTGGGTTAATTATCTTTGCGACTCTTTCTATCCAGGATAAACTTGGAATCTTCATGGCTTCTGTCCAGAGCTTTTTCTAGGAGTCCGCGCGGCATTGTACTCCAAGCGTTTCTTGGACTCGCATACAAATGCGATTGGGCCCTTGCTCTATGCAATACCATACAAAGTCTAGGACGTACAGAGTCTAAGAACGCGTCGCCGGACGGACCCCGCAGCGGTATGCGCCGGATCATTGCGCAGAGCTACCCGCTCGGTGTCTCGGTGTCGGTTGTGGCCCGCCTCTCCGACTGGATGCATTGGGACGGCTTTGCGGGCTTTGCCGCGCTGACCCCTCCCGGGCCGCAACATATGCGAAGAGGTGTTGCACGCAAGATCTCTTGGCTCATGTGCGACGGAAGTTCTTCGACGTGGATGCCGCCTAGGTCCAGCCGGATCTTTCCCCCTTCCCCGTTTCACAGCTATGGAAGCGTTCGCCGACGGTGTTCCGAGGACTGCACATATGGGTCAAGGAACTCCGAGCAACCAGTGGATGAGGATCGTGGGAAGTGGCGCCGTGTACTCGACCGGGAGGGTCCGAAACGGTATTGATCGACTTGTCGGCCACGCTTGCGGGAAACGGCGGGCTGACGCCGCGCGGGCTTCGGTCGTTCGTGGCCTGGGCCGGGTCCGGCGGCGCGAGCGTCGTCCGCCGTTGAGTATCCTCTGCGGGTCGATGACATGGCTACAGGGAGAAGCGGTGTCCCCATGAACAACGACACGCACGACGGAACTGCACCCGCAACGCCGGGGTCAGCGCCTCTAGAGCCGTTCGACCGGCTGAAGAACCTCTTGCGGGAGATGTTCCAGCTTGACCGCGGCGATCTCGATTTCGGCTTGTACCGAATCATGGCCATGAAGGCGGGCGAGGTCGAAGCGTTTCTCGATCGCGATCTGCTGCCCCAGGTGAAGGAGGTCCTGGCAGGAGTTGCGGACGAGGACCGGATTGCGCTGGGAGAGGCGCTCGCGGAAGCGCGGGAGCAGGCTCGGCAGTTGGGAGTCGACCCCGACGAGGCACCGAAGGTCCGGGAGCTCCGAGACGAGTTGGCCAAGGCGAATACCGACGCGGACGCCGAGGCTGCCGTCTACGGCCATCTCGCCACCTTCTTCGCGCGTTACTACCGCGAGGGCGATTTCATGTCGCTGCGGCGCTATGCAGGCGGCGGGCGGACAACCTATCTGATCCCCTACGACGGCGAGGAAGTGAGGCTGCACTGGGCCAACGCCGACCAGTACTACATCAAGACGACCGAGAACTACGCCGCCTACGCCTTCACTGCCGGCGAGGGCGAGACGACGCACCGCGTCCGCTTCGAGATCGCGGCTGCCGACGCCGAGAAGGACAACGTCAAGGCGGCCACCGACAAACAGCGCCGCTTCGTGCTCGCGCAAGGCGGCGACGCCATAACCCACGAAGGCACCGATCTGGTCGTCCGCTTCGAGCACAGGCCCCTCACGGACGCCGAGAAGAAGACGTGGCCCGGCAACGGCGCCCGGCAGCAGGAACGGATCGACGAGGCCTCGGTGGCGCGGGTTCTCGGCGCGCTCGATGGGGACTGGCGGGCGCTGCTGGCCGCGCCGGCACCGACCGAGGCCGACTCCGAACGCACGCTGCTGGCCAAACACGTCGCGCGCTACACGGCAAAGAACAGCTTCGACTACTTCATCCACAAGGATCTCGGCGGCTTCCTGCGCCGCGAGCTCGATCTCTACCTGAAGACCGAGGTCTTGAACCTGGACGATCTGGCAGCGGGCGACGCGGACCGGCTGCGCCGGGCGCTGGCGCGGATGCTCGCCGTCCGCCACGTGGCGGAGAAGATCGTCGCCTTCCTCGCGCAGTTGGAAGATTTTCAGAAGCGCCTTTGGCTCAAGAAGAAGTTCGTGCTGGAGACGCAGTGGTGCGTAACGCTGGACCGGGTGCCCGAGTCGCTCTGGCCCGAGATCGCCGCCAACGAAGCGCAGCGCCGGGAATGGGTGGACCTGTTCGCTATCGACGAGGTCGCGGCCGCTCCCAGCGGTGGCGATGCGGGCGATGGGAAGTCGCTGTTCGAGTCGGCGCCGGCGCGTTACGGCGATGAGACCGACGACAGCAAGCCGCTGAGCGCGGCGTTCCTGAAGGCCAACCTGCATCTGGTACTGGACACGCGCCACTTCGACGGGGATTTCCGGGACCGACTGCTGGAGGCTCTCTCCGACGCCGGGCCGCTCGACGAGCAGACCCACGGGCTTCTGATCCACGGCGAGAATTTCCAGGCGCTGAATCTGTTGCAGGCGCGGTACAGGGGACAAGTAAAGTGCGTGTACATCGACCCACCCTACAATACAGATTCATCACCTATCATGTACAAGAACGATCTAAAAGATTCGTCCTATTTGTCGTTGATGGAAGATCGCTTACGTCTTGCAAAATCAATTCTTATGAACAATGGAATTCTGTGTTGTGCGATAGATGATGAAGAAGTGAATAATCTACGTATCCTGTTGAGTCAGATATTCGATAAGGAGATCGGCATTGCCCCTGTTCGCTCAACACCAGTTGGTCGGACTTCCCGTGGTAAATTGTCACCAACACATGAGTACGCATTATTCTATGGAGGCAACGGTGCGGTTCCTGGATCGTTAGAGAAGACAGAACAACAACAACGTCGCTATCCCTACTCGGATCGATTTGGAAGGTATGCGTGGCGCAATCTTATTCGCACGGGAACCAATGATTTGCGAGCTGATAGACCGAAACAATACTATCCAATTTACGTGGACCCAGACAACAATCTGCGTATTCCTAAAATGAGCTGGCAGGAAGATAAACAAGAATATGAAATTCTGGAACCTCCCCGAGAAGATGAGGCCATAATTTGGCCTGTTGGGAAAAACAACGGAACAAAGATCGAAAAGAACTGGGAGCGCGGTTGGGAGCGAGTACAGAAAGAAATAGAGATTCCGAACGAATATCGTGTACGAAGAACGATCAGCGATATTGGAGAGGAGCAAATAGACATTGACTTTGTTCAACGAATGGATCCAGCTTCGGTTCCTAAAACGTGGTGGGGAGATGCAAAATACGCCTCCTCCAATTATGGAGCCATGGTTCTCAAAGAACTCTTTGGGGAAAGTACGTTTGACTTCGCCAAGTCCGTCTCTCTGGTGACGGACTGCATACGCGCATCGGCAGGTGGCGAAGAGAAGACACAAGTAGCCGATTTTTTTGCCGGTTCCGGAACCACCGGGCATGCGGTCATCAATCTCAACCGCGAGGACGATGGTGGCCGCATGTACATCCTAGTCGAAATGGGCGATCATTTCGACACGGTGATGCTGCCGCGCCTCAAGAAGGTCGCATATTCCCCGGACTGGAAGGCAGGCAAGCCTGTCACGCGCGACAAGGGCGTGTCACACCTAATCCGCTATGTCCGCCTCGAGTCCTACGAGGACACGCTGGACGGGCTGGTGCTGACACCGCCGTCCAGCGACCTTCTCGCGACGAACGACCGCGGTCCGATCGAGGACTACCGCCTTCGCTATGCACTGGACACGGAAACTGCGAGCAGCTCCTGCCTGCTGGGCCGCGACTTCCTCGATCCCTTCGCCTGCACCCTTTCCGTCGTGCGCGACAGTGCGCGCCGAGAGACGCCGGTCGACCTGCCCGAAACCTTCAACTTCCTGCTCGGCCTGCACGTCGAGTCCCGCCGCCGTCTCGACGGCGTGCTCGCCATCGCCGGCAAGGACGCCCAAGGGCAACAGTGCCTCGTCCTCTGGCGCAACTTGGAGACCCTAGACAACGATGCGCTGGAAGCCTGGTTCGCTGAGCACAGGGCGTGCCTCCCCGACGCGCTCGATCTCGTCTACGTCAACGGCGACCATACCCTGAACGCGATCCGCCAACCAAGAGAAACCTGGACCGCCGAGACCATCGAACCACTGTTCCGCCAACTGATGTTGGAGGTCCAAGAGCGATGACGTCAGACAAAAATGGGGACTTCTACGAGCTGACCTTCTCCCAGCGTGAAGGAAAAGCACCGTTACCCGAGGCTATGAAACTGGAATATATCCCACGAAAATTCAGGCAAATCGTATGGTTTTTTATTGACGGGTCAATAAGTGATGCAACTGATTCATTTCGGTTAACTTATAGAACGTCTGAGGGTATCGCTAGGATACTATGGCGGTTTAGGTTTGAAATACAAGGGACTCCTCATGATGAGATTCCTTCTCCAAACCCAAAAAGCGACAGGGAGTTTTGTCGAGATATAATTTTGCAAGGGGATTATCACCGACTCCTGACATTGGTGGAGTACCTTCTTCGCCGAGATGATTGTTCTAAGCAACTTCAGGAATTACTGGTGAGCGAATTTGAGCGGACTCCAATCGCCTACTACGTGGATACGATTGACGGTAGGTCAACGATCATGCCGAGGATCAGCCCTGAGACCGGTGAGGCAACACGAAGAGCCATAGAGACGATCTGCGAAGCCGGCATGGAAGGCGCAGCGGTGCATCTACGTGAAGCAGCAGACCACATCAATACTGGGCAACATGCCAATTCGATTGCCGACAGCATTCACGCAGTCGAATCGGTGGCCCGCATTATTGACCCGCAATCAAACAGTACTTTAGGGCCGGCATTGGATTCCCTTGAGAAGGCGGGAGTGCTGAAACATCCAGCGCTCAAGCAAGCATTCCACAAGTTGTACGGCTACACGAACGCCGAACAAGGGATTCGACACGCCTTGCTCGACAAGAACGCTGCCGATGTCGGCATCGACGAGGCCATCTTCATGTTCGGTGCGTGCGCGTCCTTCGCCGCCTATCTGACCGAAAAGCATCGGCAGGCCGCCGGCGCATGACGCCTCTCGAGAACCGCCTTGTCCTGCACGGCTTCCTGTGCCGCGAGTTCGGCTACGATGACATGGCTGCGATGCTGGAGCGGCTGCGGGACGTGCCGACCGGGTTCGCCTCCGGCGGGGAGAGCGAGTACGCGAAGGCGCTGTACCTGAACCCGGAACGGGCGGGGATGGCCCCTGACCGCTTCGCCGACTACGACGCAGAGATAGCCGCGCTGAGCCAGCGCCTGCGCATGACCGCCGAGCGCGGACGGGGATGGAAACCGCACCAGTGGCTGGCCCTGCTGTTCGCCGAACACTACCTGCGCCGCTACTTTGAGGACGCGGAAGCGCTACGCCGCGACCTGAACGCGGCGAAGAGGCGCGAGCGGCTGACCGCCACGATGCCCGACTACATGGCCGACGACCTGCGCACTGTCGCTGTGCAGAGCGCCACGGGCTCGGGCAAGACGCTGGTCATGCACGCCCACATCCTGCAATACCGGCGTCTGGCCAGCGAAGCGGGCGCTCCGCCCAACAACGTCATCCTGGTGACGCCGAACGAGCAGCTCTCGATGCAGCACGAACGTGAACTCCGGGCGAGCAACCTGCCGGCCCGGCTGTTCTCCAGTGAGGCCGGTGCCGACCTGCTGGCGCCCATCGAGATCATCGACCTCAACAAGCTCGCGGAGAAGAAGGGCGTGAAGCGCGTCGCCGTGAGCGACTTCGGGAACAACAACCTCGTCTTGGTGGACGAAGGGCACCTCGGCGCCTCGGGCAAGGTCTGGCGCCAGCGCCGGGCGGAACTCGCTCGCGGCGGCTTCACATTCGAGTACTCCGCCACCTTCAACCAGATCGTCGGCAGCGACGAGGACCTGCGAGACGCCTACGGCAAGTGCCTGCTGTTCGACTACCCCTACCGCGCCTTCCATCGGGACGGCTACGGCAAGGACTACGCCATCTCCAACCTGCCGCAGGGGGCGGAGGACGAGAACAGCGACATGTACCTGTTGGCCTGTCTGCTCACCTTCTATCGGCAGTGCCGTATCTGGCGCGAGGGGCACGCCGCATGGGCGGACTTTAACGTGGCGAAGCCGCTCTGGGTCTTCCTGGGCAAGACGGTAACCGGCAGCGCCAGGGCGGACCACGAAACAAGATCGGACGTGGTGCGGATCCTTGACTTCCTCGGCTGGGTGCTGGCCCTCGGCGACGTGGTGCGGACGATGATCGCACGGCTTCTCGCCGGCGAATCGGGGCTGACCGACGACGCGGGGGCCGACTTCTTCGCCAACCGGTTCGACGATCTGAAGGGCAACAGCGCGTCAGCTCTCTACGACGACATTTGCGAGACCCTGTTCCACGGGCCGGGGCGGCTGCATGTCGTTTACCTGACGCAGGGCGAGGGCGAGCTTCACCTGCGCACCGCCGACAACGCGCCCTTCGGCGTGGTCAATGTCGGGGATTCGGCAGCCCTCTACAGGATGTTGTCCCAGGGCGGCCATCCCCATCTCGACCTCGAGCGAGAGGCCGGGTTCGCCCGGCGGCTGTTCGCGGACGTGGACCGGGCGGATTCGACCGTGAACGTGGTGATCGGTGCGCGGCGCTTCATTGCCGGCTGGAACTCCTGGCGGGTTAGCACCATGGGACTGATGCACGTCGGTGTTGGTGAGGGGCCGGAAATCATCCAGATGTTCGGGCGCGGGGTACGGCTGAAGGGCCGGGGCATGAGCCTCAAGCGCCACCGCGAGAGCGGGGCCGAGCCGCCCGCCGACGGCGACCGGCTGGCGGAACTGGAGACCCTGCGTATCTTCGGTCTGCGCGCCACCTACATGCAGACCTTCCGGGAGCTGTTGCAGAAGGACGGAATCGGCGTGGAGCGGGAGACGGTCGTCCTGCCCGTGACCTGGAACTTCGCGCGGAAGGACCTGAAGATCATCCGGCTCAGGGAGGGCGCGAAGTACGACCGTTCCGACGACCGCCCCGTCCTGCCGAAACCCGGCGGTAGGGACAGCCCAACCGTCAAGATGGACCTCTATTCGCGACTGCAGGCCGTCGAATCCGGCGCCATGCCGGCCGGCTCAGGAGCGGAGAAGGCGCCAGTAACGCTCGCACGGCATCACGTCGCCCTCTTCGACCGGACGCGCGTCTACGACGTCCTGCTGGCGCGCAAGCGGCGGATGGGTTGGCACAACCTGGCCATCGAGCGTGCGACGGTGGATGCGTTGCTGGACAGAGATGACTGGTACACGCTCTATCTGCCGCCGGAGCGTTGCGCGCCGAAGAGCTATGCGGACCTGCTGAAGCTGGAGGAGATCGCGGTCGATCTGATCGCCGAGTACGCTGCCCGGTTCTGGGCGGGCCGGCGCCGGCGGTGGGAGCACGATAATATAGAAGTCGCGACGCTCGACGAGGACGATCCCAACAATATCCGGGAATACCGGCTCTCAGTGGACGCGACAAACGAGCGGTTGCTCGGCGATGTCCGTTCGCTCGCTGCCAATCTGCGGGAGGGAGAAAACCGCAAGCTGAAGCTCGGCGTCGTTATGGCCGACAGCCACGCGTACAAGCCCCTCCTTTACGCGACTGGGAAAGGCGAGGTCACCGTGCAGCCCGTGCCACTGGACAGCAACGAGCGGAAGGCCGTCGACGGGCTGGTCGCGCTGGGTCGGGCGGCAGACCCCTGCCTGGATGGACGGGAACTCTTCCTGATCCGCAACCTCACGCGAGGCCGGGGCGTATCGTTCTTCGACGACTATACCTACTACCCCGACTTCATCCTCTGGCTGAAGGACGAGGCGTCCCAGCATGTTGCCTTCCTCGACCCGAAAGGCCTAGGCCGCTACGGCGCGGCGGAGCGCAGCAAGGTCGCATTGCATACCACCATCAAGAAGACCGAGGCGCAGGTGCGTAAGACCGACCCGGATTTGCGCTTGCACGCCTTCGTCCTCTCCGTCACGGCGCCCGAAGAAATCGGCGACGAACCGCGTACAGTGATGGAGTGGCAGGATCGGGGCGTGTATTTCCTGATGCGTCCGGATTGGGCGCAACGGTTGATCGGATGCATGCTTGAATGAATCGGCAATTGCTGCGGCATCGTGTTCCGCATTGTGCGCCGTGGTCGTCGACATCCCCCGGGACCAAGCCCTAGGGATTATATACAGTGGTGCCCACGGTAGCCCGATCCGGCAATTCCGGGGTCTAGTTGGGCTCGGCTGCTAATGGGGTGAACTCGAAGCCTTTTTCGATCATACACGCCCACCAATACCTCCTCCGCGCCTCTCTTCTTTGAATTCGTCGAACTTGATCGGCCCCCACTCTGGCACGCCTATCACAATCAATGGAGGCCGCATCCTGTTGTTCCTGTGTTAGCGATGGATGACGGGGAACCGTCTGCCCAATCTTCTTTTCAGAGACAAAGATAATCTGACCCAGCCCGTACATGAGTCCACCCATGAGCACCGCCGCCAACAGGAATCGGAGCCAGTCCTTGGCTCTTGCCGAGCCCGATTGAATTACCCGTTTCCACCAGAACGGTATGGTACCTAAAAGCAGGATACCGGCGGCAAGAGACCCAAGGGCCGAATAGAAAAAGGCGGCCGCGTCGAATGACATATCGCGGAGCGAGCTAGGCGGCGTCGGGACGCCTCGTCTTCCTCGGCTTGCCCCGGGGCAGCTCGCGGCGCGGCACTCCGCCGCTGATCGGCGCGCGGGTGAGACGGTTGGCCCTCGCCCGCAGTTCTTCCTCGCTCATGCTTTCGTCGGCTGACGCGAAGCGCAGGTCTTGGTCGAATTTGGGCTCGGGCTTGCCCATAGTGTGCCTCCGTGGTGATCACCGAGGCATCCTACCACGCCTTGACTCCCGCCCGAAATGGGCGCCATCCTTCCCTCTGCAATCGTTCAGGCGACCCGCTCGGTCGGGTCGCCCGCTTCCCTAATAAGGCGATTCCCGTTAAGCACGATTTTCAACAGCCGACAGTCCCGGTTTGGTTTTTCGTTCACTAGCTTCGGCGCCTGCGACGGGTTGTTCATCACTCGGCGGGTTCATGATGTCCCGGAGGCCATGCGGGTCCGGACTAAGGTCGGTCGATTGGAACAGCTTACGGTCTTGAGAGGGGATCACGATCCCGGAAGTGTCCGTCGCTAGGCTCTTGCTTCCGTCCGTGGTCGGCGCGTCGATCACCAACGTCATGCCTGGTCCAGAGCGCTTCCCGAGTGCCGAACTGAATAGCGTGCTCGAACACGCAAGAGCGGTTCGGCGGACAGCAGGCAGCACGCGCATCATCGCGGACTGCGGCCCGGCGATGCGGTGCCCCGCCGGATGCCGTTCCAGTGAGCCGAGTTCGCTACCCTCCGCCAGAGATTGCTCAAGACCGGCGGCCGGGTGATCGAGAAGGCCGCCCGCGTTCGCATCCACTTCGCCTCGGCCTGTCCCGACGCCGCCCTGTTCCGCATGGTCGCGGGCCGCCTCGCCGCCTCGGGACCCTGACCGCCGGGGCGATGTGCCCCGTCAATCCGAGATCCTTCAACCTCCAACCCCGATACCGAAAACCTCTGACCCCGGCACCGCAAAGGCCTTGAACAGGGGACCCTGCGCGCTCGACATTAACCGATAAACGCGTCGTCTCGGGAATAAGTTGGGATAGAGTTGCGATCGCCCTGTCTGTAAAGGTTACAGGCCAATTGCCTTAGAAATTGCCGCTGCTGCAACTGAAGAACCAACTCCCTTCGCAAGATTAAGAGCCCACCGCCCCGCCACTCGCAGATGCTCTACAACGCCTACACTGTCCCCAGAATTTGCGGCCTTCACTGCGGAACCCAACGCTTCCAATTCCCTTTCTTTTTTCTGCACCCCCTCTTGTCTCTTTGCGGACTGATACAAATTGTCCAGTTCCTGCGCCAAGGTCTGAAGATCAGTCTCTTTTGGTGACACTACTCCTATCTGTTCAATTGTAGCGTCGTGTACTTTCGCACCTGGACCCACAGCTCCGGCCTGTTGAATAAGATACACGTCGCCAGCGTATTCTTGTGGAAAAAAGAAATTTTGCACTTTATGCCGTTGTTCATCCCTTAAGTAGTGTTCAAATGAAGATGGTGAAGCGTAAAACTCTGTAGTAGTTTCATCAGAGTAATCCGCTACCGAAAATTTTTCCGTAGGATCGGTAAACTGTGCCTGAAGATCGAAATCGAATGAACCAAATGATGATCGGCACTCAAGATAGAGTACAAAACAACTTCTCTGGAGGTCTTTTCCAACGCTTTTTCTAAATTCATGATTAGATCTTGGGTCCGAGAAACGAACCAACGTCGGAATTGTATTTGCGGGAAGAGAGAGAGCGTAGTAGCTTATTTCTTGACGTTCAGTTATGATTCCACGCCAAGATGTCTTGAACTCATATCCGTTATATATTTTCCTAAAACGATTCAATGCTAGCCTTCTCGTCGAACATTCTGCAAAGCCTGCCTCAAAGTTCTGTTCATTCTTGTGCTCAAGAAAGTGAAAGGGACCCGTACGCGATTCATCGTACTCGCCAGCAAACGCGATAGTTAGGTGCTTGCCATGGTCGGGCCTCATGCGAAAACTGCGAAGATGACCGTCAATGTCCAGCTGTTCGACAATTACTGCAGAAACAATCATTTCTATTTCTCCCCGCTACAGTTGCTTTCTTGCTCTGACCGGTTTGGAGTACTCTATACCATAATGGTTGCCGGCCACAGTTTGGTATCAACAGGAAGAATACGATGGTCGCCCCATGGCCGTACCGCTCACGGTGCGGGAACAGCCGGATGGCACGTTCCACCATTCGCTGCATCCGAATAGCACCGTCGGGGAAGGGGCCGAGCCGGCGTCCGGAACCGCGGCGATCCCGGAGGGATCCGACCCGCCATTGGAAGGCGACCCTGGAGGTGCTGGAAAAGATGTCGCTTGGAAATCGGCGATCGCAAGCCCGATGATCCGGATAGGAAGCGGATGGCCTCGGCGTGGCACGGCTTGGAAGTCAGCCTTTTCCGCGTTCTTGCCAAACGCTTCCTCGACGATGGGGAAGGACCCAACCGGCCAGTCCGACGACGAGACCGGTACCGCCTCGCCCAGCCGCGCACCGATATTGTCGAGCGCCGACGTCAGTGGCGATCTCGTCCGGAAAGTCACGACATGCCCTTGTTTCGTCAGAATCGCGATCCGGCGCTGTCAGGGGACGCGCAACCCGGCGGAATTCCTGGATTCTTCGATTTGTCCTGCGAACCACGTGCGGCAGCTGTCATCGTACCGAAAGCGGATCGAATCAATCCCCAGACCACCACAGGCCTTCCATGTCCTCGTCATCGAAATTGGCCTTCTCGGCGAATTACTTGTCTCGTTGGAACCGCCGCCCTTACGCCACTGCCTCTTCGGGCGCCGTGAACTGCGTTAGACTCAACCGTGGTAGACACAGCGTTGAATGCCGGCTATGGAAATTCACCACCCGTCAAAATTCGGATATAGTTGCCTAGCCGCCGTACAAGGGACGAACGACGTCAACCCTGCCGAGGCGAGATGAAGAATCTCACCAATCGACAGCGTCAGACCCTGGATCTCATCAGGGGTCACCTTCGGCGCCACGGATTCCCACCGTCGCGCAAGGAGCTCGCCTCCGGCTTGGGGCTGGCCCACCCCTCGTCGGTGGACGTGCATCTCAGCGCGCTCCAGGCGAAGGGGTGGATTGAGCTCAAGCGCGACACGAAGCGCGGGATTCGACTCGTCGGCGACACCGACCCTGGCGTGCCGCTCGTCGATCTCGCCACGCCGATCGGAGAAATTGCGGCGGGCGACCCCATCGTCGCTGAGAGCCGTATCGTGGACCAGATTCCGTCGGCGGTCGCAGAGCGGTTCTCGCCGACGCCGGACTATTTCCTCACCGTTCGGGGTGACAGCATGAACCGCACGGGGCTTCGCGACGGCGATGTAGTGGCGATCCGCTCGACCCCAGAGGCGAGGCACCGCGACGTGGTCGTTGCACGATTCGGCGATGAGGTGACGCTGAAGCGGTTCTTTCGATGCGACCAACGGCACGTGGAGCTCCGTCCCGACAGCCGCAATCCCGAGCACAAGCCGATCAAGATTGACCTGGCCAAACACGTTCTGCACATCGACGGCGTCGCGGTGGGGGCGCTCATCGGCCGTTTCGACGACACGACTGACTGACCTAACGAGGAGGTTGAGCATGTTCACTCAGGGCCGGAGCCAACAAGCCGTGCAATGCCGCCAAACGGCGCACAGAGACAACGTGACTCGGTTAAACGAAGAGAGGAGAAAAAACTGAAGTGGCGGACGGCGTAGGGAACGAAGCCAATGACTGACATTCGCGCTTCGCTCATTGAATTCGGGGCTGATCCGTCGTGCCTGCGACTGCTTGACGATGAGTGCCCGGAACTCTTGCCCTACGCCACCCTGATGACGGCGCGCCACGACCGCCACGCCACCTTGGGCATCGTCGCGGCCGTGTACGAATGGCAGGGCACACCCCTGATGTTCCTGGTCGATGCGGATTCGCGGGCAAATGACGGTCAACTGCAACGCATGCGGCGTCTACTCGCGATGCGCGGTGACGCACCCTATCTCGGCGTGGTTGCGCCGGGCAGTCTCCGCATTTATCGCGTCGCCCTCGACAGCAAGACACTGCGTCAGTCCCAGGTTCGTTGGGACGAAGGGGAGGGTGCGAGGTCAACAGTCTTCGCACGGCTCGGCAACGTGCGTCCACAAGCCGCCATCACGAACCGAGGCTGGATTTCCAATGTCGTCCTAAGCCTGTTAAGCGGCTCGACGACCGGGCTCATCGAACTCGAAGTGTCGCACGAGGATGCGATTTCGCTCGTCGGCCGTGCGCTTTTCACCCGTTTCCTGGCTGATCGGAACCTGCTGCCAGATGACATGTCAGAACCGGCGACGGCGGCGCGCCTTTTCGATTTCCGCGAGATCGCGGAAGACACCTCCAACTGGCTTGACACAACGTTCAACGGCGACCTGCTGCCCTTGTCTGACGACATATTCGACAGGCTGCCGGCCGAGGGGTACCTCCTCTTGGGAGACGTTCTCAGACGAGCGCCAGATGGCCAACTGTTTCTCGGCTGGAAGGAGAAGTGGGCCAACCTGGACTTCGCACACATCCCCGTCGGTGTCCTAAGTCAAGCGTACGAACTCTACCTGAGAGAGCACGCGCCAGCGAAGCAAAGACGCGAGGGCGGCTACTTCACGCCCAAGCCGATTGCCGAGCTGATGGTTCGCGCGTCGTTCTGCGCACTGGAACGCCAGGGCACTGCCAAGTCGGCCAAGGTTCTCGATCCCGCCGTCGGCGGCGGCATCTTCCTGCTCACGGCATTCCGGGAACTCGTCGCGGAACACTGGCGGGCTGAAGGAAAACGGCCGGACACCGACATGCTTAGGCGGATCCTCTACAAGCAGATGGTCGGCTTCGACATCAATGAGGCCGCGCTACGATTTTCTGCGCTCGGTCTGTATCTGCTGTTGATCGAGCTCGATCCAGATCCGAGGCCCGTCGACAAGCTGCGGTTCAAATTTCTCCGTGGGACGGTGCTGCATCGCGTCAAGGGAGCGGAAGAGAAAGAAGGTACGTCGCTCGGCAGTTTGGGACCCCGTGTCGGAGACGAGCATAAGGGGCAATACGACCTCGTGATCGGGAATCCCCCCTGGGCAAGCGGGACCAAGCTACCGAAATGGAACCACGTCCTTTCAACAGTTGCGCACATCGCCGCGGACCGGAGTGCCCCGAACAAAGCGCCTCCTTTGCCCAACGAAGTGCTGGACTTGCCCTTCGTATGGCGAGCGATGGAGTGGGCGAAGCCTGACGGCCAGATTGCCTTGGCGTTGCACGCTCGCCTGCTCTTTCAGCAGGGCGACGGGATGCCGACCGCGCGCCAAGCCCTGTTCGAAGCATTAGACGTCACATCGGTCGTGAACGGCGTGGAACTGCGGCAGACGAAGGTATGGCCGCAGATCTCGGCACCATTTTGTATTCTTTTCGCCACGAACAGAACACCCGGCGTCGAGGCCGGTTTTCGTTTCATCAGTCCGCGGGTCGAGGACTCGTTAAACAGCGCCGGAGGCATGCGGATCGACGCGACCAGTGCAGAAGTCGTGCCCACTCGGCAGCTTGTCGAAGCGCCCCACATCCTGAAGACACTGTTCCGGGGTTCAAGAGCCGATCTTGGAATCCTCGAACGGATTCGTGCTGAGCGGCACCCAACGCTAAACGACTTCTGGAGAAAGAACATTGGTGTCACGTCCCGCGGTCATTTGCGAGGCAGCGGCAACGGTTATCAAAGGCTCAGAAGGACCAGTGAGACCCGTCGGAGAGGCGATGGTCTGCCCGGTGTGGATGCGAGCGAGTTTACGGGCCGACCGGAGATTACGCTCGCATCCTTCACGAACATTTTTGTCAACATCGAGACTCTAGCGACGTTTTCCCTTGATCGGGTTCACCGTTTGCGATCGCCAGACTTGTTCGCTGGGCCGCTGATTGTTGTTCACCAGTCGCCGCCCGCCTTGGACAGTCGAATTCGCGTGGCGATCTCCGAGGAGGACGCAGTCTTCAACGAGACCTTCTATGGATACAGTCCGCGTACGCACGATCAAGCAGGTCTACTAATTCGCTATATCGCATTGGTGCTGGGAAGCAAACTGGCCATCTGGTTTGCACTTGTCACCAGCGGCAAATTCGGTTTTGAAAGAGATGTTGTCGAAAAGGTTGCGCTCGATCGTATTCCGTTACCCGACTTCCATAAGCTCACGCCACAACAGCGTGTAGAGATTGAACGTCTGGTCCAGGACCTGCAATCGGGAAAGAAGTCGTGGGAACAAGTGGACGAATGGGTCATGCGTTTGTATGGCCTCGGTCACCGCGATTTGCAGGTCGTTTCCGATACGTTGGAGTTCAGCCTACCGTTCGCCGCAAACAAGCGGATTGCCCAGGCGCCACCGAGTTCGGATGAGAGGGAACGCTTCTGCGAACTCCTTGGAGATGAACTCAGGCCGTGGTGCAAGCGGTTTCGGTCGAAGTTGATCGTGGACCCGATTCCCCCGCTGGCGATGTCGCCGTGGCAGGCCATCGCTGTACGGACAAGCCGCCGCGAACCGAAAGAGCCCGTTCCAGCGGATGACTGGGCAGGACTGCTGAAGGCCGCCGATGCGGCCGCCGCATCCGAGATCCTCCTCGATGACGGACCGGACAGACTTCTGATCGGGCGGCTCGCGCAAAGACGGTATTGGAGCGAGACTCAAGCACGGCTGCTTGCACAGCGGATTGCGTGGTCCCACGTCGATCTGCTGAAACGGCATGCCGACGCATGAGACGTCCGGCAGTTCGGCCTCGACCCGACCAGGTCGCGGCGCTGACCCGCGGCGTTCGGCTGCCGCTGGCGCCGATCCCGGACGACCTTCTCGAGATACTGGCGGAAGGCTTGAGTCAGGCGTTTCACGACATTCGCGCGGACTCGCCACCGACAGTGACCACCGGCGACGAGCCCGAAGTGACTGCATTGATGCAGGCGCGGTTGAACGAGATGATCAACGAGGACACCCTCTGGCGCCAGCTCGTCTACTATGTCGCGCGCGGAACGGACAGCATCAGTTTCGACGGGTCTCATATCGAGAAAAGCCCAGACCTCTCGATTGTGCTGTCAGACGCCGAGCTACGTTTTCCCTTGGTCGCAGAGGCGAAGATTATCGACGCCGCGACGTCGAAGACGGTTGCACTGTATTGCAAGGATGGAATTCGCCGTTTTGTGGATGGCGAGTATGCGTGGGCCAACTGCGAGGCCTTCATGATTGGCTACGTTCGGGACGGATCATTGATCGATACAGCGTTGAGGCCCTTCCTGTCGAGGACGCTTCGCCGCTACCAGGTGCAATCCCTCCCCACCCCTGTCAGGACCAACCCTTCCAACCTCGCGCATACACGGCATCGCCGGGCATTCACTTACCCGTCTCAGCCACCACCGAACAGCCCCGGGCCAATTCGGCTCTGGCATTTGTGGCTGACGTAAGCAGAGAGCCCCAGCCCCCCGGCGTCCCTCTCGCCAGCCACACGTTCATTGCCTAAGCGCCAACTCCCAACGAAACCAATCTGTCATAGTCTATCGGTCTGCTGATTAACCGCAAGCGGAGCCAACAGTCCCCTGCACGACCAAATCAATCACCATTCAAGATAGCGTGACGGCGTCGCGCGATCAAGTAGCGCCCAAAAGTAAACAGTTTCCAACCCTACGGCCCACACCTACTCGAGCGTTTCTATCACCGCTCGCAATCTTTCCAAACCACCAACTACTGCAATTGAACGAGCCGCGCGATGGTCAAGCCGTGACGCAGCCTCAATCAAATATCGCGCCCCAGCTACAACAGTCTTTCTCTGCGCTTCCGTCCAAGATAACCTATGGCGTTTGGCGACACCCTCAAGATTCCATGCCGAGCGATACGGATAATGGCGGTGCTCCCGCTGCACTTGACGCTTGAGAATCTGAATTGTTGTGTCGACCTTTTTGTATGCATCATCGGGGTCTGTAGTCTCCTCTGCCTCGCGAAGTAGCAACCGACAGTAGTGATTATCTATCTGGTATGTGTCGAATTTTTTTCGATCAGCAATTGAATAACTTTGTTCGAAGTACCTGCGCGCCAAATCCAGGTCACCGAGACTTAGACGGGCCATTGCGTATTGCAACCAAAACAACGGATCGCTTCTTATCGAGGGAATGGTCTTGAGCTCCTCGTAGAAATTCTGCAAGGCAACTCGTTTGCCACTGTCAGGAAGAATGCGCTCCAAATTCGCAAACCGGGTAAGTTCAGTAGCTATTCTACCCAAGTATTGATCAGCGTGGCGGCCAACATGGCCCTGTTTCACACAGTCAACGACAACTTCAGCTACCGTCATCGCATTTTCCATCTCGCTCAACACCGCATTTGCAATAACCGGAGACCGAAACAAAGCGATTCCCGATTCCGCGTCTAGAATTTGCCGAACGACTGGATCCCGCATTAACTTGCGATATGCATCGTACTTTAAACCGAGTAAATCAGACGCAACGTCAATTCTAGGCTGCTCGCCAATCGTTTGCAGCAAACAAAGGGCCATGAGCATCCGTCTCCCGCCGTCGACGGAGTCAAAATGATTAATGATTTCTGCTAGTCGCGCCCTAATGTGCGGGGACTTGATCACATCGATCAACACCGCGTGCAACTGCCTTCCACAATCCTCCCGAAGATATGCCAATCGCTGCAGTTCTGATAGGCCAGCCCGCTCTCCCCACAATCCGCGTAGGTCCAAGAGACTGGACATCCGTTTGAGCTCGGCATCATCTAGCATATCCACCTCATACTCTAGGAGATGGCGATTGCCGATCTTGTCCAGTAGCGCGGGAGCACGCAGCTCGTGTATCTCCGCCTTTTCGGACAGCAACAATGTGCAGCCGTCAGGCGCATAGCGACAGAACGTCTCAACCAACGCAAGGTTACGCGAGTAATTCTCGATGACAATCACAAACTCATCCTCGCGTCGGCAAAGGCGGCGCAGTTCGTCACTTGCAGATTCAGTTGGTCGGTCTAGAATGAAAACATCACGGCCGCTTGCAGCGAGTTGAAGCACTACCGACTGGATCGTAACGGTCTTGCCGTTAGAAAACGAACCAACTATTAGAGCAATGGCATTCGGTTCCGCCATGTGCTTGAACACCAGTGCCTCGCACTCCCTAACCACAGTATAAGTAGGTTCGTTGGGATTGTCTGACTGCGCGAGTAACAAATGTGGATCAATGAATCCATGCAACACTAGCTTGTACACGTCTTCATCAGATGGTGCGTTGTCGGTTAATGTGGGAACAACGGACTTCCAATTCACATATTGCTCTATCAATTGCGGTTGAATCCAGCTATCCTTTTCATCCGCGATAGTACTTGCGAATCCCTCAACACCAACACCATGGACGGTGCCAAATTTGGACAGCTTTGTCTCAAGCACTGGATCTAAGTCGACTTGGTCGACAAAGTGTGTTTTTCTAAAGATAGCTACCGGGTTAAATAATATCCTTGCAACATCTAGATCATACAAAGAATATCCTACAAAAAAAATTGCTCGTGCAGTTTGCAGATCGGCACGAAATACAGTCGACCAAACTGAGTTGACAAAGGTATTCGTTGCATAGCTTTCTGACGTTAGAATGAAATCCGCAGTTATTGATTGTTTGAGGTTTTTCAAAGCGCCATTGATATGTACTACGATAAGTCTGTTGCCACGAGCATTGGCAACGTCGGCCGCTGTTGTAATGGTAACGTGTGATGCGTGATTCGCATCCAAAGCCTTTTCGATCGCATCGTCATAGTTAGTCGTCCAGATACGGCTCCAAGGGATGGACGCGATTATTTCAAGGTCGGTACTAACAGTCTCAACTTTAAGAAGCTTTCTCAAAGCATTGATAAGAGTAGTTTCGCTGCGTTGTTCTACGAAATACTCAGCAATAGCCCCGAGATCATACTTCGGTGGTAGCCCGCATTCTTGGGCCAGTTTGTTGGACAACTCCTGACCGATAGGGAGTGGTACTCCTTTGCTTCCTTGGGCAGCTCGGGATGCCCCTGCTCCGAGAAATAATATTGCGTCGCCATTCAGTGCGTGCCGAATTGCGTCCCGAAGTCGTTCCTCTGCGTGTGCGTCCATGGTTCTTCCACTGGTGGCCCGTATGCAAGTGCAAGTAGCGTTTCTGTGCTCCGCGGCTTAGATCTAATGTAGAAGCGGAAAGCGCGGGCCGCAAACAAAGTTGATCGGCACAGACGCAAGGGAGGGATCACTCCGCAATTTCCAATCAGCTTCTGAAGCCGCCCATTTTCTCATGATCTTCCGGTGCTGAACATCATTCATGTGGCGCACGATGATCTTTCTTGCCATCTTCCTTCGCGATATAGGACCAGTTGAGGCTCGCATCTGTCTGGCTAGGAACGCGTTGTCATATGTCTTCGGTCGCCTATCTGCTTGTTTCGTGAGCTCGCCGGTAGCGGGCGCCGTGGCTTTGAATCAAGCCCTTACCCCTGCTTGATTTCTCACAGCACCGCGCTCCCATTGGAACGGCCGCTGTCTTCGAATGGCAATCGGCCGAATTCAACACGCGGCCCCTCCTGTCCCCGCTTGTCCTCGATCGCCCATCACGCTGATCGCGACCCGCCCGCGTTCACGACATCCCGCAGGGCCTTGCCGGCCTTACGGCCGGCGATGTCCGATTTGGTCACCCGTTCTCTCCCTGCGTTGTCGCGCTCCCAGAACGCCTGGTTGGGCCGACAGACCATAGCCGAGGCCGGCGCCCACGGTTAGCACGAAACCCCCGCTGTTTCGATCCCGACAGGGACAAGCGCCAGGCGGCGGAGCGGCGAGATGCGCGCCGTGCGCCGAGCGTTCGTATCACGGCTCGGCGCATTTCAGGGGGATCCCGGTGTGGGGCCCGAGCTGGACGGTGATCGAGCTGGAGACCGGACGGGAGCACGGACCGTTCGACAGCGAGGCCGATGTGGCGCTCTGCCTCGCCTTCGGGAAGCTCGACCGCGACCGGGTGGAGACCGTGAAAGGCGCGAGCCAGATCGCCGGAACCGCCGGCAGAGACCACCAATGACTGAAAGGCTTGCCTTTGATGTTGGCGTCGACTGAGGTGTCCATTCCGACTTTGAAATGGTCTCGACCCTCGAAAGCGGTAAACGGCCCGTGTGTTCGGATGCCAATCCGTGCCGGCGCGGTGACGGTGTCAGAACCCCATCGAGGGACCTTTGCGGATCGTCCGGTCCTGCGTCTCGCGGGCCTCCCGTTCCCGCTCGATGGATTGCGCGGCCGTGCGGACCAGATCCGCGGTGGGCAGGATGCTGACGGGGATGCCATGCTCTTCCGCGTGCCGGGCGAGGAAGGCGGGCTCGCGGCCGTCGGAGAACACCATCACGCCGGCCGGGCGGGCCTCGACGATCGCCCTGTCGCGGTCCCGGGCGGCGTCCGGACCCGCCTCCGGGGGGGCGCGGAAGACGAAGTGCTCGACGCCCCTGTCGCGGGCCCAGTCTGCGGCGATGCGCTCGAAGCCGGGCGCGTCGCCGAGCAGGAGGCGGATGGCGGGGACCGCCGTCCTGAGCCCGTCGAGCCGCCGGTAGACGGAATCGCGGTCGGCATCCGGGACATGGCCGGCGAGGACCATGGTCACGCCGCCTGCGCGGGCGGCGAGGGCGCGCTCCATTGTCTCCCGGAGGGGTTCGGCCGGGGTTTCTCCGGGTTCGGGGGACGGCGCCGGGGCGGGCTGCCGCCTGTCCCGCGCCGGCCGGGCGCGCTCCGCCCGCTCCCCGGCCAGAGCGCGTTCGACGACGCCGATCCCGGGTCCGATCGCGGCCTTGCGGTTCGCAACGGCGCCGGGCGGGGCGCCGAGGGCGCGCAGATGGTCCTCGAGCTCCGCTTCGGGGATGTCCCGCTCGATCGCGTCCGCCTCGCCGCGGAGTTCCCGCGCGTCCTTGAGCCAGCCCTGCCGCGCCGCCGCGCGCTCCGCCTCCGGGGAGGCGAGCATGCCGAACTCCGCCTGGATCCACCCGTTCTCCACCGCCGGGGCCCGTTCCAGGAACGCCGCGACCCGCTCCCTGTCCCGCACGCGCCGTCGGTTCTCTTCCTCCGCCGCGGTTCGGGCTTCTTCGGCGGCGCGGGCGGTCTCCTCCGCGATCCGCTCGCGCTCCCGCCGCTCCGCCTCGACGGCGGCCGCGCGTGCCGCCTCGTCCCGGGCGATGCGCTGCCGGATATCCTCTCTCTTCCGGTCGACCCCGTCCGCTTCGGCGCCGAGCGCGATGAGATGGGCGGCGAGTTCCGGTTGCGGTAGGTCCGCGGAAAGCGCCGCCGCCACCGCCGCGATCCCGTCGGCGTTCCGCTTCCAGCGCTCCCATTCCGGCGCCGCTTCCCTCGCGGCCGTCTCCGCCAGGCGACCGCGCGCGCGCAAGACACCGTCGGCCCGGTCGAGGAACGCGCCGACCCGTTCCCTGTCCGCCTTCCAGCGCCTGTCCCGGGCGAGATGGCCGTTTACCTTCCTGCGCGGCCCCTCCGCCAGGTCCGGCCTTGCATCGAGCGCGCGCACCCGCGCCATCAGCTCGGGCCAGGCGGGCGCGTCATACGCGATCCCGCCCGCCTTCCGTGCCTCGCGTTGCGCCCGCGTTGCGAGCAGGTCCATCTCCCGGACCTCGACCGCGGCGACGGTCCGGTCGAGAGCGCGGACCGCCGCGTCGAGCGCCTCGCGGTCTTTCGGCATGGCGGCCAGGTGGGGCGCATGGGGGCTCTTCTCCGCGTGCATGGCGACGGCCTCGCCGCGCAGGGCTTCGGCCCGCCGCCGCCATCCGGTCAGCGCATCGAGCCGCGCGGGACGTTCGGGGCATTCGGCGGCCAGAGCGTCCGCCCGCCCCGGCCAGTCCCGGATCTCCACGCGGAGCCGCGCGTGCGTCTCGTCATAGCGCAGCCAGGAGTCGACCGCCTCCCGCCGTTCCTCCGTCATGCCTTCCCCGGCCCCCGGCCTGTCCCGGCCTCCGAGCCGGGAGGCGGGGCCTGCCCCGACCCGGGCCGAGAGGAGTTGCGCCGCGGCGATCGTGTCCGCGTAGCGCGGCAGGTGGAACCTCTCGATGCCGGTCTCCTTCGACCGCCGGTTCAGCTCCCGGGCGAGCCACGCGAACTCCGCGTAACGGTGTTCGGCCAGCGCGTCGCGGACCACCTCGGCGGACCGCTCCACCGCCGCCGCCGCGCCCGGCACGGCATCGAGGTAAGGCGCATGAGCGTCGCCGGGAGACAGCATGGCGGCGCCCGCGAGGCCCAGCCGCGCGCCGTCCTCCCGCCAGGCGGCGCAGGCCGGGTCGGCCGGATCGATCCCGCCACGCCCGTCGAGAGGCAGGTCGTTCCGCCGCTTCTCCCATGCCGCCACCCGGGCGGGCAGGGTATGGACCGCTTCCGCCAGCGCGGTCTGCTCAGCGTGTATCTCCCGCCATTCGTCCAGCACGCCGCGCTGGCGCCGGTCCAGCCCTTCGGAGGCCGCGAGCGTCGCGCCCAGTTCGGCCGCCTCCCCGTAGCCCTGGGTGTGGAGCTCGGGAACGCCGTCGCGGGCGGCGCGCTGGCGCACCCCCCGCCACAGGCGTTCGAAGCGCGCGGCCTCGTCGATCAGGCGGGTGCGTTCGAGCGTCTCCACCGCGCTGGCGAGCCCGGCCGATCCACCCGGTCCAAGCGTTTCCCGGGCCGCCTCCAGAAGCGTCTCCCCTTCCTCGCGCCACGCACCGTAGCTGGGAAGCTCCTCCATCGCGCATCCCTGCGCTGAAGCAACCCAACCCAGCTCCGGCCAGTCGTCCGAGTTCTCCCGGATCCTGTCGATCAGGGTCCTCACCTCGCGGTCGCGCGCGAGATGTTCCTCGTGCTCTTCCACCATCCCGTCGACGAGGCGCCGCATGTCGGCCGGCAGGTCCTCGACCGCGGCGAGCGCGGCCGCCCGCGCCATCGCCTCCCGGTAGCCGGGAAGGAAGAAGGGGACGGTCCTTGCCTCTTCGGCCTCTTGCCGGAGCGCCCGCCAGTCCCGGGCGAGCGCCGCGAACACCTCGGGGTCGACTGCGGCGCGACAATCAACCTGAGACTTCCGCGTCAATCAGGATGAGACGGGGGAAGGCGGCGGCCCGGAACGGAGGGAGGGCGTAGCCCGACCGGAGTTCCGGGCCGCCGGCTCGCAAAATTTTCCCCCGGGCCTTCTGGCGGATTCGGCCGGCCGGGCGAACGCTGATGCTTTTCCAAGCGGGAGAGCGCGGCGTTGCCCGGGCGTCACATAACCGATCGCCAGAAGAGGCTGTTCATGACCCAGAAGAAGACCGACACCATCGAGGTGGCGGCCGCCAAGGCGGGCTTCAGCCGGGCCACCGGCTACCGGCTCGCCGCCGATCCGGCGCCGCCCATTCAAGAGAAGAAGCCGCGGGGCCGGCGCCGCCCGGACCCACTGGCCGATATCTTCGACACCGAAGTCGTGCCGATTCTCGAGACCAGCCCGGGCATCCGCCCGGTCGGCGTGTTCCAGGAGCTGATGCTGCGCCATCCCGAGCTGGACCCGGGGGTGCGGCGCACGCTGGAGCGACGGATCCGCGTCTGGCGCGCCGAGCACGGCGCGGAGAAGGATGTGATCTTCCGCCAGAAGCACGAGCCGGGCCGGCAGGGCCTGTCCGACTTCACCCGCATGGGCGCGCTCGGCGTGACCGTGGCGGGGCAGGCGCTGGATCACATGCTGTATCACTTCCGGCTCGCCTGGTCGGGCTTCGCCCATGCCCAGGTGGTGCTCGGCGGCGAGAGCTTCACGGCGCTGGCGGAGGGGCTGCAGGACGCGCTGTGGCATCTCGGCGGCGCGCCCCGCGAGCACCGCACCGACAGCCTGTCGGCGGCGTTCCGCAACCTGCGCAGGGACGAAGCCGAGGACATGACCGAGCGCTATGAGGCGCTGTGCGCCCATTACGGCATGACGGTCTCGCGCAACAACCGCGGCGCGGCGCACGAGAACGGCGCGATCGAGGGGCCACACGGCCACCTCAAGCGCGCGATCGCGGATGCCCTGGCGCTGCGCGGCTCGTCGGACTTCGACGATCTCGACGCCTATCGCGGCTTCATCGCCGAGGTGGTCGGGCGTGCCAACGCCCACCGCTCCAGGGGCATCGAGGCCGAGCGCGCGACGCTGCGGGACCTGCCGGTCGACCGGACCGCGGATTACGAGCCGATCAGCGTCAACATCACCTCGTCGTCCGGCTTCGTGCTGCGCCGCGTGTTCTACACCGTGCCCTCGCGGCTGATCGGCCACCGGCTCGGCGGACGCCTCTACGACGACCGGCTCGAACTCTTCCTCTCGGGCACCCGCATCCTGACCCTGCCGCGCGGCCGGGCCGGGGCGAGCGGCCCCAACGTTCATGTCGTCAACTACCGCCACGTCATCCACTCGCTGAAGAAGAAGCCGATGGCGCTCAAGAACCTGGTCTATCGCGACGAGCTGTTCCCGCGTGCGCCCTACCGGCGCTGCTTCGAGCGGGCCCTGGAGCGGGTGGGCGACCGCCAGGCCTGCCGGCTCGCCGTCGCCCTGCTGGCGCTGGCGCATGAGGAGAGCTGCGAGGCCGAGTTGGCCGCGGAGATCGACCGCGCCCTCAAGGCCGGCGGGCTCCCCGATCCCGTCAAGCTCAAGACCCGCTTCGCGCCGGACCGCGGCAAGATGCCCAGCGTCGATGTCACCAAGCCGCACTTGGCCGGCTACGGGACCCTGCTCGGCGTGGGAGACGCGGCATGACCGACCGGAACGACAAGAGCGCGGCCGACCCCAACAAGGTCGACGCCATCAAGCTCTCCCTAATGCTCGCCGATCTCCGCCTGCCGACGATCAACCAACTCTGGCAGAGCTTCGCAAAGCGGGCCGACGCCGAGGGCTGGACCGCCGCCCGCTTCCTCGCCGCGCTCGCCGAGCACGAGCTCGCCGAGCGCGACCGAAGGCGCATCGAACGCCATCTCAGGGAGGCAAAGCTGCTCCCCGGCAAGAGCCTGGAGTCCTTCGACTTCAACGCCGTGCCGATGATCTCGAAGGCCCAGGTCAACGCGCTCGCCGCCGGCGACGCCTGGCTTACCCAGGGCGCCAACTGCCTGGTCTTCGGCCCGCCCGGCGCCGGCAAAAGCCATCTCGCGTCCGCCATCGGCCTCGCCCTGGTCGAGAACGGATACCGCGTGCTCTTCACCAGAACCACCGATCTGGTCCAGCGCATGCAGGTGGCGCGCCGCGAGCTCGCCCTGGAAGCCCTGCTCGCCCGGCTCGACCGTTTCCACCTTCTGATCCTCGACGACCTCGCATACGTCCAGAAGGATCAGGCCGAGACCGGCGTGCTCTTCGAGCTCATCTCGGCGCGCTACGAACGGCGATCGCTGCTGATCACCGCAAACCAGCCCTTCGGCGCCTGGGACAAGGTGTTCCCCGACGAAACAACCGCCGTGGCCGCCGTCGATCGCCTCGTCCACCATGCCACCATCCTCGAGATGAACGTCGAGAGCTACAGACGCCGCGAAGCGCTCGACAGGGGCAAGCGAAAGGCCGGCCGACCGGCAAGCTACGCCACCGGGAAAAACACCAAGGACTGATCCGCCGACGCCAACTCGGCGAAGCGGCCGCCAAACTCACGGCCCGCGGGGACCGCCTCCGCGGGCCGCTTAATCTCCGCCCGACCGTCCCTCCGCGACAATCAAGACCGCGAAACCGGTCGCGCCGCGACAATCAAAACCCGCTTGCAATCGCCGCCGCGCGAGGGAATCATCCCCCCGCCGCTGCCGCCGGGAATCTCATCCTGATTGACGCGCGGCTCTCACCCAGATTGTCGCGCCATAGTCGACGGCGGGAATCGCCGCGGGATCGACGCCGAGCGCCTCCAGCGCGCCGTCCTCTGTTCCCTCCCGTGCCTCCAGGGTCTCGACCAGCGCCTCGCGGTCGTCGGTCAGCAGCAGGAACTCGTCGGTCACCCGGCTGAGCTCGACGTGGAACAGCGCGCGGTCCGCCGCCCCGCCCGCATCCAGCACCGCGATCGCGGCCCTTGCCGTGCGGCCCTGCGCGGAATGCACCGTCGAGCAGTAGGCGTGATCGAGATGGCGGAGCTGGGGATCGGAAAGCGCGACGTTGAACTCCCTTCCCTCGGCGTCGCGGAACCTCACGGCGCGAGAACCGATCTCGACGATCCCGGCCTCGCCGCCGTTGACGAGATCGGGCGCGCCGGAACGGGGCGCCTTGCGGTTGCGGGTCCAGCGGATCCGGTCGCCCGCGCGCAACTCGATCCGCTCGGTGTCGCAGATCCGCAAGTACCACGCCGCATTGCCCGAAGGGCGGAAGCGGCGGTCCTCCCCGTCGGGATGGGCGAGCACCACCATCCCGTCCTCGATGCCGGTGACGGTGCAGACATCGTCCTGGCGGCAGCCGTAATGGTCGCGGTGGAACACCGCGAGATCGCCCGGCTGATAGCTCCCGATGTCGGAGGCCTGGGCGCGGGTGAGGCGGCGGTCCACCAGCCGGTCGATCCCGAACACCCGTCCGTGCAGCACCCCCTCCGTCTCCAGCCCGTCCCGCACCGCCTCGTTGGCCTGGCGGCGGATCGCGTGGGTGGGGGCGAGCAGCAGCGTGTCTTCCCGCTCCTCCGGCGGCAGGGCGAGCCAGCGCCTTGCCGCTTCGTGGCCGAGCTCTTCCCTCGGCGCCTCGCGCACCCTCTCGCCCAGCCCCTCGATCGCGGCCGCGGGCTCGCCCTCGCGTGACTGGAGGACCGCGCGGAGCAGCTCCGGGTCGCGCTGGCGCAGCACCTCGGTCATGGCGGCGGTCTTCATCCCCGCCTTCTGCAACAGCCGGAAGGGCTGGCCCGCGTCCACCGCACGAAGCTGCGCCGTGTCGCCCACCAGCGCCACCCGGGCCACGCCCAGGCGATCCGCAATGCGGAGCAGGTCGGCCATGCGCATGGTGTCGATCATCGAGGCCTCGTCCACCGCCAGCACCATGCCGGCGTACTCCCCGCGCGCCCGTGCGAGAGCCCCCGGGTCGGTGAGGTCGGCGAAGCGGGTGAGGAAGTATTGCAGGGTGCGGGACGGAATGCCGGCCTCCCGTTGCAGCACGCGTGCGGCGGCGGCCGACGGCGCGAGGCCATGGATCCGCGCGTTCCCCAGCAGCGCCCGCGCCTCGCGCAGCATGGCGGTCTTGCCGCTGCCGGCATGGCCCTGCACGCCGATCACCAGGTCGCCCGACAGCAGAACCGTGCGTACCGCCTCCTTCTGGCCCTGCGTGAGACGCGACGCTTCGAGGCGTTCTTCGACCTTCCCGGCATCGGCGAGCACCATGCCCTTGCCGCGCCCGGCCCGCATGGCGGCCAGCACGCGGCGCTCGGCCTTCACCGCCCGGTCGGTGACGAAGGCGCGGTCCATGCCCCGCCGCTCCACCTCGATCAGCTCGCCGCCTCTCACCAGCCGGTCGATCGCCGCGTCGACCTGGGAGAGCGTGTACCGTCCCGGCGCGTGGCCCAGCGCCACCGCGCGGATCTCGGCCTCCGGGACGGTGGTCCGGCGCTCCGCCGCATGCGCCACCGCCCGCGCGACCGCCTCCAGCACGCCCGTCTCCGGCTCGGGCGACAGCTCGGCGGGTGGGAGGGGCCGGGAAGGGGGCGGGGCCGCCCGCCGGGCCGCGTTCTCCCGCGGCAGCCTCGGCAGGGCCGGTGCCCGCTTCATGCTGCGGATCGCGTTGGCGGGGAGATCGGGTGGGGGCACGCGGGGAACCTCGACCCGCTCGCCGGTCAGCGGGTCGATCCGCCGGGGCGGAGTGAGCGCGGTCTTCTCGCGGCCGAGCCCGAGCGCCCGCGCCTTCTCCCGCCAGGCCGGCACCAGCTGGGCGAGACCGGTGTCCTTCTTCCGCCTGCGCGTGTGCAGCGCCGCCATCTGCGCGAGCTGCGGCGTGTAGGGAAGGCCCAGCCTCTCCAGGTGCGCCAGGATCTCGCGCCGCCGCCCCGAGAACGCGTCCAGGAAGGACCGGTCGTAACCCGCAAGCTCGAACCCCGGAACCCGTCCCACCATCCGCGGCGTCACCGCCATCCCGAGCGCCTGAAGACGGCGCGCAAGCTCGTTCCGGTAATACGCCCCGATCAGCTTGGCGCTCCGGCGTATCCTCGTCGGCTCCACGCTGCGCCATTCGCCCGAGGCGGTCCGCGTCATGTTGGCGAGCACGCAATGGGTGTGGAGCTGCGGGTCCCGGTCGCGGCTGGTCAGGTGCCGGAACCCCGCAACCACCATCCCGTCCGCCTTCACCCGGGGGCGGCGCCGGGTCGCCGGGTCCCAGCCCCGGGTCTCGAGAAGCTCCGCCTCGACCCAGTCCAGCGTCGCCCGCACCGCCTCGTCATGCGCCCGGATCACCCGCCGGTCGCCGATCACCAGCGCCTCCAGCGACACCGACTTGGGCGCGGACAAGGTGATGTCCCAGCCCGGACGGTGCTCGTGCTCGCCCTCGCGCATCCGCCCGAGGCGGATCTCCGTCCCCGGCACCCGGCCCGACAGAACCTCCTTGAAGCGGGACGGGCGGACATGCGCCCGAAGCCCCAGCGCCTTCGTCGCCCCTCCGTGCCAGAAGCTCGCCTGGCGGTGCTCCGGATCGTTCTTCGCGTAGTACCCGTCGCGCTCGAAGTACGACACCGCCCTGGCGGAGGATTTGAGCTCGAAGACCGTCGCGACCATCGACGGCTACCCGCGCCCGCCGGGGCCGAGCCTCGCGCGGAGTTGCGCCGCCAGCCGGGCGACCGCGCCGGGCTCCTCGCCGGCGGCCTTCAGGTGGGCGGCGAGCTCGCGTTCCGGAACCTCCTCGCCGATCGCCTTCGCCTCCTCCAGCAGGGCGTTGCCCTCCGCCCGCCAGCCGTGCCCCGGACCACGATCCGGGGATGCCGATCCGTCCGGCCGGGACAGCGCCAGGATGTCGTCGGCCAGGTCGCCGCGGCCGCGCAGGAAGGCGCCGGCCCGTTCGAGGAACGCCGTCACCCGATCCCGGTCCTTCCGCCAGCGCGCGTCCCTCGCGATCAGCGCCCGGATCGGCCCGTGCCTCTCCTTCGAAAGACCGCGCGGGGTCCGGAACGCGGGAAGCCGCTCCGCCAGCGCGCCGTAGTCCGGCGCGTCGAACGCGATCCCGCCGGTCTCCCGGGCGAACGCCATCGTGCTCGCGTGGAGCGCCTCGGTCTCCAGCAGCTCGACCGCGATCAGGGTCTTGGCAAGCCTGGACACGGCCTCCCCGAGCGCCGCGGCCTCGCCGGGCATCGCCGCCAGGTGCGGCGCGTGGGGGCTGCCCACGGCCTCCATCGCCCGGCCCTCGGCGAGCAGGGCCTCCACCCCGAGGCGGCGGCGCTCGAGCCGTACGGCGAGCGGAGCGTCTGTCCGCCGCCGGTCGTCGATCAGCGCTTCCGCCCGGCCGGGCCACTCCCGGATCTCGCGGCGCAGACGCTCCGCCTGGCCGCCGTCCCCGGCATCTTCCTGTCCAGGCTCCTCCGGCGCGGGTTCGGGCGCGGCCGGCTCCTCGGGGACCGCTTCCTCCGGAACCGCCTGCCCCAGCATGAGCGCGCGGATCTCGCGCACCGACCCGAGAAGCTCGCGCTGCTCGTCCCGGGACAGTGCGACCGTGGCACCCTGCTCCGCCCCCGAACCGCCCCGCTCGACCAGACCCACCAGGTAGCGCGCGATCGACAGGCCGCGGGCGTCCGCGTTGCGGCGCACCACCTCCCATTCCGCGTCGGTCGCCGACAGCGACAGATGGCGGCTCCCCTTCGTCCTCCCCGCGCGCCGCGCCCGTCTCATCCGCCCCGCTTCCGGGACAGCGCCGCGACCGTCTCCGCCAGGCCCGGGCCGTCTTCGGGGAGCGCCTCGCGCAGCGCCCGGACGAACCCCCGCACCTCGCTCACCCCGTCGCGCAGCCCGGCCTGCTCGTCCGCCGTCAGCACCACCGGATGACGGTCCACGTCGTCGGCAAGCGCGAGGTCCAGAACGAAGCGCGAGATCGTCTTGCCCGACGCCGCCGCGGCCTCGCGGATCATCGCCTGTTCCTCCTGGCTGCAGTGGAGGCTCCGCTGCCGCCGCTCCGGCCGGTCCGTCACTCCCCGGCCTGCCCCGGACCTGTTCCGGGGTCCTCCGCGTCCCCGCCCAGCGCCTTCCAGCGGTTCGCCGCCCCCGGATCGGTCAGGCGCTCCAGCACGCCCTCCCGCTCGATCCAGCCGTCGACCGCGTCGCAGGCGTCCTCCCACACATGCCCCGCCCCCTTCTCGTGCAGCCGTCTCTCCTCGAGGAGCGACAGCACCAGGGATTCGCGCACCGCCCGGCGCAGCACCTCGGGCGCAAGCGGCTCGGCCATCAGCGCGCGGTGGACCAGGAAGCGCGAGCGCTCCATGCCGCTCGCCGCCGCCGCGGCGCCGATTCGCTCCCACTCGGCGTCGGTCGCCATCAGCGCGCGCTGGCGGCGGACGTCGGCGGCGCTCATCGCAGGAAGCCGCCAGGGCGGGACACAGGCGACCAAAAAAATCGCCAGTGGATTAAAAAAAACATTCGGGATACCGTTTCCATAAGTAATATGTTGCTAATATGTTGTACATGAATTAGCTATGACAGGCAAGCATGCGGCGTCCCTGCCTCCCTTATATCCCGCCCTTTTACTTCCCGGGATACAACTATTGAGCCACCGCAGAATGTGGCCTGTGTCCTGCCGTCGACGGCTCCGCGAGCCTTGACGGCAGCCCTAACCCCTTGTAATAAGGGCCTATCAGTGGGAGAGGATGCGACCGTCTGCAGAAGTAGTGTCACGCGGGATGTGCGCTCGTATGGGTCACACCGTGCACGCGCTCGACATGCGCAACCACGGCACCTCGCCCTGGACCGACGAAATGACCTATCCCGCGATGGCCGAGGATCTGCTGCGCTATATCGGGACACATGGGCTTTCGCGGCCGGCCGCGATCGGCCACAGCATGGGCGGAAAGGCGGCGATGACGGCGGCGCTGCTCGCGCCGGAGCGGATCGAACGCCTCGTCGTGGTCGATATCGCGCCGGCCCGCTACCGCCACGGCTTCACCGAACTGGCGGAGACGCTGCTCGGGCTGGACCTGGACGGTATCGACCGGCGGACCGATGCGGACGAGCGACTCGCCGAAGCGGTGCCGGACGCTGCGCTGCGCGGGTTTCTGTTGCAGAACCTGGTGCCGCGCGACGGCGCCTACGTGTGGCGCCTCAACCTGGCGGCGATTTCAGGGGCCCGGGACGTCCTCCGGGATTTCCCGGATCTTCCGTCTTCGGCGGTGTTCGAGGGCCCGACGCTATTTCTCGCGGGCGCCGTGTCGGACTATGTCCGGCCGGATCACGCAACCGTCATCGAACGATACTTCCCGAACGCGGAGATGAGGCGGATCGGAGGAGCCGGGCATTGGGTGCACGCCGAACGGCCGGAGGCGTTCCTTGCGGAGGTGGAGAAATTCCTTGGTCGTACCGGTCGGAGCTGAGAGTCGCCCCGACCGGATAGCGGCGTCGCTTCCTACTCGGCGGCCTCGCGCGCCAGATAGGGGTTGTCGAGGCCGAACAGCTCGGCCGCGTTCTCGCCCATGATCCTGCGTTTCTGCCGCTCGTTGAGGAAGGGCAGATCCCAGATCACCGACGGCGAGTCGAAATCCCAGTGCGGCCAGTCGGAGCACCAGAGGAGCTGGGTTTCCGCGTCGATCGCCTCGAAGGTCGCTTCCATCAGCTTCGGATGCTGGGATTCCAGCGGCTGGCTGGAGAAATACATGTCCTTGATGTACTCGCTCGGCCTCCGCGTCAGCAGCGGCGCCTCGGACGAACGCATCATGTATTCCGAATCCAGGCGCTGCATCAGATAGGGCAGCCAGGCGATGCCGCTCTCGATCCACAGCACCTTGAGATTGGGGAAGCGGACCGGCAGGCCGTTGACCACCCAGTTGGTCATGTGGATCAGGTTGCAGTGGACGAAGCTCAACGCATGCATCGACAGGAACCGGTTGAGCTGCGCCATCGAGCCGTCGTTCCAGTTGAACCCGGCATGGAAGGCGAGCGGCAGGTTCCGTTCCTCGAGCGCGGCGTAGAGCGGCATGTAGGAGTTGTGATGCACCGGGCGGAAGCGCGTCGAGGTGACGGTGAAACCCATCGTCCCGGGCTTGTCGCCGAATTCCTCGACGAAGCGCGGGCACGCCTCGGGCGTGTTGAAGGGCAGATACAGCAACCCCCTCATCCGCGGTTCCTGAGGGAGCACTTCCTCGGTCAGCCACCGGTTGAACGCCCAGGCGAGCTCGACTTCGACCTCGGCTTGCGGATGGGTCCCGAGCAGCAGCATCGGCGTCGGGAACACCACCATGTAGTCGATGCTCATCGCGTCTATCGCCCGGCGGGTCAGGGTCACCTGCCGATGGACGTCGGAATCCTCGATCACCTCGGCCTGGCTCTGCTGATGCGGGATGCGGCCGAAGACGTCCTGGTAGGACATTCCGGGCACTGCGTTCAGGAGGCCGGGCGGGGAACCGGTTCGGTCGCGGAACGACGCGGCCATGTGCCGGTAGACGTCGCTGTCGATGCGGTCGACGATTTCGCCCCAGAACGCGGTCTCCGTGATATGGGCGTCCACGTCGACGATCAGCATCTCGTCGAAACGATGTTTCTTCGCCTGGCGCGAGGCATGGGCGAGGACATCCCTCGTGTCCGTCCTGACCGTGATCTCGTCGAGGGCGCGTGTGGTCTGACTGGTCATGCGCTGCGGCCTCCGGAATGGAAATCGTTGACGAAGCGGCGAACCACTATAGCGGCCGCCCGGCGCCCGCGCCAAGCGGCTTACTCGGCCGGCGCGACGTCTCCCTGTGCCGCCGCGCCCTTCTTTCCGGCCCGGCGTTCGAGAACCCCGACGGTGATCGACATCATCGGCGGGACTAACGCCATGGTGAGTATGGCGGAAAGCGAAAGCCCGCCGAGCACCACCGATCCGAGCCCGCGATAGAGCTCCGAACCGGCGCCGGGAAACACCACCAGCGGCAGCATCCCGAAGATCGACGTCAGGGTGGACATGAAGATCGGCCGGATGCGGCTTTCGGTCGCCGCCTCGATCGCCTTGCCGGCCGCCATGCCGTTACGGCGGATGTGGTGAAGCGTCTGGTGGACCAGCAGAATCGCGTTGTTGACGACAATGCCGACCAATATGACGAATCCCAGCATGGTCAGCATGTCGAGCGGCTGGGTGACGTAGAGATTGAGGATCGACAGCCCCGCGAGCCCGCCGGCCGCGGCGACCGGCACCGACAAGAGCACGATCAGAGGGTAGACGAAGCTCTCGAACAGAACCGCCATCACCAGATAGACGATGACGACGGCAAGCGCGAGATCGAGCACGATCTCTTTCCAGGTCGTCGTCAACTTGTCGGCCGAACCGGACATCCGTATGCGCACGCCTTCCGGCAGGCCGCTCTTGCGGAGCGGCTCGATCACCTGTTCCCGAATCTTGTCCATCGCGGCCTGAAGCGGCATGTCGCGCGCGGGAGACACCGCCATCGTCACGGTCCGCACCCGGTCGATGCGGCGGATCTGGGTCGGACCGGTGGTCACCCTGACGTCCGAGAGGCTGCGGACGGGCAGGATGCGCCCGTCCGTGGTGACCACCGGCAGAACCCCGATGGACTGGGTCGACTCCTGTGTCTGAACCGGCCCCTTGAGCGTCAGGTCGATGCGTTTGCCGTCGACGTTGATCTCGGAGATGCGCACCCCGTCGTTGAAGGCGTCGACCGCCTGGCCCAAATCGCGTGCCGAAAGGCCGTTATCGGCCAGTTTGACCCGGTCGGGCAGCACCCGGACCTCGGGCTCTCCCAGGGTGAGCGCGGGCCTCGGCCGGATCCGGTGTCCTTCTCGGGGCGACAGCGCCCCCATGGTACGGAAGAAGACCTGCCGCCCCGTCGCGAAAATCGTCTCAAGGTCGGGGCCGGAGATATCGATGCCGATCGAACGGCCGGTGCCGATCGAACGGCCGAACAGCGACGGTTGGAAGACGAACCCGAGGGTTCCCGGTTCCTCGCGGGCCGGCGTTTGCATTATCGGGATCAGGTCCGCCGCCTTCTGGTCGTCGACGTGCCGCGCGGCGATGAAGGCGCGTCCGCGCAACGCAACGAAGAAGAACCGGTCGATCACCTTCCGCGCTTCGTCGGTTCCGGGCGGGTGCTCGCCGCCGCTTTCGGCGAGCGCGGCATCCGACCAGTGCATGCGTGTCTTTTCCTCCACGCCGCGCGCGATCGTTTCGGTCGTATCGAGATTGTAGCCCGCCGGCGGCAGCACGAAGCCGATGATGAAGTTCCGGTTGCCGACCGGCAGGTAGTCGAGCTTTGGCAGATAGGCGATGGCGAAAATGCTGGCGGCCGCGGTGATCGCACCGACAACGAGAAGCGCCAGGAGCTTGGAGCGCACGACCTGGCGCGCGAACCAACGCCAGAAATTGCCGAATCCGCTTGCGAAACCGTCGACGAGGGGAAGCCGCAACATGGAACCCCTGGTCGGGATCCGCCCGGCCAGCATACGGTTCGAGAGCGCGGGAATCAGCGTGACGGAAACCACCAGCGACAGCAGCACGGAAACGGAAATCGCCACTGCGATGTCGCGGAAGAGCTGGCCCACCTCCAGGTCCATGATCAGGATCGGGATGAACACCATCACCGTGGTGAGCGCGGAAACGAGCACCGCCGGCCACACCTGCGCGGTGCCGTGATATGCGGCTTCGGCGCGGCTCATGCCGGTTTGGCGCAGGCGGTAGATATTCTCCAGCACCACGATCGCGGCGTCGACGACCATGCCTACCGCGAATGCGATGCCCGCCAGGCTGATCACGTTGAGCGACCGCCCCAGCAGCGCCATGGCGACGAAGGACCCGATCACGGAAACCGGGATCGCGAAGGCGATCACAACCGTCGGCCGCCAGGACCTCAGGAACACGAGCAGAATGACGACCGCCAGAACGCCGCCGAAATAGATGTTCTGCATGACCAGCGCGATCGACGAGTTGATGTAGTCGGTCTCGTCATAGACCTGCCGGACTTTCAGCCCTTTCTCCCTGATGGGGCCGTCGCGAAGCCTGGCCATCGTCTCCTTGGCCAGCTTCATGGTCTCGATCACGTTGGCGCCCTGCTCGCGGGTCAGGTTGAGGGCGAGCGCCGGGACGCCGTTCGACGACATCCTCGCGCGCGCTTCCTTGTACGCCAGCGTCACGGTTGCGATGTCGCCCACCGTCACGCGGCCCAGCCCGGCGCCCCGCGCGTTCGATCTGAGCACCACCGCCTCGACCTCGCTCGTCGCCGCGAAATCGCCCTCCGTGCGTACCGTGTAGCGGCGCTTGCCTTCGTCGATATCGCCGCCGGTGATCGAGGCGTTGGCGGCGCGCAGCCGGGCGACGACCTGACCCACGGTGAGGCGGTATCGCGCAAGCCGCTCCGGATCGATGACGATCTGCATCTCGCGCTCGGTTTCGCCGAAGATGTTCACGCCGCCGACGCCGGGCACGCGTTCCAGGCGTTCCTGGACCACGTCGCGCAGGAAGTCGCCGTATTCGAGCATCGGGGTGTCGTTGCCCTCGGCCCGACTGAAGACGAACCACGCGATAGCGTTGTCCTCGGTCCCCGACGTCCCCAGCCTCGGCTCCTCGGCCTCCTCCGGATAGTTGGTCACCCGGTCGAGACGGTTGGAGACGAGCAGCAGCATCCGGTCGAAATTGACGCCGGGCGCGAATTCCAGCGTGATCTTGCCGCGGCCGTGACTTGCCTCGGAGAGCACCCGCTGAACCCCTTCGAGGCGTTTGAGCTCGTCCTCCTGGGGAATGACGATTTCGCGCTCGACCTCCGCGGGCGCGGCGCCGCGCCAGTTCGTCGTCACGATCAACACCGGCTGGCGCACGTCCGGCGCCATCTGGATCGGGATCCGCTGGAGCGCGACATAGCCGAACAGGATGATCATCAGCACCATGGCGACGATCGCCATGGGGCGCTCGATGGAGAGGCGGATGAGGTTCATATCGAACCGCCCTTCATCGGATCAGCTCCCGGCGCCGCCCCGGATGCGCACCGGCCCCCCGCGGCCGAGCGTCTCGTTGCCGCGCACGACGACCTTCTGGCCCGGCCTCACGCCGTCAAAGACGACAAAGCGCGATCCCATGCCGTCGCCGAGCCGGACCTTGACCCGCTTGGCGAGGTTGTCTTCGACGACGAAGACGAAAGCATCGGCGCCTCCCCGCACCACCGCGTCCTTGTGCACGGTGGCCACCTGCCTGCCGCCGCCCACCGGGATGAGAACGGTGACGCTCTGATCGGCGGCCAGCTGCATCCGGGTCTTCCCGAAACTGGGGGTGAAACGCACCGGGCGGGTGCGTGTCCGGACGTTCTCGGTCGGGACCACGGCGCGGACCGTCGCCCGATGGCGCGAACCGTCATCTAGGGTGAGCGTGACAAGCGCGCCGGGAGACAGCCCGTTCAACCGATCCGACGGCACCTCGGCCTCGGCCTCGAGATCGGTGTCGTTGAGGATGCTGACCACACGCGCGCCGACATTCAGGTAGGTGCCGATGTCGATATGCTTCTCCGTGACCACGCCGGGAAACGGCGCCTTGATCCTGGTGTCGGCAAGGTCCAGCTCGGCTTCGCGCAGCCGCGCCCGGGCTTCCTGCAGCTGACCGCGACGGTCGGCCAGCGCGCCTTGCCGCGATTGAACGTCGCGCTGCAAGTCCTGGTATCTGGCGCGCGAAAACGCGGCGGACTTGCGCAGCCGGTCGAGCCGCTTCAACTCATCGCGTTTTTTTCTGTACTCGGCCTCGGCGGCCGCAACGACCCCGCGAAATCGTGCGACGGATGCGGCTGCCCGATCGCGCGCGGCCTTCATTCGTCCTCCGACCAGCACGGCGACGATCTGACCGCGTTCGACCCGGTCGCCGACGTCGACTCGCACCTCGGCCACCGCGCCGCGCACCTGGCTGGCTACGACGCCGGACTGGCGGGCGACGAGCCGTCCGATGACCGGGACGGTCTTGGAGAGCGGTTCGGCGATCACGTCGTCGAGCGTGACCGTCGCGGGGGGACGCCCGCCGCCGCGCGGCGGGCGCTGCCGCCGCCCGTTCTGAGCGGTAGGGGCGGGATCGGGCTTTCCGCTGGAGGCCAGCGACTTGCAGCCGGCGCCGGTGAAGAAGGCGCGGATCTCGCTGGCGTCGAGGGAACCGCTTTTGTCGCAGTCCATCTCATCGAAATTGTCGGCGAGAGGGCCGCGTGCCTCGTCGCGATCGATCACCCCGTTCCCGTTCGCATCGAGGGCTTTGGCGCGCGACTGGAGTGGCGGCGGAGAGGCCTTCGCTCGCGGCTTTGAAGGAGGGCTCGTCGCCACGGCGATCGACTTGCAGCCGGCGCCGGTGAAGAAGGCGCGGATCTCGTTGCCGTCGAGCGAGTTGCTCTTGTTGCAGTCCATCTCGTCGAAATTGGCCGCGAGCGGGCCTCCCGCCTCGTCCCGGTCGATGACCCCGTTCCCGTTGGCGTCGGCGGCCTGGGCGCGCGGCGAGAGGGGCGGCGGCTTGTCCTGCGCGGACGCGGGTACGACCGCGGCAGCCAACAGCAGCACGGCAACGGCCGGATACAGCAGCCCGGTCCGATCTCGGCAGCTACCGACACTCATCGCGCGTCTCACCGGCCCCGTTCGCAATTTTCCCGTGCGCCGCAAAGAATTAGGACCCCTTCGCGGGAAAACAATAGCCCGAACCGGACTGGGGTCACAGAGTCCACGTCGCGAGTGGCGGTTTTCCGTCGCCCCAAAAAATCAGACGCGTTCGAGGATGTGGACGCCCCGGACACGGTCGATCAGGTAGATCAGGCCACGCTCGTCGACGGTCACGTCGTTGGCGCAGACCCGGTCCGCGCCCGCCGGCGGATCGGGCAGGAAATGGGCGACCTCGACCGGCTTCCGGGGATCGGCGATGTCGACCACCCGCAGCCCCTGCGCGAACCAGGCAAACGGTATCTCGGTGCCGGTCACGACCTCGGAAGGCTGGTGGCAGCCGGTCATCGGCACCTGCGGCGCGCCGTCGGGATCGACGCCGTCGACCTGGAACGTCGATATCGGTATCGGCCGCTCCTCGTCGGTGATGTCGAACACCCAGGCGATCGCGGGCGCGCTCGGGCGCAGCTTGGCGACGTCCTCGTCGGCGACGACCATCAGGCGCTTGCCCTGCACCGGGAACGGAATCGGAAGCGCCGTATGCTGCGGGTGCGGGTAGGCCGGGCTGATGCCGTATTCCGAGATCATGCGGGGCTTCGCCATGTCCTCGATCCCGAGGATGAACACCCCGTGATGCCAGTAGCTGGTGTAGAGCCGCTCGCCCATGCGCAGCGGATGGTGGCAGCGCGGCGCCGGGCCGCCGTCCCAGCGATACTCCTCGCCTCCCGCTTCCCACTGGCCGGGGATCCACCACCGCCCGACCTCCTCCGGGTTTTCCGGGTCCTCAAGGTCGAGGATCATCATGATGTTGCCGACATAGCCCTCGACCGTCGGCGAGACGTAGGCATAACGCCCGTCGAAATCGAAGCGGTGGACGCCTTTTCCCCAGGTCTCCCAGTTGACGATGTGGCGCGGATTTGCCGGGTCCTCGACATCGTAGATGCCGAGTCCGCCTTCGAAGCCCTCGGTCTGCGGGCCGCCGAGCCGCTCGTGGTTGACGATCATCAACCCGTCCTGGGCGCGCACCTTGTGCGAATGGCTGCCGGGCGGCATGCCGATCTCGGCGAGCAGGCGCGGATCGGCGGGATCGGAAATGTCGAAAATGGACGTTCCGTAGGGTGCCGCCATGTGCCCGACATAGGCCGTCGCGCCGTCGACGCGGATCTGGCCGCCGCCGGCGCAGTCGATATGGCCGACTTCCCTGAGTCCGCTGATGCTCGCCATGATGTTCTCCCCTCAGGCGACGGATTGCGTCGCACGCCCCTCATAGAGGTCGCGTCCCGCGACGATCGCCGCGATCTTGCCGTCGGCCATCGAACGGCGCAGGTTCCACAAGCCGCAATCGGGATGGATGTAGCGAATCCTGTCGGCGCCGATGACGCCGGCGGCGTGCTCGATCCGCCGTGCTACGGTCTCGGCGCTCTCTATCTCGGTCGCCTTGACGTCGACAACGCCCAGCCCCATCCCGATCTCCGGTCGGAGCGCGCGGAAATGGATCAGCTCCTCGACGGGCCGGTGGGCGTTCTCGCACACCACATGGTCGGCGTGGAGCGCGTTGAGATAGGCGATCAGCGGCCCCCAGTGCGCGTTCTTCTGCGACACCTGGCCGCCGTAATTGCCGAAGCAGAGATGGACCGCTGGCACGGTCGGCACCGCGTCGAGGACGATGTTCATCACCCGCGCCGCCCATTCCCATTCTTCCGGCGCGCCGGGCAGGTTGGCCTCGTCGATCTGGACGATATCGGCATCCAGTCGCGCGGCCTGCTCGGCCAGGACACGCGCGATCGCCTCGGCGAGCGCCTCCCGGTCGCCGTAATGCCGGTCGATCAATGTCTTGGCGAGCATGTGGGGGCCGGTCAGCGCGAACTTGAGCGGCCTCGTGGCCAGCTCCTTCGCCCGCCGGCAGGGCGCGGCGAGGTTGAGCGTGCCGCTGGTAATCGGGCCTTCGGCGACCGCGGCGGGCCTGGTGCGGAACCCCATCGTCGCCTGCGACTCGAAGGCGACGATCTCCTCGAACGTCAGCCGCGCGCGGACGCCGCCCATCGGATGCACGAAATACTCGATCATGCCGTTGGTCTGCGGGTGGTTCGGGTCGAAACGGACGAACTCGCCCTCGCAGACCACGTCGATCCCGGCCTTCTCCTGAAGGTGGATCACCGTGCGCGTCGCGTCGTCGATGGCTTCCGCGGTCGGGTGGGCGTGCAGCCATTCCGGCCAGGGGTAGGAGCCCACCAGCGTGGTCCTGATCCGTGGGTCCGCCATCGCGCCCGCCCTCGTTCCCGCAGGGGTGCGGACCTTGCCAGACATCGCCGGCTCGGCCAAGGTCCGGGGCATGAACAACGCGGACTTGATCGTCGCCACCCTGAAAGCCGCCGGGATCGATCACGGCTTCGGCATCCCGAGCGGAAACGTGCTGCCGCTGATCGAGGCGATGCGCCAGGGCGGCATCGAATTCGTGCTAACCGCGCATGAGGGCTCGGCCGGGTTCGCCGCCGACGTGATGGGTCGCATGACGGGCCGTCCGGGCCTCGGCATCGCGACGCTCGGACCTGGCGCCACCAACCTGGCGACAGGCGTGGGCGACGCCTTCCTCGACCGCTCGCCGATGATCGCGATCACCTGCAACCTCAACCGCGATCAACTGGGGCGGCGTATCCAGATGCTGATCGACCATCACACGCTTTTCCGGCCCATTACCAAGGCGAGCTTCGCGCTGCGCCCGGGACGGGTTGGCGAGACGGTGGCGGCGGCCGTCCGGATCGCGCTGACGGAGCCGCAGGGCCCGGTGCATCTCGACCTGCCGGAGGACGTCGCCCTAAGCCCCGCGGAAGAGGAAATGCCTGCGCTGGACGACGTTTCCGCACCGGACGCGCCTTCCCCGGACTCGGTGACCGCCGCCGCCGCGCGGATCGCGGAGGCGAAGCGGCCCGTGGCGGTGATCGGCACGACCGCGATGCGGCTGCGCGACCCTGGCCTGCCGCGCGCCGTCGTCGAGCGGCACGGCCTGCCTTTCGCGACGACGACGATGGCGAAGGGAACGATCGACGAGGATCACCCGCTCTCCATCGGCTGTATCGAACGGAGCCGCCGCCAGGTCCAGCGGCGCTTCCTCGCCGGCGCGGACCTCATTGTCGGGCTCGGATACGACCCGATCGAGGTCGAGTACGAGGCCTGGATCGGCGCGACGCCGCTGGTCCATGTCGACATCGAGCCGGCGGATACCGACGGGTCGGTCGACATCGTCCAACAGGCGGTCGGCGATCTCGATGCGATCCTGAACGGTCTCGTTCGAGCGGAACCCGCCGTCAACGACTGGCCGGAGGCCGAAATCGCCGCTCACCGGGATGCATTTCAGGCGTCGCTGCGGCCCGGCGCGCCCGGGTTTACCCCTCACCGGGCGATCGACGTGGTCCGCCAGGCGCTGCCGCCCGACGGAATCCTCGCCTTCGACGTGGGCGCCCACACCCACCAGATCGCGAGCCAGTGGACGGCGCACGGACCGCGGAGCTTCCTGATCACCAACGGGTGGTCCTCGATGGGGTTCGGACTGCCGGCGGCAATCGCCGCCAAGCTGGCCGAGCCCGACCGCCCGGCGGTCTGCCTGATCGGGGACGGCTGTTTCCAGATGACCTGCGGCGAGCTGGCGACGGCGAGGCGGATGGGGCTCGCCCTCCCGGTCGTGGTGCTCAACGACGGCTGGCTCGGCCTGATCAAGGTCAAGCAGATGCGCCGCCAGTACGCCTATGTGGGAACCGCGCTCGGCACCGCCTCGGCGGAGGAGGAAGGGTCGACGCCGGAGCACTATTTCGGGGTGCCGGCCATGGGGGTGCGCAGTCCGGAGCAGCTGGGCGAAGCGCTGAAGGACGCGCTCGCGGCGGACGAGTCACGCGTCATCGAGGCTTTCGTCGACCCGACGCATTACGACGATACGGTGTTCGATTAGAGCCTGTCCGTCCTGGAATGAACCGCGGTCGAAGCCGAGACACGCCCTTCGATAGGGGCTTATCCCGATTACTTGACGAGTGGGAGTTTGACCGGCGTTCCGGGAGGTGCCGGGGCGTATCCGGTCCGAACGGAACCGTTTCCCCGCGTCATGGTCGGCGAAGGCCGACCATCCACGCTTTTTTGTCGTTCTGCCCCGCCAGAAAAACTCGTGGATGGTCGGCCTTCGCCGACCATGACGGCAGGGCGGGACGGATGCGCGCCCGCCGGGATGGGGCGACGGTGCGGTCGTCGATCCGCGCCACGCAAACCGACCGCTGTCAAGTAATCGGGATAAGCCCCCTTCGATACGCCGCTTCGCGGCTACTCAGGGTGAGGGAATTGTTGATTTCAAAGAGAAGAATCCCTCATCCCGAGTAGGCGCGCCAGCGCCGTATCGAGGGACCGCACGGTTCGGGACCCGTTCTCCGGGTCTCGACGCAAGGTTCTTGACGGCATGCTCGAACGCAACCCATAAGCTGACACCCGCGATCGGCGGGACAGGACGTTTGCGGAATCGGGGATGCGGACACAAATAGCCATCATCGGCGGCGGCCCGGCGGGGCTGATGCTGTCGCATATTCTCCATCTCGAGGGCATCCACAGCATCGTCCTCGAAAAACATTCGCGCGCGCACGTTCTCCGGCGCATTCGCGCCGGCGTCCTGGAAGCCGGCTCCGTCGCCCTGCTGCGGGATGTCGGGCTGGGCAAGCGGATGGACGAGGAGGGCCATCCCCATGACGGCGCCTATATCGTCTGGAAAGGCGAGCGGAAAATCCTGATCGATACCGCCAAATATACCGGCAAGCAGATGCTGGCCTACGGCCAGACCGCGATCACCGAGGACCTCTATGCGGCCCGCGACGCGGCGGACGGGATCGTTATCGACGAGGCGGCCAATGTCGCCCTGCACGACCTCACGACGGACGCCCCCTTCGTCACGTTCGACAAGAACCGCGACACGGAACAGATCGATTGCGACTATGTGATCGGCTGCGACGGGTTTCACGGGGTCAGCCGGCGCTGCATCCCGCGATCTGTCCTGAAGACCTACGGCAAGAGCTATCCCTTCGGCTGGCTCGGTGTGATGTCGGAGACCCGACCCCTTCCGGACATCGTCTATGCCAATAGCGAGCGCGGCTTCGCACTGGCCTCCCAGCGCAGCGAGCGGCTGAGCCGCTACTATATCCAGTGTCCTCTCGACCATGACGTCGAGGAATGGCCCGACGATCTGTTCTGGCAGGAGCTCAAGGCGCGCTTTCCCGGAGACATAGCGGACGCCATGGAGACCGGCCCCACGATCGAGAAATCCATTGCCCCGCTCAGGAGCTTCGTCGCCGAGCCGATGCGTTACGGCAGGCTTTTCCTGGCGGGCGACGCCGCCCATATCGTGCCGCCGACCGGCGCCAAGGGCCTCAACCTGGCCTTCTCGGATGTCTACTACCTGTCGCGCGGACTGATCCGGCATTACAAGCAGCATGACGACACATATCTCGACAGCTATTCCGACACTGCCCTCCGCCGGGTGTGGGGCGCGGCCCGGCTGTCGTGGTACCTGACGCGGCTGCTGCATCTGTTCCCCGACGACAACCCGTTCGACCAGCGAACCCGCGAGGACGAGCTGGACTATGTCGCCCGTTCGGAGAACGCCATGGCGACGCTGGCCGAGCAATATGTCGGGCTGCCATACGAGTAGACCGGGTTTCCCGTCGGTAACGTCATCGCGAATTGCCGGAACCCGCCGCGGTTAGCGGGCTCCGGCGTTTCGCGCGCTGAAGCGGATGGTTATTTGTGAAAGTGCGAGGCCGCTCCGCCGCCGATGACGACGCAATCGCGGTTCGTCGCTTCGCGGCATTTTGCGAGCGCTTTGGCCCGCGCCGCGCTGGTATTGCCCGCCAGCGCCGTATAGGCCGTTTGCGAAACCGCCAGCGAGGCCTGTTTCGGACCGGCGACCGCGGTCGCGTAGTGGACCGGATGGGCGACTACCAGGGTCGCGGCGCAAACCGTGGCGACGACCAGAATTCCAGCGAGTGTTCTGAGCATTTTCGCCTCCTGTTGCATTGGTTTGCATTTAAGGTGCAAGTGATACGCTTTCAAGCGAGATTTCCATGTTCATAGGGCATGATTTATCCTGAAAGGATAATGTTTTCGAATACGGGCCGTAAGTTTTTCAACGACCCAACGCCGATTGCGTTAGTGCATCGAAGACGTGAGAGGCGGGTCGCGGCGTGGCCGGGCAGCCCGCCTGCGGTTCAGAACTGCGCCGGGCCGGGGGGCAGGCCGAGCGCGATGCGGCCGTAGAGCGCGGACACCGGATCGAAGTTCATGCTGATATGCATGGCGGCCGCGTGGATGTCCCGCCAGTAACGCTGGATCCGCGACGAGGTGAACAACCCGCCGCCGCCGCCGGCCTCGAACATCAGATCGGCTGCCCGGGTGGAGAGGCGGGCGGCGAAAGCGAGGTTGCGCTTGTTGCGGGCGCGCGCCTCGACGGTGAGTTCGTCGCCCGCCGTGACCGTCGCCATGAGCACCTTGCAGTCGCGGTCGACGAGCAGGCGGGCGGCGTCGATCGAGGCGGCGGCTTCGCCGATCTTCATGTGGATGTTGGGGAGCGAGGCCATCGGCACGGGCTGCGACAGCGCGGCGCCGCGGGTCACGCGCTCGCGGGTCGCGTCGACGAATTCCTCGTAGGCGCCCCGTGCCATGCCGAGGATCGGCGCGCACAGGCTGATCGAAATCATCGAGAACAGGGGAATCCGGAACATCGGGCCGGGATTGACCGCCGCGCCGGGCGGATCGCCGGACATGGTGTCTGCGAGCGGCAGGAAGCGGTGGGCGGGCACGAAGAGGCCGTCGCTATAGGCCGTCTTCGATCCGGTGCCGGCAAGGCCGACGACCGACCAGTTGTCCTCGATCCCGAAATCCGAGGTGGGCGCGAGCGCGTAGCCCTTCACGCCCTCGCCGCCGCCGGGGTCGGCAACCGTGGTCGCGACGACGGTCCAGGCGCTGTTGTCGATGCCCGAGCAATACATCCAGTGGCCGGTGAGCCTGTAGCCCCCGTCGACCGGCACGGCGGCGCCCGCGGGGGCGATCGAAACGACAAGAACCGCGTTGGGATCTTCGCCCCAGACCTCGTCCTGGGCTTGCTTCGGGAACATGCCGAGGAAGAGGTGGTACTTGGCGGTTACCGAGTAGACCCATCCGGTGGAACCGCAGCCGCGGGCGATCTCGAAAGCGACGTCGACATAGGAGTCGAGCCCGTGCTCGAACCCGCCGAAACGCCTGGGCAGCAGCAGGCGGTAGAGATCGGCGTCGATCAGCTGCCCGAAAACCTCGTCCGAAATGCGCCGGTCGGCCTCGGTGCGCTCCTGGCGCTCGCGGAGCATCGGCACCATCTCACGCGCGCGGGCTACGAGCCGTTCCGCCGACACCATCTCCCGGCCGCCGTCCATCGGCGCTTTCCTACTCCGCGTCCCAGGGCAAGGTAGCGCCGTAGCCGTGCGTCAGGGTCTGCACGTCGTCCGGGTTGTAGACGTGGCGCGGCGGGGTTTCGAACGTCGCGTAGGGCTCGATGCGAACGACCACGCGGCCTTCGTCGGCCGCCAGCTTGCGAAGGTCCTCGCGCTCGGCTTCGGGCATCGGCTGCTCGGCCATCAGCTCGCAGATCCGGATCAGGAGGTCGTCGCCGCCCTCCCGCTCGATCCGGGCGTTGCCGTAGACCAGCAGGTAGGTGGGCGGCCAGTTCTCGTCGAGGATGCAGAGCGAGACCCTGGGATCGCGCTTGACCGCCTTCGCCTTGGCGCGGCGGATCATCGTCGATACGAGGATGTCGTCGCCGTCCATGACGTAGTAGCAGACCGACATCGACGGCCCGTCGGCCTTGCGCGGATAGCCGAACACCGCCGTGCGGTGCTCGCGGACGAATGCGCGCCTCTCCGCCCCGTTCATGGCTCTTCTCCCTCGAAGCGCTGCTCGCGCCACAGCCCGAGCCGTTCCTGCACGGCGAGATCGGTGACGCTGAACAGGACCGCGCCGGAATCGGACAAGAGGCGGTGGCGGACCCATCCAGGGACGACGAACACGTCCTTCGCACTCCATTCCAGCAGCCCGTCCGCGGTCTCGGTCGCGCCTTTCCCGTCGACGACGCAATAGACCGCGCCGTCGGTCGCGCGGCGGCGCGCGCCCTCGAACCCGGCGGGCAGGCGCTGCAGGAACGCGGCCATCGTCGGGCCCGGATCGTCATAGCGGAACCGCCAACCGAGGCACGGGTCGGGCGAAGCGTCGCGCGCCATCCTCTCCAGCGCCGCGAGCGCGGGGCCGCCGCGGCGGTTCAGCACCGGCCGCATGTCCTCTTCCCGCCGGGTGAGCGGCTGTAGCGTCTCGCCGTGCGTCTCGCGGAAGACGGTGTCGAGGGCGTCGATCAGCGGCGTATCGAGGATGTCGAGCCAGATCGCCGGCTCGCCGCCCTCGTTGCGGTGGTCGTGCCATGTCCATTGCGGGGTGACCACCATGTCGCCGGGCGCCATCGCCGTCGCCGCGCCGTCCACGGTGGTAAGCGCGCCGTTCCCCTCCATGACGAAGCGGATCGCGGTCTGGCTGTGGCGGTGGCAGGGCGCGATCTCGCCGGGAAGGACGAGCTGGATGCCGGCATAGAGCGTCTGCGTCGCCCGCATGGCGCCGCCGAAGCCCGGGTTCTGGAGGACCAGCACGCGGCGGAACGCGTCCTCGGCGCTCACCAGGCGGCCCGCTTCCATCAGCCGGGGTCGTACATCCTCGTTGCGCCAGAGCGCGGGCCGCGCCGGCGTGTTCGGGCGGCCAAGGTCGACCCCCCTCCGCCCGACCCACAGCGCGCCCAGATTCTCCGCGCCGATGCGCGCGTGAAACGCGGCCTCTGCGTCTTCGGTGCGGTGCATGGGGCGCATACAGCCGGCCTCGCCTCCGTCGGGGGAGCGGATCCCGCGACTATACGCGACCTCCGCCGGACAAGCTTAGAAGCCGGACCATCCCGGTGCTACCCCGCGGCGGGGCACCGCCCCGCGCCATGGCGGTCCTGCCAGGGACGGAGGTGTGGACATGAAGAAGTCGCTACGCGAAAAACCCGGGCGGGCGCGCATGCGTTTCGCCGCAGCCGCGACATTGCGAGCGAATACCGTGGGAAACGGGATGCATGTAATATCGACGCGCGTTCCGTGGAGTTCAACCCGGTCGTGCAGGCTTTTAGGAAAGTGACCGTTCGCAAGTGGCGGGAACACCCGGCCCGCGGGGCTGAGAACGGCGATGCCGGCGCCTGAGCCATACGCACCGGTCTCCGCGCTCTCGGCCGACACCTTGCTCGAAGCGGCGGCGATGCTGCCGGCGTTCGTCGCCGTCCTGTTTCTCGGTTCGGCGTTTCTGCCCGGGCGCCGCGTCACCGGGTCCGACGCGGACGGCGAACGGCGCGTCTACAAGCTCAACGGCCTCGCCCTGTTCCTGATCGTCGCGGTTGCGGCGGGTCTCGCCCAGGTCTCGGGCTGGTTTTCGTTCTCGGTGCTTCATACCCACTTTGCCGCCTTGTTCGTCGCGGCGAACGCCTTCGCATTCGCTCTTTCGGGCTGGCTGTTTTTCCAGGGCGCGCGGGCCCGCAAGGGATCGCAAGTCTCCCGGCGGGATTTCTTCATGGGTGTCGAAGCCGGCCCGACCTGGCTCGGACTGGACCTGAAGCTCTTCAGCTACTGCCCCTCGCTCATCGGCCTCGCGCTGTTCAACGCGTCCTTTGCCGCCGTGCAATACGAAACCTATGGCGGGCTGACCCTCGGGATGGCGCTGTACCAAGTCTTCACGTTCCTCTACGTGCTCAATTACTTCCAGTTCGAACAGGGGATGATCCACACTTGGGACATCGTCAGCGAGCGCTTCGGATGGAACCTGGTCTGGGGGGATTATGTGCTGGTGCCGTTCTTCTACTGCCTCCCCGGCTGGTGGCTGGTGCACGCGCGGGAACCGCTGTCTCCCGTCGCCGCCGCCGCGATCGTCCTGTTGTTCGTGTTCGGCTTCTGGCTCTTCCGCGGCGCCAATCAGCAAAAGCACCGCTTCAAGCGCGACCCCGACGTCACGATCTGGGGGAAGCCAGCGCGGTCCCTGGACGGCCGCCTTCTGGTCTCCGGGTTCTGGGGTATCGGGCGACATCTCAACTACACCGGCGAGATCTGCATCTACCTCTCTTTCGCCCTCACCACGGGGCTTGCTTCCTGGCTCCCCTTCCTATTGCCGGCCTGGCTGGCGGGTCTGTTGTGGCACCGCTCGAGGCGCGACGAGCGCCGTTGCCGCGCCAAGTACGGCGCGTTGTGGGAACGCTACACGCGGCAGGCGCGCTTTTCGATGCTGCCGTTCGTCCATTGAGGGCGGAGACGACCAACCGGGCTCAGACCGTGACCACCCCGCAATCGGCGCGGGGCTCGCTCCGGTCGGGAAACGCCGCTCCCGAGCTCTCGGGCGGATGGCCGCTGATCGGCAATCCGCCGGAATTCCAAAGGGATCCGGTCTCGATGCTGAGCCGCGGCTGACGCGATCATGGCGAAGTCGTTCCGCTTCCGGCTCGGGTTCTGCGACTTGGTACTCCTTACCGGACCCGAAGCGCACGACTTCTACTTCAGGGCTCCGGAGGATCAGCTGAACGCCAAGGCGGTTTAGCGGTTCACCGTGGCCATCTTCGGACGCGGCGTGGCTTGCCACGAGCTGCAAACGGCATTAACACGCTGGGATTTTTTCTCCCGAGACTTCCGACTGCGGCGCATCGAAGCCGCGACGGGGCAAGGCGGAAAGTGGCCCTGCTCTTTAGCCGGATCATGACGGCGCGCCGGCGGCAGGGCCTCGATCGTGCGCCAATCGCCGGGTCTGTCGACCAACCCGACGCCCTGCTCGCGGATGCTGGGGATCGCGTTGAGCGAAGCGAGCCTGCCGTTCGAAGGTTTCGGGCATGTGGTGCTCGGCGGGTCGGGTCCGGTTCTCATATACCGCCTGGCGGCGGATTGCGTCCGGGTCATCGTCGACGTTCCGCTCGACCTCAGGCCGCGCGTCTCCTACGGCAACTCGCGGCTCGATCTGACGGCCGCCGACGCCGAGGCGGCATCCGCCCGTTCCATGTCTTGAGCGCGGTCAGCCTTCCCGGCGCGGGGGTTTGCGGGCCAGGAAGAAGAACATCGGCGTAAAGAGACCGGATTTGCCGCCTTCGACAAGCGAGTCCGCCGCCGCGTTCAGCAGCGTGCTGACCGCGCGGGTGCCCTCGGGAACCACCCGCAACCCTTCCCCGGCCCGCAATACCAGATTGGTCAGGGCACGGCCAAGAGGTGTGCGCGGAACGCTGGCAAGAGTGAAGTCGCGACCCTGCAAAGCGCGGTACCAGGGCGTTTCCGGATCCGACTCGAGGGCGCGGTCCCGAGACTCCAGGAGCTCGAATCCGGCCGACCGCAATGCGGTGCAAATCTCCGACGTGAGGGCGATGTCCGGTAACGCGTCTCCCATCATGATGTCGTTCTTGATGCGCAGGTGCTCTGCGTTCCCCGGATCGAAATCCTCGGTGAGACACCACTCGTAGCCCGCGAAACACGCCCCCGGGCGCAGGACGCGGAAGACCTCCCGGAACGCCCCTGTCTTGTCGGGTGCGTGCGGCATGGATTCGATGGCGAAGGCGGCATCGTAGCGATCGTCGCGTTCCGGAATCCGCATGTAATCGGCGTGGATGAAGCCGCACAGCGATTGAACGTCCCTCGTGTGCAGCTTCGCCCGCTCGATCTGGTAGGCGTTGTTGTTGATACCGACGAAGCTGGCGCCGGTATGGCGGGCCAGATTGCCCATCGGTCCCCCGACCCCGCACCCCACGTCGAGCACCTGCATCCCGGGTTCCAGGGACAGCCGGTCGGCGAGGAAGCGCTGGTGCCTGAGCAGCGACTCCTTGAAGCTCTCGCCCCGGTGCCGGGGAGCGAAGTGGAAGGACTGACCCCAGCCGAACTCGTAAAAGTCGGTCACGAGATCGTAGTAGCGGTTCACGAACGAGCGGTAATGCTCTCTTCGGTGTTCCGGGCCGGCATTGTAGATCGCGGTGTATCCGTCGACCGTCGACTTCACTTCGTCCGGGGCGAGACCCGCGAGGGAACGGGAATTCGAGCCTTTGGCGCGGGCAGGTGCCATTCGGCAATTCTGCCAGAGTCTCGCGGGTTCCCCAAGCTTCGCGACACGGGCATCGAAGAAGTCGCGAGCATCGCAATGCGTTCAAGGCGCTCCAATCCTGTCCGGGGCGCGGCACGCCCTGCAGGGTAAAATACGGCGAGCCGCGACGCCGGAACGTCCGCGAGGATCAGGACAGATGCCCGAGAACGGCGCCGAACACGCGCATCCCGAATCCGACCCGCGCCGGACCGGACCGGTTATTCCGGCGGGGCTGTTCACCGTGCTGGTCATCGCGATCCTGACATTCGCCGGCATCGGCGCGCGCTACCGGTTTCGCGGGGATTTCGACGTCGTCCATGCCCTCCTGATCCTGTTCTTCTCGATCAATCTGGTGATCTGCTACTGGGAAGTTTGTCTGTATCTCAGGCGGGACTACATCGAGAGGCGCACCGAGTATTGGCGCGTGCGCCGGTCGGAAACCGGTTGCTTGCCGATCGTCGAATTTCTTGCCGCAAAAATTCCCCTGACGGCGATATTGTCGTCGACGGTATGGGCGGATGTCTGGGCGACTTACTCGCAGTATGACGGCTCTTACGCCGACCGGCGCACATACGGTTTCAACGTGGACATTGCCAACGGCTTTGTAACCCCGATCCCGACGCTGATTCTCTACGCCGCCTATACGTTCGATCTATTGCCCGCCCCCGTCGCGGGCATTATCGGCGTGATGCTGTTCTGGCAATTGACCTATGCGACCTCGGCCTATCTGGTCAGCTTTTTCGTTGCCGATCGGCATGCGCGGATCGGCCGGCGCGAATTATACGTTTACATCTATGCGATGAATTCCCCCTGGGTGCTGTGCGCGCTGCTCGGGCTGTACGTCTCCATCCGCCTGATAGCGGACGGCGACTACGGCGTCCTGGGTTATTGATCGCGGGTTCCCGGTCACGCCGCCGCCGGATGCAGCCGCCGGGGACCGATCCTGGCGATCAGCACGGCGAGGACGACGAGGTTGGCGACGTTGAAGGCGACGCCGAGCAGGAAGGCGCTGACATAGGTTCCGGTCGCATCGAACAGGACGCCGCCGATCCAGCTGCCGAACCCCATCGAGAGGGCGCCGAACAGGAACACCAGCCCGGTCCGCCGTCCCGCCTCGGTGACCGGCATCAGCTCCCGGATCGCCACCGCGTAGACCGGGAAGATGCCGCCATAGCCGAGCCCGAACAGGATCGCGACCGCATACAGCGCCACCAGCCCGTCGACCGTCGTGAAGGCGGCGAGCATCGCGGCCTGCGCGCCGCAGAATATGAACAGCGCCCTGAGCCCGCCGATGCTGTCGGCCAGCAACCCGACGCAGACCGCGCGGCTGACGAAGGCCGACATCAGCATCACCGAGAGCACCCCCGCCGCGCTGCTCGCGTCATGGCCGAGGTCGGTGACATAGGAGACGAGGTGGCCCAGCGGCAGCCCCATCGCCACGCAGCAGCCGATGATCGCGGCGCAGAGCCCGGCTTGCAGGGCGCGCACCGATATCGGCGAGCCGGGCCGGGCGACGCTTCGCCGACCGGGCGCCGTGGGCATTCCCGGCGTTCCCGAAGGCATCTCCGGTCTCCGCCGCAGCACGAAAGCGAGCGGCGGCAGGAAAACCAGCGCGACCGCGCCGAAGGCGAGCGCCATCATGCGCCAGCCATGCGCCTCCATCACGAGAGTGAAGATCGGCGGCCACATGATGCCGGCGAGCGCCTGGCCGCCGGCCACCATGCCGACCGCCATCCCGCGGCGGCGTATGTACCAGCGGGCGATATTCGCCATCGCCGGCGCGGCGAGCGCGCCGGTCCCGAAAAAGCCGATCAGCAGCCCGTAGATGACGTAGAGCTGCCAGGCGGCGTCGAACCGGCTCAGCAGGATGGCGCCGCACGGGATCGTAAGCGCGGCGACGAGGGCGGGCGGCCCCATGCCGTAGCGGTCGAGCACGCGGCCCATGAAAAATCCGCCGAACCCCGCGCCGAGGAACTGCAGCGAGAAGGCCAGCGACGGCACTTGGCGCGGCCAGGAGAACTCGGCGGCGATCGGCTTGAGCGCGACCACCACCAGGAACATGGCGCCCGACCCGATCAGCAGTGTCAGCACGGAGGCGGCGAGTATGTAGAACTGGCCCGCCGGTTCCCCCGTGGTCGGACTTGGCTCGGCCTCGGCCATGGTCGACCCCCTAACCCGGATTTCTCACCACCGGCCGACGGAAAGCCCGCGGCATGGCCGACCCCAAGGCTGTCACCCCGGACTTGTTCCGGGGTCCAGGCCTGCCCCGGACCCCGTTCCGGGAAAACCGGGCGAGAACGGTGCCTGTGGCTCTGGACCCCGGAACAACTCCGGGGTGACAGCCGGGGCGCGGGACAGAGCGCGAGCATCGCCGCGCCGGTCCGCGACCCGACAAGTGCCTGTCACAATGCCTCTTTCCTTGTCCGACACCTCTAACCGCCAACCCTTTGTGAGAAATCCAGGCTAACCCACCGTAGACCATGGGGACGTGCCAAGCGAGACAGGCCCCTTTGGGGGAGGAAACGCGCTTCTCTTGCCCCCGTTCAGGCGTCCCACGCCGCTTGCAGCGCCGGGCGGGCGAGCAGGCGCTCGTTATAGGCCTTGATGTTGGGCTTGTCGGAGAGGTCGGCGCCGAATTTCTCCGACATGACGCAGGCATGGCCGGTGAGCGTGTCGGCGGCGCTGAACGATCCCACGAGATAATCCCGCCCTTCCAGTCGGGCCTCGACCGGCCCGAGCGTACGGTTGAGCAGGCGCATCGCCCGGTCGGCGTGGGTCTCGCTGCGCCGGTCGGGCGGCAACAGGATCGTCTCCACCACGTAGGCGTTGATCGGCGGCATGATCATGCCTTCGGCATAATTCAGCCACTGGAGATAGGCCGGGAAGTCGGGCGAATCGGGACCGCGCCCGAGCGAGCCGTCGCCGTAGCGCGCCACCAGATACTGCGCGATCGCGGTGCTCTCCGACATCCGCACCTCGCCGTCGTCGAGCGTCGGCACGCGGCCGTTCGGATTGACCGCCAGGTATTCCGGCGAGCGCATCGCCTTTTCGCCGAGCTTGAAGCGTTCGAGCTCGTAGTCGAGCCCGAGCTCGTTCAACAGCCACACCGTGCGAACCGCACGGGTGTTGGGCGCGTAGTAGACCTTCATTCGGAACTCCCGGCAGGTTTGGCTCGTGTGCGCGGAGACATGCCCGAAGCGCATCCGCCGCGTCAATCCGTCATGCGCGTTACCGCCTCCCCGCCTGGAGTAAGATGCCGCGGGGCGAGTGACGACCGGGAGGCGCCGGTGCGGTTCGGCATGCAGTTCTTTCCCGACGTCCGGCCGGGCGAAAAGCCGGCGGCGCAATATTTCGCCGAGTCGCTGGATCTGGTCGGGCTCTGCGACCGCTACGGCTACAGCCATGTGCGGATCGTCGAGCATTACTTCCACCATTGGGGCGGCTACAGCCCCAACCCCATCGTGTTTCTCACCGCCGCCTCGCAGCGCAGCCGGACCGCGAGGATGGTGACCGGCGCGGTTCTGCCGGTGTTCAACAACCCGCTCAAGCTGGCGGGCGAGATCGGCATGCTCGACGCGATTTCGGGCGGGCGGCTCGATGTCGGGTTCGCGCGGGCCTTCCTGCATCACGAATACGAGCGTTTCGGCATCGACATGGAGGAGAGCGTCGTCCGCTTCGAGGAAGGGCTCGAGCAGGTCCGCCGCCTGCTGGAAGAGGAGAACGTCACCGCGAACGGACAATTCCACAGCTTCGAGAACGTAACCTCGCTGCCGCGCCCGACCCAGAAGCCGCGTCCGCCGATCTACATCGCGGCGGTCGGGACCCCGGCCTCGTTCGAGCGCGCCGGAACGCTGGGCCACGCGGTGATGGCGATCCCTGGCGTCGGCGCGACGCCGTCCGAGCTGGTCGGCGTCTACCGCGAGGCCTGGAAGCGGGCCGGGCACCCGGGAAAGCCCACCGTGATGCTCGCGGTTTTCATGTATTGCGGCGAAGACCGCGAGGAAGCGATCGACATCGCCAAGCCGCTGATCGAGCGCCATTTCGAGTCTATCGTCGACGCGACCGCGGGCTACGCGAAGGGCCCGCCGCCCTCGACCTACGGCAACTACGACAAGATGCGCGCGCGGATGGCGGCGGAGACCTTCGAAACGCAGGTCGAGCACATGGCCGCCTTCGTCGGCACGCCGGACGACATCGTCGAACAGCTGCACGAATTCGACCGGGCGATGGGCGGCTGCGACCACGCCTCGATGCAGGTCAATTTCAACGACATGCCCTACGAGCTCGCGGAACGCTCGGTCCGCCTGTTCGGCGAAAAGGTCATTCCCCGCTTCGCGCGGCGTTGATGTGAGCCCACCCTCCCCCGGCCCCTCCCGCGAGCGGGAGGGGAGAAGGTGAGCCGGAGCCGGCGCGCGAGTCCCCCTCTCCCCGCCGGGGAGAGGGTCGGGGTGAGGGGGTCTTCTTGGGCGACAGCCGGCTGCGATCGTGCCCGGTCGAAACCTGCTCTATAGCGTGTCCGCTTTGGTTGGAACCGCCTTGTCCATTTTCTTCCGTCATGGTCGGCGGAGGCCGACCATCCACGTTTTGTTTTTGATTCCAGGGACTTAAAAACTCGTGGATGGTCGGCCTTCGCCGACCATGACGGTCAGGAAGCAAGGGTAACAGCGCTTCTATCTGAAACGGACAGGCGCTAGGCGTCGAGCGTGTGGTCGAACTCCCATTGCGAGAGCGTGGTCGCGTAGCTCCGCCATTCGTCCAGCTTCAGCTTGACGTAGCTGTCCACGAACCCATCGCCGAACGCCGCGCGCGCCACCTTGTTCTTGTCGAACAGGCGCAGCGCGTCGAGCAGGTTGAGGGGCAGCCGGCGGATGCGGCGCAGCCGGTCGCCCTCGGTATACATATTGATGTCGAGGCGCTTGCCGGGGTCGCGTTCGTTCTCGATGCCGTCGAGCCCGGCGGCAAGCACGCCCGCCTGCGCCAGATAGGGGTTGGCGGCCCCGTCCATCAGCCTGAGCTCGAACCTTCCGGCGTCCGGGATGCGGATCATGTGGGTGCGGTTGTTGCCGGAATAGCTGATCGCGTTGGGCGACCAGGTGGCGCCCGACAGCGTGACGGTGGCGTCGATCCGCTTGTAGCTGTTGACCGTCGGGTTGAACAAAGCGCACATCGCGTCCGCCGAGTGGACGATCCCGCCGAGGAAGCTGTAGGCGAACGCGGACAGGCCCATCTCGCCGTCCTCGTCGAGGAACAGGTTGCGCCCGTCCCCGTCCCACAGCGACACATGGGTGTGACAGCCGTTCCCGGTCAGGTTGGGGAAGGGCTTGGGCATGAAGGTCGCGCGATAGCCGTGGCGCTCGGCGACCGTCTTGACCATGAACTTGAAGAACGCGTGGCGGTCGGCGGTGACCAGGCAGTCGTCGTATTCCCAGTTCATTTCGAACTGGCCGTTCGCGTCCTCGTGGTCGTTCTGATAGGGCTTCCAGCCGAGCTCGATCATCGCGTCGCAGATCTCGGCGATGACGTCGAAGCGGCGCATCAGCGCGGTCTGGTCGTAGCAGGGCTTTTCCTGGATGTCGCGGGGATCGGAAACCGCGACCTCGTCGGGCGCCAGCAGGAAATACTCGCACTCGACGCCGGTCTTCATGCTGTAGCCGGCGGCTTCGGCGCGCTCGATCTGGCGCTTCAGCACGATTCGGGGCGAGGCCTCGACCGGCGCGCCGTTCATCCACAGATCGGAGGCGAGCCAGCCGACCTCGCGGTTCCAGGGAAGCTGGATCAGGCTGTCGGGGTCGGGGATCGCGAACATGTCGGGATCGGCCGGGGTCATGTCGAGCCACGCCGCGAAGCCCGCGAAACCGGCGCCGTCCCGTTGCATCTCGGCGATCGCGCGCGCCGGCACCAGCTTCGAGCGCAGCACCCCGAACAGGTCGACGAAGCTGATCAGGAAATATCGGATCCCCTTGTCCTCGGCCACCGTGGCGAGATCGACGCTCATGTCATTCCTCCGTGTTGCCGACCGGGCTCCGCTAGTCGCGGCCCGGTATCCAGTCGGTCCCGGCGAGCGGCACGCCCGCCATCGCAGCGGCCTCGATGGTCAGCGCGACCAAGTCCTCGGGCTCGAGATTGAGCACGTGGCTCTTGCCGTTCGCCCTGGCGATGGTCTGAAGCTCCAGCACCATCGTGGTGAGATAGTTTCTGAGTCGCCGCGCGCCCTGCTCCGGCTCGAGGCGCGCTTCGAGATCGGCGTCCTGGGTGGTCACGCCGACCGGACAGCGGCCGGTGTGGCAGTGGTGGCAGGCGCCGGGCTCGGTTCCGATGGCGTGATAGTCCTCGACATATACCGGGCGGTTGCAGCCGAGCGCGACCATCGCCGCGGAGCCGATCGATGCCGCGTCCGCCCCCAGCGCGAGCGCCTTGGCGACGTCGGCGCCGCTCCTGATGCCGCCCGATACGACGAGCTGGACCCTCCGGTGCATGTCGAGCTCCTGCAGCGCCTCGACCGCCTGGCGGACGGCGGGCAGGATCGGAATGCCGACATGCTCGATGAACACGTCCTGGGTCGCGGCGGTGCCGCCCTGCATGCCGTCCAGCACGACTACGTCGGCGCCCGCCTTGACCGCGAGCGGCACGTCGAATTGCGGCCTGGAGGCGCCGATCTTCACATAGACGGGCTTCTCCCAGTCGGTGATTTCGCGCAGCTCCCGGATCTTGATCGTCAGGTCGTCGGGGCCGGTCCAGTCGGGGTGGCGGCAGGCGCTGCGCTGGTCGATGCCGACCGGAAGATCGCGCATTTCGGCCACCCGCCCGGTGATCTTCTGGCCGAGCAGCATGCCGCCGCCGCCGGGCTTGGCGCCCTGGCCGACCACGACCTCGATCGCGTCCGCCCGGCGCAAATCTTCGGGATTCATGCCGTAGCGCGACGGCAGCACCTGATAGACCAGGGTCTTGGAGGATTGCCGCTCCTCCTCGGTCATCCCGCCGTCGCCGGTGGTCGAGCTGGTGCCCATCGCGGTGCAGGCCCGCCCGATCGCCTCCTTTGCGTTGGCGCCGAGCGCGCCGAAGCTCATGCCGGCGACGGTGATCGGGATCGCGAGTTCGATGGGCCTGGAGGCGAAACGGTCGCCGAGCACGACATCGGTGTCGCAGCGCTCGCGATAACCTTCGAGCGGGTATCGCGACATGGAGGCGCCGAGAAACAGCAGATCGTCGAAAGTCGGCAGATGGCGCTTGGTGCCGAAGCCGCGGATTTCATAGACGCCCTGATCGGCCGCGCGATGGATTTCGGCCAGGACGTGGTCGGGAAAGGTGGCGGACGGGCGCAGCGTGCGGCGGTCGACGCTCACGAATAGGCATCCGCATTGTCGACATGGAAATGGTAGAGCCGGCGCGCCGAGCCGAAGCGGCGGAAAGTAGACAAATCGGCCTCGATTCCGGCGCGCTCAAGGAGCGCGGACAGCATTTCGCGATGCCCGGTCGTCATTTCCTTTTCGATGCAGTCGGCGCCGAGGCGTCCGGTCCCGCCGCCGACATAGATCGTGGCCTCGTAGATCGAATCGCCGAGATCCTCGCCGGCGTCGCCGCACACCACGAGATTGCCGGACTGCGCCATGAACGCGCTCATATGGCCGACCGATCCGCCGACCACGATGTCGACGCCCTTCATCGAGATGCCGCAGCGCGGCCCCGCGTCCCCCTCGATCACCAGCAGGCCGCCATGGGCCGAGGCGCCCGCGCATTGCGATGCGTTGCCGCGGACCCGGACCGATCCCGACATCATGTTCTCGCCGACGCCGGTGCCGCAATGGCCGTTTACGGTCAAGTCGGCGGCCTGGTTCATCCCGCCGCAGTAGTATCCGACGTGACCGTCGATCTCGACCGACACGGGCACCGTGAGCCCCGCCGCGACCGCATGCGCCCCCTTGGGTCCGGCGATGCGCCACGCGGTCTCGTTGGTATCGACCCCGAGCGCGTGCAGCCGCGCGTTGAGCTCCCGCACCGAGCTCGTCGAGAGATCGACCGTGGTCATGAATCCGCCTCGTGCGACCAGGTGTAGACGATCGAGGGTTCCGGTTCCCAGATCGTCGCGCCGTCGACGCCGGGAAGCTCCGCGAGCGAGCGGAACTCTGACGCCATCGCCACCCAGTCGTCGGTTTCGGCGAGCACGGCGGGCTTGCAGGCGAAAGCATCCCGCAGCACCGCGAAGCCGTCGGCGGTGCCGACCGCGAAGGTATAGAACCCGTCGAGATCGTCGAGACCCGCCTCCATCGCCTCCTTGAGCGTCGCTCCCTCGTTCAGACGGTGGGCGAAGTAACGCGCCGCGACTTCGGTGTCGTTGTCGGACTCGAAGCGCAGCCCCCTTCGCTGGAGCCGCAGACGCAGCCGGTTGTGGTTGCTGAGCGAGCCGTTATGCACCAGGCAGACATCTTCGGCCGCGATGAAGGGGTGCGAGTGCTCCGTCGTCACCGCGCTTTCGGTCGCCATCCTGGTGTGCCCGATGGCGTGCGTGCCGCCCATCTCGCCCACCCCGAACCGCTCGGCGATGTCGGCTGGCAGACCCTTGTCCTTGAAGACCTCGATCAGCCTTCCGTAGCCCATGACGCGGATATCGGGCCGGTTGGCGGCAAGCCAATCGACCGCCCGGTCGGCGGTTCCGCCGATGCGGACGACCGCGTGGTTCGACCGCACGTCGATCCGCGGAGTCGATCCCAGCGCGGCGGCGAGAGCGCTCCCGAGCGCTTCCCAGTCATGCTCCGGTTCCGCGGCGAACAGGGTAAGCTTGCACCCGGGCTCCGGCACCGGGTCGTGGAAGACCGCGAGACCGGCGCTGTCCGGACCGCGGTCGGCCATGCCGGCGAGCATCGTCGCGAACCGGGTACCGAGCTGGTCCCGGAGCGCCGGGTTCTTGAAGAACAATCCGACGATGCCGCACATCGGCGCCTCCCGCCTTTGGGAACGCAACCTAGCCCGCACCCGTTAGCGGCGCAAACAATCGCATTCCGCGTCGAGCAGGGTGCGCAAATCGAGGCCGAAGGGCACGGCACACACTCCCGCGCCCACCACCCGGCTTTCGGGCGGCGCTTGAGCGGTATCGCCAACGGCTGGAGGCAGGGCTCAAGATGGGACGGCGAGGTGCCTTTACGGAGACCGTAACAAAAGATACCGTCGGCTTGCATGATCCGAAGCTTTAGGGATCGGGAAACACGACGTTTCTTCGAGGGACGGCGTGTCGCGGCGTTTCACGGTTTCGCCCGTCAGGCAGCGCGCCGCCTGACCTTGCTGGACAGCGCCGAGACGCTTGGAGACCTCGCCGCGTTGCCGGGCAACCGGCTGGAAGCGCTTCGGGGCCACCGCGCCGGCCAGTACAGCATTCGGATCAACGTGCAATGGCGTATTTGCTTCCGTTGGACCGACGACGGACCGTGCGACGTGGAGATCGTGGACTACCACTGAGAGGTATCCGTCATGAACACGAAGAACGGCATGAGACCGGTGCATCCGGGCGAAATCCTGCGCGAGCAACTCGACGAACTCGAGCTGTCGGCAAACGCGCTGTCGAAGGCGCTGGGCGTACCGGTCAACCGGGTGACGACAATCCTGAACGGCCAGCGCGGCGTGAGCGCGGACACGGCGCTCCGGCTGGCGCGTTATTTCGGGACGACACCTCAACTCTGGCTGAACCTGCAGAAGACCTGGGAGCTTCGCCGGGCGGAGATGGAGTCCGGCCGCGAGATCGCCAAGCGCGTGACGCCGCGGCAATCGGCGGCGTAGGGGAGCGGAAGTCAATGGCCGTTCCCGACTTTCAGTCACTCATGCTTCCGGTTCTCAGGGCGTTGACAGACGGGCGCCCGACAACGGTAGCGGAGGTGTGCGCGCGGGTAGCTGCCTCTGAACGGTTGACGTCCGAAGACATGTTGGAGAGGACTCGGGGCGGCCATACGACCAGATTGAAGGACAGGGTGAGCTGGGGCATTACCCACTTGCTATACGCCGGTCTGGTGGAAAGGGTTCGCCGTGCCATTTACCGGTTGACGCCTGAAGGCGGACAACTGCTGTCGCGGGACCCGGCCCGGGTCGATCTGAAGCTGCTGCTTGAATATCCCGCCTATGTCGAATGGAAGAACCGGACACACGGGCAATCGCCGCCCACAAAACGGCCACGGCCGCAAGACGATGAATCCGGAGAGACGCCCGAGGAGAAATTGGACCGTGCCGCCAATGAAATGCGCGCGATGCTGGAAGCCGAGGTGTTGGACCGGGTTCGCAATGCAGAACCGGTATTTCTGGAGCGAGTAATCGTCGATTTGCTGATCGCGATGGGTTATGGCGGCGGCAACTCCGCGATGGGTCGTGTGACCGGACGTTCGGGCGATGGCGGAATCGATGGCACGATCCGAGAGGACGCACTTGGACTGGACGAGGTCTATGTGCAGGCTAAGAAATACAGCGACGGCAAAACCGTGGGAGAGGGGGACCTGCGCAACTTCGCGGGTGCGATCGACGCGGCGGGCACAGCCAAGGGCGTTTTCGTCACCACGGCCGTATTCACGCGTGCTGCGAAGGATTATGTGGCGCGGAGTCCGAAGCGGATTGTTCTGATCGACGGCGACGAATTGGCCCGCCTAATGGTTCTGCACGGCGTCGGTGTACGAACGCGAGTACATCACGAGGTCAAGCGCATCGACGAAGATTATTTCGATCAGGAAGCCATGTAGGGCAGCCACTGGCGGAGCGTTCGCACAAAGTAAAGTGCACCGACGATGCTTCCCCCGCCCGGCCTCAGCCTGCGCAGGAAACGCAAAGGGCGGCGGCGGGATCGATTTCGAGGCGGCGCGGCGGGATCGGCTCGTCGCATTCGAGGCACTCGCCGTAGCTTCCATCTTCGATCCGCTTGAGAGCCGCGTCGATGCGCTGCAGACGGCCCTGGCGCCGCGTCTCGGAAGCCTCGGCCATCGCGCGGACCTGCAGTGCGTCGATCCGCGACAAACGGCCCACCGCCTGCTGATCGAGTTCGACAGGAGCGCGATCTTCCGCCGTTTCAGCGCTGGCACGCAGAAGAATTTCGCGCTCTTCGGTGAGCAGCGTCCGCATCGCCTCGACGTCCACTGCTTTGTCGCCGGCCATCGCCCGGTCTCCGCCCCGGTGGCGCGGGGCATGGATGGACTCTAGCACGGCCGCGTCGATTGCAAGCCGAACATTCGCGGGGGCTGGACCGGGGATTGCGAACACGGCAAGGTCGTGACGCGGCGGGATAGGGTCGAGTGGCGAAGAATCGGGTTCTCAAGAGCGTTTTCGGCTTCGAATCCTTCCGGCCCGGCCAGGAGAAGGTGATCGATACCGTCCTTGCCGGGCGCGACGCGCTGGCGGTGATGCCGACCGGCGGCGGCAAGTCGCTTTGCTTTCAGATTCCAGCGCTGGTCCGGGGCGGGCTGACCATCGTGGTCTCGCCGCTGGTCGCACTCATGCAGGACCAGGTGGCGGCGCTCCGGATTACGGGCGTCGCGGCGGATGCCATCCACTCGCTGAATTCACGCGAGGAAAACGTATCGATCTGGCGGCGCGTCGCGGCCGGCGAAATTCGGCTGCTCTATCTCGCTCCGGAACGGCTGATGACCGAACGGATGCTCGCGGCGCTCACGCGCTTGCCGCTTTCTCTGATTGCCGTCGACGAGGCGCACTGCATTTCGCAATGGGGCCCGGCCTTCCGGCCCGAATACGGGGCGCTTTCCGCTCTCCGCCCGCGGTTCCCGGAAGTGCCGATCCTCGCCCTGACGGCGACGGCGGACGAAGTGACGCGGAACGATATCGCCGCGAAGCTGCTGTCGCCGGACGCCGCGCAGTTCGTCGCCGGCTTCGACCGGCCCAATATCCGCCTTGCCGTAAAGCCGCGAAACTCGCCGAAACGCCAGCTTCTTTCCTTCGTGAAGCAGCGTCGCGGCCAGAGCGGCATCGTCTATTGCCTGTCGCGCCGGAAGGTCGAGGAGACGGCGGCGATGCTGGAAGGCGAGGGAATCCGCGCGCTGCCCTACCACGCGGGGATGAGCGCGGAGGAACGCACGACCCACCAGAAGATCTTCATCACCGAGCCGGGCGTCGTGATCGTCGCCACCATCGCCTTCGGGATGGGCATCGACAAGCCGGATGTCCGTTACGTCTTCCATACCGACATCCCGTCGGGGATCGAGGCCTATTACCAGGAGATCGGCCGCGCGGCGCGCGACGGGGAGCCGGGCGATGCCTGCATGCTCTACGGGTTGGACGATATCCGCATGCGCCGGGTGTTCATCGACGGGGAAGAAAGCAGCGACGACCACAGGCGGCGCGCGCACAAGCGACTCGACGCGCTGGTGGGCTACTGCGAGACGCCGGGCTGCCGGCGGGTGACGCTGCTCGCCTATTTCGGCGAGCGAATCGAGCCCTGCGGCAATTGCGACACCTGCCTCGACCCGGTCGAGCTGGTCGAAGCGACCGAGGACGCCCGGCTGGTGCTGTCGGCCGTGGTGCAGACCGGCCAGCGCTTCGGCGCGGCTCACATCATCGACGTGCTCGCGGGCACCCGGACGGAAAAGGCCCTGAAGTTCGGCCACGACCGCCGGGAGACGTTCGGCGGCGGCGCGCACCATCCCAAGACCGTGTGGCGCAGCATCGTCCGCCAGCTCACCGCCGCGGGGCATCTGCATCTCGACATCGCGGGCTATGGCGGGCTGCAAACCACGGATCGCGGTCGGGCGCTCCTCCGTGGCGAGGGCGGGTTTCAGCGCCGCGCGGAGGTTGCGAAGCGAAAACAGGAGTCGAACAGGGCCCCGCCGGAACCGGACTCGACCCCTCTGACCGATGCGGATACGGCCCTGCTCGCGCGCCTCAAGCAGCTTCGCCTGCGGCTTGCCAAGGAGCGGGGCGTGCCGGCCTATGCGGTTTTCCCCGACCGCTCGCTGACCGAGATGGCGCGAGAGCGACCGTTCGACCGCGAGAGCTTCGCCGGGATCCACGGTGTCGGAGAGGCCAAGCTCAGGGATTTCGCCGACATCTTCCTGGCCGAGATCGGCGCGGGCGCATGACGGCCCGGGAAAGGCTCTTCTTCGCGCTCCTCCTTGGACTTGTCGTCGGGCTCGATCCGCTGTCGATCGACATCGCGCTGCCGGCGGCCCAGGAAATGGCGTCGGATCTCGACACCGATCTTTCTTCCATCCAGCTCAGCCTCAGTCTTTTCGTCTTTGGCATGGCGGCGGGCCAACTCATCTATGGGCCGATGTCGGACCGATTCGGCCGCCGACCGGTCATGCTGTTCGCGTTGCTCCTATATGTCTGCGCTTCGGCCGGGCTCGCGATCTCGCCCGGTATCGAGATGCTGGTGATCGCCCGCCTGGTGCAGGGCCTCGCGGCGGCGGCGACCCAGGTGATCTCGCGCGCCATCGTCCGCGACCGCTTGGACCGCGAAGCCGCCTCGCGCGTGCTCTCCCATGTCTTTCTCGTGCTCGGCATCACGCCGATCGTCGCGCCCGTGCTCGGCGCGTGGCTGACGGAATCGGTGGGATGGCGGTCGGTCTTTATCGTGATGCTCGCCTACTCCGCGGCAGCGCTCCTGATCCACGCGCGCTGGCTGCCGGAGACCAACGAGTCGCCCGACCGGCGCGCGCTCGAGCCGGGTCGGCTGCTCGCGGCTTTCTCCACGGTCACCCGCAACGGCCTGTTCTGGGCCTATGTCGGCTGCGGGGCGGCGGCGTTTGCCGCGCTCTTCGCGTTCCTCGCCGGCTCGCCCGCCGCCTTCATCGTCCATCTCGGCGAGACGCCGAAATCGTTCGGCTGGTTCTTCGCGCTCGTGATGGTGGGAAACCTGATCGGCTATCCGGTCGGCGCCCGCCTGGTCCTGCGTCTGGGCATCGACCGCTTGCTGATGTGCGGCACGCTGGGCGGGCTCGCATCCGCCCTGGTTCTCGTCGGGCTCGCCGTCGGCGGTGACTTCGGCCCATGGGCGATCGTGGTGCCGGTCTTTGTCTATATGTTCTCGTTCGCGCTGATCCTGCCGCCGGCCACGGCGGGCGCGTTGTCCCCGTTTCCCCGGGTCGCGGGCGCGGCCTCGTCGCTCCTCGGCGTCACCCAGCTCGGGTGCGGCGCGCTGGCGGGCGCCATCGTCGCCGGCCTCGACGACGGGACCCAGATGCCGCTGACGATCGCGATGACGGTGGCGTCGTTCGCGGGGCTCCTCGCGTTCATTTCCGTCCGCGGCCTGACCGCCGGTGGGCGGCGGCGCTAAGCTTCGGGGTGGAGCGAGACGCAGATCGGCTCGGCGGCGGGGTTTCGCTCGCGACCCAGGGTCTGGAGAGCCTCCTCGGCGTCGTCGAGCGCGAATTCGTGGGTGTGCAGCCGTTCGAGGCGGTACCTGTTCTCTTCCAGCATCCGGAACGCCTCGATATAGGCATCGCGGGCCTGGGAGTAGACCCCCTTGAGGACGAGTTCCTTGTAGATCACCGCCTCGACATCGAGCGCCACGGTCTGGTCCTTCGCCTTGATGCCGCTCAGGACGACCGTCCCGCCGATCCGCGTGGCGGCGACCGCGTCCTCCACCGCCGACGCCGCGCCCGGCACCACGTCGAGCGCCACGTCGACGCCCCTGCCTCCGGTGATCGCCATGACCCGCTCGACCACGTTCTCCCGGTCGGCTTCGATGGTGTGGTCGGCGCCGAGCGCCTCGGCCAGGCGGAGCTTGTACGCGCTCCTCGACGTGCCGGTGACGACGATCGTGCTCGCGCCCGCCTCGCGCGCGGCGACCACTGCGCCGAGCCCGCGCTGGCCGTGACCCAGGATCAGCACCGTGTCGCCCATCGCCGTCGCCGGGACCTGCACCGCCCAGCGGATACCCGCCGCGATGGGCTGATAAAGAAGCGCCAACGGGAGCGGCATGGTCTCCGGGACCTTGTGCAGCATGGTGCGCTCATGCAGGTGGATGTATTCGCTGTAGCCGCCCCACAGCCCGTGGCCCACGTCGCGCGGGGTGTAGCCGTAGCAGGGTGGTGCGCCGGGCGGCATCAGCGACCGGCAGTTGTGGTAGGCGCCGCCGAGGCAGAGTTCGCACCGCCCGCAGGAGAGGTGGGGTTCGAGCGCCACCCGGTCGCCGACCGACACGCCCCAGGAACGCGCCGCCTCCTCGCCGATCTCGGCGATGCGGCCGACCGGCTCGTGGCCGGGGATCACGGGATAGCGCATGATGCCCTTGGCGGCGAAATTACCGCGGTACTGATCGACGTCGGAGCCGCACAGACCGCAGGCCTCGACCCGAAGAAGGGCTTCCTTGGGACCGACCGGCGGCACCTCGTGCTCGTCGGGCTCGATGCGCCGGTCCGCGACCTGGACCATCACCCTGGACTTCATGCGGCGCCTCCCGCGCGGTCGGCGACGAGCCTATCGACTGGCGAATAGGGCAACAAGCGAGCACAATCCCGAGATGGAACCGGTATCCCTGCCGCGCCTGAGCCTGGCCGAGCGCGAGCGCCGATACGCCGCCGTGCGCGCGGCGATGGCGGAGAACGGTCTCGACTGCATCGTCGCACCCGAGAACACGGGCGAATGGGACGCCTGTCAACCGGACGTGCGCTATCTGACGACCATCGGCGGCGGCGGCACGGCGGCGGCCGCGGTCTTCCCGGCCGAGGGCGAGCCCGTCGCGATCGTCCGCGAGCCCCGGCGGGTGGAGTTCTGGCAGGCGTCGCAGGACTGGGTCGGCGACATCCGGGCGACCCGCGAGGGCCGCTGGGGCGAGGCGATGGCGGCCGCGCTCGCCGACCGTTGCGGCGGCGGCGCGCGGGTCGGCATTGCCGGGCTCGCGGGCGTGCTGCGGTTTCCCGACGGCACCGTGTCGTCGGGGGAACTTCACGCCCTGCAAGACGCGTTTCCGGAGGCCGAATTCGTCGACGCGACCGCGCTGATGCACGACATCCGGCAGGTGAAGAGCGCCGAGGAGATCGCCCTGATCGAGCGCGCGCAGGTCTGCGCCGATGCGATAAGCGAAGCGGTCTTCGAACACGCCCGGCCCGGTGCGACCGAGCACGAGCTCTACGCCGAAATGACGGCGGCCCACATCCGGAACGGCGGCGAAATGCCGGCCATGCTGCTGATCGGCATCGGCAAGGCACCCAACCAGACATTCCTGATGCCGACTTTCCGTGCGCTGGAGCAAGGCGACATCCTGATCTGCGAATCCGAGATCAAATATGCCGGCTACATGGCGCAGAGCATCGAGGCCGTTTCGCTCGGACCGTCCGGCGCCGACTACGAGCGGCTGTTCGATGCCTCGCTCTCCTGCTTCGAGATGCTGATGGGCGTGATCCGGCCCGGCGTGCCGTACGCCGAGCTGATCCGCCTCTGGGGCGAGCATATGGAAAAGACTGGGCTCAAGGCCGCGCCGACCATGGGCCACGGGTTAGGCCTCGGTCAGGACGGGCCGACCACGCGGCCGGGCGGCGACGCGCAGGGCCGTATCGTCGAGGCCGGGCATTGCTTCATCCTCAAACCTTGGGCGACATCGGCCGACGGCGAGCGCGCGATCCGCGCCGGCAACACGATCGTCGTGGAAGAAGGCGGCGCACGCCGGTTGGGCCGCCTGCCGATGGAATTCCGCGCGCCGGGCTGAACCGGATTCAGATGTTGAAGATGTCGATGGGCCCGACGATCCGGTCGTCGAGCACGTAGACCGTCTTGCGCGCGATCGTCAGCCCAGAATCGGTTCGCCTGAGCGTATAGGCGTAGCGCCCGGCGCGGAGTATCGGAGGCTCGACTCTACGGAAGCTGTTGACCAGCCAGCTGGCGGAAACCTCGATTTCCCTGCCTCCGGTTCCCACCGCCCGGACGTTGCTCACGACATGAGCGGTGTGCGGCAACGGGGCGTTGGCGAAGGAATCCCGCCCTTCGATCCGGAAAACGCGCGCCTCCAGCCCGGGGCGGTCGAGATAGATCAGGCTGACGTCGTTGTCGGGGTCCTCGCTGAAGCCCTCCTCGCCCGCGATCGCCGGCGCCCAGAACACCGCGTCGTCGGTGTATAGCGCCAGCCAGGCGTCCCATTCGCGGCGGTCGAGATGGTAGGCCTCGCGGTAGAGAAGATCGGCGGCCTCGGCCGTCAGCGCCGCGTCGAAACCGCTCACGGCCCTTCCATCCGGCGCCGCCACTCGCGCCAGAAGGCGTAGAACGGCGTCTCGCTCTCCCGCCCGGGATTGCTGTAGAGCGGCGCGGCGCCGAGCTCGCGCGCGGCATCGTCGGCGCCCTCGACCATCGTCGCATAGCCCAGCGCAAGGTCGTTCCACGCCTCCCCGCCGGCCGCGAGCGAACCGTCATGGGCGACCTCCATCGCGCGCACGTCGTCCGGCACCGCGAGGCTCGAAGGGAGGAAGAAATCCTCGTATTTGCGGATCCGCGCGCGCCGCGCCTCGGCGCCCTCGCCGATGGGCGCGAGGCACCAGGTATCGATCTCCGTGAGGTCGACGGCGATCGGCCGCCACAGTCTTACGCAGGTCGACGCGACGTCGTTGAGGAAGAAATTGGGAAAGATCGTCACCGTGCGGCCCCGGTCGATCATCCATCGCGCCTTGTCGACGCCGAAACGTCCGGTAATCGCCTCGCGCGCCTCGTTCAGCGGGGCGGATTCGGGCGAGCCCCGGTCCGACCAGTTGATCATGTGTCCGTTGCCGACGTCGTAACCGCCCGATCGAATACTTTCCAGATCGAGGATGCGGCTTGCCTCGGTCTTCGCGCGGGTATCTTCGGTCTTGCCCGCGAGCGCCTCGCGCTGGCGCACCGTGTGGGCGAAGTTCCGGTGCACCGTGGCGACGTGATAGCCGTCGGTCGAATTCTCCGTCTGCAGCTTCCAGTTGGCCCGCATGACGTAGGTGCTCTCGCCCCTCAGCACCTCCATGCCCCGTTCCGACTGATCGGCCATCAGGTCGATGAACGGGCGCGACTCGCCGAGGAAGACTTCCAGGTCCTCGACATCCGGATCGAGGCAGGCGAAGACGAAGCCGCGATAGGATGCGACCCGCGGGACCGGCCTGAGATCGGTTCCGAGCCGGTCCAGCGCTTCCCGGCTGTAGCCGGTCTCGCTGCCCCGCACCCGGATGCACTTGCCGTCGGCGTTGAACGCCCAGCCGTGATAGCGGCAGGTGATGGTGGGCTGAACGCCTGTGCGCCCGCGGGTCAGCATCGAGCCCCGATGCGGGCACGAATCGTGGAAGCAGCGGATCTGGCCGTCGAGGCCGCGAATCGCGAACACCGGGTAGCGCCCGATGGAGCCCCGGACGTACTGGCCGCGTTCGCCAAGCTGGCTGTCGTGGCAGATATAGATCCAGCAGCGCCGGAAGATCCGCTCCATCTCGCGCTCGAACAGGCCGGGCTCGACGAACGCGCCGCGCCTGACCCGGAATATGCCTTCTCCCGGGCGGTCGTCGACGAAGGCGTGTGCGGAGATCCCGGTCATCGCGGGCGCGATGGTCCGGCCCGCCGCTTGCGCTGTCAACTGGACGGCGCGGGTGCCGTGACTAAGATGCGCCCCTGCTGCTCCGGAGGGGAAGGACAACCGGGTGAATCCAAGCGGCGAGGCCGCCGGCGCCCGAAAGCCGGTCGCGTTCGGCGACATGCGCGGCTGGATCGAGGCGCTGCGCGGGGCGGGAGAGTTGCGCGAGATCGACGCCGAGGTCGACTGGGACGTCGAGCTCGGAACGATCTACCGCATGGCGCAGGGCAAGGGCGACCGCCCCGCCTTCCTGTTCCGCAATATCAAGGACTACAACGGCGCCGACGCCCGCTGCCGCGAGATTTTCGTCGGCGGCCAGGGCGCCTATTCGCGCCTCGCCATGATGTTCGGCCTGCCGCGGGACACGCCGGTCCGGGACCTGGTGTGGATCTGCCGCACCATCTTCAACGAACGGATTCCGCCGGTCATGGTCGACAGCGGCCCGGTGAAGGAGAACATCGTCACCGGCGATGATATCGACCTCTTGTCCTTTCCCGTGCCCAAGTGGAACCGGCTCGACGGCGGGCGCTACGTGCTGACCTATGCCGGCTGCGTGACCAGGGATCCCGATACCGGGTTGCACAATGTCGGCATCTATCGCGGCATGGTGGGCGGCAGGGACTCGATTCCCGTCCTGATGTGGCGGGCGCAGCATTGGGGCGGTCATTTCACGAAATACGAGGCGCGGGGCGAGAAGATGCCGGTCGCCTTCGTGCTCGGCTGGGAACCCTCGCTCGGGTTTACCGCCGGCGCGCCGGTGCCGCGCCAGATCTCGGAATACGACGTGATGGGCGCGATCCGCGGCGCGCCCGTCGAGCTGGTGCCGTGCGAGACGGTGCCGCTGATGGTGCCGGCCTCCGCCGAGATCGTCATCGAGGGCTGGATCGACCCCGACCCGGCGACCTTCATGGAAGAGGGTCCCTACGCCGAATTCACCGGCTATTACGCGACCGAGCGAACGCCGAAACACACCGCAAAGGTGACCTGCATCACCCATCGCGACGATCCGATCTTCCGCGGCACGGTCGAGGGGGCGCTTTCCTACAGCTATGCCGAGAACGCGATCATGAGCTCGGTCCAGCGTTCGGCAACGGCCTGGAACGCGCTGGAACGGGCGGGCGTGCCGGGCGTCACCGACGTGTTCGGGATGCCAATCCATGCCGGCGTCAACATGGCGGTCCAGATCCGCCAGACCTATCGCGGCCAGGCCAAGCAGGTCGCGGCCGCGCTGTGGGGCGATTCCTCGTCGCACGTGCGCTACAAGCACGTCATCGTCGTCGACGAGGATATCGACATCCACGACTACGCGGCGGTCGACTGGGCGCTCGCCTGGCGGGTCAATGCGGGCGAGGGCGACATCGTGATCTTCCCCGCCACCTGGGGCGCCGGGCTCGACCCCTCGGTCCGCCGCCGGGACGCCGACGTACACCTGTTCGGCACAGGCAAGTGGCACCGGGTGCTGATCGACGCGACGATCAATCTCGACTACCCGCCCGAGCGGGACGGCCGCCGCTATCCGCCGACGGTCGAGCCCATGGAAGAGGACAAGCAGGCCGCGCTCGCGCGCTGGTCGGCGCTCGGCCTCGACGATCTCGGATAACCCGGTTTCGAATCTAAAAGGAGTGAGCTGCGATGGACCAGCCCGAAGGTCTTTCCAACCGCCTGCAACCGCGCCAGTTCGGCGATCTGCGCGGCTGGATCGAGGCGCTCGACATCGCGGGCGAGCTCCAGCGCATCGGCGCGAAGGTGGACTGGGACTGCGAGCTCGGAACCGTCGCGCGCAAGACCTTCGGGACCGGGCACGGACCGGCTCTCCTGTTCGACAACATCGAGGGCTACGGGCCGGACGACGACGTCTGGTCGCGCGCGGTCTTCACCGGCGGGCTCTCCAACTATTCCAGGGTCGGGATGATGCTCGGCCTGCCGCAGGACGCGCCGGTTCGCGATCTGGTGCTGGCGACCCGTCACTACCTGCAGCAGCGCGTGCCGCCGGTTGAGGTGAAGACCGGCAAGGTCAAGCAAAACATCGTCACCGGCGACGACATCGACATCTACAAGGTGCCGGTGCCGCGCTGGCACCGGGAAGACGGCGGTCGTTACATCAACACCTACTCGGCGACGGTGACCATGGATCCCGATAGCGGGGTCCACAACATCGGCATCTATCGCGGCATGCTGGGCCAGAAGGACACCCTGCCGGTGCTGCTCTGGCGCGCGCAGAACTGGGGCGTCCATTTCCAGGAATGGGAGGACCGGGGGATGAAAATGCCGGTTGCCCATGTCTACGGATGGGAACCGGCGATGCCGTACTGCGCCTCGGCGCCGGTGCCGACGGGGGTTTCGGAATACGACGTGATGGGGGCGGTCCGGGGCGAGCCGGTGCCGCTCGTCAAGTGCGAGACCTCCGACCTGATGGTGCCAGCCGACGCCGAAATGGTGATCGAGGGCTACATCGACCCCGACCCGGCGACCTTCGAGCAGGAAGGGCCGTTCGGCGAATACACCGGCTATTTCGGCGGCGACCAGGGGCCCAAGCACGTCACCAAGGTGACCTGCGTCACCTACCGCGACGGCTCGATCCATCGCGGTACGCTCGAAGGCACGCTGCCCAAGATGCTGAACGAGAACTCGATCACTTCATCGATCCAGCGCGCGGGAGTCGCCTGGAACGTGCTGGAACGCGCCGGTGTCCCGGGCATTACCGACGTCCATTGCGCGCCGGCCAATAACGGTACCACGCTGATGCTCCAGATGCGCCAGACCTATCGCGGCCAGGCCAAGCAGGCGGCGGCGGCGATCTGGGGCTCGAACGCGTCCCATCTCCGCTACAAGAACATCTGGGTGGTCGACGAGGACATCGACATCCACGACTACGGCGCGCTCGACTGGGCCTTCGCCTACCGGGTCAACGCGGCCGAGGACGACATCGTGATGTTCCCGGGCTCCTGGGGCTCGCTGCTCGACCCCTCGACCCGCCTCAAGGACCGCGATCCGATGCTGTATGGCACCGGCAAGTGGTGCCGGGTTCTGATCGACGCCACGGTCAACCTCGATTTCGAGCCCGAGGAGGCCTATGGCGGCGAGCGCTACCCGCCCATGGTGATCCCCCACGACGTCGACATGGACCTCGTCAACAGCCGCTGGGAAGAATACGGCTTCAAGCCGGAGGGGTGAGTTTCGGTCGCCCGACACCGTCAACGCCTTGGCCACGCTTGCCGTCAATAGCATCGCACCGGACCTCCCGGATGGCGTTGACCGTATCACTTGTGGTACACATTGTCCGTGACGGCGCCGGAGAAAATCGTCGTCGCCCGGTTCTACCGGCTGGCCAGCGGTCGAGAACCAGTACACGAGTGGCTGATGGAGTTGCCTCGGGAAAACCGCAAACTAATCGGTCGGGATATCATGAAGGTGGAATTCGGCTGGCCTTGCGGTCCGCCGCTATGCGCGCCGATCACGAACCATCCCGGGCTTTACGAAGTGCGCAGCAATCTGCCCGACAGGCGGATCGCCAGAGTGTTCTTCATGGTTTCGGGCCGGACGATGGTGCTTCTGCACGGCTTCATCAAGAAAACCCGGGCGACGCCCCGCAAAGAACTCATTCTGGCGCAACGTCGGATGAAGGAGCATGATCGTCATGTCTGAGAACAACCCGCGCGTTGGATCGGCGCTCGAAGACCTGCTGCGGGAAGACGGCAGCTACGAGGACGCGAAGAATTACGCGATCAAGTCGGTTCTTGCCTACAAACTGTCACAGGCAATGGAAGCGCAGAATCTTTCCAAGGCGCGCATGGCCGCGCGAATGGAAACCAGCCGCTCGCAGCTTGACCGTTTGCTCGACCCGGAGAACGAAGGCGTAACCCTGCACACCCTGAAACGCGCCGCGGCGGCAGTCGGGATGCGTCTCGAGCTCGAACTCCGCCAACCCTGATGCCGGGCTAGCGCCGGTCTCGAAAGAAGGACTTGAGCAGAGCCGCCGCGCGGACCTCCCCGATGCCACCGTAGATCTCCGGCCGGTGGTGGCAGGACGGCTTTTCGAAGATTCGCGCACCGTTCTCGACCCCCCCGCCCTTCCGGTCGGCGGCTCCGAAATAGAGCCGGCGAATGCGCGCGAACGAGATCGCTTGGGCGCACATGGGACAGGGCTCCAGAGTGACGTAGAGATCGCAGCCCGAAAGGCGCGCCCGGCCCCGGTGTCGGGCGGCGGCGCGGATCGCCAGCATTTCCGCATGGGCGGTTGGATCGGCATCTCGCTCGGTGCGGTTGCCGGTCTCGGCCAGTATCTTGCCCGTCTCGGCGTCGACGATCACCGCGCCTACGGGCACCTCGCCCGCCTCGCCGGCCTGCTCGGCCAGCGCCAGCGCGCGGTCCATCCAGCTTTGCCCGGAACCGGTCATCGCCGAACCATCCGGCGCAGCCCGCGGGCGGTCAAGCCGGCGATTCGGAGGAGACGGCGGCAAGAAGCCGGAGATGGGGTTAGAGTGCGCCTCATGAAGCGACCCCTGATCGGCGTCACCCTGGATTCGGAGCCTGCCGGCGGCTATTCCAACCTGCCGTGGTACGCGATTCGGGAAAACTATTGCGGCGCGGTGACCCGGGCGGGCGGGCTTCCGCTCCTGCTGCCGCACGAGCCCGGGCATGTTACGGATTATCTCGATCGCATAGACGGGCTGATCGTCACCGGCGGCGCGTTCGACGTCGACCCGGCGCTGTTCGGTGCGGAGACCCGGCATTCGACGGTGACGACCAAGGACCGGCGCACCGACTTCGAGAAATCGGCGACCGAAGGCGCGCTGGAGCGCGACATGCCGGTGCTCGGCATCTGCGGCGGGCAGCAGCTACTCAACGTCGTCCTCGGCGGCACGCTGATCCAGCACATCCCGGACGAGGTCGAGGGCGCGCTTGCGCATGAGCAACCCAACCCGCGCACCGAGCCGGGCCACACGGTCGCCGTCGCGCCGGACAGCCTGCTCCACAGGATCGTCGGCGCGGCCGAAATGGCGGTCAACAGCGCCCATCATCAGGCGGCGCTCGACGTCGGCGACGGCGTGGTGGTCGACGCGGTGGCTCCGGACGGGGTGATCGAGGGGATCGAGAGCACGCGGCATCGCTTCTGCCTTGGCGTACAATGGCACCCCGAATACGAGATCGACCGGGGGGATGCCAGGATCTTCAAAGCCTTCATCGAGGCGTGCCGCGAAGGCGCGGGCTGAAGCGAACCGCGCGGGCGAACGGATCGCGAAGTACCTTGCGCGGGCGGGCCTTTGCTCGCGCCGCGAGGCCGAGCGCTGGATCGCCGCCGGGCGTGTCGCGGTGGACGGCGCGGTGCTCGACACGCCGGCCACGCTGGTCGACGAACGGAGCGCCGTCACGGTGGACGGCAAGCCGGTCGGACCGCACGACCGGCTGCGCGTCTGGCGCTATCACAAGCCGCGCGGGCTGATCTGCACCAACGCCGACCCGCAAGGCAGGCCGACCGTGTTCGACGCGCTGCCGGACGACCTCCCGCGCGTGGTGTCGGTGGGCCGGCTCGACATCAATTCGGAGGGGCTTCTGCTGCTCACCAATGACGGCGGGATTGCCGGCACGCTGGAACGTGGCGACTGGACCCGGCGCTACCGGGTGCGCGCGTTCGGCAAGGTGGACGAGGACCGGCTCGCGGGGCTTGCGGACGGCGCCGTGGTGGATGGCATCGCCTATGGTCCGATCAAGGCGAGAGTCGACAGGATAGAGGGTCGCAACGCGTGGCTCACGGTCAGCCTCACCGAGGGCCGCAACCGCGAGATCAAGCGCGTGTTCGAGAGCCTTGGCCTCTCGGTCAATCGCCTGATCCGGACCGGCTACGGCCCGTTCCTGCTCGGCGGGCTTGCCCGAGGCACGGTCACCGAAATTACGGAGAAAGTGCTCAAGGAACAGCTTGGCCGTGCGGATCGTCGGCGGTAGGCATCGCGGACGGCCCCTCGCCGTGCCCGAGGGAAGAGCGATCCGGCCGTCGAGCGACCGGCTGCGCGAGGCGCTGTTCAACATCCTCGCCCACGGCGAGTTCCCCGAGATCGAAGGCGCGGCCGTGCTCGACGCCTTCGCCGGCACCGGTGCGTTCGGGCTGGAGGCATTGTCCCGCGGCGCGGCACGGGCGACATTCATCGACCGCGACGTTTCCTGGGCCCGGCGCAACGCGGAGGGGCTCGGCGAGAATGAAGCCGCAATGATCGCGGGCGACGTGCTTTCTCCGCCGCGGGCGGAGGTGTCCGTGGACATCGCCTTTCTAGACCCTCCCTACGGCTTCGGGCTGGCGGCACCGGCGCTGGACGCACTCCGGTCCGCGGGATGGATCGACCCGGCGACATGCACGATCGTCGAGATCGGGCGCGGGGAAACCCTGGACGCGCCGGGCTTCACGGCAGTCAGACGGCGCAGCTACGGCGCCGCGCAGCTCCTCTTCGTGAATCTCAGACGGGAGCATTCGGGCCTGTCCGTTTCAGATTGAGCCGCTGCCAAGGCCGAGAGGCGCCCTTCGATAGGGGCTTATCCCGATTACTTGACAGCGGTCGGTTTGCGTGGCGCGGATCGACGACCGCACCGTCGCCCCATCCCGGCGGGCGCGCATCCGTCCCGCCCTGCCGTCATGGTCGGCGAAGGCCGACCATCCACGAGTTTTTCTGGCGGGGCGGAACGACAAAAAAGCGTGGATGGTCGGCCTTCGCCGACCATGACGCGGGGAAACGGTTCCGTTCGGACCGGATACGCCCCGACACCTCCCGCAACGCCGGTCAAACTCCCACTCGTCAAGTAATCGGGATAAGCCCCCTTCGATACGGTCGCGCTACGCTCCCAACCAAAGCGGACGGGCTCCGCCGTCCGTCAGCTTAGACGCGGCGGCACGCGAACCCTTTCGGGAACCGGAGCGCCCAAACCCTCGGCCTCCACGCGGGCCAGGACCTCGATGCCGAGGGCGAGATCGGACATGCCCATGCCGACGGCCTTGAACAGGGTAAGGTCGCACCCGGCAGGGCGACTCACGTCCTCGACGATAAGTTGGGAAATCGGGCGCACGGTGTCCCAGCCGGCATCGTCGTGACCGAAGCGCTCCCGGAATTCCGCCGAAAGCGCACGCACGCCCTCCACCGTGTCGACGGCGATGATGTCGCAGCGCTCGAACACGTCCTGGGTGAACTCGACTCGGACCGGAACGATTGCCCCCATCGCGTTGAGATGGGCGCCGGACGCGATCATCGCGGCCGAGAGGAACGGTTCGGTCGCGTTGGTGATCGCGGTGACGATGGGCGCATCCGCCACCGCTTCCTCGACGCTCGCGGCCGGTTCGGCCCGGATCCCGAGCTCGTCCTCGATCCGGATGGCCAGCGTGGCGCGCGCCTCTTCGCGGCGGCTGAACACCCGGATTTCCTCGATGTCCCTCACGGCGGCGCAGGCCGCCGCGTTGGGAAGCGCCTGCTTGCCGGTCCCGATCAGGGCAAGACGGCGCGCGTCCTCCGGCGCAAGCCGTGCCGTCCCGACCCCGGTCATCGCCGCGGTGCGCATCTGACCCAGCGCGGTCGCCTCGACGACGGCGTGCAACCGCCCGTCTTCCAGGGAGAACAGGATCAGCACGGTCTGCGACTTTCCGCCGACATTGACCCAGGTCTTGGTGCCGCAGATCCCGGCGCCGGCGACCGAAGCGCCGATGGCGTGCATTGCGTCATTGGCGGCGACCATCAGATGGGTCTTGGGCAGGTTGGCGGCGCCGCCGTCGGCTTCCATTGCGAGAATCCGTTCGAGCGCCTTTATTGCGTCCGGAAGCGCGATCGTCGCGGTGACATCCGCTTCGGTGATCCAGATCGGCGCTCCGTCCATCGCCCTTTTCCCGCACCGCGCTGTCCTGGCCGGAGTCTAGCCTATGGCGGCGCGGGCCGTGAGCCCGCCGATACCGTCGCACAATCGTTGCGAAGCGTGGGTCAGCAGGACATAGTTCTCGCTCCGCTGGGCGGAACGGCCCGCGCGCGGAATTTCAATAACCGGCAATAGGGGGAAAACGTGAAACACATTGGCAAGACAGCAGCGGTAGTCGCGGCGGTATCGCTTGCGGCGAGCGCTGGCACGCTCGCCGTGTCGTCGGACGCTGCGGCGGCGTGGAAGCCGAAGAAACCCGTCGAGTTCGTCATCATGGCGGGCAAGGGCGGCGGGGCCGACCGGCTCGCCCGCTTCATCCAGGGCATCATCAAGAAGAACAACCTCGCCGCGCTGCCCCTGGTGCCGATCAACAAGGGCGGCGGGTCCGGCGCCGAAGCGCTCCGCTACCTGAAGGACAAGCAGGGCGATCCGCATGTGATCATGGCGACGCTCAACAGCTATTACACGACGCCCCTGCGCAACCCGGGGCTCGGTGTCGACATTTCCAAGTACACCCCGATCGCGCGGCTCGCCGAGGACACCTTCCAGCTCTGGGTCCACTCCGACACCAAGATCATGTCGGTCAAGGACTACGTGGCCGCCGTGAAGACAGCCGGTCCCAGGAACTGGAAGATGGGCGGCACGGGCAAGGGCCAGGAGGATTCGCTGGTCACCGCGATGCTGGAGAAGGCGTACGGCATCAAGGTCACCTACGTCCCGTTCAAGGGCGGAGGAACGGTCGCCAAGCAGCTGATCGGCAAGCATATCAACTCGACGGTCAACAACCCGTCCGAGCAGATCGGCTTCTGGAAGGCCGGAAAATCGCGCCCGCTCGCGACCTTCACGCCGAAGCGGCTGAAGGCCTTCCCGGACGTTCCGACCTTCGGCGAGCTCGGCCAGAACCTGTCCTACTTCATGCAGCGTAGCGTGGTCGCGCCGGGCGGTATTCCGGCCGACGCGGAGGCCTATTACGTCGACCTGTTCGACAAGGTCTACAAGTCCAAGGACTGGCAGGACTATTTGGCCAAGAAGGGCCTCCTGCCCGGCTGGCTGACCGGCAAGGCGCTCCAGGACTACTTCGTCAAGGAGCGTGAGGCGCATCGCAAGCTGCTGATGGCGATGGGCGAGATCAAGTAACCGAGTTCCTGCGATCCGGCCCGGCGGCCAGCCGCCGGGCCGGGCTTTTCCGGCTTTCCCGACGAAGGAGCCGCCTGCGATGCGTCGCGCGGAGCTCGTCATGGCCTTGTTCATGGCGGCGTTCTCGCTCTACATCATGTGGAAGTCGACCGAGCTGCCGGTCGGCTGGATCGAGGGCGAGGGGCCGGGCGGCGGCGCCTTCCCGTTCTGGCTCGCGGCGGGGATGCTGGTCTGCTGCGGCTGGATCGTGCTTCGCTGGGCGCGGCGACAGAGCCCGCCATCGCGGTCCGAAGAGCCCTATATGGACCGCACCGCGCTCCGGGTGTTCGCCATCGGAGCGGGATCTCTCCTGGTGATGATCGGGCTGATCCACATCGTCGGCGTCTACGTGGTGATCCCGCTCTATCTGATCTTCTACATGCGGGGGATCGGCCACCACGCCTGGTCGGTGACCGCTCCGCTGGCACTCGCCATGCCGGTGGCGACCTTCCTGTTCTTCGAGATCGCGCTCAAGATCACCCTCCCCAAGGGGTACACGGAGCCCGCCTTCTACCCGCTTTACGAGATGCTCCTCTGATGGAGATCCTGGGGCTCCTCCTCGAAGGCTTCGCGGTGGCGCTGGAGCCGATCAACCTCGCGCTTATCGTCGCGGGCTGCATCGCCGGCCTTTTCATCGGCGCGATGCCGGGTCTGGGATCGGTCAACGGGGTGGCGATCCTGCTGCCGATGACCTTCCTGGTGCCGCCGACCTCGGCGATCATCTTTCTCGGCTCGCTTTACTACGGGGCCATGTACGGGGGCGCGATCAGCTCGATCATGCTGGGAATCCCGGGCGCCTCGACGGCGGTGGCGACGACCTTCGACGGCCGGCCGATGGCGCTCCAGGGCAAGGCCGACAGGGCGCTGGTAGCAGCGGCCACCGCCTCCTTCGTGGGCGGCACCATCTCGGTCGTTCTGTTCACCCTGTTCGCGCCGCCCCTGGCCGACTTCGCGCTCGCCTTCGGACCGCCGGAGGAATTCGCGCTCCTGATGCTCGCCTTCGCCACCTTCATCGGACTCGGCGGCGACGATATCCCCAAGACCTTCTTCTCGATCTTCATCGGGCTGATGTTCAGCGCCGTCGGGCTCGATATCGTGAGCGGCAATCCGCGGCTGATCTTTTTCGACCTCCCGGGCTTCTATCACGGCATCAACTTCCTCGTCTTGGCGATCGGCATTTACGGCATCGGCGAGATCCTGTGGACCGTCGAGACCACGAGGGGCGAGATGGTGGTGAGCCGCGCGGCGGTGACGATCCGCGGCGTCGCCCGCGCGCTCGCCGATCTCAGGCACAACATCCGTTCGATGCTGATGGGCTCCTTCCTCGGCTATTTCGTCGGCATCCTGCCGGCGGCGGGCGCGACACCGGGCTCGCTGATGGCCTACGGGGTCGCGCGAACGATGTCGAAGAGTCCGGAGACCTACGGCAAGGGCAATGTCGACGGCGTGGTCGCGCCGGAATCCGCCAACAACGCGGCCAGCACGGGCTCGATGCTGCCCATGCTGACCCTCGGCATTCCAGGCTCGCCCACCACCGCGATCCTGCTCGGCGGAATGGTGATCTGGGGGTTGGAGCCCGGGCCGATGCTGTTCATCGAGCACAAGGAGTTCGTCTGGGGGCTGATCGCGAGCCTCTACGCGGCGAACCTGTTCGCGCTGCTGATCAACATCGCCTTCATCCCGGCCTTCCTGATGGTGCTCAGGATGCCGTTCACCATCCTCGCGCCGGTGATTTTCATCCTTTGCGTGGTGGGCGGTTACGCGCCGACCCAGGACATGCACGACGTATGGCTGATGCTGATCTTCGGCGTCATGGGTTACCTGATGCGAAAGCTCGACTACCCGCTGGCGCCCGCCGTGCTGGCCATCGTCCTCGGGCCGCTCGCCGAGGCTTCGGTGCGCCAGTCGCTGATCATGGCGCATGGCTCGTTCGGCATCTTTTTCGAACGCCCGATCTCGGCGATCATCATGGCGATCGCCATCGGCCTCTTCGCGTGGCCCCTGATCATGGTGGTCCGGCGGCTCCTGAGCCCCGGCCGAGCGGGTTAGGCGAGCGCGGCGGCGCGCACCGCGTCGAGGGTGAACGGAATCCGTCTAAGCCTCAACCCGGTCGCGGCATGGACCGCGTTTGCGATGGCGGCGGCGGTGGGGCCGGCGGTGGCTTCGCCGGCGCCGAGGAAGGGCTCGCGCCCGGGATCGACCAGGACGGTTTCGAACTCCGGCACGTTGTCGAAGCCGAGGATGGGATAGCTCTCCCAATCGCGGCTGACGATACCGCCGCCATCGAAGGTCACGGCCTCGTGCAGGGTCCAGCTCGCCGCCTGGATCGCCCCGCCTTCGAGCTGCGCCGCGAGGCCGGCGCGATCGACGATCTCCCCGGCATCGGCGGCGATGGCGCAGCGCTCCAGCCGGATCTCGGCGGAATCCGTCACCGAGACCTCCATCGCCACGGCCGCGTAGGCGGCGATGTTCTTGTAGCGGGAGAACGCGATCCCGCGCCCGCGCCCCTCCGGGCAGTCCGCGCCCGCCGGGTGGAGGCGCTCGGCCGCCGCCTCGATCACCGCCCGCCCGCGCGGGTCGGGCAGATGGCGCAGGCGGAATTCGACCGGGTCGACGCCGGCCTCCCCGGCGAGCTCGTCCATGAAGGACTCGATGGCGAAGACGTTGGCATAAGCGCCGAGCGAGCGTAGCGCCGACACCCGGAGCGGCATGCCGCGCACCAGGTGCTTGACCAGCCGCTTGTCCGGCAGGTCGTAGAGCGGATCGAGATTGCGGTGGATGCCGATGTGAGGCCCCATCGCCGGACCCATGACCGGCGGGGTGAGCGGATCGGCGAGGAACCGTGTGGAAAGGAGACGCGCCGGGCCGGCCTTATCGGGTCCCGAACGCGGCCGCATCATGAAGGTGTCGCCGAAGCTCTCATGCGACCAGGCGACGATCTTTCCGCCGGCGTCCACGCTCGCCCGCAAATCCATCGACATGCAGGTCCCGTAGGGCTCCCAGGCGTGCTCTTCCTCGCGCGTCCATTTGAGCAACACCGGCTGGCCGGGAATCGCACGGGCCACGATCGCGGCGTCGAGGGCGGCATCGTCGGCGCCGTTATGGCCGTAACAGCCGGCCCCCGGGGCGTGGACGATACGGATCGCCTCGGGCGCCATGTCGAAGGTCTCGGCGAGCGCGGCGCGTAGGAAATAGAGCCCCTGACTGTGCGAGAAGACGGTGAGCCGCCCGTCGACGTATTCCGCCATCGCCGCCGAAGGACCGAGCGAGGCGTGCATCTGGTAGGGCCGTTCGTAGCGCGCTTCGAGCGTGATCGCGGCGTCTTCCGGCGGGTCGCCGGGCGGCGGCACCGGGGCCTCCACCGGCGCGCCGTCGACCACGGGAAGGCTCACCCGCTCGTTCCCGCGCAGGCTGTCGTAGATGTCCGCGACGGCAAGACCGTCGCCCTTATCCCACAAAACCGCAGCCGCGAGGCGTTCCGCCGCCTTCACAGTCCGGTACTCGTCTTCCGCGGCAACTGCAAGGAAACTGCCGTCGCGCACCACCCGGACGCCTTCCTCACCGAGCCGGTTGAGTACCGTCGGATCGAGTCCGAGGAACCGCGCATGGTAGTGGGGCGGGCGCACCATCCTCGCATGCAGCATGTCGGGAAGGCTCATGTCGTGGAGAAACCACGGTCGGCCGCGGACGATATCCTCCATTCCCCGCGCCTCGGCGGCGGTTCCGACATGGCGCAGCGCGTCGCGCGGCTTGAGCGGCGCGTCCGGATCGATGTCGATGCCGAACGGCTTTCCCTCCGCGACTTCCCAGTAGCTGGTGGTCCGGTTGGTGGCGCGCGAGTGGATCCTCCCGTCGTCGACCTCCAGCGCGGCGGGGTCGACATCGAGCGCCAACGCGGCGCGCTCCAGCAGGTGCCGCCGCGCGGTCGCAGCCGCCAGCCGGACGGCGTGCCCGGTCTGGGTCATCGAATAGCTGCCCGACGTGATCCCTTCGTCTGGAGAAAGCCCGGTCTCGGTGCGCACCGTCTCGACCCGGGCGGGATCGACGTCGAGCTCGTCGGCCACCAGCATCGTCACCGCGGTCGATATCCGCTGACCGATATCCACCTTGCCGCTGCGGACGACGACGGTCTCGCTGGGGCCGATGGCGAGCCACCGGTCGAGCGCGGGGTTGTTGGCGACGCTCGGATTAGACGGCAACGGAACTCTCCGCGAGGAGGCGGTCGATGGCCCTCAATACGTCCGGGTGCGCGCCGCAGCGGCAGAGATGGCCGTCGAGCGCCTCGATCGCGCCGGCCCGGTCGGGATCGGGGGCGGTTTCCAGATAATTGACGATGGCGACGATCAGGCCGCTCGTGCAATAGCCGCACTGCGCGGCGTTTTCTTCGAGAAACGCGCGCTGCACTGGGTTGAGCGCGTCGCCATCCGCGAGCCCCTCGACGGTGACGATTTCGGCTCCTTCGAATTCGGACACGGCGCGGACGCAGCTCAGCACCTTCTCGCCGTCGGAGATCACCGCGCAAGCGCCGCATTGCTCGAGCCCGCAGCCGAGCTTGGCGCCGACCAACCCGAGCCGGTTGCGCAGCACATAGATCAGCGGCGTCGCCGGGTCCGCCTCGATTTCGCGGATCGTTCCGTTGACCGTGAGAGCGAGCCTCGCCACCGTCAGGCCGCCGCGCTCATGCGGGCCCGCTCCTCGGCGATCAGGCGGTCGTGCAGCTTGCGCGCGGCGAGCTGACCGGCATCGGCGTTCACGTCGATCTTCCACGCATCCGCGCGGCCGTTCATCGATTTCTGCTGCGCCTCCAGCGCCGTGAAGTCCTCGACATAGGCGCCCGAGATCGCCGTCTGCAGCCACTCCGCCATCGCCCGGTCGCGGGTGAAGTTGTTGGGGAACATCCAGTAATAGACCGAGCGCGTCTCGTCGATCGGGGTCAGCGTGATCGCGATCCGCGCCTCCGCGGCCCGGGCGCGGTCGCCTTCCGGAGCGCCGGTGCCGGCGGGCGCGGCGCCGACATCGAGCAGCGTATGCGACGGCGGGAAGTAGTGGACGATCTGCCAACGGTCGGCGCGCTTCACCGCCGGGGGCGCATCGCCCCAGATCGCCTTGCTCCACAGCACGCCCGGGTCTTCGCCGATCATCCAGCGCTCGATGGAGACCGAGGAGTCGGTCCGGGTGGTCTTCATCGGGTTCTCGGTAATCGAATCCGCCGCCAGCGTCGACTGGTGGATGTAGATCTCGTGCGTCAGGTCGAGCAGGTTGTCGATCGACAGCATGTAATGGCAGCCGACCTCCGCCGCGCCGCCGATGGCCTGTTCCCCGGGCGGCGCCCAGCCGGGATCGGCGTTCCAGCGATAGTCGGGGATCGCCGCCGGGTCGGCGAGGGCCGGATCGCCCATCCAGATCCATATGAAGTTGTGCCGCTCGACCACGGGATAGGCCCGTACCGCCGCGCCGGGCGGGATCGTCGACTGGCCGGGAACCGCGACGCAGGCGCCGGAGGCGTCGAATTCGAGCCCGTGATAGCCGCAGCGGATGCGGTCGCCGAGACGGACGCCGAGCGACAGCGGCAGATAGCGGTGGCAGCACCGGTCGGCGAGCGCCGCGGGCGTTCCGTCCGAGGTGCGGAACAGGACGACCGGCTCCTTGCAGATCGTCCGCGCCGCCAGCTCCTCCCCGAGATCGCGCGCGAGCGCCGCGACATACCAAGCATTGCGCAAGAACATGTCTCATCTTTCCCCAATGATCCGCCGATTCTGGCCGTTCGGGGCGGGCGGACGCAAGCCTGTTGACGCATTTAGGAGGCTCCTGCTCACCCTTCATTTCGATCCGAGCGCTGTCAAACACTACCCCCGTTCGTTATTTCGACAAGAAGGCCGAAGGCGCAGAGCGGACACACGGACAGTAATTCCGAGCGACAGGCCGCACCGGAGCTTTTGCTTGTATCGAGCTGCGGAACGGAGCCCCTACGTTGTCTGCGAGAAACCGCATATAATTGATGATCGCAAGACGCTGTCGGGTTGGACGAAACCGCTCGCCGCAGGGTTTTGCCTGGAGCGGGTGCCCTAACGTAGAGGCCGTGTGAGCTCTCGGCGGACTCGGCCATCTTTGGCTTCGGTGGATGAAGCGTGGTTGGGCAAGCTAGAAGTCCTGCATGAACGTAAAGGGGCAAGCCGGGCGACGGTCGAGCGTCGGAAAAGGTCTGCGGCGCGTCGTCGCGACTCAAGTCGGCTTCGCCACGTCCACAAAGCCAGCTTGACAGGATAACCCCCTTCCGGCGCTATTTTGGGACGAGCGGCCAGCAAGCCGTTTTGGCGGGGAGGCACGACGGCACCGGAACTTTCCCACCGCCTTTTCGCGGCACGGGCTCGCATTGGCCAGAACTGATGTTTAACGGCACAGGGTCATGACACAATGAAAATGGAACGTGACTTCAACATTCAATGCTCTGCTGAGAGCGAATACAATCCACTGAACAATAGATGGTGTCTAAGGCAATTTCAAAAAGATGGGACCAAATTCGGCAGAGATCTTGTTCCCTCCTCATATATTCACCATTTCGAAGCCTCAAAGATCGTACATACTATTTCCTACGAAGATAGACATGAAGAATTACCGCCAGAAAGACTTGAAACCAAGGAGGTCATATATGCAGGCTTAGTGCCCGAGACATTGTCTTCGAGGACCTATTCGAAACCTCCTCGCTATTACATGTTGGGATATCGGGATGCTGTGGAACAGATTTCTATTGAGATCTTTCGAAGCGAGAAGGATGACCGTTGCACCGTTACCAGTTACGAGAGATTTCAAAGCGACATAGATTTTGGCGACCATCCTGACAGTTTATACTTTTCCGTGAAGCTCTCGCCTGACAAGTTCGATGCTATATCGGAACTGATAAAGCTCGATAGGCTAGATCGTCTTTCATTGACAGTACAATTTGCCGATGGCTTTTACTCCGAATATTTTCACGGAGATCACGATTATATTGATAGCATTTGTGTCTTGTCTCGTTCCGCAATAAATGACTTCAATCTGGAAGATTATGCTGACCACCTTTCGGTTACAGGCAAAGTGGGAAGCTTTATGGTTCGCGCACACAGCAAAGTGGAAATCGAGCTAATCAAGACGAATGACCGCGAAGACGTCGCCAGCGTTTCCTCGCAAGAACACGATCTTGAGCAGGATCGCTTCGCGGCAATGGAAGACCAAATAGGACGGACAAGCGACTTTCTCTCCAGAGCGGCAGACGTATTGGCAAATATGGATCGTTTGCTCAAACGCATACGTTTGCCGCTTTGGCTCGCCGTCCTCTTGTTAGCCCTGATATTCGTTCAGAATCTTTAATTGGGATCACCATCGGCCTTTCCGGTGGTTCGCACTTTGCCGCGACATGGTGTACAGACATGGTTTGCCGCGACAGAGCGAGCCCGCGCCTCGGCGGTAGCCGCGTCACCATACATTCGCACGGCCTGCGTCTGTACGCGGGCGTCCTCTTCGTCCCCATTGACGCGCCTGTAATTTCCATCAGGCTGATGCTGGCGGCGGAACAGGGAAAACGGCTGCGTACGTGGTGGAAAGGACGAGGCTTTCGGAGCCAACATTTGCGTGGCCTGCGAGGGTTTTCGGAGTCTTCTCGGGAGTAACGATTCTCGCGATGCTATGCGTGCCGATCTGGGCGCAGGCGGCGCCGCCCGCCCTGCAAACTCCGGCGCCGGTGATCTACCTCGCCGACAATCTCGACGAGCAGGACAGGCTGGGATACTGCATCGATACCGTGGGTCGCGGGTTCGGCGAGAGGCTGCACGCGCATTCCTGCAAGCCCCGGGGCGGGGACGTGCAGTTCGCCTATGACGCGGCGGCACGGCGGATCGCCTCGGCGACGTTCCCCGGCAAATGCGCGACCTTGACGGCGCCCGCCGCGCCGGGGGTTGCTCTCGGGCTGGTGGATTGTTCGAACGACTCCTCCAGTCAGACATTCGACTATGACGGGGATGCAATGGCATTCCGACCCGGCGGCGCCCCGACGCTTTGCCTCGCGGCAGGCGCGACCAGCCGCTCCGCCGGGCCTTTCATGTCCCGCGACCTCGTTCTCGCGTCCTGCGCCTCGACCGAGGCCAGGTTCAGGCAGTGGCGCGTCAAGGCCGGCGCACCGTAAGGCGCGGGCCGTCCCTCGATACGGCGCTGGCGCGCCTACTCAGGATGAGGATGGTTGCTGACTATCTCCCTACCCTCATCCTGAGTAGCGGCTAAGCCTCGTATCGAAGGATCGCCCTCGGCCCCCTGGTCTTGCTCATGTCCGCACGTCTGCCGATGCTGAGTCTGTCTTTTCGACCCTGGAACCCGACGATGGCCGAACCGGACCTCATTCTCCACAATGGACGCGTGCTCACCCTCGATACGGCGCGGCCGGAGGCGGAGGCATTCGCGGTGCGGTGCGGGCGGATCGAAGCGGTCGGCGCATCGGCCCGGATCCTGCGCGGGCGCGGGCGGCAGACCCGGATCGTCGATGTCGCAGGCGGCACGGTGACGCCCGGCATCTTCGACGCCCATCCGCACATGGACCGCGAGGGGCTGAAGGCCCGCGGCGGGATCCCGATCAAGGGTCTCTCCTCGGTCGCGGAGATCGTCGAGGTCGTGCGCGAGGCGGCGTCGCGGACGCCGGCCGGGGAATGGATCGTCCTGATGCCGATGGAGCTCGCGCCGGAGCACGGCATGCCGCTCTATGTCCGCGAGCCGGGCCAGCTCGCGGAAGGCCGGTTTCCGGACCGGCGCGACCTCGACGCCGCCGCGCCCGACAATCCCGTCCTGATCCGGAGCATCTGGGGCTGGTGGGGTGTGCCGCCCTTCCCTTCCGTCGCCAACTCGGCCGCGCTGGCGCTCGCCGAAATAGACCGCGACACCAGGGCGCCGCACGGAACCGCGATCGAGCGCGACGCCTCCGGCGAGCCCACCGGGGTGATGCGCGAAACCAACCGCGCGCCGATCCTGGAGTACACCCTGTTCGGCTGCCTGCCGCGCTTCACCTTCGAAGACCGGCTCGCAGCGGCGCGGACCTCTCCCCGCCTCTACAACGCGGCCGGCACGACGGCGGGCTATGAGGGCCACGGCCTGACGCCCGCGATCGTCGAGAGCTACCGCCGGGCCGACGAGGCGGGCGACCTCACGGTTCGCCTCGCGACCACCCTCAGCGTACCGAGCGCGGCGATGGACGACCGGGGCGTCGGCGATTACCTGCGCTTCTGGGCGGACCGGATCGCGGCGCCCGGGGAGCGCCGGGGGAATCTCACGACCGACGGGATCTGTCTCGACTTCGGCGATCCGGACGTCGCCCGCATCATCGCGGCCGGCTATCCGTACGAGCAATGGGCCGGGCACTTTTACCAGTCCGTCGCCTTCGACCGGCTGGTCGAGATCGCAACCCTCGCCGCCGGGCTCGGCATCCGGCTCGCCTGCATCGCCTACGACATCGAGTCGCTGCTGCGCGCCTACGAGGCGGTCAACGACAAGGTCCCGATCGCTGACAAGCGATGGGTGGTCATGCACCTGTCGCGGGCGACGGACGACCAGCTGCGGCGGATCGAGGCGCTCGGCCTGATCGTCACGATCACGCCCAATTTCATGTACCACGCGGCGACGCGCCTCGGGCTCGCCGAGCTCGGGGCCGAGGGGACGCCGATCCGCCGCGTGCTGGATGCCGGTATTCCGGTCGCGCTGTCATCTGACAACGTGCCGGTTTCGATGTTCTGGGCGATGTGGTCGGCCTTGACCCGCTATGCCGCCGACCTCGATACCCGGCTCGGGGAAAGCTTCCTCACCCGCGAGGAGGCGCTGGGCCTGATGACCCGGACCGGCCCCATGCTCACCTGGGACGAGGACCGGCGCGGCGCCATCGCCCCGGGTATGGATGCCGATTTCGTGGCGCTCGACCGCGACCCGCTGACCGGCCCGGAGGACGAGATCAGGGATACCCGCCCGCTCCGCACCTTTCTCGGCGGCGAAGAGGTCTATTCGGCGGCCGATGCCGAATAGGTCGAGGCCTCGTGGTCGACCAGCGTCGCCAGCAGCCGGCGGGCCTGGATCGTCGGGCGGTCGGCGTTGACGTCGATCTGAACCGCACCCGGGCGCGCATCGATCCCGCGCTGCTGGGCCTCCACCGCGTCGACGTCTTCCCGGAAGGTCTGGTGGACGCCGGGGTGGAGGCGGGTGTCGAGATCGTCGTCGTCCAGCCGGTAGTTGCGCGCGAACAGCCAGAAATAGTGGCAGGACGACTCGCCCTCCGGCGTCGAGAAATGCGACGTCCGGTTGGTGATGCCGCGGCTGCGGTCGCCCTCGGGCGCGCCGGTTCCGGCCTCCGCCGCGCCGATGTCGAAAATGCATCCGGTGGGCGGAACGAAGGTTGCGAGGATCCAGCGGTCGACCGGCCCGGTGAACCCGCCGGCGACCTTCCAGATCGGCGGCGCCTCGACGCCGAGCAGCCAGCGCGAGATGGCGATCCGCCCGTCCTTGCGCTCGACCTTCGGCGGGGTGGCTTGGACGGCGTCGCTGCCGAGCGTGTCGGGATGGACATAGGTTACATGCGTCGCATCGAGCTGGATGTCGGTCAGGAGCCGGTATTCGGCGGCGACCGGGTGATAGTCGCCGGTCGTCCGCCAGTCCGGGCCGCCGTTCCAGAACAGGTCGGGGATCGCCGCCTCGTCGGCGCGGGCGGGATCGCCCATCCATATCCAGATCCAGCGATGTCGTTCGCGCACCGGGAAGCTCCGCACCCGGGCGCCGGGTGGGATCGTGCTCTGGCCGGGCACCAGGATGCAGGCGCCGGTCGGATCGAAGGTCAGACCGTGATAGCCGCATTGGAGATTGTCGCCCCGAACCCTGCCCATCGAGAGCGGCAGGTTTCGGTGGCAGCAGCGGTCCTCCAGCGCGACCGGCGTTCCGTCCTCGCGGCGGTAGAGCACCACCGGCTGGCCGAGGAACGTGCGGGCCAGCGGCTCGCGTCCCACCTCGTGATCCCAGCCGGCGACATACCAGCAATCGCGCAGATACATGGCGGTTACCCCTCTCATACCAACGCGGACCGGCCGGCGCAGGGGCGAGCGTTCAGCTCCAGGCCTGCACGGGCTCGTTCGACGGCGCCGCCTCGACCCGGGCGGCGCAGAACTTGAACTCCGGAATCTTGCCGAACGGGTCGAGGGCGTCGTTGGTCAGCAGGTTGGCCGCGGCCTCGGTGAAGCAGAACGGGATGAACACCACCCCGCTCGGCACGTCCCTGTCCATCCGGCCGATCAGCTCGATCGCGCCGCGCCGCGTCTCGACCCGGATCCGGGCGCCCGGGGACAGCCCCATGCGGTCGAGGTCGGCCGGCGCGAGATGGGCGATCGCCTCGGGCTCGATGGCGTCGAGCACGCCGGCGCGGCGGGTCATCGCGCCGGTATGCCAGTGCTCCAGCACGCGGCCCGTGGTCAGGATCATCGGATAATCCGCATCCGGCACCTCGTCCGGCGGCGAGACCGACGCGGGGACGAACTTGCCGCGTCCGCTGGCGGTCGGGAAGCCGTCGCCGAAGATCACGTCGTCGCCCGGCACGTCGAAGGATGCCGTGGGGTAGGTGACGGAGTCCTGGCGTTGGAGGCGGTCCCACGAGATCCCGTTGAGCGAGGGCATCAGCTCGTGCATCTCGGCGAACACGTCGGCCGGGCCGTCATAGGACCAGTCGAGCCCGAGGCGGCGCGCGATCTCCTGCACGATCCACAGATCCTGCCGCGCCTCGCCCGGCATGGGCAGCGCGGCGCGGCCGATCTGAACCTGGCGGTTGGTGTTGGTGTAGGACCCGTCCTTCTCGGGGAAGGCGGATGCAGGCAGCAGCACGTCGGCGAAATAGGCGGTCTCGGTCAGGAACAACTCCTGCACGACCAGGTGATCCAGCATCGCCAGCGCCTCGCGGGCGTGGCCGACATCGGGATCGGACATCGCCGGGTTTTCGCCCATGATGTACATGCCGTGGATCTCGCCGGCGTGGATCGCGTTCATGATCTCGACCACGGTGAGTCCGCGATTCGGATCGAGCGATGTCTTCCACGCGGTCTCGAAGACATCGCGAATGTCCTCTCCCGCCACCGAGCGGTAGTCGGGATAGAACATCGGGATCAGCCCGACATCGGAGGCGCCCTGAACGTTGTTCTGCCCGCGCAGCGGGTGCAGCCCGGTGCCGGGCCGGCCGACCTGGCCGGTCATCAGCGCAAGCGAGATCAGACAGCGGGCGTTGTCGGTGCCGTGGACGTGCTGAGAGATGCCCATGCCCCAGAAGATGATCGAGGCCGGCGCGGTCGCGTATTTGCGCGCGACCGTACGGATGGTCTCGGCGTCGATGCCGCAGATCGGCGCCATCTCCTCGGGCGTGAAGGCCTCGATATGGGCCTTCAGCGCTTCGAACCCTTCGGTGTGGCGCTCGATATAGTCCGGGTCGTGCAACCCCTCGGCGACGATCGTGTTCATGATCGCGTTCAGCAGCGCGACATCGGTGCCGGAGTTGAACTGGAGCATGTGCGTCGCGTGCCGGCTGAGCGCCTGGCCGCGCGGGTCCATGACGATCAGGGTCTTGCCGGCCTTGGCCGCGTTCTTGAAGAAGGTCGCCGCGACCGGGTGGTTCACGGTCGGGTTGGCGCCGATGACGATGATCGTGTCCGAATTGGCGCATTCGAAGAACGGCGCGGTCACGGCGCCCGAGTTGATGGTCTCCATCAGCGCCGCGACCGACGAGGCGTGGCAGAGCCGGGTGCAGTGGTCGACGTTGTTGGTCCCGAAGCCGGCCCGCACCAGCTTCTGGAACAGATAGGCCTCCTCGTTCGAGCCCTTGGCCGAGCCGAACCCGGCGAGCGCGTTGCCGCCGCGGGTGTCGCGAATACGGGCGAGCCCGGCGGCCGCGACATCGAGCGCCTCTTCCCAGCCGGCTTCGCGGAACAGCGCCATCGGGTTCGCCGGATCGAGGCTTTCGAGATCGTCCTTGCCGACGCCTTCCCTTCGGATCATCGGCGTGACGATGCGCTGCGGATGGTGCACGTAGTCGAACCCGAACCGGCCCTTGACGCACAGCCTGCCGTGATTGGCGGGGCCGTCCCTTCCCTCGACCTTGACCAGCCGGTCGTCCTTGATGTGGTAGGTGAGCTGGCAGCCGACCCCGCAATAGGGGCACAGGCTGTCGACGGTGCGGTCGGGCGTGACGGCGCCGGGGCCGTCTTCCTTCATCATCGCCGCCGGCATCAGCGCGCCGGTGGGACACGCCTGGACGCACTCGCCGCAGGCGACGCAGGTCGAGTCGCCCATCGGGTCGTCGAAATCGAAGACGATCTTTGCGTGGCTGCCGCGATGGGCCATGCCGATGACGTCGTTGACCTGGACCTCGCGGCAGGCGCGGACGCAGAGCGTGCAGTTGATGCAGGCGTCCAGGTTGACCGCCATCGCCGGGTGGCTCGGATCGGCGTCGGGCGCTGCCTTGCAACCGAAGCGGCTGTCCGCGATGCCGATCCGGTCGGCCCACTGCCACAGCTTGGAGTCCGCGTCGTGTGCGTCGGAACGCCCCGGCTGGTCGGCGATCAGGAGCTCGAACACCATGCGCCGCGCCGAGGCCGCGCGTTCGGAGGCGGTGTCGACCGTCATGCCCTCGCTCGGGGTGCGGATGCAGGACGCGGCGAGCACGCGCTCGCCCTCGATTTCGACCATGCAGGCGCGGCAATTGCCGTCGGCGCGGTAGCCCGGTTCCGGGGAATAGCACAGATGCGGGATCTCGACTCCCTGGCGCTCCGCGACCTGCCAAATGGTCTCACCCGGCTGGGCGGTGACGGTCTCCCCGTTGAGGGTAAAGGTGACCCCGGCTTCCTGATCCTTCGGCATGGCCTATCCGTCCGGTATGTCTTCGGGGAAATGCTTGAGCGCTGACAGCAGCCCGTTGGGCGCCGCCTGGCCGAGGCCGCAGATCGAGGCGTCGATCATCGCCCGGCTCAGCTCCCGCAGCAACGGTTCGTCCCATTTCGGCCGGCGCATCAGCCCGACCGACTTCTCGCAGCCGGCGCGGCAGGGCGTGCACTGGCCGCAGCTCTCGTCCTCGAAGAAGCGCATCAGGTTGAGCGCCGCGTCCGCGGCCGAGTCGCGGTCCGACAGCACGATCACCGCAGCCGATCCGATCAGGCAGCCGTGCTCTTCGAGAGTACCGAAGTCGAGCGGGATGTCCGCCATGCCGGCGGGCAGGATGCCGCCGGAGGCGCCGCCCGGGAGGTAGCCCTTGAAGACGTGGCCGTCCGCCATCCCGCCGCAATATTCGTCGATCAGCTCGCGAGCGGTGATCCCCGCCTCTGCGATCTTGACGCCTGGCTCCCTGACCCGGCCCGAGACCGAAAAGGTGCGGAGACCCTTACGCCCGTTGCGGCCCTTGCTGGCGAACCACTCCGGGCCGTTGGCGAGGATGTCGCGCACCCAGTAGAGCGTCTCGACATTGTTGATCAGGGTGGGCTTGCCGAACAGACCGACCTGGGCGGGAAACGGCGGTTTGTGCCGCGGCAGACCGCGCTTGCCCTCGATGCTTTCGAGCATCGCGGATTCCTCACCGCAGATATAGGCGCCGGCGCCTCGACGCAGGACGATCGAGCCGGGACGGGCGATCCCCTCACGCTCCAGGCGGTCGATTTCCCTTATCATGATCTCGCGCGCGACGGGGTATTCGTCGCGCAGGTAGATGTAGGTTTCCTCCGCCTCGACCGCCCAGTCGGCGATCAGCATGCCTTCGAGGAAACGGTGCGGGTCGGTCTCCAGGAAGTAGCGGTCCTTGAAGGTGCCCGGCTCGCCCTCGTCGGCGTTGACCGCGAGATAGCGAGGGCCCGGCTCGGCGCGCACGAAGGTCCATTTTCGCCCGGTCGGGAACCCGGCGCCGCCGAGCCCGCGCAGGCTCGAGTCGTCGAGCGCCTCGATCACGCTCTCCACGGACCGGGCACCGTCCCGGCACTCCCGGAGCAACGCATAGCCGCCTCCGGCGACGTACTCGTCGAACCCGGGATAGGCGGGGATCTCGGGGCCGGTTCTGCCCTCCGCGACGGCGGCGGCGACACGCTCCGGCGACACGTCCGACATCTGGTTGTGGCCGACCTCGGCCGCCGGCGCGCGGTCGCAGGCGCCGATGCAGGGCGCGCGGACGATGCGAACGCCCTCGCCGACGCTCTTTTCCAGCGCCTCGATCAGCGCATCGGCGCCCATCATCTCGCAGGTGAGCGAGTCGCAGACCCTGACCGTGAGGGGCGGCGGACGCGGGTCATCGTCGCCCAGCACGTCGAAATGGGCGTAGAACGTCGCGACCTCGTAGACCTCGGTGAGGGAGAGTTTCATCTCGTCGGCCAGCGCCGCCATGTCGTCCGGCGCGAGGCAGCCTTGGGAATCCTGGATCAGATGGAGGTGCTCGATCAGGAGGTCGCGCCGGCGCGGCAGGTCGCCGAGCAGCGCGCGCACGCGTTCGGCCGCGGCCGGATCGACCTGGCGTCCCTTGGTCTGGGGCCGTGCCCGGGTCCGTGCCGAACCGGGATGCCCGTATGCGCGAACCACCCGCGCGCCTTCCGCCATGTCCCTGCTGCGCTCCTGAGAACTTGAAACTGATGCTGCGTCGAACCTAACGGCTCGCACCGTCCGCCGTCAAAATATTGCGCGGAGGAATTGGGACCGGTCAGGGCGGATCGATCACCACTTCGAGGGACACGACCTCGGTGTTGATCAGCAGCTTGCCCGCGTGCTCGAAATTGACCGTCACGCGGGTGCCGTCGACCGACTGGACCTGACCGAGACCCCAGTCCGGCTGTCCCGGATGGCGCACGCGCATCCCAGGCGTCAGTTCATTCATCTTCTGCCCTGCGTCCTGCCTGCCGGCCGGTGAGCCCGGCGATGATTCCCCTGAGCGTCCGCACCTCCTGGTCGGTCAGATCCGCGCGGGCGAAGATGTTGCGGATGTTGCGCACCATCCGGGGGCGCTTGTCGGGCGGATAGAGAAACCCGCACTTATCGAGTTCGGCCTCGAGATGGGCGAACAGGTCCCGGATCTCCTGCTGGGTCGCGGCCTGGGCGCCCTTCCGGACAAGCCGGTCGTCCCCCTCCTCGAGCGCCGGGTCGGCCTGAAACCATTCATAACCGATCAGCAGCACGGCCTGAGCGAGGTTGATCGAGGAATAGGCCGGATTCGCGGGTACGATCACCAGCGCCTCGGCGAGCGCCGCGTCGTCGTTGTGGAGCCCGCTCTTCTCTCTCCCGAACAGGAGCGCGGCGCGCTCTCCCGTGCGATGGAATTCGCGCAGCCGGCGTGCCGCCGCCCTCGGGGTGAGCACCGGCTTCACCATGTCGCGCACCCGCGCGGTGGTGGCGAGCACGTGGCGGATATCGCCGACCGCCTCCTCCGTTGTGGGGAACAGCTTCGCGTCGCCCAGCACCGCCTCGGCCCCGGAAGCGGTGTTGATCGCCTTCTGGTTTGGCCAGTCGCCGCGCGGCGACACCAGACGCATGTCGGTCAGGCCGAAATTGAGCATCGCGCGCGCCGCGGCGCCGATATTCTCGCCGAGTTGCGGCTCGACCAGGACCACCGCCGGCGCTTCGGGATCGGCTGAGGAGATCGCGCGGCGGCTGCGGTCGGTCCCCGCCATCAGGCGGCGCCGACGCCGTCGCGCATCAGCTTGTAGGTGATCGAGTCGTTGAGCGCGTTGAAGGAGGCGTCGATTACATTGGTCGAGACGCCGACCGAGGACCAGTTCTCGCCGTCGTCGTCGGCGCTCTCGATCATCACCCGGGTGACGGCGGCGGTGCCGTCGCCGGGGGTCAGGATACGCACCTTGTAGTCCACCAGCCGGAGCGCGCCGAGCCCGGGATAGAACGGGTTCAGCACCTTGCGCAGCGCGCCATCGAGCGCGTTGACCGGTCCGTTCCCTTCGGCCACCGCCATGTGGCGGTCGTTCCCCATGTCGACCTTGACGGTGGCCTCCGACAGCGTGATCAGCTCGCCGCGCGCGTTCCAGCGCCGCTCGTCGAACACCCGGAAGCTGTGCAGCCGGAAGAACTCGGGCACCGACCCGAGCGTGCGCCGCGCCAGGAGCTCAAAGCTGGCACCGGCTCCGTCATAGGCGTAGCCCTCGAACTCGCGCCGCTTCACCTCTTCCAGCAGGCGCGGGACCTTGGGGTTCTTCGAGTCGATGTCGAGCCCGATCTTGCGGAACCGGGCGAGGATGTTGGAACGTCCGGCCTGGTCGGAGACGACGATCTGGCGCTCGTTGCCGACCAGGGCGGGGTCGATGTGCTCGTAGGTCCGGGGGTCCTTCTCGATCGCCGAGACGTGCAGCCCGCCCTTGTGGGCGAAGGCCGACGCGCCGACATAGGCCGCGTTGCGCAGCGGCGGCCGGTTGAGCCGCTCGTCGACCAGGCGCGAGATCGGAGTGAGCTCGGCAAGCCCCGCCTCGTCGAGCCCGGTCTCGTAACCCATCTTGAGCATCAGGCTCGGGATCAGCGAGATCAGGTTGGCGTTGCCGCAGCGCTCGCCCAGACCGTTGAGCGTGCCCTGCACCTGGCGCGCGCCTGCGCGCACCGCCGCGAGGCTGTTGGCCACCGCATTCTCGGTGTCGTTGTGGCAGTGGATGCCGAGCGCGCTGCCGGGGATATGGTTCGCCACCTCGCCCACGATCCGCTCGACCTCGTGCGGTAGCGTGCCTCCGTTGGTGTCGCACAGCACGACCCATCGCGCTCCCGCCTCGTGCGCCGCCTTGACGCAGGCGAGCGCGAAGTCGGGGTTGGCCTTGTAGCCGTCGAAGAAGTGCTCGGCGTCGAACATCGCCTCGTCCTTGGTCGCCGCGAGATGGACGATCGAGTCGGCGATCATCGTGACGTTTTCTTCCAGCGGCACGCCAAGCGCCTGCTCGACATGGAAATCCCAGGTCTTGCCGACGATGCAGGCGGCCTGCGCCTTCGCATTCACCAGCGCCGCCAGCCCCGGATCGTTCTCGGCGCTGCGGCCCGGCCGCCGCGTCATGCCGAAAGCGGTGAATTTCGCGTTCGCGAGCGCCGGCGGGTCGGCGAAGAACGCGTCGTCGGTCGGGTTGGCGCCCGGCCAGCCGCCCTCGACATAGTCGATGCCGAGCCGGTCGAGCGCGCGCGCGACTGCGGCCTTGTCGGCCACTCCGAAATCGACTCCCTGGGTCTGCGCGCCGTCGCGGAGCGTCGAATCGAAGAGCCAGATGCGCTCGCCGTCGCTCATGCCCGCCGCCATTCGCTGGTGCCGTCGGGCCGGTCCTCGACGATCACGTTGTGGTTGCCCATCAGCTCGTCGCGGATTCGGTCCGCTTCGGCGTAGTCCCTCGCGGTGCGCGCCCGGGACCGCGCGGCGACCAGGATTTCGATCGTGTCTTCGCCGCCTTCGCTCTCGCCCTTGAACCAGCTCTCGGGATCCTGCGCGAGCAGCCCCGTTAGCCCGCCCGCGAAGAGGAGGCCCGCCTTGGCGCGGGCACGCTCGTCGGTGGAGCCTCCGCGGTTGAGCACCCCCGCGAGCGCGTGCATCTCGGCGAGTACCTTCGGGGTGTTGAGATCGTCGGAGAGCGCCTCGATCACCGGTTGCGCGGCGTCCGGTTCCTCGGCCGGCGCGACGTCGCGGGCGCCGGCGAGCGCGGTGTAGAGGCGGTCGAGCGCGTTCTTCGCCCGGTCGAGCCCGTCAAGCGAGAAATCGAGCGGCTGGCGGTATTGTGCAGTGAGCAGGCCGAGCCGGATCGCCTCGCCGGGCGCACGGTGGAGCAGGCCGTGGACGGTGTAAAAATTGCCCGCCGATTTCGCCATCTTCTCGCCGTCGACCGTGACATAGCCGTTATGCATCCAGAGATTGACGAACGGCGCGTCGTGGGCGCAGGTCGACTGGGCGATCTCGTTCTCGTGGTGCGGGAAGATCAGATCCTGCCCGCCGCCGTGAATGTCGAAGGTCTCGCCGAGATGCTTCCTCGACATCGCCGAGCATTCGAGGTGCCAGCCGGGCCGGCCGTACCCCCACGGGCTATCCCAGCCAGGCTGTCCGTCGTCCGACGGCTTCCACAGCACGAAATCAGCCGGGTCGCGCTTGTAGGGCGCGATTTCCACCCGCGCGCCGGCGATCAGCTCGTCCCGGCCGTGGCGCGACAGCCTGCCGTAATCCGCCATCGTCGCGACCGAGAACAGCACATGCCCCTCGGCCGCATAGGCGTGCTCCTTCCCGATCAGCTTTTCGATCATCGCGATCATCTCGGGCACATGGCCGGTCGCCCTGGGCTCGACATCGGGCGGCAGCGCGACGAGCGCCGCCATGTCGTCGCGGAAGACCTGGGTATACCGTCCGGTGATCGCGTCGATCGGCTCGCCCGATTGGCGCGCGGCCTCGATGATCTTGTCGTCCACGTCGGTGATGTTCCGGACGTAGGTCACGGAACTCTCGCCGTAGACGTGGCGCAGCAGCCGGTAGAGCACGTCGAACACGACGACCGGGCGCGCATTGCCGATATGGGCGTAATCGTAGACCGTCGGCCCGCAGACATAGAGCCGCACGTTGCCCGGATCGATGGGCTCGAACCGTTCCTTCGCCCGGCTCAGCGTGTTGTAGAGCGAGATCGGCACCGCCGCGCGCCCGGTCAGTCCCGGCCCCGGAAGGCGTTGACGATGGGGTAGCGACGGTCGCGGCCGAACGACCTCCGCGTGATCTTGACCCCGGGCGGAGCCTGGCGGCGCTTGTACTCCGCCCCGAGCAGCATCCGCCAGACCCTGAGCACCAGCGCCCTGTCGAACCCCTCGTCGACCACTGCGTCGACGCCCATGTCGCGCTCCACCAGCCCGTCGAGGATCCGATCCAGCGTGTCGTAGGGCGGCAGCGTATCGTCGTCGCGCTGGTCGGGCTTGAGCTCGGCGGACGGCGGCTTGACGATGACGCGCTCGGGGATCGCCCGGCCCTCGGGCCCCAGCATCCCCGGCAACCGGATTTCGTTGCGCCAGCGGGCGAGCGCGAACACGGTTGTCTTGTAGACGTCCTTGAGCACCGAATAGCCGCCGCACATGTCGCCGTAGAGCGTGGCGTAGCCCACCGACATCTCCGACTTGTTGCCGGTCGAGAGCACCATGCTGCCGGTCTTGTTGGAGAGCGCCATCAGGGTCATGCCGCGCGAGCGCGCCTGGATGTTCTCTTCCGTGGTGTCGGCCTCGGCATTGCCGAAAAGCGGGCGCAGCATCGAATCGAAAGCGCCCATCGCCGGTTCGATGGACACCTCGTCGAGGGCGACGCCCAACAGCCGCGCGGTCCCGGCGGCGTCCTCCAGGCTCTCGGCGGAGGTATAGGGCGAGGGCATCATCACGCAGCGCACGCGTTCCGGGCCCAGCGCGTCGGCCGCGACGGCCGCGGTCAAAGCCGAGTCGATACCGCCCGAGAGTCCGATGATCACGCCTGGGAACCCGTTCTTGGTCACGTAGTCGCGCAGACCCAGCGTCATCGCTTCGTAGATCGCCGCCAGCCCTTCCGGCGGAGGATGGCGGTCCGCGGTCTCGCAAAGCCAGGCGCCGTTCTCCCGCCGCCAGGACGTGGGCATTATCTCCTCGCGCCAGCTCGGCGCCTGGCCCTTGAGCGCGGCGTCTGCGTCGAGCACGAAGGAGCTTCCGTCGAATACCAACTCGTCCTGCCCGCCGACCTGGTTCACGTAAATGACGGGCAAACGGGATTCGGTGACCCGCGCCACCGCGAGATTGAGGCGCTGGTCGGCCTTGTCGACCTCGAAGGGCGATCCATTGATGACCACCAGGATTTCGGCGCCTGACTCTTCGAGGCACTCGGTGACCTCGTCGGTCCACATGTCCTCGCAGATCATCACGCCGAGGCGCACGCCGCGGAAATTGACCGGGCCGGGCAGCGGCCCGGAGGAGAACACACGCTTCTCGTCGAACACACCGTAATTGGGGAGGTCGTATTTGCGCTTGACGCCGGCGATCCTGCCGCCGTCGAGGAGAACGGCGGCGTTGTAGACCGTCCCGTTCTCGGCCCATGGCGCGCCCACCAGGAGCCCGGGCCCGCCGTCGCCCGTTTCCGCCGCCAGGGCTTCCAGCTCGCGATGAACGGTCTCCTGGAAGGACGGCCGCACGACGAGATCCTCGGGCGGGTAGCCGGAGAGCGCGAGTTCCGAGGTTATCGCCAGGTCGGCGCCGAGCCGAGCCGCCGCCTCGCGCGCGTCGCGCAGGCGCGCGGCATTGCCGACCACGTCGCCCACGGTCGGGTTGAGCTGCGCGAGGGCGATGGACAGCGCGTCGGTCATCTCGACTCCGCCGGGGATGCGGCGCCCGGCCTATTCGGCTGCGGCGGCCGAACGGGCGTTGCCGTTGATCCTGTCGCGCTCGGCCTTCAGCGCTTCCGCGACCTCGAAGGCGAGCTCGAGCGACTGGCTCGCGTTCAGCCGCGGATCGCAATGGGTGTGGTAGCGGTCGGCGAGATTGGCCTCGGTCACCTCGCGCGCGCCGCCGATGCATTCGGTCACGTTCTGACCCGTCAGCTCGACATGGATGCCGCCCGGATGCGCGCCCTCGGCGCGAAGGATGGCGAAGAAGTCGCGCACCTCGGAGAGCACCGCTTGAAGTCGCCGGGTCTTGTAGCCGTTCTGCGCCTTGATCGTGTTGCCGTGCATCGGATCGCAGGCCCAGACCACGGTTCGCCCGGATTCGTGTACCGCGCGGACCAGCGGCGGCAGCAGCTCGGCCACCTTGTCGGCGCCCATGCGCGCGTAGAGGGTGAGCCGGCCGGGCGTGTCGTCCGGGTTGAGGCGGTCGATCAGGCTCAGGAGATCGTCGGCTTCCGAGCTCGGGCCGACTTTGAGCCCGACCGGGTTGGCGACGCCGCGCAGGAACTCCACATGCGCGCCGTCGAGCTGGCGCGTCCGGTCGCCGATCCACAGCAGATGGGCGGAAGTGTCGTACCAGTCGCCGGTGGTGGAATCGACCCGCGTCATCGCCTCCTCGTAGCCCAGCAGCAGCGCCTCGTGCGAGGTGTAGAGCTCGGTCTCGCGGATATGGGGAACGGTCTCCGAGGTTATCCCGCAGGCCTCCATGAAGCGCAGCGCTTCGTCGATCCGGTCGGCGAGATCGGCATAGCGCGCGGCCTCCGGCCCGGCGGAAACGAAGTCGAGGTTCCACTTGTGGACCTGGTGTAAATCGGCATAGCCGCCCTGGGCGAAGGCGCGCAGCAGGTTCAGCGTCGCCGCCGACTGGTTGTAGGCGCGCACCATGCGCCCCGGGTCGGGCGCCCGCGCACTCTCGTCGAACGGCATGTCATTGATCATGTCGCCGCGGTAGCTCGGCAGATCGACCCCGTCGACGGTCTCGAAATCGGCCGAGCGCGGCTTGGCGAACTGGCCCGCGAGACGCCCCACCTTCACCACCGGGCGACCGCCGCCGAAGATGAGCACCACCGCCATCTGCAAAATCACGCGGAAGGTGTCGCGGATATTGTCGGGATGGAACTCGGCGAAGCTCTCGGCGCAGTCGCCGCCCTGCAGCAGGAAGGCCTTGCCCGCCGCCACCTCGGCGAGCCGCGCCTTGAGGCGCCGCGCCTCGCCGGCGAAGACCAGCGGGGGATAGCCGCGCAGGCGGTCCTCCGCCTCGGCCAACGCCTCGGCGTCGGGATATTCGGGGACCTGGCGGATCGGCTTCGACCGCCAGCCGTCTGGGGTCCACTCCCCGCTCATCGCGCGGCACTCCCGGTCTTTATCTTGTCCAGCGTTCGGAAGGGCGCCCCTATACGCCAGTACCGCCGAAATTGCCAGCACTAGATCGTTCGCCCGATTTGAGAATTCGGCCGCGGAGCCGGTCGAAGTATTCAGCGTCGGCGGCGACCGCCGGCGGCGATGCTGCCCCTTGCAGAATCAGGCCCCGCAGACGCTGGCGTTCGCGATCCTTCAGGATCAGCTCAAGGACGTACTCGCTAGAGCTACCGTAACCCCGCGCGCTGACCTGTTCGTCCACAAAAGGACTGAAGAGCATCTGGCAGCGATATGTTCACGGTGGTCATGGGGCGAGACTCTACCGCATTTTTTTGACCTGACGGGATCACGGCCCACCCTCCCCCGGCCCCTCCCGCAAGCGGGAGGGGAGAAGGTAAGGAGGTGCTGGCGCCGAGAGTCCGCCTCTCCTCCTCGCGGGGAGGAGAGGGCCGGGGTGAGGAGGGGCCTTTCGGGCGGCAGCGGACCGCCCCTACTCCGCGGCCTGCGCCTCGGGCTCGGGGACGGTGGTGCGCATGGTGACGAACTCCTCGGCCGCGGTCGGGTGGATTCCGACGGTGGCGTCGAACTGCGCCTTGGTCGCCCCGCATTTGAGCGCGATGCCGAGGCCCTGGGTGATCTCTGCCGCGTCGGGCCCCACCATGTGGCAGCCGACCACCCGGTCGGAGGCGCGGTCGACTACGAGCTTCATCATCGTGCGGTCCTCGGCGAGCGTCAGCGTGTGCTTGAGCGGCCGGAACGCCTCGCGGTAGACGTCGACGGCGCCCAGGCGCTCCCTCGCCTGCTCCTCGGTCAGCCCGACCGTCCCGACATTGGGGTTGGAGAACACCGCCGTCGCGATATCGGCGTAATCCATCCGGAGGTCCTTGCCGTCATAGAGATTGGCCGACAGCACCATGGCCTCGGCGATGGCGACGGGAGTGAGCTGTAGCCGGTCGGTCACGTCGCCCAGCGCATAGATGTTGTCGACGCTGGTCCGGAACCGGTCGTCGACCGCGATGGCGCCGTTCTTCCGCATCCCGACGCCCACGTCCTCAAGTCCCATGTCGGCGACGTTGGGCGCCCGGCCGATCGCGTAGAGGATCTGGTCGACGACGACCGTCTCGCCGGAGGAGAGCGCCGCGGCGAGCCCCTCGCCGGTCCGGTCGATCCGCGCGACGGTGGTGTGCCAGCGGATGTCGACGCCCTTCTTTTGCATCTCCTCGGCGAGATGGGTGCGGACGTCGATGTCGAAGCCGCGCATGAAGAGGGGGCCGCGATAGGCCTGGATCACCTGCGACCCGTAGCCGTTGAAAATGCCGGCGAACTCGACCGCGATATAGCCGCCGCCCACGATCAGCACGCGGCCGGGCCGCTCCTCGAGATAGAACGCCTCCTCGGAGGTGATCGCCAGCTCCCCGCCCGGGATGTCGGGCCGCTGTGGCCGGCCGCCGGTCGCGACCAGCACCGTCTCCGCGGTGACCCGCTCGCCGCCGACGTCGAGCGTGTGCGCGTCGACGAACCGCGCGCGGCTCTCGTAAATGCGGACGTCGTTGTTGCCGAGGATGCGCCGGTAGATACCGTTGAGCCGCTCGATCTCCCTGTTCTTGTTGGCGATCAGCGTCGGCCAGTGGAGGGCCGGCTCCGCGAACGTCAGCCCGAACGCGGCGGCGTCCTCGGCGTCCTCGCGGTAATGCGCCCCGTAGGCGAACAGCTTCTTCGGGATGCAGCCGACATTGACGCAGGTGCCGCCCATGAAGCGCTCCTCGGCGACCGCCACCCGCGCGCCGTAGGACGCCGACATGCGCGCCGCCCGAACCCCGCCCGAGCCCGCGCCGATGACGAAGAGATCGTAGTCGTAACCAGCCATGCACATCTCCGCCCGTACCTTCGGTGCTAAGTAGTTGATACGGGGTCGTTTTTTTCCCAAACATTGTTGCAGCCGGAGGGGGTCGGATGTCTTCCGTTCCTTGGCTGCAACCCCAACCGGGAGATACCGCGATGCCAAGGCTCCGCCTCACCGAAGCCCGCGTCAAGGCTTCAAGCCGCGCGAGAACGCCCGCGACGTTCGCGATGCCGCCCTCAGGGGTTTCGGCGTCCGCGTCTTGCCCTCCGGCGGCAAGCGCTTTTTCGTCCATTGCCAGCATGACGGCGAACGGGTCTGGAGGATCGTCGGCGACGCCGACGCCCTGAATGTCGCCGATGCCCGGGCCCGGGCCCGCGGGATGCTGGCCGCGATACGCCGGGGGGAGAAGTCGGGTTCCACGAAGACGCTCTTCGAGGATTTTGCCGCGTCGGTGTTCGAACGCCGCGCCGGGGTCTGGAAGGCGGGAACCCTTGCCGTCAACCGGGGCATCTCAGGAACCGGTAGTGCGTTACTTTGACTTTCAGCCCGCCGTTTTCGCCGTTGATTAGAACAAACCACGAACACAAAGTATTGATGTGAGCGCGCGACCATCGCAACACTTTACAGGAGGCGGTAGATGCCGAAAGGACCGCGCGGAGAGAAACGGCCAGTCAGCCCAGTGTCCAGCATGGTCAGAGCCATGGAAGTGGCTACGGGGATCGAGGAAGAGCAATACGTGGACGGAAAGCCGCGTGTCCCGGCAGAGACCAGTTCCGAAGATGAGCTGGAAGGGTGAGGTGGCTCCACCTTTCCGGACAGCCTGACGGCTGAGCTAAGGTGCATTCCGGTTGAGAGTTCGCCGCCAGTCCTTTCGGAGGGGTCGGAACCAGATGTCTTTCCTGGGCTGGTCCCGCTTGGTGTGTCCCCGAAGCCCGCCCCGGCGGGTCGGACAGGCCATTCGCGATGCACGGGAGGTCGGGAGATCGACGCCGGAGAACCCGGCGGATCGGAGCCGCAGCGGCGCAGGGGCCGATGCACTCATGCGGAGCATCCGGCTCCTACCTCGGGTGATTGACGGCAAAGCGCTGGTTCGGCCATGGGTGGCGGAAGCGCCATCCGTCGGCCGCCGGCAACCCAGGGGCAAGGCACGACGTGTTTGCGACGATCCCGTCTGCGGGTCCGAACACCCGCCCGGAGGGGACCAGGATCTGCAGCGCCGCGTCGCCCGGCTCCGCCTTGAGAACGAACCGCCCGTTCAGCAGCCTGAGCCCCTCCAGCCGCGCGCCCGCCTCGCCGAACAGCCCGCGCAGCGGCGTCGGGTCCGGCCAGGGGTCCGGGGATCGGGCGCCGGGACTGGCGCCCGGAGACCGGGCAGGAAGGGCGTACGCCGCGCGCCGACGTCCGGGTTCGCCGTACCGGCGACCGGCGTTCGAATCGGGCGATGGCGTAGAGCGGTCCGGCGCCGGCAGGCATCGCCCGCGCCGCCGCCATGCCGGGCCTTCCCCGCGAGCGGGGGCCGTCCGCTCGTTCTCTTCGGACCCGTCGAATGCGGCCGCTCGAACGTGTGAATGCCCCTCCACGCTCGCCCCTTGTTGGTGGCATTCGTAAATCTGACATTCGTGGCACTCCAAAACTGAACAGTCTTGGCTTGTCGATTCCGGCGCTCCCGTCGGCTCTGTGGGCTTTTCCAACAGAGCTGGATGCGGACGGCACACGCCGGACTTGGGCGTGGCTCGCGAGCGGGTCCGCACCGTCGCAGATCGGCTGTGCCGATCGAGACGCAGCGTCCACGGCGGCGGGCACGATCGCATTGATTGCCGCGTACGATTTGCTGCGCAACGGACGCCAGGCTCTCGCACCATCGGCTGGGACACGAACTCCTTCGCAAAATTTGCGACAGGGCCAACGCTGCTGCTCATAACAGTTAAACTCATAGAACCATTAGGAAAAAATTACTGGCAGTCGCCCTTATCCGAACCGACGTACGAGTCCGGTATCGAGTGCAGCCGAAAGGAAGGCAAAATGGTCGAGACTCTGGATCCATTGACCGAGCGGTCCGTCGTCCGCGGCGGCGACAGCGGAAGCAACACTTTCGGCGGCGGCGTCGACCACGACATCCTCGAAGGCGGGGGCGGCAACGACACGCTATCGGGCGGCGCCGGCCGCGATCACCTCCTCGGCGGGTCGGGAGACGACGTTGTCGACGGAGGCGATGGCCGCGACATCCTGCGTGGAGGCAGCGGCGACGATTACGTCAGGGGAGGTGCGGGGGACGACTTCCTCCGCGGCGACACCGGCAACGACCATATTGTGGGCGACGAGGGGTGGGACCGGCTGTTCGGCGGCGCAGGCAGCGACTTCCTCGAAGGCGGCGGCGGAGACGATGTCATTGTCGGAGGAGAGGGCGACGACCTCTTGAGCGGCGGCGCCGGCAAGGATCACTTCGTCTACCTCGGGAAAGCCGGTAACGACGTCATCCTCGACTTCAAGCCGGGCGAGGATTTCATCGACCTGCGCCTGCTGCCCGAGGCGATCGGGTTCTCCGAACTCACGATCGTGGACGTGGAGGACGGGTGCGGGGTCAGGATCACCCACGAGGCGCTCGGCGGCTCCATCGAGCTCAGGGGGTGCAGCGCGTCGGAGCTCTCGGCATCGGACTTCAAGATGCCGGATGGGGAGACGACCAAGATCACAATCGACGGCGCCTGGATCACACGGCCGAGCGCTGAGTACAACGGGTCGGATGGCGCCGCTCTCTATATGAACGGTGAGGTCGACGGCACCGCCTACGCCAAGGGCGGACAGGACCGCGTCTTCGGCGGCGAGGGGGACGATCGCCTCGACGGCGGAAGCTCGGCAGACGCCCTCTACGGCGAGGAAGGGAACGATGTCATCGAAGGCGGATACGGTCCCGACCGGCTGTTCGGCGGCGAGGGCAACGACAAACTCACCGGCGGCCCCGGCGGCTACAGCGACCTTTTGGTCGGCGGCGAGGGCCACGACGCGCTCACCGGTGGCGGCGGCGCCGACATCTTTGTCTTCGGCCGCGGTCACGGAACCGATTTCGTCACCGACTTCGGCAATGGCGCGGACGTGATCGACCTCTCGGCGCTGAAAGGGATCTCGGACTTCGATGACCTGCGCGTCTGGGCCTTCGGGACCGCCGCGGTCGTGGATCTCTCGGATCACGGCGGGGGCCAAATCTGGCTGCTGAAGACGGGCGTGAGCGATCTCGATGCCGAAGACTTCGTCTTCTACGAGCCGCCCGCCGACGCAGCCGCCGTCGACGGTGTGTGACGGCGTTCCCGGCGCCGGCGAGAACTCCACCTGGACCCGATTTCCGGTCGAACACTCGGACAAGCCAACAGGAGGCAGCGATGACCAATCCGAACCAGCCGACGCCACGAGACGACATCCTGATCGGCGGCGCGGGCCATGACACCGTCAACGGCGGCGACGGCGACGACATCATCGAGGGCGGAGGCGATAGCGACGTGCTCCAGGGTGGCCAGGGCGGCGATGTGGTGCTCGGCGGATCGGGCGACGACAGCGTGAAGGGAGCTGCCGGGCAAGACTATCTGGGCGGCGGGTCCGGAGACGATGTCCTCGACGCCGGCACCGGAAACGACTTCCTGCACGGCGGCAGCGGCGACGACCTCATGCTGGGCGACAGCGGCAACGATCATTTGTGGGGCGACGACGGCAACGACCTCCTGCGCGGCAGCTACGGCAACGACGTCCTCATCGGCGGGTCGGGCGACGACATCCTGATCGGTGGGCAGGGCGCGGATACCTTCGTCTACTTCGGGGAAGATGGCGATGACGTCATCTACCAGTTCGAAGTCGACAAGGACGTAATCGACCTCCGCATGCTGCCGGAGGCGATCGCCTTCTCCGGCCTCCGCATCGTCGACAAGGAGGACGGGAGCGGGGTCCGCATCACGCACGATGCGCTCGACGGCTCGATCGAGCTCAGGGGTGTCGCCGCGGCCGATCTCTCGGCATCGAACTTCGTCTTGCCCGACGGGTCTCCGCCATCCCCCCACGACCACAATTCCCCATTCGTTGTGGGCGATTCAGACAGCAACCGCCTCATTGGTGGGGCGGGGCTGGACATCGTCCTGGGTGGCGAAGGGAACGACCGGATCGAGGGCAAGGAGGGCGCCGACGACCTCCTCGGCGAGGAGGGCGACGACACCGTCGCGGGGGGAGCGGGTTCGGACCGGCTCTTCGGCGGCGAGGGGGATGACAAGCTCGACGGCGGCACCGGGGACGACGTCATCCACGGCGGTGAGGGCGACGACGAGCTCAGGGGCGGCGCCGGTGCGGATGTCTTCGCCTTCGGCGCCGAGTGCGGCGTCGACAGGGTCATGGATTTCACGGATGGCGAGGACCGGATCGACCTCTCGGCGTTCGAGGGGATCTCCGGCGTTGGCGATCTGCAATTTGCCGGCTACGCGAACACCACGGTGATCGACCTCACCAGCCATGGCGGCGGCACGATCCAGCTGGAGAACGTTAAAGCGGACGAACTCGACGCGGCCGACTTCCTGTTCTACGAGCCCGCGGCCGACGCCGCGCCGGTCGACGCGATTTAGGACGGGACGGTGCCCGGAGCCCTCGTTACGCGTCCCGGCCGTCCTCCGCCGGTGGAGCGAATCCCGCCCATGACCGCCGTTCGATCCGGCGGAGGCGAGATCCGCGCGGCGTTGTCGGAAAGCCGTCGTCTGTTCCTGTCGGTCGGCTTCTTCAGCGTGTTCGTGAATCTCCTGATGCTGACGGGGCCGATCTTCATGCTGCAGGTCTACGACCGCGTCCTGACCTCGCGGTCCGAGGCAACGCTGCTGACGCTGGTCGGCATCACCGCGTTCCTGTTCCTGATGATGGGCATTCTGGATCATGTTCGGGGGCGGGTGCTGGCCCGCGCCGGGGCGCGCTTCCAGGCGCGGCTCGACGCCCGGGTATTGCGGGCGATCCTGGCCCGCGCCGTCTCTCCCGCCGAACGAACGCGCCCGGCGATGGGTCCGCGCGATCTGGAGGCGATCCAGCGTTTTGCCTCCGGTAACGCACCGTTCGCGTTCTTCGACGCACCCTGGATACCAGTGTTTCTGTGTGCGCTGTTCCTGTTCCACTGGATGTTGGGTCTCCTGGCGGTATTCTCGGGCTGCCTGCTCCTTCTGCTGGCGCTGCTCAACCAAGCCCGGACAGGGCGCCTCCAGGGTGAGCTAGGCGAGGCGACAGCGCGCTCCGCGCATTTCCTCGAGCAGATGCGGGAAGGCGGCGAGACCGTCCAGGGCCTTGGCATGCAGGACGCGGTGGTGGCGCGCTCAGGCGTGCTGAGGAACGAGCTCCTCGACCGCACGATCGCCGTGTCGGACTGGAGCGGCTTCTTCGGCGTGACGACGAAAACGCTCAGGCTGTTCCTGCAGTCGATGATGCTGGGGCTCGGCGCGTGGCTCGCGATCCAGGGGCAGGTGACCTTCGGCATGATTATCGCCGCGTCGATCCTGCTCGGCCGGGCGCTCGCGCCGATCGACCAGGCGGTGGGCCAGTGGCCGCTGTTGCAGCGAGTGCTGGCGGCCAGACGCTCGCTGGCGGCGCTCCTGGAGGAGACCCCGCCGGAACAACCCCGGACGGCGCTGCCCCGGCCGCATGCGGTCGTCGACGTGCAGGAGGTGACCGTCGTCCCTCCAGGAGCGAAGGTGCCGCCAGTGCGCGGGGCAACGTTCCGGCTCAAGCCCGGCGAGGCGGCAGGGATCGCCGGACCGTCGGCGTCCGGAAAGTCGACGCTCGCCCGGGCGCTGGCCGGGGTATGGCGTCCGGCGGTCGGCTCGGTGCGGCTCGACGGGGCGGAGCTCGGCCAGTACGGCGCGGCGCTGGGTCGTCACATCGGCTATCTGCCGCAGGAGGTGGTGCTGTTCGAAGGGACGGTGGCGGAAAACATCGCTCGCATGGACGCCGACGCGAAGGACACGGACATCGTGGCCGCGGCGAAGCGGACCGGGGTGCACGAGATGATCCTCAAGCTCCCCGACGGTTACGATTTTCAGGTCTCGGCGGGCGGGGCTGCGCTCTCGGGCGGCCAGCGCCAGCGCATCGCCCTGGCGCGCGCGTTCTACGGCGATCCGGTTCTGGTGGTGATGGACGAGCCGGATTCGAACCTGGACGCGGAGGGGACGATGGCGCTGGCGCGCGCGGTCGAGGCGCACAAGCGGCAAGGCGGTGCGGCGGTGATCGTCGCCCACAGGCGCGGCGCGTTCGCGCAATGCGACACGGTCTACGTGATGGAGGCTGGCCGCCCGGTCCCCGCCACGTCCAATCGCGGAAAAGCGCCGGTCCGGCAGTTGAAGACCGGCGGGGCTGCAACGGGAGACACCCCGCCGCAGTCGAAACTCGAGCCTCCCGGCGACCGGGATGCGCGCGTCGTGCCTCTTTCCAAGAATGGCTCGGTGCGGATAGCCCGGCGGGTGCGGAACAGCGAAACGGCGCCCGTCGATGCCCTCGAACTATTGTCCGCCGCTTCGCCCCCGGCAGGCGGCCGCGGGGAAGAACGGGAAGGCGCTTCATGAGGAAGCCGGCCGACGGCGCGAGGTTTTCGGCGTGCGGGGCTCTGGTCCTGGGATTCGTCGCGACCGCGATCCTGGTCGGGGGCGTCCTCGGTTGGAGCGTGTTCTCTTCGATCTCGGGCGCGGTGATCGCGGCAGGCAGGGTCGCGGTTGAGAACCACAACCAGGTGGTGGAGCACATCGACGGCGGGACGGTAAGCGAGGTTTACGTCCGCGACGGCGCCCGTGTCGCGCGGGGCGACGTGCTGCTCCGCTTCGACGACGCGCAGCTCCGTTCCGAAGAGGCGGTGCTTGCCGGCCAATACGCGGAGCTGACAGCCCGGCGGAACCGACTCGAGGCCGAGATGCGCGGCGCCGATGCCATCGCCTGGGACGGGAAGCTGGCCGCCCTGGCGGCGAACGACCGCACGGTGCGGGATATCCTTGCCGGCCAGGAGCGCTTGTTCCAGGCGCGTGCGTCGGCCCGCGCCGATGAGGTCGCGCGGCTGCGCCACCGGATCGGCCAGGCGCGAGACGAGATCGCTGGGCTCAAGGCGCAGGCACTATCCCTGAAGGAACAGGGCACGCTGATCGCTCGCGAGTTCAAGGCGCAAACCGAACTGTTCGAGAAGGGGCTCACCAGGCTCTCGAGAGTACTCGCGCTCGAACGCGCGGCGAAGAATCTGGAAGGCCAGTCGGGAACCAACGCGGCGGCAATCGCCCGCATCCGGGGCAGGATCGCCGAGCTCGAAATACAGGTCCTCCAGATCGACTCGCGACGGACCGAGAAAGCGGCCGAACGGGCTCGCGATATCGGCTCGCAGGAGAACCAGGCGAAAGAGCGTCTGGCCTCGGTGCGGAAACGCCTGGGACGGATGGAGGTAAGGGCGCCGGTCGCAGGCGAGGTATTCGGGATGACGGTGTCCGCACCGCGCGAGGTGGTGGGGCCGGGCGAGCCGATCCTGCAGATTGTCCCACAGGACGCGGGTCTTGTGGTCATGGCGAGGCTCAACCCGATCGACGTGGACCAGGTTCATCCCGGACAGGCGGCGATTCTCCGCTTCTCGGCCTTTCCTGCGCGCGAGACGCCGGAGTTCGAAGGCCGCGTGCTGCGCGTGTCGGCGGACGTGGCGCGGGACGAGGTCACAGGCCTTTCCTGGTATCAGGTCGAACTGGCGGTGAACCGGAAGGCGGGCAATCCTCCGGGTCCGCGCGGAAGGCCGGCCGACGCCCGTCGCAGGATCGGCGACTTGCCTGTCGTGCCGGGTATGCCGGTCGAGGCGCACATCCGCACCGAAGAGCGCTCAGTCGCGAGCTACCTGGTCAAGCCAGTGGCAAATTTCTTCGCCCACGCGCTCCGCGAGCAATAAAGGCCGGACGCGGGGAATTCGCGGGCACCGTGCCGGCTTCGACTGCCTTCCGGCATTTTGCCCGGACCCAGCGGGATCCGCCTGATTCCATCATCGAATTTCCAGCGCCAGTCGCGGCAGCGTTCGGGCGCTCCGTGTAGCGCCAGGCGGCGGGCGCCGCAACGCGATTTCCCGTTCCGGCCGGGGAGACGGCCACTACCCGTCCGGCCCCGCGGTCGGCACGTCCCGCCACGGCTCCGGCACATGGCGGGGCGCGAGGTCACGCCAGCCGCGCCAACCCCTTCGACAAGCCGGTCCATCCTCAACCTCAAGGACTCCCGAAAACCCCGCCAAACAACGCAAGGCAAATCGTCATGCAACTTTCCACAGCTTAAACCGGACACCAGTTGGCACAGCTGCGGTTTTAACTGTCTGACAAAGGGCCGTTTTTCTCTCCCTGGACCGTGCAACCGGGGGACGGATTCAACCACCGCTCCTTCCCCGGTGCAACCGCAACCGGGAGAACGGACATGCCCGGAACCAACCTCACCGACGCCCGAATCGGGGCGCTCAAACCGCGCAAGCCCGCCGACGACAGCCGGGACGTGCGCGGCTGGTTCGCCTCGCCGCACGCAACCCCGGTCGCCGCCGACCGGTCGATGCCCGTGCTTTCGGTCATCATGCGGGAGGATGCGGGCGGGCGTTCCAGGCGCGTCTCGCTCGGCCCGGTCCCGACGACGACCGATCGCGGAGGCCAGGCGGTGCCACCACGAGCGCCGGGCGAGCCCGAAGACGGAGGAGTTCGCCGTGCCCGCGCCAACCGTCCCCCTGTTCCGGGAGTTGGTGGAGGGCGCGTGGAAGGAGGCGCATTTCGAGCGGTGCAAGCCGGCGGCCAGGAAGAGCCACGCCTCGCTGCTCGACACCCGTCTTCTCCCCGCCTTCGGATCGCAGCCGCTCGACCGCATTACCTCAGCACAGGTCAGGCGTTGGTTCGATGCGTTCAGCCGCATCGCGCCCGGCAACGCCAACAACGCGCTCAAGCTGCTTCGCCAGATCCTCGACTTCGCCATCGCCCGCGGGCATCTTGCAACGAACCCCGCGCGGGACATCGAGGACGCGCGCCTCCACGACCTGCGCCACACGCGCGCCAGCCACGCGGTGATGGACATCTGAGAGTCTCTTCATCGGTGTCGATGGCTGACACGCCGGTCTTCATTCGGCAATGCCGTTTCATCATCGCCTACCATCGCAGTCGCTCGTGCGGGTCTTGTCGGGCGACGGTCGGACGATACTCCCGGGAGGACTGCACTCCGGCATCGCGGGCCGATCGTCCGGTTACCTCGCGTAAAGCACCGATCAGGGAGCGCATCCTGGCAGACGATTGCGGCCGCTGCGGACTCCTCCCAGGATGGCGCGCATGAAGGCGCTGGAGAGTATCGTGGTGGTGTGTCCCGGGTGCGGCCGGCGGGCGACCATCGACGCGGAAATGCTGGAAGCCCGGCTCGATCGACCGCTCTCGATCAGTTCCGTCGGACAGCTCTACGGAAGACTGCGTTGTTCGGGCTGCGCCAGCAGGGAGATCCGCATCGGGGACGCGGCCGGGCGAACGCTGATCGACCCTGCCGGGATTACCCCGTGCCGCGCGTGCGGCTGCCCCATTCCCCTGCCGCGCCTGGAAGCGTTGCCGAATACCAACATATGCATGCCCTGTGCGGAAGACGGGGCGAAACCGCCCGCCCCGCCGCCCTACCCCCAGCCGCCGGCGGGCAAGCGAAAATGTCCGCGCTGCGGGCGTCCGACGATCGTTCGCCAGAACAGCGAGGACCCGGGGTTCTTTCTGGGCTGCACGGCCTTTCCAAAGTGCCGCTGGACATGCCCCTTCGATGAGTGACGTCCCGCCCCGGCGACACGTCGATGCATGGCGGGACAACGAGCTCCCCGGGTGGAGTGAAAGTGCGGCGAGCGTCAGCTTTTGGCGCAGGCGGACGCAGCCAGAGGGCTCGATCCCGGTTGAGACCGGAACAACCGACGGTCACCGGTTTCCAAGGCCCAACTTCGAGCCGATATACTGTCCGACCCGCTCCGCCGCGGCCTCGACCTCGCGGTCCCCTAAATGGGCGTAACGCAGCGTCATGCTCACGCTGGAAGCCGCAGGAGAAAGTGACGGCGCTCTTGCATCATGTCACGCCGGACGCGCTGCGCTGGGCCTTCCACGCGATCAAGCGGGACGCCGCGGCGGGGTGGGCGGCATGACATGGGCTGAGTACGCGGAGAGGCTGGAAGAGCGTCTGCTCGACCTGCACCGGCGCGTACAGACCGGAGCGTACCGGGCGCCGCCGGTTCGGCGGGTAGAGATACCCAAGCCGGACGGCGGGACACGACCGCTCGGCGTTGCCGCGCTGGAGGACAAGATCGTCCGGAAGGCGGTGACGGAGATCATCCTGTCGGCGAGTTGTGGACGGTCATTCGGTGGCCTCGTTCAACAGCGGGGCGTCGTCGCGGATGCGGGCCCGGGCCATTTCGGCTTAGGATTCGGTGATCTCGATCAGGATGCTGTCGTGATCGAGGCGAGGCTCGTAGACTTTCGTCGGTTCCGCTCAGGTATCGGCGAAGGTCGCCTCGTCGGGTATCGGCCCGAATGTCCCCGTCCTACGCGGCGCCGATTGTGGCGCTGGAGGAGGATTCACCCTCTCCCTCGCTGGCCTCGGAGGTGTCTTCCTCCTCGGCGGGCTCGGGCGGCGGGTCGCCGTCTGCGTCGGACGTGTCCTGACCGGACTCGGCGGCAGACCGGGCGGTGTCACCGGTATCGGCGTTGCCGTCCTCTTCGTCCTCGGGCTTGTTGCCCGTGAACTCCTCCCACGCAGCTCGGGCCTCGGCTTCGGGGCTCAGCTTCTCAGTGGAACCGGTCTCCTCCGCCGCGGTCTCTGCGGCCTGGGTGCCGTCTGTCTGGTCGGTTGCGCCGGACATCGACCAGCGTGTCCTACCGGCGTCGATTCCTTGTCAACAAGTTGTCGCGGGAGACCGGCTCGCTGTCGTGGGCCGCGTTGACAGGGGTTGACTGCTATGTTGAGCTTTCTTCGCCCCGCCCAAAGAGGAAACGATCATGTACAAAAAAAATTTTGCAGCTTTCCTCGCCACCACGATCCTCTTGCCGGTTCTCTTCGCGGCGTCCGCGCAGTCCGCCGACGAGAAGGTCATCCGGGTTCCCTATCTGACCAATTTTACCGGGCCCAGCGCGCCGTTCAGCCTGAGGGTGTGGCGCGGCGCCGAAATCGCGATGAACGAGATAAACGCCAAGGGCGGCGTTCGGGGCGGTCACAAGCTGGAGCTCTACAAGATCGACAACCGCTCGGAGACCCAGACCGCGCTCACCGAGTACCGGCGCGCCTGCGCCGACAAGTCGGTGCCGGTGTTCGTCGCCGCGGTGGGGTCCAAGGACGTGCTCGCGCTTTACGAAGTCGCCAAGACCTGCAACATGGCGACCTTCGCGACGACCTCGGGCTCGCACTGGGTCTATCCCGACAACGGCAAGTGGATTTACCGCTACCTTCCCGTTCCGTCGCTGGTGCTGCCCGTCCTCTACCAGCGGCTGAAGGACGAATTCGGCGTCAAGACGGCGGCGATGGCGGTCGAGATCGACAACCCGTTCGCGGTCAATAACGCCAAACGCGCGCGTGAATACCTGAAGCGGCTCGGCATCGAGATCGTCCTGGAGGTCGATTCCAAGCTCCACGAGACGAATTTCTCCGCCCAGGTGTCGGCGATCCGCGCGGCCAAGCCGGATCTCGTAATCCTCAGTCACAACTCCGACGCGGGCGGGCGGTTCGTCCGCCAGCTGCGCGAACGGGGCGTCAAGGTGCCCGTCTCCGATACCGGCTATACCGTGGCCGGCAGGGATTTCTGGGAGAATTCCAAGGGCAAGGGCGTGGGCGCGATCAGCTCCTCGATCTACACCTCGTCCGACACGCGGCCGATCGTGCGGGACTGGATCGGCCTCTGGCGTAAGACCACCGGCAAGGCGGACCGCGATCCGGGCGCCTACGAGACGGCGTCCTACGATTCGATCCAGGTCCTCAAGCGGGTGCTCGATTCCGCCTCCTCCCTGTCGCGCGAGGACATCGCCAAGGCCTTCATGACGGTGCAGGGCGTCGAGACCATCAGCGGCACGGTGTCCTATCGCACCGACTCGCTGCCCGACATCTTCCGCTCTGAGCCCATCCTCGTGCAGATCGGGGAGAAAGGCCGGCTCGGGCGCTGGGGGATGAAAGCTAATTAGGGGTTTCTCCGGGAGGTCGGGGGCTCCGGCGGGAACTCATCCGTTCCGGTCCGGATCGCGGCCGGCGGACCCCGACCCCGCCGGCGGCCGCGACGCGGCGGCGGCGATCCGGCGCAGGTCTTCGACCGTTCGCTTCCTCGGCGTGCCGACCGGCATGAGGCCGCCGGGGCGGAACACCAGCACCACTACGATCGTCAGCCCGTAGAGCATTAGCCGGTAGCCGGGTTCGTCGGTGGTGGTCAGCCAGGGCACGAAGTAGACGAAGGCGCCCCCGGCCACCGTGCCCCAGAACGTCCTCATCCCGCCGAGGAGGACGCCGAGCAGCAGGATGAAGGTCAGGTTGAGGCTGAATTCAGGCGGCGCGATGATGGTTACCCGGTGCGCCCAGAGATTGCCGCCCAGACCGGTGATGAAGCCCGCGACCAACCAGGCGAGCATCTTGGTGCGGGCGACATTGACGCCCATCGCCCCGGCCACCACCTCGCTCTCCCGGACCGCGAGGAAGGCGAGCCAGAAGCGGGATTTCTCCAGTCGCCACAGCCCGAAGATCACTACCGCGACGACGATCAGCACCGTGTCCCACTCCGAGCGCAGCGGGAATCCATGGAACCCCAGCGCCCCGCCCAGATAGTCGGTGTTCAGCCACAGGGTCACCAATGCCTCGCCGACCGCGAAGGTCGCGATGGCGAGATAGAAACCCGATAGCCGGGCGCCGAGGAGGTAGTAGTAGCCGAGCCCGGCGAGAAGCCCCGCGATGCCTGACAGGGGCAGGGAGGGCCAGAACGGCACCCCGAGCTTGACCACCAGTATCCCCGTCGAATAGGCGGCAATCCCGACCATCCCCGCATGCCCCAGCGAGTACTGCCCGGCCGCGAACAGCACGAACAGCCCGAGCGCGCTGACGAGATAGACGCAGTAGTCGACGAAGAGGTCGAGCAGGAACGCCCAGGTGACGCTGGAGTAGTGCAGCAGCAGCGCCCGGACGGTCGCGTCCCAGTCGATGCCGAGAAATCCGGGTGCCGCGGTTTCCACCCCCTAGATCTCCCGCACCACGCGGCTCTGCTCGCCGAACATGCCGTGCGGCCGCACCAGCAGGATCAGCACCATCGCGCAATAGGCGATGACATCGCGATAGGTCGAGCCGCCCAGCCCGACCGCCATGGTCTCCACGATGCCGAGGACCAGCCCGACATAGAGCGCGCCGCGCATATTGCCGATCCCGGCGACGATCAGGACGACGATCCCCTTGAGCCCGAGCAGGGTGCCGACGAAGGGGTAGGTGGAGCCGAAGGTTGCGGCGTTGAGAATCCCCGCGAGCCCGGCGAGCGCGCCGCTCACGGCGAAGCCGAGCACGGTGACGCGGTCGATGTTGATGCCGACGCATTTGGCGATGTCGGGGCTCTGCGCCAGCACCCGGATCGCCCGGCCCCAGCGGGTTCGGGTCAGGAACCAGACCATGCCCAGCATCACCCCGACCGAGAGCACGATGAGGAAGACCTGGAAGTCGGATATCTCGATGGTCCAGGCGATCCGGTAATAGGTCGGATCGAACGGCCGGGGCACGTTCTGCGCGTGCCCGTTGGTGAGAACGTGCACGAGGTTCTCGAGGAAGACCGCGGCGCCCAGCGTCGCCACCTTGGTATTCCACCAATGGCCGCGCAGCGGGCGGACGGCGGCGCGCTCGATCGCCAGACCTGTCGCCATCGCGACGAATATCCCGGTCCCAGCGGCGAGCCAGAAATTGTCGATGCCGAGGTAATAGACCAGCAGCAGCCCGTATGAGCCCACCATCAACGTCGCGCCATGCGCCAGGTTGAGGACGTTCATGGTGCCGAAGACGAGGTTGAAGCCGATCGCCACGATGGCGTAGAGCGCGCCCGTGGCGATGCCGATGAAGACCAGCTCGGCCAGGTAAGCCGACATCAACCCTCCCGCCCGGCGCTAGCTGCCGAGATAGGCATCCTTCAGGCGTTCCATCTCGGCGACCTCGTCGCTGGGGCCGCTGAATTCGATACCGCCGATGCGCATCACATAGGCGCGGTCGGCGATCTCCAGCGCCTTTCTCACGTTCTGTTCCACCATCAGGATGTCGACGCCGTCCTCGCGGCATATGCGCGCCAGCATGCCGAACACGTCGTTCAACATGATCGGCGCGAGACCGAGCGAGGGCTCGTCGAGCAGCATGAGCCTGGGCTCCGACATCAGGCCGCGGGCGATGGCGAGCTGCCGTTGTTCGCCGCCCGACAGCGACGAGGCGAGCTGCCGCGTGCGCGCGGCGAGCAGGGGAAACCGGTCGAGCAGCTCGTCCACCCGACGGCCGGCCGCGCGCCGGTCGTCGAGCAGGTAGAGCCCGCCGACGAGGAGGTTTTCCTCCACCGTCATCCGCGGGAGCACGATCTGCGCGGAGGGCACGTTGACGATGCCGAGTCGGGCGAGGTCGTGCGTGGGCAGGCGGGTGATCTCCTGGCGGACGCCGTCGCCGAGAAAATCCACCCGGCCCGCCGACGGCCGGACTAGGCCCATGATGGCCTTCAGCACGCTGGTCTTGCCGGCGCCGTTCGGCCCGAGCAGCGCGACGATCTCGCCCCGGTTCACCCGGAGGAAAACATCCGTCGCCGCGACCACCGGGCCGTAGCTGATCTCGAGGCCGCGAACCTCGAGCACCGGGACGCCGGCGGGTGCTTCGCTAGGTTCCAAGATAGGCCTCGATGACCGCGGGGTCGTCGCGGACCGCCGCCGGCCTGCCCTCGGCGATCTTGCGTCCATGGTTCAGCACCACCACCCGCTCGGCGATCCGCATGACGACGGACATCTTGTGCTCGATGAAGATCATCGTCTTGCCCCGCGCGGTGATCTGCCGCTCGATCAGGTCGAGCGTTTCGCCGATCCATAGCGGGTTCATGCCCTGCGTTGGCTCGTCCATCAGCACGATCTCGGGGTCCACCGAGAGCACCCGGATCAGCTCGAGCATGCGTTGTTCGCCCAGCGAGCAGGTGTTGGGGTAGTCGTGGCGGCGCGGATACAGCCGGCCGCCGCCGATTTCGGCCAGCAGCGCGTTCGCACGGTCGCGCACCCGTTCGCGCTCTTCCCGCTCGCCCCGGTCGAACGCGAGCGTGTGAAACAGCGTGCTGCTACTGCCGGTGAACTGGGGCAGCTCGCAATTCTGGAGGATGGTCAGGTTGTTGAACAGCCGCGCGCTTTGAAAGGTTCTCGCGATTCCCCGGCGGACCACGCGATGCGGCTTCCAGCCCATGATCTCGGTGCCGTCGAACACCACCGAGCCGCCATCCGCGGCGAGCAGGCCGGACACGATGTTGAACAGGGTGGTCTTGCCCGACCCGTTCGGGCCGATTACGCTGACCGTCTGCCCCTGACCCGCCTCGAATCCGACCCCGTCGAGCGCGACGAGGCCGTCGAAGGACTTGCTTACGCCGGAAACGCTGAAAAACGCGCTGTCCATATCCTGTCCCGCCGACGGTGTCCTCGCTCACACCCTAGATCTGGCACGCGGCCATGGTTTCATCGGCGCCGGTCACGAGTCCATCGGCCGCGACCGCACCGCCTCCCTCCGCGCGCACGATGAGAGGGTTGATTTCCGCCTCCGCCACCGACGGGTGGAGCGCCAGCCGCGAGATCGCGACTATGGCTCGGGTCAGCGCCGCCACGTCTCCCTTCGGCCGGCCCCGGTAGCCGCTCAGAGGAGCGAGCCCCTTCACCCGTTCGATCATCGCACGGGCGGTCTCGGCGCTCACCGGTGCGACCGCGAAGGCGGTATCGTCGTAGATCTCGGCCATGACCCCGCCGACCCCCAGCATCGCGAGCGGCCCCGCCACCGGGTCGCGCCGGTATCCGACGATCGCGTCGACGCAGCCCCCGATCATCGCCTGCACCAGCACGCCGTCAATACGGGCCTCCGGGGCCCGGGCGCGGACCTCGTCCACGATCAGGCCGTATTCCCGGGCCGTTGACTCGGCATCGGCGATGTCGAGCCGCACTCCGCCCAGCTCCGATTTGTGCGCGATGTCGGGCGATGCGATCTTCAGCGCCACTGGAAAGCCGATCCGCTCCGCGTTTCGCGACGCCTCCGCCGGATCGCGCGCCACCGCGCGGGAAGCGGCCTCGATCCCGAGCGCTTCGAAGAAAGCGAGCGCGTCCGCCTCCGTCAGGGTGCCCCGGACCGCGGGCGGCTCGGCCGTGTCCGGCCGCGCATCGCCGGCGGAGGGCTGGAGCGGCTTCCACGACAGCAGCGCGCGCAGCGCTTCGGCGCAGGCCTCGGCCGAGCGGAACGCCGGGATGCCCGCGCGGGTCAGCCTGCGCTGCGACGCCGCCGCCTCCGGCACCAGATAGACCACAAGCGGCTTTTCGCGCCCGACCCAGGCGGTCAGGGGCTCGACCGCGAGCTCCGGGTGGAACTGCGCCGACGACCCGACGACCATGACGACCGCGGACACGTCCTCCGACCCGAACAGATCGCCGATCACCGCACTGACGATCTCCGGCCGCGCCCCGGCCAGCGTCAGGTCGACCATGTGATGCTGGTTCTGGGCGATGCCGAGACGGCGCAGCCGTTCGACGGTCCCCGGCGGCGGGTCCGCGACGCCCACGCCGGATTGCGCCAGGCTGTCGATCACCATCGTGCCGCCGCCGCCGGTGGTGGTGGCGACCGCCACCCCGCCTTTTGCGCCGGGGCTACGCGGACGGCGGCCGGCGAACAGCCGGGGCGACTCGACGAAGCTCTCGAACATCCGGATCTGGGCGATCCCGTGATCCGCGAGGAAGGCGGCGATCGCCTTCTCCGACGTGGTCAGCGCGCCGGTATGGGTCGCGGCGATGCGCCGTCCGGACTCGGAGCGGCCGACATGGCAGGCGATGACCGGCTTGCCGATGCGCGCGGCCCTTTCCGCGAATCCGATCAGGAGGTCCCGCCGCCGCAGCGTCTCCAGGAAGAGCAGGATCGTTTCCGTCGAGTCGTCGTCGAGCAGCAGGGAGCCGATTTCGCCCACCGACAAATCGGCCTCGTTGCCCACCGAGACGAGCTTCGAGAACCCGGTATCGCGGGCCTCGCCATGCGACAGGATCGCGCCGATCAGGCTACCGCTCTGGGAGACCACCGCGGTGCCGCCCGGGGTGAGCGCCGGCAACGCCAGCACGGCGTTGGCGCTGAGCCCGAGCCCCGACGCCGGATTGATCAGGCCGATACTGTTCGGTCCGAGAATCCTCACGCCCGACTCGCGGGCGACCGCGACCATCCGGTCCTGTCGGCGCGCGCCCTCAGCGCCGGTTTCCGCGAAACCGCCCGCCAGGATCGTCGCGCATCGCACCCCGGCGGCACCGCAGGACCGGATGGTCGCGCAAATCGTCTCCGGCGCGGCGACCATGACGAAGGCATGATCGACGGGCCGAGAGATATCCTCCAGCCGGGGATAGCATCGGAGCCCGCCGATCTCGTCATGGCGCGGGTTCACCGGGTGGATCGCGCCGCGATAGCCGTGTCTGGCGAGAAATTCGAGCGGCCTGCCGTTGGGCTTCGAGACATCCGCCGATGCCCCCACCAGCGCGATGCTTCCGGGGTCGAACAGCGCCGTCGCCAGATCGCCCGACACGGGTGGGCGGGCTTCAGCCGCGGGGCCGCGGCGGGCGCTGCGGGAAGCGCCTGTCGAACACGTGCTCGGCGATCCGGTTGCGCATCATTTCCGTCGATCCGCCGGCGATCTGCCACCCGCGGCATTTCCGGAAACAGTATTCGACCAGCGTCTCGGTCGAATACCCCGTCCCGCCCATCACCTGCATCGACTCGTTGCAGATCGCGAACCCCGCGTCGTTGCAAAACGCTTTTGCGACCGACGTTTCAAGCGCGCTCGGAAAACCGCGATCCGCGTTAACCGCCGCGCGATACAATAGCAGGCGCGCCGCATCGATCTTTATCTTCATCTCCGAAAATTTCCACTGGACACCCTGAAATTCGCAGATCGGCCGCCCGAACTGAACCCTGTCGATGGCGTATTCGCGCGCCTTGCCGAAGGCATATTCGCCGAGCGCGAGAGAACGCGCGGCGTTGCCGATCCTCTCGGCATTGAAACCGGCGATCTGCTTGCGGAACCCGCCGGGGCCGAGAATGACGTTTTGCGCCGGAACGTATGCGGAGTCGAAATGAAGCGCGCACCAGTCCTCGCCGTTGAGGTATTGCGACGGATTACCGAGACGAAATCCCTCCGTTTCCCGTTCCACAAGAACCGAACCGATGCCGTCGATACCGTCGCCGAAACGGACATAGACGAGAAACAAATCGGCATCCCGCGAGTTGCTGGTAAACACCTTGCCGCCATCGATGCGAAACCCGTCCCCGTCGGGGCGCGCCGTCGTCGTCAAATCGGTCACCGCCGATCCGGCATCGGGTTCCGTCATTCCGAGCGCCAGCACGCTGTCGCCGGTCAACAGCGCGGAGAGATATTTTTCCTTCAGTAAAGGGCTCGCATATTCCGCGAACGTGCGGAGCGGGCCGAAATTGCCCGATTGCACGACGTCGGCGCTGCGCGGGCAGCTTTGCGCCACCTGCTCGATCGCGATGACCGCGTCCATCAGCGTGCCGCCCTGGCCACCATCCTCCTCGCGGACGGTTATTCCCATCAGCCCGTGATCGGCAAACAACTTCGCAGCGTCGCGCGGATAACCCGGGTCATGGGCCCGTTCCAGCGCGCGATCCACCAGATGCCGTTCCGCGATTCCGCGGACCGAGTCCCGAAAAATCCGTTGTTCTTCCGTCAACCGGAAGTCCATCAAAACGCTCCGCCGGGCAAATTGCGCGCGTGCGGGAAGGCGCCGCGAGCAATTACCCTATAACGATTCAGCGGCCGGGCACAACCGAGGAGCGGATGAACCGGCAGCCCGTGGTTTGACAACCTTCGGGCCCGGTGGCACTGTGGGTTCTCCCAATTTCAATCTGCTGAGTTGGAGTTCCGCTTCAACGTGATCCGGTTTATCGACATCGGCGGAATTCGAACCCGTTACTGGGAAGCCGGAGACGGCCCGCCGCTCGTCCTCGTCCATGGCGGTGCGATCGGCACCGGGTCTTCCTGCGATGTTTTTTCGAAAAATATCACCGCCCTGGCGGAGCGGTTTCACGTTTACGCGATCGACAAGGTCGGACAGGGCCATACCGATAATCCGCTCAGAGACGCCGATTATACGGTCGATTGCATGACTGCGCACGTGCATGATTTTATCCATGCGTTAAAACTCAAGGACGTTTTCCTGATCGGCCAGTCGCGGGGCGCGTTCAACTGCGCCTCAATCTGCGTCGACGACCCGGGATTGGTGAAGGCGCTCGTCATCTGCAACAGCGCCTCGATGGTTCCTGGCGTCGCCGCGATACCGGCATACAGCAAGGCAGTGCGCGCCGACCTGTCTTACGCGGTCGGAACCATGGAGTGGATACGTTATCGGACCGCGAAGATGGCGTTTTCCGAAGACGCCTTCGACGACGCCTATTTCGATGAATGGCTGTCGGTCTATCACCTGCCGAAATCGGCGCTGGCGCGCGAACGGCTCAAACCGTTGCAGACCGCCCAGTTCGAGTCCAGCGTCGATGCGGCCAAGGAGGCGCTGTTCGCGCGCATCCGTGCGGGCGGGCTGACCACGCCGGTGCTCGTCCACTGGGGTTCGGACGATCGCTCCGCGCCGCTGGCCCCGGACGGGCTCGCAGTGTACGACCTGCTCGATCAAGGCGCCGCCGAGGTTTCGCTCCACGCCGTCAACGGCGCCGGGCATTTCGCCTTCCGGGAGAAGGCGGCTTCGTTCAACGCCCTGGTGACGGCGTTCTTCTTGGGATTTTCCGACGGGGGATCCGCATGACCTTCAACGATCCGTCCCTCGCGTCCCTGTTCAGGCGGGAATTCGAGTGGTGCAAGGTCGCCCCTGAGGAGAGCGCGGTGATCCTGATGGAGGCCGACTCCCGGGTCCACTACGCCCAGGCCGCCCAGGCCGCGCTGGCCGCCATCGGCGCGCGCTCGATCCAGGTCATGCTCCCCAGCGGCACCGGGCCGCAGACCGGGACCCCGAGCGTCGATCGCGGCTCGACCTCGGTGGTGCTGAACGGCTATCCGGAGGTAACGGAGCTGCTGAAGAACGTCGATTTCGTCGTCGACCTCACCCTCGGCGGGCTGATCCATTCCGAGCAGCGCGCCGAGATCCGCGGCCGCGGCACCCGCATCCTGCTGATCAAGGAGCCGCCCGACGCGCTGGCGCGGCTGATCCCGACGGAGGAGCGCCGCGACCGGATCGACCGCGCCGTAGCCCGGCTCGGGCGAGCCGCCGAGATGACGGTGACCTCGCCCGCCGGCACCGCGTTCCGCGCCGACCTGCGCGACAGCCGGGTGCAGGGCGCCTACGGGTTCTGCGACAAGCCCGGCGGGTCCGCCACCTGGGCGACCTGCGCCGTACTCGCCTATCCCAAATCGCTGGCGGTCAGCGGCGATGTGGTGCTGGCCAGCGGCGACATCGTGTTTCCCTTCTACCGCTACGTGCAGGACCAGGTGACGCTCCGCTTCGACGAGGGCTTCGTCGTCGAGGTGATCGGTTCCGGCCTCGACGCCGAGCTGATCCGCGACTATTTCGAGCGCTGGGACGACCCCAACGCCTACGGCATTTCGCATGTCGGCTGGGGGCTGCACGAACGCGCGCTCTGGGACGCGCTCGCATTCTACCCGAGGGAGGAGGCCTCGGGAGTCGACGGGAGGAGCTTCGAGGGTAATTTCCTCATCTCGACGGGACCCAACTACGCCGCCGGGCGTCACTCCAAATGCCATTTCGACATCCCGATGCGGCGTTGCACCATCCATCTCGACGGCGAGCCGGTCGTCATGGACGGCAAGGTCGTGGACGGCTTCCGGGGAGACCGGCGATGAAATTCGCGCCGTTCGTGAACATCCAGTGCCGCGAAGGCCACGACTACCCGGCGGTGTACCGCGCGCGCATGAGCGAATGCGTGCTCGCCGAGGAGCTCGGTTTCGACGCCTTCTGGCTGGCCGAGCACGCGTTCGTCGAGCACGGGCGGCCGTCGCCGGCGGTCTCTCTCGGGCATCTCGCGGCGCGCACCAGCCGGATCCGCCTCGGCACCGCCGTCTCGGTGCTCACCTGGCACAACCCGCTGGAGGTCGCCCAGGACTACGCCACCGTCGATATCCTGTCCGGCGGCAGGCTCAATTTCGGCATCGGCCGGGGCGGGCAGAAGCACGAGTTCGACGGCTACGGCGTCGACTGGCTGACCTCGCTCGAGCGCTACCAGGAAGCCTATGAGATCGTTCTCAAGGCGTGGGAGGGAAAGCCGTTCTCGTTCAAGGGGCGGTTCTTCGAATTCCCCGAGCTCTATGTCAACCCGATGCCCGAGCAGCGTCCGCACCCGCCGCTGTTCCAGCCGACCCTGTCGCCGGCCTCGATCGCCGCCGTGGTGCCGCAGAACATCACCCCGATCGTCGGCGCTTCCTTCAGCTCCAGGGAACGGATTCGGGACAATTTCGCGAATCTGGCCCGCATCCTTGAGAGCGAGAAGCGGACCGACATGGAGCGCATCGCGCATCCGCATATTTTCGTGGCCGATACCGTCGAACAGGCGCGCAAGGACGCGCGCGAATCCGTCGAATGGCTGCTGGAGGATTTCGCCGGCACCTTCGACCTGCCGGAGGGGGAGGACTACCCGCAGCAATTCATCGGCCGTAAGAAGATAGGCGAATACATCCGGTCGCTCTCGTTCGACCGAGTGGTCCAAGAAGACCTGATGTGGATCGGCGATGCGGACTATATCGCTGAACGGCTCACCTGGCTGCGCGAGGACTGCAAGGCCACCTACGTGATCTCCAACATGAGCCCGGGCGGGATGGAGCACGAGAAGGTCGCGCGATCGATGGAGCTCTTCGCGACCAGGGTCATGCCGCGCTTTCGGGACGGTTGAGCCGGTTCCGCGATGATCTATCGCGGAAAGATCGCCGTGTCGGCGACCATGTCTCCGGTGACGTCATCCTGCCCGCCCGCTTCGCCTTCCTCGACCCCGAAGCGATGGCCGAACATGTACTGGAGGAGCTCGACGAAACGGCGAACGCGCGTGTGCGGAGCGCTCCGATCCTCGTCGTTGGCGCGGCCTTCGGATACGGGACGGGCCGCGAATCCTCGGCTCGCGCCCTCCGCGCCGCGGGCGTCAGGGTGGCGATCGGCGGCCCGTTCGCGCGCATGTTCTACCGCAACGCGATCAACAACGGGCTCCTGGTGCTGGATTGCCCGGCCCTGGTCCGGGACGGCGTGGAAGACGGCTGCGACATCGAAATCGACACGGGTTCGGGAAAGGTCCGCTGCGCCGGACGCGATTACGATGTCCCGCCCGTGCCCGATCTGGTGAGCCGTATCGTGGACGCCGGCGACCTCGTCGAGTACGGACGGCGCCTCATCCACGCCGGGGAGAAGGATCGCCCGAATGGCTGAAGCGGGGTTGACGCTCGCGCAGAAGGTTCTCGCCCGGACATCCGGCGTCGCCGGACCGCAGCCCGGGCAGATCGTCGAGGCCGAGCCCGACTTCTCCTATTCGCACGATTTTGCCGTCTACGCGATCGACGCGTTCGAACGCCTGGGAGCACGCCGTGTGGCGAGGCCGGACCGGGTCGCGGTGTGCCTCGACCACATCATCCCGGCCGACAACATTCGCGATGCGAACAACCACGCCCGCATACGCGAGTTCTGCAGGGACCAGGGTCTGCGCGGGTTCTTCGAGGGCGGCACCGGAATCTCCCACCAGGTCATGTTCGAGCAGGGGCTGGTGACCCCGGGCAGCCTGGTGATAGCGAGCGACTCCCACACACCGTCGGGCGGCGCGCTGGGCGCCCTTGCGCTCGGCGTGGGCGAGACCGAGCTCGGCTTCGCTTGGGCGACGGGACGCTTGTGGATAAAGGTGCCGGATACGATTCGAATCCTGCTTGAAGGGCGGTTTCCATTCGGCGTCCACGCCAAGGACCTGATGCTCCATTTGATCGCCCAGCTGGGCGTCCTGGGCGCGGTGTACGAGGTGCTGGAATACGCGGGACCCGCCGCACGCGCCTTCTCGCCTTCCGAACGTTTCACGCTGTGCAACATGAGCGCGGAGTTGGGGGCCAAGACGGGCGTCTTCCCGTTCGACCAGGGCACCGAGGACTTCCTGCGAGAGCGTGCCCGGTTCGAGTACCAACCCGTCCATTCCGACCCCGATGCCGTGTTCTCCCGGGAATTGACGGTCGACCTGAGCACGCTTCATCCAATGGTGGCATTGCCGGGACGCGAGGACCGGGGCGTACCGGTGGGCGAAGCGGCCGGGCGGAAGGTCGACCAGGTCTTTATCGGCTCATGCACCAATGCGCGGGCCGACGATCTGGCGATCGCCGCCGGCATCCTGCGCGGCCGCCGGGTCGACGACGGGGTACGCCTGATCGTCGTTCCCGCCTCTCGCGCGGTGATGGCCGAAGCGGCACGGTCGGGCGACCTGGAAACGCTCCTGGAGGCGGGAGCGACCTTCATGCCAAGCGGTTGTGCGGTCTGCGCGGGCGTTCATCAGGGGGTATTGGGCGACGGCGAGCTGTGCCTTTCGACCAGCAACCGCAACGCCCCCGGCCGGATGGGCAACCGGAAGGCGGAGATCATGCTGTGCAGCCCCGCCACCGCCGCGGCGAGCGCCATCACCGGCGTGGTGACGGACGCCCGGGAATTCGCCGAAGCCTGACGGTCGCCGGCCTCCAGGCTAGTGGCTGACGGCCTCAGCGTAGTTTCGGGAGGGCAGGTTTTCCTTCGGCCACCGGTCGCCGTTCTCGAACGGCGCCACCCCGACCGCGTGACGCGCCATGCCGGATTCCAGCATTGCCATCGAAACGATCTCGGCGATGCCCAGATCGTCGATGCCGTGGTCCCTGAGGGCCTGGAAATCCCGCTCTTCCGTTCCCTCGTTGAACGCCACCTTGCGGGCGAAACGCAGGACATCCTTCCACATCGGTTCCAGCGTCGACGAATTCTCGAAGTCCATGCATTCCAGCACGTCGTCCATGCTCATGCCGAAATGCTCGATGAGGTGGGTCTGGTGATTGTTGATGCAGCGGGGGCAATCCACTTCGGCCGCGCAGACCAGCGAGATCGCGTTGAGGAGCGGCTTCGGCAACGCCCCCGGCGTGGTCTGCAGACGCTTGGTCAGCGTCCACCATCCCTTGAGGAGTTCGACATCGAGGGCGAAGAAACCCCAGGTCGGGGTGAGGAAATTCGCGCCCTTGGTCTTGCGGATGTCATCGAAGATCTCGGCGACCTCGTTCTCGGCGAAATCGGGTTGGATCAGCTGCACCTTGTCCATCGTTCTCTCCGTGCTCCGCCCATGGAACGCCGATCCGGCGCCGGATGTCCACAGCTCCCGCACACTGTAGCGCGGAGCGGTCGGCGGCCGCCAAGCCCCAATTGCTCCTTGTCGATATCGCCCGGTAAGATTGTCGCGGCATGCTGACTGTCCGGAGCCTCGAGAAGACGTTCCGGCTGAGCGACTCCGAGGTGCGCGCCCTCGACGGTGTGGATTTCGAAGTCGCCAGGGGCGAATTCTTCGTGCTGCTCGGCCCCAGCGGTTGCGGCAAGACCACCATGCTGCGCTCGATCGCAGGGCTCGAACGGCCGGACCGCGGATCCATCGAGATCGACAGCGAAACCGTCGTCTCCGCCGCCGAACGCCGCCACGTCCCGCCCGAGCGCCGGCCGATCGCCATGGTATTCCAGTCCTACGCCGTCTGGCCGCACATGGATGTCTACGAGAACGTCGCCTTCCCCCTGCGCGAGGGGGTGCGGCGGTTACCGAGGGAAGAACAGCGCACCAGAGTCGTCGAAGTTCTCGACCTCCTGGCGCTTTCCAGTCTCGCCGACCGGCCGGTGACCACGCTGTCGGGCGGCCAGCAGCAGCGAGTCGCGCTCGCCAGAGCGCTCGCGCTCCGGCCCAAGGTGCTGCTGATGGACGAACCGTTGTCGAACCTCGACTTCAAGCTCCAGGTCCGGCTACGGGTGCAGCTCAAGGAACTCATGCACCGGTTAAGCCTGACCACGGTCTACGTCACCCACAACCAGGCCGAGGCGATGGAAACAGGCGATCGGATCGCGGTGATGGATCGCGGCCGCATGGTGCAGATCGGAACCCCGCGGGAAATCTATCGCCACCCCACCGATGAGTTCGTCGCGCGGTTCATCGGGGAGATGAGCCTGGTGCCGGCGAACCTGGTCAAGGTCGAGGACGGTTTGGCCACGCTCGAGAGCGCGATCGGGCGGATCCGCGCGCTGGCTCCGCGAGTGAACCGACTATCGGCGGGCGCACGCTGCTTCCTCGGTATACGGCCCGAGGACATGAGACTGACGGATGGGGATCCGGCCGCCGGCAACACCGTCGAAGGCGAGGTGACCGCGCGCCAGTTCGTCGGCGAGGCGATGGTCTATACCCTGTCGATGGGTTCGGTGCGAATCCGCGTGAAGCTGCATCACAGCGTCGAACTCGGAGAGGGCCGGAAGGTCTCCCTCCACCTGCCGCCCGAACATTGTTCGGTGGTGGCGCCGGCGGCCGGGGGCGGCCAGGCCTACGATGCCGAAGAAACCCTGACCGGGGTGGGAAATGCGGGCTAGACCGACCGGGATCTCCTGGGTGTTCGGGCTGGCCTTTCTCGGCCTCGCCTTCATCGTGGTTTCTCTGCTCGGCAACGTCGTCGGCAGCTTCTCGATCGAAGGCGATATCGGGACGTTCACGCTGGCGAACTATGCCGACATGCTGGCCGACGAAGAGCTGGTTCCCGTGCTGCTCCGCACCTTCGTCCTCGGCGTGGGCAGCATCGTCTTCATGATGGCCTTCGCCTTCCCCTTCGCCTGGCTGATCACGCGGACGGACTTTCCCTGGAAGGGCGCCCTGTTCACCCTGTTGACCGCCAAGCTCGCGATCCCCGGGTTCATCACGGCGATGGCCTATGTCTGGCTGTTCAACCCGACCTCCGGCCTGGTGAACAAGGTGCTGGGCGCGACGGGCGTCGACGGGGCGGCGGCGTTCGATGTCTACCAGCTCTCATGGGTGTGTTTTCTGCAGGGCGTGGTGCTGACGCCTGCCTGCGTTTTCATGATGCTGCCTGCATTTCGTAACATGGACGCTGCGCTCGAGGAAGCGGCCTGGGTCTCCGGGGTCTCCCGGGCACGGACGATTCGCCGCATCGTCTTGCCGCTGCTCGCTCCCGGCGTGGTGGCGGCGGCGCTGTTCTTCTTCGTCATCGCGATCGAGATCTTCGACATCGTCGGGCTGATCGGCTTGCCCGGCGGCGTCGACGTGCTGGTCATCTGGATTTACGACGCCATGCATCCGATGATCGGGCTGCCCAATTTCGGGCTCGCCGGGGCGGTGGGGATGATGCTGTTTCTGCTCTGCGGCATCGCCATCGCGTTCTATGTCCGCATGCTGAGACAGGCCGACAGATACGCCGTGGTCGGCGGCAAGGGACGCCGGTTCTCGCCGCAGACGCTCGGAAGGTGGCGCTGGGTCGCCGGCGCCTATGTCGGGCTCTGGGTGCTGCTCGCCGTGGTCATCCCGGTGATCACCCTGGTCTGGGTGGCGCTGGTTCCCTATCTCCAGGCGTTCTCCATCGCCGCGATGTCGACGATGACGCTCGCCAGTTTCGGCGACGCCCTCGACTACATGATGGGCCCGCTGCGCAACACGCTGATCATCATGGCCGGCGCCATCGTGGTTTCGACGGTGCTGGCGACCAGCATTTCCTGGGTCGTCACCCGAAGCCGCAGCCCCGCCGCCCGGTGGTCCGACGCGCTGGTGTTCCTGGCCCCCGCGGTTCCCACCATGGTCGCGGGCGTCGCCTTCCAGTTCCTCGGCATCTCGATCTATCACTGGATTCCGCTCTACGGGACGATCTGGCTGATCGCCATCGCTATGGGCACGCGGATGCTTGCCTACTGCACGCGGACCATGAACGCGTCATCGCTGCAGATTCAGTTCGAGCTCGACGAGGCCGCCCGGGCGTCCGGCGTTTCCCAGCTCGTCGCCTTCCGCCGGGTCTTCCTGCCCATCATGGCGCCGGCGCTGTTTTACGCGGCCCTGATGTCCGGCATGCTGGCGGCGCGCGATCTGACCCTGCCGCTGATCATGAGCGCGGGCAAGACGCATACCATCTCGACCCTGATCTTCGACCTCCAGACCAATGGCGACCAGAACGCGGCGGGCGCGATCGCGATCTACATGATCGTGTTGCTGGCCCTGCTCGCCGTGGCCGCGCACAGGATGACGGGGATGAGCGAGCTTGGCGTGGACTACTCGACACGGCGCGGAAGGCGCGATCGCCGCCGGCGCGCCCGGACACCGATTCCCAGTCCCGCCGAGTGAATCGCCGCCGCATGCGGAAGCTTGGCAGGTGCGACGGAACCTGCCTACGATCAACCCCGATAACCGGAAACCAACGATAGGGGCGTGCCATGGTGCGGAAGAGCATTCGACACGCAGGCGTGCTGGCGCTGGCCGCCGCGGCGCTGACAACTCTGGCAGCGGGGCCGGTCAAGGCGAGCGATCTGCCGCCCGGGGTGCAGGCCCTGATAGAGGGCGCCAAGAAGGAGGGCGAACTCACGGTCTACGGCCGCACGCTGAAGCCCAGCGCAGTCCGCGCTTTTTCCAAGCGGCTCGACGCGTTCTACGGGTTCCCGATCAAGCTCAACATGGGCGGAGGCTTCCACACCAAGAAGGCCGCCGAGGCGGCGCTGGCCATCAAGAAGGGAGTGCCTACCGGTTTCGACGTGTTCTGGACATCGTACAGCACCAGCGTGCGCCTTGAACGTTCGGGCGCTGTCCAGAAGGTCGACTGGGTCAAGGAGCTCGGCATCCCGGCCTCGCTGCGCGCCAGCGAATACGGGGTCAAGTCGCACGACGTCAGCCTGTGCTTCGTCACCTACAACACCAACCTGGTGAAGGATTCCGAGGCGCCAAGGAGCTGGGACGACCTGCTCGACCCCAAGTGGAAGGGCCGGATCGCGATGCCGCGCTCGCCGAGCCCGTGGATCTATCTGGCCACGGCAATCGGAGAAGGGAAGGCCACCGCGCTCCTCACCGAGTTCATGGCGAAGGGTCAAGGCAAAATGATGGCGCGGTTCCCCGATGTCCGTGCCAAGGTCCTCACTGGCGAATTCGCCTTGTCCATCGGCACCGACGCGTTCAAGCAGATCCGCCAGGGCGCGCCGGTCAAGATGGCGCCGATCGAGCCCATCGCACTTTCGAACTGGTCGTTTTATTTGATGTCGGACACGAAGAGCCCGAACCTCGCCAAGCTTTGGGCCTATTGGATCACCACCTCCGATGGCCAGCAGGCGCTCAACGAGATCGACGGCACCGGTTTCGTCACGACCAAGGGGAACGATCTCAACAAGCTTGCCGCCGGCAAGAAGATTGGATGGCTGACGCGGGAATACGTCCAGGAGAACGGGCTCCGGCTGAGAAAGAAGTATGGCAAGATCATGGGCTTGAGATAGCGAGGCCAGCGGGCGGCGCGCCCGCGGCGCGCCGCCCATCGTCACGGACCGGCGAGGGCTTGTGAAGTTCTCCTATACCCACCACATGCCCTACACCCATGTGGAGGAAGCGGGGCAGGACTGGCCGGTCGCGAACAAGCAGTTCGATCCGGAGCGGGGGGCCGAACTCTACCGCGAGTACATCGACAACAAGGTCTACGCCGAAGAGGTCGGGTTCGACTGGATCGGATGCAACGAGCACCACATGAGCCCCTACGGGCTCATGCCAAACCCTAACCTGATAGCGGCCGCCGTCATCGAGCGCACGAGGACGGCCGGCATCCTCCAGTCCGGCAACATCGTCCCGCTGACCAACCCGATCCGTATCGCCGAGGAATACGCAATGCTGGACATCCAGTCCGGCGGGCGGCTGATCGCGGGGTTCATGCGCGGGATCCCGCACGAATACGTCGCCTATAACGTGGCGCCCGACGAATCGTATTCGCGCATGCGCGAGGCGTGCGAGCTGATCCTCAAGTGCTGGACCGAGCCGGAACCCTTTGGCTGGGAGGGGGAGTACTACCGCTTCCGTGCCGTGTCCGTCTGGCCGCGCCCGGTTCAGCAGCCCCACCCGCCTCTCGTGATGTCGGGCACGAGCCGGGAGTCGGCCACGCTGGCGGCCGAGCTGGGCGCGACGATGGGCGTGCTGCGACTGACCAGCTTCGAGGGCGCGCGGGCGATGATGGATGTCTACCGCGAGGTCGCGCGCTGCAATGGCTGGGAGCCGGGGCCCGACCGTTTCATGGTTGGCATGGGCTGCTGTGTAGCCGACACGAAGCAAGAGGCGGTCGACACCATGAAGGCGGGGCAGAAGTATTTCTTCGAGGTCCTTGGCGGCGGCATTCGAACGGCGCAGCGCCTCGTGATTCAGAAGACCCGCTATTTCGAGAACGAGGAGTCGCGGCAGAATTTTCCCGGACTTCCGAGCAAGGTGAAACAGGTGCCCATCGAGGAGCGGATCGAGAAGGGGTTGCTGCTCTGCGGCACCCCCGACATGGTGATCGACCAGCTCCGGCGCGTGAAGGCCGAGCTCGGCCATGGGCGCATGAACCTCAACATCAAGATCGGCAACACGCCGGACGACGCGGTGATGACGACCATGCGCCACCTCAAGGAAACCGTCTTTCCCGCGGTCCGGGAGCTGTAGCGAATGCTCCGCGCCGATTGCGTTCTCCAGGGTGCTTTCGCATGAAATTCAATTATTTCCACCTGATGCCGTGGACCGATATCGAGGAGACGGACCAGGACTGGCCGGTTGCCAACAAGAGGTTCGTGCCCGACCGCGCGACGGCGCTCTACGAGACCTACATCGACACCATGGTGTACGCCGAGGAGTGCGGATTCGACTGGATCGGCTGCAACGAGCACCATTTCAGCCCCTACGGGTTGATGTCCAACTGCAACCTCATCGGAACGGTGCTGATCCAACGCACCGAGCGCGCACGCATCGCCATGTTCGGTAACCTGGTGCCGCTGCTCAACCCGATCCGGGTCGCCGAGGAATACGCCATGCTGGACGTCATGTCGGGCGGCCGGCTGATTGCGGGCTTCATGCGCGGGATCCCGCATGAATACGTCGCCTACAACATCGCGCCCAGCGAATCCTGGGAACGGCTGGAGGAAGCGTCCGAGCTGATCGTCAAGGCGTGGACCGAGCCCGAACCGTTCGGTTGGGAGGGGAAGCACTACAAGTATCGCGCCGTCTCGATCTGGCCGCGCCCGGTCCAGGAACCGCATCCGCCGATCCTGATGTCGGCGAGCAGCCCCGAATCGGCCCGCTTCGCCGCGCGCCACCGCGCGAAGATGGGGATGGTGATGCTGACCGATCTCGAAGCCGCGAAGAATTGCATCCGGATCTACAAGGAGACCGCCCGCGAGCACGGCTGGGAACCCGGGATCGACGACATTCTCGTCGGCGCTCATACCTGCGTCGCCGAGGACGACGAGGCGGCCCGGCGCCATCTCGGTGGCGGGCTCGACTATTTCTACCACGTGCTGTTCGGCGGCCCGCGCACTGCGCAGCGGCTGGTGATACAGAAGACGCGGTTCTACGAGGACGAGGCCAACCGCAAGAACCTCGGCACCAGGCTCGCGGCCTTGCGCCAGACCACGATCGAGGAGCGCATCGACAAGGGCATGGTGCTGTGCGGCACGCCCGAACGGGTGGTCGAACAGGTCAAGTACCTGCACCGCGAGCTCGGCCATGGCGTGATGAACATCAACATGAAGATCGGCAACATCTCCAACGCCGCGGTGCGCCGCAGCATGAAGCTGTGGGGCAAGCACGTCGCGCCGGCCGTGCGCGATCTCTAGGACCGGGCCGGTCGCGCGACAGGAAGGGGCAGACCATGTCGTTCCAGGAAAACACCGTCGCGCTTTCCAGCGGCGAACTGGCCTATCATGTCGCCGGCGACGGGCCGCCCGTGATCCACATGCATGCCGCATCCGGGTTTCGCGCGACGGCCGCGCTGGAAGCCCTGGCGCGATCGTTTCGGATCTACGCGCCGGTGACGCCGGGCTTCGACGGCACCGCAACCCATGACGGCGTGGCGTCGATGGAAGCGTTGGCCCGCCTCGAAGCGGAGTTCGCCGATACCGTCATCGGCGAGACGACGGACGTGATCGGCCATTCGTTCGGCGGCTGGCGCGCGGCCTGGTACACGGTCCTGCACCCGCGGAAGGTGGGCCAGCTGGTGCTGGAATGCCCGGCCGGGTTCCGGGAAGAGGGAATCGGCGGGCTGTCGTCGGACCCGGCGGAATTGCAGCGCCGGCTCTACGCCCACCCCGAGAAGGTGCCGCCCGAGACCAAGCCCGATTCCATGGTGACCCGGAATCGGGAAATGCTCGCTCATTACCATGGCGGCAAGGCGAAGGACGAAGCTCTGGCCGACCGGCTGGGCGAGATCGAAGCGCTGACGCTGATCCTGCACGGCACCAAGGACGGGGCCATTCCGATCTCCAGCCCGCGGCTGTTGAAGAGCCGTATCCCGCGCGCCTTCCTCATCTATGTCTACGACGCCGCGCACGCCATCGAGGTGGATCAGCCGGAATATTTCGCCGGCCTGGTCGAGGACTTCCTGACCCGCGGCGAGGCTTTCCTGGTCAATCCGGGGACCGACGGCCGAGCAGCCTGAATCTCGACCCCGCCAGGGGCGCTGTCGGGCGGCCGCCGGTTACGGCGAGGAGGCCGTCTGGTTGACGAGGAAGGCTTCGCCGCGGGTCAGGAAATCTTCCACGAGGTTTGCGAAACGCGCCGGCTGGTCCGTCTCGATGGCGTGCGCAGCGTCGTAGACATAGACCAGGAAGGCACGCGGCAGCCGCTCCTTCAACAGTCGGACGCTTTCCACCGGCATGCGCCCGTCCTTGGTCCCAAGCAGGATCAGGGTGAGGGTCTCGATATCGCCCAGCCGGTCGATCAGGGCGTCGTCGCGCGTCTCGGCCCCGTGATAGCGATGCAGCATCTCGCGGTTCCGCGCCAGGGTCTCGTCCGACCTGGTCTCCGGCGGCCTTCGCTCGGGATGGGCGAACATCTGCCGCGATCTCAGTGCCGGATCACTCGACGGGGGCGGGTGACCGCGGGGCCGGAAACCCGCCGGGCATTCGAGTATCAGCAGCCCGACCGCATCGGCGTGATCGAGCGCGAGCCAGGGCGCCGCCCAGCCGCCGAAGGATTGCCCGATGACATCCGCGGGTTCGCCGATGACGGTCTCGATGAAGTCCGCGCCGAGACGCGCGATTTCCCGCATCGTGGAAACAGATGGGAGGATGGGCGTATCGTCGAAACCCGGGATGACCGGCATATGGACGCGCCGGTTGCGGGCAAGCAGCGCCAGCCCCCGCGTGGTCCGCGCGCCGCCCGCCGCGTGGAGGTAAAGTACCGGCGGCCCCGCACCCCCGATCCAGTAGGGTATCTCGCCCACCGAAAGCCGGGCGGTCCTTCTTTCGAAGGGCGCGCCCTCGTCCGCATCAGACATCCCGTACAGCCGGGAAGACGTGGTCGCGCAGGGCCTGCATGGTTCTCAGCACCGCCGATTGCGGCGTGTTGCCGATCTTGATGTTGAGGTTCATCAGCCCGTGGCCGAGCTCCGCCTTCGCCCGCTTGATCTGGGCGACCGCAATGTCCGGAGTGCCGCACAGAACCAGCCCCTTCTCCATCAACTCTTCCAGCGGCGTCTCGCGACGCGCGGCGAGGCCGGGGAAACGCTCGCGATGCGCCTCCTCGCGGTAATAGCGTGTTTTCTGCAAGACGAGACGCTGCGCCGTCCGAATGCCGCCGCCGAGCACCCCCAGAAAATACCGGGTGCCGTTTCTGAGGGTTTCCATCGCCTCTTCGACGGTGTCCGCGATGGAGCACGGCATGCCGACCATGAAGTGTTCCGGCTCCGGTTCCCATCCGTCTTCCCGGGCCAGGTCGGTGTACAGGTCCCGCATCTCGCGCGCGCTCTCGAAGTCGGTGATCCGAAGCAGCCCGATGGTCGCGCGGAAGGCGACGGCGAGACGCACCGAGTCCGGGCTGGAACCGGACATCAGGAGCTTGGGATGCGGTTGCTGCACCGGCCTGGGCCAGATCGAAACGGCACGGTAGCGGTAGTGCTCGCCCTCCCAGCCGAAAGGCTCGGGCTCGGTCCAGCACTTGAGGATCAACTCGCAGGCCTCGCGCATGCGGGGATAGGAAGCGTCCGGCGAGACGTTGTAGGCGACGTATTCGTGCGGGATCCCGCGCATGAAACCGGCGATCAGGCGCCCGCCCGACTGGACGTCGAGCATGGCGTATTCCTCCGCGATGCGGATCGGGTTGACCAGCGGCACGATATTGCCCGATTGCAGGATGCCGGCCTTGCTGGTGCGCTCGATGATGGCGGCGGCGGTTAAATTGGGGTTGGGCATCAAGCCGTACGGGCTCATGTGATGTTCGTTGCAGCCTATCCAGTCGAACCCGACCTCTTCGGCGAACACCTTGTTGTCGATGTATTCGCGATAGAGCGCAACGCCCTTCTCCGGGTCGAACTGCTTGTTGGGGATCGGCCAGTCCTGCCCCGCCTCGTCGACATGGGTGTAGGGCATGTGATGGGTGTAAGAAAATTTCATCGGCGCGCTCCGGGCAGCTATCGTAGCGCGTTTCGCCCGCTCTCCTAAGCGGCCGGTCTAGCGCCGGGCGACCTGCTGGCGCCGCCGGTTGCCACCCCGGCGACACGGAGACGATCATGGCACAGATCCTGAACTACGAAATCGCCTGCCTGCAGACGCGCTCCCGCGCGGTCTCGCTCGACGACGAAGAGCGCGACCGCGATGTCCGGGAGAACATCGCGCGGATCGGCGAGATGATCGACTACGTGACCGCGTTCGGGAACACCGAAGTACGCCTGGTGGTTCTTCCCGAGTATTCGATCAACGCGCGCTGGCAGAGACTCGACCTGGAGGACTGGTTCAGACTCTGCACCACCGTCCCCGGACCCTATACCGAGCTGCTCGGCGAGAAGGCGAAGCAACGGAACGTCTTCATCGCGGCGAACTTGTTCGAGGTGCACCCCGATTTTCCCCGCCGGTTCTTCAACTGCTCTTTCCTGATCGACCCCTCGGGCGCGGTGATCCTCAAACACTGGAAGAACAACAACAACGCCTGGGTGTTCCCCTACACCACCCCGTCCGACATCTACACCGAGTTCTGCGCCAGGTTCGGGCGCGAGAACCTGTTCCCCGTCGCCCGCACCGAGATCGGCAATATCGGCCTGATCACCTGCGGCGAGCTGGGATTCCCGGAGAACGCGCGCTGCACGATGATGAACGGCGCCGAGATACTGGCCCATCTCACCTCCGAGCCCCACAACATGAGCCACGGCGACGTGTACAACTGGGAAGCCTATCGGATGACGCGGGCCTACGAGAACAAGTGCTATCTCGCGGCGGCCAATATCGGCATGTACGAGGGCGCGACGCGGGGGCTGTTCGGGAGCCACGGGGATTCCGGGATCTACAGCTTCGACGGCGGCTGCATCAACAAAATCAGGGGCGCCGGCGAGGCGACGATCAAGGCCCCGGTCGATCTGAACGCCCTGCGACGCGCGCGCGCCAAGCCGTTCCACCCGGTGACCATCCGGGCCGAGATGTACGCCAGGGAGTACGAGGCCGCGGTGGGCTGGCCGAATGACGGTTTCGCCGAAAAGCCCATAGAGAGCATCGAGGAAACCAGGGCGCAGTTCCGGCGTCTGGTCGAGCAACGCCGGGAACGGGGGATCGACATCGCGCCCCGCGAATGGCCCGAGGACGATTGATCGCGCCGCCTGGCGCCGCACCGGTTCAGAAATCCTGAAAGACCTGTATCATTCTCGCCGGATCGCCATCCGCGGCGGCGCGAGGAAAGAACGATGCGGGCCGGATACCGGGTTATCGACGTAGACAGTCACGTGACGCCCTCTCTCGAGGTGCTGCATCGCCACGCCGACGAGCGGCTCAAGGCACGCTGGGACGAGTTCGCCCCCTATGTCCGGACCATGAACTCCCCGCCCGGTCGCGGCCACCCGGAGGAACCCTGGACGACGCTCAAGATCAACCCGATCCCTTATGACCGCGTGGCGGGCCGGAAAGGCGACGCGGGAGACGCGGAGAAGGGCGGCGCCGGCGCACTCGCCGGTCGCGTGCAGAACATCGCCAGGGAGACCTGCAGCCCCCGGATACAGCATGACAACAGCTCTGGCCGGCTGGCCGACATGGACCGGGAGGGAGTCGACGTCAACTGCCTGATCCCCGGCACCTGGGCGTCCGCCGCGACCGCGCTCGACCCCGCCCTCGCCGTCGGGCTCTACGGCGCCTACCACGAATACATGGCGGCGTTCTGCAGCGCCGATCCCGACCGCCTCAAGGGCCTGCTTTTGGCCCCGGCCGCCGACGTCGAATGGGCGGCGACCGAGATCAGGCGTCGCGGCGAGGAGAAATGGGTGTCCTGCGTCTGGCCGGTGCTGCCCGAGGGGATCCCGGTGGACGATCCCGACCACGAGCCCATCTGGCAGGCGATGAACGACTTCGGCCTGCCGATCATGCATCACAGCTTCTTCTACGAACCACCCTACTTCCCGGGATACCGCGACATCTGGGGCAATGCGGCGGTGGCGCGCGTGGCCGCCCATCCCTGGGGTGCGCAACGCCTCCTGGCCTATGTGATCTGCGGCGGGATCCTGGACCGCTACCCCGACATCAAAATGGGGTTTTCCGAGACCGGCCACGGTTGGCTGCCCTATTGGGTGCTCCGCCTGGACAGCCAGGTCGAATATGTCGGAGGAGCCGTGCCGCCGCTCGCCATGAAACCCTCCGACTATGTCCGGGCGGGACGGGTGTTCTGCGCGATCGAGACCCACGAGGGTCCCGAAATGACCAAGGCAGTGATCGACGTGCTGGGCGAGGGCTGCCTGATGTACGCATCGGACTTCCCGCACCCGGAATGCGACTGGCCGCGCTCCGTCGACAACGTGCTCGCCTGGTCGAACATCATCGGGCCCGAGGCCACGCGAAAGCTGCTCGCCGGCAATGCCGACCGCTATCTCAGGATGCTCTGATGACGGCATGCACGCGGGATGGCGAGGCATCGTGAACTGCGATCGCGCGCTCGAGATCATGCTGCGGGCCAAGCAGGTCGGCAGCGACCACGGCCTCGAGGTCAGCGTCGCGGTGGTCGATGCCGCTGGCCATCCCGTTCTGGTCGCGCGCGGCCGGGAGACGGCCTGGCACGGACCCTATATGGCGACCGGAAAGGCGCGCCTGTCGGCTGCTTTCCGCAAGCCGACCGATGCCTTGATGGAGCAATGGAAGGACCGGCCGATGTTCCCGTTCAGCCTGACAGAAATCATACCGGGCGGGGTGACTCTGAATGCCGGTGGACACCCCATCTTCGACGGCGAAGAATGTGTCGGCGCGATCGGTATCGGCGGCGGCTCGCCCGTGAATGACGGCAAGATCGCGCGCTTGACGGTCGAGGCCATCGGTGGCCTGCCGCCGGGCTGAGCAAGGGAGACCGATGTCGTCCTACGAACTCAACAAGGCGATCCACCACATCTATATCGATCGCGACCGGACGATGGCCTTCCGGGACGGCGACTACGCGATCCTGGAGCGCTTCGGGCTCGACGAGGGCGAGCGCACGGCCCTGATCGGGCGGGACTTCCCGCAGCTCTGGGCGATGGACGTGCACCCCGTCCTGCTGTTCCACCTCTCCGCGGTCCTCAACCCGCGCGAGTGGTACGTCAAGGAGGTGGTGCCCAGGATCCGGGACATACCCAATAGCTGGTACGACTACTACAGCCCGCCCCGGGACGCGGGATAGTGGAGGGGTGATGGCGAACACCGTCTGCGTCATCGCGTCGACCCACAATCCGCGGATCTTCTGGAACCGCGACAACGCCAACGAGCAGGACCTCGCGGAGCTCGAAGACGCCTTCGGCGTACTGCGCGTGGAGCTGGCCGAGGCCGCGCCCGACGCGATCGTCGTGGTGGCCAACGACCATCTCGACAATTTCTTCTTCGACAACCTGCCGTCCTTCGCGGTGGGTACGGGTCCGGTCGCCGAGGGGCCGTTCTGGTACGAATCCGAAATCATGCACCTGCCGTCCTATCGCTGCGCGGTGCATCAACAGCTCGCCCAGGACATCCTGCGGCGGGGGGCGGAGAACGGCATCCCGTTCTCCCAGGTCCACGAGTTCACCATCGACCACGCATTCACCCTGCCGCTCTCCTATGTGCGGCCGGAACAGGACATCCCGATCGTCCCGATCATCTCCAACGCCTTCGGCTATCCGATCCCCAACACGCGACGCTGGTATGCGTTGGGCGAGCTGATCGGGGAGGTCATCCGCGCCCGCCCGGTCGGCGAGCGGATCGCGGTAATCGGCTCTTTCAATCTCACAGTGGAGGTGGGCGGCCCGAAGATGGGTAACTACAACCAGGACTTCAATCGCTGGGTGATCGAACAGATGCGCGAAGGCGCCAAGGACACGATTCTGGAATCCCTTTCCGTACCCCGGCTGATCCGCGAGGGAAACTCGACGGCGGAGTTTCTCAACTATGTTACGGTCCTCGGGGTCGTGGCCGACCGCAAGCCCGACTTCATCCGCCACAAGCCGGTACGCGGTGTCGGCACCTGCCCCGTGGCGCTCTGGAAGGGCGTCGCCTGAACTCCGGGAGAGTCTGATGGCTCTCGACAAGCAAGCGATCCATACAGACGGGGCGCCGACGCCGACAGGGCCTTTCAACCAGGCGATTCGGATCGGCAATCTGGTCTTCACCTCGGGTCAGGCCGGGCGCAACCGCGAGACCGGCAAGATGGGCGACATCCGCGATCAGGCCCGGCGCTGCATAGGCAATATCGAGGCGATCCTCGCCGAGGCCGGCGCTTCGCTCGCCGATGTGGTCAAGGTGACCGTCTATCTCCGCGATGCCGAGGATGCGGCGGCCTTCAACGACGAATACCGCGAGCTGATGCCGGAGCCGCTGCCGGCCCGTTCGTCGGCCTATGTCGGGCTGAAGAATCCCGACATGCTGGTCGAGATGGAGGCCGTCGCGGTACTACCCGAGCAGCCATAGGGAGACGGATCGCGATGCCGATGGTGGAACTGCGCGGCGGGCTCAACATGTATTACGAGATCCACGGCGAGGGCGAGCCCCTGGTCCTGATCGCCGGCACCGGTTCCCACCTGCACAAATGGCACCTCTACCAGGTTCCGTATTTCAGCCAGCACTACCGGACCATCGTCTTCGATCACCGGGGCACCGGAAAGTCGGACAAGCCCGACATCGAATACTCGATCCCGATGTTTGCCGAGGATCTGTGCGACCTACTCGATGCGCTCGGTATCGCTCGCGCACACATCCTGGGGCACTCGATGGGCGGGCAGGTGGCGCAGCAATTCGCCATCGACTACCCCGACAAGACCCGCGGGCTGGTGCTGTCCGAGACCGGGTCAGGCCCTTTTCCGGGCTACGACTTCCCCCGTGGCATCCCGCTCCAGACCTGCCTCACCTTCGCCCGGGTCGACGGATCGGTCGCGGAGCGGCTCAAGGACTCCCATCTCGGCGAGTTCTGGTACACGCCGGAATTCCGCAAGAACAATCCCGAGATCATGGAGAAGATCCTCGAGCTCGCGATGATGGAACCGCCGCCCCTGAAGCCCTATCTGCGCCACATCATCGCGCGCCAGAACCACAACGTGACCGACAAGCTCGACCGGATCGTCGCGCCGACCCTGATCATCGTCGGCGACGAGGACCGTTTCGCCGAGGGTACCGGCGACTTCGTCAAGCAGACCCGGCATCTGCATGGGAAGATCAGGGGCTCGAAATTCTTCATGGTGCCGAACGCGCGCCACGGCGTGTTCTGGGAGCATCCGGAGCTCGTGAATTCAACCATCCACGAATTCCTGAGCGAGCTTGGGGAGGACGCATGAGAACGGGTTGACCGTTCGAAGACAACGAACCGACCGAGGGAGGAAAGGATGAAATATCGTCACGCCACGACCGCGTTGCTGATTGCGGGAGCCGCGGCGCTCATCGCCGTACCGGCCGGCGCCGAAACGCTTGCGGAACTGGTCGCGGGCGCGAAAAAGGAGTCGTCGCTTCGCGTGACGCTGCACCCAACCATCACGCCCGACACGGCGAAGAAGGTTGCCGCCGCGTTCAACGGCGCCCATGGACTTTCCATCGACGTGAAGCCCGATTTGACCGGCCGCTATTCGGGAAAGGCCGCCAAGGGCGCCATTGAATACAAGAGCGGCGGCAAACCCTCCTATGACGTGATGGTCTTGAATGAGAGCGCCTTCATGACGCTCGCCGCCGCCGATGCGCTGGTCAAGATCGACGGCTGGCAGGCCATGCTGCCCAAGGGCACCGACCCGGCCAAGGCAAGCCCGGGGCCGATCGCCGGCGTCGGTTTCAAGTGCTGCGATCTTTATTGGGGCTTCTCCTACAACCCGGACAAGTTCGACACCGCCAGGCTGCCGCTTGCGATGAAGGATCTGGGCGGCGCCGGAAAGGCCGCGATCACACTGTTCGCGAGCAACATCACGGCCGCGATCCTGAAATACGACGCGGCGACGCTGGTGGGCTACGCCAAGTCCTGGGGCGCGGCCAAGGTGAAGCGCCTACACCCGACGGCGATGGCTCAGCGCGTAGCGCTCGGTGAGTTCGCCGTCGGCGGCTTTCAGTCCACCGAGCAGTTCCTCGATGCCACGCAGAAGGGCGCAAAGCTGTCGATTGCGATGTTCAAGGATTTCGTGCCTCACGGGGTTCTGCTGCATGCCGTCCGCAAGGGCACCGACAGTCCCAACGCGGCCAAGCTGTTCGTGTTGTGGACCACCGGCCAGGAAGCCATCGGGGTGATGAGCGAGGGCAATAATCTCGGCAATGCCGACTATGGCGGCAACGAGGCGATCGACATCGCGCAGCGCGAATCGGCGAAGGTCGGCGTCGTCCCGGCGTCGTTCTTCGATTCCGCGGAGAACTACAAGAAGCTCCAGTGGCTCGCATCGAAGGCCGGCAAGAAATTCACCGGCCAGATCGTCCGCGGCATCAAGGGCTCCAAGAAGAAGTAGCGCGGCTCGCACAGCGGCGTGCGGTTCCCGGCCCGGGAGTCCACGCGCCGCTCCCCGAGACCCCTCATGGGACGATCGATCGTCGAGACCGGGGGCAGTGCCAGTCTGCGATGGCCGTTCCTGGCGCGGGCCCGGGACATCGGCGTCGTCGATGCCGGAGAATGGTCGCTCGGCATCGTCGCCGGGCTCGTCGCCCTGTTCATCCTGCTCCTGATGGCGATCGTCGTCTGGATGAGCATATTGCCGGGCTTGCCCGGCGATCCCGGTTTCACCCTCGAGAACTACGCCGACGTGTTCGAGGACGGGGTGATCTTCGATGCTCTGATCAACAGCTTCCTGATCGGCATCGGAACGGTCGCCGTCAACATGCTCTTTGCCGTTCCGCTCGCCTGGCTGGTCCACCGCACCGACATGCCCGGCAAGTCCCTGGTCGTCACCCTGGTGGCGATCAGCATTCTCATCCCGGGCTTTCTGAAGGCGATGGGCTGGATCCTGATGCTGAGCCCCGATATCGGGTTGCTCAACAGCCTGTATATCGAAGTCACCGGCGCGACGGAAGCGCCGTTCACGATCTATGGCATCGGCGGCGTGGTGTTCATCCAGGGGCTGATGCTGACCCCCGCCATGTTCTTCCTGATCTCGGGCAGCATGATCGCGCTCGATCCGGCGCTGGAAGAGGCGGCCCAGATGTCGGGCGCCAACCGCTGGCTGACCATCGCGCGGGTCAGCTTCCCGCTGATCAGCCCCGCCGTCTTTGCCGGCCTGATATACAACTTCATGACCGCGGTCACGCTCTATGAGATCGCGGCGCTGTTGCTGGACGAGGATACGGCGGTCCTCTCCACCGAGCTTTTCCTTTATGTCCGGTCGGCCGGCGGGTCGATAGAGCTTGGCTACGCCGCGGTGTACGGCGTGATCATGATGGCCTTCGCCGTGTTCGCGCTTTGGTTCTATGGCCGCGCGATCCGCAAGGCCCACCGCTTCGCGGTGGTCACGGGCAAGGGGTATCGCCCGAGATTGGCGGTCCTCGGGCGCTGGCGTTGGGCGGCCATTTGCTTCGTCGCGTTCTATGTCGCGCTGTCGGAGTTGCTGCCGTTGGCGATGCTGGTCTGGATGTCGCTGTTGCCCGCGCTCACCCAGTTCTCCGTGAGTGCGCTCGGCGCAATCTCCTTCGCCACCTATGGCGGCCTCTGGGGCCAGCTCGGCGGGTGGGAGCCCTTGGTCAACACCATCGTCATGATTACCGCGACGCCCGCCCTGGTGGTCGGCTTCTCGCTGGTGATGTCCTATGTCACCGTGCGATCCCGACTTCCGGGCCGGCAGCTGATCGATACCGCGGCGATGTTGCCGCATGTCATTCCAGGCATCGCGTTCGCCTTTGCGTTGATCGTTTTCGGGATCGCGCTGAGCCGATTCACCGGACTCCATCTATCCGGCACGATGGTCATGATTGTCGCCGCGCTGGTCGTCTATCGCATTCCCTACTGCACCAGGGTGACCAACGCCGCGTTGCTGCAGATTCACGCGGAGATCGAGGAGGCGGCGCGCATGTGCGGCGCCAACACGATTCAGATCCTGGTGCGCATCGCGGTGCCGCTGATCAAGTCTTCGCTGGCCTACGCGGCGCTGTGGATCGCTCTCTTGGTGCTCCGCGAAGTGACCATTCCCCTGATGCTGGCGAGCCCCAGCAACATCGTCCTTTCGGTCCGAATATGGACGCTGTGGGAGACCGGTCAGTACGGTGCGGCGTCGGCGCTCGGCGTGGTGATGTTCACGGTATCGGGTGCAGTGCTGCTGATCGTTCAGCGGTTCTTCCGGGCGCAGGGGCTGTTCGAAACGCGGGGAAATTGAAGTGCTGGAAGTCGCAGGTCTGCACAAGAGCTTCGAGATCGCCGATGGTGGCGTGACCGCCGTCGACGACATCACGTTCTCGGTCGCCGCCGGTCAGGCCTTTACCCTGCTCGGTCCTTCCGGCTGTGGAAAGACGACGGCGCTCAGATGCATCGCCGGGCTCGAGCGCCCCGGTGCGGGCGCCATAAAACTCGACGGGGCGGAGCTGTTCAACGCCCAGACCGGCGCGTATGTGCCGCCCGACAAGCGCGGCATCGGCATGGTCTTCCAGTCTTACGCGATCTGGCCGCACATGAACGTATTCAACAATGTCGCTTTTCCTCTGCGGATCGCCCGGCGGCCGCGCAGCGAGATCAGGGACCGGGTGAATTGGGCACTCGAAATGGTCAAGCTCGGAGGGTTTGCAGGGCGCGACTCCACCCAACTCTCGGGTGGCCAGCAGCAGCGCCTCGCCGTCGCGCGCGCGCTGGTGCAGGAACCCCGGCTTCTGTTGCTCGACGAGCCGCTCAGCAACCTCGATGCCAAGCTGCGCGAGGAGATGCGGGAGGAACTCAAGCGGCTGCAATCAGCGCTTAACCTCACGATGCTCTATGTCACCCACGACCAGGCCGAAGCGATCGTGCTTTCCGACCGAATCGCGGTGATGAGCGAGGGGCGAATTCTTCAGGAAGGCCCACCGCGCGAGATCTACCAGCGGCCCCGGTCTCCGTTCGTTGCCGGCTTCGTCGGCAGCAGCAACCTGCTGGAAGGGATTGTCGCGGCCATCCTTGGCGGAGGGCGGTTTCGCGTCGAAACCGGTTGCGGACCGGTCGGCGCGACGTCCACCGACGATCTCCGCCGAGACGAGGACGTGCTGGTCTCGCTGAGACCGGAGCTCATCCATCTCACCGCCGCTCTTCCCGTCGGCGACGCCGACAGGACAGTCTGGGAGGTGACGGTCGAAGGGAGCAGGTTCTTCGGCGAATCCACCTATTACGACGTAATCTGCAGGGGCAGGCCGCTCCGAGTGCGCGCGGCGCCCCATATCGTCTTCGATCCAGGCAGCCGGGCGTTCGCGGCGATCGCCACGGCCGACTGCGTGTGCGTCAGCAAGGGAGTCGCCCAGGATGGATGAGGACCGGCGCCGCGCGATCGAATGGGACTGCACCCGGATGCTGACCCGGTTCATCAACGCGCTCGATGCCGGAGACTACGAAACCATGGCCGGGCTGATGGCCGAAAACGGCGTCTGGAAACGCCCCGGAGGCGATGCGATCGGACCGTCCGGATTGCTCGAAGCGATGAAGGACCGGCGCCGCGACCTGATCGTCCGCCACGTGATTTCGAACGTGGCGATCGAGGTGATCGACGAAGACAACGCGACCGGCATCACCTATCTCACGGTATATCGCCATCGCGGTCCGCCCCCCGACCGCGGCCCGGCGCCCCTCGCCGGAGCCCATATGGTGGGCGTTTCGTACAACCGGCTGGTACGGGAACCCGGAGGCTGGAGAATCGGCGAAAAGCGGACCAGCCGGACCTTCGATGCGGAGGCCTGAACTGCGCGGGCCGGCCTTGGCGTTCGCCGCCGGACCGGGGAGCCGCGTCTTGGACCGCGCCACCTGAGCCTACCGCATCAAGTCCGATTGGAGCGCTCGCATGAATCCTTTGAGGATAGCGGATCGCTGTCGGTCGCGGGGGAGCAGCAGGGCGACCTTGAAGATTACGTGGGGCTCGAATTCGATGAAGTCGATATCGCCGTCCCGGTTGTGGCGAGCGGTCAGCGGATCGACCAGGCCTATCCCGGCGCCGTGGCGGATATAGGCACACACCGATTCCATCGTCTGCGTCTCGATCACGACGTTCCACCGGGCGTTTCGGAAAAGGAATGCCCGCTCCGTCTGCGAATGGACTGCGTGCTCCGGTAGAAGGGAAATAAACGGAGTGCCATCGAGTTCTTCTGGACCGACGGTTGCCCGCCCGGCGAGCGGGTGATCGCCCGGAACGGCGCAGACGCAGCGAAACTCGAACTCCTCAATCTCGACCGATGGGTGGTCGATCGGCGTTTCGACGATGGCAAGGTCGTATAGCTGGGTTTGCAACAGTCCCTGCATCATCTCCGACCGGCGCGCAAGCACGGTCACCCGCAGCGCGGGCCGCCCGGCGCGGAAACGGCTCACGACACGCGGCAGGAAATCGATCGCGATATCGGGATATGCGGCTATCACCAGATTGCCGAACGTCTGGTCGCGGATTTGACGCGCCCTCTGGCTGGTCAGCTCGACGCTGTCCAGGGTGCGCTCGACATCGGACGACAGGTAGTGCGCCTCGGGCGTCGGCACCAGGCGGCCCCGGATTCGCCGGAACAGTGCGAAACCGAGCTCGCGCTCCAGGTTGGCTACGAGACTGCTCGCCGATGGCTGGGAGATTCCCAACGCCTTCGCCGCGCCTGTCACCGTGCCCGTCGTCATGATTTCGCGGAAGCACTCCAGCTGACGAAAATTCATGGAGTCACCGGCAGCGCCCAGTCATAGAAAAATCCTATGATACACGGAAAACAAACTATTGTTCACTATGTCCGGCGATCCGTTACGCTTTCCCCTCCGGTGCGTGGCTACACCAAGTCCTCTGAACGCTCGCGCAGCCGCTACAGGCCCGACCGAAATCGGTCCGGCCCACCTCTAGGGGAGACATCGGATGAAACGCAGCGCCATTCTTTCCATCGCCGCGGCGGCGTTGATCGCCGTGGCGGCCGGTCCGCTGGGACTCGGGCAGACCGCCGAGGCCCAGGGCATGAAGACCGTCCGCGTGGGTATGAGCTGGATACCGAATGTCGAGTATGGCGGGGTCTGGCTGGCCTTGGAGAAGGGCTACTTCGCCGAGGAGAAGCTCGACATCAAGTACTTCCCGGGCGGACCCAACGCGCCCAAGCCGCTGGTGACGCTCGCCGCCGGAAAGGTCGATATCGGCTATGGCGGCTGGTTGCCGTTTCTCGATGCGGTCTCGCGCGGCAACGATTTCGTGCTGGTCGCGGCGACCTTCTCGGTCTCGCCGCTCGGCATCCTGTCGCTGGGCGGCAACCCGATCACCAAGCCGGCCGACATCGTGGGCAAGAAAATCCTCGCCCAGGGCGCCAAGGAGCGCAAGGCGATCTCGGCGACGCTCAAGCTCAACGACCTGCCCGACAAGTGGCAACATGTCCCCGCCGGCTATTCGCCCGAGCCGCTGCTCAACAAGCAGGGCGACGGCTACACCGCCTTCGGCACCAACCAGGCCGTGTCCCTCGAGCTCAAGGGCCTGAAGCGGGGCAAGGACTTCCACTTCGTGTCGTTTGCGGATCTGGGTTACCGGTCCTACGGCACCATCATCTTCACGACGCGGTCCTATCTTGAGTCGAACCGGGCGCAGGTCGTCGGTTTCCTGCGCGCGCTGACCCGCGGCTGGATCGACAATGCGCGCGATCCGAGCGTCGCCGCCGGTCTGGCGGTCAAGAAATACGGCGCGGATCTGGGGCTGAACCCCAAGCAGCAGCTGCGCCAGAACCTGATCCAGATCGAGATGATGAAGGATCCGAAGAATCCGGCGCAGAAGATGCTGGTCATCGATCCGGCCACCATCTCCGGCCCGCTCTACGCCGCGGCCAAGGCGACGGGGCGCAAGAACCTGCCGCCAGTCGACAAGCTCGCCGATCCGTCGCTGATGAAGGAAGTCTACGCGAGCCTCAAGTAACCGCGATCGAACCGTGCTAAGGGGGCCGGCGCGTCCGGCCCCCGGCCGCACGCGGCCGGGCGTTCGGGGTAACTCCAGATGACGGACGGAAAGCGCGAGCCGGTGGATCTGCTGATCGCCGGCGCCGATTTGGTGTGCCTCGACCCGGCGGGGACGGTGGTCCCCGACGGAGCGATCGCGGTCTCGGGCAACCGCATAAGCTGGATCGGGCCGGGTTCCGACGCGCGTCGATTGTTCGACGCCGCCTCGACGATCGACGGCGCCGGCACGATCGCCATGCCGGGGCTGATCGACACCCATGTGCATACCGCCCAACATCTGCTGCGCGGCAAGATTGCCGAGATCGCGCGCCGCGAGCGGGTGAAGATCCCGATCTGGAAAAACTACTACATCCCGTTCGAGGCGATGCTCGACCCCGAGGACGTCTATCTGAGCGGGCTCGCCTGCTACGCCAACATGATCACCGTCGGCACCACCTGCTTCGCCGAGGCCGGCGGGCCCCACCCCGACGAGATGGGCCGCGCCGCGCTGGAAACCGGTATACGCGGTTTTCTCGCCTGCTCGATCATCGACCAGGGCGAGGCCTTCCCCGTGCCGATGCGCATGGAGACCGATCGCGCTCTGTGCACCAACGTGGAGCTGGTCCGGCGATGGGCGGGCCAGGACCGGGTACGGGCGTGGCTCGCGCTGCGCCAGATCATCACCTGCTCGCCGGCGCTGATCGGAATGACGGTCGAGGCCGCGCGCGAGATGGACAGCCGCATCCACGTCCATCTCTGCGAGGGCTCCTACGAGATCGACTACACGATGGAGCGGTTCGGCAAGCGCCCGGCCGAATACATGGAAAGCATCGACGGGCTCGGCGACTTCCTCCATACCGCCCACTCGACCCTGGCTTCGCCCGGCGAGATCGAGCTCTACGCGGAGCGTGACTGCTCGGTCGGCCATTGCCCGTTCAACAACTACCATGTCGGACCCCACCCCCTGCTGCGCATGCGCCAGCGCGGCATACGGGTGGGGCTCGGGACCGACGGGGCCGCCTCGTGGAGCTCGCTCGATATCTTCCGGGCGGCCCATGCGGCGCGTATCGGGCAGCAAGCGGTGGCGGGAACGCCGCTCCATTTCCACGACATCATGCCCAGCGAGGAGCTGATCCGCGTCGCGTCCGGTGGCGGCGCCGCGGCGCTCGGGGTGGAGGAGGAGATCGGCAGCCTTGAGGTCGGCAAGAAGGCCGATATCCTGATCGTCGAATGCGGCGAGATGGATCAGACCCCGCGCTACGACCCGCTATTCGCCGTGGCCACCATGACGGTGGGGCGCGACGTCCGCACCGTCGTCATCGACGGCGACGTCGTCATGAAGGACCGCGAATTGCTCACCGTCGATCGCGACAGGCTGATCCACGACCTCAAGGCGCGCCTCCCCAAGCTCATGGACCGGTTCCAGAGCGTCGCCAGCTGAGGGTCGCCGCCCGGAGGAAATGGGATGGACGCCTCCCACCCCCTGATGTTCGAGGACCTGAGGGATGAGTGGACCCTCGCGGGCCGACGGCATCAAAGTGCCAATGGGGAAGAGCAAGCTCTTCACAGGCAAACCGGAGGGTCCGAGATGAAGACTAACAGAACCGTCGTCGGGGTGGATACGGCGAAGCGCGTGTTCCAGCTGCACTGGGTCGATATGGAGACCGGCGAGATTGAGGATCTGAAGCTGACGCGGGCGAAGTTCCTGGAGCACTTCGCCAACCGCACGCCGTGCGTGGTCGCGATGGAAGCCTGCGGCGGCTCGCAGCACTGGGCAAGGCAGCTTCTGGAGCTCGGCCACGATCCCTGGCTGTTGCCGGCCAAGGCGGTGCGGCCCTTCGTGTCCGGCAACAAGAACGACACGCACGACGCGCGGGCGATCTGGACCGCGGCGCAGATGCCGGGCATCAAGATCGTTGCCGTCAAGAGCGAGGAACAGCAGGCGATCCTGGCGCTGCACCGGATGCGCCAGCAGCTCGTCAAGTTCCGCACCGCGCAGATCAACGGGCTCCGCGGCCTGTTGACCGAATACGGCGAGGTGATGCCGCAGGGCCGTGCCGGCATGCGCCGTGGCATGGCCGAGGCCCTGGAGCGGGTCGCCGCGCGGCTGCCGGCGATGGTGATCGACACTCTTCGCGAGCAGTGGGCGCGGGTTGGCCGGCTCGACGAGGAGATCGCCGAGATCGAGCGGCGGATCGGCGTGTGGCACCGCGGCAATGCCGACAGCAAGCGGATCGCTGAGATCCCCGGCGTGGGCGTGCTGACCGCGACGGCCGTCATCGCCGCGATGGGCGATCCCGCCGCCTTCAGGTCGGGGCGCGAGTTCGCCGCCTGGCTGGGCCTGGTGCCCCGGCACGACGGCACCGGCGGACGGGTTCGAATGCTCGGCATCTCCAAGCGCGGGGACAGGTATCTCCGAACCCTGCTGATCCACGGCGCGCGGAGCGTGCTCACACATGCCAAGGCGCCGCCCGAATGGGCGGTGCGACTGGCCGAGCGGCGGCCGGCCAACGTGGTCACCGTCGCGCTGGCCAACAAGACGGCGCGCACGATCTGGGCCCTGCTGGCCCATGACCGGGCGTACCAGGCGAACTTCGTCAGCCAGCCGGCATAGGCGCGGCTGACGACGGGACAGCGAACCAACAGAGGAGGTGGCCGCTGAAAGGTTGCGCAAGGCACGACAAGGAGTGATGGCAAACAGGTCAGACCGCGATCCGCTAAGCCTGAATGCGGTGTGGGGCGTAAAGCCCACGGAGGAAATGAGGCGCGGATCGGCAGATTCCATCAAGGCCAGCGGGCATCAAGTCCCGCACCGACAGGCCGGATACAAAACTGCAATCTGCCTGCCCGTCACACCGAAATCGAACCTTGCGTCCCGGGAGGCGTCCATACAACCACGGCATGACCGGCGCCGCGATCTCCATCGAGCACGTCACCAAGCGGTTCCCCCTCAAGGGGCAGGCCGACGGCGTGCTTGCCCTGGAGGACATCTCGATCGCTGTGGCGCAGTCCGAGTTTGTTGCCCTGCTGGGGCCGAGCGGGTGCGGAAAGAGCACCCTGCTGCGGCTGGTCGCCTCGCTGGAGCGTCCGACCGAGGGCAGGGTTAGCATCGGCGGCGAAGACCCCCTCAGCCTGTCGGCGCGCCATGCGCTCGGCATCGCCTTCCAGGACCACGCGCTGCTCCCCTGGCTCACGGTCCGCGATAACATCGCGCTCCCGTTCAGCCTCGCCAACCGTCCGGTCGACAGGGAAGCGGTCGGCGGGTTGATCGATCTCGTCGGGCTCAACGGCTTCGAGACCGCGCGCCCGGGACAGCTGTCGGGCGGCATGCGCCAGCGCGTTTCCATCGCGCGCTCGCTGGTGCTGGAGCCCGAGGTGCTGCTGCTGGACGAGCCGTTCGGTGCGCTGGACGCGGTCACCAGGCGGCAGATGAATATCGAACTGCAACGAATCTGGTCGCGCCAGCGCATCACCACCGTCCTGGTCACCCATTCGGTCGACGAGGCGCTGTTCCTGGCCGACCGCGTCCTGGTCCTCAGCGCGCGGCCGGGCCGCATCATCCGCGAGGTGGCGACGCCCTTCAACCGCCCGCGCGATCCCGCGATGATGAGGAGCGCCGAGTTCCACGATCTTGTCGACGACCTCACGGACGCCCTGCACCCGGGGGAAGGGACGGGGCATGACGGGCCTTAGCGCGCGCGCCTTCACCGTCGCCTGGGGCACCGCCGGGCTGGCCGGATTCTTCGTTCTGTGGCAGATCATCGGCCATTATCAGCTCGCCGGGCTGTCCTGGCCGCCGCTCACGGCAGTGGTGCAGTATCTCCTGGACCCTGATCGGCATGCGCTGTTCTTGAGGGCGATCGACGCGACGCTGCGATCCACGGTCGCGGGCTACGCCTTCGGGGCGCTCGCCGGCATCGCGCTTGCAAGCACGGCCTATACCCTGCCGATCCTGCAAAGGGGTTCCGACCGCTTCGCCGCGGTGGTGAATTCGATCCCCTCGATTGCGCTCGGGCCGATATTCCTGATCCTCATCAGTCGCGAAGCGACGCCCGCCGGAGTGGCGTCGATCCACGTCTTCTTCATCGTCTACGTGTCGATGAATTCCGGCCTGGCGAGCGCGTCGCAGGCCCATGAAGACCTGTTCTCCGCCCTCGGCGCGAGCCGCGTAAAGCGCTTCCTGCGGCTCAACTTCCCCGCCGCGGTGCCGGCCATCGCCAGCGGGTTGCGGCTCTCCTGGCCGGCCGCGCTGATCGGGGCGATCATCGGCGAGTGGTTCGGAGCGCCGCGCGGGATCGGCATCCTGATCATCAACGCCATGCAGAACTTCCAGATCGAGTTGCTGTGGTCGGCGGTGCTGCTCGCCGCCATGGTGTCGCTCTTCTTCTTCGGCCTGCTGACGCTGCTCGAACGGGCGGCCTACCGGCGATTCCGGTAGCGCGCCGCGATGGCCGTCGGCACCCTCGACCGAGCGGAGACCACGCGGCGCAACGTGGTCACCCGGTTCCTCCTTCTCAACTGGGGGATCCTGCTGATCCTCGTTGCCTGGGAGGGCTGGGTCGTGGTCAATGACTTCAATCCCATCGTCATGCCGTCGCCGCAGGGCGTGGCGGTCGACATGGTCTCCAACCCCGGCGTCTATATCGAGAACACCTCGGTGACGCTCTTCGTCGCCCTGGTCGGGTTGGCGTGCGGGCTCGCGGTCGGCACGGGTCTTGCCGTTCTGACGTGGTTCTCGCCGCTGCTGAGCGGCATCGTGAGCCCGACCGCGGTGCTGTTCAGCTCCGTGCCCGTGGTTTCCATGATCCCGATCATTGCTCGCATCCTCGGCTACAACATGGCGACGGAAATCGCCATCGTCGCGATCATCACCTTTTTCCCGTCCTTCGTGTTCACCACGGCGGGGCTGCGTGACCTGCCGCACGGCAGCCAGGATCTGTTCTCCGCCCTTGGCGCGTCGCGCTGGGCGACGCTGCGGCGACTCGCGCTGCCGGCCGCGGTTCCCAATATGGCGATCGCGCTCAGGCTCGCCGCGGCGCATGCCATCCTGGCCGCGATGATCGCGGAGTTCCTGATGGGAACCACCGGCCTCGGCTACCTGTTCGCGGTCACCAAGCAGGAATTTCTGACCGAGCGCGCCTTCGGAACCAGCGTCATCGCCACCGCGGTCTCGGTCGCGGCTTTCCTGGCGACGTCGATTCTGGAACGCCGGATACGTGCGCGGTTCACCTGACCGGGCCGTGGCGACGCTGGCGATTGCGCAAGACCGTCACGCGCGAGTTTGGCGGGATTTTGTGGCGGCGCGGCGCCGCAAGGGAGCGTCACGAGCTTCGACGGTGCCTGGTGGCGATCATGGATGCACGGTCTCGACGCATCACGGGCCACGCGCCCGGCCCACCGATCGATGCGTGGCTGACCCTCGGAGCGCTCACCGCCGCGATCGAGGGCCGGAGCCGGGTATCCAGCACTCCGACAGGGGCTCGCAACGCGCCGCCCAGGCCTGCCGTGCCTTGCTCAGCGAACGCAGTCTGGTGGGCTCGATGGGACGCCGCGGCAACCCTTACGACAACGCGATGATGGAAAGCTTCATGAAGACGCCGAAAGGTCGAGGGCGTCTATCCCTTGGCCTTCGAGAGCGCAGATTACGTTGCCGAGCACCTGCCGCGCTTCATCGACAGCTATAACGAGAGGCCACCTCCACCTGGCCCTCGGCTATCTCAGCCCCAACCGCTTCGAGGAGGAACAGCCCCGCAACCCAGTCAAAACCAGCCTAACCGTCAAGCTGTCGGCCATGGCAGCCTGAGCGTCCCGGTCCAGCGGGCCGAAAGCCGTGCAAGATGCAAAGCTCTTACACGCAGACGCCCTCCGAGACGGCACCCGCCCTTCCAGGTCAGCCGCCCGACATACTGGTATCCCGAAACCAGGGAGGGTTCCGGACCGCCATGCCCTCCGTCCGGGGGATCGCTCAGGACCGGCCTCCTTCGTCCCTTCAGAACATCGGCGAACACGCGGTCCAGCAACTCCCGGTGGAGGTCGGCGGCAGCCATGACCGCCTCCCGCATCTCGGCGCCGCCCTCGCCGTCATCCGGGCGCGGCTCGAATATCCAGGTGGTGCGCCGGAGCCCGCCCTCCTTGCCGTGGAGGCGGAAATCGTAGTCGAAATGGGCGAGCACCAGTGGAACAAGTTCGGCCATGACGGGTCGGGGTAGTAGCCGGGCTGGAGCACGCCCTACCCCCGCCGCTCCAGCCGCAGCTTCAGCCCCGGCCGCTCGACCGCGATCAGGGCGCGGTCGTCGCGTTGCGCGAGGCGGTCGACGAGATCGACCACCGGGTGGCGGCCGCTTTGGTAGGGCTCGGGCGGGCCGGCGCGGCGCTGGGCCTCGACGGCGTCTGCGCCGAACAGCCAGCGCAGCATCATCTCCTCATCCGGCACGCCGGGACCGCCGAAGCGCTCGCGCAGATCGTCGAGGGTGGGTTCCGGGCCTTCGCCGCGCCGGACCTCCCCGGTGCGCCTGCGCTCCAGGATGCGCCGGCGGATGTCGGGGTCCATCGCCTCGATCGCGGTCTCTCCGTAATAGCCGAGCGCGTATTCGATGACCTGGTCGGTGACCTCGCGGTAGCGCTCGCCCGCGATCACGTTGATCGCCGCCTGGCTGCCGACGAATTGCGAGAGCGGCGTCACCATGACCGGGTAGCCGAGCTCGGCGCGGACCCGGACGGTCTCCTCCAGCGTGTCGGCCAGCCGGTCCTCCATCCCCACCTTGCGGAGCTGGAAGACGAGGTTGGAGATCATCCCGCCCGGCACCTGGTGGCGGTGCTGGCCGGCATCGAACGCGACCGGCCGGCCGATGGGAAAGCCCTCCCGCTTCGCCACCGTCTCGAAGTGCTGGGACACGGGCCCGAGCGACTCGAGATCGAGATCGGGCTGGTGGCCGAGCGCTCCAGCGTTCGCCGCGACGTCGAAGACCGACGGGTTCGACGAGCCGTCCGACAGCGGCGGAAGCGCGGCGTTGACGATCGTCAACCCGCCCCCGATCGCCTCCAGGCAGCAATGCGGGCCGAGCCCTGTGGTGCAATGGGTGTGGAACTCGACCGGCGTGGAGCCCGCGTTCTCCAGCATCACGGGGACCAGCGCCTTCGTGCGCTCGGGCGTCAGCAGCCCGCCCGGATCCTTGAAGCAGAGCCGGTACACGCCGAGCGATGCGGCTTGGCGGCAGCGTTCCGCGTAATAGGCGTCGGTGTGGACCGGCGAGATGGAATAGACGAGGTTGAGGATGACGCGGAGCCCGGCGGCGTGCGCGGCGTCCACCCGGCGCTTCCAGCCGGCGTATTCGTTCCACGGATCGGAAATCCGCACCTCGGAGATGCCGTTCCGCGCGGCGAGCCGGAGGAACAGCGCGAACGCCTCGGGCGGCTCGTACTCGAAGGTCGCGATGCGGCCCGCGATCAGCCGGAGCGGGGTGTTCGGCGCGCGCTCGGCCATCATGCGCATACGCTCGAACGGATCGTCCTTCAGGTCGCGGACCGCCTTCCCCATCTGGCCGTCGGAAAGCACCTCGATCGCGTCGAACCCGGCCTGGTCCAGCGTCCCGACGACGGGGAGCATCATCCCCGTGGTCATCCCGGACGCCCAGAGACTCAGATGCCCGTCGCGGATCGTGGTGTCGACGAAGCGGATCGCCGCCATGGGCTAATGACCGTCCCGGGGGCGTGGCCCCTTCCATTCGTCATGGTCGGCGAAGGCCGACCATCCACGAGTTTTTGCGGCGCTGGAAACAAAAAACAAAACGTGGATGGTCGGCCTTCGCCGACCATGACGGTGGAGGGTATCGGGTGCGAGACTTCCGGTTGCCACGGTTACGCCCTACCCCCCGTCCGGGCGGACCAGGAACAGGGGCTCGCCGTACTCGACGCCCTGGGCGTCGCCGGCCAGCGCCTCCTCGATCGTCCCGACGAGGCCGGCGGTCACGGCGGTGAACACCTTCATCACCTCGATCAGCCCGACCGTGGTGTCGGGCTCGACCTTATCGCCCACGCTCACGAAGGGCGGCGCGCCGGGCTGGGGCGCGGGGTAGAAGGTGCCGACCATTGGCGCCGGGATCGCGGCGAGCCCGTCCGGGATCTCGCGGTGCTTGCGCGGAGCGGGGACGGTTGCCGGTTCCGGGCTCGGCGGGGCTGCGGAGACCGAAGCGCGGGCGGGCGCCGCGGCGACCGGCGTCTTGCCGACCGTGAGCCTGAGGCCGCGATACTCGATCTCGAAATAGTCGAATTTCGACTTGTCGATCAGATCGAGGATCTCGCGAACGTCCTCGTCGGTCAGCTCCATCGCGCGCCCCTACAGCACCTCTTCGGCGAGCACGCGGAGCGCCTGCGCGTCCGAGCGGTTGGCGATCAGGGTCGTGACATGGCCCTTCGCCGCCGCGTCCTTCCACACCGACAGGCGCTCGCGGATCCTCTCGCGCGAACCTACCAGCGCGATGTCGTCGACGAAGGAATCGGGGATCGCCGCCGCCGCCTCCCGGCGCTTGCCGCCGAGGAAGAGGTCCTGCACCTCGGCCGCCGCGTCGGGGTAGCCGAGCCGGACGGTGTAGTCGTTGTAGAAGTTCTTCTCCCGCGCGCCCATCCCGCCGACATAGAGCGCGAGGTGCTGCTTGACCTCCATGCGGCAGGCGTCGAGGTCGTCGCCGACATGGACCGGGACGAAGGGCGCGATCTCGAAATCGGCGAGGCTCTTGCCGCCGCCCGCCGCCGCGAAGCCGTCGTTCAGCGGCCCCTGGAACAGGTCGAAGCGCTCGGGGTTCATGAAGACCGGGAAGAACCCGTCGGCGATCTCGGCCGCGGTGCGCACGCCCGCCGGGGTGAACGCGCCGGTGAAGATCCTGAGCCCGGGCCTGGCGTGCAGGATGCTCTTGAGCGGCCGGCCCAGCCCGGTGACGCCGGGGCCGGCGGCGGGGATGGTGTAGTGCTCGCCCTCGTGCGTCAGCGGCGCCTCGCGGTCGAGGATCTTGCGGATTATCGCGATGTATTCGCGGGTCCGGGTCAGCGGCTTGCCGTAGGGGATGCCGTACCAGCCCTCGATCACCTGCGGACCGGACGGGCCGATGCCGAGCACGAAGCGGTCGCCCGAGAGCGCCTGCAGGGTCATCGCCGCCATCGCCGCGGCGGTCGGCGTCCGCGCCCCCATCTGGATGATCGCGGTGCCGACGACCATTCGCTCGGTATGGGCGAGCGCCCAGGCGGCCGGCGTGATCGCGTCGGAGCCGTAGGCCTCCGAGGTCCAGACGGAATCGTAGCCGAGGCTCTCGATCTCCTGGAGTTCCCCGGGCGGAACCGAGAAGCTGGAGCCCGAATAGCCGATGGTCACGCCGATCTTCATGATGATTCCCTCTCCGACGACTGCCGGGGTTGCATAGCGGCAGCGGGCGGTGGGGAGCAACCCCGGCGCCCGGTTCCCGTTGCGGCGGGCCCGCGCATGGGCCAAAATCGCGCCACGCAAACAGCCACGGAGCGGATCGATGGCCAAGCTGCGCCACGTCGCCATTCAGGTGCCGGACCTCGAAAAGGCCGCGCAATTCTACGAGAGCGTGTTCGACATGGAGCGGGTCTGCCGCGGCGACACGCCGTTCGGCAACGTGATCATGCTGTCGGACGGGGTGATGAACGTAGCCCTTCTCAACTTCCCGGAAGGCACCAAGGGGCTGATCAACGGCCCCGACTGGGCCGGGATGCACCATGTCGGGTTCGTGGTCGACGACGCCGAGGCGACCGCGAAGAAGATCGAGGAGGCCGGCGGGTCCTACTACTACACGCTGGAGGGCGACTACGAGGGTCTCCAGGCGGAGGAGAAGTACAAGGACATCAACGGCGTCGTGTTCGACATCTCCGAGCACGGCTGGGCCACCGAGCCAGTCGGCAAGCTGCGCAGGGAGAAGGAGGAGCGGGAGGCCAGGGCGAAGGAGGTCGTCCCCGCCGAGTAGCGCCGCTCAGGCGATCTCGAACACCGCGTCGATCTCCACCGCCGCGTCGAACGGCAGCGAGGGCGCGCTGACCGCGAAGCGGGCGTGCCTGCCGGCGTCGCCGAAAATCTCCACGATCAGGTCGCTGGCTCCGTTGATCACCTGGGGCTGGTCGGTGAAGTCCGGCGTCGAGTTGACGAACCCGCCGAGCTTGACGCAGCGCGTCACCCGGTCGAGGTCGCCGCCGCAGGCCGCCTTGAGCTGGGCCAGGATGTTGATCGCGACGATGCGGGCGCATTCCCGGCCGTCCTCGACCGAAAACGCGTCGCCCAGCTTGCCGACATGGCTCAGCGCGCCGTCCCTGAACGGCACCTGCCCGGCGACGAAGACCAGATTGCCGGTCACCGCCCAGGGCACGTAGTTGGCCGCCGGGGCCGGAGCGTCGGGCAGCGCGATGCCGAGCTCGGCGAGGCGGGAGTCGATGGCGCCGGTCATGGCGGGTCCTCCGGTATTCGCGGCGTTCGGGTAGCGGCCGGGCGCGGGCTCAGCCGTTCGCGAGCACCGCCGTCACGATCTTCCGGTCCGCCACCATCGGCGCGGTATCGGCGCGGTAGGCGGCCATGTGCCCGGTCTGCATGTGGTGGTCGACCGCGTCCTGGTCGTCATAGACCTCGTAGAGGTGGACCACGTCGTCGGCGCCGTCCGGAACCACGATGTCGAAGCGCTGGCAGGCCGGCTCGTTGTCGAGCACCAGTTGGCGGTGCCGCCGCACGCGGGCGACGAAGTCGTCCCGCCTGCCTTCGGCCATCTTCAATTCCACGAGCAGAACGACGGCGCTCATCCGGATCTCCTTCGGTGGTCGGTTGCCGCGCCAGTCTACGCGCCGGGCCGTGAGATGTCCCCTTCCGGCCGCGCGGCTTCGGTGGTTTAGAGCCTGTCCGTTTCGGATAGAAGCGCTGTTACCCTTGCCTCCTAACCGTCATGGTCGGCGAAGGCCGACCATCCACGAGTTTTAAGTCTCTGGAATCAAAAACAAAACGTGGATGGTCGGCCTTCGCCGACCATGACGGAAGAAAATGGACGAGGCGGTTCCAACTAAAGCAGACACGCTATAGTGGCCCGCCCGCGACGGAGAGAGACGTGACCCCGCCACTGCCCGCCATGACCGATGCCGACCCCGCGCTTCTCCGCCGGATCGACGCCCTCAACCGCGCCTACGCGCACGCGATCGACGAGGATACGCTCGAGGAATGGCCGGGCTTCTTCACCGAGACCGGGGTCTACCGGATCACCACGCGGGCCAACCACGCGGCGGACATGCCGGTTGGGCTGATGCTGTGCGAGGGGCACGGCATGATGGGGGACCGGATCAAGGCGCTGCGCGAGGCCAATGTCTTCGAGCCGCATTGCTACCGCCACCTGATCGACCCGCCGACCGTCGTCCTGGCCCGCCCCGGGCGCTGGACCGTGCGGACCAACTTCGCGGTCTTCCGCACCATGCAGATGGCGGCGACGCAGCTGTTCTGCGCCGGGCGCTATCTGGATGTCGTGGTCGAGGCCGCCGCCGAGCTGCGCTACGCCGAACGCACGGTGGTCTGCGATTCCGAGACGATCGACACGCTGATCGTCATCCCGCTCTGAGGGGGGGGCGGAGGCGGCGCGCGAGTCCCCCTCTCCCCGCTGGGGAGAGGGCCGGGGCGAGGGGCCCTCCCGGCCGGCGGCCGGCGGCGATCGTGCCCGGTCGAAAAATGCCTCAAAGCGCGCGGATCGGCCCGGGGTAGCGCGCCAGCGTTTTGTCGGCGGTCAGCAGCAGGATTCCCTCGACCCGCGCCTGGGCGATCAGGATACGGTCGAAGGGATCGCCGTGCAGCGGCGGCAGCAGCCCGGCCTCGACCGCGTGGGCTCCGTCGATGGGCAACTCCTCGTAGCCGTTGTCGAGCAATCCCCGGCGCAGCAGATGCGGATCGACCCGGAAATCGGCGCGTCCCAGCCCGTTCTCGATCGCGACCTCCCAGAGCGACGCGGCGCTCGCCTTTCCCCCGCCGTCATGCCCGGAACAAGTCCATTGCTGTCCGGTTTAGATGGGCTGGACCGGGCGCAAGGCGTTGGTAGAAGCGGGTTACCGGCCCATCGGCCGGGTCGGGACACGGATTTCGGGACGCCCGCGCTTTCCGTCCTTGCCCCCCCGGCTGTCACCCCGGACTTGTTCCGGGGTCCAGACTGTCAGGCGCCGCTCTCGCCCGGTTTCCCTGGACCCCGGAACAAGTCCGGGGTGACAGCGGGGGGGGGCGGAGATGGTCTCGCCCATCCGCACCGAGCCCGTCCCGAAGTTAAACCGGACAGCAATGGAACAAGTCCGGCCATGACGGCGAGGGGTGACGGCGGGGGCGAGGGGCGGCGCGACCCCGGTTCACCCGCCGCCGAGCACCCGGAGATAGACTTCGCGGTCGACGTTGCCGCCTGAGAGGATCAGGGCGACCTTGCGGCCCCGCATCGCGTCCCGTTCGCGCATCAGCGCGGCGAGCGGGGCGGCGCCGGCGCCTTCGGCGACGTTGTGGGTGTCGGCGTAGTAGGCGCGCATGGCCTCGGCGATCTCGTCCTCGCCGACCGCGACCACCCGCGCCGCGCCCGCGTTCACGATGGCGACGGCGTCCGGGTCCGGCACCCGGCAGGCCATGCCGTCGGCCATGGTGTCGGCGGAATTGGTCGAGACCGGCCGGCCGGCCTCGAAGGAGAGCGCGTAGGCCGCCGCGCGCTCGGCGCAGACGCCGACGATCTCGCATCCGAGCCCGAGCGCGTCGCGCGCCGCGATGACCCCGCAGATGCCCGAGCCCAGCCCGATCGGCACGTAAACCGCATCGAGGTCCGTCACGGCGCGGAACAGCTCGAGCGCGTAGGTCGCCGTCCCGTGCACCAGGGGCTCGGCGAAGGATTCGACCATGTGGAGCGCGCGCTCGTCCGCGAGCCCCTGCGCGTATTCGAGCGATTCCTGGAAGTCGCCGCCATGGACGACCAGCTCCGCGCCCTGCGCCTCCATCGCGGCGTTCTTCTCGCGGCTGTTGCCGCGCGGCACCACGACGACCGGGTCGAGCCCCGACATCCGCGCCGCCACCGCGACGCTCTGGCCGAAATTGCCCCGCGTCGCCGCGATGACGCCCCCGACCGCCGGGTTCTCGCGGCGCAGCCGGTCCATATAGACCAGCCCGCCCCGGATCTTGAACGCGCCGATGGGGGTGTGGTTCTCGTGCTTGACCCAGACCTCGGCCCCGCTGCGCGCGGCCAGGAGCGGCCAGCGATGCGCCGGCGTCGGCGGCATGACCGCATGGACGGTCTCCGCCGCCGCTTCGATGGCCGCGAGGTCGGGCAGCATGCCGGGCGTCTCCCGGGCGAACGTGGGCGCGCAGAATGGCGGCGGGCGCGGCGGCGGGCAAGGGCGGGGAGGGACGTGGTCCGCCCTTGCCTCGGCTGTCACCCCGGACCTGTTCCGGGGTCCAGGCTTGCCCCGGGCAGCGATCCGGGGGAATGCCGGGCGACAGCGGTGCCTGTGTCTCTGGACCCCGGAACAGGTCCGGGGTGACAAGATTGTCCGTTTTGAAGCGCCTGGTTGACGATCACGCGTCCTTCCCATTCCGGTGCCGCCACACCCTCGGGTCGATGTTGCGGGCGTGCGCCCACATTCCGCGCCGCGCGTTGCGTGCTTCCCGCTCGACCTGTTTGTAGCGCTCGCTGTAAGCGGCGATGGCGTGGCCCTCGCGGACCAGCCATTCGCCGATGTCGCGGCCGTCGCAGGTCACGGTGCCGAGCGCGCGTCCGAAACGGTCGTAGTCCTCGATGGCGACGTGGACTTGCCGGCCGCCGATCTCCCGGATCAGCGCGCTCTTCACCCGCTTGCCGTGGGCGAACCAGTAGCCGTCCCGGTGCCGCGCCGGCTGGTCCCATTCCGGCGCGTCGAGCCCGGCGAGCCGTATCTCCTGCCCGGAAACGCGGATGCCGTCGCCGTCCGTGACATAGGCCTTGCCGGAGATGTCGCGGGCGGGGCGCCGGGCGAATTCACGGCGGGGACGCGGCCGGCGAACGTTGCCGCGGGAGGAACGGCGGCGGGGGCGTCTCCTCAACGCTCCCCTGGCGAGAAACAGGGCTGCCGCGAGGGCGGCGACGGCAATGATTTCCACTATTCGCACCGCTGCCGAGTATGAATTACAACCATTATGACTATATTGACATGAATATATGTCGAAAAAGATAATACTGGCGACACTTTAGTTCATTCAAACACTTTCCAAGCCTGCCTCAACTCCGCGCGCCTGTCGTCCAGCCAAGGCCATCGACAGCCCTTGGCGGAACAGGGTTCGGACGAAATCGGGAGTTTCAGATGTTACCGCGCAGGATCCTGCCCTTGCTTGTGTGCGCAATCCCGCTTGGCGCGTGCTCTTCGATCATCGAGGGCACGTCGCAGGAAATCTTCGTCAACACCAACCCGTCGGGCGCGGAGTGCAATTTCATCCGGGAGGGCCGCTCCATCGGCCGGATCCCCCGCACACCGTCGGCCCTGACGATCAAGAAGACCAAGCACGACATCACCATCGAGTGCGAGCTCGACGGCTACCAGAAGGCGACCTACGCCAACAAGTCCGACGCGGCCGGCGCGACCTTCGGCAACATCGTGCTGGGCGGCGGCATCGGCTGGGCGATCGACTCGGCCTCCGGCGCGGACAACAAGTACACCTCGCCGGTGAACATCACCCTGGTGCCCGCGAGAGAAGAGCCCGCGGGTGGGCGGAAATGAGCGGGTGCTGCACACCGCAGTGAGGAATACCCTTGGGTCACCGTTGGATCGTGATTTCGTTTCTGCTGATCGGCTCATCCGGTGCCGACGCGAACACTTGGACCCGCGCCGGCGTCCAGCAAGGCGCCACGAGCACCGAGGAGGAATGCGCCGGATACGGCGATACGGCCGCCTGGGTCGTGGTCTCCGGCCGAGGCGACTGCATCCGCTACTTCCATGCCGGGCTGGCCTCGGACAGGAACCCGCTCGCGCATATCTGGTTCCACGGCGATGCGGCGCATCGCTCCACCCGGAAAGTGAACCGGGGGTACCGGAACGAGAGCGCCGAACGGCAGCAGAGAGCCGCGAGGGGGCAATACGGTGCCCACAGTATCCCGTACATTCAGGTCTCGCGCCCGGGGGTTTACGGCTCGTCCGGGGATCACAGCAAGCGCCTCGAACCGCGTAACCCCAAGCTGGTCATCGGGGCGGTCGAGAAGATCGTCCGGCGCCACGGGATCGAGGCGCTCGCATTGTCGGGACGGTCCGGCGGCGGGCTCTTGGTCGCCGCCCTGTTGAACGTCCGCAGCGATATTCGCTGCGCCGTGATCACCTCAGGGCATGTCGCGGTCCAGTCGCGGCGCTGGCACAAGGGCTGGAGGCCCTTGGACTACGCATACGATCCGATCGACGGCGTCGTCGACATGCCGGTCGACCCGGACCGGCGGATATTCATGCTCGGCGATCCCAGGGACGAGAGGGTCCCGTGGCATAGCCAGGTCGAGTATTACCGCAAGGTGAAGCGGCTCGGGCACCGGATCTGGCTCTTCGACACGATCGCGGGAGGACCCTTCCATCACAGCCTGGCATGGGAGGGTCGCTGGGTGATGTCCCAGTGCATCAAGCGCGAAAGCGCCGAGACCATTCGCCAGTGGCTACCGCCGGCCGAATAGGGCCGCCTTCTCCACAGGAAGTGCGGGGCTTGCGGCCAATCCTTTTGTGGGGATATCCCGGGGGCGCGGAAGGGAGACGAAGCTGTGCCAACGGAAGACCCGAAAACTTGGTCCGGCATCCGGTATGGACTGATAATCGGAGTGGGGGCAGGCGTCGTTACATCGATCATTCTCGGAATCTACTCCGAGTGGAAGAGGGTGTGGACACGGAGGCAAGAGATCGCGGTGCTGCGGGAATTTCTGCTCAAGGCGTTTGAGCGCATCGGGCGATTGGCATTTGCACCCCCTCCGCCCGGCGAAGACCAAGTCCCCGGAACGGTGTCCGGGGTGACAAGGGGGAGCGGAGACGGGTTCGCCCATCGGGACGGAGGCCGTCGCAAGAACGGCGCGTGGGACGGATTCGGGGGTTCGGGAGGCGGTTCCCGGTTGGAATCCGAAGGGAGAAAAAGTGCCCTGATTTCCGGGACTTACCGACCAATATATCGTAAATCAGTAATTATTGCTTGACTCGGGACGCGTTTCGGGGTATATTTTGCATGGTCGAGAAGTGGGGGCGCCGGAGATTTCCGGCGCCCCTTTTTCTTGCCCGCACCCTCTCCTTGCATCGTAAAACGGAGCACCGGCCCGATGAAGAAACCTGTCGAACACCTCGAACGCGTCGATCCGGCGAGCCTCTGGGCGAGCGAGTCGGGCGATTTCCTCCCCTGGCTCGCCATGGGGGAGAACCTTTGCCGGCTCGGCGACGCGCTCGGACTCGATCTCGAACCCGTGGCGCGGGAGGCGATGGTCGGGCGGTTCCGCGCCGATCTCGTGTGCCGCGACCGCGACAGCGGCAACACCGTGGTGATCGAGGCCCGGCTCGGGCATTCCGACCACTCCCATCTTGGCCAGCTCCTCACCTATGGCGTGGGGCTTCAGGGCGACATCGTGGTATGGCTCGCGACCGCGTTCCACGACGAGCACCGCGCGGTCATCGACCGGCTGAACGAGCGGGACGGCTCCGGGCTCCGATGCTTCGCCGTGGAGTTGCGGACTTGGAGGATCGGCGCCTCCCCGGCCGCGCCCCAGTTCACCGTGCTCACCGGACCCCGCGACTGGTCGGGCCCCGGCCCCGGGGTCGGCGAGGCGGACCCTGCCTGGAACGTCGCGGAGTTGGATCGACTGGAGGAGAACCCGGTCAAGGCCCGCCGGCTGAACAGTGGCCTCTCTATGCGGCAACTGGCGAAGTCCGTCGGCATCAGCCGCGGTCATCTGGCGCATATCGAGTCCGGCAGGCGCCGCGGCTCGCTGGCGACGCTGGCCGCGATCGCCAGAGCGCTCGATGCGGCGGACGGGCCCGGGACGTCCCGTGCTATGCAGGGCCGGACCGGCGACGAACGGAGGACCGAAGCATGATTGTTCCGACCGCGCTGGAGGGCAGGCGCATCGTCGAACATGCCGGCCTCGTCCCGGGCGAGGCCGCGATGGGCGCCAACATCTTCCGCGACCCGGTCGCCGCCGTCCGCGACATCGTCGGCGGCCAGGCCGGCGCCTGCGAGAAAGTGCTCAAGGACGCCCGCGACACGGCGATCGGCGAGATGACCGACGAGGCCGCGAGCCGGGGCGCCAACGCGGCGGTGGGCGTCGACCTCGACTACGAGGTGCCGGGCGACCGCGGCAGCATGCTCATGGTGTCGGCCAACGGGACGGCGGTGGTGGTGGAGCAGGGGCGGCGTCTGCTGCCTCGATGGCCACAAAATGGGACAAGTCACCGGGCGTTTCGGAAGGAGCCAAGGCGAGTCCCAAGAATAAAGGCGGAAGAGTGTGGTCCGAGAAATGGCGAGGGCAGCAAGCAGGGATCCGACATCCCATTCACGGCGGCCTTGTTGGCTCATCTCGGCGCCGTTATCGCCAGCGTCTACATGCCGGGAGACCTTCGTCCTATCCCGATCTCCAATTGGGTCAACGAACAGCGAGCGCGGGAAGCAGCGTAAGTAGCGATCACATCCTGCCGGAGGATTCACTATTCAAAACCGCGCCCGGTTCCATTATGTTGATCTCATGGACATAGCCGCGAAAGGTGAGACCATGAACGAAGGAAAACTCAAAGCTCTGATCGAAGCGGCGAAGACTGTGGTGATGACTGAGCGCGATAATGAAAAACAGAGAGAAAGTTTCGCTTTCGGCAACACCCATATCGAAAATAGCAGGATTACGAAGGAAACCATCGCAACGGCAGCCAAGAAACTCAAGGAACGCGGCGAACATTAGTCAATGACAAACGACGTCGATCAGAGAAAGAGTAGACCCGAACGAGAGGCACCCACTAAAGACCCGGACGAAATTGCCGCAATTGAAGCGGAAAATGGACTTCGCCAAACAAAATTCGTCATGGACACGATCGACGAAAATTTGCAGAAGGGCGGAGACTTTTTCTTGCGTCCGTCCCTCCTTTCGACGCTGAACCGACTTGCCATCGAAGGGCTATCGGAGTTGCCGGGCACCTACCGGCCCGGTCCGATGACGATCGTGCACAGTAGTCACGATCCTCCGCCTGCTCAAGATGTGCCCGCTCATGTCGAAACGATGTGCGATTACGTAAATGAGAATTGGGGTCAGGATGCTTGGCATCTTGCCTCATATGTGATGTGGCGGCTCAACTGGATTCATCCATTCGAGGACGGTAACGGCCGCACTTCACGAGCTATTTCGTATCTGATCCTATGTATCAAACTTGGTCTGAGACTGCCCGGACGCAAGACGATCCCGGAGTTCATTGCGGAGGACAAGGGCCCGTATTATTCGGCGATCGACGAGGCCGATGCCGCCGCGAAGGAAGGCAAGGTCGACGTAACCGCTATGGAGACACTGCTCAAAGACGCCCTCACGAAACAACTCGCTGAATTTGCCGACAGCGTGACCGGTGGGCGTCCCTCCAACGAATTGAAATCGGATCGCGGGAACATCGAACCGGCGAAGGAGCGTTGGACCTCGAAATTGCACGAGCACTTCAACAACAATTCTTTTTGGTATTGGTTCGTTGGCGCAGTCCTCGCCGTTGCGGGTATTCTAATTTCGATCATATAAGAAGGTCGAATATCGAGCGGCGCGGGTTGGTACGGATGGGAGCTTCCACGTTGACGACGCCACAAATCCTGCCCAGCGACGAGGCGCTCTACGACGAGGCCAGGGCCGACGGCGGCGAGCTCTTCCCGGCAGAAGTCGTCGACCGCCTGCTTTCCGGGGAAAGCCCGATCCGGGTGTATCGGACGTACCGCGGCATGACGCAGAAGCGGCTGGCGGAGGCGGCGGGAATCGATCCCGTCTACCTGTCGCAGATCGAGACCGGCAAGCGTACCGGTTCGCTGCGCACTCTCGCCGCCATCGCCAGGATTCTGGACGTCGATCCGGGCGACCTGCTCTGAGACCCGGACCGCTTCCCTCTCCCCGCCCTTCCGCTCCTGCTACACTCCCCTTGAACCGGAAGCCGCCCCGCCATAGGCTCCTGCCTTAACTGTCAGCATACTGATGAACCGTCCCGAAGCATGAACGCAACGCACGGCCTCACCGCACCCCCCTGGCGCGTCGGCGTCGACGTCGGGGGGACGTTCACCGATCTCGTGGTCGCCGACGCGGGAGGGCGGACGGCGGTGTTCAAGGTGCCGTCGGTGCCGGAGGACCCGGGCGCGGGGGCGATCGCGGCGCTGGAGAAGGCATGCGCGGCGCTCGGGCTCCCGCTCGCGGCGTTCCTCGGCGATTGCGCGTTCTTTCTGCACGGCTCGACGGTGGCGACCAACACGCTGCTGGAGGGCAAGGGCGGGCGCGTCGGGCTGCTGACGACGGCCGGGTTCCGCGACTCGCTCGAGGCGCGCCGCGGCCTGCGCAAGGACCCGTGGGACCACCGCACCCCCTACCCGCCCGTGCTGGTGCCGCGCTATCTCCGCCTGCCCGTCCGCGGGCGGATCGGCGCCGACGGGGGCGAGATCGAGCCGGTCGCGCTCGACGACGCGCGCGCGGCCATCGAGACCTTCCGCGCCGAAGGCGTGGACTCGGTCGCGGTCTGCCTGATCAACAGCTTCAAGAACCCGGCGCACGAGCACGCCGTCGCCGAGGTGGTGCGCCGGTCCGGTCTCTGCCGCTGGGTCTCGGTCTCGGCCGACATCGTGCCGATCATGGGCGAGTACGAGCGCGTCTCGACCATCGCGGTCAACGCCTATGTCATGCCGCGCGTCGCCGACTACCTCGCCGCGCTGGCCGACCGGCTCGCGGCGCTGGGGCTCAAGACCCGGCTCCTGATGCTGCAGAGCAACGGCGGCGCGGCCTCGCTCGACCAGCTCATCGAGCAGCCGGTCAATCTGCTGCTGTCGGGTCCGTCGGCGGGCGTCGGCGCGATCCAGCACCTCGCCAAGGGGCTCGGCGAGGGGAATCTCGTCAGCATGGAGATCGGCGGGACGAGCTGCGACGTGATGCTGATGAGCGAGGGCCGCGTCGCGATCACGGATTCGCTCTCGGTCGCCGATTACGACCTGGTGACGCCCTCGGTCGACATCCACACCGTGGGCGCGGGCGGTGGCACCATCGCCGGCATCGACGGCGCCGGGATGATGTATGCCGGGCCGCGGGGCGCCGGCGCGCGGCCGGGGCCGGCCTCCTACGGGCTCGGCGGGACGCTCCCCACCGTCACCGACGCGCATCTGGTGCTGGGCCGGCTGCGGCCCGGGCCTTACGCGGGGGGCTCGGTCACGCTCGATCTCGAAGCCGCCGAGCGCGCCGTCGCGGAGAAGGTCGCCGAGCCGCTCGGCATCCCGCTCGCCGAGGCCGCGGCCGGCATCATCCGGATCGTCGAGCAGAACCTGCTGCACGCGGTCGAGCGCATCTCGATCCAGCGCGGCTACAACCCGGGCCGCTTTATTCTCGTCGCCTGCGGCGGGGCGGGGCCGATGCACGGGGCGAGCGTGGGGCGGATGCTGGGAGCCCGCGCGGTCTACATCCCGCGCCAGGCGGGCGCGTTCTGCGCGATCGGGATGCAGCACGCCGACGTGCGCCGCGATTTCGTCCAGGTGGTGATGCGCGAGCTCGGCGATCGCGTGGCCGGGGCGCTGGCCGAGGGCTACGCGGCGCTGGAGGCGCAGGGGGCGGACGCGCTCCGCCGCGAGGGGTTCGAGCCGGGCGACACACGCTTCGGCCACGAGCTCGACCTGCACTACGAGGGCCAGCAATGGGACGTGCGGGTGGCGCTCGCGCCCGACGCCTCGCCCGACGAGATCCGCGCCGCCTTCGAGACCGAGTACGACCGGCAATACGGTCACACCAACCCGGGCGGGCGGATCGTCGTCTCCAACCTCCGGGTGGTCGGCATCGGCAAGCTGCCGCCGCTGGCCGAGATCGTCTTCGAGACGCACGAGCGGCGGGCGGAGCCGGTGTCGACGCGCCCGGTCTACGACGAGGCCACCGGCGGCTTCCTCGACACCGCGATCCATGACGGCGCCGCTCTGGTGCCCGGCCACTTCGTCGACGGCCCGGCGGTGATCGAGGAGGAGACCACCACCGTCGTCGTCGGCTCCGGCGAGCGGGCGGCGGTGGACCGGCTCGACAACTACCTGATCGACTTCGTGGAGACGGGGTAGATGGGACTTCCTTCCCTTGGCCCCCTCCCGTCATGGTCGGCGAAGGCCGACCATCCACGTTTTGTTTTTCCGCCCGCCCGCTCTAAAAACTCGTGGATGGTCGGCCTTCGCCGACCATGACGAACTTGAAAGGACGGTTCTGTTCGCCATGCAACTCGACCCCGTCATCCTGGCGCTGACCCAGAACCGGCTCGACCACATCTCGCACCAGATGGGCTGGGTGATGGTCCGCACCGCCCGCAGCCCGATCTTCAGCCAGGCGCATGACTTCTCCTGCTTCATCGCCGGGCCCAACGGCGAGGTGGTGAGCCAGGCCGACGGAATCCCGATCCATACCGGGAGCGGCGGGTTCGGGGTGCGCGCGATCCTGCGCGATTTCGGCGAGGTCATGGAGGAGGGCGACGTCTACCTCCTCAACGACCCCTGGCAGGCCGGCGGCAACCATCTGCCGGACTGGGTGATCGCGCGGCCGATCTACGCCGGCGGGGAATTCGTCGGGCTCACCTGCAACCGGGCGCACCAGTCCGATATCGGCGGCGGCGCGGCGGGCGCCTACAACCCGTCCGCCACCGAGGTGTTCCACGAGGGCATCCGCCTGCCGGTCCTGCGCCTGGTCGAGGCCGGCACGATGCGCGACGACCTCTGGAAGTTGCTGATGTTGAACACCAGGACGCCGCATCTGCTGGACGGGGATTTGCGGGCGATGCTGGGCTCGACCCGGATCGGCATGGAGCGGGTCGCCGCCCTGGCCGACGAGCTCGGGCCCGGGACCGCGCTCGACTACTTCACCGGCGTGCTCGACCATGCCGACCGCTGCGTCCGCGCCGAGATCGCCAAGATGCCGGACGGGGTCTACGAGGCCGAGGACCGCTCGGACAACGACTGCTTCGAGCTGCGCGACGTGACGGTGCGGGTCAGGGCGACGATCGAGGGCGACCGGCTCGGCATCGACTTCACCGGCACCGACGACCAGATCCGGGGGTTCAAGAACTCGTCCCTCGGCAACACCCATTCGGCGGTCTACACCGCGCTCGCCTCGTTCCTCGACCCCTCGCTGCCGCATAACGAGGGCGCGTTCCGTTGCGTCGAGATTACCGCGCCCGAGGGCACCATCGTCAACGCCGAGGAGGGCGCGCCGACCACGATGTGCACCGTCTTCTTCGCCCACGAGATCATCCACGCGGTGTGGAAGGCGCTCGCCCAGGCCGACCCGGCGCGGGGCTGCGCCGGCTGGGCCAAGAACGTGTTCGGGATCTCGGTCGGGCGCGAGGCGAACGGCAACCGCTACGTCTTCTATCACGGCGCCGCGGCGGCCGGCGCGGGGGCGGTCGACGGGCGCGACGGGTTCAACCAGATCGGCCATGTCTGCACGCTGGGCGGGCTCACCATGCCCAATGTCGAGGTCTACGAGCAGCTCTACCCGGTCCTGTTCCACCGCCAGGAGTTCCGCGAGGATGCCGCCGGGCCGGGCCGCTGGCGCGGCGGCTCGGGCGCCGATTACGAGGTCGAGATCCTGACCGACGCGACCCATTCCTTCCGGGGCGAGGGGCTCGAATACGAGACCGGCTATGGGGTGAACGGCGGCGGCGCGGGGGCGCCCGGCCACATGCATCTCCGCTTCGAAGACGGGAAGACGCGGAAGGCCCCCAAGTTCGGGCTGGAATCGACCGGGCCGGTGCGCTTCGTGACGCAATCGCCCGGCGGCGGCGGCTGGGGCGACCCGCTGGAGCGCGACCCGGCGAGCGTGCTCAGGGACTTCCGCGACGGCATCGTGTCGGAGCGAACGATGCGCGAGGTCTACGGCGTGGTAGCGGCGGAGGGCGGCCGCGCGGTCGACGAGGCGGCGACCGGGGCGCTGCGCGCGGAGATGCAAGGCGGCTGACGGCGATGCTGTCCCGGGAAGACAACGAACTCGTCACCCGGGTCGGCCCGGCGACGCCGCTCGGGAGGCTGATGCGCCGCTACTGGCTCCCCGCCCTGCTCGCCCACGAGATCGCCGAGCCCGACGGCCCGCCGGTCCGCGTCCGGCTGCTCGGCGAGCCGCTGGTGGCGTTCCGCGACACGGCCGGCCGTATCGGGCTGGTGGACGAGTTCTGCGCCCACCGCCGGGTCTCGCTGTTCCTCGGCCGCAACGAGGAATCGGGGCTCCGCTGCGTCTATCACGGCTGGAAATACGACGCGCGCGGCCGCTGCGTCGACATGCCGACCGAGCCGGCCGGGAGCGACTTCAAATCCCGCATCCGGCTCGCCGCCTACCCCACGGTCGAGCTTGGCGGGGTGGTCTGGGCCTTTCTCGGCGACGGCGAGCCGCCCGCCCCGCCCTGCTTCGAATGGACCGGGCTGCGCGAGGACCAGCGCGTCGTCACCCGCACCTGGCAGGAGTGCAACTGGCTGCAGGCGCTGGAGGGCGGGATCGACAGCGCGCACGCCTCGGCGCTCCACACCACGCTGACCCCGGATACCGGGCGCGCCGGGCTGAGCGGGCTCTGGACCGTGCCGGTGCCGCTCCGCGACGAGGTCGAGGTCACCGATTACGGCCATGTCTACGCCTCGATCCGGCCGATGCCGGGCGGCAGGAAGTGGGTCAAGGTCTATCACTGGGTGATGCCGTGTCACACCTTCTTCCCGTTCGAGCTCGGCGGCGACGGCGAGACCCTGCGGCCGATCGTCAACGGCCATATCTTCGTGCCGATGGATGACGAGAACACCATGGTCTACAACTGGATCGGCAGATACGGCGAGGACGCGCTGGGCGAGCGGGAGCGCGAGATCCTCGAATGGAGCCGCGGCCGCGCGCCGGGCGAAATCGGCGACCGGCACCGCAAGCTGCGCAACCGCGACGTCGACTGGCTGATCGACCGCGGCGTGCAGAAGACCGAGACCTATAGCGGCATCGACGGGATCAACAATCAGGACCACGCGGTGCAGGAGAGCATGGGGCCGATCGTCGACCGGTCGAAGGAGAACCTCGGCACCACCGACGCGGCGGTGATCGCCACGCGGCGCATCCTGCTCGGCCGGCTCAGGAGCCCGGCGCCCGACGAGGACCCGCCGGGCGTCGCGCCGAGCTATTACGGCATCCGCGCCATCGAACGCGTGGTCGACGAGAACGTCGACTGGCGGACCACGCTGAAGTCCCTCTACCGCCGGGCCGGGGCGGATTCGTAGGGAGGCGCATCGCCGCCCAAGGGCGGGGGCGAGCGGGGCGCGGCCGGGAACCCGGGGCCGGAAAGTATTCGCGAGCGGGATACGCCGCGTTCGATAGCTGATAAAATCGGGCATGGCACGGAATCGAGCGAATAAGAGCAAACCGGAAGGCGCCGGGACTGGGGGCGCGACGACCGGCTACGAGGCCGAGCTGTGGGCGATGGCGGATACGCTGCGCGGGTCGATGGACGCGGCGGAGTACAAGCATGTCGTCCTCGGCCTGATCTTCCTCAAATACATCTCCGACGCCTTCGAGGAACGCCACGCCGCGGTTCTCGCCGAATGGGGCGAGGAGGCCGCCGAGGACCGCGACGAATATCTCGCCGAGAACATCTTCTGGGTGCCGCCGGAGGCGCGCTGGGCGCATCTGAAGGCGCAGGCCCGCCAGCCCACGATCGGCCAGCTCGTCGACGCGGCGATGGCCGGCATCGAGCGCGACAACAAGGCGCTCGCCAACGTGCTGCCCAAGGATTACGCCCGCGAGGGGCTCGACAAGCAGCGCCTCGGCCAGCTCATCGACATGGTGAGCAACATCCGGGTGGGCGACGAGGACGCCCGCGCGAACGACGTGCTCGGCCGGGTCTACGAGTATTTCCTGTCGCAATTCGCCAGCGCCGAGGGCAAGAAGGGTGGCGAGTTCTACACTCCGCGCTGCGTCGTCCGCCTGCTGGTCGAGATGCTGGAGCCTTGGCGCGGCCGGGTTTACGACCCCTGCTGCGGCTCGTCCGGCATGTTCGTGCAGTCGGTCGCTTTCATCGACGCCCACGCCACCGGCAACGGCAACGGGGGAAAGGCGCGCGGCGACATCTCGATCTACGGGCAGGAGTCGAACTACACCACATGGCGGCTGGCCAAGATGAACCTCGCCATCCGCGGCATCGAAGGGCGCATCGAACACGGCGACAGCTTCCACGACGACCGCCACCCGGACCTCAAGGCCGATTTCATCCTCGCCAACCCGCCGTTCAACGTCTCCGACTGGGGCGGCGAGCGGCTGACGGACGACGGGCGCTGGCAATACGGCGCCCCGCCGCCGCGCAACGCCAACTTCGCCTGGGTGCAGCACATCGTCCACCATCTGGCGCCAAGAGGCGCGGCGGGTTTCGTGCTCGCCAACGGCTCGATGTCCTCGGCCCAGTCGGGCGAGGGCGAGATCCGCAAGAATATAGTGGAAGCGGATCTCGTCGACTGCATGGTGGCACTTCCCGGCCAGCTTTTTTATGCGACCCAGATCCCCGTCTGCCTGTGGTTCCTCGCACGCGACCGGAGCGGCGGGAGCTTCCGCGACCCGCGCGGCGAGATCCTGTTCATTGATGCCCGCAGGCTCGGCGCCATGATCGACCGCACTCACCGTGAGTTGACCGGCGACGACATCGCCCGCATCGCCGCGACCTACCACGCGTGGCGGGGTGGGGACGGCTCCGGCGAGTACGAGGACGTTCCCGGGTTCTGCCGCAGCGCGCCGCTGGACGAAGTACGCAAGCACGGCCACGTCCTCACCCCGGGCCGCTATGTCGGCGCCGAGGCGCCGGAGGACGACGGCGAGCCGTTCGAGGACAAGATGAGGCGGCTGGTGGCGGAACTTCGCGAGCAGCAGGCGGAAGGCGCGCGGCTGGACGCGGCGATCGCCGCGAATCTGGAAGCGCTGGGATTCTGGGAAAAATGACCGTCAAGAAACATAACAGACAGCCATGATCGACTACGACAAATTCCGGCTGTCCCTGAAGCGTCTGGAGGACCAGCACGATAACCACCGGACTCTGGATCAGGCGCTGCCGGAGTTGATGCGGGAGGGCATAGCCGAATCGGTCATCCAGCGATTCGAGACCTGTTACGACTGTCTATGGAAGGTGTTGAGACGGCATTTGAACGAGGGGCTGGGAATCGCGGAGCCCCCGAACAGCCCCAAGCCTCTCATCAGGCTGGCTCACGAGAACGGCCTGTTCGCCTCTCCTCTGGAACAATGGTTGCTGTATGCCGAGGCGCGCATCGACACGTCGCACGACTACGACGCCGAAAAGGCCAAAGCCTGCCTGACCCTGATGCCCGACTTCATCGACGACGCCATCGGCTTATACCAGACGATGACCGGCGAGACATGGGAATAGACAGCGCCATCGACATAACCGCCGGGCAGCGTAGGACCATCCTAGCATTGCTCGAACGGCATCTGCCGGGCACGGCCGCCTGGGTCTACGGGTCGCGTGCCAAGTGGACCTCGCGGCCGCAATCCGATCTCGACATAGTGGTGTTCGCACCACCGGAACAAGCTCGCCGTGTGCGCGACCTGCAGCAAGCGTTGGAAGAAAGCGACCTACCCTTCCGGGTGGACCTGTTCGTCTGGGATGAAGTGTCCGATCAGTTTCGTGAACAGATCAAGGCAGAACATGTGGTGTTGTTCACAGGACATCAGACAGCAAGCAAATGGCGAAGTCGGCCCTTAGCGGATTTAGTCGACGTCCGACTTAGCAGTGTCGACAAGAAAATAGCTCCAACCGAAAGCAACGTGCTTCTTTGCAATTACACGGACGTCTACTATAACAGCTTCATTCGTGCAGACATGAATTTCATGGGGGCCACCGCTTCGGAGCGAGAAATAGAGAAATGTACCTTGCAATTAAACGATGTAATTATCACAAAAGACTCTGAAAAACACGACGATATTGGTGTTCCTGCGTTAGTTAGAGAAGAAATTGAAAATTTGGTATGTGGTTATCATCTGGCGATACTAAGGCCATCGGAGCATGTATACGGCCCCTATTTGTATTACACACTTACGACAACACCCATTCAGCATCAGTTTCACGCGTACGCCAACGGCATCACTAGGTTTGGATTGCGAAAGGCAGATATTGGGCTTGTGGAAGTACCAGTCCCTTCCGATTGCGAACAGCGCGCCATCGCCCACATTCTCGGCACTCTAGACGAAAAGATCGAGCTGAACCGACGCATGAACGAGACGCTGGAGGCGATGGCTCGCGCCCTGTTCAAGTCGTGGTTCGTCGATTTCGATCCCGTCCGCGCCAAGATGGAAGGCCGCGACACTGGCCTCCCCCAGCACATCGCCGACCTCTTCCCCGACCGGCTCGTCGACTCCGAACTCGACAAGATACCGGAGGGGTGGGAAGTCGGTTGTCTAGATGATGTCGCCGGTTCTCCGCGCAGAAGTGTCAATCCAACTGAAGTATGCGCCGGCACATCGTATATCGGTCTTGAACATATGCCTCGGCATTCCATTGCGCTTACAGAATGGGAGAGTTCTGAAAAGGTTACGAGCAATAAATCCGCGTTCAGAAAGGGGGAAGTTCTTTTTGGCAAACTCAGACCCTATTTCCACAAGGTCGGCCTAGCACCTGTCGAAGGCATTTGTTCCACGGACATTGTAGTTGTAGCTCCAAAAAATACCTCGTGGTCCGCGTTCGTATTGGCCTTGGTGTCTTCTGTGGAATTCGTAAAATACACAGATCATACGTCGACGGGCACGAAAATGCCACGAACAAGCTGGAAAATAATGAGCCGATACGAGATATGTCTTCCGGTCGAACCGGTAACACAGGCGTTTCAGAATATAGTTGGGCCGATGCTGGACCGTATTGTTGCCAACATTCACAGTAACAGGCCCCTCGCCGCACTTCGCGATATGCTTCTCCCAAAACTCGTCTCTGGCGAAATTCGTGTTCCCGACGCCGAACGGCTTGTCGGAGAAATTACGTGACTGATGGCCTGCTCACCGGTCCCGATCAAAAGGAGGGCCTGTCTCTCGTTTATGCCAAGGCTCTGGCGGTGCGTGCGGGCTATTCGATCTCTGTACCGCAGCCCGACCGGGACAGCGTGGACCTGCGGATTCAGGCGGGAGGTGCGTACCGCCCGGCACTTGACCTACAACTCAAGGCCACGGCCAGCATCGGCGACGCACGAGACGGCGTCCTGCGGTTTCGATTGTCCATGAAAAACTATAACGATCTCCGCATCGAGACACAGACACCGCGGCTGCTCGTGGTGCTGGAACTTCCGGCAGACGAGGCGCGGTGGATGGCTGTGACCAGAGAGAAGCTCGTTCTGCGGCGGCGCGCCTACTGGCTGAACCTGCAACGGGATCATGAGGAAATCACAGGTCAGGAGGCCGTCACCGTTCATATCCCCGAAAAGAACGTGCTCAGTGTCGAGACTTTGCGAGAGCTGATGGAACGTTCCAGGACTGGAGAACTCTGATGCGAGTCAGCATTCACGACCGCGAGGCGTTGCTGACGATTTCACCGGCAGCGCTGTCTGCCTACGCCCGTGTCGCAGGCTGGAGCCATCACGGCTCGTACCGCGAGCATTCCGACATCTATATCAGCGATACGCTGCCGGAGATCATCGTTCCGCGTACGGAGCGCCTAGGGGACTATGCGAGCGTAGTGGCGGCGCTGATCGAGACATTCGCGCAGGTTGCCGAACAAGACGCGTTGACCGTGTACCGCTCGCTGGTGACAGCGGATCGCGACGTAATTCGTATTCGAGCGGCGGAGAGCGATGACGGCAGTCTCGGGTTGAACGACGGCGTGAACCTTGTCGAAGGCGCCCGTGACATGGTGTTGTCGGCGGCGTGCTCGCTTCACGAAACGCGGCCGGTATACCGCGCTGGCGCGAATAGGGACGCGGTGGAGCTGCTGCGGTCGATGCGGCTCGGGCAGACGGACCAAGGCAGCTTCGTGGTGACGCTGCTGACACCGGTTGTCCCGCCGCCCATTCCAACTTTGTTCGAGGAACCGGTTGATCTCGACGCGCCAATCGCCCGTCAAATGACGAGGCGGCTTGTCGAGGCGCTTGCCGCGGCGCGTCATGCGGTGGAACGGACGGTTGCCGGCGATGGCGGCGTCTTCGGTGAGACGGTGAGCAACGGCGTGAGCGCCAATCTGTGCGAGGCGCTGGTGCAGATCATCGAACCGTTCCCCAAGCTGGACATTCGTGTCTCGTGGGCTCTGACACGGCCAACGCCAATGCCGCGGATTGTCCGTTTCGGACAGGCGGACGCGGCGCTGCTGCGCGAGGCTGCGCGCTCGCTTCGCGAGCGTGCTCCAAAACTCGACATGCGTCTCCATGGCTTCGTTCGCATCCTGGAACGCGGAGAGGAAGATGCCGACGGAACGATCAGGCTCCGTACCGAAATCGACGGGCAATTGCAGTCGGTCACGGCAGTCCTGGAACAGACGGAATACGAGCGCGCGGTTCAAGCCCACAGGGATCAGGCGCCGGTTGTGCTCGTAGGCGATCTTGAGCGTGTAGGCCAGCGATGGAGGCTGCTTAGTGCTCACCTAGAGGGCGTCTTGCGCGATGACGGGCGGGAATTGGAAGACGGTTGACGAGGACATGCCACGATCCGGTGTTTCCGAGTCAGACGTCGAGGCCGCCGCCTTGGAATGGCTCGAAAGCCTCGGCTGGGACATCGCCCACGGCCCCGATATCGCCCCGGATACGCCCGGCGCCGAGCGCGCAAACTACGACGCGGTCGTATTGGAACGCAGGCTTCGCGACGCGCTCGCCCGGTTCAACCCCAACCTCCCCGCTTCGGCCCTCGACGACGCGTTCCGCAAGCTGACACGCCCCGAAGGCGCGTCGCTTGAAGTCCGCAACCGCGCAGTCCACCGTTTGCTGGTCGACGGCGCGACGGTCGAGTACCGCGACGGCAGCGGCGCGATCCGGGGTGCGCAGGCCCGCGCGATGGATTTCGACGACCCCGCCGGCAACGACTGGCTGGCGGTCAACCAGTTCACCGTGGTCGAGAACAAGCGGGAGCGCCGGCCCGACGTCGTCCTCTTCGTCAACGGGCTGCCGCTCGGCATCGTCGAGCTCAAGAACCCGGCCGACGAGGACGCCACGGTTTGGACCGCGTGGCAACAGCTCCAGACCTACAAGGCGGAGCTTCCCACGCTGTTCGCTTTCAACGCCGCCCTCGTCATCTCGGACGGGGTGGAGGCGCGGATCGGGACGCTGACCGCCGGGCGCGAGTGGTTCAAGCCGTGGCGGACGGTCACCGGCGAAGGGCTCGCCGACCCGCACCTGCCGCAATTGCAGACGATGCTGGCGGGCGCGTTCCAACCGCACCGGTTCCTCTCTCTGGTCCGCGATTTCATCGTGTTCGAGGACGATGGCGGCGCGCTCGCCAAGAAGATGGCGGGCTATCACCAGTACCATGCCGTCCGGACGGCGGTCGACGAGACCCTTCGAGCCGCAGAGCTGCAACGGGTCCCGATCCTCAAGGAAACCGGCCACTACGAATCGGGCCGTAAGCCGGGCGGCGATCCCGGAGACCGGCGCATCGGCGTCGTCTGGCACACCCAGGGCTCCGGCAAGAGCCTGACCATGGCGTTCTACGCGGGGCGGATCGTCCGCGAACCGGCGATGGAGAACCCCACCATAGTCGTGCTGACCGACCGCAACGATCTCGACGACCAGCTCTTCGGCACCTTCGCGCGCTGCCGGGATCTCCTGCGGCAACCGCCGGTGCAGGCGGAGAGCCGGGCCGATCTGCGCGCGAAACTCGCGGTCGAGTCGGGCGGTGTGGTGTTCACCACCATCCAGAAGTTCTTCCCCGAAGAGAAGGGCGACCGCCACCCGCTGCTGTCGGAGCGCCGCAACGTGGTGGTCATCGCCGACGAGGCGCATCGCAGCCAGTACGACTTCATCGACGGCTTCGCGCGCCACATGCGGGACGCCCTGCCCAACGCGTCCTTCGTCGGCTTCACCGGCACGCCGGTCGAGCTCCAGGACGCCAACACCCGCGCCGTGTTCGGCGACTACATCAGCATCTACGACATCCAGCGCGCGGTCGAGGACGGCGCGACGGTGCCGATCTACTACGAGAGCCGGCTCGCCCGGCTGGCGCTCGACGAAGGCGAGAAACCCAATATCGACCCCGGGTTCGAGGAAGCGACCGAAGGCGAGGAGGTCGACCGGAAGGAAAAGCTCAAGACCAAGTGGGCGCAACTCGAAGCCGTCGTCGGCGCGGATAAGCGCGTCGCCCTCGTCGCCCAGGACATCGTCGCGCATTTCGAGCGCCGCACGGAGGCGATGGACGGCAAGGCGATGGTCGTCTGCATGAGCCGGCGCATCTGCATCGACCTCTACCGCGCGCTGGTCCGGCTGCGCCCCGACTGGGAGCACGCGGACGACGGCAAGGGGCGGATCAAGGTCGTGATGACCGGCGGCGCCTCGGACCCGCCGGACTGGCAGCGCCATATCGGCGGCAAGGCGCGGCGCGAGGCGCTGGCGAGGCGGTTCCGCGACGCGGACGATCCGCTCCGCATCGTGCTGGTGCGCGACATGTGGCTGACCGGTTTCGACGCGCCCAGCCTGCACACGATGTATGTCGACAAGCCGATGCGGGCGCACGGGCTGATGCAGGCGATCGCGCGCGTCAACCGCGTCTTCCGGGACAAGCCGGGCGGGCTGGTGGTCGACTATCTGGGGCTCGCGCACGAGCTCAAGCGGGCGCTCGCGACCTATACCGAGAGCGGCGGCAGAGGCCGGACCGCGCTCGACCAGTCGGAGGCGGTCGCGGTCATGCTGGAGAAATACGAGGTCTGCCGCGGCTTGTTCCACGGGTTCGGCTACGCAAGGTGGATCGACGGCACGCCGGCGGAACGGGTGAGCCTGCTGCCGGCCGCGCAGGAGCACATTCTTTCGCAGGAGAACGGCAAGGACCGCTGCCTCCGGGCGGTGCGGGAGCTCTCCCAGGCCTTCGCGCTCGCGGTGCCGCACGAAGAGGCGTTGGCGATCCGCGACGACGTGGCGTTCTTCCAGGCCGTGCGGTCGGTGCTCGCCAAGCGCGCCGAAGGGGAGGCGCGGCCGGGGGAAGACCTGGACCACGCCGTCCGGCAGATCGTCTCCCGGGCCGTGGCGTCGGAGGGGGTGGTCGACATTTTCGCCGCCGCCGGGCTGGAGAAGCCGGACATCTCGATCCTGTCGGAGGAATTCCTCGCCGAAATGCGGGACTTGCCCCAGCGCAACCTTGCGGTGGAACTGTTGCAGAAGCTGTTGAAGGGCGAGCTCGCGGCCCGCCGCCGTAAGAACGTCGTCCAGGCGCGATCCTTCGCCGAGATGCTGGAACAGACCTTGCGGCGCTACCAGAACCGCGCCGTCGAGGCCGCGCAGGTGATCGAGGAGCTGATCCAGCTCGCCCGCGACCTGCGCGAAGCCAACGCCCGGGGCGAGACGTTGGGGCTGTCGGAGGACGAGCTCGCCTTCTACGACGCGCTCGAGACCAACGACAGCGCGGTGCAGGTGCTCGGCGACGAGACCTTGCGCGATATCGCCCGCGAACTCGTCGAGACCGTGCGCGGCAACGTCACGATCGACTGGACATTGCGCGAGAACGTCCGCGCCAATTTACGGCGGTTGGTCAGGCGAATCCTCCGCAAGCACGGCTACCCGCCGGACAAGCAGGAAAAAGCGACCCGGACCGTGCTCGAACAAGCGGAGGTATTGTCGGCCGGCTGGGCCTCCTGATCGCCGGCGCGCGATCACCCGAACGGGGCGCCGTGCGAAGACACGCGGGGCGGGCGGCATCATCCTTCCGCCTTGTTCGGGTGGAGTGTCGCCGTTGGCACGGTCACCAACCGGCGCGGCTCACCCCGGCCCGAAGCCGAGCCAGGTGCCCCTGAGCTTCGCCACGCCGACGCCGGGCCGGCTCCAGTCGCAGACGCCCTGGGGGAAGATGCGACGCAGGCGGCGCATCTCGTCCGGGGCGAAGCGGATCGCGTAGTCGGCCGGGTCGACGGGCTTCAGGCGGCACTTCAGGATGTCGCTGGCGAGCGGCGCGCCGGCGATCTCGCGCGGCGACGGCGGCGCGGGGTATAGCTCGGCGCAGCGACCGGAAGCGCGCTCCTGCGTCTCGACGATCTTCACCGGCATCTCGTCGCGCGACCAGCAGGCGTCCACCAGACCGGCCGGCCTCGCCCGCGCGACCTTGTCGGGGAGGGGGTCGTTCGAGGTATCGGCGGCCAGGTTCCCCAGCCAGCGGTCCATCTGCCGGATCGCGTAGCGCAGCACCGGGCTGGCGATGGCGTAGAGGCCGTGGCGGCCGTCCTCGACCAGCATGACGTGGTTGTCCGTCCGCCCGTTCGCCTTCCCGAGCCTTTTCCGCATGGAGAACGAGTGGTAGCGGGTGTGGATGTCGCCCGCCTCGCGGTCGTCGCTATAGGCGCGGTAGTCGATGATCGGCGTCGCGGCCAGCCCGCCGCCGCCGCCGGTCACCCGGCCGGTCTCGTGGGCGATGCGCACCGTCTCCGGGCTCGCCTCGGTCCGTTCCGGGTGGTGCGTCCCATCGGCGTCGTAGCCGCCGATTTTCTCATTGAGGTCGAGGAACCGGGCGGCGTCGATGACGCCCTCGTTGAGCACCCCGAGGCCGTACTGGACTCCCACGTTGTCGAGCGGCCTGAGCGCGATACCGGTCGCCGGGACGCGGCCGAAGACGTTCGCGTGGTGCTCGAAGACGTCGCAGCGCGCGCCCCGCGGATTGTCCGTCGGGTGGAACCTGAGCTCCTCCGGCAGCGCTTCGGGGCAGAACTCGCCGACGCTGATGCGGCCGGCCTTGTGCGAGACGTTGTGCATGGTTTCCAGCATCAGGAACCCCGCGACCGCGTGCCGCTGCCGCTCGCTGAACAGGACCTCGCCGCCACGGTGGAAATACCGGCGCAGCAGCCGCGCGTCGGTGACCATCGGGATGGTCGCCGACATCACGTCGGGGAAGCTGCAGCCGGGCACGATGCCGTCGAGCAGCCCGGGATAGTTGTCGGCGATCTGGTGCGCCTGGTACGCGCCGCCCGAGCAGCCCAGCCCGATCGTGAAGCGCGGCACCCCATGGGCTTCGACGAAGCGCTCCTTGACCGTCATCATGGTCTCGGCGGCCAGCACGTCATTGCAGTTGTTGCCGAACACGTTGAGGCTGGACGAGGCGACGGCGTAGCCGCGCCCGAGCAGCCAGGGGTCGGTGACCCCGCCGGTGCGCGCGCCCTGGCGGAACCAGCCGTTCACGCAGCCGCCGCCGAAGGTGTAGACCAGCCGCCCGTTCCAACCGCCGGGCGCGCTCCAGGGGTCGGGCGCGGCTTCGTTTACCGGATCGTGCAACATGGCGATCTGGTAGATCGCGCGGTTCGCCGTGCCGGTCTCGATGCGGACGATGAAGGGCACCGTCGCGCCGGTCAGCGTGGTCGTCGTCGCGAGGTCGGGCGGCCTCAGCGAGGGGTCGGGTAGCGGCTTCAGCTTTCCGCCGCCGGACGGCCGGTAGGCGTAGTCGACGCGGCGCTCGATCGAGCAGTTTTCGTCGAGCGGCGCGCCCAGCGTCCCGCCTGAGACCAGCCTGAAAGACTCGGTCTCGCAGACGAACGGCCGCTGGTGCGGTCCGGAAAATACCGGCCCTTCGATGGGATAATTCGTAAGCGAAAGCGTGCCACCCCGCTTGCCATCGCCGGTCGTGTAGCGCAGCACGCTGCGCCGGGAAAGCCCGTCCACCAATCCCATCAGCACTCCGGAAGAGGAGCGGCGGAACGAGCCGGTGACGTCGCTTCCGTCGAGATACACGCGAATACCGGCGAGATCCGAACCCGGTCCCGCAATGCCCACCAGGGCGTCCCCGCCGGTGACCATGTCGGGGCGGCTTGAAAGGACGCGGATTTCCTGCGCCGAGCCGTGCGCGGCAACGATCCCGATGAAGGCGGCGAGAAGACAGGCCCAGGATGCCGGCAGGGCGAATGCGGAACGGCGGGAGGGACCCATCACGGTTTTCGCGCCAGCCACGCGCCGAGCGCGGGCAGCAGCACCACGGCGCCCACCATGTTGACCAGGAACATGAAGGTGAGCACCGTTCCCATGTCGGCCTGGAACTTGAGCGGGGCCGCGATCCAGGTCGCCACGCCGGCGGCCAGCGTGAGGCCGGTCAGCACGACGCCCGCGCCGGTGGTGGCGAGCGTCCGTTCGTAGGCCGCGGCGAAGTCCAGCCCCTGCCGCAAATGAGTGCGCAGCCGCCCGTAGATGTAGATGCCGTAATCCACCCCGATCCCCACGCCGAGCGCCACCACCGGCAGGGTGGAGACCTTGAGTCCGATCTCCAGCAGCGCCATCAGCGCGTATGCGAGCAGGGAGACCGCGGCGAGCGGAACGACGATGCACACCGTCGCCGCCACCGAACGGAACGACACCAGGCAGAGCACGATCACCGCGGCGTAGACATAGGCGAGGATCGGGAACTGCGCGGCCTCGACCTCCTCGTTGGTCGCCGCCATCACGCCGACATTGCCCGCGGCGAGCCGGAAGGCGATGCGCCGGTCGCGGTTCGCGCCGTCGAATTCCTTCACCGCCGCGACGACGCGCGCGATGGTCTCGGCCTTGTGATCGGCGGTGTAGACCGACACCGGCATCACGCTGCAGTCGAGGTTCAGGAGCCCGCTGCCGGTCGGCACCGGCGCGACCGACTGAACCAGCATGTGGCGGTTGCGCGGCAGCGTCCGCCATTTGAGGCTGCCCTCGTTCCAGCTCGCGTTGATCGCCCGGGCGACGCCCGCGAGCCCGCGCACCGACTGGACGCCGTCCACGTTCCGCATGTGCCATTCGAAGTCGTCGAGGGTCCGCATCACCTCGTAGTCCACGCAGCCGTCCTTGACGGTTTCCGAGATCACGGTGAGCACGTCCACGCCGATCTCGAAGCGCGCGGCGATCGCGGCGGAATCGAGGTTGTAGACGGAATCGGCCCTGAGCTCGGGCACGCCCCGGCGTTCGTCTCCGACACGGACCTGGGGGGCGTAATTCGCGCCGGCCGCCACCAGCGCCGCAGCCACGCCGATCGCCGCCAGCGCCGGTCCCCGGCGGGCCACGCCGGCGAGGCGCGACCAGACCGGCCGGAACATGCGGTCGCGCTCCCGGGCGGCGCGGCGCTCCTCCTCGCCGGCGTCGAACCAGGACAGCAGAACCGGCAGCAGCGCCAGGTTGGTGAGGATGATCGCGGCGACCCCGAGGCTCGCGGTGATCGCGATCTCCTTGATGACCGGCACCTCGATGAGCGCGATGGCGATGAACCCCACCGAGTCGGAGGCGAGCGCCACCGTGCCCGGCAGCAGGAGCCCGCGAAACGCCGCCCGCGCGGCGTCGATGCCGGCGGCGCCTCCCGCCGCCTCCGAGCGCACCGCGCTCACCATCTGCACCCCGTGGCTCACCCCGATCGCGAACACCAGGAACGGCACCAGGATGGACATCGGATCGACGCCGAAGCCAAGCGCGGCGAGCCCGCCGAGCTGCCATATCACCGCGACCAGCGAGCATGCCAGCGGCGGCACGGTGAGCCGGAGCGAGCGGGTATAGGCGTAGACGAAGAGCGCGGTGATCAGGAACGCGATCCCGAAGAACGCGATGACGCGGGACGCTCCGTCCGCGACATCCCCCACCACCTTGGCGAAGCCGATGACGTGCAGGTCGACATGCACGTCCACGCCTTCGCCCCGGCCGACCTCGCGGCGGATGCGCTCCAGCTCGCGCGCCACCTCGATGTAGTCGAGCCGTTCGCCGGTGTCGGGGTGGAACTCCTGCAACCTGGCGGCGACGATCGCGCCGGTGAAATCGTTCGCCACCAGGCGCCCGACGACCCCGGCCTTCAGGATGTTCTCGCGCAGCCGGGCGAAGCCGGCCGCGGTCGGCTCGAAATCCGCGGGCAGCACGTTGCCGGCGGCGACGCCGTCCTCCACCACCTCGATGAACCGCACGTTGGGCGTGAGGATCGAATAGACCTGCGTCCGGTCCACGCCCGGCAGGAAGAACGTCGCGTCGGTCGCCTTGCGCAAGGCCGCGAGGAACCCGGGCGTGAACATGTCGCCCTGCCGCGCCATCACCGCGATCAGCACGCGGTCCGCGCCGCCGAACTCGTCGCGGTACTGCAGGAAGGTCTTCATGTATTCGTGCTCGACCGGCACCAGCTTGGTGAAGCCGGCATCGACCCTCAGCCCCGCCGCCTGCCACCCCATCGCCAGGGTGGCGAGCGCGAACGCCGCGAGCACGAGACGGCGACGGGCGAACAGCAGGTTTTCGATCCAGGCGGTCATCGAACCCGCCGGGTCATCGATCGGCCAGGCGGCGGACGCCGAACTCTCCGATCAGCAGCACGCCGCCGTCGGCGAGCGGCAGCACGGCGGAGATCCCCTCGCGCGACGGCAACCTCCGGGAAGACACGCTGCGCCCTCCGTCCCCGCTGAACAGCACGCTGCCTTCGAGGCCGACGATCGCGATCGAACCGGAGGGCAGGCGGGCGACGCCGGTGAGGGTCGCGGCGGTCCCGGTGGGAACCCGCGTCCAGCTCTCGCCGGCGTCGTCGGAGCGGAACAGGTGGCCCCTGAGCCCGGCAAGAATCACTTCGTTCCCGTCGAGCGCGAGCCCGCCGAACCACGAGCCGGCGTAGGGCGACGGCAGCCTGCGCCAGGTCGCGCCGGCGTCGTCGGAGCGATAGACGACCCCGGCCTCCGCGGCGATATAGAGCCGGAGCGACATCCTGCCCGCCACCGGGATCAGGGCGTTCAAATGGAAGTCGTCCTCCCCGATCGCCCGCCGGGTCCAGGTCTCGCCGCCGTCCCCGGTGGCGAGGAAGTAACCGTAGGCCCCGATAGCGAATCCCGTTTTCCCGTCGCGGAACCAGACGTCGAGCAGGGGAAGCTCCTCTTCCGGCGCCCGGTGCACCACGGCCCAGCTCTCTCCGCCGTCGCGGGTGCGCAGGATCGTCGCGTCGTGCCCGACCGTCCAGCCGGTGCGCGCGTCGTGCATGTGCACCGCGGTGAGCAGGACGCGGGTCGGCACCCTGGCCTGCGTCCAGCTGGCGCCGTCGTCGGTCGATACGAGAACGTGGCCGCGCTCGCCGACCGCCACCACGCGCGAACCGACGGCGGCCCCGTCGAGCAGCAGGGACCGGACCGAAAGCGGCGCCCGGACCGCCTCTTCCGCCCCGGCGCCCGCCGAAGCGAGCAGTCCGAGCAGGAACGCCAGTGCCAGACAGGCGATACGCGCGGGAATCCCACGGTCCCGGATCGCCGTTCCCTCGGCTCCCCCTCTTGTCACCCCGGACTTGTTCCGGGGTCCAGGCCTGCCCCGGACTGCGATCCGGGGGGAGAAGGGCTGTGACCGTACCGGTAATTCCGGACCCCGGAACAAGTCCGGGGTGACAAATCGGGGACACTGGCGGGCGCTGCGGGCGTCCTCCGACACCGCCCCCTTTGTCGTCATGCCCGGGCTTGTTCCACCGCCGTCCGGTTCAGCCGTTCTGGGGCGTTTTTCGACCGGGCACGAGCGCGGCCCGCCGGCGCCCCCTGAAGCCCTTTCACCCCGGCCCTCTCCCCGCGGGGGGAGAGGGGGACTCGGTTCGCCGACCCTTCCTGGCCTTCTCCCCTCCCGCTTGTGGGAGGGGCCGGGGGAGGGTGGGTCGGTGGTACGGACCGCCGCGAACCGGTCAGGTCGGAAAATGCCGTAACGGGCGGTGCGGGCGTGCCGCGATCCGAGCCTCGATTCGGCCGATGCGCCGACAACCCGCTCGCCCCCAAGCCATGCGCCCGGTCCGCCCAGCCTAAACCGGACACCAGTTGGCACAAATCCGGGCAGGACGGTATGGGCGCGCGGGACGGGACCCTGTCGACTTGAAGCCGCCGGAATGGAACGCAAGCGGTGCAAGGCATCCGTCGGCGGAGTCGCCCGGGGCCGTCGTATCGTCGGATCAGCGCCGGCCCTCGCGGCGCAGGGCGGCGGGGGTGAAGTCACGCGACCGCAGCCGGGTGTCCCAGGTGCACATCGGGAACTCGTTGTCGAGGCCGAAGGCGAGATAGCGGCCCGCCTGAAGATCGGTGTGGACCTCGAGCGTCGGCCAGACCAGCGGTTTCTCGTAGTAGTTGATCGCGTGCGCCTCCGACACCCGCCACAGCTGATCGCGGTTGTCGTAGAGGTCCGCGACCATGATCTGCCAGGAATCCTCGTCGATATAGAAGGTGCGCCGCTTGTAGATGTGGGACGCGCCCTGCTTGAGCGTCGCCTCCACCACCCATACCCGGTGCAGCTCGTAGCGCAAATGCTCCGGGTTGACGTGGAGCGGCTTGAGGATGTCGGTGAAGGCGAGGTCGGCGCTGTGCAGCCGGTACGAGTTGTAGGGCACGTACATCTCGCGCTTGCCGAGCAGCTTCCAGTCGTAGCGGTCGACGGCGCCGTTGAACATGTCGAGCTGGTCGGCGGTGCGCAGCCCGTCTGACGAGGTTCCGGGGTTATCGTAGGCGATATTGGGCGCGCGCCGCACCCGCCGCTGCCCCGGGTTGTAGGTCCACGCGTTTCGCGGCTCGCGGACCTGGTTCATGGTCTCGTGCACCAGCACGATGTCCCCGGCGAGCCTGGCCGGCGCGAGCGTCTTCTGCTTGAACAGGATCATCCTGTTGCCGAGCTTCTGCAACGTCATGCCGGGGAGCGAGTAGCGCAGCTCGATTTCCAGGCTCTGCTTGACCAGCGTGTAGGCGCCGCCCCGGGTGACCGCCGCCTGGCCGATGACGCAGGCCACCGACTCGCCCCGGTAGCGCAGCAGGTGGTTCCAGATCGCCTCCAGCCCGTTCCCGGGGATCGGGAAGGGAATGCCGATCACCGCGCCGGCCACCCCGTTGCCGCCGTCCACCAGCTTCGCGGCGGCCGCGATCTTGCGGGTGGCTTCGTAGATCCGCCGCGGGACCGAAGCGCTGCGCCGGGTCGGATAGACCCGCAGGTTGAAGCCCGGATAGGTCTCCAGCATGCGCTGGAGCCCGATGGGGAGCCGGTCGCGATGCCGGTCCAGATTGCCGGCGTCGATCGTGAAGCGCGGCTTGTCGGCGGCATACGGATCGCGGTGATGCTCGCCCAGCTCGTACCCGGCGGGCGGCTTGACGATGCCGCCGTTCCATTCCGGGATGGTGCCGTCGGCGTTGCCGGCCCGTTCCCCTCCGAGCGGGGTGAGATCCGCGCCGAGCCGCGCGATCTGGTCGGCGGAGATTTCGGCCGCCGCCGGGAAGGCCAGCACGCAGCCCTGGAGGATGGCGGCGCCGAACGGAAGCGATTTCTTGGTCATGGCTCCGGTCCTCAGAACGAGTACTTGACGGAGAGGGAGACGAAGTCGCGGTCGCTCAGGTCGTTTCCGTCGCCGCCGTAGCGCGTGTAGGCGAGGTCGGCCTGCCAGCGGCTGAGATAGTCGGCCCTGACGCCGAGGGTGAGCGCGGTCCGGCCCTCCACGAACGGGCCGCTCGGCGCCGGGCTGTTGCCGCCGACGTCGTGCAGGAACTGCGCGTAGGGGTAGAGATGCGCGGCGCCGATGGCGTTGGTGTAGTCGAGCCGCGCGGCCACGCGGTAACCCCATGACGTGGCGTCCGCGTCGGCGGCGGCGTCGGAGAGGGTGCCGCCGGCGGGGCTCTCCAGGGGCTCGTCCGGCATGTCGTGGACATGCATCAGCGCGGCTTCCCCGACGAAGACGAGCGCGTCCGCGCCCGCCATGGGTCCGAATACCCTGGTGGCCGTGGCCTGGACCTGGCTCACCTCGCGCTCGACATAGCCCTGAACTTTGGAGGGCCGGTAGGTGGCGAGATAGCCGCCGAGACCTTGCAGATCCCCGGCAGCGGACAGTCCGAGGGCGTCGATGATCGGTCGGAGACCCTCCTCGAGCACCGTCCGCTCCGCTCTTTGCAGCGGCGCGTTGGGACGCAGGGAGTATTCACCCTGCAGCGCCCAGCCCGAAGCTCCCAGCACGGTGTTGAAGCTCAGCCCGAAGAGCTGAAGGTCCTCGGGATATTCGAGGAAGTAGTGCCCGCCCTTGCCGTAGCGGTCGATCGCAAGGGCCGGAACGATTCCCTGGATTTGCTTCTCGACCTGCTGCCGGATCTGATCCGGCACGGCTTCCGGGGGAATCAATCCGTCCTGTGCCGCGCTCGTGACTTGCTGGGTAACTTCCCGGGTCACGGCAGCGACGGTTCTGGAACTCGGCCCGCTTACCGCGCGCGCCGCCGCGAGACCCGATTGGATAGCCTTCCGGGGGGCGGTTCGCGCGCCGATCGTAGGCAGCCTGCTGTGGTAGTTGATGAAGTAGAAGCCGAGCTCGGTATGGTTCAGCTCCTCGGCAAGGTAGCGTAGCGCCAGACCCCACTGGCCCGAGTCCCGGGGCGCGGCGTCCGGGTCGCGCAGGACGCCGGCAAAATCCCTGTCGGACGATATCGGGGCCGTTGCCCCTATCGCGGCCGCGGTCGGGTCGAATTGTCCCAACGCGGCCAGATCGGCATCGATAGCCGCAGCGAGCGGACCGAACGGATGGCCGTCGTCCCTGCCGCGCGTGACATCGCTGACCACCGCCTTCCGCGCCCCCGGCCCCGCGTAGTCGGTGACCGAGAAGTAGCTGCCCACCGGGTCGATATGGGTTTCCTCCCACACGAACTGGTAGAAGCCCGCCACCGACAGGGTGTCAGTCGGCGCTACCTCGGCCGAGGCCAGCCACACGGGAAGCAGCGCCTCGCGCAATTCCGAACCCGGCAGCCTGAGCTTGCTCACGTCGAAGGGGTTGATGGCATTGATGCCGTTCGGGATGAAGGTGCTCTCTCCCCAGTTGAGCACGTGCTTGCCGAGCCTGAGATCGATCGCCGCGTCGCCGACCTCGAACGGGGCGGTGACGTAGGCGTCGAGCACGCCGAGATCGCTGCCCACGCGCTCCTTCGCCGCGCCGCTCAGCTCGGTGCGTTCCCTCTCGCCGTCCCGGTTCTCGTGGTCGACGAAACCGGCGGTCCGGACGAACAGGCCGAAGTCGCCGGCCCGCATGTCGAGGTCGGTGGTGAACTTCGACGTGTTGGCGACGATGCCGCGGTCGTAGTTGAGATTGCCGTCATTGCTGTTGGTCTTGCCGGCCAGGGTCTTGTCGCGCTCCCCGACCCGGAAGGCCATGCCCTGCGAGATCGTGGTGTCCACGCTACCCTGCAGCCCGCCCGCCTCGAACTCGGCCGCCAGCGCCGGCGGGGAATGCGGGACTCCGCCGAGGACGGCGGCGCCCGCCGCCAGCGCGATCAGGGCGGCCCCGCGGCGCGAACGGTTCGGATGGAGTCGCCAGGCGGCGCTGGCTTCGCTTGCGTTATTCAACCCATCCTCCCCGTTTTGATCTTCACTATTACTTCGAATCCTAACCCATTCGCCCCAATACTATAACGGCATATTTGAGATTCGTGTGCGAATGCTGGATTCGATCTTGCGATCTCTCTCGCCGTTCATGTCGCGGTCATCCTCCAAGCCATCATGGCCGGCGGGGGGCGGGCCGGTTTTTCGCGCCGGCGGTCCATCCGAGGCGCCGCGTGGCGCGGCACCGGGCCGTTACTTCCGTAAAGGCCGCGGCAGCCGGCACCGTCGAGACCGGGGCGTTCGATTTGTTCCGCATTGCTTTGGTCGGGCGGGGAAGCCATGCGCCCTGACTTGACTCCCGCGTTCCCGGGGAACCGACATCGCCGACCAGTGTCGTGCGCGGGGTGTCAGCCGCCGCTGGACCGGGGCGCGGAACCGTGCGAGGCTGGGGTTTCGCGGGGCGGTTGCGGGACCGGGCGCGATGAGGGACATCGACACCGACCAGCGCACCAAAACGAAGACCGAGACCAAGACCGAGCGGCCGAGGCTGCACAAGGTCATCCTGCTCAACGACGACTACACGCCGCGCGAGTTCGTCATCCTGGTGCTCAGGGCGGTATTCCGGATGGGCGACGACGAGGCCTACCGCGTGATGGCGACGGCGCACACCAAGGGCTCCTGCGTGGTCGCCGTCTATACCCGCGACGTGGCCGAGACCAAGGCGACCGAGGCGACCGATCTCGGGCGCGAGCACGGCCACCCGCTCCAGTTCACCACCGAGCCCGAGGAATGAGGCGCGCGGTGGACGGCGCCGGCAAAATGTCAGTACACTGAGGGAATCGGCGGCCCGGCCGCCCGGAAACGCGGAGACACCCGATGGCACATATGGCAGTCGAGTTTTGCGGCATCCCGTTCAAGAACCCGGTGGTGGTCGCCTCGCTGGAGACCACCAACAGCCCGGATTTGATGAAGCAGTGCTTCGATTACGGGGCGGCGGGCGCCATCGTCAAGACGCTGACCGACATGGAGGACATGGCGCGTCTGACGCAGAACTCGAAATACGCGATCCTCAACGACCGCGGCGACATCATCAAGGGCAAGGTGCCGCGCGACTTCGTGTTCTACAGCCGGTCGGGCTATTCCAGCACCTATTACAAGGACTGGATCCCCTATCTGAAGGAGGTCGGGGCCTACGCCCGGGAGCGCGACGCCCACCTGATCGGCTCGGCCGGCGCCAAGGACGTGGACGGCTGGAAGGACATCTGCCGCACCATCGAGGATTGCGGCCTGCCGATGGTCGAGCTCAATTTCGGCTGCCCCCACCCGGCCCTGATGCCGGGCGTCCACGGCGGCAGCATGATCAGCCAGGAAGAGGACATCGCCTACGAGGTCACCCGCCAGGTGGTCGAGGCGGTCGACATCCCGGTCGTCGTCAAGCTGACCCCGGACCAGTCGCGCCCGGTCGAGATCGCCCGCGCGGTCCAGAAGGCGGGCGCGGCGGCGGTCACCGCCACCAACCGCCATACCGGCTTCGCGGTCGACATCGAGGCGGCGGAGCCGCGCCTCGCCGGCACGGCCGGCGTCGGCGGCACCTGGGTCAAGCCGCTGACGCTGAGGTGGGTGCACAACATCTACACCCAGGTCGGCATCCCGATCGCCGGCACCAACGGGATCTTCGACCACCGCGACGCGGTCGAGTTCCTGATGACCGGCGCCAATGTCGTCGAAATCGGCTCGGTGCTGATGATCAAGGGCATGAAGTGGCTGCCCAACATCATCGGCGGGGTCGAGCGCTTCATGGACGAGCACGGCTATCCGGACGTCGAGTCGATGCGGGGCATCGCATCCAGGCGGGCGGCCAAGGACTATGCCGAGCAGTTCGCGCGCGACCGCGTGCACGCGGTCGTCAACGAGGACACCTGCCAGAACCCGAGCTGCACCATCTGCATCCAGATGTGCTTCTACGAGGCGCTGTCGCAGAGCCCGGAGGGTCGGGTCGACGTCCACCCCGAGACCTGCATCGGCTGCGAGCTCTGCTTGGACGTCTGTCCGTTCGACTCGATCGCCATGCGGCTGACCGACGAGGCGCAGTACGAGGCGGGCTATTTCGACATCCCGGACGGCGTCTACGAGGGGCCGGAGAAGTTCGTCACCCAGCGCAACAACATGAAGACCATCGCCGCCAACAGCCCCAAGACGGCGGCCGAAGCGGCGGAGTAGGGGCACCGAGAGCCCACGGAACCCGGGGGAGGTGGCGGGCGCGGCCTGGCTTGGCGGTATCGGGACCGCGCTCGGGCATCGGGATTACCGGCTCTACTCGATCGGCGCGTCGGGGTCGTTCCTCGGCACCTGGATCTACCGCACCGGGCTCGGCTGGCTCGCCTGGGAGCTGACCCGCTCGCCGGCCTGGCTCGGCATCGTCGTGTTCTGCGAGGTGGTGCCGATCATCGCGCTGGTGCCGCTCACCGGCGCCGCGACCGACCGGCTCGGCGCGCACCGCATCTTCACGGCCGGTCAGATTTCGGGTTCGGCGGTGATGGCCGCGCTCGCGCTCGTCACCGCGCTCGATGCGATGACCATCGAGCTGCTGCTGGTCTTCGTCGTGCTCAACGGCGTCAACATGGCGTTCATGCAGCCCTCCTATTTCGCCCTGGTCGCCAACCTGGTGCCGCGCGAGGACCTGTCGTCCGCCGTCGCGCTCCAATCCTCGATGGTCCAGACCGCGCGCTTCATCGGCCCGGCGCTCGCCGGCGGCCTCATACTCTGGCAGGGCGCGGCGGCGGCGTTCGCGGTCAACGCGGTCTCCTACATGGGCATGGTGGCGGCGCTGCTGGCGATCTCCTACCGCGATCCGGTCCGGCTGGCCGGCGGCGCCGGCGGCCTGCTCGGCGACGTGGCGCGGGGGCTGCGCTACATCGCGGGCCACGAGACGATCCGCTCGCTGCTCGTGATGACCGTCGCGTTCTCGGTGCTGCTGCGGCCGGTGGTCGAGCTCCTGCCGGCCTTCGCATCCGACGTCTTCGGGCGCGGCGCGGACGGGCTGGCGACGCTGCTGTCCTCGGCGGGGGCGGGCGCTATCCTGGGCTCGCTGGTTCTCGCACGGCGCGGCCGGACGCAGGGACTCACCCGGCTGCTCGGGGCGACCGGGGTGCTGTGCGGCATCGCGGTGGCGGGCTTCGCCTCGACCGATGCGTTCTGGCTCGGCATCGCCCTGATGGCGGCCTACGGGCTGCTGTCGAACACGAACTCGATCTGCAGCCAGATCCTGATCCAGAACTGCGTCGACCCGGCGATGCGGGCGCGGGTGATGAGCCTGGTCGGCCTCACCTTCCGCGCGGTGCCGGCGGCGAGCGCGGCGCTGCTGGGCGGGCTCGCCTCGCTGTTCGGGCTGGGCCTTCCGATCGCGGTCGCGGCCTGTTTCGGGACGCTCGCGGGACTCTGGACGCTCCACCGGATCCGCGCCGCCCGCCTCGACCAACGCGCCGAAGGCCCGCCGGCGTAAGGCGCCGGACCGACCGCCCAATGGGCGGCAAGCGGCAAACTCCCGCGGTCAGATTGATACCGCCGGTGGGAAACGCGATGCCCGGTGGGCTCTGGGTTGCCAAACCGTCCACCACAGTTTACACATGACAAGTGCTCGAAGTCATTGAAAGCGCCACGTTCGGGCGCTGGATTCGCGGCCTGGGCGACCGGGCCGCCGTTGCGTGGATAAGCGCGCGGTTGCGAAATGTGTCGCTGGGCAATTTGGGAGATTCGAAGCCGGTGGGCGGCGGCCTGTATGAAATGCGCATCCATCGTGGACCGGGCTACCGGATCTATTTCCTCCGCGAGGGTACGAAGGTCGTCCTGCTTTGCGGAGGCGACAAAGGCAGCCAGCAACGCGACATCGCCCGCGCGGAACGGCTGGCGAGGGACTGGAGGCGGACATGACCGAGAACTTCACGAACTGGGAAGTCACGGAGCACCTGCGTAATCGGGAAGACGCGCGTCTCTACCTAGAGGCGTGCGCGGAGGAAGATCCGGGCGACGGAAGCCTGATCCGAGCCGCCCTCAACGATATCGCCCGGGCAGGCAACATGAGCCGGCTGGCGCGCGACGCCGGTATGAGCCGCGAGGGGCTCTACAAGGCCTTGTCCGAAGACGGCAACCCGACCTTCGCCACCGTATTGCGCATCACGCGGGCGCTGGGGATGCGGCTGCGTATCAGCGCATAGCGACGGGGGGCGACATGGGGCAGCCCTTTCGCGGCGCCCCGCCGCCTCAACCCAGGGCGGTCTTGAACAGGGCCAGCATCCGGCTCCACGCCCGTTCCGCCTGGGCTTCGTTGTAGACGGCGGAATCGGGCGGGCACCAGCCGTGCAGGGTGCCGGCGTAGACCTCGATCTCGGCCGGCAGCTTGGCGGCGGCGAAGGCCTCGCGCAGAACCGTCTTGGCCTCCGGCTCCTTCTTGTCGTCGTTCTCGGCGATCGCGAACAGGTAATGCGCCTTCAACTTGCCGACCAGCAGGTGGGGGCTGTCCGGCCGGTCGGTCACCAGCCTGCCGCCATGGAACGATGCGCCGGCGCCGACCCGGTCGGGGAACGCCGCCGCCGTGCGCATGGTCATCGAACCGCCCATGCAGTATCCCGTCGTCGCCATCTTGCGGTCCCTGGCCACCGCCGCCTGGCCGTCGAGGAAGCCGACGAAGGCTTTCGCGTCGGTCACGTTGGTCTCGGGGCTCAGCGAGCGCATCAGGGGGAAGATCACCTTGCGCGTCGCCGGATCCCGGAACGAGGCGCCCTCGGGCAGGACCGGCGCCTTCACCTTGCGGTAGTAGGGGTTGACGACCAGCACCGCGTAGCCCGACTCGGCGAGCCGGCGCGCCATCTGCTCGAAGGCGGGCCTGAGACCGAGCGCATCCGGCCAGATCAGCACGCCGGGATGGGCGCCGGCGGCGGGATGCACGAAGTGGCAATCCGCGGTGCCGTCGGGTGTCGTGATTTCGACGTTCTTCGCCGTCACCGCCAGCGCGTTCGCGGCACGCGGAAGCAGCATGGCGAGCCCGGTTCCGACCGAAAGCGTCCCGAAACCGCGCCGGGTCAGTTTTCCCGAGCGTCGCAGATACTCTTCCTCGTCACGGAGCGTCTTCTCGTGAAAGCGTTCGTTCACGCGGTGATGAGAGTGGCGGATTCAACGATTGAGCGTTCGCTTCCAGTCCTTGCGGAGGGGCCGCAACCAGATGTCCTTTTTCGGCTCGGCTCGTTTCGTATGCCTGTCATAGCGTCCTCTTCCCTGGGTGGTCCCGACGCGGGTCCAGCCGGACGCCTTGTAGACGGCGCCGGTGTATCGCGGGGTCTCGACGAAGGTCTCGATGAGCACGGGCGTGGTGTTGTAGCGCGCCGTCCAGTCCCCGGGCAGGCGGCGGCGCACGATGGCGAGGATGTGCGAGCCGAGGTTGGGGATCTCGATCCACGGCAGGATCAGGAAGCGCGGATTGTCGACCACCAGCGGCAGGTTCTTCTCGCGCATCTCGGGCGACCATCCGATGAAGCGGTCGCGCGGGGCGAGCTTCCAGGCGGCGGTGGAGAAGCCGAGCATGGCCAGCGGCCAGCCGTTGCGGTCGTGGACGGCGTAGCGCATCTGGGCGCCGACCAGGGTCTTGTATCCGAGGTAGTGGTAGCGCGCGACGAACTCGTTCCACAGCTTCCCTTCGCGGGTGTTGCGCACGACGATGCGCATGTCGAGGGGGCGGACCTCGTCGAGCGTCGTCGGGGCGGGGAACAGCGGCGGCTCGGTCTCCGGTCCGAAGACAATGGGCCTGGGCCGGCCCTGTCTTCCTCTTGGCGGCGGCAGGACGATCACGCCGTCGCGGTGCATGGCGAGCATGGTCACCTTCGCCATCATGTCCTTGAGGCCGCCGTCGGGCTTGAGCCAGCCGATGCGGCGGCAGAACTCCCGGGACAGGGCGGCGCGGGTGGGCTGCGGATCGGCGTCTATGAGCGCGCGCAGCAGCGCCATCTCGTCGGCGGTGAAGTCGCGGCCGTAGTAGCGGCACTCGACCGCGCCGGTCATTCCGGCGCCGTGAACTCGCGCCTGCGCTCCTCGCTCATCGTCCAGGGCAGCCACGGCGACAGGTCGTCGGGCGGCTGGCCATCGTTCTCCGCGCAGGCTTCGAGCCACGCCTCCAGCCAGCGCAGGGCGTCGATGCCGTTCATGGCGAGGGTGCCGAGGACCGAGTACATCGCCGCCGTGAAGTCGGCGCCGTCCTCGCTGTCCGAACCGAAGCATAATCGGCGCCCGATAACGGCCCTCCGGAACTCGCGCTCCGCGACATTGTTGTCCATGGGGACCTGGGGATTGTCGACGAAGACGCTCAGTCCCTCGCGATGCTTGAGCAGCGAGCGCAGCGCCTTGGCCTGGCGCGCCTTGGCCGGCAGGTCGGCCAGCTCCGCTTCGCCCTGCGCGAACAGCTCGTCGACCGCCTTCTTCAGCGCGGCCTGCGCGGCGTCGAACGCCGGCGTCTGGCGTATGAGAGCGAGATCGGGGTCGTAATGCTTCAGCCGCTCCTTGTTCAGCCGGACGACCGACGCGAACCGCTCGACCCACCCTTCGCACCACTGCGTGAGCTTCATCTGGCCGGCCGCGCACTCGATGAAGTCGCGCCTCTGGTGGATCCAGCACCAGCACAGGATCACCTTGCCGTCGAGCTCGCGCGCCATCTTGATGTAGGCGACGTAGCGGTCGCAGACCAGGAACACGGGGCCCTTGACCGAACCGAACAGCTTCATCGCGGCCTCGGCGCCGCGCGAGGGGTCGACGCGGTAGTAGACGGCGTCCTTGCCGACCGAGATCCACAGCCACGCGCGCCGCGAGCGCCCGGTCTCGCTCAGCGCCTGGATGCGCCAGCCGGTCTCGTCGCCGTGGCGCACCGCCATCCCGTTCTGGTGGGCGAGGATCGCCTCGGCGAGCGGCGCGAACAGCGGCTGGAAGCGGCGCACGCTGCTGGCCAGCGTCCCCGGCGCGACCGCCAGCCCCTGGTCGGTCATCCACGCCGCGACCTGACGCAAGGGCCGGAAGCAGGCGAAGCGCTCGTAGAGGATGCGCGCCCAGACGCTGGTCCCGAAGGGCGTCCTGGCGAACAGCCGCGCCGGCGGGGGCGCGATCGCCTCCGGTGGCGAGGACGGGCAGTCGCAGCCCCGGCGGTAGCGCGGACGGACGATCCTGCGGACGTGGGCCTTGACCGCGATCTCGATGACGGCCGAGGAACGCTCGCCGTTGGCGACATAGGGCTTGCCGCAGCACGAGCAGATGAGCGCGTCCTGCGGCGGCTCCTGCCGTTCCTCCTTCTCCTCGAGCGCAGGCCGTGGAGTACGGCCGTGGCCGGGCGCGCCGCGCTGCTGGCCGCGCTTGCGCTCCGAGCGAGGTGTTTCCTGCTTCTCGCTCCGGCCTCCGAAGACCGCCTTCGACAACGAAGCCCGCGTCGAGCGGAGCTGGGCAATCCGGGCTTGCAGTCTCGCCCTGTGGGCGCGCAGGGACTTTATCTTCCTGCCCAGCCGTTCGTTCGACTTGCGCTGCCGGGCGATTTCCCTGTGCAGCGACTCGATGGTCCTGTCCCGATCGCGCACGATCCTGAAGACCGCGCTCAGCAGGGGACGCTCGGCAAGCTTGGCCTCCAGCTTCTCGTTCTTGTCGGCCGACGTCCTCAGGGCGCGTCTCAGATGGAAGATGCGCCACGTCTGCTCCTCGATGAGGTCCATCTGGTCGTGGTAGCCGGCCAGCTCTCCGCGGATTATCCCGGCCTCGTCGGTCAGGCTGCGGACAGTCTTCTTGAGGTCCTGCAATTGCTCCTGCTCGCGGCGCAGCCGGCAGGCCTCCCGCTCCAGCCGACGGGTCTCCCGGTTCAGGGAACCGACGTCCTGGCGCAGCGCCTTGATCGTGTCCTTCTGCTTGCGCGCCCGTTCCAGCGCCTTGCGAAGCTGGGCGCCCGCTCTCCGGGGCGGCGAAGGCCGTGCCGCCCGTTTCAATTTGCGAAGAAGCGCCGCGACTTTCCTGCGCAACGCCGCGATCTCGTCCTTCTGCGCCTGCGAGCACTCCAGCGCCTTGCTCAGCCGGGCGTTCTCCCGCGTCAGTTGGCGGAGTTCCCGGGTCAGGGAGGCGACTTCCCCGCGCAGCGCCCCGGCGATGTCCTTGCCGGTCTTCGGCGCCGGCATGGCCTTGAGCGGCTCGATCTGCCCTCCGGACGCAGCCGCGACCGCATCCTTCCCGGCCTGCAACAACTGCAAGGCTTCGCGAAGCCGGAAGACTTCCATGCGCAGCGACATCATCGTGCCGCGCTTGCGCGCATCGACGCCGGCTTCCGACAGGAGCTTTTCCAGCCGCGTCACTTCCGACTGGTAAAACAGCGCGTCCTTCGCCGCGCGGCGGACTTCCTTCACCTCCTCGACCGCCGCCTTGAGCCTGTCCCGGCTCTTGTCGAGGTGCCACTTCAGCGAACCCGCGCGGGAACGGGCTTCCCGCTCCGCCCGCCGCAACTCTTCGCAACGCGCCTCCGCCGCGTCCGCCCGCGCCCGTTCCGTCTCCGCGCGGGCCTGCGCCTGCTCGCACAGGGATTGCCAGTCGCGCGGCTCCGGTGCCGGTGCCGCCGTGGACGGCGACCAGAACCCGCCGTCCGCCTCGTCCAGCCTCGCGGGTGCCCCGAAATCCTCGTCGCGCATCGCCATGCGCACGACGATATCGAATCGCCGGCGGCGTTACCAGTGTCTTGTTGAGGGTATCGAAAATGACATCCGCACCCAGGGAAGAGGACGCTATGACAGGCATACGAAACGAGCCGAGCCGAAAAAGGACATCTGGTTGCGGCCCCTCCGCAAGGACTGGAAGCGGACGCTCAATCGTTGAATCCGCCACTCTCATCACCGCGTGACCGAACGCTATCCTTCTCGTCGCACATCGCTGCCTCCCGTCTTGGGGCGTTTCCTGTCGAATCCTATAGCGTGTCTGATTTAGTTGGAACCGCCTCGTCCTTTTTTCCGTCATGGTCGGCGGAGGCCGACCATCCACGTTTTGTTTTTGATTCCAGAGACTTAAAACTCGTGGATGGTCGGCCTCCGCCGACCATGACGGTCAGGAAGCAAGGGTAACAGCGGTTCAATCTGAAACGGACAGGCCCTAGCATCGCCGCGAGGCTTCGTGCCTCACTTTTCGGCCCGCAGCATCCGGCGCAGCACGTCGGTCTTCAGGACGAAGTGCTGATAGAGGGCGCCGGCGATGTGGAGGACCACCAGAACGAAGATCGCCACCTTGCCGGCCCGGTGGAGTTCGGCCATCGCGTCTATGCCGGCAAACCAGGCGAGACCGCCGGTCATCGGCATCGCCAGGATGACGGCGTAAAGCGCGAGATGGGTTGCCCGGGCGGCCGTGCGGAGCGTCGGATGCTCGGCTTCCGGCGGCGGCGGCGCGCCGCGCGTCACGCGCAACGCGACGCGCAACAGGGCGAGCACGAAGATCGCGATGCCGAACGCGACGTGAAGGTCGCCCAGCAACAGCGCGGCCTCCGTCGCCGCACCCTCGCCGCGCAGGGCCGCGTATGCGGCAACCATGCCGTCATGCAGGACGATCTGCAGGATCACCAGCACCGCGACGATCCAGTGCAGCGCGATCTGCGCGGTGGAGTATCCGCACCTCGTTGCCGGCATGGGGGAACCTCTCGCTATCGAATTTCCGCTCGGGACACGGCTGTCTTACAGGCGCTTCTTTGCCCGCGTGTTTCAGGACCGGAGCAATTTTGTAACAGCCCGTTACAGGCCGGAGCGGCCTCCGCTACACAAACACCATCTGCGCGTCCGGCCCGGCGTTGTTGAGGAAGGTCACCGCGCCGGCCTCGCGGATGCCGAGATCGTCGCGCAACTCGTCGAGCGAGAGGCCGACGGCCCGTAGTCCGAGCTCGCAGACCAGGAAGCGGACGTTGAGCTCGGCGGCGGCCGCGAGCAGCTCCTCGAGCGTCGCGAGGCCCTTGCCGCGCAAGGTCCCCTCGCCGGCCGCCCAGTCGCCCAGCGCGTCGGCCGGGCGCAGCGCGCGGCAGCCCTCCATGGTGAAGAACAGCGTGACCTCGCGGTCGATCGCCGCCGCCGCGCTCGCCAGCACCATCGCGTAATGCACCCGGTCGAACGCGCCGGAATGAACGATTATGGAAAGCCTACCCATCGCCGCAGGTGGCGCAGCGCGGGTTACGCTTGAGCGCCATCTTCCGGACCGTCGTGGTCAGCGCGTCGTAGATCAGGAGGTGGCCTGCCAGGCTCTCGCCGATGCCCATCACCTCCTTCAGGATCTCGGTCGCCTGGAGCGATCCCATCGTGCCGGCGAGCGCGCCGAGCACGCCGCCCTCGGCGCAGGTGGGCACCGTCCCGGACGGCGGCGGCGCCGCGTAGAGGCAGCGATAGCAGGGGAGCGTCGGGTCGAGGCCCGACTTGAAGGTCGCGAGCTGCCCCTCGAAGCGCAGCAGGGCGGCGGCCACGAGGGTCTTGCCGGCGGCGTGGCAGGCGTCGTTGAGGGTGAACCGGGTCGCGAAATTGTCGCTGCCGTCGGCGATCACGTCATAGCCCGCGATGAGCCCGGCGACGTTGTCGGCGTCGAGCCGCGCCGGGTGCGCGACCAGCCGGATCTCGGGGTTGACGGCCGCGACCGCCTCGGCCGCGCTCTCGACCTTGGGCATGCCGATCCGCTCGGTCGCGTGGATCACCTGGCGCTGCAGGTTGGAGAGGTCGACCGCGTCGTCGTCGACCACGCCCACGGTGCCGATGCCGGCGGCGGCGAGATAAAGGAGCAGCGGCGCGCCCAGCCCGCCCGCGCCCACCACCAGCACGCGGGCGCCGAGCAGCTTTTCCTGGCCGATGCCGCCGACCTCGGGCAGGACGATGTGCCTCGCGTAGCGCTGAAGCTGGGCTTCGGTCAGCGTCATCGGGGCGCCGGTCGTCAGCCGGCCGGACCGGAGCCGGTCGAGCCGAACCCGCCGGCGCCGCGGGCGCTGTCCGGCAGCGCCTCGACATCATTCCAGGCGATCCGCGTCACCGGAGCCACGATCATCTGGGCGATCCGCATGCCGCGCTCGACAGCGAAGGGCTCGGCGCCCAGATTGGCGAGCACCACCTTCACCTCGCCTCGGTAATCCGCATCGACCGTGCCGGGCGCGTTCAGAACCGTGACGCCGCTTCTTGCCGCCAGCCCGGAGCGCGGGCGGATCTGCGCCTCGTAGCCCGGCGGGAGCGCGATCGCGAGCCCGGTCGGGATCGTCGCCCGACCGCCGGGCGCCAGCGTCACCGTCGTCGCCACCGCCGCGGCGAGATCGAGTCCGGCGGATTGCGCGGTCGCGTAGCGCGGCAGCTGGATGTCGTCGTTTCCCGGCAGACGGGTCACCGCGACCGCGACTTCGCTCATTCGGCGGCCTCGGCCCGGGCGTCGAACCAGTCGGCGATCCTGGCCGCCAGCCTCTCGGCGACCGCGTCCTTGCCGAGCCGGGGCCAGTCCTCGACCCCGTCGGCGCTCACCAGGCGGATCGTGTTGTCGGCGCCGCCGAACGTCCCCGATCCCGGCGTGACGTCGTTGGCGAGGATCCAGTCGCAGCCCTTGGTCTCAAGCTTCCGGCGAGCGTTGGCGAGGATGTCGTCGGTCTCGGCGGCGAATCCGACGACCAGCGCGGGCCGCGCGTTGCCGGCGGATGCGACCGAGGCAAGCACGTCGGGGTTCTCGACCAGCTCGATCGCCTGCGGCGTGCCGTCGGACTTCTTCATCTTGCGACCGGACTCGCGGGTCGGGCGCCAGTCGGACACCGCGGCGGCGAACACCGCGACGTCGGACGGCAGCGCGGCGCTGCAGGCCTCCAGCATCTCGCGCGCGGTTTCGACGCGCACGACCTCGACGCCGGCCGGGTCGGCCTGGTGAGTCGGCCCGGTCACCAGCCGGGTCCGCGCGCCGGCGCGCGCCAGCGCCGCCGCGATCGCGTGGCCCTGCTTGCCGGACGAGCGGTTGCCGATGAAACGGACTGGGTCCAACGCCTCGTAGGTCGGCCCGCTGGTCACCAGCGCGGCGCGCCCGCCGAGCCGTCCGCGCGCCGCAAAATAGCCTTCGATGGCTTCGAGGATCGCGGCGGGCTCGGCCATCCGGCCCGGACCGTACTCGCCGCAGGCCATGTCCCCCTCGTCCGGACCGACGAAGCGGATGCCGCGTTCGCGGAGCGTGCAGAGGTTGGCCCGGGTCGCGGCGTGCTCCCACATCCGGACGTTCATCGCGGGCGCGGCGAGCACGTCCTTGTCGGTCGCGAGCAGCAGCGTCGTCGCGAGATCGTTCGCCAGCCCGCCGGCCATTTTGGCGAGAATGTCCGCCGTCGCCGGCGCGACCACGACGAGATCGGCTTCTCGCGAGAGCCGGATATGTCCCATTTCGTGCTCGTCGGTGAGCGAGAACAGGTCCCGGTAGACCCTGTCGCCGCTCAACGCCGACAGCGACAGCGGGGTGACAAACTCGGCTCCGGCATCCGTCAGCACGCAGCGCACAAGAGCGCCGCGCTCGACGAGGCGGCGGGTCAGTTCGAGCGTCTTGTAGGCGGCGATCCCGCCCGCGACGATCAGCAGTATGCGCTTGCCGTCCAGCACGGCCCCGCTCCGCATGGTTCGAGCGACCCTGCCATGATACCCGCCCCGGGGGCGCAATCGGAAGAAATCGGTTGGGGAGCGCTGGGAACGCCAGTGCATTACGACAGAACCGGCTCGGCGAGCGTCCAGATGCCGCGCGGGTCCTCGATCTCGACCACCCAGAGGTCGGGATCGTAGCCGCGCTGGCGGGCGATATAGGCGTCGGCGTCAGTCTCGGGAACCGGGTCGTCGCCGGTGCCGCGGCGCCACGCCCGGCCGCCGTCGGGCGGGGTGGCGGGCGTATAGACGGTGCACCCCGCCTCGAACCGGTTGTGCTTGATCAGGATCGCGCCGGCATGCTCGTCGCCCCGGCGCACCAGGTAGGCGTCGATACCGTTCACCCGGCAGCGCCGGATTTCCGCATCGACCCAGATCGCCGCCTTGATACGGGGAATCATGGGCGGACCGTTCCGGCATGGCGCCGACCGATCTCCAAAGTCACCCCGCCTCTCCCATTATCTATCCGTCTTTTCGACCGGAGCTCCCGACCTCGTCCGGGGTAGCGGTAGGAAGAACCGGGGCGATAGCGGGGCGCGGCCTCGGAAAGCGGCGGAACCGGCCTCCTCCGCCTACCCCCCGGCCTGCGTCCAGGCGAGCACCGCCGCCACAACCGCCAGCGCGGCCACGGCGATCCAGAGACCCCGCGCGTTGCCGCGGCCCGCCATTTCGGAGCGGAGCGCGGCGAGGGTTTCGGGGTCGAGCTGGATGCGGTTCTGGGCGAGCACGTCGACCGTCCGTTCGAGATCGCCGAGCGCCTTGGGCAGGCGGGCGAGCGCGTCCGACAGCGTTTCCACGGTCTCGCGGACGCGCGCCTGCGGCCCCATCTGCTCGGCCATCCACTCCTCGATCAGCGGTCGCGCGAGCTCCCACATATTGGTCTCGGGGTGCAGCCGCCGCCCCACCCCCTCGGCGACCAGCATGGTCTTCTGCAGCAGCAGGAGCTGAGGCTGCACCTCCATCTTGAAGCGCTTGGTGACCTGGAAGAGCTGGCCCACCAGACGGGCGAGCGAAATCTGGTTGAGCGGCAGGCCGAGGATGGGCTCGGCGATGGCGCGGGCGGCCTGGGCGAAGCCGTCCACCGACTGGTCGGCCGGGACCAGCCCCGCAGAGACATGGATCTCGGCGACCCGGCCGTAGTCGCGCACGAGGAACGAATACAGCATGTCGGCGAGGTAGCGCCGCGTCGGACGGTCGACCCGCCCCATGATGCCGAAATCGACCGCGTGCACCCTGCCGTCCCGGTCGACCAGCAGGTTCCCCGGGTGCAGGTCGGCGTGGAAGAAGCCGTCGCGAAAGATCTGGAAGAAGAACACCGAGGCCATGAGGGCGACGATCTCCGCGAGGTCGTGCCCGTCGGCCTCCAGCCGCTCGCGATCGTGGATCGGCACGCCATCGACCCAGCTCGACGTGAGCACGCGGCGCGCGGTCCGCCGCCAGTCGACCGTCGGCACCTCGAACCCGTCCGTCTCCTCGAAATTGGCCTGGAGTTCCTGCGCCGCCGCGGCTTCGAGACGGAGATCCATCTCGATCAGCGACGTCTCGGCGAAGGTCTCGACTACCTCCACCGGCTTGAGACGGTCGAAGGTGCCGTGAAGGCGGGCGATGAGGCTCGCCAGCCAGCGCATCAGGTCGAGGTCGCGGTTGAACGCCGCCTCGATGCCGGGCCTCAGCACCTTGACCGCGACCTCGTCGCCCTCGACCGTCACCGCGCGGTGCACCTGGGCGATCGAAGCCGCCGCGACGGCCTCGTCGTCGAACTCGGCGAAGACGTCCTCCAGCTTGCAGCCGAGCTCGGCCTCGATGGTCTTCCGCGCTTCGGCGCTGGGGAATGGCGGCAGGCGGTCCTGCAGCTGGGCGAGATCCGCGGCCACTTCCTCGCCGATCACGTCGGAGCGGACGGACAGCGCCTGGCCCAGCTTCACGAACGCGGGCCCCAGTTCCTGAAACGCCGCGGCCAGCTTCTCGCCGGGTCTCCCGGTCCGCGCGGCCCGGACGAGGGGCCTGCCGACGAGCCAGGAGGCGATCCGGATGCCAGAATGCGCCCTGGCCGGTTCGAACGCGGACAGCACGTCGTGGCGGGCGAGCGTTCGAACGATGCGCCAGATGCGCCGGAGGTTCCGGAGCCCGTGAAACATCGCTCAGGTCCGCCAGGCGGAGTGCATGGCGGCGATGCCGGCGCTCAGATTGCGGTAACGCACCGCCCCGAATCCTGCGGCGCGGATTTCGTCCGCCAGCGTTTCCTGATCGGGGAAGGTTCGAATGCTGTCGGCGAGATAGCGATAGGCGTCGGCGTTGCCCGCGACCGCGGCGCCGAGACGGGGCAGGACCCGGTAGGAATAGGCGTCGTAGAGCGGCCGCAGCGCCGCTGCGGCGGGCCGGCTGAATTCGAGGCAGAGCAACCTTCCGCCCGGCTTGAGAACCCGCCTCGCCTCGGCGAGCGCGGCGACCCGGTCGGTGACGTTCCTGAGGCCGAAGGCGACAGTGCAGGCATCCGCCGTCGCGGGCGGGAAGGGCAGCGCCTCGGCGCGACCGGCGACGAAGCGGATGCCGGAGAGCCGCCCGCCGTCGACCGCGCGGTCGATCCCGACGTTGAGCATTTCGAGGCTGGGATCGCAGACGACGACCTCCGCCTCGACACGGCGAAGCACGCCGCGCGCGATGTCTCCCGTGCCGCCCGCGATGTCGATCACCGTCCAGCCCGGCCGCGGCTCGAGCCAGTCGATCATCAACGCCTTCCACACCCGGTGGAGGCCGCCGCTCATCAGGTCGTTCATCAGGTCGTAGCGCGGGGCAACCGCCGCGAAGACGCCGCGCACGCGCTCGGCGTGTTCCCGCGCGCCGATCCTGCGGTGTCCGAAGAGCGCCTCGCCCGTCTCGGAAGTGCCGGGTTCCTCCGTCATGGCGGCGACCATAATCCCATGTCCGCCCGGCCGACAACGCGGTTCCGGCCCGGCGGGGCCACTCGACTTCGCTCGAAAATGCGCTAGTTTGCGGCATGCCCGAACTTCCCGAGGTCGAAACCGTCCGCCGCGGCCTCGCGCGCGCGATGGAAGGCCGGCGCATCGACGGCGTGCGCGTTGCGCGCCGCGATCTGAGGCGCCCGCTGCCCCCAGATTTCGAGGAGCGGCTGACCGGACGGACGGTGACGGCGGTGGGGCGGCGGGCGAAGTATCTCACCATCGACCTCGACGACGGCGGCGTGCTGCTCGCCCATCTCGGCATGTCGGGACGGATGATCGTCGACGAGAGCGGGCCGGACGCGCGGTCCTCCCACCCTCTCGCGGATCACGAGCATGTCACCTTCGTGCTCGGCAACCGGACCTTCGTGCGCTTCGCCGATCCCCGGCGCTTCGGGATGATGGACTGGGTCGCGAAGGGCGGGCTGGCGGAGCACCCGCTGATCGCGCATCTCGGCCCCGAGCCCACCGGAGTGGAATTCGACGGGGCCCGGCTGTGGAGGCTGATCGAGGGAAAGCGCACGCCGATCAAGGCGGCCCTGCTCGACCAGCGGGTGGTCGCCGGGCTGGGCAATATCTATGTCTGCGAGAGCCTGTTCGAGTCGGGCATCTCGCCTCGGCGCCTCGCCGCCAATGTGGGTCCCGCGCGCGCCGGGCGGCTCGCCCGCGCGATCCAGGAGACCCTCGCCTCGGCGATCGATGCCGGCGGCTCCTCGCTGCGCGACCATGTCGCTCCCGACGGCGAGCTCGGCTATTTCCAGCACCGGTTCAAGGTCTACGGGCGCGAGGGCGAGCGCTGTCCGGGCTGCGATTGCGGCGGCGCGGTTCGCCGCATCGTCCAGTCCGGACGCTCGACTTTCTACTGCGCCGCGCGGCAGCGTTGAGGGATGGGCATGCGGCGAACCCGGCTGGCGACTCTCTTCGCGCTCGCCGGACTCCTGGTCGTGTCGAGCGTCCGGGCCGGCGATTTCTTCGACGGGTTTCCCGATCTCCCCCTGATGCCCGGCCTCACCGAACGGCCGGAGTCGGCGGTGGTGTTCGACCACGCGACCGGACAGGTCGCGACCGCGGTCGCGTCGGGGCCGGTCGAGCCGGCCGCCGTCAGGCAGTTCTACCGCCGCACCCTGCCGCCGCTCGGCTGGGTGCCCGAATGCGCCGCGCCGGACTGCGCGCCGCCCGACCGGTACCGTCGCGAGGGCCAGGCACTCGAACTGAAGTTGTCTCCCGATCGCGGCGAGACCACGGCGCGTTTCCTGATCACCCGATAACACTCCAACGAAGCAACGAGGGGTCCATGGCTTACGAGAACATCATCGTCGAAACCCGCGAATCCGTCGGACTGATCACGCTGAACCGCCCGAACGTCCTCAACGCGCTGTCGACGCCGCTGGTCCGCGAGCTGGGCGCCGCGCTGGCAGGGTTCGAGGCCGATGCGGCGATCGGCGCGATGGTGCTGACCGGCTCGGAAAAAGCCTTCGCGGCGGGCGCCGACATCAAGGAGATGCAGTCCAAGAACTGGCCCGACACCTACAGCGAGGACTTCATCACCGCCGAGTGGGAAAGCATCCTCAGCTGCCGCAAGCCGGTGATCGCCGCGGTGGCGGGTTATGCGCTGGGAGGCGGCTGCGAGCTCGCGATGATGTGCGACTTCATCATCGCTGCGGACACCGCACGTTTCGGCCAGCCGGAGATCCAGCTCGGCGTCACCCCGGGCGCCGGGGGGACCCAGCGCCTGACCCGCTTCGTCGGAAAGTCGAAGGCGATGGAGATGTGCCTAACGGGACGGATGATGGATGCCGACGAGGCCGAGCGCTCCGGACTGGTGAGCCGCGTCGTCGCGGCGGATCGGCTGGTCGACGAGGCAGTCGAGACCGCGCGGAAGATCGCCGGGATGTCGCCACCCGTCACGCTGATGGTCAAGGAAGCGGTCAACCGTTCCTACGAGGTATCGCTGAGCGAGGGCGTCCGCTTCGAGCGCCGCCTGTTCCAGGCGACTTTCGGCACCGCCGACCAGAGCGAGGGCATGGCCGCCTTCGTCGAGAAGCGCAAGCCGAACTTCACCGGCAGGTAAGCTCAGCGCGCCAGCGCCGCCTCCGCCCCCGCCGCCAGTCGCAGCAGCGCGGCGTCGCCGCCTCTGGCTCCCATCAGCATCAGTCCGACCGGGCCCGAGCCGGGCTCGTGGCAGGGCATGGTGATCGCGCAGCGGTCGAGGATATTGCCGACGAAAGTATTGCGCAGCGTGCGCGCGTTGGCGGCCAGCCATTCGTCCGCGCTGTTGCCGATCGAGGCGATCGGCGGCGCGACCCAGGCCAGCGTCGGCATCGCGACGGCATCGTAAGGCGCGGTGACGGCATCGGCGCGGCCAATGAGATCGCGGCGCGCCTCGAGCAGGTCGATATAGACATGGGCCGGGATGTCGGCGCCGTTACGCAACCGCTGCGCGATGATCGGATCGTAGTGGTCGCCCTTCTCGGCCAGCAAGTCGCGGTGCCAGGCATGGCCCTCCATGATCGGCAGGGTTCCGTTGGCGTTGAGCGGCGCGATCTCGTCGAGCTCCGCGAATTCGATCTCGACGATGCGCGCGCCGGCGTCCGAAAGGCGGTTCAGTGCGGACTCGAAGCCGCTCGCGACCGCCTCGTCGAGATCGTCGCAGACGAGGCGTTTGGGAACCGCGATCGTCGCGTGCCCGACCGGATGGACGGCGACCGGCTCGGGCTTCTCCCCGGCGAACACGGCGTCGACCAGCGCGCAGCACTGCACGCTGTTGCCGAGCGGGCCGACGCTGTCGAGGGTGGCGGCGAGCGGCACCAGGCCATCGATCGGGATGCGGCCGGTGGTCGGCTTGAAGCCGGTGATGCCGCAGAAGCCCGCGGGCATGCGCACCGATCCCGCGGTGTCGCTGCCGAGCGCGACCGCCGCCATGCCGTCGCTCACCGATACCGCGGCGCCCGAGGACGATCCCCCGGGGATGCGCCCGGTCGCGCGGTCCCACGGGTTGCGCGGCGTGTCGTAATGCGGGTTGAGGCCGAGCGCGCCGAAGGCGAACTCGGTCATGTTGGTGGTCCCGAGAATGACCGAGCCGGCGGCGCGAAGCCGGGCAACGACCGGCGCGTCCTCCGTCGCCGGCGGGCGGCCTTCCAGCGCCTTCGATCCGGCGAGCGTGGTGTAGCCGCGCACGTCGCAGAGATCCTTGATCGAGACCGGGATCCCGGCGAGCGGTGAAGGGACGACGCCGTGGCTCCGCGCCCTGTCCGAAGCGAGCGCCGCGTCCATCGCGGCGTCCCGGAACAGGCGGATGAAGGCGCGCGCGCCCTCCCCGTCCGGGTCGTCGATCCGGTCGAAGCATTCGGCGGTCAGCGCGGCCGAGGTCGTGCGACCCTCGGCCAGATCCCCGGCGAGGTCCCAGAGCGGTTTCATCGGCATGTGGCGATTCTCCCTGTCAGCTCAGGCGGTGGTTCTCGCCCCGGTCTCCGCTTCGAGCGCATCCTGGTGCATGCACTTGAATGTGAGCGCGGGCGCATCGACGTTGATGTCGACCAGCGGCGCCTCGGGCCGGGAATCGAACACGCGCTGCTGCGCCTCCATGATTTCCAGGTCCTGGTGGAACACGCGCAGGAAGTCGGTGCGGAACACCTCGTCCATCTCCGCGCTGTCGGTCCGGAACAGGCGCGTATGGGCGTAGAAGTGGTGGGTCGTGCGCTCGGTCTCCGGCGTCGGGCAGTTGGGGACGTGGAAAGCAGTCCCCTGCACGCGGTCGCCGTCGAGCGCGCCGCGCCCGGTTTCGGTGCAGCCGACATCGACGTCGACGTAACAGGGCAGGATGGCCTCGACAATCTGCCAGCGGTCTACCTTGCCCGCGAAACCGCCGGCCGCCCTGTAGAAAGGCGGCGGCTCGACCTCGGGCATCAGCCTCTCCATCCGGACCAGCCGCGCCTCGCGCTCGGTTCGGCAGGGAAAGCGGGTGATCTCGTCGTTGCCGATGGTATCGGTGTGGACGAAGGTGAGGTGGGAGAGGTCGAGCAGATTATCGACGATCAGCCGGTGGCTGCAGCGCGAATAGAGCGGCTTTCCGTTGTTGCCGGGCACGGTTTTCCAGTCGGGGTGGTCCATCCACCACCAGTCCGGCAGCAGGCTCTCGTCCGGCGCCTCGTCGCCCATCCAGATCCAGACCCAGCCGGCTCGCTCGACCAGCGGGTAGGACCTGACCGCGCCGCCGGGTGGCATCCGCGTCTGCCCGGGCACCTCGACGCAGGCGCCGCTTCGGTCGAACAGGAGCCCGTGATAGGCGCAGCGCAGGCCCTCGCCTTCCACCGTCCCGAGCGAGAGCGGCAGCGCGCGATGGCAGCAGCGGTCCTCCAGCGCGACCGGAACGCCCTCTTCGGTGCGGTAGAGGACCACCGGCTCGTTCAGCAGCGTGCGGCCCATCGGCTTTTGCCCCACCTCGTGGCTCCACGCGGCCACGTACCAGCAGTTCCGCAGGAACATCGCCCTTCCCCGTCTTCGGCTCCCCGGTTTGCGCGTGCCGGAGTCTACGGAGAATATGGCGGCGCGCCAATCGAGGGAGGATGACGTGTTCGATTTCCTGTTCCCCAGCCACGCCTTCGGCTCGCAGACCCTGCGCCTGGTCGCCGAAGCCCAGCAGGGCGGCGGCGACGTGTTCGACATCGCGCGCTGCTGCCGTGAGATCGAGGAGGGCGATATCGACAGCTGGGAACGGGCGTGGGTGGCGCTCGCACAGCGGATCGAGGGTCTCGCGCGCGAGGCGCTGGCCGGCGGGCGGAACGTCACTGCGATGAAGCACTTCTTCCAGGCCAACCAGTACTGGCGCATGGCGGACGTCTTCCTGGGCGAGGACCGCGCGGCCGACCGAGCGGAACGGTTCTCGAAGGCGCAGGCCTGTTTCCGCGAGGCGGCGAAGCTGCATTCGCCGAGGATCGAGGTCATCGAGGTCTCCTGCGGCGACGAGACCTATGACGGCTATTTCTGCCACCCGGTCGATCCCGCGCCGGGGAAGAAGTGGCCGGCGGTGTTCTTCATCGGCGGCGCGGACGCCTATGCCGAAGAGATCTATTTCTCCGGCAAACAGATGTGCGAGCGCGGGATCGCGATGCTGCTGGTCGACACGCCGGGGCGCGGCTCGTCGATGTATCTCAAGGGCATCCCGACGCGGCCGGATTACGAGGTCCCCGGCATGGCCGCGATCGACTGGCTGGTGTCGCGGCCCGAGGTCGACCCCGACCGGATCGGCCTGATGGGAATCTCGATGGCGGGCTATTACGCGCCCCGTGTCGCCGCCTTCGACAAGCGGGTCAAGGCGCTGATCGCCTGGTGCGGGTCCTACTCGCTGCTCGACGACATCTATCTCTTCTATGACGGGCTCAAGCCGACGCTCCGGCGTCTCTTGGGCGGGGTCAGCCACGAAGAGGCGCTGGAACGGCTCAAGGCCTACACGATGGAAGGGATCGCCGGAAAGATCGCTTGCCCGACCCTGATCAGCCACCCGCGCCCGGACCGGCTGATGGACGTGCGGGGCGCGGAACGCCTGTTCGCCGAGATCGGCGCGGCCGACAAGACGCTCAAGATCTACGACGACCCAAAGATCGGCGGCATCGCCCACTGCGCCCACGACGCCTGGGCCCACAACATCCCGATGATGCTCGACTGGCTGGAGGCGCGGTTGTGAGGCGAAACAACCCAGGATTGTCAATCGTTCGGACTTGCGGTCATATTGGCGAGTGAAGACCGCAATCGAGTTCTCCCACTCCTTGTTTCGACGGGCCAAGGCAATTGCCGTCGCGCGCGGCATCGCGCTGAAGCATTTCTTCGCCGTAGCGCTCAAGGAACGGCTTGGGCGCGGTGCTAAAGAGGATGACGGCCAGACCGAGGAGTCGCCATGGATGGTCGGCTTCGGCGGTCTGTCCGGTCTTGGCGAGGATCATCGCCGGGTTCGCGAAACGATCCAAGACGAGTTCGGGAGGATCCCGCCGAAGAGCCGTGGGCGGCCCGCGACACACGAGCGTTGACGGCGCTTTCCGATCAGGTCACCGCAAGGGATGGGGAAGTTGGCACATTGAAGGTTGAGGTATGACCGAAGCTGACTTCATCATCCGCGCCGCGCTGTCGGAAGAAACGAACAACGGATGGGTCTGGATGCAGACGACTGGGCAATCCCTCGCGCCCAGAACGATGATCAGGATCGAACGGCGTGAGGGGAGGCGCCGTTTCCACGTTTATGTCGAAGCGAGAAAAATCGACGACAATTTTCGAAGGAAATATAACGCCGGGTCCAACAGGATCTGCGTGATCAAGCAACGCGATACGCTTGTCATTGCGGATTGGTACCGCGAGGCCCTGGGAATCTTTGGCACTACGTCGCGGGATAACGAGACCGGCAAGGTACGTCTCGCCTTCGCACGCAGTCGGATGCCGATTTGGCCGTCATTGCGCGCGGCGTGTCATCATCCCGATCGGGTGGTGAGACTGGGAACGCGGCTCGGAATGCTCGGCGTTTGTCTTGGGGCCGTTGGTCTATGGCTCGGGTCGGCGGAGATGGAAGCACTACAATGCGTTAGATACGGCATTGAGATCTTTGGCCTTGTCTTCTGCATCGTGTTGGTGATCCTTGCTATCCTCGCGGCGCGCGCGCCCAGCCGGTCGAGGGATGACGAATGACAGAACGAATCGCCTTGCTCGGGTGGGGATCGCTCCTGTGGGACAAGGACGAGGAGTTTGACGAGCGTCACGGGCGCTGGCGATCCGACGGGCCCACTCTCAAGCTTGAGTTCTCCCGCATCTCGAAGAGCCGGGGGGGAGCCCTCACGCTGGTGATCGACCCGGAGAACGGTGCGGAAACGCTAGTTCGGTGGTCGCTGAGTCGACGCCCCGCGCTCGGGGGCGCCGTGGAAGACCTGAGGAAACGCGAGAAGTCGAAGCTGAGATGGATTGGCATTTGCTCGGTTGCCGGCGACCGGCGCGGACGCGATGAGAAGGTACTTTCCGTCATCGAGGACTGGGCCGGCGAACAAGGGCTAGACAGTGTGGTGTGGACCGACCTGCCCAGCAATTTCGAGGACGAAACCGGCGAGCGATTCTCGGTCGATGGCGCGATGAAATACCTCAAGACCTTGCGCGGCGCCGACAGGGAGAGCGCTCTTCGTTATATCGAGAATGCTCCTGCCTTCGTTCAAACGCCGTTGCGGGCCGCATTTTCCGGCATGTTGGAAGGCGTTGGGGGGTAGACTGCAGGGCTTGGCCCCCAGGCCCCCCTACTGCGACCGCCCTCGCGCGGCGATGTCCCACACGTCCTCGACCTCGTCGCCGCGGGTGACGATGAAGCGGTCGTGCAGGTTGACCGTGGTGTCGCAGTGGCTGGGCAGCAGGGTCACCTTGTCGCCGACCTTGAGCGGCGCCTCGCCCGGAAACGCGAGCTGGCCGTGTTCGTCGCCGGCGAAGCGGAACTCGGCCTCGGCGTGGTCGAGCGGGCGCGGCGCGCCGCCGTCGCCACTGATCGCCTTCATGCCGGAATCGAGGATCACCCGGTCCGGGGCGGGCCTGCTGAGCACGCCGGCGAGGACGGTGAGCGCGTTTTCGAACGGCGGCGCCGGTGCGCCGTCCCATCCGATGGCGCCGTAGTTGGTGTCCATGAAGATGTAGGAGCCCGGCTGGAGCTCGGTCAGCCCGCCGGCAGCAGCGTCGATCGCCGAGGTGCCGGTGCCGCCGCCGGTCAGCACCTCGACTTCCAGCCCGGTTTCGCGCACCAGCCGGGCGGAGAGCTCGGCCTTTTCCAGCGCGTCGGTGGCCGCGGCCCGGCGCTCCGAAACATCCCGCTTCATCTGGATCAGGCCCTGATAGGCCTGGAGCCCGCGGAAATGAAGCCAGGGATGGCCGTCGATCAGCCGCGCGAGCTCCGCCGCGCGAGGACCGGGCGGCACGCCGCAGCGGCCCTGACCCACGTCGACCTCCACCAGCACGTCGAGCCTCCGCCCCGCCGTCTGCGCCCCGGCGGCGAGGTCGGAGATGTTGTCCGCGTCGTCGACGACCACCGAGACATGCGACTGCCGGGCGGCGTCGAGCAGCCGCATGATCTTGGAGGCCCCCACGACGGGCGTGGTGATGTGGAGGTCTTCGATCCCCGCTGCCGCCAGCACTTCGGCCTCGCCCAGCTTGGCGCAGCACATCCCGACCGCGCCCGCCTCCATCTGGATCCGCGCGACCTGAGGCGATTTGTGGGCCTTGGCGTGCGGGCGGCAGACGATTCCGGCATCCGCGCAGAGTTCCGCCATCCGCGCCAGGTTGCGTTCGAAGGCGTCGGCGTCGACCAGAAGCACCGGGGTATCGAGTTCGGCGATCTTCATCGTCTACCCCTCATGGACGATCCTGCCGCCCACGACGACGGTCTCGGCGACGATGTCCTTGATCGCGTCCTCGGGACAGGTGAGCGGGTCTTCCGACAGGACGGCTAAGTCCGCGAGCTTGCCCACCTCAAGCGAACCCTTGCTGTCTTCCTCGAAGGTGAGCCAGGCGCCTTCGATGGTGGCACAGCGGAGCGCGTCCTCGCGCGACAGCGCCTGGTCCGGGGCGATCCGCTCGCCGGTATGAAGGTTCTCCCGCGCGATGGATTGCCAGACCGGGAAGAACAGGCTGGTCGGCACGTTGTCGGTGGCGAGCGCGGTATGGACGCCGGCTTCCAGCAGGCTCTTGATCGGCACGATTTCGTTCTCGCGTTCCTTGCCGATTTCGTCGCGGGTGATGTGCGACTGTTTGTGGATGTAGCGGTTGGTGTGGGTGGTGAGCACGAGGCCGAGATCGGCGACGCGCCCGATCTCGTCCGGGCTCAGCGTGTTGATGTGGCCCAGCACCCAGCGCATGTCGCCGATCGGAACCCGCTCGTTCGCCTCCTCGAACAGCGGCAGGAATTCCCGCCAGAGGGCGCAGACGCGGATGCCGTTGCGGGCGGCTTCGACGAGGAAATCGACCATGCGGTCGCGCGGCACGCCGCAATCGTAGTTGAACCCCGACCAGCCAGTATAGGGCGAGGCCCGCGCGCGCAGCAGCGCGTCGGGATCGAAGCCGAACTCGGTATAGAGCCCGCCCACCGCGAGCCAGTCGTCGCCGAGCCCCCGCCCGCCGAGCCAGCCCGACCACGAGCGCAAGGCATGGGTGTAGTCGATGTCGCGCTCCGGCCCCCATGACGGGCTGAAGACGAGGTTCGCGCGCACCGTCGCCTCGCCCGCCGCATGCACGGCCTGATAAGCCTGGATCAGCTCCTGGGCGGCGCCGTGCTCCTCGAAGACGCTGGTGGTCCCGGTCCGGTTGTAGATCGCCATCGCCGCCTCGATGCCCGCGACCCGGTCGGAATGGGTGAAGCGCGGCGCCCGGTTGAAATGGCTGAGTTCCATCACCGGCATATAGGTGTGCTCGTGGATTATGCCGTTGGGCTCCCCGGTGCCGGGATCGCGCTCGATCTCGATGGAGGCTGACGGGTTCGGCGTGTCGCGGCCGATCCCCGCGGCCGCGAGCGCGGCGGAGTTGGCGACCGAGGTGAGCGGCAGGATGTGGCGCCAGAAGCCCCAGATGGGACGGATATAGACCGGGTTGTCGGGCGATACGCCGTCGAGGTCCCAGCGCGTCGGAAAGCGCTTTTCGGCGAGGTTGTTCGGCACGTCCCAGTAATAGGGCGGCTCGCCGATGGGCATGGTGACGACCCACTCGCCGGGCCCGGCATCCGCGACCAGCGCTTCGATGCGCGCCAGCACGTCGTCGATGGAACGGCAGCCGGCGAGCGAGGGAAAGACGGGCTTCAGCCCCTCGCGGTCGAGATGGGCATGGCCGTCGATCAGACCCGGGACGACCGCGCGGCCGCCGGCGTCGATCCGGATGGTATCCGGTCCGATCAGAGGTTCGATCTCGGCGGCGGAACCGATCGCCGCGATCCTGTCCCCGGCGACCGCGACGGCTTCGGTGATCGTGCCTCCGGCATCGACCGCAATCACCTTGCCCCGGGTGACCGCGAGGTCGGCGGGGGCCGCCATCAGGCGCCGACCGCGAAGGCCTCGCGACGCCTGTCGGCGGCCCCCATCAGAACGCCGTCCTTCGCGACCTCGATCACCTTGGCGGAGCCGAAATAGGCCGCCCCGGCGGCCCGCTTGACCGGGAAGCCTTCATCGGCCAGCCGGTCGGCGACGCCGTCGTCGAAGGCTTCGTCGAGCAGGGTCTCGCCCTGCAGGGTGATCGACCAGCGCGGCGCCTCGATGGCCGCCGTCAGCTCCATGCCCCGGTCGACCAGGTTGTTGAGGATCTGGACATGGGAAAGGGTCTGGCTCGGCCCGCCCGGCGTGGTCAGCAGGTAACGGACCTTGTCGCCGTCGAGCACCACCACCGGGTTGAGGGTATGCGCGGGGCGCTTGTTGGGCACCAGCACGTTGGCGCTTTCCGGATCAATGCTGAAGCCGGTCATCCGGTTGTTCATCAGGATGCCGGTGCCGGGGTCGAGAAACGCGCTGCCGAAGACGTGAAACACGCTCTGCACGACCGAGATTCCGTTGCCCTCGCCGTCGGCGATCGTGATGCAGGAGGTGCCGGCGGCCGGATGGGCCATGGCGGCGGCGGGCTCGTCGGCGCCCGACACCTGGGCGCGCAACGCCGCCGTCGTCTCGTCGCCCAGCAGGTGGTCGATCGGCGCCGGGTTCGTGCGCGGATCGGCGATGTGCTTCTGCCCGGCGGCGAAGGCGGCGCGCTGGGCGCGCATCAGGTAGGCGAGACGCCCGCTCTCGTCTCCGCTCAACTCGGCCTGATCCACGCCGTCGAGCGCGTTGAGCTGCATCAGCATCAGCACGCCGTAGGAGTTGGGCGGCATGACCCGGATCGTGAGCCCGCGATAGCTCGATTCCAGGGGCTCCACCCATTCGGGCTCGTAACCGGCGAAGTCGTCGGCCGCGATTACTCCGCCCTGGGCCTGCGCGGATGCCGCGATCGATCTGGCGACCTCGCCTTCGTAGAAGACCGAGCTGCCGTGCTCGGCGATCAGGCCGACCGTGCGGGCGAGCGCGGGCTGGCGGACGATCGCGCCGGCGGGCAGCGGCTCGCCGTCCGGGTAGTAGACGTCGCGGCAGCCGGCATCGCCCTCGACATCCTCGCGGAAGAGGTTGAGCGCGCCGGCGAGGACGCGCGACAGCGGGTGGGCCTCCGCCAGCGCCGCCGCGTCGGCGAAAAGATCGGCCCAGGGGAGCTTTCCGTAGCGGGCGTGCATCCGCTCCCAGCCCCGGATCATTCCCGGCACGCTGAAGGCGAGCGGCCCCCGGTGCGGGATACCGGCCTCGTAGACATCGAGCGTGGCCCCCGCCGGCGCGTGGCCGGACGCGTTCATGCCGATCGTCCGCCCGTCCTCGGCCCGGTGGTAGAGAATGAATGCATCGCCGCCGAGCGAGGTCGCCTGCGGCACCACCACCGAGAGCGCGGCGGAGCAGGAGATCATCGCGTCCACCATCGAGCCGCCGCGTTCGAGGGTGCGGAGCCCGGCGAGCGAGGCCAGCGAGTGGCCGGAGACCACCATGCCCCTGGTGCCGTAAACCGGAGAGCGGGAAACCGTCGTCCCCGCGAAGCTATCTGTCTTCGACATTGTCCCTGTCACCTGTTGCGCGGGCGCGGCGGCGCCCGGGGCCGCGGGCTATTGCGGCGCGAGGCGGGTTTCCACCAGCCGGGCCCAGTAGCTCGCGCCGATGGGCAGCGCCTCGTCCCTGAAATCGTAATGCGGGTTGTGCAGGAGGCAGCCGCCGTCGCCGGGCCCGTTGCCGAGCCAGACATAGCAGCCCGGTCGCTCGTTCAGCATGAAGGAGAAATCCTCCGCCGCCATCTTTGGATGGAGGCCGCGATGCACATTGTCCGCACCCACCACTTCGGCGGCGACGCGGGCGGCAAGCTCCGATTCCGCGTCGTGGTTGATGGTGGGCGGGTAGCGCCGCTCGTAATCGACCGCCGCCTCGAGGCCATGGGATGCGGCGATCCCGGCGACGATGCGCCTGAGCGAGGCTTCCGCGAGCTCTTGGATCTCGGGCAGGAACGCGCGCACGGTCCCGCGCAGGATCACGTCCTCGGGGATCACGTTCCATGTATCGCCGCCGTGGATCTGGGTTACGGTGACGACGACCGACTCCTGCGGATCGACGACGCGGCTCGGAATGGTCTGGAGCGCCGTCACCATCTCGGCCGCGGCCACGATGGCGTCGCTGCCGAGATGGGGCGCGGCGGCGTGGGTGCCGTGGCCGGTGACGCGGACCTCGAAGATGTCGAACGCCGCCATCATCGGACCCGCGCGGACCGCCATCTCGCCGATATCGACCCGCGGCATGTTGTGCATGCCGAAGACCTGCTCCATCGGGAACCGGTCGAACAGGCCTTCCTCGACCATCACCCGCGCGCCGCCCTCGTTCTCCTCGGCGGGCTGGAAGATGAACCGGACGGTGCCGGCGAAATTGCGGGTCTCGGCGAGGTACTTGGCGGCCCCGAGCAGCATCGAGGTGTGCCCGTCATGCCCGCAGGCATGCATCTTCCCGGGCGTTTGCGAGCGGTGCTCGAAGTCGTTCTTCTCCTCGATATGGAGCGCGTCCAGATCGGCGCGGAGCCCGATCGACGGCCCTTCCCCGCGTGCCCCTGCCAGCGTGCCCACCACCCCGGTTCCGGCGAGGCCGCGATGGATCTCGATGCCGAACTCGGTCAGCCGGTCGGCGACGAATTGCGAAGTCCGATGCTCCTCGAAGGCGGTCTCGGGATGGGCGTGAATGTCGCGGCGCCACCCCGTCATCTCCTCGTGGAACTCGGCGATGCGGTTGATGATAGGCATGCCGGATGGTCCCCGCGCCGCCCCACCCTGTCAAGCGGATGGGCGAAATCGAGCCACGCTTACGACTTCGGAGCCAGATCGAATGGATTGATGATCGTCAGTCCTTCGATACGGCGGCCGGCTTGCAGATCCTCCGTCAACAGGGTGTCGCAACCGGCTTCGAGCGCCGAGGCGAGGATCAGCGAATCGTAAAATTCGAAACGGTGCTGCCGGGCTAGCGCCACGGCCGCCGCCCAGGTGTCGATGCCAATCGGGCGAACCGGATCGAGCGCGGCCCGGACATCCGCCACCGCGTCCGCGATCTCGTGCCATTCAAGGTGGAACTTGCGGCGGAGTACGGCGCTGAACTCGTTGATGACCTGAACACTGATCGTCCCGCCGGACAGGATCGCCTGTCTCGCGATCTCGCCTTTCGGGTCGGCGGACTGCGCGTAGATCAGCAGATTCGTGTCGAGAAATGCGGTCACCGGACGTTGGCGGCATCGCGGTCGAAATTGTAGTCCGCCGGCAGGGGCCAAGCGCGCGCGCGCATTCGTTCGACCGCTCGCGCCCGCCGCCGGTCCTTCGCAAGCACGACCCGTTCGGCCGTGGCGGAGACGATTTCCAGCCGGTCGCCGGACTTCAGATCGAGGTTATCGACGACCGACCTTGGCAGCCGGACGGCAAGGCTGTTGCCCCACTTCGATACCAACATCGTCCCGACTCCATTATCCGCTTCAAGAAGATATCATAAACACATGTAGATCAACATTTCAAGACAGGACCGGGCCTTGGATCGGCCTGCCTATCCGCGTACAAACGGGGCCGCTGCGGGACCGGTCGGGAAATTCGGGGACAGATGGAAGAGTACACGGAAATCCGCGACGCCGTCGCCAGGTTGTGCGCGAACTATCCCGGCGAATACTGGCGCGAGCTCGACCGTGACCGGACCTATCCGACCGCGTTCATCGAGGATCTGACGGATAACGGCTACCTCTCCGTCCTGATCCCCGAGGAATACGGCGGCAGCGGGCTCGGCATATCGGCGGCGGCCGCGATCCTCGAGGAAATCCAGAAATCGGGCGGCAACGGCGCCGCCTGCCACGCCCAGATGTACACGATGGGAACCGTGCTGAGACACGGCAGCGATGCGCAGAAGAGCGAATACCTCCCGAAGATCGCCTCCGGAAAGCTCCGCCTCCAGGCCTTCGGCGTCACCGAGCCCACCAGCGGCACCGATACGCTGAGCCTCCGGACGACGGCGGCGCGGGACGGCAATGACGGCTATGTCGTCAACGGGCAGAAGGTCTGGACCTCTCGGGCGGAGCATTCCGATCTCATGCTCCTGCTCGCCCGCACCACGCCGAAGGAAGAAGTCGAGAGCCGCACCGAAGGGTTGTCGGTCTTCATCGTCGACATGCGGAAAGCCCTCGGAAACGGGCTCGAGATTCGCCCCATCCGCACCATGATCAACCACGCGACGACCGAGATCTTCTTCGACAATCTGCGCATCCCGGCCGACAGCCTGGTCGGCGAGGAAGGCAGGGGGTTCCGATACATCATCGACGGAATGAATGCCGAGCGCATCCTGATCGCCGCCGAATGCATCGGCGACGCACGCTGGTTCATCGGGAAGGCCAGCGAATATGCGGGCGAACGGCGCGTGTTCGACCGGCCGATCGGCCAGAACCAGGGCGTGCAGTTCCCGATCGCCGAGGCCTATGCCAGGACCGAGGCGGCGGACTTGATGGTGCGGAAGGCGGCGGCGCTGTTCGAGGCGGGAGAGCCCTGCGGCGAGCAGGCCAACATGGCCAAGTACCTCGCTTCCGAGGCGTCATGGCAGGCGGCCGACATGTGCATGCAGACTCATGGCGGCTTCGCCTTCGCCGAGGAGTACGACATCGAGCGCAAGTTCCGCGAGACCAGGCTCTACCGGATCGCGCCGATCTCCAACAACTTCGTGCTCTCCTTCATCGCCGAGCACGTTCTAGGCCTGCCGAGGTCATATTGATGGCGGACGGCGCGATGCGGCCGCTGGACGGCCTGCTCGTGGTGTCGATGGAACAGGCGGTGGCCGCGCCCTATTGCTCGTCGCGTCTCGCCGACGCGGGCGCGCGGGTCATCAAGATCGAGCGCGAGGGCGGCGATTTCGCGCGCAAATACGACGACTTCGCGGGCGGCGAGAGCGCCTATTTCGTCTGGCTCAACCGCGGCAAGGAATCGCTGACCGCCGACATCAAGGATCCGGAAGACCGGGCGCTGCTCTACCGCATCCTCGAAAAGGCCGACGTGTTTATCCAGAACCTCGCCCCGGGAGCGGCGGCGCGGGCGGGGTTCGATTCGGGCGAGCTGCGCGCGCGCAACCCCCGGCTGATCACCGTCGACATCAGCGGATACGGCTCGGAAGGCGCCTATGCCGACATGAAGGCGTATGACCTCCTCGTCCAGGCGGAGTCGGGCCTGTGCTGGGTCACCGGAGGCCCGGAGGGGCCGGGGCGTGTGGGCGTGTCGGTCTGCGACATCGCCTGCGGCATGTACAGCTACATGGCGGTGCTGGAGGCGGTGATCGCGCGCGCCGACAACGGCGAGGGGTGCGCCATCGAGACCTCGCTGTTCTCCGGCATGGCGGATTGGATGACGGTGCCGCTGCTGCATTGGGAATCCGACGGAGAAGGCCCGCCCCGGATCGGCCTCAACCATCCCTCGATCCACCCCTACGGCGCCTACCCGACCAAGGGCGGCGCGCCGATCCTGATCGCGATCCAGAACGAGCGCGAGTTCGTCCGCCTCTGCGCCGAGGTGCTGCGACGCCCCGGGCTGCCAGACGACCCCCGCTTCGAGAGCAACATCGCCCGGCTCGACAACCGCGAGCCCTTCGATGCGATCCTCCGCGAGGTTTTCACCTCGATAGAGCGGGACGCGCTGATCGAACGGCTGCGCAACGCGAAGATCGCCTTCGGCGAGGTCAACGACGTCGGCGGCCTCGCGCGCCACCCGGCGCTCCGCCGCAGCGGGATCGGCATCCCGGGCGGCGCGATCGACATCGTGGCGCCTCCGGCGCGGATTGACAGGGATTCGCGGGCGCTGGGGCCGGTACCCGCAGCGGGCGCCGATTCCGACGCGATCCGCAGGGAGTTCGCGGCGTGAGCGCGCTGGAACGAGCGCGCGACTGGATCGGGCGGAGCGAGACCGCGACCGGGCCGATTACCGCCGCCCCGGCCGATATCCTCGCCGCCACCTTCGACCGCGACGATCCGCCGCTGAAGGACGGCGATCCGATCCCGCCGGGCTGGCACTGGTACTATTTCCCGGAAGTCGTGAAGCTATGCGAGACCGGGCCGGACGGCCACAAGGCCAAAGGCGGCTTCATGCCCCCGGTGCCGCTGCCGCGCCGGATGTGGGCCGGGGTCAGGATGCGCTTCGACCGGCCCCTCCGCGTCGGCGAGACGGCAAGGCGGGTGTCGACCATCGCCGACGTGGTGCCCAAGAGCGGACGATCGGGGACGCTCTGCTTCGTCACCGTTCGCCACGAAATCTTCGTCGAGGACGGCCTCGCGACCCACGAGGAGCACATCACCGTCTATCGCGAAGCCGATGCGGGCGGCGGGGGTTCCCGGCGCGTCGACGGCCCCGCACCACCCGCAGAAGCGATCTGGTCGCGAGAGGTCGATCCAACGACCGTTCTGTTGTTCCGCTATTCGGCGCTGACCATGAACAGCCACCGGATTCACTACGACCGCGACTACGTGACCGGGGTCGAGGGCTACCCGGGCCTGCTGGTCCACGGCAACCTGATCACCACGCTGCTCCTCGATCTGTTCCGCCGCTCGCGGCCCGAGGCGAGGCTCAGGACCTACGCGGTGCGAGCGCTCGCTCCGCTTTTCGACGGCGCTCCATTCACGGTCGCGGGCGCGCCCGGCCCCGACAAAGGCAAGGGCCGGCTTTGGGCCCTCACCGCGGAAGGCGGGATTGCCCAGTCGGCGGAGATCACGTTCGAGGATTGAGGTCGCGGATCGCCCTGTCGATTCCGACCTGGCGCCGTTCCGCGAGTTCCGGCTTTTTCTCCATCGCCCAGCGATAGGCCTCCTCCTGCCGGCCGGCGCGGCCGTCGAAGCGGGGCATGACGTAGCGCGCGATGAGCTCGTAGCTCCGCCTGGTCTCGGCGAAGTCGGCCCAGTTATGCGCCATGTCGAGGAAGACGCCGAAACCGTCGGACTGGCGTTCCAACCGCTCGATCTGGCCGATCAGGTCGTCCGGCGTCCCGATCACCGCGATCTTCGAGTCGATCAGCGCGTCGATGTCCGAATCCACGTCGCCCTCGCCGGTGGCGTCGAGTGGCAGGTGGCCGACATAGGCGAAATAGTGCAGCCATTCCTGGATCCCGAAACGGACATTGACGCGCGCCCGCTCTCGGGTTTCGGCGATGTGTACGGGTCCGACAAGCCGCCAGCGCGTGCGGTCCGCGTTTCGGCCGTGCGCCTTCGCCTCGTCGGCACAGATCTTCCATGTCTCGGGCAGGGCCTCGAAGGCGGCCTGGGTGGTCGCGGCGGTCGACAGCAGGCTCATGCCGTACTTGCCGGCCGCTCGGGGTCCGGACGGCGAGACCACCGAGGGCACAGCCAGCTCGACCCGCGGGCGGGTGAAGGGCGCGAGCTGAAGCCGGGCCTCACGGAGCTCGAACCAGCCCGTCTTTCGGCTCACCGTCTCGCCGTCGAGCAGCGGAACGACGACGTCGAGGGCCTCGGTCATCATGTCGCGGATCCGGGCTACGTCGATGCCCAGCATGTCCGCGTCGTAGGGCAGCGCGCCGGCCCCGACACCGAACATCGTCCGCCCCTTGGTCTGATGATCCAGTTGGTTGATACGCTCGGCGACCAGGAACGGGTTGTGATAGGGGAGCGTGACCACGCCGGTGCCGAGCATGATCCGCCGCGTTCGCTCTGCCGCCGCGGCGATGAAGATTTCGGGCGAGGCTATGATCTCCATCCCGCCCGAATGGTGCTCGCCCACCCAGATTTCGTCGAAGCCGAGCCGGTCGAGGTGATCGACCAGGGCGAGATCGCGGTCGAAAGCGAGAGTCGGGTTCTCGCGGACCGAATGGAACGGCGCGAGGAAAGTACCGAACCGAATCCGCCCCCGTTCCATTCCGCCTCGCAAATCTCGTCACGACGCGCGGACGCTAACAGTGGGCTGGCCGGCCCGCAATTTATCGTTTCCGCGCGCCCGCTCGCGCCGTAGCATCGGGCTGAGCCACAGCGGAGGAAGACGACGGATGGCCGGGCAGAAACATTTTCTGCGCACCCCCTACGGCGCCTACCACAACCCGCCGACGCCGCAAGAGGACGCCGAGCTCACGCATGTCGAGCGCGGCTCCGCCTGCGGGGAGTATCTCCGCCGTTTCTGGCAGCCGGTCGCGATGACCTCCGAAGTCGGCGAATTGCCGCTGAAGGTGCGCATGTTCGGCGAGGACCTGGTGCTGTTCCGGACCCGCGCCGGCGAATGGGGGCTGCTCGACCTTCACTGCAGCCATCGCGGAAGCTCGCTCGAATACGGCGTCGTCGAACCCAAGGGCCTCCGCTGCTGTTACCACAGCTGGCTGTTCGCGCCGGACGGCAGAATCCTGGAGACACCCGGCGAGCCGCCGTCGAGCACGCTCAAGGACCGGCTCTATCACGGCGCCTATCCGGTCGAGGAACACAACGGTCTGGTCTTCGCCTATATGGGGCCGCCCGACAAACGGCCCAATTTCGCGCCTTACGACACGCTCTCCATGCCGGACGACCGGCTGGTGCCCTACTACATCACGTACCCCTGCAACTGGCTCCAGGTGCAGGAGAACGTGATGGACCCGGCGCATGCGGTGTTCCTGCACACGCGGATCAGCTTCTCACAGTTCGCCGATGCCTGGGGCGAGCTTCCGGTCACGGAGTTCCGCGAGACCCCGACGGGCATGATCTACATCACCACGCGGCGGTGGGGCGACAATGTCTGGGTGCGCTCGAACGACATCGTCTTCGGCAACATCGCGCAGGTGGGCCATATCTGGGAGGACGGCCAGGAACCCAAGCTCTATATGAGGGTCGGCATCACCCGCTGGACCACGCCGGTCGACAACCGGACATGCCGCATCATCGGCTGGCGGCATTTCCACCCGGACGGCGATCCCGGGAACAACGCGGACGAGAGCCAGTGCGGCCCCGAGCGCGTCGACTTCTTCGGCCAGAGCGGCGTCAGGAGCTACGAGGACCGCCAGCGCATCCCGGGCGATTTCGACGCCCAGACCAGCCAGCGGCCGATCGCGGTCCATGCGCTCGAACACATGACCGCCACCGACAAGGGCGTCCTGATGCTGCGGAAGCTGCTCAGGGCCGAGATCTGCCGGGTCGCGGCGGGGAGCGATCCGAAGGCGCCGCATTTCCGCGTCGACGGTCGGATTCCGACCTATTGCCATGACACGGTGATCCGCATCCCGGAGGATCCGGACGGCGACGACGATACCCTGCTGCACCGCGTCGGCGAGCGGATCACCGACATCAATATCGGGGGCGCACACCAGGACGCCGCCGACCGCGACGAGCGTATCCGCCGCCTGATCGCCGCCTATGCGGAAAGCGAGAACGGCAGAGGACACTGACGAGGGGACGGAGATGCAGGCTTATGTCTACGGCGAACGCCGCGCCCTGCCGGACGGGTTCGACCTTTATGCCGACCCCGGCAAATCGGCGGTCGTGTCGATCGACATGCATCAGGGCCACCTCGCGGACACGCCGGACTGCCCCTGCCCGGCCCCCCGCGCGCGCGAGATCGTCGCGCCGATCGACATTTTCCACGACGAGGTGCGCCGGTTCGGCATTCCGGTCGTCCATGTCAGGACGGTTCTGAGGAAGGGCGGCGTCGATGACGTCAACGGGCTGCGTTCGGCGTGGCGGCAGGTCTTCCCGCTCTATGTGGGCGACATACCGAATGCCGACTCGCACGCCATCGAGGGCAGCCGCTGGACCGAGTTCGAGACAAGGGTCGAGCCCGGAGACCAGATCGTCCAGACCAAGAAGCGGCTGTCGGTCTTCTACCCGACCGATCTCGACTTCCTGCTGCGCAACATGGGCATCCGGACGGTCGTGCTGAACGGCGGGTTCACCGACTGTTGCGTGCTGAACGCCGCGTTCGATGCCAGCAACCGCGACTACCGCGTCGTGGTGCTGCGCGACCTGGTCCGGGGCACCAATGACGAGATGGAGGAGGCCGCGCTCAAGATGGTTTCGATTCACATGGGGCTGGTGATGGATTCCCCCGACCTGCTCGCCGAATGGGAAAGCCGGGCCGTACCCGGCATCTCCGTCGAGGCGCGTGCGATTGACCCGGTGGATGCGTGACAATATCGTGGTCGGGCAACGGATAGAGTATTGATATAGCGAACGAATCATGTCGCTCCGCATAGCCATCGACACCGGCGGCACCTTCACCGACGTGATCGCGCTCGACGAGGACACCGGCGATCAGTTCGCGATCAAGACTCCGAGCACGCCCTCCGATCCGAGCCTCGGCCTGCTCAACGGCATCGACGAGGTGCTGGACGCGGCGGGCGCCACGCGGACCGATATCGGCCAGATCCTGCACGGCACGACGACGGCGACCAACGCGGTGCTCGAGCACAAGTTCGAAGGTCTCGGGCTGCTGGTCACCGACGGCTTCCGCCACCTGATCGAGATTGCCCGCCAGTCGGTGCCCGACGGCTACGGCAATTCGTTCTTCTGGGTGAAGCCGAGACGCCTTGTTCCCCTGCATCTGGTGAGGGAAGTGGCCGGCCGCATGCGCCATGACGGTTCGGAGCTGGCGCCACTTGACGAGGACAGCGTCATCGCCGCGGCCGACGAGCTGGTGGCGCTGGGGGTCGACCGGCTCGCCGTCTGCCTGCTCCATTCCTACGCCAACCCGGCGCACGAGAACCGGGTCGGCGAACTGGTCGCGAAGCGGCACCCCGGCATCCACGTCTCGCTTTCTTCCGTCGTCCTGCCGGAATACCGGGAATACGAGCGCGCCATGACGACCCTGATCGACGTCATGGTGAAGCCCTACTGCAAGACCTATCTCGGCCATGCCGAGCGCAGCATCCGGGAACGCTCCGGGCACGTGCCGTTCCTGATCATGCAGTCGAACGGGGGCATCGTGACCAGCGCCAAGGCGGCGGAGAAGCCGGTGACGATGCTGGTCTCCGGCCCCGCCGGGGGCGTTCTGGGCGCGACCCACATGGCGCGGCTTGCCGATTACCGGAACGTGCTCACCCTCGATGTGGGCGGCACCTCTACCGACGTTTCGCTGGTCCAGAACCTCACCCCCCAGCTCACCAGCCATGCGACGATCGAGAGCTACCCGGTCAAGTCGCCGATGCTCGACATCGAGACGGTGGGAACCGGCGGCGGATCCCTCGCCTGGATCGACGACTATGGCGCGCTCAAGGTAGGGCCGCAAAGCGCGGGCGCCGACCCGGGGCCGATCTGCTATCGCCGCGGCGGCGCCGAGCCGACGGTGACCGATGCCGGGCTTGTCCTTGGCCGGCTGCCGGAGGCGCTGATCGGCGGGGGTCTCAAGCTCGACGCCGGCGCGGCCCGGGCCGCGTACGAGGAGCTCGGCCGAGAGCTCGATATCCCGGCCGAGGAGGCCGCCGCCGGCGTGCTCGAAATCGCTTCGGCCAACCAGGTGCACGGCATCCGGCGCGTTACCACCACGCGCGGCCTCGACCCGGGCGATTACGCGATGGTCGCGTTCGGCGGCGCGGGCGGGCTGTTCGCGGCCGAGGTCGCCGATTTTCTCGGGATCGCCACCGCCGTGGTGCCGCCCAACCCGGGCAACTTGTCCGCCTTCGGGCTCCATGTCTCCGACGTCAAGCGCGACTATGTCAGGACCTGCGTCCGCCAGCAGTCGTCTCACGACGCGGACGAGCTCGAAGCCCTGTGGTCGTCTCTGGAGGAAGCGGGGCGGAGCGAGATCGAGGCGGAAGGCGTCGCGCGCGAAGCCATCGACCTGATGCGCAGCGCGGATGTCCGCTATGTCGGGGAAGGGCACGAAGTTCCGGTTCCGATCCCGTCCGGCACGACGGGCGTCGATGCGGTGCAAACCATGTGGCGCGACTTCCACAAGGTGCACGAGAGTACTTTCGGCTTTCACTACGAGGGCCGCCAGGACGTCGAGGTGGTGAGCCTCAGGATCCAGGCGGTCGGCCGCGTGCATCGACCCGAAATCCGCCCCCTCGCTTTCGCCGCCACCGACGCCGCCCCGGTCGCGTCGCGCCGGGTCTACTGGCGAGCGAGCGGCTGGATCGAGTGCGGCATCTGGCGGCGCGGCGATCTCGGCGTAGGGGAGTCGGTAACCGGCCCGGCCATCGTCGAGGAATACGGATCGACGACGGTCGTGCCCGAAACCTGGCGGTCGACCGTCGACCGGTACGGCAATCTCATCCTGGAGAAATCCTCATGAGCAAGCCTGAGAACGAGGCCCGGCAGCTCGGGCCGGTCGAGCTCGAAATCATCACCGGCACCATCCGCTCGGCCGAGCTCGAAATCGAGGCCGCCGTCGAGCGCACCTCGCGCTCGCCGATGATCCGCGACCAGCACGACTACCGGGTCGCGCTGTTCGACGCCAAAGGCCGCAAGCTCACCGGCCGCTCCTACTCGGCGCTGGTCGAGCCGGTGTTCGAGTATTTCGGGGAAGACGACATAAGCCCCGGCGACGTGTTCTTCTGGAACGACCCGTACAACTCGTCGGGTGGCATCGGCCACATCCCGGATCTCTGTTCCACCTTGCCGATCTTCCACGAGGGCCGGCTGATCGGGTTCTCCCAGGTGTTCGGCCATCACGACGACGTCGGCGGCTCGGTGCCGGGCAGCCTTCCCGTCCATGCCGAGGACATGTGGACCGAGGGCCTGGTGATCCCGCCGATCAAGCTCTACGAGGGCGGCCAGGTGAACGAGGCGGCGTTCCGCATCATCGAACGCAACTCCCGCCTGTCGGAGCATCTTCGCGGCGACCTGGACGCCGAGATCGGCGCCGCCATGCTGGGGTCGAAGCGGGTGGTGGCGCTCGCCGAGCGCTACGGCGCGGATACGCTCGAGGCGGCGTTCGACGCGATGATCGAGAACTGCGCCGAGGCCATCCGGCGCGAGCTCCTGCCCAGGATCGCGGACGGCGTCTACGCCTGGGAGGACTATGTCGAGAACGACGGCGTCGATGCGCCCCGACTGCACGCGATGCGCGTCACCATGACCAAGACGGCCGACAGGATCCTGCTCGACTTCACCGGCACCAGCCCGGAGGCCAAGGGACCGATCAACTGGGCGATCGACTACTCCGACGGCAAGTTCGTCCGCAAGTGGATGGGTCCGGTGCTGCGGTCCCTCGCATCCTCGCCAGAGCGCGCTGCCGAGATCGACATGAACGAGGGCGTGCTCGACGTGATCGACGTGAAATTCCCGGAAAAGGGCACGCTGGTCACACCCAATTTCGGCAAGGCGACGGGCATGCGGTTTTTCATCCTACTGCGCTCGCTCGGGATTTTCGCGGCGCTGCTCTCCAAGGCGACGGGCGGGCAGATGCCGGCCGATCACGAGACGATCCGCATCTGGGGGCTCCACGGCGGCACCTCGAACAAGGATTTCTTCCTGTTCCGCGAGGTCCTGGGGGGCGGAGGTCCCGGCCGTCCCTGGGCGGACGGTTCCGACGTGGTCCACATCGTTCCCAACTCCCGCAACCTGCCGGCCGAGTTCTCCGAGACCCGTTACCCTGTGCTGGTGGAAGAGCTGGGCCTTGCCCGCGATTCCGGCGGGGCGGGTTTCCGGCGGGGCGGTTTCGGCTACGACAAGCGCATCCGCACGCTGCATTCCTGCCGTCTGCTGTCGAACGCCGACCGCGCCCTGGTCAACACCTACGGGGTCAACGGCGGCAAGCCCGGCTCGACGTATCGGATTGCGGTGGAGGACGGTCCCGGCCAGCTCCGCGAGATCGCCGGCATGGCGGACAATATCGAGGTACCGGCGGGCGCCACCGTCCGTATCCAGACCACCGGCGGCGGGGGCTGGGGCGATCCCCTGCTGCGCGAGCCCGGTCTGGTCGCCTATGACGTCGAGTGCGGTCTGGTTTCCGAACGATCGGCGGAGGAGGAGTACGGTGTCGTTCTGAACATGGCGGGCACGCGCCCGGAGGTCGACGAGGCGGCGACGGATACGCGCCGTATGGAGCTCCGCGCGAAGCGGGGAGCGCTGCCGATGTTCGACCGCGGCTCGTATGTCGAGGCGGCACGCGAGGCGGGAGGTCTGGACTGGCCGGAAGGCTGGCAGGACCCGGACGTCGGATGGTGGGCGGAAACCGCGGCGGAGGCGGCGGAGTGAAGCCCGCGCTGTTCGACTACGTCGCGCCGAAAACCGTCGAGGAAGCGGTCGCGGCGCTCGCCGAGGACGAGACCGCGCGGCCGCTCGCCGGCGGGCAAAGCCTGATCCCGACGATGAATTTCCGACTGTCGACGCCGGGCAGGCTGGTGGATCTGCGGAAAATCAGCGCGCTGCGCGGGATTGGGGTGGAGAGCGGAACGATCCGCGTCGGCGCGATGACGCGCCATCGCGAGCTCGAAACCCATGAAGCGGCCAAGGCGGCCAACCCGCTGATCGGCGAGGTGCTCGACAACGTCGCGCATATCGCGATCCGCAATCGGGGCACCGTGGGCGGCAGCATCGCGCACGCCGACTCCGCCGCCGAGCTCCCCTGCCTTCTGGTGGCGAGCGGCGGCACGGTATCCGTCCAGGGTCCGGACGGAAGCCGCGAGATCGCGGCCGACGATCTGTTCCGGTTTCACATGACGACGACCCTCGATCAGACTGAAATCCTGACCGAGGTGCGCATCCCGGCTCTGCCGCCCGCCATCGGGTACGCGTTCGAGGAGTTCGCGAGACGCCGGGGCGATTACGCGCTTGCCGGGGTCTGCACCCTGCTCACCGTCGAGGACGGCGTATGCAGCGAGGCGCGGATCGCCGCCTGCGGCATCGGTGCGCGACCGGTCCGTCTCTCCGCCGCCGAAGACGCGCTGAGGGGCCGCGCCGTCGACGGGGCCGCGCGGGAGGAGGCGGGAGAGGCGGCAAAGGAGTACGTGACCGCACCCGCCGACATGCAGGCGAGCGTCGCCTATCGGAAGGACCTGCTGGCGGCGCTGGTCCGCCGCACCGCCGCCGCGGCGGCGGATAGAGCGGGACGCTAGACCGTGGCGAAGACAGTGCTCAGGAAACCGATCCCCGTCTCCTCGTCCGATCCGAAGGTCCCGGTGACGGTGACGGTCAACGGCGAGACCGTTACGCGGGAGACCAGCCCGCGCATGTTGCTGAGCGATTTCATCCGCCACGAGCTGGGTCTCACCGGCACGCATGTCGGCTGCGAGCACGGGGTATGCGGCTGCTGCACGGTGATGATCGACGGCCGCGCGGGGCGTTCGTGTCTCGCGTTCGCGGTTCAGGCGGACGGCGCCGATATCCGCACCATCGAGGGCGTCGCGGACGAGGACGGAACGCTGCATCCGATCCAGCGGGCGATGATGGAGTGCCACGGTCTGCAATGCGGCTACTGCACACCCGGCTTCGTGATGTCGATGCTGAGCTATCTCGAGGAAACGCCGGAGCCCGACCTGTCAGAGAAGGCGCTCCGCGAAGTGCTCTCGGGCAATCTCTGCCGTTGCACGGGCTACGCCAACATCGTCAAGGCGTTCCGCCGCGGCGTCGAGCTGATGAACGCGGACGCGGGCTGAGGAGGAGCGAATGTCGACACGGCAGTTCGGCGAGCCGGTCCAGCGCAACGCGGACCCCGCGCTGCTCAAGGGCGAGGGAGCCTTCATCGACGACATTTCGCTGCCCGGCGCCCTTCACGCGGCATTCGTCCGCAGCCAGCACGCGCGCGCGAAGATCCGCTCGATCGACATTTCGGCGGCTGAAGCCCTGCCCGATGTCGTGGCGGTCTACACGGCCGACAATATCGGCGCGCTCGATGTCGAACTGCCGATGCTGATTCCGCATCCCTGCATCACGTCGGGCGGCAAGACGCAGCGCCCGCTCGCCCGCGACGACGTGTTCTATGCCGGCCAGTGCATTGCGATGGTGGTGGCCGTCGACCGCTATACCGCGGAGGACGCGTGCTCGGTTATCGAAGTCGAATACGAACCGCTGCCGGTGGAGCTCGACCTCGAGAAGGCGATTAAGGACGACGCGCCGCTGGTCCATGACGATATCCCGAACAACGTCGCCGCCCATTTCATCCAGGGGAGCGGCGATGCCGACGCCGCCTTCGCCGCGGCCGAGCACACGACCACGGTGCGGGTCCGGCTCGAACGATCCACCGCGGCGCCGATGGAGTGCCGCGCAATCGCCGCCCGTTGGGATGGGGTTTCGGGCGAGCTCACGGTCTGGGATTCGACGCAGGCGACGATCTCGGTACGCGGCGGGCTCGCCTCGCTGTTCGGCATCGACGAGGACAGGATCCGCGTCATCGCCCCCAATGTCGGCGGCGGATTCGGCCAGAAGATCATGATGTTCCACCCGGACGAGATCCTTGTCCCGTTTGCCGCGATGCAGCTCGACCGGCCGGTGAAATATATCGAGGACCGGGTGGAGAATTTCGTGGGCGCGAGCCAGGAACGCGCCCAGATCCACGAGATCACGCTGGCGGCCATGAAGGACGGGACGGTCCTTGGGCTGAGAGATTCGTTCATCCACGACACCGGCGCCTTCATCCCCTACGGCATCGCGATTGCCCAAGTCGCGTCCACCTCCATCGCGGGGCCGTACCGGATTCCGGACATCTGGGTCGAGATGACGCTGGTCTACACGCCCTGCGTCCAGGTGACGCCCTATCGCGGCTGCGGCCGGCCGCAGGCCTGTTTCGCCATCGAGCGCGCCCTCGACCAGCTCGCCGACGAACTCGGCATCGACCGAACGGAGATTCGCAGGCGCAACTTCATCGGACCGGGCGAGTTCCCCTACAAGCGGGACGGGCTGCTCTTCGCCGACGGTCTCGCCGTCAACTACGATTCCGGCGAGTACGAGACGGCCCTCGACTTGATCACCGAGACCATCGACCTCGCGGGTTTCCGGAATGAGCAGGAGGCGGCGCGCGCGAAAGGACGTTATCTCGGCTTCGGGATCGGCTTCTACGTCGAGGGGACCGGTCTCGGCCCCTATGAGGGCGGCCACGTCAAGGTCCACCCGATCACCGGCAAGGTCTACGTCACCACCGGCCTCACCAGCCAGGGCCAGGGCCACGAGACCGTGTTCGCCCAGATCGCCGCCGACCAGGTGGGCTGCGACGTCAAGGACGTGATCTTCGTCGAGGGCGACACCCAGGCCCATGAATGGGGGGTGGCAACCTTCGCGAGCCGCGCCGCGGTAGTCAGCGGCAACGCCATCCACAAGGCCGCCGTCAAGGCGCGCCGGCGGATCGTCGAGGCAGCCGCCAACATGCTGGAAACCGACGAGGATTCGATCGAGCTCCGCGACGGGCGGGCCTGGATCGTCGACGGCAACCGCTCGGTCTCGCTGGCCGAGATCGCGACCGCGTCGAACCCCCTCCGCTACGCCTTCAACGAGGCGTCCCAGACCGCGACCCAGTTCGCGCCTGCATCGACGCATGACGGCCCGCCGCTCGCCGAGGGACAGGCGCCCGGGATCGAGGAGACCGACTATTTCAGCCCGTCCCACGCTACCTGGGCGTACGGGGTACACGCGGCGATCGTCGAGTTCGACCCCGACATCTGCTCGATGGAGATCAAGCGCTATCTCTGCATCCACGATTGCGGAAACATGATCAACCCGATGATCGTCGAAGGGCAGGTCATGGGCGGCATCGGCCAGGGAATCGGCGGGGCGTTCTACGAGCGCTGTGCGTTCGACGAGAACGGCACCCCGCTCGCCGCCAATTTCATGGACTTCCTGATGCCCTACGCGACGGAGGTGCCGGACGCCGAAATCCTCCACATGGAAACGCCGTCGCCGCTCAATCCGCTCGGCATCAAGGGCGTGGGCGAGGCCGGCACGATCCCGGTCTCGCAGGTCATCGCCTCGGCGATGGAGGATGCGTTCGCACCGCTGGGTATCGCCCCGGTGCGGGAATCGCCGATGTCCCCCGACATGATCCACGGGCTGTTGGCGGAGGCGCGGTCGCGCTGATGGAAGTCCGCATCGCCCACATGACCTACGACGAGGTGCGCGCGGCGATCGAGGCGAAGAAGCTCGTCATCCTGCCGACCGGCGCGACCGAGTCGCACGGGCCCCATATGCCCTGCGACACCGACACGCACCAGGCGGACCACATGGCCGTCCGCCTCGCCGAGCGGATCGGCGCGGTGGTGGCGCCGGCCGTGCCCTATGCGGTCTCCAAGACCTTCGAGCACTTCCCCGGCACGATCTCCCTCTCGATTCCGACCTACCAGGAGCTGGTCTACGAGGTGGGCGCGGCGTTGATCAGACAGGGTTTCGAGGACCTGCTGATCCTCAATGGCAACCGGCCCAACGGCACGTCCAACGATGCCGTCGCGCGGCGTCTCGTCGACGATCTCGACTCGTCCTACGACTTCCAGGTGACGGCCGTCAGCTACTGGGAACCGGGCGCGGCCGAGATCGATGCGATGCGCAATTCGGAGGTCGGCGGGATGGGCCATGGCGGCGAGTTCGAGACCTCGTTCCAGCTCGCCACCCGGCCCGACCTGGTCAAAATGGACCGTATCGAAGGGGTTTACACGCCGCTCGTCGGCTGGGATCTCGTCGCGAAGGTCGAACCGTCGCGCACGTATCGCCGGCGTCCGAACCCGGAGACCAACCATGCGTCGATCTTCGGCAACCCGCACGTGGCGAGCGCCGAGCAGGGCAAGGCCTTCATCGACGCCGCGCTGGACGGGCTGGCGGAGATGATCGAGAACCTGCGCCCGTCCTACGAGGAACGGCGCTAGCCGGACATCCCACCGGTAGGCTTCGCGAAATGCCCGCACGAAAAGCCAGCCGCCGCCCGCCCGCACCCGCCCTCCTTGGTCCCCCTTCTTGTCACCCCGGACTTGTTCCGGGGTCCAGGGCCACGGGCGCCGCCCTCGCCCGGCTTCTCTGGACCCCGGAACAAGTCCGGGGTGACAGCCTGGGCTACAGCAAAACCTCAACGGCCACGGGCGTACCCGGTTGCCGTGCGGCTCCGGTATCTCCCCTCACCCTGACCTTCTTTCCCGCGGGGGTGAGGGGACGCGCTTGCCCACCCCTCCTTACCTTCCCCCCTCCCGCTCGCGGGAGGGGCCGGGGGAGGGCGAGCCGAATAGGTCGGATTTGTTCCCAACCGGACAGCCGTGGAACAAGTCCGCCGGCGCCGTATCGAGGGTCGGACCGGCGAATGTCCGCTTCGCGTTGAGCCGCGACCGATCCCGTCCGACGATACGCTTCTCCGGCCGCGCCCTGGCCTGTGTCCGCGGCGAACGCGCGGTGTTCTCCAACCTCGACTTCGTTCTCGGGGAAGGCGAAACGCTGGTGCTGACCGGACCGAACGGCAGCGGCAAGTCGAGCCTCTTGCGGATGATGGCCGGCTTCCTGCCGCCGGTCTCGGGCGCCATCGAATGGGAAGGCGCGAACATTGCCGAAGACCGCGAGGTGCACGCCGCGCGGCTTCACTATGTCGGGCATCTCGACGCGGTGAAGCTGGCGCTCACCGCGGCCGAGAACCTGCGCTTCTGGGCCGCCCTTCGCCCGGACGGGAAGGGTACCGGGCCGGCGCTGGAGCAATTCGGGATCTCGGCCCTTGCCGATCTTCCCGCCCGGTTCCTCTCGGCCGGCCAGCGCAGACGGCTCGCGCTCGCCCGCATCGCCGTGTCGAAGGCGCCGCTCTGGCTGCTCGACGAACCGACCGTGGCGCTCGATGCAGACGGCGTCGCCGCCGTCCATGCGGCGATCCGGGGCCACTGCGCGGGAGGCGGATCGTGCGTGGTGTCGACAAACACTTCGCTCAATCTCCCGGATGCGACATTCCTCGACATGGGAAGCCGGGGCGTCGATGCCGGAGATCGGGAATGACCGCGTTCGCCGCCGCTCTCGGGCGAGAGCTCCGGCTCACCATCCGCGAACCCGGAGAGGCTGCCGCCGCGGTCATGTTCTTCGTCCTCGCGACGATTCTCTTTCCCTTCGGCGTCGGACCGGAGGCCAACCTGCTCGCCCGCATCGCCGCCGGCATTCTCTGGGTAGCCGCGCTGCTCGCCGCGATGCTGTCGCTGGAGCGGCTGTTTCTCGGCGACTACGAGGACGGCAGTTTCGAGGTGCTGGCGCTCGTTCCCCTCCCGCTTTCGCTTGTCGTGGGCGCAAAGATGCTCGCCCACTGGCTCACCACCGGAATCCCGCTGATCGTGGCGACTCCGCTGATGGCGCTCCTCCTCGACCTGGAGGTCGAAGGGTACCTCGTGCTGGTCGCGACGATGGCGCTCGGAACGCCGACCGTCAGCCTCATCGGCGGCGTGGGAGCGGCGCTCACGCTGGGCGCGAGGCGGGGCGGCGTGCTGCTTTCCATCCTGGTCCTGCCGCTGCTGATCCCGGTGCTGATCTTCGGCGCCGGCGCGATCGATGCGGCGATCGCCGGACACCCCATCCGTCAGCAATTGATGGTGCTTGGCGCGACGTTCCTCGCCGCCGCCGCGCTCTGCCCCTGGGCCGCCGCCGCCGCGGTCAGGCAGGCGCTCGAATAATGTCCCGCCCCCTTCAATGGGCCGCATTGAGCGCGCCGGATGCGTTCGGTAATGCCGTATAGTCGTAGGAGACGAAGCTAGGGGACCGCTTCACGTGTCTGGCCTGCACCGGTTCGCCAGCCCGGCGCTATTTCTGCGTCTGGCCGATCGTATCCAGCCCTGGACGGGTTGGGCGGCGGCGCTGTTGATCGGCGCGGGGCTGGTGGTCGGCTTCGGGTATTCGCCGCCCGACTACCAGCAGGGCGACACCGTCCGGATCATGTACGTCCACGTGCCTTCGGCGTGGATGGCCCTGTTCTGCTATGCGGCGATGGCGATATGCGCCGCGACGGGGCTGATCTGGCGCCATCCGCTGGCGCATGTGATCGCCCACGGCGCGGCGCCCATCGGTGCCTGCTTCACCATCGTCTGCCTTGCCACGGGAATGCTCTGGGGCAAGCCGATGTGGGGCCGCTGGTGGGCTTGGGACGCCCGCCTGACCTCCGTCCTGATCCTGCTGTTCCTGTATCTCGGCTATATGGCGCTCGCGAACGCCTTCGACAACACGACGCGCGGCGACCGGTCGTCGGCGATCCTCGCGCTGGCCGGCGCCGTCAACCTGCCGGTCATCAAGTTTTCGGTCGACTGGTGGAACACGCTGCACCAGCCGGCGAGCGTGACCAGGATCGGCGCGCCGTCGATCCATGCGTCGATGCTGACCCCGCTGCTGCTGATGGCCGCGGGGTTCATGTGCCTGTTCGCGACGCTGCTGTTCATCCGCGTCCGGGCGGCGCTCCTGGAGCGGCGGCTGCGTGCCCTGCGGCATGCCCGCGCCCACGCCACGCCCGCCGGCGGAATGGACACCGGAACCACCTTGTCCTAGAAGCATGGGCCAATCTGCCTGTCGCCGATGCGGACATCGCGGAGCATGGCTGAAATCTACGAATTCTTGGCAATGGGCGGTTACGGGCGGTTCGTCTGGCCGGCTTACGGCGTCGCGCTGATCGCGATCGGCGGGCTCGCGGTCCAGAGCGTGCGCAGCCTGCGCGCGTTGAGGCGCGAGATCGCCGCGTTCGAAGAAGGGGAGCCGGGCCGGTCGAGGCGCGCCCGCGCCCGGCCGGGTTCCGGAAGCGGCGATGCGGCCTAAGCGGCGCCGGATGACCTTCGTCGTCTGCGGCATGGCGGCGCTGGGCGCGGCCGCCGCGCTGGTCCTGAGCGCGTTCGAGGACAGCATCGTCTATTTCTACAGCCCGACCGACGTGGCCGAGCACAAGCCTCCGCCGGACCGGCGTTTCCGTATCGGTGGGATCGTGGTGAAGGATTCCGTGATCCGCGGCGCCGATGCGATAAGCGTCAGCTTCCGAGTCACCGACACGGCGAACACGATTGATGTCGCCTATACGGGGGTCCTGCCGGACCTGTTTCGCGAGGGCCAGGGCGTCGTCGCCGAAGGGCGGCTCGACGCGGACGGGCGGTTTCGCGCCGACGAAGTGCTCGCCAAGCACGACGAGACATACATGCCCAAGGAGGTCGCGGACGCGCTGAAGGAATCGGGAAGGTGGCGCGGCGCGGCGGAGGGCGGCGGATGATCGCCGAAATCGGCCATTTCGCGCTCATCCTCGCCTTTCTCCTGGCGGCGATCCAGGGGACGGTGCCGATGATCGGCGCGGCCAGGGGCGACCCGGCGATGATGGCGGTCGCGAGGCCGGCGGCGCTCCTCCAGCTCGGCCTGGTGGCCGCCGCCTTTCTCGCGCTCATCCACGCATTCGTGGTCTCGGACTTCTCGGTGGAGCTCGTCGCCCGGCACTCCCACACGCTCAAGCCGCTGATCTACAAGATCACCGGCGTGTGGGCGAACCACGAGGGCTCGATGGTGCTGTGGGTGCTGATCCTCGCCCTGTTCGGCGCCATGATCGCGGGGTTCGGCGCCAACCTTCCCGCGACGCTCCGAGCAAGAGTGCTCGCCGTGCACGGCCTGGTGGCGACGGGATTCTTCGCCTTTATCCTGTTCACTTCCAACCCGTTCGTCCGCCTGTCCCCGGCACCGCTCGAGGGTCAGGGACTCAACCCCCTGCTCCAGGATCCCGGCCTCGCCTTCCATCCGCCCTTCCTCTATCTCGGCTATGTCGGGTTCTCGATCTCGTTTTCCTTCGCCGTCGCGGCATTGATCGAAGGCCGCGTGGACCCCGCCTGGGCGCGCTGGGTCCGGCCGTGGACGCTGCTCGCATGGTGCGCGCTCACCATCGGGATCGCGCTGGGCAGCTGGTGGGCCTATTACGAGCTCGGCTGGGGCGGCTGGTGGTTCTGGGATCCGGTCGAGAACGCCTCGTTCATGCCCTGGCTCGCCGGGACCGCGCTGCTCCACTCCGCGATCGTGGTGGAGAAGCGGGACACGCTGAAGGGCTGGACCGTGCTGCTCGCGATCCTCACCTTCGGGCTCTCTCTGCTCGGCACTTTCCTGGTGCGTTCGGGGGTTCTCACTTCGGTTCACGCCTTCGCCACCGACCCCGACCGCGGCGTCTTCATCCTCGGCCTCCTGATCCTGGTGACCGGCGGCGGGCTCGCGCTCTACGCCATCCGCGCGCCGGGGCTCAAGGGGGGCGGGCTGTTCGCGCCGGTCTCGCGCGAGGGCGCGCTGGTGCTCAACAACCTGCTGCTCGCCACGGCGGCCGCGATCGTGCTCCTGGGCACGCTGTATCCGCTGATCCTCGATGCTGTCGGCGGCGGCAAGGTCTCGGTGGGTCCGCCCTTTTTCGAGGTGACGTTCGTACCGATCATGGTGCCGCTGCTGATCGCGAGCACGATCGGCGCGACTCTCGCGTGGAAGCGGGGCGATCTTTCGGGCGTGTTCGGCCGCCTCTGGATCGCGCTCCTTGCCGCGGTCGCGGTCACCGTTCTGGCGGCGTGGCGTGCGGGGATAGGCGATCTCCTCGCCGCCTTCGGGCTCGGCCTCGCCGCCTGGCTGTTCTTCGGAGCCCTGGTGGAGTTCGCCGGGAAGATCGGGGTCGGCCGGGTTCCGCCGGCAACGGCGATCCGGCGCGCGCTCAACACGCCGCGAAGCGCCTGGGGGATGACGGTGGCGCATGCCGGGCTCGGTATCGTCGTCGCCGGGGTCACGGCATCGTCCGCCTGGCAGACCGAGCGGATACAACTGGTGAACCCCGGCGATGCGGTGGATGTAGCGGGCTACACGCTGGTCTTTCGAGGTGCGGCGGAGACCAGGGGGCCCAACTACCGCGCCGTGACGGGGCGCTTCGACCTCCAGCGCGGCGGACGGACACTGGCCGTGCTGCGGCCCGAGAAACGGGACTATCCGGCGGAGCAATCCCAGACCACCGAGGCGGCGATCCACACCACCTGGCTCGCCGACATCTACGCCGTCCTCGGCGAACGCGCGGCGAGCGGTGCATGGACCGCGCGGCTCTATCACAACCCGCTGGTGCCGTGGATCTGGGTCGGCGCCATCGTCATGGCGGCGGGCGGGGCGGTCTCGCTCACCGACCGCAGGCTCCGGATCGGCGCGCCGCGCAGGGCGCGGCGAGGTAGGGCGGTCGAGGTCGGCGCCCGGCCATGATCCGCCCGGCCACAATTTTTCCCGTAGCCGTCTTCGCCCTGCTGGCCGCGGTCTTCGGGTTTTATCTCCACCAGATCGGCACCGGCGAGAAGAACACCGCTCACGTGCCGTCGGTCCTGATCGGCAAGCCGGCGCCGGAATTCGACCTGCCGCCGATCGAGGGCATGGCGGGCGGCCTCAAAACCGCGGACCTGCGGGGCAGCGTCGCCGTGGTCAACGTCTTCGCCTCGTGGTGCCCGCCCTGCCATCAGGAGCACCCCTTGCTGATGCAGCTCGCGCGGGCGGGCGTGCCGATATACGGGATCAACATCAAGGACAAGCCGAAGAGCGCCCGCGCGTTTCTCCGCCGTCTCGGCAACCCGTACCGGCGGATAGGCGCGGACCTGTCCGGGCGGGTCTCGATCGACTGGGGCGTGTATGGCTATCCGGAGAGCTTCATCGTCGATCGCACGGGGCGCATTCGCTACAAGCATGTCGGCCCGATTCTGGCCCGCGACCTCGAATCCAAGATCGTGCCGCTCCTGAAGGAGCTCGGCGGATGATCCGCCGCGCCGCCTTGCTGGCCGTGCTGATATCGGCCCTTTCCGCGCCTGCCGCCGCGGTCGAGCCCGACGAGGTCCTGGCCGATCCCGGGCTGGAAAACCGGGCGCGGGCGATCTCCAAACAACTCCGCTGCCTGGTCTGCCAGAACCAGTCGATCGACGATTCCGATGCTCCGCTCGCACGGGATTTGCGCATTGTCGTTCGCGAGCGCTTGACCGCGGGCGCGAGCGACGGCGAGGTCATCCGGTTCGTCGCGGAACGCTACGGCGACTTCGTGCTCCTGTCGCCTCCGTTCAAGGCGAAGACCTATGCGCTCTGGCTCGGCCCGGCGGCAATCTTGCTGATCGGAGCGGCGGCGGTCGCGGCGTTCCTGCGCCGCCGCCGCACCGCCCTTCCCAACGACGTATCGGCGTTGAGCGACCGGGACCGGGCGAGGCTCGCGCGTCTGCTCGACCGGGATGGGACCCCGTGATCCTGTTCGCGATCCTCGCCGCGATGGCGTTGGCGGTCGTTCTCTGCGTCCTGATCCCCCTGCTGCGACCCCGGGCGGCGCCGCGACCGCGCGCGGAACACGATATCGAGATCTACCGCGACCAGCTCGCCGAGCTGGAACGCGATCGCGCCCGCGGTCTGGTTACCGAAAGCCAGCTCGAAGCCTCGCGCACGGAGATCGGCCGCAGGCTGCTCGCCGCCGATACCGCGAGGCAGGAAAGCGCGGAGGGCCGCGACGCGCCGCAGGCACGAGCGATACTCGCCGTGATCCTTGCCGCGGTGCTGCCGCTTTCCGCCGGCGGGCTCTATTTCTGGCGGGGCGCACCGATCATGCCCGCTGTCCCGGAATCTGAGAGTGCCGAAGCGCGTCCCGCCGAGCACGACGCGAACATGACGACGCTGGTCCGGCGGCTCGCGGAGCGGATGAAGGAACGGCCTGACGACGCCCGGGGCTGGCGCCTGCTGGGCCGGTCCCTTTCGTCGCTCGAACGGCATTCGGAGGCTGCGCGCGCCTATGGCCGTGCGTCCGAACTGCTTCCGGCCGACGCCGGTCTCCGGTCGCTCCACGGCGAGGCGCTTGCGGCGGCGAGCCGCGGCAGGGTCACGGCGGAAGCCGAACGGGCATTTGCCGCCGCCCTCCAGATCGACCCGAGAGAGCCCCGGGCCCGGTTCTATCTCGGCCTTGCCGCGCTCCAGAAGGGCGATCGCGACGGCGCGCTCGCACGCTGGCGGGCCTTGGAGTCGGATTCTCCGGAGGACGCCGAATGGCTGCCGATGCTGCGCGGGCGGATCGCGAGCCTCGCACCGGAAACCGATGCCGAAACGCCGCCCGGCCCGACGCGGGAGGATATCGCCGCGGCGCGGGAGATGCTGCCGGCGGAACGGGCGGAGATGATCCGGGGAATGGTCGAGGGGCTCGCCGCAAGGCTGGAGGAAGAGCCGGACGATGCCGAGGGCTGGGCGCGGCTCGCGCATTCCTGGCGCGTGCTCGGCGAGTCGGAAAAGGAGCGCGATGCGCTGGCCGCGCTCGCGCGGCTCCTGCCGGAAGGCTCGACCGAACGCGCCGACGTCGAAAGGCGCATCGAAGCGCTCCGCAAGGAGAGGTGATGCCATCCGTCGACGCGGAACGGGTTCCCGCGGTCATCGCGGGCGGCGGACCGGTCGGGATGATCGTGGCGATCGAGCTCGGCCGCCGCGGGATTCGCTGTGCGCTGCTCAACGACCGGCCGACCACCGCCACCCATCCCAAGGCCAACGCGATTTCCAGCCGGACGATGGAGCATCTCCGCCGGCTGGGCCTGGCGTCGGACGTGCGGGCGCGGGGTCTCGACGACGACCACCCGACCGACCTGGCCTATTTCACGCGGCTCACCGGGTACGAGATCGGCCGCTACAGGCAACCGTCGCGGCGCGAGGCGCTTGCCGAAGCCCGGGAGGGCACCGGGCGCTGGGCTTCGCCGGAACCGCCGCACCGCTGCTCCCAGCTTTTCCTCGAGGCGGAGCTCAAGAAGGCGGTCGATTCACTGCCCTCGGTGGACGTGCGGTTCGGCTGGAAACTCGAGGAATTCCGCGACCGGGGCGATGGCGTGACCGCGCTGGCCAGACGGAGCGATGGAGACGGGGAGATCGTTTACGAAACCGACTACCTGATCGGCGCCGACGGGGCGGGCAGCGGGGTGCGCGCCGCCCTCGGGATAGAACTGATGGGCGAATCCGGCGTGATCCGCCCGATGATGGGCGGGCCGATGTATGCGACCTATTTCGAGGCCGATCCCAAGACGGGCTGGTTCGCGCAGGACCCGGCCTGGCAGTACTGGATTCTCAACCCGGAGATCCGCGCCTTGTTCATTCCCGTCGACGGAAAGAACAAGTTCCTGTTCATCGCGGCGCTCGGCACCGGGGACGGCGGGATGCGCGACCCCGTCGAGATGATCCACCGCGCCGCCGGCGTCAGCTTTCCCCTGCGGGTCATTTCGGCGCAAAACTGGACGGCGGGTTACGCCCTGGTCGCGGAGCGATACCGCCGGGGGCGCGTCTTCCTCGTCGGCGATGCGGCGCATCTCTTCACGCCCACAGGCGGGATGGGGATGAATACGGGCATCGACGACGCGGTCAATCTCGCCTGGAAGCTCGCCGCGGTCATTGGCGGCTGGGGTGGCGAGCGCCTGATCGACACATACGAATCGGAGCGGCGTCCGATCGGCGAACGCAACACGGCGTTCGCCAGCCGGTTCGCGGACTCGATCGGCCGCATGCCGGTGGGCGCGGCGATCGAGGAGGACAGCGCGGCCGGTCGCGCAGCCCGGGCCGCGCTCAAGCCGCTCGTCGAGGCGCACGCGCATTACGAGTTCACCATCCCCGGCATATTCCTCGGCCTGTCCTATGCCGGCTCGCCCATCGTCGCCCCGGACGGTTCGCAACCGCCTCCGGACCGGCCGAACGAATACGTCGCCAACGCCTGCCCCGGCGCCCGCGCGCCTCATGTGCGGCTGGCAAGCGGGGTTCTCTACGACCGCCTGGGATCCGAGTTTTCGCTTCTGCGCCTGGGCGGCACTGCGGACGCCGCACCCCTTTGCGCGGCCGCCGAGGCGCGGGATGTGCCGTTGGCCGAGACGACGGTGGATGACGCTCATGCTCGGGAGCTCTACGGCGCCGACCTCGCACTGATCCGGCCCGATCATCATGTCGCCTGGCGCGGCGGCCGCCTGCCCCGCGATTGCGGCGCGCTGATCGACCGGGTGCGGGGGGCGGGTTAGGCGGTGAGAACGACCGCGCCGGAGACCGCGCCTTCGCGCAGCGCCGCAAGCGCCGGGTTGGCTTCTTCGAGTGGCATGGTCCGGACGGCCGGGCGGATCGGGATCTGGGCGGCGAGCGGTAGGAACGCCGTGCCGTCGCCGCGGGTCAGGTTGGCGACCGAGACGACACGCCGCTCCTGCCACAACAGCTCATAGGCGAAGGACGGGATGGCGCTCATGTGGATGCCGGCGCAGACGACGATCCCCCCGGTGCGACGACGCCGAGCGCCGCGGGGACCAGGGCGCCCACCGGCGCGTAGAGGATCGCGGCGTCGAGCGGTTCCGGCGGCGCCTCGTCCGACCATCCGACCCACGCCGCGCCGAGCGACAGCGCGAACGACCGTGCCTCCTCGTCGCCCCGTCGGACGAAGGCGAACACCCGCCGGCCTTCGTGGCGCGCGATCTGGGCCACGATATGGGCGGCGGCACCGAAACCGTAGAGCCCGACCGATTCCGCATCCCCCGCCATCCGGAGCGAGCGATAGCCGATCAGGCCGGCGCAAAGCAGCGGCGCGGCCTCCGCATCGGTCAGATCGCCGCCCACCGGAAAGCAGTACCGCGCATCGGCGAGCGCGTAATCGGCATAGCCGCCGTCCCGGGTATAGCCGTTGAACGCGGCGGAGGCGCAGAGGTTCTCGCGCCCGGTGCGGCAGTAGCGGCACGCGCCGCAGGTCCAGCCCAGCCAGGGCATGCCGACCCGCCCGCCTTCGGCAAGGTTTTCCACCCCGGCGCCCAGCCGCTCGATCCTCCCGACGGCCTCGTGACCCGGAACCAGCGGCAAGCTGGGCTGCGAGAGCTCCCCGTCGACGATGTGAAGGTCGGTACGGCAAACGCCGCAGGCCGAGATCCGGATCAGCACCTCGCCCGCGCCAGGCTCGAGGATGGGTCGTTCTTCCAGGGCGAGCGGCTGTCCGACGCGGTGGAACACCATGGCGCGCATGCCCACCTCCGGTCGCTGCGGTCCAGACGCGAAAAAGAAGGCCCGGAAATCGGAGACTTCCGGGCCAGTCTAACAGGGAGGCTTCACGTCTGGGAGACGTCGGGTCCGAAGACCCTACCGGGCGGAACGATCCGCCCGGACTTATCGGCGATACGGTAGCGGCCACCCAAGAGGCGTCCCCCGCCGTAGCGCCGACCGGTAAGTCAAAAATGTGGCCTCTCGCCTGCAACTTCTACGGCGAGATTCACAATCCAGCCATGCGTTCACTGCATAGCTGGAAATTGGGGCACGGTCACCAGATGCCGCCGCTGCCCACGCTTCCGACGAGAAAATCCCGGAAGGCCACGATCCGCTGGGAATTGCGCAGCTCCTCCGGATAAACGAAATAGACGCCGAAGGCAGGACCTTCCGACTCGGGCAGCACGGGAACCAGGTCGCGCGCGAGCTGTCCCAGATAATCCGGCAGCGAGGCGATGCCGAGTCCGCTGGCCGCCGCCCGGTACATCCCGTAGATGGTGTTCACTTCCAGCACGGGTCGGCGGGATTCGCCCTCGGCCAGCCCTTCCCGCAGCATCCAGTTGATCTGGGTGTATGGCGGGCGCTGTATCCCCTCATAGGCGATGAGCCGGTGACGGTCGAGGTCGTCGATCCGGTGCGGCGTACCGTACTCCGTGAGGTAGGACGGCGCCGCGAAGGCGTGGTGCCGCATGGTCGCGAGACGGCGCTGGATCAGGTCGGGCTGGCGCGGCGGGGTCATGCGGATGGCGACGTCGGCCTCGCCCATACTGAGGTCGAGCTCGTCTTCGCTGACCAGCAGGGTGACGGAGATCTCGGGATAGGTATCGATAAAGGCCTTGAGCCTCGCGGTGAGCCAGATCGAGCCGAAGGCGACCGTGGTGTTGATGCGAAGCGGCCCCTTGGGACGATCGCGCGACTCGCTCACCATCGCCTCCGCCATGGCAAGCTTCGCGAACACCTCCTTGGCGGTCCGGAACAGCGTCTCGCCGGTCTCGGTCAGCCTGAGACCGCGCGCGTGGCGGTGAAAGAGCGGTGCGTTCAGGCTTTCCTCCAACGCGCCGATCTGCCGGCTGACCGACGACTGGGACAGCTTCAGCGTTTCGCCGGCATGGGTGAAGCTGCCGGCCTCGGCGACGGCGTGGAATACCCGCAGCTTGTCCCAGTCCCTCATCCGTCGGTCATTCCGCCGCCGCCGCGGCGTGCTCGGCGATGAACTTTTCCACCTCCAGCGCGGCCATGCAGCCGCTCCCCGCCGCGGTGACGGCCTGGCGGTAAACCTTGTCCTGCACGTCGCCGGCGGCGAATACGCCGGGCACGCTGGTGACCGTCGAGTCGGCTGCGGTCCAGATATAGCCTTCCGCGTCCATTTCGAGCTGGCCGCGGAAGAGCTGGGTCGCGGGATCGTGCCCGATGGCGACGAAAAGACCCGCCACCGCGCGCTCCGACATCCCGCCCGAGTTCACATCGCGCAGCCTGAGCCCGGTGACCTCCTTGGGATTCTCGGTGCCGAGCACCTCTTCGACCACCGTGTTCCAGACGATTTCGATCTTGTCGTTGGCGAATACGCGGTTCTGCAGGATCTTCTCCGCCCGGAGCGCGTCGCGCCGGTGGATCAGCGTCACGCTGGACGCGTGGTTGGTGAGGTAGAGCGCCTCCTCGACGGCGGTGTTGCCGCCGCCGACCACCGCGACGTCCTTGCCCCGGAAAAAGAAACCGTCGCAGGTCGCACAGGCCGAAACGCCGAACCCCTGAAAGGCCGACTCGCTTTCGAGGCCGAGCCAGCGCGCCTGGGCGCCGGTGGAGATTATGATGGTCTCGGCGAGATAGACGTCTCCGCCGTCGCCGGTGCAGCGGAACGGCCGCCGGGAGAGATCGACATCGGCGATCAGGTCGTGGATCAGGACGGTGCCGACATTCGCCGCCTGCTGGTGCATCTGCTCCATCAGCCAGGGTCCCTGGATGACGTCCGCGAAGCCGGGGTAGTTCTCCACGTCGGTGGTGATCGACATCTGCCCGCCGACTTCGATGCCGGTGACCAGGACCGGGTCGAGCGCCGCGCGGGCGGCGTAGACGGCGGCCGTGTAGCCAGCCGGGCCGGAACCGATGATCAGGACTTTCGCGTGGTGTGTCTGGGACATGTTCGAGCCGCTCCGGCGCGCCTTTCAAGCAAGCGGAAAATAGAAACTTGCGGACGGGTTTTCCAGCCGCCGATCGTCGTTCCTGGCCGACCCGTATTGTGTCCGCTGTCTTATGCTTGAAATATAATTGCAAAAGTTGCTAATATAATTGCGCAACGTGACGACGCCATCGACATGGAGACCCATCCATGGCCCGGGTCAAGCTTGACCGCATAGATCTTCGGATCCTGCGCGACCTGCAGGATCGGGGGCGAATGACCAATGTCGAGCTGGCGCGCCGCGCGGGCATCTCGCCGCCGCCCTGCCTGCGCCGCGTCCGCGCGCTGGAAGAGACCGGCTGCATCCTCGGCTACCATGCCGAGATCGACCCCGAGTCGCTCGGCTTCGGCGTGACCGTGTTCGCCAATGTCGGCCTCCACAGCCAGGCGGAGCCGGATCTCACGGCATTCGAGGCGCTGGTGGAATCGTGGCCCGAGGTCCGCGAGTGCCACATGCTGGCGGGCGAGACCGATTTCCTGCTCAGGATCGTGGCGACCGACTGGGATGCCTACCAGCGCTTTCTGACGACCCGGCTTACCGCCGCCCCGAATGTCAGCGTGGTCAAGTCGGCGCTTGCCGTGCGCAGCTCGAAGAACGCGCCGGGCGTCCCCATCGCCCTCGACGAACCGGGCTGATCCGCGACCGGCCTAGCCCTGCAAGCGGGACGGAAAACGGTCTATGCCGAGCCGGTCGCGCAGACCGGCGCTCGGCTCGATACGTTTCTCGTCGATCGGAATTCCGGTCGAATCCGCCACCCGGTCGATCGCGTTGAAGGTCGCCGCGACGCCGCAGGCATCGACCAGAGCCGCGGCGCCGAGCGTGTCGAGGACGGCGTTCCTCGCCTCCGCGAGAGCCGCGTCGTCGTCGCCCACGACCGCCTCGGCGAAGGCGACCAACAGGGCCCCATCCGGTATCCCGCCATCGCCGTTCGCCTTGCCGATGACCGTGTCGAGATCGATCGCCTGTCCCTTGTGTTCGCCGCTCGCACGGAGCAGCATCGCATGGCTGGTGGTTCAGTAGACGCATTGGTTGATCGCCGATATCCGCCCGGCGATCAGTTCGATCTGCGCGTGGGTGATGGCGCAGAACTCGTTGTCGAAATCGCGCATCTGCTTCTGTTGCAGGTACTGGGTTTCCACGAGGTCGAAGAAGCCGCGCGCTTCCGCCGGCACCAGGCTCATCGCGCGGTGGATGTTCGCGTGGTCGGGGCCGAACAGGTCGAGCTCGTCTTCCGCCGCGTTCCCGGGCAGGATCCAGGGCACCCAGGCCGCCCCCTGGCCCGCGCTTGCCGGGCGCACCCGGATCGGCTCGCCCGCCACCGGTACCGGCAGGGGCAACGGGTCCATCCCCATCGCCTTCGCGAAGGTGTCGACCGAAATCGTGGTGCAGACGACGCCGACCGTCTCGACATATTCCTCCGGGGTCAGGCCCTCGCCCAGGAGACCCTCGTACCATTTCCGCGTCAGCCGGCCTGGATCGGTCGCGATCCGGTGGATCGCCTCGACCGTCGTATCGGGAAGGCCGCCCAGGCAATCGTGCTCGCCCTCGACGCCGTAAGGAGAAAGGGCTTCCTTGCGGGCGGCGCAGAGCCGGCAGAACCTGGCGTTTCGGGTCTCCGCGGCAATCCGGACCCGCGTTTCACCGGTATGCCAGCTTCCCGGGCAGGCGATGCGTTGCCACGCGCGGCCATGGGCCGCCGCGATGTCCTCGCGGACCGCGACGGGAGCGTCGCGATAGTCGGTGCCGGACATGCGGGAAGCCTCCGGGAATGAATTTCGCGCAAACGACTATGCCATGCCGGGATCGGCTAGAGAATGACGCTGAGCGAACCGTCGAAAAGGACGTTGTGATCGAGCCGGACCAGCCGGTCCGCGATGCGCAAGGACCCGTCGCGCCGCCGCAGCAGGTCGCGCCGCTGGCCGGCATAGAAATCGCCGTCGGGCGCCGTGCCGCGCTGGCGGTAGACCAGAAGATTGCTGTGAGCGACATAATCGTCGGGGTTTGCGGCGACCCCGACCTCAAAGTTGGAGACGAAGCGCCGCGTCAGCGTCGCGGGGTTTTCCGCCCGCGTCAGCCTGGGATCGCCGATCTGCAGGATGCGCAGCCTGAGCGCTTCGGCGTTCTCGTCGATAATGGCGTAGTCGATCGGGCCGGTTTCCGCCGGACGCGATACGCGCGCGGTCACGACGTACTTGATGTCTTCCGTCAGCAGGTCGAACCAGGCCATGTAGTCGCGCCGGTCGAGAAGCGCTGCCTCCCGGTTGAGAAAGCGCTGCACCTCCAGGAACGCCGCATCGCTCACCGGGGCGAGTCCCCCTTCGTCGTCCATGCTCAATCCTCGGGCTGCATCGCGGCATCCCAGCGTCGCATGAAGGCGAGCTGCGCGACTTCGGTGTTCGCAGGCTTGTAGGCGCGGCCCGGCCCCTTCGCGTTCTCGATCGGCTCGCCGTCGAAGGGAAGGCTGGAATGGAAGCTGTAGGGGAAGCGCTGCGCGATCGGGTTGTCGCTCGCCTGCGTCGCGGAAGCCCACAACTCGAGATCGTCCTGCTCGAACACGCCGGCGGCGCCGAAATTGTGAAACCCGTGCTTGAGCGCCCGGTCCTTGTACTCGGCGGAGGCCTCGCGTTCGGCCAGGACCCAGCTCAGGACCTCCATCTCGGTGCCGCTAATGGGTTGCCACTGGCGGATCAGGACCGCCTTCTCCCCGAGCGCGACCTGGTTCTCGATGAAGGAGAAGTTGGGAAAGACGTTTCCTACCATCACGCGCAGATGGTGCATCATGGCAAGCTGGCCGGCGCTCAAGACCTCCCCGTAGGCGTCGCGCAGCGCCGGCGGGTGGGTGAGGTAGTTCCCCTCGGGCATGCCGGGTGCGAGATAGGTGAGGGTGCAGCCGTGCCCCTCGTCGGTGACGACCTGGAAGCTGTCGCCGCCGCGCACGAAGAACCCCGCCTTTTTCGAGTGCAGCCGGTTGAGGGTGGACGGGCCCGCATGGGTGGTTGCGACATGCTGGCCGTCGCCGATGAAGTTGAGCGAGCCGATCTTCCAGTTGGCCCGGGCGCGCCAGCGATGCGGTGGGCCGAGCACCTCCATCCCCCCGGGCGTGCGCCAGAAGAGCGCATCGAGATACCAGGCGATGTCGCCCAGGTAATCGCGTAGCGCCGGGGCGCCGGGATCCCACGCGGCGAACACGAGACCCTTGTAGGTCTCCGCCTTCGGCGCCGGCACCAGACCCCAATCCGCCTTGCCCATGCCGGCCGGCAGATGCTCGTCGTAGCTGGTGGAGATAAGCCCGCCGTCCGTCCGGTAGCTCCAGCCGTGATAGGGGCATACGAAATATCGCGCGTTGCCCGTTTCCCCGCGGCACAGCTTGGTGCCGCGATGGCGGCAGGAATTGAGCAGGACGCGAACCTCGTCGTCGCCGCCGCGGACCACGATCACCGGCACGCGCCCCATGGTCCGAATCACATAGTCGCCCGCGTTGGGGATCTCGGTGTCGTGCGCGACGAACATCCAGAGGCGGTGAAAGATCCGGTCGAGTTCCAGTCGGAACACGTCGTCGCTTACGAAGATCTGGCGGCTTACGGTGCCGTTCGCGGCATCGACCCATGCATCGCCATGCGCGACGGGCGTCATGTCATCCATGCTCAACCCGGTGGCTGCATCGCGGCGTCCCAGCACCGCATGAAGGCGAACTGGGCGACCTCGGTGTTCGCGGGCTTGTACGCGCGCCCCGGCCCCTTCGCGTTCTCGATCGGCGCATCGTCGAAGGGAAGGCTGGAATGGAAGCTGTAGGGGAAGCGCTGCGCGATCGGGTTGTCGCTCGCCTGGGTGGCCGAGGTCCAGAGCTCCAGATCGTCCTGCTCGAATACGCCGGCGGCCCCGAAATTGTGGAACCCGTGTTTGAGCGCCCGGTCCTTATATCCGGCGGAGGCCTCGCGTTCGGCGAGCACCCAGCTCAGGACCTCCATCTCGGTGCCGCTAACGGGTTGCCACTGGCGGATGATGACCGCCTTCTCGCCGAGCGCGACCTGGGATTCGATGAACGAGAAATTGGGAAAGACGTTCCCCACGATCACGCGGAGGTGATGGAGCATCGAGAGCTGGTCGGCGCTCAACACTCGGGCATAGGCGTCGCGCAGCGCCGGCGGGTGGGTGAGATAGTTTCCCTCGGGCATGCCGGGCGCGAGATAGGTGAGGGTGCAGCCGTGGCCCTCGTCGGTGACGACCTGGAAGCTGTCGCCGCCCTGCACGTAGAACCCGTCTTTCTCGGAGCGCACCTTGTCGAGGGTGACCGGCCCGGCATGGGTGGTGCGCACATGCTGGCTGTCGCCGATGAAATTGAGCGCCCCGATCTTCCAGTTGGCCCGGGTGCGCCAGCGATGCGGCGGATCGAGCACCTCCATCCCCTCCGGCGTGCGCGAGAAAAGCGCGTCGAGATACCAGGCGATGTCGCCGAGATAGTCGCGCAGCGGCGGCACGGCTGGATCCCAGGCGGCGAAGACGAGGCCCTTGTATGTCTCGATCCGCGGCGCCGGCACCAGGCCCCAATCCGCCTTGTCCATGCCGGGCGGCAGATGCTCGTCGTAGGTGGTGGTGATGAGACGGCCGTCGATCTCGTAGCTCCAGCCGTGATACGGACAGACGAAATGCCGGGCGTTGCCCGCCTCTCCCCGGCACAGCTTGGTGCCCCGATGGCGGCAGGAATTGAGCAGGACGCGGACCTCGCCGCCGCTTCCGCGCACTACGATTACGGGGACCCGTCCCATGGTCCGGACGACGTAATCGCCTTTATTCGGAATTTCGGTGTCGTGGGCGAGGAAGATCCAGAGCCGGTGGAATATCCGGTCGAGCTCCTGCCGAAAGACGTCCTCGCCGACGAAAGCTTCGCGATCGACGGTTCCGGTCGCGGCATCGACCCATGAACCGTTCAGCGCGGATCGCGCGATGTTATCCATGGTTCGCCTCGCGAGCCCCGTTCCGCCGACCCGGTCCGACGCGTCCGGCTTCTCCACGGCGGCGGGAAAATTGTATCATGAGGACAAAGATAGTATCAGAGCGCCGGGCGTGGAACGGCAGGACCGCGCCGCCGCCAATCCGCCGCTTTACGAGAATGGGGTGCTGACGTGAGCGATGTTTCCGTGCGCAATGGCCGCTGGCAGTTCTGGATCGACCGCGGCGGAACGTTCACCGACTTCGTCGCCCAGAAACCGGACGGCGAGCTGGTTACCCACAAGCTGTTGTCGGAGAACCCGGAGCGCTACGAGGACGCGGCGCTGCAGGGCATTCGCGACCTTCTCGACATCGACTCTTCGGGGAAGATCCCGGCCGAGGAGATCGACACGGTGAAGATGGGCACCACGGTCGCGACCAACGCGCTGCTGGAGCGCAAGGGCGACCGCACGGTGCTCCTGATCACCAGGGGGTTTCGTGACGCGCTCCGCATCGGCTACCAGAACCGGCCCCTCCTCTTCGCCCGCCACATCGTCCTGCCCGAGCTCCTCTACGAGCGGGTGGTCGAGATCGACGAGCGTTATTCGGCGGACGGGGACGAGCTGATGCCGGTCGATCTCGACGGCGCCCGCGAGGCGCTGGAACAGGCCAAGCGCGACGGCATCGAGTCGGTCGCGGTGGTGTTCGTTCACGGCTATCGCCACCACGACCACGAGATCCAGGTCGCCAGGCTCGCGCGCGAGGTGGGCTTCGACCAGGTATCGGTCTCGCATGAGGTGAGCCCGCTGATGAAGCTCGTCGGGCGCGGCGACACCACGGTCGTGGACGCCTATGTCTCGCCGATTCTGAAACGCTATGTCGACCGCATCCGGGACGAGTTGGGCGAAACACGCCTGATGTTCATGCAGTCCAACGGCGGTCTCGCGGACGCCCGTTTCTTCCGCGGCAAGGACAGCATCCTGTCGGGACCGGCGGGCGGCATCGTAGGCGCGGTGCGGACCTCCGCGATGGCGGGCTACGACAAGATCATCAGCTTCGACATGGGCGGCACGTCGACCGACGTCGCCCATTACGACGGCGAGTACGAGCGTTCCTTCGAGACCCTGGTCGCCGGGGTGCGCATGCGCGCGCCGATGATGCAGATCCACACCGTCGCGGCCGGCGGCGGCTCGATCCTCCATTTCGACGGCACGCGCTACCGCGTGGGGCCGGACTCCGCCGGCGCCAATCCCGGGCCGGCCTGCTACCGGAGGGGCGGACCGCTCTGCGTGACCGACGCCAACGTGATGGTGGGCAAGATCCGCGCGAGCTTCTTCCCCAGGGTGTTCGGCCCCAACGCCGACGAGGCGCTCGACGAGGACATCGTGCGCGAGAAGTTCGCCGCGCTCGCCGCCGAGATCGAACGGGAGACGGGCGACAGGCGCAGCCCGGTCGAGGTCGCCGACGGCTTCCTGATGATCGCCGTCGAGAACATGGCCAAGGCGATAAAGCAGATCTCGATCCAGCGCGGCCACGACGTGACCGGCTACACGCTCAACTGCTTCGGCGGGGCGGGCGGGCAGCACGCCTGCCTGGTCGCGGATTCGCTCGGGATCAGCCGGGTCTTCATCCACCCGTTCGCCGGCGTGCTCTCGGCCTACGGCATGGGCCTCGCCGATCTCCGGGTGATGCGCGAGCGTGCGGTGGAGGCGATCCTCGACGACCCGCTACTCGAAGAGCTCAAGACGACGCTCGGCGGGATGGAGGAACAGGGGCGCGCGGAGATGACCCGGCAGGGCGGCGACCCCGAGCGCACATACGCGCAGCGCAAGGTGCATCTCCGCTACGAGGGCACGGATTCGCCGCTGATCGTCGACTTCGCCGACCGCAAGAGCATCGTGGCGGAGTTCGAGGCGGCGCATCACCTGCAATACGGCTTCATCGCGCCGGAGAAGAACCACATCGTCGAGGCCGTCACCGTCGAGGTGATCGCGGGCGCGCCGGACGTGGTCGACCCGGCGCTGGCCATGGGCTCCGCCGAGCCGCCGGCGCCGGTCGACGAGGTGGAGACCTACATGGCGGGCGAACGCCACGCGGCCAGGCTCTACGACCGCGAGACGATGAAGCCCGGCTGCGGGGTGAACGGCCCCGCGGTGATCATGGAGGCCAACGCGACCACCGTGGTGGAACCGGGCTGGGCGGCCGAGATCAACCAGTACGACCAGATGATCCTCAACCGCGTCGTGCCACGGCCCGGCCAGGCCTCGGTCGGCACCGAGGTCGATCCGGTGATGCTGGAGGTGTTCAACAACCTGTTCATGTCGATCGCCGAGCAGATGGGCGTGGTGCTCCAGAACACCTCCTATTCGGTCAACATCAAGGAGCGGCTCGACTTCTCCTGCGCGATCTTCGGGCCCGACGGAAGCCTGGTCGCCAACGCGCCCCATATTCCGGTGCATCTGGGCTCGATGAGCGAGAGCGTCAGGACCGTCGCCGAGCAGCGCGCGGGCACCATCGTCCCGGGCGACGTGTTCATGCTGAACACGCCCTATAACGGCGGCACCCACCTGCCGGACGTGACGGTGATCACCCCGGTGTTCGACGAGGCCGGCAAGGACATCCTGTTCTACGTCGCCGCCCGTGGACACCACGCCGATATAGGCGGCACCACCCCGGGATCGGTGCCGCCCGACTCGAAGCACATCGACGAGGAAGGCGTCCTGATCGACAACTTCCAGCTCGTCTCGGGCGGACGGCTGCTGGAGAAGGAGACCGAGGCGCTGTTTACCGGCGCGCCCTACCCCACGCGCAACTTCAAGAACAACCTGGCCGACCTCAAGGCGCATATCGCGGGCAACGAGAAGGGCGTCCAGGAACTGCGCAAGATGGTCGCCCATTTCGGGCTCGACGTCGTCCACGCCTACATGAAGCACGTCCAGGACAACGCCGAGGAATGCGTCCGCCGGGTGCTCGGGGTGCTGACCGACGGGACTTACGAATACGAGATGGATTCGGGCGCGAAGATCTGCGTCGACATCAAGGTCGACCGCGAGAATCGCGAGGCGATCATCGACTTCACCGGCACGTCCGAGCAGCAGAACAGCAATTTCAACGCGCCGTCCTCGGTCTGCATGGCCGCGGTGCTCTACGTGTTCCGGCTGATGGTGGACGACGAGATCCCGCTGAACGCGGGCTGCCTGAAGCCGCTCAACGTCATCATCCCGGAAGGCTGCATGCTGGCGCCGCAATATCCGGCGGCGGTCGTCGCGGGCAATGTCGAGACCTCGCAGGCCGTGACCAACGCGCTGATCGGCGCGCTCGGAATCATGGGCGCCGGCCAGGGGACGATGAACAACTTCACCTTCGGCGACAATGCGGGATACCAGAACTATGAGACCATCTGCGGCGGCGCGGGTGCCGGGCCCGGTTTCGACGGGGCGCACGCCGTCCACACCCATATGACCAATACGCGGGCGACCGATCCGGAAATCCTCGAATGGCGATTCCCGGTGGTCCTGGAATCCTTCTCGATCCGGGACGGATCGGGTGGCGAAGGCGTGAACAAAGGCGGCAACGGGATTATCCGCCGTGTGCTGTTCCAGGCGCCGATGACGGCAGCCATCGTCTCCAGCCACCGCCGCGTGCCGCCCTTCGGCGCGGCGGGCGGCGAGCCGGGCAAGACGGGCCACAACTATGTCGAGCGCGCCGACGGCACGATCGACGAGCTGACGGGCACCGACATGACGCAGATGAACGCCGGCGACCGGTTCGTCATCGAAACCCCGGGCGGCGGAGGCTACGGCCCGCCGGCCTGACCGGAACCGGTACGGTACGACGGCATGAGCGGCGAAGTTTCCCTTGGGAGAATCGGCCTGTAATATGCCGGGCGTCGGTCGCCCGACAACAAAAGAAAACGGGGAGCAATCATGTCCAGAACACTCGCGCTGCCCGCGCTGGCGGCGGCGATAGCCTTTGCCGTCCCTGCCAACGCCCAGCAGATGCTGACCGCGGAAACCGGCAGCGCCGGCGCCGCGCCCCATGTGGCGGTCACGACCCTCGCGGAACTCGCTTCGGCCGCCGGCATCGCCAATTTCCAGATCGCCGAGGGGCAGACCCTGACCAACTCGTTGCAGAACGTCGCCGAGGGCAAGACCGATGTCGCGGCGGTGCCCCTCATCCTGTCCTTCCTGTTGTCGAGGGGCATGGCTCCCTATGGGAAGCTCGGCAGGGAAAAGGCCGCCGAGCTCTCCGCCAGGACGGCCGTGCTCTACACCTATCGCTATGGCGGGTACGGGCTTTACGCCTATGACAGCTCCAGCGTCAAAGGCTGGATGGACATCAAGGGCAAGAGGGTGATCAACGGCCCGCCGCGCGGCAGCGCGCTCACCGTCGCCCGCGCGCTGGTCAGGCTGGTGACCGGCTATGTCGAGGGCAAGGACTACAAGGGCGTGCAGTCCAACTGGGGCCAGATGGTGAAGACCATCACCGACGGCACCGGCGATGCGGTTGTCCTGCCGATTTCGTTCCCCGACCCGCGGATCATCCGCTCGCTCGGTTCGGGAAACATTACCCTTTGGTCGGTGCCGCTGAAGGCGTGGAACACCAAGGGCATGCAGAAATACCTCAAGGCCCCCGGCATCGCCGCCTTCGTCGTCGACTTGAAGACGGTGAAGCCGGTCAAGGGGCTGACGATCGCCTCGGAGGACGGTATCTGGCGCAGCCCGGCGCCGATGGGCGCGGAAATGGTCAACACCTCGATGGACTTCAAGCTGGCCAAGGCGCTGACCAAGGCGTTCCTCGACAATCTCGACGCGTACGGCAGGAAAGCGCCCTACATGTCGTATTCCGGTGTCGGCGAGATCGACCCGGCCAAAACCGGCATGTGCGGCGCCGTCCCGGTGAAGTACCATCCCGGCGCCGTGGCGGCGTGGGAGGAGTCCGGCCGAAAGGTACCGGATTGCGCGAAGCCCTAGAGCGTACCCGCCGCACTCGTCATCCCGTGTAACCAGGACAACAACGTAACAGGAAGGCACGATGTTCAGAGGATTCGTCTTGTCGGCGGCGGTGGCCGCCACGGCGTTCGCCGGTCCCGCGAACGCCCAGCAAAACCTGACCGCGGAAACCGCGAGTCCGGGGACGGCGCCCCACACCGCGGTGGCGACCCTCGCCGAAGTCGCTTCGGCGGCGGGGATCGCGAATTTCCAGGTCGCCGAGGGCCAGACCCTGACCAACTCGCTGCAGAACGTGGCCCAGCGCAAGACCGACCTCGCGGCCGTCCCCCTGATCCTGCCGTTTCTGCTCTCGAAAGGCGCCGGGCCGTACGCCAAGCTGGGCAAGGAGAAGGGCGCGGAGCTCGCCGCGAAGACGGCGGTCCTCTACACCTACCGCTACGGCGGCTACGGACTCTACGCCTATGACAGCTCGAGCGTGAAAGGCTGGAAGGGCATCAAGGGCAAGACGATCGTCAACGGCCCGCCGCGCGGCGCCGCGCTGACCAACGCCCGCGCCCTGGTGAGGCTCATCACCGGCTATGTCGACGGCAAGGACTACAAGGGCGTTCAGTCCAACTGGGGCCAGATGGTGAAGACCATCACCGACGGCACGGGCGATGCGATGGTTCTGCCCGTCACTTTCCCCGATGCCCGGATCATCCGCTCCCTCGGGTCCGGCAGCATCACCGTCTGGTCGGTGCCGATCGAGGCGTGGAACTCCAAGCCCATGCAGAAATACCTCAAGGCGCCGGGGATCGGGCCCTTCGTCGTCGATCTCAACACGGTGAAGCCGGTCAAGGGGCTGACCATCGTCTCCGAGGACGGCAAATGGCGCAGTTCGGCGACGCTGGGCGCCGAGATGGTGCACGCCTCGATGGACTTCAAGGTGGCGAAAGCGCTCACCAAAGTGTTCCTCGACAATCTGGACGTCTACAGGAACAAGGCACCCTTTATGCGGTTTACCGGTGTGGGCGAAACCGATCCGGCCTTGACAGGCATGTGCGGCCCCAACCCGACCAAGTACCATCCCGGCGCCGTCGCGGCGTGGGAGGAATCGGGCCACAGGCTCCCGGATTGCGCGAAGCCGTAACCGCGGCCCGCCCCGACGACGAAGAACCGAACCACCTGACAGGAAGTCAAAATGTCCAGAAAACTCGTTCTGCCCGCCCTGGCGGCCGCGCTCGCGTTGGGCGCGTCCGCCAACGCCCAGGTAAACCTGACCGCGGAAACCGGCCCTCCGGGGGGCGCGCCCCACACGGCGGTCACCACTCTTGCCGAGCTCGCCTCCGGCGCGGGAATCGCCGATTTCCAGGTCGCCGACAGTCAGACATTGACCAATTCGGTGCAGAACGTGGTTCAGGGGAAGACCGACCTGACCGCGGCACCCATCATCCTTCCGTTCCTGCTGTCGAAGGGGGCGGGACCCTACGCGAAGCTCGGCAAGAAGAAGGGTGCGGAGCTCGTCGCCAATGGCTCGGTTCTCTACACCTACCGCTACGGCGGCTACGCGCTATACGCCTATGACAGCTCGAGCGTGAAGGGCTGGAAGGACATCAAGGGCAAGACCGTCGTCAACGGTCCGCCGCGCGGCGCGGCGCTGACCAACGCGCGGGCGATGGTCAGGCTGATCACGGGCTATGTCGACGGCAAGGACTACAAGGGCGTGCAGGCCAATTGGGGCCAGATGGTGAAGACCATCACCGACGGCACGGGCGACGCGATGGTGCTGCCCATCACGTTCCCCGACAGCCGGATCGTCCGCTCTCTCGGTTCGGGCCGCATGACTCTCTGGTCGACGCCGATCGAAGCCTGGAATTCCAAGGGCATGCAGAAATACCTCAAGTCTCCCGGGACCGGCCCGCTCGTGGTCAAATTGAACAAGATCAAGCCGATCAAGGGTCTCACCATCGTCTCGGAAGACGATACATGGCGCAGCCCGGCGACGCTGGGCGCCGAGCTGGTCCAGACCTCGATGGACTTCAAGCTGGCCAAGGCGCTGACCAAGGTGTTCCTCGACAATCTGGACGCGTATGTGAAGAAAGCGCCCTACATGGCGTATTCGGGTGTGGGCGAAACCGATCCCGCGCAGACCGGCATGTGCGGCCCCGTGCCGTTGAAGTACCACCCCGGCGCCGTCGCGGCGTGGGAAGAGTCCGGCCGCAAGATCCCCGACTGCGCCAAGCCGTAGCCGGTTTCGATACGGAGGGCCGCGTTCTTCACGCGGTCCTCCCGCCCGCAGCGGGTGAATAGCGAAGTGACCGACCCGGAACTCCCGCGCTCGCACCGCAAGGGCTTTAGCGAGCGCATCGTCTACTTCCTGGCGGTCTCGCTTGTCCTTATCGGCCTGGTCAACGCGACGCCCGGGATCCCGGGCCTCGACGACCTGGCAAGGGACATCGCCGGAGACCCCCGGTTCGTCATCCGGAAGTTCCGGTTCGAGTATTACTACCCGTTCTTCTTCGCATTGATGATGCTGACGGTCGCGCTGCACCACTCGATGTGGCGTTCCTGGGCCGGCAAGAGCCATCTTCGACGCGGGTTCGGCCTGTTCATGGACCTGGCGCTGGTCACCATGGCGATCGCCATTTCGCTGACCTACATCGTCGAGATCGAGTCGGTCTGCCTGATCGACCAGATCACCGGCGACCGCGCGCGGCTGATCGCCGAGAGCCTCAAGATCGAGAAGGAAAACGCCGCGATCTTCGGGCTGCCCGAGCCCGAGACGGTGGAGGACCCGCAATGTCTGCATACCACCGAGGGCTGGATCGTGGCCATCGTCGGGCTCGCGATCATCGTTTTCCTTTCTTACAACATCAAGGTCTGGGGATTTCCCCTCGTCCTCGTCGCGATCCTGATCGCGGCCTACACCATCGTCACCGTCCTGATCTGGTACTTCGTCGGTCCCGAGGGCATGGACAAGTATCTCGTCACCAAGCTCGGCGGCGATCCGCGATCGTTATGGGACGGACGGCCGCGCGTCCATGACATCCTGACCAACAACGCCTCCGGCCTGCTCGGCCGTTTCATCGACATCATTCTCAACGAGATCTTTCCCTATCTGATCCTGGGCTCGCTGTTCGGCGCCTCGGCGGGCGGGAAGTCGCTGATCAAGGTCGCCTTCCGCTGGACCCGGCGCCTCCGGGGCGGACCCGCGCACGCGGCCATCGTGTCGTCGGCCATGTTCGGGACGATTTCGGGCGGTCCCATCGTCAACGTGCTCTCGACCGGCGTGTTGACGATTCCGATGATGATCAGGCGGGGATTCTCTCCGGTCTTCGCGGGAGGCATGGAGGCCGCCGCCTCGTCCGGCGGCTCGATCATGCCGCCGGTGATGGGCGTCGCAGCCTTCGTGCTCGCGGCGCTCACCGCGGTCCCCTATAGCGAGGTGATCGTCGCCGCGGCGATCCCCGCGCTGGCCTATTTCTTCTGCCTGTTCCTGTCGGCGATCTTCCAGTCGCGCAAGCAGAACATCGAGGCCTTCGGTCAGCTGACCGAGGAAATGCGCCTGTCGCGGCAGGACATTTACAACCTGTTCATGATCTTCGGGCCGATCCTGGTGATCCTGTTCCTGCTGCTCACGTCGAAGGAGAATGTGGGCTGCGGCTGGTTCGATGGGCTGCTGGGCGCCGAACGCGTGTTCTCGGACGGGGTGTGCAAGGTCTCCGAGCTTCCGTGGTTTCTGAAGCTGATGCAGAACGCGGCGGGCGACGCCGGAAGCGCCGGCTGGTGGGCGGTCGCGCTGCTCTGCTTCCTCCTCTTCCTCGATCCGGAAATGCGGGTTCGGCCGCGCAAGCTGCTCGACGCGTTCTCGGATGCGGGCATCCTGATCTCGACCCTTTATCTGATGTTCCTCGCGGTATCGATCATCGATTTCTGCCTCAAATTCACCGGTCTCCCGTTCTTCATCTCGCTCGACGTGCTGCAATGGCTCCAGGGCTTCAACCTGGGGGCCGGCGGTTCGATCGTGTTCCAGTTCATCGCGCTGGGGATGACCATGCTTCTGGCGGTGCTGCTGGGCATGGGCATGCCGGCGGTCCCGGCCTATATCAATGTGGCCCTGCTGATGGGTCCCGTGCTCGCCGGGCTCGGCGTCTCGATCTTCACGGCGCACATGTTCATCTTCTATTTCGCGGTCGCGTCCGCGATCACGCCGCCGGTAGCGCTCGCCGCCTTCGCGGCGAGCTCGATCACCAAGGCCGAACCCATGTCGACCGGTTTCTCGGCCGTGCGCTCGGGGATCGTCATCTTCGTCATACCCTTCGTATTCGCGGTCTATCCCGAACTGCTGCTGATCGAACCGGCGGTCGTGGATCCCAAGTCCACGGGCGCGGAAATCGCCTATCTGCCGGGATATGACGGATCGGTAGAACTGGTGCCGCTGTTGTGGCTGCTGGCACGGCTCATCTTCGGGCTCTATCTGCTGGCGAGCGCGCTCGCGCGGTTCGACCGGACGGCGCTGCCGTTATGGGAGGTGGGGCTCCGGCTCGCGCTGGCCGCGCTGGTGATCTCGAACGACAGCACGTTCTATGGACCCGCCATCGTGGCCGCGATCCTCTGGATCGGCTGGCACGCTTTCCGGACCCGGGAAAAGCGCGCGGCGGACGAACCGGCTCTATAGCGTGTCCGCTTTAGTTGGAACCGCCCCGTCCATTGACGGTCAGGAAGCAAGGGTAACAGCGCTTCCAACTGAAACGGACGGGCGCTAGGGGGCTGAGTCCGGCGGCCTGCGGTGGCGGGTCGCCTGTTCGTAGGCGTAAGCGTAGCGGATCATCCGCGCATCGTGGTAGCCGCGGCCGAGAAACGTGATGCCGGCCGGCAACCCGTCCGAGGTAAAGCCGGCCGGAACCACGATCGAGGGCACGAAGATCACGAAGGTATTGAGGTAAGGCACGCCCTTCTGGTCGACGAAGGGCGGGTTGACACCGTCCTCGATCAGGGTCGGCTGGTGTTCCACCGCCTTGTGGACGATTGCGTCGAGGCGATGGTGGGCCATGACCGCGAGGAGGTTGGTCATCAGCCGCTCACGCGCGGCCAGGCACGCGCGCTGTGCTTCGGCGGTGGCGTTGGCGGCCCAACGGGTGCGGACGCCGCGGAAGGTCTCCGCGTAAAGCGGCGAGGCCATTGCCTCCTCGCGCGAGGCGAAGGGCGGGTCGGCGCTCCCGGACACATATTCGAGAAACGAAGCGTCTTCCTCCCCCCGGTCGTTGACCCGCGTAGCGAGCAATTCGAGCAGGTCCGGTATGACCACCGGATCCACGATCTCCGCGCCGCAAGAGGCGAGCTCTTGCACCGCGCGATCGAACACCGCGTCGACTTTGGCGAAGTCGTCTGAGTGCGGTTCCGCGTTGAAGCCCATCGGCTCGCGCAGGATGCCGATACGCGCCCCCCCTAGCGCTTCCGCATCAAGACCGGCGGCGTAGCTCTTCGGAGCATGGCCGACGCCCCGTGCGGTGATGGGGTCGGCCGGGTCGTAGCCGACCATGACGTCCAGAAGGTGCGCGGCATCGCTGACGGTGCGGCACATCGGCCCTAGCGAGCCGTTGATCATCGGCCAGCCGGCATAGACGCCACCGCGGCTTACCAGCCCGGCGGTGGGGCGCATGCCGACGACTCCATTCCAGGTCGCCGGCCGGCGGATCGAGGCGAATCCCTCTTGGCCGATGGCGACGGCGGCGAGATTGGCGGACACCGCGGCGCCCGACCCGCCCGACGATCCGCCGGCGGTCCGGGCGAGGTCGTAGACGTTGCGCGTCGAGCCGAACAGCGATCCGTGAGTGTCGCCCGCCCCCATCTCTCCCAGGGTGGATTTCGCGAGGACGATCGCGCCGGCCTCCTTGAGCCGCGCCGCGACGAAGCAATCGCGCCCCGGATAGTGGTCCTTGAACAGGAGCGAGCCCATCGTCGTCGGCATGCCGTCGACATCGGCCTGGTCCTTCACGATGACGGGGATACCGTGCAGCGGTCCGACCGGGCCGCTTCGCGCCAATTCCGCATCTAGGCGGGCGGCCTCGTCCTTCGCATCCGGGTTGACCGAGACGATCGAATTGATCGCCGGACCGTTCCGATCAAAGGCCTCGATCCGGTCGAGATAGGTCTCGACCAGCGTCCGCGCCGTCAGCGCACCGTCACGATAGGCTTTGTGAATGTCCGCAATCGTGGTTTCCGCGACCGCGAACCTGCTATCCGCCACGTTGCGTCTCCGCGCCTCAGCCGATCTCCGGCAGGATTTCCTCGGCGATCCGTTCGATCTGCTCCATGTCGAAGCGATAGGGCACCAGGGTGATCTGCTGCACGCCCGCATCGATATGGGCCCGAAGCTGCTCGATGCATTCCTCGGTGGTGCCGAGCACCGCGCTGTCGGTGGTCGAATCGCTCCACCCGGCGAAATCCCATTCGGTGGTCAGCCACTCATACATGGGCTTCTCCACCTCGGCGCGCGACTTGCCTACCATGATCGGAAGCTGGTTGATGCTCTTGAGGGTATCGGGATCCTTGCCGCCCTCCTCGGCGAAACGGCGCACCTTGTCCCAGGATTTCACGAACCCCTCGACGGTGTAGTAGTAGGTCAACCAGCCGTCGCCCGCGATCGCCGCGCGCCTGAGCACCCGATCGACATAGCCGCCGATCAGGATCGGCGGGCGGGGCTTCTGCACCGGCTTGGGCGACATCACCGCCTCGCGCAGCTCGTAGGGCGGGTAGTTGCCTGTTACCGAATCCTCGGTGAACAGCCGGGTCAGGATCTCCAGGTTTTGATCCATGATGTTGCCGCGCTTGTTGAACGGCACGCCCATGGCGTCGAACTCGCGCTTGTACCAGCCGGACGCCATGCCGAGCGTCAGCCGGCCGTTGGAGATCTGGTCGAGGCTGGAGAGCTGCTTGGCGAGCACCACGGGGTTGCGCGACGGCAGCACGAGTATGCCGGTGCCGATGCGGATCTCCGTCGTCCGCGCCGCGACCGCCGTCAGCACGGTCAGCGAGTCGAGGATCGGGAAATAGGGGTCGACGCCGAGCAGGACATGATCCCAGACCCAGACCGACTCGTAGCCCAGCTCCTCCATCCGGACCGCGAAGTCGATCAGCCCCTGCGGATCGGGCATCTCCGGTGCCGCCGTGAAATTCTGCATCGCGATGCCGACGATCTTGCTCGCCATGTCTCTCCCCCGTGCTGGTGTTCCGGGCGCGCTTCGCTCAGGCGATATAGACCCGGTCGGGATCCATCTCGCGCAGCACCGCGAGCTCTTCCGCGGTCGGCGCCTCGGTGGTCCCGATCTCGTCGTCGAACATCAGCTCGAAACCGGTCGCGTCCTGGACCTGCCCCGGCTCGACGCCGTCGTGCAGGGCCTCGACCTTCATCCGCTTGGTCTCCTCGTCGAAGCCGAGGACGGCGAGGTCGGTAATCACCCGGTACGGGCCGCCCGTCGTCAGACCGGAATCGCTGCGCGTGCTGCCGCCATGCCAGTAGCCCGTGGAGGTGACGAAGTCCACGTTCTCCACGAAGCGCCGCTTCTCGTGGATCATCGAGACGATCATCCTGGTCAGGCTGGCGATGTCGTTGCCGCCGCCGGTTCCCGGCAGCCTGATCTTGGGATCCTCGGAATCCCCGATGAACGAGCTGTTGAGGTTGCCGTACTGGTCGATCTGCGCGCCGCCCATGAAGCCGATATCGACATAGCCGCGCTGCAGGAGCAGCAGCACGTCGGTGTTCGACAGCACCATGTTCGCCTGCCTTGTGCAGCGCTGTTCGTTGGTCGACGGCGGCAACTCTCCCGGGACGATGAAGGGGCCCAGCACCCCGCCCTCGAACAGGATGGTGAGCCCCGGCGCGTGGGTGCGCTGGGCCAGCGTCGCCGCGAGGAGAGGAATGCCGACGCCGGCGAAGACGGTCTGCCCATCCTCCAGCACCCGGCTGCTCATCACCGCGAGGAGTTCGGACGCGCTGTGGGATCCGTTTTCAGTCATTGTAGACGCTCCTGCCGCGCCGGGCCGCGTCGATCACGTTGTCCATACCCAGGAGATCGAGATAGGCGACCCAGTCCTTGGGTTCGTAGACGTAACGCTCAAGATACTCCTTCACGCCCGCCTCGGCGTCACGGCTTATCAGGGCCGCATAGGCGTCGAGGTTGGGAAGAAACGGCTCGTAGACGCCGTAGCACTCATGCGGCGCGCAGCCATAGGGCGTCTCGACCACGGCATCGACCGTGATGAACGGAATTTTCGTCCGGTCCGGCGCGCGGCGGATCTGGTTGTTGGAGACGATCCGCTCGGTGGTCAGGATGACGCGTTTCGCGGCCATCGCGATGTCCGCGTCCATGAAGGGAAGCCCGTCCATCTGCGCGTTGCCGTAAGGGTCGCAGCGCTGGACGTGGATCAGTGCGACATCGGGGTTTAGCGCGGGCACCAGCAGCAGCTTCTCCCCGGTGAACGGGCAGTCCATCTCCTTCGGCCCGTCGATCCGGCCGGTCAGATCCGAACCCATCATGCTGCGCACCGGGATGAAGGGCACCCCCATCGCGCCGGCGCGGTAGCGCACGCCGATCGCCATGTGGCTCCACTCCTCGAAAATCGCCTGCTTGGTCTCCGTGTAGTGGCGCATCACCTTGGAGACGCCCCAGACGATGCCCTGCGAGAACCAGCTCGTGAGCACGTGACGGCTGGCGCCGGAGCCGTAGAACAAATCGCCCTCGGAGGACGTGATGCTGCGTGAAACGACGAGGTCCTTCTTTCGCGCGCGGATCAGCGCCCACACCATCGCCATCGGCGTCCGCGACAGGGTGCAGCCGCCGAGCGCGACATGGTTGCCGTCATCGACCAGCGCCGCCGCTTCCTCCAGCGACATCACCTTCTCGCGCAGGCTGCGGTCCCGTGCCTCGGTCTCGCGCCTGAGTTCCCCATAGGGCTTGATCACGTCGTCTTCTCCTCAGCCCGGCCGGTTGACGCCGGTCTCGGCATTGAACGCTCGGATCGCTTCGTCCCATAGCGGTAGCACCTCGTGCAACCCGGTCCAGAATCCCTGGTCGCGGCGTTCGTCGAACGCCCCGAGGTCCACGCCGCGCTGCTCGACCCAGGTAAAATAGCCGAGATTGAAGATGCGCGTGCTCTCGGCGTGGCCGGTTTCGAACACATGGTCCGCCCCGGTCGCCGCGAGATCGCGGCCGAACGTCTCCGCCGCCGCGACGCCGTCGAAGTCGCCGTCGAAGTGGGTCTCGACGGTCTTCTCCCGCTCGCTGTCATACATCGAGGCCCCGTCGGTCGCGACCGTCACGATCAGGTCGTCGGGGCCGAGACCGTAGTGTTTCGCGGTCTTTATCGAAGCCAGCACATTGGCGATCGACGACAGGCCGAAATCCGGGAGCCGAGCGACGGTCCCGGCATCCACGCCGCATCGTCCGGTCAGGTGCGACCGCCCCGACTCGGTGTTGAACAGCGCGTTCAGCCGGTCGCAATTGCGGTCCGAAACGCCCACCACCGCGTCGGTGTTCATGACGTTCTGGATCAGCGGGATGTGCTTGTCGCCGATCCCCTGGATGTTGTGCGCCCCGTAACCATTATAGAGCATCGTCGGGCATTCGAGAGGCTCCACCGCGACGATTCGCGCGCCCTCCGCTTCCTTCAGACGGTCTCCGGCGGCGAGCGTTCCGCCCGAGCCTGTGCCGGCGACGAAGGCGGCGAGCGCGAGATCGGGGTTGTCGCGCCGGAGATGGGCGTAGACCGCCTGCAGCGCTGGCCCGGTGCATCGGTAATGCCCGAGATAGTTGGCGAACTCGGAAAACTGGTTGAGGATCACGTTGGCGGGGTCCCGCTCCAGCTCGTCGCACGCGTCGTAGATTTCCTTGACGTTGCTTTCGGAGCCCGGCGTGCGGACGATGTCATCCGGATGCTCGATCCATTCGCGCAGCCAGTCGAACCTCTCGGCGCTCATCCCCTCCGGCAGCACCGCCACGCCGCGCACGCCCATGATGCGCGAGATCGCAACCCCGCCGCGGCAGTAATTTCCGGTCGAGGGCCACACCGCCTTGTTGCGGGCCGGATCGAAGCGGCCGGTGACCAGCCGCGAGACCAGGCAGGCATAGGCGGCGAGCACCTTGTGCGCGCCGATCATCGGGAAGCTGTTGCCCAGCGCCACGGCGATCGGCGCGTCGACGCCGGTCAGGGCCCTGGGCAGAACCACATGCGGCGGGACCGGCCTTATGCCGCCGGTTCCGATATCGTTGAACCAGTGGACGCGGAACAGATTGGCCGGATCGGCCGCGTCGCGGTCGATCTGCATGGTCCGCGCCGCGATATCGCCCGGGATCGACGCCGGATCGGCGAGTTCCTCGAAGGTCGGCAGCACCACATTCGCGTCGCGTAAATGACGGACGGCACGGTCATGGACCGCGCGGTCCTCGATCGCGGTCGGGAGGGCCGCGCTAAGGCGAATTGCCGACATGCCCCATCACGGCGCGGACGATGTTGACATAGCCGGTGCAGCGGCAGAGATGGCCGCTCAGCATGTCGCGCAACTCATCCTCGCCCGGCTTCGGGTTCTCTTCCAGATAGGCGCTCAGCGACATCAGGATCCCGGGCGTGCAATAGCCGCATTGCAGCCCGTGGTTCTTGCGGAAGGATTTCTGAAGGTCGTTGAGCCCGCCTTCCTCGGGGGCCAGGCTTTCCACCGTATCGACCCGCTTGCCGTCGACCTGAACCGCGAAGGTGAGGCAGGCCCGTCCGACCGCGCCGTCGATGCGGACCGTGCAGGCGCCGCACACGCCGTGCTCGCAGCCCACATGCACGCTGGTCAGTCCGAGCTCGTGCACCAGGAAGTCGGACAGCAGCATGCGCGGCTCGGCATGGCCCTCGGCGGGCTTGCCGTTGAGCGTGAACGAAACCGCGTGGCGGGCATCCCGGCTCAACTGCGGCATGATCTGGCCTCCTCGATGACTTTCCTCCCGAGCCGGCGCACCAGCTCCCGGCGGTACCGCGCCGAGGCGTGAACGTCGTCATACCCGCCGAGATCCCATGCGAAAGCGTTGAGCGCGTCGTCCAGAGCGCTGTCCTCCAGCGCATCCCACTCGCGCACCGTCGGATGGTCGGCGACACCGCCCACGCCGAGCCGGATCCGGTCGGCCGAAGCCGCCGCCGCGAGGGCAACGATGGCGAAGTCGCCGCGCCGCTGGGCCATCTCGGTAAAGGCGTAGCCCCAGCCGGGCTCGGCGACGGGGAAGCGGACGGCGGCGACCATCTCGTCGCCGCGTTTCGACGTGGTCAGCATCCCGGTCTGGAAATCCTTCGCGGCGACGCGGCGCTCGCCGCCGGCCGAACGCAGCACGACCTCCCCTCCTAGCGTCGCGAGGCATAGCGGCAATTCGGAACTGGGGTCCGAATGGGCGACCGAGCCGCACACCGTGCCCCGGCTGCGGGTCTGGTAGTGGCCGATATGAGGGAATGCCGCATGTACGAGCGGCAGTTTGTCGGCGATGCCGTCCCAGCGCTCGAGCGTGCCCTGCCGCGTGGAGGCGCCGATTTCCACGACTCCGTCGTCCTGGCGGATATAGTCGAGATCGTCGATGCCGGAGATGTCGATCAGCACCGAGGGTTCGACGAGGCGAAAGTTGAGCATCGGCACGAGCGACAGCCCGCCGGCGAGGATGCGCGCGTCGTCGCCGGCGGCGGCGAGGCCGTGAAGTGCCTCCAGGGCCGAGACGGCACGGATATAGTCGAACGGGCTCGGTTTCATCGGCCGATCCCCAGCGCGGCGAGAAGGCGTCGCCACCACGTCGCCGCCAAGGCGTCCGCCTCCGGAGCCTCCGCGGGTCCGCCGGCGAGAACCGAGGCGAGACGCTCGAAGAACTGCCGCACCAGCGCGCGGGCGGCGCCTTCGAGCATCCGGCCGCCGACCGCGGCGACGGTGCCCGACACCTCGATCCTGTAGTCGTAATCGAGCGCGGTGCCGCCGTCCCTGGAGGTCAGCGTCACCCGCCCGGTCCCTTCGGAGAGCCCGAGCAACCCGGTCAGCGCGCCGGTCAGCGTCGCCGCGTTGGGCGGGTCCATGTCGCTCAGGGCGACGGTCGCCTTGAAGCGGCCCTTGACGGGACCTGCGCCGATCGAGACCTCGGCGCGGTAGTCGTTCTCGCCCATCCGGTCGAGGGAATGGCAGCCGGGGATGACCGCCGCGAGCTTTTCCGGATCGAGCAGCGCCGACCATACTTCCTCTTGCGCGGCCGGAACGAACGCCTCTCCGGTCCCGGCGATGACGCGGTCCGCCTCGCTTTTCGTCGCGGGCGCGGCCCCGGAGCCCTCGGGCGGCGGCCGTTCCTCTCCGTGAATCAGGGCCGACACCTTGTTGGGGCTGAGCGGCAGGGTGACGTTCTCCACCCCGAGCGCGTCGCAAACCGCATTCGCGATGCACACGGGTGTCGACATGCAGTTGCCCTCGCCAACCCCCTTGGCGCCGAGCGGTGTGACCAGGGACGGCGTTGACATGTGGACGATCTGCGGCTCCGGCACTTCCCAGGCCGTCGGCACAAGGTAATCGGCGAAGGTGCCGTTCAGGAAGCTTCCATCCTCGCCATAGGCGAATTCCTCGTAGAGCGCGCAGCCGACGGCCCAGGCGAACGCGCCGTGCACCTGCCCCTCGGCGAGCTTGGGATTCAGGAGCGTGCCGGAGTCGTGCATGGTCACGTATTTGTCGATCTTCACCTCGCCGGTGTCGCGGTCGATCTCGACGCCGCAGAAATCGAACACGAAGCCGTAGGTCAGCGAGGAGTTGATCTGGTCCTTGTCGTTCGGCGGTTCCAGCTCGGGCGGCGACCAGGAGCCGATCTCGCGAATGCCGGGCTCCATGTCGTCCGGCAGGTTGCCGGGCGTCCAGTGCGCCGAACCGGCGACGCGGTAGAGGTTGACGGCGTTGTCGGGGTTGTCGGCGGCGTAGATCTTGCCGTCGCCGAATTCGAGGTTTTCCGCCGGCACGTTGAGCGTCTGGCTGGCGATCCTGGCGAGCTTGGCGCGCGCCTTCTTGGCCGCGCGGTCGGCGGCCACGGCGGTGGACGAGGTGAAGCGCGACGAATAGTTGCCGGTCGCGATGGACCATGCGTCCTTCGCCGTGTCGTGCTCAAGGTTGACGTGGATGTCGGTGGGCTCAAGCCCCAGATTGTCGGCGACGATCTGGGAGAGCACCGTCATGTGCCCCTGGCCCTGCGGGATCGAGTCGGCGGTGACGTTCACCGTACCGAGCGGATCGATATTGACCGTCGCGTTCGAGACCGCGCCACCCTTGGGGTTCTTCTGCCGCTCCGCCAGCGGGAGGATATTGGAGAGATACCCCATGTTGGATTGTGCCGGCTCGACGATCGCGGCATAGCCGATACCGTAAAGGCGGCCTTCCGCGCGGGCCTCGTCGCGGCGTTTCCTGAGCCCCTCAAGCTGCCCCTCCCGCGCGGCTTTTTCGAGCGCGGCGGGGTAGTCGCCGGAATCGAGCAGCGCGCCGGCGGCGGCGCGATAGGGGAAGACCCCGGCCGGCACCAGGTTCTTGCGGATCACCTCGTAGTGGTCCATGCCGAGCTCTACCGCGATCCGCTGCACCAGGCGCTCGATGGCGTAGTACATCTGCGGCCCGCCAAAGCCCCGCACCATCGCCGACGGGCACTTGTTGGTCAGCAACAGCCGGTTGGTGACGGAGAGGTTCTTGACGTCGTAGGCGCCGGTCAGGATGCCGTGCATGCGGTAGAGCGGCCCCGGCATCGGGGCGCGGAGGAAGGCGCCGTAGTCGTCGAGCTGGTCGAACCTGAAGCCGGTGATGGTCCCGTCGTTCTTGACCGCGGCCTCGATGGAGATCACCCGGTTGGGCGCGGCGGCCGCCGCCGTGAGGTGCTCGAGCCGGTCCTCCACCCATTTGACCGGCCGGCCGGTGACCCGGGAGGCAAGCCCCATCAGGACGATATAGGGAAAGACCTGGACCTTCACCCCGAACCCGCCGCCGGAAAAGGCTGGAGTGCGCATCCGGAGCTTGGAGCTGGAGACGCGGAGCGCCTTGGAGATCACCGTGTGGGTCGAGTACGGCCCCTGGAAATTGGACTGGACGTCGTAGGACTCGGTCGCCGCGTCGTAGGCCACCGTCGCCACGAAGCCTTCGATGGGCGTGTGCGAGTTGCGCGGATACGAGATCTTGAGCTTGACCCTCCGGTCGGCCTCGGCGAACGCCGCGTCCGGATCGCCGTAGACGAAGTCGCGCGTGGACACGACGTTCGACCCGACGTCCTCGTGGACCACCGGCGCGTCGTCCTTGGCCGCTTCCTCGGGATCGACGGCGGGCTTGAGAGTCTTGTAGGCGACCTCTACCGCCGACAGCGCGTCTTCCGCCCGGTAGCGGTCCGTCGCGATGGCGATGACCACCGGCTCGCCCACATAGCGGACCTTCCCGACAGCGAGCGCCCATTGAAGGATCGGCTGGCGCAGGACGATCAGGAACGGATCGGAGATGTCCTTGAGGTCCTCGCCGGTCAGAACGTCGACCACACCGGGCATCGCCCTGGCCGCCGAGACGTCGATGGAGACGATCTTGGCATGGGCGTGGGGCGAGCGCAGGATCGCGGCATGCAGCGTTCCGGTCCGGGTCGGCAGGTGGTCCGAGAACATCGCGCTTCCGGTCAGGAGCGCCGCGTCCTCGACCCGGTCGATCGGCTGCCCGACGTATTTTTCCTGGGTTTGACTCATCGCTTCCTTCTTCCTGCCGAAGCCGTTCCGCCGCAGGCCGCCGCCGCTTCGATGTTCCGATTTCGCGCGCGGATTCCGGCGATGCGGCGCCGATCCGGCGCGTCGGGCGCTCGAAATTCGCGCGCTGAAGGTGTGCAGGTTCGGGGGCTATCAATACGATTTTGCGTTGCCTCGTCAACCCGCGGGACCCCGCATTGCGCGACTTGCCCGGCCGGACGGAAGAACCGAAGATGCGCGCGACGCGAGCGGGCGCCGGAGGGGGACGTGAAGGACAACACCGTACGCATCGACGAGACCGCGACACCCTCGGGGCTGGTCTTTTCCGACGTCTTCAACGCCGCGATCCCGTTCATCGACCGGCATCTGGAGGAAGGGCGCGGCGACAAGACCGCGATCCGGACTGTCGAGGGCGAGACCAGCTACGGCGCGCTCGCCGAACAGGTCGCGCGCGCCGGCAATGCGTTGCTCGGCGCGGGCGTCGGGCCCGGCGACCGGGTGCTGATGGTGGTCAAGGACAGCCCGGACTTCGTGAGCTGCTTCTTCGGCGCGGTCAGGGCGGGGATCGTTCCGGTGCCGGTCAACACCATGATGCGGCCGCAGGACTACAAGTTCCTGATCGAGGACTCAGGCTGCACCGGCGTCGTCTACAGCCGCGAGTGGGCCGAGGCGGTCGAGGCGGGGCTCGATAGCGTGGGAGACAGGCCGCCGGTGATCCTGCGGGTGGACGGCGCGGACGGGCTGCGGGCGAAGGCGGCGGTGGCTTCCGCCGATCTCGCGCCGGCGCCGACGGCGGCAAGGGACGATTGTTTCTGGCTCTACTCCTCGGGCTCGACCGGGAACCCCAAGGGCGTCGTTCACGCCCATCGCGACATGGTCTGCACCAGCGAGCGCTACGGCCGGATGATCGCGGGGCTCCGCGAGGACGACACCGTGTTCTCCGTCAGCAAGCTTTTCCACTCCTACGGCTTCGGCAACGCGATGACCTTCCCGCTCTGGGTCGGCGCGACCATCGGGCTGAGCGACCGGCGCCCCACGCCGCAGATGACCTTCGAGGTCATCGAGGCGCTCCGCCCCACCGTGTTCTTCGGCGTGCCCACCATGTACGCCCAGCAGCTCCATGCGATGGAAGAGGCGGACCCGGATCTGTCGTCGATCCGGATCTGCATCTCCGCCGGAGAGGCGTTGCCGGGCGACGTCATGCTGCGCTGGAAGGAAAAGACCGGGACGCTGATCCTCGACGGGCTCGGCTCGACCGAAATGCTCCACATCTTCGTCTCCAACACCGAGGCCGACTGGAAAGCCGGTTCGTCGGGCCGCCCGGTGCCGGGCTACGAGGTGCGGCTGGTCGACGAAGAGGGCGAGGACGTGTCCGGCGGCGAAATGGGGACGCTGCTGGTGCGGGGCGAGTCGGCGGCCAAGCTCTACTGGAACAACCCCGAAAAGACGGCTTCGACCATGCTGGGCGATGACTGGCTCGACACCGGGGACATGTATTACCAGGACGAGGACGGCTACTTCATCAACTGCGGGCGCGGCGACGACATGATCAAGGTCGGCGGGCTCTGGTGCTCGCCGTTCGAGATCGAGGCGCGGCTGATCGAACATCCCAAGGTGCTCGAGGCCGCGGTGGTCGGACGCCCCGACGACGATGGCCTGATCAAGCCGGAAGCGAATATCGTGCTGAACGACGCGGCAGACGCGGGCGCGGCGCTGGAAGACGAGCTCAAGGCCCATTGCCGGGAAGCGCTCGCCCGCTACAAATACCCGCGCTGGTTCAACTTCGTCGACACGCTACCCAAGACGGTGACCGGAAAGATCCAGCGCTTCCGGCTGCGGGGCAGCACCTGAATCCGAGGGTGACAACTCACACTCCGATACCAGCGTGTTCTGAGGGGCTGAGGAGCGAGCTATGAGCACAGCGGCACACATCCGGTGGTACGTCATCGAGAACTACATAGCGCCGGCCCGGGCAGCTGGCGAAATGGAGGTGCGCATTCGATTAGGCGATATCCGCCAGGGTATGAGGCTACCGAATCCGCTGCAGTCGGTGCGCAGTGCGCTGAGCACCAAGGTATTCCAGCAGGAAGCTGGGGTTGAACTCCTTACGCAGATTGGCCCCCGGGACGGCGCAGATACATTGTGCCATTTCCGGATCCTCCCCATTGGTGGGGTTGGGAAGCAGCAACGCTGGGAAGACGCTTCAGGTGACGGAAACTGGCCGGACGGATGCTAAAGGCAGGTTTGTGGGCCTTGACGTATACAGGGGTGGCCGGAAGGGCGGCCTTAGGCGGGCCCGTTGGGTGAGGAGGACGAAGCGATGCGCTATGTATCTTTCATCCACCGGGACGATGCCGGCTACGGCGTCAGTTTCCCCGATTTCCCGGGCTGCGTCTCGGTGGGCGACACGGTTGACGACGCCGTAAGGCGGGGCGGCGAAGCCCTTGCGTTCCACGTTGAGGGACTCCGCGACGACGGCGAGCCGATTCCGGCGCCCCGCTCGATCGACGTTATCAAGGCGGACCCGGATCTCGCCGAATGGCGGCGCGGCGCCGATTTCGTGCTGATCCCGCTCCTCCTCGACCGCGGATCATCGCGGCGGGTCAACATTTCCCTTGACCGCGGTCTGCTTGAGGCCATCGACGACGAGGCGAGGCAGCGCCGCATGACCCGGTCGGCCTTCCTGGCGACGGCGGCTCGACACGAGATCGAGGGCACGTGACCGGAGGCCAAGGCACGGCGAAAGCAGGAATGCCGCGGACCGACAGCGGGACTCGCGACGGGTGCTCGGGTTATCCGGCGACAGTGACGAACTGGGTACGGTCGGTATAGTTGGGCGCGACCCGCCTGTTCGGGGGCCGAAAAGAAAGAGGCGGCCCGAATGCTGCCCCGTCGGCAATAGCGCCGTGCTACGCTAACGCCCCGCCTGACCGAAATCGGGGGGCCGCGCTCTGCTCGCGGATGTCGGACCCCGCCGTTACCGCGCCCACGGATCGAGGATGGGCACCTCCGTCTCCTCGAAGTCCCGTAGGTTGCGGGTCACGAGAGTGAGGCCGTGTCGCCGGGCGATCGCGGCGATCTGGGCGTCGACCGCCGGTCGCGGTCGACCGATCCGGTCTGCCTCGGCCATAATCTCGCCCCATATTGCCCCCGCCTCCCGGTCGAACGGCAGGATCCGTCCCTCGAACTGACGCGCTAGGTCGCGCCGGATCCAGCGTTCGTAACCCCGACGCCGGCCGGCTTTCTCCAGCTTTCGCGCGCCACGCACCAACTCGCCGAAAGTGATCGCGGTGAGAAATAGTTCGCCAGGCGATCGGCTCTCGAACCAGGCGAGCACGCGCGGCTCGGGTCGCGGTTTGACGGTCTCGCTGATGACGTTGGTGTCGATCAGGAAACCCGTCATTCGAGATCGACCGCCCGCCCGGGAGACCGGTCTCGCTCGACCACGAAATCCACGTCGCGAAGCGGCGAGGCCCTCAGAAACGCGACCAAGTCGGCACCTGTTTTCGCCCGAGGTGACGACACGGTCGCCGCCAGAATGTCGCGCAACTCGACCGCTGCGGTACCGCCCCGACGGAGCGTTCCCGCCATCGCCTTGACGAGGCCCACATCTTCCGACGGCACCGATACCTCGACACGTGCCGTCCCGGCGGCAGCCGCCTTGATCCTGTGCCGGGCAACCCTTGCATTGGATGTGTGATGAACGGGTCGGTTTTCCATGGCCCTTCTCAATTCCGGTAACGTTTCCGGAGAAATGTAAGGCGTGCGCCGTCACGTGTCCACCCGATGCTACCGGGCGGGATTCAGGGTTTCCGCATGTGCGAAGGCCGAAAAGAAAGAGGCGGCCCGAAGGCCGCCTCTTCGGTAATAGCGCCTTACTGAGCTAACGCCCCGTCCGCGCGAGCGAGTGGACCCAGCCCTTCATGCGGCCCTTCGCGTTGGCGATCTGGTCGCCGGAGAAGAAGTCGTCCAGATCGACCTTCTCGATCGGGTAGACCGGCCTGAGGAAGTCGCTCTCGAAGCCGAACGGCACCGTGGCGTCGATCCCCATGCCGCCCTCGAAACGCGTGTTGGACGCCGTCCATTCGCGATCGCCGGCGGTCATGCGCTCGGCCGGCATGAAGGTCTGCCCGCGCCCGCCCGGGATCGGGTTGAGGATGTCGGTATGCGGGTTGACCCTTGTGGTCAGGCACCACATCACGTCGTCCATGTCGTAGGGGTCGGTGTCCTCGGAAACCGCGATGCACAGCCGCGATCCCTGCGAGGTCGACAGGATCGCCGACATGAAGTTGCGCTGCCAGCCCTCGTCGATCCGGTTGCGCTTCTTGACCTGGATGATCGCCCCGCCCCAGTCGGTCATGCAGTAGGGGATCACGCAGTCCTGGATGATTCCGGGCTGCATGCGCTCGCACAGCTCGAACATCGCGGATTCGCGCACGGTGGTGTCGATATTGTGGTCATCGAGAGTATGCACGCCGAGCGCGAAGATGATCGGCTTGGTCGCCGGATCGCGCATGGTGACGGCGGTGACGTGGAAGGTCGGCGCCTTGTAGGCCTTGCCCATGTAGCCGGCCCATTCCGGATGGAAGTGGAACCGCCCCTGGACGCCAGCCTCCTCGGCCTCCGCGGTCTCGTAGCGGCGGTCGCGGGGATTGACGTAGCCCTCCAGCACCAGCTCGCAATCGGCGAGCGCGAGCGCATCGACGGTGCGGGCCTTGACCATTCGGACCGGCGATCCCTGCACCGCGCCGGCGACGCCGATCTCGTCGCAGCCCTGCGGCAGGATCACGTAGTCGAAGCCCGCCCCGGCCAGCAGCGTGCAGGAAGGCGGCACGCCGAAGCACATCGTGATCGGCACCGGCTTGTCGTCCTTGTAGTGCTTGGAGACGACCTGCCACATATGCGAGCCGGGCGAGATCTGGAACGTGCCGACATTGCCCCAGCGGAAGTTCATCCGGTTGTAGCCGAGGTCGGATCCGCCGTCGAAATATTCGCCGGTCACCACCCGGTTGCCGGAACCCACGGTGAGCTCGGGCTCGTAGGTGGTGTGGCGGATCGGCACCATGTGCTCGTTGACGTCGACCGGGTTCTCGATGACGTGCTGCTGGCAGGGCGCCTGGTCCTGCGGAACGATCTCCGGCGGGAGCGGATGCGACAGCGCGTGCGCGAGCTTGCGCGTGCGGTCGGTGTTGTCGGTCCAGCCGAACATCTTGTTGATCACCTCGATGTCACCGAACAGGTTGGTGACGAGGCGGTGATTGGGCTTGCCCTTGACGTTGTTGAACAGGATCGGGCAGCCGCCATCCATCTGCTTCTGGATCGCGGTGAGTTCCAGATCGGGATCGACCTCCTTGTCGGTCTCGATCAGGTCGCTCTCGGACCTGAGCCATTCCAGCGAATTGCGCAGGTCGTTGATCGCGTCGACGGGCGCGCCGAGCGCTTCTTTCTTGGCGGTGCTCATGAGGTCTCCTCTTGGCGTCTCCGTATGACCGCGTTTATCGGCGGTCGGAGCGGTGTGTTGCCGCGTTAGTCGGCGGCTTCAACGAGCGGCGGGCCCATCCCGCCGCCACGCGCCTTGCTCTCATGCAAGAAGCAAACCGGGCCGCAGCCCGGATTTCGGGGCAAATCTACGGCTTTAGCCGCGAATTGCAAAGAAAACCGCGATATTCCGCGAAACAATCGATCAACGGATGCCATAACGAAAACACACGAGAAGGGGGGAACCGCAAGGAATTCGCTCTACCCGCCTGGCGCTTCCTCCCACATCGTGCGGAGGTCGGGCCTGCGCACCTTGCCCCGGTCGTTCTTGGGCAGGGCGTCGATGAAATGGACCTCCTTCGGCACCCGGTATTCGGGCAGATCGGCCCTGCAATGCTCGACGATCTCGCCCGCGGTCAGGCTCTCGCCGGTGCGGCCGACAACGTAACAGACGACCTCCTCGCCATAAATCGGGTCGGGCACGCCGACGGCGGCAGCCTCGTGGACCTTGGGATGGCGGAGCAGCACGTTGTCGATCTCGGCGGGCGCGATGTTGACGCCGCCGCGGATGATCAGGTCCTTGAGCCGGCCGGTCACGGTGATGAAGCCGTCCTCGTCCATCACCGCGAGGTCGCCGAGATGGATGCGCCGGCCCTTGAGATCCTCGCGCTCCCCGTCGACCGACATCGAGGCCACCACACATTGCGGGCCGCCCAGCGTGACTTCCCCCTCGACGCCGGGCGGGCAGCGATTGCCGTCCTCGTCGAGGATCAGGAATTCCTGGTGCTTGGCGGGCGGTCCGACGGTTCCCTTGCGGTTGTAGTAGTGACGGTTGCCGCACACCCAGCCGCCTTCCGAGCAGCCGTAGAACTGGAGCAGCTTGATCCCGTAGCGGTCCTCGAACTGCTGCCAGCGCTCGGGTGCGAGCGGGGCGGTGCTGGAACTCATGAACCTGAGCGAGGCGATTTCGTCCCGGTCGATCTCCACCGGGTCGTCGAGCAGCATGTTGATGACCGTCGGGATCCCGATCGAGAAGGTGATCCGATTGTCCCGCACCCAGTCGAAGAACCGGCTGTGCGAGAAACGCCGCGCGAAGTGCAGCGTGCATCCGGTCTGCATCCACGGCAGCAGGCTCGCTCCCTGGGCCGAGTTCCAGCCGAAGGAGCGGTATTCCAGCGTCCGGTCGTCCTCGGTCAGGCCGAGGAAGTCGATCGTCGACAGCCCGAACAGCCAGTGCCCCAGCATGTCGCAGACGAAGAGCTTGGGCGTATCGGTCGTGCCCGAGGTGCAGTAGATGCTGCCGATGTCGTCGGCCGCGTTGTCGAATTCGAGCTCGGGCTCGGCCGGCACCGCGGCCAGTTGGGCAAAGAACTCGTCAGCCCCCGGGTCGCCCGCTCTGCCCTTCTCCCAGCGCCCGAAACGGACGATCTCGCCCTCCACGCCTTCGGTCATGCGCGCACCGTCCATCGTCTCGTGCCACAGCGTGAGCCTGGGTTCGATGCCGCGCAGGATGGGTGCGATATAGCCGATGTTCATCTCGACATTGATCGGGCAGATCGCCGCACCGGCGCGCCAGATCCCCATCCAGACGATCAGCTTTTCCAGCCGCTCTTCCGACAGCACCGCGACATAGTCGCCGCGCCCGATGCCGCGATCGCCGAGGAAATTAGCGATGCGGTTCGCCTCGGTATGGAGTTCGCCCCAGGTGATCGAGCTTTCCTGGTCGAGGTCGACCAGCGCGATCCGGCCGGGGTCGCGCGCCTTGTAGGAATCGAGAAGCGCCCTCACCGAGGCGAAGGGAATCGCCAGATCGTGCTCCGCGCCCGGCTCCGTCCCGCCCACGCGCTGCGCCATGCCGGATACCTCGTATTCCGAAATCCGGCGCGATAGTCGTCGGGCGTCCGGCGGCGGTCAAGCCGGAGGCCGGGGTTCCGCATGACAGGGCCCGGTGATAGGTTCCCGCCGGAATTCTCAGGAGGAGAGAGTCATGCGTGGTGTGGTGATACGCGAGTTCGGGCCGATCGATACGCACAGGCTGGAAGAGGTGGCGGATCCCGCGCCGGGAGCGGACGAGGTGTTGATCGACATCCACGCCATCGGACTCAACTATCCCGACACGCTGATGATGCAGGGCCGCTACCAGGTGAAGCCCGAGACCCCCTTCGTGCCGGGGCGCGACGCGGCGGGCACGGTCGCGGCAGTCGGGGCCAATGTCAGCCACGTCAAGCCGGGAGACCGTGTCGCGTCCGTCTATACCTTCGGCGCCTACGCCGAACGGCGCGTGGTGCCGAAGGAGCGATGCTGGCCGCTGCCGGACAAGGTCGATTTCGTCACCGGCGCCGGAATGATGACGACCTATCTGACCTCCTATGTCGCGCTGATGGTGCGCGCCCAGCTCGCGGCGGGCGATACGGTCCTGGTGCTCGGCGCGTCCGGCGGGGTGGGCCTCGCGGCGATCGAGATCGCCAAGGCCAGGGGCGCCACGGCCATCGCCGGCTCGACCTCGATGTCGCCCGAGCGGATCGCGCTGATCGAAGCGCACGGCGCCGACCACGTGATCGACCTCTCCAGCGACAACGTGCGCGACGCGCTGCGCGAGCAAGTTTACGCGGTGACCGACCGGCGCGGCGTCGACATCGTGCTCGACCCGATCGGCGGCGACTTCTTCGACGCCGCGATCCGGGCGCTCGCGTTCTCGGGCCGCATCCTGGCCGTCGGTTTCGCCGCCGGCCGCATCCCGGAAGCGAAGGCGGGCTATTTCAACGTGCGCAACCTGACGATGATGGGCGTCGCGCTCGACCTCCATTTCCGCCATCGGCCGGACCTGATGGCCGATGCCGTGGCCGAAATCATGGCGATGTGCGAACGCGGCGAGATCAACCCCCAGGTGACCGGCGTACACGCGCTGGAAGACTTCCACTCGGTGATCCCGATGTTCCAGGAGCATGGGGTGAAGGGGAAGATGGTGCTGACCACTGGGCGCTAGCCCGAAGGAGAGAACGAGATGGCGGTGAGCCGGGAACAGCTGGAAGAGTGGGTCGAGGATTTCACCGAAGCCTTCAACCGCGAAAACATCGACGAGGTGATGGCCTATTTCGCGGACGACGCCATCTATGACGAGTTCCACGGCGAACGCCATGTCGGCAAGGAAGCGATCCGCGCCGCCTTCGAGCCGCAATTCAAGGGCAAGTACGGCAGGATGCGCTTCCACACCGAGGACATGTTCCTCGACGTGGACACCGGCAAGGCGATGATCAGTTGGCTGCTGACCCTGGAGAGCGGGGACCGCGCAGGCGGCTGGCGCGGGCTCGACCTGCTCCACTTCCGCGACGGCAAGCTGGTCGAGAAACACACCTACGCGAAGACCGAACGCCCCCGGATCGACAAGAAGCAGGATTCCGAAGCGGTCCGACGCGCGGTAGAGGGAAGGTAGAGCTTGTCCGTTTCAGTTGGAAGCGCTCCAGTTCTTGCCTTACCCCGTCATGGTCGGCGAAGGCCGACCATCCACGTCTTGTTTTTTCGCTACTTCACGCTGGTCTCCGGTCCACGAGGAAAAACTCGTGGATGGTCGGCCTTCGCCGACCATGACGGTGGGGGACGAAAGCAAAACCGGTTCCAAGAAGAACGGACAGACTTTAGAGGTCGGTCCCCAGGTAGTACTGCTTGACGAGCTCGTTCTCGCGCAGCGCGTCGGCGCTCTCGCCGGCGAGGGCCATCTCTCCATGGACGATGACGTAGCCGCGATCGGCGATCTTGATCGCCTGGTTGAAGTTCTGCTCGGCCATCAGCACGGTCAGCCCGTGCTCGTCCTTGAGCTCCTTGATCTTGGCGATCGTCCGGCTGACCAGGATCGGGGCGAGTCCCACCGACGGCTCGTCGATCAGCAGCAGCCTGGGCGAGGACATGAGAGCGCGGGCGATGGCGAGCATCTGCTGCTCGCCGCCGCTCATCGAGCCGGCGAGCTGGCGGCGGCGCTGGGCGAGCACGGGGAAGGCCTCGAAGCAGAAGGCGAGGTTGTCCGAAAGCATCGGCCGCGCGCTTACGCGGAAGGCGCCCAGGTGCAGGTTTTCCTCTACCGTAAGCCGCGGGAACAACCGCCGCCCTTCCGGCACCATGCCGATCCCGCGCTCCACCACTTCGCGCGGGCCGAGCCCGACCAGGTCGATTTTCTCGCCATCGATCTCGACACCGATCCGCCCGCTCTCGGGCCGGACGATGCCCATGATGCATTTGAGCACGGTCGACTTGCCGTTGCCGTTGGTGCCGAGCAGCGCCACCGTCTCACCGTCGCGCACGTTGAGCGAGACCCCGTGCAACACCCGCACCGTGCCGTAGCCGGCCTCCAGCCCCTCGACGGTCAGTTCAATCGCCAAGATACGCCCTCTCGACTTCGGGATCGGCGACCACGCTGTCGGGCGCGCCGTCGGCGATCTTCTTGCCGGCGTCCAGCACCACGATGCGCTCGGAGAACCGCATCACCGCGCGCATGATGTGCTCGATCATGATGATGGTCACCCCGTCCTCGTTGAGGCGGAAGAGGATTTCGAGCAGCTCGTCGACTTCGCCCGAGGAGAGCCCGGCCATCGCCTCGTCCGAGATCAGCAGCTGCGGGCGGGCGGCGAGCGCGCGGGCGAGCTCGAGCTTGCGCATCTCGATCTGGGTAAGTCCGGCCGAGATCGCGTCGGCGCGCTCGGCGAGCCCCATTGACTGGACGATCTCCTCCGCCCGGTCGTCGCGCTCGGCGCCGCTCGCCCCGGTCGCGTATTCGATCGTGATGGAGAGATTCTCCCGCACCGTCTGGCTGCGGAACGGGCGCGGTATCTGGAAACTGCGCGCGATGCCGAGCCTGGTGCGGCTGTGCGGCTTGAGCCTGCCGAGGTCGCGGCCGCGGAAGCGGACGGTCCCGGTATAGTTGCCGAGCGCGCCGGAGACGCAGTTGATCATCGTCGTTTTGCCGGAGCCGTTGGGCCCGATCAGCCCGAGCCGTTCGCCCTCGAAGACCTCGGCATCGACCGAATCGAGGGCGACGAAGCCGCCGAAGCGCATCGTGAGGTCGCGGACCTCGAGAATGGTCTCGCCGCTCATCGGTCGCGCCCGAAATACTTGCGAACCAGACCGATGATGCCCTCGGGCGCGAGCGTGACGAACAGCACCAGCACCAGGCCCACGATCAGCAGGTTGAGCTCGGACGAGATCGTCACGTTGGCGATCTGCTGCGCCGTGCCGAGCAGCACCGCGCCGATCACCGGCCCGGCCCACATCGTCGTCCCGCCGATCATCGGCATCGCGATGGCATTGACCGCATAAGCGAGGTTGAAGGCCGATACCGGCTCGACATAGCCGACATAGAGCGGGAAGGGCGCGCCGGCGACGCCCATCAGGAAGCCGGACAGGGTGGTCGCGATGAGCTTGAGCCGGAGCGTCGGGACGCCGGCGCATTCGGCGGCGAGCTCGTCGTCGCGGATCGCGTGCAGCCCGCGCCCGAACTTGGCGCGCTCGATCCAGCGCGCCGCCGCCACCGCCGCCACCGCGAGGACCAGCATCACGAAGGTCAGGAATTTCACGTAGTCGCCGAAAGGTTCCATCGTGCGCGGGCGGATGACATAGGCCCCCGTCGCACCGCCGACGAAGTCCCAGTTGACCATCAGGGTTTCGAGCACCACGGCGAGCGCCAGCGTGCCGATGGCGAAATAGACTCCGCGCAGCCTGAGCGTGAGGTAGCCCATGCCGAGTCCCATAAGCCCGCAGACGATGCCGGACACCGGGATCATCACGAGCAGCGGCGCCTTGATCAGGTTGTAGAGCACGATCGCGGTATAGGCGCCTATGGCGAAGAACCCGGCGCTGCCGAAGTTCACGTAGCCCATATAGCCGCCCATGATGTTCCAGGCGGTCGCCAGCACCACGTATTGCAGCACCACGTAAGCGGCGAAGAACCAGAAGCTGTTGGCGATGATATCGGTCACCGCGAGCAGCAGCCCGAAGGCGATCACCGCCCCGGCGCCGATCCAGAAGCGCGTCATCCCCGCCATGCGTCAGCGCCCGAACAGGCCCTGCGGGCGTATCGCGAGCGCCAGCAGAAGGACGCCGAAGGCGACCGCGGGCGCCCAGGACGGCCCGTAGAAGGTCGACACCATGCTCTCGGCGATACCGAGGATCACCGCCGCCACCAGCGTGCCGGTGATCGAGCCCAGCCCGCCTAGCACCACGATCGCGAAGATCTGGCCGATATAGAGCCGGCCGACCGAAGGCTCGATGGGGATGATGATGATCAGGAGCGCGCCGGCGACCGCCGCGGTGGCGATGCCGAGGCCGAAGCCCACCTGTTTGACCCGCACCGGGTCGGCGGCCATCAGTTCGAGCGCCAGCCGATCCTGCGAGACGGCGAGGATGGCGCGCCCGGTGAAGCTGCGCGCGAGATAGGTGTAGACGGCGATGAACATGACGATCGAGACCATGCAGGGCACGAACATCCGGGTCGGGATGCCGATGGCGCCGATCTCCCAGTTGCCGCCGATATAGGGGGCCTGGACGGAGCGGAAGTCGACGCCATAGACCATGATCAGCGCGACCTCGACGATGAACATCACGCCGAAGAAAAAGGCGAGGCCGCGCAGAGCCTCGTCGTCTCGTCGTTCGAAGGCTTCATAGTAGAATCGGTAGGTGCCGACCCCGATCAAATAGAAGATCGGCGCGGCGGCCACCCCGGTGAGAATCGGATCGAACCCCCACCACTCATTGCCCATATAGGCGATATAGGCGCCGAGGATCACGAAGGCGGGATGGGAGATGTTGACGATGTCGAGCTGGCCGAAGGTGATCGACAACCCGAGACTCACCGCCGCGTAGAACCCCCCCAGGAGCGCACCCGCGACGAGCGCGTTCCACAACAGATCGAAACTAAACACTTGAGGTCCGGCCCCCCTCCGCCGCGGAAATCGGCGTCACGGCCGCGGCGGGATTCGATGCCCGCCGCGGCCGTTCGGCACTACCTTGCTTCGGTATAGGGGTAGCGGAGCTCGCCCGAGATCCAGTCCTTCGGATAAAGGACGACCCGGGTCCCCGCCTTGGCGAAGGTCTCGAGCTTGTTGTCCTTGATGTCCTGGTACTGGACCATCAGCGTCCGGGTTCTGGCCCATTCGCCGTTCGGAGCGAACTTCACCTCGCCGACCACGGTCTTGAAGGTGGTCTTGCGCATGTGCTCGGCGAGCTTGCCGTGGTCGAGGCTGTTGGTCGCCTTCACCGCCTGGCCGAGAACGTCGATATAGGCATGCGCGTAGGTCGGCAGGTAGTAGCCGAGCGGATCGACGCCCTTGCCCTTGACCTCGGCCTGGTACTTCTTCAGGAACGCCTCGACCCCCTCGAAGTTGAGGGTGGGCTCGGGCACCCAGAAGTCGTAGTTGACGATGCCGTTCAGCTTGGGGCCGAGCGCGGTCATGATGCTGGCATATTGCAGCCCGACCATGCCGCCGCCGAACAGCTTGGTCTTCAGCCCGATTTCGGTCGCCGCCTTCACCATGCCCACGGAGTCCGGCGGGTACGAGGCGACATAGACCACGTCCGGCTTGCGCGCCTGAATGGCGCGGACGATCGGCGTGTAATCGGCGGTCCTCGGCGGGTAGCTGCCGTCATAGACCACCTTCAGCCCGTAATTCTTGGCGTGGGTGCGCGCGCCCCGGATCGCGTTCTGCGCGAACTCGGCATCGGCGCCGACGAGCGCGATAGTCTTGGGCGTGGGCTTCTGCGCCTTCGCCAACTCGAAGAAGCCACGCGACCAGTCGGTCACCGGTTCGGGCCCCGCCGGCAGGATCTGGAAGTAGCGGTCGTAGTTGAACTTGTCGTTCACCGCGAGCCCGAACAGCGCGATGAAGGTCAGGTTCCGCTGCATCATGATCGGCATCGCCGGCGCGATCAGGTTGGTGCCGTAGCCGGAAACCACTAGATCGACCTTGTCGACGTCGAGCAGCTTGGTGTAGATGCCGGGCACCGTCGCCGGGTTGCTCTGGTCGTCGTAATAAATCAACTTGACCGGCCGGCCGAGCAGCCCGCCGGCGGCGTTGGTGTCTTTCTCCCAAATCTGCATGGCGATCAGGGCCGACTTGCCGGCGGCGGCGAGCCCGCCGGTCAGCCCCATCGAGAACCCGATCTTGATCGGCTCGGCTGCCTTCGCCGGCGTGGCGGCGATCAACGCGGCTGCGCCGAGCGCGGCGGCGCCGGCCAACAGGCCGCGCCTGTTCAATGAGAACATTCTCTCCCTCCCGTTTGGACCCTTGGTCGACCCGATCTTAAGCGACAAACCGAGGGGGCGACAAGCGACCGGAATAGAAAAGGATTCCGGCTGGAGGCGTGCCGGGATGCAGGGACCGTCCCCGGTCCGTCGCGCGGCATGGGCGGGGGTGGCGCGCCCGGCACGATTCGAACGTGCGACCTCTGGCTTCGGAGGCCAGCGCTCTATCCACTGAGCTACGGGCGCCGCGCGGTTGCTTCCTGCGGGACGGCGACCATAGCGTCAAAGGGGCAGGGAAGCAATTTGGCCGAACCGGCGGAAGGTTTGCGGTGACGCGTATGGCAGGGGGCTGCTAACACTGCGGCGAACGGGCGGCACGAACCGGGGAGCGAGGAATGGCAAGACAGGAAGAGCGCATAACGGTGAGCCATATCGGGAGCCTGGTGAGGCCTCCGGCCCTGATCGAGTTCCTCGAAAAGGACCAGCGGGACGAGTCCTTCGACGGTAGTGCCTTCGACGCCTGCCTGACCGAATCCATCGCGGAGGCGGTGCGGCTTCAGGTGGAGGCGGGGATCGACATCGTGAGCGACGGCGAGTACGGCAAGTCGATCAACTGGGCGTTTTACGTCCAGAACCGGCTGAACGGCGTCGAACGGCAGCCGATGACTCCGGAGGACGCCGCCGACCCGATGAGCCACGCCATCGGCGGGCGGGACCGCGAGGCGTTCCCCGAGTTCTACGGCGAATACGACAGCCGGGTGCTTAGCAACGCGCTCGCGCCGACGCGGCCGGTGGTGACGGGGCCGATTTCCTATGGCGGCCAGGCCGAGCTGCAGCGCGATATCGCGAACCTGAAAGCCGCCCTGGCGGCGGCGGGCGATGTCGAGGGTTTTCTGCCGGTGGTGGCGCCGGCGAGCGCGCTCCCCAACGCGAGGGACGACCATTACGGCGACGAGGAGAGCCTTCTGTTCGCGCTCGCCGACGCGCTGCACGAGGAATACGCGGCCATCGTCGATGCCGGGCTCCACCTGCAGGTCGACGACGCTTTCCTGCCCTATATGTACGAAAGGCTGGTTCCGCCGATGTCGATGGCGGAATACCGGGACTGGGCGGAGCTTCGCATCGCCGCGCTCAACCGCGCGCTGGGTGGGCTGCCGCTCGACCGCACGCGCTATCACATTTGCTGGGGGAGCTGGAACGGCCCGCATATGTTCGACGTGCCGATGAAGGACATCGTCGACATCGTGCTCAAGGTGAATGCCGGCACCTATGCCTTCGAGGCGGCCAACCCGCGCCACGAGCACGAATGGCAGGTCTGGAAGACGGTCAAGCCGGCGGCCGGGCGGAAATTGATGCCGGGCCTGATCGCCCATTCGACCAACGTGGTCGAGCATCCAGAGCTGGTGGCCGAGCGGCTGCTGCGCTACGCCGATCTCGTCGGCCGGGAGAACGTGATGGCCGGGACCGATTGCGGCTTCTGCCAGAGCCCGCTCGCCGGGCGCGTCCATCGCAGCATCATGTGGGCCAAGCTCAAGGCGCTGTCGGAGGGAGCGGAGATCGCCTCCGCGCGGTTGTGGAGCTGACCCGGGGCGGCTTCCCCGGGGTTCGGACGGTCGACGCACCGCCGCTCCCGATTGATCCGCCGCACGGGCGCGCTATCATCCGGCACCATTCGCAGCGGGACGCGCCTGCCGATGTCACAGCCCATCGAACCGCCCGAGGTCATCGAGGTAGAGACGAACGAGGTCTCGTGCGACGGCGGTGGCGCGCTGGGCCACCCGAAGGTGTTCCTCAGCCTCGCCAACGACGGGCGGGTGGAATGCCCCTATTGCGACAGGATGTTCGTGCTCAAATCCGCGGTAGGCGGCTGAAGAAACGCCGCCGCCGGCTCAGAGGGCGGAGCGGATCCATTCGATGATCTTCGACTTCGGCAGGGCGCCCACCTTGGTCGCGGCGAGCTCGCCTTCCTTGAAGATCATCAGCGTCGGGATGCCGCGCACGCCGAACTTGGACGGGGTCATCGGATTGTCGTCGATATTGATCTTGGCGACCGTGAGCTCGTCGCCCATCTCGTTCGAAATCTCCTCGAGAGAAGGTCCGATCTGCTTGCACGGGCCGCACCACTCGGCCCAGAAATCGACCACCACCGGCCCTTCCGCCTGAAGGACATCGGTGTCGAAAGAGTCGTCCGAGACCGCCTTGGTCGCCATGAAATACTCCCGCCCGCGCGGAATTACGCGGCACCTTCTTAACTAGGCAGTGCCGATTGACCGGTCAAGACGACGGGCTGTGGAGAAGTTCGCCGGGAACCGCCATGGCAACCGGCCCGACGGTCCAGACCAGGGTGCACTCGATGCGCCTGCCGGGATAGATCTCCGCCAGCAGAGCCCGATAGGCGGCGATCTGGCGGAGATACCCGCGCGGGATATCTTCGGGCGTGGCGGGCGGGTCGCGGTCGGACTTGAATTCGACCAGTTGCACCGTCTCTTCGCCCACCGCGAGCCGATCGATCCAACCGGAATATTCCCGCCCGCCGATGCGGCCGACGACGGGAACCTCCGCCATGGAGCCGGGCGCGAAGACGGCGGAAGCGGCGGGGTCGGCGAGCAACGCCAGGATCTCGTCGGCGATCGCGCGTCGCTCGCCGGGGCCGAGCGCCAGCACCGGCCGGGCGAGATAGGCCTCGATCGCGGGGCGCAGGTCATCGGGCGGGGGCGCGGGGATGCGCTGCAGGATGTCGTGGACGATCCGGCCGCGGCGGAACGCGGCATCTCCGCCCGGCGAGCGCGCCGGCGTCCCGTCCTCGTCGAGCCGGGACGGGCTGAGGGCCGGCCGAGCGGGCGGTTCCGCGGGAGCCTTCCGCTTCGCCCAGGCGGGAAGGGGTTCCTCCGCCGGCATCTCCCGGTCGGCCTGTTGAACCCTGTCCGGCGGTTCGGTCTGCGGATCTTCGAGCACGAGACCCCGCCCGGCGACGACCACGGCCTCTTCCGGAGCCTCCAGGGTCATGTCGCGGGCCTCCGCGATCGGTCGCAGAGCGCGCTCGACCATCGCGTACCAGCAACCCTCGGGAACGTTCTTCTGCCGGGTGTGGCCGGCGATGTAGAGCCGATCCTCCGCCCGGGTCATCGCCACGTAAAGCAGGCGGCGGTATTCTTCCTCCGCGCGCTCCTGCTGAGCCGTGGCAAGAGCGTTGGAAACCGCGTCGCGCGCGTCCTGGCGACGCTTCCAGACCAGGACGGGCGGCTCCGTTTCCGACCACAGCAGCGGATCGCGCTCGACCGGCGCCTGCATGGTATCGGCCAGGATGACGACGGGCGCCTGCAGCCCCTTGGCGCCGTGCACCGTCAGAACCCTCACCTCGTCCCGCGCCGCTTGTTCGAGGTCCCGCTTGACCTCGGCCTGCGCGCCGCCGAACCACGACACGAAGCCCTGGAGCGAGGGCGTGTGCTCGCGCCCGTAATCGAGGGCGAGCGCGAGAAACTCGTCGATCGGGTCTTCCGCGTCGGGGCCGAGCCGGGCGACGATCCTCTCGCGCCCGCCCATCGGCCCCAGGATGCGGCTGAAGAACTCGTAGGGCGGCACGAAGTCGGCCATCCCGAGCACTTCGTCGACCAGTCCGCGCGCGCGGTCGTAGCGCGGATCGCCTTGCCGGCGCGCGAGCGCGGCGGCCAGGGTCGTGTCGCCGCGCGCGCGGGCGAGGTCGAACAGCGCCGTCTCGTCGAGCCCCGCCAGCGGCCCCTTGAGGACCGCGGCGAGGGTGAGATCGTCGTCCACCATCAGCGCCGCCTCGGCCAGCGCGAGCAGGTCCATCACCGCGAGCTGGGTCGACAGGACAAGCCGGTCGATTCCGGCCACGCCCACGGATCGCTGCTTGAGCGCGCGAACGAGATGGTCGACGAACTCGCCGCGATGGCGCACGAGCACCATGATGTCGCCCGCGCGTATGGCTCTTCGCCGGGGTTCCAGCCGCTCGCCGGTCCGAATCCAGTTCTCGATCCTGGCGGCGATGGCTTCGGCAAGGCGGTAGGCGGCGCTCTGGTGGGCGAACGGTTCGTCGACCGGCAGCCACGGATCGACGTCGACGGGCTCGCTGGGGCGGGCCGGCGGCCACAGCTCGACCCGCCCGGCCTGCCCGATCCGGCTGGCGGCGTGGGCCACCGGCCTGTCCCCCAGCCCACGCCTTGCATCGCCGTCGGAGAATACCGCGTCGACGGCGCGCAGCACCGCCGCGGTGGAGCGGAAGGAGTGGCCGAGCTCGACTCCCTCCCAGGCCGCGCCGGATTGCTCGACGCGTGTGCGAAACTCTTCCCGCATCGCCGCGAACGCGCCGGCCTCGACGCCCTGGAAGCTGTAGATCGACTGTTTGGGATCGCCGACGGCGAAGACCGTGCGCCCACCCTCCTCCGCGCTTTCGCCGGCGAAGAAGTCCGCCGCCAGCGCCCGGACGACCGCCCATTGCCGGGGGTTGGTGTCCTGCGCCTCGTCGATCAGCACGTGATCGATACCGCCGTCCAGCTTGTAAAGCACCCAGAGCGCCGCCGCCTCGTCTTCGACGAGCCTTTGCACGCCCGAGATCAGGTCGTCGTAGTCGAGCCGCCCCTGGCGCGCCTTCTCCTCGCGATACCTCGAAAGCAGCGACGCGCCGATGCGCGCGAGCGCCGCGCTCTCGACGGCGGCGGCGGCGGCAAGAAGGCGTCCCCGGACCGCCCGGACACGCTCCGCCTCCGCCCGCCAGGCTTCGACCGCCTCGGGCGAAGCGGTCGCCACGGCCTTGGTGGGAAGGTTCTTCCGGACGCCGCCCTTCTGCGTCAGGAAGGCGAGTGCGTAGTCGACGAAGGCCTCGGCCGTCGGGATGGGATTTTCCAGCCAGGTCGTGATCGCCGTGCCGGAATCGAGGTCGGTCTTCAGCCCCCCGCAGAGAGCTTCCGCGGCGCGCTGCAAGCCTTCCCGGTCGAAACTGCCCTCCGCGCAGGCGGCGGCGAGGACGGTTTCCTCGGTCTCGTCCGGGATCAGACCGAAATAGCTCCGCGTCGCCGCCTCGATGTCGGGAACCGCGCCCCGGGCGAGCGCCTCCACCTTGTCGCGGTCGCCGGACAGGGAGCCCATCAGGCTGTCGAACCCGCTCTCGCCGCCTCGCACGGCAACGGTGGCGAAGGCACGGGAGAGTGGAGAATCGGCAATCCGTCCCGCCTCCGCGATGACGGCGTCGCGCGCATGACGCAGCGTTTCCCCTTCGGTGCGTTCGTCCATGACGCTGAAATGCGGATTCACGCGGGCTTCGAGCGGGAAGCGGCCGAGCACGGATTGGCAGAAGGCGTGGATGGTCTGGATCTGCATCCCGCCCGGCGCGTCGAGCACCTGGAGGAAGAGAGCACGCGCCCGGGCCAGGATTTCCGTGTCGGGCGGCTCTTCCAGGAGATCGGCGAGCGCGTTCTCGAGTTTGTCGTCGGGCATCGCGGACCAGCTGCCGAGCGCCGCGAATATGCGGTTCGCCATTTCCGCCGCCGCCGCCCGGGTGAAGGTGAGCGCCAGAATCCGCTCCGGCGGCGTACCGCCGAGCAACAGCCGCAAAACCCGGTCGGCGAGCACCTTGGTCTTGCCGGTCCCGGCGGACGTGTCCACCCAGGCGGAGACCGCCGGGCGCGATGCGACGACCTGGCCTTCGGGGGCGCTCACCACCGCCGCCTCGCGGTTCTTCCGGGGGCGTATTCGGCCAGCCGTTCGAGATGGTCGTAGTCGCTGAACGCCGGCGCGCGGTTGGCATGCGGCTGCGGAACGTAGGGGATCGCGGGATCGTCGAAATGGCCGATCAAACGCTCCAGGCCTTCGCGGGCGCGCGCCGGATCGGATTCCACCCGGGATTCCTCGCCCGGGGGATCGCCGCCCGAAAGTTTCCAGTAGACGAGGTCCGGATCGGGCGTGCTTCCGATCCCCTCGAATCCGTCCGCGGCCAGGATGGCGGCTTCAAGCGGCAGCTGCGGCGCGACCCCGGCCTTGACGTCCTTCCCGGTCGGCACGGCGCCGGTCTTGTAGTCGATTATCTCGGCACGGCCGTCGACCATCGCGTCGATCCGGTCGGCCCGCGCGGTGAGCGTGAAGCGGCCGGCGGGAGCTTCGAATTCGAGCCGGCCCGTCAGCTCGGTCGCGGTGTTCGCGATGCCGGCCCTGCGTGCCTGCTCGTGCTCCACGAACCAGCGCGCCACGCGCTCGAAGCGCGGCCACCAGAAGGCCCGCACGCCGGGGCGGTCGGCCATGCCGCGAAGCGCCTCCCGCCCGATCGTGAGCAATCTTTCATAGGCGTCCTCCGGCAGCGCGTCCGGGAATGCACGGACGAAGGCATCGAGCGCTTCGTGGACGAACCGGCCGCGCTCCGCTCCGCCGGGATCGGCGTCGATCGGCTCCAGCGCCCGGAGGTCCAGCACATGACGCGCATAGACCGCGTAAGGGTCGCGGATCAGGGTTTCGATTTGGGTGACCGACAGCCGGCGCGGGCGCGCGGCGACCGGCGGGGTCGGCGCGGGCGCCTGGACTTGCTCCTGCCTCTCCGGCCGGTCGAGCGCCGCTTGCCAGCCGGTCCATCGCGCCGCGTCGCGAACCAGCGCACCGGCGTCCGCGCCGAGCGCATTCTCGATCCGCAGCAGCCAGCGCGAGGGCACCGTGGGCGTTCCGGCTACCCGCGCGGCGCGGGTCAGGAATACCTCGGGCGCAGCGAAGAGCTGGCTGAAATCGTGCGCCGCGAGCCCGATCCGGCGTTCGTGCGGGGGCAGCCCGAAGGCGGCGCGCATCGGCCGGCTCATCCACGGATCCGCCGGCGGCTGGACCGGCCAGGTGCCCTCGTTCAAACCGCCCAGGATCAGCCGATCCGCGCCCTGGAGACGCGCCTCCAGAACGCCCCAGATCCGCAGCCGGGGATGCCGGCCGTAGCGCGGCCTGACGACGCGGCCGCGCATCAGGGTGTCGAGCAGATCGGGCCATGCGCGCCCCTCGACCGGGCCGAGACCGCGCGAGGCTCCCCTGAGTTCGTCCATGAAACCGGCCGCCGAGGCGCCGTCCTCCCCCGACCACAACCGTTCGGCGCCGCCTTCCGCTGCGCTCTTCGCCAGCCGCTCGGCAGCGGCGATCTGCGCCTCGGCCAGTTTCTCGATCTCCACCCTTCCGCCGCCTGCGACGAGGCTATCGAGGGGCGCCACCGCCTCGGCCACGGAGTCGAGCCAGCCCGCGAGCTCGGCATTGTCGCGGAGGACACGTTTGAGCCCGTCCGCGCCGGGCGCGGGGCGCGGTCCGCGGAGCGCTACGCGTTCGAGAGCACGCACGCGGGCGCGGAAGTTCCGGGTTTCCATTCCACAGGCGGCGAGCGGGTGCTTGAGCACCGACAGCAGCGGCACCGGCGCCCATCGCTCGGCGAGCGCGCGGGCCAAGAGCAGGAGGAACGTGCCCGGCGGGGTGAGTGCAAGCGCGGTGCCGCCAGAATCGTCGATGTCCACTTCCCAGCGCGCCAGCTCGGCCGCGACCCGGCGGCCGAGTCCGCGGTCGGGCGTGACCAGCGCGGCCGTCTTGTCCGGCGTCTCAAGCGTCTCGCGCAGCAGCAGCGCGATGGTCGCCGCTTCCTCCCGCGCCCCGGCGCAATCGATGCGGCAGACGCCTTCGATCGCCGCGATCCGCGCAGCGTCTTCGAGCGCCGGCGCGTCCGTGCCCGCGGGACGCATGGCCGTAGCAAGCAGGCCGGTTCGGGCGGAAGCGGCCGGCGCGGCTTCCATCCCGGGCCAGGGCGCGACTTCCGAGGGTTCTATTCCCAGCTCTGCCAGTACAAGCTTGAGACCGTATTGCGGGTGGCCGGCGTCGAGCGCATCCCAGACTTCCGGTTGCGGTTCGCGGTCGAGTCCCGGAAGGACGACCGCGCCGCCGGGGATCTCGGCCACCGCCGCCATGAGGGCACGCGTTGCCGGCACGCTGCCGGTCGAACCGGCGAGGATCACCCTCCCCGTGGGCGGCGTGCGCCGCCAGGACTCGATGCGGGACTCGATCAGCCTGTTTCGCCGTTCGGCCGGACCGATCGCCCCTTCGTCCCGAAGCACCGCCGGCCACGCGTCGGTTACGATGCGCAGGAAGTCGAGCGTGGTCTGCCAGTGCTCGGCCAAAGCTTCGGGAACCAGATCGGCCAGCCGGTCGAAACCGAGCCTTTCCGTCTCGACCTGATCGAGCAGGCGCGCGAGTTCGGAGGCGAGGCCCGCGATACGTGCGGGATCGTGTGCGCCCGACGCGTCCTCGCGGACCCGGATCAGCTCGGCGAGCAGGAGCTGGCGGCGGAGCGGCGGGATGGCGGGAGGGAGGTCGAGCGCCGCTGGCGCGGCGATATCGTCGGCTTCGAATTCCTCGTCCAGCCCAAGATCGCCGATCGGCAGGATCGCCGGCAACAGAAGCGCCCGCCGGGGGCTCGCGCACAACATCGCCTCGCCGAGCGCGCGGCAGGCCCGCCGGTTGGGCAGCAGCACGGTCGCGCGGGCGGCCTCGCCCCTCTTCTCCTCCGCCAGAATTCCGCGTGCGAGCGCATCGAGGAAGGGGACCCCGGCGGGGATCGTGAAGACGCACGGACGCGCGGGATCCTTGCCCTTCATCCGACGTGAAAATCGTGCGCGCCGGGACGGCCGAGCAGACGGTCGTCCGCGATCCGGAGCGCTTTCGGGGTGCCGACGTGGAACCATTCCCCGTCATGCACGATGCCGAACAGGCGCTCCGCGGTCTCCGCCCGGTCGTAGATGGCGTTGAGCGAGAAAGGCTCGTTCGGCGCGCCTTCGAAGATCCGGGGGTGGAGGATCTGGATACCCGTGAACACGTATGGCGAAACGTCCCGGGCCGCGCGCCGGTGGAGTGCGCCGTCGGCATCCATGAAATAGTCGCCGCGCCCGTCATAGCCGAAGGCGGCGACGCATCGATGCATCAGCAGAAGCGCGTCCATCGCGGCATCGCCCCAGCCTTGGGCGAGCCGCTCCAGCGCGGGCGTCGGCCCGTCGAGCCAGGCGATGTCGGCGTTGACCACGAAGAAGGGGCTATCGCCAAGTCCGGAGAGCGCATTTGCAACGCCGCCGCCGGTATCGAGCAGAATCTCCTCGCGGCTGACGGTCGTCCTGGGGCTGGGACGGCCTGCGAGATGAGACTCGATATGCTCGCCGAGATAGTGGCTGTTGACCACCACCTCGTCGATCCCGAAGGCTTCCAGCCTGTCGAGCGCCCGGTCGAGCATCGTCTGTCCGCCGACCTCGATCAGTGGCTTGGGCACGGTCTCGGTCAGCGGACGCATGCGCTTTCCGAGCCCGGCCGCCAGCACCATCGCGCGGCGCGGCCTCACGCGCCGGGCCCCGGATCCGGGACCGCGCGTACGGCCGCGGGGATCGTTCCGTCGAGCCAGTCCCGGATCGGACGAAGCACCGGATGCAGGACGGCTTCTTCCAGGAGGCGCCAGACGCGCGGGATATGACGGCGATAGTCGTCCTTGCCGTCGCGCCGCGACAACCGGGTGAATATCCCGATCACCTTGCAGTGCCGCTGGGCGCCGAGGACGGCGCAGGAGCGATCGAAGTCCACGGGATCGAGATCGGGGAAGGCGGCGAGGTAGCGCTCTCTCAGCGCGCGGACGAGCGCCGGCCGCATATCGCGCCTCGCATCCTGGACCAGGGACACGAAATCGTAGCTCACCGGCCCCGCCACCGCGTCCTGGATGTCGACCAGCCCGCAGGCGTCCGTCCCCGCCCGCCCGTCGATACGGATCAGGTTGTCGACATGGAAATCCCTGAGCACCAGCGTTTCCGGCACCGCGCGGGCCTCGGCGAACGCTTCCCGCCAGCGCGCGCCGTAGGTGGATCGCCGGCCAGGGTCGACGGGCAGACCGATGGCGGGCAGATACCAGTCGATCAGGTAATCCGCCTCCGCCATCAGCAGATCGTCGGAATAGGGCGCGAGGCCCGGCGGGATGGCGGTTGCCGTGGGGAGACGGTGGAGCGCGATCAGCGTATCGACAGCGAGCCGGTAGAGCGCCGCCTCGTCCTCGCCTCGGACCAGCAGCCGTGTGAAGGTGTCGTCTCCCAAATCCTCCATCAGCAGCAGCCCGGACTCCCGGTCTTCCGCCGCGATGCGCGAGGCGCCGAAGCCGAGCGAGACGAGATGTCGTGCGATGGCGGCGTAGGGCTCGACGGGCTCGCGGTCCGGCGGGGCATCCATCAGCACCGCGGTCTCCGTCCCGCGGCGGACCCGCAGATAGCGGCGGAACGAAGCGTCGGCGGCCAGCGGCTCGACGGCGGCGCCGCGCCATCCGACGCGGGCGAGGAAACCGCCGATCTCCCGGTCACGCGCGGAAACGGTCAAGCGTCCCTCCGATCCGCTCCCGCCACGAAGAACCGGCCTCGATTTTCGCCTCCCGGGCATCCTCGCGCGCCCCCTGTAACAGGGTGACGAGGAGCGCGTCGTCGGGCATGAGCGGACCCAGCCGGTCGGGCCATTCGACCAGAGAGATCCCTGTCGCGAAGGCGTCCTCGATGCCGAGCTCCAGCGCATCCTCCGGAGCGTCCACTCGGTAAAGGTCGAAATGGTGGATGGTCGTCGCGCCGATGTCGTAAGGCTGGACCAGGGTAAAGGTGGGGCTCGGAACCTCCAGGGGCCCTTCGCCCGCCGCTGCCGCCCGGGCGTTGACGAAGGCCCGCGCGAAGGTGGTCTTTCCCACGCCGAGGACGCCCGCGAGAGCGATCATATCGCCCGCCCGCGCCACACCGGCAATCGCGCCGGCGAACGCTCGGGTCGCGTCGAGATCGGGAAGGGCGACGCGCGCCAGCGCGCATTGCGGGGGAGGCGCCGACATGGGCGCCGTTCTAGCCGCCGCCGCTGCGCCCGGCAAGCTCGATGCGCCCTCAGTACCGGTAGTATTCGGGTTTGAACGGGCCTTTCTGTCCAACGCCGAGATAGTCCGCCTGTTCCGAAGACAGCGCGGTCAGCTTGACGCCGAGCTTTTCGAGATGGAGTGCCGCCACCTTCTCGTCGAGACGCTTGGGCAGGACATAGACCTCGTCGCCGTAATCGGCGTGGTTCTGCCACAGCTCGATCTGGGCCAGCACTTGGTTGGTGAAGGACGCGCTCATCACGAAGCTCGGATGCCCCGTCGCGCAGCCGAGATTCACCAGCCGTCCCTCGGCGAGGACGATCAGCCGCTTGCCGTCGGGGAACTCGACCTCGTCGACCTGCGGCTTGACGTTCTCCCATTTGTAGTTCCGGAGCGCCGCGATCTGGATCTCGCTGTCGAAGTGGCCGATGTTGCAGACGATGGCCCGGTCCTTCATCGCCCGCATGTGGTCGATGGTGATCACGTCGATATTGCCGGTGCAGGTGACGAAGATGTCGCCGGCGGGCGCGGCGTCGTCCATCGTCACCACCTCGTAGCCCTCCATCGCCGCCTGCAGGGCGCAGATCGGATCGATCTCGGTCACCATGACGCGCGCGCCCTGGTTGCGCAGAGAGACTGCCGAGCCCTTGCCGACGTCGCCGAAGCCGCAGACCACGGCAATCTTGCCGGCGACCATCACGTCGGTCGCTCGCTTGATCCCGTCGACCAGGCTTTCGCGGCAGCCATAGAGGTTGTCGAATTTCGATTTCGTCACCGAGTCGTTGACGTTGATCGCCGGCACGCGAAGCGTTCCGTTCTGCGCCATCTCGTAGAGCCGGTGAACGCCAGTGGTGGTCTCTTCCGATAGGCCGAGCACGTCGTCGAGCAGGGTGGGGAACTTGTCGTGCATCACCTTGGTGAGATCGCCGCCGTCATCGAGGATGAGGTTGAGGCGCCAGCCGTCGGGACCTTCGATGGTGCGGTCGATCGCCCACCAGAACTCGTCCTCCGACATGCCCTTCCAGGCAAACACGGGCACGCCGGTCGCGGCGACCGCGGCGGCGGCGTGGTCCTGGGTGGAGAAAATGTTGCAGGAGCTCCAGCGAACCGTGGCCCCGAGCGCCGTCAGGGTCTCGATCAGCACCGCCGTCTGGACCGTCATGTGGAGGCAACCGGCGATGCGCGCGCCTTCGAGCGGGCGCGCGGTGCCGAACTCCGCGCGGAGCGCCATCAGCCCGGGCATCTCGGTCTCCGCGATGGCGATCTCCTTCCGCCCCCAATCGGCGAGGGCGATGTCGGCGACCTTGTAGTCGTCTGCTGCACTCATGCGCATGTCCCGGTTTTGAAGGCGGATGCGGCGGGCGGCGCCATATAACAAGCGTGGCGGGGGCGGGCAACCGGCTCACGGAAACCACGGTCGGTCGCGTCAATGGATTTCCGAGGGTATAGAATAGTGCGATCCCGTCGGGAGGAACCGGACCTTGCCCTGCAGCATCACCCCGGCCGAAATCGAGGCTTTCGATGCCGACGGCGCCATCCTGCTGAAGGGGGTCATCGGCCCGGAATGGCTGGACCGGGTCGCCGCCGCCATCGAGCGCGATATCGAAAATCCCGGCCCTTTTTTCCATAGCTACGACACCGAGGGTCGGGGCCGCTTCCACGGTAATTTGCGCATCTGGGAGACCGACCCCGATATGCGCGCCTATTGCTTCGAGAGCGGACTTGCGGAACTGGCGGCCGCGTTCTTCGGCGCCTCCAAGGTCAACCTGCTCTACGACCAGCTCTTCGTGAAGGAGCCCGGGACGGCGCAACCGACCCGCTGGCACAACGACCAGCCCTACTGGCCGGTGCGCGGCTGGCAGGTGATGTCGTTCTGGCTCGCGCTCGACCCGACGACGGCGGAGAACGGACGGCTCGAATTCGTCCGCGGTTCGCACCGATGGGACCGCTGGTTCCAGCCCGAGGCGTTCGGCAAGACCACGGTCAACACATACGAAGAAAACCCGGACTACGAGAAAATGCCGGATATCGACGCGGCGCGCGGCGACTACGACATCGTGGCCTGGGACATGGAGCCCGGCGACGTAATCGCGTTCCACGCGCTAGCGGTGCACGGGGCCGGCGGCAATCTGCGCGACGACGTGCGGCGGCGCGGATACACGGTGCGCTATACCGGCGACGACGCCCGCTTCGACCCCCGGCCCGGCACCGCGAAAGCACTATCGGCGGACGGTCTGGCGGACGGCGACCCGATGGATTGCGACCTCTATCCCGTCGTCTGGCGGCGCGACACGGCGAGCGCCGCCTGAGCGGGATCCCGTCCTTCCCCCGCCCTCTCCTCCCCGCGGGGGAGAGGGAGATTCGCTCGCCTCCTCACCTTCTCCCCTTCCGCTTGCGGGAGCGGCCGGGGGAGGGCGGCGACTTCGGACTCCGGCCCGAGACCGGAGCGTCAGAAGCGCGGGATGTCGGGGAACCGGGTCTGTCCGCCGTGGATGTGGACCCGGCCCAGCTCGGCGCAGCGATGCAGCACCGGGAACACCTTCCCCGGATTGAGCAGCTGCTCCGGATCGAAGGCGCATTTGAGGCGCTGCTGCTGCTTCAGGTCGTCCTCGGAGAACATGGTTCCCATCAGGTCGCGCTTTTCCACGCCGACCCCGTGCTCGCCGGTGAGCACGCCGCCGACCTCGACGCAGAGCTTCAGGATCGCCTCGCCGAACGCCTCGGCCCGCTCGAGTTCGCCCGGGTTGTTCGCATCGTAGAGGATCAGCGGGTGGAGGTTGCCGTCGCCCGCGTGGAACACGTTGGCGACACGCAGCCCGAACTCGTCGGACATGGCGGCCATGCGCCCTAGCACCTCGGGCAGGCGGCGGCGCGGGATGGTGCCGTCCATGCAGTAATAGTCCGGCGAGATCCGGCCCACCGCCGGGAAGGCCGATTTCCGCCCGGCCCAGAAATTCATCCGCTCGTTCTCGTTCTCGCTGACCCGGATCGAGGTCGCGCCCAGGCCCCGCGCGATGCCGGCGACCCGCTCGACCAGGTGGTCGACCTCGACCTCCGGCCCGTCCAGCTCGACGATCAGCAGCGCCGCGGCGTCGCGGGGATAGCCGGCGGCGACGAAGTCCTCCGCCGCGTTGATCGCGGGGTTGTCCATCATTTCCATCCCGCCGGGGATGATGCCCGCGCCGATTACGCCCGCCACGCAATCCCCCGCCGCCTCGGCGGAGGGAAAGCCGATCAGCACCGCACGGGCCGATGGCGGCCTGGGCAGGATGCGGACCGTGACCTCGGTGATCACGCCCAAGAGCCCTTCCGATCCGGTGATGACGCCGAGCAGGTCGTAGCCCGCCGAATCCAGGTGCCGGCCGCCGATGCGAACCACCTCGCCGTCCATCAGGACCAGTTCGACGCCGAGCAGGTTGTTGGTGGTGAGCCCATATTTGAGGCAATGGACGCCGCCCGCGTTCTCCGCCACGTTGCCGCCGATCGAGCACGCGATCTGGCTCGACGGGTCGGGCGCGTAGTAGAACCCAGCCGCCTCCACCGCCTGGCTGATGGCGAGGTTGGCGACGCCGGGCTGGACCACGGCGCAGCGATTGGCGTAGTCGATATCGAGCACCCGGTTGAACTTGCCGAGGCCGAGCAGGACGCCGTCGGCGAGCGGCAGCGCGCCGCCCGAAAGCGAGGTGCCGGCGCCCCGCGGCACTACTTTGATCCCGTTCTCGTGACAGTATTTCAGCACCGCCGAGACCTGCGCCACCGTCTCGGGCAGCACGGCGATCATCGGCGGCTGGCGATAGGCGGTGAGGCCGTCGGATTCGTAGGCCCGGAGCGCGTCGCGGTCGTCGATCACCCCTTCGCCGGGGACGATTTCGCCCAGGGCGCGCACGATTCCGGCCCGACGCGCGATAACATCCGCATCGGGCTCGGGCATCTTCATCGCGGTTTCCCCGTTCCGGCCAGGCTCGCCCGGCGCAACGAGGGGGTCAGGCCCCTCGGCCGGTCAGCCCTGGCGCGCCTTGAAGCGCGGGTTCTTCTTGTTGATGACGTAAACCCGGCCGCGGCGCCGAATGATGCGGCAGGCGCGGTCGCGCTTCTTTGCCGATTTCAGCGAGTTGAGCACTTTCATGGCAACGGTTCCAAGTCGAGCTGCCGGCAACGCGGCGGCGGACGATAGCCGGGCAGGTCCCGGCTGTCAACGGCTTGTCCCGGTGCGCGAAATATGGGACGGGTGGGGAAGGAGGAGGGGTCGTGAGCGGACGAAACCGGTGGATCGCCGCGGCGGCGGCGCTCGCGGTCTGGATGGCCGCCATCGCGGAGGCCACGGAGGTGCCGGCCTGTCCCGACGGCACCGCGCGCTTCGCCGAGTACAGCCTGTTCTTCGGGCGAGCCAGGGACGGGGCGGAAATCGTATCCGACGAGGCCTGGACCCGGTTTCTCGCGAAGGAAGTCACGCCGCGCTTTCCCGACGGGCTGACCGTGTTCGACGGCGCGGGACAGTGGCGGAACGCCGCGGGCAGGATCGAGCGGGAGCGGTCGAAGCTGCTGGTCGTCATCGCCCCGCCCGGCGCGGACGCCCTCCGCCGCACCGAGGAGATCGCCGAGGCATATAAGCGCGGCTTCGGCCAGGAGTCGGTCCTGCGCGTCATCTCCACGGTCTGCGCGTCGTTCTAAACGTTCGGCGCCGTATCGGATGACGCATCGCCTTCGGGTCGAGCGGGGCTGTCACCCAGGACTTGTTCCGGGGTCCAGAGCCACGGGCACGGTCGTCGCCCGGCTTCCCTGGACCCCGGAACAAGTCCGGGGTGACAGAATTGCTTGTTGAAACGGTGCGGGATCGACGGCGCCTATGCGCGACTTGTGCCGGAGGCACTCCAGTGGCTTAGTCCCGCCGCCCCGCATAGCGAAGCCAGACCGAATTGCTGACAGAAATCCTCTCCGTCGTCGCGCCGCTCTTCATCTGCGCGGGCATCGGGTTCGTCTGGGGCAGGCTCGACAAGCCGTTCGACGCGGAGATGATGACCGGGCTCGCGCTTCATCTGGGCGTCCCCTGCCTGGTTTTCTCGACGCTCACCAGGCTCGAGATCTCGCCCGTGGCGTTCGGCAAGATGGCCGGCGCCTACACCACGGCGCTGGTGCTGTTCATGGTTCTCGCGGCGGTGCTGACCCGGCTCCTCAGGCTGGAACCGCGGGCGTTCATCCCGGCGCTCACCTTCCGCAACTCGGGCAATCTCGGACTCCCGGTATGCCTGTTCGCGTTCGGCGAGCCGGGGCTCGCCTACGGCATCGGCTGCTTCGTCATCGCCTCGCTCGCCGGCCTCACCGTCGGGCGCGGGATCTACGCCGGCAGCACCGCGTCCGAAGCGCTGTTCCGCAACCCGATCGTCTACGCCATCGCGATATCGCTGGTCTTCATGATCGGCAAGATCGAACCGCCCGCCTGGATCGCCAACACGGTCGACATCGTTTCCGGTATGGCGATCCCGCTGATGGTGGTCTCGCTCGGCGTGGCGATCTCCAAGATCCGGGTGGTCGGGATCGGGCGCGCGGCGGCGCTCTCCGCGCTGGAGCTCGCGGTCGGGTTCGGCGTGGGTGTCGGGCTCGCGGATTTGTTCGGGCTGACCGGCGTGGCGCGCGGCGTGCTGATCCTGCAATGCGCGATGCCGGTGGCGGTGCACAACTACGTCTTCGCCCAGTTCTACCGCCGCTCGCCCGAGGTGGTCGCCGGCATGGTCGTGGTGTCGACCCTGCTCGCCTGCCTCACCCTTCCCGCGGTTCTCTGGTTCGTGCTGCGATGACGCTGGTCGCCGAGCTCGCCTCCATCGTCGCGCCGGTCTTCATCTGCGCGGCGATCGGTTTCCTTTGGGCGAAGCGCGGTCTCCCGTTCGACAACGCGGTGATCACGTCGCTGGTCTACAACGTGGGCGGGCCCTGCCTGATCCTCGCGACCTTCGCCAAGGTCGAGCTCGGCGCCGCGGCGCTGGCCGAGATCGCGGCCGCCTCGCTCGCCGCCTATCTGGGATTCGCGGCGGTCGGCTTCGCGGTGCTGCGCGCGGCGCGGCTCCGCCTGACCTCCTATCTGCCCGCCGTCATCTTCCCGCTGACCGGCAGCATGGGCCTTCCCGTCTGCCTGTTCGCGCTGGGCAACGAAGGCCTCGCTTTCGCGCTGGTGTTTTTCGCCTTCGGGGCGATCGGCACCTTCACGATCGGCGCCACCATCGCCGCGGGGTCGGTGTCGTTCGGACGCATCGCCCGGTCGCCCGTGTTCTACGCGGTGGTCCTGGCGGTGGGGCTGGAAATCGCCCGCATCGACCTGCCGCGCTGGGCGTTCAACACCGCCGACCTGCTGGGCGGCATCGTGATCCCGGCGCAGCTGGTGGCGCTCGGCCTCGCGCTCTCCAGGCTGCGGGTGACCAGCTTCGGCCGGAGCGTGGCGCTCGCGATGCTGCGCCTCGCGGCCGGAGCGGCGGTGGGCTGGGCGGTGGCCGAGGCGTTCTCGCTGGGCCCGGTCGCCTCGGCCGTCGTCATCCTGCAGAGCGCGATGCCGGTCGCGGTCTCGAGCTATCTGTTCGCGCAGATGTACAACCGCGAGCCGGAGGAGGTCGCGGGCATGGTGCTGGTCTCGACGATCCTCTCCTTCGCGACCCTGCCGCTCCTGCTCGCGGTACTGCTGCCCTAGTGCATCGCCGAGCCGCCGTCGACCACGATGGTCTGGCCGGTGACGAAATCGCTGTCCGACGAGCTCAGATAGACCAGCGTGCCCAGCAGATCCTCCGGCACCTCGTCGCGCTTGATCGCGCGGGTCGCGGCGTTGGCGTCCTTGATGTCGGTCCACTGCCTGTCGCCGACCACCTTCTCGCTCATCGTCAGGCCGGGGGCGATCGCGTTGACGGAGATGTTGTGCTCGCCGAGCTCGCGCGAGAGCGAGCGGGTGAAGGCCACCATCGCGCCCTTGGAACTCACATAGTGGAGCATCATCGGCGTGCCCTTGAAGACGGTCCCCGACGCGATGTTGATGATCTTGCCGTAGCCGTTCTTCCGCATCTCCGGCACCACCGCCTTGACGCAGGAGAAGACGCCGCGCGTGTTGACCGCCATCACACGGTCCCACTCTTCTTCCGGGATCTCCAGGAAGGAGCGCTGCTGGAGGTCGGCGAAGATCGCGGCGTTGGTCACCATGATGTCGACCTTGCCGAAGGCCCCGACGGTGTCCGCCACCATCGCACGGACCTGGTCCGGATCGGTGACGTCGCACTGGTTGCCGATCGCCTCGCCGCCGGCCTGCTTGATGATGTTGACCGTGTTCTCGGTATCGAGGATGTCGCTGCAGCATACCTTCGCGCCTTCCTCGGCCAGCGCCTTGGCGTAATGCACCCCGATCCCGCGCCCCGCGCCGGTGACGATCGCGACCCGTCCGTCGAGCCTGCCCATGATGGTCTCCTTCCCTGAGATTGGCCGGCGCCGATCATAGCGGCGGCAGATGGCCGATCAACGCCGGACCGGGAGCCCGGCCTGCCCGGCGCGACGGTTCAGATTTGGCGCGAAGAGGTCTCGATCAGCTCGACCTTGTAGCCGTCGGGGTCCTCCACGAACGCGATCACCGTGGACCCGCCCTTCACCGGCCCCGGCTCGCGCGTGATGTTGCCGCCGCCGGCGCGAATCCGCTCGCAGGTTCCGGCGACATCGTCCACCCCCACTGCGATGTGCCCGTAGGCGCTGCCGAGATCGTAATCGGATACCCCGTGGTTGTAGGTCAGTTCCAGCTCCGCCTCGCCGTTCCTGTTGCCGCCGCCGAAGCCGACGAAGGCGAGCGTGTATTTCTGCTCGGGCCGCTCGGTGGTGCGCAGGAGCTCCATGCCGATCATTTCGGTGTAGAAGTCGATGGAGCGCCGCAGGTCGCCTACCCTGAGCATCGTGTGCAAGAGGTGCATGGTCGTTCTCCTCATGTCATCGGGAACCGGGCGATATCCGGGTGCTTCCGGATCGGCTCCACAAGCTTCACCTCGGGCGCGCGGAGTCAAGGCTTCGGCGGTCACTTCAGGCTGCGCAGCACCGTTTCCTGGAAGCTGCGCCCGGTGACCGATCCCTCGACGCTGGTGTATGGTGTCAACGCTCCCAAGGCCCATGACGCATCGATCATGCCCCTCTTGCCCCGCGCCATTGCGAACATCCCGACGATTACGATGGCCGAAGAGGTCGCCCGGGCGACGCGCGCCGAACGGGGCTAGGGGCGGCGGCGATGAGCAAGCGCTGGGGCCTGTTTGCGGTCATCTGGCTGCTGATCCTGGCGACGATCTATATCGGCGACCGGTTCGTCCGCGACGTGTTCCTGACCGACGATGCGCCACGGGCGGTGACCCCGCGGGGCGACCTTGCCGCCTTCGAGCAATCGACCGTCACGCTGTTCGAAGAGGCCTCGCCCTCGGTCGTCTACATCTTCACCCGGAACCGCGGAGCCCGTGGCAGCGGCGCCGGGTCCGGGCTGGTGTGGGACCGCGCCGGCCACGTCGTCACCAATTTCCACGTCGTCCAGGGCGCCGATACCGTGCGGGTCAGGCTCGACGACGGCGAGGCGGCGCGGGCGACGGTCATCGGCACCGCGCCCGACTACGATCTCGCGGTGGTCCGGCTGCGCGAGACGCGGAGCAGGATCCGGCCGATCCCCATCGGCGCCTCCGGCGACCTCAAGGTCGGGCAGTCCGTGTTCGCGATCGGCAATCCCTTCGGCCTCTCTCGCACCCTGACGACCGGGGTCATCAGCGCCCTCAACCGCCGTTTGCCGACCTCCAACGACCGCGAGGTGCGCGGGGTGATCCAGACCGACGCGGCGATCAATCCCGGCAATTCCGGCGGCCCGCTCCTCGACTCCGCCGGCCGGCTGATCGGGGTGAACACGGCGATCCTGTCGGAGACCGGCTCATCCTCCGGCATTGGCTTCGCCGTCCCGGTCGATATCGTCAACCGTATCGTGCCGCGTCTCATCCGCGACGGCGCGGTGCCGAGGCCCGGCATCGGCATCGTGGTGATGCGCGAGGACTCGGCCGCGCGGCTCGGTGTCGCGGGGCTCGTGGTCTCGCGGGTGCTGCCGGGATCGGAGGCGGAGAAGGCGGGTCTCAATGCCGCCGATCTGGAGCGTCAACTGCTCGGCGACGTCATTGTCCGTGTCAACGGGGTCCCGGTCCGCTCGGTCTCCGAGTTCGCGGCCGAGCTTTCACAGGCGGGAATCGGCGCTCAGGTCGAGCTCACGGTGGTAAACCAGGGGCGCCAGCGGTCGGTCTGGGTTACGGTGATGGATATTTCCTGAGGGGGCGGTCATGTTCTTGAAAGACTACTGGTATGTCGCGGCGACCTCCGACGAGATCGGCGACGACCCGCTCGCGCGTACCCTGCTGAACCAGCCGGTCGTCCTCTACCGGACGGGCGACGGGGCGGTCTCCGCGCTTGAGGACCGCTGCTGCCACCGCCATTTGCCTCTCTCCCTGGGCAAGGTGATCGGGAACCGGCTGCAATGCGGCTATCACGGCCTGGAATACGATTCCGACGGGGTTTGCGTCCGGGTGCCGGGCCAGACCGCCGTCCCGCCCGGAGCGCGGATCCGCGCCTATCCCGTCGTCGAGCGCTGGGGCTGGATCTGGATCTGGATGGGCGACGCGAACGAGGCGGACGAGGCCGATATCGAGGACTTCCACTGGCTCGACGATCCCGACTGGCGCGCCGCGGGCTGCCGCATCCCGATGGAATGCGATTACCGGCTCGGCGTCGACAACCTGCTCGATCTCAGCCACCTGACCTACGTGCACCGGACCACGCTCGGCAACGCGGCGGTGGTCGAGGCCGCGGAGGTGAAGACCGAGCGTTACGGCGCGGGCGTTCGCGTCACCCGCTGGATGATCGACGTGCCGGCGCCGCCGATGTACCGCCGGCTGGTCGATTTCGGCACCAACATCGACCGCTGGCAGATCATCGATTTCTCTCCGCCCTGTTTCGTCAAGCTCGATCTCGGCGGCGCGCCGACCGGGAGCGGCGCGCGCCAGGGCAACCGCTCCAGGGGTTTCGAACGCATGAGCCTGAACGCTCTTACCCCGGAGACCGGGACCTCCATCCACTATTTCTGGGCCGATGCGCACAATTTCGACATCGACAAGCCGGAAGTGACGCAACTCCTCTTCGAACAGGTCCACGAGGCGTTCATGGAGGATAAGGCGTTTCTGGAAGCCCAGCAGCGCGCCTTCGACCGGGATCGCGGACGGCCGCTGGTCGACATAAACGCCGATGCCGGCGGGCTCGAAGCGCGGCGCATCCTCGATCGCCTGCTCGACGAGCAGGATCGCCGCCCGGCGCGGCGGGCGGGCGCCGTCAGTTGATCGGCGCGCACATTGGACACCGCTCGGCGTCGTAACTAATTGATTTTACTGGATCCCGTGGGGTCAAAGTTCGACGCCGAACAACACGCGACCATTCTTGAGCGCCGCCGACAGGACGATTACCCGGCTTCGTGAGCCCGCACAAACGTCCCCTCACCCGCCCCTTCCGTTTCTACGGATTATACGTATATTAAGGCAGGAACCTGTTACCTTGGAGAGTCTGCCATGCCCACGGTGAGCGCCTTCGAGTTCCAGCGCAGGTTCGGCCGGTTCCAGCACGAAGCGCAGCGCGAGCCGGTGGAGATAACCCGGCATGGGCGCCGCGAGTTCGTGCTCATGTCCGCGGAGCAATACGACTGGCTTCGGGCTTCGGCGCAGCGCAGCCATCGCACGGACGCCGCCGCCGACGTGGCGATCGACGCGGTGGAGCGCGCCGAGATGGATCCGGAGCACAAGCCGCTCGACGACCTGCTGACGTAACGACAAAGCAGTGGCGCTCCCCGACCCGAAGCCGGGCCTGGTCGTCCGCTACGACTACCTCTGGACGCATGAGGCCGCCGCCGGGCGTGACCAGGGGAAGACCCGACCGGCCTGTCTGATTGCCGCGACCGATCCGGCGTTTCGTCCGCGCTACGTCGTGCTGTTGCCGATTACCCATACACCGCCCGCGGGCGATACGGCGGGCATCGAAATCCCGGCGCGCGTCAAACTGGCCCTGGGCCTCGACGACGCGCCGAGCTGGGTGATCGTGTCGGAGCACAATGTCGACGAATGGCCCAATGCCGGGCTGTCCCCACTACCCGGCCGGCCGGACAGCTTCAGCCACGGTTTCATCCCACCGGGCCTGTTCGCACGGATCAAGGCCCGCTTCCTCGAACTGGCTCGTGCGAAGAAGAGCCGCGCCGTGCGCCGCTGACTGCATCGTGCACAGCCTGATCGCTGAGTGGAGACCAACCAAGCGTCGCGACGGACCAGACGGGCAGGCTGCGATATTGGAGAGCGGCGCGAATGGAAGCCCGCTCGTCAGGGTCGACCTGCCCCGACCATGACGAATGCAAGAGCTACGCCGACTTGGACGCTCGGCGGTTTTGCCGGGGCCGCATGGTCTTTACAAAGGCCCGCGCATGAAATGCGGGACCGGAGTCCCCAAATCGGTGGTGGAGGAGACTCGCCATGACCGCTGAATTGCGGCCCGATATCCCGCTGGGCGCGAGCTCGCTGCGCTGGTGCTGCGACGACGTGTTGCCGTTCTTCGAGACCACCGACGAGGTCGAGCCGATCACCGGCGTCGTCGGCCAGGACGACGCCATCGAGGCGCTGCGCTACGGGCTGGAGGTCTTCGCGCCGGGCCAGAACATCTATGTACGGGGCATCGCCGGCACCGGACGGATGACCCTGGTGCGCCAGCTTCTGGAGGACATAAGCCCGAGCTGCCCGCTGGCCGACGACCGGGCTTACGTTCACAACTTCGCCCAGCCCAGCCGTCCGCGGCTGATCACCCTGCCGCGTGGGCGCGGCCGGGCTTTCCGCCGCGGCGTCGACCGTCTCATCGAGTTCGTCGAGGAGGAGCTCGCCCAGACCCTCAACTCCGAATCGATGCGGGCCAGGCGCGCCACTCTCGAACAGACCGCCCAGAAATCGATGCGCGATCTCGGCGCGCCGTTCGAGGAGGAGCTTCGCGCCAACGGCCTTGCGCTGGTCACCCGACCCACGCCTGGCGGCGTCCAGCCCGACATCCTGCCCGTCGTCGACGGCGAGCCGGTACCGTTCGAAACGCTCGAAACGTTGCGGAGCCAGGGCAAGGTCGAGGCCGGGGAGGTCGGGCGCATCCGCGAGCGGATCGGTTCCTTCTCGCGAAAGTTCGAGGAGATCAACCACAAGATCGCCGAGCGCCGGCTCGAACACAGGGAAGACCTGCGCGCGCTTCTCGAAACCGAGACCCGCCGTTTCCTCGGCTACTACATCGAAACGATCGAATCGGAGTTCGGGGTGCCGGAGGTCTGCGACTTCCTCGCCGACGTGGTCGCCGATCTGGTGCAACGCCTCGGCGCGCTCGACCAGATCAAGAAGGCGACCCGCAAGTACCGGGTCAATCCGATCCTCGAACATCGCGCCGACGCCGGCTGCCCGATCGTGATCGAGAACGCGCCCACGCTCCGGAACCTGCTCGGCGAGATCGAGCGCGAGTTCGTGGCCGAGGGAGGCATGCACGCCGACCACATGATGATCCAGGGGGGCTCGCTGCTGCACGCCGACGGAGGGTTCCTGATCCTCGAGGCGCGCGACGTGCTCGCCGAGCCCGGCGCGTGGAAGGTCCTGATACGCAGCCTGCGCTCCGGCATGCTGGAGATCGTGCCGGCCGAGCTCGCCTCGCCCTTCGGCGCGCCCTTCCTCAAGCCCGACCCCATCCCGATCGCCGTCAAGGTGATCCTGATCGGCGATGGCGGGCTTTACGAGGTTCTCAACGGGTCCGATCCCGATTTCGGACAGCTGTTCAAGGTGCTGGCCGATTTCGAGACCACCATCCCGCGCGATCGCACCGGCGTGCGGTACTACGCCGGCGTGATCTCGCGCATCGCCCGCGACGAGGACCTGCTGCCGTTCAGGCGCGAGGCGGTGGTCGCGCTGGTGGACCACGGCGCCCGCATCGCCGGGCGGCGCGACCGTCTGACGACACGCTTCGGCCGGCTCGCGGACATCGCCCGCGAAGCCGCGTTCCTCGCCGACAAGGAGAACCGGCGAACCGTGGAGCGGGACGATATCCGGGAGGCGATCCGCCGCGGCCGGAGGCGCGCCGACCTGCCAGCCCGCCGGTTCCGCCAGATGATCGCCGAGGGCGCCATCGGCATCCGGACGACGGGAACCGAAATCGGCCAAGTCAACGGGCTCGCCGTCGTGAGCACGGGTCCGCTCACCTACGGCTTCCCGCAGCGCATAACCGCGACCGTCGGTCCCGGGAGCGCGGGCGTGGTCGATATCGAGCGCGAGGCCGAGCTGTCCGGCGCCATTCACACCAAGGGCTTCTACATCCTGGGCGGCCTCCTGCGTCACCTTCTGAAGACCGAGCATCCGCTCGCCTTCTCCGCGTCCGTCGCCTTCGAGCAGAGCTATGGCGGCATCGACGGGGATTCGGCGTCCGGGGCGGAGATGTGCTGCCTGTTGAGCGCGCTCACCGGCGTGCCCCTGCGCCAGGACCTCGCGATGACCGGCGCGATCGACCAGCTCGGCCACATCCAGCCCATCGGGGCGGTGACGGAGAAGGTCGAGGGCTTCTTCGCGGTCTGCGAGACGGGCGGGCTCACCGGGTCCCAGGGCGTGATCGTGCCGAAGGCGAATGCCGGCGACCTGATGCTGGAGGAAGAGGTCGCCGCGGCCTGTACGGCGGGCGATTTTGGCGTCTACGCGGTCGAGACCATCCACGAGGCGCTCGCCCTGTTCACCGGCATGCCGGCCGGCGAATACGATGCGGAGCGGGGTTACGCGGAGGGCACGCTGCTCCGCCTCGCCCGGGACCGGGCGCTCGACTACTGGCGAATGGCGCGGCCCGGAATGGACCGATAGGGCGTCAGGCTTCGGCCGCGCCCTTGTAGCTCGTCAGGTCGATGATCTCGAGCACGTTGCCGTCCGGGTCGTGGAAATAGGCGCGCGGGCCGTTCACCGCGCCGCCCTGGCGGTCTTCCTCGTACAGGATCTCGACGCCGTTTCCCCGGAGCGACTCCAGCGCCGGCGCGTAGTCCTCGTTGTCGACGATGAAGGCGTGGTGCACGTCAACCTCGCGCGCGGTCGAGATTGGTCCGTCGACCCGGGCGAGGATGATGCAGTCGCCGCCCGAATCGAGGAACACCATGCCGCGTTCATGGTTGCACTGGACCACGTCGAGGCCGAGCTTCTCGGTGTAGAACGTCTCGGCCCGTCGCGTGTCGGTGACGGGAATCGTGAAATGGGCGACCCCCCTGGTCTTTATCATGGCGGCGTCAGTCCTCCTCGTAGAGCCCGCGGTCGCGGTGCCACTGCTCGATCCCGCCTTCGGGGTAGTAGGTGTAGTGCTTGCGTTCCGGCCCGTCGGGCACCGGCACCCAGTCGGGCTTGTAGCCCAGCATGTGGTGGACCGTCTCCGCGGGGCGCGGCAGGGGGGTGTCGATCGCCGTCGCGCAGGGATAGACGAATTCCGCGTAGTTCGGGTTGTAGATCCAGAGCGGCGTCCCGCACATCTTGCAGAAGTGCCGCCGCGAAAACCCCAGCCCGTCGGCCGCGTAGGCGCCGCGGTGGTTGTTCGCCGAGCGGTAGACCGAGATGTTGTCCTCGCCCGTCACTTCCAGCGTCGCATATTCGCCCATGATGTTGATCGCGAACCCGCCGCCGCCCGTCTTGCGGCATTTCGAGCAGTAGCAGTGGTTGAACGGATAGGGTGTCCGTGAATTGACGGTGAACGTCACGGCGCCGCAGTGGCAGGAACCTTCGAGTTTCATCGCGGATGCTCTCCGATCCGTGGATTCCTGCCGGAGCGGAGAGGGAAGCGTTTCCGCCCCCCTCCGTTGGCCCCGGTCACTCGGCCAGCCCGTGCTTGCGGGCGAGCGCGTGCAGCTCTTCGATGTAGGGTGCCGATTTCTTGTTGAATCTGGCGGCGAGCGCCCACATGCCGTTGCGCCGGGCGCGGGCGAGCTCGGCGAACTTTTTCTTGTCGAGCCAGGTTTCCTTGACGCCAAGCCGTTTGAGCTGGGCGATTTCCTCTTCGTCCATCTTCGTGAGGCGATCGAGGACCGCGAGCTCCAGCTTCCGGGTTTCTTCGTCGAGCGTTCCCCGATGCGCGGCGGACAGCTTGCGGTAGCGGTCGAGATTCATGGCAAGCGTCGTGACGGTGCAGCCGAAGCGCGGCCGCATCATGTACTTGGCGACTTCGTACCACTTGAAATCGACCGCGCCGGTAACCGGCCACGCGGCCCCGTCGACCACGCCCTTCTGGAGCGCGGAATAGATTTCGCCAGCGTCCAGGTTCACCATCGAGCCGCCGAGCGGCACGACGAGATCCCTGTAGAAAATGTTGGCGCGGATCTTCATGCCCTTCATCCCCTGTTCCTGGGAAACCGGGCGCTTGAGCATGAAGTGGAACTGGTTGCACTCGTGACCGCCCCCGAGCAGCGCCAGGAGCTTCTGGTTGTGGCGACCGAAATCCTTGTCCGCGAGGCCCCAGACGCCGGACTCTCGCCACTTGGTCGGCTTTGGTGGCATACCGTAGAACGGGAAGACGACCGTGGTCGAGCCGACGAAATAGGCCACCGTCGACCAGTTCAGGTCGAACACGCCCCGCGTGGTGGGCTGGAACTGCTGCTTCGGCTTGACGACCTCCGGCCCCACGACGTTGAGGCCGATCTCTCCTTTCGAAGCGTCCTTGAGCGACTTGCCGAACTCGTGCACCACCGCCTGATAAGGCCGGTAGCGCTGGTCCCAGGCAGTCAGGAATTTGAGGGACACGCTCTCCGCGGCGGCCGAGAGCGGCAGTGCAAGCGCCATCCCGGCCGACAGGACGGCGATAGTCCGACTCTTCATTGGTTTACTCCCTGGTTTCGTCCGAAAAAAAGCGTCGCATGGGCGGTTCTGCCGCGCAACCCGCCGAAGATTCAGTTGTAAAGAATCCCCGGCAGCCAAAGCGCGAGCTGCGGGAACAGGAGCAGCAGGGCGATCAGCACCGCGTCCGCGGCCAGGAACGGGACGATGCCCCGGAATACCGTGCCGAGCGCGATGTCGGGGAGCTGCGCCCGGATGACGAAGATGTTGAGGCCCACCGGCGGGGTGATCAGCCCCACCTCGACCACCACCACCATCAGGATCCCGTACCACACCGAATCGTAGCCGAGCGCCGTGACGACCGGCAGAAAGACCGGGACGGTCACCAGGATGATCGCCACGGCATCGAGGACGCAGCCGAGGATGATGTAGAACACCAGGATGATCATGATCACCGCCCACGGCGCCAGCTCGAAGTATTCGATGAGCTCGACGAGCGCGACGGGCAACCGGGTCTGGACGACGAAATAAGCGAAGATCCAGGCGCCGGTGATGATGAACAGCAGCATCCCCGTGGTCCGCAGCGTTTCGTCGAGGGATGCGACGAAATCCCTCCATGAGAAATCGCTCGTAGCGAACGCAATGACGATCGCCGCGAAGGAGGCGACGCCGGCCGCCTCCGTCGGGCTGAACCAACCTGTGTAAATGCCGCCGACCGCAAGGCCGAACAGGACGGCAAGCTTCCACATCGACGCCGCGGCTCGCCATCGTTCGCGCCAGTCGAGGCGCGGCCCCGCCGGCGCCCATTCGGGCCGGATCCGGGCGATCACCCAGATCACCGCCATGAAGAGCAGCGCGAGCAGCACCCCCGGGATCATGCCGGCGGCGAACAGGGCGGGGACCGATTCCTCGGCGGCGAGCGCGTAGATCACCATGATCACCGAGGGCGGGATCAGAATGCCGAGCGTGCCGCCCACCGCGACAGAGCCCGTCGCCAGGCGCTCGTCGTAGCCGTAACGCCGCATTTCCGGCACCGCGATCTGGGTGAATGTCGCGGCCGTGGCGAGCGACGAGCCGCTGATCGCGGAAAAGCCCGCGCAGGCGCCGATGGTCGCCATCGGCAGCGCGCCCCGGCGTCCCGCGAACAGCGCGTTGGCCGCGACGAACAGCTCTTGGGACATACCGGACCGGGTAGCGACCGCACCCATGAGGATGAACAGGGGCAGCACCGAGAACGCGTACTGGGTCAGCGAATACGGGGTCTCGCCGAAGACGATGAAGGCGCGTTCCCAACCGTCGATCGCCGCGTAGCCGACCAGCCCCACCAGCCCCATCGCCGCGCCCAGCGGCACCCGGAGCAGGGTCAACAGGACCAGGGCGACAATGCCGATCCCGCCGATTTCCTGGGTGGTCATTCGGCGCGCCGGAGCACTGAGGAAACCTCGCGCATAAACATCACCAGCACCGCCACGACCGCGAAGGCGAACCCGGCGAGCACCAGCGAGGCCTTCCAGATAATCGGCAAGTGGAGGTCGATGGTGACGTCGTTGAACTCGATGAACTCACGCGCCGGCTGCGTCATGTGCCAGGTGAGCAGGGCGACGAAGACGAGGGCGACGAACGTCCCGATGAGCTTGAGCCAGCGCACGACGCTCTCCGGGACGACCTGGTCGATCAGCTCGATGGTGATGTGCTGGTCGCGGAGGAACACCTCCGGGATAGCCAGGAAGGCGGCCGCCGCGAGAAGGAATTCGATGATCTCGTATGTGCCGAAAATCGGAGCGTTAAGCCCCGAGCGCAGCCCCACGTCCACGACGTTGAGCGCCATCATGGCGAGCAAAAAGACCGCGGCGACGCGGGTGAGAAGCCGCGCCGCCGCGAGAGCGAGACCGTGCATCGGCCGGACTGTTGCCTACATCGCGGAGTACTTGGCCGACAGCGCCTTCAACTCGTCGTAAACCTTGCGCGCGGGGAGGCCTTTCTTCTCCAGCCCGGCGATCCGCTGGTCCATGATCTTTTCGCCCAGCGCCCGCATCTCCTTATCGGCGGCGGCGGGGAGGGCGACACGGTTGAGCTTTAGGCCGTTCATGTACTTGGTGAACACCTCGGGATCGCCGCCCCAGGCGAAGGTCGCCATGCGGACGCCAGCGTCCTTGGTGCCCATCGCGTCGACCAGCGGCTTGAGGTCGCCCGGCAGCTTGTCGTAGGCCTTCGGGTTCATCGCGAGGCCGAAGCTGATGACGGAGACGAACATCGGCGTGTAGTGCTGGACCAGGCCGCCCAGCTTGAAGGCGAAGATCCCCATCGGGTCGGTGACCACGCCGTCGATCGTGCCCTTTTGCAGCGATTCCGCCATATGGGTCGCCGGCATTCCGATCGGGGCGGCGCCGAGCGCCTTCATCATCAGCACGTCGGTCGGGGTCGGCGCGCGGTAACGCCGTCCGTTCAGGTCGGCCACCGACATGATCGGCTTTTTCGAGTCGTAGACGCCGGACGGGCGGTTGAAGACGATCCACATTCCTCTGGTGCCGGCCTTCTCGTGCTCGGCCTGGAAATACTTGGGCAGCAGATCGCCGGCGACCTTGGCGCCGACCACGGCCCCCTTGGCTCCCGGCGGGAACAGATAGGGCGCATGGGTCAGCTCGGTCAGCGGGAACCGGCCGGGCGTCACGCCGTGCTGGAAGAACGACATGTCGGCGACGCCCTTCCTCGCGAGGTCGTAGTGCCGCGGCATCGGCCCCATCGACGAGCCGTAGAACATTTGCAACTCGAGACGGCCCTTGGACTTCTCGGCGACTTCCATTCTGGTCTTCTCGAACCAGATCGAAGCGGTCGATGGCTTCGGCGAGAACAGGGCGACCTTCAATATGTGCTTCGACTGCGCCAAAGCGCTCCCTCCCACCGCGAGAACGGCGGCGGCGGCAGCGATGGCGACGCCTCTGGATAGGTGTTTCGGCATCCTCGGCTCTCCCTTCGGTGAGGACGAATCGGCCGGGCCGCCGCGAGCGGCCCAGAGAACGCGATCCTGAACCGTGGCGGCGCGGTTTGCAATGCCGTGCCGTTCGCGATCCCGGCCGGAAATCGGTCCTAGAGACTGTCGAAGGCGTCGTAGTTCATCGCGTTCGTGCGGGCCTTGCCGCCGCTCACGCTATGAAGCGAAAGCGTCCATCCGCCGCTGTCGGCGTCGTAGTCGATCCTATTCGCGAATTTCCCGGCGTTCCCTCGCTCGGAGAAAGAATCGCAGCCGCGGCTGAACTTCGCCCCCGTCGCGAACGCGACCTCGTAGGAGCCCAGCGGGATCCCCTTCAACTCCGCCGTCCGTCCGTCTCCGGCAAGGAACGCCAGCTCTACCTTGCCTTGCCGGTTCACCAGCTTCACATAGGCGTCCCTGCCGGTGTCGTTCCGCACCCTGATCGAGCCGAACCGGCCCGGCTCGGTCCGCCCCCTGACGATCTCGTTGTGGCGCGCGCGTTGCCCGGCATGCGCCTCGCAGAAATCGAAGCGTGCGTTTTCGCCCGACCCGCTTTGCACGAGCCCCTCCAACACCCAGCCCGATCTCGGTGCCGCTTCCGGTTGAGGCGCCCGCCATTCCACCTCGTACCACGGGCCTTCCGTCCGCCCGGTCCTGATAAGGTCTCCCCATCGCCGCATCCGGCCGAGTTCCTGCCCGGCGCTTCCCGGCGAGGCGCGGACGGTCGCCTGCTCCGCCGAAACGTATACACGCCGCTTGGCCCGCTCGGTTCTCGCCTGGCGGACGCGTGCGATCCCCTCCGCCTCGAGCGTGAGGCGCCTGGCCGGGGTCAGTTCGCTGTCCACCGCCGTCCTGTCCTTCACCCTGTACGTTTTCTTCGAACAGCGCTCCGCGTAGGCGTGGAGGCGGGCGTTGTGGCCGTCGACCTCCCACCGAGCGGCGTCGTGCGTCTCGCCGCTGTCTCCTTCCAGCCGGATGGGTTCGAAGACGCACCAGCGGAGCTCGGCAAGCGTCAGGCTGTCGTCGGCATCGGGGACCGCTTCTTCCGATGCCGCCGCATATGCCGGCGCCGCCGCGAGCCCGAGGATGACCGCCGTCATCCTCGTGGCGTGCCCGATGGAAACAAGTGTCGTCATCGCGGTTTCGGTCTCGTCGCTACGCGCGCCGCAACGTCTCGGGAATACGCCGTCACATCCCGAGCAGGCGTTCGGCGTTGCCGTGCAGGATCTTCCTGCGGTCTTCGGTCGAGAACGGGATGCGTTCCATCCAGTCGGTGCCGTCCTTGTTCACAACGAAGGGATAGTCGACGGAGAACAGGATCCGGTCGGTCCCCATCTCCATCGCGCTGCAGAGAAGGGCCGGGTCGGAAAAATTGCCGCTGGTCGTGATGTAGAAATGCTCGCGGAAAGTCTCGCGGAAGGACTCCAGCGGTGTCTCGGTGCGCGACAGCGCCTGGTCGATGCGCCAGAGCAGGAAGGGCAGGCCCTCGCCGAGATGGCCCAGAATGATCTTCAGGTCCGGATAGGCGTCGAAAACGCCGCTCAACACCAGCCTGATCCCCTGGGTCGCGGTCTCCACGGTGAAGCCCCAGCCGGCGGTCAGCAGGCCGGGAAAGGTTTCGATGTAGTCGGCGTAGTACGCCTGTATGACGTCCTCGTGCGGGATCGAGGGGTGCATGTAAAGCGGTACGCCCAGCGCCGCCGCGCGTTCGAAGATCGGCCAGAACCGTTTCTCGTCGAGGAACGCGCCGTTGGTCAGGCCATGCACCATCGCGCCCTTGAAACCGAACTCGCTCACGCAGCGGTCCAGCTCGTCCGCCGCCGCCGCCGGCTCGGCGGTGGGAAGCGCCGCGAACCCCTGGAAGCGGTCCGGATTCGCGGAAACGATGCCGGCCAGCCGGTCGTTGACCTCGCGCGCCATCGCCACCGCGGTCTCGCCCTCCAGCTTCTGGGTCGCCGGCGCGCCGTGGCTCAGCACCTGGACGTCGATGCCGCCCTCGTCCATCGCCCGCAGACGGCCCTCGCCGAGATCGAGGAGGCGGTCCCTGATCGGCGGCGGCATCCGGTCGTCGCGCCCGGTGAACAGCGCCGACAGCGCGGGGTCGAAATAGTGCTCCTCGATCGCGATGACCCGCGATCCGTCCGATGTCGCCATGCGTAACTCCGCTGAACGCGTGCTATTTCAGTTCCTGACCCTCGAGGTCGCCGTCGAGGAACTTGTTGGGCTTGAGGAACATGCCGAGCACCAGCGCGCCGTTCGGCGCCACCGCATCGTGGCGGTTGCCGGCCGGGCGCCACACATAGTTGCCCGCCGTCACCTCGCCCTCGTCGTCGAGGATGCTGCCTTCCAGAACGTAGGTCTGCTCGATCTCGACATGCTCGTGGAGCGGCAGCCTCGCGCCCGGCTGCCAACGGAAAAGCGCCGTCATCAGCCCGGTGTCGGGGTCCTCCAGCAGTATCTTCATCTCGACGCCGTCGCACTGCGTCGGCTTCCAGGGCAGCGAATCCACGTCGACGAAACGCGAAGCGAGCGGGGAGAGCGCTTCCTGTTCCTTCAGCATCGGTGTCGCGGCGGCCATATCGTCCTCCGATTTTCGATCCGATGCGACTCTAGCCGCCGCCCGTGGGCCCCACAACACGAAGTCCAACCCGCTTGACCGCGATTGCCGCTCCCACGCCAGTGGTTACTATGCCGCTCGACACCGGTTGCGGAGTATCGAGGGAAGACGGCGCCTAATGACAAGCTGGATGGTGGGAGTCGATACCGGGGGAACGTTCACCGACCTGATCGCGTTCGAGGCCGGCACCGGCGACCGGCGTGCCGTGAAGGTTCCGTCGGTGCCCGAGGACCCGTCGCGCGCGGTGATCGACGCGCTGGATGAGCTGTTCCAGACCGGTATCGCGCCTTCCGAGATCGGGTTCTTCGTCCACGGCACGACGGTCGCGACCAACACGCTGATCGAGGAGGACGGCGCCCGTGCAGGGCTCCTGATCACCGAGGGCTTCCGCGCTGTCTACGAGGCGCGCGGCTGGTCGCAGCCCGACGCGGACGACCTGCTCGACCCGTTCTACCGGAAACCCCGCCTCCTGGTGCCGCAGTCGCGCACCGCCGAGGCGGTCGAGCGGCTCGACTTCACCGGGGCCGTGCTGACTCCGCTCGATGAGGACAGCCTGCGCGAGGCGGTCCGCGGGCTGGCGGCCAAGGGGATCGAGTCGGTGGCCGTCTGCTACCTGTTCAGCTTTCGCAACCCCGCGCATGAGCGCCGTACCGCCGAGATCGTCGCCGAGGAAGCGCCGGGCCTCAGGGTTTCGCTGTCGTCCGAGATCCTGCCCACGATCCGCGAATACCCCAGGCTCTCGACCACCGCCATCGACGCCTATGTCGGTCCCAAGGTCCAGACCTACCTGGTGCGTCTCGGCGCGGCGCTGAAGAAGGCCGGGATCGAGACCCCGCAATTGTTCCTGATGCAGTCGCATGGCGGGCTGATGAGGATCAACCTCGGCGCCCGCTTTCCCAACCAGACCCTGCTGTCCGGGCCGGCGGCCGGCGCGGTGTCCGGCCGGGCGCTCGGCGCCCTTGTCGACCGCCCCAACGTGGTCACGTTCGACATGGGCGGCACCTCGACCGACATCAGCGTGATCGCCGACGGCCGGATCGAGGAGACCGACTCCGGCCGTATCGCCGGGCAGGACATCGGAACGCCGATGCTTTCCGTCGCCACGCTCGGCGCCGGCGGCGGCACCGTCGCCTATATCGGAAAGGACGGGCTGATGAAGGTCGGCCCGCGCAGCGCCGGCGCCGATCCGGGCCCCGCCTGCTACGGGCGGGGCGGCGCGGAGCCCACGGTGACCGACGCCAACCTGCTGCTCGGCGCGCTCGGCGCCGGCAGCGTGCTCGGCGGGCGGATGACGATGGACCCCGATCTCGCCCGCGCCGCCGTCAGGGAGAAGGTGGGCGATCCCCTCGGCCTCGACCCGATCAGGGCGGCGGCCGGCATCGTCCGCATCGTCAACTCCAACATGGCGGTCGACCTCCGCCTCGCCTTCCAGCGGCGCGGCGCCGATCCGCGCGATTTCGCGCTGGTCGCCTTCGGGGGCGCGGGCCCGCTGCATGCCGCGGCGCTCGCCCGCGATGTCGGAATCGCGCGGGTCGTGGTGCCAACGGCCCCTGGACTCAACAGCGCCTTCGGGCTGCTCCAGACCGATGTCCGGCATATCTACGTCAAGTCCTCGGTCGGCGTCCTTGCGGGACTGCCCGTCGACGCGATGGAGGGCGAGTTCGCGGATCTGGAGGAACGGGCCCGCGCCGACGTGCGGGAGGAGGGTTTCGCCGAGGACGAGGTGACGCTCCGGCGCCAGGTCGACATGCGCTACCTGCACCAGGGCTACCAGCTCGCCGTCGATTGCCTCGCGCGACCGGTCGACGAGGCGGAAAAGGCGGCGCTCAAGTCCCGCTTCGACGATCTCCACGCCCGGGTCTACGGCGCGAGCGCGCCCGACGAGGACGCCGAGACGGTCACCTTCCGGACGATCGCCGAGATCGCGGTGCCGCAACTCGAACTGCCCCCGGTCGAGGCCGGCGACGGCGATCCGTCCGCGGCCGAGACCGGCGCCCGCGAGCTCTACGATTTCGAGGCCGGCGGCTTCGTGCCCTGCAAGGTCTACGACCGGGCGCTGCTGCGCGCCGGAGACCGCATCGAGGGGGCGGCGGTGATCCAGCAATTCGATTCGACCACCGTCGTGCTCTCCGGCCAGAGCGCGACGGTGGAAGCGCATGGCAACCTCGTCATCGATGCGGGAGACGCGTCATGAGTCTCGACCCGATCACCATCGAAGTGGTGCTGAGCCGCCTGCGCGAGACCACCGAGGCAATGGCGCACGCGCTGTTCCACAGCGGCTATTCGCCGATCCTGCGCGAGTCCCAGGACGGCACCGCGGGGCTGACCGATGGCGCCGGGCGCGTCGTCATGGTGGGCGGCGGGCTGCAATACCACTCGCTCCTCTATTCGAAGTCGATCGGCAGCATCTTCGAGCGCTACCCGCCCGAGACCATGCGGGAGGGCGACAGCTTCGTCTGCAACGACCCCTACAAGGCGGGCAACAGCCACGTTCCCGATTTCGTGGTGGCGACGCCCGCGTTCTTCGAGGGCCGGCTGGTCGCCTTCGGGGTGAGCGTTGCGCACAAGGCCGATGTCGGGGGTCTGGTGCCCGGCTCCTCGGGCGCCGCCGCGCGCGAGATATTCCACGACGGGATCCTGGTGCCGCCAGTCCGGATGTGGAGCGCCGATGGCGTCAACGCCGAGGTCGAGGCGATCATCCGCAACAACAGCCGCGCGCCCGACGTGGTGCTCGGCGATCTGCGCGGCCAGGTCGGCGCGACCCGGCTCGGCGCGAGGCGCATCGCCGAACTCTGCGAGGCCTTCGGCGCGGACACGGTAACCGGGACGATGGATACGCTGATGGCGCGGACCACCCGGCGGGTGCGGGAGGCGGTCGCCGCCTGGAAGGACGGCAGCGCCGAAGCCGAGGGGCTGATGGACCACGACGGTGCGGATCGCGACCGGCCGGTCCGCATCCACGTCCGGGCGGAGAAGTCGGGCGATCGCCTCACGATAGATTTCAGCGGCAGCGATCCACAGACCGCCGGTCCGATCAACACCCCCGAAGCGACCGCCCGCGCGGTCTCGATGCAGGCGATCCTCGCCGCGTCCGACCCGACCATCCCGATGAATACCGGCGCCTTCGAGGCGATCGATTTCATCGTTCCGCCTGGCCGGATGGTGAGCCCGCAATTCCCGGCGACGGTCAACCACTACTTCCCCACCTCGCACATGGTCTATAATGTCGTCCTCGCCGCGCTCGGTGCGCTCAACCCGGACCGGGCGGTCGCGCCGTCGGGACTCGGCACCGGCGCGATGGCGATCGGCTATGCGCAGGGACGCTCCGGCAAGGCGACGGTTCAGTACGAGTTGATGACCACCTCGCTCGGCGGCACCAGCGAGGGCGATGGAGCCTCGGTCGTGCTGCCGATGAACCATTTCGCGCCAGGCACGCCGGTCGAGATCGTCGAGACCGAGTATCCGATCCGGGTCGGGCGGTTCGAGTTGATCCCCGACAGCGCCGGCGCCGGCACCCATCGCGGCGGCATCGGCTTCGCGCGCGAATACGCGTTCCTGACCGACTGCATGTTGACGCTCCGGACCGCAAACCACCGCCACGCCGCCTGGGGGCTGTTCGGCGGCGGCAGCCCGCCGCCCGCATCGACCTCGATCTCCTTTCCCGACGGTCGGATGGAGGACATGGATGTGCTGGAGACCCGGAGGATGACGGCGGGCACCTCGATCCGCCTTTGCCAGAGCGGCGGCGGTGGTTACGGCGACCCGCTGGAGCGCGCCCCGGAGCTGGTTCTCGCCGACATCGACGACGGCTACGTCACGCCCGAAGCGGCGCGCGAGCTCTACGGCGTCGCCGTGACGGCGGACGGTGCGCTCGACGAGGCGGAGACCGCGCGACTTCGGAGCCGCGGGTCCGGATCCTGAACGATCGGTCCCACTCGGCGTTTGTGGGAAAAATCCCATTGCGCATTTCCGCGCTGTCCCAACGACTTCGGCAGAATAATGGGATTTATCCCATTATTCTTCTCTCTTGAAATAATGGGAAAAACCGTTTGACAGACGCGTGGAGCCGCGCTAGCGAAGGTCGCCGGTAGCGAGCGCGAGACCCGCGGATGGATACCCAGAGCGATCTTGTCGGCGAAATCGAAGCCTATTGCCGCGAGGCGGGCATCGCCGAGACGACATTCGGTCGGATCGTGGTCAATGACGGCAAGTTCGTCGGGCGCCTCCGCGAAGGGAAGGGTGTGACGACCGCCACCGTCGGCCGGGTACGCCGTTTCCTGGAACAGAACGGAAGGGAGCCGGCCGTCCGCATGTCCGACTCCGTCGAGCCCGCGCCTCGCCCTCCCGAGTCCGCCGAGCCGCCGGCCGCGGGACAGGACGGCCCCAGGACCGCCTTCCGCTTCTACGACAACCGCCAGAAATACCTCGCCTTCGTTAACACCTGTTCGGAGAAATGGGTGGTCGCCGAGCGGGCCGGGCTGGAGCTTGCCCACATCCACCCGCAACCGCCGGCGCTCCGCGTGTTCGACGCCGGCATGGGAGACGGCACCGTGCTCACCGGTGTCATGCGCCAGATGCACCGGCGCTTCAGGACGCTGCCGTTCTACATCGTCGGCAAGGAGATCAGCCTGGAGGACGTGCGCCTCGGCCTGGAGCGGATGCCCGACCGGTTCTACGAGCACCCGGCGACGGTGCTGGTGCTGACCAATCTCTACTACACCGAGGCGCCGTGGCTGATGCCGCGCTCGATGGAGGCGGCGGCGGCGCTCAACTGGATCGAGGTCGCCCTCGAAGGCGATTCCTCGCACGAGTTCCACGAGCAGATCACCGACCTCCAGCCCCGGCTCGCCGAGACCTGGCAGGTCCGCCCCTCGGAAAAGACGGGCAACCCGCTCTACGTACGCCCCTCGGTGCTGGTCGTGTACCGCGAGGACCACAAATTCCTGCTCGATCAGGTAATCCCTCGGCCCGGCGCGGTGAAGGCAGATTACGATCTGGTGATCGCCTCGCAGCCCTACCGCGCGCGCATGCCGGTCTCCTTCAAGGCGCAGAAGGTCCTCGCCCCGCTTGCCCGGAGCCTCGCCCCCGGCGGTCGGCTGCTGGGGATCCATTCGCGCGGCGGCGATCCCGGACTCGAGATCGTCCGCAAGGTCTGGCCAGGGGAGGATCCGTTTTCCACCAACCGGCACGAACTCCTCAAGGCGCTCAAAGACGGGCTCGGGCGCGACGGGCGGGAGCTCAACTTCAACGCCTATGCCGACAAGCGGTCGATCTTCCGTTACGACATGCACACCCTGCCGACCGAGGTCGGAAGTGGGAGCATCGGCACGTCCACGCTGTTCGCGGCCTGGAACGCCGCCATCTACGTGGCCCAGATCGAAGACGAACGTCTTGAGAATGTGCTGGCCGAGGGCGGCTATCTCGACGCCACCCGCGAGGTGCTCGGCCGGCATGGCGGTCTCTGGTTCTACGACGAGTCCTACGTCATCTCCCGGCGGAGGGGGTGAAAGCATGTTCCTGTCCCACGAGACGGCGGCGGAGTCCGGCTTCGCGCGCACCCTGCTCAACGGCGAATTCGCCATCACCGCCGAACTCGTCCCGCCGGCCTCGGGCGCGCCCGACGAACTATTGGCCCTGGCCGAGCCGTTCCGCGGCCTCGTCGATGCGGTCAACGTCACCGACGGGCCGCGGGCGATGGTCCACATGTCCGCGCTCGCCGCTTCCGCGATCCTGGCCCGCGAGGGTATCGAGCCGATCCTCCAGTTTACCTGTCGCGACCGCAACCGCATCGCCCTCCAGGCCGATCTGCTCGGCGCCTCGGCGGTCGGCGTGCGCAACGTGCTGATCCTGCGCGGCGACGACCCCGATACCAACGAGATCCCGCCGCCCAGGCCGGTCTTCGACGTCGACAGCCGCGACCTGATCCAGATTGCCGCGAGGATGCGCGATGGCGAGGCGCTGGCCTCGGGGCGGGAGATCGCCACCGCGCCGCGCCTTTTCATAGGCGCCGCCGATACTCCGGTCGACCCGGAGCCCGGCTGGCGCCCGACCGGGCTCACCCGCAAGGTCGAGGCCGGGGCGGGGTTCGTTCAGACCCAGCTCTGCTGGGACATCGAAGTCGTCCGGCGCTATGCCGCCGCGCTGGAGGCGGCGGGGCTCACCGACCGGATGTTCCTGCTGATCGGGATCGGGCCGATCGCCTCGGCCCGCTCGGCCCGCTGGATGCGCGACAATTTGTGGGGGGTGCGGATCCCGGAATCGATTGTCGAACGCCTGGAGGGAGCGGCCGACGAGAAGGCGGAAGGAATTGCAATCTGCGCCGAGCTGATCCGCGCGCTCGCCGAAATACCGGGGGTCGCGGGCGTCCACCTGATGGCCCCGGTCGGCCTGTCGTCAATTCCGGTGGCTATCCGTGAGTCGGGAGTCCTCGAAGCCCGTCGCGCCGCGGTTTAGGGTTGGATTTCTACGCCTTTGCTCATACCACCCCGTCTTTCCTGAGCGCCTCGATCTCGTCGGCGCCCATGCCGAGGAGTTCGGCCAGCACCTCCCCGGTGTGCTCGCCGAGGCCCGGAGCGCCGCCGGGGTAGTCGTGCGGCGCGTCGACATAGCGGATCGGGTTGGCGACGCCGGGGACGGTTCCCGCCTCGCTGTGCGGCAACTCCATCCGCAGGCCCCGGGCGGCGGCTTGCGGGTCGGCGAAGATCCGGTCGAGGTCGTTGATCGGCCCGCACGGGACGCTCACCCCTTCGAGCGCGGCGATCCATTCGTCCCGCGTCCGGGTCAGCATCATCTCCGAGATCGCCGGGATCAGCGCGTCGCGGTGCTCGACCCGCCCGGCATTGGTGCGGAACCGCTCGTCGGCGGACAGGTCGGGCCGCCCGCCGGCCTCGCAGAAGCGGACGAACTGGGAATCGTTGCCGACCGCGACGACGACATGACCGTCGGTCGTCCGGAACGATTGATAGGGAACCACGTTGGGGTGCCCGTTCCCCATCCTTCCCGGCGCCTTGCCGGTGACGAGGTAGTTCATCGCCTGGTTGGCGGTCGACGCCACGGCGACGTCGAACAGCGCCATGTCGACATGCTTGCCGAGCCCGGTCTTCTCGCGCTCGCGCACCGCGGCAAGCGCCGCGATGGTCGTGTAGAGCCCGGTCAGCACGTCGGTGACGGCGACGCCCACCTTCTGCGGGCCGCCGCCCGGCAGGTCGTCGCGTTCGCCGGTGATCGACATCAGCCCGCCCATCGCCTGGATGAGGAAGTCATATCCGGCGCGGTCGGCATAGGGTCCGGTCTGGCCGAAGCCGGTGATCGAGCAGTAGATCAGCCCCGGGTTGACGGCGCGCAGGCTCTCGTAGTCGAGCCCGTAGCGGGCGAGCCCGCCTCGCTTGTAGTTCTCAAGCAGGATGTCGGCGGTCGCGACCAGCCGGCGGACGATCTCCTGCCCCCGTGGTGAGGCGAGGTCGAGGGTGACCGACTTCTTGCCCCGGTTGGCGCAGTGGAAATAGGCCGCATCGGGAATCTCGCTTCCGTCTTCCGCGGTAATGAAGGGCGGGCCCCACTGGCGGGTGTCGTCGCCGGTGCCGGGGCGCTCGATCTTGATCACCTCGGCGCCGAGATCGGCCATCGTCTGGGCCGCCCAGGGGCCGGCGAGGATACGGCTGAAGTCGAGGACCCGGAGCCCCGAAAGCGGACCCGCCATGCCTACATGAAGGCCTGGATGCCGGTCTGCGCGCGGCCGAGGATCAGGGCGTGGATGTCGTGCGTCCCCTCATAGGTGACGACGGTCTCCATGTTCATCAGGTGGCGCATGACGTGGTACTCGTCGACGATCCCGTTGCCGCCGTGCATGTCGCGCGCGTCGCGCACGATCTCGCGCGCCTTGCCGGTCGAGTTGCGCTTGAGCATCGAGATCGCCTCGGGCGAACACGAGCCGTCGTCCATCATGCGGCCGAGCTGGAGGCAGGCCTGAAGCCCGATGGAGATCTCGGTCTGCATGTCGGCGAGCTTCTTCTGGATCAGCTGGTTGGCGGCGAGCGGACGGTCGAACTGGGTGCGCTCCAGCGTGTATTGCCGGGCGGCGTGCCAGCAGAACTCGGCCGCGCCGAGCGCGCCCCAGGCGATGCCGTAGCGCGCGTTGTTGAGGCAGCCGAACGGGCCGCCGAGACCGCGCGCATGCGGCAGCTTGTTCTCCTCCGGCACGAACACGTCGTCCATCACGATCTCGCCGGTGATCGAGGCGCGGAGCGAGAGCTTGCCGGTGAGCTTAGGCGTCGTGAGCCCTTCCATGCCGCGTTCGAGGACGAAGCCCCGGATGACGCCCTCGTCGTCCTTGGCCCAGACCACCATGACATCGGCGATCGGCGAGTTGGAGATCCACATCTTGGATCCCTTGAGGAGGTAGCCGCCGTCGACCGATCTGGCGCGGGTCGTCATGCCGCCGGGGTCGGAGCCGTGGTCTGGCTCGGTGAGGCCGAAGGCGCCCACCGACTCCCCGGTGGCGAGCTTCGGCAGGTATTTCCGCCGCTGCTCCTCGGAGCCGTAATTGTAGATCGGCCACATCACGAGGCTCGACTGGACCGAGAGCGTCGAGCGGTAGGACGAATCGACGGCCTCGATCTCGCGCGCGATGAGGCCGTAGCAGACATAGCTCGCGCCGGCGCAGCCATAGCCGTGGAGGGTCGAGCCGAGGAAGCCCAGCTCGCCGAGCTCGGCGATGATCTCGGGGTGGAACTCCTCGTTGTTGTAGCCCTCGATGATCCGGGGCAGCAGCTTCTCCCGGGCGTATTGCCGGGCGGTGTCGCGCACCAGCCGCTCCTCGTCGTCGAGCTGGCTGTCGAGGAGAAGGGGGTCTTCCCAGTTGAACTTGCCCCATTTGCGCGGCTTGTGCGCGCCGGCGGACTCGACCCTGGTGGCCATGCCTCGATCCCTCGTTGGTCGCTGAATTCGTTTCGTGGCCGGACTATAGGCCAGCCGGGTGTGCGTGTGTATGCGATTGGCCGGGCTATGTGAAGCCGGCCCGTGCGTCAGTTCTTCGCCCCGTCGTACGCATCGGCGAACTCTCGCAGCGCGGCGAAAAGCTCCGGGTCGTTGACGATGCGGGGTACCTTGTTCTGGCCGCCGAGCTTGCCGCGGCTCTTCATCCACGCGGCGAAACCACCGGGGGCGAGAATTCGCACGCGCGCGGCATCAAGGCCGTAGTCGCCCGCGCGGTGGGCGGCATAGTCGTCGTTGAGCCGGCGGAGCGTTGCGTCGAGCCGTTCGGCGAAACGCGCGTGACGGTCGGCATCGAGCCCTTGCCCGCCAGTTTGCGGCCCGAGCTCGATGATATAGAGATGCCCGCCGCGGGCGCCCGTCTCTTCCGGGAACACGCTTCCGGCGGCAAAGTCGGTGACCGTCGCACCGATCGCCTTCGCGGCCTCGGCAACGGCGCGCTCGACCTCGACGCCGATCACATGCTCTCCGAACGCCGACAGCATGTAGCTCGTTCGTCCGGTGACGAGGACGCGCGGCGGGTCGCGCTCGACCGCGGTCACCGTGTCGCCGACCAGATAGCGCCACAGCCCGGCGCAGGTGGTCACCGCCAGCGCATAGTTCACGCCGGGTTCAAGATCGCCGATCCAGCGGCAGTCCGGTTGGGCGCTGTCGAGCTGGTCGACCGGGATGAACTCGTAGAAGATCCCGGTGTCGAGCAGCAGCCGGAGGCCCCCGCCGTCCGCGCGATCGGCGACGGCGAAGAACCCTTCGCTCGCCGGATAGACCTCGCGCGTCTCGGCGCGGCCGCCTTCGAGCAAGGCGGCGAAGCGGTCGCGATAGGGCGCCCAGGCGACACCGCCATGGGAAAGCATTTCGAGGTCGGGCCAGATGTCGGCGATCCGGCTCGCCCCGCCCGCCATCTCGGCCAGACGCTCGAAGAAGATCAGCAGCCAGCTCGGCGTGCCCGCCACCGCCGTGATCTCCGTCTCCAGGGAGCGTTCGGCGAAGCGCCCGATCTTTTCCTCCCAATCCTCGATGGCCTCCAGATCGCGGGGCGGGAAGTAGCGCAGCCTGGCCCAGCCGGGCATTTCCGCTGCCGCGATCCCGCTCAGATCGCCGCTGCGGACTCCCGGCGCGCGCCGGACCAGCCCGGTCGAACCGCCAAGCATGAAGACGCGTCCCGCCAGCAGCCGGCTCTCCGGCCGGTTGGCGAGATGGTGGGTCAACAGGTCGGCGCCCGCGCGCACGTTCGACCGGTGCATTTCCCGGCTCACGGGGATGTATTTCGTCGTTCCCGTCGACGTTCCCGACGACACCGCGAACCAGGGGATGCGTCCCGGCCAGGTGGAATCGGTCAGCCGGGGAAAGGGTTCGCGCCAATAGGCTTCCCAGAACGCGTCGTAATCGCGCGGCGGCACGCGCGAACGGTATTCGTCGAGCGACCAGGAAGGGGAAAACCCGTGGTCCCGCCCGAATTTCGTGCCGTGCGCGCGCCGGATGAGGGATGAGAGGACACGAAGCTGCGCCTGCTGCGGGTCCATCTCCGCCAGGTGTCGAAGGCGCCACCGGGCGTAGAGCCGGAGCAGCCAGGTCGCGTCGTACATGGTCGGTTGCCGGGGTCCTTCGGTCAGTTCTCCAGCGTGAGCGCGTGCGGAAAGCTCGCGCGCACCGCGGAGAGCGTCAGGGGCACGCGCACATAGTCGCCGCGGCGCCACAGATCCCACTGGTCGAGCAGGGTCGATGAATTGAACCAGCCATCCTGCCCGCCGAGCAGGACGAACCAGTTCTCGTCCGGGTCGGACATATCCGAGACGTGGCGCGCGTTGGACCCGTAAGTAACGCTATGGCGCTCCGCCGTGCTGCGGTGCGCGGTCTTCATCACCGTCTCCGAGCTCCCGCCGACGCCCTCTTCGGCGAAACGGTACCTGCCGCCGACGAGCGGAACGCGGTGCAGCGGGTGCGCGAGCCTGAGTCGGTGCATGTCTCCCCAGCCGGCGAAGGCGTCGAGACCGTCCGCGGCCGCGCGCAGCCCGGCCGCGAGCGCCGCGCGCAGCGTCTCGTTGTCCGCGGCGGCGATGTCCTCTTCCAGCAGCGCCGTCGCCCGGCGCGTCGCGGCGAAAGACGGGCCGTTTTCCTCGCCGTGGCGAAGGACGTAGAAGCGCGCGGCGAAGCCCGCGCGAAACTGCTCGAACGCGACCGCGCCGAGGGACTCGCGCCGGTATGCACCGTCCCAATCGCGCAACCGGCCGATCGCCTCGGCGCCCGCGGCGTCGGCCGCCGCGGTCAGCCCCAGATCGTCGATCCTGGAAACGAAGAGGTCGCGCAGCGTCGCCGAGGACTCCATGAATACGTCGCGCTGCAGCGTTTTCAGGGTCTCGACGCTCACCGCCCCTTCGCTCCCGATCAGCGTGGCCATGCGGCGCACGCGGTCGTCGGGCGAGAAGAAGAACCCCACCGGGATGTCGGTCTCCGGCGGCCGGTTGTTGGCCGAGGCCAGGAAGCCGGATTTCGGGTTGAGGATGCAGGGAAGATCCGCGCCTGTGCGCATCGCTCCCCAGGAGTCGTCGTGCGCGTCCGTGTCGAGGACGATGTCGGCGGGCGCGCCGGCGCGCGCGGGAAGCCATGCCGCCATCACCTGGCCGATATTCCCCTCGGCGTCGGCATAGAGCATGTTCTGTCCCGGCACGGCGAAACGGTCGAACGCGGCGCGGAACTCGTCGAAGCTGCGCGCCCGGCTCACCGCGAGCATGGCGCCGATCTCGTCGCTCGCGTCGTGCCCGGTCCATTTCAGCGCAAGCGGCGGCAGGTCGAATTGCGCGAGCGGCGGCGCGTCGGTCACGATCGGCCCCCAGCGCGTCTCGCGCACGGTCGCTTCGGTGTCGAACCACCAGCGCACGCCGATACGCTCGCGCCTCTCCGCGATCTCGGATTCCGGTACCTCGCCGACATCGTAGAGGTCGCTGGAGGCGGCACGCAGGTTGGTGCCGCCCCAGGCGATGTGCGGATTGCGGCCGATGGCGAAGACTGGCAGCCCCGGCGGCATCAGCCCGACCACGTGACAGGAGGGCGACCTGACCCCGGCGATCAGCCAGACGTTCGGAACGAGAATGCCGAGATGGGGATCGTTGGCGATCAGCGCGCCGCCGGTGGCGCTGCGATGGCCCGCCACGGCGACGCTGTTGCTGCCCGACCTGGAGAGCCCGCCGAGCCCTTGTTGCATCGCGGCATTCTGCTCGCGTCCGTCGAAGCCGGGCAGCGACGCCTTCTCTTCCTTCACCAGACGCGCCCAGAGGTCGGGCCAATCCGCCCGCGCCCGCAGGGGGAGCAGATCGGCCCACACCAGCCAGTTCACGTCGGTGCCGGCGAGACGCCCGATGGCGAGCAGGTCGGCGACCGTCCAGGGCTCGGGCTTGAGGCCGAGGACGCCGAAGTCGTGTGGCAGCCGGGCGGCGCTGTCCTGGTAGTGGTTGAGGCCGTCCACGAAGCGGCCGACCCAGAGCAGGGTGGCCTCGTCCATGTTTCGCTCGATCTCCGCCGCGGCGCCGCCATAGGAGAGGGCGCGCAGGCCGCGGTCGATCCCGACGCCCGCGGGGCCGATCATCTCCGACAACCGCCCCCGCGCCAGCATGCGCGCCGTCGCGATCTGGCCGAGCCTCAAATGCGCATGCACGAGGCCGAGCGCGAACGCCGCGTCGCCGTCGCCGCTGGCTTCGATGAAGGGAATCTGCCGCTCGTTCCAGTATATCGCCACGCGCCCCTCCAGCTTCAGGCCGCGCGTGGGGAAGTCCCGCAGACGCTGTGCCACATCCTTCCGCTTCGGCAACGGCGCGAGGAGCGCGCGGGCCGACAGCGCCAGCGCCGACGCTCCCATGGAGAGCGAGGCGGCGACGGGGGAGACATAGGACGGCATCCGGCCCTCCGATGAACGTGCTGGGCGCCGGCCGGGTAGGGAAGCAAGGAACCCTTAACCCGCCCGCGCGCAATTGTGCGCGCCAACCCGTTCGTCTACAAACGAATCTGGCCGCAATCCACGCCGGGAGCACGCCATGCCGCACAGCCTGAGGACGTTTCTCGAGTCGATCGACAACCGGATGCTGCATATCCGCGAGCCCGTCGATCCGGCGCGCCAGGTCGGATATCTGTGCTCGGAGAGCAGCGGGCCGCTGACGTTCCACAACCTCACCGGCTATCCCGGCTGGCGGCTGACCGACATCCTGATCAAGGACCGTAACGGCCAGGCGGCGGCGTTCGGCCTCGACGACCCCAAGGGGGTCTGCCCCTATCTCGCCGAGCGCATGGCGACCCAGCGCGGCAAGTCGGTGATGGTGACCGACGGGCCGGTCAAGGAAAACAAGATGCTGGGGAGCGAGGTGAACCTCCACAAGCTGCCGATCCCGCAGCATTCGGTGGGCGACGGCGGGCGCTATCTCGGCTCCGGGCTCACCATCACCAAGGACCCCGAGACCGGCATCAGGAACGAATCCATCATCCGGATGATGGTGACCGACGACCCCCAGAAGGCGACCTTCTGGATGGCGGCCAGGCACAACTACGCGCATTACCTCAAATACGTCGCCAAGGACGAGCCGATGCCGATGGCGTTCGCGATCGGCATGCACCCGGTCTATGAGATCATGTCCAACTGGTCGGGCCGGCATGAGGATTTCGACGAGTTGGAATACGGCGCCGGCATCCTCGGCGAGGATATCGAGATGGTGAAATGCGACACCATCGACCTTGAGGTCCCGGCCCATGCCGAAATCGTCATCGAGGGGCTGGTCCACCCGCACGACCGGATGCCGGAGGGGCCGTTCGGCGAGTTCACCACCTTCGGGTCGGGCGCCGAGGGGCCGGCGCCGGTCTACCAGATCACCGGCATCACCCACCGCGACGACCCGATCTTCCGCCACATGCAGGCGACCTGGTTCACCGACCACCAGCCGCTGATCACGCTGCCGATGGAGGCGACCTACTACAACCGGCTGCGCGACACCCACGGCAACACCAACATCAAGGACATCTTCGTCCCGCCCTGGGCGTCGCAGTTCATGATGATCGTGCAGATGGAGGCCAAGTGGGACGGCCAGGCGCGCGACGTGCTGATGTCGGCGCTCACCGGCCCCAACCTCCACGTCAAGGTGGCGATCGCGGTCGACGACGATGTCGACATCTACAACGCCGAGGACGTGCTCTGGGCGATCTCGTGTCGCACCAACCCGGCGGATATGGTGCACATCATGCCGGGCTCGAGGCTGCACCCGCTCGACGTCTCGATCCCGGAGGTGGGCGACGAATACACGGTGATGCGGATCGGCGGGAAGATGGCGATCGATGCGACCAAGCCGGCGACCTGGCGGGCCGGGGAACGCGCCAAGATGGCACGGGTCGACCCGATGGGTAAGGGCGATCCGGAGATCGCGCGCATCCTCGAACAGGTGCGGATGCCGCGCTAAGCGCGCGCGGCCGGTCCCGGACCATGGCCGGCGTCCTCTCGCTCCCCCGCAGCGAGCTGAAGTCCGTCGGGCTGATCTCCGTCGGCCACGGGTTTAGCCACCTCTACATGCTGATCCTGCCGCCGCTGTTCCCCCTGATCCAGGAGGACCTCGCGGTGAGCTGGACCGAGCTTGGCCTGCTCTTCGCGGTCTTGTCGATCTCCACCGGCGTCGCCCAGCTCCCCGCCGGCATCCTGGTCGACCGGATCGGCGCGAGGCCCGTCCTGTTCGCCGGGCTGATTCTGCAGGCCGCACCGTTCGCCTTGGTCGCGCTGTTCCCCAGCTATTGGGGGCTTGTGGCGGTGGTGCTGGTCTCCGGGATCGGTATTTCCGTGTTCCACCCGGCCGATTACGCGATCATGGCCGCCCAGGTGCGATCCGAGCGCCAGGGCCGCGCCTTCGGCATCCACATCTTCGCCGGCTATGCAGGCTGGGTGGTGGCGCCGCCGTTGATGCTGGCCCTGGCCTCGGCGCTCGGCTGGGCGGCGGCGGTCTCGGTGGCGGGGCTGATCGGCCTCCTGTTCACCGCCGTCGCGGCGCTCCATCGCGACGCGCTCGACGACGCTTCTATCCGGGCGGAGTCGAAGGAGAAGACGGAAAGGGCGGTTACCGATCTCCGCGCCACGGTCCGTTTCCTCGCCACGCCGCCGGTGCTGCTGTTCCTGCTCTTCTTCACCGCGCTTGCGACCGGCACGTCCGGCATCCATGCCTTCGCCGTGGTCGGGCTGGTCGAGCTCTACGATGCCTCGCTTGCCGCCGCCAACGCGCAGCTCACGGGCTATTTCGCGGCGGCGGCGGTCGGCGTGCTGATCGGCGGCGTCATAGCCGACCGGGTCGAGGACCAGGAAGGTCTCGCCGCGCTCTGCTTCGTCGTCTCGGCCGCCTTTCTCGGGGTCATCGCGCTCAAGCTGCTGCCGCTCGCCTACGTGATCGTCCCGATGCTCGGCAGCGCCTTCACCATCGGGCTGATGAGCCCGTCGCGCGATTTGCTGGTGCGCAGGATCTGCCCGCCGGGGACCATCGGAACCGTCTTCGGGTTCGTGACGACCGGGTTCTCGGTCGGCGCCGCCGTCGGCCCGCCGATCTTCGGGCTAGTCGCCGACGCCGGGCGGCCCGACCTGATCTTCTGGCTGTCCGGCGCCTTCACTCTGGTCTGCATCGTCTCGATCTACGCCGCCAAGGCGGTGTCGCGGTGAGGCGCCGGCTTTACCGGGCAATTCCGTTGGCGTAGGTATTTCCGACCCTGAAACCCAGAGGAACGCCATGGCCGCGCGGCCGAACGATCTCGACATGCGGGCGCTGCTGCCGCCGAGAGCCGAACGCGAGCGGATGTACGCGGACTGGCTCGCCGAGGATATCGGGCGCGGCGACATCACCACGAATTTCCTGATCCCGGCCGACGCCCGGGGGACGTTCGTGATGAACACCCGCCACGACGTCGTGGTCTGCGGCGTCGATCTGGCGCTCGAAATCATGCGCTTTCAGGAGCCCGGCTGCGAGACCGAGGCGCTGACGCCGGACGGCACGCGGGCGGAGGCCGGCGCCACCCTCGCCCGCGTCGAGGGGCCGGCGCGGGGACTGCTGACGGCGGAACGTACCGCGCTCAACCTGTTCCAGTTGCTCACCGGGATCGCCACGCGGACGGCCGAGTACGCGCGGCTGGTCGAGGGGACCGGCGCCACCCTGATCGATACCCGCAAGACCATCCCGGGTTACCGCGCGCTCTCGAAATACGCTTCCTGCGTCGGCGGCGCGCGCAACCACCGCATCCGGCTGGACGACGGGCTGCTGGTCAAGGACAACCACATCGCGGTTTGCGGCTCGATCGCCGCGGCGATGGCGAGGGCCCGGGCGCTCACCCCCTCGCTCACCAAGATCGAGATAGAGTGCGACACGCTGCAGCAGGTGCGCGAGGCGGCGGACGCCCGCGCCGACGTGATCCTGCTCGACAACATGAGCTCGACCATGATGCGCGAGGCGGTCGACATCGTCGACGGGCGCTGCGAGGTCGAGGCCTCCGGCGGGATCACGCTGGAGACCATCCGCGACAAGGCGGAAAGCGGGGTCGACTACATCTCGGTCGGGCGGATGACCCAGTCGGCGCCGGCCGCCGATATCGGCCTCGACGTCACCATCTCCGCCTGAGCGCATGGCGCGCGGCACGCTCTTCCTCGTCGTCGGGCCGAGCGGCGCCGGCAAGGACACGCTGATCGCGGGCGCCCGCGCGGCGCTGGAGCCGGGCGGGCGCTACGTCTTCCCGCGCCGCGCGATCACACGCCCCGCCGGGGCGGGCGGGGAAGACCACGAGGCGCTGTCGCGCGAGGCGTTCGCTAAGCGCAGGGCGGAGGGAGGCTTCTTCGCGATCTGGCATGCGCACGGGCTCGAATACGGTCTGCCCGCGCGCATCGAGACCACGCTGGAATCCGGGCGGCATGTCATCGCCAATGTCTCGCGGGCGATCCTCGCAGACCTCGCCGAACGCGTGTCTCCCATGGCGGTGATCGAAGTCACGGCGCCGCCCGAACTCCGCGCCAGCCGCCTGGCCGACCGGGCGCGCGAGGACAAGGCGGACGCCGCCCGCAGGCTCGCCCGCGAAGGCGCCCCCCTGCCCGACGGCGTGGCGGTACGGCGCGTCGTCAACGACGGCACGCCCGAAGAGGGGATCGAACGCTTCGTCGCAGCGCTGACCGGAACCGATGCCTAGACTCGTCAGGCTCGCCATCGACACCTGGCGGGAGCCGGTCGCCTATCTCAACCGCGACTGCTCCGAGTGCAACGCGGAGAGCTTCCTCGGTCCGCGCAAGGTCGAGGTATCGGGCGGCGGGCGGAGCGTCACCTGCGCGCTCAACGTCGTCGACGATGCCGCGCTGATCGCCCCGGATGCGCTCGCTCTGTCCGCGCACGCCTTCGACCTTCTCGGCCTGGCGGAAGGGGAGGCGGTCTCGATCCGGCGTGCGCCCGAGCCCGCCAGCCGCCCGGCGCTCAGGGACAGGATCGCGGGACGCCGCCTGAGCGACGCCGAGATCGACGCGGTCGTCGAGGACATGGTGGCCGGGCGCTATGCCGGCCGGGAAACCGCGGGGTTCCTGGTCGCGGCCGCGCGGACGCTCGACGACGACGAGGTGATCGCGTTCGCCAGGGCGCGCGCCGAGCGCTCCGCCAAAGTTTCCTGGTCACGGGATATCGTGGTCGACAAGCACTCGATGGGCGGCATCCCCGGGACCCGGGTCACCATGGTGGTCGTCCCGATCGTCGTCGCGCACGGGCTCACCATCCCCAAGGCCGCCTCGCGCGCGATCACCTCGCCCGCCGGGACCGCCGATGCGATGGAGGTGCTGGCCCGGGTCGATCTCGATGCCGGCGAGGTCCGGCGCGTGGTCGAGGAGGTCGGCGGCTGCATCGTCTGGAACGGAAATCTCAGCCATTCCCCGATCGACGACGTGATGAACGCCGTCACCCGCCCCCTCGGGATCGTCTCGGACCGGCTGTCGGTCTCCTCGATCCTGTCCAAGAAGGCGGCGATGGGCGTGACCCATATTGTGTTCGACATCCCCGTCGGGCCGACCGCAAAGGTCGCCTCTCCGGCCGAGGCGGCGGAGCTCGCCCGGCTGTTCGAGGTCACCGCGGAAGGACTCGGCATCGGGGTGTGCTGCGAGATCACCGACGGAACTCAGCCCATCGGCCGCGGCGTCGGTCCGGCGCTTGAGGCACGCGACGTGATGCAGGTGCTCGCGGGCGATGCGGACGCGCCCGCCGATTTGCGCGACAAGGCGCTGATGCTGGCCGCCCGGGTGCTCGCCTTCGGCGGCGTCGCCGATCCCCGCGCGCGGGCGGAGGAGCTGCTGCGAAGCGGCGCGGCGGCGGACGCGATGGAGCGGCTGATCGACGCCCAGGGCCGCAACCCCGACCCGCCCATCCCCGGCGCGCTTGCCCGCGAGGTGACGGCGAAACGCGGCGGAACCGTCGCCGCGGTCGACTGCTACCGCATTTCCGGCATCGCCCGCCGCGCCGGCGCGCCGGCCGAGAAGTCGGCCGGACTCGACCTTTTCAAGCAGCGCGGCGACGCGGTCGAGGCGGGCGAGCCGCTCTACCGCATCCACGCGGCGGAACAAGCCGACCTCGCCGAGGCGGCGTCCTATGCGGAGGCAGGAACCGGGTTCGAGATCGCTGCTTCGTGAGAGGTTCCGTCGCTTGCCGGGGGATCGCGGCACACCTATAAACCCCTCGATCCCGAGGCATTTTCTTTCTACATCCGAGGAGCCGGAAATGGCCGAGACTGCGCGCGACACCGGAGCGGCGGCGAAGGCGGGCGGCAATCTGCGGGCGGTGCTGCCCTACGCCGATCTGCGCGAGTGGCTCGCCGAGGCCGAGAAGCTCGGCGAGGTCACCGTTGCGAAGGGGCTCGGCAAGGACGAGGAGATCGGCCAGGCGGCCGAACTCGTCATGCACTCCGACGAGGCCAACTGCGTCGTCTTCGACGACATCCCGGGCCACGAGCCGGGTTACCGCGTGCTGGTCAACTTCTTCGGCGGCAAGCGCAAGAACATGACGCTCGGCTTCCCCACCGACCTCTCCAAGATCCAGCTCAGCGAGGCCTATTACGACGCGCAGTTGAAGGACCTGACTCCGATCCCCTATGAGGAGGTCGAACGCGGGCCGGTCACCGAAAACGTATTCGAGGGCGATGACGTCGATCTCGGCCAGTTCCCCGCGCCGTTCTGGCACCCCGACGACGGCGGCCACTACATAGGTACCGGCAGCTACGATGTGACGGTCGATCCCGACACCGGCTGGATGAACCTCGGCACCTACCGGGTGATGGTCCAGGACGAGAAGACAGTCGGCTACTACATCTCGCCCGGCAAGCACGGGCGCGTGCACCGCGACAAGTACCTCGCGCGCGGCGAGGCGATGCCGACGGTGATCGTGGTCGGCGGCGATCCGATGACCTTCCTCACAGCCTGCACCGAGATGCCGCCCGGGGTCTGCGAGTACGACATCGTCGGCGCCATGCGGGGCGAGCCGCTGAAGGTGATAAAGGGGCGCCACACCGGCATCCCGTTCCCGGCCGACGCCGAGATCGTCCTCGAAGGCTTTGTCGATCCCGAGGAGCGCCGGCCCGAGGGACCGTTCGGCGAATGGACCGGCTATTACGGCTCCGACATGCGCGACGAGCCGGTGATGCACGTCAAGGCGGTCTATCACCGGAACAACCCGATCATCCTCGGCTGCCCGCCGCAGCGCCCGCCGGACGAGATGTGCCGCTACCGCGCGGTCACCCGCTCGGCGATGCTGCGCGACGCCATCGAGAAGGCCGGCGTCCCCGACGTGCGCGCCGCGTGGGCGCACGAGGTCGGCAACAGCCGGATGCTGCTCGCGGTCGCCATCAAGCAGCGCTATCCCGGCCACGCCAAGCAGGCCGGCCACGTCGCCGCGATGTGCCATGTCGGCGCTTATGCCGGCAAATACGTCGTCGTCACCGACGAGGACGTCGACATCTCCAACCTGGAGGAGATGACCTGGGCGATGATCACCCGGTCCGACCCGGCGACCTCGATCGACATCATCAAGGACGCCTGGTCGACCCCGCTCGATCCGCGCATCCCGCCCGAGCAAAAGGCCAGGGGCGACATGACCAACAGCCGCGCGATCATCGACGCCTGCCGGCCGTTCCACTGGAAGGACAATTTCCCGCCGGTGAACGCGCCGACACAGGAGGTCGCGCGCCGGGCGCGGGAGAAGTTCGGCTACCTGCTGGAAGGCCGGGACGCGCCGTAGGGCGACCCCGGCGCTTCTACCGCGACGCCTCCGCGATCTCCGCCTCGACGTCGCCGAGTCGGTCCTTGCCGAAGAAGATCTCGTCGCCGACATAGAAGGTCGGGCTGCCGAAGGTGCCGCGCCCGACCGAGGCCTCGGTGTTGGCGAGCAGCCTGTCCTTGACCGCCTGATCTCCGGTGCGTTCCAGCAGCGCCGCGCCGTCGATACCGTCTTCGGCGAGCGCGGAGACGATGATTTCGGGCTCGTCCATCTTCTTGGGCTCCTCCCACATGTGGCGGAACACGGCGGCGACGTAGCGGTCGAGCCAGCCGTCCATATCGGCGGCAACCGCGCCCCGCATGATGCGCAGCGTGTTGACCGGAAAATTCGGGTTCCAGCTGTATCTGTCGATCCGGTGGCGGCGGATGAACCGGTCGGTCTCGATCCGGGCGTATTCGGACTTGTTCTTCACGCCGGCGGTCTGGTCCATCGGCGGGCGGTTATTGGTGAGCTTGAACACGCCGCCCAGGAGGATCGGCACGTAGGCGAAGTTGGCCCCGGTTCGGCGTTCGATCTCAGGGATCACGCAGTGGCTGAGATAGGCGTTGGGGCTGCCGAAATCGAAGTGGAATTCAACCTTTGCCGTCATTGTCCTAGCGGGGCTCCATCCAGGGTCTCGGGTCCGTCGAGAAGGTCCGGGCATCGCGCGTCGACTCCCGCCGCCAGTTTGCTCAACGGGACCCGGCGCCGCCAGAGCGATTTCGCCTCCGCCTTTCGATAGGGGCTTATCCCGATTACTTGACAGCGGTCGGTTTGCGTGGCGCGGATCGACGACCGCACCGTCGCCCCATCCCGGCGGGCGCGCATCCGTCCCGCCCTGCCGTCATGGTCGGCGAAGGCCGACCATCCACGAGTTTTTCTGGCGGGGCAGAACGACAAAAAAGCGTGGATGGTCGGCCTTCGCCGACCATGACGCGGGGAAACGGTTCCGTTGGACCGGATACGCCCCGACACCTCCCGCAACGCCGGTCAAACTCCCACTCGTCAAGTAATCGGGATAAGCCCCCTTCGATACGCCGCTTCGCGGCTACTCAGGATGAGGAAGTAATTGATTTCAAGGAAAATAACTTCCTCATCCCGAGTAGGCCCGAAGGGCCGTATCGAGGGGCCGATTCTCACCCCCTTTCCCGGGCGAGCGCGGCCACCGCTCCGGCGGTCAGCACCGCGCCCATCGCGACGGCGGCGAAGCCCCAGATCCAGGCCTCCGGATCGTCGCGGCCGCCGGCGGCTTCGAGCGCGGTGCCGAAGGCGACCGGTCCGACCAGCGCGCCGGCGAAGCCGATGAAGGCGAAGATGCCCATCGTCGTCCCCTGGAGCCTGGGATCGGCGTTGAGCAGCGCGCCCGTCGTGGTCGGTCCCGTCCGCCCGTAGTTGAGCACCGCGCAGGCGACCAGCAGCGCCACGACCAGCCAGTAATCGAGCCCCACGGCCGCGCCGGTGGCGATGGCGGCGGCGAAGGAAACGACGGCGGTTCCGATCAGGACGGCGCGGATTCCGAAGCGCTCGCCGAGCTCCGATATGGCGACCGCGCCCGCCACCCCGATGAAGGCGATGCCGGCCGCGATCGTCGTCGGAGAGAGGAAAGCCGGCTCCTCCCCCGGGCGTTTCAGGAGGAAGACCAGATAGGGGACGAGCCAGGTCCTGAGTCCCACCGACTCGAACAGCCCGCCGAAATTGGCGAGCACATAACCCATCACGCTTCGGTTCGCGAAGACCGGCCGGAAATCGAACGGGTCGGGCGCGGTATCCGCGTCCGGCGCCTGCCGGGGAAGGACGAAGAAGATCAGCAGAAAGGCGAGCCCGAAGCCGAGCCCGGCCACCACGAACGCCCAGCGCCAGCCCCAGCCCGCCGCCGCCTCGCCGCCGACGATGAAGGAGAGAGCCGATCCGATGGCGAAGACCGAGGCGTAGTAGCCCGACGCGCGCGAGCGCATGGCGTCGGGCACGTTGTCGCTCATCGCCTTGAGCCCCGGCATGTAGGTGCCGGCGAGCCCGACTCCCGCGAAGAAGCGCCAGAACAGCGCCGACCAGAACCCGTCCGCGAACGCCGCGAAACCGAGAGAGGCGACTACCCCGATCAGGGCCGATGCGAGATAGATCCGCCTCGGATCGATCCGGTCGGCGAGGCTCGAAAGCGCCGGGACGGTCGCGATATAGCCCGCGAAGAAGATGCCGCCGAGCCAGCCCGCCTCGATTTCGCTGAGCGACCAGGCCTCGATCAGGGTCGGCAGCAGCGCGGCCACCACCATGAAGGACAGGTTGACGCCGGTCAGCGCGAGACAGAACGCGCCGATCAGGACGACGGGCGAGACCGCTGGCGCCATTCGGGGATGCGCCGGGCGCGGTCAGTCGACGGCTTGCGCGGCCTTGATCTCGACCTCGACGACCATCTCCGGCTGGGCCAGCGCCGAGACGTAGAGCAGTGTCGAGGCCGGCTTGTGGTCGCCGAGGAACCGGTCGCGGATCGCCATATGGGCGTCCCGGTCCCCGACCCGAGTGAGGTACTGGGTGACCATCACGATGTCCTCGATACCCATTCCGTTGGCTTCGAGGATCTTCACCACGTTGTTCCATGCCGCCTCGGTCTGGGCCTCGATCCCGTCCGGGATGGTGCCGTCGGGCAGCGTACCGACCTGTCCCGCCATCACCAGCCAGCGCGCGTTGGGGGGAACCTCGATCGAATGGACGTAGTGGCGGAAGGGCGGGCAGACGCCCTCGGGATTCATGGCCTTGAACATGCGAGCTATCCTTTCGGTTGGCCGAGAAATTCGATGAGCGCCGCGTCGAAGGCGCCGGGATTGGCGACGGTGCAGATATGGCCGGCTCCGGGCAGCGAGACGTGCCGGGCGCCGGGGATCGCATCGGCCATTCCCTGCATCACGCCGGGCGGCGCGCCCACGTGGTCTTCGGCGCCGGAAACCAGCAGCGTCGGGACGTCGATGCCCGGGAGCCCCGCCGTGTAGTCCATCGTGAGAAGCGCCGCGATGCAGCCGAGATAGCCGTCGACCGACGTCTTCACGATCATCGCGCGGATCTTCTCCATGACGTCCGGGTTCGCCGCGCGAAAGGCTTCGGGAAACCAGCGCTCCGCCGTGGTGTCCGCTATCGCCTCGATGCCGCCCGCCTTGGCGCGTTCGATCATCGGCGGCCAGATCGCGCGGTATTGCGGCACCGGCTCGGACCGGCAGGCGACCGGAACCAGCGCGTCCAGCCGGTCGCCGTGTTCGAGCGCGAGCCCGATCGAGACCACGCCGCCGAGTCCGATGCCGACCAGGGTGGAGCGTTCGATCCCGAGCGCGTCCCACAGGCCGACGATGTCGCCGATCAGCATGTCGAGCGTGTACGGCGGGGGCGTCGCCTCACTGCCGCCGTGGCCGCGCGAGTCGAAGCGCAATAATCGGTGCGTTGCCGACAGCGCCTCCACGTGCGGGTCCCACATCGTGAGGTCGTTGGTCATTCCGGTGGTGAACGTGATCCAGGGCGCGCCTTTCGGCCCGTCGATCCGGTAGTTGAGGTCGATATCCCCGACCCGCGCCTTGGGCATGGTCCGCTTTCCTCCCGCTTTGTTCGCGGCGATCTTAGCGCGGTATTCTGGATCGTTGCGAACCTGGCAAGTGGGAGAGGCGGATGAGCCGGCGCGAGTTGGAATCGAAAGTCGCCATCGTCACCGGAAGCGTGCGCGGAATCGGCCGGGCGATCGCGCTTGCCCTTGCCGACGCCGGAGCGGCCGTGACGATCAACGGCCGGAAATCGGCCCAGGCGGCTGGCGAGATCGCGACCGAGGTCGAGTCCGCGGGCGGCTGGGCGTGCGTCCACCTCGCCGATGTCAGCGATCCCGATCAGGCGAAGGGGCTGATCGAGGCGACCGTCTCCGCTTTCGGCCGGCTCGACATACTGGTCAACAACGTCTCGCACCGCATCGCGAAGCCCGTCGTCGAGACCGGGTACGAGGAGTGGCGCGACGTGCAGGCCAATACGGTCGACTCGGCCTTTCTGTGCATCCGCCACGCCGTTCCGCATCTGATCGCCGGAGGCGGCGGGTCGATCGTCAATATCGGCGGGGTGTCGGGCCATCGCGGGGTGAAGAACCGCGCCGCCGTCGCCGCCGCGAAGGCAGGGCTCGCGGGCATGACCGCGGCGCTCGCCGTCGAGCTCGCGCCGCACGACATCAACGTCAACTGCGTCTCCCCCGGCAGCATCGACAACTACGAGGTGACGGGGCACGTGCCGGCGCATTTCCGGGAAAACCCGATCCCGATGGGGCGGATGGGAACCGTCCGGGAGATCGCCGCGATGGTGCGGCATCTGTGCGGGCCGGAGGGGCGCTACGTCGCGGGCCAGACCATCCACGTCTGCGGCGCGTGGAACGTGTCGATCGCCTGAGCGAGCGGTCAGATTTCCTGGATCAGTTCGAGGACCTCCCGGGTCCGCGTCACCTTGCCGGTCCAGAGTCGGTCGAACTCGGCGATCATTCCCTTGAGCGCGTCGGACGCCATCACGCGATTTACTTCCGCGAGATCGGCGAACCGGTAGAAGGCGATGTGGATGTTGTCGTCCACGTCGCTCCATCCCCGGCTGGCACCCGCCGCGCCGAAGGCCTTGGTGGCGTCCGGCAGGTGCTCGTCCCGGTACCACGTGTCGAACGCGTCCCTCGCGGCGGGGTCCACCTCCGCCCGAACGATGAAATAGGCCGTCATCGCAACTCCTCCGCTTGTTCCCACATTATCGTTTCAGGATAGGCCGTTTTCCGGCCCCGGGCCGGCAAGAGCGCTCGCCCGATTCGACAGGCTCGGGGCAGGCCCTTCGATAGGGGCTTATCTGCCTTACTTGACGGGCGGTAGGCGGGCGCGGCCCGGCAACCGGAACGCCGCCCCGTCGCGACGGGCGAAGGACCCCTCCCCCGTCGTCATGGTCGGCGAAGGCCAACCATCCACGTTTTTTTGTTTCCAGCGCCCGAAAAAACTCGTGGATGGTCGGCCTTCGCCGACCATGACGGGAAAGGAACGGTCCGTGCGATTCGGATGCGCCCCGGCGCTTCGCCGGAGCCGTCGCTTTCTATTTCGATCCAGCGCGCATCGTTCATCCCAGCACCTTGGCGCCCGGCAATACGCGCCGGAGGAAAGTTGGGCTGCACCAGGCCTGATCCACGATATCGCAGCGGAGGCCAAGCGCTTCACAGGCATCTTCCGCGGCCCGGATCGCCGCGGAGACGTTCTGTCTGGAAAAATCCGCGAGCAGATCGACATCGCTGTCCGGCCGCATGTCGCCCCGCGCCGCGGAACCGAACAGACGATAACGGCCGCCGTATTCTGCGGCGACCGCCGCGAGACGAACTTCAAGCCGGGCCAGCGCCGCCCTCCGGTTGGCCAGCGAGCGTGCTTGGCGATCCTTGAGCGTGACGATTTCGGACATAGGGACGATTTGTAGCATGAGAACGGGCAGACCCGGAACGCGACGTCAGCCCCCTTCCACCAAGGGCATCACCGTCGCGGCAAAATTCTCCAGCCCTTCCATCATGGGGTAGAAGTGCACCATCGGGCAGTCGATGCCGATCGATTCCAGGTAGCGCAGGCGCTCGGCGACCTGGCGGGGCGTGCCGACGAGGCCGGCGCCGAGGCCCTTGGCCGCGACCGCCGAGACCGGGTCGCGGCTTCCATACTCCTCCAGCTCCCGGACGCGCTCGTCGGCCTCGCCGGCGCTCTCGGTGCAGATGACATGCGCGCTGATGCCGTAGGACAGCGACCGGCCGTACGACTCGCTTCGCCGGTCGAGATCCTCGATGTCGCGCGCGATGCCGGCGAGGTTGGCCTCGGCCTTCGCGTACCCCGGATCGTAGTTCACGAACCACACATCGCATGTGCGCGCCACCACCTCCTTTCCCGCCTCCGACCGGCTGGCGGCGTAGATCGGCGGGTTGGGGGTCTGGATCGGTCTGATCGGCAGTTCCCCGGATTCGCAGCGGTAGAACTCGCCCTCCAAGGTGAATTTCTCCTCGGTCCACAACCCCTTCATCACGTCCACGAACTCGCCCATGCGGCGATAACGGGCGTCCGAGTGGTCGAGCCAGCCGCCATTGCCGAAGACGTCGAACTCTTTCTCATACCAGCCGTTGACGACGTTGACCGCGAACCGCCCGCCGCTGATGCGGTCGAGCGACGCTCCCATCTTGGCGGCGAGCTGGGGCGAGACGATGCCGGGATGCACCGCGCACATGAGCTCGATGCTGCTCGTGTGGGCGATCAAGGCGGAAGTCAATATCCAGGCCTCGAGATCGGGGCCGAGGTGGCGTTCGGCGATCAACGTGGTCTCGAAGCCCAGCGCCTCGGCCCGCCTGATCACGTCGACCGCGATCCCGAACGACTTGTCCGCCTCGCCGCCGGCACCCGGCGTCTGGAGGTCGGCGACGGCCTCCGCCATGGCGGCGTCGCTGCGCACCGTGTGCGGTAGAGGGGTCCAGATGCCGTATCGCATCCCTCGGCGCTCCTTCACGTTCCCCCGGGTAATGGCGCTCCCGCCATGTCGCCTCAATGCGTGTCGAACACCGCCTGGTATTGCGCGAGCGCGTCCCGGATCGCCGCGAGTTCCGCTTCGGTCGGGTTGTCGGGATCGGCGGCCATCGGCAGCGACCCGAAGCGCAGCAGGCACGCCATCAGGAGCAGCCGCGCCTTGGTGGCCGTCAGGTTGGCGCCCGAGACCTGGTAGTCGCTGTAGTCGGCGAAACCCTGGGTATGACCGCGCCCGACCCGGACCACCGGGATACCGCACGCGGTTGCCCGGAGCAGCACCGAATGACGGGCGGCCGAGGTGTTGAGCCCGTAGGGAACCAGCCCCTCCACCACGAACCCCGCCAGCCTGCCGAGCGAGAGCTTGTGCTCGACCGAAGCCGCCAGATCCCGTTCCAGCGCCGGGTCGTCGCCGATCTCGAGCCCGGCGTAGCAGCCGTTCTTCTCGATCGAGACCACGGGGATCGCATCCGCCAGCAGATTGCCGTTAGCGTCCTTGACCGCGATGTCGAAGCGTTCGATCCCGCCATCCGCGCCCGCCCGGACCGCGTTCGTCGAGTCGGGCAGACGGCCCAAATTCACCTCCGAAGCGAAGGTGTGCCTGTAGACCGGCAGGTAGGTGAGCATGAACCGGCCGGTATAGTGGACCTGGCCGATGATCCCGCCATGTCCGCCGGTCGCGACGTAGCCGCCCGGCCGGGCGTCGACCTTCGCGACCTCGCGGGCGGCAAAGATCTGCTGTTCCTGGATGACGACGGCGCCGCAGCGGTCGCGCCCCTCGGCGTCGGCCCAGACGCGCGAGGCGATATAGCGCACGCAATCGACGATGTTGGCCGGTCCGTCATTGCTGATCTGGCCCTGCGGGCGCTGGGCGGCGACGCCGCAGATCGGCTTGTCGGTATCGATGAGGAGATTGAACCAGTACGCGCTGTCCTCGACGTCGGGGCTGCCCTGGGTCCAGATTACCCCGTCGTAATCGGGGTTCGACACGAGCGCCTGCATGTCGTTGGTCGCCTTGGCCAGCGTCGGCCGCGGCGGCGGCGCCGTCAGGTGGTAGGGCTTGTAGGGGAAGAAATCCTCGCCGCGCCGTTCCGCCGGAATGTCGCCGTCGCCGATATCCGGTCTCTCCGCTTCCGCGAGGCCGCCGCGATACCCGCCGGGCGGGACGCCCCGGTAGAAATCGACGTCGGCGAGCGCGGAGATGGCACTTGCGATGCCGTAATCGTCGACCATGAGCCGGTCGATCTCCTCGAAGCTGCGCGATCCGTCCGGGTAGAACCCCTGGCGCGCCTCCTCGTCCGGCGCGCCGGGCGTCACGCATTCCTCCTCCCAGGCCGCCCCGCCCGCCTGCCGCGCCATGTAGGGCAGGGGATAGAGCCCGTCCTCGGGCAGCATCTCGATCTCGTACACCGGTTTGTCACCCGGCGATCTGCGTTCCGGGTTGAACGCGCCGTCGGCGCCGATATAGCCGTCGGGCGAGGCGTAGAGTTCTGCCGCGTCCGCTTCGAGCGGATGGGCCGAGAACTGCTCGACGTATACCTTCGCCGGGGCCGCGAGGCGCTGCCCGCGGAGCGCGTCGTAGGGCAGCGCGGTTCCGTCCGCCCCGGTGAGCAGCGGCAGGCCGTGTTTCCGTCTCGCCTTGTTCGAGGTCACCAGCGGCGGGGTGTTCTGGATCGTCGCCGTCGGCCCCGCCAGATGCGCGATGCGCACTTTGCCGTCCATGATGTCCCTCCCTCGGTTCGTTTCGCGGAAGTCTATTGGCCGCCGAAGCGCCCTCGCAACCGCGAGGCGCACGAAGCGGCCTTGTCGCCCCGAAATCGGGTTGCTACCGTCTCCTCACGCCAATCGGGGCGCCGCCCGGCCCGCCGCCTGAGCGCGGGCGAACCGGAGGGAGAAAAATGACCGTCAAACGCCGTTCGTTCATCAAGACATCCGCCGCGGGTGCCGCGGCGCTCGCCGCCGGGCCGTATTTCTGGCCGAAAGGCGCATCCGCCGCCGACACCATCAAGGGCGGGGCGATCTACGATCTTTCCGGCGACCTTCAGCTGTTCGGGAAGAACCAGTGGGCCTGCGCCGAGATGGCCATCGACGAGATCAACGCCGCCGGCGGCGTCCTCGGCAAGAAGCTGGAGGTCAAGACCTACGACTCCCAGTCGCAGATGCAGGCCTATAACCAGTACGCAAGACAGATGGTGCTGCGCGACAAGGTGGCGGTGGTCCAGGGCGGGCTGACCAGCTCCTCGCGCGAGGTCATCCGGCCGATCCTGCACAAGCTCAAGACCCTCTATTTCTACAATACCAACTACGAGGGCGGGGTGTGCGACCGGAATTTCTTCGCCACCGGCGCGACGCCCGGCGGCTATGTCGACCTGCTCTCCGGCGAGGCGATGAAGCGCTGGGGCAAGAAGGTCTACATCATGGCCGCCGACTACAATTACGGCCAGATCACCGCCAAGTGGATCCAGAAGGCGGTCAAGGACGCCGGCGGCGAGGTGGTGGGGGAGGAGTTCTTCCCGCTGACCGTCAACCAGTTCGGCCCGACCATCAGCAAGATCCAGGCCGCCAAGCCGGACTTCGTGATGAACGTCTTCGTCGGGCCGGCGCATGCCTCGTTCTACGGCCAGTGGGCGTCGGCCGGCATGAACAAGCGAATCCCCATGGTGTCGACGACGTTCGGGGCGGCCGGCGAGGTGGTCCGCATGCCGCCCGAGATCGCCGACGGGATCCTCACCTGCTACTCCTACTACGAGGACCTCGACATCCCGTTCAACAAGAAGTGGCTCGCCGAGTTCCGCAAGCGCAACGGCACCGATTACGGCTATCTGACCGACGTTCCGCCGAAGGACTGGTACGGCTGGATATTCTGGGCCAAGGCGGTCAACGAGGCCGGCACCACCAAGCGCGAGAAGGTGATCGAGGTGCTGGAGGGCGGGCTCACCATCGACGGGCCCGGCGGTCCGCTCACCATGGACGCCAAGACCCATCACTGCACGATGGACATGTATATCGGCCAGGCGAAGGGCGGGAAGTTCGAGATCCAGAAGAAGGTCGCCCAGGTGCCGCCGACCAATACCGGCAACCAGTGCGACCTGATCGCCAGGCCCGATACGAACATCATGTACGAGCCGAAGATCTGATCCGGAAGGGGACGGGATTACAGCCGTAACGGACCTCTCATGGACCTTGCGGTCGTCGTCGTCATCCAGATCCTCTACGCGGTCGCCAGCCTGGCGCTGATCAGCATCGGGCTGGCGATCATTTTCGGCATGATGGGCGTGATCAATTTCGCCCATGGCGAGTTCCTGATGATGGGCGGCTACGCCTTCATCCTGAGCTACAACGCGGGCGTCAATTTCTGGATCGCCATGCTGGTCGTGGCGCCGGTCGCGGTGGCGGTCATCGGCGTGGTCGTCGAACGGCTGATCATCCGCCATCTCTACGGCCGCGTGATCGAAACCGTGCTCGCCACCTGGGGGCTCAGCCTGTTCCTGATCGGGCTCGCCGCGACGGTGCTCGGCTACCACCAGAAGGGCGTCTCCCCGCCCTTCGGGACGATCCGCATCGGCGCCTATCAGGAGGGCGGCTACACGTTCTTCGTCATCTTCGTGACGCTGGCGCTGATGGCCGCCCTCTACGCCGGCTTCAAGTACACGCGCTGGGGGCTGATTGCGCGCGGGACGATGCAGAACGCGCATATGGCGTCCGGCATCGGGGTCGATGTCGACAGGGTCTATGCCACCACCTTCGGGATCGGCGCCGCGCTGAGCGGTCTCGCCGGCGCGATCCTCGCCCCGATCGCAGGCGTGCTGCCCGAGATCGGCGTCACCTACGTGGTCAAGGCCTTCATCACCGTGATCGGCGGCGGCGCGGTGGCGCTCGCCGGCACCGGGGCGGCGTCTTTCCTGTTCGGCGCGGTCAGCCAGGCGGTCACCTTCCTCAGCCGTCCGGTGGTCGGCGAGGTCGCGCTGCTGGTCGTCGCCATCGTCCTTCTCCGCCTCCTGCCGCTCGGCATCACCGGGCGCTATTTCCGGCGCGGACTGTGAGGATGTCCCGCAACGCGGCCGGGCTGTGGGTCATGGGGGCGCTTTCCCTCGTTCTCGTCTTCGGCGTCCCCGTGATCGTCGAGTCCTTCGCCCTGATAGATTTCACCCTGTTCATCGCGATGGCGATCCTGTCGCTCAGCCTCGCCTTCGTCTGGGGGTTCGGCGGCATCTTGTGCTTCGGACAGTCGGCGTTTTTCGGGCTCGGCGCCTACACCTACGCGGTCGCCGTCATCAACATGGGCGAGAGCACGGTGCCGATCCTGCTCGGCATCCTGCTTCCGGTGATCCTCGCCTTCGTGCTGGGCTATTTCATGTTCTACGGCCGGGTCAGCGACGTTTATCTCGCGGTCATCACGCTCGCGGTCTCCCTCGTCTTCTACTACCTGATCGGGGCGTCCGCGGGCGACGAATACAGGATCGGATCGGCCCGGCTCGGGGGTTACAACGGCATGCCCTCGGTCCCGCCTGTCAACGTTCCCGGCGATCCGTCGGCGCCGATCGAGTACGAGGCGCTCTACGCGCCGGCGGCGGTCCTGCTGGTGATCGTCTATTTCGGGCTTCGCGCGCTGCTTGCGAGCGATTTCGGCCGCGTGCTGGTCTCGATCCGAGAGAACGAGGCGCGCACCGAATTGCTGGGCTACGACGCGCGCCTGATCAAGACGATCGCGCTCGCCATCGGGGCCGGCATCGCCGGGCTCTCCGGCGTGCTGTTCTGCGCCTGGGGCGCTTATGTCAGCCCGACCGTGTTCTCGCTGGTGTTCACCGCGCAGATCATCATGTGGATCCTGGTCGGCGGTCTCGGCACTTTGACAGGGGCGATCCTCGGCTGCGTGATCATCCAGTATCTCGCCACCTGGCTCGGCGAGACCAAGATCGCCGACGTCAATATCGTCCTCGGCGCGATTTTCGTCGCCATCGTGCTGCTGGTGCCGAGCGGTTTCGTGCCGATGTTCGGTCGGATCGCCGACTCGCTGATCCGCCGCCGGGGCGAAGCCGGGCCATGACCGATGCGCCGCTTCTGGAGACCCGCGGCCTGACCATGCGGTTCGGCGGGGTAACCGCCGTCGCCGGCGCCGATTTCACCCTCGGCGCGGGCGAGTTGCGCTGCCTCATCGGTCCCAACGGCGCCGGCAAGAGCACGTTCTTCAAGTGCCTGATCGGCCAGTTGCGCCCGACCGAGGGCGAAATCCTGTTCGATGGGGAGAGCGTCGTCGGCGAAGAACCGCACGCGATCGCCCGGCGCGGCATTTCGATCAAGACCCAGGTGCCGAGCCTGTTCGACGGGCTCAGCGTGGCCGAAAATTTGCGTCTCGCGGCGGCACGCACCCGCAGCCGGGCCGACACGAGAGCGGCGGTGGACGAGATCGTGCGGTTGATCGGTCTCGCCGACCGGACCGACAGCGTCGCGAGCCAGCTTCCACACGGCCAGAGGCAATGGCTGGAACTCGGCCTCGTGCTCGCCTGCAATCCCCGGCTGATGCTGCTCGACGAGCCCACCGCCGGCATGACCAAGCAGGAGGTTGCGCGCACCGCCGAGATCATCCGCGAGATCGGCCGCGACCGCGCGATGATCGTGGTCGAGCACGACATGCAGTTCATCCAGATGATCGCCCACCGCGTGACCGTCTTCCATCAGGGCCGGATCCTCGCCGAGGATACGATGGACAACATCCTCGCCGACGAGGAGGTGCGCGACGTCTATCTCGGCAAGCAGGCCGGCGCCGGGCGGGAGCGCCGCGATGCTTGAGGTCAGGGGCCTCAGGGCGGCCTACGGGCGGATCCCGATCCTTTACGGCATCGACCTCGAGATCGCGGCCGGCGAGGTGGTCGGTATCCTTGGCCACAACGGCATGGGCAAGACCACCCTGATGAAGACGTTGATCGGTCTGGTTCCCGCGACCGATGGGTCGATCGTCTTCGACGGCGTCGACGTGACCCGCGAACGCGCCGACCGCCGGGCGCGGCGCGGCATGGGCTACGTACCCCAGGGACGCGAGATATTCCCAAGGCTCAGCGTGCGCGAGAACCTGCGCATGGCGGCGCTCGCGGCCGGCGGGTCGGACGAGAGCGCGGTCGACGAGGTGCTGGCCGACTTCCCGCGGCTCGAACCCCTGCTCGACCGGGAAGGGAGCGCGCTGAGCGGCGGCGAGCAGCAGATTCTCGCCATCGCGCGCTGCCTCTGCACGCGGCCCAGCTTGATTTTGCTCGACGAGCCCACCGAAGGGATCCAGCCCTCCATCGTCGAACAGATCGCCGAGAACCTTGCCGCCCTGCGCGCGGCGCGCGGGCTGACCGTCGTTCTGGTCGAGCAGAATCTTGACTTCACCGCCGCCCTGTCGACCCGGGTCCTGCTGATCCAGAAGGGCGAGATCGTCCGCGCGCTTCCGCCCGAGAGCCTGCGCGATTCCGAGATCATCGAGGAGTTCGTGGGCGTCGGGGCGGGCGCGGACACGGCTTGAGAGGGGCAAGATGTTCAAGACACCGACCATCCGGCAGCTTCGCGACTGCGCCTCCGATCTCGGCATGAACCCGTCGGACGACTATCTCGAGTCGACGCAGGCCATCGTAGGCCCGCTGGTCGACGCCTATCGCCAGCTGGAATCCGTGCCGGACGACATGCCGGAGGTGCGCTATCCGCGCACGCCGGGCTACCGGCCCGACGCCGCCGAGAACCCGCACGGCGCCTGGTACGTCAAGACCGCGATCAAGGGCGCGAGGCGCGGCAAGCTGGCCGGCAAGCGGGTGGCGATAAAGGACAATATCTGCGTTGCCGGGGTGCCGATGATGAACGGCGCCTCGGTCATGGAAGGCTACGTTCCCGATGTCGACGCGACCGTGGTCACGCGCATCCTCGATGCCGGGGGCGAGATCGCGGGCAAGGCGGTGTGCGAATATTTCTGCGTCTCGGGCACCAGCTCGACCAGCGCCACGGGGCCGGTCCACAACCCGCGCAAGCACGGCTATTCGGCGGGCGGCTCGTCGTCGGGCAGCGCCGCCGTGGTTGCCGCCGGCGACGTCGAGATGGCGCTCGGCGGCGACCAGGCCGGATCGATCCGCATACCGTCGAGCTATTGCGGGGTCTACGGCATGAAGCCGACCTTCGGCCTGGTGCCCTATACCGGCGCGGCTTCGCTGGAGACGACGATCGACCATTGCGGACCGATGACCGGCACGGTGGCCGACAACGCGCTTCTCCTCGAAGTGCTGGCGGGGCCGGACGAGTACGATTCACGCCAGCGCAATGTGAAGGTAAATTGTTACACCGGGGTCCTCGACGAAGGCGTCGAGGGGCTTCGCATCGGTGTCGTCGAAGAGTCGTTCGGCCTCAGGGAGTCGGAACCCGACGTCGATGCCAAGGTGCGCGAGGCGGCGGAACGCCTCGCCGGTCTCGGTGCCGAGGTGGTCGATGTCTCGGTCCCGATGCACGGTATGACGCGCCCGATCTGGATCCCGATCGGCCATGACGGCGGTTTCGTCACGATGATGACGATGAACGGCGGCGGGCTGAACCACGAGGGGCTCTACGTCTCCTCGATGCTCGACCGCGCCGCCGGCTGGCCCGGTCGGGCGGACGAACTCGCCGACACCATCAAGATCATCGCGCTGTTCGGCTACTACTCGCTCAAGACCTATCGCGGGCGCTACTACGCCAAGGCGATGAACCTAAGGCGCCGGTTGCGCGCGGCCTACGACGCGGCGCTCGGGGATTGCGACCTGCTGCTCATGCCGACCCTGCCGATGAAGGCATCGAAGCTGCCGCCCAAGAATCCGACGCCGGAGGAAACCACCAAGGTGGCGTGGGAAATGCTCGCCAATACCTGCGGTTTCAACCTGACCGGCCACCCGTCGATGAGCCTGCCCTGCGGCATGGAGGACGGCCGGCCGATCGGGCTGATGCTGACCGGGCGTCACTGGGACGAAAGCACGATTTACCGCGCCGCCCACGCCTTCGAGCAATCCGGCGACTGGACGACGTTCTAGCGGAGGCCCGAAGATGGCGGCGATCGACGCCGACGCCCATGTGATCGAGACCACCGCCACGTTCGCCCATCTGAGCGCGGAGGACAGGGAACATTTGCCGGGGATCGTCGAGCAGACCTTCGGCAACGAGGCCAGGAACAACGCCGGCGAGCCGATGCGCGAATTCTGGGTCGTCGACGGGATGATCCACGGCAAGGACCGCAATATCGGCCTCGACACGCCGAGGGAATCGCGCGAGATGTCCGATGTCCCGGCCCGGCTGCGCCACATGGACGCGCTCGGGATCGACGTCCAGGTGCTGTATCCGACCCTGTTCCTGCGCCCCATCGCGCGCTCTTTCCGGAGCGAGGCGGCGCTGGTGGGGGCCTACAACCGCTGGCTCGCCGATATCTGGGCGCAGGGCGGCGGGCGGCTCCGCTGGGTCGTCATGCCCGCCTTGCAGTCGATGCACGGGATCCGCGCGCAGCTCGAATTCGGCAAGGAGCACGGCGCCTGCGGCGTGTTCATGCGCGGGCTGGAGTGCGACCTGCCGCTGGCGCATCCCTATTTCTTCCCGCTCTACGAGGCGGCGCAGGAGCTCGACCTGCCGGTCTGCATCCATTCGGCGAACGGCTCGATCGTCCACCACGATTTCTACGTCGGGGACACCACCTTCACGATGTTCAAGCTGACCGTCGTGGGGGCGCTGCATTCGCTGATCGAGAAGGCGGTCCCGGCCGAGTTCCCGCGTCTGCGCTGGGGGTTCATCGAGGCCAGCGCGCAATGGGTGCCTTATGTGCTGAACGATCTGGAAGACCGGTTCCGGCGCGCCGGCAAGACGTTCTTCGACGCCCCGCTGGCCGAAAACAACATGTATGTCGCCTGCGAGGTCACCGACGACCTGCCCTACGTCCTGCGACACGCCGGCGAGGACAACCTCGTCGTCGGCACCGATTACGGCCACCACGACCCCTCGGCCGAGATCGACGCGATCCAGCTCATCCGCGAGGACGACCGCGTGCCCGAGCACGTGCGCCAAAAGATCCTGGAGGCCAACCCGCGGGCGCTTTACGGGCTTCGGTAATTTACGGGGCTTATGTGGATAACTTGATGGGCGGCAGGCCCGCGCCATTTCTTCCGTCATGCCCCGACTTGTTCCACTGCTGTCGGGTTTAACTTTGGGACGCGCTCCGTGCCAAGGGGCGAGACCCTATCCGCCCCCCTCTTGTCACCCCGGACTTGTTCCGGGGTCCAGGAAAGCCGGGCGAGAGCGGTGCCTGACAGTCTGGACCCCGGAACAAGTCCGGGGTGACAGCGGGGGGCAAGGACGGGGGTCCCGAGCGTCCCGCGATCCGAGCCTCGACCGGATCGATGCGCCGATAACCCGGCTGCTCCAAAGACTTGCACCCCGTCCACCCCGGATGAACCGGATAGCAGTGGAACAAGTCCGATGGGGTGGACGCCCCCTCCCGACGGCATCGCGATGTGCCAAGGTTGTGTCTGTGGCTCACGACCTGAGGGAGGAGGCATCCATGGGCGAGGTTAGCATCATCGGGATCGATCTGGCGAAGCGCAGCTTTCAGCTGCATGGGGCGGGGGCGGACGGCTCGGTCGCCTTCCGCAAGACACTGAGGCGGGGGAAGCTTCTGGCCTTCCTCGCCTCTCTGCCGCGCTGTGTGGTGGCGATGGAGGCGTGCGCGAGCGCGCACTACTGGGGCCGGGAGATCATGAAGCTCGGCCACGCGGTGCGGCTGATCCCGCCGCTCTACGTGAAGCCGTTCGTGAAGCGCCAGAAGAACGACGCGACGGACGCGGAGGCGATCTGCGAGGCGGGTCTGCGGCCGAGCATGCGCTTGGTTGCTGTGAAGGGGGAGGAACAGCAGGCGAGAGCGATGCTGTTCCGCACGCGCGATCTTCTGGTGCGCCAGCGCACGCAGACGATCAACGCGCTGCGGGGGCATCTGGCGGAGTTCGGCATCGTAGCCCCGCAGGGGAGAGCTCATGTCGCTCGTCTGGCGGCGGCGCTGGAGGAGCCGGGTTCCGCTCTTCCGGCGCCGGTATGCGAGCTGGGCACCCTTCTGCTTGAGCAGATTGCGGGCCTCGATGCGAAGATCGCCGGCCTGGAGAAGGAGATCCACGTCCACGCGCGCCGGGACGCGGACGCGGTGCGGCTGATGACGATCCCGGGCGTCGGGCCGATCTGCGCGATGGCGATTCAGGCCTTCGCACCGCCGATGGAGAGCTTCCGGTGCGGGCGCGACTTCGCCGCCTGGCTCGGGCTGGTGCCACGCCAGCACAGCACCGGGGGCAAGCCCCGGCTGGGCAGGATATCGAAGATGGGTCAACGCGACCTCAGGCGGCTGCTGGTCTGCGGCGCCATGGCGCAGGTGCGCTGGGCCTGCCGGCGGGGCGAGACCGGCGATCCCTGGCTCGCCCGGATGCTGGCGCGCAAGCCGAGGATGGTCGTGGCGGTGGCGCTGGCCAACCGGATGGCGCGCATCGCCTGGGCGGTGATGGTGAACAAGGAGGTCTACCGGGCTCCCACCGCCGTCTGAGCGGGCGGGGACGCGCGGGAGACCGTCGGGGATGCGGGCAGGACGGAGGATCGGGTAAGGGCACATGGTCGACGAGACGGGATCGGGAAAACCAGTCATGTGCGGCGTGCACGCGAGCACGGAAGTCCGATTTGGACCCGATCCGCGCATCTCCATACAGGCCCGCGGCGAACCCATGCCGCAGCGAGAGGCCGGACACACGGAAGTACCTGACCGCAGGCCCAACCCACCAAAGAAAATGCTTGCATCAACGGGGGCGTCCACACACGGGCATGGCGACGGGGGACAGGCGGGGCGGCGTTCCCGTCGCCGATCCGCGCTGGCCGACCGTCCGTCAAGTTATCTATATAGGCGCCTCATTCAACGTTCAGGACGACCAGTGATTAATCGCTTCACCCTCTCGACGCTGCTCCTCGTCTTCCTCCTTTCCGCTCCGACGGCGGGCGCCGCCCGATCGAGCCATGGCATCGCCATGCACGGAGGCCTCAAATACGGCGTGGACTTCCGCCATCTCGATTACGTCAACCCCGACGCGCCGAAGGGGGGCGAACTCCGGCGCGCCGTGCGGGGGACCTTCGATAACCTCAACCCGTTCCTGATCAAGGGCGTGCCGGGACATGGGCGCCACTTGGTCTTCGAAAGCCTGCTCAAGCGCTCATGGGACGAGCCGTTCTCGCTCTACGGGCTGATCGCCGAGACCGTCTCGGTCCCGGACGACCGGTCCTCCGTCACCTTCACGCTGAGGCCGGAGGCGCGCTTTCACGACGGCCGGCCGATCACCGTGGAAGACGTGGTGTTTTCCTGGGAGACCCTGAAAGAGAAGGGCCGGCCCAATCACCGCCTCTACTACAAGCAGGTCCGGCACATCGAGAGGCCCGGCGAACGCTCGATACGATTCGTCTTCGACGCCGCCTCGCCCGACCGCGAATTGCCGCTGATCCTCGGGCTGATGCCCATAATCTCGAAGTCCTACTACGCCGAAGTGGAATTCGAGAAGACGACGCTGGTTCCCCCCGTCGGCAGCGGCCCCTATCGCATCGACAAGGTCGATGCCGGGCGCAGCATCGTCTATCGCCGCGATCCCGGCTATTGGGGACGGAATCTCGCCGTCAACCGGGGGCAGCACAATTTCGACCGCATCCGCTACGACTACTACCGCGACGGCGACGTGATGATCGAGGCCTTCAAGGCGGGCGAGTACGACCTCCGCCTGGAATTCTCCGGCCAGCGCTGGGCGATCGCCTACGACTTTCCCGCCGCCGCGGACGGGCGCGTGAAGCGCGAAATCCTGCCCAACGGCCGCCCGTCCGGCATGTCCGCCCTCGTCTTCAACGCGCGGCGGGAGATGTTCGCCGACCGGCGGGTTCGCTTCGCGCTGGCGCACGCCTTCGATTTCGCCTCGATCAACAAGACCCTGCTGCACGGCGCCTACCGCCGGACCCGGAGCATCTTCGACAACTCGGAGCTCGGTTCGCGCGGCGTCCCGCAAGGCCGCGAGCTCGCCTTGCTGGAGCCGTTCCGGAGCAGCCTGCCGCCCGAGCTGTTCGAGAAGCCCTACCGCCCGCCCGGGGACGGCGGCGCCATTCGGGCGAATCTCCGGGCGGCGAAGCGCATTCTGGCCGGAGCGGGCTGGGTCGTGCGCGACGGCGCGCTCCGGCGCGCCAAGGACGGGCTCGGGATGGCCTTCGAGATCCTGCTGGTCGATCCGGCGAACGAGAAGATCGCGCTTGCCTTCGCCCGCAACCTGAGGCGCCTCGGCGTCGAGGCGCGGGTCCGCACGGTCGACACGCCGCAATTCCAGAACCGCCGCAACACCTACGATTTCGACATGATCGTCTATCGCTGGGGCATGTCGCTCTCGCCCGGCAACGAACAGGCGTTCTACTGGGGAAGCAAGGCGGCCGGGCAGGAGGGAACCCGCAACTATCCCGGCATAAGGAACCCCGCGGTCGATCGGCTCATAAAGCGGATGACCGAGGCGCGCGAACGCGAGGTCTTCGTCGACGTGGTCCGCGCCATGGACCGGGTGCTGCTGTGGGGGCACCACTTCGTCCCCCTCTACTACCTGCAAGGCGACCGCGTCGCCTACTGGAACCGGTTCGGCAGACCGAAGGTCACCCCGCTCTATGGCGTCGTGATCGACGCCTGGTGGGAAAACCCGGCGAAGGCGGGGGTCAACCGTTAGCGGATGGCCGCCGGTTTGCCGGTATCCCGTGTAACCATTAGGCTGACCTCGGATAACCGGCCGCGACGACCTCCAGGTTGCGCGCCAACAGGGAGACCGAGACGAATGAAGAGAATTCACCAAGGCGTTCTGGGCGTGTCGGCCGCCGCATTGCTGGGTGCCGCCATCGCCGGCGTGTCGGCGCCCGCCGGCGCCGATACCATCAACATCCGCATCGCCTCCGGGCACCCGCCGACGGTGGTCTATGCCGGGCTGATGAAGAACTTCTTCCAGCCCGAGCTGAAGAAGGCCATCGAGTCGAAAACCAAGTACAAGGTCAACTTCATCGAGGGCTATAGCGGCTCCATCGTCAAGGTGTTCGACACCCTCGAAGGCGTGCAGAACGGCGTCGTCGATATCGGCGGTTTCTGTTACTGCTTCGAGGCGTCCAAGGTGCCGATGCACGCCTTCCAGATCATGCTGCCCTTTGGCACGATGGATCCGGTCCAGAGCGTCGCGGCGGCGGCGGACATTTACCGCCAGTTTCCGAGCCTGGAGAAGCGGTTCCACGACTTCAACCAGACCCTGATCGCCATCATCGGCGACGGCGGCTACAACCTCGGCACCCAGTTCGCGTGGAAGGAGCTGAGCGACCTCAAGGGCAAGAAGATCCTCGGCGCCGGGCTCAACCTCAACTGGATGAAACAGGCCGGTATCGGCATCGTCCCGGTGACCGACGGATTGCCCGGCTGGTATCAGAAGCTTAAGACCGGCGTTGCCGAGGGCGGCATCATGTTCCCCAGCGCCTGGGGCAAGACCTTCGGGCTGTGGGAGGTCGGCAAGTTCTACACGACCATCGGCTTCGGCTCGATCACCTGGCACGGTCTGACGGTGAACAACCGGTTCTGGAAGAGGCTGCCGGCGGAGGTGAAGCCGATCGTCCAGGAAGTGGCCGACCGCTTCGAGATCAAGACCGGCACCGCGAACAAGGTGGGCTACGACAAGGACATGGCGTGGCTGCGCAAGAACATCACCGTGACCGACCTGCCGGCCGATGTCAGGCTCGCCTGGGCGAAGGGTCTGGCGCACTGGCCGCAAGCCCATGCCAACGAGCTTGAGAAGAAAGGCTTCCCCGCCAAGAGGATCCTGAACGCCTATCTGGTTGCGGCGGAGAAGCAGGGCTACGAGTGGCCGGTCCGCTACGTGATCAAGTAGGCGCGGGCGGCCGCGCGCACGGGTTTGCCGGCCGGATAGAGCTATCCGGCCGGCGATCCGTTCACCCCGGAACAGGCGGCGGCCTGGCATGAACCTGGTCACGCTGACCGATCGCGTATCCAAGGTCCTGATGGTCTTGGCCGCGGTCTGGGCGTTTGCCCTGGTCTTTCTGGTGCTCGGAGACATCGTCGGCCGCGGTGCGTTCGACGCTCCGATCTACGGCACGGTCGAAATGGTCAGCGCCTCGGTCGTGATTATCGTTTTCCTGCAGGCGGGTTACGCGATCCGCAGCCGGTCGATGCTCAAGGCCGATTTCCTCGTGACCCACCTGCCCGACAGAGTCCAGCGGATATTGCTGGCGTTCGGCTATCTGCTGGGAGCCGTGTTCTTCCTGATGATCATCACCGGCGGCTGGGAGGAGAGCATCCGGTCCTATGTCGAGGGCGAGTTCGAAGGCGAGGGCGCGTTGCGAGTGCCTTCCTGGCCGGCGCGCTGGACGGTCCTGATCGGTAGCGCGCTCGCGCTGATCAATTACTGCGTGATGGCTTATCTCGACGTTTTCAGACCGGACCTGGCCGAATCCGAAGCGGAAGCCGGCGGCTCCGGGCTTTAGCGGCGCTTAGGGACAGAGAACGGTGTTCGACGCCAATGTCGCCATTCTGCTGGTTGTCTGCCTGGTAGCGCTGGTAGCGATCGGGGTTCACATCGCGATTGCGCTCGGCATGACCAGCGCGCTCGGCATTTTCATGGTCACGGGCGCCGACTCCTACGCCTTCCACTCCGTCCAGACCATGCTGGCGGCGACCGCCTACGAGGCCATCCGGGCCTATGTGTTCGCGGTGATCCCGCTGTTCATGCTGATGGGGGAATTCATTGGCAAGTCGGGCACGGTCACCGATGTCTATCGCGGCATCAACCGCCTGCTGCACAGATTGCCCGGCCGGCTGGCTATCGCGACGGTTCTCGGCAACGCGCTGTTCTCCTTCGTGACCGGCGTCAGCATCGCCTCCGCCGCCGCGTTCTCGCGGATCGCGTATCCGGAGATGAAGCGGTTCGGATACCACCGCGGGTTCGCGCTGGGTGCCGTCGCCGGGTCGAGCTGTCTCGGCATGCTGATACCGCCCAGCGTCCTGATGATCGTCTGGGGAATCCTCACCGAACAGTCGATCGGGCAGATCTTCGCCGCCGGAATCCTGCCCGGTTTCCTCCTCACCGTGCTGTTCGTGGCTTACGTGTTCGCGATGGCGCTGATCAAGCCCGAGCTCGTCGGCGCAGGCGCGGAGCAGGCCGCCGACGCCGCGGAGCCGGATGTCGAGGACGTATCCACGCTCCAGTTCCTGGTTAGCCTGTTCGGCATCGTCTCGGTGATCGTCGTGGTCCTGGGCGGGATCTGGTTCGGCGTCTTCACACCGACGGAAGGTGCGGGCGCCGGCGCCTTCATCGGCCTAGTCCTGGCCATAGCCAAGGGCATGCGCCTGCGCGATTTCATCGACTCGATCCTGTCCGTCGGGCGGACCTCGGCGCCGATCCTGTTGCTGCTGATCACCGCGGCGCTTTATTCGCGCACGCTCGCCATGACCGGCATGACCAACGCCATCGAAGGCGTGTTCCTGGGGTCGGGCATGGCGCCGTGGATGGTCCTCACGGTGATGGTGCTGATCTGGTTTGCGCTCGGCATGATCATCGATTCGATCTCGATCATGCTGCTGACCGCGGCAATTTTCGCGCCGATCGCGGTCAAGCTGGGCTACGAACCCATCGCGTTCGCCGTCATCGCGATCATCGCGATCGAAGCGGGGCTCCTCACCCCGCCCTTCGGCCTGCTGGTGTACACCGTGAAATCGGCGATCCAGAATTTCGACGCCGAGATCAGCGTCATGACGATCTTCAGGAGTTCGATACCCTACTGGATCATCATGTTGATCGGGATGACGGTGATCATCCGCTTCCCCGAGATCGCCACCTACCTGCCGGACCTGCTATTCCAGCCCACCTGAAGCCGGATTCGTTGATTCCCCGTCAAGCCTGCAGCAACTCGCCGGCCGCTCGGCCGCGCTGTTCCTCCTCCAGCAGCCGGGAGACGATGGTGCGCGCCGCCACCCCGCCGGCATCGGCGTTGATGTCGACGAAGGGCGCGCCGGGCGCCGCGTCGATCCGCTTCTGCTGACCTTCCAGCATCCACTTGTCCTCGAGGAAGGTCTTGTCGACGCCTTTCTTGAAGTAGTCCGAGAGGTCGGAATCCTCGAGTTGGTGGTTGCGCGGGAAGGTCCAGAAATAGTGGGTCGAGCCTTCGGTTTCCGGCGTCAGCGCGTCGATCACTGTGTGGGTGACGCCCTTCGAGCGGTCGCCCTCGGGCGCGCCGCTGCCGGCGAGTGCAACGCCCACGTCGAGCCAGACATGCGACGGCGGCTCGAAACGGATGATCTGCCAGCGGTCCACCTTGTCGCCGGACTTGTCGAACCCGCCGGACCGCGCGTAGAAGGGCGGCGGGTCGATCTCGTACATCCAGCGCGTCGCGGTCACGCTCGGCAGGTCGCGCGACACCCGTTGGAGCGCGGTCCCCTTCACGCCTTCGAGCGTATTCCGCTCCACCTTGCCGAGCGGCGTGTTCGCGACGTGCTCGTTGCCGATGGTGGAGGCGTGCAGAAAGGTTTCGTGGGTGAGGTCAAGCAGGTTGTCGACCAGGAGCTGATAATGCGCGTCCACCTGGAGGTAGCCCGAAACCATCGTCCAGTCCGGGTCGTCATGCCAGTGGAGCTCGGGGATCTCGGACTCATCCGCCAGCGCGGGATCGCCCATCCAGATCCACAGGAACTGCCAGCGCTCGACCAGCGGGTAGGTGCGCACCCTCGAGTCCGGCGGGATCTGGGTCTGGCCGGGAATTCCGATAACTGTCCCGTCGGGCGCGTAGACCAGTCCGTGATAGCCGCATTGCAGGTTGTCGCCGGTCACCCGGCCGAAGGAGAGCGGGGCGTGGCGGTGGCAGCAGCGGTCCTCGAACGCGACCGCCCTCCCGTCCCCGGTGCGGTACATCACGACCGACTCGCCGAGGATGGTGCGGCCAACGGGCTCGCGGTCGATCTCGTGGTCCCACGCGGCCACGTACCAGTAGTTCCTGAGAAACATGCTCCGGCTCCCCGTTCGATCGCCCGCGACGCTATCAGCCGCGCGCGGGTCCGACAATGTCGCGCTACCCCTTCTCGCCCTGGGTCTGCCAGTCGCAGGACTGCTCATAGGCGTGCGCCGCGCGGTAGAGCGTGGTCTCCTCGAAATGGCGTCCGACCAGCATCAGCCCGACAGGCTTGTCGCCCGCGCCCATCCCGCAGGGGATCGAGATCGCCGGGTGGTGGCTGACGTTGAACGGCGCGGTGTTGCCGATCGCCTCCCAGCAATGGCCCATCGTTTCGAGGAACGGCGCGTCGCGCGGCGGGATCTTCGACGTCGTCATCGCCGCCGTCGGCATCAGCAACAGGTCGTTCTCCGTCAGCACCGCGTCATAGGCCGCCCTCAGCAGACGGCGCTGGTTCTGCGCCTTGGCGTGGAAGTGTCCGCCATAGGCCTTGTCCGTGTAGCGCCCGAGCAGCAGGCCGAACCGGAAGGTGTGCGGGAATTCCTCGGCGCGGGACGCCGCCCGGTTCATCTCGTCGATCAGCGAGGTCGGGTAGACGCCGCCGATGTTCTTGCCGAACCCGTAGCCGCGGAACATCGTGTAGTACATCCCGTCGGCGCAGATCCCGCCCCAGATCGCGAGCCCCGTCATGTGCATCGGAATCGAGACCTCGGTCACCTGGGCGCCCAGCGATTCGAGCTGCCTGGCGGCCGCGCGCACGGTCGCGTCGACATCGGGGAGCGAGTCGTAGCGGCCGAAACCCTCGGAGACGACGGCGATCCTCATGCCCCTCACGTCGCCGCCGAGCGCATCGGTGTAGCTGTCGACGTTCGGCACCCGCTGGCGCGGGTCGAGCCCGTCCTCGCCCGCCATCGATTCGAGGAACAGCGCGTTGTCGGCGACGTTGTCCGTCATCGGGCCGGTATGGTCGACGGTCGTCTCGATCCCCATGATCCCGGTATAGGGGATGAGGCCGAAGGTCGGCTTGATCCCGACGATCCCGCTCATCGACGCCGGGATGCGGATCGAGCCCGCCTGGTCGCCGCCGAGCGCCATGTCCACCTCGCCGGATGCGACCAGCGCCGCGCTCCCGGTGGACGAGCCGCCCGGCGTGTGTCCGGGGTTGCGCGGGCTTTCCGCGATGTCCGAGGCCGACGTGTTGCTGCCGCCCGAGACGCAGAAATACTCGCACACCGATTTGCCGAGGATCGTCGCGCCGGCATCGAGCAGGCGCGTCACCACCGTCGCGTCGATATCCGGGACATAGCCTTCGAGCACCGAGGCGCCGTTCATCATCGGGATGCCGGCGACGCAGGCGCTGTCCTTGATGGCGACCGTCTTGCCCTTGAGGGGTCCGTCCGCCGCGCCTTCGATCCGCGCCTTCACGTACCAGCCGCCATGCGGGTTCTCCGAACGGTCGGGCCGCGACCACGCGCCGCGCTCGTACTTGACCGGCGGCAGGTCGTCCGGCGTCTCCTCGACCTGGTTGAAGGCGTCGGTAAAGGGCGCCCAGAAGGTCCGCATTTCCTCGGCGGTCGCGTCGTCGACCGTGAAGCCCATCTCTCCGGCGAGTTCCTTGATCGTGCTTGCGCTCGGCGTTTCGTATTTCATCCTTCCCTCCCTGAAGTCAGTTCGCTGCCCCGATCTCGCGCGCGGCGGTTTCCGCCGCCACGAGGCCGAGCAGGAAAGCCTTGATCAGCCCGCCGATATAGGCCGCCGCGGGGCCGCCCTCGACGCCGCCCACGGTGGAACCCGCGGCATAGAGGCCGGGGATCGGCGTGTCGTCCGGCCTCAGCACACGCGCTCCGCCGTCGACGGCGATGCCGCCCATCGTCACGGTGATACCGGCTGCGAGCGGAATCGCGTGGAAAGGCGGGGTCTCGATCGGCACCGGCGTGTAGACCCCCGCCGTTCGGGCGGGCGTCAGCGTGTCCGTCCGTCCGTCCTTCGCGGCGTCGTTGAATTCCGCGACAGTCGTTTCCAGAGTCCCGGTATCGAGCCCGGCGCGCAGCGCAAGCTCGCCGATCGAACCGGCCGCGTGCAGCGTTCCGCCGGCTTCCACCAGGAGCGGGTTGGGCGGCACCAGATCGGCCTCTTTCGCCTGCTCCCAGACCGTCGAATCGAAGATCGCCGTCGCGCTCAGCGGGTCGTCCAGGCGGGCGATCTCGTTGGTCATGTAGACGCCACCCAGACCCTCGTCCGTGAACCGCCTCGCATCCGATCCCACCAAGACGCCCGAGGCGCAGATCACGTCGACCTGTGGATAGGGCCACAGTACCGGGTTGGTCATCACGTCGCGCGACAGCACATGGCCGTAGAACTTGTCGAGCCCGACCGTGGCGGCCCCCGCCTCCTCGGCCATGCGAAGCCCGTCTCCGCGCCCTGTCTCGGTGTTGCGCTGGCGGATGCGGTCGGGTCGGCCGGTTACGTGCACACCGAGCCGCTCACGGTCGGCCTGGAACCCGCCATCGGCGATCACGATCGCGCCGGCTTCGACGGTCGAATGGCCATCGGCATTCCGAATATCGACGCCACGGCACGCTCCGTCTTCCATGACGAGGGCGAGCGCCTCGGTGCCGCGCAGGACCGTGCCGCCGGCGGCTTTGAGCTGCTTCGTCAGTTCCCGGAGAAAGAGGTCGGGACCGTTCCCTTCCCAGTCCAGCCCGGCGCCCATCCTCCTGGTGGGCGAGAGACTCGGCAGGCCGTAGTTGCGGTGCGGCGTGGCTTCCAGCGTGGCGTCGTGGTCGGTCATCCAGGCGGTCGTGCGCGCCCCGTTCTCCGCGAATGTTCTCGCGAGATCGGGGCGGGCCGTCCCTTTGGTCCCGCTCATCACGCGTTCGTACACGCTGTCCGGCGGATCGTCCGCGGGCGCGAGCGCCGTGTGGATCACGCCGGTGCAAACCCGCGAATTGCACATATAGGTTTCGCCTTCGCCGCGCTCGATCACCGCGGCCTCGAGGCCGAGCTCGGATGCACGGACCGCCGCCACGAGCCCCGCGAAACCGCCTCCGATCGCCGCCAGATCGACCTTCATTACTGCCCCGCTATTGACCGGCCCGCGTTGCGGTGACGGTGCCGCGCTGGCATCGTAGCCGTGAATTCATCACCGAGACTAGGGGACGAACATGGCGATCGAAAGACACCAGGCGAGGCACGGCAAGGTCGTGAACGGGAAGCAGATGCCGTCGATGAGCGGCATCGTCGTGCACGGCGACACCATTTATCTCGCCGGGCAGGTCGGGCACGGCGGCGGGGACATCAAGGCCCAGACCCGGGAAATCCTGGACAATATCGACGCCCAGCTCGCCTCCGTGGGCAGCGACAAGTCGAAGATCCTCTCGGCCAATCTGTGGATCACCGATTTCGAGAATTTCGGCGCGATGAACGAGGTGTGGAACGCCTGGATCGATCCCGACAACATGCCGGCGCGCGCCTGCGTCCAGGCCGATCTGGCGCGGCCCGAGTTCCTTCTCGAAATCATGATCACCGCGGCGAAGTAGCCGCGGCCGGAAAAATGCGGCTCAGGCGCCGAGCAGATCGTGCGCCTGGGCCTGCCGCTTCGCGTCGATCAGGCTCTGCTCGCCGACGTCGTCGAGCATGTTCCAGCTTCGCATCCATTCATAGGTGCGCTGCAGCTCGTGTTCGGGGATCGGCGCCGGGTCGGTGACCTGGATCCGGCTGAGCCGCAAATCGTCGACGGTGAGCTCCGCGAGCCCCGGATGCTGCCCTTGGTGGTAGTCGAGGAAGATCTGCGCGTATTTCCTCTTGTCGGCCTTGATCAGCCCGACCGCGTTGGAAACCGCCCGGTTGAACGCGGCATAGGTTTCGGCATCGACCGCGTCCGAGACCACTTCCGTGCCGTGATAAAGCGCTTCGCAGATCACCCGGCAGCCGTTCTTCTCGGCGAGCGTGATGTAGGGCTCCGTCAGCGTCGTCGCCTCGACCTCACCCGAATACATCGCCTCGTAGCGCGCCGCGGAGCCGTTCGGCGCGCGGCAGGTGGTGATCGATTCCCGCGGCATGAAGCCTTCGAGGAGGTGCATGGTGAGATAATGCGTGCCGAAATAATACGGCACGCCGATCATCCGTCCGGCGAGCTGCTGCGGGGTGAAGACGTCTGAACCGGGGCGCACGACGATCGCCGCGCAGGTGACAATGGAGCGCCTGCCGACCTGCCGGCCCTGCGCGCCGCTGTCCTGGACCCGGCGGTAATTCCCCCACTCGCAGGCGTTGTACATGTCGGCACCGCCCTGCTCGAAGGTGTTGCCGTGGCTGCCGAAGGCTGAAAACGCATCCGGCGAGGTCTCGCTGGTATCGATCTCTCGCGGCGTGTCGACCCGTTTCACCCATTCGATCGCAATTCCCTCGGCCTCGAACAGCCCTTCCTTGTCCGCGACGAGCTCGGCCAGCCCCTGGAACGGCGCGGTCGTCTCCAGCCTCAGCGTCTTCATGAGATCCTCCCAGAATTGCGGCGGAGAATATCAGCAGAACGCCGCGACCGGCAATTGCCGGCTAGGGCAACACGTCGGCGTATCTGGCCCGGATGCGATCGTCGAGCTCCCGTGACGACCGGGCGACGATCGGGAAGCTGTCGCGCCGGTTGAACGGGATGCAGGCATCGACCACCACGCGCGCGCTTCGCCGGTCGGTGTCGCCGTCGTAGCACATCGGGTCGAGATGGCTGCTCCAGCCGCCGCGAATGGTCTCCATGTCCTCGCGCGGGTCGAACCGGGTGCACATCGCCCACACCACGTCGTCCATGTTCGTCGGGTCGATGTCGTCGTCGACCACCACGACCCAGCGGTTGCAATAGGCGCCGGCGTGGCAAGACGCCGCGATCATCCCCGCCTGTTTCGAGTGCCCCCCGTACATCTGCTTGATCGAGACGGTAAGCCACATCCGGCTGCCGCCCGCCTCGTGCGCCCACACCCCCATGACCTCCGGCACACCGGCGGCCTCGAGCTGGTTCCACACCGCGCCGCAGCGATAGGTGCCGAGATAGAAGGTGTTGTCGTTAGGCGGCACCGCGGGGATCGCGCCGGTGAGCACCGGGTTGTCGCGGTGCATGAAGGTCTCGATACGGATCGCCGGCTCCTCGCGCTGGCCGCCCGCGTAATAGCCCGTCCATTCGCCGAGCGGTCCCTCCAGCACCTTGTCGTCGGCGTGGATGAAGCCTTCGAAGGCGATCTCCGCGCCGGCGGGGACCGGAAGCCCCGTTTTCGGCATGTTGACGACTTCCACGGGCTCCTGCATCAGCCCGCCGACAGCATCGAACTCGTTCTTGCCGTAGGGGATCTCCAGCCCGGCGATCATGAAGAAGGCGGGATGCATGCCGGCGACGACGGCGACCGGACAGGTCTCGCCGCGCTTGTGATACTTCTCCATGATCAGCCGGCCGTGCTTGCCGGGCGACATCATCACGGTCGCGACGGCCGGCTCGTGCGACTGCACCCTGTAGCAGCCGAAATTGATCCAGCCGGTGTCCGGATCCTTCATCACCACCATGCAGCCGGTGCCGATGAAATGGCCGCCGTCGTGCTCGTGCCATTTGGGCGTCGGGATGGTGGTGATGTCGACCGCCGCGCCCTCGCTGACATTGTCGAGCAGCGGGCCGCCATTGACCTCGCGCGGCGCGTGGGTCGGCGCGTCGCCCATGTAATCCCGCCACCAGCGGATCAGGTCCATCTCGGAGGCTTCCGGGTCGAGGCCGAGCGCGATGTTGATACGCGGCACCGAGGTCAGGATGTTGGCGATCACCCGGTGGCCCCTGGGAAAGCCCGGAACCTCGTCGAACATCACCGCCGGATTGCCCATCTTGCGCTGGAAGATGTCGACCAGCCCGCCGATTTCCTCGCGGTGCTCGACGCCGGTGATGGTCTGGAGCTCGCCGATACTCTCGACGTCCGCAAGCCAGTTGCGCAAGTCCTTGTTCGCCACGTTCGCCGCTCCCCTTGCCCGAGGGCCAGTGTAGCGAGAGCGGTGGCTTAGGCGAAGCGGCGGAGACGGAGCGAGTTGGCGACGACGAGGACGCTGGAGGCGCTCATCGCGGCGGCAGCCAGCATCGGATCGAGCAGGATGCCGAAGACCGGGTAGAGCGCGCCAGCGGCGAGCGGGATCAGCGCCACGTTATAGGCGTATGCCCAGAACAAATTGACCCGGATCGTCGCCAGCGTCCGCCGTGCGAGCCGGATCGCGGTGACGACGCCGCGCAAATCGCCCGACATCAGCACTACATCCGCGGTCTCCACCGCGATATCCGTTCCCGTGCCGATGGCGATCCCGGTATCCGCCTCCGCGAGCGCCGGGGCGTCGTTGATGCCGTCGCCCACGAAGGCGACGGTACGGTCTCCCCGCCTGAGCGCCTTCACCGCCTCGGCCTTGCGGTCCGGGAGCACTTCCGCCTCGACCCTGGCGATCCCGAGCTCGCCCGCGACCGCCTCCGCCGTCGCCCGCCCGTCGCCGGTGATCATCGCGATATCGAAGCCGATTGCCGTGAGATCGAAAATCGCCTGCCTGCTCTCCTCCTTGGGCGGATCGCGGAAGGCGAGGACGGCGGCTGCTTCGCCGTCGATCGCGGCGAGCACCGCTGTCTTGCCGTGACCGGAAAGCTCGGCGCGGATTTCCTCCGACGCCGAGCAGTCGATGCCCCGGCTTTCGAGGAAACGGGCCGAGCCGACGACGACTTCGCGTTCCGTCACCCGGGCGGCGATGCCGAGGCCGGGTTCGACCGAGAACGACTCGACCGGAGGCAGATCGCCATCCGCCGCGTCGACCACGGCGGTCGCCAGCGGGTGCTCGCTCAGCGTCTCCGCGGCGGCGACGAGGGCGAAGATCTCGTCCGGGATGGCGCCCGATCCGTCCGGGCGCAGCCGGTCGGTGAGAATCGGCTTGCCGGATGTCAGCGTGCCGGTCTTGTCGAAGGCAACGGTCCGCGCGCGGGCCAGCGTTTCGAGCGCGGCGCCGTTCCTGATCAGCACACCGCGCTCCGCGCCGGCGCCGGTTCCCACCAGGATCGCGGTCGGCGTGGCAAGCCCCATCGCGCAGGGACAGGCGATCAGGAGGACCGACACCGCGGCGACGAAGGCGTAGCTCAGGGCTGGGGGCGGGGCGAAGGCAAGCCAGGAGACGAAGGCGAGCGCGGCGATGGCGAGCGCGCAGGGCACCAGGATGCCCGCGATCCGGTCGGCCTGGCGCGCGATCGGCGCCTTGGCGCCCTGGGCCTCGGCGACGGTGGCGAGAATCCGGCCGAGAACGGTGTCGCCGCCGATACGCTCGACCCGCACGGTCAACGCCCCCGCGCCGTTGACCGTTCCGCCGAAGACCTCGTCGCCCGTCGCCTTGGCGACCGGGACGGGTTCGCCGGTGACGGTGGATTCGTCGACGAAGCTGTTGCCGGCGGTCACGGAGGCGTCGACCGGGACCCTCTCCCCCGGCTTGATCAGGACGGTATCGCCGACCGCGACCTCCTCGACCGGAACCTCCCGTTCCTCGCCGTGACGGAGGATTCGCGCCGTCGCCGGGCGAAGGTCCATGAGGCCCGCGATCGCGTCCGACGCGCGGCCGCGCGCGACCGCTTCCAGCAGACGCCCGAGCAGGATCAGGGTCACGATCACGCCCGCCGCCTCGAAATAAGGGACCGCTGTTCCTTCCGGGAAGATCGACGGCGCGACGAGCGCGAGGACCGAGTAGCCGAAAGCCGCGCCCGCGCCGATCATGACCAGACTGTTCATCCCCGGGCTGGCATGGCGCAGCTCGGCCCAGCCATGGACGAAGAACCCGCGCCCGGACCACAGCACGACCGGGGCGGCAAGGACGAGTTGGGCCCACAGCAATGCCTGCCCGCCGGCGATCGAATCGAGACCGATGCCCGGCAGCATCGATCCCATCGCAAGCAGGAACAGGGGGATCGTGAATGCGGCGGCGACGATGAACCGCTGCCTGAGGGTGGCGATCTCGGCCTCGTTCGCGCCTCGCGGATCCTCGCCTTCGGCTTCGCCCGGAACGTAGCCCGCCCCCCGGATCGCCTCCGCGATGGCCGGCGGATCCAGGATCTCCGGCAGGTAGACGATCCGCGCGCGCTCGGTCGCCAGGTTGACGTCGGCGCCCGAGACCCCGTCCAGCGCGTGCAGCGCGCGTTCGACTCGGGCGCGGCAATTGCCGCAGGTCATTCCGTCGACGCGCAGGGTGAGTTCGGCGGTCATGGAACAGCGCTTCCGCCCATGGTGGGTCGTCACTTAGCTAGATAGGCGCGACGGACCGGTCAAGCGAGCCGGTCTTGGGCGCGCCGTATTGTCCGGCGGTGTTTGACGGCACAATGGATCGATGACTGCGGGGAGGCGATGCGATGCGGTTCAAGATGCTGTTCGGGGTTTTACTCGCGCTCATGCTGGTCGGCGGCGCGGGAGCCGCCAGCTTCAAACCGGCGATCGTCTTCGACCAGGGCGGCCGGTCCGACCGAAGCTTCAACGCGGCAGCCTGGGAAGGCGCCGAGCGGTTCAGTCGGGAGACCGGGGTCGCGGTGTTCGACGAGGAGGCGGCTGCTCCCGCCGACCGCGCGCCCGCCATGCGCCGCGCCATCGCGCGCGGAGCGACGCTCGCGATCGCCGTCGGGTTCTCCTATGCCGAGGCGGTCGAGGCGGTGGCGGCGGAGAATCCCGGCCGGCAGTTCGCCATCATCGACGTGAACTGGCTCGATCTGCCCAATCTCCGCCAATACGCGTTCAGGGAGCACGAGGGCTCCTATCTGATGGGCGTCGCGGCGGCGCTCGCCTCGAAGACCGGCACGCTCGGCTTCGTCGGCGGCATGGACGTCGCGCTGATCCACCGGTTCGCCTGCGGCTACCGCCAGGGCGCGGCGGCGACGCGGCCGGAGATCAGGGTGCTGCAAGACATGACCGGCAGGACGCCCGCCGCATGGAACGACCCGGCCAAGGGAGCGGCGCTGGCGCGGATGCAGTTCGCGCGGGGCGTGGACGTGGTGTTCCACGCGGCGGGCGGCACCGGCGTCGGCGTGATCGGCGCGGCCAGGGAGGCGGGCAAGCTGGCGATCGGCGTCGACCTCAACCAGAATGGGCTCGCGCCGGGGACGGTGCTGACCTCGATGCTGAAGCGGGTCGACGTCGCCGCCTACGAGACCCTGAAGGACTCGATGCGGGGACGGTTCTCTTCCGGCGTGGTCACTCTCGGCCTCGCCGAGGGCGGGATCGACTGGGCGCTCGACGAGCACAACGAGACGCTCGTCACGCCCGCCATCCGCGCGGCGATGGAGAAAGCGAAGGCCGACATCGTCGCGGGCCGGATCGCCGTTCATGACTATGTGAGGGACCGGCGCTGCCCGCTCTGAGGCGCGCAGCCGGCGCCGCGTCTAACCGGTGCGGCGGGCTTCCTGCGCGACTTCCGTGTCCTGGTAGCGCGCCCACATCTGCTTGAGGAAGGCCATGCAGTCGGGATCCAGATCCTCCTTCGGCAGGGGGTCGGTGTCCCAGTGGCCGTAGCGGTCCTCGCCGCGCATCGGGAGCGCGGTCCGCCGTCCGATGGTCGAGCGGCAATGCGCCGGCATGTAGAAATAGGCGACGCCCACCCTCGGCCCGTCGGTCTCGTTGGCGAGCGAGCCGTGTGCCGTGCGCTCGTGGTGCAGCGAGAACTCGCCCGCCTCGAGCTCCATGAAGACCGCCTTGTCGTCCTCCAGCCCGCGTATCGTCTGGCCGCGCGCGAGCAGGTTCTGCGGGTCGTAGGTCTCGTCGTGGTCGAGGTCCGGGCCCCTGTGCGAGCCCGGCATCACCCGCATGCAGCCGTTCCTGCGGGTCGCCGGGGTCAGCGCCACCCAGGCGGTGACCTCGTCATGCGGGTCGAGCCCGTAATAGGCCGAATCCTGATGCCAGGAGACGAAACGGGGATCGTTCCCCTTCTTCTGGAACAAGGAGGTCCCGAACAGCAGGATGTCCTCGCCGATCAGCGATTCGACCGCGTCCAGGATCGCCTCGTTGCGTGCGAGGTCGACGATCCATGGCGCCGCCACATGCGCCTTGATCTTGAGATAGGTCTGCGGCTCGACGCCGAGCACGGACTCGTAGTGCTCAAGCTTGAGGCGGTAACTCTCCGCCTCCGCCGCGCCGATCGCCCGCTTGGGGAACAGGTAGCCGTGCTCCTCGAAATGGGCGATTTCGGCCGCGCTCAGGCTTCCCGCCATGTCACAGTCCCGTCGGTGTCACCCGGCGATGGTAGCAAGAGGCCCGGCGGAAGACGAGCATTGGCCGGGCCTGTTACTTGAGCTTCGCCACCGCGAGCGGAACCTCGAATTTCTTGCACCACAGCCAGACCTCGTTGTACTTCGCCGGGTCGATCCTGGCGGGGAGGCGATAGCGGGCGGCGCCCTTGAGGGATTTCAACCGCCCGAGCGTCGTGCTCGCGTCATAGCCGTCATTGCCGAACGCTATGCGCGGGTCGGGCGCGCGGTCGAGGCGGAAGTCGTCAGCGAACCGCATGACCCAGCGGCCCTTTTCCTGTCCTACGGATACCCCGCCCGACGACTTGTGCCCGCTCTTGCCCTCGAAGGTCCCGGTACGCGCCTGCTGCGCCTGCGCCGCGGCGGCCGCGATCAGCCCCGCGGCAATGGCCGCGACGAACGGTTTCGAGAGTTTCAAAGCACCCATGGCGGTTTCTCCCATGTGCGTTTCGGCGACATCCTGCCCATCAATATGATGCCTGTCCCCGCTCGCTGAAAGGGCTGGCCCCGCCCAATCGACAGGCCCCGCAGGCCGGCTATGCTCCGGTCCAACCCGTTCGCCCGGGAGGCCCTGCATGCTGGTGCTCTACGAACATTCGACCTCGGTCTGCGCGATCAAGGTCCGCCTGACCCTGCTCGAAAAGGGGATCGACTACGAAGGCCGCTTCGTCGACCTCCGGCGCGGCGACCAGTTCGGCGAGGACTACCGGAAAATCCATCCCGGCGCGGTGGTGCCCGCGCTGATCCACGACGGCCAGACCGTCCTCGAATCCTCGGTCATCCAGTACTACCTGGAGGACGCCTTCCCCGAGCCCAGCCTGATGCCCGGGGATCCGGTGGCGCGCTACCGGGTGCGGCTGCTGATGAAGACCATCGACGATCCGGTCCACCCGGCAACGGGGCTGCTGACGCATGCGATCGCCTTCCGCAAGGACTACCGCACGCCCGAGGCGATCGAGGCGCGCATGGCGAAAATCCCCGATCCGCGCAGGCGGGCGCGCCAGCGCGCGGTTTACGAGCAAGGGCTCGGCGCTTCGCTCGCCGTCGACGCGGTGCGCGACATGGAAGCCGTGTTCGCGCGCATGGACGAGACGCTCGCCCACGATCCTTGGCTCGGCGGCGACCTGTATTCCCTCGCCGACGCCGCCGCGACCCCCTACGCCAACCGGATGAACGATCTCGGCCTGTTCGACATCTGGGCCGGACGCTACGTAAGGGTGGCCGATTGGTTCGACCGCATCCGCGCGCGACCGAGCTACAAGACCGGCATCGCCGACTGGGTCACCGAGGACGACCGCGACCGCATGGCCCCGGTGGAAGAGGACGCGGCGGGAAGAGTGGCGGCGATCCTGGCGGGGTGAGGCTCCAGAGTTGACATCGTCTGGCGTAGTGACATATGTATATACGCCAATGTTTTCCGCGCTGCGATTTGAGTGGGACGATGCCAAGAACGCGGAGAACCGGCGCAAGCATGGCATCGGGTTCGAGGAAGCGTCGCAGATCTTCCAAGGCCCGGTACTGACCCGATCAGATGATCGCCGGTACGACGAGGTTCGAGAGATCAGTTTCGGATTCTTGGGCAGCGGTATGGTAGCCGCCGTGGCGCACACGGAACGGGACGGCGGTATCCGAACGATCAGCGCGCGGAGGGCCACCGAGCGGGAAAGGAACCTCTTTCATGCCTATCTCAAAAGAGCGATCGGCTGATATCGAAGCAATTCCCGACGAAGGGATCGACACCTCGGACATTCCTGAAATGGACGAGCAGTTCTTTGCGACGGCAAGATTGGTCATGCCGCCGGGTTCTTCCAAGAAAGCAATCTCCATGCGTGTGGACGAGGACGTGTTCGAATGGTTCAAGGCGCAGGGCAAGGGGCATTTGAGCCGAATGAACGCGGTCCTGCGTACTTATATGCTTGCGCATCGCCGAGAGTAACGCAGCGCGCATGAACCGCAAGCTGGTCAAGGCGATCGTCGTCACCTACCACCGATCCTCCCTGACATAGGGCAGCCCCAGCGCGCCAGGCGCGGCCGAGCGGCGCTTGCCGGCCACACCGACCCAGACCAGCACCGCGAGCGTCGCGAGGAACGGGGTCATCTGCAGGAAATATTGCGGGACCGGCCAGCCGGCGGCGAAGATGCGGGGGATCAGGGCCTCGATCCCGCCGAACAGGATCGCGCCGAACACCGCGCGGCCCGGCATCCAGCGGGCGAAGATCACCAGCGCGATGGCGATCCAGCCGCGCCCCTGGGTCATCTCGTTGACCCAGATCTTGGCCGCCGCGAGCGCGAGATAGCCGCCCGCCATCCCGCACAGCACGCCGCCCGCCGCGACCGCGCAGAAGCGGTAGGCATCGACCGCGATGCCGGCGGCGTCGGCGGCCTGCGGGTTCTCGCCCACCGCGCGCAGGTTGAGCCCCGCGCGGGTGCGGAACAGGAAGTACCACACCCCGAACGCGATCGGGATCGTCAGATAGACCATCGCGTCCTGGGCGAAGACCACCTTGCCGAAGAACGGAATTTCCGACAGCAAGCCGAGGTCGAGCTTCCGGAACCCGGCGATCGCGGTGTCGTTCCAGCGAAGCCCGATCAGCCCGGTCAGACCGGCCCCGAAGAACACGATGGTGATCCCGGTCACCACCTGATCGGCGCGCAGCACGACGACCACGAAGGCGAACAGGAAGGCGATCAAGAGCCCCGCGAACGCGGCCGCCGTCATGCCTACCGCCGTGCTCTCGCCGAACTCGATATAGCAGGCGACGCCCGCCAACGCGCCGCACAGCATCATCCCCTCGGCGCCCAGATTGATGACGCCGGCGCGCTCGTTCACGATCAGCCCGAGCGTCGCCAGCAAGAGCGGCACCGCGAAGACCGGGGTGAAGGCGAGCCAGTTGGCCAGGAACTCGATCATCGCCCGTCCTCGCGCAGCCAGTGCACCCGGTAGCGCACCAGGAAGTCGGACGCGGCGACGCACATCACGACGATCGCCTGGATCAGCGAGACCAGCGCCTGGGGCAGGCTGTAGAATACCTTGACGCTCTGCCCCGCCGCGTAGAGCCCACCGATCATGAAGGCGACGATGAGCACCGCCACCGGGTTGTTGCGGGCGAGAAACGCGATCATGATCCCCGAGAAACCGTAACCCGCCGCCATCGTGCCGGTCAGTCGGTGCTCCTGAGCCGCCCCCATGACGAACCCCGCCGCACCCGACAGCGCGCCCGAGAGGCCGACCGCCAGAAAGATCGTCATCGCCACCGGGATGCCGGCGGCGAGCGCCATATTCGGGTTGGCGCCGACGAAGCGCATGTAGACGCCGAAGCGGCTCCGCTGCATCAGCCACCAGACGAGGGCGACGGCCACGAGGCTGATGACGAGCCCGAGATGCACCTTCTCCCAACCCAGCAGCGGCAGGCGCTCCGCCGCGTCGAAGGCTTCGGAATGCGGGAAGCGGTCGCGGGGGTCCTGCCAGGCGCCGTAGATCTGGTTGAGGACGAAGAGGTAGGCGACGTAGTTGAGCAGCAGCGTCGAGATCACCTCGTTGACGCCGAGCCTGATCTTGAGGATCGCCGGCGGAGCGATCCACAGGAAGCCGCCCACCATGGCGAGGACCAGCATCAGCCCGATCCGCGTCGCCGGCGGTCCGACGTCGAAGATCGCGATCAGCGTCGCGCCGATGGCGCCCCAGAAGAACTGGCCCTCGATGCCGATGTTCCAGAAATTGACGCGGAATGCGACCGCGGCGCTCAGCCCCACCAGGATCAACGGGCTGCACTCGATCAGCACGGAGGACAATCCCAGCCGGTCGAAGAAGGTCAGCACCACGAACTCGTCGAAGATGTTGGCCGCCTCGACGCCGGAGGCGAGCAGGATGGCGACCGAGATGGCGAGCCCGACGCCGAGCCCGAAGGCGATGAAGGCGGCGTGCTTGACCCGCCCTATCGACTGCCGGACTTCGAGGTTGAGGCGTCCGAAGCGACGCGCGCGGAAGGTTCCGGCCGGCGCGGCGGCCGCGCGGTCAGGCATGGCCGACCATCAGCCGGCCGACCTCGTGGCGGTTTGCCGGACGCTCGAACTCGCCCACGATGCGCCCCCGGTTGAGCACGCCGATCCGGTCCGACAGGTCGAGCACCTCGTCGAGATCCTCGCTGATGAGGAGTACGGCCGCGCCCCGGCCGCGCGCCTCCAGGAGCTGGTTCTGCACCGCCGCGCAGGCGCGCACGTCGAGCCCCCGCGTGGGCGAATGGGCGACCAGAATGCCGCCGCCGCCCGACAGCTCGCGGGCCAGCACCAGCTTCTGCGCGTTGCCGCCGGACAGCAGCCGCGAGCGGGACGCCGGCCCGTTGCACTGGATCTCGAACGCGTCGATGGCGGCCTCGGTATCGCCGCGCATCCGGCCGGACGCCACCCACCAGGTCCCGTATCGCCCGGCGGCGAGCCCCGTCAGTCCGAAATTCTCGGCTACCGACAGATCGGCGGTCAGGCCGTAGAGGTAGCGGTCCGCCGGGATGGTGCCGAGCCCGCGCCTGCGGCGCTCGCCCGGATGGGCGGAGGTTCGGTCCTCGCCGTCGAGTGCAACCCGGCCGCCCAGCGCGGAACGCACTCCCATGAGCACCTCGGCGAGTTCCGTCTGGCCGTTGCCGCCGACGCCCGCGACGCCATAGATCTCTCCCTCGCCGACGGCGAGGCTGATGCCGGCGAGCGCCGCGACCCCGTCGTCGCGCGCGGCGGCCAGCTCCTCGATGACGAGCCGCACCCTGCCACCGCCGCTTCTCGGGGCCACCGCGCTGCGCGGCGCGGAGCCCACCATCAGCTCCGTCATGCGCTCGTCGCTGAGCGTCTTCGGATCCTCGTCCGCGACCGTCCGTCCGGCCCGCATGATGGTGACCCGATCGGCGAAATGGTGCACCTCGCGCAGCTTGTGGGTTATCAGGACGACCGCCGTGCCGCGCCCGGCGAGGCCGCGGACCACGGCCAGCAGACGGTCCGCCTCGTCGTCGGTCAGCACCGCGGTCGGCTCGTCGAGGATCAGGATGCGCGTGCCCGACATCAGCACCTTGACGATCTCGACCCGCTGGCGCTCGGCGACCGAGATCGAGTCGATCCGGGCCCCGGGGTCGAGCGCGAAGCCGAGCTCCTCGCAATACCGTTCGACGGTTTCGGCGACCCGTGCGAGCTCGTCGGTCCAACGCCCGCCAAGCCGGTTCGCCATCGCGACGTTCTCGGCGACCGTAAACGGCCGCACCAGCTTGAAGTGCTGGTGCACCATGCCGATGCCGAGCGCGCGGGCATGCGCCGGACCGTCGATCCTGACCGGCGCACCATCGACCGCGATGCTTCCCCGGTCCGGCGCGTAGAGACCGCAGACCACGTTCATCAGCGAGGACTTGCCGGCGCCGTTTTCGCCAAGGAGGGCGTGGACCCGTCCGTACTCGGCACGGAACCACGCCTCGTCGAGCGCCCGGACGCCGTCGAACTCCTTGCTGACATCGCTCATTTCGAGCGCGACGGTCATCGGCGGCGCTCCAACGGAACGCGCCCGGCCGGCGGGAACCGGCCGGGCGCAAACGCTGGTGTCGGGATTCGGCTCAGAGCTGGCCGATGACGCCCTTGACCAGGTATTTCATGCCCCACAGATCGGCGTCCGACGGTGTCTTGCCGGCCGCGACGACTTCCTTGCCCTTGTTGTCCACGATCGGGCCGGTATAGACGTGCCAGCCGTCGATGATCTTCTGGCGCGCCGCCATCACCTTGTCGACCACCGCCTTGGGCACGATCTCGTTACAGCAGGCGATGTCCGTGCCGCCATGCCCGAGCCCGACGAACTCGCCATAGGGCTTGGTCTTCCAGCCGCCGGACGAGATCTGCTTGTAGAGCGGGATCAGGAAGCGGTCCCACACCCAGACCGAGGAGCAGAGCGTGGCCTTGGGCGCGAACTCGCGCATGTCGCGGTGGTGGCCGGTGCCCCACACCCCCTTCTCCTGGGCGGCGACCTGGACCGCCGGGGTGTCGACATGCTGGCCGATTACGTCGACGCCGCGCTCGATGAGGGCGAGCGCGGTGGCCCGCTCCTTGACCGGATCGTTCCAGGAGCCGGTATAGACCACGTTGACCGTCGCCTTCGGGTTCACCGCCTGGGCGCCCATCGCATAGGCGTTGACCGTCCAGGTGACGAGGCCGAGCGGATGGGCGGCGACGAAGCCGAGCTTGTTCGACTTGGTCATCGCGCCGGCGACCATGCCGCAGAGATACTGGCTCTCATAGGTCCGGCCGTAATAGGACTGCAAATTGGGGCCGTTGGTGATCCCGGCCGGGTTCACGAAAGCGATGTCGGGATATTCCTTCGACAGCTCCAGGAAGGTGTCGCTGTAGCCGAAAGCGGACCCGTTGATGACGTTGAAGCCCCGGCTGATGAAGCGTTCGACCACGGGGCGGATGGCGGAGGCCTTCTCCGGCACCCTCTCGGCATAGGGAATCTTCCAGCCGAGGTTCTTCTCGACCCGGATGCGGGCCTCGTCGATCGCCTGGGTCCAGCCGCCGTCGTTCTTGGAGGCGAAATAGACGAAGGCGACCTTCGGATCGCCCTTGAGCTTGAACTGGGCCTCGGCCGTGCCGGCCGCACCCACGACAAGCGCGACTGCCGCCATACCCGCAAAGAGTGTCCTTATCCTCATTCGTCGCTCTCCCCTGTTTGGCAATGCCCGACCGTTATCTTAGGGAATTTGGCGACCTCCGGGCGAACAATTCCTGCGGCCCCGGCGGTTTCAGCCGGAGGAATCCGGCTGCCGGCCGGGGTGGGCCGCGGCGAAGGCTTCCAGCGCGTTGCACGCCTCGAAGATGCGCATGACCGTCGGGTAGGGCTCGGTCGGGCATTTGAAGCGCTGCGCGTTGAACACCTGCGGCACCAGGCAGACATCCGCCATCCCCGGAGCGTCGCCGTGGCAGAAGGTGCCGGTGTACTCGCTGTCGGCGAGCAGGCGTTCGAGCGCGACGAAGCCCTCGGCGATCCAGTGGGCGTACCACGCATCGCGCGCCGCGTCGTCGTGGCCGAGCGGCCCCTGCAGGTATTTGAGCACCCGGAGGTTGTTGAGCGGATGGATGTCGCAGGCGACGATCTGGACCAGCGCCCGCACCCGGGCCCTCTCATGGGGGTCTTTCGGCAGCAAGGGCGGTTCGGGGCGGGTCTCTTCCAGGTATTCCATCTGGGCGACCGACTGGATCAGCGTGCGGCCCCCGTCGATGAGCGCCGGCACCAGGCGCTGCGGGTTCACGGCCTCGAATTCCGCCTCGCGATGCACCCCGCGCGGCAGGTTCACCGCCACCGAATCGTAGGCCAGTCCCTTGAGGTTCAGCGCGATGCGCATGCGAAAGGCGGCCGAAGACCGGAAATAGGTGTAAAGCTGCATGGGGATCCTCCGCGCCGCGTTTCGATGCGAAACCGGTTCTAAAGCGTGGCCCGGACCCCGTCCACAGGCGCCCGCGCTTGACCCGACTCCGCGCCGCCCCCATTGTTTGTACACAAACGATTTTTCGAAGGCACCGGATGAAGCCGACTGCGGCAGTCGCGCGGGAGAGAGGGAGCGAGTCAGGTCCGGCCTATGTGCTGGAGGATCAGGTCGGCCACTTGCTGCGTCGCGCGCATCAGCGCCATGCGGCGATCTTCCAGGAGATGATCGGGGACGCGCAGCTCACACCGCTGCAATTCGCCGCCCTCGTCAAGCTGCACGATCTCGGGGAGGTCTCGCAGAACGAGCTCGGAAGGCGGACCGCGATGGACGCGGCGACGATGCAGGGTGTCATCAAGCGGCTGCTCGCGCGCGCCCTGATCGACCGCAAGCCCGATCCGGAGGACCGCCGCCGCGTCGTGCTCAGCCTCACCGCCGAGGGGCGCGCATTGATCGCCGCCGCCATGCCGAACGGCCACGCAATCACCGATACGACCCTCGCCGATCTCGACGAGGCCGAACGCCGGTCCTTCATGTCGCTGCTGAAGCGCCTCGCCTAGCAAGGGAACGGGTTTGTCCCGATGGGGAGATTCCCGGGGAGAATTCTTATGCCCGAGAACGGAGCGCCCAAGAGCCTCGCCGTATTGATCGACGCCGACAACACCAGCGCCCGCTACGCGCAAGCGATCTTCGAGGAGGTCGTGACCCTGGGCGAGGCCAATGTAAGGCGTATCTACGGCGACTTTTCGAAAAACCAGCTCGCCGGCTGGGATGGGGCGATCAAGTCGCTGGCGATCCTGCAAAACCAGCAGCGCAGCAACACCAAAGGCAAGAACGCCTCCGACATCGCGCTTGTCATCGACGCCATGGACCTGATGCACAAGGGCACGCTCGACGGTTTCTGCCTCATCAGCTCGGACAGCGATTTCACGCGGCTGGCCCAACGTCTGCGCGAGGACGGACTCACTGTTTACGGGTTCGGCGAGCGGAAGACTCCGGAGGCGTTCCGCAACGCCTGCAACCGCTTCATCTATGTCGAGAATCTGATCGAGGCCGATGCGGAAAAGGATGGCGCCAACAAGGCAACGACCGCCGGGTCGGGGAAGAAGCAACCGCCGTCCCGGGCGGTGAAGATCCTCATCAAGGCGATGGAAGGCGCGGACGCCGACGGCTGGGCAAATCTCGGGAATGTGGGTAGCCGCGTTCATGCCGCGGCGCCCGATTTCGACCCGAGAACCTACGGCTGCCCGAATCTGATCACGCTCGTCGATAAGTCGGGCGGTTTCGAGGTCCGGAGAGATCCCGGCGGAGCGGCATCCATTCGCCGCAAGACGGCAGCAAAGAGGAGAAGTGGATAGAGAGGCCGGCTCCCACGGATCAGGAGCGGACGATGAGACGTTCGCTTCGCCTGCGCGTTACTGCGGGAAATCCTTCGAAAACCCGGGCAGACAGGTCGATCGCCGCGGTCAGGACAACACCATCGCTCCGTTGGGCCGGACCCGCAGATACACCTTGTCGGCTTCCCTGAATTTCAGCTCGGACGCGGCTTCCGACTGAACGGTGAACACTCGGTCCCCGCATTCCACGAAATAGTTGAGTACGTTCCCGTGGAAGGCGAAATCTCTCACGCTCCCTTCGAACCAGTCGCGCCCGTGGGAATCCATTTCCGGTCGATCCGCGCATAGTTCGAAATCCTCGGGGCGAATGCACAAGGACACGACACCGCCATCGATGTCCGCCCCGCCCATCCTGGCCTCGAAAGAGATTCCGCCCCCAACATCGACGATCCCCACCGATCCGTTCGAGGAGACAATTCTTCCGTCGACGAAGTTCGATTGTCCGACGAACTCGGCGACGAATTTCGTCCGGGGCGTGCGGTAAATCTCCACCGCGGTTCCTTCCTGCACCACCACCCCCTGATCCATGACCACGATCTTATCCGAGATCGCCATCGCCTCCGCCTGATCGTGCGTCACGTAGATGGTGGTGAACTTGAGCTGCCGCTGTAGTTCCTTCAGCTCCAGACGAACCGCCTCCCGCACCTTCGCGTCCAGATTCGCCAGGGGTTCGTCGAGAAGCAGCAGACGGGACTGGTAGACGATCGCCCGGCCCAGCGCGACGCGCTGCTGCTGCCCGCCGCTGAGCTGCCCCGGGTAGCGGCCCTCCAGTCCTTCCAGCCGCAGAAGGGAAAAAATCTCGTCCACGCGTTCCCTGATCTGCGCTCTCGACATCCGCCGCAGCTTCAGGGGGTAGGCGACGTTCTCGAAGGCGGTCTTGTGCGGCCAGATCGCGTAGGACTGGAATACCATGCCGACATTCCGGTGCTCGGGCGCGACGTTGACGCCCCTTTCGGGCGAGGCGACGAGATCGTCGCCGATCCAGATGTCGCCGCCATCCGGCGTTTCCAGCCCCGAGGTCATGCGGAGCGTGGTGGTCTTGCCGCAACCGCTGGGCCCCAGCAGGGTCGTGAGGCGACCCTCTTCCGCCGTAATCGAGACGTCGTTCACCGCCAAGAAGTCGCCGAACCGCTTGACCAGATTCTCCATGCGAACGGCGCTCATGACTGCGTGACCTCGGATCGTGTCAGCTCGACGAATTTCAGCCGTCCCAGTTTGAGAATCACGATGACCACCGCGAGGGTGAGCAACGTGGTCAGGATGATGAAGGAGGCGAGCGTCTGGTTCTCGCCGTTTTCCCAGAGATTGAACAGGACGTAGGCGACGACCTCGTTGCCCTGCGTGTAGAGCAGGATGGACGCGCCAACCTCGCGCAGGATGGAAGCGAAGGTCAGCACGAAGCCGATCACGATCCCGGGTTTCACCAAAGGCAGGGTGATGGTCGCGAACTGGCGGAGCCAGCTCGCGCCGCAGACCCGGGACGACTCCTCGAGTTCCGAATGGACCTGCAGAAATGACGAGTGCACCGACTTGAGGCCGAGCGGCAGGTCCTTGGTCACATAGGCGACCAGCAATATCCAGATCGTGCCGTAGAGCAGGACCGCTTCCTGGGTGTAGCCCCACAGGATCGCCACGCCCAGCACGACGCCGGGAAGCGTGAAGGGCGTCATGCAGAGGAAGTTCAGGATCTGGCGGCCGCGGATATCGGTCTTGGTGATCATGTAGGCGGCGACGCTGGTGAGCGCCATGGCGATCACGCCGCCGCCAAGCGCCAGGATGAAGCTGTGCCAGACCGAGGCTACCATGAGCGGGTCCTCACCGGAGAGCACGAGCAGGTATTTGTCGAACTGCCATCCGCTGAAGGCGTCGCCCCAGGTCATCCCCGGCACGAACATGAACGGCTTCATCGAGCGCAGGTACAGGACCAGATAGGGAAGAACGATGACCACGAAGACGTAGAGCATGCAGACCGACCACGCGACCCAGCGCCACGGACCGAGATTTATCAGCTTGGTGCGGAAACCCTTGCCGGTAAGCGTCTCGTAACTCTGCTCGCCCGCCAGGATGCGAATCTGCATGTAGGTCGCCAGCATCCCGAAGACCATCAGGATGCAGGCGAGAATCGCCGCCCGGTTGGTTTCCGCGGGGATGACGCTGAGCGACTGGTAGATCGAAGTGGTCAGGAACCAGATGTTCTTCGGCATGCCGAGCGTCGCATGGATGCCGAACAGGATGTTGGAATACATGAAGGCGAGCAGCGCGGCCGACGAGAGCCCGGGTTTCAGGAGCGGCAAGGTGATGCGCACAAACGTCCTGAACTTTCCCGCCCCGGTAATCACCGAAGCCTCTTCGAGGTCGGGATTGATGGAGCGCAGGACGCCGGAGGTGATCAGGAATACGAAGGGGATCAGGTAGAGCGCGCTCACCAGAGTCACACCCGTCAGCGTCATCACGTCGAGGCGCCAGCCGATCCCGATCCCCTCGAGGATGATGTTGAGCACGCCGCTCTGTTTCTCGGCCAGCAATTGCCAGGCCAGCCCCGCAATGATGGGCGGCGTGATGAACGGCACGATCGAGATGAACTCGAACAGAGAGCTCATCGGCAGGTCGGTCCGGGCGACGAGGAAGGCCAGGAACAGCCCGATCACGAGGGCGATCAGGGTCGCCGATATGGTGACGATCAGCGTATTCCGGAGGACTTCCCAAAGCAGCGCCAGGCCCTTCACGTTGGACCAGTGTTCGAGCGTGAGCGACCCGGTATCCGAAACGAAGGTCCCGCCGATCATCATTCCGATGGGATAGATCACCAGAAAGCCGATGATCGCGGCCACGCCGTAAAACACCGCCCATTCGAGAGGGGCCCGGTGCATTGTGCCTACCCGGCGGCGGTGGCGCTTACTTGACCGCCTTGCCGGTTAGCGCCTTGGACACGTAGCTGACGAAGTTCCTTGTGTCCTCGGCGGTGATCGCCTCCAGATCCATGATCCAGAGCTTGTCGAAGGTCACCGCGCCCCGCTTCAGCGGGAAGTGCTCGTGGGTTACGATGTCCTTGCGCCCGGAATGGGTGCCGAGCTCCTCGATCAGGGCGATCTGGCCCTCGCGCGACATCAGCCAGTTGAGCAGCAGTCGCGCCGAATAGGGGTTCTGCGCCTTGACGTTCACCGCGCCAACCCAGTGCTGCCCGATGGTTCCCTGTTTGGGATATTTGTAGTCGATCGGCGCGCCGTCCTTGATCGCCCGGGTGACCGATCCCATCCACTGCGAGACGCCGATATGCGCCTGGCCACGCACGACCGTGTTGGTCAGCGGTCCGACCTGGCCGGGAAGCACCATGTTGTTCTTGCGCATCGCTTCCATCCACTTGGCGCCGAGGCCAGATGGCGGGCGATTGCTGCCCTTGATCTGCTTGCGGCAATCGCAGACCCAGCTGTACCAGTTCATCGCCGCGCCCCCGACGATGGGATTGCCGGAGGCGAGCTTGTCCTTCCATTTCGAGTCGGCGAGCTCCCACAAATCGTCGGGCACGTCGGCTTCCTTCACCAGCTTGGTGTTCCAGAACATCGGCTGGGAAACGAAGAGGTACGAGACGTAGGTACCGTTGGGCCCCTGCGAGACTCCGCGCATGGCCCCCCAATCCGGGAGGTTGTCGATCTTCGCGAGGAAGCCCTGCTTGTGCCAGTCGGTATAGACTTCCGCCGCCCCCGAATTCACCACGTCGGCTTTCTCGACGCCGCTCTTCTTGTCGGCATAGAACTGCTGCGCCAGCACCGGGCCGCCCTTGCGGATGAAGGAGGTCTTGAGCCAGGGGTATTTCTTGCCGAACTTGCCGAGCACCACCCGGGCCGACTTGACCGGGATCGAGGTGTAGAAGACCAGCTTTCCTTCCTTCTTCGATCCGGCGATCAGCTCGTCCAGGGTGAGGCTGGCCTTGGCGAGCGGGTCGGAGAGAGCGGGCGCGGCGGCGAAGGCGACAGCGGCTGCCGCGATCGCCAGCGTCGCCCGTTTCCCGCAAGATTTCGTTCGAGACATCGATTCCTCCCTTTTGCGGTTTATTCGATCAACTTCCGGAGTTCTTCCAACGCTTCCGGATCCATGTGCTTCGTCTGTTCCTCCGACGGGTATTCCCCGCTCCGAACCTGAGAAGCGTATGCCTTCAGGGCTTTTTCGACGACTGGTTTCACGTCCGCGAACTGCCCCGCCGTAGCCGGCTTCCTGAAAACGCTGTAGCCGATCAGGTCGGCGCTGACGAGATAGACGCCGTCTGCGTCCGCGCCGGAGCCCAGGCTGATGACCGGGACCGGCACCATATCCCGGATCGTCCGTGTCAATTCGACCGGGACATGCTCGAGCATGATCGCGAAGGCGCCCGCGTCCACCATCGCGCGCGCCTCGTCGACGATCCGTTTCGCGGCCTCGGCCGTGCGGCCCTTCAGGCCGAACCCGCTCTGCTCGGTCTTGCGCACCGATTGCAGGCCGAGATGGGCGTATACCGGGACGCCCGCCCCGGTGATGGCCGCAATGAACTCGACGGTCTGCAGGTTCCCGTGGCATTGCACGCAGTCCGCGCCGCCCTCGCTGACCAGCCAGGCCGCGGTGCGAACGGACTCCTCGCGTGAGGTGGCGTAGCTCATATAGGGCATGGTCGCGACGATCAGGGCATAGCGGGTGACCCGGCTCACCGCCCGGGTCATGAACAGGAGCTCGTCCGCCTTCACAGTCGTCGCGGCCTGGTGGCCGAACAGCGACATCGGGCCGGAATTGCCGATCACGAAGATCTCGAAGCCGATATCGTCCGCCCAGGCCGCCATGGGCGAATCATAGACCCCGAGCGCGGCGATGGTCTCGCCCCGCTCCTTCATCGTCAGCAAGCGCTCGATGCTGACCTTCTTCCGAGGTGCATCGGGCAAGATTTCCTCCCCGCTCCGATCCCGCCGCGGTCCGTTTCCCGGATGACCTTAGAGAATTCAGAACCCAGCGTAACACCCCGGGGGCTCAATAGCCCGTACTAAGCGTTCCCTCTGGCCTACCCTCCGTTCGCATCGAGGGCGGCGAGCATTGCTTCGGGGGTTGCGAATTTCTTGCGTGGCGCGCCGTCCGGCGCGGCCTCTTCCTCGAGACGGTTGATGATCTGCCACTCGGGGTAGGAGACCACGCGCAGGTGTCGTTCCGAAGCGATCCGGTCGAAATTGCTCGGCCCGTCCTTATCGTCGCCCTCGAACTCCGCGATCATCTTCTCCACGACGTCGAGCGAGTCGTTCTTGTTGGTGCCGATGGTGCCCACCGCGCCGCGCTTCACCCAGCCCGCCGCGTAGAGCCCGTCGCGCACCCGCCCGTCCTCGTGGATCACGATCCCCCGGCGGTCGTCGAACGGCACCGAGTCGATGGCCTCGGCGCGCGAGCCGATACAGGTAATCACCATCCCGCAGGGGATTTCGAAGGTCTCGCCGGTCGGCACCGCGCGGCCGTCCTCGACCCGTGTCTTCTCCATCCTGACGCCTTCGACCCGCTCACCGCCCAGGATTTCCACCGGCGAGCAGAAAAAGTGGAAATGGACGCGCTTGCTCTTACCCTCGCCGGAGACGTCGGCGAAGCTTCTCAGTGTTTCGACGTTGCGCTTGCGCAGCCGCAGATCGCGGTCGCTCATCTGCGGCGCCACGACCTCCTCGGGCAGCTGGTCGAGGTCGACGATCGGCTGCGCGTTCTCCAGCTCGCCCATCTCGCGCAGCTCGACATTGGTGAATACCGCTTCGACCGGCCCACGCCTTCCGAACATGTAGACGTCCCGGATCGGGGACGCTTCGATGATGTCCGCCGCGTAGTCGGGCAGGTCGGTGACCGACATTTCCTTGCGCGTCTTGGCAAGCACGCGGGCGACGTCCACGGCCACGTTGCCGACGCCGATCACTACCGCCGCGCCCATGTCGAGGTCGGGGTCGAGGTCGATGAAATCGGGGTGGCAGTTGTACCAGCCGACGAAGGCGTTGGAGCCGAAGACGTTCTCCTTGTCCTCGCCCGCGATGCCCAGCCGGTTGTCGTAGGGCGCGCCATAGGCCAGGACCACGGCGTCGTAAATCCGCTCGATCTCGCCGATCTCCAGGTCGCGGCCGATCTCCACGTTGCCGATGAACCGCACGCCGTCCGACAGCATGGTCTTTTCGAAGGCGCGTGAGATCCTTTTGGTGGTCTGGTGGTCGGGAGCGACCCCGCCGCGGATCAGCCCGAAGGGGGAGGGCAGGCGGTCGAACACGTCGACGCGGCAGCCGGGAGACTTGTCGATCAGCCCCTGCGCGACATACATGCCGCCGGGTCCCGATCCCACGACGGCAACGCTTCTCGGCATTGAGCCCCCCGGATTTGGCCGGCGCCATGATAGCGACGCGGACTGACCGGTAAAGCCCTGCGCCGGGGGAAATCGGGGAGGTCTCGGTGCCTGACCCGTCGACTTTGATCTTGACCGGAAGGGGTGACGCTAACTAAATTATAGTATGTACTATATTTGGATCTGAACCCATGCGGACCGTCTCGCTGATGACCGCCAACCAGGAGTTCTCCAGGCTGATCCGGGAGGTCGAGCGCGGCGAAGACATCGTGATCACCCGCCGCGGCCGTCCGATCGCCAGGCTGGTGCCTCACCGGTCCGACAGGACCGCTCATCCTGAATGGAGAGCCGCCTACGGGCGAATGATGGAGCGGCTGGAGGAAGGCGTTTCGCTCGGCGGGCTCCGGGTCGAGCGGGACACTCTTTATGACCGTTAAGGGCCGCTTCTCGCTCGACACGAACATCCTTGTCTATGCCGTCGACCGCGACGCCGGCGAACGCCACCGGCGATCGCGGGAGCTCGTCGGGCGAGCGGCGCTTTCCGACTGCGTCCTCACGACGCAGTCGCTTGCCGAGTTCTTTCACGCGACGACGCGGAAGACTCTTCTCGAACCGGAACGTGCAAGCGACTTCGTACGAAGCTGGCTCGAAGTCTTCCCGGTAACCTCGGCGGACGAATCGGACCTCGTCGACGCGATGGATGCGGTCGGCGAGCATCGCCTGTCCTTCTGGGACGCTATGCTCTGGGCGGCGGCCCGGCAGGCCGGTTGCTCGGCGATCCTGAGCGAGGACATGCAGCACGGCCGGCGGTTGGGCGGTGTCGAGTTCGTCAACCCCTTCGCGGCTGACGCCGCGACGCGTCTCGGGGCGTTGCTCCGTACCTAAAGCATTCTTCGACCGGCCACGATCACGACGAATTGTCGCCGGAGTTTACCGAGAGGCTCCCCTCACCCCGGCCCTTTCCCCCGGGGAGAGCGGGACTCTCGCCGACTCCTCCTTGCCTTCTCCCCTCCCGCTTGCGGGAGGGGCTGGGGGAGGGTGAAGACCGCGTAGGTTGGAAAGGGCTCAGCCCGGTGCGACCGTCCAGGTGCGGCCGCGGCGCAACATCGCGTTCAGGTCGGTCGGCGGGGTCTTTTCGAGGGTCTCGCCGATCTGGCGGTGAACCGCCGAGTCGTAGGTCTCCTCCGGGTCGCAGTAGAGCACCCCGATCGCCACCGGAAACTCCGGATGTTCCATCGCGCCAAGCAGGTTGGCGAGAACCCGGTTGGTCTCGTCGTGGACCAGGATGTCGTCCTCGGTGACGCCGTTCTCGCCGATGGCGACCGCTTCGAGGCTGAGGGAGGCGGGGTTGAGCCGGAGCCCCTTGTCGCCCTCCTTGCCGAAGACCAGCTTCTTGCCGTGCTCGACCTGGATCTGCGAATCGGCCGCCGCTCCCTTGTCGGTCCAGCCCGAGAACGCCCCGTCGTTGTAGACGATGCAGTTCTGGATGATCTCCAGGAACGATGCGCCGCGATGGGCGTGCGCCCGCTTCAGCATCTCCGGAAGGTGCTTCTGGTTGGTGTCGACCGAGCGCGCGACGAAACGGGCGCCGGCGCCGAGCGCGAACACGGTCGCGTTGACCGGTGCGTCGATCGAGCCCTGCGGGGTTGACGGCGAGCGCGTGCCGAGCCGCGAGGTCGGCGAGTACTGGCCCTTGGTCAGGCCGTAGATCTCGTTGTTGAACAGCAGCATCTGGATGTCGACGTTGCGCCTGATCGCGTGCAGCGTGTGATTGCCGCCGATCGACAGGCAATCGCCGTCGCCCATCACCACCCAGATGTCGAGCTCGGGGTTGGCGAGCTTGGTGCCGGTCGCGATTGCCGGCGCCCGGCCGTGGATCGTGTGAAACCCGTATGTCGCCATGTAGTAGGGGAAGCGCGCGGCGCAGCCGATGCCCGAGATGAACACCGTGTTTTCCGGCGCGAGCCGGAGATCGGCCATCGTCCGCTGCACCGACTTGACGATCGCGTAGTCGCCGCAGCCCGGGCACCAGCGAACCTCCTGGTCCGACGCGTAGTCGGCCGGCTTGAGCTGCTCGACGGGGGTCTGGACGTTCATGCTAGCTCTCCAGGCGTTCGCGGATCGCCGCTTCCAGGTCGGAAACCTTGAACGGCAGGCCGGAAATCTGATTGAGGCCTTCGGCCGGGACCAGGAAACGGTCGCGTAGCACGGTGATCAACTGCCCGTTGTTCATCTCGGGGACCAGGATCTTCTCGTAGCCGGCGAGCAGCTCGCCGAGATTGCGCGGCAGCGGCCAGACGTGGCGGATGTGGATATGGGCCACGTCGAGCCCGGCGGCGAGCGAGCGCTCCACCGCCTGGTTGATCGCGCCGAAGGTCGAGCCCCATCCGACCACGGCGAGCCCGCCCTTCGATGGACCGCTGGCGACCTCCTGCAAGGGGATGTCGTCGGCGATTCCGTCGACCTTGGCCGCGCGCACCTTGGTCATGCGGTGGTGGTTGTCCGGGTCGTAGGAGATGTGGCCCGTGTCGTAGTTCTTCTCGATTCCCCCGATCCGGTGCATCAGCTCCGGCATCCCCGGCACCGCCCAGTTGCGCGCCAGGGTCTTCTCGTCGCGCAGGAAGGGATGAAAGCCATCGCTCGCGCTGGCGAAGTCGACCTTGAAGTCGGGGATCTCGTCGACGTCCGGAATCTCCCACGGCTCGGCCGCGTTGGCGAGATAGCCGTCGGTCAGCAGGATCACCGGAGTCATGTAGGTCACCGCCAACCGCACCGCTTCGATGGCGGCGAAGAAGCAATCGCCCGCGGTGCAGGACGCGACCACCGGCAGCGGAGAATCGGCGTTGCGGCCGTAAACCGCCTGGTAGAGGTCCGACTGCTCGGTCTTGGTCGGAAGTCCGGTCGACGGCCCGCCGCGCTGGCTGTTCACGATCACCAGCGGCAGCTCGGCGGCGAAAGCGAGCGTTATGCCCTCCGTCTTCAGCGCGACGCCGGGCCCGGAGCTCGAGGTGACCCCGATCGAGCCGGCGAAGGACGCGCCGATCGCCGAGCAAACCGCGGCGATCTCGTCCTCGGCCTGGAAGGTGGTCACGCCGTACTGCTTGAGGTTGGAGAGCGCGTGCAGCAGCGACGATGCCGGGGTGATGGGATAGGAGCCGAAGAACAGGGGAAGCCCCGCCTTCCGCGCGCCTGTCAGGAGCCCCCACGCCACCGCTTCGGTGCCGGTGACGGCGCGGTAGACCCCCGGCTGCACGTCCGCCTTGGGGACGATATAGGCCGGGATGCCGCTCGGCAGCTCCGCGGTTTCCCCGTAGGCGTGGCCCGCGTTGAGCGCGGCGATGTTTGCCTTCGCGATCTCCGGCGCCCGCTTGCCGAAGCGCTGCTCGAGCCAGTCGACGGTTGGTTGACGGTCGCGGTCGTACATCCAGCACATCAGGCCGAGCGCCCACATGTTCTTGCAGCGGAGCGCTTCCTTGTTGGTGACCCCAAGCCCCGAGACCGCTGCGAGCGTCATTTTCTGGATGGCGATCTCGACGGTGACGTAGTTGTCGAGCGTGCCGTCCTCCAGCGGGTTCTCGCCGAATCCCGCCTTGGTTATGTTGCGGTCGGTGAAGGCGTCGGTGTTGAGCACGATTGTGCCGCCCTTGGGCACGTCGCGAAGATGCACCTTGAGCGCCGCCGGGTTCATCGCCACCAGCACGTCGGGCGCGTCGCCCGGGGTCATGATGTCGTACGAGGCGAAGTTGATCTGGAACGCCGACACGCCGTAGGTCGTGCCTATCGGCGCCCTGATTTCGGCCGGGAAATCGGGGAAGGTCGCGAGGTCGTTCCCCATCAGGGCCGTCGACTGGGTGAACTGGGTTCCCGTCAACTGCATGCCGTCGCCCGAATCGCCCGCGAAGCGGATCACCACGGCATCGACGGACTTGCGTTGCGGTTCTCCGTCCAACCGTGACTCGGCTAGCCTGGTCGCCATTGCCTCACCCGTATGTGCTCTTTGATGGATGGTGAATGCCGCAGGGAGTAATCGACCCCGTATGGCCCAAAGTCAAGTGATCCTCCGCGCGATCCCGCGCGGCGTCCGGCGCGGGTCCGGAGGTTCGCGGTTCGCTTGACACGCGAAAGGCTAATGCACTTAAATTTGTTTGTACACGAACAATTTTCACGGGACAATCTCCCGGACCGCAAAAGGGACGATTTCCCTTTCCTGTAAACGTGGGGGCGTGCCCGGCGATGGCAAGTTATCTGAGGCCAAGGGATCTCGAATCGGCGCTCGAGGCGATGTCCGAGACCCCCCGGACGATCGTCGCCGGCGGCACCGACTACTACCCCGCCCGGGTCGGCAAGCCGCTGGACGACGACGTGCTGGACGTAACCGGGATCGAATCGCTGAAGGCGATCGAAGACCTCGGGGACCGCTATCGAATCGGCGCGCTGGTCACCTGGACCCAGACCATCGAGGCGGCGCTGCCGCCGATGTTCGACGGGCTCAAGCGCGCGGCGCGGGAGGTCGGCGGCGTCCAGGTGCAGAATTCCGGCACCGTCGTCGGCAATGTCTGCAACGCGTCGCCCGCCGCAGACGGGGTGCCCAACCTGCTCGCGCTCGACGCCGAGATCGAGCTCGCCTCCTGCGATGCCACCCGTTCGGTGCCGATCGGCGAGTTCATCACCGGCAACCGGCGGACCGTGCGCGCGCGGGACGAGATCGTCACCGGGATTTCCATCCCGAAGCCGTCCGAGGGGACGATCAGCAGCTTTCTCAAGCTCGGCGCGCGGCATTACCTGGTCATTTCCATCGTCATGACCGCCGGCGTTCTGGAGCCCGCCCCGGACGGCACGGTGTCCTCGCTTCGCCTCGCCGTCGGCTCGTGCTCGGCGGTCGCGCGGCGCCTCGACGCGCTCGAAGACGCGCTGCGCGGCCGTCCCATCGATCCGGGCTTGCAGGATACCGTCGCGGAAGATCACCTCGCCGTGCTCTCGCCCATCGACGACGTGCGCGGCACCGGCGAATACCGAATGGATGCGGCGCTGACCCTGGTGCGCCGGACGCTGGCTGAGCTCGGGAGCGCATGATGGCCACGCAATCGAAGGTTTCCTTCACCCTCAACGGCAACCCGGCCGAGATCCGCACCGACCCGATCCGGCGCCTCTCCCACGTACTCCGTGAAGAGCTGTCGATGACCGGCACCAAGGTCGGCTGCGATGCGGGCGATTGCGGCGCCTGCACGGTGCTGCTGGACGGCCGCCAGGTCTGTTCCTGCATGACGCCGGTGGCTCAGGTCGAGGGGCGCGAGGTGCTGACCGTCGAGGGGCTGGAAGCGGCGGGCGGCCGTCTGGCCGGGCTCCAGGAGTCCTTTCACCTGCATGGCGCGGCCCAGTGCGGCATCTGCACGCCGGGCATGCTGATGGCGGCGGCCGACCTGCTCGGACGGCAGGACACTGCCGACGACGCGGCGATAGAGGACGCGTTGGGCGGCGTGCTCTGCCGCTGCACCGGTTACAAGAATATCGTCTCCGCCGTACGCCACGCGATCGAGCCCAACGGAATCGAGCTCGACGACCCCGGCCCCGGCGAGGCGGTCGGCGCGCGGGTACCCAAGACCGACGGAAGGCGCAAGGTCGACGGCAGCGAGGTCTTCGGCGCGGACGGCGCTCCGGCCGATTCGCTCTGGATGCGCGCGGTGCGCTCGCCGCACTGGAGCGCGACCTTCGCCGTCGGCGATCTCCAGCCCCTGTTCGATGCCCATCCGGGCCTCGTCCGGGTGATCGGGCCGGCCGACGTGCCAACGCTCAACGCCTTCGGCGTCTATCCGCACATCAAGGACCAGCCGGTGCTCGCCGACGGCGAGGTGAAGTATCGCGGCGAGCCCGTGCTGGCGCTGGTCGGCGACTACGAATCGGTGCACGGGATCCGCGACGAGGACCTGCCGATCGATTACCAGATCCGCCCGCATGCCCACGGGATCGAGGGTGCGATGGCGGAAGGCGCGCCCATCGTGCATGCCGGCAACGAGGACAACGTGATGGGGCGCGGCTTCGTCAAGAAGGGCGACGCCGAGGCCGCGCTCGCCGAATCGGACGTCGTCGTCGAGGGCAGCTTCGAGACCGCCTTCGTCGAGCACGCCTATATCGAGCCCGAGGCGGGGTGGGCGCGGCGCATCGGCGACCGGCTGGAGATGGCGGCCACCACCCAGGCGCCGCATATGGACCGTGACGAGATCGCCAACGTGCTCGGCCTTCCCTTCGACGCGGTGCACGTGCTGCCCTGCGCCTGCGGCGGCGGATTCGGCGGCAAGATCGACGGCGGGCTCCAGGTGCTGCTGGCGGTCGCGGCGTGGAACCTCGACCGGCCGGTCCGCACGGTGTTCAACCGGATCGAGTCGATGGCGTCGACGACCAAGCGCCACCCGTCCCGGACGTCCGGCACCTATGGCTGCTCCAAGGACGGCAGGCTCACCGCGTACAGGTTCCACGGCGATTTCAACACCGGCGCCTATGTCTCGTTCGGCCTCACGGTGAAGGACCGGGTGCCGGTGCACGCGACCGGCCCGTATCACGTTCCCAACGTGCTCGCGACCTCGGCCGGCCTCTATACCAACGAGCCGCCGGCCGGCGCCTTCCGCGGTTTCGGCGTGCCGCAATCGGCGCTGCTGCACGACATGCTGATGGACATGATGGCCGAGCGTTGCGGCATCGACCCGCTCGAATTCCGCCATATCAACGCGATCCGCGTCGGCGACGCGACGGCGACCGGCCAGGTGCTCAAGGCAAGCGCCGGCTTGGCCTCCTGCCTCGAAGGGCTCCGGCCGCACTGGAAGAAGGCGCGCGACGTAGCCGAGGCGTTCAACGCGCGCGCCTCCGGCGTTCTCCGGCGCGGCGTCGGGGTGGGCTGCATGTGGTATGGCTGCGGCAACACCTCGATGCCCAACCCGTCGACCCTGCATATGGGGTTGTCGCGCTCCGGCGAGGTCACGCTCTATTCCGGCGCCCAGGACATCGGCCAGGGCATCAACACGACGGCGATGCAATGCGCCGCCGACGGGCTCCGGATCGAGCTGTCCCGGATCAACCTGGTCTGGGGTGACACCGACCTGACCGCCGACGCCGGCAAGACCTCGGCCTCGCGCCAGGCCTATATCTCGGGCAACGCGGCCAAGTTCGCGGGCGAGGATTTGCGGCGCCAGATCCTGCGGCTGGCCAATGTCGGCGACGACGCGGAGATCGAGTTCGGCGAGGGCAGGCTGGTCGTGCGCGACGGCGAGGCGGTGCGCGAGGTCGACCTGGCGGCGCTTCCGCCGACCAGGCACAGCGACGTGCTGGTCGGAGAAGGGACCTTCGATCCGCCGACCGAGCCGTCCGACGAGTTCGGTCAGGGCACGCCCTACGCCACCTACGCCTTCGCCGCCCACATGGCCGAGGTCGAGGTCGACGTAGCCTTGGGCACCGTGAAGGTGCGCCGTATGGTGGCCGCCCACGATGTCGGCAAATCGCTCAACCCGCAGCAGGTCGAGGGGCAGATCGACGGCGGCGTCGCCCAGGGGCTCGGGCTCGCGCTGATGGAGGAATACGTTCCCGGGCGGACCGAGAACCTGCACGACTACCTGATTCCGACCGTGGGTGACATGCCGGAGATCGACTATGTCGTGGTCGAGGACCCCGAACCGACCGGCCCGTGGGGAGCCAAGGGGATCGGCGAGCCCACCCTGATCCCGACCCCGCCCGCGATCTTCGGCGCGATTTACCACGCGACCGGGGTGCGTATGACCCGCGCGCCGGCGACGCCCGACCGGGTGCGCGCCGCGATCCTCGCCCATAACGGCGGAGCGAAAGGCTGATTCCATGAGCGACGGCATCATCACCTGCGACGCCTGCCCGGTGCTGTGCCGGATCCGCCCGGACAAGACCGGAGCCTGCGACCGCTACGGAAATTTCGAAGGCAAGCTCACCCGCATCGATCCGCTGCTGGTCACGCAGAAAGTGGTGGACGAGGAGGGCAAGCTGGTCCCCTTCCTCGAAGCCTCCGAAAGCTGGGACGGCTCGCTGGTCAACCGCGAAGCGCCGGTCTTCGTGACCGGGATCGGCGCGACCACCACCTATCCCGACTACAAGCCGGCGCCGTTCATCGTCTCCTCCGAGCACGAGGAGGTCGACATGGTCACCGTCGTCTCCGAGGGCGTGTTCAGCTATTGCGGCGTCAAGGTGAAGATCGACACCGACCGCTATATCGGTCCCGAGCCGGCGGCGGTCCGGGTCGACGGCGAGCAGATCGGCCATGTCACCACGGCCGAGTACGGATCGCAGATGCTCGCCATCGGCGGTGTGCGCCACCTTACCGGCGGTTCCAAGAAGGAGGGCAACGTCACCTGCCAGGCGATGCTCGCGCTCTGCAACAAGGAACCCGTCGAGATGACCATCGACGGCGGCGCGACCCTCACCGTCGAGGCCGGAAAGCCGCCGGTGATCGACGGCGTGCAGGAGGAGCGCATGCGGGTCGGGTGCGGCTCCGCCGCCATCGGCATCTTCGCGCCGCAATGGCACGGCCTCGTCGACGAGGTGATCGTGGTCGACGACCACATTACCGGTGTGCTGACCGAGCATCAGTCGGGCAAGTTCCTCGACATGCCGGCGGCCGGCATCCGGGTGCGCGGGCGCCGCTCGACCCCGGGGCGCTACTTCCAGGTCGCCGATCACGGCAGCGGCTGGGGCGGCACCGACATCACCGATCCCCTCGACATCGTCGAGCGCATCGACGGCAAGACCGCCTGGCCCGGCCTCAAGCTGCTGATGGTCTCGACCACCGGCGAGGACGCGGCCTATTTCGTGCTCGACGACGATCTCAAGCCGGCCGAAGACGAGATGCCGGCGGATCTCCAGATCGTGGTCGACCGGATCGGCGAGAATTGCGAGCCGGCGCTCTCCAGCGTCCTGTTCATGGGCGGGGCGGGGGGATCGCTCCGCGCCGGCGTCACCGTCAACCCGGTACGGCTGACGCGTTCGGTCAAGCGCCACGCCACGCGCGTCACCTGCGGCGGCGCCCCGGTCTATGTCTGGCCGGGCGGCGGCATAACCCTGATGGTCGACGTGACAACGATGCCCGACAACGCCTTCGGCTACGTGCCCACGCCGGCGCTCGTCGCCCCCATCGAGTTCATCATGCCGAGGCAGGAATTCCTCGATTTCGGCGGCTACGGCGACGAGATCGTGGCGCTCGACGACGCGATGGAACGCGGCCCGGTGCGCTCCGAGCCCCAGCGCCCCGATAACCCCTGGCCGATGGAAGAGCAGGACGTTCCCGAAAGGGCCTGACATCCGCCTGCTGCCGGACGGGCGGCGGCTCCACCTCCAGCACGGACCGATCGACCTGATCGTCGGCGCCGCCGGCGCGGATGACGAGATCGCCGCCGCCTACCGACAGATCGGGGCCGCGTTCCAGGACGTGCTGCAACGCCTGGTCGACGAGCTTGCACTGCTCAGGACGCCCATCGGCGACGAACGTCCCCGGCCGGAAGGCCCAGTGGCGCGGCGCATGGTCGCCGCCGTCTGGCCGCATCGCGACGTTTTCGTCACGCCGATGGCCGCCGTCGCCGGCGCGGTGGCGGACGAGATGCTCGCGGCGCTGATTGCCGGGCGGGAACTGGAGACCGCTTACGTCAACAACGGCGGCGACATCGCGGTCCATCTGGCGCCCAGGGCGGCGCTCGACCTCGGGGTCGTGGCGCGAATGGACGCGCCGGCCATCGACGCGACGGCGCGGCTGAGCCACGACATGAAGGTGCGCGGCATCGCCACCAGCGGCTGGCGCGGACGCAGCCGGTCCTTCGGCATCGCCGATTCGGTGACCGTGCTCGCGCCCGATGCCGCCTCGGCGGATGTCGCGGCGACGCTGATCGCCAACGAGGTCGCCGTCGACGATCCCGCCATCGAGCGGCGACCCGCCTCCGAGCTCGACGACGACAGCGATCTCGGCGAGCGTCCCGTCACCGTCGCGGTCGGTCGCCTCTCGCGGACCGCCGTGGACGCCGCGCTCGACCGGGGGGCGCGCCGCGCCTTGGCCATGCACCGCGCTGGACACGTCGCGGCCGCGATGCTCGTATTGCGCCAACGGCGCCGCTTCGCCGGCGATACCCGAGCGCTCGCCCGAGCGGAATCCTGAGGAGACAGAGATGGACGATGCCAGAACCGTGATCGAGACTACCCCGCAGGGCGATTTCGGGCCGCTGGTGAAGGTGCGGAAGTTCGTATTCCACGTCGAGGAGGTGCTGCACGAGTTCGGCCCGCCGGCGGAGACGCCTCAGCTCAAGGGCTATATCGCGGCGGTCGCTTCCAATCCCTATGCCGGGCGCTATGTGGACGATCTGATGCCCCTGATGGAGGCGCTCAAACCGCTCGGCCTCGCCATGGCGCAGCGCCTGATGGACGTGCTGGGGGGCGCCGACAGGATCGTCGCCTACGGCAAGTCGGCGGTGGTCGGCGAGAACGGCGAACTGGAGCACGCCGCGCTCTGGCACGAGCCCGGCGGCTACGGCATGCGCCAGCTGATGGAGAAATCCGCCGCCATCGTGCCGTCCACCAAGAAGGTCGCCGGCCCCGGGGCCACCGTCGACGTGCCGATCGCGCACGCCCATGCGGCCTATGTCCGGAGCCATTTCGATTCGATCGAATGCACGATTCCCGATGCGCCGCGCGCCAACGAGATCGTCTGGATCCAGTCCATGGCCACCGCCCCCCGGATCTACGACCGCGCCGGCGGCCTCCGCGACGCAGACGTCAAGGGCGAGGACGGGCTCCGCTGAGCGCAGGACATAATTGGTCGGATATAAGAAAATTTCTTGATAAATAATCGGTCTTGTGATAAGTTTCCTATAATCACGGAAAGAAGAACCCCCGGAACGCGTTCCGGGGGTTCTTCTTTCCGTGAAACTGGCCGCGCGGGTCAGATCCCGGCGCTGAGCCCCGCGGCCTCGATGCCGGCCACCGCCGCCAGCTCGTCGTTGTCGGAGGTGTCGCCCGAGATTCCGACCGCGCCGACGATCTCGTCGCCGTCCTTGATCAGCACGCCGCCGGGCACCGGGATCAGCCGCCCCTGCGCGGCCCCCACCAGCGCGTTGACGAAATGCGGCCGTTCCGCGGCCATCGCGCCAAGCTGACGCGACGACCGGCCCATGCCGACCGCGCCGGCCGCCTTGCCGGTGGCGACCTGCGGGCGCAGCGCGGCGCCCGGCCCGTCCTCGCGCTTGAACGCCTTGAGGTGCCCGCCGTCGTCGACCACCGCGACGGTCAGCGGGTTCATCCCCAATTCGCGGCCCTTGGCGAGCGATACGTCGATGATCGTCGAGGCCTGTTCCAGGGTCAGCCGTGCCATTTGCATCCCTTCCTTCGTGGTGCGGATCGGCGCGCACCCTAGGCGTCCCGGCGGGCCGAATAAAGCTTGAAGTGGCGCGGCCCCTGCGCGATAGGTTCGGACAACCACGGAGAGGGCTGACATGAAACCGAGGCGTTGCGGCGATATCGGCATCTGGGCGGTGGAAGAGTGGACCGGGCCCTATCGCGACGCGCTGGAGATGTACCCCGACGCGACGCCGGAGATCGTCGAGCGCCACCGCGGCTGGCTCGAACCGGACTGCATGGTCCCCGGCACTCGCCAGATGGTCTTCGCCTTCCAGAGCTACCTCGTGCGCACCGGGCGCTACACCGTCCTGATCGACGGCTGCGTCGGCGAGGACAAGGAGCGCCCCGACCGGCCCAACTGGCACCGCCAAAAATGGCCCTGGCTCGCCAACCTCGAGGCGGCCGGCGCCGCGCCCGAGGACATCGACTTCGTGCTGTGCACCCATCTCCATGTCGACCATGTCGGCTGGAACACCAGGCTCGAGGACGGCCGCTGGGTGCCCACCTTCCCCAACGCGACCTATCTGTTCGGGGAAGTCGAGTACCGCCACTGGGAGACCGAAGTCCGCGAGGTCGCGTTCATGCGCCAGGCCTTCGAGGACAGCGTGCTGCCGGTCGTCGAGGCTGGAAAGGCGGAATTCGTCGACAAGGACTTCGAGATCGACACCGGGCTCACCATCGAGGAGACGCCCGGCCACACGCCGGGCCATGTCTGCCTCAACCTCGCCCGCGGCGGCGAGACGGCGGTGTTCTGCGGCGATCTCATGCACCACGCGATCCAGGTGCCGGAGCCCCAGCTCTCGACCATCTTCTGCAGCGACCGCGAGCAATCGGCCCGCACCCGGACCGCCTTCGTCGACCGCTATACCGACACCGACACGGTGATCCTTCCGGCCCATTTCCCGGGCGCCTCGGCGGGCCGGATCAGGGCGGGGAACGGGTCCGCCCGCTTCGAGTTCTGCGCCGAATGAGCGCGCCCGCGAAACGCGTCGGCGTCGCCGGGCTCGGCGCCGTCGGGCTGCCGGTCGTCCGCGCGCTCGCCGCCGGCATCGAGGGGCTGGAGCTGGCCGCCGTGTCGAGCCGGGATCTCGCCAGGGCGAGAACGCGCATGGAAGGGGTCGCGCCCCGCGTCGCGGTGGTGCATGCGGCGGTCCTGCCGGAGCTTGCGGACGTCATCGTCGAGTGCGTTCCCAAGGCCGCCTTCGCCGAGGTCGCCGCCGGCGCGATCGAGGCCGGCCGGACCCTTGTCACGGTGAGCGGCGCGGCGCTCCTGGTGCATGACGACCTCGTCCGCCGCGCAGGCGAGACCGGCGCCCGCATCGTGCTCGCGACCGGCGCGCTGCTCGGGCTCGACGCGGTCAGGGCGGCGGCCGAGGGCGAGATCGCCGAGGTGAGGATGATCACCCGCAAGCCGCCGCGCTCGCTCGCCGGCGCGCCCTATCTGGTGGAGAACGGCATCTCCATCGAAGGCCTCGACGCGCCACTCAGGGTGTTCGAGGGGACCGCGCGCGCCGGCGCCGCCGGCTTCCCGGCAAACGTCAACGTCGCCGCGGCGCTCGGCCTCGCCGGGGTCGGACCCGACCGCACCAGACTCGAGATCTGGGCCGACCCCGCGCTCGACCGCAACACCCACGAGATCGCCGTCGACGCGGACAGCGCCCGCCTCCACATGAAGATCGAAAACGTCCCGTCCGACGAGAACCCCGGCACCGGCAGGATCACCGCCCTCAGCGTGATCGCCGCGCTGAGATCGCTCGGCGCGCCGCTCAGGGTGGGGACTTAAGCAGAGAGAAACCGGTCTCTACCGATCCGGCGAACATTTGAAAGACCGGCTGGCCTAACGCCTTCCGCTCAAAACCCGTAGCGCAGCGAAAGGCGGATACCGTGGCTCTGCGCCTCGGCGCTGGTCGGGGCCAGGTTGGTGGGAATCGGGCGGCCGCGGTCGCGCCATTCGACGCGGCCGGAGCCGCGGCCCGTCTTCGCGTCGCCGAGATGGTTGTACCGCCACGCCAGCTCGACCGTCGTCCTCGCGTCCAGCGACGCCGCCACGCCCGCCGTCACCATCCATGCGGAACCGATCTTGGTCGCGCCCGGGTCCATAGATCCCGGTTCGGCGAAGGATGTGCCGGTTTCTCCGCTCCCCGTCCGTACCGCGCCCAGCCCTCCGCCGAGGAACGGGCTGAGGATGTTCTCTCCGCCATTTCCGATCGCCGAGATGTTGAAGGACGGTGCGATAAACCGCGACAGCGAACGCCGGTTCCCCGGACCTGAAGAATCCGCGCGGTCCTCCAGCGCGAATTCCGGACGTTCTCCGGCAAGCCCCTCTATCGTCACGATCGACGTCCCGGCCAATTCGGGGGCCGGCTCTCCGCCGAGCACGACCGTCAATTCCTCGAATAAGCGGAACGGCGCGTGGTCTTCTCCGGTCTCGCAGCCATCGCGCGAGGCGCGCCGAGCGTCCGAACAGCGCTCGCCCGCCGGTTCCGCTTTCGGCGCGCGTTCCAGCCCGTAGCCGATGCCCGCATAGAAGTGCTGTCCCGGAGCTTCGAACGGCAGGAGCCACGCGACGGCCACGACCGCGGCGCAGGTCAGCGGACCGGGCCGGCCGAGCCGATTTTTCCGGCGAGAGCCGCCCGCCCACGCGAAAGGAACACAGGGTCGCATAACCATATCCCCGGCCCGTCAGACCGTTGGCGCGGCAATCTATCGGATGGCGGGAGAATCACAAGCCCCGTTCAGGGCCCCCTGATCGGCGAGCTGATTTTCTGTCGGCGCGATTTCGGCCATCGGCAGGGCCGTCCGGTCATGCCGGGTCGTCGATTTGGGCTGCCGGCGTGAGCTTGACGCGGCAACGGAGCGGGGCCGGCGGCCTCTTCGTGATGGTTGGGTCTTCACCGGCGCGTTGGGCGCGCGCAACGCCCTCCGGTGCCGTGCCGGGTCCGCCTTGTCGCGTCGAACTGTCGCGCCGGGGTCAGCCGGGCGCGGATGCCGGCGGCGGCATGGCGAGGTGGATCCGCCGGCGCGCCGCCAGGAGATGGGCGCCGGCGCCGCCGAGCACGAGGGTGACCCGGCGCCCGTGACGCGCGACGCGGGCGACGAGGTGGATCCATATCGCGCGGATGCGCTTCATCCGCACCCAGCGCCACTCGGGGCCGTAGGCGGCGCGGCGCACCAGCGCCATCGCATTCAGCGCCAGCGCCGCGAGCCACAGCCAGGCGGCGTTGGCCCCGAACCGCCCCGACGGCATCGTCCCGGCGGCGAGGTCGGACTTGAGCACCGCGTGCACCTCCTCGCCGCGTCCGCAGCGCTCGTGGGCCGCGGCCACGACCTCGGCGGCGTCCAGCACCCTCAGGCCGTTCGCCTTTTCCGCCCGGATCGCGTCGGGGGCCGGGAAGTTGGTCATGTAGGCCCTGATCCTGTAGGCGGGCCTGCCATCGGCGGCCGGGAGGTCGCCCTCGTCCAGGCCCAGCGCCCCGGGAAGGGCGCGCCGGGTGACGACGTAGCGGATCACATGGCGCGGCTTCAGTCCGTTGGTTGTCGCGGGGACGTAGGGCAGTTCGGCGCATTCAAGCGCCACACTGTCCGACGCCGGCCCGGCGTCCGGCGTCTCCACCGGCCCCTTCGCCGGGCGCCAGGCGTCGTCGGCGAGCCGCGCCACCTCCGCCATCAGCGGCTCCGAACGGGTGGCGCCGCAGATCAGCCCCACCGTGCCGAAGCGCCGCGTCTCCGCCCGGCGGAAGGCGGGGTCGTTGCAGGCGCGGATCACATCCTCCTGGTAGCCCGCCCCATCGGTGCGGAGGGTGACCTGGCGCACGGCGCCGGGAAGCTGCAACAGCGCCTCCTCGAGCGCCCGCCGGTTGTCCAGCGCCGCCGGCACGTTGCCGTCGCGGCTCTCCAGCCACGGCGCCATCCCGATCTCGGGGCAGAACGCGACCAGCGGCTGGTAGCCCCGCTCGCCCGGAACCAGCCTCTCCGCGGCACGGTAGGTATACAGACACTCGCGCTTGCCGGACGCGATGATCGTCGCGTCGAGGTCGATGGTCACCGACGCCGCGACGGCCTCCCGTACCCCTTCGGCCACAAGGCGGCGGGCGACCGCCCGGAACAACTCGTGGCGTTCCGTGTGCGGCGGGATGAACGCCGTGCCCTTCTCCCTCTCGACATCGTGCACCCCAGCGACATGGAAACGGTCGAGCCAGTCGCGCAGCGAACGCGCCGAGGGAAAGCAGCGCTCGCGACCGCCCCGGAACCGCCGCGCGACCGCACCCCTCGACAGACCCAACAGCTTCGGCTCGAACCGCCTGACCAGAGCGCAAAGACCCGTATCGGCCTCCAGATGCTCGATGTCCGACACCCGGTCGAAGCCGGCAACGTTGAGAACCAGCACCGCCAGCATCATCTGGCCGTCGCTCCAGCCCTGCGACGGGCTGCCGCCGCAGCGCGGCAGCCCGGCCAGGATGCGCCGCGACGCCAGAACCTCGAACAGCAGCACCAGACCGCCGCGCGCCGTCGCGGCCGTACCATCCCGCGTCACTTCGAGCTTGATCGGAGAGCGATAACAAGGGACCATGATCTTCACCCGGTTGGTGACGCCCCTCGGGGCGGGTTGTCTGCGCAACCCATTGTAATCAATGGCCCAACCGGGTGACCAAATCTTTCTGATCGCCGATCAGGGAGGGCCCTGATCGGCGAGCTGATTTTCTGTCGGCGCGATTTCGGCCATCGGCAGGGCCGTCCGGTCATGCCGGGTCGTCGATTTGGGCTGCCGGCGTGAGCTTGACGCGGCAACGGAGCGGGGCCGGCGGCCTCTTCGTGATGGTTGGGTCTTCACCGGCGCGTTGGGCGCGCGCAACGCCCTCCGGTGCCGTGCCGGGTCCGCCTTGTCGCGTCGAACTGTCGCGCCGGGGTCAGCCGGGCGCGGATGCCGGCGGCGGCATGGCGAGGTGGATCCGCCGGCGCGCCGCCAGGAGATGGGCGCCGGCGCCGCCGAGCACGAGGGTGACCCGGCGCCCGTGACGCGCGACGCGGGCGACGAGGTGGATCCATATCGCGCGGATGCGCTTCATCCGCACCCAGCGCCACTCGGGGCCGTAGGCGGCGCGGCGCACCAGCGCCATCGCATTCAGCGCCAGCGCCGCGAGCCACAGCCAGGCGGCGTTGGCCCCGAACCGCCCCGACGGCATCGTCCCGGCGGCGAGGTCGGACTTGAGCACCGCGTGCACCTCCTCGCCGCGTCCGCAGCGCTCGTGGGCCGCGGCCACGACCTCGGCGGCGTCCAGCACCCTCAGGCCGTTCGCCTTTTCCGCCCGGATCGCGTCGGGGGCCGGGAAGTTGGTCATGTAGGCCCTGATCCTGTAGGCGGGCCTGCCATCGGCGGCCGGGAGGTCGCCCTCGTCCAGGCCCAGCGCCCCGGGAAGGGCGCGCCGGGTGACGACGTAGCGGATCACATGGCGCGGCTTCAGTCCGTTGGTTGTCGCGGGGACGTAGGGCAGTTCGGCGCATTCAAGCGCCACACTGTCCGACGCCGGCCCGGCGTCCGGCGTCTCCACCGGCCCCTTCGCCGGGCGCCAGGCGTCGTCGGCGAGCCGCGCCACCTCCGCCATCAGCGGCTCCGAACGGGTGGCGCCGCAGATCAGCCCCACCGTGCCGAAGCGCCGCGTCTCCGCCCGGCGGAAGGCGGGGTCGTTGCAGGCGCGGATCACATCCTCCTGGTAGCCCGCCCCATCGGTGCGGAGGGTGACCTGGCGCACGGCGCCGGGAAGCTGCAACAGCGCCTCCTCGAGCGCCCGCCGGTTGTCCAGCGCCGCCGGCACGTTGCCGTCGCGGCTCTCCAGCCACGGCGCCATCCCGATCTCGGGGCAGAACGCGACCAGCGGCTGGTAGCCCCGCTCGCCCGGAACCAGCCTCTCCGCGGCACGGTAGGTATACAGACACTCGCGCTTGCCGGACGCGATGATCGTCGCGTCGAGGTCGATGGTCACCGACGCCGCGACGGCCTCCCGTACCCCTTCGGCCACAAGGCGGCGGGCGACCGCCCGGAACAACTCGTGGCGTTCCGTGTGCGGCGGGATGAACGCCGTGCCCTTCTCCCTCTCGACATCGTGCACCCCAGCGACATGGAAACGGTCGAGCCAGTCGCGCAGCGAACGCGCCGAGGGAAAGCAGCGCTCGCGACCGCCCCGGAACCGCCGCGCGACCGCACCCCTCGACAGACCCAACAGCTTCGGCTCGAACCGCCTGACCAGAGCGCAAAGACCCGTATCGGCCTCCAGATGCTCGATGTCCGACACCCGGTCGAAGCCGGCAACGTTGAGAACCAGCACCGCCAGCATCATCTGGCCGTCGCTCCAGCCCTGCGACGGGCTGCCGCCGCAGCGCGGCAGCCCGGCCAGGATGCGCCGCGACGCCAGAACCTCGAACAGCAGCACCAGACCGCCGCGCGCCGTCGCGGCCGTACCATCCCGCGTCACTTCGAGCTTGATCGGAGAGCGATAACAAGGGACCATGATCTTCACCCGGTTGGTGACGCCCCTCGGGGCGGGTTGTCTGCGCAACCCATTGTAATCAATGGCCCAACCGGGTGACCAAATCTTTCTGATCGCCGATCAGGGAGGGCGGTATGCCGGCGCTGCCGAACGCGATGGATCGAAAATGCAGGAAAGCGACCCGGCTCGCGAACCAGCTTCGCCAACATACCCGCCGGGGAAGCCGTTGGACTACAATCCGGGACGGCCGCGCCGTCCGGCCGGCGATCGGCACCGGAGGTCAAGCGAGGAGGAGAGGGCATGGAGTACCAGGCGCTCAGATGGGAGGTGCGCGACAACCCGAACCGCGCGGGGGAGAGCTGTATCGGCGTGGTGACCTTCAACCGGCCCGAGGCGCTGAACGCGGTCGACGTCCGGATGCGGGTCGAACTCGACATATTGTGCGACCAGATCCGCCACAACAGCCACGTCAAGGTCGTGGTGTTTACCGGCGAGGGGCGGGGGTTCTCGGCCGGCGGCGACCTCAAGACCGAGGCCGGGCCGCTCGGCGCCGGCGACGATCCCGATTTCGACATGGGGAATTTCGGCGCCTATCGCGAGCTCGCCCACCTGTTCTTCAACGATCTCCGCCACCAGGTGCTGCAGCGCGCCTTCAAAAAGATCGAGGATCTGCCACAGATCACCATCGCGGCGATCAACGGGCCGGCGGTCGGGATCGGGCTGGAGATCTGCACACTCTGCGACCTCCGCATCGCCTCCGACAGGGCGAAGCTGGGCGAGGTCGCGGTGCCCGCCGGCTTCCTTCCCGAGTCCGGCGGGGCGCGAAACCTGCCGAAGCTGGTGGGCGTGGGGAAGGCGCTCGAGATGATCCTGACCGGTCGGATCGTCGAGGCCGCCGAGGCCGAGAGGATGGGGCTGGTCGAGCGGGTCGTGCCGCATGACGATCTGCTCGACGAGGTCATGGCGCTCGCCGGGCAGATCGCCAGCAACCCCTATCTCTCGGTGCGCTACGCCAAGGAGCTGGTGAAGATGTACTGGAACGCCAACCGCAGCGACGAGGGCTGGGAGCGCGAATTCGCCGCCATCCAGGAGATCACCCGGACCGGTGACTGCCGCGAAGGCATCCGCGCCTTCCTCGGCAAGCGCAAGGCCGAGTACCGCGGACCGTATTACGAGAACTGGCCCTATGGGGAAGGCGACTGACCGCGTGATCCCGGAACGCGTCAACATCGCCGCCGAAGTCCTCGACCGGGGGGTGGAGGAAGGGCTCGGCGACAGGACCGCTTTCGTCTGGGACGGGGGAGAGGCGACCTACGCCGCGCTGCTGGACCGCGTGCGCGGGGTCGCCGGGATCCTGGCCGCCTCCGGGGTCCGGCCCGGCGCGAAGGTGCTGGTGCGGATGCCGAACTGCATCGAATTCGCCGTCACCTTCCTCTCGCTCACGCGGATGGGCGCGATCCCCGTCCTGGTGAACTCCTTGCTCGGGCAGGAGGAGGTGGATTACGTGCTCGACCACAGCGGCGCCGAAGCGGCGGTCACGCTGGCGAAAATCGCGGGTCCCGCCCTGGCCCACAAGGACCGGATACGGGTCTTCCTCTGGCGCGGTACGCATGACAGTGCCGCGACTCTCGACGGGGCCGGGGAAGATGCCGGTCCGCCCGCCGATACCGGAGCCGACGAGCCCGCCTTCATGGTCTACACCTCGGGCACCACCGGCCGGCCCAAGGGGATCGTCCACGCCCATCGCTGGGCGGTCGCGCTGGGCGAGGCGAACCGCCACCGGGTTCCGCCGGAGTCCGGCGACGTGGCGCTGGCGACCGGCGAGTGGAGCTTCATCAGCGCGCTCGGGCACAACGTCGTCTTTCCGCTCAGGAACGGCGTGACGGCCGCGATTCTCGAAGGCCCGGCGCGGCCGGAGCGCGTGCTGGCGGCGGTCCAGCGGTTCGGGGTCACGCTGCTCTATTCGGTGGCGACGGTCTATCGCCGCATCCTCGCCATAGAGGGAATCGAGGACCGCTACGACCTCTCATCCCTGCGCGGCTGCAGCGCGACCGGAGAGGCTTTGGAGGCGGCGACCTGGCGGGAGTTCAAGCGTCGGGTCGGCTGCGACATCTGGGAGCATTACGGCGTTTCGGAAATGCAGATGGTGCTGGGGCAGGGGCCGCGTCACCCGGTGCGCCCGGGCTCGATCGGCCGTCCGATTCCCGGCACGCGGGTGGAGGTGACGGACGACGACTACCGGCCCTTGCGGCCGGGCGAGATCGGCCGCTTTCTGATCGCCGCCGACAGCCCCGGATTCTTCCTCGGCTATCACCGCGACGAGGACATGACGGCGCGGGTGGTGCATGACGGCTGGTACCACACCGGCGATCTCGCCTGGCGCGACGAGGACGGCTATTACTGGATCGCCGGGCGCGAGGACGACTGCTTCAAGAGCCGCGGCATCTTCATCTCGCCCTACGAGATCGAGAACGCGTTGAGGGGCCACCCGGCGGTGGCCGAGGCCTGCGTCGTACCGCTGCCCGATCCGGAGATCGGCAACCGGATCCGCGCCGTGGTGGTCGCTCGCGACGGCCGCGCCGGCCCTGGCCTCGGCGAGGAATTGCACGACGACCTGCGTGGCCGGATCGCGCGTTTCAAGGTGCCGCACGTCATCGAGCTCGCCGACTCCCTGCCCAAGAGCGCCGTCGGCAAGGTGCTCAGGCGCGAGGTCGCGCGGGGCGGGTAGGGGCGCCCTCACCCCTCCGGCGGGTCGAAGTCCGACGGGAAGGGGTCGAGCACCGCCAGCGCGTCGCGCACGAAGTGTCGGGCGAGGATTTCGTCCTGCGCTACCTCGCGCAGCGTCGGGTTGAGCTCGCGGAAATCGGCGAACTGGGTGTCCCAGTGTCCCGCCGACATCTCGCCGTTGACGGCGAAGCCACCGTTGTCCCGCTCCTGGCGCCAGATCGCCGCGATCTCGTCCTCCGCCAATTCGACGATCACGTTGCCCCGGAACACCCTTTGGAACGCGGCCCCGTCGGAATGGAGCGTTCGCGAGGCCCGGATCATTCCCCGCGTCACGCGGGCGAGGAGGTCCGGCGCTTGCGCCTCGAACGTCTCGGTGGTCGACAGGACGCCGTGCGGCTGCACCGGGACCAGCCGTTTGAGGTCGCCGAAGCCGAGCAGCGTGCGGAGCTTGTCCGGGTGTCTCGCGCTCAGCGACAACGCCTCTTCGACCCGGATCAGCGACACGTCGATGGAGCCGTCCAGCAGCGCCTCGATGCGCTCCGGCGGAGGGCCGAGCGCGCGCCATTCGATCTCGTCCTCGGCGATGCCGAGCGCGCGCACCGTGAGGCGCGCCATGTGGTGGCTGAGCGCGCCGAACCCGTCGAGCGCCCAGGAGCAGCCGCGCAGCTGTTCCGGCTCCGCGATCCGGGTCTGGGCGACCAGGTTCTGCGCCAGCGCCCGCGCCATCGAGACCACGATCCGGACCGGCGCGCCTCCCGCGCGGGCCGCGAGCGCCGGGCCGAGCCCGCCATAGGCCACGTCGACCCTGCCGTCCATCAGCGCCTCGATGGCGCGTACCCCGCCATGGACCGGCATCCATGACGGCTCCAGCCCCTCGTCGCGCCAGAGACCGAGATCGGTCGCCGCCGCGCAGGACAAATCGTCGACGCCGAAGGTCACGCCGGAACCGGCGGCGAGGCGGACGGGGGTCAAATCGGGCATGTCATTCTCCCGCAGGACGCCTGCGAACGAAGTGGAGGCTGGTGAGGGTCATGACCGCTTCGCCGTTCTGGTTGCGGGTTTCGTATGAAATGCGGACCGCATCGCGCCCGCCTTCCCCGTGGGCCGGGGAGACCTCGACGATCTCCGCGAAGACCTGCAGCGTGTCGCCCGCCCGCACCGGTCTCAGCCAGCGCAGCCTGTCGATCCCGGGCGAGCCCATGCCGCAGGCGCGGAAGGTGCCGGTATCGACGAACAGCCCGAAGGTGAGGGCGGCGGTCTGGTAACCGGGCGCGACGATTCCGCCGAACATGGACTTCGCCGCCGCCTCCGGGTCGGTGTGGTAGGGCAGGTTGGAATACTTCCTGGCGAAGTCGACGATTTCGGCCTCGTCCAGCGTCTTCCTGGCACTCTCGATTACCTGGCCGACATGGAAGTCCTCGAAATAGAGATCCCCGGTCACCTGACGTCTACTCCTCCTCCGCGATGGCCGCGAGCGTGTCGATCAGTTCGCGCACCCCGTCAAGCCGCCGCGCGGCGGCGGCCCAGTCGCGCCGGAGCACGAGCCGATGGTCGGGCCGCAGCCTGGCGCGTCCCAGATCGTCCTGGATATACCGGATCAGCCCGGCGGGGTTGGCGAACGCATCGTCCCGGAAGGCAATGACGGCGCCCTTGGGTCCCGCGTCCAGCTTGTCGATTCCGGCCCGGCGGCATTGCTGCTTGATCGCCACCACGTGGAGCAGCGTCTCCACCTCGTCCGGCAGGGGACCGAAACGGTCGATCAGCTCCGCCGCGAAGGAGTCCGTTTCCGCGCGGTCGGCGAGCCGCGCGATCCGGCGGTAGAGGCCGAGCCGCACATCGAGATCGGTGACGTAGCCGGTCGGGATCAGGACGGGGAGACCGACCGCGATCTGCGGCACCCAATCGGCGGAAACCGCATCGGGCGTACCGCGCGCTTCGGCGACCGCCTCTTCGAGCATCTGCTGGTAGAGCTCGACCCCGACTTCCCGGATATGCCCCGACTGCGCTTCGCCCAGCAGGTTTCCCGCGCCCCTGATGTCGAGGTCGTGGCTCGCGAGCGAGAACCCGGCGCCCAGCGTGTCCAGCGTCCGCATCACCTCCAGCCGCTTCTCCGCCGCGTCGGTCAGGACTCGGTCGGGCGGCAGGGTGAGATAGCAATAGCCGCGCAGCTTGGACCGTCCGATCCTGCCGCGAAGCTGGTACAACTGGGCGAGGCCGAACAGATCGGCGCGGTGGACGATCAGCGTGTTGGCGCGCGGGATGTCGAGCCCGGATTCGACGATCTGGGTGCACAGGAGCACGTCGATCTTCCCCTCGTAGAACGCGACCATCGTGTCTTCCAGGGCGCGGGTCGGCATGCGGCCGTGCGCGATCCGGATCGTCACGTCGGGCACCAGCGCTTCGAGGCGTTCCGCGACGTCGTCGAGTTGGGCGATGCGCGGACAGACATAGAAGCTCTGCCCGCCCCGGAAATGCTCGCGCATGATCGCCTCGCGGACGATCACCGGGTCGAAAGGGAGCACATAGGTCCGCACCGCCAGCCGGTCGACCGGCGGCGTGGCGATGGTGCTCATCTCGCGCACCCCGCTCAGCGCCATCTGCAGGGTGCGCGGGATCGGGGTCGCCGTCATCGTGAGTACGTGGACATTGGCCTTTAGCTGCTTGAGGCGTTCCTTGTGGGCGACGCCGAAATGCTGCTCCTCGTCGACCACAAGCAGAGAGAGATTCCGGAACGCGATGCCTTTGGCGAGGAGCGCATGGGTGCCGATGACGATGTCGACGGTGCCGTCGGTTAGGCCCTTCTTCGTGGCGGCGGCCTCCTTCGCGGACACCAGGCGCGACAGCTGGCCGATATTCACCGCCATCCCGGCGAAGCGCTGGGTGAAAGTCACGAAATGCTGGCGCGAGAGAAGCGTCGTCGGCACCACCACCGCGACCTGGCCGCCGGCGTGGACGACGTTGAAGGCCGCCCTGAGCGCAATCTCGGTCTTGCCGAACCCGACATCGCCGCAGATCAGCCGGTCCATCGGCTGCCCGCGGCGGAGATCGGCAAGAGTGGCGTCGATCGCTTCGACCTGGTCGTCGGTCTCGGTGAAGGGGAAGCGCGCGCAGAACGCCTCGTAGAGCCCGGGCTCGGTTGCGACCGGCTCCACCGCATGCAGCTTGCGGGAAGCGGCGACCGCGATCAGCGCGTCGGCCATTTCGAGCAGCCGCTTCTTGAGTCGCGCCTTGCGCTGCTGCCACGCGGCCGTGCCGAGGCGGTCGAGCGCCGCATCGGACTCGCCCGAGCCGTAGCGCGACAGCACCTCCAGGCTCTCGACGGGGACGTAGAGGCGATCTCCGCCCGCATAGGTCAGCCGCAGGCAATCGTGCGCAGCGCCGTCCGCGACGACGGTTTCCAGCCCCTCGTAACGCCCTATCCCGTGCTCGACATGGACGACGAGGTCCTGAGGCGCGAGGTCCGAGGCGTCCGAAATGAAGTCTTTCGCACGGCGCCGGCGCGGGCGGGCCAGGCGTTCGCCGAGAATGTCCTGTTCGCCGACGACCAGGAGGCCCGGTGTCTCGAAGCCCTGCTCGACGCCGAGGATCGCCAGCGCCGCCCGGTCGGGAGGCAGCGCCTCGACCTCCGGCCAGTCTTGGACCGGGACGAGGCCGGCTACGCCGTGGTCCGCCAGGAGCTGGCCGAGCCGTTCCCGCGAACCGGCGGACCAGGCTGCGACCACGACGCGTACGCCTTCCCGCCGGCGGGCCTCCAGCGCCCTGCGTACGCGGTCGAACACGTCCCCGTCCTCGCCGTCGACCCCCGCTGCGGCTCCGGAAAAGGCAGGGAGGCGGCGGCCGCCGAAATTCGCCACCGAATCGAAGGCGCCGTGCGGCATGTCCATCGGCGCGTCGTAAGGCCGGAAATAACCGAGCCTCCGCTCGGCGAGCAGTCCTTCCCATTCCACCGAATCCAGATAGAGGCGGTCGGGAGGCAGCGGCCGATGGGGCGCCGTGCGATCCTGTCTCGCTCGTCCGGTCTCAAGGAATGTCCGCCGCGCGTCGTAGTAGTCGGCGATCATTTCGAGCCTGGCATCGCGCGCCGCGTCGATCTGGTGTTCCAGCGTCACCAACGCGTCCGGCAGGTAGTCGAACACTGTCTCCAGTGTCCCGTGGAACAAAGGTAGCCAGTGCTCCATGCCGATCTGTTTCCGCCCCTCGCTGACGGCCTGGTAGAGTGGATCCTCGGAAACCGCGCCGAACAGCTCGCGGTAGGCGGCGCGGAACCGGCCGATGGAGTTCGGATCGAGAGAGATCTCGCTGATCGGAAAGAGCGATAGGCGGTCCAGCGTGCCGGTCGTCCGCTGGGTTCCCGCGTCGAAGCTCCTGATCCCCTCCAGCGTGTCGCCGAAAAGGTCGAGACGGATCGGCCGATCCGGGCCCGGCGGAAACAGGTCGACGATACCGCCACGCACGGCGAATTCCCCCGGTTCGCGCACCGTGCCCGCGCGCTGGTAACCGTTGCGCACGAGGAAGGCAGTCAGCCGGTCGAGATCGATGGAGTCCCCTTGTATGGCTCCGAAGGAGGCATCGCGCCACACCTCGCGCGCGGGCAGACGCTGCAAGGCGGCGGACACGGTGGTCAGGACGACCGTCGGGCCCTCCGCCGCGTTCCGGTTCGCGAGCCGCGACATCGTGTCGACCCGCTCCGCGACGATCTCGCTCACCGGCGAGACCCGGTCGTAGGGAAGGCAATCCCAGGCCGGCAGCCGCAACACCGGGAGTTCCGGTGCGAAGAAGGCAAGCCCCTCCGCGAGCCGTGCGAGCCGTGCGTCGTCGCGCGCAACGTGGAGCACCCGCGCGCCTCCTCCTCCGGTAGCGAGGCCGGCAATGACCCGCGCCTCCAGCGCCTCCGGTACGCCCGCGAGCAGCGCGCGGCCGGGGCCGGCGTCTTCGATTTCGTGCGGCAGGGCGGCGGGCGAGGTCAAAGCGTGCTCTTGTATGTCCTGAGCATGGCCATCACGTCGGTGTCGAACTCCGGAGGGGCTGGGCGGAGGCCGATCACCCAGCCAAGCACCTCGGGATCGGGCCGGTCGAGAAGAGCTTCCAAGGCGTCGAGCTGCGCTCCGTCAAGGTTCTTCAGCGCCGACCTGGCGAACCCGCCGATCACCAGGTCGCTTTCCTTGGTGCCCCGACGCAGGCTGCGAAACAGGATGCGCTTTCGGCGCGCGTCGAGGCCTTGCTGCACGATAAAGGCTCCCATGGGGCGAGGGGCTAGACCTCTCGCACAGCGTCGCCGCCGGGGCAAGGGAAACGGGGCGCCTTGGGTTCGCTTGACGGCGGCGCGCGGGCGCTGTCCGATGACCTGATCGCCATCCTCGGGTCCCGCCGATGCGCCCGGAAGTCCTGTTTCCCCTCTTTGCCGAGATCCGGACCCTGACCGGCGTCGGACCCCGCATCGGGGCGGCGGTCGAGCGGCTGGCGGGCCCGCGGATCGTCGATCTGCTCTGGCATCTGCCCAACGGGATCGTCGACCGCCGGTTTTCGCCCGCCATCGCGAACGCGCCGGACAAGGCCGTCGTCACGATCACGGTCGAGGTCGACCGCCATGTCTTGTCTCCCAGCCGGCGCGTCCCCTATCGCGTGGTCTGCCATGACGGTACCGGGGCGCTCGATCTCGTATTCTTCCATGCCAAGGCGGCATATCTGGAAACCGCCCTGCCGGTCGGCGAGAAGCGGGTGGTAAGCGGCCGTGTCGAGCGCTATCGCGACCGGCTCCAGATGACCCATCCCGACCACATCGGGAAGCCGGGAGAGCTGGACGCGGTCAAGCGGGTCGAGCCGGTCTACCCGCTGACCGCCGGTCTGACGCCGAAGCCGCTCAACCGCATGATCGGCGAGGCGTTGAACCGCGTCCCGGACCTGCCGGAGTGGCACGACCCGGCCTGGATCGCGCGCAAGGCCTGGCCGGCCTGGCGCGAGGCCGTGGCCCGGGCCCATGCGCCGGAGGACGAGGCCGCGCTCGAACCGTTCCACCCGACGCGGGAACGCCTTGCCTATGACGAGCTCCTGGCCAATCAGCTCACGCTCGCGCTGGTGCGCCGGCAAAGACGCGGGCGGCCCGGCCGCGAGATCGTTGGCGACGGCGGCCTGCGACGCCGCGCGCTGGCCTCCTTCGGATTTCCGCTGACCGCCGCGCAGCAGGGCGCGGTGGAAGAGATCGCCGCCGACATGGCGTCGCCGGAACGCATGATCCGCCTGCTCCAGGGCGATGTCGGCAGCGGCAAGACAGTGGTCGCGTTCCTCGCCATGCTGGCGGCGGTCGAGGCCGGCGCACAGGCCGCACTTATGGCGCCCACCGAAATCCTCGCGCGCCAGCATTTCGCGACCATCGAGCCGCTTGCCGGAAACATCGGGATCTCCGTCGCTCTCCTGACCGGGCGCGAGCGCGGCGCGAATCGAAGGCGCATTTTCGAAGGTATCACGAGCGGTGCGACCCCGATCGCCATCGGCACCCACGCCTTGCAACAGGACGGGGTCGACTTCGCCGATCTCGCGCTCGCGGTGATCGACGAGCAGCATCGCTTCGGTGTCGACCAGCGTGTGGCACTTGCCGAGAAGGGCCGCGCGGTGGACATGCTGGTGATGACCGCGACGCCGATTCCGCGCACCCTGATGATGACCGCCTATGGCGATATCGACGTGTCGCGGCTGCACGAGAAACCGCCCGGCCGGCGCCCCGTCGACACGCGGGTGCTGCCGGTCGACCGGCTGAGCCAGGTGATCGCGCGTCTTCGCAAGGCAATCGCCGGCGGCGCGCGCATCTACTGGGTGTGCCCCGTCGTCGACGAATCCGAGACGCTCGATCTCGCGGCCGCGACCGAGCGCCATTCGACGCTCGAGACCGTCTTCGGCGACCGCGTGGGTCTCCTGCACGGGCGCATGAAGGGAGCCGACAAGGATGCCGCGATGGCCGGCTTCGCGGCCGGCGAGATCGACATCCTGGTGGCGACCACGGTGATCGAGGTCGGTGTCGATGTCCCGGAAGCCTCTGTCGTGGTGGTCGAGCGCGCGGAGCGCTTCGGGCTCGCCCAGCTCCACCAGCTACGCGGCCGCGTCGGCCGCGGCGACCGTCCTTCGTTCTGCCTGCTGCTCTACGCAAGCCCGCTGACCGAGACCGCCCGGGCGCGGCTCAACGTGATGCGCGAGACCGATGACGGCTTCCTGATCGCCGAAGAGGATCTGCGCCTCAGGGGGGCGGGGGAGATGCTCGGCACCCGGCAATCCGGACTGCCGGATTTCCGCCTGGCCGACCTGGCCGCGCATGCCGAGCTGATCGAGGTGGCGCGCGACGACGCGCGACTGATCGTCGAACGCGATGCCGAACTGGCAACGCCGAGGGGCGAGGCGCTCCGGACGCTCCTCTATTTGTTCGAAAGGGATGCCGTGGTCAGGACCCTGCGCTCAGGATGATTGCCGCTCGCGTAGATCCTCGACTTCCCCGGCTGCATCTTCGTCGTCCGCTTCATGGGGGATCGTGCGCTTGTCGAGCTCGGCCGGCGCGACCCGCTTGATCCTTTGCTCTTCCAGGCTGCGGTGATCGGCGGGCGTTACGATTCCGCCGGAGACGACCATCTTGATCCCCTCTTCGACCGTCATGCTGAGAACGATCAGCTCCTTTCGCGGAATGAACAGGAGATAGCCCGAGGTCGGGTTCGGAGTGGTCGGCAGAAACACGTTCACGACCTCGTCGCTCGTGAGGTTCTGCACCTCTCCCAGTGTCTTGCCCGTGATGAAGCCGAGCGCCCAGCTCCCGCGTCTCGGATACTCGAACAGCACCACCTGCCGGAACGCGGTCGATTGCTGCCGCAATACCGTCTCGAAGATCTGCTTGGTCGCGCCGTAGACGCTGCGGATCACCGGCATCCGGGCCAGCAGGTGCTCGCTCGTCCTGATCCAGATGCGCCCGATCGCGCCCGCCGCCATCGCGCCGATCAGCGTGAGAAGGACGAAGGCGATGATCAGGCCGAGCCCGGGGATGCCGAACGGCAGATATGTTTCCGGATTGTAGGCCGCCGGGATCCAGGGCGTGATCTTGCTGTCGATCCAGTCGATGATCAGCCAGGCGAGATAGAAGGTGATCGCGATCGGCGCGGTCACCAGAACGCCAGCGAAGAAGTAGGCGCGGATGTGCCTCATGATACGCAGCCGCATACGGCGCCCGCGGCGCCTCCGGGCGCGTCGCCTCGGCTGCGCGTCGCTGGTCTGGTTCATTCCGCTTCCCCGCTCTTTCCGAACCCGTCCGAGCGCGCCGGATCGCGCATCCGCACGATTCAGTCGGCGCTGCGCCGTGCGCGGTCCGTCGATTCGATAAATCGTATCGCGATGCACGGATTTCCAGCCCCCGGGCGCGATGGGGTCCAGGACGGGTCCGGGAGCTGGCTTACTCCGCCGCCTCGACGAGCGTGTCCTGCCGCGCGAGGTCAACGATCCGGAGAAACACCTCGGGCGATTGCGCGCCGGAAATCGCGTAGCGCCCTTCGACGATGTAACAGGGAACACCCTTCACGCCGAGCGAGCGGATCCTCTCGTCCTCGGCCAGAACGCGTGGCCGGTCCTCTCCGCTCCGCAGCAGGCGTTCGATCGCTTCTCGATCGAAGCCGACCTCGTCTCCGATTTCCGCAAGGACCGACCGGTCGCCGATGTCGCGGCCTTCGAGGAAAAAGGCGCCGAAGAGCCGGTCAACGGTCGCTTCCGCCGCGCCGGAACGGGCCGCGAAGGCGATCAGCCGATGGGAGTCCAGCGTGTTGGGGGTTCGTCGGATGAGGTCGAAACGGAACGAAACGCCTTCCCGCGCACCCACCTTTTCCAGCGCCGCCTGGTGACGCTTTGCGCGTTCGATGCCGCCGAATCTCGCGGCAAGGTCGGTCTCGCGGTCACGCCCCGCTTCCGGAATCGCGCGGTCGATCCGAAAGGGGTGCCAGCGTATTTCCGGGCGCATGCCCGGCCGCTCCGCAATGGCCCGGGCAAAACGGCGTTGACCCAGGTAACACCAGGGGCAGACGGTGTCGATAACGATGTCGACGCGCATCGGCACTTTGCCGCCGGTCTTCCCGCCCTCCCGGCGGTCGGCGGCTGGGGTTTCGGTGCGGGTCGGCACACCTTCCCCGGGCGGGTTTTCAGGCGACGTTGAGATAGTGGAGGCTGAACAGGCGGTCTGGATCCGTCCACGCCTGGACCGGCTCGTAGCACGCTTCGCGGCAAAGACCCTGGAACTGCTCGATGCTGTACTTGTACGAATTCTCGGTGTGGATCGTTTCGCCCGCCCTGAACTCGAAAGACTGGCCGCCCACCCGCGCGGTCTGATCGCGCTCGCTGACCAAATGCATTTCGATCCGGCCCCGGTCGGGGTTGTAGACCGCGTCGTGGGAGAAGGCCGCCAGGTTGAAATCGCCGTCGAGTTCCCGGTTGATCCGGGCCAGCAGGTTCTCGTTGAAGGCCGCCGTCACGCCTTCGCGATCGTTATAGGCAGCGATCAGCGTGTCCTCGTCCTTCTTGAGATCGACCCCGATCAGCATGGATCCGCCCGGGCCGATGGTCTCCGCCGAGCGCTCGAGAAACTCGTGAGCCTCCTCCGGCGAGAAATTGCCGATGGTCGATCCCGGAAAAAAGCCCAGCCTGCGGCCATTGGCGCCGTTCTCCTGCCCCATCCGCAAAGGCTGCGTGTAATCCGCCCAGACCGCCTCCACGTCGAGCTCGGGGAATTCTTCCGCAAGCGCGGTCGTCGAGTCGATCAGGTGCTCTCTGGATATGTCGATCGCCGTGTAGGTCGAGGGCTCTTCCAGTTTGTCGAGCAGCAGCTTGACCTTCACGCTCGATCCGCTGCCGAACTCGATGACGTGGCAGGCCGGTCCGCTGAGTTCGGCGAACTCCTCGCCGTGTCGTTCCAGGAGCGAGATCTCGGTACGCGTAGGGTAGTACTCGTCGAGAACGCAAATGCGATCGAACAGGGCCGAGCCCGTCTGATCGTAAAAGAACTTGCAGGGGAGCGTCTTGCGCACTCTGGACAGGTTCTCGATGACCTCGGTCTTGAAGTCCTCGATTTCCGGTCCTTCATCGCGGAACCGGATTTGCCCGCGCGCCTCGGTCTTTCGCATCGCGCGGCGGAAACTAGTCGGCGACCCGCCGCGGCGCAAGCCGAACTCCGTCGCCCGCCCGGTTAAGCGGTTTTCATCACCCCGACCGTGCAGCCGACGGCGAAGTCCGGCACCGGGTCGTAGTGCCAGATCTCGCCCTTCCCTCCGTCGACTGCGCCGGCCACGGCGATAAAAGTGCGGATTTCGAAGCCGCCCTGACCCCCGTCCCGGTATGTCTCGGCGTCGTTGTAGGAAAGCAGTCCGTCCCGGTCGTTGGCGACCAGCCGGTCGAGAAACGCGCGGTCCCATTCCTCGTTGATCTTTCCCGAGTCGGGCGTTGCCGGCCAATGCGAAATCCCGCCGGTGCCGATCATGGCGATCCGTTCGGGCACCGCATCGCAGGCGCGCCTGAGCGCTTGGCCGAACGCATAGGACCGATGGACCGGCGTGAGCGGCGGCCCCTGGCAGTTGATGTTGGCGGGGATCACCGGCAGGTCGTAGCGCGGCGTCAGGAAATGCAGCGGAACCATGATCCCGTGGTCGAACTTCCATTCCTCCGCGTAGGCGACGTCCACATCCTCCAGCACCCGCTCGATCAGCCGCCGCGCCAGGTCGGCATTGCCCGGGATCGTCGTGCACGGGATGGCAAGCCACTCCGGATCCTCGATCGGGCCTTCGAAGCTGTCCGCCATCCCGATGCAGTAGGCCGGCATGTTGTTCATGAAGAAATTGGCGAAATGCTCGGCCGCGATCACCAGCAGGGCGTCGGGCTCCGCCGCCTCGATGGCCTCTCTCATCCGGTCATAGGCGGCATGGAGGCGGGCGAGACGGTCTGGGTCCACCCGGTCGGCGCGGCCGGTAATGCCCGGCGCGTGGCTGCAGACGCCGGCGAATACGAGGCTCATCGGTCGGACTCCTCCCCCACCATCGCATAAAGTCCCGCCCGCACCGGTCCGTGGCGCCGCACGCCCTCACGCATCGCCTCCAGATAGTCGTTCCACGGATAGCCCCGGAGCGCCGCGTAGTGCATCAGCAACTGTCCGTTCACGCCGAGTACGTAGAGAAGCCCGATGTCGGGTTCGCGGATCGCCCGGCTCTCCTCCTCCGTCATCGGGTATTCCTGGAGCAGCGCCTCGAAATCGTCCTCGTAGCGTTGCCGCGTATGGGGATCGCGGTTGAGCTGGTAGATCAGCTTCTGGACCGAATAGAGGCTCACAGCACGTCGCGCCGGCGCAGCGTTTCGATCTCGTCCGCCGAATAGCCGAGATCAGCGAGGATCGCGTCGGTCTGCTCGCCCATCTCCGGGCAGGCCGTGCGGAGCCGCCACGGCGTGCGGTGGAACCGGACGGGCTGGCCGACCAACTCGATAGGCCCGCGCGTCGGATGATCGACGGGGGCCGCCATGCCGATATGCCGGACCTGCGGGTCGGCGAAGGTCTGGTCGAAGCTGTAGACCGGGCCCGAGGGCACGCCGCCTTCGTTAAGCCGCTCGACCCATTCGGCCGTGGTGGCGGTGCGGGTTACCGCCGTTATGGCCTCGTTCAGCGCCGCCCGGTTCTTCCCCCGCGCCGGCCCGTCGGCGAAGCGCGGATCGTCGAGCAGCGCCTCGGTGCCAAGCGCCTTGCAGAGCCGCGAGAACATCCCGTCGCCGGATGCCGCGATGTTGAGGAATCCGTCACGGGTTTCGAACATCCCCGTCGGCATGTAGAGCGGGTGGTCGTTGCCGGCCTGCGGGGCGACCTCACGGTCGACGGTCCAGCGCGCCGCCTGGAAGTCCATCACCGCGATTTGCGCGGCCAGCAGCGAGGAATCGACCCACTGGCCCTCGCCGGATACCTCGCGCTCCAGCAGGGCCGCCATGATTCCCATCGCGCAGTAGAGCCCCGCGGTGATGTCGGCGATGGCGGTTCCGGCCCGCACCGGCCCCTGTCCCGGATGTCCGGTGACCGACATCAGCCCGCCCATGCCCTGCGCCACCTGGTCGAAACCCGGTCGGTCGGCATAGGGGCCGTCCTGGCCGAAGCCCGAAATACTGCCGAGCACGATGCGCGGATTGACCGCCCTGAGCGACTCGTAGTCGATACCGAGCCGGTCCTTGACCCTGGGCCGGTAGTTTTCCACCACCACGTCGCCGGTTTCGACGAGCTTCATGAAGATGTCCCGGCCCTCCGGCGCCTTCAGATTCAGCGTCATCGACCGCTTGTTGCGATGGAGGTTCTGGAAGTCCGAGGACTTGCGCCCGCCGTTGTCGCCGTCGCCCGTCGGATCGGGCGCTTCGATCTTGATCACGTCGGCGCCCCAGTCGGCGAGCTGGCGCACGCAGGTCGGCCCCGAGCGGGCGCGCGTCAGATCCAGCACCTTGAAGCGGGACAAAGGCAGGGAGCTATCCGTCATCAGAAGAGAACCCGACAGCCGGCGTGGCGTCGGATTGTAATGCAGCGGGCGCGAGAGCGTCGAGGAGACGGTCTTCTCAATCCTCCTCGCGCAGGATCTCCCGCTGGGTGCGGCCCTTGTATTCGGTGCGAAGCAGGCCGCGGCGTTGCAGCTCCGGCACCACCAGGTCGACGAACTCCTCGATCGCCCCCGGGGTGTGGGTCGGGGACAGCATGAAACCGTCGCCGCCCACCTCGTCGAGGAACGCCTCCATCCGGTCCGCGATCCCGACGGGTGTGCCGACGAATTGGGGGAGGCCGACGCTCTGGCCGTGCCGCGCCGCCACCTCGGCCACGGTCATCGGCGTGCCGTCGGGTTTGCGGAAGCGGGTGCGGAAGCGGTGGAACTCGGGCTCCGGCCGCTCCGCCATGATCGCGTCCGGCGGCAGCTTCGCGAGATCGAAATCGAGATGCGCGGACAGGATCGCCATGCCGCCCTCGAACGGCACCAGCGAGTTGTGCTCCTCTTGCCGCTCGCGCGCCTCGGCGTCCGTCTCGCCCATGATCGGCTGCATCCCGTACAGGATCTTGCACTCGTCGGGGTCTCGGCCGAGCTCCGACATCAGACCCTTGATCGAGTCGTAATACGCCGCCGCGTCCGGCGCGCGGGGCTGGATGGCGAAGATCGCATCGGCGTATCGGGCCGCGAAGTCTCGGCCCTTGGGCGAGGTACCGGCCTGCAGGATCGCCGGGCCGTCTTGCGGCGACGGCGTGACGTTGAGGGGGCCGCGCGACCTGAAGAAACGGCCTTCGTATTCGATCCGGCGCACCTTGTCGGGATCGGCGAAGACGGCCTTCTCCCGGTCCATCACCACCGCGTCCGCGTCCCAGGAATCCCAAAGCCTGCGGCACACCTCCATGAATTCATGGGCCCGGTCGTAGCGTGTGTCTGCGGGCTGGCGCTCCTCGCCGTAATTCGCCGCCTGGTTGCTGTTGAGCGAGGTGACGACGTTCCATCCCGCCCTTCCACGCGTGAGGTGATCGAGCGTCGCCCACAGCCGAGCGGCGTAGAAGGGATGGGCGTGGCTGACCGAGAAGGTGGAGGCGACGCCGATCCGTTCCGTCACGGCGGCGATGAAGGAGAGGAGGGGGATCGGGTCGTGCTCCGGCGCCTGGGCGGCCGAGCGCAGCGAAGGAGCAAGGCTGCCGGTATAGGTGTCGGCGATGTAGTTGAGGTCGGCGAAGAACACGGTGTCGAAGCAGCCGCGTTCGCAGACCCGGGCGATGTGCTGGTAGAGCTCCGGCCGGTCCCAGGCGTAGCCCGCCTCGGCCGTCTTCGGGTGCCGCCACATCGCGAGGCTGTGGTATGTCGGCCCATGCACCAGGAACTGGGCCAGGTGCATTTTCTTCTTTTTCGCCATCGCGGCGGAGTTTGCGGCCTCCGCGAGGACCCGGCAAGCGCCCCGCCTATCTCGCCACCCGGCGCCTGACCGTCGCGAAGGTTGCCAATGCAACAAGGGCGAGGATGCCGGCGATCAGGAAGGTGAGCTGCGGTTCGCCCGCATCCAGGATCCAGCCGAACACCAGCGGCATGATCGCGGTTCCGATATGCCCGCCCGTGGAGACGAAGGCGAATACCTTGCCGTGCGCGCCGGCGGGAGTAGCCGCATAGACCATCAGGTCGCGCGTTCCCTGCACGATGCCGCGCAGGAAGCCGGTCAGCGTCAGCAGGCCGACGACCAGGGCCACGGGAAGCGAAACCTGTCCGAGAACGATCAGCAGCGCTCCCGTGCCGATCAGCCCGATCACCGCCGTGATGCTTCGCGCACCGAGACGGTCGGCGATCACGCCCCCGGCGAGCACCCCGACAGCCGCGCCGACGATGAAGCCGGTAAGCGCGCCGTTCGCGGTGGCGAGGGGGACGTCGTACATCTCGACGAGCGTGGACGGCGCGAAGACGCGGACGCCGACGAACGCGGTATTGAGGATGACAAAGAACAGGAAGCAGAGCAGGATCGGCGCTGACAGGAGAAGGGCCATCCCCGCCCGCAGGCCCGTTCCATGTCCGACGCCGGTCGACGGTGAGGACCCGTTTTCCTCTCGACCTTCGCTACGCAGCGAGCCGCCGAACGGGATCAGCGCCAGCGCGACCGCGATCCCGGCGAGACCTACGAGAAGACACGCGCCGCGCCAATCCCAGAACGCGGCCAGGCCCACCATCACCATCGGCGCGGCAGCGGTCCCGATATTGCCGCTGAACGAGTGGAACGTGTAGGCCCGTCCGAGCCGCCCTTCCGGCACGGCGCGGGACAGGATGGCGTAATCGGCCGGGTGGTAGACCGAGTGCGCGAGGCCGGCAACGGCGATTACGAGGAGCAGCACCCAGTACGACGGCACGGCCGCGATCGCGGCGATCGCGGCCGCCTGGACCAGCAGCCCGGCGATCAAGACCTTGCCGCCGCCGATGCGGTCGACGACGAACCCCATCGGCACCTGGCCCAGCACGGCGGCGACGCTGAACACACTGACCAGCAGGCCGAGCGCGGTGTAGCTCACCTCGAAGTCGCGAGCCAGCAGGGGAAACAGCGGCGGCAGGGCGAGCTGGTAGACGTGGCTCATCAGGTGCGCCACGCCCACCAGCGAGATCACGCGGGCCGAGTGGCCCAGGCTTGCCGCTTGCGCGTTCATCGGGCGTACCGGCCCTTGACGCTTGCGAAGGTCAGAAGCGCCATCGCGATGAACGCCGCCGTGACCCAGAAGATCCAGCGGGGGTCGAAATTGTCGAGCACCCAGCCGAGCAGGAAAGGAACCACCCCGGCCGCGAGGTTGGCCCCGCTCGAGGCGAAGCCCATCGCCCGGCCCATGGCGCCGTCCGGCGTGACCGAGCGCAGCAAGAGATCGCGCGAGGGCATCAGGAAGCCGAGCGCGAAGCCGACGGCGGCCAGCGTGGCGGTCAGAAGGACGAAGGACATCGGCACCGTGCCCGCGAGGACGATCAGCAGCGCCGCCGGGCCGAGGGTCATCGCCGCGGTGCCGATCCGGGGACCCACCCGGTCGGCGAAATCCGCGCCTACCAGCGATCCGACCGCGCTCCCTATCACCAGCCCGAACAGCGCTGCGTTGACTTCCGCGAGCGGGGTCTGGAAGAGCCGGTCGAACGCGGCGACTGCAAACGCGCGGAGTCCGCCCGCGCCCGCCATCTGGAAGACGAAAAAGGCGAAACACATCAGGATCGGCGCGCTCACCAGGAACCGCAGCCCCGCCTTCGTACCGACCGGCGCCTTCGCCCCGGCTGCCGTGGCGCTCCGCCGGTCCTCGCGCAACAGGTCGCGGTAAAGGAACAGCACCACGGCGACGAGGACGCCGATCGCGCCGATCGCCAGAAACGCGGCGCGCCAGTGCCAGAGCTCGGACACCGTCACCATGAAAACCGGGGCGATGGCGAACCCGACATTGCCGGTGAAGGTGTGGATGCCATAGGCCCGCCCGAGCCGGCGCGGCTCAACCGTCGCGGTCAGGATGGCATAGTCGGCTGGGTGGTAGACGGTGTGCGCGAGCCCGGCGATCCCCATCAGGACCAAGAGCTGCCAGTAGGTGTCCACCAGCCCGATCGAGGCGATGGCGGCGCCCTGCACGGCCATGCCGAGGATCAGCAGCCTCCGGCCGCCCAGCCAGTCGACCAGGAAACCGACCGGGATCTGGCCCAGCCCCGCGGCGAGCCCGAAGACGGTGAGCGCCAGCCCGAAATCGGTGTAGCTCAGCCCGAGGGCGTCCTTGAGCACCGGAACCAGCGTCGGCAGAACCAGGAAATAGGCGTGGCTCATCATGTGGGGGACGCAGACCAGCGCGATTACCCTGGCATCGCGGGTTACTGCGGCATCCAATGTCGCCATGGATTTCCTGTCGCGGCTTAGGGGGTGCGGCGGCGGCACGGCACAATACGCCGCCCGCCCGCCCTTCGCTATGCGCCGGGGAAAAGCGTTGCGCCGCTTACGCCCAATCGCGAGGATGGCCGCCGTCCCGATCAGGCAAGGCCGCACAAGATGAAATTCTCGTTCTTCATGATGCCCGTCCACCACCCGCGGGAGAACCCGACGCTTGCCTTCGAACGCGATATCGGGCTGATCCATCTCGCCGACGAGCTGGATTACGACGAGTTTTTCATCGGCGAGCATCACTCGGGCGGATGGGAGACGATGCCGGCGCCCGAGATGGCGCTCGCCATGGCGGCGGCGAAGGCGCACCGCATCCGTCTCGGCACCTCGGTAATCAGCCTGCCCTTCCACCACCCGTTCCACGTCGCCGAACGGATGGCGTTTCTCGACCACCTGACACGGGGGCGGGCGATCCTCGGCGTCGGGCCGTGCAACCTGGCGACCGACAAGAAGCTGTTCTCGATCACCGACGACCGGCTCTACCCGATGATGTACGAGGCGATCGACGTGATCGTGCGCCTGCTCGAATCGACCGAGCCGATCGGCCATCGGGGCGAGTTCTGGTCTTTCGACGACCTGCGCCTCCAGATCGGCTCCTACCAGCGACCGCGTATGCCGCTCGCCATCGCGACGTCCGGCACGAAGGCCAATCTGGAGCTCGCCGGACGGCACGACATGCTCCTGCTGCAGCCGGTCGGAAAGAACCTCGCCGCACATTACGGCGATCCGAAGTCGCAATGGGCCCAGGTCGAGGCCGGCGCGACCGCCGCGGGGAGAACCGCCGACCGCGGAAACTGGCGCCTCGCCACCGCGATACATCTCGCCGAAACCCGCGACCGTGCCTGGGACGAGGCCGCCGAAGGGCTGATGTCGGAGGCCGAGTACTTCTCCGCCATCGGCCTCAAGCCGGCCTACGAGGAATACCCCGGCCAGCCCTTCGCCGATTTTACCCCGGAATCCTGCGTCGAGCGGCGCGATTTCGTGGTCGGCACGCCGGACGACATGATCGCCTGGATCGAGCGGAAGCAGGAGGAGACCGGCGGTTTCGGCGGGGTGATGCTGACCACCCACGAGTGGACCGACCACGAAAAATACAGACGGACGCTCGACATGGTCGCGCGCTACGTGATGCCGCATTTCCGCGGCAGCAACCGCATTCTCCATGAGGAGTGGGAAGACATCCGGAGCCAGGTCCGAGAGGACGGCAAGATCGTCCTCGACCCCGAACGCCCGAGCAACCTCGCCACCGTGGCGCGCTGAGCGCCGGGGGAGCCCCATGACTATCGACATCTACACCCACATCTTCCCGGGCGATTTCTACCGCCACATGTCGAAAGCCGCGCCGAGGCTCGAGAACATCGGCAAGCGGATGCAACAGGTGAAGATGATCCACGACCTCGACATCCGCTTCCGGCTGATGGACGAGTTCGGCGAGTACGGGCAGGTGATCTCGCTCCCCAACCCGCCGCTCGAGGACATTGCCGACCCGGCCACCGGGGCCGAGCTCGCACGGATCGCCAACGACGCGATGGCGGAGCTGGTTCGCCAGCACCCGGACAGGTTCGTGACTTTCATCGCCGCGCTCGCCATGCACGACATGGACCGGGCGATGGACGAGCTGCACCGCGCGATCCGCGATCTCGGCGCGCGCGGCGTCCAGATCTTCACCAATGTCGGCGGAAGGCCGCTCGACGAGCCCGAATTCCAACCCCTGTTCGCGGCGATGGCGGAGTACGACCTGCCGATCTGGATGCACCCGGCGCGCGCCGCGGACATGCCGGACTACAAGGCCGAGGAGCGCTCGCGGTTCGAGATGTGGTGGTGCTTCGGCTGGCCCTACGAGACCTCGGTGGCGATGGCGCGGCTGGTGTTCTCCGGCCTGTTCGACCGCCATCCGGGAATCAAGATCATCACCCACCACATGGGAGGGATGATCCCGTTCTTCGACGGCCGCATCGGGCCCGGCATGGCGGTGCTGGGCCAGCGCACCACCGACGAGGACCATACCGAGGTGCTGTCCTCGCTGGAGAAGCCGCATCTCGACTATTTCAGGATGTTCTACGGCGACACCGCGATGTTCGGCTCCAATCTCGGCATCAAGTGCGGGCTCGAATTCTTCGGTATCGACCACGCGGTGTTCTCGACCGACTGCCCGTTCGCGCCGGTGCGCGAGACCTTCCGGTCGGTCGAGGATCTCGGCCTCTCCGAGGAGGACCGGCAGAAGCTCTACGGCGCCAATGCACGGCGGCTGATGCGCCTCGACGATGACTGAGGCCGTCGTCATCCGCGGCGGCACCGTGGTCGACGGCAGCGGTGCGCCCGGCCGCGCCGCAGATGTCGTCATCGAGGACGGTCGTATCAGGGCGATCGGCGACGAGCTGACCGCGGGCGGCGCAGCCGTCGTGGACGCTTCGGGCAAGGTCGTCGCGCCCGGCTTCATCGACATCAAGACGCACTCCGACTGGACGCTGCCGCTGATGCCGCTGTCGGAGAGCAAGGTGCGTCAGGGGGTGACGACCGAGGTCATCGGCCATTGCGGCTATTCCTGCGCCCCGGCGCTCCCCGGCAAGGCCGACGCGCTCAAGCAGTATCTGAGCCCGAGCGCACCGTGGCTCGATTTTGTGGAGACAAGCTTCGCCGATTACGTGCGCACCTATCCCGCGACCTCGGTCAACCGGGTGATGCTGGTCGGGCACAACACGCTCCGGCTGATGACGATGGGGATGGAGGACCGCCCGCCGGAGCCGCACGAGCTTGCCCGGATGACGGAACTGCTCGAAGAGGCGCTCGGCGCCGGCGCGCTCGGCCTGTCGTCCGGACTGTTCACCGCCCCCGGCTCCTATGCCGAAGGCGAAGAGCTGGTCGCGCTCGGCCGCGTGCTCAGGCGCCACGGCGCCCGCTACTTCACCCATCTCCGCGACGAATCCAACACGGTCTTCGACTCGGTCGAGGAATCGATCGAGTTCGCCCAGCAGACCGGCGTTCACGTCCAGATCGTCCACGTCAAGCTGTCCGGCATGGACAACTGGGGCGGGGCGGAGCGCCTGCTGGACCGGCTGGAAGAGGCGCGGCGCGGCGGCGCCGCCATCGACTGCGACCAGTACCCCTACGAGGCCGCCAGCAACCCGCTTCGCAACCTGTTTCCGAGCTGGCTGCAGCAGGGCGGGATCGACGCCATGCTCGAACGGCTCGGCAGCGCGGACATCCGTGCCCGCGTCCGTGCGGAGGTCGATGCCGGGGGGCTCAACAATTTCGGCCGCATTCCGTCATGGGATGCCGTGCGCATCTCCATTTCCCCCGACCGGCCGCAATACGCGGGTCGCACTGTGCAGGACATCGCGGCGAAGCAGGGAACCGATCCGTTCGAGGCGGCGCTCGACTACCTGGTCGCCGACCGCGGCCAGACCCGGGTGCTGGTCTCTTCGATTTCCGAGGACGACATCCGGACGCTGATCGCCTCGCCGAACGTGATGGTGGGGTCCGACGGCAACGCGGTCGCGCCCTACGGCACCACGGGGCAGGGCAAACCGCATCCCCGCTTCTACGGCACCTTCGCGCGGATCCTCGGCCGCTATGTCCGCGAGTTCGGCCTGATCTCCATCGAGACCGCGATCCACAAGATGACCGGTGCATCGGCCCGCGCGCTGGGGATTTCGAGACGCGGGCTGCTCCGCGAGGGCTTCGCCGCGGACGTGACGGTGTTCGATCCGGAGACCGTCGCCGAGACCGCGACCTACCACGACCCTCACCGGTATGCGACGGGTGTCGAGCGGGTTTGGGTCAACGGCGTGCCGGTTTTCGCCGAAGGCGAGCACACCGGGGCCACGCCGGGCACGGTTCTCGGGCGTGCTCAGGCGGCGCCGGCCGTTTGAACCCTGACACGGCGACCGTTCGGGTCCTATACTCGCTCCGACTTCCGTGAACACAAACGGAACCCCATCCATGCCGGACTTCCAGGTAGAAAAGCTGAGCCCCGCTCTTGGTGCCCGTGTCACCGGGCTCGACCTGCGCGAGGAGGTCGACGAGGAGACCGTCGCCGGGCTGCGCAAGGTCTTCGTCGACAACGCGGTGCTCTGCGTCCCCGGTCAGAAGGTCTCGGCGCAGGATCAGGCCCGTTTCGCGGGGTTCTTCGGCCGGGTCGATGCCGGTTTCCGCCCGCCTTCCTACCAGCTCGACAACACCAACAAGAAGCGCGGCGTGATGCTGGTCACTAACATCCGCAAGGACGGCAAGCAGATCGGCTCGCTGCCGGACGGCGAGATGCACTTCCACTCCGACGGCTCCCACCGCGACGTGCCCTATCGCGCGACCACCTTGTTCGCGATCAAGATCCCCTCGCGCGGCGGAGAGACCCTGTTCGCCAACCTCGCCAACGCCTACGACGCGCTTCCCGAAGATCAACGGTCGCGCCTCGAGGGGCTGAAGGCGAACCACGCCTATCGCTACGACCTGGTGACCCGCGATCTCAATGACGACAGCCGGACCGACCTCAACCGGGCCGTCCATCCCCTGGTCAAGACCCATCCCGATACCGGGCGCAAGGCGCTCTATCTCAGCCGGCTGATGACCCAGACCGTGGTCGGCATGAACAAGGAAGAGAGCGAAGCGATCCTGCTGCCGCTGTTCGACCACATCGAGAAGCCCGAGTTCGTCTACGCCCATAGCTGGACGCCCGGCGACCTGGTGATCTGGGACAACCGGACGGTCAACCACGCGCGCAACGACTTCCCGGCGGAAGAGGACCGGCTGCTCAGACGCTACACCGTCTCCGAGCCCGGCTGACCGGGAGGGGCCGATGTTCGTCCGGAACAACTGGTACGCCGCCGCGTGGACCGAAGAAGTCGGACAGCGCCAGCCGCTCTCGCGCACGGTGATCGGCGAACGCCTGGTGCTTTACCGCGAGCCGGACGGGACCGCCGCCGTATTGGAAGACCGTTGCGCGCATCGCTCGATGCCGCTGTCTCTGGGGCGGATCGCCGATGGCGGCCGCCTAGTGTGCCCCTATCACGGGCTCGCCTACGACGCGACCGGCGCCTGCGTGCACGTCCCCGGACAGGACGACCCCGGCCGCATCCGCATCCGCGCCTATCCGGTCGAGGAACGTGCCGGAGTGGTGTTCGTCTGGATGGGCCCGCCCGGACGGGCGGACAAGGCGCTGCTCCCCGATTGCGGCTGGCTGGAGAAGCCGGGGTGGCACCGCTCCGACCTCTATCGCCGCGCCAGGGCGAACTACCTGCTGCTCAACGACAACCTCGCCGACCTGCTGCACGTCGCCTTCCTGCACATCCCGTCCGGCGGCGGCAACGAGGACATGGGGGATGCCGAGATGACGCTTGAGGTCAACGGCTTCGGCTACGATTTCCAGCGCCACAGCCGCGACATACCGGCGCCGGCGGGATACCGCCGGCTGTCCAATGCGCAAGGCAATATCGATCGCTGGCACGTCGTCGAGTTCCGCGGCCCCTGCTTCTGGCGCATCCATACCGGTGTCGCCGAGACGGGCACCGGCGGGCCCGACAGCGAGCTGCCGGCGGGCGAAGGGCGCTGGGCGATCCGGCCGCATCATTTCATCACGCCCGAGACCGAGACCAGCACGCATTATTTCCAGTCGACCGTCCACGAAACGCCGCCGTCGTCGGATTCCTGGCGCTTCCTCAACAATGTGATGGAGGAGGACGTCTGGGCGATCGAGCACCAGCAGGAGGCGCTGGACCGCTACCCCGACATCCCCATGCACACCCTCCCCAGCGACGAGCCGACCCTCGCCATGCGCGCGATCGTGGAGAGGATGACGGCGGCGGAAGGTGGCGGGGTGGATTGTTCCGAAGCTCAGCCCAGCCTAGGTTGACCGAATGCAGCGAAGAGAATCTCGCGACGACAAGGAAATTGAGCAAGCGACGGCGCATCCCTCCAAGCAACCGGCGGAGCGTCCGACCGCGCTCGCGAAGATCCTGTCCGGGCTCGCGCCGCTGGAAGAGGATTTCCCGGATATCAACGACCCGCCGACGAAACCTGAGCATTATCTGTAGGCATGGCTGCTCAGGCCTTCATCGACGCGCTCAGCGAGTTCCGGTGACGGTGAATTAGAACAGGAGCGATCACATGGCGCAGTTCGTCGTCTCGCCGCATATGCGGCTGCACGAGTGGGTGGCGGAGGAGAAGGGGTTCTTTTCCGATGTCGGGCTCGACTACGTATTTCGGGAGCAACTCAGCTCGCGCGACGGCACCTATCACGATCTCGGCGACAAGGTCGGCGCCTACCAGACCTTCGAGCAGGGTCGAAGCTGCGACGTGAGCGCCGCCTGTCACTGGACGGTCAACGCCGCCGCGGCGTCAGGCCATGGCAAGCTCTACGCTGGGTGCTACTCGGTCTCGCCCTGCGGGATTTTCGTTCCGGCCGACTCCGACATTCGCCAGCCCGAAGACCTCGCCGGCGTGCCGATCTCCGTCGGCTACCAATCGGGCAGCCATTATTCCACCATCCAGACGCTGGAGGAGTTTCTCGACCCCGTCGACATCAAGCTCCACTTCGCCGACGGTCTCCTGTTCCACCGGCTGGAACAGCTGGTCGACGGCAAGGCGCCCGCGGTCAGCCTGTTCAGCGGGCCGTTCTACTTCGCCGAGCAGCTCGGCTTCCGGAAGGTGGTGGACACCAGCTTCATGATGGCCTCGATGATCACCGGCGATCCCGAACCGGGCGATGTCGAGAAGTATTTCGAGGGGCTGCGCCGGGCCCAGGTGGAGATCGACCTCAGGCTCGAGCTCTACCGCCACCACTACCGGAAGGAATTTCCGGTGCGGTTCCACGACCGGATGGACGTGCGCCGCTTCGGTCCCGGCGAGCGGCTGGTGTTCGAGCCCTATACCCAGGAGATGTTCGAACGCTCCCAGAGTTGGGTCGCGGAACGGGGAATCTTCCCCGAGGGCGGCCCGGGCGACGCGCCTTACCGGGAGTCGATTTTCGCGGCCGCCTGATCCGGCCTATCCGTCCTCTCCGAGCAGCATGCGCGGGCCGAGCTCGTAGATCTGGCGCCGGTCCGCGTCGCTGCAGTCCAGCGACTCGATCACGTCGATCGTGCCCTTGAGGTTGAGCATCCCGGCTTCCTTGTCGAACGGGTAGTCGGTGGCGAACACCGAATGCTCGGCGCCGAAGAATGCGAGCCCGCACTGGCTCGCCGCCTGCCCGCCGAACATCGCGGTGTCGCCGTAGAACAGCCTGAAGCTGTCGCGCAGCGAGCGCGCGTTCTTCCACAGCGGCCCCTTGTCTCCCGCGATCATCACGCCATCGCTCCAGTTCGGTTCCATCCTGCCGTCGGCGTGGGGGATGTAGGCGCCCCAGTGATGGGCAACGATCTTGAGGTTCGGGTGACGCTCGAACACGCCCGAGAACACGATCCGGGCCATCGCGGCCGATGTCTCGTATGCCCACCCCAGGGCCCACCAGATGTCGAACTGCGAGGTCTCCTCGGTCGCGTAATCGGCATGCGTCATCGGGCGGATCGGGTGCAGCCAGATCGGCTTGGCGAGTTCGTCCATGCGCGCGAAGATCGGCTGGAATTCCGGCCGGTCGAGCGGCTTGCCCCTGACATTCGAGTAGATCTGGATACCGCAGGCGCCGCCGTCCCGTACCGCGCGGTCGATCTCCTTCAGCGCCTCGTCGGGGTTGTTCATCGGCAGCGTCGCGATCCAGCCCGGGAAGCGGTCCGGATGGGTGGCGCAGATTCCCGCCATGCCTTGGTTTATCGCGCGCGCAAGCGCTGGCGTGTCCTCGGGTCCCACCCAGTCGTCGATCACCGGGTTCGAGGCGGACAGCACCTGGCAGTAGTCCTCGAACGGCTCGATGTGGCGAAGCCGGGCGTCCACGTCGAGCATGGTGGGAATCCCGCTCAGGACTCTTACGAAATGCGGCGGCACGAACGCGGCCATTTTTTCCAGCGCGTCGGCGGCCATGATGTGATTGAACACATCGATCTTCATCCGCTCTCTCCCATGTGCCGCGTCGGCGGCTTGCCCGGCTAGCCGTGCGGCGATACTAACCGTCCGGCGCGGCGTTGTATCGGTGGAGCGGAGCGAGGATGAAGAGGCACCGGGAAACGGTCGAGCTGCCCGGCGCGCGGATCGAGGTCGAGCGGATGGGGAGCGGACCGCCGCTGGTCCTTCTGCAAAGCGCCGAGGTCTATGAAGCCGGGCTCGATATCATGGACCGGTTGGCCGGGAGCCGCGAAGTATTTCTGCCCTGGGCGCCGGGTTACGGGGGTTCGCCGTTGCCCGACAACGTGCGTGCGATAGACGACGTCTCCTACATCTTTCTCGACCTTATCGAGCATTACGATCTTGGCGACATCGTGCTGGTCGGCTGTTCGCTGGGCGGTTGGATCGCCGCCGAGATGGCGACCAAGACCTGCGAGCGGCTGTCGAGGCTGGTCCTCGTGGATCCGCTCGGCGCGAAGTTCGGCGGCACCTACGACCGCGACATCGAGGACATCTACTTCCTCTCGTTCGACGAGGTGAAGGCGATCAGGTTCGCCGACCCGCGCCGCGACCCGCTGGACGACATGATCGGGCTCGGCGAGGACGAGGCGATGCAGGTCGCCCGGCACCGGGAGACCACGGCGAGGCTGTGCTGGGATCCCTATTTTCACAACCCGGCGCTGAGGGGCCGGCTCCACCGCATCGCCGTTCCCACGCTGGTGCTCTGGGGGGAGGAGGATCGTTTCGTCCGTCCCGATTACGGCCGCGCCTATGCCGGGCGGATTCCGGATTCGCGGTTTGTCAGCATCGCCGGGGCCGGCCATTATCCCCATATCGAGCAGCCCGACGCCTTCATGGACGCGATGTTTTCGTTCCTGAACGCCGGGGAGGGTTAGGGAGCGGCATGGAACTCTACCACTTCACCGAATTTCCCTGGCCTCATCTGCCGCCCGACGATTCCTTCACCTCGATGCGGTTAAGCCTGCCCAGCAGGCACTACGACCCGAAGATCGGGGCCGATCTCTACAACATGTATCTCGACCAGTACCTGCTGGCGGACGAGCTCGGCCTCCACTGCATGATCAACGAGCACCACCAGACCGCGACCTGCCTGAACGCCGCCGGTCCGATCTCGCTCGCCATCCTCGCCCGCCAGACCCGGAACGCGCGGCTCTGCATCCTCGGCAACCCGGCGGCCAACCTCGCCGATCCGATCCGCTGCGCCGAAGAGATGGCGATGATCGACAACATCTCCTACGGCAGGCTCGATTGCGGGTTCGTGCGCGGCGTTCCCTACGAGCTTTTCGCGTCCAACGCCAACCCGACCGAGACCCAGGAACGGCTGTGGGAAACCATCGACCTCTGCATTCGCGCGTGGACCAGCCATGACGGGCCGTTCAACTACGAGGGAAAGTGGATCCACAAGCGCCAGGTGAATGTCTGGCCGCGCCCCTACCAGCAGCCGCACCCGCCAGTCTGGACAACCGGCGGCAGCGACCTCGCGCATGCCTGCAAGACCGTCGAACGCGGACACAACTTCGCGATGTTCCTCACCCCGGTCGACGGGCTCGCGAAGATGTTCAAGGGCGTGCGCCAATACTGCCGCGACGAGGGGCTGCCCGAGCCCGCCGACGACCAGTTCGCCTTCATGCCGCTGGTCGCGGTCGGCGAGACGGAAGCCGAGGCCGAGAAGGTCATCGAGGGAGTGTTCTGGTACGTCACCCACAACAAGTCGGAGCCGCAATTCCGCGCGCCGCCCGGCTACAACAGCCGCAAGCTTTACGCCGACTTCCTGAGCGGCCGCTACTCAGGCGGGCGGACCGACGCGATCCGCAAGAAGGGCGTCTCCTATTTCCGCGAGAACCACGTCGCGATCTACGGCACGCCCGATTCCGTCGTCCGGCAGATCCGCTCGCTCTACGACAAGGTGGGCGGGTTCGGCCACCTGATCGCGATGCTCCATTCGGGCGACATGGACTTCAAGACGACCGCCAAAAGCATGACCCTGCTGGCGAAGGAAGTGCTGCCCCGGATCGCGGATCTCGGCACCAGGAGCACCGGCTTCGGACCGCTGGCCGAACGGGGCGCCATCGCCGCGGAGTAGCCCCGCCTCAGTGGCTGCCGAAGACCTCCTGGTATTCCGCGACCCTGGCCGCGAGGGCGTCGCGCTCGCCCGCCGTCGGCGAGTCCGGGTCCGCCGCCGCCGGCATCGCGCCGAATTTCATCATGCAGGCGATCAGCAGCAGCCGCGCCTTCGTCGCGGTGAGATTGCCGCCGCCGATGAAGACGTCGGTGCCCGCGGTGAACCCGTCATTGTTGCCGCGCCCCACCCGGGCGACCGGCATGCCGCTGAACGCCGCGCGCTGCATCAGCCGGTGGCGGGCGGGCGCGGTCATCGAGCCATAGGGCGACTGGCCTTCGACGACGAAACCGGCGAGCGGCGCGTTCGCGAGGTGGTCGGCCATCGCCGCGTTGAGGTCGGCCTCGTCCTCGGGAGCGGCGTTCGCCCTGTCCGCGTGGTAGTTCCCGTCCTTGACGATGGAGACCCTGGGGACGGCCTCGCCCCGCAAGCGGCCGTCCCGGTCCTTGACCGCGACCGCCACGGCTTCCCGTCTCCCGTCGCGGACCAGGGTGCCCTCGACCTCGTCGGGCAGGCGCGTCAGGTTCACCGCCGAGTCGTAGCTGTGGCGGACGCTCGGCAGATAGGTCAGCACAGGCGGCGCATCGTGCGGGATGCCACCCAGGATGCCGCCATGCCCGCCGGTGGTCACGTAGCCGCCCGGCCTCGCGTCGCCCTTCTGCACGTCGCGGGCGGAGAAGATCTGCTGCTCCTGGATCAGCACCATGCCGGCGCGGTTGCGCCCGTCCGCGCCGGCCCAGACCCGCGAGGTCAGGTACTGGACCGAATCGTGCAGGTTCTTGGGCCCGTCATTCGAAATCTCTCCCATCGTCCGCTGCGCCGCGTTGCCGCAGACCGGCAGCGTGGTATCGAGGAGGAGCTGCAGCCAGTAGATCGTCTCTTCGATGCGCGGGCTGCCTTGGCTCCAGATCGCGCCGATATAGTCCCCGCTCGCGAGGATGCGCTGCGACGCGTTGGCCATCTGCGCGAGTGCCGGGCGCGGCGGGGCCGAGGCGAGATGGGTCGGCCGGTAGGGGAAGAAGTCGCGCCCCAGGACCTCCGGCGGAATGTCGCCCTCGCCCATATCGGTGCGCTCGTCCGCCGCCAGCCCCTTGGTGTAGCCGCCGGAAGGGACGATACGGTGGAAATCGACATCGGCGAGCGACGAGATCATGCTGCCGTGGCCGGCCATCGAGACGCCCAGCCGGTCGACTTCCTCGAACAGGCGTGAGCCGTCCGGGAAATAGGCCTGACGGCTTCGTTCGGCCGGCGCTCCTGGATGGGTGGCATCGTCTTCCCAGGCGCTGCCGTCGGCCTGGCGCGCCATGTAGGGCAGGGGATAGAGCCCGTCCTCCGGCTTGAGTTCGATCCGGTAGACCGGCTTGTCGTCCGACTTCCGGCACTGCTCGCTGAATTCGCCCGCGGCGTCGATATAGCCGTCCGGCGGGGCGTATAGCTCCGACGTGTCGCGTTCCAGCGGATGGGCCGAGAACTGCTCCACATAGACCGTCGCCGGGGCGGCGAGGCGCTGGGTCCTGAGCGCATCGAAACGGACCGGCGCGCCGTCCCCGTCGGTCAGCAGGGGCAGGCCGTGCCGCTCCCGCGCCTTGTTCGATGTCACCAGCGGCGGGGTGTTCTGGATCGTCGCGTTGGGGCCGGCGAGGTGGGCTATTCGCGGCTTGGCCATCGGGGCGTCTCCCTGTCATTCTGCGGGCATATTGGATCATGACGGCCACGGGAGAAACGCCATGGCGTCCCAAACCGACGATTTCGCGGTCGCTTCGAATATTTCCCATGTGGCGCCGCTCCGCGGACTCGCGAACAAGATCGAGCCCGGCCACACGGCGCTCATCGTGATCGACGTGCAGAACGATTTCTGCGCGCCGGGCGGAATGATGGACCAGGAGGGATTCGACCTGAGCGACGCGCAGGCGATGGCGGACCGCCTGCCGCCGCTGATCTCGGCGGCGCGCGCGGCCGGCGTGCTGGTCGTCTTCGTGCGCAACGTCTACTCGTCCGAGCACAATTTCTACCTGTCCGACACCTGGCTCGAGCAGGCGTCGCGCAAGCGCGAGGGAAGCTACACGAGGCGCGAGGTGTGCAAGGCGGACTCGTGGGAGGGCGATTTTTACGGCGACGTGCGCCCCGGGCCGCGCGATCCCGTCGTCAGCAAGCATCGCTTCAACGCCTTCCGCAACACCGATCTCGACACCATCCTCCGCGCCAACGGGATCCGCACGACCGTGTTCACCGGGGTCGCCACCAATGTCTGCGTCGAGACCTCGGCGCGCGACGCGTTCATGCACGACTACTACGTCGTCTTCACCACCGACGGGACGGCGACCTACGCTCGGGAGGACCACGAAGCGACGCTCCGCAATATCGACCGCTATTTCGGCGAGCTCGCGAGCGTCGCCGAGGTGGAGGCGGTCTGGATGGCCAATGAGCGCTGAGCGCGGCAATGCGGTCACCGGAGCCGAGGCGGTCGTCCGGATTCTTCAGGGGTACGGCGTCGAGGTCGTATTCGGGCTCTGCGGCGATACCAGCCTGCCGCTCTATGACGCGCTGGCGAGGCTCGATCACGGGATCGCCCATGTGCTCACCCGGGACGAGCGCTCCGCCTCCTACATGGCGGACGCCTATGCCCGGCTGAGCGGCCGCGTTGGGATCTGCGAGGGGCCGTCTGGCGGCGGCGCGACCTATATCCTTCCCGGCGTGGTCGAGGCCAACGAGTCCTCGGTGCCGCTGCTGGCGATTACCTCCGACATATCGGTCTCCTCGCGCGGCCGGTTCACCCTGACCGAGATCGACCAGGAAGCGCTGTTCCGCCCGGCGACCAAGTGGAACGCGGTGATCGACCGCGCGGCCGACATTCCCGGGACGATGCACGCCGCCTTCTCGGCGATCACGGCGGGGCGGCCGGGCGCGGCGCATATCGGGCTTCCCTTCGACGTTCAGCGCGATGCGGTGGACGAGGAGGACGTTCCGGAGGGCCCAGAAGCCGTGCCCCCGGCGGCGCCGGACCCCGAAGCCGTCCGCGCCGCGGCGGACGCCGTCGCGAGCGCTTCGGCGCCCCTCTTGATCTGCGGCGGCGGGGTGATGACGGCGGGCGCGGAGGCTGCGCTGCTGCGCCTCGCGGAGAAGATCGGCGCCCCGGTCGCCACCACCATCAGCGGCAAGGGGAGCATCGCCGAGACCCACGAGCTCGCCGTCGGGGTGGTCGGCAGCAACGGCGGCACGCCGGAGACCCGGGCGGTGGTCGAAGCCGCCGATCTCGTCGTCTTCGTCGGTTGCCGGGCCGGTTCGGTCACCACGGAGCGCTGGCGGTTTCCCCGGCCGAGAGCGGCGAGGATCGTTCACATCGACATCGACGCCCGCGTGCCCGGCGCCAACTACCCGACCGAGGTGGCGGTCGAAAGCGACGCGCGGCTCGCGCTCGAAGCGCTCGCCGATGCGCTCGACGGGGCTGCGCCGGGACGGATCGACCCCGGCTTCGTGGCGACGCAGAAGAAACGGAAATTCGCCGCCTTCCACGCGCTCGCCACATCCGGCGAGACGCCCATCCGCCCGGAACGCCTTGTCGCGGATTTGCAGAAGGCGCTTCCCGAAGACGCCGTGGTGATCGCCGATCCGGGGACGCCGTGCCCCTATCTCTCGGCCTATCTGGTGCTGGACAGGCCGGGGCGGCGGTTCATTTCCAACCGGGCGCACGGGGCGCTCGGCTATGCGATGCCCGCCGCGGTGGGAGCCCATTTCGCGCGGCCCGACGCCAAGTGCGTCGCGGTGATGGGCGACGGCAGCTTCGCCTTCGCCGCCGGCGAGCTCGAGACGGTGGTTCGCCTCGGCCTCCCCGTCACCTTCGTCGTGATCTCGAATTCCGCCTTCGGATGGATCAAGGCCGGCCAGAAGACCGGTTATGCCGGGCGCTATCATGCGGTCGATTTCTCGCGCAGCGACCATGCCCGGATCGCCTCCGCCTACGGGGTGCGCTCGTGGTCGGTTGCCGATCCCCGGGACCTCGCCCCCGCCCTCGAAGCCGCCATCGCGCATCGCGGGCCGAGTCTCGTCGACGTGGTTTGCCAGCCGCTGGAAGAAGCCCGCGCCCCGGTCAGCGAATGGGTGGCGTGAGGAGGTCGCTCTTCGCCGCATCGAGCGAAGACGCGCGGCGTGGCAGATTTCTTCTCTTGCTCGGCCCGGTCGAAATGCCGAGGAGTGACGGTGCGTTCGCCTTGATCGCCATCGCCAGTTGATGGATCATCCGGGCCCTGTCGGGGGAGGACGGGAATGGGACTGGGGACCTACGAGGCGGAGCGGGTCGGCAGCGACTTCGTGGAGCGCTTCAAGGCGATCTGCCGCATGTGCCATGGCGGCTGCGGCACCATCGTGGAGAAGGTGAACGGCACCGTCCGCCGGGTGCTCGGCGACTTCGATAACCCGGTCAACGAGGGCCTCCTGTGCTCGAAGGCGGGGACGCCCTCGATCGAGCAGCTCTACCACCCCGACCGGCTCGACCACCCGCTGATCCGCACCGGTGAACGCGGCGCGGGGCAATGGCGCGAGGCGAGCTGGGACGAGGCGCTGACCCTGATCGCCGAAAAGATGCAGGAGACCAGGGAGCGCTATGGCGCGGAGGCCGTCGCCTTCGGGCGCGGCACCGGGGTCAACAACACCCATATCGTCTCGCGCCTCGCCAATCTGTTCGGCACGCCCAACGTCATCTCCATCGGCTATTTCTGCTACGGGCCGAGGGTCGCGGTGTGCAAGGTCACCGCCGCCGGCAAGTACACCGGCAAGTCGTGGGACACCGTCGCGGTTCCCGATTTCTATTCCGACCCCAAATGCATCGTCGAATGGGGCTCGCAGAAACGCACCAGCAACGACCACGGGCTGATCGGCCACAAGCCGATGACCAACGCGCTCAAGAAGGAGCACGTCAACATCGTGGTCGATCCCCGCAAGCCAGCATCGGCGGGGCGCGGCGACATCTGGCTGCCGCTCCGTCCCGGCACCGACGCGGCGATGGCGCTCGGCTGGATGCGGGTGATGGTCGACGAGGGGCTCTACGACAAGGAGTTCGTCGAGAAGTACTGCCACGGCTTCGAGGAACTGTGCGAGCGGCTCAAGGAATACCCGCTCGACCGGGTGGCCGAGATCACCTGGTGCGACGCCGACGAGATCGCGCGCGCGGCACGCATCTACGCCACCACGAAACCCGGCTGCATCGTCTGGGGCAACGGCACCGACCAGCTCGGCAACAACACCTTCCAGGCGACGCGCTCGCTGCTGATCCTGATGGCGTTGAGCGGCAATCTCGACGTGCCGGGCGGCAACGTGTTCTGGCCCGCGCCGAAGCTCGACTACCCGGAGCTGTGGGACAAGCTGCCGCCGGAACAGGATGCCAAGCGTCTTGGCGGCGACCGCTTCAAGGCGCTCAACCTGACGCCCTACGCCTACGCGCACCCGCCGAGCCTGTTCCGCACCATGCTGACGGACGAGCCCTACCCGGTGAAGACGTTCATCGTGGTAGGCAACAACACCGTCACCTGCTTCCCCAACTCGGGCCAGATCATCGAGGCGCTGAAGAAGCTCGATTTCTTCGTCGTCCAGGACTTGTTCATGACGCCGACCGCGGCGCTCGCCGACGTGGTCCTGCCGGCGGCGGGCAATCTCGAACGCGACGAGCCCCGGCTCCACCTCCACATCAAGGGGCCCGGCGGCACCTTCATGGATGCGGTGTCCCAGAAGGTGGTCGATATCGGCGAACGCAAGTCGGACTGGGAGTTCGTCATCGAACTCGGCCGCAAGCTCGGCCTGGAGGAATATTTCCCGAGCCTCGACGTCTTCGCCGAGAACGCGCTCAAGCCGATGGGAGTCAGCTGGGACCAGCTCAGGTCGCAGGACTACATCAAGGTCCCGATCGAGTTCCGCAAGTACGAGCGCATGGGCTTCGGCACGCCGACCGGCAAGTTCGAGATCTACTCCACGATCATGGAAGAATGGGGCTACGACCCGCTGCCCGACCATGTCGAGCCGCCGGAAAGCCCGGTCTCCACGCCGGAGCGCTACGAAGAATACCCGCTGATCCTCAATACCGGCGCCAAGCAGCCGATGTACTGGCACAGCCAGGGCCGGCAGCTCCGCTCGCTCCGCCGCCTCAGCCCCGAGCCGCTGGTCGAGATCAACGACGAGACGGCGAAGGAGCTCGGCATCGAGCGCGGCGACTATTGCTGGATCGAGACCGCGCGGGGACGGCTCCGCATGAAGGCCAACCCGCACAAACGCACCCACCCCAGGGTCGTTTCGGTGCCGCATGGCTGGTGGCTGCCGGAGGCGCCGGGCCCGGAATACGGGGTGTTCGAGGTGTGCTCCAACGTGCTGACCGACGACGATCCGGACAATTGCGACGTGGCGCTCGGCTCGAGCCCGCTCAAGGGACTGCTGTGCAGGGTCTACAAGGCCGACCCGCCCGAGATGAAGCGCGCCAACCTGCCGGACGAGGTGCCGGAGGCGCTGGCGGCGAAGGAACTGGCATGACGGAACCCGCAGCCACGATCGACGACCCGGTAATCCGCAACGACTGGTACGTGGTCGCGCGTTCGAGCGACCTCGCCGAAGGCGGCGTGATGGAAGCCAGCCTCCTCGGCGAGACCCTGGTGCTGTGGCGGACCGGCGGCGAGGTCCTCGCCTGGAAGGACCTTTGCATCCATCGCGGATCCAAATTGTCGCTCGGGTGGGTGAAGGACGGACAGATCGTCTGCCCCTATCACGGCTGGCACTACGACAGGACCGGCGCCTGCACACTGATGCCGGCCCATCCCGACATCCGCCCGCCGCCGAAGGCGCGGACCTTCACCTACCGGGCGCGCGAGGCCTACGGCATGATCTGGGCGTCGCTGGGCGAGCCGGAGCACGATCTGCCGCCGTTTCCGGAATGGGAAGACGACGGGTTCCGCAAGGTTCTCGCCGGTCCCTATTTCTTCCACGCCAACCCGTTCCGCACGGTGGAGAACTTCCTCGACGTCTCGCACTTCCCCTATGTCCACGCCAATCTCAACGGCGATCCCGACAGGCCGGACCCGATCGAGGATTTCGACGTCTTCGTCGGCGAGGACGGAATCCGCACCAGCGAGATCATGGTCTTCCAGCCCTATGGCGATCATCGCGGCATTCCGGTGAATGCCGGTTACACCTTTCACTGTCCGCGTCCGCTGACCGCCTATTTCTCGAAGAACACGGGCGAGGGAAACCGGTTCTGCACCTTCCTCACGGTGACCCCGCTGGCCCCCGACGATTGCATCGTCTGGCTCCAGGTCGCGATCAATTTCGGCGAGGAGTTGACCGAGGCGCAGATCCTCTCGCGCCAGGACCGGGTGTTCGCGCAGGACAAGCGCATCGTCGAGACCCAGCGGCCATATGAGATCCCGCTCGACCTCCGGGAAGAGCTGCACGTGCGCTCCGACAAGTACTGCGTCGCCTACCGCAAGTGGCTGAGGGATCTCGGCGTCGCCTGGGGAGCGAACGCATAGCCCCCTTCACATCCCCGACCCGTCCGATCGCTTTCGGATGATCCTGCCGCGCAGACTGCTCGGCTACGCGATGGCCGTCACCGCGTCGCTCAGCTTCTCCTTCGGCACCGGACTCGCCGTCTATACATACGGCTACGGGACGACGCCGCTCTCGGTGACGACTTTCCGGACCGTGCTGTCGGCGATCTTCCTGGTTCTGCTGATCCGCGTCACCGCCGGCTCGTTCGCGCTCCTTCCGCGCGACCGCTGGATCGTGCTCGCGCTCGGCAGCGTGATGGCGGTGCAGTCGATCACCCATTACATCGCGGTCCTGCTGCTGCCGCTCGCCCACGCGACGCTGCTGCTTTACACCTACCCGTTCTTCATCGCGGCCGGCGCGCATCTGAGCGGCCAGGAGCGGATCACGCCGGCGATCGTGACCGCTCTCGCGGTGGCTTTCGCCGGGCTAGTCCTGGTGCTCGATCTCGGCGGCGACTTCGATTTCAGCGTGCTCGGCATCGTGCTCGCGGTCACCGCGGCGGCGGCCTTTTCCGTGGTCGCCCTGGTCTCTCAGCCGATCATCCGGCGTTCGCCGGACAGCCGCTCGATCACGCTCCATCTCCACGCCGTGCCGGTGATCGCGTTCCTCGCCGCTTCGGTGGCGCTCGGCGATTACTCCCTGCCGAACACGCAGGAGGCGTGGATCATGTTCGCCTTCGTTCCGCTGTTCTACTGCATCGCGGTCATCGGCGTGTTCTACGCCATCGGCTCGATCGGCTCGGTCCGGATGTCGCTGATCATGAACCTGGAGCCGGTGGCGGCGATCGTGTTCGGCTTCGTGCTTCTCGGCCAGCATCTCGACGGGCTGCAGCTGCTGGGCGCGGCGCTGGTCATCGGGGCGGTGGTCGCGGTTCGCTGGATCCCGGCGCAGCGCGAGGTGCGGGAACGGGACGGCGCGGCGGGCTGAGCCCTCAGGCGGGAGCGCCCGCCATCCGCCGTGTCGGCGTGTCGTCCATGAACATCTGGGCGATCCCAGCCGTGATGCCGATCGCCACGCCGATCTGCCAGGCGAGGTCGTAATTGCCCAACGTGTCGAACAGGAGCCCGCCGCCCCAGGCGCCGAAGAACGAACCCGCCTGGTGGCTGATGAACGCGATCCCCGACAGCGTCGCGACGAAGGAGAGGCCGAACATCTGCACCACCAGCCCGTTGACCAGCGGTGCCACGCCGAGCCAGAGCACCCCTATCAGCGCGGCGAAGATCAGCGTGGTCGTGGCCGAGGCAGGCAGCGAGAAATAGATCACGATCAGCAGCGAGCGCAGGATGTAGACGGTGCCGAGCAGGATGTGCTTGGGAAAATGGTCGCCGAGCCAGCCGAGCAGGTAGCAGCCCATCGCGTTGAACCCGCCGATCACCGCGAGCGACATCGCGCCAAGCTCGGGCGGCTGGCCGCAGGTCGCGAGATAGGCCGGCAGATGGGTCGCGATGAACATCAGCTGCAGCCCGCAGACGAAGAACGCGACCGCCATGATGACGAAGCCGCGATGCCTTCCGGCTTCGCCGAGCGCCTGGGCGAAGGTGAGCCCGGCGCTCCGGTCCGGCACGAACGGCACCTCGGTATCCTTCGGCCGGTCCCCCGCGCCGACGAACATCGCGGCCGGCAGCATCAACCCGCACAACCCGATGAAACCGATTATGGCGAGCTCCCACCCGCCGAGACCGATCAGGCCCTGGGCGATGGGCGCCGCGATGAAGGCGCCGATCGAGCCCGCCGCCGCCACGGTGCCGAGGATCATCGAGCGCCTGATCGGCGAGATCACCTTGGCGGTCGCCGCGAGACCGAGATTGAGCGCCGTGCAGGCGAGCCCGACGCCTATCATCAGCCCGAGCCCGACGATCAGCGTCGCCGGCCCGGTCGCGGCGAGCGTGAGCGCGAGCCCGCCGGCGAACAGGAAGGTGCCGAACACCGTCACGATGCGGCAGCCGAAGCGGTCGGCGAGCGCGCCGATCATGGGCTGGCTCAGCCCCCAGACCAGGTTCTGGATCGCCAGGGCCAGCGTGAAGTCGGCAACCGAGACGTCGATGCCCTCCGTCACCGGAACGACGAACAGGCCGAAGCTCTGCCGCATTCCCATCGAGAGGGTCAGCATGATGCTGGACGCGGTCAGCACCGTCAGGGTCTGGGAACGGGTGAAGCCGGCCCGGTTGATCGCCATGCTCGACCTTGCGCTTGATCCGTGAACTGCGCCGCGATCAGGCGAATGACGGGGGACCGCCGGGCGGCTCGATTCGGAACACGTTGAGGGTGAAAGAGACCAGGCAATAATAGCCCATCAGCCCGACAAGATCGACCAGCCCCTCCTCGCCGAGGCGGTCGAGGGCGGCGCGGTAGGTCTCGTCCCCCGCCTCGCTGGTGGTCAGCACCTCCGTGCAGAAAGCATGAACGGCGGCCTCCGCCGGGTCCGCGAAGTCGGGCGCGGCGCCGATGCGGATGGCCTCGATCGTGGCGCTCGCCAGCCCCTCCGACTCGGCGATCGGAGCATGCGCGGCCCATTCGTACCCTGCCCCCCAGTATCGCGCGACGGTGAGAATCGCGAGCTCGCGCAGCTTGCCGGGCAGCCCGCTCTCGTAACGCAGGTAACCGCCCGCCTTTTGCACGTGATCGGCGAGGCCGGGACTGCGGACGAGGACCGGAAACGGCCCCCGCACGCTTCCCCTGGGACCGTTCGCGATGTCGTCGTGAACCCGGCGCTGTTCGGGCGTCATCTCGTGCGTTTCGAGCGGGGGCAGTCGGCTCATCTCGGTCTTCCCTGTATCGGTCGTGCGTGGCAGTTTGACCCTATCACGAAGATCGAGGGGCGTCGCTCGATGGAAGACGCGATGCGCGAGCTCAACGGTGTTGCGGGGCGGGTCGATGGCGGCCGGCTGTGGCGCCGACTGATGGAAATGGCCGAAATCGGCGCCATTCCCGGCAACGGCGTCAATCGTCAGGCGTTGTCGGAAGAAGACATCGCGGCGCGCGAATTGCTGATCGACTGGGCGCAAAGGCGGGGTTATGCGGTGGCCGTCGACGAAGCGGCGAATCTGTTCATCCGCCGGCCCGGCTCGGAACCCGATCTGGCGCCGGTGCTGACCGGCAGCCACATGGACAGCCAGCCGCGCGGCGGCCGGTTCGACGGAATCTACGGCGTGATCGCCGGGTTGGAGGCGATCGAGGCGCTGGACGACGCCGAGACCGCCACCAGGCGCCCGGTCGAGCTTGTCGCCTGGACCAACGAGGAGGGCAGCCGTTTCGATCCGGGCTGCATGGGCTCGATGGTGTTTTCCGGCGCGGCGCCGCTGGAGCGGTTCGAGGACGCGGTCGATGCCAACGGAATTTCCTTTGGCCGGGCGCTTTCGAGGACTTTGGGCGCCACGCCCGACCTGCCGCGGCGCCATGAAACGATCCCGCCGGCGGCCTATGTCGAGGCCCATATCGAACAGGGTCCCGTTTTGGAGGCCGCCGAAGTTCCCATCGGCGCGGTGACCGGCGTGCAGGGATCGCAGCGCTTCGTGGTGGAAGTGCTGGGCGCCACCGCACATGCGGGCACCACCCCGGTCAGGGGAAGGCGCGACGCGCTGCAGGCGGCCATGCGCGCGGTGGCCCGGCTCAACGAAACCATGTCGGACCCGAAGGACGTGCTGCGCTTTACCGTCGGCCGTTTCGAGGTCGAGCCCAACTCGCCCAACACGGTGCCGTCCAAGGTGCGCTTCTCCATCGACCTCAGGCATCCGGACGGCTGGGAGCTGGATCGCCGGGCGCGGCGCATCGCCCGGGTATGCGAGAATGCCGCGCTGCCCTGCTCGGTCCGCATCAGCCGGACCTTCGACCAGAGGCCCGTCGCGTTCGAGACCGGCATCGTCGACCTGATCGAAAAAAGCGCCACGACCTGCGACCTGCCGTCGCTACGGCTTCCCTCGGGCGCGAACCACGACGCGGCCTTCGTCGCCGGGGTGAGCCCGACGGCGATGATCTTCATTCCCTGCCTGCGGGGCGTCAGCCATCACGAGAGCGAATACGCCTCGCCCGAGGATTGCGCCGCCGGCGCGCGGGTCCTCGCGGAGACGCTGTGCGCGCTCGCCGACAGCTGAGGAGCTGAAATGGACGATCCCTACCCCCGCGACCTCGTCGGCTACGGCCCGACGCCGCCCGATCCGGAATGGCCGGGCGGGGCGAGACTGGCGGTCCAGTTCGTCGTCAACTACGAGGAGGGCGGCGAGAATACCGTGCTCAACGGCGACGCCCACTCCGAGACGTTCCTCAGCGAGACCCCGGGCGGGGCGCCGGTCATGGGCGCGCGCAACATCAACGCCGAGACGATGTACGAGTACGGCAGCCGAGCGGGGTTCTGGCGCCTGATGCGGTTGTTCGAATCGCGCGGCACCCACTTCACCTGCTACGCGGTCGGCCTCGCCATCGAGAAGCATCCCGACGCCGCCATCGCCATGCACGAGGCGGGGCACGAGCTGGCGACGCACGGCTGGCGGTGGATCGACTACCAGCATGTCGACGAAGCGACCGAGCGAGAGCACATGCGGCTTGCCATCGCGGCGCACGAGAAGATCGTGGGAGAGCGCCCCTTGGGCTGGTACGGGGGGCGGGTGAGCCCCATCACGCGGCGACTGGTGGTGGAGGACGGCGGCTTCCTCTACGACGCCGATGCCTATAACGACGACCTCCCCTATTGGGTGAAAATCGACGGCAAGCACCAGTTGATCGTTCCCTACACCCTCGATCAGAACGACATGAAGTTCGCTGTTCCGCCCGGTTTCACCTCGGGCGAGGGGTTCTTCGGCTACCTCAAGGATGCGTTCGACGTGCTCTATGCGGAGGGGGACACCGCGCCCAAGATGATGAGCATCGGTCTTCATTGCCGGCTCGCCGGAAGGCCGGGTCGCGCGGCGGCGCTCGCGCGTTTCATGGATTACGCGCTCGACCACGACCGGGTCTGGGTGTGCCGGCGTGTCGACATCGCGCGGCACTGGCACGAGCGCCACCCGCCCGTCGACGGTTGAGGGAGCAAACATGGCCGGACCTCTGGAAGGCTTCCGCATCGTCGACCTCACCTCGGTGATCTCCGGGCCGCTGGCGACGATGATCCTCGCCGACCAGGGCGCCGAGGTGATCAAGGTCGAGACCCCTCACGGCGGCGATTTCACCCGCGCCTCGGCGAACCGGCGCGGCGGGTTCTCGGCATCGTTCGTCAACAACAACCGGAACAAGCGTTCGATCGCGCTCGATCTCAAGAACCCGAAGGGTCTCGAGGCGCTGATGGCGATCGTCGCGGGCGCCGATGTCTTCATCCAGAACTTCCGCCCGGGCGTTGTCGAGCGTTTGGGCGTCGACGAAGGGGCGGTGCGCGCGGCGCGGCCGGATATCGTCTATGTCTCGATCTCCGGCTTCGGTCATCGCGGCCCGCTCGCGCGGCGTCCGGTCTACGACCCGTTGATCCAGGCCATATCCGGGCTGACGACGGTGCAGGCGGGATCGGACGAGGTCAGGCCCAGGCTGGTTCGAACCATTCTTCCCGACAAGCTGACCGGCGTGACGGCGTCCCAGGCGGTCACCGCCGCGCTGCTGGCCCGCGAGCGGACGGGGGGCGGCCAGCATGTCCGGGTCTCGATGCTGGACAGCGTGATCGCCTTCCTCTGGGCCTCCGACATGGGAAGCCAGACTTTCGTCGGCGACGAGCTGCCGCAACAGGCGGCGCACAGCTTCATCGACCTGATCTACGAGACCTCGGACGGCTATATCAGCGTCGCGGTCCAGACCGACAAGCAGTGGCGCGGGCTCACCGAAGCGATCGATCGGCCGGAATTGCTCGACGATCCACGGTTCAAGACCCAGGAGCTGCGCCAGGAGAACATCGACGACCGGCTCGGCCTGACCCAAGAGGCCTTGAAGACCAACAGCTCGGCCTATTGGCTGGCGCGGCTGGAGGCGGTCGACATTCCCTGCGTCCCGGTGCTGACGCGAAACCAGATGATCTCCAATGAGCAGATCGCGGCCAACGAGATCGTCATCGAGGCGGAGCATCCCGATGCCGGAAAGCTGCGTCAGGCGCGCCCGGCGGCGGTGTTCTCCGGGACCCCGACCGGCGCGCCCCGCCCCGCGCCCCGGCTCGGCGCCGACACCTTGGAAGTGTTGGGCGAGGCCGGGTTGGACGCGGCGGAGATCGCCGCGCTCCGCGAGGCCGGCGCGTTCGGCCGCGATCCCGCATGAAATTCGGCCTCTTCGGCGGCGCGATCGCTCGGCGCGGCGACGAATCCCCGGACAGCCAGGGTTACGGCAAGCTGGTCGACTTGGTGCAGGAGGCCGAGGAGCTCGGCTACCACAGCGTCTTCCTGGTGGAACACCATTTCACCGGTGCAGGCCAGGTTTCGGCGACCCTCAACCTTCTGACCTATCTGGCGGCGAAGACCGAACGCATCCGTCTTGGAACCGCGGTCACGGTGCTGCCGTGGCACGACCCGGTATTGCTCGCGGAGCAGGCGGCGACCCTCGACTTGCTCTCGCGGGGCCGGCTGGATTTCGGCATCGGAAAGGGGTACCGGGATGTCGAGTTCGAGAGCTTCCGTATTCCCCGAGAAGAAGCGCTGGATCGCTTCGAGGAATCCCTTGGACTGATCGTCAGGTCATGGACCTCCGACGAGCGGTTCAGTCACGACGGCAGGTACTGGCAATACAGCAACATCGTGGTCGAGCCGCCTGTGCTGCAGAAACCCCATCCGCCGCTGTGGACCGGAGCCGGCACCGACGAATCCATCGCCCGCGTGGCGGGAGCCGGGCTGAACGTGCTCTTCGACCAGTTCGCCTCGTTCGGGCGTACCGGGGAACGGCTCCGGGTATGGCGCTCAGCCTGCGCCCAAGCCGGTAGGCCGTTCGATCCCATGCAGGTCGGCCTCGCCCGCGCCGTCGTCATCGCGGAGGACGGGCGCGAGTACGAAGCGGCGGTGCGAGCCCGCGAGCAACGCGTTTCACGCATGGTCGGGGCCTATGGCTCACTTCCCGGCGTCGACGATACCCAGCCCGTGTCCTATGCCGAACCGGGCCGAGCGTCCGATGCGCTGATCGGAGACCCGGATGAAGTCCTGCGCCGACTCCGCCGCCTCAAGGAGATGGGTTTCGAATACATCCTGATCCTGCTGCCCGACGACGTGGAAACGCTGCGCCGGTTCGCCCGAGAGATCATGCCGGAACTGCAGGGCGAAGAGGCGCCCGCCGCGTGACCGATCGGCAGCATTTTCCGACCTGACCGGGTCGCGGCGGTCCGTACCCGACCGACCCACCCTCCCCCGGCCCCTCCCGCAAGCGGGAGGGGGGAAGATAGGCGGAACTCCGCACCGCAATCCCCTCTCCCCAGCGGGGAGAGGGTTAGGGAGAGGGGGGACCTCCCGGGCGACAACCGGCTGCGATCGTGCCCGTTCGAAAAATGCGCTACATCAGCGAGCCGCGGTTGCAGTAGCCGCCGTCGACGGTGACGACCGTGCCCGAGATATAGGCGGAGCGCGGCGACGCGAGGAACGCCGCGGTGTCGGCGATTTCGTTCACCGTGGCCGCGCGCCCGTCCGGGAGCGGCGCCCAGAGCTCGCGCCAGCGCTCCGGGTCGCCGAGCTTTTCCGCCGCCGACTTCCGGGTCAGCCGGACGAGATGCTCCGTCTCCGTCGGGCCCGGATTGAGCGCGACGACCCGGATTGCGTCGTTCATGCTGTCGCCACCCAGCGCCTGGGTGAACGCCATCAGCGCCGCGTTCGCGGTCGCCCCGCAGATATAGTTGGCCTTGGGCCGCTCGCCGCTCGCGCCGCAGATATTCACGATCGCTCCGCCGCCTGAAGCCGCCATCGCGGGATAGACAGCGCGGATCAGGTCGATATAGCCGAACAGCTTGAGTTCCCAGACCGCCCGCCATTCCGCGCCGCCGATCTCTTGTAGCCGGCCGGGCGGGATCGCACCCGCGTTGTTGATCAGGATGTCCACCGGTCCCGCCTTCCCCGCCAGCCTGGCGGAAGCGCCCTTTTCGGTCAGGTCGATCGCGATGTCGCGCACCCGCACGCCATGCGCCGCCCCGATTTCTTCGCGCAGCGCCGCCAGCCGGTCGGCCGACCGCGCGGCGAGCGTCAGCCGGCAGCCCTCTTCCGCGAGGCGGCGGGCGATCGCCTCCCCGATACCCCGCGACGCGCCGGTGATCAGCGCGTGCTTGCCCGCAAGCCCCAGATCCATGTTGTCATCCGTCCGGTGGAGTGGTCAGATCGAACCCTACAACCGCGAGGGAAGGGGCGAAAATGGCCGAGGATCGAGAGGCGCGGGTGGCGAGGCTGATCGGGGAGCGCGCGCCGCACCGGGCGGTCCATGTCGACGACCTCGAATGGAAGCGCATCCGCTGGCCGGGCGAATGGGGAAAGATCGCCTTTCACCCGTGCGCCGAAGACCCGACCGAGCCGCTGTTCGGCGTCACCCGCTTCGAGCCCGGCGGCCACTTCCCCGACCACGCCCACGATTTCGCGCAGGTCTGGTACATCACCGAGGGAGAGTGCACGGTGAACGGGGAGAGGCTGACCGCCGGCACTTTCGTCTTCCACCCCGACCCCCATGTCGAGCGCGAACTCCACACCGAGAACGGTGTGACCATCGTGTTCTGCCAGTATCCGGGACCCAACACCGGCGGACGGCCGATCTACAGGGACCGCTTCGACATCGAGGAGCGCCGCGAAATGACGGAAGAGCCGACCACGTTCTGAGGCCAGCCTATTCCCTGCCCATAGAGGAGATCGGAACGGGGGACGCCGTTCCGTTCGATCACCATTCCGGCAACACCTCAGCCGGGGCTGTCGTTAGCAAGTAGATTTGTCCGGTTTTCCTAGAGCCTGTCCGTCTCAGATGGAAGCGCTGTTACCCTTGCTTCCTAACCGTCATGGTCGGCGAAGGCCGACCATCCACGAGTTTTTAAGTCTCTGGAATCAAAAACAAAACGTGGATGGTCGGCCTTCGCCGACCATGACGGAAGAAAATGGACGAGGCGGTTCAATCAAGAACGGACACGCTATAGAACATCGATTGACCGCTTCTGTTGCGGTTGCTGGGCCTGTGGGGAAGTGGACGGCCGCGTGGCGCGACCACCCTCATGTCGTTGCGGTCTCCCCGATCGGCTCCGTGGCGCGCGATCCCTGGAAGGAGGTGCCCCGCTTCCAGCCATGCCGGCGCAAGGGGATCGAGCTATGGCACGAGTGCAAGGATGTCGATCTCGCGCTCTGGCTCTCCGACCTCGCCGACCTCGCCGACCTGAACGGACTGCGACGGGCAAGTGCCCCAAAGGCAAGCGGGAGTGTCGGGTGCCCGGCCGCGGCGAGGTCGCGTTCCTGCGCCAGCACGAGGACTTCGAATGGCGGCCGGAATCCCTCGCCGGCGATCGCGCGGTCCGCCTGTTCGACCGCGCCTCGGGCGCGATCCGGCTGGCCGCCGATCTGCCGTTGCCCGAAGATCCCACGGTGGAAGGCGCACCCTGACGCCCTCCCGGCCGTGGCCCCCGGACTTTCCGATGGCGGGGTGAGCAAGCGTTCGCTCCGCGGTCCCGTCAGGCCGCTCGGGGCCTGACCTTCCCCGGAACGGGAAGAGGTCGGCCGGCTCCCCGGGCAGGGAAGGCGGGACGCTCGCGTTACGCAATGCAAACGATGGCATGGCGACCGCCTCCCCGAGTTGCCGCCCCGGCGCAGGGCAACCCGATGTTATCGGGCCGCGCGCGCGGGATTGCGAGTCCTTGCCCGACATTTCGCCCTGTGCGCGGGGATGGAGAGCGGCGCGATTTCACGCCGGAATTATCTCCTCCGCGCGGTGTTATGTAATATTATATCATCACATTAAATGCCCCCGGTTAGTGACCCTCAAGGGGCTTCGGGCAACGATATACGCGCCGCCCAGCGTCAATTCCGCATAGTGGTGGAAGATAGGGGTTGTGATCGGTGTGGCGGCATAATACTGTTTTCTTCTATCGGTCAGATAAAAAGTAATTATAGCGGCTGATCGGAACAGTGATTTCCCGAGGTTTTGTGCGGGGCCTGTACAGCTAGAGGCCCAAGTAGTTGCGGCACGGACAAGTTCCGTGAACGGCACAAACGCGCACTCAAGGATTGGGAGGAAAGCATGGCCAACACTGTATTTCGGGCGGAAATGGACAAATGGCCCGAAGATCAAGACGTCAAGACCCACAATCGGTGGCACCCGGATATCCCGATCGTGGAAACCTTCAAGCCCGGTGATGAATTCCGGGTCGAGTGCTACGACTGGACCGGCGGGCAGATCAAGAACGACGAGTCCGCCAACGACATCCGGGATGTCGATCTTTCGAAAGTGCACTATCTGAGCGGACCGTTCGGCGTCGAGGGCGCCGAGCCCGGCGACCTCATGGTCGTGGACATCAACGACATCGGATGGCTGCCGGATTCCAAGTGGGGGTTCACCGGGATCTTCGCGCTGGAAAACGGTGGCGGGTTCCTCGACAAGCACTTCCCCGAGGCGCGCAAGGCGTGCTGGGACTTCCACGGCATCTACACCACGTCGCGCCACATTCCCGGCGTGCGCTTTCCCGGGCTCATTCATCCCGGGCTGATCGGCACTCTGCCTGACGCCGATCTGCTGAAGCGGTGGAACGACCGGGAGTCGGCCCTGTTCAGGACCGATCCGGACCGCGTGCCGCCTTTGTGCACGCTGCCGGACGGCCTCGCCGGGACGACGACGGCGCTGATGGGGCAGATGACGGGCGACGCGGCGAACGCCGCGGGCCTGGAAGGCGCGCGCACGGTGCCCGGGCGCGAGCATGGCGGGAACTGCGACATCAAGAACCTGTCGCGCGGCTCAACCTGCTACTTCCCGGTCTACCAGTCGGGCGGCGGGCTCTCGATGGGCGACATCCACTGGTCGCAGGGCGACGGCGAGATCACCTTCTGCGGCGCCATCGAGATGGCCGGCTGGATCGATATCGGCGTCGACGTCATCAAGGGCGGTGTCGAGAAGTACGGGATCACCAACCCGGTCTTCAAGCCAAGCCCGGTCGAGCCTCATTACTCCGAGTACCTGATCTTCGAGGGGGTCTGCGTCGACGAGCACGACGGTTCCCAGAAGTATCTGGATGCGACGGTTGCCTACCGCCGCGCCTGCCTGAACGCGGTCGAATATCTCAAGAAGTTCGGCTATTCGGGCGAGCAGGCTTACATGATCCTTGGCACGGCTCCCGTCGAGGGCCGGGTCAGCGGAATCGTCGACATCCCGAACGCGTGTTGCACGGTTGCCGTTCCAACGGAGATCTTCGATTTCGATATCCGGCCGAACGCTTCCGGACCGACCGTCCACGTCAGCGGCGTAGACGCGACGTCCTGCAGCTGATTGATGCATCGCGGAGGCGGGGCGGCGACCGTCCGGCCTCCGCTTCGCATCCCGGTCCGCAGATGATGACCGGCGAACGTTTGTTCGGTGCGGCGTACCGTCGCGTAAGTGCATCCGCACCGGTCACTCTGCGGAGTATCTGACACGCGGAGGACTCGAAAATGCTCGGACTTGCACTGCTCTGGGTTGGAGCCGTTCTGTTCCTGAACGGAATCTGGCTGTTGGGGCGCATCGGTGATCGCGAGATCGCGATCATCAACATCTTTTCCGGTCTCGTCACTGCGGCCGTGGCCGCATATCTGGCCTTCGGGCCCGGTGCCGATGACCAATCAATCAGGGCTGCGGCGCTGACGTTGCTCTTCAGCTTCACCTATCTGTGGGTGGCCTATAACCGGTTCCAGGACGTCGATGGCCGCGGGCTCGGCTGGTACAGCCTGTTCGTCTCCATCACCGTTGTCCCGGTGGCCGTGGTCCAGTTCATGGCCGCCACCTCGCCGCTGGGGTGGTGGTTGGGCGTGTGCTGGGCCGCGTGGGCGGTACTGTGGTTCATGTTCTTCCTGCTGCTGGCGATGCAGAGACCGATCCTCAAGGCGACGGGAGCCATGACCTCGATACAGGGTGTGCTGACCGCTTGGCTGCCCGGCTACCTGATTCTCGAAGGCTGGCTTACCTAGCCGACATTGCCGCCCGGCCCGTCGGGGCCGGGCGGCATCCGGCTCGGCGATGGAGGAGGGCGCGATGCCGATTTACGGTTATGATTGCGGGGCATGCGGCCCGTTTACCGAGATACAGCCGATGAGCCGATCGTCGGAGCCGATGCCCTGCCCGGATTGCGGCAACGCGGCCCCGCGCAGCATAAGCGCGCCGTTCATCGCCAACATGGACCCCAACAACCGGATCGCGCATCAGCGAAACGAAAAGAGCGCGGACGAGCCCAGGGTGGTGTCCGGAAAGCCGGGCGGCCACAGTCATGGGCATGACCACGGCCACAGCCACGGCGCGCGGCGCAACACCGGCCTCGGCGAAGGTCTGCACAACACGCATTCACGCCCCTGGTCGATCGGTCACTGAAGCGCGAACCGGGTTCGCATCCCTAGTCGATATCGGCGCGCCCGCGTCGGCGAGTGCGGAACGGACCGGCACATGACCTATTTGTGGGTTGCAATCGGTAGCGCGATCGGCGGCGTTGGGCGCTACTGGTGCGGCGCGGTGGTGTCGGCTCGGTTGGGCGACGACTTTCCGTGGGGCACGATCCTCGTCAACGTCGTGGGGTCGTTCGTGATCGGCGTCGTGGCCGCGATGGGCGAATCCCTCGACCGTTCGTGGCTGCCGGGACATCACATCCGGGCCTTCATCGTGGTGGGTTTGTGCGGCGGGTACACCACCTTTTCCGCTTTCAGCCTTCAGACCCTGGACCTGCTTCGCGAAGGCGCTTGGATAGCCGCCCTCGGCAACGTCCTGCTGTCGGTGATCGCATGCCTGATCGCCGTCTGGCTCGGCTACCTCGCAGGCGGCGGATTGGGCCAAGCCCACACGGGTTGAGACCCGGACGAAATATAACCCTCCCAGAGGGACCTGTTCAGCTACCGCGATAAGTCGTGTAGCCGAAAGGGGAAACCAGGAGGGGGATGTGGTAGTGCTCGTCGGCGCTCGCGATGCCGAAGCGGATCACGACGACGTCGAGGAAGGGAGGCGACGGCCCTTCGTGCCCCGCGTCGCGGAAGTAATCGCCGACATGGAAGATCAGCTCGTAAACCCCGGCCGCGAATTCCTCGCCTTCGAGAATGGGTTCGTCGCAGCGCCCGTCGGCGTTGGTGGTCGCCGCGGCGACCGCCCGGTTCTGGTCCTCGGCGCGGTAGAGCGCGATCCGGACCCCCGCGGCGGGGCGGCCGTTCGCGGTATCGAGCACATGCGTCGTCAGCCTACCCATCGCCGCGCTCCTTCCGCGTGAACGCCGTTGCCAGGAAACGGCCCACGTCCCGGTTCGACCGCGCCCTCACCTTGTCGTCGCGGCCGATCATGTAGCCGTCGCCGGCGACGCAGAGCCCGAGAATGACCCGCCGCAGCCAGGGATCGGTCATCGGCAGGTAGGTGAGTTGATCGCGCGCGATGCCGGCGCGGCTGACCCGAAAGCTGCAATCGGCGAGGCTGCGGCCGATCTCGAACGGCCCCTCCCAGGCGCCGTCCCACTGGTGATAGGCGCCGTCATAGACGACGGTCCGGACCGGGGCTCCGCCCTTTCTCAGGTCGACCGCGATTTCCGCGCAACGCTCCGGGTCGATCAGCGCATCCTCGCTGCCCCAGACCATCAGCACCGGCGCGCCGGTCGCCCTGCTGTCTTCGAGCCGCGCGAGGCAGGGACCGTAGAACGCGACATGGGCGGCGAAGCGGTGCCCGTCGGGCGCCATCGTCTCGGCGACCTGCGAATAGGCGGCGAGCACCGACGCCATGCCTCCGTAGGAGAACCCCATCAGCGCGATCCTGCGCGGATCGACCGCCTCGTGGCGACCGAGGAAGCGGAGCCCGGCATAGGCGTCGGCGATCATCATCGTCTCGGTGATCTCGAGCAGCCGCTCGATGAAGCCGCTGGCGCGGTCGCGGCGGCCGCCGAAAACGTCGATCACCAGCGCGGCGACGCCCATCGCCGCGAACTGGCGGGCGTAGGTCAACTCGCGCTGGTAGAGCACGCCGGCGGCGCCGTGAAGGAGCACCACCGCCGGCACCCTGCTCCCCTTCTTTCGGTCATTCGGCAGGAACAGGGTCGCCGGCACGTCCGTCGGCTCGCTTGCCTTCGCGCGGAAATCCGAGAGTCCGAACGGGCTCGTGCTATCGAGCGTGACGGAAACGCCAAGGTCGTCGGCATAGCCGTCGACGGCGGGCCAGCTTCCTTCCGCCAAGGCCGGCGTCTGCGCCGGGGCTGGCGCGGAGACCGACGCCGCGACGAAGAGCAGTGCGGCCGCGAGGGCGCGCGCGCTATTCAATCTCCGCGCCTTCGGCGATCCAGCGCCCGAGGATGCGGCGCTCCTCGTCGGTCATCTCCGTCTCGTTGCCGACCGGCATGGTCCTGGTCAGCACCGCGACCGCCCGGATCTTCGGCGCCTGGTCGCGAATCTGCTCGGCGGTGTCGAAGGCGACGTTCTTGGGCGGCTTTTCGAAGTTCTCGTCCGACGGCTTGGCGGCGTGGCAGGAGACGCAGCGCCTGGCGACGATGTCGTAGGCCTGGGCGAAGGTGACCGGATCCGCGTCCTCGTCCTCCGCCGTCATCGTCCTTCCGGGCAGCGTCACGTAGATCAGCGCGAGGATGATGACCACCGCGGCGGGGATCGGCCAGAGCCGGGACCGGCCCTCGTTGCGCAGGTTGAACCAGTGGCGCACCAGAGCGCCCGCGATGAAGACGACGATGAGGACCGCCCAGGCGTATTCGTGGCCGAACGTGCTCGGGTAGTGGCTGCTGATCATGATGAAGATGACCGGCAGCGTCATGTAGTTGTTGTGGACCGAGCGCTGCTTGGCGTTGAAGGCGAGCCGCGCGTCGAGCGCGGTGCCCGCCCTGGTCGCGTCCACCAGCTTCTGCTGCGCCGGGATGATGATCATCCAGACATTGGCGACCATGATGGTGCCCAGCATGGCGCCGACATGCATGTAGGCGCCACGCGCGCTGAACACGTGGGTGAGGCCGTAAGTCACGAGGATCAGGAGCGCGAAGCCGATGCACTCGACAGTGGCGCCACGATGCCTGAGCGGCGACTTGTAGAGCGCGTCGTAGACGAACCATGACGCGACGAGCAGCGCGACGCCGATGGCGATGGCCTCGGGCTTTGAGAGGTCCGCCACGTTGCGGTCGATCAGGTAGATCTCCGCCCCGTAATAGTACATCAGGCAGAGCAGCAGGAACCCGGTTATCCAGGTCCACGCCGCCTCCCATTTGAACCAGTGCAGCGTCCGCGGAACTTCCTCGGGCGCGAGGTCCATCTTCTCGACGACGTAGAACCCGCCGCTATGGGTCATCCAGAGCTCGCCCTCGACGTTCTTGCGCGGCGGGTTGGGCTTCTCGAGATGGCTGTCGAGCCACATGAACAGGAAGGACGAGCCGATCCAGGCGATGCCGGTGATGATATGGGCCCATCTGAGGACCAGGTTGCCCCATTCGCTGAGGATCGTTTCCATCGTCGCGTCTCAGTCCCGCAACAGGTCCAACAGCCGGAACCGGCCGATCAGACCGATATTCCGCAGCGCCTCTTCCATCTCCGCCGCCCCGTCGTTGGCGAGACGCCGCTCGAATGCCTCCAGAATACTGTCCTTCGTATGCAACCGGACCGCAACGATAAAGGGAAAACCGAAGCGTTCACGGTAGGCGGCGTTGAGCCGGTGGAAACGCTCGAACTCCTCGTCGCTCAGCCGGTCGAGCCCGGCGCCCTGCTGCTCTCGGGTCGAATGCTCGGTGAGAGCGCCGGCCCGCGCCGCCTTGCCGGCGAGGTCGGGATGGGCGCGGATCAGGGCGAGCTTCATGTCCTCCTCGGCCGTAGCGATCGCCGCCGTCATCGCCTCGAACACGTCCTCGACCGAGGCGAAGGGTCGCGCCGCCCAGGCCTCGCCCGCGATCCACGGCGAATGCTCGAAGATCGGGCCGAGCGCGGCGGTGAATTCCTCGCGCGTCGCGCCGTTGAGTTCGGCGAGATTCATGGCGCCCGAATCTCCTCGACCGCGGCCAGCACCCGCTCCGGCGTCGCCGGCGGGTCGAGGCGGACGAAGCGGCGGTGATCCGCAAGCGAGGCGACCGCGTCCCGGATCGCGAGCCAGACCGAGAGCGCCAGCATCAGCGGCGGCTCGCCCACCGCCTTGGAACGGAAGATGGTGGGATGGGGGTTGGGAGATTCCTCCAGGATGTGGACGTTGAAGACGGGCGGCACGTCGCGGCTGCCCGGGATCTTGTAGGTCGAGGGGCCGTGCGTCCTGAGGCGCCCTTCCCCGTCCCACCACAGCTCCTCCATCGTCACCCAGCCCATGCCCTGCACGAACCCGCCTTCGATCTGGCCGAGATCGATCGCCGGATTCAGCGAGGCCCCGCAATCCTCCAGGATGTCGGCGCGCAGCACCCGGTTCTCCCCGGTCAGCGTGTCGATGGCGACCTCGGCGACGCAGGCGCCGTAGGCGTAGTAGAAGAACGGACGGCCCTGCATCGTCTCGCCGTCCCAGTGGATGTCGGGGGTGCGGTAGAAGCCGGTGGCCGAGAGCGAGACGCGCTCCGCCCAGCTCATCTTCGCGAGCTCGTCGAAGGCGAGGCTCTGGTTGCCGGCATAGATGCGGTTGTCGGCGAAGCGGATCTCGCCGGGCGCGACCCCGAAATGCTCCGCCGCGACGCCGGTCATCCGTTCCTTGATCCGGTTCGCCGCATCCAGCGCCGCCATGCCGTTGAGGTCGGAGCCCGACGACGCCGCGGTGGCGGAGGTGTTGGGCACCTTGTCGGTGGAAGCGGGCGAGACCCTGATCCGGTCGAGATCGATCTGGAACGCCTCCGACACCACTTGGGCGATCTTGACGTAGAGACCCTGCCCCATCTCGGTGCCGCCGTGGTTCAGATGGACGCTGCCGTCGGTATAGACGTGGACCAGCGCGCCGGCCTGGTTGAGGCTCTTTACGTTGAACGAGATGCCGAACTTGATCGGCACCATCGCGATGCCTTTCTTGATCACCGGGCTGGTCTCGTTGAACCCGGCGACCTCGCGCCTTCGCGCCTCGTAGTCGGCTCTCTCGGAAACGCTCTCCACCACCACCTCGATGATGTTGTCGTCGACCACCTGGCCGTAGGGCGTGACGTTCTTCGGCGCATCGCCGTAGTAGTTGGCGCGGCGCACCGCCTCGACGTCCATGCCGAGGGTGCGGGCGATGTGCTCGATCACGATCTCGATGACGACCATCCCCTGCGGACCGCCGAAGCCGCGGAAGGCGGTGTTGGAGACCGTGTTGGTCTTGCAGCAATAGCCGCGGAAACGGGCGTTCGGAATGTCGTAGCAGTTGTCCGCGTGGCACAGCGCGCGCCCCATCACCGAGGTCGAGAGATCGGCGACGTTTCCCGCCCGCGCGGCGAACAGGATGTCGAGCCCGGCAATCCGCCCCGTCCCGTCGAACCCGGCCTCGTAGCGGAACAGGAAGTCGTGCCGCTTGCCGGTGACGATCATGTCCTCGTCGCGCGCGAGCCGGAGCTTCACCGGCAGGCCGGCGGCGCGCGCCAGCACGGCGGCGATGGCCGCGACGATGGTCGCCTGGCTCTCCTTGCCGCCGAACGCGCCGCCCATCCGCCTGACCTCGACGGTGACCGCGTTGGCCGGCACGCCGAGCGTGTGCGCGACGCCGTGCTGCACCTCGGTCGGGTGCTGGGTCGACGAATAGACCAGCATGTCTGCGTCTTCCCGGGGCACGGCGAGCGCGACCTGGCCTTCGAGGTAGAAATGATCCTGCCCGCCGCAGCCCGCCTCGCCGGAAATCCGGTGCGGTGCGGCGGCGATCGCGGCTGCCGCGTCGCCCCGCTTCATCGCCTGCGGCTTCGCGACATAGCTCTCGCGCTCCAGCGCCTGCTCGATGGAGAGCACGGGTTCCAGGACCTCGTATTCGACCGCGACCAGCGCCGCCGCCCGCCTCGCGGTGTCGCGGTCGCGGGCGGCGACCGCCGCGACGGGGTGGCCGACATATTCGGCGACCCCGTCGGCCAGGATCGGCTCGCCCGAGAAGATCGGCGCAACGTCGTTGACCCCCGGTATGTCGGCGGCGGTGACGACGGCGCTCACCCCCGGGAGAGTGCGTGCCTCCGTGCAGTCGATGGAGAGGATTCGGGCATGCGGGTGCGGGCTGGTGGCGAGCCAGACTTCCTGGGTGTCCGGAACGGCCGGCATGTCGTCGATATAGACCGCGCGCCCGGTGACGTGCTTCTCGGCGCTGTCGTGGCGCCATGCGCGGTGGACCCCGCCCTTGAGCGCCGATGCGGTCACAGCGCGAACACCCCGGTTGGCGTGTCCCCTCCGGTGGTCTGGAGACGGAGGCGCTCCAGCAGGTTGGCGGCGACCGTGGCGCGGTAGCGCGCGCCGGCGCGGAAATCGTCGATGGGCTCGAAATCGTTGGCCATCGCCCGCTTGGCGCTTTCGACGGCCTCCCCGTCCCAGGATCTTCCGGTCAGCGCTTGTTCAGCGTGGCGCGCGCGCTTCGGCGTTGCCGCCATGCCGCCATAGGCGATCCTCGCGTCGGTCACGCGGCCGTCAGCCAGGGTGAGGCGATAGGCCCCGATCACCGCCGAGATGTCCTGGTCGTAGCGCTTGGAGACCTTGTAGGTGCGGAAAATCTCATCGGTGCCGAGGCGCGGGACGCGCACCGACCCGATGACTTCGCCGCGGCGCAGGTCGGTCTTGCGGTAGTCGAGAAAGAAGTCCTCGATAGGCATTTCGCGCGCTCCATCCGGCCCCCGCAGGACCAGGGTGGCGTCGAGCGCGATCAGGCAGGGCGGCGTGTCGCCGATGGGAGAAGCGTTGCCGACATTGCCGCCGATCGTGCCGAGATTGCGGATCTGACGCGAGCCGATGCGGCGGATCAGCTCGCCCATTCCCGGATATTCCGCGTCCAGCACCGGAAGCGCGCGCGTATAGGTGACCGCCGCGCCGATCTCGATTTCTTCCTCGCGGACTTCCAGCCGGTTCAGCTCCTCGACCCGCGCGACCGAGATTATGGCGTCGAAGGCGCGGCGTTCCCTAGAGAACAGGAGCCCGAGATCGGTGCCGCCGGCGAGGATCGGTGCGTCCGGGTGCTTCGTGCGCAGCTCGATAAGTCCGTCGAGCGTCCGGGGCGCGAAGAAGACCTGCTTCCCGGCCTCGTAATCGGGTCCGGCCTCGGGAACCGGTGCGACGGGGGCGCCCGCGGGCGCGCGCTCCGCCTCGCGGGCGGCATCGACGATCGGCCGGTACCCGGTGCAGCGGCACAGATTGCCGGCAAGCGCGTCGTGGATCGTCTCGACCTCCGGCGCCTCGCCGCATTCGAGGAAGGCGAAGAGCGCCATCGCGATTCCCGGCGTGCAGAACCCGCACTGGCTTGCATCGGCCTCGACCAGGGCTTGCTGCAGGGGGTGGAGGCGACCGTTCGCCGCCAGCCCCTCGACGGTCAGAAGCGCCCTTCCGGCGAGCTGGGGCATGGCGATCAGGCAGCTGTTGACCGCCTCGTAGCGCAGGTCGCCGCCGTCGGGGATGCCGAGCACGACCGTGCAGGCGCCGCAATCGCCCTCGGCGCAGCCTTCCTTGGTGCCGGTGAGACGCCTTTCCGTCCGGAGCCAGTCGAGCACCGTCGTGGCCGGCGGCACGTCCCGGATCTCGCAGGGCTCGCCGTTGAGCAGGATTGGGATCGATCGCCCGGCCACGCCTCGCCCGGCCTCCCCTCGCCGCGAAAAGGGGACGGATTATAGGAGCGCCGGGAAAAGCGCGGAAGGCGTGGTTTCCTACCCCGGCGGGGCGGCCTGGACGATGGGCTGGACGAACTGGAGCTCCATGTCCCAGGGGAAGTAGATCCAGGTGTCCTGGCTGACCTCGGTGATGAAGGTGTCGACCATGGGCCGCCCGGCGGGCTTGGCGTAGACGGTGGCGAAATGCGCTTTGGGCAGCATGTCGCGCACCAGCGATGCGGTCTGCCCGGTATCGACCAGGTCGTCGACGATCAGCAGCCCCTCCCCATCGCCCTCGATGCCCTTGATGACCTCGATCCCGCCCTGGTCCTTCCAGTCGTATGAGGTGACGCAGATGGTGTCGATCATGCGGAGCTCGAGCTCGCGGGCGACGATCGCGGTGGGCACCAGCCCGCCGCGCGTGACCGCGATCACCCCGTTCCACGGCCCCATCGAGGCGAGCCGCCAGGCGAGCGCCCGGGCATCCCGGTGGAGCTGTTCCCACGAGACCGGGAAACCCTTGGTATATCTCTCCTCCATCCGCCTCCCCTTGCCGCGTCAGCCGGACGCCGCCTGCTCGCGCGCTTCCTTCTCGCGCTCCCATTCGGCGAATTCCTCCGCCGTCAGCCCCCAGCTCGGCGGCGCCTTGAGATATTCCGCCTCGTCCGGCGTGTTCTCGCGCCCGAGCGTCTCGTTGCGGTGCGGGAAGCGGCCGAAGCGGCGGATCGCGTCGCGGTGGCCGAGCGCGGCTTCGAGCGAGCGGTCCTCGCCGAGCCCCCCGTAGAGCACCACCGCGCGCTCCTGGTCTGCGAGGCTCTCGCTGTGCTCGAAGGGGAGGTACAAGAACATCTTGAACGACGAGCACAACCCCTCGTCATGGCCGCGTTCGAGGGCGATGCGGGCGATCTCGCGCGCCTTGGCGTCGGAGGCGAAGGCGCGCGGCGTGCCGCGGAAGATGTTGCGCGGGAACTGGTCGAGCGCGATCACCAGGGCGAGGCATTCCTCGCGGGTCGCGACGAAGCCGTCGAACGCCCCGCCCGCCGCGCGCTCATGGACGGCGGTGTAACGCTCGGCGAGTTCCGCATCGAATTCGGGCGTCGAGCGGAACCAGACCTGCCGCCGCTCGATCTCGGCCGAGAGGTCGGTGGTCTCGAACCAGAATGTCAGAATGTCTTCCGCGACCGGATGCATGGGGGTCTCTGGCGGGGGGAAATTCTCGAACGATCGAAGGGCGCCGAATTTAGCACGGGGTCCCGGGCGGCGGTACAGGGGGCATCTAGAGTCTGATTGCCATGACAAGGTGCAAACCTTCGCCTGTCGTTCTTGACTACAATGTAGCCATTGACTACATAATCGACGTGAGAGATATCGCGTATAGCCGCACCGCCGTGAAGGCTCTGTCCCGGATGCCGCGCAATCTGGCAAGCCGTATCCGGGAGAAAATCAGGGCCTACGCGGACGACCCTGCGTCGCAGGCGAACAACGTCGTCGCTATGAAGGGTGAGGACGGCCTGGTACGCCTCAGGGTGGGAGACTGGCGGATCGTGATGCGCGAGATGAGCACGCTCCACGTCCTCCACGTAACCAGCCGCGGCAGCGCCTATCGGGAGTAACTTCGATGACCGAAACCGTAACGATCCCGAGAGCGGAATACGACCGTCTGCGCGCCATGGAAGAAGATTTCGAGGACTTCCGGGCGGCGCTGGACATTGAGGCGCGGATCGCCGCCGGGGAGGAAGAGCTCGTTCCTTCCAGCGTCGCCGACCGCCTCATTGACGGGGAATCGGCGCTCAGGGTCTGGCGGGAATACCGCGGCTTTTCCCAATCCCGGCTCGCACGCGTCTCCGGCGTCAACCGGGTGCAGATCGTGGAGATCGAAGCCGGACGCAACGCGGGTTCCGTGAAGACCCTTCGCAAGCTCGCCGACGCGCTCCGGGTGGCGCTCGACGATATCGTTCCGGTGTGACCGATGCCCGAGTTCATCGCCGAGAGCGAGCCCGCGATCAGGCTCGGCTTCTTCGTCGGCATTTTCGCCGTTGTGGCGCTGTGGGAACTGGCCGCGCCGAGGCGGGCGCCGAGCCAGCCCCGCTGGCTGCGCTGGTACGCCAATATCGGCATCGTCGCCCTCAACACCGTGGCGGTGCGGCTGCTCGTCCCCGTCGCGCCGGTCGCGCTCGCCGTGATCGCGGAAGAGCGCGGCTGGGGGGTGCTCAACCTGGTCGCGCTGCCGTTCTGGCTGGAGGTCGCGATCGCGGTTCTCGTGCTCGATCTCGTGATCTACCTCCAGCACGTCATGTTCCACGCCGTGCCGGCGCTGTGGCGCCTTCATCGCATGCATCACGCTGATCTCGATTTCGACGTCACCACCGGCTCCCGCTTCCACCCGTTCGAGATCATCCTCTCGGTGCTGCTGAAGTTCGCGGCGGTGATCGTGATCGGCCCGGCGGCGCTGGCCATGGTGATCTTCGAGGTGCTGCTGAACGGCACCTCGATGTTCAACCACGGCAATCTTCGCCTGCCCCTGGGACTCGACCGGGTGCTGCGCCTGATCGTCGTCACGCCCGACATGCACCGAGTCCACCATTCCGACATCACGGCCGAGACCAACAGCAATTTCGGTTTCAACTTTCCCTGGTGGGACCGCCTTTTCGGCACCTACCGGGACCAGCCCGCGAAGGGCCACGAGGCGATGACCATCGGCCTGGACAGCTTCCGCGACCCGGCCGAGCTGCATCTTCACAGGCTCCTCCTCCATCCCTTCTGGGACGGTCAGGGCGATTACCCGATCAACCGCTGACGCGCGGCTTTTCCGGTCGATGCGATTGCCCATTGGAGCGAATCGGCATCGAAATGTATGGTGGCCGTCGGGAATTGCTACCAGATGCGGGGTTCCGGGTGGCAACGCGCCGACAAGACACTCTGGACGAGCACGAACAGGGCGACCTGTTCGGCATCTCGCCCGCCGAGGCCTACCGGCCCGACCCGGAGCAGGTGCGGCGCCGGATCGACAGCATCCTGAAGGAACTGCGCGAAGAGATATCCGCGCGCCACTGGGAGTACGGGCGGTCTTCGTTCTTCCGCATGGTGTTCCCCAAGCTGACCTGCTGGCTGCCCGAGGACGAGGCGGCGCGGCTGGAGGCAAAATTCGAAGCGGAGATGACGCGTCTCCAGGCCGTCTGAGGGTGGGGTTTTCAGCCTGACTTCCCGCTCCTGACGCATTGACACCGCCGCCTCCCTGCCTAAGTTCCCTCCCGTACCCGGATATACCGAGAGAGGATCCCGCCCCATGGCCCCGGCACCCGAATTCGCGCGCCCCGAGCAGGTGGGCGGCCCGTACAAGGACCTTCTGGTTCGCCTGATGACGCGGCAGATCTATGCCGAGACCGCGACCGCCGAGGTGTTCGGGAAGGCGATCTCGGTCGCGCCCAACTGGAAGGAGAAGGCGCTCGCGGCGGAGTTCGCGGCCGAGGAGGCGCGTCACAGCCAGGGGCTCTACGACCTGCTGGTCGACCTCGGCGAGGACCCCGAGGAGATCATCGCCGGCCGTCCGGACGCGGCCGATTTCTGGCAGCTCGACCTCGACAACTGGCTCCACATCGCGGTGTTCAACTTCACCGTCGACCGCGCCGGCAGCCACCAGATCATGGAATACCGCCAGTCGTCCTACACCCCCTGGGCGGACAGCCAGGAAGAGGTGCTGGCCGACGAGGAGGACCACTACGACAACGGCGTCGAGAACCTGAAGGAGGTCGCCAGGGACCCGGTCCAGCTCGCCGAGTTCCAGCAGATCTTCAACCGCGTGCTGCCCAACTGCGTCAAGCGCGCCTTCGGCCGGCTGACCGGGGCGGACAACGATTTCTGCCTCGAACACGGGCTCAAGCGGAACACCACCGAGGCGATCGTCAACCGCTACCTCACCGAGATGCGCGGCCACATGGAGGGTACCGGTCTGGTGTTCCCGCCGCTCTCCGCGTTCGACGCCATCAACTGCGAGCTCGCCCCGTCGAGCCGCGAGATCCTGGAGTCGCTGCAGGCGGGATAGGCGCCTTCCGCCGGACCGCCGTGCCGGCTTCCCTGGACCCCGGAACAAGCCCGGGGTGACAGCGGGCGGCAGGGCGCCGGCTGCGCGACGAAGGCCGTTGTACGGCCGCTCGATTGCCGGGCTCGTTTTCGGAAACCGCACAAATTGTCACCCCGAACTTGTTCCGGGGTCCGGGGCCGCGCACCCGGTCTCACCCGTATGGCGCGCCCTTACCCCGCCGTCAGGAACCCCCGCACCATGTCCAGCGTCTCGGCGCCCCGTTCGAGCTGCGGGATGTGGCCGCATTCGGGGAGGATTTCGACCCGGCTGTCGGCGATCCGCTCGCCGAACTCGGCGGCGTAGGCGGAGGGGATCAGCGCGTCGTCCTCGCCCCAGACGATCAGCGTCGGCGCGGCGATCCGGTGGATACGCTTGGCGAGCCCCCGGTCGGGGATCGGCCAGACGAACTTACCCGTGCAGCCGAGCGCCCAGATCAGCCCGGCCGTAGCGGCCAGCGCCACGCCCGCGTCCTCGGGTGGCGTGAACATCGTCCGCGCTGCGGCGCAACCGGGGTCCTTGAAAAGCAGCGCCGGAAGCTCCTCGGGCGGCGTCATGATCCAGTTGGCGATCGGCACATCCTCACGCCAGAGCCCGATCGGGGCGAGCAAAACGAGGCGTGCGAACATGTCTGGACGGAGCGCCGCGAGCTCGGCCGCCATCATGCCGCCGAAGGACTGGCCGATCGCCACGACCGGGCCGTCGAGGTCGAGCGCGCGGATCGCCTCGTCGTAGATCAGCACGAGATCCCAGAGATCGTCGACGGCGTGGATCGCCTCGGCGTCGCCCTCGCTGGTCCCCGGATGCTCGGGCGCGATGACGGTCCAGTCGGCGCTCAACGCCTCGAGGAAGGGATCGAAGTGCAGCCCCGCGGCCGGGTGGAGATAGACCAGCGGCGGGCCCGACCCGGCCGTCTTGACGCGCATCGTGAGCCGCCCGCCCCACGCCTCGACCTCGCGCTCGCGCAGTTCGATCCCCGACATCACGCGGCTCCGCGGAGCGCGTCGAGCTTCGCGCCGACGGGTTCCGGACTGCCGCCAAGGCGTTCGGGCCACCAGCGATGCGGCCAGTCGTCGCCGACCCCGGCTTCGCGCAGCCTGGGCAGCACGGACTCCGCGAAGCGCGCGACGTTGTCGGCAACGAGATCGCGCGGCATCGAGCCCATCTTGAGCATCGTCACCAGATTGCCGACGCGGTAGTCGCGGGCGATCCCGATCAGCCGGTCGGCCACCGTTTCGGCGGAGCCGACGACGGCCGCGCCGACCTCGAAGATCCGCGCCGCGCTGGCGTGGCGCATCTCGTGGGCGAAACCGAAATCACCGGCCTGGTCCTCCAGCAGGAAGCGGATGCCGGGGAGCGAGATGCCGCCGGGTATCGCGAGCTTGCCGAGCTGGGTCGCGCCCGGCCCCTTGTTGAAGAAGTATTCGAGATGGGGGCCGTAGACGCGCTCGGCCTCTTCGTCGGTCTCGCCGACGCAGACCGAGGCCATGAAGGCCATCCGGTTGGGGTTGGCGGGTGCACCGACGCTGTCGGCGATCTCCCAGAAGCGGTCGAACACCCGCCTGGCCGTGAGCTCGCTGCCGAACCAGCCGAAATAGTTGAAGCCGAAATTGTTCTCCAGCACGAGGCGCATCGTCGCCGGGTTGCCCACGCCGGTGATCCAGACCGGGAGCGGCTGCTGCAGCGGCCGCGGCCAGATATTGACCGACGGGAGCTGGGTGAACCGGCCGTTCCAGGCGAACGGCTCGTGATCGTGCCAGGCGCGCAGGATGAGCCGCAGGTTCTCGGTGTAGCGCTGGCGCACCTCGATCGGCGGCACGCCGTTGTTGATCGCCGCGTCGAACATCAACCCGACCGGGAAGCCGGCCATCAGCCGGCCGCCCGAGATGCAGTCGATCATCGCGTATTCCTCGGCGACGCGGACCGGCTCCCGCGCCTTGCCGAGCGACCGGCCGACCGGATAGATGGCGACGTCGAGCCCCTCGGTCTCGGTCGCGTAGCCGATCGCCGAGCCGATCAGGCTCGGGTTGGCGATCATGTCGTAGGTGGTCTGGGCGTGCTCGGTGAAGGCGACGCCGTCGAAGCCCGACCGCGCCGCCTGCATGATGTAGTCGAGATAGTCCCGGAACGCCGCCCGCACCTCGCCCGGCTCGGCGAGCGACCAGGGTGTCGTCACCGTGCCCTCGTGGCGGTCCTGGAAGTCGGCGGGAAACGTGCGGTACTGGTTTTGCGCGAACGCCACGATCTTCATGGCTCTCTCCTCTGCCCGCGGTTGTACGCGCTACTTGCAAGAAGCCTAGGACGCGCGCGGGGGCGAGCGCAACGGAGTTGCGTCCCCGGGGGTGCGCGATTCTGTCCTGTTGCCTCCGGGACGGCCCGCGCCTAGATCGGTGGCAGGCGCTCGGCGCCCCATCCCTCGGGAGGACATTTCCATGACAGACATCGTCATCGCGGGTGCCGCCCGCACCCCGATCGGCGCGTTCAACGGCGCGTTTGCGAGCGTCCCCGCCGTCGACCTCGGCAAGGCCGCGATCGGGGCCGCGCTTGCGCGCGCGGGTGTGGACGGCGCGGAGGTCGACGAGGCGGTGATGGGCCAGGTGCTGACCGCCGGCTGCGGCATGAACCCGGCCCGGCAGGCCGCGATGGCCGCCGGCATTCCCCAGGAGAAGACCGCGCTCACCATCAACCAGGTGTGCGGCTCGGGGCTGCGCGCGGTCGCGATGGCGGGCCAGGCGATCCGCGCCGGCGATGCCGGGATCGTCGTGGCCGGCGGGCAGGAGAGCATGAGCCTCTCGCCGCACGCGGCCCACATGCGCGCGGGCCAGAAGATGGGCGATTTCGCCTTCACCGACACGATGATCAGGGACGGGCTGTGGGACGCCTTCCACGGCTACCACATGGGCACCACGGCGGAGAACGTGGCCGAGCGCTGGCAGATCCCCCGCGCCGAGCAGGACGAATTCGCCGCCGCCAGCCAGGCCAAGGCGGAGCAAGCGCAGAAGGCGGGCCGGTTCGCGGACGAGATCGCGCCGGCCGTCGTGCCTCATCGTAAGGGCGACATCGCGGTGGACGCCGACGAGTATCCGCGCCACGGCACCACGGTCGAGACACTGGCCAAGCTGCGGCCCGCCTTCGCGAAGGACGGCACGGTGACGGCGGGGAACGCGTCCGGCATCAACGACGGCGCGGCGGCGCTGGTGCTGATGACCGCGGACGAGGCGGCGCGGCGCGGGATCGAGCCGCTCGGGCGCATCGTCTCTTGGGCGACGGCGGGCGTCGATCCGGCGCTGATGGGCTCGGGCCCGATCCCGGCGAGCCGCAAGGCGCTGGAGACGGCCGGGTGGAGCATCGGCGACGTCGACCTCGTGGAATCGAACGAGGCCTTCGCGGCGCAATCCTGCGCGGTGGCGCGCGACCTCGGCTTCGACATGGAGAAGGTGAACGTGAACGGCGGGGCGATCGCGCTCGGCCACCCGATCGGCGCCTCGGGCGCGCGGATCCTCGTCACACTCCTGCACGAGATGAAACGGCGCGGCGCCGCGAGGGGGCTCGCGACGCTCTGCATCGGTGGCGGCATGGGCATCGCCATGTGCGTCGAACGCAACTGAGGAAGGGGGGCGAGCGACATGGCGCGCACAGCACTGGTCACGGGCGGCACACGCGGCATCGGCGAAGCGATCTCGGTGGAGCTGAGGGACGCCGGCTGCAAGGTGGCGGCGAATTACGGCGGCAACGACGAGCGCGCGCGGGAATTCAGCGAGCGCACCGGGATCGCCGCCTACAGGTTCGATGTCGGCGACTTCGACGCGGTGAAGGACGGCATCGCCCGGATCGAGGCCGATCTCGGCCCGGTCGACATCCTGGTCAACAACGCCGGCATCACCCGCGACGGCACACTTCACCGGATGGAGCACGGGAGCTGGGAGGACGTGATCCGCACCAACCTGTCGTCGTGTTTCAACTGCTCGCGAGCGGTGATCGAGGGCATGCGCGAGCGCCAGTTCGGCCGCATCGTCAACATCGGCTCGATCAACGGCCAGGGCGGGCAGTACGGCCAGGTCAACTACGCCGCCGCCAAGTCGGGTATCCACGGCTTCACCAAGGCGCTCGCCCAGGAGGGCGCGGCCCAGGGCATCACGGTCAACGCCATCGCGCCCGGCTATGTCGACACCGACATGGTCCGCGCGGTGCCGGAGCGGGTGCTGGAGCGGATCGTCGAGCGCATCCCGGTCGGCCGTCTAGGCACCGCGCACGACATCGCCCGGGGCGTGTTGTTCCTGACCTCCGACGAGGCCGATTTCATCACCGGATCGACGCTCAGCATCAACGGCGGCCAGCACATGTACTGACGGCGGGCGTTTCGCGTCCCCGGGGCGCGCGACCTGGCGCCCGGCGGGCCAACGCTTCGCCCGCGGAGCACTGTTTCCTTCGGTCCGTCAGACGGCTGGCTTCGCGTGTTGACGCATTGTCTCGCCGAAAGTCGTCGCCGCTATCGTTCATTCCGCTATGGCGGCGTCCTGGCGTGCCGACGCTATTCCTCCTCCGCCGGCCTCGCGCTCTCCGCGACCGTGGCGATCGCATCCAGCTTTTCGCCGATTTCCGGGTCGATCTCTGCCTCAGGAACGTAGTCGGCGAGCTCGTAGAAGTTCTTCTTGCTCATCAGGTTGGGGATGCCGATCCGCTCGAAATAGGCCTTGAAGAGCGGCGTCAAGAACTCGTCGCTCACCTTAAGGTCATTCTCCCAGGGCGATCCCTTGCCGAGGGTTTCGAGGGCCCGGCTTACCTCCCCGATCGCTTCGTCCATAGCCGTCAACCGACCGTCGACTTCAAGGGGGGCGAGCAGGGGTCTCGGCTCGGCCGCCATGGCGGACGCGCGAGCGTAAGTCTCCAGGGTCGTCCGGGTACAGAGATAGTTCTCGATCTCCCGCCGGTGCCAGACCAGATGTCGGAGATACGGATCGTCCGGCGCGCCTGGTTCGAGACGGTCGTAGAGGGCCACCCCCTTGAGGCCGGGAATGGCTTCCCTCAGCCCGTGGAAGTGGTGCGCGGCCGTCGGCGGGCTGTTCCCGACATAGCGGACGAACGGTCTTTCCAGCGCCCGGACGGCCCTGTCCTTGCCGAGCCTCCTCGCGAACGCTTGCAATATCGCCAGATCGGTCGAGCCTTCGAGATAGAGCACCCAGCCGGTCTGCTCGGCCTGGTAGTACTGATCGAAGCCGATCTCCGCCAGCGCCTTGCGCACTTGACTCTGCCCGTCGCCGATCCGGTGCGGCTTGCCGACGAAGGCGATCACGAGGTCCTTGTCTGCGGCTTCGTTGAGCAACACCTCGGAATGGCTCGCGGCGACGATCTGGTTGCCGCTTTCCGACGCAACCGCCGCGATGAGGCTGTAGATCTGGCGCTGGCGGAGGATTTCGAGATGCGCGTCCGGCTCGTCCAGCAGGATGACCGCGCCCGGATTGGCGTGCATGTAGGCGAGGATCAGGAGCGTTTGCTGCAAGCCGCGCCCGCTGGACGAGAGGTCCAGGGCCGAACCATGTTCCCGGTACCCCATGGTAATTTCTCCCCGTTCCTCGACATAACGGGGCTCTTCGAGTTCCACGCCGAACAGGCCTTCGATACGCGTCACCAGCGAAGCCCACCCGTCGGGATTCTCCGTCAGGATGCGGAAACACAGGTTGCGGAGGACTTCGGCCGTTCGACCCTCGCCGACCCTCACGTTCACCGCGCCCTGATCGAGCCGGGTCTCGGTCGCGGCCAGACCGGACATGGGTGGCAGAAAGGCGATGCGTAGCGATCCGGCTTCGTTCGGGATCGGCATCCGCTTCGGCGGCTTGGCGTCGTCAAGCCGCAGCGGCCGGCAATAGAACGATTCCTCGTTCGCGTAGTCGAATTCCAGGCCGCAGGTCCAGACCTTGCCCTCGTCGACCCCTTCGACGATCAGGTCGATACGCACGTTGTCGGTGCTTTGCCGCCCCTCGACGCTCCGGACGTCCCGCACGTGCAGGTCGCGCCACAGGTGTACGGCGCTCGGATGAGGGATGGCGAAGAGGTCCCTCCGGTTGACCGTTACGCCGGGACGCTTTTCCGGCGCGCTCTTGCCGGCCCGCTTTTCGTTCCACCGCTTGACGCCGATATCCCACAGCGCCAGGGCCTGCATCGCCGAGGTCTTCCCCGAATTGTTCGGCCCGATGAACACGACCGGATTGCCGAGCTCGATCTCGACCGCCCCGAAGCGTTTGAAGTTCCGGACGGTGAGCTTGGTAAGCATCCGGCATCTCCTCCACGACCCGCGGTGGGCCTATCCGGCCCAACGCGCCGAGCGCGCTTGTGCGGCACGCACGGCAGGGTCGGCCGACTCGCCCCTGGGCCGATCCGGTCGGTTGGCAACGCCCAAGGCCACGCTGCCGGACCATTCTAGACCAGTGATGGGAGGCTGTATGCGAATCCCGGAGTTGCGGAAATGACGAAACAGGACGGTCCCGACCATGACCGAAGGGGGAATACCCCTCCCACCGCGCCCGGGTTGCTATAATCTCGCCACGCCTGTCCGTCGCCCGGCCGGGAGAGCCCGAACGTGCAGTCGCCAAGGGATCGCATCGTCGCGTATAGCCGGAGGGTCGCCGACGTGCTCGCGCTCGGGCTGGCGGCGTTCGCGATCTACGTCGCCGGGTTCGGGGTGTTCGACGAGGTCTGGGTGCGCGCCGGCACCACCGGGCTGCCGATCCTGATCTCGCTGCTCTGCTTCTCCACCGAGAACATGGACGTGAGGCGCGAGGACGTCGCCTGGGGCTCGATCGCGCTCAACGCCGGGATGCTGCTCGCGCTCGCGCCGATCTACTACCTCTGGATCACGCTGATGACGGAGCAGCTCGACTTCTTCGTCGAATTCTCGGTGTTCGACTACCTGGTGGGCTTCGCCGGGATCGCGTTGCTGTTCTACCTCACCTACCGGCATTTCGGCCTCCCGCTGTTCCTCGTCTGCCTGCTCTCGCTGGTGATCCTGCTCTTCGGGAACCTGATTCCGGGCACGCTCAACATCCCGGAGGTCAAGTGGTTCCTGATCTCGGAGAAGCTCTGGTACAGCACCGACGGGGTGTTCGGCCGCCCGGTCGCCGTGGTCGGCCAGATCGTGCTGGTGTTCATCCTGTTCGGCGCGGTCCTCGAGACCTCGGGCGCCGGCGCGACGCTCCTCAAATTCGCCTTCGCGGTGACCGGCCCGCTGCGCGGCGGCCCGGCGCACGCGGCGATCATCGGCAGCGCCAGCTTCGGCACCATGAACGGCGCCGCCGTCGCCAACGTGGTGACCACCGGCGTCTTCACCATCCCGATGATCAAGCGGACCGGCTTCCGGTCCAAATTCGCGGGGGCGGTCGAGGCGGCCGCGTCGACCGGCGGGCAGATCATGCCGCCGGTGATGGGCGCGGTCGCGTTCCTGATGGCCGACCTTACGGGGATCCCCTACCTCACCATCATCGCGGCCGCGGCGATCCCGGCGCTGATGTATTACCTCAGCCTGTTCTCCGTGGTCTGGCTGGAAGCGCGGCGGCAGGGGCTCCGGCCGACCCCGAAGGCGGAGCGGGTCAGGCTGGACACCACCGACTGGATCCGCTCGATCTCGTTCTTCGTGCCGCTCGGTGTCATCGTCTACGTGCTGATGACCGGGCGGACGGCCCAGAACGCCGGCTTCTACGGCCTGATCTCGGCGTTCGTGCTGTCGCTCGTCCTCTATCCGGAGTTCCGGTCGCCCCGGAAGATCCTCGCCGCCCTGATGCGCGGCGGGCGCACCTGCGCGACCATCATGATCGTCGTTGCCGCGATCGGCTTCGTCGTCGGCATGGTCAACATGTCGGGGCTCGGCATCAAGTTCGCCGCGACCATCCTGTCGATCGCGGGGGACAGCCTGTTCCTGTCGCTGGTCGTGATGGCGATCGGCTGCCTGCTGCTGGGCATGGGCGTGCCGGTGGGCGCGGCCTATCTGATCATCGTGCTGATCATCGGGCCGGCGCTCGGCAAGCTCGGGCTTTCGCTTCTGCTCACCCACCTCTTCGTGATCTACTACGCGGTGCTGTCGGCGATCACCCCGCCGGTCGCCATCGCCGCCTTCGCCGCCGCGCCCATTGCCGGCTCGAAACCGATCGAGACCGGCGTGGTCGCGGTCCGTCTTGCGATCGCGGGCTTCCTGATCCCCTTCATCTTCGTCTACCACCCCAGCATCGTGTTGGTGGAGACGGGGTTCACCTATGTCGGTCTGGCGTGGGGAATAGGCGTTTTCCTGGTCTCGACGGTGGCGCTCGCGACGGGGCTCGGGGCCTATTCCATCGGGCCCATCGGGCCGGTACAAAGATTCGTGCGGATCGCCGCCGGCGTCGCGGTGCTGGTACCGGATCCGCTGGTCGCGGGCGTGAGCGCCGCCGGCGTGGCGGCGTCGTTCGTGGTCGAAAGCCGGATGGCCGGCTCGTCCGTCGAGCGGCGCCCGGCGAATCAGGAAGAGGGAGGCTATCCATGATGAGGCGTTGGAACGTACTGGCCGTCGCAGGGTTGCTGGCGGCCGCGATAGCGATGCCCGCCGAGGCGCAGAAGCGGCAGATCAAGATGTCGACCATCGCGCCGGGCTCGTCGATGTATCTCGTCATGACCACCTTCGCCAACCTGGTGAACCAAGGGCAGAAGGACTTCGAGATCACCGTCGACGCCACCGGCACGGCGACCAAGCACATGGTCGATGTGGCGCGCGGCTCGATCGACATGTCGATGACCGCGCCGGTTCCCTATGAGTGGATGAAAAAGGGGACCCGGATCTACAAGAAGCTGAAGGGCGTCAAGGAGCTGGCGAAGAACCTGAAGGCGGTCTTCTGGTTCCCCGCCGGCGGCTTCCACTACACGGTCTATGAGAATTCCGGCATCAAGACGCTGGCCGACATCAAGGGCAAGCGGGCCTTCATCGGTCCCCCGTCCGGCGGGCAGTTGGTGACCGGGCTCGGGTTCATCCAGGCCCTGACGGGACTCTCGCCCAAGAAGGGCGACTTCAAGAGCGTGAACCTCAACTTCGCCTCGGCGCTGCAGGCATTCCAGGACCGGCAGATCGATGTCTACACCATCGGGTGCCTCGATCCCTGCGCGCAGCTCCAGCAGGTCGCGGCGACCTCCAGGATCCGCTTTCTCGGCGTGCCGAAGGAGGCCGACCTGTTGCAGAACGAGGCGTTGAAGAAGTTCTTCGCCCCGCTCGGTCGGATCAAGGGCGTCATCAAGAAGGGCGTCTACGGGGCCAACCACACCAACGAGGCCGATGTCTGGACGAACAACGCGATTCTCGGGGTGACGGCGCGGACCGGGCTCGACGACGACAGCGTCTACACGATGACCAAGCTGTTCTGGTCCAATCTCGACGGGATCCGCAAGAGCGCGCCCTATATGGACGCGGTCTCGCTCGAATTCGCCGCCCAGAAGGCGAACATGGAGTTCCATCCCGGCGCCGCGAAGTACTACAAGGAAGCCGGCGTCTGGAAATAGGCGCGGGTTCGCGGGGCGACAGTCGGCAGGACTGAGCCGGCTGTCGCCCGAGCCGCGGCAGCGACGGAGGGCTGCGACGCGGTCGCGAACGTCCCGCGCTCTGCCCTCAGGAGATTTGCTTCAGCCGTTCGGCGATCCAGAGCTTGATGAGGGATTGCCGCGGCACGCCGTGCATCCTGGCCTGCCGGTCGAGCGCGGCGACGACCCAGGCCGGGAAATCCACGTTGACGCGCCTGGACTCGGTATTCACCCGCCGCGCCCGCGACCAGTCCACCTGCCCGCTCACATCCTCCCCGGAATCGAAGGCCCGGTCGAACTCATGGGCTTTCATAGCGCTCGACCTCCTCATTGCGTGCGCGGCGGACCGAGATAATCCGTATGCGTTCGCCGCGGAACGTGCAGACCGCCGACCAGTGCCGATCCCCGATCCTGCCGATCATGATAAAGCGCGGCTCGTCTTCCGTCCGGGCCGGCGCTTCGAGCAGCCAGGGATCGTCCCAAAGCGCCTGCGCGTCATCGAAGTCGATGCCGTGCTCGATCTCGTTCGCGGCGCGCTTCTCCGGATCGAATTCGAACTCCATACCCATAAATTGGGCTGATATCATACCAAATCAATACCGAAATTCGCCTAAACTGGAAACCTGTGTCCCGCATGTGCGCCACCCCCGCTGGTGGTACGGTTCGGGTCTTCGCACCGCCGACCGGGAGAGACACCATGCAAGTCAGCCTTCTGGGAACCGGGCTGCCGTTTCCTAACCCCAAGCGCCGCGGCCCGGGCTACGTGGTCCGCGCGGGCGCCAGCAACTTCGTGGTCGATTGCGGCTCGGGCATCGTCGCGCGCATGGTCGAGGCGGGAGTCAGTCCGGACCAGGTCGACCATCTGTTCATCACGCATCTCCATTCCGACCACTACATCGATCTCGGGCATTTCATCATCTGCCGCTGGATCTACGGCGGCGACACGCCCTGGCACGTCTACGGGCCGCCGGGCATCCGGACGATGGTCGAGCAGTTGCTGGAAATGCACCGCCCGGACCTCGAAATGCGGATGAAGATCCGGAAGACGCCGCGCGGGATGCCGAACATCGTGGTGCACGAGATCGACCAGGGCCTCGCCACCGAGGTCGACGGGGTCCGGGTGACCGCCTTCGACGTGGACCACTATCCGCTGGATCAGCCCTTCGGCTACCTCTTCGAATCGAAGGACCGCCGGATCGTGCTGTCGGGCGACACCTGTCCCTGCGAGAACCTGATCCGCCACGCGCACGGCGCGGACGTGCTGATCCACGAATGCGTGCAATACGACAGGTGGAAGGCGCCCGATATCGACAAGAGCCACACCCCGCACGCCCACACCTCGCCGGAACGGCTTTCCCTGGTGGCGAAGGACGCCGATGTCGGCCTGCTGGTCACCACCCACATGCTGCCGGACTCCGAACCCCGCGAGCTCAGCGAGATCATTCGCCGCGACTACGCCGGCGCGCTGGTCATCGGCGAGGACCTGATGACGCTGTAGGGCGGGTCTGGCTCACCCTGGGTTTGTCACCCCGGAACAAGTCCGGGGTGACAATCGGGGCGGGCGGCTGCGGTGGAGGATGCCGTCCCTCGATACGGCGCTGGCGCCGTCCCCTCTACCCCTCCAGCATCGGAAGGTCGAGGCCGTGGGCGCGGGCGGTCTCGATCGCGATGTCGTAGCCCGCGTCGGCGTGGCGCATCACGCCGGAGCCGGGGTCGTTCCACAGCACGCGGGCGAGCTTGCGTTCGGCGTCGTCGGTGCCGTCGGCGAGCACCACCATGCCGGCGTGCTGGGAATAGCCCATGCCGACCCCGCCGCCGTGGTGGATGCTGACCCAGGTGGCGCTGGATACCGAAATCGGCTGTCGTCGGGACATTCGGGGGGAAACGATCGCTATCCCGTTCGCGTTCCCGGAAATGCGTTTACCAAGCGGTTACGCATATCTTTGTCCTCGTGAAACACCGCCATCCAAACGCTGAAGAATCCGATTGCCACAGCCAAGTCGACGGCAAGAGTCCTTGAATTACCGTTGTTGATGAGGTCGCGAACTTTGACTGCTTGATCCCAGGCTTGGCGCCTTTTGCGGCGGCGTCTGTCGGTGCGGGTTCCCGTTTCGCCGAGCCCGACAAGGTCGAACAGCGCCGCCGCCTTACCACGCTGCGGCCGCGCAAGTCCGCCGTTCACCGACACCCTTCCGCCCGGCCGGTATACGAAGGCGCCGAACGTGTCGTCGCGATCCGACCAAAGATACCCATCTCTCGAAGCGTTTTTGTCCGACTTGCGGCTGTTGCAATTTGCGCATCCGAGCAGGAAATTCGACCACTCATTTTCGAGGTCGTCCTTCACAGATTTGGGAACGACGTGTTCGACATGGAGGTCGCCGGGACGCTCGCAATAGCTGCAATACTCGCCAATTCTTTCGATTAGCGGCGCTTTCACGTGCCCGTACTGGGAGAAGGACTTCCGGTGGCCGTCGCTTTCGGTCGGCCACGATCCGCGTTCGACCGATCGCATCGCGCTGTTGGCTTCCGCTACTCGGCCGCAGAACGCTGCAGCTTCAGCAAAGCGGCGTATGCCGGATTGTCGGAGAAGCGCGCTTCGATTCGGTTCAACTCCGCCTTCGCTTGTATTACGGCCGGATCGTCTTCGCTCAACCGATCAAGGAGTTCGTAGTAGCGCCCCGCCGCAGCCTCCATTTCCAGAAACAGCTTGCTCCGTTGTGGCGCATCCACGCCCATGGTTTCTTCGGCCACGTCTTCGATACTGTACGGCTCCTTTCGTTCCTCCAGAACGCCCCGATCGCTGAGATTGACCAGCCCTTGACCGTCGAGCGACTGAACGATGAACGGCGAGTGCGTCGTGGCGACAAACTGCAATTTCGGAAAGAGGGAGGTCAGGTTGCGCACAACGACGCGCTGCCAATTCGGATGCAAGTGGAGGTCCAACTCATCGATCAGCGCCACGCCCTCGGTCTCGTGCGGCGCCTCCCCCGCCAGATGTGGGTTCAGTTGAACGCATCGCAACGCGATGTCGGCAGCGAGTGCCGCCATGCTTCTTTGCCCGTCGCTAAGGAAGCCGAACGGATAACGTTCTCCATCCTCGAAATCGAGCGCAATATCGTCGAGGTCGAAATCGTAAAGCGCCCGGTCCACACCCTCGACGCAGCCCACAACCGCCGAATAGACCGCATCGAGACTCGCCAGCGACTGCTTCTCTTGAACCGCGATCAGCGCCATTTTCTTGATCCACCGGCGCAGCAATTCGGACGAAACCGCTGGGCCAAGGCAGCCGCGATAGGCTTCGAACCGGGACAGCCGGCCGAGAGGCTCGCGGACTGCGGAGCGGGCTTTCTTCGTGGTCCGCGGCTCGATCCACAAACGCCCCGTGCCGTACGAAACGATCAGCGGGAAGTTCATTCCCGGATCGTTTTCCCGAAAGTACTTGGCGACGCACCGTACAAGTTCCCGCGCCCCGACTCGATTCGTTCGCCCACGGAACGAGGCCAATTCGCGATTCCAGCGAAGATCGGAAAGATGCACGCGTCCTTCGCATCCGACCACGGATGGCGTGACGGGCTCGAAAGTCGAGAACTCCCCATTTCGTCTGGTCTCTCGCCGCACATATTCCCGTTTGATCGAGGGTGCTTGCCCGTAAGGGATCCCGAGCAGGTATGCACCCACGCCGATACGAAGTGCATCCAGGACGGCCGTCTTGCCAGCGCCGTTGTCGCCCACCAGAAGCGTGAATTGGCGATGAAATTCGAAGGTTTCCTCTTCGAATTTCTTGAAGTTCGAGACAGTTAGCCGATCGATGCGCATTGGACGTGCCGCGTCGAGGATGTTCCCCAGCAGTATTCCGCCATCATGGGGCAGCGCGCAGAATATCGCCAGCGTTGCGTAACCGGCTTGCCGACCGGTCGTGGCGAGACATCGGGCGCGCCGCCATCGTGACGGGAAGGGGAGGAAACCTCGCGCCCGGCTAACCCTCCAGCATCGGCAGGTCGAGGCCGTGGGCGCGGGCGGTCTCGATCGCGATGTCGTAGCCCGCGTCGGCGTGGCGCATCACGCCGGAGCCGGGGTCGTTCCACAGCACGCGAGCGAGCTTGCGTTCGGCGTCGTCGGTGCCGTCGGCGAGCACCACCATGCCGGCGTGCTGCGAATAGCCCATGCCGACCCCGCCGCCGTGGTGGATGCTGACCCAGGTGGCGCCCGAGGCGGTGTTGAGCATCGCGTTGAGGAACGCCCAGTCGGCGACCGCGTCGGTGCCGTCGAGCATCCCCTCGGTCTCGCGGTTGGGGCTCGCGACCGAGCCCGAATCCATGTGGTCGCGGCCGATCACGATGGGCCCGCTTATCTCGCCCGACCGCACGAGCTCGTTGAAGGCGAGCCCCACCCGGTCGCGATCGCCGAGCCCGAGCCAGCAGATCCTGGAAGGCAGCCCCTGGAAGTGGATCCGCTCGCGCGCCATGTCGAGCCAGGTATGGAGGGCCCGGTCGTCGGGCAGCAGCTCCTTCACCGTCTCGTCGGTGCGGTAGATGTCCTCCGGATCGCCCGACAGCGCCGCCCAGCGGAACGGCCCCTTGCCGCGGCAGAACAGCGGCCTGACATAGGCCTGGACGAAGCCCGGGAAGTCGAAGGCGTCCCTCAGCCCGGCCTCGGACGCCATCTGGCGGATGTTATTGCCGTAGTCGAGCACCGGGATGCCGTCGCGGTGGAAGGCGAGCATCGCCTCGACCTGGCGTGCCATCGACCGCTTGGCCGCCTCGGCGACGCCGGCCGGGTCGCGCTCGCGCCGGTCGGCCCATTCCTCCAGCGTCCAGCCTGCCGGCAGGTAGCCGTTCGACGGGTCGTGCGCCGAGGTCTGGTCGGTCACCGCGTCGGGTCGGATGCCGCGCTCCAGCATCTCGGGATAGATCTCCGCCGCATTTCCGAGCAGCCCGACCGAGACCGGCTTTCCGTCCGCCCGCGCGCGCTCGACGATCGCGAGCGCCTCGTCGATCGAGGCGGCTTCGGTGTCGAGGTAGCCGGTCTTCAGGCGGAACTCGATCCGGCTCGGCTGGCATTCCACGGCGATCAGGCTCGCGCCGGCCATGGTGGCGGCGAGCGGCTGCGCGCCTCCCATGCCGCCGAGCCCGCCGGTCAGGATCCACCTGCCCGCGAGATCGCCGCCGAAATGCTGGCGCCCGACCTCGGAGAACGTCTCGTAGGTGCCCTGGACGATGCCCTGGCTGCCGATATAGATCCACGAGCCCGCCGTCATCTGGCCGTACATCATCAGCCCGGCGCGGTCGAGCTCGTTGAAATGCTCCCAGTTGGCCCAGCCGCCGACCAGGTTGGAATTGGCGATCAGCACGCGGGGCGCGTCGGGGTGGGTGCGGAAGATGCCGACCGGCTTGCCGCTCTGGACGCAGAGGGTCTCGTCTTCCTCGAGGCGGGTGAGCGACTCCACGATGGCGCGGTAGCAGTCCCAGTTGCGCGCCGCCCGGCCGATCCCGCCATAGACGACGAGTTCCTCGGGATGCTCGGCGACCTCCGCGTCGAGGTTGTTCATCAGCATGCGGAGCGGCGCCTCTGTGGCCCAGCTCTTCGCGGTCAGCTCGGACCCGCGTGGGCTCCGGATGCCCGCGACGTTCGCTGCGCGCCCGGTTTCGGTCACAATTCGTCCTCTCCCGCCGCGGCGTCCGTGCCCGGCATGCCGGGCGGCGTCGCGGCGCCCGATGGCGGCGTTGTACGCCGCGCGGCTATTTGTGGCGGAACGTGATCCGCCCGCGGCTCAGGTCGTAGGGCGACATCTCCACGTCGACCCGGTCGCCGACCATGACGCGGATGCGGAATTTTCTCATCTTCCCCTTGGGCTGGGCGATGATCTCGTGGTCGTTCTCGAGCTTGACCCGGAACATGGCGTTGGGGAGCTTCTCGGTTACCGTACCGGTCGTCTCCAGCAAGTCTTCTTTCAAGACATGACCTCCGATTCTGCCTCCGTTCGGTTGCAGGGCGCGCATCATATGCCGAAACGGGCGCGAACCGCGACCCCGTTGCGGATACCTCTTTTGCACGCACACTCCTATAACAAAAAACTTCGGAAGGGGGGTCGCCAAATCAATTTTGGCATTGCATTCCGAGGCGTCTGTGGATAGAGTGGATATGTGGAAGAACTCGACTACGAAGTTGAAGAGCAAGGGTTGGAGCACAGGTACAGTGCCAGAGAGCGTTCGTGCCTGATGTGCAGTGAGATGTTCGAGAGTGCGTGGGCCGGCGAAAGGATTTGCAAGAAGTGCAAGTCGCAAACTCGCTGGCGTAGCGGAGACAACTCTCTCTCAGACTGACCCTCGATCGATCCGGTCCGGCGGCATCCGCCGCGCCCTTGGCGCAAGGCGGGCGGCAGGTGGCCGAATCGGTCCGCTCAACCGGGATCAGGTCGCAAGCACCAGCTTGCCGACCGTCTCGCGCCGTGCGAGCGCGTGTAGCGCGCGCGGCAGTTCGGCGAGGCGGTAGCGCGTATCGACGCGCGGCCGGATCGCACCGCTCCCGGCCATCTCCAGCACCCGGCGGACGGCGCGCCCGACGAGCGCCCGGTCGCGGTCGTGGTCCCAGTAGACGCCTTTCGCCGACGCTCCCTTGAGCAGAAGCCGATGCCCCGGAATCCTGGGCACCTCCCCGCTCAGGAACCCGACGATCAGGAGCTCGCCGCGCCAGGCGAGGCATTCCAGCGCAAGCGCCGTCGCCTCGCCGCCGACGGTATCGACGACGATATCGACCCCCCTTCCGCCCGAGGCCGCCATCGCGCGGTCGACGAAATCGTCCGCGCCGGAGGGGATGACGGCATCGGCGCCTTCCTCCCGGGCGACCGCCTCCTTCGCCGCGCCCGAGGCGACGGCGATCGCCCGCGCGCCGAGCGCCTTGGCGACCTGCATTGCGGCGATGCCCATGCCGCCGGTCGCGGCGAAGACCAGGACGCTGTCGCCCTCGCGAACGGAGGCGGTCTCGGTGAGCGCGACGACCGCGGTGGTGTAGACCACGGGCAGCGCGGCCCCGGTCGCGAACGGAATCCCGTCGGGGAGTCGCATCGCCATGTCGTCGCGGACGACGGCCTTCTCCGCGAAACCGCCCCAGATCGTCTTGGCGGCGATGCGTGCGCCGGGGCGGATCGCCGCACCCGGCCCGGCCTCCTCCACGACGCCGGCGACCTCCTGGCCGGGGGTGAAGGGACGGTCGGGGCGGACCTGGTAGCGGTCGCCGATCATCAGGAGATCGGAGAAGTTGATCGCCGCGGCCTCGACACGGATCAGCAACTCGCCCGGGCCCGGGCGCGGCGGCGCGATCTCGGCGAGCGCGATGCCCTCTATGCCGGGGACGTCGCCCGACCGCCAGGCCTTCACCTCAGGCCGCGTCCGCGCGGGCTTCGGCGAGCTCGGCCAGGTGTTCGTCCCGCCGCTCCGCCACGCGCTCGCGGATCGCGGCGCCGAACCGGTTCATCGGCCCGATCATCTCCGGCGTGAGCCTGCCGCTGAGCTGGACGCGGAGGGACGCGCGCTCCTTCAACTTTTCCCACCAGGCCGCGACGCCGGGCCGGCCCCCGGTCCAGACGTCGAGCAAGGTGAGGTAGTCGAGCCGCGCCATATAGGGGGCGAGCACGATGTCGGCTAGGGTGAAGGCATCGCCCATGACCCAGCTTCGCCCGTGGGCAAAAGCCTTCTCCAGCTTCCCGAACGCGGACTCATACGCCGCGATGGCGTTGTAGACATGGGGCGACTCCACGCCATGCTCGTAAACCGAGCGGTCGCGGTCGCTGCGCGCCGGATCGCCGATATTGCGCCAGCGCTTCGCGCGCTGCTCGTCGGTCATTCCCCGCATGCGCTCGCGGAACATGGCGGAAAAACTGATCGCGGTGATGCCCGCGTGGAGACCCTCGTCCACCGTCTTGGACCAGACCCGCATCGCCGACAGTTCCATCGGCGCGGAAGGGCGGAGCGGCGGATCGGGGAACACGTCGTCGAGATATTCGCAGATCAGCGTCGATTCGATCACCGGTGTGCCGTCATGGACCAGCGTCGGCACCACGCCCTTCGGGTTGAAGGCGAGGTACTTGGGGTCGTACTGCTCGAGCCGGAACAGATCGACTTCGCGCTCCGTCCATTCCAGCCCCTTCTCGGCGAGCGTCATGCGGACCTTCTGCGCGCAGACCGAGTTGTTGAAATCGTAGAGTTCGAGCATCCGTTCCCCCCTCATGGCGGTTCCCCGCCGCGCCGCGCTATGATTGCCCGATCATAGCGGACCGGACCAACGCGAGGGGGAAACAATGCCGCTTTCGGATCCCAGATATGTCGATGTCGACGGCATCAGGACGCGCTATTTCGAGAAGGGCGAGGGCGAGCCGATGGTGCTGGTCCATGGCGGGCACATGGGCACCTTCGCGGCCGACCTCGCCGACGACTGGGACCTCAACTTCGACGCGCTGTCGGAGCATTACCGGGTCTACGCGCTCGACAAGCTCGGCATGGGGTTCACCGACAACCCGAAGACCGACGACGGCTACACCATCCAGGCCCAGACCGACCACGTCTCGCGCTTCATGGAGACGCTCGGCATCGGACCCGCCCATCTCTGCGGACATTCGCGCGGCGGCTACCTGGTGACCCGGCAAGCGCTCCAGCATCCCGAGCAGTGCCGCTCCTGCATCATCGTGGATTCGGGCACGCTGTCCCCCGGCGCCGGGCGCAACGAGATCGTCCACGCCGATCCGCCGCTGCCTCTGCGCTCGCGCGAGTGCCATCGCTGGGTGTTCGAGCGCTACTCCTACAGCGCGGCCTGCGTCACCGAGGGCTGGCTCGACGTGGCGGTGGAGGCGGCGCACACGCCGAAATACGAGGAGGCGGTGCGCAAGATGTCCGACGAAGGGCTGCTGGCCACGAAATTCCTGCCCGATCTCCAGCGCGATCTCGAGGAGACCCATCGCTGGCTGCTCGACCGCGGGCTGCAGCGTCCGACGCTGATGCTCTGGGGCTACAACGACCCGACCGCCCCGCTCTGGCAGGGCATGGCGCTGATGGAGTTCCTGACCGCGAAGGAGCGCCGCACCTATCTGCACATCTTCAACGAATCCGGGCATTTTTGCTATCGCGAGCACCCGGAGGCCTTCAACGCGGCGGTCCGCGCCTTCACCGAGAGCTGCGTGACCCGCTGAACCCCACGCCCCACCGAAGGAGGAACAATTGATCGACCTCTACGCCGCGGCCACCTCGAACGGCATCCGCGTCAAGATCATGCTGGAGGAGTGCAACCTCGCCTACACCCTCAAATTCGTCGACATCTTCGCCGGCGCGCACAGCGAGGCCGACTTCCTGGCGATCAACCCGCAGGGTCTGACCCCGGCGATCGTCGACCATGACGGGCCGGACGGGAACTCGCTCACCATGGCGCAATCGGGCGCGATCCTCGCCTATCTCGCCGACAAGACCGGCCGGTTCGGGATATCCACGGCGGAAAACCAGCCTTTGTTCCGGGAGCGCTACGTCAACATCCTCTCCGACATGGGACCGACGCTGTCGACGATCTTCGCCATCGTGCGCTCGGAAAACCCGCACGAGCCGACCCAGAAGATGTTCGAGGAGCGCTTCAGCGATTTCCTCCGGGTCTGGGACGGAGCGCTCGCGACGCGCGCCAATTGCGGCGGCGAGGCGGTCAGCATCGCCGATTTCGCGATGTTCGGCACGCTGGTCCGCTGCAAGCAGGTGACGCCGCATCTGATGCAGGGCTACGCCAATCTCGACCGCTGGTACGGGGAGATGGAGGCCAGGCCCGGCGTGCGGCGCGGGCTCGATTTCGGCCAGGGGTAGCCCGGCCTTTCGACCGCCTGATGTTTCACGTGAAACATAGGTCAGCATCGTTGACCATTGTTTCACGTGAAACATTAGCCTGAAACGGCATTTTTTTCTGTCCCCAGGGGACACGAGGGGTTGGCGCCCGCGCGGTTCGGGACGGTGCGCGGCGGCGAAAGCGGACGCCGCGTCAACGGCTTGTGGCCCGGCCTTCGCATGACGCCCCGCACGGCATGAAAGCATCATCGCATCAAGGTTGCAGGCATCAGATGCGTAGCGACGCCGCGTAGAACCCGAATCCGTAGCCGACACCGGGGGGCGGGGACGGTCTCGCTCATGGGCGCGGAGCCCGGCCCGGAAAGCCAGAGTCTGTCCGTTTCGGATAGAAAGCGCTGTTACCCCTTGCTTCCCAACCGTCATGGTCGGCGAAGGCCGACCATCCACGAGTTTTTAAGTCTCTGGATTCAAAACAAAACGTGGATGGTCGGCCTTCGCCGACCATGACGGCAGAAATTGGGCGAGGCGGTTCAATCAAGAACGGACACGCTATAAACCGGACAGTGGTAATCCCGGGCCGGGCTAACCGAGATGGGTGCCGGCGCTGATCGGAACGATCTCGCCGGTCACCAGCTCGGCGCCGGTGACCAGCCAGACGATGGCGTCGGCCACGTCCTCGGCGACGATCTTGCGCTTGAGCGGGGCCGAGGCCACGAAACCCGACAGGACCTTCTCGTAACGCTTGTCGCCGAGCCCGGAGCGGTTCCAGCGGGTGTCGGTGAGCGTCGGCGCGACGCAGTTCACCCGGATCTCGGGCGCGAGCACCCGGGCGAGGCAGAGCGTCAGCGTGTTCACCGCGCCCTTGGACGCGGTATAGGCGATCGAGCTCCCGGCGCCGATCGCGGCGGCGAAGGACGACACGTTGACGATCGCGCCGCCGCCCGCCCGCTTCATCGCCGGCACGACCGCGCGCGCCATCTGGAACGCGCCGGTGACGTTGACCGCGTAGGACGAAGCAAAGTCGTCGGCCGTCAGCCCTTCCAGGTCGAAGGGGTCGTGGAACCGGGTGGCGCCCGCGTTGTTGACCAGCCCGTCGAGCCTGCCCCAGCGCGCCTCGACCGCCTCGGCCATGCGGCGGCACGCGGAATCGTCGGATACGTCGCCCTGGATCGCGAACGCCTCGACCCCGGCGCCTTCGCAGGCCGCCACGGTGTCCGCCGCGCCGGATTCGTTGGCGCGGTAGTTGACGGCCACGCGGCAGCCCTTCTCGGCGAGCTGCAGGGCGGACGCCGCGCCGATCCCGGACGAGCCCCCGGTGACCAGTACGGCCGCGCCTTTCTCCATCCCTCGCTCCTCCCCGGCCTCAGTCGCCGAAGGCGGTCGATCCGTCCGGCGTCGGCACGCGATAGAGGTTGAGCGTCATCGCGAGCATCGTGTAGTAGCCGCAAACCGCGATCAAGTCGGTGAGCGCCTCCTGCCCGATCAGCCCCTGGACGCGGCCATAGAGCGCGTCGTCGACGTCGCGGGTCTCGTGCAGCTGGGCGGCGAAGCGATAGACCGCCTCCTCCGCCTCGTCCGCGAAGGACGGCTCGGCGCCGGTCCGTATCGCCTCGACGATCCCGTCGGCAACTCCTTCCTCGCGGGCGATGGGCGCGTGCGCGTACCATTCGAACTCGGCCGCCCAGAACCGCGATGTCACGAGGACCGCTATCTCGCGCAGGTTCCCCGGCAGGCACGATCCGAAGCGGATGAAGGCGCCGAGCTTCTGCACCTGGTCGGCGAGCCCCGGGCTGTTCAGCAGCACCGGGAAGGGCCCGAACACGTCGCCGCGCGGCCCCGACGCGATGGACTCGTATACCGCCTTCTGGGCGTCGTTCATGGTTTCGGGCCTGACGGGCCGGTATCGCGTCATCGCATGCTCCTTCGGGGACATCGGCGCGCGCGAAGCATAGGGCGGGCCGCGAAGGACTCAAGAGCGGCCGGCGCTTGACCGGCGGGCTCGGGAGCGCCCATAACCACGCGCCGGCGCCCTTCCCCTCCCTGAACGCCAGGGCTTCCTTGACAGCACCGCCCTATCAGGAAACCGGCAAGGCGGGACGGTTCTTCGCCCACTGGGGCAGGATCGCCCACCGCTTCGCCTGGCCGATCGCGGTCCTTGCCGTCGTCAGCGCGGTCGGTGCCGGGATCTATGCTGCGCGCACGGTCAAGATCAATTCCGACACCGCCGACATGCTTTCGGCCGAGCTCGACTTCCGGCAACTCAACATCGAGCTGCGCAGGACCTTCCCGAAACAGGCGCGCGACCTCGTCGTCGTGATCGACGGCGCGACGCCGGAGCAGGCCGAACGCGCCGCCGCCCGGATGCGCGCGGATATCGCCCGCCGGCCCGACCTGTTCCGTTCGGTGTTCCATCCGCAGGGCGATCCCTTCTTCCGGCGCAACGGGCTGCTCCTGCTGCCCATCGAGGAGCTGGAGGATACGGCGGACCGGATCCTCGCCGCGCAGCCCTTCATCGGCACGGTCTGGCAGGACCGCAGCATCCGGGGTGTCGCCGAGATGCTGTCGCTCGCCGTCGAAAAGCGCGTCGAGGAGGGCGGGGAAAGCGGGCTCCACGGTCTCGCGGCCGCGCTGGACCGCATTGCCGCCGTTGTCTTGGCGGAAGCCCGGAAGGAGCCGGGCGAGCTGTCCTGGATGAACCTGATGTTCGGCCCGGGCGACGACCGCCGTTCCGGCAGGCGGCAGATCCTCCTGGTCGAGATCGCGCTCGCCTTCGACCGGTTCCGGCCGGGCAGGGAGGCCATCGGCGCGATCCGCGAGATCGCCGCTTCCATGCCGGCCGAGCTGAGCGAGGGGGTGGACGTGCGCCTCACCGGCCGGCCCGCGCTCCGGCACGACGAGCTTCAATCCGTGCGCGGGGGAATGGAGCTGGCGGGCGCTCTCTCGTTTGGACTGGTGAGCCTGCTCCTGCTGCTCTGCTTCCGGTCGATCCGCATTTCGCTCGCCGCGTTGCTCACGCTCGTCGTCGGGCTGGTGTGGACGGCGGCGTTCGCCGCCGCCGCGGTCGGCGTGCTCAACCTGATCTCGGTTGCCTTCGCGGTGCTCTTCATCGGGCTCTGCGTCGATTTCGGCATCCATTACGGGCTTCGCTGGCGCGAGGCGGCGAGGCTCGGGCTCGAAGGCGGCGCGGCCAACGCGCTCGCCGCCGCCAGCGTCGGGCCCGGGCTCGCGCTCGCCGGGCTCGCGGCGGGGATCGGCTTCCTCGCCTTCCTGCCGACCCCGTATCTGGGACTCGCCGAGCTCGGCCTGATCGCCGGCGCCGGAATGGCGATCGGCTTCCTGGCGACCATGACCCTGCTGCCCGCGTTCATCGCCGTGCTCCGCGTGCGGCCGGACGGCGCGGGCGACGGCGCAGGCGGGTTCTCGGAGACCGTCGCGCGCCTCGTCGAAGGCCGCGCGCGCGGCATCGTCATCGCCGCCGGCGTCGTCCTCGTCGCGACCGCCACGGTCTCTCCGTTTGTGCGCTTCGATTTCGATCCGCTCCGCCTCAAGGACCCGGAGAGCGAGTCGGTCCGGACCGTGATGGAGCTGGTCGAGAGCGGCGACGGCGATAGCTATGCGCTCGTCCAGCTCGCTGGCTCGGTCGCGGAGGCCGACGCGGCCGCCGCCCGGCTCAAGCAACTTCCCGAGGTCGAGAGCGTCCGGACCCTGTCGAGCTTCGTGCCGGACGGGCAGGACGACAAGCTCGAAATCGTCGAGGAGGTGGCGGAGCTGGTCGATCCGGCCTTCGCCGCCGACCGCGTGCCGCCGCCCACCGGGACCGAGACCCTGGACGCGCTGCGCGCCCTCGGGCAGGCGCTGGACGCGCTCGCGGCCACGGGCGAAGGCGGGGAGGCCCGGTCGGCGAGGCGCCTCGCCACCGCGCTCGCCGGCCTGATCGACTCCGACCCCTCGCCCGGCCGGCTTACCGGTCTCTCGGATCGGTTGTTGAAGAATCTCCCCGCGGCGGTGGGGCGTTTGCGGGAAGCGCTCTCCGCAGAGCCGGTCGATGCCGGAGCGGTCCCTGCCGCGCTGCGCGATCGCTGGGTCGCGGGGGACGGGCGCGCCAAGGTCGAGATCCGCGCGCGGGCGCCGATTCACCGGGACAGGGACGCGCTGCGCCGTTTCGTCGAAACGGTACGGGGCGCGGCGCCGCGGGCCGTGGGTCCGCCGATTACCGTGCTGGAGGCGGGGAACACGGTAATCGCGTCGTTCCTCCAGGCGACGGCGACCGCCATTCTCGCCATCGCGCTTTTGCTTGCGGTGACGCTTCGCTCGCTCCGGTCGGTCGCCATCGGCTTCTTCCCTTTGGTGCTGGCGGCGTCGATCGCCATCGCGGCGATGGTCGCGACCGGGCTCTCCTTCAACCACGCCAACGTCATCGTGCTGCCGCTCCTGTTCGGCCTGGGCGTTGCCAACGGGATTCACCTGCTCGCGCGCGAGCGGCGCGAAGGCGCGGCCGCGCCGGCGATCCGTTCCAGCACGCCGCGCGCGGTCCTGTTCAGCGCACTGACCACCGCGGCGTCCTTCGCGAGCCTCGCGATCTCGCATCACCCCGGGACGGCGAGCATGGGCGTGTTGCTGACCGTCGCGCTGGTCAGCCTGCTGGCCTGCAGCCTCACCGTGCTGCCTGGCCTGATGCTGGCCTGGCCGATGCGCCGGTCCTGAAGCGCCGGGTCACGAGGCCCCGTTCGTCGAGCCAGTCGAGCGCGTCGGCGAGCGTGTCTTCCACAGGGCGCAGTTCGAACCCGAGATCGGCGGCGGTCGCGAGCTCTCCCGGCGCCGCCGGCCGCCGCGCCATCCGGACTCCCTCGAGCGGCGCCCTGGGCGGGCGGCCGGTGACGCGCGAAGCGAGTCCGGAAACCGAGGCGGCGGCAAACGCCAGCGGGTAAGGGACCCGGCGCCGGGGCATTTCGAGCCCGGTGATCCGCTCCGCCGCCGCGAGCAGCTGCGACAGCCGGACGGGCGGGCCGCCGAGAAAATAGCGCTCGCCGACCGTGCCGCGCTCCGCCGCCGCGACATAGGCTCCGGCGAGGTCGCCGGCATCGACGATCCGGAGCTCGAAGTCGAGAAAGGCCGGGACCGCGCCGTTCACGAAGTCGAGCAGCATCCGCGTCGGCGGCGTGAGGTTGCGGTCGCCCGCCCCCATCGGCAGGCACGGGTTGAGGATGACGACCGGAACGCCGCCGGCGGCCGCGTCGAGCGCCGCCCGCTCGGCGAGGAACTTGGAACGCGTATAGGCGCCCGGCATGTCGTCGAGCGTGGGTTTGCGGCCTTCGCGCCCGGCCCCGAAATGGATGGCCGCCGTCGAGGTCACGACGATCCGCGCCACACCGGCCCGCGCCGCCGCGTCGAGCACCTCCCGCGTGGTCTCGACATTGGCGGCTGCGAAGTCGGCCTCTCTCGGGGCCCAGAGACGGGGATTGCCGGCGACGTGAAAGACCCGGACGACCCCTTCCATCGCCTGCCGCAGGGTTCCGGGATCGGACGCCGAGCCGACGATCCGTTCGACGCCCTCCGGAAGCGTCGCATCGCCGTCGAGATCGAGCACTCGCACGCTCGCGCCCTCCCGCCGCAGGCGCTCGACAAGCCGGCCGCCGATAAACCCGGCCCCGCCGGTCACGAGGTCGGTCATGGGACGCAGGCCAACGTGAGGGAACGCGGGGGAATCGATGCGCGAAGTCCGCTCTTCCCTCCAGCGTCATGACCGGGCTTGGCCCCCGGAACAAGTCCGGGGTGGCAGTGGGAGCGTGGATGGTCGGCTTTCGCCCACCATGACGGATCGGGAAGGCCGTCCCGACAAAGACCGAAGTTCAGGGGTCGCGATCGACATTCTTTCACGGTACTGCTCCCCACGAGTGCACCGCTCTCCACACAGGCCGGATCAAGCAATAGGGCGCCGAACCTCCATGGAGCACGACTCGATTTACGGCGACCGCTAGCTCCCGCCCGGCCGCGCATAGCCCCAGCGCTCGATATAGGGGCTCCATGCGGCTTCGACCCTGGCGAGGTCTTCTTCGGGGTAATCGTATCGGTTGCGGCGGTAATCGCTGACGCCGTCGAGATAGTCGCGAAACGCGGGCTCGGCCTCGGCAAAACCGTCGAGCCCGAGGGTTTCGTATAGCGTGGCGATCTCCTCCATCGGCTGTTTCGACAGGCGCTCGTAGCGAAGCTCGTGGAAATTCCCGTCCGGTATCTCCGGCCGGTCGTCGATGAGGCGGTCCATGATCCGGCTGTAACCATCGAGCACGATACCGTCGATGGAAAGCCCGTCGTGGGGTTGCAGGGCGAAGGCCGGGAACAGCTTGTCGTAGAAGTTCCGCATCGAAAAGAACACCTCGTACGGGTTGCGCACGCAGTGGATGAACTTCGCGTCGGGCCAGATCTCCAGAATCGCCCGGATGCGGGCGGTATGGACCGGATTCTTCACCAGCAACCGTCGGCGTCCGCCGGCGAGCCAGACCTTGCGCGAGAAATACGCGAAGGTCACGGCCCAGCGCCGGATCTCGTGGTCGGCGCAGGAGTCGAAAAAAATCCCGCGATCGAAATTCGCGTCGAAGGCCCTCGGGAAATAGATGCCGTGATAGAACGAGAGCGGGCTCATATTGGCGAGCGGGATCTCGTCCTCCTGCGGGGAGTCGGGCTCGACCGGGATGCCGTCGATGAACCGCTCCCTGGGCAGCATCCTTTTCAAGACCGGGCCAAACGCGGCCGCGAAGCCGACGAAATCCCATGGCATCCCCGCGGCGAACGGCGAGACATAGGAAAACCCCTGCCGGGAAAGAATGTTGAACAGATGGGTCGTGCCGCTTCGCCAGTGCCCGACGATGAAGACCGGCGGCGGCATCTCGCCCGCTTTCCGCAGCCTGCCCGCGATCCAGGCGCGTTCGGCGAGGGTCGAGGGCAGCCGGGCGGCGGCGACCAGCAGCGCCAGCGCGACCCGCGGCAGCGCGCGCGGCGCCACGCCCCCGTTGGCGCCCAGCACCCGAACCAGCGTTCCGAGATCGGCGCCGCAGAGCGGGTGCATGAACGGGCGCGGGATTTCCATCGTCGCCTCTGTACCGTTCCAACTTCCCGCGCCGCGGGTTCGGACTATAGTGCGCCGCTCGCGCGGCAGAAACACGGGGAACGCGGAGGATCGGAGTGCTTCGCCTGTCGGTTCTGGACCAGTCGATCGCCGCCGCCGGAAGGCCGCACGGCCAGGCGATCCGCGATACCGTCGCGCTGGCCTCGCATTGCGAGGCGCTGGGCTATCACCGTTTCTGGGTCTCCGAGCACCACAACCATCCGAGCATCCTCGGCACCGCGCCGGAAATCCTGATCGCGGCGCTGGCGATGAGGACCGAACGCATCCGCATCGGCAGCGCGGGGGTCATGCTGCCGCATTACTCGGCGCTCAAGGTGTCCGAGCAGTTCCGCGTGCTGGATGCGCTGGCGCCCGGACGCATCGACCTTGGGCTGGGACGCGCGCCGGGTTCGGACGGGCTCACGGCCTATGCGCTGCATCCGATGGCCAACGAGCGGCCGGCCCAGTTCCCGGCCGACGTGCGCGACATCCTCGCCTGGATTTCCGGCGAGCCGCTGGCGGAGGGGCATACCTTCGCCCAGATCCGCGCCTATCCGGCGGGCGATACGGTGCCGGAGGTGTGGATGCTGGGTAGCTCGAATTACGGTGCCCAGGTCGCGGCGCATTTCGGGCTGCCATACTGCTTCGCCTGGTTCTTCACCGACGGGCAGGGGGCGGCGGAGGCGCTTCGCATGTACCGGGAGGGCTACCGGCCGAGCGAGCGCCATCCGGAGAGGACCAGCGGGCTCTGCGTCTGGGCGCTCGCGGCGGACTGCGAGGAAGAGGCGCAGCATCACTACACGCCGCGGGCGCGCTGGCAGCTGCTGCGCCGCCAGGGCCTCTACACCGCTCTGGAAACGCCGGAGGACGCCGCCGCCCACCCCTATACCGAGACCGAGAGGGCGGTCCTCGAACGGTTCCGGAAACAGGCATTCGTGGGCACGCCGGACCGGGTCGCCGAACGGATCGAGGCGCTGGCGAACGAGCTCGACGTGCAGGAAATCGCGGTCGTCACCTGGACCCATGACGAGGACGTGAGGCGGAAGAGCTACGCGCTGCTCGCGGAGGCCTTCGGGCTGGGTTGAGAGCGCGGGGCTCGTCGGGTTTCCCTCCGTACCGCGATGCTGTAAGGAGCCTCCCCCGTCCGACGCACGAAGGGAGACCACCGTTGGTTACAGTCCGACCCAAGACCACCGTCCGGCAGCACATCACCGCGACCTGTCCCACCCATTCGCGCACCGATCTCCAGGTGCGCGATCTCGAGTCGGTGATCGACGAGCCCGAGGAGCGGGACGGCACCAATCTCGGCTTCACCCCGACCGAGACCCTGGTCGCCTCGCTGATCGGCTGCACCAACGTGATCAGCCACAAGATCGCCCACAAGCACGGCATCGAATTCCACGACATGACCATCGAGGCCGAGGCCACCTTCGACCGGCGCGGCGCCATGCTGGAGGAGGAAATCAAGGTGCCGTTCCCGAAGATCGTGCTCGCCATCAACGTGCGAACCGACGCTTCGGACGGCGAGATGGAAAAGGTGAAGACCGAGCTCCCGATGTTCTGCCCGGTCTCCAAGGTGATCCGCGCAGCCGGAACGGAGATCGAGGAAGTCTGGAACGTGACCCGGAAGTGAGGCGGGTTCAGGATCGTCCGCAAGAAACGGATCGCCATGCCTGAACTCCTTGCCTATCCGCGCGTTCTGTTCGATTTCGGCGCCGTGGGGTCGATCGGCGGCGAGCTGGCCGCGCTCGGCGTCCGTCGTCCCCTGCTGCTGACCGACCGGGGGCTGGTCGAGCACGGGGTGGCGAAACGGGTGCTCGACGCGCTTCCCGGCGACATCGAGGCGACGGTGTTCGACGGCATCCCGCCCAACCCCACCGTCGCCGGGGTCGAAGCGGCAGCGGAAGCCTGGCGCGAGCACGGCTGCGACGGCGTGCTCGCCGTCGGTGGCGGCTCGGTGATGGATTCGGGCAAGGCGGTGCGCGTCGCCACCACCCATGACGGGCCGATCCTCGACTATCTGCGCGATCCGGGGCGGGTGACGGCCGCCGTCGCGCCGCTGGTCACGGTGCCGACGACGGCGGGAACCGGGGCCGAACTCACCATGGGCGGCGGTATCCATCCGGACTCGACCACCCGGGCGCTCGGCCTGCGCTCGGTGCACATCAAGCCGGATCTCGCGATTTGCGATCCGGAGTTGACGCTCACCTTGCCGCCCTCGCTCACCGCGGCGACCGGGATGGACGCGTTCGGCCACTGTCTCGAAGCCTATCTGGCGAAGAAGGACGACCCGCCGGGCGCGGCGATCGCGCTCGACGGCATAAGCCGGGTGGTGCGCTACGTCGAAAGGGCCTGCGCGGACGGCTCCGACCGCGAGGCGAGGTGGCACATGCAGATGGCCGCGCTGCAGGGAGGGATGGCGATCTATCGCGGGCTCGGCCCGGTGCACGCGCTCGCGAACACCTTCGGCGACGCCGATCTTCACCACGGCATGCTGGTCACGGTGAGCGCCCCCGCCGTCGTCCGCTTCTACGAGGGCCGTCTGGACCCTCTGCTGGCGGACGTCGCCGCCGCGATGGGGCAGGGCGGCGAGCCCGACGTCGCCCGCGGCATCGAGGAGCTGAACGCCCGTCTCGGCCTGCCCGGCTCGCTCCGGGAGGCGGGCTACGACGAGTCGGATCTCGACGACATGAGCGCGGACGCCGCCGCGAGCCACTTCAACCACGCCGCCCGCGTGGTGCCGACCCGGGGGGAATACCGGCAGATCGTCGTCGACGTGCTCGGGTCCGGCTGAGCCGAACCGAATCTAGGCACCATGCGCCGGCGCGAGGTGGGACCAGCCCGAATAGGCCATATAGGTCCCGACCAGCAGGATCAGCGCGCCGGACACGTAGGGCGCTGACGCAAACAACCGGTCCGCTCCCGAAAAGTGCTTCGATGCGTAGCGGAGCCCGACGACCGCGGCCATTCCAACGGCGACCAGGGTGAGCGCAAGACCCACCGAGAACGACGCGACCATCCCGACGCCCAGCCAGAACTGCCCGATCCCGAGGCAGAGCAGCAGCACGGTGATCGCGGCCGGACATGGAATCAACCCGCCGACCAGCCCGAAACCGATGGTTTGCGGAGCGGTTGCCCGGCCTCCGGCGAACCGGGTCTCGATGTCGCGGGCATGTGCGCGGATATGCGCGTCGTCGTCGTGATGGTGATGGTGTGTCCGGGGCGCTCGGATTCGGCCCAGCGCCCGCCAGAGCATGAACAGGCCGACGGCCATGACCATAGCGCCGGCGCCCGCGATGAACCAGGGCTCCAGCTTCTCGCCGATCATCTCGTCGCCCCAGGTCAGAGCCAGCGCCGCCATGATCCAGACGACGATGCTGTGCGAGAACGCGGCGGAGACACCCAGCAGAACCGCCTGCAGCGGAGTCCCGCGGACCGCGACGATGAACGCGGCCATCATGGTCTTGGAGTGCCCCGGCTCGAGGCCGTGCAGCGATCCCAGTACGAGGCCGATGGCGGCCAGATACGGGAAGGATGTCGAACCGTCCTGGATCAGGGAGATGAGATCCATCGGAGCGGCTTCCCCGGCTCAGAGATACTTGCTGATCTGCTTGAACTCCGTAAGGACGGCCGCCGCGGCGGCGCCGTCCTTGACGTGCTCGTCCATGCAGTGGTCGATGTGGTCGCGGATATAGACCTGCTTTGCGCTGCGCAGCGCCGATTCGATCGCCTGGAGCTGCTGGGCGACGTCGACGCAGGGCCGCTCCTCCTCGATCATCCGGATCGTCTTGCGTAAATGGCCCTCGGCCCGCCTCAGCCGCTTGACCACGTCGCCGTGGCTCCGGTGTACGGTGATCGGATTTTCGGACATGGCCTCCAGCACTCCTCATATATCCAATCCTGGGGGATAGGATATATCGGTTGAAAAAGGACCGCAACAAGCGGTCTCGAACCGATACCCTTAAATCGCCTTGGTCTCCGCCGCGATGGCCTCGGCCTTGCCGCCGGGGATGTAGTAGCGGCCGATGTCGTCCCGCTTGAGGATGTCCTTCTCCCGCACCTCGCCCCAGGCGTGGAGGAAGTCGCGCCAGGCGACGGCGCGGTGGCGGTCGACGAGCTCGGCGAATTGCAGCGGCTCCGCCACCAGCGTCGCCACGATGGTGTCCGCGAGCCCGTTCACAGGTAATCCTCCAGCCTGACCCTGTCCTTGCCGTAGGCCTCGATCCGCTTGTAGAGCCATTTCGGGATGCCCTCGGGGATCGTCGCGTCGATGCCCAGCTTGGCGGTCAGCGGCAGCCCGCCCTGGCCCATCTCCCAGGCGCGGATGCTGGGATCGACATGCTTGCCGCGCGCGCCCGCCAGCGTGATCAGGTCCTGATCGGCCTGTACCCGGAAGGTCAGGGCCCAGTCGATGTCGTCCGGGTTGTTGATGTCGATATCGTCGTCGGTGACGATGGCGAGCTTCACCTCGGCCACCGAGAGCAGGGCCAGCAGCGCGTTCTTGCCCTCGCCCGGGCGTTTGCGGATCGAGGCGATCAGCGTCCAGTAGCCGCAGCTCCCGACCGGCGCGCGGATCGCCACCGGCTCGACGCTCGCGACCCGGAGCGCCTGCAGCCCCGCGGCTTCCGTCACCGGCGCCGACAGCCAGTCGTTCTCCCAGGGCATCTGCAACAGGTAGAAGATCGGATCGCGCCGGTGGGTGATGCAGTTGACCCGGAACACCGGGTTCCACTTCACGTCGCCCGAGATCTGCGAGAATTCGCCGAACGGCCCCTCGTCGGCGGTCCAGCCGATCGGGAGGATCTCGCCTTCCAGCACGATCTCCGAATCCGCCGGGACTTCAAGATCGGAGGTCCGGCACTTGACCATCGGCACCGCCGCGCCGTGCAGCCCGCCGGCAAGCTCCAGCTCGTCCGAGGCGATCGGCGCCTTGTAGGATGCGGCCAGCATCTCGAACGGATGCACGCCGACCGCGACAGCGATCGGCAGCGGTTCGCCCCGGTCCAGCATGCGCTGGTAGTAGAACCGCATGTCCGACGGCGAGACCAGGTCGATGCCGGTTTCCCGCCTGTTGCGGTACATCAGCCGGTAGGAACCGGCGTTGCGCCCGTACTCTTCGTCGCGCGAGACCACGAACGTGCCCGAGATATAGGGCCCGCCGTCATAGACATGCATCAGCGGGAAGGGGATCGCGGTGAGGTCGACGTCGTCGCCTTCCATGACGACTTCCTGGCAGGGCGCGTTGCCGACCAGATCGGGCGCGATGGCGCGGGCCGAGCGGGTCTCGAAAGCCTGCGCGATGCGGTCCTCCTCGCAATCGAGAGTGATCGCAAGCCGTCGCCTCGACGAGAGCAGCGCCGTCGCCACCCGCCAGCCCGGATAGCCCTCGATCTCGTCGAACAGCACCGCCCTGTCGGTCTGCGCCGCAAGCCCCGACAGGTCGCGCGGATCGACCGGTCTGGCCACGCGCTGGATCTCGCCCGCCGCCTCAAGGTCCTGAAGGAAGTCGCGAAACGCTTTCTTCGCCATCATTTTCCATCCCGGTGGACGCCCATAATGGGCCGCAGCGCCGCGGGGTGACAAGCGTCCGGCGGTTCGACCCGCGTCGGAGCCGCCATTATCATTGCGCCCGGCGCAGCAGGGGGGAGGCCGCCGCGTGGGCATTCGGACGGGCGCGGAGCTGATTGCCGGGCTCGAAGACGGGCGCGAGCTCTATATCGACGGCGAGAGGGTCGCCGACCTGGCCCGGGACCCGCGCTTCGCCGGCGGGCTCCGGACGCTGGCCGAGCTCTACGACATGCAGCACGACGACGGGCTCATCGACGAGATGACCTATGTCTCGCCGAGCTCGGGCGAGCGGGTCGGGCTCTCCTTCATCCAGCCCCGGACGGCCGAGGACCTCGTCCGCCGTCGGGTGATGGTCAAGCACTGGCACGACCACACCTTCGGCATGTATGGGCGCGCGCCCGACTTCATGAACGCGATGCTGGCCGGTTTCGGCGCCTGCCCGGAGGCGTTCGGCGAGTTCGGCGACAATGTCCGGCGCTATTACGAGGAGGTGCGGGAAGGCGATCTCGTCACCACTCATTCGCTCACCAACCCGCAGGTCGACCGCTCGAAGGACGTGTCCGAGCAGAAGGGTCCGATGGACCTCGCCGCGAAGGCGGTGCGCGAGACCGATGCCGGCATCGTGATCCGGGGTGCGCGAATGCTGGCGACGCTGGGCGCCTTTTCCGACGAGCTGGTGGTGATGCCCGCGCCGTCCTACCCGCTGCCGGATACCGCGCAGGCAAAGCCCTTCGCGATCGGCTTCGCGGTGCCCGTCGCGACGCCCGGCATGCGGCTGATCTGCCGCCCCGCGGTGGTCCATCGCGAGGCCGGCTCCGCGCTCGACTTCCCGCTGTCGAGCCGGCTCGACGAGACCGACTGCATGGTCGTGTTCGACGATGTCGAGGTGCCGTGGGAGCGGGTCTTCCTCTACCGCGACGTGGACGCTTTCAACACCATCTACCCCAGAACCGGCGCCGGCGCGGGGATGGCGCATCAGTTCGTCACCAAGAACCTCGCCAAGGCCGAGTTCATGATGGCGCTCGGCTTCACCCTGGTGCGCACCACCAAGATCGACGTGCACCAGCACATCCAGGGGATGCTGGCCGAGCTGATCAACTACACCGAGGTCGTACGCTCCTGCCTGATGGCGAGCGAGGCCGAGCCCCGCGAGGGGCCGAACGGGACGCTGCTGCCGGCGATGGGGCCGCTCGATGCGGTGCGCTTCCTCTACCCGCAGATGTTCCGCCGGAGTTGCGAGATCATCCAGGTCATGGGCGCTGGCGGGCTGGTGATGGTGCCTTCCTTCGCCGAGCTCGACGGGCCGGTCGGCGCCGACGTGGAGGCCTATTACCAGGCCGCAGGCGCGGATTCGCGGGCGCGGATCAAGTTGTTCCGGCTCGCCTACGACGCCGCGATATCGAGCTTCTCCGGCCGCCAGCAGCTTTACGAGCGCTACTTCGCCGGCGATCTCGTCCGCGCCGCCGGCTTCCTCTACCAGCGCACCGAGAAGGAAGCTCACGTCGAGCGCATCTGGCGCGTCCTCGACGAGTTGGAAGAGGGCGAGGCGTCGGGTTAAGCGGTCAGACCGCCGTGTAGCCGCCGTCGACGATCAGGTCGTGGCCGGTGACGAAGGCCGATTCGTCGCTGGCGAGGAAGAGGGCGGCATCGGCCAGGTCCTCGGGCTGTCCCAGACGTCCGATCGGGTGGAGCGGCACCAGCGCGCGGCGCACGTCTTCCATCGTGTCGTAGTGTTCCAGGAGCCTTCCCGTCTCCGTTGCTCCCGGCGATAGCGAATTGACCCGCACGTCGTCCTTCGCGAAGTCGAGCGCCATCGACCTCGATAGCTGGATCACCGCCGCCTTGCTGGTCACATAGGCCGGACGGTTGGGGACGACCACGCTGCCGAGCTGCGAGGCGACGTTGATCACGCTGCCTCCGCCGGTGGCCGCGATCCTCGGAATCGCGTATTTGCACATCAGGAAGATGCCGGTCAGGTTGACCCGCATCGCGTGCTCCCAGTCGGCAAGCGGGAGGTCGACGACGTTCGCCACCGGCTCGCGGGCGGCGGCACCGTTCATCAGGACGTGCATGGCGCCGAACGCGTCGATGGCGGCTTCGACCGCCGCCTCGGCCGAGTCCGGGTCCGCCACGTCGCAATGCCGCGCCCGTGCGGTTCCGCCCGCCGCCGAAATGTCGTCTACGGTCCGCGCCGCGCCGTCCGCATCGATATCGCAAACCAGCACCGAGGCGCCCTCCGCGGCGAACCGCCGCGCCGACGCGCCCGCGATGCCGCCCGCGGCGGCCGTAATCACCGCGACCTTCCCGTCGAGCCTGCCCATGGTGGCCTTTCCTCCCTATGTTCGTGCGAGTCTGGCGGAACGAGGGTGTCATGAACAGGCTGTCCATCAACCACTACATCTGCCCTGCCGAGATGACCGTCGCGGCCTTCATCGACGCCGCGGTCGCGGTCGGCGCGGGGGCGGTCGGCGTCACCGCGCGGGCAATTGCCGAGGCGGGAGCGGAGGCGCTGAAGGCGATGCTCGACGACCGCGGGCTCGCGGTGTCGTCGGTCAACAGCGCGGGATATTTCGCCAGCAAGGACGGCGCGCTTATCGACGACCACGACCGCCGGATGGTCGAGGCGGCGGCGATCCTCGACGCCGGCGCGGTCTGCGTGATTTCGGGCGGGCGTGGCGCGGACCGTTCGGTCGACGCGGCGCAGGCCCGCGCCCGCGACGGACTCGAGGCGTTTGCCGAAATCGCGCGCCCGGCCGGCGTCCGGCTCGGCGTCGAACCGATCCATCCCGTCGATCTGATGACCAAGGGCTGCGTCAATTCCATCGCCGATACGCTCGGCCTGATCGAGGGGATCGAGGGGGTCGGCATGATCCTCGATATCAACCATTCCTGGTGGGACCCGGCGCTTCCCGGTATCTGCCGCGACCATCGGGACCGGGTCGCGCTTTTCCAGCTCTGCAACGTGGTCGAGCCCGAGCCGTCCCGCCCGCGGCGCGAGTTCCTGTCGCAGGGGCTGGTCGACCTTGCGGGCCTGATCGCCGGGTTCGAGGCGGATGACTATCGCGGGTTCTACGAGTTCGAGATTTTCCCGCCCGATCTCCGCGGGCGGCCGGTCGGGGATGCGCTGGAAGACGCCGCGCGGTTCATGCGGGAGCGGGCGGGGGTTTCCTGAGCGAGGCGAGGACGCCGAGCGCGGTCAGCACCGAAAAGGCGACGAAGACCAGCGTCATCACCGAGAGGAAGCGATCCGGCACCGAGGAGATCGCCGCCGTGCCCAGCCGGACCGAGATCAGCACGGTGACGATCGCCATCGACACCATCATGCCGAGGGAGCGCATCTCGGCGGAGAGCGCCGATGCCATGCCGCGTTCGGCGGGGCCCACGCTGGTCATGATGTTGGAGATGTTCGGCGCCGAGAAGAAGGCGAAGCCGAGCCCCTGGAAAACCATCACGGCGAGGACGAGAGCCAGCCCCGACCCGGCGTCGAGAAACGCCGCCAGCACGGTCTGGCAGAGGATGAACGTCCCGCCAATGAAGGTGATCAGATGGGGCGGGAAACGGTCCGCGAGCCGCCCGCCGAGCGGAGCGAAGACCGCCATCACCACCGGGCCGACGATGAGGATCTGCCCCGCCCCCTCCGGCGTATGGCCCTGGATGACCTGGAGGTAGATCGACAGCAGGAAGGTCGTGCCGACGGTCCCGCAATAGACCAGGAACTGGACCAGAAGCGCCTGCGTCAGACGCCGGTTGGCGGCGATCGCGCCGAGATTGAGCAGGGGGTTGGCCGAACGCCGCTCCGCCGCGAGATAGATTGCGGCGAGGACGGCCGCCGCTGCGAGCAGGACATAGCCCACCGGTCCCTGCCCGAGGGTCGCCGAGGCGGCGATCAGCGTGGCGATCGCCGCCACCAGAAGCGCGCTGTTGACCGCGTTGATCGGCACGGTTGGCATCTGCCAGCGGCTGGGCAGCGTGAACCGGGACAACACGTAGGCGGCGAAGGGGGGGATGGCGGCAAGGAAGAACACCCAGCGCCAGCCGAGATGGGTGGTCACGAGCCCGGCGTAATAAGGGCCCGACGCGAGCCCGATATAGGTCGCGCCGATGGCCAGCCCGACGAAGCGCCCGATCTGACCCTTCGGGGCGATGTCGGCGACGATGGCCATGGAGGTCGCGATCAGGAACGCCGCCGCCACCGCCTGCAGAAAACGCATGACGATGACCAGCGGCATCGAGGGTTGCAGCCCGATCGCGAAGGTAGCGATGCCGAGACCGACCAGCCCCCATTTGAACAGCGAGTTCTTGTCGGTCGCGTCGGCGAACCGGCCGATCGGCATCAGCAGCGCCGCCGCGGCCCCGAGGAACACCGTGTCCAGCAGGCTGAGTTCGAGCCCGCTCGCCCCGAACTCGCGCGCCATCGTCGGCAGCGGCACGCCCACGATCGCGTGCATGAATGCGCTGGCGAACTGCGACAGAGCGATGAACGCGATCAGGAGCCAGCGCGGCCGGTCCTCTGCCATGGAAGCCTTCCGCCATCCGAGCTGCGGCGACACTAGGGGAGGGTCTAAACCCGGTCCAGCGGGCGCGGTCTACCGCCGCAAGCCTGTCCAAGCAGCGCATTTGCTGTTTTACTGAGCGGGAAGGCGCCGCCGCGGCGCGCCGGAGACCGACGATGAGCGACAGCCAGAGCCGTTCGTCCGCGATCAAGACCCAGATCCCGAAGCTCGGCCTGACGGAATACTGGTACCCCGCGATTCTCGCGCGGAAGGTCAAGCGGCGCCCGCTCGGCGTCCGGATGCTGGGCGAGAAACTGGTGCTCTTCCGCGGAAAGGACGGTCGCGTCGTCGCCGCGTCCAACACCTGCCCCCATCGCGGCGGCTCGCTGATGCACGGCGTTTGCCATTATGAGGGAACCGTCGCCTGCCCGTATCACGGCTGGGTGTTCGACGAGAGCGGCGAATGCGTAGCCGTGCTCTCCGAAGGCCCCGAGAGCGCGATGCCGGGCAAGGTCAGGCTCAGGATCTACCCGACCGCCGAATACAAGGGGCTTGTCTTCGTCTGGATGGGGGAGGGCAAGCCGGTTGCGATCGAGGACGAAATCCCGCCCGAATTCTTCGAGGGGCGCGAGACCGCGCTCTTCATTTCGTCCCGGCAGTGGAACGTGAACTGGCGGGTCGCGCTCGAGAACTCGCTCGACTCGCACGTGATGTATGTCCACCGGAACGCGCTGTTGCAGCTGATGGAGCCCTACCAGCAATTCGGGCGCACCGGGTATTCGCCGCGCATCGTCAATGGCAGGGCGGCGATCGGCTATCTCAGAGACCCGCCCAGGACCGGGCGCGAATACTATCCCGGCGTGTCCGATTACTGGCCGAGGACCGAATGGCGCAAGCTGTGGCTCTGGATCTTCGCGTGGCGCAACGCGCGCATCCGCAACAGCCGCCCCTTTCTCGAGGACAACGAGGAATGGGGCATGCACACCAGGATCGACGGCGCCTACGTACGCTCGGCCGGGCACCATCTGCCGAGCATGTTCCGCTTCGATTTCGGCGGCCAGATGTTCACCCGGTTCTGCGTTCCCATCGACGCGGAAACGACGCGGGTCTTCTATATCCACGCCGCCCGCAGAAAGACCCGGCTCGGCCGCGCTTTGCGCGCCGCCTATTACCACCTGTTCCGCAACTGGGCGCTAAACATCAACTTTTCGACGCAGGATTATCGGGTAATGGCGGCGCAGGATTACGACGCGCCCGAAATGCTGTCCGCCAGCGACGGGCAACTCGTCCGCTGGCGGCGGTTGCTGTTGACCGCGCGCGGGATGCCGGACCCGCGGGAACCGCCGACGGGCGGATAACGGCATCGCAGGAGAGGGGTGAAATGGCGGAAATCCTCGGTCTCGGCATGACCCACTACACCGGGCTTCGCTTCGTCGACGAGGAGATGAGCATCTTCCTGAGGCGGACGCTCAAAGGGAGCGATGTGCCGGACGAGATGAAGGACCCCGCCAACTGGCCCGAGCCGATGCGGGACGAATGGGCCGACGACCGGGGCGCCGCCGCCGCGACCGTCCATCGCAAGCGTCACTGGGACGCCTTCACCCGCATGAAGGACGAGCTGGCGGCGTTTGCGCCGGATTTCGTCGTCATGTGGGGCGACGACCAGTACGAGAACTTCGTCGAAGACATCGTGCCGCCGTTCTGCGCCTACATCGCCGACGAATTCGTCTCGACCCCGCACCGCGATCTCCCCGGCCGGCCCGATCCGCCCAACGCCTGGGGCGAGCCCGGAGATAAGGAATTCGTTCACCAGGGCCACCCGGAGGGCGGCGCCTGGCTGGTCGAGAAGCTGAGCGAGCAGGGCATCGACATTCCCTATGCCTACCGCCTGCGGCACGGAAAAGGGCTCGCGCATGCCTTCATCAACACGCTGCTGTTCATCGACCATGAACGGAGCGGTTTTCCCCATCCCCTGGTTCCGTTTCACGTGAACTGCTACGGCGGCGAGGTGATCCGCACGCGGGGAGGCCATCTGGCGCCCGGGGAGGAGGACGCCCGCCGCGATCCTCCGGCGCCGTCGGCACGTGCCTGCTTCGATCTCGGGCGCGGCATCGCCCGGGTGCTCGCGGACTCGCCCTGGCGGGTCGCGCTCATCGCCTCTTCGAGCTGGTCGCACGCATTCCTGACCGCCAAGAACCACTGGATCTATCCCGACCATGGGGGCGACAGGCAGCGGCTCGAAGAGTTACGTGAGGGTCGGTTCGCGGAATGGCGCGACCTCACCCATGAGGAAATCGAGGACGCCGGGCAGCACGAATTCCGCAACTGGATCTGCCTCGCCGGCGCCATGACCGAGCTCGGGGCCGGCGTCGAGATCGTCGATTACATGGAAAGCTACGTGCTCAACTCCAACAAGTGCTTCGCGGTCATGCGGCCATGACGGGCGAGTCGCCCGGCCCGCCGGCGCCGCTGTCCGCCCAACAACAGGACTGGATCGCCCAAGCGACCGAGGCCATCGACCGCGATTACCTCCTGTCCACCCTGGAGCGCGCGGTGGAAATCCCGAGCCGCACCGGCGAAGAGCGCGCGCTGGGCGAGTTCTTCGCCGAGACCATGAACGGGCGCGGGATAGAGGCGTTCTATCAGCCCATCGACGAGCGCCGCGGCAATAGCATCGGGCGGCTCGCCGGCAGCGGCGGCGGCGCGGACCTCCTGTTCTACGGCCATTTGGACACCACCTTCAGCGCGGACGCGCGCGAGGACGCCCAGATGACCGGCGGGCGCCCCCGGCCCGACCTGGAACCGCGCATGCGGCGCGAGGGCGATCTTCTTTACGGCCTCGGCGTACAGAATCCCAAGGGCAGCGTGGTCTGCGCCATTACCGCGCTCGACGCGGCGGCGCGGGCCGGCATTCCGCTCAAGGGCGGGGCAAGCATCGGTATCGCCGCCGGAGGAATCCACAAAGGGCCGGTCGAAGGGCTGATGCACGACTATCGGGGCGGCCGCTACCAGGGTTTCGGGGTGGGGTGCGATTACATGCTCAAGCATGGGCTGACCGCCGATTACTGCATCAGCACCAAGCCCGGCTACGGCATCGTCTGGGAGGAACCGGGCGAATGCTGGTTCAAGGTCACCATCATGGGCGAGCTTTGTTATTCGGGCCTCCGCCACATCCAGCCCAACCGCAACCCCATCGTCGACGCGGCCGCGGTGGTGCCGATGATCGAGGATTGGATCGCCGATTACACGCAGCGCCACATCAGAGGCCAGATCGCGCCGCAAGGAACCGTTGGCGGGATCGAGGCGGGCTGGCCGTTCAAGCCCGAATTCATCCCCGGAATCTGCGTCATCTACGTCAACATCCACACCAACGCCGTTACCCGCCCGCTGGAGGTCCGGCGCGAGTTCGAGGCGCTGATCGACGACATCCGCAATAGGCGCGAGGGGGTCGACATCCGCGCCGAAATGCTGCTCTCGGCGCCGGGATCGCGGACCGAGCCCGATAACTGGATCGTGCGCGCGGCGTTGGCGGCGATCGAGGCGGTGGAAGGGAAGCCGATCGTGGTCAGCAGGCTCAGCGGCACCACCGACGGGGCGATCCTGAGGAATGCCGGCATCGCCACCGCCAGGATCGGCCTGCCCGGCATGGCCGAGCCAGAACCCGACTGGCCGCCGATGTTCGATGCCTGCCGGATCGGCGATCTCGAACGCCTGTCCCGGGTCTATCTGCACGCCCTGATCGACACCTGCACGCGCGACCGGGAGGAGATGGGTTAACCCTCGCTCGCTTCCAGCCCGCCGATATCGCTCCGCGCCACCGCGGTCGAGTTGACGATGGCGTAGCACGGCTTGCCGGGTGCGAGGCCGAGAGCCCGCACGGAGCTTCGCGTGACGCGCGCGAGCAGCCGGTCGGTGCCGGAGCGCAGCCCCACCGCCGCGCCCGGACCTTCGCCTTCGTGGATGGCGGTGACCGTGGCCGGCAGGATATTGAGCGCGCTCAACCCGGTCGGCTCTTCCGTCGCGATGATCACGTCCTCGGCGTGGATGCGGAGGCTGAGCGCGGTGCCGACCGTCGCGTCGATATGGGGAAGCTGGAGTTGCCCCCCGCTCACCGAGAGCACGGTGAGTCCGGTCGCCGGGTCGTGGCCCAGGATCGTTGCCGGCAACACCGCCCCGGCCTCGTCGATGCCGATAAAGGGCACCGCCCGCGGGTCGGACAGCACCTCCGCCGCCGGTCCCGCGCGAGCGACGCGTCCTCGGCTCATCGCAACCACGGTGGTCGCGAGGTGGACGATCTCCGACACCGAATGGCTGACATAGAGGATCGGTATCCGCGTTTCCGTACGGAGTCGCTGGAGATAGGGCAGGATCTCCGCCTTGCGCGGCTGATCCAGGGAGGCCAGCGGCTCGTCCATCAACAGGATTCGGGGCGCGCTCAGGAGCGCCCGCCCGATGGCGACGCGCTGCTTCTCGCCGCCCGAGAGCCGCCCCGGTCGACGGTCGAGCAGATGGCCGACCCCGAGGACTTCCACGATGTGCTCCAGGTCCTCCACTTCGGCACCGCGCGGCGCGAACCAGCGTCCGAAGGCAAGGTTCTGGCGCACGGTGAGATGCGGGAACAGACGCCCTTCCTGAAACACGTATCCCACCCGGCGTCGATGCGCGGGGAGCGAGAGCCCGAGGCTCGTGTCGAGGAGGACCGTGTCCGCCGCCGAGACCCTGCCCTCGTCCGGTCGCAGCAGCCCGGCGATCGCCTCGACGACCGTGGTCTTGCCCGCGCCGGAGCGCCCGAACAGCGCCGTGATGCCGTCGGGGGCGGAGAACGCCGCGTCCAGCGCGAAGCCCTCGAAACGATGCCGGAGAATAACTTCGAGGCTCATCGTTCGGCGATCCAGCGGGCGATCCGGCGCGAGACGAACTCCGAGGCGAACAGTGCAACCATAGCGACGACGATGGAGACCACGACGAGCCGCACCGCCGAGGATTCCCCGTCCGGCACCTGAAGGAAGGCATAGATAGCCGAGGGCAGCGTCTGGGTCTCGCCCGGGATGTTGGAGACGAAAGTGATGGTGGCGCCGAACTCGCCCATCGCCTTGGCGAAGGCGAGAATGGCCCCGGCGACGATTCCCGGCAGGATCAGCGGGAGCGTCACCACGGCGAAGGTCCAGACCCGGTTGGCGCCGAGCGTCGCGGCGGCCTCCTCGAGCCTCGAATCCACCGCTTCCATCGCGAGCCAGATCGCCCGCACCATCAACGGAAAGGCCATGATCGCCGCGGCGAGCGCGGCTCCGGTCCAGCGGAAGGCGAACACGATCCCGAGCTCGTCGGCGAGAAACCCGCCAAAGGCGCCCTGCCGGCCGAACAGGATCAGCAGAAGATAGCCGGTCGCCACCGGCGGAATGACCAGCGGCAGATGGACGAGAAGGTTGAGGATCTGCCGGCCCCAGAACCGGCTCCGCGCGAGAAGGAACGCCGTCGCCACGCCGAAGGGAAGGCTCGCCAGGGTCGCCCAGAATGCCACGCGAATCGAGAGGCGAACCGCCGTCCATTCCTCCGCTGACAGCCAGTCCATCGTCGGAACCCTATTCGGCGGCCGTGAAGCCCTGGCGTTCGAAGAGCGGCCTCGCCTCGTCCGAGAAGAGATGGGTGTAGAACGCATCCACCTTGCCGTTCGCGGTCCCGGCGGTCAGCGCGGCCGGATAGACGATCGGCCGGTGGCTCGACGCCGGAAAGACGGCGACCGCGCTCACCTTTCCAGATGCGGCCGCGTCGGTGGCGTAGACGATGCCGAACGGCGCCTCGCCGCGTGCGACGAAGGCAAGCGCGGCCCGCACGTTGTCCGCCTGCACCACGCGCCCGGCGACCTTGTTCCAGATGCCCAGCGCCTTTAGAGCCTGCCGGCCGTAGATCCCCGCCGGCACGGCGTTCACCAGCGCCATCGCGAGGCGTCCCTCCCCGAGGCGGTCGGGCAAATCGCCGATCTTCATCGATGGCTGGTTCGGTCCGTGGCCGATCAGCACCAGCCGGTTGCCGAGCAGGTCGCGGCGGGTCTCCCGGCGGATCAGCCCGTCCTTTTCCAGGGCGTCCATCCAGTCCCGGTTGGCCGAGACGAAGATATCGGCCGGCGCGCCGCGCAGGATCTGTCGGGCCAGGGTCGATGACGCGGCATAGGACAGCGTCGGTTTCGCCCCCGTCTTCGCATGCCAGCCTCGGGCCACGTCGTCGAGCGCGGTCTTCAGGCTGGCGGCCGCGAAGACCAATACCTCCGGGGCCGCCCATGCGCGGGGCGCGGCCATCGTAAGGATTGCGGCGGCGCAGATCGCCGCAAGGAGGGTGCGTATCCGCATGGACTCCGCTCTCGCCGGGTGACGGGCCGGAATATCGTTCCGCCTTGCCGGCTTTGGCAAATGGTATTCCCACGCTTCGATCTTCTTGACGGTCGCCCCGCGCCGGTCCGAAAGTATCGGAAGGCTCGAAGAGAACACGATCACAGGCACGCCAACGGGAGGGAAGAATGGCTATCACCGGGGTGATGCGCGCGGGAACGGTGCAGATCCGGGTTACGGATATGGGGCCGGCCCTGCACCACTACAGGGATGTGCTGGGGCTATTGCAGACCGCGGAGGGCGCGGATGGCCGAGTCTATCTCAAGGCGTGGGACGAGCACGACCATCACAGCGTCGTCCTGCGCGAAGCCGAGACCGCCGGGATGGACCATATGGGGTTCAAGGTGTCGGACAACGACGCGCTCGACGACTTCGAGCGTCGGCTGGAGGACTCGGGCGTCACCGTGACCCGTATCCCCGAAGGCCAGGACGAGGCGACGGGCGAGCGCCTGCAATTCGTCGTGCCCACCGGCCACACCATCGAGCTCTACGCCGAGATGGGGCAGGTCGGCAACGGGATGTCGCTCGACAACCCGGAGGTCTGGCCCGACGACCTCAAGGGCATGAAGCCCACCCGTTTCGACCACTGTCTGCTCTACGGCGACGATATCGACGGCACGGTCCGGCTGTTCACCGAGGTGCTGGGTCTCGACACCGCCGAGCGGGTCGTGACGCCGGATCGAAAGACCATGATCGGCGCGTTCCTGACGGCGGCGACCAAGCCGCACGACGTGGCCTTCATCCGCTCGCCGGAGAAGGACCGGTTCCACCACGCCTCGTTCTTCGTCGAATCCTGGCACGACATCCAAGTCTGCGCCGACATCATCGCAAAGCACCGGGTGCCGCTCGACATCGGCCCGACGCGGCACGGCATCACGCGCGGCGGGACGATCTATTTCTTCGATCCGTCGGGCAACCGCAACGAGACTTTTACCGGCGGCTACATCTTCTATCCCGACCGGCCAGCGCTGACCTGGACCGAGGACGACATCGGCCGGGCGATCTTCTACTACGACCGGAAGCTCAACGAGAATTTCCTCTCCGTGACGACCTGACCGGTTTGGCCGCCGGGCGCCGTTTGGGTATAGAGGGCCCCCTCGCCAGACCCGGCGGGACAAGGAGTATCGTCCGCTGAGCAATCTCGAAGTTCCCGAACCCGTCGACGTCGTCGATCTGATGATGGCCGACGGGGCGCAAATCGCGGTGCGTCGTCACGGCGACCCGGATGCCCGCGTGCGTATCTTCGCGAGCAACGGCAACGGGTTCGCGATCGACGGCTATCTGCCGTTCTGGCAACGCCTCTGCCCGCGCTACGACGTCGTCGTGTTCGACATGCGGAACCACGGACGGAACCCTCCCTCCGCGACGCCCAATCACGACTACGACCACATGGCGCGCGACATGGGCGAGATCCATTCAGGGGTGTCCGGGCGTTTCGGCGACAAGCCCTCGGTCGGCGCCTTCCATTCCATGTCGGGGCGCGCCGCCATGCGCGACGCCGTCGACGTCGCCTGGCGCTGGGATGCGCTGGTGCTGTTCGACCCGCCTGACATCCCGCCCGAAGGACACAAGCTGTTCGACATGATGGTGAAGTTCGAATACCGCCTCGCCGATTGGGCGAAATCCCGGCCCTCGCGCTTTGCCGACCCGTCCGGACAGGAGGCGGAATACGCCAAGGGGCGCGCGGCCAGCAAATGGGTGGCGGGCACGCACGGGTTGATGGCCCGGTCGATCCTGCGTCCCGCCGGGGACGGTTGGGAACTCCGCTATCCCGGCGAGATCGAGGCCGAGACCTATGTCGCCAACATCCCGATGAATCTCTGGCCCAAGGCGTCGGAGTTCGGCGGCCCGGTGCTGCTGGTCGGCGCCGATCCGGATGTCGAGCGGCCCTCGCCCACCGCGACCGCCAACAAGGCGATGGCGGAGGAAGGCGGCTACGACTATGTCGCGATCCCGTGCACGGGACACATGCTGCAGCTCGAAGCACCGGAAGCCTGTGTCGCGGCGATGGAAACCTTTCTCGCCCGCCACGGGCTCGCCGCCTGATGACGATGGCCGAAACGCCCGATGCGGATTGGATGGAGCGCTACCGCGAGCGGGTCAATTCCGATCCCGAGATGCGGGTCGTCGGCGACTGGTTCTCGGTCGACTTCAAGCTGTCCTTCGAGGGCGATACCTGGCTGCTCTCGGTGCGCGAGGGGCAAATCGCCGGCATCGTCCACAACCCGCGCTTCGACCGGCCGTCGCGGTTCACGATTTCCGCGCCGCTCGGGGTCTGGCGGAAGTTCATCCGGCCCGACCCGGAGCCGCTCTATCACGACTTTTTCGCCATGCTGATGCGGGTGCCGGAGTTCGAGATCGACGGCGATTCCCTCGCGGCCATGCAAAACGCCCGGGCGCTGCATCGCATGATGAACATCCTCAAGACGATGGAGCCGCTCGATGGCCGATCTTGAGCCGGTGGTAGGCCGCTATCTCAACCTCGACAGCGACGGGCGCCGCTACCGGATCTTCTACGAGGAAGCCGGAGAGGGAAGGCCGCTGATCTGCCTGCATACCGCCGGCGCCGACAGCCGGCAGTTCCGCCACGTGCTCAACGACGAAGAGATCACCGGGCGGTTTCGGGTGCTTGCCTTCGACCTGCCGTTCCACGGGCGCTCCAACCCGCCCGACGAATGGTGGCTCGAAAAATACCGCCTCACCACGGAGGTTTATCTCGGACTGATCCGCGACTTCTGGCGCGCGCTCGGGCTCGAGCGCCCGGTGGTGATGGGGTGTTCGATGGGCGGCGCGATCGTGCTCAAGGTCGCCGCTGACCACCAGGACGAGATTACCGGTATCGTCGGGCTGGAAAGCACCGCCTTCGCCGAGGGCCGCGACAACGACTTCCTGCACCATCCGGCGATCCATGGCGGCGAACTCGCGGCCTGCTACACCTACGGGCTCAACGGCCCGGACTCGCCCGAAGCCGGCTGCCGGGAGAACTGGTGGTACTACAGCCAGTCCGGTCCCGGGGTCTACAAGGGCGACGTCTACTACTATTGCGAGGACTGGGACGCGCGCGAGGACATCGAGCGGATCGACACCAACCGCTGCAAGGTCTCGCTGCTGACCGGCGAATACGACTATTCCGCGACGCCGGAGATGACGCGCGAAGCCGCCGACTCGATTCCCGGTTGCCGCTTTACCGTGATGAAGGGTATCGGCCACTTCCCGATGGTCGAGAACTACGGGCTCTTCCGCGGTTATCTGCTCGAAGAACTGGCGCTGATGGCCTGACACGGCATCGGACGCCGAACGGCGACAGGCGAAGGTGACAACCTCATATCCGGCCTTCGGCCTCGACAGCCGCAAGGCGCTCTTCGCCGGGGTGAAGGTGCTCGCCGACGCGGTGCGCGTGACGCTCGGTCCCGCCGGGCGCGCTGTGCTGATCGGGGAGGACGGCAAGCCGCCTTGCGTCACCCGCGACGGCGCGCGCGTGGCGCAATCCATGGAGCTCGCCGACCGGTTCGCCGACATGGGCGCGCGGCTGGTCCGCAATGCCGCCGCGCGCACCGCCGAGGAGGCGGGGGACGGCCGGACCGCCGCGACGGTCATCGCGGCGGCGCTGATCGAGGAAGGGATCAAGGCCGTGGCGGCGGGCGCGGAGCCTGTCGCGCTCAAGCGCGGCATCGACGCGGGCGCGATCGCCGTCCTCGATACCCTGCGCCGTTCGGCGCGGCCGGTGGAGCCCGGCGAGGCGTTGGCGGCGATCGCCACGCTGGCCGCGAACGGCGATTCCCGGATCGGCCGGACCGTCGCGGAGGCGGTCGCGGCGACCGGCGACGAGGGTGTCGTCGATATCGAGGACGCGCAGGGGCGGGGTATCGAATACGAGATCGTCACCGGCGTGCGCTTCGACCGGGGCTATGTATCGCCCTATTTCATGACCGATCCGGAAACCCTGCTCTGCACCTACGACGAGCCGCTGATTCTCCTGCATGACGGGAAGCTCGATCGTCACGAGCCATTGCTGGCGCTGCTGGAAGCCTCCGTTCGGATGCGCCGCCCGCTGGCGATCGTGGCCGAGGCGGTGGAAGGCGAGGCGCTCCAGACGCTGACGACGAACAAGGTCAGGGGCGGGCTTCGTCTCGTCGCCGCCAAGGCGCCCCATTTCGGAGACCGCCGACGCGCCGCCCTGGAGGATGCCGCAGTCCTGACGGGGGCCACGGTGATAGCCGAGGACAAGGGGCTCGCTTTGCGAAACGCCGGTCCGGGTTTCCTCGGGAGCGCCCGCCGTGCGGTGATTTCCCGCAGCGAGACGCTATTGATCGACGGCGCCGGCGACGAAGCCGCGGTCGAGAACCGGCGGGACGAGATCCGCAACGCCATCGCCGCCACCCGCACCGACTACGACCGCGATATGCTGACCGAACGGCTTGCGCGGCTCTCCGGAGGCGTCGCGGCGATCCGGATCGGAGGCGATTCGGAGACCGAAATCGCCGTCCGGTCGGAACGCGCGCGATCCGCCGTCCGTGCCGCCCGCGCGGCCCTCTCGAACGGCGTCGTCCCGGGCGGAGGGGCCGCGTTGTTGCACGCCTCGGAGGCGGTTCACCGCGCTATGGACGATCCCCACGTCCGCCGGGTGCTGATGGCGGGCCTCGCCGCGCCGCTGAAACAGATCGCCCACAACGCGGGCCATGACGGCCGCGCGATCGCCGCACGGCTGGTGGAGAGCGGCGATCGCGATCGCGGGTTCGACGCGGTCGCTGGACGGATTTGCGGCATGACCGCCGCCGGCATCCAGGATCCGCTCGCCGTGATCGAGGCTGCGCTTCGGAACGCTATCTCGGTTGCCGGGACGATCCTGACCGCCGAGGCCGCGCTCGCCCGGCCGCCTGCCCCGCCATCCCACGAGCCGGAAGGATTCGGCCCGACGACGCCCGATTTCCGCGCCGACGAGCTCGAAGGACTGGGGCTTGCCTGAACCGGCGCGGCGCGCAACATGTCTGCCGCAACCAACGCGAAGGAATCTGCCATGACCAGCGATGCCCTCGACAAGCATACCGTCGGCTGGATCGGCGCCGGGCGCATGGGCTTTCCCATGGCCGAACTCCTGCTCAAGGCGGGAGCGGATGTGACGGTTTACAACCGGACCGCAGCCAAGGCCGAACCGCTGGCGGCCTTCGGGGCGAAGCTCGCCGGCAAGCCATCCGACCTCGCCGACCGTGACGCGGTGTATGTGATGGTCGCCGGACCCGACGATCTGCGCGCGGTCGTGATGGGCCCGGACGGGTTGCTCGCGAATCCCGCCGCGACACCCCGCATCGTCGTCGATTGCTCCTCGGTGGACGAAGAGGCGTCGGAAGACGTGCGCCGGGCGCTCGCCGAACGGGGTGCCGAGTTCCTCGCCGCGCCGGTCAGCGGCAACGGCAAGGTGGTCAAGGCGCAAAAGCTCACCATCGTCTCGTCCGGCCCAAGAGACGTGTTCGACGAGGTGCGTCCCTATCTGGAAATCATGGCGCCTTCCGGCGTCACCTGGGTCGGGGAAGGCGATCTCGCCCGGACCTGCAAGATCTGCCACAACGTGATGCTCGGCGTGGTGATCCAGTGCCTGTCCGAGATCACCGTCCTCGCCGAACGCGCGGGCGTACCGCGCTCGGCCTTTCTCGAATTCATGAACGCGTCGGTGATGGGCTCCACCTTCACGCGCTACAAGTCGCCGGCCCTGGTCAATCTCGACTACACCACCACTTTCACGCCACCGCTGCTGCGCAAGGACCTCGATCTCGGCCTCTCGCTCGGCCGCGCGCTGGACGTGCCGATGCCGGTCACCGCGCTGACCCGGGAGATTCTGTCCACGGTGGTGGGGAAGGGGCACACCGACATCGATTTCTCCATCCTGCTCCAGCACGAGGCGGAGGGCGCCGGACACGAGCTGGTGGCCGAAAACGTCAAGGTCGACGACGGGTTGGGTTAGATTATCCTTGTCCGGGCGATTTGAAGCGCGTCGGACGTATCGCCGAAAGGAGGACGCAATGGCGAAGGGCTACTGGGTGAGTTGTTATCGGGAAATCAAGAACCCCGACGCGCTGGCGGCATACGCGAAGCTCGCCGGGCCGGCGGTCCAGGCCGGCGGCGGCAAGTTCCTCGCACGAGGCGGAAAGGTCGAGGCCTTCGAGGCCGGCGTCAACGAGCGCACGGTCGTCGTCGAGTTTCCGAGCTTCGAACAGGCGCTGGCAACCCATGACGGGCCCGAATACCAGGCCGCGGTGGAAAAGCTGGAAGGCGCGGTCGAGCGCGACTTCCGGGTGATCGAGGGAATCGACTGAGGCCGGGCGGCGCTACGCCGCCATCAGGGCTTCGGCCTTGTCGTAATCGAACGCGACGGGGGCGATGTCGCCGGCGTGGATCTCCGCGACGCGCTCCGGCGGGAGCGGGTTGGAGAACTGGCCGTTCCGCATCACGACGCGGGCCTTGAGCAGTTCCCCGACCAGCCCCTCCATCCGGGTCCATTCGGAGTCGGTCATTCCCTCGGCATCGAGCCCGACGATGCCGCCCAGCATGTGTTCGAACTCGTCGTCGTAGACCGTGGCGCAGGCATCGGCGATCAGCGCGTCGTTGCCGCCGCGATCGGCGATGCGCATGCCCTCGCGGAACAGCGTGCAGTAGCCGCCTTCGGAGAACTTCGACGCCCGGGCGCCGATCTCGCCGTGCTCGGCGAGCGTTCTGTAGCGCAGCCGGGTCAGCACGTTGTCCTCTTCCCAGCCCTGGCAGCGATGAGGGTCGAGCCTGGGCGTGCCGGCAGGGCGGATCGCGTCGTAGACATCGGCGAAGGCAACCAGATGGGTGAACTCCTCATACAGCCCTTCCAGCAGGTCGCGGATGCGATGGCGCGGCACCTCGATGTCCATCTTGGGCAGGACTTCCAGCACCTCGGTCAACGGTCCCACGATGACGCCGCGGTTGTCGTAATCGCCGACGCCGGAGCCCTTGAACTCCTTGAACACCTGAAGTTCCAGCCAGCGCAGATCGGTCTCGATCGTGCGGACCGGGGAATCCCAGTAGGTCCGCACCACTTCCGCCTCGCCCGCGAAAAGCGGGGCGGCGGACTCGATCAGGCGGCGAAGGGGCGGGCTGAGCGCCATGGGTGGGCACTCCTTGGGAAGGGGTGGACTCCTTGCGACGGGGCATTGCTAATGAAAACACCCGGGGTGTGCAAGAACGCGGCGCACCCGGCACCCATGGGACGAAATCCCCGGGATGGAACTCGATCTCGCATTGATAGCGACCGCGGCGCTGGCCTTCACCGTCGCCGGAATCGTCAAGGGCGTAGTCGGGCTCGGCCTGCCCCTGGCAGCGATCGCGGTGCTGACGATTTCGATGGGGCTCAGGGAGGCGGTGCCGCTGATCATCGTGCCCGTCCTGATCACCAACGTCTGGCAGATGACCCGGGGCGGCATGCCGGTGCCGATTTTCAAGCGGTTCTGGACGATGATCGTGCTGCTCGGCATTGGCGCGTGGTTGGGCACCGTCCTTCTCTTCGTCATCGACGAGACCCTGGTCGGCGCGCTTCTCGGGGTGATCATCATCGTTTATTCGCTGGTCAACATCTTCGCGTTGAGGTTTCGGATCCCGCCCGGGCACGAGGTCTGGTACTCGCCCGGAGTCGGGCTGCTGTCGGGGCTGCTGACCGGGCTGACGGGTTCGGTCGGCGGCCCGGTCGCGATCTATTTCCAGGCGCTCGGCCTCGACCGCGAAACATTCCTGCGGGCCGCGAGCCTCGCCTTCTTTCTGTCCGCTCTGCCGTGGGGCGGGGCGCTGATCGCCGAGGGCGCGCTGACCGTCACGGCGGCGGCGCTCGGCACGGCCGCCCTGCTGCCCTCCTTCGCCGGCATGTGGCTCGGCCAGCTTCTCGGTGCCCGGATGTCGCAGGAGGTATTTTCCAAGGGCGTGTTCGGATTCCTGATACTGATCGGCGCCAACCTGATCCGGCGGGCCATTGTGTGAGATCGCAGGGGAGCATGCGGGATGCGCAGGATACCTGTCTATGAAACCCCCGAGGAGCAGCGCGCGCTGTTCCCCGAAGTCTCCGGCAATACGGTGAACGGCCGCGGCGAGCGCGAACTCCGGCGGCCCAGCCCGCTCTTCTGGCATTACGGCGTCGATATCCCGCACAAGGCGCTGCAGGATTACTACATGGAGCGGTTCGAGGCCTTTCCGGAGCTTCACGACTTCCATCTCAAATACGGCGGGCGCGGACAGAGGAAGCCGCCCGGGAAACCGGAGACGCCGGAGACAGATACGCCGGAGAACTGGTCGAGCCGGGTAAAGGAATATGCGCTCGCGAACGAGGGCGATCTCGTCGGGATCACGCGTGTGAACCCCGAATGGGTGTTCGAGGGCTACGAGGCGCCGGAACCCTGGATCGTCGTCATCGGGGTCGCGATGGATCATGGCGAGCTCGCGAAGGCCCCGACGATCCCCGCCGCCGTGGAGACGATGACGCAGTACAACCGGGGCACCCGCGCGGCGCGCGCGGTCGCCAACTTCATCCAGTCCGCCGGTTACCACGCACGGCCCCATGGCGGGCCGGCGGCCGGGCCGGTGACGCTGATCCCCGCCGCCATCGAGGCGGGGCTGGGCGAGCTCGGCAAGCACGGCTCGATGATCAACCGGACCTACGGCTCGTCCTTCCGTCTCGCCGGCGTGCTGACCGACCTGCCGCTCGTTGCCGACGGACGAGACGTATTCGGGGCGGACGATTTCTGCACCCGCTGCCAGGTCTGCACCGATGCCTGCCCGCCCGACGCGATCTCGCGCGAGAAGGAATGGGTGCGGGGCGTCGAGCGCTGGTACGTCGATTTCGACGAGTGCATCCCTTATTTCAACGACACCCAGGGATGCGCCATTTGCATCGCGGTGTGCCCCTGGAGCCGGCCCGGGACCGCCCCCAAGCTCGCCGAGCGGATGACCCGGCGCCGCCGCCGGCTGGCCGACGAAGACTGACGGGAGGCCGCGGTTCGGCCTCTTTTTGCCTTGCCGCGGCAACTTTGACCGCACTCCGCCCTCTTCCGAGAATGGGTTTCCCGGAATCGAGCCCGATCCCGCTAATCTCCAACGGAGACCGAGGAACCCCACAATGAGCAGAATTATCGAACATTCCTGTGTCGTAACCGAGATCGACGAGGAAGGCATCGCCTGGGTGACGTTCAACCGGCCCGAGAAGCGCAACGCGATGAGTCCGCAACTCCATTACGACATGGAAGCCGTGATGATGGAGATCGAGACCGACGAGACGGTCAGGGTCACGGTTCTGACCGGCGCCGGCGATTCGTGGAGCGCGGGGATGGACCTGCGGGAATATTTCCGCGAGACCGACAACGATCCGACAGCGCAGTTTCGCTCCTTCACCGCGAACAAGCACTGGAGCTGGGAAATCCTGTCGATGTCGCGCAAGCCGACCGTCGCGATGGTCAACGGCTATTGTTTCGGGGGCGCGTTCATTCCGCTCTGCGCGTGCGACATCGTGATTACGGCGGACGACGCGGTGTTCGGCCTCTCGGAGATCAACTGGGGAATTCTCCCGGGCGGCATCGTCAGCAAGGTGATCCAGGACTTCCTCGCCCAGCGCGACGCGATCTTCTACGCCATGACCGGGCGGACTTTCGACGGCGGCAAGGCGGTCGAGATGAAGCTCGCGAATATCGCGGTGCCGCGCGAGCGGCTGAAGGAGGAGACCCGGGCGCTCGCCCGCGAGCTGATGGAGAAGAACCCGGTCGTCCTCGGCTACACCAAGCAGGCGGTCAAGGCCGTCCGCACGATGGATGTCGAGATGGCCTACGAATATCTCCGCGCGAAGTCTCTCGCGCTCAGATTCGCCGACACCGAGGATACGCGCGGGCGGGGCATGGAAGAATTTCTCGACAACAAGACCTATCGCCCCGGCTTCGAGCCGGTCGGAAAGAAATCCTGAGCACCCGTCGCGGGTCGTGGCGCCCGATGCCCTGTCCGTCGGCGCGACCGGGAAGATCGACCGGGTTAGCCGGTCAGGGCCGGCGCAGAGCCGTCTCGATAAGCCGGTCCACCTCATCCGGCGTCGTCGCGTAGCTCGGCACCATCCGGACGCCCCCGCCGCCGCGCGCGGCGTGGATGTCGAAGCCCTCGGCGCGCAGCCTTGCGAGGACGGTCTCCGGCATGTCGAGGAAGACCAGGTTGGCTTCGACGGGCGCCAGCGGCGAGATATCCCGGTGCCCGGCGAGGCCGTCGGCCAGCCGGCGCGCCATGGCGTTGGCATGCGCGGCGAGCTCCAGCCACAGCCCGCCCGCCAGGTAGGTTTCGAGCTGGGCGCTCAGATAGCGCATCTTGGAATAGGCGTGTCCCGAACGTTTTCGGGCCGGGAACAGTTCGTCGGCGAATGACGGATCGAAGAAGACCATCGCCTCGGCGTTGAGGGTGCCGTTCTTCGAAGTGCCGAAGACCAGCGCGTCGACCCCGGCGCGCTGGGCGATGTCGGCCGGGTGGCAGCCCAGCCAGGCGACGGCATTGGCGAAACGCGCGCCGTCGAGCTGGACGCGAAGCCCCTCGTCATGCGCGATCCCCGCGAGTTCGGCGATGGCGTCGGCGGAATAGACCGTCCCTCGTTCCGTCGCCTGGGTGAGACTCAGGATGTCTCCCGGATTCCGCGCCCGGCCCCTCAAAGCCGTCCTGAGCGCCGCCGGATCGATGCGCCCTTTCTCCCCTTCGATCCCCACGCATTCCGCGCCGGCGACGTAGAACCAGGGCGCGCCTTCTTCGGCGACCGCGATATGGGCGGCCTCGTGGCAGTAAAAGCGCGCGCCCGGCTTCGCCATTGCGGCGAGGGTGAGCGCGTTTGCGGCCGTGCCCGTCGCCACGGGAAGCACCCGGACATCCGCTTCGAACACCCGGGCGAAAATCCCGTCCAGCCGGGCGGAGATTTCGTCTTCGCCGTAGGAGGAAGCCGGCCCCGAGTTGGCCGCCGCGATGGCCGCCATTACGGCCGGATGAACCGGCGCCACGTTGTCGCTGACGAAGTTGCGCCCGGTCACGGCCGCGTTTCCCCACTGTGCAAGACGATCTCCTCGCAATACATCGCCGTGGGGGTTAACCCTCCCGCTCGCCCGTTGCAAGGCGTATGATGGCCGGGTCCGTTCGTGGGGGACCGATGCGTTTCGCCGCTTTCTCTCGGGTTTTCGTTTGCGCGCTCCTCGCACTCGCGCTCGTCCATGCGCCGCCGTCGCTCGCGGCGGGCGCCGTCGATCAGCGCACGGACGGCCCGGCGGTCGGGACCTCCGTCGGTGCGCAGATCGCCGCGAAGGACCAGAGCGGCGCCGCGCGGGACTTCCCGTCGCTGCGGGGCAAGAAGGGGCTGATCCTGCTGTTTTCCCGCTCCTTCGACTGGTGACCCTTCTGCAAGAACCAGGCGGTCGCCTGGAACCGGCAGTTGAAAGACGTAAGGGCGCTCGGCTACGAGCTTGCCGGCGTCACTTACGACCGGGCGTCGGTGCTGGAACGCTTCGCCGGCCGGGCCGGGATCGGCTATGCGCTGCTCTCCGACGAGGGTTCGAAGATCATCCGGGCGTTCGGCCTGCTCGACCCTAATCACGCGGAGTCGACCCCGTGGTACGGCATCGCGAGGCCGATGATCGTCGTGCTCGACGCCCACGGCGTCGTGCGCCAGCGTTTTTCCACGCAGGGCTATCGCGACCGTCCCGAGGTGGGCGCCGTGCTGGAAGCGCTCCGCGGCCCCGGCGCATCCTGACCCGATTGGCCCTGTTCTCGGGGCCGCCAGCGGGTTAGCCTTCGCGCACCACCCGACCCGGAGGGAGAAATGGCGGACAAACTCGACCGGTCGACCGAAGACCTCGGCAACATCGTCGCGCTCGAACACGTCAACGTCCAGATACCGGACCAGCGCCTTTCGACGCTGTTCTACGTGGCTGGGCTCGGTCTCACCCGCGACCCCTATCTGATGACCAGCACCAACAACATGTGGGTCAATGTCGGGCGCAGCCAGTTCCACCTCCCCACGGGCGAGCCGCAGCGGCTGCGCGGAATGGTCGGGCTGGTGATCCCCGACCTCGAAGGGCTTGTCGGACGGCTCAAGAAGGTGCGGGAACAGCTCGACGAAACCGACTTCGACTTTACCCCGGCCAACGACCATGTCGACGCGACGAGCCCGTGGGGCAATCGCCTGCGGCTGCACGAGCCCGGCGAGCGCTTCGGAAGGATGCGGCTCGGAATGGCCTATGTCCGCCCCGACGTCCCGGTCGGAAGCGCCGCCGGCATCGCGCGGTTCTACGGCGAGATCGTCGGCGCGCGGGCCAGCGTCGGGGAGGAGGACGGCGCGCCGGCCGCGTTCGTCTCGGTGGGACATAACCAGACCCTGGTGTTCCGCGAGACCGAGGCGCCGATCCCCGATTACGACAACCACCACATCCAGGTCTATGTCGCCAATTTCTCCGGCCCCTACGAAAAGCTCATGGAGCGCGGTCTGGTGAGCCAGGAGGACGGGCAGCACCAGTACCGCTTCAGGGACATCGTGGACCCCGAGAGCGGCGCGGTGCTGTTCACCCTGGAGCACGAGGTGCGGTCGATGACCCACCCGCTCTACGCGCGCCCGCTGGTCAACCGCAACCCCGACCACACCAACTGGAACTACGTCCTCGGCTACGAGAACGAGGCGGCGGCGTTGCCGATCTGATCAGCGTATCAGAAGGACCAGCTTCCCCCTGAGGTGGCGGGAGGCGCTGGTTTCGAGCGCGGAGGCCGCGTCCGTCAGCGGGTAGGTCGTGATTTCGGGCACGCTGACCGCGCCGGCCTCGTACAGTTCCAGAATCCTCTCCAGATGCGGGCGGTCGCGTCCGACCCGGGGACGGAGCGAGGTCACGTCGCCTCGCGGCGGCTCGGGCGCGGTCGAGCCCGAGGCGATGAAGGCGGCGCGGCCGCCCGGCTTGAGCACCGCGAAGGAGCGTTGCGTGACGTCGCCGCCCACGGTCTCGAACACCGCGTCGCAATCCGCGACGGCCTCGATGAAATCGACTGCGTTGTAGTCGATCGCCTCGTCGGCGCCGAGGGCGCGCACGTAGTCGATATTGCGAGCGCTGCACGTTGCGACCACATGCGCGCCGATATGCTTGGCGAGCTGGATGGCGAACCCAGCGACCCCGCCGGCGCCGCCCTGGATCAGGATCTTCTCGCCCGGGCGAAGCTCCAACGTGTCCTCGATCGAGACCAGCGCGGTGAGTCCGATCAGCGCGAGCGCCGCGGCATCGACATGTGAGATCCCGTCCGGCTTGGTCGCGCAGAGCGCCGACTTCATCGCGATTTTCTCGGCGTAGGTTCCTTCCTGGCCCGGCGCGCAAACACCGAACACGGGATCGCCGGGCGCGAATTCGTCCACGCCCTCGCCGAGCGCGGCGACCGTGCCGGAAAAATCGCGCCCCAGCACGTAGGGGAAGTCGGCGAGCTCGCTGTAGCGGCCGGCCAGCACCTTCCAGTCGGCGCCGTTGACGGTCGCCGCGTGGATGTCGACGACGATCTCCCCCGGTTCCGGCGACGGGTCTGGAAGGTCGCCGTATCGCAGGACCTCGGGTCCGCCGTGCCGTTCGAAATAGACCGCCTTCATCGTCGTCCTCCCCGCGCCCCCGGCTACGCCGGGCGCGAGTGTATCCGGAATGACCGGCGAGTCACGGCGAAGGGCGCGCGCCCTTCGACAGGGGGTTACAAAGAATGGATGACGGGCGGCATGCCCGCGACATTTCTTCCGTCATGCCCGTGTGTGGACGCCCCCGTTGATGCAAGCATTTTCTTTGGTGGGTTGGGCCTGCGGTCAGGTACTTCCGTGTGTCCGGCCTCTCGCTGCGGCATGGGTTCGCCGCGGGCCTGTATGGAGATGCGCGGATCGGGTCCAAATCGGACTTCCGTGCTCGCGTGCACGCCGCACATGACTGGTTTTCCCGATCCCGTCTCGTCGACCATGTGCCCTTACCCGATCCTCCGTCCTGCCCGCATCCCCGACGGTCTCCCGCGCGTCCCCGCCCGCTCAGACGGCGGTGGGAGCCCGGTAGACCTCCTTGTTCACCATCACCGCCCAGGCGATGCGCGCCATCCGGTTGGCCAGCGCCACCGCCACGACCATCCTCGGCTTGCGCGCCAGCATCCGGGCGAGCCAGGGATCGCCGGTCTCGCCCCGCCGGCAGGCCCAGCGCACCTGCGCCATGGCGCCGCAGACCAGCAGCCGCCTGAGGTCGCGTTGACCCATCTTCGATATCCTGCCCAGCCGGGGCTTGCCCCCGGTGCTGTGCTGGCGTGGCACCAGCCCGAGCCAGGCGGCGAAGTCGCGCCCGCACCGGAAGCTCTCCATCGGCGGTGCGAAGGCCTGAATCGCCATCGCGCAGATCGGCCCGACGCCCGGGATCGTCATCAGCCGCACCGCGTCCGCGTCCCGGCGCGCGTGGACGTGGATCTCCTTCTCCAGGCCGGCGATCTTCGCATCGAGGCCCGCAATCTGCTCAAGCAGAAGGGTGCCCAGCTCGCATACCGGCGCCGGAAGAGCGGAACCCGGCTCCTCCAGCGCCGCCGCCAGACGAGCGACATGAGCTCTCCCCTGCGGGGCTACGATGCCGAACTCCGCCAGATGCCCCCGCAGCGCGTTGATCGTCTGCGTGCGCTGGCGCACCAGAAGATCGCGCGTGCGGAACAGCATCGCTCTCGCCTGCTGTTCCTCCCCCTTCACAGCAACCAAGCGCATGCTCGGCCGCAGACCCGCCTCGCAGATCGCCTCCGCGTCCGTCGCGTCGTTCTTCTGGCGCTTCACGAACGGCTTCACGTAGAGCGGCGGGATCAGCCGCACCGCGTGGCCGAGCTTCATGATCTCCCGGCCCCAGTAGTGCGCGCTCGCGCACGCCTCCATCGCCACCACACAGCGCGGCAGAGAGGCGAGGAAGGCCAGAAGCTTCCCCCGCCTCAGTGTCTTGCGGAAAGCGACCGAGCCGTCCGCCCCCGCCCCATGCAGCTGAAAGCTGCGCTTCGCCAGATCGATCCCGATGATGCTAACCTCGCCCATGGATGCCTCCTCCCTCAGGTCGTGAGCCACAGACACAACCTTGGCACATCGCGATGCCGTCGGGAGGGGGCGTCCACCCCATCGGACTTGTTCGATTGCTGTCCGGGTCAACGTCGGGACGGGCTCCGTGCCGACGGGCGAGACCATCTTCGCTCCCCGCTGTCACCCCGGACTTGTTCCGGGGTCCAGATTGTCAGGCACCGCTCTCGCCCGGCTTTCCCCGGAACGGCGTCCGGGGCAGGCCTGGACCCCGGAACAAGTCGGGGGTGACAAGAGGGGCCGGGCGGGGAGGCCGGAGCACACCGACCCCCGTTCATGAATAGGCGCGCCAGCGCCGTATCGAGGGACGTTCCGCCTCCCTCCGGCCCGTTTAACCGCTCGCCGTCTTGCGCTCGGCCTCGGATCTCAGCCCGGGGTCGAAATAGCCGTCGAGAAAGCCGTTGAGATAATCCAGCATCGCCGGATCCATCACGCGGTCCGGCACCGGATCGGGGTCGAAATGGCCGTATCTGTCCTCGCCCCGCACCAGCATCGCCGGGAAGCGGCCGAGGCTCGGACGCACATGCGGCGGGCAATAGACGAAGAGCACGCCGATGCGCCGGTCGCCCGTGGTGTTGGGCTTGGACGAGTGCGCGGTGCGGAAGTGGTGGATCGTCGCCTCGCCGGCCCTGACCTCCGCGTCCACGACGCCGGTCTCGTCGAAGCCCGGGATCATCTGCCCCCGCGCCAGCAGGTTGTCCTCGGCCCAGGTCTCGGTGTGGTCCATCTCGTCCCTGAGGTGGGAGCCCGGCTTGTAGCGGAGGCAGCCGTGCCTGACGAGGGAATCGGTCAGCCCGATCCAGGCGCCCCAGACCTCCAGCGGCTCGTAGCCGAAATAGGCCGAATCCTGGTGCCAGGTGGTGTAGGAGGGATCGTTGCCGTTCTTCACCCAGACCGCCGAACTGGTCAGCAGGATGTTTGGGCCGATCAGCCGCTCGATCGCGTCGAGCAGGGCCGGGGTCGTGCCAAGCTCTACCATCCACGGAAACAGGACATGCGGCTTGACCATCAGCTTGCGCGGGCCGCGGCCGGCATAGTCGCGCTCGTACTCCTCGAACCGGCCCAGATAGTGTTGCGCCTTCTCGCGGCTCAGGACCGGCACCGGGAACACGAACCCGTCGCGCCGCGCGCCTTCCACCCGGTCGTCGCTCAGGATTTCCGTCATGCCTTTTCCCCGCCACCCGGCCGTGACAGGATCATATCGCGAGAACGGAGAGCGAGCCATGCCGCTGAGCCCGCAACAGATCGAGCAGTACCGAAGGGACGGCTATGTCTTCCCTATACCGGTGCTGGAACCGCACGAGATTCCGCCGCTCCGCGCGCGGCTGGAGGCGCTGGAGGCGGAGAACGGCGGCCGGTTGAAGCACAGCCAGCGCGGCAAGTCGCATCTTCTGTTCAAGTGGCTCGACGACCTGATCCGCGATCCCAGGCTCCTCGATCCCATCGAGCAGCTCATCGGCCCCGACATCCTGTGCTGGAACACGATCTTCTGGATCAAGGACGCGGGCTCGCGCAGCTTCGTCTCCTGGCACCAGGACTCGCGCTACTGGGGGCTATCCAGCGAGAAGGTGGTGAGCGCCTGGCTCGCGCTGTCCGGGGCCGGCATCGAGGCGGGCTGCATGCGGGTGATGCCGGGCACCCATATCGGAGACACCCTGGCGCACCGCGACACCTACCATGACGACAACATGCTGACGCGCGGGCAGGAGATCGTGGACGGGGTCGACGACGAGGCGGCGGTGCACATGCCGCTCGAGGCGGGCCAGATGTCGCTCCACAGCTACCGCCTGGCCCACGTCTCGGGGGCCAATCTGTCGGACGACCGGCGGATCGGGGTTTCGATGCATTTCATGCCGCCCGACACCGCGCAGGTGGTAGGCGACTGGGACTCGGCGGCGCTGGTGCGCGGCGCCGATCGGTACGGCCATTTCGAACACACCCCGGTTCCGGAGCGCGATTTCGACGAAGCCGCCGTCGCCTTCCACGCCCGGGCGACGCGCGCGGTCTCCGACGTCCTCTACACCGGCGCCGAGCGCAACACGCAGAAGGTGTAGCCGCCCGGCGACCGCTCAGGTCCTCGCCGTCATCCCGTCGGCCAGCGACTGGGTATAGGCGCGCCACGCCGGAACGGCTCCCGACAGCGTGCCGGCAAATACTACCAGCGCCACGAACAGGAACTCCCGCGCGCTCGGCGGGGCGAGGGGCAGATAGAGCCCGTAGGAAGCACTCACCAGCGGCTGGGCGATCGCGAGCGTCGCGTAGAAGATGCCGATCCCCACCGCGATCCCCGCGACGGTCAACGCCGCCGCCTCGGCAACGAGGAGCCCGAACACATGCGCCGGGCGTGCGCCGACCGAACGCAGGATGGCCATTTCGCGCCGGCGCTCGCCGAGGCTCGCCAGCATCATCGCCATCATGCAGAGGAGACCGGTCGCGACGACGAACATCGAGATCGCCGAGAGCGCGGCCTCCGCCGTTCCCATCAGGTCCCAGAGTTCCTGAAGCGTGACGCCGGGGAGGATCGCGAGCAGCGGCTCCGCCCGGTACTCGTTGATCCGCCGCTGCAAACCGAACACCGCGAGACGCGACTTGAGCCCTACCAGGAACGCGGTGATCGTCTTCGGCGTGAGCTTCATCTTCCGCACCGCATCCGCGCTGACCGCAAGACCGGGTATCGGCGCGCCGTGCTGCCAGTCGACGTGGATCGCCTCGATCCCCCGAAGGCTGACATGGACGGTTCGGTCGACGGGGGTTCCGGTTCTGGCGAGGATGCCGGCGACACGGAACGGCTTGTCGTCGTGATCGGAGATGCCCGTCGCACCGAGCCCGTGGCTCACCACGATGGGGTCGCCTTCCCGATATTCCAGCGCCTCGGCGACTTCGGCGCCCAGCACCGCGTCGAACAAATCGTCGAACGGACCGCCCGCCGCGAAGGAAAGCCTGTTTCGCCTGCCGTAACGGTAATGTTCGAAATAGCCCCGTTCCGTGCCGAGGACGCGAAAGCCGCGATGGGAATCGCCCAGAGAGAGGGGAATGGTCCAGGCGACTTCGGGGGACCGCGCGAGCGCCCGGTAGCTCTTCCACGAGATGTTGTTGGTCGCGTTGCCGATGCGGAACACCGAATAAAGCAGCAGGGGAAGGGCGCCGCTCCTTGCGCCGACGATCAGGTCGGTGCCGGAGATGGTGTTGGCGAAGCTTGCCCGGGCTTCCGTCCTCACCCGTTCGACGCCGAGCAGCAGCGCGACGCTGACCCCGATCGCGAAGACCACAAGACCCGCGGTCGCCTTGCGGTTCAGCAGGCTTCTGAGCGCAAGGGCGAAGACCGGCATCAGCCCTCCGGCACCGCCCGGTTAATCTCGCCGAGCGGGAGAGTGCGCCCAAACGCCGGTTCCAGCCGGGTATCGTGGCTTACGAAAACCAGCGTCGCCCCCGCCTTGTCGACCTCTTCCATCAGGAGGGAAAGAAACGCTTCCCTGACATCGGCGTCGAGGGCGGAGGTCGGCTCGTCCGCGATGATCAGCTCCGGGGTCCCGATCAGGGCCCGCGCGGCGGCGACGCGTTGCTGTTCGCCCTGGCTCAGCCGTGAAACCGGGCGGTTGGCGAGCCGTTCCACGTCGAGCCCCATATGCGCCAGCAGGCGGCGGGCCTCGCCCTCCGGGCGCGGTCCGGCCCGCTCCCGGCGCCTCGCCGAAAACCGGCACGGCAGGAGCACGTTGTCGATCAACGGCAGATAGGGGACGAGGTTGAACATCTGGAACACGAAGCCGATATGGTCGGCGCGGAAGGCATCGCGCGCCGCACCGCGCAACGCGGCGATCTCCGTCCCCAGGATCGAGACCGTTCCGGCCTCGGGCTCGACGACCCCGCCCAGCAGGTTGAGCAGCGTCGTCTTGCCGCCGCCGCTCGGCCCGCCGATGAACAGCTTCTCGCCGCTATCGACGACGAACTCGGGAATATCGAGGACCAGCGGATCCCGGCTGCGCCAGCGGAAGCGGATGTCGGCGAGGCGGATCATGCAGGCAGGGCAAATCCCGGCCGGGGTCAGAAATCGAAGCGGTTCGCGCCAGGCTTCAGGGTCGCCGCGCGCTGGCCTCCCGGCAGGATAGCGCCGACCTCGATCTCCCGCATCGTGCGAAATGTGTCGAACAGGAGGACTTCCACGCCCTTCAGGCGCTCGGGCTGCGCGCAGCGGAAATGGTAATGGGCGTGAAATTCCGAATGTTCCTCTTCCTCCGCGTGCTTGTGCTTGTCCTCGTGCTTGTGTTCATCCTTGTGATCCGATTCCGCCAGCGGCGTTTCGACCTCCGCCTCCTGCAGCTTGCAGCCTGCGGCGGGCGTCAGGCGGAACAGGGCCTCTCCCTTCTTCAGGGCGGCCATGGCGGCATCTACTGCGGCACGCTGCTTGTCCGTCTTCGGCATGCTCTCGAAACCGACGATGTCGTGCGCCGGCGATTCGAATTCGATTTCGACCACGTTTCCTTCGAGCGCGAGCTTAACCTGGCTCTCGCCGTGCACATGCGCCTTGTGTTCGCTCTCCGCCGCCCATGCGCCGCCCGACAGGAAGGCGGCGGCGGAGACGAAAATCCCGATCCCGATGCAAAGCCGTTTCGTGAACATTTCGATCCCTTCTCGTCGCTCGTCACGGAGAAGAATACTATAACATCGCATAACTCTTCGAAGAGTCGTCGCGAGGTCGATCCGATCGCTCCAGTCAGCGCTCGTAGGGTTCGATCCTGGTGCCGGCCAGGGAATAGCCGGTCTCCAGCGAAGCCGTGCCGTCGACGTAGGAAAGCGAGTTGGAGCTCCGTTCGACGCTCATCCGGCCGGTGATCCAGACGGGCGCGAACAGCTCCGTCACCACATAGGGCTCGTCCAGGGTCACGAACACCATCTGGTTGAGCGGCGGCGGCGGAACATGGATGCAGGCGCCGAAATAGGGCACGAGCAAGAGCTCCCGCACGGCGGTCCCGCTGTATTCGAGCGGCAGCGCATAGCCCGGAATCCGCACCAGTTGTCCGTCGAGCCCCTCGTCGACCCGCCGGTTCAGCGCGTCCACCGCCGCGCGAAAGCCCTCGTATTTCGCCACCAGGGCATCGACGTCGAGACCCTGACGCGCAAGCTCGCTCGCCATCTCGATCCCGATCTCGTATTCCTCGCTGACGGCGGAGATTTCTCCCCGCCGTTCCGCGGCTCGGGACCAGGCGACCGCCTCGAGGTCGAGCCTCTGGTCGCCCGTAAGATCGGCAAGCGGATCCGCGAGCGCCTCGCCGCCAGGAACCAGGTCCCGCCAGGCGAGCTCGCGCGCCAACTCCGCCCCCGCAGGTGCCGAGAGGAAGATGACCAGAACGCAAACGGAGACGATAAACCGCATCGCCCTTTCTCAATCCCCGCGCGACAAAGCCCTAGCCGCGCCGCTTTTCCAGCACGGCGAGGATTGCGCGCACGATCCCGACATAGCCGGTGCAGCGGCACAGATTGCCGGAGAGTTCCAGCCGCACCCGTTTCTCGTCCGCGTCCGGCAGCCTTCGCACGATGTCGCGCGCGGTCACCAGCATCCCGGGCGTACAATAGCCGCATTGCAGACCGTGGTTCTCGGTGAAGGCCTGGCGCAGGTCCTCCATCACGCCGTCGTCGTCGAAACCCTCGATGGTGGTGACCGAAGCGCCGTCGCAGCTCACCGCATAGGTGATGCAAGAACGCATCGGCTCGCCGTCGATCTCCAGAGTGCAGGCGCCGCAGACGCCGTGTTCGCAGCCGAGATGCGTGCCGGTCAGGCGCTGGCTGTCGCGCACGAAGTCGGCGAGGCTGGTGCGAGGCTCTACGCTCGCCGTCACCGGCGCGCCGTTGATGGTGAGGCTGATCTCGGTCATGACGCGAACGCTCCCCTGATCGCGCGACTGAGCGCGACGGCGTGGATCTGGGTGCCGTAGTCGTCGAACACCGCGCCCTGCCCGGCGAGCACGGCCTTGGCGTCGCCGATCTCCACACCCTTGCCGGCCCGAACCGCCTCGGCCAGCGCGGGCACGTCGAGCGGCGCGCCGTCGGTGGCGCCGAGAACCACGCTCGTGTAGCCGCGGTCCGGATCGTGGACGACGGTCCCGATCGAGTCCGCGAACTCGCCCGGCTTGCGGCAGATCTTGTAGTAGCCCCATCTGGCTCCCGGAGAGAGCCTGGGGATGCGGAGCGCGGTCACGATATCGGCGGGCTCCAGGGCGACGGTGAAGGCGGCGAGCTGAAAGTCGGACAGCTTTACGACCCGCGTCCCGTCCGGCCCGTCTATCGCGACCTCCGCGCCCAGCACCCTGAGTGCCGTCGGCCAGTCCGCCGCCGGATCTGCATGGGCGATGCTGCCGCCGATGGTGCCGCGGTTGCGCACCGCGCGATAGGCGATCTGGCTGGCGACGAAGCGCATCATGCCGTTGGTCGTATCCGGGATCTTGCCGTCCTCGATCTCGGCGTGGGTGATGCCCGCCCCGACGACGAGACTGTCGCCCTCCTCGGCGACCGTCTTCAGCGCGTCGAGCATGCGCACCTCGACCACCAGGTCGGGCTGGGCGAGACGCAGGTTCATCATCGGCCCGAGCGACATTCCCCCGCCCAGCGGCTTGTTGAACCCGTCGGTCGAGCCGAGGAGGCGGATGGCGTCGGCGACGTCGCCGGCGCGCGCGTAATCGAATTTGGCCGGTTTCATGCCGCCTCTCCTTGTGTCCCCGCGATCGCCGCGAGAACGCGCCTGGGCGATATCGGCGTTTCGTTGACTTCGGCCCCGTAGCCGCGGAGCGCGTCGTTCACCGCGTTTCCGATCACCGCCGGGGTCGGGATGGTGCTGCCTTCGCCCATCCCCTTGATGCCGTGCTCGGTATGGGGCGAGGGCGTGACCATGTGCGCGAGGCGGAAGGACGGCACCTCGGCCGCGCCTGGCAGGTGATAATCGGCGAAGGTGGAGGCCAGCGGCTGACCCAGCTCGTCGAACGGCGATTCCTCGAACAGCGCCGTGCCGATGCCCTGTGCCGCGCCGCCATAGACCTGGCCCGAGACCACCATCGGGTTGACCATGGTCCCGCAATCCTCGACCACGACGTAGTCGAGCACTTCCACCGCCCCGGTTTCGGGATCGACCGCGACGACCGCGGCGTGGGTCGAGTAGGAAAACGTGCCGTGATCGGGCTCCGGGCGGTAGCCGACCACCGCCTCCACGCCGTCGGTGTCGACGTCGGCCGGGAGCTCTTCCGGGTTGATGTACCAGACCCGGCCGATTTCCGAGAACGGCAGGTCCCCGTTGGGTCCCATCACCCGCCCGCCGGCGACCCGGACCTCGTCCGGGTCGCATTGCAGCAGGTGGGCGCCGATGGTCTTCATCCGCTCGACCAGCACCTTGCAGGCCCGCGAGACCGCCCCGCCCGCCATGACGATGCTGCGCGAGGCATAGGTGCCCGTCGAGTAGGGCGTGAGTCCGGTATCGCCGTGGATCACCGAGACCCGCTCCGGGTCGATCCCGAGGATCTCGCTCGCCACCTGGGCGAGGGTGGTCTCCATCCCCTGGCCGTGCGACTGCACGCCCACGCTCAGTTCCAGCCCGCCGTCCGGCGTCAGCTTGGCGCCGGCCTGCTCATAGCCCGGCACCATCTGGACGCCCCAACTCGCGAACACCGAAGTTCCGTGCGCGGTCTGCTCGGTGTAGCTGCCGAAGCCGAGCCCGACCAGCCTGCCGTCCGGTTCGCCGCGCGTCTGGCGCTCGCGCACCGCGGCGACGTCGATCATATCCGCCGCCTTGGCCACCGCGCCCGGGTAATCGCCCGAATCGAAGGTTTTTTTGGCAATGTTGGTGTAGGGCATGGCGGAGGCCGGAACCATGTTGATCATCCGGACCTCGTGCGGCTCGCGCCCGACCGCGCGCGCCACCGCGTCGACCAGCATCTCCATCGCGAAGGCGACGCCGGGCCGCGCCACGCCGCGATAGGGGACCAGCGGCGGCTTGTTGGTGACCACCGTCCAGGTCTTCACCCCATAGGCCTCGATCGCGTACGGCCCCGGCAGGTTACCGCCCGCCATCGCCGCTTCCAGGCAGTTGGTGAAGGGGTAGATGGAATAGGCGCCGGCATCGACCGTCACCTCGCCTTCGAGACCCAGGATCCTGCCTTCCGCGTCGGCGTGCGCGGTGACGATGTAATGGTGCTCGCGGCAATTGGCGTCGGCTATCAGGTGCTCGCGGCGATCCGATATCCAGCGCGCGGGGCGTCCGTATTTCATCGCGTACCAGCAGGCGACGAGCTCCTCCGGCTGGACATAGGTCTTGAGCCCGAACCCGCCGCCGACATCGGGCGCGATGACCCGCACCTGGCGCTGCTCCAGCCCGAGAAACATGGCGAGCCCGGCGCGGATCAGATGCGGCACCTGGGTCGCGGTGTGGACGATCAACTGGTCCATCCGCGCGTTCCATTCGGCCAGCACCGCGCGCCCCTCCATCGGCACCATCGCCTGGCGGCTCATGCGGAATTCGCGGGTGACCGAATGCGCGGCGCGCGCCTTGACCGAGTCCATGTCGCCCTCGACCCGCGTCGCCAGCGCGATATTGTCGCCCCATGCCTCGTGGACCAGCGGGGCTCCCGGCTTGCGCGCCTCCAGCATGTCGATCGCGGGGTCGATCTCCTCGTAGTCGACCTCCACCATCTGAGCGAGATCCTCGGCCTCTGCCCGCGTCGCGCCGACGCAGGCCGCGACCGTCTCGCCCACGAAGCGGACCTTGTCGATGGCGAGCGCCGGGAAGTCGGCCGGCTTGTATCCCGGCAGTTTCGACGGCGCGCGCATCGGCTCGACGCCGTCGAGGTCGTCCGCGGTGAACACCCGGTTCTCCGCGCCGTCGGGCTTGCGGATGGAACGGATTCGGCCATGCGCCACCGGGCTCCTGACGAAGGCGAGCGCGACCTCGTTGGCGGCGGCGATATCGGCGACGTAGTTGCCGCGGCCGGCGAGGAAGCGCCGATCCTCCTTGCGCAGCACGCTCGCGCCGATCCCCGTATCGCTCATTCCGGCCCCCCTCTTGGCGATGCGGCATAATTCCCGCCGGATCGGGGTCCGTCAACGCCGCGCCCCGGGCTTCGTTGCGGCTCCCCCGATTTGCCTATACACATCGGCCGGAACCGGCCCGCTCGGGAGCGCAGCGTCATGGAATTCGGTTATTTCACCCTTTCCGACAACTACTATCCGGACAACCCGCGGAGCGCGAGCGACTTCGTGCTGGAGATCCGCGAGCAGGCGATCCTCGCCGACCGGCTGGGCTTTCACTCGGCCTGGATCGGCGAACACCATTTCGACCGGCTCGGCGTCAACTCCCGCCCCGACCTGGTGCTGGCGAGCATCGTCCCGGTGACCGAGCGGATTCGCCTCGCCCCGGCGGTCAACGTGCTGCCGATCCACCATCCGATCCACGTCGCCGAGTGCTGGGCGACGCTCGATCTGATCAGCGGCGGGCGGGTGGATTACGCCACCGGGCGCGGCTACGACCGGGCCGAGTACGAACCCTTCGGCGCCGATTTCATGAAATCGAAGGAGATCTTCGAGGAGGGGATCGACGTCGTCCTCAAGGCGTGGACCGAGCCCGGGATGTGGTCCCACGAGGGTGCGTATTACGATATCCGGGACATGGAGACCACGCCCAAGCCCCTTCAGCAGCCGATCCCGGTCTACATCGCTTGCTTTTCCGGCACCAGCATGGAGATGGCGGCGAAGCGCGGGCTCAACATCATCTACGCCCCGTTCGCGGCGTCGATGATCTTTGGCGGGCTCGGCCCGGCTGTCGCTCAGTACCGCGAGTCCTGCGAGAAGGAGGGCAACGCGCCGGGCCGCGCCAAGTGCAGCTATTTCATCCACCTCGCCGACACCCCGGAGGAGGAGGATTTCGGCCGCCAGGCGATGATGGACTATTTCCGCTACTGCGTGCTGCGCGCTTTCCCGGACGATCCGTCCAAGATGCCGCCGACCATGCACTATTTCATGAAGATCAACGAGATCCTGCGCGGCATGACCAAGGAAACCCTTTCCGACAAGTCGATCCTGATCGGCGGCGCGGACCAGGTGATCGAGACGCTCAAGCGGGTCGAATCCGACGGGATCGACGAGGTCATCCTCTACTTCAACGTGGGGTGCAAGCCGCACGCGATGGTCAAGGACCAGATGCACAAATTCGTCGAGGAGGTCGCGCCCGCCTTCGAGGGGAACCACGGCCGCGCCGCGGCCGAGTGACGGTCTGGCCGGCCCGGAGGAAGGGTCCGCTTGCCGCCTCTCGCTCCGCCTCACTATGATCCCCGCCGGGAGGGAGCATGCGCGATCACAGCGTCGTCGTCGACGAGTCCAGCACGCCGCGCGGCGTCCAATTCGCGGACATCTTCAACGTCTCCGTCGCGTTTCTCGACCGCCACCTGGACGAAGGGCGGGGAGACAAGCCCTTTCTCGTCACCCGCGGCGCCTCCTGGAGCATCGCCGGGATCGCCGAGCGGGTTAACCGCACCGCCAACGCTTTCAAGAAGCTCGGCATCGGGCAGGGCGACCGGGTCATGCTGTTCTGCAAGGACGGGCCGGGATTCTATGACGGCTTTCTCGGCGCGGCCCGGATCGGCGCGGTGGCGATTCCGGTCAACTACTTCCTGCGGGCGGCGGATTACGCCTACATGCTGAGAGATTCGGGCGCCTGCGCGGTGATGGCCCATGCCGACATGTTCGGCGAGGTCGAGCCGGCGCTGGCCGAGGCGGGCGAAGCCGTCCGCCATCGCATTTGCGTCGATCAGGAAGCGCCCGGCTGGCTCTATCACGAGGCGCTGCTCGCCGCTTCCGATCCATGGTGCCCGCCCGAGCCGACGACGCCCGGAACCGACTGCTTCTGGCTCTACTCGTCGGGCTCGACCGGCGATCCCAAGGCGTCGGTCCATCAGCACAAGGATCAGGTCTACACCTCCGTCCTCTATGCCGAGGCCGTCGCGGGAATGACAGCGGACGACGTGCTGTTCTCGCCGCCCAAGATGTTCTTCGCCTACGGGCTCGGCAACTCGGTCTCTTTCCCGTTCTGGACCGGGGCGACGACGGTCTATCTCGAAGGCCGGCCGGCGGCGGAAAACACGCTCGACACGATCACGGAGTTCAAGCCGAGCGTCTATTTCGGCGTGCCCACCCTCTACGCGATGCAGTTGGCGGCGATGGAGGCGGGGCACGAGGCCGACCTCTCCAGCCTGCGCTGGGCGGCGTCCGGCGGCGAGGCGCTGCCGGCCTCGGTGTTCGAGGACTGGAAGGTGCGATCCGGCGTCGAGATCGTCGAATCCATCGGCTCCAGCGAGGCGCTGCACTTCTACACCGCTAACCCGCCCGGCGGAGTCAGGGCGGGCTCGCTCGGCACCATCGTGCCGGGCTATGAGGGGCGCATCGTCGGCGAGGACGGCGAGGACCTGCCCGACGGCGAGCTTGGCGAGTTCGTCATCAGGGGCGAGAGCATCGCCGCCTATTACTGGAACAAGCCCGAGCGCACCGCGCGCGGCATGCGTGACGGAGGATGGTTTCACACCGGCGATACCTGCTACCGCGACGAGGACGGCTATTACTATTTCTGCGGCCGCGACGACGACATGCTGAAGGTGGGCGGCATCTGGGTGGCGCCGTTCGAGGTCGAATCCGCGCTCGCCGCGCATCCGGGCGTTCTGGAGGCCGCCGTGGTCGGCGCCGAGGACGAGAACGGGCTGGTCAAGCCCAAGGCGTTCGTCGCGCTCAAGGAGCCCGGCGGCGCGGGGCCGGAGCTGGAATCCGAGCTGGTCGCTTTCGTCCGGGACCGGCTCGCGCCATTCAAGTATCCGCGCTGGATCGAGTTCGTCGACGAGCTGCCCAAGACCGCGTCCGGCAAGATCCAGCGCTTCCGGCTGCGCGGCGCATAGAGGAGGAACGAGATGGTCGATGCCTGGGGTTGGCGGATGAAGTTCGGTGTGGTCACGCCCTCGACCAACACCATCGTGCAGCCGCATTACGACGCGATGGCGCCCAAGGGGGTGACCAACCACATCTCGCGGATGCACATCCCCGACGACCCGGTCAATTCGGACGAGGATTTCGACGAGCTGATCCGGCGCATCGACGTCGCGCTGGAAGAGTCGATCGACCGGGTGATGACCTGCCGCCCCGATCACCTGATCCTCGGCATCTCCGCGGAGAGCATCTGGGGAGGCGGGCTGGAGCCCGCGCGCAAGATCGAACAGCGCATCCGGACGCGCGCCGGTACGGATATCGGCGTCACCCAAGCGGCCGACGCGCTGCCCGCCGCGCTCCGCGCCTTCGGCGACGGCATCGAGCGGATCGCCATCGTCTGCCCCTACTATCCCGTCGCCATCGGCCATCTCCAGGCCTTCGCCGACGAAACCGGCTTCGACCTCGTGCGCACCGAGTGCCTGGCCTGCGACTCACCGGTCAACATCGCGCACATCACGGAAGACGAATTGCGCGAGGCCATCCGGAAGGTCGATGGGCCCGACATCGACGCCGTCGTGCAGTTCGGCGCCAACCTGCCGATGGCCTATGTCGCGGACGAGGCGGAACGCTGGCTTAGGAAGCCGGTCATCGCGGTGATGACGGCGACCTACTGGTACGCTTTGCGACAGAATGGCATCGAGGACCGGAAACCCGGCTTCGGTCGGCTGATGACCGAGCACTGATCCCGGCGACGGCCGGGCGGCATTTCGGGGAGGAGCGTCCCATGTTCCTGAAGAATTGCTGGTACGTCGCGGCCAAGCCCGAGGAGGTCGATCGCACCCCGTTCGCGCGGACGATCTGTAACGAGCCTATCGTCTTCTGGCGCACCGGGGCGGGGGAGCCGGTCGCCTTCGAGGACCGCTGCTGCCACCGCAGGATGCCGCTCCGCAAGGGCGTGACCGAAGGCGACCGGCTGCGCTGCCACTATCACGGGCTCGAATTCGACCGGACGGGGGCCTGCGTACGCGTGCCGGGCCAGACGACGGTACCGCCGGATGCGCGGGTGCGCGTCTTTCCGGCGGTCGAGAAATACAACTGGATCTGGGTCTGGCTCGGCGACCCCGCGGAGGCCGACGAGGACCTGATCATCCCCTTCCCGTGGCGGGTAAGCCCGGACTGGGGCGACAAGGGCGCCTATTTCCACATCGCCGCCGATTACCGTCTCGTGGTCGACAACCTGCTCGACCAGTCGCATCTCGCCTTCGTGCACGCGACCACGATCGGCAATTCGGCGATCGCCGAGGACGCCAACATCCGGACCATCAGGACCGACGAAACGGTCACGGTCGCGCGTTGGATGGTGGGCCATCCCGCGCCGCCCACCTACCGGATGATGATGGACTGGGACGAGGACTTCATCGTCGACCGCTGGGCGATCAACGAATTCCGCCCGCCCTGTGCGGTGCGCCTGCTGGTCGGCGCGGCGCCGGACGCGGCCGGGGGGAGGGATTTCGGGTTCGCCAGCATCGACCATCCCGAGCCCGAGGGCGGTTTTGCCTTCCGCAACCTCAACTTCATCACGCCCGAGACCGAGACGAGCTGCCACTATTTCTGGTCCAACGCCTGCAACCTGAAGCCGATCACGCCGGAACGGACCGAGCTCCACTTCCGTCAGGTGCTGAAGGCGTTCCAGCAGGACTGGGAAGTGCTGGAGCTGCAGCAGTCCAACTGGGACGACCGGCCCATCGTCGAGACCAATGCCGATGCGGGGCTGATCGCGGCACGGGTGCTGATCGACAAGTTCATTGCCGCCGAAGGGCTGCAAAGCGCGGCGGAATAAACTCACCCGAAACAGGAGGAAACCATGCCGAAGCGGGAAGAGATCAATGTCGACTGGCCGTGGACCAGGAAGTTCCCGTTCAACCTGGGGATCAAGGTCGGGGACACCGTCTATGTCTCTGGCACCGTCGCCTGGGACCCCGACGGCAACATCGTCGGCGAGGACGACATGCTGGCCCAGTCGCGCCAGGCGTTCTCCAACATGAGGACGGTCTTGGAAGAGGCCGGCGCGACGATGGACGACGTGGTCAAGATCAACGCCTTCCTGACCGATATCGACCGCTACGCCGAGTACTCGCAGGCGCGGTCCGAGGCGTTCACCAACAACATGCCGGCCTCGACCGCCGTCACCTCCTACAAGCTCCTGCAGGACAAGCTGCTGGTCGAGATCGAGTGCGTCGCGGTGATCGGCAGCGGGTAGGGTTCGGGGCCGCCCTTCGATAGGAGCTTATCCCGATTACTTGACGAGTGGGAGTTTGACCGGCGTTCCGGGAGGTGTCGGGGCGTATCCGGTCCGAACGGAACCGTTTCCCCGCGTCATGGTCGGCGAAGGCCGACCATCCACGCTTTTTTGTCGTTCTGCCCCGCCAGAAAAACTCGTGGATGGTCGGCCTTCGCCGACCATGACGGCAGGGCGGGACGGATGCGCGCCCGCCGGGATGGGGCGACGGTGCGGGCGCCGATCCGCGCCACGCAAACCGACCGCTGTCAAGTAATCGGGATAAGCCCCCTTCGATACGCCGCTCCGCGGCTACTCAGGGTGAAGGTAAGTCTTGCAGCGCTTTCAAGCCTGACCGGGTCGCGGCCCTCCCCCGACCCCTCCCGCAAGCGGGAGGGGAGAAGGCAGGCAGGAGTCGGCGGGCGAGCCCCCCTCTCCCCCGCGGGGAGAGGGCCGGTGAGGGGCGGGCGCTCGATCCCGTCAAAGAATTTCCAACACCGCTTCCGGGGGGCGGCCCAACGCGGCTTTCCTGCCCGACACCACGATGGGGCGTTCGATCAGGATCGGGTTGGCGACCATGGCGGCGATCAGGGCATCGCGGCCGAGTCCTTCGTCACCGAGGCCGTTTTCCCTGTAGGGCGCTTCCTTGCGGCGCATAAGGTCGCGTGGCTCCATCCCGAGCTTTGTCAGCAGCCCGTCGAGCGTCGCCGCGTCCGGCGGGGTCTTGAGGTATTCGACGATCTCGCATTCTACGCCGCGCTCCTCGAGCAGCTTGAGCGTCGCCCGCGATTTGCTGCAGCGCGGGTTGTGATAGATCGTCACGGCCATTTCGGTCTCCCGGTTTCCGGTCGCAGTCAGGCGGCGATGCGGTCGGGGCGCTCGACCAGCCGCAAGGCCTGGCGGAGCAGCGCGCCGGTGGCGCCCGGGCGGCGCGCGCCCTCCGCGATCGTCCGCCGCCAGGCGCGGGCGCCCGGCATGTCGCGGTAGAGGCCGAGCACGTGGCGTGTCATCCGCCAGAGCGGCACGCCCTCCGCGAGTTGCGTATCCACATAATCGGCGTAGGTTCCGATCGCCGTGGCGCGGTCGGGGAACGCGGTGCCGTGCAGCGCCGCCTCGATCACGGCGAGCAGGAACGGGTTGTCGTAGGCCGCGCGGCCGAGCATCACCCCGTCGACCGGGCCGACCTGTTCGAACGCCGCGTCGGCCGTGGTGAAGCCGCCGTTGACGATTACGGTCAGATCGGGGCGCTCCCGCTTGAGCCGGTGGACGAATCCGTAGCGGAGCGGCGGGATCTCCCGGTTCTCCTTGGGGCTGAGGCCCGACAGCAACGCCTTGCGGGCGTGGACGATGAACACACCGATCCCGGCCTCGGCGATACGGTCGACGAAGCCGGCGAAATGGTCGTAATCGTCGCGGTCGTCGACGCCGATCCGCGTTTTCACCGTGACAGGCAGCGCGGTCGCCTCCCGCATCGCCGCGACGCATTCGGCGATCCGTTCCGGCTCCAGCATCAGCCGCGCGCCGAACCCGCCCTGGCTCACCCGCTCGCTGGGACAGCCGAGGTTGAGGTTGATCTCGTCGTAGCGCCACGCCTCGCCGAGCACGGCGCAGCGGGCGAGCTCGTCCGGGTCGCTGCCGCCGATCTGGAGCGCGACCGGGTGCTCCGCCGGATCGAAGCCGAGGAAACGCTCGCGGTCGCCGTGGATGATCGCGCCCGCCGGGATCATCTCGGTATAGAGCAGGGTGCGCGGCGCCAGCAGCCGCAGGAAATAGCGGCAATGCCGGTCCGTCCGGTCCATCATCGGCGCCACCGAGAGCCGCCGGTCGAGGGTGTGTGGGGCGTGGGTCATTGGCCGCAATCTATAGCGTGTCTGCTTTAGTTGGAACCGCCCGGTCCATTTTCTTCCGTCATGGTCGGCGGAGGCCGACCATCCACGTTTTGTTTTTGATTCCAGAGACTTAAAAACTCGTGGATGGTCGGCCTCCGCCGACCATGACGGTTGGGAAGCAAGGATAACAGCGCTTCCATCTGAAACGGACAGGTCCTAGCACCCATCCCATTCCGACCGAACAGTCTCGTCCTCCTCCCCGGCGCGGTGGCGTTGGCGCAGTCCGGCGAAGTCCGAACCCGGCAGGAGCCGCGACAGCGCCCAGACCGCCATCGCGCGGACCAGCGGCGACGAATCGGCCAGCGCCGCCTCCGCCGTGGCCGCGAGGCCGGGCTCGCCGCTGTTGCCGATCGCGATCATCACGTTGCGGACGAATCGGTCGCGCCCGAGCCGCTTGACCGCCGATTTCGAGAACAGGGCGCGGAAGGACGCGTCGTCGAGCGCCGCCAGCTCGGCGAGCCGCGGCGCGGTCAACTCCATGCGGGGGAAGAGCGCAGGCTCCGCCGCCAAGCTCGCGAATTTGTTCCACGGGCAGATCGCCAGGCAATCGTCGCAGCCGTATATGCGGTTTCCCATGGCGGCGCGGAACTCGCGCGCGATGTGCCCCTTGTGCTCGATCGTCAGGTAGGAGATGCAGCGCGTGGCGTCGAGCCGGTAGGGCGCGGGGAAGGCGCCGGTCGGGCAGATGTCGAGGCAGCGCCGGCAGGAACCGCACCGGTCGGTCTCCGGCGGGTCCGGCGCGAGCTCCAGCGTGGTCAGGATCTCGCCCAGGAACAGCCATGAGCCGAACCGCCGGGAGACGAGGTTGGTGTGCTTGCCCTGCCAGCCGACGCCGCTCTTCCGGGCCAGCGGCTTTTCCATCAACGGCGCGGTGTCGACGAACAGCTTTACCTCGCACCCGAGCGTCTCGTGCATCCAGCGCGCGACGGCGCGGAGCTTTTTCCGCATCACGTCGTGATAGTCGCGCCCCTGGGCGTAGACCGAGACCGTGCCCCGGTCGTGCCGTTCGAGCGCCGCGAGCGGGTCGGCGGCGGGACCGTAGTTCTGGGCGACGACGACGGCGGATTTCGCCTCCGGCCACAGCCTTGCGATGTCGCCCCGGCGGTCGCCGGTGGCGGCGAGCCAGCCCATGTCGCCGTGATGCCCGGCATCGATGAAGCCAGCGAGGTTCCGCTTCGCCTGCTCGCCCAGCGTCGCGGCGCAGAACCCCACCGCGTCGAACCCCTCGGCAAGCGCGCGCTCGCGGACCCGCTCGCGGAGTTCGTCCCCCGTCACGGCGCGGGCTCCTCCGGCGCAACGCGCGCGGCGAACTCCGCCAGCGTCCCTGCTCCTATGGCCTCGCGAAGCCCCGCCATCAACCGCTGGTAGTGGTGGATGTTGTGGGTGGTGAGCAGGATCGGCCCGAGCATTTCCTTCGCCCGGAACAGGTGATGGAGATAGGCGCGGCTGTACCCGGCGCAGCAGGGGCAGGGGCAGTCGGCATCGACTGGCGTCGGGTCCTCGGCGTGGCGCGCGTTGCGGATGTTGATCGTGCCCGTGCTGGTATAGCCGCGCCCGGTGCGGCCCGAGCGGGTCGGGATCACGCAGTCGAACATGTCGATGCCGCGCGCCACCGCGCCCACGATGTCGGACGGCGTGCCGACGCCCATCAGATAGCGCGGGGCGTCGACGGGGAGGAAAGGCACCGTCTCGTCGAGCACGCCGAAGGTCGTGTCCTGGCCCTCGCCGATGGCGAGCCCGCCGACCGCATAGCCGTCGAAGCCGATGTTGATCAGCGTTTCCGCCGACTCGCGCCGCAGGGTTCCGTGGACGCCGCCCTGGACGATCCCGAACAGCCCATGGCCGGGGCGTTCGCAAAACGCCGCCTTCGAGCGCGCGGCCCAGCGCATCGAAAGCCGCATCGAGTCCGCCGCCTCGTCGACGGTCGCCGGAAAGGGGGTGCACTCGTCCAGCACCATGGTGACGTCGCTGCCGAGGCGATGCTGGATCCCGACCGCACGTTCCGGCGTCAGCTCGTGGGCCGTCCCGTCGATATGGGAGCGGAAGACGACCCCGCCCTCTCCCATGGTTCGGCGCTCGGCGAGCGACATGACCTGGTAGCCGCCGGAATCGGTCAGGATCGGCCCCGGCCAGTTCATGAAACGATGGAGTCCGCCCAGCTTTCCGACCGTCTCCTCGCCCGGGCGCAGCATCAGGTGATAGGTGTTGGCGAGGACGATATCGGCGCCGGCCTCCGCGACCGTCTCCGGCATCATGCCCTTGACGGTGCCGGCCGTTCCCACCGGCATGAAGGCGGGCGTGCGCACCGTCCCGTGGGCGGTCTCCAGAAGCCCCGCGCGCGCCGCGCCATCTTGCGCCGCGATCCTGAACGCGACCCCCATCAGGCGCTGGCCGCGCGGTGGAGGAAAGTCGCATCGCCGTAGGAATAGAAGCGGTATCCCGCGGCGGCGGCGTGGGCGTAGGCCGCCTTCATCCGCTCCAGCCCGGAAAACGCGGCGACCAGCATGAACAGCGTCGAGCGCGGCAAGTGGAAGTTGGTGAGCAGCGCGTCGACGATGCGGAACCCGTAGCCCGGAACGATGAAGAGACTCGTGTCGCCCCGGAACGCCCGGATCGGGCCGTCCTCGCCCGCCGCCGTTTCGAGCAGGCGGAGCGAGGTCGTCCCCGCCGCGACCACACGGCCGCCCGCTCCGCGATGGCGTCGGATGGCATCGGCGGTCTCCGGCGAAATCTCGCCCCACTCCGCGTGCATGGCGTGATCCGCGACCCGCTCCGCCTTTACCGGCAGGAAGGTCCCGGCCCCGACATGGAGGGTGACCGCGACGATCCTTACCCCGCGCTCTTCGATCCGCGCGAGCAGGTCCCGCGTCAGGTGAAGCCCCGCCGTCGGTGCCGCGACGGCGCCGGGCGCGCGGGCGTAGACGGTCTGGTAGTCGCCGCGGTCCCGGTCATCCGCGCCCTCCGGCCGCTTGATATAGGGGGGGAGGGGGGTCTCGCCGTGCTCCTCCAGAGCGGCGAGCACGTCCGTTTCCGGGGGAAAGCGCAGCCGGATTTCGCCGCCTTCGACGCGGTCGACGACCTGAGCCCGGAAAGTCTCCGACACCTCGATGATGTCGCCCGGCCGCAGCCGCCGCGCCGGGCGGGCGAGCGCGCTCCAGGTCTCGCCTTCAGCGGTGCAGTCGAGCGGGCGCAGCAGCGTGGCCTCCACGCGCGCCCGGCCCCGCGTGCCGACGATGCGGGCGGGGATGACCTTGGTATCGTTGACGACCAGCACGTCGCCCGCGCGCAGAAGCTCCGGCAGGTCGGCGACGCTACGGTCATGAAGGGACGGACCCACCTCCAGCAGCCTCGCCGCCTCGCGCGGCACGGCCGGCCGGTCGGCGATGGCGCCGTCGGGCAGGTCGAAGTCGAAGTCTCCGGTCTTCAACCCGCCGGTCATTCGTCCCCGGTTCCGTCCTCCCAGAGTTCCGCGATCTCGTCCGCGACGCGCTCATAGGTCTCGTCGCGCGGCAGGACCATGCGCCCCGCCTCCTCTTCTTCGCGGGTGCGGTTGAGGCTCCATTCCTGGACCGAGTCCCGCAGCTCCTCGTCGGTGAGGATGAAGCTCAACAGCCTGTTCTGGATCTCGAGCGGCGGGTCGGTATCGCCCGTCTCGTCCAGGATCACGGCGCGGAAATAGACCACGGTGTCGAGGATCAGCTGCGCCTCTTCCTTGCTCCACTGCCGCATCGGCTCGAAATTCTGGGCGCGGAGCTCCGCCATCTGGCCGCGCGTGATGGTGCCCGGAACGCCGATCCGGGGCATGCTCTTCTGATCGCCGGGCGCGGCTGGGGCGTTTTCCGTTCCGGGTGCGCCCTGTCGCGCGGCCATCTGGCGGCGCGCCCGCGCATAGGCCGCCCGGCGCATCAGCATCCAGACGACGAGTCCCACGGCGACGGCGATCAGCAAACTGTCCACGGGTCCGCTCCCTCCGTTTCCGGCCGTTCAGTCTTCGCCGGCGCCGATCACGCCGATCGCCTCGATCTCGATCACCGCCTCCGGTTTGAAGAGGTGTGAGACGCAGACCAGCGTAGAGCACGGGAAGTCGCCGGTGAAGAACTCGCGCCGCGCCCGCCAGATGTCGGGCTGATGGCGCATGTCGGTGGTAAACATGGTGATCTTGGCGATGTCGTTCATCCTGCCGCCAGCCGCCTCCATCAGCGACTGCATCTGGGCGAAGATGTTCCGGGCCTGAACGTAGGCGTCGCCGACGCCGATCACGTTCTGGTTCTCGTCCCAGGAGAGCAGCCCGGAGATGAACACTTGGTCGCCCACCTTCTTGCAGTTGGAGAGCGATTCCAGGCCGAGCTCCGGCGAGATCGGGCTCCTGATGCGTTCGAACTTCATCGTTCCGTCCCCGTTCGGGCTGCCGTCATTCCGCGGCGACCGGCGTGCCGTCCTGCCGCAGGTAATCCCGCCAGTGGTATTTCGTCTCGAAGCCGAGCTCTTCGCGGGCGCGGGTTACGTCCAGCCCGCCCCAGCAGCCCGTCATGCCGTCCCGGATGCGCGTACCCGGGAAAAGCGTGCGGACCAGCTCCCCGGTCGGCGCCGGATTGTTGCTGGTCGCGGCGGCGATGTTGTAGACCCGGTGGCCGTCGATATCCGCTTCGACCGCCAGCCTGCAGGCCTCCGCGGCATCGCGCGCGTCGACATAGGCCCAGAACCCTCCGGGAAGCTGCGGCGGATCGACCCAGCGGTCCGGGAACGAGGCGAAGGATGGGTCGAAATTGACGCCGGCGATGCGGAAGCTTGCGGCCGACATACCGCTTGCCGCGACGAAGGAATCGGCGAGCTGCTCGCCGAACACCTTGGAAAGGGCGTAGCAATCGAGCGGCCGGCACGGATAGTCCTCGTCGAGCGGCAGGACATCGGGATCCCATATCTCGGGCGCGTAGATGAAGCCGTAGGCGGCGATGCTGGAGGCCATGATCACGCGCCGGACGCCGGTCTGCGCCGCCGCCCTCAGAACGTTGTAGGACGACGTCACGTTGTTGCCGAAGACGACACTGTCCGCCGCCTCCGTCGCCGACTGGTAGGCGGCGAGATGGATCACCGAATCGGCGCCGTCGAGCGCCTCGAACAGATCGCCGGACCGGGTCAGGTCCGATATCCAGGATTCGCAGAGCTTTTCGCGCGGCCGCATCGCATCGAGGTTGAGCACCTCGTAGCCGGCCGTCAGCATGGCCTCGACCGTCACGGAGCCGAGCCGACCGCTGCCCCCGGTGATTACGGTCCTGCGCGCCATTGTGCGGCTTTCCGGCTCACGCGCCGTCTTCGAGGGCGATCAGCCCCATTCCGGTGGTCATCGGCGCATAGTAGTTGCGGTGCGCGCGGTGGGCCCGGCCGGACAGCGCGCCCCGCATGACGAGCCACATGATCAGCTCCACCGCCTCCGCGCCCGCCGCCTCCATGATGTCCTGGTGGGTCAGCGCGACCAGCGCCGCCGGGTCGGCCTCGATCCGGTCGAGCCACTCCCTGTCCCAGTCCGGGTTGAGATGGCCGAACCGGGCCCCATTCAGCTGGTGCGACATGCCGCCGGTGCCGAACACCACGACCCGCTCGTCGCCGGGGTAGCTCTCCACCGCGCGGCGGATCGCCTCGCCCAGCTTCCAGCAGCGCGCGGCCGTCGGCAGCGGGTGCTGGATCACGTTGACCGCCAGCGGCACCGTCTTCACCGGCCAGCCCGGGTCGTGGTCGAAGCAGAGATGCATCGGCACCATGAAGCCGTGCTCGACCGCCAGCTCCTGGCACACCGTCATGTCGAACTCGTCGTAGACCAGCGATTCCACGAGTTGCCAGGAGAAGTCGGCGTCGCCCGGAAAGTCGGGCAGCGGCCGGCGGCCCCAGCCTTCGTCGCCCACCGGGTAGAGCTCGGCCGCGCCGATCGCGAAGGTCGGGTATTTGTCGAAGAAAAACGAGCTGCCGTGGTCGTTGTAGACCACGATGGCGATGTCCGGCCTGACCTCGTCGCGCAGCCACGCCTTGACCGGCTCGTAGGCGTCGAAGAGCGGCTTCCAGGCGGGCTCCTGGGTGCGCCCCTGGTCGTAGGCGACGCCGATCGAGGGGACGTGCGAGGTGCCGATGCCGGCGACGATGCTTGCCATGGCCGGGCCTAGCGCGCGCCGGAGGCGTTGCGCGTGGCGAGGAACTCCTCATAGGTCTCGCCGCGCTGGTGGGCGCCGATCTGGTATAGGCCGTGGCCGGTCACGGTGCCGATCTTGATGATCATGTAGATGTTGCCTCCGAGCTCGTCCATGATCCTGCGCCAGTCGCGCTCGCGGATGGCCTCCCGCTCCTCCGGGCTCAACCCCCAGCGCGCCATATAGGCCTCTTCGTCGGCCGCGAAGGCATCGCGGTTCTCCGCCCGCGCGAGCGACATCGCGAACCGGTTGATCCGGTAGCCCAGGCGGGACTCCGCACCGTCGAAAATCTTCGTATCCGCTATCGGACGGCTCCTGTCGACCTGAACCGGCATGGCGTCTCCCTCGGGGTCGGGTGTTGCGGCCAACCTACCACATCAGCCGCCGGGAAGTCCGAGCACGCGCTTGGCGAGCACGTTGCGCTGGATCTCGCTCGAACCGCCATAGATCGTCGCCCGGCGCGACTGAAGGAAGATGCCGGTCGCATCGACCGCGCCCGAACCGGTCTCGATGCGGCCCGCGTCTGCGCCCCAGGGCCCCGCGGCCTCGATCAGAAGGTCCGTCGCGCGTTGCAGGTTCTCGGTCGCGACCAGCTTCATCGTGGACCCCTCCGGACCGAGCTCCACCCCGCTCGCCGCCATATCCACCGTCTGCCAGAACATCGCCGCCTGGACGGTGATGCTTATCGAAAGCTCGGCCAGCCGGTCGCGGAACGAGGCGTCGCGGTCGATGCCGGTGCGCTTCGCCACCGCCTTGATCCGTTCCACGACCTCGAGCGCGTGTTGCGGGTTCGAGGTGAACAGCCGTTCGGTCGCGAGCAGCGCGGTCGCGATCTTCCAGCCGCCATGCAGCAGGCCGACCAGGTTCTCTTGCGGCACCTCCACCCCGTCCAGGAACACCTGCGAGAACTCCTCTTCGCCGGCGATCGTGGTTATCGGCCGGATCTCGATCCCCGGCGTCTTCAGGTCCATCAGGATGAAGCTGATCCCCGCCTGTTTGACTTTCGCTTCCGGATCGGTTCGCACTAGGGTGAACATCCAGTCCGCGTGATGCGCCCAGGTCTGCCAGATCTTCCCGCCGGTGACGGTAAAGCGGCCGTCGCGCAGCTCGCCCCGCGTCGAAAGGCTCGCGAGGTCCGACCCGGCTCCCGGTTCCGAATAGCCCTGCGCCCAGATCACGTCGCCCGAGAGGATCGGCGGCAGGTGCCGCGCCTTCTGCTCCTCCGTGCCGTAGCGCATCAGGATCGGGCCGATATGGTTGATTCCCTGGATCGGAAGCTGCGGCGCGGACAGCCGGGCCAGCTCCTGGGTGAGCACGATCTGCTGGGCGAGGCTCGCGCCCATGCCGCCATGTTCCCTGGGCCAGTGCGGGGCGATCCAGCCGCGGGCGGAAAGCGCGCGGTACCACGGCATGATCTCGTCCGGCGGCGGCCGGTCGGTCCGCCCCCTCAGCGCGGCCGGCAGGTTGGCCTCCAGCCATTCCCGCACCTCCGCGCGGAACGAAGCCTCGTCCGCGGTGTCTTCTCGAAACATTTCCGTCCGCTTCTCCCCGGCGCCCGTTATGGACGCCGTACCCGACATCGTTCAAGATACTGCCACAGACGGACCCGCAGCCGAACGGGCCGGAAAGGGGAGAAGCGACATGAACAGGACGGTTTCGCGCAGACGGTTTCTCGAAGGCGCGGGCGGCGGCGGACTCGCTCTCGGCGCCGGCCTTATCGCGGCGCCCAACCTTTCCTTCGGCGCCCAGCCGACGACGCTCAAGACGGCGACGCTGGCGGGCGGCTGGTCGAACCTGCAGAACCAGGTCCTGTTCAACAACAAGTTCGACGAGAAGCACGGCCTCAAATTCGATTCGTTCCGGGTCTACAACCGCCTCGGCACCTACTACGCCGACATGCTCAAGGGCAATTTCCAGATCGGCGTCGGCACCTGGGATTCGTTCGCCAAGATGCACATGAAGGGCGCGCCGATGCAGATCATCGGCATCGTTTCGACCGGCACGCTGGCCGGCATCTTCGCGCGCAAGGACGGACCCAACTCGCTGGAGGAGCTGAAGGGCAAGACGGTCGCCGCGATGCAGGTCTCCGGCACCTTCAAGATGGCGAAGACCTGGGCCAAGGTGTTCGGCAAGATCGACTTCGACAAGGATGTACGGATCCAGAACGCGCCCAACCCGCCGGCGACGATCAGTATCGTGGCGGCCAACCGCGCCGACGCGGCGATCGTCTGGGAGCACGCGCTCTCGGTCGGTCTGCACAAGATCCCGGGCTCCAAGGTGTTCCTCAACATCAACGACTTCTACCGGAGCCACACCGGCCGCGATCAGCCCTATTTCTGCATCGCGATTAACCGCAAGGCGCTCGGCGACGTGCCGCCCGACACCATCGCGCGCGCGGTCAAGGTCTACGACGACTGCTTCAAGTGGATCATGGGCAACCCGGAGAAATTCCAGGCCCTCGGCCCGACGGTGAAGATCAAGCCAGAAGTGCTAAAGACGGCGATGGACTCGGGACGCATGCAGTACAAGATGCGTCCCATGTCGGTCGAGAAGAACCGCGAGGACATCCTCTTCGCCGCCGACATCATGCACAAGGCGGGCGCGCTGCCGAGCAAGGTGCCGGATACCTACTTCGCCACCTGATCGTCTGCCAAGCGTGATCCCGAATTTCCGAAACGCGGCCAGGCGGGCGCGGGCGTAGGCGATGAACACCCGGATCGATCCGGAGACCGCGGCCGGGCTCGAACCTCCCGCGCCGGCGGGCCGGGAGCGCAACTATTTCAAGCGCGACCTGTTCGCCAGCATCGTGATCATCGCCCTGATTGCCTTCGCCATGGAGGCGTGGAGCTGGGTCGCGCCAGTCTACATCATGCCGTCCGTCGTGCTGACCGGGGACGAGATCCTGACGATCCTCGGCGAGGACTACATCCACATCGTGACGACGATCCTGCGCCTCCTTTTCGCGGTGGCGTTCTCGCTGGTCACGGGCTCGCTGATCGGGGTGATCATGGGCATCGTCCGCCCCGCCGAGCCCTTCATCAAGGCGCTGGTGGTGATCTTCACCGGCGTGCCGGCGCTTTCCTGGATGCTGTTCGCGATCTTCTGGTTCCGCGGCACCGAGGAACGCGTGTTCTTCATCCTCGCCGTCATCCTGATCCCGTTCTACGCGCTCAACGTCTATGACGGCATCAAGGCGCTCTCCACCGACCTGGTGGAGGTGGTGGAGACCTTCCGGCCGAGCCGCTGGCAGGTGTTCCGGCTGCTGATCCTGCCCCACATCGTCCCCTATATCCTGATGACGACGAAGTCGATCATCGGCTACGCCGCGCGGATGACGGCCTTCGCCGAGCTGGTCAGCGTCAATACCGGCATGGGCGCGCGGATGGGGCTCGCCCAGGACGAGCTCAACATGCAGGGGGTGATCGGCTGGACGATCCTGCTGGTGATCGTCAATCTCGGCGTCCAGGCGATCGTCGCTTGGGCGGAGAAGCGCCTGCTCAAGTGGCGGCCGGAGGTCTCGGTCCGGTGACGGCGGATCAGGCGCGCGCGGTCATCGAGCTCGACCATGTCGACCGTTATTTCGGCGCCCATCCCGCGGTCCTCGATCTCTCGTTCAAGGTGATGGAGGGCGAGATCGTCGCTCTGCTCGGGCGCACCGGAGCCGGCAAGTCGACCGCGCTCCACATGATCATGGGCGTGCTGGAGCCGACCAGGGGGACGGTCCTCGTCGAGGGGCTCGATCCCTACCGGCAGTTCAAGGCGTTGCGCGGAAAGCTCGCGGTGAGCTTCCAGAACGACCGGCTGCTGCCTTGGCGCGCGGCCTGGGAGAACGTGGCGCTCGGCCTCGAAATCCTCGGCTTCGACAAGGAAACGCAGCACAGCCGGGCGATCGAATGGCTGGAGAACGTCAAGATCGTCGGCGAGGAGAACGTCCGCAAGTATCCGCACGAGCTTTCCGGCGGCATGCGCCAGCGGGTCTCGCTCGCCCGCGCGCTCTGCGTCGATCCGGCGCTGGTCCTGCTCGACGAGAGCTTCAGCCAGCTCGATCACGTTACCTCGAAGGCGCTTCGCAGCGATTTCACCGAGCTCGTCCGCCGACTCGGCAAGACCTGTGTGCTCATCACCCACCGCATCGACGACGCGCTTGAGATGGCGGACCGTATCCTGGTTCTCGCGGCGCCGGCGCAGCTCGCGCTGGAGGTCCGGGTGACCGCGGAAGGGCGTGCCGACCCGGCCTGGCTCAAGAGCCAGCACGCCGCCATCGCGGCCGCGATGGGGGGCGAGGACGAAGAAGAGGCCGCGTAGAGAGACCTTTACGGCAAGGAGGGATGCCGCCGGATGGCAAAGAATTTTCTCGAGTCGCAGGATGTCTGCATCGTCGCCTATGGCGAAACCAAGATCGATCGAAGGACCGGCAAGACGGCCTACGAACTCGCCGCCGAGCTCGCCGAGGAGCTGTTCGCCAGGACGAATCTCGCGCCGAAGGATATCGACGGCGTCACCTTCACCGTTCCGCTCAGCGAATGCGCCAACCCGTTCTGGTCGAACTACGCGACCGACTATCTCGGCATTACGCCGCGCTGGCTGCAGACCACCGATATCGGCGGCGCATCGGCCATCGGCAATATCGCGCGGGCGGCGATGGCGCTGCAGAACGAGCTCTGCGAGACGGTGATGCTGATCGGCGCCGACGCGCCGTCGTCGAAGTGGTCGGCGGTCTACGGCTCCTACCGCAACGAGTTCTGGGAGCCCACCGGTATCCAGGGTCCGCCTGGCGCGTTCGGCTTGCTGATGAACCGCTATCGCGCGCAGTACGAGCTCGACTTCGCGGGGCTCGGCGCGCTCGCGGTGGCGCAGCGCAACGGCGCGGCGGTCAACGAGAACGCCTATGAGCGGTTCCGCAAGCGGATCACCGTCGACGACTACCTCAACTCGCGCGAGGTCTCGACGCCGCTCCGCCTGCTCGACTCCGTCATGTTCTGCGACGGCGCCAACGGGGTGGTGATGATGAAGACCGACCGTGCCCGCGAGCTCGGCTTCGAGAACCGGATCTACCCTTTCGCCTATTCGGAAATCACCAACTTCGCCGGTGCCGACCAGACGCCCGACATCACCGAAACCGGGTTTTCGGTATCCGGTCCCGACGCGCTCGCCAAGGTTGGCATGGCGCCCGCGGAGGTCGCGATGTTCCACCCCTATGACGACTTCCTGATCGCGGTGATGCTGAAGCTGGAGCAGATCGGTTTCTGCGAGCGGGGGCGGGGCTCGCAGTTCCTGCGCGACACCGACATCTCGCCCGCCGGCGCGCTCCCGATCAACACCGGCGGCGGCCAGATCGGCTGCGGCCAGCCCGGGCTCGCCGGCGGCGGGGTCAACCTGGTCGAGGCGGTGCGCCAGTTGATGGGCGAGGCGGGCGAGCGCCAGGTTCCCGACCCGGCCAACGCGCTGGTCACCGGGATCGGCGTGATCCCCTACGGCCGCAACTGGGGGACCAGCAACGCCATGGTCCTGGTCAGGTAGCGATTGCAGGAAGGAACCGAGAGATGAACAAGCCAGCCCCCAAGCCGCGCCCGGTCCCGCGACCCACCGCCAACACGCAGTTCTTCTGGGACGCCGCCAAGCGCGGCAGGCTCGCCCTGCAATACGACCCCGACGCGGACCGCTACCAGTTCTGGCCGCGCGCGATCTCGACCGCGACCGGCAAGCGCAATCTCGAATGGCGCGAGACGTCGGGCAGGGGCGAGGTCTATTCCTACACCGTCACCCATGTGCCGACCGCCGGCTTCGAGGAGCGCGCGCCCTATGTCGTCGGGCTGATCGAGCTCGACGAGAAGGTCCGCATCATCGGCAACATTCTCAACGTCGATCCCGACGACGTGGAGATCGGAATGCGGGTCCGGGCGACCTTCGAGACCATGACGGACGACATCGACTACTTCGCCTTCGAGCCCGACGACGGATGAAGCTCGCCACCCTGCTGGCGCAGAACGCGCGGCGATATCCGGACAAGGTCGCGCTGGTCTGCGAGGACCGCCGGCTGACCTTCGCCGGGCTCGACGCGCGCGGCGACCGGCTCGCCAACGCGCTCGCGGAGCGCGGGATCGGCTGCGGCGACCGGGTCGCGATCGCCATGCCGAACGGGATCGAATTGGTCGAGGCGATGGCGGCGGTCCTCAAGCTGGGCGCGCTGATCGTGCCGCTGTCGACACGACTCAGCGCGCAGGAGATTGCCTACATCATCGGCCACTGCGAACCGGGGGCGGTCTTCTACAGCGAAGGCATGCGGCCGGCGGTCGCCGCCGCACTCGACGGGCTCCCCGGCGCGGCCCGGATCGTCGTCGGCGCTTCCGAGGCGGAGGAGGAGGGGTTTTCCGCTTTCGTGGACTCAAGCGCGGCCGCGCCGCCGTCCGCCCCGCCGGCGGCCGGGGACGACTGCATGATCGCCTATACCTCGGGCACGACGGGTCGGCCCAAGGGCGCGGTCGGAACCAACGCGAACCTCATCGTCGCGTCGTTCGCCAACGTGGCGGAGTGGGGGCTGAACGAGCGCGACGTGGTGCTGGCGACCACGGCGATGGCGCACCGGACCGGGCTGAGCCGCCTCGCCAACGCGCTGGTGATCGGTTGCCGCCTCGTCATGCAGCCGCGTTTCGATGCCGCCGGCGCGCTGTCGCTGATCGAGCGCGAAAAGGTGACCGTCGCGGGCGGCGTGCCGACGGTCTTCCGCATGATGACGCCGGAGTTCGAGAAGCGGCCGGAGGCGGCTTCGTCGCTTCGCCTGATCGTCGCCACCGGCGAGGTGTTCCCGGTTCCCGTCAAGAAGCGCCTGAAGGCGGCGATCCCGCATGTCGGGCTCTACACCTTCCTCGCCCAGACCGAGGCCGGCTACGTCGCCGCGCTCCGTCCCGAGGAGCAGGAGGCGCGGCCGCACGCGACGGGCCGCCCGATCATGGGCGTCGAGGCCCGCGCGGTCGACGCCGACGGGAACGACGTGCCCGAGGGCGAGCCGGGCGAGCTCCTGGTGCGCTGCGGCGCGCCCGGCCGCGCGGTCGTCATGCGCGAATATTTCCGCGACCCCGAGGCGACCGAAGCCGCGTTCGAGGGCGACTGGTTCCGTACCGGCGACGTGGGGTATTTCGACGCCGACGGGTACCTCTACTTCGTCGACCGCGCCAAGGACATGATCGTGACCGGCGGGCTCAACGTCTATTCCAAGGAGGTCGAGATCGCCCTGATCGAGCACGCTTCGGTGGCCGACGCGGCGGTCATCGGCGTTCCCGACGACGCGTTCGGCGAGGCGGTCGCGGCCTGCGTGATGCTGGAGGACGGCGGCGCGGCGACCGCGGACGAGCTGATCGAGCACTGCCGCGCCCGCATCGCGAGCTACAAGAAGCCGAGATACGTGCACTTCGTCGACAACCTGCCGCGCACCGGCACCGGCAAGGTGGTCAAGCAGGAGCTGAGGAAGCGGCTGGCGAAGATGGTGGGATGAGAGAGCCACGGTCCCGGACTTTCCTTGCCGTCATGGTCGGCGGAGGCCGACCATCCACGAGTTTTTTTCTTGCGCCGGAAAAACAAGAAAACGTGGATGGTCGGCCTCCGCCGACCATGACGACGGGGGTGGGATCCCAGGACGCGCCATGTACGCAGACCACACCCCGCTCGAAGCCGCCGGCCAGGCGCTGATCGCGTTCCTGTTTCTCGGGACGGCGCTGGTCAACTCGACGATGAAGGTCAAGCAGCACGCCGAGCGCATCGCGGCGCAGGGGATCCCGGCGCCCTACGCCGTTCTCTGGATAGGCTTCGCGATGCAATACGCGGGCGGGATCATGATCGCGCTCGATGTCTGGACCGATACCGGCGCCGTCGTCCTGATCGTCTTCACCGTGCTCGCGACGGCGATCTTTCACCGCTTCTGGGAGGTCGCCGACCCGCTCAGGCGGCACCTCCACCAGGCTTTCCTGTTCTCCAACTGCGCGATCGTCGGCGGGCTGCTGCTGCTGATCTGAGCCCTATTCCGGCACCGGAATGTCCTGCACCTTGTTGGGCACGTCGTAGCCCTTCCGCACCGCCGGGCGGTCGGCGATCTCGACATACCAGCGCTTGAGGTCGGGGAAGTCGGCCCAGTCGATGCGGTGCCATTCGTAGCGCGAGATCCACGGCCAGGTGGCGATGTCCGCGACGGTGTAGTCGTCGCCGGCGAGGTAGCGTGTCTCGCCGAGCCGCTTGTTCAGCACGCCGTAGATCCGCTTGGTCTCCTTCAGGAACCGCTCCTCGGCATAGGGCGCCTTGCCCTCGTTGAACCGCGCGAAATGGTGGGTCTGGCCGAGCATCGGGCCGACCGAGCCCATCTGCATCATCAGCCACTCCATCACCTTCCAGCGGCCCTTCTCGTCGCCCGGCATCAGCATGCCGGTCTTGTCGGCGAGGTAGAGCAGGATCGCGCCCGATTCCATCATCGCGGTGCCGGTGTCGCGGTCGACGATGGCGGGGATCTTGTTGTTCGGGCTGATCGCGAGGAAGTCCGGCGCGAACTGCTCGTCCTTGCCGATGTTGATCGCATGCGTCTCGTAGTCGAGCCCGAACTCCTCGAGCCCGATCGAGACCTTGCGGCCGTTCGGCGTCTGCCATGTGTAGAGGTCGATCATTCCCGTTCCCCTCGTGTGTCGGCGCGGCGCGCCATGCTATGAATGGTTGGCGCAACATAGAGCGCGGAGCCCGCCAGATCGACTCCGCCGACCCAACGAGGAGACCGGAATGCCCGCCTACTGGATCGCCCACGGCAACATCGTCAAGCCCGACCGATACGGCAAATACGCCGAGCGGGTGCCGGAGATCCTCGCCAGGTACGACGGCAAGGTGCTGGCCAGAGGCGGCGAGCACAAGACCCTCGAAGGGCCGGACGAGTTCGCCCGCCACGTGGTGATCGAGTTCCCGTCGCTCGAACAGGCCGAGGCCTGCTTCAATTCCGAAGAATACCAGAGCGCCGCCGCCCACCGCCGCGCCGACGGCGCCGGCGAGGTGCGGATCGTCATCGTCGACGGCCACTAGGCGCGGACGGAAAAGGGGGGCGGGAAATGGCCGACCGGGTGCTCGAAGGCAAGGTTGTGCTGATGACCGGCGCGGGGCGCGGCATGGGGCGCGAGATGTCGCTCGCGCTCGCCGAGGCCGGCGCCAGGGTGGCGATGATCGACATCGACGAGGACGTGCTGACGGCCGCCGCGCGCGACGCCGAGGCGGCGGGCGGGCAGGGATGCACGCTTCCCATCGTCTGCGACGTGACCGACGCCGACCGGGCGGCGGCGACGCTCGACGAGATTCTCGGCCGCTTCGGCCGGCTCGACATGCTGGTCAACGACGCGGTGGTCGGGCCGGAGCGGATCGGCGATCACTTCTTCCACGACCCGCCGAAATTCTGGGAGCTCGGCGACGCGCTGTGGCGCCAGATGCTGGAGGTCAACGTCTACGGCCCGCAGCTGATGGCGCGGACCGTCGTGCCGACCATGCTGGAGGCCGGCTGGGGCCGCATCGTCAACGTCACCACCAGCCTGAATACCATGTACCGCGCCGGGGCCGGCTGCTACGGCCCGTCCAAGGCGGCGCTGGAGGCCCATACCCATATCATGGCGCACGACCTCGAAGGGACCGGCGTGACCGCCAACGTGCTGATCCCGGGCGGTCCGGTGAACACGCGGATGATCCCGGTGGCGTCCGGCGTCGACCGCGACGAGCTGATCCAGCCGACGGTGATGCGCGAGCCCATCGTCTGGCTGTGCTCGGACGATTCGGACGGCGTCAACGGCACGCGCTTCATCGCGCTCCGCTGGGATCCGGCGCTGCCGCGCGGGGAACGCATCGAGGCCGCCGGCGCCCCCGTCGCCTGGACCCAGCTCGGCGCGCAGTCGGTCCAGCCGGACTGAGGACGCGCCGACCCCCTCACCCCGACCCTCTCCCCCGCGGGGGAGAGGGGGATTTGCTCGCCGGCTCTTTCTTATCTTCTCCCCTCCCGCTTGCGGGAGGGGTCGGGGGAGGGCGGCGCCCTAATCCACCAGATGCTTCGCGAGGAAGTCGGCCATCGGCATCCGTGTCGTGTGGTAGAGGTTGTGGCAGCAGTGGATGCCGTCGGGCTCGTACTGGGTGACGATCTCGGACGCGTTGACCGCCTCGGCCTCCAGCCGGGTGGCCTGGGCGAAGGGGATGAGGTCGTCCTTCATCCCGTGCTGCAGGTAGAGCGCGCACTCGATCTTCGGGGCGCTCTCCGCGAGGTCGATGAATTTCAGCCGCTCCTTCCCCTTCTCAGGGTCGGTCTCGCCCGCGCAGTAGGTGAAGCCGTTGCGCGTGATGTCGTGCATGTCCCACCAGTAGGTCTGGAGCTCGTACAGGACGCCCCAGCAGACGCAGGCGGCGATGCGCGCATCGTGCGCGGCGCTCTTGGGCGCGTAGTGGCCGCCGAAGCTCCGCCCGATGATGCCGAAGCGCGACGGGTCGATGTCGTCGCGGGTCTCGAGCGCGTCCAGCACCGCGGAGGTGAAGCGCTCGAAATCCGGCCGGATCGGGGTCTGGAAGTACATCTCGCCCTGGCCCGGCCCGTCGAAGGCGAAGGTCGCCATGCCGCGGTCGTGGCACATGCGCTCGAACAAATAGCTCTCCTCCTTGGTGCTCTCCAGCCCGCCGATCAGGATGGCGCAGCGCGGCCTGTCCACGCCGGGCGGCTTGCGCAGGAACCCCGGGATGGTGAACCCCTCGAACGGGACGTCGATGCGCTCGGCCGGCGGGAAGAACAGCGGCGCCGCGCGGTCGTAGAGCGCGACCTTCCGCTTCTGCCCGGCCTCGCGCAAATCGGGGCGCTCGAACATGTAGAACTGGGCGTAGTGGTAGTACATGCAGGCCCGCCACAGGCAGACGCCGGTGGTGATCGCGCTTCCGCCCGCGAGCGCGGTCTCGGCCATCGCCTCGTAGCGGTCGCCGATCGAGGTCACCACCTCGTACCAGTCGCCCCAGCCGGTGCAGCGTTCCAGGATCTCGTCGATGTCGGCGGCCTCCAGCCCGTCGCCGATCATCCGCCCCTTGCTGCTCTCCATCACCTCGGCGATGACGTCGGCATGCTCGCTCATGGTTTTTCTCCGTGATCCTTTCCGTCATGGTCGGCGGAGGCCGACCATCCACGAGTTTTTTCTGTTTCGGCCGGGTGACAAGAAAACAAAACGTGGATGGTCGGCCTCCGCCGACCATGACGGTGTGGGGTAGGGCAGGGCCGGTTCATCCTACACCCGCCCCTTCAATCGCGGCGCGTCGGGCGGGTAGCGGTAGGCGCGGAAGATCCAGTTGAGCTCGGTGTCCAGCAGCCGCGAATACGCGGTGTAGGGCGACAGGTACTCCCACACCGTCTCGCCGTCGGGCGTGACCTCGAACAGGCAGCCGCGCGCGCCCTCGCAGATCAGCGTGTTGCCGGACGGGAGGCGCTGCGCGCCCGAGATGTTGGCCGAGAAGAAGCTCTGCGGCGGGTTCCCGTCGTAACGCCAGACGATCTCCCTGGTCGCCGGGTCGATCTCGAAGACGTGCGAGAACATGTCGTCGGTCCGGCCGTGGAAGCCGTTGGCGAAGACCAGGACGTTGCCGTTGTCGATGAAATGGCAGTCGTGCTGGTGGCCCAGCACCGGATCGCACATCTCCCAGCTTATCCGCCCGCTCTCGCGGTCCACGATGCAGATCAGGTTGAGCACCCGGAAGCTCAGCATCACGCCGCCGTCCGGGAGCGGCGAGCAGGTATTGGCGTGGCCGAACTCCTCGCGCTGGCAGATACCGCAGATCGGGTATCGCTCGATCTCGGCGTCGCGGATGCGCCACTGCCAGACGGTCTCGCCCGCGGGGTCGATCTCGCGCACCAGGTCGCCGTAGATCCTGCCGTCCCGCTCGGTCCCCGGCAGCCCGCCCTTGACGCGGCCGGCGGTGGCGTCGTCGAACGGGTCCCAGGCGATGTAGAGCGTGTTGCCGTTCGGCAGCCGGCGCGCGTCGTGGTGCTGGTTCTCGTCGTAATGCTCCCAGACGATGTTGCCGTCCCAGTCGTATTCCCGGATCAGCCCGCCCTTGCCGGCCAGCAGCGGCGGGCCGTCGAGCGTCGCCTGGGCGACGAACAGGGTGCCGTCCGCGGTGATCTCGCAGCGGTTGGTGCCGCCGAGCCCCTGGAGCTTCCACTCGTGGACCGGGTTCCCCTCCATGTCGATCAGGAACGCGCGGTCGCCGCGCACCGGCGAGAACAGCGTGTAGCCCGGCGTCGCGCGCTCCCGGTCGTGGGTCCGGAGTCCCGGCTCGGGCATTCTCATCGGCGCTCTCCCGCGTCCTGGCCGCGGCGACCATAGCCGGGCGCGCGACGGGCGGGAACCGCGCCCTAACCCGCCACCGCCGCCATCGCCCACCCCGCGGCGGCGCCGAGCAGCACCACCAGCCAGGGCGGCAGCTTCCACGCCGCCAGCATGACGAAGGCGGCGAGCGCGAGGACGAAATCGCCCGCCGAGCGCACCCCGCCGGTCCATACCGGGTCGTAGAGCGCGGCGAGCAGGAGCCCCACCACGGCCGCGTTGATGCCGAGCGTCGCGCGCCGCGTCGCCTCCAGCCGGCCGAGCGCGGTCCACCACGGCAGCGTGCCCGCGACCAGCAGGAAGGAGGGGAGGAAGATCGCGGCTATGCAGATCGCCGCGCCCCGCCACCCGGCCGGCGGGACCTCCATGACGGCGCCGAGATAGGCGGCGAAGGTGAACAGCGGGCCCGGCACCGCCTGGGCCGCGCCGTAGCCGGCGAGGAAGGCGTCGTGCGACACCCAGCCGGGCGGCAGCACCTCGGCCTCCAGCAGCGGCAGGATGACATGCCCGCCGCCGAAGACCAGCGCGCCCGAGCGGTAGAAGGAGTCGACCAGCGCGAGCCACTGCGACGGCCAGTGCGCGGCGGCGAGCGGCAGCAGGACCAGGAGCGCGAAGAAGAGCGCGAGCGCGAGGACCGGCACGATCCCGGCCGGCGCGGCGTCGCGGGAGGCGGGCCGCGTCTCCGCGCGATCCCGCGGGAACAGGAGCCCGACCAGCGCGCCGCCCGCGATGACGCCGACCTGCCCCGCCGGCCCGCCGATCCCGAGCGCCAGCGCGGCGGCGAGCGCGGCGACCGTGACTCGGGGCGGGTCGGGACAGAGCGTCCGCGCCATCCCCCACACCGCCAGCGCCACCACCGCGACCGCCACCGCCTTGAGCCCGTCGAGCAGCCCCGGCGGGAACGCTTCTTGCCAGGCCACCACGCCATAGCCCAGCCCGATCATCAGCGCCGCCGACGGCGCCGTGAAGCCGAGCCACGCCGCCAGCGCCCCCGCGTACCCCGCCCTGGTCAGCCCGATGCCCACCCCGACCTGGCTCGACGTCGGCCCCGGCAGCATCTGGCACAGCGCCACGAGGTCGGCATACGCGCGCTCGTCCAGCCACTTGCGGCGGGTGACGAAGGCATCGCGGAAATAGCCGATATGGGCGACGGGGCCGCCGAACGAGGTGAGGCCGAGGGCGAGGAAGGCGAGGAAGATGCGGGTGGGCGGGAGGCGGGGCGGTGAAGTGGGTTGGGGCAAGGAGCGGGTTCCGGCGGGTGGCGGCGCGCCGCCAGCTTAGCGCGGAACGTCCGCCCAAGGCGTCCGCCCCCGACCGCACCCCGCCCCCCTCGTCATGGTCGGCGGAGGCCGACCATCCACGAGTTTTTTTCGGCGGTTCGACGGGACACGGAACGCAGTGATTGTCTTCCCCGAACCGAGACGTTCAGAAAATCGCCGTCTCCGAAGTTTCTATCCCCTTCCACGGCACCCCACCACGTCATGCCCGTGTGTGGACGCCCCCGTTGATGCAAGCATTTTCTTTGGTGGGTTGGGCCTGCGGTCAGGTACTTCCGTGTGTCCGGCCTCTCGCTGCGGCATGGGTTCGCCGCGGGCCTGTATGGAGATGCGCGGATCGGGTCCAAATCGGACTTCCGTGCTCGCGTGCACGCCGCACATGACTGGTTTTCCCGATCCCGTCTCGTCGACCATGTGCCCTTACCCGATCCTCCGTCCTGCCCGCATCCCCGACGGTCTCCCGCGCGTCCCCGCCCGCTCAGACGGCGGTGGGAGCCCGGTAGACCTCCTTGTTCACCATCACCGCCCAGGCGATGCGCGCCATCCGGTTGGCCAGCGCCACCGCCACGACCATCCTCGGCTTGCGCGCCAGCATCCGGGCGAGCCAGGGATCGCCGGTCTCGCCCCGCCGGCAGGCCCAGCGCACCTGCGCCATGGCGCCGCAGACCAGCAGCCGCCTGAGGTCGCGTTGACCCATCTTCGATATCCTGCCCAGCCGGGGCTTGCCCCCGGTGCTGTGCTGGCGTGGCACCAGCCCGAGCCAGGCGGCGAAGTCGCGCCCGCACCGGAAGCTCTCCATCGGCGGTGCGAAGGCCTGAATCGCCATCGCGCAGATCGGCCCGACGCCCGGGATCGTCATCAGCCGCACCGCGTCCGCGTCCCGGCGCGCGTGGACGTGGATCTCCTTCTCCAGGCCGGCGATCTTCGCATCGAGGCCCGCAATCTGCTCAAGCAGAAGGGTGCCCAGCTCGCATACCGGCGCCGGAAGAGCGGAACCCGGCTCCTCCAGCGCCGCCGCCAGACGAGCGACATGAGCTCTCCCCTGCGGGGCTACGATGCCGAACTCCGCCAGATGCCCCCGCAGCGCGTTGATCGTCTGCGTGCGCTGGCGCACCAGAAGATCGCGCGTGCGGAACAGCATCGCTCTCGCCTGCTGTTCCTCCCCCTTCACAGCAACCAAGCGCATGCTCGGCCGCAGACCCGCCTCGCAGATCGCCTCCGCGTCCGTCGCGTCGTTCTTCTGGCGCTTCACGAACGGCTTCACGTAGAGCGGCGGGATCAGCCGCACCGCGTGGCCGAGCTTCATGATCTCCCGGCCCCAGTAGTGCGCGCTCGCGCACGCCTCCATCGCCACCACACAGCGCGGCAGAGAGGCGAGGAAGGCCAGAAGCTTCCCCCGCCTCAGTGTCTTGCGGAAAGCGACCGAGCCGTCCGCCCCCGCCCCATGCAGCTGAAAGCTGCGCTTCGCCAGATCGATCCCGATGATGCTAACCTCGCCCATGGATGCCTCCTCCCTCAGGTCGTGAGCCACAGACACAACCTTGGCACATCGCGATGCCGTCGGGAGGGGGCGTCCACCCCATCGGACTTGTTCCATTGCTGTCCGGTTTAACATCAGGACGGGTTCCGTGCCCCCATCGTCATGGCCGGACTTGTTCCGGCCATCCACGTCTCGCGGCATCGCGGTGCGAGCCGGGAGGGGGCGAGACGGCGGCCCGACGTGGATGGCCGGAACAAGTCCGGCCATGACGGCGGGGGTGACGACGGGGACGCCGGGGCGGCAACCGGGCGAAGGCGAGCGTTGCGGGCGGGCCGAAATCCGTGTCCCGATCCGGCCGATGGGCCGGCAGCCCGCTTCTACCGCCGCCTTGCACCCGGTCCAGCCCATCCAAACCGGACAGCAATGGACTTGTTCCGGGCATCCACGTCTCGCGGCATCGCGGTGTGCGCCGGGAGGGAACGAGGCGGCGGCCCCACGTGGATGCCCGGAACAAGTCCGGGCATGACGAATTGCGGGAAAGGCGTGGCCGGAGAAACCGCACACCGGCCCTGCCTCATGCCGATGAATTTCGGAACCGGGATACTAGATCAGTGTCTGGACCGTTCCCCGTTCGACCTTCTCCCACCGGGAGGCGCCGCCATGGACATCCCCGTCACCGAGGCCAAAGCGCGGCTCACCGAGCTCGTGCGCCGCGCCGAAACGGGCGAGGAAATCGTGCTGACCCGCCACGGCAAGCCCGCGGCCCGGATCGTCCCGGCCGCACCGCAGCCCGACGAACGCGCCCGCCGCGCCCTCATCGCGTCCGTGCAGGCCGCCGCCAAGCAGCGGATCACGCCCGGCCCGACGGCGGCGCGCAGCCAGGATTTCCTCTACGACGGGCGTGGCGTTCCGAAGTGATCGCTGTCGAGACCTCCGCCCTGGTGATGATCCTGCTCAACGATGAGCCGGGAAGCATCCGACAAAGCGCGACGAGGTCCGCATACCCGCGCTCGTCCAGCCACCTCCGGCGGGGCACGAAGGCGTCGTGGAAATACCTGCGCCACGGAGCCACCGAAGGAGCTCAGGCCAAGGATGAAGAAGGTGAGGAAGTTGTGGATTGGCGGGAGGTGGAGGGTATTGGTGGGAGCAACTGCTTTCTGACGACGATGGTAGTACGCAAGAAGCTTACCCCGATTTCCAGTTTCAGATTCAACCTGGCACCGCGACCATTGTCCCGCTACTGGACCAAAGAGAAAACATCAAAGAGCAAGAAATAAAAAACCGTCTGAACCACCCTCCCTATAAGGTACCAAAGCGGTCAAGTTCTTACCCCGCCTACATTCACCGCCGCTCTGCAAACGCGAGCGTCTTGTTGTCATGCGTATATGACGGCCCCACGCAATATGGTGAGCCATCGAGCTCGGGTGAAATCATAGAGGTTGTCAAAATAACTTGGTGCTCTACTTGAACATCCTTAAGACGGTCCTCTATAAGCTGTTGAAAATTTGCGCTTCTAACAGGTTGCATACCCTTATCTTCAATATTATCCAACAGCAAGAAACGGGGCCATCTGACTTGTTCATCTTCCAACGCCAATCGCATCATAGAAAAATGCAATGCATTCTTTAACAAAGTCATAGAACTTGCGGAAAATCGAGAACGTTCGTTCGCACTAATCTTGTTTCTTCCAAAATCAAATTCCACAACCTCTGCGTTCTGGAAAATTTCCTCCTGCGGCAAATCATTGCGAAGAATATCAACACACAAATCAGATAGTCTTGTCTTGACTTGTCTTGTACGTTTGTCTCTAGCCGCCGCACGAGCCTCCAGCTCCCCCTTCAATTGAGAAATTTTGTCGTTTAGTTGGTCCTTGTAAGACATACGTTTTTTGATTAACTCTGCGAGTTGGGCTCTTGCATTTAGATCTTCAATCAATCTATCTAGATATCCAATTCTTTGCATGCGAGTTTCGATTTCAGCATCAACAAAGTGGACAGCTCTCTGAAATGAAGCAAGCTGTTCTTCGTGGGTGATTCTATCTCTCTTCAAGTTGTCAATTGAGGCGCGAATCTTACTTAATTCTGTCTCTCGGAGGTCTATTAAATTTTTCGATTCACGCAATTGGAAGATAAGCTCTTCCCTCATCTTCAGATGACCTGCCCATGGTTCAGAATCGGAAATGGGAGCCTTACAAAGATGACAAATCGACGCTACCTCAACTGGATCTGTCATTTGAAAACAAACAGGACAAACCTTGAATTCAACCTGACCTAGAACGGACGCCATGCGTTCAGAGGCAGAAAGAGCGGTTAGGCGTTCTTCTATGGTTTCAATAAACTGACGAGAATCTTCCAAATCGAACACTATCGTCTGTTCCGTACTACGTTGCTCAGTCAATTTGCTTTTCGTCTGTCGAAGCGCCTCATATATCTCCCGAACTCGTTCGTCTGCTTCCGCGGTCATCTCCTCCGTACGACGCTCCGCGAGTTCATCGATGGTCCTGCGCAACTCTTCCTGCTCTGTTTGAACTTTCAAGACCTCTTGCCGAAAGTCGACTATCGAAATATCAGCGTGGTCCGTTTGACCGAGTACATCAAACATTGAACGAAGCTCACCCGCGACTTCCGAAAACAATCGATCTGCTTCGCGCAAGCGCAAGCGGACATCATGCATCTCAAGGTCATCAATTCCTAGAAGCAACTCGCCTACTGCTGTTCGGATATCACGATTATCGAACTGTTCGTCCCGAAATATTTCTTCGACTGAGGTTATTTGATCTAAGTACATCAATCTTAAAACTTGGTGAATGGTTATATTCTGTTGTGCTTCCGTCCTTTGTTCGGGCATTCCAAGGAGATTAAAGATAACTTGGGAGAAAGACTCTGTATTGCTCGTTCTTCTATAGGGATACTGAAGCCATTTTTCTCGTCCTGTCATCGCTTCGTCATATGAACCTTCAAACAACTGTAAAGGAGGTTGTGATTCGGGTTGTATGAGACGTGAAAAAGTATATATCGATCCGTTAATGGAGACCTGAGCATGAGCAGAGTCACAGGTGCTTGCCTCCGGTGTCCAGTTTCTTAAATCGCCGCCTAAGGAAAAGAAAATAAAGTCAGCTATAGTCGATTTTCCGCTACTATTCTCTCCGCGGATAATGTTGAGACCTGCGTGAAACTCTTCGTCATACAAGGCGAGTCCAGACTTAAGGACTACCAAGCGTTGTAAAATCAATGTTGGATTAACTGATGTCATGCCGAAATTCCATTAGTCCCGTACGGTCTTTCAAACCACCACGGCCGTTTAGTGGATAATCTATTAAAGAGTCGGCCAAAAATGTGTACCAGCCTTCAGATCTATAGTGAAGGTCATGCATAGCCATAACCAATGCTTGTTTTTGTTGTTCACGTTGAATAGTAGCGCAAACTTGTCCTTGATTGAGCTCTTCTTTCCCAATAAAATTGGCTGCTGCAAGCAGTCTGAGTCCAGCAATCTGAATTTCGGACACTTGGAAAAATAAACGAGTCATGTTGGGAAAAAGTTCATATGGATCAGGAATCGAACGTAAGATGGCCCTCTTAGACCGATACTCTTGTGGAAGCCGCATGCGTTTGAGAGAGTGTGGAAATACAATAAGGAAATCGAGAAGTCGAAGTCTATCCCATTCGATTTCTTGAATCTTTGCATCCGATAGGAGAGTCAGAATGCGAAGAGCACAGTGATAAGGATCAAGCATTGGATGATATAATAGCACTAGTTTATCCCCAATCAATGTAACAGTTTCCGGCGAGAAAGTAGACCATCCCATGAATTTCCGTCATGGTCACGTTGAGTTCGCTGTTACCTACATCCTCATATAACTCTTCGACAAGTGTGTATACGAAACTATCGATTTCGGTGCGAGATGCACCGTCCAGAATTCTGGGTCGAATGTTTAGTATGAAATATGTATGAATTTTTGACAACATATGTACAAAGAGTTCCTGAGCCTGAATAGAAAATTGCAACTTCACAAGTTTTTTATAAAATTGTTCTTTCCATTCGAGGCCATCTTGTAAGACGTCGGTACGCGCCGAATCTTTTAATTTCTGCGCAAGATCGCGTGTTAGTTCGATAGAAGGCGGTCTCGTGTAGTGCTCCAACTGAGAGATGAAGGTTGATTGTCCTTCTGCTTCGTCTTCAGTCAATTGAAGTTTTGCTGCGAGCTCCCTAATAGTGGAAGGGGGATCAAGGTTGTAACGATTCTGATGAATAATATCTCGCGCTGCGATATCTCGTCCAGCTACGTTTCGTTCTTGCTGTGGTGACTTGGACCGCATGTGGGGTTATGTGCTTTTCTTAATGTTCCCTGCGGCGATATCTCCTCCAGCCACATTCCCAGATTGTGTCACGATCTTCTGGGGTTTTGGTGTGTGCCAGTGGGGCTTAGTATAGAGGACCCCAATGAGGTTGGCGCAGAAAACAAGGATGGCAGCAACGGATTGAAAGGTTTGCTGTGTGAAAGCCCACATCAAACCAATGACAATGGCCAAGAGGTTGAGCACGATCAATAGCCAAAATAGTAGTCTTTTCAAGTTTCGGCCCCTTCGGTTCCAGGACTGCCGGATGGGACGGTGGATCACCGCTTGGCCCAAATGAGCGGGTTACGCCGGGATGATAGTTTGTTGAGAGATTCGGTACCATGGAAGAATCGCGTACGAATTGCAACTGATTCGACCAGTTTGGAGAGTATAGCAGCCATCATCTCACGACTGTCTGGGGGCGTAAAGGGTGGAGCTCACTGAGTGGATCATGCATACTGTCCAGCAAAGTTCTGTGAGTTTGGCGTTGATCTCATCGCCCAAGGTGAGGGTTGGAGATGTCCACTGAGTGTTGGGAGGCTGGCCGTGGTTCCTGTCGCGGAATATTTCAATTTGCGCTTTGGATCCAGGCTCAAAGCTAGAGTGAGGACAAAAGGCTGGCCCTTTCGTCCTGGCTCTCTCACCCCTCCCACCCCTCCGCCAGCGCATAGCTCGTGCTCCTCCCGCCCGCCTCGCTCCTCACCAGGATCCCGCGCGCGACGAGCTCGTTGATGTCGCGGATCGCGGTCTCGCGCGAGCATCCCGCCATGGCGGCCCAGCTTGACGACGCGATCCCGGCCGGGAGGCCAGCGCGCAGGCGGTCGAGGACGGTTCGCTGGCGCGGGTTCAGGCCGTCGCCGGCATCCGCCGCGGCCAAGGCGGCCTCCCCGGCCGGGCCGGCGAGCGCGCGGTGCGCGTCGGCGCAGGCTCGGGCGAGGCAGCCGAGGAACCATTCCAGCCATTCGGTCGCGCCCGTCCCGCCCGCCAGCGCCGCTTCGATGGCGCGGCCGTACGCCCGTCGCTCGCGGGCGATCCGGGCGCCCGGGCTGTAGAACCTGACGCCGCTCGCCTCCGCGCCGGCCAGCGCGAGGTCGCCGACCGCCCGCGCGATCGGCTCGTTGCCGTCCTCGAACGGGGAGATCGCGAGGAAGCGGAGATGGGCGAGGCCGGCGGCCGTCACGGGCTCGGCGCCGCGCGCGTCCTCGAACCATGCGAGGAAGGCCTCCGTCCCGTCCGCGCGGCCCCGGCGCACGCGGCGGGAGCCGGGAGTTCCGAGCGCCGCGTGCCAGGCGCCCAGGCGGTCCCTGGTCAGCGGCGCGGCGGGGTCGCGGGCGGCGTCGAGCGCGATTTCGGCGATCCCGTCCAGCGGGCTGTCCGGCGCGCCGCCGAGCCGGCCGGCGATCCCCGCGCGCACCCGGGCCCGGTCGAGTTGCCGCCCTTCCATTCCGGCCGAGGCGGCGACGTCCTCGGTCAACGTCGCCAGCGCGGCCGCGCGGCGCGACGCGGCGTCGAGCGCGTCCGCCCGGCCCGCCAGCCTGCCCTGTTCGTAGCGCGCCCGGGCGAGCGGCGCGGCCAGCCGGTCCATGTCGAGGCCGTTAAACACCCGCTATTCGTGTCACGCCATGACACGAATGGCAAACATGTTTCACGGCCGCGCCCGGCGCGCGCGGCCGGAACCGGCGATTCCCGTCCCCCGGGGACGCGGATGCCGCCGCCCCGCGAAACGATGTTGCGCGCGGCGCTTTTCTTGTTCGGTTAGGGCATTTTCTTAACGCGATACATAAGTCAGCAAGGCTGACCTTTGTTTCACGTGAAACATTAGGGCATCCCCCTCACCCCGGCCCTCTCCCCGGCGGGGAGAGGGGGATTCACCCGCCGACTCTTCCTTACCTTCTCCCCTCCCGCTTGCGGGAGGGGCCGGGGGAGGGCGGGCGCGCCCCTACGCCGCCCTGCCGTTGGGCTGCCAGGCGATCATGCGGAGCTCGCCGAGCTCGCGGTCCATCTTGCGCCAGGTCTCGCCGCCGTCGGTGGAACGGAAGATCTGGCCCATGATAGTGCAGCAGAAGATCAGCATCGGGTCGGCGGCGTTGGTGCCGATCCACCAGATCGTCGAGTTGATCGGGCGCGGCAGGCCGGCGTCCTCCCAGGTGAGGCCCTTGTCGCGGCTCCGGAGCAGCCGTCCCCGGTCGCTCGACGGGCGGTCGCCGGCCGACATGAACACCACGCCCGAATCGTCGGCGCGGCGCTCGATGCAGCGCATATAGACCCAGGGCGCCGCCTCGGGCACCTCGATCAGCTGCCAGCTCTCGCCGTTGTCGGCGCTCCGGTGCAGCCCCTCCTCGGTCGAGATCAAGAGCGTGCGCCCGCCGTCGTCGTCGAAGAAGACCAGGTTGTGGGTATCGTCCGAGACCAGCCCGTTATTGAGCTTCTCCCAGGTCTCGCCCATGTCGCGCGTGCGGTAGATCCCGTCGATCTCGACCGTCGCCCAGACCGTCTCGGGCTCGACCGGGTCGAAGCGGATCGAGGTCACGCGCGGGGTGTTGATGAACCAGCACTCGCTGAGGTTGTCGAGCGCGCAACGGGTCCAGCTCGCGCCGTTGTCGAGCGAGCGCCAGATCTGCGCCGGGCGGGTGCCGGCGAAGATCGCGTCCGGGTCGTGCGGCGACTGGGCGATCTGCAGGATCTGGAGGTCGTCGAGCGGCGAGGGGAGGTAGGTCCAGCTTCCCCCGTCCCGCGTGGCGCGCGCGTCCGGCGCCCAGCGATAGACCCCCTGGTCGGTGCCCGACAGCACCTCGCCCGGCCGGTCGGGGTGGATCGAGAGGCACCAGCAGCGCGATTCGTTGTAGATCCCACCGGTCGGGGTCCAGGCCCGGTTCCAGGTCTCGCCGACATCGTGGCTGAACCAGACCGAATGGCCGACCGAGGCGGCGTAGGCGGTGACGTCCATGACCCTGGCTCCCGTGCGGTTCGCTTGACACGCCGCGAGCGCCGCATCCAGATTTGACGCAAGGGGGATCACAATGGACGACATCGCCGTTGAAGCCAAGGCGCCGTTCGCCGCGACCCGGCTGGCCCCGCCCTCGGTCGAGGTCCAGGACGCCGGCGCCGGCTGCTGGCTGCTGCGCCAGCCGGTCCCGCTGGGCGCGGTGCCGGACCACCTGATCGGGGTGCTGCGCGAGCAGGCAAGCCGGGTGCCCGACCGGACCTTCCTCGCCGAGCGCGACGCGGACGGCGGCTGGCGGCGGCTCGACTACGCCACGGCCGCCAGGAAGAGCGCCGCCATCGGCCAGGCCCTGATCGAGCGCGGCCACGGCCCCGACCGGCCGGTCGCGATCCTCTCCGACAACTCGATCGATTTCGGCCTCCTCCAGCTCGGCTGCATGCATGTCTCGGTGCCGGTCATGCCGGTCTCGGCGGCGTACTCGCTGATGTCGCGCGACTTCGCCAAGCTGAAGGGGGTGATCGCCCATCACGACCCCTCCGCGATCTTCGTCGACCGGCCGGGCCCGTTCGCCGCCGCGCTGGACGCGCTCGACATGGAGGGCCGGACCCTGCTCACCAGCGAAGGCGAGGGCGGCACCGAGAGCCTCGCCGCCTGGGCCGCGACCGAACCCGGCCCGGCGCTGGAGGCGCGCCTCGCGGAGGTCGGCCCCGATACCGTCGCGAAGATCCTGCTCACCTCGGGCTCGACCGGCCTGCCCAAGGGGGTGATCAACACCCAGCGCATGCTGTGCGGCAACCAGGCGCAGACGATCTTCTCCTACCCCTTCCTGATGGAGCGCCCGCCGGTGATCTGCGACTGGCTGCCGTGGAACCACACCTTCGGCGGCAATTTCTGCTTCAACATGACGATCTTCCACGGCGGCACGTTCTATCTCGACGACGGCAAGCCGGTGCCGGGGCTGTTCGACAGGACCCTCGCCAATCTGCGCGCAGTCAAGTCGACCCTCTACCTCAACGTGCCGCGCGGCTATGACGTGCTGGTCCGCGCGCTGGAGGCCGACGCGGAATTGCGCGACCACCTGCTGGACGATCTCGACGTGCTGTTCTTCGCCGGCGCCGCCCTGCCGCAGTCGCTGCGCGAGAAGCTCGACGCGCTGTCTGCCGCCGCGCGCGGGGCGAGGACTCCGATCGTCACCTCGCTCGGCTCGACCGAGACCGCGCCGGCGGGGACCTACATGACCTGGGATTCCGACGCCTGGGGCAATATCGGGCTGCCGCTGCCGGGGGTCGAGCTGAAGCTCGCGCCCAACGGCGACAAGCTGGAGGTGCGCTTCCGCGGCCCCACGATCTCGCCCGGCTACTGGGGCGCCCCCGACTTGACCCGGAAGGCGTTCGACGAGGACGGCTTCTTCCGCATCGGCGACGCGGTAAAGTTCCTCGATCCTGACGACCCGGCCCGGGGGCTCGTCTTCGACGGCAGGGTGACCGAGAACTTCAAGCTCCTGTCCGGCACCTGGGTGGCGGTGGGCACGCTCCGCCTCGCGGTGATCTCCGCCGCCGCGCCGGTGCTGCAGGACGCGGTGATCACCGGCCACGACCGCGACGAGATCGGCATCGTCGGCATCCCGAGCCTGCCCGGCTGCCGGGCGCTCTGCCCCGGCATCGGAGACGACGAGCCGCTCGAAGACGTGATCGCCCGGCCCGAGATCCGCGAGCGCCTGAGGGCCGGGCTCGCCGCGCACAACGCGGAGAACCGGGGCTCGTCGACCCGCATCGCGCGCGCGGTGCTGTCGCCCGAGCCGCCGGTCATCGACGCCGGCGAGATCACCGACAAGGGCTACATCAACCAGCGTGCGGTGCTCGCCCGCCGCGCCGCCGAGGTCGAGCGGCTGCACGCGGCGGTGCCCGATCCGGACGTGATCCAGCTGACCGGGAGAACGACATGAACGGCGCCCAGGCCATCGCGGAAATCCTCCGGCGCGAGGGGACCGGGTTCCTCTCCTGCTACCCGCGCAACCCGCTGATCGAGGCCTGCGCCGAGATCGGCATCCGCCCGATCCTGTGCCGCCAGGAGCGCGTCGGCGTCGGGCTGGCGGACGGCTACAGCCGGATCCACCGGGGCCGGCGCAACGGGGTGTTCGCGGCCCAGGCCGGGCCCGGGATCGAGAACGCCTTCCCCGGTATCGCCCAGGCCTATACCGAAAACGTGCCGATGCTGATCCTGCCGGCCGGCCAGTCGCTGGAGAGGCAGTACCGCCACCCGACCTTCGACGCGGCCGAGGTCTACGCCCCGGTCACCAAATGGTCGGCCCGCGCGCACGCCGCCGCCGAGCTGCCGGAGCTGATGCGCCGCGCCTTCCAGGCGATGCGGACCGGCAAGGGCGGCCCGGTGCTGGTCGAGATCCCCGCCGAGGTGTGGGAGGAGGCGGTCGAGGGCCCGCTCGACTACGAGCCCGTGGTGCCGCAGCGCGCGGCGCCGGACCCCGCGGCGTTGAAGCGGGCTGCGGAGATGCTGGCGCACGCCGAGAACCCGGTGCTCTGGGCCGGGCAGGGGGTGCTCTACGCCGGCGCGAGCGCGGAGCTGGTGCAACTCGCCGAGCTGGTGCCCGCGCCGGTCGTGGCGACCAACCCGGGCAAGAGCGCGATGCCGGAGACGCATGCGCTCGCCTGCGGCTCCTCGACGCGCTCCGGCCCGAAGATGCTGTTCGAGTTCCTGCGCCGCGCCGACCTCGTCTTCGCCGTCGGCTCGAGCCTGACGAAGACCCCGTTCGGCCCCTCGATCCCGCCCGGCAAGACCGTCGTCCATTCGACCAACGACCCCGACGACATCCACAAGGACTACCGCGCCGACCACGCGCTGGTGGGCGACGCGAAGCTGGTGCTGGAGGGGCTGATCGAGGCGGTGGGCGCGATCCGGCGGGCCAACGACGGCGGCCGGACGCTGGCGCAAGTCTCCGGCGAGGTCGCCGCCGTGAAGCGGGAATGGCGCGCCGAATGGGCCGCCGAGCGCGATTCGGACGAGATCCCGCTCAACCAGTACCGCGTCATCCGCGACCTGATGGAAAATGTCGAGCGCGACAACGTCATCATCACCCACGATTCGGGCAGCCCGCGCGAGCAGCTGCTGCCGATGTGGGAGACCACGGTGCCCGATTCCTATATCGGCTGGGGCAAGTCGACCCAGCTCGGCTACAGCCTCGCCGTGATCATGGGCGCCAAGCTCGCCGCGCCGGAGAAGCTCTGCATCAACGTGATGGGCGACGCGGCGATCGGCATGACCGGGATGGACCTGGAGACCGCCGCGCGCGACCGGATCGCGATCCTCACCATCGTGCTCAACAACGGCATCATGGCCGCCGAGCGCGACGTCCTGATCGTCTCCGACGAGAAATACGGCGCGATGACGGTGAGCGGCAACTATACGAAGGTGGCGGCGGGGCTGGGCGTCCAGGCGGAGCGGGTGGAGACGCCCGATGCGTTCATTCCCGCGCTGGAGCGGGGCATCGCGGCGACCGAGGCCGGCGCGCCGTTCCTGATCGAGTGCATCGTCAAGGAGGGGCAGAGTTTTTCGCGGTATTGAGGGGGTGGTGTTTCACGTGAAACATCGGGGCGCGGTCGGCACTTGCCGTTGACCGCGGTACTACCCAGTGTTACCCTGCCCACGGGGAGGTCGGCATGACGGTGAAGACCTCGATCTCGCTGACCGACGAGCAGCACGCCTTCGCCAGGGCGCTGGTCGAGGCGGGGCGCTATTCGAGCCTGAGCGCCGTGCTGCAGCAGGGCGTCGATCTCCTGCGCCGCCGCGCGGAAGCGGAGGAGGCCGACACCGCGGCGTTGCGCGTGCTCCTGTCCCGCCGCCGCGAGGGCGAGTTCGTCGACGCGAAGGAGATGGACGCACGGCTGGACCGGATGGTCGCCCGCAAGCGCCGCGCGCATGGCCTTCCGTCTTGAGGTCTCGGCCGCGGCCGAACGCGACTTCGAGCTGATTTCGATCATCTCCTGCGCAGCTATCTCGACTTCGGCGAGAGCCCGGAGAGCGCGGTCGATCGCGCGGAGACACGGATGGTCGAGAACCGCGCGGCCGCGGAGCGTATCCTTTCCGCGCCGCACCGGGGCGAACGGCATGACGCCATCCTGCCCGGCGTGCGGCATCTCGCCATCGGACGGGCGATCTACCGGTTCGATGTCGACGAGACGCGCGAAACGGTACGGGTGCTGGCGGTCTTCTTCGGCGGGCAGGATCACGTCCGCCGCATGACGGTCCGGTTGCTCGGGGGGTGACACGGAGATCGGGCGCCGTGTAGTGCCGACCTTTGAAGCGTCAATTGCGGAAAATCAACCGGTTAGCATCCTCGCAACCCCCGAGTTGCGGAAGTCGGGCTAGGGCAACAGTCCCGACCCGTAACCCTGGACCCCGGCTCAAGGCCGGGGTGACAGACGAGCGCGTAGTCCGTGCGGACGCTCAACCCGGCAGCTCGTCGCCCGCCTCAGGCGCCGTGTCGGGCGCCCTGTCCAGATACCGCAACAGGTCGCCCTCACGCGCGCCCGCCGCCCGCTTGCGCAGGAGCACGTCCGCCGTCTCGACCGCGCCGATCTTCTGGGCCACCGCCGCAACGATCCACTGATTGAGCGACACGCCGTCCTCCCGCGCCAGCCGCGCGGCCGTTTCCTTCAGCGACGCGGGCAGTTACAGCGGATACCTGTAGCGCCTTGCGTCGGTCATCGGGCCGGCCTCCCTGCGATCTCCCCGGGCGCGGCGAACCCGATACCGAACGCCCCGGCCGCACGCGAAAGGGTATATCGGCCGGTTTGCAAAGCACGGCAAGCACGTTCGCGACCGCAGCCGCATCCGGAGCGGAAGATTTCTCCGCTTCGCGCCTCCGGCGCTCCGGTCGAAATGACGGCTGGGACCCCCGTCTTCCCCACCCGCCCGTTTCCTGCGACCATCGCCGCCCGCGCATCGAGAGCCCGCCATGACCGACACACCCTTCCGCGACCTGGACATCGGGCTCTACAGCGTGTCGTCGACCGCGGAGAACCGGGCGGCGGCGCGGCGGGCCGAGGCGCGGGGGTTTCGCCGGGTCTGGCTGGCGGAGGACCATCACAGCCGGGACATCTTCGTCCAGGCCACCGCCATCGGCACGGCGACCGAGGCGATCGAAATCGGGCTCGGCATCGTCAACCCCTATACCCGGCACCCGGCGCAGATCGCGATGGCGGTGGCGGATCTGGAGGAGCTCGCCGGGCCGCGCTTCGCGCTCGGGCTGGGCGCCGGCTGGTCGTCGATCGCGGCGCACGGTCTGGAGAACCCGCGCCCGATCGCGGCGCTCAGGGAGGCCGCCCAGATCTGCCGGGCGATGCTCGGCGGCGGGCGAGTCACCCATGAGGGCGCGCTCTACCGCCTGCCCGCGCCCGGCGCGCGGCTCACCTTCCGCCCGCCCCGCCCCGACGTGCCGCTCTATTTCGGCACCATGGGGCCGCGCACGCTCAGGATGGCCGCGCCGATAGCGGACGGGGTGTTCTTCAGCGTCCTCGCGAGCCCGGCCTATGTCGAGCACTGCCTGGGCCATGCCCGCGCCGGCCTCGCCGCCGCCGGTCGCGACGCAAGCGAGATCGACGTCGCCTGCTACATAATCTTCTCGGTCGACGAGGACGGCGACGCGGCCCGCGCCGCCGCCAAGGGGCTGATCGCGCACTATTTGATGCGGATCCCGGACACGATCCGCTTCGAATACGCCGGGCTCGACGTGGCGCGCATGCGGACCGTTCAGGCCGGGCTCAGGGCCGCCTCCGCCGCGAACCGGCTGGGCCCCGCGGTCGATGCGCTCGACGACGACATCGTCGCCGCGCTCGCCGTCGCCGGAACGCCCGAGGAGTGCATCGAGGGGCTGAAACCCTACGCCGCCGCCGGGCTCAGGACCCCGGTCCTCTACCAGGTCCTCGGCCCCGACCGCCTCGCGTCGATCGACCTGATCGCCGAACGCATCCGCCCCGCGCTCGTCGGGTGAGGGCGGGGGCACGGGCGTGCCCCGCTCTCCTCCTCGTCCCCCCGTTGTCACCCCGGACTTGTTCCGGGGTCCAGACCCGCCCCGGACCCGTTCCGGGGCCGGCATCGCAGCCGCCGAGGCCGTGCGGCGGTCTCGGGAGGCAGCAGGATAGGAATGTCGTGCCCCCGACGGAAACCGGGGCGCCTCACTGGACCCCGGAACAAGTCCGGGGTGACAAGAGGCGGCCGGAGATGGTCTTGCCCGTCGGCGTGGAGCCCGTCTCGAAGTTAAACCGGACAGCAGTGGAACAAGTCCGGGCATGACGACAGGGGGCGGGCGCGGCGCCGACCGTGAGGGGCGACGGGACAGGCCGGCCGGGCGGTGTTCCCATGGCCGATCCACGCCAGCCGATCGCCCGTCAAGCAATCTGTATAAGCCCCGAGCGATGCGCCGATAACCCGCCCGTCATCAAAACCGTCGACAACCCGCATCCAGCCGGAGCGGATTCGGCTGGATAAATTGCCGGCCGCGCGGGCCCGGACAGGACGGATAAAGGGTGAAAGATAAACAGAATCAATAGCTTATAGAAATCAGCGCCTGTTTAGTATTGCTACTTTAGATAGAACAACTCCTCCACATTTTGCTGCGCAGTAGCAGTTGTAACCTAACTCCATGGAGGGGCTATGAGAAAGTAACTTTTGGCCGGTACGGCCCTTGCCGCCGCGGCGATACTTGTCGCGGGCGGCGCGGTCGCGGCCGACAAGAAGATGATGAAGCCGTCGGTTAGCGTGAACGGCTACTTCGAGTCCGTCGTCGGCGGTGTCCTCGACGAGGACATCACCAAGGGCGGCGCCGATGCCGTCGAGGACACCTCGGCAATCGACACCAAGAACGACTCCGAGATCCACTTCAATGCCCGCGGCATGCTCGACAACGGCATGAAGTATCACGCCCGCGTGGAGCTGGAGGGCATGGAACACCACGCCGACGCGGACACCATCGACGAATACTTCCTGTCGGTTTCGGGTTCGTTCGGCCAGATCAAGTTCGGCGGCACCGCCGGCGCACCGGCCACGATGCTGCTGGGCGTCTCGGGGTCCTTCGCCACTAACGTAGGCGAAAGCCTCTCGTACGATACCAGCAACTGGATCGAGCCCCAGGCCGGCCCGGGACTCTTCCCACGGCTGGACGCGGGCGACGCAGAGAAGCTGACCTACATCTCGCCGAAATTCGGCGGTTTCCAAATCGGCCTGACCTATTCGCCCAATATGGTGAACGACGATAACTGGGAGCGCGTCGACGCCGAGACGAAACACCACGACGGCTTCGAGGGCGCGGCCCTCTATGGTGGCAAGTTCGGCGATGTCGGCTTTGCCGTCGGTGCCGGCATGACCGCCTATCAGGGTCCGAACGACGGCTCCGCGGACGACCTGAGCGAATGGCTTGTCGGCGCCCGCATCGACTTCGGTGGCGGGTTCCGCGTTTCGGCTGCGCACAAGCGCGTCACCAACGACGACGAAGCGACCCAGGGCCAGGTCACCGATGTCGGCGTACGGTTCGTCACGGGGGCCAATTCGTTTAGCCTCGTCGGCAGTCAGGCCGAGATGGACAAGTCCGGCGACAAGCGCACCCGAATCATGGGTTCTTACGCGCGGGCGATGGGTCCGGGCGTGAAGGTGCACACGAACCTGCTCCACATCGACGGCGAGAGCGGCGACGGGAGTGCCTCGTCCACTGGCTTGGTCGCTATTTCGGGCATCAAGGTGTCGTTCTAGCGTCCGATACTATTTTCGGGACCGGCTCCGCCGGCCCCGGATCGCTTTCGAAGGGCGGCGCGAGCCGCCCTTCTTCTTTGCCGCCCCGGTCCGCCCGACCCATCGACTTCGCAACCCGTGCTGGCCGTCATCACCCGGTGGCTCCTGCGCCCGGCAGGCGGCGTTCGGGACGGGACCGGGTTGTCGAGGACGCCCCCATCGCGGTTCGACCCCTTTCCGATCGGAGCTTATACGGATTACCTGACGGGGGGAGGCGCGCCACGATCCTTCCGTCATGCCCGAACTTGCTCCACTGCTGTCCGGTTCAGATGGTCTGGACCGGGTGCAAGGCGTTGGTACAAGCGGGTTACCGGCCCGTCGGCCGGGTCGGGGCACGGTTTGCGGCGCGCCCCGCTCTCCTCCTCGTCCCCCGTTGTCACCCCGGACTTGTTCCGGGGTCCAGACCCGCCCCGGACCCGTTCCGGGGCCGGCATCGCAGCCGCCGAGGCCGTGCGGCGGTCTCGGGAGGCAGCAGGATAGGAATGTCGTGCCCCCGACGGAAACCGGGGCGCCTCACTGGACCCCGGAACAAGTCCGGGGTGACAAGAGGGGGCGGGGATGGTCTGGCCCGTCGGCACGGAGAGCGTCGCAAAACTAAACCGGACAGCAATGGATTCGTTCCGGGTATCCACGTCCATCCGCCGCCTCGTTCCTTCCGGCTACGGCATTTTCCGGTCTGACCGGGTCGCGGAGGTCTGTACCCCCCGGTCACCGCCCTCCCCCGACCCCTCCCGCAAGCGGGAGGGGGGAAGGTAGAGCGGTGTCGGCGCCGGTTGAGGGGTGGCGGGAGGCCGGGCGGCGGGGTTCCCATCGCCGATCCGCCCCAGCCGACCGCCCGTCAGGTTATCTGTATAAGCCCCTTCCGATACGCTCCGAAAAGCGCGCGGGGGAGCCGGGGGCACCGTCGAGCCCGCCTCCCCGGCTCCGCCTCGCCGTTATCGGTTCCGGCAGCGGTCCGGGCTTTACTTGCGGGTCCAGCCACGCGCCTCCCTCGTTTCCCGCTTGACGCCCCTAAACCTTCATTCAGAATACCGCTTTAGAGACCCCATGCCCGCGGGGGCGCGTCGGGTGCGGGCGGCGAGGAAACGGGAGACAGGAGGTTCGAGCCATGCAAAAGCTGAACAGGCGTCAGGTTCTCAAGGCGGGCGGCACGCTGGGCGCCGTCGCGGCCGCGAGCCCGATGGTGATGGCGGCCAAGAGCGACGCCGCGATGAAGGCCGACATGAAGAGCATGAAGCGGGTCAGGCAGAAGCTCGTCGCGCCGCCCTTCGCGCCGGATTACGACCAGAAGTATTCCCGGCAGCCCGAAGATCGTCGAGGTGGAGCTGGTCGCCACGGAGAAGAAACTGGTGATCGACGACGACGGGACCGAGATCAACGCCTCGACGTTCAACGGCTCGGTCCCGGGGCCGCTGATGATCTGCCACGAGGGCGACTATATCGAGCTTACCCTCAAGAACCCGGCCTCGAACGTGATGGACCACAATATCGACTTCCACGCCTCGACCGGGCGCGCTCGGCGGCGGCGGCCTCACCTTGGTCGAGCCGGGCCAGCAGGTGGTGCTCCGCTGGAAGGCGGTCAAGCCGGGCGTCTACATCTATCACTGCGCGCCGGGCGGGGTGATGATCCCCTACCATGTGGTCTCCGGCATGAGCGGGACGGTGATGGTCCTGCCCAGGGACGGGCTCAAGAACCGCGCCGGCGAGGCGCTCCGCTACGACCGGGTCTACTACGTCGGCGAGCAGGACTTCTACGTGCCCCGCGACGCGGAAGGAAACTACAAGAAGTACGAGACCCACGCCGAGGCGATGGAAGAGGTCTTCGAGGTCATGCGCACGCTGACCCCGAGCCACGTCGTGCTCAATGGCAAGGTCGGAGCGCTCACCGGCGACGGCGCGATGAAGGCCAAGGTCGGCGAGAACGTGATGATCATCCACTCCCAGGCCAACCGCGATTCCAGGCCGCACCTGATCGGCGGCCACGGCGACTATGTCTGGGAGGCGGGCTCCTTCGCCGACCCGCCGGAGGAAGGGCTGGAGACCTGGTTCATCCGCGGCGGCTCGGCCGGGGCGGCGCTCTACCGGTTCCGCCAGCCGGGGGTCTACGCGTATCTGTCGCATAACCTGATCGAGGCGGTGCAGCTCGGCGCCTTGGCTCATTTCGTGGTCGACGGCAAGTGGGACGACGATTTGATGACCCAGGTGAGCAAGCCCGGGCCGATCCCGGCCTAGGCGGTTCGGACAGACGGGCCGCTCCCGGAGATGCGGGGGCGGGCCGGGGGTGGCGCGATGGAGTTCGCCATGTCGAGATTTTCCGCAAGGCGCGTTGCCGTGGCAGCCGTGGTCCTGGCGGGGATCGCGGGCGCGTCGTTCCTGGCCGCCGGCCGTCTCGCCCACGCGCCGGTTCCCGGGGAGTATCTGCCCGAGCTGGTGCGGGTTCCGGCCGGCGAGATGACGGCGGCCGTTGCCCGGGAAGGCGCCGCGCCCCGGCGCGTCGTGTTCGAGCGGCCCTTCATGATCGGCAGGTTCGAGATCACCTTCGCGCAGTGGGATTACTGCCACCGCGAGGGCGGCTGCGCGCACCGGCCGGGCGATCGGGGCTGGGGACGCGGCGACCGGCCGGTCATCGACGTGAGCTGGGACGACGTCGCCCAGTATCTCGACTGGCTGTCGGCGGCGACCGGAGAGCGCTACCGCCTGCCGACCCAGGACGAGTGGGAATACGCCGCGCGCGCGGGGTCCGGCGCGCCCGGGAAGCCGAAGCCGCTGTTCACCGACCCCAAACTCGCCTGGGCGTCCGCCTACGTGCTCGCGCCGCGGCCGACCAAGCGGACCGAGCCGGTCGGCTCCGGCAAGGGCAACGGGTTCGGCGTGTTCGGCACCCGCGACAACGTGTGGGAGTGGACCGACAGCTGCCGCGAGCAGACCTACGAAGAGGGCGGGCGCACCGTTTCAAGGAAGAATTGCGGCGTCAGGATCCTGCAGGGCGAGCACCGCAGCCCGATGCCGAGCTTCGTCCGCGACATCGGCAGCGGCGGCTGCTCGGTCAAGCCGATGCCGGGCAATTTCGGCTTCCGCGTAGTGCGGGAGTCGTAGAGCGGCGGGCTGGCGCGGATCGGCCGATCCACCCTCCCCCGGCCCCTCCCGCAAGCGGGAGGGGAGAAGACAAGGAGGGGTCGGCGCCGAGAGTCCCCCACTCCTTACCTTCCCCCCTCCCGCTTGCGGGAGGGGTTGGGGGAGGGCGGCGGACCGGCCTAACCCTCGGCCATCGCCGTCCCGTTCCGCGCCACGAGGATGCGCCGCAGGGCGTTGCGCGGCTTCAGCAGATCCTCCAGCGTGTGCCGGTCCAGCACGTCGAGAAAGGCCTGCAGGGCGGTCTCCAGGACATGCGTCAGCACGCAGGGGCCGGCGATCGGGCAGGCGTCGTGCTCCCCCGTGGCGAAGCATTCGACCAGGTTGAAATTCCCCTCGGTCGCGCGGAACACCTCGCCGAGACCGATCTCGCCCGCCGGCATCGCGAGCTGGATTCCGCCGTTCCTGCCCCGCGTCGTCGTGACGAACCCCTCGCGGCCGAGCCCGTTGATCACCTTCATCAGGTGGTTTTCCGAGATGCCGTAGGCGTCGGCGATCTCCCGGACCGTGCAGCGCCGGTCGGCGTTGAGGCCGAGATAGATGAGCGCCCGTAACGAATAGTCGCTGTATTGCGTCAACTGCATGGTGCCCACCCGATCGGTTCTGGCGAGAGAAAAGACATAAAGCGGTTCCACCTGCTTTGCCACCCCGCGGATGTTAGGCTGCGCCCCGCCACCGTGCGAGGAGGAGGCCGCGATGAACCGGCAACCGCTGAGGCCCGTTACGGACGACGAGATCCGCGCCTATGACGAGGACGGGGCGGTCTGCATCCGCGGGCAGTTCGACGCGGACTGGATCGACCGGATGCTGGAAGCGGTCGAGGCCAACCTGGAGTACCCCGCCGGCACCGTGCTCGCCAGCGGGGACGACGAGCCCGGCAAGACGATCGCCAATTCGCACATGGCGCGCGGCAACCCGGCGTTCATGGACTTCGTGAAGAATTCGCCCGCGCGGGAAATCGCGGCGCGGCTGATGGGACTCGGCGAGGTCAGGTTCTTCTACGACCAGCTCTTCATCAAGGAGCCAGGCACGCGGCTCGCGACGGCCTGGCACCACGACCTGCCGTTCTGGCCGCTCAAGGGCAACCACGTGGCCTCGGTGTGGCTCGCGCTCACCCCGGTGACGCGCGAGACCAGCGGGCTGGTCTATGTCGCGGGCTCGCACCGCTGGGACACGATGTACCGGCCGGTCCCCGCCGTGCCGCGCGCGGGCTTCGCGCTCGCCGAGGCCGACGCCTTTCCGGACTGCCCGATGTTCCACCGGGAGTTCGACAACCCGGCCTACCGCTTCCTCTCCTGGGACATGGAGGCCGGCGACTGCATCGTCCACCACCCGCTGGCGGTGCATGGCGCGGGAGGCAACCCGTCCGACGCGGTCCGCAGGGTGGCGCTGTCGTGCCGCTTCTTCGGTGGCGACATAACCTGGTACGGCCCCCGGACCCGGTTCAACATCCCCGGCGCCGCCGAGGCGGATCTGGAGGTCGGCCTCCCGCCCGCCGACGACGACCTTTTCCCCGTTGTCTGGCGTGCGGGGGCCGAACGGGCTTGGTAGCCGGTTCGACCCCCCGAAGCGCCGGCGGCCCACCACCCTCCCCCAACCCCTCCCGCGAGCGGGAGGGGAGAAGAAAAGGCGGTGGTGGCACCGAAATCCCCTCTCCCCCGCGGGGAGAGGGTTAGGGTGAGGGGCGGCGGAGCGACGCGCCTTACCCGGCCAGCGCCTCCTCGACCCTCGGCCGGTACTCGGTCCCCCTGGCCTCCATGAGGGTCAGATAGTTCGGGTCTTCCCAATCCGTGAAGGCGGCGGCGAAGGACGGCGTCTCCCTCATGCGCCCGTACCAGTCCGTGACCCGCGGAAGGTCGTGCCACAGCCGCGCCATTTGCAGATGCTCCAGGCGCACGACATAGGGCAGGCATACCGCGTCGGCGATCGTCCGGTTTTCCGCCGCGAGGAAGGCGCTCCCTTCGAGCGCGGCCTCCATCCGGCGCAGCATTTCGGCGAACGCCCGGACGCCGCCGGCGAAGAGCGGCGACTCGATACCCTCGAAGATCAGCGACCGCATCCTCGCCCTTTTTCGCTCGTCCGGGACCGCCTCGATTCTCGCTCTGACGGCGTCCTCTCCGTTCGCGAGATGCTGGAACCGGAAGGCGATTGCCGTGCTGATGACGCCGGCCTGGGCGTGGACGGTTTCGTCGACGTACTTGATCCACAGCCTCATCCCGGCGATCCGGTCGGGCGTCTCCGGCCTCATCCGCGGGGTCGGAAACAGGTCTTCCAGGTACTCGCAGATGACTCCCGATTCGACGATCACCACATCGTCGTTGACCAGGGTCGGGACGACGCCGGCGGGATTCAGCTTCAGGTAATCCTCCGTATGCTGGTCGCCCTTCCTCAGGTTGAGCTCGACGCTCTCCCATTCGAGCCCCTTCTCGGCCAGGACGTAGCGGACCTTCTGCGCGCAGGTCGACATGTTGTTGTGGTAGAGCGTGATCATGGCGTCCCGGGCCTCCTCCCGCCCGATGTCCCGCGGTCGGCGCCGACCTTGTAGCAGAGATGCCGTCGGGTGTGGATCGAGTCGGTCAGCGGATGCTTGATTTCATCATTCGAGTAAGAGACGGTATAACTGTCGTCAGGCCTCTCCTGGCGGCCCGAGTACGATCTGCCGGCAATGTCGTTGGTTTTGCGTAGGAAAAATGGAGGTAGCGAAATGGCCGTAAGAGTGATTCTCGAGGTCCAGGCGAAGCCCGGCACGGGGGACGAGCCGGTTGTGTTCTTCAGGTCGATTCTTGCGGACACGCGCGCTTATGAGGGTTGTACAAGAGTCGACACGCTGCGGAACCGCGACGACGTCGACAACGTGCTGTTGGTGGAGGAGTGGGACTCCCACGAGCAATACGACAATTATCTGGCCTGGCAGCGGGATAGGGGTACTAGCGACCGGCTCAAGGAAGCCCTCGCCGCGCCTCCCACCATCCGCCATTTCGACGTGACCGACGCCTGAGCCGCGATCGGGGCGGAGGCGATCCCAGGTCCCCTCCGCCCGGCGGGTTGTGGATGCGGCCGGTCTTGCAGCCGTCGGCGCCGGACTCGTGAACCTGCACCTGCTCGCCATCGGCGAAGTCATGGCCGAAATCCGGCAGGAACCGGCTTCCGGTTTCCGCGTCGGGTTTGCAGGCGATACGTTCAACACGGCAGTTTATTGCGCGAGGGCATTCGGTCCAACGGCCCGGATCGGCTATTGCACGCGCGTCGGCTGCGATCCCCTGTCCCGGGCTTTCCTGAACGCGGCGAAGGATGAGGGTATAGATGTCTCGCAAGTCGCATTCGACCGGGAACGCAATATCGGCATCTATGCCGTGTCGACCGACGACACGGGAGAACGCAGCTTTCACTACTGGCGCGGCAACTCCGCGGCGCGCCGCCTGTTCGCATCCGGCGAGACGCCGGATTCCCTTCCGGCGGCACGCATCGTCTATCTCTCGGGCATAACGCTGGCCATCCTGCAACCTTCGGCCCGCGAGCGCCTCGTTGAGCATTTGCGCAACCTGCGCGGGCGCAACGCGTGCCATGTCGCCTTCGATTCGAACTACCGGCCGCGACTCTGGGAGAACGCGGCGACCGCGCGCCGTACGGTCGGCGAAATGTGGCGGATTGCCGACATCGCCCTGCCCTCGGTCGATGACGAGATCGCCCTGTTCGGCGACGCGGACGAGGAGGCCGTAATCGCACGGTTCGCCGCCTCGGACTTGCATGCCTGCGCCATCAAGCGGGGGGAGCTTGGCCCGCTGTCCCCGCACCTCGACCGCGACGCGCATCCCGAATTCGCCCCGGCTCCCGACGTCGTCGATACGACCGCGGCGGGAGACAGTTTCAACGGCGGCTACCTGGCGGCATTCCTTCGCGGCGAAGACGAAAGGCGATGCCTGCTGGCCGGTCACGATATCGCTTCCCGGGTGGTCGGCGCGCCGGGTGCATTGATTGCGCGAAGCTGAAACGCTCGTCCATCGCGGGAGCCGAAAGCCCGGTCGCATCCTTCGCCGCGCAAACCGAACCCGGATCGACAACCATGACCGACAATGCATCGAATGTCTTGACCCGCCTCGGCGAGGCGAGGGTGTTGCCCGTCGTGGAACTGGAGGGCAGCGAAGCCGCATTGCCTCTTGCGAGAGCGTTGTTGGCGGGCGGTTTGCCCGCGGTCGAAATCACGTTCCGTTCGGAAGCGGCGGCGGATTCGATCGAAATCCTGCGGGAGCGAATTCCGGAAATGCTGGTCGGCGCAGGAACCGTTCTCGACATCGAGCAGGTGGAATTGGCCTATCGGGCCGGAAGCCATTTCGTCGTCACCCCCGGCTTCAATCCGGCGGTCGTCGAGGCATGCGTCGAGACGGGTCTGCCTGTCCTGCCCGGCGTCAACAACCCAACGGGCGTCGAACAAGCGATGGGCTTCGGCCTCCAGGCCGTCAAATTCTTTCCCGCCGAAGCCAGCGGCGGCGTGTCGTTCCTGAAAGCGTTGTCCGGCCCTTACCCCTCCATGCGGTTTGTATGGACGCCTCCCGGGACGCAAGGTTCGATTTCGGTGTGACGGGCAGGCAGATTGCAGTTTTGTATCCGGCCTGTCGGTGCGGGACTTGATGCCCGCTGGCCTTGATGGAATCTGCCGATCCGCGCCTCATTTCCTCCGTGGGCTTTACGCCCCACACCGCATTCAGGCTTAGCGGATCGCGGTCTGACCTGTTTGCCATCACTCCTTGTCGTGCCTTGCGCAACCTTTCAGCGGCCACCTCCTCTGTTGGTTCGCTGTCCCGTCGTCAGCCGCGCCTATGCCGGCTGGCTGACGAAGTTCGCCTGGTACGCCCGGTCATGGGCCAGCAGGGCCCAGATCGTGCGCGCCGTCTTGTTGGCCAGCGCGACGGTGACCACGTTGGCCGGCCGCCGCTCGGCCAGTCGCACCGCCCATTCGGGCGGCGCCTTGGCATGTGTGAGCACGCTCCGCGCGCCGTGGATCAGCAGGGTTCGGAGATACCTGTCCCCGCGCTTGGAGATGCCGAGCATTCGAACCCGTCCGCCGGTGCCGTCGTGCCGGGGCACCAGGCCCAGCCAGGCGGCGAACTCGCGCCCCGACCTGAAGGCGGCGGGATCGCCCATCGCGGCGATGACGGCCGTCGCGGTCAGCACGCCCACGCCGGGGATCTCAGCGATCCGCTTGCTGTCGGCATTGCCGCGGTGCCACACGCCGATCCGCCGCTCGATCTCGGCGATCTCCTCGTCGAGCCGGCCAAGCGTTGTCCGGCCCTTACCCCTCCATGCGGTTCCTGCCGACCGGCGGCATCGGTCCGAACAACCTCGCAAGTTATCTGGCGCTACCGAATGTCCTCGCATGCGGCGGGTCCTGGCTCGTAAGCCCCGCGCTCGTCCAGGCATCCAGGTTCGACGAGATCACGCGCCTGGCCGACGAAGCTGTCGCACTGGCCGCCCGCAACGTCTGACCTGCCGTCCGAAGATACCGGCCCCCAGATTGGCCGGGAAACCCCCGATGCACTACCATCCGAAACGGATCGGCCGCCCGGGGCGGGTCACGGGAGACTGCCGAACATGCTGCGTAGCTTGCGGAACGAAACGCGGCCTCCTTATGCCCGCGAGACCTTTTCGGCGGATCTGAAGGCCGGCGTCATCCTCGTGGCATCCTACGTGCCGACCGCCATGGCGCTCGGCGTCATCTCCGGCATGGGACCCCTCGCGGGGCTGTGGTGCGGCGTCATCGTCGGGATCATAGCGGCCGTGTGCGGCGGCACGCGCGCGATGGTGAGCGGACCCAGCGCCGTGCTTGCGGTCGTCACCGCGACGCTGCTCATGGGCGATGAGGTGAGCCTGCCCGAACTGGCAGTCATCATCGTCATGGCCGGCGCCATCCAGATGGTGCTCGGACTCGCGGGAGTCGGCCGCTACGTCTCCTATATGCCGCACATCGTACTCACCGGGTTCATGTCGGGGATCGGAGTGCTGCTCCTCTGGACGCAGGCCGAGAAACTGTTTCACCTCGGCACGAGCGACCTCGCCCTTGCAGCCTTTTGCCTGGCCCTGGTCTTCCTGTGGCCGGCCCGTATCGGCAAATTCATTCCCGCGCCGCTTGCCGCGGTCGCGATCGGGTGGATCGGTGCGCTCTTCATACCCGGCATCCACCAGCTGGGCCCTGTCCCGGTTGGACTGCCGATCCCGGTACTCGAGCTTCCGACGCTCGACTTCCTGCCGAAAGCCGTCGGACCGGCGGTGCTGATCGCCCTCATCAGCTCCGTCTACACCCTGATGTGGTCGCTCATCGCCGATACCTTCACCGGCTCCCGGCACAATCCGAACCGCGAGCTGTTCGGCGTCGGCCTGGGAAACCTTGCGGCGGGGATCGCCGGGGTTATGCCCGGGGGCGCGACCATCGCGACCATGACGGCGCGCCGCTTCGGCGGCAAGACCGTCGTCGCCGGCATCATCTGCCTTGTCATCGTCGCGGCGCTGATTCTGGGCCTCGGCCCCTACGTGGCCCCGCTGCCGCTGGCGGCGCTGTCCGCGATCGTCATGCTGGTCGGCTGGCGGATGATCGAGTTCTCGTTCCTGCGGAAGATCCCCCTGATAGACCCGAGATATTCCACGGTCATGCTGCTGGTCATGGCCGTGACCATCTTCGTCGATCCGGTTTTCGCGATCGCGTTCGGGGTTATCGCCGCCAATATCGTGAACGCCGCGCAGCTGGAGTCGCTGGAACTCGACAGCGTGATCTCGACGCCGCTTCTGGACAGCACCTTCAGCGCGGAGGCGCCCGACGATTTCACGGCACGGATAGGGCTGGTGGCCTTTCGCGGCTCCTTCACGGTGTCGTCCTCACGAAAGCTGATCGCGCTGATCGGCGCGGACATCCGCGACCACGATGTCGTGATTTTCGACCTTTCCAGGTCCACCCACATCGACGACAGCGCCGCTCACCTGCTGGCCCAGGTCATCGACCGGGCGAAGCAGACGCGCACCGAGATTGTCGTCTGCGGCATCAACGACCGAATCCGCGGCCCCCTTTTCGCTTTCGACGTCCTCGACCGGATTCCCGACGATCGGATCGTCGAGACCGAGAAGGAAGCCAGGGATCTTGCCTGGTCCCTCCTGTAGCGGCGCCACGCTCCCAGCCAAAAAAACCGCTTGCATCCGGGGAGGCGTCCACACCCGGAACACGTCCGGGTGACATCGGGGAGCGGGACATCGCGTTGCTGCGCGTCCCGCGGCGCTGTTCTTACTCCCGCATGCCGGGGCGTTCGAAGTTCCTGTCGAGATGACCCTTGCCCGAGAGGTCGCCCTTCTCGAACAGCCAGCTGTAACCGCCCTGCGGGTTGGTCAGGATCTCCCAGCAATTGTTGTCCATGTCCCAGAAGAAGAAGCTGTAGGTGCCGTGCTGAAGCTTTGGCCTGGAAATCCTGTGCAGGCCCCATTTCTCGGCCTCCGCCACGACGGTCTCGTGCGCCGAGTCGACCTCTTCCTGGGTTTCGACGTCGAGCCCGTTATGGTTGAGCATCGGCATCTCTTCGGTGCGGTTCTTCTGCTCGACCACCGCGATGGTGTTGGGTCCGCCGAGGCGGATCAGGAGCGAGATCGGGCTGGTGCGGACCACCTGGAGCCCGAGGAAGTCGGTGTAGAACGCGCGCGCCCGGTCGAGATTCTTCGATTCCAGCGTGCCGTGCGACAGGAAGTTGAGCTTCAGCGCGGGTTCCGCCGCCGTCTCGACCGCCGGCGTCGTGGCCTGTTCCGCCATGATTTCCTCCGTCTTTCGTTCGGTCAGAAATACTTGCCCCAGCCGCCGCAGACTTCAACCGTCGATCCGGTCATGTAGCTGTTCCGGGGCGAGACCATGAAGGCGGCGACGTCGCCGATCTCCTCCGGCTTTCCCCAGCGGCCGAGCATGGCGTTGGCGGCGAACTGCTTCTCGACGTCGTCGGCGCTGACACCGCGCACCTTGGCCATCGCCTCGCGGCGCGGCGTCCAGCGCGGCGTGTCGACGATGCCGGGGCAGAGATTGTTGACCAGGATTCCCTTCGCCGCCAGCTCGCCCGCCATCAGCTTGGTGAAGGCGTTGATGCCGGCGTTGGGGATCGCGGTCGAGAACGAGCCCGGCATGAGCTGCTTGCCGGAGATTCCCGAAACGTTGAGCACGCGGCCGGCGTCCGACTTCTCCAGATGCGGGATTGCCGCCCTGGTGGTGTGGACATAGGCCATCAGGTTGCGGTTGACGATCTCGTCCCAGTTGTCCCCGGTGAGGGAGTCCAGGTTGCCCGGGGTCATGCCGCCGACGCAGTTGATCAGGATATCGATCCCGCCGAGCCCTTCGGCGGCCCGCTCGACGAACTCCGCGCAGCCGGCCTCGTTCGACATGTCGCAGGCGATGCCTCGGGCGTTGACCCCCTTGGCCCCGATCGCCGCCGCCGCCTTGTCGAGCTGCTCTTGCCCGCGCGCCGAGATGGCGACGTCGCATCCCTCGTCCGCGAGCGCCAGCGCCGCCGCATAGCCGAGCCCGTCGCTCGCGCCCGAGATCGCCGCCTTCCGTCCCCTGAGACCCAGATCCATGTCGTCCTCCCTGCCGTGCCTGGCGCGCATTCCATACATCCGGCCGCGGGCAGGCAACACCCAAGATACCCGAACGGCGCAATACATCTTTGCTCATCCGGACCTTTCGATATCCGGCGCCTGCTCCTAAAATCGACGCAACCTGATATCGACGACTGGGAGAGCAGCGATGATCAAGGTGACCGATGTCGCTTACGGCCGGATCCGTTCGCCGGACCTCGACAAGCAGGAAGAGTTCCTGACCAATTTCGGCATGGTGCGGGCCGAGCGGACCAAGACGGCGCTCTACATGCGCGGCACCGACCCCGAGCACCACATCCACGTCACCGAGCTCGGCGACCCGGGCTTCGTCTCCCTCGCCTTCAACGTCGAGAGCGAGGAAGAGCTGGAGAAGGCCACCGGGATCGAGGGCGCCTCCGCCGTCGAGGAGATGGACGAGCCGGGCGGCGGCAAGCGGGTGCGGCTGACCGAACCCAACGGCTACACCATCGAGATCGTGCACGGCATCGGGATGCTGGACCCCGTCGAGATCCCGCGCTTCGCGCTCAACATGGGACCCGAGCGGCTGGCCCGGAAGGGCGAGCTCACCCGCATCGACCGCGGGCCGTCGCACGTCAAGCGCATCGGCCACGCGGTGATGATGACGCCCGACCTCAAGAACTCGATCGCCTGGGTGCGGCAGACGCTCGGGCTGGTCTGCTCGGACGACGTCTATGCCGGGGAAGAGGACAACATCATCCTGTCCTTCAACCGGGTGGACAAGGGCGAGGAATATGTCGACCACCACGTGTTCCTCTATATCGACGGGCCGAAGGCCGGGCTCAACCACATGGCCTTCGAGGTGCAGGACATCGACGACGTGATCATGGGTCACGAGCACATGCGCGGCCTCGACAAGTACGAGCACTTCTGGGGGCTCGGCCGCCACGTGCTGGGCAGCCAGGTCTACGACTACTGGGCCGACCCGTGGGGGCGGGTGCACGAGCACTGGACCGATTCCGACCGCCTCAACAGCGACACCCCGGCCAACCTGATCTCGTTCGAGGACGGGCTGAATTCGCAGTGGGGCGATCCCATCCCGGAGAAATTCGTCGCCCACGCCTCGCAATAGGCGAAGACGGCGGACCCGCGTAAAGGAGAGCGGATGAAGCTCAGTTTTTTCACCATGCCGCTGCATCCGCCGACGCGGAACTACGCGGAGACGCTGAAGGAGGACCGCGAGGCGATCCTGCTGGCGGACCAGCTCGGCTTCGCCGAGGCGTTCATCGGCGAGCACGTCACCGACCGGGCGGAGACCGTCACCTCGTGCCTGATGTTCATCGCGAGCCTGGCCCACGACACGAAGGACATCGTGCTGGGGAGCGGCACGGTGAACATGTCGCTCGGCCACCCGGCGATCATCGCGGGCCAGGTGGCGATGATCGACAACATTCTCGAAGGCCGGTTCCTGTTCGGGATCAGCCCCGGCGCGCTCAAGTCCGACGCCGAGGCGCTGGGCATCCTGCACCAGGACCGGAACGAGATGTTCGTCGAATCGATCGACCACGTGCTCGCGATCTGGTCGACCGATCCGCCCTACCGGCTCAAGGGCAAGTACTGGACCGTCACCACCGAGGAATCGCTGATCGAGGAGATCGGCCAGGGGGTGATCGTCGGGCCCTACCAGAAGCCTCACCCGCCCATCGTGGTCACCGTGGTCGCGCCCTATTCCAAGGGGCTCACCGAAGCGGCGGCGCGCGGCTGGACCTCGATCTCGGCCAACTTCCTGATGCCCGAATGGGTCAAGACCCACTGGCCCAAATATGTCGAGGGTTGCGAGCGGGTCGGCCAGGTCGCCGATCCCGCCGACTGGCGGGTGGCGAAGAGCGTCTTCGTCGCCGACGACGAGAGGACGGCGCGGGAATACGCGCTGGAGAACGAGAACAGCCCCTACCGCTTCTACTACAAGCAGCTGATGACGAAGCTGATCAGCGCGGGGCGGTCGAACCTCTTCAAGCACGACCAGTCCATGCCCGACGAGGCGGTGACGCTGGATTACGTAACCGACCGGCTGGTCATCGCCGGCACGGTGGACAGCGTTGTCGATCAGCTCCTCGCTTTTCGCGACAAGGTGGGCGAGTTCGGCACGCTGGTCTATGCCGGCCACGACTGGGTCGACAAGGCGCTGTCCAGGCGGTCGATGGAGTTGATGGCGAACGAAGTGATGCCGCGGCTCAACGAGGCCATCGGCGGCGTTGACGAGGCCGCCGAATAGGCCGGCGCGAGAGGAGGGCGGCGTGAAACCCGAGGTCCCCAGCCTGCTCGCCGATCCGCCGGCGACCAACCCGCTCTTCGGCGACCGCAAGCTGAAGATGGGGACGTTCTGCACCAACCTGAAGCAGGGTTGCGCGATCTCCAGCATCGAGGGGACGCTGGAGGCCACCTGGCCGGCGACGGTGGCGCTCGCCGAACTCGCCGACAGGATGGAGTACGAGGCCCTGGTCCCGGTCGGGCGCTGGCGTGGCTTCGGCGGAACCACCGATTTCAACGGTGCCGGGTTCGAGTGCTATTCCTGGGCCGCCGGGATCGCCGGGGTGAACCGCAACTCGGCGATATTCGCGACCTCGCACGTGCCCACCGTGCATCCCGTGATGGCGGCGAAACAGGCGACCACGATCGACCACATTTCCGGCGGGCGCTTCATCCTCAACGTGGTGACCGGCTGGAACGAATCCGAGTTCCGGCTGTTCGGCATCGACGTGCCAGACCACGACCGGCGCTACGACATGGCGGTCGAATGGGTCGAGATCATCCGCCGGTTGTGGACCGAGCAGGAACTGTTCGACTTCGAGGGCGAGTTCTACAAGATCGGCGGCGGCCAGCTGCTGCCCAAGCCGATCCAGTCGCCGCGCCCGCCCTTCATGAACGCCGGCGGGTCGGAGCGCGGGCGTCACTTCGCGGCGAAGTACTGCGACGTCGCCTTCATCGTCGTGTCCAACCACGACATGGACGATCTGAAGGCGCAGATCGCGACCTACAAGGAGCTCGCGCGCGAGGAATACGGCCGCGAGGTCGCGGTCTGGACCCACACCTACATCGTGCAGGGCGATACCGAGACGGACGCGCGCGACTTCTACAACTATTACGTCCACGAGCACGGCGACTGGGAGGCGGCGACCAACCTCACCGAAGGTCTCGGCATCAACGCCCAGACCGTGCCGCCCGAGGCGCTCGACTTCCTCCGGGAGCACTTCATCGCCGGCTGGGCGGGCTGGCCGGTGATTGGCACGAAGGAACAGATCGTCGACACCTATCTCAAGCTCGCCGATACCGGCATCGACGGCGTGCTCACCTCCTGGGCGCGCTACGAGGAGGGGATGGAGGAGTTCGCGGTCGAGACCTACCCGCTGATGGTCGAGGCGGGGCTTCGCTAGGTTTCGCACGGGCGGGCGCTTTCGGATGAAAATCAGCGTCACGCTGGATGACGACCGCGCCCAAAAGCTGAAACAGCTTCAGGTTTCGACGCGACTCGGCATCGGCGAGATCGTCAATCGCGGCATCGACCTCCTATATGGCGAGCAAGTGGAACGGTCACGGAACAAGATCGACAGTCTTCTGTCGAGCGATTTTGTGGGCTGCGCCGACGGTCCTGAGGATCTGGCCAGCGACTACAAGCAGTATCTGACACGGAGCCTCGACGGCAAACACGGCACCGGCTGACATCGGCCGCTGCGTCGACCATGACGGGCCGCGGGACGGATGTGTGCCCACCGGGACGGGACGTCGTTCCCGTCGCCTAGGCGCGCCCGGTTTGCACGAGACGGTTTCAGCCCCTCACCCCGGCCCTCTCCCCGCGAGGGGGAGGGCGGACGCCGTATCGAGGGGCGCACTCGTGACACTCCCCGCGGCGGTCCTTATGGTGTCGCCGCGAAACGGACAACCGCGGCGGAGCACGGCGATGAAAGTCACGGCGAACGGGGTGGCGCTGAACTGCGAAATCGAGGGCAGGGAAGGAGCGCCCTGGCTCACCTTCTCCAACTCGCTGGCGACCAACCTCCACATGTGGGACGAGCAGGCCGCCGCGCTCGCCGACGATTTCCGTATCCTGCGCTACGACAAGCGGGGCCACGGCCAGAGCGACGTGCCGGAAGGTCCCTACGACTTCTCGATGCTGGTCGGCGACGTCATCGGGCTGTGGGACGCGCTCGGCATCGGACGGAGCCATTTCGTCGGTCTCTCCATCGGCGGGATGACGGCGATGGGGCTCGGTATCCACCATGCCGACCGGCTGCGCTCGATCGTCATCTCCAACGCGATCGCCGAGGCGCCGGAGCCCTTCGTGGCCGCCTGGGACGAGCGTATCGCCATCGTCGACGAGAAAGGGATGCATGCGCTCGCCGCGCCCACGGTGGAACGCTGGTCGTCGGACGAGTTCTTCAATTCCGAGACTCCGATACTGGACGATCTCCGCGCCATGGTCGCCGCGACCCCCGCCGGGGGCTTCGTCGGCTGCGCCCGCGCGCTCCAAGGGCTCGATTTCGAGAAGAGCCTGGGCGAGATCCGGATCCCCACGCTGTTTATCGCCGGCAAGGAAGACGGCGCGACCCCGGCATCGACGATGAGCCGGATCGCCAGGCTGGTCGAGGGCGCCCAATACGTCGAACTCTCGCCCGCCGGCCATCTCTCCAACATCGAGCAGCCCGACGGCTACACAGCGGCGCTACGGGACTTCCTGCTGTAGGTCGGGACGCCGCCGATGACTGAGGCGCTTGCGTGGCCGTTCCGGCTGGGTCCGATCGAGCTGCCGCACCGGGTCGTGATGGCGCCGATGACGCGGAATCGGGCGGGACCCGGCAACACGCCGCATGCGCTCAACGCCGAGTATTATGCCCAGCGCGCGTCCGCGGCGCTGATCGTCACCGAGGCGACGCAGGTGAGCGAGCAGGGTGTCGGCTATCCGCTGACACCCGGCATTCATTCGCCCCAGCAGGTCGCCGGCTGGCGCCTCGTGACCGACGCGGTTCACCGGGCGGGCGGACGCATCGCGGTCCAGCTCTGGCATGTCGGGCGGATTTCCCATTCCACGCTCCAGCCGGACGGCGCGCTGCCTGTGGCGCCGTCCGCGATCGCGGCGGCCGGCGAGGCGATGACCTTCGAGGGGATGAAGCCGTTCGAGACGCCGCGCGCGATTGAGACCGACGAGATTCCAGGCATCGTCGACCAGTTCCGCCAGGGCGCGCGCAACGCTCTGGAAGCGGGGTTCGACGCCGTCGAGATCCATGGCGGCAACGGCTACCTGCTCGATCAGTTCGTTCGCGATGGCACAAACGCGCGCACCGACGCTTATGGCGGCTCGGTCGGGAACCGGCTGCGCCTGCCCGTCGAGATCGCCGGGGCAGTGGCCGAGATCTGGGGCGCCGATCGGGTCGGCTACCGCATCTCGCCCTATCAGCGTTTCAACGACATGTCGGACAGCGCGCCGGAAGAGACCTTCGCGGCGCTGGCCGGAGCGCTCGACGGCGTCGGCATCGCATGGCTCCATGTCGTCGAGTCCGACGCGCCCGGACGCAATGCGGAAGAACCCGACGCGGAGGCCTTCGTTGCCGCCCGCCCGCTCTTGTTCCGGACGCTTCGCGAGACCTTCCGCGGGACGCTGATGGTCAACTCGGCCTATGACGGGCCGCGCGGCGCGGCGGTGCTGGAAAAGGGCGAGGCCGACCTCGTCTCATACGCGACGCTGTTCCTCGCCAACCCCGATCTGCCGAAGCGCCTGCTCGGCAACGGACCCCTGAACGAACCGGTCCGCAAGACCTTCTACGGCGGCGCGGCCAAGGGTTACACCGACTACCCGTTCTGGGAGGGGTAGCCCCGTATAGAACGGCGCTCAGCCCACCCGGCGGAAGAAGCGGTTGATGTCGATCCGGTCCCAGACGCCGGCGTTGGCGAGCGGGTCTTCGGCGAGGAAGGCGTCGATGTCCTCGCGTTTCTCGACCTCCACCAGATAGAGGCTGCCGACGATGGTCTCGCCGTCTTCCGCCTGGAGCGGACCCGACATCACGACCTCTATCGGCGCCTTTTCGAGATACTCGCGATGCGTCGGCAGCGCGGCCATGCGTTTGTCGAGCACGCCCGGCTTGTCGATCATGTGAAGCACGTAGAGCATCGTGGATTCCCTTGCGGCCCGCGAACACGCCCAGTCTACATCAAATGGGACGGAGGCAGGATCGCCCGCCCGTTACCTCAAACCGCTTTGCGCCCTCCAAAGCGTTCCCATATCATCCTTGCAGGAGGTTGTTTGGATGACCCGGTGGCCCGGCGACAGGTTGACCCCCCGCCTTGCCCGGCATGGCGGTCCCGACGACGGCGACGACCGGGGCCCCGGCACGGGGGTCGCGGTAAAGCCGGCGCCCAAGGTCAAGAAGCCCTCCATGTACAAGGTGATCATGCTCAACGACGACTACACGCCGATGGAGTTCGTCGTCATGGTGCTTGAGCGGTTCTTCAACAAGTCGCACGACGAAGCCACCCACATCATGATGCACGTCCATCAGAAGGGGGTCGGGATCTGCGGCGTTTACACCTACGAAATCGCCGAGACCAAAGTCACGCAGGTGATGGACCTTGCGCGCCAGCACCAGCATCCGCTTCAATGTACCCTTGAGAAGGCATAGGTCCCATGTTGTCGCGCAATCTCGAGAAGAGCCTGCACAAAGCCCTCGCGCTGGCCAGTTCGCGCAGCCACGAATACGCGACGCTGGAACATCTGCTGATGGCGCTGACCGAAGATCAGGACGCGGTCGCCGTCCTGCGCGCCTGCGGGGTCGAGATCGACCGTCTGGGCAAGGATCTCGCCACCTATCTCGACAATGAGCTTTCCAACCTCGTGATCGACACCGGCGAGGACCCCAAGCCCACGGCGAGCTTCCAGCGCGTCGTTCAGCGCGCCGCGATCCACGTGCAGTCGTCCGGGCGTCAGGAGGTCACCGGAGCGAACGTGCTGGTGGCGATGTTCTCCGAGCGCGAGTCGCACGCGGTCTACTACCTGCAAGAGCAGGACATGTCGCGTTTCGACGCGGTCAACTACATCTCGCACGGGATCGCCAAGGTGCCGGGCCGGTCGGAAAGCCGGAGCGTCCAGGGCACGAGACAGGCCGAGCAGGAAAAGCCGGACAAGTCCGAGAAGCGCCAGAACGAGGCGCTCGCCACCTATTGCGTGAACCTCAACCAGAAGGCGGAGGCGGGGAAGGTCGATCCGCTGATCGGCCGCGAGGCGGAGATCGAGCGCACCATTCAGGTGCTGTGCCGCCGGACCAAGAACAACCCGCTCTATGTCGGCGATTCCGGCGTCGGCAAGACCGCGCTCGCCGAGGGGTTGGCGCGGCGCATCGTCAAGGTCGAGGTGCCCGACGTCCTGCAGGACGCGACGATCTTTTCGCTCGACATGGGCGCGCTGCTTGCCGGCACGCGCTATCGCGGCGATTTCGAGGAGCGCCTCAAGGCGGTCGTCGCCGAGCTCGAAGCCTTCGAGGGCGCGGTGCTGTTCATCGACGAGATCCACACCGTGATCGGCGCGGGCGCCACCAGCGGCGGCTCGATGGACGCGTCCAACCTGCTCAAGCCGGCGCTGCAATCGGGCACGCTCAGGTGCATCGGCTCGACCACCTACAAGGAATACCGGTCCTATTTCGAGAAGGACCGGGCGCTGGCGCGCCGGTTCCAGAAGATCGACGTGATCGAGCCGTCGATCGACGACGCGGTGAAGATCCTCCGCGGCCTCAAGCCCTATTACGAGAAGCACCACCGGGTGCGTTACACGGCCGAGGCGATACGCACCGCCGTCGAGCTCGCCGCGCGCTACATCAACGACCGCAAGCTGCCCGACAAGGCGATCGACGTGATCGACGAGGTCGGCGCGGCCCAGAAGCTGGTGCCGGAGAGCCGGCGGAAGAAGCTCATCACCGTCAAGGATGTCGAGGCGGTGGTCGCCAAGATCGCCCGCATCCCGCCCAAATCGGTCTCGCGCAACGACCAGGAGACGCTGCAAAACCTGGAACGCGACCTCAAAACCGTCGTGTTCGGACAGGACAAGGCGATCGAGGCCCTGACATCGGCGATCAAGCTCGCCCGCGCCGGGCTGCGCGAACCCGAGAAGCCGATCGGCTGCTACCTGTTCTCCGGCCCGACCGGCGTCGGCAAGACCGAGGTCGCGCGTCAGCTTGCGCTCACCATGGGGATCGAGCTGATCCGCTTCGACATGTCGGAATACATGGAACGCCATTCGGTCTCGCGTCTGATCGGCGCGCCGCCCGGCTATGTCGGGTTCGACCAGGGCGGGCTGCTGACCGACGCCCTCGACCAGCACCCGCACGCGGTGCTGCTGCTCGACGAGATCGAGAAGGCGCATCCCGACCTGTTCAACATCCTGTTGCAGATCATGGATCACGGGAAGCTCACCGATCACAACGGCAAGAGCGTCGATTTCCGCAACGCGATCCTGATCATGACCACCAATGCCGGCGCCGCCGAGCTCGCCAGGCCCGCCATAGGCTTCGAGCGCGAGGCCCGGGTGGGCGAGGACGAGGAAGCGATCAAGCGGATGTTCACGCCGGAATTCCGCAACCGGCTCGACAAGACGATCCAGTTCGCCTCGCTGCCGCCCGAAATCGTGGCCCTGGTGGTCGACAAGTTCATCATGCAGCTAGAGGCGCAGCTCGAGGACCGCAACGTCACCATCGAGCTGACGACGGCGGCGCGCGACTGGCTGGTCCGGACCGGCTACGACGCGACCTACGGCGCGCGGCCGCTGGCGCGGCGCATCCAGGAGCACATCAAGACGCCGCTCGCCGACGAGCTCCTGTTCGGCAAGCTGGCCAAGGGCGGCACGGTCCAGGTCGACCTGAAGGATGACAATCTGGCGTTCGAATTCGTCGAGCCCCCGGCCGGCAAGGGCAAACGGCCGAAGGACAAGGGCCGGGACCCGGACAAGGTCTCCGAGCTCGTCGACTGACCCCGAGGGCGTTGCCCTGACCGCCTCCGACATACCCGGACCGGCAATCGACGGCGCGATCGTCGAGGACAGCGTGGTCGCCGCGCGGGCGCCGTGGAGCCGGGTGATCGAGCAGGGCCAGATGCTCCGCATCGTCGACCTGGAAGGCCGGCAGGCGGTCGATTTCCTCTGCTACAACGCGCACGATCACGGCGACCGCTACGCCGCCGCCGACACGATGAAGATCAACCCGTCCGGCATCTTCCTCACCACCGGCACGGTGCTCTACAGCATCGAGATCACGCCGCTCTTCACCATCGTCGCCGACAGCTGCGGCTTCCACGACACCATCGGCGGGTGCTGCAGCGCGCCGATCAACGCCTTCCGCTATGACGTGCCCCACCAGCCCAACTGCCGCGACAACTTCATCGCCGAGCTCGGCAAGCACGGCATGGGGAAAGAGGACATCGTCGCCAACATCAACTTCTTCATGTACGTCCCGGTGAGCGAAAAGGGCGAGATGGACATGGGGCCCAGCCTGTCCAAGCCCGGCGATTACGTCGACTTGAGGGCCGAGACTGACACGCTCGCGGTGATCTCCAACTGCCCCCAGGTCAACAACCCGGTCAACGACTACAACCCCACCCCGATCCGCGTGGTGGTGTGGACGCCGGGGGGCTAGGAAGCCTCTTTAGCCGCCCTTCACCCGCTTCCTTAGCTCGTGCTTGAGCGTCTTGCCCATCGCGTTCTTGGGGAGCGCGTCTAGGAAGAGCACGTCCTTTGGATGCTTGAAGCGGGCGAGGCGGCCGTCGAAGCGGGCGAGGAAGTCCCCGGCGGCGATCTCCGCGCCCGGCGAAGGTACGACGACCGCGACCGGCACCTCGCCCCAGCGCGCGTCGTCCCGCCCGACCACCGCCACGTCCTCGATGTCGTCCATGCGGTGGACCAGCTGCTCGATCTCGGCCGGGTAGATGTTTTCTCCGCCCGAGATCACGATGTCCTTCTTGCGGTCGTTGACGAACACGTCTCCGTCGGCGTCGCGATAGCCGACGTCGCCGGTGTGGAACCAGCCGTTGCGCAGAGCGCGGCGGGTCTCATCGGGGTTGTTCCAGTATTCGCGCAGGACGTTTCCGCCCCGGATCAGGATTTCCCCGGAGACGCCGTCGGGGACTTCGTTGCCGTCGTCGTCGGCGATCCTCATCTCGCAATGCAGCCCGCACTTGCCGGTCGAGCGCGGCTTCAGGCGGCAATCCCCCGGCTTCTGGTAAATCGAGACCGGCGCGGTCTCCGTCAGGCCGTAGGTCTGGCATACCGGGATGCCGCGCGCGTGGACGGCCTCGATCAGATCGACCGGAACGATCGACGAGCCGGTGGTCAGCAGTCGGAGGCTCGAGATGTCCGCCTCCGCCCAGCCCGGCAGGCCGATCACCGCACGGATCGTCGCCGGAACCAGGACGAGCTGGGTCGGGCGCTCCTCCCGGATGGCGCGCAGCGTCGCCCCGGCGTCGAAGCGGCGGTGCAGGATCACCGTCCCGCCGACATAGAAGGTGGGCGAGGTCAGGATGTTGAGCCCGCCGACATGGAACATCGGAAGCACCGTCAGCACCCGGTCGGTGTCGGTCAGCCCGGCGTAGTGGATGCAGTTGAGGGCGTTGACCTGGATCGCCTGCTGGTCGAGCACCGCGCCCTTGGGGTGGCCCGTCGTGCCGGAGGTGTAGACCAGCAGGCAGGGCGAATCCGGTCCGACCCCCGCGTTTCGGTCGCCGCCTTCCCCCGTCCCCGCATTGCCGGTCACTTCGTCGACGGGGACGACCGCGGTGTCCGGGCAACCCGCCGCCGCATCGCGCGCCAGGTCCAGATGGTCGGCGTCGGCGATCAGGATCCGAGGCGCCGAGTCGCCCAGGATATAGGCGAGCTCGGGCGCCACCAGGCGCCAGTTGAGTGGCGAGAACATCGCGCCCAGCCGCGCGCAGGCGAAGAACAGCGCCAGCATCGACGGGCTGTTGAAACCGAGGAACGCCACCCGGTCGCCGGGCTCGACGCCGTACAGGTTCTTCAACGCCCGTGCGCGTCCCCGGATCGTCTCCGTGAAGCGCGCGTAGTCGATGTCCTTGCCCTCGAAACGGATCGCGGTCTTCGACGGGGTGAACGCGGCGTTCTTCTCGACCCAGAACGACAGGTCGTTCATTCGTCTTCCTCGCCGCGCTCGTAAAGCGCCTCGCGGCCCAGCTTGTCGACGCAAAGCTCGGCCGTCCACGGCAGCATCAGCGAACCGCAGCGGCTGTCGCGGTAGAGCCGCTCCAGCGGCAGGCTCTTCAGCATCGACTGCCCGCCGCAGGTGCGGATCGCCTTCTGGCAGAGGTCGTTGGCGGTCTCCATCACCGTGTACTGGGTGCAGTAGGCGCGCAGCACCGAGGCCTTGGACGGGTTGGCGCGCGCCTCGCCCAGCATCTGGAACCAGAGCGCCTTGGCCTGTTCCAGGGCGATCAGCATCTCGGCGACGGCGTGCTGCTTGGTCGGGTACATCCGCCGCTTGACCGGCGGCATGCCCGGCACTTCTCCCCTGAGATAGCGCACGGTGAAGTCGTAGGCCGCTTGGGCGATGCCCATGTAGCTCGGCGTCAGCGTGGTGAACATGTGCGGCCAGCGGGTCGCGGCCTCGAAGTAGATTCCCTTCGGCATCAGCGCCGCGTCGTTCGGCACGAAGACGTTCTCGAACAACAGGTCGCGCGATACCGTCGCGCGCATGCCGAGCGGATCCCAGTCGCCGACCACGCTCACGCCTTCCGCATTGGCGGGGACGGCGAAATACATCGTGTCGCGGCGGCTCAGATTCTCCTTCTTCTCGGTGCACAACACGCCGTAGTAATCGGCCGAGCCGGCGAGCGAGGCGAAGATCTTCTTGCCGTTGATCACCCATCCGCCCTCGACCCGGTCGGCCAGCGTGCCGAACGGCCGGAAGCCGGCCGCCGCCGCGCCGCCTTCGGAGAACGGCTGGGCGTAGATCGCCCCCTTGTCGACGATCCGGGCGTAGTGGATCGCGCGCCGCCGGTTGTGCTCGCGCCGCTGCGCGCGGGTCATCGGCAGGTCGTCTGCCAGCGCTCCGGTCCACAGGCAGGAGCTGACATGCATGTTGAAGGTGAGCGCCGTCGACCCGCAGTAGCGGCCGATCTCGGCCGCCATCAGCGAATATGTCTTGAGGTCCGCGCCGTGCCCGCCATGCCGCTTTGGAACGCACACCGCGAGCAGGCCGGACTTGTGCAGGTCCCTGTAATTCGCCATCGGGAAGATCGCGTCGCGGTCCCACTTCTCCGCGCGCGCCGCGAATTTGTCCTCGCCGAGGCGCCTTGCCTCGGTGCAGAGCGCCGCCTGTTCGTCGCCGAGGCCGTAACTATCCGGATCGAACATCGGGGCGTCGCGCGATCCATTGCCGGCGGCCATTCTCATGCCCTCCATCTGCGCAGAAACGAACCCACGGCCTCGTTGAACGCTGCGGGGTTTTCCAGATTTCCGAGATGGCCGGTTCCCGCCATGCAGACATACTCCGCGCCCGGAATACGGCCCGCCATCTTCTCCATCATCGGCGCCGGGGCGTTGGTATCGGTCTCGCCCGCCAGCACCAGCACCGGCATCGCATAGCCCGCTAGCGCGTCGCGCCGGTCGAAGGTCGCCAGGCAGGAAATCGCCGCGCGGTAGGTCGCTTCCGGCACCGCGGCCATCGAGCGGCGGGCGATCGCCGCGCCGTCCGCGTCGGCGGAGGGACCGAGCATGGTCTCGACCATCTCGTCGGCGAGGTCCGCCATGGTGGAGCCGTTTTCCAGGGGCGCGATCCGCGCTTCGACGAAGCGTTTCTGGAAATCCCCGTCCGGGCGGCCGAAGGCGGGGCTGGTCGCCGAGAGCACCAGGGTACGGACGCGCTCCGGCCGGCCCGCGGCGAATTCCTGCGCCACCATGCCGCCCATCGAATGGCCGACCAGGTGGACGCGGTCGAGTTCGAGCCGGTCGAGCAGTCCGAGCAGTGACACCGAAAGCGCTGGAAACGTCATCCGCTCAAGCGCCGGCGAGCCGCCATAGCCCGGCATGTCCCAGGCTATCGCCCGGGATTCGTCGGAAAACGCGCGGATCTGAGGCGCCCAGCTCGCGGAATCGCCGCCGACGCCGTGCAGGAAGACGACCGCCTCGCCGCTGCCGGCCTCGACGTGATGGACGGGCGCGGTCATGTGTCGCCGTCGACCAGACGGCCGGCTTCGACCACGTTCGCCCCGTCGAGGCTGACCGTGCAATTGCGCATCGGCAGGTCGAAATGTCCGAGCGTGTGGCGGTTGGCGAACTCGTTGGCCCCCGTCGAATAGAGGAAGTTGCCGGCGAAGGCGCGGAGCTCGACGCCGTTGAAGTCGCGCTGGTCGTACATGGTGAGCGCCTCGTAGCGCGCCGCCTCGTTGAGCCCCCATCCGACATGCGAGGTGGCATAGGCATCCCGGTCGCCCCACGCCGCCCAGTAACGCCGGAAGAGCTCGGCGTCGGTTCCCTCGCCCTCGATCTCCGTCACGTAGTCGTCCTCGATGGTGAGCGCGACCGGCGCTTCCAGATAACGCTTGAAGGTCAGGTTGACGTCGCCCGTGTCCAGCACCAGCCGGCCCTGGACGGACCCGGCGGCGGGAAAGGCGACGACGATTCCGGCCGGCCAGTGGGCGACCGTCCGAGGCCGGTCGCAATAGCCCCAGACGCCGGCGCTCGGCGCCCCCTCCAGCGCGACCGTGAGGTCGGAGCCGGCTTCGGAGGTCACGCGCATCTCCTTCGCCGCCCGGACCTGCTTGACCGCCGCCTTGACGCGCTCGGTGAGCGCCGGATCGGGCAGCAGGCGTTCCAGCGCGTCGGGATGCTCGTTGCTGATCATCAGAAGCCTGGCGCCGTCCGCGATGATGTCGGGGAGCTCCGGCGCGTGCAGCATCCCCTCCACCGTGAGATCGACGACCAGGGAGCTGGCGGCCAGCGCCCTGACCGCCGGACCCAACCCCTGCAGGGCGGGCGAGGAGCCGGTCGAGCGCACCGGCACGGGCGCGGTCTGGGGCGGGGAAACCACGGTGACGTGGAAGGGCCGCGCACCCCGCCTGAGCAGTGCCAGTTCGGTGAGCTCGACATTGAGCCGCCGCGACTGGGTTTCCGAAAGGATCGCGACTTCCTCTCCCTTTTCGACCTTGCACAGGCCGAACACGGTATCGAACGCCGCGATCCAGCGTTCCTCGATGCGGTCGGTGAACACCTCCGGTCTCCCATTGCCGTGGTCCCGCTGTTGTAGCATCCCCGGAGCGGCAATAGAGTCTTCGGCGCAACCGAGAAGGTCCGACATGAGCGAACGCCTGACAGTCCACGACCCGCGCGGAACGCCTCCGAAGGTCACGGGCGAGCGGCTTGCGCCGCGGCTGGAAAGCCTTGACGGCAAGGTGGTCTACCTGGTCGATTGCCTGTTCGACAATTCCGACAAGTTCATGGGCGAGTTGCTGGACTGGTTCGGCAACAACCTGCCGGCGGTCGAAGCCCGGATCGTCAAGCCGCGCGAGAGCTGGGTCGACGATCCCGACATGCGCAAGCGGATCGAGAACGACGGCGACGGGGCGATCCTCGGCGTCGGCCTGTGAAGCACCTGCAGCCCGACGGTCGTCGGGCTCGCACTCGATCTGGAGCGCGCCGGGGTGCCCTCGGTCGCGGTCCACACCGACGTATTCGAGCAACTGACCAGATCGGTGGCGCTCGCAAACGGCATGCCGACCGCGCGCCAGGCCTATGTTCCTCAGCCGGTGGTCGACCGCACCGCGGCCCAGCTCCGCGGCTACATCGAGGGGAAGGACCCGGTCTCCGGCCGTCCCTTCCTTCGCGAGATCGTCGAGGGGCTCACCCGCCCGCTCGATGACGCCGACTTGAGCGGCCTTTCCTTCGAACGCACCACGCCGCGCCTCCTCGAGCCGGACAGCGAGGACAACCTCCACACCCTGTTCGAGGAGAACCGGTGGACCGATCACCTGCCCATCGTCCTGCCCACGGAGGAGCGGGTCGAGGCGATGCTGCGCGGCACCGGCCGTGGGCCCGACGAGGTCGTCGGCACGCTGAGGCCCACCGCCTACCGGGAGTCCTGGGAATTCACCGTCGAGAAGGTCGCGGTCAACGCCGTGATGGCCGGCGCGAAACCGGAATACCTGCCCGTCATCCTCGCGCTCACCGCGACGGGACAGACCGCGCGATCGTCAAGCACCAACTCGTTTGCCGTGATCTCGGTGGTCAACGGGCCGATCCGCAGGGAAATCGGCATGAATGACGGGATCGGCGCGATGGGGCCCTACAACCACGCCAATGCAACGATCGGCCGGGCCTACAACCTCGCCTCGATAAACCTGCAAGGCGGATCGGTTCCGGGCGACACCTACATGGGCTCGGTCGGCAACTGGTACAACTATTCCGCCGCATTCCCGGAGGCCGAGGAGCGCAGCCCGTGGCGGCCGTTCCACGTCCAGAGGGGTTTCGCGCCGGAAGAGAGCGCGGCGAGCGTCTTTTTCGGCGCCTGGTACACCCATGCCGGCTACGGTCCGCGCGAGACCTGGCAGGAGAATTTCCGGCGCTCGCTCGCCGGCTGCGAGCACCACTTCCCGCCGCTCTTCGTGATGGACCCGATCTGCGCGCGCGGGCTCGTCGAGCTCGGCTTCGACACCAAGGAGAAGATGATCGACTGGCTCAGCGACAACGCCCGACTTCCGGCGCGCGAATACTGGGACAACCAGTGGGTCAAGACCCTGATCCACCCGCTCGCGGTCGCCGGCGTCGAGCCCTTCGCGACCCGGCTGAAAGCCGCGCCGGACGAGGCCGTCCAGATCTTCGAGCCGTCCGACATCAACATCGTCGTCGCCGGCGGAGAGACGCAGGGCGCGTGGAAGATGATCGCCGGCCGCTACTCGGAAGGCGGCACCGTCTCCATCGACGAGTGGCGATGAGGCCAGGCGGGACGGAACTGCGGGAGGAGCGCAAGCAATGGACACGATCTTCGAACGGGTGGTGCCACCCAAGACCGGGCTCGCGGTCGAGATGGAGACCGGGCAGCGGCTCCGCGTGATCGACCTCGAAGGGCAGCAGGTGGTCGACATGGCGCTGTTCAACCGGGAAAACCTGCGCGAGAAACTGTCCACGTCCTATTCGCGCACCCGCTACATCCCCGCGCCCGGGGCGGAATACGTACCGCGCGATACGCTCAGCGTCGGCGACACGCTGATGTCCAGCTCGTGCGAGCCCATGATGGTCATCACCGCCGATACGCCCGAGCCCAAGGGTGTCCACGACGTGCACAACCGGATGTGCAACCGCTACCTCTACGAGAGCCATGGCGTGGGTCCCCGGGACGGCTGCCACGAGATCATCACGGGCGTTATGGAGCCCTACGGGATCGGCTACGAGGACATCCCGGACACGATGGACCTGTTCATGAACTACCACCACGACTGCGAACGGCGGCGGTGGATCATCGACTATCCGGTCTCCAGGCCCGGCGACTACATCGAGTTCGAGGCGAAGATGCCTCTCGTCGTCGGCCTCTCGAACTGCCCGATGGACGTGCTCGCGCCCTGCAACGCCTACAACTGCACCCCGGTGAAGGTCGAGGTCCGGGGCTGAGCCTCAGCCCGGGTCGTTGTCGGTCCGGCGATAGGGGCCGGCTTCCGTCAGCTCGTGCATCTCGTGGCGGAGCAGCACGCGCTCCCGGTTGACGAAGTCCGCCACCGCCTCACGGAAGCGGGGCTCGCGTATCCAGTGCACGCTGTAGGTGGGGCTCGGCAGGTAGCCGCGCTGGATCTTGTGCGGACCCTGCGCGCCCGCCTCCACGCGGGCTAGACCGTGCTCGATGGCGTAGTCGATCGCGCGGTAGAAGCAGGCCTCGAAATAGAGCATCCGGTAGCGCCGTTCCGCGCCCCAGTTGCGGCCGTAGAGCGTATCGCTTCCGAGAAGGTTGAGAGCGCCGCCCACAAGCCGCCCGCCACGGAAGGCGGCGACCAGCACAACCTTGTCCGAGAGCTCGGTCGCGAGCTGGAGGAAGAACTCACGGGTGAGGTACGCGTTCGACCATTTCTTGTCGACGGTGTTCAGGTAGAAGCCGTAGAAAGCGTCCATGTGGCGCTCTTCCAGGGCTTCGCCGGTCAGCGCCCGGATTTCCATGTCGCCCGCATTCGCCTCGCGGCGTTCCTTGCGGATCGCCTTGCGTTTGCGCGAGGACAGCCCGGCGAGGAAGTCGTCGAACGATTCGTAGCCCCGGTTGTGCCAGTGGAATTGCTGGCCCATGCGCTGCAAGAGCCCCGCTTCTCCCAGCGTCTTCCACTCGTCCTCGGTGCAGAAGGTGATGTGAAAGGACGAGACCTCGTGGCTTTTGGCAAGCTCCATGAGCCCGGCCGCCAGCATCAGCCGCGTCTGACCCTCTTCCGCGCCGGGGCGGACCATCAGGCGCGGTCCGGAGACCGGGGTGAACGGCACCGAGATCTGGAGCTTCGGATAGTACTTTCCACCCGCGCGTTCGAACGCATCCGCCCAGCCCCAGTCGAACACGTACTCGCCGTAGGAATGGCTCTTCAGATAGCACGGAACGGCGCCGATCAGGCGACCGTCGTCGTCCTCGATCGCGAGATGCTGCGGCAGCCATCCCGTGCGGCCGGAAACCGAGCCGCTTTGCTCCAGTATCCGCAGGAAACCGTGCGACACGAATGGGTTGTCCGGCCCCGCGCAGGCGTCCCATTCGGCCGGCTCGATCTCCGCTATATCGTTGAGAACCTTTACCTTTACGGGCTCGCCGCCGTCGGGCATGTTCGCCTCTGGGACCGATCGGATCGACGCCATTGTGCGAGTCGGCCCCGTTCCGTACAAGCGGATCGCGCTCGATCGGGGTGCTGGACGATGGGTCGGACAAGTGCGATAGTTCCGGCCCCTTGACGGTTGCGCGGCGAAATCCGCCGGTGGCCCGGAAACGCGATGACGATCACCACGCGGCTGTTTACCTGGTGGAAAGGCGAGCCGGTCGGAACCGACGACGCGGGCAATCGCTATTTTCGCGAGAAATCCGTGCCCGAGGGGCGGCACGAGCGCCGCTGGGTGCTCTATGACGGAGAGGCCGAAGCTTCTCGCGTGCCGCCGGAATGGCATGCCTGGCTCCATTACACCACCGACGAAGTGCCGCCCGAGGGAGGGTCGCCCAGACGCCCCTGGCAGAAGCCGCACCGCCCCAACGCCACCGGCACGCCCGATGCCTACTGCCCGCCCGGCCATGTGCTGAGCGATACCGGACGCGAGCGCGCCCGCAGCGAGTACGAGCCATGGAAACCGCCCGCCTGATCCGCCGCCCGGGAGGCCCAGCCCTTGCGTAGGAGCCCTATCGAAACGCTGGTCGGCGCCCTGGTCATCGCGGTCGCGGTGCTGTTCTTCGTCTTCGCCTACAACACCGCTCAGGTGGAGACGGTGGCGGGCTATTCCGTAACCGCCAAATTCGATCGCATCGACGGCATCCAACGGGGCAGCGACGTGCGCATGAGCGGAATCAAGATCGGCACCGTCCTCGACCATCGCATAGACCCCGAGACCTATCTCGCGCTGGTCACGATGAGCATCGAATCCGACATCAAGTTGCCGACAGACAGTTCGGTCTCGATCACCTCGGATGGGCTGCTCGGCGACAAGTATCTGGCGTTGACGCCAGGCGGAGACGAGGAGCCGATCCCGGACGGAGGCGAAATCGAGTTCACCCAGGGCGCGATCGACCTTACTTCCTTGCTCGGGCAGTTGATTTTCAGCCAGACCGGCAATGAGGGCGGAGACACCACAAAATAGCCCGCCCGACCGCGAGGCGGATCCCGCGCAGGCGCAGCGCTGGGATCCCGCCCGCTACGCCGAGCACGGCCGCTTCGTGGCCGATCTGGCGGGACCGCTGGTCGAGATGCTCGCCCCCGGACCCGACGATGACATCCTCGATCTCGGTTGCGGCGACGGGGCGCTGACCGCCGCGATCGCGCCGCGATGCCGGCGTATCCTCGGAGTGGATGCCAGTCTGGAACAGGTGGCCGCGGCCCGGGCGCTGGGACTCGATGCGCGGGTCTGCGACGGCCATGCGCTTCCCTTCGACTCGCAGTTCGACGCCGTCGTCACCAACGCCGCGCTTCACTGGATGAAACGCCCCGATTCCGTTATCGACGGGATGTGGCGGGCGCTCCGCCCCGGCGGACGTGTGGCGGGCGAGATGGGCGGAGCCGGTAACGTGGCCCGTATCTCCCGCGCGCTTGTCGAGGCGCTCGAACGACGCGGAATAGACGGCGACTCCCGCTTCCCCTGGTACTTTCCTTCACCCGGCGCCTACCGCGGCAAACTCGCCACGCGCGGATTCGAGATCCGCGAGATGTCTCTGGTCGAGCGTCCTACGACACTCCCCGGCGATATCGCGGGCTGGCTCGAGACCTTCGGAGAGCCGTTTCTCGATGCGGTGGCACCCGACGAACGCGCGGCGCTGATCGCAGAGGTGCGAGACGCCTTGGAACCCGCTCTCTATCGCTCGGGAACCGGCTGGGTCGCTGACTATGTCCGGCTTCGATTCCTCGCAATCAAGCCGTCGACATCCGAGGGTTGATGCCGGGGCTGGCCGTCGTTCTTGTCCTTCTCACCGCCTTGCCGGCGGCCGCGGAAGACCGTCGCGTCGCGGTGCTCCAGGGACTCGACAAGGTCACCGCGAGGATATCCACGTTCGAAGCGCCGGTCGGTCGGGCGGCCGGCTTCGGCACGCTCCGGATCGTCGCGCGCTACTGCCGCAAGCGGCCGCCCGAGGAACCTCCCGAGACGACGGCCTTTCTGGAGATCGACGAAGTCCCCCGCGACGGACCCGAGCTTCGGCTGTTCAGCGGCTGGATGTTCGCTTCGAGTCCCGCGCTCGCGAGCCTCGAACACCCGATCTACGACGTCTGGGTTGTCGATTGCAGAACCGTCTCGACGTCCGAGGATGCGACTTCCCGCTGAAACGCGGCCGACTTGTCGAGCGCGTCCGCCAGCAGCTGGCGGTAGCCCGACCGGTGGATCTCGACCGCGCCGAATCGGGCGAGATGCGGCGTTACGAACTGGACGTCGAGGAGGGTGAAGCCGCCGCGCTTGAGGAGAGCGACGAGATGGACCAGCGCGACCTTCGACGCATCCGTCTCGCGCGTGAACATGCTTTCGCCGAAGAACGCGGCGCCCAGAGCGACGCCATAGAGACCGCCCACGAGACGCCCGTCGCGCCAGGCTTCCACGCTGTGCGCCCGTCCCATCGTGTGCAGCTCGCAGTAAAGGTCGACGATCTCGCTGTTGATCCAGGTTTCGGTGCGGCCGTGTCCGGGTTCCGCGCAGGCGGAAATGACCTCCCGGAACGCGGTGTCGCAACGGACTTCGAAGATACCGTTCCGGACCCGGCGGGCCAGCCGGCGAGGCGCGCGAAACCGGTCGAGTGGCAGGATCCCGCGCTTCTTCGGGTCTATCCAGTAAAGCGTCGGGTCGTCGCGCCGTTCCGCCATCGGGAACAGACCGACGGCATAGGCCCGCAGCAGAGTTTCCGGACTCAGCGTCGCCATGGCGTTAGTCCGCCTCCGCCACGAAGGCTTCGAGCCACTTGATGTCATAGGCGCCGTTGATGAAATCGGCGTGCGAAATGATGCGATCGTGCAGCGTCAGCGTCGTCTCGATACCGCCGATCACGCATTCCTGCAGCGCCCGGCGCAGGCGCATGAGGCACTCGTTGCGATTTGCACCATGCACAATCAGCTTGGCGATCAGGCTGTCGTAGTTGGGCGGGACGGAGTAGCCCGCGTAGAGCCCCGAATCGACGCGGACGCCCAGCCCGCCCGGCGGATGGTAGTCGGTGACCCGCCCCGGGGACGGCGCAAAGGTTTCCGACGATTCCGCGTTGATCCGGCATTCGATCGCGTGGCCGGAAAAGGCGATGTCTTCCTGGCCGAAGCCGAGCGGCATGTCGGCGGCGATCCGGATCTGCTCGCGGACGATGTCGATTCCGGTGATCGCCTCGGTGACCGGGTGCTCCACCTGCAATCGGGTGTTCATCTCGATGAAGTAGAACTCGCCGTCCTCGTACAGGAACTCCAGCGTCCCGGCGCTGCGATAGCCCAGCCGCTCGATAGCGGCGCAGGCGATACGGCCGATCCGGTCACGCTGATCGTCGTTGAGCGCCGGGGATCCCGCCTCTTCCAGCACCTTCTGGTGACGGCGCTGGAGCGAGCAGTCGCGCTCGCCGAGGTGGACGACGTTGCCCTCGCCGTCGGCCAGGACCTGCACCTCGATATGACGCGGCCGGTCGAGGTATTTCTCGATATAGACGGAATCGTCACGAAATGCCGCCTTCGCCTCGCTTCGCGCCATGGCGAGCGCGGACGGCAACTCGTCGGCGCTTTCCGCCACCTTCATGCCCCGGCCTCCGCCTCCGCCGGCCGCCTTGATCAGCACCGGAAAGCCGATTTCCCCGGCGATCCGCGCCGCCTCCGCATCCTCGCTCACCGGGCCGTCGGAGCCCGGAACGGCCGATACGCCGAGCTCGATCATCGCCCGCTTGGCCGCGATCTTGTCGCCCATCATCGCGATGTGATCCGCCGAAGGCCCGATGAAACGCAGCCCGTGTTCCTCCACGATCGAAGCGAACTTGTCGTCCTCCGACAGGAATCCGTAGCCTGGGTGGATGGCGTCCGCGTTGGCGATCACCGCCGCCGAGACGATCGCCGGAATGTTGAGATAGCTTTGTCGCGCCGCCGGCGGTCCGATGCATACGCTCTCGTCGGCAAGCCTGACGTGCATCGCGTTCTCGTCCGCCGTCGAATGCACGGCGACCGTCTGGATGCCCATTTCCTTGCACGCACGGTGGATTCGGAGCGCGACCTCTCCCCGATTGGCGATCAGAACCTTGTCGAACATGCGAAAGGCCCCTATTCGAGGATCATCAGCACCTCGCCGTACTCGACCGGCGCGGCATCCGAAATCAGCACACGCACTACCTTGCCGGCGCGCGGCGCGCGGACCGGGTTGAAGGTCTTCATCGCCTCGATCAGAACCAGCGTATCGCCCGAGTCGACCGTGTCGCCGGGCTGCACGAATGGCGGAGCGCCCGGTTCCGGGGAGAGATAGACGGTGCCCACCATGGGCGCGACGACCGCGCCCTCCGCCTCTTTCTCCGGGCTTTCGGACGAATCCTGCGGCGTCTCGGGCCGCAGCGATGCCGCGGGTGCCGGCGGCGGAGCCACTTGGGCGATTCCCGCCCGTCCGGTCACGCGGATCCTGCGATCGCCTTCCGAGTACTCGATCTCCCCAAGTCCGGTCTCTTCGAGCAGCGAGGCAAGCCGCCGGATCAACGCCTCGTCAATCTCGAATGGCGGCATCAGCCGCGTTCCGACAAGCGGATGGCGGCTTCGATGGCGAGCGTATAGCCGTGGCTGCCTAGGCCGCAGATCATCCCGGCCGCAACCTTCGAGACATAGCTGTCATGCCGGAAGGACTCCCGTCGGTGCGGATTCGACAAATGGAGTTCGATCACCGGGAGTTCGCAGGCGATCAGCGCGTCCATCAACGACAGCGAGGTGTGGGTAAGCCCCGCGGGATTGATAACGATCGCGTCCTGCGTCTCGCGCGCCTCGTGGATCCAGTCGATCAGCACGCCCTCGTGATTGGATTGACGGAAGGTCATTTCCGCGCCGAGTTCACGCGCTTTCTCACGGCACAGCGCCTCGATCTCGGCCAGCGTTTCCCGGCCGTAGATTTCCGGCTGGCGCGTGCCGAGCATATTGAGGTTGGGGCCGTTCAGGACGAGGACGCGCGGGGCCACGCTCGTTCACTTCTGGTAAGAGGGCTGGGGTTGTTTATAGGGAGGCCGGATTCGATGCGCAATGACGGCGTCGTCGCGCCGCCGTCCCCGGTTTCCGACCCGGGGCCCCTTTACAGGCCTGGCCGGGCTGTTTATCACCGGCGCCCGCGTTTCCGCGGCATGAAAGGCGGTCGCAACGGATGACCGAGAAAATCCGACGCTATCTCACGACCCATCGGCCGTCGACACCGTGTCTGGTGGTCGATCTCGATGTCGTCGAGGAAAATTACCACAGGCTGGCCAAGTTACTGCCCACCGCCGAGATCTACTACGCGGTCAAGGCCAACCCCGCCCGCCCCGTTATCGAACGGCTGGGCCTGCTGGGCTCCAGGTTCGACACCGCCAGCATCTACGAGATCGAGCAATGCCGGGCGATCGGGATCGCTCCCGAACGGATGGCCTATGGCAGCACGGTCAAGAAGGAGCGGGACATCGCGACGGCGCACGGTTACGGCGTCGGGCTGTTCGCCTTCGACAGCGAGGTCGAGCTGGACAAGCTCGCGCGCGCCGCCCCAGGCGCCCAGGTGCTGTGCCGTATCGCCATGGAGGGGGTCGGTGCCGACTGGCCGTTGTCCGAGAAGTTCGGCTGTCACCTCGACATGGCGGTCGATCTTCTCGAGCGCGCACGCGCGACCGGGCTCGACCCGTACGGTTTGTCCTTCCATGTGGGTTCGCAGCAACGCGATGTCGCGCAGTGGGATATCGCCATCGGACGGTCCGCGATGGTCTTCTCCGCGCTCAACCGGCGCGGTATCGACCTCAAGATGATAAATCTCGGCGGCGGGTTTCCTGCGCGTTACCGGCGTGACGCAGCTCCGGTCGAGCGCTACGCCGAGGCGATCTCGACCGCGATGACCCGTCATTTCGGCAACAACCTGCCACGCACCATGATCGAGCCCGGTCGCTTCATCCCGGGCGATGCCGGCATCATTCAGACGGAGATCGTGCTGATTTCGCGCAAGTCCTATGACGACGAGAGGCGCTGGATCTACCTTGACATCGGCCGCTTCGGCGGGTTGCCCGAAGTCCTCGACGAAGCGATCCAGTACCGGCTGCGCACCGGACGGGACGGCGGACCGACGGGGCCGGTCGCGATCGCCGGGCCGACTTGCGACGAGGTCGACATGCTCTACGAACACGCGGGTTACGAATTGCCGCTTGCGCTCCAAGTCGGCGACAAGATCGAGATCCTGAGCGCCGGCGCCTACACCGCTACCTACGCCTCGGTCGGATTCAATGGCTTCCCGCCGCTCGGCGAATACTACATCTAGGCGGATTGGAAGCCTGCGCTAACGGGATTTGGGAGCCTCGCGCCGGGCGTTCTCGCGCGCCTCCGCAACGATTTGGCGCATCGTGTTCAGATCGCGCCCGCCCCGGATCACCTTCCTGCCGATAACGAAGGACGGCGTCCCGTTGAGCCCGAGGGCGGTCGCGATTTCGTAGTTCCGCTTGATGATCCGGGCGATCTCCGTCGCACCCAGATCGCGTTCGAGGCGTCGGCGGTCGAGCCCGGCGCGTTCGGCGAGTGACAGGACCTTCCCCCGGTCGAGCCGACCCCGCGATTCCATCATGAGATCGTGGAAGCGCAGGTACTTTTCGCTGCCCTGGTGGCGGGCGGCGAGCGCTGCGCTGGCGGCGAAAACAGATTCCGGACCCAGAATCGGCCACTCCACGTAGACCCTGCGGATCTTGCCGTCCGAAGTAGTGAGTTCGCCCATGATCGGGTGGACCCGCCGGCAGACACCGCAGCGATAGTCGAAGAACTCCACCAGCGTCACATCGCCGTTTACGTTGCCTCCGACGGGTGTGGCGGGCGTCTCGAACAAGTCCCGCCGATAGGTGTCGAGCGCGGCGACCGCGGCACGCTCCTTGGCCGCCTCCCGCTTGGCTTCGAGGGCCTCCATCGCGCGCTCGATCAGTTCCGGGTTGCGCAGCAGGAAATCTTCGACGACGCGTTCGATGGCCTTCCGCCGATCCGCCGGGATATCGGCGGCGGAGACAGGCAGCGTGGCCGCCATGGCGATCGCACAGGCCGCCAAAATCGAGCAAGGGCGCATCAAGCCTCTCCGAACAGGTAATTTCCGCCGCAAGCACCGGCGTCGGGGATTCTACCACACCGTTGGTCGAACCAATCCGGTTGGTCTATCTCCTTCGCTTTTGACGCTTCAGCGTGGCCAGCAGGTCCTCCGCCCGCAACCGTCCGGCCGAGCCTTCCTTGAAGCCGCGCTTCGCCCGCTCCGCCATCAATATGGCGTCGTCGAGCCTGCCGGTGCGCATGGCGAATTCGGCCGAGGCCAGCGCCGAGTCCGCGAGCCTCCCGGTCCTTCCGTACGCCGTAGCGACGAGACGCCATGCGAGCGCGATCGTATCGTCGTAACGGAGCGCTTCCTCGAGGTGGAGGAGTGCCGGCTTGAGCAGCGCGTCGCGGTTCGTCTCGATCATGACGTGCGCGAGCCCGATTCGAAGCAGCGGTGCACCGGGGAATTGTTCGACGGCGCGACTGTAATAAGGCAGCGCCTCCCCGACCTTACCGGTCTCGAAGAGCATCTGGCCCTTGAACTCCTGGAAATAGGGGTCTTCGGGGAAGTCGGCGATCAGCGCGGAGATCGCATCGAGGGCCTTGGAGAAATCCGATTGGCGGTAAAGGGCAACGGCGCGGGCGTATCGCGCTGAGACAGAGGTGTCGCTGGGTGGATATTTTCGGAATGTACGGGCCGGCAAATCGAGGAAACCGTCCAGCTTGGCAATCGCACGCTTGTGCGCGACGACCAGTTCGGCTGGCACGGAGACGTCGGAGTATTTCGAATTCTCGACATGGTTACGAAGGAACTCGATTCGGTTTCTGGTCAGCGGATGGGTCACCTGGTAGCTGAGTCGTTCCTGCTCCTTCCGGCTGACGAACAGACTCTGGTACTTGTCCAATGTTTCCATGAATTCGAGCAGACCCCGACTCGATTGACCCGCCCGATCGAGGAAGTGAACCGCCGCGCGGTCGGCCGACCGTTCCTGGGTTCGGCTGAAGGAGAGAAGTTGCGCCTGCGCCAGATGATGACCCGCGCCTATCGTCGCGATAGCCGCACCCGCATCGCCCGACAGCCCTCCGAGCACCGCGCCGATGACCGCGCTTACGAGCACCGGCGTCTGTGCGTCCCGAAGCATCCTGTCGAGTCTCGCCAGATGGCCGCCCGCGATATGCCCCGTCTCGTGCGCCAGAACTCCGATTACCTGGCGGGGATGGGTCGTCCTGCGCAGCAATCCCGTGGTGAGGAACATGCGTCGCCCGCGCGAGACGAATGCGTTCGGCGCGTCCGACCGGATCAGATGAAGACGCACCGAGTCGCGTTCTATGCCGGCCGCATCGAGGATCGGTTCGAGGTAGGAACGGATTAAGTTCTCGATCTCGGTGTCGTAGATCTGTACGGTTTGCGCGGCGAATGCGGGCGGCGCGGTTGCGATCGCCAGCGCAACGCCAACCGCCTTCACCCACGCGGCGAGGCGCATGAAAAGGCCTGGAAACATCGAAGTCCTTGGTTTGTGTGAGCGTATGTGGGGTCTAATTCGCCGTCAAACAATCATCGCCGTAACGATTCCCCTTCTGGCCGCATGCGGCACGGACTCAAGACCGTTGGGAGTCGTTGGGCACATTACCGAGAGCTTCGGCGGCGCTGTAGCGGATGAGCCCGCCGCCGCTTTGGTCGCTCGCGACACGTTGTCGGCCGGCGGCAACGCGGCCGACGCAGCGGTAGCGCTCTACTTCGCGCTTGCCGCCACCTATCCCGTAGCGGCGGGGATCGGGGGCGGTGGGGTTTGCATCGCCCATCGTGCATCGGATGGCGAGAGCGCGATGATCGATTTCCGGCTCCGCGGATCCGCTCAAGCCGTCGCCGGGCCCGGATTCGATATCGCCCTGCCAGGCAACATCAGGGGAATTGCCGCGCTGCACGCCCGCTTCGGACGTCTCCCCTGGCAGCAACTCGTGCAGCCGGGCGAACGGCTGGCACGTTTCGGAAATCGGATATCGCGGGCCCTGGCGCGCGCGATCGCGGCCAATGCGGAACGGCTTCGCGGCGACGAGCATGCCCGCGCCCTGTTTCTCAAGCCGGACGGAACGCCGCTGCGGGAAGGGGATCGGCTTGAACAGGTCGAACTCGCAACCGTCCTGGGCCAGTTGCGGTTCAAGGGGGCGGGGACTCTGCACGGCGGTCCTCTGGCGCGCCGCTATGCGGACGCGGCCCGCGCCATCGGCGGGCGTCTGTCTCTCGACGCGTTGCGCGGCGCGACGCCAAGCTGGAGGAAGCCCGCACGATTTTCGTTCGGCGAGCACATTGTCGACATGGTGCCCTCCACTTCGGCGGCCCGGCTGTGGCAAAGCCTGTTCGAGGGGGGCGTGTACCGGGACGCGCCGCGCGGTGCCAAAGCCGCTGCAATCGCAAGCGTGGAGCTGTCCCAGGACAAGGGTGCTCCGGGCGAGGCCGGCATCGCTCCCGACAGGAGCGGCACAACCGGTTTCGCGGTGGTCGACCGGTTTGGCGTCGTCGTAACCTGCTGGCTCTCCATGAACGGCCCCTTCGGAACCGGCAAAATGCTTCCCGGTACCGGCACCTTCGCCATAGCCTCACCGTCCGAGGCGGAGAGCGACGGGGCATCCCTGGTGATCGTGAGCAACGAGAACACCGGCAATACCTTCCTGGCGGCCGCGGCGTCCGGAGGACCGGCTTCCGCCGCCGCGCTCGTACGGGTCGCCGGAAGCGCGCTCATCGACGGTCGCCCTCTGACCGCGGCGCTCGCGGATCGCCGTCTCGCCGCGGAACCGGCATCGCGCACCGTATATGCCGAAGCGGGAAGTACCGATACCGCCATCGCGCCCCTGCGCGACCGGGGTCTGAACATCGTTTCCGGCGGGGTGCTGGGCCGCGTCAACGCCATACAATGTCCGCGCGGTAACGTCCGGAACCAGGAAACCTGCCAATATGGCGTGGATCCGCGCGGGTTCGGCCATGCCGTGAACGCCGGGCGCTAGCATGGCCCTGAAACGCGCTGCCAGGGGATCGGTTCCTCCGTTCATCGTGATGGATGTCATGCGTGCCGCCAACGAGCGCGCGGCGGCGGGCGAGGACATCGTTCACCTCGAAGTCGGACAACCCGCGACGCCCGCGCCGCGTGCCGTCCTTGAAACCGCTTCAAGAGTTCTGGAAACCGATCCGCTCGGCTACACGGATGCGACAGGGATCGGCGATATCCGCCTCGGCATCGCCCGCCACTATCGGGAGCGCTACGGTATCGATGTCGATCCGGCGCGGATCGTCGTCACCACCGGATCGTCCGGTGGGTTCATCCTTGCCTTTCTCGCCGCCTTCGATCCGGGAGACCGGGTGGCCCTGGCCGAACCGGGCTATCCTGCCTACCGCAATATCCTTTCCGCGCTCGGGATCGAAACGGTCTGCATCCAGACGGGACCGGAAACGCGATTCCAGCCAACGCCGGCGCTCCTCGACGCGGAAGATCGTCTGGACGGATTGATCGTCGCGAGTCCCGCCAACCCCACCGGGACAATGCTCGATCGTGATGCGCTCGCCGGGATCGTCGAATACTGCACCGGACGCGGCATCCGTCTGGTGTCCGACGAGATCTACCACGGCATCGCCTATCGGGGGGCGGCGGACACCGCGCTCCGCTTCACCGATGACGCCGTGATAATCAACAGCTTCTCGAAATACTTCTCCATGACCGGCTGGCGGATAGGCTGGATGGTGGTGCCCGAGGATCTTGGGCGGCCGGTCGAGTGTCTGGCCCAGAACCTGTTCATCTCGCCCCCCACGCTGGCGCAGCATGCGGCGCTCGCTGCGTTCGACTGCGCCGGAGAACTCGACGGCAATGTCGCCCGCTACGCGGAAAACCGCGAAATCCTGCTCGCGGGCCTGCCCCGGATCGGCTTCTCGCGTTTCGCGCCCGCCGACGGCGCGTTCTATCTTTACGCGGATGTCAGCGGTTTCGGCCTGGACAGCCGCGAATTGAGCCGGCGGTTGCTCGCCGAGGCCGGCGTCGCCGTCGCACCAGGGCTCGACTTCGACAGGCGCCGCGGCGGAGACTATGTACGGATTTCCTTTGCCGGATCGCAGGAGGACATGCGCGAAGCGCTCTCGCGCCTCGGCAAATGGGCCGCGGCGAACGGGCCAGCCGACCTGGCTCAGGCTATTTGACGATCTTCTGCCACCAACCGCGGCGTTTCGGTCGGTTGGGGTCCTCGACCGATGGGGCGGGAGTCTCCTCCTCGGGTGCCGCGGGAACGTCTCCGCCGTCGTCGGCCGCAACCGCGGCCAGCGCATGCGCGGGCTCTCGATCCGGCGTCGAAACCACGGGTTGCGGTACGGGCTCGGGCTCCGAAACCGGTTCTTGATCCGCCGCCGGAGGCGGCTCGGGAGCGGCTGTTTTCGCCGGGCCGTGGCCTTCGGCGGGTTCCGACGGGACGGAGGCGTCTGGCTCGACGGCTACATCGGCCTTGCCGGCCGACGCTTTCGAGCCCCGAGCGGATCTCCGGCGCCCGCCGCGCCGACCGGAACGACGCCGGCCCGATCGCTGTTCCGTCTCTGCCTCGTCGTTGCCGTCCGCGTCCGCGGCCTCCGCCGGCGCTTCTTCCGGAGCAGCACTCGCGGCTTCTTCCCCGGCGGTATCCTGGGCAGCCTCTGGGGATGTCTTGCGGCGGGAGCGGCGCCGACGCGGGCGCTTCTTTTCGCCCTCTTCGCGGGTCGTCGTCTCGCCGGTTTTTGCGGCGTTATTCGGGGCCTCCCCGGCCGATGGGCTCTCGGCGGCGTCACCTGCCGATGCGCGCACGCGCTCAATCCGCATGTCGGGCGGGATAACGCTGTCGTCGCCGAGCAAGGTGATCCGGAAGCCATAGCGGTTTTCGATATCCGCCAGCATCGATCGCTTGTTGTTGAGGACGTAAAGGGCGACCGCACTCGGGATCGAAACCGTCACTTCGCTCAGGCGATGCCGGATTCCCTCTTCCTCGAGCGCGCGCAGCACCTGCAGCGCCATCGATTCGGTCGAGCGGACAAAGCCGGCGCCCCGGCAATGCGGGCAGGTCTGGGTGCTGGCCTCCTGCAAGCTCGGACGCAGCCTCTGGCGCGACAGCTCCAGCAGGCCGAACCCGCTGATTCTGCCGATCTGGATGCGCGCGCGGTCAGATTTCATCGCCTCCTTGAGCCGGCGCTCCACCTGGCGCAGGTGGCGGGATTCCTGCATGTCGATGAAGTCGATGACGACAAGCCCGGCAAGGTCGCGCAGCCTGAGTTGTCGGGCGATCTCCTCCGCCGCCTCGACATTGGTGCCGAGCGCGGTTTCTTCGATATTGCGTTCGCGCGTCGAACGGCCCGAGTTGACGTCGATCGAAACCAGCGCCTCGGTTGCCTGAATGACGATATAGCCGCCCGACTTCAGCTGCACCTCGGCCCTGTGGATCGCGTCGAGCTGGTCCTCGATCTGGTACCGGTGGAACAGCGGGATGTCGGTTTCACGGTAGCGCTGGACGCGCTTGGCATGACTCGGCATCAGCATCCGCATGAATTTCTTGGCGGTCTGATAGGATTCCACCCCATCGACGAGCACTTCTTCCACGTCCCTGGTGTAAAGGTCGCGGATCGCGCGCTTTATCAGGCTCGCATCCTCGTAGACCGGGGTCGGAGCGATCGAGTTGAAGGTTCGCTCGCGCACGTCGTCCCAGGTCCGGCTCAGATACTCGAAGTCGCGCCTGATTTCCGCCTTGCTGCGCTCGGTCCCGGCGGTACGCATGATCACGCCCATGCCGTTCCGGATCTCGAGGTCGTCGATGATTTTCTTGAGCTTGCGGCGCGCGGTCGGGTTGGTGATCTTGCGGGAGATTCCGCCGCCTCGCGCGGTGTTCGGCATCAGCACGCAGTAGCGGCCGGCAAGCGAGATATAAGTGGTCAGCGCGGCTCCCTTGTTGCCACGCTCTTCCTTGACGACCTGGACCAGGATGATCTGGTTCCGCTTGATCACCTCCTGGATCTTGTAACGGCGCGTCCGCCGGCTGGGCGATCCGGCTTCGCCGTTGCCGTCGCCTTCGTTGCGCTTGCGCCCGCGGCGGCGCCTGCGGGGCGGAGGACGTTTCTTTTCCCCGGCCTCGGTCTCGCCGTCCCCCTTCTCGGGTTCGGAGCCGTCTTCCGTATCTTCCGAAACCGTGTTGTCGCCGTCTTCAGCTTCGCCTTCCGGCGCTTCCTGCTCCGATTCGGCGGTGCCCTGCTCCGCGGCCGGTTCCGCGGAGACGATCTCCGCCTCCGGCGTGCCGGCGGATTCCGCCATCGCCGAATCGGCTTCATCCTCCACCGCGTCGGGCTCGTCGGAATCCGGTCCTTCGGTGTTGGAGATTTCCTCCACCGTGCTGTCGATTTCGTCGACCAGCGCCTGGGCGGCGGTTTCGGTTTCGCCTTCCGCGTTCTCCGCCGCGACCAGCGCTTCCCGGTCCTCCACCGGAATCTGGAAGTAGTCCGGGTGGATGTCGTTGAAGGCGAGGAAGCCGTGCCGGTCGCCCCCGAAGTCGACGAATGCCGCCTGCAAAGACGGTTCGACCCGGGTGACCTTGGCTAGATAGATGTTTCCCTTGAACTGGCGTTTCGTCGAGGTTTCGACGTCATACTCTTCCAGCCGGTTCGCGCTGGTGATGACGACACGCACCTCTTCGGAGTGGGTGCCGTCGATCAGCATCCGTTTGGTCATGAAATGCTCCGGGGCCGATGCGGCGCCGCGCCGGGCGTCCCGGCGGCGCGATCGGCCGTTTTGCGGCCATCCTGGCAGGCGGCGCCGTCGAAAACCGCTCGTGCGGATTGTGCTCCGCCCGATCGCGGTCGATCCGGCTGCCGATTTCTCTGCTTGCCTGGGGTTCGGCCGTCATTTTCTCCAAATTCCGCCGTCAGCGCGCTTCACCAACCCGGGGCCGGGCACGCTGCCGGCACGGCATCGCAAGAGCGAGCCGCATGGGCAACCGATCCGTCTCGGTCACCGCGCCAACATAGTCGCGAGGCGGCGTAGACTCAACCGGTATCCCTTCAACGAGAGTCGACCCGCAACGCAGGGGAGGAGCGCGGCTGGATTGACAGGGCCATCGCGGCCAAGAAAGATTGCCCCGAGACGGCCCGGGAAAGGGCCGGCGAGGAAGGAACCATGCAGGTCGAAGCGGTCAAGTCCGATATCCCGCAGCCGCTCGCCAATTACACCGAAGCGTTCCGTGCCGGCGGGCTCGTATTTGCCGCGGGGCAGCTTCCCACCGATTTCAAGACCGGAATTCCGCCGGAGGCCCGGACCGATCCGGCCTTTCCCTATTACGGTTCCGACATCAAGAAGCGCACGCACTACGTCCTGAAGAATCTCGCCAGGACGTTCGAGGCGGCGGGGTCCTCGCTCGATCACATCGTGAAAGCGCAGGTCTTTCTCGAAGACCTCAACGAGTTCAACGCCTTCGACGAAGTCTGGAAGGAATACTTCTCGGCCCCGCCGGCCCGCACCACGGTCGGTACCAGCGGTCTTCTGGTTCGCGACGCCATGATCGAAATCGACCTGATCGGCTACGTTCCGGGCGAGCTCGAATGCGTCGCCGTCACGTCGGACGCGCCCCAGCCGCTGGCGAACTACACCGAGGCGTACAGGGTCGGCGGGCTGGTGTTCGCGGCCGGGCAGCTGCCAAGCGATTTCAAGACCGGCATACCGGCCGAGGCGCGGACCGATCCGGCCTTTCCTTTCTACGGCTCCGACATCAAGAAACGCACGCACTATGTGTTGCGGAACCTCGCCAGGACCTTCGAGGCAGCCGGTTCATCGCTCGACCACATCGTCAAGGCGCAGGTCTTTCTCGAAGACCTCAACGAATTCGGCGCCTTCGACGAGGTCTGGAAGGAGTATTTCAGCACACCCCCCGCGCGGACGACGGTCGGCACCACCGGCCTTCTGGTCAAGGATTCGATGATCGAGATCGACCTGATCGGCTATGTCCCCGGCGAGTTTGACTGCACCGCGGTCACGTCGGATGCGCCGCGACCGCTCGCGAACTACACCGAGGCCTATCGGTTGGGTGACTACGTGTTTGCCGCCGGCCAGCTGCCGAGCGACTTCAGGACGGGGATTCCGCCCGAGGCGCGGACCGATCCGGCCTTTCCCTATTACGGCTCGGACATCAAGAAGCGGACCCGCTACGTCCTCGACAATCTGACGCGCACCTTCGCGGCCGCCGGCAGCTCGCTGGACGACGTGATCAAGGCGCAGGTCTTCCTCGAGGACCTGAACGATTTCAATGCCTTCGACGAGGTCTGGAAGGAGTACTTCGCGACCCCGCCCGCCCGCACGACGGTGGGCACGACGGGTCTTCTGGTCAAGGATTCGATGATCGAGATCGACCTGATCGGGGCGGTCAGAGGCTAGGGAGTTACGATGGCGAAGTTTCTGGTTCTGGCGCGGCCCAGGAAACCGCTGCCGCAAAAGGCCAATCTCGACGGCGCCCGCGCCCAGTGGCGGGCGCTCCGCGACGAGGGCAGGGCGGAGGTCTATGAGATCGTCGAGGATAACGGCGCCGGATTCGCCGTGTTCATCGACGTCGAGGACCATGACGAGTTGATGACCGTTCTGTTTAGAAACCCTGGCGGAAGCTGGGGTTCATACGAGGTCTACCCGCTGGGAACGCTGGAAGGCGAGACCCGGGCGATGCGCGAAGCCGGAATCATTCCATAAGGCTGGAGAGGCGAGACATGGCGAAATTCCTGATCATCAACCGCCCGCCGCCGCACCGCACGAAGGACGCGCCGGTGGGCCAATGCGTGAACCATTTCGTCTCGCTGGGGGAGAGCAACCGGGCGTCCGTTTACCCCATCGCCGGGCTCAAGGGCTATGCGACGCTGGTCGATGTCGACGACCACGAAACCCTGCGCGAGGTCGTCGCCGGCAATGCGATGGGCAATATCGAGGAATACCGCATCATCGCGCTCGCCGATCTTCGCGACTGATCGGGGACTGCTCCGACCCCAACCAAACCGATTCGGTCTAAGCCCCGTTCACATCGTGGACTAAATCCTTCGCCCCGCGTATAGATGCGGTCGGGAATTTGGGGCCTGCCATATGTTCCTGAGACAATCGCAACTCTGGACAGTTGTCGGGGTTGCGATGGTGCTGGCCGTGATCGCGGCGACCGCCGCCCAGGCCGCCACCGAGGTGCGGGGCGCGCGAATCGGTCCCGGCAAGACGAGCACGCGCCTTGTCCTCGATCTCAACGCTTCGGTTCGGTTCAACGCCTTCACACTGGAAAAGCCCTACCGTGTCGTCATCGACCTGCCCGCCGTTATATGGAGGCTGGACCCGCTGAGGACGCCGAGCGGCGGGCTGGTCCGGGCATTCCGTTACGGGCACTTCCGCGACAACGTCTCCCGCGTGGTGCTCGACGTCTCGAAGCCGGTGGCGATTGCGAAGGCCTTCGTTCTCCCTCCCAAGCGCGGGCGGGTCCATCGCCTGGTGGTCGATTTGCGCGCCATCAGCGCGAAGGAATTCGCACGCCGAGCGCAACCCAGGCGCACCGCGGCGCCGCGTCCGGAAACCGCATCGATCCCGCTTCCCAAGCGCCGTGTGTCGCGCAGCATAAGGACGGTGGCCATCGATCCGGGACATGGCGGCGTCGATCCCGGCGCGATCGGGGTGCGCGGCACGCGGGAGAAGCGCGTCACGTTGAGCCACGCTCTGGCGCTCGCGCGAAAGCTGCGCGCGTCGGGGCGCTACCGGGTAGTCCTGACCAGGGTGCGCGATGTGTTCGTTCCGCTCCGCACGCGGGTGGCGATCGCGCGCCGTCGGGCAGCGGATCTCTTCATTTCGCTGCACGCCGATTCGATCCGCCGGAGCAGCGTGCGCGGCGCTTCGATCTATACCCTCTCCGAACGGGCATCCGACCGGCGGGCGGCGCGGCTCGCCGCCAAGGAGAACAAGGCCGATCTGATAGCCGGCATCGATCTGACGGAGCAGACCTCCGATGTGGCTAGCTTTCTCATCGACCTGGCGCAACGTCAGACCATGAACGATTCGGCGGACTTCGCGCGTATCCTCACCAACGAGATCGGCAAGGTCCGGCCGCTTCTCCGCAACACCCACCGTTTCGCGGGTTTCGCGGTCCTCAAGGCGCCCGATGTCCCCTCCGTTCTGGTGGAGTTGGGCTACCTCTCCAACCCGTCGGACGAGCGCCGACTGAACCAAGCGCGCGAGCGCAATCGCGTCGTCGGCGCGATCACCCGCGCCGTAGATCGTTATTTTGCCCGCCAACAGGCCTTTAAACGTTGATTTCGGTGGCCATATTCTCTTGATCGGTTCCAGGACAGCCGCCCTTCGGAGAACCGGGCGGCCGCATCCTCCGGGGCCGCTCTGTCTATCGCGGTCGACATGCGCGTTCTGAAGACCATCGGCGTACTGGCTTTGCTGATTGGCGTCGTCGGGCTTCTCGCCGGCGGCGGCGTGGTCTGGCTGCTCCACAGCTACGGCCGCGACCTGCCGGACTACGCCCAGCTCGCCGACTACGAGCCCCCGATGGTGAGCCGAGTCCACGCCGGAGACGGACGGCTCCTCGCCGAATTCGCAACGGAGAAGCGGGTCTTCGTCCCGGTCTCCGCCATGCCCCGGCGGGTCATCGATGCCTTCGTCTCCGCCGAGGACAAGACGTTCTTCGAACACCCCGGCATCGACCTGCCGGGCATCGCGACGGCGGCGGTCAAGAACCTCATGCGGATCGGCACCGACCGGCGGCCAGTCGGGGCGTCGACCATTACCCAACAGGTGACGAAGAACTTCCTGCTGACCGACGCCGTTTCCTACCGCCGCAAGATCCGCGAGATCATCCTCGCCTTCCGGATCGAGAGGGCGCTTTCCAAGGAACGGATCCTCGAACTCTACCTCAACCAGATCTATCTCGGTTTGGGCTCCTACGGCGTCGCGGCGGCGGCGATAAACTATTTCAACAAGTCTCTCGACGAGCTCATGCTTGCGGAAGCCGCCTTTCTTGCCGGACTGCCGAAAGCGCCCAACAACTACAACCCCAAGCGCCGGCCGGAGGCCGCGCGGGCGCGGCGCGACTACGTGATCGGCAGGATGCTCGCCGACGACCGCATCGACGAGGCCGAAGCGGCGCGGGCCCGGTCCGGCCCGGTGGAGGTCCGGAACCCCGACGAGGTGCTGGTCGCAAAGGCGGAATATTTCGTCGAGGAGGTGCGCCGCGAGCTCGCCGAGCGATTCGGCGACGAGCAGCTCTATGGCGGCGGCATGTCCGTCCGCACCACCCTCGACCCCCGCTTGCAGGCTGAAGCCGACCGGGCGCTGCGGAACGGCCTGATCGCTTACGACCGGCGGCACGGCTGGCGAGGTCCAATCGCGCGGATCGACCCGCAGCGGCCGAACGGCCCCCAGCCAGAGCCTCTCGACACCACGGGAATGCCGGATGCCTGGCGGTTGGCCACGGTCGAATCCGTCACGGAAACCGCCGCCGCAATTCGCCTGGTTTCCGGCGAGACGGGGACGATCCCTCTGGAGCGCTTGCGTTGGGCCCGGAAACGGCTCGAAGGTCAGAAGCGCGGTCCCGCGGTCGGACGGGTCACGGACGTGCTCTCTCCCGGCGACGTGATCGCCGTGGAGCCCCGGGCCGGCCCCGACGGCGAAGCGACCGGCGGTTTCGCGCTTCGACAGGTTCCCGACATCGACGGCGCGCTGGTCGCGCTCGATCCCCATACCGGCCGGGTGCTGGCACTGACCGGCGGCTTCAGCTTCGAGGCAAGCGAGTTCAATCGCGCAACCCAGGCCAAACGTCAGCCCGGCTCGGCCTTCAAGCCCTTCGTTTACCTCGCCGCGCTCGACAACGGGCTGACCCCGTCGAGCCTGGTTCTCGATGCCCCCTTCGTCATCGAGCAGGGTCCCGGCGCCGGAAAGTGGAAACCGGCGAACTACACCAGGCGGTTCTACGGTCCGACCCCGATGCGGATCGGGATCGAGAAGTCACGGAACCTGATGACCGTGCGCGTGGCCCAGCGCGTCGGCATGGAAGCGGTGGCGCGCTCCGCCGAACGCCTCGGCGTGGTCGACCGCCTGCCGCGGATGCTGTCCATGTCTCTGGGCGCGGGCGAGACCACGCTGCTTCGCCTGACGACCGCCTATGCGATGCTGGTCAATGGCGGCCGGAAGATCGTGCCGACATTTCTCGACCGGATTCAGGACCGCAACGGGAAGACCGTCTTTCGGCACGATCGCCGCGCCTGCGTCGACTGCGTGGGGGTGGCCTGGACCGGGCAGCAGGAGCCCGAGGTGCCCGACACGCGCGAGCGGGTCGCCGATCCGGGCAGTGCCTACCAGTTGGTCTCGATGCTGGAAGGCGTGGTCGAACGCGGCACCGGGCGGCGCGTCCGCGCGGTCGGGAAGCCGCTCGCCGGAAAGACCGGGACTACCAATGACAGCCTCGATACCTGGTTCGTCGGCTTCTCGCCCGATCTCGCGGTGGGTGTCTTCGTCGGCTTCGATTCGCCGAGGACCCTCGGTCGGGGCGAAACCGGCTCTTCCGTCGCCGCGCCGATCTTCCGCGATTTCATAGAGGCGGCGCTCAGGGACAAACCCGCGATCCCGTTTCGTATTCCACCCGGCATCAGGCTGGTGCGGGTGGACCCGGAAACGGGGCTCGTCGCCCGGGGATCGGGCAAGGGCGTGATTCTCGAGGCCTTCAAGCCGGGAACCGAGCCCATCCAGGCCAGCCCGGTCGTTGGCGAACACCTCGAGCGGAGCCCGGAGAACCCCGCTACACCCGCGCGTCGCCGCGACCTATATTAGCGCCGCCCGCCACCCTATCCGGAAACCCCAGGGCCGACAGACATGCGCGCGGAGATCGAATCCGTCCTCGGTGAAATCGAGCAGTCGCTAGCGCTGCTGAGGAGGCATCTTTGACCCGGAACGGTCGCGGGCCCGGCTGGCGGAGCTGAACGCGCTGGTGGAGGACCCCGCCTTCTGGGGTGAGCCCGATCGCGCGCGCGAGGTGATGCGCGAGCGGACGCGGATCGAAAACGCGCTCGACCGCTATCTCACCCTCGCCCGCGAGACGCAGGACAACCGCGATCTGATCGAGCTCGGCGAAGCCGAGGACGACGAAGAGATCGTCGACGAGGCCGAGGCCGCGCTCCTCGGTCTGCGCGCGCGCGCGGTCCGGATGGAGACCGAGAGCCTGCTGTCCGGAGAAGCCGATTCCAACGACAGCTTCGTCGAGATTCACGCCGGCGCGGGCGGCACGGAATCGCAGGATTGGGCGGAAATGCTCGTGCGGATGTACACGCGTTGGGCAGAAGGGCATGGCTATTCCGTGGAAGTGCTTGAGGAAAGCCTTGGCGAGGAAGCGGGATTGAAGTCGCTCACGATGCGCGTCAGGGGCGAAAACGCCTATGGCTGGCTCAAGACCGAGAGCGGCGTTCACCGTCTGGTCCGGATTTCTCCGTTCGATGCGAGTTCCAGGCGGCATACCAGCTTCGCTTCGGTCTGGGCCTATCCGGTGATCGAGGACGACATCGAAATCGAAATCGACGACAAGGACATCCGCATCGATACCTACCGCGCGTCGGGCGCCGGCGGGCAGCACGTCAACCGCACCGACAGCGCGGTGCGGATCACGCACCTGCCCACCAGCATCGTCGTCCAGTGCCAGAACGACCGCTCACAGCATCGGAATCGGGCGGCGGCCTTCGCCATGCTGCGGGCGCGGCTCTACGAGCTGGAGCTCCAGAGGCGCGAGGCGGAGGCCCAGGCCGAGCACGCCGCCAAGAGCGACATCGGCTGGGGCCACCAGATCCGCTCCTACGTCCTCCAGCCCTACCAGATGGTCAAGGACCTCAGGACCAATATCGAGAAGGGAAACCCGCAGGCGGTCCTCGACGGCGACCTCGACACATTCATGTCGGCGGCGCTCGCGGCGAGGCTCGGCGCGGGTTCGCAGGCTTCGTAGGCGTCCGCGTCACAGACCTCCGATCACGTCCGCCCATTCGTCGAGCGTCTCCTCGTGCCCGAAACGGATATGGCACGAGAACTGGGTGAACCCGGCTTCCTCCAGCGCCCTGATGGTCTCGCGCAGTTCGGCCCTGGTGCCGGTGATCGTCGCGTTGCGGATCAGATCGCCGGTAATCAGCGGCGCTTCGTCCGGTCTCAGGAACAGCAGATGACCGCGGTGGAGCGTGAGATAACGCGCGTCCTCCGGCGTGTAGCTCCTGTAGAGCGACCGGTAACGCTCCAGGAGCGGGGCGAGGGTGTCCGGCAAATCCAGCCGGATCGTGCCGAACTGCTCCTGCTCGACGAGGTTGTGCAGGACCATGGCGGCCGCCGGCCCCGCGAGCGCCTTCGCCCGGTCGCTGTCGAATGACTCCCCCTCGGCCAGCACGCAGCCGCCGGTGATCGCGGTTGCGTACAGGCTAGCCGGGTCGCGGCCCGTCTCCCGCATGGCTTCCCGCATGTCTGCCGCATCGGCAATCGCGCGGTCGCGGTTGGCGACGGCCGACATCCAGCCTGCCCCGAGCCGCGCCGTCAGACGCCGCCCCCGCGGCCCGAGCGCCGATACGTGAAAACGGACCGGATCGTCGATATTGATCAGCCCGCGCTCGGGGTTGAGGAAGCGTATTTTCCGGCTTCCGCCGCCATCGTTCCATTCGATGGTCTCGCCGTCGAGCAGACCTTTGACGGCATCTATGTACTCAGCCATCTCCGCCAGGGGCACCGCTCCCCGGCCCATCGTGCGGCGCGCGGTAAACCCGGTGGAAATGCCGAAATCGATCCGCCCGGGCGCGAGCTTGTTGAGCGAAGCGAGCGCGTTGGCGGCGACCGGGGCGATCCGGTTCGACGGCACGACGACCGCGGTACCGAGCCGGATCCGCGAGGTCTCCATGGCCGCCGCCGCCATGGCGACGAACACGTCCGCGTTCAGCAGCTGGGTGTCCGAAAACCACGCATATTCGAACCCGAGCGCCTCGGCCCGCTTGACCGTCTTCCAATGCTCCGCGGCCGTCGCGAAGCTGACGCCGAAATCCATGGTCTGACCCCCGCTCGTTGCGCGCCGTTAGTGGGAGCCCTCCTGCCGGTTCCGTCAAGCCGGCAACGGTGTCCGCTTGACAGCCCGGCCGCCATCGACAAAGAGAGCGCGGGCCTTCGGCGGGGAGGAAATCGATTGGGACGCTGGCACGAAACGCATCGCGCGGTCGTTCATCCTTGGTATTGCGACCAGTTCGACCACATGAACGTCCGCTATTACTGCAACTTCTTCGACGACGCGGGATTCCACATCTGGAGTCACATCGGCTGCCCGCATTCCGAGATGAAGGCGCGCGGCGTGATGCTGGTCGTCGCGCGAAATACCCTGAACTTCATTCACGAGATGAAGGCCGGCGAGTTGCTGCGGATCGAGACCGCCTTTGTCCGCGTCGGCGAGAAGAGCTGCACCCATCTGAACCGGATGTACAACGTCGACACCGGAACCCTGACCGCGACGCTCGAATCGGTGGAGGTGTTCTTCGATCCGGTCGCCCGGGTCTCCGCGCCCATGCCCGACGACATACGGGCATTGCTGACCGAAGCTCTCGTGCCGCTGGACGATCGTTAGCCCGGCGCCGCGGCGCCCCGATTGTGTCAACCATGGCCAGCGGTTAGCCTCGCCCGAGGTTACCGCCAACCGATCGGAGAATCATGTCAGGGATCCAGCGCGCCAACGGGCACCGGCCGGACGGCGTCCTCGACATCGTCCATCCCGCCCTGGCAGGTGCCGCCCGTCCGGATGCGACCAAGCTCTCCTACGATCTCGACCGGGTTCTCGGAGCCGTCTTCCGCCTTCACGCCGAGGTTCCCGCGAGCGCGTTCACGGCGACGATCCTGGGCACCGAGCGGGAGGGCAACGGGGTGCTGGTCGGCGAGGATGGGCTGATGCTCACCATCGGGTACCTGATCACCGAGGCGGAGACGATCGCGCTCACCGACAACGTCGGTCGTACCGTGTCGGCCAGCCCGGTGGCCTACGACCACGAGACGGGGTTCGGCCTCGTGCGGGCCGACGAACCGGTCGACGCCTCGCCCGTCCCGGTCGGCCGGTCCGAGGGCGTGTCCGCCAAGGATCCGGTCGTCATCGCCTCTTTCGGCGGCATCAAGCACGCGATCCAGGGCGAAGTCGTCATCGTCCGGGAGTTCGCGGGGTCGTGGGAGTACATGCTGGACGAAGCGATTTGCACCGTCCCCGTACACCCCTTCTGGGGCGGCGCCGCGTTGATCGACGGGGCGGGCATGCTGGTGGGCTGCGGGTCGCTCTATGTCGAGCATTCCGTCGAGGGGGGCGACACCGTGCCCGGCAACCTTTTCGTCCCGATCGATCTGTTGGCGCCCATCCGGGACGACATGGTACGGACGGGACGTGCGCGGCGGGCGCCGCGCCCCTGGCTCGGCGTCTATGTCAACGAAGCCGACGAGCGTCTGGTGGTGACCGGGGTCGCGGCGAACGGACCGGGCGATCAGTGCGGCATGCAGCCGGGCGACGTGATCCTGTCCGCCGAGGGTGTCGCCGTTTCCGGGCTGTCCGAGTACTACCGAACGATCTGGACCGCCGGAGAACCGGGAGCGGAAGTCCGCCTGACGGTGCTCAGGGACGACGACGTAATTTCGATTCGCGTGCGTTCGGGCGACCGGTACAGCTACCTCAAAATGCCGCGTCCCCACTGATCGGAAACGGGCTCGTCACAACGTTTCGACGGCTTCCAGAACGCTCTCCACGTGGCCGTTGACCCGGACCTTGCGCCAGACATTGCGAATGACGCCTGTCTCGTCGATCAGAAAGGTCGCGCGTTCGATCCCCATGTACTTGCGTCCATACATGGATTTCTCCACCCAGGTGCCGTAGCTCTCGCACACGCTTCCATCGGCGTCGGAGGCGAGGGTGAACGGCAGGTCGTACTTGGCCTTGAACCTGTCGTGCTTCGCGACGCTGTCCTTGGAAACCCCCACCACGACGGCGTCGAGCCCGGCGAAGTCGGGATAGGAATCGCGGAATCCGCAGGCCTCCTTGGTACAGCCCGGCGTGTCGTCCCTGGGATAGAAGTAAAGCACGACCTTCTTGCCCGCGAGACCGGCGAGCGAAACCGTGCCCCCGCTGTCGGTACCCATCTCGAAGTCCGGTGCGCGCTGTCCGATGTCGAGTGTCATCAGCGATCCCTTCCCGTCTTGGTGTTGCCCGTGGCCGCCAGCTCGACCGCCGGCCGGGCGATGATTGCGTCGAAACATGCATGCGAGCGCGCGGCGAGGGCGAGGCTTCTTTCCTCAAGCGCCGCGTAGTCCGCCTCGCCCAGCGCGCGGGCCACGAATTCTTGCAGGGCCGGCGACTCATGGCGGCCCGCCACACCGGTGCCGAAGGCGAGGCGAACGATCCCCTGCAAGCGACGCCACAGGGTCATCGCCTCGATCAGCTCGTCGGCGACGGACGGTTCCAGGCAGCCGGCCGCGGCGAGCCGTTCCAGCGCGTCGGTGGTGTTGGTCGACAGCACCTCGGGGTACCTGCTGGCGTGGCGAAGCTGGAGATATTGGGCGATGAACTCGATATCGATCATGCCACCGCGAAACCGCTTGATCGACCAGAAGTCGTCGACCGCGAGCTCTCGTTCCATTCTCTCCCGCATGTCGGCCACCTCGCAGACCAGCCGGTCGGGGTCGCGCTCCCGGGTGAGCACGGAGGCGATGGTCTCTTCGATGCGTGCGGCGAACGCTTCGGGCGCGGCGATCGCCCGGGCGCGGGTCAGCGCCAGGTGTTCCCAGGTCCAGGCGTCTTCGTTCTGATAGCGCGTGAACGCCGCTAGCGAGGTGGCGATAGGCCCCGACGCGCCGGCCGGGCGCAGCCGCATGTCGACCTCGTAGAGCTTCCCTTCGTTGGTCGGCGCGGACATGGCGCCGATGAAACGCTGGCACAGCCGGGCGTAGTAGCTCTGGCAGGGCAACGGGCGGGAACCATCCGACTCGGCATGCTCGTCCTGTGTCTCGTAGAGAAAGAGGAGATCGAGGTCCGACTCCGTCGTGAGCTCTTGCCCGCCGAGCTTGCCGAAACCGACCACGGCGAAAGCGCTTTCCGGCACGACGCCGTGACTGCGCGCGAACTCGCGGGCGGTCGCGGGCAACAGGGCCCGCACACAGGCCGACGCGAAATCGGCCAACGGCCGGCCCGCATCCGCCCCGTCGATCCGGCCGTTGAGCATCTGCACGCCGATCTCGAACACATGGGCGTTGTTCCAGAAGCGGCAGATGTCGAGCTTTTCCTCGAAATAGTAAACCTCGTCGAGCGCTCGTTCGAGGTCGGCGGTCAGCCGGTCGCTGCCGGCGTTGAAGTCCAGCGCCGCGGGCTGCAGCACGCCTTCGAGCATAATCGGGTGACGGCTGAGCCAGTCCGCGAGCCGGGGGGCGCTTCCCATGATCTTCGCGAGCAACCCGAGAAGGGCCGGGTTGTTGGCGAACAGGGAGAGGATGTGCACCCCGGCCGGCAGCGTCCGCAGGAAGTCGTCGAAACGGAGTAGCGCGGCGTCCGGGTCGTTGGTGGTCGAAAGGGTCTCCAGAACGGTCGGAATGAGCTCGGTCAAGAGCTCGCGCGCCCGCGCGCTACGGGTCGAACTGTAACGGCCGTGATGCCAGATGCGGATACGCTCCGCTACCCGGCCAGGTTCCCGGAAACCCAGCCGCGCCAGGGTTTCCAGCGTTTCCGGGTCGTCCTCCGCACCGGTGAAGACCAGGTTCCCCGGACCCGACAAATCGGGGGTCTTTTCGAACAGGACGGCGTAATGCGATTCGACGGCACGCAACTCCTCCAGCAGCGCCGCCTCGAACTCCGCCCGGCCCTCATATCCCATGAGAAAGGCGACGCGTTCCAGCTCCGCCTCGTCCTCCGGCAGGGAATGGGTCTGCTGATCGTCGATCATCTGCAGGCGGTTCTCGACCCGCCGGTGAAACCGGTATGCTTGGATCAGCCGGCTGCTGACGATCGATTCGAGCAGCCCCGCCCGGGCGAGTGCGCGCAGCGCGTCGCAGGTCTCGCGGACCCTCAGGGAGGAATCGCGGCCGCCCCAGATGAGCTGCTGGGTCTGGGCGAAAAACTCGATTTCCCGGATGCCGCCACGGCCCAGCTTTATGTCGTGCCCGGCGGCCAACGTCGTCGTACCGCCACGCTGGGCGTTGATCTGGCGCTTGATCGAATGGATGTCCTGAATGGCGAAGAAATCAAGGCTCTTGCGCCAGATGAACGGCCGCAGCAGCTCGAGAAACGCTTCCCCCGCCACTATGTCGCCGGCGACCGGGCGGGCCTTGATCATCGCCGCCCGTTCCCAGTTCTGGCCGGCGCTCTCGTAATAGATCTCTGCCGCCCGGGTGGCGACCGCGACCGGCGTCGATCCCGGATCGGGGCGCAGTCTCAGATCGGTGCGGAAGACATAGCCGTCGCTGGTGCGTTCGGCCATCATCTTGACCAGGCCCTGAGTGAGGCGGATCATGCATTGCTGAAGGCTGGTCCTGCCGGTGTATTCGATCAGCGCGCCGTCATAGAGCACGATCAAATCGATATCGCTTGAGTAATTGAGCTCCCGTCCGCCGAGCTTTCCCATGCCGAGCACGATCCAGCCGGAGGCGAGCGAAGGATCGTCCGGCACGGGCAGCACGATGTCGCCCGCCGCCGCCGCCCCGGCGAGGAGATGGTCGGAAGCGATCGACAACGCCCGCTGGGCGAAGTCGGAGAGGAGGGCGCAGACGACTTCGACCGGCCAGGCGCCGCTGAGGTCGGCGACGGCCGTTGCGAGCGAGGTTCTTCTCTTGGCGATCCGCAACGCCGACATTATCTCATCCGTGCCGGCATGGTGCGGATTCATGCGATCGAGCGCCGCCACCGCCCGGTCCCACGCCGTCTGGACGCCATCGGTGAGCAGATCACAAGTGAATGCGATATCGCGGACGGCACATTGGGTGAGAAACGGGCTGTTCCCGAACACCGCCTGGAGTACTGATCTCGCCGCCGGGTCGGCCGCGAGCGAGCGAGCGAGCCGTGCGGTCTCCGGCGCCGCTTCGGCCGCGGCCTCTTCCCAGCGTTCGAAGGCGAGCTCCGCCGCTGCCGGGTTCGCCGGCCTGGGCAGGGTTTCGATGTCGGCGGTGAACTCGGCTGCGATTCGCGTCAAACGGACCTCTGCGGCGGTGGGGGCGGTGATCGAAATTGTGCCGGGGAGCGTTTCCGGTCAAGCCGCGTGCGCCGTGCGATGATACGCCGACTGTCCCGTATCGGTCTCGGCATCCTTGCCGTCGGCGTGGTGTCGGCGATCCTGCTGGGTCTTTACGGTGCGTGGCGATTGTCCCAGGGGCCGATCTCGCTCGGCGTTCTCAAGCCCTATCTGGAGGAGAGGCTCGCCGGGTTGGGCCTGCCCCACCGGGTTGCTTTCTCCGATCTGGTTCTTGCCTGGGGCGGGACGAAGCGGCCGCTCGACCTGGTGATCTACGATGCCGAACTGCGCGGCGAGGACGAGCGCGTAGTCGCGCGGATTTCCGAGATTTCCATGGGGTTGTCGCTCCCCGCCCTGCTCGACGGCGCCCTGGTGCTGAAGACGATAAGACTCACCGATGCGGGCGTCACGGCGGTCCGGAGAAAGGACGGCACGTTGAGTATCGGCCTGGCCGGGGAAGACGGCGAGTCTCTCATGCTGTTCGAGTCCGGCAACGGAGACCCCTCCGAAGAGTCCCTGTTGGGCAAGCTCGATCGAATCGCGATCCATCGCGCCTCGATCTCGCTCGACGACCGTCTGCTCGGGCTGCGGATGAGCCCGGAGCGGGTGTCGATCGACCTGGAACGCAGGGAGCACGCGGTTATCGGCGTGTTCGATATCGACTCTTGGTCGGGCGACCGGAAGCTGTCCCTGGGCGGCACCGCCGAGTACCGGCTGGAAGACCGGACGACGCATGTCGCTCTCGACTTCCGCGGCTTCAACCTCAGTCGCCTCGCTCCGGTAATTGCCGGATGGTTTCCTCGGCTACCCGATCCGGCGGGTATCGCGGTGCCGCTCCAGGGTCGTCTGGAAGCGTCTTCCGACGCCGATGGCAAGGTCGGGAGCGCACGTTTCACGGTCAGCGGTGCGGAGGGCTCGCTGAGCCTCGCGGCTCTCCGCGGACATCGTTACGACATCCGGTCGCTCGTGTTCGACGGCCGCTACGACGGCGCGGACGGCACGGTCGCCATCGACCGGCTGGAGGTCGATTTCGGCGCGCCCAGGCTGTCGCTCACCGGCAAGCTCACCGGAATCGATGGAACGCCCCGGCTTGATGTGCGCGCCGGCCTCGAAGGGATGACAATGGCGGCGCTCGGGCGGTATTGGCCCAAGGGGATCGCCGAGGGCGCGAGGCGCTGGTTGCTCGCCAATCTCAACCGGGGCGACGTTCGCGACGTGGACGCGAACCTTGTCGCTTCGTTTCCCGATGCTGGTGCGAAGATCGAACGGGTCAAGGTGACGCTCGGTCTCGAACGGGCGACCGTGCACTATTTCAAACCCCTGCCTCCCGTCACGCATGCGAAGGGCGCTGTCGCGATCGACCGGGACCGCGTCCAGATCGCGGTGAAGGAGGGTCGGGTGGGCAATCTCGTGCTCGCCGAGGGACGGGTCGACATCGCCGGGCTGTCCGTCGACAGGGCGCATCTCTCTCTGGAGACGCGGGTCTCAGGGCCGATCGACGGCGCGCTGTCGATCCTCGACCATCCGCGGCTGCGCTACGCGTCCCGGGTCGGCCTCGATCCCGGTCAGGTTCGCGGCACGCTCGGGATGCGCATACGGGGAAGCTTCCCGCTGATCGATACCCTGGCGCTCGAGGACACGGCACTCAACGCATCCGGCACCCTGACCGGCGCCGCGGCCGATGGGGTGTTTTTGGATCAGGACCTGACGGCGGACGCGCTCCGTTTCGCGCTTGACACCAAGGGCATGAAGATCGGAGGCGACGCGATAATTTCCGGAGTCTCCGCCACCGTCGGCTGGCAGGAGGACTTCACCGGTACGGTGGATCCCGCCCGCCGCTATTCGATCCGCGCGCGACTTTCCGAAGCCGACAGGCAACGATTCGGTATCGTCCTGAAGCCGGCGATAGCGGGGCCCCTCTCGGTCGACGCGACCTACGAAGTTTCTTCCGCCAAGACCCGGCAAGTGACCGGTACGCTGGACCTTGCCCATGCCGAGCTTGCCCTGACACCGATCGAATGGTGGAAGCCGTCAGGCGTGGCGGGCAAGGCGGCATTCGAAATCGCGTTCAGGAACGGCGAAGTAAGCACGATCCGGATCGTGGATCTCGTCGCGGGCGACCTCCGCGCGGCGGGCCGGCTCAGCCTCGATCGCGGCCGTATCCGCGAGGTGGAGTTCGACAGCTTCTCGGTTCCCAACCGCTTCGACATTTCGGGCATCTTTACGATCGACGCGGCGCGAGGCTGGAGCGTCGATGCGCGGGGCCCGCTGTTCGACGCCGCGCCCCTCCAGCGGCTCATGGATGGTGAAGGCGAAACTTCGCTGCCGCCGCTTCGCATCTCGGCGCGGTTCGACCGCGCGACACTGACCGGGGGTCGGACGATCCGGGACGTGTCCCTGAACGCCAACCGCCAGGAAAGGGAATGGCACGCGATCGACCTCGCCGGGCGATTCAGCGGCGGGAAACGGTTCAACCTCAGCTACCGGCCGGACAAGGGTGCCGGTGAGTTTCGCATGAACAGCGAGGATGCCGGCGAGCTCTTCAGTCTGCTGGGCGAGGCCAAGTCGATTCGGGGCGGCCGCGCGGCAATGTCGGCAAAACGCGGAACCGGCGAGGAAGCCGGGCAATGGAAAGGCGAGCTCATCGTCCGCGATTTCGTCCTGACCGGCGCGCCCCGCCTGGTCGAGGCTTTGCGCGTCGCGTCCCTGGGTACGCTGTCCGAGGAACTCGGCGGGCGCGGGGTCGGCGTCGAGAAACTCGGCATTCCGTTTGTCTACGATGGATCGACGATCCGGATCGCCGGCGGTCGTGCGTTCGGGGTGGGCTTCGGCGCAACCGGCCGCGGCACCATCGATGTCGACAGCGAAACGCTGAAAATCGACGGCACGCTGATCCCCGCTTATCAGCTGAACGCGGCGCTCGGCGAGCTGCCGGGAATCGGCATTCTTTTCAGGGGCGAGGAACATGGCGGGCTGTTCGCCGCCCCCTATGCGATCCGGGGCAACATCGAAAAGCCGTCATTTTCGGTCAACCCGCTCGGCATTCTGACGCCCGGCGTGTTCCGGAACATCTTCCGGATCTTCGAGGCCGAGCGGGAAGACCTCCCGCCGGAGCCGCCGCTCACCGAATGATCGGGGAACCGGTCTCCCCTCAGACCGGCGTCACGATCACGTGCCGCTTGCGGCCCGCGGAGAGCTTGATCACACCGTCCGCCGTAAGGTCGCGCGTCGAGATCGTCTGCATCTCGTTCTCGAAGGCGCAGTCGTTCAGCCGTCCGCCGCCGCCCCTGATCAGACGCCGCGCATCCGCTTTCGACGAGGCAAGACCGGCGCGGGCGATCAGTTCGAAGGCGGCGATCCCGGCTTCCAGCTCCGACCGGTCGAGCGAATAGCGCGGCAGGTCGGTGCCCAGCGCGCCCTGCTCGAAGGTGGTGCGGGCAGTGTCTTCGGCGCGCTCCGCCTCGTCCGCGCCGTGGCAGAGAGCCGTCGCTTCGCGGCCGAGCACCTTCTTCGCTTCGTTGATCTCGGCGTCGCGCAGCGTTTCCAGTCGGGCGATCTCGTCGAGCGGCAGCGCGGTGAAGAGTCGCAGAAAGCGGCCCACGTCGCCGTCCTCGGCGTTGCGCCAGAACTGGTAGTATTCGTATGGACTTACGCGGTCGGCGTTGAGCCAGACGGCGCCCCCCGCGGTCTTGCCCATCTTCTCGCCCGAAGCGGTGGTGATCAGCGGCGAGGTCAGCCCGAACAGCGAGGCGGCGTCGGCCCGCCGTCCGAGCTCGATGCCGGAAACGATGTTTCCCCACTGGTCCGATCCGCCCATCTGCAGGATGCAGCCGGTCCGGCGATAGAGCTCCAGGAAGTCATACGCCTGGAGCACCATGTAGTTGAATTCGAGGAAACTGAGCGGCTGTTCGCGCTCCAGCCGAAGTTTCACCGATTCGAAGCCGAGCATGCGATTGACCGAAAAATGACGTCCGAACTCGCGCAGGAACGGGATGTACGAAAGCCCGTCCAGCCAGTCGGCGTTGTTCATCATCACCGCGTCGGTCGGGCCGTCGCCGAAGACCAGGAACTGCGAGAAGACCCGCTTGATGCCCTCCATGTTGGCGGCGATGTGTTCCTCGGAAAGGAGTTGGCGCGATTCGTCCTTGCCCGACGGGTCGCCCACCTTGGTGGTTCCCCCGCCCATCAGCACGATCGGCTTGTGACCCGTGCGCTGCCACCAGTGCAGCAGCATGATCGGCATCAGCGAGCCGACATGGAGGCTGTCCGCGGTGCAGTCGAAGCCGATATAGCAGAGCTTCGGCACGCCTGCCGCGAGCGCCGCATCGAGGCCGTCGGCGTCGGTGCACTGGTGCAGGAACCCGCGCTCGTCGACGGTTCTCAGGAACTCCGAACTGTAGCCTGTCATCGTTGTCTCCAAAGCGCGCGGTCGGGCGCGGCGCGGCGACGCTCTAGCACAGGTGCCGCACCTTCGGAAACCGTTAGCGCCCGCTTCGCCGGCCGGTTTAACATCGCGCCGTCCGAAACCCGACGGGAGACCGACGATGCAACCCAGCCGAACCGGGCCCTTTCCCTATGTCCCCATCAACCGGCGGCCGAAGCTTTCCTGGCCTGGCGGCGCCCGGCTTGCGGTCTGGGTGATTCCCAATATCGAGATCTTTCCCCTGAACGAGCCGGTTCCGACCGGCACGGGAATGGCGCCCGACATCATCAACTGGGCGCCCAGGGATTACGGCGCGCGGGTGGGCGTCTTTCGCATCATGGAGGTCCTGGAACGCCACGGCGTGCGCGGCACCGTGGCGCTGAACAGCGAAGTCTGCGACGACTACCCCGAGATAATCGAGGACGCCAAGGCTCTCGGCTGGGAGTTCATGGGGCACAACGAGAGCAACTCCCGCTATCTCCACCTGATGGAACCCGAGGCCGAGCGCGAAACGGTCAAGCGCGTGTTCGACCGGATCGAAGAGGCGGCCGGATCGCGCCCGCGCGGCTGGCTGTCCTCCGGGCTGCAGGAAAGCTGGCACACCCTCGATTACCTGATCGACAACGGCGCCGATTACGTCGCCGACTGGATCAACGACGACCAGCCCTACCGGATGGACGTCGACGGACGGCCGATCTGCTCGATCCCCTATTCCGGCGAGATCAACGACCTGCCGGCGATGATCCGCATGGGCCGCACCGCCGAGGAGTTCGAGACCATGATCAGGCGCCAGTTCGACGTGCTGTATCGCGAGGGCGCGGAGTCCGGCCGGGTCATGGCGATCTGCCTCCACCCATTCGTGATCGGGATGCCGCACCGGATCGGCGCGCTTGACGGCGGGCTCGAATATATCTGCGCCCATGAGGGTGTCTGGCTCGCCACCGGATCCGAGATCGTCGACCACTACCTCTCGACCGTCCCCGGAGGCTGACCGTCGGGAAGCAGGCATGGCCGGAAGGGACGGTCACGTCTGGGTCGTCGGGCTGATGAGCGGGACCTCGCTCGACGGCATCGACGCGGCCCTGATCGAGACCGACGGCGAGACGGTCCGCACCTTCGGGCCGTCCGCCACGTTTCCCTATCCCGCGGCGTTCCGCGCTCGCCTCGCCGGGTCGCTGGGCCGGCCTTCCGGCCACGACGCCGTCGAAGCAGGGCTCACCCGCCGCCATGCCGGTGCCGTCCGTGAGATGCTGTCGCGGCTTCCCGCGGGGCATCCTCCGCCCGGGCTGATCGGCTTTCACGGCCATACCGTCGATCATCGCCCGGACGATGGCGTGACCGTCCAGATCGGCGATGGGGCGGCGCTCGCCCGCTCGCTCGGCATTCCGGTGGTGAACGATTTCCGCGGCGCCGACGTTGCCGCTGGCGGGCAGGGGGCGCCGCTCGCGCCGCTCTACCATGCGGCCCTGCTGGCCGACATCGAGCTTCCCGTCGCGGTGCTCAACCTGGGCGGCATGGCGAACCTCACCTGGGTCGGCGACGGCACGCCCCCGGTCGCGTTCGACACCGGCCCGGGCAACGCGCTTCTCGATCAATGGGTCGAACGCCGCACCGGCCGGACCTTCGACGATGGCGGCACGCTGGCGACGAGCGGACGGGTCTCGGAGGATACGCTCGCGCGATACCTCGCCGATCCCTTCTTCGGCCGGTCGCCCCCCAAATCCGTCGACCGGCTCGATTTCTCCATCGAAGGGATGGCCGAGCTCTCCGTCGAGGACGGTGCGGCGACGCTCGTCGAGGTGACCGCCTCCGCCGTGGCGCGCGCGGTTCTCCACCTGCCCGAGCCGCCCCACCGCTGGTTCGTCACCGGCGGCGGACGCCGCAACCGCTTCTTGATGGCACGGCTTGCCGCGCGGCTGGGCGCTCCCTGCGATCCGGTCGAGGCGCTTGGCTGGCAAGGCGACGCGCTGGAGGCCCAGGCCTTCGCCTACCTCGCCGTGCGAAGCCGCCGCGGCTTGCCGCTGAGCCTGCCGACGACCACCGGCGTGCCCCGACCCCTGACCGGTGGCAGGCTACACTTGCCTTGAGCCGGGTTTACCCTAACGGATTGGCCGGATGTCAATGTCGAGCGGCAGTGCCTGCCACGCCCGGTCGGCCGTGAGCACTGGCAAACCCAGGGAGAGCGCCAAGGCGAGACAGGCGCGGTCGCCCAGCGAAAGACCCGCCTCCCGGGTTTCAGCCCTGAGCATGCCAGTGATCCTCGTGAGGCCAAGCGTATGATCCATTGGGCGGAAGGGTTGCGCTTCCGTCAGGCGAATTGCCGTCTCGCCCTCGATGCCCTTCTCCACCAGCTTGGCGATGACTTCCGACAGGTTGACCGTGGAAATCACGCTTTCCGAGAGTATGGGCTGAACCATCTCGCCGCCCGGCTCGCCGTGCAGGAGCGCAAGGACGGCCGACGCATCCAGAACCGCTTCAGGCATCGTCGGCTGCCGCCTCCCGCCGCCGATCCTCGATCAGCGACTCCGACAGGCTGACATCGGACGGAATTGCCTCGCAGACGATGCGCCGGGCCATTCGCACCGCCGAAGACGTGCTGGTGAGTCGGACGACACCGTCGCCGTCGATGGCCGCAACAAGGGTATCGCCCTCTGTAGCCTCCATTGCCTCGCGGAAGGCTACCGGGATGACGATGCGGCCGCCGGGACCGACTTTTACCTCGACCCGACTGTCGGGCGGTGCGCCCCCCAATGCTTTGCTGCCTGGTTCGGCGGTGGCCGCCGACCGCCGTTCGTTCTTTGGAGGGCCTTGAACCAGTACGTTACGCACATGCTGATAGCGGATTCCGAGAAAGTCCGCGATGTTGCTGCGCGTGTACCCTGCCGCGTCCAGCGCGCGGATTTTCGCGGCTTTCGTCGGTAGTCCCTCGGTGATTGTCGACATATTGTCTGGACGCATTATGGCAGCCTCCCATATAGTATTCAAACTATATGGCAAACAACATATATAATGTCAATAATTATTTAACAAACTATCAGAACGTCCCGCGAGCCGGGCTTCTGTCAACCGGGTCAGGGCCGCCGTTCAAGAGTCGTCGCTATCCTCCAGCACGAAATGCTCGTCGAGGTAGTCGTCGATGTGTGCGGTGAGGGCGTCCAGATGCTCGTTGAAGAAGTGATCCGCGCCCGCGATCACCCGGTAGTCGATGGTGACGCCGCGCTGGTTGGACAGGTGTTCCGCGAGCTCGGCGACCGATGCCTCGGGCACCTGCTGATCCGCGGCGCCATGCACGAACAGCCCAGAGCACGGACAGGGCGCGAGGAAGGTGAAGTCGTACATGCTGGCCGGCGGCGCGATGGAGATGAAGCTGGTTATCTCCGGCCTCCGCATCAGCAGCTGCATGCCGATCCAGGCGCCAAAGGAGAAGCCCCCGATCCAGCATTGCGGCGCGTCCGGGTTGCAGGATTGCAGCCAGTCGAGCGCCGCCGCCGCGTCGCTCAGCTCGCCCAGCCCCTCGTCATAGACGCCGCGCGACCGGCCGACCCCGCGAAAATTGAACCTGAGCGCGGAGAAGCCGCGACGGGTGAACGCTTGGAAGGCCTGGAACACCACCCGGTTGTTCATCGTCCCGCCGTATTGCGGGTGCGGGTGCAGCAAGATGGCGATCGGCGCGTTAGAGGTCTTGCTGTGGTGGTAGCGACCTTCCAGCCGTCCCTCGGGGCCGTTGAAAATGACCTCGGGCATGGCCGGAGATCCCTCCTCGCCGCAAAGCCGTCCGAAAATCCGGGCGGTTGACAGGTCAGGACGCGCAACTAGGGTTGCGGCGCCGCATTTTGGCGGGCTGACGCGGGCAGCGGATGCCGGACCCGAGAAAGCGCTGGCGTTTATAGCACAACGGCAGTACCGGATTCCAAGGATGTTGGCGGTGTCGAGGCGGGGAGGTCGCTGAAGACAAGCCATGAGCGCCACGGTCTATCTGGACTACAACGCGAGCGCGCCGGTCTGGCCGGAAGCGGCCGATGCCGTCGCCGAAGCCCTGCGCGCGGGCGCCAACGCATCGTCGATCCACGCGCCGGGCCGCGCCGCGCGCGCACGGATCGAGGATGCGAGGGAATCCGTCGCCCGGCTGGTCGGGGCCGATCCCGCCGGGATCGTATTCACCGGCGGCGGCACCGAGGCCAACAACCAGGCAATGCGCTGTTCCGGCGCGGAGCGGGTGCTGGTTTCGGCGATCGAGCACGAGTCGGTTCTGTCGGCCGACGAGGGAGCCGGACACCTGCCGGTTGCGCGCGACGGCGTCGTCGACCTCGAAGTGCTCGACCGCACGCTTGCGGACGGACCGCGGCCCGCTCTGGTCTCCGTGATGCTCGCCAACAACGAGACCGGCGTCGTCCAGCCGCTGCGCGAGGTGGTCGCGATCGCGCGCAGCCACGGCGCTCGCGTCCACTGCGACGCGGTGCAGGCGGCGGGCAAGATCCCGGTCGATGTCGCGGCGCTCGGCGCGGAGAGCTACGCGGTCTCCGCCCACAAGTTGGGCGGCCCGCAGGGCGTCGGCGCGTTGATCCTGCGCGATCCGGACGCGGCCGGGCGGCTGATCCATGGCGGCGGCCAGGAGCGCGGGCGCCGCGCCGGAACCGAGAACGTCGCTGGTATCGCCGGTTTCGGCCGTGCCGCGGAAATCGTGGCGGATCGGCTCGACTGCTTTGCCGCGCTCGCCGAACCGCGCGACCGGATCGAAGCCTCCGTCCGCGCGCTCGATCCCGAAGCCCAGGCGATCGGCGTGGCCGCGCCGAGGCTCCCCAACACCTCGATGATCGTCATGCCGGGCTGCGAGAGCGCGGCTCAGGTGATCGCCATGGATCTCGACGGGATCGCGGTCAGCGCCGGGTCCGCCTGTTCCTCCGGCCGGGTCCAGCTCCCTTATGTGCTTGACGCGATGGGTCTGGAGCCGGCTTCCGCGAGGTGCGCGCTCCGCGTCAGTCTCGGCTGGCGGACGACCGCCGGCGACATCGACCGTTTCGTTTCGTGCTGGGCGGGCCTTCGCAAGCGCACCGCCCGCCACGTCGCCTGAGGGTCTTGCCGATACCCCGAGTCGCATTCATATCAGCGGACGGAGGACGGCGCGAAATCGAAGCCGAGCCCGGACGGTCGGTGCTGGAGATCGCCTGGGATAACGGGATCGAGGTCGAGGGCGCGTGCGAGGGCTCGATGGCGTGCTCGACCTGCCATGTGATCCTGAGCGACGCCGATTACGACCGCCTGCCGCCTTCCAGCGAGGACGAGGAGGACATGCTCGACCTGGCTTGGGGAGTGACGCCCAATTCGCGCCTCGGCTGCCAGATACTGCTCACCGACGCGCTCGACGGGATCGAGTTCAATCTGCCGTCCGAGACCGTCAACCATTTGGACGACTAGCCGCAATGATCTCGCTGGACATCGACAAGCCGCGCGAAGACACCCGCGTCGTGGTCGCCATGTCGGGCGGCGTCGACAGCGCGGTGACCGCGGCCCTCGTCGCCGAGGCGGGGTACCGGGCGGTCGGCGTCACGCTCCAGCTCTATGACGACGGGGCGGCGTCGGCGCGCAAGGGGGCGTGCTGCGCCGGGCAGGACATCTACGACGCGCGGCGGGTCGCCGACGCGATCGGCATCCCGCACTACGTTCTCGACTACCGGGCGCGGTTCCGCGAGAGCGTGATCGAGCCTTTCGCCGATTCCTACGTCGCGGGCGAGACGCCGATCCCCTGCGTGATCTGCAACCGGACGGTGAAGTTCCGCGACCTGATGGGACTGGCGCGCGACCTCGGCGCGGACGCGCTCGCGACCGGTCATTACGTGCGCCGTCTGTCCGGGTCGGACGGGGCGGAGCTACACCGCGCCGTGGATACCGACCGGGACCAGAGCTACTTCCTGTTCGCGACCACCCGCGATCAGCTCGATTATCTGCGCTTCCCGCTCGGCGGGATGACCAAGGATGCGGTGCGGAGGGAGGCGGGGCGCCTCGCCCTGCCGGTGGCCGCCAAGCCGGATAGCCAGGATATCTGCTTCGTGCCCGACGGCGGCTATGCCCGCGTCGTCGAGCGCCTCCGCCCCGGCGCGGCGGAACCGGGCGAGATCGTCGACCTCGACGGCAACCGCCTCGGCAGCCATGACGGGATCGTCAATTTCACCGTCGGGCAGCGCCGGGGGCTCAAGGTCGGAGGGGCCGGCGAGCCGCTCTACGTGATCCGCACCGACCCGGAGGCCCGCCGCGTCGTGGTCGGACCGCGCGCCGCGCTGGCGAGGAGCGAGATCGCCGTCGGCGGACTCAACTGGCTCGGCGGCGCGGATGCGCCCTCCCGCCCGGTCGCGGTGCAGGCAAAGATCCGCTCGATGCGCCCCCCGGCCGCGGCCACGTTCCGCGCCGCCCGGGACGGAACCGCCAGTGTCGCGCTCAAGGTGCCGGAGCACGGCGTCGCACCGGGACAGGCCTGCGTTCTCTATGACGGGGAACGCGTGCTCGGCGGCGGCTGGATCCGCGGCACCAAGGCAAAAGCGGTGCCTACGGCTCTGGACCCCGGAACAAGTCCGGGGTGACAGTCGAGCATTCGCGCCGAAAAAAGCAGCAAGCCCACGGGGATTGGCGCGCCGGCTTTGCCAGAGCATTTTTCGACCGGGCACGATCGCTGCCAATTGCCGTCCGAGAGGCCTCACTCCCCTCTCCCCGCGGGGGGAGAGGGGACTCGCTTGGCGACTCCTCGCCACCTTCTCCCCTCCCGCTTGCGGGAAGGGCCGGGGGAGGGCGGCGACCCCGGGTACGGACCGCCGCGACCCGGGCAGGGGGAAATGCTGTATGAGCGGATTGTCGACGCATCGGCCGGATCGAGGCTCGGATCGCGGCATGCTCGCGATTTCCGTCCTTGCCCCCCCGCTGTCACCCCGGACTTGTTCCGGGGATCCACTAACGCCGTCCCATCCGCGTCGGATCGTCCTTGACTCCCTCCGGGGCCGGTCGTAAAGCGTCCCATTCCGGTGGCGGAGTAGCTCAGTTGGTAGAGCAGCGGAATCATAATCCGTGGGTCGCTGGTTCGAGTCCGGCCTCCGCTACCAATCTTTTCAACGACTTGCAGGTTCTTCGACGGCGCGGGTGCGGTGCCGCCGCGCGTGGTCACGCAACCGGAACGGGAAAAATAAGAGGAATTATCTATCTTGACTACGGTATCTAACGAAAAATATCAATTTCCTATCATAAACACTTGAAAGATTTGGAAGCTTTTCTTAGCGTCCACAACCTCTGGGCCGACAACCCGGTCGGGAAGACACGCCCGACGTAAGGCCCGGCGGAGTACCGAGTGGTTCGGGAGGCATCTCGAACTCCCCGCCCCCGCCTTGGACAAGCCCCTCCGGCGGGGAGCGGGGGGTTCAGCGGCGGCGGCTCCTGCGCGGCATGGCCCCCTGGCCGTCATCGGCGATCTCCAGGTTGCCTCGGACCGGGCGGATTGTCAGTGTGACCCGTCGGCGGCCGTTTCCGGCCTCCGCTCATCTTGGTCGCGGCTCGCAGATGGACCTCCTCCTTTCCGAAGAGCAGCGCATGCTGCAAGAGAGCGCGCGCCGGTTCCTCTCCGGAACCGGCGGGGCGGAGCGGCTGCGGCGGCTGCGCGAAACCGGGCGCGGTTTCGACCGGGACGTTTTGCGCCGGATGGCGGCGCAAGGCTGGCTCGGGATACTGGTGCCGGCGGAGCGGGGTGGGCTGGGACTCGGCATGACCGAGGCGACGCTGGTGCTGGAGCAGGCGGGCCGTGCGCTGGCGCCCGAGCCGGCCGCCGCATCCATCATGGCCGCCGCGGCACTCGCCTCGTGCGAGGGGACCGACGCGCTTCTCGCCCGCGTGGTCGCGGGCGATGCCCTCGTGGTGCCTGCCGTCGATGCCGATCCGGGCGCCGGCGAGGTCCGCGCAACCCTCGCGCCGGAAGGCGGGGCGGTGCTGGAAGGCTCGCGCCTCGGCGTTCCCGCCGCGTCCGCCGCCGACGGGATGCTGGTCGCGGCGTCGGGCCCCGACGGGCCGATGCTCTGCCATGTCGAGGCGGGCGCGAAGGGGCTCGGGATCGAAACGCGGCGCACCGTCGACGGAGCGTCCTTCGGGGACGTCGAATTCGACGGCGTGGCAGCCGCCCCTCTGGTGGCGAGGCAGAATCGCGGTTTCGGGCGTGCCTCGTCGCTCCGAGACGGGCTGCTCGTCCTGGCTTCGGCCGAGCTCCTGGGCGCGATGGACGCGGCGCTTGAGATGACGCTGGAGTACCTCCGGACCCGTGAGCAATTCGGCCGGCCGCTCGGCGCGTTCCAGGCCTTGCAGCATCGCGCGGTCGACGATTTCACCCGCATCGTCGGCACCCGGTCGCTGCTGTTCCGCATCGCCTGCGGGGAGGGCGACATCGCCCCGGCCATGGCGGCGGCGCTCAAGGCGCACGCATCCGCCTCGGCGCTCCGGGTGACCAAATCGGCAATCCAGATGCACGGCGCGATCGCGTTCACCGACGAGCACGATGCCGGGCTCCACCTCAAGCGGGCGATGACGCTGTCGGCCTGGCTCGGCAACGCCGCCGCGCAGCGCGAGCGCTATGCCGAGGCGATGCTCTGAACGGTCTGGGTTGAGCCGCCGGTTTCAGGCCCCGAAGCGGGGTTCGGGCAGGCCGCGCACGCCGGCGTCCACCGCGAAGACCGCCCCGGCGAACGGCTGTTTCCAAAGCGCCTCGTCGGTGAGTGGAAACGTGGCGGTGGTCACGTAGAGGACGTCGAGGTCGGGACCGCCGAAGGTGCATGCGGTCGGCCGCTGCACCGGCACGCCGATCACCCGGTCGATCCTGCCGTCGGGCGCGTAGCGCGCGACCCGCCACGCGCCGACGCAGCAGATCCAGTAATAGCCCTCCTCGTCCACCGCCGCGCCGTCTGGCCGGCCTTCGGTGGGATCGTTGGCCGCGAACACCCGGCGGTTGGCGATGTCGCCGCTGACGGGGTCGAGGTCCCACGCCCAGATGAAGTCGCGGCGGCTGTCAGAGTGATAGAGCGTCTTCCCGTCCGGGCTGAAGGCAAGGCCGTTGGGACAGATCAGCCCGTCCACCATCGCCCGGCAGGTTCCGTCGGGGTCGTAGCGGTAGAGCACGTTGGTCTCGCGGTCCATGGTCTCGATCAGCCCGCCCGCCCAGAACCGTCCCTGCCGGTCCGCCCGCCCGTCGTTGAAGCGGACCTCCGGGTCGTCGGGTTCCAGATCGAACACCCGTTCGACCGCGCCGGTTGCGAGATCGACGAAGGCGATGCCCGACTGCATTCCCGCGATCAGGCGGCCGTCCCCGCAGAACGAGAAGCAGCCGATCCGTTCCGGCATCGGCCAGGTCCGGCGCGCGCCGGTGGTCGGTTCCAGACGCTCGACCGACGGCCGGTAGATGTCGACCCAGTAGAGCGCCTGCTCGCCCTCGTGCCAGCGCGGCGACTCGCCGACGATGAAGCGTTGGTCGACGATGCAGCGGGGTTCGGTCATGGCGGTCCCGTCGCGGATCAGGAGAACTCGGCGGCGATCATCGAGTCCACTCGCGCCTTCGCCGTTCCCTGGCGGATGCCGGGCGGCAGGTCGCCGCTCCCGATGATGATTTCGGCGACCCGTCTGCCGAACCGCCTGACCACCTCCTCGTCGTCGCTCCCGGGTTTCCTCGGGACGCGCGAGACGAGTTCGATGTTGTAGGTGGGCAGGGGGTCGCCGTTGGTGCGCGAGGGCCAGTCGAGCGGCTTGCCCTGTTTGACCGCGCGGATACCGCAGCGGATCTGGCGCCGCGCCATGATGACGCCCTCGTCGGTGACGCCGCGGGTCTCGTTGGCGTGGATCGTGACGGGACCCTGGGCCACCTGCGCTTCGAAATCGCCGGGGTTGCGCTGGCCTTCCTCATGGGTGGGCGCGGCCACCTGGCCGGGAAAGTCGACCTTGCCAAGGCCGATTTCGCCGGCATCGCCGGTCCCGTGCGGGTCGATCACCGGGTTGAAGTGGCGCAGGCCGATCGCATAGGCGTTGGTGTTGTCGATCGGGACGATCCAGCGCGAGACCCAGGCGCAGAGCGCGAATTTCTCTTCCGACGCGACCTCGGCGAGCCCGAACTGCGCGGCGTTGGGCAGGATCACGTCGCTTGCCCGGACCCAGAGATAGTCGTCCCAGCGGCGGGTTCCGAGGGAGAGGAGGCCGATCGGGGTTTCGAAGAACGAGAGCGTGGGCAGCGCCGTGTACTGTTCGCTGAACTGCAGCTCGTTGCCGCGCGCATGCAGGAAACAGGTATGGATCGGATCGGCTCCGTTCTCGTGCGATTGCAGCCAGTTGCACGGGTTGTGGATCTTGTAGGGCACCAGCCGGTTGCCCTCGGGATAGACCCAGCTGTCGTAGACCGGGAATTCCGGCATCTCTTCCGGCGGGCCCATATAGGCGAATACCAGGCCGGCATATTCGCGCGTCGGATAGGCGCCGTGGCGGAGCTTGTCCCTGATCCGGCTGCGGGGCGGTTCGCCCGGGGTGTCGAGGATCGTTCCGTCCACGTCGTAGTGCCAGCCGTGGTAGCAGCAGCGGATCCCCTGCTGCTGGATGAAGCCGTATTCGAGCGAGGTGTTGCGGTGGCTGCAGCGGAGATGGAGAAGTCCGATCCGGCCGCCGAAATCGCGGAACAGGACGAGCTCCTCGTCCAGGATGCGGATCGCCAGTGGCAGCTCGCCGAGCTCCGAGGACAGCGCGATCGGATGCCAGAAGCGCCGCAGGTATTCACCGCCGGGCGTGCCCGCGCCGACATGGGTGAGCTCGGCATCCTCTCTCGCGCTCGGCCGGCGGTGATAGCCGCCGAATTTCATGGTTCGCGTGCTTACCGTGGCCATCCCCGCCCCTCCGCCGTCAGGATCGTCGGCTGGTCCGACAGTCTATTGGGCACTACGGGGGGTGGACAAGGCAGCGGGGCCGATCGGCGGATCTAAGAACGAGGCTGTACCATGCCCGGAGCGCGTACGGCGAAGACGGAATGGTATGACGGCCTCGGAACGAAAGATGGACGGCTTCCTGTCCTTGGGATTCCGGCCCTTCTTCCTCTCCGCGGCGCTGTGGGCGCTGCTCGGCATGGCGCTCTGGGTGCCGATGCTGCAAGGGCTGATCTTACTGCCGAGCGCCTTCGATCCGGTGTCATGGCATGCCCACGAGGCGCTGTTCGGCTATCTGGGAGCGGTGCTGGCGGGCTTCCTGCTGACCGCGGTGCCGGGCTGGACGGACCGACGCCCGCTCGCCGGATGGCCGCTGCTCGGGCTCCTCGCCCTCTGGGTCCTCGGCCGGGTCGCGGTGGCCACTTCGGAACACCTGGCACCATGGGCGGTGGCCGTGATCGACGTCTCCTGCCTCGTCGTCCTCGCCGCCTATGTGCTGCGCGAGATCGTCATCGGCAGGAACTGGCGGAACCTCGTGGTGATCGTGCTGATCGGCGTGTTCGTCGCGGGCAACGCACTGTTCCACCGGGAAGCCGCCGAGGGCCTGTACGCGGCGTCCGGCCACGGCCTCCGCACCGGTCTCGCGGCGGCGATCGTGCTGATCTCGCTGATCGGCGGGCGCATCGTGCCGGCCTTCACCCGGAACTGGCGGGCGGCGCGCGGGGGCGAGGCTCCGCCGGCGGCGTTCGGGCGGCTCGACAAGCTGTCCCTCGCCCTGACCCTGGTCGCGCTGGTCGTCTGGGTCGCGCGCCCCGAAGAGCCGGAGACCGGATACCTGCTCCTCGCCGCGGGCGTCGCGCAGGCCGGACGGCTCGCCCGCTGGCGCGGCCTGGACACCGCCAGCGAGCCCCTGGTGTGGAGCCTGCATCTCGGATACGCGTTCGTGCCGCTCGGGATGTTGGCCACAGGCGCGACCGTCCTCCGGCCTGACTGGCTGCCGCCCGCCTCCGCCCAGCATCTCTGGATGGCGGGCGCGATCGGCACGATGACGCTCGCCGTGATGACGCGCGCGACGCTGGGCCATACCGGGCGCGAGCTGACGGCGGGCGCGGGCACGGCGGCGGTCTATCTGTCGGTCGCCGCTTCCGTGCTGGCGCGGCTCGCGGGCGGCGCCTTTCCCGACTGGTCGATGCCGCTTTGGACGCTGTCGGCCGTCCTCTGGTGCTGCGGCTATGCCGGGTTCGTGCTGCTCTACGGACGACTGCTGATTGGCCCGGCAGCGCGATAGGGCGGGGCGTGCCCTAACGGTCCTCGTTCCCGAAGCCGTCGTCGACGACCACATCGAGCAGCGTCGGCCCGTCGCGCCTCGTCGATTCCGCGATGGCGGGTTCGATTTCGTCCGGGTCGGCGATCCGATGCGCCGCCACCCCCATCGAGCGGGCGAGGCCGGTGAAGTCGATCGGCGGGTCCTTGAACTCCATGCCGGTGTATTGCTCGACGCCGTGGAACGCCTTCAGCCGTTCCTTGATGATCCGGTAGCCGCCGTTATTGGCGATGACATAGGTGATCGGGAGCCTGGCGTTTGCGGCGGTCCAGAGCGCCTGGACGCTGTACATCGCGCTGCCGTCGCCGACCACGGCGACCACTGGCCGGTGTTTCAGCGCCATCTGCACCCCCACCGCGCCCGCCATCGCGAAGCCGATGCCGCCGCTGCCGAGGCCGAACAGCGCCCTCGAATCGCGGAAGGGGTAGAGCGCGGGAAGGGAACGCCCGCTCAGGATGCCCTCTTCGACGATCACCGCGTCATCGGGCAGGGCATCGACGATCCGGAGCATCGCAAGCTCCGGGGGGATCGGTGTGACATCGGCGCGCGCCAGCGTCTTGGCGCGGAGGGCTTCGCGCTTGGCCGACCAGTTGGACGTCCCGAGCGCAGCCAGTGCCTCCGCCGCCTTCCCTTCCCCCTCGGCGCCTCGTTTCCGCCCGATCGTATCCGCGAGCGCGGCGAGCGTCTCCTTGACGTCGGCGCGCAACGCGATTTCCGCCGGATAGTTCTTGCCCATCTCCCAGTCGCGAAGACCGACCTGCACCAGCGCCATGCTGTCCGGCAGAGGATCGGTCTCGCTGAACACCGACATGCGCAGCACGTCCGAGCCCATGCAGAACATCAGGTCGTAGGGCGCAAGCGTCTCGCGGACGTCCCGCTGCTCCCGGCTCAGCCCGCCCATGAAAGCCGGATGCTCCGACAGGAAATGGGCGCCGTCGCACACCGTCTGCTGATAGACCGGCGCGCCCAGCACCTCGGCCACCGCCGCGGCTTCCTCAAGGGCATCCGAGGTCGCGATCTCGTGCCCGGCGAGGAGCACCGGGCGCCGCGCGGCGAGCAGCCGGTCCGCGAGGCGGTCGAGCGCCGCGTCGCTCGGCCGGCCGGCGGTGTCGACCCGGGTCGGCTGTCCGAGCTCGAGCGCGTCCTGCTCGTTGAGCACGTCGCCCGGCAGCGAGATGAACACCGGACCCGTCGGCGGGGTCATCGCGACCTTGGCGGCGCGGCGCACGATGCGCGGCAGGTCCTGGAGCCGGTTGACCTCGACCGCCCATTTCACCAGCGGCTGGGCGATCGGCACCAGCGGCGCGTAGAGCATCGGCTCGGTCAGCCCGTGCCCCTGCTCCTGCTGCCCGGCGGTGACGACGATCGGCGAGCCCATCCAGTTGGCGTTGAAGAGCGAGCCCATCGCGTTGCCGAGCCCCGGCGCGACATGGACGTTGCACGCGCTCAGCCTGCCGGACGCGCGCGAGAACCCGTCCGCCATCGCGACAACCAGCGCCTCCTGCAGCGCCATGACGTAGGTCATCGCCGGCCGGTCCGGCAGCGCGGCCATGATCGGAAGCTCGGTAGTCCCCGGATTGCCGAACAGATGCGTCACCCCTTCGCTCTCCAGAAGGGCGAGGAAGGCTTCGCGGCCGAAGATGGTGTTCACGGTATCGGGCATGGCGAATCTCGGGGAACGCGGAGGGGTGTTGCGGGAGGATGACGATTAGCTGGCCACGCTGCAACCGGCCGACCCGCCCGCGCTTGCCCGGCCGGACGCACGGAGTCACCATCTTCGGGATCGTGGAGAAGCGAGCGGAACCGATGAGCGCCTTCGTCCGAAACGCTTGGTACGTCGCCGCATGGCAGCATGAGGTGGAAGCCGGGAAGCCGTTCGCGCGGACGATCCTCGGCGAGCCGGTGGTGCTGTATCGGACCTCCGACGGAACCCCGGTGGCGCTCGAAGACCGCTGCTGTCACCGCGCGCTCCCGCTCTCGATGGGCAGGGTGCGGGACGACCGGATCGAATGCGGCTATCACGGGCTGCAGTTCGACGGCACCGGGATGTGCGTCGCGGTGCCCGGCCAGACCACGATCCCGCCCGGCGCGCGGGTTCCCCGCTACCCGCTGGTCGAGCGCGACCGGTTCGTCTGGATCTGGATGGGCGAGACGGACCGGATGGATCCGGACGACATTCCCGATTTCCACTGGCTCGACCATCCCGACTGGCAGGCCAAGCCGTCCTATCTGCACATCCGGTGCGGCCATCAGCTGTTGATCGACAACCTGCTCGATCTCTCGCACCTTCCCTTCGTCCACCCGACGACGCTCGGCGAGATGGGGGTCGCCGAGACACCGGCCACGACCGAGCGCACGGCGCGCGGCGTGCGCACGACGCGCTGGATCGTCGACCGTCCTCCGCCGCCGATGCTGGCGAAGCTCGGCGGATTTACCGGCAATATCGACCGCTGGCAGATCGTCGACTTCATCGCGCCGTCCGCGGTGATCCTCGACGTCGGTGGCGCTCCCACCGGAACCGGCGCGCCCGAGGGCGACCGCAGCCGGGGCATGTCAAACTGCAACCTGAACGCCATCACGCCCGAGACCGAGACGAGCCTGCACCAGTTCTGGGCGCAGGCGCACAGCGCCAGCCTCGCCATGCCCGGCATCACCGAGGGGATGCACGACCAGGTCCGGACCGCTTTCCTCGAGGATATTGCCTTCCTCGAAGCGCAGCAGAAGCGCAACGAGGCCGGGCCCGGGGGAGCACGCATCGACATCAACGCCGACGCGGCCCATCTGCAGGCCCGCCGCCTGATGGACCGGCTTCGCGCCGAAGAGACGGCTGCCGGGGCGGCGGCCGAATAGGGGTTGCACGCCGGCCGGACGAGCGGCCACCGCCGCTTTCCCCGTCTCGTTGCCGTCCCTAGAATCCGCGCCACCCTGACGCCGCGCGAGAGAGGCCGCGATGTATCCCGAACACGATCTGATCTTGCACGGCGGAAAGGTGATTACCCTGGACGAGAGGTCGCGGCTGGCGAGTGCCGTCGGTGCTTCCGGGGGACGCGTTTCGGCGGCCGGCTCCCACGAGGCGGTTCTGGCCGGGCGCGGCCGCCACACGCGGGTCATCGACCTCGGCGGGCGGACGGTGTGCCCCGGCTTCATCGACACCCACGCCCACATGGACCGCGAGGGGCTGAAGGCGCGCGGCGGCTACTCGCTCGCCGGCCGGCACTCGGTCGCCGCGATCGTGGACGCGGTGGCGGGCGCCTGCGCTCGTACGCCGAAGGGCGAATGGGTGGTCTTCATGCCGATGGGCACGCCCAAGCTCAGCTATATCAGCCGACCCGACCAGTTGGAGGAAGGCCGGTTTCCGACCCGACACGACCTCGATGCGGTGTCGCCCGACAACCCGATCTATATCCGCGTGCCCTGGGGCTGGTGGGTCCACCGTCCGTTCGTCGCCGTCGCCAACTCGGCGGCGCTTCGGCTGTGCGGAATCGACCGCGACACGCCCGCACCCTACAACGTCGAAATTCTCACCGACGACGAAGGCGAGCCGAGCGGCGTTTTCCTCGACCGTTCCTACGCTTCGGTGATCGAATACACCCTGATGCGGAAGGCGCCCCGGATCACCTTCGAGGACCGGGTGGCCGGCTGCCGGCTGGGCGCCGCGGCCTACGCGGCGGCCGGCACGACGAGCATCTACGAGGGTCACGGGCTGACTCCGGCGATCCTCGAAGCCTATCGCCGGGTCCATGAGGACGGCGACTTGGTGGTTCGGGCCCATCTGCCGCTCAGCGTGCCCGGCGCGTCGGTCGACGACCGCAGGATGGCCGGGATCCTCGACGAATGGGCGACCCGGCTCGCGGGACGCGGCAGCGGCGACGAAATGCTGCGCCTTGAGGGCGTGTGCGTCGATGTCGCAAACGAGCATGCCGCCGCCATCATCGGCGAGGACTACCCCTACGAAGCCTGGGCCGGGCATTTCTACCACTCGCTGTCGCATGAGCGGTTCGTGGAGATCGGCGTCCATGCCGCCCGGCTCGGCATCAGGCTGAGCTGTCTGATCTGCTACGACCTGGAACGGGTTCTCCAGGCCTACGAGGCGATCGACGCGCAGGTCTCCATCCGCGACCGGCGCTGGGTGATGATCCATGTCATCGAGGCAAGCGCCGACCAGATCCGCCGGATGAAGGAGCTCGGCGTGATCGCGACCGTGACGCCCAATTTCATGTACATGGCGTCCGACCGGTTCAACCTGCACGAGATCGGCGAGCGCGCCATGCCGATCCGCGCTCTGATCGACGCCGGCGTTCCGGTCGCGCTGTCGTCGGACAACGTGCCCTATTCCATGTTGTGGACCATGTGGGAGGCGCTGGCCCGCTACGACGCCGATTCCGGGCGCACGCTCGGAGAAAGCAACCTCACCCGCGAGGAGGCGTTGCGCATGATCTGCCAGACTGGCGCCATGGTGACCTGGGAGGAAGACGTCAAGGGCACGCTCCAGCCGGGCAGGATGGCCGACATGGTCGTGTTGAACGGCGATCCCCTGACCTGTCCCCAGGATGCGCTGAAGGACATCCGCGTCGAGCACACCTTCCTCGGCGGCCGCGAGGTTTTCGGCCCCGGCATGACCGACCCCGGCCCGGTGGACGGCATGGATCCTCGTTGAACCCCGCGGCCCGCGCTATTCCCCGAAACGGACTTCCACCCGGCCCAGCGGGCCGAAATCGGCGGTGACGGTGTCGCCCGGCCGGCATTGGACGATGTCGGTCGCGCTGCCGGTGGTGACGATGTGCCCCGCTTCGAGGCGCGCGCCCCGGGCGCTCAAATGGTTGGCAAGCCAGACCAGAACGTTCCACGGATCGCCGAGCACGTTGCGGCCGGCGCCCTCGCTCACCGTCGTCCCGTCGATGCGCACGGCGACCGGCTGGGCGGCGAGATCGCGGTCGAGCCCGCCCGCCGCCGCCGGCCCGACGCAGAGTAGGCCGGCGATCGCGTTGTCCGCGATCAGGTCCGCAGCGGTCACCGAGAGCCAGTTCGTGTAGCGCGAGTCCGGTATTTCTATCGCGGGATGGGCGCTGGCGACCGCCTCCCGCACGTCTTCGCGGGTGTACGGCGCGGCGCGGGGGGCGAGCGCGCGGCCCATGACGAAATCGAACTCCGGCTCGATGGTATGGAAATTGACCCGGCCCGGCGGCACGAAGAGAGGGCTCTCTCCCACGAAATCGGCGAACAGGCGGCCCGAGAAGGGGGCGTTCACGCCGAAGCGCGCCTGCACCCGGGCATTGGTGGCGCCGATCTTGTATCCGGCGACGGCAAGCCCCGCGTTCGCCGCGAGCGCGTCCTGGACCGCGTAGGCTTCTTCGACGGTGCCCGGGCGGCAGTCGGCGGGCAGCGCGTCGATTTGCTTGCCGTCCCGCCACGCTTCCCACAGCAGCGCACCGCCGCGCATCTCCCCTTGCCCCTCCCAACCGTCGTTTCGTCGCGTCATAGCGCCCTCCGCTCCGCGTCATCCGTCTTCAGCCCGGGGCCGATGCAATCGGTCAGGACATCTTCCAGCGGGACCGAGCGAATATCCAGATCGCTCAACGTCCACGCCCTTTCCCCGACGACGTTGTCGCGTTTCATCAGTTTCACCTGATCCCGCGTCAACGGCGGGTGGGGATGCAGCGTCATGGCCGCCGCCAGGGCGTCCCACACCGGGAAGGGAACCGGGATCGCGGGCGGCCGCCGGCCGATCCGGTCCATCACCGACCGCACCAGCTCCCTGTAGGTGTAGACCCTCGGTCCGCCGAGCTCGTATACGCGGCATCGGGTCGCGGGATCGGCCAGGACCTTGACGCAGGCCTCGGCGACGTCTTCCACGAACACCGGTTGCAGTCTCGTGCCGCCGTTCCCGAACAGCGGCAGGATCGGGGCATTCCGCGCCATGCCCGCGAGCCTGCTCAGGAAGGAATCGTCCGGACCGAAAATCACGCTCGGACGCAGGATCGTGACGCCGTCGAAGGCTTCCCTGACGAAACTCTCTCCGATCCCCCGGGCGCGCACATAGGCCGAATCCGACCCGGGATCGGCGCCCAGCCCCGAGACATGGACCAGCCGCTCGGTGCCCGCCCGCTTCGCCTGCCGGGCGACGTGGAGGGCTCCCTGTCCGTGGATCCGGTCGAACGTCGCGCCCCGCTTCTCGACATAGTGGCCCACGGTATTGACGACCCAGGCCGAGCCTTCCACCGCCCGCGCGACCGCCGGCTCAACCGATACGTCGGCGGGGACGATCTCGATCCGGCCGAGCTCCCGGGGGAGGGTTGCGCGCTCGGGGTGGCGCACGGCCACCCGCACGTCGTTCCCCGCGACGACGAGGCGTTCCACGATGCGGCGGCCGAGGAACCCCGATCCGCCGAATACCGTTACGAGTCTGGACATTGTCGGTTCGAAAGCACGGCCCGCGCCCGGCCGTGTCTCTCGCGGCTATGCGTCCGCCGGCACCCAGGGTGGCAGCGGCGTGCCGCCGCAATAGTGGTTCTCGCCCGGGTTCTCGCGGAACACGACATAGACGTCGGCGGCATTCACGCCCATCGTATCGTTGAGAATTTCCGAGATGGCGTCGGCCAGCGCCTTCTTCCGGGCGGCCTCGCGGCCGGGCCGCAGATCGATCTCGACCAGCGGCAAGCCGTCACCGATCTCCGCGACCACCTCGCGCACCGCGACATAGTCGTACTTGGTCTCCTTGGGGGCGAGGGTCTTGAGCACCGCGGCCTTGACCCCGGTTCGGATGGTCCTCTGCGTTTCCACGGGTGTGCCGGTGGGGACTTCGACGCGAATGACGGGCATCGGCGGGCTCTCCTGCTGTGGCGATCGCTAGACTACGATTTCTCCCCGGCGCGCGACAATTTCGCCGCCCTGAAGAACCATCGCGATCCGCTCGGGAGCGCAGAGAACGGAAATGTCTTCCAGCGGATCGCCGTCGACGACGACGATATCGGCCGTCTTTCCGACCTCCAGCGTTCCGACGCGGTCCGCCAGCCCGAGGAGTTCCGCGCCCCGGATGGTGGTCGCGCGGATTGCATCCATCGGGCTCATGCCGAGGGAAACGAGCGCGACCAGCTCCTGCGCGTTCTCACCATGCCGGTTATAGGGCGTGCCGGCATCCGTGCCCATCGCGATCCTGACACCCGACGCCAGCGCGTTCCTGCATGTCGCGCGCTGGCTTTCGATGGCCTGTTCCGCCTTTTCCACCACGTCGGCCGGAATCCCGGATTCGATCCCGTTCTTCACCACCAGGTCGACCGCGGCCGCGGTGGGCACCAGCCACACGTCGCGTTTCAGCATCAGGTCGATGCCTTCGTCGTCGAGGAAGTAGGCGTGTTCGACGCTGTGGACGCCGGCCCGCACGCCGTTCTTGATCCCCGATGCGCCATGCGCGTGCACGGCGGTCAGTTTTCCCGCCTTGTCGGCTTCCTCTATGGCGGCGCGCATTTCCGTTTCCTCGAGCTGCGCCGCACCGACCTCGTTGCCCTGCGTCAGGATGCCGCCCGTCGCCATCAGCTTGACGCAGTCCGCGCCGGCGCGGATCTGTTCGCGCGCCGCCCGGCGCGCGTCGTCCACGCCGTCGGCCTGGCGCCCGAACTGCCAGCAATGGCCGCCGGTCATCGTCACCGGCTGGCCGCTCAGCACCAGCCGCGGCGCGGCCGTCGCCAGACCTTCGTCGAGCGCGCGCCTGAAGGAGATGTCGACATGGTCCTTCGCGCCCAGATCGCGAACCGTCGTAACGCCGGCGGCGAGCGTCCTGGCCGCATTCCCCGCCATGCGGAGGACCGACATCGCCGAACTGTCGGCGACGACCTGGCCGATCGGGTCGGCGTCGCCGTCGATGGAAAGGTGCACATGGCAGTCGATCAGCCCCGGCATGACGGTCCGGCCCGAAACGTCGACGACTTCTCCGTCGGGCGTGTCGGGGAAATCGGACATCGGGCGAATGCCGGCGATCGTGCGGCCCTCGATAACGAGGAACCGGTCCGGGAGGACCTGCCCCGTGCCGTCTATGACGCGGGCGTTCGAGAGGATGCGTCGCATGAGGATGCGTCCGGTGTTTCGCGGGCGTCGTCGCGGCGAATGACGACTTCGCCGCCCTTGATCACCCATTCGACGCGCTTGGTGTCCTGAAGGACCGAGATGTCGGACAGCGGGTCTCCGTCGCACACGACGAGGTCGGCGAGCTTGCCTTCCTCGATGCTGCCGAGCCGGTCGTCGAGACGGAGCAGACGCGCGCCGCCGAGAGTCGAGACCTCGATCGCCTCCATCGGGCTCAGGCCCATCTCGACCAGATGCGCCAGCTCCTCGAGATTGCGGCCGTGGCGGGTGAACGGAACGCCGGAATCGGTGCCCATGGCGAGCCTTACGCCCGCGCGCCAGGCCCTGCCGAAGCTCTCGATATGGCTGTCCAGCGCCTCGCACGCCTTTCGATGAACGTCCGGCAGCAACCCGTCCTCGACGCTCCGCGACGCGACGTTCCGGACCGCGGCCGATGTTGCGACCAGCCATGTGCCGCGCTTGAGCATCAGCTCTATCCCCTCGTCATCGAGGAAGTAGCCGTGTTCGATGGAATCGACGCCCGCGCGCACCGCGTTCCTTATGCCGGTCGCGCCATGCGCATGGGCGGCCGAGATGGCGCCTGCCTTCTTCGCCTCTTCGACGCCGGCGCGCAGCTCGTCGACGGTGAGCTGGGCGCTGCCGATTTCGGTGCCCGGCGTGAGGATCCCGCCGGTCGCGATCAGTTTGACGTTGTCCGCCCCGGCGCGAAGCTGCTGGCGCGCGGCCCTGCGAACGCCGTCCGGGCCGTCGGCCTCCTGCCCCACGTTCCAACCGTGGCCGCCCGTCATGCAGATGATCCTGCCCGAGAGCACCATGCGAGGCCCTGGAGTCAGCCCCTGCTCGACCGCCCGGCGAACCGAGAAATCGACGAAATTGGTCGAGCCGCAATCGCGTATCGTGGTGATCCCGGCCTCGACGGTGCGCCTGGCGTTGCGCGCCGACCGCAACGCGCACAGCGCGTCCGTATCGGACAGGACCTGCGCGCGCGGATCGGCAAGCCCGTCCGATCGCAGGTGGACGTGACAATCGAAGAAACCGGGAAGCAGGCTCTTTTTCCGGAGATCGACGACCTCGTACCCGGTCGCCGGATAGCGGGCATCGCCGCGTCCTACGTACAGGATCTCTTCGCCGTCGACGACGACGAATCCGTGGAAAGCATCTCCCCGTCCGTCGATGACGGTGGCGTTCGCGAAGACGGTCTTCATGCCGAAATCCTTATCATCCGGCGTCGGGACGGGAAAGACGCGGGCTCGTCCCCCGCCGCCGGCGGGGTGCTGGAACGCGGGGTAGCGCATGCGTAAGCTCGTTACCGCGAAACGAACCGCAACGCGAGCGAGGTATTTCATGGCCGTCCCGGCGGCGGAATACGAGAGCCGGATAGCTCGGGCGCGCACGCTGATGAGGGAGCGTGGGATCGACGGTCTCGTGGTGACCGATCCGACGACCTTCTTCTATTTCAGCGGTCAAAGGGCGCCCGCGTGGATGAAGCAGCGGCCCAACGCGTTCGTTCTTCCGCTGGAGGGGGAGGCCGCCATCGTCAGCTGGTCGGGCCCCGGCATGTTCGCGCGGCTTTACGGCCGTCCCTACCCGTCCTGGGTCGAGGACCGGCGTATCTATCCCGAGGTGCCGTTCGACACCGGCGAGAGTGTCGATTGGGGGATTCGGGCGGTTCTCGAGGACCGGGGCCTGTCGAACGCCACCGTCGCGATCGAGCTCGGGCGCGATACCTGGCTCGGCATCCCTTATGGCGATTTCATCCGGTTGCAAGCCGAACTGCCCAATGTCCGGTTCGTCGAATCGGGGCCCGTGATCTGGGGATGCCGGACGATCAAGTCGGAATGGGAGATCGAGGCGCAACGCCAGGCCTGCGCCATCGGGGGGCGGGCATGGAAGCGCTGCCTGGAAGAGCTCCATGTCGGCATTACGCCGGCGGAAATCCAGAAGCGCATCGTCACCTATTACATGGAGGAGGGGGCCGATCTCGGTTCCGGTCCGCCTATCGCGCTGGGAGCGACCGGGCCGGGAGGCGCGTTCCAGGCCGGCGATGTGCTCTATCTCGATGGGGGATGCGGTTTCGAGGGCTACCAGATGGATTTCACGCGCCGGGCGGTGTTCGGCGCGCCGAACGACCGCCAGCGCCACGAGCACGACGGGATGTGGGAAATCCTGTTCAAGGTCATGGATCGCATGGTGCCCGGAACTTCCATGGCGGAGATCTTCGAATACTCCCAGTCGCTGCTGGCGACGACCGGGTTCGTCAACTACTCGGATCATCCGGCGAAGCGGATCGGCCACGGCATCGGACTGGAAACCGAACCGCCCTCGATCAACCGGTTCGACCCGACGGTGCTGCAAGTCGGCATGACGCTGACCCCGGAGCCCAAGATCGAGAGCCCGGACGGCCTGGTGAACCCGGAAGAGCACGTGGCGATAAGCGAACACGGCTGCGAAATCCTCTCGACCGATCCCGGCTGGGAGCTGTTCGTCGTCGAATGACCGCCATGATGTCGCGGCCTCCCGAACTGCTCCTCCTCGACCGCGCCGATATCGAGGCGGTGGCGCCCCCGCTGCCCGAAATAATCGAGGTCGTGGAAGAGACCTATCGCATGGACGGAAGGGGCGAGGTCGAGGTGCCGGTGAAGGCCGGCGTGCATCCCGGCCGTGCGCACAGCTTCCTGCACGCGATGCCGGCCTGGGTCGCCGGCGAGCGGGCGCTAGGAATGAAATGGATTTCGTACTACCCGGGCAATACCGCGCGCGGATTTCCCGATTCCTCGGGCTTGATCGTGCTCAACGATCCCGACCACGGGCATCCGGTGGCGATCATGGAAGGCATGTGGATCACCCTAGTGCGGACGGCGGCCTGTGGCGCCGTCGCCGCCAGGCACTGCGCCCGCCCGGAGCCGGTCCGTCTGGGGCTGGTCGGGTGCGGCGGACTCGGAAAATGGTCTCTCAGGGTGCTGTCGGCGCTGTTTCCCTCGCTCTTGGATGTTGTAGTCGCGTCGCGCACGCAGGCCAGCCGCGAAGAATTCTGCGCCGTCATGGCGAGGGAGGGGAGGTGGAATCTCACCCCGGCGGCCTCCGTGGAGGATGCGGTTCGCGACATGGACATCGTGGTGTCGTCGATACCGCAGGGATCGGAACGGCCGCTGAAGGCCGACTGGTGGACCGAGGGCATGCTGGCGATTCCCCTCGACGTCCTGACCGCCTGGGACGACGAGGCGTTCGAGACGATCGATATGCTGGTCGCCGACAACGACGCAGGGCTGCGAGCTGCCGCGGCGCAGCGGCGGCCGGATCTGCGGCTGCCGGACGAATTCGCTTCCTTCGGCGATATCGTGCTGGGAAACAGCGCCGGCCGCCTGAACGACCGGGATCGCATCATGGCGATACCGACGGGCCTCGGGAGCGTCGACATGCCGCTCGCATGGTCGATCTATCGCCGCGCCCGGGAGGCGGGGATCGGGACGACGATGGACTTGCTGTCCTGAGCGCCGGTTCGGGAGACGACGAGGGGCAGCCATGGACGGATTGGTGGTCCGCCGCACCCAACGGAGCCGGCTCGGGAACCTTGACCTCGACCGGCTGGTATTCGGAGAGGTCTTCTCCGACCACATGTTCACCATGACCTATCGGAACGGCGCGTGGCGCGGCTCGGAGATCGTTCCCTACGGGCCCATCGAAATCGAGCCGGGCGCGATGACGCTGCATTACGCCCAGATGGCGTTCGAGGGGCTGAAGGCGTTTCTCGGCGTCGACGGCAAGGTGCGTCTTTTCCGTCCCGACCGGAACGCCGCGCGAATGCGCCTTTCCTGCCGGCGCATGTGCATTCCCGAGATCGACGAAGACGACTTCGTGGAGGCGGTGACCCGCCTGGTCGATATCGACCGGGGCTGGATTTCCGACCGGCCCGGGTTCGGGCTCTATGTCCGGCCCGTCGTTTTCAGCGCGGAAGCCCATCTCGAGGTCCGGCCGTCGAATTCCTACCGGTTCATCGTCATGACCTGTCCGGTCGGCGCGTATTTCCAGACCGGCGAAACCGGCCTGTCGCTCAAGGTCGAGGACCATTTCGCGCGTACCGCGCCGCATGGCGGCGTGGGAGAGACCAAGACCTCGGCCAACTACGCGACCACGTTTTCCGCCGGCAGGCAGGCGCGCGAGCAAGGCTTCGACCAGGTGCTGTGGCTCGACGGCGGCGAACACCGCTATGTCGAGGAGGCCGGGTTGATGAACGTGTTCTTCAGGATCGGCGACCGGGTCGTCACCCCGGAACTGAACGGCGCAATCCTTCCGGGCGTCACCCGGGAGAGCATCGTCACGTTGCTGGACGACCGGGGAATCGCCGTCGAGGAACGTGCCGTCGGCATCGAAGAGATCGTCGCGGCATTCGATGAGGGCGTGCTGGAGGAGGTGTTCGTGACCGGCACCGCCGCGGCGGTTCTTCCCGTCGGCCGGCTGAACTTCAACGGACGGGACCTGATACCCAAGCTGGCGAAAACGGCGCCGCTGACCAGGTCCCTCTACGACGAGCTCACGGGCATCCAGTACGGTCGGCTGGAAGACCGGCACGACTGGACCCGCCCGGTCGAGATGTCATCGTAAACCCGCGTCCTCCGCGATCCGGCTGCTGAGGACCTTTCCGAACCGGTAGTCGCCGTAGGTCACCGGCGGGTACCTGATCGGATTGCCTGGGCCGTGGCAGGTCTCGATGCAACGGATCTCGACGTCGTGTCCCGGCTGATGGAAGAAGGCGATCGAGAGCCGTTCGGCCCGGTCTTCGCTGCGCGGCGGATTGACCACCCGGTGGAGCGTCGACACCCAACGGTCGTTCGTCCAGCGCGCCATCATGTCGCCGATATTGACCACGAAAGCGCCCGGAGGCGGCCGGACGTCGATCCATTCGCCTTCCGGGGAGAAGGCCTGCAGACCGCCCGGCTTGTCCTCCCCATAGAGGATGGTAAGCGTTCCGTAATCGGTATGGGCGCCCGCCCGAAGCTGGCCCGGCAGCGGCGCCTCCTTCTGGGCCATGTACTTGTTGAACCGGATGTGGCTGATGGAGCGCGCGATCTTGTCGTCGAAGAAGCGCTCGTCGATACCGAGCGCGGTCGCGAAGATCCGCATAAGCTCGTCGCCTATACCGCCGAGCGCCCGGTAGTACCTCTCGAAAGCCTTCCGCATCCCCGCCGGCCGCTCCGGCCACAGATTGGGCGAGAAGAAGTCCTTGCCGTGACCCTCGGTGTAGTAGGGCTCGTGCGGCAGGTCGAAATCGCCCATGCCGAACATTTCCTGCAGGTCCGGCGGCGAGTCGTTGCCGAGCGTGGCTGCCAGCTTCTGGTTCGCCGGCGGGTCGTAGCCCCTGGTCGCGGCAATGCTGGGGCGCGGAACTCGCATCTTCTCCTCCAGCGGAAGGGCGAAGAACTCGTATGCGAGATCGCGTGCGTCGCCGACCACGCTTTCGGGGACGCCGTGGCCCACGATGGAGAAGAAGCCGATCGTCTCCAGCGCGTCCCCGACCTGTTCGGCGATCCTCTGCTTTCCCGCCGGATCTCCGGCGAGCATCGGGGCGATGTCGATCTGCGGAATGCCGTTCGATGCCATCGGAATTCTCTCCCGCTTCGCCATCCGGATCGAACCACGTTCGACCGCGCCGGTGCAAGAACCGGCTCACCGAAGGCGGGACCGGCGCCGGGGCGGCACCCTTCGAATCCGGTACACTTCGAACACTGGACCCGACCTCTTCGAGTACTGCGTTCCGCATGAAGCTGCAATCAGTGCTTCTCGGCACCACCCTTACCATGCTGTTGGCGCTGCACGCGTCGACGATCGATACCCTGTTGCCGGCGATACCAGACATTCGTTCGGAATTTGCCGTCGGCGCCGGCGCCGGGCAGCTCTCGATCAGCGCGTTCGTCTATGCCTTCGCGGCGGTTCAGCTGGTCTACGGCCCGCTGTCCGACCGCTTCGGCCGACGGTCCGTGCTGCTGTGGTCGATGAGCCTGTTCACCCTGGGCACGGTGCTGGCCTTCGTCGCCGCTTCCTTCGAAACGCTCGTGATGTCCCGCATCATTCAGGGAATCGGCGCAGGCGCCGCTCCCGCCGTCGCCCGCGCGGTGGTCCGCGACATCTACGGCCCAGAGCGTTCCGGGCAGGTCCTGAGCTACATCATGGCGGCGTTCGGCATAATCGCGGTCGCCAATCCGATCGTCGGCGGCGTCCTGACCGACTGGTTCGGCTGGCGCGCCATCTTCGTCTATATGACGGCTTACGGGACCGCCATCCTCGTTCTCGTCTGGTGGCGCCTTGCCGAGACGCTTCCCGTGCGGCAGGTGGGCGGGCTGGGATTTCGGCGCCTGCTCGGAAACTACCGCGTGATGCTGACCGACCGCCGCTTCGTGACGATCACGATATGCACCTGCTGCATCCACGCCGCGATGTTCGGCTGGCTGTCCGGCAGCGTCCTCGTCTTCATCGATTCCTGGGGCGCCACACCGAGCCTCGCCGGGACGTATATCTCCATCTCGCTCGGGGGATTCATTCTCGGCTCGATGGTGGCGGGACGTATTTCGAACCGGCTTGGCAGCACGCGTCTGATCGATACCGGCAACCTCATATGTCTGTCCTCGGCGGCGATTGCCGTCGTGCTCGCCTATACGGGGGTGCAATCCGCGCCATTCATTATCGCGCCGGTTATCGCCTTCATGTTCGGGGTCGGCTTCGTGATACCGCCGGCCTCCGCCGCGGCCATCGCGCCGTTCCCGTCGATGGCGGGCGCCGCGTCGTCGTTTCTGGGATTCAGCCAGATCAGCGCCAGCTCCACCGTCATCTTGATAAGCGGGTACCTCTATGACGGGACGATGCGGCCGGTCGCGCTCGTCATGACCGTCCTGGCCGGTTTCGGACTCACCGTCTTTTTCCTCGGGATGCGTCCACGGCCGGAGCGGTAACGCGCAGCCCGCCGTTAGCGGATTACGTCTTGCGCCAGACGCTGGCCAGCCAGAATTGCTCGTGACGCGCCTTTCCCGGCGGCCGGTAATAGTGATCGATCTCCGCGAAGCCGGCTTCACTCAACCGGTCGCGCCATGTTTCCAGATCGAAGAAACAGCCGAAGCGCCCGCCCGCCCAGCCCTCCTCGTCGTTGCCCCGCGGGTTCGAGCTGAACAGCACACCGCGCGGCTTGAGGGCGGTGTGCATTTCGCCCAGCACCCGAGACAATTCCTGGTTCGGCACGTGGAACAGCGAGGCGTTGGCAAAGATTCCGTCGAATCGCGCCGAGGGAAGGTCCAGCGCCAGGAAATCCTGGTGCAATACCTCGCAACGCGTCATGCGCCGGGCCATTTCGACGAATTGTGACGAGCCGTCGAGGCCGACCGCTTCGTGGCCTGCTTCGTGGAATGCCATCAGATCACGCCCTGGCCCGCAGCCGAAGTCGAGGATCGAATATGGCGGCTCGCCCTCGATGGCACCGATCAGGGCCGCCCGGTTCTGGCTTACGTCGTGATCCCGCGTGCCCGCCCAATAGTCGTCGGCCATCCGGTCGTAATGGCCGATGGTGACATCGGTTATCCGGCGCAGCTCTGCGGCTTCGTATTGCCTAGGCGATTCCGTCATGGACCCCCCGTTCGCGGTCTCCCCCCGGGGTCCCACGTTCAGGCCCGGCACATCGGGGGCGTTCCGATGCGTTCGCGCTCGAGATACCGCGATTCCGGCAAGGCTTCCATTGCCTCGATACGAACCGCTACCGCTGGGTACGGGCATGTCGGGATAGCGTTCGGTCACGCGGTGATGAGAGTGGCGGATTCAACGATTGAGCGTCCGCTTCCAGTCCTTGCGGAGGGGCCGCAACCAGATGTCCTTTTTCGGCTCGGCTCGTTTCGTATGCCTGTCATAGCGTCCTCTTCCCTGGGTGCGGATGTCATTTTCGATACCCTCAACAAGACACTGGTAACGCCGCCGGCGATTCGATATCGTCGTGCGCATGGCGATGCGCGACGAGGATTTCGGGGCACCCGCGAGGCTGGACGAGGCGGACGGCGGGTTCTGGTCGCCGTCCACGGCGGCACCGGCACCGGAGCCGCGCGACTGGCAATCCCTGTGCGAGCAGGCGCAGGCCCGCGCGGAGACGGAACGGGCGCGGGCGGACGCGGCGGAGGCGCGTTGCGAAGAGTTGCGGCGGGCGGAGCGGGAAGCCCGTTCCCGCGCGGGTTCGCTGAAGTGGCACCTCGACAAGAGCCGGGACAGGCTCAAGGCGGCGGTCGAGGAGGTGAAGGAAGTCCGCCGCGCGGCGAAGGACGCGCTGTTTTACCAGTCGGAAGTGACGCGGCTGGAAAAGCTCCTGTCGGAAGCCGGCGTCGATGCGCGCAAGCGCGGCACGATGATGTCGCTGCGCATGGAAGTCTTCCGGCTTCGCGAAGCCTTGCAGTTGTTGCAGGCCGGGAAGGATGCGGTCGCGGCTGCGTCCGGAGGGCAGATCGAGCCGCTCAAGGCCATGCCGGCGCCGAAGACCGGCAAGGACATCGCCGGGGCGCTGCGCGGGGAAGTCGCCTCCCTGACCCGGGAACTCCGCCAACTGACGCGGGAGAACGCCCGGCTGAGCAAGGCGCTGGAGTGCTCGCAGGCGCAGAAGGACGAGATCGCGGCGTTGCGCAGGAAAGTCGCGGCGCTTCTTCGCAAATTGAAACGGGCGGCACGGCCTTCGCCGCCCCGGAGAGCGGGCGCCCAGCTTCGCAAGGCGCTGGAACGGGCGCGCAAGCAGAAGGACACGATCAAGGCGCTGCGCCAGGACGTCGGTTCCCTGAACCGGGAGACCCGTCGGCTGGAGCGGGAGGCCTGCCGGCTGCGCCGCGAGCAGGAGCAATTGCAGGACCTCAAGAAGACTGTCCGCAGCCTGACCGACGAGGCCGGGATAATCCGCGGAGAGCTGGCCGGCTACCACGACCAGATGGACCTCATCGAGGAGCAGACGTGGCGCATCTTCCATCTGAGACGCGCCCTGAGGACGTCGGCCGACAAGAACGAGAAGCTGGAGGCCAAGCTTGCCGAGCGTCCCCTGCTGAGCGCGGTCTTCAGGATCGTGCGCGATCGGGACAGGACCATCGAGTCGCTGCACAGGGAAATCGCCCGGCAGCGCAAGTCGAACGAACGGCTGGGCAGGAAGATAAAGTCCCTGCGCGCCCACAGGGCGAGACTGCAAGCCCGGATTGCCCAGCTCCGCTCGACGCGGGCTTCGTTGTCGAAGGCGGTCTTCGGAGGCCGGAGCGAGAAGCAGGAAACACCTCGCTCGGAGCGCAAGCGCGGCCAGCAGCGCGGCGCGCCCGGCCACGGCCGTACTCCACGGCCTGCGCTCGAGGAGAAGGAGGAACGGCAGGAGCCGCCGCAGGACGCGCTCATCTGCTCGTGCTGCGGCAAGCCCTATGTCGCCAACGGCGAGCGTTCCTCGGCCGTCATCGAGATCGCGGTCAAGGCCCACGTCCGCAGGATCGTCCGTCCGCGCTACCGCCGGGGCTGCGACTGCCCGTCCTCGCCACCGGAGGCGATCGCGCCCCCGCCGGCGCGGCTGTTCGCCAGGACGCCCTTCGGGACCAGCGTCTGGGCGCGCATCCTCTACGAGCGCTTCGCCTGCTTCCGGCCCTTGCGTCAGGTCGCGGCGTGGATGACCGACCAGGGGCTGGCGGTCGCGCCGGGGACGCTGGCCAGCAGCGTGCGCCGCTTCCAGCCGCTGTTCGCGCCGCTCGCCGAGGCGATCCTCGCCCACCAGAACGGGATGGCGGTGCGCCACGGCGACGAGACCGGCTGGCGCATCCAGGCGCTGAGCGAGACCGGGCGCTCGCGGCGCGCGTGGCTGTGGATCTCGGTCGGCAAGGACGCCGTCTACTACCGCGTCGACCCCTCGCGCGGCGCCGAGGCCGCGATGAAGCTGTTCGGTTCGGTCAAGGGCCCCGTGTTCCTGGTCTGCGACCGCTACGTCGCCTACATCAAGATGGCGCGCGAGCTCGACGGCAAGGTGATCCTGTGCTGGTGCTGGATCCACCAGAGGCGCGACTTCATCGAGTGCGCGGCCGGCCAGATGAAGCTCACGCAGTGGTGCGAAGGGTGGGTCGAGCGGTTCGCGTCGGTCGTCCGGCTGAACAAGGAGCGGCTGAAGCATTACGACCCCGATCTCGCTCTCATACGCCAGACGCCGGCGTTCGACGCCGCGCAGGCCGCGCTGAAGAAGGCGGTCGACGAGCTGTTCGCGCAGGGCGAAGCGGAGCTGGCCGACCTGCCGGCCAAGGCGCGCCAGGCCAAGGCGCTGCGCTCGCTGCTCAAGCATCGCGAGGGACTGAGCGTCTTCGTCGACAATCCCCAGGTCCCCATGGACAACAATGTCGCGGAGCGCGAGTTCCGGAGGGCCGTTATCGGGCGCCGATTATGCTTCGGTTCGGACAGCGAGGACGGCGCCGACTTCACGGCGGCGATGTACTCGGTCCTCGGCACCCTCGCCATGAACGGCATCGACGCCCTGCGCTGGCTGGAGGCGTGGCTCGAAGCCTGCGCGGAGAACGATGGCCAGCCGCCCGACGACCTGTCGCCGTGGCTGCCCTGGACGATGAGCGAGGAGCGCAGGCGCGAGTTCACGGCGCCGGAATGACCGGCGCGGTCGAGTGCCGCTACTACGGCCGCGACTTCACCGCCGACGAGATGGCGCTGCTGCGCGCGCTCATAGACGCCGATCCGCAGCCCACCCGCGCCGCCCTGTCCCGGGAGTTCTGCCGCCGCATCGGCTGGCTCAAGCCCGACGGCGGCCTCAAGGACATGATGGCGAAGGTGACCATGCTCGCCATGCACCGCGACGGCGTGATCGTCCTGCCGCCGCCAAGAGGAAGACAGGGCCGGCCCAGGCCCATTGTCTTCGGACCGGAGACCGAGCCGCCGCTGTTCCCCGCCCCGACGACGCTCGACGAGGTCCGCCCCCTCGACATGCGCATCGTCGTGCGCAACACCCGCGAAGGGAAGCTGTGGAACGAGTTCGTCGCGCGCTACCACTACCTCGGATACAAGACCCTGGTCGGCGCCCAGATGCGCTACGCCGTCCACGACCGCAACGGCTGGCCGCTGGCCATGCTCGGCTTCTCCACCGCCGCCTGGAAGCTCGCCCCGCGCGACCGCTTCATCGGATGGTCGCCCGAGATGCGCGAGAAGAACCTGCCGCTGGTGGTCGACAATCCGCGCTTCCTGATCCTGCCGTGGATCGAGATCCCCAACCTCGGCTCGCACATCCTCGCCATCGTGCGCCGCCGCCTGCCCGGGGACTGGACGGCGCGCTACAACACCACGCCCGTGCTCATCGAGACCTTCGTCGAGACCCCGCGATACACCGGCGCCGTCTACAAGGCGTCCGGCTGGACCCGCGTCGGGACCACCCAGGGAAGAGGACGCTATGACAGGCATACGAAACGAGCCGAGCCGAAAAAGGACATCTGGTTGCGGCCCCTCCGCAAGGACTGGAAGCGAACGCTCAATCGTTGAATCCGCCACTCTCATCACCGCGTGAACGAACGCTTTCCATGTCGGCTCTTTGCTCGACCGCGCCGCACCCCTGTCTCCGTCATCAAACCGCAAACCAGACATGGAGTCGGAACGGCGGGGCTGTCGCTTGCCGGAATCGAACAGGGGTCGAAGTCCGAAAAATTATCCAATGATTTCAACGATATGTGTAAATTCTCGCCCGCCCCTCCAATACATCCTTAGGAAGAAATACCTGTACATATATTTCTGCGCAGTAGCAGTTGTAACCCAAACTCCATGGAGGGGCTATGAGAAAGCAACTTTTGGCCGGTACGGCCCTTGCCGCCGCGGCGATGCTGGTCGCGGGCGGCGCGGCCGCGGCCGACAAGAAGATGATGAAGCCGTCGATTAGCGTGGGCGGTTTCCACCAGCAGGTAATCAGCGGCATCGCGGACCGGACCGAAGAGGTCAAGTGGTCGCACACAGGCGGCGCCAGCGGAACGCTCAATACGGAGACGGACACCTCCGCGATCGACGTGCGCGGCAATACCGAAATCCACTTCAACGGTAGCGCGACGCTCGACAACGGCATGAAGATTGCCGCGCGCGTGGCCCTGGAAGGCCAGTCGCATACCAGCGCCGGCAAGCCGACTCCTGCGAACGGAAACGACCAAATCGACGAGTCGTGGGTATCGATCTCGGGCTCGTTCGGCAAGATCATTCTCGGTTCGGACGAAAACGCGGCGGTCCAGATGCTGATCGGGATGACCGGGGCGTGGGCGACCAATGTCGGCCAGAACCTTCAGTTCAACTCGGCCAATTGGATCCCGGCGGCCGATGGAGGACATGGAGGCAGGTTCCACGTCATGCAGGACGCGCGCATACGCGAGCACGGCGGCGGCGGCGACGGAGAGAAAATCACTTATATCTCTCCGAAATTCGGCGGCTTCCAGGTCGGCGCGTCGTACATCCCGAACGAGGAGCAGGACGACAACACCCTGGTAGACGTCACCGCGGTCCACCATGACGGTATGGTCGGTGCGGCCTCCTACACGGGCAAGTTCGGGGATGTGGGCTTCGCCGTAGGTGGCGGCTATCTGACCATGCAAGGCCGTGACGACACCGCCGGGACCAACGGCGAGGACAAGTCGAGCTGGGGCGCGGCCGGACGCCTCGACTTCGGCGGCGGCTTCCGCGTTGCAGTGGGCTATGAGCAATGGACAAGCCCCAAGGCCCTCGAAGGACAGGTCGTCTCGGCCGGCGTCCGTTTCGTGTCGGGCGCGAACCAGTTCAGCCTGTCAGGTACCCACGGCGAGAAGGACAACGACGCCGCCCAGTACACCGCGGTGGGCGTGGGCTACAACCGTGTCCTGGGCCCCGGCGTGTCCTGGCATGCGAACCTGATGGTCAGCCGGTCGGAAAGCGCCGTGGCATCGGCCGACTGCTCCGCGCCAGATAGCGCCGCCGGCGCCGTCGGGTGCGCCGCCATCGGTGAATCCTCCGGCACCCTCTCGGGGCAGCAGGAGAACTCCGGCGCGGTGATCACGAGCGGCATCACTGTGCGGTTCTAGCCTCCGACGCTTTTCCGGGACCGGTTCGGCCGGCCCCGGACCACTCTCGAAGGGCGGCGCGAGCCGCCCTTCTTTTCTTTTCCCTCTCCATCGTCACATCGACCCGGCAACCTGTGCACGCCGTCATTACTCCGTGGCTCCGCGCGGGCAAAGGGGGCCCGCAAGGCAACGCCCGGAACCGCCGACGCGGAGTCCGGCGCCGGGAGAGCCGGGACTCTCGCCCCGGACCGTTTCCGCGTGTCGACGCTTCCCTGGAAGCAAGCGGTTTTCGCGTCCGGGCGGTTCCGTCATGGGTCCCGCGTTCAGGCCCGGCACATCGGGGGCGTTCCGATACGCTCGCGCGCCCGGCCGAGCGCGCGTTCGCAGGCGAGCGCGAGGGCCAGCGCGGTTTCCTCGTCGCCGCCGCGCGCGACGATGTGCAACCCGACCGGCATTCCCGCGCCATCGAGCGCCACCGGCAGCGTGACCGCGCACATGCCGAGCAGGCTCGCGGTGTTGGTGTTGCGGACCAGCCGCAGGTTTTTCCGGAGATGGTCTTCGGCGTCGGCGATCTCCGCCATGACCGGCGGCGTCAACGGCAGGGTCGGCCCGACCAGCGCGTGCAGCCCATCGAAGGACCGATGCGCCTCGCGCGAGAGCTCGCCCAGCCGGTGCACGCGCTGGAGATGCTCCGAGGCCGGCAAGGCTTCCATCGCCTCGATACGAATTGCGACCGCCGGATCCAGGTCGGCGCGGTAGGCTGACATCTCGCCGTTGATGAACCGCGTGAAATCGCCGACATGGAGCCCGCCCTGGCGAAACAGCTCGGTCGCGGGCTCGAATTGGGGCATGGTCGCCGGCGACACGCGGAGGCCGGCGCGTTCGAGCTCGTCCAGCGCGGATCGGATGCCTTCGGCGATACCGGGATCGCAATCCTCGAAATACCAGTCGCACAGCCCGACGCGGAAATCGGCCAGTTCGGCGGCGCCCAGCCGGCATGTCCAGGCGACGGCGTCCTCCTCGATACCCGGATCGATGGCGCCGAAGCCGATCGTCATGTCGGCGACCGAGCGCGCCAGCACGCCCGCCGTGTCGAGCGCCGGGCTCAACGGTACAATGCCTTCGGTCGACCAGCGGCCGGCGGTGGGGCGGATTCCCGCGGTTCCGGTCATCGAGGCCGGGATGCGGACCGATCCGGCCGTGTCCGAGCCGATTGCGAGCAATGCCGAACCCTCCCACAGGCTGACCCCGGCGCCCGAACTCGAGCCGCCCGGCGAGCGATGCGCGGACGCGTCCCACGGGTTGCGCGGCGCGCCCCAGTGAGGGTTGGCGCCGAGCCCGCCATAGGCGAACTGGACGGTGTGGGTCTTTCCGCTGATCGCCGCCAGCTGGCGACGCAGCGACCGGACGACCGGCCCCTCATGTCGCCATTCTTCCGGCAGCTCGCGCGGGCAGCCGGCGAACGTCGGATAGCCCGCGACACCGAACAGGTCCTTGATCGAGACCGGAATGCCCTGCAACGGGCCGAAATCGTTGTGGACGGCGAACGCCGCGTCGGCGAGATCGGCTTCCCTGCGCACGCGGTCGGCGTCGAACGTCTTGTATGCGTGAAGCGCCTCGCCACGCACGGCATGGTTGGCCACCGCCCAATCGGCGACGGCGGCGGCGCTCAGCCGATCGGAGCGCAGCGCGCCGACGATCGTTTCGAGCGAGTCGGTCCCGAAGTCCGGATCGGCCATGGTGGCTCCATCGATACGATTGGGGATTATATGCGAAAGTCGTACACCGGATTTTGGGAATATCGGATCGCTCCCGGCCTCAAGGAAACGATCCGCCACACGGGCACGGGAGGAGGCCGTTGAGCGCAAGCGGAACCGTCGACGAGGCGCCAGGGATGAAGTTCGGCCGTCTCGGACCGGCGATGCCCGATCTCGAAGCGATGCAAGACTTCTATACCCGGCTACCGGCGGCCTTGCGCGATTGAAGGTGTATCTGGATCCGCTGCTTGCGCCATGGCGCGGGCTGCCGCCCAACCTGCGCGGCATCCTCTGGATCACGTTCGGCAGCGTCGCGTTCGCGCTCAACGACGTGCTGATCAAGACGCTGGGCCGTTCGATCGACGCCCTGGAGCTCGCGCTGTTCCGCTACTCGGTCGGCGTCGTCATCCTGTCGCCGCTGTTCTGGCGCGCCGGCATTTCCGGTCTCAAGACCCGGCGGCTGGGGTTGCACGCGACGAGGCTCGTCATCGCCGCGATAGCGCAGGTCGGCACGCTCATCTCGGTGATCAATCTTCCGCTGGCGAGCGCGACGTCGCTCTCGTTCTCGCGGATCGTGTTCACCACGATCGTCGCGATCGTGCTGCTGCGCGAGGCGGTCACGCGCCAGCGCTGGTGGGCGACCGGGTTCGGCTTCGTCGGCGTGATCGTGATGCTGCGCCCCGGCCCGGAAGGAATCGATCCGATCGCGATCGTCGCCGTCGGCGCGGCGATGTCGTTCGCGGTCGCCAATGTGATGATCAGGATGCTCGCGAGCACGGAGCCGGCGGTCCGGATCCTGTTCTACTATCACATTGGGGGAGTGCTGGTTTTCCTGGTGCCGGCGATCCTGGTCTGGCGCTCTCCGGTGGGGATCGAATGGCCGATGGCCGCCGGCATCGGCCTGCTCACCACGCTCGGGATGATCGCGTTCGTGCGCGGCTTCGCGGTCGGCGAGGCGAGCGTGATCGGACCGATGGAATACACCCGCTTGGTCTATGCAGCGCTCCTGGGCCTCTTCATCTTCAGCGAGATTCCCGACCTCTGGACCGTCCTCGGCGCGTTGATCATTATTGCCAGCACCACCTATCTCGCCCGGGTCGAGGCGAAGGCGGCACGGAAGCCGGACTGAGTTTCCCGTTTGAAGGCCCGGCCCGGGGCTGATCGGGACCGGATGGAGCGGACGACCCATGGACGAAATCCCGGCAGTGGACCTTGTATGCGTGGGATCGGGGCTGGCAGGGCTTTCGGCGGCGCTGGCGGCCGCGGGAAACGGCCTCACGGCATGCGTCGTCGAGAAATCGACCCGCATCGGCGGCGGCAGCGCCATGTCGTCTGGCGGGGTGTGGATCGGGGCGAACCATCACCAGGCGGCGCACGGTCTGTCCGACAGCCCGGAGGAGACGCGCACCTATCTGGAGTTCATCGCGGGCGGTGCCGCGATCCCGGAGAACCTCGCGGCGCTCGCCGAACGGTCCGACGAAGCCCTGAGAGCTTTCGAGGATCTGGGCGTGTCGCTCCTGCTTCGCCCCAAGGTGCCGGACCAGTTCTACCCCCGGGCACCGGGATCGACGGCCGCGGGCCGGAACCTCAACGCCGCGCCGATCGCGCGCGCCGAGCTCGGCGAGTGGTCCGACCTGCTCCGGGACAATCCCTATTTTCCGCCCGGAATGTCGAGCACGGACATGGTCGCCTGGGGCGGGCTCGGCAACATGCAGGACTGGGATCCGGACCTTGTGCGCGAGCGGGCCGAGAGCGGTCGACTCGGTACCGGTCAGGCTATCGTGGGGCAGTTCCTGGCCGGGCTCAGACGCGCGGGTGTCCCGATCTTCACCGAGTTCGAGGCCAGCTCGCTGATCCTCGACGACGACCGGGTGGTGGGAATTCGCGGCCGGCACGCCGGCCGTTCCACGGAGATCGCGGCGAGATGCGGCGTTGTGCTGGCGACCGGCGGCTATGAGAGCAACCCGGACCTGGTGGCGCGATTCGAAGGCATGCCCGACTGGCGCTCCATGTTCCCGGGCTCGATCACCGGCGACGGGATGACGATGGCTACCGAGATCGGTGCCGCCATTCACAGGGTGCCGGAGAATTTCTTCTTCTTTCTCGGCTACGACATCCCGGCCGAGCGACAAGGCGAGCCGGCGCGGTTCCGCATGACCGGATTCACCGAGCTCAGCTATCCGCATTCCATGGTGGTCAATCGGGCAGGCCGTCGGTTCTTCGACGAATCGAGCTTCCAGAAGGGGGTGAGGGCGATCAAGGCGTTCGACCAGGCGAACCGGAATTTCCCGAACCTGCCCTGTTTCATGATCTTCGACCGCCGGTTCCAGGAACGCTATTCCTTCGCCGGCCGGCCGCCAGGCGCGCCGGCGCCCGACTGGCTGGCGCGCGCCGACTCGCTGGCCGGCCTCGCCGCCGAGCTCGGCATCGACGGTTCGGCGCTCGAAGAAACCGCCGCCAGCTTCAACCGCGGCGCCGAGCAGGGCCGCGATCCGGAATTCGGCCGTGGCGAATTTCTCTGGATCCAGGTCCTGTCGGGCGACAGCTCGCACCCGATCCACCCCAACCTGGCGCCGGTTTCCCAGCCGCCTTTCTACGGTGTCCGCCTGCATCCCAGCGGGTCGAGCTCCGCCGGCCTGCTGACCGACGCCGAGGCCCGGGTGCTGCATGTGCGTGGCCGCCCCATCGCGGGGCTGTACGCTTGTGGCGGCGCCGCCGCGCAGACCGATTTCGGGGTCGGTTACCAAGGCGGGCTGTTGCTGGTTCGCGGCATGACCTTCGGCTATCTTGCCGCGCGCCATGCCGCCCGCGCTTGACGCGGTTTCCCGGCGGGATCGATAATCCCCCGAGGCCGAGCGTAGGCCGTGATGGCGGGGGACGAGTCCGGGGATGAACGACACCGCCGCGCCTGATTTCGGAGCCTGGCTGCGCATCCCCTCCGATACGCTCGCCGCCATCGCCGGCGTGCTCATCCTGGTGATGATGGTCCATGTGACAGCCGACGTGTTCGGCCGTCTGGCCTTCAGCGCGCCGATCAACGGCACGCTGGAAATCGTCGCCGGCTACTACATGGTCGCCGTCGTGTTCCTGCCCCTTGCCCACGTGAGCCGGGGCGAGGGCCATATCTTCATCGAGCTCTTCACCCGCAAGCTGCCTTTTCGTGTGCGGTCCTGGATGGACGCGGGCGCGGCGGTGCTGACGTTCGGCTATGTCGCGGTGATGGCCTGGCAGTGCGCGATCGAGGCGGCAATCCAGACCGAAGGCGGCGAGCTTTGGGAAACCGCCGACGACCTGATCGTCATCTGGCCGAGCCGCTGGCTGATTCCGATCGGCTGCGCGCTGATGGCGGTACTGTTCGCCTGTCTCGTGGCGCGGCACGCGCGCCGGGGCGCCGGCCGGTGAAGCTTCCGGCCCCGGAACGGCTCCTATGACACCGCTCGAGATCGGGTTCGCCGGGATCGGCGCGGTGATCGTCCTGATCGCGCTCCGGGTTCCGATCGGCGCGGCGCTCGGCCTCGTCGCGTTCTTCGGGATCGTCAGCCTGCGCAATTTCGACGTCGCCTTCGCCTCGCTCAGGACGACGCCGTTCGAGTTCGCCGCGCACTGGTCGCTCTCGGCGATCCCGATGTTCCTGCTGATGGGGGCGGTCGCCTACTACTCGGGGATCAGCTCGGCGCTGTTCAACGCGGCGCGGCTCTGGTTGGGCGCGCTGCCGGGCGGGCTGGCCGTGGCGGCGACCTTCGCCTGCGCCGGTTTCGCCGCGGCGTCGGGTGCGTCGATCGCCACCGCCGCCGCGATGGGCCGCATCACCATCCCGGAAATGCTGGCCATCAAGTACGACAAGGGCCTCGCCGCCGGGGTGGTGGCGAGCGCGGGGACGCTCGGCACGCTGATCCCGCCCAGCATCCTGATGGTGCTCTACGGCATCTTCGCGGAAGTTTCGGTCGGCAAGCTGTTCATCGCCGGCATCCTGCCCGGCATCCTGACCGCGTTCGTCTACAGCGCGATGATCGTCGTCCGCTGCAAGCTCAACCCGAAGCTCGCGCCCAACATCGACTACGAGGCCACCTGGGGCGAGCGTTTCGCCGCACTGAAGGAGATCTGGCCGCTGGCGGCGCTGGTGGCCGGCATCATCGGCGGGCTCTATGCCGGCGTGTTCACCGCCACGGAGGCCGGCGCGGCCGGCGCGTCGCTCGCCATCGTGATCGTCTGGCTGCAGAGACGGCTCACGCTCGAACGGCTCAAGCTGAGCGTGCTGGAAGCGCTGAGCAGCACCGCGCGCATCTTCTTCGTCGCGGTCGGCGCGGTTCTTCTGACCCGTTTCCTGGCGCTCACCGGAGTGCCCGGCTATCTCGCCGACGCGGTCGGAGGATGGGCCGGCGATCCGCTGCTGCTGGTGATCGCCGCTTCGCTGATCTACATCGTGCTCGGCATGTTTCTCGACCCGCTCGGCGTGATGCTGCTGACGCTGCCGCTCTTCCTGCCGATGTTCACCGCGCTCAATCTCGACCTGATCTGGTTCGGGATCCTGGTGATCAAGTATCTCGAAATCGGGATGATCACCCCGCCGGTCGGGATGAACGTCTATGTCATCAAGAGCGTCGTCGGCGACGACATCGAGCTCGAAACCATCTTCAAGGGCGTGGCGTGGTTCCTGGTCTGCGACATCGTCGTCATCGCGCTGATCGTCGCCTACCCCGACATTGCGCTGCTCCTGCCGGGCATGATGAGATAACCGCAACCGGAAAACGAGAGGAACGGAATATGAAGCGGTTCGGATATGCGATGATTCTCGCGCTCGTCGGCGCATTTGCGCTCGCGCAGCAGACGACGGCGCGGGAGCTGGTGTTCGGCAGCGCCCTGCCGCCGCAGCACAACGTCAACACGCACGGGCTCGCGCCCACCATCGAGGCGCTCGCCAAGGCGACCGGCGGCAAGCTGAAGTGGAAGCTTCTGACCGGCGGCCAACTCTTCGGACTGCGCGCCTCGCTGACCAATCTCGGCGGCGGCGTGGCGGACGGCGCCATCATCATCCCGAGCTTCGTCCAGTCCAAGCTTCCCCATGTCTACACCATCACCGACATGGCGATGTTCGCCGAAGATGCGCTGGTGGCGGCGGGCGCATCCGCCGAGACGATCTTCCACGACTGCCCCGAATGCCTGGCCGATTTCAGGAAACAAAAGACGGTTCCGCTCGGCTTTTACGGCCTCAACACCTACAAGCTGATCTGCAACTCCAAGGTGACCAACCTCGCCGAGGTGAAGGGCAAGAGAATCCGCACCTCCGGCGCCAACGGGCGCTGGGCCAAGGCGATGGGCGGAACCCCGGTATCGATGAGCGCCTCCGACATGATCGAGGCGCTGCAGCGCGGCCAGATCAACTGCGCGATCGGGCCGATGGCGTGGGTGAAGGCCTATTCGATCGGCGAGTACGTCAAATACGTGCTCGACTTCCCGATGGGCAATTTCGCCGGTGCGGCCCATTTCGCGATGAACCGGGCGACCTGGGACGGCCTCCCCCTCGAACACAAGAAGGCGATCCTCGACGCCATGCCGCTTTCGGCGGCGATGACCACGATCGACGGCTACGCGAAGGACGAGATGACCGGTATCGACATGGTCCGCAAGTCCGGCGGCGTGTTCACCAAGGGCGGCAAGGAGTTTTCCGACCTGCTGGCGGGCTACCTCAAGACCGAAATGGCGACCGTTATCGCAGGCGCCAAGAAGCGCCGGGTCAAGGATCCGCAGAAGGTCATCGACGCCTATCGCGCCAACGTGGCGAAGTGGGAGAAGCTGCTGGCCGGCAAGACCCGCGACACCGCGACCTTCCAGGCGCTGATGAAGGAGCACATCTACGACCGGATCGATCCGGCCAAGCTCTAGTCGCGCAGCCGCAAGCGGGGGCGGGCCGCGCTCGCCCCCCGGGAAGGGTCATTGCTGTCCGGTTTAATTTTTGTGGACAGGGCGCATGGCCGGGTTGCCCGCGGATTATCGACCCATCGGCCTAATCGAGGCTCGGATCGCGGGACGGTCTCGCCAATCGGCACGAAGCCCGTCCCAAAGTTGAACCGGACAGCAATGGGGAAGGGCGGGGCATGACATCGCGGGCCGAGCATATGCGGGCCCGGCTGGCGATGCATAACGCCAACCGGTTCAAGCTCGGCCTGTTCGGCCCCAATTGCTCTTCCGGGCGCGCCGTGACCGGCGTGCCCGAACGCTGGTCGGGCACCTGGCCCGACAACCTGGCGCTCGCCCGGATGGCCGAGGACGCCGGCATCGATTTCATGCTGCCCATCGGCCGGTGGAAGGGCTATGGCGGCGAGACCGACTATCAGGGCCAGACGCTGGAGTCGGTCGCCTGGGCGACGGGGCTGCTGGCCTATACCGAGCGCATGACGGTGTTCGCCACCGTTCACGCGCCGCTCCTCCACCCGATCATCGCCGCCAAGGCGTTCGTGACCGCCGACCTTGTGGGGGAGGGGCGTTTCGGCCTCAACATCGTCTGCGGCTGGAACGAGGGCGAGTTCACCATGTTCGGGGTCGCCCAGCGCGACCACGAGGCACGCTACGCCTACGGCCAGGAATGGATCGACGCGGTGAAGTCGATGTGGGAGCGCGACGGGGAATTCGACTTCGACGGCGAATTCCTCAAGCTCCGCAACGTCCGTTCCTCGCCGGGGCCCCACGGCGGCACCCGCCCGCTGCTGATGAACGCCGGCGCATCGCCCACCGGGCGGGCGTTCGCGGTGCGCAACTGCGATGCGCTGTTCTCGACGCCCCGCCGCGCCGGCACGATAGACGAGTTCGCCGGGGACATCCGCGCGGCCAAACGCCTGGCCGCGGAGCATGGCCGGGAGATCGACGTCTATTCGGTGGGCGTCGTCACCTGCCGGCCCACGATGGCGGAGGCGGAGGAATACCACCGCCTCTGCGTCATCGACGAGGCCGACTGGCAAGCGGTCGACAACATTCTCGCGATGCGGGGAATCCTTCCCGGGGACGTGCCTCCCGCGGAGTTCGAAGACCTCAGGCGGCAGATCGCCCACGGGCTCGGCGGCATCCCCATCGTCGGCGATCCCGACCATGTCGCCGCCGAGCTGGCCAAATTCGCCGACGCCGGGCTGCGCGGGATCGGAATCTCCTTCGTCAACTATCTGGACGAGCTCCCGTTCTTCCGCGACGAGGTGCTGCCCCGTCTCGAGCGCCTGGGTCTCCGGGAGCCCCGCGGCTGAGGATTGCGCTTGATGCCCCTCGCCGGATTTGCGTCAATGCCTGTGCGGTCCGGTCGAGCGCGGGACAGCGGTTGATCCGTGACGATCCTTCCGCCCCGGTAAGGCGCTAGCGGGTGTATGCGATGGACGACCACCTGATCGGGGTCCTGTCCAATATCGGGATGATCTCGTTCATCGCGCTGTCGGCCTATCTGCTGCTGATCGTGGGCGAGATCTCGTTCGGGCAGCAGGCCTTCTTCGCGATCAGCGCCTACGCGTCGGGAATTGCCACCGCCATGTGGGGGTGGGATTTCTGGCCCGGCCTGCTGTGGGGCGCGGCGGTGGCCGCGGCGGCGGCGGTCCTCGTCGGAATACCGACGCTCCGCATACGCGGACTCTATTTCTCGATCGCGACGCTTGCCTTCGCCGAGATGGTCCGTCTCGTCTTCGAGGTGTTCGAGTACCGGGTCGAGATCGACGGCGAGATGGTCGGGCCCGACGGCTCCGACGGCTTCCGCGACATCCGCTACATCTTCGAGAACGACATCACGGCGCTCGAATACATGCTGATGATCTACGGCCTGCTCGCGGCCGTGCTCGGCGCGTTCTTCCTGCTGGAACGCTCCCGCCTCGGATCCATCTTCCGCATGATCGGCCAGGACCACATGCTGGCCGAAATGCAGGGGCTCGACGTCACCGCATACAAGATCATGGCGCTCTGCATCGCGGGATTCGTCGCCGGGATCGGCGGCGGGCTCTACGCCCATCTCACCACCTTCGTCGAACCCAAGATCTTCAACGTCATGCTGGGCGTCCACAGCCTGGCCTACGGGCTGATCGGCGGCCTCGGCACCGCGTTCGGCCCCCTGATCGGGGTGGCGATCGACATCGGCTTCCTCGAAAGCGTTCGCGCCATCTCGGGCTACCGGATGATCGCCTTCGGCGGGCTGGTCGCGGTGCTGCTGATCTTCCGTCCGCGCGGGCTGCTCGACGAGGCGGCGGTGAACCGGATCAGGCTTCTGCTGAGGCGGCGCCATGCTTGAGATCGCGCGCCTCGTCCGCACCTTCGGCGCCGTCGAGGCGCTGGCCGGGCTCGACCTCTCGGTTGCCGCGGGGGAGAGCGTCGGGCTGATCGGACCCAACGGATCGGGCAAGACGACCCTGTTCAACGTGGTCACCGGCGTCTATACGCCGAGCGCCGGAAGCGTGCGCCTCGAAGGCCGCGACATCGGGGCGGCCAGGCCGAACCGGATCGTCAACCGGGGCGTGGCCCGCACCTTCCAGAACCTCCGGATCTTCGAACGGATGACGGTGTTCGAGAACGTGTGGGCGGCGCAGCACCGCCGCGACGACGTGGCGTGGCGCGAATTGCTGTTCGCCGGCCGTTCGGCCGAACGGGAGCGGTGCCAAGAGGTCGACTACCTGCTGGAGAGAACCGGCCTCGCGGATCGGCGCGAAATCCTCGCCGGCGGGCTGCCGCTTCCCGACCGGCGGCGTCTCGAGCTCGCCCGGGCGCTCGCGCGCTCGCCGCGGCTGCTCCTGCTCGACGAGCCCGCCGGCGGCATGACACCGGCGGAGACCGAACACATGGTCGGGCTGATCCGCGAAGTGGCGATCCCCGGGCGAACCTGCATCGTCATCGAGCACAAGATGGAGATGATCCGCGATCTGTGCGACCGTGTGTGCGTGCTCGATTTCGGCCGCAAGATCGCGGATGGTCCGCCGCGAGCGGTGCTGCGGGACGACCGCGTCATCGAGGCCTATATCGGGCGCGAGGCCCCGGAAGATGCTTGAGATACGCGACCTCCGGGTGAACTACGGCAGGATCCGCGCGCTCCAGGGGGTGTCGCTCGATGTCGCGGAAGGCGAGATCGTGGCGCTCATCGGCGCCAACGGCGCGGGCAAGAGCTCGACGATGAACGCGATCTCGGGCGTGGCGAGGGCGGCGTCGGGGGAGATACGCCTCGACGGGGAAAGCCTCGTCGGCCTGCCGTCCCACCGGGTCATCGGGCGAGGCGTCGTGCAGGTGCCCGAGGGCCGACTGATCTTCGCCGGTCTCACGATAGAAGAGAATTTGCGGCTCGCGGCCGCGGCCGCCCATGATCGGCGGCGCGAGACCGCGGAGATCGAACGGGTCCTCGACCTGTTCCCGATGCTCAAGGAGCGGCTGAAGGACCGCGGGTCCGGCCTGAGCGGCGGCCAGGCGCAGATGCTGGCCCTGGCGCGCGGGCTGGTCGCGGCGCCCAGGCTGCTGCTGCTCGACGAGCCCTCGCTGGGCCTCGCGCCGCTGGCGGCGCGCGAGGTGTTCGACCTCATCCCCAGGCTGCGCGACGGCGGTATCACGATCCTGCTGGTCGAGCAGAACGTCCGCCGGGCGCTCGCGGTCGCCGACCGGGGCTACGTTCTCGAAGGCGGGCGCATCGTGCTCGACGGCGAGGCCAGCGAATTGCTCGGCCACGAGCTCCTGGTCGGCTCCTATCTCGGCATGCGGAAGAAGGAGGTTGCATGATGGTTTCGAGATCGCTCGCGGTTCTCGCCTTGACATCGGCGATGGCGTGGTCGGGCGGCGCGGGAGCGGCCGAGAGGGCAAGGGCAGAGGTCGATTGCGCGCCGACCGGCAAGAAGCTCGTCTACGAATGCAAGATCGTGCTGATGGGGAGGAAGAGCGGCGCCCCTCTGAAGGGGGCGAAGCTCGTCGTCGGCGCCGACATGCCGTCGATGCCGCTGGCGCACAATGTCAGGCCGGTGACCGCGTCGCCGGGCGGAAAGCCCGGCATGTACCGGGCGACGATCGAGCTCGAAATGCACGGCGAATGGGCCCTCAGGCTGGACGTTTCGGGACCCACCCGCGACCGGCTGATCCACAAGATGCATTTCGGAGCCGCGAAGGGCGGCAAGATGGACCACGGCGGCCACATGAAGAAGTGAAACCGGTCTCTCCCTCGCCCCGGCCCTCTCCCCGCGGGGGAGAGGGGGACTCGCTCGCTGACACCTCCCTGCCTTCTCCCCTCCCGCTTGCGGGAGGGGTCGGGGGAGGGCGGCCTAGGTTGGTACAGACCGGATAGATAGGTAACAGAATGGACCGGATAGATGGGTGACAGGTTATGGCATGGCCGGGAGGTGGCCGATGCCGTGGAAGGAGACCTGTCGGATGGACGAGAAGATGTGTTTTGTCGCCGAGTGCCTGCGTGGTGAGTTGCCGATGGTTGCGCTTTGCGAGGATTACGGGATCAGCCGCAAGACGGGCTACAAGTGGCTGGCCCGCTATCGCGATCTGGGCCCGGAGGGTTTGGTGGAGCGCTCCCGCGCGCCGCGCCGCCACGGCCGCTCGATGGCGCCGGATGTGGCGGATGCGATCGTGGCGCTGCGGATCGAGCGCCCGCACTGGGGTCCGCGCAAGCTGCGCGCGGTTCTGATGCGCGATCGCCCCGAGACGGTGTGGCCGGCGGCGAGCACGATGGGGGATCTGTTGCGCGCGGAAGGTCTGGTGGGTTCGCGGCGCCGCCGCCGCCGGGTCGCCGCACCCGGCCGGGCGCTGCGCCCCGCCGAGGCGCCCAACGAGGTGTGGTGCATCGACTTCAAGGGCTGGTTCCGCACCCGCGACGGGGCGCGCTGCGACCCGTTGACGGTGACCGACGCCTACAGCCGTTACCTTCTGGCCTGCGTGATCGTTCCGCCGCGGACGGAGGAAGTCGGCGCGGCGGTGGAGGAGCTGTTCCAGCGCCACGGCCTGCCCGAGGCGATCCGTTCGGACAACGGGCCGCCGTTTGCCGGCACCGGCGCGGGCGGGCTGTCGCGGCTGTCGGTGGGCTGGGTGAAGGCGGGCATCGCGCTGGAGCGGATCGATCCGGGCCGGCCGCAGCAGAACGGGCGCCACGAGCGCATGCACCGGACCCTGGCGAGCGAGACCACCCGGCCGCCGGCGGCCAGCAAGACGTGCCAGCAGGCCCGCTTCGACCGCTTCCGCGAGGACTTCAACGTCAACCGCCCGCACGAGGCGCTCGGCCAGCTCCCGCCCGCCGCCTTCTACCGGCCCTCGCCCAGACCCCGGCCCGAGCGGCTCGAGGAGCCCTGGTACGATGCCTTCCATGCGGTGCGCCGGGTGCGCACGGACGGCTCGATCAAGTGGGGCGGCGACCTGGTGTTCATAGGCGAGCCGCTGGCCGGCGAGACCGTCGGCGTCGCCGAGACCGAAAGCGGGCACTGGATCGTCCGCTTCGCCGACATCGATCTCGGCATCGTCGACCGCGGGAGCAAAAAACTCCATCGCATTCGCGCGGCCCGGCCGGGCCGCGCGAATGCCAAACAAACCGCGAACACTGTTACCCATGTAACCGGTCTATAGTGTCACCCTTCTATCCGGTTGCTCAGGTTACGGACCGCCGCGACGCCGTCAGGGGTAGGGAACGGTCGGCCGGTTCGCCGCGATCCACCCCGCGATGCCGTCGCGCACGTCGTAGACCCGCCGGTAGCCCATGCGCTCGTGCAGGAAGCGGCTGACCGGACGGCTCCGCCCGCCGCTGTGGCACATGATCGCGATTTTCCGCTCTCCGGTCGCCACGGATGCGAGCTTCGACATCCACGCGCGAACGTCGTAGTTCCCCTTGGCGTCGAAGAAGGTGATCGGGTGGGTGCCTTCGATCGTCCCGGTCCGCTTCCACTCGTCCGGCCGCCGGATGTCGATCACCGCGACGTCCTCTGCCATCAGCTGCTCCAGCGCGGCGCTGTCGACGTGAACGACCTCGGCGCGCAGCGGCGCCAGGCCCGCCAGCAGCACGGCGACGAACAGGGTCCATCTGAGCATTGCCTTTCCCCCTCCAGCCTCGACGGACCGCCCTATTCGAGCCCGAGCTCCCGGGCGAAGCGGGTGCGCCATTCTCCGACCGGCTCGGTCGAGGGGTCTTCGTCGAGCATTCGCCGCGTGCGCTCGGCGATCTCCGCGTCGTCGAGCGAGAGGTCGAGGTCGTCGGAATAATAGGGCTGGTCGACATGCCACGGGGTGTCGACGAAGGCCTCCGTCCGGTTGCCCTCCGGGTCGTCGCAATAGACCGACCACGCCACCCCGTGATTCACGGTAAGCACGTTGCCGACGCCGGGCCAGTCCGAGAGCGCCCGGTGGATCTCCCTGAGCCGGTCGAGGTCGTTCACCTCGAACGAGACGTGGTTGTGGTGGACGCCGTCCCGCGCCGTGCGGCCCTGGTAGAGCACGAGCTGGTGGTGGTCCCTCGGGTCGGCGCCGAGGAAGGCGATCTCGCCGCGTCCGGCAAGCGAGCCCCGGTCGGTCACCCGAAGCCCGTAGACCGAGGTGAAGAAGTCCACCATCCGGTCCAGATCGAAGACGTGGAACCCGGCATGGCTGAGGCGGACGGACGGTTTCTGGCTCATGGGCATCTCCCGGGAAGGAACCCGTCGTCGAGCGGCGATTCTAGGGCCTGTCCGTTTCAGTTGGAAGTGGGGCGCATCGTCCGACCGTGGCGCGTCCCCTCGATACGGCGCTGACGCGCCTACTCGGGATGAAGTTTTCTTGGTCTTCCCACAGCACCCTCACCCTGAGTAGCGGCGGAGCCGCGTGTCGAAGGGCGTGCTCCAACCCTGTCGAATGGGGCTGCCTCGGCCGGGGCGGCGGCTCGATCCGGGACGGACGGGCTCTTGGGTGAAACCTGGAAGGACCGAAGCGTGCTTGGCTCTCCGTCGACCGAACGGCCCTGCTTTCCTGCCAACCGGACGCTTCTTTTGTCCCCGCGGAGCCACGGAGTGGTGACTGCAATCATAGATTGTAGATATTGAACTCGTCCTGTCGGGATTCGAGAGCGCTCCGCGCGTGTGGCGCTTCGGTCGAAATGGCGGGCAGGCAAGACGGGAAAGACAAAAAAAGAAGGGCGGCTCGCGCCGCCCTTCGAAAGTGATCCGGGGCCGGCCGAACCGGTCCCGAAAATCTTCGGGCGCTAGAACACCACCTTGAGGCCGGCGACCGAAACGATCCCGCGGTTCTCGTTGTTTCCGTCGCTGCTCTCCGATTCGGTGCCGATCAGGTTCAGATGCACCTTAATGCCCGGCCCCATCGCCCGCGCGTAGCTGCCCATGACTGCGGTATAGGAAGCCTGGCTGTTGTCCATCTCCCCCATAACGCCGGTGAGGCTGAACGAGTTGGCACCCGAGACGAACCGCACGCCGACATCGGTGAGCTGGCCCTGGCGACGGTCGTCTTCGTCGGTCACCTGCTTGTGGGCGGCGGCCACGCGGAACCCGCCGCCGAAGTCGAGGCGGGCAGCGACGAGCCAATCGCTCCGGTCATCGTCCACTGCCCCGTCCGCGCCCTGGTAGGTCGTCATGCCGGCACCCACGGCAAAGCCGACATCGCCGAACTTGCCACCGTAGACGGCCGCAGCCTCAAGACCGTCGTGCGGGCCGTCCGCCGTGTTGTTCCGTGTGTTGTCATCACCGTTGCTGCGGTTCGGCGAGTAGGTCGCGCCGACCTGGAAGCCGCCGAATTTCGGCGAGATGTAGGTGATCTTCTGCGCATCGCCAGTGTCCAGCCGCGAGTGCTGCATTGCGTAGTGACCGTGCCCCCTGAGACCGTCGGGGCTGACCCCGGCGTTCGGGATCCGGTCGTTGACGTCGAAGCTGAGCGTCTCGCCCACCCCCGTCGCCCACGATCCGCTGAGCCCGGTCAGCATCTTCACCGGGGCGCCGCCGGTGCCGCCGATGATGATCTTGCCGAACGAACCCGCGACCGACAGGAAGTATTCGTCGATCGGGTCCGAGGTGCTGTGGTGCTGGGCACCCTCAAGCTCCACGCGGACGTGGACCTTCAGGCCGTTGTCGGTGGTGCCGCGTCCGTTGAAGTGGATTTCGGCGTCCGACCAAACATCAACCGCCGCCGTGTCGGGCGTCATGTCGTCGCCGCCCCGCTTCTGCTCCTCTTCCAAGGTGCCGCTGACAAGGGCGTCGTAGTAGCCGTTCACGCTGATGGACGGCTTCATCATCTTCTTGTCGGCCGCGACCGCGCCGCCCGCGACCAGCATCGTCGCGGCGGCAAGGGCCGTACCGGCCAAAAGTTACTTTCTCATAACCCCTCCATGGAGTTAGGTTACAACTGCTACTGCGCAGCAAGACCGGGACACGGACTGGTGCCCCAAGTCGCATTCTGGGTAGAGCATGGCCGGGCAATTCGCAACTTTTGAAGCGACCCCGCCGCCAGAATGTTCAACCACTGTTGCAAATGTACAACAGGAACGCGGACACGCCCGGAAAACCGTCGATTCGTGGGGGCCTGGCGCGTCCCGGATGCCGGGATTTCCCGGCGCGGACCGGCACGCCGCACCGTTACCCGGGCCGGTCGCGATCCGGTATTGGCAATGTTCGGAACCGAGCGACCTAGAATTCTGGTTTCCTATTACAACTCCGTCATCAAATCGTAACTTCCAATAGAACGATCGTGCAATCGCCTCCCGCGGGTCCGGACATCGAGAGGGTGTCCGCCGACGCGCGCACCGCCGCTCCGTTCGGGCGGTGCCGGGCAAGTCCCACGGCCCGATCCTAGAATATATCGTCCGCGATGCTGTCGGCGATGCGCGCCGCCGATTCGCGGACCGAATCCCTCGCAAGATGCGCGTACCGGGCGGTGGTTTCCATCTGGCTGTGGCCCAGCAGCTTGCCGATCATCGGAAGGGTTTCTCCCAGCGCCAGCGCGCGCGAGGCATAGGAGTGGCGCAGGTCGTGGAGCCGCACGTCGTCGAGGTCCGCCCGTTCCCTGACGATCCGCCAGGCATCGTCGATGGAACGCAGCGGCCGGCTCTTGCCGCGCCCGGGAAGCACCCAGGGGTTTCCCGCCGCGCGCGGGATTTCCGCCAGCAGCCTCGCCGCCCCCGGCGACAGCGCCACCCTGCGCGGGCCGGTCTTGGCGTCGGCGAGCTTCAACTCCGCCGCCCGAAGATCCACGTCCTCCCAGCGTAAGGTCAGGATCTCGTTCTTGCGGCATCCGGTCAGCGCCAGGAGGCGGATCGCGGCGACCGCGGCCGGCGAGGCGCCGCCCAGCCTTCCGGCCTCGTCCAGCGCGCGGCCCAGCCGCTCGAACTCCGCGTCGGTCAGGAAACGCTCCCGGCGCCGCCCGGGGTACATGGTTATCGCCCGGCACGGGTTGGTTCCCCCGGCCGCCGCGCCCCATTCCTCCGCCAGAACGTACATGTGGGAAAGGGTCTTGACCGCCGCGTTGGCCGTCGACGGCGTCCGGTACAGCCCCCGGTGCAGCTCCGCGACCCGTGCCCGGTCGAGCGACGCCAAGTGCGGCGCGACAATCAACCTGAGACTTCCGCGTCAATCAGGATGAGACGGGGGAAGGCGGCGGCCCGGAACGGAGGGAGGGCGTAGCCCGACCGGAGTTCCGGGCCGCCGGCTCGCAAAATTTTCCCCCGGGCCTTCTGGCGGATTCGGCCGGCCGGGCGAACGCTGATGCTTTTCCAAGCGGGAGAGCGCGGCGTTGCCCGGGCGTCACATAACCGATCGCCAGAAGAGGCTGTTCATGACCCAGAAGAAGACCGACACCATCGAGGTGGCGGCCGCCAAGGCGGGCTTCAGCCGGGCCACCGGCTACCGGCTCGCCGCCGATCCGGCGCCGCCCATTCAAGAGAAGAAGCCGCGGGGCCGGCGCCGCCCGGACCCACTGGCCGATATCTTCGACACCGAAGTCGTGCCGATTCTCGAGACCAGCCCGGGCATCCGCCCGGTCGGCGTGTTCCAGGAGCTGATGCTGCGCCATCCCGAGCTGGACCCGGGGGTGCGGCGCACGCTGGAGCGACGGATCCGCGTCTGGCGCGCCGAGCACGGCGCGGAGAAGGATGTGATCTTCCGCCAGAAGCACGAGCCGGGCCGGCAGGGCCTGTCCGACTTCACCCGCATGGGCGCGCTCGGCGTGACCGTGGCGGGGCAGGCGCTGGATCACATGCTGTATCACTTCCGGCTCGCCTGGTCGGGCTTCGCCCATGCCCAGGTGGTGCTCGGCGGCGAGAGCTTCACGGCGCTGGCGGAGGGGCTGCAGGACGCGCTGTGGCATCTCGGCGGCGCGCCCCGCGAGCACCGCACCGACAGCCTGTCGGCGGCGTTCCGCAACCTGCGCAGGGACGAAGCCGAGGACATGACCGAGCGCTATGAGGCGCTGTGCGCCCATTACGGCATGACGGTCTCGCGCAACAACCGCGGCGCGGCGCACGAGAACGGCGCGATCGAGGGGCCACACGGCCACCTCAAGCGCGCGATCGCGGATGCCCTGGCGCTGCGCGGCTCGTCGGACTTCGACGATCTCGACGCCTATCGCGGCTTCATCGCCGAGGTGGTCGGGCGTGCCAACGCCCACCGCTCCAGGGGCATCGAGGCCGAGCGCGCGACGCTGCGGGACCTGCCGGTCGACCGGACCGCGGATTACGAGCCGATCAGCGTCAACATCACCTCGTCGTCCGGCTTCGTGCTGCGCCGCGTGTTCTACACCGTGCCCTCGCGGCTGATCGGCCACCGGCTCGGCGGACGCCTCTACGACGACCGGCTCGAACTCTTCCTCTCGGGCACCCGCATCCTGACCCTGCCGCGCGGCCGGGCCGGGGCGAGCGGCCCCAACGTTCATGTCGTCAACTACCGCCACGTCATCCACTCGCTGAAGAAGAAGCCGATGGCGCTCAAGAACCTGGTCTATCGCGACGAGCTGTTCCCGCGTGCGCCCTACCGGCGCTGCTTCGAGCGGGCCCTGGAGCGGGTGGGCGACCGCCAGGCCTGCCGGCTCGCCGTCGCCCTGCTGGCGCTGGCGCATGAGGAGAGCTGCGAGGCCGAGTTGGCCGCGGAGATCGACCGCGCCCTCAAGGCCGGCGGGCTCCCCGATCCCGTCAAGCTCAAGACCCGCTTCGCGCCGGACCGCGGCAAGATGCCCAGCGTCGATGTCACCAAGCCGCACTTGGCCGGCTACGGGACCCTGCTCGGCGTGGGAGACGCGGCATGACCGACCGGAACGACAAGAGCGCGGCCGACCCCAACAAGGTCGACGCCATCAAGCTCTCCCTAATGCTCGCCGATCTCCGCCTGCCGACGATCAACCAACTCTGGCAGAGCTTCGCAAAGCGGGCCGACGCCGAGGGCTGGACCGCCGCCCGCTTCCTCGCCGCGCTCGCCGAGCACGAGCTCGCCGAGCGCGACCGAAGGCGCATCGAACGCCATCTCAGGGAGGCAAAGCTGCTCCCCGGCAAGAGCCTGGAGTCCTTCGACTTCAACGCCGTGCCGATGATCTCGAAGGCCCAGGTCAACGCGCTCGCCGCCGGCGACGCCTGGCTTACCCAGGGCGCCAACTGCCTGGTCTTCGGCCCGCCCGGCGCCGGCAAAAGCCATCTCGCGTCCGCCATCGGCCTCGCCCTGGTCGAGAACGGATACCGCGTGCTCTTCACCAGAACCACCGATCTGGTCCAGCGCATGCAGGTGGCGCGCCGCGAGCTCGCCCTGGAAGCCCTGCTCGCCCGGCTCGACCGTTTCCACCTTCTGATCCTCGACGACCTCGCATACGTCCAGAAGGATCAGGCCGAGACCGGCGTGCTCTTCGAGCTCATCTCGGCGCGCTACGAACGGCGATCGCTGCTGATCACCGCAAACCAGCCCTTCGGCGCCTGGGACAAGGTGTTCCCCGACGAAACAACCGCCGTGGCCGCCGTCGATCGCCTCGTCCACCATGCCACCATCCTCGAGATGAACGTCGAGAGCTACAGACGCCGCGAAGCGCTCGACAGGGGCAAGCGAAAGGCCGGCCGACCGGCAAGCTACGCCACCGGGAAAAACACCAAGGACTGATCCGCCGACGCCAACTCGGCGAAGCGGCCGCCAAACTCACGGCCCGCGGGGACCGCCTCCGCGGGCCGCTTAATCTCCGCCCGACCGTCCCTCCGCGACAATCAAGACCGCGAAACCGGTCGCGCCGCGACAATCAAAACCCGCTTGCAATCGCCGCCGCGCGAGGGAATCATCCCCCCGCCGCTGCCGCCGGGAATCTCATCCTGATTGACGCGCGGCTCTCACCCAGATTGTCGCGCCATAGCCAAGGGAACGCCGCCCAGCGCCGGCAGGATGTGCCGCCGGACCACGGATCGAATCGTCTTCGCGGTCTTCGGCTTGCAGCGCACCGCCACGTGTTCCTCGAGGTAGCGCGCGGCGAACTCCGCCACCGTGGGCCCGCCGGCGGTCCCCGCCCCACCCGGCCTTTGCGCCGGCTCCTCGCCCGCCTTCACCCGCGCGATGACCAGGGCCGCGCGGCGGCGCGCCTCCTCGGCGCCGATGACGCCGTGGCGCCCCAGCGTGACCCGCCGCGATCCCTCCGGCCCCCGCGCATGGACCACATAGACCCGGCCGCCCGAGGGATAGGCCCGCACCCCGAAACCGGTCAGATTCCGGTCCCAGAACACCGTGTCCCGGGTTACCTCCAGCGCGTCCACCATGCGGTTCGTCACGCTCCACCGTAGCCGTTTCGCCACCGGGCGCCCCGTCAGCCCGGACCGCCGCGGGCGGGAGATATATGGACGGCGATGCTGTCGCCGACCCTCCCCGCCGCCGCCTTCTCTGCGTCCCGCATGAGGTGGGCGTAGCGCGCCGTCGTCGCGACCCCGGAGTGTCCCAACAGACGGCCGATCGTGGCGAGACCTTCGCCGAGCGCCAGCGCGCGCGACGCGTAGGAGTGGCGGAGGTCGTGAATGCGCAGGCCCTCCAGCCCGGCCCGCGCCGCGACGCGCCTCCAATGGTATGAGAGGTCGGTCAGATGAGCGCCCGGCTTGCGGCCGGGGATCACCCAGGGATTGCCCTCTGTCCCCGGAATGCCGTCGAGCACGCGCACGACCGGCGCCGTGAGGGGCACCATGCGCGGCCCGGTCTTCGTGCCTCTCAGCCGGAGCTCGCGCGCCGTCCGGTCGACGTCGTCCCAGCGCAGCATCACGATCTCGCCCTTGCGGCACCCGGTCAGCAGCAGCATCCGGATCGCCGCGACCGCCGGGCGCCACGATCGGTCCTTCGCCTCCGCTTCGCGCAGCGCCCGGCCGAGCCGCCGGTACTCGTCGGGCGCGAGGAACCGCTCGCGCGGGCGCTCCCGGTAGTAGCGCACCGAGCGGCAGGGATCGCTTCCCGGCGGGACCAGACCCCACGATTCGGCCTGCCGGTACATTCCCGACAGCACCCGCGCCGCCCGGTTCGCCATGTGGGGGGAATCCCTCAGGCGGCGGTGGAGGTCGGCCGCGTCCCCGCGCCCCACCGCGCCGAGGGGCTTCGCGCCGAGCACGGGCAGGATGTGCCTGCGGAGCGCGAGCTCGTAGAGCCTGGCCGAGCTCGGCTTGCAATGGACCGCCACATGGGTGCGCAGGTAGCGCCCGGCCAGCTCCGCGACGGTAAGCTCCGGCGGGGGAAACGGGTCTTCCCCCCGCTTCAGCCGGTCGATCGCCGACCGCGCCCGCTTCCGCGCCTCGTCGGGGGACATCTCGCCGTGCCGCCCGAGCGTGACGCGCCTCGGCCCGTTCGGCCCCCGGGTCTGGACCACGTAAACCTTGCGCCCGGTGGCGTAGACGCGGACGCCGAACCCCGCGAGGTCGCGATCCCAGAACGTGGCGTCGCGCTTCTTCACGCGGAGCGCCTCGACCGCGCGCTTGCCGATCCGGAACTCGCTTCTCCTCGGCATTCCGGCTCTCCCCTCAACCGCACCGGGTTCTGTTTCCGTCATCAAACCGTCGATGTCCGGCATCGAGTCGAGGCGGATTCGGCCGGACGGGCCGCGATCCCCCGAGAATCCGGCATGGCCGGCCGACGCGGGAAATACGGCTTATAATCAAATACTTAACCAAGTTTGATACCGATTTTGTCATGCAATCATAGGAAGAACTAGACATCCATATATTTCTGCGCAGTTGCAGCGATCCGTCAACTCCATGGAGGGGCTATGAGAAAGCAATTGATGGCCGGTACGGCCCTTGCCGCGGCGGCGATGCTCGCCACCGGCGGCGCGGTCGCGGCCGACAAGAAGATGATGAAGCCGTCGATCAGCGTGAACGGCTATTACGAGGGCGTCGTGGGCGGCATCGTTGACGAGGACATCGAGCACATCGTGAAGGGCAACACCGCGGCTGACGGCAGCGGCGATTCCCTGAAGAAGTCCACGGACGCCGCCACGGACACCTCGGCGCTCGATACCCGGACCGATGCCGAGGTCCACTTCAACGGGCGGGCGACGCTGGACAGCGGCGTCAAGATCCACGCCCGCTGGGAGCTCGAGGGCCAGAACAACCACAGCGGCGCCAATGCCGGCGGCGACCCGATCGACGAGTACTTCCTGTCGGTCTCGGGCTCGTTCGGCCAGGTCGTCCTGGGCGGCACCGAGGGCGTGGCGGTGAAGATGCTGACCGGCTACACCGGCTCTTGGGCGACCGGCGTGGGCGAGAACCTCAGCTTCGACGACGCCTGGATTCCGACCGCGAGCGCGGGCCTGTATTTCGAGACGCTGCGGCATTCGCGCCTGTCGACGGGCGACGGCGAGAAAATCACCTACATCTCGCCCAAGCTCGGCGGGTTCCAGGCGGGCGCGACCTACGAGCCGAGAGTCGCCAACAACGACGACAACGCGCGGGTCAATGCCGAAGCCGATCGTCATGACGCGCTTCACATGGCGGCCGGCTTCTCCGGCGAGTTCGGCGATGTCGGCTTCGGCGCCGGCGCGGGCATACTGAGCGCACGGGGCAGCAACGCCAGCGGCTCGGCCAACGCCGATGACATGAGGGCCTGGATCGTCGCCGGCCGCATGGACTTCGGCGGCGGCTTCCGCACGGCGTTCGGCTACAAGAAGACCGAGGATCCGGCGGCGAGGCGCGGCTACCTCGTCGATCTCGGCGTGCGGTTTGTCTCGGGCGCGAACTCGTTCAGCCTCACCGGCATGTATGGCGAGATGGAGGACACCGAGGCCAGACACACCAAGATGATCGCGAGCTACGCGCGGGCGATGGGACCCGGCGTGAAGTGGCATCTGAACGCCATCTACAACGACTCCCAAGGCGACAAGATGTCGATGGCGGCCGACCCCGACAACAACGCCAAACATCCCGCGGACGCACAGGGCAACGTGGAGTTACAGGCCGAGAACTCGGGTCTGGCCCTGGTCACCGGCATCAAGGTGACGTTCTAGCGTCAGACGCTTTTTTTGGGACCGGCCCGGTCGGCCCCGGAGACATTTTCGAAGGGCGGCGCGATCCGCCCTTCTTTTTGGCTCATACCTGTCTTGACAGGGGGGGCGCGTTCCCGAGCAACCCTCCCCCGGCCCCTCCCGCAAGCGGGAGGGGAGAAGCCAGGTAGGGGCACCGCGAGTCCCCTCTCCCCGCTGGGGAGAGGGGCGGCGGCCCGATGTGGATGCCCGGAACAAGTCCATTGCTGTCCGGTTTAATTCTTGCGGACGGGGCGCGAGGCTTGGGTCCGAGCGGGTTATCGACCCATCGGCCGGGTCGGGCCACGGATTGCGGCCCTCCCGCGCCTTCCGTCCTTGCCCCCCGCTGTCACCCCGGACTTGTTCCGGGGTCCAGACTGTCAGGCGCCGCTCTCGCCCGGCTTTCCCCGGATCCCGGAACGGGGTCCGGGACAGGTCGCGGTCCGGGGCAGGCTTGGATCCCGGAACAAGTCCGGGGTGACAGCGGGGGGAGCGGAGATGGTCTCGCCCATCCGCACCGAGCCCGTCCCGAAGTTAAACCGGACAGCAATGGAACAAGTCCGATGGGGTGGACGCCCCCTCCCGACGGCATCGCGATGTGCCAAGGTTGTGTCTGTGGCTCACGACCTGAGGGAGGAGGCATCCATGGGCGAGGTTAGCATCATCGGGATCGATCTGGCGAAGCGCAGCTTTCAGCTGCATGGGGCGGGGGCGGACGGCTCGGTCGCTTTCCGCAAGACACTGAGGCGGGGGAAGCTTCTGGCCTTCCTCGCCTCTCTGCCGCGCTGTGTGGTGGCGATGGAGGCGTGCGCGAGCGCGCACTACTGGGGCCGGGAGATCATGAAGCTCGGCCACGCGGTGCGGCTGATCCCGCCGCTCTACGTGAAGCCGTTCGTGAAGCGCCAGAAGAACGACGCGACGGACGCGGAGGCGATCTGCGAGGCGGGTCTGCGGCCGAGCATGCGCTTGGTTGCTGTGAAGGGGGAGGAACAGCAGGCGAGAGCGATGCTGTTCCGCACGCGCGATCTTCTGGTGCGCCAGCGCACGCAGACGATCAACGCGCTGCGGGGGCATCTGGCGGAGTTCGGCATCGTAGCCCCGCAGGGGAGAGCTCATGTCGCTCGTCTGGCGGCGGCGCTGGAGGAGCCGGGTTCCGCTCTTCCGGCGCCGGTATGCGAGCTGGGCACCCTTCTGCTTGAGCAGATTGCGGGCCTCGATGCGAAGATCGCCGGCCTGGAGAAGGAGATCCACGTCCACGCGCGCCGGGACGCGGACGCGGTGCGGCTGATGACGATCCCGGGCGTCGGGCCGATCTGCGCGATGGCGATTCAGGCCTTCGCACCGCCGATGGAGAGCTTCCGGTGCGGGCGCGACTTCGCCGCCTGGCTCGGGCTGGTGCCACGCCAGCACAGCACCGGGGGCAAGCCCCGGCTGGGCAGGATATCGAAGATGGGTCAACGCGACCTCAGGCGGCTGCTGGTCTGCGGCGCCATGGCGCAGGTGCGCTGGGCCTGCCGGCGGGGCGAGACCGGCGATCCCTGGCTCGCCCGGATGCTGGCGCGCAAGCCGAGGATGGTCGTGGCGGTGGCGCTGGCCAACCGGATGGCGCGCATCGCCTGGGCGGTGATGGTGAACAAGGAGGTCTACCGGGCTCCCACCGCCGTCTGAGCGGGCGGGGACGCGCGGGAGACCGTCGGGGATGCGGGCAGGACGGAGGATCGGGTAAGGGCACATGGTCGACGAGACGGGATCGGGAAAACCAGTCATGTGCGGCGTGCACGCGAGCACGGAAGTCCGATTTGGACCCGATCCGCGCATCTCCATACAGGCCCGCGGCGAACCCATGCCGCAGCGAGAGGCCGGACACACGGAAGTACCTGACCGCAGGCCCAACCCACCAAAGAAAATGCTTGCATCAACGGGGGCGTCCACACACGGGCATGACGACAAAAGGGAACGCACGACGGCACGACGGCCGACGATCGAGACAGGTGTATGAGCCCCTTCTTCTTTTGCATTCCTCCGCCTTACCCGTCATGGTCGCCCCGCTTCGATCATGACCCGACGATGGAACCGCCGGCATGGACTGCACGATCGTCGACGTATTCGCCGAACGGAAGCTGGCCGGCAACCAGCTCGCGGTGATCCGCCGCTGCGCGCATCTCGACAGCGCGGAGATGCAGGCGATCGCGCGGGAAATGAACTTTTCCGAAACGAGCTTCGTCGTCGCGGAGCGCCCCGGCGAAGCCAGCGTCCGTATCTTCACCGTCGACCGGGAACTGCCCTTCGCCGGGCATCCCACGCTCGGCACCGCCTGGGTGCTGGGCCGGGGGCTCGGCTCCTACACGCTCGATCTTCCGGCCGGGCGGGTGCCGGTCACGTTCGATTCGGGGGGCGTCGCATGGATGGAACCGCCGCCCGTGGCCCTCGAGGATGAAATGGAGCGCGGGCTTGCGGCCGCCGCGCTCGGGCTGGCGGAGACCGATCTGGACGACCGTTTCCCTTGCCGGTTCGCCACGATCGGTCCGTGGTTCCTGCTGATCGGCGTGCGGACGCTCGATGCGCTCAGGCGGGTGGCGGTCGATGCCGCCGTGTACAGGGAAATCTCGGCGGGCGGGTGGCTGTCGCTGTTCGTCTTCACCGAGGAACCCTACAACGAGGACGCCGATTTTGCCGCCCGCATGCTGACCTTCCACGGCACGCTGCACGAGGACCCGGCGACGGGGAGCGCGAACGCGGCCTTCGCCGCCCATCTTCGTGCGCTGGGCGGGCGCGGTCCGGTCGTCGTGGAGCAGGGCTTCGAGATCGAGCGCCCTTCGCGGCTCTATCTCGACATCGCCGACCCGATCCGCGTCGGCGGCAAGGTGCAGCCCGTGCTGACCGGGACGCTCGAATACTGAGTCGGATCACCAGACTCCGAACCTGAAACCGCGCTCCTGCGCCTTGCCGGTTCTCATGGCGATGGCTTCGTCCGAAATCTCCGGGCGGAGCCGCCGGCGCATGGTCCAGTCGAGCAGGCGGTCCCGCATCTTCTCCCGCACCGTTCCGTAACCCGGATCCCGGCCCAGATCGCGGTATTCGTCCGGGTCCTCACGCAGATCGAAGAGCTGCGGCGGCGCGCAGAGCCATTCGACGTACTTCCAGCCCGCCGTGCGCACCATGAACCCGCGCGCTTCCGACGGCGCGATGCCGAGCGCTTGCCGGGCCGGACGCACCGAGAAATCGCACTCGGCGAACACCGCGTCGCGCCAGTCCGCCGTGCCCGTTGCCCGGACAGCGGGCATCAGCGACCGCCCCTCCAGCCGTTCCGACGGGATTTCCGCGCCGAGGACGTCGAGGAAGGTGGGGATCAGGTCGATCGACTCGGCCGGGATGTCGGTACGCGAGCCCCTCGTGGAGTCCGCCTCCGGACCGGGATCGACGACGATCAGCGGGATACGGACGCTTTGTTCGTGGAACAGCTCCTTCTCGCCCAGCCAGTGATCGCCCAGGTAGTCGCCGTGGTCCGAGGTGAACACGATCATCGTGTCGTCGAGCAGCCCGCGTTCGGACAGGAACCCCATCAGCCGCCCGATATGGTCGTCGAGCTGCTTCACCAGCCCCATATAGGCCGGGATGACCGTCGTCCTGACCTCGTCGCGCGCGAACGCGGCGCTCTCGGAATGCACCATGAACGCGGCGACGACCGGGTTCGGGTCCATGCGTTCGCTCTCGTCGCGCACGGGATCCGGCACCGCGTCGGGCCCGAACATGTCGTGGTAGGGCGTGGGCGCCATGTAGGGCCAGTGCGGCTTGATGTATGAGAGGTGCAGGCACCAGGGCTCGTCCCCCGCGCTCTCGATGAATTCCATCGTCCGGTCGGTCATGTAGGCGGTTTCCGAGTGTTCCTCCGCGACCCGGGCCGGCCGCGAGGCGTGGCGCATGTTCCAGCCCGAGAGCACGCTTCCGTCCTTCCCCTCCGCCGAATTCGCGAAATCGTGCCACGGGTTCGGGCTCTCGTAACCCAGCCCGCGCAGATAGCGGTTGTAGCGCAGGCCGGGATCGAGCGCTTCGTTCGGATGGAGGCCGTCGTCCCGTTCGAACGGCTCGAACCCGCATTCGCCGATCAGGATGCCCTGCGGCGAGGCGGGGTCGATGCCGAGCCGGCGCATTCCGGCGAGATTCGCCTGCATGTGGGTCTTGCCGACCACCGCAGTCCTGAGGCCGAGCGGCCGCAGGTAGTCTCCCAGCGTCATCTCGTCCGCCCGCAACGGGAAGTTGTTGTAGGTCGCGCCGTGCGAGAACGCGTAGCGCCCGGTGTAGAACGACATGCGCGAGGGGCCGCAGACCGGGTCGTTGCACCAGGCATGGGTGAACAGCACGCCGCGCGCCGCCAGCGCGTCGATATGCGGCGTCTCCAGCGTCGGGTGCCCCATGCACGACAGGTAGTCGAAACGGAGCTGGTCGCTCATCACGAACAGGATGTTCCGTGTTCGGGACATGGCCCGGTCCTCGCCGCGGCGCCCGGGGCGCCGTTCAGCGCGCCGCGATGGCGATCTCTTCCACCCGGTTGAAGGGCTCGAATTTGGTGAGGAATTCCGCCACGGCGGCGGCGTCTCCCTCGACCGAAACCCGTTCCTCCGCGATCGCATCCTCGAAGGCCGCGCGCCCGAATACCCAGTCGAGCAGGAAGCCGCGGTCGAACCGCGCCGTTGCGTCGCAATCCGCCGGCGGGGCGTCATGGAACTGGCAGACGCCTCGGCGTATCTCGAGCGCGCAGCGCTCGCCCGAATCGGTCGTCTCGAACGCGACGCGGAAATGCGTGTCCCGGCACGTCTCCGACATCAGCCGCACCGTCATCACGGTCATGATCGCGGTCAGGGGAAACCCCCGCACCTGTTCGGGTGAGCCGAGGACCATCCCGCCCCCGGGCATGTCGAGCTTTCCCTCCAGCTCCAGCGCGGCGGTCAGACCCCAGTTGCGCCAGGTCGCGTTCTTCCGCCCATAGGCCCAGCGTCGCAGCGCCTCCGCCTTGAGCCGCCGGGCGTCCTCGTCGTCCCGGTCGGCGCGCACCAGCAGGGTCGCGAGCTCCGCTCCCCATTGCACGTCGCCGCCGTCGAGCGCTTCGCGCGCGCGCTCCATCACCGCCTCGCGCCCGCCCATCAGGTCCACGAAACGGGACGCGCGTTCCGCCCTCGGGGTCGGATCGAGAGCGACGGGGTCGCCCTCGTACCACCCGAGATAGCCCGCATAGATCGCCGGAATCGCGTGCTTGTAGGAGCCGTAATACTCGCCGAGCCACGGATGGTCGCGAAGATGCTCCGGCATGACGACGAGGTTGGCGATCTCGTCGGGCGCATAGCCCTTGTTCATGTAGCGCAGCGTCTGGTCGTGGACGTACTGCACCGCGTCGCGATAGTCGGTCAGCAACGCGGCGATCCGGTCCGCGCCTTCCACCGGGCGGCCGTGATGCGGAACCAGGATTTCGGCGCCGAACCCCTTCAGCCGGTCGAGGCCGCGCGCCCAGGCCATCGGGTCGCGGAACCGCGTGCCGCGCAGCGCATACACATTGGGGAACGATTCGTAGACCGCGTCGGCCGACAGCAGCACGCGATGTTCCGGCAACCAGACCGCGCACTGGTCTTCGGTCTCCGACGGTATCAGGTGGATCTCGAACTTCACCCCGCCGGTTTCGCCGCTATAGGACTCCTCGAACGTCTCCGTCGGCGCGATGAAGGACCGCCTGCCCGGGCGTTGCGGCGGGCCGAGCCCGGCGCCCACCGTGCCGTCCTCGCCTATGGGGAGCCGCATGCCGAACTGGTACATCGCGCGGCGGCCGAGGATGGGAGCGATCAGGCCCACATCCCGCGCGACATGATGGACCAGATCCTGCTGGCCGAGGATTTCCACCTTGCCCGAAGCGACATCCTCCGGAGAGACGAACGCCGCCGCGCCGCTCACATGATCGGCGTGGAAATGGGTGTAGACGACCGTCCGGATCGGCTTGTCGGTGATCTTGCGGAACTCGGCCGCGACGATCTCGGCATTGTCCATGCCGGTCATGGTGTCGACCAAGATGCAGGAATCCTCGCCCTCGATCAGCGTGCAGTTGACGATCGAGTACGCGAACGCGCAGTGGATGCCACCGCGGAGGGAATAGATTCGGGGTTCCATCGACGCCTGGTGACGGGCGAGGTCCGGGTGGACCGAGGGAACGATTTCGCTCATGGGACTCCTATTCGGCCGGCCGACCGTGCGCTTTCTGGCTGTCGTGCGGTTCTATGCGGCGCGCCACTCCGGGGCAAGCGCCGGCGGCCAGGACCGGAGAAGGGGTTGCAAGGTCGCGCGGAATCCGCGCTCAGGCGGCCTCGGGCTTGCCCGACGGACCGACCGGCGGCGGCTGGGGGTCGGGCGTCAGGTCGCGGCGCATGAACACCGCCTCCAGCAATCCCTCGATGCGCGCCACGCGCTCCCGCAGCTCGGCCAACTCCTTTCGCAGCGCGTTCATCTCGCCGCGGAGCGTGCCCATCTCCTTGCGCATCTCACCGCGGAGCGCCTGGATATCCTGCCGCAGCCAAGTGAAGAGACCGACGATCAGCGCGCCGAGAGCGACGAAGCCGACGAGGTTGGCGTCCATTCGGTCACCCTACCATCGCTACCCGGCCGCGTCCACGATCCTCTGCAATTTCAAGTAGAAACCCCTTTCGTTCACCTCGACTTCAGCACCGTGCGGCAGGCGGGCGGCAGGTCGGCCAGGGTCAGTTCGGGCCTCCTGTCCTCGGGATCGGGCGGGGACGGGTAGAGGGCTTCCCGGGTAAACCACCAGGCGAGCGTCTTGTCGCAGCCGTCGCCTTCCGACAGCGGGGCCTGTCCGACGCAACCCTTTTCCGCCGGACAGCGCAGGCGCACGTGGAAGTGGCTGGTATGGCCCCACCACGGCCGGACCTTGCGCAGCCAGACCGCGTCGTCCGCCGTGCGGGTCCTGCAGAGGCGGCGCTTGATCGCCGCGTTGACGAAGATCCGGTCGACCGCGTCGTCGTTGGCCGCTGTTTCCAGAACCCGCGAGTGCCCTTCGGTCCAGCGACCGTTCACCCGGAGGCGGTTCCTGGTGACCACAGAGGTCGAGGAAATTTTCTCCCGCTCAGCCCGGCTCAGCTTCAGGCTCTCCGGAGGGCGCAGCCAGATGTCCACGTCGAGGCCGATCTGGTGCGAGCGGTGTCCGGACGTCATCGGCCCCCCGCGGGGCTGGCTGATGTCGCCGACATAGAGCCCCGCCCAGCCCGCTTTCCGGGCGGCGCGGGACAGCCGCTTGATGAAGAGGATCACGCTGGGATGGCCCCAGTTGCGGTTTCGCGACAGCCGCATCGCCTGCCAGTCGGGTCCGGTTTCGGGAAGCCGGACACCCCCCGCGAGGCACCCCGCCGCGTACCGGCCGTGCGCGGCGGGATCGCCCGCCGCGGGCAACCTCGCCTTGCCGAACGCGAACTTGGCCGGCTGGGCGCCGGCGGCGCTGGTGGCGAGCGCGACACCCGCGGCAAATGCCACGGCCAGCGCCAGGTCGCGCGCGCGCGGACGGACATGGAAAGTGCTGTTGCGGGGATTGAACACGAACTTCGATCTGCCGGGGGTTCTCCCGTCGGGCGGATGCCTTGCCGGCGACGCAATCAGGGTAGGGTAGGGGGTATCCTGCCGCTCAGCCGCCGCGGACCGCCGGGCCGGATGTCATCGCCTGGGTGGAGTAACCGATGAAATCGAGCAGGACATCCGCGCCGACGGCGATAACCGCCATCGCCAGGAACGCGATCAGTATGGTCTTCATTCGGCCTTCTCCCGATCCGTGGTCGCGCGCTTGAGGAACGCGATCAGGTCGTCCCTGTCGGCGGGCTTCACGATACGCTGCATCGGCATTTTCGAGCCCGGTATGTAGTGATCCGGCCCCTGGTCGAACAGCGCGTCGATCGTCCCCTCGTTCCAGACGATATCCGAGTTCAGAAGCGTCCGCGAGTATTTGTAGCCGGTCAGCGTGCCGGCTCGCCGTCCGAATATGCCGAACAGCGTCGGACCCGCGCGGCGCAGCCCGTCCGCCCCCAGCGCGTGGCAGATCGAGCACTTGCGCTGGAACTGGCGCTCGCCGTTGCCCATCGACGACGGCTTGCGGAGAAAGGTGCGTTCCTCCCGGGTCATCCGCTCGTGCCTGCCGAGCGAATCGACGGGCCAACTATACATCGCATCGTCGAGTCCGCCGGCATGGATGTTCTTTCCGTCGGGCGAAAAGCGGAGCGCCCAGACCGGGCCGCGCAGGGTCGCGCGGAAATTGCGCCGCACCGACCAGGACCGGCTGTCGATCACCTTGATGAAGCCTTCCCCGTCCCCCACCGCGAGCGTGGCGAAGCCCGGGTCGGCCGCCATCGCCAGGATGGGGCTGCGGCCGGAGGTGAAATCGGCGATCTCGTCCCCGGTCGTCGCGTTCACCACCCGGATCGTTCCGTCGAGCGAGCCATAGGCCAGCCAGTTCGCGGAGTCGTTCAGCACCAGCGTGTTGACGCCGAACCCGTGCTTCAGGAAGAACCGCTTGCGCGTGCCCCTGACCGGGTCCCAGGTGCGGATCGTGCCGTCCGCCGAAGCCGAATAGAGCGTTCCGCCGTCCGTGGTATAGGCGACGTCGCTGACATTGGAGCGGTGGCCCTTGAGGAAGCGCGGCTTGCCGCCGTCGATCGGCCAGAGCCCGATCGTGCCGTCCCAGCTCGCCGCCGCCACCGTCCGCCGGTCGGGCGACAGCTCCAGCGCGTTAACCTTGTTCTGGTGGCTTCCCATGCGCCGGGCCTTGCCGGTCGAGAGGTCCCACAGATAGAGCTGGAAGTCGTCGCCCCCCGAGACCGCCCGGTTCCGGTCGACGAACCGGACGGCGTTGACCGCCGCGCGATGCGCTTCCAGCCACACCGGCGTGTTTCCGCGCCACAGCCCGATCGAGAAATCGAAGCTCGCGGTCAGGATGCGGCGGCCGTCCGGCGAGACGTCGATCCCCTTGATCGGTCCGCCGTGACCCTTGAGGGTGAAGAAGTCCCCCGCCGCGGCGACCGACGGGATCAGCATCAGCGCCGCGAATAGCGCACGGAACGCCATCTTATTCCGCCGGCGTGGCCGATGGGTCCTCCGAAGCGGCGGCCTGCTCCTCGGCGACCACCTCCTCGTACCATAGCGAGTGGTGTTCCTTGGCCCACTGCATGTCGACCTCGCCGGACTCCATCGACTCGAAGGCGCCTTCCATCCCGACCGAGCCGAGATAGATGTGGGCGATGATGATCGCCATGAAGACGAAGGCGACGATGGTGTGCCAGAGCTGTGCGTATTGCATCTCCTCGTGCGGCGTCATCGTCGTCTGGAGCTCGCCCATGCCGAAGAGCTGCGGCAGGCCGAGCGCGTTCAGGATCTCGAAGGTCTTGGCGAACATCGGCATCTCGAACGGGAACAGGAGCGACAGCCCCGATGCCGAGATCGAGATTCCCAGAACGATGACGATCCAAAAGATGATCTTCTGTCCGGCGTTGAACTTGCGCGCCGGCGGATGGACGTGCTTGGAAAACAGCCCGCCGCCCTTCGCGAGCCACACGAGGTCCGCCCGGTTGGGCACGTTGTGTACCACCCAGCAGACGAACACCATGACCAGCGCCACGATGAAGGCCCAGGCGACGTTGTTGTGGATCCACTTGGACGCGAGCGCGATGTCGGCGAAGAAATCCTTGCCGAAGACGGGAATCAGCGCGAACCGTCCGAACAGCGTGATCAGGCCGCTGAGCCCGAGCAATATGAAGGAGCCGGCGAGCAGCCAGTGGCTGAACCGTTCGATGGCCGTGAACCGCAGTATCATGCGGCCCGTCTTCTCGCCCTCGATGCGGATCGGGCCCCGGACGATCAGATACACCGCGACCACCGCGATCATCGCGACGAGCAGCCAGCCGCCCCATTCCAGCAGCGGCCCCTTCCTCAGCTCCAGCCACCAAATGCCCGAATCCTGGATGATGACGCCCGCGGCCGCGCCCTTGGCGGAGACCGTCACGTCGGCGCTGCCATAGCGGAGCGCGCGGAATACCTCGGAGTCCGAGGCGCCGCCGAGGGTGCCGAGCTGCGCGGCGATCGCGGCCGCCTGCGCGGGATCGCCCGTCGCCTCGCGCCTGAACGTGTCGTCGATCTTCTGGCCGCGCTGCCGGGCGAGGATGTCCTCGAGCGTCTGGGCGCCGCCGGTCGACGCGCGCGGCATTTCCCTGTTGACCGCGGTCCCTTCCTGCGCCGGGCTCTGTGCCGCGAACAGCGGCATCAGCGCAAGCGTCAGGATCGCCAGCGTACGTAGCATTTTCGTCATCGGAACGCCCTCGAACCCGTCCAAATGGCACACGGGCGGGCCTGCGCCCGCCCGTTCGAACCGATCGGGACGGGGGGCGGTCGCCCGCCCCCCGCGCGATTCAGATCAGCTGCCCTTCTGGCCGTAAGCCGTGCCCCAGCCCCAGGCGCCGGTGCCGAAGCCCCGGGCCACCACGCGTTCGCGGTAGATGCCGGAAACGACATCCCCGTCGCCCGCGAGCAGAGCCTTGGTGGAGCACATCTCGGCGCAGAGCGGCAACTTGCCTTCCGCGATCCGGTTGCGCCCGTACTTGGCGAACTCGGCCGTCGAGTGGGTTTCTTCCGGACCGCCGGCGCAGAACGTGCACTTGTCCATCTTGCCGCGGGATCCGAAATTGCCCGCCTGCGGGAACTGCGGCGCCCCGAAGGGGCACGCGTAGAAGCAATAGCCGCAGCCGATGCAGAGGTCCTTGGAGTGCAGCACGACCCCGTCGTCGGTCTGGTAGAAGCAGTCCACCGGACAGACGGCCATGCACGGCGCATCCGAGCAGTGCATGCAGGCGACGGAAATCGACCGCTCTCCCGGCTTGCCGTCATTGATCGTGACGACCCTCCGGCGGTTGATCCCCCACGGCACCTCGTGCTCGTTCTTGCACGCGGTCACACAGGCATTGCACTCGATGCAGCGCTCGGCGTCGCAGAGAAATTTTGCTCTTGCCATCTCTGTTACCTCCTTATGCCGCGTAGATCTTGCAGAGGGTCGTCTTGGTCTCCTGCATCAGGGTGACCGAGTCGTAGCCGTAGGTCTGCGCGGTGTTGCTGCTCTCGCCCAACACAAAGGGATCCGCGCCCTCCGGATACTTGTGCCTGAGGTCCTTGCCCTGGAAGTGTCCACCGAAGTGGAAGGGCATGAACGCGACCCCGGCCCCGACCCTTTCGGTGATCATGGCCATGACCTTGACCTTGGCACCTTCGGGGCCTTCGACCCAGACCTGCGCCCCGTTGCGTACGCCGAGATCGTTGGCGTCCCTGGGGTTGATCTCCACGAACATGTCCTGCTGAAGCTCGGCGAGCCAGCGGTTGGACCGCGACTCCTCGCCGCCGCCCTCGTATTCCACGAGGCGGCCCGAGGTGAGGATCAGAGGATAGTCCTTGGAGAAGTCCTTCTTCTGGATCGAGGCATACATGGTGGGCAGACGGTACAGCTTCCGATCCGAATAGGTCGGATAATCCTTCACCAGGTCGCGATCCGGAGCGTAGAGCGGCTCCCTGTGAAGCGGGATCGGATCCGGGAAGTTCCACACCACAGCACGCGCCTTGGCGTTGCCGAACGGTGCGCACTCGTGCTTGATCGCGACCCGCTGGATGCCGCCCGAAAGGTCGGTCTTCCAGTTGGTCTTCGCACCGGCGACGGCGTCGATCGCCTTACGCTCCTCCGCGGTCAGGTCCTTGTCCCATCCCAGGTCCATCAGCATCTGCATGGTGAACTCGGGATAGCCGTCCTGGTCATCTCCGAACCGACCGAGTACACGCCTTCGGCCAGCAGGTTCTGGCCGTCGCGCTCCACGCCGAACCTGGCGCGGAAGGTCAGGCCGCCCTCGGAGACACGCTTGGACATGTCGTAGAGGTTGGGCGTGCCGGGATGCCCCATCTTGGCGGTGCCCCAGCAGGGCCACGGCATCCCGTAATAGTCGCCGTCCGCGGGACCGCCCACGGCCTGCAGCGTCGTCCTGTCGAACGTGTGCTGGTTGGCCATGTGCAGCTTGAGCCGCTCGGGCGACTGGCCGGTGTAGCCGATGGTCCACATGCCCGCGTTGATCTCGAGGGTGATGTCCTCGACCGAGGGCTCGTCGCCGTTCACCTTGATGTTGCGGAAGAACCGGTCGGCCCATCCGAACTTCTTGGCGAACTTCGCCATGATGACCTGGTCGGGGAGACTCTCGAACACCGGCTCGACGACCTTGTCGCGCCACTGGATCGACCGGTTCGACGCGGTCACCGAGCCGTACGTCTCGAACTGGGTCGAGGCGGGCAGCAGGTAGACCCCGTCGGTGCGGTCGTGAAGCACGGCGGAGACGGTGGGATACGGGTCGATGACGACCAGCATGTCCAGCTTCTCCATCGCGGTCTTCATTTCCACGAGACGGGTCTGCGAGTTGGGGGCGTGGCCCCAGAGGACCATGGCGCGGACGTTGTCCGGCTGGTCCATGTTCTTCTTGTCTTCCAGAACGCCGTCGATCCATCGGGACACCGGAATGCCCTTCAGGTTCATCAGCTTCTTCTGCTTGCCGTCGGCGGTTTTGAGGGTCGCGAACTGCCCCTTGAGCCAGTTCAGATCCTCCTTCCAGACCCGCGCCCAGTGCGCCCAGGCGCCGGCCGAGAGGCCGTAATAGCCGGGCAGGGTGTGGGACAGGATGCCGAGGTCGGTCGCGCCCTGGACGTTGTCATGGCCGCGGAAGATGTTGGTTCCGCCGCCGCTCGTCGCCCATGTTGCCCAGCGCCAGCTGCAGCACGCAGTAGGCCCGCGTGTTGTTGTTGCCGTTGGTGTGCTGGGTGCCGCCCATGCACCAGATCACGGTGCCGGGGCGGTGGTTCGCCATGGTGCGCGCGACGCGGCGAAGCTGCGAGCCCGGCGTGCCGGTCACGCGCTCGACCTCCGCCGGATTCCACTTCTTCACCTCCTCGCGGATCTGGTCCATTCCCCAGACCCGGGTGCGGATGAACTCCTTGTCCTCCCACCCGTTCTCGAAGATGTGCCAGACGATGCCCCAGATCAGCGCCACGTCGGAGCCCGGACGGAAGCGTACATATTCGTCGGCGTGCGCCGCGGTCCGGGTGAACCGGGGGTCGCAGACGATCAGCGGCGCGTTGTTCTGCTCCTTCGCCCTGAGGACGTGCAGGAGCGAGACCGGATGCGCCTCCGCGGGGTTGCCGCCGATCAGGAAGATCGCGCGGCTGTTGTGGATGTCGTTGTAGGAGTTGGTCATGGCGCCGTAGCCCCATGTGTTGGCAACTCCCGCGACGGTGGTGGAGTGGCAGATACGCGCCTGGTGATCCACGTTGTTCGAGCCCCAGTAGGCCGCGAACTTGCGGAACAGATAGGCCTGCTCGTTGGAGAACTTCGCCGAGCCCAGCCAGTAGACGGAATCCGGTCCGCTCTCCTTGCGGATCTTCATCATGCCGTCGCCGATCTCGTTGATCGCCTGGTCCCAGCTGATCCGCTGCCACTTCCCGCCGGCCTTCTTCATCGGGTACTTGAGCCGGCGTTCGCCGTTCGCATGCTCGCGAACCGCGGCGCCCTTGGCGCAATGGGCGCCAAGATTGAACGGGCTGTCCCAGCCGGGCTCCTGCCCGACCCAGACGCCGTTATTCACCTCGGCCAGGACCGTGCAGCCGACCGAGCAATGGGTGCAGACCGATTTGACGGTCTTCACCGCCCCCTGGACGGCTTTCTGCGCGTTCGCCCTGGTAACCATTCCGCCGGTGGCGCCGATCGCCGCCAGGCCGCCGATGGCGAGGCCGGATCCGCGAATGAACGTCCGCCGGTCGACGGATGTCTGCGAAATGTTCGAAAGGAGCGAAGTCCGCTGGGGGCGTCTCGCAACCCCGTTGGTCTTTTTCCTTAACATCTTAACCTCCGTGAGGCGTCCCGGACGGTGCCGGTTCGCCGGGTTTCACGTCGCGATGGCCGCGGGGCGTCTCGCTACCCTTGGCCATCCTTCCGACCCTTCGGTCAGAAGCGGGCGCTCTCGAAATAGGCGCGGGTATGTGGCGTGTCCCGCAGCCCTTCGCCGGAGTCCTCCACCGTCGCCGCCTGGGCGGTCGTGCCCGCGGCCGCCGCCACAGCGGCTGCCGGGACCGATACCGAAGCGAGCTTGAGGAAGTCCCGACGCTTCGTCGGTTCGCCCTTGGTTTCCTTGGCCATTGCTCCTCCTCCATTGACCCACATCAACTCTAGCATAGTAATTTTTATAGGTGCTAGCCCGAAATCAGACGGAAGGCCTCTTTTTCGATTTCCATGAAAGCCCGGCCGGCCGAGCCGACAGGCGCGTAAAACACTGAATTCCTTGCACTTTCCAGGTCCGAAAAGAAATGGCTCGCCCACGGGCCGATATGGCGGTCGAAGAATCTTTTCGAACGGTCGAGGGAAACCGGCTCCGCGAAGCGTCCGACGATCATTCCGGCCATCATCTCGAACAGGCTGGCGATGTGGTCCTCGGGCTCGAAAACGTCGTCTGTCCGGACGATCGCGAGCGTCTTCATGTCCTCGCGCAGCGCGGCCAGCGGCTTCTCGTTGAGGAAGCCGGTCAGGTAGTAGCTCGCATAGGGCAGGAGCTCGCCCCGGCCGAGCCCGACGAACAGGGTGTTGTACTCGTCCTCGACGGTCTCCGGCGTGGACGCGGCGGCGATCCGGGCGAGCGTCCGGATCGACCTTCCGACCTCGCTGTCGTCGCCCGAGAGCGCGGCCGACTTCCCCAGCAGATCCGCGTCCGGCGGCTTCGCGAGCAGCGCGCCCAGGAAGTCGTACATGTCGGCGCGCAGCCGGTCCTCCTCCGGGATGCGCGCATCCGGCGATGCCTCGGTCATTCGTCCGGTCCTCTCGTCCCGCCGCCGTCGGGCTCGGCGAAGGCGAACCGCATGTGGCGCCGCGCCGGCGGCTCGGGCGGGATATCCTCGTCCGCGACGGGCTCCGGGGTCTCCTCCTCCGGTTCGGGCGCGGTCTCCGTCTCGACCGGATCGCTCCCGGTCTCGGCGGAAGGTTCGGCGTCCTCGTCCTCCGCCGCCTCGGCGGTTTCGGCTTCGTCGCCGGCAGCCTGGGCGAGATCCTCGTCCCGGACCATTCCCTTGCCCACCTGGTAGACCGACTGGAGGTCGGCCATCACCGTGGCGGCGTCGGTGAAGTCCTCGCCGTAATCCAGCAGCTCGTCGAGATTGGCCAGCACCGGGTTGGACAGCCAGAGCCGGCGCAGCGCCCGCCGGCGCAGCCGCTCCGGCACCGCCTTCGCCATGAAGGCGGAGAAATCGTCGCCCTTCTCCAGGCGGTCCGGATCGGGCAGGTCGAGCTCGGCCAGCACTTCCTCGTCGGGTTTCTCCTCCAGCGCCTTCAGCGCCTCGTCCGTCCGCTCGTCCTCGCGGGCCCGGTCGTCGGCGCGCTTCTCGGCCTCGACCGCCCGCTTGCGGCGCGACCAGAAATCGCTGCCTTCCGTTCCGTCGGTCAATGCAGACGCTCCCCGCCGCCCCGGCGGGGCGCGCGGTAGACATCGGTGAGCTGGCGGATGCGCGGATCGCCCCTGCCGTCCTCGTCCTCGCCGGCCTTGCGGTTGTCGCGCCGGCGCTTGACGAACTCTTCCTCCTCGTGGTGTTCCTCGACGAAATCGCGCACATAGGCGACGAGCCCTTCCGGCATCGGCACCTGCTCGACGATCTCCTCGCCGCTGTCGAGATAGTCCTGCGCCTCGTAGGGCGAGGCGGTGGCGAGCACCACCTCGAACTCGTGCCCGGACTCTTCGTCCTCCGCCTCGCGCAGCACGACATAGACCGCCGGCACGTCGGCCGAGAGCCCGTCCAGGTATGCCTCGGTATCGGACGCCCAGAGCTCCATCGGCACCGTCGCCGCGTGGTATTCGACGATGTCGCCCTCGCGCCTGAGCTCGCGCCACTCGGCATCGCCGGCGCCCGGCATCACGTCGACCACCTGCCACGTCCAGCGCGCCCAGCGGGTCACGCCCGGCGATTTGCGGATCACGATGCCGAGCGGCACCGAGACGTCGCTCGGATGCATGACCCGCACCGCTTTCTGCTCCGACAAGCCCCGCTCCCGGCTGTGAGGACCGACGGATTATGGGCGGAGCGCCGGCCCTGCGCCAGATCAAAAGAAACCCCAGCCGGTGTCTCCCTCGCCGCTACCGATACCGCACCGAGAGGGTCAAACGGCTTGCCACGCGCGGCTTGCGGGGCCTAGGCTGCGGCCACGCCCGACGCACCGGGCTTTCCGGCCGGGGAGGACGCGTTGGCCAAAACCCTCATTCTGTGCGACTGCCTGGGCAGCCAGGCGGTCGACCGCGACGCCATCGGGGCCAATGCCGAGGTGGTGTGCTCGCGTATCCACACGGCGCTGTGCACCCGGGAAATCGAGGACGCGGCGAAGGCGATCGCCGGGGGCGAGGCGATCGTCGCCTGCCAGCAGGAACGCCCCCGCTTCGAGGAGCTCGCCGAGGAGCTCGGCGCGCCGATGCCCGAATTCGTCGACATCCGCGACCGCGCCGGGTGGTCCGACGAAGCCGGCGACGCCGGCCCCAAGCAGGCCGCCCTGGTCGCCGAGGCGCTGCTGCCGCCGCCCGCCGCGCGCACCGTCGATGTCGAGTCCGAGGGGCGCTGCCTGGTGATCGGCAGGACCGCGGTCGCGCTGCCCGCCGCCGAACGGCTTTCCGATGCGCTGTCGGTCACCGTGCTGCTGACCGACGCGGGCGACGACCTGCCGCTCGATCGCGGCTTCGAGGCGATCGCGGGCTCCCTCGTCCAGGCCGCGGGCGCGCTCGGCGGCTTCCGGCTCCGCATCGACGCGCTCCGCCAGGTCGAGCCCGGCGGCCGCGGCGGCTTCGCGCTGACCGGGCCGCGCGACGGGGCGCGGTCGGAATGCGACCTGATCCTCGACCTGTCCGGCGGAACTCCGCTGTTCCCGGCGCATGAGAAGCGCGAGGGGTATCTGCGCGCCGATCCGGGCGATCCCAACGCCGTGGCGGCGGCGGTGTTCGAGGCCGGCCAGACGGTCGGCACCTTCGAGAAGCCGCTTTACGTGCGGCTCGACGAGACGCTCTGCGCGCATTCGAGGGCCGGGCAGTCGGGCTGCTCCAAATGCCTGGACGCCTGCCCGACCTCGGCGATCGCGCCGGCCGGCGATCACGTAAAGCTCGACCCGATGGTGTGCGCCGGCTGCGGCGCCTGCGCGGCGCTCTGCCCGTCGGGCGCCATAGCCTACGACGCGCCGCCCACCGCCGAGCTGTTCCGCCGCATGGAGACGCTGGCGCGCGCCTATCGCGAGGCGGGCGGAAAGGCGCCGCGCCTGCTGGTGGTGGATTCCGGCTTCGGCGTGGAGATGGTGGCGCTGTTCGCCCGCTTCGGGCGCGGCCTGCCGGCCGACACGATCCCGTTCGAGCTCGAATCCCTCGCCCATTTCGGCCATGCCGAGATGCTGGCGGCGCTCGCCACCGGCTTCGCCCATGTCGATGTCCTGCTCGCGCCCAAATCCGAGCGCGAGGTGCTGGAGGGCGAGCGCGCGCTGGCCGCCGCGATGGGGGGCGAGGGGCGTCTCCGCCTGCTCGATCTCGGCGATCCCGACCAGCTCGACGAAGCGCTCTACGGCGCGGAAACAATGCCGCCGGAGGCCGAGCCGGTGCTGCCGATGGGCTCGCGCCGCCAGGTCGCGAGGCTGGCGGCCAAGGCGCTCAACCCCGGCAGCACGGAAATCCTCGAACTGCCGAAAAGCGCGCCCTACGGCGCCATCGAGGTCGACGCGGAGGCGTGCACGCTCTGCCTCGCCTGCGTCTCGCTCTGCCCCTCGGGCGCGCTCGCCGACAACCCGGACAAGCCGCAGCTCCGCTTCCAAGAGGACGCCTGTCTGCAATGCGGGCTCTGCAAGCAGGTCTGCCCGGAGAACGCGGTGACGCTGACCCCGCAAATGGATCTCTCCGATGCCGCGTTCGATCAGAAGGTGATGAACGAGGAAGAGCCCTATGAGTGCATCGAGTGCGGCAAGCCGTTCGGGGTGAAGTCGACCGTCGAGCGCATCGTCGAGCAGCTTGCCGGCAAGCACTCGATGTTCGCCAACGAGGACGCGTCACGCATGATCCGGATGTGCGACGACTGCCGCATCGCCTCCCAGTACCATTCCGAGAACAACCCCTTCGCCGCCGGCGACCGCCCGCGCGTCCGCGTCACCGACGACTATTTCTCCAAGCGCCGGGATCACTGAGGGGGGCGGACGGGCGCGCCCGGCCGGTCCCCGAAGGACGGTCGGCTTTACCCAGCTTCCCACGGATTCACCGCGGTGACCCCCGTGTCCGCGAAGTCCCTGACATTCCGGGTTGCCACGGCCATGTCCCGGGAGTGGGCGATGGCGGCGATCTGGCAATCGGCGTCAAGCATCGGGCGGCCCCGCGATCCGCGCGAAGCGGCGATCGCCGCATAAGCCCGGGCGGCGGCGCTGTCGAAGGGCAGCACCCGTCCCGCGAAGTCCTCCCGGATCGTGGCGTCGATCTCGGCGGAGAGGCGATCGCGGCGCTGGCCCGCGGGCAGAATGGCCGCGCCTGCGCGCAGCTCCGCCTCGTTGACGGCGGTCAGGTAGAGCTCGGCGGAGTTCTGTCGGGAAAACCAAGCCATCACCGCCGGCTCCGGGGTCGGCCGCATCAGCTCGGACACCACGTTGGTGTCGATTACGATCATGGCGGTCCGTCTATCCGAATTCCGGCGGCGGGCGCATCGGGCGGCGTTCCGGAAGTTCGAGTTCCACGCCGCCGAACGCGGCGAAGCGCGCGTGGATGGCCCGGCCGAGGTCCTTCGGCGGCGATGCCTCGCCGACCGCGCGGCCAAGGATGTCGCGGGCTTCCTCCTCCATCGAGCGGCCGTTCTCGGCCGCGCGCACGCGCAGGCGGCGCTTCACCCCGTCGTCGAGGTTGCGGATGGTGATGCTGGCCATCGGCGGTCTCCCCTTCGATCTTACGGCGGGAAGTATTAGTCAACGATTGCATTGCAGTCAACGCAATAATCGTTTTCGTCCCCTCAAGCGGGCCGTGGCGCTATCGAGGCCATCCCGACCGGCGACCGCCCTGCAAGGACGCGGCAGGGGTAGCGGCCCCGGCGCGGCCCGGTTCCGGGCGGCGGGCCGTGCACGGGCCAGCCGTCCGGCCCGACGACGACGTGGAAGCGGAGCGCCGCCCGCGAATCGCCGATCCGCCACAGCCCCATCTCGACGCCGAGGAAAACGGTCGCTCCCCCGGCGTCCCGGTTGAGGCAGCCGAGCACGTGGCGGTGCTCTTCCGCGAACCGCTCGGCCAGCCAGACGGCGGTGGACGCCCGGCACTCCGCGGCGCGGACCAGCAGCGCGCCGATATGGGCCGGATCGGACTCCCCCAGCTGGCTCTCGATCGCCACCGCCGCCCGCGTATCGGTATCCGTGCATACCAGGCCCGCGCGGCCCGGTCCGGCCTCCAGCGTTCCCATCACCGGTTCGAGCCCGACGCCCAGCGCCGCGCCGAGCTCCCGCAGGCGGTCCGCGTCCACGAACCACGGGGCGAACCCCGACGGCTCGTCGTCCCAGAAGGTTTCGAGGTCGACGCGTTCCAGATATCCGGTGCGGCGGTATGCCATGCTGCCATTCTCCGTATTGCCGGTGGATCCCGTCGCGGCGACGAAAACGGCGCCGGGACCTCCCCGGCGCCTATCTCCGCGATTGTGATAAATATACCACAAACTGCTTCCTGAGTCAAGAATTTTTATCCTAAAAGGACATTTTTAGCCTCTATCGCTCGTCCCTTCGACCGAAGCCGCGCCGCCCGTTCATCCCCCCATTTCCTCGAAATAGACCAGCGCCGGCAGGTTGCGGCGTTGATGGACGATCCGCAGGATCACCGGATCGCCTCCGGCCGCCTCTATCCTCGCAAAGAATATGACGTGACGCCGGTAGTTCGCCGAGCGCAGCCCCGGAGCGAACAGGCTTCGGTCCCGGCCGCCGTCCGGATCGGCCGCGATTTTCTCGAACGCTCCCACCATGCCCCGGTAGTAGTCGAGCCACCGGTCGCGGCCCCAGGTCGCCAGCGTGTAGTCCCGGATGTCGTCGAGATCCCGCCTTGCCAGGCGGGACAGCCGGATCGTCATGCCGGCACGGCTATTTCAGCTCGGCGCCGGGCTCGTACTCCACGGGGTCGAACGCCGCGAATCCGCCCGCCTCGGCCTCGCGCACCGCTTCTTCGAGCTCCGCCTTCAATGCATGGAACTGGCGCGCCCCGTCGCGTTCCATCAGTAGCCGAACCCCGGCGCGCACGACCTCGCTCACATTGGCGTAGGCGCCGGTTTCGATCTGGCGTCGGACGTAATCCTCCATCGGCCGGGTCAGGTGCACGTTCGGCATCCGGTCTCTCCGCTATGGCTAATATTATCGGATACTGACATAACCACCGTATGCCCGGCAATCGCGGGCAAGCCGCCAGCTGCCGAAACCCGCCCGCTCCCCCTACTTCCGCTTGACCGCCCCGGTGAGCTTCGCCGGCTCGATGGTGGCGACGTAGGCGAGGATCGCGTCGAGGTCCTCGAGCGTGATCTCCAGCGGCACGATGGGCGGCGGGCGGGTCTGGTCGAACGGATCGGTCGCGCCGGGGATCTGGGTAAACGACGGGTGCGGGTTCAAGAGGTAGAAGCCGCGGAACCTGAGCTCCCAGTCGTTCAGCGTCTTCAGCACCCCGAAGGAGGGCGTCGAGCCGAGCCCGCCCATCCGGTTCCTCGGCCCGATCACGTGGCAGCGCCCGCAATGGAGGAAGGCGAGCTTCTCGCCGCGCGCGAGGTCGCCGGTGAATTTGGGCCTGGCCTTCTTCGCCCTGGCGCCGGCCGCCGCGAGATAGACCTGCCTGCCGTTGGCGCGGAAGGACCCGATCGTGCGCTGCCCCACCTTCGAGAGCAGCCAGTCGACGAAGCGCTTCGCGTGTTCCGGCGGGGCCGCGCCGCCTTCCGCCACGCGGACCAGATAGACCGTCTTGCCGCCCCGGAGCGCCGTCTTCCCCTCCTTCACCACGTCGGCCGGGCCGAGCTTGACGTCGACCTGGATCCCTTCCTCCAGCACCACCGGCGTCACCCGTATGCCGGTCTTCAGCGAAAACCTCGGCAGCAGGTATTTCAGGAACCCGCTCTCGGTCAGCCCGGCGCTCGCGGCCAGCACGATGCGGCGCTCCTCGGCGGAAGCGGCCTGCGCGAACGAAAGGACGCAGAGCGCGACCGCTACCCCCCACCACCGGACCGGCATGGCTGACCTCCTCCGCGGACCACCCTCGCGAAGCCCCCGGACATTCCGGGGACGATCGGCTGATTTTCGTTTCCCATGCTAGCGCGACCGCGACCGCCGGGGAAACCGGCCAGCGGCGAGGCCGTTTCCCTCGCCGGGTCGCTTGCCTATTTTCTATACAAACGCTATACGCACCCGAGCGCGCTCGCGCGCCGATCGTCCCGGTACAGGGAGGCCGGCATGGCCCAGATGAACGTCCGCACCTCAGACGAACGCCTCCACCTTCTCGACCGCGCGGCGGCGATAAGGGGCGTTTCCCGGAGCGAATTCGTGCTCCGGTCGAGCGAGGCCGCGGCGATCGAAGTTCTGAACGAGCGCCCCATCATCGCCCTCGACGACGAGGCATGGGACGCGTTCACGGCCGCCCTCGACGCGCCCGTGGACCCCGATCCGGCCCTGAAAGAGCGCTTCGCGCGGCAGCCGCAGTGGCGCCGCTAACCGCTCCGGAAGCGCTTCGGCCCGACCGTCACGACGTCTCGCAATTCTCCTCCGGCGTGCCCGCCCTCGACGCCTGGCTGCGGGGAAAGGCGCGTCTGAACGAGGAAAAGGGCGGCGCCCGCACCTACGTCGCCTGCGACGGCGCGCGGGTCGCGGGATTCTACAGCCTCGCCGCCAGCGCGGTCGAAAGACGCCGGGTCTCCTCGCGGGTCGGCCGCGGCATGCCGGAACCGATACCGGTCATCCTGCTGGGACAGCTGGCGGTGGACACCGGCTATCGGGGTCGGCGCCTCGGGACCGACCTCCTGATCGACGCGGCACGCCGGGCCGTCGCGGCCGCCGAGGTGATCGGCGCCCGCGCCATCGTCGTCCAGGCCATCGACGACGGGGCGCGGTCGTTCTACGAGCGTTTCGGCTTCCGCCGGTTCTCCGACGCCGAGCCGCTGATGCTGATCCTGCGGATGTCGGAACTGAGGTCCCTGCTCTCCGCATGAACCGGCGAACCCAGCGGGTCTGGCCCCGGGCGTGATGTGGATCCAGCCGCCCGGATCCCTTCATCATCGCCCGCGGTCGCTTTGTTTCCACACTGTCACCCCGGACTTGTTCCGGGGTCCAGACTGTCAGGCATCGCCTTGCCCGGCTCTCCTGGACCCCGGAACAAGTCCGGGGTGACAGTGGGGGCGGAGACGTTATCGCCCATGGTCACCGGGTCCGGGTCCGCGGTTTTGTTTCCTGGTATATCGTTCGTATATCATTGGTCGACGACCCCGGACGGCGGAAGGGAAGGCCATGAGCGAGGGTTTCGACGACTTCAACATGACGATGCGCAAGTTCCTCAAGCAGGTGGGGGTGACCTCGCAGCAGGCGATCGAGGACGCGATGCGCGACGCCGGGGCGGAGAAGACCGCCGGCAGGAGCTTCACCGCCCGGGTGGTGCTGACCGTCGAAGGGCTGGACCTCGAGCACACCGTCGAGGGCCGGATCGACGGCAGGGGCGAATGACCGCGCGCGACGACGTGCTGGCGGCGCTGAAAGGCGTCGCCGACCCGGTCAGCGGCCAGGACCTGGTCTCGGCCGGCTCGATCCGGGCGCTCACGGTCGACGGCGGCACGGTGCGCTTCGTGATCGAGATCGACCCCGCGCGCGCCGAAGCGATGGAGCCGGCGCGCGCCGAGGCCGAGGCCGCGGTCAAGGCGCTGGACGGCGTGGACACGGTCTCGGCGGTGATGACGGCGCACAAGGCGACCGCGCCGCCGGAGCTCGATATCGGCCGCAGGGGCGAAGCCCAGGGGCCGCAAAAGATCCCGGGCATCGAGCGTATCGTCGCGATCGCGTCCGGCAAGGGCGGGGTGGGGAAATCCACCGTCGCCGCCAACCTCGCCGCCGCCTTCGCCGCCGAGGGCCGCCGCGCGGGACTGCTCGACGCCGACGTCTACGGCCCGTCGCAGCCCCGCATGCTGGGGGTTTCCGGCCGGCCCGCCTCGCCCGACGGCAAGACCATCCTGCCGATGCGCAACCACGGCGTCACCATGATGTCGATCGGGCTGATGACCCGCGAGGACGAGGCGGTGGTGTGGCGCGGGCCAATGCTGATGGGCGCGCTGCAGCAGATGATGAGCCAGGTGCAGTGGGGCGCGCTCGACGTGCTGGTGGTCGATCTGCCGCCCGGCACCGGCGACGTGCAGATGACGCTGACCCAGAACGCCGAGGTCACCGGCGCCATCGTGGTCTCGACGCCGCAGGACGTGGCGCTGATCGACGCGCGCAAGGGGGTCGACATGTTCCGCAAGATGGAGACCCCGATTCTCGGCATGATCGAGAACATGTCCAGCTATGTCTGCCCCGAATGCGGGCACGAGGAGCACGTGTTCGGCCATGGCGGGGTGCGCGACGCGGCCGAGGGGCTGGGCGTGCCGCTGCTGGCCGAGATCCCGCTCGACATCGACATCCGCACCGCGTCCGACGGCGGCGCGCCGATCGTCGTCTCCAGGCCGGGCTCGCCGTCGGCCGGGGCGTTCCGCGCGCTCGCCCGCGCCCTGATCGAGGACGGCCACGCGTGAACGGCGCGGGCGACGGGCCGAGCTTCCCGCCGCTCTTCGAGGGGCGGGAGGTCGAGCGGGGCACCGACCCCTTCGCCAAGGCCTGCGCCGAGGCGGCGCTCGGCTGCGACGCCGGCACCGTGGTCTACAACATCAGCGCCGACCGCCTGGCGGCGGCGATCGTGTTCGCGCCCGAGGTGCCGCTGGAGGACGCGATGGCGATGCTGCCGGTCTGCGGGGTCGGGTTCCAGAACGCGCTCGGCGCGCTGGCGCCGCCCGAGGTCGCGGTCCACCTCACCTGGGAGGGCGGCATCCTGGTCAACGGGGCGTCCTGCGGCGGGCTCCGCGCCGCCGCCTCGACCGGCGATCCGGCGGCCGAGCCCGAGTGGCTGACGGTCGGGCTGGAGGTGCCGCTGATCCCGGAGGATCCCGACGCGCCCGGCGCCACGCCCGAACGCACCTCGCTCTACGAGGAGGGCTGCGTCGAGGTCGCGCCCGACCGCCTGCTGGAGAGCTGGACGCGCCATACCCTGGTCTGGATCAACCGCTGGTCGGAGGAGGGGGCGGGCCCGCTCCACGCCGAATGGCGCGGGCTGGCGCACGGCATGGGCGAGGAAATCGCGCTGGACCGCCCGGACGGCCCCATGCATGGTACCTTCGTCGGCATCGACGAGCGTTTCGGGATGCTGCTCCGGCAGGGCGACGCGACCCGATTGCTGCCGCTCACCGACCTCCTCGGGGGATGACGATGAACCTCGCGCGCGCGATCCATTTCGACGAGAGCGACATGCGGGTGTTCTACGCGCCGGCGCGCACCGGCGAGTGGTGCATCTCCGGCGGGTTCGAGTTCTCCAACTGGAGCGAGGGCGACCTCGCCGGCAAGGCGCGCCAGGCCTTCGCCAACGGGTGGCTCGGGGTGGAGACCTTCGGCCGCGTCACCTTCGTCGCGGTGACCCGGATCGAGGCCGACGAATTCGAGGCGCTGGCGCGGCGGCTGGCCGAGCACTTCGTCGAAATCTACGGCGCGCCCTCGGTCGAGGCGGCGCTCGACACCGCCCGCGAGGAGCTCGCCCAGATGGCCGAGCTCTGCGAGGACCACGCCTCCAACACGCTCTTGACCGTCGCCCGCGAGCTCACCGAGGCCGGGGTGAAGGAAAGCTTCCGCGTCATCGAGGCCGACGACGCGGGGCTGGAGCAGTTCGCCATCCACCCGGACAACGATCTGATGCAGTAGGGGGGGTGTGGCGAAGGACGCTATTCGGCGGCGGCGCGCCCGCGATCCCGATCCATCAGGAACTTCGTGAGAAGATCGACCGCGCCCTCGAGCCGGGAGATGCGGTCGCGCAGATTGCCGATGTCGCGGTGCAGGCTCCACAGGAACGCGATGATCGCAAGCAGCGCGGCCAGGGTTGCGTAGTCGAGAAAGCCTTCGTTCATGCAACCAATATAATATACGTGCCGCCGGCCTGTCGAGTGCCGCACGCGTCGCATCGAGGTCGGCCCTGACGCGCCTGCTATTCGCTTGATGACGGTCCGCGTGTCCCGGCAGAGTCTCCCGCGCGGGCGGCATCGTGCCGCCGGGGAAGGTATCGGGTGACCCCGGAACCGATCGCGATCCTGGCAGTCGGCGCGGCGCTCGCCGGCCTGATGCTGCGCGGCCATCACGGGCTCGGCGCCCGCATGGACCGGCTGGAAACGGAGATGAGGGAAGTCCGCGACCGCCTGAGCCGCCTGGAAGGCAAGACGGACTTCCTCGAAGGGCTGCGTCGTCCGCCGCGACGAAGCCGGCGCGCCGGCCGCGGAGTAGGCGGCCGGAACGGCGCACCCACCCTCCCCCGGCCCCTCCCGCGAGCGGGAGGGGAGAAGGTAGGCCGGGTTCGGCGCGCGACTCCCCCTCTCCCCGCCGGGGAGAGGGCTGGGGTGAGCGACTGTCTTGTCTGTCAAGCGTGTTGCCATGGCGTTTGGTCTCTGACGATGGCGTTGAGGATGGTGAGCAGCTTCCGCATCACCGCGGTGAGCGCCACCTTCTTGGGTTTTCCGGCCTTGAGCAGACGTTGATAGAAGCGCCTCAGAACCGGGTTGTGCCGGCTTGCGACAAGCGCCGCCATGTAGAGCGCGGCGCGAACGTTGGCCCGGCCGCCCCAGACGGTGCGCTTGCCGCGCATGGTGCCTGAGTCGCGGTTGAAGGGGGCGACGCCGACCAGCGCCGCGATCTTCCTGCGATCCAGGGTGCCGAGCTCGGGCAGCTCGGCGATGAGGGTGCGGGCGGTGACGTCGCCGATGCCGGGCACGCTCTTGAGCAGGTCATCGGTCTCGCGCCAGGCGGGCGTCCTCCGGATGGTGTCGTCGAGCTCGGCTTCGAGGTCCGAGAGCTCGCGCCGGAGCGCCTTGAGCAGGCGGTCGACGCTCTTGATCATGCGGCGCGAGGCGAGGCGTTCCCGGCGGTTGCGCTCGGCCGTCATCATCTCGACGATCTGGCGCCGGCGGCCGATCAGCTCGCTCAGGCTGCGCGCCTGAGCGTCCGGCACCGGCCGGGGATCGGGCCGGATCGCGTCCGCGAAGCGGGCGATCGCCGCCGCATCGAGGGCGTCGGTCTTGGCGAGCCGGCCGGTGGCCCGGGCGAAGTCGCGGATCTGGCGCGGGTTCACCACCGCCAGCGGCAGCCCGGCCGCGCAGAGCGCCCCCGCCACCGTCGTCTCGAAGCCGCCCGTCGCCTCGAGCACGATCAGCGCCACGTCCAGCGCGCGCAAGCGCGCCACCAATTCATCCAGGCCTTTTCCGTCGCGCGCGACGGAAAAGGCCTCGCCCGACGGGCGCACATGCACGTCGAGCCGATCCTTCGCCACATCGATACCAACGAACATCCGTTCCATCACCCTTCCTTGCGAATGCGGTCTCGCGCAGCGGACCAAGCGACTGTTCGGGTTCACAGGAACAGCGGACGGGGAGCCAGGCTCACCCGCGGTCTTCAAAACCGGAGGGGCATCGGTCTCCCGCCCGCTTCCACCATCGGAAACATAACCCCAACGGCGATTCGACGAGATACAAGGGGCTTCGGGGGACGCCAGCGGGCCCCTGTATTGTGTTGCCACAGAAATAATAGTATATAAAATTTCCACCAGAAGGGGCGAGCCCATGACCGTCCGGACCGACCGGGAAGAAGCGCGCACCGACCGGGGGGCGGTGCTGACCAAGGCCGCCGTCCGGGCCGCCGACCGGCTCGGGTTGAGCGCGCGGACCCTGGCGGCGGCGACCGGCCTCTCGGAAGCGACGGTATCGCGCATGAAGCGGGGTCGCTACGTGTTGGAGGACGGATCGAAGCCGTTCGAGCTGGCCGCGCTTCTGGTCCGCGTCTTCCGCTCGCTCGACGCCATTGCCGGCGGCGAGGACGAGCTCGCCCGGTCGTGGATGAAGAGCCCCAACGCCGTGCTCGGCGGCGCGCCCGTCGAACGGATCGTCACCGTTTCCGGGCTGGTCGATGTCCTCGCCTATCTGGACGCCCGCCGCGCTGTCCTCTGAGTTCCGCGCCCATGCCGGCCTCTGCTGGCGGCTGGTCGAGGCGCAGCACCGGGTCTCGACGCTCCGCCTCGTGGACACGCTGGACGAGCAGCGCCTGCTCGAAGCCATCCTGGAGGAAACCAAGCCCCCGGTTCCGCCGGAATGCCGGCATCTCGACTACCTGCTGTTCACGCCGTTCCGCTACGACGCGCCCTACCCGCGCGGATCGCGATTTCGCGGCGCGGGCAGGACGCCGGGCGTCTTCTACGCCGCCGAGAGGCCGGAGACGGCGGCGGCCGAGACGGTGTTCCACCGCCTGCTGTTCTTCGCCGAGTCCCCCGCGACGCCGTGGCCCGGCAACGCCGTCGAATACACCGCCTTCTCGGCGCGAGTGTCTTCCGACCGGGCGATCGACCTGACCGAACCGCCGCTCTCGGCGGACGAGGCGCTGTGGACCCATCCGACCGACTACGCCGCCTGCCAGAGCCTTGCCGAAGATGTCCGGGAGGCCGGCGGCACGATCATCCGCTACCGGTCGGTGCGCGACCCCGGAAGAGGGGCGAACCTCGCAATCCTCGCCTGTTCCGCCTTCGCCGCCCCCCGGCCGGTGGAGCGGCGCACATGGCGTATCAAGGTCGGCCCCACCGCCGCCCAGGTGCTGTGCGAAACCCCGGCGCAAAGCATCGAATTCCGCCCCGGCGCGTTCGACGATCCGCGCCTCGCGGCGGTGGGGTGGGGACGGGGCGGGTGACGGGGGGATGCGAAACGGCCGCGGCCGGTATTCGCTTGATGACGGTCCGTGCGTCCGGCAGAGTCTTCCGCGCGGGCGGCGCCGTGCCGCCGGAGAGGGTATCGGGTGACCCCGGAACTGATCGCGATTTTGGCAGTCGGCGTGGCGCTCGCCGGCCTGATCCTGCATGGCCAGCGCGGTCTTGGCGCGCGCATCGACGGCTTGGAAACCCGCATCGACGGCCTCGACGCGCGGATGGACGGCCTCGAAGCCCGCATGGCCCGGCTCGACGCGCGGATGGACGGTCTGGAAGCCCGCATGGACGGTCTGGAGGCCCGCATGGACCGGTTCGAGGCCCGCATGGCCCGGTTCGAGGCGCGCGTCGAGGCCCGCTTCGACGCCCTCGCCGAGGAGATGAGGGAAGTCCGCGACCGCCTGAGCCGCCTGGAAGGCAAGACGGACTTCCTCGAAGGCTACATCGTCCGCCGCAGCGAACCCGAGCCGGCGGCGGAGTAGCCGGCCGGAACGGCGCCGCGCCCGCCGCCCCCGGACGCCATCCGTCTCCCTTCTCCGTCATGGCCGGACTTGTTCCATTGCCGTCCGGTTTGGATTTTGGCGGTGCGCTCCGCGCCCCCCAGCGTCATGCCCGGACTTGTTCCACTGCTGTCCGGTTTAACTTCGGGGCGGGCTCCGTGACGGTGGGCGAGACCATCTCCGCTCCCCTCTTGTCACCCCGGACCTGTTCCGGGGTCCAGGGAAACCGGGCGAGAGCGGCGCCTGACAGTCTGGACCCCGGAACAAGTCCGGGGTGACAGCGGGGGGCAAGGACGGAAGGTGCGGGCGCGCCGCAATCCGCGTCCCGGCCCGGCCGATGGGTCGGTAACCCGCTTGTACCAACGCCTTGCACCCGGTCCAGCCCATCTAAACCAGACAGCAATGGACTTGTTCCGGGCATCCACGTCCGACCGCCGGCTCGCTCTCGCCCGTTAACACCGCGATGCCGCAAGACGTGGATGGCCGGAACAAGTCCGGCCATGACGGCGGGGGGTGACGACGGGGAACCGGGCGGCAGCCGGGCGAAGGCGGGCGCCGCCGGCGTCCCGCAATCCCAGCCTCGACCGGACCGATGCGTCAGCCGGCTGCTCCAATACCCGGCACCCCGTCCACACCCGCTGAACCGAACGGCAATGGAACAGGTCCGGGCATGTCCATGCGAGGGATGGGGGAGGGGACCCCTTCGACGTTACGCCGCCGGTGCGGATCGTCCCGTTCGTCATGGTCGGCGGAGGCCGACCATCCACGAGTTTTTCTGTACGGCGGACGGGAGAAAAACAAAAAGAGGAAAACGTAGATGGCCGGCCTCCGCCGAGCTTAAGGTTGAGAGGAACAAGCGAACCGGTCCAACCGAAACGGATCCGCCCCAGGCCTTCCCGGATTGCTTCGCGACGAGACGGGAGATGGCGGACAGGTCTTGGGCCAAAGCGGCTACTGACGGCAATTGCTCTATCTGTTCAGATCATCGAGAAGATTTTTCGCTATTGCTTCGGCGATTTCAGTTTGACCATCGAAGTAAAAACTTGAAAGATGTAATCTGCCATCACGATCATATTCATACTGTGCTTAAAAGTAGAGTAGGAAACAAGCCCATGGGCGGAAGCGTGACGGTTTGGAACATAATCATCTTGATATTGGGTCCTGTTGTTGTCGTCAACTTTTTCGTAAAGGTGATCGACAAGTCGATCCAGCAACATCCAACCATATGCTTCTCGTGGCAGGAAGTTTCTCAATTCTAGACCGTTTAATTCCTTCAATAATTCCTTTGACGAAATTTGACGCGCAGCATCTTCAAAAAAACGAACACGAAACTCTCTTTCAATTTGGGGAAAGAGAACGCGGCAAACGCACCGGTAGTGCCCGATGGAGTGTGCGGAAAGCGCTTCGCGGAATGTCTCTTTGGATTCTTCTGATATGCAACAGAAAGTAAGTCTGGATTCGATATCTTGACGAATATTGTCCCAGTTTTTGTCATAGAATTCCGCCAGATGGCCTTCGAGCAGAGAAACATCGTTCCTGAGCTCTTCCACATAGTCTATTGACAAGGTATGATAGGGCAACCAGCCTGTTGGACGAACCGCATCGATGAACTCGCTATACCTAACAAAGTGCTCAATGTGAGGGGCTACAGCTTCTAAGTATGGCGTGATCGCTTGAGAGACACGCGTTATTGACTGCAACGACGGTTGAACAGGCTCGACCAATCGTTGCACGGTAGTTGCTATGTTCATCAGGCTCTGAAAGGCTTGGTTATCGGTCATGTTTGGCACTCTTATTTTTGACAAATCATGATCTCCCCGATCCGCCGCGCCGTATCCGTAAAGTGCTGCACCTCCTCCGGCGTGAGCGCCCGGCCCAATATGCCCCGCTCCCGGTAGGACAGCCATTTCTTGAGCACCTGGTAGCCGCCGAGGCGGTAGGTCCAGACGGCGGCGGGGACGTTGCGCCAGAAGGCTTCGCCGTTGAGCCAGATGTCGAAGGTCGTGTCGCCGAGCGCGGGGAGCGCGCCGCCCATCGCCGCGCGCTCGTCGGGCGAGAAGGCGCGTTCGGCGGCGCGGCCCTGGCCCGGCATCACCGCGTCGCCCTGGCCGAAATGGCCCCAGCCGGCGGTGACCGCGAAATCCTCGCCCGTCAGATAGCGACCGCCGGTCGTGGCGATGGCGGCGACGGCGGCGATCTCCGGCCGCAGCGGCGCCCGGGTCACGCCGGGCACCGGGGTGTCGGGATCGAGCAGCGCCGCAAGCTCGCGCCCCCGCGCCGCCGACCGCGCGAGTTCGTCCGCCGCGTCCTCGCCCCCGCCGTCCGGCCAGCCCGGCAGCGGGATGCGCGGCCATTCCATCCTCAGCGCCCCGGCATTGGCCTCGCGGTAACCGGGATCGTGCAGGATGGCGAGGACGTGGTGGAACAGGTCTTCCACGCCGAGGCCCAAGCTGTCGAGATAGCGCTGTGCGGTGCGGGAGAGGTTGGGGCGGCCTGTTGGTTCTTCAACGGCGTCGATACCGTCTCCCCAAAGCCAGGCGGGAAACATGTTGGCACCGCGCTCGATCAGGTGGAGCGAGGCCATATGTCGCGTGACGCAGGCTTGGGGTTCCGTCTCGCCTTTCCTCAGATGCGGAGCGGCGGACAGCCACACGTTGCCCTCAAAAACGTGCGGCCTGTACTCCGGTCGTTTCTCATTCAGCAGTTTCGTGTCCGCTTCCCAATAGAGCCAGCGATTGTCAAAGGGTCTGTACGTGTGAGGAATGAAGCCGGTTTCGACGGGACCGCCGCGCGAAAGCAGCGTGTGACGTACCGCGCGAGGATCGAAACGTGCCCGACTTCCCATTGCCGTCGGATAGCGCCTCCGAATGGCCTCGTCATCCAACGCGGAGTCGAAATAGTCGGCAACTCGCGACTCAAGCCGGTCCCGGTCAACATCGATCACAAATCTATCGCGGTTAGTGTTGACCCCGGAAAAGTTGACGGGGAACAGATCGGGTAGAGCCGGCCAGTCGAACCATTCTTCGCTTACCTCCGTGCGCAAGAGAGGAAGACCAAGTCGAAGGATAGGCTCAACTTCTTCGTATAGTGAGGCGGGTTCGGCTTCCGCCGTCGCGATCAGGTCCGCCGGTTTCGACTGCCCCCATAGATGCCGAAATTGCACCCGATTGGTTGAATTGTGCGACGCCTTACGCACGAGCGTCGCGATGGCGGTGCCGACCTGGATGCCGACCGGATCTCCCTCGGTCGAGAAGATACTCGGGTCGGGCGCGCCGTCCGGCGCGATTTTGCCAGTCTTGTACTTATCACCGTTCAGGCAGTCGATGCGGATTGAGTCGAACGCCTCAAGGTAACGCTCACGCATTCCCGCGAAGGACCGACCGTCGAGCCACGAATAGTTGGAAATGAAGCAGACGACGCCTTGGCCTGTCTTTTCGGCGATCCGTCGTTCCGCCATACGGAAGAATCGAACATAAAGGTCATGTAGCGCCCGGTTATCGGGCATTTGCACACGTTTCGATGTGCGGTATGCGTCCAGTAGTTCTTGTTCTTCATCGACCGCCACACCGGCGAAACCGTTGTAAGGCGGATTTCCGAGCACCACGAGAATCGGCGTATCCCGCTTCACCCGCTCCGCCCGGTCGCGCTCCTCTTCCAGCTCGGGGAAGGGGAGCGGCTTGGTCGTGTGCGGCTCCCAGCCGGTGAGCGCGTTGGTCAGAAACACCTGAGCGCGTTCGGTCTCGTCGTCGGCCAGCGGCGCGTCGAGATCCTGCATGGTGAGCCCGACCTGGAGATGCGCCACGACGAAGGGCGCCGGCATGATCTCGAAGCCGAACACGCGTTCGGTGGCCGCCCGCCGTACCAGAACGCCGGTGAGCGCGCCTCTGCCAGCTTCCAGATGATTGGCGGCGATCCTCCGCAGCACCTCCGCCAGATAGGCGCCGGTGCCGCAGCAGGGATCCAGCACGTAGACGTTCTCCGCCGCCAGCCCGTCCGAGATGCCGAGGTCGTCCTTCAACGCCTTGTCGACCCGCGCGACCATGTAGCGGACCACCTCGCGCGGGGTGTACCAGACGCCGAGCTGCTTCCTGAGCGCCGGGTCGAAGGCCTGCAGGAACGGCTCGTAGAAATAGGGCACCGCCTCGCCCTCGGCGAAGCGGGCGAAGAAGGCGGCGCGGTCCACCCGGTCGAGCGCGGCCGCCGTCCAGTCGAGCACCTCGACGAGGCCGAGCGGCTGCAGCCGGCCGGGGTCGGAGAGCTGCTGGAAGAGCGCCCGCAGCACCGGCGCGCGCAGGTGCCAGACCGCGGTCCGCCAGTCGAACCGCCCGGCCGGCGGCGGGGATTGCCGCGCCCACAGCACCCAGGCCGAGAACACGCCGTAGAACAGGGTCTGCACCAGCGTCGAATGGAAGAAACGCTCGCCGCGCTCGCCCTCGAAGCGGACGCCGAGCGCTTCCTCCAGCGCGCCCCGCACCGCCGTCAACGAGGGCGCGTCGCCCGCCGCCTCGACCCGCGCGAGGCCGTCGCGGGCGTAGGACGCGAGCAGCCAGGCGAGGTCCCTGGGCTCGGCCAGCGCGGCGCGGTGCGACAGCGCGCGGGCGAGGTATTCGGCGAGGCCGGGGCCTACCTCGCGGGCGAAGGCGCGGGGTGTCTCGACCTTGCGCCAGAACGCGTCCTCGGTGTCGGCGAGCCGGAGGGTCTCCAGCGTCGCCGCCCGCCCCGCCGCGTCCTCGCCGACCAGCACGAATTCGCGCAAATTGGTGACCAGCACCAGGCCGTAGCGTTCCCGGTAGGCGCGGACCTGGGCGCTCTCCGCCGCGAGCGAGGCGTCGTCGTCCGCGCCCTTGACCTCGACCGCGCCGTGTTCCGGCGCCTGGCCCTCGCGCGGGCGGCCCTTCCGCGCCTGGCGCGCCGCGAAGAGGCCGAAATCGGGGCGGCCGGCGCCCAGATCGGCGAGCTCGCCGACGCAGAACACCTTCGGTCTCAGCGCCGCGCCGACGGCGTTGAGCAGGGCGCCGAGCGCCGGGTGGTGGGAGAGCTCCCCCGTCGCCCCGCCGCTGCCGCGGACGCGGCCGAGCTCGGCGAAATACGCCTCGACCGCCTGCATCGGTTTCGCCCTCGTCCCCGCCATCGCCCCGTTGTGGCGCAGCACGGCGCGACTCGCAAGCGGAACCCGCCTATTTTATCTTTTTAAGAACAAACGGGTTGACATGGGACACGAAGCGCTCCATATATCCTACATTCGAGAAATCCAGGGCGCCGGCACCGTCGGCGCCCTTTTTCTGTGCCCGCCACCCCGGGAGGAAACGAATGGCCCATCCCTCGATGCGCTATCGAAGTACTGTATTTTACGGTATTATCATGCATAAATTACCTCAGGGAGATTTCGCAGGGAATGGACGGGTTCTGGGGGGCGCTGGCGCGGGCGGTCGGGCTGATCCTCGGCGGGGACGCGGAGTTGGTCGGGATCGTCGGGCTATCGCTCCGGGTGACGTTGAGCGCGGTGGCGATCGCCTGCCTCATCGGGTTGCCGCTGGGCGCGGCGGTGGGCGCCTTCCGGTTCCCCGGGCGGGCGGCGGCGGCGGTGGCGCTGAACGCGCTGATGGGGCTGCCGCCGGTGGTGGTGGGGCTGGCGGTCTACCTGATGCTGTCGGCGGCGGGGCCGTTCGGCGTGCTCGGCCTGCTCTACACCCCCACCGCGATGATCGTCGCCCAGACCATCCTGGTCGCGCCGATCGTCGCCGCGCTGACCCGCCAGGTCGTCGAGGAGCTCGACCGGGAATACGCCGAGCAGTTCGCCTCGCTCGGGGTCGGCCCGGCGGCCCGGCTGGGGGCGCTCCTGTGGGACGCGCGCTACGGGCTCTTGACGGTGGCGCTCGCCGGGTTCGGCCGCGCCGTGGCCGAGGTCGGCGCGGTGATGATCGTCGGCGGCAACATCGCCCACGCCACCAGGATGATGACCACCGCCATCGCGCTCGAGACCTCGAAGGGCAATCTCGAGCTCGCGCTGGCGCTGGGCGTGGTGCTGGTCGCGATCTCGGTCGCGGTGACCGGGGCGGTGATGACGCTGCGCGCCTCCGCCGCCCGGCTCGCCTATGCCTGAGCCCGCCATGCTGAGCGCGCGCGGGTTGGCCTTCGAGGCCGGCGGCGGGCGGCTGATCGACGGCGTCGACCTCGACGTCGGCGCCGGCGCGCGCACCGCCATCATGGGCGCCAACGGGGCCGGCAAGAGCCTGCTGCTCCGCCTGCTGCACGGGCTGATCGAGCCGGGCGGGGGCGAGGTGCAATGGCGCGGCCGGCCGCTCGACCGCGCGGGCCGCCGCGCCCAGGCGATGGTGTTCCAGCGCCCGGTGATGCTGCGCCGCTCGGCGCGCGCCAATCTCCGCTTCGCGCTGGCCGCGCGGGGGGTCGGCCGGGCGAAACGCGCGAACCGCGAGGTCGAGGCGCTGGAGCGGGCGCGGCTCGGCGGCCTCGCCCGCCGCCCGGCGCGGGTGCTGTCGGCCGGCGAGCAGCAGCGCCTCGCCGTCGCCCGCGCGCTCGCCTGCCGGCCCGAGCTGTTGTTCCTCGACGAGCCGACGGCCAATCTCGACCCGGCGTCCACCCACGCCGTCGAGGCGCTGATCGGCGAGGCGCAGGCGGACGGCGTCGCGACCGTCACGGTCACCCACGACGCCGGCCAGGCGCGCCGGCTCGCCGACGAGGCGGTGTTCCTGCATGCCGGGAGGGTCGTCGAGCGGGAGCCGGTGGCGCAGCTCCTCGATACGCCGCGCTCCGACGCCGCGCGGGCCTGGCTCGAGGGCCGGCTGTGGCTGGGCCCGGCGCGATGATCCGCCTCGCTTTCGCCGTCCTCCTGGTCTCGCTCCTCGCGGAAGGCGCGGCCGCGGCGGACCGGTTCATCCTGCTGCAGTCGACCACCTCGACCCGGAACGCGGGCCTGTTCGACCGCATCCTGCCGCTGTTCCGCGCGAAGACCGGGATCGAGGTGCGCGTGGTCGCCGTCGGCACCGGCCAGGCGATCCGCAACGCCGCCCGGGGCGACGGCGACGTGCTGCTGGTGCACGACACCGAGGCCGAGGAGAAGTTCGTCGCCGACGGCCACGGCGCCGCGCGCTACGACGTGATGTACAACGACTTCGCGATCGTCGGCCCGCCAGCCGACCCGGCCGGGGTGGCGGGGACGCGGGACGCCGCCGCCGCGCTCGCCGCGATCGCCCGGGTGCGCGCGGTGTTCGCCTCGCGCGGCGATGACAGCGGCACTCACAAGGCGGAGCTGCGGCTGTGGCGGGCGGCCGGGATCGACGCGGCGGCGCATTCGGGACGGTGGTACCGCGAGACCGGCTCCGGCATGGGGGCGACGCTCAACGTCGGCGTCGGCATGGGCGCCTACGTGCTGACCGACCGCGCGACCTGGATCGCCTTCGGCAACAAACGCCGCCACCGGATCGCGGTCGAGGGCGATCCCCGCCTGTTCAACCAGTACGGCATCGTCGCCGTAAGCCCGGCGCGCCATCCGAACGTCAGGGCGGCGCCCGCCCGGCGGTTCGTCGACTGGATCCTGTCCGCCGAGGGCCAGGCCGCCATCGCGTCCCACCGGGTGGACGGGCAGCAGCTCTTCTTCCCCAACGCAGGGCGGCGAGGGGGGCGATGAGCATCCGGGCCTCCGTCATCGCCGCGCTGCGGAAAGCCGCCGACCCGGTTCGCGCGCCCCAGCAGCAGGCCTACATGAAGTCCGCGATGCCCTGTTTCGGCGTCGGCGTGCCGGAGTGCCGGCGGATCGTGGGCGCGGTGTTCAGGGCGCGGCCGTTCGCCGACGCCGATGCCTGGGAGGCGGCGATCCTCGATCTGTGGCGCGAGGCCGCCCGCCGCGAGGAACGCTACGCGGCGGTCGAGCTGCTGGTCTTCCCGCGCTATTCGGCCTGGCTGGAGCCCGCCCGGCTTCCCCTGATCGAGGAGCTCGTGGTGACCGGCGCGTGGTGGGACTACGTCGACGCGATCGCCGGGAAGGCGGTGGGGACCATGCTCGCCGCGCATCCCGGCCCGACCGGGGCCGCGCTGCGCGAATGGGCGGGGGACGGCGACATCTGGAAGCGCCGCACCGCGATTCTCGCCCAGCTCCGGGCCAGGGGGCGGACGGACACGGCGCTGCTCGCCGACGCGATCCGGCCCTCCATCGGCCATCCCGAGTTCTTCCTGCGCAAGGGCATCGGCTGGGCGCTCCGCGAATACTCGAAGACCGACCCGGAATGGGTGAGGGCGTTCGTCGCGGCCCATCCCGCCCTCTCCGACCTCAGCCGGCGCGAGGCGTTGAGGCATGTGGGGCGGGGGCAGGGACAGGGGCAGGGGAATTAAGTCAACAAAAATCCCTATTTTCCTTCCTTAATCATACAAAAATCCCTAAGTTGGCTTGGGAAGGATCGCTAATGCCGCGAATGTCCGCCGACCGGCTTCTCGATCGCATGCCCGAGGCGTTCGTGTCGGACAGGTCGATCACGCGCGCCGTCTCGCGGGCGGTCAAGGCCGGCAGGCTGCGCAAGCTCGCCTCGCGGCTATACACCCGCAACGTGACGGACCCGGCCGAGGCGATCGTCGCGCGCAATTTGTGGGGTATCGTCGCGGGCTATTTTCCCGGTGCCCTGATCGCCGACCGGACGGCGCTGGAAAACGCGCCGGCGAGCGACGGCTCGGTCTGCCTGGTCACCGGGCGAGGCCGGGACATCGCGTTGCCGGGTCATACGCTGCGCCCCCGCCGGGGCGTCGCGCCGCTCCCCGACGACCGGCCGTTTCTCGACGGGTTGTTCCTCAGTTCGACGGCGCGCGCCTATCTGGAGAACCTGCGCCCGTCGCGCGCGCGGAGCGGCCTCGTGGCGCGCACGCTCGGCCGGGCCGGAATCGAGGAGCGGCTGGATACCCTGATCCGCCGTTCCGGCCGGGAGGGGGCGGGTCGGCTGCGCGACGAAATCCGCGTCGCGGGGCCCGTCCTCGGCCTCGGGGAGGCGGCGGCCGAGCTCGATGCGATCATCGGAGCCCTGCTCGGCGCCCGCGAGGCGAGGTTGACGGCGCCCGCCGCCATCACCCGCGGCCGGGGGCGTCCCTACGACCCCGACCGGCTCGCCACGTTCGAGGCATTGCATGCGGCGCTGCGCGACCACCCGCCGCTCTCCCGCGTCGCACCCGAGCGCGGCCCCGGGAGCAAGGCGACGCTCGCCTTCTTCGAGGCTTACTTCTCGAACTTCATCGAGGGGACGGAATTCGCCGTCGAGGAAGCCGCCGACATCGTGTTCCGGGGCGTCGTGCCCAACGAGAGGCCCGCGGACGCGCACGACATCCTGGGCACCTGGCGCATCGTTTCCGACGACCGCGAGATGCGCCGTCTGCCGGCCGATGCCGCGGCGCAGGAAGCTTTGCTCAAGGCCCGCCACGCGGCGATCATGGAGGGCCGCCCCGAAAGCGCGCCCGGCGCGTTCAAGCAGACGGAGAACCGCGCCGGTTCCACGGTGTTCGTCGCGCCGGAACTCGTGGCGGGCACGCTGGCCCGGGGCTTCGATCTCTATCGCTGCCTGGAGACGCCGTTCCAGCGCGCGGTGTTCGTCAACTTCCTGGTATCCGAGGTCCATCCCTTCGCCGACGGCAACGGCCGGCTGGCGCGGGTCGCGATGAACGCCGAGCTGGCGGCGGCCGGCGAGGAGCGCATCGTCCTGCCGACCGTCTATCGCGGCAACTATCTGTCCGCGCTGAAGGCGCTGTCGCGGACCCGGCGGCCGGAGCCGCTGATCCGCGCGCTCGACTACGCGCAGCGGTGGACGGCGGCGGTCGACTGGCGCTCGGTCGCCGACACGCGCCGCGAGCTCGAGGCCTGCAACGCCTTCCTGGATTCCGATGCCGGCGAGGCGGGGGGCGGGATGCTGCGGATGCCGGGCGGGGGTTGACGCATTTTCCGAACGGGCACGATCGCGGCCGGCTGTCGCGCGAGAGGCTCCCCTCACCCCGGCCCTCTCCCCGGCGGATTCCTCTGCGAAAGTGGTGTGGCGGGGTGTTGGGGGAGGTTTTTGGGCGCTGGGCGGTGCCGATGGAGGCGGGTGTGCCGCGGCGGTTGGCCGGCTGTGTGCCTGAAGCGGCGGGATTGGTGGCCGATGGGGTGTCAGGCGCCGGCGAGCAGGCTGGCCCGGCGCATATTGTAGACGGTGGCTGCGGCGAACAGGCGGGCGGTGTTCCTCTCCAGCGAGCAACTCCTGGCCCGTCTCTGCCCGTAGAGCCGCTTCAGCGCCGAGAAGACGGCTTCCACCGGCGCCCGGCGCCTTGCAATCAGTTCGTTGCGGCGCTGCTGCCAGGGCGGCAGCGCGGCGATGTGCTTGTTGCGCCGGTGCATGATGCGGTCCTTGATGCCGGCGGCCCTGAGCCTCGCCCGTCTGGCCGCCTGCTCGTAGGCGCGATCGCCATAGACCGCGGCCTCGTCGCCGCAGATCAGCCGGTCGGCAACCTCGCTCTCGTAGGTCTTGGCCGAACTCAGCACCACGCGCCGGATCAGGCCGGACCCCTGGTCGACGCCGAGATGCGCCTTGTAGCCGAAGAAGGCGCGGCCCCGCTTGCGGGTCCAGTCGGCGCCGGGCTCCCTGACCGCCCGCGCCCCCGCGCCGGCCTTGTAGGACGGCGGACGCGAGGCCGAGGCCACCAGCGTCGCGTCCATCAGCGTGCCCTTGCGCAGGATCAGCCCGGCGCCGTCGAGCTGGCGATTGACCTCCTCGAAGGCCGCTTCCAGAACCGCGCCCGCGTCGGCGCGGAAGCGGCAGATCGTGGTCTCGTCCGGCGTGCCCCCGTCCAGCGCAAAGCCGCAGAAGCGCCGGAACGACAGACGATCCAGCAGCGCCTCCTCCAGACCGGGGTCCGACAGGTCGTAAAGCGCCTGAAGATAAAGCGCCTTCAACATCGACAAGGGCGCATAGGGCGGACGCCCCCGCCGCCCCGCGCGCACGTCCGACGCCAGACGCGCCACAGGAGCCCAGTCGATCAACGCGTCCAGACGCTCCAGCTTCCGGTTCGATCCCAACCCGGCAGACAGAAATGCTTCCGCAAAACCCAGCTGACCCGTGCCGCCCATCGATCCCACCTCCCAATCGGTGCAGCCCGTAAAGAATCACATCCCAAACCCTTTGAGAATCCCCTTTTCGCAGAGGAATCCCGCAGGGGAGAGGGGACTCGCCTGGCGACTCCTCGCTACCTTCTCCCCTTCCGCTTGCGGGAGGGGCCGGGGGAGGGCGGGCAGGTCTGGACCCCGGAACGAGTCGGGGGCGACAATCGAGGGGCGGAGACGGTCCCGCCGGCATCGACGCCCGGCGCGAAAGAGGCATGGCCATGGCCGACAAGACGATCCTGGTGATCGGGACCTACGATACGAAGTCGCCGGAGCTCGGCTACATGGCGGAGCGGATCCGGGCGCTGGGCGGCGGGGTGCTCACCATGGATTTGAGCGTGCTGGGCGACGCGGCGGCGGCCGTCGACCATTCGAAGCACGACGTGGCGCAAGCCGGCGGCAGCTCGATCCGGGAGGCGGTCGACGCCGGGCACGAGAACGCCGCCATGCAGATCATGGCCAAGGGCGCGTCCGCGCTCACGGCCGAGCTGCACCGGCGGGGCGCGTTCGACGGCGTCGTGATGCTCGGCGGCACCATGGGCACCGACGCCGCGCTCGACATCTGCGCCGCGCTGCCGCTGGGGGTTCCCAAATACGTCGTCTCGACGATCTCGTTCTCGCCGCTGATCCCGCCCGACCGGCTCTCGCCCGACATCCAGATGATCCTCTGGGCGGGCGGGCTCTACGGGCTGAACGCGGTCTGCAAGGCGACCCTCAGCCAGGCGGCGGGTGCCGTGCTGGGCGCCGCGCGCGCCGCCGAGGCGCCGGCGGGGGACCGCCCCGTGGTCGGCATGACCTCGCTGGGCTCGTCCTCGATGCACTATATGAAGACGCTGAAGCCGGCGCTGGAGGGGCGCGGCTTCGAGGTCGCGATCTTCCACGCCACCGGCATGGGCGGGATGGCGTTCGAGAACATCGCCGCGCAGGGCGGGTTCTGCTGCGCGATGGATTTCGCGCTGGTCGAGCTCGGCAACCTGATGATGGGCTCGGTGGTGAAGGCCGGGGAGAACCGGTTGCGGGGCGCGGGCCGGGCCGGCATCCCCCAGATCGTCGCGCCCGGCTACCTCAACCTGGTCCACATCCCGACCTGGCAGGACCCGCCGCCGCAATTCGCCGACCGGCCGTTCCACACCCACAACCGGCTGGTCAAATCGGGCCTGCTGAACCAGGCCGAGCGCCGGGAGATCGCCCGCGAGGTCGGAAGCCGGCTCGGCGAGGCCACGGCGCCCGTCCATTTCATCCTGCCCGGGCGCGGCATCGTCGAGTGGGACCGCCCCGGCTACGAGGCCCACGACCCCGACGGCATGGCGGCCTTCGCCGACGAGCTCCGCAAATCCGTCGTCCCGCCGGTCCGCATCACCGAGCTCGACTGCCACATCAACGACCCGGAATTCGCGGAGGCGGCGCTTGAGGTGTTCGACTTGTGGGTGGCGGACGGGACGGTGGGGTGAGGCGTTGCCCGTCGCGGTCCCGGTCCTGCTCGCTTCCCTTTTCCGGTGGCCTCGATTGTGACAAAATGTCTGAAGAAAAAATCTGAATACCGACATTTCATCACATGGCACCGACCGGCGGAATATCGCAGAGAGACCGCGCCGCCGCGCTTCTCGATCAACACGGCGTCATGCGCCGCGTCGAGCTCGGCCGCGCCGGCATCCATCCCGAGACGCTTGCGCGGATGGTCGAGGAGGGGGTTCTGGTCCGGGCCGCGCGCGGGCTCTACAGGCTGGCGGACGCCGACATCGCGGCGTTTCACGATCTGGCGGAGGTCGCGAAGCTGGTGCCGAAAGGGGTCGTCTGCCTCGTCTCCGCCCTCCAGCTCCACGGGCTCACGGTGCAGACGCCGAACCGGGTCTGGCTCGCCATAGGCTCGAAGGCGCGGAGGCCGGGGATCGAGCATCCGCCGATCCGGGTGGTGCGGATGGGGAACCGGGCGCTCTCGCTCGGCGTGGAAAGGCACACCGTCGACGGGGTGCCGGTCCCCGTCTTCGACCCGGCCAAGACGGTGGTGGATTGCTTCCGCTTCAGGAAGCATGTCGGTCTCGATGTCGCGCTCGAAGGCCTCCACAGCGCCATACGGTCCGACAAGGCCAGGCCGGCGCAAATCGTCCGATACGCCCGCGAGACCCGGATCTGGTCGGTGCTGAGACCCTATCTCGAAACGGTCGTCGCCGATGGCGCGTGAGGTGATCAACGTCGCCGCCTCGGTGCGCGCGCGGCTCCGGAACCTGGCCGGGGAAAAACAGGCAGGCTTCCAGCGCGTGCTGGCGCGGTACGCGCTGGAGCGGCTCCTGTTCCGCCTCGGCGTGTCGCGTTACCGGGAACGCTTCCTCCTCAAGGGCGCGATGCTCTACGCCGCCTGGCTCCATGATCCCTTCCGGATGACGCGCGACCTCGACCTGCTGTCCCTGGAGGAAGGGGAGGCCGGGCGGTTCGTGACGATCTTCCGCGGGATTTGCGCCCAGCCGGTCGAGGACGACGGATTGACCTTCGATACGGAGCGCATCGAGGCGGAACCGATCCGGGAAGGCGGGATGCACGGAGGGCTTCGGTTGAGAATGTCGGCCCGTCTCGGCGCCGCGGTCATCCCGGTCCGGATCGATATCGGTTTCGGCGATGCGGTGACGCCCGGCCCCCTGGAGCTGGAATACCCGGTCCTCCTCGATCAGCCGGCGCCCAGGCTCAACGCCTATCCGCGCGAAACGGTGGTCGCCGAGAAGTTCGAGGCGATCGTGGCGCTCGATCTCGCGAACAGCCGGATGAAGGATTTCTACGACCTTCTCGCCATGTCGCGGCTGTTCGCGTTCGACGGCGCGACGCTCGCGGCCGCGATCCGCGCCACGTTCGAGACACGCGCGACCGATGTCCCGCGCGAATGTCCTCCGCCCTTGACCGGCACTTTTTCCGAGGACCCCGGGAAGGCGCGGCAATGGCGGTCGTTCCTCGCGCGCGAGCCGCTGCTGGTCGACGAATCCGACCTGCGGAAGGCGATACGCGAGGTCGGCGACTTCGTCATGCCGGCCGCTCAAGCAGCCATCGGCGACCGTATGACGCCCGGACGGTGGACGCCCGGCGAAGGCTGGAAACCGGACGAATGAAAGCGTCCGGCCCCGCCGGCGGCCGCTGGAGCGCGGGGCGTCCCCCATTTTTCTGCCCGGTTGCGGCATCGTGCAGGTTGCCGGCCCCGGCCGCGATCATACCCGGTTGTCCCGGAAACTCCCCGGCCAGCCGAGCTGCTCCGGTATCCCTCACCCTAACCCTCTCCCCGCTGGGGAGAGGGGGCTCGCTCGCCGAATCCCCCTTGCCCTCTCCCCTCCCGCTTGCGGGAGGGGCCGGGGGAGGGTGGGTCGGAAGGTACAGATCGAGAAGATCGGAAGCCGATGGGTGCACGAAGGCCCGTTCGCACAGCCTGCGTCGAGACCGCCACTCCCACGCCCCGTTGACGCGGTATGGAATATCCCTTACGTGCTCGCACGGCACAGGGAGCGCCGATCATGTCGATCATCCGCGAAGTCGCCACCGTGACCGCGAAAGGCCGGATCACCCTGCCCAGGTCGATCCGTCGGGCGCTGGGGGTCGATGCCGGCGCCAGGGTGGCGTTCGAGCTCCACGAGGACGGACGGGTCGTCGTCAGCCGCGCCGGCGCCGGGCACGAGGATCCGGCGATCGGCGCGTTCCTGGACCTGCTCGCCGGCGATATCCGGGCCGGCCGGCATGTCCGGGCGCTGCCGGCCGATCTGGCGCGGGACATGCTCGAACATGCCGGGCGCGAAGCGTGAACCAAAGGAGGTGATCGTAGCCGGTATCCCCACCTCACCCCGGCCCTCTCCGCCCCGGGCGGAGAGGGAGAGAAGTCGCCGCCGCCGCTCCGCCCTCCAACCCAACCGACGAACCCGTTACGGTAAACTGCGTGATCGGCACGCCAGCGAACCCGGGAGGAAGCTCATGGCAGGGACAGGATACGAGAGCCGGCAGGACCTCGAGATGCACCATTGGCCTGAGCTGCGGGAGAAGGTGAACGATCTCCTGCGGCTGGTCTTTCCGGGCCGCGGTATCGACGGCGAGCTCAAGCAGCTGATCTTCACCGCCGCGAGCCTGGCCAGCGGATGCCTGCATTGCCAGTCGCACGGCTCCTACCACCTCCACAAGCTCGGGGTCGCGGACGAGAAAATCCAGGCGCTCTGGAGCTACCGGACCTCTCCCGAATTTTCGGACGCCGAGCGGGCGGCGCTCGATCTGGCCTTCGCGGCCGGCGTCTCGCCGAACGTCGTCGAGCCGGAGAACTACGTCGCGCTGCGCAAGCACTATTCGAACGACCAGATCATCGAGATCCTGGCGGTGATCGCGGTCGGCGGCTTCCTGAACCGCTGGAACGACACCATCGCCACGGTCACCGACCGGGAATCGATCGACTTCGCCGAGCGCGTGCTGCGCCCCGTCGGCTGGAACTCCGGAAAACACACCGGGGCCGCGGAAGAGCAGCGCAAGGGGCACCCGATCACGCTCGGCTATATCGAGAAGTAGGCGCCGGCGCCGGCATCTCCCCCGTCGCCATCCCCGGTGTCGCCCCCGCGGTCCCCTACCGTCATGGTCGGCGGAGGCCGACCATCCACGAGTTTTTCTTGACGGTGGAACAGCAAAACAAAACATGGATGGTCGGCCTTCGCCGACCATGACGGGGCAAGGCGCGGGTGGGGAACAACGACGACAGCCGGCCGGCGCCCGGGAGGCTCCCCCTCACCCCGGCCCTCTCCCCCGCGGGGGAGAGGGGGACTCGCTCGCCGACTACTCCCTACCTTCTCCCCTCCCGCTTGTGGGAGGGGCCGGGGGAGGGTGGCGACCCGTTGCCGCCCTCTACCGCTCGTCGGGGTAGTGCCTGAGCGTGTTCACCGACGTCCGGAAGTCGTTTATCCCGAGCTCCGCCCGGATCTCCCTGGAATTCCGCAACATCCTCAGCTCGGAGGGGATGCCGCTGCCGTTGGCGATGCGATCGTTCTTGGTGAAGGTCGCGGCGATGGCCGCCGCCGCCGGCACCGCCGCCGGCCCCAGCGCGTCGGCGAGATCGTGCCGCGCCTTGTCCAGCGCGGCCCGGTCGGGTCCGATGACCGCATCGGCGAAGGCGAGGATCTCCCCGCCGCCGGGGACCCCGCTGTCCCGATCCGGGTCGAGCAGCGCCGCCAGATCGATGTCGAGGCCGGTCTTGCGTCCACTCTCACGGAGGAACCAGGCATGGCCCGCCGTTCAGTAAAAGCACTCGTTGAGGGCGGATACCCGCCCCGCGATCAGCTCGACCTGAGCGCGGATAAACCCCTCGTGATGCTGATAATCCGCGACAAAAACATTCTTCATCGGCAGGTATTGAACTTCTTCCAGCTCAAGATGCCGCCGCATCTCGTCCGGCACCAGGCTGAGCGAGCGGATGATGTAGGGCCGATAGTCCTCGCCGTAAATCTCGGCGGCCTCCTCGCCGCCCTCGGGGAGATTCGGGACGGTCGGCACCCAGGCCATTTCCTTCTTGGCGACCCCGGGGCGGTGCCGGGACGGCCGGCCGCCGCGCGCGGCCGGCAGGGGACGCAGGGGAACGCCGATGCCGCGGGCGAACACGTCCATGTCGGTCAGGCGCGATACGATGCCGAGGACCTCGACATATTCCTCGTCGCTCAGACCGCCGTTCCTCGCCTCTTCATAAGAGTCCTCGAGGAAGTCCTTCGGCGTCACCGCCAGTTTCCGCACCGTCGCGCAAACCGGCCCCGGCAGCTCGACATCGCCCGGCGGGCCGGTGTCTTCCGGTTCTTCCTGTATGCCCGCGTCATAACACGCCTGGCGAACCTCTCTCGCGATCGCCAGGCGCTGCGCGCCGGTGCCCCAGGTGCCGGGGTCGGCCAGCTGATCCAGCTGTTCGGCATGAACCGCGTCGAGATCTTCCCGCACCTTGTATTGCGAGTCCGCGTAGAGGGTCATTTTGCCGGTTCTCCCGTGCGGCTGCTGGATAAACGCGCGGTATTCGCCTTGCCCGCGATCGTCGGATCGGTCACCGCGTAAGTCGCCTGGTTGCGCCATTCGAAGACGGCCTTCTCGAACTGCGGGCGCCGGGATATACGCCCGTACCACGCCTCGATGTTGGGGTATCGGCCGAAGTCGAAGCCGCCGGCCAGCAGGGTCGTTACGGTCGGCGACCAGGAGATGTCGGCCAGGGTGTACGAGTCGCCGACCAGCCAGCCGCCGTCCGCGATCGCCCGCTCCTGTTTTATGAAGTATTCGTCGAGCAGGGCGGAAGCCGCGTCCGCGTCGGCCTCGGAAAAGCGCCGTCCCTCGCTGTGTTTGTCGTGAAACGCCAGCAGCGCGGGGTCGTTCTGCAGCTTCCTGTAGAGCGCGAGCTCCTCGTCGGTCTTCTCCAGCAGCGCCGCGTTCAGCTTGTAGTATTGAAAGGTCTTTATTCCCGGTATGTGAAGGTCGCCGGACATTTTCAGCCAATAGTCGATTTCGGATTGACGGTCCGCCGATACCGCGCGAAATCCGGGCTCCGGAAACGTCTCCTCGAGATACAGCAGGATGTCGTTCGATTCGGTAATTACCGTGCCGTCATGCACCAGCGCGGGAACCACGCCTTTCGGATTGATCCCGAAATACTCTTCCGAGATGTTTTCCTTCCTGCCGAGATCGATGTGATGGCTCGTCCAGTCGAGTTCCTTCTCTTCCAGCAGCAACCGGACACGCGCCGAACAGTTGGAGCGATTGGCGTGATAGAGGTGAATACCGTTTAATTCGAGAACCGACGCGTTGGTGGGAACCACGAAAACCATGTTCCATAACCCTTTCCGCGGTTCCGGACGAATGCGGAATCCGGGGAATTTCTCCAGAACGCATTAGGACGGACGGGCGCGGCCTTGTCAAGGAGGGCCTTCGCGCTATAGCGTGTCCGCTTTGGTTGGAACCGCCTCGTCCATTTTCTTCCGTCATGGTCGGCGAAGGCCGACCATCCACGCTTTGTTTTTGATTCCAGGGACTTAAAAACTCGTGGATGGTCGGCCTTCGCCGACCATGACGGTCAGGAAGCAAGGGTAACAGCGCTTCTATCTGAAACGGACAGGCGCTAGACTGTCGGCAATTCCTTTCAGGGACGCCGGGAGGACTGCGATATGCTCGAACTCTACTACCTCAAGGAAGCGGATTCCGTTTGTTCCAACCGGGCCGTTATCACGCTTGTCGAAAAAGAGATCGAGGACTGGACGCCGCGTTATATCCGTCTGCTCGATGAAGATCATTTCGATGAAAGCTACCTTGCGTTAAATCCGAAAGCCGTCGTGCCGACGCTCGTTCACGACGGTAATCCGATCCGCGAATCCTCGATAATCTGCGATTACATCGATGAGTTGAAACCGGAGCCGGCCCTCAAACCGGCCGATCTTCTCCAGCGGACCTATATGCGCGAGTGGATCAAGGATTCCGACGAAATAGGATTTCCGGGGGTCGCCGCCCTCAATTTCGTGACGCGATTTCGCTCGTCGATCGACGTCGGGAAGCTGGAGAGCCGGTGGAAGAAGCAGCCCGATCTCGAGAAAACGCTGCGCCAGCAATCGGTCATCAAGGACGGCATGGATTCCGAATGGGTGTTGCGCGGACTGGTCGGGTGGGACCGGATTTTCGCGAAAATGGAAGCCGCCCTGTCCGACGGCCGGCCCTGGATCATGGGCGAGAGGTTCACGCTCGTGGAATGTTGTTATGCGCCGCTGGTCAAGGTGCTCGATATGATCAAGTGGCTGGACATATGGTTCGAATCCCGGCCCAACGTCTCGCGATGGTGGCGGGCGCTGGGGAATCGCCCCAGCGTTCTCGGGCTCGACGAATACGAGGGCCACACCGCCGACCCGGCCTCGGATCACGCGAAAGCCGGGCTGGCGCTGGTCGACGAGGCGAGGGACCGCCTGGCCGCCTACAACACGGCGCGCGCCCGGATCGACCCCCCCTCTCCCTGACCCCCTCCCCGAGGGGGAGAGGGGATTACCTCCTCGACTCCTCTTTACCTTCTCCCCTCCCGCCTGCGGGAGGGGCCGGGGGAGGGTCGCCGTGAACCGGTAAGGTCGGAAAATGCCCGAACATGGGTATAGTACGTCCCGTGGACCGTCGGAATTTCCTGCGCGCCGCCGGTGGCGCGGCGGCGCTGAGCCTGGGCGGCGGGCCGGGTCTGGCGCGGACCCGTCCCGGGGTCGGCGCCCTGCATCGGCTGATGGAGGAAACGCCGCGCGAGCGCGTCGCGGCGGAGCTCGCGGGCCTGATCAAGGGGGGGCTCGACCGCCGGACGACCCTGGCCGCCCTGGCGGTCGCCACCTCGCGCCGCGTCCGGCCCTTCCCCAGTGTCGGGTTCAAGTACCACTCAGTGCTTGCGCTCCAGTCGGTTCACCTGGCGGCGCTCAACCTGCCCGACAGGGAGCGCTGGCTGCCGGTGTTCTGGGCGCTCGACTATTTCAAGCGCGCCCAGGAACGGGAGCGCAATGCGGGCGGCTGGACGATGGGTCCGCCTCCGGCGCGAGCGGCCGCGACGGCGGAAGAGGCGCGAAGACGCCTGGTCGACGGCCTGGAAAGCTGGGATGTCGAAGCGGTCGATCCCGCCATCGTCGATTTCGCCCGACTCGCGCCGCCGGGCCGGCTCTCCGAGATCCTGTTCAGATACGGCATCCGCGACCTGCGCGCGATCGGCCACAAGACCATCGCGGTGCAGAACGTGCACCGCCTGCTGCCGGTCGTCGGCCCCGAAAACGCGGCTCCGGTGCTGCGCTCGCTCGCCGCGGCGCTGCAGAACCACGGCTACGACCCCAACCCCGCCACGCGCGACCTGCCCGCCGACCGGAGCTGGCGGGCGTTCCGGGCGATGCTGGGCGAGGTCCCGAAGACCTGGAAGCAAGGCCGCCGGGACGACGCGGCGCGCGACGGGCTGGTCCGTGCGCTGCGCGAGGTCTCCGAGCTCGACGCGGGCCGGGCGGCGATCGACCTCCTGAAACGCGGCGTCTCCGCCGACTCGATCTGGGAGGCTCTTTTCGCCACCGCCGCCGAGCTGGTGCTGAGATCGCCGAGGGTGGTCCCGGTGCACGCCCAGACCTCGGCCAACGCGTTTCACTACGCGTTCCAGCATGCGCGGGCCGGGGATACGCAACTCCTCGCGCTGCTGCAGTCGGCGGCCTTCATGCCGGGCTTCCGCCGCCGGGTTCGCCACGCGCGGCCCGATTTGCGGATCGAGGAGCTGGAGCCGCTCGCGGCCACCGGCGACGGAGCGGACGCGCTGCGCGACGCATTCTCCGAGCTGCCCGGCGATCCCGTCTCCGGCGCCCGCAAGGCCCTGCACTATTTGCAACGGGGCGGCTCGGCGGACGGGCTCGCCGCCGCCGCGCGCCGGCACCTCGCCCGCAACGGCCGATGGTCGCACGACTACAAGTTCACCGAGGCCGCGTTGGAGAACCACCGGCGGATGGCGCCCGGCGCGTGGCGGGACCGGGTGCTCGCCGCCTCGATGGCGTACTTCACCGGGCCCGCAGCGGCGCCGAGCCCGGTGTCCCGGGAGGCGCTGCGGCTGCTCGGTTAGCGGCGAGCCGAATGAAAGCAACCGGGCAACCCTCCCCCGGCCCCTCCCGCAAGCGGGAGGGGAGAAGCCGGGGAGGTGACGGCGCGGCGGGGAGCGAACGAAGCGGGAGGATGCCGACGTCATGGCCTATACGACCCTTTCCTACGAGCGCGACGGCCGGGTTGCCAGGATCACCTTCGAGCGGCCCGAGCGGCTGAACGCGATCGTGGCGGTCACGCCGGGCGAGATCGAGCGGGCGGTGGCCGAGGCCAACGCCGACGACCGGGTCCATGTCATCGTGCTCGCCGGCCGGGGCGCCGCGTTCTGCGCCGGCTACGACCTCCGGGATTTCGCCGAGGGGTCGAGCGAGGGAGTCCAGGAACGGATGCCCTGGGACCCGATGAAGGACTACGCCCTGATGAAGGGCTACACCGAGAACCGCACCGAGGGTGCTAACCTATTGAAAAAAGGTCGTTTTTTCTCCCGCAATTTGTTGCATTCGGGCGAATCGGTCAACTTTTACTTCCCCGGCTGCAACTGCAACCGGGAGACCGCCAATGGTCCGAATCGAGCTCACCGATGCCGTCGTCGGGGCGCTCAAGCCCCGCAACACCGCCCGCGACATCCGCGACGCCGAGCTCCGGGGCTTCGGCGTCAGGGTGCTGCCCACGGGAGGCAAGCGATATTTCATCCACCGCCAGCATCGCGGCGAGCGCGTCTGGAAGATCGTCGGCGACGCCGCCGGGATGAGCGCGGACGAGGCGCGGTCCCGCGCCACGAAGATGCTCGCCGCCATCCGGCGGGGCGAGGGTGTGCCCCGCGATCCCGCCGAGACCCTCTTCGAGACGGTCGCCGAAACCGTGTTACGGCAATACGCGCGGGTCTGGAAGCCGCGCACGCTGGACGTGAACCGCTGCTATCTTAAGAATCAGATCCTGCCGCATTTCACGGGACGCCCGGTCGCGGAGATCAACGGTGCGGATGTGCGCAGATGGTTCGCCTCGCTCGCCGCCACCCCGGTCGCGGCCGACCGGGCGATGCCGGTGCTCTCGGTGATCATGCGCGAGGCCGAGGCGCTGGGGCTCAGGCCGGAGGGCTCCAACCCGTGCCGGGGCGTCCGGCGTTACCGCCGCAAGGGGCGCGAGCGCTTTCTGTCCGACGACGAGATCCGCCGCCTCTCGGCGGTGCTGGAGAAGCATGCCGGGCGGTGTCCGGAGCAGGTGGCGGCTGTCCGTCTGCTGCTGCTCACCGGATGCCGCAGGAGCGAGATCCTGACGCTCCGCTGGTCCGACTATCGCGAGGGGCACCTGTTCCTACGCGATTCGAAGACCGGCCCCAGAACGGTCTGGCTGTCCCGCCCGGCGCGGACCGTCATGGACTCGCTCGAACGGAACGGGTCCTGGGTCTTTCCGATACCGCGAGGCGCGGGGCCGCGAAGCAGGACCTGGCTCGATGAGTTCTGGTGGGCGGCGCGCGCCGAGGCGGGGCTGGGCGACGTCCGTCTTCACGACCTGCGCCATACACATGCCAGCATCGCGCTCAGACAAGGCGAGAGCGTGCTGGCCATAGGCCGCCTGCTCGGGCACGCAAAACCCGAGACCACCCTCAAATACACACACCCCGCCGACGCGATGGTCAAGGATGCCGCCGAGACGGTCGGCGCCGTGCTGGAGGGTTGAACGATGCCGGCAAGAGAACGCATGCGGCTCACCGATGCCGCCATCGCCCGGCTTCGGCCCCGGGAGCGGGAATACACCGCATGGGACAGCCGCGTTGCGGGTCTCGGGGTCCGGGTCCGCCCCGGCGGAGGGCGGAGCTATGTGATGCTCCGCGACACCGCAAGCGGCTCGCGGCGCGTCGCGCTCGGCCCGGTCGAGACGATGGGCATCGAGGAGGCCCGGCGCGAATGTCTCGCGCGACTTGCCGCCGGGGAGCCGGAAGGGGAGGAACCGGCGCGCGCCGCGCCGCTGCTGCGGGATTTCGTCGAGGGGGAGTGGAAGAAAGCCCACTTCGAGCGCTACAAGCCGTCGACCCGGCGCGGCGTATCGCACCGGCTCCGGCGCCGGATACTTCCGGCGTTCGGCGCGAAGCCGCTCGACCGCATCGCCCCGGCCGAGGTCAGGCGCTGGTTCGACGACTTCAGCCGGACCGCGCCCGGCAACGCCAACCAAACTCTCGGCCACCTGCGGCAGATCATGAACTTCGCGATCGCGTGCGGCCATGTCGAGGCCAACCCGACACGGGGGATCAGGCGCAACCGCCGGCCCCGGCTCACGCGCTTCCTGTCGCGCGAGGAAATCCACCGGCTGCACCGGGCGCTCGACCGCCAGACCGGGAAGAACGACCGCCAACAGGCCGACATCGTGCGCCTGCTGCTGCTCACCGGGTGCCGAAGGGGTGAGATCGTCCACCTGCGCTGGTCCGAGGTCCGGGACGGCATCCTGGCCCTGGCGGACGCCAAGACCGGGCCGAGGACGGTGGCCCTCAACGGGCAGGCCCGGCGCATCCTCGACCGCCAGCCGCGTGGCGACAGTCCCTTCGTGTTCCCCTCTCCCCTCGACCCGGCGCGGCCGCGCGGCCCCCACCTTGAGCTGTGGTACCGGGTCCGGCGGGAGGCCGGCATCGAGGACTGCCGCCTTCACGATTTGCGCCACACTCACGCCAGCCACGCGGTGATGAACGGTGTGCCGGTGCCGGTGGTCTCCCGTCTGCTCGGTCATGCCGACGTCGGCACAACGCTTCGATACGCCCATCTCGGAGACCGCGAGATCGAGGAGGCGGCCGAAAGGGTGGGACAGGCCGTAGCGGACCTGATGGGACTGAGCTCTTCACCGCCCCCCTTGGATACGTCGAGCGGCGACTCGTGTGCAAAATCCGGCGACACTTGACGGCGAATCCGGTCAAATACGCTCTCAAGTCCCGCCGCGATCGGCTGCGCGAACGCGGGCTGTTGACCGCCCTGGAAGTCGCCGACCGGTTCGGGGTGTCCGACGACACGGTACACAGATGGCGCAAGGCCGGGCGCCTGCGCGGACACGCCTACAGCGACAGACCCCGATACCATTACGAAATCCTCGATCCACCGCCGACCGAACAACCATGGCCAGGCCCGGAACAGGGGCGCTCCTCCGATCCTGCCGGCCAACGGAGTATTGGGGTGCAGTATGGAACGTAATCTTGGGACTTCCGTAATGGGGCACCCAACGACACCGGCGGGAAGCTGTGGGCGCGGGCGCCGTCCAAGAGCCCGGACGACAGGGTGTTCATCAACGCGAACGCGAACATGGGCGTTTAAACGCCGGCCAGCGTCCGCGGGCCACGTATCGGGGAAATGGCGCGCGCCCCGCGACTCTCGCCGCCAGACGCGCGCCGCCCTGCCCTGCCCCGCCGCGCCAAGCCATGCCCAGCCTAGCCACGCCCTGCTTCGCTCCACGCAGTCAGGAGTGATCGGCAATCCTTGCCTCGAACCGGCCGAACAGTGCACCCCTCTGCGGTCGATAATCGCCGAGCCCGATCCGGGTGCCGGCGATCTCCGCTCACTGGCGAATGTTGAACAGATCGGCCACTTCCGGATCGTGCTCGGCGGTGACGCTCAGCGACCGATTGGGGAAGATCGCTCGGGTGCGGATCACCCGCGACATGCCCACCTTGCGCGAGGGCGTCCACGAAGCGGCCGGCCGGGTTTCCGCCAGCATCGCCGCCGATCTCGACGCCGACGAGCCCGACTGACGGGTTCGCAAAGGCCCGGATACTCAGGATACTCGGTCCCCGCGTCGATGGCCGTCAGAACCCCCTATATATAAGGTGTCCCGCCGCGCAGATGCGGCGAGCGTCCGGTGGGCAATGTTATCCGTCTCTCCGGCAACCACGGACCGAGAACGATGGCCAGGCCGTATCCGACTTCGTGAGCCATGTCAGGGAATCCTTCGAGGACTACCGGGCGGCGGTAGAGGCATCGAACCTGGCGCCGGAGAGCAAGGCGACCTATCTGCGGCATGCCGAGTGAACAAGCATGTCCTGCCCAATTTCGGGCATCTGCCGATCGCCGCGATCCGGCGCGAGCATGTGGCCGAGCTGCACTACAAGCTCAGGAAAAGGCCGATCATGGCGAATCAGGTCGTCGGCGCGCTGTCCCGCATGTACAACCGGGCGGAAGCTTGGGGGATGGCCGAGCCCGGCGGCAACCCGTGCCGCTTCGTGAAACCCTACAGGGAACGCCGGCGCGAGCGCTTCCTGACCGAGGACGAGTTCCGCCGCCTCGGTGCCACCCTCGACCGGATGGAAGCGGACGGAGACCTCCCCGCCTCCGTCGCCGGCGCGATCCGCCTCCTGATGCTGACCGGCTGCCGTAGCGGCGAGATACTCAACCTGCGCTGGGACGACGTGCGGCTGGAGGAGAGCGAGATCGGGCTCCGCGACTCGAAGACCGGTCCGCGCGCGGTGTCGCTGTCGCCGGGAGCGATGCGGGTGCTGTCCGGCATACCGCGCGTCCCCGGCATTCCTTGGGTGGTTCCGGGCCGCTCGCACGACGCGCCGCTGCGCCATCTCACCCATCACTGGTACAAGGTGCGCAAGCAGGCCGGTCTTGACGACGTGCGGATCCACGACCTGAGACACTCCTTCGCCTCGCGCGCGCTGGCGCTCGGCGAGGACCTGACGATGATCGGCAAGCTGCTCGGGCACTCCAAGATCCAGACCACGGCGCGCTACGCCCATCTAGCGCGCGAGGGCGTCCACGAAGCCGCCGGCCGGGTCGCCGCCAGCATCGCCGCCGATCTCGACTGACGGGCGGGCCGGCAAAGGCCCGGATTGGCGGTCCCCGCGACGATGGCCGTCAGAGCCCCCCTATAGGAACGGTCAGCGGTCCCCTTGTGCGACAACGTCCATTGAGCCACTGATATTATTGCTTTTTTCAGGTCCGATACAAATCCGTCAGCAGATGGTCACCGGATTCGATCAATTTCCTGACGGCGCATGCCGCGCCTCCCGCGCAACTCCGCCATTTTCGCGAATCGCGCGATTCCGACAATCCACCATATTCGTTGTCGTTCTCAGCTACGCTGGCGGCTCCGTCAGCACGATTGTTATCGTAGTCCATGAACGCCTCGTCGATGGACAGCGGTTCGATCAGCGGCGTGAGGGCGAGCATCATGGTCCGCACTTCGCGGCCGACGGCGGCGTATTTCTTCATGTCCGGCTTGATGACGACGGCGTCGGGGCACGCCCTCAGGGCTCTCGACATGGGCATGGCGGAGCGCACCCCATAGGCGCGGGCGATGTAGCAGCAGGCCGCGACCACGCCCCTGTGGCGGCCGCCGACGAGGACCGGCAGGTCGCGGAGCTCCGGGCGGTCGCGCTTCTCTATCGCCGCGTAGAACGCGTCGCAGTCGAGATGGGCGATGGCGAGGTTGTGAAGCTCTGCGTGGCGAAGCGAGCGCGCCGAGCCGCAGGCCGGGCAGGTCCCGGCGTCGGGAGGCGGCCGGTGGCCGCATGATGGCAATTTCTTGGTTATGTTAAGAATCTTCAAAATTCTCCATTTTTCTAATAACTTAAGGGCAGATCACTTCACATAAAGTTTGCTTTCAATTTCCTGTTCGCGCCTGCTCACTCAGCGCTGCGTCACGACAGGAGATTTGGATGGCCGACACACATTCTGCCCCTTTCCCACAGCGGTGGGTCCTCGATCCAGGACCTTACGCTTCACATATCGACGCCTACCGCTGTCATCTTTTCTCTCTCGATTACCAGCCTAGGACAGTCTTGAGGTACGAATTGGCCGCTCGACACTTTTGCTGCTGGCTTCACGTGTCGGACGGCCAGCTAACTGAAGTGGGCGAGGCCGATCTGGATCGGTTTCGTGGTCATGACTGCCGCTGTGCCGGGGCGCGCCGACGCGGTTCTGCAGCCCCGCTATACCTGTCACGCGTGCGAAAGTTCATACGGTTCCTTGCTGGCTCCGACGTGATCAAAGTCGACCGGGAGTCGAAGCCGGCCCATGCGCCGGGGGTTGCGGCATGGCTTGACTGGCTCCGGCGGCACAAGGGGCTGGCCGTCCGTACGCTGGATCGCTACGAACTCTCGCTGGGCAAGCTGCTGCCACTGATCGGCACGGACCCCGCGCTTTACGACGCATCCAACCTTCGTTCGGCGTTCTTGGACAGGTGTTCCTCCGAAGGGCCGAGTAACCGCCAGTCGATGGCGAAGGCGTTGCGGTCATGGCTTCGCTACAACGCCGCGCTCGACCGTTGTCCGACAACGCTTGCGGCGGTGCTGCCACCTGTCGTGCGAACGCGACCCGACAACGTTCCGCGCGGCCTCACGCCGGCGGAAGTGAACCGACTCCTCGCTGCCTGCGACACGGGCACGGCAATCGGGCGGCGAGACTTCGCCGTCTTGCTTCTGGTTGCCCGGTTGGGGCTCAGGGCGGGGGAGGTCCGGAGTCTGACGTTCGATCAGATCGACTGGCGCCGCGGCTGTCCAAGCATTACCGGCAAGGGGCGGCGCGAGGCCAAGATGCCCCTGCCTCAGGATGTCGGCGACGCCATCCTGGCGTGGCTTGAGGATGGGCGGCCACCGCTGGACGATCCGCATGTGTTCCTCTGCATGCGACCGCCCTGGCGACCCTTCGCCGGCACACGCGTTGTCGCTCATATCGTCGCCCGCGCGCTGGACCGCGCGGGCCTGAAGGATACGCCTTCAAGAGGGGCGCACCTGTTACGTCATTCGGTGGGGCGTGGGTTGATCGAAGAAGGCGTCACGCTGGAGACCATCGCCACGCTTCTACGGCACAGGAGCATCGAGACCACGTCGATCTACGCCAAGGCTGACCACGGGCGGCTTCGCGAGATCGCGCAGCCGTGGCCGGGAGGTGCCTCATGATTGTCGATGCCGTCGACCGTTATATCGCGTTGATCCGCGCCGGCGGCGGTCTCTATCGCGAGGTCGCTCGCCAGCTTGTCGACTACGCTGCCTTCGCCCACCGAAAAGCTCGAAATGCTCGATGGCGCTCGAATGCCAAGCCTCCAACCGGGTCGATTCTGGCCGCCTGACAAACTGCTCGCCATGCTCAACGGCAATGGCGACGAACACTCCGAGGACTGACGCCGAAGCGAAACGCGCGCGGCAGTTGCCTTCCTGCACGCTGCCGTCGCGTTCCGCAACAACCAAAATCTGGAGCCTCAATGCAAATGAATATGTGTAGTTAAAAGCCGACAAGTCATTGGAATGTAGGGCGCATCTTCCAGTGCTCAACATAACCAAGAAATTGCCATCATGCGGCATTATGTGGAATTCCACATAAGCCGCAGTCGCGGCAGAGGGTGTGCACGACGGGATCATAGAGCCCGGAGGGGGACGGGCGAAGGCGCGTGTGCCCGGGGAGCGGTGCGGACGGGAGCGGGGGCCCGAAGCGGCGGGCCGGAAGCCTTCGGGACCGGACTCGGGCGCGAGCACGGTCGGAAGGAGTCGTTCCGGAGCCGTACTGGCCGAGGAGAGACCCCGTGGCTCGCCGTCAGGGCACGAATTGCCAGCGGTCGTCGCCGTATATGAGCCATGCATCGACACGGCGTCCGTCCCAGCGATAGCGGAGGCGCCTGCCCTCGACCGGGATGCCGACCACGTCGGGCCAGAATGCCGCTACGGCCTCGCCCGCGGGATGGCGCACGCTCGGGTAGACCACGCCGTTGCTGGCATGGCGGTTTCGCAGCACGCGCGCGAGTGACTGCGCGGCCGCGTAATCGTCCGCATCGAGCTCGGCGGCGAAAGCCGCGGGGTCGCGAAGATCGTGGAGGTCGGCATCGATACGGCCGACAAGCTCACGGTAATCCGAGGTGGAGGGCTCCTCGGCGGTCGCCGACATGAAGCGCTGGAAGTGGAACAGCGTTTCCGCCAGCGCGACCTCGAAGCGGTCGCCGGCGTAGTACACGCCGTAGGTGCCGTCGCTGAAGCGGCTGGGCCTGTGTTGTGAGACGTGACAGAACGGCGCCATCGCCCAACTGGCGCCGGGCCCCGACGCGCGTCTCTCCGGCGGCACCAGATGGATCGCGCCGACTTGGTCACGCACCCGCGGGTCGCTCTTGGCTTCGGCGGCCGCGATCAGCTCCCAGTCGGCCGGATCGGCGATGTCCTCGAACAGATCGACCGGCGGATAGATCGAGCGGACCAGGCGAAACGTGCGCGGCCAGCGAACCCTGGCGGTGTCAGGAATCACCAACCGCCGCGTTCCGCGTCGAGATAGGCTCGCACTGCCGCCAGATCGGGGATGGAACCGGCGAGAAGCCGGTTGAGCGCGGGCTCTCCGCCGAACGCACGGTTCGGCTTGCGCAGCCAGTCGTAGCCGCGGGAGGGGTCCGGGAACATGTAGCGGAGACCCTTGTGAATGCCCATCAGCATGGAGAGGCGCTCCCGGGTGTCGCGTGAGATGCGGGAGGGTTGAACCTGATCCGCCTTCCAACGGGCGTAGGTTCGCGCCGCGGGCCACCCCAGCAGAATGCGCCCCTCGCGGTCGTTGAGTTTCCATCGCTGCGCCAGGTTGAAGAAGGCGCGGAGCATGGCGGCGGTCTCGGCATCGGTGATGTCGGTTGGTGAGGACCAGGTCTCGCGCGAATCGAGGGCCGTGTTTGCCATACGGCATACCCTAGAGAACATTGCGCCTTCAGGCAAGAATGGGTTTCCGGCCCGTCGCCGGGTCGTGGAGCGGGGAAGCCGTAACTGTTCAAGGCGCTCGAAGGGGGGGGATACCGGAGAACGGGGGAGTCGATCCGTGAGTGTTCCTTGCTCCCATCCGTCCGTGCGGCGGGGCATTCGCGGTTTTCCGCGAACGCCGTTCCGCGTCGCGGTCCCACTGTCGGCGGCCGGCCCGCCCGCCGCCCGTATCGCGCGTCCGCGGGCTTGCGCGCGCTGATTCGCGGACCGTAGAGATACTCGATTTGACTGCCAGATGGCATTGTCATATTCAATTCTCGTGCGTGATGTCGATAGGATTCTCATGCCCGACTTCGATACGAAGCTGTGGCGGTCCTTCCTCGCGGTCGCGACGGAGAAGAGCTTCTCCACGGCGGCCGAGAGGCTGGAATGCTCCCAGGGCACGATGTCGGTGCGGATACAGCTGCTGGAAGAGCAGGTCGGCGATCGATTGTTCGACCGGGATCGCCACAACGTGAAGATCACCGCGGCCGGCCAGGACCTGCTTCCCCACGCCCAGGCGCTCGTCGACATGCACGACCGCCTGATCGACCGGGCCGCCGCCAGGCGGGTTTCCGGGCGGGTGAGGCTCGGGGTCGGCGAGGATCACGGAAGCGAGCTGTTCTCCCGGCTCCGCCGGCACCTGGACGAGGGATACGACGCGATCGAGCTGGATATCGTTTGCCGGTCCTGCCGCGTGCTGGCCGAGGAGACGCTGCGCGGCGCGCTGGACCTCGCCATCGTGACCTCGCTCGAGGAGATCCGTCCGGGGACCCGCCTGTCCCGCCGCCGCCTGCACTGGGTGGCGTCCCGGGATTTCGTGTTCGACGAGAGCGCGCCGCTCCCGGTCGCCTGTTTTCCGGAGGGCTGCTCGCTCAGGGAGTCGGGTCTGGCGGCGCTGAAGGGCCGGAACATCGCCTGGCGCGTCGCCCTGTGCAGCCCGAGCGAAGAGGTCATCCGCGACGCGGTGAGCGCCGGCGCGGCGATCACCGTGATGACCGAAGGCACGGTCCCGGGGGATCTGAAGGCCGTCGTCCGCCCCTCGCTGCTGCCGCCCCTCGGCAGGGCCTGGATCCAGCTGCTGGAGAAGCCCGGCGAACCGACCGGGGCGGCGCAGGCGGTCAAGCGCGAAGTCGTCAACGCCTTCCACGGCAGGTGACCCGTCGGACTCCGGCCGGGGCCGGTATCGACCCGGCGCTAAATCGATGTCCGGCGATGGCCGGAGGCGTGGCTCGAAGCCTGCGCGAAGAATGGCGGTAAACCGCCCCACCGCCTGTCGCCGCGGCTGCCCCGATCGATGAACGAGGAACGCGGGCGCGCCCCGGCGGCGCCGGGATGACCGCCGACATGGAGTGCCGCTGGTACAGGCGCGACTTCAGCTCCCAAGGGATGGCGCTGCAGTGCGCGCCGATCGCCGCCTCTCCGCCGCCCAACCGGCCGTGCCCTGTCGCAGGAGTTCTGCCGACGCATAGGCTGGTTCAAGCCCGGCGGCGGCCTCAGGGACATGACGGTCGGGGTGACCATGCTGGCAATGCACATGGACAGGTTGATCGTCCTGCCGCCGAAATCACCGCGCCCTGCGCGCCGGCCAGGGGTCTTCCGACCGGACACCGAACCGCCGCCGTTGCCGGCGGGTGGAACTTCAGGAAGCGCGCGCCAACACAGCGGGGCCTGCGCACGGCTGGATCATCCTGGCCTCCCCGCATCTTGACGATCCGCGACCGGCCGAGGGCGGCAGGGCGCTGGCCCACCTAGCGCTTGGGCGGCGTGACCGTCGCGGGTGTCAGCGCATCGAAGATGCCCGTAAAGCGTCCATGCGAGCCGTCCTCTTCGGCGAACAGCACATCCGTCGAGCCGACCACACGCCGGGGATTGCCATCCTCATCCGGCACGTTTGAGAGCTGCCCTCGCCACGTCCCGGCGCTGCTCACGATGGCGCGGTCGGGATGCGCCACGGTAATGGCGGTATCCTCGAAGGCCCCGCTGGAGCCGATCGAGGCTTCGAAGCGCACATCGTAGTCGGCGGGCAACGCCGCGGGATCGTCCGCCCCCCACGGCACGGCTGGAGCGAGATGGCGACCGGGTGCGGTTTCGATCGGGCCCTGACACCCCAGGCACCCGGTGAGGCGGTTCCGGTCGAAGTCGGCGGTCAACGAGACCGGCCCCGTAAATTCGGTGACCTCGGTGGACCCGGCCAATTCGCCCCACGCCCGTCCGCAGTTGTACGTGTACAGGCCGCCCATCGCACCGGCATAGCTGGCGGTGCCCGCGAGAGGGAGGTCGGGCGGGTTGGCCGGATCGAGTTCCGGACCATCGAGAAAGACCCCGCGAGTGGCGGCCTGGAACGCCCAAATGGGAACACCCGGCGGGTAAGTCAGCCACCATCCCGCCGCGAGGTAATCGCTCGGGTCGGCATCATTCCACGAGACCAGGGCGTAGAGGAACACCCGGCCGTCGTAGTGGTTGTTGGCCAGTATCCATTCACGGCTGGAATGATCGGGTTGGACGGGCCGGGGAAGGAATAGCTCCGACGTCCATTCCAGGTGCCGGACGGTATCGAGGGTGCGGGTCCGGCCGCCAGGGGTCGGCACGTCGACACTGAGCACGCCATCGGCGAAGGCCGTCCCGGTTCGAAACGGTTGGGGCTCGGGCATGAGCGCGGGGATCTCGACCGGTGGCAGCGGCCCGGCTTCATCTTCGCCCCCACCGGTACACCCACCGAGGGTCAGCACCGCTCCTGCAAAGGCGACAACGAGCACTCGCTGGAATTTCATCGGGTTCGTTCCCTATTCCCGAAGCAAGTCGACATTCGGGATTCGCATTATGCGGCTGTTCCGATATTGCAGGAACGACAAAGTTTATCCGAGGCGCTCGGCACTCCAACCACTGCCGTCTTACATGGTGCCGCCGGGCTGTCGGGAAGCCCGTCGGTTCGCGCCTTGCGTTGAACTTGTTCCCATCCGTGGCAGGCGGCGGATGCCGGGCGGAGAGACGGCATCGGCTGTCGTCGCCGGGGCGGTCCCGGTTTCCGGAACCGGCCGCCGCCGCTGCCCGACTCGATCCGGGGGATCGAACACACCGGCGCGCATCTCGGCCACGCCGCGCTCTACGCGCTGCCCGCGCTGGTGATCGCGGCGGCCTTCAGGCATCGCTGGTCCGACGGCCACGATGTGATTCGCCGCATGACCCTCGGCACCGCGTGAGAGGATTCGCCTGCCCGGGCCCGCCGGCTTCTACAGTCCGATGCGCAGACCGGCGAAGACCGCCGCCTCGGGGTTGCCGCCGGCGACATGGCCCGGCTCGCGGATCAACCGGGCGCCGATCCGCGGAACGGACTCGGACGCCAGTTCCCCCGTCCAGTCGACGTCCGCGTCGATCTGGCGGCCCGAGGGCTCAAGGTCGACGGCAACGCGCCAGCGCACAACCGCGCCCTCCGGCGTCTGGCCGACCGGGAGCGAGAACCGCAGACGCCCACTCTCGATGCGCAGCGGCTGTTGCAGCGAAAGCCTGAGCGTCCCGCCCGCAAGCGGGCGGGCGGCGCCGGCCAAAAACGCCGTGCTGATAGCGGGTGCGCCGGTGTTTGCCACGATCCCTCCCGAGGCGTCCCGGGTCGCGCGCGCCAGCTCGGCCGCCATGGCGACCAGCCAACCGCCGGCCTCGAAGGTCCGCGACGCCCCGACGAACGTCAGCTGGGAAGACAGTCGGCCGAACGTTCCTGCCGTGCCCGAGCCGAAAAACGAATCCGTCTCTCCGATCCAGCCCGCGCGAAGGCCGGTCTGCGCCCTCCGGACCGGCCGAGCGTTTATCTCGACCTCGAGGAGCCGGCGGACCGCGAGAAGCTGACCGATGCCGCGCTCTACCTTATCCTCTTGGGCCATTGGCCAACGGAGAGCCGCGCTCGATGCGGCCTCCGACAAGAGATGCGAGGGATCTTCCGTTGCCGATTTTTCGACACGTGTTCGCCGGCCTCCAGGAAGACGACAGCATCCTCGCAATGTCCGATACGGAATTCCTGGAAGTGGCGTTGTCTCAGCCACTGACCAAGCACGGGGTCGACGACCTGACGCCGACCGGGCTGCGCCATCATGCGGCGGTTTTAGTCCGTCAGTTGCATGAGGTCGCCAAGAAGGTGGCGGGGGAGCCGTACCTGCCCGACATGAGGAACCCGAACGGCTTCTGCCGGTTCAAGAAGGGCGAGGATGCTGTCGTCGCGTTCCACGGCGACAGCCCCGTCTGGCACTGGCGCAGGAAGGGCGGGCTCTGGGAGCTGCACATGATGAGGGCGACCAGGGAATCGAACGTGGCGGGAGCGACGGACATCGAGACCCTGCTGGCCGGGCTGGAGCGCCTTGACGATGAGCACGACGAGGGCGGCGTCCGGGCGGCGCGGTTTCAGAACGGGTCCGGGCAGGAGGGGATCGAGGACATTGGCGGATCGAGCGGCGGCGGGCCGGAGACAAGTGATATGGCCGCGGGGGACGGCAACGACCCGGAACGGCTGACTCCGGATGCGCTGCTCGGCGTGCTCATGCATTTCACCCAGGTGCTGAAGGACGCGCACGACCGGCTCGACGACGCGCCCTGGCTGCCCGACACTGCGGACCCGAACGGCGAGCGCCGCTTCAGGTCGAACGGTGAATGCATCGTGGCCTATCGGAGCGGCGACGGCGCGGAATACGAGCCCGACTGGTGCTGGCGCAAGAAACCGGATGGATCCTGGAAACTCTACAGGCTGCGGACTCGCGTCGGGCCGGACATCCCGGACCCCTCCCTCGAGCGTCGCCTGCGGGATGGCCGTTGGACGTGACGATGCGGGGGCTCATCCGGGGCGCATCGGATTTATCGAGACGGCCCACCGTGTTGACTCCGGGTTTTCGGTTCTGAAGGGTTCGCACCCGCGGGACAGGCGGTTCGGGGGAGGCTGCCGCTTGATCGCGCGGATGAGGCCGGTTCCGCGCATCCCGGAGCATGTACGGCGCGAGCACCCGGACGTGCTGACGGGGGAAGTACGGGAACAATGGCACGCGGCTCGATCATGCGTGCCGCGCGCCTGAACGCCGTTCGGCGGCGACCCTCTCGCGACGCGCCTGCGCAAGCTCTTAGCTCGCCTGCATCCGCATCCAGTGCTCGGCGGTTCCCCAGCCGACATCCTCAAGCGCCGGCGCCATGTTCGCCGACACGCCCGCCTTGCCGTTCAGCGGGCGCGACAGCGTTCCGCGCTCGCAGCCGAGACGCGCCGCCGTCCCGGTCACGTTCCACCCCGCATCGTCCATGCTCTCGCGGATGGGTTCGCCCAGGTGCGGCGGGTCCGGCATCGGGCGGACGCGATCGCCCGCAATGTCGTTCATTCCTTTTGCTCCCATTCGGTCAGTGGTAGTCGATCAGGTCCACGTCCACGGCCTCGCCGTCCTCGAAGCGGAATACCGCGCGCCGGTTGCCCGAGGCGCGAACGCTCCACTGGCCCGCGCGGTCGCCCTTGAGGGGAGGCAGCCGGAAGCCCGGCGCGTCGGGCGCCAAGATGGCCAGGCCTCTTGGAGTTCGGCTTCGAGCGGGCGATCAAAGCATCGGCGAGGTGAACGATTGGCTGATTCTCCCGAGGCGTTCGGTCTTGGCGCTCCGCCTCCGGGAAAAACCGTCGCTGAGCCCGCGAGAGGATCTCCCCGAACCGATTACACCTTCCCCGAGCGATCGATCTGCCGAACAGGCGAAGCCAATTGCCGCCTACCCGATCGGGCGACGAGATGGAACGGCGAGGTATCGAGGGCCGCCGATCCGCGCACTCCCCGAGCGGGTTCCGGCGAGAACCGCGGGTTCGGATCGTCGACGCGCGCGGCGCAGCGTGAGGATGGAGACAACCCGCTCCCGGCCCGCCGCCTCCTGGGGGTTCCAACAAGTTCCGTAGCCTTGTCGGACGTGGCGACCGAATGCGCTGCAGCGGCGTTTCCAATTCCATTGCCGGGCTACGACCGGGTCGGCGATCGTCCAAAAGGGCGAATAAGCGATCGACAACTTTGGCTGGACGGTTCTCGACAGAGGCTCCCGTCGTCGGATTGGAGGGGTTCGCCGACGCGGTCTCGAAGTAGCGTTACGCTGCACCCTCGCCGTCAAAGGGTGGTGGACGGAGGCGGACGGTCTGTTTCGTGATACCGCGGTGCGGCGCGTGGCGCGTTTGCTTGTGGATGAAGCTACGGATTGGCAGGATATTCCCGAGATGAAGGGCGCGCGGTACATCGGCCGGGCAGTCGGGATCGGACGCCGCAAGGGCGGCCCGGCCGGCATCGACGGCAAGCGCGGCAAGGGCGGTCACGTCATGCCTGACCGATGCGCCCGCAAGACCGCCGTGACGGACCGCGCGAGGAAATCGGCGCGGGTCCGCTGTCCTCCACGATCCACCAGCCCGGTCTGGAACGGGACGGTTTCGGTCGAGCTCGAAACAGGGAGGAAGCCACGCGTTTCGCTCATCGCGCGGAAATGCGCCGCGGCGGACCAGACGACATCGTGGCCGGGTTCCCCGGCGTTGCGGAATGCCCGACCCGCGCCGGATGGCCGCGGCGGGCTGCCTGGATCCGCCAGCCATGGCCGAGGCCGCCGTAACGGCATCCGGAGACGCAAGCGTGCGATGACTGTGCGACGGTAGCGAAACGACCGGCGTTTCAGACGGCGTCGCCGCAATTGCCGGCGACGTATCACAAGCTCCGAGGAATGCGATTCATGGCACGAATACGGATCTGGTTGGCGGTTCTCGCTTTCGCATTGGTCGGCGCGATGTCCGCAAACGCGGATTACGACGCGGGCAACAGAGCCTGGCAATCCGGGCGTCCCGTGGAGGCCCTCGAACAATGGCAGGCCGCGGCAAACGCCGGAGACAGCCGGGCGATGTTGGCGCTGGGACGGCTCTACCTCAAGGGTTTGGGCGCGCCGCAAGATTTTGTGCTGGCGCATATGTGGTTCAACCTCGCTGCCAGCAGGGGCGAAACGGGAGCGATCAGGCGCCGCGACGCCCTGAGTGCGCGGATGACCTCGACGGAGCGGGCGGAGGCCCAGAAGCGCGCACGGGCATGGCGTCCGGGATCGAAGGCGGCGCAACCGGCAACGACCGGGGAACGGCGTTCCGCCGCCGGTCAATCCCCCGCTCCCGCGCCCCCGCCCAGAGCAATACGGGAGGCGCAAAGACTGTTGACGGCGCTCGGCTACGCACCCGGACCCGTCGATGGTCTTTGGGGGGACCGGGCCGCACGTGCCTACGGGGCCTTCCTGCGAGACTCCGGACAACCCGTTGCCGATGATCTGTCGCCGCATGGCCTGCGGGCCCTGAGAGCAACCGTGGCCGCGCGAAAGGCAGACGCGCGCCGTCCTCCACCGTCCAGAAAGCGCGCCAAACCGCGCGATCTGTTCCGCGCCGTTCGGGATGGGAATATTGACGGAACGCGCTCCCTCCTCGAAACGGGGGTCAATCCCAACCTTCGCGACAATCGCGGCTGGACGCCGCTCATGTACGCCGCCAACGATGGCTACAAATTGCTGGTTCCCCGCCTGATCGAAGCCGGCGCCGACCCCGACCTCCCGGCGGCCGATGGCGCAACACCGTTATTCGTGGCCGTGCTGCGCGGCCACGAGGAAATAGCCGAAATGCTCGTCAGGGCCGGAGCGAAGGTGTCAATCAGGGGGCCGGGAGGCAGAACGCCGGCCGATGTGGCCCATTTACGAAAGCTCACCGACACCTTCGCCTTACTGAAGAGGGCGGACGCCGACCGGGCTGCTTTCTTGACCGCCCGAAAGTCCGACACGCCCGAGGCCTACAAGAAATACCTGGTTTTGAACCCGCGCGGTCTGTTCGTCGAACAGGCAAGACAAAGGCGGGACGAGCGGCTCGACGATAACGCATTCGCGCGGGCCCGGAAGACCGGCACGGCGCGAGCCCACCGAGACTATCTGGCTGCCCGTCCGGAAGGCCGTCACCGCGACGCGGCGGAGCGGCGCGCAGCCGAACTGGATTCCGAGGAATTCGAGCGCGCGGTGGAAACGAACACCGCGGCGGCGTACCGCAACTACCTTGCGGCGAATCCCAGGGGCATGTTTGTCGAAGAGGCCAAACGGCGACGCGACGCTTCTTTCGACGGTGAAGCCTTCTCGAAGGCGACGGCACGGCACACGATCGATGCCTACCAGGCCTATCTGGCGTCCCATCCCAAGGGTTCGCATGCCGGGCAGGCCAGGAAGGCGATCAGGGATCTGAGGGACCCCATCGTCTTTGCCCGCGCCAGGTCCATGAATACGCTCGAAGCCTACGACGAGTACCTTTCGTCGTACCCGGACGGCCTCCATGTCGAGGAAGCACGGCGCCGGAGGGATCGCGTGGATGCCGTGGGTCGGGAATTTCGGGACTGCGACAAGAATTGTCCCGCAATGGTGGTGCTGCCGCCCGGATCCTTCCAGATGGGGTCCGCAAGTGGGGAAGCGGACGAACGACCGCGGCATCGCGTCGCGTTCGCGGAGCCGTTCGCCGTCGGCAAGTATGAGATTACGTTCGGGGAATTCGAGGCGTTCGTTCGCGAAACCCGGCACGACATGGCCGAAAACAGGAAGGGGTTCCTGGGATTGCCCGCCCCGGAGGCCTGCAGCTCCCAGCGACGCTTTATCGACTCGACGATTTCCTGGCGGAGTCCGGGATACCCGCAGGAACACGGGTCGCCCGCCGTCTGCGTCAACTGGAACGACGCGAAGGCTTACGTGAAATGGCTCTCCCGCAAGACCGGAAAGCCCTATCGCCTGCTATCGGAAGCGGAGTGGGAATATGCGGCGCGGGCGACGACGACCGGTGCCTTCCATTTCGGCGAGACGATCTCGACCGATCAGGCGAACTACAACAGCGCGCACGACGGCGAGACCTCGGCCGGCAAGGCAAACCGGCGCAAGGCGCTCAAGGTCGGGTCCTTTGTCTCCAACCGGTTCGGCCTGCACGACATGCACGGCAATGTGCTTGAATGGGTGGAGGATTGCTGGCACGACGACTATGTCGGCGCGCCCGGGGACGGCGGCGCCTGGACGGAGGGAGGGGACTGTACGACCCGCGTCGCGCGAGGCGGTTCCTGGTACAACGCCGCGGGCTATCTGCGCTCGGCGTTCCGGAACGGCATGGGAGCGAACCAGCGGTTCACCCATGTCGGCTTCCGTATCGCGCGACCGATTGCCGCCAGGGCGCTGCTTACCGAATTGGGTTCCTCGCCAAAACCGGAGTGACCTTTGGAAAAGCCGATGCCACGGATTGTCAGGCGGGCCAGGCGGCTTCCCGGGGTCGCCCTCGGACTGTTGCTGGGCGCATCGTTGAGCCTGACCGATGGCATGGCGACCGAACGGTCCGATGCGAGGCGATTCCTCGCCCATGCATTGGCTCTCCGCGTAGCCGGCCATGAGGGCGAAGGCTCGGCCGTGCTCTCCCGCATTCCGGGCGGTCTTGCCAGGGGTTCGGCCGGGAAATTGTGGCAACCGTTCTTCGGGAACGCCATGGTCGCTTTGGGTCGGCTGAATTCGTCGTCGCCGGCAGCGCTCTACTACAACCCGCTTCTCGATATCGCGATCTCAACCATATGGGAGAGGTGGGAAGGCGGATGGCGCGTTGCCGCCGTTCGCGCCCTGCCGGGCGAGAGGTTGAACGATCCGCGCAGCACCGTTTCGCTCCACCCGTCCTGGGTTACGGCAAGCGAAAATCCGCTCGAGACGCTGGTTGCCGTTGTCGACGCACGTTTGACCGCGTTCCACCGAATGCACCCTCCCGGGTCGAGCGTTCCGGCCCGCGTGGCGACCACCTTTGCCGCGGATGCGGCCGACGCACGCGCGGCACGGCCACGGCTCTTGTGGCATGCGCGACAGCGGGTCCGCTGGGCTTCCGGCGCCGAGACCTGGTTGGGTCCGACCCTCGCTGCGATCGCCAAGACCCTTTCCGCCCGCGATGCCCGTGCCGTGAGGTCGGCTGCTCCGGCGACCGATTCCGCGACGGCGGAAGCCATAGCCGGCCTGCCCCGGGGACTCGCCAACCGACTCGTGCTCGACATGGTGCTCGGCGCCGGCGGGCACAGGCGGCTGTTGATAGGATCGCTGCCTGAAGACGGAGAGATGTATTTCGTGGTCCTCTGTCGGCAGGACGGTGCGGCCTGCGCATTGCGGCGGATCATCTTGCTGTCCGTGCTCGACGGGAGCGGAAAGCCCGGCGATACCAGGCTCCCGGACCGAAGGTAAGGCCATGTTCGCACGATACCGCGTGTTGGGTGTTCTCGCGGTCGCGCTGATGACCTCGGCATCGGTGTCCTTTCCGGCCGCTCCCGCAAACGCATTCGGACTGAAGCCTGCCGCTTGGGAAGGGATGAAGGATGCGATCGACGACCTGACGGCGGCGGCCGAGGCGGATCCGGAAGGAAGGGAAAAGTCCTTCCTCCGACAGCGGCTTGAACGGGAGTTCGACAGGACAGCGGATAAAGTGGCGGACGTTGCAGCGGACAAGATCGAGCAGCAGACGCTGGCAGCGGGCAAGAAAGGCTGGGATTTGCTGGAGAAGTCCAAGACGTTCGGCCGCGCCGCGAAGAAGATCGCCAGCAGATACGGCAAGGCGGTCAAGAGAGGGCTCCGACTTGCCGGTCCCGTCGGAAGGGTCGTCGACGCCTGGGACACCGGATATACAATCGGAGAGAAGGTGATTGCTCCGACGATCGCCGTTCCGCTGATCGACCGTTATTTCGAGAAAAAGTGGGAGAAACAGGAGGCGCAGCTCCGCCGGGAAGTCGCCGAGATCCGGAAGCTTGGCGAAACCAGGCGGAGACACCTGGAAAACGCCACGGACATGCTCGCCGCAGGGCTGGCGATGCGCAGGCTGGAGGAGGAGAAGCGCAACGCCGCACCGGCGGACAGCGCCTCGTCCGACGATCCGTGGAACGAGCGCGACTCCGAGGCCGGTCGGGGCGGCGGGCCGCGGCCGCGAACGGGCGAGGCCGGGAGGGCGGAAAATGCACCGCACCGGGTCCAGCGGTCCCGGAATTGGGACAAGGCCTGGGACCGGGACCCGAAATCGGCGGATCTTGGGTCGCGTTACGGCGGGACCGGACAGGCCGCGGATCGTGCCGCCACCGCGCCACGGGGTTGCGCTTCGGCCTGGGACGATTGCCGGGCCGACGGCGACCCTGCCAACGATGCCGGTCGCGGCCATTCCGGGCCGATGCATCGGCCGGAACGGCGGGAACATGGCTTCGAGCCGGTCGGACAGCACGCCGCTCCGGACCATGCAGCCGATTCCGACCGTGCCTACCGGGACCCTCAACGGGATTACGACGATGCCCTGGCGGATATCTCGGAGACGGACAGCACGTCAACGCCCACCGCCTTCGCTTCGTCCGTCCATCGCGACTATCGCTCGGCTCTGGACGATCTCGGGACGCGCGAGCGATTGGAGGCCAGGGCGAAAGAGCAGGCTCGCATGGAGGCAGCAAGAGCTGCCCTGATGGAGGAAGAACGCCGGAAGAGAACGGGGTCAGCCAGCAAATCGGCTCCACCCGTCGAAAGGACGAAGAATGTTCGCCCTCGAGGGGATGCCAGGTCACCCACCGGACAGGCGGTTTCGAAATCCAGGCCAACCGGCGGCTGTGCCACCGGTCCGGTATGTTCCCAAACCGCCAGAGCGGGAACGCGGGTAGTCAATCAGCTTCGAAGTTTGGTCCGGAGCGGAAGATTGAGTATGACCGGGCAAAGTCTCGCCCTCGCCTTCACGGCAAGAGTGACCATCGCTTGCATGAAGGTCTGTATCGCCAGGGAGGAAAATCGAGCTCACTGCAAGCCGGCCCTTCAAAATGCGATCGGCGAATTGCAAAAGACATATGATTCGGCCATTCGCAGCGCCCGGTCTACATCCTCCAGCGGAAGCTACGTGAGTCGGTTCGAGGCCAACCCGCAAAATTCACCGTTTGGACGAAAATACCTCAGTCAAGTCCGCGGGAATCTCGATACGTGCACATTCGGCTGAGTGTTCTTGCGGAATTTCACGAAAGTACATCGTATTCACGTACTTTGCCCGGTATCTCCATCAAATCGCAACTGATTACGTGGAGATACCGAGGCGTCGAGAACGCGGCGACGAGCGCCACCGCATCGATATCCCATATCCAGTGTTGGCGATCACCAATAAGCGCGGATACTTGATCATCATCCGCGGTTTGGCGCGGTCGGCGGGTGACGCCATGCGGATTGGGGTTTGACGGTTGGCGTGGTTCGGCCGCGGCGGTGCCGGCCGGTCTCGATGTGCGGGTCAGCCGGTTGACGGCGCACCCGCCCGTTCTCTGGAGGACGGCCGAGCAGGGCTCCGCCGCCGGCGGCGTTCGGCGCTGCGTTCCTTCTGTCGTTCCTCGGCCTCCTTGCGGCGATAGGAATCGCCGTCGATCGCGACGATCTCGGCGTTGTGGACGAGGCGGTCGACCAGGGCGACGAGGCGGGCGGCGTTGGGGAAGGCCTCGCCCCACTCGGCGAAGGGGCGGTTGGTGGTGATTATGGTGGAGTGTCTTTGCGAGCCGCTGGAGACGATGTTGAACAGCAGATCGGCATGGCGGTTGCGGCCTGGCTGACGGCCAACCCCGCCAGCACGGTCACGGTATCGCATCGACCTCAAGGGCGAATGCCAGCGCAAGCGCAACAAGCCGCCGCCGCTCGACGGCGGCAACGACAAGTGAGGGGCCCCGGCCTGGCGGCCGGGTCCATGGGCGCCTGCGGCGCCGTCGCGGGCCGAACCGCCGGGGCGCGCGGCAGCATGCTGAATGGAGGGGCTTGCCGCCGCGCCCAACCGCCTTTGCACGACGGCAAGGGGTCGCTTACGCCCGCACCGGGCTGGCCTCCGGCCAGCCCCCCAACCAGCAACGGAAAACCCCTGCGGCAACACCCGTGAGAGACTGACAGCCGGCACCGCCCCGACGGTCAAATCGCCAGGATTCGCGGTCAAGCAAAATAGGCCGTCAAGTCCGTAGGAATCCGCGCGGGGGTGCGCTGGGAAACCGGCGCCCCTACCGCGACCGCGAAGCTGAGCCATCCCGGCAAACCAAACGGACAAACCTCCCGGCCGGTTCTCGGTACGGTAATTCCGAGGCTGGGAAATGGCGACATGCCTCGCGTCATTTCGGCCTCGGCAACGGCCAGGGCAGCCCGTTGCGCGCGGCATGGACGCGGGCCAGCTGCCGCGCGTCCGCCGCGTACCTGGCGCCGACGATAATCATGACCTCGCGCCAGCTGTACCGGCCGGAGGCGTAGGCGTCATAGGCTTCCGCCTGCTTGCGCTTGGCCTCGACCGATCGGTCGGTCGCCATAACCCCATCCGATATGGCGGCGGAGGCGCATTCGGGGGCGCCGCAGCTCCGGCGCCGATCGCTTTTCGTCGTGAGGTATTCCCGGCCGCAGTAGAGGCACCGTCGAAGCTCGCGGCTACGGTAGCGGAGCGGCTCGCCGGTGACCTTTTTCCATATCTGACCGACCCGCTGGTGGGACAGACCCGCTTCCCTCGCGACCGCCCGCAGCGACCCGCCCTCCCGAATGCGTGCCACGATCTCGTCCGTCGAGAGCCTGCCCTTCGGCGAACGCACCGGGCCGGGCTCGCGAAGCGGCCACTTGAGACCGTTGTTCTTCGCGTGATTGCGCGCCGAAGCGCAGGCGCTCTCGCCGCTCGCGTAGCCCACGACCTCGGCGACCAGGGTCCACGTCATTTCCGTGCTGGCGTAGACTCCATAGGCGCGAGCGGCGCGCGACTCCCCGTTGGTGGACGCGTAGGCCGAGACGTCCGACATGCTTTGCCTTCGATCGTTTCGCCCAACTCATATTCCGCCGCTTTGTCCGCTTGTCAATTTTTGCCCGTTGCGCGGGGCGGCACTCACCGGCCCGCGCGGTCCGCGTGCGAGTCCTTACACGTCCTGAGCGCTGCGGTCCAAATCTTGTGGACTGCGCCGACCCGGTGCGTCGGTCGGAATATTTCATTCGCGACCGTTCGGTATTCGAGTGACGGTGCTGTCTCATCGAGCGATCCTGCCTATACCGCTTCGTGGCAGACGCGGACGCAAAGATGGCCGGCGGCCACCCGGCAACCAAGCTGGGCCTCTGGGTCTTTCCCGATCGGGTAGCGAGCCTCGCTGAAACGCACTGCCGCGATGTGGTTTCACCTGCCCGCGAATTGGCGGTCGATTGCCTCCGCGGCGGCGTGAGCGGCGAGCAGGACGCCTTCCTGCCAGCCGGGCAGCGCGGTCACCTGATCCCCGGCGAAATGGAACGGGCCGTCGCTCCGGCGCAGCACCGCCGCCGCGTCAGGATTGCGATGCGGCCATCCACCCTTCTGGAAGGGAACGTTGAGCCAGGCCCGGCTGATGCCGCACTCCATATCGTCGGCATATCCCGGATGCAACGGCTCGCCTTCCGCCAGCGCCGCCGCAAGGCGCTCCGGCGCCGGCATCGCCGAGTAGCGCAGCCCCGGCTCCCGGTTCCAGATATAGGCGCCGACGAGCACGCCCTTGGGCCGGTGGTAGCCGTTGCAGGGATACCAGACCTGGGTGATGTCGTTGTCGGTCCAGGAAATCCCCCCGTAGATCTTCGCGTCCTCCTCCCATAAGCGCCGCCTCGCCTGGAAGGCGACCTTAACGGCCTCGACGAATTCCAGGGATTCCACCGCGGCCCGGGTCTCGGGCGAGAAGTCGTTCGGGATGTCCTTCAGCACGGGCGCGGGGATCGTGCAGATGGCGTAGTCCGCTACCACGGCCCGCTGCGCGCCGTCCGGGCCGCGATAGACGATCCGGACCCCGTCGTCCCGGCGGCGAATCTGCTCGACGATGCACCCGTACTGGACGAGACCGCCGACCCGCTCGGCGAAGGCCCGGACGATCGCATCCATGCCGCCGACCGGCTGGAACAGCGTCGGGTTTTGGTTCAGGAAATGGCCGAAATGCAGCTTGTATTTCCAGAAATCGGTGCCCAGCAACTCGCCGAAGTCAAGCGTCTCCTCGACCTCGCCGGCTGCCATTCCGGCGTGGATGGGCGTGCCCCGGTTCAATCCGCCGTAGCTGTGGTCGTCCGTCAACCCGCCGAAGCGCTTGAGCATGTCGCGCACGCGCTCCTAGTCGTCCGCGGTCAGTTCCGCGTCGAGCGCGCCCCGGTCCACGGCCTTGGCGAGCAGCTCGGCCAACCACTACGTCGATCTCGACGATGCGACCTTGAGCGAAGCCGCGACACGAGTGGCGATGGCAATTGAAGGAAAACTCTGTGGGAACGTTGAAAGCGAATGCTCCGATGCCCGCCAGCGTTGCGTATCGTTGGGCGATGTTCCCTTCCCTTGTTCCGAATACGCGTTACCAGGTTTCGTAAAGCGTCTGCGATTCGACCCGTGTCGTTACGGGTCATATCATTGTGCGAAGCGCGGTACGGCAACGAGGAACCGGGAATGACCCTGAGGATCGAATGCACCGGCGTGTCGCCGCTGTTGATGCACTCCGATCGTGCGTCCGATCCACTTTCGGAGGAGGCACAATGGCTCAGCGAAATCTCCGGCAAGCGGCAGAAGACGGTCGCCGATGTCATCGAGCTTGCCCGGCGGGAGTTTCATTGCTCTCTCTACCTGGATCCGGCGGGACGGCCGACGATCCCGACCGATAACGTGCATTCCTGCTTCTACGCTGCGGCGAAGCGACGGAAGGAAGGTCCGCTTTTCTCAGGATCGTTCTCCGTCTCCGGCGTCCGGTTCGACTATGACGGGCCGGACGAGCCCGAAGCCCTTTGGGAGGAACAGGACAAATTCGTCGATCGCCGTTCGGTCAAGGTTGGAAGCTCTCGCGTGATCCGCACCCGCGCGATATTTCCCGTGTGGTCGCTGGCGATCACCGCGGAACACGATCCTGAAGTCGCCAACCTGTTCAACATCCGACTATGGGCGGAAATTGCTGGCGCTCGAATCGGGCTGGGCGACTACCGTCCTCAGCGTGGCGGCCTGTTCGGCCGTTTCGAGGCGAAGGTCACCGATGGCCCCTGATGGCGTGGGAGTCGCGCCGAGGCACGGTCCGGTCCAGGTGTATTGGTGATCTCCAGGCCAGTCCGCTATACGATCAGAGTGCTGGCCCGAACCTCCAGGGGGATCACGCGGGGCGTCCCGGCGAACCAAGCGCCATCCTCGGGCCGCGCGCTTGCCGCGCATAGCGGGAAATGGTGCGGGCCTCGCAACCGGACCGGAGGGACGGGCTGGTCCCTCCGGTCCACCTTCCGATCGTTGCATAATTGCCACAGCGCTTCGGTATTCTTTCCCTGAACGATCCTCCGCCGGTTGACCGGAAAACGGCCTTCCTATTCATTACCGTAGCCGGGAGGCGAGTCGGTCGCCCGGCGTTTCGCGAAACCAAGTGTGCACACTCCAAGGAGGGGCAGGATGAAGAAGCTTTTGCTTTCCGGTACGGCTCTTGCCGCCGCGACGATGCTGGTCGCGGGCGGCGCGGTCGCGGCCGACAAGAAGATGATGAAGCCGAGCATGACCGTCAACGGCTCAGCCGATGCAGTCATCGGCGGCATCCTCAACGAGGAGCAGAAAGTGGGCGGCACGGACGTGGCGAAGGACACGTCGGCGCTCGACAGCCGCATGGACGCCGAAATCCACTTCAACGGGCGCGCCACGCTCGACAGCGGCCTGAAGATCCACATGCGCGTGGAGCTGGAAGGCCAGGACGCCACCCATCCCGGCAACGCCGGCGGTCCTGACATGGTCGACGAGTACTTCGTGTCGGTCTCGGGCTCGTTCGGCCAGATCATCCTCGGCGGCACCGGCGGTGCGCCGGTCAAGATGCTGACCGGGCTGACCGGCTCCTGGGCCACGGGCGTCGGCGAATCCCTCACCTACAACAGCAACTCCTGGGTGCCGTCCGCCGCCGGCAACTTCCACACGATCAACAACGCGCGCTTTCAGGACCACGACGCGGACAAGGCAACCTACATTTCGCCGAAGTTCGGCGGCTTCCAGGTCGGCGTGTCCTATTCGCCGGACGAAGCCAATAACGGCTTGAACGACCGGGTCGATGCCGAAACGAGCCGCCACGACGGCCTTGAGGGCGCGGCCTCCTACTCCGGCAAGTTCGGCGACGTCGGCTTCGCCGTGGGTGCTGCCATGAGCGCGTATCAGGCCGCCACCGAGAACAGCGCCTTGGGCGACCAGAGCGACTGGGCGGTCGCCGCGCGCATCGACTTCGGCGGCGGGTTCCGCCTCGCGGGCGCTCACAAGCGGACGACGGACGACAACGATGCCGCGCAGGGTCAGGTGACCGATGTCGGCGTACGGTTCGCCACGGGCGCCAACTCGTTCAGTCTCGCCGGCAGCATGGGCGAGATGGACCAGAGCGGGGCCCAGTACACGGCGGTCATGGCTTCCTACGCCCGCAGCCTGGGGGCCGGCGCGAAGTGGCACGCGAACGTGATCTGGAACGACTCCGACAACGGCATGTCGGGCGCTGACAATAAGGCGAACACCGGCACTGCGCTGGTGAGCGGGATCACGGTGAGGTTCTAGCCTCCGATACTATTTTCGGGACCGGCGCGGCCGGCCCCGGATCGCTTTCGAAGGGCGGCGCGAGCCGCCCTTCCTTTGTCTGCTTTACCGAAACCTGGAGCTGGGCAGGGCGGGGCTAGGCGAGGCAAGGCGCGGCACGGCACGGCAAGGCAAGGGCACTTTCTTTAGCGGTTAGTGCATTCACGTCGCTCCGGTCCAGGCAGCTTCGCTCACTCTCGGACCCACATCCTCGACCGTGAGGCCGGGGGTGAAGCGTCGGTAGCGGTGCATGCGGGCCGGGATATTGAGCGCCGAAAGCCAGGTAGTCCGAAGCGCCGAGACGTTTAAGCTCGTCGAAGGCAACATCGCCCCCACCGCGATCTGGCGAGGTGAGGGGAGAGCTTCGCGGCGTCGAAGACCCCATGCACGCATGTAAGCCCACCACCGGGACCGGGGAGGTCTTCACTTTGCCCCGATGGTCGTATCGGGGCCGCGAAGGGAAGGAGGTATCCGAAGCCTGAGATGAACGGGGTGAAGAAGTCGGAGGGGGCCATAGTACCGTCGAAGCGGGCGAACAAAGGGGCGCGAGCCCCGGCGGGGTTCGTGGAGGGAAGGGCCTCGACCAAGGGGAATCCGCGAAGCGAAAGCACGCGCCGGACGCAGAGCCGGGAAAGCGTGACCCATGCCGCCGAGCGGATACGGCAAGCTGCAACGAGGAAGCCGCGGGAGAAACTGACGGCGCTCTTGCATCATATCACGCCGGACGCGCTGCGCTGGGCCTTCCACGCGATTAAGCGGGACGCCGCGGCAGGGGTGGACGGCATGACATGGGCGGAGTACGCGGAAGGGCTGGAAGAGCGTCTGCTCGACCTTCACCGGCGCGTGCAGACCGGAGCGTACCGGGCGCCGCCGGTCCGGCGGGTAGAGATACCCAAGCCGGACGGCGGGACACGACCGCTCGGCGTCGCCGCGCTTGAGGACAAGATTGTCCAGAAAGCGGTGACGGAGATCATCCTGACGCCGATCTACGAGCCGGCCTTCCTCGGCTTCAGCTACGGGTACTTGACGGAGGTTGAACGAAGGCGCTTCGCGCAGTTGACGGTCCGAAGTCTGCATTCCTCTCGCTGACGCCCTGCGTTTCGCCTGGCTTACCCGGGTGCGAGGGCGCGCCGCCACCGATCGTCCCTGATTAGCATCGATCCCTTCGACGGTCCGTTGCCGGAACGGCCCGGCGGCGCGCCGTCATGATCGAGGAGATCGATGATGACCGGGAACGCGGCCGGCGCGGCGAAGGGCAGCCCCCTTCGCCAGCGCATGATCGAGCAGATGCAAATCGCCAATCTGGCGGGGAGCACGCAAAGCGCCTACTTGTTCGAGGTCGAGCGTCTGGCGAGGCATTACGGGACCTCGCCGGCCGATCTGGACGCCGAGCAGCTGCGCGACTGGGTCCTGAAACTGATCGACCGGGGTCTCAGCCCGTCCTCGACCAACTCCGCGCTCGCCGCCTTCAGGTTCCTCTATATCGAGACGCTGGGCTGCCCCGAGCGCGTGGCCGGGCTGCGCAACCGCAAGAAGCCCCGCGCGCTGCCGCGCCACATGGCGGCAGAAGAGGTCGAGCGCCTGATCCTGGCGCCGCCCGACCTCCGCCATCGTGCCGCCTTCATCGCCGCCTACGGCGCCGGGCTTCGCGTCTCCGAGACCGTGGCCGTCAAGGTCGGCGACATCAAGTCGGACAGGAAGTGCCTGCACATCCCGTCCGGCAAGGGCGGCGCCGAGCGGATGGCCCCGTTGCCGGACGGGGTCATCCATTACCTGCGCAGCTACTGGAAGAACATCTGGCCGCAGCCGGTAACCTGGCTATTCTACGGCGCTTCGCCCGACCGGCCCATGCCGAGCCAGGCCCTGCACCGGGCCTTCAAGCAGGCGCGCGACAAGCTCGGCATCGATCCCCACCATACCTTCCACAGCCTGCGTCACTCGGCCGCCACCCATCTTCTCGAGCGCGGCGCGGATATCGAGGTGATCCGCGACGCGCTCGGACATCGAAACGCCGACACGACCCGCGACTACGCCTGCGCCACCGGCAAGATGTTCGAGACCCTCGACCACCCCCTGTCGGGCTTCCCGGTCCTGCGCAGCTGAAGCGGGGTGGCGCGCGAGGGCGTCGGCGTGGCGGAGATCTTCCGCCGCGCCGGCGGCATTTTCCGCGAGCGCATGGCCGACCAGCTCGACGCCGGGCGGCTCAAGGTCATGGGCGCGATCGAGGCCTGCCGCACCGCCGCGCTCGGCGGGCACATGTACCGCTGCGACGGGTGCGGGCGCGAGCATCCGCTCTACAACTCCTGTCGCAACCGGCACTGCCCCGCCTGCCAAGGGATGGCCGCCAAGCGATGGAGCGAGGCGCGCGCCGCCGAACTGCTGCCGGTGCCCTACTTCCACGTCGTCTTCACCCTGCCGGCGGAGATCGCCGCCATCGCGTTCTGCAATCGCAGGGTCGTCTTCGACATCCTGTTCCGCACCGCGGCCGAGACCCTGCGCACCATCGTCGCCGATCGCCGCGTTGAGCGTGGTCAGGTCGTGGAAGACGCGACGGCGCATCGGCGCCAGGACCCGGCGCTCGACCTGAAGGACCCCGTTCTCCGGGTTCGGGGGGCCGCGCCGGGGCGGGTTGCCGTCTGTCCCGCGCCGCCCCGGCGCGCTCCGCCCGTTCCCCGGCCAGCGCGCGTTCGACGATCCCGATCCCGGAACCGATCGCCGCCTTGCGGTTCGCAACGGCGCCGGGCGGGGCGCCGAGGGCGCGCAGATGGTCCTCGAGCTCCTCCCTGGGGATGTCCCGCTCGATCGCGTCCGCCTCGCCGCGGAGCTCCCGCGCGTCCTTGAGCCAGTCCCGCCGCGCCGCCGCGCGCTCCGCCTCCGGGGAGTCGACCGCCTTCCGCCGTTCCTCCGTCATGCTTGCCCCGGCCCCCGGGGCGGGGCCTGTCCCGGCCCGTGCCGAGAGAAATTGCGCAGCCGCGATCGTGTCCGCGTAGCGCGGCAGGTGGAACCTCTCGGTGCCGGTCTCCTTCCACCGCCGGTTCAGCGCCCGGGCGAGCCACGCGAACTCCGCATGGCGGTGCTCGGCCAGCGCGTCGCGGACCGTCTCTGCCGCCCGCTCCACCGCCGCCGCCGCGCCCGGCACGGCATCGAGATACGGCGCATGGGCGTCGCCGGCACCCCGCATGGCCGCGCCCGCGAGGCCCAGCCGTGCCCCGTCCTCCCGCCAGGCGGCGCAGCCCGGGCCGGCCGGATCGGTCCCGCCGCGCCCGTCGAGCGGCAGGTCGTTGCGCCGCTCCCGCCATGCCGCCACCCGACCGGGCAGGGTATGGACCGCTTCCGCGAGTGCCGTCTGCGCTTCGTGAACCGCCCGCCACTCATCCAGCACGCCGCGCCCGCGCGGGTCCAGTCCTTCGGCGGTCGCCAGCCTTTCGCCGAACGCCGCCAACTCCGGGTAGCCGGGAACGAGAAGTTCCGGGACGCCGTCGCGGGCGGCGCGCTCGCGCACCTTCGAGGTTCGCCCGGCGTTCGCGGTCGTTGAGCGCGCGCGGCGCGGAATGGCGCGATTCGCCCCGGCCGCGGGCCGGTTCGAGCCCCGGCAATTCCCCCGGCCTCCGGGCGAGAATCCGCACCCCGGCCGGAGGGGCCGATGGTATCCTGCCCCTGGATCGGCCGGCGGTTCGCGGAGAGCGGACCGGGGAGGCGCGCGGCGACGGGTCTTTCGGACATCGGTCTGGCGGCCGGGGGATGAGGAGCGCGCGCGATGGCGTCTGGCAACAACGACGGGAAGGGCCGGCCTCCGGCGGACGACGACGACCGGAGTCTTCTGTTCGGCGTGACGGACGACGGCGGGGATGCGGGGGCGGACCCCGGGGTTCCGCCCGGGGCCGGCGGGACGCCCGCGGAGACCGCCGCGGCGCTGGAGGAGATCGCCGCCGTCCTGGGACGGCAGGAAGCGCGGCTGTCGGCGCTGGAGGAGATGCTCGCGGCGGAACGAGCGTCCGGATCCCGGCTTTCGGATGTCGCGACGCAGATCGTGGGGGCTGCGGCGAAGATCGCGCGGGCGGCGGAAGCGGTGGCGAGGATCGAGAAGACCACCGCCGATGCGGCCCGGTTCACCGGCGACACCAGGGACGCGACTGGCGTTCTCCAGGCGGAGGCGGGCAAGCAGATCGCGGGTCTGAAGGAGGGGCGGCGCGAGCTCGACGCGGCGGTGGCGCAGCTGGCCAGCCGGGCGGAGGGGTTGAAGGCCCGCGAGGATGCGCTGGGCAAGGGCATCGGGGAGCTCCGCGCCGTCTGGAAGAGCATGAACGAATGCTCCCGGGCGGTTGCCTCGGAGGCCGGGAGGCTCGCCAACAATTACAGGGAATGGACGGCCGGGGTGGCGGCCCACCGCCAGGAAATGGCCGCCCTGTCGAAGGACCTGCGGGACGGCGGCGCCCGGATGGAGAAGAGCGTCACCCGGAGCCTGGACGCGCAACGGGACATCTCGCTGAAGATCCTCGGCAACGTGGAGAACTTCAGGGGCGAGAACGAGAGCTTCCTGAAGCGCTTCGCGGCGGGCGGCGACAAGGTTCTCGGGGCGATCCGGCGCGAGCGGAAGGCGGTGCGACGCTGGACGGTGCCGTCGCTGTCGGCGGCGCTGGTCGCGGCCGTGCTGTCGTTTCCGGTGATGGGCGGATACGCGCAGAGCCAGTTCGGCGTCTTCGACGCCTACGACGATTCGAACGGCTGGAAGCAGCTGATGTGGGAGCGCCACGGCGGGCGGGTCAAGGAGTGCCTGATCGAGTCCGAGCGCAGGGGGAAGGTCCTCCGCTGCGAGCTGCGGGTCGACGGCAGGGGATTGTTCGGAACGCCGGCCGATGCGCTCCCGCCGATCCCCGGCGAAGGCTGACCGGTGGTCGCGAGCCTGAGCGAGGTGGGCTCGACGGCGACGACGGTGGCCTACTTCGCGCGCGAGGGCTATTACGCGAAGGACGACCGGCGGCACTACCTGGCGAGCTTCTGGCACGGCGGCGCGGCAAGGGCGCTGAATCTCCCGAAGCACGTCTCCTCCAGGGTGTTCGAGAAGATCCTCACGGGCTACGTGCCGGGGACGGAGATCCGCCTCGGACGCGCGCGGGACGGCGAGCACCAGCACCGGCCGGGGCTCGACCTCACGCTGTCGGCGCCGAAGTCGGTGTCGCTGGAGGCGCTGCTGCACGGCGACCGGCGGGTGGTTACCGCGCACGACCGGGCGGTGCGGGCGACGCTCGATTGGGTGGAATCGAACCTCCTCCAGACCCGCGGTTACGACCCGGCGACGGGTCGGCGCCCGCGGGTGGCGGCGGACGGGCTGGTGGCGGCGACGTTCCGCCACCTGACCAGCCGGGACCAGGACCCGCAGCTCCACACCCACTGCATCCTCGCCAACATGACCCGGAACCGGGCGGGCGAATGGCGCAGCATGGAGCCGACCGAGATCCGCCGGAGCGTGAAGCTGATCGGGGCCTATTACCGCCAGGAGCTGGCGAGCCGGCTGATCGGGATGGGGTTCCGGATCGAGACCACGATGATCGGCGGCGTTCCGGGCTTCGAGATCGCGGGCTACCCGCGGGCGCTGCTCGACGAGTTCTCGTCGAGGCGGCGCGAGATCCTGTCGTGGCTGAAGAAGCACGGCCTTCCGTTCTCGGCCGCGCTGACCCAGCAGGCGGCGCTGATCACCCGCGAGCGGAAGGTGGAGCGGGGCCTCGACGAGCTCAGGGCGGAATGGACGGCGCGGGCCGGGGCGCTCGGGGTTGCCCGGGACGAGAGCGTGGCCAGGCCGGGAAGGGGACGGAGGAAGAAGGCCGCGAAGCAGACCGCCCGGACGGCGGGCCGGCCCTATGTCCGGACGGCGGCGGAGCTTGCCGCCGATCCGCCCGGGCCCAGCGCGCGCGAGATCGTCTGGCGCGCGGTGGAGCACCTGGCGGAGCGCGCGTCGGTGTTCCGGGAGAGCGACATCAGGGCGATGGCGCTGAGCCACGCGCCGGGGCGCCACGGGCTGGCGGAGATCGACGCGGCGGTGACCGGGCTGACGGCGGACGGCCATCTCGTGGAGGCCCAGGTGCGGGGCGGGCGCTCGTTCGTGACCGGCGACGCGCTGCGCTCTGAGCGCGAGATCCTGTCCCGCATGCGGGAGGGGAAGGGGCAGGCCCGGGCGCTGGCGCCGGAGGCGCGGGTCTCGGCCCGGCTGGCGGAGACGACGCTGACGGAAGGCCAGAAGGAGGCGGTGCGGACGATGCTGCTGTCCGATGACCGGATCGTGGCGGTGCAGGGCGCGGCGGGGACGGGAAAGACGACGATGCTGCGCGAGGCGCTGGGGCTGCTCGGGGACCGTCCGGCGATCCTGCTCGCCCCCTCGGCGGCGGCGGCGCGGGTGCTGGAGCAGGAGACCGGCGCCAGGGCGCGGACGCTGCAATGGTTCCTGACGCGTTACGGCGACATCGGCAGCGCGGAAAAGACCGCCGCCGCGCGCCGCGAGCACGCGGGCTCGGTGCTGGTGCTGGACGAATCCTCGATGGTGTCGACGGCGCAGATGGAGCTGCTGATGCGCATCGCCGAGCGGCTCCGGATCGCGCGGGTCGTGCTGGTGGGGGACCGCGGCCAGCTGCGCGCGGTGACGGCCGGCGAGCCGTTCCGGGCGCTGCAGGAGGCGGGGATCGAGACCGCCGAGATGGACGAGATCATGCGCCAGAACGATCCCGCGCTGAAGCGGGCCGTGGAGCGGCTCCAGGAGGGCCGGCCGGCCGAGGCGTTGGGCGGGCTGACCGACGTGTGCGAGGTGCCGCACGAGGCGCTTGCGGCGACAGCGGCGCGGCTCTGGCTGGAGCTCGATCCGGAGAAGCGTGCCGGGACGGCGATCCTGGCGCCCACCCACTTCATCCGCGCCGAAATCCACCGCATCGTGCGCGACGGGCTCGCGGATGAGGGGGTGCTGCACGGGCGCGAGATCGAGATCGACCGGTTCGTCAACCGGCATCTCACGGCGGCGCAGCGGGCGGACGTGCGCAACCACGAGCCGGGCGACTTCGTCATCTTCCACTCGCGCGTGCCGCCGCTCCGGGTCCAGGAGGGCGATGCCTGCCGGATCGAGCGGGTGGACGGCGCGTTCGTCCATCTCTCGCATCCCTCGGGCCGGACGCTCCGCATCAGGCCCGGCGACAGCTGGGTGCGCTACCGCTTCGCGGTCCATGAGACGGCGCGCATCCGGCTCCGGGCGGGCGACCGGATCCGCTGGACCGCGAACGACAGGCGGTACGGCCTGGTGAACGGCGGCGAGGCGGTGGTGGAGAAGATCGGCACGCGCCGGGTGCGGTTCGCGCTGGCCGAGGGACGGACGCTGACGCTATCCCGCGACGACCCCCGGCTGCGCCATCTCGACCATGCCTGGAGCTCGACGGTGCACGCCGCCCAGGGGATGACGCGGGACGCGGCGATCGGGGTTCTCGATACCGGGCACGGGCGGCTGTCGGGCCAGGCGGCGCTCTACGTGGAGGCGAGCCGGGCGCGGGAGCGGTTCGTGCTGGTGACCGACAACCGGGAGACGCTGGCGGAAGCGCTCGAGGAGAACGAGGGGACGCGCCTGACGGCGCGCGAGGCGGTGGGCGAGGGGCTCGATCCGCCCCCGGCCAGCCCCGGACACCGATCCGGGGGGGCGGTTGCCGGCATGCTGCGCGAGCTGCGCGACGACTGGCGCGCGCTCGTCGCCCGGGCGGAGGCGGAGAATGCCGAGCTCAACCGCATGGAGGGCTACGCGCGGATCGTGACCGGGGCGGCGGCGGCGCAGCGCCACGACCTGCCGGCGGACCTCGCGGCCTTCGCGGCCGAGGTGCGGGGCCGTGACGCGGAGATCGCCGAACGGCGGAGGGCGGAGCTCGCCTTCGTGCAGCGGGCCGACCGGCACTGCCGGACGCAGCCGCTGCTGCAATGGGCGGCGGCGGAGCGCGGCCGGCCGGTATCCGGGTTGCCCGAGCACGCCAAATGGCGCGCCGACGGCGAGGCTCTGGCGGAGACCGGGCGCGCATTGCGGGACGGGAGGGGCATCGCCGGCCGGGTCGCGGCGGCGCTCGGGCGTATCGTCCGCAGCTTCCGCCTCGACGACGCCATCCGGTTCGGGGAAGACGCGGTTGCCCACGAGACGGTGGCGCGCGCGGCGGGGATCGAGGCCCGCGACATGGCGGGTGCGGAGACCCTGGCCGAGCGCGCGCGGGCCCTCGGCGGGGACGGTCTCCCGGAAGACCTGCGCCGGACGGTGGCGGCATGGAGTGCCGGGCCCGCCGCCCCGGAACCCGCGCGCCGGGAGGTTGCGCGGGACCCGCGGCACGAGGCGGCGGGCCGGCGCATCGAGGGGTTCCTGCGCGACTGCCGCGATCACATGGGCCGGGCGGCCGGGACCGGCGCTCAGGAGGACGCAACCCTCGATGGCTGGCTGGAGAAGGCGAACGAGCTCCGCCGCGACGGGCTCCGTATGCTGGGCGAGGGCGCGGGCGTGAGCCTCGACGATCCGGCCCGCATCCGCCTCGCCGGCGCGACCGACGAGCGGGGCCGGGTGCGGGATGCCGTCGACGGGCTGGCCGGCGAAGCGCTGCGGCTCCGCGCCGAGGCGTTCGTGGGCCTCCACCGTGACGTCGGAAGCGAGGCCAGTGAGGCCGGCCGCGATCCGGCCGACCTCGCCGGCTGGCAGTCCCTTCGAGACCGGGCGGAGGCGCTCCGCGACGAGCCGGGGCTCGCGCCGGAGGCGAGGGAGGCCGCCCGCGCGGTGCTGGCCCACGATGTCCGCGTCGCGGTCGAGACCGCCCCGGTGGCGGAGTTCCTCGAACAGGGCGCCCGGCACCTGGACCGCCGCGCCGGCCTTGAGGCGGGCGCGCGCGGGGCCGCCATCGGGTCCGTCGGGCTCGAAGAGCTGTCGGCCTGGCGGGAGGCATCGGCGGCGCTCCGCGACACCGCCCACCGCCTGCTGGGCGGCGGCGATGCGGCGGAAACCCGGGCCGCATCCCGGCTGGACAACATGCCGCGCCTGCAAGGCCGGGTCGGCGAGGTTCTCGACCGGCTGGAGACGCAGGAGCTGCGCGACCGGGCGGCGGAGTTCGCCGCCGCCGCCGCCTCGGTCGAGGCCCGCGCCCGGCAGGCCGATACCCTGCCGCTTCACGCCGGGGGCTACGACCGTGCGACGGAAATGGCGCGGGAGATCGCCGGGCGGCAAGAGCAGCCGGCGGAGGTGCGCCGCGAGGCGGCCGCGTGGCTCGACCGCGACCGCGGCTGGCGGGAGGAGCTGGCCTCGGTTCAGGACCTCACCGATCCCGCCGAACGGCGCGCGGCGGCGCGCCTGCCCGCGGTGGCCGGGGCGGTGCGCCGCGAGACGGACCGGCTCGCCGGGCTGCCGCCGCTGACGAAGGGCATCGCCTGGACCGGGGACGCGCCGCTGATCGCGGGCGACCGGATCGCGTTCCGGTCCGCCGGGCGGACCTGGCAGGCGGCGGTGGTCTCCCCGGGCGAATCCGGCGGCGTGCGCGACGGCGACACGCTCCGGCTCAGGGTCGCCGGGCCCGGGGAACGGGAAACCCCCGCCGGGGGCCGGCTCGTCGAGATCGGCGCGGGCGCCCTCGCCGGGGGCGGCTGCGTCCGCGCTGCGTGGTCGGATGCGGGGCTGCGCGAGCTGGAGTTCGCCCGGCAGCGCTCGGTGCCGAGCGGCGCCTGTCGCCTGCCCTGCCCCGAGCCCGTCCCAGGCGACCGCATCGCCTGGACCGAGGCCGCCGGGCCGGGAGGCGAGGTGCGCACCGTCGAGGCCGAAGTCCGGACCCGGACCGACGCGGCCGGCGGTCACGCGCTCGACCTCCGCGTGATCCGCGCTACTGGCCCCGGCGCGCCCGAGACCGGCAGCACGATCGGGCGCTCCGCCGGGGCGGTCACCGCGCGCGGCTGCTACCGCGCCCCGTGGAAGGACGAGGCGCGGCGCGAGCGCATCCTCGGTCCGCCGCAACAGGAACAGCAGACCCGGCAACAGAAACAGGATCGTTCGCAGGACCGGGGGTTCAGCATGTGACGGGGGTCCGGCAACACCGCCCGGGCGTGCGTCCTCAACCGGCCGGCCGGCCGCGCGCCATCCACGTCCGGAACCGCCGTTCGAGCGCGGCGCCGAGCTCCTCGCCGAAGGTCTCGATCAGCAGCGGCGGGATCTCCTCGCCCCGGCCTTGCCGGACCATGTTGCCGAGCGTCTCGCCGAGCAGCAGCTCGACCGATTGGCGCAGCCGCGCGATCGCGCCGTGGCGCTCTCCCGTCTCGGCCAGCATGCCGTCGGCCAGCCGCTCCACCGTCTCCACAAGCCGGCGCTGCTCGGCCTCGGACAGCGCCAGCGCCGGCCCCGCCGGCGCGGGATCGACGGCAAGCGCCGCCGCGACGAGATATTCGTTGATCGTCATCCCGCGCCGGAGCGCGATCTCGCGGATCCGTTCCCACTCCGATTCCCGGCACGAGACGGCGAGCCGGGCCGGCGGGATCGAGCGCCGCGCCGGCATCAGTCTTCCGCCCCGGGTGCGGCGAGCGCGCGGTGCATCGCGGCGAGCGCCCCGAACAGCGACACCCCGGTTCCCGGAAGCGCCTCGAGCAGCAGCCGGCGCAGCCGGTCGAGCTCGGCCACCCGGTCGTACAGAAGCCGCTGCTCCTCCTGCGAAAGCACGATCCCGGGCTCGCCCCCGGTATCGTCCTTCAGCGCACAGGCCACCACGAAACGCGAGACCGGCATGCCCGCGTCGGAGGCGCGCTCGCGGATGCGCGCCCGCTCGAGCGGGGTGCAGCGCAGCGACCGCCGCAGCACCGCCATCAGGGACGCGGCGCCGGGCCGCCCTCGGGATCGGCGCTCGGCGACGCCGCGCGCCAGCGCTCCGCCGCGCCCGCGTCGCTCAGCCGGTCGAGCTCCGCCTCCCGGTCGAGCCAGGCATCCACCGCATCGCCGAGCGACGCCCAGCGTTCCTCCAGCCCCATGTCGGCCATGCGCGCCTCCTCCAGCTTCGACAGCAGCAGCAGCTCGCGCACCGCGCGGCGCAGCACGGCCGCGGGCAGCGGGTCGGGCTGCGTCGCCCGGTGAACCAGGTAGCGCGAGACCTCCATGCCGGCCGCGTCCGCGAGCTCCCGAATGCGCGCCCACTCGCTGGCGGTGGCCATCACCGCGTGCTGGCTGCGCCGCCCCTCCGGCGCCCGGCTCATCGGGCCGCCCCCGGCGCGGCGCCTCCCGAGGGCGCAAAAAATGTCCCCGGTATTCCTGTAGTATCCCTAATATCCCGGTTCCCACATATGCCAATCCACAGACCGAACAGAGACATGCCAAAACCCCCCAAGAACCGATCCAACACGACGCGCCACTCCTATAGAACCAAAATGATAGACACAACGATATGTCCCCACTTCCCCAAATGCAACAATCCTCGAAAGACGCCCAATCAGTATGTCCCACATAAACACGCACAGACCCCTTGTCATCCCCCCTAACCCACAGTAATGTAACAACGAACTCAGAGAAACAACGACCCCATCCCGAACATGACCCATCGACAGTGCAACCCTAAGACTTCTACACCGAGAAGTTCATGAGCCTGTGGCGCTCCTACAAGCCAACGATCTGCAAGGTGCAGGGCTACGCCGTGGCCGGCGGGTCGGACATCGCGCTCTGCTGCGATCTCGTGGTGATGGCCGAGGACGCGCGGATCGGCTACCCGCCGGCGCGGGTCTGGGGCTGCCCGAGCACCGCGATGTGGGTCTACCGGCTGGGCGCGGAGGGCGCCAAGCGCATGCTGCTGACCGGCGACCTCGCGACCGGGGTCGAGGCGAAGGCGATGGGGCTGGTGACCGACGCGGTGCCGGCCGAGCGGCTCGACGCGCGGGTCGATGCGCTGGCCGAGCGGCTGGCCGGGGTGCCCAGGAACCAGCTGATGATGCAGAAGCTCGCGATCAACCAGGCGATCGCCAATATGGGCCTCGAGACCAGCCAGACGATCGCCACGCTGTTCGACGGCATCGCCCGGCATACGCCCGAGGGCATGGCCTTCAAGCACCGCGCCGAGGAGGCCGGCTTCAAGCAGGCGGTCCGGGAACGCGACGGCGGCGAGTACCTGGACGAGATCTGGCCGATCCGCACCGGTCCCGTGCAGTACGAATAGCGCCCGGGCGGGAGCGCCAAGGGAATTTATGGCCTCCCAAGGAAAACGGTATTGGCCTTTCGCGCCCCGCCGTTGCCAGACTGCACCCGTTCGGTTCGGCGTTCACCGCCGGCGACGGTCTCCTCCCCCCGTCGACCGGCGGGGCAGCCGGCGGGCCCCCACCCGCCGGCTGCCTGCGTTTGGGCGAGCCTCCGCCGAACGGTGCCGCAGCCCGGCCGGGAGACCCCCTGGACTCAGCGGGGCGATCGGTCCACCGGCGCCAGCGCCGCGGCTCGGCGACCGGCGATTCGACCAGTGATGAAGCATTCGGTCAGATTGCCGCCCGAGATGTAGAGGTACCCGAAAGCGCTGCCGAGTTCGCCGGCCGCGTAGAGGCGCGCGATGGGCCGGGCGTTGACGTCGAGGATCTGTTGATCGGCGTTGTGCACGGGACCGCCTTGCGTGTTCGAGACCACCGGCCATACCTCTCCGGCGTAGAACGGGGGCGTGCGGATCGGCGCCATCGAGCCGGGCGGTCGCCCGAAATCGTCGTCCCGGTTGAGTTGGCAGGACACGTTCCAGCGATCGACGGTCTCCTGCAGGACGGCGCCGTCCACGTCCAGCTCGGCGGCGAGTTCCGCCACCGATTCCGCGCGGCGCAGGATGCCCATCTCGACTTCCGCGAGATTGTCTTCGCTCCACTGGTAATCGAGGCCGTGCTCGTTGTAGGTCACCATGCCGAGCCGATACATCTTCCGGCCGTCCTCGTCGCAGATCATGTAGGACGGGATGCGCGGGAAGCTCTGCGTCGCCGTATCGAACAGCTCCATGGGCCGGTGGTTCGTGTCCTGCGTGTAGGGATGGTTCTCGTTCATGAAGCGGCGGCCGCCCCGGTCGACCACGATCCATGCCATGGGGACGCGAACCGACGGGCTCTCGTCGGGAAACCAGTCGGGCAGCCGTTTCATTCGCACGCCGTACGGATAATCCGGATCCGGATGCCTGAACCCGTAGGAGCCGTGGTAATGCCACATATGCCAGAGGTCGGCGCCGAGCTCCTGCGCCATGCGGATGCCGTCGCCGGTGTTCGAGCGCGCCATCACCGGCAGCACGGGCGCCATCTGCCAGTACTGACGCTTCATCTTCTCGTTCGCCTCGAAACCGCCGCAGGCCAGGATCACCGCCTTGCGCGCCTCGATGCGCCGTTCTCCGTCCGGCATGGCGACACGGACGCCGACCACCTCCCGACGCCGGTTCGTCAGGAGCTGCTGCACCGCCGCCTGGAACCGGACATCGATGGGCCGCGCCTTGACGTGCTCGTGAACGATCTTGAACACGCGCGCGCCGCCGCCGGCGCCGTAGCCCTTGACGTGCGGGTATTCCGTGGCGAGGTCGAAACCCGGTATCTCGTGGACGTTGTAATGAAAGAAGGTTTCCCAGCCGGGCAGGGGATAGTTGCCGCCTCGCTTGTTGGAATCCCACTCCACCGCCCGATCCACGGTCGACGAGACCTTTGCGTCGCAGATCGTGGCGAGGCGCTTCAGGTAGTCGCCTATTTCCACCATGCCCCGGGCAAGAACGGCCAGGACGTCCTCCGATGTCCGCCCGTCGCACGTCACCTTCAGGTAGCGCAACGCCACGTCCGCGTCATGGGCGGCGCGCGCACCGCCGCCGGAGCAGATGGAGATGCCGCCCGGGTTGGGCATCTTTTCCAGCAGCATGACGGTCGCGCCCGCATCGTGCGCCTCGACCGCCGCGATGGCGCCGGCATAACCGAAACCGACGACGACGACGTCGACGGTCTCGTCGAAGCCCTCCCCGGCCCCCGCGTCGTTCGTGTCGTCCATCGGGGTTGAAGTCACCGCAATCTCCTCGCCTTCCGGTCCTTCGCCCATCGGCCCCGGTGGCGCATCAGTACGCCATGGCGGATGCGATCCCGCACCCGGCCCCGACCGATCGCCAGGGAGACGATGCCGGCCGGCAAACAGGGTCGGCATCCGGTCAAGACCGGCCTCGGCTTCGAGCCCTGGCTCAGCCGCCGTTCGTCGGCGCCGCGCTCCGCACCGCCTTCGTTTCGTCTGTCAGACCGGCATCGCCTTAGCTCAATATTCGAGCAGCGTCTTGGTCCGCTCAACGAGCGGCTTGGGCGTCGCGAGCGCATCTGCGACAAGCTTGGCGAGCGTCGCGCCAGGGCTCGGGCTGACGGCGACCTTGCGTGCCTTGGCGGCGGCGCGCAATTCCGGATCGCGCAATGTGGCGTCGAAGGCACGTCTCAGTATATCCACCCGATCGGCCGGGATTCCCGGAGGTCCGCTGATCGCCTTGCCGATTTCGGCGGGGCTGGTCAGCAGGCGCGCGATCGTTCGCTCGTCGTCGTTTCTGGCCAGGTCGATCAGAGTCGGCACGTCGGGCAGTGCCTTGAGCCGTTCGGCGCCGAACTGGACGATGTGGTTGAACCTGTTGTTCTGGAGATGATGACCCCACCTGGTGTTCCAGATCTGCCAGTCGGCGGTCAGCCCGTGCGCTTCGCCTCGCTCGATCGCGATCATCACGTCGTTGGTGCCGCGATACCCGCTGACGATCTTGAACCTGGCGCCCGTGAGCTTCTTGACGATCATCGGTTGGATGTAGAGCTGTCCGCTCTTGCCGCCCGCGCCGAAGACGACTTCCTTTTCCTTGGCCTCCGCGAGGGATTTGGCGGGAGCCTCGTGCCACAGGCCCAGCGCCGAAATCTCGGCCGTCACGCGGCCGATCCAGGTGAATTTGGCGGCGTCGTGCTTGATTCCCGACGGACGCAGCAGTTGGGCGAGCGGCAAGGTCGAGCGCAGCATGGCGATCGTGGTTCCGTCCTTGGGCGCTACGTTGTAGACATGGTTCGCGGCGACCAGACCGCCCGAGGCGCCCATATACTGCAGCACGAATTTCGGATTGCCCGGTATGTGCTTCGACATGTGCTGGGACAGCAGTTGCGAAAACAGCCCGTAACCGCCTCCGGCGCCGGCGCTGACCACCACTGTTATCGTCTTGCCGCGGTAAAAGTCGTCGGCCGCCACGCTCGAGGCCGGAGACGCGAGGCTCAGCGCTCCCGCCGCCATGCACAGGAATGACGGGCGCAGGATGCCCGCATGCAACAGAGATCGAAAGATCATCGTCGTTTCCTCCCCTTCCATCTATTTCGGACCTTCAAGGACCCGAACGCAGTTACTTCTGCGCCATTCTTCTGTCTGGAATGCTCGCACAGGCGGAAAGCGTCAACAAGTACGCGGTACCGTGCGGCGACACACGGGCCTCGCACACAGCCTCGACAATCGCTCCCGCCCTTTCCCCGCCCGCCAGGGTGATGCACAAAGGGCGTGAGGGAGGCGGGATGATCGCGCGTAGTGTTCTGACGGGCCTTGCCGTGCTGGCTCTTGCGGCCTCGGTCGAGGCCCGCAGCATCACGGATTCCGCCGGCCGGGTCGTCGAAATCCCCGACCGCGTGAGCCGCGTCTTCGCCTCCGGGCCGCCGGCGGCGATCATGCTCTATGCGGTGCGGCCGGAGGTGCTGCTCGGCTGGCCGCGCGCGCTCCGGGGCTACGAGAAGCCCTATATCGCCGCGCCCTATCGAGACCTGCCCGAGACCGGGCGGCTCACCGGGCGCGGCGGGGAGGCGAACCTGGAGCGCGTGCTGGCGCTGAAGCCCGACCTGATCGTCGATTTCGGCTCGGTGCGCGGCACCTATATCGACCTCGCCGACCGGGTGCAGGCGCAGACCGGTATCCCCTACATCCTGGTCAACGGAAGATTCTCCGAGACGGCGAAGTCGCTCCGCCTGGTCGGCAGGGCGCTCGGCGTGCCGGAACGCGGCGAGGCGCTCGCCCGCGACGTGGAAGAGACCTTCGCCGCGCTCGATAGGGCGCTCGGCGCCGTGCCCGTCGGCGAGCGCCCCCGCGTCTATCTCGCGCGCGGACCGGACGGGCTGGAGACCGGGCTCAAGGGCTCGATCAATACCGAGATCATCGAGCGCGCGGGCGGGCGCAACGTGGCCGAGGTGCCGGGCCGATACGGGCTGGTCCAGGCCTCGCCGGAACAGGTGATCGTCGCCGATCCCGACACCATCGTGACCTGGGACCGCATCTTCTACGCCCGGGTGTGGCGCGACCGGCTGTGGCAGGGAATTACCGCCGTCCGCCGGGGCCGGGTCTATCTCTCGCCCACCGCGCCGTTCGGCTGGATCGACCGGCCGCCCTCGATCAACCGGCTGATGGGCCTCAAATGGCTCGCGGGCGTGTTTTACCCCGACCGCTGGAAGCGCGATTTGCGCGCCGATACCGCCGCGTTCTACAGGCTCTGGTACCGCGTCGATCTCGGCGAGGCCGAGCTCGACCGGCTGCTCGAATGGGCGAGGGGACGCGCGCCCTGACCGCCCGCCTCGCGGGCGGGACCGGGACGGCGCTCTGGCTGTCGGCCGCGCTGGTCGCCGGCTCGTTCGCGGCGCTGCTGATCGGCCCTTACCCGCTGGGGTTGGGCGAGGCGCTCTCGATCCTCGTCGGCCGCGGGGGCGGGGGGCAGGCGGAAACCGTGCTGCTCTCGATCCGGCTGCCCAGGGTGGCGGCCTCGCTGCTGGTCGGCGCGGCGCTCGCCGGCGCCGGCGCCTGCTACCAGACGCTGTTCCGCAACCCGCTCGTCTCGCCCGACATTCTCGGCGTCTCGGCGGGCGCCGGGCTCGGCGCGGTGCTCGGGATCTTCCTGTCGCTCCCGGTGCTGGCCATCCAGCTGATGGGCTTCGCGGGCGGGCTCGCGGCGGTGGCGCTGGTCGGCTTCGTCGCCGCCTCGGTGAGCGTCGGCGACCGCACGCTGATCCTGGTGCTCGCCGGCGTGGTGGTGGGCGCGCTGACCGGAGCGGCGACCTCGCTGCTCAAGGTGCTGGCCGATCCCTACGACCAGCTTCCGGCCATCACCTTCTGGCTGCTCGGCAGCCTCGCCGGGGTAAAGACCGAGGACATCCTGCCCGCCGCGCCCGTGGTGCTGGCCGGCCTCGTTCCGCTGGTGGCTCTCCGCTGGCGGATCAACGTGCTGGCGCTCGGCGACGAGGAGGCGCGCGCGCTCGGGGTCGAGGCCGGGCGGCTCCGCCTCGTCGTCATCGTCTGCGCCACCCTGATCACCGCGAGCGTGGTCGCGGTGGCCGGCGTCGTCGGCTGGGTCGGGCTGGTGATCCCGCATATCGCGCGGATGATCGTCGGGCCCGGGTTCGGGCGGCTGCTGCCGGCGGCGGCGCTGCTCGGCGCGGGCTACATGCTCGCCGTCGACACGCTCGCGCGCACGATCTCGGCCGTCGAGGTCCCGCTCGGGATCCTGACCGCGGTGGTCGGCGCGCCGTTCTTCCTCTGGCTGCTCGGGCGGGGGCGTCGGACATGGGCGTGACCATCGAGACCCGCGCGCTCGCGATCGGCTATCCCGGGCACGAAGTCGGGAGCGGTATCGAGCTCGGCGCGGGTCCCGGGGAAGTGCTGTGCCTGCTCGGCCCCAACGGGTCCGGCAAGACGACGCTGTTCAAGACGATGCTCGGGCTGATCCCGGCGCGCGGCGGGGAGGTTCTGCTGGCGGGCCGGAAGCTGGAGGCGCTGGCGCGGACCGAGATCGCGACCCGTGCGGCCTATGTTCCGCAGGCCCATGCGGCGCCCTTCGCCTACCCGGTCCTCGAGGTCGTCCTGATGGGCCGGACGGCGCGGCTCGGCATGTTCTCCCAGCCCGGCGAGGCCGACCGCGAGGCCGCGCTGAAGGCGCTCGCCAGGCTCCGTATCGAGGACCTCGCCGAGTCCGACTACACGCGGCTTTCGGGCGGGCAGCGCCAGCTCGTGCTGATCGCCCGCGCGCTCGCTCAGGAAACCCCGGTGCTGATCATGGACGAGCCCACCGCGAGCCTCGATTTCGGCAACCAGACCTTGGTGCTGCGCGAGATCGCGGGGCTCGCCGCCGACGGGCTCACGGTGATCCTGTCCACCCACGATCCCGACCACGCCTTCGCCGTCGGCACCGGCGTCGCGCTGCTGCACGAGGGAAGGGTGCGCGCGACCGGCGCGCCGGCGGACGCGCTGACCGAGGACGCGCTCTCGTCGGTCTACGGCGTCGACGTCAAGGTCGAGGCGCTGGCCGACGGCCGGACGGTCTGCGTCCCCTCTCTCTCGCGCGATGCCGGGTAGCCCATGCCCGACGGATTTGCAACCATAGCGTGTTTGATATAGAATGAGTCCATGGGAGAAAGATCTTCCGTTCTTCTGTTCGATACCCAGCAGGCGGTCGAGGAGCTGGTCGCCGCCGGGATGCCGCCGGAGCAGGCGAGCGTTATCGTGCGGCAGCAGGCGCGCTGGATCGACCGCGACTTCGCGACGGGCGAGGACATCGACCGGCTGCGTACCGAGTTCAGAGAGGAGTTCGGCAGCCTGCGCGGGGAATTCACGGAGGAGTTCGGCAGCTTGCGTGCGGAGTTCGACCGGAAGCTCGAGGCCCACGGTGCAGCCATCAAGAAGGATATGGACCACCTGCGCGAGGAAATCGACCACAAGCTCAACGTCCAGCGCTCAGCACTCGAAACGAAGATCACGCAGTCGTCGGCCGACACGATCAGGTGGGTCACCGGGTCGCAGATCGGCACCGCCGCAGTCTATCTGGCGGCGCTCCTCGCGGCCATCAAGCTCTGACCTCAGGGCGAGAGCCAGCGCACCGCGCCGGTGTCGGACAGGACGTAGCCGCCCATCGACTTCGCCTTTTCCCTCATCGCCTCGCCGCCGGCGAAGTCGAGCAGCGCGCGCACCGGGGCGGTGAAATAGGCGCGGCGGTCGACCACCAGGTCGAAGCGCTCCGGGATCACGAGCCGGAAGGGCAGGTCGAACTGCCGGGCCATCGCCTCGATGCCGAGCGCTGCGTCGGCCTCGCCCGCCGCGACCGCGGCCGCCGCGTCGCTCTCGGTCCAGGCGGGCGTGTCGAGCGGAACGATGTCTGTGGCGGTCATCCCCTCCCGCGACAGGAGTTCCTCGAACAGCGCCGCCGCCGCGGCTCCCTCCTGGCGCATCGCCACCCGCAATCCCCGGAGGTCGGCCACCGTCTTCACCCGGCCGTGGACCTCCTCCGACAGGATCAGCCCGCGCGAGCGCACCGCCCAGGCGAGCAGCACGCAGCCGACCAGCCGCCAGTCCTCTACCGTCCCGGTGTTCCAGCTGCCCCGCTCGTGGAAATGGATGCCGGCCAGCGCCGCCTCGCGGTCGACGAAGCGCCGCAGCCCGTCGGCGCTGCCGTTGAAGATCGTCGCCAGGCCCGAGCCCGATTCCCGCACCGCCCATTCGAGCAGCGGGTCGTGCGAGCCGGCCAGCACCATGGACCGCTCCGACAGCGCCCCCTCGCTGCCGAGCCCCGCCCAGTCCATCAACTCGGCCCGGGGGAAGAGCAGCTTGCCGGTGATCCGCCGATGCGGGATCTCGCCGGCCGCCGCGAGGTCGTAGATCTTGCGCTCCTTCACCCGCAGCATGTCCGCCACCTCCCGGGTGGTGAGGTAGAGCGGCGGCTCGTCTTTCCTGTCCCGCGCCATGGCGGGCGCCATCCTGCCAAAGCGCGGCGGGATTCGCGAGTGCGCCGCGCGTCCTGCCGTCTTGGAGTGCATCGCGATCCGTGCCATGTTGCGGACGACCGTCGTTCCGGGACGATCGATGAACCGAAGGCAATTCCTCGCGACCTCCGCCGCATGCGCCCTCTTGCCGGCGATCGGCCGAGCGGGCGCGACGCGGCTGAAGGCGGAGCCCGTCACCGTCCGCCTGCTGCCGGACGAGGAGGGGCACGGGCCGACGGCGATGCTCGGTTTCAACGGGTCAACGCCGGGGCCCGAAATCCGCGCCCGCGAGGGCGGCCGGGTCTCGGTCGCGTTCGAAAACGGGATAGACCGTCCGAGCGCGATCCATTGGCACGGCATCCATCTCGAAAACGCCATGGACGGGGTGCCGGGCCTCACCCAGCCGGTCGTGGAGCCCGGCGAAAGCTTCGCCTACGACTTCGCCGTGCCCTGGCCCGGTACCTACTGGTATCACGCGCACCACCGGTCCTGGGAGCAGGTGGCGCAGGGGCTTTACGGTCCGTTGATCGTCGAGGAGCGCGACCCGCCGAGAGTGGACCGCGACATCACGGTCGTCCTCGACGACTGGCGCCTGACCCCGGACGGCAAGCTGCACCCCAGCTTCGGCAACCGGCACGACTTGTCGCATGCCGGGAGGCTCGGCAATTACGGGCGCGCATTCTTCTCCCGGGACACGGTGCGCAAAGGGGATCGGGTCCGGCTCAGGCTGATCAACGCGGCGACGGCGAGAACCTTCCGGGTGAGGATCGGCGGCGGCGCCGGAAGGATCGTGGCGCAGGACGGGATGCCGCTGGCGGAGTCGGAGCCGGTCGGCGAGCCGGTGCTCGCGCCGGCGCAGCGGACGGACATCGTGTTCGACGTCGCCGGGCCGGTCAGCTTCCACCTCCTGCCCCGGGGCGAGCCCTACCCGCTCGGCACGATCGCCGTCGAAGGGACCAACTCCGCGCCTTTCTCGTCGCCGATCGCCACCCTGCCGCAGCCCGACATCGCCAAGCCCGTCCGCGACGGCGCAAGACGCTTGACGCTCGCCATGCAGGGCGGCGCGATGGGCGGGCGGCACGGCGGCGACGATTTCTGGGCGTTCAACGACCGGTCCGGCATGACCGACGAGCCGTGGCAGCGCTTCGCGCGCGGCGAAACGGCGCTGATCGCCATGCGCAACGACACCGCCTTCCCGCACGGCATCCACATTCACGGCCACCACTTTCACGAGCTGCGGGAAGACGGCTCTCTCGGCCATTACCGCGACACGACCCTGGTCGACCCGCGCAAGAGCCGGGACGTGCTCTGCGTGTTCGACAACCCCGGCAAGTGGCTGATCCACTGCCATACGCTGGGGCACCAGGCGTCCGGCATGAAGACCTGGGTGGAGGTCGCGTGAGGCGCTTGCTGGCGGTGATCGCGCTGCTGGCGCCGGGCGTGGCGCTCGCCGGCCACGAGCTGGACAACCGCGACCTCCGCAACGGCAGGGTTCTCTACAAGGAACACTGCGCCTCCTGCCACGGCGTGGAGCTCGAAGGCCAGCCCAACTGGCGGAAGATCGGCAAGGACGGGCTTCTCCCGGCGCCGCCCCACGACGCGACCGGCCACACCTGGCACCACGACAACCGGCTCCTGTTCGACTACACCAAGCTCGGCGGCAAGGCGCTGATGGAGGCGCGCGGCGTTTCCGGGTTCAAGAGCGGCATGGAGGGTTTCGCGGAGGTGATGACGGACGATGAAATCTGGGACGTCCTCGCCTATATCCGCTCGACCTGGCCCGAACGCATCAAGCGGATACAGGCCGCCCGGAACCCGCCCCACGACCGGTAGCGGGTCTCAAGCCCGGCGGAGGCAGCCTACCTCCTCGCGGGTGCGGGTGCAGGTGTCGACGATCGAATAGACCAGCTTGCGACAGGTATGGGCGAGGTCCGATGCGCAGGCGACTCCCATGCCGCCCAGCCCCTCGCGGAACTCCTCGGGCGTCGCTTCCGGCGTGCTGACCCATCCGGTGCGCGCGGTCGGGATGCCGAGATTGCGGATCGTCGAGATGTCGGTCTGTCCGCTGGTCCGGCGCGGCGGCTCGTGAACCCGCCCTTCGACCGCTTCCCAGGCGGCGATTGCCGATTCGACGATCCAGCTTTCCGGATCGGTGCTGGCACCGGGAAGCGAGGCGGTCATTTCCCAGTCGAGGTCGAAGTCGGGGTGCTTCGCGCGGATGTCGTCGATGGCCGCGCCGAACTGGGCGGCTACCTCGGCGGGCGGCGTGCGCGGATTGCACCGAATGTCGAGATGGATCTCCGTGGTGGCGGAGGGAAAGGACGCCCGGTCGGGCCATCCGCCGCGGACCGCCGACACCCAGCCCTGGGGCGTGACCTGACCGGAGCTGTTGCGTTCGGCATAACCCGGCAGCCAGTCCTCCAGGGCGGCGATGACGCTTGCCGCCGGCACGATGGAGCTCCGGAAGCCGGGCACGCCGCGGGCTATTCCCGCGTAGCCCATCGTGCCCCTGACCGAGACCTTGAACCAGCAAAGCCCGGGCTCCTCGTGATAGACCGCGTTTCCCGGTTTCATCACCAGCGCGAAGTCGGCGTGGACGCCGCGCGCGAGAAGATGGAACACCCCGTCCGACAGCCCCCGGTTCCCGGGCTCGGCAAGGTCGACCGGCATGCCGCCGCCGGCGAACCCGACGAGGAGGTCTCCGGTGAGCGGGATACCCGCCTCCGAGACGACCCGGGCGGCCTCCGCCTGCGTGACCACCATCGCCTTGGGGTTGGCCGCGCCGAGCCCGACGACCAGCCCGTCGCGCAGGATCGGATCGGGAACCATGTCCTGGCGGAGGGTGGGACCGACCCACGGGATGTCGGTCGCGGGATCGGCCTCCAGATGGGTGTCGATAGGCGCGTAGAGCAGCAGGCTCGGACCGCCGCCGCGTCCCCGCAGCCGCGCGGCCGCGTTACCCGAGTCCTCCCCCATCGGCTGATACCAGGCGTCGAGCCCAGCCTCCGCGAGAAGGGCGACCATGAACTCGCTGGCCGCGCGCTCGCGCCCCGTCGGGCTGTGGATCGCGGTCAGATCGAGGACCGTGCGGCGCATGCGCTCCTCGTCGATCAGGGAGACCGCCTGTTCGAACCACGCCTGTCGCTCCGGGCCGAGCTGTGGGTGCGTCATGTCTTCTGTCCTCGCCGGATATCCTCGAACGGTCCAAAGGGAAACTACCTTGGCGGCCGGTCATTCGCGAACCGTCGCTGGCGGTCGCGGCTCGTTGGGTTCAAGATATTCCGAAGGACGACCGAAGGATCGAACGATGGCGATGTCGACGCCCGGCGATCGGATCATCGATATCGTCGACGGGGAGAGGCAGGAGTTGATCGATCTCTGCCTTCGCCTCGGCAACGCGCGCGATTATGCCGGAGACGAGCGGGAGGTTGCCGAAGCGGTCGCAGCCTGGCTCTCCGAAGCGGGGATCGAGACGCGGCTGCAGCGGATCGACGAGACCAGCGCGAACGCGGTCGGACTCCTGCGCGGCACGGGCGACCGGTCGGGCGGGGCCCGGTCGCTGATCTTCAACGCCCATATGGACACCCAGGGCGCGACGCCCGCCGGAGGCGAAGAGAAGGAGCGGGAGTTGCGCGGCGCCCGCGAACAGGCCGGGCTGCTCTACGGCAATGGGCTCGCCAACGACAAGGCACAGCTCGCCGCCCAGATGATCGCCATGCGCGCCATTGTCCGCGCCGGTCTCCAGCTCCGCGAAACCCTCTACGTCACCGGCGTCGCCCAGGAGACCAGCGCTCCGCCGGAGCGGGGCGAGGAAATAGAGACCTGGTCCGGGATCGGTCCCCGCATGAGCCAGGTCCGCGAAGGACACGGCGCGCGCTGGCTGGTCGAGCACGGAATCGTCGCCGACTACGCTCTGGTCGGCGAGATTACCGACTTCAAGCTGGGTCTGGGCCAGGCCGGATACCTGCGGCTCAAGATCGCCGTGCTCGGCCATTTGCGCTACACGCCGCTGCTGATCCGCGGCGAGACGCCGGCCGACAACCCCAACCCGTTCGAGCGCGCGGCTCACGTGATCCTCGCTCTCGAATCCTGGGCGAAGGACTACGAGCGGACCGACGCGCTCGATTTCGGAAAGGGGACGATCCTGCCCCGCGCCCAGGTTTGCGAGGTGGCGGCGGGAGGCCTCCCCTTCACCGAGCTGTCGGACAGCTGCAACGTCTTTTTCGACGTCCGCCTCGTCCCCGGCGCCCAACCGGCGGAGATTCTCGACCGGGTACGACGCGCGCTCGCGGCGACGGGTCTGGAATGCGAAATCTCGCCCTACGATTATCGGCGGGGCTATCTCGCGGACGGCACGGAACCGCTGGGCGAGGCGTTGGGTCGCGCGCATCGGCGCATCTTCGACGAAGAGATGCAAATTGCGGAGTCCGGTCTGACGAGCACCTGGCGGGACAGCAACGCCTTCAACGAAGCGGGAATCCCGGCGCTGTGCTACGGCGCACGAGCGCGCTCCGTGCATCTCGGCGGAGGGCTCGCAGGCGATCGGCGCCCGATGCATGTCGACGATCTGCTCGCCCTGTCCAAGGTCTACGCGCTGACCGCGCTCGACCTTTGCGGGGTGGTATCATAGGCGACCATCAAAAGGAGAACGGTTCATGGCACCGCGCGGAGATCTGTCCGACAGCCAGTTCGTGACCGCGGACGATGTCCGGGTGCACTACAAGGAGGTGGGCGAGGGCTACCCGGTGATCTGCCTCCACGGCGCGGGACCCGGCGCGAACAGCGAGAGCAATTTCCGGCGCAACATGGGCGCTCTCTCCGAACGCTTCCGCGCGGTGCTAGTCGACATGCCGCAATTCGGCAAGAGTGAAAAGATCCCGATCGAGGAAGGCCGCCTCGGCTTCAATGCCCGGGTGCTGGACGCGTTCATGACGGAGACCGGCATCGAGCGCGCGCATTACATCGGCAACTCGATGGGCGGACAGGTGGCGCTCAAGCTCGCCATCGACAAGCCCGAACGGGTGGATCGCCTGGTGGTGCTCGGTCCCGGCGCCATCAACAACCCGATCTTCGTGCCGAGTCCTCTCGAGGGCATCAAGCTTATCGCCGACTACTACAAGGGCGAGGGTCCGACCCGGGAGAAGCTTCGCAAGCTCCTCGAGACCCTGGTCTACGATTCCTCCTTCCTCACCGACGAAGTCGTCGAGGAACGCTTCCAGACGACGATCGAGCCCGACAACCTGGAGCTCTTCGCGAAGCGCCAGGGCCGGTACAAGAAGGAGGATCTTTACGGCGATCTCGGCGGGATCGAGTCGCCGACGCTGGTCGTCTGGGGGATGGACGACCGGTTCGGCGCGCTCGATGTCGGGCTGCAGATGACCCGGCTCATGCCGCGCGCGCAGATGCACATCTTCGCGCGCTGCGGCCACTGGGCGCAGGTCGAACACGCCGAGGCGTTCAACCGCCTGGTGGTCGGCTTCCTGTCGGATTGAGGGGAGGACGCTCGACATGGCGGACAGCCGCGCGGACGTGGCCGCGGATCCGGAAGAGGACTTCGTCAACAAACCCTGGGCGTCCTACCTCAAGGCGGCGCTCGGCTTCCGCAACCACTGGTACCCCGCCTGCTTCTCGAAGGAGATCGCCGAAGGTCAGTGCCTCGGTCTGGAGCTCCTCGGCGAGCGGGTGCTGTTCAAGCGCATCGGCGGGCGGGTATACGCGATCGAGGACCGCTGCGCCCATCGCGGCGTTCCGTTCTCGGCGCGCCCCGAATGCTTTTCCGCCAACACGGTGACCTGCTGGTATCACGGCTTCACCTACGATCTCAGGGACGGCAAGCTGGTCGCGATCGTCACCGACCCCGAGAGCGCCCTGATCGGCAAGGTGGCGCTCAAGACCTACCGGGTCGAGGAGCGCCAGAACGTCGTCTTCGTCTTCATCGGCGACGACGACCCGCCGCCTCTGGTCGAAGACGTCCAGCCGGGTTTCCTCGACGAGGACATCTACATCGCGCCCGACGGCGACCGGGGCGTGGTGAAGAGCAACTGGCGGCTCGCGGCGGAAAACGGCGTCGACGCTTCGCACATCTACATCCACCGCAACTCGCGGCTCCTGAGCGCTCTCCGCCGGGCCGTTCCGCTGGCGAGCTACTTCGTGACGCGCGAGGACATGGTGGTAGAGACGCCCGGCGGTCCCAAGGGCGTGGTCAAGGGGGCGGGCCGCAAGATCTCCGTCTGGGAGACCGAGATAGAGGGCAACAGGGTCGCGGCGAGAACCATGCCCGAGGACGACCGCGCGGGCTCCCGGATCACCGACACGTCGCTCTGGATGCCGTGCGGGCTCAAGGTCGATCCGTTCCCGGCCCCCGACATAACCCACTTCGAGTGGTACGTGCCGATCGACGAGCATTCGCACTACTACATGGTCACGTGGGGCAGGCGGACCACCGATCCGGAAGAGCGGGAACGATTCGCACAGGAGGTCGACACCTATTGGCGCGAAATGGTCGTCGACCGTTTCAACGACGAGGACGTGTTCGCCCGCGAGGCGATGGAGCGGTTCTACGCCGAGGAGGACGGCTGGAACCGGGAGCGGCTCTACCGGCCGGACGTGGTGGTCACCGAGTGGCGCAAGCTCGCCAGCAGGCACAACCGCGGCATTCAGACCCGCGCTCCGGGCAAACGGGGCGGCCGACCGTGACCCGCCCGCCGCCCGCGTCGGCGCGCTATTGGTTGAACCGGGCCCTGTTCGACCTCGGCGAGCCGGCGGGCCGCGAGGCTTTTGCCGCCGACCGGGCGGCCTGGCTCGACCGTTACCCGCTGGACGCCCCCGCGCGCGAGGCGCTTGAGTCTCCCGACTGGCTGGTGCTGCTCGACCGCGGGGCACTCCCCAACCTCGTCTTCAAGTACTTCATGATGCACGGCCACCCGCCCGGGAAATTCGCCGCGATCGCCGGAGAGGCGGGCGGACATGGCTGAGCTCTGTCTCGGGATCGCGACTTCGCATCTCGCCCATATCGTGAATGCGCGGGAGGCCGCCGACCCGGCGACGGTGGCGGCATTCGACGCGGGCTACGAACGGCTCGCCGACACGCTTCGCGAGGCCGACCCGGATGTCTGCTTGATCGTCTCGGCCGAGCACGTCAACAAGTTCTTCATCGACAACATGCCGGCCTTCTGCATGGGTCTGTTCGACAGCTTCTCCGGCCCGGTCGAGAGCAAGGCGCGCGACATCGGCTATCCCTGGCGCGAGGTGCCAAGCGATCCCGAGCTCGCCCGCTACCTTATCGAGCGCGGGCTCGACGAAGGTGTGGACTGGGCGGTCTCCGAGTTCTGGGAAGCCGATCACGGGATCATGGTCCCGCTCCACAAGCTGGACCCGGAGGGCCGGGTGCCGATGGTCCCGGTATTCGTCAACTGCGCCTCGGCGCCGATGCCCTCGGCCCGGCGATGCTTCGCGGTCGGGCGCTGGCTCGCGGATGCGATCGCGGACTGGCCGAGCTCCAGGCGGGTGGGCATCGTCGCCACCGGCGGCCTCTCGCACTCCGTGGGCACGCTGGATCAGGGCCGGATCGATGTCGGGTTCGACGAGTGGTTCCTCGACCGGCTGTGCGCCGGCGATGGCGAGGCGCTGGCCGGGCTGAGCGATCCCGCGATGATGGCGGCCGGCAGCTCGACCGGCGAAGTCCGGTCCTGGATCTTGCTGGCCGGAGCCTTCGCCGGCCGCGGCGCGGAACGGGTGTTCTACGCGCCCATCGAGGGCTTCGACACCGGTTGCGCGCAGGCGGTCTACGCCTGAGCCACTCTCAGTCGGCGACCAGGGTGCAGGCCTCGCTGCGCAGATCGACCGCGACGGCATCGCCCGCCGCGAAGCGATGCCCGCCGCGGTCCGAACGGGCGCGGAGCAGGATGTCCCGTATCCTAAGGAAATAGACCACCGCGTCGCCCAGGAACTGCACCGAGTCCACGACTCCGGACCAGTCGTCGTCGGTTCCGGCTTCCGCACGTGGGATCATGCGGATGCCTTCGGGCCGGAGGGCGGCCGAAACGCGGTCCCCGGGCTTGAACGGCACCCGGCCCACCGCATCGAAGCGCGCACCCCAGATGGTCTCGGCGCCGAAGCGGAACAGGTCGGCCGTACCATCGTCGACCGAAATCACCTGAGCCTCGACAAGGTTGGCGGCGCCCAGAAAGGAGGCGACAAACCGCGTGCGCGGGTAATCGTAGAGCTCCTCCGGCGTGCCTCGCTGTTCGATCACGCCATCCCGCATGACCGCGAGGGAGGAGGACATCGCCAATGCTTCGGCCTGGTCGTGGGTAACATATATCGAGGTCACGCCGAGCCGTTCCTGGATGCGGGTGAGCTCCACCCGCAGGTCTTCCCTCAGCCGGGTGTCGAGGTTCGAGAGCGGCTCATCGAGCAGCAGGACCGGCGGTTCCATCACCAGCGCGCGGGCCATGGCGAGGCGTTGTTGCTGTCCCCCGGAAAGCATCGTCGCCTTGCGTCTCGCGAGATGAGCGATCTGGATCACATCCAGGAGATCGGCGACGCGCCGTTCGATCTCGGCCTTGGAATAGACCCTTCGCCGGCCGCGCACCGTCAACGGGTAGGCGACGTTCTCGGAGACGTCCATGTGCGGCCAGATCGCATAGGACTGGAAGACCATGCCAAGGTCGCGCCGATTGGGCGGGACGTTGATGCCCGAGGCCGAGGAGAAAAGCACCCGGTCGCCCAGCCGGATCTCGCCGCTGTCGGGAACCTCCAGCCCTGCGATGCAGCGGAGCAGCGTGGTCTTGCCGCAGCCCGACGGACCGAGCAGGGTGAAGAACGCGCCGTCCTCAATCTCGAGGCTCACCCCGTCGAGCGCCGGCTTGTCGCCTTCGCCGCGCCGCCGTGCACCCCGGTGATAGTCCTTGCGCAGATCTTGGATGGCCAGTTTTATGCCCGCGTTCATCGGATCACCGCCGCGCGATCGCCGATCCAGGTGACGAGCAACGCCATCGCCATCGCGATCATCACGGTGATCACGCCGACCACCGCTGCGACTTCAAGCCGTCCGGACGTCGCGTAAGCGAACATCAGCAACGGCAATGTGAAGGTGTCGGGCGTCGACACGAGCACGGTCGCGCTGATGTCCTTGATCGCGGACATGAACGACAGCACGAACACTGTCGCGACGACGGGTGCGACCAGCGGCGCGGTGATGCGGAGGATGGTCTCCAGCCTTCCCGCCCCGCTCATCAGCGAGGACTCTTCGAGTTCGCGCGAGACCTGACCGATCGAGGCCTCGAACAAGTGGGTCGCGAACGGGAGGCCCTGAACGATCAGCACCGTGACCAGGGCGACCGCCGTCCCGTAAAACAACCTGAGGCCAGGCGCGTTGAGGAAGATCACCAGGAACGCGGTCCCGAGAAGCACGCCGGGGAGCGCCCAGGGCATCCAGATCGCGAGCGAAAGAGCGCCCTTGCCCGGGAAGCTGTTGCGGGCGATGAACCACGCGAGGCCGAGATAGATCGTCGTACCGGCGATGGCCACCGCTGCGCCGGTCATCAGCGACTGGTTGACCGCGCGGAGGAACTCATCGCCTTCGAGCACCGCCGCCCAGTGCCCGAAAGTCCAGGGATCGGGAAGGTGGAAAAAGCCGAAAAGCCGGCTGAACGAGCTCAGCACCACCATCAGGAAGGGAAGGCCGATGGTCACCGCAACGGCCAGGAACAGGAAGGCCGAGACCGCGTAGGACCCTCGTGTGCGCTGGCGCGGCTGAAGCTTGGCGCCCCTGCCGGTCAGCGTCGCGGCCATGCTCGCCCGCTGCAGCCATACCCGGTAAACGAGGACCAGAACGAACATGATCACGAGAAAGAAGGAGCTGAGCGCCATCGACTGCGGAGCGTCCGCCGGTATCACCCTCAGCAGATGATAGATGCGCGTGGAATACACGAGGATGTCGGCCGGGAGGCCGAGAAGCTGCTCGACCTCGAAGGCTTCGAGCGATCGGATGGTGCCCGCGATGAAGGCCGTCAGCAGGGTGGGCGCGATCAGAGGAACCGTCACCCGCCGCAGGGTCGTCAGCGTGCCTGCGCCCGACATGGTCGAAGCCTCCTCGAACGAGGCGTCGATCAGGCGCTGGGCCGGCTCGATCAGGATCACCATTATCGGGATGGTGGACAGGGTGATGTGCACCCAGGTGATTCCGCCCAGCGAGTAGATGTCGAATACCGGTCCGCTCACAAAGGGGAGTTTCCGGAGCCAGGCGTTGACCAGCCCGAAATTGGGATCGAGCAGCAGAATCCAGCCAAGGGTGGCTGGCAGGATCGGCAGGAAAAAGCCGACCCAGAGCGAGAACATGATCGCGCGCTTGCCGAAGACGTCATTGCGGGCGAGGTACCAGGCGATGAAGAATGCGATCAGCATCGCCGTCGGCACGCGCAGGCTGAGCACGAACGACGTCACGATGGAGTCGATCGTGTGCTTGCTCTCCAGGGCCCGCGCCCAGGGTTCCAGGGTCGGGCCGAACGCGTTGATCGGCTCGCCCTCGCTGAACCCCCCGAGGACGATCAGCAATACCGGCATGATGCAGATTGCAGCCACCGCCGCCAGGCAGAGCCAGCCGAAGCCGCGCAGCAGGTTCTCGGCGACCGGGCCGGTCCAAGCCGCGCCGGGGTCGTTTTCGGATAAAGCTGTTCCGGCCAAAGCGGCGCCCGGCCCAGTCTTAGGCGTCGCCGCTCAATCCCGCGCGCATCAGCACCGCGCAGTCGAGCTGATGGCGCTTGGGAACCGGCCGATTGGGCGAGGACGGCATGTCGCGGCTGGTGTCGGTCTTGCAAACCACGAGATGGGGACCCGCGACGTCCATCGCCGCGCCCATCCGGTCGGCGAGCTCGTTGGGGCCGGCCGGGGTGTGGACATGGACCGCGTCCCAGCCATTGGCGAACGCCAGCCCGGCGATGTCCGCGCCGCTGCCTGTCGCGGTGGGCTCCGTTCCGTCGCCCGTGCCCCAGACTTCGTTATCGAGCACGACCACGACGAGGTTTTCGGGCCGCATCCGCCAGATCGTCGACAGCACCGCCGCGCCCGCGAAGAACGAACCGTCGCCCTCGATGGAAAGGATCGTCCGGTCCGGCCGAGCGAGCGCCGCGCCAAGCGCCATGGGCGTCGCATAGCCCATGTCCATGTTGTAGATGGTCGCCGGCGCGTCGGCCATCGCGTAGAGCAATCCGGAGTTGACGCCTGGCCCTGTGAAGGCCGCCGCGTCGCCGCGTGCCGCGGCGACGATCTCCATCGCCTCGATGCGGTCCATCAGGACTTCCCCCGTCCGACATATGGCGGGATCAGCAACCCGAAACACGTGCGCTGACCGCGCGCGGTCTGGACCGCCCGGAACATCCGGTCTTCCAGCCCGTCCGGGTCGGTCGCGACCTCGAAGGGAACACCGAGCCCCTTGAAGATGCCTTCGGACAGGAGCCGCGTGGCGCCGTGGTAGTCCATCGGCTCGCCGCCGCCCGCGGTGTGGCTCGCGAGAATCACTACCGGCGTCCGCTGGACCTGGGCGCGGGCGAGGATCAGCCCGCTGTATCCGAGGCCGGATGCTTCCATCATGCACACCGGATTACGCCCGCCGAGATCGAGTCCGACGGCGATGGCGATGCCTTCGTCCTCGCGTGCGCACGGCACCATCAGCATGTCGCCGCTGGCGCGGAAGGCCCGGATGGTGGGCGACAATACGCTGTCGGGCAGATAGACGCAGGCGTCCACGTCCGCGCGGCGGGCGCCCCGCAACAGGGCGTCCGCCGCGCCTTCGTCATACTCCGTCACACGCCGTCCTTCGGGCCGGCGGTCAGCGCTTGCCGAGCGCGTCGGTGATCGCCTTCACCACCACCTTCCGGCGCAGGTAACGCTCCTCGCTGTATGCCTCGAAGTACTTCACGCCCGGCCGCGGGATCAGGTAGCTCGGGATGCCGGTCTTCACATCCTTGCGCCTGCTGGTCGCGAGCATCGTCCGTTCATAGACCTCCTGACCGGGCCGGCTGACATACCAGTTGATGAAGACCTGGGCCGCGTTGGGATGCGGCACGTTCTTGGCCTGCTTGAGGACCGAGAAGCCGCCCGTCACGTAGCCCGGCGCGTCCTCCGGCAGCACCACGGCGAGGTTCTTGATGCCTTCCCTGCGGAACTTCTCGACGAAGAACTGGATGGACGCGAAGGCGATGGGCCTCGTGCCGCGCACCACCTCCTCGACCACCCCGCGGTTGCTGGTGGTGAATTTCGCCTGCTGGCCGAGATAGAACGCCTTCACGAACTCGATACCGAACGTGTTGTAGAGCCAGTTCGTCGCGCCCTGGCCCGGACCCGGGCTGCGCGGGTCGTGCGAGATCATCTTGCCGCGGAACTCCGGCTTGAGCATGTCCTTCCAGACCTTGATCTTGCCGGGGTCGACGATGTCCTTGTTGACCAGCAGCCAGCCGAACACCCATTCCGCCCCCTGCAACAGATATTGGTCATCGTCGTCCATGAATTTGAGCTCGCCGTCGCGGTAGTTCTCCGGCCCGACGCCGGGAAGAATGAGCTGCGGCCGCACGGGGTTGAGAAAGCCCCCGGGCTTCATCTTGACCAACTCCCGCCCGCCGCCGAGCATGATGTCCAGCGTCATCTTGTTGGCCAGGGCCTCGGCCTCGAAGCGCGAGGACAGGTCCGACGGACGGCCGCCGAAGAACTTGAGCTCGATACCGGTGTCGCGCTTGAACGCCGCCGGCATTGTGCGCCCCAACGCCGGGAAGCCTGCGACGGTGACCTGGCCTTCCTTGCGCGCCTCGGCCAGGATGCGGCGCCACTCGTCCGGCGCCCCCGCCTGCCAGTCGGGAAGCGCGGCCTGCGCTGCGGAGCTCCGCGCTACCATTGCGGCGCCCGTTGCCGCCAGGACGGCCGAAGAGCCGAGACCGTTGAGGACGGTTCGTCGCGTGAGTCGCCTGTTCATTCCAACCCACCCTTTTCTTGAGTTCAGCGATTGCCTTATCGCCCCTATTTTGAGGCGAGTATGAGCCTAATCCCGAAATCGGTGCAAGGCGGGTCGGAGCCGACCTTCAGCGGGTTTTCAGGGCCCGCAACACCCGCTCCGGCGTCATCGGTATTTCGCGCAGCCTTGTGCCGGTCGCATCCGCCACCGCGTTGGCGATCGCCGGTGCGACCCCGATCAGGCCGGGCTCGCCGATCGCCTTGGCACCTGACGGGCCCGAAGGCTCGGGGTGTTCGACGACGATCGGGTTGATCGCCGCGGGCACGTCCATCGCGGACGGCGCCTTGTAATCCATCATCGACGGGTTGGCCAGCGCACCCCCCTCCCAGACCAGCTCCTCGGTCAGCGCATAGCCGACGCCCTGGACGAAGCCGCCCTGGATCTGTCCTTCGACGCCGAGCGGGTTGATTGCGCGACCCACGTCGTGCGCCGACCACGCCTCGACCACCGCGATGCGGCCGGTGGCCTCGTCGACCTCCACCTCCACCGCCTGCGCGCCGAACACGTAGGTGCCGATATTGGAGAAGGGGAAGCCCTTGACGATCGCCCGCTTCGGGTCGAACCGTTCGCCGTCATACATCAACGCGTTCTGACCCATGATCGGGCCTCCGACGCCCCAATGGGCCCGGCCGGAGACCGCGGCGAAGCTTACCTCGCGGTCGGGGATGCCGGCGATTCCGACCCGCCCGCCCGGACGGATCTCAAGGTCCTCCGCCGCGCATTCCATCATTTCGGCGGCATGCTCGAAGATACGCTCCTTCACCTCCTCCGACGCCGCCGCGACCGCGCGACCCACCATGTAGGTCGTCCGGCTGCCCGAGGTGCTCCAGTTGTAAGGCGAGGCGTCGGTGTCCGGGTTGACGTAGTTCACCTTCGAGATGTCGAGGCCGAGCGATCCGGCGCATATCTGCGCGAGCGCGATGTCCGACCCCTGGCCGCAGTCGACCGCCCCGGTGCTCAGGGTCACCGAGCCATCCTCCAGCAGCCGGACATTCGCGGCGGTCGACAGCAACCCGCAGACATGGGCGAGGCAGGAGATGCCGAGCCCCCGCTTCTTGCCGGCGGTCGGGTCCGGCTTGCGCGGCCGTTCGCCGGTCGCCGCGCGCAGCTCCTCGATGCACTCGACCAGGCCGCAGGCCTCCACGGTCTGGCCTCCAAGCCATTTGTCGCCGGCTCGTATCGCGTTCTTGAGCCGGATGTCGAAGGGATCGAGGTCGAGCGCGGCGGCGAGTTCGTCGATCTGCGACTCGCCGGCGAAAGTCGACTGCGGATTGCCGAAGCCGCGGAAGCCGCCCGCGCGGAGCTTGTTGGTGTAGACCGCGCGCCCCGTCACCCGGACATTGGGGATTCTGTATGGCCCTCTGGCCATCAGGAGCGCGAAGCCGAGCACCGCGGGGCTCTCGTTGCAGTAGGCGCCGCCTTCCAGCGTCACCTCCACCTCGCGCGCGACCAGCGTCCCGTCGGCTTTGGCGCCTGTCTTGATGGCAATCTGCGCGGGGTGTCTCCGCAGCATCGACATGAAGTCGGACGAGCGCGGCAGGACCGCCTTCACCGGCCGCCCGGTTCTGCGCGCGAGCTCGACGGCGACCGGCTGGAGATGGGCGCCGCCCTTGCCGCCGAACGTCCCCCCGATACGGGGCGAGACGGCGCGGATCTTCGACATCGGCATGTCGAGCAGTTGCGCGACCTCGGCCTGGACACGGAATACCGACTGGGTGGTCGACCACACCGTGACCTTGCCGCCGGGATCGAACGACGCCACCGCGCCGGTCGGCTCCAGCGCGTGATGGTATTGCGCGCCGGTGGCGAACTCGTTCTCGACGATTACGTCGCATTCGGCCCACGCTGCGTCGACATCGCCTTCGACGATCTCCTGACGGGACAGCACGTTGCCGCTGTGTTCGACCGGGTGGGAGAGCTCGTAGGCGCCGATGTCGTCGTGGACCAGCGGCGCGCCCGGAGCGAGCGCGTCCTCGATGGTGAGGACCGCCGGAGCCTCCTCGTACTCCACGTCGACCAGAAGCGCCGCCGCCTCGGCGATCGCCGGCGTCTCCGCTGCGACCGCCGCGACCGGCTCGCCCATGTAACGCACTTTCCCGCGGGCGAGGAACGGCATGTCCTTGATCGCGCCGCCGCCAAGCCGGGGCAGGTCCTCGCCCGTCAGAACCGCGTGAACCCCCGGATGGGCGCGAGCGGATGTCGTGTCCACCGAAACGATCCGGGCATGCGCCAGCGGGGACAGCATGAAGGCCGTATGCAGCATGCCCGGCAACTCGATGTCGTCGAGGTATTGCGCGGCTCCGACGGCCTTCTCCGCCGCGTCGTTGCGCGGCAGTCGCGCGCCGACCGCGCGGATTTGCTCGATTGTCGCGGAGTCCGCCATCTCAGCCTCGCGCCGCCGTTTCGATCGCCTCGACGATCTTCACGTATCCCGAGCACCGGCAGATATTGCCCGAGACCGCCTCGCGGATCTCTTCGACCGTGGGTTGGGGATTATCGTTCAGCAGCGCCCTGGCGACGATTGCCAGCCCCGGCGTGCAGAACCCGCACTGGATCGCGCCCGACTCGACGAAGGCGCGCTGCACCGGATCCAGGACCCCGTTCGCCGCAAGACCTTCCGCGGTCACGATTTCGCGGTCGGTGCAGTTGACCGACAGCGACAGGCAGGCGCGGACCGCCCGGCCGTCGACCATCACGGTGCACGCACCGCATACGCCCTGGTCGCAACCCCGCTTCGCGCCGGTCAACCCGAGGCGGACGCGGAGCGTTTCGAGCAGGGTTTCGGCGGTCGACACCTGAGTTTCGCGGGTCGCGCCATTGACCGTCAACGAGATGGTGAGTGTGTCCTCCACGGCAACCCGAGTATAGGTTTGCCGCCGGAAAGCTGTCCACGAGACGGAAGAAGCCCCAGCTAATTCGGGCCGCCGGGAGAAAGCCCGATTTCCTCCAGAATGCGCGTCCCCGACATCATCAGCGCGTCGCGCTTTTCGTCGAGACCCGGGCAGAGCAGCCGGCCGTCGCGCTTGACGATACGGCCGCCCACCAGGACGGTCTCGACATTGCCGGGGCCGGCCTGGCGGACGACCGCGCCGATCGGATCGCGGACCGGAAACAGGTTGGCGTCGGTCGCGCGCAGGAGAACGATGTCCGCCTTCTTGCCGGGCGCCAGCGTCCCGATTCTGTCCGACATCCGGGTCATCGCGGCGCCGTTCACCGTCACCCATTCCAGGGCCTCGCGGCAGGTGATGCTGGCCGTGTCGGGCAAGGGCTCTCCACGCGCGAGCAGCGCCTTGTTGTCGATATTGCGCTGGACGTTCAGGGTCGTTCGCATGGCGGTGAACATGTCGCCGGCCGCCGCCGGCTCGACATCGGCGCCGATGGTGATCAGGGCACCCAGATCGCGCAGCACGCCCGTCAGAGGATCGCCGAAGCCCATCTGCATCTCGACTTCCGCCGTCACGGTGAAGTTGGCGCCGGCCTCGACCAGCGCGCGGGCGAGGTCGGGCGCGAAGTTGTTGGCATGGACGATGTTGCACCGCCCGTCGATCAGCCCCGCTTCGATCAGCGCCTCGAAGGTGCCCGGCGAAAGCAGCGGCGCGCCGCCGGTATGGGTGCTGACGATGAGGTCGAGATCGCGCGCCAGCGCATAATCGGCCACGCAAACGTCGTGCACGCCGTATTGCGGCCCCAGCACCGCGAGACCCAGCGTGACGAGCCGGTCCCGCGAGGCGAACCGGCCAGCGCGCAGGCGCTCTATTTCCTCGCGCGGCATGGGTACTTCGCTGAAATGCTTCTGGCCGGGTCCGGGGTCGGGCTTGGGCGAGCCGTGCAGGAACAGAGCCCGGGCGCCGGAGGCCTCGAGCCCGTCGATCGCCGCGTCGGTGTGGTCCGGCGTCGGGTTGTTGTGGCACCAGTCGACCAGGGTCGTCACGCCCCCGTCGAGCTTCGCGAGCGCGCCCATCAGGTTGGCGATCCGGATGTCGTCCGGCCCGAACCGGGTCGCCAGGCCGCGATGCATGGCGCGCATGTATTGCGGCACCGTCCAGTCCGCGGCGATCCCGCGGAGCGCGGTCTGCCAGGTGTGGACATGGCTGTCGATCAGCCCCGGCAGAACGATCCGCCCCTTCGCGTCGAGGACCTCGGCGTCGGCGACCGGCCCGATCGAACCGATGGCGGCGATCCGCCCCCGTTCCACCAGGATATCCGCGGCCTCCGGCACGGAGCCCGGCTCCATCGTGACGACGATACCGTCCCTGATGTGGAGTCTGGGTTCGGGCAAACCCATCCGAATTCCTCCCATGCCGTCGAGTGCGGTGCGGTGTGGCGGGGAGGATACGCCCCCGCTTCCCAATTGAAAGCCGGACACCGCAACGAAGCGGAGGCCCGCGAGAACCGGACCTCGCGACCGGCGCGGCTCTCTCCTGACGACGGCGGATCGTTCCCAAACGATCCTGGGCTTTTAGACCCGGAGGATGCACGATCCTCACCCCAACCGGCCGGCGGACTCAGGCGTGGCGGATTCCCGCGAAGAGGTACGGCCTTCCACGCTCGTCCGGCGCATCGACGGCAGCCGCCGCGTCCCCGAGCTCGTGGAACGCCGGAACGGACCCGGCCTCGGCCCATGCGGCGAGTCGGTCCACTACACCGCGGCTGAGAACGGGATTCCGCCGAATCTGCTACAGTCATCCCGCCGACAACCGTGACGGGACGCGAGCCATGACCGCCGCCAGACGCGAGATCGACGCACTCGGCCTCCACCACTCCGCCTATCGCTGCCGCGACGCGGAGGAGACGCGCGCTTTCTGGGAGGACCGGCTCGGCTTTCCCCTCGTCATGGCGCTGAAGATCGACGAGCACCCGACCAGCGGCGAGGCGGTCAGCTACATGCACATCTTTTTCGACATCGGCGGCCAGGGCGCCGAGCCGGGACAGTCCAGCTATGTCGCCTATTTCGACGTGCCGTTCCGCGAGCAGGACGATCCCGAAGAGCTCTACAAGACCCGCTGGGGGATGGATCTTCATTTCGCCATGCGGGTCGCCGACCATGACGCGCTCGCCCGGTGGAAGGAACGCCTGACGGCCGCCGGGATCCCGTACGAAGGGCCGGTTCGGCACGGCATCTGCAGCTCGATCTACTTTCACGACCCCAACGGCTACCGCTTCGAGTTCACCGCCGAGGACGAAGCCGAAGCGCGGGAATTCGTCGACCACGAAGGATCGGCGCACGAAAATTTGCGCGCATGGAACGCGTGGAAGGCGGAACGGGCCTGACCAACCGAAGGTAGAAATTTCTTGGCGTTTCTCGTATGTTCGGATCGAACACGAGAGAGAGTATGGACTTCGCGAACATCGTCGACGCCGCGCTTCCTTTGGCCGCCGTGATGGTCCCGGCCTTCGTGCTGGGCTTCGGGGCGATCTGGCTGGCGGTTCACAACGGGCTGACCGACATGCGCAAGGAACTCCATATCATGGGAGAGCGCGTCGCGAAGATCGAAGGGCGCCTCGATCCGCACCGCCCGGTTGCGGGGGAGTGACGGTCGGCCCCGATTTCGGGAGACAACGACGCTTAAGTCCGCCCTCCGGCTCCCTTACCATGACGGTCAGGGACGGAGCGGAGGGCGGCGGATGGAATTCAGAACGTTCGGTAACGGCGACAACCGGCTGACCGCCTCCGTCGTCGGGCTGGGCTGCAACAATTTCGGCCGGCGGCTCCGCGAGCGCGAATCGCGAGCGGTGATCCACGCCGCGCTGGATGCCGGCATCACCCTGTTCGATACCGCCGAGTCCTACGGTAACGGGAAGTCCGAGAAATTCATCGGCAGCGCGCTCGGCGCGCGGCGCCGCGAGATCGCGATCGCGACCAAGTTCGGCTGGAGCGGCGGGGGCTCCCGCCGCAAGGTGATGAAGGCGGTCGAGGGGAGCCTGAAGCGCCTGCGCACCGACGTCATCGACCTCTACCAGCTCCACCGGCCCGACCCGTCGACGCCCATCGAGGAAACGCTGGAGGCGCTGGATCTGCTGGTGCGCCAGGGCAAGGTGCGCTTCGTCGGCTGCTCCAACTTCTCCGGCGACCAGATCGCGCGCGCCAGGGCGGTCTCGCAAGAGCGCGGCTGGTGCGCCTTCGTCACCGCCCAGAACCCCTGGAGCCTGCTGGAGCGCCAGATCGAGGACGATGTCGTGCCGGCCTGCGCCGACGCCGGAATGGGAATCCTGCCCTTCTACCCGCTCGCCAACGGGCTGCTGACCGGCAAGTACAGGCGCGGCGCGGAGTGGCCGAGGGGCACCCGCCTTTCGGCCGGATTCGTGCCGGATTCGCGCTGGGAGACGGTCGAGCGGCTGGAGCGCTTCGCGGAGGCGCGCGGTCGCAGCCTGCTGGATCTCGCCATCTCGTGGCTGGCCCGCCAGCCCGGCATTCTGAGCGTCATCGCCGGAGCCACCTCCCCCGAACAGGTCGAGCGCAATGCGAAAGCGGCCGGTTGGACGTTGTCCGAAGCCGAGCTCGCCGAGATCGACCGGCTGACCTGAGCGCCGCCGCTCCCTTCGATCCCGCTAGAGCCGAATCTGGCAATCGACTAGCCTCCCGCCGGGAAAGCTGGACCCCGAATGAGAGATAGCCATGCCGGTCGAAATGCCGCGAACGAAGCGCACCTCCACCCTGAAGGCGGGCCTCGCGGCTTTCGCCGTAACCCTGGTCGGGGACGCGCACGCCCAGGCCGCGGGGACCCATCCCGCGACCGGCGAGACGCTGTCGGACAACCAGACCTTCACCTATCGCCTGCTCGACCAGTTCCCCACGCTCGATCCCCAGCTCAACGAGGAGGTCGCGGGGTTCCACGTCATCCGCGACCTGTTCGAGGGTCTGCTGAGCCAGGATGCCGACGGCAGGCTCGTGCCCGGCGTCGCCACCGCCTATTCGGCGTCCGACGGCAACCGCACCTACACCTTCACGCTGCGCAAGAACGCGAAATGGTCCAACGGCGATCCGGTGACCGCGCGCGACTTCGTCTATGCTTGGCGGCGCGCCGCCGACCCGGCGACGGCTTCGCCTTACGGCTGGTATCTCGAACTCACCCAGATAACCAACGCGAAGGACATCCTGGCCGGCAGGAAACCGCCTTCCGAGCTCGGGGTAGGGGCGGTCGACGACCACACGCTGGAGGTCAGGCTCGACCGGCCGCTGCCCTATTTCCCGGCGATGACCACCTACGCCACCCTGTTTCCCGCGCATCGTGCGACGATCGAGGCGCACGGCGCGAAATGGACGGCGCCCGGGAACATGGTCTCGAACGGCGCCTATGTCCTGAAGGAGGTGGTGCTCAACGAGTTTCACACGCGGGTCAGGAACCCGATGTACTGGAACGCCGGCAAGACGATTCTGGAGAAGGTCACCGGGCTCGTGATCAACGACGTCAACCAGGCGCTCACCCGCTACCGCGCCGGTGAGCTCGACCACCTGGAACCGCTGCCGCCCGGGCAGTACCCGAGGCTGAAGAAGGAGCTGCCCGACGAGGCGAGGAGCGTGCCGCGCCTGTGCTCCTACTACTACGCGATCAACCATACGAAGAGCGGCAACCGGGCGCTCCGCGACGTGCGGGTGCGGAAGGCGCTCAGCATGGCGGTCGACCGCGACGTGATCGTCAAGCAGCTCCTCAAGGGCGGGCAGTGGGCGGCCTACAACTTCACCCATTTCAAGACCGCCGGGTTCCGGATGCCGGACATCGCCTATGCGAAGCTGAGCCAGCGCGAACGCGATGCCGAGGCGAAACGGCTGTTCAAGGAGTCCGGGGTCCCCGACCTGAACCTCAAGCTGATCTACAACACGTCCGAGAGCCACAAGCAGATCGCGACCGTGATCGGCCAGATGTGGAAGCAGAAGCTGGGCGTGAGGACCACGCTCGCGAATTTCGAGTGGAAGACCTATCTCAACATCCGCAAGAACCGGGAGTTCGACGTCGCGCGTTCGGCCTGGTGCGGCGACTACAACGAGGCCTCGACCTTCCTCGACCTTCTGACCACCACCCACGGCGCCAATGACGGAGGGTATTCGAGCGAGAAGGTCGACGCGTTGATGCGGGAATCGAGAACGGCGAAGGATCCCGCGGCGATTTACGCCAGGGTGGAGCAGATCCTCGCCGAGGATATGGCGATCGTTCCCATCTACCACTACGCCAACACGTTCCTGCTCAAGAGCGACATCAAGGGCTGGCCCTACAACAACGTCGAAAACAACTGGTATTCCAAGAACCTCTATCGCGTCGCGAAGTGACCGGACGGGGAAATTGCTTCGCCATATGCAGTTATATGGGTAATATGGGATCGTGAAGACGACGCTCGACATCCATGACGAGCTGCTGCTGCGCGCCAAGCGCCATGCCAGGGAAACCGGGCGACCGCTGCGCGCTCTGGTGGAGGACGGGCTGCGCCGAGTGCTCGCCGCCTCCGCGCCGCGCACGCGATACCGGCTGGCCGATCTGAGGGCGGGAGAGCCCGACGCGCCGGACCCGCTGGAAGGCTATTCCTGGCCCGAGCTGCGCGAGACGATCTACGGCGACCCCGGCGCGAGGTGATCGCGGTAGACACCAATCTGCTGGTCTACGCGCACCGCCGCGAGGCGCGTCTAGGCGACGCGGCGCACGCGGTGATGACCGAACTCGCCGAGGGCGACCGGGGATGGGCGATCCCCTGGCCGTGCTGCTACGAGTTCCTCAGCGTGGCGACCAACCGGCGTATCTGGCGGGACCGGGCGACCGCGCCGGACCACGCCTGGCGTCAGTTCCGCGCCTGGGCCGACTCGCCGTCCAACCGCATGATCGGCGAGACCGGCGACTTCATCGACATTCTCAAGGCATTCGTCAGCCGGCCGCATGTCGTCGGAGGCGTGGTTCACGACGCCCGTATCGCCGCGATATGCGTCGCCCACGGTGTCGAGGAGCTGCTCACCAAAGGCCGGGATTTCTCGCTCTTTCCGGAACTGCGCACGCGCGACCCGCTCCAGCCGGCCCGATGATCTCGTATTTCCTCAAGCGGGTGGCGGTGGCGGTTCCGACGCTGCTGATCCTGATCGTCGTCTCCTACGTCCTGATGTACGCCGCGCCGGGCGGGCCGTTCGACACCGAGCGCGCGCTGCCGCCCGAGGTCATGGACAACCTGCAACGCAAATACGGGCTGGACCAACCGCTGGCCGTGCAGATCTGGCGCTACCTCGTCTCCATCGTCACCGAGTTCGATTTCGGCCCGTCCTTCCAATACAAGGATCAGACCGTCAACGAGATCGTCGCGCAGGGTTTTCCGGTCACGCTGACCTACGGCGCCTGGTCGTTCGTCGTCGCGGTGCTCGTCGGCGTGTCGCTCGGCGTCGCGGCGGCGGTGCGCCACAATTCCTTCCTCGACTACCTGGCGGTCGGCGTATCGGTCGGCGCGCAGGTGCTGCCGAACTTCGTCATGGCGCCGATCCTCACTTTGGTCTTCACCCTCTGGCTGGGCTGGCTCCCCGGCGGCGGCTGGCAGGGCGGGCAATGGCCCTATGTGGTGATGCCGGTGATCGCGCTCTCGACCTCGTTCATGGCCTCGATCGCCCGCATCACGCGCTCGTCGATGCTGGAGGTGCTGAACGCCAACTTCATCCGCACCGCCCGTGCCAAGGGCCTGCCCGGGCGGCGCATCGTCTTCCGCCATGCGCTGAAGCCCGCGATGCTGCCGGTGATCTCCTATCTCGGACCGGCCTTCGTCGGGATGATCACCGGCTCGGTGGTGATCGACGTCTTTTTCGCCACCGGCGGCATCGGGCAGTTCTTCGTCAACTCGGCGCTCAACCGCGACTACCCGGTCATCATGGGGGTAACGATCCTGACCGGCGCGCTGATCGTCGCGTTCAACCTGCTGGTCGATCTGACCTACGCCTGGATCGACCCGCGGATCCGGTACTGAGGCGATGAACCCGCTCCTGGGACGGCGCGGCTTGCGCGCTCTCGCCGAGCCCGCCTCGGGCGGCCGCTCGCTGTGGCAGGACGCGCGGGCGCGTTTCTTCCGCAACCGCGCCGCGGTGGGAAGCCTCGCCGTGCTCGGGCTCATCGCCGCCTTCGCCGCGTTCGGCGATCTCGCCACGCCCTGGACCAACGAGCAGATCGACTGGCCGATGCTCGGCAACGTGGCGGAGCAGGGGGCGCCGTCGCTTGCCAACGGCCACTATTTCGGGGTCGACGAGCTCGGCCGCGACCTGTTCGCGCGCACCGTGCAGGGAACCAGGATATCGTTGGCCGTCGGAATCGTCGGCGCGCTGATCTCGGTGGTGGTGGGGACGCTCTACGGCGCCACCGCGGGGTATTTCGGCGGCCGGATCGACGGCGCGATGATGCGGGTCGTCGACGTGCTGATGGCGATCCCCTACATGTTCGTGCTGATCCTGCTGATGGTGGTGTTCAGCCGTTCGATCCTGATGCTGTTCATCGGAATCGGGCTGATCAGCTGGCTCGACATGGCCCGGATCGCCCGCGGCCAGACCCTCGGCATCAAGAACCGGGAGTTCGTCGAGGCCGCCGTGGCGATCGGCGTCCGGCCGCGCCGGATCATCCTCCGCCACATCGTTCCCAACCTGCTGGGCGTCGTGATCGTTTACGCGACTCTGCTGGTGCCCTCGATGATCGTCTACGAAAGCTTCATCAGCTTCCTCGGCCTCGGCGTGCAGGAGCCCGCCACCAGCTGGGGGGCGCTGATCGACGCGGGCGCGGGCCAGATGCAGTACGGCACCCTCTGGCAGCTCCTGTTCCCGCTCTTTTTCTTCGTGGTCACGCTGTTCTCGTTCTTCTTCCTCGGCGACGGTCTGCGCGACGCGCTCGACCCGAAGGACCGCTGAACGATGGCGCTTCTGGAGGTGCGCGATCTCCGGGTGTCGTTCGAGACGCCCGACGGCACGGTCAACGCGGTCAACGGGGTCGATCTCGCGGTCGAGGAAGGCCGGTCGCTTGCCGTGGTGGGGGAGAGCGGATCGGGCAAGAGCCAGGTCATGCTCGCCGTCATGGGCCTGCTCGCGCGCAACGGAACCGCCACGGGCTCCGTCGCGTTCGACGGCACCGAGCTCCTCGGCCTCGACGAGGCGGCCCTCAACCGGTTCCGCTCGAGAGAGATCGCCATGGTCTTCCAGGATCCGATGACGGCGCTCAACCCCTATATGCGGATCTCCGACCAGATGACCGAAGTGCTGACCCTGCACCGGGGCATGGGCAGGCGCGAGGCGCTGGACGAGGCGGCCCGCCTCCTCGACGCGATGGAGGTGCCGGAAGCCCGCACCCGGATCCGCATGTATCCGCACGAGTTCTCCGGAGGCATGCGCCAACGGGTGCTGATCGCGATGGCGCTCCTTTGCCGACCCCGCCTGCTGATCGCCGACGAGCCGACCACCGCGCTCGACGTCACCGTGCAGTCGCAGATCATGCGCCTGCTGGCCGAACTGCGCTCGGAGCTCGGCACCGCGATTGTCCTGGTCACCCACGACGTGGGCGTGGTGGCGGGGAGTTGCGACGAGATGCTGGTGCTCTATGGCGGCCGCGTGATGGAGAGCGGCCCGGTCGAGAGCGTCTTCGCGGCACCGCTTCATCCCTACACGCGGGGGCTGCTGGACGCGGTGCCCCGGATGGACCGCGACGACGAGCGCCTGCCCGCGATCCCCGGCGATCCGCTCAGCGCGAGCCTGCCCCCCGCCGGATGCCCCTTCGCCCCGCGCTGCCCTCGCGCGGAGGATCGCTGCCATGGCGAACGGCCGGAGACGGCACCGCTGGCGCCGGACCGGCTGGCCGCCTGTCACCTGCCGCTGGGGGGCGGAGGGTGAGCATGCCGCTCCTTTCGGTCCGCGATCTTTCGGTCACCTTTCCGGTCCGGCCGGAAGGGGCCGCGCTTTGGTCGCGCAGACGGGAGCTGCAAGCCGTTCGCGGCGTGAGCTTCGACCTCAATGCGGGCGAGACCCTCGGGATCGTGGGCGAGAGCGGTTCCGGGAAATCCACACTCGCGCGCGCTCTTGTCGGGACCGTCGCCGCTTCCCACGGTCAGGCGCTTTGGGAGGGAAGGGATCTGCTTTCCATGGGTGCGGAAGATCGCCACCGCTGCCGCCGCGACATCCAGATGATCTTCCAGGACCCGCTGGCCGCGCTCGATCCCCGGATGACGGCTGGCGAGATCGTCGCCGAGCCGCTCGCCGTTCACGAACCGGGCATGTCGAGGGGAGAGGCGAGGGGGCTTGTGGCGGAGACGATGGAACGGGTGGGCCTGCTGCCCGAGCACGTCGACCGCTACCCGCACGAATTCTCCGGCGGTCAGTGCCAGCGCATCGCCATCGCCCGGGCGCTGATCGCGCGTCCCAAGCTGGTGATCTGCGACGAGCCGGTCTCGGCGCTCGATGTCAGCGTACAGGCCCAGATCGTCAACCTGCTGGCAGACCTCAAGCGCGATCTGGACCTGTCGCTGATCTTCATCTCCCACGATCTCGGCGTGGTGAAGCACATTTCGGACCGGATCATGGTGTTCTATCTCGGCCGCGCGATGGAATACGCACCCGCCAGCGAGCTCGTTGGCGGCCCCCGGCATCCCTACACGCGCGCGCTAATCTCCGCGGCGCCGGTTCCCGACCCCGCGGTGGAACGCAGCCGCCGCGCCGAGCTTCTGGAGGGTGACCTGCCCTCGCCGCTGACGCCGCCTTCCGGCTGCGTGTTCCGGACCCGCTGCCCGATCGCCCGCGAGTCCTGCGCGGACGAGAGACCCGCCATGCGCCGATACGGAGACGGCCACTTCGCCGCCTGCCCGCATGCGGGCGACGGGTTTCAGCACGCCATATAGTTCGCCCTGTACCAGTCGTTGATCTCGCCGCCTCTCGTCACCCACACTTCCCTGCGCCGCGTGATGTGGTCGAGCGCCTTGTCGAAATACTTGGCCCGGAAGGCGTGGCCGATCAGGAACGGGTGCAGGCAGATCGCCATCACGCGGCCCGAGGCGGCGCCGTCCTCGTAGAGCATGTCGAACTGGTCGACGACCATCCGGTAGAACTCTTCCGCGCCCAGCCCGCGGTCCAGGAAGGTCGGGATGTCGTTGATCTCGATGGAGTAAGGCATCGAGATCAGCGAACCCGACTTGACGTTCATCGGATATGGCTGCTCGTCATTGACCCAGTCGCAGACATATTCGATCCCGTTCTCGGCGAGGATGTCGGGTGTGTTGAAGCTCTCGCTCAACGCCGGGCCGAGCCAGCCTTTCGGTGCGGTACCGGTGCCGTCCGCGATGGTGGAGACGATGTCGCGAATCAGGCCGCGTTCCTCCTCCTCCGGCTGGTCGTTGAACAGCACCGAATTGGTGCTGCCATGCCCCATCCACTCCCAGCCGAGCTCGTTGCCGGCCTCGATAATGCGCGGGTATTGCTCGCAGACCTCGGAATTGAGCGCGACCGTGCCCTTGACGCCGTGGCGCTCCATCACCTCCATCATCCGCCAGATGCCGACGCGGACGCCGAAATCGCGCCACGAATAGTTGAGCACGTCCGGCTTGAGATGCGCGGTCACCGCGGTGACCGAGGTCGAAGGCTTGTCCCAGTGGAAGTGCTCGATATTGGGGATCACCCACACCGCAACGCGCGCGCCGTCCGGGAAGCGCAAGGGCTCCCGGTCGACGATCGGCGAATAGTCGAACCGTCCGTGTTCCATCGCCGCCTCCCTACGCCGTCGCCGGACGGTTGTGGCCCACGGTCGACAGGTATTGCAGCGCCTCGTCGAGCGAGACCACGTCGGCGTATTTGGCATTGAGGTCGAACAGGCTCTGGTCGTGCGCCGCCTGCGAACGGTCGCCCACCGCCTCGCGCACCACCATCGGCCGAAACCCGACCTGGCAGGCGTCCACGGCGGTCGCGCGCACGCATCCCGATGTCGTGCAGCCGGTGATGATCAGGGTGTCCACGCCGTGCGCCATCAGCCGCGAGACGATGTCGGTTCCGTAGAAGCACGAAGCGTATTTCTTCACCAGCAACGTGTCGCCCTGCCGGAAATCGAGCCGCGAATCCACCTCCACCCCGTCGTCGCCCGCCTTGAGCGTGACCACGCCCTTCTGCTTGAGCGCCCAGATGCCGGCGTCCCTGAGGTCGTCGTCCTCGTAGATCACGGTCGAGAAGACAACCGGGATGTCGCGCTCGTGCGCGGCGTCGAGCAGCGGCTTGATTGCCTCGATCTCGGCATCCAGGTCGGCGCCCAGCATCCGGTCCGGATCGGTAAACGCCTTCAGCATGTCGATCACGATCAGCGCCGGCTTGTCGCCGAAGCCGATCTTGAGCCCGAACCCCCGTTCGGCGAAGAACTCTTCGTCGCTCTTCTGCGTCTGTCCCGCCATGTCGTCCTCCTGTTGCGCCGATCGACAGTAGAGCCCGGCGCTACTGCCGGCGGCAAGGAAAGACTATGGTCGGAGGAGTGCCAGGTCGGAAGAACATCGGCGAGGAAACATGCCCCACTTCACCACCAACGACGGCGTTCGCCTCTTCTACGAGGAAACCGGATCCGGCACGCCGATCGTCTTCGTCCACGAATTCTCCGGCGACTATCGGGCCTGGGAGCAGCAGATACGGTATTTCGGCCGCCGCTACCGCTGCGTCGCCTTCAATGCCCGCGGCTATCCGCCGTCGGACGTCCCCGACGACCTCGGGATGTACAGCCAGGCACGCGCGGTCGCCGACATCGCCGAGACGCTCGACCATCTGGGTATCGACAAGGCGCACTGCGTCGGCCTGTCGATGGGTGGCTTCGCGGCGATGCATTTCGGGCTCGACTATGCCGACCGCGCCCTTTCGGTGGTGATCGGCGGCGTGGGTTTCGGCGCCGCGCCCGACACCGCCGATCGCTTCCGTGCCGAGGTGGAGGCGGTGGCCCAACGATGGGAGACGGAGGGACCGGAGGCGTTTGCCCCGATCTACGGCTCCGGACCGGGACGCGAGCAGCTGGAAAACAAGGACCCTCGCGGATTCGCGGAGTTCATCGAACAGCTCCAGGAGCATTCCGGGCGCGGCGCCGCGCTCACCCTGCGCGGCGTCCAGATGCGCCGCCCCTCGCCGTGGGATCTGCGCGAGCGTCTGGCCGAGATGACGGTGCCCGCGCTGATCCTGCACGGGGACGAGGACCGCCCGGCGCTGCCGACCGGCGTGTTCCTCAAGCAGACCATCCCGACATCCGGGCTGGTCGTGCTGCCGAGAACGGGCCACACGGCGAACCTCGAGGAACCCGCCGCCTTCAATGCCGCGGTGCAGGATTTCATTGCCACGGTCGATGCCGGGCGCTGGACGCGCCGGGACAAGCGAACCGAGAGCGAAGCGATCCTCCTGGAAGCCAAGGAGGACTGACCGCCGGGAGTCATTCGACGGTTATCGTCTTCTCCGCCTTCAGCGGCCGGCCCGACACCGCCAGGAGGCTGTGATCGTTCGCGTTGAGCGTGACGCCGACCGTGACTTCGCCGGGCGGCAGCGCGCCGAGATGGAACCAGGGTCCGTAGATCCGTGCCGCCTTCTTCCCGTCCACATAGACATGGGCGTGGCCTTCGCCCGCGCGGTGCGGCGCGTTCACCCGCTCCGGGGCGAACCGGAAATTGGTCGTGACGATGTTCAGGTTCCAGCCGGTCGTCGCGTCCTTGACCACGCGCATGTCCAGTGTCGGCGCGTCGGGGCCGGCGGGCAGGTCGACGGTTCCTTCATGACCCGCGTGATCCGTGCTCCGCGGGGTCTCGGTTCCGTGATGGTGTCCGTCGAGCGCGACGTTGTTCACGGCGGCGAGAAAGAACCCAATGCCGCCGCCAAACAGCAGGCCGATCGACAGGAGCGCGAGAGAGCGCGGCATCGTCGCTCAGGCGGTGCGCGGAGTATCCTCCGCCCGGTTGCCTTCGCGGATCCAGAACCACGCGGCGAACAGCCCGAGCAACACCCAAGCGACCAGTCCGACACCGAGCGCCCGGCCCGCGAACATGCCGGCGAGCTCCGGCGGCACCGGCCCGGAGAAAGTCTCGGGATGCGGTGCGCCGATGACATGGGGGGCGAAGATCAGGACGGCGGCAATGCCCCGGGAGGTCCATCCCTTCCCGAAGGCGATCAGGGCGAGACCGGCCGCGGTGGCTCCCACAGTGCCGAACCACCACACCTGACGCAGTCCCATCTCGGCAGCGGCCGAGCCCGGCAGTTCCGGTGGCAAACCCACCGCCGGCGCGAATTGCACAGCCGCGAAACCCGCGACGCCCCAGAGGAGGCCTTGCCGGACGGTGATGCGGATTCCCCGGTCTTCGGCGAGCGCCATCGCCGCGACCAGAATCAGGGAATAACCCGTATAGATCAGGGTGGTGAACAGCACGCTCAAACCGTCGCGCACAAGGTCGATGCCACCGATGGCCGTCTGCGCGCCCGCCGCCTTTTCCGTGTCGAAATGGGTCAGTTGCCCGCTTTCATAGAGTTCGGCATGGAGCAGGATCGGCTGGATGAAGACCAGTTGCAGCAGGGCCGCGATCACCCCCGCCGCAAAGCCGGCGAACAGCCCGCTGACCAGGATGCGGGTGAACATGGTCTAGTGGCAGGGAAAGCCCGCCGCGTGGCGCGTATCGTGCGCGGCGTCATGCAGTCCGGACGTCTGCGCATGACCGGCGATCGCGACGATCCCCAACCCGATGAAGGCGCAGAGGACGATGGCGACAAGGTTCGTCGAGGTTAGCACCCGGCTTTGCGTTTGAGCGGTCATGCGTTTCTCCCTCGTGTCAACCGGCAACGTTCGTCATCGACTCGCATGGCAAACCTTCCGGCTCGCGACCGCCGGCTTGTGCCTTCGTCCTACTGGAGTCGTTGGACGTTTCGCAGCGAATCCCGGTTGATCCTCTTACCTCTCCGACCCACGCACCAAGCCACGAAACAGTATCCTTGCCCATCGGATGCCGTCAAGCGCCGCTCGGCGTGGTCTCAACCGGCCGCGATCCTTCCCGGCCTTTCGCCAAAGCGACGGGAGCCGGAGCCGCGCCGTCCGGGCGGACCGCGATTTGCCTTCACACCGAAAACCCGGCCGGATAGGTTGACCGGAGGGCCGACCGCCAGGCGTTCCGACGCCGCCGCGGTTCCGTTCTCAACGGGAGGGTTGCGGACATGACAGCACAGAGACCGACACACGGCCAGCTCAAGGAGGTTGTCGATGAGCTGGGGATGAACATGCCGGACGACCGTATCCAGGAATTCCTTGACGTGATGCAGGGTACGCTGGACGCCTACGACGCGGTCGATGCGATGCCGGACAATTTGCCGCCGGTCGCCTATCCGCGCGGCGGCTTCGACCACCCCTCCGCGGAAGACAATCCCTACAACGCCTGGTACGTGAGGACCGAAATTCGCGGCGCGCCCGATGGACCTCTGTCGGGTCGGACGGTTGCGCTCAAGGACAACGTCTGTCTCGCCTCGGTTCCCATGATGAACGGCGCATCCACGCTGGAGGGTTACACGCCCGACGTGGACGCAACCATCGTTACGCGTTTGCTCGACGCCGGTGCGACCATCGTCGGCAAGGCGCGTTGCGAGTATTTCTGTTTGTCCGGCGGCAGCCATACCAGCGCTCCCGGCCCGGTGGAAAACCCGCACAAGCCCGGCTATTCGGCCGGCGGCTCCTCATCGGGCTCGGCGGCGCTGGTCGCGGGCGGCGAGGTCGACATGGCCATCGGCGGCGACCAGGGCGGCTCGATCCGGATCCCGTCCTCTTATAGCGGCTGCTACGGCCTGAAGCCGACCCACGGCTTGGTCCCCTATACCGGCGTCATGCCGATCGAGACCACCATCGACCACACCGGGCCCATGACCGGGAACGTGCGCGACAACGCCGCCATGCTCCAGGCAATCGCCGGCGCCGACGGCCTCGACCCGCGGCAATACGACCCGCAGGTCGACGACTATGTGGCCGCCGTCGGACAGGGCGCGGACGGTTTGCGGATCGGCGTGGTGAAGGAGGGATTCGGGCATGCGTCCTCGGAGTCCGACGTTGACGCCAAGGTGCGGGCCGCTTCCGAGGTCTTCAACGACCTCGGCGCCTCGGTCCAGGAAGTTTCCATCCCGGCCCATCTCGACGGCCCCGCCATCTGGACGCCGATCGCCATCGAGGGGCTGACCAACCAGATGATGCTCGGTAACGGCATGGGGACCGGCTGGAAGGGGATGTACACGACGTCGCTGCTCGATTTCCACGCGGGCTGGCGAAAGGGGGCGGACGAGCTTTCCGATACGCTCAAGATCTGCATGCTGATCGGGCAGTACTACCTCAAGCATTTCGGCGGGCACTACTATGCCAAGGCGCAGAACCTCGCCCGCAAGCTCCTTGCGGATTACGACGCGGCGTTCGGGAGCTTCGACCTTCTGCTCATGCCGACCCTGCCGATGAAGGCGACCCCGCTGCCACCCAGCGATGCGCCGCTCGCCCTTTATTGCCAGCGCGGCTTCGAGATGCTGCCCAACACGTCTCCCTTCGACGTGACAGGACATCCCGCCATGTCGATTCCCTGCGGAATGAGCGACGGGCTGCCGGTCGGGCTGATGCTGGTCGCGGCGAAATGGCGCGAAGCGACGATCTATCGTGCCGCCGCCGCGTTCGAGGGGGCGGGAGACTGGCGCGACAGGTAGGCGGTCAGTCCGAGGACGAGCGCTTCTTCAACTCGATCGGCTGGCCGTGCGGCGTGTGGACGGTCGCCTCGGTCCAGTCATGCTTGAGCGTGGCAAGCTCCGACTTGGAACCCAGCCCCTTGTCGATCACGAGCCTTTCGAGGGCAGCCAGCCAGTGTTCGTAATAGCGATCCCCGAGATCGGGATCGCCCTCCTGCCTGGCGGCAGCGATCTCCGCCGAAAGGTAGTCGACCCACTCGGTCCAGGTGAACTTTCCCGCCTCCGACAGCCGGACCGCCATGGCGAAGGCGGTCGCTTCCCACGGTTCCTTGAAGACCGGCCCGTCTTCGGCTTCCCAGGGGAGCTTCGGCAGGTCGTCAGCCGGGTCCGCGCCGCTCATGCAAGATCGAGATAGTCGTCGAAGAGATCGATATAGAGGCTCGAGTTCGCGTTGGCTTGCTCACCCCACAGATGGTCCGCCTCGAAGCGCACGCTGTAGACGTGCTGCGGGTCGCTGTGGACTCCGCATACCGAGGTATCCGGCAACGCGAAGACTCCATGGTCGCGCGCGATCGTTCCGGTCTTGCCCCGGATGTAGCGCGGCAACCGGGTATGGGACTGGGGATTTATGTTGCGCGCCGTGACCCGGTCCCCGACCTTGAACCTGGGCGCGACATCCGCGTCCATGCGGCAGGAAGCGCCGGTGGCGACGAGATCCGGCACCATTTCCGGTGTGAGAGTTGGCATCACGAATCTCCCGCCTGGCGAAGGCTCTCGATCTTTTCCTCGAGCTCGCCCTCCTTCAGTATCCCGCGTTCCACCAGCAGGGTCTCGTACGAGTGCAGCCAATGCTCGTAATACGAGGTCTCCAGATACTCCGCCGGACCCATCCTCTCGATGCCGTGGCGGAACATGTCCACGTTGAAGTGGCCTTCGGCGAAGTTGGTGAAGAACATTCCGAACACCCGGCCTTCCCAGGCCTCGTGGAACGCCGGCTCGTTTTCTTCTCGCTCGATCGGGCCCATGCACTGCATGCCGCCCATGTCATGTATGCCGTTCATCGCTTTGCTCCCCTGCGGTCCGGCTAGCCGGCGGGCTCGTCTGCCAGCGCCGTGCCGATCATCGAGTCGCGGGTCACCAGCTCCGCCAGCTCGTCCTCGCCCATCCCTTCCGTGCCGGCCGGGCGCTGCGGCAACACCAGGTAGCGGAGCTCCGCGTTGCTGTCCCAGACGCGCAGCTCGACGTCCTCCGACAACGAAACGTCGAATTCCTCCAGGACACCACGCGGATCGATAACCGCGCGCGCCCGGTAGGGTGCGCTCTTGAACCAGATGGGAGGCAGTCCGAGCGTGGGCCACGGATAGCAAGAGCATAGCGTGCACACCACCAGGTTGTGCACCTCGTCGGTGTTCTCGACGACGACCATGTCCTCGCCCTGCACGCCGCTGAAGCCAAGCTCGGCGATCGCCTTCGTACCGTCTTCGAGCAGTCTCTTCTTGTAGTCCGGGTCCGTCCACGCCCGGGCCACGACCTGGGCACCGTTGCGCGGACCGATACGGGTCTCATAGGTCTCCACCAAGGTGTCAATCGCGGCGGGATCGAGGAGACCCTTTTCGGTGAGAAGCGTTTCCAGGGCCTTCACACGCATCGCCGTATCGGATGGAGGAGCGTTATGGGCGTGATCATGTGCCATCGTCCGAGATCCCTCATTCACCATCCCGGGTCGATGTTATCCCCGTGCACGGGGCCATTCAACGGGATTCACCACGGCGCATGAAGATCGACCGCGCGACCGAAACCAGGCCGCGAACAGCCCGCTGACAAGAGCGCGGGAAAACGTGCCTAGTGGCAGGGAAAGCCCGCTGCGTGGCGCGTATCGTGCGCGGCGTCATGCAGCCCGGACGTCTGCGCATGACCGGCGATCGCGACGATCCCCAACCCGATGAAGGCGCAGAGGACGATGGCGACGAGGTTCGTCGAGGTCAGCACCCGGCTTTGCGTTTGAGCGGTCATGCGTTTCTCCGTCCTTTCGCCCGGCGAGCATCACCCTCGCCGAGCCCGTTAGCAATAGCCTCTCGTTTCGAACGCGGTCAAGCACTGGCCGAACGATAATCCGCCCTCAGGTCTCCCGAGCGATCGCGTGAAAGAACGTGCCTGTCACGTTACCGCGCCGCCCGCCGCCTTTGCCGAGCTTCGCGCCTTCGCCGTCGAAGACGTTCAGAAAAGCCTCGTCCCTCCCTTTGTCGAGCAGCGTCGCATAGTGAAACTCGTGTCCGCGGATCGCCGTGCCCGCAGCCCCCAATACGCAGTCCCGGGCGATCACCGCGCGCCGGTATCCCAGATGAAGCTTCCGGTCGCGAAAACTCGTGCGGTGGCCCATGAGGCCCGCCATTGCGTGGATCTTGCCGTCGGCGTTCTCCAGCGCCCTGCCCAGGACCATGTAGCCGCCGCATTCGCCATGCACGGGACGCGTCTCCGCGAAAGCCGCCAGCCCTTCCAAGAACCGGTGGGCGCCCGCGATCCTGCCGGCGTGAAGTTCCGGATACCCGCCCGGCAGCCAGCAACAGTCGCAATCCCCGGGCGGCGGCTCGTCGTTCAACGGCGAGAAGCGGGCGATCTCCGCACCCCGGTTCCGCCAGTCCACCGCCATGTGGGCGTAGAAGAACGAGAACGCTTCGTCATCGGCGAGCGCGATGCGCTGGCCGGGCGGATCGAGCGAGCGCGTATCGAAATGATCGACAGAGTCGGAGTCCGCCGCCTCCAGCGGCGGGCGGGCCAGGGCTTCAACCCTGTCGAGATCGACGGTTTCGGCAATCTGCTCGGAGAGAGCTTCGATCTCGCGCGCCAGGTCGTGCCGCTCGCGCGCCTGGACGAGACCCAGATGGCGATCCTGAAAGGCGAATTCCTCGCGCCTCGGTATCCAGCCCAGCCGCGGAATTTCCGCGGCGGCGAGCCCTTCCGACGCGCTCCGCAGGTGACGTTCGCTGGCAACTCCGTTCAGGATCGCGCCGGCCACCCCGAGGTCGGGATCGAACGCGGCGAATCCCTTCGCGACCGCTCCCGTCGATTGCGCCTGACCGGATATGTCGATTACGAGGACGACGGGAATGCCGAAACGAGCCGCGACATTGGCCGCCGCGCCGGAGCGCCCCGGACTGCCCGCGACGCCGTCGAAAAGACCCATCGCCGATTCGACGATCAACATGTCGACTGCGTCCGCAGCCGATCGCAGGATCGCTCCCATATGGCCCGGCGACATCGCCCAGCTGTCTATGTTCGCGCAATCGGTGCCGCTGGCGGCGCCGTGAAATGCCGCATCGATGTAGTCGGGTCCGCATTTGAGGGCGCGCACTCGCCGCCCGCGCCGGGAAAGCGCCGCGATCAGGCCGACGGTCAGCGTGGTTTTGCCCGCTCCCGAGCGGGGTGCGGCGATGAGCAGGGCCGATGCCGTCAAGCGAGCGTCCCCGCGACGGCGGGCGCTATTCGCAAGAGCCGTTCGCGCATGTTCACGATCTCCCCGATTACGACGATCGCCGGCGGTTGGATCGGATGGCGTTTTCTGTCGTCCGAAATGCTGCCCAGGGTGGAGACGAGAACGTCCTCGTCCGACCTTGTCGCCGAAGAGATCACGGCGACCGGTGTCGCCTCGGCCATGCCGCCCGCCATCAGCGCATCGGCGATTCCGTCGAGCCGCCGGAGCGCCATGTAGAGGACCAAAGGCTGCCCCAGCCCGGCGAGTGCCGCCCAGTCCGTCTCCTCGGCGTCGGAAGCCGCGTGCCCGGTCGCCAGCACGACCGCGCGGTTGACGTCGCGCTGGGTCGCCGGGATCGTCGCCACCGCCATGGCCGCCAGCCCCGCCGTGACCCCGGGGATGATCCGGAACGGGATCCCGGACTCGGCGAGTTCCAGAATTTCCTCGCCGCCGCGTCCGAAGACCATCGGATCGCCGCCTTTCAACCGCAGTACTCTCTGGCCTGACCGCGCGAGGTCGACCATCCGGACACAGAGCGCGGCCCGATCGATCGAATGCTCGCCCGCCCGCTTGCCGGAATAGATCGTCGTCGCTTCCGGGCGCGCGAGGTCGAGGATGCGGTCGTCGATAAGCGCATCGTGCAGGATCGTGTCCGCCTGCTGGAGGGCGCGAAGGGCGTTCACGGTGAGGTAGCCCGGGTCGCCCGGCCCGGCGCCGACCAGCCATACGCTGCCCGGCTCGAACACCGGGCTTCCGTCCAGCATGCTTTCCAGCTTTTCGCCGATCATCGCGATGCCTTAGCCGGATGACAGCCGCCCGGCAAATGTCTATTTGCAGTGCCATGATACGCGATCGAGCGCTGCGACGCGGCTGGACCACCGGCGCCTGCGCCACGGCGGCCGCCAAGTCGGCCTTCGGCGCATTGCTGACCGGCATGTTCGAAGATCCCGTGACGATCGGCCTGCCGCGAGGCGACCGGGCCGATTTCGTGCTCGCGCGCCATGAGCTCACGGCGGATGCGGCAATCGCGGCGGTCGTGAAGGATGCCGGCGACGATCCGGACGTGACCCACGGGGCGCTGGTCGAGGTCACGATCCGGAAGTCCGAAGGCGGCGTTCGGTTCCGGGCGGGGCCGGGCGTCGGCACGGTGACCAAGCCGGGATTGCCCGTCGAACCGGGCGAACCGGCCATCAACCCGGTGCCCAGGCAGATGATTGCCGCCGCCATCGCGGAGGTCGCGGAAGCGCACGACGTGCCGGGCGATGCGGAGGTCGAGATTTCCATCCCCGGAGGCGAGGAGCTGGCGAGGAAGACGATGAACCCCCGCCTCGGGATCGTGGGCGGTCTCTCCATCCTCGGGACGACCGGGATCGTCGTTCCCTATTCCTGCGCCGCCTGGATCCACTCGATCTACAGCGGGATCGATGTCGCCCGGGCGACCGGCCTGATCCATGTGGCGGGAGCCACGGGCTCGACCTCCGAGGCGGCGGTGCAGCGGTACTACCGGCTTACCGAGTCCGCGCTGATCGACATGGGGGATTTCGTCGGCGGCATGCTGAAATACCTGCGCAGGAACCCCGTGCCGCGTGTCACCGTCGCCGGCGGCGTGGCGAAGATGACGAAGTTGGCCCAGGGGCGGCTCGATCTTCACTCCCGGAAGGGCGCAGTCGATTTGCCCGCCCTGGCTGCCGTGGCAAGGGAGGTCGGGGCGAGCGCCGCCGCGGTCCATGCCATCGCGGAAGCCAACACCACGGCGCTGGCCTTCGAGATCGCCGACGGCGAGGGGGTGGCCCTGGGCGATGCGATTGCCGCCGCCGCCCGACGAACCGCGGAGGCTGTCGTCGCCGGCGCCGATATCGAGATCGATATCCTGATCTTCGACCGTGGAGGCAGGCTCGTCGGGAAGGCGCCGCGCTAGCCGCATCCGGTCGAACCCTCCCGGAACCGGCGGCGGTATTCCGGATCGTAGAGCGCGCTTTCGGCGAAATCCTCGGCCGCCAGCACCGGTCCGACCAGAATCGTCGCCGTCCGCTCCATCGGAGTCGAGGCGGCGACCGTCTCGATGGTGGAAAGCGTTCCCCGGACGACCCGCTCTTCCGGCCAGCTTGCCCGGCAGACGATTGCCACCGGGCAATTCGGGCCGTAATGGGGAAGAAGGCCCGCGACGATCCGGTCCAGCGCATGAACCGAGAGATGAAGCGCGAGCGTGGTACCCGACGCGGCGAAGGTCTCCAGCGTCTCCCGTTCCGGCATTTTGGAGGCGCGACCCGAAATGCGGGTGAGCACCAGGGACTGCGCGACTCCGGGCAGGGTGAGCTCCCGCCCGATCGCCGCCGCCGAGGCGGCGAATGCCGGGACGCCCGGTGTCATCGTATAGGGAATGCCGAGCCGATCGAGACGGCGGAACTGTTCGCCGACCGCGCTCCAGACCGAAAGATCTCCGGAGTGCAACCGGGCGATATCCTTTTCGGCGTCATGGGCGGCGCGTATCTCCTCGACGATTTCATCCAGACTCATCGGCGCGGTGTCGACGATCTTCGCGTTCGCCGGACAGTGGGAAAGAATGTCGCGATGCACCAGCGATCCGGCGTAGAGGCAGACCGGACAGCGGCCCAGCAATTCGCGGCCCCGCAGGGTGATCAGGTCGGGCGCGCCGGGCCCGGCGCCGATGAAATGGACCGTCATGCGCCCTCTCCGCGGGCCACCGCGCAGGTCACGCCGTCGCACGCGATCCGGGGCAGCAACAGGACGGCGTTGCGTCCGGCTGCAGCGATAGCGGCGGCTTCCGAAACCGCGCCCAGCCCGGTCGCCAGTTCGGCCGTCTTCGAGCGGGTGGCGCAGAGCGCCTGAACCGCGTCCATTCGCGAACGCTCGACCAGTGTCAGCGGCACGTTCAGTTCCGCCGCCGTCTCCAGGATGCCGGTCTCGTCCGCCTTGAACGCGGGCGTGGCGATGGCATCGACCCGGTCGACCGTTATCCCCGCCTTCGCCAGCGCCTCCCGGACCGCGCCGGCGATTCGAGTCGCCGGGCTGTCGCGGCGACACCCGATCCCGAGGACGATCACGGCTTCGTCGCCCGCAGCTGGGTAACGGACATGGCCGGCCGAAACCCCCTCGTTTCGCCGATCCGGTCGAGCCGTTCGACCGAGAGACGGGTCAACGTTCCTCCCGTTTTTCCGACGAACTCGCCGAGGGCCAGATCGCTTTCGAGGGTGACGCTGTTCGCCACCAGACGTCCTCCGGGCGACAGCGCGTTCCACGCGGTCTCCAGCATTCCCTCGCGGGCTATTCCTCCGCCCACGAAGATTGCGTCGGGTGCAGGAAAGGAACCCAGCGCCCCGGGCGCTTCGCCGACGACGACCTCAAGATGCGGCACGCCGAGGGAGGTGGCGTTCTCTCTCGCCCGCGCCGCCCGGTCCTCGCGACGCTCTACCCCGACAGCCCGATTGGCGGGATGGGCGAGCAACCACTCGATGGCGACCGACCCCGAGCCGGTGCCGATATCCCACAGTAATTCGCCCGCGCGAGGCGCAAGGCTGGAAAGCGTCACCGCCCGGATTTCCCGCTTGGTGAGCATGCCGTCCGAATCGAACAATCGGTCGTCGAGACCGGCGCCCACCGGAATAACCCGTGCCCCGGCCGACGCTTGGACGGTAATCGCCATCGTGTTCAACCGCGCGATTTCCGGGAGGTCGAAAACGTCGGCGCGGCATGTGCGAATGCGCTCCTCCGGCCCGCCCATCGCCTCCATCACCGCCATCTGGCTGGCGCCGAAGCCGTTATCGGTCAACAAAGCTGCGACCGATTGGGGCGTCGTCTCGTCCGCCGACAGAACCAGCAAGCGCCGGGCGGGCTGGAGGTGGGAGAGCAGAGTCTCCATCGGGTGGCCGCAAAGCGACACCAGCCCGGTATCCTGAAGTGCCCAGCCCAGCCGGCCGGCGGCGAGGCTGAAGGAGGATGGAGCCGCGAACACGGCGGTCTCTTGCGCTTCGAATGCTTCGGCAAGGACCGAGCCGATCCCGTGGTGGAACGGGTCGCCCGAGGCCAGGACGGCGACCCGCCTGCCGCGCAGTTCCTCGATCTTCGGGATCGCGGAGCGGATCGGATTCGGCCAGGGGACCGTTTCGCCCCGGATCAGGTTCGCCAGCAACCGCAGATGGCGCCGCCCCCCGAACACCGTTTCGGCCTCCGAGACCGCCCGTCTCGCGGCGGAGGACAGTCCCTCGACGCCGTCCTCGCCCACACCGATAATCGACAGCCATCGCTTGACGGTAGCGGCGGTTTCCGTTGGCGCGGGAGAGCCGGACGGTGTCACGACTGAAAGTCCTCTTGCTCGGCGGAACGACCGAGGCCGGCGCGCTGGCCCGGCTGATCGCCGGGGACGAGCGTTTCGAAGGAACGCTGTCGCTCGCAGGTGCGACGCGGTCTCCCAGGGCCTCTCCGCTCAATACCCGGATCGGGGGCTTCTGCGGTGCGGACGGCCTTGCCGATTATTTCCGGCGGGATGGAACAGGCGTCGTGGTCGATGCCACCCATCCCTTCGCCACCGTCATCTCGGCAAATGCGGTCGCTGCCGCGAAAGCCGTCGGCATCCCCTGTCTCTCGGTACTGCGCCCGGCCTGGGAAGAAGCTGCCGGCGACCGCTGGATCCGCGTCCCAGACGTAAGAGCCGCGGCGGATGCGCTGGGAGAGGAACCGAGACGCGTCTTTCTCACCATTGGCCGCAAGGACCTCGCTCCGTTCCGAGATACAGCGCCGCACAGCTACTTCGTCCGCAGCGTCGATCCGCCGCCACCCGATCTCCTGCCGCACGATGCGACGGTCATCGCGGCGCGTGGTCCGTTTGCCTTGGAGGACGAGGAGCGCTTGCTGAAGAAATACCGGATCGATGCAATGGTCACCAAGAACTCCGGAGGCTCCGCGACCGTCGCCAAGCTCGCGGCGGCGAGGAACAGGGGAATTCCCGTCGTCATGGTCGACCGCCCGCCGCCGGCGGGACCTGCCGTGCCGGCGGTCGAGGACGCCTGGCGCTGGCTGACGGCGGGTCATGCCGGAACCGGCGCCCTGCGCGGCGTGTAGACCCAGACGCCGTCAGCACCACGTGGAATGCAGCGGGTCTCGCTGGAGCCCACGATCACCAGCGTCCGCATGTCCGCCATCTCCGCGCGGGCTTCGGACAGACGCGTTACGACGATCTCCTCATCCGGCCGGCTTACCGCGGTCGCGAAGACGACCGGCGTGTCCAAGGGGCGGAGGTCTCGCAACAACTCGAGGACTCTTCCCAATTGCCATGGGCGTGCCTTCGAGATCGGATTGTAAAAGGCCATAACGAAATCGGCTTCCGCGGCCGCGTGCACCCGCCGGAGCACGGTCTCCCAGGGTTTCAGGTTGTCCGACAGCGAGATCGCGCAGAAGTCGTGGCCCAACGGCGCGCCAGCGCTTGCCGCCGCCGCAATCACCGCCGTCACCCCCGGGACGATTGAAATCTCCACATCCGGCGCGACCTCCGCCTCAAGCGCCTCGAACAGAGTGGCCGCCATCGCGAACACGCCGGCATCGCCCGAGGATACGACCGCTACGGTCTCGCCGCCCGCCGCAAGCTGCAGGGCGTGACGCGCACGCTGGAGTTCCTTCCGGTTGTCGCTGGCATGGACGGTCTGGTCCTCGCGCACGGGAATCCGCGCCAGATAGGGTCCGTAGCCTACGAGATGCCGAGCTTCGCGCAGCGCTTCTTCCGCGGCGGGGGTACGGTGACGCTCGTCGCCCGGACCCAGCCCCACCACATGGATGCGTCCGCTCACGACGTCGTCCGCTTCGTCGGCACGAGCACCAGGCAGAAATACGGCGCATCGCGTTCATTGCAGTCCGAAAGCGGGACGATCCGTTCTTCCGGCATCGAGCCCCGCTCGACCAGTATCGCGCGATCGAGCAGCCCGGCCCGGTCGAGGGCCCGGCGGATCTTCGGCAAATGCCGCCCCACCTTCATGATGACGCTCGCGTCCGCCGATTCCAGGCGCCGCAGAAGCGCGTCCTCTTCCAAGGTGCCGGCAAGGACCGACAGACAATCGTCGCCGCGCGCCATCGGCGTACCCGCCCGGCTCCAGCAGGCGTTCATCGCGGTGACGCCCGGCACGATCTCCGTCCGGTATCGTTCCGCGAGCCGGTCGTTCACATACATGAACGAACCGTAGAACAGCGGATCGCCCTCGCAGATCAGCGCCACGTCGCGACCCCCGTCCAGCACGGCGGCAATGTCCGTCGCGGCCCGGTCGTAGAAAGACGTCATGGCGTCGCGGTACGAAGCGGAGCCCTTCGGGACTTCCGTGGTGTAGAGATAGTCGAACCGCAACTCCTCGGTATCCGGTCCCAGATAACCCTCTGCAATGCGACGTGCGTGCCCGGTCTCGCCCGATTTGGAGAAATGGGCGACGACCTCCGCTTGGCGCAGCAGGCGTGCCGCCTTCAGCGTCAGCAACTCGGGATCGCCCGGTCCCACGCCGATACCGAACAGCTTGCCCGCGCCGTTCATTCCCGCTCGCTCGCCAGTGCGTTGACCGCGGCCGTGGCCATGGCGCTGCCGCCGCGCCGTCCGCGCACGATGAGATGAGGCAGATCGTTCCGCGCCGCCAGCGCCTCTTTGGACTCGGCCGCTCCGACGAATCCGACCGGCACGCCGATCACCGCCGCCGGTGCCGGCGCGCCGTCGTCCAGCAATTCCAGCAGCCGGAACAGGGCGGTCGGCGCATTGCCGATCGCGATCACAGCATCCCCCAGCCGCTCGCGCCACAGTTCCAGGGCCGCCGCGGACCGGGTCGTCCCGAGGCGTCGGGCGAGGTCGGGGACGGTGTCGTGTCCGAGCGTGCAGATCACCTCGTTTTCCGCCGGCAGGCGCGACCGCGTGATCCCGCTCGCGACCATTTTCGCATCGCACAGGATCGGCGCTCCCGCGGCCAAGGCGTTTCGCGCGGCGTCTCCAAAGCCCGGGGAGAACAGGATGTCGCCGGTCAGATCGACCATGCCGCAAGCGTGAATCATCCGGACGGCGACCCGGGACTCGGCATCCGACAAACCCGAAAGATCCGCTTCCGAACGGATCGTCGCGAAGGATTTCTCGTAGATTGCCGCGCTGTCGCGGACATAGTCATAACGGCCAGTCATCGCTTCGACACGGAATCGGCGGGTTCGAGGGTTGGCGCCATGGCGTGTGCCGCTTCCCGCGGCGTCAATCCCGCGCGTTCCGGTGCATCGCCCGCTTTGCCGTCCCGGACGAGGTCGTATCTCCCCGCCGTCGCTACGAGTGTGAATGGGGCGGGCGACGGGTGGGCGCAGCCCTTCGCGCAGCCGGAAATGTGCAATAGGCCTTGCGGCACCCAGCGCGTGGAGATCAAAAAGCCGGCATCCGCCCTGATATCTGCCTCGGCCGAGGCACAGCGCGGGCGGCCGGCGCAGGCGACGATCCGGGCCCGGGGATCGTCCCGGTCCACGATGAGCCCCGCTTCCGACGCCCGGTCGCGAAGGCAAAGGGCGTCCGAAGGGGAAACGCCCCACAACACGACGGCCTTCCATGGGGTAATCCTGATCGTCCCGTCCGAGAATGTCCGGGCCAGATCGGCGAGATCGGCAAGCCCCTTCGCTTCGAGACCGCCAAACGGCGCCCCGATCAGGAAACAGCCGTCTATCGAACCCGGCACCGGCGTGAAACCGGGAGGCGGGCGTTTCAATGGCTCGTTCGCGGTCCATACCGGTGGGTTCTCGCCGCGAAGTTCCGCCGCATCGAACACCGCTTCCGCGCCGCATGCTGCAACCATCGCTTTCATGCGCGGAGCTGGGGAGGCGTCACCGGTCGGACTTTCTCTGGCCCAGGACAGGAACGCCGACAGCAAGCGACAAACCGCGTCTTCCACGTCCCCAACCGGCAAAGCCAACGCCCGATCGCCGCTGTCCAGGGATATCGCGGCGCCGTTGCCGTCCGACCGGATCACGATGTCCGCGGTGCACCCGGCGAGCGGCAGCGCCACCCCGGCATCGACGAGGAGGCCGAACTTGTCGGGCAGGTCGTGCAAGCCGGGGTCGTTTTCCAGAGCGGCGCTCAGGTGGCGTGCCAGCCGATGCGAATCGAAACGGGCATGAGGATCGTCCGGTCCAAGGGGATCGGCGAGAATGTTTCTTATCGCCTCGGCCCGGGGCGAATCGGCGACCAGTCCGATTCCGGCCATCGACCGGAGTAGTCCTTCCACGCCGACTTGCGACAGTCCGCGCACCTGGAGATGACCCCTGTTGGTCAATTCGACGATACCGTTGCCGTATCGCCCGGACGCCGCCGCCACCGTCTCCGCCTGTTCGGCGGTCAGGGTCGTCGCGCGGGGCTTGACGCGCGCCAGCAGCCCGTCGCCGGCTTCCATCGGCGTCATCAGCGACGGGCACCGGCCTTTTGTCGCCATCGCGTTCACGCCGACTCCTCGCGCAGCAAGGCCGCGGTCGAATTCTTGCGCGGCCGCCACAGGTCGCGGTCGAGCGCTTCGTTGAACCGGTCGATCATCGCGCCACGCGCGGCCGGATTGTGCTCCCTCAGAAACGCATCGACCTCCCCGCTGCCCAGCGTCGCGTCGAAAATCCCGTCGAACTGTCGGTCCAGCCGGTCTGGCACGGTCGCCGCGAAGGCGAACACCCCCTCCACGGAGCGCGCGATCTCGGCTCCGCCCCGATAGCCGTGCCGCATCATTCCCGCGATCCAGGCCGGGTTCGATGCCCGGCCGCGGACGATCCTGGCGATCTCTTCGGTCAGCGTTCGCGCGCGCGGTTTCTCCGGCTCCGCCGTATCGACGTGATACACCTTCGGCTCGTTGCCGAGGCTGTTGGCGGCGGCGACGAACCCCCCCTCATGCGCCGCGAAATCCGTGGAGTCGAGCAGGTCCACCTCCCGATGGTCCTGCGCGTGGACGAGCGCATCCGCGCTCTTGACGCGATCGGAAAACCCTTCCGGATCGGGCCGGCCGTCGAGCCCCTTTCCGTAGGCGCTGGCCGACGACGCCAGATAGCTGTTGCCCAGGTCGTCTCTCGCGGACCAGGCCCCCGCTTCGATCAGCGCCGATACGCCCGCGCCGTAGGCGCCGGGCGCGGCCCCGTAAATGCGGGTCGTCGCTTCGCGAAAAGCCCCGTCGTCAAGATTGCCGGCGATGCCCGCGAGCGGGTTGACGTCCTCCGGTTCCTGACGCCGGCCGATCGCCCGTACCACCGCGTCGAACATCGCGATCTGGGCTTCGAAAGCATCGCGGAACAGGCCCGAGATTCGCAGCGTCACATCCACCCTGGGGCGACCCAGCCTTTCCGCCGGCACGATCTCGAAGCCGGTCACCCGGGTGGACCCTTCGCTCCACACCGGTTCCGCCCCGACGAGCACCAGCGCCAGCGCAAGATCCTCGCCCCCCGTGCGCATGGTGGCGCTGCCCCAAAGGTCGATCATCAGCGACCTCGGCCAGTCGCCTTTTTCCTGAAGATGGCGGCGGACAAGCTCATCCGCCGTGCGTCTGGCAAGGACCATGGCGGAATGGGTCGGCACGGCGCGCGGATCGATGGTGAACATGTTGCGCCCGGTGGGGAGCACGTCGCCTCGGCCCCGGGTCGGGGCTCCGGCGGGACCGGGCTCGACGAACCTGCCGTCGAGCGTGTCGAGCAGCGCCTGCCGTTCGGAGCCGGGGCAAGCGTCTAGCCGGGCCTCGAGATCGGCGGCAAGTGCTGGCGGTACGTTTCTCTGCAACGCGGACAGCAGCGCGATACGCCGGCCAGCCTCCGGAATGCGTCCGAACACGTGGAGCCCGTCCCGGATCTGGAGATCCTTGACGTCGCAGAGATAGGTGTCGAGCCGCGCGAGTCGGTCGTCTTCCGACATGTCCGCGCTCGCGCCGCATTCCTCCAGCAAGCCAAGCGTGTCCGCGCGATCCAGAATGTCGCCGCGCAGCAGCGCGGTCCGCCGCTTGTCGAGACCGTCGGCGCCGGCGTATTCGTCGATCAGCCGCTCCAGCTCCAGCGCGGGACCGTGCGATCCGGCGGATTTCAACGGTGGTGTCAGGTGTCCGATGGTGACCGCGCCCAACCGGCGCTTCGCCGCCGCCGCTTCGCCGGGGTTGTTGACGATGAACGGATAGGCGACCGGAATGCCGCCGAGCAGCGTCGCAGGGAAGCACGCCGCCGATACCGCGACCGCCTTGCCCGGCAGCCATTCCAGCGTTCCGTGCGCGCCGAGATGAATCATGGCGTCGATCGATTCGACGCAGCGCAGCCAGAGATAGAAGGCGACATAGGCGTGGCGCGGCGGCACGTCAGGGTCGTGATAGAGGGTCCTGCGGTCGAGGACCTGCCCGCGATCGGGCTGAATCGCGGCAACCAGGCGCCCGAAGCGCCCGTAGCGAACCAGAAACGCGCCTTCCTCGACAGCCGGATCGTCTTCGGGCGTTCCCCATGCCTCGGTAATTCGCGTCCGGGCTTCCTCCGGCAGCGTCGCGAACAGACGGCGATACGCCGCAAGATCGAGGATCGGCCGCGGCGGCCCATCGCAAAGCGCGGCAACGAGATCGAGAGAAGACACGTCGTCCGGGACGCCGTAGCCCGCTTCCCGCAGCAGCGAGACGAGCTCGACCCCGCTTTCGATCGTGTCGAGACCGATGGCGTGGGCAAGCTGGCCCGCCGCCGGGTAATCGGACAGCACCATGGCGAGCTGCCGTTCACCGCGCGGTCGCGCCGCGAGCCCGATCCAGCGCGCCGCCTGTTCCGCCGCCAGCGCGATTCCCTGCGCATCGGGCGCGTGGCTCGTCCGAGCGTATTCCAGACGGTCCTCCCGCTGATCCTCCGCCTTGAAGGAAATCGCCGTCGAGGAAAGCCGGCCGTCGAGCTCCGGGAGGACGATCTGCATGGCAAGGTCCGACTGCGAGAGGCCGCGCGCCGATTCGGCCCAGGCATCGCGAGACGATCCCGCCAGCATCACCTGGAGCACCGGCGCGCCGGCCGCATCGAGCGGCGACCCGCTCTCGTCGCGCCGCGCGGAAAACGCCGTCGCGTTGAGCACGATGTCGGGCCGGATATCCTTGAGCCGCCGCGATACGTAGGAGGCGGTCTCGGGGTCCTTCAGGCTGCCCACATAGAGGCTGATCGTCCGAATGCCGCGTTCCGACAGACGCGCGGCCAGCTCCTCGAGCGGCGCGATATCTCCGGCCAGGAGATAGGCGCGGTAAAAGACGATAACCGCAGTCGCAGTCCCCGGTTCCGCGTCCCGGGCCAGCGCGTGCTCGCCGAACTGCGCGACCGGTCGGAGAGAAGCCGTGGGCGCTTGTCCGAGACCGGCGAGATGCGCCATGTGCTCAAGTGCGAGGCCGACATTGTGCGGACCGCCTTCGGCGAAGCAGCGGTCCAGACGGTCCAGCGCCTCCGGCGGAACCGTAGACAGTTCGGCGAGCCGCGGATCCCACCGGCCGTCTCCCGGGAGGAGCGCCAGCAGAATGTCCGACTCCGCGCAGACGCGGGCGATCTCCTCGATGCCGTAGCGCCAGTACTCGAACCCGCCAAGGAGACGCGCCACGACGATCCTCGACTTTGCGATTACCTCGTCGACATAGACGTCCACCGACAGGGGATGACGTAGCCTGCCGATATTGGCGAGCCGCAGGGTGGGAATATCTTCGCCGTTTTCGTGGCACGCCACCGTCGCGGCGGCGAGGTCGGTGTCCGCGAAGGACAGGAACACCATGTCCGCCGGGCTCTGGCCAAGATCGACGGCGGAGTCGATTTCGTCGAGGCTGTGCGCTTCGCGGAACAGAAAGTGCATGGCTCAGGTCGCGAGCGCCTCCGTGATGGCCGCGCGGTCGAGACCCGTCTGTCCTATCACGACCAGCCGGGTCTCGCGCTTCTCATCCACCCTCCAGGGACGGTCGAAATGGTGGTTGACCCGCCGGCCAACACCCTGGATCGCAAGACGCATCGGCCGCCCCGGCACGGATGCAAATCCCTTGATACGAAGAATGTCGTGATCGGAAGCGATGCGCGACAGACGGTCCGTGAAGGTCGCCGGCGATTCGATGTCGCCCAGCGTGACGTCGAAGGATTCGAAATCGTCGTGTTCGTGGTCCTCCTCCCCGTCATGGTGCGACGGCCGGGATTCGAGATCGTCCTCCGCCGCGGCGCCCAGCCCCAGCAGGATCGCCGGGTCGACCGCCCCCTCCCGGGTCGCGATCATTCGCAACGACCGTCCCGCGGAAGCGGAAATTTCCTCGCGCAGTTCGGGCAGCCGGTCGGACTCCAGCAGATCCGTCTTGTTGAGCACCACGATATCCGCCGCCATCAACTGGTCTTCGTAGAGTTCCTGCAGCGGATTGTCGTGATCGATGGACGGATCCTCCTCGCGCATCGCGTTCACCGCATCGAGATCGTCGGCGAACCGGCCTTCGGCGACCGCGGGGCCGTCGATCACGGCGATGACGCCGTCGACCGTCATCCGGGAGCGAATTTCCGGCCATTCGAATGCCTTGATAAGGGGCTTCGGCAGCGCAAGCCCCGACGTCTCGATGACGATGTGGTCGGGTGGTTCGTCGCGGTCGATCAGCGTCCGCATGGTGGGGACGAAGTCGTCCGCGACGGTGCAGCACAGGCACCCGTTTGCGAGCTCGACGATGTTGTCTTCCGGGCAGTCCTCGATCCCGCAGCTCCTGAGCGTGTCGCCGTCGACGCCTTCCGCGCCGAATTCGTTGACGATCACCGCGAGACGCCTACCGTTCGCGTTGCTCAGCAGGTGGCGAACCACCGTCGTTTTTCCCGCGCCGAGGAAGCCGGTAATGATCGTGGCCGGTATCTTTTCCGCGGAAAAGCTCATGCCGTGTCTCGCGGTTCGGGAAGATCGTCGGGATGGGCGGGGACGCGGGCGACAATCGCATCGCGCAGTGAGGGCGCGCGCTTCGAAGGCATGACCACGCCGGTTTGGGAGGCAGCGTAGACCAGCGCGTAATCGATCACGTCGTCCGCGAGGTCCGGCGAGAGATAGCCCGCGACGTAGGCCCACTTCCCGGGCGCCGACAGGGCGGCGCTGCATCCCTGTTCGCAATTGGCCATGCACGTCACCGGGTTGACCCGAATCGACGATTCCAGATCACGGGCGTTCAGGCGGCGCCGCACCGCGTCGTGGAACCGCGATCCCGCGGCGGGATCGTCGGGCGCGTTCGGAGCCAAACCGGCCGGCCGGCAGGTCAGGCATATATGCAGCACCGGCCGCCGGTCACGCGGCTCGGGGTCTCCGTTGATGCGGTGTTCTGGGTCGACCAAGATCTTTCCGGCGGCGAGGACAGTCGCGGCTCCGGGCCGAAAGCCCTGCATTCTCCTCGGCGCCATGTTACAAGGCACCGCTGCGGCGGTCTACGCACCCGCAGGGAACCGCATGCCAATCGCCGACCTCTACCTGGTCCTGGGAGGCGCCCGGTCGGGCAAGAGCCGTCACGCCGAAGGCTTGGTCGAAGCGATGCCGCCGCCATGGCGATACATCGCGACGGCGGAATCTCTTGACGAGGAAATGCGCGAGCGAATCGAGGCGCACAAGGCGCGCCGCGGAGCCGAATGGCAGACTGCGGAGGCACCGCTGGAACTCGCGTCAGCCCTCGACGAGTGCCCGGTTGGGACCCCGGTGTTGGTCGATTGCCTGACGCTGTGGCTCAGCAACCTGATGCTGAACGACCGCCCGGTGGAGGCCGCCGTCGAGCGTTTCCTGGAAGCGCTGGAGCGACGGCGCGGACCGACGGTTCTGGTCTCCAACGAAGTCGGCCTGGGGATCGTCCCGGACAACCGGCTGGGCCGCGATTTCCGCGACACCGCGGGCGCGTTGCACCGCGAGGTTGCCGCGCGCGCCGAATATGTGCACTTCATGGTGGCGGGGATCCCCATGATCGTCAAAGGAACGGAATGACCGAGCGGAACGACGACGGCGCGCGCTACAAAACGAAAATGGCCCACAGGAAGGCCGTTCAGGATGCCGAGGTCGCCTCCAAGACCATCGAGAAGGGGCTCTTGATGGTCCACACGGGCACTGGCAAGGGCAAGTCCACGGCTGCCTTCGGGCTGGCACTCCGTATGATCGGCCGCGGCCGCAAGGTCGGCGTGGTGCAGTTCATCAAGGGCGCCTGGTCGACCGGCGAGAAAATCGCTCTTGAGGAGATGGCGGCCGACATGGTCGAGTGGCACGCGCTCGGCGAGGGCTTCACTTGGGAGACCCAGGACAAGGAACGGGACATCGCGGCCTGCAGGAGAGCCTGGGAAACCGCCGTCGCGATGATGGCGAATGCAGATTTCGGCCTCGTCGTTCTGGACGAGCTCAATATCGCGCTTCGCTACGATTATCTTTCGGTCGACGAGGTCCTTGCCGGTCTCGCCGCGCGGCCGAGGGACCTCCACGTCGTGGTCACCGGCCGCAACGCAAAGGCGCCGCTGGTCGAGGCCGCCGATCTGGTGACCGAGATGACCCTGGTCAAGCACCACTTCAAGGCCGGCGTGAAGACCCAGGAGGGCATCGAGTACTGATGCCCGCAAGGGCGATCATGCTGCAGGGGACCGGGTCGAATGTCGGCAAATCGGTGCTGGCCGCCGGACTTCTGAGGGCGCTCTCCAACCGCGGCCACAGCGTCCGCCCCTTCAAGCCCCAGAACATGTCCAACAACGCCGCCGTCGCGGCCGATGGCGGAGAAATCGGCCGGGCGCAGGCTCTCCAGGCGCGGGCGGCGCGGGTAACGCCCAGCGTTCACATGAACCCCGTCCTGTTGAAGCCGAGCTCCGATACCGGCGCGCAAATCGTCGTTCAGGGACAGGTCAAGGGCGTCGCCCGCGCCCGCGAGTTCCAGGAGACCAAGTGTCGTCTCCTGCCGCGCGTGATGGAGAGTTTCGCGAAGCTGCGCGAGGAAGCCGATTTCATCGTCGTCGAGGGCGCCGGCAGCGCGTCGGAGACCAATCTGCGGGATGCCGATATCGCCAATATGGGCTTCGCCGCCGCCGCCGATATTCCTGTGGTGCTGATCGGAGACATCGACCGGGGCGGCGTGATCGCTGCCCTCGTTGGCACCAAAGCCGTCGTCTCGGCTACCGATGCGGCGCTGATCGTCGGCTTCATCGTCAACAAGATGCGGGGCGATCCCACGCTCTTCGACAGCGGCATGGCGGAGATCGCCCGGCGAACCGGATGGGCGGCGCTCGGGCTGGTGCCGTTCTTCGACCGCGCGAGGCTGCTACCGGCCGAAGACGCTTACGATCTTTCTGAGAGAAAGGTCCGCGCGTCCCCCGGCAGCGGGCGCGTTCGGATCGCGGTGCCCCATCTCCCGCGGATCGCCAATTTCGACGATCTGGACCCGCTGAGCGCGGAACCGGAGGTCGAACTGACAATTGTCGAGCGCGGCGCGCCCCTGCCGGTGGACGCGGACATCGTCATCCTTCCGGGCAGCAAGGCGACGATTGCCGACCTCACGGCGCTGCGGGAGGAGGGGTGGGATATCGACATCCTCGCCCATCGCCGCCGCGGCGGTCGCGTTCTCGGCCTGTGCGGCGGGTTCCAGATGCTGGGCCGAACGATCGCCGATCCGCATGGCCTTGAGGGGCCGCCCGGGACGGCCGATGGGCTGGGATTGCTGGAGGTCGATACCGTGCTGAGCGATCCGAAGACGGTCAGGGAGGTCATCGGAGAGACCGTCCCCGTCGGCGCGGCGTTCTCGGGTTACGAGATACACACGGGAAGGACCCAGGGCCCCGATTCCGAAAGGCCGATCCATCGCATCTCCGACGGCCGTCCCGACGGCGCTTCATCCGCGGACGGCCGGGTCGCGGGCACTTACGTGCACGGGGTGTTTGCGAGCGACAGCTACCGGGCCCGATGGTTGCGTGCTTTCGGCGCGGAAAACGCCATCGACAGCCACCGCGCGCTGATCGACAGGACTCTCGACGAGCTCGCGGACCACCTGGCGATGCATCTCGAGATCGACCGCCTGATCGCTATGGCGCGATAGCGAGAAATACAAGCAGGGCGGCCCCGATCTGCAATGCGCAGGCCCGGCGATAGAGGCGCAGGGCACTTCCTATGTCTTCCCATGTCGCTTCCGCGCGCCCGTCTCCCATCCACGCGTCGTCGACGAACCGCCCGGGATATTGCCTCGGTCCGGCGAGGCGCAGCCCCAACGCGCCCGCCATGGCGGCTTCCGGCCAGCCGGCGTTGGGAGAGCGGTGGCGGGATGCGTCCCTCCGGACCGCCTTCAACGCGCCAGCGGGCGAGGCGCCGCGGATGGTCGCTGCGGCGGCGACGATCCAGACCGCGCCGAGGCGCGATGCCGGCAGGTTGACGAGGTCGTCGAGGCGCGCGGCGAACCGGCCGAAGTCCCGAAAACGCTCGTTGTCGTGGCCGATCATGCTGTCCGCCGTGTTGACGGCCTTGTAGGCGGCCGCACCCGGCAACCCCAAGAGGGCAAACCAGACGGCGGGTGCGACCACGGCATCGGAGAAATTCTCCGCCAGACTCTCGATGGCTGCGCGGGACACGCCCGCTTCGTCCAGCGATTCCGTGTCGCGGCCGACGATGTGCCTCAGCCAGTCTCTTCCGGCGGGGAGGCTCCCGTACGAAAGCCCGTCCCGGACCGCCGCCACGTGCTCATGCAAGCTGCGTTGCGCCAGCATCGAGGACGCAAGGACGGAAGTCGCCAAGGCGGCGATCCACCATGGCAGAAACAGCATGGCGACGACCTGCAACAGCGCGGCGGGGCCCACCGAAACGACAAGCACAAGGATCACGCAACAGGCACCGTTGAGGCAGCGGCGCCGATCGGGCAAGGTCGGCCGGTTCCAGCGGCGTTCCATCCGGTTCAGAAGCGCGCCGATCCAGACCACGGGATGGCCGATCCGGGCGAACAGCGCCTTGGGATAGCCGAGGACCGCCTCGACGAGGAGGGCGGCGGCCAGGAGGAGAATGTTGGTCTCGAACCACACGGCGGCCATCACGATGCGAGCCGCATGATCCACCACGGCGGCCAATTGTCGCTCCTGCGGCAACGATATCCGGAAGCGCCCGAACCGGTGATCGACCTGTCTACGGGCATCAGCCCTTTTCCCTACCCGGTGCCGCCAATTCCCGAAACAGCCTATACGCGCCTGCCCGAGGCCGTACATATCCGGGAGCTCAAGGAAGCCGCCGCGGCGGCCTATGGCGCGCGCGATCCCGATCTGGTCGCCGCCGCACCTGGAACGCAAATCCTGATTTCCTCGCTGCCCCGTATCCTCTCGGCGGAGAGGGTAGCGATCCTGTCGCCGACCTACGCAGAATTCGCCGCCGTGTGGGAGGCCGCTGACGCCGCCGTGGTCGAAGGCGCGGACACGGATGTGCTGGAAGAGGGCGACGTCGCGATCCTCTGCAATCCCAACAATCCCGACGGTCGCATGATGGAGCCCGCCTTCCTTCAGGACCTGCAGGCCCGCAGGATGCATTCGGGAGGCCGGCTGATTGTCGACGAAGCCTTCGCCGAGTTTTCCGAGGCCGAACTCAGTGTCGTGCCGGCGATGCCGCAGCCCGGGCTGATGGTGTTGCGGTCCTTTGGCAAGGCCTATGGGCTGGCCGGAATGCGCCTGGGTTTCCTGATCGCCGAACCGGACGTAGTAAGGCAGGTGGAAGACGCGCTGGGCCCTTGGCCCGTCTCCGGAATCGCCATCCATGTCGCCATCGCCGCGCTCCGGGACGACGCCTGGCGGGAAGAGACGGCCGAACGGCTGGCGAAGGTGGTCGAGAGGCTGGATTCCCTCCTCTCGGCGCACGGGCTGGAGGCGGTGGGAGGAACTTCGTTATTCCGTCTGGTCAGGCACGACAACGCACCCATCATAGCCGCGGTGTTGGGCCGGGCGGGGATGCTGGTCCGCGATTTTCCCGAACGATCCGATTGGCTCAGATTCGGCCTGCCGCCGGACGAAGCCGCCTGGACCCGGCTGGAAGAGGCGCTGGCAGCCGCTCCGCTCGACTAAAGGCAGGCCAGCAGGCCCAGATAGGCGCCGAGTTCGCTCACCTGCTGGGTCGCGCCCAGGCAATCGCCGGTGTAGCCCTTCAGCTTTGCCTGGAACGCGGCCCTTATCGCGACGTGTCCGCAGGCGAGCCCCACGAGCACGCCTGCGGCGGCTTCGGGAGATGCGGCGAACGCGGCCAGCGCCAGACAGGCGGCGGCCGTTCCTCCGGCGACGAGGTGGGACAGGGAAGAGACCGGGCCGGCGACCGGGCTCGCGGTGCCGGACGGGCGGACATAGCGCGCGGTCGCGATCACGAGGACCACGCTCCACCGGCTGAGCCCGTGCGTGGCGACAAGGATGGCGAAACCGATCCATGGCGGCAGGCTCGACAGAGCAAAGAACTTGGCGCCGACGACAAGGATGAGGGCGAGCACGCCGTATACGCCGATGCGGCTGTCGCGCATGATTTCGAGCGCGCCCTCCGCCGATTGACCGCCGCCGATTCCGTCCACGGTGTCCGCAAGGCCGTCTTCATGCATTGCCCCGGTTAGCAGCGCGGTGGCGGCAATCGCCAGAACCGCTGCCAGCAACGGGCCGAGCGGCCCGTGGGCGGCGGCGAACACGGCTCCGCCCGCAAATCCGACCAATATCCCCACGCCGGGGTAGTAGCGAACGGCGGCGGAATCGAACGCGGGGGCGTAGTCAATCCCCCGGGCCGACGGAAACCGGGTGAGCATCTGGCAGGCCAGGCGGATCAACATCCATTCGCGAGCGAATATGGACCCCATGGGGCGGTCGTGCCGTCAGGCGGGTCCGCTGACCCCGGCGCTCTCGAAGCTCGCCATATCGGTCAGCATCGCGGAGGCGGCCCGCACCACCGGCCAGGCCAGCAGAGCGCCGGTGCCTTCGCCGAGGCGCATGTCCAGGCCGAGGATCGGCCGGGCATTCAAGGCCTGCAGCATTTCCGAATGACCCGGCTCGGCCGACCGGTGCGCGAAGATCAGGCTTCGCTCGACAGCCGGTTCCATCCGAAGGGCCAGCAGGGCGGCCGCGGTGGATATGAACCCGTCAACAAGAACCGGGCGGTTCGACCGTCCCCCGCCGAGCAAGGCGCCGGCCATCATTGCGATCTCGAAACCGCCGTACTCCGTGAGCGCCTCGGCCGGGCTCAAAGGCGCATCGGTGCGCGCCGCGGCCTCCTCCAGAACCGCGCGCTTGCGTTGGAGACCGGTATCGTCCAGACCCGTACCGCGCCCGATCAGACCGGCGAGAGGCAGGTCGAGGACCTTGTGGGCAATGAGCGCCGCGGCCGACGTGTTGCCAATCCCCATTTCGCCGAAAGACAGGACATCCGCTGTGCAATCCTCGGCCAACAACTGGCCGGCACGAAGGGCGTCGTCCCGCTGCGCCGCCGTCATCGCGGGTTCGACGCGGCAGTTCCGCGTTCCGGGTGCGACGCGGCGGGAAAGGAGTTCCGGGTGCCGGATCGAGTCTCCCGCCACGCCCGCGTCGACCACCCGGACCGATGCGCCCACCGCTTTGGCGAATACGTTTGCCGCGGCGCCGCCATGGAGGAAATTCAGAAGCATTTCGCGGGTGACAGCCTGCGGATAGGCGGAAACGCCTTCAGCCGCGATGCCATGGTCGCCAGCGAATATGGTCAACTCGCAGGATTCGAGGCGCGGCGCTGTCCTGCGGGTCGCCCGCGCGATCTGCAGCGCGACGGATTCCACCTGGCCGAGAGCGCCCAGCGGCTTGGTCTTGCCGTCGATCAGTTCCCGGACGACGCTGTCGAAATCCGGCGGTAGGTCGTTCGTTCGTCCCGTCATCGCGCTCAGCGGGGCGTGTCGCCCCTCAGCCACCGCGCGAGCGCCTTGCCGGGAGCCGCGATCTCGTCGACCGAACCGTACCACCAGTCTTCCCATCCGACTTCCGGCAGGCCGGTGAACAGCATCAGGTTGAGCGGATAGACCTCGCTGTCGGTGCAGCGGCGAAAATCGTCGCGGAACAGGAACACCGGCTTTGCCCAGGCGATCGCCATCCCCAGCTCCACCATCACCCCTTCGTCGGGCGGGCAGCCGTTGACTACCGCGAACAGCCCGTCGGCGTCCCGCACGTCGCGCAGATCGGCCTGGCCGATCCGGTAGGCCCAGCCGGGGCTCGCGCGGTCGATCTGGTTGTTACGCTCGAACGGCTCCCAGATCTCGGCGCCCAGGTCTTCCAGGGCTGTGCGGAGTTCCCTCAACGGCCCCCGGTTTTGCTGAGCCGAGAAACCGTATGGGTTCGCAAGATAGAGGGTCCTGTTCGACACCATGCCCGCTTGTCTCCCCGCCGGATGGATACAGCGTCGGGCGGCGCCCGGCGCGAGTCAACGGCGACGCCCGGTCTTTCAGTTGTCCACGAAGCCGGACGCCGGGCGTTTGCGTCACTCGTGACTCTCGCCCGGCACCGGCGTTGCCCCGGGCGTGCCGGTCTCGAACGCGGCCTCGGGGCCGCCGAAGCGGGCGGTGAGCGCGTTTTGGTCGTCCTTGGCGCGGCGGTCGACGAGCTCGGGATCGCAGATCGCGCGGAGGATCGCCTCATATTCCGCGACCGCCGCCGGGTCCGAGGCGGCGAGGTCCACGGTTTCCTCTGCGTCGGCGGCGAGGTCGAACAGCTCGGGCTCGTAACCGACATAGTGGATGAGCTTCCTGTTCCCGCGCCGCACCATGAAGGCCGCGCTGGGCGAGGCGGCGGCGTGGTATTCGCTGAACGCGACGCGGTCCGGGTCGTAGGGTGCGGCGGCGATGTCGAGCCAGGACCGCCCCGGCAGGTCTTCTTCCGCGTCCGTGGGCGCGAGCCCGGTCGCGGCGAGGACGGTCGGGTAGGCATCGAGCAACGAGACCGGTGTGTCGCACACCGCGCCCGCCGCGATATCGGGTCCGGCGAGAATCAGCGGAACCCCCGCCGATTCCTCGTACATGTTGGATTTTCCCCAAAGCCCGCGCGCGCCCACGTTGTCGCCGTGGTCGCTGGTGTAGACCACGCGGGTGGTCTCGCCGAGCCCGACCGCTTTCAGCGTATCCAGCACCTCGCCGATCAGCGAATCGACATATGTGCAGAGGCCGAAATAGGCCGCCACCGCCTTCAGGCGCTCTTCCTCCGTGAGATGGCGGTCGACCTGCTGGAAGTCGTCCATGCGCTGGAGCCAGGGGTGGCGGACATATCCCTTGTCGGGGTCGAGCTTCCGTTCCGGCAGGCGGTCCATCGGGTAGAGGTCGTAGTATTCCCGCGGCACAACCAGCGGGAAGTGAGGGGCGACGAAGCCGACGAAGAGCACCCAGGGCTTGTCGTCGCTCCGTGCCGCTGCATCGGCGAGCCAGGCCTTCGCGTTGTCCGCGATCGACCGGTCGTAGCGGTTGTAGCTGGATTCGCCCGGCCCGATCCGGTCGAGCATCTTCGCAGGGCGCTCCGGCGGCAGCGGATCGCGGACCGAGCCCCAGACCTGGCCGATGCCGTCCATCACATGCATGGGCTCGATCTGCCGGTCGAAACCGCTGTCGAGCTCCGCGCCGCGATAATGGAGCTTGCCGATGGACTCCACCCGGTGACCTTCGCGCTGCAAGCGATGGCCCCAGCCTGGCACGGCGCCGTCATAGGGGTGGGCGTTATCCCAGTATCGCGTTTCGTGCACGTAGCGCCCGGTCGCGAAGGCGGCGCGCGCCGGGATGCAGATCGGCGAGTTCGTATAGGCGGCGGTGAATCGTGTGCCGCGCTCCGCCAGCCGGTCCAGGTTGGGCGTCCGCACCATGTCGTGCCCGTAGCAGCCGAGCATCTTGGGATTGTGCTCGTCCGACATGATGAAGAGGAGGTTCCGGCCTTCATTCATCTTGCGGGGTTCCTTTACTTTTTTGTCCGCCGCGACCGCGAGCGAAAAAGACGACGACGAAGACCGCCAGCGCCATGAAGGCGATGGAGATCGGGCTGGAGAACAGGAACCACGGATCGGCTCCCGTCGCGGAGAACGCCTGGCGCACCGCTTCTTCCAGATTGTTGGCGAGGATGAAGGCGATCACGAAGGGCAGCACCGAGAAGTGCAGCTTGCGCAAGACGTAGCCGACGAAGCCGAAAAACAGCGTGGTGTAAATCGACAGCATCTCCGGGCGCTGTGCATAGATCGCGGTCAGCGTCAGCAGCAACACGATCGGGAGCAGGCGCTGCTTGGGAATGCGCACCATGACTCCCATCGAGCGCATGAAGGCTCCGCCCACGGTCCAGTTGAGCAGATTGGCAAGCACCATCGTCGTGAACAGTCCGAAGGCGATGACCATCTCGCTGTTGATCTGGTCCGGGGTCAGTCGGAACACCGCCGGGCCGGGGTTGAAGCCGCTGATCGTCTCGGTGGCGAGGATGATGAACACCGCGGCGACGTTGCCCGGGATACCGAGGGAGAGCACCGGGATCAGGTTGGCGCCGGAGACCGCGCTGTTGGCCGCCTCGGTCGCTGCGACTCCTTCGGGCGCGCCGTCTCCGAACCGCACCTCGCCCTTGTGCAGCCTGCGCCCCGTGGCGTAGCCGAGCGTCGCCGCGAGGGTCGAGCCGATGCCGGGCAGAGCGCCGACCATGGTGCCGATAGCGGCCGACATCCCAACGAATGGCGCGATGCGTCTGATGTCGCGCAGCCGGAGGCGGTTGTCGCCCGATGCGGCCGGCGCCGCGATCGCGTCGGTCGCGCGTTTCTCGCGCCACATCTCCTCGAGCGCCCGGAACACTTCGCCGACGATCAGCACGCCGAGCACGACGCTGATCAGGGGCAGTCCGCCCGCCAGCGCGTCCGAGCCGAGCGAGAGGCGCGGATGGTGGTCTTCGCCGGTCCCGATGAAGGCGAAGAACATGCCGAACAACGCGGCGAGCACTCCCTTCCAGACCGAATCCCCGACCACCGCCGAGATGAAGGCGAGCGACAGGATGATCAGCGCCGCCTTCTCCGGGAAATCGAGATAGGCTTCGACCGCGATGGCGAGGAAAGGTGCGCAGGTGAACAGGACGAGGTCCGAAAAAGTGTCGCCGGAAGCGGAGGAAAAATGCGCGATGCGAAGCGCCTTGCCGGCCTCGCCCTTGCGGGTCATGGGAAACCCGTCGAGCGTGGTCATCAGGGAATCGGGCGTGCCCGGCGTGTTGAACAGGATCGCCGGCACCGCGCCCCCCACCGTCGCCCCCTTCATGATGCCGATCAGGAACCCGAGCACCGGCAGCAGGGCGTCCGGGTTGAAGCCGAAGATGGTGATCAGGATGGGCAGCGAGATCGCCATGGCGAACGGCCCGCCGAGTCCGGGCGTCGCGCCGACCACGACTCCGCCCAGAAAGCCGAGCGCCACCATGACGACGGTGATCGAGATCGGCAGGCCGAAGACGGTGGCGACCGCGGCTTCCGTGAAAACCGCTACAACCCCGAGCCAGACGTGATCGAGAACGCCCATCACTGGTCGCCGTTGGGCGGCAACAGAAGGTCGTCGAAAGGCAGGTCGTAAAGCCCGGCGAGCGCGAACGCGGCGATTATGCCCGCGAACGCGGCACCCCGCGTCAACCGCTGCTCGACGACGGCGATGGCGCCTCCCACCAGAACCGCGCCGCCGATCAGGTAGCCGAGATACTTGTAGGGGACGGTGTCGCGCAGCTCGCGATAGCTTCCGATGGCACCGCCCAGCCCGTTGATCGCATCGACGACCAACGGTCCCGTGTGGCTCATCAGCACGAGGCCCGTGGCGATCACCGCCGCGAGCCGGACGACGAACAGAACGCTATGGCGGTCCGGCGGCGCCTCCTCGCGCCGGCGCGGGAGAACCGTAGACACGGCGAGCAGGACCGCCGTCACGATCATGCCGACGGCGACCGCGGTGGGCGCCATGGCATCGCCGATGACGATGCGCCGCCTGAACGTCTCGACGATGCCGGTCTCGACGTCGGCGGGGATCCATATTCCCAGGGTCAGGAGGGCGAACGCGGCGAAGACCGCCGCGGCGCCCAGCGACCAGGGGTCGCCCCGCATTTCGGTCCCGGCAGCCCGACCCGGCCCCGGGAAGCCTGCCTATTGGGTGGCCGCCATCAGCGTCTTGGAGTTCGCGATGCCGTCGGCGATCAGTTTCTCGAGCGCCGCCCCGGAAATCAGCTGCGGCCCGCCGAAGGCGCGTTGCACAAACTTCGCCGCCTTGGTGGACTTGTCGTTGAGCACCGAGGCGATCGCGTCGGTGATCCCGTTGCGGGCGTCCGCGGGAATGCCCTTCGGAGCAACGATCAGGAATTTGGCGCCCGCGTTGTAGGGAATGCCGAGTTCGTCGAGCGTCGGTACATCCGGAGATATCTTGAGCCGGGTCGTCTCGCCGGACATCAGGTTGACGAGGTCGCCCGCGCGGACCCCCTTGGCCTGGATGCCGGCGACCCAGCCGACGTCGACATCGCCCGCGGTGATCGCGTTCAGGACCTTGCGGCCGCCCCGGAACACGACGGTGTTGAACTTGACGCCGAATTTCTGCTGGATGACGTATGCGATGTCGGCAAGCTTCGCGCTCATCGCGCCGAGCTTTATTGTCTTGCCCGCCTTCGCCGCAGCGATGACGTCCTGGATCGTCTTCCAGCCGCGGCTCGTCTTCGCGACGATTCCCATCTGCGAGCCCGCCGTGGTGGTGACGAAGGTGAAATCGTCCGCCGAGTAGCCCGCCTTCTTCACGGCGAGCATGTTGTAGCCAAAGGTTTCGGTGACCGCGATGCCGACGGTGAGCCCGTCACTGGGCTGGGCCTTCAGCTTGCGTGCCATCACCGCCCCGCCCTTGCCGGTGACATTCTGCGGGATGATCTTCCAGCCTTTGCTCTTCTCCAGCTCGGTCGCGATCAGCCGCGCTTGGGTGTCAGCGCCGCCGCCCGCGGCGAAGGCGATCATCAGGTTGATCGGACCGGCGGGTTTCCACGCCGCGGCTGCCGGTCCGGCGCTCAGAGCCAGCGCGCCGGCGATCCCCGCCGCGGCTACGCAACCGGTAAAGGATTTGAACGTCATCTCCTGCCTCCTGCCCGGGCGATTGCCCGATTTAGTTGTCATGGCAACCTTATCATCCGCATACGCTTCCAGGCAACGCGGAGTGCCTAGCCTGTGTGCCGCTCGGCCTCCGGATCGCCGACCGGGACGTGCATGAGATCCTCGCCCCAGACGATGTTGCCGTCGAAGACTTCCGCCATCTCCGCGATCAGGCGTTCGCGCACGCCGGGCACGTCCATCTGGTTGGAGACGTGGCTCACCACCAGGGTTCGGACTTTCGCATCCGTCGCGACCCGCGCGGCCTCCAGATGTCCGGCGGCGCCGCGCGTCCATTCGGGACCCGGCGCGGTGCCCGAGATCTGGTAGGTCATGTGAACCAGCACGTCCGATCCCGCCGCGAGCCGCGCGAAAGCGGCGGACGGACCCGCGTCACCCGAATAGGCGAAGGTGCCGTCCCGTGTATCGAGCCGGAAACCGAGGCATTCCAGCACCGGTTGGGCATGCGGGACGCTGACGGTCCCGAGCCTCCAGCCGTTCCCTTCGACGGTGTCGCCGCTCGCGATCTCCCGCACGACGGGTTCGGGAGTTTTCCGGGGGCGGGTGCCGCCGCGCGATTCGTATACCTGGACGCTGGGCTCAAGTGCCGTCCGTGCTTCGATATCCGGCCCGAACACGCCGTCTGCGGCGAAGAGGAGCTCGGTCATGCGCGCGGTATGGGTCGGGCCGTAGACATTGAGTTCCGGGATCTGGCCGGCGCCCTGGTCCCAGCGCGTCATCACCAGCCGCGCGTAGTCGAGACAGTGGTCGTAGTGGAGATGGGAAAACACCAGGTCGGTGATGTCGGTCGCCCGGTACCCCGCCTCCATCATCCGGTGGTAGGCGCCCGGGCCGCAGTCGAACAGGACGACGCTCTCGCCGCAATCCACAAGATAGCTGGAGCTGGCGCGTTCCAGAGAGGGGGCCGGCGTTCCCGTGCCCAGGAGAACGATCTTCATGCCGCGCCTATTTCTCGGTCGCCCGGAGGAGCACCCGGGCGCGCTGGTCCAGCCTGGTCAGAAACGCCGCGAAGCTCTCGCGTTCGGATTCCGTGAAATCCCGAAACAAGTCCTCCTCCCGCCGGCGGGAGCGCGCGGAAATCTTGCCATGCAACGTCCTGCCTTCCCTCGTCAGGGTCAGAATTCTGCTTCTCCCGTCCACCGGGTGGCCGCTTTGCTCGACAAACCGGCGCCGGGTGAGACGGTGGACGGCCCGGCTGACATTGCTCTTGTCGAGCACCGCGAACTCCGCGACATCGCGCGCCGTGACGGGGCCGAGCGCCGCGAGGCTCGCGAGAACCCGCCATTCGAGCGAACTCACGCCGAACTCGCGACGATAGACGCGCGCGGACCAGAGCGTCAGGCGATTGGACAACGCGGACAGTCTGTAGCCGGTAATCCGGTTGATATCGAATTCGGATGTGTCCGGCTTGCCCTCGGGCTTCGACATAGCTCGCTATTCCCGGTGTTCGGGGAATTCGGAAAGAATGGTACCGGGACGGGCCCGAATCGTGTCGATCAACTCGCGACGATGGCCGTGACGGGCAGCGTCGTCGAACAGGTTCTCCAACTCGTCCGGGTCGCTCGCAAGGTCGTACATCTCCCCCGTTTCCGACAGGAGATCCAAGGTCAATTTCGCATCGGCCGTCCGAACCGTCCGAAGCTGCAATTCGATCCCGGTGCGGCTGGGGTGCAGATTCCATTCGCTGTAGGCGACCTCCCGGCTCTCGTCGCCGCCCATGACCGGTTTGAGCGACCGGCTCTGGATTTCTTCGGGACAATCGATCCCGGCGTAGTCGTAGAAGGTCGCGGCGAGGTCCACCGTCGACACCGGATCCGGCACGACGCGACCCGCTTCGATACCGGGTCCCCGCAGGATCAGCCCCACCCTGAGCAGGCCTTCGTAGGGCGTGGGTCCCTTGAGATAGAGGCCGTGATCTCCCAGCAGGTCGCCGTGGTCGGCGGTGAACACGACGAGTGTGTCTTTCGCCAGGCCCAACTCGTCCAGCCTTCCCAGAATTCGGCCCACGCCGTGGTCGATGAACGCGATCTCGCCATAATAGTTGGCCGTCATCTCCGCGAGCTGAAGGTCCGATTGCGGTTCGATCCGGCTGTATTCGCGGCGCAGGATGCGGGAGCGCTCGCTTTTACCCTGTGGCTCGTTCTCGAGCGACGCGCGGTGCCACCACGGCCGGCGGTCGAGATCCCGAATGTGAGTCCGGGAAATGTCGACATCCTCGGCGCGATGAAGCCGGCTCCAGGGCTCGGGACAGTCGAACGGATGATGCGGGTCGGGGTAGGACGCCCAGAGGCAGAACGGCTTTTCCCGGTCGCATCCGTCCAGGAAAGTAAGGGTGCGGTCGGTAACCCAGGTCGTGGAATGCCAAAGTTCGGGGAGCTTCGAGAACCAGGTCTGCGCCGCCTCCGGCGCGGGCCCGAGATCCCGCGGCCAAAGCGACCACGCTTCGCCCTCGCGGCCGTGGCCCCAGAACCAGCGCTCGAAATGGTGACCCCGCGGGGGCTTCTCGCAGGGAAGGAATTCGTGCCAGTGCCCGAGAATCATCAATTCCACGTCGTCGAAGCCCATATAAGGTCCCGACCAGTCCTTCGGAAAACCGGCCGATTGTTCCCGGCTCTCGGGTGCGCCGTATGGCGTCGCCTTGGGGTCTTCGCCGAAATGAGCTTTGCCGATGAATTTGCTGACATAGCCCGCATTCGACAGGCGTCTTGCCCAGCCGCTTTCGGCGGTGCGCGCATCGAGATCGACGAAATTGTCGTAGGCACCGTGGGTGAGCGGCAGCATCCCCGTCAGGATCGACGCACGCGCCGGCTGGCAGACGAGATTGGGCGTGATCGCCGCGGAGAACCGGGTTCCCGCTTCCGCCATCCGATCGAGCCAGGGCGTCCTGATCCGCCGCCCCTCGAACCCGAAACAGTCCCAGCGGTGCTGATCCGAGGTGATGAGCAATATGTTCGGTGGCCGCGGCAATCAATCGCTCTCCATCCGGTGAGCGCAGGCTGAAGCAATTTAGTTGCCGATGCAACCAGATTGACGAGAGGCGCCCCTCACTCCAGCCCTCTCCCCACGGGGAGAGGGGGACTCGCTCGCCGACTCCTCTTTGCCTTCTCCCCTCCCGCTTGCGGGAGGGGCCGGGGGAGGGCGGCAACGCGCGTACGGACCGTCGCGACCCGGGCACCGCCTACAAATAGTAGATCAGCAGGAAGCCGCCGAGCAGCACCGCGACCCAGAGCGTCGTCGAGCCGAGCGGCCAGGTCCTTGCCAGCGTCGCCTCCGGCCCGGCGAGTCGTGTCACCGCGCCGATACCTGCCCGAAGCCCGCCCGCCAGCGCGCCCAGGAAACCCTGCCACGCCGACCAGATGGCGGGCCAGAACCGGCCGATCAGCGCCGGGGCTCCCTTGCGGTACAGCCAGTCGAAATCGAGGTTGGTCGACTTGAGCTCCGGCGGGTAGATCCGGTAGCGAATCAGCACCGCGAAGGCGAGCGCCGAGAACATCAGGAGCTGGAGCTGGCCGATCACATGGGTCGGCGTATAGGGCTCGTAGTCCACGTCGTGGGGCAGGATCGAATAGAGCGCCGGCGACCAGACCCCGAGCGCTATGCAGAGGAAGGCCGCGATCCCCATTGCGATCAGCATGTTGATCGGGGCTTCCTTGCAGCGCTTGCCCGAATCGTGAGCGAAGAACGCGAAATAGGGGATCTTGATGCCGGAATGGTGAAACACGCCGGCCGAGGCGAACATCAGGATCAGCCAGACGACGACATAGCCCTCGTAGGCGACAGCGGACAGCGTCAGCGCCTTGGCGATGAAGCCCGAAAACAGCGGGAAGGCCGAGATCGAGGCGGCGCCCACGATGCAGAAGACGGTGGTGAACGGCATCGACTTGTAAAGCCCACCCAATTCCGAGCCCTTGATCGTGCCCACCCGGTAGAGCACCGCGCCCATCGACATGAAAAGCAGAGCCTTGTACAGGATGTGGGCGAAGGCATGCCCCGCCGCGCCGTTCAGCGCCATCGGCGTGCCGATGCCGACGCCGACCACCATGAAGCCGAGCTGGTTGTTCAGGCTGTAGGCGAGCACCCGCCGGAGGTCGTTCTCGATTACCGCGTAGAAGATCGGAAACGCCGTCATCGCCGCCCCGACAAAGATCAGCATCTCGGTCCCGGGAAAGCCGCGGGCGAGCGCGTAGACGGCGGCCTTGGTGGTGAACGCGCTTAGGAACACCGTGCCGGTGACCGTCGCCTCGGGATAGGCGTCCTGCAGCCAGTTGTGCAGGAACGGGAAGGCGCATTTGATGCCGAAGGCGAGCAGAATCAGCCAAGTCGCCAAATTGCCCAGCGTCATGCGGTCGAAGGCGATCGAGCCGGTCTGCTCCACCTGCAGGATCGCGCCCGACAGCAGCAGCACGCCCGAGGCGATCTGGATGACGAGATAGCGCATCCCGGACCGGTAGGCGGTCTCGCCGCCGCGCGCCCAGATCAGGAAGACCGACGTGATCGCCATCGCCTCCCAGTAGACGAACAGCGTCACCAGGTCGCCCGCGAAGACCGCGCCGATCCCGCTCCCGGCATACATCATGCCCGCGACGTGCTGGATCGTGTCGCGGACGTGGAGCGCATAGATCGCGCTGATGATGGCCGCGATATGGAAGATGTAGCCGAATATCAGGCTCAGCTTGTCGACGCGGACCGGCACGAATTCCGCGCCGAACCAGGTGAAAGCGAGATGGCTGCCGGGCTCCAGCACGATCAGCGCCCAAAGCCCCGCCGCCGGCACGACGACCGTCCAGGCGCGGCGCAGGACGTCCGGCAGGAACGGGATTGCGAGCGCGGCCACGATCAGCAGCAGCCCGGGCGGCAGGCTAGCGATCATAGTAGTCCTCGTCCCGCTTCAGGAGCTTCCTCAGCTCCTTGGCGGCGAGCACCAGGAAGACGCAGCAGACGAATCCGTACCAGCCGTGGAATCCGAACGACCCGTCGAAGCCGAGCTCGGCGTGCTTGTGGTATAAAAAGTCGAGCAGGCCCAGCACCGCGCAGACGGCGACCACCGCCCAGAACACCTTGGTGACGTTGGCCGAGCGGTCGAGCCAGTATTCTCGTTCGCCTGCGGGCCGGGAATGCTCTCTTTCAGCCATCGATCCGGTCTCAGCGTTGCGCGATCGGTGCGAGGAAGGCCGCGATGTCGTCGGCCGCGAAGAACAGCACCAGGCAGCCGACCGCGGTCAGGCAGAGCGGCACGACGCAGAACATCGGCGCCTCGCGGATGCCGCCCGCGTCTTCGTGTTCATCGTGGGCGACGGCGGCGCCCACCGGCTGCGGCACCGGTTCGTTCTCGCGCCTCGGGGAGATGAACCCACGCGCGGCGACGGGGATCAGATAGGCGACGTTGAGCAGCGAGGAGATCATCAGCACGGCAACGAAGATCAGCTGCTCGGCGTCGGCCGCGCCCAGCCCGAGATACCACTTGCTCCACGCGCCGCCCAGCGGCGGCAGCCCGGTGACGCTGAGCGCCCCGATGGCGAAGGCGGCGAAGGTGAACGGCATCCGGCGGCCGAGCCCGGCCATGTCGCTGATCTCGGTCTTGTGCGCCGCCACCATGATCGCGCCCGCGCAGAAGAACAGCGTGATCTTTCCGAAGGCGTGCATCGCGATGTGCATCGCTCCGCCGACCACGCTCCAGCTCGTCGCCAGCGCCGCGCCGAGCACGACGTAGCTGAGCTGGCTCACCGTCGAATAGGCGAGCCGCGCCTTGAGGTTGTCCTTTGTCAGAGCCACCACCGAGGCGATGACGATGGTCGCGCCCGCGACGTACATCAGCCATGTGCTCGCCCCGGTCTCGCTGAGATAGTCGACGCCGAAGATGTAGATCGTGACCTTGAGCACCGTGAACACGCCCGCCTTGACCACCGCGACCGCGTGCAGCAGCGCGCTGACCGGAGTCGGCGCCACCATCGCCGCCGGCAGCCAGCGGTGGATCGGCATCAGCGCCGCCTTGCCGATCCCGTACATGTAAAGGAACAGGAGCACGATCAGCGCCCAGCCCTCGACCTTGCCGGCGAGGATGCCGCCCGGGGTGAAGTCGAGCGTGCCCGTCGCGCCGTAGGTCCAGACGATGCCGACGAGCTGGAGCCCGATCGAGGTCGAGAGCAGGATGCCGAGATAGGTCCGACCGGCGCGCATCGATTCCGGCGACTGGTGATGGGTGACCAGCGGGTAGGTGGAGAGCGTCAGCACCTCGTATGCGATGAACAGCGTCAGCATGTTGCCCGACATCGCGACGCCCAGCGCCGCCGAGATCGCGATGGCGAAGCAGATATAGAACCGCGTCTGGTTCTCCTCGTGATGCCCCCGCATGTACCCGATGGCGTAGAACGAGGTGACGATCCACAGGAACGAGGCGACCAGCGCGAACAGCATGCCGAGCGGCTCGATGACGAAGCGGATGCCGAGCCCGGGCACGAAATCGAACAGGAAGAGTTCGGGCCGCCCGCCGGCGTCGACCGCCGGCAGGATGCGGTAGACAGCGAGGAAGGTGACGACCGATGCCGCGATCATCGCGCCGTCGCGGAGGTTGGGCCTTCGTCCGAACAGCGCGATCAGCAGCGCGCCGGCGAGCGGGCCGGCAAGCGCCATCGCCATGGCGAATTCGACGCTCACGGCGCGACCCCCATCAACGCACGCGCGGCGTGTTCCGCGACGCCCACCGGCAGCGAGGTCTCGATCCCGAAATAGACGTTGAGCGCGATCAGCACCCAGGTCGGGATCAGCAGGGAAAGCGGCGCCTCGCCGGAAGGGGCGTCGGGCGGCGGGCTGCGGAAATAGGCCGCTTCCACCACCCGCCAAATGTAGATTACCGCGAGCAGCGAGCTGATCACGATCAGCGCCGCGATGATCGGCTCATCCGCCGCGAGAGCGGCCAGGATCAGGTACCATTTCGAGATGAAGCCGGCGGTGAGCGGGATTCCGATCAGGCTGAGCCCGCCCGCGGTAAACGCCGCCATCGTCCACGGCATGCGTCTCCCCATGCCGGCGAAGTCGTCGATCCGGAACGAGGCCTGGCGGTAGGCGATGCAGCCGACCGCGAGGAACAGCGCGCCCTTCATCACCGCGTGGTTGAACAGGTGGATCATCGAAGCCGTCAGCCCGTCGACGGTCACCAGGCTGAGGCCGAGAACCATGTATCCGATCTGGGCGACGCTCGAATAGGCGAGCATCCGCTTCACGCTGTCCTGGAAGATCGCGATCGTGGAAGCCACGAACATGGCGAGCACGGCTAGCAGCATCAGCGGAAACGCGGTGGGCAGCACCTCGAAGGAGAACTTCACGCCGAAGACGGTGAACAGGAAGCGGATCAGGACGTAGACCCCAACCTTGGTCGCGGTCGCCGCGAGGAAGGCGCTGACCGAGGACGGCGCGTAGGTGTAGGCCTTGGGCAGCCAGAAATGGAGCGGGAACAAAGCGAGCTTGATCGCGGCGCCCACGATCAGGAAGGCGAAGGCCGCGATCACGGTGCGGTTGTACCCGGTCGCCGGCAGGCGCTCGGCGATGTCGTTCATGTTGAGCGTGCCGGTCGCGCCGTAGATCAGCCCGATGCCGATGACGATAAAGGTCGCCCCGATGGTGCCGACGATCAGGTACTGGAAGGCCGCCGTGAGCGCGCGGCGGTGCGGGCCCAGGCTGATCAGGATGCAGGAGGCGAGCGAGGAGATTTCGAGGAAAACGAACAGGTTGAACGCATCGCCGGTGATCGCGACGCCGAGCAGCCCCGTCACGCAGAGCAGGAACGCGCAGTAGAACAAATAGGCCTTCTCGCCCACCATCTCGATCAGCAGGCTGCGCGGCGTGAAGGGGAGCACGATCGCGCCGATGCCGCTGACGATCAGCAGCACGAAGGCGTTGAGCGCATCGACCCGGTACTCGATCCCGAACGGCGCGGCCCAGCCGCCGAGCTCGTAGCTGATGACGCCCGAGGTCATCACCTGGTCGAGCAGCAGGCAGGAGACCGCGAAGGCCGCCCAGGTCGTGACCAGCGCGAGCCAGAAGGCGAGGTCGCGGCCGCGCACCAGGATGCAGGCGGGCGCCGCCAGCAGCGTGATCACGACCTGGAGGGCGGGCAGGTGCGCCGTCATATCGCCGGCCCGTCCTGGTCGCCGATCTCGTCCTCCTCGATGGTGCCGTAGGCGTCGCGGATGCGCACCACCAGGGCGAGTCCGAGCGCCAGCGTCGCCACGCCGACGACGATCGCCGTCAGGATCAGGACATGGGGGAGGGGGTTGGAGTAAATCTCGATCCCCTCGGCGACGATCGGCGCGGTTCCGTCGCGGACCTTGCCGAGCGTGATGTAGAGCACGAAGACGGCGGCCTGGAACACGGTGAGCCCGACCATTTTCTTGACCAGGTTGCCGTGCTCGATGACGAGATAGAGCCCCGCCATCATCAGGAAGACGACGATCCAGTAGTTGTAGAGACCGACGAAATCGACCAACTCAGCGTCCCCGCCCGGCGAAGTAGCAGAAGATCGAGATCATCACCGAGGCGACGGTGAGACCCACCCCGAACTCGATCAACAGGATGCCGAGATGCTGGCCCTTGACCGGGTCGGAGGCGAGCACGTTGTAGTCGAGATAATTGCCGCCGAGGAAGAGCCCCGCGACTCCCACCCCGGCGAAGATCAGCAGGCCGATCGCGAACCCTGCGCGCAGGACGTCCGAGGACAGCACCCCGCGCAGCGCGTCCAGCCCGTAGACCAGCCCGTAGAGGATGAACCCGGCGCCGAAGATCACGCCCGCCTGGAACCCGCCGCCCGGCCCGTAATCGCCGTGGAACTGCACGTAGAGCGCGAACAGGAGGATGAATGGCATCAGGATCTTGGTGACGATGCGCAGCACGAGGAGGTCGCTCATGCTTCTTCCTCCATCGCATCCTCCTCGCGCCGATGCGCGCGCCAATGTCCGAGCAGCAACACCACGCCGATCCCGGCGGTGAAGATCACCGTCACCTCGCCCAGCGTGTCGTAGCCGCGATAGCTCGCCAGTACCGCGGTGACCACGTTGGGGACGCCGGTCTTTTCCGGCCCCGCTTCGAGATATTCGGGAATCACGTGGTGGTTCGCCGGGGCCGCCGGGTCGCCGTAGCGCGGCATGTCGAGCGTGCCGTAGATCAGCACCGCGCCCGTCACCGCGACGACCGCCAGCGAGATCCAGGCGTTATGGACCGGCTTCTTCTCCTCTCTCGTGGTCAGCGCCAGCGTGCCGAGGAAGAGGACGGTGGAGATTCCTGCGCCGACGGCCGCCTCGGTGAAGGCGACGTCCACTGCGTCGAGGATCACGAAGATGGTCGCGGCCAGCAGGCTGTAGATGCCCGTCAGCATCACCACCACGAACAGGTTGCGGGAGCGGACGATGCCGATCACCGCGACCGCCATGAACAGGAGGATGACGATGTTGACCGCCTCGTTCATCGCCCGGCCTCCCGGTCGACCGGTTCGTCCCGGAGATCGTGATCGAGCCGCGGCTCCTCGTCGCTCTCATAGGCCGCATGGACCAGCGCGAAGGTCGCCGTCGGGCTGGTGAAGAAGATGAAGACCAGGATCAGGATCAGCTTGACGGTCACCAGCGTGGCGCCGCCCTGGAGCATCAGCCCGATCAGGATCAGCCCCGCGCCGCCGGTATCGGTGACGCCGGCCGCGTGGCTCCGCGTGTAGACGTCGGGAAAGCGAACGATGCCGATCCCGCCGATCGTCACCAGCGCGCCGCCGCCGAGCAGCAGCACCCAGCTCGCGATGTCGAGGATCAGCGCCATCAACCGCCGTCTCCGCCGCCGGCGCCGGTCCTGCCCAGGTCGCCGTATTTGAAGAACTTGAGGATCGCGATGGTGCCGATGAAGTTGATCAGGGCGTAGGCGAGCGCGATGTCCAGGAATTCCGGCCGCCCGAACAGGAATCCGACGACGGCGAGGATCAGCACCGTCTTCGTGCCGAAAGTGTTGACCGAGAGAATCCGGTCGTAGAGCGTCGGCCCCATCAGCGCGCGGGCGAGCGCGAGCGCCATGGCGACGACCAGACCGACGGCGGCGGCGGTGAACATCAGTTGCCGCCCGCCATCCGGGTGACCCGGCGGTCCATCTCGCCGGCCGCGAGGTCTTCGGCGCCGTCCCGCGAGAGCGCATGGACCAGGATTTCGCCCTCGCCCACATCCACCGAGACGGTGCCCGGGGTCAGCGTGATCGAGTTGGCGAAGATTACGCGCCCGAGATCGGTCGGCTGTGTCGAACGCACCCGCAGCATCGTCGGGCTGATCGACGCGCCCGGGGTGAGGATGCGCCGCGCGACGTCGATATTGGCCTTGAGGATCTCGAGCAGCAGCCACGGCCAGTAGCCGACCCCCCGCAACGTAAGATGGACCGGGTGTCCTTCATGGTCGATCACGTCCATCCGGTGGGTGAAGTAGACGACGGACGCACAGGATGCGAGGCCGAGCCCGATAAGGAGCGGATTGTAATGGCCGGAAAGGAGAAGCCAGGTGCCGAAAAGCACACAACCCAGTGATAATGCGTGAACCACTACCGCCCTGTCGTATACCTATGGTTGGCCTTCGGCCCGGCGTCGCCGGGGCCGGCGGCGAACCCTAGTCCGCGCTCCCCCGATTGGCTAGACCCAACCGGGCGATTTCGTTGGAAAACAGCCCGCCGGCCGGCCGAAAACCGCGACAATAATGTTGGCGCAAGGTGGACCAATGGTGGTAGGCTGCTCGAATTGGTAGGAATGCAACCAAAACAAAATAATTATGGGGGGAATGTCGCCGTGTCGGAGTCTTACGACGGGGGCGATCAGGTTGCCTCGTCCCGTATGCGGGGAACGGTCAAGTGGTTTAACGCGGTCAAGGGGTACGGATTCGTCACGCCGGAAGATGCGTCCGGAGACGTTTTTCTCCATATGACGGTGCTGAGGCAGGCCGGTCTGGACAAGATCCCGGTGGGGTCGACCGTGGAATGCGAAACCGTCCGGGCGGCCAAGGGGCTGCAGGTGCAGTCCATCCTCGCGGTCGACCTGTCGACCGCCGTCCCGGAGGGCGAGGAAGGCTTCTCGCGGGGGCCGCCTCCGCCCCCGATGCCGCAGCCCGAAGCCACCGGCGATTTCGAAATGGCGACGGTCAAGTGGTTCAACCCGCACAAGGGCTACGGTTTCGTGTGCCCGGACGAAACCCAGCTCGATGTGTTCATCCACATGGTGACGCTGCGCCGCGCCAATCTTTCGGGCCTGGTCACCGGCCAGAAAGTGATGGTCAAGACCGCGCAGGGGCCCAAGGGGATGCAGGCGGTCGAGATCATGCTGCCGGGTCCGGGCAGCGTCGACCAGTACATCTAGCCGCGGTCTTTCCGGGCGGACGCCGGAGCTTGACGGGCCGCCGGTCCGCAATCGTCGGCCTCGGCGCTTTCCTGGCGTTCGCCGCCGCGCCGGCGGCGGGCCAGCGCGGGCTGGCGAAATTCCCACGCAGCACCCTCGTAATCCGGGACGGCGCTCGGCGGCACCGTTTCTCCGTGGAGGTCGCCCGAACCCCGCGCGAGCAATCGCAGGGGCTGATGTTCCGCCGCCGGATGGCGGCCGATGCGGGCATGCTGTTCCTTTACGACCCGCCCCGGCCGATCTCGATGTGGATGCGCAACACCTATATCCCGCTCGACATGATCTTCATCGCGCCCGACGGGCGGATTTCCCGCGTCGTCGAAAGAACCGTCCCGCTGTCCGAAGAGAACATCCCGTCGCGAGGGTCGGTGCGCGCGGTGCTGGAGCTGAACGCGGGCACGGCGGCCCGCCTGGGAATAAGGCCTGGAGCCACGGTGACGACTCCGGCGTTCGGCCGGTAGCCGGGCGAGCGCCTTCCGGCCTCACGCGGCGGGCGATATGCGTTCGACTTCGATCCGGTCCGCCCGCTTCATCGCCTGGGCGAGATTCCAGGCCGACTGAAGCCGGTACCAGGTTTCGGCTCCTCCGCCGAATGCCTTGTCCAGCCGGATCGCCATCTCGGGCGAGATACCGGCTCGGCCATTCACGATATCGGAGAGTTGCTTGCGGCTGACGCCCAGCTTGCGCGCGGCTTCCGTCACGCTGATGCCGAGCGGTTCGAGGCAATCGTGACGCACCGACAGGCCTGGGTGGGGCGGGTTCTTCATGGGCACGCGGCGGCCCTCCTAGTGGTAGTCGACAAGATGTACGTCCCTGACATTCCGGCCTTTGAAACGAAAGACAATTCGCCAATTGCCGGTCACTCTGACCGCCCAATAGCCTGCGAGGTCTCCCCTCAACATGTGCGGTCGGAATCCTGGCAAGTTCATGTCATCGGGCTCGCTTGCTTCGTCAAGGCGGGCGAGAATCCGCTTCACCTTGGGGATCAACTCAGGCGATATACGCCTGCCTTCACCTTTCTCGAACAGGCGCTTGAGTCCCGCGTGGCGAAAGCTGAGTATCACATTCTGATATGTAACCTGTATAGATACAGGTTACAACAGCAAAGTATCCGATTTGCCCGGCGCTGGCGTCTTGCGGCGCGCGACGCCCCGATGTGCCATATTTCCGACATTCTCCTCCCTGGGGCAGGAAGAAGGAATGAGCAGCGACGATAGCGGCCGACGATCCGGCATGCGTTACGAAGCGGACGAGAAGCCGCCGCCGGCGCTTGCCTTCGGTCTCGGGCTGCAACTCGCGATCCTGACCGCGGGCGGCATCGTGTTGACCCCGGCGATCGTGGTGCGCGCGGCCGGTGGGCCCGAGGACTTTCTCGCGTGGGCCGTGTTCGCCGCCGTCGCGATCAGCGGCGCGACCACGGTGTTGCAGGCACTGCGCATCGGCCGGCTGGGCGCGGGCTACGTCCTCGCCATGGGCACGTCCGGCGCGTTCATCGCGATCTGCGTCGCGGCGATCGCGAAGGGCGGTCCCGCGATGCTCGCCACGCTGGTCGTCGCCTCGGCCATGTTTCAGTTCGCGCTCGCCGCGCGGCTGTCGCTGTTCCGGCGAATCCTGACGCCCACCGTGGCGGGTACCGTGATCATGCTGATCCCGGTCACCGTGATGCCGATCATATTCGGGATGCTGAAGGAGGTTCCAGACGGCGGCCCGGAAGCCGCCGCTCCGGTAAGCGCGCTGGTGACGGTGGTTGTCATTACGGCTATCGCCCTCAAGGCGACCGGCGCGCTGCGGCTGTGGGCGCCGGTGATCGGCGTGGTGGTCGGTTCGATCGTCGCGGGGTTCTACGGCCTCTACGATGTCGAGCGGGTGGCGAACGCCGCGTGGATCGGTCTTCCGGAAGGCTCATGGCCGGGCCTCGATCTCGGTTTCGGGCCGGTCTTTTGGGCATTGCTGCCCGCGTTCATCTTCGTGACGCTGGTGGGCGCCATCGAAACGATCGGCGATGCCGTCGCCATCCAGCGCGTGTCCTGGCGCAACGCCCGGGCGGTGGATTTCCGGGCCGTGCAGGGCGCGGTGGCCGCGGACGGCGTGGGCAACCTCCTGTCCGGCCTCGCGGCGACAGTTCCCAACACCACCTACTCGACCAGTGTTTCGGTGACCGAGCTCACCGGAGTCGCGGCCCGCCGCGTCGGGATCGCCCTCGGCGTCGTGTTCGTCGCCGCCGCGTTCCTTCCCAAGGCGCTCGCGATGGTGCTGGCGATCCCCGGGCCGGTCGCGGCGGCCTATGTCACCGTGCTCCTCGCGATGCTTTTCGTGCTCGGCATGAAGATCGTCGTCCAGGACGGGATCGACTACCGCAAGGGCCTCGTCGTCGGCGTCTCCTTCTGGGCGGGGGTCGGCTTTCAGCACGGGCTGATCTTTCCCGAATACGTTTCCGAGTTCGCGGGCGGACTTCTGGAGAACGGCATGACCGCAGGCGGCCTCGTGGCGATCGCGATGACCCTGTTCATGGAGCTGACGGAGCCTCGCCGCCGGCGGATCCAGATGGCGTTCGACATCTCCGAATTGCCGCGGATCAGGGAGTTCCTCGCGGAATTCGCATCCCGCGGCGGCTGGGACGGCGCGATGAAGGACCGCCTCGACGCCGCGGCCGAGGAGACCCTGCTGACACTCCTGCGCCACGACGAGGAGGGGGCCGGGGAAGGCGCGGGCCGACGCCTTTTGCTCACCGCGCACCGCGAGGCGGGAAGCGCAATCCTGGAGTTCATCGCGGCGCCGGGCGAGGAGAACCTGCAGGACCGGATCGCGCTGCTCGGCGAACGGGCGGACGAGGCTCCGGCGGATCGCGAGGTGTCGCTACGCCTGCTGCGCCATATCGCTTCCTCGGTCCATCACCAGCAATACCATGACACGGACATCGTGACCGTCCGTGTCGAAGCCCCCGCGGCCGGATCGTGAGCGCGGCGGGTCGTCGCCCGCCGGGCCTCGCGGCCGCGCGGAAGAGCGAAAGATGACCGGTTTGCCCTGGGCCCGCGTCGTGCGTTGGCTGACCGGGTCGATCGCCTTCGGCATCGCCTCCGTCGCGATCTATACCGCGGCCTTCGGGGTGATCGACGAGATCTACCAGCGCTCGATTACGGTCGGCGCCTCGGTCATCCTCGTCGCGCTCGCCGTGCCGCTGGTCGGGGTGTATGGATCGCGCGGCGGACCGGTTCGGGCGGTCTGCCTTGCCATCGACGGCGCGCTGATCTCGCTGATGGCGCTTTCGCTCTACTGGTTCGCCTCGGTCTATGACGAGCTGGAGAGCGGTCTCTACGACTTTTTGCCCGACGACATCCTGATCGGCGCCGGAGGCCTGCTCGCGGTGCTGGAGCTGACCCGGCGCGCCTTCGGCTGGCCGCTCGCCGCGCTGTCGCTGCTCTGCATCGCCTATGCGCTATTCGGGGAAGACCTGCCGTGGATCTTCGCCCATGCCGGCTACGACCTCGAAACCGTGATGCGCACCGTCTGGTACTCCTTCGACGGCGTCTTCGGCTTCATCGTGATCACGGTCATCTCGCTGATCTTCATCTTTATCGTCTTCGGATCGGTGCTGGAGGCGACCGGCGCGGGCGCCGTGCTGCTGCGCATCGCCCTCAGCCTCACCGGAGGGTTGAGAGGAGGCCCCGCCCACGCGGCGATCGCCGCCAGCGGGTTCTTCGGGACCATTTCCGGCAGCGTTTCCGCCAATGTGGTGGGGACCGGCGTGTTCACCATCCCGATGATCAAGGAGCGCGGCTTCCGGAGCTCCTTCGCCGGCGGCGTCGAGGCGGCGGCGTCTTCCGGCGGGCAGTTCATGCCGCCGGTGATGGGCGCGGTCGCCTTCGTGATGGCCGACGTCACCGGCATCCCCTATGTCGTCATCATCGGCGCCGCCCTGATGCCCGCGCTGTTCTACTACGGCAGCCTGTTCGCGGCGGTGTGGGTGGAAGCCGCGCGCAGCGGCATCGAGGCGATACCGCGGTCCCGACGCGAGAGGGTGTCGCGCCGGGACTGGTGGATGTCGCTGATGTTCGTGATCCCCATCCTGGTCATCATCGGCGTGCTGGTGGCCGGGCGCTCGCCCGCCATGGCCGGGTTGTGGGCGACCGCGGTCGGCGCGGTTCTGGGCCTGATGAACCCGGAAGTGCGCAGAAAACCCCGGATATATCTCGCTGCGCTGGTCAGGGGTGGAGAGCAATGCGGCCGCATCATGGTCGCCGTCGCGGCCATCGGCATCATCGTCGGCGTGATGAACCTGACCGGGCTCGGCATCCGGTTTTCCAACATGATCCTCGCTTTCGCCGGGACCGACCTGTTCTTCGCCATGTTCCTGGTCGCGGTGGCGAGCATGATCCTCGGAATGGGGCTGCCGACCATCCCCGCCTATCTGATCATCGTGCTCATCATGGGACAGGCGATCGAGAACCTCGGCGTTCCCAAGATCCTGGTCCACCTGTTCGTGCTCTATTACGGCGTGCTGTCGGCGATCACCCCTCCCGTGGCCATCGCCGCCTACGCCGCCGCCCCCATCGCCGGCGCAAATCCGATGACCACGGCGGTGCAGGCGCTCAAGCTGTCCTTCGTCGGCTTCATCGTCCCCTTCGTCTTCGTCTACAACCCGTCGCTGTCGCTGGTCGTCGGCTTCGAGACCCTGCCCTTCCTCTGGGTCGTGGCAAGGCTCGCACTCGCGATCTGGCTGATGACGACAGCGCTCGGGGGCGTCGACCGGGCGCGTTTGCCCCCTTGGTCGAGAGCGGCACGGATGGCGCTCGGCATCGGCGTGTTGCTCGGCGCGATGGAAATCCAGGTCGCCGCGGTCGCGCTGTCGCTCCTGTTGCTGTTTGTCGAGTCCCGAAGGGCACGAAGTGATAACGTTCAAGGCGGAGGCGGGGGCGCCTGATCGCCCCGCCAACCCGGCGACAACCGTCGGAACCGGAATGACAGGAGGCTTCGAAACCATGAAAGCAATCGGAACGCTCGCGATCGCGGCGCTGGCGGCCGGCCTCGTCGGCGGCGCGGAGGCGAAGGAATTCTACCGGATGTCCACGATCAGCCTGCCGACGCCGTTCGCCATCAACACGACGTTCGCCAAGCTGGTCCAGAAATACAACCCGGACATCGAGATCCAGGTCAACGCGACGGGAGCGGCGCCCAGGCACGCTTTGGACGCGGCGCGCGGCAAGACCGACTTCCTGATGGGGGCGCCGGCGCTCCACTTCCTGATGTCGAACGGCAAGGCCATGTTCGCCAAGGTGAAGAACGCCAAGGAGCTGTCCGGCAATCTGCGCGCGATGTTCAACTACCGGATCGGCTTCTATCAGTTCGGCGTCTACGAGGATTCGGGCATCAGGAAAATGTCGGACCTCAAGGGCAAGCGCGTGTTCCTGGGCCCGCCGGCCGCGGTGCAGCGCGTGGTGGCGGGCGGTTTCGCCAGGGCGATCAGCGGGCTGGAGCCCGGCAAGGACTACGAGGTCGTCAAGCTCGGCTTCTCGCCCGCCATGCAGGCCTTCCAGGACCGCCAGATCGACGTTCTGGTGGCCTCCGGCAACCCGCCGTCGTCCAACTTCGTCCAGGTGGCGCTCACCAACAAGATCCGTTTCCTCGGGGCGTCCGACGCGGACTGGGAAAAGCCCGCGATGAAGAAGGTGATGGCGATTCCGGGGCGGACCCGCGGCCAGTTCGCTCCCGATGTCTACGGCTCGAACCAGGCCAATGAGAAGCCGATACAGACCATCGCCGCGTGGGTCGGGCTGGTGACCAGGAAGGGGATTCCGGACGAAGTCATCTACAAGATGACCAAGACCTTCTGGGATCATATCGACGAGATGCACGCCGTCGCCCCGTGGGCCAAGGACGCCATCAACATCGGCAACGCCTTCAAAGAGATGAACATGAAGCTGCACCCTGGCGCGCTTCGCTACTACAAGGAAGCGGGCGTCAAGGTGCCCAAGGGCGCCATGTAGGAAGGGATTCGCGGCGGCAGGAGTTCTCCCGCCGCCGCCCGCTGAACTTCGCGAGCGGCAGGCTCGTCACCGCGGCGCGCTCCCCCATGCGGATTCCTGGTGCCGTCTTCGTATTCGCGGCGGCCATTGCATTGCCGGGCGGCGCGGTTGCCGAGATTGATCGGGACCAGGTGGGCTGGTTGCGCCTCGCGGTCGAACGGCTGTGCCCGCGGCCCCGACTGTCCGGCCTCGATGCACAGGACGCCATACCCGGGAGCTGGTTGCTGGACGAGGCCCGCCGGCCCGACGATGGGGACCCGCGGCGGATCGTGGTACGCCTCTTGCTGCCGGGTGCCGACCGGCTCACCGTCGAGCGGCGGCAATTCAGGGGCAGGTTGCGCCAGTTCCGGGTTTCCTATGCCGTGCGGGACGGCGACCGGCTTCGGCCGTCCTTTCAGGCAATAGCCGATGGCGGCTGCACCGTCCGGTCCGGGCGGGCGATCCGGGCGAAAGGCGATGCCTGGCGGTATCTCGATCAGCTGGAAGGCGACCTCGGGACGCTGAAATGGACCGAGACCTTGCAGGCTCCGTGGCCCGCCGGTGTCGATCCCGGCGGCATTCGGGTCGCGCTGGTGGACTCCGGCCTCGCATACGACCTGCCGCTGTTTCGCGACCGGCTGGCCCGCGACGGCGAGGGAAAGCCGCTGGGATACGACTATTGGGACCTCGATCCCTGGCCTTATGACGGAGACGTCTCGCGCGGGCCGTTCCTGCCGATCCGTCACGGAACGGCGGTCGCGTCGATACTCGCGCGGGAGGCGTCCGACGCGGCGCTGATTCCTTTCCGCTATCCGCGTCCCGATATGAGCCGCATGGGCGAACTGGTCACACGGGCGGACGAGGCGGGCGCCCGCATCCTCGCCATGCCGCTCGGGAGCCGCAAACCCGAAGACTGGCGCGCTTTCGAGCGTGCGCTTCGCGGGCGCGACATCCTGGCTATCGTCTCTGCCGGCAATAACGGCCGCGACATCGACAGGGACCCGGTCTATCCGGCCGCTTTGACGCTGGAGAATGTCCTCACCGTCACCTCGGCCGATGCTTTCGGACGCCTTGCCTCGGGATCGAACTGGGGGGCGGAGAGCGTCGACGTGATGTTGCCGGCCGAGAATCTGGAAATCGTCGATTTTCGCGGTGCATCCGGAAGAGCCTCGGGTTCGAGCTACGCGGTTCCGCGTCTCGCCGCGCTCGCCGCCAGAATCCTGGCGCGCGATCCGGATCTCAACGCGGCGGAGATCAAGGCGCGCATTCTGGCGCGCGCGACGCCGTCGCCGTTCGAGCGCGAGGGCGTCGTCTCGGCCGGCTGGATCCCCGACCCGCTATTGGATTGACCGGACTACGGCATTTTCCGACCGACCCTCCCCCGGCCCCTCCCGCAAGCGGGAGGGGAGAAGGTAAGGAGGAGAATCCCCCTCTCCCCCGCGGGGAGAGGGCCGGGGTGAGGGGAGGCAGTTGGCCCTTATCGTGCCCGGTCGAAAATACTCTATCTGCGCCTCGGCGCGGGCGGAGCGTTGTCGATGAACCGGCGGGCCGCGCGGGCCTGCCTCGGGTCCGCTTTCAGGAGCGCCCGATAGGCTTCTTCGGCGAGTTCCGGCTCATTTCCCCAGACACCCGACTGTATGGCGAACCGCAAGACCCGGGGATCCTCTGGCGCCATGCGCATCACGCGGCGCGCATGCCCCGTCATCTCGACGAAGCGGCCCGCGAGCTGCAGCGACACCAGGAGCGAAATCCGCGCGTTGATCGAGTTCGGAACCTGCCGGGCGGCCTCGCCGTGCAGGGCGATGGCGCCAGCGAAGTCCCGGGCGCGCGCCAGAATGCGCCCGGCTTCGAGCAACTGACCGTGGTTCATCGCCGCGGCACAGGTCTTGGCCAGCGCATCGCGGTCGGATTGGCTCGCCGAACGCGGCCGGATTGCGTCCATTCTGGCGGCGCAGTCCGACAAGGCTTTTCCCAGCCGGAGTGTCACCTCGTCGGCTTTCGCACCCTCGCTCAAGTCCAGGAGAGCGCGAACGGCCTTTAGCGGCATCGCCTCGAAACGTCCGTCGCCGCCGCCGACGGCGATCCCGATCAATTCGCCCCGTTCGTCCACGAGGGCGCCGCCGCTGACGCCGGGTTGCATGCGCGCCCGGACGTGAATCCGCCCGAGTTCCGCGCCTTGCGCCGGCCGCGCGATCAGCCCGCCCGGATCGAAGACGCGCACCTCTTGCCGGGCCAGATCGGCGCCCACGGCGTAGAACGCGCCATCGTCCCGCACCTCTCCCCGGAGATCCGGAATGAAACCGCCCCGCGGCAGACCGCGGACCCGGAGCAGCGCCAGATCCCCGAGATAGGCGGATGGGACTACCGTTGCGCCCCTCGGCCCGTCCGGGGTGTGAACGACCGCATCCGGCCGGTCCGCCACGATATGCCGGTTGGTGACCAGCAAATTCGGTCCGATCCGCGTGGCGCTGGCCGCCGGATTGAAGCTGGACACCGGGAAGACCGCTTGCCGGACGCGGCACACCGGCGCCGGATGCGGGCAGTCCCCGAGCATTTCCCGGCTCGCCGAGGTGTCTCGCACTTTCGGGGCCGGACCGAACGACAGGGAGACGACGCGACGCTGCCCGCCGCGTTGGAGGGTGACGTCGATCGGCTTCGAGAAGTCGCGGACGACGGCGAACGCGGCAATGGCGTCGCGCGGGGTGCGCACACGGCGCGCGCCGATTTTCAGGATGGTATCGCCGGGAGCGACACCGGCCCTCGCCGCCGGACTGCCCTCCTTGACATGTCCGACCACCGGGGCGGCGACCCTGGCCAGACGGTTTCGAGGGGCGGTCCGAAGCCGCCAGCCCGGCGACGGGTACCGGACCTTGCCGTCGGCAACGAGCGAGTCGACGACCCGCAGCAGCAGGTCCGTCGAAACGGCGAAGTTGACGCCGATATTGTTGTCGGCCTTGGAGGCGAAGATCGCCGACATCATCCCGACCAGGCGGCCTTCAGCGTCGACCAGCGCGCCGCCCGACACGCCCGGGTTCGAAGCCGCGTCCGTCTGGACGAAGTCTTCCACGGGGTTGAACCCGGCATTGGATACGTTAAGCGCCGAAACCACGCCGCAGGTCACGGAGAGGCCCAGGCCGAACGCGTTGCCCACGGAACATACCGGCTGCGCCAGAAGCGGCGGGGGCGCGATCCCGATCGGCGGGAGCTCGGCATCCACCCCCAGCACGGCGATGTCGCTCGCGGCGTCTTGCGCGATCAATCGCGCCGGCAGGATACGCCCGTCCGAGAGACGAATGTCGATCCGCCGGGCCGGCTTGACCACATGCCAGGCGGTCGCGATATGCCCCGGCCGCAAGACCACGCCGCTTCCTTCGGGCGCAACGCCCGGAGGGCCGCCCGAACCGCCCTGGGCGCGCCCCGGCCAGACGGGCAACACCGAGACGACCGACTTCAAGGTGCCGGCGGGTATCGCATATGCCTGGGTCGAATGAACCCCCGCCAGCGCCGGCAACAGAGCGATCGTCAGGCAAATGGCGGAAAGAGAGACCGCGAAGACCGGTCCCCGGCGGTGTTCACGCGTTGCCATGTATCGTTTCGGATCGATCGGTTGGACCGATAAACCGCTCCCTGCGTTGGCAGGCGTCAGATAGGGTCGTCGGACCGGTTCGGCGGCATTCAGCCTACACGAAGCCCGCCAGGGAAGGCATCCCCATCCGCTCAGCCCCATTCCCCGAGCCCCGCCGCGCCCGCTCCGGCGATGCGGCCGGAAACGAAGCACTCCGCGATGTTGCCGCCCGACATGTAGAGATGGCCGAAGGCGCTGCCGAGCTCGCCCGCGGCGTAGAGTCTCGGGATCGGCGCGCCGAACACGTTGACGATCCGTTGGCGGCTGTCATGCACCGGGCCGCCCTGGGTATTCGACACCACCGGCCATACCGGGGCCCCGTAGAACGGCGGCTCGGCGATCGGCATCATGGTGCCCGGCGGCCGGCCGAAATCGTCGTCGCGCTCCGCGACGCAGAGCGCGTTCCAGCGCGTGACGCTCTCCTCCACGGCCGCGGGAGCGAGGCCCAGCCCGGCGGCGAGTTCCGCGAGGGTCTCCGCCCGGGTCAGAATCCCGGCCTCGACCTCGGCGAGGTTGTCGGCGCTCCAGTCGAGGCGCAGCCCTTCGTCGTTGGATGTCGGCCGGCCCAGCGGGTAGAGCTTGCGGCCATTTTCGTCGCAGATCAGGAAGCTCGGGATGCGCGGGTAATCCTGCCGCACCGTGTCGAAGAGCTGCATCTGGCGGTGCCCGGTGTCGTGGGTATAGGGCGGGTACTCGTTCATGTAGCGTCGCCCGTCGCGGTCGAGCAGGATCCAGGTCATCTTGACCTGGGCGTCGCTGATCTCGCTGGACTCGTCGCGCCGCGCGATGAAGCCTCCGCTGCCGGGCCGCCAGTCGGGGAGCCGCTTGACCCGGATGGCGTATGGATAGTCCGGGTCGGTGCTTCTGAAACCGTAGGCGCCGTGGAAGTGCCACATGTGCCAGAGCTGCGCGCCCAGGTCCTGGGCCATGACGATGCCGTCGCCCGTGTTGTGGCGCGCGGCGGCGGGGAGGACAGGACGTCCCTCCCAGTATTGATCCTGCCGCTCGGGGCTGCCTTCGAACCCGCCGGAGGCCAGGATCACGCCGCGCCGGGCTCCGATCCGGCTGACGCCCTCCGGCCCCTCGACCGTGATGCCCCGGACCTCGGACCCTTCCTCCGAGGTGAGCAGGCGCAGCCCCCGCGTATTGAGCCTGATCTCGACGTCTTCGTTCGCGAGGTTGTCGTCGATGATCTTGAACAGCATCGGCCCGCCCGGTGCGCCATTGGCCCAGGGGTAGAACGCGCGCGCATCGAAATTCGGCACCGATACGACGACCGTCTGATAGAACGCGTCGAAGCCCGACAGCGGGTAATTCGCTCCGGTCTTGCCGGTCTCGATGGTGGTGGTGATCTCCGCGTCGTTCACCGTGGCGAGATCACGCACATAGGACTCGAGATTCGACATTCCGTCGGCGAGCGTGCGGACGACCTCGTCCGACGTCCGCCCGGCGTTGGTGGCGGTCAGGTAGCTGTACGCGCGCTCCGCATCCATGGCGCAGCGCACCGCGCCGTAAGAGCAGATCGAGATACCGCCCGGCACGCCGGTCTTCTCTATCAGCAACACCCGCGCGCCGGCGCGCGAGGCCTCCAGCGCCGAGATGGATCCCGCGAAACCGTAGCCGACGACCACGATGTCGAAGGTTTCGTCGTAGCCGCGGACCGAACGGGGAATGCCTTCCATGGTGTCTCCTCAAAACAAAAGGGCCCGACGGCCCCGCCGGCACCCCGAAGCGTTCCAGGTGGACGGCCGAATATCCGGACCGCCCGGCGCCGGCGAAGTCCAGGGACGCTTACGGGTTCACACACGAACGCCGCATGTTCCTCGGATGTTGAGTACCGGCTCAAGCACGATGCGTTGGGGCGGGATGTTCCGTTTCTCGATCCGCCCAACCAGCACCTTGGCGGCCTGCTTGCCGATCTCGTCGCGCGAAACGGCCGTAGCGCTGGGCGGATCGAATGGCGGAGGGAGAGGGATTCGAACCCTCGATAGAGGTATTACCCCTATAACGGTTTAGCAAACCGCCGCCTTCAGCCACTCGGCCACCCCTCCGGCAGGGGTCAGCACTAACACGACGCGGGCCGGAATAGAAGGTGGTGCCGCAGGAAAGGATTGAACTTTCGACCTCACCCTTACCAAGGGTGCGCTCTACCACTGAGCTACTGCGGCGCCGAACGGATATCTGCCACAGGCCGGGGCAGGTGCGCAACGGCTTACACGTCCGCCTCTCGCGTCGGCCGGCCATCTTCCTCCGCCAGCAGGATCGCGTTCTCGAGCCGTGCCGCCTGACGGTCGAACGTGTAAAGCGCCTCGGCACCCGCGTGTCTTGCCGCCGCCGCGATCATACGGTCGGAAAACTCCGCATCGCCCATACGGTAGCCATGCGCTGCGCGGACAACATCGTCCGCCGCCTCGATGCGTAGTTCCACGGTCGCGACGAGGGCTTGGAGAATCGAGGCGACGCTATCGCGCGGAAACCCGTATGCTCGGTTCAGAACCCAGACGAGCTCCACGATGACCTCCCGGGAGACGAACGCCGGTCGGTCCGGGCCGAGTCCGGCCATCAAGGCACGGGCGGCTTGCGCTTGCTCTGCATCGTCGTTGACCAGGTAGCGTACCAGAACATTGGTGTCGAGCGCGATCACCGACCGGTTGCCCCTTCGGCGACGGCACGATCCATGTCTTCGAAAGTCACCGGCGGTCCGGCATGCTTGAGCGTACCGAACAGCCGGGAAAGCGGCCGGAGGGGAATCATCCGTACTTCACCGCTGTCGAAAATGACGTAACGCACGCGATCGCCCGGCGCGAGCCCGAGCGCTTCCCGGACCGCCTTCGGCAATGTCGTCTGTCCTTTGGATGTGACTGCGGATTCAACCACTGGATAATGCTCCAAACTCCTTGGTATCCAAAATATTCCTTACTTTTGGAAAACATACAAGGATTCTTCAAGCTGGAATGGAACGGAGATCATTAGGAGCCCGGTTTATACCCCGCCATAGACCGGAACCACCGCGCCGCGGGTGACCGCGTTGTCGGGGGAGGCAAGGAAGACGATGGTCCGGGCCACCTCGGCGGTTCCGGGCCAGGCGTCGTGATCCGCTTCCGGCATAGCCGCCCGGTTCGCCGGGGTGTCGAGGATCGAGGGCGCGACCGCGTTGATCCAGATTGCCTCGCCCCCGACCTCCTCGGCCAGCGCCTGGGTGAGCGCGGCGACCGCGGCCTTGGCGGCGGCGTAGGCGGCCATCCCCGCGCCCGTGCGCGGCTCCACGCCCGGACGCGCCGAGACGTTGACGATGCGCCCGCCGTTCCCCGTCCTCCGCATCGCGGCGACCGCCGCGCGGCAGCACAGATAGCAGGTCGCGGCGTTCATCGAGACCTGACGTTCGAATATGTCGGGCGAAGCGTCCGCGATTCCGCCCATGTCGAACCCGCCGGCGAGGTGTATCGAGGCCCACAAGCCGTCGATATCGGCAAAGAACCGCTCAACCGCGTCCCAGTCGGCAAGGTCGCCCGCGACGCTCAGGTGGACGCCGTCCCTGCCCGCCAGGGGAAACCCCTCTGCCTCGGCGTCGTCGAAAGCCGGGACGTGGCAGACCGCGCCGGCGTCCAGCAATCGCGCCACGACCGCGGCGCCGAGCGCCCCGGCCCCGCCCGTGACGACCACGTTTCTGCCGTTCATATCCATGCCGTGCCTCTCCCGTCGCGCATCAGCCCCGCCTTCCCAGCGCCAGCGCCTTTTCGACCAGCGCGTCGCAGTCCGACCGGTCGTAGTTCAGGTAGTTGGCCGCCATGTTGCGGACCGGGTCGGCCGCGTAGTAACGCTCGTATTGAAGCTGACGCATCCCGAAAGCCTCGCCGCAAAGGTCCCAGGCGAGCTTGTAAAGGGCGACGCGCTCGGCGCCCGGCATCCCCTCGGCGCCCTGGTAGTAGCGTTCGATCTCCGGGCCGATCGGGCCTTCCAGATCCGCCATGCTCGGCATCGCGAGCAGCCCGCCCGCGCCGATGGTCTGCAGGATCTCGATCACCCTTGGATAGGTGCGCGCCAGATAGGTGCGTGCCATGAACAGCGGCGCGATCTCGGCGCGTATCGATCCCGCCAGCGTCGGCTCGTGATGCACTTCCGACCGGGTGATGCAGGCGCGGACGATCTCGATCGCCTCGACGCACTCGCCGAGCATCTGCTGGACGTGCAGGAATCGGTCGGTCCGGACCGCGCGGGCGACCGCCATCGCGACGCCGACCGCGAACTCCAGCTTGACCAGGCCGCGCACCGAGGTCTGGTGCGCGGTGTAGGACCTGAGGCTGGTGTCGGGGAAGATCGCGTTGGCGATCTCGGCGTCGTTGTAGACGAACACCCGGTCCCAGGGGACCAGGAGGTCGTCGAAGATCATCAGCGAATCCGGTTCCTCGAAATTCGCGCCAAGCGGATGATCGGCGGCGTTCATGTCGCCGCCGCCGTAAGGCTCGCGGCAGATCTGCCGCAGCCCCGGCGCGTCGATCGGGACCGCGAAGACTAGGGCGTGGCGCCTGTCCTCCGCCGGCAGGCCCGGAATGTTGTAGATCAGGACCTCGTCGGCCACGGGGCCCATCGTCGCGATCATCCGCGCGCCGCTGACCACTATGCCTTCCTCGGATTCCGAGACCAGCCCGAGATGGAGGTCCTGCTCCGCCTGGGCCGACGACGCCTTCGAACGATCGTTCTGCGGCGACATCAGCGCATGCGTCAGGAACAAATCGTTCTCGCGGACGAACTCGTAGTAGCGGACCATGTTCTCGCCGAAGCGCTCGCCGCCGCGGGCGAACACTTCCGCCCCCTCGGCGAAGGCGAGCAGCGTGCAGTTCATGAAGTCCTGCGACCGCCCCATCATGCCCAGCGTCGCCTCCGCGAAGGCGCGGTACGCGGCGTGCTTCTTCCAGAGATCGGCCGCGTCGTGGGCTGGCATGAAGGCCGTCGCGACGGGATCGCCGGTCGACGGCGAGGGGTAGGTGAGGGTGTCGCGCAGCTCGGGGTCGTGCTGCAGGTCGAAGAGCTCGGCGAGCCGTGAGATGGGGCGCCGGAATGCCGGAAGCGCGGTGACGTCGTCCACCTTCTCGCCGCCGACCCACACGTCCAGCGGGCGCGCCTTCAGCTCCGCGACATACTCGCCGCCTGTCCTGACCGGCACCGAAGTCTCCCGAAATCGCGGTAAGCCGCCGATTGCGATTTGCTCTGGCGGGCGCGCCGCCAAACGGGCAAAATGCCGCGCCCGAGGCGGCGACGCAATCCGGGAGGGCGCGACGCTGCGCCGATGACTGGGACAAGAGATGGGAGACGACTTTATGTCTATGAGTAAGAAATTTGCCGGGAAGGGCGCCCTCGCGGTCGCTCTGGTCGCCGGCGGGGCCGTCGCGGCGCTCGCGCTGCAGCCGTCACCGGCGCTGGCCCAGAAGTTCCACATGAAGATCGGCATGGCGACGATCAACGACCCGCAGCAGGAATGGGGCGAGAAGATCGGCAAGCGGCTGGCCGAACGCAGCGGCGGCCGGGTCACCTACAAGGTGTTCCCGCTGAGCCAGTTGGGCACCATCGCGCGCCAGGTCGAGGCCACGCTGCTCGGCACGCAGGAGGTTTTCCTGACCCCGCCTGCCTTCTATGTCGGCGTCAACCAGGCGTTCATGGTGCCGGACGCGCCGGGGATCTTCCTCAACCAGAAGCACGGCAACGACGCGATCCGGGACCCCGAGTTCAAGACGCCCTTCCTGTCCGCCGCGGAGAAGAAGGGCGTGGTCGGCGCCGGGCTGATCGTCTATGAGGGCACCTCCTACGCCAGCACCAAGCCGATCCGTAAGCCCGAGGACATCGCCGGCCTCAAGATCCGCGTGCTGGCGAGCCCGGTGGAGCGCGCGATACCAGGCGCGTGGGGCGGCACCGGCGTGCCGATGAACTTCACCGAGGTGGTGCCGGCGATGCAGCGTGGCGTGGTCGATGCCTGCCGCTCCAGCATCGTCGCCATGACCGGCCTGAAGTTCCAGACCGTGGCCAAGTTCACCACCGTGTCGGGCGGCGGCTACATCCCGACCGCGACCTGGTACAGCAAGGCCTGGCTGAACAAGCTCCCGGCCGATATCCGCAAGATGGCGCTTGAGATCCCCGGCGAGCTGGAGGTGGAGGTGGCCGAGGCGGTGCGCAACAAGGTCGCTTCGTCGCACAAGATCTGGGAGGAAGCGGGGGTCGAGCTGATCCGGTTCTCCGACGCCGACCAGAAGCGCTACCTCGCCAAGCTGCGCCCGCTCGGCGAGGAGATCCTGGGCAAGCACAAGAACCCCCTGGTGCGCGAGCTCTACGGGAAGCTGAAGATCGTGGCGGAGAGGCACCGCCCGAAGAGTTGACGCTTCTCGCATCGATAAGGGAAGGGGCCGGTTCGTCCGGCCCCTTTTCGATTCCGCGCGCGATCAGCGCATGGTCTCGCCGCCGTCGACCGGGACCACCTGCCCGGTGATGTGGGACGCGCCCTCGCCGAGCAGGAAAACGATCGCCGACGAGACCTGTTCCGCCCGGGCGAGCGCGCCGAGCGGGATCGTCTTCGCCCGTTCGCGGCGCACCGTATCGAGCTCGCCGCCGCTCATCCCGCGGCCGAAGAATGGCGTGTCGACCGGGCCGGGCGAGACCACGTTGACGCGGACCCCGAAAGGCGCCTTCTCCCGCGCGATGGACTTGGAGAAGGCGATCACCGCCGCCTTGGCCGCGGCGTAGTGGGCCGCTCCCGCCTGGCCGCGCAGCGCGAACACCGAGGCGGTGTTGACGATGGCGCCGCGTCGTTGTCGCACCATTTCCGGCAGGACCGCGCGGCAGACATGGAACGTGCCGCCGACATGGACCGCCATCATCCGCGCCCAGTCCGCGTCGGTTATGTCCTCCACATCCGCGAATCCGAGAATGCCGGCGAGGTTCACCGCCCGCTCGACCGGCCCCAGATCGCGGGCGACGGTCTCCGCGACCTCGGCGACGGCGCGGGAATCCGCGACGTCGAGCGCATAGGCGGCGGCGATTCCCCCGGTGCCGACGATGGCGTCGGCGGTTTTTCGCGCGGCCGCCTCGTCGATATCCGCGACCGCGACGGCATCGCCCGCCTGGCCGAGCGAAATCGCCGTCTGGCGTCCGATGCCGCTGCCGGCGCCGGTGATCAGGGACACTCCGGCCATGGCCGAAAATTGACAGAAGGGGGGGCGCGTGTGAAGGTTCCGCAGGCCCCGCAAGGGAGGATGCCAAGATGCGCCCGCAATCCCTCAACCCGGCCAGGCTGGCCAATCTGTTCCGCGCCGAGTTCGAGTTGTGCAACGTGCGCGAAGGCGAGACCGTCGCGCTGTTGAGCGACCTCGCGACCCGGCGCGATTACGTCCAGGCCTCCTTCGCGGCCGCCGAGGCGCTCGGCGCGGATGCCTATGAGATGTGCGTCAACGCGGTGCCGAGCTGGACCTCGGTCGGCGTGGCCACGGTCGGCGCGTGCAAGGGCACGCTGGAGGCGCTCAAGGCGGCCGACATCCTGGTCTGCCTCCATATCCCGCTGTTCACCAAATGGCTGAAGCAGGTCCGCGACGCCGGGACCCGGGTGCTGATGATCGTCGATCACCCGGACGATCTCGAACGCGCGATGGCGCCGCCCGGGCTGAAGGAGGCGGTGATTTATTCCGGAAAGCGGCTCGAACAGGCCGAGACCATGCGCATGTTCAACGGCGACGGCATGGACCTTACCGTTTCTCTTGGCGAATACCCCACGATGATCCAGTACGGCTTCGCCGAGGAGGCGGGCCGTTTCGACCATTGGGGGGCGGGCCACGTCCACACCTTCCCCAACGAAGGCTCGGCCAACGGGACGGTGGTCATCCGCCCCGGCGATTTCGTCGTGCTTCCCTACAACCGTTACGTCACCGACGAGATCCGGCTCGAGATCCGAGACGGCTTCATCCGCAAGATCGAGGGCGGGCTCGACGCCAAGCTGATGGGCCAGTGGCTCGAGGACAACCGGGCGAATCCGGACGACATGGACGGCCACGCGATCTCGCATCTCGGCTGGGGGCTCAACCCGCAATCGCGCTGGGACAACGTGGCCCTCTACGGCGACGACCCCGACCGCTCCAACTCCTCGCTCCGCGCGTTCGCCGGCAACTTCCTGTTCTCCACCGGGCCGAACTCGCAGGGCGGAGGCAGCCGGACCACCACCGGCCATTACGACGTGCCGATGCGCGATTGCTCGATCATGCTCGACAACGATCTGATCCTCGACAAGGGACGGTTCACCGATCCCGAAATGGTCGTGGAGCGCGTCGCGCGCTGAAGCCGTTGAAACAGGGAAGGTGCAGGATGAAAAAAACGATCGGAACCGCTTTCGCCGCCGCGCTCGCCGGCGCTGTCGCGCTCGGCGGATTTGCCGCCAGCGCGGCCGATCCCGTCAAGGTCGGCTTTTCGGAGTCGAAGACGGGGCTGTTCGCCCAGGCCGCCACTTCGCAGTATCAGTCCTACAATTTGTGGCGCGAGCAGGTGAACGCGGCGGGAGGGCTCGATGTCGCGGGGACGAAACGCAAGGTCGAGTTCGTTTCCTACGACGACCAGTCGAATCCCGGCAAGGCGGTCCAGATCTACGAAAAGCTGATCACCGATGACGAGGTCGATCTGCTGCTCGCGCCCTGGGGCACCTCCCTCCACCTCGCCATCGCCGGGGTCATCGAACGCTACAAGTTCCCCGTCGTCGGCAACACCGCCGCTTCGGTGCAGCTTCGCAAGCTGAAGGCCGGCAATATCTGGTTCCCGACGTCCCTGTTCCCCGACCGGCAGAGCGCGGTTCTCGCCGCGCTGCTGAAGGACCGGGGCGTCGGTTCGGCCGCGCTGGTCACCAACCAGCTTCCCTATACCCAGGAGAACAAGTCCTTCGTCGTCCCGGCGCTGAAGACGGCCGGGATCGAGTTGGTGGTCAACGAGGACTACCCGCCGAACGTCAAGGACCTGACGGCGCTGCTCACCAAGGTCAAGAACGCAAAGCCCGACGCGGTGCTCGCCTATACCTATCCCGCCGATGCCGTGCTCTACATGAACGGCGCGCGCGAGGTCGGGCTCAACCAGGAGGTCCAGGTGGTTCTCCTCGGCCCGCAATACGACTTCTTCGGCAAGATCTTCGGGGCCGCGCGTAACGGCATCCTGACGATGGGACACTGGACGCCGGCGCGGAAGGACTGGCCCGCCGCCAAGACCTTCGCCGATGCGTTCAAGGCGCGCTGGAAGACCGATCCCGACTTCCTCGACGCGCCGCTCGCTTATGTCTCCGCCGAGATCCTTCAGCAGGCGGTCGCCAGGGCGGGGCTCGACAAGGACAAGCTGCGCAAGACCATCGCCGGCACGACCTTCAAGACGATCAACGGGCCGGTGAGGTTCGAAGGGGTGATGAATGTCGCTCTGCCGACGATGATCTCGCAGATCCAGGGCGGCACCCAGCACATTGTCTGGCCGCCCAAGGAGAGGACGGCCGAGGTGATCGCGAAGCCTGCCTGGAAGTAGCGCCGCCCGAGCCCCGGCGTCCGGGTTCCGAAGCTTCGAACCTTTCGGTCCCGCGCTGCTTCGCACGCCATGCCCGGACTCGTTCCATTGCTGTCCGGTCTGGATTTTCGACCCCGATTGTCACCCCGGACTTGTTCCGGGGTCCAGACTGTCAGGCACCGTTCCAGAGGGTTTTTCGGCCGGGCACGATCGCAGCCGGCGGTCGCTCGGGAAGTCCTCACCCCGGCCCTCTCCCCCACGGGGGAGAGGGGGACTCGCCCGCCGCCTCCTCCCTGCCTTCTCCCCTCCCGCTCGCGGGAGGGGCCGGGGGACGGTGGGTGTCGTGGCACGGACTGCCGCGACCCGGTCGGGTCGGAAAATGCGTTAGCCCGGCTTCTCCCGGAACGGCGTCAGGGGCAGGCCCGGACTCCGGAACAAGTCCGGGGTGACACGGGGGCGAGGACGGGCAATAGAACAGGTCCGGCCATGACGCGTCTCGCCTCGCGGACCGGACCCGGCGATGGTTGACCTTTTATCCGGCCAGCTCCTGATCGCGGCCCTGGTTCTGGCCGCGATCTACGGGCTGGTCGCGCTCGGGCTCAACCTGATCTACGGCACCATGCGGTTGCTCAACGTGGCCCATGGCGAGATCCTGATGCTGGGCGGGTATCTGGCCTATTGGTGCTTCACGCTCACAGGCGTCGGGCCGGTCTGGTCGATGTTTCTTGCCCTGGTCCTCGCCGGCGCGTTCGGGGCCGCTGTCTACCGCACGCTCTGCCGCAGGGTGCTCAGGTCGTCGCGGCTGATCGAACAGATCGAGGCCAATTCCCTTCTTCTCCTGTTCGGCGTCTCCATCATTCTCCAGAACGTCATCGCGCTTTCCTTTACCGCGACCGCGCGGGCCTATCCGTATCTCGACGACATCGTCCGTATCGGAAGCTTTCAGGTGACGGCGGACCGGCTCGTCGTCCTCGGGATCGGGCTTGCATTGTGCTTCGCCGCGATCCTGTTCTTCCGCCTGTCGAGCACCGGGCTCCAGATCCGCGCGCTGATCGAGCAGCCCGACGCCGCGCTGCTGGTCGGTGTCGATGTCGAACGCATGCGGTTGGTCAGCTTCTCGCTCGGTTTCGCGATCGCCGGCGTCGCCGGCTGCCTGATCTCGATGCTCGAACAGGTCTCGCCGTTCATGGGGTTCCCGTTCACCATCGCCGCCTTCGTCGTGATCATCCTGGGCGGACTCGGAAACCTCGCGGGCGGGCTCGCCGGCGCCTTGGTGCTCGCCGTGATCGAGGTCTACGGCGTCGCGCTGACCACCGCCAGCATGCGTTCCATCCTGATCTACGGCGTCTTCATCGCGGTGCTCGTGTGGCGTCCCCAGGGGCTGTTCGGCGGAAGGAGCCTGGTCAGGTGATCGCGGAGCATTTCCGCTTCGCCGGCGTGCTTGGCCTCGCGGTCGCGGCTCTCTCTTTCGTGCCCCGCGTTTGGCGGCGACTACGCTATCGGCGTCGTGCTCAACCTCCTGATGTGGATCGCGCTCACCCCAGAGTTGGGTCGTCCTGTCGGCGATGACCGGCTATGTCTCGCTGGGCCACGCGGTGTTCTTCGGCGCCGGCGCCTATGTGATGGTGCTTTGCTTCGGAAACCTCCCGTTCTGGCTGTCGGTGATCGTCGCCGGCGCCGCGACCGGGCTGCTCGCCCTCATCGTCGGCTACCCGTGCCTCAGGGTACGCGGCCCCTATTTCGTGATCCTCACCTTCGGGCTGGCCGAGCTCGTCAAGTTCGTCGTCATCAACATCGAGGCGGCGCTCGGTCAGTTCGGGCGGCTGCTGTTCGGCGGTCCGGGACTTGCGCAGATCTTCTACGTCGTACTCGCGCTCGCCGCCGTTTCCGCCGTCTTGACCTACCTGGTTCGCCGGTCGGCGTTTCGGCGCCGGGCTCCGCGCGATCCGGGAGAACGAGGAGGCGGCCGAAACGCTCGGCATCAATGTCGCCGCGCTTCAAGGTGATCGCCTTTGCGCTGTCGGCGGTCATTCCGGGCATGGTCGGCGCGGCGATGGTCATGCGCACGACCTATTTCGAACCGCTCGACCTGTTCAACCCGATCACCTCGTTCACCATCGTGTCGATCGCCATTATCGGCGGCGGCGACGACGTTCCGGGCCCGGTCTACGGCGCGCTATTCCTGGTGCTGCTGCAGGAAATGCTGTGGGCCAACTGGCCGGAGGTCTACATGATCCTGCTCGGCGGTCTGCTCGTGGCCTTCGTGCTCCGGCGTGCCGGACGGAATCCACGGCCGGCTGGCGGCATGGCGGCGGGCGCGGGGATGAGCCTGCTGGAACTCACGGGAGTGGGACGCCGCTTCGGCGGAGTGGTTGCGGTCGATTCCATGGACATGAGCGTCGACGAGGGCGAGCTCCTCGGCCTGATGGGGGCCAACGGCGCCGGGAAGACCACTCTGTTCGCATTGATCGCCGGCAATCTGCGGCCGAGCGCCGGCGAAATCAGGTTCCGGGGCCGGCGCATCGACGGCCTGCGCGCCGACCAGGTCAACCGGCTCGGCATTGCCCGAGCCTTCCAGATCGTCCGTCCCTTCGCCGGGCTCAGCGTGTTGGAGAACGTCGCCGTCGGGAGTCTGTTCGGGACCGGCCGCGAGCGTTCGATCCGAGGAGCCGAGGAGCGGGCGATGGAGGTACTCGAGGAAGTCGGGCTGGCCGAGCGCGCGGCCGATCCCGCCGGTGCGCTCACCCTTGCCGGCCGCAAGCGGCTGGAGATCGCCCGTGCGCTCGCGACCCGGCCCAGGCTCTTGCTGCTCGACGAGGTAATGGCGGGACTTACGCCCGTCGAGGTGTCGCAGGCTCTCGACATGGTTCAGGCGCTCAGGCAGCGCCACGGCCTGACGATCGTCGTCATAGAGCATGTCATGCGGGCCTTGATGCGCCTCTGCGAACGTCTGGTCGTGCTCCATCACGGGGTCAAGATCGCCGAGGGGGCGCCCGACGAGGTCGCCGCCGACCCCCGGGTGATCGAAGCCTATCTGGGACGTGCCCGCGAATGACGGCGATGCTGGAGATCGCGGATCTTTCCGCCGGCTACGGCGAGGTGCGGGTCCTCGATGCGGTCTCGCTCGATGTCGCGCGGGACTCGATCACGGCGCTGGTCGGCAGCAACGGCGCCGGGAAAACGACTCTGATGAGAACCGTCGCCGGGCTGCTGCCCGCAACGGAGGGCGGGATCCTCTTCGACGGGACGGATCTCGGCGCCGCCGCGCCGCATGACCGTGTCGAATGCGGGCTGTCGCTGGTGCCGGAGGGACGCCTGATCTTTCCCGGTTTCACGGTGGAGGAGAACCTGCGTATCGGCGCGACAGCGGCTCATGCAAGGCCCCGGCTCGCCTCCCGCATCGAGGAAATGTACGCGCTGTTTCCCATCCTGAAGAGCCGCAGGCGCCAGCCCGGAGGCACGCTTTCGGGCGGCGAACAGCAGATGCTGGCGATCGCCCGCGGATTGATGTCGTGCCCCCGCCTGTTGCTGCTCGACGAGCCGAGTCTCGGACTCGCACCCGCCGTCGCGCAATCGCTGTTCGAAATGATCGTTCGCATCCGGGGCACGGGGGTGACGGTGTTCATCGTCGAGCAGGATATCCGGTCCACGCTGGAGATCGCCGATTCCGCCTATGTGCTGGAGAACGGCCGTATCGTCATGTCGGGCGCCGCCGCCGATCTGCTCGAGGACCCGCGGGTGAGGCAGGCCTATCTCGGCCTGTGAGGTCCCGCCGGACATCGCGCGTGGACAGCACCCGTGGCGGTCCCTTAGAGTCCGTCACAGACCGCCGTCGTGCCCGGCACGCGCGGGCGGCATACCGAACAGGGGAGGCTTCAGATGACAAAGCGTATGGGACTGGGTTGCGCCGCCGCTCTCGTCGCGGTCGCGGCGCTCGGCGGGTCGGCGGTGCCGGCCTCGGCGGCGACGACGCTGACGGCGGCGAGCTGCTTCCCGATCGGCAGTCCGCCCAGCCGTTCCTTCGAGGCGCTGGTCAAGGAAATCAACGCCAAGGGCGGGGACGCGGTCAAGATAGACCTCAAGGGCGGCGCGCCGGCGATCGGCAGCCCCTTCACCCTGACCCAGAAAATGGCCAGGGGCGCCTACGATCTGGTGGGTTGCACGGAGGCTTATTTCGGCAACGTGCTGCCCGAGGCGCCGGTCTTCCGGCTCAGCAACATGAGCTATGCCGAGCTGCGCAAGAACGGGGCGATCGACTACATGCAGGGCCTGCTGGCGGAGAAGAACATCCACTTCATCGCGCGGCACGACGATAACGGCCCGTTCCATCTGTGGCTGTCGAAGCCGATCGACAAGCCCGACCTGACCGGCCTCCATCTCCGCGTGTCACCGGTCTACACGCCGTTCTTCAAGGCGCTCGGCGCGACCACCCAGCTCTCCAATATCGCCCAGGTCTATACCTATATGGAGAACGGGACCGTCCAGGGCTTCGGCTGGCCCGCCGTGGGCTGGGTGCCGGCGTGGATCAAGGTGACCAAGTTCCGGGTGGATCCCGGCTTCTACAATGCCACCCTGCACACGGTCGCGAACCTCAAGGCGTGGAAGAAGACCCCCGAGGCCGCGCGTGCGGTAGTCACCAGGATCGCCCTTCAGTTCGAGGTTAACTCCGAAGTCACCGGAGCGTCCTTCCAGGCGCGCTACAAGAAGCAGAAGGACTGGATGGCCAGCGAGGGCATGAAGACCATCACCTTCAGCGGTGCCGAGGGCGAGAAGTGGTCGAAGACGGCCCAGGACGCCGCGTGGGCCCAGGTGCTGGAGCGCAGCCCGAAGCACGGGGCGAAGCTCAGAAGCCTGTTCGTAAAGTAGCCGCCGGCCTCACCGGGAGGCGGGAACCGGCGCTTGCCGCCGGTTCCCGCCCCGGCGTCGGCAATCCGCACCGGTTGAGCGGCGGGCCGCTTCATGGGAAGCCTGATGGACGCCTTTGACGCGGCGTTTGCGCGCTTTCTCGTATGGCTGGCCGTGCTGGTCGCCGTCTCTGTCGGCCTCATCGCGATCCTGATCCCGCTCAACCTGTTCCTGGTAACGGTGAAATGGGGCAGCTTCCCGTGGCTGTTCGAGGCGGTCGAATACGCGCTCTATACCGGCGTGTTCATCGGCGCGCCCTGGGTACTGCGGCAGGGCGCGCATATCCGCGTCGACGTGGTCACCGCGGCGCTTCCCAGGACCGCCGCGGCCCGTCTCGAGAAGGTGCTGGACGTGGCGGGGTGCCTGCTCTGCCTGCTGCTCTGCGTCTACGGGCTGCGCCTGACGCTGCTCGAATTCGAGGACGGCACCCTGCCGGACAAGGATCTCAGGATCGACAACTGGTACATGATGGCGGTCTTCGCGCTGTCCTTCCTCCTGCTGGCGATCGAGTTCGTGCTTCGCTTCCGCCGCGCGGCCGAGGCGCTCGACGAGGATAAGGACGCGGCCGCCGGGTCGGGGTTCTGAGCGATGGAGTGGTACTGGGCCTTCATCCTGCTGCTCGGCACCGTGTGTACCGCGATGTTCCTGGGGTTGCCGGTCGCCTTTGCGTTCTTTGGTGCCAACGTGCTCGGCACGTTCCTGTTCATCAACGGCGATATCGGCCTGGTGTTCATGCCGGCCGAGTTCCACAACGCGATCAAGTTCACCCTGGCGCCGATCCCGCTGTTCCTGCTGATGGGCGAGATCCTGTTGCAGACCGGGGTGGCGTTCAAGGCGATCGGCGCGATCGACCGGATGATCGCGCGCGTGCCCGGCAGGCTGTCGGTGGTCTCCATCGTGGGCGGTACGATCTTCTCCTCGCTGTCGGGCTCGACCATCGCCAACACCGCGATCCTCGGCTCGGTGCTGCTGCCCGACATGGTGAAGCGGGGCTACCAGCCGGCGATCTCGATGGGGCCGATCATGGCGGTCGGCGGCATCGCCATGCTGATCCCGCCGTCCGCGCTGGCGGTGCTGCTGGCGAGCCTCGCCGAGCAGTCGGTCGCGCTGCTGCTGATCGCGGGCATCGTCCCCGGCATCCTGATGGCCGTGCTGTTCTTCGCCTATGTGGTGGGGCGCTGCACGATCAACCCGGAGCTCGCGCCGGCCTACACGCCGGACACCAGCGCCCTCGACGAACCGGTGACCGTCTCGCTCAATTTCGCGGGCGCCACCCGCTGGTCGTGGACCTATGCCGGCCGCCACCGCCAGACGGTCAACCGGGTGCTGCCGTTCCTGCTCTATATCCTGCCGCTGATGATCATCTTCGTGGTGGTCGTCGGCAGCATCTTCTTCAAGATCGCCGCGCCGACAGAGGCCGCGGCGCTCGGCTGCATCGCCGCCTTGGCGGCCTGCTACTTCTTCCGGCTGTTCCGGCGCACCGTGACCGTCACCGGGATCGACGGCGCCGACTTCACCTGGCGGGCGATCGCCAAGTCGCTGATGGAAACCGCCAAGATCAACACGATGATCCTGTTCATCATCGCGGGCTCGCTGGTGTTCAGCCAGGCGCTGTCCAACTCGGGCGCGACCGACGGGCTGTTGCAGGCGGTAACCGCGATGCAGCTGACACCGCTGATGGTGGTGATCATCATGATGCTGGTGTTGCTGTTCCTCGGCGCCTTCATGGACCAGGTCAGCATGCTGCTGCTCACCCTGCCGTTCTTTCTGCTCGGCGCGCAGTCGCTCCAGGCGGTGTTCAACATCGACGTCATCTGGCTGATGGTGCTGATGCTGATCACCATGGAGATCAGCCTCCTCACCCCGCCCTTCGGATTGTTGCTCTACGTGATGAAGGGAGTGGCGCCGTTCAGCGTCACCCTGGGCCAGGTGGTGATGTCGGCGATGCCGTTCATCCTGATCGAGTTGGCGGTGCTGGTCCTGCTGATCGCCGTGCCCGAGGTCGCGACCTGGCTGCCCGCCAAGCTCCGGTGACGGGCCCCCGGGTTCACAATCCGGGCGCCGCCTCGGCCCTCCGCCGGGTCACCTCGTAGGCCGCCGGATCGACCGCGGCGAAGCCCTTCAGCAACAGGTCGTCGAGGACGGGGCGCATCGCCGGCTCACTGTTCATGGACCTGAAAGCCGCGCCTAGTCGCCGTGCCATTTCCGGAGCGATACCTGGACTCGCCACGATGGGCGGGAAGGGAGCCGGGACGGTTCTGTCGACGATGCGGAGACCGGCGATCCGCTCTGGCGCGTGAAGGGCGAGCAGATCCCATACGAAGGCGTCGACCGGCGCTAAATCGGCGCGTTCCTCGATCACCGCCTCGATAGCGGCGGCCGGCGTGACCAGAGGTCCGACCGCCTCCCGGAAGAGCGTCGGCCGGTCCGGCGTGCGAAACCGGCGCAAATGGTGCAGCAGGGCGACATACCCGGAATACGAATTCTCGACCGTCCAGGCGACGCGCCCGCCGAACGCGTCCTCGACCGTCTCGAACTCCGAATCCCGGCGTACCGCGAGCCGGGAGAAATAGACCGCCCCGCCCCCGTAATGGGCGGGGGCGGGGACCGGCACGGCCAAGGGAACGGGTCGCGGATCGGCGGCCGCGAAGGGCAGGCCGCACATGAACGCCGCGCCCAGATCGGGCCGCGTCCAGAGTTCCTCCAGAGGCGCGGGGGCGGGGTGGGCGACGATCTCCAGCGGCACCCCGGAGACCTCCGCGACGTGCGCGAACACCCGGTCCCACGCCGCCCTGGCGGCGGGGGCGACGTTGTACATCCGCGAACATGCGATCACGCGAATCTCAGCCGCTGGCCGATGCCCATGCGCGCGGCCTTGTCCAGCATCGCCCGGCCGAGCGCGATGTCGCTGGTCGAGAGGCCGCGATGCCAGAGCAGGATCGTCTCGCCGTCGCTTTCGCGTCCCGGCCGAAGACCGGCGACGATCTGGCCGAGCTCCGCGTGCAGCGTCTCCTCGGTCAGCTTGCCCTCGTCGACATGGCGGCGGAGCGCGCCGAACGGGCGGCCGGGCCCGCACTGGCCCCAGTCGTCGACCACGATCTTGTCCATGATGTCGGTCAGCGAGAACTCCACCGCGCTCATCGTGCCGTAGGGAACGACGAACGCTCCCGGCTTCACCCATTCCGTCCGGAACAGCGGTTCGGGCGCGGCCAGGCGCGAGGCCTCGACCAGGATGTCCGCCCCCTCCAGACAGTCCCGCCAGTTGTCGGTGACGACGACGGGCTTGCCGAGCGAATCCTCGAGCCGCTGCCCGAACGCGTCCCGGCTCTCCGGCCGGCGCGAATGCACCCGGATCTCCTCGAAGTCGAAGAGATGGTCGAGCAGCCGCACGTTCCAATAGGCGGTTCCGCGCGCGCCGATATGCCCGAGCACCTTGCAGTCCTTGCGGGCGAGATACCGGGCGCCGATCGCGGTCATCGCGCCGGTCCGCATGTCGGTGATCGAGGTGGCGTCGAGGACCGCCTTCGGCATGCCGGTCTCCGGGTCGAACAGGTTGAGCAACGCCATCTCCGACGGCAAGCCGAGCCGGTAATTCCCGATATAGTCGCCCACCACCTTGACCCCGGCGACGCCGAGCGGCGCGATGCTGCCGCGGAGCACGTTGAAATGCCCCTTTTCCGTGCTCTCCGGAACCAGATGGACGCGCGGCTCGATCACCGTCTCGCCCCGCCCCTGGGCGGCGAGCGCCCCTTCCACCGCGGCGACGATCTCGGCGTCGCCGAGCTCCAGCGCCGCGACATCCGGCGCGTTGAGATAATCGATCCAGATCTCTTCCATCGCGCCACTCTCGTTTAGCGGTGGCGCGAATGCAATCGGCGGGCGTGCGGGTCGCGGGCGGAGAATGGAGCGGGTGAGGGGAGTCGAACCCCTGACATCCAGCTTGGGAAGCTGACGTTCTACCGCTGAACTACACCCGCTCTGGAGTCATTCTAGCGGCGGTTCGGCTGTCTTCAACCCGCAGAACCTCGGGTCGATGCGGATATTGTCGTGCCGCGGCACGAGGATTTGGGTTCGCCGGCCCGTTTCCCTGCGGTATCCTGCCGGCATGAACGCCATTCCACCGGAACCGGCCGCGCCCCGGGGCGACGAGTTCCGCGACGATCTGGGCGACCGCCGCGGGCTCGACCCCGCGCTGATCAAGGAGCTGACGCGGCTCGATCCCCTGCGCTCGACCTTTTCGGTGGTGCGCACTTGGCTCGAGGTCGCCCTCCTGTTCGCGCTGGCGGTCCGGTTTCCGGAGTGGTGGGTCGTCGCGCCCTGCATGATCCTTCTGGCGACGCGCGCTCAGGCGCTGTTCATACTGGCCCATGAAGCGGTGCATTACCGGCTCTACGAGACCCGCTGGCTGAACGATCTGGTCGGCCGGCTGTGCGCGACGCCGGGCGGCATCTCGATGTTCTCCTACCGGGTGATCCACCGGCTGCACCACAACCACATGTTCGGCAGGCGGGACCCCGACACGCCGATTCACGGCGGATATCCGCGCGGCCGGGCCTATCTCGCGGGCAAGCTGCTGCGGGACGTGGCCGGGCTCACCGCGTGGAAGACCTACGCCTATTTCTGGGGCGCGCCGGCCGCCGCCCGGATCGACGGGACGAAGAGCGATCCGCTGGGCGACACCTCGCCGAAGCTGCGCCGCGACGCCCTGAACGACCGCTGGGCGGTGGCGGGATTTCATCTGGCCCTGCCCGCGGCAGCGCTCGCCTTCGGCTTTTTCACGGAATACTTGCTGCTCTGGGTGGTCCCGCTCTGGTTCCTGCTGCAGCCGCTGCTGCGCTTCCGCTCGATTCTCGAACACGGCATGACCACCGAGACCGGCGACGTTTGGCGCGACGCGCGCACCAATCTCGGCCCCGGATGGCTGATGTGGCTGATCTTTCCGCACAACGTCCACTACCATCTGGAGCACCATCTCTACCCGTCGGTGCCGCATTACAACCTGCCGAGGGCCCATCGGGCGCTGCGCGATAACGGTCAGCTGGAGGACGCCGAGGTCAGGCCGGTGGGATCCGCCGCGCGTCTCGCCTGGGCAACCCCGGCGGGTTAGCGAAGGGCGGAGCCGGCTTTCGGCCCGGCGATCCGAACCGCATTCACCAGCAAGGCCGCCATGCCCGAGCCCAGGAGACTCTCGACCCCTATCACCCGCCTGCTGGGCATCGATCACCCCATATTGCTGGCCCCGATGGGCGGGGTGGCGGGCGGCGCGCTGGCCGGGGCGGTCACCGCGGGCGGCGGGCTTGGGCTGATCGGCGCCGGCTACGCCGATCCCGCGGTCGGCTGGGGCTCCGACGACTGGATCCGGGACGAGTTCCAAAAGGCCGGCAACCGCGCGGTCGGTATCGGCTTCATCACCTGGGCGCTCGCCCGGCGGCCGACCGCGCTCGACGTCGCGCTGGAAATGACGCCCAGGGCGGTCATGCTGTCATTCGGCGACATCGCGCCCTTCGCGGCGAAGATCCGCGACGCCGGCGCGGCCTTGATCTGCCAGGTCCAGACGCTGAAGGACGCCCGGGAGGCGGCGGCGAAGGGCGCCCAGATCGTCGTCGCCCAGGGCACCGAAGCCGGCGGGCACGGCGCCGACCGGGCGACGCTGCCGCTCGTTCCCGCGGTCGTCGACGCCGTCTCGCCGGTTCCCGTCGCCGCGGCCGGGGGCATCGCCGACGGGAGGGGGCTCGCCGCCGCGCTCATGCTGGGCGCCGGGGCAGCGATGATCGGCACCCGGTTCTGGGCGACGCCGGAGGCGCTGGGCCATCCGAACCAGAAGGCGCTGATCGAACGGTCCGGGGGCGACGACACGCTTCGCACCAGGGTTTTCGACACCGCGCGCGGCATCGTCTGGCCGGAACCCTGGACCGGGCGGGCGATACGCAACGCCTTCGCCGAGACATGGCACGGCCGCGACGACGCGCTGCGCGCCGAGGGCCCGGCGATGCGCGAACGTTTCTTCGACGCCCAGCGCGAAGGCGACGCCGACATGGCGGTCACTTTCGCCGGCGAGGGGCTGGACCTGATCGCCGACCGGCCCGGCGCCGGGGACCTGGTCGGGCGAATCGTGGACGAAGCCGTGGAGGCGATGGCCGCGGCGCCGCGTCCTGGATAGCCGGATCATGCCGCGCGACAAGCTCAACTTCCTGTTCCTCAATGTCGGGCACTTCTTCGATCACCTGTTCATGCTGATCTTCGCCACGGTGGCCGCGCTACGGCTCGCCGTGGAGTGGAACATGAGCTACGCGGCGCTCATCCCCTACGCCACGCCGGGCTTCGTCGCGTTCGGCATTTGCGCAATCCCGGCCGGCTGGATCGCCGACAAGTGGAGCCGCGAAGCCATGATGGTGGTCTTCTTCGTCGGCATCGGGGCGAGCTCGATCGCGACGGCGCTCGCGGATTCGCCGCTCGGCATCGCGCTCGGGTTGTTCGCCATCGGCGTGTTCGCCGCGATCTACCACCCGGTCGGGCTTGCGCTGGTGGTCGAGGGGCGGGAGAAGACCGGCATCCCGCTCGCGATCAACGGCGTGTTCGGCAATCTCGGGGTGGCCGCGGCGGCACTGCTGACCGGCTTCCTGATCGACACCGGCGGCTGGCGCAACGCGTTCGTGCTGCCCGGCATCGTCTCGATCGGGTTGGGCGTCGCCTACGCGGTCTTCCTTCGCGCCGGAGGCGGGGAACGCCCCATCCCCGGATCGGGCGGTGCGTCGGCGCGGACCGTCACGGCAGGCGCTTCGTCGCTCGATCGGGCGATATTCGTGCGCGTGCTCTCGATCGTCGTGTTGACCACCGCGATCGGCGGGCTGCTCTTCCAGAGCACCACCTTCGCCCTTCCCAAGATCTTCGAGGAACGGCTCGCCGGGCTCGCCGGGTCCGCCACCGAGATCGGCGGTTACGCGTTCCTCGTGTTCGCGGTGGCGGCCCTGGCGCAGATCGTGGTGGGCTACCTCGTAGACCGGTATCCGGTGCGCACCGTCTTCGCGTTCGTCGCCGGGTTGCAGGCGGTGTTCTTCGCGATCATGTACCAGCTCACCGGGCTTGCCGCGCTGATCGTCGCCTTCGCCTTCATGCTGGTCGTGTTCGGGCAGATACCGATCAACGACGTGCTGGTCGGCCGGATCGCGTCGAACGCATGGCGTAGCCGCCTTTATGCCATCCGCTACATCGTCACCTTCTCGGTCATGGCCTCGACCCTGCCGGTGATCGCGGGGATCCATGCGAGCTGGGGGTTCTCCGTTCTGTTCGCGGTGATGGCGGTGGCGGCGGCCGGAATCCTCGTCGCGGTCCTGATGCTGCCGCGCACCGGCATCCTCGCCGCGCGGCCCGCCGGCGCGTGAAGACCGGGAGGCCCCTCACCCCGTTGGGGAGAGGGGGATTCGCTCGCCGACTCTTCCTCACCTTCTCCCCTCCCGCTTGCGGGAGGGGCCGGGGGAGGGTGGGTCGGTCGGTACGGACCGCCGTGTTGGTGCCGCGCCCCCGCTTGGCGGCGGTTCCATCCAAATCGGATAAGCCCTAGTTTTGCGGGAGGCGGGAAGAGGAAATTTCATGCGCGCGACACGCCGGGCGATGCTGGCCGGAGCGGGCGCCGCGCTTGCCGCGCCGGCGCTCGGCGCGCTGGCCGGAGAGGCGCTGTCCAGACGCATTCCGGCGACAGGAGAGCGCGTCGCCGCAGTCGGGATCGGAAGCTGGATCACCTTCAACGTGGGCGACGATCCTGCGCTGCGCGCCGAATGCCGTGCCGTGATGTCCGCCTTCTTCGAGGCGGGCGGGGGCATCGTCGATTCATCGCCCATGTACGGCTCCTCGCAGGAGGTGATCGGCGACTCGCTGGCGAAGCTGGGCCGTCCGCCGGGCCTGTTCTCCGCCGACAAGGTGTGGACCGGCGCCGCCGAAGGGCCCACGCAGATCGCGGAAACGACGCGGCGCTGGGGCGTGGACCGCTTCGATCTGTTGCAGGTTCACAACCTGATCGACTGGGAACGGAATCTCGACACCCTCGCCGCCATGAAGCAGGCTGGCCGACTGCGCTATACCGGCGTCACCACCTCGCACGGGCGCCGGCACCGCGAGCTTGAAGAGGTCATGCGGCGCCGACCGCCCGATTTCGTCCAGCTCACCTACAACATCGTCGACCGGGAGGCGGAGCGGCGCCTGCTGCCGCTCGCCCTGGAGCGCGGAATCGCGGTCATCTGCAACCGGCCGTTCCAGCGCGGCCGGCTGCCGGACCGGCTGGCCGGCCGCCCGATGCCCGGCTGGGCGGAAGAGATCGGCGTGTCCACCTGGCCGCAATTCCTGCTCAAGTTCATCCTGTCCCACCGGGCGGTGACGGCGGCCATCCCGGCGACCCGACGTGTCGACCACCTGCGCGAGAACAAATCCGCCGCCTACGGCCCGATGCCGGATGCAGCCATACGCCGCCGCATGGCGGAGCATGTGCGCGATCTGTAGGACCGCCCGGTTCGCGCGGGCGGCATAGGGTTCCGCAATGGCGGGGTCCTGGGCGCCGGAGGACTTTCTTCCGTTCTCGCCGCGGGCCTATTGGCGGCTCTTCGCGCTGGAGAACGAGGCGGTCTGGCCTCTACAGCCGTTGGCGCTGGCCGGGGGAGTCCTGCTTGTACTCCTCCTGTCGCGGGGCTGGCGGCCGTCGTGGCGGTGGCTCGGTCCCGCGCTTGGCGCGGCGTGGCTCTGGGCCGGGTGGCATTTCGTGGCGCTGCGTTACGGAACGCTGAACTGGACAGCGCCCACCTTCGCATGGGGGTTCTATGTCCAGGGCGTCCTTCTGACTGCGCTCGGCCTCTCGGGCAGGCTGGTCTTCGAAGAGCAGGCGAGGGCGTTGCGAGCGGGGACCGGGCTTCTGGCGGCGGCGCTTTTTGCCTGGCCGCTCCTTACGCTGTTCGACGGGCGGTCGTGGCGCGAGGCAGAGGTCTTCGCCGTTGCGCCCGACCCGACCGCCGCCGCCACGCTCGCCTTGCTCGCGATCGCCGCGCGAAGCCGATGGACGACTCTGCTCTGCGTCGTTCCCGCGCTGTGGCTCGCGGTATCCGTGCTTACGCTATTCACGATGGGCGTTTGGCAGGGCTGGGCGGTGCTCGCCGCCCTTGTCGCGGGGCTCGCCGCCTGTGCTGTGCGCCCTCGGTGAGCGCAGCCAATTTCGCTGGACCCGGGGCCCGGCGGCTGCCATTACCGTCGCGAACGGGGCTTGAGCGAAAGGAGCTGCATGACCGGGGAAATCAAGGGGCGGGTCGCGAGCGGCATCGGGCAGGGCAGGCATTTCACCCGGCTTCCCTGGGCGCTCGAACAGTTCGTCGCGCGGCTGGGAATCGATCCCTGGCCCGGGACCTTCAACATCGTCGTCGACGATCCCGACGCGATGCCCGTATGGGTGCGGCTCAGGCGGACCCCCGGGATTCGCATGGAAAACCCCAACGACGGTCCGCACGATTGCGACGCGCGCTGCTACCCCGTGAAGGTGGACGGACGGATCGACGGGGCGATCGTCTACCCCGAGGTCGAGGGCTACCCGCCCGCCCAGGTCGAGATCGTCGCCGAAGTCGATCTGCGCGCGGCGCTGGGAGTCGAGGACGGCGATCCGGTGACCCTGACGATCGAGCGGGTGGAGGGCTGAGGCGGTGCCCGGCGCGAGACGCTACGCAAGGGCCGAGGCGGAGCTTTGGCGTTACCCGCTCGCGGGGCCGACCGGCGGCTCGGGCATAACCGCCGTCGATGTCATCGTCGTCTCGTTGGAGGATTCCGACGGCGGGATAGGGCTCGGCTTCAGCTACGTGCTCGGGGGAGGGGGCGCGGTGGTGAAGACGGCGGCCGACGACCTCCTGTCGCGTTTCGTCGCGGATCAGGGTTGCGTGCCGCCGGATTTTCTGTGGCGTCGCCTTGCCGCCTCCCTCAACCGCGTCGGGCGCGGGATCGGCTATGTCGCGATCGCGGCCATCGACGTCGCCGCGTGGGACCTGCACGCACGCGCGTCCGGGGTGCCGCTTTACACCGCGCTCGGCGGTGTCGCGCGGACCGTTCCGGTCTATGGCTCCGGCGGGTTCCGGCCCGACCAGGACCCCGACGCCGCGGTCGCCCGGGCGCTTGCCTATGCTGGGCGCGGCTGCAAGGCGGTGAAGCTCCGGGTCGCGGGAAACCGCGCCGACGTCGCGCGGATGCGCGCGGTCGCGGAAGCGCTGCCCGAGGGCGTCGATCTGATGGTCGATGCGAACGAGCGCTGCGACCTCGCCCGGGCGGTCTGGCTCGCCAACGAGTGCGCCGTCGTCAACGCGCTCTGGCTGGAGGAGCCTCTGCCGGCCGATGCGCTGCACGGCTATGCCACGCTCTCCTCTCGATCGCCGGTGCCGATCGCGACGGGCGAACACCTGCAGGGCGTCGTCGAGCTCAAACCCTATTTCTCGGCCGGCGCCTGCGCGGTGCTCCAGCCCGATCTCGCCATGATGGGCGGGATCGGCGAATGCCTGCGGGCCGCTCGGATCGCCGAATACCACGACGTTTCCGTCTCGCCCCATTTCCTGCCCGCGCTGTTCGTCCATCTCGCCTGCGTGTTGCCGAACGTCCGCTGGCTCGAGGATTTCCCGCTGCTCGAACCGCTGTTCGACACCCCTCTCGCGATGGACGAGAATGGATCGATGACGCCCGGCGATGCGCCGGGCCACGGGCTCGCGTGGGCTGCCGGCGCCCGCGAAGAGTACCGCGTCCGGGATTGAGGCGTTGCGATGAAGCTCTGCCGCTACAACGACCAGAAGCTCGGCCTCGCGGTGGGCGAGCAGCTGATCGACGTCACCGAAGCCATCGAAGCGGCGGGCGAATGGCGCTGGCCGCTGCCGCCCGGCGACCGTCTGATCGCGGCCCTTGCGGAGGTCCGCGCCGAGGTGGAAGAGCGCAGAAAACGGGGCTTCGTCCAGCTCCACAAGAGCGTGTCTCTGCTGAGTCCCGTCGCCAACCCGACCAAGATCATCGGCGCGCCAGCCAACTACCGTGCCCATATCGACGAAGCCAACGCCGATCCCGGCATCACCTTCGGTGCGACGACGAGCGCCATCGACGAATACGGTCTGTTCCTCAAGAACCCCGTTCCGGTGGGGCCGTCGGAAGGCGTCGCGCTCCGATACACCGACCGGCGAAATGACCACGAGCTCGAGCTTGCGATGATCGTTGGCCGCGTCGCGCGGGACGTTGCCGAGGCGGATGCGCTCGACTGCGTCGCGGGCTATGCGATCGGGCTCGACATGACAATGCGGGGCCGCGAGGACCGCAGCCTGCGCAAGGCCATCGACTCGTATTCGGTGCTCGGCCCGTGGATGGTCACCGCCGACGAGATCGACGATCCCGACGCGCTCGCGCTCAGGCTCTGGGTGAACGGCGAGCCGCGCCAGGATTCGACGACCGCGAACCAGATCTTCGATTGCCGCAGGCTGATCGCCTACGCGTCGCGGCACTACACGCTCTATCCTGGCGACGTGATCATGACCGGGACGCCCGAGGGTGTCGGCCCGGTAAGTCCCGGCGACGTCATGCGCTGCGAGATCGAGGGGATCGGAGCGATGGAGGTCGCTGTACGGGCGGCCGCATGACGCTCCGGATCAGGCCCCTCGAAGCGGCCGACGTCGAAGCGGCCGAGCATGTCTGCCGCCTCGCCTTCGGCACGTTCTTCGGTCTTCCCGATCCGGTTTCCTTCCGGGGCGACGGCGCTCTTGTCCGGCCGCGCTTCCTCGCCGATCCGTCGGGCGCGCTAGTCGCCGAGACCGAAGACGGGATCGTCGGCTCGGGGCTGATCACGGATTGGGGCGGCGTCGGCCTGTTCGGGCCGCTCACCGTCCATCCGGATCGCTGGAGTTCGGGGATCGGGCGCGGCCTCACCGCGGCGCTGCTCGATCTGCTCGATGCGCGGGACCACGATTTCGTCGGGCTGCTCACCCACCAGCAGAGCACGCGTCATGTCAGGCTCTACGAAGCGTTCGGTTTCGAGCTCCAGCGCCCGGTCGCGGTCCTGCGGCGCGAGGTGTCCCCGGCCGCGATGCCCGACCGCGCCCGGCTGATGACCCATGTGAGGGAAGCCGACGCCTGCCGCGAGGTTGCCGACACGATCTGGCTCGGGCTCGATCACACGCGGGAGATCGCCTCGGTCCTGCGTCACGGGCACGGCGAAACCGTGCTGCTCGCGCGGGCGGACGGGGCCGGGCTTGCCGGCTATGCCCTGTGCCATCACGGCGCCGGCAGCGAAGGAAACTCTTCTCTCCTGTTCGTCAAGGCCGCGGCGGTCAGGCCGGGTCCCGACGCAGAGGCCGATTTGGGCGACCTGCTCGCCGCCTGCGAGGCGCTCGCGGCGAGCCGCGGCGCGGACACCGTCGCCGCCGGCACCAACACCGGCCGCCGTGAGGCCTATCGCATCCTCCGCGAACGCGGCTATCGGAGCTTCATGAACGCCGTCGCCATGCTCCGCCCGGCGGGCGAAGGCTACGGGGTCCCGGGCGTCTACGCGATCGACGACTGGCGGTAGGCGCTACTTCTCCAGGTCGAAGATACGCCTGGCGTTGAGGCCGAGGATGTTCTTGCGGGCCTCGTCGTCGAGGAACGGGATGTCCCAGATCACCGCCGGCGGGTCGAAGTCCCAGTGCGGCCAGTCGGACGCGTAGAGGAGCTGGGTCCTGGCGGCGGTCATCTCGAAGGTGAGCTCCAGCGCCTTGAGGTTGTCGGTCTCCAGCGGCTGGGAGGTGTAATACATCTCCGCCATGTACTCGCTCGGCTTGCGCTTGAGGAGCGGTGCCTCCGAGGTGCGCATCATGTAGGTATGGTCGAGGCGCTGCATCAGCCACGGCACCCAGGAGAGCCCGCTCTCGATCCACACTACCGGGAGGCCGGGGAAGCGCTCGGGCAGGCCGTTCATCACCCAGTTGGTGCAGTGGACCACGTTGCACCAGACGAAGGAGAGCGCGTGCATCGAGCCGAAGCGGTTGATCTGCATCATCGAGGGGTCCTGCCAGTAATACCCGGCATGGAATCCGAGCGGCAGGCCGCGTTCCTCGAGCGCGCGGTAGACCTTCATGTAGTGGTTGTGATGGACCGGCTTGTTGCGCACCGAGGTGACCATGAAGCCCACCACGCCCGGCGCGTCGCCGAACTCCTCGACCGTCTTCAGCGCCTCGTCGGCGTCGTTGAACGGCAGGAACGCCATCGACTTGAGCCTTGAGTCCTGCGCCAGCAGCGTGTCGACGGTCCAGCGGTTGTAGGCGTTGCCGAGCAGCGGCTCCATGTCGAATTGCGGGTGCATGCCGAGGAACAGCATCGGCGTCGGAAAGACGATCTGCTTGTCGATCGACATCGATTCGTAGGCCCGCCTCGCCAGCACGACGTCGCGGTGGAGACCGTTCTCGCGCGCATCTTCGCGGCGCGCGGCCTGGTGCGGGATGCGCCCGCCGCAATCCTGGTAGCGCAGCGCCAGATCGCCGTTGAGCCCGTATGGCGGCGTGCCCGTCCGGTTCCGCAGGTAGTCGAGCGCCTGGGAACGGATCACCTCGTCGTCGAGATAGGAGATGATGTCGGCCCAGGACTCGCTCTCGGTGTGGTGCGAATCCATGTCGACGATGAACACGTCGTCGAAATTGCGCTCGTCGGCCTGGCGCCGGGCGCGGGCGAGGATCTCGCGCGTGTCGGTCGAGACGTCGATCTGCCTGACCGGGTTTTCGCGCAGGGGTTCGAGTCCGCTGTCCATCCGTTCCGCTCCTTCAATCGTCCGCGCCGGGGCGTGGCCTGCGGAACCACATCGCGAGGTCGAACGTGTTCAGGTTCGCCGCGTGAAGCATTTCCGTCACCGTCACCACGACATCGGTCGCCGTCGCCGATTCGGCGGAAACGAAGGGCAGGAAGACCCGGTCCTCCATCTCCACCTTGTTGGCGAACAGCCGCGTGCCGGCGGTCAGCAGCCGCTGCACCATCTCGTCCGGCACCGCTTCCGTGGTCCCGTCGTCGAGCGCCTTTTCGGCGATCGCGAGCGCTCTTGCCGTCGCCTCTCCGAGCGTCTCCAGGTCGGGCGCGCGCTCGTCGTCAGACGACGACATAAACCTCTCCGTCGGCGACCTTCACGTCATAGGGCCTGAGCCTGACGTTCCTGTCGCCCGGGTGGCGGCCCGTCTTGATGTTGTATTCGTAGCCGTGCCAGGGGCAGACGATGTGGATGTCGGTTTCCGAGAAGCGGAGGCCCTTCGACGTCTTGTCGTCGCCCAGCACCTCCTCGACCTTGCCGAGGATCTTGCCCTGGCACACCGGGCCGCCCTGGTGAACGCAGTTGTTCTCGTAGGCGTGGAACTCCCCGCCCACGAAGAAGATCCCGATCTCGAGATCGCCCTGGGCGATGATCTTGCGATCGCGCTCGCCGAACTCGTCTTCCCTGCCGACGTAAATCTCCGCCACCCCGGATCCTCCCTCGCATGGGCAAATAAGCTTACCAAGTTATAGAGCCGGACATGGCCCCGCGCCAGACGGGCCTGTCAGAGTTCCCGCAGGAACGCATCCAGCGCTTCGACGCATTCGGGCTCCGTCAGAGTGGGGGCATGGCCGGTTCGGGGCACGGTGACCATGCGGGCGTCGGGGCGTTCGCGCCCCATCTTCGCGAAGCAGTCGGCCGTCAGTAGCTCCGATGCCTCGCCGCGGAAGGCGAGCAGCGGGACCGAGCGCAGCCCACGAAAAAGGGGCCACAGATCGGGTGTCGCGCCGCGATCGGCGAGGGCCGGCTTGACGATGTTCACGTCCCAGTCGAAGTGCAGCAGCCCGTCGTCGCCCTCGCGAAACGTGTTCCGGGCCATCGCCTCGAACATCGCCTCGTCCTGGTACACGAGGTCGGGCAGATGCGTCCTGATCGCCCGAATTGCGCCGTCCCAGTCCGGCTGCGGGCGGTCGACGCGGATATAGGAGAGGATGGGCTCCAGGCCGCCACGCTCGATTTCCGGGCCGATATCGTTCAGCACCGCCCCCGCTAGGGCCGACGGCATGGATGCGCCCATCGCCATCGCCAGCACCCCGCCAAGCGAGGTTCCGACCACCACGACCCGATGGACGTCCGCGATTGCGAGCAGATGGGCGATGTCGTTGAGATAGGTCGCCGGATGGTAGTTGCGCCAGTTCGGGTCGTGGTCCGAGCGTCCGCGGCCCCTGAGGTCGAGGCACAGCACCCGGCGTTCCGGTGCCACCCGCCGCGCGAGCGCGTGGAAGTCCTTCGCGTTGCGGGTGAGTCCGCCGAGGCAGAGCAACGGCGTCGCGGTGGAGTACCGATCGCCGTATTCGCGGAAATAAAGGCCCAGCCCGTCCTGCGCGATGAAACGATGCTCCCGATAGGCCCAGTCAGGCACTGACGAGCGCGGGCAGGTCGGCGAGCGAGGAGAGCTCGGCCTGGATGTCGCCCGGCAGCGTTTCCGCCGGCTGGCCGAAGCGGTTGATCCACGCCACCCGGAAGCCGAACACGGCCGCGCCGTGGGCGTCCCATCCGTTCGCCGACTGGAAGCTGATCCGCGGGGCCGGGATCTTCAGCTCGTCCACCGCGATCTGGTAGACCGAAGCGTGGGGTTTGAAAATCTCCGCCCTGTCGACCGAGTAGACCGCGTCGATCACGTCGTCCAGACCGGCATTCTTCACCGCCGAGACCAGCATCGTCATCGAACCGTTGGAGAGGATCGCCGTCTTGGTCCCGGCCTCCTTGAGGCGAACCAGGCAGTCGCGCGCGTCCGGATAGGCTTCGAGGCTGAGATAAAGCTGCATGAGCTCCGCCCGCAGCGGCGGATCGTCGAGGCCGACCGCCTTCATGGAGTGGTCCAGCGCTTCACCCGTGACGTGCCAGAAATCGACGAACTTTCCCATCAGGCTGCGCAGCCAGGTGTATTGCAGCTGTTTCTGCCGCCAGAGCGCCGAAAGCTCGTCGGCGCGGTCGCCGATCCTGTCGCGGCAGCGATCGACCGCGGAGTTGAAATCGAACAGCGTGCCGTAGGCGTCGAAGACGCAGGCGCCGACATCGTCGAAGCCCGGCGCGGTCATCGATCGGACCCGTTGCCGGATTCGCCATGTTCGCGCGAGGGCACCCATACCGTGGCCTCGCCGTCGATCACGATCGTCTCGCCGACGCTGCACACGGTAGAGATGGTGGCCCGGTTCCTGCCGCGATCGATCTCGGTGACGGTCGCGTGGACGTTCACCGTGTCACCGATCCGGACGGGCGCCTTGAAGCGCGTATTCTGGCTGAGATAGATCGCCCCCGGGCCCGGCATTCGGGTACCCAGCACGGCCGAGATCAGGCTCGCGGTATGCGCGCCGTGCACGATGCGGCCTTCGAAACGGCTTCTGGACGCGAACTCCTCGTGGACGTGCAGCGGGTTGTCGTCTCCGCAAAGCCCGGCGAACAGGCTGACATCGCCCTCGGCGATCGTCCGTCCGTAGACGGCGGTCATGCCGATCTCGAGGTCCTCGATATAGTAGCCGTGCAGCGGATCGACGCTCGTCGGCGGGGGTTGCGAATCCATCCTCGTTCCTCTTGCTGGTGGCGCTTCCGTGCCGCTCCGGGGCAGTCGGCTATTCCGACGGGCGCTTCTGAAACCCCTGCATGAAGGCGTCCCTGAAGGTCTCGAAGGCCTTGGTGCCCATCGGCATCCAGGTCTTCATCAGCGCCTCCGGGTCCATCGCCGCGACATGGCTGCGCAACTGCTCCTGGACCTCCGCCATCATCTCCTTCTGGAACGCCTCGACGTCGGGCAGGCCGAGAAAGGCGCGCGCTTCCTGGGGGGTACAGTCGATATCGATGGAGAGCTTCATCGTTCGTTTCCCTGCCGCCTCTTCAACCGCGCCTTTTAACATAGGATCCCGGCGCGGGCTCGATGACCGGGAGTTCGCCGTCGCCCGGCCTGCGGGCGGGGACTTTCTTGCCCGACCGTCTCGACAGCCAGCGGTGCCAGTCCGGCCACCAAGAGCCCGGGTGCTCCTCCGCGTCGGCGAACCATGACTCGAAGTCTTCGTATGCCGCGCCGTTCTCCACCAGCCAGTGCTGGTACTTCTTCTTCTCCGGCGGGTTTATCACGCCCGCGATATGGCCCGACCCGGCGAGGACGAAGCGCTTTTTCCCGCCGAACAGCCGGGTCAGCTTGAATACCGAACCCGCCGGCGCGATGTGGTCCTCCTTGGAGGCCTGGATATAGGTCGGGATCCCGATCCGGCCGAGGTCGATCTTCTCGCCCAGCAGTTCGAACGCGCCCGGACGAGCAAGGTTGTTCCGCTGGTACATGTTGCGCAGATAGTCGATGAAGAGCGCCGCCGGAAAGTGGGTGGAGTCGGCATTCCAGTAAAGCAGGTCGAACGCCGGCGGGTCCTTGCCCAGCAGGTAGTTGTTGATCACGAAGTACCAGATCAGGTCGTTGGCGCGGAGCGCGTTGAAGGTCCCCGCCATGTTCGCCGCGTCGAGATAGCCCTTCTCCCGGACCTGCGTTTCCAGCGCATCCATATGCGCTTCGTCGGTGAAGATGCGGAGCTCCCCCGCATCCTCGAAATCGGCCTGAGCGGCGAAGAAGGTCGCGGCCCCGATCCGCTTGTCGCCCACGGCGTCCATGTAGGCGAGCGCCGCGGCGAGCAGCGTGCCGCCGATACAGTAGCCGATCGCGGTCGTCCGGCTCTCGCCGGTGGCGCGTTCGATCGCGTCGAGCGCGGAAAGAACGCCGTCCCGCAGATAATCGTCGAAAGAGAGGGCGGCGTGGCTCTCGTCCGGGTTGACCCAGGAGATCACGAACACGGTGTAGCCGCGCTCGACCGCCCAGCGGATGAACGAATTATCCGGCCGCAGATCGAGGATATAGAACTTGTTGATCCAGGGCGGCACGATCAGGAGCGGCTTCCGGTAGACCGTCTCCGTGCTCGGCTCGTACTGGATGAGCTGCATGACCTGGGTCTGGCGGACCACCGCTCCGGGGCTGGTGGCGATATTGCCGCCGACCTCGAAGGCGTCCATGTCGGTCTGTTTGGGGCGCAGCCCGTGCTCCGAGTCCTCGATGTCTTCGGCGAGCCGGCGCAGCCCGCGCATCAGGCTCTCGCCCCCGGTCTCCTGCATTTCGCGCAGCACCACCGGGTTGGTCAGCGCGAAATTCGCTGGCGAGAACGCGTCCACGATCTGGCGCCCGATGAAGTCGAGCTTGTCGGCGCCGCCCCGGTCGAGTCCCTCGACCCCCGCGAGGCTGCGCCGCAGCCAGCGCGCGTTGAGCAGGTAGGACTGCTTGAGGAAATCGAAGATCGGGTTGTCCGACCATTCCGCGTCCCGGAACCGGTTGTCGCCGGCTTCGGGTTCGATCACCGCCGCGGCGTCCCGGCCCATCATCCGGGCGGTGGTGGCGGCCCACAGCGACTGGAAGTCGTGCCAGAGCTCCATCTGGGCTTCGAGCATCGTGCCGGGGTCGACGTTGATTTCGGGCGCGGCGGGGGCCGTGCCCGGCGTGTCCTTGCCGCCCGGCGGGGCAAGCGCCGCCACCCAGTCCGACCAGCCCTCCCGCCACTGCTGGGCGGCGGCTCCGAGAGCCTCGCCGAGCGCGGCGACGGGGTCGGTCTCCGTGTCCGGTTCCTTGTCCTTGCCCGTCATCCCGTCGGCGCCGTTCCGCGGTCGATCCCTGCGCGGGAAGCGAGTCTATGCCGCCGCCGCGCCGGAAAAAAGTGGGCATGGCGGGATCGCCATGCCCACTTCTGGAGGATTGTCGCTTACGCGGCGTTGGGCTTCAGGAAGGTCTCCACGGTCTCGTTCGCGCGCGCGCTGAACGGGGCGGAGGCCTTGATCATCGAGTCGCTGACGATGCGGTTGATCCTGGTCGTCTGGGCGACGGCGCGGTTGACCGTTTCCTTGCCCTCCTCGATCTGAATCGCCATGAATTCCTGCGGCGTCTTGACCGCCGACAGCCGTTCCATCAGGTCGAAGTTGCGGGCGACCGAATTGCGGGCATAGTCCGCCATCTCGGCGATGCACGCCTGGGCGCCCTCGATGGCATGCGCGGAGGCCTCGGCCAGCGCGTCCAGGTTGGCGGTGCCCACGGTCTTGGCCATCTCGACCTGCGCGTGGACCTGTTCGGCGGTGTCGGCGGCGGCTTTCCGGGCGGCCTTGCCGGCGGGCTTCTCGGTCGTCATGAACGATCTCCTTGGTCTCGGGTGCCACATTATTTTGCGATGCAAAATATAATATACCGCTATTTCGAAGGATTTCAACAAGATATTTTGCGTTACGGAAGCGCCGGCATTTTGCGGCACGGCAAGGCCGCGCGCTGTGCCACAATGACCCGACAAGGGAGCGAACCCGCCGTGGCCGACCGAAATCCGGAAGACGAGCCGGTCGTCATCAAGAAATACGCCAACCGCCGCCTCTACAACACGGCGACCGCGTCTTTCGTCAGGCTCGACGATCTTCACCGGATGGTGAGGGACGGCGAGCTTTTCGTGGTGCGGGACGACAAGACCGGGCGCGACATCACCGCGTCCATCCTGGCCCAGATCATCGCCGAGGAGGAGACCAGGGGGAACAGCGTGCTGCCCCATGAATACCTGCGCCAGGTGCTCAAGGCGTACAGCGAAGGGGTCGGGCCGCAGCTCGCCGCTTACCTGGAACGCAGCATGGAAGCTTTCGCGAACCATCAGCAAAGCGTTGCCGAACAGGTGGGAAAGATGTTCGACCCCGGCACCGCCTTCGACCGCATGGCCGACATGTCGCGGCGCAACCTCGAGGAGTTCCAGCGATCCGTGGCGGCGTTTGCCGGGCAGCAGCCGGCGCCGCCCGCCGGAGAAGGGGACACGGAACCCCTGGAACGGAAGATCAGGGACCTGGAAGAACGCATCGCCGAGCTCGAACGCGGGCGCGAACCCGATCCGTCGCGAGGCGGCCCTTAGAGCTTGCCCGCCCTCCCCCGGCCCCTCCCGCAAGCGGGAGGGCAGAAAGTAAGGAGTCGGCGGACGAGCCCCCCTCTCCCCGCTGGGGAGAGGGCCGGGGTGAGGGGCGAACCCTGCCGGCGCGCCCGGCCGCGCTGCTTGCCCGGCCCCCGGGTCGGGGGTAGGTTGTCCGGCAGCGATCCGCCGGTTCGCGCGGCGGCACACAACTGGCCGGAGATAGCCATGTTCAACGGCTCCATCTGCGCGTTGATCACCCCGTTCCGGGAAGGCGCGGTCGACGAAGACGCCTATGAGGCCTTTGTCGACTGGCAGATCGGGGAGGGCACCAACGCCGTCGTCCCGTGCGGGACGACCGGGGAATCGCCGACGCTCAGCCACGAGGAGCACCGGCGGGTCACCGAAATCTGCATCGGCGTCGCGAAGGGGCGCGTGCCCGTCATCGCGGGTACCGGTTCCAACTCGACGGAAGAGGCGATCGAGCTCACCCGCCATGCCAGGGAAGCCGGCGCCGACGCGGCGCTGGTGGTCACGCCCTATTACAACAAGCCGACCCAAGAGGGGCTTTACCGGCACTACAAGGCGCTCAACGACGAGGTCGACATTCCGATCATCATCTACAACATCCCCGGGCGCTCCATCGTCGACATGAAGGTCGACACCATGGCGAAGCTCGCCGAGCTCCCGAACATCATCGGGGTGAAGGACGCCACCGCCGATGTCTCGCGCGCGACGCAGCAACGCCTTGCCGCGGGAACCGACTTCTGCCAGCTCTCCGGCGAGGACGTGACCCAGCTCGGCTTCCTCGCACAGGGCGGCGACGGTTGCATTTCGGTGACCGCCAACGTGGCGCCGAAGGACATGTCCGAAATGCACCGCGCCTGGCAGGACCGCGAGGTCGACACCGCGCAGCGCATCAACGAGCGCCTGATGCCGCTCCATTCCGGCCTGTTCTGCGAGACCAGCCCGGGCCCGGCAAAGTACGGTGCTAGCCTGCTCGGCAAATGCCTGCCCGACACCAGGCTGCCGCTTTGCGAGATCGCCGAAAGCTCCAAGCGCACGGTCGAGGACGCGATGCGCTCCGCCGGGCTCCTCAATTGACGGCATGGCGCGGAGCCCGATCCGGGTCGCGGCGGACAACCGCAAGGCACGACGCAACTATTCGATCGAATCGTCTCTCGAAGCCGGGATCCAGCTGACCGGCAGCGAAGTGAAGTCGCTGCGCGCCGGACGCGCCAACATTTCCGAAGCCTATGCGCGGCCGGTCGAACGCGAGATCTTTCTGGTCAACGCGCATATCGACGAGTACGAGCAGGCGGGTCCGGCGGGGCACGACGCAAGGCGTCCGCGCAAGCTGCTGCTGCAACGTCGACAGATCGACCGGCTTCTCGGCGCGGTGCAGCGCGAGGGCGCGACCATGGTGCCGCTCAGGCTCTATTTCAACGAGCGCGGGATCGCCAAGCTCGAGCTCGGCCTTGCCCGCGGCAAACGCCAGTACGACAAGCGCCAGGTCGAGAAGAAGCGCGACTGGCAGCGCCAGCAGGCGCGGCTGCTGCGCGGAAAGGAATGACGTGGCGGAAGACGATCCGACGCGCCTGGCCGGGTACCGCGAGAAGCTGGTTCGCCGCAAGCGGGAATGGGCGCGGGACGGGCGTCTCGTCGCGGACGGCGAAAGCGCTCCCGGATCGAAAACCGCCGCGCGGCTTCCGCCCGGCCAGCGCGAGGTGAAAACCTGGCCGGTGCTCGATCTCGGCGTCCGGCCCGAGATCGAGCCCGAAGAGTGGCGCCTGACTGTGGACGGGCTGGTCGCCGCGCCGGTGCGTTGGGATTGGCGGACCTTTCTTGCCCAGCCCCAGGTCACGCTGACCACCGACATCCACTGCGTTACCGGCTGGTCGCGTTTCGACAACGTCTGGATCGGGGTCCACGTCGCCCATCTACGCGACGCGGTGCGCCCGAAGGACGAGGCCCGCCATTGCGTCTTCCACAGCCATGACGGCTACACCGCCAACCTGCGGATCGACCGTTTCGCCGACGAGGACGTGCTTCTCGCTCATGCTTGGAACGGCGAACCGCTGGAGGCCGCCCATGGCGGTCCGGTCCGGGCGGTGATACCCAAGTGGTATTTCTGGAAGAGCGCCAAGTGGATAAAGCGGATCGAATTCCGCCGCGACGACGCGCCCGGCTTCTGGGAAGTCCGCGGCTATCACAACGAGGGCGATCCCTGGTCCGAACAGCGCTACGAGTGAGCGGCGACGGCCGGCGCGGCGGCCCACGATCGTCTGCACTACTACCGGTTGAATACTCGATTTCCCGCGACCATACTCCCGATCAGGGCTACCGCGCGGTGTCCCTGCCGGCATCGCGGATGGGAGCGACAACCTCGCCGAGGTGATGCAAATGGAAGTCTCCGCAAAGTCGATCGAACAGGCGCTGCTGGGTCTTCCCCGACTCCCCACGCCCGTATCCGAGTGGCAGGTCAGGACCGGTCCCGATTCCACCGACGATCCCGCTGTCTGGGTTCGGGCCGTTCTGCGCGATGACGACGTCGACGCCGACACCCGCCACCTGCTCCGTCGGATGATCCGTGAACGCGTCCGCAGGGAAGCCGGCACCCAGGTTCTGGTCTATGTCCGCTTCCCCACCGCATCCGAAATGGAGAAGGCGAGGTGACCCTGCACGCGGATCTCTTGAAACAGGCTCGCTTCCTCGCCGTGAAGGAGCCGAGGAGACCCTCGCAGGCCAGCCTTCGCCGAGCCGTGTCCGCCACCTATTACGCCCTGTTTCACCTGCTTGTCGACGAGGCGACGAAGCTCATGCTTTCCGGTCGCCTCCGAGGCGCGCTCCGCGATTGTCTGGCACGCGCGTTCAACCACTCGGCGATGAAACGGGCTGCGAATCAATTCGCTCAGGATCGCGTATCTTCCAAGCTTTCCCCCGGCCTCGACGGTCGACCCATCCAGCCGAAACTGACCGATGTCGCCCAAACCTTTGTCGAACTACAGGACGCCCGCCTCCAGGCCGATTACGACCCCGCCGATCGGTTCACCCGAGGCGAGACCCTCGACCTCATCGAAAGTGCGGAACGCGCGTTTCGCGACTGGCGCGAAGTCCGGGGAACCCTTCAGGCCGACACCTTCCTCACGGCGTTGCTCGCATACAGACATATGCAGGGTTAGCTCCGTTCGATCGTCGCCCTGATGCCCTCGAACACGGAGCGGAACATGGCCTCGGTCAGCCGGCCGGTGTTGAGGTTGTAGCGCGAGCAGTGATAGCTGTCGGCGAGGATCGGTCCGCCTTCCAGCGCGTGCATCGCTCCGTGAACGAACTTGAAGCCGGCGACCCGGCGGTGGAGCGTCCGCAGGATCGTGGCATGGGCGACGGTGCCCAGCGCCAGCACGACCGCGAGCCTCGGCATGGCCGAGATTTCCCCGTCGAGGAACGGCCGGCAGGCATTTATCTCCGCGCCGACCGGCCGGTTCCGCGGCGGCACGCATCGCACGGCATTGGTTACCCGGCAGTCGACCAGCGCGAGGTTGTCGTCCGGGCGTCTGTCGTACCGGCCGGCGGCGAATCCGAAATCGAGCAGCGTGGCGTAGAGCAGGTCCCCCGCATGGTCGCCGGTGAAGGGCCGTCCCGTCCTGTTCGCGCCGCGCAGTCCAGGCGCGAGGCCGACGACCAGAAGACGGGCCTCGATCGGGCCGAACGAAGGAACCGGCGCGTTGTGCCAGCCCGGCTCGGCGGCCCGCTGTCGCTCGCGGAACCCGACCAGACGGGGGCAGAGACCGCAATCCCGCGGCGGCTGCCGGGACGTCATTTTCTCTCCGCCGGAGGGGACGGGTCAGTCGATATCGACGGTGTCGAAATCGGGCCGCGCCGGGGTCGGAATGCGCCCCTCCGTCTGGCGCGGCGCGCGCGCGATCTGCGGCGCGAGATCCTGCAACTCGATGAAGGTATCGGCCTGACGGCGCAGCTCGTCCGCCACCATCGGCGGAGAGGACCGCAGCGTGGACACCACGCTGACCCGAACCGCCTCGCGCTGCACCGCCTCGATCAGCCGGCGGAAGTCGCCGTCGCCCGAGAACAGCACGATGTGGTCCACCTTCTTGGCCATCTCCATCACGTCGATGGCAAGCTCGATGTCCATGTTGCCCTTGATCTTCCGCCGCCCCATGGCGTCGGTGAATTCCTTGGTGGGCTTGGTGACGAGCGTGTAGCCGTTGTAGTCGAGCCAGTCGACCAGCGGGCGGATCGGCGAATATTCCTGATCTTCCACCAGGGCGGTGTAGTAGAACGCGCGAACCAGCCGCCCCTGGGCGGAGAAGAGGTCCAGCAGGCTCTTGTAATCTATGTCGAAGCCGAGCGCGCGCGCCGCCGAATACAGGTTCGACCCGTCGATGAAAATGGCTATGCGCTCCTGCGGATAAAAATTCATGGGTCTTCCGAAGCCTTTCCTATACGGTCCCGCAGCCGCGGTGCTCAATTCATTTGCAGTCTAGCCTCTTTACCGAAGCTCGTAAATCTGTTCCGAATTTCTCTTTGAACGTGTCTCTATGCGGCCCGCTAACCTAAATATGGCAAGCATCATGCATAATGATAGGAGCAACCACCCGACAGGAAAGTTCACAAATTCGTTACACCGGCCCGACGGCGGCATCTTCGTAGCGGTCGGGTCCAATCTACCGCTGGCGGACGGAGGGTCGCCGCTCGAGAGTTGCGAACGTGCGCTGGAGCTGCTTTCCGGCGAGTCGGTGAAAATTCTCGCCCGATCGCGGTGGTACCGTTCGGCCCCGATTCCGGCCTCCCAACAGCCCGATTTCGTCAACGGGGTGGTACGGATCGACACGCCGCTCCCGCCGGACGAGCTGCTGGCGAGGCTTCACGCCGTAGAATGCCGGCTCGGGCGAACCCGGCAGACGAGGAACGAGGCACGGACGATCGATCTCGACCTGATCGCCTACGGCGCGTTGTGCCGCGAGCCCGGCCCGTCCGGCGACGGTCCCGTCCTGCCGCATCCCAGGCTGGAGCAGCGCGCCTTCGTTCTCTTGCCGCTCCGCGATATCGCCGGAGACTGGACGCACCCCCGGGACGGCAGGACGCTGTCCGAGCTCATTGCCCGCCTGCCCGGCGGACAGCGCTGCACCGCGTTGCCTCGGGCCCCCGCCTCCCTTGCCGATGTTATTGATGTTGCTTGATGATCGCGGGCTGCTGTCCTATATCTGCCGCGACGGCGCATATCGGGGAGCGAAGCTGCCATGGCACGGGTTACCGTAGAAGACTGTATTCTCCAGATTCCCAATCGCTTCCAGTTGGTCATGGTGGCGGCCCAGCGTTCGCGGGAGCTGTCCATCGGCGCCGAGCTGACGGTCGACCGGGACAACGACAAGAACCCCGTGGTGGCGCTCCGCGAGATCGCCGACGAGACGGTCGATACCGAGGAAATCGAGTCTTCCCTGGTCCGCGGGCTGCAGAAATACGTCGATATCGACGAGCCGGCGGAGGAGGGCGACGGCTTTCTGGTGGAAGACGATGCTTTCGGCGACTTCGCGCAGATGGGATTCCGGCGGGCCGATGCGATAACCCCGGTAGCCTCGGCGCCGGAAGATGGCGAAGGCGGACCCGCCATTGTGGCGTTCCAGGACGTCTCCGAGGCCGAGGCCAGGAGCGAGTCGGACGAAACGCCGTCAGAGGAAACCTGACCGCCGGCCGGGCCGTCCGACGCCGGCCGAGCGCGGTGCGGATGACGGTGCCGGCGCGGCGGCGGGCGGCGATGGATCGGCGCGATGATCCGGCAATATGAACTCGTAGAAAGGGTCAAATCCTACGACTCCTCGGCCGACGAGGATGCGCTGAACCGCGCCTATGTGTTTTCGATGAAGGCGCATGGCAGCCAGACCCGCGCCTCCGGAGACCCCTATTTCTCGCATCCGGTCGAGGTGGCGGGCATCCTCTCCGAGCTGAAGCTCGACTGCGCCTCGATCGTGACCGGCCTGCTTCACGACACCGTCGAGGATACCGTCGCCACGCTGCCCGAGATCGAGATCAGCTTCGGCGGCGAGGTCGCGCGCCTTGTCGACGGCGTGACCAAGCTTTCGCTGCTCGAACTTCAATCCGACGACACTCGCCAGGCCGAGAATTTCCGCAAGCTGCTGCTCGCGACCTCCGAAGACATCCGCGTTCTGCTGATCAAGCTCGCCGATCGCCTGCACAACATGCGCACCCTGCATTACGTGCCTTCGCGGGAGAAGCGCCGGCGCGTCGCGGCCGAGACCATGGAGATCTACGCTCCGCTCGCCGAGCGCATCGGCATGCAGGAAATCAAGGATGAGCTGGACGAGCTATCCTTCGGGCATCTCTACCCGGACGCCGCGGCGTCGATCGAGAAACGTCTCGGATACCTGCACGAAACCGCCGGTGAATCGATCCCGAACATCGTCGAACGGCTCAAGGAGGTCCTGTCCGAGGGCGGGCTCGAGGCTGAAGTGTCGGGGCGGATCAAGCGCCCCTATTCGGTCTGGCGCAAGATGCAGCGCAAGAACATAGATTTCGACCAGCTTTCCGACGTCATGGCGTTTCGCGTCGTCCTGCCCACGATCGAAGATTGCTACCGCGGGCTGGGCGCCATCCACACCGCCTACGCGGTGGTCCCCGACCAGTTCAACGACTACATCTCGACGCCCAAGATGAACGGCTACCGGTCGCTCCACACCTGCGTCATGGGACCGGAGGGCCGCCGCATCGAAATCCAGATCCGCACGACCGAGATGCACCAGGTCGCCGAGTATGGCGTCGCCGCGCATTGGCGCTACAAGCAGGACGAGACGAGCACCGAGGGGCGGCAGTATCGATGGCTGCGCCATCTGCTGGACATCCTGGAACAGGCATCCGGGCCCGAGGAGTTTCTCGAGCACACCAAGCTCGAGATGTACCAGGATCAGGTCTTCTGTTTCACGCCGGCCGGCGAGCTGATTGCGCTGCCGCGCGGCGCCACCCCGGTCGATTTCGCCTATGCCGTCCACTCGGAGGTCGGCGACCGCTGCGTCGGAGCACGGATCAACGGACGCGTGATGCCGCTGAGGACCGAGCTCGGCAACGGCGACCAGGTCGAGATCGTCACGTCGAAGACCGGAACGCCCACGCCGGCCTGGGAAGATATCGTCGTCACCGGCAAGGCGCGGGCCCGCATCCGGCGCTTCGTCCGCAGCGAACGCCGCGAGGAATTTCTCAGGCTCGGCAAGGCCATACTGCAGAAGGGCTACCGCGATGCCGGCTACAAGCCGTCTTCCGCCGTGGTAAGGCGAGTGCTGGGCAAGTTCGACGTGAAGACCGAGGACGATCTCTACGTCGCGGTAGGGGAGGGGCTGATCACCGGCACCGACGTCATCGCGGCGATCGTGCCCAGGACGCGGCGCGGCCGGCGGGTGGCGAAGGCGGACGGCAAGGAAAAGACGGCCGACAACGTGGTGCCGTTCGAACGCAAGAGGAGCACGCCAGGCGCGGTGGATACCGTGGCGGTCCCGATCCGGGGGCTGATCCCGGGCATGGCGGTCCATTACGGCAATTGCTGCCATCCTCTGCCGGGCGACCGGATCGTCGGCATCGTCACCGCGGGCAAGGGGGTGTCGATCCACACCAGGGATTGCGAAAGCCTGGAGAGCTTCCAGGCGACGCCCGAGAGATGGCTCGACGTTGCCTGGGACGTCGATACGGTGGGCGCGGATTCGCATATCGGGCGCATCACCATCGTCGTCTCGAACGAGCCCGGAACGCTCGGCAACCTGACCACGATGATCGGCAACCATCTGGGTAACATCAACAATCTGAGGTTCACCAACCGGACGCCGGATTTCTTCGAGATGGTCCTCGATATCGAGGTCACGGACGCCGGCCACCTGACCGATATCATCGCGGCGCTGCGGTCGACGCCCTCCGTCACCTCGGTCGAACGCGCCCGAAGCCTCTACTGATACCGGCCTGCTCCAACGGAACGCGTAGATGTCCCGACATCTTCGACTGGGAGTGAATATCGACCACGTGGCGACAATCCGGAACGCCCGCGGCGGGCGGCATCCGGACCCCGTGCGTGCCGCCCGCCTCGCGGCGTCCGCCGGCGCGGACGGCATCACCGCCCATCTCCGCGAGGACCGGCGGCACATGACCGACGAGGACATCGAGAGGCTGATCGCGGACATCGAGCTGCCGCTCAACCTGGAGATGGCGGCAACCGACGAGATGCTCGGGATCGCGCTTCGCCACCGCCCGCACGCGGCCTGTATCGTGCCCGAGAGGCGGGCCGAGAGGACCACCGAGGGCGGGCTCGACGTGGACGGGGGGCGCGGTCATCTTGCCCGCTTCGTGGATGCGCTCAACGCGGCGGGGATCCGGACCTCGCTGTTCATCGAGCCCGACGCGCGGCAGATCGAGGCGGCGGAAGCGCTGGGCGCGCCCGTGGTCGAGCTCCATACCGGCGCCTTTTGCGAGGCCGACGCCGATGCCGCGCCGGTGCAACTCGCGCGCCTCGAGGAGGCCGCTGCGGCGGCGGCAGGGCTCGGTCTCGAATGCCACGCCGGGCACGGCATCACCTTCGATACGGTCGGGCCGATCGCGCGTATCGCTACCCTCGCGGAACTCAACATCGGTCATTTCCTGGTCGGAGAGGCCATTTTCGGCGGGTTCCGCGGAGCTATAGAACGTATGCGGTCCCTGATGGACGCGGCACGCCAACCCGGCAACGCGGAAAACGCGTGAGCGGTCGGGCGTGATCATCGGAACCGGCACCGATCTGATCGACATCCGACGCATCGAGCGGACGCTGGACCGTTTCGGCGACCGGTTTCTCGATCGTGTATTCACCGAGACCGAGCGCCGGCGTTCCGAACGCCGTGCCGGACGCGCCGCCAGCTACGCCAAGCGCTTCGCGGCCAAGGAGGCCTGCGCAAAGGCCCTCGGAACCGGTTTTCGCAAGGGCGTCTATTGGCGCGATCTGGGCGTCGTCAACCTGCCCGGCGGCAAGCCCACGATGGCGCTGACCGGCGGTGCGGCCGACCGGCTGAGGGCGCTCACGCCCGAGGGCATGACCCCGACGGTCGAGTTGACGATGACCGACGAGCCGCCGCTCGCCCATGCGATGGTGATAATTTCCGCCGTCGAGAAAGGGCGGGACAGGTGACGACGGCGCGCCGCAAGTCGGGGAAGTTGTGGGACACGATCAAGACCGTCGTCTACGCGGTCCTGATCGCGCTTGCCATCCGGACGGTCGCGTTCGAGCCCTTCAACATTCCTTCGGGGTCGATGAAACCGACGCTTCTGGTCGGCGACTATCTCTTCGTGTCCAAGTATTCCTACGGCTACAGCCGCCATTCCCTGCCGTTGAGCCTCCCGTTGATTCCCGGGCGCATTCTGATGTCGGAACCGGAACGCGGCGATGTCGCGGTCTTCAAGCTGCCGACGGACAACAAGACCGACTACATCAAGCGCATCGTCGGATTGCCCGGCGACCGTATCCAGGTGCGGGAAGGCCGACTCCATATCAACGGCGAGCAGGTGGTTCGCCGCCCGGTCGCGGATTTCGTCGAGAGAGACGAGCTCGGGAGGATCGGCCGCACGCCGCAATTCGACGAGATCCTGCCCGGCGGCCGGACGTACCGTATTCTCGAACACACCGACCGGGGCCAGCTCGACAACACGCCCGTCTATGTCGTGCCCAGGGGGCATTACTTCGCGATGGGCGACAACCGGGACAATTCCCTCGACAGCCGGGTGCTGAGCGGCGTGGGTTTCGTCCCGGCCGAAAACCTCGTCGGAAGAGCCGAGATTCTGTTCTTCTCCATCGACGGCTCGGCCAGCGTGTGGGAATTCTGGCGCTGGCCCCGAACGATCCGCTTCAAGCGGTTCTTCGATTCCGTGGAATAGCGTTGGCCGCCCCCGGCGCCCTGGATGAGATCGAGGCCGCGCTGGGCTACAGCTTCGCCGACCGCGCGCTGCTCGAGGAAGCCCTGACCCACGCCAGCGCGGCGCACGGCGTTCGCCGCGCTTCTCTCGAAAGGCTTGAATTCCTCGGCGACCGGGTTCTCGGGCTCGGTCTCGCCACCATGCTGTGCGAGGCGAATCCCGGGGAAGCGCCCGGAGACCTGTCGCGCCGCCATGCCAGGCTCGCAAGCGGCGAGACGCTGGTCTCCATCGGCCGGGAGATCGGCTTGCAAAGGTATTTGCGGGTCGACAAGGGCCTCGACCGCGACGCCTTGCCGCCGTCGATGATCGGGGACAGTTGCGAAGCCGTGATCGGCGCGGTCTACAGCGATGGCGGCCATGACGCCGCGATGGCGCTGATCGCGAAGTTCTGGGAGCCGCTGATCGGGGGACGGCCTCCGCGCGATGCCAAGACGGCATTGCAGGAGTGGGTGCTTGCCCGAGCGTTGCCCCTTCCGTCCTATGCGCTGGTGGCGACCGACGGTCCGGCGCATGCGCCCACGCTGACGGTCGAGGTCCGCGTGGAAGGGTACGAGCCCGTGCGGGCGAGCGCGGGTTCGAAACGCGCGGCGGAGCAGGCCGCGGCACGGGATCTGCTCGACATCGCGGCCACGACCGGTGGCTGAGGGAGTCCGGGACGATTGCCGACGGTGCGGCTTCGTGGCCGTGATCGGCGCGCCGAACGCAGGCAAGTCGACGCTTACCAACCGCCTCGTCGGCGCCAAGGTGTCCATCGTCACGGCCAAGGCGCAGACCACGCGCTACCGCGTGAGCGGTGTCGCGATCGACGGTCCGGCCCAACTGGTCTATGTCGACACGCCCGGCATCTTCGCGCCGCGCCGCCGTCTCGACCGGGCGATGGTCGCCGCGGCGTGGACCGGTGCCGCCGACGCCGATATCCGCCTTCTGCTGATCGACGCCAGGAAAGGGATCGACGAGGAAGCCGGAAACATCCTCGCGGCGCTCGCCGGGACGTCGGCGCGTTGCGTGCTGGCGCTCAACAAGATCGACCTCGTCCGGCGCGAGGATATGCTTTCCCTTTCGCGCGACGCGAACGCGGCCTGCGCCTTCCGGGCAACGTTCATGATTTCGGCCGCAAACGGGGACGGGGTTTCGGACCTTGCCGCCTGGCTTGCCGATGCCGTGCCCGCCGGACCCTGGCACTATCCGGAGGACCAGCTTTCGGACATGAACGACCGGCTGTTCGCCGCCGAGATCACCCGTGAGAAGCTGTTCGAGAGACTTCACCAGGAACTGCCATATGCGCTGACCGTGGAGACCGAGGACTGGCAGGGCTTCGACGATGGCAGCGTGCGGATATCCCAGACCGTCTTCGTCGAGCGCGACAGCCAGAAGGGAATCGTCCTCGGCCGCCAGGGCACGCGCATAAAATCGGTGCGCGAGCAGGCCGCCGCCGAGCTGGAAACGATCCTCGACCGTAAAGTGCACCTGTTCATCTTCGTCAAGGTGCGCCAGAAATGGGGCGACGACCCCGAGCGGTTTTCCCCCTGGGGGCTGGACTACAACGCCTGACGGGACCGGCGATGGATTGGGGCTTACGGGGAATGGTTGACGAACGGGAAGCCCGCGACATTTCCTCCGGCATGGCCGGACTTGTTCCATTGCCGTCCGGTCCAGGGCCTGTCCGCCTTCGTCGGGACCGTTCCCCGTCTGGCCCCCATCGTCATGGTCGGCGAAGGCCGGCCATCCACGCTTTGTTTTTGTTTTCCCTGTCCCGGGCCGAACGAAAAAAAACTCGTGGATGGTCGGCCTTCGCCGACCATGACGGCGTAAGGCACGGGCGGGCGGCGTTCACATCGCCGATCCGCGCCAGCCTCCCCTCCGTCGAGTTATCCATATAACCGCCGATGGACTGGCAGGACCACGGCATCGTCATCGCCCGTTTCAAGCACGGCGAATCGTCGCTGGTCGTGAAGCTGTTGACCGAGACGCACGGTCTGCACGCGGGGCTCGTCCGCGGCGGTACCGGCCGCGCCGCCCGCGCGGTTTACCAGATCGGCAACCGGGTGTCGGCGGACTGGCGGGCAAGATTGCCGGATCACCTGGGAAACTATCGGGGCGAGCTCGTGCGCGCCCATGCGGCGGAGCTCCTCGATTCCCGGCGGCCGCTGGCCGCGCTCGGCGCCGCGGCGGCGCTGGTCGAGGCGACATTGCCCGAGCGCGAACCCAACGGCGCGGTGTTCGATGCGTTCGTTTCGCTGCTGGATCGACTCGTCACGCCCGAGTGGGCGCCCGCCTATGCCCGATTCGAGGTTGCGTTGCTTGCCGCGCTCGGATTCGGCCTCGACCTCAGCTGCTGCGCCGTGACCGGCGAGACCGGGAATCTCGTCTTCGTTTCGCCCCGCACCGGGCGCGCGGTGTCGCGCGAGGGGGTAGGCGCGTACGAGAATCGCCTGTTCCCGCTGCCGCCGTTCTTGATCGACCCCGGTGAGTCGGCCGATGCTGCCGATGTCGCCGCCGCGCTGCGGCTGACCGGCCATTTCCTCGCCCGCCAGGCCCTCGCGCCCGCCGAGCGCAAGATGCCGCCGGCGCGGGCGCGGCTCTACGAAGCCATGGTTCGACAGCCCGCCGAGATCCCATGACCGACCAAGCCGATCTGTTCGAAACCGCGACCCGGGAAATCCCGCTGACCGAGGCGCTGGGCGAACGCTATCTCGCCTATGCCCTGTCGACGATTACCGCGCGTTCGCTGCCGGATGTGCGCGACGGGCTGAAGCCGGTCCATCGGCGGCTCCTCTTCGCGATGCGCCAGCTGCGGCTCGACCCGGATGCCGGATTCAAGAAATGCGCCCGCGTGGTGGGCGACGTCATGGGCAAGTTCCACCCGCATGGCGACCAGGCGATTTATGACGCGATGGTGCGGATGGCGCAGGACTTCGCCGTACGCTATCCGCTGGTCGAGGGGCAGGGCAATTTCGGCAATATCGACGGCGACGGCGCGGCCGCCATGCGCTACACCGAGGCGCGGCTGACGCGCTACGCGCTTGCCCTCCTCGAAGGCATCGACGAGGACGCGGTCGATTTCCGGCCCAACTACGACGGCACCGACGACGAGCCGGCGGTGCTGCCCGCGAGCGTCCCCAACCTGCTTTGCAACGGGGCGAGCGGTATCGCCGTCGGCATGGCCACCAGCATCCCGCCGCATAATCTGGGCGAGGTCTGCGACGCCGCGCTCTACCTGATCGACCGTCCCGACGCCGGCAACGCAAAGCTGGTCGAGCTGGTGCCCGGACCCGACTTCCCGACCGGCGGCGTACTGGCCGAGCCGCGTTCGGTAATCGAGGAAGCCTACGCGACCGGGCGCGGCAATCTGCGCGTCCGGGCGCGTTGGCAGGTCGAGCGGCTCAGCCACGGCCGCTATCAGGTCGTGGTGACGGAAATCCCCTACCAGACCCAGAAGGCGCGTCTGATCGAACGGATCGCCGCCCTGATCGCCGATCGCAAGGTTCCGATACTGGCCGATGTGCGGGACGAGTCGGCCGAGGACCTGCGCCTCGTGCTGGAGCCCAGCTCGCGTTCCGTCGAGCCCGAAATGCTGATGGCGCAGCTCTTCCGTCATTCCGAGCTCGAGACCCGGGTCTCGGTCAACATGAACGTGCTCGACGGCGGCAGGGTTCCCAGGGTGATGAACCTGCGGGAGATGCTGCGGGCGTTTCTCGACCACCGCCACGACATCCTCCTGCGCCGGACCCGCCACCGGCTGGAGAAGATCGCCGGCCGCCTCGAAGTTCTCGCCGGTTACCTGATCGCGTTCGCGAACCTGGATGAGATCATCCGCCTCATCCGCGAGGCCGACGATCCCAAGGCGGCGATGATGTCGCGCTGGGAGATGAGCGAGGTCCAGGCCGAGGCGATCCTCAACATGCGCCTGCGCGCGCTGAGGAGGCTCGAGGAAGTCGAGATCGAGAAGGAGCACAAGACGCTCAAGTCCGAGCAGAGAGACCTCAAGAAACTGCTGAAAACGGAGTCGCTGCGCTGGCAACGCATCGCGGAGGAAATCCGGGATGTCCGCGACCGGTTCGGTAGCGAGAGCGAAGGCGGAGCACGCCGGACCGAGATCGGCGACGTCCCCGCCGATCCCGAAATGTCCCTCGACGCGGCGGTCGAGCGCGAACCCATCACGGTGATCTGCTCCGAAAAGGGCTGGATCCGCGCCATACGCGGGCATCAGGAGGATCTCGCCGGGCTGAAATTCAAGGACGGCGACCGCGGCAGGTTCGTGCTCCAGGCCCATAGCACCGACAAGCTGCTCGCTTTCGGCACCAACGGCCGCTTCTACACCATCCCCTGCGACCGGCTGCCGAACGGGCGAGGCCATGGCGAGCCCGTGAGGCTGATGATCGATCTCGGCAACGACCAGGACATCGTCGCCCTCCTGGTTCATGAGCCCGGCCGCGGGCTCGTCGTGGCCGCGAGCGACGGGCGCGGCTTCGTCGTGCCCGAGGACTCGGTGGTGGCGCAGACCCGCGCCGGCAAGCAGGTTCTCAACCTGTCCAGCGGCGTGGAAGCGCAGGCATGCGCGACCGCGGCCGGCGACAGCGTCGCCGTCGTCGGCGGCAACCGGAAGATGCTGATATTCCCGCTGTCGGAACTGCCGGAGATGACGCGGGGACGCGGCGTGATCATGCAGCGCTACGCCCAGGACGGGCTCTCCGACGTCGCCGTCTTCGATCGTGGCGAGGGCCTGACCTGGCGCTCCGGCCAGCGGACGAGAAAGGAGCCCGTGCTCGATCAGTGGATCGGAAAGCGCGGCCAGGCCGGCCGCGTCGCGCCCAGAGGCTTCCCGCGTTCCAACCGGTTCTTCCCCCGCGAAGTCTGAAGCGCGCGGTCGATCAGGAAAATTGAGCCCTCGCGGCGTATCTGCTAGGAAAGCCTGGACGAAATCTGTCCTAGGGGGAGCTTCCCGATGAAGAGACGCAAATTCCTTACCAAGGCCGGTGCAGGTGTCGCCGGTGCGGCCGCCGCAACCACGCTCGCGGCGCCCGCCGTCGCGCAGCAGCGCGTCGAGATGGTCATGGTCACAACCTGGCCGCGCGACTTCCCGGGGCTCGGGACCGGCGCTCAGCGCCTCGCCAAGCACCTGTCCGACATGACGGACGGCCGCATCCAGGTGCAGTATTTCGCCGCCGGCGAACGGGTGGGCGCGTTCGATTCCTTCGACGAAGTGGCATCCGGCAACGCCCAGGCCTACCACGCGGCGGATTACTACTGGAAAGGCAAGCATCCCGGCTGGGCCTATTTCACCTCTGTACCGTTCGGCCTCACCTACACCGAGATGAACGCCTGGATTCGCTTCGGGGGCGGCCAGCAGCTGTGGGACAAGCTCGCCGGCAATTACGGCCTCAAATGCGTGATGGCCGGCAATACCGGCGTCCAGATGGGCGGTTGGTTCAACAAGGAGATCAACTCCTCGGACGATCTCAAGGGCCTCAAGATGCGCATCCCGGGCCTTGGCGGCGACGTCATGGCCAAGCTCGGCGCCTCGCCGGTCTCGCTGCCGGGCGGCCAGATCTACGAGAACCTGGTGTCCGGCGCGATCGATGCCACCGAATGGGTGGGCCCGTGGAACGACAGCTTCATGAAGTTCTACGAAGCCGCCAAATTCTACTATTACCCGGGCATGCACGAGCCCGGCTCCATGCTGTCCTTCGGCATGAACGCGTCCTGGTGGGGCAAGCTCACCAAGTCCGACCAGGCCGCCATCGAGGCCGCGGCCGCGATGGAGAACGACGTCATGATGGCGGAGTACAACGCCAAGAACGGCGCCGCGCTCGCACGGCTGCTCAGCGATCACGGCGTCAAGCTGCGCAAGTTCAACGACGACGTCTATGACAGCTTCGGAGAAGCGGCCGCGGAGGTCTTCGAGGCCGCGAGGGCGCACAGCCCGCTCGCCAACGAGATCCACCAGAGCTTCCTCACGGCGCGCAAGAACGTCGGAGGCTGGACGAAGATTTCCGATCAGGCCTACCTCGCCCAGCGCAACCGCGTGCTTGAGGTCTGACGCTTAAGTCGCGAGGCGGCCGGGCGGATGAAATGTCCGTCCGGCCGCCGGCTCGGCGTCGGGACATGTATCGTTTCGTTTCTTCCGCCGCCGGGGCCTGCGGGTGATCGCCGGTGGCTGGCTGGCGACCGCGCTGCGCGGCCTTGCCCTCGCGACGGCCGCCGTCGCCTTCGTATTCACGCTCTGTAACTACCTGATTTTCTGGCGCGGCTGGCCCGGGCTCGAAGGCCTGTTCGGCCATCTCGGCGTGCTGGGTTTCAGTCCCAAGGGGGCCGGCCTCGACGCTACCGGCGCGGCGCTCGGCTGGCTCCAGTTCGCGGCCTATGCGGCGGCGGTGTTGGGGCCATTCGTCTATGCCTGGTGGCGCGGGCGTCCGATGCACAGCGACGCCGAGATACTGTCCGCCGCTGCCGCCTATATCGCGCGCGCCGCCTTCTGGGGCGTGCTCCTGGTCGGCCTCGTCGACATGGCGATTTCGTTCCTCCGGGTCGAGGGTCTGCTCGTCGGCACGGTCGGCGCGGAGCTCGCGGAGTCACTCGGCAAGTCGCGGTTCCGGGGCCAATTCGTGCACTTTCCGTTGATCGGCGTCGCGCTGATCGTCGCCGCGTTGACCCGAACCATCGGGTTCACCTGGCTCGCTTTTCTGATCGTCCTGGCCGAACTCCAGATCGTCATCGCACGCTTCGTTTTCTCCTACGAGCAAGCCTTCATGGGCGATCTGGTCCGGTTCTGGTACGCGGCCCTGTTCCTGTTCGCCAGCGCCTACACCCTGCTTCATGAGGGCCACGTCCGGGTCGATGTCCTCTATACCGGGTTCAGCGCCCGCGGCAAGGCGTGGACCAACGCGCTCGGCGCGGCACTGCTCGGCGTGCCGCTTTGCTGGGTCATTCTGGTCCGCGGCCTGGGGGACAAGTCCAATCTCATCAACGCGCCGTTGCTGAGTTTCGAGGTCTCTCAGAGCGGCTACGGCATGTATGTAAAGTACCTGATGGCGGGGTTCCTCCTGGTCTATGCGCTGTCGATGCTGGCCCAGTTCCTCAGCCAGTTCCTCGCCAACGCCGCGACCCTGTTGAATGAACCCGAGCCGGGCGAGAGCGCCTGATGGAAACGGTCTTTCTCGCTGTCCTGATCCTGTCCATGGCGTTCGCGCTGGCGTCCGGATATCCGGTCGCTTTCGCGCTGCCGGGTTCGGCGATCCTGAGCATCGGGCTCGCGGCGCTGACCGGCTATCTGTTCGAGGGCAATACCGACGCCTATTTCAGCCATGGCGGGCCCACCCAGTGGCTCAACGCGGGCGTCACCAATTTCCGCGGCATCTACTGGGAGGTCGAACGCGACACGCTGATCGCGATCCCCCTCTTCGTCTTCATGGGGATCATGCTCGAGCGCTCCAAGGTGGCCGAGGATCTGCTGGTCACCATGGCGCAGCTCTTCGGGCCGATCCCGGGCGGGCTCGGGATCGCGGTCGTCTTCGTCGGAGCGCTGCTCGCGGCGACCACCGGCATCGTTGGCGCCACGGTGATCGCGATGGGGCTGATTTCGTTGCCGGTGATGCTGCGCAACAACTATTCGCGTCCGCTCGCGGCCGGCACGATCAGCGCCTCCGGCACCCTCGGCCAGATCATTCCGCCCTCCATCGTGCTGATCATCCTCGCCGACCAGCTCTCCAACGCGACGGATCAGGCAAGCACGCTCCGCACCACCGAGTACAAGCAGGCGACCGGCCAGTTCAACATGCCGACCGAGTTCGACCTGACCTCGACCAGCGCGGGGGACATGTTCGTGGGCGCGCTCCTGCCGGGCCTCGTGCTGGTCGGGCTCTACATGATCTACATCCTCGTCCTGTCGTTGCTCAGGCCGGGCACCGCGCCGCCCGTCCCGTTCCAGGGGAGCTACGACTGGCGCTTCGTACGCCGCGTTCTCGTCGCGCTGGTCCCCCCGCTCACGCTGATCCTGCTGGTGCTGGGATCGATCATCATGGGCATCGCGACGGTCAACCAGGCCGGCGCGATCGGCGCCGTCGGCGCGCTGCTCATGGCGGGCTACCGCCTAAAGGCGGGCGAGAAGGGCGCGTTCGTTCCCGGATTGCTGGCCATCGCCGCGATACTGGTGATGGCGGGCCTTCTCTACTTCGTCGACATCAACATCAAGAGCATCAAGAGCGATACCGAGGCATTCGCCATCGTGCTCGCCGGGATCGCGACCGTCGTCTTTCTGGCGGCCGTGCTGTGGAGCGCGTGGCGCGCCTACAAGATCGACGACACGCTGAGCGGCGTGATGATCGAGACCGCGAAGACGACATCGCTGGTGTTCATCATCCTGCTCGGCGCGGCGATGCTCACCGCCGCGTTCCGCGCCTTCGGCGGCGAGGAAGGGGTGCGCGAGTTCCTGACCGGGCTGCCGGGCGGATTCTACACCAAGTTCGCCGTCGTCATGGCGGTGATCTTCATCCTCGGCTTCTTCCTCGACTTCATCGAGATCGCGGTCGTCGTGGTGCCGATCATCGCGCCGATCCTGCTCGCCGACACTTCGGCCAACGTCACCGCCGTCTGGCTCGGCGTGATGATCGGCGTCAACATGCAGACATCGTTCCTGACGCCGCCCTTCGGATTTGCGCTGTTCTACCTGCGCGGCGTCGCGCCTCCCGAGGTCAGGACCACCCAGATCTATCTCGGCGTGGTGCCGTTCATTCTCCTGCAGCTGGTCGCGCTCGGCATCGTCGGCGTGTTCCCGGCGCTGGTGAACTACCTGCCGAACCGGGTCTATCTCGGCTCGGAGACCGCGCCGCCGCCCAAGAACCCGCGCCTCCAGCTATGCCTGGAGGATCATCTGTTCGCCCAATACGACGCCAGGCAGGACGCCCTGCGCCGGAGCATTTCAACGGCGCGGCGCCTCGATCTGAGCTATCTGCCCGATGCCCGCCGCCGGGTCTTCGCGGAGGGTCTCGATGCCGCGGACGCGACCTTCGGGCACGTCGCCAAGGTGCGCGAGGCGGAGGCAATGGCCGCCGCGATGCGCCCGTCCTACAAGCCGGTTCATCGCGAGGTGCGCGGTTTGCAGGCGGAAATCCGCCGGCTGGCCGACGAACAGAAGGCGCTCGAGGTGACGGCCCGTCGCACGGGCGCTTCCGACAGTCTTCGTGCGGAGATCGACTCGCTGATCCGCGAACGCCAGGCGCTGGAAGCGCGGATACCGTCGGGCTGGAAGGAAACCGAGAAGCAATTCCGGACCCTCAACGGCGCGGAGCGCCGCGCCCGTCTCGCTTACCGGCGCAACGTCGACGGCGCCTATGAGGCGGTTTCGACCCTGCGGACCATGTTGGCCGATTCCGGGAAGCTGGGGGCGGTCGAGGGCGCGCTCCTCGGGTTGCGCCCGGTCATCGCGAACGACGCACCCAAGAAAGCGATGGACGAGATCCGCAAGGTCGAGCGCAGCATCGGCAAGGTCGCCAACGCCGGCCATATCCGCAGCAAGCTGTCGCGCGCCCGGCGGGAGCTCCGCCGAAAGACCCCCGACCGGGAGAAGGCGATCCGCAACTTCGATCAGGCGGTCGAGCGGTTCCGCGCCGAGCTTGCCTGGCGGTCGCGCGCCGCGACCGACCTCGCGCCCGGGCTTGCCGCCTACGACCTCGCGATCAGGGACACGATCGGCGTCCGCCAGCAGGACCGCCTGACCGGCGAACAGGCGAGCGCGCTCTCCGGCTGCCTCGCCGTCCACCGGGACATCTCGCTCAATTTCTGAGGCGTCGGCCGGCGCCTATTCCGCGCCGTTCGGCCGGTATTCCTGCCAGCCCCCGGCGCCCAGGATCTCGACCGGGCGGAATCTGACCTTGTAGGCCATCTTCGCGCATTCCTCGATCCAGTAGCCGAGATAGACGTGGGGAAGGCCGTTCTCCGCCGCCTTTTCCACCAGCCAGTAGACCATGTAGGTGCCGAGGCTGCGGCGTGCCTCGTCGGGCGCGAAGAAGCTGTAAACGGCCGACAGCGAATCGCTCAGCCGGTCGGCCAGCATCACGCCGACGAGCGTTCCGTCGTCGGCGCGGAACTCGATCAGCCGGGTGTCGATCGGCGTGTCTTCCACCATCGAGCGGTAGTCGCCGAAGGTCATCGACGACATGTCGCCGCCGCCGTGGCGCGAGCGCTGGTAGCGGGCGAACAGGCGGAATTGCTCGACGGTGGCGATTGCCGACAGGTCTTCCGCGGCGAGATCCGCGTTGGCGCGCACGACCCGCCGGATCGATCGCGTCATCTCGAACCCGTCGGTGCAGATCCGGATCGGGATGCAGGCGGAGCAGTCCGGACAGGCCGGACGATAGGCGAGCCCGTGGCTGCGGCGAAACCCGGCGCGCGACATGCGCTCATACAGCTCCGCCGCGCCCGCTCCGCTGAGGTCGGTGACGACCTTGCGTTCCCTCCGCCCCGGCACGTAGGGGCAGGGCAGGACCTGTGTGCCGAAGAAGAACCGGTCCGGCCTGCGGAGCGGCTGCTCGGTCATCGTCGCCTCGACTTCGCGATCGTCGCGCGTCTCATCGTTCGGATAATAGGGCCTGCGGTGGCGGCCTGCCAGCGGATGAGAAGCTCTCCGGCGAACCCTCCCGAGACGGCGCCGCGAAGTGTGGTCCCGAAGCGAGCCATGAGAAAAATAATCATTGAAATTCAACTACTTAATTTGTATACAGGAAACCTGTCGCAAGTCTTCGCGCCCGTTCACGAGATGCTTGCGCCTAGCCGTCGAAGGAGGCCCGAATGGCCGAGAACGTGATCGCGGCCGACAAGCTCGAAGCGCGTCTCATCGCCAATCACTTCAACGCCTGGATGGGTCTCAGGATCGTCTCCTATACCGAGGACGGTATCGAGATCGGTATGAAATGGCGCGAGGAGATGATCTCCAACCCGAAGCTCAGGATCACCCACGGCGGAATCATCGGCGCGCTGATAGACGTGGCGGCGGATTTCGCGCTCGCCGCCAAGATCGGCATGCCGGTTCCCACCGTCGACCTGCGTGTCGACTATCACCGTGTCGCCGAGCCCGGCGATCTCGTGGCCAAGGGCAGGGTGGTCCGGTTGGGCGGCACCAACGCGGTCGCCGAGGCGTCGGTCCATGACGCCCGGGACCGGCTGATCGCCAGCGGCCGCGGGGTCTATTTTTCCGCCGCCGCGAAATCCTGACCCGCCCCGGCGCTTTGAAGGGGAAGCCCCGCTCAAGTAGACTTGCCCGGCCGTGCCCATGGGACCGGGCTCATCTCTCGTGAAACGGCGTAGCGGAGCAGGACGACGGAAGACGAGATGACTGTGGATTCGAGGGCGTTGCGCGATGCGTTCGGCTGCTTCGCCACCGGTATCACCGTGATCACCACCGCCGACGCCGATGGGACCCTCTACGGCGTGACCGCGAATTCGTTCACCTCGCTTTCCCTCGACCCGCCGCTCTGCCTGTTCTGCCTCGATTACAACGCGATGAGCTTCGATGCGTTCCAGAATTCCCGGCACTTCGCGGTCAACGTCCTCGGCGAGGACCAGGAGGGGATCTCGACCAACTTCGCCCGTTCCCAACCCGACAAGTGGAACGGGATCGACTACGTCACCTGGAAAACCGGAAGCCCGATCCTGCCCGGTTGCCTCGCCAATCTCGAATGCGACACCCATGCGATCCACGAGGGCGGGGACCACGTCATCGTCGTGGGACGCATCCGGGAGATGGCCTACCGGGAGGACGACTGCCGGCCGCTGCTCTATTACAAGGGCCGTTACAACGCGCTGTCGGGAGATTCCGCGGTCAACGCATCCGCGACGTCGCCCCCAGCCGACTGACTTCGTAACCTTCGGCCGTCAGCCCGTCGACGAGCAACCCCGCTTCTTCCGGGCTGCGGACTTCCACCAGCAGATCGACCAGCGTCTTACGCGCGGGCACGTCGTGGAACCATCGCCGGTGCTCGACCTCGACGATGTCGCCGCCGAGGCGGCCGACCGTCCGGGTGAGCTGTGCCAGCCGGCCCGGCAGGTCGTCGATTTCCGCTCTGAGCCGAACCAGCCGGCCGAGCCGAACCAGCCCCCGCATCAGCACGCCGGCCAGGAGACGCGGGTCGATGTTCCCGCCCGAAACGATCGCACCGACGCGGCGCCCCCGGAACCGTTCCGGATGGGCCAGGATCGCCGCCAGCGCGGCTGCGCCCGCGCCCTCCACGACCAGCTTCTCGACCTCCGCCATGAGCATGATCGCGCTTTCGATCTCGCCTTCGTCAACCAGCACGATCTCCGTGTCCGAAGCGGCGACGATGCGGCGGGTCGTTTGTCCCGGACGCTTGACGGCTATTCCCTCGGCCAGGGTGTCGGCGCGCGGCTCCGGCCCGGTTCCGCCGAGCGCCGCCAGCATGGCCGGGCACCGGGCGGCCTGGACCCCGACGATCTCGATCCCGGGACTGAGTTCCCCGGCCGCGAGGATGCACCCGGCGATGAGCCCCCCGCCGCCGACCGGAACGATGAGCGTATCGAGGTCCGGCGCGGCCTTCAGCAACTCCAGCGCGACCGTGCCCTGACCCGCGATCACCCGGGGATCCTCATAAGGATGGATCAGGGTGAGCCCGCGCGACCGCGCCTCCGTATCGGCGAACGCCGCGGCTTCCGCGAGATCGCTTCCCTCCAGCGCGACCGCGGCGCCCAGCGCCTCGGTGTTCGCGATCTTCTGGAACGGGGTGTTCTTCGGCATCACGATGGTCGCCGCGATGCCCAGCGCCCGCGCATGGCGGGCGACGGCCTGGGCGTGGTTCCCCGCGGACATCGCGATCACCCCGGCGGAACGCTCCGATTCCTCCAACCCGAGGAGGCAATTGAGAGCGCCGCGCTCCTTGAAGGAGGCGGTGTAATGAAGGTTCTCCAGCTTGAAGCGGATATGCGTTCCCAGCATCTCCGACAGCTTCGGGGAGTGGACCGTCGGCGTTTCGACGACCCCGTCCGCGATCGTGCCGGCCGCCGCCTCGACATCGTCGAAGGTGACGGTCATCGGCGCGGCTCCAGAGTGAGGTGCGTTGCGGCGTGTGCCGAGCCGGCCTCGATGGGACCGATGGTGAGGAACACCCCGTCCCGCCACAGCGGCGTCAGATCGCGGTAGTGCGGCGAGGTGAGGTGGCCCGACTGTCCGGTCGCCTGGATGAACAGCGACCGGTCGAGATCCGAGAGGTCGTAGACCGCCCGATAGCCCGCGCCGTGGACGCTCGCATACGGTTCGTTCATGCGTCCGGAGCGGTGCTGGCCGCGATTTACGGTGAACGATCCCCCGTCGACCGGGATACGGATGTCGGCCACCCGGTTGAGCAACGGGATCCAGCCGAAGACCGAGTGCCTGAAATGGGCGTAATGGGCATCGCCCCAGCGCCACTCGGAGGGCTCGTCGCCGAACCGCGCGCCGAGCTCCGCGAGCGCGGCATCGAGCGCCTTGCCGACGATCTCGGGGCAGGTTTCCCGCGACGGCGTGGCGGTGTCGTCGCACCAGCTCCCGTCCCGCTTCAGCGTCTCCCGCACGAACAGGGGGCGCAGGCGCCAGACATCCGGGAACATCGCGCCGGTCTCGTCGCGATAGAGCAGGCGGTTCAGCGCGCGCAGCCAGGCGACGAAGACGAGGGGTTCCGGGCGGCGGCGGTCCATCGTCCCGTCCCATCCGCGAAGCCGCGCGAGCACGGCGGATCGCGCTTCCGTTTCCTTCACCGTCCGCAACATCAGCGGCAGCAGGTCCCGGGCGGCGAGGGAGACCGAGTCGTTCTGCATCGCGCCCGCGGCCGCCGCGGTTCGCGAGTTCCCAGCGTCGAGCAGGGCGTGGATGCGTTTCGCGCGGTAGGGCGGGGTGTCTCCGTGGCCGAGGCGATACGGGTAGTCCGGACCGATGACGGGGTGGTTGGCGTTGACGATGCGCCCGTTCGCGGGGTTGAACAGCCGCGGCAACGCCTCGAACGGAATGAAGCCGGTCCAATCGTAATCCCCGGTCCATCCGGGCACCGGGTAGCGGCCATCGCCCGCGCGCCTGATCGGCACCCGTCCCGGGACGACGATCCCGATATTGCCCGCGGTGTCCGCATAGGCGACGTTCTGCTGCGGCGAATGGAAGAAGCCGAGAGCCGCCTCGAACTGCTCCCAGTTCCGCGCCCGGTTGAGTCTCCACACCGCCTCGGCGGTGGTGTCGTCCTCGCGCAGCGCCGCCGCGGCGAGCGCTACCGCGTGGCCCGGTTTCGCGATACTCGCGGCCTTCGGGTCCACATCCGAGATCACCGGTCCGTGACGGGTCGACCGCACCGTGAGCGTCACCTCGTCCTCGCCCCGGACCCCGATCCGTTCGACACGCACCTCGAACGCGCGCGTCCCCTCCGGCGTCAGGTATCGGTTGGGGTCGTCGGGGTCCAGCCGCTCCAGATACAGGTCCTCGGTGTCGCTGTCCGTGGTCGTCAGACCCCACGCGATCGAACCGTTATGACCGAGAACGGTCATCGGAACGCCGGGAACGGTGGCCCCCGTCACGGTGAGTTCAGGGGTTTCGATGCGGGCCAGGTACCAGAGTCCGGGAGCGCGAAAGCCGAGATGGGGGTCGTTGGCGAGGATCGGGCTCCCGGTGTCGGTCCGGGATCCCGCCACCGCCCAGATATTGGAGGCGGTGACGGGAGCGATGGCCGCCGGCCACTCCCCGAGAATTGCCGAGAACAACGACGCGTTGCCGAGCGCCGCGATCGTGGGCGGCGCATCGCCGGCGACGCCCGGCCAGAGTTCGTCGATCTTCTCCGCCGGCAAGACCTCGAGGAGGCGGGCGCGCAGCGCCTCCGTCCGGGAATTTCCGGAAAGCCGCATCCCCATGAGCCGTGCCCAGACCAGGGAATCCGCCGGACGCCACTTCTCCGGCGTCGCGAGCAGAAGCGCGAGCTCGACCGACACCAGACCGGAATGGGAGTCGAGATAGGCGTTGACCCCCGCGGCATAGGCTTCGAGGCTGTCGACGACGGGCGCCGAAAGCCGCTCCAGCGAGGCTTCGGCAAGCCGGTAAAGGCCGAGCACGCGCATCCAGCGGTCGATCGGGAGCGTCGGCTCGCCGACGATTTCGGAAAGTCGCCCGGCGCCCATGCGCCGCATGAATTCCATCTGAAAGAACCGGTCCTGGGCGTGCACGTATCCCAGGGCGAAATAGGCGTCCCGTTCCGTCTTCGCGCCGATACGCGGGATCCCGTAGCGGTCGCGGACGATCGAAACCGGCGCGTCGATCCCGGCAAGCGCAACGGTTCCCTCGGTCCGCGGCCGGGCCGTCTCGATCGCGAGCCAGGCGCCGCCCAGCACGACCGCAACCAATACCGCCAGCCCGGCTGCAATCCGCCGCAGCCACGACCGAATCCCGCGCCGCCGCCTAGCCCGCATTTCTCACCCGTTGCAGGCAACTTGGACGTCGAAGGCGAGAGCATGCCCGCCTGGCAATCGCTTCTCTCCTTTCCGGCCGATCCGGCGGCGCGTGCACCCCTGCCACTTGCCCCGCTGTCACCCCGGAACAAGTCCACTGCTGTCCGGTCTGGATGGGCTGGACCGGGTGCTAGGCGTTGGTACGGGGTGGTTTGGGGTGGTTTCCGACGCATCGACCGGATCGGGACACGGATTGCAGCGCGCCCGCGCCTTCCCCTTCTTGCCCTCGCTGTCACCCCGGACTTGTTCCGGGGTCCAGACTGTCAGGCACCGCTCTCGCCCGGCTTCCCCCGGAACGGTGTCCGGGGCAGGCCTGGACCCCGGAACAAGTCCGGGGTGACAGGAGGAGAGCGAAGATGCTCTCGCCCATCGGCGCCCGTCCCGTCCCGAAGCTAAACCGGACAGCAGTGGAACAAGTCCGGGCATGACGAATTGTGGGAAAGGCGTGGCCGGAGGGACCGCGCACCGGCCCTGCTGTATGCCAATGAGCTTCGGAAATACGACACTAAGTCTCATGAATTTCTTCGTTTGTATTCTTTGCGTTCACGCTGCCACGAGAATAAGTGGGGTCCGGTACGGCGACTGCAATGCCAGCCGGTCCGTCCGACTCAACCCGCCTTGAGCCGGCGCGCCACCTCCACCGCCGCGTAGGTCAGAATTCCGTCCGCTCCGGCGCGTTTGAACGCGGTCAGGGACTCGAGGAAGATCCGTTCGTCGTCGACCCATCCCGCATCGGCCGCGGCGCGCAGCATCGCGTACTCGCCGCTCACCTGGTAGGCGTAGGTCGGCATGGCGAACGCTTCCCTGACCCGCCGGACGATGTCGAGGTAGAACAGGCCGGGTTTGACCATCACCATGTCGGCGCCCTCCTCGATGTCCAGCGCCACCTCGCGCAGCGCTTCGTCGGAGTTGGCCGGGTCCATCTGATAGGTCTTCTTGTCGCCGCCCGCGAGGTTGGGCGCCGAGCCCACCGCATCGCGGAACGGGCCGTAGAGCGCGGACGCGTATTTGGCGGCGTAGGACAGGATCCGCCGGTCCTGGTATCCCGATTCGTCGAGCGCGCGGCGGATCGCGCCCACCCTGCCGTCCATCATGTCGCTCGGCGCGATCACGTCGCAGCCCGCGGCCGCCTGGACCGCCGCCTGGCGGCACAGCACCTCGACCGTCTCGTCATTGACGATCGTGCCGTCGCGCAGCAACCCGTCATGGCCGTGGCTGGTGAACGGATCGAGCGCCACGTCGCACATCACGCCGATATCGGGCACCGCTTCCTTGATCGCGGTCACCGCCCGGCAGACCAGGTTTTCCGGGTTCAGGGCCTCCTCGCCGTCCGGGGACTTGAGCGCCGGGTCGGTGACCGGGAAGACCGCGACCATCGGAATGCCGAGCGCCGCTGCCTCCGCCACCTCCTCGACGAGGCGCGGGATCGTCAGCCGGTACACCCCCGGGAAGGTGCCGACGGCGGCCCGCTCCTCGGGCCCGTCATGGACGAAGGTCGGCCAGATCAGGTCGTCCACGCCCAGCCGCGTCTCGGCCACCAGCCGGCGGTTCCAGCCGGTCTGCCGGTTGCGGCGCAGCCGCGTGGTCGGAAAGCGTCCTCGAGCCAAGGGATCACTCGCTCCGTGGAAGAGGCAACACTATGCCCCCACGGGCGCGCGGATCAACAACGCTCCAGCAAGGGCGGTGCGCGGTCCTCCGCCGGTCAGTTGAGCGTGAGGTCCTGGATGTCGTTGCGCGCGGAGAGGATCGTCCGCAGCTTGGCGAGCGCCTTGCCCTCTATCTGGCGGATGCGTTCCTTGGTGACGCCGAAACTCTCGCCGATCTCTGCGAGCGTGCTCTTGTCTTCGCCCAGGAACCGGCGGGAAATCACCTGCTGTTCCCGCGGCGTCAGGTCTTCCATCGCCTCGCGCAGCCAGTCCGCCCGCGCGGCGAAGTCGTGCCGTTCGCGAACGATGTCCTCCGGCGACGGGCCGTCGTCGGCCAGGAAATCCTGCATCTCGTCGCCGTCATCGCCCGAGATGCTCGCGTTCAGCGACCGGTCGGGATGGGAGAGATGCGCTTCCATCCGCTCGACGGCGGCCGTGGACACGCCGAGCTCGCGCGCGATCCGTTCGCGCTCCTCGTCCGACATGGTCGGGCGGGAATTGTCCGTGAGTTGGGCGCGCAACCGCCTGAGGTTGAAGAACAGGCTCTTCTGCGCCGGCGTCGTCCCGATCCGGACGATGGAGGTGTTGCGAACGACGTATTCCTGGATAGCCGCCAGGATCCACCACGTCGCATAGGTCGAGAAACGAACCTGGCGTTCGACGTCGAAGCGGTTGGCCGCCTCCAGCAGCCCGACATTGCCTTCCTGGATCAGGTCGCCGACCGGCAGGCCGTAGCCGCGGAATTTGGACGCGATCCGGACCACGAGGCGGATATGCGCGGTGATCAACTCGCCCAGCGCGCTCTCGTCGCCCTGTTCGCGCCAGCGCCTTGCGAGATCGGCCTCGTATTCGCGCTCGAGAATCGGCGCGTCCATCACGGTCGAGATGTAACGGCGGTCGCCCCGGTCGGGATAGGATGTCGATCCCTGTGCCATTGCCCGTTTCCCGTACTCCACTCCGCCCTCGGGCGGTCATGGCAAATACTATCGAGTCGCTAATATAGCCGATCGATCCTGGTGATTCAACAACATTATCGAGTCGAAACAAAATACCGCCCGGTAGCGGGCCAGAGAAATTTTCTTCCCCGCGGGGTGGCCGAACGGCGGTCAGGGTTCTAAGTAAGTCGGGATGTCGGAATGCGCCCGCATAGCCGAGCTCGTCGACCGGCTGGGAAGAATGGCCCACGGGCTCCAATATGCCTCGGGCCTGAACCCCGCCCAGTGGGAAGCGCTCCGCTTCATCGCCCGGGCCAATCGCTACTCCCGCTCTCCCGGCGCCATCGCGCGCTATCTCGGCACGACGCGCGGGACCGTCTCCCAGACGCTGATCGCGCTCGAGGCCAAGGGTTATGTGCGGCGGCTCAGATGCGACGCGGACCGCCGGGCGTTGACGATCGATCTCACCGAATCGGGTCAAGCGCTGATCGAGAACGATCCGCTGTGTCTCGTGTTGAAGGCCGCGGACGCGCTCGACTGCGAATCCCAGTCGCAGCTCGCGGACGGCCTCGAAGGCCTGGTCCGCGCGGTGCAGACGGCCAAGGGCATGCCCGAGTTCGGTCCCTGCCTGAACTGCGTCCATTTCTGCCCGGTCAACGAGAATGCGGACACGGAGTCCTGCCATTGCGCGTTGACCGACGAGCCAATCCCCGTCGGCGAGACGGCGAAAATCTGCGTCGAGTTCGAGGCCGCGGCGTCGGCCTGACCGCTCTCAGACCAGCGCGGTCGCAAGCTCCGGAAACGCGACCACCAGCAGCAGCAGCACCAGCATCGTCAGCGCGAAGGGCGCGGCGCCCCAGAACACGGACTCAGTGCCTGAGCCGCGGAAAAACGTGCCGGACGTTGTCCTCGAAGATCATCTTCTTCTCCGCCGCGCCGAGCCCTTCGGCCGCGTCGATGTAGCGCTTGGTATCGTCGAACGGAAAGCCGGTCTCCGGGTCGATGCCGCGCACCGCGCCGACCATCTCCGATGCGAACAGGATGTTCTTCGCCGGGATCACCTTGGTCAGCAGGTCGATCCCCGGCTGGTGGTAGACGCAGGTGTCGAAGAACACGTTGTCGAGCAGCAGCTCGTCGAGCGGCGGACGTCCCATGTCCTGCGCGAGCCCGCGATAGCGCCCCCAGTGGAACGGCGCCGCCCCGCCGCCATGCGGGATGATGAATTTGAGTGTCGGGAAGTCGGCGAACAGGTCCGAGGTCAGGAGCTGCATGAAGGCCGCCGTGTCGCCGTTGATGTAATGCGCGCCGGTGAAGTGGAAATGCGGGTTGCAGGACGACGAGACGTGGATCATCGCCGGCACGTCGAGCTCGCACATCTTCTCGTAGAGCGGATACCACCAGCGGTCGAACAGAGGCGGGTCGGTCCAGTAGCCGCCGGTCGGGTCGGGGTTCAGGTTGCAGCCGATGAAGCCTAGCTCCTCAACGCAACGGACGAGCTCGGGGATGCAGTTGTCGGGCTTGATTCCCGGCACCTGAGGCAACTGGCAGACGCCCACGAAGTTGTCGGGATAGAGCGTCACCGCCCGATGGATCATGTCGTTGCAGATCTCGGACCAGTATCTGTTGGCCGGCTCGTTGCCGTCCTGATGGGCCATTCCCGCCGCCCGGGGAGAGAAGACGGTCAGGTCGGTGCCTCGCTCCCGCTGCAGCTTGAGCTGCGCGCCCTCGAGGCTTTCGCGGATCTCGTCGTCGGAAATGCCGAGATCTGCGGGAAGCGGCTGGTAACCCGGTTTCTTGAGCCCCTCGACCTGGGCCGCGCGGTACTCCCGAAGGGCGGAAGGCGCGGTGGTGTAGTGCCCGTGGCAATCGATGATCACGATCTTCCCCTTCAACTCCGGCCGCTGAGCTCGAGTCCCCTGTCCAGCCCCGCGTAGCTCGTCGCGGGCGCCGCCATCAGGAACCGGTAGCCCTCTTCGAGCACCCGTTCGACGTTCCCGGCATCGACATGGGGATGGCCAACGACGACGTCGCGCGATTTGCAGGTGTCGACGATCTTCGCCATCGCGTCGCGGACCTCGGGATGGTCGTATTGCCGGGGGAATCCGAGCTCCTGGCTCAAATCTCCTTCGCCGATCAGCACCGCGCCGATGCCCGGCACGTTGTCCAGCATGTCGGCGAGGCTCTCGATGCCCGCGGTGTCCTCGATCATCAGGATGACGAAGATCTCGCCGTCCGTCGCGAGCGGCCAGACATCCGCCTTCCTGTAATAGTCCTGCTGGGACAGCCCCCAGTAGCGAACCGCATGGCGCGGCCCGTCGCCGCGTATGCCGGCCGGCTCGTAAAGCGGCGCGGAGTCCAGCCTCGGATAGCGGCACGCGGCGACCGCGTTATAGGCCTGGTCCACCGAGCTCACATGCGGCCAGACCACCCCGTAGACGCCCAGATCGAGCGCCTGCTTGGCGTGCCACTGCGCCATTTCGCCGCCATTGGGCGGGATGCGCACCATCGGCGTCACCGCCGGCGCGACCGAACCGGATGCGGCGATCTGCGCGCGGCCCAGCATGTATTGGAGCGAATCGCGGAGCGCGCGGATGTCCCAGGGGTTGTGCTCCATCTCGAACACGATGCCGTCGTAGCGCGTCGCCGACAGGGCGATCGCCGCCTGGATATCGGCGGTCGTGAAGGTCGTGAAGGTCGGCCGGCCGGCTTCCAGCGCCGCGACGACGCCGTTGAGCCGCGGTATTTCGGTCATCCGGGTCTCCCGGGAGTGCGTTTGGAAGGCCGCAATCTAGCGGTCCGGACCGCCCCGGTCATCCGGTCCGGCGTCGTCTCGCCGCGACGTGGTGCAGCAGCAGGTAGGCCGCGGTGACCGCGAGCGCCGATCCGGCGACGATCGGTGCCTTCAAGAGCAGGAGAAAGGCCAGCACGAGTCGCAGGGCGACCTCGTACACCGACAGGCGGGCGGCGTCGAAACGGCTGAGGGCGCTCGCCACGAGGTAGAGCGCAACCACGAGCCGCAGCACCAGCCAGCCCAGCGCCTCCAGCTGGACGGTTCCGTCATAGCCGGGCAGATAGGTCTTCGTGTCGCTGAGCGAGCCGTCGATCGACGGCGCCAGCTGGGCCTGCTCGATCAGCAGGAGCTCGGGATAGAAGGCGAACACGAAGGGGATCGTGAACATGACGATCCCCACCCGCACCGCCTGGACCCCGGTCGCCATCGGTTCGGCCTTGGAAATGGTGGATGCGGCGAACGCGGCGATGGCCACGGGGGGCGTGATCGCGGAAGCCACCGCGAAATAGAAGATGAACATATGGGCCGTGAAATAGGATGTCCCGAGCGCCACCAGCAGCGGACCGATGATCAGGATCACGTTCACGTAAGCGGGCAGCGTCGGCATCCCCATGCCGAGCAGGATCGTGACGATCATCGCGGTCACCAGCGCAAGCATGAGGTAGACCGGGCCGCCGATGGTGAGCTCCTGCCCGAACAACGTGAAGACGGAGACCGTCTTCAGCCAGTTCAGGATGTCGATGGTCATGATCCCGGTGAAGTTGGTGAAATTGATGCAGACATCGATCACCGCAACGGCGGTCAGGAGCAGGAACAGCTCGGCGATGATCAGCCCGGCGCTCGACAGCGCGGAGACGATCTTGCGCGGCGCCTTCCGGACCTCCTCGTCCAGGAAAAGCAGCGCCAGCAGCAGAATGACGGCCCAGAAGCCGGCCGAGTCGGGATCGCCGGCGGCGTTCTGGAACACCTTGAGGATCCAGGGAAGAGTCTCGCCGCTCTCCGGCGTGTAGCCGAGCAACCACCCCACCGGCCCGGTGCCGACGGCGTCCTTCTTGGTCAGCAGCAGGACCAGGATGAGCAATATCGGACCCGCGATCATGAGCAGGTTGATCCAGTCCTTGCGCGTGAGCTTTTGCGCCTCGGTCAGTCGCCCGACGACTTGCAGGTTCGACCGGCGGGCTTCGAAGACCACCACCAGGAACAGGCTCAGGAAATAGGCGAGCGCGGGCAGAAAGGCCGCGATGATCACGTCGGAATAGGGCACCGTCGACAGCGCCGACAGCACGAACGCGGCGATGCCCATCACCGGCGGCATGAACTGGCCGCCGCTCGACGCCGCGGCCTCGACGCCGCCCGCGAAGGTCGGCGCGAAGCCGGTCCGCATCATCATCGGGATGGTGAGCGTTCCGGTGCCGAGCACGTTGACGACGGGGCCGCCCGAAATCGTGCCGAACGTGGCCGAGCCCACGATCGCCGCGTGGGCGGGACCGCCGCGCAGGTTTCGCGTGATGACGACGGCCAGCTTGATCAGCGACCGGCCGCCGGCGGAAGCGCCGAACAGCGCGCCCAGGACCACATAGGGGAAGACGATGTTGACGGTGATGTTGAGGAACTGGCCGAGGAGACCGTTGGATTCGAGGGTGATGGCGTTGCGCGCGCCGATCACCCCCGCCGCATAGCTCTTCGCCCCTTCGGTGACCGTGCCGATCGAGGTGGTCAAATAGCGGTGGTCGGCCCAGTCGAAATACCATGCGGCGGCGGAAAGCACGGTGTAGAGCGCGATGACGATCGCCACCGCGACGATGGGAAGCCCCCAGACCCGGACGACGTAGACGAAGAAGACGGTCACCGCGAAGAGCAGCCAGGGAAGGATCCAGCTGCCCAGGATGGCCTGGCATTCGGGATATTCCTCGACCGGTGGCGTGCCGAAAATGGCGATGTATTCGTCCGCCCGGGCCTTGGCCTCGGCGAGCAGCCGGTCGCGCTCTCCGCTGATCGTATCGATGAGGCATACCTGGTCGTGCTCGATCAGATAGACCAGCGACGTCCCGAGGATCGCGGCGAGCATCAGGACGTCGAGAAGGACGCCGAGCCCGAACCGGGGTTTCGGCCCGTCCCGCCAGCTTCGCCCGAACGACGAGACCAGCAGGGCGATGACCAGCATCAGGGAGAACATCAGCGGAAAGAAGAATTCCGAGCTGTACTTGCTCAGCCTCGGCAGCCCCTCGAGTCCGGGTATCGATCGGACGGTCTCCAGCAGCCCCGGGATGTTGGGGAGGTTGTTGGCCATCCCCGTGACCACGAGGATGAAGGCAAGCGCCAGCGCGAGCCGACCCATCCAGTCGTCTCTCGCCTCGACCGGCGCCTCCGATAGGGCGGCGGGAGAGGGCTGCCCGCCTTCGTCGTCGGATGGCTCGGGTGAAATGTTGGGCGTTTCCGACACCAGGGCTTCCCCGTCCCGGTCGACGCCAGCGGCGGAAGAGAAGACCGGAGCGCTCGTGGCGCGGCGCTCCGGTCCGCGACCGGCCTAGCTGTGCCGGCTTATGACGCCGGCTTCATGCAGCCGTCCACTTTGTAGCCGGCCTCTTCCCAGGCCTCGACGGCGCCCGGATGCAGTTTCGTCCCGGCGTTGCAAAGCGCCATTTTCCTGTCGTCGATCTCGCCGAAATGCTGACCCTTGGCGAACGGCACCTTGCGGTGAAGGTTGGGAACGCTCCTGATGAACGCCGCCGTCAGCGCCTTGGCGATGCGCTTGTCCATCTTCTTGTGGACCGCGTCGCTGAACGGCGCGGTCACGGTTCGGAACATGTCGTCCTCGGAGATCACGTTGACGTTGTCTCCGTAATGAGCCAGTTCGCTGACCGGGAAGATGCTCGGCGCGTTGCCCGGCGCGTTCAGGAATTTCTGCCAGGCCTTCCCTTCCCATTTGGTCTTGGGCACGGAAACCATGTTGATCTTGCCGGCGGCCGAGAGGATCGGCATCCAGCTCGCCGGGTTGGTGCCGGGGCGCACGGCGGCCTCGACCGAGCGGTCGAGGAAGATCGCGTTCGCCTGGCCCCATGCGATTTGCTTGCCGGCATAGCCCTTGCCGTCGTTCAGCCCGGTCGTAAGCCGGATGACGGAGCGCGCCGTGTTGAGCGCGCCGCCGCGTGGCGGGCCGTTGAAGACCGTCTTGCCCTTGATCTTGTCCCAGCTGTCGATGCCGGTGCTCGCATAGGCGACCAGGAAGAAACCGGCGATGCCGTGATACGGGTAGAGGGCCCGCAGATTGCCGGCGAGTTCCGCGCCCTTCTTGCGGCCGAGCGAGCTGTAGGGGCCGAGCGCGCGCGACATCAGGAAATGCAGGACGATGGGCATCGCCGCGATGTCCGTCTTGCCCTCGGCGACCTGCTGGATCGAGCGCGTCAGGGTCTTGCCGCCCTGGATCTGAATCGTCGCGATTTTCTCCGCCGCGGCTATCTCGGCCAGGTTCTTGGCCGAAACGTCGCTGCCGCCGCCGGGCTGCGCATATTCATGGGTGAGGGTGGGCATTTGGGCGTAGGCCGACGCCGTGAGCATCATCGCCGCGCCGGTCGCCAGAAGCCTTTTCATGTCAATCTCCGCTTGAAGCCATGTATTCGACGCTTGTCGGGGGCTATCGCGGTCCGGCCGCCGGGTCAGTGGACGGCCGGCGCGAGCCCTCGCCGAAGCTGCCGTGCGAGGTTTCTATCACAACGGGGCGGCCCGCTTCGAGAGACCGGCCGCGGTTATCCGGCGCCGGGCGTGCCCGGCCCCCGGCAGAGTGCGAGGTAGTCCGCCATCGGCTCGCGTATGTAGTCGGGGATCGGGATTGAGCGGCCCATCTCCTTCGACGCGACGCAGGTGACGAACTCGCCGCTCAGGATCTCTTCGCCCCGGTCGGAGCCGACGATGGTGTAGCGGATCGACGACCGGCCGAGCCCGGTAAGGATCAGAGCGAGGTCGAGATTGTCGCCCATTCGCCGGGGCTTCCTGAAATCCACGTCGCAATGGACCAGCGGAAACATCCGCCCCTCGTCGAAGAACTCCCGCGCGAAATCGATACCCAGCCGGTCGCCGACCCAGCTCTCGAACAGGTCGTTGAACATGCGGAAGAAGGCGACATAGAAGACGATGCCCGCCGGGTCCGAGTCCCCGAAGCGGATGTGTCGGCTGACGGAATAGATTCCTTCGGACTCGGACATCGGGGCTCCTCCGCTCGGGACGCGGCGATCCTAGAGCCTGTCCGTTTCAGATAGTAGCGCTGCTGCCCTTGCTGCCTGACCGTCATGGTCGGCGAAGGCCGACCATCCACGTTTTGTTTTGATTCCAGAGACTTAAAAACTCGTGGATGGTCGGCCTTCGCCGACCATGACGGAAGAAAATGGATGAGTCGCTTCCAACTGAAGCAGACAGGCTCCAGGCGATTATCCCGGGAGGACGAACCGGACGGTTGGCGCGGCGGTGGCGGTTGGCGCACACTGGCGCGTCCGCTCCGCGAACTCGAAGGGATGTTCCATGACCACGCTGATTACCGGTGCCGGGCTGGTCGGCACCAGCTTTGCGATCCGCGCGCTCGCCCGCGGCGAAAAGGTGGTGTTTCTCGACCCCATCCCGCGCGAAGACTATCTGGACAGCCGCCTCGGCGCGGGCAACTACACGCTGATACCCGAGGACGCGCGCCATCTGCCCGGGGTTCTGGCCGCGATCGAGGAGCACGGCGCCGACACCGTGCTGCACACCACCGGGCTGATCGGCAAACGCGCCGAGGACCCGCTCCATCTCGGCATGGACCTCAACATCAACGCCACCATCGCCGTCTGCGAGGCGGTACGGCTCGCCGGCGTCAAGCGGATACTCAGCATCTCCACCTTCGGCTCCTATGACTGGCGCCGGACCGCGCCAGACGGCGTGATGAAGGAGGATTTCCCCCTCGGCAGCGGCACCGCCTACAGCAACACCAAGGCGGCGCAGGAGCTGATCCTGGAGGCCTATTCCAACCGGTACGGCTTCGAGGTCGCCATCGTGCGGCCCGCCAACGTCTTCGGGATGGGCCATTTCTGGGGCGGATCGGGCGGCGGCGAGAAGTGCCATACGCTGGTCGAGAGCGGGATACGCGGCGTCCCGGCGAAAATCCCGGAAGAGCAGACCATGTCGTTCGAATACATCTATTCCAAGGACATCGGCCGCGCGCTCGATCTCTGCGCGACCCGCGATCTTCCGCGCTACAACGTGTTCAATATCGGCATCGGCGCGGTCACCACGTTCGACGAGCTGGTTGCCGCCGTCAGGGCGTCGCTCCCCAACCTGGAGATCGAGGTCGTTCCCGGAACGCCGCCCGTTTCGCGCACCGACCGCATGGATATCGGCCATGCGCGCGACGTGCTCGGCTGGGAACCCGAATACACGCTGGAAGCCGGCTTCGCGGCCTATGTCGAGGAGATGCGCGCGGCGCTTGGCGCGAATGCGTGAAGGATCGGAGAGCGTCCCTCGATACGGCGCTGGAGCGCCTGCTCGGGATGAGGGTTCAATTAAAAGGATCCCTCACCCTGAGTAGCCGCGAAGCGGCGTATCGAAGGGCGGCATTTCGGCCCGCCCTCATGCCGGGCCGTCGTACCTGACGACCCGCTGATCGATCGCGCCGAACACCGAATTGCCGTCCGCGTCGCGCATCTCGATGCGGACGCGGTCGCCGAAGCGCATGAAGGGCGTTTTGGGCTCTCCGTGCTCGATGGTCTCGATGACCCGCACCTCGGCAAGGCAGGCGGAGCCCACGCTCCGGTCGTGGTTGGAGATCGTGCCGGTGCCGAGGATCGTCCCCGCGGCGAGCCGGCGGCTCCTGGCGGCATGGGCGATCAGGGTCGGCACGTCGAAATAGAGGTCGGTGCCGGCGTTGGGGTGTCCCAGGGGAGCGCCGTTGAGCGAGACCTCCATGTCGAGCGTCATCTTGGTGCCGTCCCATGCGCCGCCGAGGGATTCCGGGGTCGCCACCACCGGGGAGAATGCCGTCGTCGGCTTGCCTTGCAGGAAGCCGAAGCCCTTGCCGAGCTCGGCCGGGATCAGGTTGCGCAGGCTGACGTCGTTGAGGATCCCGACCAGCTTGATGTGACCGCGCGCGTCGTCGGCCGTCACGCCCATCGGCACGTCGTCGAGAATGACGAAGACCTCGGCCTCCATGTCGATTCCCCAGCCCTCGTCGGCGAGCGCGATGTCGTCCCTCGGCCCGATCATCGAGTCCGACGCGCCCTGATACATCAGCGGGTCCTCGTAGAGGTTCTTCGGCAACTCGGCGCCGCGCGCCTTGCGGACCAGCTCGACATGGCTGAGATAGGCGCTTGCGTCGACCCATTGATAGGCGCGGGGCAGGATGGCCGCGCAGCCGGACGGCTCGAACGGGAAGGTCTCGGCTTCGCCCGCGTTGACGGTGGCGGCGAGGGATTCCAGCCCCGGCGCGGCGTTCGCCCAGTCGTCGATCGCCGCCTGCATCGTGGCCGCCACCGCCGAGGCGTCCGCCGCGCGCGCGAGATCGTCGCTTACCACCACCAGGCGGCCATCCCTGCCGCCCTTGAGCGTTGCGAGCTTCATCCTTCGTTCCCTTCCACCCGTGCGAAGCCGGTAGTCATTAGAGGCGCGCGGCCGTCGCCACAACCCGGAATATTTTTCGACCGGGCCCGATTGCGGCCCGCTGTTGCCCGAGAGGTCCCCCCTCACCTGACCCTCTCCCCGTGGGGGAGAGGGGACTCGCTTGGCGGATCCTCTCTACCTTCTCCCCTCCCGCTTGCGGCAGGGGCCGGGGGAGGGCGGTGGCCTAGGGCCTGTCCGTTTCAGATTGAACCGCTGTTACCCTTGCTTCCTAACCGTCATGGTCGGCGAAGGCCGACCATCCACGAGTTTTTAAGTCTCTGGAATCAAAAACAAAACGTGGATGGTCGGCCTCCGCCGACCATGACGGAAGAAAATAGACGAGGCGGTTCCAACTAAAGCGGACGCGCTATAGGTACGGACCGCCGCGAGCCGGGCAGGTCGGAAAAAATGCCCTAGACCCGGCCGATCTCCAGCCGGCCGGTCAGCATCGCGAGCCCCTCCAGAAGGTAGTAGCTGCCCCAAATCAACTGGTTCGCCAGCGCCACGCCTTCGCGCTGGTCGAAGCAACCGTTGGTCAGGATGCCGGGCGGTCGGGCGTCTCGCGGCGCCACCGGGGTGAGGTGGTTGGCGGCGAGCGTGCGGAGGGTGTCTTCGGCGCAGGCGCGGTACCGCGCGGCCCCGTCCGGATCTTCGACAACCGTCGACAGTTTCAACATCGCCGTCGCCGCGATCGCGGTGCCGGAGGTGTCCTTGCGCGTGTCCTGGTCGATCGGCGCATCGAAGTCCCAATACGCGACACGGTCGGCCGGCACGTTTTCGATCCACCAGTCGGTCACGCGGGTCGCGGCCTCCGACAACGCCTTCTCTTCCGGCATGTGCCGTGCGGAAAAGGTCAGAAACTGCATCGCCCAGGTCTGCGCCCGGGTCCAGGTCGAGCTGTCGGACACGCCCTTGTGAGTGTACGAGCGTGTCGGCTCGCCGGTTTCGGGATCGAGGCTGACCGACTGCACCACAGAGCCGTCCTCGCGGATGCAGAGCGCCGCGCTACGGAGCGTATGGCGAAGCGCGCGGTCGCGCAGGCCGTCGTCGCCGGTCTTGCCGGCCGCGAACAGGAGCAGAGGCACCGCGGCGAGACCGTCGATATTCGCCTCGCTCGCGCCGACGGTGTGCGCTTCCTCCGCCTCGGCGCCCAGCGCGATCAGACCGAGTCTCGGGTCGAAATCGCCGCCCAGCCGTTCCGCGGCCGCCAGCGCGAGCGCGCAAGAGGGCTCGTCGCCGTGCAGGATCTCGCCCAGCGCGGCGCCGTAATAGAACAGGAACCCGCGAAAGACCGATTCCGAGCCGATCCTGGGCCGCAGGCGTTCGGTCCAGCGCCTCGCTTCGGCGACCAGCGCCGCATCGTCGAAGACGGCGCCGCCGAGCCACAGCATCGCGTTCCAGTAACCGCCGGTCCAGAACCCGTCCGGCGTCGTGGTCCAGGCACCGGTGTCGGCGTCGCCGTAATGCGGATACCCCGTCAGGTCCGCGGCCACGGTCGCGCGGATATGCGCGGCCATGGCGTCGAGGGCTTCATCCAACGTCTTTGCGCCTGCCATCGTGCGGATTCCTTTCGCGATTGATGCCTGGCCGCATGTTCTACTAGGCTTTTCGCGTCGATGCCCGGGAGATCGCGGTGAGCCGCAAGAACACCCGCATGTACAACGCCAACCGGTTCAAGCTCGGCCTGTTCGCGCCGAATTGCTCGAACGGTCTCGCCATCACCACGGTCCCCGAGCGCTGGGACGCGTCCTGGGACAACAACGTCGCGCTGGCCCGCCTCGCCGAGGGGATGGGTCTCGAATTCATCCTCCCGATCGCGCGCTGGCACGGTTATGACGGGGACGAGGTCTCGACCCAGAACGAGACCTTCGAGACCATCGCCTGGGCGAGCGGGCTGCTCGCGCATACCAGCGAGATCTGCGTGTTCGGGACCGTGCACGTGCCGCTGATAAACCCGGTCTTCGCCGCGAAGCAGATCGCCACCGCGGACCATATCGGCCACGGACGTTTCGGCCTCAACATCGTGTCGGGCTGGAACAGGGTCGAGTTCGACATGTTCGGCGTCGGTCTCGAGGAGCACGACCGGCGATATGTCTACGCCGCCGAATGGGTCGACATCGTCACCCGCATCTGGACCTCCGAAACGCCCTTCGACCATGACGGCGAATACATGAGCCTCAAGGGCGTGATCGGAGACCCGAAGCCCTGCTTCGGGGAGGCTCCGCTCCTGATGAGCGCGGGCTCATCGGAGGCGGGGCGCGCATTCGCCGCGAAATATGCCGACTGCCTGTTCATGCTGATCGTCGATGACGACAAGCTGTCCGGCGTGATCGGGACGCTGCGCCGCCAGGCCGCGCCGCGCGATGTCGGCGTTTACGCAAGCGGACATGTCGTCTGCCGACCGACCCAGCGGGAGGCGGAAGACTATTATGTCTACTACGCCGAAACGATGGCCGACCGGGCCGGCGTCGACTACCTGATGCGGGGCCGGCGGGAGTCGCACTCGCTGCCGCCGGAAATGATGCCCGCGATGCGCCGCCGCCTGGCGAGCGGGATCGGCACCTTCCCCATCGTCGGCTCGCCCGACCGTGTCGCCGGCACGTTCCACAAGCTGAGCCGGGCCGGGCTCGACGGCATGGCCTTCGGGCTGGTGAATTTCCTCGACGAGCTGCCCTATTTCGGGGCCGAAGTCCTGCCCAGGATGGAGCGCCTCGGCATCCGCTCACCCCGCGCCGAGGCCGCCTGAGCCTGGGACAGGTCCGTTTTGGTTGGAAACACTCCAACTCTTGCCTTCCCCGTCATGGTCGGCGGAGGCCGACCATCCACGTTTTGTTTTTTCGGTTCTTTCCGCCTGTTTCCGGCCCACGGAGAAAAACTCGTGGATGGTCGGCCTCCGCCGACCATGACGAGCGGGGAAGCGGCAGCGGTTCGAACAAAACCGGACAGGCTCTAGGCGCCACCCGGCCGCTGCTCCAGATACCAGTCGAGGATCTGCTCGCCGGTCATGAAGACCACGTCGCTGTATCCGGAGATCGTCTGCAGGATTTCCCGGAAATAGCGGAAGCGGTGCGGCACACCCATGATGTAGGGATGGACCGATAGCGCCATCACCCGCGCCGAGTTCTCCGAATCGCGGTAGATCTGCTCGAACTGATCGACCGCCCGGTCGCGGTATTCCCGTGCGGGATGGTGCTGGATCAGCATCATCGCCACGTCGTTGCATTCCTGGGTGTAGGGGATGTTGACGATCGGGCGCGTGCGGGTCCTCAGCATCACCGGCTGGTCGTCCAGAACCCAGTCGGCGACGTATTCGTATCCCTCCTCGACCAGAATGTCGGGGGTTTCCCAGGTCTCGGTCAGTCCCGGGCCGAGCCAGCCGCGCGGACGCTTCCCGGTGAACGCCTCGATCGCCTCGGTGGTCCGCCGGATATCCAGGCGTTCGTCATCGACCTTCTGCATGTTGCGCTGGGTGAAGCCGTGGCCGATGAACTCCCAGCCGCGGTCGCGCGCCGCTTCCGCGATCTGCGGATAGCCCGTCACCGCAATGCCGTTGATGCAGAGCGCTGCGGGGATCGACAGTTCGTCGAACGCCTCCACGAAGCGCCAGAATCCGACCCGGTTGCCGTATTCGTGCCACGCCCAGTTGGGGATGTCCGGGCTGGGCGAGCCGCCCGCCGGCGGGGTGAGCACGGTCCGCGGCATCGGCGCCTTGGGATCCCATTCCTCCACATTGACGATCACCCAGACCGCCATGCGGGCGCCGCCCGGCAGGACGAGGGGTTTTCGTCCGGCGATCGGATCGTAGTCGATGCGTTCTGTCGGCAGCATTGAGGTCTCTCGCTCGTTGGTTCCCCGCATGGGACGTATACGCGAAAGCGCGCCGGCGAACGATCACATCGCGCGGGTTTATCTGTCTAATGTTGCAATTGTATTGGTGACGGCCCCGTAATGCGGATACGTTCTGGGTAGCGACGGAAAACCGAGCGGGAGAGACGGCATGGCCGACGATATGGGCAACGCGATCGGCAAGGTGGTCGAAGGCGGAGCCGCGGCGCGGCTCGAGAACGAGCTGCGCATCCCCTACACCGATCTGCGCGAATGGCTCGAAGAGGCCGAGAAGCTCGGCGAGGTCAGGCATGTCCAGGGGGCGAACTGGGAGCGCGATATCGGCATGGCGTCCGAGGTCGTGCTGCACAACGACACGGCGCCCTGCATCGTGTTCGAGGACGTGCCGGGAACGCTCGAAGGCTCGCGGGTTCTGACCAATTTCTTCGCTTCCAAGCGCATGGCCATGACGCTCGGCTTCTCGTCGGACCTCTCCAAGATGGAGCTGACCGACGCGTTCCGCCAAAACTACATGGAAGATCTGCGGACCATCCCGCACGAGTTCGTCGACTCGGGCCCCGTCACCGAGAACGTCATGGAAGGCGACGATGTCGACGTCGGGGTCTTCCCCACCCCGATGTGGCACGACGAGGACGGCGGGCGCTATATCGGCACCGGCAGCTACAACGTCACCGTCGATCCCGACACCGGCTGGATCAATATCGGCACCTACCGGGTGATGATCCACGACAGGACGTCGGTCGGTTTCTACATCTCGCCCGGCAAGCACGGGCGCATTCACCGCGACAAGTACCAGCAGCGCGGCGAGCCGATGCCGGCGGTGATCGTCTGCGGCGGCGACCCGATGACCTTCCTGATGGGCTGCAGCGAGGTGCCCCCCGGGGTCTGCGAGTTCGACGTCGTCGGCGGTTTCCGCGGCGAGGCCATGAAGATGATCAGGGGTCGGCATACCGGCCTGCCGTTCCCGGCCAGCGCCGAGATCGTGCTCGAAGGCTTCGTCCATCCCGACGCGCGGAAGGAAGAGGGCCCGTTCGGCGAATGGACGGGATATTACGGCTCCAGGATGCGCGAGGAGCCGGTGATGGACATCAAGGCGATCTACTACCGGAACAACCCGATCCTGCTCGGCTGCCCGCCCCAGCGGCCGCCGGACGAGCTCGCGCGCTATCGCGCGGTCACCCGCTCGGCGCTCCTGAAGGAGAACATCAAGAAGGCCGGCGTGCCGGATGTCGAGGGGGCCTGGCTGCACGAGGTGGGAACCGCGCGGATGCTGGTCGCGGTCTCGATCAAGCAGCGCTACCCCGGCCACGCCCGCCAGGCCGGCCACATCGCCTGCCAGTGCCATGTCGGCGCCTATGCCGGCAAATACGTGATCGTGACCGACGAGGATATCGACGTCTCCAACCTGGAGGAGTTGATCTGGGCGATGCTCACCCGCTCCGACCCGGCGGAATCGATCGACATCATTCCCAACGCGTGGTCGACCCATCTCGATCCCCGGATCCCGCCCTGGGAGAAGGAGAAGGGCAATCTCACCAACAGCCGGGCGATCATCGACGCCTGCCGGCCGTTCCACTGGAAGGACGACTTCCCGCCGGTGAACGCGCCTTCGCCGGAGCTCGCCAGGGAGTCGCGCGACAAGTGGGGTTATCTCTGCGACTGAAGTCAGTGCTTCCGCGCGGCTTCGACCGCGATGCGATGAGACCGCCGCGGCGACCGCCCGCGGCGGTCGGCATTTGAGGACTTGCCGATGCAGCGCAATGACGAGATCCAGACCGATTTGAGGGCGTTTCTCGCCGCGGTCGAGGAGGGCGGCGAGGTAAAGCACGTCGCCGGCGCCCACTGGGACCGCGAGCTCGGCGCGGTGACCGAAGTGCTCTACCGGGAGAAGGTCGACAAGTCGCCGCTCCTCCTGTTCGACGACGTGCCAGGTTACGGCACGGGCAAGCGCTGTCTGTACGGCATGCTGGGCTCGCCGCTCAGGCTTGCGCTCGGACTCGGGATCGACCCGGCGCAGTCCGGCGACCGTCGGACCATGCTCGACACCTATCGCCGCCGCATCAAGCGACAGGAGCCGATTCCGCCCCGCATCGTCGATGACGGGCCGGTCATGGAAAATGTCGACAGCAATGGCGATGTCGACCTTCTCAAGTTCCCGGTGCCGATCCACCACGAGCATGACGGCGGGCGCTATATCGGCACCGCCTGCGGCGTGGTCACCCGCGATCCGGACAGCGGGCGGATCAATATCGGCACCTACCGCGTGCAGGTGAACGGCCCCGACATCGCGACCTCCTATATCTCCAACGGAAAGCAGGGCCGGATCCAACGCGACAAGTATCTCAAGGCGGGCAAACCCTGTCCGATGGCGATCATCGTCGGCATCGATCCGGCGACCTATATCGCGGCGCGTTACACCCTGTCCGACCAGGTGCCGGAGCTCGACTGGGCCGGCGGGCTGGTCGGCCGGCCGATCGACTGCATCGAGGGCGAGCTGACCGGGCTCCCCTTCCCGGCGCATTCGGAAATCGTGCTCGAAGGCGAGGTCCTGCCGGACGAGACCGCGCCCGAGGGCCCGTTCGGCGAGTGGACCGGCTATTACGCCGGCGGCGCCAGGGAGGAGCCGGTCATCAGGATCAAGCGGGTCTATTACCGCAACGACCCGATCCTGACCTGCGCGGCGAGCCAGAAGCCGCCCCATTCCCATCTGTTCGAACGCTGCTTCATTCGCTCCGCCGGGCTGCTCGATTCGCTCGAAGGCGCCGGCATACCGGATGTGAAGGGGGTCTGGGTGCACCAGGCGGGAGCCGGGCGAACCTTCGTCGTGGTGGCGATCAAGCAGCGCTATTTCGGCCACGCCAACCAGGCCGGTCTGGTGGCCTCGCAGGTCAATCCCACCGGCTATGTCGGGCGCTATGTCGTGGTGGTCGACGACGATATCGATCCGACCGACATGCACGACGTGATCTGGGCGATGGGCACGCGCAGCGATCCCAAGACCCATTTCACGATCCTCGACCGCAACTGGTCCTCCCGGCTGGATACGATGGTGACCGACGAGAAGCTCTACAACTCGCGCGTCGTCATCGATGCCTGCATCCCCTATGAACGCCTGGAGACCTTTCCGCGCGTCGCCCAGACCTCGCCCGAACTGGCGGCCGAGGTGCGGGCACGGTTCCCGGATGTCTTCGGGTAGGCGCGGAATCGTCCACCGGTGACAGTGGCGGACGCATGATCGCCCCATTCTGGCGAACGCCCGTTTACGTTCTTCTGGGCGCCACATGCGTCCTGCTGGTGACCGCGGGGGTGCGGCAGTCATTCGGCCTGTTCGTCGATCCGATCAGCGTCGATCTCGGCTGGGGCCGCGAGCGGATCTCGATCGCGATCGCCACCCAGAACCTCCTTGTCGGTCTCGCCACGCCCTTGGCGGCGATGATCGCCGACCGCTGGGGTCCCATCCGCGTGATCGCGACCGGCATGATCGTCGCGGTGGCGGGGCTCCTGTTCTCCTCCCAGGCGACGACCCAGACCGATTTCCTGGTCGGCATCGGCTTCATGGTCGGGATCGGGATGGGCGGGTGCGGTCTGGGGCTGTTGAACGCGCTGGTCGGGCGCATCGCTCCGCAGGAGCGCCGGGTGACCTGGCTCGGCATCACCACCGCGGGCGGCACGTTGGGGCAGACCGTCTTCGTGCCCTACAGCCACGCAATGATCGAAATCTTCGACTGGCGGGGCGCGCTGATCGCCATGGCGCTCGCGGTGTCGATCGCCGTCCCGCTCGCGCTTTCGCTGCGCGCCGGAACGTCGGCCCGGCTGGTCCAGCGAACGCGGCAGAGCCTCGGCGAGGCATTGCGCGAGGCCGCCGGTCATCGCGGCTACGTGATGCTGGTGAGCGCCTATTTCGTCTGCGGGCTGCAGGTGCAGTTCATCGCGGCGCATCTCCCCGCCTATATCACCGACGGCGGGCTCGCGCCGGCGCTCGGCGCGGCGGCGATCGCGACCATCGGGCTGTTCAACCTGTTCGGAACCATCGCCGCCGGGCGGCTCGGCGACCGCTACCGGATGAAATACCTGTTGAGCGGGATCTACACGACGCGGAGCGTGGCCATGCTGGTCTTCCTCTCCCTGCCGCTCACGGAGACCAGCGTCCTCGTTTTCGCGGGGGTGATGGGCTTGCTCTGGCTCAGCACCGTGCCGCTCACCACCGGGATGATCGCGCATATATTCGGGCCGCGATACATGGCGACGCTCGCCGCGATCGCATTTCTGAGCCACCAGCTGGGAAGCTTCCTCGGGGTCTGGCTCGGCGGTCTCTCCTTCGACATGACCGGCTCCTACGACCCGGTATGGACTTTCGCCATCGTAGCCGGGTTCGTCGCGGCGCTGATCCACCTGCCCATCCCCGACCGGCCGCTGGCGAGGCTGTCGGAGGGGGCGGCGTGAGCGACGATCAGAACAGCGCGAGTTGATCCCCCCGCCTCAGCGGGCGCTTGAATTTCGTCGTGTCGAGCTCGAACCGGCGTTCCGAGAAACCGTGGCGCTTGCACGCGGCTTCGAACCGTTTGGTCATCATCCCCGCATAAGGCCCCCGGCCGCGCATGCGCTTGCCGAAGGTCGATTCGTAGATCTTGCCGCCATGAGCCTGGCGCATCAGGCCGAGCACCCGGGACGCGCGGTCCGGGCGATGGGTCTTCAGCCATTCCGCGAACAGGTCGGCGATTTCCAGCGGCAGGCGCAGGAGGATGTAGCTGGCGGACCGCGCGCCCGCCTCGAAAGCGGTTTCGAGAATCTCCTCCATCTCGTGATCCGTCAGCCCGGGGATCATCGGCGCCGCCATCACGCCCGTGGGAATGCCGGCATCGGCGAGCCGCCGGATGGTCTCGATCCGGCGGCCCGGCGTCGGCGCGCGCGGTTCCAGCAGACGGGCGAGCCCCCGGTCAAGAGTCGTCACCGATACGCAGACCTGAGCCAGCGAACGCGCCGCCATCGGCGTCAGAATGTCGATGTCGCGCACCACCAATGACGACTTCGTGACGATCCCCACCGGATGGTCGCATTCCGACAGCACTTCGAGGATCGACCGGGTGATGCGGTATTCGCGTTCGATCGGCTGGTAGGGGTCGGTGTTGGTCCCCATCGCCATCGTCCGGCACTCGTATTTCGGATCGTGGAGCGTTTCTTCGAGCAGGCTGGCGGCATCCGGCTTGTAGAACAGCCGGGATTCGAAATCGAGGCCGGGCGAAAGGCCGAGAAAGGCGTGTGTCGGGCGCGCGAAGCAATAGATGCAGCCATGCTCGCAGCCGCGATAGGGGTTGATCGAGCGGTCGAAGGGGACATCCGGCGAGGTGTTGCGCGCGACGATCGTCTTCGACGCGTCGGGAGTGACCGTCGTTCTGAGAGGCGGCAGGTCGTCCGCGGACCAGCCGTCGTCGATGGCCTCGGACGTATGAGGCTCGAAGCGTCCGGCCCGGTTGCTGACCGCGCCGCGGCCCTTTCGTGCAACGTCCGGCAAGGGAGCGTCCATTCCGAGACTCTAACGCGGTGTCGAGAACATAACAAGAACATTTGTCTTCTATGGACATTGCTTCGGAGAGGCTTCAGAAACCCGGCGTGCGAACGGACCTCAGCATCGTCATTCCCGCGCTCAATACCGCCGCGACGCTTCCGAATACGCTGCGGGCGCTCGCCGCGCCGGGACCGGAACGGAGTTGCGAGATTCTGGTGGTCGATGGCGGCTCGTCGGACGGCACGGCTGCGACCGCCGAAGAGCACGGCGCGCGGGTTGTCGAATCGTTGCCCGGCCGCGGGATCCAACTGGCGGAGGGCGCCAGGCACGCCCGCGGGCGCTGGCTGCTGTTTCTCCATGCCGATACGGTTCCCGAGAGCGGCTGGGCGGATGCGGTCTTCCGCCATTGCGACGACCCGGCGAACCGGGAGCGCGCGGCCACGTTCCGGTTTGCGCTCGACGACAGCGCTAGGGCGGCGCGCAGGCTGGAACGCGTCGTCGCGTGGCGCACGACCGCGCTGGGCCTTCCATATGGCGATCAGGGGCTACTCGTTTCGCGCGGATTTTACGATTCCATCGGCGGGTTCCGGCCGCTCCCGCTAATGGAGGATGTCGACATCGTCCGCCGCATCGGTCGCCGCCGCCTCGACGCGCTCGATGTCGCGGCCGTGACGTCCGCCGTTCGGTACCGCCGGGCGGGTTATCTGCGCCGGTCCGGGCGCAACCTGCTGTGCCTCGGGCTTTACTTCCTCGGCGTTCCGCCCGGCACGATCGCGCGACTCTATCGATGAGGCAGCGCCCCAGACTCTACGTGTTCGTCCGCGCCCCGGCGCTCGGCGCGGTCAAGCGCCGTCTCGCGGCCGGGGTGGGGGAAATCGAGGCGCTCCGCTTCTACCGCACCGCGACGGAGGCATTGTTGCGCCGGATCGGACACGACCCGCGCTGGTCGACGATACTCGCGGTCACGCCCGACGGGGCGGCGCGCGGCGTTTCTCCGTGGTCCAGGGAACTCGCGCGGGTGGGGCAGGGGGACGGCGACCTCGGTGCGAGGATGGGGCGGATACTGGCACGCGACCCTACGGCGCCCGTCGCCATCGTGGGGAGCGATATTCCCGAGCTCGCCGCGCCGCATATCGGAAGCGCCTTCGCCGCGCTGCGCCGTGTCGATCTGGTATTCGGGCCAGCCATCGACGGAGGTTACTGGCTGGTGGGGCGGCGTCCGGGCGTAGCGACGCATGCGCTGTTCGACGGTGTGCGATGGTCGAGCCCGCACGCCCTCGCCGATACCCGCGCGAACGTCCCGCCCGGACGAAGCGTCGCCTTGCTTCAAATGCTCGAGGACGTCGACGACGCCGAGGCCTACCTCCGCTGGCGGTTCACGCGGAACGCTCGGCGCGGTGCTCGTTGAGCCGCGGCATCAGCTCCACGAAGTTGCAAGGCTTGTGCCGGATGTCGAGCTGGTAGACCAGGATCTCGTCCCATGCGTCGCGGCATGCGCCGGTCGAGCCCGGCACGGCGAACAGGTAGGTGCCTCCCGCCACCCCCGCCATCGCGCGAGACTGGATGGTCGAGCTGCCGATCTTGTTGAAGCTGATCATCCGGAACAGCTCGCCGAAACCGGGGATTTCCTTCTCGAACACGGCCTCGAATGCTTCCGGCGTCACGTCCCTGCCGGTGACCCCGGTTCCGCCGGTGGCGATCACCGCATCCACCTCCCGGTCGTCGATCCACTGCCTGAGCCGTGCCTCGATCGCCTCCCGTTCGTCGGGGACGATCCGTTTGTCGGCCAGTCGGTGACCCGCCTTTTCTAGACGTTCGACGAGCGTCGCGCCGGACCGGTCGGTGTCCTCGGTCCGCGTGTCCGACACGGTCATTACCGCGATGTTGATCGCCTCGAAGGGGATCGTCTCGTCAATTCCGCTCATTCCGCGCCACCACGTTCGGGTCGCCGTCGAGAGATTCGTATAACGGCACCTGACCGGCGGCAAGGCGGTCCAGTGTGGGCGCGGCCTGTCCCAGACGACTGCGATAGATCCAGAGATTCGCAAGCACCCGTTCGACGTAATTCCGGGTTTCCCGCGCCGGGATCGTCTCGATGAAGATCAGCGGATCGGTCGCCTTTCGCCGCGCCGCCCGGCGCCGCCACTTGTTGAGATTCCCGGGGCCCCCGTTATAGGCCGCTGCCAGCATGAGGACGCTGCCTTTTACCGTGTCATGGTCCATCAGGTAGCGGATATAGCGCTGGGCGATCGATATGTTGAGCGCCGGATCGTAGAGCTGGTTGCGCCTGGCCCCTCGAAACCGCGTGCCCATCATGAAGCCCGCGGTTCCCGGCATCAGCTGCATCAGGCCACGCGCTCCCGCATGACTTTTGGCGCGCCTGTTGAAGAGCGATTCCTGGCGCATGAACGCATAGATGAGCGCGCGGTCGACCGTGAAGCCTCCGCGGGGCTGCCAGCGCGGCAGCGGATAACGCGCGCCTTGCGGCGGCGCGCCGTTCCCGTCGTCGACCATCGAAGCCGTTCGGACCGAAAGCGAGGCCAGCCTGGCCGTGTCCGCGAGCGCCATCAGCGCCTCGCCCAGGTCGCTGTCCTCGATCGACGTAAGCGCCTTCAGCTCGCTTTCCGCGCGGTCATGCGCGTTGACCTGCATCAAGGCGATCGCCCGCCGGGCCGCGGGGTGGCGCATGAGGGTCTTTACATGACCGGAACTCAGCTTCGGCATATTCCAGTCGAAGTCGCGCTCCAGCCCGAGGACACGGGCTGCAAGCTGGCCGTAAAACGTAAGCCGGTGCTGCGCCGCCCTGTTCATCCAGTAGCGGACCCGGTCCGGCCGTTGCGCGACGAGATTGGCCCGCCCCGCCCAGAACGCCGCGCCGGAGGCCCACCACGATGACAGGGAAGGATCCTCCGCCAGGGCCTCCAGGTGAGTTGCGGCCTCGACATGGGCGCCCACGCGATACGCCGAAAGCCCGGCGATCCAGTATGCCATCGGCATGTAGCGGCCCGCGCGCCTTACAGAGCCTGCCGAAAGCCTGTGCGCGGTTTCCGGCGCGCCGTAGAAGAAGTATCCGGTGGCGAGATACGACCGCGCGATCGCGGTCTCGGTCGGGTCGAGATTTCGCTTTGTCGAACGCCAGTTCAGCATCTGACGCGCCCGCTTCAACCGGCCCGCGCGCGCATGGTATCGGATGGAACGGATTCGTTTGCTCACCCAGGCCCTTGTCGCGGCGCTGCGACGGCGGGGAGAGTTGTACCCATAGGTGGGCGAGAACCGGCTCACCCCGTTTATCCTCGGCTTCGGAACGGTGGGTTGCTGCGGCCGCCGGCTGGATTTCCCCTTGCGGCGCATGGCGAGACGGTAAATTCGCCTCGCCTCCGGGTGGTCGGCGTAGTAGCGGAGCCAACGCTCCAGCTCATTGTAGCGCGAACGGTACTTGGTCGGGTGCAGGTATCGCTGCGCAAGCACATGACCCATCAGAAGCCGGCTACCGAGCTTCTTGATTTCCCGGTCCGCGGCCCGCCAGCTCCCCTTGTTCTGCAACTCGAAGATTCGCCGGTACTGGGCTGCGTCCCGGTCGTCGATAACCCGCGGGAGAGCGCCGCGTTCCACGTGCTCGCCGCCCTCTTCCGCCTGCACCGGAGCCGCGAGAAAGCAGGCGCTCGCCGCAAGGCAGCCCGCGAGAGCAATCCGCAAGACGCGGCTCGGTCGACACTGGTACTCCGTCATTCCGGTGTCTCGGGCTCGGCGAGTTGTTTCTTGATGGCGATCAGGTCGACCCACGCGTCCCTTTTCTGGGCCGGCTGGCGCAGCAGATAGGCCGGGTGGAGAACCGCGCGAAGCGGAATGCGAGTCCCCGAACCCGGGGCGGTATAGTTGAACCAGCGTCCTCGTAGCCGCATGATTCCTTCGCGCGTGTCGAGAAGAGCCTTGGCCGCCGTCCCGCCGACCGCAACCAGCACCGCGGGTTTCACGAGCTCGATATGTCTTTCGATGAAGGGCAGGCAGAGGGCGATCTCGGAATCGGTGGGATTGCGGTTTCCGGGCGGGCGCCAGGGCAGGATGTTGGTGATATAGGCTTCCGAGCGCTCGAGACCGATCGCGTCCAGCATACGGTCCAGGAGCCGTCCGGCGGGACCCACGAAGGGCAATCCCTGCCGGTCCTCTTCGGCCCCCGGCGCCTCGCCGATAAACATCAGCCGTGCCTCCGCCGAGCCGTCGGCGAACACGAAATTTGTCGCGGTTTCCTTGAGAGGGCAGCCGTCGAACGCCGCGAACGCGGCTTTGAGGGATGCGAGGTCGGTTGCCGCCGACGCGATATCCCGCGAACTCCCGGCGGCCGGAGCCGGAGACGTCCGTCCCGACCGGCGCGGAGGTTCGGAAGCGGGTTCGGCGCCTCCTCCCGGAGGTTCGGACTTCGCCGCGAACCGGTCGAGCGGCGTATCGACGATCGCCTCGTCCGCGCCGGCCTCGATCTGCCACGCGAGCACCGATGTGATCGCTCCGCCAACCGCCATAAGTTATTTTAACACGGACGGCCGTCGGGAAACAGGCGGTTCGCTGTGCTATACACGCCGCATTCCGGGTGAGGCGGGGCAGGCCGTGGAACGGGAATCTATGGCATTCGACGTCGTCGTGGTGGGCGCGGGTCCTTCCGGGCTCTCGACGGCGATTCGCCTGAAGCAACTGGCGGCGGCGGAAAACCGCGATATCAGCGTCTGCGTGGTCGAGAAAGGCTCCGAGGTGGGCGCGCATATTCTCTCCGGCGCCGTGCTGGAGCCGCGCGCGCTGTTCGAGCTCTTTCCCGATGCGATCGAGAGAGGCGCACCGCTCAACACACCCGTCGAGGAAGAGCGGTTCCTGCTCCTGACCAGGGGCTCCGCCCTGCGCCTGCCGACGCCTCCGCAGGCGCGCAACCGCGGCAACTACATCATCAGCCTCGGGAATCTTTGCCGCTGGCTCGCCGGGGAGGCAGAGGCGCTGGGCGTCGAAATCTATCCCGGCTTCGCCGCCGCCGAGGTGCTGTACGACGACTCCGGGCGGGTCAGGGGCGTCGCCACGGGCGATATGGGGCTCGGCCGTGACGGCGAGCCCGGTCCCAATCACGAGCCCGGTGTGGAGTTGCACGCGAGCCAGACCGTGTTCGCGGAGGGCTGCCGCGGCTCGCTCGGCAAGACGTTGATGGAGCGCTTCGACCTCGCGCGGGACAGCCATCCCCAGACCTACGGCATCGGGATCAAGGAGTTGTGGGAAATCGACCCGGCCAATCATCGGCCGGGCCGGGTGGTTCATTCCTTCGGCTGGCCCCTCCGGTCGGACACTTACGGTGGGTCTTTCCTCTACCACCTCGAGAACAATCAGGTCGCGGTGGGGTTCGTGATCGGGCTCGACTACGGCAACCCGCATATGTCGCCGTTCGAGGAGTTCCAGCGCTTCAAGACCCACCCGGCGATTCGTCCCACCTTCGTCGGCGGGCGCCGCGTCGCCTATGGCGCCCGGGCCGTGAACGAAGGCGGCTTTCAATCGATCCCGAGACTGGCCTTTCCCGGCGGCGTTTTCGTCGGCTGCGAAGCCGGCTTCCTGAACGTGCCCAAGATCAAGGGCACGCATACCGCGATGAAGAGCGGCATGGTCGCGGCCGAGGCGATCCTGGAGGCGCTGGGCGGCGGCGATCCCGGCGAACAGCTCGACGCCTATCCGCGGGCCTTGCGGGCGAGCTGGGTATGGCAGGAGTTGAAGTCGGTGCGCAATCTCCGCCCCGCTTTCCGTTGGGGGCTCTGGGCGGGTCTTGTCTATGCCGCGATCGACACGTTTCTCCTGCGCGGCCGGGCGCCATGGACGCTCGGGCATCGCGCCGACCACGATTCGCTCAGGAAGGCGTCCGACGCACCGCGGATAGATTATCCCAAGCCGGATGGCGAAATTACTTTCGACCGGCTTTCGTCGGTCTTCATATCGAACACCAATCACGAGGAAGACCAGCCGGTTCACCTGCGGCTGAAAGACGACTCGATACCCATCGACGTCAACCTGGCGCTCTACGACGCCCCGGAGCAGCGCTATTGCCCGGCGGGGGTGTACGAGATCGTGACCGAGGAGGACTCGAGCCCGAGACTGCAGATCAACGCGCAGAACTGCGTGCACTGCAAGACCTGCGACATCAAGGATCCGCGCCAGAACATCGACTGGGCGGTTCCCGAAGGCGGCGGCGGGCCCAATTACCCCAACATGTAGACGCTACCCTCCCCCGGAATTCGGGATTGCGGGGCTCGCGGCGGAAATGTTGCCGTGTATACTCCGGCTTCACTGTCGGCATCGGTCATCGCGCTTGTGCGGAATTGGCGTCCTGTCGAAGGGGTCTCGAAGCACGCGGCGGTTGAACGGCTCATTGAGACAGATCGAATGGGGCCTTCCGTTCGGCGGGAGGCCGCTGGCTGGGAGGCCTGACGTGGCTCCGCGTCGCCGTAATCCGGTGGTCGAAAACCTTTCCCGGTCCGCGAGTTGTGTGCTGGCGGTCGCGCTCGCGGCGTCCCCCGGGTATGCCCAGGTCGAACAGGCGCCAGGCGCGCCCGTGCAGGTCGCCGCGGCGAAAGCGAGCAAGGTGCCACCCGCCCGTCCCGGGCAAGAGTTCGGCAGCTACCTGGCCGGCTACCACGCGTTCAGACAGCGCGATTTCGACGCCGCCGCCAGCTACATGAACGACGCCCTCGAGGCACAACCCCTTGGGGCGGACCTGCTGCGCCGCGCTCTTGTCGCGAAACTGGCGAGCGGGCAGGCCGATTCGGCGCGCGGCCTCGCCCGCCGGCTGCTCGCGATCGAGCCAGTCGCGCCGCTTGCCAAGCTGTCCCTCGCGGTGGGCGAGTTCAAGGCGGGCAGGTTCGACTCGGCGAAGGCGCGCCTTTCGACAATCCGGGACCGGGGTCCCGACGCCATATACGCCTCGCTCCTTTCCGCATGGGCGGAGGCCGGGTCCGGACGCTATGACGCGGCCATCGAGGTTCTCCGAAGGCCGGGCGGCAATCGGAACCCCGTGGCGGTGTACAGCCATCACAGCGCGTTAATTCTGGATCTCGCGAACCGGCCGGAGGAGGCCGAGCGCCATTATCTCGACGCCGTACGGCAGATGCCGCAGCCGACGGCCCGGCTGACACTGGCGGTCGGCTCGTTCTACCAGAGAATGGGAAACACGGACGAGGCAGAGCGCCGCTATACCGCTTTCCTCGCCGAACGGCACCGTTCTCCGCTGATCGAAAGCGCGCTTGCGGACCTCCGCGCGGGCAAAACGGCGGCCAGATTCGTGTCCGACGCGATCGAGGGGGCGGCAGAGGTATTCTTCGTTGCCGCCAATTTCGGGATACGGACGAGGTCGACGGCATTCGCACTCGTCTACGGCCAGTTCGCTCTTGAATTGAAACCCCACTTTCCGTCCGCTCGTGTCCTCGTCGGGCAGATACTCGAATCCGTCGGTCGCGAAGAAAGCGCGATCGAGGCCTATCGATTGGTCGACAAGGCGTCTCCCCTATCCTGGTCGGCCCGGTTGCGACGCGCGGACGGGCTTTCGAGGCTGGGCCGCGAGGAAGAGGCCATCGAGATCCTGCGTCTGATGGTCGCGGAGCGCACGGAACGCACGGATGCGCTGACAACGCTCGGCGACCTGTTCAGAAGCAAGAAACGGTTCTCCGAATCGGTCGAGGCCTACGACGCGGCGATCGCGCGGGTCGGTTCCATGGAGCCCCGACACTGGAGACTGCTTTTCTCGCGCGGCATCGCGCTCGAACGGTCCAGGAACTGGCCGCGCGCGGAAAGGGACTTCCTCGCCGCATTGGAGCTGTCCCCCAACGAGCCCTATCTGCTCAATTACCTCGGTTATTCATGGGTCGACCAGGGAATCAAGCTGGAGCGGGCGCTCGGGCTGATCGAACGCGCCGTCAAGCTGGAGCCGCAAAGCGGCGCCATCGTCGACAGCCTCGGCTGGGCGCTTTACCGGATGGGAGACTACGACGGCGCGGTAGAGAAACTGGAGCGCGCGGCGGAGCTGGAACCGCTGGACCCGACGGTGAACGATCATCTGGGCGATGCCTATTGGCGGGTCGGACGCCGCAACGAAGCGTCGTTCCAGTGGCGCCGGGCGCTCGACCTCGATCCCGAGCCCGATCGGGTGGAGATCATAAGGGGCAAGATCGCACGGGGGCTCGCCGGGCCGAAATCCGGCGGCGAGGCTCGCTGATCCTCCGATGACCGCCGACCTGTCGAGCGTCAGCGTCGAGGCGCCGGCCAAGATCAATCTCTTTCTCCATGTAACGGGCCGCCGGCCCGACGGCTACCACGAGCTCGAAAGCCTCGTTGCCTTCGCCGCAATCCACGACCGTATCGAGGTGTGGCCCGAAGAAGGGCTCCGGTTCGAAATCGACGGACCTTTCGCCGACGCGCTCCCGGCCGGCACGGAAAATCTGGTCGTCAGGGCCGCCCGGGCGTTGGCGGCGGAGGCAGGCATCGCGGCCGACGCCCGAATCCGGTTGTACAAGGGGCTCCCCGTAGCGGCCGGAATCGGCGGCGGATCGGCCGATGCCGCGGCCACCCTGCGGGCCTTGAGCGCGCTTTGGCGGTTGTCCGTCCCTGCGGACAGACTTGGCGCGCTCGCGCTGGGTCTCGGGGCGGACGTTCCGGTCTGCCTCTTCGCCCGGCCGAGCATCGTGCGCGGGATCGGCGAGCGAATCGCGCCGGCGCCTCCTTTGCCCGCCGTCCCGATGGTGTTGGCCAACCCGATGGTGGCGCTCGCGACGGCCGAGGTTTTCGCTGCTCGGAAGGGTCCTTTCTCCCGTCCCGCGTCGTTCGGTGACGATCTCGGCGACGCGGCAACCCTTGCGAAAGTTCTCCGGAACATGCGCAACGATCTCGCGCCCGCCGCTCGGCGCATCTGCCCCGAGATCGACCGGGTGCTCGACGCGATCCGGGCAACGCCGTCCTGCCTCCTGGCCCGTCTCTCGGGCAGCGGACCGACCTGTTTCGGGATCTTTCCCACCGAGGAATCCGCAAGCCGGGCGGCCGGGCGGATCGCGGCCTCCCGCCCCGGATGGTGGGTGCGCGCCACCCATCTCCGCGCGCTTCCTGCCGCGGGCGACATTGCGGGTCCAGGGGATTGAACCTATCTTCCCGGTGGCCCGATGCTGGGGCGTAGCCAAGCGGTAAGGCAACGGGTTTTGATCCCGTGATCCCAGGTTCGATTCCTGGCGCCCCAGCCAATCGCGCGCCGGGGACGGCCGGGAGGGGAGGCGGAATGGCGGAGCGTCTGGACGCGACCGGGCTCAAATGTCCGCTGCCGGTCCTTCGCGCCCGCAAGGCGATCAAGACGCTCGATCCCGGTTCGGAACTCCTCGTCCTTGCGACCGATCCGGCCGCCGTGGAGGATTTTCGCGCGTTCTGCGAAGCCGCATCGCATGTCTTCGTCGGCGTTGCCGAGGACGGCGAGGTGTTCCGCATAACGATCAGAAAAGGCGGCTGAGCCGCCGGAATCCCGCGCTCCGCGCGGATGGGAGGATCGCTATGAAGTTCGGCTACTTCACACTTAGCGACAACCACTATGTCGGCAACGAACGCACCGCCAACGACTACATCCGCGACATCGCGGCGGAGGCGATCCATGCCGAGGCGGTGGGGATGCACTCGGCCTGGATCGGAGAACACCATTTCTCGACGCTTGGCGTGCTGTCCTGCCCCGACATCGTTCTCGGCTATGTCGCCGCCGTGACCGAACGCATCCGCCTTGCCCCGGCGGTCAACGTGCTCCCGTTGCATCATCCGATCCGGGTTGCGGAACAATGGGCGACGCTCGACCTCCTCAGCGACGGGCGGGTCGATTTCGCCACCGGGCGGGGCTACGACAAGCGCGAATACATTCCGCTCGACGCGCCCTACGAGAACAACACCGAGGCCTTCGCGGAGGGGCTGGAAGTCCTTCACCGCCTGTGGACCGAGACCGAGCCGGTGACTCACAAGGGCCGCTTCTACGACTTCGAGAACGTCTCCATCACGCCGAAACCGGTGCAGAAGCCGCCGCCGATCTATGTCGCGTGCTTCTCCCGCCCGTCCCTTGAACTCGCCGGCAGGCTCGGCCACAACGTCGTCGTCGCGCCCTTCGCGGCGGCGATGCAGTTTGGCGGTCTGGGCGAAATGGCCGAGATCTACCATGACGCCTGCGCCCGGCACGGCAACCCGCCGGGGCGGCTGATCTGCAGCTATTTCACGCATTTCGCCGACAGCCCGGAGGAAGACCTCGCCGCGCGGACCAGCCAGGTCCGCTACTTCCAGGAGTGCTGCATCCACGCGCTGCCGCAGGACATCAAGACGGCGCCGCCGACCTATCACTATTTCGTCGACATGGTGAAGAACATGAAGGCGATGACGCCCGAAGGGCTGACCGACAAGTCGATCCTGGTCGGCGACGCGGACGCCATCGGCGAGACGCTGAAGAAGGTCGAGGACGCGGGCTTCGCCGAGGTGATCCTCTACTTCAATGTCGGCCTCAAGCCGCACCGGCGGGTCAAGGACGAGATGCAGCGCTTCATGGAGGAGGTCGCGCCCGGTTTCGAGGACGCCGACGGCCGCCTCGCCGCGGCGGAGTAGCCGCCCCGGATCAGACGAAGATCCCGGAGAAGAAGTAGCGCGTCATCTCGTAGGACTGCCGCGTCAGCTTCTCGTCGTAGCGTTGCAGCTCGTTGAACATGCCGATGTCGCAAAACGAGTGGCTGGCGTGGCCGTACATCATCACCTGCCAGTCGACGCCGGCCTCGGTGAGCTCCGCTTCCAGGTCGTAGATCGTTTCGAGCGGCGTCACCGGGTCGGCCGATCCGTGAAAGACCAGCATCCGCCCCCTGAAGTCCGGCTTGGGGTCGGGGTCGACCGGGGCCGGCAGGGTGACGTGGTACACCGCCGTTCCCCCGAAATCGGCGCCGGCGCGCGACTGTTCGAGGGCGAAGCCGCCGCCGATGCAATAGCCGATGAGGCCGCGCTTGCCGGGATCGATCAGCCCGCGCGCTTCGGCCTCGGCCGTCATCGCCTCGTCCGCCGCCGCGCCGCAGCCGAGGATGTGGGGCAGGTCGGCGCGGACCTCGCGCGAGATCTTCATCAGCTCGTCGAAGCTTTTCTCCCGCGCGCCGTACCCGGCGCCGAACATGTCGGCCATCATGACCACGTAATCGCTGCCGCCAAAATCCTTCGCGATCTCGATCCCGTGCCGCGAGACGCCCAGCCAGTCCGGCTGCATCAGGATCGCCGGTCGCGGTTCGCTCACCGAGTCGTCGTATACCAGCATCCCCTCGAATTCGCGGCCTTCGTAGCTGTAGGGAACGGGGATCTCGGCCATGTTGTGTCTCCCACCATTCGTCATGGTCGGCGAAGGCCGACCATCCACGAGTTTTTCCTACATCCACGACAAAAACAAATCGTGGATGGTCGGCCTTCGCCGACCATGACGTCGGGAAGAACGGGCGAAGCGGTTCCTCTCATAACGGGCACGCCTTAGCTGTCCCAGGTCGATTCGTGGAACAGGCGGTCGACCGGGACCGGTGCGTCGATCAGGCGCTGGTCGTGGGAATACGAGATGAAGCGTTCGAGGTTCTTGCGGTTGGCGGCGATGCCCGACGGCCAGGGGTCGGCGCCGAGGGTGGCGAGCTGCTCCTCGAACTCATTGCGCGCGAAGGCGAGCGTCGACCAGCCCGGGTCTTCGTAGAACTCCCGGGTCTGCGCCTTCGCCTCCTCCCACAGCGACATGACGCAGCGCGAGAGCCAGGGATGCTGCTCGATCAGCGGCTTGCGCACCGCCATCAAATGCATGATCGGGTAGTAGCCGTGCCTGGCGAAATAGGCCATCGATTCCGCGCGCCGGTCGGGGAACAGCGTCCGCACCCTGTCGCCCGCCTCCAGCACCGCGGGCGGCGGGTGGGGATGGACCATCGCGTCCGCCTCGCCCTCGACCAGCATGCGCCCGACATCGTCCTCCAGCCCGATGCGCTCGACCTCGATCCCCTTCTCGTCGCCGAGCGGCATCACCTCGTCGTCCGCCACCACCCAGCGCACCTGGTCCCAGGGAACGCCGTATTCGAACTTGAGGTCGCCCAGAGCCAGCACCGACATCGTGGTCTGGAAGGTGCGCAGGATCACCCGCTTGCCGATCAGGTCCTTCGGCGTCTCGATGCCCGCCCGCGCGTTGACGAAGATGTGGTTCTGCGAGAACAGCCGGCGCGGAAACACCGGGATGCCGACGAAAGGCGCTCCCCGGTCGGTCGCGATGACGTGGGAGGAGAGCGACGTCTCGGCGATGTCGAACTCGCCGTCTTCCAGGAAGCGGCGGTGGCGGTCGACCCCGTCGCGGCGGGGCGGGGCCATGCCGACTTCGAGCGGCCTGAGCGTCACCCCTTCCGGCGGCTCGACCAGCCCCATGAAGAACGGCACATGGCGGTCGTAGCGTTCGAGCGCGATCGACAGCTCGAGGTCGGCCATGGTTGCGTCTCCCCCGGTTTCGCCATTATGGCGGGCCGCGCCAGCGCGCTGTCAATCGGCCGCGACGGCGACCGGGCGGCGCGCGATGAAGACGATCCCGATGGTCAGCACGGTGAATCCGGCGGCGATCCAGAACACGGCGTCGGGACGTCCGAGATCCATCACCCAGCCGTAGAGCACCGGCGCCGTCCCCAGCCCGACATTGAAGCCGGTGGTGACGAAGCCGAACACGGTTCCGATGGCGCCCGCCGGCGTGAGCCGCTTGAGAAGCACATCCCGGCTCGGGTTCACGATGCCGCGGAACACGCCCGCGAGGCCGAAGGCGGCGGCGACGAGCCAGAAGGCGAGCGCCCCGGTCGCCACCGCGACCAGCGCGCAGGCCGCCGCCGCGAAGCAGATGCCCAGCACCGCGTCGGGGCGGAAGGACCGGTCCGCGATGTACCCGCCCGCGGCGACGCCGAGCCCGGTCAGCAGATAGAACGCCGTCAGCACCCCGCCCGCCAGCTCCGGGCTCACGCCGTATATCGCGATGAAGGCGACCACCGAGAAGCCGCTGATCCCGGCGCCCGCCGCGGCGGACAGCGCATAGAACGCGAAGAAGCTGAGGATCGTGCGGTCGAACAGAACGGTCCAGTCGGCGCCGCCCCGCTTCTTCTCGCGCGGCCGGTCGTCGCGCATCGAGGACGAGAACCCGGTCAGCAGGCAGGCGAGCGCCACGCCCGCCGCGCCGGTCGCGATCAGGGCGACGCGCCAGTCCCAGACGGCCGCGAGGAACAGGAGGCTGACCGGCGCCGCGGCGAAGCCGAGCGAACCGGCGAGGGAATGGACGCTGAACGCGCGGCCCAGCCGCCGGTCGTCGACGGAGGACGAGAGCAGCGCGAAATCCGCCGGATGGAAGACCGCGTTGCCGGCGCCGGCGACGATCATCGCCGCCATGATCTCCCAATAGGTCTCCGCGAAGCCGGCGGCCGCGATCGCGCCCGCATTCACCGCGAGGCCCGCGATCAGCACGCCGCGCGCGCCGATGCGGTCGACCAGGAAGCCGATCGGCGTTTGCAGGATTGCGGTCGCGATCTGGTAGGCGGCGACGGCCGAGCCCAGCGCGACGAAGCTGACCCCGATGTCGCCCTGGATCGCGAGGAACAGCGGCGGCAGCGCGAGCTGGTAGAAATGGCTGAGGAAATGGGCCGCGCTTATCAGGCCGACCGCCTCGAATTCCCGCTTGAGCCCGGTCGCCGCCGCGGTCATCGGAGGCTCACGGCGTTCCGACCCCGCACGTCATGGTCGGCGTAGGCCGACCATCCAAGAGTTTTTTCTTTCGTGCCGGACAAGAAAATAAAACGTGGATGGTCGGCCTACGCCGACCATGACGGCGGGGTAATGCGGGGAAGGGGCTCGGCGGAAAACGCCTCCGCCCTAGGCGCGCACTCGCCTCCGGTACGCCCGAATGCCGAGAAATACGGCCGCGACCGCTATCGCGACTGCCGCCGCGCCGATGCCGACCGCGATATCCGCCGGCCCGCCGTGATGGGCAAGGGCGGGGTCCGGGCGCCGCCGTGGCGGCGAGCGCAAGGGCGCGGGCGATCCATTTGCTCATTATCGACCTCTCTCGGACTGCTGAAACGGTGAATTCGCGCCTCACGCTTCGACATGCGACGCGGCGGATGCCTCGGCGCTCGCATCCGGCGTCGAGAACAGAAGCGACTTGATGATCAGCGGCACCACCTCGGTCGGGTGGATCATTTCGCCGATATCGACATAGTCGAGATCCTTCAGCTGCACCCCGTCGACCGAGACGATGTCGACGCCCACGTCGAATTCGTCCTCCAGGATATGGCCGAGGGTGCGGCCGGTATCGCCTTCCATCATCAGGACGATGGGCCGCTTCTCCGCCAGCACGCCGCGCAGCCCGTCACGCAGCCCGGTGGCGAGGTCGTGCAGCCTTCCGTGCAGCGGCAGCCCTTCCCAGCGAAAGGCGAGCGCGACGTTGGTCTCCGTCGGGTCGATGTCGTTGCGCGCGAGCGCGGCGCCGATCTCGCTCTCGACGGCCGCGGGTTCGATGTCGCCGGACAGATCGGCGCGGATGCGGACCACCGGCACGTTGCGGAGCGGCAGCGCGGCCTCGTCCGACACCATGATCGTGTTGCCCGAGACCTGGACCGAGAACTGCGAGGCGCCGACCACGGTCGCGCGGATGCCCTGCCCCGGGTCGTAGACGGGGTAAGGGATGCGCTCCTCGGTCAGCGCGTGGTGGATGTGGTGGGCGAGCGACTTGCCGAGGTCGCCGTGCGGATCGTCCTCCCGCGAGTAGATGTATTCCGAGACCCCGCCGGAGAACGAGATCACGTCCGGCTTCGGGAAGGCGTCGAGCGGCGGCGTGACCAGGAGCTCGCGGGCGAGCGCGTCCGGCTCTTCCTGGCGGATGCGGCCGACCAGCACGTCGACCATGCGCCGCACCAGCGCCCGCCGGTCGTCCGCCCCCAGCGTGGCGCCGGGCGCCAGCGCAATGCCGGCATCTTCCGCGATTTGCAGCGCCGGCCCTTCGATCCTGACCAGCGCGTCGTCGTCGTCGCAGGCAATGAGCCGTCCGCCCACCGCGACCGCCGCCGTCGAGACGATCTCGCCGCCCCTGCATAGCGCGAACTTGGTGGTGCCGCCGCCGATGTCGACGTTGAGGAACGTCTTGTCCTCGGCCTTGGACAGCTTGACCGCGCCCGAGCCGTGCGCCGCCATCACCGATTCGAGGTTGTGGCCGGCGGAGGCGCAGACGAACTTGCCGGTCTCCTCGGCGAACAGATCGGCGATCGCACGCGCGTTGACCCGCTTGAGCGCCTCGCCGGTCAGGATCACCGCGCCCGAGTCGATGTCGTCCGGGATGAGCCCGGCTTCCCGGAACGCGCCCTCGAAGAACGCCTTCAGCGCGTCCGCGTCGATCGTGTAGTCCGGCCGGTAGGGGGTGAGCAGGATCGGCGAGCGCCACAGCACGTCGCGGTCGACGACGACGAAACGGCTCGACAGCGCCTCCGACAGGCGCTGCAGGTGAACGCGGGCAAACATCAAATGCGAGGTCGAGGAGCCCACGTCGACACCGACCGTGGTCAGCTCGACATTGTCGGCCTTCCAGATCGTGTCCCTGATGAACTCGGCCTCGCGCTCCGAGGCCGGGTGGAAATGCGCGTAGTCGAGCTCGTGCATGGGCTACTGGGCGGCGAGATAGGGGGTCTCGTCGATCAGGTTCCCCATCCGCGACTCGACGCCGTTGCGCGCCAGCGCCTCGAGGAACATGCGGTGCACCTTCGGATCCTGGTCGGCCCACTCGATCTGGTCGCCGCCCTTCTTCACGTCCACATCGCCGCCCGCGAACAGCCGGCGCTTGGATTCGGTGAGCGGGTAGCGGAGCGAGCCGTAGGCCACCGGGAAGTAGCGCGCCGGCCCGGCCGAGGCGTTGAAGTGCTGGTGGAACATCATGTCGGCCGGGGCGAACACCACGCCATGCTTCCACGGGTAGTACATCATCTCCTCGTCGCCCTCGAACCAGCACAGCGAATAGCCCTCGCCGGTCACCCAGTAGACGTGGAAGTCCGGCCCGTGGCGGTGCGCCTTCTTGTAGGTGCCGACCGGCATCTCAGAGCAGTGCGCGTGCATCGTGCCCTCGGCCAGGATGAACATGATGTTGGAAGAGCCCTCGCCGCGCTCCGGCCATTCGCGGAGTTCGAACTTGCTCACGTCGGGGACGAAGTTGGTCTCCCACATGTGCTTGCCCGGGCGCTTGGGCACGAAGTCGCCCTCGCCCGAGAAATGGCCCTCCTTGCCCTCGCGCTCGGGGAAGCGGAAGTCGTTGCCGAAGATGAATTCCTCGTTGTGGAAGCAGTTCATCATCAGCGGCGCCGAGGTCGAGGACGCGAGCTTGGCCGATTCCGTGCCCGAGCCGTTGAAGTGGCGGTATTTCGAGTTGAGCGGCAGCGCGAACACGCTCTTCGGGCCCCACTCGAAGCTGTGGGTGCGCCCGTCGGCGGTCTCGATGGTGGTCGAGCCGCGCCCCGAAAGGACGTAGATCACCTCCTCGAACATGTGCTGCTGCGGCTCGGTCGCCTGGCCCGGCGGGAGCTCCAGCAGGAACACCGACATGAAGTCGCCGCGCCCCTTCAAGTGCACGAAGGCCGCGTTGCATCCCATGCGCGGCCACGGCGCGGTGTCCACGTCGAACAGGTCGATGCAGAACTCCTCCGCGATCGGCGGCCCCTCCCGCTCGCACCACAAGAGGTAGGTGTCCTCCAGGAACCCCTCGCCGACGATGTCCTTTTCGTTTTGGTAGAGCGCCATGGTGACTCCTCTGGTTGCGGGGCAAGCCGGGCAGATAGCCTAGCGCAGAGGTAGGTAGAGGAAAAAGAACTTATATCGATATGTGGGAGAACAATTCGCTATCTCTTAGACCCACAAGTCGTGCAGAAGATTGCGACGAGCCTTACCAAACGTCCCTGGACAGTAGTCGACTTAACCCACAGAAATGTCTTAGCATTGATGTCAAAGGCATATTGTCGCTAATATTGAGTAAAATATTAAATCTTGGTAGAATGTATAGCTTAACCTCTGTTGGTAGTCTTCTTACAACACAGTCTATCCTCTTCGCGTACTTCGTTTTAAACAGGCCGTGAAGCGTCATATATTTTGCATTTTAAACAAAATCAGAGACTTAGGGTACATCGAACCAACAACACATGATACCGCCATTTTCAACATAGTCATTCTTCTTCCTGATAATATATTTCCTCTTCGTAATCCGGCTCCACCAATCCGAAATCCACACTATCAATTACCTCTACGAGTTCTAACTCGGTAACCATAATGTGAGCCGGAAATGATGAAAAGTTACCTTCGAATGTGGTGAGGATTGCTGCATCGAACTCCGTGTCGGTTTCCGCCCGAGCATTGCCCATTGGAACATAATCCTTATCGATCGAATCTTTGATGAAAAACGAAAAAACACATTCCGCCGTCGCCCTTATGCAAATCGCAATTCGAACAACGATCTTGTTTCTGCCGATCTGCACAATAGAAAATTCATACTCATCATCTTGACCAAGAAATTGAAACCCCTGAAATAATAGCGTGACCAATTCTGCATCATACTGAAAAGCGGAGTGCGCATCCGCATAAACATCCATTTCACTCACAGCCTCGGCCACCCCATCCTCGATAGCGCTCAATAGCCTAAGGCGATCATCCCCGCTTATGTCCGACAGTACGGCACGAACGCGTGATATCCCTTCCTCGGCGTCGTTTTGTAGAAGTTGCAATGCTTTTGCGAAATCGTCTACAACGTCGATTAGGGATGATCCATCTCCAAATGCTTTCCAACCTTTGTCGTCTGAAATCGCCAATATTTTCTTCTCCCGCGATAGAGCCCATTTTTCTATCGACAAGAGTGCAATAGCATCAGGGAATTCGTGCTTCTTATTGCCCGTAGGTTGAAATGGGGCGGATGGTTTAAAATATCGTCGAACCAATTCTTCGATGTCTGCGTGTTTAACTGGTATCATAGACATTCCAGTACGCTCTTGGAACGCGCGAATACGGTTCTTTGAAGCCTCGGCAGCCGGAATTATACTGTTCCACAGTTCGTCTAGCTGTTCGGCTTGAATCGTAGTGAGAATATTGTTTTTGCGTGACTCTCGTCGTGCTTTATCTATTGTTTCTCGCGCGGCTTTAGCTTCAATTGTTAAGTGTTTGTAAATTTCCCGCAGAACAATTTCCGATAGACAGAACTGCACAGAACCTTCCTTAAACTGAGCTAGTTGGCCGAGCATTCCTTCTTCCAGTTGCCAACCATATCGACGGAATATGTTCGTATCGATTGTAACCACGTCATATTGCATCGTTAGGATCCTAGCGTCTGTTATTTTAGTCACAGGAATGTATGCCGTAATCAGGACGGCGAGCTGCTAACCACACAATTTCCAATGACGGCAGATGAGCAGGGTATTTAATATTATCAACGTGATAGTGATGTCTCGGAAAATTTGCGGTTAAAAAAGGATGAAGTAGCTGATAGACGGGATGTTGAAGCACTAAACATACAGCAATTGGAGTTCCTTCGTGAGTTGGTACCATCAATGCTGTTCCCTTTTGTTTCTGAGAGCGTCTGCTGACGATGGTTTTAGTTCGACCGCCGGCTGTGTACGGGTAGCTTTGAGCAGGCCCTGTCGGCGCTAGCGGTCCAGCGCCGGTTCGCTTACGCGCAGGATGAAACGCGTGGTCGACACGCCTTCCACTACAGCGCGAGCCTTCAGCCTCCCGTGCACTGCCTCCGAAACATTGCGGATCTGGATCCCTATCATGCCTATTGCTTGAACGGGCGAAACGATGATGTCAACCTATGCTGAACGGCACGGTAACACGCCCGGACACTGGCTCATGCCCGGTGAGACGACGGAAACCCGCCTTCCGTCATTTCGACGGGGGCTCAGCTGAGCGGAGAAATCCGTCACCCGCGTAGGTGCCGAGGCTGGAATACCCTTCCGCCCCGTGCCAGGTGGGGCTCTGGTCTAAATGACGGTTGGGGGGCGTCCCCCGCCGAGAGACGTCCCGCCCCGGACCGTCCGGCCTACAGGCGGCGCGTATCGGCGAGGCGGGCCATCTTGCGGTCGAGCGTCAGCGTCTCCAGGCCCGCCCGCGCGTAGTCGTCCGCGATGAGGCGGTCGAGCAGGCCCGCCCCGTCGGAGGCTTCGAGCGTCGCGATCGCCGTCCGGCCGTTCAACGGCGCGACGAGGCCGCTTCGCAGCGCCGCCCGCAACGCCGCGCGCGCGTCGGGTTTCGATATGCCGTAATGGTGCTGCACCGCGACATAGGCTTCGCCGATCGCCTGGTTCGACGCGAAGACCTCGCACCCCTCGTCGATCAGGGAGCCGATACGACGCACGCAGTGCTGGAATCCGGCTTCCGGATCGCCCGTGATGAGCCGCACGAGGATCGAGGTGTCAATCCCGAAGCGCCGGGTCATGACGTTCGTCGCGGAATGCCGAGAGATCGAACGGCGGATGTCCGGGCGGAATCTTGCCGTTCAACGTGCCGAGGCGGGACAGGTCGACGCGTCTCGGACGCAGGATGAAGCCATCGGGTCCTTCGTCGAGTTCGAGCCGATCTCCGGGGCCGACGCCCAACGCGTCGAGCACGCGCGCCGGAAAGGTGACCTGGCGTTTCGACGTGATCTTGACGATCATGGCTCGCGACCTCCTTTCCTTTATGATAATTCAGTAAGGTAGGCCGGGCAATGGCGGATCCCCATATTCGCGTTGCGTTCTTCGGCGCGGGAAGCGAAGCGACGGCCGGCTAAACGAACTCCACCGCGACCGTAAGCCCCGGTACTCCCGCCAGCCTCCGGTCACCTGTAACAAGTGCGGTCGAGAGCGCTTCCGCCAGCGCGACGTATATGGCGTCGTAGGCGCTCACGTCCGCGCGAAGCTGCCATACCCGGCCGAGCAGCGGTTCGTGCGGGTACCGCTCGACGTCCAACTCCCGCCATCGTTGCAGCGCCAGGGCGCCCGCCCGATCGTCCAGCGCCCCGTGCAGCACGTATCGCCGCAGGACCTGGGCGATCTCCAGGTCTATGAGATGCGGCACGTGGACGATTTCGTCCTCGTTCGCCAGCCGGCCGGCGAGCCTCCTGCCCGGGGCTGTGTTCAACAGCAGTTCGACCGCGCCCGACGCATCCAGGACCATCAGCGCCGGTCCCGTTCCTCCCGCAGGATTTCCGCCGGCGAGGGGTTCAGTGTCCTCTCCGGCTGCGACGCAATGGCGTCGAGCAACTCCCGTCGGGTAGGACGTTCCAGCGACCGTTCGATTTCACGCAACACGTAGCGGGACATCGAAATGCCTTCCATGGCCGCACGAGCCTTGAGCCGGCGGTGCAGTGTTTCCGGCACGTTGCGGATCTGGATCATCATGTTCATGTTTCTAACATGAATTCATGAAAATTGGATGTCAACCGCCATGTCGGGAACGGTGCCCCCGCGGCGGGACGGAAGGGCGCATTCCGCTATAGTCCCCGCCATGCGTTCCCCCCTCGTCCGCTACGCCTATCTCACGCTCGGCTGGGTCTGCGTCGGGCTCGGCGCCGTCGGGGTCGTGGTGCCGGGGATGCCGACGGTGGTGTTCCTGCTGGTGGCGGTGTGGGCGTTCGCCAGGAGCTCGGAGCGGTTTCACCGCTGGCTGCTCGCCCATCCCCGCTTCGGCCCGCCGGTGCTCGACTGGCAGCGCCACGGGGTGATCCGGCGGCGCGCCAAGGTGGCGGCGCTCGGGTTCATGACGCTGGCCGTCGTCGTGCTGGTGTTCTTCGCGGGTTTCCACTGGATCGCGACGGCCTCGCTGGTCGCCATCATCTGCGGCGCGGCCGCGTTCGTGGCGAGCCGGCCCGAGGCGCCGCGCGTCTAGGCCGTCCCTCGATACGGCGCTGCGCGCCTACTCGGGATGAGGGAAAAGTATCGCGCCGCCCACCGCCCCCCTCATCCTGAGTAGCGGCGCAGCCGCGTATCGAAGGGAGCTTATCCCGATTACTTGACGAGTGGGAGTTTGACCGGCGTTGCGGGAGGTGTCGGGGCGTATCCGGTCCGAACGGAACCGTTTCCCCGCGTCATGGTCGGCGAAGGCCGACCATCCACGCTTTTTTGTCGTTCCGCCCCGCCAGAAAAACTCGTGGATGGTCGGCCTTCGCCGACCATGACGGCAGGGCGGGACGGATGCGCGCCCGCCGGGATGGGGCGACGGTGCGGTCGCCGATCCGCGCCACGCAAACCGACCGCTGTCAAGTAATCGGGATAAGCCCCTATCGAAGGGCCGCGTTGGCATCGCCCCGGCGCCGGTGATACCGTCCGGCCGCAAACAGGACGGAACGGACGAATGGCGGAGAATTTTCGCGAGCTCCTGGGCGAGCTGCGCGCGGCGGACCAGCTGGTCGAGATCGAACGCACGGTCGACATCCGCCACATCGCGGCGCTGGTCGACCAGTCGGACAAGGCGCTGCTGTTCAGCGACGTGGCGGGCTACGACATGCCGGTGGTCTCGGGTGTGATCAACCACCGCGACCGGCTCGCCGTCGCCATGGGCTGCTCCTTCGGCGAGATCGAGGCCAAGGTGCGCGCCGGCCTCGACCGCCCCGTCGCGCCGCGCTCGGTCAATGCCGGCCCCGCCCGCGAGACCCTGCTCGAAGGCGCGGACGTCGACCTCTACCGGCTGCCGATTCCGTTGTTCTCGGTGCTCGACGGCGGGCCGATGATCACCGCCGGCGTGACGCTGGCCCGCGACCCCGACGGCGAGCACGGGCTGAACGCCGGCGTCTACCGCTATCTGGTGAAGGAGAAGGCGCTCACCGGCATCGACATCGTCACCCCCAACAACCTCAGGCGCTTCGCCGAGAAGGCGTTCGCGAGGGACGAGCCCCTGCCGATCTCGATCAATATCGGCACCCACCCGATCGAGGTCATCGCCGCCACCTACAAGGCGCCGATCGGGACCAGCGAGGTCGCCATCGCCGGCGGGATGCGGGGCGAGGGGCTCGCGCTCACCCCCTGCAAGACGGTCGACATCGAGTGCATCGCCGATGCCGAGATCGTGCTGGAGGCGGAGATCCTGCCGACCGGCTGGACCCGGCCGGAAGGGCGGTTCGGCGAGTTCACCCGGCTGATGGGCGGGCTCCACTGGAACCCGCTGGTCCGGGTCAAGGCCATCGCGATGCGGCGGAACGCGGTCTACTACGCGCTCCACATGCCGTGGGAGAACATCTGGCCGTCGGGGCCGATCTACGAGGCCGCCGTCCGCCGGGTCTGCCACGAGGCCGGCGTGCAGGTCACGGCCGTGAACATCACGCCCGGCGGGTGCTGTCACTGGCACGCGGTGATCGCGATCCGGCCGCACCCCGGCGACGGCAAGAACGCGATTACCGCCGCGCTCTCGGTCGCCGACATGAAGCACGTCACCGTGGTGGAGGACGACATCGACGCGTTCGATCCCGTCGACGTCGAATGGGCGGTGGCGACCCGGGTGCAGGCCGACCGCGACGTGCTGATCGTCTCCAACGCGCGCTCGAAGCCGCTCGACCCCAGCCTCAGGATCGAGCCCGGCAAGGTGCCCACGACCGCCAAGATGGGGATCGACGCCACGATCTCCGACGACGTGCCGCGCGCGCGCTTCCACCGCATCGCCTACGCCTATGCCGACAGCGTGCGCCTGGACGACTATCTCGGCCCCGCCAACGGGGCCGGGGCGGCGCCGGCGGACGGGGCGGATATCGACGCGCTCGCCCGACGCATCCGCGCCGATATCGAGGACGCCCCGGCCTATTTCGCCGAGCTCGCCGAACGCTACCTCGAAGAGGGGTTCCAGGCGGTCGCCCGCGCGCTCGGCAAGCTGCACGAAGACGAGGTGCTGTGGCAGGACGCCGAGGGCCGGCACTGCCTGAAGGACTCCCGCTTCGCCGCCCGGCCGCCCGCCGCCAGGAGGGGAGGATCGTGAAGCTTCTGACCTACGAGCACGGAGGCGGGGCGAGCTGGGGGGCGCTGGTGGGCGAGGAGGTCGCCGATCTCGGCGCGGCGACCGGCTATCCCGGCATCGTCGAAGCGCTGCGCGCCGACGCGCTCGGCGAGGTCGCGGCGGCGGTCCCGGACGCGCCGCGGGTGAACCTTTCGGACATCGCCTTTCTGCCGGTGCTCGGCCACCCGGCCAAGCTGATCTGCATCGGCCTCAACTACATGGTCCATGTGCGCGAGATGAACCGCGCGGTGCCGACGGTGCCGAGCCTGTTTCTCAAATACCACGACGCGCTGGTCGGCCACGGGTGCGAGATCGTCCGCCCACGCGTATCGGACGCCTTCGATTTCGAGGGCGAGCTCGCCGTCGTCATCGGCCGCGCCGGGCGCTATATCGGGGAGGAAGACGCGCTCGGCCACGTCGCGGGCTACACGATCCTCAACGACGGCTCGATCCGCGACTGGCAGGAGGAGAACCTGTCGGCCGGGAAGAACTTTCCGAGCACCAGCGGGTTCGGCCCCTGCTTCGTCACCGCCGACGAGATTCCCGACCCGCACGCGCTCGGCGTCCGCACCCGGCTCAACGGCGAGACCGTGCAGGACGGCAACACGGCAGATTTCATCTTCGACATCCCGAAGCTGATCGCCTACGTCTCGGGCTTCACCCCGCTCGCGCCCGGCGACACGATCTCGACCGGGACCCCGCACGGCGTCGGCCACGGGCGCACGCCCAAGCTCTACATGAAGCCGGGCGATGTCATCGAGGTCAAGATCGACCGGATCGGGACGCTTACCAACCGGGTGGTTCAGGAGTCGTAGGAGACCAGCGTGTCGACCGGTACGTCGAGCCGCTCCCGCCCGTCGAGGAAGGCAAGCTCGATGATGCAGGCCGCGCCCCGCACGTCCGCGCCGACCCGGCGCAGCAGCTGGATCGAGGCCTTCATCGTGCCGCCGGTCGCCAGCAGGTCGTCGAGCACCACCACCCGCTGACCCGGCGCGATCGCGTCGGCCTGGATCTCGACCGTGTCGGTGCCGTATTCGAGCGCGTATTCATGGCCGATCGTGGCGCCCGGCAGCTTGTCCTTCTTGCGCACCATGGTGAAGCCGAGCCCGAGCTTGAGGGCGAGCGGAGCGGCGACCAGGAAGCCGCGCGACTCGATGCCGATCAGCCGGTCCGGCTCGTGACGCGCCACCGCGCCGGCCAGCGCGTCCACCGTCATGCGCCAGGCTTCCGCGTGCTGCAGCAGCGTCGAGATGTCGTAGAACAGGATCCCTGGCTTCGGGAAGTCCGGGATCTGGCGGATATGGTCCCTGAGCTCGGGCAGCCCGTTGGTCAGCGTCATGATGCCGGGCGCCTCCCGCCCCTTCGGTTGCTGGGCCGATTCTAGAGAGTCTCCCGCCCGGACGGAACCGTCGCCGCCGCTCCCCGATCGTCAACCCGGCCGGGCCTGGCGCCTGGTGCCCCAGGTTACGTTTCTTCGGATGTCGGCGCCTTTTGTTTGGGAGACATATAGAACACTACAAACAGGATGCTACACGACAAGGCACCCCGCAAAATGGGATCGTCACCTAGAATTTTCGTGGGCGGGTGGTCCGTAGGAGGTTCTGCGCGACACGGGCGGATTCTTTCATCCGCCTGGCTTTGACAGGCGACGTTCTCGATGGCGGAGCCCTCTTGACGTCGACTTTCGGTGTGGTCCCTGGTCCGTTGAGGTTGAGTAGAGCCTGCTGGATCCACTGCTTACGCTGGAGTTCGAGCTGCTCCAAGGTCTCGGGCGTCGTGGGCGTGTCGTCTTCAACTATCGGCATAGGCCTGGCCTCCGGCTGCTACCCTGAAATAGCTTTAGATCAGAATTTTAGCTTCCAATAGGCACCGACATAGGCAGTGGGGCGTTCTTCCTCTGGCTTGGAGACCATCCGCACCCCGAGGTGTTGGAAACGGTCCAGCGAGTACTCGGCAGCGAGGCCTCGGCCTCGCTGAGGATCAAGGTCTGGTCGGAGTTCAAGGTTCTCGACCAGCGCCGGATTGTTCCGGTTCCGCAGAAGGACCGCTACTAGAACCAGTCCGGCTGCCACCCCTCCGAGAATCAATAGGAGATCTCCACTGCCCTCGTCATCCTTGCGATGGCAATGCCGGGTGTTGGTAGCGGTCTCACGGTGGCATCCGTGGCGGTCGAGCCCTCCACCGTGGGCGAATGCCTGTTGGAACGGGAGCATAAGCAGGCTCCCAGTGACGACTGTGGTAATCAGCTTACGTATCATCCTGTAACTCCCTGAAATGAGCCAGAAGATATAGCGGTTGCGTTCCTCGCGGCAACCGTCCATGCTCCCCGGGCGAACATTTCTGCGAGCACCCGCTTGGTCGGGTCGCCCGCCGAATACAACAGCCCTTGACCCGGCACGGGTAGCTCCCGCGCCTGGCGAATAAGCGGGAAACTTCTCATTCGCAGAGATGTTCGCAACGGCCCGGCACCAGCCGGGTTGGCTACTCCTTGGAAGGAGGGTGCCCGTGGCGGACGAAGCGCAACCAAAGAAAATATGGTACAGGGGTTGGTGGTATAAGCTACCTATCTTAATCGTCGCGGTAGTAGTCGGACTTTCCGCCCTCGTCGACTTGGGCGGAGGCGGAGGATCAATAACGACCTGTGAGGGCCTCGGTCCACAGATCGTTAAGCTGAGCAAGGAAAAAGCCACTCCGTTCAATCCGGCGATCCTCAAGCTCTACGAGATCGCAACAGTACCGAATACCGGTGACCGCTTTCTCAACTGTACCGCGAAAGCCAAGATGGACCGTGGTGCTGATCGGCAAATTGCATTTTATGCCAGCCGCGATGCCGATGGTGATGAGTTTATCGGGTACGGATCAAAATGAGGTACGGTCTGATCGGTATAGTGGTGGCTTTGCTGCTGGCCCAACCGGCGCGAGCCGAGTGTGATCGAGGGTGTGTTGAAGCCTTGGAGGACTACGCCAAGTTGGAACAAGAATTGACTGCCCTCAGAGAGCGACAGCAGGATCGCACCGTGCGCTTCTTGCTCGGGTTTGGCTATGACGTTGGTGCAGTCGCCAAAGAGCGCCCAGACTTGGCCCCGAAGCTAGCACCGTACCTCGCTGCCGAACGACGCCTCCTCGATCAGTGGTACTCTAGGATGCGGCAACGGTGGACCGGACCGCAGAGTGAAAACGAGACGGTCATGCGGAAGATGATCGACGGAGCCTTTGAGTACTGCCAGCAGGTTTGCTACTGAGGGCTGGGTTTTCCGAGAGGTAGCTATTATTCGGATCAGACTGTTGCCGTTCTGGTAGCGGGTTTTGCCGCGACCATTCGAGAAGTTCCTCTGCCGCCCGGACCCAGCAGGTTACCCCCGAGCCAACTACTTGGAAGCTGGGGTCGCGTTCATCAAGCGGCGAATTTCGAGATTTTAGGAGTGTAGCTTCCTACCTTGTAGCGCTCTATATATCTCCTTTTTTTCCGCCAGAATGCCGTTCAGGAACTGGTTCGAACGGTAAGGCGGACCGGGAAAGTATTGTTTTTTGAGCTTCAGGAAATCGAGGGTCAGCTCTTGCAGGGAGGCGGCATCCAGGAAGAGACCGGCGATAATCAGGACCGGCTGGTCGTTCGGTCGCGGCGGGTTGCCGAGCGCTCCGAGATCCCCCGCTTCGTCGATGAAACAGACCTTCAACCGACCCCCAGACGTGGCTATGGCCACCGGATGGTGGCCATAGAGTCCGCTGCCCACGGTGGGGACAGCGATCGAGACTTTCTGCGAATAGAGTGGGACGCGCTTATTGACGCGTCAAGCTCCATTTGCGCCATCCGGCAATAAGCGGCGAAGACCGCAAGCGAGTGATGCGCCACACCGTTTCCACCCCCCTGCTGTCACCCCGGACTTGTTCTGGGGTCCAGTGAGGCGCCCCGGTTTCCGTCGGGGCACGATATTCGTGTTCTGCTGTCACGGGAAAACGCTCGACGGCCTCGGTGGCTGCGATGCCGGCCCCGGAACCGATCCGGGGCAGGTCTGGACCCCGGAACAAGTCCGGGGTGACAACCGGGGGGCGGAGATGGTCTCGCCCATGGGCAGGGAGCGCGTCCGGAAGTGAAACCGGACAGCAGTGGAACAAATCCGGCCATGACGTGTTGGGGGTGGCAGGTCCGGGAGGCACCGCTGCCATCGAGAAATTCGTCTCCCTTCGGGGAAGAATATTCGGCGCGTTGCCCGCGAAACGGACGATCGCGCATGGCGCGTCGTACGATTGGGGCGTCCCCGGCGCCTCTCTTCGACCTTCGGGGGAACTCTCTCCGGCAAACCGCTGGCGCGCCTGTCCGAACCGGGATCTCCCAGGCCCCGCAGCCGCGCGTCTGGTGGAGCCGCCCCGTCCCCGGGGGACACAAAAATAGTCCCATATCGGAACAATGTTTCACGTGAAACAAAGGTCAACAATGCTGACTTATGTTTCACGTGAAACATTGGGGGCTACCGCAGCCCTCGGCCGTGGCCGATGGAGTCGTCCCCGAAGCGCTCGCGGATGGCGTCGATGGCGCGTTCCACGTCGCGCCGGCGGAGCGAGCGCGGGTCGGCGAGGTCGGGCGGGTCGGCCTCCCCGGCCGGGACGTAGCGCGCCGTGCCGATGCCGATCAGCCGCCAGGCCGTTCCGTCGACCTCCCTTTCGACCAGGCGGGCGCCGGCGCGGTAGATCGTTTCGGCCATCTGCGTCGCGTGGGCGAGCGTCGTGCTCCTGGTGAGGATCCGGAAGTCCGCGCGCTTGAGCTTCACCGTGATGGTGCGCGCGCCGATCCCCTCCGCCTTGAGCCGGCGCGAGACCTTCTCGGCGAGCGGCCAGAGGCGCTTCGTCAGGTCGTCGAGGCGGGTCAGGTCCTCGGCGAAGGTGGTCTCGGCGGACAGGCTCTTGCGCCGCGAGCCCGGCGTGACCGCGCGCGGATCGTGACCCTGCGAGAGCCGCGCGAGCCGCCGTCCCATCGCGCCGTAGCGGCGCGCGAGCGTCTCCTCCTCCATCCCCTGGAGGTCGCCCACGGTCTCGATGCCGTCGGCGGCGAGACGTCGGCGCATCGCCTCGCCCACGCCCCAGATCAGGGTGACCGGCTGGCCGGCGAGGAAACGGCGCGCGTCGCCCCGCCCGATGGCGAAGAACCCGCGCGGCTTGTCCATGCCCGACGCGATCTTGGCGAGGAACCGGTTGTAGCTCAGCCCGATGGAGACGGTGATGCCGATCTCCGCCTCTATCCTCTGCGCGAGCCGGGCGGCGGTCTCCGCGGGGCAGGCCCGGTGCAGCCGCTCCGTCCCCGAGAGGTCGAGAACCGCTTCGTCGATCGAGATCGCCTCGAAAGCCGGGGTGACGTCGTTCAGCAGCGCCCGGACCTCGCGCGCGACGACACCGTATTTCTTCATGTCCGGGCGGACGACCGCGGCATCCGGGCAGGCGCGCAGCGCCTGGAACATCGGCATCGCCGAGCGGATGCCGAACGCCCGCGCGTTGTAGCACGCCGCCATGACGACCCCCCGCCTGCCGCCGCCGACCAGCACCGCCCTGTGCCGGAGCGACGGATCGTCCCGCTTCTCGACCGCGGCGTAGAAGGCGTCGCAATCGACATGGGCGGTCGCGAGCCGGGCGAGTTCGGGATGCCTCGCGATCCGGCCCGACCCGCAGGCGCCGCATGCCGATCCCCCATCCGGCGGGGCCGGGGCGAAGCAATCGCGGCAGAGCGCTTCCATGCGGGAAAACTGGGGCGCGCCCGGAACCCGGTCAACCGGCGTCGCTTGTGGACGGGGTGCCGGCGGTTGCCTAGGATTCGGCCGCCGGGGGATCGGGGCGAAGGGATGATCGACAAGCGGGTCGCGGACATTGCCGAGGCGGTCGCCGACATCCCGGACGGCGCGACGGTGGCGATCGGCGGTTTCGGCGAGGCCGGCTCGCCGACCGAGCTGATCCACGCGCTGATCGACCAGGGCGCGAGCGGCCTCACCGTGGTCAACAACAACGCCGGCAACGGCCATATCGGGCTCGCCGCGCTGCTCGAACGGCGCCGGGTGGCGCGGATGGTCTGCACCTATCCCCGGTCGTCCCATTCGGTGGTGTTCGAGGAGGTCTACCGCGCCGGCGAGGTCGCGCTCGAAGTGGTGCCGCAGGGGACGCTCGCCGAACGGCTGCGCGCGGCGGGCGCCGGCCTGGGCGGGTTCTACACGCCCACGACCGTCGGAACGACGCTCGCCGACGGCAAGGAGACCCGCAGGATCCGCGGGCGCGACTACGTCCTCGAATACCCGCTGCACGCCGATTTCGCGCTCGTCAAGGCGGAGCGCGCCGACCGCTGGGGCAATCTCACCTACCGCCTGGCCGCGCGCAATTTCGCGCCGCTGATGTGCATGGCGGCGGCGACCACGATCGTCCAGGCGCGCAGCCTGGCCGAGCTCGGCGAGATCGAGCCCGAGATCGTCGTCACCCCGGGCATCTTCGTCGACCGCGTGGTCGCCGTGCCCGAGCCGATGAGCGAGCGCGAGGCGATCCTTCGGGGAGACCGCTACCCGTGACGCAAGCCCTCACGCGCAACCAGGTCGCCTGGCGCATCGCCCGGGACATCCCCGAGGGAGCCTTCGTCAATCTCGGCATCGGCCAGCCCGTGCTGGTGGCGAATTTCGTGCCGGCGGAGCGCGAGGTCGTCCTGCACAGCGAGAACGGCATTCTCGGCATGGGGCCCGAGCCGCCGGCGGACGCGCGGGACGAGGACCTGATCAACGCCGGCAAGCAGCCGATCACCCTGCTGCCCGGCGCCTCGCTGTTTCACCAGGCGGATTCGTTCGCCATGATCCGCGGCGGGCATCTCGACCTCTGCGTCCTCGGCGCGTTCCAGGTCGCGGCCAACGGCGATCTCGCCAACTGGTCGACCGGCGCGCCCGACGCGATCCCCGGCGTCGGCGGCGCGATGGACCTCGCGGTGGGCGCCAAAGCGGTCTACGCGATGACCGATCATTGCACGCGGCGCGGCGAGCCCAAGATCGTCGAGCGCGTGACCTACCCGCTGACCGGGAGCGGCGTGGTGAACCGGATCTACACCGACCTCGCGGTGATCGAGGTGACGCCCGCCGGGTTGGTCGCGAGCGAGATGGTCGCGGGTCTCGACTTCGCGGAGCTCGCCGCGCGCACCGGAGCGCCCGTCGCGCCGTCGGACGACCTGCGCCCCCTCGAGGCGCCGCCGCTGTGACCGGACGCCTCCGCCGCGCCGTCGTCCTGATCGTCGCGGTCGTCGGCCTGTCCGCGATCCAGAAGGCGGCCGCGCAGACGAACCTCGCGCCCGAGAGCCTGCAGGGATGGTTCCTGATCGCCAAGCCCGACATGCCCGACCCGCGCTTCGCCGGGACCGTCATCTACATGATCCGCCACGGCCCGGACGGCGCGATGGGCTTCGTGATCAACCGGGTGCTCGCCGAGGACTGGGCCGAGAACATCCTCGATCCCGGCTCCGCCCCCGCCGAGCGCACCGGCCGGAAGATCGCCGTCCATTACGGCGGGCCGGTCGGGACGACGGAGGGCTTCATCCTCCATTCGGGCGACTTCTCCAGCGGGAATTCGGTCAAGGTCACCGAACGGGTCTGGCTGTCCGCCGACCCCGAGATCCTGCGCGAAATGGCGCGGCGCGAGGGGCCGGTGCGCGGGCTGTTCATCCTCGGCTATTCCGGCTGGGCGCCGGGACAGCTCGAGTCCGAGCTGGCGCGCGACGACTGGGTCATCGCGCCCGGCGACACCGGGCTCCTGTTCGACCCCGACCTCGCCAACAAGTGGCGCCGCGCCTGGGACAACCGGGGTATTCCGCTTTAGGGCCCGGTCGAATCGGCTGGACCCGTCGCCGCCTGATGTTTCACGTGAAACATAAGTCAGCATTGTTGACCTTTGTTTCACGTGAAACATTGGCGTGAAACGGCATGTTTCCTGTCCCCCGGGGACGGAAGAGGCCGGGATCCGCGCCGCCGGGAACCGGCTCGGAACGGCGCGCGGCGGCGGAAACCGGCGCGCCGCCAACATCTTGCGAACCGGTCTTCGCGGGACGGCTCCGCGCGGCGTGGAGTCATCATTACATCACGATTCGAGACATCGAGATGACACGGGATGCAGGGCGGGGGCAATCCCAGGCATCGCAGGGCCGAATGGCGGGGTATCCCCGAACCCGCGCGGTCGGTATGCATGTCGACCGGGGGAGGGAGCCATGAAACGGATCGCCGTGCGTCTGCCCGACGCCACCCACGACCGGCTGCGGGCGCTTGCCGCGCGCTCGGGCTGCACCGCCACGTTCTACATCCGCGAGGCGATCGAGCGTCATCTGGAAGACCTCGAGGATTTGCATGCCGCCGAGAAGGCCGCCGCCGAGCACCGCGAGACCGGCGGCCGCACCCTCTCGCTCGACGAGCTGGACGACTGTCCTGGCTTGGAGGATTGAGGTCGCGGAGCGCGCGGCCAGGCAGATCGGCAAGCTGGATCCTCCCGACGCGGCGCGCATCCGCGCTTTCATGCGGGACCGCCTGGCCCCGCTCGACGATCCGCGCCGGGCCGGCGCCCCGCTGAGCGGTTCCGGGCCCGGCCGCTACCGGCGTTACGGGGTCGGCGCCTACCGCATCCTGTGCGAGCTCCGGGACCACGAACTGTTGGTGCTCGTCATCACGGTCGGGCACCGTCGTTCGATCTATCGGCGGGGGTGAGCGGGCGGGCCGTTGCCGGTCGCCGCGGAACCGCGTATCAGAGGCAGTATTCGATCTCGATGGCCTAAGACCGGCGGCTGGGAGACATGTGGACGATCCGGTCCGGATCGCTCCCCCGACCTTCCCGGAGCTTCCACATCGCGTCGCAGGCCCGCGCGACTGAGAGGGGAGTTGAGGCCATGAGCGACAGCGACTTCCAGCTCGTCGAGGGCAGCGGCGACGTGTTTCGAGACCTCGGCGATCCCGACGCGGACCTGAAACAGGCCAAGGCCATCCTGGCGGCGCGCATCGTCGGGGTGTTGGAGGACCGCCGCCTCTCGGTGCGCAAGGCTCGCGCTCTGACCGGGTTCGCGGCGGCGGACTTCTCGCGCATCCGCAACGCCGATCTCGGGCGGTTCACGCTGGACCGGCTGATGAAAATGCTCGCGGCCCTCGACGCCGATCTTCGGATCACGCTCCGTGTCGAAACGAGACAAGAGGGCGAGGCGGCGATGGCGAAGTGAGGCGGTCTTGCCTTTCAGGCCGCCGGAATCGCGTCGAATCGATCTTCCTGTTACTGCCGCCGCGTCTACCTGCGGGACCGCTTGGCCCCGCTCTTGTCTCGCCCCCGTCATGGTCGGCGCAGGCCGACCATCCACGAGTTTTTTTCCGTTGGGGCGCTGGAACAAAAATAACAAAACGTGGATGGTCGGCCTGCGCCGACCATGACGACAGGCACAGCGGCAGCGGTTCAAACGGGACCGACAGGCTCTGAGGCAGGAATGCAAGACCCCGCCGCTCGGGGGGAGCCGCGATCACAGCCGATATTCGATCTCTATCGTCGTCGACCGGCCGCTCGGCGTCGTGCGGATAATCCTGTCGGGGCGGCTCCCCTGCCGTTCCCACAGTTTCCACATTGCATTGCACGCCATTACCATCCGGTTCGGCTGGCTGCCGCCGACCACCCGCCGGTGAAGGTCGTGCGCGACCACCCGGCAGGTATTTCTTCCCGCCGTCCGCTCTTCGTCCAGTATCCGGTTCAGTTCGTTGGCGAACTCTTCCTGCGTGAACTTGCGGGGCCGATGGGAAGCGTCGCGCGGGGGCACCGCCGGCCGCAGAGCCGTATCGTGCTCCCCGGCCGGCGCGGGTGCGGGCGCGGCATATTTCGACCAGAGAACCGCGTCGCGCATCTCGCCGATTCGTCGCGCGGCGTCCCCCGCTCCAGCCTTCGCCGTCAGCCGGCGCATCGAATCCAGCGCCCGTTCGGTATCGTCCCAATTGAACGGCGCGCCATGGGCAAGCCGGTTACGGGTATCGATCAACTCGTTCGCGATCGACCGCTCCGCTCTGGTAAGAACGGATTCGAACGCCTCGTGCCACAAGAAGGCGATAGCCTTGAGCAGTGCCGCCTGATCCCAGGCGGGATTTCCTTTCGAGTCGCGGTAGAGGCCCTTTATCCGATTGAAGGCCACGTCCCGCCAAGGCTCCAGGAAGGTGTTTTCCAGACGCCTCTCGACGAAGGGAGTCAGGGCATCGGGCAGAAGTTCCATCGCTTCGAAGACATATTGCCGCGGGCTCCCGGCCATGCGTCGCGTTTCCTCTCCAGTTCGGGGCCGACCGGCCGATCGCTGGAACATCCGAAGCGGCGGCGGCGAGGCATCGTGTCAGTGCCGCCCACCGCTCACAAGCGATCCCGAGCCTCTCCCGCCCCCCGCGCCCCCATGCTACCCTCCGCCGCGAGACCGGCCGGAAGGGGAACCATCATGGCGACGACCGCGATCCATGCCGTCGAGGAAAAGACCGGAATCAGGGTCGAGAAGACGGGCGTCTTCTGCGGCGCCGAGGTCACCGGCGTCGACCTCAAGCGGGAGCTGACCGACGCGCAGGCGGACGCGATCCTTGCCCTCCACGCCGAGCACGGCGTGCTGGTGTTTCCCGACCAGGACCCGAGCCCCGGGCAGCTCGTCGCCTTCGGGCGCCGGATGGGCGAGCTCACCGTCCATCCGTTCTCGACCAACGACGCCGAACAGCCGGAGCTCATCGTCTTCGACAACAAGGAGGGCAACCCGCCGCCCTCGACCGATATCTGGCACTCCGACGAGACCTTCCGCGAGTGCCCGCCGATGGGAACGATCCTGAGCGCGAAGATCGTCCCGTCGCCCGCCGGCGACACCGCGTTCTGCTCGATGCACGCGCTCTGGGAAGGGCTGTCCGACCGCATGCAGCGCCTGCTCGACGGGCTGGAGGCGGTGCACGACTTCATCACCTTCAAGAAGCTGTTCCCCAACTCGAAGCACGGCCGCGACCGGCTGCGCCATTACGAGGAAGTCTACCGGCCGACGGCCCATCCGCTGGTCCGGGTCCATCCGGTGACCGGGCGCAAGGCGATCTTCGTCAACCGCTCCTTCACCACCCACATCAAGGGCATGGACGAGGACGAGGGCCGCACCATCCTCGAATTCCTCTACCGCCGGACGATGCGCCACGAATACCACTACCGCCACCGCTGGCGGCCCGGCATGGTGGTGTTCTGGGACAACCGTCAGGTGCAGCACTCGGCGCTGCACGACTACTACCCGCAGCGCCGCCTGATGAACCGGGTGACGATCAAGGGCGACCGGCCCATGGGAGACGGCCCGCCGGCCGACATCTCCGAGCTCAGGCGCTACCTCTCGCCGCCCTTGAGCGAGTTCGAGGCGACCCGCGCCAAGCGCGACAACGACTGAGGCCCCTCACCCCGGCCCTCTCCCCCACGGGGGAGAGAGGGGACTCTTCCGCCGCCTCCTTACCTTCTCCCCTCCCGCTTGCGGGAGGGGCCGGGGTAGGGCGGCCACCCGCCCCCTCAACCCGTCCCGGCGGAGCGGTAGCGGAACACCGCGTCGAAGCGCTCCCCGATATACTCGCCGCACACGGTCGGCGCATATCGCGGTTTCTCCCCCGGGGCGAGGCAGGTCGGCAGGGTCTCGATCAGTGTGTCGTAGCCGGGGTCGAAGAACACCGCCATCGAGTAGCGCTCGCCGCCCGAGCGGTTGATCACCCGGTGCGGGTTGGACGCGAAGACGTCGTTGGTCCAGCGCGCCATAAGGTCGCCGATATTGACCACCAGCGTGCCCGGAATGGGATGGACCGGCACCCAGTCGCCGGCTCGGTTCTCGACCTCCAGCCCACCCGAATCGTCCTGCCAGACCAGGGTGATGCCGCCGTAGTCGGTATGGGCGGCGGTGCCGAAGGTGCGCGGTCCGGCATCGGCGGGGTGCGGCGGGTAGCGGACCAGCGATCCGCGCGCGAGGGGCTTCGCGAAGCGGGGTTCGAAGTAGTGCGCCGGGAGGCCGAGCCCGACGGCAAGGCCCCTGAGGACGTTGCGCGCGCAGGTTCCGACCGCCTCGAACCAGCCGTAGAGGGCGTCCCGCATCCCCGGCATGTCCTGCGGCCAGCGGTTGGGCCCCATCAGCGGCTTGCCCGCCGCGACGTCGGGGTCGTCGGGGCCGAGCTCCAGCCCCCAGACGAAGCTTTCCTTGCGGTCGCTCTCGACGCCGTCCCTGAGCGTCGCCTCGCCCATCTCGACATAGCCCCGGTGCAGCGCGTTCACCGTCACGCGGCGCTTTTCGGCGAGCGGCCGGGCGAAGAATTCCCTTGAGGCCTGGAGCGCGGCCGCCTGGATTCCCTCCGCGACGCCGTGGTTGGCGACGCAGAAGAATCCCGCCGTCTCCGACGCCGCGCGCATGGCGGACGCGGTCTCGCGGATCGCCGCCTCGTCGCCGCCGGCGAGCGGGCCGGCGTCGATCACCGGGATCCGGTCGAAGCCTTCGCGCGCGGTCACCGGTGGCGCCAGTCGTCGAGATCGGGGCCGGTCGGCGGGGATTCGCCCAGCACGTCGCCGTCGGTCGTGATGCCGAGTCCGTTGAGGAGGCGGTTGGAATAGGCGAAATAGGCCGCGACCTGGTTGGTCTCGAAAATCTCCCCGTCGGATGCGCCCGCCGCGCGCGCGGCCCGGATATCCTCTTCCGCCATCTCGCCCGGCGCGCGGGTGAGCCTGGCGGCGTAGGCCAGCAGCGCGCTTTCCTTCGCCTCGAAGACCCGCTCCGGTGCGCCGTCTTCCAGGGCCGCGAAGATCTCGTCGGCGCGCGCCCGGTCGTCCAGCAGCCGCGCGAGCCCCGCGAAGTGATGCGCCACCGAGTAGTCGCAGCGGTTGAGCAGGCTGGTGTAGATGCCGACGGTCTCCAGGAACCAGCCGGGGAGCGCGTTGCCGCTGTGGTGGAGCACCGCCTTGTAGAGCGCGCTGTGCCCCTCCATCGTGTGCGGGCGCAGGCTGTGCGCCTTCATCACGTTGTCGATATTGCCCGCCGGTCCCTTGACCCGATCGTAGAGCGCCCTGAGCGCGCCCGAGGACTCCTCGTACTCGATACGGCGGATCCAGCTCATCGCGGGGTCAGGCGGCCTCGCGCGGCGCTCTGGCGAACAGGCGCCGGACCATCGGCTCGAACGCCTCCATCGGCATGTTGTCGTAGTCCGGGTCCATCGCGCCCTGGTCGAACTTCGCGCAGAACTCGGCGGTCGTCTCGAACGCCGGGTGCCCGCGCCACTTGTCGCGCGCGAAGCGGTCGATGCTCGGATGGTTGCGGCAGTGCATGTTCTGGAAGTCGGCGTGGTTGACCAGCAGCCATTCCATCTCGGCCGAAACGTAGGGGCCGACCAGCGCCGCGACAAAGCCGCCATGCGTCACCGGCGCGATGTCGAAGCCGATGTCGTGCAGGAAGGCCATCGCGACATAGTCCTCGTCCTTGCCGGCGCGATGCGCCATCGTCGCCGACTGGAGGCAGTGCCGGTAGGTGTTGATCCGGTAGCCGAAGGACGGATCGTCCGCCATCCCCCGCATGATGCGGAGGATCTGCTCCGCCTGGCGTTCGGCGGTGAAGGCGGGGCGCTGGGCGTCGAGCAGGGCGAAGTCGCTTTCCTCGAAGTCGTCGAGCGGGATCGCCTCGACATAGGCCCAGTCGTCCCGGAGCAGCCGGCTGTTCGTGCCGTTGGCGGAATCGGACGGACCGGCGGTGCCGCTATCCATGATGTCGCTCCCTTCGATCGCCGGGTGAGACCCGGCATCCCCTGAAATGCACCGTCCGGGCGGCCGCTCGCGCGACGGCGCCGAGCGTGTTCCTGGCGTTCCGCAGGGTCCACATGGTTCCGCTTCCATCAGGTCGGATATCCGGAGAGATGCACGGAAGCCGTCGCGATTTCAAGTCGTCGTATCCCGCGAACCCTTGGCCAGTGCCCGCAGCACCTCGCGGTCGTCGTGCATGATCTCTTCGGCGAGCGCTGCTTGGCGCGCGAACTCGGGGTTGTCCGCGTTCCGGCCTGGCGACGTTGTGTCGCCCTTGGCATGGGCAGGCGTTTCGCCCGTGGCGGTTTCGATTTCACGCCCGCGCCCGGTTCGTTTGACCGTCATGACCCACGCCCCCTTTTGCTCGATCGCGGCGACCCGTTGTCGCACTTCCGAAATTCACGTGCCCTCGCACACTGTCCCCTCCACGTCATGGCCGGAACAAGTCCATTGCTGTCCGGTTTAGATGGGCTGGACCGGGTGCAAGGCGTTGGTACAGGCGGGTTACCGGCCCATCGGCCGGCTCGGGACACGGTTTGCGGCGCGCCCGGCTCTCCTTCTTGTCCCCTGCTGTCACCCCGGACTTGTTCCGGGGTCCAGAGCGGTGCTGCATATGGCGAGGCGCCGGACGGGCCTCCCCGGGCGGCGTCTGGCGCAAAACTGGACCCCGGAACAAGTCCGGGGTGACAAGAGGGGGCGGAAACGGTGTCGCGCCAAGGGCCGAACCCGCGCCGAAATTCTAAGCCGGACAGCAGTGGAACAAGTCCGATGGGGTGGACGCCCCCTCCCGACGGCATCGCGATGTGCCAAGGTTGTGTCTGTGGCTCACGACCTGAGGGAGGAGGCATCCATGGGCGAGGTTAGCATCATCGGGATCGATCTGGCGAAGCGCAGCTTTCAGCTGCATGGGGCGGGGGCGGACGGCTCGGTCGCCTTCCGCAAGACACTGAGGCGGGGGAAGCTTCTGGCCTTCCTCGCCTCTCTGCCGCGCTGTGTGGTGGCGATGGAGGCGTGCGCGAGCGCGCACTACTGGGGCCGGGAGATCATGAAGCTCGGCCACGCGGTGCGGCTGATCCCGCCGCTCTACGTGAAGCCGTTCGTGAAGCGCCAGAAGAACGACGCGACGGACGCGGAGGCGATCTGCGAGGCGGGTCTGCGGCCGAGCATGCGCTTGGTTGCTGTGAAGGGGGAGGAACAGCAGGCGAGAGCGATGCTGTTCCGCACGCGCGATCTTCTGGTGCGCCAGCGCACGCAGACGATCAACGCGCTGCGGGGGCATCTGGCGGAGTTCGGCATCGTAGCCCCGCAGGGGAGAGCTCATGTCGCTCGTCTGGCGGCGGCGCTGGAGGAGCCGGGTTCCGCTCTTCCGGCGCCGGTATGCGAGCTGGGCACCCTTCTGCTTGAGCAGATTGCGGGCCTCGATGCGAAGATCGCCGGCCTGGAGAAGGAGATCCACGTCCACGCGCGCCGGGACGCGGACGCGGTGCGGCTGATGACGATCCCGGGCGTCGGGCCGATCTGCGCGATGGCGATTCAGGCCTTCGCACCGCCGATGGAGAGCTTCCGGTGCGGGCGCGACTTCGCCGCCTGGCTCGGGCTGGTGCCACGCCAGCACAGCACCGGGGGCAAGCCCCGGCTGGGCAGGATATCGAAGATGGGTCAACGCGACCTCAGGCGGCTGCTGGTCTGCGGCGCCATGGCGCAGGTGCGCTGGGCCTGCCGGCGGGGCGAGACCGGCGATCCCTGGCTCGCCCGGATGCTGGCGCGCAAGCCGAGGATGGTCGTGGCGGTGGCGCTGGCCAACCGGATGGCGCGCATCGCCTGGGCGGTGATGGTGAACAAGGAGGTCTACCGGGCTCCCACCGCCGTCTGAGCGGGCGGGGACGCGCGGGAGACCGTCGGGGATGCGGGCAGGACGGAGGATCGGGTAAGGGCACATGGTCGACGAGACGGGATCGGGAAAACCAGTCATGTGCGGCGTGCACGCGAGCACGGAAGTCCGATTTGGACCCGATCCGCGCATCTCCATACAGGCCCGCGGCGAACCCATGCCGCAGCGAGAGGCCGGACACACGGAAGTACCTGACCGCAGGCCCAACCCACCAAAGAAAATGCTTGCATCAACGGGGGCGTCCACACACGGGCATGACGGTGAGGGGCGCAGCGGAGTTTCAGGGGGCGGCGACAGCGTCGCCCCCGGCACGGAGCCCGTCCCGAAGTTAAACCGGACAGCAATGGAACAAGTCCGGGCATGACGGGGTGGTGGGACGGGCCAGGTCGGGCCGCGCCCTCCTCACCCCGCCGCGTCGATGGCGACGCCGACGATGTCCACCATCTCGCCGATCTGCGCCTCGGTGACGATCAGCGGTGGCGACATGGCGAGGGTGTCCGCGGTCTGGCGCAGGATCAGGCCGTTGTTGAAGCATTCGAGATAGGCGTCGAAGCCGCGCGCCCCCGGCGCGCCCCGCCTCGGGGCGAGCTCGACCGCGCCCATCAGCCCGATATTGCGGATGTCGATCACGTTGGGCCTGTCCTTGAGCCCGTGCAGCGCGTCCTCCCAGACCGGCGCCAGCGCGTTGGCGCGCTCGAACAAGCCCTCCTCGGCATAGATTTCCAGCGTGGCCAGCCCCGCGGCGCAGGCGAGCGGGTGGCCGGAATAGGTGTAGCCGTGGAACAGCTCGACGCCGGCCGGGCCCTCCATCAGCGTGTCGTAGATCCCCTTGCTCACGCCCACCGCCGACATCGGCACGGTCGCGTTGGTCAGACCCTTGGCCATGGTGATCATGTCGGGCTCGATCCCGAAGCGCTCGGCGGCGAAGGCCTCGCCCACGCGCCCGAATCCGGTGATCACCTCGTCCAGGATCAGCAGGATGCCGTGGCGGTCGCAGATCTCGCGCAGCCGGGTGAGGTAGCCCCGGGGGGAAACCAGCACGCCCGTCGAGCCCGCGACCGGCTCGACGATCACCGCCGCGATCGTCGAAGGATCGTGCAGCGCGCAGATGCCTTCGAGAGCGTCTGCAAGATGCGCGCCCCATTCCGGCTGGCCCCGGGAGAACGCCATCTTCTCCAGGTCGTGGGTGTGCGGCAGGTGATCGACGCCGGAAACGAGGTTGCCGAACTGCTTGCGGTTGTTGGACATGCCGCCCACCGCGGTGCCGCCGAAGCCGACCCCGTGATAGCCCCGCTCGCGCCCGATCAGCCGGGTCCGGGTCGCCTCCCCGTTCTGGCGGTGATAGGCGAGCGCGATCTTGAGCGCGGTATCGACCGCCTCGGAGCCCGAGTTGCCGAAGAACACGTGGTCGAGATCGCCCGGCATAAGGGTCGCCAGCCGCGCCGAGAGCTCGAAGGCGCCCGGATGGCCGCACTGGAAGGCGGGCGCGTAGTCCATCCTGCCCGCCTGCTCCTGGATCGCGCGGACGATCTTGTCGCGGCCGTGCCCCGCGTTGACGCACCACATCCCGGACGAGCCGTCGAGCACCCTGCGCCCGTCGTCGGTGGTGTAGTGCACGCCCTTCGCCGCCACCACGATCCTCGGCGCCGACTTGAATTGCCGGTTGTTCGTGAACGGCATGAAATAGGGTTCGAGCGTGTTGACCGTGCTGCGCGCCTCGTCCGGCATGGCGACCTCCCGTCACGCGTGGTGGATGAGAGGCAAGCTAACAAGCGCCCCGGAGGGCGGCAAGGCGCGCGCCCCTTCGATAGGGCTTATCCCGATTACTTGACAGCGGTCGGTTTGCGTGGCGCGGATCGGCGCCCGCACCGTCGCCCCATCCCGGCGGGCGCGCATCCGTCCCGCCCTGCCGTCATGGTCGGCGAAGGCCGACCATCCACGAGTTTTTCTGGCGGGGCAGAACGACAAAAAAAAGCGTGGATGGTCGGCCTTCGCCGACCATGACGCGGGGAAACGGTTCCGTTCGGACCGGATACGCCCCGACACCTCCCGCAACGCCGGTCAAACTCCCACTCGTCAAGTAATCGGGATAAGCTCCCTTCGATACGCGGCTGCGCCGCTACTCAGGATGAGGGGGGCGGTGGGCGGCGCGATACTTTTCCCTCATCCCGAGTCGGCGCGTCAGCGCCGTATCGAGGGACGGCCCGGTTGGCCCGCCGAACGCCGCTCTGTTATCGTCGGCGCTCCCTCGCGAAGACCCGCTCATGAAGTTTCCCGCCCGCCTCGAACCTCTTCGAAGCGCGTTCGCGCATCGCGACTTCCGGCTGTTCACGAGCGGCAACGTGGTCTCGAATCTCGGCACCTGGGTGCAGCGGATGTCGGTCGGCTGGCTTGCGTGGGAGCTCACCCATTCGGGCACCTGGCTCGGCGTCATCGTCTTCGCCGACATGTTTCCCACCGTGCTGCTCGCGCCGATCACCGGCGCGGTCGCCGACCGGGTGGATCGCCTGCGCGCGCTCCGGGCGGTGCAGGCCCTGAATCTCGTGCAGGCGGCGGTGCTCGCGTGGTTCACGCTCTCGGGCGCGATCACCATCGAGATCCTGCTGGTGCTCACGGCGCTCGGCGGAGCGGTTCTCGCTTTCGGTCAGCCGCTTAGGCTCGCCATCGTGCCGAGCCTCGTCGCGCGCCGGGATCTGTCGGCCGCGATCGGCATCAACGCGCTGGTCTTCAACGGCGCGCGAGTGGTCGGGCCGATGATCGCGGCGCTGCTGATCCTCCGCTTCGGCGTCGGCTGGTCGTTCGTGTTCAACGCCGTCAGCTTCGTGGTGTTTCTCGCCGTCCTGTCCCGCATCCGCCTCGAACACCGGGAGAGGCGGCGGACGGCGCGCACCGTCCGCAACATGCCGGGCGAGATCGCCGAAGGCTACGCCTACGCCGCCCGCCATCCCGGGATCGGGCCCATGCTCGCGATCCTTACCCTGGTTGCGATCTGTGGGCGTCCCTTCCTGGAATTGCTGCCGGGTTTCGCCGACGCGGTCTTCGGGCGCGGCGCCGACGGGCTCGCCTGGCTCACTTCCGCCGCCGGGGTGGGCGCCATGCTGGGCGGGCTCTGGCTCGCCCAGCGGGGCGCCGTCGCCGGGCTCACCGCGACCACCGTCTCCGCCATCGCGCTCCTCGGTGCGATGCTGATCGGCTTCGCCGCGACCGACATTTTCTGGCTCGCCCTTCCCTGCGCGGCGGTCGCCGGCTTCGCCCTGATCGTCGTCGGAGTGGGCGAGCAGACCCTGCTGCAGAATGCCGTCGACCCGGGGCTGCGCGGCCGGGTGATGGCCCTCTACGGCATGATCAACCGCGGCGCGCCGGCCCTGGGCGCGCTGATCATGGGAACGCTGTCGAGCTGGGTCGGCCTGCAATGGCCGGTCATCGGCGGCGCCGCGATCTGCCTCGGTGTCTGGCTCTGGTCGCGTACCCGGCAGGCGGCGATGACGCGGGCGCTGGAAGGGGAGGAGCCGGAGGGGGCGGCGGTTAATTCGTGATCTACGTCTGAATGTTCCCTGTGTCGACCCCCACGTCATGGTCGGCGGAGGCCGACCATCCACGCTTTTTTGTTTTTGCTTTTTGTCCCCGACCACAAAGAAAAACTCGTGGATGGTCGGCCTACGCCGACCATGACGGTGGGGACTAGCCAGCCGCGAACACCTTGATGCCCAGCGGTGCCGACTTGCCGTTGTTGGTGGGGGAGGTGTCGGCCGGGCAGGCGGAGACGGCGGCGAGCACGTTCATCTCGGCCTTGAGGTCGATGTAGTCGTCGGCGGTCACGGTGGTGGGGAGGATCCTGAAGCCCCCGTCGGCGTCGAGCGTGACGTTCATGAACACGTTGAACACGTCCATGACCTCGTCGCCGGTCAGCCCGTAGGGGGCGAGCGCCTCGGTCAGGTTTTCCTGGCAGGAGCGGTGATCGCCGAGATTGTCGCGGCGCTCGTAGAGCTTCGTCGAGCAGCGCCCGCCCATGTTGCCCCAGTGGTTGGCGTAGGTGTCCTCCACCGCGGTCAGCATCACGTTCTCGCGCGGCGGCTTGGAATAGAAGTGCCGGAACGCCTTGGAGGTGCCGGTGCCGAGGATGACGTTGGTGGCCCAGCTCTGGCCCACGTGGAACCATTCGCGGCGGTCGTCGGCGTTGTAGAAGACGCAATCGCCGACCTGGCCGCCGACGATCTGGTGGATCCTGAGCACCTGCCCCTTCCCGACGACGACGGCGCGGCCCTCGCGGGCGGGGATGGTGAACGCGTTGACGGTCTCCAAGCCGCTCAGTCCTTGCGCTTGAGGGTCCAGTCGTGCTCCGAGACGTCGAAGACGACGCCGTTCGGATCCTTGAACTTGGTCTCGGCCTCGACGCCGGGATAGTCGCCCGGGAGCTCCATGAAGAAGCGGCCGCCATTGGCCTCGATCCGTTCGGCCGTGGCCTCCTTGTCCTCGACCACCATGCCGAAATGGTGCACACCTGCCCAGTCGGGCCCGTTGACCCCGCCGACCGTTCCTTCCGGGAAGTTGAGCAGTGTCAGATTCATCACCCCGTCGGACAGCATGATGGCGTTGCCGATCGGGCTTTCCGCCTCCGACACCCGGTCGAGTTCGAAGACTTCCTCGTAGAAGGTTGCCGCCTTTTCGAGATCGGGAACCTGCATCGCGATGTGCCGAAGCTTGCCCACGGCCGTACCCCCCTTGTCCGGCGGTTGTGGCATTGTGGCGGCGGGCTCGGGGACTGTCCATCGCATGCGCATCCTGGAAATCAGGGAAACGACCATCCCGGTCGCCGCGACGATGTCCAACGCGGCGATCGGGTTCGACGAGATGACGGCGAGCGCCGTGGCGGTTCGCACCGACCGGCGGATCGGCGGTGCGCCGGTGATCGGCTACGCGCTCGACTCCGTCGGTCGCTACGCTCACGGCGGGTTGCTGCGAGAGCGGTTCATTCCCCGCCTGGAAGCGGCGCGGGAAGCGGAGATCGCCGACCCGAAGACGGGTCTGGTCGATCCGATGCGCGCCTGGCCGGTCCTGATGCGCAACGAGAAGCCGGGCGGACATGGAGAACGTTCGGCGGCCGTGGGAGTTCTCGACGCCGCGCTCTGGGATGCGGCGGCGAAGGCGGCGGGCGTGCCGCTCTGGCGCCTGCTTGCCGACCGCTTCAACCGGGGTGAGGCCGAAGGAACGGTGGAGATATACGCTTCGGGCGGGCATTACCGGCCGGACAACCAGGTCGAGGCGTTGACTCGGAAAGTCCGGGCCTGCATCGCGCAAGGGTTCCGCATTTTCAAGATGAAGGTCGCCGGCGCGCCTCCGGAAGTCGACCGGGCGCGGATCGAAGCCGCGATAGAGGCGGCGGGCGAGGGGGCGCGCATCGCCGTCGACGCCAATGCCGCCCTCGACCGGGAGGCCGGGCTCCGCATGGCGGCCATGCTGGCGGAACACGATCTCGCGTGGTTCGAGGAACCCTGCGATCCGCTGGATTTCGATCTGACCCGGGAGATCGCGACCGCGTATCCGGGGACGCTGGCGACCGGGGAAAACCTCTTCTCGGCGGCCGACGCACGCAACCTGCTGCGCCATGGCGGTCTCCGGAAAGACCGCGACCTGCTCCAGTTCGACGTCTCGCTGTCCTACGGCATCCCGGAATACCTGCGGATCCTCGAAGCGGTGGAGACGGCCGGCTGGTCGCGCCGCCGCCTGGTCCCGCACGCCGGGCATCTTTTCGCCCTCAACGTGGTTGCCGGTCTGGGGCTCGGCGGCCACGAGATCGCGCCGGACGCGAACCTGGTTCTCGGCGGTCTGCCCGACGGCTGGACGGTCGACGGCGGACGTGTCGCGCCCGGCGATCTGCCCGGCGTGGGCTTCGAGGGCAAGGCGAACGCGATGGCCGTGCTCGGCGCGCTAATGGGCTGATGGCGCTCACGTTGAATCGGACGCCCGTTACGGAAGGCGGACCGTCTCGGTAGGCCTTGGGCGGGGTGCGCTACAGCCGGAAATCCACTGGCTCCCGTCGACAAGGAAATACCGTCAGAAACCGGGTTCATAGATCGTGAATAGCGATCGTCGACCGTTTCAGTCGTTTTCCAATGGCGTGCGCTTTCCGAGCTTCACCAGGCGCCGCTTGAGTTCCCGTTCAATCCGGCCTCGGCGGAACGGTGTGAGCTTGCGCCATTCTCCGATCTCGGCGGCGGTCCTGCCACAGCCCAGGCACCATCCCGTCCTCGGGTCGTGACGGCAGACGTCGATGCAGGGGGATTGCGCGCGTTTCGCCCCCCGTTTCATGGGAGACCCTCGGTCGGAGTTTCTCCGTTCGCGCTCACGATGGAGCCTGCCAGTCGGAAAGGCCGATTCGACCGACGAAACCGCTCTCGGTCCCGAGCGCGAGATGCTGTCCATCCGCCGACCAGGCGAGCGCGGTCACGGCGCCCTTGCCCGGTCGCTTGACCAGAACCGGATGAGCGCGGTCGATCTGCACGAGGATGGTGGCACCGTCCTCGTACCCGGCGGCGACCACGTCATGCCGGGGATGGGCAGCCACCACCGTCACCACGCCCTCGAAGCCCCACCCGAGGTCGAGCGGCGCCTTACCCATGGGCCCGCCCTTGCCGTGGAAAGGCCAACATACGACGGACTCCGCGCCACCGGTCGCGAGATACCTTCCCTTCGGCAGCCAGCTCATCGACTTGACCTTCGCCGGGTAGCCGGACATCCGCATATCGGCGCCGTCGGAGACACGCCAACCGTGCAGCTCGTTCTCCTGCATCGCGGTGACGATGTACTTCCCGTCCGGGCTCCAGGTCAGATCGAGGTGCGAGCCCGACCAGCCGAGTCGTTTGGGCTCCTGCGTGCTGGGCTTCGCCCACCAGAGGCTGATTCCGCCATAGTGCGCGGCGGCGATCCGTCGTCCTTTCGGGTCGAACGCCAGACCGCCGACCGTGTTCGCGTGATCGAACGTTCCGACCTCTCTTCCATCCTGCGCGAACAGGGAAACTGTCTTGCCGAAGGCCGCCGCGCATAGTCCCGATGCCCTGCTGATCGCAATCGGTTCGACCCATCGCCCGGAAATGGCCGCGATTTCGGCGGTCTCGCCGTCGGTATCGGTGCTCACCAGCCGGGCATCGTCTCCGCCGGTCAGAACGCGCTGCTCCCCCAGGTCGACGGCCAGCGAAAGACAGGCCCCGTCATGCGCCGGAACGAAGGACGGAGGAGTCTCGCTCTCGCGGTCGACGAACGCGACCCGACCGTCCCCGAGCGCGGCCGCGAGCAGCCCCTCCTCAAGAAACGCAACGCCCACCACATAGGCGTCGAGCGCCCGACCGGTGCCGATGCGATCGAGCAGCGACGTCTCGCCCTGTTCGGCGGGCAAGCTCACGCGATGCAGGCGTCGAACTGCTGACGGAGTTCCAGCTCATCGATGTTTCGACCGATGAAAACCAGGCGGCTCTCCCGGTTCTCGTCCGGGCTCCACGGCTTCGTGAAACTGCCTTCCATCAGCATATGGACCGCCTGGACGACAAACTGCTTGTCCTGACGGGCGATCGACAGGATCCCCTTGGTCCGCAGAAGGTCCTGACCGCGCTCGGCAAGCAGGCGCTGCAACCACCCCGTGACGCGGGCTCCGTCCAGGGGCCGGTCGGTGCGCAGGCAGACGCTCTTCACGGCATCGTCGTGTTCGTGATCGTCTTCCGAAAGAAAGTCCGACTCGATCGCCAGGATGCGGTCGAGATCGAAGGCGCGGCGCCCCAGAACCGTGTCGAGCCCCACCTCGCATCGCTCCGTGCGATGGATGACCATCGTCGCATTGATCGAACGGATGCGCGTTTCCACCTGCGCCAGCTCATCGGCCGACACGAGATCCGTCTTGTTGAGAAGGATCACGTCGGCAAAGGCAATCTGTTCCAGCGCCTCATGGCTGTCTTCCAGCCGCTGGACGACATGGCGGGCGTCGACCACCGTTACGATCGAATCGAGCCAGGTCCGTCGCCGAACGTCGTCGTCGACGAAGAAGGTCTGGGCGACCGGCGCGGGATCGGCAAGGCCCGTGGTCTCGATGAGGATTCCATCGAAGTTGCCCTGCCGTTTCATCAAACCGCCGAGGATGCGGATCAGATCCCCGCGTACGGTGCAGCAGATGCAACCGTTGTTCATCTCGAACACTTCCTCGTCGGCGTCGACCACGAGGTCGTTGTCGATGCCGATTTCGCCGAACTCGTTGACGACGACGGCGTATTTCTTGCCGTGCTGCTCGGTCAGGATGCGGTTCAGGAGCGTTGTCTTGCCGGCGCCGAGATAGCCGGTCAGAACGGTAACGGGGATCTGGTTCACGGTTTCCTTCTCCTTCGATGTCCGACGTCGTTCGGCGGCACCCGGCGTCCCGCCCTTCGAATGCCGTGCGCCGGGCCCTACGAGGTCAGCGCCCGCGCGAGCGTCATGGCGTTGTGCCGCATCATGTCGAGATAGGTCGGCGCCGGACCGTCCGGGCCGGACAGCGCGCCGGGATAGAGCGTGCCGCCGACGGCGGCTCCCGTCTCGTCGGCGATGCGCTTCAGGAGGCGCGGATCGCCGATATTCTCGATGAAGACGGCGCGAATGCCGCCGTCGCGTATCTGCCGGATGAGGCGGGCCACATCCTTCGCGGACGCCTCCGACTCGGTGCTGAGCCCCTGCGGCGCGACGAAGGTCAGCCCGTAGTCGCGGCCGAAATATTGGAACGCGTCGTGCGAGGTGACGACGGTCCGGCTCGCCGCGGGAAGCCCGGCGACGATCCGGCGGATTTCCGCATCGAGAGCTTCGATTTCGGCGACGTAGGCCTCGCGATTGCGGTGGAACGCGCCGGCATTCCCCGGATCGGCCTTGGCCAGCGCCGCGGCGATGTTGCCCGCGTAGACCGCCGCGTTGCGCAGGCTCTGCCAGCCATGCGGGTCGAAGGCGCCGTGGTCGTGGCCGTCGTGATGGCCGCTCTCGGCGTGTTTGTCGTGGTCGTCGTGGTCGTCCCGTTCGGCGTGCTTGTCGCGGTCACGGTCGTCGTGATCGTCCCGCTCGGCGTGCTTGTCGTGGTCACGGTCGTCGTGATGGTCGCTCTCGGCGTGCTTGTCGCGGTCGTGGTCGTCGTGATGGTCCCCCTCGGCGTGCATGTCGTCGAGCGCGATCGGCTCGATGCCTTCGGTCGCCACCGCGCGTATGCCGCCGAAATCGGAGGCGTCGACCAGCCGGTCCAGCCAGCCTTCGAACTGCAGCCCGTTGACGACCAGGACCTTCGCTTCGCTGACGGCCCGCGCATCGGCGGGGGTCGGCTGGTAGACATGCGTATCGCCGTCGGGGCCGACCAGCGTCGTGACGGCGATGTGCTCGCCGCCGATCCGCTTCGCCATGTCGCCGAGGATCGAGAAGGTGGCGACCACCGGGATCGGTTTGCCGGACTGCGCGACGGCCGGCGCGGCGAGCGACAAGGCGAGGACGGCGGCGGCGGATGTCAGAAGCGCTCTGCGGGTGGGCATCGGAATTCCTTTCAGGCTTCGAGATAGCGCCGCGGGAAGGCCCGCCCGGCGAGACCGCCCACCGGTCCGAAAACCAGCGACAGCGCGTAGGCGAGGCCCGCGACGAGGATGATCGCCGGCCCGGACGGCAGGCTGAAATGGTAGGAGAGAAGAAGGCCGCCGAGGCTCGAGAGCATCGCGACCGAGACCGCGGCGGCGATCAGCGCGCCGATGCCGACCGCCCAGAACCGCGCGGCGGCGGCGGGAAGGATCATGATGCCGACGGCCATCAGCGTGCCGAGCGCGTGAAAGCCTCCCACGAGGTTCAGCACGACGAGAGCGAGAAACGCGAAATGCGTCATCGCGCTGAGCCCGCTCACCGAGCGCAGGAACTGCGGATCGGCGCATTCGAGCACGAGCGGCCGGAACAGGACCGCGAGCGCGAGGACCGAAACGCTGGCGATGGAGCAGAGCAGGGTCAGCGCGGCGTCGTCGAGCGCGAGCACGGTCCCGAAGAGCACGTGCATTAGGTCGACATTGCTGCCCCGGGTGGACACGATCAGCACGCCCACCGCCAGCGAGATCAGGTAGAAGGCCGCGAGGCTCGCATCCTCGCGCAGCGCGGTGACCCGGGTCACGAAGCCCGCGAGCAGCGCCACCGCCATGCCCGCGATCAGCCCGCCCACGGTCATCGCCCCGAGCGAGAGGCCCGAGACGAGAAAGCCCACCGCCGCGCCCGGCAGGATCGCGTGGGCCATCGCGTCGCCCGTCAGGCTCATGCGGCGCAGCATCAGGAACACCCCGACCGGCGTCGCGCCGACCGAGATCGCGATGCAGCCGATCAGCGCGCGCCGCATGAAGCCGAAATCGGCGAAGGGCTGGACCAGGACCTCCCACATCATGCGGCGCTTCGCCCGCAACTATGCGGCGGGCCGACACAGGCCTCGCACATCTGGCGCGCGCGGAACTGGTTCTCGGCGGTCAGCACCTGCGCCGTGGGCCCGTGGGCGACGAGCTCGCGCGCCAGCATCAGCGTGCGGGGGAAGTGGGCCCGCACCGTGTCGACGTCGTGCAACACGGCGAGCACCGTGCGGCCCTCGCCGTGCCAGCGCCGCACCACGCCGATCAGGTCGGCCACGGTTCTCGCGTCGACCGCGGTGAAGGGCTCGTCGAGCAGGACGAGTCGCGCGTCCTGCAGCAGCAGGCGCGCGAAGAGCGCGCGCTGTAACTGCCCGCCCGACAGCGACCCGATCGGCCGCGTCTCGAACCCTTCGAGCCCGACCGCGGAAATCGCTTCGGCGATGCGCGCGCGGTGAACGGACCGCAAGCCCGCAAAGCCGCCGATCTCCCGCCAGAGGCCCATCGCCACGAGGTCGGCGACCGCGATCGGGAAGGACCGGTCGACGTCCGATTGCTGCGGCAGGTAGGCGATCTCGCTCCGCGCGAGCCCGCCGAAGGCGATCCGGCCCTCGAGCGGGCGGAGCGAGCCGGTCACCCCCTTCAACATCGTGGACTTGCCGGCCCCGTTGGGTCCGACGACGGCGGTCAGGCTGCCCTCGGCGATCTCGCCGTGCAGACGATGCACGGCCGGATGCCGGTCGTAGCCGAGGGTCAGGTCCTGAAACTTGAGGGCGTAGGTCATGGCCCGCCCGGCGTCGACGTCGCCCAGAAGAACGCGCCCCAGAGCGCGGCGGCGATCAGCGCCGCGCCGATCAGCCGGGGCCCGGCGCCCAGCGGCAGCAGCCTGATCGAAGCCATGCGCCACCTCTTCTCCACGGGTGCGGTTCCTCGTTCCCGCCTACACCGCGCCGGCTTCCGCGCACCGCGCGCACATGCCCTCGACCTCGACCGTGCGGCGTGTCGCGACGAACCCGAGAGCGGCGGCATCCTCGGCGAGCAGCCCCTCGATCCGCGGATCCTCCAGCTCGACCGACGCCCGGCATCCGCTGCAGATGAAGAACAGGCAATCGTGGTCGCGCTCGGGATGGGCGCACGGCATGTAGGCGTTCAGGCTTTCGATCCTGGAAACGAAACCCTGCGCCGTCAGGAACTCTAGCGCCCGGTATACGGTCGGCGGTCCGACCCGTCGCGAACTTTCGAGCTTGAGCGCTTCGATCAGCTCGTAAGCGCCCATCGGCCGGCCTCTCGCCCAGAGCAGCTCGAGGACACGCCTCCGCAGCTCCGTCATCCGTTCGCCGCGCTCCTCGCAAATCGATACCGCCAGCGCGACCCGCTCGCGCGGCGAGTGCCGCCCGCGGCAATCCGGATCGGTGCAGGGGCGCGGTCGGGCCGCCGGTTCGGTCATCGCATGCTCTCAACTTGCGAGGCAGTAACGATATAATATAACATTGCATGTCGTTTTACAACCGAGTCGCCGCCCGGGGCGGCCCGACATCGATGAAAGGCGGGATATGGACAGCGCGGTTATCGAGCGTCGAACCCCGATCCCATCGCGGACCGGATCGCAAGCGCGCCGCCGGCCGGGCCGCGCCGAGGCCGCGGCCGCGGTTCGCACGTTGATCGAGTGGGCCGGCGACGATCCCGACCGGGAGGGGCTGACGGGAACGCCCGGGCGCGTCGTGCGGGCCTACGAGGAGTTCTTCGCCGGGTACGACGAGGACCCGGTCGCCCTGCTGGCCACGACGTTCGAGAAGTCCGCCGCCTGTGACGAGATGATCGTCCTGCGCGACATTCGCCTCGAATCCCACTGCGAGCACCACATCGTTCCCATCCTGGGAAAGGCGCATGTCGGGTATCTGCCGGAGGAACGGGTCGTGGGCATCTCCAAGCTCGCGCGCCTCGTCGAGGCCTTCGCGAAGCGGATGCAGATCCAGGAAGCGCTGACGTCGCAGATCGCGGACACGATCCAGGGCGTGCTCGAGCCACGTGGCGTCGGCGTGGTCATCGAGGCGGCGCATCAGTGCATGACCACGCGCGGTGTCCGCAAGCCGGGAGTCACCCTGGTAACCAGCCGCATGCTCGGCTGTTTCCGCGACGACCCGGCGACGCGGCGGGAGTTTCTGTCGATGATCGGCTCCGGGGGGAGCGCGCCGCACGGCGGTTGAACGCCTCAATCGGCTCGAAATTCGAGTCAGCTGGGGATGGCTACAAGCGGACTTGGCTTTCGCGTGCGTGCCGGCGCCCTTTCCGCGAGGCGATGGCAACCGAAAGCGATGAGGACCGACGCGCCACTTGCCCAATCGGCAGCCTTGGCTACAGTGTCTTCCTGACAACGAAAACGGGAGGCTGGGAGTGAAGGCGCCGCGCTTCGCCTACAGACGGCCGGAAAGCCTCGACGAGGTCCTGGAGCTCCTCGCCGAGCATGGCGACGAGGCCCGCATCCTCGCCGGCGGCCAGAGCCTGATGCCGACCCTGAACATGCGGCTCTCGCGGCCGCGTCTCCTGATCGACATCAACCGGATCGAGGAACTGAAGGGCATCTCGTTCGAGGACGGGACGGTCCGGATCGGCGCGCTGGCGCGCCACGCGGAAGTGATGGAATCGCCCGTCGTCGCCGAGCATCTGCCGATGATCGCCGAGGCGATGCCCCATGTCGCCCATGTCGCGATCCGCAATCGCGGCACGTTCGGCGGCAGCATCGCGCTCGCCGACCCGGCCGCCGAATTGCCGGCCTGCGCGGTCGCGCTCGGCGCCGATTTCGTGCTGGCGAGCACGCGCGGCAGGCGGACGGTCGCCGCGCGGTCCTTCTTCAACGGGCTCTACGAGACCGAACGAGCGGACGACGAGCTCCTGGTCGAGACCCGCATTCCGGCGATCGCTTCGGGCTACCGGTCGTCCTTCATGGAGCTCGCCCGGCGCCACGGCGACTTCGCGCTCGCCGGGGTGTGCTGTCACGCAAGGGTGGATGGAAACGTGTTGAACGACGTCCGCCTCGCCTATTTCGGGAGCGAGGACCGGCCCCGCTTCGCCGATGCCGCGTCGGCGGCAGCCGAGGGCAAGGCGTGGTCCGAGGACGTCAAGGAGGCGGTCAAGGCCGCGCTCGGCGACGACCTCGACCCGATCGGAAATTTCCATGCGTCCGCCGCGACGCGGCTGCACCTGGCACGGGTGCTGACCGGACGCGCCGTTGACCGCATGGTCGCGGCAGGCTGAGGGGGCGGAGCGATGGACGAATTCGCCGACATCGAACTCACGGTCAACGGCGAGAAGATCGCCAAGCGCGTCGAGGCGCGCCAGCATTTGGTCGATTTCCTCCGCATCGAGCTCGGTCTCACCGGTTCCCATCTCGGCTGCGAGCATGGCGTCTGCGGCGCCTGCACGGTCCGGGTCGACGGTTCCATCGTGCGCGGCTGCCTGATGCTCGCGATCCAGGCCGACGGCGCCGATGTCTGGACCATCGAAGGGTTGTCGGACGCGGGCGAGATCGAAGACTTGCAGGAGGCGTTCATCAACCGCAACGCGCTGCAATGCGGCTACTGCACGCCGGGCATGCTGCTGACGTCCGCGGAAATGCTCGAAGCCGGGCGCAAGATGACACGCGCCGAGATTCGCGAGTTCCTGTCCGGCAATTACTGCCGCTGCACCGGCTATCACGCCATCGTCGACGCGGTCGAGACGGTGATGGAGAGCCGCTTCGGTGGCTGACCCCGTGGGCGCCGTCGGGCGCCCCCTGCCGCGCAGCAGCGCCCGCCGGCTCGCGTTCGGCCGGGGCGAGTACTCAGACGACCTGCGCTTTCCGGGGCTGCTTCACCTCGCCTTCGTCAGGAGTCCCTACGCGCATGCGCGGATCCTCGGGATCGATCCCGCGCCCGCGCTCGCGGCGGTTCCCAACGCGCGGGTCATCACCGGCGCCGAGATAGCCGAAGTCTGCGCGCCGTGGCAGGGGACGATGGAGCACCTGCCGACGATGGTGTCGCCGCCGCAGCACGTCGTCGCGGTCGACCGGGTGGTGTGGCAGGGCGAGCCCGTCGCCGCGGTCGTCGCCGCCAGCCGCGCAGAGGCCGAGGACGCCGCCGGCGAAGTCCTCGTCGAGTGGGATCCGCTGCCGGCCGCGGCGGTTCGCGATCGTACGCTCGACGAGGGTGCCGCGCTGGTCCATCCGGCACTCGGCAGCAATCTCTGCTTTTCGACGGCGATCGGCACGGGGGATGCCAAGACCGCGCTCGATAAGGCCGCGCATGTCGTCGAGGGCCGCTTCTCCTTCGCCCGCCACACCGCCGTGCCGCTCGAAATGCGCACCGTCATTGCCGACTACGATCCCGGCGAGGGCAAGCTGACCGTTCACGGCAGCCACCAGTCGCCGTGGCACCAGCAGGACACGCTGTCCCGCTATCTCGGCATTCCCGAACACCTGGTCCGCGTCGTGGCGCCCGACATCGGCGGCGGGTTCGGCATCAAGCTCCACATCTACGGCGACGAAATCGCGGTTTCCGCGGTAAGCAGGATCCTGGGCCGGCCCGTCAAATACGTCGTCGACCGGATGGAGGCCTTCGTCAGCGATGTCCATGCCCGCGACCAGGCGGTCAGCGCGCGGCTCGGCGTCGGGCAGGACGGCAGGATCGAAGGCCTTTCGGTCGACGCGCTGACCTCGCTCGGCGCCTATGGCTCGCTCGGGCGCCCGCCGATCAGCGAAGGCATGATGACGATCATGATGGCGGCGGGCGCCTACGCCAACGAACACTACGACGCCCGGCTGCGCGTCGCCTTCCAGAACAAGCCGCCGTCGGGGATGTATCGCGCCGTGGGCCAGCCAATCGCCTGTGCCGTGGCGGAGCAGCTTCTCGACTGGGCAGCCCACGCCGCCGGGATCGATCCGGTGGAGTTGCGCCGGCGCAACTACTGGGCGGACGAGGACTATCCGCTGAAGACCCCCGGCGGGCTCGCGATCAGGCAGCTCAGTCCCGCGCGGTGCCTCGACAAGCTGATCGCCATGATGGACTACGACGCGTTGCGGGCCCGACAGGCGGAGCTGCGGAAAGCCGGCATCTATCGCGGGATCGGAGTCGCGACCTTCCTGGAAATGACCTCGGTCGGACCCGCCTATTACGGCCCGTCCGGCGCGCATATCAGCACCCAGGACGGCGCGACGGTCCGGCTGGAACCCTCGGGAGCGGTGCGCTGCGTGACCTCGGTCATCGAGCTGGGGCAGGGGACTCACGGGGCGCTCGCCCAGATCGTCGCCGACCGGCTGGGCGTGGAAGCAAGAGATGTCGGCGTGGTCGGCGGCGACACGTCGACAACGCCTTATGGCGGCGGCGCTTGGGCCTCGCGCGGGCTGACCATCGGCGGCGAGGCGGCGTGGCACGCGGCCGACGGCTTGCGCGCGAATATCCTGGAGCTCGCCGGCTCGATCCTGCAGGCCGATCCCGCCGCCCTCGATCTGCGCGGCGGGGCGGTCTGCGACCATGGCACCGGGGAGCCTCGCATCCCGCTTTCCGAGATCGGCCGCATCGGCCATTTCCGTCACGACACCCTGCCGCCGGGCGTCCAGCCCGAACTCGCGGTCACCCGTCACTACGTTCCCGACGCGGCGCCCTTCGCGCTGGCCAACGGAGTGCAGGGCTCGTCGCTCGAAGTCGACGTGGAGACCGGCGAAGTCCGGCTTCTCGATCACTGGGTGGTCGAAGATTGCGGGCGGATCGTCAACCCGCTGCTAGTCGAGGAGCAGATCAGGGGCGGCGTCGTGCAGGGCATCGGAGGCGCGCTCTTCGAGGAGTGCCGCTACGACGAGGACGGCCAGATGCTGAACGCGAGCTTCGTCGACTATCTCGTGCCCATGGCGGCGGAGCTGCCCGACATCCATGTCGGCCATGTCGAGACCCCGATCGAGGAGACCGCGCTCGGCACCAAGGGCGCGGGCGAAGCCGGCACGGTCGGTGCGCCGGCGGCGATCATGCTCGCGGTCAACGACGCATTACGTCCGTTGGGCGCGCGGGTCACGAGCCTGCCGATCACGCCCGAAGCCATCCTGCAGGCGGTGGCTGGAGCCGAGCGTTTTTAGGTCGCATCCGCCAGCGCGGCCAGCCTTTCGGCGATCGGCGGCGGTGCCCATTCGGTATCCATGCCGAGATCGGCGAGCAGCACCTGGGCCGCGTTGTAGCCAGGCAGGCCGGTGATGTTGCCGCCCGGGTGCGAGGCCGAGCCGCACAGATAGAGCCCGTCGAGATGGGTACGATAGCGGCCTGCACCTGGAAACGGCCGGTCGGCGCCGATCTGGCCGTTGGTGAAGGCGCCGACCAGCAGGTCGCCATGGCGCATGTTGGGAAGTGTGCGCTCCACGTCTAGCGGGCTTCGCGCGAACCGGTCGATGACTGCCTCGGCGAGATTGGGCGCATGGCGGCGCCACAGATCGAACATGACGGCGCCGTGCGCGTCCTTCGCCGCGTCCCAGTTGGCCGGATCGCCGCCCAGCCGGTGGGGCAGCTTTTCCCACATGAACGCGGTGTGCCTGCCGGGCGGAGCCTGGGAAGGGTCGAACTGCGTCGGGCAGCAGCCCCACATCACCGTCGGCGGGATCGTCCCGGCCTCGTGGTGGCGCACGATCTCCGGATACTGCGAGACGTGTTCGAGCCCCATGATCGTCATGAACGGGGCTTCCAGCGCGGGGTCGTGGTCGGCGGCGCCGTAGCGCGGCGCCTCCTCGAGATTGAGGTTGAGCGCGAACAGCGGCGCGATGAGGTTGTAGGCGAAACCTTCGACCTTGCGCCGCCAGTCCTCGGGCAGGTGCGCCGGCTCCAGCAGGTCGAGAAACGTCTGGTGCGGGTTGAGCGAGGAGGCGACGAAGCGGCGCGCCATGACGGTCTCCCCCGAATCCGTCTCGACCCCGACCGCGCGGCCGTTCTCCACCAGGATGCGGCGCGGCGTCGTCGCCACGAGAATGTCGCCGCCAGCCTCGCGCGCGGCGCGCTCCAGCGCCACCGCCAGCATGTGCGCGCCGCCCACGGTCATCTGCGCCTTCGCCGTGCTGGCGAGCAGGGCGGCGATGTGGTGACCGAAGCCGCGCACGCGGAGGTCGACCTCGCGCAATCCGTTGAAGAACAGGAGCCCCGCCTGGATCGTCGGGTGCGTGAACTCGCTCTCCACGAACTCCAGCGGCGACAGCGCGCTCGCTTCGAGCAGCCGGCGCCCGGCGGCGCTGCGTTGGAGCAGTGCGCGGCGTTCGGCCGACGGCAAGGGCGGCGATGTCGCCTCCGGCACGAGGATGTCGCGCACGATCGGGCGGAACTCGTCGTGCCAGCGTTTCAGCGTGGCGGCATCCCGTTTCGACAGCGCCGCGAAAGAGGCGTGGGTGCGCTCGAAATCCGTCCACCATTGCAGCGAACGGCCGTCGCCGAGCAGCATTGCGACGTTAAGCTCGGGTTCGATATAGCGCGCGCCGTGGCGCGCGACCTCGAGGTCGCGGTACCACGGCATCTCCGTCAGCGCGCGCTGGAAGAAGCCGTGGGTGTTGTGGAGAAAGCCCGGGTGGCGCGGATCTTCCGCGGTCTCCAGCCCGCCGCCGACGAACGGCCGGCGCTCGATCGTCAGCACCTTCAGCCCGGCGCGCGCGGCGTAGGCCTGGAGGATCAGCCCGTTGTGGCCGCCTCCGAGGACGATGCCGTCATAGTCCGTCATCGGAGCGCCTCGCCTCAGCGGCGGCGCAGCCGGTCGGCGGCGGCGGCGGCGATGATCACGAGGCCGATCGCCACCTGCTGCCAATAGGAGTGGACGTTAGCGAGGTTGAGCGCGTTGGCCAGCACCACCATGATGAAAACACCGATGATCGACTTGTAGAGCTTGCCCTCGCCGCCGAACAGCGAGGCCCCGCCGAGGACCACGGCGGCGATCGCGGTGAGCTCGTAGAACGCGCCCGCGGTCGGCTGACCCGATTGCAGCCGCGAGGCGAGCATCACGCCTGCGAGCCCCGCGAGCGCGCCGCACCAGACATAGGACGAGGCGCGCACGCGCCGGACCGCCACGCCGGCGAGGTAAGCCGCTTCGGTGTTGCCGCCCGTGGCGAAAACGCGGATCCCGTATGCCGTGTGGTGCAGCAGCCAGTGGAAGATGCCGAACAGCACCACCGGCAGCCATACCAAATAGGGGATGCCGAACAGCCGCTCGATGGCGAAATCGAGGAAGGGCTCGGGCAGCCCTTCCTCGCCCACGATGGGCCGGCCGCCCGTGATCAGGAAGGTGACGCCCCGGAACAGCACCATCGTTCCCAGCGTCGCGATGAACGGGTTGACGTCGAGTCGGGTGACGACCAGCCCGTTGACGAGCCCGACCAGCGCGCCCACCGCCACGCCGGCCGCGACGCCCGCGACGATGCCTGCTTCCAGCATCGCCATCGCCGTGACGCAGCCGGACAGCGCCACCACCGAACCCACGCTCAAGTCGAAGCCGCCGCAGATGATGACGTAGGTCATTCCGATGGTGATGACCGTCATCACCGCGCCCTGCATCAGCACGTTGTTGATGTTGATGGGCGAGAAGAAGCGGTCCGACAGGGCGCTCGCTATCAGGCAGAGCACGACCAGGGCGAGCAGCGGGATCTGGCCGGCCAGCCATCCGATCCGGGACACCTCTCCGCCGTCTCGCATGAGTTTCATGCTCACCCTCCGAGCGCGGATCTGAGCGCGCTTTCGGTGTACTCGCCCTCGCGCGAGAACCGTCCCACCACCGCACCGCGCCGCATCGCGAGCACGGTGTCGCTGACGGCGAGCAGCTCGGCCATTTCCGAGGACGCGAGCGCGATGCCGCCCCCGTCCTCCACGAAGCGGCGCATCAGCCGGTGAATCTGCGCCTTGGCCCCGACGTCGATGCCGTGGGTCGGTTCGTCGAGCAGCAGCACGTCGGCATGTCCGGCGAGCCAGCGGGCGAAGATCACCTTCTGCTGGTTCCCGCCGGACAGCTGGCGGACGGTGCGGTCGGGGTCGGGCGGGCGGATGTCGACGCTCTCGATCAGGCTCTCCACCAGCCGGTCGATTTCCTGCTTCCTGAGGCGCAGTCCACGAGCCAGCAAAGGCAGGTTGGGGAGCACGATGTTCTCGCGCACCGTGAGGCCCATCACGAGGCCGAGCGCGCGTTCGCCCGGAACCAGGCCGATCCCCGCGCGGATCGCATTGGCGGGCGCCCCGAGCCGGATCGGCGTCTCCGATTTCTCGACCGCGACGGTGGCACGGTCGCCGCCGAACAGGCGATGCAGGAGTTCCGTCGTACCGCTTCCCAGCAGGCCCGCGAGACCCAGCACCCGGCCTTCCCCGACCGTGACCTCCGGCTCTTCGCCGACCGGCCCCCGCAGCAGCGTCCTTGTGGAGGCGCCCCCGGCCGAGGCGTGGGCGCTCTCGATATCGCGGCCCGTCATCAGCCTTACGACCTCGTCGCGGCCGCGTTCGCCGCGCGCGTAGCGGTCCACCGCGCGCCCGTCGCGCAGGATGGTGCAGGTGTCCGCCAGCGCGTCGACCTCGTCCAGCCTGTGCGAGACGTAGACGATCGCGACTCCGTCCTCCTTCAGCGCATGGATCACCCCGAACAGGCGCTCGACCTCGCGCGCTTCGAGAGCCGCCGTGGGTTCGTCGAGGATCACCACCCGGGCGTCGTGGCTGAGGGCGCGCGCGATCATCACCAGCTGGCGTTCGGCGTAACCGAGCCGGTCCACCCGCGCGCGAGGGTCGATGTCGATTCCGAGACGTGCGAGAAGCGCCGCCGCGTTCCGCGCCATCGCCGTCCGGTCAACCACGGGGACGCCGAGGAAGCGCCGCGCGGGCACGGCCTGGATCAGGACGTTTTCCGTGACGCTCATCGCCGGGACGACGCGCATCTCCTGGGGGATGACGACGATGCCGCTGGCAAGCGCCTCCCGGGGACCGGAGAAGCGGCGGACCCCGCCGTCGATCCGGACGGTGCCGCGGTCGGGCCGGTAGACGCCGCCCAGGATCTTGATCAGCGTCGATTTGCCGGCGCCGTTCTCTCCGATCAGCGCGTGGACTTGTCCAGGCTCGGCCTCGAACGAGACGTCTTCGAGCGCGCGGGTCGCCTGGAAGCGCTTGTAGAGACCGATTGCTTCGATTGCCGGGACGGTCTCGCCGGTCAATGCGCCGCGATCCATTCGAAAGCCGGGCCGACCCATGGTCCGTCTTCCTCGCCGGCCGCGTAGCATGCCGAGAAGTGGTTGCGCCCCGGCATGGGCGGGCGGGTGACATCGCCGCCGGCCTCTCGCAGCGCGATCTCCATCTCTTCCGCCTGGGTCATCAGATGCGGGAAGTCCTCGCCGCCATGGGCCATGAAGAACGGCGGGGTCCGCCGGATGCCGAGAACCGGGCTTGCCGGACCGTCATTGGACTCCGGGCCGAGGAATCGTGGCCGCACGGTCAGCCCGCTGCCCTCGCCGAAACGAAATACCCCCGAGATCGGCAGGCAGCCCCGGATGACGTCCGCGGGCAGACCGCGCGACGCCTGCCAGTCGCTTCGGACCGCGAGCAGCGCCGCGTAGTGACCGCCCGCGGAATGTCCGCCGACGAAAATCCGCGCCGGATCGCCGCCCAGCTCCGCGACGTTGCGGTAGAGCCAGGCGATGGCGTCGGCGCTGTCCTCCACGCCGGCGGGGAACAAATGCTGCGGGGCCAGCCGATAGCCGATGCTGGCGTATATGACGCCGCGCGCGGCGGCGCAGCGCCCGGCGAAATTCAGATGTTCCTTGTAGCCCGACGTCCAGCCCCCGCCGTGCATCAACGCGAGCACGGTGCCGTTGGGTTCCGCCGGCGTCTGGATCGCGATCGACTGGTAGGGATCGTCGCCGTACTGGACATCGGTCGCGGCGACGCCCTCGCCCCGGGACAGGACCTCGTCGGCGAAGGCCTGCCCGACCTCGCTCAGCGGTTCTTGCGGCGGATAGTCCTCGATGCGCATGGGCTTCTTCCAACCGGCCTGACGGTGACGGGTCCCGGGGAACAGGGTACATAGTTTGGAGTCGCCCGGAGCGAGTCAACGCACGGCAAGCTGGAAAGGACGATCGATGAGTGCTTCCGCCAGGAAACCGCTGTTCCGCGCCGATCACGTCGGCAGCCTGCTCCGCCCGCCGGAACTGCTGAACGCGCGTGAGAAGTGGAAGTCCGGGGAGATGAGCGCCGCCGAACTGCGCGAAGTCGAGGACGGGGCCATCGCCGATGTCGTGAAGCTGCAGGAGGATCTGGGTCTCCAGGCGGTGACCGACGGCGAGTTTCGCCGCGAGAACTGGTGGATCGACTTCATCTCGGCGATCGAGGGGATCGAGATTTCGAGCCCGGACGAAGCGGCCGGCTTCCAGAAAGCGCCGGGCACCGCATCGGGCTATGTGCCCAAGAACGTGCGCACCGCGAGCCCGCTGGGCCGGCCGGGCGACATCCTGGCCGACGACTTCGCTTTCCTGAACGGGAAGACCTCGCACACCGCGAAGGTCACGATCCCCTCGCCCACGCGGATCCATTTCCACGGAGGCGACGCATCGGTCGACGACGAAACCTATCCCGACAAGGACGCTTTCTGGGACGACCTCGCGCGCGTTTATCGCGAGGAGATCGCGGCCCTCGAAGCGCTTGGCTGTCGCTATATCCAGATCGACGATCCGGTCATCAACTATTTCGTCGACACGAGGATGCGCGACAATTTGAGGGCCATCGGCGAGGATCCCGATACGCTGATCCACAAATACGCGCGCCTGCTCAACGCCTGCGTCTCCGAGCGCAGTCCCGAAACCTATCTCACCATCCATCTCTGCCGCGGCAACGCGCAAAGCGCCTGGATCGCCGAGGGCGGTTACGAGCCGCTGGCGGAGGCCCTGTTCCCGGTGATCGATGTCGATGCCTGGTTCCTCGAATACGACGACGCGCGTTCCGGCGGGTTCGAGCCGCTGCGCTTCATGCCGGACGACAGATGCGTGGTCCTCGGGCTCGTCACCACCAAGCGCGGCGAGATGGAAGACCGGGGCGAGATCGTGAGCCGGATCGAGGAGGCTTCCGGCTACGTGTCGCTCGACCGGCTCGGGCTGAGCCCGCAATGCGGATTCGCGAGCGTCGATCTCGGCAATCTGATCGCCGTGGAAGACCAGGCCGCCAAGCTGTCCTTCGTGATCGATCTTGCCCGCGAGGTATGGGGCGACGCCTGAGGCGTTATTCGGCCGCCTGCGCCTGGTCGACGGGTGGTTCGGCGGGCGGGGCGACGAGCACCGTCCTGAGTTCTTCGCCCTCCGGATCGGCCAGCGCGGCGGTGCGCGCGGCGTTCAAGGCCGCGACCGCGCTGGCCGGGTCGCCGGTTGCTGTCGAAGCCGGGCGCGCAAGCTCCTCGAACACCTTGCGGTAGTTGCCGACCCCGCGCCGGTGGGTGTCGGAATATCCCTTGCGCAGATTGGGTAGCTCGGCGATTTCAAGCGCCAATTCGTAGCTTCGGCCAACGGAGCCTTCGAGTGCTTCGATCCAGGACTCGATCTCGGACCATTCCTCGGCGAAGCGGTAGCTGTAGGGGCGCCAGAAACGGAGCCTGGCAAGCCCCCACAAGCGGACATAGCCGAAGACCGTGTTGGTCTTCACCCGCATCGCGACGTGGAATCTCCGCCGGCTCGGCTTCTTGTCCTTCCAGCGCGTGAGGGCCCGCCCGAGCGCGGGCGGCAAGACCGAGGCGATCTCGTCGTAGCCGGGTTTCAGGAACTCGGTGACGACGACCGGTTCCTCCGCCTTGGCGCCCACCTCCTGGCGGACGCGTTCCATCCGCTCCGGACGGCTCTTGAGCGCGGCGACGCGGATGATGTCCTCGTAAGTCATCCAGAGGGCGAGATAGCGGGCGCCTTCGACGGTCAGCCTGAATCCCCTCTCGGCGCCACCGTTCGCCTTGTCGGCCGCGAGAATCTTCCCGGCGTTGTCGAGATAGCGCGCGCCATAGGCGAGGTTCTGGTAATCGACCGCTCGGCGGACGCCGTCCCGCAGGATCTGGCGGGTCTCGGGCGGGAAGCTCTCTTCCACCCGCGCCAGCAGCGCATCGATATTGCCCGGATCGCTGCGTTCGACCGGCGGCTCCTCCTCCGGCATCGGGATGTCGCCGCGAACGTAATCGTACCCCGCCTTGAATCCGCGCAGATTGCTGGAGACAGCGACGCCGGTTTTCTTTATCGCGTCCTCGAACGATTCCGCCGGGATCGGCACTTCGCCCGAACCCGCGATCACGCCGAGAATGACGGCGTTGATCACCGTCCCGTTGGCCTGCGCCAGGCGGTCCATGTCGATCAGGATCGCGCGCTTGGCGAGATGGTTGGCCGTCTTGATCAGATCCGAGGCCTCGAACCGACCGTCGCCCATCGCCGACTTCTCGAGGATGGAGTAGACCCGGTGGGACGACGAGACCAGCGTGGTCCGGTCGGGCGTCACCCAGCCGAGTTCCAGCGCGCGCCCGGCCTCCATCAGTTCGGAGGTCACCACGACATCCATGTTGCCCGGCGTGGCATAGAGCGCCATCGTCGGCGACCGCCCCGCGAGGCGGTCGTGATGGGCGGGATAGATCTCGATGTAATAGGTGGTGGCGCCGGTTCTCTGCGCGACGCCGGGAATCGAGGTGCTCTGGCACGGGAAGCCGAGCGACTCCGCCGCGGCGACGATCCAGCTCGTCAGCACGCCGCCGCCTTCGCCGCCAAGCGCGCCGACGACCATCGTGAAGGTGCGCTCGGGGAGCGCGTCCGCGCCGTTGGCGGCGCCGTTCGTTTCGTCGCTCATGCGGCGGCTCCGTCGCCCCTGGCCGCCCCGTTGCCGACGGCGGCTCCGTTCGCATGGCCTCCGAGTCTGCCGATCACGCTCTTGCGCCACTTGTCCAGGAACAGGTCCACGCCCTTGGGGTTCTGGACGATGTCCGCGCGGTAGAAGGAGGGGCAAAGCACGGCCGCGTCGGCGACCTCGCCGCACAGTCCGCAACCCACGCAGCCGTTGTTGACATGCGCGATCGGGTCCTTGCGCAGCGGGTCCGGGTTGGGTTTGACGGTGAGCGACGGGCAACCCGAGAGCCGGATGCAGGAGTGATCGCCGGTGCAGGTGTCCTCGTCGACGCCGAAACGCGTGCGGACGACCCGGTTGCCGGCGTCGAGCGCCTTGCGCACCATCGGACGCAGTCGGCGCTGCTTGGCGATCTGGCACTCGGCCTCGGCGATGATCACCTTCAGCCCCTTCTCCGGCGTGGTCAGCGCCTCGTGCAGCAGCTTCTTCATCTTGCTAACGCGATAGGTGTACTGCTTGCGCACCCACTTGACGCCGAGACCCTTGATCGCGCGCTCGATCGGCATGACCGTGTCGGACGGCACGCTGCCGCCCGCCGTGGTCGACGGCAGCCGCTGCTGGCCGGTGGCCGAGGAATAGCCGTTGGCCATGATGACCAGAACCGAATCGTGGTTGTTGAAGGCGGCCCCGCTGATGCCGCTGGACAACCCGTTATGCCAGAACCCTCCGTCTCCCATGATCGAGATCGTGCGCCCGTTGAAGTGCGGCGCGACGCCCGCCGAACTCGCGAGCCCGAGCCCGTAGCCGGTCACCGTGTTGCCCAGCCCGAAGGGCGGCAGCGCGGCGAAGGTATGGCAGCCGATATCGGCAGAGATGTGCACCTCGCCGATGTCCTCCTCGCGCTGCACCAGCTTTATCGCGCTGAACACCGGCCTTTCCGGGCAGCCTGTGCAGAAACCCGGCGGACGCTTGGGGACCGGCCTGCCCAGCATCTCGGCGGCGGTTTCCTTGGTCTTGTCGAGGTCGGCGACGGCCGCCGATACCGGCTCCAGGTCGATCCCCTTCGGCACCGAGCCCTCGATGAAGCCCGCGAGCCCGCGCAGCATTACCTCGGCCTGGTATTCGCCGGCCTTGGGGAACACGCCCTTGCCGACGATGTCGGTATTGAGGTCGGCCTTGCGCAACAGCGCGTTGATCGCCTGCTCGTGGTATTCCGGGAAGCCTTCCTCGACGATCAGCACGGAACGCTTGGTGGCGCAGAAATCCGTGATCTCGTCGTCGACCAGCGGGTAGGTGACGTTGAGGCAAAGGATGGGAATCTCGGAATTGCCGAACACGTCGGCGAGACCGAGCTGCTGGAGACCGCGGATCACCGAGTTGTAGAGACCGCCGAGGCAGATGATGCCGACATCGTCGTACTTGCCGGGGAAAACCTCGTTCAGCTTGTGCTCGCGGATGAAGTCGATAGCGGCGGGGAAGCGCTCCTCGACCTTCTTCTTCTCCTGCTCGTAGGTCGCCGGAGGGAGGGCGATACGCCCGAGGTCGAAGACGGGCTTCTCCAGCTTGTTGTTGGTCGAGAACTGCCCGGGTTTGTTGTCCCTGGTCGCGAAGCGGCCGGTGACGTGGCAGGCGCGGATGCGGAACTCGACCATGACCGGCGTGTGCGAGGCTTCGGAAAGCTCGAATCCCTTTTCGATAAGCTCCACCATGCGCGGATGGTGGGGACGGGGGTCCATCAGCCAGGCCGAGCACTTCATCGCGAAGGCATGGGTGCGTTCCTGGATGATGCTGGCGCCCTCGCCGTAATCCTCGCCCAGGATAATCAGCGAGCCGCCGACGACGCCGGCGGAGGCGACGTTCGACAAGGCGTCCGCCGCGACATTGGTGCCGACCGTCGACTTCCAGGTGACGGCGCCCCGGATCGGATAGTTGATGGAGGCCGCGAGCATCGCCGCCGCGGCGGCCTCGCTGGCACAAACCTCGGTATGGACGCCGAGCTCCGCCATCAGCCCCTTCGAATCGGAGGTCAGCACGTCCATCAGGTGAGAGACCGGAGCGCCCTGATAGCCTCCCACATAGCTGACGCCGGATTGCAGCAGGGCCTTGGTGATCGCCAGGATGCCCTCGCCCTCGAAATATTCCCCGTCACCCTTACGCAGAAGCTCGACTTCCTTGGCGAAGCTTCGTTCCATGCTGCGTCTCCGCTCGCGTGAATCGCGGTTTGTTCGCAGAATACCCGCTTTCGCGGGCACGGGCCACCGTCCGCCGGTTCACGCCGCCTGTTCGCGCCGGAGCACGATCAGCGCGTCGAGTGCGACCGCGCCCTCGGCATGGACCCTGACCGGATTCAGATCGATCTCGGCGATTTCGGGGTGCTCCGCGATCAGCCGGGCGAGGCCCAGCACGGTCCCGCGGATCGCGGCGCGGTCGGGAGTCGGCGCGCCGCGCCATGGGCCGAACAGCGCGCGGCCGGCAAGCGAGTCGATCATCCTGTCCACCTCGCCGGGGCCGAGCGGCGCGAGCGCCACCGCAGCGTCGTCCATTGCCTCGGCCGCGGTGCCGCCGAGACCCAGCAGCACGGTCGGGCCGAAACTCGGGTCGTTCCGCGCGCCGAGGATGAGATCGAGCCCCTCCGGAACCATTTCCTCGATGAGGTAGCCCGCGCTCGAAACCCGGTCGATGGCATCCAGCGCCAATTCCAGCGCCTGAACGGTCTCTATCCCGAGATGGACGCCTCCAACATCCGATTTATGGAGGACCGCGGGGTCCAGCACCTTGGCGACCGCCGGAACCTCCATCGCCGCAAGCGCCGCCCCCGCCTCGCGGCGGCTTCGGCAAGCCGTTCGTTTCGGTGTCGGGATGCCGTAGGCGGATACCAGCGTTTTCGCCTCGTCCTCGTCGACCGGGCGCGTGAGCGGCGGCGCGGCCCGAGGCGCCCCGCAGGGCGCGGCGTCGAGGCTGCCGGAGTCCACGGCCGCCCTGTGGCGCGCGTCCTCGACCATCGCCGCCACCGCACGCGCGGCCCGGTCGGGTGCGAGAAAGACCGGAATGTCCGAGGCGCGGAGCCCGTGAACCAGTCTCGCCGTTTCCGAGGGCGCGCCCGCGGTGGCGAAGAGAACGGGCTTCTCCGTCCTCCCGGCCGCTTCGATCGCCGCCCCGCCGAGATCGAGCGAGCCCCCTTCGATCAGCGCGTTGGCGAGCACCGCATCGACCGCGTCGTCCGCCGCGAGGGCATCGAGAACGGGGCCGAAGCTTGCGCCCGGGCGTCCCGTGTCGACCGGGTTCCTCATGTATGTGAGCGGCGGCAGCGCGTCGGCGATCCGCTCGACGGTGGTCGGCGCGAGTTCAGGCACCGATATGCCCGCCCGCCTCAGGATGTCGGTCATGAGCAGCCCGGGCCCCGCTTGGCCGGTGAGCACGCCGATGCCCGGGTCCCGCGCCGGGCGAAGCCGCGTGACCGACAGCGCGTACGCCGCGTCCAGCGCGTCGTCGAGGGTCTCCACCACGACCGCCCCCGCCTGGCGGAGCGCGGATCGCGTGAGGCGGTGATTCCCCATCAGGGCGCCGGTATGGGATTCCGCGAAGCCGCCGAGATCCGACTTGCCGACCGGGAGCGCGATTACCGGCTTGGCCGGGACGGCAGCCCTGACGGCATCGAAGACGCTCCGCCCGTCGACCACCCCTTCGACATGGAGGACGATCGCCCGCGTCTCCCGATCGGCGGCGAGATAGGTGAGCGTTTCCGCCAGCCCCAGATCCGCCGCGTTGCCGAGGCCGACGGCGAGGCTGACCCCGAGACCGGCGGCGTTCGCCATCATCGCCAGCGTGAGATTGATGCCGCCCGATTGCGCCACGATCCCTATCGAGCCCGGCGCAATCTCCGTCGCGGCCGGTAGGAAGGTGCAGGCCAGACCGCGAGACGGGCGAAGAAAACCCGAAGTGTTGGGGCCCAGAAGCCGGATCCCGCCGGCCCGGCACGCGCTCGCGATTTCGGATTCGAGCGCGGCGCCGATTTTGCCCGTCTCGCCGAACCCGCCGCTCACCATGAAGGCGGCGCCGGCGCCAGTCACCGCGGCATCTTCCAGCACCGCGAGAGAATGCCGGGCGGGCAGCACGAGGGCGACGAGGTCCACGGGTTCGGGTACTTCGCCCAGGTTGCGATACACCGGGCGGTCGAGAATGGCGCCGCCGCGGGGGTTGATCGGGTAAACCGTCCCGTGAAACGGGTGGAGCGCTCTTAGGATCTGGAAACCGGGCTTTTCCTCGTTCGCCGATGCACCGACCACGGCGATGGAGCGCGGGTCGAAGAGACGCGAGAGCGGGGAGGACGGCATCCGCGGATCATGGAGACGGCCCGTGACGGTGTCCAGAATACCCCGCCCCGGGTTCGCCCTACTTCTTCATGTCGGCCAGGAAGCGGCGGGCCTGTTCGCGGTGACCGGGTTTCAGGTTGCTGCCGATCGCCCTGATCGCCGCCATCATCACCGCCGCGTCGTCGGTATATCCGAGGGTGGCGATGAAGTCCGGAATCACGTCGGTCGGCGTTATGAAATACGCGATCGCTGCCATCAGCATTGCCTTGACGTAGAGCGGGGTGTCCCTGTCCACGGCACAGTAAAACGCCGCGACCGCGTCCTCGACGAACGGCACCCGGCCGATGGTCGCACGCAGCTTGCGTCGGAACCCGCCGCGGACGACGGCTTCGTCCGCCTCCAGTTTTTGCCGGTTTACGGCCGGGTCGCGGTCCATGGCGAGTGGTTCGTCAATGGTTGTCGGATGCCCGTCCATATCGACTATATGGGGTGGCGCGATACGGTTGAAAGAGGCCCACTCATGACAACTTCTTTGGGGAGGTATAGTCCCCGGAACGGCTTGTCGTAGGCCGTGTGGCGAGGCTCCGCCCGTCAAACGAAACGCCCCGGCCCAACCGGGCCGGGGCGTCCGTTGCGCATCCGGCGTCGCGCTATTGCTTGCCGAACAGAAGTTCGCGCGCCTTGGCGACGACCGCCGGCTTTATCTTGAGGCTGCCATTCACGACTTTCTGGATTTCCTCGCCCGTGCTGGGTGTGACCCTGAGCTTGCTCTTCTTCATCATGGCCGCGAAGGAGGGCTGGGCGACGGCCTTCGCGAACGCCCCGCGCAGGAACGCGATCTTGTCCTGCGACACCCCCGGCGGGGTCGCGAGGCTGCGCCCGATGGCGACCAGGGTCGACATGAAGCCGATGATCGGCCGGTCCTCGGCCGCCACCAGATTCCTCAGCATCGGTACATTGGCGAGTTCCGCTTCGGGCTTCGGCCCCATCTGGATCAGCGGCACCGCGAACCCGTTCTTGAACCAGGCCTCGCGGTTGGTCTTGAAAGCGAGCCAGGTCAGGTTGATGCCGGCGACCTCGCCCTGTTCCATCGCCAGCAGCATCTTGCGCGAGCCGCGATAGCCCTTGACGATCTTGATCTTGGTTCCGAGCAGCCCGTTGACGATCGCGGGCACCTGATAGGTCTGCGACCCCACGCCCGACGAAGCGAACGGCACTTCCTTGGTCTTGAGGTCGGACCACTGTTTCACGCCCGTGTCGCTCCGCGCGACCATCACCGAGTTCACCCTGAGCGCTCCGCCGAGGAAGGTGAACTTGTCGGCTTCGTATTTCGCCGCCTTCGGGCGCGTGAGCTGCGTGACGACCAGCGTGTCGGGCAGCATGAGGATGACCGAGCCATCCTTCGGCGCCACGTTGTAGGCGTAGTTGGTCATCTTCAGCCCGCCGCTGCCGGGCCGGTTCTGGACGATGACCGAATCGGTCCCGAGGATCGGCTTGAGCGTCTCGGCGAGCGCGAGCGAAGTCTTGCCGTAGGTGCCGCCGACTCCGAAGCCGTGCAGGATGGTGACCGTCCGGCCCTTGTAAAAGTCGGCCGTGCTCTGCGCCGTCGCACCGGTCGCGGTCAATACGCCGGCCGCCGCGAGCGCCAGCAACTTGATGCCTCTCATCGTCAGTTCTCCCTGTTTGCGTGCCGGCCGGGTTCCGTCCGTTCGGCGATCCCCCATCAGACCAAATCAGACCGGCCGACTCAATTCCCCGAAGGCAAAGAGTTGCGGGTCATGCGGACATGCGGGATGCCGGCTTCCTCGAAGGGCTCGCCTTCGGTCGTGAAGCCGAGCGCGCGGTAAAAGCTTTCGCTGTGCGCCTGCGCGTGCAGAACCGCCCTGTCGCGTCCCAATTCACGCAGCACATGACGCATTAGAGCGAAGCCCAGCCCGCGGCCGCGGTACGCCTCCAGAATCGCCACGCGTTCGATCTTCGCGACTCCGGGCTCCACGGGACGGACGCGCGCGGCGCCGACCGTCCGTCTGTCGACACGCAGCAGGTAGTGCCGGCATTCGGGGTCCCGGCCGTCGATTTCCAGATCTTCGGACACCCCCTGTTCGACGCAGAACACCTCGCGGCGGATCGCGAAACAGGCCGCCATGTCGGCGGGACCGGCGGCTTCGCCGGTATGGAAACCGGAAGGTTCGGCGGGCGCCGGGCGTGGACCGTCCCGCGCGGCGCCGCTATCTTCTGCCGCCGACATCGAGGCTCGCTCCCGGAAAGGAAAACCGGCACATGAAGGTATTCGCGCTCGCCGCTTCGCTCAGGAAAGAATCGATCAATCGGCGTCTCCTCCTGCTCGCCGAGGACATTGTCCGCGAATGCGGGCACGAGGTCGACCACGCCGAGTTCGGCGAATTCGACATGCCGCTCTATAACGGCGACCTGCAGGACGAATCCGGCATTCCCGCCGGCGCCGAGGCGCTGGGCGCGCGCATCGCGGGCTCCGATGCCTGGCTGCTCGCCTCGCCGGAATACAACTGGGGGGCGCCGGGCACCATCAAGAACGCGATCGACTGGCTGTCCCGCATGCAGCCGGTGCCGCTCGACCGCAAGTCGGCCCTGCTCATGTCGGCTTCGCCGTCCCTGGTCGGCGGCGCGCGCGGGCTGATGAGTCTCCGGCTTCCGCTCGAAGTGCTGGGCTGCTGGTGCTACCCGAAGGTGTTCGCTCTCGCGCAGGCCGGCCAGGCCTATGGCGACGACGGGACGCTCGGCAATGAGGTGCTTGGCAAAATGTTGCGCACCATGATCGAGGATTACCTGTCGGCGGCGGAGGCCCTCAACGCGCGATGACGGTCGGCGGCCGCTGGGTCGGGGCCCCGGTCCCGCGCAAGGAGGACGAGGCGCTCCTGACCGGCCACGCGCGCTTCATCGACGACATGGAGCCGGTGGCCGGAATCCGTCACGCGGCCCTCCTGCGTTCGCCCCACGCGCATGCCGACATCCTTTCGATCGACATTTCGAAGGCGGAGTCGCACCCGGGCGTTTACGGAGTCGTCACCGGTGTCGACATCTCGGCCGCGACCGGGCCCATCCCCAGCGCGGTACGCGTGCCGATCGACTACTATCCGATGGCGGTCGACAAGGTGCGCTATGCCGGCGAGCCGGTCGCCCTGGTCGCCGCCGAGGACCGCTATGTCGCCGAGGACGCGCTTGAGCTGATCGAGGTCGAGTACCGGCCGCTGCCCCCGGTGGTCGATCCGAAGGCCGCGATGGACGACGACTCGCCGCTGCTGCACGAGGCGGTCGGCTCCAACGTCGTGCACCGCCGCGGCTTCCGCTACGGCGACCCGGAAGCCGCGTTCGAGGAGGCCGACCGCGTCGTCCGTCTGGAATGGACGTTTCCGCGCTACTCCTCGACCCCGATGGAGACCTATGGCGCGGTCGCGCAGTTCGAACCCGCCCCCGACCGCTACACGATATGGTCCAATTTCCAGGGGCCGTTCATCCTGCACGCGCTGATGTGCGGAGCGCTCAAGGTGCCCGGCAACCGGCTGCGCCTGATCACCTCGCCGCAGAGCGGCGGGAGCTTCGGCATCAAGCAGGGGATGTATCCCTATATGGTGCTGCTCGCCGCGTCGAGCCGCCTGCTCGGCGTCCCGCTCAAGTGGATCGAGGACCGGCTGGAACACCTCGTCGGCTCGTCGGCGGCGTCGAACCGGGAGGATGCCGTCGAGGCGGCATTTCGAAATGACGGCACGCTGATCGGGCTCAAATTCCTGAATGTCGTCGATGTCGGCGCCTATATCCGCGCGCCCGAGCCGGCATCCGTCTACCGGATGCACAGCGCGTCGAACGGCGCCTACCGGGTCGGCAACATTCATGTCGACAACCGGCTGGTGACGACCAACCGCCTGCCGGTCGGCCTCAACCGCGGCTATGGCGGGCCGCAGTTCTTCTTCGCTCTCGAACGCGCGATGGATGCCGGCGCGCGAGCGCTCGGAATCGACATCGCGGAGATCAGGCGGCGCAATTTCATCCCAAAGGACGCGTTTCCCTACCGCGCGCCGGCGGGCGCGATCTACGACGCCGGCGATTACGAGGCGGGGCTGGACAAGACGCTCGACCTCGCCGGCTATGCGGAGCTCTGCGCCGAGCGCGGGCGGGCGCGGGAGGAGGGCCGCCTTTTCGGCATCGGCATGGCGACCGCGATCGAGCCGTCCGGCTCCAACATGGCCTATGTGACGCTCGCCCAGACGCCGGAGGAACGCGCCCGCGCGGGCGGCCGTTCGGGCGGTCTCGGGACCTGCACGATCTCGATCGACCCGTCCGGCTCGGTAACCGTAAAAACCGTTTCGACGCCGGCGGGCCAGGGGCACGCGACGGTCGCCGCCCAGATCGTCGCCGATACCCTGGGCCTCACACCCGACGACATCGACGTGGTGACCGAGGTCGACACGCTGACCAGCGCGTGGTCGCTGGCGTCGGGCAACTACGCGAACCGGTTTTCCTCGGTCGTGACCAGCGCCATCGGCGATGCCGCGCGGCTCGTCGCGGACAAGGTCAGGGCGGTGGCGGCCGAGGATCTGGAGGTGGCGGCGGAGGACGTCGAGCTGGCGGACGGTGTCGCCCGCGTCGTCGGCGTGCCGGAAAAATCCTTGCCGTTCCGCCGCGTCGCCGCCAAGACCCACTGGCATCCCGCCGGCCTGCCGGAAGGCATGGCGCCCGGGATCTTCGAGACCGCCGTCATGTCGCCGCCCGAGCTCGGCCCGCCCGATGAGCAGGACCGGGTGGCCTCCGCCGTGACGTTCGGCTTCATCTGCGACCTGGCGGCGGTCGAGATCGACCCGGGAACCGGCAGGGTCGAAGTAAGGAAATACGTCTCCGTCCACGACGTCGGAACCGTCCTCAACCCGCTCATCGTCGAAGGCCAGATCGTCGGCGGGTTCGCTCACGGCGTCGGCGGGGCCCTGCTGGAGGAGATGGTCTACGACGAGGACGGCAATCCGCTCTCGGGAACCTTTGCCGACTATCTCTGCGTGACCGCGCCGGAAATGCCGACTCTCACCATCGGTCATGTCGACACCCCATCGCCCCACACGGCTCTCGGCGCCAAGGGGATGGGCGACGGCTGTTCGATGCTGGCGCCGACGGCGATCGCCAACGCCGTCGCCGATGCGCTCGGTCGCGAGGACGTCGAGCCGCCGTTCACCCTCAACAAGGTCTGGGACCTGGTGGCGTCGCAAGGAGACGCGCGGTGAAACCGGCGCCCTTCGAATACTGCCGGGCCGATACGCTCGACGAGGCGCTCGATCTGATCGCCGAGTTCGGTTCGGACGCCTCCGTCCTGGCCGGCGGAATGTCGCTCGGCCCGATGCTCAACATGCGGCTCGCGCGGCCCGCCGCCGTCATCGACATCAATCCCGTCGGGGAGCTGGCCGGGATCGGAGCCGCCGAAGACGGCATCGAGACGGGCGCGGTCTGCCGCCAGGTCGATGCGCTCGACTCCGCCCTCGTCCGGGAACGCGTGCCGCTTCTCGCCGAGGCGTTGCCTTTCGTCGGGCATTTCCAGACCCGGAACCGGGGAACCATGGGCGGTTCGGTCTGTCACGCCGATCCGAGCGCGGAGATCCCGCTGACCCTGATCGCCCTCGACGGCGCGGTCGTCCTCCAGCGCAAGGGGCGGACGCGCACCGTCGCTGCCAACGACTTCTTCGAGGGGATTTTCGCCACCGCCCGCGAGCCCGACGAGCTCGTGACCGCGCTTCGCTGGCCGGCGCGTTCCGCGAGCACCGGTTACGCGTTCGACGAAATCGCCCAGCGCCGCGGCGACTTCGCGATCGGCGCGGCCGCGGCGGCGGCCACCGTCGCGAGCGATGGAACCGTGAAGGCGGTCGCGCTGGGGCTCGGCGGGATCGAGGATCGCCCCGTCCTGGCCGACCTCTCCGAATTCGTCGGCGCGCCCGCCAGCGCGGAAACCGCGGCCGGGGCGGCGGCGGTCGCGGCCGACCGGGTCGATCCGATCGGGGACCCCAAGGCGAGCGCGGACTATCGGCGGCAACTGGTTCGGGTGCTGGGCGCGCGCGTGCTCGAACGCGCGTTCGAAAGAGCGGGGGCGTAAGCGTGCTGCGACTCAAGCCCGGGACGAAGCAGCGCGTGACCGTCACCGTCAACGGAACGCCCCGCAGCGGCTACGCCGAATCCAGGACACTGCTCAGCGATTTCCTGCGCCACGAGCTCAAGCTGTTCGGAACCCATGTCGGCTGCGAGCACGGCGTTTGCGGCGCGTGCACGGTCGATGTCGACGGGCGCGCGGTGCGCTCATGCCTGCGCTACGCGGTGCAGGTCGACGGCGCCGAGATCGGAACCGTCGAGGGGCTTGCCGAGAACGGGACGCTGAGCCCGTTGCAGGAGGCGTTTCGCCGCCACCACGCGCTGCAATGCGGTTTCTGCACCGCCGGTATCCTGATTTCTGCGACGCAGTTCCTGGAGACCAACCCCGACCCGACCGAAAACGAGGTGCGCGACATGCTGTCGGGCCATATCTGCCGCTGTACGGGTTACGAGGGAATGGTGCGTGCGATCCTGGACGTTGCGGGAGACGCGTCGTGACCGCCATCCCTCTCGGCACGGTCTTCGCGCGCGCGGTCGCGCGGGACGCGCATGCGCTCGCCGTGGTCGACGGTGCGGTCCGGATGACCTATGCCGAATGGAATGACGAGATCGGCCGGGTCGCCCACGGGCTGACACGCCTTGGCATCGAGACCGGAGACGCGGTGGTCGTCGTGCTGTCCAACCGGGTCGAGATGGCGACGCTTTTCTGGGCGTGCCAGCGGATCGGGGCGAATTTCGTCCCGTTCAACTGGCGGGGCAGCGGGGACGATTTCGCTTTCGTGATCGAGAATGCCGAGGCGAAGGCGTTCGTCTACGAACCGCGTTCGGAGGAGGCCGCGGTCGAGGCTCTGCGGATGACGGGGTTTTCCGCCGAACGGTATGTCCGCGTCGGCGGCGCCTCGGGAGAGGGTCGGATTTTCGAAAACCTGTCGGCGGAATCCGAAAGCGCGGAACTTCCCGCGGTCGACCCCGCATCGACCTGTCTGATGCTCTACACCTCGGGAACCACCGGCCGGCCCAAGGGCGTGCCCCGGTCGCACGACGCCGAGCGCAACGCCTCGTTCAACTGCGTCGCCCACCTGCATTACGGCTACGGCGAGGTGCAGCTCGGCGTGATGCCTCTGTTTCACACCATGGGGGTGCGCGCGCTGGAGATGGCGGCGGCGCTCAACGGCACCTTCGTCTGCATGCCGAGCTTCGACGCGGGCGAAGCGATCCGGCTGATCGGGGAGGAACGGATCGACGCTCTGTTCCTGGTGCCCACCATGTTTCACGACATGGTCCACCATCCCGACATCGCCGCCGCCGACCTCTCCTCGGTGCGCCATATCGGCTTCGCCGGGATGTCGATGACCTCGGCGCTGACCAAAGCCTGCGCGGAGGTCTTCGGGCCCGAGGTCTTCGTCAACTTTTACGGATCGTCCGAAGTCTATTCCTTCGCCGCCTGCGATCATGTGGTCGACAAGCCGGGCTGCGCCGGACGCGCGGCGACCGGCCAGGAGCTCCGCGTCGTCTTCGCCGATCCCGATTTCAAGAGCGGTCCGGACAGGGTCCTGCCTCAGGGCGAGATCGGCGAGGTGATCGCGCCGATGGAGTGCCTCGATGCCTTCGCGGGTTACTGGAAACGCCCCGATTCCGACGCCAAGTCGATCCGGGGCGGCTGGTACTTCACCGGAGACCTCGGCTATTTCGACGAGGATGGGGAGCTCTTTCTCGTCGGCCGGGTCGACGACATGATCATCTCGGGCGGCGAGAACATCCATCCGGAGGAGGTCGAGGACGTGCTTGACGCGCTTCCCCAGATTCGCCAGGCGGCGGTGGTCGGCATGCCGGACGATCGGATGGGCCAGAAAGTGGTGGCCTTCGTCGAGCCGGCCTCGGCCGACGCGAGCGCGGAGTCCCTCGACGCGGCCTGCCTTGCGAGCGATCTCGCACGGTTCAAGAGGCCGCGCGCCTATGTCTTCATAGACGCCATCCCGCGCTCGGCCTCCGGCAAGCTGCTGCGCCGCCTGCTGCGCGACGGGGCGTATACCGTCTTGCCGGATTTCGACAGCACGCTCTAGCAGTATCCCCCCTCTCCCGGACCCTCTCCCCGTTGGGGAGAGGGGACTCGCTTGCCGGGTCCTCCCTGCCTTCTCCCCTCCCGCTCGCGGGAGGGGTTGGGGGAGGGTGGGACGGGTCGTCGTGAACCGATAAGGTCGGAAAACGCTCCAGAAGCCAACCGGAAGGAGAGACGATGGAGAGGGACTACGCCGAGCGGCGGGCCGGGCTGCTGCGCGATCTGGACGGCTTGCGCGCCGAGGTCGACGTCGAGAACCGGATCGGCCATGTGATTCTCGACCGCCCGCCGCTCAACATCGTCTCCTATCGCGCGCGGCAGCAGATTCGCGGTCTGCTGGAGGAAATGGACGAAGATGACGACGTCGGCGTGATCTGCATCCGCGGCGCGAACGGCGTCTTTTCCTCGGGCGGCGACGTGAAGTCGTTCCCGTCGATACCCAAGAACCGGATGTCCGATCTCGCCGATAACATCGGCACGCCCGAACGTTGCCGGAAGCCGGTCATCGCCGCGCTCGAGAGATACTGCTTCGGGGTGGGTTTCGAGCTGGCGCTCGCCTGCGATTTCCGGCTCGCGACGAAGGACTGCCTCGTCGCCCTGCCGGAAAGCGCCATCGGCCAGATGCCGGGCTCGGGCGGCAGCGTGCGCGTGGCCCGCATCGCCGGCCTCACCCGCGCCAAGGACATGGTGATGCTCGGCAAGCGCATCCCCGCGGAACAGGCGGTGGACTGGGGTCTGCTGACCGCGACCGCGGAAGACGCCGAGGGGCTGACCGCGCTGGTCCATGACTATGCGGCGAGGCTGAACGCGCTCGCGCCGATCTCCATGCAGTCGCTCAAGCGCGTGCTGAACAGCGCCTACGACACCAGTCTCAAGGTCGCGCTCGACGTGGAGGGACATTCCTACGAAAAGATCCGCACCACCGAGGATTACCTGGAGGGCATCGCCGCCTTCTCCGAGAAGCGCAAGCCGGACTATCGGGGACGGTAGGGCGAATCCGGCTTTGTTCGAAGCACACCCCCGACTCTCCTTCACGTCATGGTCGGCGGAGGCCGACCATCCACGTTTTGTTTTTGTTGGACCGTTCGGAATGAAAAAACTCGTGGATGGTCGGCCTCCGCCGACCATGACGGATGGACCTATCCGCCGCGAAGCCGGGGCGGCCCGCCTGTACGCATGAAAGCGGCGCTCGGCTTCGACGGGGTCGCGGTCGCGTTCGGCAATCCGGACTTCCGTCTCTACGCGCTTGGCAGCATTCCCTCGTTGCTCGGCACCTGGATCCAGCGGGTCGCCGTTCTCTGGCTCGCCTGGGAGCTGACCGAGTCGGGGACCTGGCTCGGCATTCTGGCCTTCGCCGACATGCTGCCGGTGATCGTCATCACCCCGGTCGCCGGCGCCTTCGCCGACCGGCTCGACCGGCTGGCCAGCTCGCGGCTGCTGCAATACGGGATGTCGGTCCAGGCGCTCGCGCTCGCCGTGCTGGTGCTCGGCGGGCTGATCACCATCGAGCTCCTGGTGCTGCTGACATTCGTGTCGGGAATCCTGCACGCCATCTTCCATCCCTTCCGCCAGGCCCTGATCGCCAACATGGTCACGCCGCCGGAACTGGTGGGCGCGATCGCGGTCAATTCGATGATGTGGCAGTTGGCGCGCTCGGTCGGCCCGGCGCTCGCGGGGGTCGCCATTCTCGCCTGGGGCGCCGGGGTGGCGATCGCCATCAATGTCCTGACCTATGTGCCGTTCCTGATCGCGCTCCACCTGATTTCGGTGCGGCGGCGGCACGGGGCGGAAGGCCGAAAATCCCTCGCCGCGATCCCGCGCGAGATCGCCGACGGAATCCGGCTCGCCGCCTCGCACCCGGCGATCGGGCCGATATTCGTGCTGCTGTTCGCGATCTCGCTCGCCGGCCGCGCCGCGACGGAGCTGCTGCCCGGCTTCGCGGGCGCGGTGTTCGAGCGCGACGCCATGGGGCTCGCCTGGCTGACCTCCGCCGGCGGGGTCGGGGCGATGCTGGGGGCGCTGTTCGCGGTGCGCCGCAGCACGCCGGAACGGATGCCGCGCCGCGTGATCCACTCCGCGGTTCTCCTCATCGCGGCGCTGTCCGGGTTCGTCGCCACCGACATCTTCGCGCTCGCGCTGCCCTGCCTCGCGCTCTCGGCTTTCGCGCTCGCGGTGGGCGGCGTCGGGATCCAGACCATCGTCCAGTACACCGTGCCGGAGACGTTTCGCGGCCGGGTGCTCGGGCTGTACGGGCTGCTCTGGCTCGGCTGCCCGGCGGTCGGCCTGCTCGCCGTCGGCGCGCTGTCCGACGTCTGGGGGTTTCAGGCGGCGCTCGCCAGCGCGTTGCTGCTGCCGGCGGCGGCCTGGGCCTGGACGGCCGGGCGGCGGCGCAGGATCGAGGCCGGACTCGCCCCGCCGTCTTGAAGCCGCGCGTTCCGTCGGAGTATCTAGGCGCGCGCCGGTTACGGGAAGAGGAAGCGTGAACGCGACACCGGACACCGTTCTGATCGCCGGGGGAGGGCCGGTCGGAGCGACGGCGGCCTGGCTGCTGGCGCGGGCGGGTCTTCCCGTCACCGTGCTGGAGAAGGAGCCCGGGGTCGTCATCGACTACCGGGCGTCCACCATTCACCCGCCGACCCTCGACCTGCTCGAGGCGTGCGGCGCGGCGGAGGCGATGATCGAGATGGGGCTGATCTGCCCGGTCTGGCAGTTTCGCGACCGGGAGAAGGGCAAGATCGCCGAATTCGACCTGTCGGTCCTCGCCGGCGACACGCGCCACCCCTACCGGCTGCAATGCGAGCAGTTCAAGCTGGTCGGCTGGCTCTACGACCGGCTGTCCGGGATCGACGGAGCCTCGCTCCTCTTCCGGCACGAGGTGACCGGCGTGACGCAGGACGAGGACGGGGTGACCGTCACCTGCCGCACGCCGGACGGAGAGACTAGGTACCGCGGCGCCTGGCTGATCGCCGCCGATGGCGGGCGCAGCGCGGTTCGCAAGCTGATGGACATCGGATTCGAGGGCTTCACCCATCCCGAGCATTTCCTGGTCTCGGGGACCAGGTTCGACTTCAAGTCGGCGCTGCCGGATATCTGCTCGGTCAACTACACCGCCGACCCGGTGGAATGGTTCCTGCTGCTCGAAATACCGGACATGTGGCGGATCGTGGTTCCCGTCGAACCTACCGTCGAGGCCGACGACGCGGTGTCCGACCGTTACCTCCAGGGCTGCCTCAACAACCTGCTGCCGCGCGACGAGCCTTACGAGATCGAGGTGCGCGCGATCTACCGGGTGAGCCAGAGGGTCGCCGACACCTACCGCAAGGGGCGCGTCTTCCTCGCCGGCGATGCCGCGCATATCAACAATCCGCTCGGCGGGATGGGGCTCAACGGCGGGCTTCACGACGCCATCGACCTCACCGGCCGCATGGCCGCCGTCGTCCACGGCCGCGCCGGCGAATCCGAGCTCGACGGCTACGAGGTCCGGCGCAAGCCGGAAGCGGTGAACGCGATCAACGCGATCACCGAGCGCAACAAGAAGCTGATGGAAGAGCGCGATCCCGACGTACGGGCGCACAATCTCGACGACTGGCGGGCGCTCGCCGCCGATCCGGAGCGGAGCTACCGCTATCTGCTCGATACCTCGATGATCTCCTCGCTTCGCCGCTCGGGCATGATCGCGTGAACCGGAGTACGGAGATGAACGAAGCGGCCGAATGGCCGGACGCGGTGTTCGGCGTCCTCGCCGAAACCGGCGTCCGGCAGGTCTACTACGTGCCCGACAACGGGCACCGCCGGCTGATCGAGCGCTGCCACGCCGACAACGCGATGCTGGCCACGCGGCTCACCGGCGAGGAGGAGGGCATAGCGGCGCTCACCGGCGCCTGGCTCGGCGGCGACAAGGGCGTTCTCCTGATGCAGTCGAGCGGCGTCGGCAAGTGCATCAACATGATGGGCATCGTCCAGGAATGCCGCGTGCCGCTCCTGATGCTCGTGACGATGCGGGGGCAATGGGGCGAGTTCAACCCGTGGCAGGTCCCGATGGGACGGGCGACGGCGCCCGCTCTCGAAGCCGCGGGCGCGATCGTTCACGAGGTCGACGATGCGGCGCGGGTGGCTGAGACCGTTCACGCCGCCGCGCGCCTCGCCTTCGACGCCTATCGCCCGGTCGCGGTGCTGATCGGCCAGCGCGCGATCGGCTTCAAGGACTGGACCAAGTGAGCGCCGCCCCGCTCGACCGCCGCGAGGTCGTTGCCCGCATCCTCGCCCAACGCGGCGAGACGCTGGTGGTGACCGGGCTCGGCTCGACCACCTGGGATGCCGCGGCGGCCGGGGATCACCCCAACAACTTCTACCTCTGGGGCGGCATGGGCGGCGCGGCGATGGTCGGGCTGGGGCTCGCCAACGCGCGGCCGGAACGCCGGGTGCTGGCGATCACCGGCGACGGCGAGATGCTGATGGGGCTCGGCGGGCTGGCGACCGTCGGGGCCGCGGCGCCCGGCAACCTCGCCATCGTCGTCATCGACAACGAACGCTACGGCGAGACCGGGATGCAGGAGACCCATACCGCCCACGGCGTTGACCTGGCGGCGGTCGCCGCCGGCGCCGGTTTCGTGGAAGTCGGGACGCTCCGAACGATGGACGAGGTGGATTCGTGGGTTCCGAAGCTCCTGGGGGAGCCCGGCCCGTTGTTCGCCGCCGTCAAGGTCGGGACCGACCCGGCGCCGATGGTTCTCCCGCTCCGCGACGGCGCGGCGATCCGCGCCCGATTCCGCGAGGCGGTGCTGGGCGACCGGGCGAACGAGTAGGGCGTGGCAGTTTGCCCCCACCCTCCCCCGGCCCCTCCCGCGAGCGGGAGGGGCCGGGGGAGGGGCGCCGCGAGTCTCCCTCTCCCCGCGGGAGAGGGCCGGGGTGAGGGGTCTCCCGGGCGACAGCGTGCGGATCGGGTGGTAGTGTGGACGCGAATTGCGAAACGAGGAGGTTGGAACCATGGCGGTAACCGCGATCGTGCGCTTCACGTTCCCGGAACCCAAGTCGCCCGAGGCGGCGAAGGCCGCGTTCGAAGCGTCCGCGCCGCTCTACCGGGGCGTCCGGGGCCTGGTGCGGAAATACTATCTCCTGTCCGAGGACGGTCGCACCGGCGGCGGCGTCTATCTCTTCGATTCGCGCGAGGACGCCGAACGTCTCTACGACGATGCCTGGCGGGCCGGTATCCGCGAGCGTCTGGGCGCGGAACCCACGATCGAGTATTTCGAATCGCCGGTGATCGTCGACAACGACGCGGGCGCGATCTCGACCGCGGCCTGACCGCGGCGCTGCCGCGAAGCAGCGGGGCGCGGCCGGGAGCACCATGCGAACCCAGCGCATCCGCGATCCGGTCCACGGGCTGATCGGCTTCGGGGAGAGCGGCGACGCCGACCGGGACGAAACCGACCGGATCGCCTGGAATCTCCTGAACACGCCCGAGTTCCAGCGACTGCGCCGCATCCGTCAGCTCGGCTTCTCCGATCTGGTCTTTCCCGGCGCCACCCACAGCCGCTTCGCCCACAGCATCGGCGTGTACCACATGGCGCGCCGGCTCGCCGGGGTCATAGCCCGCCGGGCGGGCCGCGAGCGCGATCCCGCCCGCGAGCGCGTCGCGCTGCTGGCCGCGCTGCTGCACGATATCGGCCACGGGCCGTTCAGCCACGCGTTCGAGGCGGTCGGCGAGGCTTTGGGCCGCGCCAAGCGGCACGAGATATGGAGCGCCGAGATCATCCTCGGCGATACCGCGGTCAACCGCGTGCTTCGCGGCGTCGACGACGGGCTGCCGGAACGGATCGGCGCGCTGCTGCGCGGCGACGGCGCGCGGGACATCTACGGCGCCATCGTGTCGAGCCAGTTCGATGCCGACCGCCTGGACTATATCGGGCGCGACCGGCTGATGACCGGCGTCGAGTTCGGCCACATCGATCTGGACTGGCTGTTCGACTGCCTCGAAGTCGGTGCCGTCGCCGCCGGCGGGGACGCCCAGCTCGAAGCGCCCTGCCTCTATATCGGCCCCAAGGGACTTCACGTGGCCGAGGAGTATCTGGAGGCGCGTTTTCGGCTCTACCGGGTGGTCTACATGCACAAGACGACGAGGACCGCCGAGAAGATGCTGGAATCGCTCCTGGGCGCCGTCGCCGATGCCGGGGGCGGCGCGGCAGCGCGCCGCGAACCGGTGTCGCGCTACCTGACATCCCCGACGCCGGCCCTCGGCGCCTATCTGGCTCTCGACGACGCGGCGGTCTGGACCGCTCTTTCGGGCTGGGCCGACGGGAGCGCGACCGCGTGCGTATCGGAGCTCGCGCGGCGCCTGCGCGACCGCGCGCTCTACAAATGCGTCGAAATCGGCGCCCGCGACCGGCCGGGA
>CBDBCA010000002.1:0-842500 GCA_965202835.1 Alphaproteobacteria bacterium | reverse complement strand
TACGCTTGGGCGGACCTAGTCACGGTTCTCGCCTTGGGTTGCGGTGATGCAAGAGAAGTGGAACGGCTTATTCGCGTTTACCAACACATTAGCGGCTGCTCAGCACGAATCATGGACACGACTTGCCCGATGGAAGCAGGACGCTCGATTTGGGCACTCCGAGCTGCTCAACAAGTTCTTACGGATCCGGAGAATACTGCAGCGACCGTGATCGAAATGGTGAAATTTTTCTCGAACTATCACGGACGCGTTGGTCATTGGATGGATCCATTCACACATACACGACGATTGGCCGAAGCCGCATTGATGCGCCAAGGAACGCGACGAGATGACCAACTCTCAAATAGTCAGAAAGCGGACGGTATGAATTGCCCTAGCCTGCCGCAGTGGCTTGATCTTCAGGGTTGGGTGGTTCCCGCAGAATAGATCGAAGTCATTGTCTATTGTCAGTGCCCAAGCAGAAAATGTATCGACTCAGTGGTGTCGGTTGACTCCAATCGGTCAGCGGCAGCAAGACAGAGCGGCGTATGCCGGCAGCGGGCGCGCGGAGGCTAGCAGAGAGTGGGCAAAGGGCTGACCGCCCACCCCCGTCTCCCTGACCAGCTCACGCATCCATACGCAGATCGTCGATGAACTCGGACGCGGGCTCGACCCCAGTCACCAGAAGATGATCGCGGGCTCGGGTACACGCCACGTAGAGCAGGTGCCGTTCCGTGCTGTAAGTGTCCTCAAGGTCAGCTTCGTCGGCCACGTTCTGGATGCGAGATTGCAGGGGCAGCACTTCGTCGTCGCACGCCATCACCGCCACTGCTCTGAACTCCAGCCCCTTGGCGAGATGCATCGTGCCGACCACCACCCGGTCCGATGCCCCCTCGAAGCGTTCGTCCAATTCGGTCGATGTCAGGTCAGCCAGGCGCACGGCTTCCTGTGCCCTAGTGATCTCGTCCTCGGAGCGGACGAACACGGCGATCTCGGGCGGCGCGAAGCCCTCCTGCCGGCGTGCAGCCAGCCAATCGGCGATGGCGGCGGCCTCCTGGTCGGTTGATTCGAAAACCCTGATGCTGGGCTCCGGCCCGTTAAACGCAGAGACGGTGCTGCCGCGCCGCTCGGTGATCCCGTCCACGTCGGCGAGCTCGGGCGGCAGCAGGCGATCCGCCTGCCGTCGTATCTGGTGGGAGGTCCGGTAGTTGATGCGCAGGGTGTGCGAGCGCCCGCGCACGTCCACGCCCAGCGCTCGCCATGAGAACGGCGCCCGGAAGATGCGCTGGCCGAGGTCGCCAGCGAGGAACAGGCTGTCGGGGCGATCGCCGCCAAGCGTGGCGAGAAAACGCAACTCCGCCACGCTGATGTCCTGGGCCTCGTCGATGACGCAGAACTCGAACGGCGGATGGGTTCCCTCCGCGACATGCCGCTCCAGATGCCGGAACATGCGAGGCTCCGTGAGCAGCTCCCGTTCGGCCAGGGCATCGTGTACCTGGGAGAAAATCGACCACAGCACCGCGCGTTGCGATTCCGCCAGGCGGGTCTTGCGGCCGAGCCGCATCACGTCCCGGTAGTCCTCCCAGCTCTCGAGCAGCCACGCGTCGACCACCTGGCTCCACTCGGTCCATAGGAAATGTGGGCTGAACCTGTGCTCGCCGACCTTGGCACCCGCGTCGACGATAAGCTCCCGCACATCGTCGTCGGTGGCCAGGGTGGCGGCTCCGAAGTTGGTCTCGTAGAGGCGCCGGCCGATCCCGCCCATCGACTGCACCTCCAGTCGTTCGGCAATACTTGGCTGGTTGTGCACCAGACGCCCGAGCCGCACGTGCAAAGCGTTCGCGAGCGTGTCGGAGAAGGTGGCGAGGAGAACGCGGGAATCGGGATGCGTACGGGCGAGATGGACGGCACGGTGGAGTGCCACGATGGTCTTTCCGGTGCCGGCCGAACCTGAAACACGGGCGGGGCCGCTGTATGCGCTCTCCACGATCCTCCGCTGAGCCGGGTGCAGGAAGACCGTCCACTTCTCCCACGGAAACTCGAGGGCGCGTTCCAGCTCGTCCACGTTCTCCACAAGGCGGAAGCGCCGTCGCGCGTCCGGATGCGCGAAGGGGTCCGCGTCGGCGGACGCGTGCGCCGGGCGGTCGGGCGTGCCGCCGGTGGCGAGCTCCAGCAGCGCCTCCGCCGCCTCCGCCGGCAGGTGGTCGGCGAGGTCGAGCAGCGAGTCCTCGTCCGCGCGCCGCACGTCATTCAGCCACGTCTCGGGAACGCCGTAACCCAGCAGCTCATCGTCGGAGGCTCTGGGGAAGAGAGTGGGCTTGGGGGCGGGCTCCGCAACGGTGGGCGCCTCCATCACGATGGGGCGCGAGACTTCGATCTCGCGCACGGTCTCGCGGATCTCGACGATCTGGGCCGCGCCGGTCTTGGAATGGCGCTCGATCCGCCGGCGCTCCGCCCACCGGTACGCGGCATCGTGATGACCGACATACGCGAGCAGGACGCTCGATGCCGTCCGGTGCACGATCAGGCGGATGTCCCGGCTGACGCGGACCGACCAGAAGTTCCGGTCCTTCGCCCGGTCGAGCTTGTGAAACGAGAGCCCGGCACCGGTCGGGTCCATTTGCAGGTCGAAGGCCGTGGTCTTCACGGCCTTTTGCTCGTCGACAGTCAGCCGCGCGAGGCTGTCGGTGAAGGTGTCGGCGATACGGAATTCCATGGGACTGTCAGTGTGGCGGCGGCGAGCATGCCGCGCGGGAGCGGGGCCGTCCCCACTACACCCGGAACACCTTCATCGCCTCGTCGCCGAGGTGGTTGATGACCTTGACGGCGATGCGGCCGGAGGCGGGCTTGGGGAATGGGCGGGAGGTATCGCTGTTCAGCGTGGTCCAGGCGTCCGGGTCGATCTCCGCCTTCAACGTCGTCTTGAGCGCCTTGTAGGGGTCGTTCGCGCCGAGGAAGTAGGCGTGGCGAACGAAGAAGCTCTCCTCGTTGTAGTCGGTGTCGACGAACCAGCAGGCGATGCCGTCGGCGCCGTCGCTCCGCACCTCGCCCGTGTTGGGGTGGAAGACGTCCACGCCGTTGATCCGTACCTGGATGCTGTCGGCGCCGTCCGGCAGGATGTCGATGTCGGGCTCGCCGAAGATGACGAAGAGGTTGCCCTTGCCGGTGTTCTTGAGGTCGCCGGCCATGTGAAGGTCGGCGTTCATGCGCGCCTTCAGCACCGGGATGCGCCCGAGCTTCTCGAACTCGGCGGCGTGGGCGTCGTAGCTGAAGGCGCAGGCGATCAGCACGTCGAAGCCGGCGTCGGCGGCCTCGCGCGCGGCCGCCACCAGGTCCGGCCGCGCCACGGTGCCGAACTCCGGCCCGATGAAGACGCCGGCGCGCCGCGTGGCGCCATCCTCGCCGCCGCCCTCGACGTAGCGCCCCTCGGCGCAGACGTAGTGGCCAGGCCGAGGTGTGAGCGCGGTGAACTCGATGCGGTCGTCCCTGTGCGCCTGCTGGACGCCCGCCGTCCTGAGGTTCTCCAGGATCATCTCAGTAAAGTTCGCCGCCTCGCCGTAGCCGAGCTTCTGGTCGGCCAGCGCAGAGAAGAGCTCGTCGTTCTCGTCCATCGCCAGCATCCGGTGCGGCGCCAGGCTTTCGACCGTGAAGGGCCCGGCGACGCGGATGCGCGCGCTGTCGACATGGGGTTTGTCGTAGAGATACTCGTGGTCCGCCTTGGCAGCGATAGAGGCGTCGATATCCTTCTGACGCGCGATGCGCGCTTCCCACCACTCGGCGTGCGCGGCCGCGGCGTCGGCCGGCCAGCCCTCGCCTGCTTCGCGGGGGATTTTCCACTCCTCCCAAGCCTCGCCGAGAGCGGCGTTGAGCCGGGCGCGGAGGGGCTCCAGCCTCTCCTGCCAGCGCTCCCAGATCACGTCGATCTCGGCATTGTTGGCGATGGATTTGAGGGTGATATGCGGCACGCGCTCGTAGACGAAACCCTGGCGGATGTCGCCGCCGGTCGGCGCATCCGACGGCGCGCGCTTCGTGATCTCGGCTTCCTTGCGGCGGCCCTCGGGGCTGTCGGCGAGCAGATACCAGGGATAGCGCGCGCCCATGACGCGCGCCCGCGCCAAAGCGAGGGCCACGCGGGAGGTATCGATGGTGATCCAGCGCCGGCCCCACTGCTCGGCAACATAGGCAGTGGTGCCGGAACCGCAGGTCGGGTCCAGCACGAGGTCGCCCGGGTCGGTGGTCATCAAAATACAGCGTTCAACGACTGAACGGTTCGTCTGAACGACATAGACTTTTGGGTCAGCGAAACCAGACGTTATAGTATCAACCCACAGGTTTGAATGAGGAAATATGCTAAAGTCGTCCAAGAAACGAACATATCGAAGTGTGTTTCCAATAAAAATCATGCGTTTGGCGCGTGCTATACGCCTCAGACCATCTGCGTCTGTCTTGAATGTTCCCTTACTCACACGAAAGGATTTCCCTTCATACGAGTAGTCGCGAACGTCCTCGCCCTGTGCCGGTCGTTGGCTTGTAATATTGTCGTGCGAAAATACTCGCAATGAGTCTGATTTGACATTTGACGCCTCCCAATCATCTAATGTTCGGCGCGCGCCAGTAACATCTTCACCATAACTGTATTGAGTTGCGCCTAAGCCTCCGGGCCGCTTGAGCTGAAACTGCGGTCGGTATTTTGATGTTGCGGATTTCCTAAACCAAAGAAGAAGATCATAAACGCCTGAAAGTGCTTCCGAGGATGTTGAGGAGGTCTTCTGAAACACAATCTCCGAAACAAAGTTGTCCTTGCCAAACACTTCTTCCATCAAAGCACGGACAAAATGAACGTTCTCGTCGCCGATCTGCACGAAGACCGAACCACTCTCCGTCAACAAGTCACGCGCCACGGTCAGGCGGTCGCGCAGGTAGCTCAGGTACGAGTGGATGCCGTCGCGCCAAGTATCGCGGAAGGCCTTCACCTGCTCGGGCTCGCGGGTGATGTGCTCGGCCTTGCCGTCTGTTACCGCACGGTTTCTGGTAGACCACTGGAAGTTGGAGTTGAACTTGATGCCGTAGGGCGGGTCGATGTAGATGCACTGCACCTTGCCGCGCAGGCCCTCGCGGTCGGCCAGCGATGCCATGACCTGAAGGGCGTCGCCGAGGATCATCCGGTTCGACCAGTTGGCGTCGTGGCGGTAGAACTCGGTCGTCGCGGCGCCCTCGGGCAGGCCGTTGAAGTCGGCGAAGAGGTCGGGCGGGCTGGTCGCCTCCTCCTCCCGCCGCTCCCTGGTCTGGCGCAGCAGATCGTCGATCAGGACCTTGGGGTGCACCTTCTCCTGGATGTAGAGCGGCGGCGCCTGGACGACGAGGTCGGCGGCGTCCTGCTCGTCCTTGCCGCGCCAGACGAGCTGCGGGTCGAGGTCGCGGTTGCGGCGCTCATAGGCCACGCGGATCGGCGCCTTGTCCTCCTCCGCCATGACGGGGTGGTACTCGGCGGTGGGGATGTTGCGCCGTGCCGCCTCGCCATGCGTGAGCGTCTCGACGGACTTGGCCTTCTTCTTCTTGCCGCGCGCCACGGATCAACCGACCCTGGTCGAGCGCACAGGCAACGCCTCGGTCTCCAGCGTGGAGAGATCGAGGCGCCGGGACGCGTGGTCGATGTCGAAGCCGACCACATCACCGGCGGAATCGAGATCGACGTTCAGGCCGTCCGAGACCTCACGGGTTTCCACCCCCGGCCCGGCCTTGAACTCGACGTAGAGGCTGTCGGTCTCGGGATAGTAGTGCAGCTTCATTCTTCGTCCCTCTTGAACCCTCGATCGAAGAAAGCGTTGTGGACCGTCTCGCCGTCGGCCAGCGTCACCACGCGGAGGATGCGCGGTGTGTCGTCGCCAGCGCGCATGACTTCACCCCAGAAGCGAATGCGGCCATCCGGCTGCACGTCGCGACGAAGGGGCACGGCAATGACGGCGGCGCACCACGCCGGATCAATATAGGGTCTCTTGCGTCGTACCTGCTCCTCAAAATAGCGCGTCGTTTTCATGCGGCAGCATCTTCGGGAAGATAGCTGCTGACAAGCGCGCCGAATTCCGATTCGAACTCGTAGACGTCGGTGAACTCGGCGAAGGCCCAGCGCCCGAAGGTGCCGAGCGCGTTCACCCCCGGCACCCAGTAGGTCTCCATGGTCGCCTTCTTGACCTTGGCGTCCTCACGCCGGTAGCCCTTGATCTCGACGATCAGGCGCAGCGAATCGTCCTCGCCCCGCCCATCGTCCAGAGCCACGATGAAGTCGGGGATGTAAGTGCGGGTTTCGCCGCCGAGACGATAGGGCACCTCCAGGTTGAGCCCGTGGTTCTTCACATAGGAACGGACGCGGGGATGTCCCTCGGCGACACGGCAGAACTCCGCCTCCCAGTCACTGTCGCAGACGACATGGTTGATGTGGCAGCAGCGGGGATCGGTCGTCCAAAGCGTCTGCTTCGACGTGGTAAAGCGGACGTGGATTGTCGAGCCGGCAGGGTTGTATGGATCGAGCACCGCCTTTACCGGTCGTTCATCCACGTGCCGTTCAACGATCCCTCTCGTGATGCGCTCGCAGGCCATGTCCGCAAGCGTCAGATACATGAGCTGCGCCGGGTAGGTATTGCCCTTGCAAACGAGGTGGTGGTCGAGCCATTGGCGCGCGATCCGCTTGAGCTGGCCGAAAAGGTGGAGCTTCGGCCCCTCCTCGGGATCGCGCCACTTCGTCTCCAACAGGCGCTTGGTGAGGTGAAACAACAGGGTCGAGCGCCGCAGATCGCCGGTGTGAACCAGGTTGAGATCCACCCCTTCGCCGATAATGCCTTCTACCCGGGTGACCGAGGGGCCAACGAGTTCGGGCGTCAGCACCAACGTGTCGTCAGCGCTGAAGGTCGCCTGCAGGCGCTCCTCCGGCAACTCGACGCGGTAGCCCTGGACGCGCGGGAAACGGATTTCGCAGGCATCGCGCTCAGGGGTGACAGCTTTCACCTGCACCGTTTTCCGCGGCGGCAGCGGCCGGACGACCACGGGCTTCGCCGTGAAGTCGAAGGGGATGCCGAGCACGTCGGCATAGTCGACTGGAAACAGGCCGTCGTCGTTCAGCTCGTAGGACCGACGGCGCAGCGCCCGGCCCACAGCCTGTTCGCACAGGAGTTGCGTGCCGAAAGCGCGCACGCCGAGCACGTGGGTGACTGTGTTGGCGTCCCAGCCTTCGGTCAGCATCGAGACCGAGACAACGCAGCGAATCGTCTCGCCTAGTTGCTCGGTCTTGCCGACGGTGTTCATCACCTCGCGGAGAAGATCGTGGTCGGAAATGCTGTCGCCGGCACGAATGTCGCCGGTGCGTTGTATGCGTTCGCGGCGAAAGCGATCGATCTCGTCCGCCGCCATGGCGCGGAAATCCCGGTCGAGTGCCTCTCCGGACTCAAGTTGCGTGCTGTCGATCAGAAGCGTGCGCGGCCGCGCGATCGCGTTTCCGTAGTCGTCGAAATTGCGGAACAGCTCAAGGCGACCATTCTCCAGTGTCGTGGAACCATCCGGGTTCTCTCGCTGGAAGCCAGCGATGTAGTCGTAGATCAGTTTTGAAGTCGATGTGTTGTTGCAGACGACGATGAAGCAAGGCGGGACTTCGATCTGGTTCTTCCTCCACGCTTCGAACGTTTCTGCGTAGTGGCCGTAGAGAGCCTCCAGCGCGGTCTGCAACATCACGGGGATTTGCAGAGGATCGAGATTGGAGGACTTACCGCGGCCCTTCCTGGGCATGTCCTTGCGGATATGCTCCCACAGGTTGCGGAACTTCGGCATGTCGCCGCCGGGGATGTTGTCGGCCACCGGCACACGGGGCAGCTTGACGATGCCGCATTCGATGGCGTCCATGAGCGAGAAGTCGCTCATCGTCCAGGGAAAGAGAGTCCCTTCCGCGTAACCCGAGCCGCGCAGGAAGAAGGGCGTCGCCGAGAGGTCGATCACGCGGTTGAGGCCGAGCTTGTGCCCCACCGCCTCCAGCCCGGATATCCACAGGCGTGCTGCCTCCCGGTTCTTCTCCGCCTCCTTCCGGTCCTCCCCTTTCAGGTCGCCTTCGTCGTCCTCGCCCGGCTTTTCGCGGTAGCAATGGTGCGCCTCGTCGTTCAGCGCGAGAACATTCTTCATGCCCATGAGCTCGGGCATGACCCGCTGAAGCATCTGCCCCTCGGATTCCGTCGAGCGTAGATCAGGGCCGCGGCCTTGAAGAAGGGCTCGGCCGCCCCTGGAGACCTCCATCGTTTCGCGGCGCTTGAAGGCATGGAAGTTGGTGATGACGATCTTCGCCCTGTCGAGATCGCCCAGCATGTCGTCCGGCACGAGCTCCCGGCTCTTGTAGTAGCTGTCGGGGTCGTTGGGCTGGAGCACCCGGAGCCGATCCTTGATGGTGATGCCGGGAGTGACGACCAGGAAGCCCCGCGTGAAGCGCCTGCTGCTCGGACGGCGCACCGCGTTGATCGTCTGCCAAGCGATGAGCATGGCCATGACGGTGGTCTTGCCGGCGCCGGTGGCGAGCTTCAGCGCCAGTCTTGAGAGCGCTGGATTGGCTTCTTTGTTCGCCGTGCCCAGGTGTTCGAGGAACTGACGTCCGGCGCCAAGCTGGGGTGCGACTTCGGTCAGCCAGATCACCGTCTCCACCGCCTCGACCTGACAGAAGAAGGGGCGGATGTCGTTGAACCTGTGATGGCGCCAGTGACGCAGCAGCCGGGCCGTCTCCGGCGTGACCCGCCACTCACCGAGGTCGGTCAGCGCCCGCCAGCGATCGACGGCGTTGCGGACGCTGTTGATGGTCTGCGCCAGCTCGTATTGCTGATCTTCCGTTGCAGCATGGCTCGCGGCCTCATCCAGACCCAGCTTCTGTTGAGAGTCCTTGACCTTCTTGGGCGCGGGGATCGGTGTGATGAACGAGACTTGACGCCGCCGGTCGAGGATACGGTTGGTGGGCTGGCCGTTCTCGTCAAGCTCCCAGTGCCGCGCGGGGTATTCGTAGGGTGAGTTGAGAATCGGACGGTCGAAGAACCGGTCGCCTGCTTCCATGTTGATCTGTCACCCTGACCCTGTGCGGCTGGAGCCAAGAGACCATGGGCTCCGGCGCCCGCAGGCTACCGCAGGCCCACTGACCATTCTAGGCCGGGCACACATCTTGGATTCGGTCATGACGCGGGACAAGTACCGCCCTCGCTGTGCGATCGCGCGTAGATTCTCGCCCAGGGATGCCGCGCTTGCATCGGTTTCGGTCTCGGCGTCTACATCCGCATTCCGCGGACCTGGTATCGCCCCTTGCGCCTGCGGCGCCGGTCGGCCTTGCGCGCCTCTCTCCGCTCGATCTGGCGCCTGTGCAGCTCGCGCAGCTTCTCCGGGTCGTCGAGGAGGGCGGCGATGCGCTCCTCCCTCCGGCGCGGGTCGTCGCCCCTGCGCTCGGGCACCAGGGCCTCCGCCATGTACCGGTCGTCGTCGGCCAGCACCCCGCGCACTTTGGAGAGCGCGGACCCGAGGCCCTGGCCCCGGGACTTCAGGCCGTCCAGGTGGATGCCGTAGACCCTGCGGTTGGCAAGCACGCTCTCGGCCTCGGTCACCGCCCGGTCGACACTGTCCCGCCACGCGTCGTAGCGCCTGGCGTCGGGAGCGGGCCGCTGATCCCTGGCCGACACGCAGCCCAGCATGTCGTTGCGGCGCTCCAGCCGGGCCAGGACGGCGTCGCGGTGCTCCTCAATGTGCCTGCGTATCGTCTCCGGAGTGTCCAGCAGGCCGATGACACGGCCGATCTCGGAGCGGGCTCCCTCGGCCAGATACGGATCTTCACGGGCGAGGGAGTTCATCTCCCTGCGCAGCGTCCCGTAGCCATCGGTATATATAACGTGGACGCCCTCCCTCTCCGCACGGTCCACCAGCCGGTTCCATTCCTCCCTGAGCGCCTGCCAGCCCGCGAGCGAGGCCCGCGTGCCGGCTGCGATCCTGGCCTGCCTCTCGCTCTCCGCCAGGTGCCCGTCCCAGTCGTGGACGCGCCGCAGCCGCCAGAGCAGCCTCTCCGCCCGCGTACCCTCGTCGTCGGCCGGCGCCGGGTCCGGCTGCGCTGCCGCGCCGATGCCCGCCGCGAACCTGAGGCGGGCCAGCTGCCGGCTCAGCCGTTGCCGCTCGCGCGCCTCCCGCCGGGCCTCCGCCAGCGCCTCGTCGTCCTCGCGGATGGATTCGCCGAGGCCGGAGACCCGGTCCTCCGCGAGCTTGCGGACCGAGGAGACGCGGTCGAGATGGGGAGCGCAGTTGCGGTCGGCGAGGATCGCCTTGCCCTCCCGCAGCAGGCGGTCGGCCGTCCCCCTCCACTTGTCATAGCCGGGCGCCTGCGTGACCGCCACGCCGGTCTCGTCCGAAAACTCCTCGAGAGCGCTGCGCCGGTTCCCGTGCCGCCCGGTGGCATCGAGGAAGTCCTCGACCCGCTTGTGTGCCGCGGCCTGGCGCCCGTGGTTCTCCAGCAACGGGACCAGAGACTCCCGCTTCTCCGCCGGGACGTCCGGGTTCTCCGTGAGCTCCCGGATGCGCGGGATCAGCGCGGCGTAGCCTTCGGTGTGGAACGCGATCGTGCCCGACCGCCGGGCACGATCGACCAGCGCGTTCCATTCCCCTATCACCGGCTCCCAGGCGGAGCGCCAGTCGGGCTTCGGAGGCTCCGGGGCAGGCGGCGCGGGATCCTCGCGCGCCTCGGCATGGTCCTCGGCGGTCGGAGGCGGGACGGATTCCAGATAGTCGGGCGGTACGAGGGACGCCGCCTCGACGGCCCCCTCGTGCGCGGGCAGCGCGTCCTCGCGTGTCTCCACCGGGGACACCCGGCGTTCGGTCTCCCGCCGCGTGCGGTGGACTTGCCGCATGGTCGCGGCGCGGCGGTGGCGGCGGGCCCGTTCGTGCAGCGCCTCGAATTCCTCGAGGTCGCCGCGGCCGATGCGGGCGCGCTCCGCCAGAAGCGAAGCGAAGGCCTCCGGGCGAGCCCGGAACGGCTCGGCCTGCCTCAGCAGCGCCGCGTGGCGGTCCAGGGTCTCGCGGTAGGTATCGCCGAGCGCCACCGCGTCGCCCTCGGCGCGGCTCCTCTCGCGCAGCTCGTCCCACGCCGCCACCACCTCCCGCCGGCCGGCGGCGAAGGCGTCGACCGCTGCGCCGTGGCGCCAGGCGAAGGCGGTGCGCTGCACATCCCGGGCGATCCGCGTTAGCGCGTTGTCGTTGGCCGCCGTCCCCGGCCCTTCCATCTGGGTGTCGCCGGCGCCCCCTTGCCGTCCCGCACCGTCAGCGCGCCCACGCTCCCGTACGTCCTCGGCGAGCTCCTCCCGGGCGCCGTCGGCCAGGTAGTCGAGCGCCGCCTCCTTGGGCGCCGACCGCGACCAGCGCCCCGCCAGGTGCGCCCTGATCTCGGCGTCCGTCACCGGCGCGTCGCGGTCGCTGTCCGCCCTGCGGTCGGCCACGTCCAGCGCCAGCGGGGCGCGGTTCACATAGACGTCGATCGCCTCCCGTTGCCGCGTCGCCGCCGGGTAGATGGTCTCCCGCGCCGGCCGGTCGTCGGCCAGCAGGAAGGTCCTATCCACGGTCAGACCCTGGGCGGCCGTTATGGTCAGCGCATAGCCGTGATCGAGGCGGACGTTGCCGTACCAGTCGCGGATTTCGTCGTACCGGAACTGTACCTCTCGCCCGTCGTCGGTGCGGGCCGATATGGAAACGGAGGGCTCGCCCGCTCCCGGACCCTTCGGCCCTTGACCCTTTAGTCCCTGCCCCCCCGCCTCCGTCCCGGCCCCGTGCCGTTCGACCCGCAAGTCCTCCACCGTGACCACGGTGCCGTTGAATAGCTGCTTCTCCCAGTGGGTGGCGCCGATGCGGAGCTGGTCGCCGACCGCGATCTCCAGCGGCGACGCTGTCCGGTCGTCCTCCGTCCCCCGGCTCACCATGACCGTGACGCGCTTGACGTCTTCCACGTTCTGCCGGTCGAACCGCCGCGCCCTCATCAGGTGTGACAGCACCCGCACCTCGGCGCGCGTGCGCGCCAGCACCACGGCGCTCTTCTCCGGGTGTTGCCTCGTGTAGCGGTGCCACTCGTCCACCAGGGCGGTCAGCGTCCGCTCCTCGCTGTAGCCGAGATGGAACCGGCCCCGCTCGTGCCACGCGTCGATGGCTTCTCCCGCGTCCCCGTCCCTGAGCGCTTCCGACACCACCACCTGCCAGGGCGTGAACGCAGGCTTGTCCGCCATCGCCCCGTAATCGGCGAGAATGCGCGCGCGTTCATCGTCCGCCATCAGTCCGCCCCGGAAGCGCGCCGCGGACGGAGACTCGCCGTGCACGTGCACCAGGACGTCCTCGAGATCCGGTTTCTGGCGCCTGATGCGGTCGACGCGGACGCTGCCCACCGCGTCGCGGATCAGCCGCAAGCCCGGCCCCGCCTCCACCGGCTGCTGCTGGCGGGTGTCGCCCGCGAACACCACCTTCGCGCCGTGGCGCTTGGCGAGACGCAGCACGTGATGCGCCTGCCGGGTCGAGAGCATTCCCGCCTCGTCCACGACGATGGTGGTGCCGCCGTCGATCTCGATGCTGTCCTTCGCCGCCAGCTTCAGCAGCTTGTCCACGCAGAAGGGCCGGGCATCGAGGTCGTTGCCGAGCGCCACCGCTGTCCGCCACGCCACGGCGGTGGCGATCACCGTCCCCCCGTGCTCGCGGCGGAGATCGGCGATGGGCCGCAGGGTGGTTGTCTTGCCCGAGCCCGCCGCGCCCTCGACGATGGCGACGCGTCCCTGCCCTCCTGCAACGGCGCGGATCGCCGTGGACTGCTCCTCGCTCAGCGCATAACCCTGCTCGTTGAGAGAGGCGATCTTCTCCTCGATGGCCTGGGCGGGCAGCCCGTGGCCCGTCTCCGCCTCCATGCCGGCGGCCATGTCGCGCAGCGCCTGCTCCATCTCCAGCGTGCGCCCCGTGGTGTAAAGACGGGTATGCGCCATGTCCGCCCGGCCCTCGGCCGAGCGGGGAATGCGCGTCAGCCGCACTACCTCCGGGTGCCGCAGCACGCGTTCGACCGAGGTGGCCACCGCGTCGCGGGCCATGAGCCCGGCGGTGGCGTTGCCCACGCGCTCCACGATGTCCGGAAGCCGAAACACCGCCTCTTCCCGGGTCAGACGCTCCGGCAGCGCCTCCAGCGCTTCCGTCAGCTCCCGCAGTTGCTCCTGCGTGATGTCCTCGGCCTCGCCCATGAGAGAGGCGATCAGCTCTTCCCGCTCGACAAAACCTGCTGCCTCGCCCCGCCAGCGCTCGTGCCTGACTTCGGGATCGTTGTCCGGCGATTTCCCCGCCCGCGTGATCTTGTTCGCCGCCGCCGCCCGCGCCGCGTTGCCCTCCACCCTGAACCCCATGTCGTTGGCGGCATCCACGATCGCCGCGCGCCGTTTCGACCAGTGCGTCGCGAGCTCCTCCGGCACGCCCACAATCCGGGTGAACTCCCCGTCTTGGCCGTATTGCTCCATGGGAATGCCAAGATTCCGATGCAGGTTCCAGGCCAGCGCGTTGCGGTAGACGGCGCCCGCGGCCTTGGCCCAGCCGTAGACCGGGTGCTGGTGCATCGCCCGCCACTTGCCGTCCTCGTGCGCCCGGGTCGCGTTGAAGATCAGGCAGTGGGTGTGAAGCTGGGGGTCGTTCTCGCGGCTGGTGCCGTGCTGGAACATCGCCGCCATGAGGTCGGCGGGGAGAACGTGGATCTGTCCGTCGCGGTCGCGGATGCGGGTGAAACCGCAATGGCGGAACACCGTCTCCTCCAATGCAACCCTCGCGGCGTCGTTGTGGGCCTGCTCGATCTGACCACGAAGATCGGGATCGGCGATGGCCCAGAGCGCGGACACGCTCTTGTCAGCCGAGAAGGTCATGTCGAGGCCGGCCGAGCGCTTCTCGCTGCCCGCGTTCCGCGTGAGCCTGCCCGAGCCGTCGGGCGCGAAGCCGTGATAGAGGCGGTGAAAGTGGCCGCTGTCGACCTTGTCTCCGTCCTCCAGGCCGAAGAGGCGGTTCGGGTTGAACCACACCCCATCGGGCTCCTCGCCCGCCGTGTAGTACTCGTTCGGGTGGCGGAACGAGCGCTGGCTCTCCAGGTAATAGGCGGCCGACGCCGCCTGGGCCAGCGTCGCTACCACGGCGATCCCCGCGCAATGCCTCGTTCGGCGGGGACTACGCAGCCGGACGACGGCTTCCAAGCCGAGACCCAAGCGGCTCCGATAGTCGTCGAAGCGAATTTACCCATGAGCGTCAGCGCATTACCCGGTTTGCACGAGCGGACCGCCCAAACCACATCCATACAACGGGCTATACATCCCGGCACTGTGCACTTTAGTGCAGGGGTGTGAGGGAGTTGCTTTCTTCTCGGATCGCTTCCTGGAGGCATGGTTCGCATATATCACGGCCGAAGTGCCGGGCACAAGGGATTGTGGCGTTTCTTCCAAGAATCTCAACATATATGGATTGGCGCGTTGACATGGCAGGTGGGCCGGTCGATCATGTGCTGGCTACTGACGGGGCCGTATGACGTGGAGGCTCGCATCATGGTCGCGAGGCGCTTCAACGAATCCGATATCGACTTCGAGGCCATAGACGCCGATCTGGCCAAGCTGGCGCCACCGAAGCTGTCGCTCAAGGATGTGCTGGATCGACTGCGCGAGCGAATGGTCGAGCAACGGGCCAAGGGCGTCACGGTGGCGCAGATTCACGAGGTGCTGAAGGCGCGGGGCATCGAGATCGGTGAGCGGAGCCTCAAGACGTTCCTCGACAAGGGAGAGCTGCCGGGCCGGAAGGCGAGGACGGCGGCGCAGACGGCGATGGCGGAGCCGGGCCAGGATCCGTTCTGAGACAGGCGCCCGATGCATGGGCGGTGGCGGAGACATGAAGTCGCCGCACGATGTGAAAGCAATTCCCGGTAATGGGGTCAGGGAAGCAGGTACATCGTCCTGTGCGCGGCTGACATTGCCCCTCACGATTAAGACACGGAAGAGCGCGACATGCTCTGCCTGGTGACCAAGATCAAAATGCGCGTCGTGCGGGAGCTCACGGAGAAAGAGGCCGAAGCGGTGCTGGATCCGCTGCGTGAGAGCTCGACGGGGGAGTTGGCACTGGCCGTTCTCAGAGAGGGGAGGGAGAACGATCTGTGGCTCCGGTGCGACTGCCGGATCGACATCGACGACTATCCTCTCGTTGCACCGTGCCGCATGCCGGAGGGCGCCGGGTACTCGTGGCGCGTGCTGCAGGGCGAGAACCGTCCGCAGCACAGCGCCGGCTGCGTCTTCTACCGGGAGAGCCGCGAGGAGCGCGCCGAGAGGAACTGGCGCCGGGCGGCGCGGGTGCCGCCGGAGGGGTATTTTGCGGCGCTGCAAGCCCGCAAGGACGGCAATGCGGCGGAGTTGGATACCAGCGGGGACGGCACGGCGCTGACCGATCCCCTCCAGGCGTTGGGGGAGGACGGGGACAGGGAACCGGGTCGGCGGCGGATGCCGGCATTGCCGGGGCTCCTGTGCCGGTTGCTGGAGACGGCCGACCTCACGCGGGTGCGGGCGTACGAGCCTGCACCGGGTATCGGTGGGTGGACGGAAGCCATGAGTGCCGCGGCGCAGACAATCGAGGTCGCGCCCGGACACCGCTTGGACGGGCTCCTGTTTCCGTGGCGCACGGGCTGGGACCGGCGGCGCGTGCATGCGCAGATTCGGGAGGCCGCGTGGAACTTCCCAGAGGGCCACGTGCCGCAGGGGTTCGTGTGTTTTCCGGTACGCCACGTGGGAGAGAAGTCCCTGCCGGCAACCAGCAGGTACGAAGAACTCGAAGTAGTCTGGCGGATCAGGCGGCCGACGATCGGCGGGCGGGCCGTGTCGGGCCCCTACCTGTTCTTCGGGGTGGTGGCGCTGACCACCAGGCCGCGCGGCTACGAGTGCGTGCGGGGCTGGGCGCAGCCCATCGTGTCGGTCCACCTTCCCGTGCCGGTGGATTCGGACTTCGAGCGCCAGGCCTTCGGAACCCTCGAGACGACGCTGTGGATACTGGGCAAGGAATTCCCGGATGCCGAGTTCACGATGGAGAAGCCGGTGTTCGAAATGGACACGGAGCATGGGCCGTGCCTGCCGGACTTTCTCATCAAGGCGCGGCGGAAGGGCGAGGTGCGAACCTGGGTGGTCGAGGTGATGGGCTTCGAGCGGCCGGACTATCTCGCCGGCAAGGAGGTTACGCACGAGCGCATGGAGGAGCTGGGACCGGTGATTCTCATGGACGGGAAGCGGTTCGAGGCAGGGCTGACCGACGAGGGCCGCAAGGTGACGCAATGGATCCGCGCCGACATGGAGGGGGAGTGGCCCGGGCGACGCCAGGAGTGCTGACACGACTTGGGCCGGTTGTGGTTCGGCGCCCCGGATTGGCGCCTCTTGGTACGCTGACCCGATGGTCCAACATCGGACGCAAGTCCACAGCGATGCAGCACTAACACCCAAACCGGACCACTCGGCGAGGGCCGGTCAAGACCTGCGTACTACCAGCCCAATTCTTGGCCTACAGTTGACCGCCAGCGCTAGAATGGCCGCATCCGACGGATATTCTTGGCTGAATGGGGAGACGGGGTGGCCCTCCCCGTAGGATGCTGCTGTCGTGGAGGCGACGACGTCTCTGTCTCCGGGGGCGAGACCCGAGTGTCTCGCAAAGCAGGACTCACGCGAATCAGGACACGTGATCTAGGACAAATTGTTCATACGCACAGGACAAGGGGGGCCAGGCACCCGTGCCTCCCCGTGCCGTTTGCAATCTGCGCACCCACACCCCAACATTCACGGCAGGTACACGGTGTTAAAGGGTTCGACATGACGAAGTCGTTACGCAAGAAGGACGAGGCCGCACAGTCTCTGCGCATGAACGAGAGGAAATGGTCCAAGCCGCTCATGGACGCTGGCTGGACTGCAATTCCGGCCGTCATCATTGAGCGGCAGGCTGCCCTCGGTCTCGACGCGCTTGACGTGAACATCCTGTTGCACTTGGCGAACCACTGGTGGACGGTCGACAACAAGCCCCATCCGGCCAAGGGCACCATCGCCAAGGCCGTCGGCGTCGATCCCCGTACGGTTCAGCGACACATCGCCAAGATGGAGGCCGCCGGGTTCATCCGCCGCGAGGAACGCCGGATTCCCGGTAAGGGCAGCCGCACCAACCTCTATCACTTCGACGGTCTGATCGCCGAGGCCAAGCCCTTTGCCGAGGAGAAGCTGGCGGAGCGCCGGCGTCGAGAGCAGGAAGACAAGGCCCGGCCGGGCCGCAAGGGCCGGCCCCGCCTGACTGTGGTCGGCGGTTCCGACGACGAGGATTGACAGTAGCAGCGGCGTAGCTCAATCGGATAGAGCCCCCGCTTTCGACGGAAATCAGCGTGACAACTGAGAGTACGGGCGGGGAGACGCGGGTTCAAGTCCCGCCGCCGCTCCCAACCCCTCGCGGCCAGCCACCGTACAGGGTGCTACACCCCGCGCGCGACTCACTCGTCAAAGAAGGTCAGCGGGAGCGGCTCCTGTCCGAGGAGGAGACCGCGCGGCTGGGTGGTCGCGCACGAGCGCATGGAGGAGCTGGGGCCCGTCATCCTCATGGACGGGAAGCAGTTCGAACGAGACCTGACCGGCGAGGGCCGCAAGGTGACGGAACGGATCCCTATAGCCGATCTGGGCGTCTAACAATACCCTTCACCCGGTCCCTACCGGGGAACAGTGGTGAACGATCGGCACAAGGAAGGTACCGCGCCATGGCGATCTATCGTGTTTCGGGAAGCGGCGCATCGCCGGTCGAAGAGACCACGTTCCACGCCGAGGGGATTCTCGAACGCCGAGACCTCCAAGGCGTATTCAAGAGATCGATCGGGATCCTCGTTCCGGACGCACTGGTCCTGGCGGAAGAATACGGCGATTGGGAAGACAGCCGCCGGCGCGTGGACCTCCTGTGTCTCGATCGAGGCGCGCGCCTCCTGGTGGTGGAGCTGAAGCGCACCGAAGACGGCGGTCACATGGAGCTTCAGGCCGTGCGGTACGCTTCCATGGTGTCGCACATGACGTTCGCTCAGGCGGTCCACGCCCATCAGGCGTTCCTCGACGAGAACCGGATCGGGGAAGACGCCGAGCAGCGCATACTCGATCATCTCGGCTGGGAGGAGCCGCGAGAGGAAGAATTCGCGTCCGAAGTCGCGATCGTCCTGGCGTCGGCGGAATTCTCGAAGGAGCTCACAACCGCGGCGATGTGGCTGGCGGACCACGAAATCGATATCCGCTGCATCAGGCTCAAGCCCTACAAGTTCGGGGAAGAGGTTCTCATGGACGTGGTCCAAATCTTTCCCCTTCCGGAAGCGGCGGACTATCGGGTCCGTGTGCGGGAAAAGGAGCGGGAAGAGCGCCGCTCGCGAATCCAGAACCGGGATCTTACGCGGTATCGGCTCACCATCGGCGACCGGATTCACGAACGGCTTCCGAAGCGTCGTCTCGCCTTCTTGGTGATCCGGGAGGCGGTGAGCAGGGGAGCGGAACCGTTGGAGGCCTATCCCGGCGGCGGCTGGCTGATCGTTTCAGGGCATCAGGACGAGGAACGTCTTCTGTCGATGGAGCGCGACGAGGCGAGTTCGAAATCCGACAGCGGGCGGTTCTTCACGAAAGACGACGAGCTCTTGCGAGCCGGAGGCAAGACATACGCGCTGACGAAGATGTGGGGACAGCAGACACTTGCGGAAGTCGATCGGATCATCGGCCAGTTCGACATGGACCATGTCTCATACGAGGCCGTCGATTGAAACGGCGTGCGAGTGTCGACGGTCATCCAAAAGCGCGGATAGTTGATCATTTTCGCGAGGGATCGGCGGGCCGCCGCTGTCCGGAGCCCGCCGTGGGCCGAGTTCATCCCTGATACCGCATCCTCAGATCGTCTGCACCTCCGTCGCCTGGGGGCCGCGCGGAGCGTCCGCCGCCGCCCAGACGCTCACCCGTTGCCCCGAAGAGGCTGACGCCGGTCTCTGCGTCCCCACCAACTGCCTCGCAGGGACAATAGAGCAAGGACACCCGCGATCTAGCCGGTCAACTGCGCGAAGTGCGTTCGTTCAATCCGCCGTCAATTCCGCAGGAATCCGCAGTCAAAGCGCTCAGCGCGCCGCGCAAGCGGCGGAGCGCCCGGCTGACCCGGCGCCAGCTCTGGGTCATGTACCGCAACGGGGCTCTGGCCCAAGGGGGCATGCCCATAAGCGATGTCCGGGCGCCACGACGGGGTTTCTGGGTTGCCCCACCATGCCGCGTGCTGATTAGGCTCAAATTCAAGGGGTTATACAATCACGCGGAACAACACCTCGTTAAGCTTTATTGTCCACCCGGTCTCAGAATGAGCAAGAAACTATAATTACCGCGATTACTAGGGGTGGTATAAATCCCGCTAGGCGGGGTAGCTGCACTGACAAATATTCCGATGTTGGCATTTGTAAGGGTGGAACAATGCCTCCAGCTACCAATCCTGCAATTGTCCTCCAGCAGAAGACTAGTATACCCCATAGGACTTCCAGTGTCGCGCCAATAGAAGGGGCTAGTGTCATAAGTAACGGATACAGAACTGGATACATATCGTACTCCTCAGTAAGAATTTTCCGTGACCATGAAATCAACGAAGACGCGATATAACAGGTTCCTTCACCGCCATTTATCCAAAATATAAATACTTCATAGATGGTGGCAAGAGTAATTAGTAGCGGACCTAGAAATACGTTCAAAATCACCAAAGGATAAAATGCAATGGGAGCAGAAGGTTGGCCAATGTCCGCCAAGTGGGCCAATAAGTCTAGGGGAAATGCAATTAGCGAATGCAGAATAAGATAAAGGAATACCCAACATCGGCGTCTACTGATCCATTCGTAGTGCAGCCTAAACCAAGGTATAAGGCATATCACCATCGTTAATGGAACGAGAATAGAGAGGAGCATTTTTTGGCCTGCCCAATGATTAACAGGGAAATATGCGTTGATATCGAGATAGTCTATGGCCCGGCAATCTGGGAGAGAACCCGTGTTGCCTGATTCAGGAGTGTTCCCGAACGTTGCGCTCCCTGCCTCACGTCAATGTTCCCCAGTCATGGGGCTTCACCAGGTCCGAGGCGCGGCTGGGGTTCGGCAGGCTCGAGAGCTGTGGGTACCGGGGACCAGTGGCGAACGATCGACACAAGGACGGTACCGCGCCATGGCGATCTATCGGGTTTCGGGAAGCGACGCATCGCCGGTCGAAGAGACCACGTTCCACGCCAAGGGGACGCGCGAGGAGAACTATGCCCCTCTGCTCGCGGTGAGGGTTGTCCGGGTGCTCTCGATCAAGCTTGGCAACACCGCTTCCCTGCGAAGGAACGGGCTGATGAAGAGATGCGGATTGGGAAAGCGCCAGCCTTCGCCCGCGAGCCGGCCGATCGCCGGATCCGCACCGGAGAGCGCCGCACCGACGAGTTCTGGGTTCCATGCGATCGGTGGAGCCAGCGGCGCCGGTACGAAAGCGGTGTAACTGCCTGGACCTGGACCTTTCACGTTGCGGCCGTGCGGCCGGCGGCTCGGATCGGAGGCCATAGAGATGCGGTGTTCCTTGTTTGCGAGAATGAAAACAGCACTCGCTCCTATTGTCGCATTGTGGAAGAATCGCAAATAGGGATGCCGGCTTCAAGCGCGTGGCGGATCGGGCGTTGGCGTCGCTGGCGATTAATATTAAAGGAATACTAGGAATGGTCGATAAGCACGACTCTGGAGTCTCAGAACCACCTAAGCCCGGCTAGCAAGTCCCGAAAGCCGGTAGCTGTCTCCTCAAATCTAGTAAAAGACCCGCCAAATAGACCAGCCTTAAGAAGTGGAGAATTTTCTTTATGCAAAGCTACCTCCTCCACGATTGCCTTAAGCGGATCATCACGACTACGCAATCCGCCAATCTTCCATCCAAAGCGTCCGATTGGTCCCCAAACGCGGTCGCTATCCTCACGTGTCAAATCCGCAAATATTAACCCCAAAAGGATTTCGAACTGGTCGAACATACGATCATAGTCTTGTCCTAAAAATAACAAGTCGTCCATGTAGGGTTGCACAGCCGTATGTATATATTCACTTCGCGGTGTATGGTATCTCTCATAACCAGGAAGAACCTTGAAGGCATTACACCGCTCGACTTCGAGCATCCCTTCGACTGTCGGCACAACAATGGGTTTTGCATTACCGCTGGACGTTTCTTGAATAGGAGCCATGAGTATCGCAGCGAGGTTATCGTAGTTTCTTGCGGCCAACGCCGCAATACCCCCCACGTATAGCAGAAAACTGATTGGGTACCACTGCAAGCCCAAATAAGCAACTAGGCCGCTTGCCGCTGTCTGGTTATCACGCAATCTCGAAAAAAGCATTTCCAGCAGCGATCGATGACGGTGATCACCCCACCGAGAAATCAATATGACGATTGTAGTTAGATGAGAAATTGTGGTTTCGTATTCTATAAGCCTATTTGAAAACGTTTCTGCATCTAAAGTTATTCCTTGTATCGGAAAATTATCAACAGTAGTTTCTGCCAACACTTTGCGGATTGCAGACGATACGATATCATGCAGTTTGATTCGGTAACGAGGATCGGACAAATATTCCTTTGTCACATCGGCAAGGGTTTGCGGTCCCTCGCTGTCAACTTGAAACTCAGTTTGTATGGGAACTTGAATGAGAATGTCGTGTTCGGCTTGTGGGGCATGCTCAAACTCGGAAAGTGGGGATAGGTCAAATATCAGGTCACCATCCCCATCCAAGAAGCCATAGTGTGGCGTTTGACGCGATTGATAGTCTCTTGCTACGTTATTGTATACATGCGCCATAACTCCGTTAGCTGTTATGAGGCCATCCCTACTCGCTGCAGATCCTTCCAAGCCGTTCAACAAATGTCCGGTAAAAACTGAATGACCGGCGCGAGGACCTCCTGCATCAGCAACTGCCTCGTCGGCTTTGCCAGCAGTAAGTACCTGGCGAGAAAAGCGCCGAAGCATATCCCTCGCAAATCGCATGGTACCTGGCGACAGGTGGCGCTGAACTGCTGTACCACCATAGCATGCGTCCACAATGAAGAAGATATGCTTAGCCCCTATCAGTTCCGCGGCACCTGTTAGGTCGCGCCAACGAATCAACGTATTGACATTTTCAACTGCGCCATCAAATGGCACCAAAAATCCGACCTCTCCACGACTTCCAGCGACGGTGTGTCCGTGGCCAGCAAAAAAGACAATTAGGCGCTCATCAGGGTCAACATTTCCATCGCAATAACTGTGAAATGCTGACAGGATGTTTTCTTTGGTTGCCTCCTCGTCCACCAAGATGGAAACTGTATTGTCCGGGAAATCAAAACGATTAATGAGAATGTTGCAGATCGCCTCTGCGTCGTTGCGTGCGTATTCTAATGGAGACGCTAACAAATATTGGTTTATTCCAACAACAAGCGCTCTGCTTCCGGTATAGTGAGGCTGGTAGACGATGTTAGCCATCATCAAAGTCCGTTTTGGTTATTCACCACAATCATCCCGGTCGTCCATCGCTTCGGTTGTAACATGATACTATTAGATGTCTCTGTCGCGCAGAACGACGCAGCAATGAATGGTCAGGCGTTCGCCCTACGTTGGTGCGACATAAGTGGGAATAGATGCCTCTCCAAGTGAATCGGCAAAATCTGTGTCGTGGCGTTTCATGACAATAGCTCGCATCAACCGTCGTTGGCGAGTAAACCGACAATAGAAGATGGCTCAATTTTTTGACGCGACGTAAACATCATCCAAGATAGACCGGTGGCGGGCAACTGGTAAGGTGGTCTAACCTCATGCTTGTAAATTCTATTGTTGAAATTGCTCGCACCAGCGGGACTCCTTCACCTAAGCTGCATGCTTCAAAGTTGAAGACCCGCCATTCACTTCTTCTTTCGATTGGGTCGTTGTGTAAGAGCAGAACCGGCGGCAGTCTTGGCGGCTTTACTACTCTTGGGATTGCGAAGAACCTTGGCGGCAGCAGAAGCTGCTCTCTTGCTCGTTACTTCCCGATTTCCAATCCGTTTTGACATGTCACTTTACCTCCTCGTGGCTGACACCGTTAGTTAATATGGTCACCGGAGATATGTCATTAATCAGAAAAAACGTCACGATCACCAATATTGCTGCAAACAACAATGCACTAATAACTCCCGACAGGACATTTATAGACAATTGTGGCCAGAAACGCCCCAACAGGCGAATTTCGTTGAGAACTGCACTTTCAAGAGATTTCTCTCGTTCTGCTTGAACGGCTTCATCAATCACCTCTCCACAGAAGGCCGCCAAGGCGTTGTGTGCGTCGCCTTTGGCCCGCAAGAGAACCCCATCAGGTTGTTGTCGATACCAATTTTCAATCTCATCGGTGGTGGGCTCAGCTCCCATAGTACGGCTATAATGTTGCATCCACTCGATTCGCTGTTCCTCCACTATAGCGAATGCCACCAGACCCAATAGCCAGTCCTCCTCCGATTCTTCTACAAGACACTGGTAAACATCTTTGGAGTTGGACAGCTGAGGCATACCTCAAGTCTCCGGAAACTCAAGTCTTAAGTGAATCTAAGGGAAATGGCGGCTCTACAAAAGCCCTTCTTGCGGGATAGGGGCTCGTCAATCAGGGGTCCAAGGGTGTTGGGGTGTCTAACAGGTTCCCGCCGATGCTCTCCGTGATCCGGGACGCGGCGGTCTGCATAGAGTCCCGAGCGAGGTGGGCGTATCGGGCGGTGGTCTGAACCTGGGTGTGCCCGAGGAGCTTCCCGATCATGGTCAGGCTCTCCCCGAGCGCCAGCGCCCTGCTCGCAAAGCTGTGCCTCAGGTCATGAATTCGGACATCTTCAAGGTCCGCCCGCTTGCGGATACGCCGCCAAGGGCGCTGCAGGTCGGTGAGGTGAGTGCCCGGTTTCTTGCCGGCGATTACCCACGGATTGTCATCCTCGCGGGGAATGGCAGAAAGAACCGTACGGGCCTCCGGTCCCAGGGGTACTACCCGCCCGCCGGTCTTGGCATCGGGAAGCTCGATGCAATCCCCCTTCACATTCTGCCATTGCAGGTCCCGGATCTCGGACATCCGGCAGCCCGTCAGCAACAGCAGCCGGAAGGCCGCGACCGCGGACGGCATCTCGTCTTCCGCCTCGCGCAATACCTCGCCCAGACGCGTAACCTCCTCCTCCGACAGGAAGCGCTCCCGCTGGTGCTCCTTGAAGCGCTTCACGTGCCGGCACGGATTGGAGCCGTCCTGCCGCCAGCCCCACACCTCCGCGAGGTTGAAGAGCTTCGAGAGCACCCCCAGGGTCCGGTTGGCTTGGTAGGGCTTGTCCCGCAGGCCGTGATGCAGGGCCGCGATGTCCTTGCGCTGAACCTGCGAAACCCGCATCTCCCCGATCACGGGGTCGATGAAGAGCTTCACCGAGCGGCGGTATTCTTGCTGAGTGCTCGGCTTGCAGTGATCGGGCACATACTCCTTGAGGAACCGCGCGGTCAGCTCGGCCACACTGGGCTCGGCCTCGCGCTTGGCCTCCGTGTCCCGGGGATCGATGCCCTTCTTCGCAAGCGCCAGAATCTCCAGCGCCCGTGCGCGAGCCCGGTCCGCGCTCACCACCCCGGGGGCGCCGATGGTGTACCAGCGAAGCTTCCCGTCAACGCGGGTCTGGACGACATAGACCTTTCGCCCCGACCGCCGCACCCGCAGCCCGAAGCCGGTGAGCTCGCCGTCCCAGTAGACGGTATCGGTGCCGTCGGGCTTGATGGCGTCGACGGATCGCTTGGTGATGCGCGGGATTCGGTTGACCATGGCGTGAGGGTGTATCATGCTGGCGAACTATTGGCAAACAGAATCGATCAAGTTCAGGGGTACTCCAGACCGCTCTGGTCCGCAACTGAACGGCGTAACCTATTGATCTATCATGCTCCAGGGGGTTCCAGACCGCTCCAGAGGGCTAGGGTCCGCATAGAGTTTCGAAACTCATAACCTGAAGGTCGCAGGTTCAAATCCTGCCCCCGCAACCAACCCCCTTCACCGTTCGATTATGACAAACATCGGGCGGTGAAGGGGAGCCTAAGAAGCCCAAATACCATTTGTCAACATAGAAAAAGGGGCCGCTGAAACGGCCCCTTGATCTTGTGGAAACCCGCTGGGTTCAAGCCGCCCGACGAATTCCTGCTTTGGACAGTAGGAAAAAAGTACGGACGGCAACGGGACCTGTCAACCAGATTTTCGCAAAAATGGGCGCGGTTTTCCGACAGATAAAATCACCGGGCTTCGGCTAATGACCATGCCGAATCGATTCCGTACACCGTCAAGCGAGCACTCCAAGAGCCCCAACCCGACCGGCCGGCGCCCCCGTGGCCCGGCCCATTTTGTATCCGAACGGACCGCCGCGGCCTTCCACGGCTTGCCGGAAGGAGACAACCATCACGAGATCGGGGATCTCCTCGACGCCGTGGGCGCCACGGCGGGATGGTCTCCCGCGCTGGTCGATCATTTCCAGCTTCTTCTCGGCTGGACCCGGCCCGTCGACTGGCTGCCGGGTTCGCGCCCGATCGTCTGGCTCTCGGTCACCGAGACCGCCTTCCGGCTCGGCATCTCGACCTCCCAGGTTCGCCGCAACGAGGCCGCCATGCATCGCCTCGGCGCGATCGCGTGGAAGGACTCGCCCAACCACCGGCGCTACGGCACCCGCAACGACGCCGGCGAGATCGAGGACGCCTGGGGCATCAACCTCGCCCCCGCCGCCACTCTGGTTCCGGAGCTTCGCAAGCTCCTCGAACGACGCTCCGAGGACCGTACCCGGCAGCGCCATCTCCGCCACGCCGTCGCCGGCGCCCGTGCACGCCTTGTCGCGGCGATCGAGACCGCGCTCGCCTCCGCGCGCCTCGACGCTGCTTCGGCCGAAGCCTGGCGCCGACTGGTCGCCGAAGCCGCCGGCGACAAGCGTGACAGGCTGTATCTCGACGACCTCGAGCGCCGCCTGCACCAACTCGACCACCTCGACATCGTCCTGCAGGAGGAGCTCGTCGCCCAGAAGGAATCCGACGGGCCCTCTCCGGCCGAGGAGCCCGAGGATATTCCCGTCACGGTGGAAAACCCGGCAACACCTATGGAAAGGCATGCCGAGGCAAGCGCCGATGCCTGCCAGGGCACGCATCCATGCTTGCCACCATTGGATTACACTACAACCGATCCGTCCTTAAGGAAGACCGTAGACCGCGGGTCGGGCCGGGAAGGGGAAGGGGTAGCCGGGTCCGGACCTCCCGGCCCACCGCCGGAACCGGCCGCCGAGCCGGCCCGGGTCCCGGTCGGCGCCTTCTGGGAAATCCTGCCGGACCGCGTCCGCGACTGGCTGCACGAGCCGCAAGCCGACTGGCCCGACATCGTCGACGCCGCGCAGCTCGCCGCCGGCGGCCTCGGCATCTCGGATCACGCCTGGACCCAAGCCTGCGATGCCCTCGGCCGGCGCGACGCCGCCGTCGCAGTCTCGATCATCGCCATCAAGCACAACCTGGGGTTGATCCATTCACCGGGCGGCTATCTCCGCGGCATGACGGAAAAAGGCCAGGCCGGAGAACTCGATCTCAGGGCCACCATCTTCGGACTACAGGACAAGAAGCGGCGGTCGTCTCTCCCAGAGGCGCCGCGGCTGGGGATGGGAGAGTGAACCCGCGCGCCTTCCCCATCTCCTCCGCTACCTCCACCCCGAAACCGGGAGTCCTGTCATGCACACCGTAGCGATCGTCTCCCGCAAGGGCGGCGCCGGAAAGACCACGCTCGCCGTGCATCTGGCCGCGGCCGCCGAGCGGTCCGGTCAGAAGAGCGCGATCCTCGACCTCGACCAGCAGGCATCGGCCGCCGCCTGGTCGGACCTGCGTCCCGACCCGCGGCCGGCGGTCCAGATCTGCCAGCCGCACCGTATCGCCCGCACCCTCGCCGCCTTCGACGATTGCGACCTCGTCATCATCGACACCGCGCCGCACGCCGAGGTCGGGGCGCTCGCCGCGGCGCGGGCCGCCGACATCGTCATCATCCCCTGCCGGCCGTCCTATTTCGACATTCACGCGCTGGATGCGGTCCTCGACATCGTCCAGCTCGCGGACGCGAAGGCCGTTGCGGTCCTCAACGCCATCCCGCCGCGCGGCCAGGCGGCCAACGAGGCCCGCGCCGCGCTGACCTCCTGGGGCATCGACGTCCTCGCGCCCACCCTCGGCCAGCGCCAGGCCTTCGTGCACGCGCTCAACTCAGGATTGGCGGTCGAGGAATACGAGCCGCGCAGCAAGGCCGCCGCCGAAGTGCGGGCCGTTCACACCGCTCTCATGCACCGCCTCGACGGCCTCCGCATCGCCGCCACCGGGAGCTGACCATGGCCAGGAAAACAAGCCTTGCCGACGCTCTCCCCAAGCGCCCTCCGGGCACCGTCACCTCTCCCGACGCGACGACGCTGTCGGAGACCGGTTCACGCGCGCGCCGTGTCCTCCCCGTCGATCTCGCCTCCATCGAGGTCCCACCCCGCCTCCGCACGGTCGACCCGGAAACCGTATCCGCTCTCGCGGACTCGATAGCCAGGCTGGGGCTGCAGAGCCCGATCGTCCTTCAGAAGCACCCCGACGACCCCGGCCTCCTGCTGCTGGTCGCCGGCGCCCACCGCCTCCAGGCCGTGCGCGATCTCGGATGGCCGCGCATCGAGGCGCTCGTCGCGGACGGACCCGAGGAAGAAATCGGCCTCATCGAGATCGACGAGAACCTGATCCGCAAGGATCTCACCCCTCTGGACCGCGCACGCTTCCTCGCCCGGCGCAAGGCCCTCTACGCCAGGCTCCGCGGGCAAACCGGCTGCGGGGGCGACCGCCGAAGCGCCGGCTACGCGCGCGACCGCGCCCGTACCCCCGACCCGTCCGCCTCCTGGGCCCAGGAAGCAGCCGATCTGATCGGCATTTCCAGCCGCGCCGTCCACCGGGCCGTCAGCATCGGCGCCGGCCTCTCCGACGAGCTCGCCGACGCCCTTGCCGGCACGCCGATCGCAAACCGCGAAGGAGACCTTTTTCGCCTCGCGCAAATGTCGGACAAGGACAAGAACCGCATACTGCGTCGGTTGCAAGACCCGGACGTCCCCCGCACCACACTTTCCGTGTTGACGGGACCCGCACCCGCCCCCTCCAGACCGGATCGCGTCCACCGCCTGCAACGCGAATGGTCCGCCGCATCAAGCGACGAGCGGCAGCAATTCCTCTCCTGGATTCAGGCTACCGGCGGGCCATGACCAACCCTCGCGGTAGGAAAAATAGTGTCAAACCAATCACTTGACCTCCCGACGGAGCCAATAGACCACGCGACCTCGAAACGTTCAGGATGCCGGTACAGCTTGCACGGCACAAGTCCGGCCACCCGACGCGCCGCCATTTGCGCCCGTTACTCGTCCCGCTTCCAAGCGCCGAACGACGGGTTCCAGGCCCCGAATGAACCGACTGCCGCGTCGAATGACGGGCGGCAGCAATTCGTCTCATGGATCCAGGCCAGCGGTTGTCCCAGGACGAATTCGCATTGTAAGAACAATGACGTCAAACCGATTACTCGATCTTCCGGCGGCGCCAATTGCGCGCACGCGACCTCCAGCCGTTCAGGATGGAGGTACAGCATGCACAGCACAGATCCGGGCTCCCAGCGCGTCGCCATCTACGCCCGCTATTCGTCCCAGCTCCAGAAGCCGACCTCGATCGAGGACCAGGTCAGGCTTTGCCGGCAGCAGGCCGCAGCCCACGGCCACGACGTCGTCTGCGTCCATATCGACCGCTCCGCCACCGCGACCACGCGCCACTCCCGGCCGGGACTTCGCGATCTCCTTCGCGACGCCGAGCGCCGCATCATCGACCTCGTCTACGCCGAGGCGCTCGACCGGCTGTCGCGCGACCAGGAGGACATGCCGGGAATCTACAAGCGGCTCAAATACTGGAACGTCCAGCTGATCACCCTCCAGGAGGGAGAGATCGAGCCCATCCACATCTTCGTCGGCGGGTTCATGAACCAGGCATGGGTCGAGAACCTCGCCAACAAGACCCGCCGCGGCCAGATCGGCGCCGTACACGCCGGCCGCATCCCGGGCGGCCTCTCCTACGGCTACCGCACCGCCAACCGCATCGACGAGAACGGCCAGCCGGTGCGCGGCCTGCGCGAGGTGGATCCGCACCAGGCTTCGGTCGTACGCCGCATCTACAGCCTCTACGCCGACGGCTCCAGCGCCCGCGAGATCGCCGGCATCCTCAACCGGGAGGGGGAGCCCGGCCCGCGCGGGCGTCCCTGGGGCCAGTCGACGATCAACGGCCACCGCAGGCGGCGCAACGGCATTCTCAACAACGAGCTCTACCGCGGCCGGCTCGTCTACGGCCGGCAGAACTTCATCCGCAACCCCGACACCGGCAAGCGTCAGGCACGCCCGGTCGACCCCTCGAAGTGGATCGTCGAGGACGTGCCCGACCTGCAGATCGTCGACGACACGCTGTGGAACCTCGTCCAGACCCGCCGCCAGGCGGGCCACGACAGGCGGCGCAGCAGCGCCCCCAGGGCCCCGCTTCCCCTCACCGGGGTACTCCGCTGCGGGGTTTGCGGCGGTCCGATGACGATCGTCAACAAGCGGCGCTACGCCTGCCACGCACACCGCGAGAACCGGACCTGCGACAACCCCAGGGGGATCGATGCAAGGCGCATCGAGGATCAGGCCAGCAACCTCCTCTCCACGTACGTCCTCGAACACCCCGATGTCCACATGCTGGTGCACGAGGCAGCCGAGCGGTCCCGCACCCGACGCGCGGAGATCGCCGCGGAGGTCGACGACAAGGAGACGCGCATCGACAATCTCATCGACTCCATCGAAAGCGGCCACGCCTCGCGGGCCGCCCATCGCCGCGTCCTCGGTCTCGAGCACGAAATAGCGGCGCTCAAGATCGAATTGCAGGACCTCGCGACCGTTCCCCGCGTCGGCCCCGGCGATATCGCCGACCGAATCCAGCAACGCCTCTCGGTCCTGCACGCCGCGATCACCGACAAGAGGCCCGACCGCGAGCGACGGCAGCGCGCCCTTCTGGCGGTCGCCCACCTGATCGAGCGTATCGACCTCACGCCGCTTCCCAAACGCGGCCAGGTCGAGCTTGCGGTCCGTCCCCGGACCGACGCCCTGGTCGCGCTCGCCCTCTCCGAGGAATGGCGTTTCGACCCGCCCCCGCGGACCGGCGGTTCATGACACTCACCTTCGACACCGCCCCTCTCATCGGCCCGGGCACCCTGGACCGCCTTCGCGTCCGGGCCGACCGGGCGATGACCGGGCCGCCGGACGAGATCATCGAGGACCGCTATCTCCGCCGCTGGCATTTCGTCCGCGCCACGGCCTTGTCGCTCTACCTCCACCTCTATGTCGGCGGCGATCCCTGCGCCTGGCCCCACGATCACCCATGGCCCTCGCTGTCGCTGTGCCTCCGGGGAAAACTGCTCGAGACCGGCAAGCGCCGGGACGGCGGCATGCAAACCGCCAGGATTTGCCCCGGCACCCTCGCCTTTAGACCGGCGCGCTTCTCTCACCGCCTCGACCTCGTCTCCGGCCCCGCCGTCACCCTCTTCCTCGCCGGTCCCCGGCTTCGCCGATGGGGCTGGCATCTCCCCGGCGGCTGGCGCCCGTGGCACGAAGTCTCGGGCGTCGACGCCGACGGCGTAACCCGCATGCGGTTTCCGTCATGACCGAGGACCGCGCCGTGAACGAGGCGTTCGAAGCCTTCCTCGACGCCCTCGTGAACGGTCCATGGCACACCCGTCCGGCCGACGCCGACACGGCCGTGCAACGACGCCTGGAAGACCTCCGCGCCGCCGCCGCGCGCATCGACCCCGCCCATTGGCCCCGGCAGGTCGCCACGCTTCTGTGGCGTCCCGCCGACCACCATGAACCCAATCCACACCCGCCCGACGGCGTCGTGGGGTTGCCCGAGCCGGACGATGACGGATGACCGCCCTCCCGGCCCTTCGCGACCCGCTCCACTGCGCCGGATCAAAGCGCAAACTTTGCACTTGGTTTCGTCTCGCGGCGCTCTCCGTTGCGCGCGCACCTCCGGGGCGCGTCCGCCGCGAAGAGGACAGCGGGCTGTCGTTCCGCCGACCGCCGCACGGCCAGAGCCATCACGGAGCACCGTATCTCCATGACGCAGCACGACGATTGGAGGACCTCGCCCTACGCCAGCGAATTCCTGCCCGACGAGATCGACGGACTCGAACGCGGAACGATGCAGCTCTGCGAAGAGTGCCTGTGGCCCCGGCCCGTAAACGGGTCCTGCGGCAATTGCCGGACCTGTCGCGTCGATCACGCCGGAGACGGTCTCGACGACTTCGCCGACCTCCCGTGACGCACCCCGACCGGATCAAAGTGCAAACTTTGCACTCGATAATTCTCAAGCAAGTCAACGCATTGCAACCGCCCGCCACCGGTGCAACGCCGCCTTCGCCCCTACACCGCCAGGCAGTTCCATGAACGCGACCGAACTCTCCAACGCGCTTTCCTCCCATGCCGAAGCGGTCTGTCGCCACTACCTACCCAATGGCAGGAAGCAGGGCAGGTACTGGATCTGCGGCAACGTGCGCGGCGCGCCCGGCAAGTCGATGCATGTCCGCCTCGCTCCCCCCGGCGCCCCCGGAAAGTGGACGGACGAAGCCACGGCCGAGCATGGCGACCTGCTGGACATCATCAAGTGGAGCATCCGCGCCGCCGAGCTCCGCGACGCCATGGTGGAGGCTCACCGCTTCCTCGCGTTGCCGCCGCGGCCCGGCTCCCCGGTCCATTCCGCCGACCGCGACCCGCAAACCGGGAACATCGCGGCCGCCCGTCGTATCTGGCGCCAGTGCCGCGCCATCCAGGGCAGCCATGCCGAAACCTATCTCCGCAAGCGCGGCATCGCCGTACACGACCAGCCTTCGCTGCGCTTCCATCCCGCGCTTCTCCACCGCAGCGACAAGTTCCGGCGGCGCTGGCCCGCCATGGTCGCCGCCGTGGTCGACAACGCGGGCGCGCTGAAGGGCATCCACCGCACCTGGCTCGACCCCGAACGACCCATCAAGGCCGCGCTCAAGGACCCGAGGAGGGCCCTGGGATCCCTCCACAACCACGCGGTCCGTTTCGGCACCCCGGGACCGGGCGGCACCCTGATCGCGGGCGAGGGGATCGAAACCGTGCTCTCGATCGTGACCGCGCTTCCCGGCGTGCCCGCCGCCGCAGCCCTGTCCGCGGCTCATCTCGGAGGCTTCCAGCCGCCTCCGCAGCTTCGACTGCTTCTCATCGCGCGCGACGCCGACGAGAACGGCGCCGCCGCCGCCCTCCGTCTCAAACGCTACTGCGCGCGCCACGACATCGAGGCCGTCGTCGTCGAACCCAGGCTCGGCGATTTCAACGACGACCTCCGCGAGTACGGACCCGACGCCGTCGCCCGCGCCTTCACCCCTCTCACGAGCGAAAGGAAATGGGATGGACGCCTCCCACCCCCTGATGTTCGAGGACCTGAGGGATGAGTGGACCCTCGCGGGCCGACGGCATCAAAGTGCCAATGGGGAAGAGCAAGCTCTTCACAGGCAAACCGGAGGGTCCGAGATGAAGACTAACAGAACCGTCGTCGGGGTGGATACGGCGAAGCGCGTGTTCCAGCTGCACTGGGTCGATATGGAGACCGGCGAGATTGAGGATCTGAAGCTGACGCGGGCGAAGTTCCTGGAGCACTTCGCCAACCGCACGCCGTGCGTGGTCGCGATGGAAGCCTGCGGCGGCTCGCAGCACTGGGCAAGGCAGCTTCTGGAGCTCGGCCACGATCCCTGGCTGTTGCCGGCCAAGGCGGTGCGGCCCTTCGTGTCCGGCAACAAGAACGACACGCACGACGCGCGGGCGATCTGGACCGCGGCGCAGATGCCGGGCATCAAGATCGTTGCCGTCAAGAGCGAGGAACAGCAGGCGATCCTGGCGCTGCACCGGATGCGCCAGCAGCTCGTCAAGTTCCGCACCGCGCAGATCAACGGGCTCCGCGGCCTGTTGACCGAATACGGCGAGGTGATGCCGCAGGGCCGTGCCGGCATGCGCCGTGGCATGGCCGAGGCCCTGGAGCGGGTCGCCGCGCGGCTGCCGGCGATGGTGATCGACACTCTTCGCGAGCAGTGGGCGCGGGTTGGCCGGCTCGACGAGGAGATCGCCGAGATCGAGCGGCGGATCGGCGTGTGGCACCGCGGCAATGCCGACAGCAAGCGGATCGCTGAGATCCCCGGCGTGGGCGTGCTGACCGCGACGGCCGTCATCGCCGCGATGGGCGATCCCGCCGCCTTCAGGTCGGGGCGCGAGTTCGCCGCCTGGCTGGGCCTGGTGCCCCGGCACGACGGCACCGGCGGACGGGTTCGAATGCTCGGCATCTCCAAGCGCGGGGACAGGTATCTCCGAACCCTGCTGATCCACGGCGCGCGGAGCGTGCTCACACATGCCAAGGCGCCGCCCGAATGGGCGGTGCGACTGGCCGAGCGGCGGCCGGCCAACGTGGTCACCGTCGCGCTGGCCAACAAGACGGCGCGCACGATCTGGGCCCTGCTGGCCCATGACCGGGCGTACCAGGCGAACTTCGTCAGCCAGCCGGCATAGGCGCGGCTGACGACGGGACAGCGAACCAACAGAGGAGGTGGCCGCTGAAAGGTTGCGCAAGGCACGACAAGGAGTGATGGCAAACAGGTCAGACCGCGATCCGCTAAGCCTGAATGCGGTGTGGGGCGTAAAGCCCACGGAGGAAATGAGGCGCGGATCGGCAGATTCCATCAAGGCCAGCGGGCATCAAGTCCCGCACCGACAGGCCGGATACAAAACTGCAATCTGCCTGCCCGTCACACCGAAATCGAACCTTGCGTCCCGGGAGGCGTCCATACAATCACCGCATGAGCGGCAATCACTGCCACGCCCGCGGCACCCCGGACCGCATCGTCCTCGACGTCCTTCCGTCCGCCTTTCCGGAGGACCGGAGCGTCATCCCGGTTCCCCTGCACGGGGAGCTTTCGGATCCCGTCAGCGAGACCACCCCCACCTCGGGCGCACCCCGATGACGCGGCCCGACGACACCGACCTGCTCGCCATCCCGGACTTCCTGCGAAGGAATTCCGACGACACCCCGACGACACGCCGCGGCGCACCGGCCCGAAAACCACGCCCCTCCCGCATGCCGCCCGAAAGCATGGTCCCCGTGCTCCGCGCCATCAAACGGGGCCGCGACACCATGCAGAAGCTCCGCGCCGGCCTCGGCCGGAAATTCACCGACCGCGAGCTGAAGGACGGCATCGAGGCCCTTCTCCGCATAGGAAGCATCCACAAGGTCGGCCGGCGCTACCTCCCGATCTCCGCCCGCAGACCGCCGGCGCCCGGCAAGCAGCCATGACGAACCGCGGCACGGGGCAATCCTTTCGATCGCGTCCGAAGGCCTGCACACCATGACGACCCGACCGACCGAGCCCCAGCCATCGCCCGTCGTACCCTCCGCCTACATCGCCGGCCGAGCCGAGGCGGCCCGTCTCGACCCGGCGATGACCGATCTCTATATCCGGCACCTCTCCACGGCCGATCCACGCGCGGACCGGGCCATCGCCTCCCTGTCGCATCTGTCCGATGACGCAATCACGGCGGCGGTCGCCGCGGGCCTCTCCGGCGACATCGTCGAACTCAACGGCGTACCGCGGCCGTTCCGCGATTTCTTCGTCGCCATCCCCACAAGCCCGCCGCCATGGTGGCGTCCCGAGTTCGCGCTTGCCGCCCAGGCATCCTTCCACGCCAACGCCGATGTCTTCATGGAGGCCTTCTTCGCCGCCACCCTTCGCATCGCTGCCACGCGCGTGAGCAAATCCGTCGCTGCCACCGGCGCGGTGCCGTCCGGCGAAGGCGTCGACCGCATCCGCCACTCGGCCCATCATCTCTTCGAAATCATGCTTCCCGGCTCGCTCGCGGCGCACCGTGACGGCTGGAAGATGTGCGTGCATATCAGGCTGGTTCACGCGGCCACCCGACGGCTCATACAGCAGCGCGGCGACTGGGACCCGGCGGAACACGGAACGCCCATCAGCGCGGCTCACCTCGCTCTCGCATCCGCCAACTACTCGGCCGGCCTGCTGCAATACGTCTCTCTGCTCGGGGTCCCGCTCGACCGGGACACGCGCCGCGGCTTCGTCCAGATATGGCGCTACGTCGCCACGTTGCTCGGCACGCCCGAAACGCTCCTGTTCGACGGAGACGAGGCGCGCATACTGCTGTTCCGCGAAATCGCCGAACGCAGCGAACCCCGCTCCGACGCCGATGCGATCGCCGTTACCAACTCCGTCGTACGGGTGCTTCCCGACCTCCTCGGGCAGATGGATCCCCGTGTTCGCGCGGCCACCGTCCGAAGAACCTACCGTCTCACGCGGGCCCTTCTCGGACGCAAGACAGCCGATCTCTTGAAGTTCCCCAACCACCGCATCCCGTACTCGCTCCGTCTGAGGCGCGCGAATCAGCGCTTCCGCGCCATCCGGCATCGCTTCCACCCGGCCTTCGGGTCCGCGACCCGATCCCGCCACCTCGCCCTTCTGCTCCAATACGCGGTCCTGCCGCATCTCTCCTATCGCTTGCCGCCGATAGTGCCGATCCTTGGCGACACCGCATCTCGTCTTCCGGAGTAGGAAACACGGCGCCAGGGCGTCGGCGCCTTGTGCGTCGGCGTTACGGTCGGGTTTATGTACCGGTCGGCAAGTCGCACGATGGGTGGCCCAAGATTCCGGACAGTGCGGGACATGCCTTGACTCTCAGACCGGTCCGACTTGCCCTCATGGCCGCGGCCATCGCCGGGCCCTTTGCCTGGGTTCACGGCATCGCCGAAGGCTGCGACGCGGCCGCCCTGTTCAGCCAGTACCTGGGGATATCGGGGCTGATCGCGATGGCGGTCTCGCAGGTCAGTCATCGCGACGCGGGTCCCGCCGGTGGAGTAGGTCTTCGGCGGGCTGGACCGGGCCTACGTCCTGCACAATTGGCTGGGGACCGGTGCGCTCGCCGCGATCCTCCTGCACGATACGATCGACGCCGAGAGGACCGGGCTGGGCCGCGAGACCCTGCTGGTGGAGATGCCACGCACGCGTCGAGAAGAAACCTCACGAAGCGTCTGGTATCGCGACACGATCATGCCATGCTCGCCGGCCATCGATCGATGAGCAAAAAAACAGACAGGCCCGGATATCCTCTGCGTCAAGGCGGGGATACTCCCGCAGGACGGTCTCCGCCGTATCTCCCGCCGCACCCCGCCGCGGCCCTTAACCCGCTATCTCCAGGGCCGGCACTTCCATCCCCGCCGCCGTGCCGGGCGAAACCGCCGAAACGCTCCGTGCGGGTGGACAGAATTGGTCGGGCGTTGTGAAATTCCATCGTGATCCAAGTGCTCACCACACCAACCACTGTAGCCCGGCCCAGGAAGGCTTGGAGCGGGCCGTGAAAGCCGCCGACCGCGAAGGTCGCGGACCGGCTTTCCGCACCGACCTCGTCCGAGGCCTTCCAGCACCGGGTGCCTCCCCTGCACGCGCGGTTTCTTGCAGGACATCACAACGGGGATCGGTCTCGTGCGTGGAAGTCGAGATCGGGAGATCGTCATGACCGTAAGCGACATCAACCAGAACATCGAAGCGCAGGACAGCTCCGTCACCGCGAACGTCTGCGAGAACGCGGCCCTTTACGGTGCGGCCCCCGAGCGCGACGAGTTCGACACCCGCGAGGTCTGGGACGGCGACGACGCGCTGGCTGCAGTGAGTGAGTCCTTCCGCATCCTCGTCCAGGGCGTTGCGCCGGACGGTTTCCAGCTCGCCGACGAGCGGGAGAGCCTGATGTGGGGCTTCGTCAACATGCTAGGCACCGGTAGACCCCAGAGGGCTGGAGAGGGCTCGATAGGGCTAGGTGCCGTTATATCAAGGCTTTATGGGACAATCCCGTGTCCCTCATCACCGCACCCAGCGGACTGGAGCAGTCTGGAGTTTGATTTCTGGTGTTGTCGGTAGTGTTGACGGTTCGACCGCCTCTGCTCCATAATCCGGCCATGACCGAAACCCACGGAAAACGCGTCGCCCGCGTCAAGCTCCCCATCACCAAGCGCACCGTCGACAGTCTCGAACCCACCGACCGCGAGTGGATCGCATGGGACGACAGGCTCACCGGCTTCGGCGTCCGCGTCTACCCCTCGGGACGCAAGTCCTACATCGTCAACTACCGTGCAGGCGACGGCGGCAGGAAGGCGCCCAACAAGCGCATCGTCCTCGGCCGCTGCGACAGGATCTCCGCCGACCGCGCCCGGCGCATGGCCCACAAGGCCCTGGGCGAGGTCGCCGGCGGCGGCGATCCGGCCGCCGAGCGCGCCGAGGCCCGCGGCATCCCGGTCCTGCGCCAGGCCTTCGAGGAATACCTGAAGGCCAACCCCAACCGGGTGCCGCGCACCGACAAGGGCTACCGCCAGGTGGTCAACCGCTATCTCGGCGACTGGCTCGACCGTCCCCTCGACCGCATCACGCGGCGCGACATCGAGGCCCGCTTCAACCACCTGACCGTCAATCACGGCTGGGCCCCGGCCAACCGCACGATCTCGCTGCTGGGCTCGATCTACCGTCGCCCCTGCGTCGATCTCGAAGGCTTGCGCAACCCGGTCGAGCTGTGGCGCGCGGCGGGCGGCAGCCTGCATCGCTGGAAGCGGCGCAAGATTTCCTCGCCCGCCGAGGTTCTGCCGCGCTGGCACGCTGGCGTGCAGGCGGTCGTCGCCTGGCCGGCGGCGCGCGACGCCTTCTGGGTCGGCTTCTACACCGGCATGCGGCTCAACGAGGTGCTGGCGCTGCGCTGGGAGCGGGTCGACCTCGAAGCGCTGGTCTTCCGGGTCGAGCGGACCAAGAGCGGCGTGCCGCTGGAGCTGCCGATCACCCGCCAGCTCGCCGCCGTCCTCGCGCGCCGCGGCGAAGAGTGCGGCGGTTCCGAGGGCTGGGTGTTCCCCTCGCCGGCCAGCACATCGGGCCGCATCCCGGACCTGTCGCAGTACTACAAGCGGATCGGCGAGGCCTGCGGCACGCGCTTCTGGTATCACGGCCTGCGCAACGCCTTCATCACCGTCGCCGAGCGCGACCTGATGCTGCCGGCATCGCTGACCAAGCGGCTGGTCAACCACGCGCCTCCCAACGACGTCACCCAGAGCTACGCCGCCGACTGGACCATCGGACAGTTGCGCGAGCCCGCGCAGAAGGTGGCCGACCGCATCGAGGCGCTGATGATGGCCGATCCGAAGCCCGAGGCCGGCTGACCCGCGTTACCGCCGGCCGGGCCGTTTCCCGCTCCGCTCCGCACGCGGGCGGAGGCCGTCAAGAGCCGGAAGTCCCCGACGCGTCGATTCCCCGCCTCCTCGCCCCGATGATCCAGGCGAAATTCTCGAGCCGTTCCCAGTATTTGCTCGGCGGCATGTCGTTGATGTCCGTCAGGGTCACCAGCCCGCTCCTGGCCGCATCGAAGGCTTCGCCATTGGTCAGCATGATCTGCTCCACTCTGCGGCGGCGCTCCACCTTGAGCACCACCGACCCGTCGCGAAGACGCAGCCCCGTGAAGGACGCCGCCGACCCGCGCACCAGATCGCGCAGCGCCGCACCCTCCCGGCCGTCGGGTTCCACCGACTCTGCCCTCACCATCGGCACGTCCGAGCGGAACGGCGTCATGCGGTTCCGCACCCGGGGATCCTCCCAGGCGAGCAGACCCCATCGCAGCGCCATCAGGTCGGCCTCCGACTGCACCCGCATCGGAAACGGCGCGGGCTCCAGCACCGGCGCCGCGCCGGCATGCGCCTTCCAGCCCGCCCGGTAGTCGGGGTTCGACCTCAGCGACTGCCAGGCCTCCCGCCGGCCGGTCCGCTCCTCGACATCCGCCAACGCCAACTCCTTCGTCCCGCCGCCACCGCGCGATGACGCGCGCCTGAAGGCCGTTCTACCGGAGAGGCCGTGGCAGGACCACCGCGGGCCCTTCGCGGGACGGCGGGCCGGGCGTCCCGCCGGCGCCCGCCGGTCCCTGTCCCGCCGCCGCCCCGCCGTTCGCGCCGCGCGGGCGCGTGAGCGCCGCGAGGAGCGAGAGGGTGGCCGGAACCGGGCGGCGGTCGAGGTCCCGGAGGGTGGGCGCGGCCGCCGTTCCCTCAACGGCAGATGGAGACGGCACCATGACGGCAACGATCGCGCTTTCCGGCAACACGGCGTCCACCTTTCTCACGCACTTCTTCGGCAGCGGCCTCGCAGACGAGCGCTACGTCGTCGAGCGGTTCAAGGCGCTGGCCTGCGGAGAAATCCGCCGCGTGGCCGGCGAGGAGCCCGCGACGAGGAAGAAGGGCAAGCGCAGGGCCAGGCGCGCCACCGCCACCCTGAACGAGGTGAAGGAGCTGCGCCCCGGGCGCACCGAGATCATCATCTGCACGGGGCTTCGCGTCAGGGGCGGCATCCAGCTCTGGGGGGACATCGCCACCTCGATGTTCCACGACCGCAGGCAGAAGGGATAGGCGGCGCCATCCCGGGACGTCCGGCCGGTATGGCGCGACAATCTGGGTGAGAGCCGCGCGTCAATCAGGATGAGATTCCCGGCGGCAGCGGCGGGGGGATGATTCCCTCGCGCGGCGGCGATTGCAAGCGGGTTTTGATTGTCGCGGCGCGACCGGTTTCGCGGTCTTGATTGTCGCGGAGGGACGGTCGGGCGGAGATTAAGCGGCCCGCGGAGGCGGTCCCCGCGGGCCGTGAGTTTGGCGGCCGCTTCGCCGAGTTGGCGTCGGCGGATCAGTCCTTGGTGTTTTTCCCGGTGGCGTAGCTTGCCGGTCGGCCGGCCTTTCGCTTGCCCCTGTCGAGCGCTTCGCGGCGTCTGTAGCTCTCGACGTTCATCTCGAGGATGGTGGCATGGTGGACGAGGCGATCGACGGCGGCCACGGCGGTTGTTTCGTCGGGGAACACCTTGTCCCAGGCGCCGAAGGGCTGGTTTGCGGTGATCAGCAGCGATCGCCGTTCGTAGCGCGCCGAGATGAGCTCGAAGAGCACGCCGGTCTCGGCCTGATCCTTCTGGACGTATGCGAGGTCGTCGAGGATCAGAAGGTGGAAACGGTCGAGCCGGGCGAGCAGGGCTTCCAGGGCGAGCTCGCGGCGCGCCACCTGCATGCGCTGGACCAGATCGGTGGTTCTGGTGAAGAGCACGCGGTATCCGTTCTCGACCAGGGCGAGGCCGATGGCGGACGCGAGATGGCTTTTGCCGGCGCCGGGCGGGCCGAAGACCAGGCAGTTGGCGCCCTGGGTAAGCCAGGCGTCGCCGGCGGCGAGCGCGTTGACCTGGGCCTTCGAGATCATCGGCACGGCGTTGAAGTCGAAGGACTCCAGGCTCTTGCCGGGGAGCAGCTTTGCCTCCCTGAGATGGCGTTCGATGCGCCTTCGGTCGCGCTCGGCGAGCTCGTGCTCGGCGAGCGCGGCGAGGAAGCGGGCGGCGGTCCAGCCCTCGGCGTCGGCCCGCTTTGCGAAGCTCTGCCAGAGTTGGTTGATCGTCGGCAGGCGGAGATCGGCGAGCATTAGGGAGAGCTTGATGGCGTCGACCTTGTTGGGGTCGGCCGCGCTCTTGTCGTTCCGGTCGGTCATGCCGCGTCTCCCACGCCGAGCAGGGTCCCGTAGCCGGCCAAGTGCGGCTTGGTGACATCGACGCTGGGCATCTTGCCGCGGTCCGGCGCGAAGCGGGTCTTGAGCTTGACGGGATCGGGGAGCCCGCCGGCCTTGAGGGCGCGGTCGATCTCCGCGGCCAACTCGGCCTCGCAGCTCTCCTCATGCGCCAGCGCCAGCAGGGCGACGGCGAGCCGGCAGGCCTGGCGGTCGCCCACCCGCTCCAGGGCCCGCTCGAAGCAGCGCCGGTAGGGCGCACGCGGGAACAGCTCGTCGCGATAGACCAGGTTCTTGAGCGCCATCGGCTTCTTCTTCAGCGAGTGGATGACGTGGCGGTAGTTGACGACATGAACGTTGGGGCCGCTCGCCCCGGCCCGGCCGCGCGGCAGGGTCAGGATGCGGGTGCCCGAGAGGAAGAGTTCGAGCCGGTCGTCGTAGAGGCGTCCGCCGAGCCGGTGGCCGATCAGCCGCGAGGGCACGGTGTAGAACACGCGGCGCAGCACGAAGCCGGACGACGAGGTGATGTTGACGCTGATCGGCTCGTAATCCGCGGTCCGGTCGACCGGCAGGTCCCGCAGCGTCGCGCGCTCGGCCTCGATGCCCCTGGAGCGGTGGGCGTTGGCACGCCCGACCACCTCGGCGATGAAGCCGCGATAGGCGTCGAGATCGTCGAAGTCCGACGAGCCGCGCAGCGCCAGGGCATCCGCGATCGCGCGCTTGAGGTGGCCGTGTGGCCCCTCGATCGCGCCGTTCTCGTGCGCCGCGCCGCGGTTGTTGCGCGAGACCGTCATGCCGTAATGGGCGCACAGCGCCTCATAGCGCTCGGTCATGTCCTCGGCTTCGTCCCTGCGCAGGTTGCGGAACGCCGCCGACAGGCTGTCGGTGCGGTGCTCGCGGGGCGCGCCGCCGAGATGCCACAGCGCGTCCTGCAGCCCCTCCGCCAGCGCCGTGAAGCTCTCGCCGCCGAGCACCACCTGGGCATGGGCGAAGCCCGACCAGGCGAGCCGGAAGTGATACAGCATGTGATCCAGCGCCTGCCCCGCCACGGTCACGCCGAGCGCGCCCATGCGGGTGAAGTCGGACAGGCCCTGCCGGCCCGGCTCGTGCTTCTGGCGGAAGATCACATCCTTCTCCGCGCCGTGCTCGGCGCGCCAGACGCGGATCCGTCGCTCCAGCGTGCGCCGCACCCCCGGGTCCAGCTCGGGATGGCGCAGCATCAGCTCCTGGAACACGCCGACCGGGCGGATGCCCGGGCTGGTCTCGAGAATCGGCACGACTTCGGTGTCGAAGATATCGGCCAGTGGGTCCGGGCGGCGCCGGCCCCGCGGCTTCTTCTCTTGAATGGGCGGCGCCGGATCGGCGGCGAGCCGGTAGCCGGTGGCCCGGCTGAAGCCCGCCTTGGCGGCCGCCACCTCGATGGTGTCGGTCTTCTTCTGGGTCATGAACAGCCTCTTCTGGCGATCGGTTATGTGACGCCCGGGCAACGCCGCGCTCTCCCGCTTGGAAAAGCATCAGCGTTCGCCCGGCCGGCCGAATCCGCCAGAAGGCCCGGGGGAAAATTTTGCGAGCCGGCGGCCCGGAACTCCGGTCGGGCTACGCCCTCCCTCCGTTCCGGGCCGCCGCCTTCCCCCGTCTCATCCTGATTGACGCGGAAGTCTCAGGTTGATTGTCGCGCCGCAGGCCGGCCCATCCGGGTCGGCCGGGCGCCCCTCTTCCCTTTTCCCACGGCAAAAAGGTTGCTCCCATGAGCGAGCAGCAGGACATCGAGGCCCGCCGCGCGCGCGACCTGGAGCGCTGGCATCGCCGGGCCGCCGAGCGCACCGCCCTGGGGCTCTGTGTAAAGTGCGGCAAGCGTCCGCCCGAGCCGGAGCGCAGCCAGTGCGGGCCGTGCGCCGAAAAGCGGCGGTCCGCCGACCGCGAGCGCCATCGCAAGCGCGCCGCCGCGCGCATCGCCGATGGCAAATGCCCGCGATGCGGCGTCCGCGAGCCCGCCGCCGGCCGTTCGATCTGCGAAGTCTGCGCCGAGAAGACCAACCGCGCGGGCCGGGCCCGCGACGCCCGGCTGCGGGCCGAGGGAGTTCCGCGCCGCGACCCTGATCGCGCGAAAGCCTACGAACGCGAGCGGTCCGGCGGCGAGCGCGCCGCGCGCCGGGCCGCCGGCATCTGCACCGCCTGCGGCGCGGCGCCCGCGGCCCCCGGCCGGGTTCGCTGCGAGCCTTGCCTCGAGAAACGCCGGGCGGCGGACCGTGCGAAATACGCCGCCGGCAAGGCTGCGGGACTGCCTTACGGGGGCGCCAATGCCGACGCCAAGCGCCGTGCCGCCCGCACCCGCGGCAAGAAGCGCCAGAAGGCGCGGCTCGACGCCGGGCTCTGCATCCGCTGCGGGAACAATCCGCCCGCCGACGGCGGCATCACCTGCGCGCCGTGCCGCGACAAGCGTCAGGCGGCGGAGCGCCAAAAGTACGAACAACGCCGCGCCGCCCGGCTTTGCACCAGATGCGGCGGGCCGGCGATCAACGGTCTGTCGCGCTGTACCCCCTGCGCCATCGCCGAGGAGGCCAGCCACGATCCGGAACGCAAGAACGCGCGCTCGCGCAAGCTGTATTCCGAACGGCGCGCCCGGGGGTTGTGTACATCCTGCGGAGCGCCTTCGCAGGGGGCATCGAGATGCGCCCCATGCGCCGAGAATTCCTATCACGGCTCGGCGCATTTCAGGGGCATCCCGGTGTGGGACCCGACCTGGACGGTGATCGAGCTCGACACCGGGCGCGCGCACGGCCCGTTCGACAGCGAGGCCGACGTCGCCCTCTGCCTGGTCTTCGAGAAGCTCGACCGCGACCGGGTCGAGATCGTCACCGACGCGAGCCCGATGGCTTCGATCGCGTCCTGGGCCTGAGCCCCGGAGGCGCGCGCTGCCGGCCCGCCGCTATACATATGGCCGGGCGGGCGGCCGCGACATCGCCGTCCCCCTGGCCGCGCCGGCGGCGCCGATCATGACCGCAGTGTTGCCGCCGCGCGCGCCTGGCACGCCGCGCGCCGGGTCCCTCCTTCCACACCGCGATCGAGCTCCACAACGGGGCCGACCGCGGCACCCGTGAGCCCGAGAAGGCGGCCTGCCTGGCCTTCCCGGGTCCCCGCATCGACCCGGTGGAAATCGTCTCCAACGTGCCGCCGATGGCCCCCCGATAACCGGCGTGCCGTACCTCTTCCGCAACCGGGAGCACGGCCCCGTCCCGAAGCGCGGAGACGCGCGGGAACCGGACAGGGGCCGCCGGGCCCCACCCCGTGCCGCGCACCGATGCCGGACCCGACCCCGCTTCCGCCCGGACGCTTCGCGCCGCGCCATTCCCGTTCCGCCGCCACCCGTTTGTCCCCGCCGGCCGCACCGGTCCCCCGGCACCGGCGCCACGGTGGCGCCCCGTCCCGCTCCCCCATCCGGTGCGATCCGCGAGACCGGCGGCTTTCCGTCAGGCGCCGGGGCGGACGGCGGTCCAGAGGTTGAGAGGAGCTTTGAGAGGGGTGAACGGGGAAGGGATCGAGAGAGGTTCCGACCGGTTCGTCAACCCATCGTCATCAACCAGGATGAACAGGAGACGACTCATGGCTTTCGGATTGAACATGGCGCAGATCATTGGCCGCCTCGGCGCCGACGTGACCATCAACCACCTCGCCTCCGGCGGGCGCGTCGCCAACATGAGCATCGCGACCGACGAGAGCTACATCGACCGGAACGGCAGCGGCGAGCGCGTCGACAGGACCGAGTGGCACCGCGTCGTCACGTTCCAGGACGGGTTGGTCGACATGCTGGAAAAGCACGCGAAGAAGGGCCGGCTGGTCTACGTCTCGGGCAAGCTCCAGACCCGCAACTGGCGCAAGGACGGCGAGGACTCCGACCGGTACTCGACCGAGATCCTGCTGGTCCCCGGCGGGCGCGTCCAGTTCCTCGAGAAGCCGGACAACGGCAACGGCGCCCCGGCGTCCAACGGCGAGGCGGCCCCGCCCGCCGCGTCCGGCACCGTCGACCCGTCGGACGACTCCGACTTCCCGTTCTAGAACGGTGACCTAGCGGGTCCCTCCCTCCCGCTGGTCTTGGCCGGCTCCGCGTCCCTCCGGGCGCGGGCCGGCCATTTTTTTGCAGCCCGTCCAGAGACCCCTGCCGGACCGGATGGCAGCCGAACGCCTCGCCCGGCGCTGTGCATCCGCGCGCGTCGCCGCGCCGATCGCGGTTCCCCACGCCGGAGACTTTAACCACGACCTTGTCGCCCTCGGCCCCGCCGTACTTCACGCGCGCCTCGCCCCGGTGTTCCGCTTCACGGGAGTGAGAGGAAAGCAGGGATCGGTGTGAACAAGGGGTGGGACGGAGAGAGAACCCGCCGCAACCTTCCAAGGGAACGATCCGATGGGACGCTGCAGAACAGCCCTTACCTTCCAGCTCGCCGCCCCCGACGAGGTGCGGGTGTACCGCGACGGCGACTACATCGGCGACATCTTCAAGGACGAGGACATCCTCAACCCGGGCCGGTTCCACTACCTGATCTGGCTCTACGAGGACCGACGCGGCTGGAAGCGGGTGACCGACCGCGGCCGGCTCCGCGAGACCGTCGAGCGCTGGGTCGAAACCCACGCATTCCACTGAGCCATGACCGCCAGCGTCGTCGATCCCGCCCCGTTGGGGACACGAACCGGCTCGGTATTCCCGGTCCCGGCGTCACCGCTTGGCGGCGGCGCGCGCCTCGGGAGAGTTGAGGACAGGTTTGCGAGGGCGAACATCGTTGGATGGAGGACGCCATGACCCAGCGCTACACCGTGATGACATTCGTCGGTCCCGGCTCGGTGATGTGGACCGACCGCTTCGAGATCGAGCCCGAGTTCGACGACAAGCGCGCCGCCTGGGAAGAGGCCAGGGCGCGCGTCGCCGAACACCCCGAGGAGCTCACCATCGTCTACCTCGCCGACGGAGACGACCGCTCCGCCGTCTGGACCAACCGGCCCGACATCGTCTTCGGCGACGCCGCCTGATCCGCGGCGCACGCCTTTCCCGACCACCCGACAGGGGCCGCCCTCGGCATCGCCGAGGGTCGGCCCCTTTTGTATTGTGCCAAGTGTGGCGCTTCGCGCCGCGGCTCCCGCGCGCACCGCGGGCGCTTCCGTCACCGCCATCCCGCCTCGCGGCGCCGCGCTTCGCCTGCCGATGCCGACAGCCCGATACCGCCTTCGCGCCGCCGTGGCTCGGTCGCTCCGCTCCCCGCCAGCGCTGACTTCGCCGCCCTTCACCGGCCTGCCATTCCGCGACCGGCATCGTCGGCTCGCGCTCAGCGCTCTGCGTCATCGCTCCCTCCCGCATCACCGTCCAATCCAAAAGTGCGTTGCCATTTGCGCCTGCGACCCGGACTCCGCCGCCTTCCAACCCGTCCTGCCGTTCCTTCCAGCCCATCCGTGCCTTGAGCAAAACCCGCCAGGCCCGATGCCCCGCTCGATCACGGCTCGCTCCGTTCTTGTCGCCGTCACGGACGCCATCCATCGCTTCGGACTGCGCTCTCGCAAGCGCTCGACATCGGCCTGATGATCCGGCATCGGTCGTTTCATCGACTCCGGATCGTCGCCTACCGCCTTCGCCCCGCCGCCCACCAAATCGACCGGTCCCGGCATAAAATCCTCACCCCGCGAAAAAAAAGTTCAGCCGATTCGCCTGGACGACCGATTTTCACCCTCCTGAACCCTCCCGACCATGACCGTAGATGTTGAGAGGCCTTGCCATGGAGCCCCAACATGTTGCGATTGCCACGAGGATCGTGCTACGCAGCCTTCATGCGCCCTTGGAAACCACGTCTTGTAGAAACAACCTCTGCACACCTGTGCAAGCTGACACTTGCGGGGGCGAGATGGAGCCGGCTGGGCAGCCCGTCGAGGCTGAACGACGCAGGGCCTATACAAGAACTGCGTGTACCTCTTAACGAAGTTTCGGCCGGTTATGAGAGGCTGCTGGCGCTGCGTTCCACGAACCAGGCCCCGGCGATCATGAACGCGCCTGCCCATCGGATCGAGAACTGACCGCCATGGTAGCCACCATCGGCCAGATGGCGTCTGCCGAGTACTACCTGGAGAGCCAGCGCTCGTTCCGCCATCCCAACGAATACTATACGGCTGGAGAGGAGCCGGACGGCGCCTGGTTCAACCCGAGGGGCCTGTTCGGCCTGGAGGACGGCGGGAAGGTGGATTCCGGCCATTTCCACCGCCTCTACTCGGGCTTCGCGCCGGACGGCTCGGGCAAGCTGGTGCAGCGCGCGGGCAACCCGGAGCGCTCCCCCGGCGTCGACATGACGTTCTCGGTCGACAAGAGCGTTTCCAGTCTCTGGGCCATCGCCGAACCTGCGATGCGTGAGCGGATCGAGGCGATGGCGGTGGCCTCGGCGCGGGCGGCGCTCGAAGACACGGTGCTCAGGCATTGCAGCTACACCCGTGTTGCGGAGAAGGGGGTGACCCGGCCGGTGGAGGCGGACCTGATGGGCGCCACCTTCGTCCACGGCACCAGCCGCGAGAACGACCCGCAGCTTCACGTGCACTGCACGATCTTCAATCTGGCCCGGACCAGCGAGGACGGCAAGTGGCGGGCGCATCACCAGTACCCGGTCTACAGCTGGAAGAAGGCGGCCGGTGCGCTCTTCCGCGCGAACCTGGCCTGGGAGCTGCAACAGGGCCTCGGGGTGCGGATGCAGCAGTACGGTCCCAACCGCGAGTTCACCCGCATCGAGGGGATGCCGGAGGATTTGCAGGCGTTCTGGTCGAAGCGCCGAAAGGCCATAGTCGCCAGGGCCGGCGAGCTGGGCATCCCGTCGCTGGGCAACGCCTCGCGCATGGCCGGCGTGAACAAGCTCACGCGGGCCGGCAAGTCGCACGACAACGATCCGGAGGTGCGCCACCGCCGCTGGCGGGACGAGGCCGAGGACTTCGTCCTGCGCGAGGCGCTGATCGCCGTCGTCACCGGCGATGAGGTGAAGATCGACCGCGACACCATCCGGGAGCTGACGGACCGGCTCGACGATCTGCCCACTCATCTCGCCCGGGAGGAGGCGGTGTTCCGGCGCCCGGACATGGTGGAGGCGGCGGCGAACGCGGCGGCGGGGCTGATGGGCCGGGACGCGGTGGGGACGGCGATCGAGCGCCTGCGGCGCAACCCGGAGATCGAGCGGCTTGAGCCGAAGAAGCCGACGGCGGAATCCCGCGCCGGCATGGTCCACACGGAGGTCTATTCCACCCGCCACAACCTCGGGCTGGAGCAGGCGGTGAAGGACATGGCGGCTTCCATGGCCGCCGACAGCGGGCACGGCCTGTCGGAAGAGATGGTCAAGGAAAAGGTGGAGACCCTGCTGGAGCAGGGCTATCCGCTGAGCCAGGAGCAATCGCTGGCCATCCGCCATGCCACCGCGAGGGGCGGCCGGGTCGCGGTGATCGAGGGCGCGGCGGGGTCGGGCAAGACCACCACGCTCCGGCCCATCACGGACCTTCACAGGGAGCACGGTTACGAGATCGTCCCGACGGCGGTGGCATGGCGGACGGCGGTGGCGCTCGGCGACGACTGCGATGCGCGCGCCTGGTGCGTCGACAAGCTGCTGAAGCTGGCGGCGAAGGAGCAGGTGGAGATCGGCGCCAGGACCCTCATCGTGGTGGACGAGGCGGGGATGCTGTCGACCCGCCAGGCGCACCACATCCTTCAGCTCTCCGAGCGCCACGGAGCCAAGGTGGTGTTCGCGGGCGACACGCGCCAGCAGCAGCCGGTGGAGGCAGGGCCGGGGCTGCGGCTGATCCGCGACGTCGCCGGCAGTGTCCGCGTGGACCGGATCCGGCGCCAGAAGGCGGACCTGGAGGACGTGCTGGTCCATGTGCACAAGGAGACGCCGGAGCAAGCGCGGTTCCGGGCGGGGCTGACCAACCCGCAGGAGCGCGATGCAATCCTCGAGGACTACGAGGCGATGGAGAGGAAGCCGGTGTTCACGCCGTGGCAGGTGTCGGTGTCGGAGGCGCTCAGGGACGGGGAGGCGGACAAGGCGATCGAGGCGTGGCATCTGCGCAACCGGCTCCATCTCTGCCACGACGAGGAGAAAACGCTCACGAAGCTGGTGGACGACTGGGAGCGCCACATGCGCGCGAAGCCCGACACCTCCACCGTCGTGCTCGCGCGCACCAAGGCGGAGGGCCGGGCGCTGTCGTGGCTCATGCGGCAGCGGGTGCTGGCGCGCACGCCGGACGCCAAGCGCACCGTCATCGAGGTGAGCCGGGACCTGGACGGGCGCCTGACGGAGCCGCTGGAGGTCGCCGTCGGCGACCGCATCCGCATCGGCGCGACGCAGTGGGAGAAGCAGCTCTTCAACGGCACCGTGGTCACGGTGGAGGATCTGGAAGTCAGGCGCGCGGAGGGCGCGGCGGTGTCGCGCAAGGCCCGCAACCGGCAAGCCGCCGGGCGCAAGGCGGAGCCGGACGCCGGCGCTACCGAACCCGAGTATTCCGTCCTCATTGCGGCGCGCACCGACGACGGGCGGCGCGTCGCGTTCCGCCACGACGAGATCCGCGACTGGCACGACAACATCCGGCTCGACTACGGCTACGCCATGACCATCGCCTCGGCGCAGGGGCTGACGGTGGACCGCGCCTTCCTGCTGGTGGACGACAGGCCGGCGCGGGAGACCATCTATCCCGCCGCGACCCGGCACCGCGAGGCGCTCGACATCTACGTCAACCGAGCGCCGCTGGCCTTCGACATCGCCGAGCGCCGGCCCGAGGACCACGCCGACATGCCCGTCACCGACAGCGACGTGCGGGCCTATCTGGCCGAGCGCTGGTCGCGCTCCCAGCCCAAGGAGGCGGCGCTCGATTACGTCTCCGAGGGCGCGTGGCGCGATGCGCGGGAGGAGGTCCCCAGGCACCGCCGCGCGGCGCACGAAGCGCGCCAGGGACCGGCCGGGACGGGCGCGGCGGCCAACGACAACGCGCTTGTGCGCATCGCGGGCGAGATTCGCCATGCGGTCAACGGCTGGCGCCATGGCGCGGCGGTGGACGCGTTCGCGGCCGAGCGCGGCGAGGTACTGGCGGCCTGGGACGAGCTCCGAGCCCGCGCCCGCCAGGACGGCGAGGCCGTCGCGCTCAGCCCCGCCTTCCGCGAGACCCTCGACCGCCACGGCGCGCTGATGAGGCAGGCGGCCTCGTTCCGGGCCCGCCCGCGGGTGTTCGAGCGGCTTCTCTCGGAGCGCGCCGGGATCGGCGAAGGGGAGCTGCGGGAGCTTGGGGACGTCCATGCCCGGGCCGGCAGCTACCTGCGCTCCGTCACGGCCAGGGCCACGCGCCGGGCGCGTCAGCAAGCGGAGGAGGAGAGCGAGGGGGCCGTCGAGGCGGCGTCCCTCGTGCCGCCCGACTATCTGGATTCCATCCCGCCGCCGACCGATGAGGACCATGCCGAGGGGCGCGCCGAAGCGGCTTGGCAGGCGGGTGAACCGGGAAGGGACCAGGGTGTGGGCGCCGCGGAGGCCGCCGCACGGGACGCACGCGCCGGGGCGGCCGGTCGGGAGACCGCCCCGGTCCCGCCGCCGGCCGAGGCCTTCGCCCCGAGTGGGACCCCCACGGATCTTTCGCAGGCGGCCTGGCGCCGGCTCCGGCGCCACTGGCGGGCTCACCTCCGCCGGGCGGAGAGCGAAGGCGTGCACCGCTTCGACCTCGACGGCGCCGGCGCGCTGGTCGAGCGCATCGCCGCCTTCGCCGGCAGGGAGGGGCTTGCCGCCGAGCCGCGCGCACAATTCGTGCAGATCGTCGGACAGTACCGCGCGCACGTCGAAGCGCGCGATCGCGTGCGCGACCATCTGCGGGACGTGGACCGGCACTGGCTGCGCTACAGGACCATTACCGAGCGCGCCCGCCAGCGCGACGTGGCGCGGCGGGAGCTGCGCTCCTGGCAGATCTGGCTGGACCGGAACGAACGCCTGCTGCGGGCGGGACGCGCGATCCTCGACGACCGGGCGACATACGGCGCGCATCTCGACCGCATCGCAGACGGGCGCGAACGGCTGCTCGACGGGGTGTCCAAGATGGAGCGGTTCTCGCAGGCCTACCGCGCGCAGTCCCGCGACAGGGGCCACGGCCTGAGCATGTAGCGCGTGCCGGTCCCGCTACACTGACCACCACGGAGGCGCGCGTATGCGCGGGAAGGCGCACATGAGCGCGGCGCGCGCTACGGCGATAAGGCGGCAGCCGTTATTCGCCGGCGATCATCTCGCGGTACCCGCCCCGCATGAGCGCGAGCGCGATCTTCACCCGCCAGCGCACCCGCGCGCGCATCCAGCCATTGTGGCACCACTCCTTCGCGACCAGCGCTTCGCCGAACAGGTCGATCGCGATCAGGCGCAGGCTGCGGCCGGCAAGCCGGGCGTCGAGCACCGCGAGGAGTTCGTCGTCGGGGATCCGCCGTATGCTTTTTTGGGCGCGGCCGCAACCATGGGCCACAGCGCCGCCGCCTCCAGCAGCGGCGGGCGCAGATCGAGTTGTTCCCCAGGCAGCCGCAGCTCGATCCCGACCGCCGGGTCGAACCCCTCCTCGATCATGAGCTGCACGGCAGCCCCGCCGTGCTCGACCTTGAGCACCGTCCCGCCGTCCGCGAGCCGCAGCCCCGCCAGCCGCCAGCCCGGCGCGTCGAGGACTTGCGCCAGGGGCCGCGCCCCCGGGGCCGGCGCCGCGCCCAGCATCGGCGCGTCCCGCCAGAACGGCGAGGCCGGGCCGTCCTCGGCCCGCGGGTCTTCCCACGCCAGAAGGCCCCACCGCGCCGCCTCCAGGTCGGCCCCGGTCTGCACCCGCATCGGGAAAGGGTCCGGCTCCGCCGGCGCCGGCGGCGCCCCGCTCTCCGCCTCGATGTAGCCGGGGTTGCGCCGCAGGAACTCCCAGGCCCTTGTGCCTCCGGTATTGCTCATGGTCCGTGCTCCTTTCCTTCGGTTGGAATTGCGGCCCGGCCCCCGCCGCCGCGCTCCCCTCCGGGCGCGCCGCGAACGTGGGGGGCATGACCGCCGCCTCCGGCAAGCGCCGTACGGTCGCACTGCCGGGTGACGGGGGGAGTGACGGAGTGCCGTTGCGCAACCGCACGCATCCCCGGTCCCGACAACGGCGGGAGCACGATGCGCGCGCCGCACGGCAATGCGATCGGCGGCGGCCGCACATGCGCGCGCGGCGACGGGAACAGCGGCCGCCTTGCGACGGCGATATCGAAGCGGGGAAGACGGCCGCGGCTGCTAACGGCGGCCGCGCTGGCGCGATCACACCAGGAAGGCGCGCGGGAGCGCGACAGGCACCGCCCTCCCGGCTCGCCGCATCCCGGGCGGGCGGCCCGGCCGCGCGGGGGGAGAGCCATGCACCGGCGTCCCGCCATCGGCGGGACGCTGGGCTACCAGGTGATCGCGCTCCTGAGCATCACGCCGTGCTCGGCCTCGCCGTTGTCGTTGACGGCCTCGCGGCGCGTCGCGTCGAGGCCGACCTCGAAGCCGGAGGCGTTCGCCGCGGTCAGCCGCCAGCCGATGCGGTAATCCCGCGCCGTGTCCGACATCCCGAACCCGACATTGGGCGTGCCCGTGAAGCGGTCGCCCCACAGCGCCATGCCGTAGCCGACCTCCGCGTCGAACCGGCTCGACGGCTCCGCCTCGCCGTTCGCCGCACCGTTCGCCGTCAGCCCCGACGACGCGGGCAGCGCCCACAGCCGCTGCGTGCCGGCCGGGTCCACCCCGTAAGACGGCGTGAGCGACATCGACAGACCGCGTCCCGCGCCGCCCGGCACCAGCCGGAGCTGCCCCGACACGCCCCATTCGTCGTAGCCGTCTTGCGCATGCACCGCGAGACCGTGCACCTTCAGCGCCATGTCGAGGCCCCGCGACGGGTCGGCGTAACCGAGGCCGGCCCCGACCTCGAGGCCCGTCCCGGTCTCCGCGTCGCCCGCGTCATGGCGCACCCCGAGTTCCAGCTTCGGGGTCAGCGCCGCGCCGCTTGCGAACGAGAAGGTGCGCGAGCCGTCCAGCATCGCCCGCACCCGGCTCGACTCGCCCCGCGCGCCCATCAGGCTGCCGAACGCGGATTCCGTCACCCGGTCGGACTCGGTGCGCACCCAGAACGCATCCGCCTTCAGCGCCAGCGCGAACCCGCCCGGCTCGGCCGGGGTCACGAGATCACCCCGCACCCCCGTCGCCGCGAGCGTCATTGCGAGGTCCGTGCGGTAGCTCTGCGGCACCGCGCCGTGAAGGTCGAGGCTCAGGCGCCCCGAGCCCGTGCCCGCGAGCCCCCACACCGAGATGCGGTCCGAGAGCGCCAGCCGCGCATAGGGCATCGCCATCGTCGCCGTGCTCCCCAGCGCGTAGCGCCAGCCCGCATCGCTCGCCGTGCCCTCGCCGACGCTGTGCGTCATCGCGAAGCCCATCAGCAGCCGGCCGCGCTCGTAGTCCATGCCCATCGACCCGGTCGCCGCCTCGCCGGTGAGGCCGAGACCCGGCACCGCCGCCGAGAACCGCGACACCGACGCGCCCTGGCCCCAGCTCGTCCACTGCGACCCGGCGCCCTGGCCGAGCACCGCACGGAACGACGTGCCGAGCAGCAGCTCGCGCCCCGTCACCCGGCGTGCGCCGGTGGCGGTGGCGGGGTCGTTCCAGCCGCTCGTGAGGCGGTGGCGCGCGAACGGGTCATCGTGGTCCGGCGCCGGCGCGGAGGGCGCCCCGAAGGTCTGTGCGAACCCCGTCAGCACGCTTGCGAGCGCTGCGCCACCGCCGCCCTCGGCCTCGCCGAAGTTCATGCGCTGGCCCGCGACCGTCACGTGCGAGCCCGCATCGCGCGGCGTCTCAAGCCGCGCCGTCACCGACGCGACCGCGTCCGAGGCCACCATGCGCCCGAAGCGCGCCAGCCACATCGCCTGCAGCGGGTCGGAGTTGCGGATGAGGCCCTGCGTCTCGCGCGCCCCGGCCGCCAGCGTCGCCCCCTGCGGGTTGCTGAACCTCAACAGGAAGTACTCCATGCCCTCGTCGATGTTGTCGTCGAGGATCGGCACCGAGACCGTCTTCCGCGTCTCGCCCGCCGCGAAGGTGAGCGTGCCCGACGTGGCGCGGTAGTCCGCGCCCGATCGCGCCGGCCCCGACCCCGCCCAGGAGCCCGCGCCGTCCGCCGTGGCGTAGTCCACCGTCACCGTGCCCGTGGCCGCGCGGCCGAGGCGCACCTGGAAGACCACCGCATCGTCCGTCTCCCGGGCGATGCCACGCTTCGTCTCGATGCCCGGCAGGCCGGCGTCGTTGTCGGCCACGGTCACCACCGGGGTCGATGCGCCGCCGCCCGCGGTCCCGCGCAGCGCCGCCGCGACCGCTACCCAGCGCGTCCAGCCCCGGTCCGCATAGCCCTGCGCCTCCGCTGCGTCCATCGGCGTGAGCGAGCTGTCGGAGGCCGGCTTGACCCCCCACCCGAGCGCCAGCAGCACCCGGTTCCAGCGCGCAATGTGCGCGCGGTTCGCGCTGTGCCGCGGGTCGTCGCGCCACCCCTCGATCTGCTGGATCAGCGCATGGTGCTGATGCGCCACCTGCTCCGGCGCCGCCTCGCGCGTCACCGTCACCGTGTAGGTGCGCGTGTAGCGCGCGTCCGGCGCCGTAACCACCACCGTGATCGTGTTCTCCCCCACGGCCAGCTGAACCGGCGTCGCCGGGTCGCCGCCGTTCACCGTTACCCGCGCCTTCGGCTCCTCGGGGCTCGCGCTCACCGTGACCTCGGTCACGTCGTGGGCCACCGTCGCGCTGTAGGTCTCGCGGTCCGGGTCGAACGCCTGGTCCAGGCTCACCTGCCCGCTTGTCGCGGCCCCGGCGCCCGTCGCGCCGGCCGCCATGCACAACGCCGCCGACAGCAGCACCGCAATCCGTGCCATTCTCTTCATCGGACAGCCCCCCTAATTTCCGGGATTCAATTGCAGATCGCGCAGCCGGGCGGTTTCGTCGGTGATCGTCACCACCGCCTCCGTCGTGCCGCCGGTCGTGAGTCCCAACGCCGGCAGATTCCACGTGGCCACCCCCAACCAGAACTGTTCGTCGTCGGTGTCCGCATCCCGCGCCGTCGTGATCGTCCCCGTGCCGCGCGTCGCGCCGGCACGGATCCGGATGGACGGCAGCGTGCCGTGATCCGGCGGCGGGGCCGTTTCCGAGGAAATCGGGTTCAAGTCCAGCGAGATGTCCACGTCGTGCGGCAGCGGGCCCGTCAGGCTCACCGTCACGGTCACGGGCGAGCCCTCGGTCACCTTGGTCGGGGACACCTCCAGGCTCACGCGTTGGATTTCAGAGATCGTCACGTCCTGCGACGTCAGAAAGCCCGCCTGGACCGACGGCGGCAGATTGGCGACATCCAGCGCCACCGTGAACGTCTCGTCGAAGGTGTCCGCGTCCCGCGCCGTCCTGATCGTCCCCGTGCCGCTCGTCTCGCCGGCACGGATGCGGATGGACGACAGCGTGCCGACATCCCCCCGATCCGAAACCCGGGTGCGGATCGTCAGCGGGATAACCACGTCGTGCGACAGCGCGTTCGGCAGGGCCAGCGTCACGGTCACGGGCGAGCCCTCGGGCACCGAATCCGGGGCCGACATATCCACGGTGGGTCGTATCGCCCCGCCCCCGAAATCCCAAGTGCATACTGCCGTGACACTGGTGTCGTTCGTGAGCCTGAACTGGAACCCGCTGAAACCGGGGTAGGCCCGCCACAACGCGTCCAGGCTGCCGTGGTGCGAGGTGCTCGAGCGGCCGGACGCCGCGATCGGCAGGGCGTCGCGCCACGCCCCGTTCGTGTCCGCGAGAACGCGATACTGCGTGTCGCCAGGCGTACCCACCCGAACGGTCCTGGGCTCCACGGAGAGGTCGGTGACCGTGGTGCCGCAGGCGGGGGTGGCTTCGATGGACAGGCCGGTCGGGGTCGGCGCCGGCTGCACCAAGCTGAGCGACACCGTGGCGCCGACGGACCAGTTCAGGCCGGTGTTGAGCGCAGTAATCTGCACGCCAACAACAGTGGTAATGGCGAAATCCGAGCCGTCGACCCGCAGCTTGTGGTTGCTGAAACTGCTCGGCGCGTTCTTGTTAAGGATTATGGCAAGTTGACCGCCATGGCTGCCGGCTACGAGCCGGACCTCCACGATTTCGTAGGTCACACCGTTGTGAGTGAAGTCGTCGTCTGAGAGCGCTACCGTGCACCTGGCGTTTCCGCTCACGGCGTTGTTACATCCAACGAAAGATGTTGTCTGCACTGTCAGTGTGCCGGACCAGATCGTGGTCTGCGCCTGCGCCGGCGCGGCGGCGAACAGGGACAGCGCGCCGAGCAGCAGCGCCAGAACGGGGAGGAGACGGAAGATGCGGGCGCGGGTGCGCCCGGAGCGCGGGTCAGGCTTGTGTGGGGAACCTAGCCGGGAATGCTGGACGCATTTCTGGCCGCTGGCCGCTGGCCGCTGGCCGCTGGCCGCTGGCCGCTGGCCGCTGGCAATTATACGCCATACGCGCGTGTATCGGGGTCGGTGTCAAGCGCCGATGCAGGAGGCGGGACACAACGCCGGCAGCGGGCGGCGGAGACGCCGCGACGGTCATTCCCGATTCTCCGCCCGTGGCGGCGGACGACCTGTTTCCCGACACACGCAACATGGCAGACCCTCCTCAGACCCCGGCGGCGACCCGGACATTCGCGTCGTCCCCGTCCTGCTCACCGGTCCGATGCGCCGCCGGTCGCAGAAGTAACCGCGAACCGCCGACGCATGCACCGCACGTGTAATTTACGATGATGATGGGGAGTATTGCAATATTGATCGGATGAAGACCTGTCCGATACATGAAGCGTCGAGGGAACCGCCATTGCGCCGGGACAGGCGAGGCGGGCAGAACCTGTGCGGATGCCAGCCGCGCGACGGGCGAGGTGGGCAGATGCCGGTCGCGCGCACGCTCAACCCAGTCCGCCGCCTAAACGGGCCAGGCGGTCGTCGTTGCCACTGCCGGCATCGCCATGCAGCCAGAGGGTTCGCAGCAGCACCCGGCGCGCGCCGGCGACGGCGCCCATGGGGTTGCGCTTCCCGCCCGTGCCGCTGCCGGGGACGCCCTTCGCCGCCGCACCGTCGTGCGCCGCGCGGGCTTCACCCAGCTGAGAGGGCGCACGGTAGATGATCGTGCGGTATTCGAATCACTTGATGGTCGGCTCGGGCAGGAGGGGCTCGGTACGACCCCACCTCCCCGGGCCGTGCTCGTCGCACTGCCGTGCAGCCGGGGTGTTGACGTCGCCATCGTCCAATACTTGTGTGAAATGTAACCTGTTCTCATATAACACGTTTTTCCATCTCTCCGACCAACCGCTAAGCCTCGTGAACATGTTCGTCAACATGCTGGACGCCCAGACCCAGCGCCTCGATCGCGCCGCCGACAAGATGATGCCCGAGCTGCGCGACCTTCAGCGCGGGCAGGACGGCACAGAGGTCAAGTCGCGCGAGCTGGAACTCGTCACCGACAGGGTGCGGAATCTGACCGCGAGGCGCGACGCCTTCGAACAAATGCGCGACGAAGCCGCCGAAGCCTACCGGGTCGAGACCGGCAATGTCTGGCGGCCCCGCCGCGGATCGCACACCAGCCAGACCGGCAAGCTGACCTCTGCGGCCATCGACGCCCGCGACTACCAGCGCGCGAGGAAGGACCGCAAGACCACGGCACACCTGCCGCAGGGAACCCTGGTCGCGATCGCCGGCGGCAAGGACGTCGCAGACCCCTCCGCAGTCACCGCCCGGCTCGATCAGACCCGCGCGAAATACGCCGACCTCATCTTGCTGCACGGTGGCAGCCCCGGCGTCGAGCGGATCGCCGCACAGTGGGCGGATCGGAACGGCGTCCACCAGATCGTATGCAAACCGGACTGGGACCGCCACGGCCGGGCCGCACCGTTCCGCCGCAACGAAGAGCTGCTCAACCTCCTGCCGAAGGGCTTGATCGCCTTCCCCGGCAGCGGCGTCACCGAGAACCTCGTCGACCGCGCGCGCCAGCTCGGAATTCCCGTCCAGCGCGTCCCCGCCTAGGCTGCGACGGCGGCGCGTTTCTGACCGGGCTCGGGCTCGCGAGTTCGCCCATCGCCGTTTCCCGATGAGGATATAGTGACCGCGCTGCCCGACACCCCACCATCCGTTACCGAAAACCATTACCGCCCCCAACCCCTGGAGAGGGACGGTAACGGCAACGGGTAACCCCCGCCGCCAACCCTCATGGCCACGCTGCGCCGAGCGATCGGCCCATGCCGAAAGCTCCGCTCTCCACAGGATCGCGGGCGAGACGGGCGCAACGAGCGCTGGTCTCGGCCGTCCGCGCTGGCTACCGGGGCGTGGGACCCATACCAACAAAAACCGTCAGCATGGAGGGTAAGTGATGTCAGGCTGGGCGAACCATATCGAGCCCATCAAGGGCACCCGACGACCAATGTTTCGCGTTTAGCTGCGTCAGTGTCAATCCCATCCCGGGGACCGAATAGCGGGCGCAACACCCTGGCCGCATGCTCTCGCCGTCGCGTATGTCCCCGCCCGCAAGCGCCTCTTCTTCTGGCTGGCGGAGCGGCAGGGGCGCGCCTTGTTGAAGCAACTCCACGCCGGCGGCTTCGAGTTGGGCCTGGACAAACGCATCTTCGGGAAGGGCATTCGAACGGCTCGTCGCCATCGAGCAGCATGACGGTCCTCCCCGTGGCGGCCTACGCGCAGCCCCCTGAAATCCGCAGGGGGTTCGGCGGGGTCGCCTCGCACGCAGCATGTCAACAAGGCATCCTCGACGTTCCATGGATGAGGCCCTCACTCACGGTGCCCCAACGCCCATTCCAGCAGGTCGGCGCGGGTGTACCGGACCCTACCCCCCAAGCGCAGGAAACGAGGACCTCCACCTTCGGCGCGATACCGTTTGAGCGTACGGGCAGAGAGCCTGACCAAGACCGCGGCCTCGGGGGTCGAGAGGAGCGCCTTGGCGTCGTGCGGGGCAGGCGTTGTGCCTTCGAGAGGGTGCGCGTCGCCGGGGCCCGGATTTGCAGCCGCGGCGGCTCGCGTGTCGTGCGCGGCCGGATCCTGGTGTGCCGCGGGCGACGTCTGCCCGGTTCCGCTCCACAACTCCGCTATTGTCGCGCGCTTGTTCACGCGCATCCACGCTCGCACCCGCTCGACTGTATAGAGCCGCAGCCCCGCCCCGTGTCTGAGCTTCGTCACGAACAAGACATCGCCGGCGGCCTTTGACCCGAACTGCCGCTCCCCGATGCCGGTCTCGGACAGGAACGCCTCGACCTCGCCAGCGAACTTCGGACCGATCGGCGGTGCGTCCATATAGCGGAGCAACGCGTCCGCTGTGTGGAGCTTCGTCGAGCCTCCCGCCATGAGCCTGGTGATGAGCGAAGGGTCGCCGACCGCGAACGCGCCCAGCTTCCGTTCGCTCTGTCCGGTGCGGGCAAGATAGGCCTGGATGGCCTGCCGGAGGGAATCGTCGAGCGTCGTCATGGGAGCACACTCCGGCCGGGAGTCAGCGCGGGGTGCCGGCGGCCACCAGAGATCGATAAAGCCGCGGGATCCGCCGCGATACGCTCACAATCTCGGGCGGGGGCCGACAGAAAGCGCGCGTCTCGTTCCGTCAGTGTCGCGCCTTCGCCCAGGCGTCGAGGTCGAAGCGCGCGTACAGCACCCGGTCCCCGAACTTGTGGAACGCCGGCCCCGCGCCGGTCATCCGGTAGCGCTTGAGTGTCTGGACCGAGACGCCGAGTAAACCCGCCGCCTCTTGCGCAGTAAGGAAAGTCTTCTCGTCGAGTTTCCCGATCTCCGCGTCGTCCCCGGTCCACGGCGGGAAAGCCGCCGGCAGGCCGTAGGGTGGGACCGTGATGTCGCTTGCCAGCAGCCACGCGACGCCGGTGCGCTCGAACTCATCGGCGTGGCGGTGCATCCACGATCTTACCCGGGTTATGCTGTCCAGCGTCGGCGATGCCCCGTTTCTCAGGTTCCGCACGAACGAGGGATCGCCGACCGCCCTGGTCCCCAGGGCGATCGCCCTCGTTCGGACCCGGGCGGCAATCAGGAACGCCGCGACCTCGTGCCGAAACTTTGGGCCGATGGGGGCGATGTCCATGAATCCAAGCACGCGGTCGGCCGCGGCGAGCCGCGGCGAGCCGCCGCGCTTCAGGTCCCTGACGAAGCCCGGATTGCCAAGCGCTCGCTCTCCCAATTCCCTGCTCTTCATCCTGGACCGATCGAGATAGGCTGAGACCACGCGCCGAAACTCGGCATCGACCGTGGTCATCGCGGCAATCCCGGATCGGGGATCCACGGGTCGCGCCGCTCGATACTGAACGCCGGTGTCGGGGCGCGGCCCGGACTCGGAGCGCCTCGACATGCTCGCCAAACCGCCCGCGGTCTCAACGGTTCGGTTCGCGACACGGCATCGGCCCGATCAGGACCATTGCGTCTCGGCGGTGGTTCGGAATCTCCGCGCCGCCGCCCACTCGGCGAGGTCCGCCAGCCCGTAGACGGTGCGATTGCCGAACTTGTAACGGACGGGCCCTGTCCCGTCTGCCAGGCAGCGCTTGAAGGATTGTTCGCTCATTCGCAACATGCCGGCTGCCTCCTTCGGTCTGAGGAACTCGGGCAGAACCGGCTCGTCCGTGGTCGGGGTATCGCGCGACGTCAGCCAATTCTTCACTGCGGGTCCTCCGAAATGTGAGTCCGGACCGGGGATGACGAAACACGCGAATAGCCATCGCATGAGCCCGACCGCGTTCCGGTCCGCATCCATCGCTGAAGCAGCCGCCGCGCCAACCGGGCCGTCTAGGTCGATATCGGCCTCCGGTCCTTTCTTGACCAACTCAGCTAACACCCCCAGGGCCGGGAAGGAAAATGCCCTCTGAAACCAAATCCATGACGGCTCTGCATACTGGATCGGGAGCTGTACGCGAGGATCGCGGCGACCTGGCAATCCGCAGCTCGTGCCTACGACTGCCGGCTGCCGGTTGGCGCCACCTGTAAATACGCCGTACCGAAGCGGTGCGATCGTTATCCTGGCGATCGCCGCTGGCAGACAGGCTCGATCGAGCGGAGTCCGGGTATCGGTCAGTGCTGCTTTATTTTCGTCCACTCCTCGATGTCCTCCGGGAGGACGAAGCGTTCCGGCACCGGGTGCGCCTCCACGAACTCTGCAGCGCGTGTCTTTCCGGGCGAAACGGGCGGCGGACCCTTTTGCCACACCCATCCGATGCCCATGGGGACGAGGGGCTGTTGTCCGGCGGGTTGGTTGGCCACGAACGCGGCGGCCACCATGGAACCATCGTCGAATATCAGCGAAAAGCCGTTCACCCGTTGGCTCGCGATGCCTTCGGCAAGGGCTCTGCAGACTTGGTCCATCCAGCTCTTCACATCGTCCGGGAGCTCCGTAGCACTCGCCTTTGTGTCGTCGGTCATGGGCGCTCCATCGGTAGGGGTCGCGAAAGCGGAGTATGCAAAGCACTCACCGTATTGTCCGATAGCGTTCGGTCACGCGGTGATGAGAGTGGCGGATTCAACGATTGAGCGTCCGCTTCCAGTCCTTGCGGAGGGGCCGCAACCAGATGTCCTTTTTCGGCTCGGCTCGTTTCGTATGCCTGTCATAGCGTCCTCTTCCCTGGGTGCGGATGTCATTTTCGATACCCTCAACAAGACACTGGTAACGCCGCCGGCGATTCGATATCGTCGTGCGCATGGCGATGCGCGACGAGGATTTCGGGGCACCCGCGAGGCTGGACGAGGCGGACGGCGGGTTCTGGTCGCCGTCCACGGCGGCACCGGCACCGGAGCCGCGCGACTGGCAATCCCTGTGCGAGCAGGCGCAGGCCCGCGCGGAGACGGAACGGGCGCGGGCGGACGCGGCGGAGGCGCGTTGCGAAGAGTTGCGGCGGGCGGAGCGGGAAGCCCGTTCCCGCGCGGGTTCGCTGAAGTGGCACCTCGACAAGAGCCGGGACAGGCTCAAGGCGGCGGTCGAGGAGGTGAAGGAAGTCCGCCGCGCGGCGAAGGACGCGCTGTTTTACCAGTCGGAAGTGACGCGGCTGGAAAAGCTCCTGTCGGAAGCCGGCGTCGATGCGCGCAAGCGCGGCACGATGATGTCGCTGCGCATGGAAGTCTTCCGGCTTCGCGAAGCCTTGCAGTTGTTGCAGGCCGGGAAGGATGCGGTCGCGGCTGCGTCCGGAGGGCAGATCGAGCCGCTCAAGGCCATGCCGGCGCCGAAGACCGGCAAGGACATCGCCGGGGCGCTGCGCGGGGAAGTCGCCTCCCTGACCCGGGAACTCCGCCAACTGACGCGGGAGAACGCCCGGCTGAGCAAGGCGCTGGAGTGCTCGCAGGCGCAGAAGGACGAGATCGCGGCGTTGCGCAGGAAAGTCGCGGCGCTTCTTCGCAAATTGAAACGGGCGGCACGGCCTTCGCCGCCCCGGAGAGCGGGCGCCCAGCTTCGCAAGGCGCTGGAACGGGCGCGCAAGCAGAAGGACACGATCAAGGCGCTGCGCCAGGACGTCGGTTCCCTGAACCGGGAGACCCGTCGGCTGGAGCGGGAGGCCTGCCGGCTGCGCCGCGAGCAGGAGCAATTGCAGGACCTCAAGAAGACTGTCCGCAGCCTGACCGACGAGGCCGGGATAATCCGCGGAGAGCTGGCCGGCTACCACGACCAGATGGACCTCATCGAGGAGCAGACGTGGCGCATCTTCCATCTGAGACGCGCCCTGAGGACGTCGGCCGACAAGAACGAGAAGCTGGAGGCCAAGCTTGCCGAGCGTCCCCTGCTGAGCGCGGTCTTCAGGATCGTGCGCGATCGGGACAGGACCATCGAGTCGCTGCACAGGGAAATCGCCCGGCAGCGCAAGTCGAACGAACGGCTGGGCAGGAAGATAAAGTCCCTGCGCGCCCACAGGGCGAGACTGCAAGCCCGGATTGCCCAGCTCCGCTCGACGCGGGCTTCGTTGTCGAAGGCGGTCTTCGGAGGCCGGAGCGAGAAGCAGGAAACACCTCGCTCGGAGCGCAAGCGCGGCCAGCAGCGCGGCGCGCCCGGCCACGGCCGTACTCCACGGCCTGCGCTCGAGGAGAAGGAGGAACGGCAGGAGCCGCCGCAGGACGCGCTCATCTGCTCGTGCTGCGGCAAGCCCTATGTCGCCAACGGCGAGCGTTCCTCGGCCGTCATCGAGATCGCGGTCAAGGCCCACGTCCGCAGGATCGTCCGTCCGCGCTACCGCCGGGGCTGCGACTGCCCGTCCTCGCCACCGGAGGCGATCGCGCCCCCGCCGGCGCGGCTGTTCGCCAGGACGCCCTTCGGGACCAGCGTCTGGGCGCGCATCCTCTACGAGCGCTTCGCCTGCTTCCGGCCCTTGCGTCAGGTCGCGGCGTGGATGACCGACCAGGGGCTGGCGGTCGCGCCGGGGACGCTGGCCAGCAGCGTGCGCCGCTTCCAGCCGCTGTTCGCGCCGCTCGCCGAGGCGATCCTCGCCCACCAGAACGGGATGGCGGTGCGCCACGGCGACGAGACCGGCTGGCGCATCCAGGCGCTGAGCGAGACCGGGCGCTCGCGGCGCGCGTGGCTGTGGATCTCGGTCGGCAAGGACGCCGTCTACTACCGCGTCGACCCCTCGCGCGGCGCCGAGGCCGCGATGAAGCTGTTCGGTTCGGTCAAGGGCCCCGTGTTCCTGGTCTGCGACCGCTACGTCGCCTACATCAAGATGGCGCGCGAGCTCGACGGCAAGGTGATCCTGTGCTGGTGCTGGATCCACCAGAGGCGCGACTTCATCGAGTGCGCGGCCGGCCAGATGAAGCTCACGCAGTGGTGCGAAGGGTGGGTCGAGCGGTTCGCGTCGGTCGTCCGGCTGAACAAGGAGCGGCTGAAGCATTACGACCCCGATCTCGCTCTCATACGCCAGACGCCGGCGTTCGACGCCGCGCAGGCCGCGCTGAAGAAGGCGGTCGACGAGCTGTTCGCGCAGGGCGAAGCGGAGCTGGCCGACCTGCCGGCCAAGGCGCGCCAGGCCAAGGCGCTGCGCTCGCTGCTCAAGCATCGCGAGGGACTGAGCGTCTTCGTCGACAATCCCCAGGTCCCCATGGACAACAATGTCGCGGAGCGCGAGTTCCGGAGGGCCGTTATCGGGCGCCGATTATGCTTCGGTTCGGACAGCGAGGACGGCGCCGACTTCACGGCGGCGATGTACTCGGTCCTCGGCACCCTCGCCATGAACGGCATCGACGCCCTGCGCTGGCTGGAGGCGTGGCTCGAAGCCTGCGCGGAGAACGATGGCCAGCCGCCCGACGACCTGTCGCCGTGGCTGCCCTGGACGATGAGCGAGGAGCGCAGGCGCGAGTTCACGGCGCCGGAATGACCGGCGCGGTCGAGTGCCGCTACTACGGCCGCGACTTCACCGCCGACGAGATGGCGCTGCTGCGCGCGCTCATAGACGCCGATCCGCAGCCCACCCGCGCCGCCCTGTCCCGGGAGTTCTGCCGCCGCATCGGCTGGCTCAAGCCCGACGGCGGCCTCAAGGACATGATGGCGAAGGTGACCATGCTCGCCATGCACCGCGACGGCGTGATCGTCCTGCCGCCGCCAAGAGGAAGACAGGGCCGGCCCAGGCCCATTGTCTTCGGACCGGAGACCGAGCCGCCGCTGTTCCCCGCCCCGACGACGCTCGACGAGGTCCGCCCCCTCGACATGCGCATCGTCGTGCGCAACACCCGCGAAGGGAAGCTGTGGAACGAGTTCGTCGCGCGCTACCACTACCTCGGATACAAGACCCTGGTCGGCGCCCAGATGCGCTACGCCGTCCACGACCGCAACGGCTGGCCGCTGGCCATGCTCGGCTTCTCCACCGCCGCCTGGAAGCTCGCCCCGCGCGACCGCTTCATCGGATGGTCGCCCGAGATGCGCGAGAAGAACCTGCCGCTGGTGGTCGACAATCCGCGCTTCCTGATCCTGCCGTGGATCGAGATCCCCAACCTCGGCTCGCACATCCTCGCCATCGTGCGCCGCCGCCTGCCCGGGGACTGGACGGCGCGCTACAACACCACGCCCGTGCTCATCGAGACCTTCGTCGAGACCCCGCGATACACCGGCGCCGTCTACAAGGCGTCCGGCTGGACCCGCGTCGGGACCACCCAGGGAAGAGGACGCTATGACAGGCATACGAAACGAGCCGAGCCGAAAAAGGACATCTGGTTGCGGCCCCTCCGCAAGGACTGGAAGCGAACGCTCAATCGTTGAATCCGCCACTCTCATCACCGCGTGAACGAACGCTTTCTATTGTCCTGCGGATTCCCGCCGAGCACCGGACGTAGGTTCAACTCGTGGCACCCAGCCTCCATGTGCGCCTGCAGCGATGCTGCAAAGCCGCTTAACTGCTGCTCGATGCGGGAAGCACTCATCAGCCCACGCTAACAGGCCAACCAGCGGCAGAGCACGGCATAGACATCTTCTCCGGTTAGCTGGTCCTCACCACATGTGTCGCCGTTCCAATTCCGGGCATACCCGCGTTCGAACGGAAGCGGCACTTATCCATGGACGTGTCTCATGAAAACACCGCAGAACGGCACGGTGAACGCCGCATAGGCATTCACGCGTGGGTCCATTCAGCCGCTTCCGCGTGGTTTATTCGGCGTCGGCATAAACACCGTAGATCCTGTCCCGCTCGCCCGCCACGCTGCCGACCCACAGCCGTCTCCACCCCCGCGCCCTGCTCCATCGAGAGGAGGCGACTGGCCGTGAGCGGGGCGCCGGTCGGGCGTCCGGGCGAGGGCGTCCAGCCGTCGATTTCCCTCATCGCCACGAAGGAGACGGCACCATGGCGGCAGCCACGGCGGTGCTCGGCAACACGGCCGAAAGTGCCTGCTTCATTTCCTCGGCGCCGACCTGGCCGACGACCGCTATGTGCTCCCGGGCCCGCGCGGACCGCGACATCGTTCCCGCCCCCGCCCCCGCCCTCGCGGCCAAGGGCCGGAGCAAGGCGAAACGCTCGGTCGTCTCGCGCAAGGAGGTGGAGGCGATGCGTCCCGACCGCACGGAGATCATCATCGGCACCGGGTTCCGCACCCGCGGCGCACGCCAGGACTGGTTCAGTGTCGCTGGGCCTTTTCTGTGACCGCAAGCAGCACGGCCAAGCGGCCCTATTGAGGGACGTCCCGCCGGTCCGGAGGCCCACGGCGAGGCGCCCATCGCTCCAGCCTTCCCGATAACCTGGAGGTCGCGATGGCTTATGCCGACCCCGCCATACAAAGGGGCGAGAGGTAGCGAGCGGTTCACGCGCCGCACCGCTGAACGCTTCGCGACCGGCCTGTGCCCGCGTTTTGGCGAGAGACCTCCCGCACCGGAGCGCTCGGTGTGCGAAACGTGCGCCGCATAGAAAAACCGCGCGAGCCAGGCAAGCGATGCCCGCCTGCGCGCCGCTGGAAAACCCCGTCGCGACGCCGTCCGCGCCCATCGCAGAATCCCCAGCGGCTCGGCCGGCGCGAACCAGGCCGGCCCTCCCGGAAAACGCGCTCAGGTCCCGCGCACGCCATAGACCCGGCCCGCATCGAGCAGCCGCCAGGAGCCAGAGGCCGGCTCGCGTCCCGCCGATCCACTCACGAAGCGGCGAGGCCCCCGCGATGCTTATCGGATATGTCCACGACGACGGCGGCCGCTCGGAAGCCGGCTTCAGGGGCGACACCGGCGACTGCGTCGTGCGCGCCATAGCGATCCTCACCCGAACCCCCTATGCCGGCGTCTACCAACGCATGGCGGCGTGCATGCGAGCAGCGGGCTACGGAGCGTCCGGCAACGCCTACCGCCAGCGGCCACGCCACGGCCTCAAACCCGCCATCTCCGCCCGCGACCTGCAGCACCTCGTCAAGACGTCCTACGGGTTGCGCCGCGTGAAGCTCGGACGCGGACCCAGGCCCACCTACAGCGAGGCGTGGACGGTGCACGGAGACTGCCTGGTCGGCACCGCCAGGCACGTCGCCGCCATCGTCAAGGGCGACCTGAGGGACACTTTCGACGGACGGTTCTACGACGGAACCCCCTACGGCGGCACCGCGGCCGACGAGCGCAAGGCCCAGTCGATCTGGATCCCAGCCCGCCTCGAAGGCCGCGCAACCCTCACCCCGGAATTCGACCCGTCCGCCCTGATCCCGCCCCCCAAGCGGCGATAGGGGCCAACCTCCCATCCCCTGACGAGGACACCATCGACCCGCTCCCGATCTTCGCCTAAGCGCCCTGCCGCCAGAGGAGGGGAGGCCGGCCGAAACCGGGCGACGTCCGGGCGTCAGAGAACCCCGCGCCCGCTCGTCTCCCGGGATCCGTTCCGGGACCCTTTCCCCTCCGGAGCGCATCGATGCCAGACCCGCAGACCATCTCCGCCGACTACACCCTCCGCCCGAGCGAGCTCGCCGAGACCCTCGCCGTCCTCGTCGAGGCCCGTCAGCCCTGCATGGTCTGGGGCGGCCCCGGCTGCGGAAAGAGCCAGGTCGCCAACCAGACCGCCGATCGGCTCGGCTACCACTACATGGACATCCGAGGCCCCCTCCTCGATCCCGTCGACCTGCGCGGCATCCCGTGGCGCGACGAGCACGGCCGCACCCGCTGGGCGCCGCCCGCCTTCCTCCCGCCGACCCACAGCGCCGAACAGTTCCTCGTCAACCTGGACGAGCTCCCGTCTTCCGTCCCCATGGTGCTCGTCGCCCTGTTCCAGTTCTGCCTCGAGCGCAGGATCGGTGAGTACGAGGCCCCGCCCGGCGCAGCGATCATCGCCTGCGGCAACCGCGAGCAGGACCGCTCGATCGTGCACCGCATGCCGGCGCCGCTCGCCAACCGCTTCGTCCATCTCGACATTCGCGTCGACCCCGACGACTGGTGCACCTGGGCCGCCGGCGCCGGGATCGCTCCGCAGGTCCTGTTCTTCATCCAGATGCGCCCCGAGCTGCTCTACGACTTCCGGCCGGACTCGGCCGACAACGCCTTCCCGACGCCCCGCAGCTGGGAGTTCATCTCCAACATCGTCAACCGCCAGGCCGACCTCGATCCCGGCATCGAGCGCTCGCTGTTCCGCGGCACGGTGGGGGAGGGCGCGGCGGTCGATTTCGCGGCGTTCCTCAAGGTCTGGCGCGAGCTGCCCCACCCGCGCGCGGTGATCGACGATCCCGAGAACGCCAGGATCCCCGACAACGACAGCGCCCTGATCGCGCTCTGCGGCTCGCTCTACCGGATGGCGACCGACGTCAACCTCGACTCGATCGTCACCTACGGCATGCGCCTCCGCCGCGAGATCGGGGAGTTTCTGGTCGGCTCCTGCATCCGCAACCAGCCGCCGCTGCAGAACACCCCGGCCTTCATCCGCTGGGCGGCCGCCCGCACGCAATAGGGCAGGGGACCGTGGTCTACCGGCTCACCCATCACCCGCCCGGCGACGCGCCCTCGAAGGACTACCGCGTCCAGGGCGACACGCTCGACGCGGCGGTCCGCAAGCTCGCCCGCGCCCTCGGCGTGCCCGAACGCACCATCCGACGACCCTCCGTGGAGACCCAGGCATGAACCTCACCGACGACGCGATGCTGGTCGACCTCCGGATCACCGCCTGGTCCGGCCGGCGCTACGACCGCGAGGCGAGCGACCACGTCGCCGCCGCCCACGACGCCTCGTCCTCGGCCGGGCGCTACAACAAGCTGCTGCTGCCCAAGTCGGCCTTCGCCGCTCTGACCTCCACCATCAGCGAGGCGCGCAAGACCCACTACGCCCAGACGCTTCCCTGGGACGACAAGGGCGCGCGGCTGCTGACGGTCGCCAACTACGACCATTACGTCCGTCTGTTCGACGCGATCCGCGAGCGCATGGTCCGCAAGCGCACACGCTTCATCGAGGACTATGACGGCAACGTCGACGAGGCGCGGCTCAATCTCGGCAAGCTCTTCCGCATCGAGGACTACCCCTCCAAGGACTCACTGATCGGCAGGTTCTCGGTCCGCCACCGGATCACCCCGGTCCCGGACGCGGATCACTTCATGGCGCGGCTCGCCTCCGACGACACCGAGCGTGTCAGGCGCGACATCGAGGCGCACAACGCCGAGCGGCTGGGCGAGGCCATCACCGACCTCTACCGGCGCCTCGCCAAGGCGGTCGACCGGGTCTCCGACCGTCTGCGCGAGGACGACGAGGGCAGGCCGCTGGTCTTCCGCGACTCGATGATCGAGAACATCCGCGAGCTGGTCGACATCGTGCCCCGCCTCAACATCTTCGACGACCACGGGCTCGCGGCCCTCTGCGAGCAGGTGAAGCGCAAGATCGCCGGCGCCGATCCCGCCACGCTCCGCCCGTCGCCCAGCTTCGATCCCGCCGTCCGCGAACGCGTCAAGCGAGACGCCGACGACCTCGCCCAGCAGTTCGCGGGGTATTTCGGGGCGGCCGCGCAGCCCGAGAGGGAGGTGGCGTGATGCCCACCCGCATAGAGCGCGAATCCGCGTTGCGCATCAGCGACTGCGTCACCGACCTGCTGAAGTACCAGCCCTTCTTCGGCAGCCTCGCGCTCCGCCTTCCGATCCGCCCCGACCGCTCGCGCAAGACGCTGGCCAGCGACGGCAGGGAGATCCGCTACCACCCCGACTGGATCGCCACCACCGACGCCCACCTCATCAAGACCGCGATCGGCCGCGTCGTGCTCGCTTGCGCCCTCAAGCACCACACCCGCCGCGCCGACCGTCAGCCCGAGCGCTGGCAGCGCGCCTCCCAGCTCGTCACCCACCATCTGCTGCGGGATGCCGGCTTCACGCTTCCGCCCGACGCCGAGGCGTGGGAGGACCTCAGCGTCGAGGAAGCCTATGACCGCCTGCCCGAGCCGGACGGCGACGACAGCTCCCAGCCGCCGCCCCCTTCCGGCTCTTCCGCGGAGGCGGGTGCGGACCCGGGCGCGGGCCGGGAGGAGGGAGAACAGGACCCCGGACAACAACCCGACCCGGCGGGAGACCCGGAACCCGACACGCCCTCCGATGGCGGCGGAGACGGCGATCCCGACGACCAGGCGGACGAGGACGGCGATACGAATGGCCCCGGCGACCGGGCCCCAAGCACCGATCCCGCCGGCACCGGCGAGATCATGGACGCCGCGCCGGATGCCGACACCTCCGACAACGCGGACGCGCCCGACTTCACCCGGGAAGAGCAGGACTGGGACGAATCGATGCACCAGGCCCTCAACCTGGCCCGCGCCGAGGGCAAGGCGCCCGGCGCGATCGGGGAGACCATCGACGACGCCCACAGAAACACGCTCGACTGGCGGTCCCTCCTGCGCCGCTACATGACCGACAGTGCCGCCCGAGACTACAGCTGGACCCTGCCCAACCGGCGCTTCATCGACTCCGGCCTCTACCTCCCCTCGATCCGCTCCGAGGGGATGGACAGCATCGCCGTCATCGTCGACAGCTCGGGCTCCGTCGACCGCGACATGCTCGCCGCCTTCTGGTCCGAGATCCGCCAGGTCGCGGCCGAGATCGAGCCGCGCAGCGTGATCGTGCTGCAGGTCGACGCGATCCTGCAGGACGAGCGGCACTATCACCCGCACGAGCTGCCGCCGCGCCTCGAGGTCAAGGGCCGCTACGGGACGGATTTCCGGCCGGGCTTCGCCCGCCTCGCAGAGCTCAACGTCAGGCCCGCCGTGTGCCTCTACTTCACGGACATGGACTGCAGCGACTACCCGGACGCTCCGCCCTCATTTCCGGTTGTCTGGGTCAATTACGGGCCGCCCCCGTCCGACGAGAACCGCGAGCCCTGGGGCGAGCGCATCGACATCGCCGCATGACGTCCCGGCGACACCGCCGCACCGTTCGAGGAGCGACCGCCATGCAGACCGTTCACCCGTCTCCCGAAGCCATCTGCCTCGCCATGTCGCGCATCGAGCGCGCCATGGAAATCCACGGCGGCGACCGGGAAGCCCCCATGGACTGGGGGATCGTCCACCGCCACGAATGCCGCACTACCGCCTGCCACGGCGGCTGGTACGCGCTCGGCCGGCTGATGGACCACCCGGCAATCCGCTGGCGCCTCGACGAGACCTTCTACAAGGACCCCGGCGAGACCATGATGGCGCTGAGGAGGGACGGCACCGTCACCCATCTCATGTACTACGAGGGAGCGCACATGCTCGCGCGCGACCTCGGGTTCATGAACGTCCCCTCCTGCAAGGGCTGGGCGGACAGGCACCCGGAGCTCTGGGGCAACCGCCACGGCGAGAGGATGTTCGCCGGCGACGGGGCTCTCGCCTTCGGCAAGCAGCCGTTCGCGCCGATCCTGGTGGGCGAGATCGTCGCGTGGTGGCGGGGAGTCGCGGACCGGCTGGATGCGGCCATCGAGGTCCACCCCGACGGGCCGGCCGCCCTCGCGGCGCTCCAGCGCCACGATGTGCACGCCCGGAAGACCCTCGCGGTCGAACCCTGCCCGGGCGGGTATCGGATCGTCCGGCAGCCCCGCCCAATAGACGCGCTCTCGCTTCAGCCCTGATCGCGCTCGTGCGGGAACCGCTCCGCCGCCGTACCACGGACAAGCCGAAATGAGATGTGTGCATGCGGTAGGGATCGGGACCGGGGTGACAAAAGGGGTGCGGCCGGTTGGAAGCTTGCTTCCGTGCCAGCCCCGGTTCAGGCAACGCTCCGCCGAGCTGCGACCCGTCGGGCACCGGCGAGGTCATGGACGCGCCGGCGGGTGGCGCCGGGGACCGCACCGACGATTCCGCGCCTTCTTCCGGCGACATGACGAAGGAGCAACAGGCCTGGGATCTTGATCGGCACCCGCTTCCGTTCCTCGCGCTTGCGGGTAAGCTCGGGGAGCAAGACACTCGGCTGGCGCAGTCACCGGGCCACGTATGCTCAGGACCAGGCCCGAACGGCGAAAGTACTGGCGATGGTACTGGCGATGACACGTATGCGGCGCGCGACGCAACGCACGGCTTCGAAACGGCGTGCCCGCCGAGGCGCGGCTCGAACATGGGGAGCGCCCACATTGGTCCTCGCCTTCGCCGTGGCACTCGCGGGTTGCGGCACCGGCACGACCGTAAGCCCGGTCGACGGAACCCCCGATTCCGGGACGGAAGAGGAGCGACGCGAGGAATACGCCAGTCACGGGGAATTCCGCAACCAACATGGGCTCGCTCGAATCAAGGCGCACTACGCCTACGCCCGCGGTGCGACCGGCGAGGGCGTCACGCTCGGGATCGTCGACAGCGGAGTCGATCCCGGTCACCCCAAGTTCGAAGGCAAGCTCCAGGCGACCTACGTCGGGGATTACGACCCCGACTTCGGCACCTGCGACGAGGTCGGTCCCGACGGCGCGTGCCTCAGTGCGCTCGGACATGGAACGCTGGTCGCGGGGATCATGGCCGCCGCCCGGCAATCGGTTCCGGACGAGGGCGCGGCGGGCGGGCCGCCCATTCATGGGGTCGCTTTCGACGCCAGGGTCATATCGGTGGGGGTGGGAGCGCGCGACCTGGAGGAGGTCATCGACGAGATCGTGGCGGAGTACCCCGAGGACCCCACGCCCGAGCAGATCGAGGAGCTCCAGGCGCGGGTCCTCAATGTCGAAGCGCAACTCGAGAGGGAGCTCGAGCGGGACACCGGGATCGCCTTCGTCCGGTTGAACGGCCGGGTGACCGCCGTCAACTGCAGCTTCGGCGTTTTCGGCAACATCGAGGATTTCGGGGCGCAGGAGCTGCGGGAACGCTTTCCCAACGTCATCGCGGCGATGGCGCAGGCGGATGTCGCGGCCGGCGAGCGCACGGTCTACGTCTGGGCGGCCGGCAACGCCCACGGCGAGACGGGACCGGACGGCTCGCCGGTATCGGCGAGCTCCGTCGAGATCCTGCCCGGGCTTCCCGTGCGTATCCCGGAGCTCAGAGGCCATTCGCTCGCCGTCGTGGCGACCAACCCGCAAGGCACGATCGCCGACTTCTCCAACCGCTGCGGGATCGCGAGCAAGTTCTGCCTGGCCGCGCCCGGTGTGGACATCACGGGTCCCGCGCCGGCTTTCCACTGCGAGGCCGGGGCATTGCAGTGTTTCATCACGGTCGAAGAGGCCGGCACCTCCTCCGCGGCCCCGTTCGTGACGGGCGGGATCGGGCTGCTCGCTCAGCACTTTCGCGGCCAGCTCGGCAATGACCAGATCGTGGAGCGCCTTCTCGCCACTGCCGACAAGACGGGCGTGTACGCAGACGCCGCCGTCTATGGCCAGGGCTTCCTGGACCTCGACGCGGCGACCCGGCCTGTCGGGGAACAGCGGATGTTGACCGGCGTCTCGCTCTCCGGCGCATCTTCGCCGGAGGCGCAGAGCGCGCTCTACCTTGGCCCGGCCTTCGGGGACTCGCTCACGCGTGGACTTGCTTCGGCGCAGGTGGCGAGCTTCGACGAACTGGATGCGCCGTTCTTCCGCCGTCTCGGCGACTACCTTCAGCCAGTGGGGTATGCCGGTTCCTCGCTCCGGCACCGCTTGAGCGCATTGGGGCGCGATCCCCGAGGGACACCGTGGGAGATTGACGGCCCCGGGCTGCAGGTGCGCCTCGACGTCATCCCGACCACGCACGGTGCCGATTTCAGCGACGGCCCGGGCACCGCTTCCGCGGAGCATACCGTTGGAGCCATGGGCGTGAGTGGAGCCAGGCGGTGGGAGAGTACAGCTGCGCTCGGGTCCCTGTCGGTCACGCACGAGTTCGGCGGGGTCCAGCTTGGGTTCGGATACCGCACCCGGCCGGCCTCGCAGTTCGGGCTGGGAGCGGATGAGCTGGCGCCAGGCACGTTCACCGATGCCGACGCATTCGCCAATCCTTTTCTCGGCTTCGCCCGCGACGGGGCCAGCCTCCGTCTGGCAACGCCTCTGGGCACGGGCTCCCTTCGGATCGCAACATTCGCGGCCACGGCCCAGCACTGCGGGCGGTGCGATGCATACAGCGACGGGATCACAGGCGCCCTCACCGAGTACCGCTTCGGCGGGCTCGCAGATTCTGGCCTCTCATTGCAGGCGGGATGGATGTCGGAGGCGAACGGCGCAGTGGGGAGCCGGCCCGACGGCGCCTTCGGCGAGTTACGTACGGGGACGATCCTCACGGGGCTCACGGCGTCCCGTCGTCTGAGCGAGAACTGGACAATGCTGGGGAGCGCGCATGCCGGTGTGCACCGGACGGACAATCTCCGCCAGGGCATCGTGCGAGAGGTATCGAGGCTTCGGACCAGCGCGTTCGCGGTCGGCATCATCGGCCAGGAAGTCGGCCAAAGCGGCGACCGGCTGGCGTTGCGGGTGTCGCAGCCGCTGCGCGTCGAGGCGGGCCGTGCACGACTTCGTTGGGTATCCGGGCGTAGCCCCGACGGACAGCTCGAGCTCCAGCAGGCGGATCTGAGCCTTGAGCCCTCGGGCCGTCAGCTCGACCTGGAAGTCGCATACTCGCGTCCCTTGGCAGGCGGGCGGGCGCACATGGCCGCCATTGCCTCGCACGACGCCGGACACGCGGAGGGCGAACGGGAGGTTTCGATCCTCGCGCGTTACAGCCGGCGGTTCTAGAGGCGGCCGACGACGTGGCACAGCCAGCTCGATCTCCCGCCGATGGCAGCGTGGTTTGTGCAGCGCCGTTTCCACGGTGAACAGCAGGTCTCCGAGGGAGACCGGGCGATCGTACTTCTCGTTCATGGGCCGGAGATTGCTACAAGAACATTTCAAGAACAACATGACAGCGTGCCTCGCATGCGGGTAGTTTCCTCCCCATGTGCGGTCGCTTCACGAATCGTTTCACCTGGAAAGAGTTGCACGAGCGGCTCGACCTCATCGGCGCGCCGCTCAACCTGCGGCCCCGCTACAACGTCGCGCCGAGCCAGGACGTGGCCGTCGCGCGCGCCGCCGACCCCGGATCGCGGTCCGGGGCAAGCGAGGGCCGCACGCTCGCCATGCTGCGCTGGGGGCTGATTCCGGCGTGGGCGAAAAACGCGGCGATCGGCTACAAGCTGATCAACGCCCGGTCCGAGACCGCCGCGGAGAAGCCGTCGTTCCGCTCGGCCTTCCGCCATCGCCGCTGCCTGATCCCTGCCGACGGTTTCTACGAGTGGCAGCGCCGGGGCGGGACCCCCCAGCCCTGGCTGTTCGGCCTCCGGGACGGCGCGCCCATGCTGTTCGCGGGCCTGTGGGAGCGCTGGACCGTTCCCGAGGGCGCCGCCCTCACCGGATCCCTCGCCGAGCGCAGTCCCGGCGACGCGGTCGAGACCTGCACCATCCTCACCACCGCCGCCAACAAGACGGTGTCGCCGGTGCATGGCCGCATGCCGGTCATCCTGCCGTCCGACGCCTGGGACGCCTGGCTCGCCGGCGAGGAGGTTGCGCTCGGTCCGTACCCGGCGGACGACATGACGGCCCATCCGGTCTCGACGCACGTCAACCGGCCGGCCAACGACGACCCCCGCTGCGTGGAGCCGCTCACGCTGCTCTGAGTTTCCGCCGCCCCGCGGCCTGAGCTTCCCCTTCCAGACGACGCTGTTCCGGAACGGCCCCGCCGGTCCGTCCCGCTCGAACGCGCCTGTCTTCGGCTGGAGTCCGGCCAGCCGGCATCGGGCGGGCCGGGAGGCCGGCGCGGGAGTGTCCGCCGCGCGCCCGATGCCCCGTTGCCTGCCCCCCCGGATCGGCGTCCAGGGCCGCCCCCGCTCCACCGGAGCACCGGACCCTCCGCGATATCCGCGATCGCCGACGTGCCGTCCCACGAGAACCGTGAACCCTGGAGCGAACGCCTCCGGATCGCGGGCCGAAAGCTCCCTTCACGGCAACCCCAACCGAGGACCGACCGATGCCCGACGACCGCCCCGTCACCTGCCAGGATTGCGGCTGGAAGGGAACCGTCCGCCAGACCGAACCGCTCGCGCCCCGCCACCTGCCGGAACGCGTCCTCCCGGGCGACGTCATGCCCGCCGGCGACTGCCCCGAATGCGGCGCCTCCGCCATGCTCGATCCCGACGGCACCGAACCCGCGCTCCGGATCGTCACCGTGCGCAACCCGGAACAGGCCACGCATTTCGGCGTCCGCTCGACCGCTCAATCGCTCGCCAACGTCATGGCAACCGCCATCGACCGGCACAGCTACCGCTTGCAGGACATGGACCGGCACGGCTTTCGCGTGGCGGTCTACCGGCCTTTGCCGCACCCCGGAATCTTGGCCCAGGGCTACCTCCGCATCGAATCCGAACGACCCAGGCGATAAGACCATGCAACTCACCGACATCGTCATCGACGAAATCGTCAGGTTCGACGACCTGCCCCTCCACGCCATCGGCCACGCGACCTTCACCGACGGACGCCAGTACCGCTTTACCGCCACGTTCGCCCACTATCACGGCGACTGCCGTGTCTTCGTTCGTCGCCGCGCGGACGACAAGAACCTCGGCCCCCGCAACCGCGCCGCGCGAGCCATCCACGACCGGCTCGGCTTTGCCGAAATCGCGACCCGCGAACGCGCCGCGATGGCCGCGTTCGAGTACGAGCGCGTCGCCGCGTGCGAGGAGCTGTTGACCCATCCGCGGCGGGATCCTTCGCCTCCAACCTGATCCCCCGGGCTCGTCGCACGCATTTCGCTCTACCGCCCCACTTCCCACCTACAACCGGACAGACCCGCCATGCCCCAGGTCATCGAGACCGTCGTCTACCCCCTGTCGGAGCTGACCGACAGCGCCCGCGAGACCGCGCGCAACTGGTATCGCCAGCACTGCCTGGACCACCCCTGGTACGACTTCGTATTCGAGGACTTCCAGACGATCTGCGAACTCCTCGGCATCCGCATCGCCACCAGCGCCGTCCACATCATCGGCGGTCCCTCGCGCGAATACCCGCAGATCTACTTTCGCGGGTTTTGGTCGCAAGGCGACGGCGCTTCGTTCGCCGGCCGTTACTGCTACGGCACGAACAGCGCCCGGGCCATCCGAGACCACGCGCCCCAGGACAGCGACTTGCACCGCATCGCGGACACCCTCCACGACCTTCAAAGGCGCAACTTCTACCAGCTGCACGCCGAGATCCGGCAGCGCGGCCGGTACACCCACGAATACACGATGACGATCGAAATCGAGCGCGACAGTCCGAACTGGCAGCCCCCGACCGACGATGCCGAGGATACGGTGACCGAGGCCATGAGGGATCTCGCCCGATGGCTCTACCGCCAGCTCGAACGGGAATACGACTACCTCGCCTCCGACGAGCAGGTCGACGAGTCCATCGCGCTCAACGGCTACACGTTCACCGCCGACGGCGAACGCTTCGGCTGACCCTCGGCTTCCGCTCGGCCCCGCCGAGTTTCCTTCTCCAGCCACGGAGATCCGTCACCCATGCCCGACACCACTCCTATTCACGTCGCGCCCTCGCAGGCCCTCACCCTCGCCCTCGCGGCACTCACCGATCTCTCCGACTGGATCGCCAATACCGCGGACCCCGCCGCGCCGCCCGATCCCATTCCCCCCTCGATCGCACTGCGCCGCACCTCCGGAAAGCTCCGCGACGCCGCCGAGATTCTCGACGCCGCCGCGCGTCGCGCCCAACCCGGGCAACCCCATCCGCCCAAAGCGCTCCTGGACCGATGACGCCTCGCCTTTACCTTTCCCCCGCTGCCCGTTCCCTCATCGAGCAGGGTGCGCTCGTGGCGGTGTCCCATTCGGGCGGCAAGGACAGCCAGGCCATGACGATCCTGCTTTCCCGGGTCGTGCCCGCCCGGCAGCTCGCCTTCTTCCACGCGCCGCTCGGCGACGTCGAGTGGCCCGGGACGGAGGCGCATATCCGCGCCACCCTCCCGGACGGCGCACCGCTCATCCTCGCGCCGGTTTCATCCGGCGAAACCCTGCTCGAACGGATCGAACGCCGCGGCCGCTTCCCGGACCGGCGCAGGCGCTTTTGTACCAGCGATCACAAGCGGACGCCCATCGAGCGCGAGATCAGGCGCTACCTGAAGGCCAATCCGCAATTCCGCGGCCGGATCATAAGCGCCATGGGAATGCGCCGCGACGAGAGCCCCGAACGCGCCAGGAAGACGCCCTGGAAGCGGAACGACAGGAACTCCGTCGCCGGCCGCGACTGGTATGACTGGCTCCCCATTTTCGACCTCAGCGAAGCCCAGGCGTTCGAGACCATCGCGGCCGCCGGTCAGGCCCCGCACCCCGTCTACGCCCACGGCCTCACGCGCTGCAGCTGCTCGTTCTGCATCCTGGCGTCGAGGGCGAACCTCACCCGCGCCGCCCGGCTCCGCCCCGAGCTCTACGCCCGATACGTGGCGCTCGAATAGCGCCTCGACCACACGCTTTCCCCCTCCCGGCGAACCCTGCCGGAGATCACCGGCATTCCAGCCCCACGCAGGCAGGCTCCCCGGCCTCGCCTGATTTCCCGCGCCGACCGCTCCCGGCAGCGCGGCTGAATCCATCCACCAGGCACGACCCCGCCCGCACGGCACGCGGAGCGGGGCAGGCCCTTTCCCGATGACGCTCCGGGCGGGACCGCGGTCCCCCTCGGCGCCCATCCCTCATGACACGGAGACGCGCATGAACGCCCCCGACACGCAGCCGGTCGCGGCTGTCCAGACCATCCCCCTCGACAGGCTCGAGGTTTCTCTCGGCAATGTCCGCAAGACCGACGCCGGCCTCCAGTCCTTCGCCGAGCTGAAGGCGAACATCGCCGCCATCGGCATCCTCTCCAACCTCGTCGTCCGGCCGGTCCCCGGCGACCCCGAGCGCTTCGCCATCGTCGCCGGCGCCCGGCGCTACGGCGCGCTCTCGCAGCTCGCCGCCGAGGGCGAGGTCCCGACCGACATGCCGGTGCCCTGCCGCATCGTCGACGCGGACGCCTCCGAGACCGAGATCTCGCTCGCCGAGAACATGATCCGCGCGGCGATGCACCCCGCCGATCAGGTCGAGGCCTTCGCCGCCCTCGCCGATGCCGGCGCCACCGTCTCCGCGATCGCCGCCCGCTTCGGCGTCGCCGAGCGCACCGTCGAGCAGCGGCTCCGCCTCGGCAACGCCGCGCCCGAGCTGCTGCAGGCCTATCGCGAGGACGCCATGGACCTCGAGTGCCTCAAGGCCTTCGCGATCACCACCGACCGGGTGCGCCAGATGACAGTCTGGCAGCAGGTCTCCGAGCAGGGCTACCGCCCGACCGCCTGGCAGATCAAGCGCATGCTGACCGAATCCCGCGTCCCCGCCGGCGCCGCGGTCGCGGCGTTCGTCGGCGTCGAGGCCTACGAGGCCGCCGGCGGCGCGGTCGACCGCGACCTGTTCGCCGACGAGCACGAGTTCGGGGTCTGGTTCGAGGACCCGCAGCTCCTCGACAAGCTCGCCCTGGAGCGTCTCCAGGCCGCCGCCGACGACCTCGCCAGCGAATGGAAGTGGGCTGAGCCGCGCCTCGAGATCGAGTGGAGCGACACCGCATGCTTCGGCAGGGTCCAGCCGGTGCCGGCCGAGCCGACGCCCGAGGAGATCGCCGAGAGCGAGCGCCTCCAGGCCCGCCAGGAAGAGCTCTCCAACATGGACCCGAACGAGCTCACCGAGGAGCTCTACGCCGAGAGCCAACGCAACGAGGAGCGCCTCGACGACATAGAGAGCGCGGTCCGGTCCCGCGCCAGTTTCACCGACGAGGACAAGGCGATCGCCGGCTGCATCGTCACCATCGACGACGACGGCGACCTGCGCGTCGTCGGCGGCCTGGTGCGTCCCGAGGACGTCCCCTCCGCCGAGGACACCGGCGAGCACGCCGGCGCCGGGACCGGCGAGGACGGCGATACCGGCGCCGCTACCGGACCGCGGACCTCGCCGCCCGTCGAGCCGCCGCGCATGAGCCCGCCGCGGAACGGCGATCCCGCCGCCCAGGCCCGCAAGGCCGCCGGCATCGGCATCGGCCTGGCCGACGATCTCCGCGCCATCCGGACCGCTGGCATCAAGGCGAGGCTCGCGACCGATTTCGACGCGGCCTTCGACCTGTTCCTCTTCCAGGAAGCGCAGTCGGTCTTCGACCAGGGCTACCACTCCACGTGCCTGGAGATCGCCGCGCGCGAGACCGCCAACCGGCCGCATCTCCGCATCAACGACGACAGCTTCGCCGCCGCCAGCCCGTTCGAGGCGGACCTCGCGGACTGGTCCGACATCCCGCTCGACTGGATGGAGCAGGAGGACCGGGGCAAGGCCTTCGAGACCCTGCGCGCGCTCCCCGTCGAGCGCAAGCAGGCGCTGTTCGCCGCCATCGTCGCCCGCACGGTCAAGGGTCAGCTCGCCTTCGAGCACGACGCCCATCCGGAGCTCGAAGCCACCGTCGCCAGGCTCGACATCGACTTCGCGAGCCGCGTCCGGGTTTCCGCCGAGATGTTCTGGTCGCGCATCACCAAGTCCAAGCTGCTCGAGATCGGCCGCACCGTGCTCGGCGCCGACTGGGCCTCCGCGCACGGCAAGGAGAAGAAGGCCGTGCTCGCCGCCACCATGGAGCGCGCCTTCGGCGCCGGCGACGACCTGCCGCCGAGCGTCACTCCGGAAGGGCGCGCCGCCGCGCTCGCCTGGGTGCCGCCCGGCTTCGCCGCGTTCGACCGGGCCGGCATCGAGGACGACAGCGCCGAGCCGGAAGACCGCGCGGAGGCCGAGCCGTCGCCAGCGCAATCCGCCGCGGACGATGCCGACACCGCGTCCGACCCCGACGTCCCGGCCGAGCAGCCTAACGACACCGCCGCTCCTCCCGGCCCGGACCCCGCGCCCTCCGCCCCGGAGGACGACCCGACGACCGGTCCGCGCCTCATCGTCAACGGAGCGGAAGCCGAGCCTGACGGCGTGGAACAGATCCCTGCCCCCGAGACGGCGAAGCCGGCCGTTCCGGTCAACGGCCACGACCCCGTCGCCGAGGCCATGGAGATCCCGGAGTTCCTCCGCCGCACCTGATCCCGCGGCCCGTGACCGCCCCGCGCCACGCCCGGCGCGGGGCGATCCCTTCATCGCAAGCCCTTCGGGAGACCCTCGATGCAGCCAGAATCCGCCTACCCGTCCACCATCCACGCCCGCGTCCACGACAGCGCGATCGACCGCGTCAGCCGCTTCTTCAACGCCACCCTCGACGACGCCTTCGTCGAGCTCTTGCAGAACGCGCGCCGCGCCGGCGCGACCGCGATCTCCGTCCGCAGCGAGTACGTTTCGGAACGCCAGTACCGCGTCGCGGTTGTCGACGACGGCGCCGGCATTCCGGACCCGTCCATCCTCCTCTCCTTCGGCGAGAGCGCCTGGACCGGCGAGACGGAAGCGGCCGAGGATCCCGCCGGCATCGGCTTCTATTCGCTCTCGAAATTCGGCTGCTCGATCGCCTCGCGGCCCCGCGCCGACGGCCGCGTGGCTCCCGGGTGGCGCGCGGAGCTCACCCCCGAGTCCTTCCTCGGCAAGACCGGCGCGACCGTGCGGGCGGACGACCGCGCGCCCGAGCCCCACGGCACGGCGATCTCCTTCCTCACCGCCGAGAACACCGACTGCATCGGCTCGATCCTCGCCGGCGCCGCCCAGTACTTCCCGCTGCCCGTTGGATTCAACGGGCGCACCCTCCACCGCAAGCCCTTCCTCGACCGCGCGATCCATACCGAGACGTGGAGCGGCCTCGAATTCGGCGTCTACCGCAACGATTACCCGTCCTGGCCGGAGCACGACGTCAACTTCCACGGCCGCACCTTCCGCGCCGGGCTCCCCGGGATCGAGTGCATCGCAGGCGGTACCTGGTCGGCCCGCGCCGACATCCGGGTCTGCCCGGACTTCGAGCTGGCGCTGCCGGCCCGCAAGGAGCCAGTGGTCAACGACTTCCTCAAGGAGATGCGCGAAGCGGCCGAGCGCGCGGTCTTCCGCGCCATCGCCGCCCACGAGACCGGGCCCCGTCTCGCCTTCCGCGACTACAGGCGCGCCAACGAAGCAGGGGTCCGCATCCCGCAACCCCCGCCGGCGCTTGAGCCCTGGCGCCCGCCCGTCGCGTGCATCGACAACTGGCGCGCACCGGACGGCTTCGAGACGCTTCGGCCGAGCGCCCTGGTGATGACCGCCGAGCCGGAGACCCATCACGGCCAGGCGCTGTGGCGGGCGCTGGAACGGGCCGGGATCTCGGCCCGGCTGTTCGCGCCCGACCGCCGCTTCGAGGGCTATGCCTGGTACGACGCACTCCCCCGCGTCACCGGCTTCTCGGTCCACGTCACCCACCAGGGCCGCACCCACAGCATCGTTCACCCCGACGAAGACGGGGCCGACGCGGCGCGCGATATCCCCGACCGCGCGCAACTCGGTTTCGGCGCGCGGCCCGACGCCATCCTCATGCGCCTCCACGTCTCCGAACCCGGCATCCGCGACCGGATCGTCGAGATACCGGCCGACGTCGTGTTCATGAACCGGGAGGAGGATTACGTCGAGGAGATCGATCCGCTCGTCACCGCCGGGAGCGACATCTCCCCCGGCGAGCTCGCGCGCCTCATCCACCGCGCCTTCTTCTCGTCCTCCGACGACGCCGACGCCGACAGCCACGAGACCCAGAAGATCCGCTTCGGGGAGGACGCGATGCGCATCGCGCTGACGCTGCTCGCCTCCGAGGACGAGGCGCTCCGGCACGCGATCGCCGAGGCGATACGCCGCGAGGTCCTCTGGGCCATGCCGCGCGGCCGCGAGGTCGGCGTCACGGTCAAGGACGGCAAGGTCTCCGTCCACTTCGTCTCCGACGCCGAGCCCCAACCGGGGGCTCCGGCGTGACCCCGTGCGGAATCGACCTGCTCCACGACGTCGCCTGCGGCTCGAACGTCACCGCCGAGGCCGACAACGCGTAGCAGGTGCCGCCTTCCGACCCCCGGGATCCGGCCGTGCGCGTGAACGGCCGCGACGCCCTCCCTCCAACCATGCCGGGAAGCCCGCCATGACACAGAAGACGACTCTGCCCGCCTCGATCCGCGCCCACGTCGCCGCCTCCGCGATCGACCGGGTCACCAGGTTCTTCACCGCCACCCTCGACGACACCTTCGTCGAGCTGATCGCCAACGCGCGCCGCAGCGATCCGACCCGGATCCACGTCGCCACCGAGCCGTCGCCGCACGGCGGCACCGTCATCCTCGTCGCCGACGACGGCTGCGGCATCGCCGATCCCTCGGTCCTCCTCGCCTTCGGCCGCAGCGGCTGGGACCGCGCCACCGCCGACCGCGAGGACCCGGCCGGAATCGGCATCTACGCGCTCAGCCGGAGCGGCTGCCGCATCTCTTCCCGGCCCCGCGCCGCTTCCCTCGACGCCCCGGGCTGGCGCGCCGATATCCCGCCCGAGGCCTTCCTCGGCAAGACCGACGCCGCGATCGTCCCCGACGAGAGCGCCCCGCGCCCGCACGGAACCGCGGTCCGCTTCCACACCGAAAGCTCCGCCGAGTCCGTGGCTTCCGCCCTGAAGAGGGCAGCGCTGCACTGCCCCATCCCGGTCGTGCTCAACGGCGACCGACTGGAGCGCAAGGCCTTCCTCGACGGTGCGGTGCACGCCGAGAAATGGAACGGCATCGTGTTCGGCGTCTTCCCCCACCACGCGGCCGCCTTCAGGGACCCCGACGTCAATTTCCACGGCCTCACGATCGACGCGAAGCTCCCCACCGTCCAGACCATCGACGACGGCGTCTGGGCGGTGCGCGCCGATATCGACAACGCGCCCGGCCTCGAGCTCGTCCTTCCCGCGCGCAAGGAGCTCGTCGAGACCCGCTTCGCCGCCGACATGCGCGAAGCCGCCCGCCTCGCGATCTACCGCGCCATGCGCCAGGCCGACCGCTCCCCGGCGCTCGCCCACGCCGAGTACGCCCGGGCGCGCAAGGCCGGAATCGACATGCAGATCGCGCCCGCCGTGCTCCGCCCGTGGCGCCCCGCGATCGCCGACTCCAACGATTGGCGAGACAGCCCGAAGGCCGAGCCCGTCCGTCCCAGCACCATCGTCGTCACCCCCGACCTCGAGCCCCAGGACGAACAGGCGCTCTGGCGCGCCGCCGAGCGCGCGGGCATCTGCCACCGCCTCTTCGAGCCGGACCGCCGCTACGAGGGCTATTCCTGGTACGACTCGCTCGCCCGCGCCAGGGAGGTGGACTTCTCCGTCACCCGGGACGGCGTCACCCACCCGCTCTCCGTCCTCCGCGGCATCGACACCGACGACGTCCCCGCGGTCGAACCCAATCAGCCCGAGAGCTACGCGCGTCCCGACTCGATCGAGATCGCACTCCGCGTCGCGCGCCGCAACGGCCCCTCGGAAACCATTGCCATCCCGGCCGATCTCGTTTTCGCCGGAGAGGCCTGGTGCTACCGCGAAGAAATCCATCCCCTCGTAACGGCAGACAGCGACCTCGAGCCCCACGTGCTCGCCTCCATCATGCACGCCGCCTATTTCTGCCCGTCGGACGACGCCGACTCCGACAGCTGGGAGACGCAGCGCGACCGCTTCCAGGCCGACGCGATGCACGCCGCGATCGAGCTCCTCGCCTCCGAGGACGAAGCTCGCAAGCACACCATCGCGCAGGCGGTATGGCGTGACATCTTCTGGGTCCTCCCCAGGGACCGCGCCGTCACCATCACCGTGAAGGACGGCAAGGTCGAGGTCGACTTCGCCCCCGAGGCCGAGCCCCGCGAGCAGGTCCCGGCATGACCCGTTACACGGTCTGCGTCGTCTACGACATCTCCTACGCCGCCACGGTCACGGTCGAGGCCGACACCCCGGAGGACGCCTGCCAACGCGCCATAGACAAGGCGGACGAGCTCGACGCCTGGAAGAGCACCGACCACGTCTCCGACGCCTACGTCGTCGAGATTGGCGGCACCTTCGATCCCGGCACCGACGCGCAGGAGACCGTTCCGCTCCCGGTCCCCGACGCCTACACCCGCGAGGGACCGCCTCCCACGATCACCCTGCGCGGCGAGCAGCCGCCGGGCTCGCTCGAAGTCACCCACGGCACGGTCAGGTTCCGTTTCGACCGCCCCGGCTTCGAGGTCACGACCGAAGTCAGCGACCCGCCGCCCCCTCCCGGCAACAAGCCCCTCGTCACCGTTTCCAGGCGCCCGGACGGCACCCCCGCCGTCATCGTGACCGGGGGCAAGGCGCATGTCCGCGTCACCGGCTGGGACGACCGGGCATGACCCACGCAACCCATACCCCGGCTCCCGCCATGCAGCTCGACGACACCGAACGCCCGCCCGAACCCGAGATGCCCCTCTTCGCGGCCGCGGCCGCTCCCGGGCCCGCCCTTTCCGCGCCCCGCGCGCGTCCCCTCCAACGCCTCATCGTCGACGTCGGCGCCGCTGCGCTGGACGATGAGGACCTCATCGCCCTGCTACTCGCCAGCGTCGAGGATCCCGCAAACGCCAGGCACCTCGCCGCCTCGCTGATCTCCACGTTCCGCTCGGCCCCGCGCATCCTCTCCGCCTCTCCCGACCGTCTGCTCCAGATCGCCGGCATCGGCAACTCCCACGCCGCGATCATCAAGGCGGCCGAGGCCCTCGCCGTCCGCCACGCCCGGTCATCCGTCCCCGACAGGATCGACCCGCTGCTCAACAGCTACGACCTGGTCGTCCAGTACTGCCGCACCCTGGCCGCCCACCGCCCGGTCGAGGAGCTGCACCTCCTCCATCTCGACACCAAGAACCGGCTCATCCGCGACGAGTGCCACCAGCGGGGCAGCATCAACCACACCCCGCTGTACCCCCGCGAGGTCTGCGTCCGCGCGCTCCAGGTGAATGCCGCCGCGCTGATCGTCGTCCACAATCACCCCTCGAATTCACCGACTCCCTCGCGGGCCGACATCTCGATGACCGAGAAGCTCCGCGACGCGCTGAAACTCATCGAGGTGACCCTGCACGATCACCTGATCGTCACCGCCTCCGACGTCTCCAGCTTCCGCCAGCTGGGCCTGCTTTAGGCCCCACGCCCCGCTCCCGCGCCGCGAGGAGGACGGCCCGCCCGGCCAGGGCGTGGCCGCCGCCCCGGCGCGCGCCCGCTCCCGATCCTCTCTCCCAAATCCCGGAGTCCCGGATGCTCGATTCGCACGCATCTCCGACCGCGCCCGCGCTCGTTCCGCCGCCGGCCGCCACGCAGGTTTCGACAAGCCCCGCCACCCGATCCGCCCCGGCCGCATCCCTCCGGCAGGCCGCCCACGCACTCCTGCCCAGCCTCGAAGCCGGCCGGGCTCTCGATGCCGCCGCGCTCCGCAACGCCATGACCGAAGCGTTCGACGGCAGCGACGCCGACGGCGCCTGGTCGTGGAAGGACGCCTACGAGGCCGCCGAGGCGACCCTCGTCCTCTTCCTGCAGCGCTACGGCCGCGCCATGCGCCGACAGGCGGGCGGCTCGCCCGACGGCCCCGCCGCCATGCTCGCCATGCTGCGGAAGATCGCCGCGCTGGAACCCTCCCAGACAAGGCGCTCCGAGGACCAGCTCCGGCTGCAGCAGTTCTCCACCCCGCTGCCTCTCGCCTACGCCGCGCTGCAGGCCGCCGCGATCCGCCCCGGCGACGTCGTCCTCGAGCCCTCCGCCGGCACCGGGATGCTCGCCGTGATGGCGCAGTGCGCGCTCGGCGCGGATTGCCCCGAGACCCTGCATCTCAACGAGATCGCCGAGGTGCGATCGGGGCTCCTCTCCTCCCTGTTCCCGGCATCTCCCGTCACCGCGCACAACGCCGAATCGATCGCCGACCGCCTGCCCGGCCTGCGCCCCACCGTCATCCTGATGAACCCGCCCTTCTCGGCGAGCCCCGGCATCCAGCGCACCCGCATCCACGCCGACCTGAAGCACATCCGCTCCGCCGCCTCCATGCTTCCCCCGGGCGGCAGGCTGGTGACGATCTCCTCGTCATTTTGCTCGCCGGCTTCGACGGCATGGAAAGACGCCTTCGCCAGCCTCGATCCGCCCGCCGTTCCGGTCTTCACGTCCGCGATTTCCGGGCGGGCCTACGCGCGCCGCGGCACCGGCTTCGAGACCCGTATCACCGTGCTCGACCGCGGCGCGGATCCGGCCGCCGCCGGCCGCATCGACCCCCACGCCATCGCCGGCGACAGCCAGTCCCTGCTGTCGGCCATACAAGAGCGCGTCCCCGCCCGGCTCCCGGTGGAGACCCGCCCGCTCCCCGATCTGTTCGGGCGTCCCGCCGATCCCCCGGCGCCGGCACCCGAGCTTCGCAAGCCCGCCGCGCAGCCCGCCGAAGAGGCCAGCCGGCACGAATGGGGGCCGGTTTCCGAGCTGCGCTACACCAGCGCATCGGCCGGGCCCGCTTCCGCCGCGGACCGGGACGGCGGCCCCTACACACCCTGGAGCCCGGCCGCGGTCCTCGTCGCGGGCGCCGAAGCGCACCCCACACCGCTCGTGCAGTCCGCCGCCATGGCCGCGGTCGCGCATCCGATCCCCTCCTACCGGCCGCTCCTCCCCGAATGCCTCGTGTCCGACGGGATGCTGTCCGACGCCCAGATCGAGAGCGTCGTCCTCGCCGGCGAGGCTCATCGGAACCATCTCCCCGCGCTCTACCGGATCGGGGCGGGTTGGGAGACCGTGCACCGCACAGACATCCAGACCGATGAACCCGAAGACTCGGAAGACCCCGAAGACCCCGAAGAACCCGACCGGCCCGGCGACGACGACGCGGAGGTCGATCCCAACGTCATCGACGGCGAGGCGGTTTCCGAGCCGGTGCGGTTCCGCCGCGGCTGGATGCTCGGCGACGGCACCGGCTGCGGCAAGGGCCGCCAGGTCGCCGCCATCGTCCTCGACCAGTGGCTGCGCGGCCGCCGGCGCGCGCTCTGGCTGTCGCACTCCGACAAGCTGGTCGAGGACGCACGCCGCGACTGGACCGCGATCGGCGGCCGCGCCGAGGACATCGTGCCGATCTCGAAGTTCCGCCAGGGCGCGCCCATCCCCCACGCCGAAGCGATTCTCTTCGCCACCTACGCCACGCTCAGATCGCCGGCCCGGGAAGGGAAGATCTCGCGTCTCGAGCAGATCGTCGGCTGGCTCGCCGGCGGCACCGACGACGCCGCGCGCCACGCCTTCGCCGGGGTCGTGGTGTTCGACGAGGCCCACGCCATGGCGAACGCCGCCGGCGGCACCGGCAACCGCGGCGCCGTCAAGCCGTCGCAGCAGGGGAGGGCGGGGCTCCGCCTCCAGAACGCGCTCCCCGACGCCCGCATCGTCTACGTCTCGGCCACCGGCGCCTCGACGCTCCAGGGCCTCGCCTACGCGACCCGGCTCGGTCTCTGGGCCACGATCGACACCCCGTTCGAGAACCGGGTCAAGTTCGTCCAGGCGATGGAAGCCGGCGGCGTCGCCGCCATGGAAGTCGTCGCGCGCGACCTCAAGGCGCTCGGCCTCTACCAAGCCCGGGTGCTGTCCTACGACGGCATCGAGGTCGACATCCTCGAGCACACGCTCACGCCCGAGCAGCGCCGCATCTACGACTCCTACGCCGACGCCTTCAAGATCATCCACCGGAACATCCGGGAGGCGCTCAAGGCCACCGGCATCGAGGACGAGGACGGCACGCGCAACCGGAACGCCAAGTCGGCGGCGATGTCGGCGTTCGAAGGCGCCAAGCAGCGCTTCTTCGGCCACCTGCTGACCGCCATGAAGTGCCCGTCCACCTTCCGCGCGATCGAGGCCGACCTTGCCGCCGGCCGCTCCGCCGTCATCCAGCTCGTCTCGACCGGCGAGGCGCTGATGGAGCGCCGCATCGCCGAGATCCCCGCCTCGGAGTGGGACGACCTCTCGATCGACCTGACGCCCCGGGAATACGTGCTCGACTTCCTCAAGCACGCGTTCCCCGTGCAGCTTCAGGAGACCTTCGAGGACGACGAGGGACATCTGCTCGCGCGCCCCGTCTTCGACGCGGACGGCCATGCCGTGATCTGCCAGGAAGCGCTGCAGCGGCGCGACTCGCTGATCCAGAAGCTCGCGGCGCTTCCGCCCGTCACTTCGGCGCTGGACCAGATCATGCGGCACTTCGGGCACGACGCGGTCGCGGAGGTGACCGGCCGATCCCGCCGCGTGCTCCGCATGGTCGACGCCAGGGGCTCGCGCCTCTCGCTGCGGTCCCGGCCTGCCTCCGCCAACCTCGCCGAGACCGCCGCATTCATGGACGGCGACAAGCGCATCCTGGTCTTCTCCATGGCCGGCGGCACCGGGCGCAGCTACCACGCCGATCTCGGCTGCGGGAACACCGAGCGGCGCATCCATTACCTGCTGGAGCCCGGCTGGCGGGCCGACCAGGCGATCCAGGGGCTGGGGCGTACCCACCGCACCCACCAGACCTCGGCGCCGCTGTTTCGCCCCGTCGCGACCGACGTCAAGGGCGAGCGCCGCTTCATCGCCACCATCGCCCGCCGTCTCGACTCGCTCGGCGCGATCACCCGGGGACAGCGCGACTCCCAGACCGCCATGGGGAGCGACGACACCGCGCTCTTTCGCGAGAGCGACAACCTCGAGAGCCCCTACGCCAGGGCGGCGCTGCGCCAGTTCTACAGCGCGCTGTGGCGCGGGCGCATCGACGGCTGGTCGCTCGCCGACTTCGAGGAGGCCACCGGCCTCAAGCTCACCCACGAGGGCAACCTCAAGGAGGAGCTGCCGCCCATGTCGCGGTTCCTCAACCGCCTGCTGGCGCTCCCGATCGACGAGCAGAACCAGCTCTTCGCGGCGTTGGAGACCCGCATCGACGCCAACATCGCCGCAGCCATCGAGGCCGGCGTCTTCAACCGCGGCGTCGAGACGGTGCATGCCGACTCGCTCACCGTCGCCGAGCGCGAAACCGTCTTCGTCCACCCGACCACAAGGGCGGAGACCGAGATCGCCGAGATCGTCAAGCGCGACCGTCTCATCCCCCTCTCGGCCGACGAGGCGCTGGCTGCGCACCGGCGCGGCTCCGACAAGGCGCCCGAGCTGGTCGTCAACGCCCAATCCGACCGCGCCGCCCTCGTCATGCCGGACGCCTCGCGCATGCTGGACGACGGCGGGGTGGAAACACGCTTCCGCCTCCTTCGCCCCAGGGAGCCGGAATCCATCGCATCCAAAGCGCTTGCCGCGTCCAACTGGGCGCCGGCGGACGAACCGACCTGGCGCCATCTCTGGGACACCGAGATCGCCTCGCTCCCGAGTCACACCGAATCCAGGTTCTGGCTGGTCGCCGGACTCCTGCTGCCGATCTGGGACAGGCTTCCCGAGAAAAACCTCCGGGTCCGCCGTGTCACCGCCGACGACGGCGAGCAGCTCATCGGCCGCATCCTCCTGGCCGGCGAGGTGCGCGACGTCCGCGCCGCCTTCGGTCTCGACGGCGGCCCCGCCCTCTCCGCCGAGGAGCTGCGGGACGAGATCATGGTCCGCGGCCAGACCGTGCGGCTCGCCAACGGCTGGAAGATCGCGCGGCGCCGGCACATGAACGCCGAGCGCATCGAGATCGAGGGGCCGACCGACCGCGACCTCGCCGCACTCAAGCGCGCCGGATGCACCACCGAGATCGTGGCCTGGCGCACCCGGGTGTTCGCGCCCGACACCGACGCCCTCTCCCGCGTCATCGAGCATTGGCCCATCGTCGCCTGACCCGCGCCGCGCACCCTCCCGGACCGCACACCCACCATGAGGACTCCAGCATGCCGCAGTCCCACACCCTCCCCGACAACCCCGTCTACGCCTTCACCCCGTCCTACGACTTCGACGACCAGGTGCAGCAGATCCGCATCGTCTTCCAGGACATGCCCGGCTACGTCCCCACCGCCATGGTCGCGCTCACCCTCGAGGACGCCGAGAACCTCTGCGACAAGCTCAACAGGCGCCTCGGCCTCGACCGCGAGCAGTGGACAGCCCTCGTCGCCGGGTCGATGGCCGACCCCGACGGCCCGTCCGCGCTTCACTGACGCGCTTTACTTCCCCGTCCTTCCTCTACACCATCAGAGCCCGCCCGACCCTCTTCCGGTCGAACCCTTCCCGCGCGGCCGCTGTCGTCCTCTCCCCCGCCGTTGCAACCGGCGGCGCCGGGCGCGGATTCGAAGGCCCGCAATCGAGGTGACGCATGAACCACAACCCGCCCGCTCCCATCCGCGCGGCCATCTACGCGCGGTTTTCCCGCCATCTCCATGACCCGAAATCCCTCGACGACCGGGTGCGCCTCTGCCGCGACAAGCTCAGCGAGATCGGGGTCGACTCCGTCCGGGTCCACGCCGATGCCGAGGTGACCGGCACCACCACCCGGTCCCGCCCGGCCCTGGCGCGTCTCCTCCGGGACGCCGAGCACGGCCTCATCGACGTGGTATGCACCGAGTCCCTCGACCGCATCAGCCGCGACCTGCAAGACCTCGCCGGCATCTGCAACCGGCTGCGCTCCTGGAACGTCCGCCTGGTCACGGTCCAAGAGGGCGAGATCGGACCGATCCATATCGGCACCGAAGAGCCGGTCAACCAAGCCTGGATCGAAAACCTGGCCTACAGGACACGGCGCGGCCAGATCGGCGCCGTCCACGCCAGGCGCATGCCGGGCGGGCCCTCCTACGGCTACCGGAACGCCAACCCGATCGACGAGCACGGCAAGGCGCCGCGCGCCCTGCGCGAGATCGACCCCGAGCAGGCCGAGACCGTGCGGCGCATCTTCCGGCTCTACGCCGGCGGCATGAGCGCGCGCGACATCGCCGCCGCCCTCAACCGCGACGGCATCCCGGGGCCGCGCGGAGAGGAATGGGGCTCGACCGCCATCGACGGCCACCGCGGAAAGCGGAACGGCATCCTCAACAACCAGCTCTACCGCGGACGCCTCGTCTACGGCCGCCAGAAATTCATCCGCGACCCCGACACCGGGAAGCGCCAGGCCCGCCCGGTTCCCCCGTCCGACTGGGTCGTCCAGGACATCCCGGAGCTGCGCATCGTCGACGACGCCCTCTGGGACCGCGTGCGGACCCGACGTCAGGCCGGCCAGGATTGACGCCGCAAGAGCCGGCCGGATCGCGAGTCTTTCACCATGACGGTAGTGCGCCACACCGGACGGTGGAGGCGACATGAACGCCGCCCGCCGTCACGCCGCGGATGTGGGGTATCGAGGGCGCCGCTGGCGTCGGCCGCGCACGCCGGCTACGGTCCGGCGTGTCCGCAAGGCCGGATCGATCCGACCGCGCCATTCCCCGGGCGCATCCGGGAGGCATTCCGCGTCCGGCGCGTGCTCGAAAGCCCGGCGCCTGGAAGCCGATCGACGCCGCAATGGCCGCGCGGGAGGGTCCGGTCGAAGTCGTCCACGAGCTCCGGGCGGTCGTCTGCGTCAAGGGACAGGAGGCAAGCATGGGGTCCGCGCCCGAACCGGGCGAGCCGGCGCCCGACCGCCCGAAGGACGCGCCGCTGAGCCTGGGCGAGATCGCGCGCACGATCCTCTCGGACAAGCGGCTCGCGCACCGCTATTGCATGGTCGCCGCGGGCTGGAAGCCGGACGGATCGGGCGACGTGCGCGCGGCGGAACGGTCGCTCGAGTACAGGACGGCGAGGGCGCGCCTCGAACGCGCGGCCGGGCCGAGGCGGATTGGGAAGGACGGCGATTGAACACGTCCCGCGCGGTTTCGTCACCGAGAGCAACCCGCTCAGGCGCCAGGGCGAGAGGATCGCCGCCGCCATCGCGGGTGACCTGACCAGGCGGTGGAAGCCGCGGTGAGCGCCGCGGGACGGCCGCCGGTGGGCCGGAGGCATCCGCTGGAACGGTATCGATCGGGGGCCGGTCGCGGTCCTGGCTTCAGAAGCTGAGGCCGAGGGTCGTGCCGCTCCCCTGCCCGGGGGCGGAGGAGTCGTCGCCCTGCCCGGAACCGGTGGCGGTCTCCCCGCCGCCGCCCGGCGGGGCGGCCGGAGAGGGCTCGGACGGGACCGCCCGCCCGGTCTCGTCGGCAGCCGGGTCGGACCCCGCGAGCGACCAGCGCCGGTTGTCCGACACATAACGGCCCTGCTTGCGGCCGTTGCTCAACTCGACCCGGATCGAGCCCGGCTTGATCGAGCGCTCGGCCCCGGTCGTCGCGTATCCGGCGATCTCCGGCACGGTCGCGCCGGGATGCTCGCCCAGCACCCGTTCGACGAAACGGCGAACCGAACCGCGCGGTGCCCGCTTGCCGCCGCCGACCCGCCGCGCGGGCGTCGCCGCCTTCCCGGCCCGTCGCCCGGATGCCGGCGTTGCGCGGGCGCCACGCCCGCTCCCCGCCGTGAGAAGATCGCGCAGTTCCTTCCTCGCGTCGGCCCGGCCCCTCGCATAGGCCTCGGCCTCGATCCCGGAGATCAGCTCCGCGAGCTTCTCCGCGCTGCTCCTCGCGCCCTTGACCATTGAACGCTCCAGTTCGGTTTGAATGAAACAGGCGTGCCTGGCACCGCCGCCCGCATGATAGGCGCCCGGCCCCCGCGCGCAACGATGCGCCCGAGCCCGCCGCGCGTGACGATCCCTCCGCCGGAGACACGGGAGTTCCGGTCGCGCCACGCCCGGTTCGGGAAACCCGGAACGAGTCCGGGGTGACAGCTGACGGGGCGGCAATGGTGCGGGCTTTCCGTCGGCCATCGGTGAGAAATCCGGGCTGGCCGGGAGCCGCTGTCGCTCGATCTCGCGCCGACGCGGGCGAGGCTCGCGGGCCACCGCATCGGGCTGGCGCTGCGCCGCGCGTTCTGAAAACCGCGCCTGCCGGGGACCGCGGCCGAGGCGGCGGATCGATGCAGGCCCTCCGGGCCCATTCGCCGTTCCCGACCCTCAGGCGATGCGGATGCCGAACAGGAGTTTGCGTTCGTCCCCGCGGCGCAGCAGCGCCTCGTGGGCGCCACGGGTTTCGAAGTCGCCGGAATCGGTAATGGCCGCGGCCAGGCCGGAACAGTCCGGCAGTTAGCGCTCCATATCCTCGTCGCGGCGCGCGCGTCCGTCCGCGCGCACCCGGCGCCTCACGCCGCCGCGACCTCTCGACGCAACGCAGCGCTCCCCTCCCGCTCACCTGACAAGGCCTCGCCCCGTACACCGCCGAGAGTCCGTCTGGCCCTCTTCCGGTCGAACCCTTCCGGGACAGCCGCCGTCGTCCTCCCCCTGCCGTTGCAACCGGCGACGCCGGGCGCGGGTTCGACGCCCCGAGATCCAGGTGACACATGAACCACAACCCGCCCGCTCCCATCCGCGCGGCCATCTACGCGCGGTTCTCCAGCCATCTCCAGGACCCGAAATCCATCGAGGACCAGGTGCGCCTCTGCCGCGAAAAGCTCAGCGAGATCGGGGTCGGATCCGTCCGGGTCCACGCCGACGCCAAGGTCACCGGAACCATCACCCAGTCCCGCCCGGCCCTGGCCCGTCTCCTCCAGGACGCCAAGTACGGGCTCATCGACCTGATCTGCGCCGAGGCCCTCGACCGCATCAGCCGCGACCAGGAAGACCTCGCCGGCATCTACAAGCGGCTGCGCTTCTGGAACGTCCGTCTGATCACGCTCGACCAGGGCGAGATCGGACCGATCCATGTCGGCATCGGCGGGCTGATGAACCAGGCCTGGGTCGAAAACCTCGCCTTCAAGACCCGGCGCGGCCAGATCGGCGCCGTCCACGCAAAGCGCATACCGGGCGGTCTCTCCTACGGCTACCGGAACGCCAACCGGATCGACGAGCAGGGCAAGGCGGTGCGCGGCCTGCGTGAGATCGACCCCGAGCAGGCCGAGACCGTGCGACGCATCTACCGCCTCTATGCCGACGGCATGAGCGCGCGCAACATCGCCGCCACGCTGAACCGCGAGGGCATCCCGGGGCCGCGGGGAGGGAAGTGGGCCTCCAACACCATCAACGGCCACCGCGGCCGCCGCAACGGCATCCTCAACAACGAGCTCTACCGCGGGCGCCTCGTCTACGGCCGCCAACGCTTCATCCGCGACCCCGACACCGGCAAGCGCCAGGCCCGCCCGGTTCCCCCGTCCGACTGGGTCGTCCAGGACGTCCCGGAACTCCGCATCGTCGACGACGCGCTCTGGGAGCGCGTCAAGACCCGCCGCCAGGCCGGACAGGATCGCCGCCGCAACCCCGCCGCCCACACGCCGCTGCCCCTGACCGGCCTCGTACGGTGCGGGGTCTGCGGCGGCAACATGACCATCGTCAACAATCGGCGCTACGGGTGCAACGCGCACCGGGAGAAGGGGACCTGCGACAATCCCCGCGGCATCGCCGCCGCCGTTGTCGAGAACCGAGTGATCCCCCTCCTGTCGCGCAGCGTGCTGAAAAACCTCGATCTCCCCGGGCTGGTCCGCCGCGCGGCCGAGGAATCCGCCCTCCGGCGCGAACGCCTCGCCGCCGCGATCGCCGCGGCCGACCAACGCATAGCCCGGCTTCTCGACGCCATCGAGCAGGGCGCCCAGTCCCACGCCGCCCATAGGCGCATCCTCGACATCGAGCGCGAGACCGCCGCCATCCAGCTCGAGCTCGACAGCCTGCCCGCGGTTCCCGCCGACACGCCGGAAGACCTCGCCGCGCGCCTGCGGGAACGCCTCGCCGTCCTCGACCGCGCCGTCGCCTTGGCGTCACCGGCCGACCCCCGGCGCAAGCACGCCCTGCACTTCGCAAAGCGCCTCATCGAGCGGATCGACATCGCGCCGCTCCGCGCACGCGGCGAAGTGGAAATCTCGGTCCAGCCTCGCGCCGACGCCCTCGTCGCCTTCGCCCTCGAGGAGAAGTGGGCCTTCGCCCCGGACAGTCCCGCCGACACCGAACATCCGCGCTCGGACGACTCTTCCGATCGCGGTCCCGCGGCAGGCCCGTGACGCCTTCCGCCCCGTGCCAATCCGGACCGGCCGCGTCGGACATTGCCAACATCCCGCAGCCTTGCACGGCCGGCCCTGTGCGACGGGAAGAGGCCGTGACGCGGCGCGGCCGGGCGACCGCGTCCCGCCGCCGCGCGAGACCGGCCTTCCCGCAACCCTCAGCCGGAGCCTCCAATGCCCATACCCGACCCGACCGCCGTCTTCGGCCCCGTGATCTCCGCATACACCCGCGCCCAGGCCATCGCCGACGGGTTTCTCGTCGACGTCTCCGAAACCGCGCGCGAGGCGGGATTCACCATCCCCGTCGCGGTCACGCGGACCGTCTGGAACCGACTCGTCGCGCTCCCCGAAGGCTATCGCGGCTTCCAGGACGAGCGCGGACGGCTCTGGGACGTGCTCTGGATGGCCAGACACTACGCGCTCAAGGCCAGCAACTCCGACCGCGTCACCATGTGCGTCCTGGTCCGTGACGTCCGGAAGGATTTGCGCGACAGCAACCGGGCGCCGCGCAGGCACTTCCCGATCGTGGCGATCGGCGCCGGCGACGACGGTGGCGCGGCGATCACCGTGATGTTCCCGGAGGACGACTGAGCCCCCGCCGCCCGCGCCGCCGCCCACATCGCATCGGGAGATACCCGCAATGCAGACCCTCACGCCCGAACAGCTCCTCGAGATCGCCCGCCGCGTCGCCGACACCTTCGACGACCCCCGGCGCTGGCACCAGGGAAGCTGGGGCCGCGACGACGACGGCTACCCCCTCTCCTTCGACGGCCATTTCCACGTCGACGACCAAAACGGCAACCCGCACAAGCCCGCTCTCGCCATGCGCCCCCCCGACGCCCCCCGCTGCTTCTGCCTCGGCGCCGCCATACGGATCCACACCGGCGACGTCTCCGGCCTCGACCCCGCCTCCCTCGGCGACCTCGTGGAGCAGACCTGCCTCGTCTACGTCAACGTCGGCAAGCTCCACCGCCACCTCCGATTCGAAAACAGCTTCGAGCCCTACCTCGAAGCCGTGATCGCATGGAACGACCGGGTAGGCCGAGCCTTCCCGGAAATCCAGACCCTCGCGCAGGCCGTCGTCGAGCATCTCGACGCCGCCCGCTGATCCCCAGCCGCCTGCACCACGCCCACGATCAGGGAACAACCGATGCAGACCCTAACCCCCGATCGGAAGCTCGAGATCGCGCGCCGCGTCCACGAAACCTTCGACCTCCCGAAGCGCTGGCACCGGGGAGACTGGGGCCTCGACGACAACGGCTACACCATCGAATTCGACGGCAACCTCCACGTCGTCGACAAGGACGGCACCTACCAGCCAGCCGCCTTCGACGTGCTCACGCCCGACAGCCCGCGCTGCCTCTGTCTCGGCGCCGCGATCCGCATCCACACCGGCCACGTGCTCGGGCACGACCCTGTCGATACCGGCGAGACCACGGAAACCGTCTCCGAGATCTACACCAGGGTCGGCCGCATCGACACCAAGGACCGGGAGCTCGACGCCACGGATTTCGAGCCGCACCTCAACGCCGTCATCGGCTGGAACGACACCGACGGGCGCTCCTACGACGACGTCCGGGACCTCACCGGCGCGGTGCTCCGCCACCTCGACGCGCGGCGCTGGTAGTCCCGTGTCGCGCTCCACCATCCACCGCGCCGACGCCGACCTGAAGCACGCCTGGCTCGCGCGCTTCCAGGCCCTGCCGCCTTCCGCCCGCCACGCCCTTCGCGCGGCCCTGCTCGACCTCCGCAGGGACGCGCAACACCGCGCCGAGCTCCAGTGGCGCCGGCACAAGGGCCCCATGGCCTGCTACTGGCGCGCCGTCGGCGTCTACGCGGGCCACATCGCCCGCGCCCTGCGCTGACCGCCGCGCCCGCTCGCCCTTCACAGAGGAGACCCCGATGAAGAACAGCATGCTCGACGTCCACAACATGCTCGTCGCCACCATGGAGGAGCTGCGCCAGGAGGACATGTCCCCCGAGCAGGCGGAGAACGTCATCAAGCGGGCCGACGCCACCGTCAAGGTCGGCAACGCGATCGTCGGCAACTCACGCGTCGTCCTCGACGCCCAGCGCCTCTCCCTCGAGCACGGCTCGGCCTTCGACGAGAAGACCGTTCCCATGCTCACCGCGAGGAAGCTCAACTGATGCCCGCCAGGCTCTTCTCCGACGCGGAGCGGGTCTGGCTCGCGCTCACCTATCCCCTGCACCGCGCGGACTTCACCACCGAGCTGTTCAACGAATGCTGGGGCCGCGACCTCAGCAAGGACCAGATCGTGCGCGCCGCCAAGCGCTTCGGCGTCGGCCCGAGCGCCCATGACGGCCGCTTCCGCAAGGGAAACGTCCCCGCCAACAAGGGCCGCAAGGGCTATTCCCCTCCCGGCTCCGAGAAGGGATGGTTCAGGAAAGGGGGCGAATCTCCCAACACCCGGCCGCTCTATTCCGAGCGCTGGGACAACCTGTCCAATGGAAAGGGCAAGACGCCGGTGCTGATGATCAAGGTCCCGGGCGCCGCGCCCTACGCCTCGCAGAGAAGGGCGGGGGCACACCAGAGCACACGCTGGGTCCGCAAGGCCGTCTGGATCTGGGAGCGCGACAACGGCCCCGTTCCCGCCGGCCACGCGGTCGTGCAGCTCGACGGCGATCCCGCCAACTGCGAGCCCGCGAACCTCGACTGCGTTCCCCGGGCGACCCTCGCCATGCTCAACTGTCCGTGGACGGCGGCCCCCGCCGGTCCCGATGCCAACCCCGTCCGCATTCGCATCGCGCAAGTCAGAACCGAGATCTCAGAACGCCGCAAAGCCCAGCAAACATCCCCATGACAGACTCTTTTCCCCTCACTCCCCAGCTTCTGCACCGCATCGCCATCACCCTCAACACCAGCGAAATCGGAGCGATCGAAAACCTCGCGCCCCTCGTCCGCGCGGGCCCGGAACCCCTCGACCACATAGCGGTCGTCGGCCAGGCCGGTGCCGAAGAAATGAACCGCGAACGTCTCCGCCGTGTTGCCGGGCATCGCCATGGCTCCCGTCATGGTGCTGTTTCCTTCGCACCGATGACGGGAAACGGCGGCGGGACGTCCTCCCCCGGACATCCAACCGGCGCTCGACTCACGGCGGCCACTCCCCTCCCGATGCAGCAAGGCGCGGAAATGGAAACGGCTGTGGGACGGCGGCGCGGTACACGGAAGCGGGCAGCGTCGGCGACGGCAGGGAAGACCGAGCGGCCGTCCCCCACGATCGGCACCGGACTGGATACCCCACCCGAGAGCAATCTATTTTTCGTCGGCCAAGATGGGTTTGAGATCCGCGCCACCAGCCTAGCGCCGGCGTGGGAGACGGGCGGGAGGAGGAATCTGCTGTGAGAAAGCCTCGAGGATACGGTCTGGACACCGCGCGCCGTGAGGCGCCGGGTCCATGGCGCATTGGGGGCCAAGACGATGCGGGAATTCACGTCCTCGACGCGAACGGGGAGCGCGTGGCAACGATCTGGAAGACGCCGTCGCGGTCGGATTCGGCGCTGGAGGCGATCCAGGCGCTCATGGTCCGTACGGGTGACGAGGTGCTCGCTCCGCGGCTGTGCGCGAATCCCGCGTGCAAGCGCCCCTTCGACGCACCCAGCCGCACGCAGAAGCATTGCTCGGCCAAGTGTGCCGTGGCTACCCAGCCGCATGTCGTCGAGGCGCGCAAACGCGACGAACGCGCGTATGAACTGCGCATGCAAGGGTTGACATGGAGAGAGGTCGCCGAGCGAAGCGGCCTCCGCGATGGCAAGCGGGCGCATCACGGCGCGCGGAAGCATGCGCGCCGTAACGGGTTGACGCTGCCAACAAGCGGCTGATTGTCGAATCCGGCGGCGATGGCCGGTTCGCGGGCTGCGATAGCCAGACGGTCCGGGAGCCGGTCTTGCTGTCGCTAAGAGAAAGTTTGCGTCAAACGGGTCGAGACGGCGAACGGTGGGATCGGACTGAATCTTCCGGTCATTGCTGCGGATTACCGACCCTGGCCCTGCCCTGGATCACCGGAATGCGGGCCAAACAGGCCTAGTGACCGTTTCGTTGAGGCCGACTTCAGTGAAATGATCTTCCGTTTTCTTAGTGAGGATATGCGAGCTGGGAGTGAACCTAATGCATTGAATTCATTGGATATATGTATAGAAGGTAAAGAAGAAGGTCGTTCGATTCCTGCAATTTTGTAATCAAGAAGAACTACTACCGATGCATCTCTTGACGCCGTTTGAGCGCGAATGGCATCGGATCAGCGTCCGTCTCGCAGTATCCGTTCGTTCAGGCCGTGGAGAGGTACCAACGGTCGCTAATAGGGACGCGCTGTGGATCATCGGCACCAACGGCCGGGTCGATCCGAAGTGCGGCGGCTGCTACATCATTATCGATACCACGGACAACTTCGAGAAGCCGCGCCGGGAGGTCTGTCCCGCCGACCGGCGGAGCGACCGAGAGCCCGTCACGCGCGATTGCCTGAGACGGGTGCTGCAGTACACGGCCCTTGGATTTGTCGAGAGGTTTCCGGTGAACCGCCAACTGGGTGTTGAGCGGAGCGACGGTCGCCAGGGCTGAATGGAGGAGCCAACCATGCGATTCACCTACCCCGCGCAATTGCAGCGCACCGGAGTCGACGAGATTGTCGTCTCGTTCCGCGATTTGCCGGAGTGTCTGACGTCCGGCGCTGACGAAACCGAAGCGCTGGCCGAGGCCGCCGACGCGCTCGAGGAGGCCATCGCCGGCCGTATCGACGACCCTGAACCGATCCCGGAACCCAGCACGTGCCGACCGGGCGAGTACCTTGTCTCTGTGCCCGCCGACACCGCGGTGAAGGCAGCGCTGGCAGTGGCGCTTCGCGAAACCGGAACGACCCGTGTTGCGCTGGCCGCCCGCCTCGGCATCGACGAAAAGGCCGTGCGCCGGATGCTCGATCCGCGTCACCGCAGTTCCGCGAACCGCATCCACGAGGCCGTGCGGGCGCTCGGTCGGGACCTGGTGCTCGAGACCCGCGTTGTGTGAGGTTGATCAATCGGTGTCGCGGTCTGGCCGGCCCGGCCCGTTATGGCGGCGGTTTCGCCATCGGCGAATAGCCCTCGGTGTTCGGCAATCCCAAGATGACCACGGCCCTGCTCGACCGGCTCACCCATCATTGCGAGATCGTCGCGACCGGCAACGAGAGCTGGCGCTGCAAGCACCGCTCGTAACCCGGCGTCGGCGGAGTAGAGGTTCACGTCCTCGGATCTGGCAGGGTTGACCCGCCGCTTGGCCAGGTGCGCCGGCGACAACAGGTCGCGCTCGGCGACCCTCCTCGACACGGTCATCGTCTGCGACCCGGTCCGGCCGCCGCGGAGGGACCTGGGAACGCTCCCTCGATCGGTAGAATCTACCTGGCCTCGACGGCGCGACGGAACGCCTGACAGGGATGGCAAGGCTTCCGCCAAGCCGTGGAACGGTCCCGCAGGCGAGTTGAAACCTTGAAACCATCGTGTGCAGGGATCATTCTGTTGGCGCCACGGACGTCCAACATGGCTGTCCGCCGAGGTCATCCCGGCCCACCGAGGGATTACCATGGTGACATCAGCTACGATGATTGAGGCATCTGGAGGTCTACGGGAGGGTCCACAAGTGTCATACTTGGTGTGGGATTGATTCAGGGATAGAAAGTGGTGATGACCGGAAAAAGTTCATCATATCAAATAGTTATTGAAGCCCGGCGAGCGCCGGGCTATATTCATCACAGAATTTGCGGCATGGGATACGGATGTCGTCGCACGGGTGTCGCGGTTCCTGGATCCGGTGCATCGTACGGTCGCGCGAATGGGAATAGGACAGGGAGAGAACGGAGAGCATGAAGCGCGCTGTAGCAAATTTTGCGAACTTTGCAGACGCTCAACTGTTCAGGGTGGTTGCCGAGGGCATTCTGGTGATAGTAGAGCACGCGCTGAGTCTGGACAAAGTTGCACAGCGTCTTCACTCATTCCTCGTTGCAGCTTGAGGCGTTGAGTGAGCCCATGCAGTCTGGACGAGAGAGGTGGAAGCGCGGAGCGGTGGTCGTTTCGCTGGCTCAGAAGGTCCGCGTATTCGCTCAGGTGCGGTTATTTCCAAGGACTTCGAACTGCCCTCCTACAAGCGCCTCAAGGATATGTCTGGGGGATTGACCAAGGAGGAGCACACCGCGTTTCTCGCGTTGGCTCGCTTTGTCCGAGAGCTTGAAGTAGCTAATCGCCTTCGGATTTACACGCGTGTAGGGGATATGGTGGGACCTCCTGACGACGGATACGACATCGGTTTTGGAAGCTACTGGTTTGCAGGGCTCGACCGACGGGAGGAATCGGCCCGACCGTTCAAAGCGGGACGATGGCACCGCCCGCATACGGTAATCGGCGGACGACCCACATGACTGCTCTTGCAAACGCTTCGGTAGTTCAGGAAGAAGTACGGATTAAATTCGAACAGGGAACTTTGGCCGGTACCCTTACACTTCCCGGGAGAGACGGAACCTACCCAGCCGCGTTGCTGATCACGGGATCCGGAAGAGTCAACCGGGATGAGGATCACCGCCGCCTTAAAATTGGTCTATATAGTGCGTTCGCAGAAGCATTAGCAGACGCCGGTTTTGCGTCACTCCGATACGACAAACGTGGAGTCGGTCAGAGCACCGGAAACTATCTTAAGGCCGGGTTCAACGATCTCACTGATGACGCCAACCGCGTCTTGGATTGGTTAAGGGCACAGGAAAGGATCTCCAAGAGCAATGTGTTTCTAGTTGGGCACAGTGAGGGAGCCCTACACTCCATCCGCCTTGCCGCCGCGGGTGAAAGGTTGGCTGGACTTGTTCTACTTTCTAGTTTCGCACGTTCAGGTGAGGAAGTTCTGCAGTGGCAATTCCAGCAGATTTCACGGACATCTACCGCTGTTGAGAGACTGATACTGCGCGCTCTTTCCGTAGATAGGACACTTCGCAAGACTATCGCGGAAGTACGAAGGCATCCGGAGCGCGAACTTATTCGGGTTTACTTTCGCAGACTGAACGCCAGTTGGTTGAGGGAGTTTGCGAACTATGACCCACACGCAGATCTTCAGAGAATTGACCTGCCGGTGCTCGCAGTTTCAGGAGAGAAGGACATTCAAGTACCGGGCAATGACGCATACCGGATGTGCGAGTTGCTCGCTGGTGACAGCGAAGCATATGTCATTCCAAACCTAACCCACCTTTTGCGGAGGGACTTTGGCACTCCCAAGATCAAACATTACAAGAGACTAGTTCGTCAACCAGTGGATTTTGAGGTTCTTTCTATCGTTGCAGATTGGCTAAGGCGTCACTCGGTGTCATTAACCCCCTAGCGTCAGCGTTGCAAGCAAAGCGCTACCCCGACTACGTTCGAGACAGCAATTCGTATGCCGCAGCTACGTCAATGATACCCCAACCAAGATCGTAACCATCCGCCGGAGACCGCAGGGTGAACTGGCCCGAGTTTGGCGGCGAGGAGTAGTGCGCAGTGGACGGTCGGCCTAAGCGGCCAGATCGTGCCGCTGTTCGGGGACCCAGTTCCAGGGGAGGAGTTCGTCGAGCCGGTTCTGCGGCGTCCCGGCGATGCGGCGGAGGACATCGGCGAGCCAGGCCTGCGGGTCGACGTCGTTGAGCTTGGCGGTGCCGATGAGGGTGTACATCGCCGCCGCGCGCACGCCGCCGCGGTCGGAACCGGCGAACAACCAACTGCGTCTTCCGAGGGCGATACCGCGGAGCGCCCTCTCGACCGCATTGTTGGTCAGGCAGATGCGGCCGTCCTCGGGGAAGCGGGCGAACAGCTCCCAGCGCCTGAGCATGTAATCCATCGCCTTGGCCACCGGGGAATGGCGCGACAGCTTCCTGCGCTCGGTCTCCATCCAGTCCTTGAGGTCGGCCAGCGCCGGCGCGCTGAGTTCCTGGCGCACGGCGCGGCGCTCTTCGGCGGACTTGCCGACGATCCCGCGCTCGATGTCGAACAGCACGTCGATCCGCTTCACCGCCTCGAGAGCCACGGGCGAGATCGGCGGCGCGTTCCCGCCGCGCCGCTTGCCGGTCGCGATGTCGGCGAGCTCGAAGAACTTCCTCCGCGCGTGGCTCCAGCATGGGGCCTCGGTGACCGGCCCCGGCGATCTGGCGGCCGCATACAGACGGTTGAACCCGGCATAGAGGTCGGCCTGGAGGATGCCGGAGAAGCTCTTCAGGTGCTCGACCGGGTGGACGCCGGAGCGGTCCCGCGAGTAGCGGAACAGAACCGCCGGCGGGTCGGGACCGCCGAACGGCCGGTCGTCGCGCACATAGGCCCAGGCCCGCGCCGTGGCGCACCTGCCCCTGGCCAGCACCGGCACCGGGGTGTCGTCGCCGTGCAACCGCTCCGCCGCCAGAACATGTCTGGCGATCAGATCGTGCAGCGGCTTCAGCGCCACCGCGCACGCGCCCACCTGATCGGCCAGCGTCGACAGGCTGAGATCGACCCCCTCGCGCGCATAGCGGTCGCGCTGGCGGTTGAGCGGCTGGTGCTGGCCGTACTTCTCGAACACGATGGTCGCCAGAAGGTTGGGACCTGCCCAGCCCCGCGGCGTCGCGTGGAACGGCGCCGGCGGCTGGCCGATCTTCTCGCAATCCCGGCAGGTGAACTTCTCGCGCACCGTCTGGATCACCTTCCAGCGGCGCGGGATGACCTCCAGCGTCTCGGTGATGTCCTCGCCGATCTTCGACAGCTTCTCCGAGCCGCAGCACGAACACGAGGTCGGCCCCGGCACCACCACCCGCTCGCGCGGCAGGTGCGCCGGAAACGGCTTGCGCCCGGACCGGCGCCGCTTGAACCCCTTCACCTCCGAGGTCTTCTCCGCCGCCCGCTCGGCCACCAGCTCGTCCTCGGTCGCGCTCGCCTCAAGCTCGTCGAGCTGAAGCTCCAGCTGGTCGAGAAGCCGCTCCTTGCGCTCCGAGCGCCGACCGTAGAGCTCGCGCCGCAGCTTCTCGATCGCCAGCTTGAGGAACGCGATCTCGGCCTCCGCGTCCGACACCCGGGCCGCCTCGTTGGCGGCCCGGGCCTCAGCCTCGGACGCCCTCGCCTCGGCCGCCGCAAGCGCCTCCCTCAGCGCGTCGATCCCGGACCCCTCGGTCATGCCCGAAAGCCCAGCACATCGCCCGATTCGACGCGACACCCGCCGCGCCGGGTGAGTCATTTTGTCGCGGATCAACCGGCACGCGACGGCCGCCAGGTTCGCACCGGGTTCCGCCAATCGATCCCCTCGAGCAGGTAGCCGAGCTGCGCCGCGCTGATCGACACCGCGCCGCCCGACGTCGCCGGCCACTGGAACCGGCCGCGCTCAAGACGCTTGGCATACAGCGAGATCCCTACCCCGTCATGCCAGAGGCATTTCACGAGGTCGCCGCGACGGCCCCGGAAAATGTAGAGATCGCCCGCGTGAGGGTCGCGCCCGAGATCCTCCTGGACCTGCAGCGCAAGCGTGTTCATGCCGCGCCGCATGTCGGTCACCCCGGTCGCCAGCCACACCCGAACCCCGCCCGGTACCGGGATCATCGCCGGCCCAGAACCGCAAGAACCCGCGCCAGCGCCGAGCCGTCCACCTCGCGGTCGACGATCACCCGCGAACCGTCCGACAGCGCGATCTCCATCCGTCCCGCCGCCGACCCAGAGCCGGTCGTGCTCTCCGTCGGCGCCGCCGGCGGCCCGGCCGGCTCGACAACCACCGGCACCAGACCGCCGCTCCCCGCCCCGGCAGCCCGCTTGCCGTAGCGCCGCCGCCAGGTGAACAGCAGGTTCGCGTTCACGTCGTTGCGCCGCGCCACCACCGATACCGATACCCCCGGCTGATAGCTCTCCGCGACGATCCGAAGCCGCTCGGCCTCGCTCCAGCGACGACGACGGGAAACCGGGCGCGCAGGCCCGACCCCAAACTCCTCATCCGAATCCGACATCTGCGATCGTGTCCACTTAAACCCAGATGGACACCTCGCAGGTGCCCACTCCCGATCGCACAGCCTCGTCACATCACGCTAAACAGGGAAGGCGGTCCACGGCGGAGGGTTACCCAAGATCGGTATCCCATCCATTCGAACTCGACTTGCGCGCCGAAGTAGTCAAGGCGGATCGGACAGCTTCCCATTCGAAGTCGCGGTTGGAGAGCAGTACCGCGGCTGCACCGACCCCGACTGGCGCCGCTGTTGAGGTTCCTGCATCGACCGATGTGTACCCCTTGAACTGCGCGAACGCACTCAGGTCTGGCTTACTCGCATGGAATACTCCCGGACCCTGGGAGCTATAGCCAATTCGATTGCAGTCGATGTCAACTGCAGCCACACATACAACCGATTCGAGGCTACTGGCACCCCAGATGCTTCTTCCTGGCCCACGGTCGCTCGCCCCGCAGCGAAGATCGGGGCAAGGATTTCCGCAGTTGCCAGCGGCAAAAAAAATAGGAAATCCTTGCGATGCAAGCGTTGATGTTCGTCGATTAAATGGATGATCTTGGGACCCACGATAGCTGCCCGTTTGGTCATCAGTTTCTAGTGATCGATAACTGGACCAACTATTCGAAATGAGGACCCTATACTCCGGGTTATTGGCGGACCACTGTGCAATCCAGTTAAATCCAAGGATAGCGTTCGATAGCCACGCGTTCCTGCTCTTATTTGGATACTTCAGAATCCCAACATCGAGAATCTTGGCCTCGGGTGCCGACAGAAGTGCAGCATGAGCACACATCGTTCCGTGGCCCTTTACCCAGCCCACCTGTTCCTGCCCCCATGGACTAGAGGGCAGTGGTGACCAACCGTCTATAACTTCGAATGTTTCGCTATCAACACCGTTGTCGCATATCGCAATTGCGACTCCTTCTCCTCTTAGTCCAGCCTTCCAGACCTCCTCCACGCCCAACCGTGCTACGACGTCCACAGACGTACCCACTGCATCGTAGGAACACTCACTGTCGGGGGCGGCGACCATGAAAGAGCATGGCTCAATCGCCGGGTTCTGCCAAACCCGCCTAACGGTGCCGAGCGACGTAACTTCCGGAAGTACCGCTTCGCCGACTTCTGCGGCGATTAGTCCCGTTCTGGGTTCTCCTCGCTCAGTGAACGTGGGGACGGCACTGCCAGCTGTACGCTGAAGGTTCTCTAGGTGGGAAAACGCCAGTTCGGCTCCGTCGGCGAATGAGGGACCTTCCCCCGTTGCTGAGACGACGCGTTCGCTAAGGAGAGCTCGAAGGGTTCCAGTCCCAACTCTAGGCTCTTCAAGCTCGATGATTACTCTTCGGGGCACGATTCAGACTCGGGCTCGATTTCTTCGTCGGGAAAGATTTCAATGGCTTCAACATCATGATCCACGGTGAGTCGTGGTTCGAACTCGTCGCTCTCGACTCGGACAGCGAAAACATTTCGGTCAGGGTCGATAGGTTGGCATCCGAACTGTGTATCTACATGGATCGTTGGTTCTTCAACGAGCCGTCGGAGAACTTGGTTCGGAGAGGCCCCCTTCCTTAGGCGGAGGCATACCAGCAGTTGCTTCGACATTCCGATGGCCTCCAAATGAGAGTCTAACTTCAATCAGGCGTATAGGCGTCTGCAGTGACTTCCACGGAGTTCAGGAGTGGCCCACAGTCCAGAAAAGAGCCTCCCGGGAAGTCCTCGAACTGATCCCAGTTGTGTACCTTCCATCCATATTCGCACACCACGGAAACGGCACGGTCGCCGATCGGAATCACGTAACTGTGGTCGGCTAGTGTCTGGAAAGCTTCCTCCGTTTCATTGCAGCCACTACCCTCCCGGGCGGTTGCTACAATCGCTCGGTCAATGCGAGTCGGAACGCGGAATCTCGCCAGCAACATGGCCTCGACAGGCTTTAGGTTTCGGGAGGGTGTTCGAGCGCAAGAACGCGTATCCCGAACCAAACTGAGGCCTGCAATGTCCAATTGAGCTAGAACGGGTCGTTCCTTTGAAACACCGAAGTAGCGACGGCGCCACCTCGCAAGCGCCTCTTGCAAGCCGACTGCGCAATCGCCTGAGGTTTTAGTACATGGCGTACCGCTAAAGTAGTACGCAATCCCACGCAATGTGTCATCGTCCGCACCGTATACATGTTGATACGCCGGTATCGGTTCGACGTCTTTGAACCCCAATTCACTGGCCCTTTCGAAGTATGGGCTGAACCTGTCCAAGCGTATGTGGCAGCAACTCTCGGCCGGGACTAGGTGCTCGATTCGAGGTACAAGCGCCGCCATCGCATCGTATTGGCGTTTCATCTCGCCGGGAAACCCGTAGAGTAAGTTCCACACCGGCCGAATTCCGATCTCGGAGCAGCTTCGTAGAAACCGGAGGTTCTGAAGTGCGCTTACTCCTTTGTTCATCTCGGCGAGGATGCTGTCGTCTAGACTCTCGATTCCAGGCTGTACCCACGTTACTCCGCCAAGAGCTAACGTATGGAGTTGCTCGTGCGTAAGATTGGACTTGACCTCGTAAAAGAAATTTAGGCCTTCGTTGTCGCGCGCGAATTCTCCGAAGACCTTCTGAATGTGCTGCATGTCAAGTATGTTATCAACGGCCTCGAGTCGAGGCACCGACCAACGCTTAGCTTGTGCTCGTATCTCCTCGATGACGCGATACGACGACTTTCGACGATACTTCATCGCCGCACCATTCAATCCGCAAAAGCGGCAGTGGTGCTTCGCTCCCCACCAACACCCACGTGAACTCTCAAAGAGTAAGCCCGGTCTCACCATGTCACGAAGTTTGCTCTGGAGTAACGTTTGAAAGTAGTCGCTGAAGTCAGGGAAAGGAAGGCTGTCAAGGTCGTTTATGGGCTCCGGGCTGTCCACTACACGGTTCAAGTCGGCCACACTTGTCTCGCCGTCTAGTGCGGACTTGACAAAATGCGGGAACGATATATCGGCCTCTCCTCTAAAGATGACGTCGAGCTGGGGAAAGTTTTCCGCCAGCGCCAATCCCATCTCTCCCTCGCAGTTAGCTCCGCCTATGCAGGTAATGACCGAGGGGGCCAATGCCTTCAGTTCTTTTGCGATCGCAAGAGCTGCGCAGTTTTGCTGGAAAGACGACGAGAAACCTACTATCCGTGGCTGCCGAAGAGCAATTTGCCTAGCTGCTCTACGAGCGAACGTAACAGCGATCGGGCGAAGATCTGCGAGACACTCTTGTAGTTCACGTGGGACGTCCGCTAATACATTGTCCATGTACTCCTGCGGTGGCGGTTGAGAGTCGGCCAGAGCCGGGGCGAAAATCCAATCGCCTAGCAGCCATCGGCAGTCTGCGCCGACGGAGATCCACTCGCTTAGGCGCGGACCGATCTCCTCAGCAAAGCGGAGATTGAGATAGAGCACGTCAGACTTGACGCCAATGTCCGTCAGTGACGCCTTAAGTGCACTAACTGCCAAGCTCGGTCTTACAGCTGAGAGGAATGGAGGGACGACTATAAGGATGTCCATACGTCCTTCTACTCCTCGGGCTGTGGCGGTGCGAATCCCCCGGTGGCCTCGTAAAGTGCCCTCTGAAGCCGTAGTGAACCACTCTTGTCACGCACGCGTTCAGCCAAGAGGGCCATTAGATCTGTACTAGAGAAGAGGACGTCGCAAGCGTGGCAATTCCCGTCGAGGTCATTGCGTGTAATGGGATTGCTCGTCTCGGCCGTGATCTGCTCAAGAATGGCCGCAGGGCCCTCAAAAGCTATCCACTGCATGACTGGGTTCTGATAGGCGCGCCGTAGAGCCGAATCGACTGCGTCCTCTTTGGTGTCTCCTATCTGGAGACCTTTCCTAAAGGGAATCGTGCCGCAGCATGGCAAAATGGCTCCTGTGGGCGTTACCGTAGGACCGCGAAGGACATGCTGGCACGGGGTCAACTGAACCTCTGGACGCCCTTTTCGCGACTCCTTCTGGGTTTTCTCTTCTTCAGCGGCGCGACCGGTGGTATTTATCCACGTTTCTTCGATTCGAACATGATCTTCGGGACCGAGTTCCAAGAATCGTCTCAAGAAGGCACGGTTGATGCGAGAACCCGGCTCAATGCAGACGTTGAAGGCGACCTCGATGGCTAGCGCACGAGCTGCATCGAAGGCGTTCTTGATTCTATCGGCCTTGACGTATGGAGCATGTGCATCATCGTAAGACAGAGTCATCTCGTCCAAGCCAGCTTGCGCCAACGGCTGCAGTTCGCGACTGGCGCGTTGTGGACTCGTCGCCCAGTAGGCGCTAGTTACGACGCGACTCTTTAGCCCGTTTTTTCGTGTATGAGCCACGCCATCAATAAGGATATCGGTGTGCAGGAACGGGTCGCCGCCCGTAAAGCCCACGAACTTCAGTGAGCCAAGACGTGCGGCTTCGTCGATTATCCGTCGGACGTCGTTCGAGGAAAGGTGGCCTTTCCTATTCGGGTGCGAGCTGAAACAGCAATGACTGCAACGCGCAGGGCAACGGTAAGTCAGATGGATCGCAAGGTAGTCGGGAGCGACGCGGTGCACAGTTAGGCTCCAATCTAGGGTACGGCGATTGCCGCAGCGACCGCTACGGCCACGGCGATAGCGACCGGTGACGCGCCTGGTCCCTCTCCTGCAAGATTTGCGAAGTGATTCTTGATTGATTCGGCCGTGATAGCGTCGATCTCGATGCCATACTCGGCCAGTGCAGCAGACGGATCATCAGCCAACGCGTTCAGAAGATCGGGATCTTCGGCTAGCCGTCCCTGTAGGCGCTGAAGGGTGGCTTCGTCTGTCTCAATCAGGATTCGTCGGTCGGCCATTTGGTGTTCCTCCATGGAGTGGAGTCAATGAGGCGCATCCTGATGGTAAGCGCGGTTCACCTACTGATCAAGCGAACAGAGAGCAAGGTGATGTACGGGACTATGTGTCAAGCCTTCTCAAAGGCTCGGGTATGACCGGCAAGCAACTCGGCAAGCTTGCATTGGGCGCCCCCGGCTTCGTCGCGGACCTGAACCGGGGTCACTCGCCGCGGCTCGATGCCGCCGACCGGGTGCTTCAATTCGTGGGCGTCGCCCCCATCGGTCCGCGGTTTCGCCCCGAGGTCGAGGCCTTTCTCACGATCACCCGATGCAAGCCTGCCGCGCTGGGGACCAAGGCCGTCGGGGACTCCTCATTCGTTCGGGAGCTCAGATACGGGGCAGCGCCGACGCTCGCCAGCGTCGATGAGTTGAGGTTGTCGATGCACAGCTTCGCCGATGAATCGGACCGCATCGCCATCGCATCTGGCCGTCTTTCTGGAGGCGCAAACGGAGGGGGAGGAGCAACCGGAGAAGTTGACGTTTTATGTGACGCCCGAGCGGGCGATCAACATGGCGATGGTCCTGCAGGAGACGGCCAGGCGGGTGCTGGACGGCTCGGATATCGAGCTCATTCAAACACCCAAAGGCGGTTCGCACTGAAGACGGGGGTCACGGCGACAGGACTGCTCGTGGAACGATCCACGCCGACGGGGTGAAGCCTTGAAACCATCGTGTGCAGGGATCATTCTGCTGGCTCAACGGACGTCCAACATGGCTGTTCGCCCGGGTCATCCCGGCCCACCGAGGGATTACCATGATTGACATCAGCCACGATGATTGAGGTATCCCCAGGTCTGCTGAAGGGTCGACAGGTGTCATACTTGGTGTGGGATTGATTCAGGGATAGAAAGTGGTGATGTCCGGAAAAAGTATTTCATATCATATGGTTATTGAAAACCGGCGAGCGCCGGGCTAGACGGTCACCGAGACCCTATGGAGGTCATCGCCAGCTGATACTCCTGTTGAGCAAGATGAAACCGCACTCAACTGCTTCGCATGAGCCGACGGGAAAGCTGTCGGCGCGTACCGCGCGAGAGACCCAAGGTCGGACATCCTCCCGTCTTCCCCGGTATCGGGCCGTTTCCCTCGGCACTGATAAATCCGCCAAAGCGGAGGTATCCCCCGATCCCTGGTCTCAGGTCGTCCACAGGAACGTCGTCCGGTCTCTTCCGCAATGCGGGGCAGATACGGGGGCTTCGTCATGGCTAAGCAACTGACCGCCGCCTTCGCGCGAACCATCACCGCACCCGGCAAGTACAACGACGAGCATGGATTGCTCCTCCGTGTCGTCCGATCGAAGAAGAAGCAACTCATCTCGAAGTCGTGGGTGCAGCGCATCGTCATCCAGGCCAGGCCGCGCGAACTTGGATTGGTGCGCATTTCCGCGAGTAAGTCTGGCGGAGGCGCGCAAGCACGCGCTCGAAAGCCGCCGCATCACCCGAGCTGGTGGCGACCCACGCCCGCGGCGCTCGACCGCGGTGACGGGCCGTGCCGTTCCATCCGCCAGGAAGAACCGTGGACTAGCCAGCGGCGCGGACGGCGCTCGGGTAGCTGACACTGCCGGCGACAAGCCCAAGTGACGTGCGGCCGACGACAGGGGAACTCGGTCTGATATGGAAAGCCCTGGCTGACCGTCGACGGCTCGCTGGGACACCCTTCGGTCTCGAGTCCCGGTCATCATCAGATCCGCCGAATGGTCTTGCGACACTCCGCGCCCCCGAACGGATGCCCCATTTGCCGAGTTCGATTGAGCGACACCCGTTCCGGACCGACTCGCTACCATCCTGGCCGCGGGAAATAAAATGCCCGCTTGAGAAAAATCCATACCGGCAGGGAAGGGGACAGATGCAACCGGACCACGCCAGGCCCAAACCACCGCTCGCTGCGCCCGTCTCGCCCGCGATCCCGTGGAGGGGTTCGCGGCACATATCCGCGACAGCATGGAACGCGACCTGGATAGCGCGCACGAATGGACTGCGATAGGCTCGAACGACGACTGCGACGCGCCGAGCTCCCGATCCTTTCCGAGCCGTTGCTTCGAACGAGCCCCTCGCCGAGGCTGGCCGGCGCGGATCCTGGCGGTGGCGTCATCGAAAGGCGCATCGCCCAGCGGGACCGGCGGCGGCCCGGCAGCTCTGGAGGGCGATGTTGGCGAAAGGCATGATCGGGGGGGTGAACTGCGATGCCGAAGCAGTACAGGAGTGAGGCCCTGGCGTCCGTGCATGAGGCGGCGCTCGGCATGACGGAGGCGGGCGTGATGTCGAAGCGGACCATGAAAGTCTTCGACGAGATGTGTCTGACGCCGATCGAGGACTTGGCGCCGGAGCGGATCCGTCAGATCCGGCTGCGCGAGCATGCGAGCCAGGCGGTGTTCGCCCGCTACCTGAACGTGACCACGGGTCTGGTGAGCCAGTGGGAGCGCGGCGAGAAGCGCCCACGCGGCGCCTCACTGAAACTGCTGACATTGGTTGAGAAGAACGGTCTGACATCCATCACCTGAATGACGACCGTGCTTTGCTGATCGCGTACCTCACGACGCCGACGGGCATCCACGATCGAGGATGAGGTGCCGGCATCCATAAGCAGGGTCATCCGGACCTTCATTCTCGCATCGAGGTCGTGGATACCCGACAGCATCCGCACTGGCCGCGCGTGGCGAAAACTCATCCAAACCGCGATTCCCTCCACCGGCGACGCCGACATCGAAAGGCATCGCGTGCTTTTCGACTGGCTATGGACCGACGCCCTTCCTCTCTTTCGGCCGATCGCCGACAGCGTCGGCAAGGGCACTGAGTGGAGCGCGATGATCGAAACCCGAAGTCACAACCACGCGCATGCAGCGGCGATCGCCCTCGATCCACGTACCGCTGACAGCCGTCGCGCCTCCGCCACGCTCGCCAGCTACGCCGCCCAGACGCTGATGGAAATCTGCACGAACAATCCCCACGACCCCTCCCCGGCCACGTCCTCGGCGCCGCCCTCGTGTGCGATTTACTCAAGGAAGTCCTCGAGGCCCTCCTCGCGCATCACGACAACGCAACCGGGGAAAGCGTCTACCCACAGCTTGGCGTCGGCGGCATCCTGCAACGGATCATCGCCATTGGATAACCACCCTATTTCGGCCCCGACTGCATTCCGCCCGAACCGCTATTCTATCCTGTCCGGACCATCCCACTCCCACCCGCCTCCAGCGAGAGGAGAGGAGCTTCCCCGAGGCTAGTGTTCTGACCAACGAGGCCCCAATGACACAGCTCACCTATGCCGGCATCGGATCGCGCCAGACCCCGCCCGCGGTCCTCGAGATCATGACCCGCATGGCGGGATGGCTGGCTCGCGAGGGCTGGCACCTGCACTCGGGCGGGGCTCAGGGAGCCGATACCGCATTCGCGTCCGGCGCCCCCGTCGAAGGCCGCACGCAATACCTGCCGTGGCGAAACTTCCAACGCCTTTCCGGACCGGACTGCGTCGTGCTCAGCTCGGGCGTGATGGGCCGCTGCATGGCCAACGCCGCGGAGATCCACCCCACATGGGAACGGTGCAAGCCCGCCGCCCGAAAGCTGCACGCTCGCAACGTGGCGATCCTGCTCGGAGCCGACAACCGCACCCCGGTCCATGCCGTCGTTTGCTGGACCCCGGGCGCCCGGACCGTCGGAGGCACCGGCATGGGCATCAGGATCGCGCAGCAAATCGACATTCCCGTGTTTAACCTCGCGGACCGGCACCCGCGCGACATCTGCCGCGACCTGCGATCCATCCGCGACCGCGTCCTGTCCGGCAGCTAAGCACCCCGATACGCGCCACCTCCTCGCCGCTGAAGCAAACCCCTGCCGGTACACCACCAACTGACACCTCCCCGCCACCGCCCCATCCTCTTGCAGCACTTGGCCGGGCGTTCTTGTGTGCGCGCCGGCGGGAGATGAGTTCCGGCCGGCCCCATCTTCTTTCAATTCCCTCGCCACGCCTCCTGCGCCGCTGCCCGCAATCCGCCGCGTCCAGCCGCCGGACTTCAGCAAATAAGTGCACTTCCTGACCGTCGCTAACACGACACGGCCGCACACGCGCGATCGCCGTGCCTGAATCCTTCTTCCGTCTCCGCCCGGCGATCCTCCCCTGCCCATGCACTGACCGGCCATGCGCCTCGACCCGGATCCCGCCCTACGCCCGGGGCCGGCAGGAGGAGAGGGAAGCTTCAGAAGGTCGAACGGGATGGGAAGGAGCAAGCCCCGTCCCGGTCATCACCCATCGTCAGAAACCAGACCGTGAAGGAGACCGTCATGGCCTTCGGATTGAACCGCGTGGACCTGATCGGCCTCCTCGGCGCCGACGTCACCGTCAACTCGCTAATGAGCGGCGGGCGGGTCGCCAACCTGTCGATCGCGACCGACGAGAGCTACATCGACAAGAGCAACGGCCAGAAGGTCGACAAGACCGAATGGCACCGGGTCGTCACGTTCCAGGACGGGCTGATCGAGATGTTCGAGAAGCACGCCCGCAAGGGCCGGCTGATGTTCGTGTCGGGCAAGCTGCAGACCCGGCGCTGGCGGAAGGACGGCGAGGAGACCGACCGCTTCTCCACCGAGATCCTGCTGGTCCCGGGCTCGCGCGTGCAGTTCGTCGACAAGCCCTCCGACGCCCCCGCGAACGCCGGCCCCTCGGAGGAAACCTCCGTCTAGGGGTCTTCCCGCCACCGCTCCCCTCCGACCCGGGGGCCGGGCCACGACACGGCCCGGCCCCCTTTTTTTTCTTGCCCAGCCGCGGGAGACGCGCCATGAGCGCCACCGATTTCTCGATCTCCGACGTCCTGTTCCGCCGGACCGGCGACGACGAATGCTCGATCGTCGTGTTCGGCGAGAACGTCGGCACCCTGGTCCGGGTGCGCGACAACGACCGGCCGGACGATCCCTGGCATTACGTCATCCGCCTCCTCGGCGATCCCGCCGGTCCGCGCGAGGTCGACAGACGCAGCCAGATCCGCCTCGCCGCCGCCGACATGCTGTGGGAGCGCGGCCTGGTGCCGGGCCTGCCTGCACCCTCGCCGCCCACGGCAGCCCTGGCTGCCGCCTGAACCCTTCCTTCCCCCGCCCAGCAATCCGGGAGACAGAGAATGCGCGATACCGCTCACACCGACGAACACCCCACCGCGATGAAGATCGCCTTCGACCGCGCCGGCTTCCACCGCGCGGTTCCGGGCGTCACCGCGATCCCCGTCGCCCTCGAACGGCCCACGCGTCCCGATCGCGGCCCGTCCTACGCCGACATGGCCGCGGGCTTCCTCGGAAACACCTCCACCGCCGCCGTCTGCGACAACCTCGCCAGCTTCGGCGGCGCCCCGGACCGCGACGAGCCCGACCCGCGGGAGATCTGGGACGGGGAAGAAGCGCTCTACGCGCTCTCGCAGGCCATCTCGATCGTCGTCGCCGGCGTCACCATCGAAGGCACCCAGCTCGAGGACGAGCGCGAACCGCTGCTGTGGGGCCTGGTCAACCTGTTCCACCGCCAGATGGAACGCCTCGACCGCGCCGTGCACAAGCTCGAACCCGAGATGCGCGAGCTCGAACGCGCCCAGGACGGCACCGAGATCCCCGCGTTGCAGCTGCAGCGCGTCACCGAGCGGGCCCAAAGCCTCGGCGCCCGCAGCGAAGCCTTCCACACCCTGCGCGACCTCGCCGCCGACGCCTATCGCCACCACACCGGCGACGCCTGGCGCCCCCGCAGCGGTTCTTTCGTTCCCCGCGGCAGCCACCTGACGTCGGCCGCGATCGACGCCCGCGACTTCCTCCGCGCCCGCAAGAACCGGGAGAGCGAGGCCCACATGCCGGACGGCACGCTGATCGCCGTCGCCGGCGGCAAGGACGTCCACAATCCGGACCGCATCCTGTCCGTGCTCGAGCAGGCGCGCGAGAAGTACCAGGACATGGTGCTGGTCCACGGCGCCGCGCCCGGCTACGAGAAGATCGCCGCGAGCTGGGCCGATACCCACGGCATCCAGCAGATCGTCTGCCGGCCGGACTGGAAGGCGCACGGTCGCGCCGCCCCGTTCCGCCGCAACGACGAGCTGCTCAACCTGCTCCCCAGGGGCGTCATCGTGTTCCCGGGCTCCGGCGTCACCGAGAACCTGGTCGACAAGGCCCGCCAGCTCGGGATTCCCGTGCATCGAATCGGAGCGTAGCGGTCCGCGCGGAGCCGGAGGGGAGGGGAGCGACCCATTCCGCCGAACCCGTCCAGGGGAGACCCCGTCATGCTCACCTTCGTCAGCGGCGACATCTTCGACCAGCCCGCCGACATCCTGGTCAACCCCGTAAACTGCGACGGCGTCATGGGCCGGGGTCTCGCGGCCCAGTTCAAGCGGCGCTACCCCGCGGTCTTTCCCGCCTACCGCCAGGCCTGCCGCGACGGCGATCTCCGCCCCGGCCGGGTCCTGCTGCTCCCCACCGGCTCCGACCGGCCACGCGCCATCGCGCATTTTCCCACCAAGCGGCACTGGCGCGACCCCAGCCGCGTCGAGGACATCGACGCCGGCCTTCGGCACCTGGCAACGACGATCCGACGCCTGCGCACACCCTCGATCGCGGTGCCGCCGCTCGGCTGCGGTCTCGGCGGGCTCGACTGGCACATCGTCCGCCCGCTCATCGCCGCCCGGCTTCACGGCCTCGACTGCGCCATCACAGTCCTCGAGCCGGGTCCCGCCGCAACTCCCCCGTCCCACCGCGAAAGGAGGTGATCCAGCATCTCGAGCGCCACCGGGCCAGCCGCCTTCCGCGAGCGGCCGGCCCGCTCTTCTCCCGCCAACCGCAGCGAGATCCCTATGCCGACCCCTTCGACCCACACCGTCCTGCAGCGCGCCCGCGAGCTGCTCTCCCGCCCGGCCCGCTTCGTCCCGCTGTGCGACGCCCACGACGCCGCCGGCTTCCCCGTCGACTTCGCCGATCCCTCCGCCACGCGCTGGTCCGATCTCGGAGCCATCCGCCACGCCGCCTACCGCCTCGGCGCCGCGCAGCGCGATCCACGCTCAGTATGGCCCGCCATCGAGGCCGCCGAAGCCGCCCTCGAGCGGGCATACGAGCAAATCGACGCCATGCTCGGCAGCGCCCGGCAACCCCAGACCGACCGCGACACCTACCTGGCCGCCCTCTACGCGTTCGAGCTGGCGATCGCCGACCAGGCCCCGCCGGGCACGCTCACCGCCACCGCTCGGCAGCCATCCCCTCCCGGCGACCCCACCTGCGGCCACGCCGACTGACGGGCCTCCCGCCCATCGCCCGCTCTCCCCGAGGAGAGAGAAGCTTCGAGGAGGCGAATTCAGACCGGAAGGAGACCGACATGGGCTGGAAATGCACCGACTGCGGCGACCGCGGACCGGAGCTCGACATAAGCTGGTGCCCGAACTGCGGCTCGACATCCTGGCAGCGCACCGACGCCGACGGCCTCACCGCCGGGAACCGGGCCGAGCAGGCCGAGATGACCCGCGAGGCGATCGCCGAAGACCGCGCCGACCGGATATTCGGCTACCTCGCCCTCTTCACCTCGGCCGGCATGGCCTTCGCCGTCGCGCTCCTGTTCTTCCACGACAGCATCTGGCGCGAGAACGTCGCCATCGCGGTTTTCCTCGCCTGCATCTACGTCGCCTCGTTCTTCAACGAGCACCACCCCGACGACGTAGTCGACCACCTGATGTATCCGTGGGAGTGGATCCTCGAGGATGCCCGCCTCGGCCGCGACATCGCCCGCGCGGCCCAACCGCCGGCCGACACCAGGTTCCCGGCCTCGACGACAGCACGCCCTTCTGAGCCCGCATCGGAGACCGCGATGAAAACCCGACCCCGGCAACATGCCCTCAACGGCGCTCCGCCCCCCGTCCACCTCCAGGCCTATATCTGCGAGCACCGCCGGGGACCCGACGAGTTCCGTTCCGAGCTGATCCGCCGCGACCGCTTCCTCGACCCCGACAACGCCGAGGCGTATTTCGAGCTGGTCGAGGCGAGGCTGCGCCCGGGCGAATTCGTGGTGCTGCGCCTCGGCGGAAAGAACCTCCGGCTCTCGCACGCCGACGCGGCCGCCGCCTGACACTCCACCCATCGTGCTCCCGCGCCCACCGACCCATCGAGGCGAACGGGCGGACAAGCCCCCGGCACGGCATCCGGATCCAGGAAGTCGAGCGCGAAGCCGCGCCTTGCGGTATCCCTAACGATCGATGAAGGAGGCAGGACGATGAAGACCACGCTGCTCCGCGGTTCCGACACCGTCTTCGGCGAGATCGCCGTTGCCGAGCGCGATGCTCGCGCCGTCGCCATCGAGCGCATCGACAAGCACGCCTACGAGTGCCGCATCGGAGGAGACCGCTTCCTCTTTCGCAGCGTCCGTGCGGACCCGCGGACGGCGCCCCGCGGTCCGGGGATCAAGCGCCGGCAGACGCTGCGGGACGACGGCGCGGCGCCGGTCCACCTCGAAGAGGTGCCGGGTAACCCCGGGCTCATTCGGTCGGTGCGCTTCGAGGGGCCGCTGGACCTGCACATCGAGCGCATGAACGAGGGGTGGTACTGGTGCCGGTTCGGCCGGCACGAGTTTTCGATGAAAACTCTCGGCGGCCGTTCCGCCGGCGTCGAGCTCGTGCGCGCGTGAACGCAGCATCCTCCAGCAAGGGACGCGAAGCGCCATGACCGGAGCCCAAACCGCCGCCGCGCTGCTCTGCTTCCTCGCGCTCGTCGTCGCGATTGTCGGCCTCACGGCAGGCCCTTCCCACGGCGCCGGCTACTGGTGCCTCGCCATGCTCTGGAGCGCGGGCTGGCTGTTGGTCCTGCTCAGGTCCCGCCGAAGCGTTCTTCCGCACCCTCCGCAACCGCACCCGGCAACCGCGCCATGATCTATTTCTGGACCGACCGCCGCCCCGGCGAACCCGACATCCTCGCCCCGCTGAAGGATGCCACCCTGTTGGTCACCACCATCGAGGGCGTCTCGCTCTACATGTCGACCGCGCCTGCCCAGGGCTGGACCCACGAGCGCCTCCAGGAGAAGGCCCGCGGCCTCTCGATCCTCACCGCGGACGGCGCCAACGCCTGGCTCGGAGCCGAACTCGTCGGCTCCACCGAAGTCTGAGCCGCTTCTATCCGGCGCTGGCCGCTCCGGCCGGTTTACCAACATGCAGGGCCAGCCGTTTATTTTGTGGGTATGCTCGCAAGCGGGAAGCTGCGGTCATGCGGGCGGTGGTGGAATCGCCGTCTGGTGGCGGCAAGCGGCGGCCTCGCGGGAGGGGCACCGGCTTCGCGGCGCGATCGCGGGATCGGAGGAATGGACAATGAACAAGGCGGCGATCGTCGCCCGCGTGGCCGAGCGGATGCGTCTGAACAAGTTCACGGCGGAAGGAGCGGTCGACACCGTTCTCGAGGCGATTGCCGAGTCGCTCGCCAAGGAAGAGGACGTGCGGATCGGGGGCTTCGGCACGTTCAGGACACGGAGCCGGGCTGCAAGACCGGGCCGCAACCCGGCGACGGGCGAGAGGGTGCGGATACCGGCCTCGAAGATACCGTCGTTCAAGGCGGCAAAGGGGCTCAGGGAGGCGGTGAAGCGCGGCTGGCAACCGGAAGCGGCGGAGCCGGAGGATGTCGGCCCTGGCGAACCCCGCGACGCGGGCGCGATGCTGGAGATGTCGGACTGGTCGGGCGGCGTGGAACCGGTCTGGACCCTGCTGGAGCCGGAGAGCGCCCGGGCGTTGCGGGCGGAACCGGCGGCGGACAACCCGACGCTGCGCCTCGTTGCAGACCTGCCGGACGCAACGTTCGGAGAATCGGCGTTCGTGCGCAACGCCCTGGCCGCGTTCGAGGTGATCGACGGGGAGTTCTTGCCGAGGCGCACCGGGAAGGGGCGTTTCGGGCGCGACACCGTCGCGTCGATGCGCAAGGAGATGACCTGGCCGGGGATGGAGGCGACCGAGGAGTACCGGACGGGAAAGGCGCTTCGAGAGGGCGACGTGTGGGAGCTTCATCTGCTGCATCGGCTGATGGGGCAGGCCGGGCTCGTCGACAGGCGGGCGTTTCTGGGTCAGGTGACCCCGCTGGGGCACGAGATGCGCGAACCCGGAAGACGGGGCGCGCTGCAGGCGGTGCTGTTCAGGCACCTCTTCTGGCATACGGACCTCTCGCAGTTCGTGGAGACGTTTCCGCGAGGGCTGCCGGGGCGGTGGCCGCAGGACGATATCGGGGTGATCCTCTGGGGGCTCTCCAACGTGGCCGGCGGGTGGCAGAGCGTCGACACGCTCAGGGCGCTGACCACGGTGCGCGACGATGCGGTGGCGAGAATGCACTGGAACGCGGAGGGTTCGATGTTCGTGGGCCGCGTCCTGGGGCCGTTGCGCTGGTTCGGGCTCCTCGAATACCGGGGGCCTCCCGACACGGCGGAGGTCGGCTGGCGCAAGACCCCGCTGTTCGACCGTTTCCTGTCGTTCGATGTCCGGCTCGCGCGGGACCGGGGGACGGGCCACTGAGCCGGGCGCAGCCCGGCGCCGCGCTGCGGGCTCTGACCGCTGCATCGCGGCGGATCGGTCGCATGGCGGGGGACTTGCCCCCGCGTCACCGCCTTTGCCTCCGGTAGGCCGGGCTCCCGCTTCCGGCGGCGGGGGATTGACGCGGCCGGAGCGATGAACGTGGAATGCCGATTGCGCGAGAGCGGCGGCGGGCAGACCGGGAGGTGGCATTCATGACGTTGCGGGTTGCGGACATACCTCCGGTGTACAGGAAGTGGCTGGATGGCGTGGAACCGGCGTGGACGGTGCTCGAACCGGAGCGCGTCGAGGCGCTGCTGGCGGAGCCGCCCTTCGAGGATGGCGCGATCCGTCTGGCGATCGATCTGACGGACGATGAGATCGCGTGTTCGCCCATGTTGCAGAACGCCCTGGTGCTGGTGCGCGCCGCCAAGGAGGCGGACGGGCTGGAACTCACCGCCCGGGGCAACCTCACCCTGGAGACCGTGGCAGCCATGCGCTCGGCGATGGACTGGCCGGGGCTGCTGTTCGAGGACAAGTGGCGCGCCGGAAAGCGGTTGAGGGAGGCCTACGTGGAAGAGCTGCGGCTCGTGCGCGAGCTGGCCATGATGAACGGGCTGCTGGTACGGAAGAAGGGCGGGCTGCAGGTCGGCGCGACCGGCCGCCGGGCTCTGAAGGACCGGCGGGAGCGCCTTCAGGCGAGTTTCTTCCGGAACTGCTTCTGGCAGGTGAGCCTCAGCCTGTTCGGCGAACCCGAGTGCGGCTCGTGGCCCCAGGGGCTGATCGGTCCGGCGCTCTGGTCGCTGGCGACCACGGGCGACAGATGGCAGGACACGCAAACGCTGATGCGGCTGTCGGTGCTGCCCGACGAAGCGGTGCTGCGGAACCCGGAGTGGGTCGCGCGGGCCCTGTTCGTGCTGCGCGTGCTGCGGCCGCTGCGCTGGTTCGGCCTGGTCGAAAGCCGGGATGAGGATGCGACCCGCCAGGGCCGGGGGGAATGGCGCAAGACCCCGCTGTTCGACCGGTTCCTGGCGTTCGACCCCAACATCGTCAGAGCGGTCGAAGGCCCGGTGCATTGACGGCGGGAGTTGGCGTTTCGCCCGCTCTGCGCCGCAATCTCAGGATCGACAACTGGATCGCCGCCCGCCAGCTCGAGACCGTCGACAGGGTGCTCGCCCACTACGACAGCTGGCTGGACGCCCAGCGCCAGGTCTCGCGCTCGCAGGAGAAGGACCGGTCCCAGGGCATGAGCTTCTAGACCGGGCGCCTGGTGGCGATCTCGCGGTAACGCCTCATGTTCCCGCGCGCCCGGCGCAGCCGGCGCTTCAGCCGGGCGTGCATCCAGCCGCCGGCATGCCACTCCTCATCGACATGGGACCCGCGCCAGAACAGGCGCGCAATGTCCGGCATCTCAAGGCCGTCCGCCTTCGCGCCCAGGACCTTCAGAAGCTCCTCGTCGCCGTACCCTTTCGAACCCGCCCCCGATCCCGCTTCGGGGGGAGGGGCCGCCCGACGCGCTCCACAGGTCGGTCAGACGGGCAATGTTCACCGGCAGCCGCAGGCCCCAGTCGTGCCACACCCGCACCCCGCCGCCGGGACCGACCGCTTACCCGCCGCCATAGTCGCGCTCCAGGTCCCGGTAGACCGTGTGCACGTGATCCACGGGATTGCCGGCGTCGGCGCCGCCCCGCGCGTCGTTGGCATACTCGATGACGGCCGACGGCCCCTGTACGGACCAGGAAACGTCGCTCCCGGCCACCAGGGGGCCGCTCCAGGCGAACCGGGTTTCCGCGAGCCCGTCGAGAAACCGCTCCCTGTGCGCCCGCGCGGGGTCCGGCGGCATGACATCGAACCACTGCGCGGCGAGCGCGAGGAGCGTCTCCTTCTGCGCTTCGTTCAGCAACCTGCCGGGGATGCCGACGGGCTCCGGGACGACGCCGTCCCGGCCGGGCCCGATCCGCAGCGCGCCGCGCCTCTCGCCGATCACCGCCAGCGCGCGCTGCTCCGGCGTCAGGCTGGCGGCCAGACCGTGCGCGAGATCGGTCTCCGCCGCCAGCGGCCGCACTTTTGCGCCCGCCACGACGAACGTCTGCGGATAGGTGCCGATGAAGCTGGGCGACAGGGAATACGCCTCGCCGTCCAGCGTGACGTTGAGCGCGACATGGTGTCCGTCCAACTGCACCGCCCAGCGGGACGTGGGCGAGGGATCGCCGAACACGGCGAAGCGGAAGGCCTCGATCCCCACCCCCTCGTTCGGCTCGCCGTCGACGGTGGCGCGCAGATCGTCCCCCAGCATGACGTCGCGCACCTTGCCGTAGCCCTTCGCGCTCAGCAGCGCCGCGAGAAGGTCCGAGAAGGCGCGGAACTGGCCATCGTCCAGGTCGCCGAGCGCGACGCCGCCGGCCTGCCCGCGGACCGGGGCGTTGGTCCACCTTCGTCTCTCGGGGCTCGCCAGGCCGTATTGCGCCGACCGCCTCTGCGCCTCGTCCAGCGAACCCAGGAACCGCGCCGCCGCGCGCGCCATGGTTTCTGGCGAGCGCTCCGGCAGCGCCGGCCGATACGTCCCCAGCACCGCGCCGGCGCGGGACTGATAGCCCGCGGCAACCGCTTCCCCGTCCCCGGCGGAAGCGCCCGCGGCGCTCAGCGCGCAGAACGCGCCGAGAAAAACCGATGCCACCAACCGTCTCATCGCCACCTCCTACACCGGCCCGCGCGGCCGAAGTTCGCCGGCGCGTGCAACCCGGGTGCGCTTGTAGCCCAATGTCCGGCCCGGGTCATCGCTCCAACGGGTTGCGCCGTCCGCCGTCACCCCGCAACGCCAGGCGGCCCCGTCACGGATTGCGCGTCCCCAACTTGGGGGAGACCGATGCGGGTGCCGGCGATGCGTCCACCTCCGAGGCGCCGTCGGATGCCGGGACCGGGGAAGCCGCCTCGGAATCCGGCACGGAGACGCCTTCGGCGGAAGCGCCAACGGGTGCCGGGCAGAGGAACCGGCGCGCCCCGGCCTTTCGGCGATGTCATCGCGGCCCGGGCCCCGGCACGGGCAGCTACTCGTCCGGCGCCGGCGCCAGCACCGTCCCGGACAAGGGCGACCGGGCCGGGGCCTTCCGGCGGGTGTCGCGCCCGAGCGTCACATGCCCGGCGATGCGCATCGCCTTTCGGATCTCGCCCGCATGGGTCGCCGGCAATTCGGCCTCGAGAACGATTTTCTCGACTTTCGACCCGAAGGCGCGGATCTCGTCCGCGTAGCGGATGCCGAAGAGGTGGACGGTGTCGCCTTGGATTTCCGGGTTGTCGCAGTGGTAATGCAGGAACGTCCTGCCTTCCCGAAGGGCTCCCCCGATGAGCAGCTCGGGGAAGGGAAGTCCGTTCGAGTCCACGCGTTCCATGTCGGTCGGCTTGCCTTCCCGGTACTGCTCGGTGGCGTGAAGGAGGGTGATTCCCTCGATGCGCAGGCTACGAGCGGGGATGGCGGCGACGGCGCTCTCGGTGAGGATGATCGGAGCGGGCCGGTTTCGGTCGCAGAAGAGCCGGGACCCGCCAAGCGCCTTGCGCGAACCTGGTGCGTCTCGAACACGCCACCGCCTTGGAGCTCCTGAGCCTCGCACCGCGCGGCTGCACCGTCTCGGCCCAGCCGCGCGCCATCAACGCTTGGCCGACGGCTCGGCGGGCGCCTGGTTCCGGAGTTCGATGCGGTGGGCAAACCGTTCGCGCACGGTCTCGGTTCTGAGCGGCATCTCGACATAAGCCCCTTCGAGCCAGAGCTCGGTCTGGTCGAGGAAGGTGGTGCTGCCGATATGCCCGTCCTGGCCGCCGAGCAGGACGAAGTAGTTGCGGTCCACATCCGACATGTCGGAGATATGCCGCGCGTTCGAGCCGTAGTCGACGAAGTGACGGTCGGCGCCGGTGTGATGGGCGGTCTTCATCAGCGTGTCGTTGGCGCCGCCGACCGGCACATCGGTGAAACGGAAGCGCTCGCCGACGAGGGGCAGCCGGGACAGCGGATGGTCGAGGCCGAGCCGGTGCATGGCGCCCCAGTCCTGGAACCTCGCCACGACCGCGCCGGCGCTCGTCAGCGCCGTCCCCATCGCGGCGTCGAGTTCGGCCGTGCCGGCGCCCTCGATATCGGCGGCCATCATTCTCTCGATGCGGCCCGCGTCGGCGAACGCGTCCCCGTCCGTCTCGCCCAACCTGGCCGCGTAGAAGGACCGGACGAAGGCCTCGCGGAACGCCTCGTAGGCGACCGCGCCGCGCGAGTCCGGGCTGTAGCGCCCGTCCCACTCGCGCATCGCCGCGAGCGCGCGCTTCCCGTCCTCGCCGGCGCTCCCGGCGATGCCGGACGCGTCGATCCGCTCCACGAACAGGTCGCGCAGCGCCGCCGCGGAGGCCTTGTGGACGTCCTGCTGCAAGGCCTTGACGTCGTCGATGCCGATGCCGCCGACGCGCAGCAGCTCGGCCATGCGCAGGACACGGTCGTCGAGCGAGAAGAAGTAGCCGACCCGACCCGCCGCCGCGGTCGGCCGGTTGTTGGCCGACACCAGGAACCCCCGACCGGGGTTGAGGCTGAACGGCAGGTCGAGCGTCCCCCGCATCTCGGCCCAGCGTTCCGCGTGACCGTCCGGCGGCAGCACGAGATCCTCCGGTGCCGCGTCGCCGAGCCCGGGCAGCCGGACCGCCATGACCTGGCCGATATTGCCGTCATTGTCGGCATACAGCATGTTCTGCCCCGGAACCGCGAAGCCCGACAGCGCCTCGCGGAACTCCGCGAAGTTCCGCGCGCGGCTCACCTTCAGCATCGCGCCGATCTCGTCGCTCGGCAGATGGCCGGTCCAGCTGAGCGCGAACGGACCCGAGCCCGACGCGGCCATGGCGGCGGCGAGCTGCGGCGCATCCGACAGGACCGGGCCCCAGCGGGTCTCGCGGATCTCGACCTCGCGGTCGAACCACCAGCGCACCGCGATCCGTTCGCGCCTTGTGGTCATCGCGGCATCCTCGGCATCGAACAGCGCGCTCGAGGCGGCGCGCATGTTGGTTCCGCCCCACGCGATCCACGGGTTGCGGCCGATGGCGATGAAGGGAATCCCCGGAATCATCAACCCCACCGCGTGGTAGGACGGCGACTTGATGCCCGCCAGCAGCCAGATGTTGGGAAGCCGGATGCCGAGATGCGGATCGTTCGCCATGATCGCGGCGCCGGTGGCGCTCATCCCGGGCGCCACCGCCAGGCTGTTGCTGCCCGACCGGCTCAGCCCGCCGAGCAGGGTCCGCAGATGCGCGGCGCTCTCGCGTGGCCCGAAGCTCGTTGCCGAAGACGATCCGCTCTCGATCAGCCGCGCCCACAGCACGGGCCAGTCGTCGCGCCCGCGCAGCCCCAGCAGGTCGATCCACTCCAGCCAGTTGACGTCGGTCCCTGCGAGGCGGCCGAAGGCGAGCACGTCCCGGATCGACCACGGCTCGCGTTCCAGACCGAGCGCGTCGAACTCGTAGGGCAGCTCCGGGGCGGTTTCCAGGTGATGGTTGATCCCCGCCACGAAGCGCTCGAGCCAGGCTCTCGTCGCCGGCGGCAGACCCGCCTCGATCTCCTCCGCCGCGCGCCCGAAATCGAGAATCCGCAGCGCGTGGTCGATGTCGGTGGCGAAGGGACCCGCCATCTCGGCGACCCGGCCTTGCGCGATGCGCCGATAGGCCTCCATCTGGCCGAGCCGGAGATGGGCGTGCACCAGGCCCAGCGCGAACGCCGCGTCGCCGTCGCGCTCGGCCTCGATGAACGGGATCTGGTGCTTGTCCCAGTAGACGGTGACGCGCCCCTCGAGCGGCAGGCCCGAGGCCGGGAATGCCGACAGGCGTTGCTCGATGGAGGTCTCGTCGGGCAGCGGCGCAACCAAGGCACAGCCCGCCAGCAGCCCGGTCGCCAACGTCCACCAGAGCCGCGCCAGTCCTCGGCCGCGGCGACCCGCCGCCGGCTTAACAGGGGTGTAGCTGCGTCCCATTCCCTGGCTCCCGTCGCCGTTCGCTCTCGGGTGTCGTTACCCTCGATGTGGGTGCCGGCAAGAAAAACCACAAGATTGGCCGAATTCCTTCCCCTCGAACGCCGAGGACATCGGCATTCAAGGTCGACTGGCGCCGACCGGCCGTTCGTGCTCGATCGGCCGTCGTGACCCGGCCGATGGTTCGACGAAGCATGACGAAGCCGGCGCGCGCTCAGTCCACGCCCACTTCACGCTCCCCCGGCGCCCGGCAGCGCGACCGTCGCGCGCAGCGCGTGGCGCTCCAGGTAGCGCGCCAGCGGCTCGCGGATCTCGCGGTGGTCGTCGACCACGAGGATGTGCGGGGCGGCGTCCATGGGCGGGAGATTACGCGCCTTGCCCGGCACCGCGCGAAAAGTTTGTAACAGGATGTGTCAGGACGCCGGTCCGCCACGGCTGGCGACACTTTCGTGGCTTCGCCGGCAAGGTTCCGCGACACCTCACGCCCATATTCCCGTCACCCATCGACACCCGGTGGACGAACCGATACGGGAGAGAACCGATGAAGACAAAGACGAAGACACTGACCGCCATCGCCGTCGCCGCCGCGCTCGGCGGCACCGCCCTCGCGGGCGCGAGCTACGCCGGACACCGCGGCGGCGACGGCATGGGCTTCCTCGACAGGGGGCAGCTCGGGCTGTCCGCGATGGAGGTGTTCGCCGCGGTCGACGCCGACGGCGACGGCAAGCTGACCCAGCCCGAGATCGACAAGCTGCGAAACGACCGCCACGCGGCCCACGACGCCAACGGCGACGGCAACCTGAGCCTGGAGGAGTTCGCCGGGTTGTGGCACGAGACCACCCGTCCGCTCACCGTGCGCGCGTTCCAGATGCTCGACACCGACGGCGACGCGGTGGTCACCCGAGTCGAGTACGACCGCCCGCTCGCCGGCATCGTCGAGCGGCTCGACCGCAACCGCGACGGCGGCCTCTCGCTGCGGGACCGCCGGCACGACGACGACGACGGACGCGACGACTAGCCGCGTCCCGGCGGCATCCCGGCCACGGTCCGTTCCCCGCGGGTCCCGGCCGGGATGTCCCCGCGCTCCGCGCCGTCCGGCGGGGAGCGAAATTCCAACGGGCGGCGCATTGAGAACCGGACCGGAATCCCAATATCGAACATCCCTGGCCGATACGGGCGGCCCGGGCGCCGGCGCAGAAGCCCGACCGGAGGAGCAATGACGATGACCGAAGACCGCTACCACCTCTCCGCGCGCCTGATGCACTGGATCATGGCCGTGGGCTTCGTCTTCATGTGGGCGTGCGGCTACGCGATGACGACGCTGGTCGAGGAGGATTCGCCGCTGGAGGAGTTCCTGTTCGACCTCCACATCTCGGTGGGCGTGACTCTGCTCGCGCTGCTCGTCGCGCGCGTCGCGATCCGCCTGATCCACAAGCCTCCCCCGCTGCCGGACACGATCCGCGGGATCGAGCGCAAAGCCGCGCATCTCGGCCACGCCGCGCTCTACGCGCTTCCCGCGCTGGTGATCGCGGCCGGCTGGGCGGAGACCAACTTCGGCGGCCACACCGTGCAGTGGTTCGGCGTCGAGATGCCCCGGGTCTTCCCCGAGACCGGGGAGGCGCTCCAGGACCTGTCCACGGACGTCCACATGTGGCTTGCATACGGGATGCTGGCGGTCGCCGCCGGCCATGTCGCGGCCGCCTTCAAGCATCGCTGGATCGACGGACACGACGTCATCCACCGCATCACCTTCGGCGGCCGGTAGAGCGTCGCCATTCCGGTGCCGTGCGCGCAATCGTTCCTCCGGGCCACGGATGTTTGTCCGGGTAGATCGCGGACCATCCGGCCCCACCTTCGCGGACGGCTTTGCAGGCCGGGGCTCGGGCGCGAACCGCAAGTCCGCCGCCCAGGAGCCGGCGCGACCGGATCGGGCTCGGAACAAGAATATCCCGGGCGCATACCGGTGGAGGCGATTCGGCTAATCGTCGATCAAGACGGCTTGGTCGAGGTCTTCCGCGGCGATGCCCTTCATGGTCGATAACGGACCGGCCGGGGTTCTTCGGCCGGGCTGTCAATGCCTCGGGAACGGGATCACGTTACGGCTGTCGCCCGTGGGGCCGGTGCGGATGCCGAAGAACGCGGGATCGCCTTCTCCGGCCGCATTCTTCGTGCGGACCTGCAGCTCGTACTCGGTGTCCGGCTTGAGGTCGACGAAGGTGAAGCTGGTGATCGGGGTTTCGAAACCGAAGCTCCACTCGGGCTCCCCGGCTTCCCTGATGCGGACCACATAGGTGACGCCGGGCTTCCACGACGCGTTCAGGATCCTGCCGCCCTCGAGGGGAAGCTCGATCGACCACTGGTTGTCTTCCCACTTGATTTGGGGATCCTGACGGTTCTGCCGGGCCATGCCGTTCTCCACCGCGCCGGTGGGCCTTTGACGGCGCGGTTCATTGTAGCGCGTCAAGCCCTGCGCCGGCCCGGACCGGAATCGCACGGCGCGGCCGTCCGGCGTCACTCCGCCTTCGAAGGCCCCTGGCGCACCAGCCTAGTGCCGAAGCCGCGGCCCCTGACGATGGCGTCGTCGCCGAACCTGTCGCGAACCGCATCGAGCGCGTCGTCGATCCTGTCGTCATCGCCGGCGATGCCGCCGAAGAGGTCGCGCTGGGTGGCCTGTCCGGCCTCGATCAGGTCGTGGGCGCCGATGCCGATCAGGCGGAAGGCGCGGCCGTCGGCTTCGCGGTCCAACAGCGGCTCGGCCGCCCGGAACATCTCCTCGGCGGAGCGGGTGGCGGTCTTGAGGCGCCGGGCGCGGGTGACGGTCCGGAAGTCCGCCGTCTTCAACTTGAGCGTGACGCCCTCGCCCGCGACGCCCGCCTTCTTCATCCGCCGCGCCACCGTCTCGGTGAGCTGCCAGAGGATCGGACGGAGCGCCTTCGGATCCGACACGTCCTCGTCGAGCGTGGTCTCAGAGGAGATGCTCTTGGCCTCGCGGCCGGGGTCGACCGGGCGGTCGTCCTCGCCGCGGGCGCAGAGGTGAAGGCGCCGGCCGATCTTGCCGTAACGGGCCACGAGTTGGGCCTCGTCGAGAAGCGCGAGCTGGCCGATCGACGCGATGCCGTCCCGGGCGAGGCGCTTCTGCATGGCTGCGCCGACGCCCCACAGCATCCTGACCGGCTTGCCGGCGAGGAAGGACCGGGCCTCGGCGCGGCCGATCGCGGCGAAGCCGCGCGGCTTGTCCAGGTCGGAGGCAATCTTGGCCAGGTACTTGTTGTAGCGGAGGCTGATCGAAACGGTGATGGAGAGGTCGTCCTCCACCCGGCGCGCGAGCCGGGCCAGGGTTTGGGCGGCGCTTCCCCCGTGCAGGGACTGCGTGCCCGACAGGTCCATGAACGCCTCGTCGATGGAGAGCGGCTCCACCAGCGGCGTGAGATCCAGCATCATCGTCCGGACCTCGCAGCCCACCGCCGCATACTTCTTCATGTCGGGCTTGATGACGGCGGCCTCGGGGCAGGCCTTCAGAGCCTTGAACATGGGCATGGCGGAGCGCACGCCGTAGGTGCGGGCGATATAGCAGCACGCCGCGACAACGCCCCGGTGGCGCCCGCCGACGATGACCGGGACGTCGCGAAGCTCGGGACGATCGCGCTTCTCGATCGAGGCGTAGAAGGCGTCGCAGTCGAGATGGGCGATGGCCAGTTCGTGAAGCTCGGGGTGACGCATGAGACGCGCCGAACCGCAGGCCGGGCAGGTCCCGGCATCCGGGAGCGGCAGGCAGCCGCAATCGCGGCAAAGGCTTTGCACCGGGCCATCATAGGACCGGACCCTTGACCGGCGAACAGGCAATGTTGTCCGGGTGGCGCCGGGAGGCGGTCACCCTACGCGCGTCGGACCATTCCCCGACCGAGTCGAGAGAAGCCTTGAAGGGGCGCGAACCCGAGAGAAGGAGAGGGCCATGCGCACCTACCGGACCGACGAGGCCTGCGGCTTCCGCTACACCCGCGCGGAATATGGCGAATTCAGCAACTTCTACCCGCTCCCCGCGCCCATCCCGGCCGGCCCCTGGATGTTCAACTCTTCCGAAGCGCTCTACCAAGCCGCGAAATTCCCCGCCGCTCCCGACGTGCAGGAGCACATCGCCGTCGTAGCGGAACCCCGCGACGCCGCGCGCCTCGGCCGCAACCCCGACTTTCCGATCGATCCACACTGGACGGCGCAACGCGTGGAAGTCATGCGCTGGGTCCTTCGGCGCAAGCTCGAGACCCTGCCCGAGCTGATCGGTCCCGTGCTCGACCGCACCGAAGACCGCCCGATTGTCGAGATCTCCAACCGCGACCCGTTCTGGGGCGCGTCTCCTACCCAAACGCCCGAAGGTCCCGCCTACCGGGGCCGCAACGTGCTCGGCCGGCTCTGGATGGAGCTGCGCCAGCACCGGCGCGACGACGACCCGCTGCTCCGCGCCGATGCATGGCTCGCCCGCATCCGGATCGGCCGACTCTGCGAACTCACCACCTGACCGCGCGGCCTCCCTGACCACGAGGAGAGAACAGCCTCAGGAAAGCGACCCGGCGGGGCAGCGAGAAGCTCCGCCGAACCTCGACACGGGAGCACGACATGTCACCTCTGTCCTACGCCGGCATCGGTTCGCGCGAGACACCCCCGAATATCCTCGACCGGATGACCGTTATGGCGTCCTGGCTCGCGCGCCGCGGCTGGCATCTTCACTCGGGCGGAGCGCGCGGCGCGGACAGCGCATTCGCCGCCGGCACCGCCGACGCGCGCACCATCCATCTCCCCTGGCCCGGCTATGAGAACCACTCCGGACCCGACTGCCACGTCCCGGCCGGCGAGATCTACCGGCGCTGCATCGCCCTCGCCGCGGAAGAGCACCCGGCGTGGCACAGATGCTCGCAGGGCGCCCGGCGGCTGCACGCACGGAACGTCAGCATCCTGCTCGGCCGAGACCTCGAGAGCCCGGTCAGCGCGGTGGTGTGCTGGACGAAGGGCGGCCGAGTCGTCGGAGGCACCGGGATGGGCATCCGCATCGCGCAGCGTTTCGGCATCCCAGTGCTGAACCTCGGTTCCATGCACCCCCGCGCGGTGTGCGAACAGCTCGAGCGCATCCGCTCCCCCGCGGCCTGACCCCCGCCAGCTCCTCCAGTCTCCGCCGAGTCTCCCAAGAGAAGAACAGCCTTCCCGCAGCGAAGCCGGCCGGAAGAGGGCCACGCCTTTCCAACCCCAAACGCAGGAGAAACACCGTGTATCGACTATGCGGCCCCGGTCCTTGCGGCCAGGTCCTACACCGTTTCGACACCCTTCGCCAGGTTCGCGACCACATCGAGGGAAGCGCTTACGGGCCGGACGAGTTCCTGTGCACGGACCGCGACAACCGGCTGATCGGCCTCGACGAGATCCACAGCCTGCACATCCGTGCCGACAACGCGCCGCTCCCCATCCCCGCGCACATCCCCACGTGACCCCGACCACGGCCCGCCCCCGAGGAGAGAAAAGCTTCAAGAGGGCAGGTCCGGAGAGGGGAGGAGCCCCCTCCGCGCCGCACCCCCGACATGGGAGAGGGGAATGACCGCCACGGACATCCAGCACATGGCGCGCGAGCAGGCGCGTGTATTCGAGGACGGCGAGCTCGTCGGAAGAGTCTTTTGCGGCGACCACGCCTTCGAGGAACAGGTCCCGTTCAACGTCGTCGATCTGACCGACGACCCGCACGGCCCGCGCCACATCTACGCCCGGGACCACTCGATCGAAACCGCCCGGTGGACCGTCGACTCGCCTCTCGTCCGGTGACCGCGACGCGCCACCCCTTCATCGCTTCCGCCGGCGTTGTCGCGATCGCGGCAGGCATCAGTCTCACCATCCGCGAGCTCGGCTTCAACGAAAACACCTGGCGTGTCTTCGCCGGCCTCGTCCCCTTCCTCGGTTGCATCGCCCACGCCGGTCTCCGCGCAAGCGGGGCCGGCGTTTCTTTTTCCCGCCGCTCCGAACCCCCACCGACCTCGCGAACTCCCCCGACGCCTCGCCCGGGACCGGCCGCCCGGAGGAGAGGGAAGCTTCAGAAGGTCGAACGGGATGGGAAGGAGCAAGCCCCGTCCCGGTCATCACCCATCGTCAGAAACCAGACCGTGAAGGAGACCGTCATGGCCTTCGGATTGAACCGCGTGGACCTGATCGGCCGCCTCGGCGCCGACGTCACCGTCAACTCGCTAATGAGCGGCGGGCGGGTCGCCAACCTGTCGATCGCGACCGACGAGAGCTACATCGACAAGAGCAACGGCCAGAAGGTCGACAAGACCGAATGGCACCGGGTCGTCACGTTCCAGGACGGGCTGATCGAGATGTTCGAGAAGCACGCCCGCAAGGGCCGGCTGATGTTCGTGTCGGGCAAGCTGCAGACCCGGCGCTGGCGGAAGGACGGCGAGGAGACCGACCGCTTCTCCACCGAGATCCTGCTGGTCCCGGGCTCGCGCGTGCAGTTCGTCGACAAGCCCTCCGACGCCCCCTCGGCGGCCGCCGCGCCGGCGAACGGGCAGCCCGACCCGGGCGCCGAGCCGGCCGACCCGATCCCCTTCTAGAAGGGACCCCTCCCGAACCATCGCTCCTCCCTCCCTCGGGAGCCGGCCCGCGTCGCACAGGCGCGGGCCGGCTCCCTTTTTTTGTCAAAACGCCGAGCCCCGCCCTGACATCACGGAGAAGAGAACAGCTTCCGGAGGCCAAATCCCTGACCAGGAGGACGGCTCCGATGTCACGCTCGATCCGCGAAAGACTACCCCGCCAGACCGTTGACGGCCGCGCTCTCCAGCCCTTCGCGTTCAGCCCCATCGAACTTCCGCCGCGCCCCGAACGCCTCCCCCGCGGCCCACGGCGCATCCGCGACGGCCTGTGGAGCCCGGCCCGCTACAGCTTCGACGATTGCGGCCGCGAGCTCATGGCGAAGACCCACGCCGACGGGCATTCCATCGTCTGGCCCGTCCTCCGCCCCGACACCGCCGCCCTCGTCGACCCCGACGGCAATGTCCTCGACACCCCCGCCGCATGGCGCGAAGCCCACGCCTTCGCCTTCCACTGGGGCGCACCCTGACCCCCGTTCCGGGAGAAAAGAAAAGCCTCGGGAGGGGCGAACGGACCTGGGAAGGAGAACCCCGATGGGATGGAAATGCGGAAGCTGCGGCGATAGCGGACCGGAACACAACGCGATCTGGTGCCCCTCCTGCGGCGAGGACACGCCCACCCCCACCGACGATGACGGGTTCACCGCCGCGGACAGGCTCGCACAGGGCACCGAACGCGGGAACGCGATGTACGAGCGCGCCCGCAAGCGCATCCGGTTCCGCGACGTCGACCCGATCCTCACCCTGGTATTCCGCGGCGACGACGTCATCGGACGCGTGTTCCACGTCGACCCCCACGCCGGCGGCGGCTTCGACCTCAAGTTCGAACACCACCCCACGGTCTACGGCCTCGACGACTGGGACCAGGTGGAATTCATCGTGAAGAGCGTCACCGACACCGATCCCCACTTCGCCTGACCCCTCCCGGCCGGTCCCGCGCAACGCGGGATCGGCTTTTCTTTTGCCCGCCTCCCGAGACCCCCCCCACCAAGGCGAGAAAAGAAGAGCTTCGCGGAGGGCGAATGTCGGGGAAGGAGAACGCCATGAACGATTGCGTCGTGAACCTCAGGAACGAACCGCGCCTTCGCGCCGCCTTCGAGCACGACCACGTCCACAACAACACCGTCCTGATCGACCGCCGTACCCGGTGGGGAAACCTCTATCGCCTGGGCCCGGACGGGGACCGCGACACCGTGATCGCGCTCTACCGCGCCGATCTCTGGAAGCGCATCCGCGACGGACGGATCGATCTGGCCGAGCTCGCCGCTCTCGACGGCATGTGGCTCGCGTGCTGGTGCGACCCGCTCCCCTGTCACGGACACGTCCTCGCCCGCGCCGCGCGTTGGGCCGCCGAACGGCTCGCCGCAGCCTGACCTCATCCGGCCGCTTTCCCTCGCCGGGACCGCCCCTCTTCATGCCGGCGATGGAGGAGAGAAAAGCTTCTGGAAGGGGACACGCGATGAATGGGAGGACGCCATGACCGAACGCTATACCGTGATGACCTTCGTCGGCCCGGGCTCCGTGATGTGGACCGACCGCTTCGAGATCGAGCCCGAATTCGACGACAAGGCCGACGCCTGGAACGAAGCCAAGGCCCGCGTCGCCGCGCACCCGGACGAGCTCACCATCGTCTACCTCGCCGACGGCGAGGACCGCAGCGCCGTCTGGACCAACCGCCCCGACATCGTGTTCCGCGACACCGCCTGACCCGCCGCCGATTCGGACCCTATGGCAACAGCGCCGTCCCCCTACCGCCGGGGGACGGCCCTTTTTTGTCGGCCGTCCGAGACCCATCGCCCCGGGCGCCACGACGAGAGCCTCGCTTGTGCCCCGGCCTCCGCGACTGCCGCCGCCCCGCCTGCGGCCAGCCCTTTGATTGCGTCCCGTTCCAGACCCTCGCGACCCAAGTTGAGAAAGCTTGAAGAGGGCGGGCCGGCAGGAGCCGAGCGGCTTCCCCGGCACCGTTCCGACATGGGAGAGGGAAATGCCACGCATCGACATCGCCGCGATCGCGCCAGAGCAGACGCGGCTGCACGAAGACGGCGAGCTCGTCGCCGAGCTGTTCCGCGACGAGGCCGCCTTCGAGGAAGAGCCGTCGGTCTTCGTCGTCGATCTATCCGACGACCCCAGCGGCCCCAGGCGCATCTATTTCCGCGAACAGTGCCTCGAGACCGCGCGCTGGACCCTCGATCCGCGCCCCGTCCGGTGACCGCGATGCACCGACTCCTCATCGCATCCGCCGCCCTCTGCGCGATGGCCGGCATGGTCGGGCTGATCGCCGAGCAGGCGGGCATCGCCCATGGCTGGGCCATCTTCCCCGGCGTCACCGCGCTCTTCGCGTGGATCGCCTTCGAACGGCGCACGCGCCCCTGACAGGACCGGCCGGTCCCCGCGCGAGCGGGGCCGGCCTTTCTCTTGCGACGAAGTGGAGAACAGCTTCAGCAGGGCAAATCAACCCGCCGGGAGCAGACCGATGAGCGACCGCTTCGTCATCCGCACCGTCGACGAGGACTGGATCGACGAGATCGACACCGATCCTTCCCGCATCGACGACAAGCGCGCCGCCTGGGAAGAAGCCAGGCGCCGCGTCGCCGCATACCCCGAGCTGCTGACCGTCGTCATCTGCCGCGGCACCGGGCGCATCCTGTGGCGGAGCGATTCGGACATCCCGGCGTATTTCGAGGTGATCTCCGCCGAACGCATCGCCTTCGACTACCGCCGCCCGCTGGCGCACGACGCGAAGGCGATCCTCTCCTCGCACAAGTTCCGCGACGACGCGCTCACCGCCTTCCACGACGCCGTCAAGGATCCGCGCCACGTCTTCCTGGTCGTCCGCGACACCCGGCCCGGACTGGACAACCGCGTCATCGCGTCGTCCGACGATTTCTCCCGCGCTACCCCCGCGTGACCGGGAAACCCGCCGCGTATCGCAACCCCTTTCGGGAGCATCCGCCATGCCCGGCACATACACCATCGCGGCCGCCGACCTCCCTTTGATCGAGGTCGCCAACGAGCCCGCCGCGCGGGTCCTGATCCGCCGCTACCGGCGCCACTTCCCGACCAAGCCGATCAGCCTCTACCGGCCGGACCGCACCCCGCTCTGGTCGAACGACCCGTACGTTCTCCTCACCCAGATCGGCCGACCCGCGCCCCGGCGAGTGGAGACCAGCTTCGCAAACGCGAACCGTTCATCCAGGAGGGCCTCGGCGATGACCACCCGCAAGATCGGCTCGAAGCTCGACGAGCACGCCGACGATCGCACCGTCTACAAGTCTTCCGCCAAGGATGTCCTCGTCGTCTCCCGCGACGAAGGCAAGTTCGGCAAGCCCACCTTCTACGCCATCCTCGCGCACAACCGCCTGGTCATTGCCAAGGCCTACGGCAATCCCGGTCCGACGATCCGCCGCGCCGACCGGCAACAGGTCAAGTCCCTCCGCGTGGCGATCATGGCCTACAAGATGCAACTGTCCGCTGCACTCGAACGGGAGCAGCGGCACGACGAGTAACCCTCGTCCCCCGCTCCGATATCCTCCCCACCAACGCCAGGAAACAGGGCCGCCCCGCGACGCCGCGGGGCGGCCTTTTTTGTGCGAACCACGAGAGTTCGCGCTACCCCGCGGCCTCGCTACCCGCCGCCGGCGCCGCCGTTGACGCCCGCCGCGTCCCGCCCGTCCTCGGCCGCGGCAGCTCGCCCTTCTCCAGATAGCTCTTCAGGCTGCGCTCGCCGACCTCGACCCCGCGGGACTTCAGCACCTCGCGGATCTGTGCCAGCGACACGCCTTGGCGCCGCTTCTCCAGCATCGGCCCCCGCACGCGTTCCAGCACGTCTTCCAGCGTCAGCCGCGGCGGCCTGAGCTTCGCCAGGTCCCCGGCTATCGCGTCGAAATCGATATCGGCTTCGTTGAAACTCCGTCCCACCATCTCCTGTCTCCTCTCCGCAGCGCCGATACGAACCGGCACCCCGCCTTCCGGCCCGATCGCGCCTTTCCCCCTACCATAGGAGCCCGAAATGCCCCCAACAAGCGCCACCGTTCTACAGACCTTTGCCCGGGACCGCACACCGGAGCGGGCTGGCCCCAGCCCGCATCCACGCTGTTCGTCAATCACAAGACCGCGCCGGGCGCAGCTCCGAAACGCCTTCCTTCGGAAGTCTTGCCGGTTTGTACCTCTGCACCACGGTGCTTGACCGCTGTGGGTAGGAAATGCCATCGTCGACTTTGTCGAGATTCTCGCGAGCGAACAAAAGCACTTCAGACCGGTCAGACCGATGGTCGCCACCCTCGCCAAAGCCGCCAGCGCCGACTACTACATCCAGTCCCAGGCATCCTACCGGCCGGTCGACGAGTACTACGCATCCGGCGAGGAACCCGACGGTCTCTGGTGGAACCCGTCCGCCGTCACGGGACGGCAAGGCTCCCCCGTGGCGGACGGCCGCGTCATCGATTCGGCGGATTTCTACAAGCTCTACAACGGCTTCCACCCGAAGACCGGCGAGAAGCTCACGCAGAACGCGGGCAGCCCGACCCGCTGTCCTGCCTACGACCTCACCTTCAACGCGGACAAGTCGGTTTCCGCCCTCTGGGCGGTCGCGCCCCCGGAGATACGCTCCCAGATCGAGGACGCGCACAACGACGCGGTTCGCGTTGCGCTGGCGGATACCATCGAGAAGCATTGCAGCTACACCCGGATCCGGGACAGAAACCGCGACATCCGAATCGTGCCGGCCGACCTCATGGCGGCGCTCTTCCAGCACGGCGCGTCCCGTTCGGGCGATCCCCACCTCCACACCCATTGCGTGATCCTCAACGTCGCCCGGGCGCATCACGACGGCCGCTACCGCGCGGTCCATGGCGGTCCGCTCTATTGCTGGCAGAAGGCCGCCGGCGCGGTCTACCGGGCGGAGGTCGCCTGGCTCCTGCGCGAACGGCTCGGCATCGAAATGGAGGTGCACGGCAAGAAGAACGCCTACACGCGGGTCGCCGGCATCCCCGAGGGCCTGGTCAAGGACTGGTCGAAGCGGAACATCCACATCACCGACACCGCCGCCCGCATGGGCGTCGTCCTGGACGGCAACGGCGCGCTGAGGGAAGCCGTCCAGCGCTTCACCCGCGATCCCAAGCAGCAGGGCGTCGACCCCGAGGAACGCCATCTCGGCTGGATCGAAAAGGCCGGGGAATTCGTGGCCGGCATCGGCTCGCTCATCCAGTCGATCGCGGGCAAGGCCCGGGAAATCTCGCCCGAGCAGGTCCGCGAGGTCACCCAAAACCTCGACAGTCTTCCCGAGATTATGACCCATCATGACGCGGTCTTCCGCTACACAGACATCGTCGAGCAGACCGCCAACGCATGCATGGGGCTTCTCTCCCGGGAAGCGCGGAACACCGCGATCTCGCGCGTCCTCCGCAGCCCCGCCCTGATCCGGCTCGACAAGCCCGAACCGTCGCCCGACGCCGCGATCGACCTCGCCCACACCCGGGCCTACACCTCGGCCGACAACCTCCAGGCCGAGAAGGACATCCACGCGCTCGCCACCGAGCTCGCCTCCGTCGAGCAGTTCGCCATCGCGCCCGAGGCCGTCCAGGCCAGGCTCGATCTCCTCGCGGAAGACGGGTATCCGCTGTCGGACGAACAGATCGACGCGATCCGCTTCGCCGCGTCCGCGGGCGGCATCGCGATCATCGAGGGCGCGGCCGGAAGCGGGAAGACGACGACGCTCCGGCCGCTCGCGGACCTCTACAGGGAAGGGGGCTGCAAGGTGATCGCGACGGGCGTGCCCTGGGTCGTCTCCGAAGCCCTCGGCAACGACCTCGGAGCGCCCAACTACTCGGTCGCGAAGCTGATTTCCATGGTCGAGCACGGTCACATCGCGATCGACGAGGACACCGTGATCGTGGTCGACGAAGCGGGCATGCTCTCCTCCCAGCAGGCCCGGCGTATCCTCCGGCTCGGATCCGAGCACGGCGCGAAGCTGATCTTCGCCGGCGATACCGAACAGCAGCAGCCGGTCACCGCGGGCCCGGGTCTCCGACTGATCCGGGACGTCGCCGGGTCCATCCGCGTCGACAGGATGCGGCGCCAGCAGCCCGACGCCGAGGACGTCCTGGTCGCGCTCCATGGCGACAGCCGCAAGGATGCCCGGCTCAACGCATCTCTCATGAGCGCCGCCGAGCAAGACCGGCTCCTCGCCGAGTACAAGGCAATCCCGGAAGACCGGCGCCCGCAGGTTCGGTCCTGGCAGGCACGCGCCTCAGACGCCTTCCGCCGCGCCGAGGCCGGTGCCGGGATCGAAGCCTACGCGGCGCGCGGGCGCTTCCACCTGGGGCGCGACCTGGAAGCCACGCTCGACCGCCTGGTCGACGACTGGGACGATTACCGCAAAGCGAATCCCGACAAGAGCTCCATCGTCATAGCCCAGAGCAATGCCGAGGTCTCCACGCTCTCGTTCCTCATGCGCGAGCGCTCGATCCGGACCGGCGGGAGCAAGCCGGTCACGATCCAGGCATGCCGGGGCCGCGAGCCGGACGCCAAGCCCACGGCGCTCGAGATCGCCGTGGGAGACCGCATCCGCATCGGCGCGCTTCACTGGCGGAAACAGCTCTTCAACGGAACCGTCGTCACGGTCGCCGAGCTCCGCCATACCAGGTCCAGGGACGACGGTTCGGTCCGGGCATGGATCCGCGGACACACCGACCGCGGCCGCGAGGTGTCCTTCTGGCACGACGAGATCAGGAGCTTCCACGGACAGATCCGGCTCGACTACGGCTACGCGATGACCATGGCGAGCAGCCAGGGCATGACCGTCGACCGCGCCTTCGTGCTGGCCAACCAGAAGCCGGCAAGGGAGACCATCTACCCCGCCGCGACCCGGCATCGCGAACGTCTCGACTTCTACGTCGACCGCAAGCCGCTGGAATTCGAGATCAGGGAGCAGCGCCCGGAGGACCAGGCCGGAGAACCCGTTACCGACAAGGACGTGCGCGAACACCTGGCGCAGCGCTGGTCGCGTCTCCAGCCGAAGGAGGCCGCGAGGGACTACATGAGCCAGGAAATGCTGGCCGACATCCACGCGCAAACCGCCGAGACGCTCTCCCCCGACCGCCGCAGCGGGCCGTCCTGGCTGGGCGCCAACGACAACGGCAGCGGAACCCTGGCGGCGGCCGCCTCGCGGATGCGCTACAGCGAGATCGCGATCGCCCAGGGCGCGACGGCGGAGCGTCTCGGCGATTCCTACCGCGAGCTCGCCCCTGCGCTGGAGACCTGGGAGAGCATCCATGCGAGCGACGGGAACGCCGCCTTCGCGCTCGACCCGGCCTTCGAAGCGGACTTCCAGCGGAGCCTCGAAGCGATCGACTCGGCGAAGCCGTTCTTGGAAGGCGGCACGCGACACGCGGAGCTTCTCCTCGAGCGGGGCGGCATCACCGCCGGGCAGCTCGCGGAATTCGCGGAGAAACACAAAGCCGTCGATGCAATCCGCGCACGCGCACGCTCGAACGGGCACGGTTCGGACGAGCAAACGGAGAATCCGGGCCCGCCGCGGGCGCTCCCAAGCGATCCCGACGAGATCGCCGGCGAGATCATCGACGAGCTCGACCGGCTCGTGCCCCTCCAGGACGCAGGCACCGGCGACCCTGTATTCGAGCAACCGGAGTCCTCCGACGAGCCCAACCTCGTTCCGCCTGAATTGGAGCCCGATCCCGGGCTCATTCAGGCTTACGAAGAGGACCTCGCGCGCACCCACGACCCGGCCGGGCCGGAATTGCAGACCGAAGGGGTCGACGCCGCCGAACACCCGATCAACACGTCCGCAACGCCGGCAGCGCCGAAACCGGAGGCAGAAAAGAAGCCATCCTGCGCCGAAACCCCCTCAACGGCGCTCTCGGCGAAGGACGTCGAGGCCCGGCACAGTCAGTTCCTCGCCGACGCGCTGGAGAACCAGCGCGTCGCCCGCAGGCAGGGGATCCATCCCTACCAGACCGAGGACGCGCCCGAACTCATCGACCGAGCCCGGGAGCTCCTCCGTCTCGAAGCTCTCCCTGCCGCCAACGCGCGGGGACTGCGCGACGCCGTCGCCGCCTATGACGACTGGTTCCGAAGCCGCCACCGCGCCCCGCAACGCGCAGCTGGGACCGAGCGGCCGCGTCGGAGTACACGCAAGAGCCGCGCCCAGACGGAGTTCGATGCGCTTTACGACAAGTTCCTGACCGAGGCCGCCGCCAACCGCGCCGCCGCGCACACGCAGGGCATCCATCCCTACATGACCGAGGACGCTGCCGCGATCATCCGCCAGGCCCGGGAACTCATCCGGCTTGGCCGACTCCCGGGCAGGGCAGCCGAAACGCTTGCCGACACCATCGTCCAGTACGAACGAATGCGGGCGCGCGACACCCAGCGGCAAACCGGCCAGGGGACAGGAACAGCGCAACGCCAGCGGCAGAACGGCCGGAAGGGGAAAGATATGAGCCGCCGGACCCCGGCATCAGCTCCTCGACCGGCCCAGATGCCCTCGCCACAAACCGTTTCGCCGACTGGAACCCCAACTCCGCCACCCGCCAAGGCCGAAACAATAGCTGAACCGGCCAAGCCTCGCACAATCGAGCGATCCGCCACCGAAGCCATAGCATCGCGTCCTCCAGGTGACGCCCTGGAAGAATACCGCTCCTGGATCGAACAAAAGCGCGTCGAGATGGAAGAGCTCTTCAGCCGCCCATCGGCGCCGGCGAAATCCGTCGCTGCCTTGGCCGAACCGGTTCCGCCCCCCGTCGAGCCCGCTCCGCGACCACTCTCCGCCGACGAACTGTTCGACGACCTTCAACGCCGCTGCGACACCAACCTGGAAAACGCCCGCGCGAGAAACCTCCAGCCTTACGAGACCGAGGACTGGAACTCGATCCACGAGGCCGCGAAGCATCTCGTCAACCGCGACGACGTTTCGGAGGATGCCCGGCCGTACATCCGGAAGCTGATCGCCGGTTACTACGGCTGGAAATCCCGCCAGCAACCGGGCCACGAGAGTCCCACTCAATTGCATCAGATCCGCTACTAGACCTCGCCCGGCTTTGCTCGCCTCCTATTGGCCGAAACTCTACCGCTGGTGCAGCCCGCGAGCCGCTCCGACGCTCCGCTCGCGGCCGCGCCGCCACGTCCAACCTACGCGAAACCATTTACCAGGCGTGGTATATCCCGTCGCGTTGCCCAAACCCGCGGCACAGGATCCGAATGGCCGTTCTGAGCCTTATCAATAGCGCGCTCGATGAGATCATCCTCCAAGAGGCGGGGGGGCGCTTTGAGAGGCTGGCCGTGGCCATCGGCAAGCAGAGGTGGCCGGAGCTCATCGCGCATCAGCACAAGAGGGATTTCGGTCTCGATGCCTACGCGCCTGCGAGCGAGACGCCGGAGAAGGTCGGAAAGGGCCTCGCCGCGTCGATCACAGCGACGCTGATGAAGGTTTCTGAGGACGCGAGGACCGGCAAGAAAAACCATCCAGACCTGAAGAGGCTTCTCTTCGTGACCCCCGCCAAGGTTGGCAACACGAAACGGAGGCAATGGCAACAAGCAATTCGGAAGGATCACGGCCTCGAACTTCTTCTCATTGAGCGCGAGGAAATCATCACGCTGATGACCCTGCCGGAGAACGCACGGCTTTGCGCCATCCATCTTTATCTTGATTTCGATCCCGATCCCAAGGTCGCGGACCTCATTCAAAGGACAGGGCGAGCAGCAGCGGCCGTCACGCGGAACTGGGCTGCAAGAACGAAGGAACATCCGCTCGTCGATCTCAGCGCGGTACGGCTTGACCCGAATGGTGCGGAGTCCTCTGAGGTGCTGTCGCTTGAACAGATCGACAATACCCTGTCGCAGGGCGGTCGCATCGTTCTGGAAGCTCCCGCTGGCCGTGGAAAAACCACAACGCTGATACAGCTCGCGCAGCGCGTTGGCTCCACCAGTACACCGTTCATGGTCGAACTGCCATCGTGGACGACGTCGGGCCATATGATTCTCGAACACATTGCTGGCATGCCCGAATTTCAGGCCGAACGATTGACGCCAGCCGACCTTGCGAAGGTACGGCGGACGGAGCCATTCCTGTTCTTGTTGAACGGATGGAACGAAGTTACGGAGTCGAGTTCCGCGCAGGCCGACATTGCACTCAGGGACCTCGAACGGGATTTTCCGGGCGCTGCCATCATCGTCGCTACCCGCACGCACCACTTGTCCCCACCCCTGCATGGTGCATCCCGAATGCGCCTGTTGCGCCTCGATCGCGAGCAGCGTGCAGCCTACCTGGGAGCCCGCCTCGGCGTGAAAGCCGCCGAACTCCGTGCCCGGATCGATGCGGATGCGTCGCTCGACCAGCTGACCCGCACCCCATTCTTCCTTTCGGAAGTCGCCACGCTGTTCGAAAGCGGCGCCGACATCCCCTCCACGAAGATCGGCGTCCTCTCCCAAGCGGTACGTCTGCAAGAACAAAGAGAAGAGCACAGAAATCCGCTACAGGCCGCGCCAATACACGGTCAGCAATCCGACTACCTGAAGGCTCTCGCAACCGAAATGACCCAACGCGGTGCGGTGGCATTGTCCGAGGTCGATGCGCGGGCGTCGGTTGCCGCCACCATCGTAGGCCTTATGGATAACGGGCAAATCGAACGAGTGGGAGCGCCAACGGTGCTGGCGGGCCTCACTGCACACCACCTTCTTGAGCGCATTGAGTATCCGCAATCGGAGTTTCGGTTCGAGCATCAGCAATTTCAGGAGTATTACGCGGCGCTCGGCCTTCGCGCACGGCTTATCGACCTTCCGAGCGGTGACGCCAATGCGACCGCCCGCTTCACAGCCCACTACGTGAACGATCCGGCATGGACAGAACCGCTCCGCATGATCGCCGAGACGTTTGGCGAACGGACCGGAGATGAAGGCACCCAGACGCAAAACGTCCAGGCCGGGGTCAACCTAGTGAACATGGCGCTCGCCGTCGACCGCGTGTTCGCCGGTGAGCTTGCGAGGCTTTGCGGCGCTCCCGTCTGGAGCCAGGTTCGCTCTAAGGTCGTCGAGCGCTTCCGCGCCAGCTACGCGATCTCCGACGCCAACCACCGACAGTATGCGATCGCCGCCATGCTTGCCACGGGCTGGGACGACTTTGGCGACATCCTTCTCCCGCTCTTTTCCGGAGAAGACAGGCAGGCGCGCCTTCGCACATACCGGCTGTGGCCGGACATCAAGCTGTCGTCGCTCGGATCGGATTGGCGCGACGAGGTGCGCGGCTGGAGCGAGGAGGCACGTGCTGATTTCGTCTCCGAACTGCTCCATCATCGCCTCGACGACGAAGTAGCGTCGTTCGCCGTGGAAGACAGCAGTGCCGCAGTTAAGCGGGCGGCGGCTTCCGGCCTCATCTGGACAGGCTCCGACGACGTGCTGACCCGCGTTCTCGTATCGATGGACAAGCACACCTTCGAAGAAGTTTCGCGCAAGAGGCCCAAAGACGTTCCCCCGGCCCTCAGACCAAGGGCTATCGCGGCGTTGCGAAAATGCGTCGAGAGGATGTCCGACCATCCAGCCCGACTAAGGGTCGCGCTCGATCTGATCGAGCTCGGCGAGGCGGGACTGGATGACGTTCTCAAAGACGCGATGACGGCGTTGCCCGGTCCCTACACTCGTGAGCTGGATCCGCGCACGATCCAAGCGGCCTTGAAGCATCTGGGCGAAACCGATCCGGCCTGGACCAGCGAGTGGGTCACGATCCAGATTGCCGAGGGCGTCTTCTACGATCATGAGGAATGGCTACGTTTCGCGACCGTCATTCCCGCGGACCTCGTCGAGACATACCTGCATCGCTTCGAGACCGAGGACCTCAGAAACACACGCCTTGAGAGCATGATCACGGTCATCGCCGCGCAAGCGGATGCAAACCTCGCGAAGCGGGTGTTCGCGAAGCTGCGCGAGCTCCACCGCAAGGTGGACGCGAAACCCGACCAGCGACACGAATTCGAGTGGCAGTCGATACGTCAGCTCGAGTCCTTGTTTCGCGGACTTCCGGACGATGTCGTAGCGGCCGGCATTCTCTCGTGCGTCAGGAACGGCAACCCCCGCGACATTACGGTCGCAACGAACCTTCTCAGCAGAGTCGCCAGGTCCGACATGGAACCGCTGCGTATTGCAGATGCCGACCTGAAGGCCCGTCTCCGAGCGTATCTGAAAGGCAGCGTCGATCTCGTGCTCGGTCAGGAAGACTTCTACGGCGAACGGAAAGCCGACCTTGCGTCATCCATCGCACAGGTCGGAGAACCCGCAGATATGGCGGACTTGGTAACGCTCATCCGCGCCGACATCGAGAGAATGCGCCGAGGTTGGGCCGCGCGGGCCGCTGGCGACAAAGGCCCTCTCGCCGATGGTGGCACCGTGACATATGCCGGGTGGCATATCGCCGCTGTCGTCCACCTCGATCCGGCTGGTGCTGAGCAGGTGCTCATCGATCTGCTTCCCGAACCGGAATACTCGCGCGACGTAGCCGCAGCGATGGCGCGCGACTTCGTGCCAAAGCGAGAGAATCCTCTCTCTCAGGGACTCCGATACGAGTTGATGTGGGCAGCGCGCGAAGGCCGCACCTCCCCACCTCCCGACGACCAGCGCCGTACGCGCTTCGCCGCCGCGCTCAATGCAGAGATAGGACGGCTTCGGGAGCAGTCTCAAGACGGAGAACCCACCGCTCGCGACAGAGAGCTTGCAAAGGCGCTTGCCGCAATTGATGGTCGTGGTTCGGCCGCAGTGGTACTCGATGCAATTTCCGTCCCGGGCGAATGGGACCAATACACGTGCCTCGAAGCCGCAGAGCGCCTGTTGATGGGGGGTGTCGTCATGCCCGCAACCATCGTGTTCGCTCTCGTAGATTCCGTGCTGGTACGGACGAAGGATTGGATCTCGGACCCAGACAGGTATCTTTTGCACCGCATCCTCATGCTCTGCCCGTTTGTTGACAATCCTTCAGCAGGCATCGCCAAGATGCGAGAAGCGATCGGTGAGCGGCGTCTCGGAGGTGAAGTGCTGCGAGAGGTCGTCACCGCTCTCGGAGAGAGCCGGTCGGATGCCGCGATCGACCTTCTGCACGAGTTCGCCTCCGATACAAAGACTTTCCGGCAATTCGAGGACAATTTCATCAATGCTGTCGCCGCGCTCGATACGCCGCGCGCACGCGAACTGCTCCTGGGTTTTGTCGAACCGGGCATACACGCCATTGCGCTGACGCCCTATCCACATACTGAGGACATGCTGGTGGCGCGGATCACGGAACTCGCCCATCGCAGCTCGGATGTGGCCGCTCGTCTCCGACGATTGTGCGAACGTGACCTGCCGGCAAAAAACCATCACATCCTCTCAAGGATCATGGCCCGGTTGGGAACGCCTGAGGCCTTGGTCGCAAATCTGAAGCTGATCGACGACTCCAAGAGCCCGTCCATTCCCCGGGGGGTCTGGGAGCAATTGGAAGGCGCTTTCGTCGAACAACAATCCTACAGACAAGATCCCAGTGTCTTCACGGTTCACGCCCAAGCATCAAACGAGTTACGCTCCCGGCTGTTCGGGATGGCAATCGAGGACAGCAAAAGACGCAAGTCCGCCGTCTCTCTCCTGGGGCAAATCGAAACATGGCGCCTCGAATACGGCAGACCGACGGGCGAACCCCGTCACCCGGGTCTCGCGTCCGGCCAGCCTTGGCCGCTCGAGCCGCTCTAACTTGCCGAAGGGCACTACGAGATTTAATCCGGCCGCGAGGATCGGCCGGAGCCTTTCGGATCGTGGTTCCAGTCGATGAGCCGTCCATCGGATCGATCAGAAACCGGCCAGGCCGCTGCAAGGCCAGGTCGCCGCCGCGCCAGTTGGAGTCGAAAAACGCCCGTCTGGGCTATAACATGCGGCCGCTGCATGTCGGCCCCGACGAGTGTCGTGGAGGATGAAGGTTCAAGGGTCGTCGGAAAAGCTAGACCGGAATTGAAGGGCGGACGAATGCAGCGAGTAGAGCAACCCGATGGAACTGGATGCGGATTGGCGTGCGTCGCCATGTTGGCGGGGAGGAGTTACGCGACGGTCAAGGAAAAGGCTATTAAGCTGACGCTGTATGATGGGTTTGGGACGAAGCGCAATTATCGCACGCTTGCTCGGCACCTGCGACGGCTAGGGGAAGCCTACAGTCTTTGCCTTGGTCCGAGGGTCGAATTTGCCCGGAGAAGACGGCACGTACGCACAAGTCTTGACGAGTTCGAGCGTTACATGAAGGCGAGAGAACCCAGTGCTCACGCCCTGGTAGCGACACATCGAAAGGAAGATGAGTGGCATTGGGTCGTATGGGATAGCGATCGAGGGCGTCTTCTCGATCCGCGCAAACCCCCGCGGACTAGAGATATCCGCCCTTGGTACTACATAAGGGTTCGCTACACGAAGCGAGCGTAGCGATGAAGCGAGTTCGGTTGAAGTCTTGCAGTTTCCCGCAGCTTTTGTTTGAGCGTACAGTATTCTCCGGTGTTGTTCCCGAGGTCGTGCAGAATTAAGCGAATGCGCAGTTGTTACCGTACGTTACCGTTCCTTGGCGTTTTTCCGGCTCGTCCTGAGGCAGTCGTCGATTGGGACTATAGGTTCGTGGATGGTGGCGGACCAGCCGGCGATCAAGCCGACAGTCACGATAATGTGGGTGAAATGGAATATTGCTGTTGAAAGGACTAGTGGCCGACGGGCACGAACGCGAAGATCGGACCTAAGACTCGAACGCCTGACAGAAATACGTGTTCCAGATGAGATAGGACATCCGTAGTAACTTCGTTGCCGGTTTCGGCTCGGTCGTGACACTTATCCAACAATGACTCACGCGAAACAACCGAGGCTTCCGTGCCCAACCAGCGGCGGCTATCCACACACGCATGCCCTACTTGCCGGCAAACTGCGGTATCCTGTAAGATAGAGGTGCAGCTACGAAACCATACGCTAGGATGTCAGCTCAGGTTTCCGGGCGACGACCATTGAGAGGTAGTTCCTTCCGAACCGGTTTCTCCAGCTAGCGCCACACTTGCTAATCTAGACTGTGTAAATTCGGCCAATCATCATTAGCGAACGCAAAACAACCTCGGCGGGGTAGAGGATAATATGGAAAGACTACCATCAGTTAGCACAAATTACCAACAGGAGAGGATTGGTATCGCGGCGATTCAAGTCTATGCTGCGAACAATCGATTAATTTGGCGTGAAACTGACACAGGCGATGTCGGAATCGACGGTCTACTAGAGTTTGTAAATGCGGAAGGACTTGCGACCGGTCGCACAATCGGAGTTCAAGTGAAAGCTGGTCAGTCGTACTTTCGTCAGAAAACAGCACAAGGCTGGAAATTCTATCCGGAGTCCAAGCACAGAAATTATTGGGAGCAGTTTCCCTTGCCTGTCGTACTAATATTGCACAACCCCGATAGCCACGACAGCTACTGGGTGGATGCACGCCAGGCACTGAGGTCGCCCGCTCGTAAGGAGCACGCATTTATCGATATGCCGTCGCGCAATGTCCTTGAGATGACCCCTCCCGTGACTCTCTTTGAGACAGCAGGCGTGGTGGACCAGACGTTCTTGTCCGGGGTCGACTGTGTACTTAAGCAACTCGTCATGACTATATCAAGGAACCCTTTCTTTCCATTAAGCTACTTTGATCTATTTGCATATGGACTGACCAATATATGTCGCAGCATTTACTATGGGACAGACGTCATTTGTACCGCTGTCGACTTCAACCTCCAAGATCAGAGTTCAGAATACAGGATGTCCATGGGACCCGCAGACCAGGAGTTTGCTTTCGGTTTTGTGAAGTTTCTCCTAGCCCAGAACCTCGCCCAAGTTGACTATGCGGATTGCCTAATTGACTGGGTGGACCGCCAAATGCAGCCACATTTTGTAGCACCGCTAACTTCCCGAGGTAGGGCACTCGTTGAATTGATTGACGATGAAGAAGATCGTTTCGTATCCATCGGTGCAATCGTCCAAGAGCGGGGTCGTCGTGTGGCTCAAGAAGGTTATTTTGAGATGTTGACACCATCGTATGTTCGAAGATTCCCGAGGATCAGACGTTTCCAAACGACGCTGGCTGAAGCTCTAGACCGCTAGCGAGAGATGGTTCCCAGCGCATGAGAAATGGGTAAAACAGTCAGTTTGACCCCAATAGTCCCGACCGGATTTACACGAAGAAAAGGATGATATTATGGTGATATCGAGCGCCGGACACAGAATTGACAGCAATTTCACGGAAGATACGGTTGGTTTTGCAATTGAATCCTATTTGACGATGATTAACTTTCCTAGACTACGATTTTCAATCGTCCCTTTCTCTAGATATAGAGAAAGATACCTTGATGCCGACGCTCGTTTGGTAAGCAAACAGATAGAGGGATTTAGGCCCTTTTATTTGCAATTCAAGCGCCCCAGCGCCTATCCAGATTATAGTCGTTCCCGTATCATTAAGGATAGAAAAAGCCTGAGTTTGATCGTTCATCCTCGTGCACTGTACTTTCGTCTTCGTACTAAAACGTCCAATCAAAGCAAATTGCAGCACAACGTACTTTATCGACTCCAAGACCGACTGAAGGCGCGAGGGTTAGGAGCGGCGACTTATGTTTGCCCCCTCTTTTTGGATAGAGATACTTACCGATATCACGTTCATTTTTCCGCGTTATTGCGTTGGCTGCAATTTTGGAAGGTGGCTCCTTTCGATCTTGAAACTGTTACAATACGTCATGGACGAAGGGAAATCCCGTTTGATAACATTCCAATATTGAAGGAACACGTTTCCATTCCCCCGCATGATATAGTTGCGTCAGCTAAACACAATTACAGCTTTGATGAAAGCGGTGAGGATGTCTGCTTTCATTCTCCAACTATCCTGCCGAATGAAAACGGCTCCTTAGCGTTATTCTTGAAGGACCTGTCCAGAAATTTCCTGTTGGGCGAAGGTCAAATTAAGGAAGATACAGCGAATGAAGTTCTTAGAGATTTGGTGGCTTCTTTAGATGATTCGGATGTATCCATGCTGCACGGTTGGACCCAAGACGACCCGATTGGTAATTGGTTTAGTTGGGGACAATGGCTCAGAATGAAATACGATGTTGAACAGTTTGCACTTGTTATTTGGAAGGAAGAAGATCGATAACGTCCAGAGTATGGAATGAACTCAAAGTGTGCGCTCGAATAATAGCAAATACAGATGCTGAAATACATCAAAGTACGCACAATGCGGAGTTGGGAATACCTCCAGCGATCAGTGTCGAAGGCTTTCATGCGAAACTACCGAGACTGCTAGGGGCATATCGACGTCATGCGTAAGCTCGTCACCTACAGGCTCCAATCGTAAGCGCGACCAAAGGTAGAGTCGCTGGGAGTGCCGCCGTATAATGTAGGCTCATAAGCCCCCTCTTAAATGCAGAGACCTGGAATGGTTCACACCGTAACCTTGATCGAATGTCGGTCTCGGCTAAAGGGCATTAGCGCCTCCAATGACAGTCGCGATTTCGGCAGTTAACGCGCTGCGGTTAACCCCCGCTGACCTTTAGCAATGGGGGACCGGAGATTGGGCGTCACCGCGCGGCTCAAGTGGATGCTCCTGACCTGAACGCATCAACTCCTCCCGGCTTCGCTGTCGAGTTCCCAGGTGTGGGGTAGGCGAGCGGACAGGCACGGAATGAGGCCCCCGGCCATATTCGCGAGACAATGGGCCAGAGACCCGGACGCCCTTCGAGACAGCGTCCCTGATCCGGAAAAGGTTGGGGCGGAGAGGGGCGAAAATCTCAAACGGGGTCAGTTCCCCGCAGCTGCCGCCTATTGACCCCAACACCCGCCCTGCTAGACTCCGCGAGCCACTCCGACGCGCCGTCCCGAGCGCGGTCCATGGCGGCCATCCGGGACAAGCGGCCAACAGCCGCGTCGGAGAACGGCATGACCCAGCCCCATACCCTTGGCGCAACCCCGCCCCAGCGGGTTTCTCCCCGCAAGCTCTTCGATTTTTCAGGCGTGGGCGCCCACATCGCGGCGCTCTATGACGCTATCAAATGCGACCGCGCAGGGGACCGAGTCCAGGAGTCGGCGCAATACTTCCCGCTTCGGCCCAAAACCATCCCGGCCTCTCCGCTCCTTCCAGTCGGAACGCGCATCCTCGTCGCGGCCGACGGCGCCGCGCTCGACAAAAAGGGCATCGCGCGCTTCCTGGAAGGCCACAAGAACGTCTTCCCGGATCTCGTGCTGGTCCATACCGGCGCGCCCGGCGCCGAATCCATCGCCGGCGAGTGGGCGGAACGGAATGACGTTCCACAGATCGTCTACGCGCCCGACCCCGCCGGTGAAACCGCCGCCCAACGCAGCGCGCGCCACGAAGCGATCTTCAACATCACCGGCCCGGAGCGAATCTACGATCTGAGCGCTGCCGGCAACCGCTCGGAAGTCGCCGACGTCGCGCGACAGCGTGGTCGTCCCGTGGTCACCATGCAAGCCATAGCCGACGGCGCGCTCGACGTCGTGCCCGCCAGCACCCGCCAGTTTTTCTCCCCGCCGGCCAACCGAGTCGACGTGGACAACCACCCGAGCCAGGACCTTCCCCGAACCGGACAGACGCGCGAAAAACGGGACCAACCGACCGGCACCCACATTCTCATCACCGGTGCCGGCAAGGAACCGAATATCCAAGCGTTCCACCAACTCCTCTACCGACTCAGGCACCGGTTCCCCGATCTCGTCCTCGTTCACACCAACGAACCCGGCACCGAAACCGTCCTGAAGCAATGGGCGACAAACCGCGACGTCCCGCAGATCGCCGTTCCCGCGGACGCCGCCGGCGAGACTTCGGAGCAGCGTCGGAGCCGTCACAACGGCATCCTGGACCGCTTCGAATTCGTCCGGATCTACGACTTCACCGAACCCGGCCACCGCTCCGAGTTGGCGGACCTCGCACGGGAACGGAACTTCATCGTCTCCCATTCCCGCAGCGCCGTGGAGAAAGCGCCTTCCGAGATCATCGACAACGCCGCTGGGCAGACCGTCGCCCCCGGCCAGGACATGAACATGGCCACCCGTTCGAGGATCTCGCACTCCTACTAGACCCCGGAAACAACCCACTCCCGACCAGTCCATGCCGACCTACCTCAAATCCGTCAGTTGCGGCTTCCTCCGCACACGCGACGAATGGGGCGAATTCAGCAATTTCCGCCGTCTCGACGCCCCGATCCACGCCGGACGCCACCAGCTCGTCACCTCCGAGCACCTCTACCAGGCCTGCAAATTCGCGTCCCGGCCGGACATCCAGGAACGCATAGCGGCCGCCCCACGTCCGGGCGACGCGGCACGCATCGGCCGCACCCCCGAACCCGGCCCCGACCCCGGCTGGAATGACCAGCGCGTCGACGTCATGCGCTGGGTCATCCGGATGAAGCGCGAAGCCAATCCCGGATCGATTGACGCCGCCCTCGAACGCACCGCCCAACGCCCGATCGTCGAGATCTCGCGCCATGACGCCTTCTGGGGCGCCCGAGACGCCGGCGACGTCTACGAAGGCGAAAACGTCCTTGGCCGGCTATGGATGGAACTGCGTCACCATATCCGCCAAAACGACCCGCTCGCGCTGGCCGAGGCCTGGTCGCCCAAGATCGACGTAGGCGCTCTAGCCCCGGCGGCGACGCGTCAAGCGTCCGAAGCCACCGACCTCTCCCCCGTCTATGCCGGGATCGGCGCCAGGCAGACGCCCGCGCCCGTCCTCGAGCAGATGACCGACCTCGCTTCGTGGCTCGCCGACCGCGGCTGGCATCTCCACTCCGGCGGCGCGGCCGGCGCCGACACCGCATTCGCGGCCGGCGCACTCCAGCGCGAGCGAACGCTGTTCCTTCCCTGGATGTCGTTCAACAACCACTCCGGGCCGGACTGCCACGTCTCCGCCCCCGACGACACCGCCAGGCACATGGCCATCGCCGCGTCGCTCCACCCCGCATGGGACCGGTGCGACGCAACCGCCCGTCAATTCCACGCACGGAATGTCGGCATCCTTTTCGGACCGCAAGGCAAGACCCCGGTCGACGCCGCCGTCTGCTGGACCCCGAACGGCGAAACCGTGGGCGGCACCGGGATGGCCATCCGCATCGCCAAGGCCCACGACATCCCGGTTCTCAATCTTGCCACCGACACGCCGCAAGCCGTCCGCGAAGCACTCGAACGAATCCACACGGCACGCTCGGAGCAGACGCAAACCACCCAAGTCCCAAGGGCCTCTCAATCCCAAAATTCTCAGGACGGCGCTTCCCAGCCCGACCCCGATCGACAAAAGGAGTCAACCGCCATGGCAGACCCGGAGACACACCCCGCCGTCTACCGCGACGAAGCCGGAAGGCTCAGGCTACGGGTCGGCACGGACGACCCCGAGGCCGCGGAACGGGAGTTTCAGGCGCAACTACGGGCCGAGCCCGAACCGATCGAACCGGCCCTCCAGGCCCGCATCACCGAAATTTCCGACCGATTTCGGGGCTTTCTTCCGGAACCGGGGGAGCGTGACGAGCTCGAGGTACGCCTCGGCAAGGTAATCCGCCAATTCTTCGAACTCGCGCGAACCCATCCGCGGATCCTTGAAGGGCTCGACCACCTCGCCGGGATGCACGACGTCATGCGACCCGAGGGCTTCGTCAACGAGCCTTTCCTCGAAAAGCTCGAACGCGTCGCGGCCAATCCCGAGCTCGCACTCCAGCAGCTGTCCGCCTCCTCGGAAATCGCCGAAACGGAAAACGTCAGCATGACCGGCATGATCGCCGAGCAGGCGGCGCTCTACGGCGCCACCCCGGGACCCGGCGAGCCCGATACCCGCGAACTCTGGTTCGTGTCGGCCGAAGACCTGCTGGCGGAGGGACAATCCGCCAAGGAAATCGCGCCCAGGCTCTTCCAGAGCCTCGCCGAGGCGATCGAGCTGATCACGGAAACCGTCACTCCCGACGGCTACCAGATGGCATCGGAGCGCGAGCCACTTCTTTACGGCTTCGTCAACATCTTCCACTTCCAGATCAGGCGCATCGAACGCGCCATGGCCGCACTGGAAGAAGACATCCGCAAGACCCAGGGATCCTACGCCGACACCATCGAGAAAAAGGGCAGGGACGTCGCCTCCGAGGAGCTCGAACGCAAGACCCAGCGCTATCTCTCGCTGGCCGGGATGCGCGACATCTACGAGATCATCCGCGACTTCAGCGGCAGCGCCTATCTCGAGAAATGCGGCAAGCCCTGGCAACCCGCCACCGGATCGCATGTCAGCCAGACATCCTCGATCGCGAGCCGCATCGACTCGCGCGACCACCGCCGTTCGGAGGCGGCGCTGGGCAACCGCAAGAATCTCCCCGAGGGCACCCGCATCGCGGTTACCGGCTACAAGCATGGCCCGGACTACACCACCATCTTCGCGACCCTCGATGCGGTACACGCCAAGTACCCGGACATGATCCTCCTCCACGGTGGCGCCAGGGGCGTCCAGCAGATCTGCGCCAAATGGGCCGAAAACAAGGATGTCCCTCAACGCGCCTTCTATCCGGAGTACAAGCACAAGAACGACAGGGGGGCCATTCCGAGACGCGACCGCGAAATGCTCTCGGCCAACCCGACCGGGATCATCGCCTTCGCCGGACCGGACTACAAACCGACCTTCCTCCACAAGGAGGCGATCAAGCTCGGCATGCAGCCCTGGGTGGTCTCCGGCGCCGAGTCCCAACGCCAGGTGCCCAGCCAGGTCATCGTGGTGGAAACGCCGCTCGACCAGCGTTCCACCCCCGACCCGGAGTTGCGCGCCGACCAGCACGCGGAAGCCCTTCTCAAGCCCCGCGCCGGACCGCTCCCGGACCAATCCTCGGAGCTGCTGCGCGAGCGTTTCCTCTCCTTCGTCGACGCCATCGCCCCCGAACACGAAACCGATCCGCGACAGCGCCAGGACATCATGTCGCGCGTCATCCAGGCGGTTCACGACCATACCGCGAAGCCCGGGGGGCTCCAGGACCAGGCACAGGCCCTCGCCGACAAGGTCCACGAGCTGACTCCCGCCCAGGGACCGAGCGAGATCGTCGACATGCAGCTCGCCGAGACGATCGACTCCTCCTACCGGACGACCGGCGCGCTCGACCGCGCCGAGCAGATCCGCGCGGGCCTCGCCGACGTCTACAAGGATGAGCACGGCGAACAATGGCGGCCGCCAGCCTCGTTAGCGCCCAAACCGGACGCCACCACCACCGCCGCCTCGGCAGAGGCGACGCGCGCCATCCAGAATCGCCGCGACAAGCACGATCTCGCGCACCAGATCAAGGGAACCCCGATCGCCATCGCCGGTACCAAGGACGACAACGTGCCGAGGGAAACCGTCTTCGCTGTCCTCGACGCGTTCCACAAGGAAATCCCCGACATGTACCTGGTCCACGGCAATGCTCCTGGCACGCAGCGGATCGCCAACGAGTGGGCCACTTCCAGGGACCGTCCGCAGCTCACCTTCTACCCCGACACGCGCAACGAAAGCCTCAGCCGCGCGATCCTTCTTCGCGACAAGCAGATCATCGACCACAGCCCGCTGACCGTGATCGACTTCAGTCCACCCGACAAACGCACCTCACTCGCGAGCATGGCGGACAAGAAGGGGCTCAACGTGCAAGTCGCCGCCGAGCTCCTTCACGGCGCGAAGCAGACCCTCGCCGAAGGCAAGACCATGGCGGCCGAACGACAAGTCCGGGAACAGCAGCAGAGCGGCGGGATGTCGATGTAGCGCTATCCAGGCGCCAAACGGGTCTATAGCCGCCGCGGGAAGCCGCGGGGCAATCCGATGTTTCTCCCCCCTACCGCACCGCCGCGACGCGCACACAACGCTCTCAGCGCGCCGCTGCGTCCCCTTCCCGGCATCATCCAGAGATTGCCTCACTCCCATCCGTTCAACGGCATCGACCAGCCCGGGAATGCGCCGCTGCCAAGCCGTCACGCGAATACGCGAAAGAGGGGAGGGGAGCCCCTCCGGAGCGACCAGCGGGACTTCGAGGGACCTGTCGATCATCCGCCAACACGCAGTCCCTGTCTTCCCTCCCGGCTTGGCAACAATTCCGATCGAGGAGATCGACGATGCTCAGATTCGTTTCCGTGATCCTTTTCGTGGCCGCGCTGTCGTCCGCGGCCATCGCGACCGAGACCCCCCGTCTCCGCAACCTGCCCTTGAACCATCCCTCACACTCGGCGGAATTCTTCGAAGACCTTCTCACCGGCCGGGTATGGGTCTACGAGCGCTTTGGCGCCCCCGCGGTCATGTATTTCGGCCCGGACGGGCAATACCAGAACTGCTCTGTTCGCGCCGACGGCACAGGATATCGTGCTTCCGGCCCGCACTGGGAATGGCGCATTGGCGATCGCCACACCGCCTCGAACCTTCAAATCTCCACCCACCCCGGCAGCCGCAAGGTCTCGATGGTCATCATCTACACCCCGAACAGCGGCCGGTTCCACGCGGAGCAGTACTTCAGGTACAGCAGCAGCTGGCAGATCGTGCATGACGGCTGGATTCAAGACACCCTGCCGGCCGTTATCGAGCAGCGCTGTCCTACCCTCCAGGTCCCGTCTTCCGTAACGGTCGACGCGTCCCAAACGCAGCTCAAATGGTCGAATTTCGGGCGCCCGGAGGACCTCATCCGCAACCACCCTGGTTCCCAATACGCCTATATCGGCGCGACCGGTCTCGCGGCCTCGAACGGCGGGCCCACCATGACTGCTCGACAGGCCGTCGGGATCGAGCGCCGGATGCACGGAGTCATCGGCCTGACTCCGCGCGGCCGCAGGATCGTCGGCGTCCTGACGCCGCACCGAAGAGAGACCTGGCTGATCGACGACCACGACGATCTTGTCGATGTCGGCATCATCCACCCCGTGCCGAACCGCGACGTCGTGGTCATCCGCTGGGAGGGCAGCACACCCGATTACTCGCTGAGGACCCGTTATCCGATCCCGATCCGACCGACAGCGCGCCGGCACCCGGCATTCCAGATGATGACGGAGATCGCCGCTTCCGCCCGACTGGTCACGCTCGATCACGCCGCCGCTGGCACCGCCTCGTTCGTCTTCACCGATGAAGGCAATCTCCGCTCAACCTCACTTGCGGGCACTTGGTGGATCTCCGAAGGCCACATCAAGATCGACATCAACGGGAAAATCGAAGCCTACGCTTGGCGAGGCTTTGCAAAAACCGTGGACTGGACCCCGCCGCACAAACCGGCTCTTCCGCCCTTCGAGGAACACTACGGCGACTGAATGTCGTGGACACCGTCCAGGTTCGTCACCCGTTTGATGACGAGGTTGGCGGCTCGCTCGAGCGCCGGCAAAGAAACCAGGAAGTCGAGAATGATGACGAACTGTGGGTTTGCCGGACGCGGTCGAACGCTTTGTGCTCACCCTTAATGTGCTCTATATCGGGGACACGTTTCAGCCGAGACTGACAATTGATCGAAATCCCGGTCTGATCTGTTACAAGCCCCTGAGTTTAAAGGGATTGACCTGCCTCGGTTGTGCCGCGCCGTTCGCGGATGCCCGACATGACCGGGGGCGGGGATCGATGTGTCGGGGGAGCGGCAAGACTACCATGCTCTCCGCCGGCACGCGCGACAATCTCGAACGGCTTTGTGGAGGCCGCATCGATCTCCGTTTCATCACCGAAGAGACGCCCCCGGGCAGGAAAACCGTCTGCCCGCTGCTCGAATGGTCGGACATCGCCGCGATCCCGGCGTCGAGCGAAATAGCCCACAATGCGACCGCATGGTCCAAGGTCGGGCAGCAGGAGATGCCGCCTTCTTCAGCCGGCGGCGACGGCCCTATACGAGGTTCGGAGTCTATCGGCTCGTCGAGCGCTGCGCTGCCCGAGTGCCGTCGCTCGCAGACCGGACGGTCAAACTCCTCATCCGAATCCGACATCTGCGATCGTGTCCACTTAATCCCAGGTGGACACCTCCCAAGTGTCCACTCCCGATCGCACAGCCTCCTCACATCACGCTAAACGGGGAAGGCGGCCCACAGCGGAGGCTTACCCAAGAGCGACAAAGATTTCAATTCAAAGTTCAGGCAGATTTGTAATCGGTCCATTGGCAAGCGTGAAGCACAAACACTGTGCCGGCGATAGCTCTTTTGTTAGGTCGTGGAAGTCAGGCCCGTTTGATACGGATGCGATCGTCTAAGCCGAGTTCCTCCAGAATCTGCTTCAGTTCTGATTCTTTGTTTGCCGCCGTCGGCATTGCAAACTCCACGGTGAAATTCACTTCCACCAGCAGCCGATCGGCCTCGTGCAGTTTCGGGATTACCTTTGTCCCCAAACGGTTCCACATCTCCGGCGGTACGGTTCCAGCTATCTGCAGCCTTGCTTTCGTACCGTCCGGAGGCGTTCCCGGATCGGAAGTTGGCTTAGGGGTCGGCACAGGCTCCGGTGGAGGAGTGGGATCTGGCTTTCGCTGGCCTCCATCGTTTTGAAGGGCTTCAAGAAGCTTCTTGGCCTTCTCCTTTGTAAGCAGAAAAACGGCGGCTTCGAATGCGACTTCCTCGGGCCCGACAGGCCCAGCGAACCAAAACCGCTCATAACCACCGCCGTCTCGCGTGCCCGACGCCAGACCGAACGCGCCGGTTCCCACGAACTCGACGATCTTCCGTCGCAAGACGGCGTCCGGGTCGATCAACCGGGTGAGGGCACCATTGAGAAAACTTTGGCGTAGGCTCGTCAGCGGCCAAGCGCCAGACTCCTTCAAAGCAGGTGGCCAATGGCGGTCGATATACCCGGCCCCGACAGATTCGTTCAGTAGTGCTTCCGCCTTGAGCGCGGCGACGATTCGCCCGCAAAGTGTTTCGCTGGCGCTAGCGTGACCAGCTCCGAGGTCGACGACCTTAAGGCCCCCTGTTGCCTGCGCGTCAGCAAGCGCCACGAAGCGATAGCCAGCCCAGACCTCGTCCTTAGCCGCTTCTTCAGCCTCCTTCACTTTGGAGCGGAGTTCCGCCCGATCAGCGCGGTCGAAGTCAGCGCCGAGCAAACCCTCGGCCATCTCGCGCTCAACGCGCCGCCATGAAAGCCACAGCTCCACTCGTTCTCGCAGCTCTCTCCCCGGCTTCTTTACGCACCAGACCAATGAGCCCGGATAAAGCCTCTGCGAACCGCTCCGTTCTCTGGTCCATCGAGCGATCCGTTCAACCGCGCCACCGTCTCTCCACTCCATCTCAGGATCGGCAATCACGAGTGCGAGCCGCGGCGAGTCCTGGATTGCCGCGCTTTCGTCGGGGAAGGCGACGACCGGGAGAGTTGCTCCCTTCATGAACTCGTCCGAGACCAGCTTGCCGATGGCAGGCTTGATCTCACTCTCCTCATCAAGCGAGGCACGCCGATCGTTGACAACCTTCCGCAAGGTTGCCTGATGATGAATTCGGAATCCGTCCGTTCCGACCTTGCGGATGAAGAAACCAACGCTCTCCAGGGCTGTCGCAGCATTGTCCACGGACGTGGTGTCCACCGATGGTTCGCCAATCGCGAAGCGCAACTCCGGCAGATGCGCAACTTTGTCAACTTGTCCGCCCGAGGATTCGAACAAGATCGCGGCGCCGACCCGCTGGTGAATCATTTTCAGCGGCCCCTTGCTATCGACGTCGAGAGCCATTGCGTGCGCAGTCGGTCCTGCTAGGTCAGCGTCAATAGCAACGTCGAGGCGGGATTCTCCCAATTGGCCCAAGACCACCGCCCGAAATTCAGGCACGTGCAGCGGTGCCGAACCCAATGTGATAAGCGGTTCCGTCCGGGCTTGCTCAAATTGCACGCGCGCCGCCCACGAGATCCATTGCGCCAGCATCGCCAGCGTCCCTCGGGTCTGCTGGAACTGGCTCAATGCACGCCACTTCCGTTGAAAAACCGACAGAGCGGAAGGGTGAAACGGATAGCATGCCTCAAACCGGCTCCGCAGGAATTCACGCACCCTTGCTTCCGTTGCCGAGGTATCCACCGCCAACCACTCAGGCGGCAACTGCGCTCTTCGCTCGAAGCACCAGGCCGCGTATGCCTTTGCGACCTTGCGGCGCCGCTTCTCGTCGCCGAGGTCCTCGAACAGCCGACGACGCACGACTTCGCCGATTTCGGCCTCGTCATTGGCGATGAGATCGCGTGCGACGCGGCGAACCACCTTGGTAATTCGGCTCTGCCACTGTTGATCCCACTCGGTCATTTCGACTTGGCTGCGCGGAAGACTGATCACCGCCGCCGCCCTCGGGGTGCCGGTCACGGCGACGGTCAAGTTTTGGATGAAGGCGAGAAATCCATCGGCCAACCCACGGTGACGATTGACAAAGTTCAGCACCTCGTCGAACAGGAGCAGTACTGGCGCATCGGCTTCAGTGAAGACCCTCGCCAAGGCCTCAGTCCCTGGCGGCGTAGTGCGCGCAGCGGTGCCCAACGCCGCGATGCCGTTGTCGCCGGCTAACTGCCATGCCAGATCGATCCAGGGAGTCTCCCGCCCGTCCGCCGGATCCCACGCGTTACCGACAAAGACCCCAACGCGAGCAGCAGGCGCGCTCCCGACTCGAGCCGTGCTCAGGAGTTCAGCGACGTTGGGTAGCGCGCCAATGTTCGCGCCGGCGTTCGCAAGATGATAAAGCGCGGTCAGCGTGTGCGTCTTGCCCCCGCCAAACTGCGTAATGAGCGTGAGCACGGGCGCCGTGTTCTCTGTTTTGCCATCGAGACGCCGAAGCACCATTCCGGCGTGCTCCCTCAACGCCCGAGTGAAACAGGTACGGGAGAAGAACTGCGCCGGATCGGTATAGTCTGCTGGTGCGGTCCCGGCCACCACTTGCTCCAGCGCGATGGCGAACTCGTCCGGACTGAACGACCTGCCTTCCCGAACTTCCCGGCGCGGCGTAACGATCTTGTACCAGGGGTCCACGCTGCCCTCCTTAGGTTCGTCTCATGCGGGCGAACAAATGCACAGCCGACTCCTTCAAGTGCGCCAAGTTTGCGTAGGCGACAGGGGCAAAACCACTGTGAGCGTCATACATCCGGTAACGAACGCCGTCTGTGACGACGACGTCTCGAGATACTCCAAGCATGGAGACATAACGCTTTGCCTGCCCGAGTGCGCCTTCGACACCTGTTCCCAGGCGCTTTGCCTCAATCAAGTAGAGGCAGTTTTCCGGCACTCTGGGCAGCGTCGCAAACACGCAAACATCGATGTGCCGCCATTTGACTGCAATCTTCTCTTCCGGCCAACCCAGTGCACGGAGAAACGGAACGACGTAGTGCGCGACCAGTTCGTCTTCTGATGGTCGCTCCCCGAACGCATCGGTCCCGTAGAGCCCGACAAGATCATGCACTTGTGCGACAATCTCTCTCAGTTCTGGCGGTGGCGCTCCGAGTAGCGGCTCCTCTTCGGGTAACCTCGGCAATACACGGGTCTGCCAATCTATTGGCGGAGACTGCACGAAGCGAGCTGCGTACTCGCAGACATCCTCCGAATGGATCCGCGATATACGAGGCGGGTTGGCGCCAAACACCGGGTGCTTGAAGTCATAGGGTTCGGGCAGCGGACACCAGCGTACCCGCCGGCCGTGCTGTAGGTCCCATCCGTTCACATCGTCGAACTGCGGATAGTAGTCGTAGTCCGAGGCCACAACTCCAATCGCCCCAACTGTGGACAAGCCCATGCGCAGCAGCAGCACATCACCGCGTTCGAGATCAGCGGCGAAGCGGCGAACAAAAGAGCATTCGTACTCCTCATCGCTCCGCTCAGCATTCCAGCGTCCGGGATCGCCAGGGCCGATCAGCGCGATCCCATAGTCCAGAAACACATCCACATAAGAGCGGTCCCACGGCCCTGCAGAGACCTGCCAGACAATTGGAGCCTGCATGCGTCGGTTCCGCTCTACCTTATTGGTTTTGCGCGCCGACAGCTTCTTTAAATTTAGCCACCGTACGAATAAAGGTGGCAAGAATACTCCGGAGCCCATTGTCCTTTAGCGGCCCAAATATGACAACTTCTCTATCACCGCTCGGTGTGTTTATTTCACGCCAATCGAGCTGGGCGCTGAATTCCCTGAATTCCTCCTGACTAAGGCCCGGCTGGCTACCTCCAAGTCTTCCCGAGTGAGCCACGTAGTATCTGCCCTGTCTATCACGAAGGAAAACAGCCGCGGTTCGATTATCGTTCCACTCATGTGGGGGATTTATTTCGACTGTTATTCTGAGCCGTTCGTTATTTCTCGGGTCTGCGAGTCCAAAGCAATTCCAGAATCTTTTCCCGGTCTTCTTTGTTGCAGGGGGCTTCGGCTCAAAAACACCCCAAATGCCGGCTGAGCAATGCCAATAAACAGGGACCTGGACTCTCCCGCCACGCCAAACCAGATAGTTATTCTCCAAAATCTGCGCGCTATCAATGAACGCTGTCTTGAACATCTCGAACGCCTCAAAAGACTCGGACTTCTTTGTAATCAGCGTGAGGCGTTCAGGAGCACTCATAGCGGCACCGCGAGCAACATGGCGTCCAGGAGGCGCTTCTCCTGGCTGGGGCGAGGATAGAGAGCGGAGAGGGCGTTGGCGAGGCGGAAAAAATCGGGGCCGCGCTCCTGCTCAGCGGCGATCAGGCTACGGAGAGCACCAGCGTGGCCACTGGACTGGAGCAGCATGGCTGCGTGCACACGGTCGAGCGTGGTGGCCTCGGGGCTATGGACTGCAGCATCGGCCTCAATGGAAAACTTCGCGCCTCGGCGTCTCTTCGGCGACTGGGTGGCATCCCAATCGGGGAAGAGTGCCGGTTGCAGGTCGGCTTGGGGGTCCCTATCGATCCAGTCGGCGGCTGCGCTTGCGCCGTCCTCGCCGAACAGCGCCTTGGCTCGCTCGGCTACCGGCAGCAGACGCACGACACCCTTCTTCTGCCTGATGACACGGTCGGTCCAGCGGCCGAGGTCGATACCCATGGGCTGAGCAAAGCGGCGTACCACGTCGAAGGGGAGGCTGAGCCCCCTAGCCGCCGCCTTGGCCAATTCTTCGTCCTCCTCATCGTCCTTTTTCTTCTTGTTCTCGCTTATGGCCTCGGTGCTCTGGAAAGTCCAGAGGAACAGTGCGGTTAGACGAGCATCCTCCTCAAGCGCGCCTGCCAATCCGTTACGGGCCTGGGCTTCGGCGGTACCGAGCACCTGGCCGAGCGCCGCGCGGCCGACGACCTCCCATACCTTCTCCAAGTAACTGGGAAGACCGACCTCGCGTCCCTCAGCGGTCTCCACGGCGCTGTAGCGGCTGAAGATCTCCAGCGCGGGGCCGACACAGGCGAACACGAGGTCTGCACCTCGGATACCTTCGACCTGAAGCCGCTCAATCCAGCCAATGACGCGCACAGGTAATTCGCGCAGGACATCGGCCCAGTCGCCGACAGGAGCGTCGTCAGGGCGAGGCCGACAGATGAGATGGACGCTTGTCGCTAAAGATGCAGTTTCTCGTGCATTAAGCCGCGACCCCATCTCGGTGGCGACTGGCCACGACCCAGTGATGGTCCAGCCGCCCCGGATCATACCTGAGAGCAACGCCTCCCACCCCTCGGTAGTCTTGTGGGCGAAGACGACCGAGCCAACACCATCGTCACGCAGAACACGACGACCTTCGGCAAATGCTTCCGCCATACCGTTCTCATAGAACTCGGCGTCCTTAGTGGAAGTGCTCAATCGATGAGGACGATCGACAACAATCTCCTTTTCCTTCGGCGTCGTCAGGTCTCGAGCACTTGTTGCGCCGTCTAGAAATGGAAGCTCCAAATTTGCTCTCTTCAACCAAACATAGAAGAAATCAGAAAGATGAGCATAGGGCACTGCGTCATAATAAGGTGGATCGGTGAACCAAACTCCAGCCGTCTGATCGGGCAGCGGGTGACTGGCCGCATCAGCGGAGAGAGATTGAGCAGCCTTTTCGCAACGCGTAGCATCAATAACGTCGCCAATCAGTTCATATCCACTTTTCCAATTGCCGGGTGCTTCAGCGATAGCGACAACCTCAGCGAAGTCCCACACAATAGGCAACGCTTGCCTTCCAAACGTATGCTGCATCTTCTCCGCTACAGCGTTCCATCGTGTGCAAGACATGCCACTCATGGCTACGCGACTGAACGCGCAAGCCAGAACGCGTCGCAGTTCAGTAGATTTACTTCGTCGTATTGAGTCTAGTAGCTTCGCCAACGCCACCTTTTGCCTAGCCGTAAACACGTCACTCCACTGGCGCATTCCGTAAAGTGGTACACTGATGCGTCGAATCTCATTCAGAGAGATTAACTCATCTGGCACAGGGGAAAGGTTCTGTCCGTCCGTAGGATCCCACCCATCTAGGATTTCAGAGATCTCGGTCTGCGCGCGGCGTACCGCATCGTAGTCATTTTCGGTCGGCAATCGGTATCGGCGCCCCTGCTTACCAGGCTTCACTGTCACCACTGCAACCAACCGAGCACCTCCGGAGCGCCGTCCATTTTGATCGAATATTACGTCTGCTCCCCCCCGCTGTGCAGCCAGTTGTGTCTGTACTCGGGGATTCTTAACGGTACCAGAAAGAATGGCATCACAGCACGGGCAAATTGCATTTGCATTATTTCCTTTGGCCTTCGTTCCTTTTAGCTCGAAGAATCCTACCTTTGATTGCTCGCTACCTTCTCCACGCGCAATGCGAAATCTCACTGGACCTTTTCGCGGTTTCTTGCTGATCAATAGTACCCTACAGGGTCCATCTGTGGTCTCCTTAAAGAAACGCGCTCTCGATGCCCCTTTTTTTGATAGCCAAGGCGATTTATAAATAGGAAACTCGGCCCCGCAGCCTGGAGATTCGCAACGCACCGTGCGTGCCCAAAGGTAAGCGATTGGGACCGCCCCGTCGGCGTCAGATGGATAGAATTCAAGTAGTTCTTTCTTGAGTTTACGTTCAATGTCTGTACCGTCTTGACGTAGTTTGGTGCCCAGTACCGGTCCAAGACGAGGGATGTCCTCCAACATAACTTTTAGAATCAAACACGCCACCGGGTTAAGGTCGCTGGCGAAGGCGTCGCAGCCAAGTCTGAGCGCCTCTAGAGGGATCGAGCCGCCGCCCGCAAAGGGGTCCACAACCAGCGGCTCTTCGTCGCCGTGCGCCGCCCTCACCAAGTTGCGAGCTGTATCGAGGTAGGTCTCGCTGGCGGCATTGTCCCAGTTTGCGAAGTCGGCGATGAACTTCAGGATGACTTGCCGCAGCCCCTCGTCGGTCACGATTATCTCCGACCACCCATGTGGTCGGCCGTCCATTGCAAGAAGGGTCCGCCTAGCCTCATCCTTGAAGGATGGCGAGCAGTGCTTGTCACACGGGTCTGGGAGCACCAACGCCATAAGCATCGCTCGCGATGACGCCAACGGTCGCCGCGCCCACCAGAGATGTACAGTCGACGGGTGTCCTCGATAGATCGACTTCTCCCGTGCCGCGTGCCGCGAGACCTCGGCGATCGGAAAATCCACCTCCGCCAACCGCTTGCATTCCCTGGGAATCACAGATGGTTCTCAGCCCAACGAATCACCGCCTCGGCGATCTCGACAGCCTTCACATATTCTTTCTGGGTTACTGGCCGAACGATGCCTGGATAGCGCGTAATCAAGGCGTAGGGGGTGAGTGTCCCCGCTGTATGGACCTCCGTCGGGATGGTCTGCCCTCCTTCCTCAAGCAGCGACAACAGGCGCGACAGATCATGCACATAAGGGAATTCGACGCCACGACCGATCAGCACGGCCTTGATTGCCTTCTCGGCTGCCTGCTGGGCCTCGAAGCATAGATCTTCCAGATACACGCCGGGCGCACGGTTCTTCGCCAGAGCGAGATTGCTCCTAGCGCGGTTGAGCCATTCCCGCGGGTCGTCAGGCGGAAAACGCTCAGGGGGCCTCATAGATGACCCGTCCCTCCTGCAAAGCAGGTTTGAACACCAGCGCGTGACTGTCCTTGAACCGCTCCACGTGCTCGGGCGCTGCCACGATAGCGTCGACTGCGGCGCCGACCCCGCGCAGGTTCCCGTAGATCCGTGTCATGAGATCGAGGGCGTCGGCACCTTCTCGGATAACGAGAAGGTCCACGTCGCTGTTCCGTCCCATGTCGCCGCGCGCGGCAGAGCCGAAGAGGATGATCTTCTCGGGGTGGGCTACCTCCACGATGCGCTGGACGATCTCGTCCAGTGTGCCCTGATCAAGCATCGTCCGCGCTCCCGCCGCCGTATGGTGCCCGATCGTCCCAGACCGTCATCGGCTTCTTCAAGGCATCAACGTCCAGATAGTAGTGGGCGACTTTGGTGACCTCGTGCCACGGGAAACGGGCCGGATCCCTGATCGGCTCTCGAAGTTCCGGTTCCGTCGCGCAGTTGGTTACCACATAAAGCCAATAGCATTCGGGGCGGTCCTCGGCCACCCGGCGCTCGTTGGGCGTGAGCAGGATAGTGCCGGTGGCACCGGCGAGTCCCTTCACCTCGATCAGTCGCAACTCGCCAGAGCGCAGATCGAGGCTGGTCACATCGTAACCGAGGTTCTTCTCATGGACGTCATAGACTTGGCGCCCCTGCGCCTCTTCGCTCTCCATCACGACCCGCATCGCCGTCATCTCGGTCTCCGGGTTGGGGCGCAGGCGCCTGACGTCCGGTGTCTCCCGCTCGGGATGGGGCAGGACAAGTACGCTCGCCAGCCGCTCGACACCCTGGAGCGTCACTGCATGCTGTCGGGTAAGTTCGTCGCGTCGGCGCTCGCGACGCGCGAGGGCTTCCGCATGGCGAGCTTCGGCCTGGGCGAAGCGCCCCTCGGCACCGGCCGCTCCCTTGCTCGCGTCCTCCGCCGCGCGCCCGATTTCCTCGTCGATCCGTTGCAGCACCTCGGTCAGGGAAAGCTCGACATGCTCCGAAATGCGCTCGACCTCTGTATGCCGCTCCTTCCGGATATCGCTCAGAAACGCAGACAGTGCGTGTTCGTTGAGCCAAGCCGTTGCTTCTGGAAGAGCAGCAACAGCAGGCAAGCTGTCGGGACCCGGAACCGGGGCGAGATCGCCGAGCACATCTGGCGCGCGCAGGCGAGGTGCTCCATCGTCCGCCAGTTCGATTGTGAACAATCGCTCATGGATGACCTGCCCTCGGCCATCCACCACCTGTGCCCGATAGAAATCCAAACGTGCCGGCTCCTCATGCTCGAGGGAATGGAAGCAAGCTCCGACAGCGAAGGCCTGCCGGCCGCGTTCCAGTCCGTGGCGACGGAGAGATTCGAATAGGGAATGGCCTGGCGTCACCCATTCGAGGTTATTCTCTTCGGCAGCCTCCCGATCCGTCGAGATGCGGGGGTACCGGGCCGCTAGCGAGGGGAGTGTCCAATCCTCTGTCCGTTCGAACATCCGCAACGAGGCCGGCGTTCGCCCCGGATCAAACGTGTGGGGTAGGCCGTCCACTGGCTTTAGGGTCATCCCCGCGTCCGCCGCGCACTCCCTGATGAACCGCGCGATGGTCTCGGGCACCACACGGCGCTCCTGCGCCCGCGCACGGCGTTCGACCAGCATGTCAAGATTGAGCTTTTTGGAGGCGAGGCCTTCCAGCGCTGTTTGGCAGATGTCGCGAAAACGCCCTTCATCCACGTCCCGAAGTAGCCTGTCCTCCAAGTCGATGTCACCGAGCTTGCCGGCGTAGTAGTCCCGCAGTACACGCTCGACGTGTGCAGCCGGGAGGACTTCGCCCACCACATTGAAGACTGCGTCATCGTCCAGAGCGTCTCTGATCTCTTGAAGTTTCTCCATCAGGCGCTGAAGCACCCGCCCCTCAATGGTGTTGGTCGCAACGAAATTGAAGATTAAGCAGTCCTGCCGTTGACCGTACCGATGGATGCGGCCCATGCGTTGCTCGAGCCGGTTGGGATTCCAGGGAATGTCATAGTTGAAGAGAATGTGGCAGCACTGCAGGTTGATGCCTTCACCCGCCGCTTCGGTCGCGACGAGGATTTGAATGTTGCCTTCCCGGAATTGCTGCTCGGTGTGGAGACGGGTACCCGGCTCATCGCGTGAACCCGGTCTCATGCCGCCGTGGATGCAGCCGATGCTGAAGCCCCAACCCTTCAGCCGGTCCATCAGGTAGTCGAGGGTGTCCCTGAACTCTGTAAAAAGCAGCAGACGCTGGTCTGGGCGATCGAAAAACCCCTCCTCCTGCATAATGTTCTTGAGGCGGTTAAGCTTCGCCTCAGCGCCGGAGCCCTCGACCGCCTTGGCGTCCTCCGCAAGTCGGCGAATCTCCACGATCTCTTCGCGCACCTGTTCCGTGTTGCCGGCCAGCGTGATCGCCTCCAGCATTGCCTCCAGACGCTCGCGCTCAGCATCTTCTAACTCTTCGAGCTCCTCCGGATCGGGTAGACTCGGCGGGGCAGTCCTGGCTAGCTCCTGCGCCCGGTCGAGACCATCCGTTAATCGTTTGGCTCGATTTTCGAGTGAGCGGCGCATGGCGCGGGTACTGGACGCGAGGCGGCGCTGATAAAGCGACATCAGGAAGCCGACTGCGCGTGCACGCGGGTCGTCCCCCTGCGCCGCGGCGCGGGCACTCTGCCGCTTCACGAAACGGGTGACTTCCTGATAGAGCGCGAATTCTGGGCCGTCGATCGCGAAATCGGCCGTGCGCGGGATGCGCCTGGTGAACACCGGTTTCGCGACCCATGTCCCGTCAGTGCCGCACTCTGGGAAGTACACCATCGCTTCCTTGGTGCGCCGCAGATAGAAGGGCGCCCTCCGCCGGTCCATCGCTTCGCGAATAGACTTGACGTCGGCATAGACGTCGCGGTCGAGCAACTGCAGAAACAGCGTGAAGTTGCGAGGGTCGCCCTTGTGTGGCGTGGCGGTGAGTAGAAGAACATGGTCGGCGCTGTCCCTCAGGAGCTCGCCAAGGGCATAGCGGGCCGTCTTTCGGGCAGGCGGCGACCAGGACATGCGATGCGCCTCGTCGACGATCACGAGATCCCAATGCACCTGCTGCAGACCGGGCAGAATGTCGGTGCGCTTGGCAAGGTCGAGTGAAGTGATGATCTGCTTCTGCTCCAGCCATTGATTGACCCCGAACTGCTCTCGAATGTCGCTGCCCTTGAGCACCAAGAACGTCTCGTCGAACTTCTCCTTGAGTTCACGCTGCCACTGGAACGACAGGTTGGCGGGGCACACGACGAGGGCTCGCTCAATCAGACCTCGCAATTTCAGCTCTCGTAAGAGCAGGCCGGCCATGATGGTCTTGCCCGCCCCAGCGTCATCCGCCAGCAAAAAACGCACGCGGGGAAGCTTCAGCAGATTGTCGTAAACCGCTTCAAGCTGGTGCGGCAGCGGATCGACCCGTGATGTGGAGAGACCGAAATACGGGTCGAACTCGTAAGCGATCCCGAGAGCGTAAGCTTGCAAGCCGAGACGAAGCAGCCCACCGTCACCGTCATACGCGAGCGCGGATTCGGCGACGCTCAAGCTGGGCAGGTCGTCGGCAGTCAGCGTGACGCGGCGAAAACGATCCGACCGCACCCCCACTAACCCCGCCACCCAGACGTTCTCGCCGTCGGCGCGAACAGTCTCCACCCGCATCGGCTCGTTGAACAGCGGGCCGGTCACGACCTGTCCTTCACTCAAGGGAGCGTCACCGTCCACGATCGTTTCCTGTTCCCCAATTCCGACTTAAGACCTCAGCCATCTCGTATCATAGCCTTCGTTTCTTGGGGGGACTTCCTATCAGCTCCGAGGGAAGAGCCACGAGGGAATTCATTGCGTGACCCACCGGGCGACGTTTTCTAGCGGATCTGGCCGCGGTGTTGCTGAACGCGGTACTGGCGACGATGCACCCCGACCGAAACTCCAGTCCCCGCTCGAGGGACCCCCACCACGGGCCTGTAGGCGGCCGTCCCGCAGGACCTCCTGGCTGAGCACCTTCCGATTACAATATCCATTCATTGGTAGCGGGCAGCGCACCAGCATCTGACCATCGTCTCCGATCTTCACCTCGACGTCCTTGAGTGCCACTCCAACCGCACGCCGGGTTACACTATCGCCAGAAAGAAGCTACCTATGCTGGAAAGACCGGATAATGCTGAAATTGCTTTTCCTGCAGCTGTACTCTTATACTTTTCCGACTTCAGTTCCTTGACCCTACTCTTACCCAGCGATTCAATCAGTGTCCTTGCCACCTTGCCGACTAATGGTTGAATTTTGTTCATTTCTTCTGTATCAAATTCCGTCTGACTAATGTCGTGCAGGTGCTGAAGAAGATTACCAAAAGACTCCAGCGTGATCGTAACAATTTCAGATGTGCTTGAATAACTAGCAGCGTAACCCAATACTCGCAATCGTTTTTGAAAATACTTGTACAATGCCGGATTTTCAAACTTGAAACGGATTTGTCCTTTTTCATAACTCTCCAGTTCAAATTTTGTTATACATAGTTTTTCTAGAATCGAGATCCATGCCAAGCCTTCTGATAAACCAGAGTATTTGTTCACGCCAGTTTCGTAAAGAGATTTCACTCGTCCTTCTTTTGTACGAAAAATTTGTCCGAAATAAAATGCATCAAACGGACTTTCGCTATACTTGGAAAAGAGATACACTAATAGTGCATCAAAGTCAGACTTTGAAATACCTCCTAGTCCTTGTTTTTCAACATAATGTTCCAAGATGCTTTCTAGAAAGTCAGAGTGACTACGCTTTGGAATTTTGTTGAAAATGGCTTCCAACAGTCCCTCCCAAGATTAAAATATAGACTCCAGCGCCCAAGCCGAGTTCACCGTAGGGTCGAATAACTCTACGTGGCTCGAACAGCCCGGCTCCGGGCCCCATCCTTTGGCCAGCATCAGATCTAGTCCGCTCCACGACCTTCTTGCCTCATACGCCAGCCTTGTACCCGACAGGCAGGTTGGGTGACCTCAAATCCCGGCATTCGGTGACGCTTCCGTAATCTCCGTATGCGACCCTCGCCGCTCCCGTCATCGCATCGAAACCGGCCGGATTCAACCCCAGGTCCCTCGCTGTCGTCGTCCGTCGTTCGTTCCTGCCGAAAAGCGACCGAATGGGTCGTAGAGGTGGCGCAGACTCCAGCCCTCCAGGATTGCTGATCAGCGCGGTACCGAGCCGCCTGGGGTCGCTCCACCAAATTGTACAAGTCGATCTTCCCCTCTCCGCCGCGCCCTCAGTGCGCGGTTACCTGCCCGGTTCCGAACAGCTTGGGATCGAACTGCACGAATCGGTCGAACAACGGCGTCTTGCGCCACTCGCCGTTGCCGGTCCGCGTTGCATCCTCGCCGCGGCACTCGACCAGTCCGAACCAGCGCAACGGCCGCAGAAGCCGCAGCACGAACAGCACCGGCGCCACCCAGTCCGGATTGCGCAGCACGCCCTCGTCCGGCAGCACGCTGAGACGCATCAGCGTTTCGGTGTCCTGCCACCGGTCCCCGGTCGTCGAGAGAGACCACAGTGCCAGGCCGATTTGCGGCTGGGGCCAGTTGCCACACTCGGGCCCGCCGAACAGACTGAGGCTCACCTCCCAGAAGCAGTTCCTGAAGAAGTTCCTCTGGACACGTTCCCGCGCGCCCTTGAGCACATGGCGCCCAGTTGCCCCGACCCGGAGCCGGCCGTCCTTTCGGATCAGCAGGCTGTCCATCGTCACCAGTTCCCGGACCAGCCGCAGTTCCTCGACGTAACCTTCCCGCAGCCGCTTGCCGGCGCGCCATTTCTGCTCGAATAGGCAGCCCGGCCAGTTCATCGCCTCGTGCATTGCCGATACGGTCCCGAGGGTCAGGTTGCCCCGGGCTGTGAGTTCCAGCCCGTCCGCTTCGTCGGCGGCGCGCATCAGCACGAAAGCGTTCTGCACCATCGGCGAGTGCGCGATCTCGTCGTCCGTCAAATCGAACGCCAGGCGGATCGCCCCGTCCTCCCATGCGGGCATACCGCGCATCGCATCGATCCGGTCCGCCTTGAGGCTGGCCCAGGTCGGCACCACGCCATTCAGCCACCGATCATAGACGGGCGGCATTCCCGCAATATGCAACATCTCGAACGCCACCCCCGCTTCTTCGCACCCAGCCGGCAACCGCTTCGACCGGACTGGTTCCCATGGCGTTGCCCGCCGGAGGCCGGCATTCCTCGACTGTCGGTCCGCCCGCGTCAATCCCCAAGCCGCCACAGACCGGAACTGCCAATCATCGTCCTGTCGGGCGTGACCCAGATCCTCACCGTATCTTCCTGCTGCCCGCAACGGTAGCCGCAACCCTGTCGGGTTGACGAGCGGATGCCACCGGTTCTGCTCGACATCTAGCTTCCGCTCCAGGCTCCGACGGCCGCCTTCATTCGATGGCCGGGCGTTGACGGCCTCCGCACAGGTGGTCGCCGCGTCCGCCACACTGCCCGTGGCCGCCACTTCCGTCGTTGCCGGGAACGTCATGGTCGTCTTCCCGATGCGGGTAGGCACGGCGCCGATCCCGGCGCCAAAGGACGGTGCACGACGCCGGAAGGAGGCGGAGGCCGGCGTCTTCCGGACGCATCGCGGGGGCCGCAGAGGCGTCCCCGCATTCCCATCCGGGAGGCCGATCCATGTCCGTCAAACTCGCCGATATTCCGGTGTCGCCCGCGCGCCGGGAGACGATTCGCGCCGGCGCTCTCGTCGCCGTCAATCACTCCGGCGGTAAGGACAGCCACCCGCCTCGGGCACCGAGCACGTTAATCACAGCCTCAGGGTTTCGGCTCTATGGCGGTCAGCAAAGCGCGGGCCGCCCTGTCGGGAACCGGCCCGTGGCGGTGCTCAGGATCGACAGTGCAGCACCGCGATGTCGTCAGAGTGTCTTCGGGGATGGCCGGGGAGCCCGCATCAGCTAAAGTGCAAGCCGCTCCCGCGCAGGAGCGGACGGGCCGACAAGGGGTGGTCATGGCCATGTGGAGTAACAACATCGAGGCAGTCGCACGCACTGCCTGCGGGATGAAGCTCGCGCTTAACGGCGTCACCAAGGAGCAGCTCGCGGCCGACGCGGATATGCGGTGACACCTGGAGGAGGCAGGCATGGAGCGCGGGGTCATCCACGAGTCCGTCGAGTACGTCAGCGGCGAAATCGATCGGAAGCGCAAGATGGACGGGGATCGCCACTCGATGCCGCTCCGTCCCGAGATCCGCCCGTTCTGGGAGACCACTAGGTACGGAACGTCGCTATTCCCCCACGAAGGTGTGCCGCGGCCGGTTTGAGTTCGCCAGCGAAACGGGCGAGCACGACAACGACGAACCCTGAAACGAGGCGTTTCCCAGTCATGTCCGAACTGAGTGCGGTACAGGTTCCCAAACCACGTGACGAACAAGCATTCGAGAGGTGTAGCCTCGTCCTATGGCGATGCATCTTGAACGATGAAGGAACGTATCTGTACGGGCGCCGCGGGCAGCGACAACATGGCGTGGATATTGTCGGGTGCAGAGACGGCGACCCTCGTAATGTTGTTGGGATTCAGTGCAAACTAAAGGGAGAAGGCCAACAGCTTACTGAGAACGAGGTCCGTGCCGAGGTCGAGAAAGCCTTTACATTTCATCCACTGCTTGCCGAGTACGCAATAGTCACAACAGCGCCCGACGACGCGAAGCTTCAGAGCCTGGCCAGGGAACTCTCTGCCTCGATCAGCGAAGGGCGAAGTGTCCCCCTGCAGATCTCGGTCATCGGCTGGGAAAACTTGCAACAGGAGGTCCAGCGCCACCCAGAAGCGCTGCGTGCCTTCGACCCTTCCCACACAGGACACGGAGAAAAAATACTCCAGAAGGTCGAAGACGTGCCTGAACAGGTTGCGGAGAAACTCTCACCTCATCTGGAACTAATTCGGCAAGATATTGCGAACCTCGGTGTGCAACAGGTGACCGTGGAATCCACCGCGATGGATTCCGAGTACGAAGCGCTCATCACCGACTATGTTTCCCTGATCCCGAATGAACCGGAAATAGCCCTAGAATCCTTGCAGCGGCTTCAGTCGAGGCTGGATGCAAACGTCGGATCGAGAATTCGTTTCAGAACCGCAACCAACATCGCCGCATGTCGGCTGGAACTCGGCGACGTGGAGAGGGCAGCTGCGGAGTTCATCTCAGCGTGCGACATCGCCCCTGAGGAACGGAAGGCGATCGCCAACAAGGCACTCGGGCACTTGCTAGGAAACGACTGGCTCCGTGCACGGGACATTGCAAAGAAAGCACTGGACGAGCAGCCCGAAAATGCATCGCTTGGGGCAGTCTTCATTCGCAGCCTAATCCACGATGACGGTGTTGGAGATCCAATGTCACTCATCCCGGAGGCGATTAGGCGTACGCCCGAAGTGGAGCAAGCATATGTGTTGTGGCTTGTACATCGTGTGGAGCCTCAAGCGTGGTGGGAAGCTGCGATCCAAGCTCACGGTAGACATCCTGAGGTGGCGGAGCTGAAGGAAGCGTACGCCAATGCATTGCTATCGCGCGCGATAGGAGGAGAAGCGTACGCTTATGGACTCGCGTTGCAGGGCAATGGATTGCCGAACGTTGAGAAGGCAATCGAAGTTTACGAGACGCTGTGGGACGAGATGCGCAGCCGCAAACGGCGTCAACGCGGTGACCTGACCTCTGTACCGCTTAATCTGATGCTTGCATACAGGATCCTTGGCCGGAATGAATCCGCCACCGCTCTTGGTTGGGAGGCAGCGGAACGATTTCCCGAGGATATGACTGTAAAGGAGCAGTTGGCGGTGTTGCTCGTCGAAAGGGGCGAAACGGACAAGGCCCTGCAAGTTATTTCTGATCTGGAAGACAACCATCAAGTCGTGGCAGTTCGGTTCAAGATTGCGGTGACCAGCAAGGATTGGAATTCTGTTCTGGAGCTTGCCGATCGTTATGCCGCCAACGCTCCCCAGTCAGAACGCCTCGTCGCACATGCGACGAAACTTGTCGCGCGTGCCGAACTGGCTGATCCGGAAGAAGCGCGGCACATTTTGACATTGGAGCATGGAGAGTTCTCCGGGCATACACGTTCATTGATCATCTTGGGTCAGTCCGCACGGACCCGAGGGTTTGAGGATATCTCCCAGTCCCTATTCGATGCCGCAGTGGCGTCCGTGCAGCATGGAGATGCCGACTACCCGTCGCGGCTAGCTGTTGCGGAGGAAGCGATGGTACGCGGACACCCGGGTATCGCAGCGGATGCGTTGGACGGACGCGTCGCATTGTACCGCGACAGTGAGGAGTTGCGGTTGTTGGCTCATGCGTACGTACTTGATGTGCCAATACGACAGCGGGCCTTGAGATTCTTTGATGCTTTGCACTCGGAAATAAAGAATTTGGCCATCTTTTTGAAGCTCGAGGGAATATTACATTTCAATCGCGGTGTACCGAATGTGGCAGCGACAGTTCTGGTAAAAGCGCTAAACGCAGACTGCCGTATCGACACACTGATGTGCTTGATTCGAGCACTCTATCAAAGCAACAGGAAGGACGAGATACGGGAACTCCTTCAGTCACGAGATGTAGACGCATTGTATGGAACCGCGTTGGATCGAATTAACGTTAGCCATGCACTTCTTGACTTTTCCGAGACCGAGCGTGCGCTTGGGCACGGGTATACGTCTCTGAGCGAGGGCCTCGAAAATGCCGAGGTCGTAATGAAATTTATAGGGCTGGTCCTTCGCGCTACCTCGGCGGACTGGGAACCCGACAAAGAGCCAAAGGTCGAGTCAGGAACATGGGTGCGCCTGGCACACGGCAGTAAAGGCAGTTTCGAAGCGTTGGTCGGGGAGGCGCAGGACAGGCCGTGGGGACAGGCGGTACCGACGGACAATGCATTCATATCGCAATGTCTGAACCTCCGGAAAGGGGACGAGTTCGAGATACAGACCTCACTGGGTTCAAAGGAAACTTGGTGCGTCTCCGAGATCAAGCCGAGGTGGTTGCAAGCATTTCATCACTTGACAAGCGACTTCGGGCAAAGATTTCCAGAAGCGAAAGGGTTCGCGGCGGTCACCATTGCCGATGATGATATCGAACCAGCGCTGGAGCAGATCCGGCGGAACAGTGCAATGGCCAGGGAGCAGGCGGACTTCTATTTGCGCAACAACATACCCCTTGTCATGGCCGCTGGCGATCGTCCCGGCGGTATCGTTGCGTTCGCGCAATATATTAGTTCGCTAGGAGAGCAAGTTCGCGTCTGTACCGGAACGGCGGACGAACGGGACAGAGCTCTGGAACTTATTCGAGAGAATGAGCGCAGAGGGGCAGTTATTGACGCGTTCACCGCTTGGCACGCTGCTGCGCTAGGGGTGTTACCAGTGCTGAGGGAAAGGCTCGGGCAGATCGCGATACCCGCCAACGAACTCACTCGGCTGTCGGCAATGACGGAGCAAGTGGTTGAGGGCGGAAATGACGAAACCATGACCATGGGCTACCAAGACGGAGAGTACTTCGGATTCGTAGAAACTCCGGAAGATCGCGAAAGACGCTTGGATCATGTAATCAAACTGATCCAAGCGGTAGAGAGTTCGTGTACCGTTGAACCTCTTCAGTTTCCCGATCGCTTCTCGGAATTGGGCGAGAAACTGGTTCGCCTCCCACCGAGCGGAGCATTCGCCTCAGCGGTGATAGCCGGTAGTTCGCGACTGTTGCTTTGCGAGGACTTCGTGATGCGGCGCCTAGCACAACAGGGATTTGGTGCAAACGGTGTCTGGATTCAGGCAGTTCTCTTCGATGCCGAACAAGCCGGCACGATCTCATTCACTGCATACGCGGACGCGGTTGTCTATCTTGCGCACTTTCGCCATTCCTACGTATCGGTAAGCGCACCAGTGCTTCTCTCCGTGTTTGAGCGGGACATCAGTCGTGACCTGGTCCAGTTGGAGGTACTGTGCTCATTTGTTGGTGACGCAAATGCGGAAATGCTATCGCATACAGCAATTGTCGCGGAGTTTATCAACACAATCTGGGCGAATGCGCAGCCCCTAATTGTGGCCGATGAATTTCCCGTTGACTCGAAAACACGAAAAGGAACTAACTTGGTGATTCGGGCGTTGCTCGAGGAGAGACGAAGTGAAGACTGGGCAAACTGGGCGGCCGCGCTTTATCGCGGGCTCGGGACATTACCGGTAACCATCCGCCGGAGACCGCAGGGTGAACTGGCCCGAGTTTGGCGGCGAGGAGTAGTGCGCAGTGGACGGTCGGCCTAAGCGGCCAGATCGTGCCGCTGTTCGGGGACCCAGTTCCAGGGGAGGAGTTCGTCGAGCCGGTTCTGCGGCGTCCCGGCGATGCGGCGGAGGACATCGGCGAGCCAGGCCTGCGGGTCGACGTCGTTGAGCTTGGCGGTGCCGATGAGGGTGTACATCGCCGCCGCGCGCACGCCGCCGCGGTCGGAACCGGCGAACAACCAACTGCGTCTTCCGAGGGCGATACCGCGGAGCGCCCTCTCGACCGCATTGTTGGTCAGGCAGATGCGGCCGTCCTCGGGGAAGCGGGCGAACAGCTCCCAGCGCCTGAGCATGTAATCCATCGCCTTGGCCACCGGGGAATGGCGCGACAGCTTCCTGCGCTCGGTCTCCATCCAGTCCTTGAGGTCGGCCAGCGCCGGCGCGCTGAGTTCCTGGCGCACGGCGCGGCGCTCTTCGGCGGACTTGCCGACGATCCCGCGCTCGATGTCGAACAGCACGTCGATCCGCTTCACCGCCTCGAGAGCCACGGGCGAGATCGGCGGCGCGTTCCCGCCGCGCCGCTTGCCGGTCGCGATGTCGGCGAGCTCGAAGAACTTCCTCCGCGCGTGGCTCCAGCATGGGGCCTCGGTGACCGGCCCCGGCGATCTGGCGGCCGCATACAGACGGTTGAACCCGGCATAGAGGTCGGCCTGGAGGATGCCGGAGAAGCTCTTCAGGTGCTCGACCGGGTGGACGCCGGAGCGGTCCCGCGAGTAGCGGAACAGAACCGCCGGCGGGTCGGGACCGCCGAACGGCCGGTCGTCGCGCACATAGGCCCAGGCCCGCGCCGTGGCGCACCTGCCCCTGGCCAGCACCGGCACCGGGGTGTCGTCGCCGTGCAACCGCTCCGCCGCCAGAACATGTCTGGCGATCAGATCGTGCAGCGGCTTCAGCGCCACCGCGCACGCGCCCACCTGATCGGCCAGCGTCGACAGGCTGAGATCGACCCCCTCGCGCGCATAGCGGTCGCGCTGGCGGTTGAGCGGCTGGTGCTGGCCGTACTTCTCGAACACGATGGTCGCCAGAAGGTTGGGACCTGCCCAGCCCCGCGGCGTCGCGTGGAACGGCGCCGGCGGCTGGCCGATCTTCTCGCAATCCCGGCAGGTGAACTTCTCGCGCACCGTCTGGATCACCTTCCAGCGGCGCGGGATGACCTCCAGCGTCTCGGTGATGTCCTCGCCGATCTTCGACAGCTTCTCCGAGCCGCAGCACGAACACGAGGTCGGCCCCGGCACCACCACCCGCTCGCGCGGCAGGTGCGCCGGAAACGGCTTGCGCCCGGACCGGCGCCGCTTGAACCCCTTCACCTCCGAGGTCTTCTCCGCCGCCCGCTCGGCCACCAGCTCGTCCTCGGTCGCGCTCGCCTCAAGCTCGTCGAGCTGAAGCTCCAGCTGGTCGAGAAGCCGCTCCTTGCGCTCCGAGCGCCGACCGTAGAGCTCGCGCCGCAGCTTCTCGATCGCCAGCTTGAGGAACGCGATCTCGGCCTCCGCGTCCGACACCCGGGCCGCCTCGTTGGCGGCCCGGGCCTCAGCCTCGGACGCCCTCGCCTCGGCCGCCGCAAGCGCCTCCCTCAGCGCGTCGATCCCGGACCCCTCGGTCATGCCCGAAAGCCCAGCACATCGCCCGATTCGACGCGACACCCGCCGCGCCGGGTGAGTCATTTTGTCGCGGATCAACCGGCACGCGACGGCCGCCAGGTTCGCACCGGGTTCCGCCAATCGATCCCCTCGAGCAGGTAGCCGAGCTGCGCCGCGCTGATCGACACCGCGCCGCCCGACGTCGCCGGCCACTGGAACCGGCCGCGCTCAAGACGCTTGGCATACAGCGAGATCCCTACCCCGTCATGCCAGAGGCATTTCACGAGGTCGCCGCGACGGCCCCGGAAAATGTAGAGATCGCCCGCGTGAGGGTCGCGCCCGAGATCCTCCTGGACCTGCAGCGCAAGCGTGTTCATGCCGCGCCGCATGTCGGTCACCCCGGTCGCCAGCCACACCCGAACCCCGCCCGGTACCGGGATCATCGCCGGCCCAGAACCGCAAGAACCCGCGCCAGCGCCGAGCCGTCCACCTCGCGGTCGACGATCACCCGCGAACCGTCCGACAGCGCGATCTCCATCCGTCCCGCCGCCGACCCAGAGCCGGTCGTGCTCTCCGTCGGCGCCGCCGGCGGCCCGGCCGGCTCGACAACCACCGGCACCAGACCGCCGCTCCCCGCCCCGGCAGCCCGCTTGCCGTAGCGCCGCCGCCAGGTGAACAGCAGGTTCGCGTTCACGTCGTTGCGCCGCGCCACCACCGATACCGATACCCCCGGCTGATAGCTCTCCGCGACGATCCGAAGCCGCTCGGCCTCGCTCCAGCGACGACGACGGGAAACCGGGCGCGCAGGCCCGACCCCAAACTCCTCATCCGAATCCGACATCTGCGATCGTGTCCACTTAAACCCAGATGGACACCTCGCAGGTGCCCACTCCCGATCGCACAGCCTCGTCACATCACGCTAAACAGGGAAGGCGGTCCACGGCGGAGGGTTACCATTACCGCGACGGTATCTTCTTCGCTGGTGCGAGGACAAATGTCTGCCAGTGGCTCAATTGCTAAACGCCTTGAGGCAGGGCATGGATTAGCGCAGCCGCCTTGTGCTGAGCATGCCAAAGTGGCATTATATGTGTTTATTGACCCGACAAATATTGAGAGTGTAGTCACCTCACCTTTTTACGAACGACATTTGCCGTTTGTCGAGTGCTGCAGCGCCGTTCACATCCCCGGAGGATTGGATTGATCTCCCGGAGCATGTTTTCTAGCGACCGACGTTGCGTCTGCCGCCTCAGCACTTTCTTGATCCGCCAGCGGAAGTCGTTGACCACCTCCTTCGGGATCTCGATCCGGCACCCGTAGCCGTACCGGTCGTCCCATTTGAGACGAACCCGGCACCGTAAAGGCCAAGCTTCGATCCCAGACCCACCTATACTCTCAGGAAACGCCTTCCCGGACACGTCGATGTCCGCGCAACGGGCACGTTGAATCGAATGGCTTGGTGTGTATATAGTTGCGCATGTTGCTTAACAGCCGAGACATCGTCAAGCGTCTCAAGGCCGAGGGGTTCGAACTGGTGAGCGTAAAGGGATCGCACCACAAGTTCAGAAAGGGCACGGTCACCGTGGTCGTGCCGCATCCGAAGAAGGACCTGCCCTTCGGCACCGCCCGGAGCATCGCCAAGCAGGTGGGCTGGGACTGAGGAGGCAGGCCATGCACTACGTCGCCGTCATCGACAAGGACCCGGGGAGCGCCTACGGGGTCCGGTTTCCGGAGGTCCCGGGATGCTATTCGGCCGCCGACAGCTTCGACGACATCGTTCCGAATGCGATCGAGGCGTTGAGCCTGTTCTTCGAGGACGGCGAGCCAGCGCCTCCGCGCGGCATCGAGGCGGTACGTGAGGAAGTTGCCGGAAGCATCGCGGAGGGCGCGGTGCTGATGATGATCCCCTATGTGCGGGACCGGAAGCGAGTCGTGCGGGTGAACCTGAGCCTGGAGAAGGGGTTCGTCGATACTCTCGACGAGGCGGCGCGCATGCGTGGCATGACACGCTCCGCGTTCGTTCAGAAAGCAGCCACGCGGGAAATCCTCGATCCTGCCTGAAACGGGCATGTTCGTCAGCTTGCGCGCCTCAGCGAGGCGGCTCGGTCGCAGTCCGGCGCCATAGAGCGGCCGACGACGACGCAACCGTCCTCGAGGTCGAGATCGACACAGGCGTACAAGCCGGCCCCGCTACGATCGGTGTCACCGAGGGTGACCAGTATCCGGACTGGTGCGGTAGCGGGTCGCCGGACAACAACGGATGGACAGAACGCAGCCGATCGTCGTTACCTCGGGCGCACCCTCAGCGGACAGTTCACCAGTTGGCCAGAACCTGAGGCCTGTTGCATGCATTTCGCCACGTCGGTGCCGTGTCTTTCCCAAACCAGGCTCTTCCACCCGTTCGTCCCGTCCGGCACCACCGCCAAATGGTGTTGACCGATCAGTCCGACCGCCACCAGCAACGGCGCTGCCACGGCACCCACCAGCCAATGGCGCCACCTACCCCGGTCCCTGTCCATTTCCCGGGTCCAGTTGAAGTCCCTCATGTGCGTATTGAGCTTCTCCGAGAATTCCTCCAGCACCGCGATCAGCTTGGGCACGTCGCCCTCCCTCACGGAGGGCAGCTTTTCGCGTAGCTCCCCCACGCTCTCCCTCAAGGAGCCGACCGACGTCGCGAGGGTCGCAACCTCACCCTTCTCGAACACCGGGATCAGGGCCTTGAGGCCCTTCACGCCATCGGTGAGCACCTGCAACATCATGTCGCTGCCCTCGCGGTGGGCCTGCGTCACGCCGTCCATCCGCGAGGCAATCTCCTCGCGGACCGTCTCCGTCATCCCCTCGGCCAGGGCCTCGACTACTTGCCTCACCTCTCCGATCGCCTGCCGGTCCGGCTGACCCTCCTTCGCCCCAGCCGCCGGCTCGCCGCCGACACCCGTTTCGTTCTCCCCAGCGCTCTTCGCGGCATCATCGCCTGGCGGCGCGACCTCCTCCGATCGGGCTCTCTCCCCATCGATCCGGGAGCCGTCTTCCGCCTCGCCTGCCGCTACGGCCTCGCGACCGCCGTCCCAGACATCATCACCCTTGGACACCCCCGTCTCGCCACCGGCCGAGCCCGCCGCCGCAGGGTCGGCCCACGCCTCGGGCGGTTCGTCCTCCCCGGCCTCGACGTCATCTTCCGGATCCAGGCCCACCTCTTCGAAACCGCCAAGCCCAGCATCCTCGACGGCCGCCTTCGCCTCCCGCGCCATGCGGACGGCCTCGGAATAGGACACCGGCAGATTCGCAGCCGCCGCCTCCCACCAGATCAGCCCGTACATCTTTCCCGTATCCACCCGGTGGGGAGGCCTTCTCTCCCCGGTCACCGGATCCAGCGCTCCGTGCGCCTCCTCCTCGCGCGCCACCGAAGCCATCATCTCCGAATCGTTCTCGAACGCCTCGATCCCGCGCCCTTCCTCCAGACGGCGACGCTGATAGTCCAGGTTCACCTTGCTCATGCGATGCAGCGCCTCGGCGATCCTCACCGGATCGACCACGCCCGGCCGGGTCTCCGGGACCACAAAGCCTAGCTTGTCATCCCCGTCGGTGACTTCCCGCGCCTCGCCGGTTGCCGCTTCGCCTTCACTGGAATCCCCATCGCCCGAGTCTGGAGCCCTGGCGATGTCCTCCTCCGGGACCCGAGCAGCTATACCGCCGGACCCCGCTGCCGCTTCGTCCACCTCCGCCGACACTGCTCCACCTGTTTCATGCCGCGACATCCGGCTTTTCTGCCTCTTCGGCCTTCTCCTCCGCTTCGAGCGCCTCAACCTTCTTCTCCTCCCGTGCGAACATTCCGAACCGGCCGCCCACCGAGGCTTCCCGCTTTCTCAACAGCAGCGGATTGGGATCGCCGAGGCCCCTCGCATCGTTCCGCGTCCAGTACCTTGCGTGATAGAGCCCGAAGGCATCCCGCGGCATGTCCTTGGGCGAGGCCACCACGAACTGCCGGTCCGGTCCCATCGTCAGAATCTCGTCCGGCAGAACGACGCGCTCCTTCACCACGCTCACATTGTCTCCCACCTGGAGCTGGCTCGCCCCGGCGAACACACGCGCCGACGAGCTCCGCCCCGAATGCGATTCCGACCGGTTCTCGAAGCTCGCCGAACCCATCGCCGCCGACAGTTTTTCGGCGCCATCGACGTCCGTCCTCGGGAACCCCAGGACCTGCACCACCTCCGCAAGGTCCATCAGCACCTGCCGGTTTCCGGCGCCCCAACTCTCGTCCAGCACCGAGATCGACTGCGCGAAGCCCCAGAAGTGAACGCCGCGGCCCGCCGACATGGTGTAGCTGTCCATCATCGGCTTCAGCAGCCCTAGCGCCGGCATCTCGTCGACGACGATCAGCAGGTCCCGCTCCATGCGCCGGACCGCCGACACCGCGTTCGGGATCGTCACCCACAGCCGGAGCCAGGGCCGCGCCTGCTCGATCATGTCCTCCGGAACCACCACGAAAATGTCCATGTTGCCGGATGCCAGCTCCCTTGGATCGAAGTCCGATTCCGCCGTGTGCTTGGCAAGCTCCGGGTACTGCAGGAACGACATCTGGTTCGCGACCGTCGAGAACAGCGAGCCCCCTTCGTCCTTCCCCACCTGGGCCATACGCTCGATCGCCATCAGAGGAAGACCGCCCGCCACCCTCGGACAATCCCGCACCTCCTTCATGAACCGGTCCCTGTCCTCTCCCGAGAGCGACAGCAGATCGGACACCTTCTTCAGCGTCTGGTCCTTGCCGCCATACATGAACTTCACCCAGGCCACGTATCCGGCGATCACCGCGCGCGCCGAATGGTAGAAATGCATGCTCGCGTCATGCCCGCCCGCAGGCGGGGTGAGCAGCGCATCCAGCAGCGCATTCACGTCCCGACCCACGAACTCGCTGTCCTGGCGCACGAAATCCATCGGGTTGTATCTGCGGCTCCGGAACTCCGGCAGGTTGAGCAATTCCCGGGTCTTGTCTCCCTCGCGCCTGACGAAATTTTCCTTGTACCGGCGGACCACCCCGAACGGATCGAGCAGCACCGGTTCGCGGCCCATCTCCCGCCGCCGGCGCGCGACGATGCACCAGGTCTCACCCCGGGGATCGAGCAGCACCGTCGACCCTGGCCAGCCCCTTCCGCGCGGCGCCAGGTAATTGAGCGCGATCGTCGCCCCCTTGCCCGTCCTCGGCGGCGCGAAGGTCATGGCCGAGCCTTCCAGCCCCCAGCCCACCAGCGGCGAGTTGGCGCCCTCTCCCGACTGACCGAGCAGAATGCCCTGCCGCTCCTCGAGCTCGCGGATATGCTGCCGCCCGAGAAGCTTCGCCTTGCCGAACAGCTCCGATTCCGCGCGTTTCCGCTTTTCTCCGCCGCTCCACCCAAGCGCCTTCCCCAGCCATTCGATCCAGAGCCAGCAGAGCGGCAACAGCGCCACCCCCGGGCCGAGCACCAGGAACGCATCAGCGGTCCCCAGCGCACCCACAGCCTTGACGAACCGGACAGCTCCCAGCTCCCTCGCCGGAACTACCGCCTCCAGCCACGCCGCGCCGGCGCACATCGCGAGCGCGCCCGTGTACACGCCGCCGCAAACGACCCGCCACTTGCGGTCTCCGTCCATCAGCAGGTAGACCAGCGCCGCCACACCCATGGTGGCCCCCACCGCCCATAGGCGCCCGTATCGGTCCACGTCGACGAACGAGATCGTCCAGAACCACAGCCCGACAGCCATTCCGGGCGCGAGAAACAGCGCCGCGTTCGCGATGCGAGACTTCTCCGCCGCATCCAGGCGCATTTTCTTCGGCAACATCGCTTAGGACCCTCCACCCGCCGGACCTCCGCCGCCGGGAGGAGCACCACCCGTCGCGCCTCCGCGCCCGCGCGTCCCGAACCGGCCCGGCGCCCGGAACCCGCCGGCCCGCCCGAACCCACCGGTCGCGATACCGAGGACGCCCTCTCCGCCGGTATCGCCCCCGGCCTGCCCGCCGATCCAAGCGAGTACCGCCGCCGGAAGCATGTCGATCAGCTTGAACGCCGCGTTCACCAGCCCGTAGGCCACCATCACGTAGAGCGCCAGCATCGCGATGAAATCGACGATGCTCTCGCCCCTGGCGGCGATCGTGTCCGCCATCCGCGGCAGCCAGACCTCGTTGAACATCCCCATCGCGGCGAGAAACACGTAGTAGCCCAGCACCAGCCCGAACAGCATCAGCACCGGCCGCAGCACCAGCGCCGGCAGGAACAGCCAGCCCTGGCGCGTCTCGGCCAGCGCCAGGCGATTTCCCTCGCCGCGCCGGATATGCGCCGCGCAGAACACCGTCACCGCGAGCATCGCTTCCACGATCGCGAGCAGCCACGTCAGGATGCCGAACAGGAACCGGATGAAGGGCAGGGCGGGGACCACGTATGCGAGCACCGCGCCGGCGATCAGCAGGAGCCCGATCAGCGGCGCCACCAGCCCTTCCGTCACGTCCCACCCGGCCTGGAACACGTCCGCGGAGTCGATCACCCCGACCGTATTGCTGAGGATCGCGGCCCCCGTCAGGACGCCGAGCGTCGACATTCCGGTGTGCAGCATCATGAAGCCCATGTTGGTGAGATCGAGCAGTGGGTTGCCGCTGTCCGCCACCAGGATCGCCTCCACGTCGATGAACCCGAGCAGCCATTCCAGCCAGTTCCCGCCGCGCCCGGTCGCCGGCGCCAGCGGCCCGGACACCGCCGACCCCGGCCCCAGCGATACCGCGCGGAAACGCTGGTCCTGCGCCAGCGCCCGCACCATCGCCTGGGACGCCGCCTTCGCCTTGGGGGACCACTCCCCCACCTCGGGCGAGAACAGCGAGGCCTGCGGAACGTTTGCCGCCGCCGATTGGATTCTCGCCGCCGACGCCGCCAGCGTGTTGATGAAGCTCGCAGCCGCGAGCCAGCTGATCTGCTCGGCGTCCTTCGCCACCGCCTCGGTGAGCGCGCGCTGCTCTTCCGTGCCCGACTGCTTGACGTGAAGCTCCATGACCGCGCGATAGGTCTCCGCGACCCCGAGACCGTCGAGCTCGTCCGAGACGTTGGGCAGCGCCTGTCCCGCCGATGCGCTCCCCTGCAGGTAACGATCGCCGATCGACGCCGCCGCCCGCACGATCTGCGGATGCGCCGCGCGCCACGCCTCCCGGTGGCCCTTCGCCGCGATGCCCCGGCTGCCGTCTTCGTTGACGCCCACGAACCGGATCGCGCCGCACAGGTCCTTCGGCATCCCGCTGCCCGCGCCGTCGTAATGCCGGGCCTCCGCCGCCACCGGGTTTCGGGCCCTGGCAATCTTTCGCTCGAACCTGCGGAGCGCGGCACGCCTGCCCGAACCGCCTCTCGGCTCCTCGATCCACCCGTCGCCGACCCGCCATTCCTTCGCCGTGCGGACGACCACATACGGATCGTCGCGCGCCATACGCGCCTCGCCGTTCGCGACGTACATGCAGACTTCCGACACCAGCGTCCGCCCGATAACGGACCGCCACGCCATCTCCCTCGGCCACGGCACGACCGCCCGGCCCTTGCCCAGCGTCTCCACCGACAGGGGTTGCCAGACCGCGTTCGCGAAATCTCCCCCCAGCCGCGCGAGCCCGAGCACGATATGCTGCGCTCCGGACGCCCCGAGCCCCGGTATCGGCGCCATCAACGCCACCGCGATCGCGATCCGCAGGATTTCCCAGCCGCCCCATCCCCAGCGGCCCTCGCGCGCCGTGTCGAACGCGCCCGTGACGACCTGCCATGCCAGCAGGAACCCGGCGAGGATGAAAATCCCGCCGTTGAACATGCCGAGCATCTGCCCGAGCACCGGGGAGCCGCTGTCCCCGAAATCGCCGAGAAATCCCAGCAGCTTTCGGGTCCCGGCGTCCTCGGCCGCGAACAGGTCCGGGTCCACGCTCTGCCCGGCCGCCTCGCGGAGCCCCGCGATCCCCTCGAACACCGCCATTGCGCCTATCGCAACCAGCAGCGACGCGACAACCCCCGTCGCCCGGCCGGCCGGGAGGAAAAGGAGGCCGGGCCTGACGGTGCCTCCCCGCGGGGTCAGCGCCGCGAAATAGCCCGCCATGCGGCGGCCTGTTCCGCGCACCTCGCCCAAAAACCCGCCGAACTCCGGCATGAAGAAGAAACGGAACGCCCCCACGTATCGCCTGGCCCTTCCCGAAATTCCCGACCGAGTCCCCGCGGCCTCAATTGACCCCGGACGCCGGCTCCGAGAGCCCGGGCAGCCGCCGCATGCCCTCGGCCCCGATCGCCGCCGACACCGCGTCCAGCGCGCCGCGCCGCTCGTCCATGCGATACCGTTCCCAGTCGAGGAGCAGCGACGTCGCCAGCAGGGTCACCACCTCGCGGAGCAGATTGGCCTCGTTCATCGCCTGCAGCTGGACGAACCAGTCCGGGTTCTCGAACCGGCGCGCGGCCAGGATCTCGATCAGCTCGTAGCGGCTGACCGGCTCGTCGGGATCGCGGCCCGGCACCAGCGCCGCCGCCCACTTCCCGAGATCGACACCCGGCGCCCTGAGCGCCCGCGCATGGGAGAAGAAATCCGCGGCCAGAGCCGAGCGCGCATCCGCGGAGCGGGCGAGCAGCACGCGCCGGCGCTCCTGGCTGGTCTCCGCCGCGGACAGTGGAAACTGGTCATGGACGACGGGAACCGCGAGGTTCCTCGAGACCTCGATCGCCGTCCGGCGGTCCCGTTCCGAGACCAGGCGGCTTCGGTCGAAGAGATTCCCCGGATCCAGATCCGCCGCATGGCGCGCCGGCGGACCCTTGCAGGCCTTCGCGTCCTCGCCGAGCTTCCCCTGGTTGCAGTAGCGCGCCATCACCGCCTCGAAACGTTGCGCGTTGTCGGCCGAGCTTCCCTCCGCGACCGACCGGTCGCTTGCGATGCGCCCCACCCCGGCGGCGGCCGCCCGGGCCTTCTCCCGCATCACCGCCGCCCGGGCGTCAGCCATGCCGCGCGCCCCGGTCGCGGTCCGGCAACCGCGCCGCGTCGGCCGGCGGTTCCGTACCGCCCGGTTTTCCTCGACCTCGCGCTGGGTCTGCGCCCTCAGCCTGCTGTGATTGCCAAGCGCCTCGACGATCGCCCTGGCCGACTGCGCCTGGTACCCGGACACCTGCCCGGCATGCTTCCTGAGCGTCTCGACGATCGTCGTCTCCATCGCGTCCAGCCGGCCCGCGATGTTCCGGATCACCCGGCTCGCTTCCCTGCGGTCGTTATCCGTCCGGTCGCACTTGCCGCCGCCGCTTCCGAACAGCGCCCATGCCGGGGAGCTCGCCAGAAACGCCGCCGTTCCCAGCACCAGGACCCCGCCGCGCAACACCGCTTGCCGTCTCATCGCTGGCGTCCTCCGGTTTCCGATCCCCCGAGAATGTCCCTGAACAGTTCCCGTCTCGACGGCGCCGCCGGCCCCGGCGCCGATTCCTCCGGCGCGGCGCGGGGCGCCTCGCTCGGCTGCTTCAGCCATGGAAGGTCCTCTTCGTCAGGCCGCCGTTGCGGCCGGCGCGGCTCGTCGAGGAGGTTTCCGCCCCGGGTCAGCACCCTCAGCCCGGGCAGCCGCGGCAGGTCCCGCGCGAACACCGAGAGATCGAGAGGGCGTCCGACATAGCGCCCGTACGCATCCCGCGCGGCCGAGCAGATCTCCCTCCGCAGGAGAGCGAAGATGTCGCCTGGGTCGAAGAGGATGTTCGCGGTCCGGTAATCGAACATCCGCTCGATGCAGGAGAAATCGAGGATCGACTCGGGATCCCGCACGCCGTGTTCGGGATGGCGCACGATCACCAAATCGTCCATCGCGCCCCGTTCGGCATTCGCCACCAGCGCACGTTCCACCTCCGGATCGCAGTCATCCGCGGCCGCGGCCGGCAGCGCGAGAAGCACCGCCGCCGCGATCACCACGACCAGACGGCGCATCAGGCTTCAGCCGCGTCCGCCTCGCGGTTCTCTTCCGGCACCGCTTCCTGTGCGTCCGCCGGACCCCGGTCGACCACGTTCACCATGCCCTGGCTCCCGGCGACCCTGATCTCCACGATGCGTTGCGTTCTGCCCTCGTCGTCCTGCCACTCGCGCTGCTCGATCCTGCCCTCGACCATCACCCGCGAGCCCTTCCTGACGAACCGGGCGGCCGCGGCGGCGTGATGCTTGAACGCCACCACGTTGTGCCACTGCGTCCTTTCCTGCTGACGGCCCTCGCCGTCGGTCCACCTCTCGGTGGTCGCGACCGAGAACCGGGCCATGTCGTCGCCCTGCCTGGTTTTAGAGAGCTCGGCATCCCTGCCGGCGTTGCCGACCAGCGTCGCCCTGTTCACATGCAGCATCCTCGACTCCTTCCCGATTGACACGTCCCGCCGGGGAGTTCACGCGGCCGCCCCCGGCACCCGACCTTCCGGCGCCTTCCGCGCCATCTCCACGACTTCCGCCGCGATCCTGTCCACGAATTCCCGTTCCCCGCGGTTCTCGGCCTCGCGCATCTCGGCCACCGCCGTTCCGGCCGGAAAGCGGATGGCCAGGGCCGCGCGCGTGCCGCCCGACGACAGCTGGCGGCCGACCCGATCCCGCAGCGCAACGTCGCGCGGGCTGGTGTTGAGCGCCCAGAGCTCGACCGGTCCCAGGGCGTTTACCAGGACCTGCTCGAACCTGCCGCGCTCGTCCTCGGCGATCAGCAGCGCCGGCGCGCCGCCCGGCCCCGGCCCGTTGAGCTCATGGCGAACCACCTCCGCCGCCGTCTCGGACAGACCGAACACGTCCGAAAGCTCCTTCAGCTCGGCCGCCTCGCCGCCGACGCCGAGGATCCAGTACCGGTTGGCCCGCTCGACCAGCCCTTCCCCGAAATCCGACAGGCTTTGCGAGGCCAGCACGATCCGGACGCGCATCTTGCGGGCCTCGCGGACGTCGCGGTCGACCTGGGCGCGGACGGCCGGCGCCCCCGCGGTCCGGTGGAACTCGTCATAGGCGATCCGCTTCGGCGCCTCGCGCAGCTCGCGCGCCCTGGCGACGTGCCATTCGCGATAGAGCGGCGGCACGCCTTCCATCTCGTCCGGATGGGTCCACCAGTCGCGGGTCAGCATTTCGCGGGCTACCATGTAGAACACCGCCGACTGGCGGTCCGACTCGGCCGATCCGGTGGGCGCGACTTCCGACAGGTCGACCGCCGCGACCCGCGCGCCGCCGGTCTCGAACGCCGTCGGATGAAACAGCGCCGGCCAGGACGAGGCGAGCCCGGTCACCACCCGGATGAAGGCCTCCGTCACCGGCTCGCCTCCGCCGCCGTAGCGCGCTTCCTTCACCACCCCCTGGACGGCCGGCTCGCGGACCGCCGAGATCAGGTCCGAGAGCACCGGAACCGCGTAGCGCTGCGCCCGCGCGGCGATGTCCGCCTCGCCGGCCATGAACAGCACATCCGCGACGTCCCACCACAGCGCGCGCTCCGGCAGGCGGCACCCATGGGCCGCCAAGGCCTCGTCGACTTCCCGGTCCCGCCCCTCGCCGAAGAGGTGCGGCTCCGATCCCGCCCGCTCGTCCGAGCGCATCGCGTACACCGCATCGATGAGAGGACCGATCAGCTCCCGCATGCCGTCCGGCACCCCGTCGCCGCCCGGCGGCGTCAGCAGGACCCCGAGGAAGTTCTCGAGGAAGGCGCGGCCGGCCGGAAGGGGCGAGCGGCATCCGAGCGGCGTATCCAGCGGATTGATCGCGGATGCAGGAGACATCCGGAGACGGAACCATCCCGCCTCGCGCCGCCGATGCTCCGGCAGCGCGTCGCGGATCATCGAGATCAGCCCGGCCGAGCTCGGGCCGATGTCGATGGTCACTGCCAGCGGCAGCCTTTCGCCCTGCAGCACGTGGGCGAGGGTGAGACAGTTCATCAGAACGGACTTGCCGCGCCCGGGCAGCCCGTGGATCAGCTCGAACAGGTAATCGCCGCCGGTCGTGTAGCTGAACGGCAGCATCTTGTTGTCGAGCGAGCGGAACACGTGATCCGCGCTGTCCGAGAGCGGGGCAGGGCGCCCCACCGGCCAGAGCCCGAGGACCTCGCGAAACGGCGCATAGGCCGCCGGCGCCGTTCCGCCGCAGGCGAACCCGGCGATCGTCCCGGCCAGCGCCTCCAGCGGGTCTCCGACCAGGGGCGAGAAGACGCATTCCCCCCAGCCCTCCGCCAGCTGCTGGACCTGGCTCATCCTCCGGATCAGCGCATCCGGGCCTTCTTCGCGCTCGACCCAGGTGCACAGCGACACCCGCAGCCTGACGACGGCCTGCGCATCCGCCGCGACCGCCGCGACCTCCTCGAACCCGTCTCGTGCGGCCCGCGTGTCGTCCGACGAAAAGGCGAGAAAGGAGGAACCGATCCGCGCCGCCTTCGCCCCGACGGATCCGAGACCTCCCCCTTCGGCCAGCAGCGAAAGCCGGAACGGCAACCCCGACAGGCGCTCCAGCAGCTCCGGGAACGGGCGCGGGTTTCGCGGGCCGAGACACATGTCGAGCGTCCCGTAGAGACGCTCGCCGAGCGCCACCCCGCCGCCGATGCGCTCCGGTTCCCGGTCGACGATCTGCGGCGCGAGCGGCGGCGGAAATTCGCCCCATTCCGCCGGCTCGGTTACGCGCGGCCGCACCACGTCCTCCGCCGTGACCGGTCTCCAGCCCGCCGGCGTCGCACCGTCCACGCCGCTCCGCATCGCGGCCACCGCCTCCGCCGAGGAAAGGCGCTGGGCGATCAGGCCGCATTCCCCGAACATCGATTCCAGCGCTTCCAGAACGGCGTCGTGACGCGGAGCCAGACTGTCGAGCCCGGCCGCCGCGCACTGCGATTCGCCCGCATCCGGCAGCCAGGCCTTCATCCGCTTCCTGCGCTCCCTCCGGTCGCGCTTCGCTTCCACCGGGCTCGCCGCCGACGGCCTGGTCCAGCAGGCCACCAGCAGGCTTTCGAGCGCGGGCGGAGGCCGTCGCGCGCGTTCCGCCATCACGTCCGACAACTCGAGGCCGAGCCTCTCGCCCTTGCGCCGCAACGCCTCGCAGGCCTCCGCCAGCACCGCGCGGTCCTGCGCGCGCTCGAACGTCACGTGGAGCGCATGCCCCGGCCCGGTAAACCTGCTGTTCAGCCGCCGTGCCGCGATGTCGACGAACCGCGCCAGCTCGCCGGCGCCGGTCAGCGCGCGCGACCCATCGACCCTGAACAGCGAGACCAGCGAGCAATCGCGGCACAGCAGCCAGCCGTCCGCCGCCGCGACGGGCATGAGGAAACACTCGAGCGGCTTCCGCCTCGCCGCCCACCAGAATCTCTGCAAATCCTCGAGGAGCATGCCGTCTTGCGGCCCTACAGGCGCGGCCGCTGGATGGTTCCGCCGCCGGTGGCGCCGAACGTCTCGGCCACCGCATTGATCACCACCGGGAGGAGGAGAATTCCGACGCCGACCAGGACGGTGATCACCGCCGACCCCAGGCTGACCTGCTGCGGCTGATCGAAATGCTTCTTGAACCGGAACACGCCCACCGCGACGATCAGGAGCCCCACGATGTAGAGCCCGACCTCGATGAAGTTCGGGACCACATCGAGATCCACCGCCGCCTCCTCGGCCATGTCCCCGAGCGACCGCGCCAGCGCCCGTTCTCCCGTCACCAGCAGGCCGAGCACGGACGGCCAGCGCCAAACCCTCATCTTCCTTCTCCCGCTCATGAAATCCGCAGCACGGCAATCCCCAGCGTCGTCTGCACCGCGAGCAGCAGCCAGGCGATGTGCCAGAGCATCAATCCGCCGATCATGTGCATCGCCGCGCCCACCGCGGTCGCGCCGCCCGCCCCGTCCGACGCCGCCCGCAGCACGTAGATCCCCTTGATCACGGCGAGCAGCCCGACCAGCTCGACGATCGTCAGCACCGCACCCAGCATGCGGTCGTAATCCGCCGCCCGGGCGCCGTAGCCCAGGCTCACGCTCACCGGACTGTCGCCCTGGAAGAACGTCTGCCCGCCCGCCTCGACCACCCGCGGCAGCGCGATCAGCACGAAAGCGATGAGAAACGACACCACCGTCCCCGAGATCGATGGGGCGTGGAACTTGTCCTCGTTGTACTTGAGCAGCCGGAAGCAGCCCTGGAGGAACGCGATCAGCGCCAGGATGTAGCAGACGGTCGAGAGCAGCAGCCGCAACGGCCGGTCCAGATCCGCGACCGCGTTCACCAGCATCTCGCCGATACCGCTCATTTGCGGTCGGCGCTATCATTCGCCGTCCCCGAAACCCGGGCGACAGGTGGCCCCCGGGGGGCCGGCTCCACCACTCCGACGCGGTTCGCCCGCCCTCCCGGGGGCCTTTCGAACACCACCGCAAGCTCTGCGTTGCGGGGTATCCGAACCGTCGGCCCGGTCGGCGCGTCCTGCAGCAGGATGTCGCCCGCCGAACGGGCCGCTTCTCCGAGACCCCTGTAGATCGCCTCGCGGCCGGCGGGGCCGGCGGTCTCCTCCACCACCGTTTCGCCCGACACCTGGACCCGCCGCCGCGGCGTGCCCCGCGCGGTCAGGAAGCCCTCCGCGAAACGGAACGCCGCCGGCAGGATCAGCCGTTCCCACCAGTGGCGGTCCACCTCTCCCTCGACGCCGAAGCAGGCGCAGTCGAGCCCGACCGCCCATCCGGTCGCCGGCACCCGCATGCCGCGCCAGGAGACGGAATTCAGCCGGATCACCAGCCGGTCGCGCACCCGCTCGAACGCGCCGCTGGCGACCGCGCCGGCGAGCGGACGCTCGAGTATTTCCAGCAGAACCGGCCCGGCGTGATCCGAGTTCACCCCGTAGAGCACCCGGGCGTAGAGTCCTTGCCCCGCCGCGACATCGGGAAACCCCGGCCTGCCATTCGCCGCCACCGGCTGCACACTCGCCGCCGGCGCGGCCTCCCGCCGCTCGTCCCGCCGTTCGCGTCTCTGCAGGCGCACCGTTTCCGGCGGGCGGTTCCACAGCTTGAGCAGCTCCGCGATCAGCTCGGGGAGCTCGCCTCTGTCGACCTCGTCCAGCCGCTCGTATCCGCGATCCCGTGGTCCTCGCTCGCTCCTCCGAGCGGGCTTCGGTTGCGGTTTCTCCTCTCCCGCCCGGACCGACGCCGGCAACGGCCGCTCCGTCTTGTTACCAATCTCGGCCGGTGCGCCCTCCGCCTCCTGCCGTTCCGGGGCGAACGGCCCGTGCAGCGTGTCGATATGCGACTTCCCGGTCCTCTCGGCCTCGTCCTTCTTCTGCCGGCTCCGCTCGCGGAGGGACTCGCCGTATTGCGGGTCCACCCTCTCGGCGGGATCCACCTTCAGGTTCCGGTTGTCCGTTTCGATCCGGGTCTGCGCCTGCAACGACGCGGAAAGCAGAGCGACAACCATCCCGGCCAGGAACACGGGATACATCACCCGGCTCCTCGCGGAGCCGCCATCCGGGCGCTCTCGTCGACAAGTTTCCTCACCGCGCCGGCCCACCTTTCGCCCCGCTGCGCTGCGCCTCACCACCGGAAACCGCCGTCCCCACGACGTCGAGGTCACGCAGCGCGAGACGCTTCTCCCGGCCCCGGTCGCTCACCAGCAGCAGGGGCGTGTCGGGAAGCCGGTAGGCCCAGCGGCCCGCGGCCCCGCGCTCCGCCGCCCACGGTCCCGGCGAGAGCACATGAGCCCGGGTCACCAGCACCACGTCGCCGCCGAGCCGCCATGCGCGGTCCCCGGCGCCGCCGCCGACCACCTCGAGCCGCTCCGCCTCTCCCGGAACCGAGCCGGCGAGCACGCCCGCGAGCACCTCGTCTCCCGCGCGAAACGCCTCCGGCTTCGCCAGCGCCGAGGCGTCCACGTTCGGCCCGGCGATCCCGAGCCGGAGATCCACCCTGAAATCCGCGACCTCCCCGTCGCCCCCGAGCATCGCCACCACCGGGTCGGCGAGGCCGACGAGCTTCACCGCCAGGTTGCCTTCGAGGAACGGCTCGCGCGGCGACAAATAGAGCAGGTGCCCGTTGGGCGCGGTCTCCTCTCCGGCGAGAAAGCGGCGGTCCACCAGCACTTCCTCGATCGGCCAGGGAGCCCCGGTCAGATCGGTGAACCCCAGCACCGTCGTGTAGCCTCTGCGCACCCGGACCTCGGGAATCGTGTCCGCGTCGATCCGGAGCCGGCGCAGCCGGCCCCTGACCGCCCGGCCGGCGCCCTCCGCGGTCGCCCGTCTGGTCTGCTCCAGCAATCGGGCGAGCGCCCTGATCTGATCCCGGGTGAACGGGAGCACCACCCGCGCGCCCTTTCCGACGTCCTCGTCCGGCGCCGCATGCTGTTTCCAGACATCGGGCTCCGCGTCCGGCCGCTTCTCCTGGCTCCAGGCTCCGTTCCACGCCGCGACGCCCAGCGCTGCCACCCATGCCGCGAGCACGGCCCTCCCGCGCACCCGGCGAGTCCTCTTCGATGCCGAGTTCGATGCCGAGCACGACCCAACGCCCGATTTCGTCACCCTCATCCCGCCTTCCCCCGGCTCGCGATCAGCTGCGCTATGCCGATCCCGGTCGCCCTTTCGGAAAGCGGCACCCGGATCACCAGCACCCGCGCGACCAGTTTTTGATCCAGCCGGCGCGCCCCGGCCTGGAACGTCACCAGCATCGGAAACTCGATCGCCCAGGCGATCTGGCCCTCGAACTTCCTCGTATCGGTGATGACCGGAGCGCCGTTCGCGACCGCCGACGCCACCTGGCGGTTCTTCTTCAGGCGCTCCAGGAACAGGCTTTCCTCGAGCCCCTTCACGAAGGAATCGTACCCTTCGTCGGTGAAGTACCGTCGCGCTGCCGACAGGCGCCGGCGCCAGTCATGGTGTCCGAGCGTGAACGCCTCCGTGACGGCCGCCACCGCCCAGTTCTTCAGGGCCGAATCCGACATGATCGGCTCGTCGAGCGGCGTCAGCGGGATCACCCGCCCGTCCTCGCTCGCCGCCACGGTTATGTAGGTCGTGGAATGGAACCAGACATACCCGGCCAAGGCCGCCGCGGTCGCCAGGTTGGAAAGCGCGAGACAACCGGCGACCCTGCGCCAAGCGCGATGCTGCGCGCGCTGGAACGCGAACAGGTTCCCGACATTCGAGAGCGCGGCAAGCCGGTTCACGGTCCGAACACCTCCGTTGCCCAGCGCTCGACGTCGCCGATTTCGCCCACGGTGTAGACCTTCCCCCCCGCCGGCGACGTCCAGGCGATCAACGGCACCGCGTTCTCGCCCCACGCCTCGAACAGCTCGTTGTTGGCCTCCACCCACTGGCCGCCGGCGCGATGCACCGGCGCGACATCGCGCCCGAACCACGCAAGCGCGGGGTCCGCGCTCGCGGCGATGCGAACCGCCATTTCCGCCGACGCCGCGCCGAGAACGGCCACCGGCACCACATGCAGCCTGAAATGTCCCGCCACCGCCTTCCGGCCGAGCTCCTCGACGGTGGACCTGGAGAACTCGCAGCCGGGATCGGCGAGCGTCACCGCCATGGGACCGCTATGCCCCAGGGTGAACCCGAACGCCGCGAACGATCTCTCGAACAGCCCGGCCGGCGCCCGCTTCGCGCCGAGCGGGATGTCCCGTCTCGGTCCTTCGGCCACCCGAGTTCCGGCGCCGGCGCTGGCACCGGCGCGTTGCAGCTGCCCCGGCGTCAGCGCCTCGCCCTTCGGCCCGTATAGCAGTCCCGCGACCGAGTACCCGGCTTCCGTCACGTAGAGGCTGTACCTGCTGCCGTCCCTCAGCCGCACCAGCCATCCGGCCAGCCCGCCGCGCTCCCCGAGCGCGGTCAGGCTCGCCCCGCTCGCCCTCAACTCCGCGATTACGGCGCCACCGCGAGCGCTCTCCTTGTCCGGTACCGGCGTCGAACGCTGCTCCTGACCCCACGCCACGGCGCCGGCGCCCAGCCACACGGTCAACGCCAGCGGGAGCCAGCCCCCGGCACGAACCTCCCTCATCGACCGTTCTCCATTTTCGGAAGCCGATGCATGACCGACAGGACGTCGCCGACGCGTTCCGCCGCTGGCGGATGAGGCATGTGCGAGAGCCCCACCAGCAGCGCGGCGCACGCCTCGTCGAAGGTCCGGTTCCGGAACGCCCGGGACTGCTCGATGCGCCATCGCCGGTCGGTCAGCACGACGATTTCGACGCCGGCGTTTTCGCCCCACCGCGAAAGGACCTCCGCCAGCGTCTCGCCGGCCCGCACGGCCCAGCTCCGCCTCCCCCGGTCCGCGCCGAGCAGTTCCACCCTCGCCGGGTCGAGCCCCGCGGGCCGCACGTGCAGCTCGTCCCCGTGGATGTCGCCGGCAAGCCCGACCCCCCACAGGAGGCTCCGCCAGTCCGGGTAGGTCCTCTCCACGGGGGCCGACCCGTCGACCCTGCGGTCGAGGCGTACCTTCATGCCCGCGGGCGCCAGCCGTCCCAGCGTCCTCACGAGGCTTCGTTCGTCTCCCACCGCGACGAAGGACGGCCTCTCCGAGGCCGGCGCCACGTAACGGAACCCCGCGCTCGTGCCCGCCGCCAGCGACATCACCCAAAATCCACAAAATGCCGCGACCGCGACCCGTAGAGCCCCGGCCGTTTCCCGGCCGCGCGCGCCCGCACCGCCCGCACCGCCGCCGGAAGCCGGTAGCCGCGCAGCTCCGCGATCCGGAACCCGATGACCGCCGCGACCAGCCCCGCCGAGCTCCACCAGGTGGGCCAGAGCACCCAGAACGCGAGGACGCACAGCACCCGGGCGTCGAACCCGTAGATCCGCACCGGCCGCATCGTGTCCCTCCAGCGAAGCTCGCTCTCCACCGCGACCTCTCCCTCTCATGCACCTCTGCCCTGAAGTCCGGCGCCCGCAAGAATGCGGAGGTAGTCCGAGCGTCCCATGGACCCTTCCTCGAACGCGCGCTCCGCGGCGCCCACAAGATCGGCCCCCCGTTCCGCTAGGCGCTCCGAGATCAGCACCGGCCATTCCCGCTGCGGCCGTTCGAGAAGCGTGGTCTTGAGCGCCGTGTCGAACACCAGCCATTCACGCAACGCGGTGCGTCCGCCGTCCGGATTGGCGACCAGGACCTGCGTCACCACCATGTGAAGCACGTCGACCAGCGCCGCCCCCCGCTCGTCGCGCTCCTCGGCGGGGAACTCGGCCAGCAGGCGCCGAATGGTGGCGGCCACCCCGGTCGTGTGCGCGGTCGCGTAAACCGCGATGCCGTAATCCGCCGCGCGCACCACCGCTTCCACGGTCTCGCGGTCGCGCGCTTCTCCGACGAGGACGGCGGCCGGCCGCCGCCTCAGCGACGAGCGCAGACCCTCCGCGAACGTCCTGAAATGACGGGGGATCTCGGCCGAGGACATCAGCGCCCCGTCGCCCCCGATCCCGTCGAACACGTACTCGATCGGCGCCTCGAAACTCTGTATCCGACCCGAGCCGTTCTCGAGCAGCCGTCTCGTCCCCGCCGCGAGCAGCGTGCTTTTTCCCGAGCCCGGCACGCCGGTGACCAGCGTCAACCCGGCGCAGAACTCCCACGCATCCACGATCCCGGCTTCGATCGCGAGCTCGTCCAGCGTCGGCACGGCCTCCGGCATCACCCTGAGCGCGATGCTCACCGCGAAGGAATGGTCGACCTCGGCCGGAGAAATGTTGACCCGGAAGCGCCGCCGGCTCAGCCGGTCCCGCTGCACCGTCTTCGAGCAGTCGATCGCCTCGCCGGAACGGAGGATGCTGACCCCGGTCTCGTTGAAGAGACCCTCGACCAGCATCTCCATTTCGGTCCGGCCGAGCGCCGCCGCGGTCGCCCTACGCAGCTTCCCGTCGATCTCGACGAACGCCGGCGAGCCGGTCTGCAGCGCCACGTCCGAGGCGCCCGACTCCGCCGCCCAGAGGAGAAACTCGTCCAGCCGCTCGGCGGGGAACGCATGTTCGGCCGCCTGCCAGTACGCGGCGCTCACGGCCCGTGCTCCAGCAGGAGACGCCACCGAGAGGCCTGCGGAACCAGCCGTGCCGGCTCGCCCAGCGTGGCGAAGGACTCCTGGATCCTCATCACCTCGCCGCCGCCCGAGACGTCGGCATCCCCCACCGTCACCACCGGCGCGGTCGCCATCCGCGCCAGGTTGAGACGCCGCCAGAGGACGATCCCCTCGAAATCCCTGCCCAGCCGGTCGAGATCGGCGGCGAAGATGTCATCCGCGAGCCTCACGCCGCGAAGCCATCCCTCCGCGACCCAGCTCCGCCAGCGCTCGCGCTCGCCGCGATCCCGCGGGAACAGCACCGATACCGGCGCCTCCGCCTCCGCCCAGCGCCGCATCAGGTAGTCCCGCCAGTCCGGCGGCGCGCTCACCAGCCGCTCGGCGGCGAGTATCCTCACGACCCTCCGCGCACTCGCCGCCCGCGAGCCGTCGCGTCCCAGCCGGAACGCGCTCCTGGTCTCGGCCGCCACCGGCGGCATCACCGAGAACCCGCCCTTCGTCAGCAGCAGGTCCCTGAACCGGAAAATCCGCGACAGCTGCGCGGCATGCCGCTCCAGCATGCGGTTGATCTCCCAGCCCCGTCTCGCCAGGCCCGCCCGGGCCCCGTAGCCGATCGCGGCGGACCGCATGGCGGACGCCCGCTTCTCCTCCGCGAACGAGACCTCGAGCTGCCGAGAGGGCGCCGCGTCCCGGACCTCCTCCAACCCCGGCGGGGCCTGCTCGCCCGATCCCATGGTCGGGAACAGGAAAGCCGACCCGGCGACCAGTGCGATGACCGGCGCTCTCCGCGTCACTTCCCCGTTCCCGTCCAGTCGAGGACCACCAGGCCGCGCTCGGCATCCACCGTCACGGCGGCGGCGGCGCCGGCCTGAAGCCCCACATCCCTCAACACCATGATCAGCGGCCGTCCCTTCGACCGGATCTCGACCATCGCCGGCCTGACCGGCCTGAGCCCGGCCGTCTCGAAGCGATACCCCGCGGACTGCGCGAGCTTTCTTGCCGCCTGGTCAACCGGTCCGATCCACTCGAAATCGACCCGCTTCAGGAGTCCCTCGGGCACGATCCTCGGGATGTCCCCGCCACCCGCGGGGTTGCCTTCGAGCGCAGCCAGCCGGGTTACCGCGGTCTCCGCCCTCAGCGCGGCATCGAGCAGCATCGCCTCCGCCGCGTTCAGGCTCGGCATTACCGGATCGGGCGACCTCGTCCCGATACAGCCGGTGAGAATTACCGCCGCGCACACCAGCGCCTTCCATCGAACCGACTCCATCATCGGTCCAACTCTTTCCACGACGCCCCTCTCAACACCTCCCGAATGCGTTCGAGAAACTCATCCGTACAGGCCACCCACTGGAGCTGTTCGGCAGGCAACCCTTCCGCCACCCTCCCGGGCCGCACACCTTCACCATCCGTATCGGCGATATCGTTGCGTTCCCGCAAAAGTTCCGCGTACCCCTCCTCGAGGTGGCGACACAGCTCACCGCCGACTTCCGCCGATACCTCGACGCTCTCCCCTCGTTTGGACCCCGCCAGCCCCAACACTCCCCGTGCATCGCCAAGAAACCGATCCATATCCGCGAGAATCGCCAAAGCCACAGCAGCCGGGGGACCGCAATCCTCGATCCATGACTCGGTGCATCCCGTCGTGTCCGCGAAACTGTCGCGCATCCACTGCACCCGGGAACAAACCTCTTCCAGACACAGGCACACCGACCCCGCGACACCACCCGACAACAGAATCGGACGATGCGGCGCCGACCCGTTACCCGACCCGATCACCGCCCGGCCTCCCGCACGACCAGGTACCGGTTCGCATGCGCGCTGACCAAGAGCACGCGCGACACCTGCGGATCGGAAAAGAGGCCGTCCACCGCCTTCAGGAACGACCCTTCGAACGCCGCCGCGGCCCCGACCGAGAAGTCTCTCGGGGTCCGCCAATCGACCTTCCACTCGGCCTTCCGGGCCCAGCTCTCGACAACGCCGCGCAGCGTCTTCTGCGAGGCCGGATCGACTTCCCAGGTCTCGACGGCCGCGGCCCCCGTTCCCGGCGCTACCGTGTCCTCTCCGGAATCCGCCTTCGCGGACTTCTCCCCGGCCTTCGCCTCTTCGCCCCCTTCACCCGTCTCGGCCCCGGGCCGCTCGGCCTCCGCCACCGACTGGGCTGCGCCCGCCTCCATCTCCGCTTTTGCCGGGGCAACGCCATCCGCGACCGGACGCTCATCGCTTCCGAACACGCGCTCCAGCCACGTCCACACCCGCTCCACCGGATCGTCGGACGCCGGCCGCTCAACCGCCTCCAGCGCCACCGCCCCCGGCCTACCCGCATCCCGGTAGCGATAGAAAACGACGCGTCCATCCTTCCATTCCCAGGCGTAGCCGGCGCGTCCGGCCACATCGTCCAGCAGCGCCGCCAGAACCCTCTCCTCTCCAGGCGACATCGGTCCCGGCGCCGGCAACCGGACCGTGCCGCCGGCGATCCGGCCCGGACGCTCTTCGATCAGGGTTTCGATCCCGGCAGCCCGTCCGATCGACGCCACCAGGTCCCGGAAGGGCAGGGGGTCCGTCGCCGGCAGGAGAACGTCCCTTTCCGCCAGCGCCCGGGGCAGCGCCGGACCGGACGGCGACAGCTCCGTCGCCGCGATCGCCGCGGGCTCGCTCCCGCCGGCAGCCGCTTTCTCCGCCGAGAGCGCACCCCCGGCATTCACCGCCACGAACACCACGGCGGCGCCGATCGCCAGGCCCGGTCCCGCGGCGAGGTATCCCGCGGTGAGCCCGCGGCCCCGGCGCGTCTGGACGCACGCCCTGTGCAACACGGCAACCGCGCAACCGAGCACCAGCGCCCAGAGAAATCCCCTGAGCCCCAGGATCCCGCCCATCGCGCACATCAGCAGCGCATCCCCCGGATAGATCGGCCACCGGCGGCCCGCCGCCTCCGCCCACAGGATCAGAGCGAGCGGCATCCCGGCGCCGAACGCCGCCCCGCCCAGATGCATCCACCAGCCGTCGCCGAGCAGTTCGAGCCCGTCGCCGGCGAACAGCCAGCACAGTCCCGCGACCATCAGCAGCGCGACGAGATCGAGCCGGATCACCATGCGCCGCGCATCCACCACGGCTATTCCCGCAAGCGCTCCAAGCACCCCGGCTCCGCTCAGCGTTCCCGCGAGGCCGCTCACGACCGACCTCCGGCGACCCGGCCGAACGTCGCCGGCAGCACGTCGCACCAGTGCCGCACCTCGCGGCACAGCTCCCCGTCCAGCGCCGCCGGCGCTTCGCCGCTGCCCGCCCGGAGCCGGTTCCAGCGCAGGAGCGCGTCCTGCGCCTCCCTGAGCTCCTTCAGCATCCGGATCTCCGAGCGCAGCGCCTCGACCGCGTCATGCGCCTCGGCCCGCGCGACCGCCGCCGGAGTCTCGATCGTCGCCCCGTCCTGGGCAGCGGCCGGACCGATCCAGCCAGGTCCCGCGACCGTCATCGCCACCGTCGCTCCGACCAGGACCAACCCGCGGACGGCCAGCTTCAGTCGCATCTCGCCCTGCCTCAGCATCCGACGCACGTCCCCACGACCAGGCTCGAGAAGCCCGCGTTGTCGGCGTCGACCCTGTTCCTCGCCCTCACGCTTCCCGCGCTCAGCGCGCCCACCACGTTGGCGGTGCCGGTCACGGTCACGCTGTCGGCGTTCATCGAGGCCGCGCGCGCCGTCCCCGCCGCGAGCTGGCCCGCCACCGTCGCCCGCCCGGTCCCGACCGACCCCGCGAACACCGGCCCGGAAACGGTCGCGCTCCCGGCCGACATGCTTCCCGACGTATCGAACGACGCCGCGCTTGCCTGGCCCGAGGCGACCAAGGTCCCGGTGCGGATTTCACCGGTGAAGCTGCCGGACGCCGCCGCTATGGCGCCCGCGACCGTCGCGCTGTCGGTGTTCAGCCCGCCGACCACCGTCGCGATCCCCTCGACGCGGCCCGATCCTCCGATCAGCAGGTCGGCCGTCACGCGCAGCCCGCCGCCGACGTCCAGGTCTCCCTCGAGCGTCATCGTGTCGGCTTCGAGATCGCCGACCCCGGTCACGTCATGACCGTCCATGTCGAGATCCGTTTCCATGCGGTTGGCTTCCGGGAGCCCGGCCACCGCGCCGCGATAGAGGTAGTCCCCGTAGACCGACTGCCGGTCGTGCCGCATCAGCACGCCGATCGCCCGCACCGCGGGCGCACCGCCGTGGTCGCCCCTGAACCCCGCCACCGGCATCCGCAGCGCCGGCCCCCTCAACTCGGCCGGCGTCACGCCCGGCGGCACCACGCCGATCCGCGCATCGCCGCGAACGCCAAGCACCGCCCCGGACGGAAACCACCGGTCCCCGGCGCCCACGTCATGCGTCACCAGGACGTCCAGCACCCCCGGCGAGGACACCCGCGTGAGTATCCGGAACCGCCTGCCCATAGCGTCGCTGCCGTTCGGGGCGAACCCCGGCGCCAGCACGCCGGCATTGCGGACGGTCGCCAGCGCAACCTCTTCGGGCGCCGCCGCGAGCCGCGCCTCGAACGATCCCTCCACCCAGGACCCGACCGCGTCCGACAGCGCGACCGCCTGAGCCCCGGCCATCTTCACCACGCGCTCGCGGGCTCTCTGCTCCAGCCACTCGAACCCGGCCGCCACGAACACGCCGAATACGACCAGCGCCAGCATCGTCCCGAAGAGCGACATTCCCGCGCGGCAGCGCCTGCGTTTCAGCATCCGTCGCACCCTCCTGGCGATACGGTCAGCGTCCCCGCGATCCGCGCCGACGGACCGAAGATGTCGCCGCTCACGTCGATCTCCTGCGCAACCACCCCGGACGCATCGAAATCCCCCGCCGCAAGCGTCCCGGCATCCATCGACGCGGTGTCCAGGAGACCGTTCACCCTCAGCTGCCCCGCCACCATGCGTGTCGCGGACCGGAGCTCGGTCACGCCGTCGAGCGCGCCGCCCACGACGAGGAGCGACGCGTCCACCGACCCCAGGGTCGAGAACGAGCCCGCGCCGATCCGGCCGCCGACCGCCCGCACGGTGTTGCCCCCGAGCTCGCCCGCGAACCGTCCGCTGCCGGCTGAGAACGCCCCGGTTGCCGTCAGGTTGCCGGGACTCGCGGCGTCGCCCGTCACGTCGACCGCGCCGGCGACCAGGCAGGGATCGCTCGCCGACGCCACGCAGGGCGCCGCGGCCTCCCGGCCCGCGGACCAGTTCGCGCCCACCGCATCCCCGGCCACCCGCGCGCTCGCGTCGGAAGAGACGTCCGCCAGCGTCTCCCCCCTGATGCCGTCGACCGCCCGCGCTCCGTCGATGTCGCGGCGGACCCCGCCCCCGTCTTCGAGCAGAAGATGCGCTTCCATCCGGTTGGCCCACGGCCTCCCGGGCTGCGCCCGCCGGAACAGCGCCTCCTCCTCGTAGGAGAGGGCGAGATCGGCCGTCGCGAACAGCGCGCCCGCGGGCACCGCCGCCCCGCGCGCCGCACCGATGGCGGTCTCATGCACGGCCATCGTGCCGCCGCCGCTGCCGCCGATCCCGACGTCCACGAGGCCCGCGCCGAACGCGCCGGCCCGCGCCGCCGACCGCGCATCGCCCGCCAGCGCCAGCACCGCCCACGCCATCGGCACGCCCGGCGCCGGGCTCGATCCGTCCGGCATCACGCCCAGCGTGAGCCCGGCCGGCACGGGCAGGCCCGCGGGCGCGCCGGGCAGGCTTGCCGGCGCCACCGCGAAGCCGTCCGGATCGGCGACGAGCGCCGCGCGGTAATCGGTCCTCATCGTCGCCCGGTGCGCCGCCAGCAGCCACATCGCGAACACCCGGCCGGTCTCCGCCTGGAGCTGCCGCCGCTCCCGCGCCGCGTCGCTCTCGTGCCACACCGCCAGCAGCACCGCCGCCAGAGAGACGATGAACAGCACCGACAGAAGCGCCGCCGCGCCCCGAACGGTTCTGCGCGGCAACGTCATCATCCGAACACGAACCCCAGGTCGACGCTCTCGTTCGCGTCGACGTTGCAGCCCGCCGTCACCTCGGCGCGGGTCACCGGCGCGTCCTCCTCCCCGCTGCCATCGCCGCCGAAATCGATCTGGACGATCCCGGTCCGCGCCCGGGTCCGCCCGACATAGGTATCCGCGAGCGACCCGCAGACCTCCTGCTCCAGGTCCTCGAAGGTGATCTTGAACAGCGTCACCCCGTCCCCGTCGGGGTTGCCCACGACGGTCACCGCCCCGCCGAAACCGTGCTGGATCGCCGTCCCCACCAGCGCCTTGTCCGGCACCCCGCCGCGCGCGATCAGGGTCGGCACCAGAGGGGTATCGTTCGCGGTCCCGTAATTGGGGTCGCCGGCATAGATCCGCTGCACGTTCGCCCGCAACGTCTGAAGCAGGAGCCCCGCTTCGTTGCGCTTCCGGTTCTCCTCGGCCGTCTGGAAGAACTCGATCGCGCCCACCACCGCCACGCCCGCGACCAGCATTCCCAGCATCACCTGAAAGATCGTGATCCCCCGCCGCGACCCCCTGACGAGCCTGCGGCCGAACCCGCGATCCGGCAAAATCATCCCCACCTCGCACCTCCTCCTAGACAAAGCCGGTATCCGCGGCCTTCATCATTCCGAACATCCCGAGCACGGCGATCGCGACCAGCAGCGCCGCGAACGCCATCAGGATTCCGCTCACCAGCGCCGTCCGCTGCCTCAGCAGCCGTCTCGCCCGGGTCGACCAGCGCCCGACGAACCCCGTGAGCTTCCGTTCCCACCCTTTGGTCGTCTCCAGCGCCGCGACCACGCCGACCAGCGACGGATCCGGAAAACCCTGGCCGCATTCGACCATCGCCCGGCCCATGCCGAGCCCCGCCCGCATCCGGGTCTCGATGGCCTCGATGCGCGAACGCGTGTAGCGCGACGAGGCCGCCTTCAGCCGCGCGAACGTCCGGTCGTTCAAATCCACCCCGGCCCCGAGAAACTCGATCACCACGAAGAGGAACGCCGAGCCCGCGATCGTCCGGTAGAGCGAGAACGGCGCCACCCGGTCCGCCAACACGCGGCCTCTCCCGGTCCAGTTGAGCGTGAGCAGAGCCAGCACCGCCGCTCCCGTCAGCCCCCAGACCGCGATCCATACGTCGTTCTCGTAGACCCAGAGCGAGGCGTCCCCGAACATCCGCGCGGGCAGGTCCCAGCGCTCGCGCGGGGCCACCTCCAGCATCGCCGGAATGAACAGGAGCCCCGACAGCCACAGCGACACGAGAATTCCGACGACCAGGACCAGCGGCATCCCGAGCGCGCTCCACACCGCCGCCGACTGCTCCGCCCGGGCTTCCGCGATGCGCGCCGCCGCGGCGAACAGCCCCGACGCGTCCACCCGGCCTTCGGCCTGCAGCAGCATCGCCTCGCTGGCCGGCACCCAGCGCGCGATCTCCTGCTGGAACCGGCTCTCCTTCAGCGCGGCGCTCCATTTGCGGAGCACCCAGGCCCGTCCACCCTGTCCCTGATCGCGGCACGCCCCGACGGTCACTTCCAGCGCCGCTCCCATGTCGAGCCCGGCCTCCATCAGGTCGGTCATCATGTTCCAGACATCGACCCGGGCCCCGGTGCCGAGCACCGCCAGCGCGACGGCCCTCCGCGTCATCCTCTCGACGAGACCGAAGAGCCGCCTCATGCCGCCGCGCTCCGCCGCGTCCCGGGAAACTCGACGCCGATCAGCTCCGGCGACGCGCCTTTCTCCAGAGCGTCCCTCGGATCGCATTGCCCCCGGACGACCGCGTCCCAGATGCGCGCGCCGATCGGCACCCCGCCCAGCTTTTCGATCCAGTAATCGCGCGCGCCCGCCGCATCCTCGGCCCTGACGAAACCGAGATATTCGGGATCGGGGCGAATGGTCTCGCAAACCGCCGTCCTGGCGCCGTAGCCCCGCCACACCGCGGCCGCGATCTCGCTGTCCCCGTCGCGCCGGCACCGCTCGCAACCGGCGGGGTTTCGATACCGGACCCCGTCGAACCCGCTCAGACGCTCCCGCAGCCATGCCGGCACCCCGTCCGGCGCCGTCTCCGTGCGGCATCCTTCGCAAAGCACCGAGAGCAGCGTCTGCTTCATCAACAGCTTGATCAGGTCCGGCCGGCAGATCTCGGACGCGCGCACCCCCATGTCGAGCAGGCGGAACAGGATCCCGTTCGCGTCCGCGACATGGATCGTCGTCCACACCTGGTGGCCCGTCGCGATGAACTGGAGCACTTCGCGCGCCGCATCGCCGTCGCGAATCTCCGACACCATTCCGACCGCCGGATGCACCCTGACGAAGTGCATGAGCGCACGCTTGAAGTGCTCGCCCCGGTCCTCGCCCGCCCCGGTCGTCGGTACCGCGATCTGGATCGCCCCCGGCAGCGCGTATTCCACGGGGTCCTCCACCGTCACCAGGTTGAGCTCTCCGCCATGCTCCTCCTGCTGAAGCGTGAGGTTCACCGCGAGCGTGGTCGACTTGCCGTCCCCCGTGCTCCCGCCGAGCACGATTCCGCCCGACATCGAGGACCGGAGCTCGGCGAACATCGCGTCGTCCTCCGCGGAAAAGCCGAGCGACCGGACCGTGGTCCCCGACTTCAGCTGGTCGCGGTAGAAGATCCTGGCGATCATGTGATCGCCCTCGGGCTCGTGCGGCCCCCGCTGGCAACGCAGCCCGGACACGCCATGGGGTAGCGAGACGCCCTCTCCGTTCCGCACCGAGAACCCCTGGAACGCCTGGCGCTGGTACGACGTCTGCCCGGTGCCCTCTTCCTTGCTGTGGAACAGGAACCCGGCAAGCTCCCGGCCCTGCGCCTCCGTCAACCGCTCGCCCAGCGGCCGCTTGCGGTCGTTGGCGATCACCGAGACCCTGCAGGCGCCGCCTTCCACCTCGAGCACCAGGTCCGAGGCGCGAGCCGCGGCCGCCGCCTCCACGAGCCGCTTCAGGCGCAGCGAGAGCCGGGAATCCCCCTCGCCGCCGACGCCGCTCTCCACGGCTTCCCAGTGGCCCGCCACCGCCTCGAGCGAGGCCTTTTCCTCGCTCAACCGCTCCCCGATCGCGCCTTCCCGTTTCAACCTCTGCAGCGACGTCCGCAACTGCGGATCGAGCTCGTACCCTTCGGCGATCACGCAGCGCCGATCGGAAAACACCGCGCACACCCGCCGGAAGTGATCGTCCATGAGATCGCTGTCGATCAGCACGGGCATGCCGGGCTCCGCTGGCCCGGACGCCTCCTCCTCGCGCTTTCTGCCGATGCCGGGCAGCCTCATCGCCCCGCTCCCGTATCGGGCAAAGGCGGCAAGCCGTGCGGTTCGGACGCCCCAACCGCCTCGGGAAGGGGATCGACGGGCGCCGGCTGCGTCGCGGTCTCCTCCGCCGCGGGCTTCAATCGGACGCCACGCCGCCAATCCCACGGGTTGACGAACTCGCCCCGGTGCATCCCCTTGCCGGCCTCCCGGGCGCGGTCTTCGTTCTCCACGTAATCCGCCGCGAACCGGCGGTAGGCGAGCGCCCAGCCCTCGCTCACCATCCAGCCGTTAATGTCCTCGCCCCGCTCGAAACAGACCGCGAGCACCCGCCCGTAGGCGTCCTTGCCGCGCCGTTCGCATTGCACGTTTCCCGACCGCGATCGGAGCGCCGCCGTCGCCAGGCCGCCGCAGCTCCACCAACGCCCCGAGGCGCGGCACCGCTGGCGCGCCTCCGGCGCGTCGATGCCCCACAGCCTCACGCGCGCGCCCCCAAGCTCCAGCGTGTCCCCGTCCACCGCGCGCCCCCTCCCGGCAAGCGCCGGCACCCGCGCCTCGGCCGCGTCCGGGGTCTCGCCCACCGGCTCCGGCTGCTCGCCCTCCGCCGGCAATTCGCCGCGGCTCGCCCCCGCCTTGCCCGCCCAGGGGAGCAGACCGAGCCCCGCGACCCGCACACCGGGCGGGTACCCGGCGATGCGCTGAACGCGGCGGTTTCCAGGGAGGAGATCACCCTCGCCGACGAACCACACCCGCCGCCCGTCGGTGACGCCGGCAACCAGGTCGCCCTTGCGTCCGAGCAGCGAGAACCAGCTGTATCTCCGCTGCGTTGCCGGCTCCGGCCGCCGCTCCGGTTTCGCGGGCGGCCCCGAAGCAGCGGCATCCACCCTCGGAGCGTTCGTATCCGCAACGGGCGCCGCGTCGTCAGCCGCCGGCACGGCCTCCTTTCGCCCAGAACCCGCATCCACGCCGACCAGCTGCGCCACGCTCCGGATGCCTTTCCGAGCTTTCCCCGTACCCCGCCGCTCCCGCGCCCTGGCAAGAGCGTCCTCGATCTGTCCTTCCGCCTTGAGAAGATCCGCCACCACGCTCTGCCGTTCGGCGCAGAGCGCGATCGTTTCCTTCTCGATCGCGATCGCCGACACCACGTCGCTGCGTTCCGCGGCCTCCGACAGCAGCCTGTGAAGAACGTCCTTCGGACATCCGTCCCGCGCCCGGGCCACCACCCTGTCCCGCGCCGCTTTCCGCCTCAGCGCATCCAGTGGCGCCACCACCGGCCCGCGCACCGCTTCCCCCTCGAACCACGGTGACCAGCCGAGCTTCGCCGCTAGCGACTTCCACTCGTAGGTCGCGACATCCCTCAGCCCCTCGACCTCGACGTGAAGCCGTCCCTTGGACCACCACCAGCGCCCCGAGACCTTGCCGCCCTCCTTCAGGCCGACCTCGAGGCCGCCCGCCTTGCCGAACTCGAAGGGGACGTCCTCGCGACCGAAGAACGGCAACCCCACCGGCGCCTTCCGCCCCACGATCCAGTCCGTCAGCCGGAACGCATCGAAGCGCGCCCCCGTCCGCTGCCACGGGCCGATCCCGCTCTCCGCGAGCGGCCATTCGGCGGGCGGCGACCGTTCCCACTCGACCCGCACCCCGCGCCCCGCTCCCGCGGCCACGAAATAGCCCACGTCGACGACCTCGCCGTCCGCCGCGACCTTCCAGATCTCCGGCCGGAACCGCGCCGCCGCGATCACCCGCAATTCTCCGGCCGGGTTCTTCACGACATCGCCGCTCCGAATCGCATCCGGGTCGCTTTCGGCGCCCCATTTGGCTTCCCGCACGCGGGGCTCAACTGGCTTCGGCACGACATCGCCCGGTCCCGCCTGGGCCCACGACGCGCTCGCGCAGGCCAGCAGCCCGGCAACCGCGACAAACGCACATCCCGCGCGATACGCCCTACCCATCGCGCCACCCCGCCCGCTCGGCGAACTCTCTCCACGGGTAGCGGTACTCGCGGCCTCGAACCGACAGGACGACCGCGCCCTCCGTCAGGCGCCAGCCGCCGTTCACCCCGCCGCCGATCAGCTTGCCCGCGCTCGACAACTTCACCGTTGCCGTGCCGCCGCCCGCCAGTTCCACGGCCACCGGCGTCCCGCGAGAGACGAGCGCGTCCATCATCCTGAACGCGCCGTACCTGCGGCCCGTGGAGCGAAGAGGGAAGGGGTAGCCGACGTAGTAGGAGGTTATGGAACCGGACGGCTCCCACTTCGCCACGATGACCGTCCCGTCGCGAACCAGCTCGAGCGTCCCGATCCCGGTAATCCCGCCATCGTCTCCCAGCTTCCATAATTCGCCGTCGAGCTCGCGAAGCAGAAGCACGCGTCGTTCGCCGTTAATGTCCTCGACGATCGTGCCGTGCATCGCAGCGACGGTTTCGCGGAGCTCATCGAGGGTGAGCGTGGGCTTGCCGTTGGTATCGCCGAGCCCGACCGCGCCCGGAAACCCGTTTCGCCATCCCGGATGACCGGCAACCGGCTTGCGACTGTTCCTGGCTGCGCTCCACGACGCGTCACCGCGCGTGCTGCCCACCGCCAGGGACCGCGGCAGCGTCAGGCCCGGACATTCCCTTACCAACGCCCCCGGCCAGCGCTCCTCCAGCCAGCCGTCCGCGATGACCGACCAGCGCTTTCTCTTTCTGTCGAACCGCTCGCCGTGCAGGCGTCCGCTCTCGCCGTCGTAAATCAGCACCATGCCGTAACTGCTCACCCGTCCCTTCACCGGCCGCACCAGGGCGAGCTTCGTTCCGCCTATGCCGATGCCCACCTCCCACCACCAGTTGCCGCTCGTGGCGAAGTACTTCCCGTCCTTCCTCCTCATCCAGCAGCCCCGCGCGCGTCCGTCCGCCGCGAAATGCAACGCGCCTACCTTTCCCTCGCGTTCGAACAGCCATGTCCGTCCGGCCAGGAGCCCCTGGAAAAACTCCGGTCCGTGCGACGAGAAATTCATCGGCCGGATCCGAATCTCGTCCTGCGCGTAAACCGGCAGGGCCGACATTCCGCTTAAGACGAGGGCCGCCAACAAACGCGACAACATCGTCACCTCCACGCCCCCATAACGTGCCGTTTCCCCGTCACGTCGGTTCAACAACCCCCGTCGCCTCCGTCGCCGCCCCCGCCGTCGCCGCCCATCGACCCGACACCGTCATCGCTGGGATCGGCCGTTTCGCTACCGAGCCCGTCTCCGCCGACCGCGGCATCCTCGCCATCGCCCAGACCCCCTTCGACCCCTCCATCTCCCTCTCCTTCTCCCTCGCCATCGCCGCCGAAATCGCCGCTGTCCCCGCCGCCGTCGTGATCGTCGTCGGCCACGATCGGCGAGCATCCCGAGGTATCGGAGATCCAGTTGCTCACCGAGACCCCGCGTTGAATCGTCGGCGTCGCGTCCCACTCGAACTGCGCATAACGATCGCGATGATTGCGGCACCGCTCGGCGGTGCCCGTGTAGCCGGACGGACAACGCGCCGCCTCGCACTCCGGCCTTTCGACGAACCAGATTCGCGGCGCCGGCAAGGACTCCGGAGTGCCCGACACGGGCGTCAACGGCGGCGCCGTGCCCGTCGAGCAGGTCGAGAACAGCATCGACCAGGTTCCGGATGCGCCGCCCGCCGTGACGCGTTTCCGGCGCGTCCAGATCTCGTAGCCCTGCTCGATTTGGCCGTTCACCAGATACGTGCACGCCCGGTTTTGCGTCTCCTGCACCTCGTAGTCCGAAACGCAGAGATCCACCGCGATGCTCCACGGACCGAAACTCTCGCCGACGACCCGATCGCGACTGTCGACCGTTTCCGTAACCAGCCGGCGTTCGAGACGGACCGGCTGCGTCGGATCGAGTGCCGGCGGTCGATGCATGCCGACCGGACAGCTCGCAGGCCGCGACTCCCACCGCGTCCTGTTCCGCGTCACGGTCCAGGGATCCGACACGCGCCCCGCCAGCGCGGCCCGGCCCGAAGGCACCAGCGCGCTCATGCACGCCGGCAGCGCGATCGTCGGACGGCCCTCGCCGCCATGCGCAACACCGCCTTCGAGCCAGTGCAGACCGCGCCGCTCGCCGCCATACATCCTGGGCGCCATCTGGACGCTGCGATGATCCTGTCCGAGGCCCATCACCCGCGCCGAGTCCAGGTACACGATCAACGTCCCCGGCGCGCCCGGCGGATCGGACGCATTCCTGCAGTACCGGGCGCGCACGCCGCGCTCCGTCCAGTCGTCGATCCAGCCGGTCGATCCCGGCGGTACATCCGTCCAGAGCGTGTTTTGCCCGCTGGACCCCAGCACCGCCGCCGGCGAGCCGCGGAGAACGAACTGCTCCAGCCTCTGATACGCGGTCTTCAACGCATGCGCATGAGCCCTCGCGTTCAGCGCGTGCACGTCGTTCAGACCCGTCTGTCCGCTCGCTTCCGGCGCCACAACCGCGAGCGCCAGAGCGGCCGTCATCGCAAACCGTTTCATTCGGTAAACCTCCTCACGGCGGCAAATGCCGATTCCCCGATCCTCACCGCCTTCTCGCGCCTTCCCTCGAGCACCCACCCGCCGCCCGCGCTCGCGAGCCGCGTGAGCTCGAACCCCCGCAACCCCTCGAACAGGCTCCCGATTCCGGACAGCGGCTCCTCCATCACGATCCGGATGGTTCCGCCCTGCTCCGAATGCTCGATCCTCGACGCCCTCAGCCCGAAGCGCCGGTCCACCATCCCCCGCACCGCGAGCCGGGATGGCACCGGCCCGGCCGCCTCCACCGCCACCGGCGGCAGCGCGACGACCATCCACGCCCGGGACCCGTCCACCTGGGCCTCAAGACCCGCCCCGCGCCGCGTGGTTTTCCACGCCGACAGGTGCCCCTCGAGCACCCTGCGATAGAGAGACCCTTCATCCGCGTCGTCGAGCTTCCACCTGACGATCATCGCCGGCCGGCTCTTCAACGCCGGCCTGATTGCGATCAGGGCGCGATCGGCGAACTTCGCGGTGCATTCCAGCCTGACGACCTTCCACCCCGGGATCCCCGGCGTGTAGCGCCGCGTGGCTTCACGACAGCCCCGTATCAGAGCCCCCGAATCGATCACCGTCGCGATCCGACGCTCCTCGCCCTTTTCCGGAGTCGCCACCGGCTCGGGAGGCGGGTAGATCCAGGCCATGATCTCCGAGCGCATGAACCAGGCAGTACCGACCGCGGCTGCCACGCACACGCCCGCGACGGCGCCCACCAACGTTCGCCGCGTCACCCCGGCCAGAGGCACCCGCCTGAGCACCGTCGCCCGAGGCAGCCCCGCCGCATCGACCTCCTTGCCTCCCTCCAGAACCCCGGAGGACGCGTAGAAGACCCAACCCGTCTTGTCGAAACCGTCGACCACCGCGCGGCCTTCCTCGAGGCTGCCGAACACCCGGTCGCCATCCGAAAGGATCACCCCGTCGTTCACCTGGATCACCGCGCAGCCCCCGAAATCGCCGATCAGCAGCGCCATCCAGCGGTCCTCGGGAATCGCCTCGTGCAACGCCGCGGCCAGCACCGGCATCCCGGCCGAGTAGCGCTCCAACCCCCTCGCAAATCCGGTCTGCGTGCCGTGATGCGCGTACCAGTCCGATTTCCCCCGGCGCGCCTCGTAGGCGGTCTGCGCGGGATTTCCGCGCGGCAGCCAGTCCAGGCCCGCCGCCCACGCGATGCCGCCGATTTCGATGACGCTCACAGCTCGGTCTCGCTGGTTTCCGACACACCGAGCGGCTCGCCGACCTCCGCGGTCAGGAGCAGCACCTGCTCCTGCCGGAACCCGCTCGCGCGCCGATGCCCGTCCGGCAACGGCACCTTCTCGTCGAAGGTCCCGCCTTCGTCCGTGGACGCCACACGATCCGAGAACCCGGCCACGATCAGCGTCTCGCCCCGCCTCAGCCGCTGCGTCGCCTGGACGCCCCGGTCGGCATAGACCGGCAGCTGGATCTGTGCCTGGCTGGTTCCGAACACCGCGAAGGTCGGCCGATCGCGCAGCGACACGACAAGACGCACCAGGACCTCGTCCGGCGCGGTTATCCTGGCGGTGTAGGAGAGCCCGAACCCCGAGCTCACCTCGCCCGGTTTCAGCGTCGTCTCGCTGCCCGTCTCCGTCGTCTTGGTGCTGATTTCCTTGAGATAGGCGGTCTTCAGGAGCTCGTAGAACTGCGCCGGCTTCCCGTTCAGGCTCGGCACGTCCGCCGAGAGCACGCGCGACGTCGTCCCCACGCTCTGCAGCGCGCGCAACGTCGCCGAGAACGTGTCCGTGTCCGCCGCCGCCCCCTCCGGAGGCCGCACCACCGCGATGCTGCCCGTGCCGATCTCGATCTGAAGCCGTTCGCCGAAAATCCGGTCGATCAACGCGGCGATGCCGACCTCGTAATCCGTTTCGCGCTGGAGACGGACGACGTAGACGTGCGCCGAGATCGTGAGCGGCCGGAGAACCACCCGGCTCAGATGCGCCAGGTAACCCCGCACCCTTCCGATCACAGCCGGCGTCCCGGTCACCGTGACCGTTGCGCTCGCCGCCGATACGCCGAGCTCGGAGTCCGCTCCGACCAGCTGTTCGAGTTGGCCGCGTATCTCCGGCCAGGGATTGAATTCCGCGCGCGTCGACAGCGCCTGCCGCGCCGATCCCGCCGCGCCTTCGCCGCTCGCCCGACCGCGCGTTGCGGTCTGCGCCGAGTAGTTCTGGCTGCCCGCCAGCGCGTTGATGCCGAACGTCACCGTCTTCCGGCGAACCACCTCCACGCGCCCGTCGAGGTAGCGCCACTCGTAACCGCCCGCCGCGCTCCAGGCATCCAGCAACCGTCCCAGCGGTCCGGTCCAGATACCGGCGGACGGCGTCCACCCGTCGCTGAGCCCACCGACGAACCCGGCGCCCCCGCTTTCGCCGCTCGCACGACCCAGCAGACGCACCTCGAGCTTCGCCGCGGCCTCGATCCGCGACGCCAGAACCTCGTCGCTCTCGACGTCCGACAGCGGCAGCGTTACCGCATCCGCGCCCTCGAGCTCCGCGGGTAGATTTTCTCGTTGGTCAGATCGAACGGGCTCTATGCCGAGCCAGGGACGCTCCGATACCCGGACCGATGACCATCTCGGCTGGTCCTTGCCGAGAAGCTTCGCGAGCTCCTGCGATACGGCTTCCGCCTGATCGCGGGAACTCTTCTCCACCTCGGACACGGGGCCACATGACCCGAGCAACATGCCGGCGGTTGCAAAAACCACCGCGTAGACCGCTCGAATCTTGCGTCTTGACACCGGAACGCGCACGGATGATGCTCCGAACACGATCGGTGAGACTTGGGGCGACTGCGGTTAAATCCCGCCCCCGCAACCATACATCCTTCCCGCGCCCTGTTGAAACAGCGGGCGCGCGGGAAGGAAGCCTAGAAACCATAAAAACCGTTTGTCAAGACAGAAAAAGGGGCCGCTGGAACGGCCCCTAATCCTGTTTTGGCTCCCGTGCCGACCCTAAGTCGCCGACCCTTTCGCCCAATCACTTCGCCTGTGATGGGGGAAAGTTAGTGGGCGTCAACGGTCCATGTCAACCGAATTTTCGGGAAAAAAGGACCCGGGCGGCACGTCGGAAAAAGGGTTTCGCAACGGCTTAAAACACATGCCGAACCGAACCAAAAAAACCTCCGCGAGCTCCGCCAGCCCGAGCCGCAACCCCACCGGACGGCGTCCGAGAGGGCCCGAGCACTTCAGCTCCGAAACCACCGCAGCCCACTTCCCGGGTTTGCCGGAAGGAGAGAGCCACCGCGAAATCAAAGACCTTCTCGAACAGCTCGGCCGGCGCTCCGGAATGAGCGAGCCGCTGATCAAGCACCTAATTCTCCTGCTCAACTGGAGCCGCCCACAGGACTGGCAGCCCGGAGCTCAGCCGATCGTTTGGCTCTCGGTCAAGGAAACCGCCCACAAGCTCGGCATCTCGACCTCGCAAGTCCGCCGCAACGAGGCCACCCTGCACGAGAAGGGCGCGATCGCCTGGAAGGATTCGCCCAACCACCGCCGCTTTGGATACCGCGACGCGACGGGGACGATCACGGAGGCCTGGGGCGTAAACCTGGCGCCCGCGGCCTCGCTACTTCCGGAACTGCGCCGCCTCGCCCAGGACTACGACGACGACCGCGCCCGATGGAAATTACTGCGTACCCGCATTTCCGCCTGCCGCGCAAACATCCTCTCCGCCATCGCCACCGCCCTCAAGCATGGCGCCCTGGACGAGCGTGAAGCACGCGCCTGGCGAAATCTCGTCGCCGAGGCCGAGGGAACCATCAGGACCGGCACGCCGCTCAGCGCCCTTGAGCGCCACTTGCGCGAGCTCGACCACCTCGACGCGGCCCTCCAGGCGGAGCTCGCCAGCAATCCCGATACCCCGGCCGAACCTGTGGATAACCCGGTTTCGGACAACGTAGATGCATGCCAAGGCACGCATCCGCGACGCCCACCATTGGATGATACTACAAACGAATCCGGTTTTGAAAAAACTACGGTAGCCGAAGAGGCGGGCCGGGAAGGGGACGGGGTAGCCAAACCCGACCCCTGCGACGTGCTGCGCGGCGACGGCCCCGACGACATCCCGATCCGCCAATTCCTGGCGATCATGCCGCCGATCGTCCGGTTGCGTCTGCCGTACCCCCAATACGGCTGGCCCGACATCGTCGAGGCCGCCTACGGCGCCGCCGGCGAGCTCGGCATCTCAAACCATGCGTGGGCCGAAGCCTGCGGCGAGCTCGGACGGGAACGCGCCGCGATCGCCGTCACCATCGTCGCCGCGAAAGCCGAACGCGGGCTCGTCCGCAAGCCCGGCGGGTATCTCGTCGGCATGACCCGCAAGAACGCGGCCGGCGCATTGCACCTCCGCAACAGCATCTTCGGCCTGCGGCACGAAAAGCACGTCGGCACGGGCACGGATGGAACAACCGGGCAGGGGAGGGCCCGATGAACCTTCCCGGCCCCGTCACGACCCCGTCCAAAGCCCTGGAGTGGATCCCATGCACACCGTAGCGATCGTTTCCCGCAAGGGCGGCGCCGGAAAAACCACCATCGCCGTCCACCTTGCCGTCGCCGCCGAGCAGGCCGGCCGGCGAACCGCTATCCTGGACCTCGATCAACAGGCCTCGGCCGCCGGCTGGGCCGATCTGCGCAGCTCTTCGCGCCCCGAAGTCCGCACCTGCGTTCCTCACAGGTTGTCCCGCGAACTCGCGGCCCTCTCCGATTGCGATTTCGCCGTGATCGACACCGCTCCGCACGCGGAAGGCGGCGCGCTGGCCGCCGCGCGCGCTGCGGATCTCGTCGTCATCCCGTGCCGGCCCGCCGTGTTCGATCTCCAGGCGCTCGGCGCAGCCCTCGACATCGCGAGGATCGCCGGCACGCCGACCCTCGCGATCCTCAACGCCATCCCGCCCCGCGGCAGGGCCGCCGAGCAGGCCCGCGCGATCCTGGTCGACTCCGGCATCGATGTCGCCGGCCCCATGCTCACCCACCGCCAAGCCTTCGTGCACGCGCTCGCCCGTGGCGAGGCCGCCTGCGAATTCGATCCCAGGAGCAAAGCCAGCGCCGAAGTCGTCGCGCTCCATGACGCCATCGCGAACCACCGGCCCAGGACCGCAAGGAGCTGACCATGCCCCGCGCCCCCGACCTACGCGCCGCGATCCCGTCGATGCAATTGGCCGTGCACCCCGCCGCCAACGACCCCGACAACCCGCCCATCGCAGCACGCACGCGCCGCGTCCTCCCCATCGACCTCTCAGCGATCCGGTCCGGCAAACGCCTGCGCGCCATCGACCAGGGCGCTCTCACGCGGCTGGCCTACTCGATGGGCACGATCGGTCAGCAAAGCCCGATCTCGGTCCGTCCCGATCCCGACGATCCCGCCCTGTTCATCCTGGTCGCCGGCGCCCACCGCCTGGAAGCGGCTCGCAAGCTCGCCTGGCCGCAAATCGAAGCCATCGTCATCGACCCCGGCGACCAGCAACACCGGCTCGTCGAGATCGACGAGAACCTCATGCGCGCCGAGCTTACCCCGCTCGACCGCGCACGCTTTCTCGCCGAACGCAAGCGGATCTACCTCGAGCTTCACCCGGAAAGCCGCCATGGCGGCGACCGCAAAAGCGGCGACTACGCGAACAACGCCTCCAACGGCCACCCCAGCTGGGCCGAGGAAACCTCGGACCTGATCGCGCTCTCTCCGCGCGCGATCCGGCGCGCGGTCGCGATAGGGGAAGGGATCCCGCCCGAGCTCGCCGACGCGCTCCGCGACACGCCGATCGCGCACCGCGAATCGGATCTCCACCGCCTCTCGCGCATGGACGAGACCGATCAGGCCACCGCCCTCCACAACCTGCGCGGCGCCGAAAATCCGCCCAGGACCCTTTCACAACTGCTCGGACCTCCACCCTCTCCCCATCGCCAAGACCCGCTCGATCGCATCAAACGCACCTGGCAAGCGCTTCACGCCGATCAACAGCAAGCCTTCCTGTCCTGGCTCAAGGACGCCGGATGGCTCCGGGCACACCCGGATGACTAGGATGATCGTCCTGCCAACAACCAGCACCACACGCGCGGCCGTCCCGCCACCGAGCGGACCTCCAATCGACCAAGATGGAGGTACGCAATGCACGACACAATCATCGACCGCCCCCGCGTCGCGATCTACGCCCGCTACTCGTCCCATCTCCAGAAACCCACCTCGATCGAAGACCAGGTACGCCTCTGTCAGGAGCACGCCGATTCCATGGGCGGCGTCGTCGTCCGGGTTCGCTCCGACTTCGAGTCGACCGCCACGACCGGCCTCTCCCAACCCGGTCTGGACGCGCTGCTGCTCGACGTCAAGCAGGGCCACGTCGACATCGTCATCGCGGAAGCGCTCGACCGCATCTCGCGCGACCAGGAGCACATCCACGGCATCCACAAGCGCCTGCGCCACCGCAAGGTCCGCCTGTTCACCCTCCACGAGGGCGAAGTGCAGCCCATTCACATATCGATCACCGGTTACATGAACAGCGCATGGGTCGACCAGCTCAGAGCCAAGACGCGCCGCGGCCAGATCGGCGCGGTCCACGCCGGACGCATCCCGGGCAACATCTCCTACGGCTACCGCTCGGCCAACTTCATCGACTCGCGAGGCGAGCTCAGCCGCGGGCACCGCCAAATCGACCCAGAACAGGCCGCCATCGTCCGCCGCATCTACGAGCTCTACGCCGACGGCGAAAGCGCGCGCAATATCACCGCCACGCTCAACCGCGAAGGCGTACCCGGGCCGCGCGGCCGCCACTGGGGCCCCACCACCATCAACGGCCATCGCGCCCGCAGAAACGGCATTCTCAACAACGAGCTCTATCGCGGTCTCATCGTCAACGGCCGCCACGAATACGTGCGCGACCCCGACACGGGAAAGCGGCAGGCCCGCCCGGTGCCGCGCGACCAGTGGATCGTGCAGGACGCCCCCGAGCTCCAAATCATCGACGACGAACTCTGGGAGCGGGTCCAGAAACGCCGCCAGGCCGGCCAGGACCGCCGCCACAACCGGGCGGCACACACCCCGCTTCCGCTTACCGGCGTCATCCGCTGCGGCGTCTGCGGCGGCAACATGACCATCGTCAAACCGCGCCGCTACGCATGCCTCGCCCACACCAAGCTCGGCGGGTGCAGCAACCCCCGCGGTGTCGACGCGACCCGCATCGAAAACGACGCCTGTTCGCTGCTACTCCGACAGCTCTCCAGGCACAAGGACCCGGCGAGTTTCCTCCAAGAGGCGGCCGCGGACTCCCGACACCGCCACGACAAGCTCTCGGACGCCATCGCCACGCGAAAAAAGAAAATCTCCCGCCTTATCACCGGGATCGAGAACGGGGTGCATTCGCTCGCGGCGCACAGCCGCATCGTCGAGCTCGAACGCGAGATCGCCTCCACCGAAATCGAGCGCGACTCGCTTCCCAAATTAGAGAACCTGCACGCCACCGAACTCTCCCGCCTCCTCCATCAACGCCTCGACACTCTGGACAAACTCATCGCCGGCAACCCGCCGGGATCCAGCATCCGGCGGCTCGCCCTCATGGAGGTATCCCAGCTCATCGACCGGATCCGCATTATCCCCCTTGCCGGCCGCGGCAAGTTCGACATCGACCTCACCCCGCATTTGCCGGCCCTGATCGCGCTCGCCATGGATCCCTCCTGGTCCTTCGACCGACCCGACGAGGAAGAGGGCGCCTGATGCAGCTCACCATACCCCGATCGCGCTCCGGCCACGCCGCCATCGCGCACATGCTGGCCCGGGCCGAACGGATCATGGCGCGAGACCCGGACGAAATCATCGGCGAGTGCTACATGCATCGCTGGCACAGCTTCAGATCCGGCCTCTTCTCCGAGTACATACACCTCTACCTGGACAGCGATCCCACCCTCTGGCTGCACGATCACCCCTGGCCCTCGATGTCGGTCTGCCTGCGCGGCGTCCTCCGCGAAATCCGGGAAGGCCCCGGCGGAGACGGGCGCAACATCACCATCCGGCCCGGCACCCTGGCCCTTCGCCCACCCCGCGCCGCCCACCGCCTCGAGCTGCTCAGCGGACCGGCGATCACCCTCTTCCTCGCCGATCCGCGAATGCAGCACTGGGGATGGCACACCGATTCCGGCTGGCGCCACTGGCGCCAGTCCACCCGCGTCGGAGCCGACGGCGTCACCCGCGTCCTTCTCAAGCCGCCATCGCGCGGAGGTTCTCCATGACCGCCCCCGCCGCCCTTGCCGCCGCCCTCGAGGATCTTTGGCGCACCCTCGCCAGCGCACCCTGGATAACCGACCCCCTCGCCGCCGAGAAGTCGCGCCAATCCGCCGACCTCCGACTCCGCGAGCTCGCACATTCGCTCGATCCCGAATCCTGGCCCCGCGCTGTCAGAACCTATCTCTGGCGTCACCCCGACAGCGGACATCGGGACCGCGGACAATGAGAACCCCGCACTCACACACCGCCGCCCGCACTCGCGCCCGAACCCTCGCCGCCCAGTCAAAAATCGAGAGGCAAACATTGCCACTTGATTCTCCTTCCAGTCCAAGCCCCCACCGCACGGTTCCAGACGCCACCCGATCCCCCGGCAACCCATCGAGAGGCAAACTTTGCCACTTGATCCCCGTGTTGTTTCAGCGACTTACCCGCCCGGCTCCCGACCCCTCGCGGACCGCCCCCGGCCGTCCCATCCCACCCACGCGCACCGAGCCGGGAAGAGGGGAGGGAGGCACTCCCCGGCCGGCCCGTTCCCCCGCAGACCGGCCCGGCAAGGAGGCCCCATGACCGCGACCGCCGCCCACTGGACCCTGTCCCCGAACGCCAGCGAATTCCTCCCCGAGGAAATCCACCAGCTCGAGCTCGGCACCATGATCGTCTGCGAGAACTGCCACTGGCCCCGCAAGCCAGACCGGGCCTGCGACAAGTGCGCCACCTACAACCAGGATCGAAGCCTGGAGAACACCGCAGCCCCGGCCCCACAGCCCGGTCCGGCCGGCGTTTCCCGATGAACGCCTCCGAGATTTCCCGCGCGCTCGCCAGCCACGCCGAGGCCGTCTGCCGGCACTACCTGCCGAACGGGAGGAAACAGGGCCGCTATTGGACCTGCGGCTCGGTTCGCGGCGAGCCCGGACAGTCCATGCATGTCCGTCTCGCCCCTCCCGGCCAGCCCGGAAAATGGACCGACCAGGCCACCAACGAGCACGGCGACCTCCTCGACATCATACGGACGACGACCAACGCGAGCGAACTTCGGGACGCCATCGTGGAAGCCCATCGCTTCCTTTCGGTCCCCGTAAGGCCGCAATCCGCGCCGACACACCGCCACAACTCGCCCACCCGGGATACCCGGGACTCCGCCCGCCGCATCTGGCGGCAATGCCGCCCGATCGCCGACAGCCCCGCCTCGGTCTACCTGCAAGCGCGGGGCATACCCTTCTGCCAGTACCCGAGCCTCCGGTTCCACCCCGGCCTCTACTACAGGGACGGATCGGTGCTCTGCCGCTTCCCCGCCATGGTCGCAGCAGCCGTCGATCAGGCAGGTAAGCTAACCGGCATCCACCGGACCTGGCTTCATCCCCGCGACCCGGACAAGGCCCCCGTATCCAAACCCAGAAAGGCTCTGGGCCATCTGAGACGCTACGCCGTGCGCTTCAACCGCCCGTCCCCGGGCGGCGTCCTCGTCGCGGGCGAGGGCATCGAAACGGTGCTCTCCATCGTCACCGCCATCCCTCGGCTGCCCGTGGCCGCGACGCTTTCCGCCTCGCATCTCGCCGCCTTCGATCCCCCGCCGGACCTTGGCCTGCTCATCGTCGCGACCGACAACGAACCCGACGGCCGCACAGCCGCCGCACGGCTCGCCAAACGCTGCGCCGCGACGATCTGCCCGGCCCGGATCATCCAGCCCGTCCACGGCGATTTCAACGACGACCTCCGCGACCTCGGCCCCGAAGCCCTTGCGCGATCCATCGAACCCTTCCTGGACCCGGACGAGGCCGGGGCCCCGCACCACGCCGACACTCCCCCGCGAGTAACCGCATGACCCGCCGCGCCTACCACCCGCGCGGCTGCCGGATCGCCATCCTCCAGGGCTGCCTGGAGCGGTGCTCCCCGTTCGAGCGATATCAGCGCCCCATCGCGCATCGCCGGCCGCTGCACCACGACCGGTCCTCGCGCGAGCGAATGACCCGTGAAGAGGCCGGACGCGAACGCCCGGCCCGGATCCCCAACCCGACCGTCCCGTCATGACCGCGCGCCATTTCCTCTCATCGATCGTATTTCCGCTTCTGAAACCCGCGGACGCGCATACCGCCCAGCTGACCGAGCGCAGCGTCACGCTCCTCTACCGCAACCGCAGCGAGCACATCCCGCTCCGCTACATCCAGGACATCCAGCTCCTCGACGCCCTCTCCCGCTCGACCCTCACCATCCGCCACGCGGCCGGCGAGTCCACACTCTCCGGACTCGTCCCACGCGAAGCCGCCGACCTTGCCGACAGCATCCGCCAAGCCCGGATCAGGTGCTGGCGCCGAATCGTCGACGGCGAAGCCGCCACGCTGCAATCCCTCGACACCGCGCTCCGGTGCCTTTCCCAACCCAGCAAATACGTTACCCGCGCCATCTTCGAGCGGATCCTTGCCACCGCGAAGGCCAGCCTCGACAACCTCAGGGGTCACTGGCCCGACACCCTGGACGGCACCCCCTGCCAACAGACCGTCCAGAGTCTGAAAGACCTTCTCGCCCACCCGGACGAAACGCTCGACGCGGCCAACCGCCGTTACGTCGTCCACGCACTCGCCTCCGCCAAGACCTTCTTCGACGGCATCGAATCGAACCCTCTCACGGCCGAGCAGCGCACCGCCGTCGTCACCGACGAACAGGCCAACCTCGTGATCGCCGCCGCGGGCAGCGGCAAGACGTCCGTGATAATCGCCAAGGCAGCATGGTTGCTCCGCGCGGGCCGCCACCAGCCCTCCGAGCTACTGCTCCTCGCCTTCGCCCGCAACGCAAGCAACGAGATGGAGCACCGTCTCGCCACCCGCATGGGCGAACACGCCCACCAAGGGCTCTCCGTCAAGACCTTCCATTCCCTCGGCATGTCGATCATGGGAGACGTCGAAGGCCGCAAACCCAGCGTCTCCCGCACCGCCGACGATCCGGAAGCCCTCCAGGGCCTGCTCAAGGAAATCGTCACCGACCTGATCGCCGACGCCGAGCACTCCCGGACCCTGCTCGCCTGGCTGCAAAACCGCTACGCCCCGTACAAGAGCCAGCACGAGTTCGCCAATCTGGGCGAGTACTACGCCCATATCCGGCAATACGACCTGAGATCCCTGCAAGGCGAGAAGGTCCGCAGCTTCGAAGAATGCGAGATCGCCAACTTCCTTTTCCTGAATGGCATCCCCTACGAATACGAAGCCCCTTACGAGCACGACACCGCCACCCGCGGCCGCCGCCAGTACCGGCCGGATTTCAAGATCGCGGACAGCAACGTCTATATCGAGCATTTCGCCATCGACATGGACGGTCGCACCCCTCCATTCGTCGATCGGGACCGCTACCTTGCCGACCGCGCGTGGAAACGCCAGCTCCACGCCGACCACGGCACCGCCCTCATAGAGACCTTCAGCCACCAGCATCGGCACGGAACACTGCAGCGCGCCCTGGCCGCCGCGCTTGCGAAACATCACGTCAAACCCGATCCGATCCCGGCCGAACAGGTCTTCGACATCCTCGAAGAACAGGACCGGATCACCCCCTTCATCCGTCTCCTTTCCACCTTCCTGCACCGCTTCAAGAACGCCGGGCTGACCTACGCCGAACTCTCGAGACGGATCGAGGAGACCGGGGGACGCGAACGCGGCCATGCCTTCCTCGAGATCTTCAAGCCGATCCACGAGGCCTACCAGACCACCCTCCACGACGAAGGCCAGATCGATTTCAACGACATGATCCACTGCGCCGCCTCCTACGTCGAAAGCGGCAAGTACCGGAGCCCCTACCGATACGTCCTTGTCGACGAATTCCAGGACATCTCGCCGGCGCGCGCCCGTCTCGTGAAGGCCTTGATCCGGCAATCCCCCGGCAACCGCCTGTTCGCGGTGGGAGACGACTGGCAGGCCATCTCGCGCTACGCCGGCTCCGACATCTCGATCATGCGGCAATTCGGCGAGCATTTCGGCAACCACCAACAGCTTCGCCTCGAGACCACCTTCCGTTGCCCCGACCGTCTCGCCGAAGCCGCTACCCGGTTCATCCTCAAGAACCCGGCGCAAATCCCCAAGACCGTGCGGTCCCCCCGCAAGGCCGACGGCCCGTGCATCCACCTCGGCCTCGCAGCCAAGCCGGGCACGCCCCTCATCGAGGAGGCCCTCGACCGCATCGCCGAGCACGCCGGGAACGGCGAAGGGACCCCGACCGTCCTCGTTCTCGCGCGCTACAGCCGCATCCTCGCCCGCCACCAGCCCCTGAAGCGCCGTTACGCCACGCTCCGCATCGCCTTCAAGACCGTTCACGCGTCCAAGGGCCTCGAGGCCGACTACGTCATCCTGCTCGGCCTCTCCCGCGGCAGGTACGGCTTCCCCAGCGAGATCGTCGACGATCCCCTGTTGGACCTCGTCCTCTCCAATCCTGAACCGTACAGCAATGCCGAGGAGCGCCGCCTCTTCTACGTCGCGCTCACCCGGGCGCGACGCCACATCTACCTCATCGCCGACGGACCGCACCTTTCGCCCTTCGCCACCGAGCTGAAGGACGGCGGGTGCGACATCGCGCATTTCGGGCAACCCCCGGCACCCGACGCGCCCTGTCCGCGCTGCGTCGAGGGAAAGCTCCAGCCCCGCAAGCGTCCAGGCACCCACGAAACCTTCTACGGGTGCTCGAATTATCCCTATTGCGACTACTCACAGCCCGCCTGCCCCTCATGCAACACCGGCCTGCCCACGCGCTCGGATCGGGGCATGCACTGCCCGAACTGCGGCCATGAAGTCGAACCTTGCCCACGCTGCCCCGCCTGGCTGCAGCAACGCACCGGCCCCCGCGGGCCTTTCCTCGGCTGCGTCGCCTTTCCCACCTGCCGGCACAGCCAGCCTCTGCCCGCGGCTCCGCCGCGATCGTTGCGGGGCGACCCCGACGTCCAGCCCCCTGCCGGCAAGACCTCCCCAGCCATCGCTCGCCACGGACACGCACGATGAACGAGCGTATCGAAAGCTATCACCGCCCCTTCGATCCGGCCTTCAACCGTCTTTCCTTCACCGTCCAGGACCGGCTCAACCTCCGCGCGCTGAACATCCAGACCCAGGCTCGCTACCGCGCCTTCGCTCAAACCCCGTGTCACGTCGACCACGACAATTCCGACCCCGACGTCTCGCGCTGGCGATCGAAAGGCTTCCCCACCGCTAACATCGTCGAGGACCAGACCATCGCGATTCGACCGCAGCCGCTGACATCCCTGCCGCCGCCGCAGCCCGGCGCCGCCCCCTTGCCGCCTTTCCGCGAGGACCCCGACGGATCGAATCTCGGCCTTGCGCTCGCCCACGCCATAGAACGCGACGCGCTCCTCAAGATCGAACGGCTCGAACCCGAACCCGGCACCCAGATCCTGCGTCTCTTCTGGGCCGTGCCGCAGGAACGCATGCTGGGCTTCGACTCCCTCGAAGATCCCCCGCTTCCCGCACGCCTCGACACGATCGCCGGCCACTGCCTCAGACCCGACGACCGCTACCGGCTCTATTTCGACTGGCAGAACCTCGACGACGTCTTCGCCGGATTGTCCATGCACTTCACCCTCGGCCAGATCCCGCACTGGGACCCGACCGAGGACAACCCGCGCGACCCTCGCCGGGCCCTTGTCGCCTGGACCTGGAACGGAGATCTGAGCCAGTGGACCCGCACGGTGCGGCTCGTCCCGCCGGGTTTCAGCCTGTGAGCTCGACCCGGGATCCCATGACACTTCCCGCGATCTACCGAGCCCGTGCCCACCCGATCGCCCCGCGCGATCGCGAGATCGCCGACATCTACCGCGGATACACGCTCATCGGAGACCCGCTCGCCGACCGTGCTGTCGAAGGCCTCTCATCCCTGCCATCGGGCGCCGCGGAAGCGCTCCTCGACCGGGCGATCAACGACGGCCTTTCCGCAGTCCCCAACGCTCCGACCGCTCTGACCGATCTATTCCGGTCCTTGCCGGATCACCAGTCCCCGACGTTCGATCCCGACGACGCCCGCGCCGCCTACCGAGCCTTCCATTCCCAGAGCGATCTCTTCATCTCGGCGTTTCTGTCCGCCACATTACGAAACGCCTCCACCCTGATCGCAAAATCGTTCTACGCCACCGGACGCGTCACCTCCGCCCAGGCCCTCACGCGAATTCGCCACAACACCCACCACCTCTACGAAATCATGCTGCCCGGCAGCCTCCACCGCGACGCAGACGGGTGGAAGCTCTCCATCCGCATCCGATTCGTCCACGCCCGGATCCGCTTCCTGCTCACCCGCTCCGGTCACTGGGACCAAGCCACTTACGGCGTTCCCCTCAGCGCGGCCCACCTGGCCCTCGCGTCCGCCAACTTCTCCGCCACCATTCTGCGGGAAGCCACCCGCATGGGCGCCCTCCTGACCCCCGCCGCACGCAGGGGCTACATGCAGGTATGGCGCTGCGCCTCCCAAATCATGGGCGTTCCCGGGCCACTCCTCTTCGACGGCGACGAGCGGCGCACACTTCGTTTCTCCGCCATAGCCCATCTGTGCGAACCCCCTCCCGACGAACCGTCCGCGAAGATCGCGCACGCTCTGATAAACGCGCTTCCCGACATGGCCGGAACCACCGATCCCGCCGAACGGACCGCGACCGCAGCCCGCGCCTTCAAGGTCTCGCGGGCTCTCCTCGGCCACACCGCCGCCGACGCGCTCCGGTTCCCGCCCTCGTCAACGCGCGGGGTCCTCGCGGCCATGAGGGCCAAACGGCTTGCCCTCATGGCCTTTCACACCCTCCGTCCCCAATACCGCAGCGCATGGCAGGCCAGACAGACCGAATTCCTGCTGCGAAACGCGGTTCTGCCGCGCTTCGACTACCGCCTCCCCGCGTTTCCCGGTCCGCACAAAGCCCCTTGACTTGCCCTGCTCCGACAACCGTTCCACGCCCATCTTCGTCCTCGGCACGGGCCGATGCGGCTCCACCACGCTGTCCAACATCCTCAACGCGCACCCGCGCATCCTCAGCCTGTCCGAGTTCATATCGTTCACCGGCATCGGCCCGTTCCGGTACCGCAATCCAGACGGCCGAAAGATCTGGAAGGTCCTCAGCGGCCAGCGCCGCCGCACACGCCTCATGCTCGCCGGCGCCTACGACGAACTCCTTTATCCGTTCGGCGCTCCGGAAGCCCGGTACACCCGCGACAACGTACCCCCGCTCCTATGCACCACCCTGCCGCACCTCACCGCCGACCACGACACCTTATTCGACACCCTGCGACCCACCGTCCTCGCCCAACCCAGGCAATCCACCCCCCAGCACTACCGCGCGCTCTTCGCCTCGATGTGTTCCGCCCTCGACCGTGACCTCTGGATCGAGCGGTCCGGCGGCTCCCTGCTCTTCGCCTCCACCCTGCTCGAGGCATTTCCCGACGCGCGGATCGTCCACCTCTACCGCGACGGCCGGGACACCGCGCTCTCGATGAGCACGCACTACCTGTTTCAATACATCGCGACCAATCTGCAAAACTTTCGCCGCCTCGGCGCCGATCCCTACGAGCTCATAGCCACCGACCCGTCCTGGGACCGCAAGGCCCTGCACCTGCATCTCCTCTCCGCGATCTTCCCGCAACGCCGTTTCGATCCGAAACGCGTCCCTCCGCTCGAGGAATTCGGCAAGCTCTGGGCGGCAATGATCCGCCGCAGCGAAATGCTGCTCTCCGGCCTATCCGACGATCGGATTCACCGAATCCAGTTCGAACAGCTTTGCGCCCACCCCAGACGCCACCTTGAGAAACTGATCGACTTCATCGATCCCGACCTAGCAGACGGCTCCTGGCTCGACGAAGCTTCCAAAATCCCGCGCCCGCGCAGGCCTGAATTCCTGAACCTCCCGCCAGATCGACGCCGAACTCTCGCGACGGCGTGCCGACCCGGCCTCGAAATCCTGGACTACAACCTGCTGCCCTGACGCCGCGCACATTGCCCGAAATCCCCGGACGGACGTAAGCCTCCGCCGTGGGCCGCCTTCCCCGTTTGGCGTGATGTGACGAGACTGTGCGATCGGGAGTGGACACCTGTGAGGTGTCCAGCAGGGTTTAAGTGGATAGGATCGCAAATGTCGGATTTGGATGAGGAGTTTGGGGTCGGGCCTGCCCGCCCAGTTTCCCGTCGTCGTCGCTGGAGCGAGGCCGAGAGGCTTCGGATCGTCGCGGAGAACCGGCACGCGGTGATGGCGGCTGGCCAAGACGAGCAACGGCCGCAGACCGTTCGCGTGCGCAGACAACGATGAAAATCCTGCGGTCTCTGTGCATTCTGACCTGATTGGAGAGAGCATGTCTTCGGGACAGTTCTCGATCCGCATACCTCTGGCGGCCGAGCCGTGGCCGACGCCACCGCGGTACATGTGCTCTTCCGTATCCGAACCCGGCTACCAGAGTTGCAGCTACCGCCAGACCAAATGCCGGCTCGACGGGCTAATCGTCGCCAGCCCGGCCAATCCCACACAATGCGCGACCGCGCTCCGCTCGCCGCCCTCGCCGCCTTCGACTGTGCCAACGAGCTCGACGGCGACTCGCTCGCTACGCCGAGAACCCGGCCAACCCCACTTACCGGGCTGCCGCCCAACGGCGCCTTCTATCTCTACGCCGGTGCCGGCGCGTTCGGTATCGACAGCCAGGAGTTGAGCCGCCGCCTGCTCCCGGAGGCCGGGGGCGCGGTCGCGCCCGGCCTAGACATCGACCCCCGGGCTTGTGGCAGGGTCAATCGCGGGGCTCGGCAAAGGCATTCCGGGGTCCAGGCGCACCGGTGCGTCGGGCGCGGAGCGCGCGCCGCCGGATCATCCGTCGAGGAACGCCCGTGCCTCCGCCTCGCTGTCGTGGATGGGCAGGAATTGATCCAGACCGCTGATCCTGAACAATGTGCGGATCGGTTCCGATAGCCCGCACAGCACGAGCCTGGCATCCCGGCTCGCCAGGGACTTGGCCGTCACCACGACGGCGTCGAGCCCCGCGCTGTTGATGTAGGCCAGATCCCGGAAGTTCATGATCAACGCGCGGTCGGTCGGCTCGACGGCGTCTTGCAGCGCTTCAGCGAACTTGGTGGCGTTGGACCCGTCGATCCGTCCCGCCACGCCCACCGTCAGGACGTCTTCATTCCGTTCGGTCGTCAAATCCATCGTCGTGCCATTCCGCCAATGTCTGTCCAAAAGCGACAGGTCCAATTCGCTATGCGGCCTCTCATTCGCGACCCCGCTCGACTTCGCTCGGCCACGCGCCACCAGCAGCGCCTAGCAGGCGGGTCCGTCGCCCCGCGTCTCCTTGGTCAGCGTCACGATGTTGCGCCCCTCGCCGCGGCGATAGGCAAACCCGTCCATCATTTCCCGGACGAAGTGTATCCCCAGCCCCCCGATCGGCCGCGCCTCGATCGGCGCGCCGATGTCGGGATGGGGCACCGTGGTGGGATCGTAAGGTCGGGCATCGTCCTCGAGCTCGACTTCCAGAATGCCGTCGTCCAGTCGAACCGTCATCGCGATGCGGTGGCTGCCGCCGCCGGGATAGCCATATTTGATCGTGTTGGTGAGCAATTCGTCGACAGACAGGTTGACGGCGAACGCGATATCGGACGACAGCCCGTGTTCGTTGCAGAACCGGTCGACATGCTTCGCCGCGACGGCGAGCTCCGCGAGATCGTTGTTCAGCGAGACTTCGAGGATGGCGATGTCCGGGGTCCTTCCATGGAGGTTGCGCCGGGCCGCGACCGGTCAAGTGACTCGGGTCCGGCGCGTATCCGGCCGGTTGCCGATCCCGAAAGCCCGTCTCCCGACAGTCTTCCGTTTCCGCCCGACGCGTCAACCATTCGAACCGCGCCTCAGCCGGGCCGGTCACACAACATCGCCGCGTTCACCGGGTCGCACGAGCAAGCATCTCCGGATCCGGGCGGTCCCTTCCGCCGCCTTCGCCTTTCCGACGCTGGAAATCCTTACGGAGCCCCGGTTTCGCGGGCTGGTTGCGTCGCCCGCGAAGGAGGAGATCCAGATCGTTCAGCTCGATGCCGGTGACGCCCAGGCAGGCTGAATCCGCCTGGCGGCGCAACCAAAGTCAGCTACCGGCAAGAACCTTCATCGACTCGCCTACAATCACAACCATCCTCAGCAGATCCGGTTCGCTACCGTCGCTCACCAACCTGCGGATCTTTTTCTTGGCCATTTGGGTCTCCTCCACGAGGTCGGCCGTGCGCGGCCAGGCGAGCCATGCGGCCGCCCCGTCCAACCGGCCGCCGGATGCGTGCGAACCGAGAGCCGAAACCCGGTATGCACCTGATCGGCGGGAGCGTATAACCGGCGGTCCTGACCGATAAGGGAACGGGGGAGTTCGTCATGAGACTTTTCATGCTGTTCGCCGCCGCGGGCTGCCTGCTGTTGGCGCCGGTCGACGCCATGGCCCAGAACGTGGTGCCGGAAGCCGAACGGAAGGCCGCCCTGCAACAGCTTGCGGCCGGGGCGCCGACGAAGACTTCGGGTATCGCGGCGCTGAAAAAGCTCGGCACGGTCGCGCTCGAAGGCGAATTCGACAGCGTCAAGGGACGGGTGCTGAGAACTCGCGAGATCGTCTTCGATCCCGGCGCCGTGGTCGCCATGCACAAGCATCTGGGCCGGCCCGGGGTGGCCTACATCATCGAAGGCGAAATGACCGAGTACCGCGTCGGCGCCGACGGGCGCGCCGGTACCGTCGTCAAGAAGGCGGGCGAGACCGCCCTAGAGGGAACCGGCGTCGTGCACTGGTGGAAGAACGCGAGCGGCAAGACGGCGCGCGCCCTGGTGGTGGATATCGTCCCGTCCAAGTGACCGGTTACGGTTCCAGTATTGCAGCGGCGGCTGTATCGGTGGCGATAGTCGGGTTTTCCTGTCGCGCGGGCTGAGCGGGTGTCCGGAGCGTTCGCGACGCCTTGACGGCGCGCCTCCGTCGGGACGTGCGCCGCGAAACCTGCGCTTCACCGACCGCCGCGCCGGCCAGTACGCGAGCTGCGCGCGGCCGGACGGGATCGTCGTCGAACGGGGAGTAGCGGCATGCGGCAGGGGGACGCCGGGATGGACCGAAGAGGAAACGGGGCCAAAGAAGCGGACGCAGGCTTTCCGGCCGGGAACGAACGGACCGGCCGCGTCGACGATGCCGGTTTCGGGGCACCGCTCGGCATTCCGATGCTGCCGGAACCCTCTCCGGATGAGCCTGCGGAGGCGGCGGCGCGTATCGAGCGCCGGCCCGCCAGCCGGACCGCGAGCGCGCCGACGCAACCGGCCCGTCCCATGGCGCAGGGTCTCGACAGCGAGGGCAAGACCCTCTTGGTGCCGCGCGGGATATCGCTGAAAGGCCGGATCGATTCCTGCGACCGGCTGATCGTCGAGGGTTCGGTCGAGACCGTGCTGACCGAAGCCCGCGCGCTCGAAGTCGCCCGGAGCGGAAGTTTCAAGGGAACGGTCGACGTCGGGACCGTCGATGTCGCCGGCAGCGTGAAGGGCTCGCTGACCGCGCGGGAGAACCTGATCGTGCGGGCGACCGCCCGTATCGCAGGAGAGATCGCCTGTACCGCCGTCACGGTGGAACGCGGCGCCAGGATCGCCGGCGAAATACGGCCGCTGACAGCGGAAGAGGAGTGAATGGAGCGCCCTTCCAGGAGGACCGCGGACCGGAACATCGACCCCGCGCGATACCGCGGGGCAACGCCAGCCGCCGGGGGTCAACCGCCGAATGGCACTACATAGCCCAGCGACACCCTCCATTCCCGGACATCGAAGCTGTAGCCAAGCCTCGGATCGTCCGCCGCACCGCCGCCGAACCCGAAGGCGACGTCAGCGGCCGCATGGCTCAGCCGCAGGTCGAAGCGGCTTGCGGCGCCCCCGAACTCGATGCCGATCCCGGCCAGCCACGGGTTCAGGGTGCGCTCCGCGCCTCTCGACCCGGCGATGTCGAAGGCCCGGTTGACGTGCCGCGCCTCGATCTCCGCGTCCAGCCAGCGCGTGCCGGCGATCAGGTAGAGCGACCGCCCCGGCCCCAGGAACTCCAGCGAATCCGGTACATAACCCAGCCGCACGTTCACACCGACGGAGCGGCCCGTTTCGAGACGCCACGCTCCGGGCCATACATCGGCGCCGCCCTCGCCGGTGCCCTCCAGAAATCCCGTCACCCTGCCGTTGACAGGGAACGCGCCCGCGATCTCGCCGGCGAGGTACAGCCGGTGCGGCAGCGGCCAGCGGTACCCCAGGGCCGCGCTGAACCCGTCGACCGGATCCCGCGCGCGATCGCCGGCGGTCATCGCGGAGAACGGCGAAGCGAACGCGACCGACTTCTCGTACTCCACGACGGTCATGCTCCGTTCGAGCGCGACACGACCGTAGAACCCGTCCCCGGCGTTCGCCGTCGCGCACCCCACGCAGCTTGCGAACAACAGGCTGGCGGCAAGCCGGAGCCCCGGACGTGACGCTCGCGTGGGCATCGGACTTCCTCCGCCGTTCGTCCCCCGGAGATCCGCCCATCCCCTCACGGTGCATCGCCGGGTGAACGAATGGTCCCGGGTTGTCGCACGCCGGTCAAGCGGGGGAAAGGGCCCGTCGGCCGGTTCGGCGCCGGCGGTCCTCGCCGGAATGGCAGCGCGGGGTCTTCGCCCTGGCCGGCGATCCGACGACGACCCGCACGGCGTCGGCCCGGCGCCCGGCGGAGCGTCTCGACCGGCTGTTCAAATGGCAAGTCTTATGGTCGGTGGGCAATTCGCTCCCGGCCCGGTACTTCCCCGAGTTGCTCCCCATGACGGCCTCGGCATTATCTCCGCGTGTCGAAATGGCCTTTCTGCGCCATGCGCCGCCCGCCCAGGTCCCGGTATTGAAAAATTCCGCATTCGATTTGATGACCCGGTCCGCGATCATCGCTCGACCGCGCGCGGAGCCGCGCTGATCGGCAATCCATCGAGATGCCCGAAGGATAGGGATGTCCGTCAGACCGTTGCGATCTGCAAGAGCGCAGACGACAACGCCTCCGGCCTTGCGGCCGGGACACAAGGTGAGTGCTTTTCGGGGCGCCGCGCCTGGCCGTCCTCAGGCAGAGAAACGGGGGCGTAGGAGCCGTTGACGGCCCCCCGGAGGACTACGCCGTCGCGCGTCGAAACTCTGCCCCGGCGCCTTGGAGAGTTGCGCCGCTCAACGGTGGCGTTTTGTCGTAACCTCAATCCACGCCGCAGTAGGGCGTGTCCGGGAGTCGAGAGAGACAACCGCGTAGCCAGTGGCTCTTCCGCTGCGCTCCGCCAGCTTGGCCGCGAAGCCGCCAATGCACTAACATCCAAACTGGACCAGTCGGTGGCGGCCGATCAGACCCAAGCCATGAATGTCCTCCTCGTCCACGCCCATCCCGAACCCGGGTCTTTCACCTCCGCGATGAAGGATTTGGCTGTCCAGACCCTCGGCGCGATGGGGCACCGGGTCGTCGTCTCGGATCTCTACGAGATGGGGTTCAATCCGGTTTCCGGCCCCGGCGATTTCCAGGAACGCCGAGATACCGATTATCTGAGCTACGCTCTGGAGCAACGGCACGGCTACAAGAACGGCACCCTTGCACCGGACGTTGCCGACGAAGTGGCGAAGCTGGTCGCGGCCGACCTCTTGCTGCTCAGCTTCCCTGTCTATTGGTTTTCCGTACCGGCCATCCTCAAGGGCTGGATCGACAGGATTTTCCTGTCGGGCCTGTGCTTCGGCGGCCGGCGGTTCTACGACCGGGGCGGGCTCAAGGGACGGCGCGCGATGATCGCCTTCTCCACCGGGGGCCAGGAGCACATGTTCATGGAATCCGGCGTGCACGGTCCCGTCGAACGCATGCTGGCGCACATCGAACAGGGCTCGCTGGCCTATGTCGGGATGGAGGTGCTGCCCCACTTCGCCGCCTGGCATGTGCCGTTCGTCAGCCAGGAGCGGCGTCGGGCGATGCTCGACGAATATCGCGGGCACCTTCTCGGACTGGAGTCGATGACGCCGAAGAAATACCCTTCTCTCGACGAGTTCGACGACAACATGCGGCCGCTCGCGCGGCGGGACGACCATTCGTGACGACGATCAGTCAGTTTCTACGCAACAATGCCCTTCGGTATCCTGATCGCATGGCGGTGGAATTCGAGGATGTCTCGCTGACATTCAAGGAGTTCGAGCGCCAAACCAATCGGTTATCGAACGCGCTTCTCGGCGCCGGCCTCCGGAAGGGCGACCGGGTGGCCGTGCTGGCGCCGAGTTCCCATCGCTATGCCATGCTCCACTGCGCATTGGCGCGAACCGGCCTGGTCCTCGTTCCCATCAACGTTCTCCTGACACCGCCGGAAGTCCGATACGTGGTCGAGGATGCACAACCGCGCGCCTTCATCGCCGACCAGGCGTTCGCGCAAGTTCTCGACGAGCTGCTGCAAGACACCGACGGTATCGAAGTGGCAGTCGTCATGGGGGGCGATGTACCGGGGGCGCTCGAATTCGACACAATGCTCGCCGCCGCCAGCGACGTCGATCCGGATATCGAGGTGCTGGGCGACGACCTGCGGGCGGTACTCTACACCAGCGGCACGACGGCATTGCCCAAGGGCTGCCTTGTCACGCACCGACAGGTGATCACCAGCCTGTCGAACTTCCTGCTCGAGGTTCCGATACCCAGGGAGGAGCCTTCCCTGCTGATCGCGCCGATGTTTACCGGTGTCGGCGCCTATATGTGCAACATGGGCGTCCTGATCGGCTTCCCGCAGGTGGTGATGCCCCGTTTTGATCCGGCGGCGATCCTCGACCTCGTCGAAAGGAAAAAGATTGCCCACCTGTTCGGCGTGCCGACCATGCTCATGGCGCTCGCCATGACGCAGGAGGAGGCGCCTCGCGATCTCTCTTCACTGAAGCTGGTCGGCAACGGCGGCGCGACGATCGCTCCGAATCAGACCGAAAGGGCGATGGCCGCGCTGGGATGCGACTTCTACCAGTTCTTCGGCGCAACCGAGACCGGCGGGCTCATCACCGTGCTCACGCCGGAGGATCACCGCGTCGGCGACGACGAGACCAAGAGGAAACGCCTGGCGTCTTGCGGGCGGCCCGTCGGATTTGCGCGGGTGGATGCGTTCGACGACGACGACAACCCGGTCGGACCCGGCGAGATCGGCGAACTGGTCGTGCAGTGCGACGGCAATATTTCCGGCTACCTCAACAAGCGCGAGGAAACGGCCGAGCTGTTGCGGAACGGCTGGTTGCACGTCGGCGAGATCGTCCGTTTCGACGAGGACGGCTACGTCTATGTGGTCGACCGCAAGAAGGACATGATCCGGAGCGGCGGCATGAGCGTGGCGCCGGCCGAAATCGAAGGCGTGCTTCACCAGCATCCCGCCGTCGCTCAGGCCGCCGTCATCGGCGTGCCGGACGAACGCTATACCGAGGCGGTCAAGGCGGTGATCAGGCTGCGTCACGGCGCGACCGCGACCGAGGAGGAAATCATCGGCTTCGTTCGCGAAAGGCTGGCCGGCTACAAGACGCCCAAATCGGTCGACTTCATCGACGCCATGCCGGTCAACCCTACCGGCAAGATCCTGAAGCGGGAGCTTCGGGCGCCCTACTGGCCGGACCGGGGTTGATCGCCGTCCTCCGGGCGGCACGCCGCGTCGTGCCGGAGGTCGTCGATCCCGGCGCCAACCGCCATACTGCCGGGCATGCGCCCGAACCGGGGAGGATTCATGGCCGTCACAGGCAATCGGAGACATAGCAAGGCCGTGGAGATCGGCCAGGCCGCCGAACACGTGAAGGACGGGATGACCGTCTCGATCAGTGGCGCGCACAGCCACGAAGCGCCGGCGGCGTTCGTCAGGGAACTGATCAGGAAGGGCGTCAGGGACCTTTCGGTCGTGCCGAGCAACGCGGCGGGCTACCACGTCGATATCCTGATCGGCGCGGGCTGCGTCGGCAAGCTCTACAACTCCTATTGCGGCCTCGACTATCTGGGTGCCGCGCCGAACTTCCGGCGCAAGGCGGAGGCCGGCAGCCTGAACGTGCTCGAGTTCGAGGAAATGGGACTGCTGCGCGGGCTCAAGGCTTCGTCGGCGGGCATGGCCTTCTTTCCCTTGCCCGACGGTATGCGCGCTGTCGACGTGGTGCGCGACAATCCGGACTTCTACAAGATCGTCGAGGACCCGTTTACCGGCCGCGAAGTGGTGGTGGTGCCGCCGATCTGGGCGGATGTCTGCATCGTCCACGTACCGATCTGCGACATGCGCGGCAACGCCATCGAGTACGGGCTTAACGATATCCTCCACAAATCGGCCGAAAAGGTCATCCTGACGACCGAGGAAATCGTGTCCGAGCGCTATATCGAGGCCCACCACTACAAGGTGACGATCCTCGGACAGTTCGTCGAAGCCGTCGTCGTGATTCCGTACGGCGCCCACCCGGGGCAATGCGCCGGCAAGTATCGGGAGGACGAGGACCATCTGCGGGAATACCAGGCGGCCGGCAAGGACAACGAATCCTTCGCGGCCTATCTGGAAAAATACGTTCACGGCAAGACGCACGAGCGGTATCTGGAGGAGATCGGGATCGGGCGTCTGCTTCAGCTCCATCCAAGGTGAGGAGGGCGCGATGGCCGCTGCCAACGGAAACGACCCTGTGCCGGCGGAAATCATGGCCGCCGTCTTCAGCCGGGACATCGAGGACGGCGAGTTCGGCGTCTTCGGCACTTTCTCTCAGATTCCCTGGGTTGCCTGCCTGCTGGCCCAGCGGACCCATGCTCCAAACATGTCCTATGTGTGCGGACCGTCGGGCGCGGTGAACTCGAAGCAGCCGCACTTGGTCTGGTCGGTGTCGGACAATCGCATGCATGAGGGCGCCGAGTTCCGCATCGACGTCGACTGGGTAGCGGATATGCAGGGTCACCCGACGCTGGTCGACTTCGGATTCTATGGCGGCTTCCAGATCGACATGTACGGCAACCTGAACATGTCCTATATCGGCGACCGTGACCGGCCGAGGTTCCGGGGACCGGGCGGCGTCGGCGTGATGGCAACCGCCTGGCTCAACCGCCATTACCTGTTCACCCATGCGCATACGCCGCGCCTGCTGTGCGAAAGGGTCGCGGTCAACAGCGGCCCCGGCTTCATGGACGGTCCCGGCGCGCGCGAGCGCTATGGATGCCCGGACCGTTCGGTCGGACCGGTCATGCTGGTGACGCCGGTCTGCGTTTTCGACTTCGACGAGGAGACGAAGCGCGCCCGCATCAAGTCGGTCCACCCCGGCCATACCGTCGACGAGGTCAGGGAACGCACCGGGTTCGATCCCATAATTCCCGCGAACGTTCCGGAGACGGAGCCTCCTACCAGGGAAGAGCTCGAAATCATCAGGGAATTCGATCCCGACGGGATCTTGCCCAGGCTCTGCTAGCACATCGCAACCTTGAACAAACACTTCCGCAGAGAGCGCTTCGATGTCCAAGACCAAAGTACATGAGAGACACCGCGTCATGGCGGGACACTCGATGCCGGGGCCTCCAGTCCGGTGACAGCCTTGTTTGCGGAAACGGGCGGCTCGGGCGATCGCACGTTGGTGCTGCTCCACGGGCTCGGCGCGAACGCCTCTGTCTGGACGCCGTTCAAGCCCATCCTGGAGGACCGGTGGCGGGGGCGGTGGATCGCGCCCGACCTCGCTGGCCACGGCCGCTCGCCCCAGGGCGCGCCCTACGGCTACGCCGCCCACGCCGCAGACGTAGCCCGGCTCGTCGGCGATCAGGACGCGGAAATCGACGTTGTCGGTCATTCAATGGGCGGCGTCGTCGGGATGGCGCTCGCGACCGGTTGGTTCGGTCTCAGGGTCCGCCGCTTGCTGGCGTTCGGGGTCAAGATCGCCTGGACCGATGAAGAGGTGGACAAGCTGAAGGCGCTGGCCGCGGCACCGGTCAAATGGTTTGACGACCGTGAGGCGGCCATCGAACGCTATCTGAAGGTCTCGGGACTCTTCGGACTCATGTCACCCAATGCGCCCGAAGCGGACATAGGCGTCGTTGAGGTGGGTGGCAGGTTTCGGCTGGCGGCGGCGCCAGCCATCACGGCCGTCGCCGGACCCGAGGTGGCGGATTTCTTCCGTTCCGCGGTCGGGGAAGTGAGGCTTGCGGCGGGCGGGAACGATCCCCTGGTGCGCTTGGAAGACATGACCGCGCTGGATCCCGAGGCGGTCCAGTGGCCGGACGTGGGTCACAATGTCCATTTCGAAAAGCCGGAACTGGTGTGGAACCTGTTCGAGTCGATCAAAGCCTGAGCGACCGCGCCGGCATGGCGGTGTCCAAGTCAAGCGCTCCCGCTCACCACGCTGACTGCATGGACAAGGCGGGGGGGGGGCGGTCAGCGAGGCAGCGGCAGGCCCAACTATGTGTCTCGGGCGGCCGGACATGCGCTGCCGTCCGACCGTTCTCGGTTGCGCCCGCTACGGCCGACGGGCGATGGCCATGCGTGACGGCAACCCGTCCCACCTTCTGCGGCCTCCGCGCCTGCATCGCCTCTCGCCGTGGGCAGGGGGTGGGTTTAGGGCAATTGCCCGTCGGCCAGACGCTTCCGCACCGGGTTGCTGGCCATGGAGGCTTCGACATTGTCTCCACTCGCCGAAATGGCGTTTCGACGCCATGTGCCGCGGGCCCCAGGTCCTGGTGTTGAAAAATTCCGCATTCGTTTTGATGACCCGATCCGCGTTCATCGCTCGGCCGCTCGCGGAGCCGAAGCGATCGGGAATCCATCGAGATGCCCGAAGGATTGGGAAGCCCATCAGGCCGTTGCGATCTGCGGTAAGAGCGCAGACGACAACCCCTCCGGCTTTGCGGCCGGGAGACAAGCTTGGGAGAGCTCGAGCGCCTCGCTTGGCTCTCGCCAGGCCTGGAAACGGATACTTCGGCGACGCTGACAGCAGCCTGGCCGGCTACGCCGTTACGGCCCCTGTCGCGGGACCGGGACCGCGTGCGGTAGGCTTGCGAGAACCGCTCCATTTTGGACACCGCGTCGAGCAGCCGTTCGCGTCCGTCTCCGATACGGTCGAGATGCGCGCCGTAGGTCGCCCGGTCGTCGAGGATCGCGCGTCCCGCCTGCAACAGGCGCTCGTTGCGGTCCAGCCAGATCGGCCAGGAGCGCAGCTCCTGCCGCCCCACGCAGAGCTGGCGGGCGCGTTCACTAATGGTCCTGTAGCGCAGCCAGTGCCGGTCCACGTCCCGCAGGTGGTCGCGCACGCGATCGCGCACTTCGACGTGCGCGCGGTACTGACCGACGAGCTTCTCGAGCTGCGTGCGCGGCTCGGCGGCGAGTCCCTCCCTGGCGGCGAAGGCGGCGATGCGCTCGACCAGCGCGCTGTCGCCGTCGAGGTCGAAGCGATGCAGGCCTTCGCTCTCCGCCCGGCGGAGGTGAGCCCGCCAGTTGCGCCGCAGCCGGCGATACGCCGCCTGCGAAAGGTCCATGGAGGGGGTCTTGCTCGGGGCGGGCGCTTCGGCCGCGGGGCGGACCGGGCCGGTCTCTCTGCCGGCATCCTGCCTCGTCTGCTTGGCAGGCCCGTCGGGACGGGCGGTGGGCTCGACGGCGGGTACGTTCTGCCGCACGTCCTCGGGTGGCCGATCCGCGTCCCGGCGGGCCACCTCGTTCTCCGCTTCCGCGTCCCGGCGCGGCGCCTCGCGCTGCCGCGCGGCTTCCTGCCGTGCCGCGTGGGCCGTCCTCGCCGTGACGGAGCGTAGGTAGCTTCCGGCCCGGGCATGGACGTCCCGAAGCTCCCGCAGCTCGCCTTCGCCTCGCCGGTGGTCAGTCTGGATAGCTCGTTCGCTCTATACCTGTCTCGATATTCGTCGACCGTGACGAGTCGCGCCGATCGAATGGCCGACGAAGAGCATATCGGGAAAACGCACCTGTATACGTCTTCGCGCGCGGCACAGCATAGCCTCCCCGCCGTGACGTCGAGATCCCGAGGGCGGCGAGGCCTTCCACGACCTTCACCGCGGCGGTGACGCCTTCGAGAACGGGCACGGAAAGCTCCTCGGACAGGACGCGGGCCAGGTCCGCCATTCCCGCGCAGCCGAGCACAATGGATTCGCAGCCATCCTCGTCCAGAGCACGGCGCATCTCTGACCGAAGCCGGTCGCGAGCACCCGATGTCGCGTCCTCAAGCGCGAGCACCGGGATGTCCGATGCGCGGACGCCGCGGCAAAGATGGGCATATCCGTAGCGGCGGACCAGATGTTCGATGGCCGGCACGGAGCGCGACAGTGTGGTCACCACGCTGAAGCTGCCCGAAACGATGGACGCCATCTGCAGCGCCGCCTGGCAGATACCGATCACCGGGGCGGACGATACGCACCGGGCCGCATCGACACCCGTGTCGTCGAAGCAGCCGATCACGACGCCGGTCGCGTCCGGATGCTCTCTCACCGCCTCGATCATCGCTGGCACGGCAAAAGCCTCGTCGTAATAGCCCTCAATGCTTTCCGGACCGTATGACGCGGTGACGGCGACGATCTCCGTGCGCTCGCCGACAACGCCGTCTGCGGCGGCGCGCATCTTCTCCGTCATCGAGGGAGTGGTGTTGGGATTGACCAGAAGGAGCTTCATCGTCCGAACCCTTCATCTATGCCGCCGCACCTCCGAGGCGGCAGGTTGGAAACACAAGGTGCAGCCGAACGCCTGGCAGGGTCGGGTCGATCCCGCAATCGGCGCATGAGCCCCTTGCTTCGCGTCGCGTTGCCAGGCGCGCGGTTCGTCGCGATCACGGCGTCCGCAGGTCGCCGGCACGGCCGGCACGGCCGCTCCACGCCCTCAGAGGTCGCCCCCCAGATAGGCCGCCTTTATCCTGTCGTCTTCGAGCAACAGCGCCGACGGGCCGCTGATGACCATCGACCCCGTCGCGAGCGCATAGGCGCGGTTCGAAATCCGCAAGGCCATGCGGGAGTTCTGCTCCACCAGCAGCACCGAGACGTTCTCGTCGCGATTGATGGCGACGATCGAGCGCGCGATGTCCTGGACCAGCGTAGGCGCAATGCCGAGCGACGGTTCGTCGAGCAGCAGCAGCCGGGGCCGCGCCATGAGCGCGCGTCCGATGACGAGCATCTGCTGCTCGCCGCCGCTCAGGGTCCCGGCCGCCTGCGAATACCGCTCCTCGAGGCGCGGAAAGCGTGCGAGCACGTTCTCCAGCGAACGGGCGATCCCGGCCCGGTCCGAACGCGTGAACGCGCCCATCAGCAAATTGTCCCTGACCGACATATAGGGGAAGACGCGCCGTCCCTCGGGGACCATGACGATGCCCATCTTGACGATGGCGGCGGGCGCGGTGCCGTCGATCCGCTCGCCCTCGAAGCGAATTTCGCCGGAACGGATCGGACGCAGACCGGTAATTGCGCGCAGGATCGACGACTTGCCGGCCCCGTTGGCGCCAATCAGCGCTACCGTCTCCCCCTGCATGAGGTCGAGCGAGACGCCTTTCAGCGCATAGACATGATCGTAGTAGAGCTCGACATCTGAGAAGCGCAGCATTTCCTGCATCGTTCAGATCCCGATGCTCTCGTCCTCGAGGCCGAGATAGGCCTCGATGACCCGCTCGTCGCGCTGGATCTCCGCCGGCAGACCCTCGGCGATCTTCTCGCCGAAATTCAGCACGACGATGCGATCGGAGATCTTCATGACCGCCGACATGTCGTGCTCGACCAGCAGCACGGTCACGCCCCTATCGCGCACGCCGTGCACGAGCTCGACCGTGCGCATCGTCTCGTCCTGGTTCATGCCGGCGAAGGGCTCGTCGAGCAGCAGAACGACGGGGTTGGTGGCCAGGCCGATCGCGATGCCGAGCGCGCGCAGATGCCCCTGCGGCAGGTTGCTCGCGACTTCGTTGCCGATCGGACCCAGCCCGAGGAATGCCAGGATTTCGTCGGCCGAGCGCCCGAACGCGGCCTCGTCGGAACGCGCCGCGGCGACCCCGAAAAAGTACCCCAGCAGGCTCGCCCTCGCGCGCAGGTGATGGGCGACGATGACGTTGTCGCGCACCGTCATGTCCTTGAAGATCATGGTCTCCTGAAAGGTCCGTACCACGCCCTTGCGGGCGACGGTGTGGGGCGAGAGGTTCGAGATCCGTTCGCCCTTGAACCGGACCTCTCCCGCGGTGGTGCGCAGGAACGAGGCAATCAGCTTGAACAGCGTCGACTTGCCCGCGCCGTTGGGGCCGATGACGGAGAGGATTTCGCCCTCACGCACCGAGAAGGACACGTCATTGACCGCCGCCAGCCCGCCGAAGCGCTTGGTCACGCCACGGACGTCCAGCAGCGCGCTCACCGCCCCACTCCTCGTCGGCCGGGAAGCCGGATGCTGAGAATGCCGTTCGGCAGCACGAGGATGAGCGCGATCAGCAGGCTCGCGTAGATCAGGAGTTGGAACCGGCCGGTCTCGAACAACAGGTCCCACCCGAAATACAGGATCAGCGTCCCAAGCATCGGCCCGAACACGTAGCCGAGCCCGCCGAGGAAGCAGTTCAGCATGAAGTCGATCGAGTCCTTGACCTGAAAGCTCGACGGGTAGATCGACCGTGAGATGGCGACGAAGACGGCCCCGCCGATGCCGCCGAGGAACGACGAGATCGCGTAGGTGACGATCCGCAGATAGGCGATGTTGACGCCGATCGAAGAGGCGAGCTCCTCGTTCTGCTGCAGCGATCGGCACAGATGCCCGAGCCGGGAATGGACCAGGCGATAGAGCGCGGCGAAGCACAGGATCATCAGCGTCACCGCGAGGTAGTAGAAGGCGAGCTTGACATTCGAGAGCGTGGCGAAGTCGGGAACGATGGTCATTCCGAACAGCGCGAGCTCGCCCGGCAAGGGGATCGAGACGATTCCCTTCGCCCCCCGGGTGACCGGAAGCGCGAGCGCCGTCAGCCGCGCGACCTCCGTGAGCACCAGGGTAATCATGGCGAAGTAGACCCCACGGAGCCGCAGGATGGGGAGCCCGATCAGCACGCTGAGAGCCGCGCATACCGCCCCCGCGACGGGCAGCGTCAGCCAGAACGAAACCCCGTGCTGCGTGATCAGGATTGCCGACACATAGCCGCCCGCAAGCGCGTAGGCGCCCTGCCCGATATTGATACGCCCGATATAGAAGGTGAGCCACACGCCCGCGCTCGCGATGGAAAGAAGCGCGACGGAGGTCAGCGTGAAATAGAGATCCGAACGCCCGGTGGCTTCGATCAGCAAGGGCACGACGAGCAGCACCAGCGCGAGAAACGCCGCGACCGAGATCAGGCGAGCCGGGCGCGCCATCGTCAGCCCCAGGGTTTGCCCATCAGCCCCTGCGGGCGGATGGCGAGAAAGACCATCAGCGAAGCGAAGATCACCAGGTAGGTGATGTCGCCGTACTGCGACACCACCGAAAGACCGATCGATTCCATCATGCCGAGGATGAAGCCGCCCGCTATGGCGCCCGAGATCACGCCGGCGCCGCCGATCATCACCATCAGGAAAGCCTTGATCGAGGTCGGACCGCCCATCCCCAGATTGACGCCCGTGATGGTCACCAGGAGGCCGCCGACGATCCCGGCGAGCATGGCCCCGAGCGCGAAGCCGATCATCGAGTAGCGGCTCACATCCACACCCATCAGCTCCGCAGCGACCCGGTCCTGGGCGAGCGCGCGGAGCGCCCGGCCGGCCTTCGAGTACTGCATGTAGAGGATGAAGGCGGCGATGAAGGCGACGGCGAGCGCGCAGATCAGGATCCGGTCGTAGGGCATGATCAGCCGGAAATCCCAGTTGAACACGCCGTCCACGATCTTCGGCACGCCGCGCTGCTTCTCGCCGAACAAGAGGAGAATGACGGCGTCGAGCAGGAAGGCGATGCCGGCGGCCAGCAGCATCGTGCTCTCCTCCCGGTGCGAGCGCCGAATCACCGGCCCGAACAGGAGGCCTTCCAGCAGCGCGCCTACGATGGCCAGGCTCACCGCCGAGGCGACGAGCGCCACGACGTAGGGAAGGCCGAGCTGGCCGTAGATCGTGTAGGTGACGAAGCCGCCCAGCACATAGAGTTGCCCGTGCGCGAAGTTGAGCACGTTCATCAATGCGAAAATGAGGGTGAGGCCGAGCGCGATCAGCGCGTATTGCGCGCCCAGATAGACCCCGTTCGCGAGGACCTGCTCCATGAACGCTCAGACATGCGTCAGCCTGGGCCGGGGGGGGGACTCCCGGCCCAGGCTGCGCGGGAAACGGCGGAGCCGCTAATCGACCTCGGCCACGAACAGCGTCTCGAACTTGCCGCCGCGGAACTCGTTGACCACCAGCGGGACCGCGATCTGGCGCCGCTGCCCGAAGGACGAACTGCCGACGTATTTGAGCTTCGCGCCGCCCTTCATATAAGGGTTGGGCGCGGAGAAGGTGTCCATGGTCTTCTTGAACTCCTCGACATCGTCGATCGCCGCGGGGTTCGCCTTCAGCGTCTCGATGATGTATTCGAGCGCGTAGACCTTGGTGTTCGACTCGTCGTTGTACTCCCCGAACATCTTGGTGTAGCGGGCGACGAACTCCTTCATCGCGTCGGACGCGATCTCCGGCGTTGAAGCGCCGCCGACCGAGATGAAACCGTCGGCCAGCTTGCCCGCGCCTTCCGTCAGCACGGTGGCATCCTGGGCGGTCTCGGTGGAGATGAGACCCTTGAAGCCGAGCTCGCGGGCCGAGCGGATGATCTGCGGGGCGTTGGCCGGCGCGACGCCGGAGAGCACCAGCAGGTCGGGGTTGACCCTGACCACGGGTGTGATCACGGGGGTGAAGTCGGTGGTGTCCACCTGGTAGGTGACGCTGTCGGACACCACGTCCAGGCCGAGCGCCTTCGCCGCGGCGATTCCGTCTCGCCGCTGGCTCAGAGGATCGGACTCGTTGGCCGAGATAAACGCGATCGTCTTTACGCCCTTCTTCTCCTTCAGGTGCTTGTAAATCGCGGGTCCCGACTGGTAGCTCGCGACCATGCCAAGCACGGCGTTCGAAGCGGGCGGACTGTAGAGCTGTTTCGGAAACGCGTAGGGGAAGTAGATGATGCCGCCCTGCTCGGCTACCGGCCTCACGGCGGCGGCGCCGTCGTCGACATTGGGCCCGACCACGTAACGGATGCCTTCCTGCGCCATCTTCTCCATACCGGCGATCGCGCGCTTGGGGTCCTTCTGGTCGTCGAACGTGACGATCTCTATGTCGTAGGTCTTGCCGCCGATGCTGACGCCGCCCGTTTCGTTGATCCACGCCGCGCGGGTCTGCATTGAGCGCACGTTCGATATGCCCCACGCCGCTGCCGGGCCGCTGGTCACCCCGACGAAGCCGATCTTCAGTTTGGAGTTTGCCGCTTGGGCCGCACCGCCGATCGCAACCGAAGCGACCAGGGGCAGCAAGAAGGACTTAAGGACTGACCGTCTGTTCATTTTCATCTCTCCCTTTCGATATCGCCTTCGCAGGCGAATGCTCACGCATGAACCCCGGAAGCGGGGCAAACCAAGGGGCGATGGTCCGCACCCTGCTCAGCACAACCGCTTCTTACGCTGTGCCCCGTGATCTGCTGTCCAGGAGCCTGAACCGCGGAGAAATCGCGATCGTCCCAGGCGGCGGATCGGTATCCCCATCCAGCGGTCGCCGGATTCCGCGCACGCGGCCTCCCGCGCTTTGTTCCGGCTCAGCAGCAAATGCGCGAGCATGGCAACGGTCACCCACCATTCGGCAGACGTGGCCACGGCTCGACCTCGCTTGCCTGACACGTTGCTTGAGTCCGCTTTCTCCGCCGCGCGACCCGGTCGACCGGACCGATACCCGCCCATCGCCTCATCCCAAAAAGGCTACACACGCTCTGTCGGTGGGAATGCCCGACCCCATCCCGAACGCGTCAATACGGACACACTATCTGAATTCGAAACAATTAAAAGTGTTTATTTTGTCCTATTTTGCAGAAATAGTGTCCTCAATGTGTTACTTTGACGCGAAATCTGCGGACCAGTTCGGCCGGGGCCTTCAGGATCGGCAGGTTAAGTGACTCATTCGCGCCTATACCGAGACCGGATGGAGACGAGAGCTGGCGAGTTCAGGTCCGAACCGCGCCTGCCGCGTCATCAGACGGGCTTGCGGCCGATCGAGACGACGCTCGAGCGGCACGCAGCCGCTTGGAAGGACGCGCCGATGAATAATCCTCGGCACAGATGGGAAGACTCCGACGACGCGCCGCGCAGGCCGCCCCGAGCAAGAGCCGGCGCCGACTCCCCATGTGGGCGTTTTGGCTCCTCATCCCACTTGCGCTGCTCGCCTTCGTTCTCCTGGGTCTCGCACTCGCGGCCGGTGCGACGGCGATCCGCTGAACCGGGTATTCCGAAAACCGAAGGAGAATATCCATTCGAACACTCCCCATAGTCGGCGCCATCGGGATCGCCGTCCTGCTGGCCGGTTGCGGCGGCGACAATGGTGACAAGGACATGAAGATTTCCGAGCTGGAGTCCGAGCTTGCGGCGGCGCAGGGGAAGCTCCGGGAGGTCGAGGCCCGCAGGAACGCCGTCCTGAATTCTGATTCGTGGCGGTACTTTGTCGCGATCGACGATCTTCGTCGGGGCCGCGTCAATCCGATCGACGAGTTCGCCCCGCGCGGACCCGACCGCGTTACGCACGGCAACGACCGCATCGTTATTGACGATGCCGACGATGTGTATGACGTGACGCTCGTCAATACCGGAGCCGCCGTCCCGGCGTCAGGCCGATGGAGCGGCCAGCTCCACGATGCGATGGACGGAGCGGTGACGGATGTCGCGTGGGTCTACACCGATGCCGCCGGCCGGTCGGATCCGAAGAACTACCTTTATTTCGGGTGGTGGGTGCGCCACGATCCCGAGAACGATCGCTTCGCCATCGACGTGCTGACCGGCCCGGTCGGCGAAATCATCAGCGCGCCGGTCGACGTCGGCGAGGTCACGGGTTCCGCCACCTATGCCGGCGCTGCGGCCGGCAACTATGCTCTCCATGCTCCGGTCGGCGGACCGGTGGAAGGCGGACCGTGGATTGCGCACGCGACACTCGCGGCGGACTTCGATACCGGCAGGGTCTCGGGCAGGATCGAAAACTTCGTCGCCGGCGGGGACCCCAACCCGCGGACCTGGACGGTCGAACTGCCGGCCGTTGAATTTTCCAGCATACGCACCGGCGGCGTGGGTCGATCGGGAGAAGCCCGGCCGGTCTGGTCTATCGACGGCGAGCGGGATGTCGGACGCGGGGCATGGCACGCTCGGTTCCACGAGAACGACCCGAACGGCGGCGCGCCGCTCTCCGCTACTGGCCGGTTCGTCGCCGCGTTCCAGAATTGGGCGGCGATGAGCGGGGCCTTCGGCGTTCACAGGCAATAGCAGATGTTGGCCAGTCCCTTCCGAGACCGATGGCCGACAGGGGGGCGGGCGCTCGTATCTTCCACCCGCCCCACGCGCAGCGTTGGCCGGTTGGAGTTCGCCTCTCCGAATAGCCGGTCGACCGGGGCCCGGCGGACGGAAGGGTCCCGGGGCCGGGAGGGGGGATTGCTCCCTTCCCGGCCCGTCCGCCGGGAGTTAGCGGGCTGTGCCGCGGTCCCTCCGGCCAGACATCGGCTGGAGCCTCAGCGCCCGAATCTGGGCTGGTCTCGACGAGAAACGTTCAGGACACGGTCAGGCGGGTGTCGCGTGCGCAAGGGATGCACGTGACCGAAGTGCCGGATACGCGATCCTGTTCGCGGGTCCGGTGTCGGGCTTCCCTTCGAGGCCGGTCGCGCGGATCCTCACGACTGCTCCGGCCGGGCCATGCGGTAGCCCACGCCTCGCTCGTTGAAGATCCAGGTCGGGCGTCTTGCGTTATCGCCGAGCTTGCCGCGCAGCTTGCGCACGAAGCTGCGCACCTGGTTGGGGCGCACCCCGTCACGCTCGCCCCGCAGCTGGCGCAGCAGCGATTTGCTGGTCATGACCCGCCCCGCATTGACCGAGAGCAGGCGCAGGAGTTCGAACTCGGTGGCGGTGAGATGGACCGGCCGCCCGGCCACGCTCACCCGGCGCCGCTCGTAGTCGATGACGAGCTCGCCCAGCACGAACTGTTCGGGATCGGCCCGGCCGCGCAGCACCGCCCCCACCCGTGTAACCAATTCCGTCGGTGAGAACGGCTTGACCACGTAGTCCGCTGCGCCGGCCTGAAGCGCGCGGGCAACGGTTTCCTCCCGCCCATAGGCGGAGATGAAGATGACCGGCACATCGGCGAGTTCCGGGACCGTCTCCATCAGCTCGATCCCGTCGGCGCCGGGCAACACCAGATCGAGGAGGACCAGCACGGGGTTGTTCGTTTCGATCAGCTCGCTCACCTCCGAGGGATCCGCCGTCACGACCGGCTTGTAGCCCCCGTCGGCGAGGGCGTCGCGCACGTAGCGCAGCATCTGCGGATCGTCGTCCACCACGACGATGCGCCTGCGCTCCCGACCGTCGGGTGACGGTCGTGTCCCGTCACGGGATCGTCCGGTCTCCGCGCCGGCCGCATCGGCGGTCGGAAGAGTGAAGGTGAACCGCGCGCCCCGACCCGCGCCGTCGCTCTCGGCCCGGATGCGCCCGCCATGCGCTTCGACCAGCCCTTTGCAGATCGACAGGCCGAGCCCGGCACCCGCCGGCTCATGGCCGCCATAGACCCCGAAGTGCTTGCGAAACAGGTGCGGCAAGCGCTCGGGTAGGATCCCCCGGCCTTGATCGGAAACCGAGATGGCCACATGAACGCGGTCGCACGCCGCATCGATCCGAATGGGCGAGGACTCGGGTGCGTTACGGGCGGCGTTGGCAAACAGGTTGCCCAGCACCTGGACAATGCGTTGCCGGTCGGCCGCCACCTGCGGCAGTGCGGCCGGCAGGTCGATGACGAGGTCGTGCCGCCCGCCGCCACTCAGGAAGGTGTTCCTCGCCTGATCCACCAGGGCGGCGACTTCGGTGGGCTGTGGATCCACGGTGAGCGTCCCCGCTTCGATACGCCCCGCGTCCAGCAGATCGCCGATCAGACCGTCCATCTGGTCCGCGTGCTGCTCGATGATACGGAAGAACTGGCGAACCTCGGCGGGGTCCAGCGGCCGCGCGGCGCCGAGCACCGTCGCGGCCGAGCCCTTGATCGCCGCCAACGGCGACCGCAGCTCATGGCTCACCAGTCCGACGAACTCTGCCCGCGCGCGCTCCAGCTCCTCGAGCGGCCCCAGATCCTGCATGGTGACCACCACCGAGACGAGCTCGCCATCGCACGAACGGATCGGGGTCGCATTGATCAGTGCGGTGACGCTGCGCCCGTCCGGCACGGAGAGGACTATCTCCTCGGACCGCACCGTCTCGCCGGCCCGCAAAGCTTCGGCCATCGGGAAGTCATGGAGCGCGATCTCGCGCCCGTCGCCGCGCCGGAAGGTGAGGATCTCCAAAAGCTCCCCGGGATCGCGGTTCGGCGCGTGCAGTCCTTCGACCAACCGCCGCGCCTCGCGGTTGAACGACACCGGACGGCCGGTCCGCGCATCGAACACCACGACCCCGAACGGCGAAGTCTCGACCAGCGCCTCGAGATCGGCTCGCGCTTTCCGTTCATCGCGGTAAATGCGGGCGTTCGCGATCGCGGTCGCCGCTTGCGAGGCGAACAGTACAAGCATTTCTTCGTCCTCGGCGGTAAACCCGTCAGCCGCCTCCTTCCCGCCGAGGAAGAAGATACCGACATTCTCGCCGCGATGGCGCATCGGCGTCGCCTGGAGCGGCTTCGCCGGAATCAGTTCGGCCGAGAAACCCAGCGCGCGAACATAAGCCGGGAGGTCCGCCACCTGCAACGGCGCCTCGAGGTCGCGGAAATGTTCGAACAGAAGCCATCCCTCTTCCCACGCCTCGAACCGAGCGTGTTCCTCCGCAGTGAAGCCCGACGTTATGAAGTCCGCCGGCTGACCCGACTCGTCGATGGTGGTGATGATGCCGTAGCGCGCGCCTGTCAGCGCCCGGGCGCTCTCCACGACCTCGCGCAGCACGGTGGTCGGATCGAGGCTTGCGCTGATGCGCAGAATCGCCGCGCTCAGCCTGGAAATGCGCTCGCGCGCCACCTCCATCCCGAACTCCGCGCTCTCCTTTCGGTTCATTCCCACGTCCTTGACCGTCGCGTCGCCTGGCGCGGGACGGTTCCCGGTCCCAGCCGCCGCCCAGGTGGTTTGCCGCGCGCTCAGTCAGATTCGCGCGCATGCGCGTCGACCGCCCTGTTCCGTCGTATTGAGCCGAACCTAACTCAACAGGCACTGAAAAGACACTTTCCTCGATCATGGGAGACCGAACACGACACACACAGTACTCGGTACTGGGTGGGATGCGACGCTCTCCGCGCCGGACCGCCGCAAGCCGCGTGACCCGTGCCACGATACACCTTCACGGATGTCATCCTCGGCGGGCACCCGCCCCGCCGAGGAGACCATTACAAATGGTGGGGAGTCCCCCCAAGCGCTCTTGCGAGAAGACCGCCACGGGACTTGCTTGCCGGCCACCGCGGGATCTCCGGAGACGGGTCGGTTATCCCGCAGTCCGTTTGGACGGACCCCGTTTCCCGGCTCGCGCCCCCGGTATCCCCGCAGGACATCGACCCGGCCGGCGAAAGCGCGCGGGAACTGGACGGGATTAGGGATCATGCACGCGCCGGGATGCCCAAAGGAAGGCCTCCCCGCCATTCCGTGAAACACGTGGCGGTCGCGAGTGCGGCGCCGCCGGGTTCGGGCTCTCAATGTCAATCCGAACCGACAACTTCCGGGTCCCCGAAAACTGCCTCTCCAACGAATGGGAAATTTGCGGTTAGGACCGGCACCTCGGCGGGGTGCCAGCGGGGCGGACGTTTCCAGCGTTACCGTGAAGAAAATCCGCAGGACGGCAGGATGCCCGTTATCCATCCGCCTGGTTCCACTCAGAGTCAAAAAGTCACGAACAGGCCTGTTTCTGCCGTATACTGATACAATTAAGACACTCGTATTATATCAAGGTGTGGGGTAACGTGTCTCTTTCCACATGTTCACGACATGGCAGCGGGAGTTTGTACTCGCGCCGGCGCGGTAGGGGATTGGTTCTGTTCATGCCGCACGCACCGGGCGAGTTCGGGCAATTGCCTGGCCCGTGGATGAAACCGAGGCGCGTACAGCCCCTTACCCCGTCGCAGCTCTTCGGAGGGACGAAATGGATCGGCTGAACGCCATCATCGATGCGATCAACGCGTTCGCGTGGGGTCCCCCCATGCTTGGCATCCTGGGCGTCACGGGCGTCCTGCTCACCCTCGGCCTCGTATTCATGCCGTGGCGCAAGGTGGGGTACGGCTTCCGTCTTCTGTTCGACAAGGACGGGGCCACGGGGGACGGCGAGGTCAAGCCGTTCAACGCGCTGATGACCGCGCTGTCGGCGACCGTCGGCACCGGAAACATCGCCGGTGTCGCCACCGCCATCGCGCTCGGCGGGCCGGGCGCGATCTTCTACATGTGGCTGATCGCGCTGTTCGGCATGGCGACCAAATACGCCGAGGCGGTATGCGCGGTGACCTACCGTGAGCAGGATGCCACCGGCAGGTATGTCGGCGGGCCGATGTACTATCTGCGCAACGGGGTCGGCGAGTTCGCGCCCGAGCTCGGCAAGTGGCTGGGGCTCGCCTTCGCGATATTCGGCGCCGTGGCGGCGTTCGGCATCGGCAACGCGGTGCAGGTCAACTCCATGGCGGCGGCGCTCGACAACAGCTTCGGCGTGCCGGAATGGGTGACCGGCGTGGTCGTAGCGGCATTGGTCGGCGTGGTCGTCATCGGCGGCATAAGGCGCATCGGCGACGTCGCGGGCAAGCTGGTGCCGGCGATGATCGTCCTCTATCTCGGCGCCGCGCTGCTGATCCTCGTCATCAACGTCACGGCGATTCCAGAGGCCATCGGCCTGATCTTCACCCACGCCTTCACGCCGGCCGCGGCGACCGGCGGGTTCGCGGGCGCCGCCGTGGCGGCGGCGATCCGCTTCGGCATCGCGCGCGGCGTGTTCTCCAACGAATCGGGGCTCGGCTCGGCCGCCATCGCGCATGCCGCGGCGCAGACCGACAGCCCGGTGCGGCAGGGCATCATCGCCATGCTGGGGACGTTCATCGACACCCTCGTGGTGTGCACGATGACGGCGCTGGTCATCCTGACTTCCGGGGCGTGGACGATGACCGGCTCGGACGGCGGCGGGCTGACCGGCGCGGTGCTGACCTCGACCGGTTTCGAAACCTCGATGGCCGGCGGCCAGTACATCGTCACCGTCGCTCTCGCTGTCTTCGCCTTCACCACCATCCTCGGCTGGTCCTATTACGGCGAGCGGTGCTGGCAGTACCTCTTCAAGGAGAGGAGCCTGGTCATCTACCGCGCGCTGTGGGTGGCGGCGGCGCTCGCCTTCGCCAACGTGAAGGTGGACCTGGTGTGGAACCTGGCCGATACCCTCAACGGGCTGATGGCGGTGCCCAACCTGATCGGGCTGCTGCTGCTGGCGCCGATGGTGTTCAGGGTCACCCGCCAATACTTCGACGATCTGGGCAAACCGCTCGGATAGACTTGGCTCCCCGCGCGCCCGTCAGGAGTCGTTTGGCCGAATCGTAGTACGGTCCGTTCCGCCTCCCGGCGAGATGGGGTGAAGCGCTCCGCTCGTGCTGGCGCGAAGGTCGAAAGGAAGCAGGTCTTGAGACCCTTGTGAAGTCAAAGAGTCTGGTGCGCAGCAACCTTGCGCTTCTTCAGGTCGCGAGACTCGTTGCGCTTGGTGGTTGCAGCGGCGGCCAGGGACCCGTGGTCACCGTGCCTCCGCCGACCAAGCCGTTCGACGCGGTGGAAACGTCGCGGCGACAGTCACAGGACGGCAAGTCCGCAAGCCGGGTTGTCGAGTATCTCGCGGTGCATGCGAGCGGTGGCCCGTGGCGGTCCGGCCCGGATTTCAACTGGTCGCACGATCCCGGGCTCGTGCGGTTTGCCTCGCCGCCCATCGTGCGCGTGGCAGACGGCGCGCGCTCGCGCGCGCTCGCCGCGTATTTGGTCGCGCTCATCAACCGCGCGCTGCCCCATGATCGCCATCTGATTGTCGGAGCCGATGCGCCCGCCGGAGTCGCCGGGCAGTGGGAACAGCCGCTTCCGGACATTCCGGACGGCCAGCTCTTCGTCGAATTCGTCGATGCGCCGCCCCAAGGGCGCCGGCCCGGCTCCGAAGCGCTCGCGCATCTGGACGTGGAAACCGAGTACGACGCGGTTCGGGACCGATGGGAGAAAATGCGCCTGCGAACCTCATCGGTCGAGCTGAATAGGGAATTCTTTCGCGGCCGTCCCGATCACCAGGCCGTTTCGGTGCTCGTGCACGAGATGCTGCACTCCCTCGGGCTGCAGAGGCATTTCGACGCCCCGGCCTTCCAGGACTCCAACATGTACGATGCGTGGTTCCGATTGGACGGCTCCCTGCCCGCTATCGACGCGGCGGGGATTCAAGCGCTCTACGCCAGGCTCGGCGAGGAGACCGAGCCCGAGGATCTGTCGGCCTCGAGTCTGGGAGCGTGGTCACGGCAAACCGTCCATCTGAACGGTGAATTCGACGACATCGCGTTCCGCGTGCGACAGGACAACGGCGTCAGCATGCCCTGGCCGCCCGGGCCATCTCTCCTCCAATCTTCATGGCCAACCATCGTCCAGTGGAGCGGGCGCAGGTTGGGTCAGCAGTTGCAACAACCCGGTGCAGCCCCGTTCGACAGGCTCGTAGCGGGCTCTGCGGGAGCCTGCTCGCGGGAAGGCGGGGTTACCCCGCCGCCCCGAGGTGCACGCTTCAGGGTCCGGGAGGGGGTTCTTCCCTAGGGGGTTGCGGCAGCAGGGTCGGGTGCAGGGCGGTAAAGATCGAATCGAAGCTGCCCTCGCCGCCGTCGGCCTCGGCGAAGGCGGCACTGGCATGGCCGGCGGCAAGGCGCGGGGTTCCGTCTCCGGCGGGGCGGCTGGAGAACCGGCCGGACCAGGACCCGTCAGACCGGACGATGGCGCGGTCCGGGTGGGTCACCGCGACGGAGGTGCTCGTAAACCCGCCGGTTCGGCCGATCAGGGCCGGCGCGAAGCGGATCTCGTAGCCGGTGGGCGGGTACTCGACCGTCGCGTCGCCGCGCCGCCAGCCGAGGATCGCATAGAGGTGCTCGCGCTCGAGCGCGATGTCGCCGACGCAGCCGATGCAGCCGGCGACGGTGCCGGCGGTGAAATCCGCTTGCAGGGTCATGGTTGCCGCGAACTCCTCCGCCACCGGTTCCACACCGGGCTGGCGGTAGCGGTAGACCCCGCCGGCGCTGCCGGCGTAGCTCGCCGTGCCCGCGACCGGGAGCTCGGGTGCGACGCGCGCATCGAGCTCCGGTCCGTCGATGAAGGGGACGATCTCGGCGTCCGCCGGGTCGAGGCGCCGCGTCGTCCGCGCACCGTCGAACCGGATCCAGAACCCCGCCGACAGGTAGTCGGTCGGGTCGTCGTTGTCCCAGCTCACCAGGGCGTAGGCGAGCGAAACGCCGTCCCGGTCGGTCCTGCCCATGGTCCAGCGCCGGCCCGAGTGGTTGGGCATGAAAGGGAACCAGGACCACGAATGCCACTCGTCGCGGAGGCTCGAGAAGTGCTCCGTGCGGCCGTCCGCGCGCGGAATCGCGACCCGCAGCACTTCGCCGTCGAAGCTCGTCGGGCGGGGGGTGGCCTGCTCGTCGCCGCCGCCGCTTGAGCAGGCGCCGAGCGCGAGCACGAGAGCGAGGCAGGCGAGACGGGCGGCGGTCTCCATGAAATCCAGTCTCCTCGATCGAATTCACGCGACAGGAAATCGCCCGTCGGGGCATTTATTATATCGGTTCGGCCGCATCCCGCCTGTCCTTCGTGCGGTTCCTGCGGGACCTGCTTGGCAGGACAACATACTTTTGGCCAGTGGAGATACTTCGGAGTCAACGTGGGCGAGGCGGGGATCCGGGCAATGATGGACGTCCCGCATGCTCACGCTCTCGGTAAGGCCGCTCGGGTAATCCTCGATGAAGCGATCATGGTCGGACTCGGCGCTACCATCGATACGAATACAACGCACAACGTCGACGTGGTTGCCAGCACTGAGCACCACGACCTCGACGTCAAAATCAGAGTAGAAGCGCGAGAGATACCGTAGCGAACCGACAGCGTAACGACCTGGTAGGCGCCATGCACGGCCCGTTCGCGGACGTCAACGACCTTGCTCCGTTGCGATCAAGCTCTCGACACGGTCCGAACGGGTCCGGACGCTGAACCCGGGAGGGCGGCGTCCGTGGCCTTCGGGAAATCCCCTGTCGTCCGGACATCCTGCACGGACATCCTGCACCGAGTTGCTGCCCATGGCGGCATCGACATTTTCTCCGCCTGTCAAACGCGGCCGAAAGGATCTCTCGGCCCCATTTGCCGCCCGCCGACGTCCTGGTATTGAAAAATACCGCCTCCGATTTGATGACGCGGTCCGTGCTCATCGCTCAGACGCCCGCGGGACCGGACCAAACCTCAATCCATCGAAACGCCCGCAGCATCGGGAAATCCGTCGAGCCGTCGCGACCCGGCATGAGACCGAACACGGCAACCGCACCGGCTTTGCGGCCGGGACACAAGCTGGGGAGGGTCCGAGCACCGTCGTCACCGAATCAACTGCCAGACTGCCCGGACGGCGTTGTGGCTTCGACAAGGCCTGTTCCAGTTCACCGACATTCACCGGAGTTCCCGCTCCGGCAGGAGATCGAGCAGAGCATCGAAATTGACCGAGCGGTAGTCGTCGCGCCAGGCGACCAGGGTCGTGATGCGGGACAGCTTGCCGGGCAGGGGATAGCATCGGATGTCCCCCGTCGGGGAGACCGTATCGAGCACGGATTGCGGCACCACGGCGTATCCGGTGCCGGCCGCCACGCAGGCGAGGATGCCGAGGTAGGAGCCGACCGACAGGATATTCCCCGGCACGATGCCGGCCTCCAGGATCCACTCCTCCAGGTAGCGCCGGTAGGCGCAGCCGGCCTCGAAGGCGACGATTGTCCTGCCGCTGATCTCGCCCGGCCGATCGATGGGGGGGAACGATCGCGGCGCGACCAGAACCAGGCTCTCCTCGAACACGCCGCGGGTCCGCAGCCGGTCGAACGACACGGGCTCGGCGATAAACGCGATCTCGATGTCGTGGTTCAGGAGACGCCGGGTCAGCCCGCGGGCGACGTCGGTCTCGATCTCGATCCGGACCTCCGGATGAAGCGCGTGGTAGCGCGACAGGATCGCCGGCAGCCGCGCCGCTGCGGTGCTTTCCATGGTGCCGATCCGAAACACCCCCCGCGGAACGCCCTTCTTCATCGCCTCGGACGCCTCGGTCGAGAGCTGGAGCAACCGGTCGGCATAGGCCAGCAGGACCTCGCCGTCCGGCGTCAGCGATAGCCCCCGGTTGTGGCGCACGAACAGCGCCTTGCCGAGATGCGCTTCGAGCTGCTTGACCCGTGTCGAGACGTTGGATTGCACCCGGTGCAGCTTCTGCGCCGCGCCCGACACGCTTCCTTCATGCGCGACGGCGCGGAAGATTTCCAGCGCGCGGAGATCCATGGGTGCCATCGGCATCTCAAAGTGCGAATTTTAAGTTCCTATTAATTCATTATTCAGGATATCCATCAAGCCTTACCGTCGCCCGTAACGTCCTCAACGTTGCCGGTTCGATATGCCTCAACGCGACCCGACATGCCGCATCGCCCTCGTCGGACTCGCCGGGCTGGCGGTCGCGGTCGGCATCGGCCGCTTCGCGTTCACGCCGCTTCTTCCGATGATGCTGGCCGACGGGGCGATAACGATCCCGGCCAGCGGCCTGCTCGCCACCGTCCACTTTATCGGCTATCTCATCGGCGCGTTGACGGGCGCCCGCGTGCCGGCGGCCCCGCGCGCGCTTCTGCCGGCGTCGCTCGCCGCGATCGCCCTTGCGACGCTCGCGATGGGGCTTACCGGGCAATTCTGGCTCTGGGTGGCGGCCCGCTGGTTCGCCGGCGTCGCCAGCGCCTGGGTCCTGGTTCTGATCGGAACCCATTGCGTCAACGCGCTTGCCGAGGCCGGGCGGGCGGACCGTCAGGGATGGGTGTTTTCCGGCGTCGGCGCCGGGATCGCGGTCGCCGGTCTGGGCTGTATCGCGATGATGGCCGGCGGCGTGTCCAGCAGTGACGCCTGGCTTGTCTTCGGCGCCGTCGCGCTCATCATCGCTGCCGCGATCCGGATGAAGCTCGGCCCCGAGATTCCCGCAATACTGCCTTCGCACAGCGCGCGCGCCGCAGAACGGACGCCGATCGCCTGGAGCGCCGTGTTCGCCTACGGCGCCGCCGGGCTCGGCTACATCGTTCCCGGCACCTATCTGCCGGCGATGGCGCGAGAGATCGTGCCCTCGCCTTGGATCTTCGGCTGGGGATGGCCGGTATTCGGCGCCGCCGCATTCCTGTCCACCCTGGCCTCGGCGGCTTTGCACCGGCGGTTCTCCGACCGGACGATATGGGGCGTCGGACAGATCGTTATGGCTCTCGGCCTCTTGTTGCCGGTCGTGTTCCCCCACATCCTCTCGATCGTCGCCGCCGGGCTCTGCGTCGGCGGCACCTTCATGGTCATCACCATGGCCGGGCTCCGGGAGGCGCACCGCGTCGCGGGCGCTGCCGACGCCGTGCGCCATGTCGCGGCTATGACGGCGGCGTTCGCGGCGGGACAGACGATCGGGCCTGTCTTTGCGGGCATGCTTTACGACGCGACGGCAAGCTTCGCTCCCTCGCTGATCGCGACCGCGATCGTCCTCGTCGCGACCGCCGTCCTCCTGGCGCGGGCCGATCCGCCCGGCCCGAACTCGGTCAGCAGGCCGGCCCGGAATGGCATGTAACGGAGGTTCCATCCGGCGGTGAACGCGTCGGGATTCCAAGGGTGGCCCCAGACAGGCCGGACGCCGTAGCCGGACGCGCGTTCGATCCGGCGTCCGGTACAGCGCGCCCACGCCTGCTGGGCCTTCGCGTTGTCGCCGAGCTTGACTTCGCGTCCCTGCCACATGGCGCGAGCACCCCGGTCGAGCCCGGGCCGCAGTCCCGCCCTGTCCCCGCGACGCCGCGCCACTACCCCTCATCGATCAGCCACCCTCTCGCCGCCTTCCCCGCCTTACCACTCCATTCCACGCTTCCCACGGCCGAGCGCTGCTGCGCCGAGCCCGTCACGCCCGCCGCCAAACGCCAAGAACACCTGCAAGAGGAGGATGGCGGTCCCCGTGCGATCCCCACCCGCACGGAGCGCGAGCCCATGCTCATCGGCTACACCTACGACGACGGCGGCCGCGCCGACGCGGGCTTCAAGGGCGATACCGGCGACTGCGCGGTCCGCGCCATCGCGATCCTCACCGGGATCCCCTATGCCGACGTCTACCGCCGTATGGCCGCCTGCATGAGACTTGCCGGCTATGGCTCATCGGGCAACGCCTACCGCCAGCGTCCCCGCCGTGGCCTCAAGCCCGCCATCTCCGCCCGGGACCTCCAGAACCTGGTCAAGACGTCATACGGGCTTCGCCGGGTGAAACTCGGCCGCGGACCCAAACCGACCTACAGCGAGGCCTGGGCGCTGCACGGCGACTGCCTGGTCGGCACGGCGAAGCACGTATCCGCGATCGTCGACGGCAATCTCCGGGATACCTTCGACGGCCGGTTCTACGACGGAATTCTCTACGGCGGCACCGCCAGAGACCAGCGAAAGGCGCAATCGATCTGGATCCCCGCCCGACTCGAATGCCGTACGATCCTCACCCCTGAATTCGATCCGTCCGCGCTGATCCCGCCGCCGAAACGCCGACCGCACTCACAGCGCGCAAACCCGATCCCCGAACACCACCACCGCAGCGCGCTCCCCCCATCCCGACATGCCCGGGAGGAGAGAGACACGGGGTCCCGCCAGCGCCAGGGCCCGAGGAGGAGGCGGACCATGCAACGCCACTGGACAGAACACCCCACCGCGACCTAGCATCGCCTTCGCTCGGGGAGCTTCTCAGACAGCCTTACCGAAAGGACCATCTCCATGACCCCCGACATCCTTGCCATCCTCGGCGTCGGCATCGCTCTTGCCGGCATCATTCTGAACTTCCAACGCGCAACCCGCTCCGATATCGCCGCGCTCCGAGGCAAGACCGACAAAATCGACAACGACATCACCGAATTGCGCCGCGAGAACGGCGATCTTCGCGAACGCATGGCAAAACTCGAAGGTCTCCTCGAAGGCCTGCGCGAAGCCATTTCCGGCCGCAAGAACGCGGCCTGACATCCACCCACCACGCTGTTCGCCCTTCCGCCATTTCACACCAGCATCCTCCGCCCAGCGCCGCCCGATCGCCGACACCTTGAACGATAATTTCGCAACCAAGGCCGATATCGACCGTCTCGAGTTGAAGCTTGACACCAGGATCGCCGAGGTTCGCACCGAGGTCGCTGACGTGCGGACCGAAGTCGCCAATCTCGAAACCAGGCTCACCGGTAAGATTGCCGAGCTTGACACCAAACTCACCGGCAAGATCGCCGAGCTCGACGTCCGGCTCCAGAACACACTCAAATGGACCGCCGGCATGCAGGTCGGGACCATTCTGGCGATCGTCGCGGCGGTCAAGCTGATCTAAGCCCCGCACCCCGCCGGGCGTCTTTCCAACGCGCCGGTCGCCCCGCTTCCCGGCTCTCCCTCCACCGACGAACGCTCCCGGCCCGAACACCGGCGCCGCGTCCGCTCTTCCCCGTCGTGCCATGCCGCCAAAGGAGAGGAGACCGGCCGAATCTGGGCGAAGTCCGGGTCCCCAGAGACAGCGTGGCCCGCGCCTCTCCCCGGACCCGTTCCGGGACCCTTCCCCTTCCGGAGCGCCCAGATGCCAGACCCGCAGACCATCTCCGCCGATTACACACTCCGCCCGAGCGAGCTCGCCGAGACCCTTGCCGTCCTCGTCCAGGCCCGCCAGCCCTGCATGGTCTGGGGTGGCCCGGGCTGCGGAAAGAGCCAGGTCGCCAACCAGACCGCCGACCGGCTCGGCTACCACTACATCGACATCCGCGGCCCCCTCCTCGATCCCGTCGACCTGCGCGGCATCCCGTGGCGCGACGAGCACGGCCGCACCCGCTGGGCGCCGCCCGCCTTCCTTCCCCCCACCCACAGCGCCGAACGGTTCCTCGTCAATCTCGATGAGCTGCCCTCCTCCGTTCCCATGGTGCTCGTCGCCCTGTTTCAGTTCTGCCTCGAGCGCAGGATCGGCGAGTACGAGGCCCCGCCCGGGGCCGCGATCATCGCCTGCGGCAACCGCGAGCAGGACCGCTCGATCGTGCACCGCATGCCGGCGCCGCTCGCCAACCGCTTCGTCCATCTCGACATTCGCGTGGACCCCGACGACTGGTGCGCCTGGGCCGCCGGCGCCGGGATCGCTCCGCAGGTCCTGTTCTTCATCCAGATGCGCCCCGAGCTGCTCTACGACTTCCGGCCGGACTCGGCCGACAACGCCTTCCCGACGCCCCGCAGCTGGGAGTTCATCTCCAACATCGTCAACCGCCAGGCCGACCTCGATCCCGGCATCGAGCGCTCGCTGTTCCGCGGCACGGTGGGGGAGGGCGCGGCGGTCGATTTCGCGGCGTTCCTCAAGGTCTGGCGCGAGCTGCCCCACCCGCGCGCGGTGATCGACGATCCCGAGAACGCCAGGATCCCCGACAACGACAGCGCCCTGATCGCGCTCTGCGGCTCGCTCTACCGGATGGCGACCGACGTCAACCTCGACTCGATCGTCACCTACGGCATGCGCCTCCGCCGCGAGATCGGGGAGTTTCTGGTCGGCTCCTGCATCCGCAACCAGCCGCCGCTGCAGAACACCCCGGCCTTCATCCGCTGGGCGGCCGCCCGCACGCAATAGGGCAGGGGACCGTGGTCTACCGGCTCACCCATCACCCGCCCGGCGACGCGCCCTCGAAGGACTACCGCGTCCAGGGCGACACGCTCGACGCGGCGGTCCGCAAGCTCGCCCGCGCCCTCGGCGTGCCCGAACGCACCATCCGACGACCCTCCGTGGAGACCCAGGCATGAACCTCACCGACGACGCGATGCTGGTCGACCTCCGGATCACCGCCTGGTCCGGCCGGCGCTACGACCGCGAGGCGAGCGACCACGTCGCCGCCGCCCACGACGCCTCGTCCTCGGCCGGGCGCTACAACAAGCTGCTGCTGCCCAAGTCGGCCTTCGCCGCTCTGACCTCCACCATCAGCGAGGCGCGCAAGACCCACTACGCCCAGACGCTTCCCTGGGACGACAAGGGCGCGCGGCTGCTGACGGTCGCCAACTACGACCATTACGTCCGTCTGTTCGACGCGATCCGCGAGCGCATGGTCCGCAAGCGCACACGCTTCATCGAGGACTATGACGGCAACGTCGACGAGGCGCGGCTCAATCTCGGCAAGCTCTTCCGCATCGAGGACTACCCCTCCAAGGACTCACTGATCGGCAGGTTCTCGGTCCGCCACCGGATCACCCCGGTCCCGGACGCGGATCACTTCATGGCGCGGCTCGCCTCCGACGACACCGAGCGTGTCAGGCGCGACATCGAGGCGCACAACGCCGAGCGGCTGGGCGAGGCCATCACCGACCTCTACCGGCGCCTCGCCAAGGCGGTCGACCGGGTCTCCGACCGTCTGCGCGAGGACGACGAGGGCAGGCCGCTGGTCTTCCGCGACTCGATGATCGAGAACATCCGCGAGCTGGTCGACATCGTGCCCCGCCTCAACATCTTCGACGACCACGGGCTCGCGGCCCTCTGCGAGCAGGTGAAGCGCAAGATCGCCGGCGCCGATCCCGCCACGCTCCGCCCGTCGCCCAGCTTCGATCCCGCCGTCCGCGAACGCGTCAAGCGAGACGCCGACGACCTCGCCCAGCAGTTCGCGGGGTATTTCGGGGCGGCCGCGCAGCCCGAGAGGGAGGTGGCGTGATGCCCACCCGCATAGAGCGCGAATCCGCGTTGCGCATCAGCGACTGCGTCACCGACCTGCTGAAGTACCAGCCCTTCTTCGGCAGCCTCGCGCTCCGCCTTCCGATCCGCCCCGACCGCTCGCGCAAGACGCTGGCCAGCGACGGCAGGGAGATCCGCTACCACCCCGACTGGATCGCCACCACCGACGCCCACCTCATCAAGACCGCGATCGGCCGCGTCGTGCTCGCTTGCGCCCTCAAGCACCACACCCGCCGCGCCGACCGTCAGCCCGAGCGCTGGCAGCGCGCCTCCCAGCTCGTCACCCACCATCTGCTGCGGGATGCCGGCTTCACGCTTCCGCCCGACGCCGAGGCGTGGGAGGACCTCAGCGTCGAGGAAGCCTATGACCGCCTGCCCGAGCCGGACGGCGACGACAGCTCCCAGCCGCCGCCCCCTTCCGGCTCTTCCGCGGAGGCGGGTGCGGACCCGGGCGCGGGCCGGGAGGAGGGAGAACAGGACCCCGGACAACAACCCGACCCGGCGGGAGACCCGGAACCCGACACGCCCTCCGATGGCGGCGGAGACGGCGATCCCGACGACCAGGCGGACGAGGACGGCGATACGAATGGCCCCGGCGACCGGGCCCCAAGCACCGATCCCGCCGGCACCGGCGAGATCATGGACGCCGCGCCGGATGCCGACACCTCCGACAACGCGGACGCGCCCGACTTCACCCGGGAAGAGCAGGACTGGGACGAATCGATGCACCAGGCCCTCAACCTGGCCCGCGCCGAGGGCAAGGCGCCCGGCGCGATCGGGGAGACCATCGACGACGCCCACAGAAACACGCTCGACTGGCGGTCCCTCCTGCGCCGCTACATGACCGACAGTGCCGCCCGAGACTACAGCTGGACCCTGCCCAACCGGCGCTTCATCGACTCCGGCCTCTACCTCCCCTCGATCCGCTCCGAGGGGATGGACAGCATCGCCGTCATCGTCGACAGCTCGGGCTCCGTCGACCGCGACATGCTCGCCGCCTTCTGGTCCGAGATCCGCCAGGTCGCGGCCGAGATCGAGCCGCGCAGCGTGATCGTGCTGCAGGTCGACGCGATCCTGCAGGACGAGCGGCACTATCACCCGCACGAGCTGCCGCCGCGCCTCGAGGTCAAGGGCCGCTACGGGACGGATTTCCGGCCGGGCTTCGCCCGCCTCGCAGAGCTCAACGTCAGGCCCGCCGTGTGCCTCTACTTCACGGACATGGACTGCAGCGACTACCCGGACGCTCCGCCCTCATTTCCGGTTGTCTGGGTCAATTACGGGCCGCCCCCGTCCGACGAGAACCGCGAGCCCTGGGGCGAGCGCATCGACATCGCCGCATGACGTCCCGGCGACACCGCCGCACCGTTCGAGGAGCGACCGCCATGCAGACCGTTCACCCGTCTCCCGAAGCCATCTGCCTCGCCATGTCGCGCATCGAGCGCGCCATGGAAATCCACGGCGGCGACCGGGAAGCCCCCATGGACTGGGGGATCGTCCACCGCCACGAATGCCGCACTACCGCCTGCCACGGCGGCTGGTACGCGCTCGGCCGGCTGATGGACCACCCGGCAATCCGCTGGCGCCTCGACGAGACCTTCTACAAGGACCCCGGCGAGACCATGATGGCGCTGAGGAGGGACGGCACCGTCACCCATCTCATGTACTACGAGGGAGCGCACATGCTCGCGCGCGACCTCGGGTTCATGAACGTCCCCTCCTGCAAGGGCTGGGCGGACAGGCACCCGGAGCTCTGGGGCAACCGCCACGGCGAGAGGATGTTCGCCGGCGACGGGGCTCTCGCCTTCGGCAAGCAGCCGTTCGCGCCGATCCTGGTGGGCGAGATCGTCGCGTGGTGGCGGGGAGTCGCGGACCGGCTGGATGCGGCCATCGAGGTCCACCCCGACGGGCCGGCCGCCCTCGCGGCGCTCCAGCGCCACGATGTGCACGCCCGGAAGACCCTCGCGGTCGAGCCCTGCGCGGGCGGCTACCGGATCGTCCGGCAGCCCCGCCCAATAGACGCGCTCTCGCTTCAGCCCTGATCGCCTTCGCCCGGGCCGGGGTTCTTGCGCACCGCCCCGAGGGCAAATGACAGCAAGCCTCCGGTGCGGGTAGGTTCTCCTCATGTGCGGTCGCTTCACCAACAGATTCACCTGGCAAGAGCTGCACGAGCGGCTCGACCTGATCGGCGCGCCGCTCAACCTGCGGCCCCGCTACAACGTCGCACCGAGCCAGGACGTGGCGGTCGCGCGCACCTCGGAAGAGGGCCATACCCTCTCCATGCTGCGGTGGGGGCTGATTCCCGCCTGGGCGAAGGACGCTGCGATCGGCCACAAGCTCATCAACGCCCGGTCCGAGACCGCTGCCGAGAAACCCTCCTTCCGGTCGGCCTTCTGCCATCGCCGCTGCCTGATCCCGGCCGACGGCTTCTATGAGTGGCAGCGCCGGGGCGGAGCCCGCCAGCCCTGGCTGTTCGGCCTCCGGGACGACGCGGCCATGGTCTTCGCGGGCCTGTGGGAGCGTTGGACGGTCCCGGAAGGCGCGGCGCTCACCGGATCGCTGGCAGAGCGCAGTCCCGGCGACACGGTCGAGACCTGCACGATCCTCACCACCGCCGCCAACGAGACGGTGGCGGCGGTGCATGGCCGCATGCCGGTCATCCTGCCGCCGGACGCCAGGGATGCCTGGCTCGCGGGCGAGGAGATTCCGCTCGGTCCGTACCCGGCGGAGAACATGACGGCCCATCCGGTCTCGACGCACGTCAACCGGCCGACCAACGACGACCCGCGCTGCGTGGAGCCGGTGTCGCTGCTCTGAGTCCCCGCCGCCCGGCGGCCTGAGCCTCCCACTCCAGACAACCCCATTCCGGAACGGCCCCGCCGGTCCCTCCTGCTCCAACGCGCCTGTCGTCGCCCGGAGTCCGGCCAGCCGGAGCCGGGCAGGCCGGCGGGCCGGCGCAGGAGGACTCGCTGCGCACCGGACCCCCGCCAAGCCCTTTCCAGCCCGGAGACCTCCGTGCTCCACCGGATCACCGGCCCCTCCGCGATGCCCGCGATCGCCGCAGTGCCGACCCACGCCGCCGCCGTCAGCGGCGGGTCATCCGGCAACTCCACGCATCCGGCAGCGAGCGCGGGAGTTACTGGCACGAGTACGCCATGGCGATCACCGCTAACCGCCGGCACGGCAACCGCCTGCGGGACATGGACCGGCACGGCTTCCGCATTGCCGTCTACCGGCCCCTTCCGAACCCCGGAATGCTCGCCCAGGGCTGCCTGCGCATCAAACCCAACTGACCCAAGCGAGACGACCATGCATCTCACCGACATCGTCATCGACGAAATCGTCAAGGTCGACGACCTGCCGTGCCACGCTATCGGCCGCGCAACCTTCACCAACGGACGCCAGTACCACTTCACGGCCATGTTCGCCCAGGCCTACGGCGACAGCCGCGTCTTCGTGCGCCGCCACCCGGGCGAAAAAGAGCTCCACCCCGGCAGCCGCGCCGCGCGGGCCATATACGACCGGCTCGGGTTTGGCGACATCGCGACCCGCGAACGCGCCGCAATCGGCGCATTCGAGTACGAGCGCGTCGCTGCCTGCGAGGAGGTGATGTCCCATCCGCAGCGGACCCCTTCGCCCGACCCCTGACCCCCTGGCCATCGCCGGCCCTTCGCTCGACCGCCCGAGCGCACCTCCTTCCGACCCACAACCGGAAAGAACCGCCATGCCCCAGGTCATAGAGATCACGGTCTACACCATCGACGAGCTTTCGGACGCGGCCAGGGAAGCCGCCCGCGCCTGGTATCGCGAGAACTGCCTCGACTACGAGTGGTACGACTGCGTCTACGAGGACTTCGGGACGATCTGCGGGATTCTCGGCGTGACGCTCCGCACCAGTCCCGTGCGGCTCTACGGCGGCGGAACCCGTGACAAGCCGCACGTGAATTTTTCCGGGTTCTGGAATCAGGGCGACGGCGCGTCGTTCTCGGGATACTACAGCCACGCCAGGGGCGCCGCGAGGGCGATCCGCGCCCATGCGCCCAAGGATGACGAGCTGCACCGCATCGCGGACGTGCTGCAGGTCGTCCAGAGACGCAATTTCTTCCAACTGCACGCGTCCATCGGCCAGCGCGGGCGTTACTGCCACGAATACACCATGACGATCGAGGTCGAACGCGAGAGCCCGACCTGGCAGCCGCCGACCGGCGATGCCGAGGACACCGTGACCGAGGCCATGCGCGACCTCGCCCGCTGGCTCTACCGCCAGCTCCGCGCCGAATACGAGCACCTCACCTCGGACGAAGCGGTCGACCAGATCATCGCCGCAAATTCCTGGTCGTTTACGGCCGCGGGCGAGCACTTCGTCTGAACGGAGTCGTCTGTCCCTCCACCCCCGCCGCACCGCCTTCTCCAGCCACGGGGACCCGTCGCCCATGCACGACACCGCTCCTCTTCACCTCGCGCCCTCGCAGGCCTTGAGCGCCGCCCTCGCGGCGCCCACCGATCTCTCCGACTGGATCGCGAATACGGCAGACCCCGCGGTGCCGCCCGACGAGAACCGCGAACCTTGGGGCGAGCGCATCGACACTCCACCGGAGTCAGGCTCATGAACAAATCCGTCCGTTCACCCGATCCTTACCGGGTCCCCCGGCCGGCCGTCATCAGCTTCTCCGGCGGCCGGACATCGGGCTACATGCTGAAGCGCATCGTCGACGCATACGGCGGCGTCCTGCCGTCCGACATCGCGGTGGTCTTCGCCAACACCGGACGGGAACGCTCCGAAACTCTCGACTTCGTGGATATCTGCGGCCGCGCGTTCGGGGTCGATATCGTCTGGGTCGAATATTGCTGGGACTCACCGCACCGCACTCGCGTCGTCGACCATGCCACCGCGTCCAGGGACGGAGAACCCTACGCGGCGCTCATCGACCGCAAGGGCTTCGTTCCGAATCCCACGCTTCGCGCCTGCACGACGTTTCTCAAGCGGGATCGCATCGAGGCCTTCGCCCGCCACCGCCTCGGGCTCAAACGCTGGCATTCCGTCATCGGTCTCCGCGCCGACGAGCCCCGGCGCGTCCGGCGCATGCGCGCACGCAACTGCGGAAGCCGCACCGGCGCCCATGCCGTGCTTCCGCTCGCCGACGCCCGCGTCCGCGAAGCCGACGTGCTCGCCTGGTGGAAACGCCAGCCCTTCGATCTTGGCATTCCCTCTTACGCCGGCAACTGCGACCTCTGCTTCCTCAAGGGCCGCGCCAAGCTCATCCGCGTCATTCGCGACGACCCCTCGCGCGCCGACTGGTGGATCGCGCAAGAGGCGGGGGTCGCCGACCGCACCGGCCCGGACGGCCGTCGCTGCGAAAGCCTGAAACGGTTCCGACTGGAGGAGACCTACGCCGAGCTCAGGACGGCGGCACTCTCGCAGCGCGACCTCTTCGACATCGCCTCCGCCGGGACAGAGGCGGACGACGCCGACCTCGGCGACTGCCTCTGCACCGACTGAAACCCGAACACGGAACCGACCGTCCCCCAACCATTCAGGGCCGGTTCCGCCGCTTCCCCTTGCCGGCCAGCGCTTGCGAAAGTAACTACCGCAACGGCAGCGGCCCGCCCGCCCATATCGCAGGAGTCTCGGCCATGCACGCCGCGATCGCCGACAAACGGAGGGAGATCGCCGATCTCTGCCGCCTTCACGGGGTTGCCAGGCTCGAGGTCTTCGGGTCCGCCGCCCGCGCCACCGACTTCGATCCGCTCACCAGCGACGCGGATTTTCTCGTCGAGTTCGACCCCCGGCGCGCGCCCATCACCCTCGAGCGGTATTTCGACTTCAGGGATGCCTTGCACGATGCCCTGGGTCGTCCCGTCGACCTGCTCGAACCCCGGGCGATCCGCAACCCCTACCTGCGGGCAGCCATCGAGAAGTCGCGCGAGCTGGTCTATACGTCGTGATCCCCGGATCCTGCTCGCCGACATCGAACGGGCCGGCGCCGATATCGCGAGCTACATGGAGGCGATGCCGCTCGAGGCCTATATCGGCGACGGCCGGACACAGGCCGCCGTGGAGCGCAAGTTCGAAGTCATCGGCGAAGCGCTGAAACGCCTGCACGCCGACCACCCCGGGCTCGCGTGGCGCATTCCACAGCTTCGCCGCATCGTGGACTTCCGCAATCTGCGGAGCCACGGCTACGATCGGGTTCTGCCGGAACGTGTCTGGAGTTGCGCCGGCCAGGACTTGCCGGCACTCCAGCGGATCGTCGAGACCCTGCTTGACGAGTTGGGTTCCGCCGAAGACTGAGCGGCAGAGCCCAGCCCGCAATCCCGTCGCCCGGCTCCTGCCGCCAACCCGGCGCCGGACACCTTCGACCGACTCGGCCTCACCGACATCGCGATCCGCAAGCGCGGCGGTCGGCGCGTTCAAAAACGAACGCGTCGTCGCGTGCCACCACCTCATCCGCCAACCATCCAGCGTCGGTTTCGCCGCCCCCGGCTGGTGCCCACAGATTGATCCGCATCCTGTCCTCCGCGGCCGACCTCATCCGGGCGACCCAACTCCGACCCGAGCTCTACGCCCGATACGTCGCGCCGGAACAGCGCCTCGACCACACGCTTTCCCCCTCCCGGCAACCCCTGCCGGAGATCACAGGCATTCCAGCCCCACGCGGGCAGGCTCCCCGGCCTCGCCTGATTTCCCGCGCCGACCGCTCCCGGCAGCACGGCTGACCCCATCCATCAGGCACGACCCCGCCCGCGCTGCACGCGGAGCGGGGCAGGCCCTTTCCCGATGACGCACCGGGCGGGACCGCGGTCCCCCTCGGCACCCATCCCTCATAACACGGAGACGCGCATGAACGCCCCCGACGCGCAGCCGGCACCGGCTGTCCAGACCATCCCCCTCGACAGGCTCGAGGTATCCCCCGGCAATGTCCGCAAGACCGACGCCGGCCTACAGTCCTTCGCCGAGCTCACCGCTTCCATCGCCGCTCTCGGCATTCTTTCCAACCTCGTCGTCCGGCCGATCGCCGGCCAGCCCAAGCGCTTCGCCATCGTGGCCGGCGCCCGGCGCTACGGCGCCCTCTCGCAGCTCGCCGCCGAGGGTCAGGTGCCGACCGACATGCCGGTGCCCTGCCGCATCGTCGACGCGGAAGCGTCCGAGACCGAGATCTCGCTTGCCGAGAACGTGATCCGCGCGGCCATGCATCCCGCGGACCAGGTCGAGGCCTTCGCCGCCCTCGCCGATGCCGGCGCCACCGTCTCCGCGATCGCCGCCCGCTTCGGCGTCGCCGAGCGCACCGTCGAGCAGCGGCTCCGCCTCGGCAACGCCGCGCCCGAGCTGCTGCAGGCCTACCGCGAGGACGCCATCGACCTCGCCTGCCTCAAGGCTTTCGCGATCACCACCGACCGGGTGCGCCAGATGACCGTCTGGAGCCGGGTCTCGGAGCAGGGCCACCGCCCGACCGCGTGGCAGATCAAGCGCATGCTCACCGAATCCCGGGTCCCGGCCGGCGCCGCGGTCGCCGCGTTCGTCGGCGTCGAAGCCTACGAGGCCGCCGGCGGCGCGGTCGACCGCGACCTGTTCGCCGACGAGCACGAGTTCGGGGTCTGGTTCGAGGACCCGCAGCTCCTCGACAGGCTCGCCCTGGAGCGCCTGAAGAAGATCGCCGACGACCTCGCCACGGAGTGGAAGTGGGCGGAGCCGCGCCTCGAGATCGAGTGGAGCGACACCGCATGCTTCGGCCGCGTGCAGCCGGTGCCGGGCGAGGCGACGCCCGAGGAGATCGCCGAGAGCGAGCGCCTCCAGGCCCGCCAGGAAGAGCTCTCCAACATGGACCCGGACGAGCTCACCGAGGAGCTCTACGCCGAGAGCCAGCGCAACGAGGAGCGCCTCGACGAGATCGAGGCCGAAGTCCGGTCCCGCGACAGCTTCTCCGACGAGGACAAGGCGATCGCCGGGTGCATCGTCACCATCGACGATGACGGCGACCTGCAAGTCGTCGGCGGTCTGGTGCGCCCCGAGGACGTCCCCTCCGCCGACGCCGGCGAGGATGCCGGCAACGGGGCCGGCGAGGACGGCGATACCGGCGCCGCTTCCGGACCGCGGACCTCGCCGCCCGTCGAGCCACCGCGCATGAGCCAGCCGCGGAACGGCGATCCGGCCGCCCAGGCCCGCAAGGCCGCCGGCATCGGCATCGGCCTGGCCGACGATCTCCGCGCCATCCGCACCGCCGGCATCAAGGCCAGGCTCGCGACCGATTTCGAGCCGGCGTTCGACCTGTTCCTCTTCCAGGAGGCCCAGTCCGTCTTCGACCAGGGCTACCGCCCGACCTGCCTCGAGATCACCGCGCACGAGACCGCCAACCGGCCCCACCTGCGGATCAACGACGACGCCTTCGCCGCCGCCAGCCCGTTCGAGGCGGATCTCGCGGACTGGTCCGACATCCCGCTCGACTGGATGGAGCACGAGGACCGCGGCAAGGCCTTCGAGGCGCTGCGCGCGCTCCCCGTCGAGCGCAAGCAGGCGCTGTTCGCGGCAATCGTCGCCCGCACGGTCAAGGGCCAGCTCGCCTTCGAGCACGACGCGCATCCCGAACTCGAAGCCACCGTCGCGCGGCTCGACATCGACTTCGCGAGCCGGGTCCGGGTTTCCGCCGAGACGTTCTGGTCGCGCATCACCAAGTCGAAGCTCCTCGACATCGGCCGGTCCGTCCTCGGCGCCGACTGGGCCGCCGCGCACAGCAAGGAGAAGAAGGCGGTCCTCGCCGCATCGATGGAACGCGCCTTCGGCGGAGGCGACGACCTGCCGCCCAGCGTCACTCCCGAGGGGCGCGCCGCCGCGCTCGCCTGGGTGCCGCCCGGCTTCGCGGCATTCGACCGGGCCGGCGTCGAGGACGACAGCGCCGCGCCGGAAGACCGCGCGGAGGCCGAGCCGTCGCCGGCGCAATCCGCCGCGCACGAGGCCGACACCGCGTCCGATCCCGACACCGCGGCGCAGAAGCCCGACGACACCGCCACTCCTCCCGGCCCGGACCCCGAGCCCTCGGCCCCGGAGGACGACCCGACGACCGGTCCGCGCCTCATCGTCAACCGGGACGCTCTGGAGGGCGGGAACGTCGAGCAGGTGCCCCTTCCGGACGCCCCCGACCCCTCCGTGCCGGTGAACGGTCACGCCGCCGCCTCCGAGGCGATGGAAATCCCCGAGTTCCTGCGCCGCACGTGATCCGCGGCCCATCGCAGCCCCGCGCCACGCCGGCGCGGGGCGCCCTCCCTCGAACCATGCCGGGCACCCCCTCATGACGCAGAAGACGACTCCGCCCGCCTCGATCCGCGCCCACGTCGCCGCCTCCGCGATCGACCGGGTCACCAGGTTCTTCACCGCCACCCTCGACGACACCTTCGTCAAGCCGATCGCCAACGCACGCCGCAGCGATCCGACCCGGATCCACGTCGACACCGAGCGGTCGCCGCACGGCGGCACCTTCGTCCTCGTCGCCGACGACGGCTGCGGCATCGCCGATCCCTCCGTCCTGCCCGCCTTCGGCCGCAGCGGCTGGGACCGCGCCGCCGCCGACCGCGAGGACCCGGCCGGAATCGGCATCTACGCGCTCAGCCGCACCGGCAGCTGCATCGCCTCATGGACGCCTCCGCCTGACAGTCGGCAACGGGGTCATATCGGCTACGCCAACTTTTTATTTCACTTGTTTCTGTTATTTTCGATATTACACTTGGATGCTGGTTGAGGTGCCGCGATCGACACCCTTGGACATTGCGGGAGAGGAGGATCGGGATGAGCAACGCTACCGGCGCGGTGGACCTGGGACACCGTCTTCCGACGGAGGACGAAATAGCCTGCGCTGCTCAAGCGGTAACGGCGCTTGCCCACGCGCGGGGCGGGAACGGCGCCCTCGCCATTCATCGCGAAGACGGCGAGTCCGTTCGCCTCGCACCCGCGATCGCCGACCTGGTGATCGATCTTCTGGGCGGTGTCGCATCGGGCAAGACAGTCACGCTGGTTCCGACCGGTGCGATGCTGACCACCCGGCAGGCGGCCGACATCCTGGGCGTCTCGCGTCCGCACCTCAGCAAGCTGCTCAAGTCGGGCGAGATCCCGTTCGTTTCGGTCGGTTCGCACCGGCGCGTCAGGCACGCCGATCTGATGGCCTACATCGACCGTCGCGACGCCGCGCGCCGTGTGGCCCTCGACGATCTCGCCCGTCTCGGCCAGGAGTTCGATGCGTCTTGACGCCGTACGCGGACCGTCGTGTCGCCCTGCTCGATGCGAACGTTCTGTTCCCGTTTCGCAAAAGAGACATTCTCCTGCGCTTCCACCACGCCGGTTTGTTCCGGGCGCGATGGACCGAACGGATACTCGACGAATGGACGCTGAACCTCCTTGAACGAAAGCCGCATCTCGAACGAAGCGTCCGCTCCCAGCGGCATGCCATACACGAGCATTTCGCGGAGGCGCTGGTCACCGGATTCGAGCCGTTGATCGCAACGCTCGAACTTCCGGATGCCGACGACCGCCACGTCCTGGCGGCGGCGATCCGCTGCGGCGCGCAACATATCGTCACCGACAATCTGGCCGACTTCCCGGCCGAGATCCTCGCGCGCTTCGATATCGAGGCGATAGACGCCGACGGGTTTCTGTCCCGGACGTTCGATCTCCATCCCTCCGAAGCGCTTGGCGTCCTGCGCACACTCCGGGAGGCGTACAGCAATCCACCCTTCACGCCGTCGGAGTTCGTTCGCGACCTGACGGCGAAGGGGCTTCCCCGGCTGGCTGCCCGGACAGAGCAGCACCGGGACGAGTTCGAGGGGAGAGCGCCGCGCAGCCGGTAATCCTCCTGTCTCCTCCCTTCCATGCCGTTTCCGGGGCCCGGAGATAGAGACGGCTCTCGACGCGACCGAGTGTTTCCCCGGCCGAGATCCGGACCCCGTCTGAATTCCCAGCCATTCTTCCCCCCTCTGCGTCCCTGCCCGTTCCGGCTTCGCGCCGGCGTCTCTCTCAGGTCCGTCCCGCAGCCCGAGCCCCGGGATCCCGCACGGCCCGGCCGCCGCTTGCCGAGGAGTTTGGTTGGCTCCTTGGCGGTCGAAACGTCCATGGGATCGCGGTCTCGCCCGGTACCCGACCCACGTGCCAGGGAGACCCTCATGGGCCCCGCCGAAACGCAGCCCGACATAAGATGTCCGACCCATTCCCCTCGACGAGCTCACGATCCCCGAGTTGCTCCGCCGCACCTGATCCCGCGGCCCGTGACCGCCCCGCGCCACGCCCGGCGCGGGGCGCACCCCTTCATCGCTAGCCCTTCGGGAGACCCTCGATGCAGCCCGAATCCGCCTACCCGTCCACCATCCACGCCCGCGTCCACGACAGCGCGATCGACCGCGTCAGCCGCTTCTTCAACGCCACCCTCGACGACGCCTTCGTCGAGCTCTTGCAGAACGCGCGCCGCGCCGGCGCGACCGCGATCTCCGTCCGCAGCGAGTACGTTTCGGAACGCCGGTACCGCGTCGCGGTTGTCGACGACGGCGCCGGCATTCCGGACCCGTCCATCCTCCTCTCCTTCGGCGAGAGCGCCTGGACCGGCGAGACGGAAGCGGCCGAGGATCCCGCCGGCATCGGCTTCTATTCGCTCTCCAAATTCGGCTGCTCGATCGCCTCGCGGCCCCGCGCCGACGGCCCCGTGGCTCCCGGCTGGCGCGCGGAGCTCACCCCCGAGTCCTTCCTCGGCAAGACCGGCGCGACCGTGCGGGCGGACGACCGGGCGCCCGATCCCCACGGCACGGCGATCTCCTTCGTCACCGACCGGAACACCGACTGCATCGGCTCCATCCTCGCCGGAGCCGCGCGGTACTTCCCGCTCCCCGTCGCCTTCAACGGGCGCACCCTCGACCGCAAGCCCTTCCTCGACCGCGCGGTCCATATCGAGACCTGGAACGGCCTCGAATTCGGCGTCTACCGCAACGATTACCCGTCCTGGCCCGAGCACGACGTCAACTTCCACGGCCGCACCTTCCGCGCCGGCCTCCCCGGGATCGAGTGCATCGCGGGCGACACTTGGTCGGCGCGCGCCGACATCCGGGCCTGCCCGGATTTCGAGCTCGTCCTGCCGGCCCGCAAGGAGCCCGTAGTCAACGACTTCCTCAAGGAGATGCGCGAAGCGGCCGAGCGCGCGGTGTTCCGCGCCATCGCCGCCCACGAGACCGGGCCCCGTCTCGCCTTCCGCGACCACAGGCGCGCCAACCAGGCCGGGATCCGCATCCCGCAACCTCCGCCGGCGCTCGAGCCCTGGCGCCCGCCCGTCGCGGACATCGACGACTGGCGCGCACCGGCCGGCTACGAAGCTCTTCGCCCGAGCGCCCTGGCGATGACCGCCGAGCCGGAGACCCATCACGGCCAGGCGCTGTGGCGGGCGCTGGAACGGGCCGGGATCTCGGCCCGGCTGTTCGCGCCCGACCGCCGCTTCGAGGGCTATGCCTGGTACGACGCACTCCCCCGCGTCACCGGCTTCTCGGTCCACGTCACCCACCAGGGCCGCACCCACAGCATCGTTCACCCCGACGAAGACGGGGCCGACGCGGCGCGCGATATCCCCGACCGCGCGCAACTCGGTTTCGGCGCGCGGCCCGACGCCATCCTCATGCGCCTCCACGTCTCCGAACCCGGCATCCGCGACCGGATCGTCGAGATACCGGCCGACGTCGTGTTCATGAACCGGGAGGAGGACTACGTGGAGGAGATCGACCCTCTGGTCACCGCCGGGAGCGACATCTCCCCGGGCGAGCTCGCGCGCCTCATCCACCGCGCCTTCTTCTCGCCCTCCGACGACCGCGACGCCGACAGCCACGAGACCCAGAAGATCCGCTTCGAGGAGGACGCGATGCGCATCGCGCTGACGCTGCTCGCCTCCGAGGACGAGGCGCTCAAGCACGCGATCGCCGAGGCGATACGGCGCGAGGTCCTCTGGGCCATGCCGCGCGGCCGCGAGGTCGCCGTCACGGTCAAGGACGGCAAGGTCTCCGTCCACTTCGTTGCCGATGCCGAGCCCCAACAGGGGGCTCCTGCGTGACCCTGTGCGGAATCGACCTGCTCCACGACGTCGGCTGGGGCGCCAACGTCACCGTCGAGGCCGGAAACGGGTAGCAGGTTCCGCCTTCCGGCCCCCGGGACCCGGCCGTGCGCGTGAACGGCCGCGCCGCCGCCGCCGGGGCCATGGAGATACCCGAGCTCCCGCGCCGCACCCGATCCGCGGCCCATCGCAGCCCCGCGCCATGCCGGCGCGGGGCGCCCTCCCTCCAACCATGCCGGGAAGCCCGCCATGACACAGACGACCTCGTTCCCAACCTCGATCCGCGCCCACGTCGCCGCCTCCGCGATCGACCGGGTCACCAGGTTCTTCACCGCCACCCTCGACGACACCTTCGTCGAGCTGATCGCCAACGCGCGCCGCAGCGATCCGACCCGGATCCACGTCGCCACCGACCCGTCGCCGCAGGGCGGCACCTTCGTCCTCGTCGCCGACGACGGCTGCGGCATCGCCGATCCCTCCGTCCTGCTCGCCTTCGGCCGCAGCGGCTGGGACCGCGCCACCGCCGACCGCGAGGACCCGGCCGGGATCGGCATCTACGCGCTCAGCCGCGGCGGCTGCCGCATCTCTTCCCGGCCCCGCTCCGCTTCCCTCGACGCCCCGGGCTGGCGCGCCGAGATCCCGCCCGAGGCTTTCGTCGGCAAGACCGACGCCGCGATCGTCCCGGACGAGAGCGCCCCGTGCCCGCACGGAACCGCGGTCCGCTTCGTCACCGACAGTTCCGCCGAATCCGTCGCAGCCGCCCTGCGCAGGGCAGCACGGCACTGCCCCATCCCGGTCCTGCTCAACGGCGAGCCCCTGGAGCGCAAGGCCTTCCTCGACGGCGCTGTGCACGCCGAGAAGTGGAACGGCATCGTGTTCGGCGTCTTCCCGCACCACGCGGCCGCCTTCAGGGACCCCGACGTCAATTTCCACGGCCTCACGATCGAGGCGAAGCTCCCCACCGTCCAGACCATCGACGACAGCGTCTGGGCGGTCCGCGCCGATATCGACAACGCGCCCGGTCTCGAGCTCGTCCTTCCCGCAAGGAAAGAACTGGTCGAGACCCGCTTCGCCGCCGACATGCGCGAAGCCGCCCGCCTCGCGATCTACCGCGCCATGCGCAAGGCCGACCGCTCCCCGGCGCTCGCCCACGCGGAGTACGCACGCGCCCGCGAGGCCGGCATCGACATGCAGATCCCGCCCGCCGTGCTCCGCCCCTGGCGGCCGGCGATCGCCAACTCCAACGATTGGCGAGACAGCCCGAAGGCCGAGCCGGTCCGTCCCAGCACCATCGTCATCACCGCAAACCTCGAGCCCCAGGACGCACAGGCGCTCTGGCGTGCCGCCGAGCGTGCGGGGATCCACCACCGCCTGTTCGAGGCAGACCGCCGCTACGAGGGCTATTCCTGGTACGACTCGCTGGCCCACGCCGCCGAGGTGGACTTCGCCGTCACCCGGGACGACTTCACCCATCCTTTGTCCGTCCTCCGCGGCATCGACACCGACGACGTCCCCGCGGTCGAACCCGATCAGCCCGAGAGCTACGCGCGTCCGGACTCGATCGAGATCGCGCTCCGCGTCGCCCGCAGCAACAGCTCCCCCGAGATCGTCGCGATCCCGGCCGACCTCGCCTTCGTCGGAGAGGCCTGGTGCTATACTGACGAGATTCACCCACTCGTCACCGCCGATAGCGAACTCGTCCCCCACGAGCTCGCCGCCATCGTCCACGCCGCCTATTTCTGCCCGTCGGACGACGCCGACTCCGACAGCTGGGAGACCCAGCGCGACCGCTTCCAGGCGGACGCGATGCACGCCGCGATCGAGCTCCTCGCCTCCGCGGACGAAGCCCGCAAGCACACCATCGCCCAGGCGGTCTGGCGCGACATCTTCTGGGTCCTCCCCAGGGACCGCTCCATCGTCATCACCGTGAAGGACGGCAAGGTCGAGGTCGACTTCGCCCCCGAGGCCGAGCCCCGCGAGCAGGTCCCGGCATGACCCGCTACACCGTCTGCGTCGCCTACGACGTTTCCTACGCCGCCACCGTCACGGTCGAGGCCGACACCCCCGAAGATGCCTGCCGGCTCGCCATCGACAAGGCCGACGAGCTCGAGGCCTGGAAGAGCACCGATCACGCCTCGGACGCCTACGTCGTCGAGATTGCCGGCACCTTCGATCCCGGCACCGATGCGCAGGAGACCGTACCGCTCCCCGTCCCCGACCCCCACACCCGCGAGGGGCCGCCTCCCACCATCACCTTCCGCGGCGAGCAGCCGCCGGGCTCGTTCGAAGTCACCGGCGGCACGGTCAGGTTCCGCTTCGACCGCCCCGGCTTCGAGGTCACGACCGAGGCCAGCGACCCGCCGCCCCCTCCCGGCAACAAGCCCCTGGTCGCCATTTCAAGACGCCCGGACGGCACCCCCGCCGTCTCGGTGACCGGCGGCAAGGCCCATGTCCGCGTCACCGGCTGGGACGTCGGCTAATGACGGCATACGCCGACCTCGTCCGGCCGATCCGCCGTGCCCCCCGCACCGGAAGCGGGATTCGTCTGGCCGTCGAAGACGTCGACCGCCTCGCGGCGATACTCGACACCCTCGGTGCCGCGACCGAGGCCGCGCATTACGACAGTTGACGGCCCTCATCGCCTGGTCGATCTCCGACATCGATACCTTCTCCCCGCTGCACTGACGCGGTCATGGCACCGCGACCCCTCCCGCCGCCTTTCCGAATCCACCGCACGTACCCCATCCACCCCCCGCCATCGACCCTCGCCGCCAAGAGCCCCGGAAAGCCGGGAAGGGGCGCGATCGCCCGCTCCCGCCGAGCGGGTCCATCGCACCCTTCACCCGCAGAGGACCGTACCCATGACCCCATCCGACCTCACCGCCACGTTCGGACCGGTCATAACCGGACAAAGCCTCGCCTGAATTCCGCCCGGAGTCTGCTCGGCCCTCTCCCGGCTGAGCCTACCCGCGGAGCGCTGTCGTCTCCCGTCCTGCCAGGGCCATCGACACAGCGCGCGCCGGTTCATCCCTCCCAAGCGCCAGGTGAAACATGAACGACAAACCTCCCGCTCCCCTCCGCGCGGCCATCTACGCGCGGTTCTCCAGCCACCTCCAGGACCCGCGATCCATCGAGGACCAGGTGCGCCTTTGCCGCGAAAGGCTCAGCGAGATCGGGGTCGACTCCGTCCGGGTCCACGCCGATGCCAAGGTCACCGGCACCATCACCCAGTCCCGCCCGGCCCTGGCGCGCCTCCTCCAGGACGCCAAGTACGGCCTCATCGACGTGGTGTGCACCGAGGCCCTCGACCGCATCAGCCGCGACCAGGAAGACCTCGCCGGCATCTACAAGCGGCTGCGCTTCTGGAACATCCGCCTGATCACGCTCGACCAGGGCGAGATCGGACCGATCCATGTCGGCATCGGCGGGCTGATGAACCAGGCCTGGGTCGAAAACCTCGCCTTCAAGACCCGGCGCGGCCAGATCGGCGCCGTCCACGCCAAGCGCATACCGGGCGGGCTTTGCTACGGCTACCGAAACGCCAACCGGATCGACGAGCACGGCAAGGCGCTGCGCGGCCTGCGCGAGATCCACCCCGAGCAGGCCGAGACCGTGCGCCGCATCTACCGCCTCTATGCCGACGGCATGAGCGCGCGGAAGATCGCCGCCACCCTCAACGAAGAGGGCATCCCGGCACCGCGCGGCGGGACCTGGGGCTCGACCTCCATCAACGGCCACCGCGGCCGCCGAAACGGCATCCTCAACAACGAGCTCTACTGCGGACGCCTCGTCTACGGGCGCCAGAAATTCATCCGCGACCCCGACACCGGAAAGCGCCAGGCCCGCCCGGTTCCCCCGTCCGACTGGGTCGTCCAGGACGTCCCGGAACTCCGCATCGTCGACGACGCGCTGTGGGACCGCGTGCAGACCCGCCGCCAGGCCGGCCACGATCGACGCCGCAACCCCGGCAGCGGCACACCCCTTCCCCTTACCGGCATCGTGCGGTGCGGCGTTTGCGGCGGCGCCATGACGATCGTCAAGCCAGGGCGCTACGGATGCCATACCCACACGGACAAGGGGACCTGCGACAATCCCCGCGGCATCGATCCCACCGTCCTCGAGAACCAGGTGATTCCCCTGTTGTCGCGCCGTGTCGCGGAAGAATTCAGTCTGCCCGACCTGGTCCGCCGCGCGGCCGAGGAGTCCGCGCTCCGGCGCGAACGCCTCGCCGCCGCGGTCGCCGAGGGCGAGCAGCGCATAACCCGGCTTCTCGACGCCATCGAGCAGGGCGCCCAGTCCCATGCCGCCCACAGGCGCATCCTGGACATCGAGCACGAGACCGCAGCCATCCAGCTCGAGCTCGACAGCCTGCCGACGGTACCCACCGACGCGCCGGAGGGCCTCGCCGCGCGCCTGCAGGAACGCCTCGCCGCCCTCCACCGCGCCGTCACCCTTGCGGGACCGGACGCACCCCAGCGCAAACGCGCCCTGCTCTTCGCAAGGAGCCTCATCGAGAGGATTCACATCGCACCGCTCCCCGGCCGCGGCCAGGTCGAAATCTCGGTCCAGCCACGCGCCGACGCCCTCGTCGCCTTCGCCCTCGACGAGGAATGGGCTTTCGTCCCGGATACCCCCCCTGACACAAACCAACCTGGCTCGGACGACTCCTCCGATGCCGGCCAAGCGGCACGGCGATGACCTGTCCCGCGTTTTCCCGTCCGAACAGGCGCCGTCCGACATCACGAACGCCCAACCACGAAACCACGCCCCCTCCGTCTGACCATTCCACAACCTGACGGCCCGGCCGCGTTCGGCCACCGACTCCGCCCCACCTCGCCCATCGCGTCTCCATCGCCACCTGCTGCGGGATGCCAGCTTCACGCTTCCGTCCGACGCCGAGGCCCGGAACCGTCTCGGCGCCGAGGAAGCCTGCGACCGCCTGCCCAAGCCGGACAGCGACGACAACCCGCAACCGCCGGTTCTTCCGGCTTCCCCGCCGAGGCGGAGGCCGGTGCGGACACGGACACGGGCCGGGAGAAGGGAGAACAGGACTGCGGGCAACAGTCGGACCGGGCCGCGGAACAGGAAGCGGGCCCGTCCTCCGACGCCGCCGGAAACGCCGAACCCTCCCGCGCCCAAACGAACGGTGCGGCACTCCCGACCCCGGTCATTCGCCGCTGTCCACGCTGCTCCTCACGAAGGGGACCGCCGGGCCGGTTTTCGATAGCAGCCGGCGCGGGGTCGAGCGCCCCGGCGCCGCCCCCACCCCATGACACGCAGACTCCCTCCAGGACAGGCGATCCGCGCCGCCATGCTGACCGACGCCGCCCCCGCCAGCTCCGCCTCAACCCATCAACAGCGCCATTAGCCCCATGCAACTCGACGACACCGAACTGCCGCCAGACCCGCCCATACCCCTCCACGCACCCGCACCGGCCACGTCAATCGCACCGTCCACCCCCCGTGCGCGGCCGCTACGACAGATCATCGTGACGGCCGGCGCCGCAAGCTTCGACGACGAGGACCTGATTGCACTCCTTCTCGCCGGCGTCGAGCCGCCGCCCTCCGCCCGCAGGCTCGCCCGCGCGCTCATCTCCGCCTTCCGGACCGCCCCCCGCGTACTGGCTACCCCACCCGACCGGTTGCGCCGAGTCGCGGGTGTCCGCACCTCGCACGCCGCCATCATCAAGGCCGCCGAAGCACTCGCGATCCTTCACGCCCGCGCCTCCGTCCCCGACACGGTCGACCCGCTTCTCAACAGCTACGACCTCGTCGTCCAGTACTGCCGCACCCTGGCCGCCCACCGCCCGGTCGAGGAACTCCATCTCCTGCACCTCGACGCCAAGAACCGCTTGATTCGCGACGAGTGCAACCAGCGCGGCACCTTCAACCACACTCCGGCCTATCCGCGCGAGGTCTGCATCCGCGCGCTCGAGGCCAACGCCGCCGCGATGATCGTCGTCCACAACCATCCCTCGAACGCTCCCGAGCCCTCGCGCGCCGACGTCTCGATGACCGAGAAGCTCCGCGACGCGCTGAAGCTGGTCGATGTCACCCTGCACGATCACCTGATCGTCACCGCTTCCGGCGTCTTCAGCTTCCGCCAGAAGGGCCTGCTCTAGCCGCCTCCCACCGCTCCCGCGCCGCGAGGAGGACGGCCCGCCCGGCCAAGGCGCGGCCGCCGCCCCGGCGCGCGCCCGCTCCCGATCCTCTCTCCCCAACACCGGAGTCCCGGATGCTCGATTCGCACGCATCTCAGACCGCGCCTGCGCTCGTCCCGCCGCCGGCGACGGCCCATGTCCCGCCGCGCCCCCGCACCTCCGCCGCCGCTGCCCATCTCGACGCCGCCCGCGCCCTCCTGCCCAGCCTCGAAGCCGGCCGGGCTCTCGACGCCGCCGCGCTTCGCAACGCCATGACCGCCGCATTCGACGGCTCCGACGCCGACGGCGCCTGGTCGTGGAAGGACGCCTACGAGGCCGCCGAGGCAACGCTGGTCCTCTTCCTGCAGCGCTACGGCCGCGCGATGCGCCGCCAAGCGGGCGGCTCCCCCGACGGACCCGCCGCCATGCTCGCCATGCTGCGCAAGATCGCGGCGCTGGAGCCCTCCCAGACAAGGCGCTCCGAGGACCAGATCCGGCTGCAGCAGTTTTCCACCCCGCTGCCGCTCGCTTACGCCGCCCTGCAGGCCGCCGCGATCCGTCCCGGCGACGTCGTCCTCGAGCCGTCGGCCGGCACCGGAATGCTCGCCGTCATGGCGCAGTGCGCGCTCGGAGCGGAGTCCCCCGAGACCCTGCATCTCAACGAGATCGCGGCGGTGCGATCGGGGCTCCTCGCCTCCCTGTTCCCGGGATCGGCCGTCACCGCACACAACGCCGAATCGATCGCCGATCGCCTGCCCAAGCTGCGCCCCACCGTCATCCTGATGAACCCGCCCTTCTCGGCGAGTCCCGGCATCGAGCGCACCCGCATCCACGCCGACCTGAAGCACATCCGCTCCGCCGCATCGATGCTTCCCCCGGGTGGCAGGCTGGTGACGATTTCCTCGTCCTCATGCTCGCCGGCGTCGACGGCCTGGAAGGAAGCCTTCGCGAGCCTCGATCCGCCCGCCGTTCCGGTCTTCTCGTCCGCCATCTCCGGGCGGGCCTATGCGCGCCGGGGCACCAGCTTCGAGACCCGCCTCACCGTGCTCGACCGCGGCGCCGATCCGGCGAGCGTCAGCGCGATCGACCCCCACGCCATCGCCGGCGACAGCCAGTCCCTGCTGACCGCGATACAAGCCGGCGTGCCCGCCCGGCTCCCGGTGGAGATCCGCCCGCTCGCCGATCTCTTCGGCCGTCCCGCCGATCCCCCGGCGCCGACGCCCGAGCCCCGCAAGCCGGCCGCGCAGCCCGCCGACGAGGCCAGCCGGCACGAATGGGGGCCGGTTTCTGAGCTGCGCTACACCGGCGCGCCCACCAGGACCACGGCCGAGCCCGACCGGAACAGCGGCCCCTACACCGCCTGGAGCCCGGGCGCGGTCCTCGTCGCCGGCGCCGAAGCGCACCCCACCCCGCTGGTGCAGTCCGCCGCCATGGCCGCGGTCGCGCATCCCGCCCCCTCCTACCGGCCGCTCCTCCCGGAATGCCTCGTTACCGACGGGATGCTGTCCGACGCCCAGATCGAGAGCGCCGTCCTCGCCGGCGAGGCCCACCGGAACCATCTTCCGGCCCGCTATCGCGTCGGGGCGGGGTGGGAGACCATGCATCGCACCGACGCCGATCCGGACGATGCCGCCGGACCCGACGAGAACGGCGACGACGACGCGGACGTCGATCCGAACACCATCGACGGCGAGACGGTTTCCGAGCCGGTGCGCGTCCGCCGCGGCTGGATGCTGGGAGACGGCACCGGCTGCGGCAAGGGACGCCAGGTCGCGGCGATCATCCTCGACCAGTGGCTCCGCGGCCGCCGGCGCGCGCTCTGGCTGTCGCATTCCGACAAGCTGATCGAGGACGCGCGCCGCGACTGGACCGCGATCGGCGGACGGCCCGAGGACATCGTGCCGATCTCGAAGTTCCGCCAGGGCGCGCCCATCCCCCACGCCGAAGCCATCCTGTTCGCCACCTACGCCACGCTGAGATCGCCCGCCCGCGAGGGGAAGATCTCGCGTCTCGAGCAGATCGTGGGCTGGCTCGCCGGCGGAACCGGGGAGGCCGCGCGCCACGCCTTCGCCGGGGTCGTGGTGTTCGACGAGGCGCACGCCATGGCCAACGCCGCCGGCGGCACCGGCAACCGCGGCGCGGTCAAGCCGTCGCAGCAGGGGAGGGCGGGGCTCCGCCTCCAGAACGCGCTCCCCGACGCCCGCATCGTCTACGTATCCGCCACCGGCGCCTCGACCCTGCAGGGCCTCGCCTACGCGACCCGGCTCGGCCTCTGGGCCACGATCGACACGCCGTTCGAGAACCGCGTCAAGTTCGTCCAGGCGATGGAAGCCGGCGGCGTCGCCGCCATGGAAGTCGTCGCGCGCGACCTCAAGGCGCTCGGCCTCTACCAGGCCCGGGTGCTGTCCTACGACGGAATCGAGGTCGACATCCTCGAGCACACGCTCACGCTCGAGCAGCGCCGCATCTACGACTCCTACGCCAACGCCTTCAAGATCATCCACCGGAACATCCGAGAGGCGCTGAAGGCCACCGGCATCGAGGACGAGGACGGCACCCGCAACCGGAACGCCAAGTCGGCGGCGATGTCCGCCTTCGAAGGCGCCAAGCAGCGCTTCTTCGGCCACCTGCTGACCGCCATGAAATGCCCCTCCACCTTCCGCGCGATCGAATGCGACCTCGAGCAGGGGCGCTCCGCCATCATCCAGCTCGTCTCCACCGGCGAGGCGCTGATGGAGCGCCGCATCGCCGAAATCCCCGCCTCCGAGTGGGACGACCTCTCGATCGACCTGACGCCCCGGGAATACGTGCTCGACTTCCTGAAGCACGCCTTCCCGGTCCAGCTTCAGGAAGCCTTCGAGGACGACGAGGGCAACCTGCTCGCGCGCCCGGTCTTCGACGCGGACGGCCATGCGGTGATCTGCCAGGAAGCGCTGCAAAGGCGCGACGCGCTGATCCAGAAGCTCGCGGCGCTTCCGCCCGTCACCTCGGCGCTCGACCAGATCATGCGGCACTTCGGGCACGACGCGGTCGCGGAGGTGACAGGCCGATCCCGCCGGGTGCTCCGCATGGTCGACGCCAGGGGCTCGCGCCTCTCGCTGCGGTCCCGGCCCGCCTCCGCCAACCTCGCCGAGACCGCCGCATTCATGGACGGCGACAAGCGCATCCTGGTCTTCTCCATGGCCGGCGGCACCGGGCGCAGCTACCACGCCGATCTCGGCTGCGCCAACACCGAGCGCCGCATCCATTACCTGCTCGAGCCCGGCTGGCGGGCCGACCAGGCGATCCAGGGGCTGGGGCGCAGCAACAGGACCAACCAGGCCTGGCCACCCCGTTTTCGCCCGGTCACGACCGACGTCAAGGGCGAGCGGCGGTTCATCGCCACCATCGCCCGCCGCCTCGACTCGCTCGGCGCGATCACTCGCGGCCAGCGCGACTCCCAGACCGCCATGGGGAGCGAAGACACCGCGCTGTTCCACGAGAGCGACAATCTCGAGAGCCCCTACGCCAGGGCCGCGCTGCGCCAGTTCTACAGCGCGCTGTGGCGCGGCCGCATCGAGGGATGGTCGCTGCAGGACTTCGAGGAAGCCACCGGCCTCAAGCTCACCCACGAGGGCAATCTCAAGGAGGAGCTGCCGCCGATGTCGCAGTTCCTCAACCGCCTGCTGGCGCTCCCGATCGACGAGCAGAACCAGCTCTTCGCGGCGTTGGAGACCCGCATCGACGCCAACATCGCCGCCGCGATCGAGGCCGGCGTCTTCAACCGCGGCGTCGAGACGGTGCATGCCGACTCGCTCACCGTCGCCGAGCGCGAGACCGTATTCGTCCACCCCACCACAAGGGCGGAGACCGAGATCGCCGAGATCGTCAAGCGCGACCGTCTCGTCCCCCTCTCGGCCGACGACGCGCTGGCCGCGCACCGGCGCGGCTCCGACAAGCCGCCCGAGCTGGTCGTCAACGCCCAGTCCAACCGCGCCGCCCTCGTCATGCCGGACGCCTCGCGCATGCTCGACGACGGCGGCGTCGAGACCCGCTTCCGCCTGATCCGCCCCAGGGAGCCCGAGACCATCGCCTCCAATGCGCTCGCCGCATCCAACTGGGCGCCGGCGGACGAACCGACCTGGCGCAATCTCTGGGACACCGAGATCGCCTCGCTGCCGAGCCACACCGAAACGCGCTTCTGGCTGGTCGCCGGACTGCTGCTGCCGATCTGGGACAGGCTTCCCGAGGAAAACCTCCGCGTCCGCCGAGTCACCGCCGACGACGGCGAGCAGCTCATCGGGCGCATCCTCCGGGCCGGCGAGGTGTGCGCCGTCCGCGCCGCGTTCGGTCTCGACGGCGGCCCCGCGCTGTCGGCCGAGGAGCTGCGCGACGAGATCATGACGCGCGGCCGTGCCGTGCGCCTTGCCAATGGCTGGAAGATCGCGCGCCGCCGGCACATGAACGCCGAGCGCATCGAGATCGAAGGGCCGACCGACCGCGACCTCGCCGCTCTCAAGCGGGCGGGCTGCGTCACCGAAATCGTGTCCTGGCGCACCCGGGTGTTCGCGCCCGACACCGGCGCCCTCTCCCGCGTCATCGAGCATTGGCCCATCGTCGCCTGACCCGCGCCGCGCACCCTCCCCGACCGCACACCCACCACGAGGACTCCCGCATGCCGCAGTCCCACACCCTCCCCGACAACCCCGTCTACGCCTTCACCCCGTCCTATGAATTCGAGGACCAGGTGCAGCAGATCCGCATCGTCTTCCAGGACATGCCGGGCTACGTCCCCACCGCCATGGTCGCGCTCACCCTCGAGGACGCCGAGAACCTGTGCGACAAGCTCAACAGGCGCCTCGGCCTCGACCGCGACGCATGGTCAGCCCTTGTCGCCAACTCCATGCGCGCCGCCGAACGGCCCGGAGACCTCCACTAACCGCCGTCCGGCTTCACCCGTCACCCTCGTCTTCTCCATCCTCCCCCGACCCTAACTCGACCGCTTTCGGCTTGTGAATCGCGGCCCAACGCCGGTCATTCTCTCGAAACTGCGCCGCGTACTGCGGGAAACACCCGTTCAGGATCGTGCGCATGTCCTCGCAATCCCGGTCGGCCGCCCGTTCGTCCGGGAACCTCTCGATCTGCTGCGCCCCATAATGCAGCGCGGAAGCAATGAATTACCGCCCCCGGGCGGTTTCGAGTTTCTCCGCAGCGCTCAGCAAATCCCAATTCACCGCCTCGTCCATTCCCGTCGCCTCGCCGAATTGGACACCCCAACATATCTGGCCATCCGCCGATCGAACCAGCCCCGACGCGTACCGCCACTCCCCACAACCCAGCCACCCCCAGATTTGACCGCCTGAAGAGGACGGAGCGGCACCTCTGGGCCGAACCTTGTCTGCCCGGAGAAGCCCGCATGCCCGACACCAAGACCGACGCCGCCGTCAACCACGGCACCCCGGACCCGCAGTTCGGCCCCGTCATCTCCGCATACGCCCGCGCCCAGGCCATCGCCGACGGGTTTCTCGTCGACGTCTCCGAAACCGCGCGCGAGGCGGGATTCACCATCCCCGTCGCGGTCACGCGCACCGTCTGGAGCCGCCTCGTGGCGCTCCCCGAGGGGTACCGCGGCTTCCAGGACGAGCGCGGGCGGCTCTGGGACTTGCTCTGGATGGCCAGACACTACGCGCTCAAGGCCAGCAACTCCGACCGCGTCCGGATGTGCGTTCTCGTCCGGGATATCCAGAAGGATTTGCGCGACAGCAACCGCGCCCCCCGCAAGCACTTCCCGATCGTGGCGATCGGCGCCGGCGACGATGGAAGCTCCGCGATCACCGTGATGTTCCCCGAGGACGACTGAGCCCCCGCCGCCCGCGATCCCCACCCACATCGCATCGGGAGATACCCGCAATGCAGACCCTCGCGCCCGAGCAGCTCCTCGAGATCGCCCGCCGCGTCTCCGACACCTTCAACGAGCCCAAGCGCTGGCACCAGGGAAGCTGGGGCCGCGACGACGACGGCTACAGCCTCTCCTTCGACGGCCATTTCCACGTCGACGACAAAAACGGCAACCCGCACAAGCCCGCTCTCGCCATGCGTCCCCCCGACGCCCCCCGCTGCTTCTGCCTCGGCGCCGCGATCCGCATCCACACCGGCGACGTCTCCGGCCTGGACCCCTCGTCCCTCGGGAACCTCGTCGAGCAGATCTGCCTCGTCTACGTCAATGTCGGCAAGCTCCACCGCCACCTCCAGTTCGAAAACAGCTTCGAGCCCTTCCTCGAGGCCGTCATCGAATGGAACGACCAGACCGAGCGCACATTCCCGGAAATCCAGGCCCTCGCAGAAGCCGTCGTCGAGCATCTCGACGCCGCCCGCCTCAGCACGGACGACTGACCCCCGGACTGCCGCCACGGCACCCGCGAACAGGGAGCAACCGATGCAGACCCTGAGTTCCGAGCAGAAGCTCGAGATCGCCCGCCGCGTCCACGAGACCTTCGACCTCCCGAAGCGCTGGCACCGGGGAGGCTGGGGCCTCGACGACGACGGCTACACCATCGAATTCGACGGGGAATTCCACGTCGTCGACAAGAACGACGGCCACCACCCTGCCGCGTTCGACATGCTAACGCCCGACAGCCCGCGCTGCCTCTGTCTCGGCGCCGCGATCCGCATCCACACCGCCCACGTGCTCGGGCACGACCCTTTCCATACCGGCGAGACCACCGAAACCATGTCCGAGATCTACACCAGGGTCGGCCGCATCGAGACCGAATCCCGGAAACTCGACGCGACGGACTTCGAGCCGCACCTCAACTCCATCATCGGCTGGAACGACGCCAACGAGCGTTCCTACGACGACGTCCGCGACCTCACCGGCGCGGTCCTACGCCACCTCGACGCGCGGCGCTGGTAGCCCCATGTCGCGCTCCACCATCCACCGCGCCGACGCCGACCTCAAGCACGCATGGCTCGCGCGCTTTCAGTCACCGCCGCCTTCCGCCCGCCACGCCCTTCGCGCGGCACTGCTTGACCTCCGCAGGGACGCGCGGCACCGCGCCGAGCTCCAGTGGCGCCGGCACAAGGGCCCCATGGCCTGCTACTGCCGTGCCGTCGGCGTCTACGCGGGCCACATCGCCCGCGCCCTGCGCTGACCGCCCTGCCGCGTCCGTTCGCAATTCACACAGGAGACCCCGATGAAGAACAGCATGCTCGACGTGCACAACATGCTCGTCGCCACCATGGAAGAGCTGCGCCAGGAGGACATGTCCCCCGAGCAGCTCGACAACGTCGTCAAGCGGGCCGACGCCACCGTCAAGGTCGGCAACGCGATCGTGGGTAACGCCCGGGTCGTCCTCGACGGCCAGCGCCTCGCCCTCGAGCACGGCGCCGCCTTCGACGAGAAGACCGTCCCCATGCTCACCGCGAGGAAGCTCAACTGATGCCCGCCAGGCTCTTCTCCGACGCGGAGCGGGTCTGGCTCGCGCTCACCTATCCCCTGCACCGCGCGGAGTTCACCACCGAGCTGTTCAACGAGTGCTGGGGCCGCGACCTCACCAGGGACCAGATCGTCAGCGCCGCCAAGCGTTTCGGACTCGGCCCGAGCGCCCATGACGGCCGGTTCCGCAAGGGAAACGTCCCCGCCAACAAGGGCCGCAAGGGCTACTCCCCTCCCGGTTCCGAGAAGGGATGGTTCAGGAAGGGGGAGGACCCCGCCAACACCCGGCCGCTTTATTCCGAGCGCTGGGACAACGTCTCCAATGGCAGTGGCAAGACCCCGGTGCTGATGATCAAGGTCCCGGGCGCCGCGCCCTACGCCTCGCAGAGAAGGGCAGGGGCCCACCAGCGCACACGCTGGGTCCGCAAGGCCGTCTGGGTCTGGGAGCGGGACAACGGCGCCGTGCCCGCAGGCCACGCGATCGTCCAGCTCGACGGGGATCCCGCGAATTGCGAGCCCGCGAACCTCGACTGCGTCCCCCGGGCAGCCCTCGCCCTGCTCAACTGTCCGTGGTCGGCGGCGCCGGCCGGCCCCGACGCCAACCCCGTGCGGGTGCGCATCGCGCAGGTGACGGCGGAGATTTCGCGGGCTCGACGAACCCGGAACAACTGTCGAGCCCATCCCGGCGATTGACCCAGCCACCGCCGGTTCCATACTCCATTAACACGCCGCGCAACGCTCCGGGACACTCTGGCGCGATCCCTCAGTTCTCCCACGTGCCGGGATCCTCGGCCCCTTCCGCCTTGCAGTACGGCCGAGCCGGCGTGCCATGACCCCTCCTGGGAGGGATCCGGAAGAATCGAATCCCGCACAGCGCCAGATGCTCGACAATCGCGTTCGCCATCGCGCCATACGGATTGTCCCGGCTCCGATCCCTCCTCGACGGCCACAGCGAGCGGCGCTTGCTCAGCGCCTGTTCGATATCGAACCCCAGATCCTGCTTGGAGACCGGCTTGAGATCGTCGTTCATGGTCCAATCATGCCATGAGAACAAATAAAGAACAACCACGCGGCCGGAACGCGGGTTCCCTACCAACGCAACCCCCGCTTCCGCTTCCTCACCGCTCACGCGGCGCTCATCGAAAGACTCGCCGCCCCTCCCGCCGCCAGTCAGCCAGCACGGCCGCAAAACCCCATTCCCATCCCGGAGACACCCGATCGACCGTCGTGTCGTTCGGCGCTCGGATTGGACGTCGATCGGCACCCCAACCTGTAGATTTGCCCAGGTTGCATGGGGTCGAACCTCGACGCCGAATAACAGCCAGCTGCGACAAGGCTGTTTAGGTGACGGTCAAAACCTATACTCGTTCGTGGAATTCGACCGGAGAACGCGGCAAGGCACTCGCCGAACGCCGGGATCGGGAAGCGAACCGGCCCGGAGTAGGTGCTCGACACAGCGCGGGGACGGTCTACGCAGTCTGCGAAACGCCCCTGCCGGTGGCCTGTGGAGAAGTTGCCGGGGTGAACGATGACGAACCACATCGACGGGAACGGGCAGACCGTTTCGGCTCGCGGCGCGATGCCGAAGCCCGTCTCGCTGCAAGCGGCGCGTTCAACACTGGAAGAAGCCTTCCGCACGGCCGGGGGCATCGAAGACTGCGCCGGGCGGGTTGCCGTTCTGGCGCGGATCGCGGTTCTTCGACAACGGGCCGGCGACGAGCCGGGCTGCGCGCGCGCATTGTCAGGAGCGCTTGCGGCCGTAGCGGGTATCGACGACGACGATGCGCTCGCGCTCGCGCATGCCCGGATTGCCCGAGCCCGGGCGCAGACCGGCGATCGGCCAGGGTGGCGGGAAACGGCCGCCAGGGCGCTCGCCGCGATCGCGTCCGGCCCGGTGGAGGGAGCCGGTGTCCGCGCGCTGGACGAGCTCGCCATGGTCGAGGCGGAAGCCGGCGATGTTGCCGCCGCCCTCGCGCTGGCCGAACGGTGTCCGGAGGGCCGCGATCGCGACCGCGTACTCACCGGGATCGCCCACTTCGCATCGGCGGCGGGAGAGATAGCTCAGGCCGTGGTCGCGGCACGCATGATCGCGGCGAGCGGCGCACGCGCGCTCCGGCTGGCCGAGCTCGCCAGGACTCGGGACAGGTCGGGCGATGGCGCCGGCGCGGCCGGTATGCTTGTCGAGGCCCTGGAGGCGGCGCGGCAGGTCGCGAACGAGTTCCTTCGCACTCTGTGGCTGGTCGAAATCTGTCGCGCCCAGGTCGCTATCGGAGACCTTCCGGGCGCCACGCGCTCGATTGCCGAAGCGGCGTCGGTCGCGAGGCAGGCCGAAGACGAACGCGATCGCGCGCACGCGCTTTGCCACATCGCGCGCAGACAACCCGGGTTGGGCAATCTCGTGGACGCCGGACCGCTGCTCGGCGAGGCGTCACGCGCCATCGACCGAATCGTCGACGGGAGAAGCAGGGCGGGCCCGCTTTGCGAACTTGCCGAAGCGAAGGCGCGGATCGGCGACAGGGTCGGGGCGCTGAGTTCGATCGCGGAAGCGCTGGAAGCGACCGGGCGGGAAGAGGGCAGCAGCGGATGGCCGAGGGATCTCAGCGGCATCGCCGTGGCGCAGGCGATCGCGGGTGAGGCCGGGGCGGCCCGCGCGACGGCGCGGCGGCTGCCGCGCGAGGCTCGAAACGATGACTTGCTCGGCGACATCTGTGATGCCCTGTGCCGGGGTGAGGCCGTCAGCGATGCGGTTGCGACAGCCGGCGAGATCGTGTGCGCCCGGGCGCGCACCGGGACGCTCGTCGATATCGCGAGATACCAGGCGCGGGAAGGCGATCCGGACGGCGCGGGGGAGACGACCGTCCTTGCCCGGGAAGCCGCCGACGCCGTCGCGGAGAGACTGGAGCGCGCCGACGCGTTGGTCGAGATTGCGGAGATCGAGCTCGAAATCGCCGCGCCGGGCGGCCCGGAATAATCCGTCCCCCGCATGGCTCCACCGGGGACCGGGACCGCCGTGCGTTCCGGGCTACGCGAAGTCCTCTCCGAGCCGGCGCTTGGTCCTGGCGACGGGAGCCGGGCACCCCTGCCGCTGGGTCCGGCGCCGACGAAGGCGCGGCTGAAGGGCCGCGGCGTGCGGCTGTCGCTTCGCTACGCCTTCCCACCGGTCGGTGCTGCCCTCGGGCGCGGGACGGGGCTTGCGCGCCGCGGGCCGGCGGCGCAGGGTCGGTCGCAATCCCGGATATGGCGCCGGCGGCCGGCGCGCCTGTCCGGGACTGCGGATGTCCCGGGCGAGGCTTCGGGGCGGGAAGGCGGACAGAGCGGCTCGGCGACCTTCGCAACCTACGACATCGAACACGCGGTCGGAGAAAGCTCGTGTCCGCGGGGGCTGCACTGTCACCTGCGCGGTAGGGTGCGTTCGGTCCGGTTCGGCGGACCCGGCAGCATCCACGGCGAGTTTTCAGGCGGCCGGTCCGAGCTTTGTGCGGTCGTGGTCCGATACGAATCCGGCAGCGGCGGCACCCCGGTTCCGGTCGGGGGCAATGCTCCTGTCCGGTCGGCTGCAACTGCAAGCCTACGGCCGCCGTTCTGCTGCCCGCGAGGCATCTCTCGCCGGAAGCGGTCGGGGACGTCGCCGTGACCGACGGCGAGTCCGTGTCCAGGGACCTGCGCCGCTGGCTCGACGACTGGCCCGGGCCCGCCCCGGCAAAGCCGGACCCTGTCCCGCCGGGTCCGCTTGAGCCCGGCCGGGACCATCTGTTCTACGTCGTCCTCCGCGACGAGAGGGCCGGCATGCGCATCGATCCCTGGCGCGTCTATCTGAAGAAGGACGGCGAGATCGGACGGAACGTCCGGGAATACCACGAGGGAACGGCGTCCGCCGAGGGCGGGTTCGTGACCGCGGATGACGCCGCATTTCTGGGCCGGCTCGGCCACTACCGGAGGGTCATCTGGCCCCTGCGCTACGACTGGCCGGAGGGGGACGAGCTTGTCGCGCTGGTGCGCGGGATCGTCGAGACGGGGCGGGCGCGGGCCGACGACGTTCGGGGCAGGGCGCTTTCGTGGGCAGCGCCGCGGCGCTGCGAACTTTCCTGGGAGGTCGGCGAGGCCGGCCGGCAACGGGTCGCGGCGCGCGACGAGACGGGTTCCGCGCTGACGCTGCTGCCCTTCCCGACGCCGCTGTTCATGGATCCCAGCACCGGCGAAATCGGCGTCGCCGAAACCGGGTTGCCGCCGCGCCTGGCGTCCTGGTTCGCGGCCGCGCCGCCGGTCGAGCGCGGCTCGATCGACGCGGTCGCGGCGAAACTGTCCCGGATCGGCCGGCACGCGCCGGTACCTAAGCCGCACCGGGTCGAGGAACGCAGCGATGCCGTTCCGGAGCCGGTGCTCCGGATGTTCGGCCGCGAGTACCGGCCGATGCGATACGCCCACGACGGGAGGCGGCTCTTCAGCGCGGGCCGCGGCGATCCCGTCTTCTATCCCTGCGCCCGGCTGGAGATCGCCTACCCCGGCGCCGGGAAGCGGGTGCGCGCCGGACAGGGGGACGACATCGCGGTAAGGGACGGGGACCGCTACGCGGTCGTCCGGCGCGACCCGGCGCGCGAAGCGGGGTTCCTGGAAACCCTGCGGGACGCGGCGAGGCCTCACGCGTGGTCGGACGGCGAACGGATGCGCTACGGGCTGGGGGGGCAGGAAGAGCTGCTGGACGCCGACATCGTGTTCCCGCCCGCCGGCGGCGGGGAAGACTATGCGACCGGGGCCGGGGCGGGCTTCGCCGCCAGGGCCGTGCCGCGGCTGCGGGCCGCGGGCTGGCGCATTGAGGTGGATGGGTCGTGGCCGTTCCGGCTGCACGAGGGGCCGGTTGCGTTCTCCACCGCGCTGGAAGACACGGAGGACGGCTGGTTCTCGCTCCGCCTCTCGCTGGAGGCGGACGGCAAGAAGTTCGACGTGGCGCCGATCGTGCTCCAGCTCGTCGCTGAGCTTCCGGTCGACGAATGGGGCCGGCTGGAGGCGGGGTTCGACGTCGAGCGCCATCTGGCCGGCAGGAGCTTCCAGGTCCGCCTGGACGACGGCGGCTGGGCCGTGCTGCATGCGACGCGCTTCGCGCCGTTTGCCATGACCTTTCTGGAAGCCCAGGGGCTGCTGGACTTTCACCGCGCCGAGGCGGGCCGACTGTTCGCGCTGGCCGAAGCGCTGGAGGGAAGCGGCGCGCCCTGGACCGGAGGGCGCGAGATCCTCGATCTGGGCGCCCGGCTGCGGGCGCTGGCCGAGGCGCCGGAGGAGGAGCCGCCCACCTCGCTGAAGGGCGAGCTCCGCCCCTACCAGCGCACCGGCTATGGCTGGCTGAAGGCGCTTTCGGAGAGCGGGTTCGGCGGTGTGCTGGCCGACGACATGGGTCTCGGCAAGACCGTGCAGACGCTTGCCCTGCTGGCGCACCGGCATCTGGAGGAGAAGGCGGAGCGCCCGAGCCTGCTGGTGGTGCCGACGAGCCTGGTCGGCAACTGGCGGCGGGAGGCCGCGCGCTTCGTGCCCGAGCTGAAGCTGCTGGTGCTGCACGGGCCGGACCGGCGAGAGCGATTCGCGGAGATTGCCGATCATCGCCTGATCGTCACGACCTATCCGCTGCTCGACCGGGACGGCGACGCGCTGTTCGGCCATGACTACGAGATCGCGGTGCTGGACGAGGCGCAGGCGGTGAAGAATCCCGCCTCGGCGGTCGCGAAGCGCATCCGCGAGATCCGCGCGCGCCAACGTCTGGCGCTGACCGGGACGCCGCTGGAGAACAGCCTCCAGGAGCTGTGGGCGCTCTACGACTGGCTGGTGCCGGGCCTGCTCGGCAGCCGCAAGAAGTTCACCGCGGAGTTCCGCACGCCCATCGAGAAGCACGGCGACCGCGCCCGGCAGCGGCTGCTCGCGGCCCGGATCAATCCCTTCCTGATGCGGCGCACGAAGGAAGAGGTCGCCCCGGAGCTGCCGGAAAGAACGGTGATCGACGAGACGATCCCGCTCGAAGGGGCCCAGGCCGCGCTCTACGAGAGCATCCGGACGACGATGGACAGGCAGGTTCGTGAGGCGATCGCCGCGAAAGGCGTGACGGCATCCCAGATGGCGATATTCGAGGCGCTGCTCAGGCTGCGCCAGGTCTGCTGCGATCCGGGACTGGTAAAGCTCGACGCGGCCCGCAAGGTCGCCGCGAGCGCCAAGCGGGCGCGCCTGCTCGCCCTTCTGGAGGAGCTGGTCGCCGAGGGGCGCAAGGTGCTGGTCTTCTCCCAGTTCGTGGAGATGCTGAAGCTGATCGAGCGGGACATCGCGGCGCGCGGCTGGGGCTACGCCATGCTGCACGGTTCGACGAAGGACCGGGACGCCCAGGTCGATGCCTTCCAGTCCGGCGATCTGCCGCTCTTCCTGGCGAGCCTGAAAGCCGGCGGCACGGGCCTCAACCTCACGGCCGCCGACACGGTGATCGTCTACGACCCGTGGTGGAACCCGGCGACGGAGCGCCAGGCCATGGACCGGGCGCACAGGATCGGCCAGTACAAGCCGGTGTTCGTGCACCGGCTGATCGCCGAGAATACCGTCGAGGCCGCCATCCAGCGGATGCAGGCGCGCAAGCAGGTGCTGGCGGACGCGCTGTTCGAGGGCACGGGACGGGGGCCGCTGGGGCTGACGGAAGCGGATATCGATGCGTTGTTCGGGCCGGCGCAAACGGGTTCCCCCGCCGGCCCGTGAACCCGTAGAAACGTGCTGCGGGGATGAGGAGATCGGGAATGGAACAGACGACGGAGCGCCGCTGGCACGAGGTCTGGAGGGAACAGTGCGAGGCGGCCGGGTCCATCCGGCTCCAATACGGCATCGGATCGGCCTTCGACTACGTGGTGGGCGAGAAGCTGCTCACCTTCGCCGAGGCGGCGGAGGAACACCCCGAGTTCGCGCGGGCATTGCCGCAGTTCGTCTCGGAGATCAGACGCATGTTCACGGCCGAGGAAATCGAGGAGCACCTGGCGCGGGTCGAGAATGAGCGTCTCCAGCGGGCCATGGACGCGATGGACGTCTACGATCCGGAGCTGGACGATCTTGCCGCCTCGGCCGACGAGGCGCGGCGCTTCGCGTTCGTCAAGGAGCTGCTTACCGCTCCGGCGCTCGGCACGTCTTGAAACCCGGCCGCAGCCGGCAGTCCGGTAATCCGGACCGGGAGGTCCTGGCCGGCCCGGTCGAGCGCGTCACCTTCCACAATCCGGAGAACGGCTTCTGCGTGCTCAGGACCCGGGCGCGCGGCCATCGCGAGCTGGTCACCGTGGTCGGCCACGCCGCGACGGTGTCGCCGGGGGAATGGATCACCGCCTCGGGCGAATGGGTGAACGACCGCACCCACGGCCAGCAGTTCCGGGCGCGCTTCATCCGGACCGCGGAACCGTCCTCGGTCGAGGGCATCGAGAAGTATCTCGGCTCGGGGATGATCCGGGGAATCGGCCCGGTCTACGCCCGCAAGCTGGTCCGGGCGTTCGGCGAGAAGGTGTTCGATGTCGTCGAGGCGGAGCCGGAGAGGCTGCGCGAGGTGACCGGCATCGGCGGGGTGCGGGCGAAGCGGATCACCGACGCCTGGGCGGAGCAGAAGGTCGTGCGCGAAATCATGGTGTTCCTGCACGAGCACGGCATCGGCACGGCGCGGGCGGTGCGGATATTCCGGACCTACGGGGCGGACGCCGTCGAGGTGATGACGGAGAACCCCTACCGGCTCGCCCGGGACATTCGCGGCATCGGCTTCGTGACGGCGGATGCGATCGCGATGAGGCTCGGCATCGAGAAGACGGCCATGGTTCGGGTCCGCGCCGGCATCGGTCATGCGCTGGCCGAGGCGATGGACGAGGGCCATTGCGCCCTGCCGGAAGAGGAGCTGGGACCGCTCGCGGCGAAGCTCCTCGAAGTCCCCGCGGAGCTGATCCGCGCGGCGCTGGACCTGGAGCTGGCCGACGGCACCGTCGTCGCCGACACGGTCGAAGAGACGCCCTGCATCTTCCTCGGCGGCCTGCACCGGGCCGAGCGCGCGATCGCCGGACGTCTTGGGGAGATCGCGGGCGGCGGTCTCCCGTGGTCGCGGATCGATCCGGACAAGGCACTGCCCTGGGTGGAACGGAAGACCGGGCTCGCGCTCGCGCCCGGCCAGGCCGACGCCGTTCGGACGGCGCTCTCGTCCAAGGTCTCGGTGATCACTGGCGGGCCAGGTGTGGGCAAGACGACGATCGTCAACGCGATCCTGCGCATCCTTTCCGCCAAGGGCGTCGACATCCTTCTCTGCGCGCCGACCGGGCGGGCGGCGAAGCGGATGAGCGAGGCCACCGGCTTCGAGGTGAAGACCATCCACCGCCTGCTCGAGGTCGATCCCCGTACCGGCGGGTTCAAGCGCGATGGCGAGAACCCGCTCGACTGCGAGTTGCTAGTGGTCGACGAGACCTCGATGGTCGATGTCCTCCTCATGCGCTCGCTGCTGGCGGCGGCCCCGACGAAGCGGCGGTGCTGATCGTGGGCGATGTCGACCAGCTGCCCTCCGTGGGACCGGGCCAGGTGCTGGCCGACATCATCGCCTCGGGGGCGGTACCGGTCGCTCGGCTGACCGAGGTGTTCCGCCAGGCGGCGCGGAGCCGGATCGTCACTGCCGCCCACGGCATCAACCGGGGCGCCATCCCCGACCTCTCCCGGCCCGAGGGCGAGAGCGACTTCTATTTCGTGGCGGCCGAGGACCCGGAGACGGCGGTCTCGCGGATCGTCGAGCTGGTGAAGACCCGCATCCCGCGACGCTTCGGGCTCGATCCGATGCGCGACATCCAGGTTTTGTGTCCGATGAACCGGGGCGGCGCCGGCGCCCGCTCGCTCAATGTCGAGCTCCAGGCGGCCCTCAACCCGGCCGGCGAGCGCAGGGTCGAGCGCTTCGGATGGACCTTCACGCCGGGCGACAAGGTGATGCAGATCGAGAACGACTACGACAAGGAGGTCTACAACGGCGATATCGGCGTTGTCGTCGATGTGGACCCGGAGGCGGGCGAGCTGACCGCGCGCTTCGAGGGGCGCGATCTCTCCTACGGGTTCGGCGAGCTCGACGCCCTGGTGCCGGCCTATGCCGCGACGGTGCACAAGAGCCAGGGCTCGGAGTACCCCGCCGTGGTGATCCCGGTTCTGACCCAGCACTACGCGATGCTGAAGCGGAACCTGCTCTACACCGGGGTCACGCGGGGCAAGCGGCTGGTGGTGCTGGTGGGACAAAAGAAGGCGGTCGCGATCGTGGTGCGCAACGCGTCCGGGCGCCGGCGCTGGTCGAAGCTGAACGAATGGCTGGCCCGGGAGGAGCACCGTCCGGAACGCGGGGCCGGCGTCGACCGTCGCGAGCGAGCGCGGATAACTGCCGGCCCATGAGCGATACCGACCCGGACCTCGATCGCCTGCACCACCTTCTGAACGCCATTCCCGCCGAGCGGGACGGCATGACCATCGCGGAGCTGGACGGCTATGTCGCCGCCCTGATTGTCTGCCCCGAAACGGTCATGCCCTCGGAATGGCTGCCGGGGGTCTGGGGCGAGGAGCACGCGTTCGCCGACACCGCCGAGGCCGAGGCGACGATCGCCGCGGTCATGGGGCATTACAACCGGATCGCCCTTGAACTGGCGGAAGCCCCGGAAGACTACGCGCCGGTCCTGGAGATCGACCCGAACGGCGGCGATACGCTGTGGGAACCGTGGATCGACGGCTTCGAGCGGGGCATGCGGCTGCGCCCGGATGCGTGGGAGGAGATTGCGCTCGGCGATGACGAGCAAGCGTCGGCGTCGGTCGGCATGATCGTCGCGCTGAACGATTTCTACTACGGCCGGTCCGAGCTCACGGAAGAGGCTGAAGACGAGATCGACCGGACGGCGCCAGGCCTCATCCCGGAGTTCGTGCGCACCCTGAACGCCTGGACAAAATCCCGGCAACCGGGAAAGCGTGCCGCGGGCGGCCCGTTCGATGGCGCTCACTGACAGGCGAGCGGGAACGGCCGCGCCGCGCGGTTCGACGGGCCGTGATGAGTTTCGTCGAAGCCGATCCTGTTCAGAGCGGCTCGATCTCCGTCGCCTGGAGCCCGCGCGGCGCGCTTTCCGCGCGGACGAAGACGCGCTGGCCCGGCGCCAGGTCGGACATGCCGGAGCGGAACACGATGCTGGAATGCACGAACACCTCCGGGCCGCCGGCGTCCGGGACGACAAAGCCGAAGCCCCGCGCCGGATCGAAGAACTTGACCGTCGCGGGCATATCCAGGACGGCGGACGTCGCCGCGCCGGGCTGCGGTCCCGGATAGCCGGCATTGGAGGACGGGCTGCGTTCCGCCGGGCCGTGCCCGGCCGCCGGCGGTTCGACGGAGAGGATTCGCGAGACCTGGGGGCCCCTGTCGCCGGACACGATCTCGCAGGTCACGACGGCGCCCTGGGGCAGCGTGTCCCGGCCGGACGCCTCGACGGCGCTGATGTGGCAGAACACGTCTTTGGAGCCGTCCTCGGTCTCCAGGAAACCGTAACCTTTCGTCGGCATGAACCATTTCACCAGCGCCGTGATCCGGCGTACGGGGCCGGTTTCGGCAGGGCCGTCCCGGTCGATGCCGGATCCGGCGGCCATGCGTCCGTTGCCGGCCACCGGGGCGAAAGACGCCGCCTGGGGTGAGGCCGTGGAAAAATCGACGGCGAGAATCCGCGAGACCTCGGGCCCGCGCCGACCCTGAGCGGTCTCGCAGTCGACCGTTGCCCCGGAGAGCAGCGTATCGAGCCCAACCGCGGCCAAGGCCGTGTCGCGGCAGTAGATGTCCGGCGAGCCGTCTTGGGGAACGAGGAAACCGTAAGCCTTCGCCGGGTTGTACCATTTGACCGTCGCGGAAATGCGCGCGCCGGCGCCGGCGTTCGAATATGGATCGGTCATGTCGAATTGATTTCCCCTCGGGGCGAAAATACGTATCGATGGGCCTTTCTAGCGCCCGCGCCGAGGGCGGTGAAGGTCTTCGGGCGCCGACGGAGAATCGGCTCGGCGGGGCAGGAGGACAGGGAGGCGGCTCATGGTCAGAAGACCGGGAAGCGGCAACACCCCGCGGCAGGAGCCGGATACGTCCTCCGGTATCGACCGCCAGGCGAAGACGCCCAGGATCGCCCTGCCGGCCGACCTGGGCCGGTCCCTGCGCCTGCTGGACGACGCCCAGCTCGACCGGCTGGCGGAGGCGGTGGCCGACGAGGGCCGGCGGCGCGGAGGGAGTGCGCCGGACAGGCCAACGGGGGTGGGGCGGTCGCCAAAGCGCATTCCGGCGAAGGCGGCGCGCGCAACGCCGGACAGACCTGCCACGGTGACCGCGGGACAGAAACGATTGATCCTCGCCGCTTTCGATGCCGGTCTCGGGCCCGCGGCGATCGCGAAGGAGTTCCGGGTCTCGCGATCCGCGGTCCAGCATGTTATCACCGACGCGAAACGCGACCGCCGCAGGACGGAGCGATAGATGGTCGAGGACCACAGGCGGACGGACATGCCCTGGAGGTTGAATGCGGGTGATTTCGCTACGAAGATCGGCGATGACGCCCTTTCCTTCGAGCGGACTGGAGAATCATGGTCTGCCTTGGGGTTGCGGCAATCAGCCTGGCGCCGATCGGCGCAATCCGGTGAAACAAGCAGATAGGTAATGGATTTCGCACTGCTTCAAGCGACTGATAGTGGAATCAGAACCAGCCACGATCCAATGCGTCCTGCTCATCCTCATCGTCGTTGCCCAAGAGGGTCTCCACATGGGACATAAAACGGCCAAAGGCGTCTGGCGCTAGCGGGTGTTCGGTAAGGTATCGCACGAATGCTGCGCGATTTGCTTGTCGGCCGATGGCCGTAGAAAACTGAGCGCGCACTTGTGCAGATAGGCGCTTTGCTTTGCGTAACACGATGACTTCTTCTATCGAAGTAACTGCCGTGCTAATGGGAGTCATGTCTAACCATTCGCACAACAAAAAGTAGCGGGAATTCGGCAATGCCAGCTTCAAGTCATACGCCGTTCCGCTAGCTTCTTGAAACATCGTTTTATCCAAATTTGTCTTTATTTCTGCGGCTACGTATGCAAGATGGGTCCTTGCCTCCTTAGACTCAGAGAAATCTTCGTGATGTGACGCTTTAAGGAATAACGGACGTGACATAGCAAAATCATGATCCTTGGAGCGAACTGCAACACCACCGCCAATTGTTGTTTTTAGCAAATCGGAATCAAAACGCAATTGCGAAAACGCATTAGTAGGACCCAAGGCTAAACCGCGGCCTTCTAAGCGATCAGCAAATACCCGACCTACCAACCGTGGCAAGAACTCCTCTAGTACTGTATTATCAATTTTCAGCTGACCCTTTTGCCGATATAGGAAATCGTTTCCGCTGTCAAACACCAAGTCCAAATCCACTGACAACTTATATAGGTTTAAAGACTCGATCAACGGTTCCACAAGGTCGTAACCTTGGCCTGCAATTTCATCGACCTCCGTCAGCCAATTCTTGTATCTTTCAATCGCGATTTGTACTCGCGGTTGATCATCTGCGGGAAGCTTCTCGTTCTCAAGAAGCTTTTGTAGTTTGTCGCCATGAGGGGTAGGATAGGGCATTTCTAGTCGAACTTCTATAAGCGTGCGTTGGCTATTAAAGCTGGAGATGGTGAAACCGTGTTGAGACGAGCTAAGGCATCGTCGATGCCTGAACATTGGTCGCTGGTAACGCGTTTTCGAGTGCCCGACAGCGTAAGTTCTGCGATACTCCGCGCGGTTGTAAGGCAGTGCTGCCTATCTGGAATTTCTTTTGTGCAACGGAAATGCAAAATATCTTCATAGATGTCGGCGCCGTATCGATTACGAAACATGCGCTCTTGGCGTCGCTCAATTCTTAGCCCGGCAGATTGCACTGCGATCTCTGTTACTAGTTCGCCATTGAAGAATGGAGCACCGCGTACGGTGGATTCTCGGCCAAGCACTAAGATAAGCTGACCATCAAATTTAGAGACCCGGGCCATCTCGCAAAGCGCTAATGCCATGTCCAACGAATATTGAATAACCGTAAGGAAGCGGTTGCCTCGATTTTGTCGATTTGATCCAATTTCTGCACGGGCATTTCCTAATACATCCCACCCCATGGCCTCTACAGATCGGCGATATTTTTGATGATAGTTGTGTACATTAATGTATGGCGGAGACGTAATTATTATATCGATGGAACTTGATTCAACAGGCAAAGAGCGCGCGTCGGCGTGTTGGGCGATGATTCTCCTCTTCGTTATGGGGAGAGACTGCACCGTGTTTTTGAGGCGTTGCCAAGTCTTAAGGATTACCGCTTCGTCCAAGGTCTTGCGATGAAAGTCGCATAATACGACTAGAGCAGCCGCTAGATCTTGAACAACTCCAGGAGAGGCGTCGTGCCAAATTCGCGTTAGTGCGGTTTCCAAAGTACGACGACTAGTCGAGCCCCTGGTCGTATCAGGGAACAACGGGCCATCAGAGAGGTTAATGTGGTCGGCGAGCCGTTCTCGTAACGTGCAAAGAGCAGCGGACCGGGGGGCAAAATCCAGATTAGTCAGTTGGTACACCCGAGCGAGAATGACTGCTGCAGGATTTAGGTCAAATCCCTGAGCGGAATGCCCCTGGCTTGCCGCTTCGACAAGGGAAGTACCACTCCCGACAAAGGGATCAAGCAAGACACTTGGTTGCTTGGCGTATGCCGCCAGCAACCGTTCGACAAGTTGTGGCGAAAACTGACCCTTCCATGGAAGGGGATTAGTCCTAACTCGGTCAGCGATATCGAGGCTGTCCTGGGGTAGCGACTCCCGGTCCAAAGTTGTGGCTGCGAAGCTTGCGTGGAGATTCATGGGTTCAGCTAGTGCTTTGTTAGAACAATAGAATTTGGGAGTGGTGACGCCGATGGGTCTCCGACGTGTGACGGCATGCCGACGTTGGCTCCTAGGCTGAGACCATGACAATGGTAGCGGAATCAAGGGCTGGAGACGAGCGTTCTCCCAACTCCTCCCTAATGGATCGCATTTCCCACGAAATGGCTAGAAACGCGAAAGCGCGCGCTAGTGGCCATGCATCACAACAGCGCGGACAAGGTGGGATGATGGGGGTAGTCCTCAAGCGCGGTTCGAATCAGGGTTTCTCTCCGGATACCGGATCCACCACCGCCGCGTCGGAGCGTGCCCAAGGCTCTGAACCAAGCGGTCCGGCCGGTATCGTCTAGGTCCAGGCGAGAGGGATCGCCACCCCCGCGAGCCCATATCTCCTGATCTGTCGGTCCTGCCGGATAGAGGTCCGGCATGATATTTGCAAGCTGGCTCCAGACGTCGGTCTCGGCTGCGGCTCGAGGCGGAGGTGGAGGTGACTTGACCCCGCCCCGGTCGAACGCCACTGGGAAGTTGTCTTCAAGGTCGCTCGCCTTGAAGACTGGGTGCTGTTGGCCCGGCACCTGACGCTTCACCATCTCGGACACGTGGTTGAATATCTCGAACACGCGGATGACACCGTCTCCCCTCGTCTGTGCTTGGCCGCGCAAGGCATCCAGAAGATGGGAGGTGAACACGCTGTTGCGGGCGTTCGAGAAGACGAGGGACTCCTCACTGGCACGTGACGACGCGATGAGAACGCGCCCGGTGCCTTGGGCCAGCCGTCCGAGCGATTTCTCGCTATAGCCGAGAACCGGTGGGTGTGCCGCTTGAGCTGCCTTGAAGCTTCCGGCACCCGCCGAGTGGCAAGCGTCGATCAGGACAAGCAGTCGCTGTGCGGCGAACCGCTGAAGTGCGCCGGAAAACTCAGTTTCCGACAAACTCGTGGCATCCAGCGACCGTGGATCGCACTCCACCGGCAGAAGGGCGGTTTCGGCGTCGGCGAGATCGCCGAGATTGGCGCCGTGACCGGAGAAGAAGATGACGACGGTGTCATCGGCGCCGCAGGCCCGGGCTGCGGAGGCCAAGGTCGCCCTGATACGTTCCAGCGTGGCGTCGCCATCGAGCAACAAATGGACGTTGCCTTCATCGTAGCCACAGTACTCATTGGCTTTCAGGACCGCGGCAACATCCCTGGCGTCGTTCAGCACCGCATCAGGTAGTTGCGATCCGTACCTGTAGTTCGCGACTCCGACAACGATGGCGTGGCCGGTAGCGAAACCTCCGGTCGCCTTCGCGGGCTTCGGCAAGATCTCATCCACGCGTTCCGCCTTCCATTCGGGCCCGTTCATGCTTCTCGCAGATCATGCGCGACGGTATCGGCGAAAACGGGATCGCCCGCAAGGTGGCGAATCCCCTCATTGTGGGGGAAATCCTCCATCATCCTAGCCAACATTGCAGAGGGAGTCGGTCCTTTGCCATAGCGCACCTTGCGCAAGGCGTCCCTCCATCGAGTCCGGCCGTCTCTGCCGGTAGACAGATCGGCGTCGTCGCCGCCTGCACGCTCCCACAATCCTTGGTCGTTCGGACCGCCGGAGTAGAGGTGGGCAGCCAGTTCCTGGAGCGCGTCCCACTTTTCGAGCTCCGAAATCGGTGCCAGCCCGTAAACGAGACGGTCCCACCAGTCGAACATGTCGCAGCAGGTGCGGAGCGCAGGCTCAAGGTCCCGCCGGCCGGACTTGAGCTGACCGAGCAAGTAGGCAGCCACATTCTTCCATCGACGTTGCAGCACGACTCGACCAATACTCTCGGCATCGGGAGTGGCCAAGTACATTGTGCGGGACATCAACGTGCCGAGGAGTTGCAGGAACTGTTGCTCGTCGTAGCGGCTGAGAGCGGCAATGATTCGTACAGCCGTACCGGCACGGTCGGGGATCAGTGTATCGAGCGTCTGCCCAAGCTCGTCGTCCTCGAGGATCGCGGTTTGCAACTCCTGTTCGGGGGTAGCGGGGCCGTGCGCGCCCGCCGCGTTCTTGAGCCACGCGGTGGCGGTTCTGGCCAGCATCTTGTGGCGCGCATCATCTCCAAGGCGAGACCAGATTTCCGGTCGGCGGGGATAGTTCCCGAGATCGGCGAGGGGCGTATCCGACAATCGCTCCAGTAGCATTGCATCGGTCTGGCCGTCATCCAGGAGGCGGTCGAGTATCGAATAGGATGCCGCCGCTGGATTGGTCGGGCCATGCCAAGACTCGGGCTCGATCGCCAGCGCTTCGCGCCAGACCGCCTGCGCCGCGGTCGGTGTGAAATCGAGCCCGGCCAGCAGCTCTGGATTCTTGGCGACGACTTCACCTGCAAGCCGTGGCATGCGCGGGTCTTGGATCTCCAGCGCGCATTCGACCAGTTCGGCCGGCTTGGCGCGCCGCAGGGCGGCACGCAGACCTTCGAGAAACGAAGGATCGGTGTCGACCGCGACCTGCCGGCGCACGGCATCGGACGGTGAGACGCTGGCCGAGAGGACGCTGCCGTGGAAGCGAAGCCAGTCCCGAGACAGGGCGAGCGGCTCGAGCGTTGCGGCGGCTACTCGATCGAGAGTGTGGGGCATCGCGCGCGCCAATCGTTCCTCGACTCCAGTTGCGGCCGGGACAAGGGGGAACACGGCGTCGACGATTTCGGGTCGCATTTGTGTCCAGCGCCAGAAGGCTCTGGGGAAGGAGGAGTTGGCCGAGCGTGCCGCGGCCGCGAGGCCATTCAGAATCGCACCTCGCCATTCCTCGACAGCGGCGTCGCTGGTTGTGGCGTCCTCAAGGACGGAGAGCATTTCAGCGTCCTGATCCTGGGCATAGCTGTTCTCGGCCAGCCATTTCGCGACCGCCTTCCAGACCCGCTTGGGCTCGGGGAATGCGGAAAGCTGGAGGTTCCGCAGTCGCAGGATCTCTTCGGCCCTGGCGACCGACAGGGCATCGCACAACCGTTGGGCAAGGTGCCTCTTGCCGGCGTCGCCGGCATCTGGATCCGGCGAGAGCTTCTCGATCAGCCTGATGACGCCGGCGCGTCCCTCCAACGAAGGCTCGCCGATGTGGAGGTGATAGGCCTGCTCGGCCAACCGCAGGTCCGGAAAGGTGGCGGGCCGTACTTCCATCTGCTGCATGAACTCGATGAGCGGCGTTGCTCCTGCATTACCGCTGAGAATCGCTGCGGCGAGGGAGTCCGGTTCGTCGCGCGTGGCGGTGCTGATGACCGGATGCTCGTACCAGCGCCCCGCGGTGGCACGGGGGGTGCATACCAGTGCCGGCGTTGGCTGATCGATCAGGTCGGTGGGGCCGAAACTAAGACGGAAGGCGAAACCTCGGCGGATTTCCGGCGGGAGATGCGCCCACAGGGCGACAACGAGATCGTCGAACCCGATATGGCCGAGCCGTACGACGGGGAATGTTCCGGCCGCCGCCAAGGCCTCGGCTGCATCGACCAGGTCGATGGCCTGGGGGACCGGTGATTGGGTGCAGGGCAGTCGCACCGTGGTGGCGTCGGGGCGTTGCCCGTCCGAAGTGGCGAGCAGTCGCAGAAGAGGTTGCAGGTCCGAGTTCTCCACCAGCTCGTCCAGAGGAGCCATGAGGGCATGCGAGAAGACCATTCCACCCCGCGATGCGGCTGTGTCGTGAAAGGTCCGGGTCAGGACATACCGGTCCTGATAAGGAAAGCCGCGGAGGAAGGGTGACCACTCGGCATCCGGCGGGGCGGTGTCCGGGAGGTCGAGGCGCTGGACGATTGCCGTAGCGATCGAATCGTCTCCGCTTGAGGTAAGGAGGGAGTGCCCGCCGCGGGATTCGCCGTACAAGGCTTGCTCGATCTGCATGTCGGGCACGTTGGATGTTACCGTCACGAAGGCTCGGCGAGGAGTTCTTGGATCGGGAGCGTGAGATCAGGGGAGTGAGTGGCGTCCTCAAGAACGACATAGCCGAATTGCTCGGAGCCTTGAGTGATGTAGTCGTTGTCGGGTTTTTCCTTGTCGAGCGCGCGCTCCAGCGCGGACAGTCCGAGCACCGAACAATCTTTCCAGTTGCTCGCGACGAAGTCGCTGAACATAGGCAGGCGTTCATGCAACACGTGGCTCGGTGTTCCGGGATTCTTCATCTCGTCCCAGCAGGTCAGGAGAACAACGAGACGGGGCAATCGGCCCGAGCGTCTGCCTGATGTCGACTGTGCGAAGAGGAGAATTTGAAGCAGCTCGATCAAGCGGGCCTGATCCGAGAGTCGCCGTTCCCGGGCTTCCTTGCCGCTCCCCTTCAGGGACGTGAGAGGACGTGAGAAGATGTCGTCGGTCGCTCGGATCGTTTGGAGGCGAATCATCAGCAGCCATGCCGAGGACTCTGCGATACGCGTCAGCCAGGCACGGGGAAGCTGTCGGTCGTCGATGATATCCTTGACTTGCTCGCCGCCGTAGTCGGGCCAGATCAGATCAGCCTTGCGGCCCTGGTCATCGACGATCGGCCAGCGGCTTTCGTGGTAGACGGAGGTGGCCGTGTGGTCAGCCGACAGGCCGGCATCGAGACTGGCCATGACAGCTTGGAACGGCTGGAGATTCGTGGCTGCTCCGCGCATTCTGATTCGTCCGTCTTCCTGCATGAGGCGCTTCAGTAGCTGAGCTCCGTAGTGGGACTTGCCCACACGGGATTCGCCGATCAGCAGGATGGACTTGTCGAGCATTTCCATGACCTACCTCGCGCCGAATCTAAAGAGGGGGTCGGGATTGTCGGCGGCGGATTCCGACAGTCGAATAGTCGGTCGGCGGATGTTCAGAATCCAGCGAAGCAGATCCAGGAATCCTTGCTCGTTCTCCCGTTCATCGGAGTTGTGCATGATAGTGACGGCAAATTCGGGTGTGTCCGGCATCAGATTGAGCACCGCGGATCGCACCGCTTGTTGCATGTCATCGGAGATCGAGATATCGGACTTGGTCCAGACGAGGGCGACCGGTCTCCCTCGACGCTCGTCGGCGAGGCGTCGGGCAAGGAATTGAACGCCGGAGCGCGCGGCGCCCATGTGGGGTCCTGCCAACGCTTCGCGATCTGCGACCAACACGAAGGCATCTGCATGTTCCGCAGCCCAGCGGGCGCCTTCGGCGTCCGGAGCGTCGCGTTCGATGGCCCATTTGTGAAACCATTCGCCCGGGGCATCGGTGATCACATAGTCGGTGCGATGATCGTAGTCCTGCTTGAATGCCAAATGGAGCAGCCCCGGGTTGCGTGCAGTGGTGGTGGTTGTATGCGGTGGGAAGGCGGGAGAAACTGGACCGGGTTTCCAGCGCAGCGGACTTGCGACGTTCTCCCATCCGGCAAGCGAACAAGAGCCGGAGAATCGCAGCTCGTCGTTCGGTCGGCGACCGCGACCGAGCAAGAGATAGCAGGCCCCCAACAGTGTGGTCTTTCCTGCATTGTGCGGGCCCATGACCGCCAGCACGATGGGCTTGCTCCGGCCCGCGACGAATCCGAGATCGGTGAGACCGAGCACGCTTCCCGACCAGGGCATGGCCACCGTCTCCGGAGACGGTTGGTCATCCTGCTTCGGGGCCGGTGCTGCTTTCAGAGCCGGACAATCTGAAGGGTCGAGGTGACCCAGACTGCATCCCACGCCGTCGGACCAGTAGCATTTCTCCTGGGGACATTTCGCCATGGGGTCTACTTCCTGGGTGTCCGCTTCCTCGGGGCGCGACGTTACGGCGTGGAGGCTTCTGCAACGGCCCGAGCGGCTTGAAGCTCCCGGAATATCCAAACCGACCACTCGGGTAGGGTGAGTGCCGTGTCGACCTTAACGCCGATGCGATCGCGAAACCTGCGGTCGTCGAGTTGATGTATTGCGTCCGGCTGGCCGATGACCGCCAGAACGGAGCACCGCCCCGTCGGGGCACCGACGAGCTTTGCCGCGTCCGTTCTGAGCTCGGAAAGGATGTCGGCATCGTGCGTCTTCTCGACTAGTTCGCGGATCGAAGTCGTTTCTTCCGGATCGAGTGTCGGCAAGGAGACAACCGTTTCCTGCAGGAACGCGGCGACGCTCGCGGGCGAGAATGTTGGGATCTGCTGGTGCATGTCGAAGGCCATCAGTGCTCCTGCGTCGAACGAAGTCATGTCGCGATAGCTCATCCGAGCGCTCGGCGAGAACAGTGCTTCCTTCCACCAGAGCAAATTTGTGCGGCGATGCAGTCCGGCAGTGGCAATGCTGACAGCCTGCAATGTGGTTGTCGTGTGTTCAGATATCACCGCCGCAAGCTCTTCGGTGTATCCGGGCAGGTTGAGGCCTTCGACGGAAAGACCTCCTATGGCCCTGTTGATCGTTTCCCCCACAGCCTCAGCCGTTCGCGTACCGAATTCGTACACCCACTCATGTGGATTGTTTTGCGGCCAGTATGGATTGCCGTCGGTGTCCCTTTGGGTTCCATTGGGATCGTTGGCGTGAGGCCCTGCGGTTGCCTCGAACTTAGGCTTGAGGCCCGCGGCGCTTACCTTCTTGGATGCAATACGGACTTCAGCTTCGGAAGTGGGCTTAAGCTTGATATCCGGCACGGAAATCGAGGCGGGGGTCGCCCATTCCCTCTCAGCACGTCCCTCTACTCTCTTCTCGATGTCGGCGACGATATCTGCCCAGAGCTCCTGCTCGTCGCCAACTTCCATGAAGGGGAGAATGTTTCGGGCGGATGCAACGAAGGCAGCGGCAACGGTGTCGTTTCGACCGCAGGCGCTGATCAGTGCGTCGAGCAGCATGGCCCGAAACACCGTGACCGGGGTGTCAGAGAATGTGTTGACGTAGGTCTGCCAGCGATTGCGTAGAGCGTCTTCCACCTCGACGACGGTTGGGTCGGTGGCCGGGACATGGGGATCGAATGCAACAAGGGCGAATGGGCAGGCCTTGATCGGGGTCTCTTCGAGAATACCGGCCAGGTCGGCCGCCGTTCGTCTGAGATGCTCAAGCTTGTCGTCGTCACCACCTACGTCGATCAGTCGCTTGTTCAAGAATTTGAGCAGTACATCGTCGTTCACGACAGGTCTCCCAACAGATTCCACGCTACGTCGCATCGCCGGCGGCGGACAAGTACCGGGAGCATATACACGAGGTACCGCAGCGCCGGGAGAGGTTACGGTGTATCGTCGTAGACCCGGACCCGGGTATGGCTGAGCTGTCGTCCGAGCGTCGGCAGGGTGTGTCCGAGCGCCGACGGCCGTGACGCGAGTGCGCTGTAGGTCGTGAATTGCTCATTTCGACCGTTTTGGAGGTAAGATGAAGTCGGCCTCCGGCGAACCGTCAAAATTTGATGACAAGGACATGGAACCCCAGTGGTGGTCTGGGGATTGAATGAATCTGATTACGGGACGATGACAAACGCCGCGCACGTTTCGCCGGAGAAATCGAAGAATCTAGGAATTCCGCCGGTTCGCGCGTGCCCTTGCCGCCTTGGACCGCGATTCTGACGAAACAAGGGCATGTAGGGGTTTTCGGGACTGGATCGCGACCTGCGCTCGGAAAGGGGGAGCGTTGGGCGACGAAGCCCGTGCGTTGGTAGAGCGGCCGATTCGGACCGGCAGCGGCCGGACGAGTTCTCCCGGCGGGCAATGGAGCAGTTTGATCGAGCGCCAGGCGAGCCAATGCCGCGCGGGCCAACGCGAACCGCCCGGCGTGGCCCGCGATCGCCGGCGCGTCGAAGTCGACCCCGGGGCAGGGCGCGAGGTCGCGACCGAACGGACTGGCGAACCCTCAGGATCCCTCGCTTGACCGGCGCGCGACAACCCGGGACCATTCCTTCGCCCGGCGACGCACCGCGAGGGGATGGGCGGATCCGGAGGACGAAAACGGAGGATGTCCGAATGCCCGCGCGAGCGTCACGTTTCGGCCTCCGGCTTGCCGCCGGCTTGTTGCTGACAGGCGGCGCGTGGTGCGCGGCGGCCAACGCCGGGGACGGGTTCTACGGTCGTGTCGCGCTCGAACGGAGCATGACCGTCGTGGACTATGAAAAGTCGGTCGAGTTCGCTTCGCCGTTCTCCGCGATGACCGCCGGCGACCGCGCGCGGGATCCGGTCGACGGGATCAGCGCGGCCCTGGGATACCGCTGGCCGCTGCCGCACCGGCTGTACCTCGCCGGCGAGATCGCGGGCACGTTCCCTGTCAACGGCAGGGTCGCGGGATTTCTGGAGGGCACCGGCGAGGGCGGCACGGATGTATGGCCCGGAGCGTGGCGTCTCGAAACGGGCCGCTCCGTCGGTCTGAACGCACGTCTGGGTTATGTGCCGCATTGGCTGGAGTTCCTGGGGCCGGGTCGGTCGCTCTACCTGATCGCCGGCACGCGCTGGGTGGGCGCGGAGATCGAGGCGCGGCACGTCAACCGGGCCTTCGATATCGACGGGTCGAGACGCGCGAAGCGCACCCTGAACCCGTGGCTGGCCGGGATCGGCATCGAGTTCGGGGGCGCCGCAAGCCGCTTCGACCTGCGGCTGAGCCATGCGGCCGACGAGGTCGCCTTCGGGTTCGGCGGCGGTGAGGCGGACGATCCGAGGCTCGGCTACAGCTTCGATGTCCGGGAATGGACGCTGTCGCTGGGCTACGTCGTGCCGTTCGGCGACTGACCCCGGGCGGCGCGGTGATCGCGAGGATCGTCGACCGGCGGCGCCTCGTGCGCCCGCCGCGTCCCGCGAATCGCGGCGGGATCGGCGGCCGTTCCCGCCGTCCGATCGGATGAGGGGCGCCTGACGCTCCGCCCAGGCCCCGCGCGCCGGCGTCCATGCCGGCGGGACATGCATTTTCCTACATTCGGCATTTTATCCGGCGCGTCCGGGGCGTTAATGGGTCCGGTCCAGTACGCGGCAAAGTAGCGGCCGGACGAGGCATGGACCGCCCCACTACCCATCGCGCATCGACGACGCCCGCCGGGCGCGCCCGGCGCTTCCCGTGATCTGGACGGCGCAAGTCCCGGCGCCCGCCCGCCCGGCGCGCCGCTGACGCCGTGCGGGTCGTGGTCGTCGAGTCGCCGGCCAAGGCGAGGACGCTGCGGGGCTATCTCAGCGCGGGCCACGAGGTCATCGCCACCGGGGGCCACGTGCGGGATTTGGCGGCCAGGGACGGCTCGGTCGACCCGGCGCGCGGCTTCGCCATGGTGTACGCGATCCGGCGCGGCGCCACGCGGGCGCTCGGCGCGATCGCGGCGGCGCTCGCGGACGCCGGGACGCTGGTGCTCGCCACCGACCCCGACCGCGAGGGCGAGGCGATCGCCTGGCAGGTGCTGGAATGGCTGCGGGAGAAGGGCGCGCTCGAGGGCAAGGCGGTCCAACGCGTCGCCTTCCACGAGATCACCCCCGAGGCGGTGCGGGACGCGATGGCGCGCCCGCGCGATCTCGACATGGACCTTGTGCGCGCCCAGCAGGCCCGGCGCGCGCTCGACTACCTGGTGGGGTTCCACCTCTCGGCGCTGCTGTGGCGCAAGGTGCGCGGCGGCCGCTCGGCGGGCCGCGTGCAGTCGGTGGCGCTCCGGCTGCTGTGCACGCGCGAGGCCGAGATCGAGGCGTTCGAGCCCGAGGAATACTGGATCGTCGAGGCCTCCGTCATGGCCGAGGGCGGCAACTTCACGGTGCGCCTCGCCCGGCTCGACGGGGAGGAACTCGACCGCGGCCGGCTGGGCGACGGGGCGGCGGCGGCGCGGGCGGCGGAGCGCATCGGCGCGGCGGTCTTCCGGGTCGCTTCATTCGAGCGCGGCGAGGTGCGGCGAGACCCGTTGCCGCCGTTCACCACCGCGACACTGCAGCAGGAGGCCTCGCGCCGGCTCGGCTTCGGCGTGCGCCGGACCATGCGCCTCGCCCAGAGGCTCTACGAGGGCGTCGATCTCGACGGCTCAACGCAAGGGCTGATCACCTACATGCGGACCGACGGCACGGCGATGTCGAAGAGCGCCGGCAACGCCGCCCGCGGGATCGTCCGCGCCGGCTTCGGCGGGGACTACCTGCCCGCGCGGGCGCGGACGTTCCGCTCCGGCAGGCGCCGCACGCAGGAGGCGCACGAGGCGATCCGGCCGACCGATTTCTCGCGCACGCCGGAGTCGCTCGGGGAGCGCATCGGCGGCGACGCGGCGGCGCTCTACGCGCTGATCTGGCAGCGCGCCGTCGCCAGCCAGATGGCCGCGGCACGGCTCGACCGGGCGCGGGTCGAGATCGTATCGGAGAGCGGCGACATCGCGCTCGCGGCCACCGGATCGCGGACCGTCTTCGACGGCTTCCTTCGGGTGTGGCGGGACGGCGGCGACGAGGACGGGGGCGCTGTGGAGGGCGAGCGGCCGCTGCCGGAAATGACCGAGGGCGAGCGTGTGTTCGCGAGCGAGGTCCGCCCCGAGCGGCGCCTCACCCGGGCGCCGGCGCGCTACACCGAGGCGGGGCTGGTGCGCAGGCTGGAGGAGCTCGGCATCGGCCGGCCCTCGACCTACGCCTCGATCGTCGGCGTGCTGCGCGAGCGCGGCTACGCGGTGCTCTACCGGCGGCGCTTCGTGCCGACCGAGCGCGGGCGGGTGGTGACGGCGTTCCTGGAGACCTGGTTCGCGCGCTGGGTGGCCGACGGCTTCACCGGCAGGATGGAAGCCGATCTCGACCGGGTGGCCGGCGGCGCGGCGGCGGGCGAGGCGGTGCTGGGCGCGTTCTGGGGCGACTTCGAGGGGGCGCTGGAGGCGGCGGGCGGGCTCAGGCGCGAGGAGGTCCGCGCCGCGGTGGAGCGCGCGCTGGAGGTCTGGCTGTTCGGCCCGGCGGGGCAACCGGAGCACCGGACCTGCCCGTCCTGCGGCGAGGGCCGGCTCGGTCTCAGGTTCGGCCGCCACGGCCCGTTCGTCGGCTGCGCGCGCTATCCGGCCTGCCGCTATACCCGTCCGCTGGCGCGCGATCCCGCCGACGACGGCGCCGGGCCGGTCTCGCTGGGCACCGACCCGGAAACCGGGCTCGCGCTCACGCTGCGCACCGGGCGCTACGGGCGCTACGTGCAGCGGGGCGAGGTCGCCAAGGACCCGGCGGCGGCGCGCGGCACGGTGCCGATGGGGATGGAGGCGGACGAGATCACGCCCGATGTGGCGCGCGCGCTGCTCGCCCTGCCGCGCACGGTGGGGACGCACCCGGAGACCGGCAAGGAAATCCTGGCCGGGATCGGGCGCTACGGGCCGTGGCTCAAGCACGGCGCGGCCTACGTGGCGCTGCCCGAGGACGAGGACGTGCTGACCGTCGGCCTCAACCGCGCGGTCGCGCTGGTCGATACGGGCTGAGCGCCGGCGGATCGGCGACTCGCACCTCGAGACCCGCCCCCCGTTCGGCGTGAGGCAAGCAGGCACGGGAGCTCGTATTCGGTGGCCGTCATGTTCGCCCATTCGCCCCGTACCGCCGCATGCCCGGGCAACCGATGCGACTCCGGATTCCGAATGCGGCGTCGACGCGGTCCCGGGCTGCCGGTTCCCGCAATCCTTGGGAGTTGGAGGGAACCGCCAACGGGAACCACCCCGTCCCGTCCCTCGTCAGCCGTCTGACGGTCGGCCCGACACTGCGGCCAGCGATCGGCCCATGACCGTCCGGCGTTGCGGCGGGACGCCGGACGGCGCAACCTAGCAGAGCGGTGACCGGGGCCGGACATTGGGCTACAAGCGCTCCCGGGCTGTACGCGCCGTCGAGACTCGACCGCGCAGTCCGGTGGTGGAGGTTGCGATGATACGGTCGTTGGCATCGGTTTTTTTCTGCGCGGTCTGCGCGCTCTCCGTCGTATCGGGGCCGGCCGTCGCTTCCGCCAGGGACGGCGGAACGGAGATCGCCACGGGCTACGAGTCCCGCGCCGGCGCGGTTCTGGGGACCTACCGTCCGGCGCCGCCGGACCGCTCGCCGGCGACCATGGCGCGCGCGGCGGCCCGGTTCCTGGAATCGCTGGACGAGGCGCAGAGGCGGTCGGCGCGATACGACCTGGCGAGCCCCGAGAGACGCCGGTGGACCAACGCCCCGGTGCGCGGGCGGGCCGGCGGCGTTGCGCTGGGCGATCTGGGCGACGTCCAGCTCCGCGCCTTCTCCGACCTTCTCGCGGCGCTGCTGAGCGGGAAGGGCTACGCCAAGGTGCGCGACGTCATGCTGGGGGACGATCTGCGCGCCACCATCGACGGCGAGCCGAACGAGGGGGTGGGGATCGAGGCCTTCCGCTTCGCCGTGTTCGGCGAACCCTCGCCCACGTCCCGCTGGGCGGTGCAGCTGGACGGGCACCATGTCGCGCTCAACGTCACGCTCGATGGCGAGGCATATTCGATGTCGCCGAGCTTCATAGGCACCTACCCTCAGTCGTTCACCGTGGCGGGCGCGGAACTGCGGCCGCTGGGGGCGGAGACCGATCTCGCGCACGAGCTGGCCGCCAGCCTGAAGCCGGAGCAGCGCGCGCTGGCGGTCATCGGCGAGCGGCGCGGCGCGCTGCGGGTCGGGCCCCGTTGGGACGGCGTCGTGCCGGCGCCCGCCGGGATCCCAGCCAGGCTGCTGAACGGGACGCAGAGGGAGACGCTCCTCGCGCTGGCCTCGCAGTGGTTCGATCTCATGCCGGCGGACCGTGCGCGGGCGCACAAGGCACAGTTTCTCGACGGACTGGCAGAAACCCGGTTCGCCTGGAGCGGCCCGCTGGCGGCGGGGAGCGACGTTTCCTGGGCGATACAGGGGCCGTCGGTCGTCATCGAGTATGCCAACGACGCGCGGGGCGGCGCCGACGCCGGCAATCCCGTGGATCACGTGCACACCGTCTACCGGGATCCGGACCGCGACTATGGCGGTGGGTGAGCGGCCAGGTACGGCGCGGCGATGCGCTCGATGACCTGCCAGCAAATGGGCAAGACGCGAACGGAACAAGGACAGGTCCCAAGGCATGGACACGGAAAGAAAGTCGGTCAACGAGTCGCGGGAAAAGGCCGGGATGGGAGAGATGACGCGCGTTCACGCCCCGGAAGCGACCGCGCTCCAATGGCGGGGAACCGACGACACGCGCTACATCGCGTATCTCATTGCGGACTCCGCCGCAAAGCTCCGCGCACTGCACAGCGTCGCCCGCGAACTCCCGCAATACGATTCGAGCCATGCCGCTCCGATGCTGCTCGCGTTCGCGATGGAGCGGGCGCTCAAGGCATGGCACTTGGGTACAACGGGGGAGGCAGCGAAGCGCACGCATCGCCTGTTGGAGCTCTACAAGGATCTGCCCGAAGAGGTACAGAAATTCCTAGACGAGGCGGCCGGCACCGTGCTCCGCCCGTACCCGTCGATGAGGGTTTCAGAACGCTCGCGGCTGGCCCAGGTACTAGAAGCGCACGACACCGCCTTCCAAGACTGGCGCTACCCGGAGGAGGTGTTGCGGAACCCAAACCGCCAGAACGGACTGTTCTTCGAGACGGGCGAGCATGAGGCGGCGCTTGACGCGGTCCTTGGCGCGTTCGACTACCTCCCGAAAAATGCGGGCACGTCGCTTGCGTCGGACTTCTCAAGCACTAGCTGACGGCCACCCTACCGCCCACCTTGCCGAGTGGGCCACCGGACAGGATCGACTGCCCGCTGAAGAAACACAACGCCCCGTTGACCGCCACCGCGCTAACCGACTCAGCCGAGCCCTGCAGGCACCGCGCCAGCTCCCGCCTCGACGGCGCCGGCCGCGCCCTCCACGGACAATTCATGACAACCCCCATCGTGCCCCACCACGTTGCCATCCGCGATAAGCCGCGACCCCATTCGGAGAAGAGGTGAGCCCTGTCAGGGCGAAATCCGGAGCCGAAGCAGCTTGCTCCCCCCGGACCCTCGCCCTAACCTCCTTACGGGACCCTCGCCATGACCACATTCGAAATCGCATCCCTCGCCCTTGGCATAGCCCAGATCGGCATCGTCTATTACGGCATCCGCACCATGCAAACCATGGGCGACAACCGCGCCGCCGAGGCCGACAAGAAACACAAGCAAGTAATCGACTCGCTCGAAACCCGCGACCGGGCGGACGCCCGCCGGCACGCCGAGACCATGCAAGCCAACGCGGAACGCCACGACGAAGCCGTCGGAGCCGAGAAACTCAGACACACCGAAGCCATGACCGCCCTGCAGGAACTCATCCGCCGCACCGCAGGACCGCAAACCGCTTAGAACGCCGCCGCTTCCCCTCCGAACCGCGCCTCACCCACACCCCCTGATCTCCGCCTCTCCACCGCTGCCCCCGGGAGCGGCGGCACGCGACAGCCTTTCCCGGAGATCCAGCATGCCCAGAAACACCAGCATCTTCGACGAGGGCGCCACGATCGTGCCCGACTTCATCACACCGGCCGAGGAGACGCGCATCATGCAGCGGATCCACGAAGCCCCCTGGCTCGACGATCTCAGCCGCCGCGTCCAGCATTACGGCTTCCGCTACGACTACAGCGGCCGCGGCTCGCCCGAGCCAGCCGCTCCCTTCCCGGCCTGGACCGCCCACATGGCGGAACGCCTCCGCGAACGCTTCGCCGGCGACCTCCCCGTCCAGTGCATCGTCAACGAATACCACCCGGGACAGGGGATCGGCATGCACGCCGACCATCGGGATTTCGGACCGGTCGTCGCCTCTCTCACCCTCGCCGACGCCTGGCCGATGCGATTCCGACCGCGCAACACCCGGCCTTACGCCGCCGGCGCCATGCCGGACGACGAGATCGCGACCCTGCCTCGCAGGTCCGTGCTCGTACTCTCCGGCGCCGCCCGCCACCGCTGGATGCACGGGATCGCCCGCAGCGACAGCGCCAGCGCCTCAGCCACACGGGTTTCCGCAACCTTCCGTACCCTGGCGCGGTAACCGCCCAACAGAGCCGCCCGGAGCAGAGACCGGCCGGGAAGGGGCGGCGCAAGGGGCCGGGCGGATCCCGCCCGGCCCTGGGACCATCGCCCCGCCCAACCCATCCAGGGGAGACCCCGGCATGCTCAGCTTCGTGACCGGAGATATCTTCGCCCAGCCCGCCGCCGTTCTGGTCAACCCCGTAAACTGCGTAGGCGTCATGGGCCGGGGGCTCGCCGCCCAGTTCAAGCGGCGCTACCCCGCGGTCTTTCGCGTTTACCGCGAGGCCTGCCGCGACGGTGAGCTCTGCCCCGGCCGGGTCCTGCTGCTTCCCAACGGCTCCGCCCGGCCACGCGCCATCGCGCATTTTCCGACCAAGCGGCACTGGCGGGACGCCAGCCGCGTCGAGGACATCGACGCCGGCCTGCGCCATCTGGCGACGACGATCCGCCGCCACCGCATACCCTCGATCGCGGTGCCGCCGCTCGGCTGCGGCCTCGGCGGCCTGGACTGGCACACCGTTCGCCCGCTCATCGCCGCCCGGCTTCACGGCCTCGACTGCGCCGTCACCGTGCTCGAGCCGGGTCCTGTCGCGACTCCCCCGGCCCACCACGAAAGGAGGTGATCCGGCATCTCGAGCGCCACCGGGCCGGCCGCTCCCCCAGTGCGGCCGGTCCGCTCTTCCCCCTCCAACCGCAGCGAGGTCCCGATGCCCCCCACTTCGACCCACGCCGTCCTGCAGCACGCCCGCGAGCTGCTCTCCCGCCCGGCCCGCTTCGTCCCGCTGTGCGACGCCCACGACGCCGCCGGTTTCCCCATCGACTTCGCCGACCCCTCCGCCACCCGCTGGTCCGATCTCGGAGCCATCCGCCACGCCGCCTACCGCCTCGGCGCCGCCGAGCGCGATCCACGCTCCGTATGGCCCGCCATCGAGGCCGCCGAAGCCGCCCTCGAGCGGGCATACGAGCAAATCGACGCCATGCTCGGCACCGCCCGGCATCCGCAAACCGACCGCGAGGCCTACCTCACCACCCGCTACGCGTTCGAGCTTGCGATCCAGGACCAGGCGCCGCCGAACACCCTCGCGACCACCGCTCGCAAGCCATCCCCTCCCGGCAACCACCCCTGCGCCGACACCGGCTGACCGGCCTTCCCCCCACTGCGCGCATACCCCGAGAAGAGAGAAGTTTCGAGGGGCCGAATTCAGACCGGAAGGAGGCGGACATGGGGTGGAAATGCACCGACTGCGGCGACCGCGGACCCGAGCACGACATCCGCTGGTGCCCCGACTGCGGCTCGACGTCCTGGCAGCGCACCGACGCCGACGGCCTCACCGCCGGCGACCGGGCCGAGCAGGCCGAAATGACCCGCGAGGCGATCGCGGAGGCGCGAGCCGACCGGCTGTTCGGCTATCTCGCGCTCTTCACCTCGGCCGGCATGGCCTACACCGTCGCGCTCTTGTTCTTCCACGACAGCATCTGGCGCGAGAACATCGCCATCGCCGTCTTCCTCGCCTGCATCTACGTCGCCTCGTTCTTCAACGAGCACCACCCCGACGACGTGGTCGACCGCCTGATGTATCCGTGGGAGTGGATCCTCGAGGATGCCCGCCTCGGCCGCGACATCGCCCGCGCCGCCCCGCCGCCGGCCGAAACCCCGGTTCCCGGCCTCGACGACAGCACGCCCTTCTGAGCCCGCATCGGAGACCGCGATGAAACCCCGACCCCTGGACCGTGCCCTCGACGGCGCTCCGCCTCCCATACACCTCCAGGCCTATATCTGCGAGCACCGCCGGGGACCCGACGAATTCCGTTCGAGGCTGATCCGCCGCGACCGGTTCCTCGACCCCGACAACGCCGACGCGTATTTCGAGCTTGTCGAGGCGAGGCTGCGCCCGGGCGAATTCGTGGTGCTGCGCCTCGGCGGAAAGAACCTCCGGCTCTCCCATACCGACGCGGCCGCCCCCTGACACTCCACCCATCGTGCTCGCTCGCCCGCTAACCCATCGAGGAGAACGGGCAGACGAGCGCAAAGCCGCGCCTTGCGGTATCCCTGACGGTCGATGAAGGAGACAGGACGATGAAGACCACGCTGCTCCGCGGCTCCGACACCGTCTTCAGCGAGATCGCCGTTCCCGAGCACGATGCTCGCGCCGTCGCCATCGAGCGCATCGACAAGCACGCCTACGAGTGCCGCATCGGAGGGGACCGCTTCCTCTTTCGCGGCGCCCGTCCGGACCCGCGCACGGCACCGAGCGGTCCGGGCATCGAGCTCCGGCGCACGCTGGGGGACGACGGCGCGGCGCCGGTCCACCTCGAAGAGGTGCCGGGTAACCCCGGGCTCATCGCATCGGTGCGCTTCGAGGGGCCGCTGGGCCTGCACATGGAGCGCATGAACGACGGTTGGTACTGGTGCCGGTTCGGCCAGCACGAGTTCTCGATGAGCTCTCCCGGCAGCCGCTCCGCCGGCGTCGAGCTCGTGCGTGCCTGAACGCCGATCCCTCCAGCAAAGGACCCCAAACCCATGACCGGAGCCCAAACCACCGCCGCGCTGATGTGCATTTTCGGGCTCGTCGTCGCGGTCGTCGGCCTCGCGGCGGGCCCTTCCCACGGCACCGGATATTGGTGTCTCGCCCTGCTCTGGAAAGCCGGCTGGGTGTTGGTCCTTCTCAGGTCCCGCCGGCGCGCCCTTCAGCCCGCTCCCCAACCGCACCCGGAAACCGCGCCATGATCCATTTCTGGACTGACCGCCGCGCCGGCGAACCCGACATCCTCGCGCCGCTCAAGGATGCCGCCCTCGTGGTCACCACCATCGAGGGCGATTCGCTTTACATGTCGACCGCGCCTGCCGGCGGCTGGACCCACGAGCGCCTTGAGGAGAAGGCCCGCGGCCTCTCGATCCTCACCGCGGACGGCGCCAACGCCTGGCTCGCAACCGAACTCGTCGGCTCCACGGAAGTTTGAGGCGACGCTTCGTGCCGCCAGCCGCTTCGGCCGAACTGCATGCATGCGAGGCCACCCGTTTATTTTGCTGGGTGTGTGCCTGACCGAAGCAGCACCGGTTCCGGATCGGCCGGTTTCCGGTTTTGGATACGCGCTGCCCCACTCCCCCGACCAAGCCAATCCGAGGAGGAAGGAATGGAACGAAACTGGCAACCCGGCAAGACCGCCCCGAAAGACGGCTCCGTCATTCAGGCGAGATGGAAAGGCCATGAAGACCACCCGGAAGAGATTTTCTTCCACGCGGAATCGGGTGAGTGGATCGGCTGTCCTCCGCTTCCGCCCACCGCCATCGACCCGCCGGACGAATGGCGTTCAATCGACGAGAGCGGGTAGCGCAAACCCGCTACCGGCAGCGTCGCTGTGGAATCCATAACGTTCGATGAAGGGGACAGGAAGATGAAGACTACGCTGCTCCGCGGTTCCGACACCGTCTTCAGCGACATCACCGCCGACATGCCCGCACGCAACTCGCGCGCCATTTCCATCAAGCGCATCGACAAGCACACCCATGCGTGCCGCATCGGAGACCGCCGCTTCGTTTTCCGCAGCGCACGTTCGAGCCCCCGCGAAACGCCCCGCGGTCCGGGCATCGAGCTCCGCCACACGCGGGAGGGCGTCGGCCCGGCGCCGCTCGATCTCGAAGAGCTGCCGGGGAGCCCCGGGCTCGTCCGGTCGGTGCGATTCGAGGGGCCGCTGGACCTGCACATCGAGCGTTTGGACGAGCGCCGGTACTGGTGCCGCATCGGCGAGCACGGGTTCTCGATCGCCTCTCCCGGCCGCCGCTCCGCCGGTATCGAGCTCGTCGGCGCCGGCCCCTCCAGCAAGGGACCGGAATCGCCGTGACCGGAGCCTGGATTGGCGCGGCACGATCGCGGATTTCCACGACCCATCCGCCCACTGGACCGACCCTCGGTTCCTGCCTAATTTCAGCGAGGCACGCCATGACCACCGCCCACGGAACTCCAACCATGGAACCGCTGCCCAGGAAGCGCCTGCATCAGCTGATCGACGAACTGCCGGAGGACGAAATCGGCGCCGCCGAACGCTACCTCCAGTCTCTCTGCGCCGACGACGACCCGGTAATCCGCGCCGTCCGCACCGCTCCCGTCGACGACGAGCCCCTTACCGACGAAGACCGCGCAGCGATTGACGAAGGCCGCAGCGACATCGCCGCCGGCCGCGGAATTCCCCACCATCGCGTTCTCCGCAAGCTTGGCCTATGAAATGGCGCCTGGTCTGGACCCCGCGCGCCGAAAAGGACCTCCTGGCTCTCGATGCCGTTAACGCCCGCAGGATCGAACGCGCGCTCCACCGCTTCTCCGTAACCGGCCACGGAGACATCCGGCGCCTCACCAACCTCACCCCCGAAGCGTCCCGAATCCGCGTCGGCGACTACCGAGTAATCCTTGAGCTGCACGAAGACCGAAACGAGGCGCAAATCCTGCGTGTCCGTCGCCGCGACTCCGCTTACTGACCCCACCTTCCTGCTCCCCCTTCACCAGGCGCGCAACGCCGCCCCCTCCCGCCACATTCTCCAATGGCGGTTGGTGGCCGCCTCCGGAGCCTTGCGCTGCGACAGGGATCCCGCCCCGTCGCACCATCCTTCCGCCATTCCATCGCGCCGATCCCCGCCCGCCCGCGGCTCCACGCCCGGTTCCGGGAACCAGGCAGCACCCCAACCCCAGTCTCCGCCCACTTCACCCCCCTGCCAGCCGCGCGAACCCGCGTCCCTTCCCTCCCGAGTAGAGCAGAGCCGGGAGGAGGGCGGATCGACAGCCGACGGGAGACCCGCCATGCAGGACTTCTCCATCCACGACGTCCGTTTCCGCCGCACCGCGGCGGACCGGGCGGAAATCATCGTCTACGGACACACAGTCGGCGACGTCGCCCTGGTGCGCCCGCCCAACGAGCCGCACGATCCGGAGCATCCCCGCTACCGCATCGATCTCTACGACGGCGCCGAGGGGCCGTGCTACGTGCACCACCGCTCCCAGGTACGCCTCGCCATCGCGGACTGGCTGTGGAACGACCGCATCGTGCCCCCGCGCATCGACCCGGCAATTCTCCCGCCCCGTCAACCAGACGCCCGGCTTGCCGGCTGACCGACCGGCCGGCCCCACACCCGAGAGGACCGCCATGCACGACAGCGACTTCGAACGCGAACCCGACACCGCGATGACGCTCGCCTTCAACAAGGCCGGGTTCTTCCGCATCGATCCGGACCACACCGCCCTCCCGGTCGCCTTCCAACGCGAAACGCCCGCGCGCGAGGACCCGCCCCAGGCCACCTCCATCACCGCCGCCACCTGCGAGACGCTCGCGCTGTTCGCCGGCGCTCCCGGGCGCGACGAGCCCGACCCCCGCGACGTCTGGGACAAGGACGAGGCCTGCTTCGCCCTCGAGGAGGCCCTGCGCCTGATCATCCAGGGCGTCGCGGCCGAAGGCACGCAGCTCCACGACGAACGCGAGCCCCTGCTCTGGGGCTTCACCAACATGCTAGGCACCGGTAGACCCCAGAGGGCTGGAGAGGGCTCGATAGGGCTAGATGCCGTTATATCAACGCATTAGGGATCACTCCTGCGTCCCCGCTTCACCGAACCCAGCGGACTGGAGCGGTCTGGAGTTTGATTTCTGGTGTTGTCGGCAGTGTTGACGGTCGGGCCGTCTCTGCTCCATAATCCGGCCATGACCGAAACCCATGGAAAACGCGTCGCACGCGTCAAGCTCCCCATCACCAAGCGCACCGTCGACGGCCTCGAACCCGCCGAGCGCGAGTGGATCGCATGGGACGACAGGCTCACCGGCTTCGGCGTCCGCGTCTACCCCTCGGGACGCAAGTCCTACATCGTCAACTACCGTGCAGGCGACGGCGGCAGGAAGGCGCCCAACAAGCGCATCGTCCTCGGCCGCTGCGACAGGATCTCCGCCGACCGCGCCCGGCGCATGGCCCACAAGGCCCTGGGCGAGGTCGCCGGCGGCGGCGATCCGGCCGCCGAGCGCGCCGAGGCCCGCGGCATCCCGGTCCTGCGCCAGGCCTTCGAGGAATACCTGAAGGCCAACCCCAACCGGGTGCCGCGCACCGACAAGGGCTACCGCCAGGTGGTCAACCGCTATCTCGGCGACTGGCTCGACCGTCCCCTCGACCGCATCACGCGGCGCGACATCGAGGCCCGCTTCAACCACCTGACCGTCAATCACGGCTGGGCCCCGGCCAACCGCACGATCTCGCTGCTGGGCTCGATCTACCGTCGCCCCTGCGTCGATCTCGAAGGCTTGCGCAACCCGGTCGAGCTGTGGCGCGCGGCGGGCGGCAGCCTGCATCGCTGGAAGCGGCGCAAGATTTCCTCGCCCGCCGAGGTTCTGCCGCGCTGGCACGCTGGCGTGCAGGCGGTCGTCGCCTGGCCGGCGGCGCGCGACGCCTTCTGGGTCGGCTTCTACACCGGCATGCGGCTCAACGAGGTGCTGGCGCTGCGCTGGGAGCGGGTCGACCTCGAAGCGCTGGTCTTCCGGGTCGAGCGGACCAAGAGCGGCGTGCCGCTGGAGCTGCCGATCACCCGCCAGCTCGCCGCCGTCCTCGCGCGCCGCGGCGAAGAGTGCGGCGGTTCCGAGGGCTGGGTGTTCCCCTCGCCGGCCAGCACATCGGGCCGCATCCCGGACCTGTCGCAGTACTACAAGCGGATCGGCGAGGCCTGCGGCACGCGCTTCTGGTATCACGGCCTGCGCAACGCCTTCATCACCGTCGCCGAGCGCGACCTGATGCTGCCGGCATCGCTGACCAAGCGGCTGGTCAACCACGCGCCTCCCAACGACGTCACCCAGAGCTACGCCGCCGACTGGACCATCGGACAGTTGCGCGAGCCCGCGCAGAAGGTGGCCGACCGCATCGAGGCGCTGATGATGGCCGATCCGAAGCCCGAGGCCGGCTGACCCGCGTTACCGCCGGCCGGGCCGTTTCCCGCTCCGCTCCGCACGCGGGCGGAGGCCGTCAAGAGCCGGAAGTCCCCGACGCGTCGATTCCCCGCCTCCTCGCCCCGATGATCCAGGCGAAATTCTCGAGCCGTTCCCAGTATTTGCTGGGCGGCATCTCGTCGATTTCCGTCAGGGTCACCAGCCCGCTCCTGGCCGCATCGAAGGCTTCGCCGTTGGTCAGCATGATCTGCTCCACTCTGCGGCGCCGCTCCACCTTGAGCACCACCGACCCGTCGCGAAGACGCAGCCCCGTGAAGGACGCCGCCGACCCGCGCACCAGATCGCGCAGCGGCGCACGCTCCCGGCCGTCGGGTTCCACCGACTCCGCCCTCACCATCGGCACGTCCGAGCGGAACGGCGTCATGCGGTTCCGCACCCGGGGATCCTCCCAGGCGAGCAGACCCCACCGCAGCGCCATCAGGTCGGCCTCCGACTGCACCCGCATCGGAAACGGCGCGGGCTCCAGCGCCAGCGCCGCGCCGGCATGCGCCTTCCAGCCCGCCCGGTAGTCGGGGTTCGACCTCAGCGACTGCCAGGCCTCCCGCCGGCCGGTCCGCTCCTCGACATCCGCCAACGCCAACTCCTTCGTCCCGCCGCCACCGCGCGATGACGCGCGCCTGAAGGCCGTTCTACCGGAGAGGCCGGGGCAGAATCACCGCGGGCCCTTGGCGGGCGGCGGGCCGGGCGTCCCGCCGGCGCCCGCCGGTCCCTGTCACTCCGCCGCTCCGCCGTTCGCGCCGCGCGGGCGCGTGAGCGCCACGAGGAGCGACAGGGTGGCGGCAAGCGTCGGCCCGAGCCGGAGCGCAGCCAGTGCGAGCCGTGCGCCGAAAACCGGCGGGCCGCCGACCGCGAACGCCATCGCAAGCGCGCCGCCGCGCGCATCGCCGATGGCAAATGCCCGCGATGCGGCGTCCGCGAGCCCGCCGCCGGCCGTTCGATCTGCGAAGTCTGTACCGAGAAGACCAACCGCGCGGGCCGGGTCCGCGACGCCCGGCTGCGCGCCGAGGGAATAGATTGGGCCTCGTCCCGGTCAAGCTTCTCGGCGGCGAGGCAGAGCGCCACGTCGGTGATGTCGTCGCTGACTTGGTCCAGCGATCGAGTCGAGAAAAATTGCACGTCAAACAACAATCTTAAGTCTTAAGCCCTACTGATGTTGCTTCGTGCGGATCGCTTCGACTTCACGTCGCACGCATCTCGACCATAACGCCGGCCCGGAGTGCCTTGGGCAACTGGACTTGATCCATGCTTGGTGGTGCGCGGCCAGATTGGAAATGTCCGGCATCCCGCGCCTCACCGCCTCGACTTCGCGTTCTACGCATCTCGACCATAACGCCGGCCCGGAATGCCTTGGACAACTGGACTTGATCCATGTCTGGTGGTCCGCGGCCAGATTGGAAATGTCCGGTATTCCGCGCCTCACCGCCTCGACTTCGCGTTCTACGCATCTCGACCATAACGCTGGCCCGGAGTGCCTTGGGCAACTGGACTCGATCCATGTCTGATGGTGCGCGGCCAGATTGGAAATGTCCGGCATTCCGCGCCTGACCGCCTTGACTTCGCGTTCTACGCATCTCGACCATAACGCTGGCCCGGAGTGCCTTGGGCAACTGGACTCGATCCATGCTTGGTGGTGCGCGGCCAGATTGGAAATGTCCGGCGTTCCGCGCCTGACCGCCTCGACTTCACGTTGTATGCATCTCGACCAGGACGCCGGTCCGAGCTCCCTCGGGCAACTTGCCTCGATCCATGCTCGGTCGTCGGCTGACAGCGACGCGAGAACTCCTTCCTCCGACAGCAGCGCGGGACGCAGCTCCGGCCGGGCCTGCTCACGTCGCAGCTTGGGCGGCGCGGTCTTGCGCTGGCGCTCCAGGTCCCGGAGAAGCGTGTCGAACGCGTCGGGCGCCGGTTTCGGCTTGCGTTTGCGCGGCGATCTCGGCTTGCGCTTGGACGGCGGCCGGCCCGGTGACTTGCATCCGTTCTCCATCGCCTCGATGACGCGGGCGGAGCCCGTGAGATCGAAGACCGTGGTTTGCGTGCCTGTCACGTCGTGTTCGACGCGTAGCGCTACCTCTGTTGCTCTCTTGGCTTTTGTCAGGAAACGGTCCACATCGTGCGGGATGGTTGCGAACATTTCGTTGCCCGTCCCGACATGGTCGTAAGTCCAGTTTTGCGCCCGCTCGTCCCCAAACCGTGTGAGTATCTCCGTCGTCGTCGGTGACGCGTCTTGCCATTCCACGTCGACGGGATCCAACAGGTTTCCGGCGGTCATGTTCCACGCGATGACGGCCTGCAAGCTGGGTTCCTCGTTCGGTCGCGGCTCTTCGCAGGACAGGAACAGAAGCCGGTGGCGCCCCGTCCTTGTCCATTGTCCCGGGCGCTCAAGGCGTAACGCGACTACGGAGCGCGTGTCGTCGATGGGGTCGGTTTCGCTTTCGGTGTACCACTCGGCGCCTGCGGACAGGCTGCCGATGCCCGATAGCAACGCCAGCATCGCGAAGGTCTCCAGCCAGGCTTCCATTGATGACTCCTCTCGCGGGTCTACGCCTTCTGCGCTCTCTATGTTTCTCGACCGATTTTCCACCACCGATACTGGCCGGAGAAGTCCCCGAATTCGATTCAGCCGCTACGCCCGATCCGGTGAGCCGATGTAGAGCGGATGAAGGTCGGGTGACGCTCGCAGAGGAGGCGGCGCCAGCGGCACCTCGCCCTGCCGAAAGACCGCTGGCCCAGCGACGGCATCCACGGGCGTTGCAGCCTGCGGCGGAACTCACCGAGGTACCGGCTCGACCCAGCAATGGCGAAGCAGTCGATCCAGCCTTGGCAGGCCGTCATACGCGACCACGCGAGTTGGGATCAAGAGGCGACTCGTCGGTCTCGATGCTCAGATTGGCAACCCGACCTTTCGGCGCGGAAACGACCGACGACGATGTCAACGCCGAGGTGCTCGATCAACTCCGCGCCCCGGTTCGGTTGGAAACCCTTGATAGCCTCCTTCATGCGCTCGTTGAGGGAGATGGGCCGCGAACATCGATCGGGAGGAGATCTAGGCCCACGGAGTGAGCGCGCTGGCAGGCATCGCTCAAATTCCGTTTAGGCTGATCAGAGCAACGAACAGTCAGATCAAGGGCATGTTCGCCATTTCGGAAGGCTATATTCCAAGCTAAAAACGCGGTTCCTTCCCGTGGCGGCATTGGCCTGATCGTCGGGTCGGTCGCGGGACCTCCGGTACTCGACGCCAGCGGTGCAACAGTACGATCCAATGAAGAGGAAGCGGAAATGGACGCCGACAACTCGCAAACGCACAGAAAGCCGGTCATCGAAGCTGACCTTGGCGCCAACGGCGGAAAAGTCTCCTTCCACTCCATAGAGCAAGCCAGCCAGTGGATCGACATGGAAATAATGCGTTGGGAGAATTTCATAAGTGAAGAAGAGGTTGGCGAATTTTCAATTGTCATAAAGCAACTGGACATTGAACAAAGACAACTGCGGTTGCCAAGGAAGATAAAACAAAGGCTCGATTACGCCCGTTCTGCCGATCTCGATGTGCAAACAGTCGCTTTCCGAGAGATTGCCGAGCTATTCGCATCATACAGAGAGTATCGCTCGCTATGCTCCAGGAGCTCAGCCGGCGAAGAGATAATTCAAACTTCAGCGTCGGAAGACTCGGATGCTCGATATCTGGCCTACGGCGGACTGCTTGGCATGTTGCGAGTGCCCATGGGCGACATTCTGGAAATCATGCAAAAGGGAGGGCCGTTTATTTCCCGCATGTACAATGGGGTTTTGTGGGGATATACCACATGGCGTACGGTGAGTTTTCTCGAAAAGCCCGATATCCTGGAGCAGATGGATCGCTTCGACGCTGTAATCCGTCAGACGGAGGAGCGAGCCAAGCAATTTAACGAAGACGGAACGACGATAAAGGAAGAATCGGCTACGATATTGAAGAACCTGCAATCCAACTGGAGCGAATTCCGCGAAGCGGCGGAAAAGGAGCGCAAGGGACTCGAGAAGGCGTTCGAGGAGCATATGCGCCTTCATGCCCCCGCCACCTATTGGCGAGACCGGGCCGACGCCGCTTCCAAGGCGACGAAGCGGGCTCTTGCCGCCTTTTCGTTCGTCGCGCTCGTCATCGTCGGTTTATCCATTGCTTTCGGGCCCGAACTGCTCGAACGCCTGGCCGCGGTTGAGGGCGCCGGGACTCTCGCGCCCCTGGCGCTTGTGTCTATACCGGCGTTGATCGCACTCTGGGGCCTGAGGCATGCCGCAAGGCTTTTTGTCGCGAACCTGGACCGCAGCGCCGATGCCAGAATGCGCGAAACGATGGCGACCACCTTTCTCGCTCTGACCAGGGAAGGGGGCGGTGTCGAAAGGGAAGAACGGCTTCTGGTACTCGAAGCGTTGTTTCGCCCGCCGGTGGCGACCGGAACGGACGACGGCCATTTCGGTGATGTCTTCAAAATATTGGCCCGGCGTAACCCACCAGCTTAGCCTTACTTCCGCTACCGGGCGTTGAGTGAGCCCCTAATGAAGGAGAGAAACGTATTCCCCGTCGCGACCGTAAAATGGTCCATGGAGAGCCGTTGATTGCGAGAAATTTGGAGGCAAACAATCGGAGACCCTCGAACCGGTTTCACCGGCGACTTGCATCCAAGACGTCCGCGAATATGGTACGGTGTGCCGCACGTCCGAGATCGGACATTTGTACCGTACCGAATGGAGAACCATGCCATGGCGAGAGCGCCCGCGAGCGCCACTGACCGACTGTCCACCATCGTCGCCGAGATCGAGGCCGAGGCTTATGCGCGCGGCCAGGCCGACGCCAGGACGGAGTTGCTGAATCTTCTCGGAGCGGGAACGCCGCAACGCGCGGGCCCAAAGGCCTCGCGCGCGGGATCGGCGAAATCGACCCCCGCGCAGAAACGCAGGTCCAGCGGGCGCAAGCGGGCTCCCAAGGGCTCGGTGCCCCGCTTCGTCGAGCAGGCGTTGCGTAACCACCCAGGGCAGACGCCTCAGGAAATACTGGCCCGCGCCGCCGACGACATGGAGCGTCTGATCAAGCTTGCCTCGATCCGAACCGAACTGCGTAACGGGGTGAAGCAGGGCAAGTACGAACAGAATGGCGGACGCTGGTTCCTTGCGGGAGCAGATGCGGGCGCCGGCGAGGCGCCAACCTCGGAGCCGCCGGCGGAAACCGAAACTGTGGAAGCCGCTCAGCAAGCAGCCACCGGGTCGCCCTCAGCGGTAGCGTCGTCGGAGCCGGCATCCGATGCCGGCGCGGCAACGGGCGATGCGGCTTGCTAATTCTTCTTCCCGCGATCAGGAAGGGGATTATATGCGGCAGTCCCAAAGGTGAGAGTATCAAGGGCTTCGGTAGGCAACGCCTGACCGCTCGTGGCAGGTAAAGTACTTGGTGCCATCCTTTCATATCAGAAGAAGTTGCAACGAATCAGATCCAGAATGTCATTGTCCGGGAGAAGCCCGGCGGAGAGCGCGGCGGGCAGATCCGCCTTCGGCGTTGGAGCGAGACGCAGAAGCGCGGATCGTGACGGAGATCCGTGAGCCGGGTTTCTCGCTGCCGGTGGTAGCCCAGCGCCATAAGCTCAACGCCAATCAGAAGCGGTTCCGCTACACCACCGGCAAGAACGCCACGGACAGCGCGCTGAAGAGAAGAGACGCTGCGTCGCTGATCCAGGTGAAAGCAATCGACTGGATTTGTCGCGCGGCAATGGTTTCGAACGGAGTCACACGAAAATGCAGGAAATAGAGAGGCTGGGCATCGGCGAAATGCTGTTCGGCCAGATATTCCAAGGGCCCGCCAAATGGTGGTTGCTGATTGTGGTCGCTCTTCTCGCTCTGGTGATTATTCAACGAGTCGCCTTCCGCGGAGGGCGCCCTGGGAAGCGCAGATCTCGCGGCAACTATCGGAGAAGGACGGGACAATGGCCGAGGGAAGTTCCCGCGTCCGACGCATCGCGTCTCGGCGATCCAACGGCGCAAATGGAGTTCATCTCCAAAGTCGATTTCGAACCGCGCCGCCTTCTCAACAAGTCGGAATACGGCATTCTCCGGATCCTCGAGAAGATCATCCGCGATCTCGGCGGCGGCCATCGCGTCATGGCCCAGACCAGCCTGGGTGAAATCATCGCGCCCAGCGCCGCGTCCGGATCGGAGGAGTCCCGCGATCTCGCGTTTCGCTCGATAAACAGCAAGCGCCTGGATTTCCTGGTCATCGACCGTTCCGGCATGCCCGCGCTGGCGGTGGAGTATCAGGGACACGGCCACTACCAGAACAAGGCATTCATGCGCGATGCCGTGAAGCGGGAAGCGGTCAGAAAGGCCAACATCCGGTTTCTGGAAATTCCGGCGGAATACGACGCATCGATCGTCGAGAACCAGGTTCGATCGGCATTGCTTCCAAGTCCCGCGAGCCGGAGAGTCTCTTGATTCCGCCACCGAACAGCTCTCGACGAAATCATCGGAACCGCCGGTGCGCCGGGAGCGCTTCGCGATTCTCCTGGTCGGATTCCCGGCCCGTTCGTTCGCGCCCGGCGGAACGTTCGTGCGATTCTCCGTCGCGGTCCCTTCCGAAGATGACTGAGTTGGTCAACAATCCGCCAATGCAATTGACGGGATCGCTACGGGCGGGAGCGCTTCGTTACGCTGGCCAATAATCGTCCGGAATCCGCCCATGGTCCGGGTTCCGCGTCGCGGACCGGTCAGATCACGTCCGCTATAGTTCCGCCGCCGCCTGCCGGACCCGCCGCATGAACACGGAGGGGTCTTCCAGCCATTCCCGGACGCCGATCCGCCCGCCGCCGGTCAGCCAGGCAATGTGCCGGTCGAGACAGGCCGCGAGCGCCGCGTCCTCCGCCGCCAGCGCGAAACCTCCGGTCTCTGCCCGCGCGCCGAGAGCGGTGACCGCGAAGGCGCCGCCGCTTCCCTTCGCCGACGATCGCCCGTCGCGTGGTCGCCCCTTTCCGCAACAAACGCGAGAACCCTGCGCGTCGATCATCTGCACTCTGTTGTCTCCATTGCACCGATGGATGGAAGCGCGGCCAGGCCCTCCCTCGGGACTACGGCAGCCAGGGCCAGAAAGATCTTGCCGATTACGGCCGGCACGAGAACGGACCGGACGGCGCCAGGTTACCGGGTTCGATGCGCCGGCGAGCCACGGTCCCTTCGGCACCGAAGAGATCAGCCGGGCCGAGTGACCGACGCGCGGTCGAGGAGTGTGGCTTGGACCGACGTGGCGCAATCACGCCCGGTTTCTACAACGCAGCTCGGGCAATCCCGGTATGATGGAAAGGCGAATGGAATGAGGCGAACCGAAACGGCATGAACAGCGCCGGCAGTGTTGCGAGTCGGCTAGCGCCGCTCTCAGTGCGCCTGACGTCGATCAGACATTCAGATCGGGACCGCTACGGGCGTTTCTTCACGGCGCTGGGCGCGCGGATGGAAGGCGCGCGGGCCGTGGAACGCGAACTGGACCGACTGCTTGCCCGGAGGTTCAACGCTCTCGACTACCTGCGCACGGATGAACTCGGGCTCTCGCGAATCGTCGGGGATCTGCTCAATCCTGGCGGCACCCACGGTCAGGGAACTTGTTTCCTCGGGAAGTTCGGAGACCTGGTCGGGCCGGATCGATGGCCGACAGGGGCAACCGTTCGGTACGACAATCTCGATGTTAACGTTCTACGGGAACGAAGAACCGACGGCGGTGGCCGCCTGGATATCTCCGTCGAGCTTCGCTCGGAGGGGCAGGCGCCGGCCTGTATCGCCTTTGAGAACAAGCCTTATGCGGCAGACGGAGAGGCTCAGATCGCGGACTATCTCGCGTTCCTGAGATGTCACTATGGTGGACGGTTTCTCCTGATATATCTGTCCGGACACGGGGGTGCGCCCTCGGAACAGAGTCTTCCCAGGACCGTCTGCAAGGATGGGCTGGCGATCATGTCCTTCTGTCCTCGCGCCGAGACCGGTGAGTATGAGGAAGGTGACCCGTTGCGCCTTCCCTTCTCATTGAGCGACTGGCTGCGGGAGTGCCGGCAGATATGCGATGCGGAACGCCTGCGCTGGTTCCTGGGTGAGGTCGAGACATTCTGCCACAAGACGTTCGGAGGAATCGTGACGACAACGAGCGAACGGAAGGAAGTGCGGGATTTCATTCTCGCCAGCGACGACAACGTGCTGACGGCCATTGCGGTCGTCGAGGCCTGGCCGGAGACAAGGGACGAAGTCGTGAAGCGCTTTCTCGAGGTGCTGCGCGATCGGATCGCCAGCGACCTCAGTCCGATCGAGGACTTGCGGACCGGCTCCAGCTTCAGCGGGCACAGGGGGGCGAAAAATGGTGTTTGGGTCTTCAGGAAAGCCTGGTCCGAGGCTGGCGGTGCGATACCGGTGGTCAGTCTCAGGCACGAACGCGATGCCAATGACTGGTTTGTTGGCGTCGGCCTCGATCCCGATACCGACGGCACTGACGCCGAGGAACGTTTGAGGCAACAGCTGCGTGAGCGCCTGGGCGCGGATACAGCTCTACGGGGTACAACAGGTTCCCGAAGCTGGCCCTGGTACCGTTATCTGGAGGAGCACGGGGATTGGAGGCCGCTGCTGGCCCGGTTGCACAAGGAATCGCAGAAGCCGGGCGACCTGGCTGCATTCTTCAGCCGTGAATTCGTCGAGGCCGCGAAGCGCGCAATTCCGATCATTGACGAGGTATTGGCGAACCGCTGAGAGACTAGCCTCGTCTGCGTGGCTTCAGCGGCGCGCGTATCACAGCGCAATTCTAAGGGCGTCCATGCTTGACGCGTCGCCGTAAAGGAACTGTGGCACAGAGACACCTTGACGAGGCCCAAGCGGCGCTACGACGGATCGATCATTAACAACGTCTGCCGCGGCGACCAAGTCGAATGCATGATCGGCTCGGCGCTCGGAGGCGATTGGCGCCCGACCTGGATCGACGGTTGGGATTGGGCGGCATGGGATCGCGAGCATGGGCTAATCTCTGCAACCGATTCAGTCTTGCTGAACGATGACCAATGTCCCCCGAGTCCTCGAACCGGGATCTTGGCCAAAGTAGTTCCAGAAATCTTGCTCGAACCGGGAAACGGTCTTGGTGATTTCGCCGGAAGCCTCCAAGGGATACAAAGGAAAATCGGTATCGTTCCGTTTGATGGACCCGACAACGAATCCAGGGTCTCTATCTCCGACATTAACGCTTCTTGCGGTGACCCTGAACTGTGGTTGAACGGCGTACTCCGCTCCTGGGGCCAATGCCCGCTGCCGCACACGGTCCGCCCAAACGAGAATCCCGGCCAATGTCGAGATCGGCGTTTCGGAATCGAAATGCGTTCCGGACGAATTTTCGTTGGTATGGAAACCACGGATAAGACGGTTCGAGAGAAATCCCCACTCCAATAGGCCGTCGGCGTGGATTTCGGCGTAAGCGTAGCTCTGGACTCTCCCCTCCCAGTTGTAAGTTTCCTCCACACGCGCTGCCCGGAGCATCGGTCGCCAATCGTCGAAGTGCATGCGATGCCATTTTCGAAGGTTTCGCAATCGGGAGTCCTTGTTGTTTGACTCGCGTTCGATCTCGACGTCGGGCGGATGCAATCCTTCGATCAGGTTGCCGCCCGAATAGACAGACTCGAAGCGAATCTCATCGCCGACGGGGACCGCCGTCATGCGAAACCCGAAAGCGTCGTCGGGGGTTTCGAGACGTTTGAATTCCTCCTCGAACTTGCTGGAACGCTCCCGCAACCGCCGTTCCAGCCGCTCGGTGCCGCGCGCCAAGTTGAGGGTCATGTCCTGAATCTCCCGCATACTCAGCGATTCGCACCGGTCGTCGCGCCGAATCGGGCATTCGAGCGTCGGCTTAACGCGATGCGGCCCGCGGCGTGACCGGCCGGCGCGCAACACGATGATCCCTTTGTCGCCATCCGTCGGCACGGATACGATATCGAGCGTTGGGAGTGGCGGATCCACACATGCACCAAACACCATCTTGAGGCGATCCGCGAGGTCGGCGCAGCGCGGCAGCGGCGTTATGCGAGAAGCGACAGGCGGTTTGGCTCCGTCCTCAGCAATTCCGAGCACCAAGGCGCCACCATAGGCATTGGCAAACGCGACGACCTCTTCCAGAATTTCGTTTCTCGCCCGGTTCCCGATCCTGCCATCGCCCTGCATCCAGGGATCGGGATCGCCGGAACTTTTAGCCGGCAGGCTCTCCTTGAACTCGACCTGTACGCTTTCCGGCACGTTCTCGGCTACCAACGCCTGAATGTCGCCCGGATCGATCCGGGCGGCCGCCTTTGTGAGAACAGCAGTCATGCGAATTTCGTTCCGATCGACAGAATTCCAAAGTATTCGGACAAATTGGACTTGAAAACCGCTTCTGTGCACGGCTCGTGTATTTCTGCCCGCTCCCAATTCGGTGCCGACGATTCTGGCTATCGGTGCTGGTGCCGACACGCGTTCGCCGCTTGATCCGCTGGACCACGAACCGGTTCTCCCCCTGAACCTCAATCGCCGCCGCGACGATAGCGCTCCCGCGCGCGAAGGCGGTCGGCCTGGCCGGCGGGGGCGCAACTCCGCCGGCCCGCCGTCCGCCGATGAGGCCAACGCCGACCCGGGCAACGGCTTCCAATAGGCCGTCAACGCGGCCGACCCGCCCCGCGCCGCGGAGAGGCGGAGGCCGGCCGGAAGCGGGGCGGCGGCCGGCGTCCCGGAGGGTGGGCGCGGCCGCCGTTCCTTCAACGGCAGATGGAGACGGCGCAATGACGGCGATGGCGATGCCGGGCAACACGACGGCCACCTTTCTGGTGCACTATTTCGGGGGCGGCCTCGAACACGACGACCGCTTCGTGGTCGAGCGGTTCCGCGCGCTGGCCTGCGGCGACATACGTCCGGTCCAGGACGGCACGGCGAGCGCGAAGGGACGGCGCAGGAAGAAGCGCGTCGTGGTCTCGCGCGAGCAGGCCGAGGCGATGCGGCCCGACCGCACGGAGATCATTATCTGCACGGGGCTCACTACCCGCGGCGGACGCCAGGCCTGGGGTTCCGTAGCCGCCGGTCTCCTGTGCGACCGCAGGCAGCGCGGCTGAGACGCGGTTCTCCGGGACGTCCGGCCGGCCCCTTCGGGTCGGCCGGGCGTCCCTCTTCCCTTTTCCCACGGCAAGGAGTTTGCTCCCATGTGCGAGCAGCAGGACATCGAGGCCCGCCGCGCGCGCGATCTGGAGCGCTGGCATCGCCGGGCCGCCGAGCGCACCGCCCTGGGGCTCTGCGTAAAGTGCGGCAGGCGTCCCCCCGAGCCGGAGCGCAGCCAGTGCGGGCCGTGCGCCGAAAAGCGGCGGGCCGCCGACCGCGAACGCCATCGCAAGCGCGCCGCCGCGCGCATCGCCGATGGCAAATGCCCGCGATGCGGCGTCCGCGAGCCCGCCGCCGGCCGTTCGATCTGCGAAGTCTGCGCCGAGAAGCGGAACCGCGCGGGCCGGGCCCGCGACGCCCGGCTGCGGGCCGAGGGAATTCCGCGCCGCGACCCTGACCGCGCGAACGCCTACGAACGCGACCGGTCCCGCCGCGAGTGCGCCGCGCGCGTGGCCGCCGGCATCTGCACCGCGTGCGGTACGGCGCCCGCGGCCCCGGACCGGGTTCGCTGCGAGCCTTGCCTCGACAAGCGCCGGGCGGCGGACCGTGCGAAATACGCCGCCGGCAAGGCTGCGGGACTGCCTTACGGGGGCGCCAATGCCGACGCCAAGCGCCGTGCCGCCCGCACCCGCGGCAAGAAGCGCCAGAAGGCGCGGCTCGACGCCGGGCTCTGCATCCGCTGCGGGAACAATCCGCCCGCCGACGGCGGCATCACCTGCGCGCCGTGCCGCGACAAGCGTCAGGCCGCGGAGCGCCAAAAGTACGAAGAACGGCGTGCCGCCCAGCTTTGCACGAGATGCGGAGAACCGGCGATCAACGGCCTGTCGCGCTGTACCCCGTGCGCCATCGCCGAGGAGGCCAGCCACGATCCGGAGCGCAAGAACGCGCGCTCGCGCAAGCTGTATACCGAACGGCGCGCCCGGGGGTTGTGTACATCCTGCGGAGCGCCTTCGCAGGGGGCGTCGAGATGCGCCCCATGCGCCGAGAAATCCTATCACGGCTCGGCGCATTTCAAGGGCATCCCGGTCTGGGACCCGATCTGGACCGTGATCGAGCTGGCGACCGGGCGCGAGCACGGGCCCTTCGACAGCGAAGCCGACGTGGCGCTCTGCCTGCTCTTCGAGAAGCTTGACCGCGACCGCGTCGAGATCGTCACCGACGCGAGCCCGATGGCCACGTTGACGTCCTGGACCTGAGCCCCGGAGGCGCGTGCCGCCAGCCTCCCACTATACATATGGCCGGCCGGGGGCCGCCGCATCGCTGTCCTCCTGGCCGCGTCGATGGCGCCGATCATGACCACGGTGTTGCCGCCGCGCGCACCCTCGCACCGCGCGCCGGTTCCGTCCTTCCACACCGCGATCGAGCGCCACAACGGGGCCGACCGCGGCACCCATGAGACCGAGACGGCGGCCTGCCTGGCCTTCCCGGATCTCCGCATCGACCAAGTGGAAATCGTCCCCAATGTGCCGCCCGATGGCTCCCTCGTTCACAGGGGTGCCGTAGCCCTCCCGCAACCGGGAGCACGGCCCCGTCCCCAAGCAGGGAGACCGCGGGAACCGGACAGGGGCCGCCGGGCCCCACCCCGCGCCGCGCACCGATGCCGACCCCGACCCCGCTTCCGCCCGGGCGCTTCGCGCCGCGCCGTTCCCGTTCCGCCGCCACCCGTTTGTATCCGCCGGCGGCACCGATCTCCCGCCACCGGCCCCACGGTTGCGCCCCGCGCCGCTCCCCCATCCGGTGCGGGAGGCAAGGTCCGCGGCCTGCCGTCAGGCGCCGGGGCGGACGGCGAAGTAGAGGTTGAGAAGGGCTTTGAGAGGGGTGAACGGGGAAGGGATCGAGAGAGGTTCCCGACCGGTTCGTCAACCTTCGTCATCAACCAGGAAGCACAGGAGACCATCATGAGTTTCGGATTGAACAGGGCCGAGGTGATCGGCCGGCTCGGCGCCGACGTGACCGTCAACCATCTCGCCTCGGGCGGCCGGGTGGCCAACCTGAGCATCGCCACCGACGAGAGCTACATCGACCGGAACGGCAGCGGCGAGCGCGTCGACAAGACCGAGTGGCACCGCGTCGTCACGTTCCAGGACGGGCTGATCGACATGCTGGAGAAGCACGCGAAGAAGGGCCGTCTGGTCTACGTCGCGGGCAAGATGCAGACCCGCCGCTTCCGCAAGGCCGGCGAGGACTCCGACCGGTTCTCGACCGAGATCCTGCTGGTCCCCGGCGGGCGCGTCCAGTTCCTCGACAAGCCGAACGGCGCGCAGGCGTCCAACGGTGAGGCGACCGCGTCCGGCGCCGTCGACCCGTCGGACGGCTCCGAGATACCCTTCTAGCGGGCGCCTCCCTCCCGCTCCACTGGGCCGGTTCCGCGTCCGTCAGGGCGCGGTACCGGCCCTTCTTTTTGCAGCCTGTCCGGAGCCGCCCGCCGGCCTCCGGCGCCTCGTTATCGCCCGCGACAACGACCCGGAAGGCGTGCGCGTGGCGGCGCGTCTCGCCCGGCGCCGTGCCTCCGCGCGCGTCGCCGCGCCGATCGCGGTTGCCCACGGCGGAGACTTCAACGACGACCCCGTCGCCCTCGGCCCTGCCGTAATTCGCGCGCGCTTCGCCCCGGTCTTCCGCTTCGCGGGAGTGAGAGAAGAGCAGGGATCGGTGTGAACAGGAGGCGGGACGGAGACAGAGAACCCGCCGCAACCTTCGAAGGGAACGATCCGATGGGACGCTTCAGAACCGCCCTGACCTTCAAGCTCGTCGCCCCCGACGAGGTCCGCGTCTACCGCGACGGCGACTATATCGGCGACATCTTTAAGGACGAGGACATCCTCAACCCGGGCCGGTACCACTACCTGATCTGGCTCGCCGAGGATCGCCGCGGCTGGAAGCGGGTGACCGACCGCGGCCGGCTCCGCGAGACCGTCGAGCGCTGGGTCGAGACCCACGCATTCCACTGAGCCATGACCGCCAGCGTCGTCGATCCCGCCCCCGTTTCCACGTCTTCGAGTCCCTCATACGGAGCAGAGGACGGCTTCGCTGCGGGTGAATGCCGCCGCGGCGGGGACCGTCGGCCGCGCCCCCAATCCATCGGGAGAACGACATCAAGATCCGCCCGCGCCGTGTCCTCCACCGCCTCAAAATCGCGCTCGGCCCCATCGAGGCGCGGGCCCCCAGAAGAGTTGAGGACAGCTTTGCGAGGTCGAACATCGTTGGATGGAGGACGCCATGCCCCAGCGCTTTACCGTGATGACATTCGTCGGTCCCGGCTCGGTAATGTGGACCGACCGCTTCGAGATGGAGCCCGAGTTCGACGACAAGCGCGCGGCCTGGGAAGAGGCCAAAGCGCGCGTCGCCGAACACCCCGAGGAGATCACCATCGTCTACCTTGCCGACGGCGATGAGCGCTCCGCCGTCTGGACCAACCGGCCCGACATCGTCTTCGGCGCCGCCGCCTGATCCGCGGCGCACCGCGATCGCCCGCCTTCCCGCGCACTCCGGCCCGGCAAAAGCCGCCGCCTTTCCCGACCGCCCGACAGGGGCCGCCCTCGGCATCGCCGAGGGTCGGCCCCTTTTGTATTGTGCCAAGTGTGGCGCTTCGCACCGCGGCCCTCACCCGCGCCGCCGGCGCTTCCGTCACCGCCATCCCGCCTCGCGACGCCGCGCTTCGCTTGCCGATGCCGACAGCCCGATACCGCCTTCGCGCCGCCGTGCTCGGTCGCTCTGCTCCCCGCCAGCGATGACTTCGCCGCCCTTCAACGGCCTGCCATTCCGCGACCGGCATCGTCGGCTCGCGCTTAGCGCTCCGCGTAACCGCTCCCTCCCGTATCACCCTTCAATCCAAAAGAGCGTTGCCATTTGCGCCAGCGCCTCGGAGTCCGCCGCCTTTTAATCCGCCACGTCGAGCCCCAAGCGCCGCACGCTCCTGCGCTCAAGCCGTCCTGCCGTTCCCCCTGCCCATCGCTGCCTTGAGCAAAACCCGCCAGGCCCGATGCCCCGCTCGATCACGGCTCGCTCCGTTCGTGTCGCCGTCGCGGACGCCATCCATCGCTTCGGACTGCGCTCTCGCAAGCGCTCGACATCAGCCTGACGATCCGGCAACGGTCGTTTGATCGACTCCGGATCGCCGCCTACCGCCTTCGCCCCGACGCCCGCCAATTTGATCGATCCCGGCGCGGAAATCCTCACCCCGCGAAAAAAAAGTTCGGCCGATTCGCCGGGACGACCGGTTTTCGCCCTCCTGAACCCTCCCAAGCATGACCATGGATATTGAGAGGCCTTGCCATGGAGCCCCAACATGTTGCGATTGCCACGAGGATCGTGCTACGCAGCCTTCATGCGCCCTCGGAAACCACTCTTTGGAGCAACTAGCTCTGTACACCTGTGCAAGCTTACGCTTGCGGGAGCGAACTGGAGCCACCTGACCAGTCCCCTGAGGCTGAACGACGCAGGACCTATACAAGGACTGCGTGTGCCTCTTCACGCGGTCGCCGCCGTTCGTGACAGGCCGTCGGCGCCAAGCTTCGCGAGCCAGACACCGGGAGCGATGAACGCGCTCGCCCGTCGGTTCGGAACCTGTCCGCCATGGTAGCGACCATCGGCCAGATGGCCTCGGCCGAGTACTACCTGGAGAGCCAGCGTTCCTTCCGGCACCCCAACGAGTACTACACGGCCGGCGAGGAGCCGGACGGCACGTGGTTCAACCCGAGGGGGCTGTTCGGCCTGGAGGACGGCGGGAAGGTGGATTCCCGCCACTTCCACCGCCTCTACTCGGGCTTCGCGCCGGACGGGTCGGGCAAGCTGGTGCAGCGGGCGGGCAATCCCGAACGCTCCCCCGGCGTGGACCTGACGTTCTCGGTCGACAAGAGCGTGTCCAGTCTCTGGGCCATCGCCGAGCCCGCGATGCGCGAGCGGATCGAGGCGATGGCGGTGGCCTCGGCGCGCGCGGCGCTCGAAGATTCCGTTCTCAAGTATTGCAGCTACACCCGTGTGAGCGACAAGGGCGTCACGCGGCCGGTGGAAGCGGACCTGATGGGCGCCACCTTCGTCCACGGCACCAGCCGGGAGAACGACCCGCAGCTTCACGTCCACTGCACGATCTTCAATCTGGCCAGAACCAGGGAAGACGGAAAGTGGCGGGCGCATCACCAGTACCCGGTCTACAGCTGGAAGAAGGCGGCGGGCGCGCTCTTCCGCGCCAACCTCGCCTGGGAGCTGCAACAGGACCTCGGTGTGCGGATGGAGCAGTACGGCCCCAACCGCGAGTTCACCCGCATCGAGGGGATGCCGGAAGACTTGCAGGTCTTCTGGTCGAAGCGGCGCAAGGCGATCGTGGCGAAGGCCGGCGAGCTGGGCATCCCGTCATTGGGCAACGCCTCGCGCATGGCCGGCGTCAACAAGCTGACGCGGGCGGGCAAGTCGCACGACAACGACCCCGAGGTGCGTCACCGGCGCTGGCGGGACGAGGCCGACGGCTTCGTCATGCGGTGGGATACGATCGAATCCGTTACCGGCCACGAGGTGGAGATCGATCGCGAGGCGATCCGGGAGCTGACCGACCGGCTCGACGATCTCCCCGCCCATCTGGCGCGCGAGGAAGCCGTGTTCCGGCGCCCGGACATGGTGGAAGCAGCCGCCAACGCGGCGGCGGGTCTGCTGGGCCGGGACGCGGTGGGGACGGCGATCGAACGGCTGCGCCGCAACCCGGAGATCGAGCGGCTTCAGCCGAAGAAGCCGACGGCCGAGTCCAGGGCGGGCATGGTCCACACCGAAATCTATTCCACCCGCCACAATCTCGGGCTGGAGCAGGCGGTCAAGGACATGGCGGCATCCATGGCCGCCGACAGCGGCCACGACCTGCCGGAAGAGGCGGTCAAGGGGAAGGTGAAGACCCTGATTGAGCAGGGCTATCCGCTGAGCCAGGAGCAGTCGCTCGCCATCCACCACGCCACCGTGAAGGGCGGCCGCGTAGCGGTGATCGAGGGCGCGGCGGGCTCGGGCAAGACGACCACGCTGCGTCCGATCACCGACCTCCACAGGGAGCACGGCTACGAGATCGTGCCGACGGCGGTGGCGTGGCGCACTGCGGTGGCGCTCGGCGACGACTGCGACGCACGCGCGTATTGCGTCGACAAGCTGCTGAAGCTGGCGGCCAAGGAGCAGGTGGAGATCGGCCGCAACACCCTCATCGTGGTGGACGAGGCGGGGATGCTGTCGACGCGGCAGGCGCACCATATCCTCCAGCTTTCAGAGCGGCACGGAGCCAAGGTGGTGTTCGCCGGCGACACCCGACAACAGCAGCCCGTCGAGGCGGGGCCGGGCTTGCGGTTGATCCGCGACGTCGCGGGCAGCGTCCGCGTGGACCGCATCAGACGCCAGAAGGCCGACCTCGAGGACGTCCTCACGCACGTTCACGGCGAGACGCCGGAGCAGGCGCGCTTCAGGGCGGGGCTGACCAACGCGGAGGAGCGCGACGTCATTCTCGCGGACTACGAGGCGATGGACCGGAAGCCGGTGTTCACGCCGTGGCAGGTGGCGGTGTCGGAGGCGCTCAGGGACGGCGAGGCGGAGAAGGCGATCGAGGCTTGGCATGTGCGGGGCCGCCTCCATCTCTGCCACGACGAGGAGAAGACGCTGACCCGCCTCGTGGACGACTGGGAGCGCCATGTCCGCGCCCGGCCCGGCGCCTCCACCGTCGTGCTCGCGCGCACCAAGGCGGAGGGCCGGGCGCTGTCGTGGCTGATGAGGGAGCGGGTGCTGGCGCGGACGCCGGACGCCAAGCGCGCGGTCATCGAGGTGAGCCGGGACCTGGACGGGCGGGTGACGGAGCCGCTGGAGGTCGCGGTGGGCGACCGCATCCGCATCGGCGCCACGCAGTGGGGCAAGCGGCTCTTCAACGGCACCGTCGTCACGGTCGAGGACCTCGAAGTGCGGCCCGCGGAAGATACTGCGGTGTCGCGCAAGGCCCGCAACCGGCAAGCCGCCGGGCGCACGCCAGAGCCGGACACCGGCGCTCCGGAGCCCGAGTTCTCGGTGCATATCACCGCGCGCACCGACGACGGGCGGCGCGTCGCGTTCCGCCACGACGAGATCCGCGACTGGCACGACAACATCCGCCTCGACTACGGCTATGCGATGACCATCGCCTCGGCCCAGGGGCTGACGGTCGACCGGGCGTTCCTGCTGGTCGACGACCGGCCGGCGCGGGAGACGATCTATCCCGCCGCGACCCGGCACCGGGAGGCGCTCGACATCTACGTCAACCGCTCTCCGCTGGCCTTCGACATCGCCGAGCGCCGGCCCGAGGACGAGGCCGACATGCCCGTCACCGACAGCAATGTGCGTGCCTATCTGGCCGAGCGCTGGTCGCGCTCGCAGCCCAAGGAGGCCGCGCTCGACTACGTCGCCGAGGGCGCGTGGCGGGATGCGCGGGAGGAGGCGCCGCGCCGCGGACGGGGCGCCGGAGAGGCGTATCGAGACGCCGCGGAGGCGCGCCCGGCGGCCAACGACAACGCGCTGATCCGCATTTCGCAGGAGATCCGCCATGCGGTCAACGGCTGGCGCCATGGCGCCGCCGTGGACGCGTTCGCGGTGGAGCGCACGGAAGTGCTGGCGGCCTGGGACGAGCTGCGGGAACGCACCCGCCGGGAAGGCGACGCCGTCGCGCTCAGCCCCGCCTTCCGCGAGACCCTCGACCGCAACGGCGCGCTGATGAAGCAGGCCGCGTCGTTCCGGGCCCGCCCGCGGGTGTTCGAGCGGCTTCTCTCGGAGCGCGCCGGGATCGGCGGAGGGGAGCTGCGGGAGCTTCGGGACGTCCATGCCCGGGCCGGCAGCTACCTGCGCTCAGTCACGGCCAAAGCCACGCGCCGGGCGCGTCGGCAAGCGGAGGAGGAGAGCGAGGGGGCCGTCGAGGCGGCGTCCCTCGTGCCGCCCGACTATCTGGAATCCATCCCGCCGCCGACCGATGAGGACCATGCCGAGGGGCGCGCCGAAGCGGCGTGGCAGGCGGGTGAACCGGGACGGGACCAGGGTGTGGGCGCCGCAGAGGCCGCCGCACGGGACGCACGCGCCGGGGCGGCCGGTCGGGAGACCGCACCGGTCCCGCCGCCGGCCGAGGCGCCCGACCGGAGCGAGACGCCCACGGACCTTTCGCAGGCGGCGTATCGCCGGCTCCGGCGCCACTGGCGGGCTCACCTCCGCCGGGCGGAGAGCGAAGGCGTGCACCGCTTCGACCGCGACGGCGCCGAAGCGCTGGTCGAGCGCATCGCCGCCTTCGCCGGCAGGCAGGGGCTTGCCGCCGAAACGCGCGCGCAACTCGGGGAGATCGTCGGACAGTACCGCGCATATGTCGCGGCGCGCGACCGCGTGCGGGACCATCTGCGGGACGCGGACCGGCACTGGCTGCGCTACAGGACCATTACCCGGCGCGCCCGCCAGCGCGACGTGCCGCGGCAGGAGCTGCGGTCCTGGGCGATCTGGCTGGACCGCAACGAACGCCTGCTGCGGGCGGGACGCGCGATCCTCGACGACCGGGAGACCTACGGCGCGCATCTCGACCGCATCGGAGAAGGACGCGAACGGGTGCTCGACGGGGTTTCCAAAATGGAGCGGTTTTCGCAGGCCTACCGCACGCAGTCCCGGTCCCGCGACAGGGGCCGCTCGCAGGGCCTGTAGCGGCTCGCAGAAGGGCAGGGCGAGCGTGTGAACATGAGGCGCCACCCAGCGCTCCGTGCGCTCCTGGACCGCGCGCGGGAGCGCGGGGACGCGGTGCGGATCGACCGCGGTGCCCCGGCGGGAGCGCCCGGCGCCTAGCCCCGGCCCGCCACAAGCTCCCGGTAGCCGCCGTGCATGAGCGCCAGCGCCGTCCGCACCCGCCAGCGCACCTGCGCCCGCAGCGCGCCGTCGGGCGACCATTTCGCCGCCACCTTCGCCGCGCCGTGGAGCTCGATGGCGATCATGCGCAGGCTCTTGCCGGCCAGTCTCGCGTCCAGCACCTTCAGCAGCTCCCCCTCAGGGATGCGGCGGCGGCTTTTTTTTTGGAATCGACCGCCACCGCCGGCCACAGATCGGCGGCCCGGCGCAGGCGCTCCGGAATTCGCAGGTCCGTGGGCGTCGCCACACGGATGCCTCCCGCCGGGTCGAACCCGTCCTCGATCAAGAGCTGCACCGCCGCCGCGCCGTGCTCCACCTTCAGCACCACCGGCCCGTCCGCGAGGCGCAGCCCCGAAACCCGCCAGCCCGGCGCCGCCGCCAGCGCCGCAAGCAACGGCGATGGCGAGGGCGACGCTATCGCCTCCAGCACCGGCGCGTCCGCCCAGAACGGCAGGGCCGAACCGCCATCCGCCGCCGTTAACATAATCGCCGGATTCGATCGTATTCCAGGCGCCGGATGCCGCGCCTGCTGCGCTATCCTCATGATTTTCGAATCGCGCGAACAAAAGCATTCCTCCGGACACTACGCTCGCCAAGTGGTTCGGGCCATGACCCCTGGGAGCGCATCGAAAGCCATAGCTTGCGGGGCGGACCGGCGTCGATATGGCTCGCCGAACGACAGCCGATGCTCCTGAATCCGATTGCGCCCGGCCGCTCGAGTGCCGCTTCGCCGCCCTATTGCGTGCTGTCGGACGGCCAATAGACAAAGCAGTCCAGCAGCGCGGCCCTCATCCCCCAGATCGATGCCTCAAGCGGATTATCCGGTTCGGACGCTCGGAACCAACGCTGCTTGTAGATGAATTTGAGAAGCTTCCGGTAATTGTCCGTTGTCCCTAAAGTGCGAGGGTTAAGGCCAGAATACTGCGCAAGTCGGTCTTGCGATCCCTTATTGACCGACACGAATCGGTCCGGTCTTGCGAGCGAGAGCAGCCTAGTGGCAATTCCTGGCCCCACGCCGTCCAGTTCCGTCATCCGCTCATAGGCTTCGAACGCCAAGCCTGGGTACGCGTCATCGTCGGCTTCGGTCGCCGCACGCAGGATCTTCTGAATTTCCTGCATATGTTGCTCGAAGACTGTGTCTACCGAATTGTTCCGCATACTGCCGAGCAATCCCCAGCCGTCCCCTCCAGCAAGCCCAAGAACCCGTCGCCGGTCGTGGTGGTCCAAGTCGGCAAGGTTCTCGAGGGCAAGAATGTCGCGCAGGACCTCGATCGTATGGCGCCAGCTGACCGGCTCTCCCAGAACGGACCAAGGATAGTGGTTGCTCCACCATATGTCGCACTCACGCAGGGCCGCGACATAACTGTCCCAATCGGTCACCTGTTGGAGCAGTTCCATCGGCGCCGTCATTCCTCCTCCCGTCCCCGCCAGCGGTTGAGGGGGAGGTGGATTCTTATTTCTCGCCCGCTCGTACTCGTCGATCGCATTCTCATCGAGTCGGCCGCACTCCCGCCAGAGATTCTTGAACCATCGTTTCACGGAATCCGTGTCCTCGGACTCGAAGACCGCCTCCTCGTTTATCGCGAAGCCCCCGGCCGTGAAGTTGGCGCTGCCGACCCAGGCGACGGTTCGGCTCTTCCCACGAAACAGATAGACTTTCGGATGGAAACGCCGCCCACCGCCCGCCAGGCGCAATTTTCCGAGCCGATCCAGTCTCCGAAGGGCTTCCGGCTCGGTGATGTAGTTCCAGAGCCCGACAATCGCGCGAACCCGCAACCCCTGCTTCGCGCGCTCCTCCAGCAAGCGCAGCCCGCTATGTTCGGTTGCCCACGCCGAGACCAGATCGAGCCTGTTCGCCCATTCCAGATTCTCCTCGAAGCGGTCTGCTATCGTCTCGGGATCGATCAGCATGATAATCCTTCTCCTCCGCCCGGCAGCGGCGACAGGAACTTGCCGGACGACAATATGTGCGAAGGCGTAGTATATCATTGCTCGGGCATTCGCCGGATACGACGTCATTGCCGTCCGCCCGTCGCCCGGTCCTGTCCAGTGCGGTCCCGGCATCGGCGACCCGGATCGTCATGGCGAAGATCGAGGCGATGGAGCAGACGCTCGGCCCGGCCTTCGTGTTGCAACGCTGGAAACCCGCTCGCCTGCCGCGGCGGGCAAACGGGCGCGAGCCGGATCTCACCGCCGCATCGCACTGTGAGACCTGCGGGGTCAGCGATAGGCAGCGTGCCGTGGAACGGATGCTGGCGACGCCGCCGGGCGTGAGCTTGGAAAAGCTCCTGGTGGAGACGGTTCTCCCGGCGATCACCAGGAGCAGAGTTGGCAAATGTGGCGTCGGCCAGCAGAGTACTACTGCGCGAACGGAACGGTCGGCTCAACGATCGGGTGAAACGAGCGACCGAACCAACGGTTGCCACGGGAAGACGCTCCAACCGATGTGGCAGTGGAAACGGAACAAACCGCATGGAACACGCAGCGAAGAGCCGTCGGACATTTCTTGCCCAATTGGCCAGTGGGAACCGCGAGTTCTATGGATCGCAGGACGGACGCGGCCTATTGAACGTCATTGAACTGACGTTCGATCATCGCTGGGTTTACTTGTACGAACTTGTCCAAAATGCACTCGACGCTGGGACAAGATCGATTTCGATTCGAACTGGAGAAGACGGCGACGCTTTGATCTTTCAGCATAATGGTAACCGCTCCCTCGATGAAGAGGATGTCGTGGGTCTCTCGAAAGTCTTTCGGTCCACCAAAGGCGCTCGGTCGGTCGGGTTCATGGGTATCGGCTTCAAGAGTGTCTTTATTCGGTTTCACGAAGCCCGAATCTCCGGTTGGGACTGGAAATTTCGATACGAGATCACACCAGTGATTGGAGAGCAATTCGGAGACGTACAGAGAGACTTGCTTGGAGCGGTGATTCCCATCTGGGATGAAGAAATATCTTCGCCCGACAGCGGATACACGACCCGTTTCGAATTGAGACAAAGAATGGATAACGAAACGGCCCTTGAATCTGACCTAACGCAGTTCTTACCCGAAAATGATCGTGCTTCGCTTGCAATCTTGGCGATGTCCGGTCTTGAGCGTCTGGAAATTGATGACCGGATTTGGGAACTGGGGGTTAGCGAAGATCACGATGGAACGTACGAAGCAACGGCATTGTCGGATACCGAGAACCACCTTTGGCGCGTTTTTCCGATGGAATTCCAACCGTCGAGGGAAGCGATCGCCTGTTTTCTTGAGCACCGAAAGATTCAGCCTGCCGCAGGCGATCACAATCACGAGCGGGCGTACGCCGATGCGGCTCGCGCGCGACGCGTGCTTGGCGTACTGCCTTTGGACAACGAAGGCATCGCCGCGCCACCGTCACGCGGACGCGTTTACGCTACGTTGCCAACTGAAGTTACGTTGCCGTTCGGACTTCACATCAATGCGGATTGGCTATTGAACATCTCACGGAGTGGCCTGCGCGAGATTGAGGACAATGCCTGGCAGCGTGACATTGCCAGAACCATCGCCGACATCTTGACGCATTTCCTTGTATGGGCGGCGAATACGCAAACCAAACGAGACACGGCCAAGGCTGCTTTCAGGGCAATTGGACAGCCATCATCGGAGGCGGGAGGTCTTGAATCTCTTCTTGCCGAGGAGAGCTGGTTGTCTAGGTTTCGGGGTCAACTACAGGCCGCTGCCGTCATTCCGGTATGGACTGAGTCTGTGGACGAGTTGGCGTACGCGAAACCTGACGATGTCATTGTTCCGCCCGCGCCCATCTCGGAGGCGTTCGCGAACCGACCGGAATTGAGGCCAGCGACGCTGCTGAATGGGCCTGTGCTCATGCAAGAAGTGCTTGGACGGAAGGCGCAAGGCCTTATGCGCACCATTGGTTTTCTCACCGAGATTTCTTCGAAGAATTTTGAGAGCACATGGAAGGACGGTCTCGAGGACTGGTGGACCTCACTTGCAGGAGACGATAATGATCGGCGAACACTGCTATTTCAGCTTTGGGCCGCTGTGGCCGAATTGACGGTCGATGACGCATGGGCGAGTCTGCAAATTCGATGCGTGCGATCCGTGACCGGAGCCTGGGTTACTGTTAGCGAGGCGGCGTTTCTCAATGAAGCGCTGGCCAGTGAAGACGAACCTGGCGGGCAACAAACGAGACAGCAAATGAAGCTGGTCGTCCCGGATGCGAACCGATTGGACCCGGGGTGGGTCACTGCGCTTCGCCAAAGCCAGAGAAGGCGACAAGAAGGGGAATACGCCTACCTCCTCCGAGCCTGGAACTGGATCGAAACCCATGCGCGCAGCATCGGACTCGATGAAGTCGTCGAAGATGCGTTGAGCACCCTGATTTCGTCGACGGAGCCAGACTGGTCGGTGTTTAATTCGTTTGGACATTGGGCGAAGCATCGCAATCGACCTGACCTCTTGCCTTATGTCCTTGTTCAATCGAATGGGGAGGTGCCTGTTAATCCGATAAGAGAGGCACTCCTCGCGGACCCTTACGTCGAATCCGGTCATTATCGCCGACGTCTATGGAATGACATTCCCACGATAGACGGCGTCTATTTGGATACAGATCCCAACAACGCAGGCGCTCATGACTGGCGCGGATTCTTTGAACGGGCGGGGGCTAAGGGGCAATTGGAAGTGCGTTCTTTTGGCCGAACCGCCAATCGATGGGAGCGCAAGCGCGTTGCTGAGTTCCTTGGCCAAGATTCGCGCACAATACCCGAGTCTAACAATAGCGGCTATTCGTTGCTGGATTTCGATATCTTGCCCGATCTTCCAAAGCGGGACGCCTCTCGCGAACTACGGGCTGCGCTCGGGCCACTGCTCGAAGACGGTTTCCGAGGCCTAAAGGACCATGGTCGGCGCCAGATTTCGTACTTCTATCGCTCGCGGTTCAAGCGGATAGGCGCGAAACCAAGCATCTGGGTAGAAAAAATGCGCGACCTGGCATGGGTTCCCTGTGCCGACGGTGAGTTGAGACATCCGAGAGACGTGCTTAAGGAACCTGATCCTGCGAGGGAGGATGCGCCGTTCGCCACCCTGCTGCCTCAAGTTATGGCTGTTTTGGAACAGGAGGGAGTCGAATTCGGAACAACGATACCCGAAGCCACGTCGCTACGCAGACTCCTGTCTGTGGGATCCAAGCTTGATGCAAAGGAACTAGGGGAACTCCTTTCCGATTGCCGCGAACATGCAACAACGGACACAGATCGAACACTCTTTGGTCAAGCACTTAAAGAGCTTCGATTGCCCACGAGAGGGAATCAGCGCGTAGAACTTGACCGGGTCGTTCAACGGGTTGGTGGGCGCCTCCGTGGTTCACTCGGCAGTTGGATTGTGCCGTTGGAGCAGATAGACGAGACTTTGCGTGTGGAATTGGAGCATCCGACATTTCCGCACGAGTTTCCCGAGACAACGACAGGCCAGCAGGCTTTGCATTACGTCATGGATGTCTGGAGTCATGCCCGGTCATCGCCAGAGGGCCTCGCCAACGAGGTTCGGGATGTGTTGCCGACAGCGTATGGTTACATTCTGGACGACGTTGATAAGGACGCCGCCCTATTGGAGCGGTGGAAGGGAATGGTGGCCCAGGCGATGGTTTTTTCGGAGAGAGAGTGGATCGCATTAAATGATATCGACAACGTTTACTTCGACGACATTGAAGACCGACGGTTTTTACCGAAGCAAGGCCAATTCCGGACTGCGACAGCAGGGCATCTCGGTCGAAACCGCTATGAACAGCTTCGTACCGCCGAGGCAATCCGACTCCCGTGCCTGTCTTCAGTCGTGAAGATGAACTGGATTGGAGGCGATAAGAAGTTGCCGGCCCGTAGCGTATGGGAGTCGAGATTCGATCTGATTTTCGACCTTCTTCGGAGCGTAAAGGGAACCGAAACTCATGAAGGCGATGAGTCGGATACGGGCGCGAAAGTGCGACTATCCTATGCTAGCGAGCTTGCGTTGGATGTCAGTGTCGGCAGTTTCCCAACAGAACGGGTGCCCGTACACGCTCGCCTTCACGAGGGAACGCTGACCGTCGCCGGCCGCCCAGTTCAGTTCGGCGCTGACGCGGCGAAGGAGCTATTGCGCCAGTTCTCCTTCGGACAACGAGCCGGCCTTGCTGCAGACCTTACCGGAATGTTCGTTGCAATTGAAAACGGCGACTTTGAACTAGCGGTCGAGAAATTTCGACGCTCTCATGCGCCTGAGTTCGATGGGGCAACTAGTGAAGCGGCCAAGACTGTGGGTTTGGAGGGTGAATCGAACGCCGTCGATGAAGGCCCCTTGTCAAGCGAAGAGCCTGAGAGAGGCGAAGACGCACAAAACGCAGAAACGCCGATTTCAGACACGTCGGAGCAATTCGACGGCGGTATTTCCGGCAATGAAACGGTAACCGGTACATCCAACGAGGAACACGATAAGCCGCCGGGTGAGCATGACGGACCGGCGGGCGGCTCGTACAGGAAAGATAGAGCCATGGCTAAACAGAACGCGCTGGCTCGCGAATTGAAGAACTCGCTCAAGGGGGAAATCGTGCCGGATACCGACGAAGATGAGGAAGCGGAAGATATTTCGACAAACGGAGACACTGGTAGCAGTCTTGGTGACGAAGAGTACCGTAAGATCGTCTTACGCTATGAGAGAGAAGCGGGACGCAAACCGGAGCTCGGTGAGCCGCATCAAACCGGTTGGGACGTCCGCAGCACTGACCCACAGACGGGGAGCGTCCGGTTGATCGAAGTGAAGGGTAAAGGGCGGCTGTGGGATGCTGATGAAGTCGTAGAGCTTAGCAGCGCGCAGGTGCGCAAGGCGTTTGAGGCGATGGAACATTGGTATCTGTACGTCGTGGAGAAGATCGATGAGAACAGCTTTCAAGTGCTGCCAATAGAGAATCCGGCTCGCAATGCTTCTAAGTGGATACTCTGCGGAGAGTCATGGCGAATGGTGGCAGAGGATGTGAAAGTCGTCACGAGTGCTCCAGATTGACTGCGATAGGATGTTGGCTGGAGAAGGACCACTTCGTTAACCCTTGGTGGAGAGACTATGGCCGAGCCCCGAGTGAATTTTAGAGAAAGGGAGTACCGGCGTCAGGCTGAGTTCAGACGTACGTCGGCGACAATCAGTTCGAACGGGAGGGCAGCAATCGACAAGGAGGGAGGGCAGTACCCCTACATGCTCGCGCTGGGATGCGAGGACGAGAACCTCTATCCGACCCTGCGCGGTGCATACGGTGTCCGCCGGATTTTCGACGAGCGAGCCATCGAGTGGTGGCGACACTGCGGTTTCGAGGCGGTCGACGAGAATGGGCCAACCAGGAATATGGCAAGCTCGCAGATCGCTTGCGTGAATTTCGTACTCCCTTTGGCAGGAATCGAGAATGGTTTGCTGGCCCTGCTCGCTGCGGTCGACGATGACGTAACGGGTATTGTGAAAATTGTCGACCCGAGGACCGGAACCACATCGCCGGTGGAGTTCGAGTGGATTGGTCTGGGCCATGCGCTCGAAGGCCAGTCAGAAATGAAGCGGGGAAAGTTCTCGACGAGCGTCGACGCATTCCTGGTAGCGGAAACACGATCCGGTCGCCGTGGATATCTGCTGGAATGGAAGTACACCGAGGCCTATGGTGGGAATGACAAGGGGCAAGGACGAAAGGGAAGGACCCGGCGGCGCAGATACGCAAAGCCATATGCGGCATCTTCGACGTTCCGCCGCGGAATTCCCCTGGATGCTTGGCTCCATGAACCGTTCTACCAAATAATGCGGCAGCGGCTCTTGGCGGATCGGATGGTTAAGGAACAGGAATTGGGTGTATCCGAGACGAAGGTTGTCCTGGTCGTTCCCGAACGGAATATTGATTATCGGCAGAGTGTCACCTCGCCGTCCTTGGCTGCGAGGTTTCCCAAGGCGACGACTGTTGAGGAAGTCATTCGGGCGGCGGTGAATGTTCCTGCCCGGGATTTCGGCATCGTGAGCCAAAGCGCATTAGCCGCGACCGTAAGGGCGATGTGTGGCGCGTCTGCGAATGATTGGTCTGAGTACCACGCCCATCGGTACGGCTGGTAACTCAATGCGGCGTAGATCTTTGATCAGCTGAGCAGCTCTCCAGTCGCATAGGCGACCTCGAAGCTCCACCCGCTCCCGGGTGTCGGAGCCCCTCCACCGCCATACCGTCCGCCTTCACCGGGGGCGCCACTAGGTGGCGGGGTCCCAGCCCACGGTCTTGAGAAGCTTCGTCCTGACCCAGTCGAGCGTCGCCCGCACCGCCTCGTCATGCGCCCGGATCACCCGCCGGTCGCCTACCACCAGCGCCTCCAGAAAGACGGACTTGGGGGCCGACAAGGTGAGGTCCCAGCCCGGCCGGTGCTCGTGCTCGCCCTCGCGCATCCGCCCGAGGCGGATATCCGTCCCCGGAACCCACACCGACAGAACCTCCTCGAAGCGCGACGGGTGCACATGCGTCCGGAGGCCAAGGTCCCTGACTTGGTCCAGCGGAACGGTTGGGAATCGCGGTTATGGGTTTCGATGTAGCGCTCGATGGCGGCCTTGAGTTCGGCGGTGGAGCGGTGTGCGCCGCGCCTCGTTGTCGAGCCCTTCGAGGTCCCTCTCGGCCAAGCACCGCCGCCAGCTGCCGACGATCAGCCACGACACGCCTAGCTTCTCCGCGATCACCGAGTCGCTCAGACCGTCCGCCGCAAGCAGCACGATCCGCGTCCGCCGCGCCGCGGCATGCGACGACTTGCGACGCCCTACCCGCCGTTCCAGCTCAACCCGCTCCCCATCGCTCAGAACAATCGCTACCGCCCTGACGCGCGCCATGCCCGCCTCTAAATCGCCGATCCGTGCCACACAGAATCACAGAACAAACAAATTGACTAGTAATTTCTGAAACAAAACACTACCTACCTCTAGTCATATTGAGTTTCGTTCTAAACGACTGTGGGAATAACTCGACGTATTGCTCTAAGAAGGCGGCGAGATCGTTGCGGCGGATGCATGTTATGTTATCGGCGCATTGTCCATCATAGTGCTCATTCGACTGAAACAGAAAAATGCGTTGTGAGTCATCGGCATAGTGATCGCAATTCAGGCGGGCGTTGCCGGTCTTGACTTGCGTCAGTGCCTTCTCTCCTGTATCGGAGCATGCAAGCATGAACTCGAAGCGGTGAGTATTGCCCTTGCGCGAATTTGGGATGACATACCAGCCTAGGCTCTGGAGATAGAGAAAAACAAGGTCCTCTGTTTCTTCGGGGTCCAGCATCGCGAAGATATCTGGAAAATCAGCAAGTTCCACTTCGTAATTGCACTGGCCGGCGTACTCGTTCCAAAGATACTGTGAGTATGCCCGCGCGCTACGGTCGTTAATGCTTTGGATTGTTCTGCCTCGATTTCCGAAACTCGAAACGACCTTTCCGGGAACCATATCCAGTTTGACTTCATGGAACTCGCAGCGGAATATGTTGGCGATGTCGATATTCTGTTCTTCCCCCTGTGCTGTTGTCCAATATTCCCAACCCGATGATACGCGGGCGAGATAGTACTTGCTGCGAGGATCACGAGTCCAAACCAGGTCTCCCGGCAAGACATTTCTGTGTATGAAACGCGGTTGCTGGATGGAGATATGGACTGGTTCGGCCTGCTGCTCGTATTCTCCCCAGTCACGAGTATTATGGAGTCCGTCAACTCGCCAACCCACACCCAGTAGTTCGTTGTCCAGGCAGTGCTGGAAGGTCGCAACCATGTCTTCCGTGCCGCCGTCCGGTCTGATATGGATGCGAAACAGGTTCATGAAGAACTCCTCTGGATGGTGCGTTTCGTGTTGGACGCCATCGTTCACAACGAGTTAGATCGGGTCGGCGCAGATTTCGAACACCGCTTCCTGCATCTCGGTAAGCACTGATCCGGACTTGAGGCTCCTTGCGCTCACTGCACTTCGCGCGATGGAACCCGTCACCTCCGGCTGCGGATTTCGACTACCCTTCCGCTGGTCATCATGACGATCAGGCCCCGGTCAGCGGCGGTCATGTCGAGATAGGTTCGAACCTGGGCGCGATAGTGTTCGAGGGTCTCCGGCTCGGGGTCGATGTCGCTCTTCCAGTCGACGACGATCCGCGGTCGTGCCCCAGCGTCGAGAGCGACCGCATCGGCAATTCCGGCCATCGCCTCTTCTTCAGTCTCCGCCGCCGTCAATGCGTAGACCGGGAACTCCGCAACCAGCTCGCCTCGGAGTGCGGCGACTTCTTCCAGCGACAGCGTCCGAATGACACATCCAGCAAGTTCCGCGGGATTCAACCCCAGGGCCGCATCCTTCTCCACCGTGCGGCCCAGCTCCTGGATCAGGCTCTCCGCCCGGGTTTCGAGAGCGTGCGCTGTCTCCGCCGTTTCGCCGGTGAGCACTTCCTCCATCAGCTTGTGCAGAACGAGCCCGCGGTCGAGTCCGCCCTGGATCGCGGTCACGGCCTCGCCATCCGCCGGCGCGCCGTCGCCGTCGTCAGACAGAATTTCCGGTTCTGCTTCCCGAACGACCGATCCGCCGGCACTCTCGTCCCGGCTGGGCGCCCGCCAGACGATCGTTCGTTCCTGCTCCCGTATCGCGGCGGCCTCCGCGGCGAAGACATCGCGGTTCTGTTCGTTCCCGGCGTCGGTGTCCGCTGTCGCCTCCTCGACGGGCGGAGGGTCGAGCTCGAGCGCCGTTAATCGATCGAGCGCGAGATCGACGACGGAGATCCAGGCCGAAGCGCCGGCATCGACATCGAGCCGGGGCAGGATCAGAAGCTCGCGTGCGCGCGTCGCAGCGACGTACCAGAGCCGGACCCGCTCCCGGTCCAGTTCGGCGTTCTCGGCTTCCCGGGCCTCGCCGTACCCGGCCGGTTCGGCGCCGAACACCGGGCAGTAGAAGCGCCCGCTCGCGCGGTCGGTGACGGCGCTGTCCGATTTCCTTACCTGCGTCATCGTGTTGATCGGCACGACGACCGGCCACTCCAGCCCCTTGGCGGCGTGCATGGTGTAGAGCGCGACCGCTTCCTCCTGGGCGTCCGGCCTGCCTTCCACAGCGCGGGCCTCGTCGGTCCAAGCGGCCGTCATGGCTTCGGCGAAGGCCCGCAGCCCCCGCACCGCGTAGGCGCGGCTGAAGCCGAGATAAAGATCGACATTGGCCAGTGCCCGCTCCGCCCGTCCGCCATGGCGCTGAAGGAGGATCGGACGAACGCGCAGCACGTCGATCGCCTGCGACAGGAGTTCGTGGGGCGCGGTGGCGTTCGCGCGGAGGCGTAACGCCTGAAGTTTCTGCACGATGTCCCGCGCGAGCGGATGCGGGATGCACTCGGCCGGGACGCCAAGGTCAAGCCTCGCCGGAACGTCCGGCTTGTCCTCGGGGCGCGGCAATTGCCAAACGATGTCGAGCAGATCCTCCTCGGTGAGCCCAACCAGCGGGCCCCGGAGCAGCGCTCCCAGGGCAAGCGTGTCGCGCCGGTCGGCCAGCACACGGGTCACCACGATCAGATCCTGCACTTCCTGGCGCCGGAACAACCCCTTGCCTGCCTGCGTTGCAACCGGGATCCCCCGGCGCTCCAGCGCCTCTTCATAGCGCCAGAGGTCGTTCCCCGTGGGAGCGAGCAGCGCGATGTCGCCCGCCCTGCACGGCCGTTCGTCGCCGCTCTTCGGGTCGGCGATCCGCTCGCTGCCGATCAGACGGGCGCACAATTCCGCTACGGCCTCCGCCTCACCATCGCGCTTCTGCAGGGCGTTCGCCTTGCCATCTTCACCGGCCACGGCAACGTCCAGGGCGGCAACGGACAGGCCCGCGCCGCGCTCCGACCGAAACGGATCGAGCGCGCGAAACCCTGGCTGACCTTTCTCCGCGGACAGCGGGCGTTCGAAGCGTTCGTTCACGAACCGCATGATCGCCGGGCAGGACCGGAAGTTGGTGGAGATCGGCAGGACGCCTTCAGGTGCATTGCCGCGAAACGCCTCGCGGGCCCGGACGTAGGCGGCGATGTCCGCCCCCCTGAAGCGGTAGATCGCCTGCTTGGGATCGCCGACGAGAAAGAGCGCGCCGGGGCGCGACTCGAACGAAGTCCAGTCGCCGGCGTCCCCGCCGGGCGGAGGCTCGCCGCAGAGGCGCCAGAAGATCTCCGTCTGCAACGGATCGGTATCCTGAAACTCGTCCACCAGCACATGCCGGTAGCGTCCGGCCAGCGCGCGGCGCACCGGCTCGTGATCGCGCAGCAGGTCGCGCGCCGAAAAGATCAGATCGTCAAAATCGAGAAGCGCCGCCGATCGCTTGTGCTTGCGATACCGGTCCCTCACCGGCCGCACGAGGCGGAGGAGCTCGCTCAGCACAAGGCTCGCGGTTGCCTGGATCAACGCCGACCAGGTCTCGCGGCAGCGGGAGTAGTGAGCGTCGGCGATCGCGTTCAGCCGTTCGCCATCGCCTCTGGAGAGCCCCGCGTCTCGGGCGGCGGCAATCCACCTTGTCTTTTTGCGGTATTGCCGGAAGCTCCCGCCCCCGGTGACCAGCGCGGGATGAAGCTCGGCCGTGAGCAACCGGACGTGATCGCCCCATGCCCCGGGCGCCGGAGCCGCCCCGAATTCATCCGCGAGCTCCCGCAACCGGCCCGCGATGGCGACCGTGTCGGCCTCCTCGGCGTCTTGCCCCGACACGAAAGCATCGAACTCCTTCGCCGCTTCCCGATAGTCATCCGCGAGCGCCGCCAGGTCCCCCGGAGCGTCGTGAACGATCGCGCGATGGCGCCGAAAATGCTCGAGGATCGTGCCGACCAGCCGCACCGTCCCGCCGGGATCGTGCAGCACCAGCTCGGCGAGCAACCCGCCCGTCTCGCCCGCCAGCTCCTCGCGCAGCCACCCGTCGACGATCTCCGAGAAGGCGCGGTCCGCCTGATCCCGGTCCATGATCGACGCCCCCGGATCGATGTCGGCCTCGACCGGATAGGGGGAGATCAGACGCTGGCAGAACCCGTGGATCGTCGAGCAGGCGAGGTCGTCGAGCGTCTCGTTCGCCTTGGCCAGGCGAGCGCGCCGGTCTTCCGAGACACCGCCGGGCAGAGCCTCGACCAACTCAGCCGGGATACGGCCCGCCGTGAGTTCGCCGACGAATTCCCTCACCCGGACCAGCAGCTCGCTCGCGGCGAACTCGGTGAACGTCACCGCCGCGATCGAGCGGGGTTCGATGCCGTCCGCGAGCAGCATGGCGATGCGCCCGGCGAGCACGGCGGTCTTGCCCGACCCGGCCCCGGCCTCGACCAGGTACGACCGGTCGTGGATCGAAACGGCTTCGCTTCTCGCAGCGTCGTCGGCGAGCGGTGGGTACGGCGCGGTCATCACGGTGCCTCCCAGACCTCGGCCGCGGGGCCCAGGCGCTCGACGGCGGCCTCCCACTTCCGCACGCGGTATGAGGCGCCGGCGTTGGCCGGAAGCGCGAAGGCGAGGTCGTCATAGCCCCCACCCGTGTCCGTCCCCATGATGGCGCCGCCGGCCGCGAGATTGTCGCGCGCGGTCTCGAGATAGCCGGCGAGTTCGCGGAGCGTCGCGCCGGGATCGTCTAGCCGAAGCTCGAATCCGTCGCGGGGGTAGAGAAGCGACGCGGCGATTTCCACTTCGTCGCCCAGCAGCGCCCTGACCGCGAAGGCGTAGAGACAGCGCTGCAACTCCGCGCCGCCATCGATCGTTATCTCCTTGCGCGGCGGCTTTCCCGTCTTGTAATCGCGCACCAGCGCGCGGCCTCCGTCGGGTGACAGATCCAGCCGGTCGATGTAGCCGGCGATGCGGAACCCGGCGCCCGGAATTTCGACCGGCGCCGCCGCATCCCAGGGGATCCCGGCATCGGAATTGGGCTCGTATCCGCCAAAGGCCACCTCGCCGTAGGCACGAGCATCGGCCACTTCGCCGTCCCTGAAGGAAAGCGCCCGGGCGCCGAGCGCGCGCGCATCCTGAAGCGTCCGGTCCCAGATGACGCGCGGCGGAGCGCCGAACTCGCGTTCCCATTCCGCCGCGACCACCGTCGCGGCCGCGTCGACGGCGGCAACGATGGCGTCCTCGCCGGCGCCGGACAGGCCACCGTCCGCTTCCAGCCCGTGCAAGGCCCGCTCCAGGGTACGATGAACCAGATCGCCCATCGAGAGCGGGTCCAGCATCAGGGGTTCGTCGCCGCTCTCGGGAGCGCGCCAGCCCAGACCGTAGCGCCAGACAAAGCCGAGCGGATTGCGCAGGAGAAGGCGCAGGGAGCTCGCCGATTGGATGCGCTCCAGCGTCGCCCGGACCGCCGGATGGTCCGCCCTAGTCAACCCATCATGCGGCGTGATCTCTTCCCGCTGCCAGTCGCGCCAGCAACCCATCGCGGAAACCGCCTGGGGGTCGGCCCGAAACTCGCCCGGCCTCGCCGTCAACCGGTCGGTTTCGCTGAAGGCGTGCGCCGGGACGCCGTTGCGCCGCAGGTAGGTTTCCTCCGGCGCCGCGTCGAGCAGCAGCGCGCTCCGCCCGAGCAGCCGCCCGTCGTCGTCCCGCCGGGCGCGTGAGAGCACGACTTCGGTCTCCGTCGTCTTCAGGATGGTCTCGAAGTCCCGCCGGTCGGCCGAGGCGACCGGCAGGGGGTCCAGTTCCGATGTCGGAACGATATGGTCGGAAAGTAGCCGGTCCTCAACGATGCCGCGCGGCCAGCGCGACGAGTTGAGGCCGAGCAGGCGCACGAAGCGCCTCGGCGATGCCGCGAGCGCGTTCGCCGGCATCCAGCAGACCGAAACGCAGGGGTCGATGCCGTCGTCCTGCTTCAGGGCCTCAAGGTTGAGGTCGAGCGACGCGGCAGGTCCGGCGAGCAGCGCCTTGCGCCAGATCCTCAGCACCCGACCGCTCAGCAACTTCTCCCCCGCCTCTTCGGCAGCCTCTGCGCCCCTGGAGAGCAGTTCTACGATATCGAGCAGCAGCGGGCCGCGATCGCTTGCGCCGGGCCAGTCGTCGGGCGTCAATCCGTCGATCAGCCGTGTCCACGCTTCCATCGACGACAAAGGCGCATCGGGCGGCAGAATGGACGTCCACCCCTCCGGCATATCCCGGAACGGACCGGGATATGCCGCCAGGAGAGTATTCAGCCGCCGCACCCTGGTCTGGGACAGGCCCCGAAGGAGGAGGTCGGCGAGCGCGGCCGCCGCCTGACCCTCCCGGCACGCGGTGACGCTGACCCCATGCGCGAAGTGCAGTTCCAGGTTCGCGTCTCCCCGAAGCGCCAGGAAGTGAGCGTCGTACTCCGCTGGAACGACCGACGAGATGGCGATGTCGGCGGGCCCGGCGAGGCCGGACGAGACGAGCTCCCGGGCCCAGCGCATCGCCTCGACCGCTTCGTGATAGGCGGTCGCCGCGCTCACGGCGGAGATCTTCGCTGCTTGCGGCTCCGTGCGGACAATGTCGACGGCCGCCCCATCGAGCCAAGGAGGAACCGGCCTCGGCCCGGCGATCCAGCGCACGGTCACCCGTTTGGCGATCTCGTGCAGCAGCGGCCGCCAGACCGGCGAGAGCTCGGTTATGCCGACGATCTCGATCGGGCCGAACAGCGTCGGTACACGATCCAGCCGGCGCAGCCCTGCCGACACCATATCGGCGGGCCGCTTCATCGCGGGCGGGAGCGCTCCCAGGACGGCCTCTTCGAGCGTGGCTATCGATCGCAGGCGCCGGTGCTCTCCGGCCCGCGACCGGAGATCGATGTCCGCGCGCCACGCCTTGCGGAGGGTCTCCGCCGCGGCGTTCACCATGCCGGGCAGGTCCTTTATTCCCTCCAGCTCGCCAAGACCGGTGTAAGGCAAGACCGACTCGATGGCCTCGCGCAGCGCATCGTCGTCGACCGGCCGGGAAAATCCCCCGCCCAGCCGCGCCGCAAGCTGCTCGAACGTCATGACCTGCAACCCGTGCCGATGCCCCCGCGCCGCGTCCAGCCGCAGTTCGCGCATCGCCAGCCGACTGTGCGCAATCGTCGTTCGGCGCCCGCAAGCTTCCATCCGATCCTCTCTCCGCACCGCCGGCCGCGCCGGCTTCCGGCGCGTGTCCAGCCACGACCTGCCTTAGCAGGACGGACGGTTCATCGCCAAGCGGTTCTGCCACGATACGACCGGAACTGACGTATGTGCGCGGTAGGGTTGCCACTCGATCCGTTGTTGGAGATACCCATGCTACGCCCTTATCAGCGCCGCCTCCTGTTCTCCTATCTGGCGAACTCCGCCAGGCGCCTCGACAGGCGCGATCCCGCCGCCGCCGATCTGGCGTCCTGGGTGGAGGACAACGCCCCCGTCCTCGATGCCGACCGTCCGGGAGAGGTCATGCCCCGGCGGCGGCGGCGCCGGGAGCGGATGGGCGATACCGGCGATCCCCATCTGACCGAGGAGGGCTGGGCCGGGTTTCGGGAGATGCTTGCCGACAGGGTCCCGTCCGCGGCAAGAGCGAGGCCGGATCTGATGTCGCGGCGTCTGCGCCGCCTCGCCGACCTTACCGGGACTTCCGCGACCGACATCCGCATCCTCGAAGTCCTGCTGCTCTACCAGACCAACCCGGTCATCGAATCGGTGATCGACGAGGTGTTCATGGGTGGCGGCCGCAGGGCCCATTTCAACATGCGGGACTCGGCGCTTCCCTATTTTCTCGACATGTCGCATCGCGCGGTCTCCATGCGCTTCACGCCCGAGGCGCCGCTCGTACGCTCCGGTCTCGTATCGGTCGACGACGATGGCGATCTCGCCCTCGCCGACCGATTGACCCGGCTTGCCAACGTCCCGGGCGCGGGCCTCGACATCAGGGACATTCTCCTCGGCGAGCCCGACCGGGCGGAACTCCAATGGTCGGATTTCGATCACGTCGCCGAAGGTCGTGACCATGTCGAGAGCCTTCTGCGCGGGGCGCTCGCGGCCGGGGAGACCGGCGTCAACGTTCTCCTGCACGGCCCGCCCGGGACCGGCAAGACCGAACTCTGCCGGACCATCGCCGCGAGGCTCGGATTGCCCCTGTTCAGCGTCGGCGAAAGCGACGCAAGGGGCGGCGAGCCCAACCGTCTCGAGCGGCTCGGCGATCTGTCACTTGCCCAGTGCCTCCTCGCGAAGGCGGGGGATTCCCTTCTCCTGTTCGACGAGATGGTCGACCTGCTGCCCGATGCCGGCTGGACCCTCTTCTTCGGCAGGCGCGGCCGTCATTCCGTGCCGGATGGATCGAAGCTGTTCATGAACAGGCTGATCGAGAACGCGCCGGTGCCGACTCTGTGGACCGCGAATACCGGCGACAACATCCCGGAGGTTCTTCTGCGCCGCATGAAGTTCGCCCTGGAGCTGCGCCTCCCTCCGCCGCGCATCAGGGCGCGGATATGGGCCCGCCAGCTCGACCGCAACGGCATCGAGGCCGGACCCGGCGACGCGCTCGCGCTCGCCACCGCTTTCGAGGCGCCGCCCGGCGTCGCGGCGGAGGTAACGGCGGCCGCGCGCCTGACCGGCGGGGACATGGCTTCCGTGCGGAGGGGTCTGCAGGGTCTGGCCCGGGCGCTCGGCTGCGAAAGACCCGTCCAGAGCGTGCCGGGGCGTTTCGATCTCGCGCTCATGAGGTCGGATGCCGACCTCGTGGGGCTTGCCGGCCGGCTGGCCGACGGCGGCGAGCGGCGCTTCTCGCTCTGCCTGCAGGGGCCTCCGGGGACCGGAAAGAGCGCCTGCGTCCGCTATCTCGCCGACCGGCTCGGACTGGAGGTCATGCAGAAGCGGGCATCCGATCTGCTATCGCCCTGGGTAGGAGTGACGGAGCAGAAGATCGCCGCGGCCTTCCGGGAAGCGCGCGACAGCGAGGCGTTCCTGGTCTTCGACGAAGCCGACTCCCTGCTGGCCGACCGGCGCCACGCCGCGAGGAACTGGGAGGTCAGCCAGACCAACGAGATGCTGACCTGGATGGAGAGCCATCCCCTGCCGTTCGCCTGCACCACCAACTTCGCCGACCGGCTCGACGTCGCCACCCTGCGCCGCTTCGTCTTCAAGATCACGCTCGATTACCTCGCTCCCGATCAGGCGGTGTCGGCATTCCGCGGCTACTTCGACCTGGACCCTCCCGCGGAAGTCTCGCAGCTCGCGACGCTGACCCCGGGCGACTTCGCGGTCGTCCGCAGGAAGGCGGAAGTCCTGCGGTGCCTGGACGACCCGAGCCTGCTCGCCGGGATGTTGCACGAGGAATGCGAGGCCAAGCCGGAACGGCGCCGGCCGATCGGGTTTCGCGCATAGTGGGACCGCGTGACCCCGCCGCCGCTCCCACCGCGCCTTCGGCGGCGTCTATGGTGAACGCCCATTCGCCAGGAGGGACGGGAACAATGCGGTACGAGCGGCTTGCTGACATCGTTCGCCTCGCGATGCGCCTGCAAGACGCGGGCGGGGTGACGCTCGACGATATACAGGCCGGCTTCCAGGTCAGCCGGCGCACCGCGGAGCGGATGCGCAACGCGGTGGAGCACGCTTTCGGCCCGCTGGAGCTCGCGGATGCGGACGACGGAAGACGGCATTGGCGGCTGCCCACGAACGCCCTGCGCGATCTGATTCGTGTCTCCGCCGACGAGCTGGTGGAACTGGAAACCGCGGGGGCGGAGGCCGAACGCGCGGGCTTTGACGAGCGCGCCTCCCTGTTCCGGGATCTCGCGGCCAAGCTTCGCGCGCTCCTTTCGCCGGCGGACCGGTGCCGCATCGAGCCCGATCTTGAAGCGCTCACGATGGCGGAAGGGCTCGCGATGCGGCCTGGGCCGCGCCCCCGGATCGAGCCCGGCCTGCTCATGACCCTGCGCGAGGCCATCAAGGCGGGCCGCACGGTCTCCTTCCGCTATCTCAGCCGCATGACGGGACGGCGGAGCCGCCAACGGGTCCAGCCCCATGGCATCCTGTACGGCAGCCGCGCCTATCTCGTGGGCCGGACCGACTGGACCGAGGACATGCGCTACTGGGTGCTCGCCAACATGAGTGAGGCCATCCTCACCGATGAGAGCTTCGAATTCGACGAGGGCTTCGATCTCGAGGAGTTCGCGGGGCGGTCGTTCGGTGTCTTCCAGGAAGACCCGATCGACGTGACATTGCGCTTTGCGCCCGAGGCCGCAACGGACGCGGCCTCCTTCCTGTTCCATCCCGGACAGAACGTGAGGGAGAACGACGACGGCAGCCTTTCCGTCCGGTTCAGCGCGGGGGGCACCCGCGAAATGTGCTGGCACCTGTTTACCTGGGGAACCCGGGTGACCGTGGAGGCGCCCGGTAGTCTTCGCCTCGAAATGGCCGAGATGTGCTCTCGGGTCGCGGCGCATCACGGGGCTGGATCGGCCTTCACAGGTGAAGGCCCCGCCTGATGCGTTTGCTACATAGGCTCGCGCTTCACGAGCCAGGGCACGGAGCGGGCTTGAGGCGCCGCTCGAACGAACCGCGGAAAGGGCGGACGGAAATGGCATATCAGGGAAACCTCGACGGGCTTTGCGGCCCCTACGCGATCGTAAACGCGTTCGACCGATGCGGAGTAAACGAGGAATGGCTCGGGCAGGACCTTTTCAACACAGCCTGTCTCGCGATCGATGGCTGGCCCCAAATCCTCTGGAAGGGCACGGATTGGCCGCAGATGCGGAAGATGCTGAAGGCGTGCACAAAGGCGTTGAGAAAGGCCTATGACGAGGCGGGAGAGGAATATCACGTAAGAGTGGAATATCCGTTCTCTGGCGGTGGAAGCGCGAAGTCGAACCGGGAATACTGGCTTCGCTTCAACGAGCTCTGCTCGCGCGACGATGTCGTTTGCGGGATTCTCGGCATCGAGCATCCTTACCGGCACTGGGTCGCCTTCGAGAACAAGAGGAAGGCACTCTCCATGTTCGATTCCAGCGTGCGGGGCAAGCGATGGCGAATGGCAAAGGACAACATCCACGCCGGCTGCCGCAACCGCAAGAGGTATCGGATCAACCGCGAGGAACTCGTGCTGTTTCGCATGATTGGTGTGGAATGAGGCGGATTCGCACGATATCCTTTCGCTGCTGACGAAGCGTTCAAAGAGCCGCAGGCACCTCGGCTCGCGCATGCCAATTGTTGCCCCGCTGAACTATTCGAAAGGTAGCCCGACCATGCCGCGCCTGAACGATTTGAAAAAATTTTATAAGCTGATGAACACTCTCGAGAAGAAAATAGAGGGAAGACGAAAACTGGGCGACTGCGATCCAACCACGGACCCGGAGATCGGGGGTGTGTATTTCTTTTTCGAAAAGGGAGAAAGACGTGCGGGAAGCGGCAAGGGCAAGCGTGTTGTTCGAGTTGGGAAATGCCAACGGTATCGCCATCGCATAAGCCGACAGCACAAGGGGCCTCGCGACGAAATGGTGAGAGGTTCGGTGTTCCGCAGATGGGTGCACAACGCTCTGTTTCTCAGGGATCGCAAGAGGGACTTTGCCGATTTTCCGGATATCACGCAGATGAATTTGGCCGGCATGCTCAAGGCGCTTAACCGTGGTCAACAGCGGCGGCTTGCAATAGCTACCAGCGAGCATATGTGGCCGATGGATTTTCTTTTCGTTCCGATCCGTCGGGAAGAATGTCGACGCTACATCGAGAAGAACGCTATCGCGCTTCTGAGCGAGTACAACAAGAAACCCATCGACCCACCATCCAAGGGTTGGCTGGGTCGTCATAGCGCGAATGAACGAATAAAACGCTCCGGACTCTGGAACAACAATCATGTTGCGAATGCGTATGACCCGGAATTTCTTGATCGGTTGGAGGAGTACGTGGATCAAGCGTGCGACTGAGTCGATTCACGCTAGGTTTACCCATTCCCTGGCGGCCGGTTCTCGAACGGAGTGCCGCACAGGTATCGAAGACCTCGTCGTTCCATTCCGGAGCAGTTTCGATGGGACGAAATCTCTCGTTGCCGGGCGCCATAATCTCAGCCCCGTGTTGCTGTCGGTCATTGAGCGCCAATCAACCCCAAATTGCCATACCCTATCGGGACGTGATGGTGTTGAATTTTAATCGGCAAAGGAAGGGTACGGATAATGCAATGCTGGGAATGGAAGCAGGGTCACGCCTTCCTGCCTGCAATGGCGAATGTCACGAAGGTATACACATTCTCGTCGACGGCGATCCCCCGCTGTTCCGCAGGATACCCCACCGGATGTGCGATCCAGTCATACGCAGGGCGATGACAGAGGGTCCGCCGCTGGTGCGGACCTAGAAGTTCAGCAGACGTCGCCTATCTCCGGCGATGAACACAGCCGGTTACCTACCTAACCCATGCGTCAGTTTCGGTCGTCCCGATCCGGACCCCGCTGGCGATGAACCGTCTCTCTCGCTATAGGTATTGATAGTGGAAATCGTTAGCGACCGGGCCGGCGGTGCGGGAAGAGGACCGGATGGAGCTTGCAGAAGCCGATTGCCCGCCCCGCGCGACGGTGCCTGAACCCGTGAGAGGTCACCTGTGAGGATCTGTATCCACCGCGGAACCAGGGAGATCGGCGGGACCTGCATCGAGCTGGAAGCCGAGGGCAGCCGCATCGCGCTGGACGTCGGCCTGCCGTTGGACGCACCGGATGAGAGCCACGAGAGCCTGCTGCCCGCCGTTCCCGGTTTCCGGGAGCCGGACGACAGCCTTCTGGGCGTGGTGATCTCGCACGCGCACCAGGACCATTACGGCCTGGCGCGCTACATCCGCCCCGATGTTCCCGTCTATATCGGCGAGGCCGCGCACAACATCATGAAGGCGGCGAGCGCCTACATCCCCAACGGCCTGGCGTTCGACAATCCCCGCTTCATCGCCCACCGGAAATCGCTCGGGATCGGGCCGTTCCGCATCACGCCCCATCTCGTCGATCACAGCGCATTCGACGCCTATTCCCTTCTCGTGGAAGCGGAGGGGAAGCGGGTGTTCTACTCGGGCGACTTCCGCGCCCACGGCCGCAAGGGCAAGCTGTTCGAGGCGATAATCGAGCGGCCGCCGCAAGACATCGACGTGCTCCTGATGGAAGGAACCACGATCGGGCGGACCGGCACGGACGGGGGATTCCCCACCGAGGCCGATCTCGAAAAGGAATTCGTCAGGGCGTTCGCAGAAACCGAGGGCCTTCACTTCGTCTGGGCATCGGCACAGAACATCGACCGCATGGTGACGATCTTCCGGGCGGCACGGCGGTCGGGCCGGGTGCTGCTGATCGACCTCTATACCGCTGTCGTGCTTGAGGCGACCGGACGGGACAGCATCCCGCAATCCGACTGGCCCGACATCAGGGTCTACATCCCCCATGCCCAGCGGGTGCAGATCAGGGAGCGGGGCCTGTTCGAAGACCTTGACCGGCACAAGGGAAATCGCGTTTTTCCGGAACATCTGCCGGGGCTCAAGAACCGCGCGGCCATGCTGTTCCGCCCCATGATGACGAGGGACCACGGCGTCAAGGCCATGCTCGATGGCGCCCGGCTCAGCTTCTCGATGTGGCAGGGCTATCTCAAGGACGAGTCCACGGCCAAGACGCGACAATGGCTCAGCGACCAGGGTATCCCGCTGGAGGTCATCCACACCTCGGGACATGCGTCCGTGGCGGACCTGAGCCGGTTCGCGGCGGCGCTTTCGCCCCGGCGGCTCGTACCGATCCACTCATTCGAGACGGGGCGGTTCGGCGAATTCTTCGACAACGTCGTCCGGCAGGAGGACGGTGTGTGGTGGGAAGTTTGAACGATGGAGAGAAACCCATGAGCGACTTCAACCGCGGGCTGGACGATGCCTTCGTCAACGCGCTGAATGACGAATACGAGAAGGGAGGCTGGTGGCATCGGTTTGTAAATGACCAGGAAGTTTTCGTCGCCATACGCCGCAACAGCGTGAACGCCTACTATCGCGGATGCAGCCTGTTAAAGCTGGATTGGAGAGGCGGCGCGATTGAGGGCTCGACTCACTACAAATATCTTCTCCATCCATCGATTTCGAATCCCTACCTCAAGATCGTCGACGGACGGGCGGTACTGCCCCACGACCCGAGCGACCTGTACATCCGAAGCGTTGACAGTCTGAACGACCTAAAGAAGGCAGCACAGCCGTTTGCGGGAGATGAGAAGTCCGGCGTTCACGACATCTTGGTCTCGAACCACAACGTACTTGATGTCGAAATAGCCTTCGGAGCCGACGATCGCGACTCGTCGAGCCCTCGCCTGGATTTCGCAGCGTTGAGGGACCGGAACGGTACCACGGAGTTGGTCTTTTTCGAAGCGAAACACTTCGGCAACAAAGAACTCCGTGCGAATGAAGATGCAACACCGAAAGCAGTAGATCAGATTAGGGTCTATTCTCGCCGTTTGGCAGAAAACAGCGATGCAATCGTCTCCAGCTATCGTCGCGTTTGTGAAAACCTGGTTTGCCTAAAGGGAGTGTCCACCCGACATCCGGTACGCAATGAAATGATTAAGGCAATCGCTGACGGATCGAAGATGCTACACGTCGACCCGGAACCTGTGTTGATAGTATTCGGATTCGACGCCGACCAGCGGGACGGGAGCAACTGGCTGCCTCATAGACAAAAGCTCCAAGGGTTGTTGCCGGACAGATTTTTCTTGAAGGGGGACAGCAAGAAGTTCGTACGCGGTATATCATTGTAACCGCTACGATATGGGCCCGGTTTTGCCATGCTTGGTGGCACGACCGTTCGAAACACTACTACCGTCGGCGGCAGACGGAGCAGGGTTACGGACGCGCCTGCCGCCAGACCGACGGATCGTGGCGGATCGTCGAAAGCTGAGGCCAGGGTTGCCGCGTCATCCGGCGCATGCCCGGCCGCGTCGATGAGTGGCCGGAGAGTCATCGCCGAACGCGCGGACCGTGAATTCAGCCGGTACGCGGGCGGACCGCCGCTGCCGATCGGACCTGACGGACGCCCGCGTCATCGTCTCGACCGCTGCCATCCCGCCGCCCGCGCCGCGCTCTCCGAGCAGAACCAGCGCTCGCCCCGCGACGTGTCGATCCGCGTCCGGTCGTAGTATTGCCCGCCCGGCACGTGGTAGATGCGCCGGCCGTCCCGGCCGATGTTCCCCTTGATCCTGCATCCTCCACCGTCCCGCCGCGCGGCTGGCGCTCCGGAACCCGAAAGACGCTTGCCCCGGCGCCAGTCCCAGGGCGCCACCGCCTCGCCGCGCCAAATCCCCCGCCGGGCCGCCCGCGCTCGGGACTCCGCCGCAACGTAGGCCCGCGAATAGCGCCGGTAGGCGAAAGCCCAGCCCTCGGCGACCATCCACCGGTTGAGATCCCGACCGGCGACGGTGCAGACCGCCACGACCCTGCCGTAGCGATCCCGGTCGCGTTCCTCGCAGGCCACCGGCCGGCTGCCGATCCGGCGCGCCAGGGCCCGCGTCGCTTCCTGCCCGCAGGGCCACAGCCTGCCGGACGCCCGGCAGCGCTGGGCGCTCTCCGGCGCGTCGATGCCGTGGAGGCGGACCCGCACGCGGTCCACATCGAGCGTGTCGCCATCGACAACCCGCGCCAGGCCGGACAGCGCGGGGCGCGACGCCGTCGGAGGGCCGCGGTATATGCGAACCTCGTCTCCGTTGCCGGGTTCGGCCTTGTCGCCGAACTCGTGGACGAACGCCCCGATTTCGTCGCGGATCGCGCGCGCCTGTTTGTCCAGCCATTCCGCAACGCGGCCCGCCGCCGGGCCGACACGGTCTTCGGCTGCATCGAGAACCCGCCCCGGCAGGGCCTCGATGCCCCCGGAAGCCAGGAGCATGACGGCCACAATAGCGAACAGCATCGCCATCCTGACGACGCCCCTCCCCCGCCGGACTTGCCGACGAAACGGCCGCTGTCTCCCGCCTTTGCCGCGACGTGCGGACCACGGTTTCATCCCCTCGTCTCGCGCGATCTTCGCACCGCTTCCCAACCGCCAGGTACGGAATCCCGTCCAGACGATGGGACCCCTCGGAGAACCCCTGCGCGGTCCGTGCCGATCCGAGCCGCGGCGTTGCTCGCGGAGCGCGCGGGGGCGAGGACCGCTGATCCAGCGCCTCGAACCATGCACGGGTCGCGCGACCGTACCCCCTCGATATCCGTCACTCCTTCAGGGAATTGCCGCCGCGGCGCCAGTGCTAGCCCGACCTGCACCTGCCGCATATCCGATTCCTCGCCCAGTCGCTCTCGAACGGTTCACCGCACATCAGGCACATGCGTTTCCGCACCTCATGGCGGCGCTTGCGGCTCCGGATCGAGCGCCTTCGGATGTTCTTCGGCATCGCCCATGACCGTCGCAAGCTACCCGCGAGCCCTGCGATCCGCAACGGAACGGACGCACCCTCCCGCTCGCGGCGTTGAGATCTTGTCGATCCGTGTCACCGTGGCGGAGCACGAAACGGATGGAAAAAACAACTTCGCTGCGTGCGCGCTCACCAGAACCTTGGAAAGGTAACCATTCGTTCGGGCCGTGGAGTTCACCGGCGTGATGCGTGTCCCGTGGGCCGCAACGGCGGTTTCCTGTGCATTTCGACCCGCTGACCTCTTCCGAGCGTCCAAATCAACACGGGCTCGAACGGCTCGTCCGAACGGATACCGGCTCACTCGTCGCGGAGCATTTTCCTCGTACGGTCGTGCAGCCTTGGTGTTGACGGCGCCATCTCCCAATCTTTGAGTGAAATCTAACTAGTTGATATATCGCACGTTTCTCTGTCTTTGGACCCAGACTCGCGGTCTCGTCAACATGTCACCAACATGCTGCACCGCCAGATGGAAATCCTCCACCGCACGGTCGACCGCATCGTTCCCGAGCAGCAGGACCTCGAACGCGACCAGGACGGAAGCGAGGTCATGGCGCTGAAGCTTCAGACCGTCACCGAGCGTGCGCAAAACCTCACCGCCCGCGCCGACGCCTTCCAGCACCTCCGCGACGTCGCGGCCGACGCCTACCGCACCGTCACCGGCAACGTCTGGCATCCGAAACGCGGCTCCCGCGCACCCCGCGCCGGCGCCCTCAACGCCGCCGTCATCGACGCCCGTGACTTCCGTCGAGCGCGCGACGCACGCCAGCAGGACGATTACGTCCCCGCCGGCACGCTGGTCGCCGTCGCCGGTGGCAGGGGCGTTTCGGACGCCGACGCCATCTGGACCACCCTCGACCGCGCGCGCGAGAAGTACCCCGACATGGTGCTCCTCCACGGCGGCGGCCCGGGCGCCGAGAAGATCGCGTCCAGCTGGGCCGACAAGAACGAGGTCGACCAGATCGTGTTCCGTCCGGACTGGAAGACCCACGACAAGGCCGCGCCCTTCCGCCGCAACGACGAGATGCTCAACCTGCTGCCCAAGGGCATCATCGCCTTCCCGGGCTCCGGCATCACCGGCAACCTCGTCGACAAGGCGCGGCGCCTCGGCATCCCCGTGCACCACGTCCGCGCCTGACCGGCCGCGCCATCCACCACGAAAGGAGGTGATCCGGCATCCGCCGGGGCGAGGGGCGGGGACGCGCTACCCCGCACCCCCCTTCGCCCCAGTCCTCCGGCCACCCCGCCGCCCAACCCTCCAGCCGACTCCCGCCCGCACCCCCTACCGGATTCCCTCGGACCAACCGCCACCCCGCACGCGCCATACGACCAGGTCGCAATCGTTGCGACCCGGTCCCGAACACCCCGGCCGCGCCCATCCTGCCGCCCGGGGCAGGGGAGGGCCCCCTGCACGAACGCGCGACGTCTCCGCGGAAAGCGTCCCCGTCCTTACGATCAAATCGCAACTCCTGCCACTTGAACGCACCCATCCCCGGCAGCGGACAGGCCGGGGCGCCCTGCACGAGCGTGCGATCCGTCCCGAGCCCGCGCGCCGCGGCCCACACCCTTCGGTTCGCCCCGGCACCCCGCCGCTCCGCCACCCGCTGTCGTATCCCCGGCGCCGCTCCGGTCCGGGACCGGCCGCGAGGAGGAAAGGGAAGTTTCGAAGGATTGAACGGTTCGGGATCGAGACGGTCCCGGGCGGTTCGTCACCCGAAGCACCTCACCAGCATGGAGAACCCGAAACATGTTCGGACTCAACAAGGCTTCCCTGATCGGCCGGCTCGGCGCCGACGTCGTGATCAACACCCTGCAGAACGGCGGCCGCGTCGCCAATCTCTCGGTCGCGACCGACGAGAGCTACATCGCCAAGGACTCCGGCGAGCGCGTCGACCGGACCGAATGGCACCGCGTCGTGACCTTCCAGGGCGGCCTGGTCGACACCCTGGAGAAGCACGCGACGAAGGGCCGCCTGGTCTATGTCGAGGGCAAGCTCCAGACCCGCAAGTTCCGCAAGGACGGCGAGGACAGCGACCGCTACGCGACCGAGATCCTGATCGTGCCCGGCGGCCGCATCCAGTTCCTGGAGAAGCCGGCCGGCGCCTCCGCTCCCGCCGCCCAGCCCCCGGCCGACCCCGGAACGGACAGCGGCGAAATCCCGTTCTAGAAGGCCCAGCCTCGCCTCCGTCTCCTCCCTCCCCCGGGGCCGGCGCGCGTCGCCAAGGCGCGCGCCGGTCCCCCCTTTTGCGGAACCGTCGAGCCCTCCATCCAACGAGGAAAGGAAGGCTCCCGCGAGGGAGATCGTTCCGGGAAGGAGAAAGCCATGCGAACCTATGCCGCCGCGGAGGCCTGCGCCTTTCGATTCACCCGCGCCGAATGGGGCGAATTCAGCAATTTCTGCCCCCTGCCGCGCCCCATCCCCGCCGGCCCCTGGCTCTTCCCCACCTCCGAGCACCTGTATCAGGCCGCGAAGTTCGCGGTCTCCCCGAACGTCCAGGCGCATATCGCCGCCGCCCCCTCGGCGCGGGACGCGGCGCGGATCGGCCGCAACCCCGACCTCCCCGTCACGCCCTTCTGGCCGCGACACCGGGTGAACGTCATGCGCTGGGTCATCCGCCGCAAGCTGGAGACCGCGCCCGACCTCCTGCACCCGATCCTCGAGCGCACCGCCGACCGCCCGATCGTCGAGGTCTCCAGGCGCGACCCGTTCTGGGGCGCCGCTCGCGTCGACACCGCCGACGGCTCCGCCTTTCGCGGCAACAACGCGCTCGGGCGCCTATGGATGGAGCTCCGCCTCCACATCCGCGACGACGACCCCCGGGCCGCTTCCGCCCACTGGGCGCCGTCGCTGCTCATCGGCAAGCTCGCCGCGCTTCCCTGACCGCTCATCGCCACCGTCCGAACGCCGCCCCTGCCCGCCCTTCGCACCTCAGACGCAGGAGAAGCCCCGTGTATCGCCTATGCGCCCCCGGGCCTTAACGCCAGGTCCTTCACCGCTTCGACACCCTGCGCCAGGTTCGCGACCACGTCGAGGACCGCGGCTACGGCCCGCACGTCTTCATGTGCGCGGACAGCCACAACCGCCTGATAAGCCTCGACGAGATCCGCAGCCTCCACATCCGCGCCGACAACGCACCGCTCCCCGTCGCCGCGCGCCTCCCGACGTGACCCCCAACCCCGGTCCGTCCCGAGAAGAGAAAAGCGTGAGGAGGGCGGCTCCGGAAAGGGGAGGGACCCTCCCGCGCCTTATCACCGACACGGGAGAGAGAGGAATGTCACGCATCCACATCGACGGCATGGCGCCCGCCATGACGCGCATCCACGAGGACAGCGAACTCGTCTGCGAACCCCATCACGACGACGCCATGGCGGAAGACCTGCCCAGCTTCGCCGTCGTCGCGCTCTCGGACGACCCCGCCGCCCCGCGCATCGTCCATGCCGCCGGCGCCGCGATCGCCACCCCCGGATGGGCCATCGACCCGCCCGCGATCTGGTAGCCCCATGCTCCGGATCGTCGTCGCGGCCGCCGCCCTCTGCACCGTCGCCGGCGCACTCGACCTGATCGCGAGGGACGCCGGCCTACCGCACGCCTGGGCCGTCGCCGGCGGCATCCTCGCGCTCCTCGCCTGGATCGTCTTCGAACGCCTCTCCAGGCGCTGACGCCACGAACCGCAAGGGAGACCTCCCGGGAGCACCGCACTCCCATGCCACCCCGACACGCGGAGATGCGCATGTACTGACCCAGGGGCGCCATCTGCCCACCGGCCGGTCTCTCCCCTTCCGGAGCGGCCGGCCATTTTCGTGCGGCCCCGCCGAGACCCCATCCGCACCAGGAGAAAAGACCAGCTTCGCAGAGGGCGAACCCACCGGACCAGGAGGCCGCCCGCCATGAACGCGATCCAGCGCAGCGTCCCGGCATACCGCCCCGCCACCGCCACCCACCCGTTTCCCCCGGCCGCCCTGCCGCCGCGCCCCGAGCGCCTGCCGCGCGACGCCCGCCGTATCCGTGACGGTCTCTGGAGCGCGCCGCGCTTCACCCGCGACGACCGCGGCCGGGAGTTCGCCGCGATGACCCACGCCGACGGCCACAGCATCGTCTGGCCGGTCCGCTTCACCGCGTCCGCCGTCCTCGTCGATCCCGACGGACGCATCGTCAACACCCCCGCCGCATGCCGCGAGGCGCACGCCTTCGCGTTCCACTGGAACGCCGCTTCGCCCGGCACTCCGTGACCGCGCGCGACACTCTCCCCGTCCGCCACCCGCTGTCGTATCCCCGGCGCCGCTCCGGTCCGGGACCGGCCGCGAGGAGGAAAGGGAAGTTTCGAAGGATTGAACGGTTCGGGATCGAGACGGTCCCGGGCGGTTCGTCACCCGAAGCACCTCACCAGCATGGAGAACCCGAAACATGTTCGGACTCAACAAGGCTTCCCTGATCGGCCGGCTCGGCGCCGACGTCGTGATCAACACCCTGCAGAACGGCGGCCGCGTCGCCAATCTCTCGGTCGCGACCGACGAGAGCTACATCGCCAAGGACTCCGGCGAGCGCGTCGACCGGACCGAATGGCACCGCGTCGTGACCTTCCAGGGCGGCCTGGTCGACACCCTGGAGAAGCACGCGACGAAGGGCCGCCTGGTCTATGTCGAGGGCAAGCTCCAGACCCGCAAGTTCCGCAAGGACGGCGAGGACAGCGACCGCTACGCGACCGAGATCCTGATCGTGCCCGGCGGCCGCATCCAGTTCCTGGAGAAGCCGGCCGGCGCCTCCGCTCCCGCCGCCCAGCCCCCGGCCGACCCCGGAACGGACAGCGGCGAAATCCCGTTCTAGAAGGCCCAGCCTCGCCTCCGTCTCCTCCCTCCCCCGGGGCCGGCGCGCGTCGCCAAGGCGCGCGCCGGTCCCCCCTTTTGCGGAACCGTCGAGCCCTCCATCCAACGAGGAAAGGAAAGCTTCGCAGTGGGCGGACCGTTTAGTTTAACGAGGAGAACCCCGATGGGATGGAAATGCGGAAGCTGCGGCGATCGAGGGCCCGAACACAACGCGATCTGGTGCCCCAGCTGCGGCGAGAACACACCCACCCCGACCGACGAAGACGGCTTTACCGCCGCGGACTGGCTCGGCCAGGGCGACGAGTACGGCGACGCCATGTACGAACGCGCCCGCAAGCGCATCCGCTTCCGCGACGTCGACCACGAAATCTCTCTCGTCTTCCGGGGCGACGACGTGATCGGCCGGGTCTTCCACGTCGACCCCCACGCCGGCGGCGGCTACGACCTGAAGTTCGACCACCACCCCACCGTCTACGGCCTCGACGAATGGGACCAGGTGGAATTCATCGTCAAGAGCGTCACCGACACCGATCCCCACTTCGCCTGACCCCTCCCGGCCGGTCCCGCAGCGCGCGGGATCGGCTTTTCTCTTGCCGGACGCCCGAGAACCCGAACGACCGGAGAGGAGAGAAGCTTCGCCGAGGGCGACTTGTCCGGGAAGGAGGACACCATGGAAAACTGCGTCGTGAACCTCAGGAACGAACCCCGCCTGCGCGCCGCCTTCGAGCACCATCACGTCCAAAACCGTACCGTCCTCATCGATCGCCGGACCAGGTGGGGCAACCGTTTCCGCATCGGACCCGACGGAGACCGGGACACCGTGATCGCGCTCTACCGCGCCGACCTCTGGCACCGCATCCGCACCGGCAATCTCGGGCTCGAGGAGCTCGCGGAACTCGATGGAATGTGGCTCGCATGCTGGTGCGACCCGGTGCCCTGCCACGGCCACGTCCTCGCCCGCGCCGCGCGTTGGGCCGCCGAACAGCTCGCCGCAGCCTGACCTCATCCGGCCGCTTCCCCTCGCCGGGAGCGGCCCTCTTCACGCCGGCGATGGAGGAGAGAAAAGCTCCTGGAAGGGCACACGCGATGAGTGGGAGGACGCCATGACCGAGCGCTATACCGTGATGACATTCGTCGGGCCCGGATCGGTAATGTGGACCGACCGCTTCGAGACCGAGCCCGAGTTCGACGACAAGCGCGCCGCCTGGAACGAAGCCAAGGCCCGTGTCGCCGAGCACCCCGAGGAGCTCACCATCGTCTATCTCGCCACCGGCGACGAGCGCGACGCCGTCTGGTCCAACCGCCCCGACATCGTATTCCGCGACGCCGCCTGATCCGCGCCCCACCCGCACCCATCCACGAAAGGGCGGTTTCCCGCGCCGCCGGGTGACGGCCCTTTTTTCGTTCCCCACCTCCCCGGGGAGTAAAGGAAAGCTCCGCGGGAGGTGATTGTTTCAGCAGGGAGAACAGCCATGACGCAGCTCGCCTACGCCGGCATCGGATCGCGGCAGACCCCCGCCGCCGTCCTCGAGCAGATGACCGTAATGGCTTCATGGCTCGCGCGGCGCGGATGGCATCTTCACTCCGGCGGCGCCCGCGGTGCCGACAGCGCGTTCGCGGACGGCGCACCGGGAAGCCGGACACTTCATCTCCCCTGGCCCGGCTATCAGCAGCACTCCGGCCCCGATTGCCGCATCCCCGAGGGTGAGACCCGCCGCCTGTGCATCCACATCGCCTCCGGCCTTCATCCCGCCTGGCACCGATGCTCCGACACCGCCCGCAGCCTTCACGCGCGGAACGTTTGCATTCTCCTCGGCGCGGGCCTCTCGACCCCGGTAGACGCCGTCGTTTGCTGGACCCCGAACGGCGAGATCACCGGCGGCACCGGCATGGGCATCCGCATCGCTCACCGGTTCGGCATCCCCGTCCTGAACCTCGGTTCGATGCATCCCCGCTCTGTCTGCGAACGCCTTGAGGAGATCCGCGCCGCCGCCTGAGCCCACCTTCCCTCCGTCCCGGCCGCCGCCACCGATCGGCAGCGGCCTTTTTTTTCCGATACCGGCGAGCGCATCCCGCAAGGGAGAAAAGAAAAGCTTCCGGAGGGCAAATTCGTTGAAAGGGAGAGACCGATGAATGCGCCCTACGCCGTCCACACCGTCGGCGCCGATTGGTGCGAGGTCGACGACACCACCGATTGCCAGGACAAGGCCGCCGCCTGGGCGGACGCCCGCCGCCGCATGGCCCTCTGGCCCCAGTACTGCACCGTCGTATTCGCCTGCAGCGAGGAATGCCTCGACATTCTCTGGACCTCCCGGCCCGATCCCGACGACGACCCCACCATCCCCGAACCTCCCTGGTATCACGATCGGTGCCGCGACGGTTTCTAGCCTCCCGCCACCGCCTCCGGCCGCCCGCCTCTCCCCGGCGGGCGGCCCTGTTTTCTCCGCGGCATCGAGCGACCCCGTCGCGGGAGAAAAGCAAAGCTTCGCGAGGACGAATTCCAATCAGGGAGGACCGCCATGACACCGCTCGACCTGGGCAACCTGGCCTGCGAACGGCACCTCATCCACGCCGATCCCGACTACCGAGTCCCCGACCGCGACCGTCCTCCGCCGCCCGCCGCCTCGCCGACCGGTCCCCGCGACCGCCGGGACGGCCTATGGAGCCGGTCCCGCGACAGCTTCGACACCGTCGGCCGCGAGCTCGCGTGCGCCACCCACGCCGACGGCCACAGCGTCATGTGGTTGGACCTCGATCCTTCCGACGCGTTCCTTATCGCGCCGAGCGGTGCGGTCGTCCATACCCCGGAGGCATACGCCGAAGCGCGTGACTACGCCGAATACCGGGGGGCTCCGTAACCGACACACGCAACCGCGCCACGACAAGAGGGCCGGTCCCCGTCTGCGACGGGGACCGACCCTCCTTTTTTTCCTTGCTCCGAGCCCTCCTGCGTCACCGAAGACGCATCATTCCTCCCGGGTGTACCCGACGATCGTTCGGTATCGTCAGGGCGACCCCTTCGGGCCGGGCTCTATTCCGCCGGTCACGGCTTCGCCGCGCCCGGCTCCACGAAGCCCGCTACGCGGTCTTCGCCCTTCGGGTGACGATCCCTGTCGCCTCCGCTCCCCTCGGTCGCTCCGCGCTTGGCGAGGCGGACCCGGCCGGCCAATCGCCGCATTCCTCCGACCTACAGTCCCGGCCGATCGGTACCCTGTCCCTCCCGCGGCGCTTGGCCCCCGGCTCCATCGCCGTCGCGCGCCGCCGCCGGCGCGGTCCGTTGCTTCCCCCCGAGGAGCTGCCCGGTCTCGATGAACTTCTTGAGGTTCCTCGGGCTCACGACGATCCCCTTTTCCTTCAGCACCCCCGCCAGCTGCTCGACACTCACGCCGCGCTTGCGATGCTCGACCATCTTGTCGCGGATCCGACCCAGCACCTCCTCCAGCTCCAGCGCCGGCGGCTTCAGCGCCGCCATGCCACGCTCGATCCCCTCGAAATCGATCTCTTCCTCGATGAAACGCCTGCCCGCCATGACATCCTCCGTTCGCGGAATCCCCGCCGGCCGGCGGCCGCGCCGCTCCGCGCGCCGCCCCGGCCTTACCGGCCGCCACGCTACGAAAACCCCTCCGGCCCGACAACCCTCCCGGCCCCGCACTTCGGCACCTTCCCTCGCGACCGCCACCTGGTCATCCCGATACCCGTCCTCCCGCCAACCCCGGCAATCCTCGACAAACACGCCTCGCATCCCAAGACCTCGCACCACTCACCCGCTACCCTCGAAACCCCGCAGACCCTCACCGAAACGCCACTCCCCTCGCACCTCGCACACCCACATCCCTCGCCACTCCCCACCCACACGCGCCCACCAAATCCTGACGCAGTAGCAATCCTCCAACCCCAGATGAAGCACCAAGAACACATTCCCACGACCCAACCGCACCAACGCATATCTCGACCTCATCAAGCAACCCAAGACGCAAATTCGTCTCTTTGGACCTCTGCCCTGAAGGGCGAAGTGCTTTACAAGCGGCATTTCGTCAGGCAGGATCGCGCTCGATCCGGCGGATTTCCGGCCACCGTTCGACCGGGCAAGTAACGAACAGAGCGCGCAAGACCTACCCATGGTCGCTACCCTCGCCAAGGCCGCCACCGCCGATTACTACGTCCACTCGCAGGCCTCCTTCCGCCCGGCCGACGACTACTACCTTTCCGGCGAGGAACCCGACGGAATCTGGTGGAACCCTTCCGGTCTCCTCTCCGACAGCGAGACGCTCATCGAGCACGGCGAGGTCCTCGACTCCGCGCACTTCTACCGGCTGTACCGCGGCCTCGACCCGTTCACCGGCGAGAAGCTCACAAGGACCGCCGACACGGAGAAGCGTTGCCCGGCCTACGACCTGGTCTTCAACGCGGACAAGACCGTCTCCGCGCTCTGGGCCATCGCCCCCGCGGAACTCCGGGCCGAGCTCGAGAAAACCCACAACGACGCCGTCCAGACCGCGCTGAAGGAAACCATCCAGGATCATTGCAGCTACACCAGAATTCGGGAAGACGAGCGCGGCCACAAGGTCGTTCCCGCCGACATCATGGCGGCGCTCTTCCAGCACGGCGCATCCCGATCCAACGACCCGCACCTCCACACCCATTGCGTGATCTTCAACCTCGCCCGCGCCCACCACGACGGCCGGTGGCGGGCACTCCACGGCAAGCCGCTGTATTCCTGGCAGAAGGCCGCCGGCGCCACCTATCGCGCCGAGATCGCCCAGCTTCTCGGGGAGCGCCTCGGGATCGCGATGGAAGCCCACGGCGACGACGGCGAATACACCCGCATCGCCGGCACCCCCGCCGCGCTGGTCGAGGAATGGTCCAAGCGCGATATCGAGATCAGCGACACCGCGTCGCGCTTCGGCGTCAACCTCCGGGGAAACAGCGCGCTCCACAGCGCCATCCAGAAGATGACCCGGGCGGCGAAGCAGCACGGCGTCCACCCCGACACCCGCCATGTCAACTGGTCCCTGGACGCCTCCCGGCACATCGAAGACATCCCCGCCTTCGTCGAATCCCTCCTCGGCAGGGAGCTGGAATTCAGCGACGAACAGAAGCTCGCCCTCGCCAGGCGAATGGCCGCCATTCCCGGGGAGCTCACCCGGTACCAGTCGGTCTTCAAGTACCCCGACGTCGTCGAGAAGGTCGCCAACGCCTCCGCGGGGCTCCTCACCGGCGAGCGGCGCAACGCCATGGTCGAGGAAGTCCTCGCGACGCACAGCGTCATCGAGCTGGACAAGCCCGACACCAGCTACGACGCCGGCGCGCGCCTCCAGCACGGACGCACCTTCACCGCCGCCCACACCATCCAGACCGAGCGCGACATCCACCAGCTCACCAGCAGCCTGATCGCCACCGAACGCTACGGCATCGAGGAAGAAACTACCAAAGGGAAGATCGACAGGCTCATCGCCGAAGACTATCCGATCGACCCCGAACAGGCCGACGCGATACACGCCGCCACCGCGCCGGGCCAGATCGCGGTCATCGAGGGAGCGGCCGGGAGCGGGAAGACCACCACGCTTCGGCCGATCGCGGACCTCTACCGCGAGACCGGCCACGACATCATCGCGACCTCCGTCTCGTGGCGCGTCACCCTGGAGCTCGGCTCCGACCTCGAGACCGACAACTGGTGCGTCGACAAGCTCACCGTCGGCATCGCCAACGGCACGATCCGGGTCGGCCCGCGAACCGTCATCGTGGTCGACGAAGCCGGCCAGCTCTCCTCTCTCCAGGCCCTCAAGGTGCTTCGCATCGCCGAAACCACCGGCGCCAAGATCATCTTCGCCGGCGACACCCAGCAACAGCAGCCCGTCGAGGCCGGCCCCGGCCTCCGCCTCATCCTCGACGTCGCCGGCAGCACCCGCGTCGACACGATCCGCCGCCAGAAGCACGATTTCGAGGACATGCTGGTCGCCCTCCACGACGTGCCCAGGGCCGGCGCCCGCGAGGCCGCCGCCGCCGCAACGCCCGAAGAGCTCGCCGCGATCCCCGGGGACTTCGACAAGCTCCCGGACAACCGCAAGAGCGACGTCAAGCCCTGGCAGGTGCGCGCGTCCGAGGATTTCCGCGACGGCAACGCGGCCGCCGCGATCGCCGCGTATCACAGGCGCGGCCGCATCCACATCGACTCAAGCCTCGACCGCACGCTCGGCCGCATCGTCGACGACTGGCTCCGCGTCCGCACCGAGCAGCCCGACAGGACCACCGCCGTCATCGCCCATTCCAAGGTCGAGGTTCGCGCCCTCTCGCACCTCATGCGCGAGCGCGTGCTGCGGAACTACGACGGCCCCCGCCACGTCGTCCAGGCGTGCCGCGGCCGGGGACCCAAGGCGAAGCCGGAACCCCTCGAGATCGCGATCGGCGACACGCTCCGCACCGGCGCCGCTAACTTCCGCAAGCGCCTCTTCAACGGAACCCACCTCCAGGTCCTCGACATCCGCGAGCATCCCCCCTTGATCCCGGACTCCGGCGAGCCCCGCCTGTGGATCCGAGGCCGTACCGACCGCGGCAGGATCGTGGAGTTCTTCCACGACGAGATCCGCGACTGGCACGGCAAGATCCGCCTCGATCACGGCTACGCCATGACCATGAACGCAGCGCAGGGACTCACGGTCGACCGCGCCTTCGTGTTCGCCAACCAGAAGCCCTCGCGCGAGACCATCTACCCCGCGGCCACCCGGCACCGCGAACGCATGGACATGTATATCGACCGCGCCCCGATCGAGCTCGACGTCCGCCACCGCCGTACCGAGGACCTCGCCACCGAGCCCGTGACCAACGCCGAAATCCTCGGCTACCTCGCGGCCAACTGGAGCCGCGCCAACCCCAAGGAAGCCGCCCAGGACTACATGTCCGAGCACATGCGCGCCCGCTACATCCAGGGCGACAGCTCCGCGCCGGCCGCCGGCGCCGCCTCCAGGACCTCGCCCGGACGCGAGCGCCTGCCGGATCCGGAACGGGTCTCCACCCCGGCATGGCTTGCCGCGAACGACGCCGGCGACGGCCGCCTCTCCGAAGCGGCCGCGAAAATCCGCTACGAAGAAGCCGCCCTCAAACACGGTGTCGCGGCACGAACCATCGGACAGGCCTGCCAGCGCGTAAGCGCCTCCCTCGCCACATGGGACGAACGCCGCAAGACCGAGGGCAACGCCGCCGTCGCCTCCCATCCCCGGTTCCGCACCGACCTCCGGGAAGCTACCGCCCTCCTCAAGACGGCCGCCCCATTCCTCAAGCACGACCCGCTCCACGCCAGGATCCTCCACCAACACGGCGGCATCGACGCCGGCGACCTGAAGAAGCTCGCTGACGGCCAGCGCCGCGCCATCTCGATCCGCGACATGTCCGTTCCCAAACGCCGGGAAGCGAACCCGCTCTTCACCCACACCGCGCCCGTGAAGACCCCCGAACAAGCCGCCGCCGACTCGATCGAGGCGGTCCTCGCCACCCTCGAACCCTCTCCCGGCCCATCGCAAACCGCCGACATCGCGCACGGCTCCGACGACGGTCACGCCGAGCCTCGCGGCGTCCCGATCGGGGGCCCCGACGAGCCTCCGGCGGATTTCTGGGAAGGCTTCGATCGGCGGGCCGACGCGCCCGACATCCACGCACGCGACGCCGCCGCTCACGGCGATCCGGGTTACGACCCCGAATACGATCCCGATTACGACCCGGCCGACGCCCAGGCGTTTCCTCACCCCGAACGAGGACTCGCCGCCGATCCCATCGCCGAGGAAGCGCACGCGGCCCCCGCCACGCCCGACAGCCCGCACCCCACGCCGACTCTCGGCCCCGCCGCCCCCCACGTCGATCCCAGGATCGAAGCCTTCACCGAACGCTGGAACTCCCACTTCGCGACCGCCGCCGAAGCCGGCACCCACCCCTTCGCCGAACCTTCCTGGCCCGCCATCCACCAGGAGATGCGCGACCTTGCCGCGCTCCCCGACATCCCCGACGAAGACCGCCGCAACCTGCTCTACGCCGTCGAGATCGCCGACGGCTGGCTCGCGCGCCATCCGCCGGAGACCCACGCCGCCCACCGCGGCCCCGCCGAGCAAGCGGCCCCCGGACCGGCGCACACCGCGGCGCCCGCCCTCCATGACAAAAGCCGGGAGGAGGAAGAGGATCGGACCGAGGACATCGACCACGGCGGCGTCCTCCCGCCGGATCCCGAACCGGCGCCGGAGCCCGAATCGCCCCGGGCCGCCATGGCGCGCCGCTACGACGATCACCTCGAACGCCGCACCGAATATCTCGACAACGTCTTCGCCGGCGGACAGCCCGCCATGCCCGACCACGCCGCCTGGAACCAGCTCCGGGAGGAAGGACTCAAGCTCGCCACCAGCCCCGACCTGCCGGACTCAGCACGGCTCAACCTTCTCGCCACCTACGACAAGCCGCTCTACCTCGAAGTCACCGCCGGCCGCGCGCCCCTCCCGTCCGCCCGGCCCGAGCCGGCCGCCAGGCGCTCGGAACCCGGCAAGGCCTTCGACCGCCTGTTCGGCGCCCACCTCGCCGACGCGGACCGCAGGGGCCTCCACCCCTTCCAGGCCACGGGCTTCGACCGCCTGGCCCAGCAGGCCGAGCGCCTGATAAAGGACGCGCCGCTCACCAGGCGCGAAAGCGCCAACCTCCGGAAACTCCTCGATCGCTACGCCGCCTGGACCGCCGAGCGCAAACGCGACTCCGTCCAGACCCGGCAGCAGACGCTGCAGAAGGACCAGTCCCGCGGCATGAGCTTCTAGGGCCGGCCTCCCAGCCTCCCGGCGCCTCCCGGCGCCTTGCCAATCGCCGCCGCCGTCCTATAATTCCCGTCCGCCGCGCTCACACACCCGCCCGCGCCGCCGCACGGCCGCGCCGGCAAGAAGGTGCGTGAGCATGGCCCGATTCCCCGTCCGCCTGTCCGACGAAGAGCCCGGCCATTTCGACGAGCTCGTCGACCACCCCCTTTACAATCCGGCGCAGGAGGACCTCTCCGAGCACCCCGGCGCCTACGACCCCGGCGAACTCCTCGACGCGTCCCGGGAACCCCCGGCCGACCGGGACGAGCCGCAGCCCATCGAGCGGGACTATCTCGACGAGGACCTCGTGGACTCCCTCCAGGGCGACGATCCCGGCGCACTCGACCTCCGCGAGCACATCGACGATCTCGGCCGGATCGTCGCCTCGCTGATGCCGCCGCCCGAGGAATTCACGCCGGAAGACAAGCGCGTCGCCGCCGCCCTCGACGCCCTGGTCGCGGTCGCACCGCGCCGACCCGATATCCTCGACGCCCTCCAGCGCCTCTCCGACAACCCGGCCCACATGAAGCGCGAGGGTTTCGCCGACAACATCGAGGCTCTCGCCGTCGAGGCCGCCGGCCACACGCCGGCGCCTCGCGAGCACCCACCGTCCGCGCGGATCCGCGCCGCGGGCGCCGCGCTCGCAAACCGCCTTCCCCGACCCGCGGACCGCACCCCTTTCGAACAGCGTCTGGCCGCCGCGATCCGGGCCGCCACCCGCTCGGCCGCGCATCGCGACGAGCGCATTCCGGCGCTCGAAAAGATCGCCCGGGACGCTCTCGACGGCTCCGTCTACCAGACCCTCGACTCCCTTGAGCGCCTGGCCATCGAACACGAAGCCAACCTTCACCTCTCTCCCACCGACCCGACCGACATCCACAACCGGCGAATCGCCGCCGCTTCGGCCAAGCTCGCCAAATCGATCGGCGACGACGGCGACCCATCCGCCGCGGACCAGCGCCTGGCGGCCGCGATCGACACGCTCGCCCGGCTCGCCGCCGGCAGCGAGGACCTCCTCGCCGCGATGGAAGACATCGCCGCCTCCAGCACCCCCAACCACGAGCGCGACCTCGCCGCCGACCGCGAAGACCTCATCGGGTCCCTCCAGGAAACCGCCACCCGGTACGCGGCGACCGCGGAAATTCCGGAAGAACGCTCCCTCTTCAAGGAGCCTTCGGCCGGAAGCGCCACCGCCCGCCTCACCGAGGACGCGGCCCTCCACAACGCCCGGCCGCTCCGCAGCGAGCGCGATCCCCGCGAAGCCTGGCTGTTCGACGGCAGCCTCATGGAAGCCGACGGCCCCATACCCGACCGGGTCCAGGCCGCGTTCGACGAGATCGGCGCCGCGATCGACAACCTGCTCAACGTCGCCACCCCCGCCGGCTACCGCATGGGCAACCACCGCGAAGGCCTCCACTGGGGCATCGTCCACGCCATCGACACGCGCAAGACCGACATCGAAACCGAAATCGACAAGCTCGCCCAGCAGATCGAGGACGTGCGCAGCGGCCGCGACAGGAAAGCCTCCAGGAAGGAGGCGGAGCACGACATCGCCGTCTCGAACGACCCCGCCGATGCGCACCGCCCCGCTACCCTCGAGGAAACCGCATCCCGGCTCGAGGACCTCACCGAACGGCTTTCAGCCCTCAAGGAGGAGCGCGACCATTTCGAGCGAATCCGCGACTACGCCGCCGACATGTACTTCCACCAGAACGCCAAGGTCTGGGCCCCCCTCAAGGGCAGCCACACCAGCCAGACCGGCAAGGTCCCCAGCATCGTCGTCGAGGGCGACTACAAGGCCGCACTCCGCCAGCACCGCGCCCTTCCCGACATCCCCGAGGGCACCCTCATCGCCGTAACCAGCTCGAAACAGGCCCCCGACCACCACACCGTCATCCACACCCTCGACCGGCAGCTCAAGCAGCACCCCGACATGATCCTCGCTCACGGGGGAGGGAAGGGGATTCCCGACATCGCCGGCAAATGGGCCCGCAACAACGGCGTGCCGCAAATCGCCTTTCCTCCGGACTTCAAGGCGTATCCCGACAATATCGGCGCGGCCATCCGAACCCGCGACAACGACATGGCCATGTCCCAACCCCGGAAGGTGATCTGGTTCACCGCGCCCGGGCAGCGGCCCCCACGCCTCCACGACGCCGCCCAGGAACGCGCCATTCCCGTCGAGATCGTCCGCGAGAACATCGCCCACAGGCAGGAAACCCGGCAAACCCCGGCACCGGCTCCTACCCGGGAACCCGCGCAACGCCAGACCACGGCCGAAAAGTTCGCCGCCAAACACGAAGCCGCGAACCTCGCCGAGGACAGGCGCCGCGAACGCGAACACCCTTGGCCGGAGAAGTTCACGGCCCCCGACAGGATCGAGCTCCAGGACCCGCAGGGCCGTATCCTGGTCGCCACCAGAGCCGACGCTCCCGAGCACCGCAACCTCCAACCCGCCCACACGCCGGCTGTCCACGCGCCCTGCCACGACCAGCCGTCCCCCGTCGAGCACCACGCGCGGGCAGCGACACCGGACGAACAGCGCACCGCCGACGCCTACCTCGCCGACGCTCGCCCTGCCTATTCCGCCCCGCCCGTGCCTTCCTCCGATGCGGACCACGCCCGCCCCGTGCTTCCCCACGAGGCCGCGGCCGCCGACCGCTTCCTCAACCCCGACACCCCGGATCCGGCCCACACGCCGCCCAACCCGGAAATCACCCCCACCAGGGCGCTCGAGGCCATCGTCGACGCCGCGCTCCCCGACGACATCGCCCTCTCCGAGGACGCCGCCCGCCACAACGGCGACCAGCGCCAACCGATCAAGGAAACCCTGATGAGCCGGTTCATCGGCGTCGTGCACTCGGTGATCGAGGGGAGGGGAGGCACCGCCGACCAGCTCAGCGCCGCGGCCGCGAAAAGCACCGAGCTCGACCGGCAGAACATCTACGGCGAACTCGACAACACCCAGCGCGCGGAGCACGAGGACCGCTCCCGCTATGTCGCCGACAGCGACACCGCCCTACGCAACATGCACGCCCAGTTCACCGCCTTCTTCGAGGACCGCACCGGCAAGCGCTGGACCCCGCCCACTCCCGACGACCACTTCGGCAACACGCGCCACACCGCCGCGTCGGCCGAGGCCATCAAGGTGGTCGAACGGATCCGGCAGGAGCGCGCCAAGGCCCGCCTTCCCCAGGGCTACCCGATCGCCGTCACCGCGCTCAAGGACGCCACCGTCGACCGCCAGACGATCTTCGAACGCCTCGACAAGGTCCTCGAGAAGCGCCCCGACATGTTCATCGCCCACGGCAACGCCAAGGGCGTGATCCAGGACGTCTCCGACTGGGCGAAGGAACGCGGCGTCGAGCAGGTCCGCGTCCCGATCGACTACACCCTTCCCAAGAGCCAGCAGGTGGTCAAACGCGACCAGCGCATCCTCGACACCGTCAAGCCCCGCGGCGTCATCGAAATCACCAACGGCACCGAGAAGACCACCGCCCTCGTCGAGAAAGCCCGCGAACTCTCCGCGGCCGTCCCCAGGGACAGGCAAATCCCGATCATGCGGATCAACCCGGCACCGCCCCGCCGGCAGGAACGCGCCGAAGACACCTCCCATCAGCGCTCCGCCACCGAACAACAATCCCAGGGCCTCGCCCCGAGCGTCGGCATGTCAATGTAGGACAACCGCGCGGTCGCGCTGGTCGATGAGCGTTTGCAGAATAACTGGTGGTCGGAGGGCGGATTCCGCTCGATTTATTTGATGGTCGGGGGTGGGTGCCCCCCGGCAATCTTGCAAAGAAGCTCGCCAGGGGGCTTGTCTCGGTGAACCTGCCGCTGGTGGTCTACAATCCGCGCTTCCTGATATTGCCGTGGGTCGAGATCCCGAACCTGGGGTCCCACATCCTTGCCCTCGGGCGCCGCCGCCTGCCCACGGACTGGACCGAGCGCTACGGCACCACCCTCGTGCTGATCGAGACCTTCGTCGAGACCCCGCGCTACACCGGCGCCGTCTACATGGCGTCGGGCTGGACCCTCGTCGGAACCACCCAGGGAAGAGGACGCTATGACAGGCATACGAAACGAGCCGAGCCGAAAAAGGACATCTGGTTGCGGCCCCTCCGCAAGGACTGGAAGCGAACGCTCAATCGTTGAATCCACCACTCACATCACCGCGTCACCGAACGCTTTCCCGGCACGGAACGCGATCAGGATTTCCAAGCGGACGGTGGACGCGCTCGCCGTCGAGAATGGCGACACGGTGTTCTGGGACCGCGACCTGACCGGCTTCGGCGTCAGAGCGTATGCAACGGGACGCAAGGTCTACGTGGTCCAGATGCGGGGGCCGGGGGGCGGCATGAAGCGTGCCACGCTGGGCGCGCACGGCGACATGCCGCCGGACGAGGCGCGCAAGGAAGCGGCCGCCGTCATCGACCGCATCCGTCGCGGCGAGGCGCCGTTCCCGCCCGAGCCCGAGCCGGAGCCCACCGTGGCCGATTTGGCGGCGCGCTACCTGAAGGCGCATGTCGAGGTGAACTGCCAGCCGGGGACGGCGGCGAACTTCCGGCGCATCGTGGACCGCTACATCGTGCCCGAGCTCGGCCATCTGCCGCTCTCGGCGGTGGAGCGTTCGCATGCCTCGGACCTGCATTACAAGATGCGGGACAAGCCCGTGCAGGCGAACCAGACGGTCGGCGTGCTGGCGAAGATGTTCTCTCTCGCGGATAGACCTACGACGCTGGCTTCAAGAACCTGATTGCTTCAAATATTACAAGCAATTAGGAGTTTCCGCGCTCCTTGAGGCTCCGCCGCAAACCCCCTTGTCAACACTTCCTCAACTAGACGCCGCGAGATCGTACGTAAGGATTCTGGCAAGCCGTGCTGAGCCGTCAGATGCGGCGGATTCTGGCGGTTGATGGCAGCACTTCGTCGCGTGAACGGCGGCGGGTCACCCGAAGGGCCGTAGCGAAGCGGAGGAGCAGCGCAGCGGCTTGACGCGCCGACGGCCTCGCGACACCCCGCCAGTTCCTCCCGGCGCCGGACCCAGAGTCCATCAAATAGCGTGAAAACCAGACCATCGATTATCGTGAACACGCTCAACGAAGACGTAGACGAAGCCCGCTCTCCAGTCCCCGCCCTCCTGCCGCAGGGCGTTCTTCGTGTTTCCGAGGTCGCGCATGCCGGGCGTCGGCATGGCGTCCCGGTACGCCTTCGCCGCCATGTTGACGAAGGTGGCGGGCGTCTCGCGATCCACGACCTCGGTGGCGGTCACCTGCGGACGCGGTAGCGGTGGTATCTTGACCGGGACCGGGGAGAGGTCCTGCGAGAAGCCTCCGGTGAGCACGAGCTTCTTGCCGGTGACCCTCGAGGTGTACTCGACCTCGTAGGCGGTGCGCTCGGCACCGTCCCAGCGGTAGTCGACGAAGTCTTCGCCGCGCCCGACGGCGTCGAGCAGCTTCTTCACGACCGGCTCGCCGCGTTCGTCCCTTACGGCGGCGACCTGCTTGTTCTCCGACGTCGGATGGACGCAGTGGATGATGACGTTCCCGGAGTGCTCGATGAGGGTTCCGGATGAGGTGATGGTGGCCGCAGGGGTCGTTGGCTAGTGTCCCGATTCAGAAGTTTCTATCCAACTTTGTCTTGGACGCTGAGGGTACGTTGGCAGAAGCGCTCGACGGCGGCGAGGATGTCGTCGGCGGATTTGGTCCAGCGGAACGGTTTGGGGTCGCGGTTGTGGGCATCGATGTAGCGCTCGATGGCGGCCTCGAGCTCGGCGGTGGAGCGGTGGGCGGCGCGCTTGATCTGCTGCTCGGTCAGCAGGGCGAAGAAGCGCTCGACCTGGTTGAGCCATGACGAGGATGTCGGTGTGAAGTGGCTGTGCCAGCGCGGCCGCTTGGCGAACCAGTCCCGGATCAGCCTGGTCTTGTGGCTGGATGCGTTGTCCATAACGACATGGATGTCGAGGTCGGCGGGCAGGTTGCGTTCCACCTCGTCGAGGAAGGTGCGGAACTCTTGCGCCCGGTGCCGCTTCATGCAGGTTCCGATGATCGCGCCGGTGGCGGTGTCCAGCGCGGCGAACAGCGTGGTCGTGCCGTGGCGCCTGTAGTCGTGCGTGCGCCGCTCCACCTGGCCCGGCCGCATGGGCAGCATCGGTTGGGTGCGGTCGAGCGCCTGGATCTGGCTCTTCTCGTCGACACAGAGCACGAGCGCGCGCTCCGGCGGGTCGAGATAGAGGCCTATGATGTCGCGCACCTTGGCGACGAACAGCGGATCGCTCGACAGCTTGAAGCTCTCCGAGCGGTGCGGCTGCAGGCCGAAGGCGCCCCAGATGCGGTGCACCGTCGTCACCGAGACGCCGGTGGCTCGGGCCATCGAACGGCGGCTCCAGTGGGTCGCGTCCTCGGGCACCGTTTCCAGCGTCCGCGTCACCACCTCGGCAATCTTGTCGTCGCCGATCTTGCGCGGCGCACCGGGGCGCGGCTCGTCGTCGAGGCCCTCAAGTCGCCTCTCGGCAAAGCGGGAACGCCACAGCCCGACGGTGCGCCGCGAGACGTCCAGCTTCTCCGCAATCGCGCAGTTGTTCAGGCCATCCGCCGCCAACAGCACGATCCGCGCCCGCCGCGCCGCCCCGTGCGAGGACTTGCGACGCCGCGCCCGCCGCGCCAGTTCGCCGCGCTCCTCATCGCTCAACACAATCGCAACCGCCTTACCCCGCGCCATGGCACCCTCCGAACCGATGACCCGAAGCACAGCGAACCACAGGTCAACACCCTTGGCTAGTAATTTATGAAACGGGACACTAGCCCTTCCTGCCCGAACCCATCATCAAGCAGTCCGAAAGCCCGCCACCATCAATTGCTGCGCGTGCAATTGAGCGGCCGCTGGTGGATGGCGGGGCTGAGAGGGTCATCTTCAGCGGGTCTTCCTCGGGTTTTCGAGGTGCTGCCCTGCGGAACTTTATGATATTACACCTATCCTTATTGTATCAAGATTATCAGTACTCACCCGCTTGTCGTAAATTACATGCACGGTGGATGCGTCCGTCGGCGGTTCGCAGCATCCTGCGGTGGTGGCCGACTCGGCCGGGCCGGTATTCGGACGAGGCGTCATCGGGCGGCGGATTCGGCCGGTGAGAGCGCGCCAGGAAGAGGCGAGCGTAGGGGGTGGCCACGGAGTTTGAGGAGGGTTTGCGATGTTACGATTTTCGGGAAGCCAGTCGCCCGCCGGTGCGGGCAGGGAACCGGCGGCGACAACTGAGGCGGCTCCTCCCTCGGCGTCGGGCGCTCTCGCGCCACTTATGAATCGGCGCTTGGCACCGGGCCCCGATTCGGACGCGTACAATCGCCAGCGGCCAGCGACATGACGTGCGCCCGGCGCCTGGCCGGCGCGCAACGACCGGCTCCCTCTACAGGGTACCCGCGCAGGACTGACTCTCGTCCCGGGCGCGCCCGCGCCCGTTTCTCCTGCCTCCTTCCCCCGCTCGCGCTGCTGCTCGGCGCGCTTTGTGTGCTCGCCACACCGCCCGCCGCAATGGCGGACGAGGAGACGGAGAAGCCACGGAAGCCGCCGCTCGAACAGACCGGCACGAACGGCGCCGACGAGCTGAAGGGCGGCAAAGGCGACGACTTGCTCGTCGGCGGGAAGGGCAACGACGAGCTGCGCGGCAAGGACGGCAACGACGAGTTGCGGGGCGGCCGGGGCAACGACGTGCTGCGCGGCGGCGCCGGCGATGACGTGCTGCGTGGCGGACGCGGCAGGGATGTGCTCCGTGGCGGCGTCGGCAACGACATCCTGCACGGCGGCAAAGGCGACGACCGCTTCGCGTTTTCGCTTGGGGCTTCGGGCCACAAGATCATCGCCGATTTCGAGGCCGGCGACACGATTGCGCTGGACGCGGACCCGGAGGGCGGCTCCTGGCCATCGCCGGCCGACATCGTGGCCGGCGCGGTGGCGCGGGATGGCCGTTACACCTACACGCTGCTCGCTGGCCTGACGGTGGAGACGAACACGCCGCTGGCGATTGCGGACTTCGTGTTCCTGGCCCAAGCCGTGGCGCTGCCCGATGGCCATTGGTTGAGCAACTGGCTCCCCCGCAATCCGGGCGGGAGCGTGACTGTGGCCGCGGGCGAGCATCGCGACGCGGGCGGCGTGCGCTTCGCCTGCCCGTCCGGGGGCCCCGACTGTGACGTGATGGTGACGGGTGGGGACGGAGGGGCGTTCACGGCCTCCTCGACCGGAGGCGTGGCCACCGCAGGAGTCGTGCCACCGACCCTGGCGGGCGCCACGGCGCACGGGATCGCCAGCGCCATCACCAGCCTCCAGGACGATGCGCTCGGGGATCAGTTCGTCAGTTGGCCCGTCGCGGACCGCCACCTCACGTTCGGGCCCCCGTGCGCCGCGCTCCCGCTTGCCCTGCACCGGCCAAGCAAGGGGGTTCTCGGCGGCGAACTCGACAACGACGGCGATCCGTCGACCCCCACCGGGTTCGTCGATGCGGATGCCCCTCCGGCGATTTCAGGATGGACGGGAAGCGCGCGGGAATGGAGCCGCACGGACGGCGCCGGCGTCACGACCACCGACACCGTGACCGTGTACTCGAAAGCGATTTCCGGGGAGTCGTACCTCTCCTTCGGATGGTGGTCGCGGGTTCCCGACTCGAGCACCGTCGGCCTCGGGACGTTCGGGAACGACCCGGTCGTAGCCACTCTCAACGCCAGCCGGGCGAGCCCCTTGGCGTTGCAGGCCGCGTGGCCGCGCGGCGCCAACGTCTTCGTCGCGGGCCGCCACAAGTACTGGCCCGGCGGTTTCGCGGAACTCAAGGCGCTTTCCGGCACCGCGACCTATACCGGAGCCGCCGCCGGCCTGTGGGCGGAGCGCGCGGCCGGCGAGCGGGACGGCGCATCCGGCGCGTTCACGGCAGACGCAACCCTGACGGCGGATTTCGACCATGCGCCGTACTTGGCCCTCTCGGGCAGCATCGACAACTTCAGGGACGCCTCCGGCGCCTCGTTGGGAAACTGGACGGCGACGCTTGCCAACGAGACCGGAGGGGTGACTGGGGCCGACTGGAACGGTGGAGGTTTCGTGTCCCATGGCAATACCGCCGGCAGCGCCGATGGACGCGACTGGAGCGGCGGATGGGTCGCCCAGTTCTTCCGCCGCACCGCCGCCGATTCCCAGACGGCGCTCCCCACCGCGGTCGGCGGGGCATTCCAGGCGCACCACGGCACGCCGGCGAAGGCGGCGTCGAACGACCGGGGCTTCGTCGGCGTGATCGGTACCTTCGGCGCCGAGAAGCAATAGCGGCGCGGGTTGCATGGCCACACCCTGCTTTGCTGGCCACGACGGCCTCGCGACACCCGCCGGGTTTCCTCTGGTACCGAGTCCAGAGTCCATCAAATGCCGCGATAACCGCACCATCGATTACCGTGATCACGCTCAATCCGCACCGGTTCTGCCTGCCGCGCCCGTCGCGGCGCGGTGGCGGTTCCCGCAGGTGCTTTATGCTATGAGACCGATCTTTATCTGAACGCGATTGCTCATACTCATTATTCTGTCGTAAATTACACGCACGGTGGATGCGTGCGTGCGAGAGCGCGCACGCTTTCGGCGGGGATCGCAGTGGCCCCGCGGCTTGAGGAGGGTTCGCGATGTTGCGAGTGTCGGAAAGCCAGTCGTTGGCTGCTGCGGACGGTGAACGGGCAAGGATTGCCGAGGCGGCTCCGCCCCGGGTCTCGGGCGCTGCGGCGCCGCTCTTGCATCGGCGCTTGACACCGGCCCGCGATACACGCGTGTATAATGAGGCCAGCGGCCAGCGGCCAGCGGCCAGCGGCCAGCGGCCAGCGGCCAGCGGCCAGCGGCCAGCGGCATGACGTGCGCCCGGCGCCTGGCCGGCGCGCGCAAACCGGCTCCTTCGGCAGGTTCTCCGCGCAGGCCTGACCCGCGGCCCGGGCGCCGTCGCGCCCGCCTCTCCCTTCTCCTCCCCGTTCTCGCGCTGCTGCTCGGCGCGCTGTCCCTGTTCGCTACGGCCTCCGCGCAGGCCCAGATCTCGGTCACGCTTTCCGCTGAGCAGACGACGATCAATGAGGGCGAGCAGGTGGTGCTGAAGGCGACGACTACGCCGGAGCTGACGCGGGAGCTGGCGCGGGCCCGCGGGATCGTTCTCCCGGTGGAGATCCCGCTGACTATGGGGGGCACCACCACAGAGCCGGGTGACGTCAGGCTCCCCGCGACCATCGTACTCTACCCCGGTACGGACAATTCGGTACACGTCTACGCGGCGCACGACGCCGACACCGACGACGAGGAGTTCTATGTGTGGCCGGCGCCGATTCCGACGGGATTTGCGACCGTAAGCTTTTTGAAATTCACCATCACGGATGACGACGCGCCGCCCGCCGTCACGCCTCCCGACGCGCCCACGAATCTGGTGGTCACGCCGGAACGCGGAGCTTTGACCATTGGTTGGGCGGCACCTTCGCAGACGGTGACACACTGGCGCTGGGAGTGGAAGGAGATCGCAGCGCCCGACATGGCTGCGACCGGCGCGGACCCGTCGACGGGCTGGATGGATCTCACCGTGGAGTATTTCGGCGGGACGCTTCAGGCGTACATCTCGCCACTGAAGAACGGCAGGTCGTACAACGTGCGCGTACGGGCGGAGAACGCCGGAGGGGCCAGCGCGTGGCTGAGGGGGACCGGCACGCCGAATGTCATTCACCGCGGGAATGCTGTTTGGCTGAACGTGCAGGTGACGCCCGGCGACCGGAGGCTGACCCTGAGATGGACGCGGACTCCAGGGCACCGGAGCAGCGAAGGCCCCGGCTTCTACAATGTGCAATACAGGGAAAAGTATCACTGCGTCCTGGAGATGGTCACGGACGGAACCGTGACCAGACCCAGGTATGTTGACAACGTGCCCGTGTATCGCTGCACCGGCCGGTCAAGTGACGGTGAAGGGTGGACCTCCCATGGGAGCGGCCCTGACAACCGCGGTACGACCCGCGTCATCAACGGCCTGAGCCCAGGCACCGAGTACGAAGTCCGAGTGCAGCACAGCAGCCAAACGGCCAATTGGTTCTATGCAGCGGGTACGACCACCGGCGGTACGAACCCCCGGCTGCGCGCCCTTCAATTGAATGCCGGAAATTAGGGGGGCTGTCCGATGAAGAGAATTGCACGGATTGCGGTACTGCTGTCGGCGGCGTTGTGCATGGCGGCCGGCGCGACGGGCGCCGGGGCCGCGACAAGCGGGCAGGTGAGCCTGGACCAGGCGTTCGCCCCGGAGCGCGAGACCTACAGCGCGACGGTGGCCCACGACGTGACCGAGGTCACGGTGACCGCGATCCCCGAGAACCGGAAGGCGCGGATAACCGTGAACGGCGGCGACCCGGCGACGCCGGTGGCGCTGGTCGTGGGGACGAATACCATCGTGGTGCTGGTGACGGAGCCGGACGCGCGCAACACGCGCACCTACACGGTGACGGTGACCCGCGAGGCGGCGCCGGAGCCGGCGCCGCAGCAGGTGGCGCAGCAGTTCCATGCGCTGATCCAGCAGATCGAGGGGTGGCGCGACGACCCGTGCTGCGCCTGGAACAAGGCGCACACGGATCGCTGGGACCGGGTGCTGCTGGCGTTCGGGGTGCAGGTGCCGGACGGCTCGCTGACGGCGATGGGCGCGGCGGAGGCGCAGACCTATGCCGACCGGGGCTGGAGGCGCTGGGTGGCGGTCGCGGCGGCGCTGGGCGAGATCGAGGCCGGCGGCGCGCCGGCTTCCGATCCCGTGGTGACCATCGCGGGCGGCGACCCGGTGACGGAGGGCGCGGCGGCGGGCTTCACGCTGACGGCTTCGCCCGCCCCGTCCTCGGCGCTGGCGGTCGAGGTGTCGGTCTCCCAGAACGGCGCGTTCGCGCAAGCCTCGGCGCTCGGGACGCGCACGGTGACGATCCCGGCCGGGACGGCTTCGACAGTCTTCACGGTGGCGACGGTGGACGATAATACGGACGAGGCGGAGGGCGCCCTGGTGGCGGCGCTCGCAGGCGGCTCCGGCTACGCGCTGGGCGCCCAGGCGCGGGCCACGGTGACGGTGGCCGACAACGACGCCGCCGTGTCGCTGCCGGCGATCGTGACGAAGCGGGCCATCGCCCGTGAGGGGACGGACGCCGCGATGGTGTTCACGGTGCGCCTCAGCCATGCGTCCGGGGACTCGGTGTTCGTGGACTACGATACGGCGGACGGGTCCGGCAGGTGGGCCGGGACGCCACCGGCGCGGGCGGGCGCGGACTACACGGCGACCTCGGGCACGCTCACCTTCGCGGCGGGCCAGACGCTGAAGACGGTGTCGGTGCCCATCCTCGACGACGCGATCGACGAGGGGATGGAGCATTTCCTGCTGCGGTTCTCGAACCCCGTGGCGGGGACCCTGGCGGCACGGCACCGCGAGACGCAGGGCCTGATCCGGAACTCGGACCCGCTGCAGGCGATGTGGCTTGCGCGGTTCGGGCGCATGGTGGCCTCGGACGCGGTCGCGTCGGTGACGGCGCGGCTGGAGACGCCGCGCGATGCGGGCTCGCACGTGACGTTCGCGGGGCAGCGCATGAACTTCGGCGAGGCGGACGGCGGCAAGGCGCTGGCGACCGTGCTGACGGGGTTCGCGCAGACGTTCGGGGCGCCCTCCGCGCCGGCGGCGGACGAGGACGACCCGTTCGCGCGCCACCGCCTCACCAACGGCTGGAACGATCCCGCCACCGTCACCGGCGCCCGCCGGGTGACGGCGCGCGAGCTGCTGCTGGGATCGTCGTTCCGGGCGGTGCTCGGCCAGGGCGCCGGGTCGCAGTGGACGAGCTGGGGCCAGGGCGCGTCGGTGTCGCGGTTCTCGGCCGCGGTGCCGGGGCTCGGCCTTACGGGTGAGTCGGCGACCGGCTCGATGGGTATGGACTACGAGCGCGGCCGGCTGCTGATGGGCTTTGCGATGACGCACAGCGTCGGCGAAGGCACGGCGAGCGATGCGGGCTGGCGCTACGCGCTGGGCAGCACGGCGACGATGGCCATGCCCTATGCGCGGCTCGCGCTTACCGACCGCATCTCGGCGTGGGGTCTCGCGGGCACGGGCTCGGGACGACTCTCGCTCGACGTCGACGGCGCGGTGGCGCAGCGCTACCGCACGGACCTCGCGATGACGCTCGCGGCGACGGGGGTGCGGGGCGATCTCGTGAAGCCTACCGAGGCGGGCGGCTTCGCGCTGGCGCTGAAGGCGGATGCGTTCTGGGTGCGGACGGAGTCCGACCGGGTGACGGCGACCGAGTTCGGGAGCCTGATGGGCGCGCGGGGCGAGTCGAGCCGGGTGCGGGCGATGCTGGACGGCTCGCGCACCTTCTCGTTCGCAAGCGGCGCGGCGCTGACGCCGAAGCTCGAGCTCGGGGTGCGCCACGACGCGGGCGACGCGGAGACGGGGACCGGCCTGGAGATCGGGGCCGGCCTTGGCTATGCGGACCCCTCGCGGGGCCTCGATATGGCGCTCAGGCTGCACGGCCTCGCGGTGCATGCCGAGGACGGCTACGACGAATGGGGCGTGTCGGGGCAGCTACGGCTGGTGCCGGGCGGCGCGGGTCGCGGCCTGTCTGCGTCGCTGACGCCGTCTTACGGCGTGGACCCGTCCGGCTCGCAGCGGCTGTGGGCGCTGCCGGCGTCGTCGGGGCTGGCCACGAACGGGGAGTCGGAGCCGTCGAGCCGGTTCGACGCGGAGGCCGGCTACGGCATGTCGCTGTTGGGCGACCGCTTCACCGGCACGCCGAACGTCGGGTTCGGGCTCTCCGATACGGCGCGCGAGTACCGCATGGGCTGGCGTGTGACCTCGGCGGTGCGTGGCGACCCCGGTTTCGAGGTCAGTCTCGACGCGACGCGACGCGAGGCCGCGAACGACAACGAAGCCGACCACGGGGTGATGCTGAAAAGCCTGATGCGCTGGTAGGGGCCGGGCGAGCAGCAGGAACCCGCTCGGACGCTCGGGTCCGGCAGGGCGCCATGACGGCCGGTGATGCCGGGGAAGACGCGGCGATGCGGGCGGTTGCGCTGGCCGGCCTCCGGTCCGGGAAGTCCCTGCGGCGGATCGCCATCGACCTGTATGGCGCGGACCATGTGGCGCGTGACTGGCACGGCGACAGCTGGATGCGGGCGATCGTTCAGCGGCTGGTGGACCGCGCTCGGGCCGCGCCGGACGAGGAGCCGGACAAGGCCGGCTGAGGAACGCCCTGACGACCGGCCGCACCCACCGCACGCCCTTCCTCCGAGATCCTCGCCAACCGGCCAGGACACCGCGCCTCGGACCATCCCCGGCAATCCTTCCCGAAACCCGATGGCCTCGTTCCGCCACGCGGCCTGGGAAGGAATTCATGGTAGGGAGAACACGCCGGGCAGAGGAGAAAAGCCCGATAAGGATGAACCTCCGGACCCGCCGGAGACCCCGCACCCGCTCGATTTGCCAGGAAAGCCCCACGCCATGATCCGCATCGCCCGCACCGCCCTCCTGTGCCTCGCGGCAATCGCCGCCGCCGCGCTCTCCCCGCACGGCGCCGCCGCCAAGCCGTACAACCAGTCCTCTCACCCGCCGGAATTCTTCCGCGACCTGCTGTCCGCCAGGGTCTTCGTCTTCGACCGGTTCGATCGCGTCTCCGCCGTCCATTACGCCGCGAACGGCCGCCTCTACGGCTGCCGCTATTCCATTCACGGGGACCGCTACCTGTCCTCATTCCCCACTTCGTCGTGGCGCATAGGCACCCCCGCGGGACCGTCCAACCTCGAAGTCAGCTGGACCGACCCGGAAGAGATCGCCCATGACGACCAGGCGCCCTTCCCCTATCGCCACACCCGCCGCCGCGTCATCATCTACGATCCGGACACGGGCAGCTTCCACACGGAAAGCTATTTCTCCAGATCCGACCATTGGCGTGTAGCCCGCCGAGGCTGGATACAAACCGCCTGGCCCCAGGCGCTTGTCTCCCGATGTTCCGATCTCGATCTTCCGGCCTCCCTCGAGATCGATGCCCGCCAGAACGCCACCGATTTCAGCCGGACAAAGGCGACCGCAACATCCATCCGCAATCACCCCGGCTCCCACGCCAAATACCCCGGCGCAACCGGTATCGGCGCCGCCGGCAACCGACCCACCCTGACCCCCGAACATTTCCACGCCGCCATACGCGGCTTCCACGGCTACATCGCCGTCACGCCCAGAGGACGCCGCGCGGTGTTCAACATCCTCCCCGATCGCCGCGAAACCTGGCTGCTGAACGACGCCGACGACATCCGAGACACCGGCACCGTTACCCTGACCGATAACGGCCGCCTGCTGACCACGACCTGGAACCTCTTCGGCATCGAGCGAAGCATCCACGTCGGCTACCCGATCTCCGCCATCTCAACGGGCGTCCTTCACCCCGCCTTCGCGATGATGAAAGACCTCGCGGACGCGAAAACCCCCGTCGTCGTCTTGCTGAACGGCAACCGGCCCATACCTCACGTTTTCGGGTCCGGCGGCGCCGTCACCGCCAAGCGCCGCACCGGCTCCTGGCACATCTCCCGAGGGGCCATCCACGTCGACATCGCCGGCCGGTCCCACGCCTTCCCCTGGCGCGAATTCGCCGAGATCGCAGGGTGGGAGAAATAACCCGGGAAGGGGAGGGCGGGGCGCCGCCCCGCCCCGCCCTTTACCTGATGGTCGCGCTCACCGAACACACCTCGCCGCGGTCCCGCCCGCTGGCGCGCTTGATGCACTCGGCGATCGCGATACCGTGCCGCTGCCACACGATATCCTTCCACCCGTTGGTGCCATCCTCCAGCACCGGCCAGCGCGCCTGAAGCCCCGCGCCGGCGGCGAACGCCCCAAGCACGGCCGCCACCGCCGCGACCCGCAGCGGCCGCGTCCAGCGACCCTCGGAAGCCTCCGAAGCCTCCCGCCGCCTCGTCTCGTCGGCCTGCTCGACCCGCAGATATTCCGCCAGCTTCCCGACCTCGGCCGCCAACAGCTTCACGTCCCCGGTCGCGAACCGCGGCACCGACTCCTTCAGCTCCTTCACCTCCCGCGCAATCGCGTCCGTCCACTGGACGACCGCGCTGGACTGCACGTCCATGAAGTTCCGCAGCAACGCCTGTCCCGCCTGGTCCAGCCGAACCACCACCGCTTCGCCATGGCCAGGCCTTTCGGGCAGGCCCGGACGCTCGACCTCGACACCCGCCGGCAACACCGCTCCGCCCGGCGCCGGACCCGTCGACGCCGCGCCATCCGCCGCGCCTCCACCGTCTGCCGCGGCCTCATCATCCCGCTCCCGCGCGGCCGCTTCCACCATCTCCCTCGGCCGGTAGCGCGGCCCGGTGATCGGCTTCGAACCCAACGGCATCCCCTCTCCCGTGCCGTCCACGTCGATACCGCCTTCCCGCAGCATCTGCTTCTCGTGCTCGATCTGGTCCTCGTAGCGCTCGTTCATCCTCGCTTCGTATTCGGCGTCCTCGGGCTCCGACTCCGCCACGCCCCTCGCCCGGATATCCTCCGGATCGTCGACCTGCCCCAAAAAGCGGCCCACCTCGCCATCCACGTCATCGTCCGCCGGCCCTTGCGTTCCCGCCGCCCGCCCTTCCGGACGCTCTTCCGCCATCTCCCCGTCCTCCGTCATCGGCCCGCCTCCACCGCGGCCGCCGGCCGCCGCCTGTACATCGAATACCGGCCCCCTCCCCGCCGCCGCCCGCTTCCGCACCACGAACGGATTTGGATCCGTTCAGACCCCGGCAATCCTCCCGCATCCAGTACCGCGAATGCTTCAGCCTGAACGCGTCCCTCGGAACCTCCTTCGACGCGGCGATCACCAGCTGGTCCTCCGGCCCCATGGTCAGGATCTCGTCCGGCGTCACCACGCGTTCCCGCACCGTCGACAGGCTCTCGCCGACCCGCACGGTCCCGCCCGAGGGCATCATCGTCGCCCCCGCCGCGTGACCGTCATGCGATTCCGAACGCTGAACGAACCCGGCCGACCCGATCGCCGCCGACAACGCTTCCGCTCCCGGCACGTCGGTCCTCGGAAACCCGAGCACCTGAACCAGCTCCGCGAGATCGACCAGGACCTCGCGGTTATCCTTGCCCCAGGTCGCGTCCCACGCCGAGATCGACTGCGCGAAGCACCAGAAATGCACCCCGCGACCGGCCGCCAGGTTGTAGCCCTCCATCACAGGCTTCAGAAAACCCAGCTTCGGCATCTCGTCGACGATTATCAGCATGTCCCGCTCGAGCGGCTTCATCCCCGACACCGCGTTCGGAATCGTGATCCAGAGACGCAGCCAGGCGCGCGCATGCTCTGTCATCTCTTCCGGCACCACCGCGAAAAGGTCCACCTCTCCGGACGCCAGGTCCATCGGATCGAAATCCGACACCATCGTGTTCGCCCCCAGCTGCGGATAGTTCAGGAAGGAAAGCTGGTTCGCGACCGTCGAGAAATTCGACCCCGCCTCCTGTTCCCCAACCTGCATCTGACGCTCAGCCGCGACCCTCACCAGGCCCCCGGCCATCCCTTCCGCCTTCCGCATCTCCGCCACCAGCACCTTCCTCTCATCCGGCGCCAGGGTGAGAAGCCTGTACACCTCCGCGAAATTCCGCCGGTCCGGCCTCTGCCCGAACCTCACCCAGGCGATGTACCCGGCAATGATCGCCCGCGCGGATTCGTAGAAGTGGGACGACGTGTCGTTCGACCCCGCCGGCGGCGTCAGCAGCGCGTCCAGCAGCACGTTGATGTCCCGCGACGCCACCGACTGATCCCCCCGGATGAAATCCATCGGGTTGTAACGGGCGCTTCTCACGTCCGGCAGATGCAGCTCGTCCTCCAGCCCCTCCCTGTGCCCCTCGACCACACCGAACGGGTCCAGCAGCACCACCCGGCGCCCCATCTCGCGCCTCCGCCGCGCCACCACGCAGAACGTCTCCCCGCGCGGATCCACCAGCACCGTCGACCCGCCCCAGCCGCGTCCCTCGGGCGCCAGGTAATTGAGCGCGATCGTCGCGCCCTTCCCGGTCCTCGGCGGGGCCAGCGACACCGCCGAGCCCTCCAGCGGCCAGCCCACCAGCCGCGCCTTGCCCCCGGTCCCGGTCTGCCCGAGGAGCACCCCCTGACCCCTTTCGAGCCGCTTCACGTGCTCCCGCCCCAGGAGCTTCGACGTCCCGAACAATTCCGAGTTGGAACGCTTCTTCCTGCGCTCACCGCCCTTCGCGATCGCCTTTCCCATGAACTCGCACCACACCAGCCCCACCAGGACGACCCCGCCGAGCGGACCCAGCACCAGCAAGCCGGACCGCGTATCCAGGCTCAGCAGCCCCGACAGGAACCGCATCGGACCCATCTCCAGCCCCGGCCGCACGATCTCGACCCAGATCATCGCCCCGCACACCAGCAGCGCCCCGCAATAGACCCCGAAGCAGAGACCTTTCAGGACCTTCCCGTGATCCAGCGCCAGGTACACGCACACCGCGCCCAACACCGCGCCGGCCAGAGCCCAGAGCACCAGCCCGCTGGCCGGATCGCCCGTCGCCAGCCACCACGACCACGCACCCGCCGCCGCCAGCGGCAGGGCCACCGAGCAGCCCTCCACCGCAACCTTCCTCATCACCGACCCTCCCCTTGTCCGCCCCCCTGCGCCGCCGGCCCGGGCCGGGCCCTGTAGCCCATCCGCAATCCGGCCAGCCGCCCGAACCCGCCGGTCGACGTCCCGATCGCGCCATCGCCCTCCGCGTCGCCCCGCCCCGAGGCGCCGACCCACTCGAGCACCGCGCCCGGCAGCAGGTCGATCGCCTTGAAACAGGCATTCACGATCCCGTAGGCCACGATCACGTAGAGCACCAGCAACGCCACGAAATCGATCACGTCCAGACCGCTCGAACCGGTCACGTCCCGCACCCGCGGCAGCCAGATTTCGTTGAACAGCCCCATCACCGCGAGAAACAGGAAATAGCCCAGCACCAGCCCGAACAGCATCAGCACGGGTCGCAGGATCAGCGCCGGCAGCAGCAGCCAGCCCTGCCTCGTCCCCTCGATCATCAGCCGGTCGCCCTCGCCCCGCGTCACATGCGCCGCGCAGAACACGGTCACCGCGAGCAGCGCCTCGATCACCGACAGCAGCCAGCCGAGAATGCCGAACAGGAACCGGATGAACGGTATCGCGGGCACCACGTAGGCCAGCACCGCTCCGCTCACCAGCAGGATCCCGACCACCGGGGTCACGATCCCGTCCATCACCTGCCAGGACGCCTCGAACACGTCGAGACCCTTCCCGATCCACGGAATCCCCTCGAAGAAATTATTGCCGACCGCCACCCCCGCGAGCGCCGCCATCACCGCGAGCCCCGACTCGATCAGCCCGAACCCCATGTTCGCCAGATCCAGCATCGGGTTGCCGCTCTCCGCGACCATCACCGTCTCCGGATCGATGAAGTTCATCACCCGCCTCAGGAGGCTTCCGCCCCGCCCTTCCACCGCCGCGCGACCGCTCCCGATCCCCGCCACCAACCCGATCGGCATCAGCTGATAGTGATGGTTCCCCTGGAGACCCTTCACCACCCCCTGGACCGCCGCCCAGCCCTGCGGCGACCACGCCTCCAGCTCTGCCGAGAACAACCCCGCTTGCGGAATATTCCGAGCCGCGGACCGAATCCGCCCGGCCGACCGCGACAGCGTGTTCACGAAACTCGCCGCCGACACCCAACCCATCCGCACCGCGTCCTCGCCGATCGCTTTCTCCAGCTCCGCCTGCCCCGCCGCCGCCGCCTCCTTCATGCCCAGCTCGAGCGCCGCCCGGTACGCCTCGGCCGCGCCCACCCCGTCCAGCAGCGCCCCGATATCGGGCAGCGCCGTGCCATAGGAAGCGCTCCCCGCGACGTAATGATCGCCGACTTCCTTCGCCACGTTCCTCACCGACGGCTGTACCGCCGACCACGCCAGCCTGTGCGCCCGGGCCGCAATCCCCCGCGCCCCGTCCTCGTTCAACCCCACGAACGTCACCGACCCGCAAACGCTCCCGGGCAACCCTCTCGCCACCCCGTCATATTGCGCGGTCTCGCCGATCTTCATGCCCCTGCGGGCCGCCGCCCTACGGACCGTTCCCTTGTATGGCCGCGTGACGTCACGCCGGACCAACGCCACGTAAGCCGCATCCCCGGCCGCGCGGGCCTCCTCGTTCGCCGCATGCATGCAGACTTCCGACAGCAAGGTGCGAACGATCACCGTCCGCCACTCCCGCTCCCTGGGCCAGGGAGCGATCGAGCGGCCCTTCCCGAGGCTCTCGACCGCCACCGGCTTCCACACCGCCGTCGCGAAATCCCCGCCCAGCCTGGCGAGCCCGATCCCAATCAGCTGGGCTCCCGACGCTCCCCCCGCGAGCGGCCACATCAGCGCGACCGCGAGCACGATCCGCATCACCTCCCACGCCCCGAAACCCCAACGACCCTCCCGCGCGGTCGCGACCGACCCCGTCACCGTGTGCCAGATGAGCAGAAACCCGACGAGCGTCAGCACGCCGTAATTGAACACCTCCAGCATCTCCCCGAGCACCGTGCGCCCGCTGAGCTCCAGCCCGTCGAGAAAGTCCAGCAGCCTTCTCGTCCCGAGGTCCTCGACCGCGAACAACCCCGCTTGCACGCCCTGCGCCCCGGCTTCGCCGAGACCGGACACCCCGTAGGCGGTCAACAACCCGCAGCCCAGCGCCAGCAACACGCCAAGCGCCAAAGAGGCCCTGCCGGCCGGAAAGAGGAGGCATCGGAGGGAGGGCGGCCGCCGCTCGATCGGCGACGTCGCCCGGATCATGCACCGAAGCCTCGCCAGGCTCTCGCGCGCGCCACCCAGCCCGCGCCCGAGCTCAGGCGCGAAAAACAGCCTGAAAAGGGCGCCGGCGCGCATCCGCCCTCAGTTCACGCCGCCGAGGGGGTTCTCCAGCCCGGGCAGGCTCCGGCGCATGTCCTCCGCCCCCAGCGCCAGCCCGGCCGCCGCCACGGCGCCGCGCCGCTCCTCGCCCCTGAACCGCTCCCAGTCCAGCATCAGCGAGATCGCCTGGAGGCTCACCATCTCGCGCAGCAGGTTCGGCGCCGTCATCGCCTGCAGGCGAACGAACCAGTCCGGATCCTCGAACCTGCGCGCCGCCAGGATCTCCAGCAGCTCGTAACGGCTCACCGGCCTGGAGGCGTCCCGGTCCGGCACCATCGCCGCCGCCCAGGCGCCCAGCGCCGCTCCCGGCGCCCGCAGGCCCCGCGCGTGCGAGAAGTAATCCGCCGCCAGCGCCGACCGGGCCGCCGCCGAGCGCGCCAGCAACGCCTGCCGCCGCTCCTGACTGGTCTCCGCCGAGGCCACGGGCACCGGATCGAACACCACCGGCACCGCGAGATTGCGCGACAGCTCCAGCGCCGTCCGCCGCTCCTCCGGCGTCCCGATCGTGCCGCGGTCGAACAGGTTGCCCGGCTTCAGGTCAGCGCCATGCATCCCGGCCCGGCCGCCGCACGCGCCGGCATCCTCTCCCGCCCGGCCCTTGTTGCAGAACCGGCCCATCACCGCCTCGAAACGCTCCGAATTATCCGCCGCGCTTCCCCGCGACACGCTCTTGTCGCCGGCGATCCGGCCCACCCCGGCAGTCTCCGACCGGGCCTTGGCCAGCTCCTGGGCGCGCCGGGAAGCCGCCAGACCCCGGGCCCCCGTCGCCGTCCGACACCGTTCCCGCGACGGCCGCCGATCGCGCAGGATCCGGTTCTCCTCGACCTCGCGCGACGTCTGCGCCAGCAGCTTGGTCTGCGCGTCCAGCCCCTCGAGCACTGCCTTGGCCGACTGCGCCTGGTATCCCGAAAGCTGACCCGTCTGCTTCACCAGGGTCTCGACGATGGTCCGCTCCATCGCGTCGATCCGCCCCGAGATGTTGCGGATCACCCGGCTCGCCTCGCGGCGATCGTTGTCCGTCCTGTCGCAGGAATGGGCGTAAACCTCCAACGAAAACCCCAGCCCCGCCACCAGCACAAGCAATCCGGCACGGATCATTGGCGCTCCTCCGCTTCGTCATTGCCCCCGAGCAGAGACCGAAGCAGCCCGGGTCTCGACCCAGCCGGCGACCGGCTCTCCCGCTCCCCGCCCGGCAGCGCCGGGTAGACCCCCGGCGCCGGCAGGCTGGAGGCATCCCCGACGGTTCCCCCCGCCGCATTCGGCCGCCCCGCCGCATCGTCCAAATCGTCCAGCAGGTTGCCCCACTCCACGCCGACGTCGAGCCCCGGCACCGGCGGCAGCTCGTGCGCGAACACCGTCGCGTCCAGGCTTCGCCCCACGAACCCGCGATACGCCTCCCGCGCCCGGTCGCACACGAAGCCCCTGAGCAAACCCAGGATGTCCGCCATCGCCCGGTCCGGACTGAACAGGATGTTGGAGTGCCGGTAATCGAACATGTCCGTCACGCAGGACAGATCGAACAGCGAGTCCGGATCCCGCACCCCCAGACGGGGATGCCGCACGATGCGCACATCGTCCCGCGCCCCGGCCTCGGCACTCTGGACCAGCGCGCGCTCGACCGCCGGGTCGCAGTCCCCGGCCGCCGCGGCCGCCGGCGGCGCCATCCAAAGCGCCGCCACGGCCGCAACCGCGAAAACGGGCCGAACCGCCATTCAGGCCGCCGCCTCTTCCATCGGCGGCTCTTCGGATCCTTCCTCGGGCTCCATGGGGGAACCGCTCGGAAGCAGGTTTATCAGGGCGCCCGGACCGGCCAGCACGATCTCGCGCGACCGCCGTTTCGCCCCCTCTCCGTCCTGCCAGTCGCGCGTCCGGATCTTGCCGCGCACCAGCAGGGGCTGGCCCTTGCGCACATAGTCGCGGACCACCCTTGCCAGCCCCTGGAACGCGACGATCCGGTGCCACTCCGTCGACTCCTTTTCCTCGCCTCCCGAGCTCAGGTACCTCTCGTTGGTCGCCAGCGTGAAATTCGCCATCTCGACCCCGCTCGGCAGGTCCCGGCACTCCGGATCGCCGCCCACGTAGCCGATCAGCGTCGCCTCATTCATCGAACGCATGCTCTTCTCCTTTCCTGGCGGGGAATTCAGGCCGTCCCCGCCTCCCGGCCTTCGCCGGCGCCGTGCGCCAGAGCCACAACCTCCGCGGCAAGCCGGTCCGGAGCGTTGCGCTCCCCCCTGGCCTCCGCGTCTCCTATCTCCGCCCGGGCCGTCCCCGCCGGGAACCTCCGCGCCAGCGCCGCCCGCGCCTCCGAAGGCCGCAACTTCAACCCCACCCTATGGCGCAGCGCGACGTCGCCGGGACTCGTGGTGAGCGCCCACAACTCGATCGGCCCCGGCGCGTTCAGCACCACCTGCTCGAACCGTCCCCGGCGATCGGAGGCAATCAGCAGGGCAGGGGCTCCCGACCTCCCGGGACCGGTAAGGCGCAGGCGCACCGCCTCCGATACCGTCTCCGACAACCCGAACGTCCGCGACAGCCGCTCGAGCTCTCCGGCCTCCCCGCCGGCGCCCAGAATCCAGTAGCGGTTCGCGAGCTCGACGAGCGACTCCCCGAAATCCTCGATCCTCTGCGAGGCCAGCACCAACCTCACCCCGAGCTTCCGAGCCTCCCGGACGTCCCTCTCGACCTGCGCCCGCACCGCCGGGGCCTGCGCGGTCCTGTGAAACTCGTCATAGGCGAGCCGCTTCCTCGCCTCGCGCATCTCCCGCGCCCGCGCCCGATGCCACGCCCTGTAGGCCTCCGGCACCCGTCCCGCATCCTCCGGCGCGCTCCACCAGTCCCCGGTCAGGAACTGCCGCGCCACCATGTAGAACACCGCGGTCTGGCGATCCGCCTCGGCCGACCCGGTCGGCGCCACCTCCGAAAGATCCACCGCGACGACCCGGGCCGCTCCGGTGTCGAACGCGGTCGGCCGAAACAGCGACGGCCAGGTCGAGGCGAGGCCCGTCAGCACCCGGGCGAAGGCCTGCGTCACCGTCTCTCCGCCCGGTCCGTAACGGGCATCCCGTATCAGCCCCTGCACGCCCGGCTCCCGCACCGCCGACAGGAGATCGGTCAGGACCGGCACCGCGTAGCGCTGAGCCCGCGCCGCCGCCGCCGCCGCGCCCTCGGCGAACAGCGCGTCCACGACCTCCCACCAGAGCGCCCCCTCCGGCAGCCGGCATCCGTACACCGCGAGCGCCTCGTCGACCTGCCTGTCCCGCCCCTCGCCGTAACGGTGCGGCTCGCTCTCGGCCGAACCGTCGGAGCGCATCGCGTACACCGCGTCCAGCACCGGCCCGATCGCCTCCCGGACCCCGTCCGGCACGCCCTCGCCTCCCGCCGGCGTGAAGATCAGCCCCAGCAGGTTCTCCAGGAACACGCGACCCGCCGGCAGGGGCTCCCGGCACCCCAGCGGCGTATCGCACGGGTTGATCGCGTGCTTCCCCTCCATCGTCAGCCGAAACCAGCCGGCCTCGCCGCGCCGCGACACCGGCAGCGCCTCGCGGATCAGCGAAATCAACCCCGCCGAGGACGGCCCGATATCGATCGTCGCCGCATAGGGCAGGGCGGTCCCCTGCAGCAGATGGGCCAGCGTCAGGCAGTTCATCAGGACGCTCTTGCCGCGCCCCGGGATCCCGTGAATCAGCTCGAACCCGTAATCCTCCGCACCCGCGTAGGAAAACGGCAGCAGCTTGTTGTCCGGCGTCCGGAACGCATGATCGGCCCGCTCCGACAACGCCGCCGGCCGGCCGACCGGCCAGAACCCCAGGACCTCCCGCAACGGCGCGCAGGCCGCCGGCGCCGTCCCGCCGCAGGCGAACCCCGGGATGGTCCCCGCCAGCGCCTCCACCGGATCGCCCGACTCGACCGAAAACACGCATTCGCCCCAGCCCTCGGCCAGCTGCTGAACCCGGCTCATCCGGCGCAGAAGCGCTTCCCCGCCCGCATCCGCCGCCACCCAGGTCACGATCGACAACCGGAGCCGCACCACGGCCTGAGCATCCGCCGCCAAAGCCGTCATCTCCTCCATCGCGTTCTTGACCAGCGCCGACTCGGTCGACGAAAACGCCAGGAAGGAAGACGCCAGCCGCGCCACTTTGGGACCCAGCGCCTCCAGCCCGCCGCCCTCCGCCAGGACCGACAACCGGAACGGAACATCCACCAGACGCTGAAGCAGCTCCCCGAACCGGCGCGGCGTTCGCGGCCCGAGACACATGTCCACCGTCCCGTAGAGACGTGCTCCGAGCGCCACGCCCAGCCCCGACCGGTCCGGGCTGCGATCGATAAGCTGCGGCGCCAGCGGCGGCGGAAACGCCCCCCACTCGCCGGGCTCCGTAACCCGCGCCGTCGACCCGTTTTCCGCCGTGCGCGCCCTCCACCCAGGGTCCGTCACGCCGTCGATCGTCCACCTGATCGCCGCCAGCGCCTCTTCGTCCGACAACCGCGCGGCAACCACGCCGCTCTCCGCGAACAGCGCATCCAGCGCTTCCACAAACGCGTCGTGCCGCGGCTCCAGGCTCTCCATCCCTCCGGCCGGGCACTGCGATTCGTCCGCTGCCGGGAGCCAGTCCTTCATCGCCAGCCGGCGCTTCCGCCGATCGCTTTTCGCCTCGAGCGGGCTCGCCGCCGAGGGGCGCGTCCAGCAGGCCAGCAAGCATGTCTCCACCGCCGGCGGCGGCCGCCGCGCGCGCTCCGCGAACAAATCCCCCAGATCGAGCCCGAGCCTCCCCGACCTCCCGGAAAGATCGCCACAGGCCTCCGCCAGACGCCGCCCGTCCGACTCTCGCTCGAACGTGACATGCACCGCGTGACCCCGCGCCAGGAAACTGCTGTTCAACCGCGTCGCGGCGAGCTCGACGAATCTCTCCAGCTCCGCCGCGCCCCACAGCGCCCGAACGCCCTCGATCCGGAACATCGACACAAGCGAGGAATCCCGGCACAGCAACCGCCCTCCGGACGCCGACACCGGCAGCAGAAAGGACTCGAGCGGCTTTCTCCTCGCCGCCCACGCCAGCCGCTGAAGCTCGTCCAGCACCCTTCCGCGCCCTTGCCCGCCGTCTACCGCGGAGGCGACAGCCGCTGCCCGGGCGCTATCCCGAACGACTCGCCGATCGCGTTGACGATCGGCGGGACCGCCACAACGGCCCCGCCCACCAGGATCGCGATCACGGCAGACCACAACGACACCTGCTGCGGCTGCTCGACATGCTTCTTCGCCCTGAACAGCCCGTACACCACCACCAGCGCCCCCATCAGGTAGAACGCGATCTCCAGGAACCCCGTCATGATCGCCAGGTCCCCGCGAGCCTTCTCGGCCATCTGCCCCAGCGACTTCGCCACGGCCGCGTTCGCGGCCGCGACCCATCCCAGGACTCCCGCGATAACGCCCCTCTTCATCTCGCCCCTCCGTTCACTGGATCTTCAGAACCGAAATTCCCAGCGTGGTCTGGACCGCCGTGAGAAGCGGCAGGATGTGCCACGCCATCACGCCGCCGATCATGTGCATCGACGCCCCCGACACCGTCGCCCCGGGCGCCCCGTCCGAAGCCCCCCGCAGCACGTAGATCCCCTTGACGAAGCTGATCAGCCCGACCACGCGCACGATCCAGGCGAGCGCCGCCAGCAGCTCTCCGTAGTCATGCCCGCCGCCGCTGTAGGACAGCATCGCCGACGTCGCCGTATCCCTTCCGAAAAACGTCTCTCCGGCGCCCGCCAGCACACCCGGCAACGCCATCAGCACACCCGCGATCAGGAACGAAACGCCCGCGCTCCAGAGCGAAGGACCGGCCCCGCCGGCGTTGGCGTGGCGCATCAGTCTCAGACATCCCTGGATGAACGCGAGAACCGCCAGCAGGAAACAAATCACCCAGATCAGGGCCATCACGCGAGCATCGAGATCCTCCACCGCCCGGATCAGCGCCCCGCCGATCCCGCCCGACGGGCTACTCACGGTTCCGTCCCCTCGCGGCGCCCGCCGGCTGACCGCCACGGCCGTCCGGGCTATCCTCCGCCCCACCGGCGGGCGGCCGCGCGGAACTCCGAACGACCCCCCCGCCGGTCGGCCCCCGGGGGCCTTGTCCCGCCGCGCTCACGGCGGACGTCCTCGCCCCCGGGGGCCTCGCGAACACCACCGCGATTTCGGTATCGCGGGGTATGCGCACCGTCGGCCCGGCCGGCGCGTCCTGCAGCAGGATCTCGCCCACCGACCGGGCAGCATTCCCGAGGCCCGCCAACACCGCCTGGCGGCTCGTCGGTTCGCCACGCTCGTCCACGACCGTCTCGCCCGACACCACAACCCGGCGTCCCGCCGAACCCCTTGCAATCAGAAACCCTTCCGCGAACCGCACCGCCGCCGGCAGGATCAGCCGCTCCCACCAGTGCCGGTCCACCTCGCCGCCGATCCCGTAGCACGCGCAGTCCAGCCCAACCGCCCAGGCCTCGACCGGGCTCTCGGTCCCACGCCAGGAAATCCGCGACAGCCGAACCGCCAGCTCCTCGCGCACACGCTCGAACCTGCCGGTCAGCACCGCGCCCTCCAGCGGCGGCTCGAGCAGCTCGACCATCACCGGCCCCTGAAAATCGCTGTTCACCGCGTACAGCACGCGGCCATACAGGCCCGCCCCGGCGCGCACCGGCGGGAACGCCGCGCCCTCGGCCTCCGGCGGCCTCTCCTCTCCGGACCGCACCGGCTCCACGTTGTCCTCGGGCGGCGCCCTTAGCCGCACCACGCTCGGTCCGCGATCGAGCGCCTTCAGAAGCTCGCCGACCAGCTCCCGCAGCTCGGCCCTCTCCACCTCCTCGTCCGGCCCCTCGTAGCCGGGCCCCGCCGCCGCGCCCCGAGTCTCCGGAATTTCCTTTCGGCCCAATTCCTCCCGCTTCGCGGCCCCGCCGGGCACCTGCGGCAGCTCCGGCTTCGCGGCCTTCTTCTCGCCCTTCGGCTCCGCCTGGCTTTCCCCCTTGCTCTCCGCACCCTTCAACGGTCCGAAGGTGGTATCGATGTGGCTCTCGCCGCTCCGCTCGGCCTCCTCGCGCTTCTTCCGGTTCCTCTCATCGATCGACCGCCCGTACTCCGGCGACGCCTCGCCGCTCGGATCCACCTTCACGTCCCGATTGTCGACGTCGATCTGCGCCCCGGCCCCCCAACACCACACCAGCGACACCGCAAGACACACCGCGGCGACCCTCATCGCAGCCCCTCCTTGACCGCCAACGCCTCCGTCTCGACCAGCCCCAGGCGTTTTTCCCGCCCGGCCTCGCTCACCAGCACGAACGGGCTCTCCGGCAGCCGGTACACCCAGCGCCCGGCCGAGCCCCGTTCCGCCGCCCACGGCCCCGGGCTCAGCACATGCGCGCGCGTGACCAGCAGCACGTCGCCGCCGAGCCTCCACGCCCTGTCCCCGACCGCGCCGCCGACCACCTTCAGCCTCTTCGCCCCGGCCGGCACGTCGCCCGTCAGCACCCCGGAAAGAGCCGCATCGCCCGCCCGGAACGCCTCCGGCTTGGCAAGCGCGGCCGGGTCCACGTTCGGCCCGGCCAGCGCCAGCCTCAGGTCCACCCTGAAATCCGCCGTCTCGCCGCCGCCGCTGAGCATCGCGACCACCGGATCCGGCATTCCCCGCAGCTTCACCGTCAGGTTTCCCGTGAGAAACGGCTCCGAGGGCGCGAGATACAGCAGATGGCCGGCCGGCCGGCTCTCCTCCGCCGGCAGGAAGCGGCGGTCCACCAGCACCTCCTCGATCGGCCAGGGCGCGCCGGTGAGATCGCTGAACCCCACCACCGTGGTGTAACCCCGCCGCACCCTGATCTCCGGGATCCGGTCGGCGTCTATGTGCAGCCGCCTCAGAGCACCGCGCACCGGCCGCCCCGACCCGCGCGACGTCGCTTCCCTGGTCGCCTCGAGAAGACGCGCAAGCTTCTCGATCTGCTCCCGGGTGAACGGCAACACCGCGCGCCCCTCGCGCGCCACGTCCTCGTCAGGCGCCGCCTGGCCCCGCCAGACCTCGCCGCCCTTCGGCCCCGGCGCCGCCTCCTGCGCAATCCCGCCGCTGCACCACAACGCACCCGCGCAGGCCAGAACCGCCCACAACACCCGGCAACCGCTCATCCCGCGCCCTTTCCCCGCCTCGCCACCAGCCGCGCGATCCCGATCCCCCGCTGCCGGTCCGACAGCGGCACGCGAATCACCACCGCGCTCACCTTCAAACCCTGGTCGAGACGCCTGCCGCCCGCCTGGAACGTCACCAGCATCGGAAACTGGATTTCCCAGGCGATGCGCCCGTCAAAGCGCCGCGTATCCACCACCACCGCCGCGCCCGTAGCGACCGCGGACGCGACCTGCCGGTTGTCCCTCAGGCGCGACAGCAGCAGGCTCTCCTCGAGCCCCGCCATGAAGGATTCGTAGCCCTCGTCCGTGAAATGCTCGCGCACCGCGGCCAGCCGCTCGCGCCAGTCGTGATGGCCGAGCGTGAAGGCCTCCGTAACCGCCGCGACCGTCCAGCTCTTCAGGGCCGCGTCCGACATGATCGGCTCGTCGAGCGGCGTGAGCGGGATCACCCGCCCCTCCGCCGTCGCCGCCACGGTGATGTAGGTGGTCGAATGGAACCAGATGTAGCCGAACAGCGCCCCGGCGGTGACCGCGTTGGAGATCGCGAGCCACCCCGCCACCCGGCGCCAGAACCTGTGCTGGTCCCGGTGAAACGCATGGAGGTTGCCCATCTCCGCCACCGCCTGCGCCCGGCTCATCGTCCGAAGGCCTCCAGCAGCCACTCGTCCGCGTCCCGCACCGTTCCGACGCGATAGACCGGACCCTTTTCCCGATCCCGCCACGCCAGCAGCGGCACGGCGTTCTCTCCCCATTCCTCGAAGACCCCGTTGCTCTCCTCGATCCACATTCCCCCGGCGCGATGCTCCGTCGCGACGTCGCTCCCGAACCACGCTCTCATCGGGTCCGGGCTCGACACGATCCGGACCGCCGCACGGGCCGACTGCTCGCCAAGCAGACCTACCGGGATCACCCTCAAGCGGAACCGCCCCTTCAGGGCCGCCACGCGAAGCTTCGCCACCGCATCCCGCGACCACCGACATCCCGGATCCGCGAACATCAGCGCGGCCGGCCCCCAGTGCCCGATCGTGAACCCGAACAAATCGGCCGACCTCGCGAACAACCCCTCCGCAACCGGTGTCGGTGGAACCGCCGCCGCCGGCCGCACCACGCTGTACCCGTCCCCATGCGCCGGCGCCTGTCCCGGGACATGCGCCGTCCGCCGCTCGACCTCCCGGCCCCGCCGCGCTTCCCCGGCGCGACGCCGCCGGTCTCTTTCCGGGTCCGCCCGAGCTGCCGCCGCCGGCGCTCGCGCCCGCTCAATGCCTATGGCCCTCAGCTGCGAGCCCGTCAGCAATGCACCGTCCGGCCCGTACATCAGCCCGGCGACCGCATGCCCCGCGCCCGTCACGTAGAGCGTGTAGGCATCCCCCTTGCGCGGCTCCACCAGCCACCCGCTCAGACCGCCCACCGCCCCGAGCCCGGTCACATTCGCTCCCTTGTCGCGCAAACGATCCACCAGCCCGGGCGGACCGCCGGCCGCATCGCCGGCAACCGCGGCCTTCGTTCCAGGCCCGTACACCGGACCAACCGCCGTCCCCTTTACGGCCTGGCCCAGACCCGGCGACGACACCGCCGTCAGCACCGCCAGCAAGCCGGCCCCCAACGCAAACCTCCGCTTCATCGTCCCGTCTCCCTCGGCCTCCCGGGCCACGCCGCAAATCCGCACCCCACGCGACCCGAGCGTCCCCGGTACCGCCGGACCGGTCATTTCGCGCGCTCGCCCGGCAACCGGTGCGTCAACGACAGCACCGACCCGTTCCGCTCCCCGGCCGGCGGATGCGGCATGTGCGAAAGCCCGATCAGCAGCGCCGCGCAGGCCTCGTCGAAGGTCCGGCCCCGGAACACCCGGCTCTCGCCGATCCGCCAGCTGCGATCGGTCAGAACCACCAGCTCCACGCCGGCCCGCGCGCCCCACCGCCGCAGCGCCCGCGACAGCGTCTCGCCCGCATTCACCCGCCAGTCGCCGGCGCCGCCATCCGCGCTCAACAGCCGCACGTCGCCTGCCGGGACGCCGGCGGGACGCACGTGAACCTCGGTTCCATGCAGATCGCCGGCCAGCCCCTCGCCCCAGAGGAGGCTTCGCCAGTCGCCGTAGCTGGTCGTTACCCGCCGGCCTGAATCCACCCGCCGGTCGAACCTCACCGTCATGCCGGCCGGCACCAGCCGCCTCAGCGTGCCCACCAGCGTCAGCGACTCGTCCACCGACGCGTAGGCCGGCCGCTCCCCCTCGGGCGCCACGTAGCGGAAACCCGCCATCCCCGGCCCCGCCATCATCCAAAGTCCACAAAGCGCCGCTGCCGAGACGCGTAAAGCCCGGGACGCGATCCCGCCGCGCGCGCCCTGAGCGCCCGCAGAGCGGCCGGCAGCCTGTAGCCGCGCGCCTCGGCGATCCGCAGCGCGACCGCGGACCCGACCAACGCCCCGGTCGTCCACCAGGACGGCCAGAACACCCACAACGCGAGCAGGCACAAAAGCCGCGCATCGAAGGCGTAGATCCGCACCGGCCGCATCGTGTCCCGCCACCGCGCCTCGCCGCCCATCGCCAACCCCCGACTCTCCAGCCTTCATTCCGGCTCCGCCGGCTCACACGAAAGCCTCGCCTCCAAACCGCCCTCCAGACCCAGACCCTCCGCGGCACGCTCCAGAACCCGTCTTCCACCGGGGAACAGTCTGACCGCGTCCCGGGCGGAGACCCGGTCCGCCGCCACCGCGCGGACCGCTTCCTCACGCAGCCCGGTCCCGCGCCCCGCCACCGCCCGGTCCACGATCCCGGCCCAGTCCGGCAAGGGTCGGCCGAGCAGTCCGCGCTTCAGGTCCTCGTCGAACACCAGCCACTCCCTCAGCGCCGTCAGGCCGCCGCCAACCCCCGGCACCAGCACCTGCGTCACGACCAGGTTGAGCACGTCGACCAACGCGCAGCCGCGCTCCCAGCGCTCCCCTTCAGGGAACTCCGACACCATGCGGCGCACCGTCGCGGCCACACCCGTCGTGTGCGCCGTCGAGAACACGGCAATCCCGTAATCCGCCGCCCGCACCACGGCCTCTACGGTCTCGCGGTCGCGCGCCTCGCCCACGATCACCGCCGCCGGGCGCCGCCTCAGCGACGAGCGCAGCCCCTCCGCGAACGACTTGAAATGCCTCGGGACCTCGGACGACGACATCAGCGCCGCCCCGTTGCCGATCCCGTCGAACACGTACTCGATCGGCGCCTCGAAGCTCTGGACCCGGCCCGCTCCGCGCTCCAGCAACAACCGCGTGCCGGCCGCCATCAGCGTCGACTTCCCCGAGCCCGGCACCCCCGTCACCATGGTCAGCCCCCGGCAGGCCTCCCACGCCTCCACGATCCCGCGCTCGATCCCGAGCTCGCCCAGATCCGGAACCCGCGAGGGCAACACCCGCGCAACCGCGTTCACTCCGAAACCGTTATTCACCTGGACCGCCGAAATGTTCACCCGGAAGCGCCTGCTCCGCCCGCGTCCCTCGCTCACCGCCACCGAGCAATCGATCGCCTCGCCGGACCGGAGAATTCCGTCGCCCGTCTCGTTGAACAGCCGCACCACCAGCAGCTCCATCGCGGCGGGATCGAGCACCGCCCCCGTCGCGCGGCTCAGCCTCCCGTGGACGTCGACCATCGCCGGCTGCCCGGTCTGGAACGAAACATCCGACGCACCCGCCTCGGCCGCCCAGAGGAGAAACTCGTCCGCCCTCTCGACCGGGAACGCGTGCTCGGCCGGCTTCCAAAGCCCCGCCGTCATTTCTTTTCCACCAGCGGCCGCCATTCCGACACAAGGGGAACGAGCCGGGCCTTCTCGCCCAGGCGCGCGAACTCCTCGTCGATCCGCATCGCCTTCCCGCCGCCGGAAACCGGCGCATCGCCCAGATGCACCGACGGCGACGTCGCCATCCGCGCCAGCCTCAACCGGCGCCACAGCAGGATCCCCTGGAAGTCCCGGCTGAGACGGTCCACGTCGGCCGCAAACACGTCGTCGGCCAGCGCGACCCCCTCGCGCCAACCCTCGGCGATCCACGCCTCCCAACGCCTCCGTTCCGCCTCGCTGCGCGGAAACAGCACCGAAACCGGCGCCTGCGCCTCCGCCCACCGCCTCATCAGGTACTCGCGCCAATCCGGCGACGCGCTCACCAGCCTGGCATCGGACAGAATCCGCACCACCCGCGCGGCCGAAGCCGCCTCCGCGCCGTCACGGCCGAGCCGGAACGCTCGACTGGTTTCCGCCGCCACCGGCGGCATCACCTTGAACCCGCCCTCGGTCAGCAGAAGGTCCCGAAACCTGAAGATGCTGGACAATTGCGGCGCATGCCTTTCCAGCATCCTTGAAATTTCCCAGCCCCGGCGGGCCAGCCCCGACCGCGCCCCGAACGCCAGCGCGGCCGCGCGCATCGCCGACGACCTCTTCTCGGCCGCGAAGCTGGCCTCGATCTGCCGCGACGGTCCCCTCTCCACGATCTCCGAAAGGGCAGGGGGCTCCCCCGCGCCGCCAGTGGTCGGGAGAAGAAAAGCGAGCGACAGCAGCACCGTGGGGGCACCCCTTGAACGCATCACCTTCCTCCTCCCGTCCAGTCGAGGCGCACATGCCGCCGTTCCGCGTCCACGACCAGCGCCGCGGCCCGGCCCGCCTGTACGCCCGCATCCCTCAACACCATGATCACCGGCCGCGACCGCGCGCGGACCTCCACCACCACCGGCCGCGCCGGGGCGGTTCCGGAGCTGTCGAACCCGAAACCCACCTTGCGGGCCATCTCCTCGACGAGGGTTTCCACCGGCCCCACGAACGAGACGTCCACCCGCTCCAGCAATCCGGCCGGCACGACCCTCGGCAGGTCTCCACCCTCGTCCGGCGCACCTTCGAGCCGCGCAAGCCGTATCAGCGCCGTCTCCGCGCGGAGCGCCGCTTCCATCAGCAGCTTTTCCGCCCTGTCGAGCGGCGGCGCCTCCACCACCGGCTCGCTTCGCGACAGGCACCCCGGCAGCGCAACACAAAGCGCCAACACCGCAAGGGCGCCGCCTTTGCAACGCCGGCGACACGCGTTCACCGACCCGCCCCTCGCACCGCCAGGCAACCGTTGCCGCGGGCTCTCACGACAAACCCCGCCATACCGTCAACCGTCCACGTCCCGCACGACCAGATACCGGTTCGCATGCGCGCTCACCGCCAGCACCCGCGACAGCGCCGGATCGGACAACAGCCGGTCCACCGCCTGCAAAAACTCGCCTTCGAAACTCGCCTCCGCGGCCACCGTGAAGTCCTGCCGCGCCCGCCAGGCGAGCTTCCAGTCCGCCCGCGCGGCCCACGCCTCCACCACGGCCCTGACCGTCCCCTGCCGCTTCGGATTCACCACCCACACCGTCAGATCCTCGGGCGGAGGAGGTAGCGTCAGCGGCAGCGCCCATTCTCCCGCTTCCTCTCTCGGATCGAGCGGCGCCGGAACCGCGGCTTCCCCTCCCGGCCCCTCCGCGCTCTCCCCCGTAACCAAGGCGTCTGCCACCTCAACCGGCTTTGCCGGCTCGACGCCGCCGCCGCCTTCCTTGCTCGGCTCACCGCCTCCGAACAGCCGCGATATCCAGGACACGAGACCGTCAAACGGCCCCTCGGGCTCTGCCACCTCCACGACGGGAGCGCCCGGCCACGACCGGTCCCAGTAGCGGTAGAAGACGACCCCTCCGTCCCTCCACTCCCACGCGTACCCGGCCCCTGCGGCCACCTCGTCGAGCACCAGCTCCAGCCTCGTTTCCTCGCCGAGCGCCACCGGACCGGCCGGCGCCAATTCGACTCCCCCATCGGCGAGCCGGCTCGGCCGCTCCTCGATCTCCACCTCGATTTCGGCGGCCTTGCCGATGAGCGCCACAGCGTCGGCAAACGGCAGCGGCGCGGGCATCTCCAGCTCCAGCGCCTTCCCGGCGAGCTCTTCCGGCAACCGGCTTTTCACCGGAAACAATTCCGTCGCCTCGATGCGCCCGGGGTCTCCCCCGGCCGGCGGCGAGAGCTTCTGCGCCAGTGCAAATTGCGCATGCAGCGCCACGAACATCGCGACCGCCCCAGCCGCCAACCCCGGACCCGCCGCCAGATAGCCGGCGGACAGCGGCCGCTTCCGACGCCTCTGCAGGCAGATCCTGTGAACCACCGCCAGCACGCATCCGAGCGACAGCGCCCAGAGAAAACTCTTGAGCCCGAGAATCATCCCGATAGCCCCCAGCAACAGGGCATCGCCCGGAAAGATCGGCCAGCGCCGTCTCACCCACTGGGCCGCCGCGATCATCGCCAGCGGCACGCCGAGGCCGACCATCGCTCCGAGGACGTGCATCCAGGGCCCAGCCCCGACCAGCGCGAACCCGCCCCCGAGGACCAGCCACCCCAGCCCCGCCGCCACCAGCGCTGCAAGCCACCGCGCCGAGACCAGTTTCGTCCTCGCATCGACCACCGCGATCGCCGCCAGGGACAGGATCACGCCGCCGCCAAACAGCGCCATCGCCGCGTTCATTTCGCGGCTCCCGCCGCCGCCCCGGGCCCAAACGTTCCGGGCAGCGACCCACACCACGCCTTGAGCTGCCCGCAAAGCTCGATATCGAGCACGGTTTCGGGCTCGCCCGTCTCGACCCGCAGCCGGTTCCACTCCCTCAGCGCCTGCTGCGCATCCCTCAGCTCCGTCAACACCCGGATCTCCATGCGCAGCCGTTCCATCTCGTCGTTCGCCCGGGCGCGGGCGGCCGCCGCCGGCGTTTGCTTCACCGCCGCTTCCTGCCCGAGGGACGGCGCCGGCACCGCCAAGGCACCGCACCCGAGAACGACGCCCACGAACCCCGCCGTCACAAGCCACGCTCCCCGATCCGAAGCCCTCAGCATCCGATGCAGTTCCCGACCACGAGCGACGAGAACCCCGCGCTGTTCGCCGTCACGCTCGACCTCGCATTGACGCTTCCCGCCGTCACCGACCCGGTGACGTTCGCGCTCCCCGTCACCGTCGCGCTTGCGGCCGTAAGCGAGCCCACCCGGGCCGATGCCGCTACCACGTCGTTCCTCACACTGGCCCTGCCAGCCGCCACCGAAGCGGCCACGACAGGACCCGTGATCCTTCCGCTTCCGGCCGACAAAGCGCCTCCCGTCCCGATGGAGCCCCCGCGCACTTCGCCCGTGGCGACGACCCGGTTGGCCCGCATCTCGTTCGCGATCGTTCCGGAATCGGCGCTCAGCGCCCCCACCACGCTCGCGCTGTCCGCGCGCAGCTCGCCGCTCACCGTCGCGATACCGTTCACCTGCGCCGTACCGCCGACCAGCAGCCCCGCGGTCACCCGAAGACTGCCGCCCACCTGCAGATCCCGTTCCAGCACGAGCTCGTCGGCCTCAACGTTCCGCGCGCCGGTAACGTCGTTGCCGCCCATGTGCAGATCGGTCTCCATCGCGTTCGCGCCGGGCAGCCCGGCAATGTTTCTGCGGTAGAGGAAATCTCCGAAGACCGACTGCCGGTCGAACCGCTGAAGAATGCCGATCGCGCGCAGCTCCGGGGCGCCGGGAAAATCCCCCCGGAACCCGCTCATGTCCGCCCTGATCGCCGGACCCCGCAACACCACCGGCCTCGCATCCGGATCCACGACCCCGATCCGGACCTGCCCACCGGCTCCGAACACCGCGTTCACCGGAAGCAGATCGTCTCCCGCCGGCACACGCTGCGTGACCAGCACGTCCAGCGCATCCCCCGGCACGCGCCTCATCAACACCCTGTAGGACCTGCCGAGCGCATCCCGCCCATTGGCGGCAAACCCCGGAGCCAGGACCCCCGCGGTCCTCAGGGTCGCCAGCGTCACATCCCGCGGCGCCGACGCCAGCCGCGCCTCGAAATCGCTTTCCACCCACACCGCGACCGCCTCCGACAGCGCGGCCGCCTGGGCTCCCGCAAGCCTCTGCAGCCGTTCCTCGGCCCGCTCCTCCAGCCATTCCATGCCCCCTGCAACCAGCACCGCGAACACCGCGAGCGCTAGCAACGCCCCGAACAGGCTCATCCCGGCGTTCCACCTGCGCACTATCTGCATCCGTTGCAGCTCCCCACCGTCATCGTTCCGCTGATCCGGGCGAACGGGCCGAACATTGCCCCCGTAGCGCTCACGGCCTGCCCCGTTACACCTCCAGCCTCGAGCCGCCCCGCGGCCAGGCTGCGCGCGCTCGCCGGCCCCGTTCCCAGGTCTCCCGTCACCGTCAACTCCCTGCCGACCAACCGGCCGGACGAAGTCAGCACGCCGGAAGGTCCGACCAGGTCGAGCGACGCGCCAACCACAAGCAATCCGGCATCCACCGGTCCGACCGTCGCGATCGATCCCGCATCCACACGGAGGTTCGCCCCGATGGAGCCGGAATTCAGGGTTCCGTTGAACCGGCCAGTCCCGCCGGACACGTTGCCCGTCACCGTCATGGTCGCGGCATCGACTTCCGCCCCTTCCAGCTCTCCCGAGGTCCAGCGGGCGACCGTCGCGTTGCCCTCGACCGATCCTTGCCCTCGCGACTCCGCCCCGCCCGTGGTCTCTGCCGCCTGACCCTCGACCCGCCCCGCGCCATCGAGGTCGTTGCCGCCGAACTCGAGCTCCGCCTCCATGCGGTTCGCCCAGGGTCTGCCCGGCTGACGGCGGCGATAAAGCACGTCTTCCTCGTACGCCACGGCCAGATCGGCCGTGGCGAACAACGCGCCCGCCGGAATCGCCGCACCCCTCGCCAACCCCACGTCAACCGCGCGATCGGCCATGGCCCCGGCGTTCCCGCCACGCACCGCAACATCGGCTAGCCCCGACTCGAACGCCCCGTTCCGTGCCGAACCGCGCTCCTGTTCGTCGACCTCGAGCACGGCCCATGCCATGGGCACGCCATCCCCGTCGGACATCATGCCGAGCGTCATTCCCGCAGGCGTCCGCAGCCCCGGCGGACGTCCCGGCAAGCTTCCCGGCGCCACCGAAAAACCGTTCGGACTGGCCGCGAGCGCCGCCCTGTAGTCGTTCCGCATCGTCGCCGCGTGAGCGACCTGCAGCCACGTCCCGAACGCCCGGCCCGTCTCCATCGCCGACAGGCGCCTCCGCTCCACGTCGTCGGCCACGTGCCAGATCGTCAGCGCCGAGGCGGTCAGCCCGACAACCAGCAACATCGTGAAAACCGCCGCCGCTCCGCGCCGGTATCTGCGACGCTTCACCATCATCCGAACACGAACCCGAGATCCATGTCGTCCGAGCACTCGCCCGTCACGTCCGATCTCTGAATCGGCGCATCCTTGTCCGTGCCGTCGAAGTCGATACTGACGATCCCCGATCGCGCCCGGGTACGCCCGACATAGCCGTCGGCGAGCGCCGCGCAGACCTCCCTTTCGATATCCTGGAACGTCACCTTGAAATGCGTCGGCTCTCCACCGACATGCCCCACGACCGTCACATTGCCCCCGAAAGGATGGCGGATCGTCGTCGTCGTGCTGCCCCCCGACGTCGTAGTGACCAGCGCGGAATCCGGGATCAGACCCCGCGCCGCGAGCACCGGCACCAGATTATTGTCTGCCGCTCCGTAGCTCGGATCCCCCGAATAGGTCCGTTCGATCCCCACCCTGAGCCTCTGCAGAAGGAGCACGCTCTCGTTCCGGTTATTGGCCTCCTGGCCCGACTGGTAGAGATCGACGGCGGTCAGCGCCGCAATGCCGGCCAGCATCACGCCCAGCATCACCTGCCAGATCGTCATGCCGCGCCAGAAACGCCGTCTCCTCCAGAACCGCGAACCCGTGAATTCCCGAGCCATCGTCGTCTCCTCCTTCCAGCTCAGCCCATGCCGACCGTCGCGGCCGACATCATTCCGAACATCCCCTTGATCGCGACGCCCATCATCACCGCCGCGACCGTCAACAGGATCGCGTTGAGCATTGCCGCGCGCCGCCGCAACAGGTCCTCCGAACGCGCCGTCCACCGGCTTACGAACCCCGCAAGCCGGCGCTCCCACCCCTCCGTGCCGTCCAGCGCGGCGACCACCGCGATCAGCGACGGGTCCGGGAACCCATGCCCCGACAGGATCATCGCCCGCCCCAGCCCCGCGCCCTCGCGCATCCGTTTCTCGATCGCATCGACGCGGGACCGCGTGTAGCGCGACGCGCTCGACTTCAACTGCCCGAAGGTGCGCTCGTTGAGGTCGACCCCGGCCCTGAGAAATTCGATCACCACGAACAGGAACGCCGCACCCGCCAGCGTCCTGTAGAGAGAGAAAGGCGGCGCCTTGTCCGCCGCCACGCGACCGATGCCCGTCCAGTTGAGGATCACCAGCGTCAGGACCACGATCCCCGCCACGATCCAGATGCCGAGCTGGACGTCGTTCGCGTTCACCCAGAGCGCCGCCTCGGCGAACACCCGGGTCCACGGATCCCATCTCGACGGCGGCGCGATCTCCGCCATGACCGGGATGAAATACCCACCCGCCATCCACAGCGAGATCACGATCCCGGCCGCCAGCACCGCCGGCATCCCGAGCGCGCTCCAGAGCGCGGATTTCTGCTTCCCGCGCCCTTCCGCGATCCGCGCAGCCGCCGCGAATAGACGGCTCGCATCCACCCGGCCGTACCCCTGGATCACCATCGCCTCGGTGGCCGGCACCCAGAGCGCGACCTCCTCGGGGAACCTGCCGTCGAGCAGGCTCCGCAGCCACTTCTCCAGTATCCACGCCTTCACCGACTGCCCCTGGTCCCGGAAGGTCTGGATCGTCACCTGCATCGCGCGCTCGACGTCGAGCCGCGCCTCCATCAGGTCCGTGAGCATGTTCCAGACCTCCACCCGCGCGGACCCGCCCAGCGCCTGCATGGAAATTAGGAACCTGCCCACCCTGCCGATCGCTCTAGCGATTCCCCTCATGCCGCCTCTTCCCGGATGACGCCCTTCATCCAGTGCTCGATGTCGTCGACCGACGCGCCCTTCTCGATCGCGTCCAGGGGATCGCAGCGTCCGGCGACGACTTCGGCCCAGATCTTCCAGCCGATCGGTATCCCGCCCATCTGTTCCACCCAGTACGCGCGCGCCCCGGCCGCGTCGCGCCCGCGCACCTGGGCCAGGTAGCCCGCATCCGGCTTGATCGTCTCCGCTACCGCGGTCTGACCCCGGTAACCGTTCCACGCCGCCGCCGCGATCGCGCCCTCGCGCGCGCACTCCTCGCAGCCCTCGGGATTGCGAAATCGCAGGTCCGGCATCCCTTGCAGCCGCCTCGCGAGAAACGCCGGCAGCGGCTCCACGGGCTCCACCAGGGAACACTCCTCGCACAGCAGCGAAATCAGCGTCTGCTTCATCAGCAGCTTGATGAGGTCCGGCCGGCACACCTCGGCCGCCTCCATCCCCATGTCGAGCATCCGGAACAGGATCCCGTTCGCATCCGCGACATGGATCGTCGTCCACACCTGGTGTCCGGTTGCGATGAATTGCAGGACCTCGCGCGCCGCCTCGGCGTCGCGGACTTCCGAGACCATCCCAACAGCCGGGTGAATGCGCACGAAGTGCATCAACGCACGCGCGAAATGCTTCGCCCGGTCCTCGCCAACCCCGGTCGTCGGCACCGCGATCTGAATGGCACCCGGAATCTCGTATTCCACCGGGTCCTCGACCGTCACCATGTTCAGCTGACCGCCATGCTCCTCCTGCTGCAGGCTGAGATTGACCGCGAGCGTCGTCGACTTGCCGTCTCCCGTACTCCCGCCGAGGATCACCCCGCCCGACAGCGACCGGCGCAGCTCCGCGAACATCTCCGCGTCTTCCGCCGTGAAGCCCAGGGACTCCACGGTCGTGCCCGGCTTCAGCTGATCCCTGTAGAAGATGCGGGCGACCAGATGATCGCCTTCCGGTTCATGCGGACCCCGCTCGCACCGAAGCCCGCTCACCCGCCCCGGCATCGGAACCTTGCCGCCCGCCCGGGCGGAAAACCCCTGGAAGCTCGCCCGCTGATAGCTGGTCTGGCCGGTTCCCTCTTCCTTCGAGTGAAACAGGAACCCGGTGATCTGGCTCCCCTCCGCCTCGGTCAGGCGCTCTCCCAGCGGGCACCGCCGATCGTTCACGATCACCGACACCACGCAGGCCCCTCCGCCCATCTCGAACACGATGTCGGACGCCCGTGCCCTCGCCGCCGCCTCGAGCAGTTCACGCGCGCGCTTCGACACCACCGAGTCGTCGACCGGCAGATCCCCCGCCACCGCCTGACTCCAGAACTCCGCAACCTCCTCGAGGGACCCCTGGGCCTCTGTCAGCTCGCGAGGAACCGCTCCGTCCCGCTGAAGACGCTTGAGCGTTTCGCGAAGCTGCGGATCCAGCGAATACCCCTTCACGATCACGCACCGCCCATCGGAGAAGACGGCGCATACCCGCCGGAAATGCTCATCCATCGCGTCGTGACGCAGCAGCCTTGGCGTGTCTCCGTCCCACGTGCGAGCGCCGTTCTCCGCGTTTCGGCCCGCCCTCCCGAACAAACTCCGCAGCAACGGAACCCTCACCGCGATGTCTCCGCATTCGGCAGCGGGGGCAGCTCCTTCGGCGCCAGCGGCGGAAGATCCGCAGCCTCGCCATCCTTCGCCTCCAGCGCCGGCAGCCGCTTTCCCCGGCGCCAATCCCACGGCGCGACGAATTCCCCGCGATGAATCCCGCGCTTCCGTGCCCTCGCTTCGGTCTCCTCCGGCACATACACCTTCGCGAACTGGCGGTAGGCCAGCGCCCAGCCTTCCGACACGAGCCAGGCGTTGATGTCGTCCGGACCCTCGAAACACACCCCCAGCACGCGGCCGTAGCGATCCTTGCCCTTTTCCTCGCACCGCAACCCCGCCGCCCGGGACCGCAACGCCGCCTCCGCGAGCCCGCCGCAAGCCCACGTCTTGCGCCCCGACCGGCATTCCTGCCGCTTTTCCGGCGCATCGATCCCCCAGAGCCTCACCCGCGCGCCGCCAACCTCCACGGTATCCCCGTCAACCACCCGCGCATGGCCCGCCAGAGCGGACCTTTGCGCCGTCCGAACCTCCCCCGGATCCACGACGCCTCCCGGCCGGGTTTCCCGGCCGACGCCCGTGTCCGCGCCCGCCACGTCAGCCACCGCTACCGGCTTTCCCGTCCATGGCAGGAGACCCAGCCCGGCCACCTCGACGCCCGGCGGGCGCCCCGAGATCCGTTCCACCACGCCGCCTCGCGGCAGCACGTCGCCCTCGCTCACGAACCAGGTCCTGCTCCCGTCCGTAACCCCCGCCAGCAGCCGCCCCGGCCGCCCCAGCAGCGAGAACCAGCTGTAAGCCGCCTTCGCCTCCACCGGCTCCACGACGCGTCGCGGCGGGCTCTCGACTCTTTCCGGCACCGCCGCCGCCTCCCGCGCCGGCGCCTCAACGGCGGTTTCCGGCGGTTTCGCGGGCGCCGGCGGCGTTGCCCGCGCCCCGGCGAGCTGAGCGACGCTCTTGAGCCCCGCACGCCGCGCGGGTTTGTTCGTCTTCGACTCCCGGTCCTCGACCGCGGCTTCCAACTGCCGATCCAGCTGCACGATGTTCACGACCAGGCCCTGCCGCTCCGCGCAGAGCTCCAGCGTTTCCTTTTCGATCGCGAGCGCCGACACGACGTCCGAACGCTCGGTCGCCGAAGCGAGCAACCGGGCCAGCACGTCCCTCGGACACGCCGCCGCCGCGCCAGGGAGAGAACGCGACGGCGGCGCGCGGCCGCCCGTCACCGCGAACGGCCTCACCGACGGCCCGGCAGCCACCGGCGATTTCAACTCCGCGGACCAACCGACCCGAACCGCCAGGGCCCGCCATTCGTAGGTCGCCACCTCGTCCAGGCCCTCGAGCTGGAGATGAAGCCGGCCCCTCGACCACCACCAGGTCCCCGCGACCTCTCCACCATCCTTCAGCTTCGCGCCCACAACCCCGCCGGCGCGAAACCGGAAACCCACGTCTTCCTCTCCGAAGAACGGAAGAGAGACCGCGGTCTTCCGCGCAACCATCCAGTCCGAAAGGGCGAACGCCCCGAAACGCTCGCCCGTAGACCGCCAGGGCAACACCCCCGCGGCCAGCTCGCCCCAATCCTCCGGCTCCGACTGCTCCCACTCGACGCGCACCCGCCCCGGCGTGCCCAGCGACACGAAATAGCCGGTGTCCTCGACCTCGCCCTCCGCCGTGATCTTCCAGATTTCCGGCCGGTGCCGACCCGACACGATCACCCGACGCTCGCCGCGCGGATCGATCGCCACGAAGCCGCTTTTCACCTCCCCGCTATCCCCGCCAGGTCCGAATTCCGCCCGATGGACCCGCAATCCCACCGCCTCGCCATCTTCGCCCGACCCCACCGCCTGGCCCCAGCCGACGCTGGTTCCGGCAAGCCCCAAGAACGCGCCCAAAATCCCGAACAATGTCCAATTACGCATCGCCATCGCGGTCCCGGTCGCCGGCACGTTATTCCCTCCAACCCGCCAGTTTCGCGAACGCCCGCCACGGGAAGCTCTTTTTCTCGCCTCCTGCCTCAACGAATACCTGTCCCCGTGAAATCCACCATTTGCCGGCATCCCCGCCGCCCACCACCTTTCCGCCGGGCATAAACGCGAACGTTCTTTCCAGACCCTCACCCCACGGCACGGAAACCCGCCTGCTTTCGGCGCCGAGCTCCTGCATCATTCGAAACGCCGGGTGAAACCGGTCCGTAACGATCAACGGAAACGGATAACCGATGTGATACGAATTGATCCGCGCCGAACGTTCCCATCTCCCGACCATGATGCTTCCGTCCCGGATCCTCCGGCTGGTCGCCAGATCCACGATGTTATCGTTCCCATCGACCGCCCAGACCTCGGTGTAATCGGGCCAGGCCACCGCAACCCGGCGATCGCCGGACATCCCGATACTGATTTTTCCGTGCGCCGCCGCCTTGATCGCGACCACCTCTTGCAACGTGAGCGTCGGCTTCCCTCCCGACGCCCCCAGCCCCGTCGCGCCCGGAAACGATCTCTTCCATCCCGGAAACCTCTTGACCGGGTTCGCCCGGGATTTCGCCGCCGCCCAGTCGAGAGACGTCTGATCCTCCTCGATCTTCAAATCCCACGGCAGCAAAAGGCCCGGACACCGCTCCTTCAGCGACCTCGGCCAGGACTCCTGGATCCATCCGTCCCGAGCAACACGCCACTTCTTAGCCTTGACGTTAAATCGTTCCCCGTGAAATCGACCGCTTTCGCCGTCATAAATCACCACCATGCGGTAATAGCGCAGCCCTTCGGACGTCGGCCAACTGACCTCGAAATTCAACCTGCTGTTCGGGGTGCCAATTCGCCACTTCATTCTTTCTCTGGAACGCACGTAGCCCGAGTTGTCCGCCCGCAACCAACAGCCCAACACATCACCGTTCTTCGCCAGGTACACCGCGGCCAGCGAACCCCGCCTCTGAAACACCCAGACCCGGCCACCCAGCAATTGCGAAAAAAACTCTGGCAGATGCGACGACAGATTGTATGGCCGGACCCTGGTAAACGGTTCTTCCGCCCCACCCACCGGCGTCACCGATATAACCGAGCCGCCCAACACCGCCGCACCGCCCAACACGCACAGACGCTTAAACATCGAATCCTCCCCTAACCTTCTACCCACGCGCCTCAATCGTCTCCGCCACCGTCGCCTCCGCCGCCACCATCACCACCACTGTTGTCATCACCGAAAGATCCCACCCCATCATCGCTGGGATCGTCCGTCTCGCTTCCTAGGCCATCGCCGCCAACGGCAGCATCCTCTCCGTCTCCCAAGCCGCCTTGCGCATCGCCATCCCCCTCGTCACCGTCGCCCTCTCCATCGCCGTCACCGCCGCCACCGCCGTCGCTATCCCCGTCGCCCTCACCCCCACTGTCGTCACCGCCGCCGTCGTCATTGCCCCCGTCATCATCATCTTTCTGCGGTGGCACGCCCGACCCGTCGTCCGGATCATCCGGCGGCGGTGGGGGAGGCGGCGGAGGGATTGCCACGCAACCATTGCTGACTGTCACCCAAGCGGTGGACGAGACGGCCCTGGTGACCGAGACCGCACCGCCGCAGGGCTGGACGTAGCGGTCGGTAGCGCTCCGCTGCTGCGTGTACGTGCCGCTAAACCCCGATCCGCAGCTCAGAGTCCGCCGCTCGGTCCGCACCTGGGTCCAAACGGTGTCCGCAATCCGCGTGCACTGCGAATTGTCCGTCACCCACTGCGTGACCTGCACGTCGGTCTGAATCGTCGGCCCCGAATCCCACGGGAACCGCGTGTGCCGATCCGTATGAATGCGGGATCTCGATGCCGTGCCCTCGAAGCAATACGGACAGGACTGCGCTTCCGTTTCCGTCCATGTCGGAAAGGTGATCGTCGGCGTCGGCAACGCCTCCGGCGTACCGGACGGCGGCGGCGCCCGAGCAATCGGCCCGACCTGGCACGTCGTGAACATCATCGACCAGGTTCCGGACTCCCCCGACGCCGTGATGCTCTTCCGACGCGTCCAGATCTCGTATCCGGTGACGCCGACACCTTCCACCGTGTAGGTGCACGGCCTCTGCTGCGTCTCCGTCACCGTGTAATCGGTCACGCAGAGGTCGACCGAAATCGACCACGTCCCGTAAGCCGGGCCCCCAACGGGATCGCCGTTCCTGTTCACCTGGGTCGTCACCGTCCGCCGCTCGATCCTCGCCGGATCGCCAGCCGGCAACCCCGGCGGACGGTGCATGCCGGCCGGACAGCCAGCCACCTCGCGACGCTCCCATTGCGTGCGCGGCCGCGTCACCGTCCAGGGATCCTCCAGCCGCCCCGCCAGAGCCGCACGGCCCGATGGCACCAGCGCCGCCATGCACGCCGGCAAGTCCACTGTCGGCCGCCCATCGCCGCCGAGCGCCCGCCCGCCGTCCAGCCAGTGCAGCCTCTGCCGCTGCCGCCCATAGACGCGCGGAGCCGCTTGCACAGCCCTGTGGTCGTCCGCCACGCCCATCAAACGGAGAGGCCCCATGTAGACCACGAGAACGCCGACCTCGCCGGGATCCGCGCAGTAGCGCGCCCGCACGCCCCGATCCGTCCAGGCATCGCTCCATCCCGTCGCGGCCGGCGGCACGTCTCCCGACCACGACGTCGCCCCGGTCGACCGCCGCAGGATGAAATCCCTCAGACGCTGATACGACGTCGTCAGCGCATGCGCATGCGCGCGCGCGTTCACCGCGAAGCTTTCCGTCGACAGATCCTGCGAAGCGGCCTGGCCGCTTCCCACCGCCAACGCCCCGAGCAAGATTGCCGCCGTCCATTTCATTCGATGACGCTCCTCAGCCTCGCGAACGCCGGCAGTTCCATGCGAACCGGCTTCGCACGCCGTCCCTCGATCACCCACCCGCCGCTGCCGCGAACCAGCTTCAACACCTCGAACCCGGCGACCCCCTCCACCAGCTGCGCTATCAGCGACAACGGCTCCCGCATCACGATCCGGGTCATCCCCGCCTTGCGCGCGTGCTCGATCCGCACCGCCCTGAGCCCGAATTTCCTGTCCAGATCCCCCCGCAGAGCGAGCCGCGACGGCGCCGGGGGCCCATTCGCCTCCACCGCCACCGGAGGAAGGCCGACGACGACCCACGCTTCGCGCCCTACAACCGAACCCTCAAGCGCACCGTCCCGCGCGCCCGACTTCCACTCGCTCAAATGCCGGTCCGCGACCTGCCTGTGCAGCGCCTCCTCCGAGTTCCGCCGCAACCCCCAGCGCACCACCAGAACCGGCCGGTCCTTCAGCGCGGGCCGCACCGCCAGGAGTTTTCCATCGCCGAAACGCGCCACGCAGGAGAGATCCTTCACCTGCCAACCCGGCATTCCGGGCGTGTACCGCCGAATGCCCTCCCGGCATCCCGCGACCAACGCCACGGAGTCGATCACCGTGGCGATCTGCGGAATCTGCTCTTTCTCCGCGACCTCCGCCTTCTCCGGGGGACCCAGCACCAGGAGCACGATCCAGTCCTTCAACCCCCAGACGGGTCTTGAGCTTGACGGGATCGGGGAGCCCGCCGGCCTTGAGGGCGCGGTCGATCTCCGCGGCCAACGTGAGCATCAGACCCGCCGCCGCCACCGCGCCCAGCCCGCGCATTACCTTCTTGCGGGTCACCCCGGAGAACGGCGCCGGCCGCAGCCCGCCCTCGACCGGCAACACCCCGACGTCGATCTCCCTTGCTCCCTCGAGCGTGTCCGGCGTCGCGTAGAACACCCATCCCGACCGATCCACGTCCTCAAGCGCGCCGATCGCCGCCGCCACGCTTTCGAACACCCGGTCCCCGCTCGCCAGGATTCCGCCGTCCCGCACCTGAATCAGCGCGCAGCGCCCGTCATCCGCGCGCACCAGCGCCATCCAGGACCGCTCCTCGATCCACCCCTTCAAGACCGCCGCCAGCGCGGGCATTCCGACCTCATGCTCATCGGACTCGCCCGCGTATCCCGTCTGATCCCCGAAATAGACGCACCACACCGAGCCGCCCTTGCGCGCCTCGTGCGCCGTCCGCGCCACGCTCGAACGCGCGAGCCAGTCGAGCCCCGCCGCGAACCGCCTGCCTCCTATCGCCAGGCCCGTCACAGCCCGGCCTCCCTGCGCTCCGAAATCCCGAGCGGCGCTCCGATCTCCGCGCTCAGCAGCAGCACCTGCTCCTGCCGCAGCAAGCCACCCCGGCGACGCCCTTCCGGCACCGGCACGGATTCATCGAACGAACCGGCACGGTCGGACCGCGCGCTCCTGTCCCGGAACCCGGAGACAATCAGCGTCTCGCCGCGCCTGATGCGCTGCGTCGCCTGGACGCCCCGATCCCCGTAAACCGGCAGCTGTATCCGAGCCCGCTCGGTCCCGAACAGCGTGAAGCTCGGCCGGTCCCGCAGCGAAGCCACGAACCGCACCAGCACCTCGTCCGGCGCGGTTATCCGCGCCGTGTACGACAGCGAGAAGCCCGAGCTGATTTCCCCCGGGCGCAACGTCGTCTCCGTCCCGACGTCCGTGCTGGTGCTGCTCACCTCTCGCAGATACGCCGTCTTCAGCAGCTCGTAGAACTGCGCCGGCGTGCCGTTCAGCGAAGGCACGTCGGCCGACAGCATCCGCGATGCCGTCCCGACGCTCCGCAGCGCCCTTAGCGTCGCACTGAAGCTGTCCCCGGCATCGGCGACATCCGGACCAGGACGGACAATGGCGATGCTCCCCGAGCTCACGTCTATCCGCAGCCGCTGCCCGAACATGCGGTCGATCAACGCCACGATGCCGACCTGGAAATCCGCTTCCCGCTCGAAACGGACGCCATACACGTGGACCGAAAGCGTCACCGGCCGCAGCACCGCTCGGTTCAGGTGCGTGAGATAACGGCGCACCTTGGCCACCGTCGCCGGCGTGCCCGACACCGTGACCGAGGCCGTCCCCTGCGACACCGCCAGATCTGAGTCCGGACCGACAAGCCGCTCGAGTTCGCTCGCGATCTCCGGCCACGGATCGAACACCGCCCGAGTCACGATCGACTGTTGCGCCGAACCCGTCGCGGAATCCCCGCTCACGCGGTTCCGCGAAACCGTCCTCGCCGAATATTGCTGGCGCCCCGCAAGGGCATTGATGCCGAAGGTGACGGTCTCGCGACGCACCACATCGATGCGTCCATCGACGAACCGCCACAAATACCCGCCCGCCGACGTCCACGCATCGAGCAGGCTGGGCAGCGGACCGGTCCATATCCCGGCCGAGGGAGTCCACCCGTCGTCGAGTGCCCGCGCGAACCGACCGACCGGACCCGACCCCGCGCCTTCCCCGACCAGCCGAACCTCGAGATCCGTCGCCGCCTGGATGCGCGCGGCCAGCCCCTCGTCGCCCGCGACGTCCTTCAGCGGAAGAGTAACCGCATCCTCCGCGAGGAACGCGCCGGGCAACTCTCCCGATATTTTATTGGAAATCGGCTCTATGCCGAGCCACGGCCGCGACGACACACGCACCGCGGACCACCAGCGGCTGTCTCCCGCCGCAACCTCTTCAAGATGCCTTGCTACGGCACCGGCCTGGTCCTCGGCACCCTGCTCAACCTCGCGATCGCCACCGCAACCGCTCGTCTGCGACAGCAACAATCCTGCCGCAAACGCCCATACAAGCTGGAATTTCCGCCTTGACACCGAATCCGGCACAAAGGATGCTCCGGCTCGGCGCGAGAAGACTTAATGTATGGGTGCGTACAAATAGCGCCCCCGCAACCAACCCCCTTCACCGTTCGATTTTGAAACAATCGGGCGGGAAGGGGGAGCCTAGGAAGCCCAAATCCCATTTGTCAACATAGAAAAAGGGGCCGCTGAAACGGCCCCTTGATCGTAAGCATCCGCCAAGGACCGCGGGGTATCCCGGGCTGAGATTGGCGGCGCGGTGACGCTGGCGATGAAGTTCCGGGCGGGATCCGGGCTCCGCCTTTGGGGGCAGGCTCTACGCGGCGCGATCGAGCCTTTGCTCCGGAACCCAGTTCCAGGGGAGGAGTTCGTCGAGCCGGCTCCGTGGCGTATCCGCGATGCGGCCGAGGACATCGGCGAACCAGGCCCGCGGGTCGACATCGTTGAGCTTGGCGGTGCCGATCAGGGTGTACATCGCCGCAGCCCGCACGCCGCCGCGGTCCGAGCCGGCGAAGAGCCATGATTTTCTGCCCAGGGCAATACCCCTGAGGGCCCTTTCGGCCGCATTGTTGGTCAGGCAGATGCGGCCGTCGTCGAGGAAGCGGGCGAACGGCTCCCGGCGCCTGAGCATGTAGTCCATCGCCTTGCCCACCGGGGAATGCTTCGACAGCTTCACCCGCTCGGCCAGCACCGGCGCGCTCAGCTCCCGGCGCGCGGCGGCGCGATCTCGGCGGCCGAGGCCATCGAGCGGCTGCTCGGCGCCCAGATCGCGCTGCGCAACAACCGCCGGCTCAAGGCCGCCATGCGGTCGTCCAGGCTGCCGGCGGTGAAGACGCTGGATGGGTTCGACTTCGCCTTCCAGCCCAGCATCAAGCGCGAGCAGATCGAGAGCCTGCACCAGCTCGGCTTCGTCGAGCGTGGCGAGAACGTGATCCTGCTCGGCCCGCCAGGCGTCGGGAAGACTCACTTGGCCATAAGCCTCGCGGTCACCGCGGCGGAGGCCGGACGGCGCGTCTACTACGGCACGCTCGCCGGGCCGATCGACTCCCTGACCGAGGCCAAGACCGCCGGCAACCTGTCCCACCGGCTGCGCGTGCTCACCCACCCGGCGCTGCTGGTGGTCGACGAGATCGGCTACCTGCCGGTCAGCCAGGACGGCGCCGTGCTGTTCTTCCAGCTCATCAACGTCAGGCACGAGAAGGCGTCGACCGTGCTCACCTCGAACAAGGGCTTCGAGGACTGGAGCGGCGTGCTCGGCGACGAGGTCATGGCGGCCGCTCTGATCGACCGGCTGGTCCACCACTGCCACATCGTCAACATCCGGGGGAACTCATACCGCATGCGCGATCACCAGAACCTGCTGCAGTCCAACACGGATCGGCGCCGCAAGAGGGCCGCCCAGTGATCACCGGACACAAAGGCGACCGTGCCGCCGGCCCGCTGTGGGTAACTGGCTTATCGCCGCCAGACCCGTCGCCGGTCGCTGCGCCAAGCCAGTTACCCACAGCTCCACCGAATCCAACACCCCAGCACCGAGGCTGGGGGCACCAGCTCACGCCAAAACTGTCGGATTTTCGTTTGCCAGAAATGTCGGGTTTTCGTTTGCCATCGACACCGATGACGGCAGGGCGGGACGGATGCGCGCCCGCCGGGATGGGGCGACGGTGCGGTCGCCGATCCGCGCCACGCAAACCGACCGCTGTCAAGTAATCGGGATAAACCCCCTTCGATACGCGGCTTCGCCGCTACTCAGGATGAGGGTCAGGTGGGCGTGCCAAAACAATTCCTTCATCCCGAGTAGGCGCGCCAGCGCCGTATCGAGGGGCGGCTTCCGGGTCAGGGCAGCAGGGACTTGTCGAGGAAGAAGAGCCCGGTCAGGTAGGAGCGCACCGAGATAAGGCCGTTCGCGTTGTCGACGACCTCGGAAGTGATCCGGTCGCGCGCCAGCATCGACCGGAGAACCGAGGTCACGATCGCCGAATCCGCCTTCAGCGCGGCCAGAAAGGCCGATGCCTCGTCCCCCGCGCCGGGCACCGCGTCGAGTTCCCCGACGATGGCCGCGGCGGCGGCGTCGAACTGGTTCAGGAAAGTCCTGATATGCGCTCCGTCGGGGCCCACGCCTTCGTCGCCGCGTCCCTGCGCCGCGTATGCCAGCATGAACTCATAGGCTTCCTCGATGCGCTCGATATGTCCCCGGATGGTCTCGCTCATGCGTCTCGTCTCCAGGTCTCGCGGCCCAGCACCATCGCGGACAGCAGTCTTCGGTGCTCGGGCAGGAACGCGAAATAGACGTGCAGGATAAGGAAGAAGATCAGCAACAGCGAAGCCGCCCCGTGGCAGACATAGACCAAGCCCCAGTCCCGGTCGGGCAGGATCGAGGGATCGCGCCGCCACAGCGGGGTGTCGATCTTGGCGAGCATGATGCAGCCAGTGATCACGAGCACGAGAATCACCGCCGCCACAGACCAGTGATAGAGCTTCTGATAGAGGTCGTATTTGACCGTGCCGTCCTCCGGCTCCCGCGTGAGGGCGGCCCGCAGGTCGTGGGCCGTCGGCATCATGGAGCGGACGCCGTGTATCAGGAACGCCCGATAGAGGTGGAAGAGAATCGCGGCCGTCAGCAGGAGGCCGGAAATCCAGTGGATAGGAACCCAGTCGAAACGCACCCCGAGAACCGGTAGGAACGCGGTGCCGAGCAGGACGATGACGAGCACCGCCATCGTCCAGTGGAACGAACGGTCCGGCCACTTGTGCCGAATGTCTTCAGCCGCGCTTCCCGACATCGACGCGAAGGTCGCTCAGCTTCGCCGGAGGAGCAGCCGAAAGAGTTGATGCGCCGCGATGCAGGCAAATGCCGCGGCGACCGGGACCCAGAGCAGGTCCCAGGACATCCCGAGCAGCATTTCCTGGCCCCAGACGTTCTTCGAGAAGCGGAAGACCTCCATGCCCTCAGGCGAGCGACCTGACCGCGCGCGCCGCGAGGTTGCCCATCAGCGGGATCTTGAAGTGGTTGTAGTTGAGAGCCTTCGCCCCGCGAGCGGCGACCCGCTGCGCGAGCTTTTCGAGCTCCGGCCCGGCCTTTTCACCCTTCATCAGATCCTCGACCGCGGTCAGCCGCCTCGGCGTGCACTGAACTCCGCCGCACGCAACCCGCACGTCCTTCACCATGCCGCCGTCGGTCCTGGCCGCCATCGCGATATTGACCAGGGCGAAGTCCCAGGTCTCGCGGTCGGCGACCTTCTCGAAATACGACGTGGCGCCGACCCATGCCTTGGGAAGGCGGATCTCGGTCAAGATGTCGCCCGCCTCCAGCACGGTCATCCGCGTGATGTCGACATCCGGGCCGATGAAGAACTTCTCCGCCGGCACGGTCCGCACCTTCCCCCCGCGCGAGATCGCCATCTGGGCGTCCAGCGCGACGAGCGCCGGCGCCGTGTCGGACGGCGTCACCGCAACGCAGCGCGAGGCGTCGAACAGCGCATGCTCCCGGTTCATCGCCGTCGGCGTATTGGCGTAGCAGGAATTGCCGCCCGCGCGGTAGCAGGGGAAGCCGTCCCTGTAATAGGTGCAACGCGTGTCCTGCGAGACGTTGCCGCCGATGGTGCCCGAGTTGCGAATCTGCGGGCTCGCCACCTTCGCGGCGGCCTGGACCAGCAGCGGGAAGCCGTCCCGCAGCAGCTTGCTTTCCTCGATCTCGGTCAGCGTGGTCGCCGCGCCGATCGAGACATGGTCGCCAGCGTCGCGAATGCCGCGGAGCTCCTTGAGGCCGCTGATGTCGACGACGGCCTTGGGCTGCTTATGCCGGTCCTTGAACCAGTCGAAGCTGTCCTTGCCGCCGGCGACGATCCAGGCGTCCTTGCCGTGCTCGTCCAAAAGTTTCGCCGCGTCCGCCAGGCTGGCGGGCGTGTAGAGGTCGAATGCATGCATATAGTCGGTCATTGGTCTGCCTCCTTTCCGCCCGTCACTGATTGTTTACCTGCAACGGCTTGTATGATTGTGGCTGTTTCGCCACCACGTTGACGATCATGTCCGCGACTACGGGAACCCGGTTGAACATGTGGCCGCCCAGCGCATCGGACACCGCGCTCAGATAGGCGGATGACGCCGATCCCTGAACCGGCTCGCCGATGCCCTTGGCGCCCACCGGGTTCTGCTTGTCCACCGCTCCTTCGACGGCGAGCGAGGCCAGCTCCGCCGGCACGTCGAGATAGGTCGGCGGCTTTGCTTGGTAGAACCCGATGGCGTTGGGCCGGGCATAGGCCGGGTCGTAGATGTAGCGCTCCATCGCAGCCAGGCCGAACCCCATCACCGCGCCGCCGCGGATCTGGGCGTCGAGCCCCTGCGGGTGCAGCACCTGGCCGACATCGGCGACGCCGATAAAGTCGAGGATCTCGACCTTGCCGGTCTCGGGATCGAGCTCGATCTCGATGAACGCCGCGGAGAGCGCCGGAACCGTCCCCTTCTTGGGCAGCTTGTCCTTGGCCACCCCGATGAGCCCGGTACCCTTGATCATGCCCACCGCCGCCTTGGTCAGCGGGTTGAGCTTCTCGTCGACCTCGTGGCCGGCATACTTGCCGCCGAGCTCGATCGCCTTTTTCGCCGCTTGCGCGAAGGTGATCGACCCCGAACCGTTCTTGGCCACCACCCGCTCCTTGTCGAGCTTGTAGTCGTCCGCCTTGCCGCCAAGCATCGCCGCGCCGATCTCAAGCAGCTTCTGGCTGGCGTCGACCGCGGCGACGTAGTTGGTCCGGGTCATGGTGAAGGAGGTGTTCGACCCGAACTGGCCGATATTGAACGGCATCGCCTTCAGCGTTCCGCCGCGTTCTATGACCGTGTTGTTCCAGTCATAGCCCAGCACCTCGGCCGCCACCCGGGAGGTCGCTCCGTAGGAGTAGGTGCCGAGATTGCCGACGCCGGTATGGATATGCAGCTTGCCGTCCGGCGTGATGCGGACCATGCCGTCGAAGCCGTTATAGCCGGCGGCGTGATAGGCCTGGCCGATACCGACCGCCCTGATCTTGCCGTTGGCCTGCTTGCCGGCCTTCTTGACCTTGTCGGCATAGCCCCACTTCGCGGCCGCCTGCTCCAGTCCTTCTTTCAAGAAGGCGCTGGTGAGCGGCGCCTGCTTGGGTCCGATCTTGCCGTTCGGACCGCCGCCCGGCGCGTTCGCGAGACGCAGCGCCAGCCGGTCGATTCCGAGCTCGCGCGCCGCCTTGTCGAGGATCGGCTCCAGGATGTTGGCCGTCTGGTTCTCGCCCGGGCCGCGCTGCGCGCCTTTCGGCGGGGTGTTGGTGAGCACCGGGATGCCGCGGAAGCGCATCGCGACGGGCTGCAGGATCACCGACGACGCCATGCCGAAATTCTGGAAGTCCCAGAACCCGGCGGTGGAGCCGTTGTCCTGCACGATGTAGCTGTCGAGCGCCAGCACCCTTCCGTCCGCCCCGAAGCCGATCTTGACCCAGCCCTGGAACGCGGCCCGCGCGGAGCCGTTGATGAACTCGTCGGCGCGGCTGATCCGCATCAGCACCGGGCGTCCGTTCAGCTTCTTCGACATCAGCGCCGGCAGGGCCATCAACGGGTAGGAATAGGCCTTGCCGCCGAACCCGCCGCCGCAGAACTCGCTGACCAAGTTGAGGTCGGTCGGCTTGATGCCGATGTACTTTGCGAGGCTGGGCACCGCGAAGGACGAGGACTGGGTGGAGCCCCAGACATTGCACTTGCCGCCCTCCCAATAGGCGGCGGCCGAGCGCGGTTCCATCGCGTGATGCGCGTTGGCCGCGCTGACGAAGGATTCCTCGACCACCACCTTCGACTTGGCGAAGCCGCCTTCGACGTCGCCGAACGACCATTCGGTCGCCGGCTTGCCCATCGGCAGGGTGTCGTCGCCGGCCTTGGCGAAGTCCTTGCCGGTCCACTTGATCTGCTGCAGCTTGACGCCGCGCCGGTTGGCGACGTTGCCGCCGACCAGGGCGTTCGGCCCGTCCGGCTTGAGGCTCTCAAGCGGATCGGTGACGAAGGGAAGCGGTTCGAGATCGACCTTGACCGCCTGGATCGCGTCTTCCGCCTGCTGTTCGGTCTTCGCGGCAACGGCGAGGATCGGCTGGCCCACGAACACCGGGTAGCCGGTCAGGATCGCGTGGCCCGCGTCCTTGGGCTGCTTGAGCTCGCTTGGCAGCAGCACGCCCACGACGCCGGGCATCTTCTTGATGGCCTCGGCGTCGATCGCCTTGACCCTGGCGTGAGGCATCGGCGAGGGGTAGGTCTTGAGGAACACCATGCCGTCGGCACGGAAGTCCTCGGCGTATTTGGCGGCGCCGGTGACCTTGGCGTGGACATCCGGCGGGGTGAAGTTCTTGCCGAGAAGCGTATAGGCCATGATCTATGCCCTCCCTGCCGCGCGCATGACGCCGGCGAGGTAATGTGGGTAGGCGCCGCATCTGCAGAGGTTGCCCGACATCGCGCGGCGCGCCTCGTCGACGCTGGGTTTCGGGTTCTTCTTCAGCAATCCGACCGCCGCCATCACCTGGCCCGGCGTGCAGAAGCCGCATTGCGGGCCGAGCTCGTCGATAAACGCCTGCTGCACCGGGTGGAGCGTCCCGTCCGCGGCGGCGACGCCCTCGACGGTGGTGATCTTCCCGCCGCGTACCTGGTGGGTCAGCGTCGAGCAGGAATAGATCGGCGTGTCATCCGCGAGGACCGTGCAGGCGCCGCATTCGGCCCGGTTGCAGCCGATCTTGGTGCCGGTGAGTCCCAGCCGGTAGCGGATCGTCTGGGCCAGGGTCTCGCTGGGAGGCACGTCGACGCGCCGCGTCTTCCCGTTGACGTTGAGCGAGATCAGCCGTTCGACACCGCGCACCGCGGCGCGCGCCTCGCCCGACTGCACGGTGAACATGTAGGCGGACGCCGATACGGCGACACCCGAACAAACGACGCCGCGCAGGAAGGCCCGGCGGCTGGTGCCGGCGGTTCGCCAATCGGCTTCCGGCGGTTCGGCAAGATCGCCCGCGACCTCGGGGGTTGCCGGAACCCACTCGAAATCGTCGGCCGGATCCGGGGGAAACTCGAAGGCTTCCAACACCGGCGCATCGTCCTGACGGTTCTCGTTCATGACGCCTCCCTCTTCCAAATCCGCTCCCCACCGCCGACGGGCCGGGCGCGCGGAAAAAGCGTACCCCCGAAAAACCGCGCCCACCAAGGGGGCTCTCCGCCGTTCGCAACCACCTGTGGATATTATCAATTAACCTGCCTGGCATGCGGCAGCCGCCCTACCGCGTCCGCGAATGCGAAGTGCGTGCCCAGTAAAGAACATAATAAGAACATAATTGAGACAAGTTATTAGGGCGAGGTGGACGGTAACAACCTCGGTACGAACTTTGCGCTGTTAGTTGTGGGGTCTAACTCGATTTTCTCATGCCGAATGACAATAAAGTTCCACTTTAAGTCTTGCTCTTTGTCCCATTGACACCCATAATATCCCATGTTACACCATTCAGTCCCATTTCTGCCGGGGTCCGGCAGATCGAGCGTGGGGCGCCGGTCGTGATCGGCACGACGGCAACTTGGACGGCTTGGAGGGAGGGGTTTGACCGCGTTCCTGTCGACATACGAGAACAAGGTCGACCGGAAGAAGCGCGTCTCGGTTCCGGCGCCCTTCCGCGCGGCGCTCGCGGGATCGAGCTTCGCCGGGCTGATCGTCTACCGCTCGTTCCGCCAGCCCGCGATCGACGCGTTCAGCCGCGACGTGTTTTACCAGCTCAACAGCCGACATCTGAGCCGATCCCTGGAGGGCGACGACTTCGAGCGGGTTCTGCTCGGCGGTGGCGACAGCATGTTCGAGACCGTCATGGCCATGGCGCACGAAGTCCCCTTCGACGGCGAAGGCCGCATCGTGATCCCGCCCGCGCTCGCCGACCACGCCGGTATCTCGGACCGGGCGACCTTCGCGGGGCGCGGCAACCGTTTTGAGATCTGGGCGCCGGAAACGTTCCAGGACCACGAAGACCGGGTAATCGACGCGCTGCGCCGGCGCATCGGAAACGGGGGCGGCGCATGACCGTCGCCGCCCACAAGCCGGTGATGCTGGATGAGGTGCTTGCCGCGATCGCGCCGCGCGACGGGGCGATCTACGTCGACGGCACGTTCGGCGCCGGCGGCTACAGCCGCGCCATCCTCGACAGTGCCCGCTGCAGGGTCTGCGGGATCGATCGCGACCCGGCGGCGGCACCGGCCGCCGCGGCCCTCGGGCGGCGCTACGCCGATCGTTTCCTGTTCGTCGCCGGGCGTTTCGGCGACATGGCGGCGTTGCTCGCCGAGCGGGGAATCGACGAGGTCGACGGCGTGGCGCTAGACGTGGGCGTTTCCTCGACGCAGCTCGACTCCGCCGAACGCGGCTTCTCGTTCCGCGCGGACGGCCCGCTCGATATGCGCATGTCCTCGACCGGGCGAAGCGCCGCGGACGTGGTCAACGAGGAGCCCGAGGGCGGCCTTGCGACGATCATCCGTGACTATGGCGAGGAGCGCCGCGCCCGGCGGGTTGCCCGGGCCATCGTCGAAGCACGCCGGGAGGCGCGTATCGACCGGACCGCCGCGCTTGCCGGCATCGTGCGGCGCGCGGTCGGCCGGACCGGCGGCGGACGCGATGGGATTGACCCCGCGACCCGCACCTTTCAGGCGCTTCGCATCTACGTGAACGACGAGCTCGGGGAGCTCGCGCGCGGGCTGAGCGCGGCGGAGACCCTGCTGCGCCCCGGCGGGCGGCTCGCCGTGGTCACCTTTCATTCCCTCGAGGACCGCACCGTAAAACGTTTTCTGGTGGAGCGCTCCGCCGCGCGCCCGAGGCCCTCCCGTCATGCGCCGGAGGCCGAGGCGGACGGTCGTTCCGCGCGATTCCGTCCGCTCGGACGCCGCGTCGTCCGGCCCAGCGCGGCCGAGATCGCCGCTAATCCGCGCGCCCGTTCGGCGCGCATGCGCGCCGCGGTGCGGACCGAAACCCACTTCGCGGAAGCGAGGGCGGGATGAGACGAGGCTCGACCGTATTATTCGCCATCCTCGCCGTGGTAATGGGCGCGAGCTCCATCGTCATCGGGACCGAGGTCCGGGATCTCGAGGACCGGCTTGCCGGGATCCACCGCGATATCGCGCGCGAGCAGGAGGCGCTGCACGTATTGCGCGCGGAATGGAGCTATCTCAACCGGCCCGAACGGCTCGAGGCGCTGGCTCGGCGGCACCTCGATCTGCGGGTACCCGCCCCGGCACAGACGATGCGGGTTTCCGATCTTCCCTTTGCCGCGCCGCCCGTGTTGGAACCGGATTGGCTGCCACCCTTGCCCGATCCGCTCGAAGTCTCCGCAAGTTCCACGAGGGATACGCGATGACCGATCGGAGGCGCTACGACAGTGCAGACATGCGGTTCGACGGAGATCGCAAGCAGGCGATCGAGGTCGGTCGCGGCAGGCTTCTCCTCACCGGCGCCGTACTGGCCGCCGCCTTCGTTGCGATCGGCGTCCGGCTCGTCGACGTCACCGTGCTGCAGGAGGGCGTCGAGCCGAGGGACCGGTCCCCCACCCAGATCGCCCGCGGGGCGGCCGCCAAGACCGAGATCACCGACAGGAACGGCGTCGTTCTGGCCGTCAGCCTCGGTACCGCCGCGCTTTATGCCAATACCGCGTGGATCGACGATGTCGACGCGACCATGAAGGCGCTGGAGAAGGTTCTGCCCGATCTCGACCGGGCAAAGATCCTCGAACGTCTCCGCATTCCCAAGCGCTATGTCTCGCTGCGCCGGCACCTGACTCCCAACGAGCAATACGGGATTCTCCGCCTGGGAATGCCCGGCCTCGTTCTGGAGCCGGACCAGCGCCGGGTCTATCCGATGGGAAACCTTGCCGCGCATGTCGTGGGATTTTCCGATCCCGACGGTAAGGGACTTGCCGGGATCGAGCGGCAATTCGACGCCAAGCTTCGCGAGGGCAGCGGCGCGCTTTCCCTCAGCATCGACGTTCGCGTCCAGCATGTGCTGAGAACCGAGCTCTCCAGGGCGATGGCCGAGCACAGCGCCGTCGGTGCCGCCGGTATCGTCCTCGACACCGCGAACGGCGAGTTGCTCGCGATGGTGTCGCTGCCCGACTTCGATCCCAACCGGGCTCGAACCGCCAGCGCCGACCTGCGCTTCAACCGGGCGACGCTCGGCATCTACGAGATGGGCTCGACCTTCAAGATCCTGAGCACCGCGCTGGCGCTGGATACGGGTGCGGTGAGCCTTTCCGACCGGATCGACGCGACCAGGCCGATCCGCGTCGCCAGGTACACCATCAACGATTTCCACGCCAAACGCCGCGCGCTCACGGTCCCCGAGGTCTTCATCTATTCGTCCAATATCGGCGCGGCCAAGCTTGGGCTGGCGATCGGCGGCAAGAGGTTGCGGCATTTCCTCGCCGACCTCGGAATGTTTCAGAAGACGCCCGTCGAGATCAGCGAAAACGGCCGGCCCCTTTATCCCCGCCGGTGGCGCGAGATCAACACGATGACCGTGGCGTTCGGTCACGGCGTCGCCGTTTCGCCGCTCCATCTCACGAGCGCCGTCGCCGCGGTGGTCAACGGAGGAATCCTTCACGCGCCGACCCTGCTGAAGCGTACGCCGCGGGCGGGTCCCGAGGGCAGGCGGGTGCTGTCCCGCGCCACATCGGACAAGATGCGCCGGCTGATGCGTCTGGTCGTGGCCGAGGGAACCGGTTCGAAGGCCGCGGCCGCCGGATACCTGGTCGGCGGCAAGACCGGCACCGCCGAACAGGCGGGAAGGGGCGGGTACAGGAAGAAACGCCTCCTGTCCTCCTTCGTCGCGGCGTTTCCCATGCACCAGCCTCGCTATGTCGTGCTTGCGCTGCTCGACCAGCCGCGCGGCACCCGCAAGACCCATGGTTACGCCACCGGCGGATGGGTCGCGGCGCCCGTCGTCGGCAAGACAATCGCACGGATCGGCCCGCTGCTCGGCGTCAAGCCCGTCGACGAAGGCTCGCAGCAGATCGAGCGCCGTATGCAGCTTGAGGTCGTGAAGGCCCAGGAAGGGAGCCGGAGGCTTGCGTCTCGTTGACCTTCTCCGCCCCGACATGCCAGGCCCGCCGCTCGATGGCGATGTCGAAATCACGGGGATCACCAGCGATTCCCGCGAGGTCCGGCCCGGCTTCCTTTTCGCCGCCCTGCCGGGCCTGGCGACCGACGGCCGGTATTTCATCGCAGATGCCGTAGAACGCGGGGCGGCCGCGATACTGGCTCCGGAAGCGATCGATATCGGCGCGGCCGGCGATCGGGTCCAGACCGTCGTCGACACCGATCCGCGCGGGCGCCTCGCGGAAATCTCCGCGCGCTTTTACCCGGACCGGCCGGAGTCCTGCGTCGCTGTCACGGGCACCAACGGCAAGACGTCGGTGGTCGCTTTCACGCGCCAGATCTGGGGCGCGATCGGCCTGCGCGCGGCCGCGGTAGGCACGCTCGGCGTCGTCGCTCCGTCCGGCCGGCGCGCCGGCGCCCTGACGACACCCGACCCAGTCACCCTGCACCGCGAGCTTGCGGCTCTCGCCGGGGCGGGGGTGGAGCGCGCGGCGCTCGAAGCCTCCAGCCACGGCCTGGCCCAATCCCGTCTCGACGGCGTGCCTCTCGCCGCCGCCGGGTTCACCAACCTGTCCCGCGATCATCTCGACTACCACGTTTCTTTCGACGCCTATCGCGCCGCCAAGCTGCGACTCTTCGACGAGCTGCTCCCGCCCGGGAGTGCCGCGGTGCTGAATGCCGACAGTCCGGAGTTCGGCACATTCGCCGAGGTCTGCAGGGCGCGCGGTTGCCGGATCCTCGATTACGGCCGCAAGGCCCGGGAACTGCGCCTGATTTCGGTGGACCCCGATTCCGACGGTCAGGTGGCCGAGCTCGTCGCGTTCGGCAGGTCTCGGCGGCAGCGCTTCGGTCTCATCGGCGAATTCCAGATCGGCAACGCGCTCTGCGCCGCCGGTCTCGTTGTCGGGAGCGGGGACGACCCGTGCGCCGCGCTCGACGCGCTCGGCACGCTTGAAGCGCCGCCCGGGCGGATGCAGCCCGCGGGCCGCAGCCCGACCGGAGCCGCGATCTTCGTCGACTACGCCCACACCCCGGTCGCGCTGGTCCACGCGTTGCAGGCCCTGCGGCAGCACGCCGCGGGAGCGCTGGTCGTGGTCTTCGGGTGCGGCGGCGACCGGGATTCGGGCAAGCGGCCGTTGATGGGCGAGGCAGCCGCCCGGTTCGCCGACCGGGTGTTCGTCACCGACGACAACCCGCGAAGCGAAGATCCAGGCGCGATCCGATGCGAAATCCTCGTCGGCTGTCCCGACGCGGTCGAGATCGGCGATCGCGGCGAAGCGATCCGAACCGCCATCGCAGGGCTTGCGGCGGACGACGTGCTGGTGATCGCGGGCAAGGGGCACGAGACCTGGCAGATCGTCGGCGGCGCGACGCGCCCGTTCGACGATGTCGAGACCGCCCGCGAGGCGGTGCGGGCATTGGGGGGAGTCGGGGCGTGAGCGGGCCTCCCCTCTGGACCTCCGCCGAAGCGGCCGAAGCCACCGGCGGCAATGCAACGGGCAGGTGGGCGGCCGACGGCGTTTCGATCGACAGCCGAACCGCCGCGCGCGGCGACCTGTTCGTCGCCATCGAGGGCCCGGAGAAGGACGGCCACGACTATGTCGGGGCGGCGCTCTCCGCCGGAGCCGCGGCTGCGGTGGTCCACCGCCGGCTGGACGAGATCGGCCCGGATGCACCGCTGCTGTTCGTCGAAGACACCCTCGTCGCGCTCACCGCGCTGGGCCGCCGCGGGCGGGAACGCGGCACCGCCCGCGTCGTCGCGGTTACCGGCAGCGTCGGCAAGACCGGCACCAAGGAAGCGCTGCGCCATGTGCTGGCTGCGCAGGGCGGAACCTCGGCGAGCGCGGCAAGCTACAACAACCTGTGGGGCGTTCCCCTGTCGCTCGCGCGCATGCCTCCGGGCTCCGCGTTCGGGGCGTTCGAGGTGGGGATGAACCACGCCGGTGAAATTGCGCCGCTCTCGCGTCTCATCCGCCCCCATGTCGCCATCGTTACCAATGTCGAGGCCGCCCATCTCGCGTTCTTTCGGTCGCTGGAGGCCATCGCGGACGCAAAGGCCGAGATTTTCGAGGGCGTGGAGCCGGGCGGGACCTGCGTGCTCAATCGCGACAACCTGTTCTTCGACCGCTTGTGCGCATCGGCGGCCCGCAGGTCCGACATCCGGATCGTTTCGTTCGGCCTGTCCGACGCCGACGTGGCGGCCCGCGCGGTGTCCCTGGACGCGGAGGGCAGCGACGTTGCCGCCGACATCCGCGGCCGCAGGATCGACTACCGCATCGCGCTACCGGGTCGGCATTGGGTGCTCAACTCGCTCGCCGTCCTGGCCGCGGTCGAGGCGCTCGGCGCGGACTCCTCGGCGGCCGCGGAGAGTTTGCGGACGCTCGCTCCGCTGGCGGGGCGCGGCAAGCCTCACAGCGTCGCCTGCGCCGGTGGAACCTTCACGCTGATCGACGAGAGCTACAACGCGAACCCCGCCTCGATGCGCGCGGCGATCGACACGCTGGGGCGGGTATCGCCACGCGGCCGGGGTCGCAGGATCGCCATCCTGGGCCCGATGCGCGAACTCGGAGGCGAGTCGGTCGCGTTGCATGAGGGCCTAGCCACTCCACTCGTGGAAAGCGGCGTCGATACCGTGCTGGCGGCGGGCGACATGCGGGCGGTGCTGGACCGGATCCCCGCCCGTATGCGGGGCGCGACCGCCGAAACCGGCGAGGCGCTGGCCGACACCGCCGCGGCGGCGGTCGGTCCCGGCGACGTGGTGATGGTCAAGGGCTCGAATGCGAGCCGGATGGATGTCGTCGTCGCGCGATTGCTGGACGCCGCCAACGTCCGGCCGGCGATGGCCACGGGAAGCTGAGGGAGCGCCGTCGCGATGCTGTACAACGCGCTCGCCCCCCTCGCCGACGACGGCGGGATATTCAACCTGTTCCGCTACATCACATTGCGGACCGGGGGGGCCGCGATCACCGCGCTGGTCCTGTCCCTCGTCCTCGGTCCCCCCCTTATCCGCTGGCTCAAGCTGCAACAGGGCGACGGCCAGCCGATACGGGAGGACGGGCCGCCGTCGCACCTGCTGACCAAGAAGGGCACGCCCACGATGGGCGGCGTCCTGATCCTGTCGACCATCCTGATCGCGACGCTGCTCTGGGCGGACCTCGCCAATCAGTATGTGTGGATCGCGTTGTTCGTGACCCTCTGCTTCGGCGTGATCGGCTTCGTCGACGACTATCTGAAGGTCAGCCGGCGGTCGAGCGGCGGGATGTCGGCGCGCATGAAGCTGCTTGCCCAGATCGCCGTCGGCACCGTCGCGGCATACTGGATGACCCAGGCGACGGCGGGGCCGCTCGCCATGGGGCTCACCGTTCCGTTCTTCAAGGAGGTGCTGGTTCCGCTCGGCTGGTTCTTCCTTCCCTGGGCGGTACTGGTGCTGATCGGCACATCCAACGCGGTCAACCTCACCGACGGTCTCGACGGGCTCGCGATCATGCCCGCGCTGATGGCGGCGGGGTGCTTCGCGATGATCGCCTACCTCGCGGGCAATGCGGTCTTTTCCAATTACCTGCAAATCCATTTCGTGCGGGGCGCGGGCGAGCTCGCCGTCTTCTGCGGCGCGCTGGTCGGCGCGGGGCTCGGGTTCCTGTGGTTCAACGCGCCGCCGGCGATGGTGTTCATGGGCGATACCGGGGCGCTCTCCGTGGGCGGCGCGCTCGCCGCCGTGAGCCTGATCACCAAGCACGAGCTCGTCCTGGTCATCATCGGCGGGCTGTTCGTTCTCGAAGCGGTGTCGGTCATCGTTCAGGTGGTCTCGTTCAGGCTGACCGGGCGGCGGATTTTCCGCATGGCGCCGCTGCACCACCATTTCGAGCAGAAGGGCTGGGCGGAATCGACCGTCGTCATCCGGTTCTGGATCATCGCGGCGGTGCTCGCGCTCGCCGGGCTGTCCACCCTCAAGCTGCGCTGAGCCGATGCGAGTACCCACGCGCAGCAATCAGACCCTCGCGCTCTTCGGTCTCGGCAGCTCCGGGCTGGCGACCGCGGATGCCCTGCGGGACAGCGGCGCGGCCGTCGTCGCATGGGACGATGCTCCGGCATCGCGCCGCGCCGCGGCCGCGGCCGGGATCAGCCTGAGCGAACCGGCTGCCTGGGACTGGCCCGGTCTCGACGCCCTCGTTCTGAGCCCGGGCGTCCCGCTGACCCATCCCGAGCCCCACCCCGTGGTCCGCGGCGCCCGACGGGCCGACTGCCCGGTCATCGGCGATATCGAACTGCTGGGCGAGGCGGCGCCCGATGCCCGGATGGTCGGCGTGACCGGCACCAACGGAAAATCGACCACCACGGCGCTGCTGGGGCACCTCTTCGCGGAGGCCGGGCGGACGGTGGCCGTCGGCGGAAATCTGGGTCCGCCCGCCCTTTCGCTTCCCGCGCTGGGGGAGGGCGGGATCTATGTGGTCGAGTGCTCGTCCTATCAGCTCGATCTTATCGACAGGATGCGGTTCGACACCGCCGTCCTCCTCAACATCAGTCCCGACCATCTGGACCGGCACGGCGACTTGGCGGGATATGTTGCCGCCAAGCGGCGGATCTTCCGCGACAAGCCGGGTGGCGGGCAGGTCGCCATAGTCGGCATCGACGATGCCGCCAGCCGCGCCGTGCTTGCCGACCTGGACGGGCGCGCCGGGTGGAACCTGGTGCCGATCGCGGTCGGGCGCCAGATAGATGTCGGCGTATCCGTCTTCGGCGACACGCTGTTGGAAGACGGGTACCCGGTCGCCGATCTCTCCGGCATCGACACCCTGCCCGGCGTCCACAACCATCAGAACGCCGCGGCCGCCTTCGCGGCCGCCCGCTCGCTGGGCCTTTCGCGCGCGGAAGCCGCCGCCGCGCTCGTCACCTATCCCGGTCTGCCGCACCGGCAGGAGACCGTCGCCGTCATCAACGGAGTCCGTTACGTCAACGACTCCAAGGCGACCAACGGCGAAGCGAGCCGCAACGCCCTGGTCTGCTATCCGGCGATCTACTGGATCGCCGGCGGGCGACCCAAGGCGGATGGTCTCAATGCGGTCCTGGCCGAATTGCACCGCGTCCGGCGCGCTTACCTGATCGGCGAGGCCGAGGCCGCGTTCGCGGAACAGATCGGCGGCCGTGTGCCGTTCGAGCGCTGCGGAGACCTCGCCCCTGCGCTCGAGACCGCGCATCGCGACGCGCAAGGCGAGCGGCTCCCCGGGGCGACGGTCCTGCTCTCGCCTGCTTGCGCCTCATTCGACCAATGGCCGTCCTTCGCGGCACGCGGCGATGCGTTCCGATCCGCCGTCGAGAGGCTCGGGGAGGACGGGCGGTGACGGTGTTCGCCCGCAACGATACCTCGCCGCTGGGCCGCTGGTGGTGGACCGTCGACCGCTGGACCGTGACGGCGCTCTCCATGCTGCTGGCGATCGGGGTGCTTCTCGTACTCGCGGCCAGCCCGCCCGTAGCCGAACGACTCCAACTGGATCCGTATCACCTCGTCTGGCGCCACATCGCATACCTGCCCCTTGCCGTCGCGGTCCTGTTGGGGGTTTCCCTGCTGTCGCCGGCGCCTACCCGCTGGCTCTCCATCGCAGTTCTGGCGCTTTCCGTGGCCGGCGTGACTGCGACTCTTATTCTTGGCGCCGAAACCAAGGGCGCGACACGGTGGATCGATCTCGGCCTGTTCTCGATCCAGCCTTCCGAATTCGTCAAGCCTTCCTGCGCCGTCGTGGTCGCCTGGCTGCTGGCGCGGTACCGGGAAACCGGGAGCGCGGGGATGGGGCTCATGGCCGCCGGCCTGGTCGTGCTCGTCCTCGGGCTGCTCTTCCTGCAACCCGATATCGGCATGGCGACGGTGATCCTGGTCGCCTGGTACGTCCAGCTCCTGATCGCTGGGCTTTCGCTGCCATGGGCGGTCGCACTGACCCTGGGCGCCGGCGGGGTCGCGGTCGCGGCCTATTCGTGGCTTCCCCATGTGACCAGCCGGGTCAACCGTTTTCTCGATCCCAGTTCGGGCGACAACTTCCAGGTCGATACCTCGCTTCAGGCGTTCATGAACGGCGGGGTGCTGGGGCGCGGTCCGGGCCAAGGCACGATCAAGGGCGTACTGCCCGACGGCCACGCGGATTTCATCTTCGCGGTGGCTGGGGAAGAGTTCGGGCTCATCGCCTGCCTCGTGATACTGGGTTTGTTCGCGTTCGTGGTGCTCAGGGGGCTGGGCCACGCGCTCCGCGAAACCAACCTCTTCGTGATGGTGGCCGTCGCCGGGCTCACGGTGCAGTTCGGCCTGCAGGCGGTGGTCCATATGGGTTCCTCGCTCAGACTCCTGCCGGCCAAGGGAATGACGCTCCCGTTCATTTCCTATGGCGGGTCCTCGTTGATCGCGGTGGCCTTCGCGATGGGCCTCCTGCTCGCCCTCACGAGGCGGCGTATCGGGGACGAACGGCCATGATCGAGGGTCCGGTCGTTCTCGCCGCCGGCGGCACGGGGGGGCACATGTTCCCCGCGGCCGCGCTTGCCCGCGAGCTTGGACGCCACGGCCATCACGTGGCGATCGTCACCGACGGGCGCGGAGCCGGCTTCGACGCGGGAGCCGGCGCGGTCGTCCATTGCATCGCCGCCCGTCAGTTGAGCGGCGGCATTCGCGGCACCGCGCGCGGCGTGATGACGCTCTGCTACGGTTGGTTGCAGGCGCGCAGGTTGCTTGCGCGGATACAGCCGCGCGCCGTCGTCGGCTTCGGCGGCTATCCCACGCTGCCCACCATGTTCGCCGCGCTCCGGGCGGGCATTCCCTGCATGATCCATGAGCAGAATGCCATGCTCGGCCGGGCAAACGCGGCGCTGGCGCCAAGGGTGTCGGCCATCGCCACCTCGTTCGACGAAGTTCACGGCGTCAGGGTCGAGGACCTGTCCAAGCTGGTTCGGACCGGCAATCCCGTTCGCGAGGCTGTCGCGGCTCTCGCGGGGGCTCCCTATACCGATCCAGCCGCCGCCGACGGGCCCGTTTCATTGCTGGTGGTCGGAGGCAGCCAGGGAGCGCGGATCCTCTCCGATCTGGTGCCGCCGGCAATAGCGGCAGTCGACGACGGGTTGAGGGCTCGTCTCCGAATTGCCCAACAGGCACGGCCCGAAGACGTGGAGCGGGTGAGCGCCGCTTACCGTCAGCTCGATATCCCCGCGGAGGTCGAATCGTTCTTCCCCGACCTGCCCGCCCGGATGGCCGATGCGTCGCTGGTGATTTCGCGCGCCGGCGCGTCGACGATCGCCGAGCTCGCAACCATCGGACGCCCAGCGATTCTCATACCGTATCTGCGCGCGGCGGGCGGGCACCAACATCGGAACGCGCGCGAGATCGAGCGTTTCGGCGCAGCATGGGTGATGACCGAAATGGGCCTGACCCCGGACATTCTGGCCGGCCGGATCGAGACCCTCTTGCGTACGCCCCGCGTCCTCGCCGAGGCGTCCACGGCGGCGCTCGGCTGGGCGATCCCCGACTCGGCCGCGCGGCTTGCCGATCGGGTGCACGCTCTGGCCCGGGCCAATGGCGGCGCACCGAGATGGGCGGCATGAGAACTCTCCCGTTATCGGTCGGGACGATCCATTTCGTCGGTATCGGCGGTATCGGCATGAGCGGCATAGCAGAGGTGCTCCACAATCTCGGATACCGGGTCCGGGGCAGCGACATCGCCGACAGCGCGAATGTGCTCAGGCTGCGGTCGCTGGGGATCGACGTCTGCGTCGGCCATGACGCGGGAAATCTCCGCGACGCCACGGTCGTGGTGGTGAGCTCGGCAATCGATCCCGACAATCCCGAGGTCGCGGCGGCGCGCGCGCGGATGATCCCCGTCGTTCGCCGCGCCGAGATGCTGGCAGAGATCATGCGTCTCAAATGGTCCATCGCGGTCGGAGGGACGCACGGCAAGACGACGACGACATCCATCGTCGCGGCAGTCCTCGAAGCAGCGGATCTCGATCCCACAGTCATCAACGGCGGAATCATAAACGCCTACGGCACCAACGCACGGCTCGGCGAGGGAGAATGGATCGTCGTCGAGGCCGACGAATCGGACGGCACCTTCGTCAAACTTCCCGCGACCGTCGCCGTGGTGACCAATATCGATCCGGAACATCTCGACTTCTACGGATCGTTCGGCGATTTGCGGCGCGCGTTCGAATCGTTTGTCGCCAACATCCCGTTTTACGGTTTCGCGGCGCTTTGCATCGATCACCCGGAGGTTCAGGGCCTGATCGGCGATGTGCCCGATCGCCGCCTGGTGACCTACGGCGTCAGTCCGCAAGCCGATGTCCGGGCCACCGCGATAGAGATCACGCCCGACGGTTCGCGCTTCGATGTCGAAGTCGCCGACCGGGCGAGCGGAAGGCACCGGACCATCGCCGGACTCGTTCTGCCGATGGTCGGAACCTACAACGTCCTGAACGCGCTGGCGGCGATCGCGATCGCGATCGAAATGGAGATTGCGGACAAGACAATCCGCGATGCGCTGGCGGCGTTCGGCGGAGTCAAGCGGCGCTTTACCATGACCGGAGAGGTCGGCGGAATCACGGTCGTGGACGACTACGGCCACCATCCCGTCGAAATCGCCGCCGTGCTCGGCGCCGCCCGGGCGAGTTGCCGCGGCAATGTCATCGCGGTGGTGCAGCCCCACCGCTATTCGCGCCTTGCGAACCTGTTCGAAGAGTTTTGCACCTGTTTCAACGACGCCGATACGGTCGTCGTCGCCGACGTCTACCCGGCCGGCGAGGAGCGGATCGAGGGGAAGGACCGGAACGCGCTCGCGGCCGGGCTCCAGACACGCGGTCACCGCGACGTGCGGATGCTCGAATCGCCGGACGCGCTTGCTTCGCTGATTGCCGGTCTCGCCGTTCACGGCGACATGGTCGTCTGTCTCGGTGCCGGCAACATCACTTCCTGGGCCAATGCACTGCCCCGGCAGTTGTCGTCCATCCTCGCCGGCGAATCCGCCGTCGCGGCCACGGCAGGCACGAGGGCGGACCATGATTGAGGCAGCCGTACCCGCCCGGATGATCGACCGACTGCCGGTCGTGCGCGGTTCGCTGCGTGAGAACGTGCCGCTGGCCCGGCTGCTGTGGTTCCGGGTCGGCGGCCCGGCCGCGATCCTGTTCGAGCCGGCGGACCGCGAGGATCTCGCGAAGTTTCTGGGGGCGCTGCCGGCCGACATGGCGGTGACCGTAATCGGGGTCGGCTCCAACCTGCTGGTCCGGGACGGGGGGATCCCCGGGGTAACGATTCGGCTTGGCCGGCCCTTCGCGGCGATAGGATGCAGCGGAACGCAGATACGGGCGGGTGCCGCTGCAATGGACGTAACGGTCGCGCGCGAAGGGCGCAGGGCCGGCGTCTCCGGTCTCGAGTTCCTGAGCGGCATTCCGGGCACCGTCGGCGGCGCGCTGCGGATGAACGCGGGGGCGTATGGCCGCGAGATCAAGGATGTCGTGGTCTCCGCCGAGGCGATCGACAGGGAAGGAAGGACCCACCGGCTCGACGCGGCGGATCTCGGTCTCGAATACCGCAAGTGCGCGGTGCCGGAGGGTTGGATCTTTATTGAGGCAGAGCTGCGGGGCGAACCGGGAACGCCTGATGCGATCGCCGCCCGGATGGCGGAGATCGCCGACACCCGCAACCACGATCAGCCCGTCCGCGAACGCACCGGCGGCAGCACGTTCAAGAACCCGCAGGGGATTAGCGCCTGGGAGTTGATCGAAGAGGCCGGTTGCCGGGGCTTGACCCGCGGCGGCGCGCAGGTCTCGCCGCTCCACTGCAACTTCCTCGTCAACAGCGGGGGTGCCACCGCCGCCGACCTCGAAGGGCTCGGCGAAGAGGTTCGCGAGCGGGTGGAGGCCACCACCGGGGTTCGGCTCGAATGGGAAATCCGCCGCGTCGGCACCGCGCGGGAGTCGGCACGTGGTTAGATCCGTGACAGTGCTGATGGGCGGATGGTCGGGCGAACGCGAGGTTTCGCTGGTCAGCGGGCGCACCGTCGTGGCGGCCCTCAACGATGCCGGTTACGACGCGCAAGCCGTCGATGTCGGGCGCGACATCCGCGTGATCGCCGCCGCTCTCGATCCCCGCCCGGATGTCGTGTTCAACGCCCTGCACGGTCCGTTCGGAGAAGACGGCCGGGTGCAGGGGATTCTGGATCTCATGGAAATTCCCTACACCCATTCCGGTGTCCTGGCTTCGGCCCTCGCAATGGACAAGCCGATGGCGAAGCGTCTGTTCCGCTGCGCCGGAATCCGCTGCGCCGAGCATGTGATCGTCAGCCGGTCGGCGGCGGTCTCGGGCCATGCGCTGCCCCGTCCCTATGTGGTCAAGCCTCTCAGGGAAGGATCGAGCCTTGGGATTACCATTGTCGCCGAAGGGTGCGATCCCGTTTGCCCGACCGAGACCTGGGCCTTCGGCGATACGGTGATGGTCGAACGCTACGTACCCGGCCGCGAAATCACCGTGGCGGTGATGGGAGAGCGTGCCCTGGGTGTCACGGAGATACGTCCGCTCTCCGGCTTCTACGACTATCGCGCCAAGTACACGGAGGGCGCCACCGAACATCTGGTCCCCGCGCCGCTCCCGGCGGATGCCTATGCGACCGCTATGCGATTCTCGGTGGACGCCCACAAGGCCCTCGGCTGCCGCGGTGTTTCGCGTGCCGATCTCCGATACGACGACACGGTTGGCGGCGCGGAGGGGGTCTATCTGCTCGAAGTCAACACCCAGCCCGGAATGACGCCGATGTCGCTCGTTCCCGAGCTCGCGGCCCATGCCGGGATCGACTTCGCCGCGTTGGTGAGCTGGATGGTGGAGCACGCCGCATGCGACGCCTAGGGCGAGACGCGAACCAGCGAAGCGCCGCGAGACGCGCGTCTCCGAGGCGTGTCGGAACGACTGTCCTCGCCGCGGCCTTCCTGATGACTGTTCTGGGCGGGTCGGGGTGGATGTGGCGCAGCGGGTTGCTTGACGATTATTACCAGCAGGCCAGAACGGCGGTCATCGCAGTGTCTGCCCGCGCTGGATTTCGGCTGCGCGAAGTTCTGCTCGTGGGCCGCGAGCAGGTTTCGCGGGAAGCGGTGCTCGCCGCCTCGGAGCTTGAACTGGGAAGCCCCACGCTCGAGCTCGACGTCGACCGGATGCGCGAGAAGCTCGAGCGCAACCGCTGGATCAAGCGGGCCAGTGTCACCACCCGGCTGCCAGACACGGTGTTCATCGAGATCGAGGAGCGCCGGGCCTTCGCGCTGTGGCAGCGCGACGGCCGGTTGCGGCTGATCGATGACGAGGGCGAGGTGATCACCGATCGGCAGCTTTATCGATACGCCCACTTGCCGCTGATCGTGGCACGGTCGGAGCCGGAGCGTGCCCATCCCGTGCTCGAAATGCTCGGGCGCGAGCCGGACCTCGCACGCCGGGTGCGGGCGTTGATCGAAGTCGGCGGCAGACGCTGGAACGTACGCATCGACAACGGCATCGACGTACGACTGCCCGAGGCCGAGCCCGCGACGGCATGGAGCGAGCTCGCCCAGCTCGACCGTCGGCACGCGCTGCTGGCAAGGCACATCTCGACCATCGATCTGCGGATACCGAGCCGTATCGTGGTCACCCCTGTCGAGGAAACCGTTGGCGCCAGCGACAAGGAGGAGAAGCGCTGATGGCGAAGCCAAGAAGCGGCGTGCTTACAGCGCTCGATATCGGCACCAGCAAGATCGCCTGCCTGGTCGCGCAATCGGGCGCGCCCGGAGAGGTGAGGGTATTGGGCGTGGGGCATCACGCTTCCCGCGGGGTCCGCGGAGGCGCGATCGTCAACATGGATACCGCGGAGGCCGCGATCCTGACCGCGGTCAGCGCCGCCGAGGAACGCGTCGGCGAGCGGTTGCACGGCGTTGTCATCAACGTATCCGCGGGGCGTCCCAATTCCAGGAATCTCAGCGTGGAGGTCGAAATCGACGGCCATGAGGTCGGAGATGCCGATCTCCGCCGGATTTACGGGCAGGGCCTGGAGCATAACAGCCACGCCGAGCGTGAACTGATCCACTGCATCCCCGTCTCCCATCACATCGACGGCAGCAGCGGCATCAAGGATCCGCGCGGGATGTACGGCCAGCGTCTCGGCGTGGACATGCATCTGGTGAGCGCCGAGGCCGCCGCGCTGCGCAACATGATTACCTGCGTCGCGCGGTGCCACCTCGACGTGGAGGATGTGGTGGTTTCGCCCTACGCCTCAGGCCTCGCGTGTTTGGTCGAGGACGAACTCGATCTCGGCGCGACCGTGGTCGACATGGGCGGCGGCACCACCAATGTCGCGGTGTTTTACGGCGGCCAGGTAGTCCATGCGGAGGTCGTGCAGATCGGCGGCGATCACGTCACGCGGGACATCGCGCGCGGGCTGACGACGTCGCTGGTGCATGCCGAACGCATCAAGGTCCTCTACGGTTCCGCGCTTCCGTCGGCGTCGGACGACCACGCGCTGATCGACGTTCCGTTGGTCGGCGAGGAAGACCGCAACCAGCCAAATCACGTGCCCCGGTCGCTGGTCATCGGAATCATCCGGCCCAGGCTGGAGGAAATCTTCGAGCAGGTGCGCGCGTGTCTCGACGCGAGTCCGATGGCCAAGCTCGCCGGCCGGCGCATGGTGCTCACCGGCGGCGCGAGCCAATTGGCCGGGGCCCCGGAAGTCGCGGCTTTGACTCTCAACAAGAAGGTCCGACTCGGTCGTCCGATCTCCATTAACGGTCTTGCCGACGCGGTGAGCGGGCCGGCCTTTTCCACCGCGGCGGGGCTCCTGCGGTTTGCCGCGCAGCGTCGCGGCGAGACCGATATCGCGATTCGCGGCACCGCGGAGCGAACCGGCCGGCTGGGGAGGCTAAGCCAATGGCTGAAGGAGAGCATCTAAGCCGTGAACGACATCCACACCCGGCCGGCCCATAGCCGGAAGCGGCCGGTTCGAACGCAACATCTGGCACATCGAGTCCAGGGAGCAAGGAGGCACCCATGACTATCAATCTTTCGGTACCCGAGACCGACGCCACCCTGAAGCCGAAGATCATGGTCGTCGGCGTAGGCGGCGCCGGCGGGAACGCGGTCAACAATATGATCAATGCGAAGTTGGGAGGGGTCGAGTTCCTGGTCGCCAACACGGACGCCCAGTCGCTCGTACAATCCCTCGCCGACCGCAAGCTGCAACTCGGCCAGAACATCACGCATGGGCTGGGCGCGGGATCGCGGCCCGATATCGGGCGCGCCGCGGCCGAGGAGACGATCGACGAAATCGCCGAGCATATGGCGGGTTCCAATATGGTGTTCGTTACTGCGGGCATGGGCGGCGGCACCGGCACGGGGGCCGCGCCGGTCATTGCGCGTCTCGCCCGCGAGCAGGGGGTTTTAGCGATCGGCGTCGTGACCAAGCCGTTCCAGTTCGAGGGCAGCAAGCGCGCCCGGGTCGCCGAGGCCGGCATCGAGGAATTGCAGAAGCATGTCGATACGCTGATCGTAATTCCGAACCAGAACCTGTTCCGCGTGGCGAACGAACAGACGACGTTCGCCGATGCGTTCGCCCAGGCCGACGAAGTGCTGCACTGCGGTGTGCGTGGGATTACCGACCTCATGGTCGTGCCCGGCCTCATCAATCTCGATTTCGCCGATATCCGCACCGTGATGGGCGAGATGGGCAAGGCGATGATGGGAACCGGCGAGTCGGAGGGCGAAGAGCGGGCTATGGCGGCCGCCGAAGCCGCGATTTCCAACCCCTTGCTCGACGAGGTTTCGATGAAGGGCGCGCGCGGCGTACTGATCAACATTACCGGCGGTCCAGACCTGACCCTGTTCGAGGTCGACCTGGTCGCCAACCGTATCGGCGACGAGGTCGATCCCGAGGCGCATATCATCTTCGGCTCCACTCTCGATCCGGTGCTCGAGGGCAAGATGCGGGTCTCCGTGGTTGCGACCGGGATCGATACCGAGGCGAGCGTTCAGTCGCGCCCGGTTCTCTCCGTGGTGCCCGATGCCGAGGCCCAACTCCAGCCCGATCAGGTTGCTGAGCCGGCACCCGTCATCCACGAGGAACCCGTGCTGCAAGCACATCCGCCGGAAGAGCTGCCGCCGGCGGCTCCCGTCGCGGTTCCCGCCGAGGAGAACGCCATGGCGTTCGAGGCGATGGACGCCGCCCCATTCGAAGACGAGAGCGCGGCGGCTCAAGAAAGCTTTTTCGATGGCGGCGAAGAACCCGAGGTCGAGGAAGAACCGGTCGATCGGTCTCTCGTGGCGAACTCCGGCATGCGGTCCGAAACCGACAGCGCGGTGGAGAAGCCGCCGCGGTCGCCGCAGCTGCGCCGGCGGCCGAGCCTGCTCGAAAGAGTCACGGGCGTAGGCCAATCCCGAAACCAGCGGACTCCGGAAACCGCGAAACCGGCGCCCGCCGAGGCTGAACCCCGTGAACCGACGGTGGCGCCCAAACCGACGTCCCATGGCGATGCCGCGGCGGCGGCATCGACCGCGCCCCGTCAGCCCGAGTTCGAGGGCGTCGAGCCGGAGGCGACGCCAAGTTCGGTGAGCGATGAGGACCTGCTCGACATTCCCGCGTTCCTGAGACGCCAGGCAAATTGAGCGAAGGAGACCGAATTCAACCCACATGCGATAATCGTCTCCGGGGTTCCACTCACGGGCTGGTAACAATCCGCAACAATTGTTGATTTGCTCCGGGAGGCCGATGGAAGGTAAACAGACGTCGTCCAATCGGACAGCCGGGCGCCGTCGAAATACAACCTGAAATGGCGCCGGCCGCGGGGTGAAACAGGTTCTGCAATGCCGAGACCGGCGGCGAAAGAACCGCGTGGATAGGAGGGGTGCGTGCGGGCGAGCCAGGCGACGGTCGAGCGTACGGCCCACTGTCGGGGCATCGGCCTCCATAGCGGCGCCGATGTCGCAATGTCCCTGTGCCCCGCACCTCCGGGTCACGGAATCAGGGTTCGCCGCACCGACGTGGCGTCGGGAACCGGCGAGGTGCCCGTCGATCTCCCGCATGTTGTGCATAACCGGTTGTCGACCGTAGTGGGCAATCGCCACGGCGTTACGGTCGCGACGGTCGAGCATCTGATGGCCGCACTGGCCGGCATGGCTATCGACAACGTGACCGTGATGCTGGACGGGCCAGAGATCCCGGCGATGGACGGCAGCGCGGCACCCTTCGTGGAACTTATCGAACGGGCCGGCATCGAGGAACAGGATGCGCCCCGGCGCGCGATCCGTGTGCGAAAACCGGTTACCGTGGTTTGCGGCAAGACCCGCATCTCGATGACGCCCGCCGATGTCTTCTCGATCGATTTCCGGATCGAGTTCGATTCTCCTGTAATTGCGCGTCAGGAAATGTCTATCGCGTTGGCAAACGGTGCTTTTGTCGACGACATCGCGGCGGCGCGAACCTTCGGATTCTTGGACGATGTCGATCGGTTGCGCGAGGCTGGCTTCGCGCTTGGCGCGTCCGTGGACAATGCCATCGCCATCGACCGCGAGCGCGTCGTGAACCGGAACGGTCTTCGGTTCGACGATGAGTTCGTCCGCCACAAGATCCTGGACTGTGTCGGCGATCTCTACCTCGCCGGCGCGCCCATTCTGGCCCGCATCGTCGCGGTAAGGTCCGGGCATGCGGCGAACCACGATCTTCTGCGCGCCATGTTCTCCGATGGCGATAGCTGGACGTGGTGGGACATTCCTCCGGAGGCAGAGCCAGCGAGCGTTCCGACGGTCGCCGCGGCGGCGGTCTGAGGCGTTTACCGGGGCACGCCGCAAGCGCCCCGCGGTCGGGTCGACACCACGCAAAAATGCTCTAGACTGCGCGCGCGTCGCGCGCAACGCGCTTCCCAAAACGAGGGGCCGCGGCCGTCAATGATGCTCTTACCGGATCGCGTAGTTCGGATCGTCGCGGTGGCGTTCGCGGCTCTGGCAATCTCGGCCTGCGCAAGCGACGACGGCGATTCGGAACGTTACGTCGAGCGGCCGGTCCAGGAACTCTACAACGAAGCCGTGGATGCGCTCCGCAACGAGCAATACCTTCTCGCCGCCGAACGTTTCGACGATGTCGAACGGCAACACCCGTACTCGGTGTGGGCCGTCAAGGCGTCGCTGATGGCGGCTTTCGCACATTACCAGGCGACCAACTACGACGACGCGGTCCTGGCGCTCGACCGGTTCATCCAGCTTCATCCCGGCAACTCGGATGTCGCCTATGCCTATTATCTGCGCGCCCTTTGCTTTTATGAGCGGATTTCGGATGTCGTACGGGACCAGCTCAACACCGAAAAGGCCCTGACCGCGCTGCAGGAGGTGGTGCGCCGCTTCCCTGGCACGAACTACGCCCGCGATGCCCGGCTGAAGATCGACCTCACCCGCGATCACCTTGCCGGCAAGGAGATGGATGTCGGCCGATACTATCTCACGCGCGGCCACTATCTTGCGGCTGTCCGGCGCTTTACGCGCGTCGTCGAAATCTATGAGACAACCACCCACGTTCCCGAGGCGCTGCACCGCCTGACAGAGGCTTATCTCGGCCTTGGTCTCAAGAAGGAAGCGACGAAGGCGGCGGCCGTGCTGGGGCACAATTATCCCGGCAGCGAGTGGTACGTCGACAGTTACGCCCTGGTCGGCGGCGGCTCGCTGCCGAAGCCCGACGAGCGAGGTTTCCTGAGCCGGGCCTTCGACTGGGTGTTCTAGACGGCGATGCTGCTGACGCTCTCGATTCGGAACGTCGTCCTGATCGAGCGCTTGGACCTTGATTTCAAGCCTGGATTATGCGTCCTCACCGGAGAAACCGGAGCAGGCAAGTCGATCCTGCTCGACGCGCTCGGCCTTGCTCTCGGCGCCCGAGTCGATCCCACGTTGATCCGCGGCGGGCCGGTTGACGGGGCCGCGGCCGTCTCCGCAGCGTTCGAGATCCCGCCCGCCCATGACGCCATCTCGGTGATCGAAGACCACGGCCTCGCTCCGCCGGGAGCCGGCGAGCCGTTGATACTGCGCCGCACGGTGGGAACGGACGGGCGCAGCCGCGGCTTCGTCAACGAACAACCGGCCAATGCCCAGCTTCTTCGGTCGATCGGCCAAACGCTGGTCGAGATCGTCGGTCAGTTCGCGAGTCACGACCTTGCCGAAAAGGCGAACCATCGTTCGGTGCTCGACCGGTATGGAGGACTGGAGGAGGAACGTGGCCGGGTGTCGGATGCCTGGGGGGCGTGGCGCGCCGCCGAGACGGCGCTCGCCGAAGCGCTCGCCGAAGCCGAGGCGGCCGCCCGGGAAGAAGAGTCGCTACGGCATGCGATGGAAGAGCTCGATACGTTCGACCCGCAGGAAGGCGAGGAGGAATCCCTGGCTACGGCCCGCCACCGGCTGCGGCATGCCGAACGCCTCGGCGAGACGCTTTCCGAGGCTTTGTCCGAGGTAATCGGGGCCAAAGGGGTCGAGCCCGGCCTTGCCCGGGCGCACCGGGTGCTCGCGCGGCGCACCGACATTGCCGGCGGGTTGTTCGACGATGCGCTCGAAGCACTCGACCGTGCGGCCGCGGAGGCGGCGGAAGCCCGCGCCGCAATCGAACAGTGCGTCGGCGAACTCCAGGCCGACCCGGGACGGCTCGATAGCGTAGAGGAGCGCCTCTTTGCGCTCCGGGCGCTTGCGCGCAAGCACGGCCTCGCGCCGGACGCCTTGCCGAAGCTCCGCGAAGAAACGGCGCGGAAGCTCGCGGCGATCGAAAAGGCGGAGAGTTCTCTCTCCGATCTCCGCACCCGGACCCAACGAGCGCGCGCAGAATACGAAAGCGTCGCGGGCGCTCTCTCTGCCGCCCGCGGGGCCGCGGCGAAGCGTTTGGACGCGGCGGTGAACGCCGAACTGGAACCGCTCCGGCTCGGATCGGCCCGATTCCATACCGTCGTTGCTTCTTTCGACGAACGGGATTGGGGACCCAACGGAACCGAGCGCGTAACCTTTGTAGCCAGCACCAACCCGGATACGCCCGCCGGCCCGATCTCAAGGATCGCGTCCGGCGGGGAGTTGTCGCGCTTCATGCTGGCGCTGAAGGTAGTGCTGGCCGGCGCGAGTCCCGTTCCGACCCTGGTGTTCGATGAGGTCGATGCGGGTATCGGCGGCGCTACGTCCACGGCGGTCGGCCAAAGGCTGCGCCGCCTCGGCGAGGCGCTTCAGGTGCTCGTCGTTACCCACTCCCCGCAGGTCGCCGCGCTTGGCGGCGCTCATTGGCGGGTGCGCAAGCGCGAGATGCGGGACCGGAGCGGGCGCGAGACCAGGACCGTCGTAGACGAACTCGACCGCGAAACCCGCCGCGAGGAAATCGCTCGCATGCTGGCGGGCATAAGCGTGACCGACGAGGCTCGCGCGGCGGCCGAGAGCCTCATCGCGGGGGAAGCCTCGTGAGCGGGTCGAAGGAAACGGAGGCCCTGACCCGCGCCGAGGCGGAGGCCGAGCTCGAGCGGCTGGCGCGCGAGATTTCCTACCACGACGAGCGCTACCACGGACACGACGCGCCCGAGGTGACGGACGCCGAATACGACGCGCTGCGCCGGCGGAACGATGCGATCGAAACCCGTTTCCCCGACCTGGTACGCGATGACAGCCCTTCCCGCCGGGTCGGCGCCGCACCCTCTTCCGGCTTCGCGAAGGTCACCCACGCGGCACCCATGCTGTCGCTCGGCAACGCGTTCGATGCCGAGGACGTGACCGAATTCTATGCACGCATCCGCCGCTTCCTCGGGCTCGACACGGACGAGCCGGTGGAGGTCGTGGCCGAGCCCAAGATCGACGGGCTTTCGATTTCCCTCCGTTACGAGGACGGCGGCTTCACGCTGGGCGCGACGCGGGGAGACGGCACGGTGGGCGAGAACGTTACCCGCAACCTCAGGACGATGGAGGATGTGCCCCAGCGGCTGACCGGCAACGCGCCCTCCGTTCTGGAGGTCCGTGGCGAGGTCTATATGCGCCGCGAAGACTTCCTCGCTCTCAACCGGGTACGCGAAGAGGCGGGCGAGCCTCCCTTTGCCAACCCGCGAAATTCCGCCGCAGGTTCCCTTCGCCAACTCGACCCCGCGATCACGGCCGGCCGGCCGCTCCGCCTTTTCGCCTACGGACTCGGCGAGCACGACGGGGCGGTGGGCGACACCCATTGGGAATATCTGCGGAACCTCGAAGCCTGGGGTTTCCCGGTCAATCCGGAGGCGGAGCTGTGCAGAAGCCCGGAGGAGGCGGTCGGGCTCTACCAGCGCATATCGGCGGCGCGAGCGGACCTCGATCACGACATCGACGGCGTCGTCTACAAGGTGAACCGTTTCGACTGGCAACGGCGGCTCGGCAATGTCAGTCGTGCGCCGCGTTGGGCGATCGCACACAAGTTCCCCGCCGAGCGGGTGGAGACCGTGCTCGAAACCATCTCGATCCAGGTCGGTCGCACCGGCGCGCTTACCCCGGTTGCCAATCTTCGTGCCGTCACCGTCGGCGGCGTCGTCGTCAGCCGCGCAACGCTCCACAACGAGGACGAGATCGCGCGCAAGGAGGTCCGCGAGGGCGATACGGTCGTCATCCAGCGCGCCGGCGATGTCATTCCCCAGGTTGTCGCGGTGGTCGGGGCCAAGCGCCCCGCATCCGCCAAACCTTTCGTCTTTCCCGAGAGCTGCCCCGAATGTGGCAGCCTGGCGCCGCGCGAGGAGGGCGAGGCCGTCCGTCGCTGCACCGGCGGGCTGATTTGTCCGGCGCAGGCGGTCGAACGGCTCAAGCACTTCGTTTCGCGGGACGCGTTCGACATCGAGGGGCTCGGCCGCAAGCACATCGAGGCGTTCTGGCAGGAAGGGCTGATTGCCCGGCCTGGCGATATCTTCCGTCTGCGAGAGCGCGAAGAGGCCGGAGAGATCGCGCTCGAAGGGCGCGAGGGATGGGCCGCGCGCTCGGTCGCCAATCTGTTCGCGGCGATCGAGGAACGGCGGACGATTCCCTTCGAACGCCTGATCTATGCCCTTGGTATTCGGCAGGTCGGGCAGGCGACGGCCCGATTGATCGCCCGCCAATACCGGTCCGTCGCGGTATGGCGGGAGGCCATGGCAGCGGCACAGGACCGTGCCGGCGAGACCTACCGGGAGTTGACGGATATCGACGGTATCGGCCCGTCGGTCGCCGCCGACATCCTCGATTTCTTCCGCGAGCCGCACAACCGCGAAGTCGTCGCGGATCTCGAAGCCCAGCTCGAAATCTCCGCGCCCGAAGCGGTCGCCGCGGAAAGCGCCGTCAGCGGCAAGACGGTGGTCTTCACCGGAACGCTGGAGACCATGACGCGGGCCGAAGCCAAGGCACGGGCAGAGTCGCTCGGCGCCAAGGTGGCGGGATCGGTGTCCCGGAAAACCGACTACGTGGTGGTCGGCGCGGATGCCGGCTCCAAGGCGAAGAAGGCCGAAGAGCTCGGCGTCGCCATCCTCGGCGAACCGGATTGGCGGGACCTCATCGACCGCTAAGCGGGGCACAGGCAGCCTCGAGCCAGCGCCTCGTCCCTTCGTCCACCGCCTCGGCATGAGTGTCCCTGACCCGCCGGTGATAGGCGTCCAGCCAGGCTGTCTCGTCGGGCGTCAACAGGGACGGCTCGATCAGAGTCCTGTCGATCGGGGCGACGGTGATGGTCTCGAACCCGTGGAGCGCGCGTTCGGCGCCTTCCGGCGCTTCCCGTTCGATCACCACGACCAGGTTCTCGATCCGGATGCCGTAGGCGCCCGCCTTGTAGTACCCGGGCTCGTTGGACAGGATCATGCCCGGCGCAAGAGCGGCATCGGACGGGAACCTGGAGATCCGCGCCGGGCCTTCGTGGACGCCGAGAAAACTCCCTACCCCGTGGCCGGTCCCGTGGTCGTAATCGAGCCCCGCCTCCCACAGGGCCTTGCGGGCGAGCACGTCGAGCTGTCCGCCGGTGACCCCGCGCGGAAAGACGGCGGTGGCGAGCGCAATATGGCCCCTGAGCACCCGCGTGAAGCGGTCCCGCACTTCCACCGGCGCCGGGTTGCCGTCCGGATCGCGGATATAGACGGTGCGGGTGACGTCGGTCGTGCCGTCGAGATACTGCCCGCCGGAGTCCAGAAGGAAAACGGAACCCGGCTCCAATCGCCGGTTCGAGCTTTCGTCGACCCGGTAATGCACGATGGCGCCGTTGGGTCCGGCGCCTGCGATGGTGTCGAAGCTGAGTCCGCGAAAACGCTCGCCGTCGGCGCGAAGGGCATGGAGCCGCGAAGCCGCGTCCATCTCGGTCAGGCGTCCCGAAGGCGCTTCGGCGTCGAGCCAGGCGAGGAACCGGACCAGCGCCTGGCCGTCCCGCACATGGGCGGCGCGCGCGCCTTCGATCTCCGCCTGGTTCTTGCAGGCCTTGGGCAGGGTGCAGGGGTCCGGCCCGTGCACCGGCTCCAATCCCGCGGCGCAAAGCCTTCGTTCAACCCAGGCGGGGGTGGAACGCGGATCGATCTGCACCGTTCGCCCGTCCGCGGCCAGCCTGTCGAGCGCCGGACCCAACGCGTCCGGCTCCACGACGGTAACGGTGTCCGCGAGTGCGACGGCGAGTTCTTCGGTCACCTTTCTTCCGTCGATGAAAAGGGAGGCGCGCCCCCCGGATTCCACCATGGCGAAACTGAGCGCCACCGGCGTATTCGGGATATCCGCGCCCCGCATGTTGAAAAGCCAGGCAATCGAATCCGGTGCGCTCAGGATCGCGGCGTCCGCGCCGCGCTCGTCCAGCGTCTCGGCCACCGCGGCGAGCTTGGCGGCGGAGGAGAGCCCGGCGAACTCCAGCGGGTGGGGCACCGCCGGGGAAATCGGCGCCGCCGGCTGATCCGTCCACACCGCGTCGATCGGGTTGTCGTCGACCGCGACGAGCGCTCCGCCCGCTTTGGCGCATGCGGCTTCCAGACGCGCCACGCCGTCGGGCGTGTGCAGCCAGGGGTCGTAGCCGAGCTTTCCGCCGGCGGGCAGATAGTTCTCGATCCAATCGGCTGGGGGCCGGTCGGTCAGGTGCCGCGGCGAGAATCGCTCCGCGTCGACTTCCTGTTCCACCTGGAGGGTGTAGCGGCCGTCGATGAAGATCGCGGCCTTGTCGGCAAGCACCAGCGCAAGCCCGGCCGAACCGGTGAACCCGGTCAACCAGGAGAGGCGACGGGTCCTCGGCGCGACGAACTCGCCCTGGTGCTCGTCCGCCAGCGGCACGACGAAACCGTCCAGCCCGCGCCGCGCGAGTTCCTCGCGCAGCGCATCGAGCCGTTCCGGGGGCGCCGGGCTGCGGCCCAGCCCATCGTCCGTCGAAGCGCGCAGCGCGGCCGCTCTGTCGGCCCAGACTCCGATCTCTTCGGCGCTGGGTGCGGGAGAAATCAGCGCGACCCAGCCTGCCGGATCGACCGGTTCGGGGGCGCCCACGATCCCGCGCAGAAAGGTCTGCGCCTCGTCGGACAGCCGCTCCCGGTCAACCATGCCGGCGCGCTCGAGCGAGCCGCCTCGCGGCGCCAACCATCGGCGAATCCCCTCCTTGCTCTTCGCCCTGACTATCCAATGCAGGGTCGGACGCGCGAATGCAACGAAAACGGGTCATTCGCGGCCTACCACGAGGGTTGCCCAGTTGCCCATCTCGATGCGGTCGCGGACGGCAAGCCCGTGCGACGCATAGGCTCGTGCCACCGCGTCCTCCTGTTCGGCCAGCAGCCCCGAAACGACCGCCCGGCCGTCGGAACCGAGATGTCGCGCGAACCGGGGCGCGAGGCGGATCAGCGGGTCCGCCAGGATGTTGGCCGCGATCAGGGAGTAGGGCGCGCCACGCCGCAGTCGCGCATTCGAGAAGCCGCGGCTCCGGCACGCGTCAATCATGGCGCCCACGCCATTTCGGGCCGCGTTCTCTTTTGCCGTATCCACCGAAACGGCGTCCGCGTCGGCCGCGAGAACCGGTCGCCGCCACAGCTTCGCGGCGGCTATCGCAAGGACGCCGGAGCCGGTCCCCAGATCGAGAACCGTCCCTTCTCCGGGCGCTGGCATCCGTCCGAAGGCCAGCAGGCAGCCGCGCGTGCTTTCGTGCGAACCGGTGCCGAACGCGCGGCCCGCGTCGAGCACGATCTCGATGCTTCCCGGCGGCGGCTCTATCGTCGCGTGGCTCCCGCGGACGAAGAATTTCCCGGCCCGGATGGGCGAGGTTCTCCGATTGACCTCCGCCACCCAGTCCGTCGCGGGCAGCGGTTCAACGGAGACCGACGACGCCTCCCGCCCCGTGGCCGCCGCGGCGACGGCGAGACGGGACCGCAACGACCCTTCCTCGGGTCGCGCGGCGCACACGGAGCGCAGCGTCCAGCCGCCGATCGCTTCGTCGCGGATCCTAGAAACCGCGCCCGGCCCGGCGGGATCCTCCAGCGCGGCCTCGAACACGCCCAGCGCAAGATCGTCGTCGGCGATGTCGGTGAGGGAGAGTTCGATGCACCAACCCCCGGCGTCTGGCTCAGGCCGGTTCGACAAAGCTTTCCATGACTTTCTTGGTGCCGGCTTTCTCGAAATCGATCTCGAGCTTGCCGGCATCCGCGGCAAGCACCTTGCCGTAGCCGAATTTCTGGTGGAACACGCGGACGCCGATTCCGACGGAGGGCGCCGAATCGTCCACCCGCCGCGCGCGGCCCTCGATCAGCGTGCCTGGTCCGGATCGCCGGGCGCGCCTGAGGCGCGCATAGCCGGGCCCCCGTCCCACGGTTTCCGTGACCTCTTCCCCGGCGAGGTCGTCCCGAGCGGCCGCAACCGGGTCCCGGGGAAGCCCCAGCTCCGTCACGATGTCGAGTTGCTCGCGCGGCAGCTCATCGACGAAGCGCGACGGAACCGGCGCGATCCATTGATTGAACATCCGGCGGCTCGCGGCGAAGCTGATGGTCGCCGACTTCCGCGCGCGGGTGAGCCCGACATAGGCGAGCCGGCGTTCTTCTTCCAGCGAGGCCGCGCCTCCCTCGTCGACCGCCCGGCGATTGGGAAACACGTCTTCCTCCCAGGCGGGCAGGAAGACGTGATCGAATTCGAGACCCTTGGCGGCATGCAGCGTCATCAGGCTGATCATTTCGCCGGCAGTGAAGTCGTCCCGGTCCATGACCAGGCCGATATGTTCCAGAAACCCGCCGAGGTTTTCGAATTCGTCGAGCGCATTGACCAATTCCTTGAGGTTTTCCAGCCGGCCCGGTGCGTCCGGAGTACGGACATTGCGCCACATCTCGGTGTAGCCGGATTCGTCGAGCACGGTTTCCGCCAGCTCGACGTGATCCTCGAACGATTCGGTCCGCCAACGGTCGATATCGCCAAGGAACCGGGCGAGCGCATTGCGCGACCGGGCGTTGATCTCGTCGGAAGCGACCATGCGCCTCGCCGCCTCGGTCAATGACACCCCGGCCCGGCGGGCGAATTTGTGGAGCGTCTGCAACGTGGAGCCACCGATACCGCGTCTCGGCAGGTTGACGACGCGCTCGAAGGCCAGATCGTCGTCCGGCTGGTGGACGACGCGGAGATAGGCGACGGCATCGCGGATTTCCTGACGCTCGTAAAAGCGGGGCCCGCCGACGACGCGGTACGGGAGTCCGATCGCAATGAAGCGTTCCTCGAAGGCGCGCATCAGCGCGCTGGTGCGCACCAGAACGGCGATTTCCCCGAGCGCGTCGCCCGCGCGTTGCATCGCCTCGATTTCGTCGGTGACCGCCAGCGCTTCGGCTTCGCCGTCCCAGACCCCCCGGACGCGGATGGGGCTTCCCGGCTTTTCCCTCGTCCAGAGCGTCTTGCCGAGCCGGCCCTTGTTCCTCGCGATCAACGCCGACGCGCCGGCCAGGATCTCCGGCGTGGAGCGGTAGTTCTGCTCCAGCCGCACGATCCGGGCGCCCGGAAAATCGGCCTCGAATCGCAGGATGTTGCCGACCTCGGCTCCCCGCCAGCTGTAGATCGACTGATCGTCGTCGCCCACGCAGCAGATATTGCGCCGTTTCCGGGCCAGAAGCCTCAACCAGAGATATTGCGCGACGTTGGTGTCCTGGTACTCGTCGACCAGGACGTAGCGAAAGCGCTCCCAATAGATGTCGAGGATGTCGGCGTGCGCGGTAAAGATGTCCAGGCAATGGAGGAGGAGATCGCCGAAATCGCACGCATTGACCGTCTTCAGCCGTTGCTGATAGGCGGCGTAGAGCGCCCCGATCCGGCCGTCGGCGATCTCCGCAGTGTCCGCCGAATCGATCTTCCCCGGTCCCAGCCCGCGATCCTTGAAACGCTGGATTTCCGCGTGCAGGGACCTCGCCGGCCAGCGGTTCGAATCGATATTCGCATCTTCCGCCAGAGACTTGACCAGGCGGATCTGGTCGTCGGCGTCGAGTATGGTGAAGTCCGGGCGGAGCCCCGCTGCCTCCGCGTGCCGCCGCAGGATGCGTGCCGCCAGAGCGTGGAAGGTGCCGATCCACAACCCACCGACCGCATCGCCGATCAGCTCGGCGACCCGGTCGCGCATCTCCCGCGCCGCCTTGTTGGTGAAGGTCACCGCCAGGATCTGGCTCGGCCAGGCCCGGCCGGATACCGCGATGTGGGCGAGCCTGGTGGTCAACACCCGGGTCTTGCCGGTGCCGGCTCCGGCAAGGACGAGGAGCGGGCCCTCCGTCGCCTCCACCGCCTCGCGCTGCCGGTCGTTGAGGGCGGCGAGATAGGGCGCGGGAGCGGCGACGGGTACCGGGTTTCCGGGCATGGTCCATCATACCAGCCGAGCCGCTCCGGATTGAGGCCGATTCGGAGCCGCGCTCCGGCGTTGCCCGACGCGGCCATCCTTCCCATATATCAGGAGCGAGCCGCAGAACGGAGTTGCCGCCATGACCCGAAGACGCGCTCAGTACTCGCTCAGAAATTCCGTGGTCTCCACCGTGTTCGCCGTCCTGGCGGCGGGCACGGTCGCGGCGGCGGAGCCGCGGCCCGCCCCGGACCTGTTGTCCGCCGTGGTGGGTTTGGAAAGCAAGGTGCCCGCGGAGGCGCGCACCGCCGCAGCGCTCGGAACCAAGCGCCAGGGCAGCGGCGTCGTCATCGACGATGCGGGCCTGGTGCTGACGATCGGCTATCTCATCCTCGAGGCCGAATCGGTGGAGCTGAGCGTGGGCGAGTCGCGGCGTATCTCCGCCGACGTTCTCGCCTACGATCACGAGACCGGACTCGGGCTGGTCCGGGCGTCGCGTCCGCTGGGCGTCGCGCCGATCCCCATCGGCTCGTCCGGACCGCTGGCGAGGGGGCGGCAGGTGGTGGTGGCGAGCGCCGGCGGGTTCCACGCGGCGATCGGCGCCTATGTCGTTTCCCGGCGCGATTTCGCCGGCTGGTGGGAATACCTGCTGGAAGGGGCGATCTTCACCGCGCCGGCCCACCCGCATTTCGGAGGCGCCGCGCTGATCGACTCGGATGGGAGGCTCGTCGGCATCGGTTCCCTGATGGTGCCGGACGCGGCGGAGGAGAACGTGCCGCTCACCGGCAACATGTTCGTGCCGATCGACGCGCTGAAACCGATTCTCGCCGATCTTATCGCCGAAGGCCACTCGTCCCGGCCCTCGCGGCCCTGGCTCGGCCTTTACCCCCAGGAGATTCACGGGCGCCTGTTCGTCACCCGGGTCCCCCGCGGCGGGCCCGCCGACCGGGCCGGGCTCAAACCCGGCGATCTCGTTCTCGGCGTGGCGGGCAAGGCGGTTTCGACCCTCCCCGGCTATTACCGGACCCTGTGGAACTTGGGTCCCGCCGGCGTCGAAGTGCCGCTCAGCGTATTGCGGGGCAACCGGCCGGCCGACATCAAGATCCGTTCGATCGATCGCCGGCACTGGTTCAGAAAGCCACCGTCCTACTAGCCCTCACCCTTCGCCGCGTTCCTCGCGCCGGGCTTCCATGAGCGCGCGGTTGTAGGCAAGCGTCACGTCGACCTCGTGCACCACGCCGACCAGCCGGCCGCCGTCGCCGTCTTCCACCACGCCCAAATGCTCCTCTCCGGTCTCGAGCATCTGGGCGAGCGCCTTCTCGATATTCTCCCCGGCCCGGATTATCGGCGGGTTGCGCCGGGCGACCTCGCCGGCGGAGAGACGGTCGTCATCCGAAGTGTCGAAGGCATGTCTCGACAGATCGGCGAGCGTAATGGTTCCCTGCGCGCGGCCTTCCCCGTCGACCACGAAGAGCTGGCCGTGCGGCGCGCGCAACAATTGTTCGCGGACATGGGCCATATCGGCGCCCGATGGAACGGTGACGAACCGGCTGGTCATCAGGTCGCTGACATGGATGGCGTCGAGCAGACCGCGCTCGCGCCCGCCCTTGATGGCAATCCCGCGGGTCAAGAGCTGCCATTCGAAGAACGAGCGCCCGTGCAGCGCCTGGGTAAGGGGCGAGGCGACGGCGACGCCGACCATCACCGCGATGGTGATCGCGTAATCTCCGGTCAGCTCGAAGACGATCAGGGTGGTGGAGATCGGCGCGCCCAGCACGCAGCCCGCGACCGCGCCCATCCCGACCAGCGTGTAGACGCCGTGGCCCGAGGAGAGTTCGGGAAACACGCCCGCGGCGACGATTCCGAACGCGCCGCCGAGCATCGCCCCCATGAAGAGCGACGGGCTGAACACGCCGCCCCCGAACCCGCAGCCGAGCGAAACCGCCGTCGCCGCGGTCTTGGCGACCAGCAACGCAACCAGCGTCCAGAACGGGATCAATTCACGCAGCGCCGCGTCGGTGGTGCCGTAGCCGACGCCCAGCACGTTGGGAAAGGCGAGCGCGATCAGCCCCACGACCAGGCCGCCCGCGGCGGGTTTCGACCAGACCGGCGCCGGAATTTTCGTGACCACGCCGCGCGTGAGCTCGACGCTGCGGAGGAAGACGATCGCCGCGAGCCCGCTGGCGAGACCGAGCAGGAGGAACGCGGGGAACTCCAGGAAGGAGACGATCGCGCGGTCCGGGATGATGAAGGCGGGGAAATCGCCGAAATGGATGCGGGCGATGATCGCACCGGTGACCGAGGCGATGACGATCGGCGCGAACGCGCTCAGCGCGTAATGGCCGATCACCACTTCGAGCGCGAAGAACACGCCGGCGATCGGCGCGTTGAACGAAGCCGAGATCGCCGCCGCGACGCCGCAGCCGAGCAGGGTGACCATCTGGGACCGCGACAGGGCGAGCCGCGCGCCGACGAAGGAGGCGAGGCTCGCGCCCAGATGGATGACGGGGCCCTCGCGTCCCACCGAGGCGCCGGTCCCGATCGACGCGGCGCTGCCGAGGGCCGCGCCGAGACCCGCCCGCCAATCCATCCTGCCCGACCGGAACGCGACCGATTCCATGACGTCGGCGACGCCCTGCGGCTGCGCGCCCGGCATGACGAAGCGGTAGAACAGGCCGACCAGCAAACCGCCGGCGGTCGGCGCGGCGACGAGTTGCCAGGCCGGGAGATTTTCGATCCCGGCGATCAGCGAACCGGCGCCGGTGCCGAACGCAACCGTCTGGAAGGCGAGATACAGTTCCTGGAATCCGATGGCGCAATAGGCGCCCGCGAACCCGATCAGCGCTGCCAGAACCAGGGACAGGAACGGCTCCGCGCGTAACCACCGCCCGACACGCTGGATCGGGCGTTGCGGCTTGCCGTCGGCCGGTGCCGGATCGGATGCAGCCCGCTCGGACATCGATCCGGCGCGGTCACATTTCCGCTGCGCCTATTGGCATTTGCCGATCGATCCCTCCGCGCAGACTTTCTTTCCGTCGACCCATGTCGCGCCGGTGAAATCCGCGTTCAACAGGTCCGCCCCGCGCAGCTTCGCGCCGGTCAGATCGGCTTTCCTGAGGATCGCCCGGAACAGTCGCGCCCGCCTGAGGTCCGCCTTGCGCAGCGACGCACCGGTGAGATCGGCCTTGGTGAAGTCCGCTTCCACCAGCCGGGCGCCATCGAAGCTGGCGCCGATCAGCGATGCGCTCAGAAACTTCGCCCGATAGGCATCCGCGCCCGCCAGGCTGGCCTTGTCGAGAAAGCCGCGGTTAAAGGACGCATCGCGCAGCTTGGCCTTGGCGAGATCCAGCTTGCGCAGGTCCTGGCGATCCAGGATGCAACGCCGCCAATCGACCCCGGGCTCGCCGGGATCCGCGCACTCCGCCCGTGCCGTGCCGGCGCCGACGGCACCCGCGACAACGCAAAGCGTGACAAGCCACCTTGCGACCATGGCTCAACATGTAGCCCGCCAGCCGGTAAGCCGCAAATCCCTATTTGCGGGCCGGATTGCCGAGCCGCATCACGCGACCCACCTGGGGCGGACGTTCGAGCGCGGCATGGGCCACAAAAATACGGCCCAGCCTGTCCTGTATTTCGTTCGGCATGGGAGCCACCTTGCGGACCCCGAGATCGACATGAACGGCCATCAGCTCCATGGTCGCGGCCATCGCGCCGTCGGCCTCCCGGTACATGCGGTGGAAGTAATGCATGCGCTTCTCGTCGAAACCGAGAAGCTGCGTGGTGCAGCGCAGGGAAGCGCCTTCGAGCACCTCCGCGAGGTAGTTGGTGTGGCTTTCCACCGCGAAGGTCGAATGGCCGGTGCGCTTGAAATAGTCCTCGCCCAGCCCGAATCCGGAATAGAAGCCGTCCGTCGCGAGATCGAAGACGAGGACGAAATAGGCGAGGTTCATGTGCCCGTTGTAATCGGTCCACTCCGGGCGCACGGTCTCGCACAGCGTTTCCATCGGCGCTTCGATTCGGTCCATCGCGTCAGCCATTCGTCGTGAATGCGCGGCGATCCGCGCCGCGGTTTCCCTTCATCGGGGTTCGTAGCCCAGGTTGGGCGCGAGAAGGCGTTCCGCTTCGTTCATGCCGATTCCGCGCCGCCGCGCGTAATCCTCGACCTGGTCGCGGCCGATCCTGCCGAGCCCGAAATACCGCGCTTCCGGGTGGGCGAAGTAGTAGCCCGCGACCGAGGCGGCGGGTGTCATGGCAAAGCTTTCGGTGAGCGCGATTCCAACGGTCTCGGCGGCGCCAAGCAACTGGAACAGGGTTTCCTTCTCCGAATGGTCCGGGCAGGCGGGATAGCCCGGCGCGGGGCGAATGCCGCGGTACTCTTCGCGAATCAACGCGTCGTTGTCGAGATCTTCTCCCGGATCGTAACCCCAGAACTCCTTGCGCACGCGCTCGTGCAAGCGTTCGGCGAAGGCCTCCGCGAGGCGATCCGCCAGCGCGCGCAGCATGATCGCGCCGTAATCGTCGTTGTCGGCCTCCAGCCGCTCGATGTGGGATTCGATACCGATACCCGCGGTCACCGCGAACGCCCCGATATAGTCGCGGATTCCGGTCCCGGCCGGGGCGAGGAAGTCGGCGAGCGCGAGGTTGGGCCGGGATCTCTCGCGCTTCATCTGCTGGCGGAGCGTGTGGACCGTGTTTCGGACCGAATCCGGCGCGGTCTCGCGATAGACGGCGATATCGTCGTGCTCCACGCGGTTCGCCGGGAAGATGCCGATTACGCCGGCCGCGGTGAGCCATCGTTCCCCGACGATGCGGTCCAGCATCTTCTGGCCATCGTCGAAGAGGTTTCGCGCCGCCTCTCCCACCGTCTCGTCCTCCAGGATGCGCGGATAGACGCCGGCGATTTCCCAGCTGCGGAAGAACGGCGTCCAGTCGATCCGGTTGCGCAGCTCGGAGAGCGGGTAATCGTCGAAGACCCGGGTGCCCAGCAGGCGCGGCCGGGGCGGCGCGGCGGCCGTCCAGTCGATGGCGAGACGGTTGGCGCGGGCCTCCGCGAGCGTCGCGAGGCCGCCGCCGTCGGCGCGCCGGTCGAACCGCTCCCGCACGGCTCCGTAGTCTTCGTCGACGGCAGCCAGATACGCGTCGCGGCCGCTGTCGCTGAGCACGCTGCTGACGACTCCGACCGCGCGCGACGCGTCCGTCACGTGGATCACCGGCGCCTCGTATTGCGGGGCGATCCGGACGGCGGTGTGAACCTTGGACGTGGTCGCGCCGCCGATCAGGAGGGGGACGGAAAAGCCCGTACGCTGCATTTCGGCCGCGACATGGACCATTTCGTCGAGCGACGGCGTTATCAGTCCGCTCAGACCGATCAGATCCGCGTTTTCGGCGCGCGCCGCCGAAAGGATCCGATCCGCCGGAACCATGACCCCGAGATCGATCACCTCGAAATTGTTGCACTCCAGAACCACGCCCACGATGTTCTTGCCGATGTCGTGAACGTCGCCCTTTACCGTCGCCATCACGATCCTGCCCTTGGCCGAGGCCTTCTGCTCGACCGTCTTTTCGGCCTCGATGAAGGGGATCAGATGGGCGACGGCCTGCTTCATCACCCGCGCGCTCTTGACGACCTGGGGAAGGAACATCTTTCCCGCGCCGAACAGGTCGCCCACGATGTTCATCCCGTCCATCAGCGGCCCCTCGATCACGTCCAGCGGGCGCTGGGCGGCTTTGCGGGCCTCTTCGGTGTCGTCGACCACGAAGGCGTTGATACCGTTGACGAGCGCGTGGACGAGTCGCGCCTCCACGGCTTCGTTGCGCCATTCGTCCTCGCGTTTGGACGTCACCTCGGTCCGGGCCGTGTCGGCGGCGGCCAGCAACCGCTCGGTCGCATCGTCGCGGCGGGCGAGCAGGACGTCCTCGATGCGCGCCCGGAGACCGGACTCGATGTCCTCGTAGATCGCAAGCTGGCCGGCGTTGACGATTCCCATGTCCATCCCGGCACGGATGGCGTGGTACAGGAACACCGAATGGATCGCCTCGCGGAGCGGGTTGTTGCCGCGAAACGAGAAAGAGACGTTCGAAACGCCGCCGCTCACCAGCGCGTGCGGCAGGGTGTCCTTGATGCCCTCGACGGCCTCGATGAAGTCGAGCGCGTAGCGGGCATGCTCCTCGATCCCGGTGGCCACCGCGAAGATGTTGGGGTCGAAGATGATGTCCTCGGGCGGGAATCCGACCCGGTCGACCAGGATTGCGTACGCACGAGAGCAGATCTCGAGCTTGCGCGCGGCGGTGTCGGCCTGGCCCCGTTCATCGAAAGCCATGACGATCGCCGCAGCGCCGTAGCGCCGGATCAGCCGCGCCTGGTCGATGAAGGTCTCCTCGCCTTCCTTGAGGCTGATCGAGTTCACCACGCCCTTGCCCTGGACGCATTTGAGACCCGCTTCGATGACCGACCAGTCCGAGGAGTCGATCATGATCGGGACCCGGCAGATATCCGGTTCGGCCGCGATCAGGTTGAGGAACCGGACCATCACCGCTTTCGAATCGAGCAATCCCTCGTCCATGTTGACGTCGACGATCTGCGCGCCGTTCTCCACTTGCTGCCGGGCGATGTCGAGCGCGGTCTCGAAATCGCCTTCCTTGATCAGCCTGGCGAATCGGGCCGAGCCGGTGATGTTGGTTCGTTCCCCGACATTGACGAACAGGGAGGAGGGTTCGATCGTGAGCGGTTCGAGTCCGCTCAGCCGGCAGGTCGGCGCGCGACGCCTCGGGGCTCGAGGCGGGATCTCGGCGACCGCGTCGGCGATCGCCTCGATATGGGCCGGCGTCGTTCCGCAGCATCCGCCGACCACGTTGACGAATCCCGATTCGGCGAAATCCGTCAGCACCGCCCTCATCTCCTCCGGCGTCTGGTCGTAGCCGCCGAACGCGTTGGGAAGACCGGCATTGGGATGACATCCGACATAGGTCTCGCTGCAGCGCGCGATCTCCTCGATATGGGGCCGCAATTGCACCGCGCCGAGCGCGCAGTTCAGCCCCATGACCAAAGGGTTGGCGTGGGCGATCGAGTTCACGAACGCTTCCGGGGTCTGTCCGGTCAGGGTTCTTCCGCTGGCGTCGGTGATCGTGCCGGAGACCATGATCGGGAGACGCACGCCGCGCTCGTCGAAAGCCGCTTCGGCGGCGAAGATCGCCGCCTTGCAGTTGAGCACGTCGAATACGGTCTCGATCAGCAACAGGTCGACACCGCCGTCGACCAGTCCCAGGACCGCCTCGCGATAGGCGTCGGAGAGACTGTCGAAATCGGCGTTCCGGAACCCCGGGTCGTTGACGTCGGGCGAAATGGAGGCGGTGCGGTTGGTGGGGCCGAGAACCCCCGCGACGAAGCGCGGGCGTCCGGGAGTCAGTACGGTTTGACTGTCGGCCGCTTCGCGCGCGATGCGCGCGGAGTCGAGGTTCAGGTCGTAGACCGCGTCCTCCATCAGGTAGTCCGCCATCGCGATGGCGGTCGAATTGAAGGTGTTGGTCTCGACGATGTCCGCGCCCGCGGCGAGATATGCCGCGTGAATCTCGCGGACGACGTCGGGCTGCGTCAGGGACAAGAGGTCGTTGTTGCCCTTTTGGGGCGCTGGATGGTCGGCGAAGCGGTCGCCCCGGTAGTCGGCCTCGGTCAGGCGATGATCCTGGATCATCGTGCCCATCGCGCCGTCGAGAACGAGAATGCGCGAGGCGAGCGCCCGCTCCAGGGCGGCAATTCGTCCGGCACGGGCAATCTCGTCCCGCCGGACATCCACCGTTTCCGCGGTGACGGAGCCCGTCATCGCCGCTGCTCAGCCCGCCGCGACCGCCGCTTCGCCGGAGGCGGCGCGGAGTCCCAGGATACGCGCGATCGCATAGGTGAGATTCGCGCGGTTGAGGGTATAGAAGTGGAATTCGTCGACACCGTTCGCCTGAAGCCCCCGACATTGCTCCGCGGCGATGGAGGCGGCCACCAGCTTGCGCGTCTCAGGGTCCTCGTCGAGGCCGTCGAAGAGGTCCGCCATCCAGTCCGGAACCGTCGCGCCGCACATCGTGCTGAAGCGCTTGAGCTGGGCGAAATTGGTCACCGGAAGGATGCCGGGCACCACCGGCACCTCGATCCCTGCCGCGCGCACCCGGTCGAGGTAGCGGAGGTAGGTTTCCACCTCGAAGAAGTACTGGGTGATCGCGCGCGTCGCTCCGGCGTCCAGCTTGCGCTTGAGGTTGTCTATGTCCGCCGCCGCATCGCGTGCCTCCGGATGCACTTCGGGGTAGGCCGCGACGGTAATCTCGAAATCGGCCACGCGCTTCAGCCCCTCGACGAGGTCGGCGGCGAAGGCGTAGCCTCCGGGGTGCGGCCGATAACGCCCGGTGTCCTTCGGCGGATCTCCGCGCAGCGCCACGACGTGCCGGATCCCGGCGTTCCAGTAGCGGCGGGCGACCGTATCGACCTCCGCGCGGGTCGCGGCAACGCAGGTCAGGTGCGCGGCGGCCCGGAGCCCGGTCTCGCGTTCTATGCGGGTGACCGTCGCGTGGGTCCGGTCGCGCGTCGCTCCCCCTGCGCCATAGGTCACGGAAACGAAGCGGGGGTCGAGCGGCGCCAGCCGCTCTATGGTGGACCATAGCGCGGCCTCCATCCCGGCCGTCCTGGGCGGGAAGAACTCGAAAGACACCGCCGGTGCGCGACGCGTGCCGATCCTGGGCGGAACCGCCTCTCCGGACGGGAGCGGGCGACCTTCCGGACTCACGGGGTTGGCTCCCGAACCGCCGGCCATCGTTCGCCGGCGCGCTTCACCGCCGCCCCGATCGGCCGGAAACCGGCGGGAGCCCGTTCCCTGCCCCGACATACGGTCTTCCGAGACGATATCAACGCTTCCTCGCGGTCATCGACGGGCGGTTCGCGCAATATAGAAATATAGGGGGCTTATATCGATAACCTGGCGGGCGGCGGGCTGGCGCGGACCGGCAACCGGAACGCCGCCCCGCCGGGACGGCCGCGCATCCCTCCCACCGTCCGTCACGGTCGACGCGGCGCCCGCCCTCCGCCGTCATCGCCGGGCTTGTTCCACTGCTGTCCGGTTCAGATGGTCTGGACCGGGTGCAAGGCGTTGGTACAAGCGGGTTACCGGCCCATCGACCGGGTCGAGGCACGGTTTGCGGCGTGCCCCGCTCTCCTCCTCGTCCCCCGTTGTCACCCCGGACTTGTTCCGGGGTCCAGACCCGCCCCGGACCCGTTCCGGGGCCGGCATCGCAGCCGCCGAGGCCGTGCAGCGGTCTCGGGAGGCAGCAGGATAGGAATGTCGTGCCCCCGACGGAAACCGGGGCGCCTCACTGGACCCCGGAACAAGTCCGGGACGACAAGAGGCGGCCGGAGATGGTCTTGCCCGTCGGCGTGGAGCCCGTCTCGAAGTTAAACCGGACAGCAATGGAACAAGTCCGATGGGGTGGACGCCCCCTCCCGACGGCATCGCGATGTGCCAAGGTTGTGTCTGTGGCTCACGACCTGAGGGAGGAGGCATCCATGGGCGAGGTTAGCATCATCGGGATCGATCTGGCGAAGCGCAGCTTTCAGCTGCATGGGGCGGGGGCGGACGGCTCGGTCGCCTTCCGCAAGACACTGAGGCGGGGGAAGCTTCTGGCCTTCCTCGCCTCTCTGCCGCGCTGTGTGGTGGCGATGGAGGCGTGCGCGAGCGCGCACTACTGGGGCCGGGAGATCATGAAGCTCGGCCACGCGGTGCGGCTGATCCCGCCGCTCTACGTGAAGCCGTTCGTGAAGCGCCAGAAGAACGACGCGACGGACGCGGAGGCGATCTGCGAGGCGGGTCTGCGGCCGAGCATGCGCTTGGTTGCTGTGAAGGGGGAGGAACAGCAGGCGAGAGCGATGCTGTTCCGCACGCGCGATCTTCTGGTGCGCCAGCGCACGCAGACGATCAACGCGCTGCGGGGGCATCTGGCGGAGTTCGGCATCGTAGCCCCGCAGGGGAGAGCTCATGTCGCTCGTCTGGCGGCGGCGCTGGAGGAGCCGGGTTCCGCTCTTCCGGCGCCGGTATGCGAGCTGGGCACCCTTCTGCTTGAGCAGATTGCGGGCCTCGATGCGAAGATCGCCGGCCTGGAGAAGGAGATCCACGTCCACGCGCGCCGGGACGCGGACGCGGTGCGGCTGATGACGATCCCGGGCGTCGGGCCGATCTGCGCGATGGCGATTCAGGCCTTCGCACCGCCGATGGAGAGCTTCCGGTGCGGGCGCGACTTCGCCGCCTGGCTCGGGCTGGTGCCACGCCAGCACAGCACCGGGGGCAAGCCCCGGCTGGGCAGGATATCGAAGATGGGTCAACGCGACCTCAGGCGGCTGCTGGTCTGCGGCGCCATGGCGCAGGTGCGCTGGGCCTGCCGGCGGGGCGAGACCGGCGATCCCTGGCTCGCCCGGATGCTGGCGCGCAAGCCGAGGATGGTCGTGGCGGTGGCGCTGGCCAACCGGATGGCGCGCATCGCCTGGGCGGTGATGGTGAACAAGGAGGTCTACCGGGCTCCCACCGCCGTCTGAGCGGGCGGGGACGCGCGGGAGACCGTCGGGGATGCGGGCAGGACGGAGGATCGGGTAAGGGCACATGGTCGACGAGACGGGATCGGGAAAACCAGTCATGTGCGGCGTGCACGCGAGCACGGAAGTCCGATTTGGACCCGATCCGCGCATCTCCATACAGGCCCGCGGCGAACCCATGCCGCAGCGAGAGGCCGGACACACGGAAGTACCTGACCGCAGGCCCAACCCACCAAAGAAAATGCTTGCATCAACGGGGGCGTCCACACACGGGCATGACGGAAGAGGCGCGTTTCGTCCCACCCGCCGTGACATTTGTGCAACAGGCTTGCGAAAGCATCCGCGGGAGGCTCAACTCGACTGGAAATCGTCTCCCCGTCCATCTAGTTTCGGCTCGCTTCCGGGGGTGGGAAACCGGCGTTCGGCGATGGGCTGCCGCCGAAGCGCGCCATTCGATCCATTCCGGGAGGCTCGTCGTACGCGGGACGGACTCACGATGGCGGTAATTTCAGGCTCCGGAGAACGGCTGCCATTGACCGAAGGGTGCAATCCCTTACGAAGTCCCGTCCGAATTCTTGTCGCCTTGCTCGTCGTCGGGGTCCTGGGGCCTTTGGGCTGCGCGACACCGCCGCCACCGCACGACCCGGAAGCGGTCGAGAACTTCCGGCAGACCAACGATCCGCTCGAACCGTTCAACCGCGCGGTCTTCGCGGTCAATGTCGAGGCGGACCGCTACATCCTCAAGCCGGTTGCATATGTCTACAAGGAAGCCGTCCCGGAACCGGCCCGGGACGCGGTGGGCAATTTCCTTCGCAACCTGGGCAGTCCCGTGGTTTTTCTGAACTCCGTGCTGCAGGGCGACGTCGACCATGCGGGAGAGACGCTGCTCCGTTTTCTGATCAACAGCACCGTCGGCGTAGCGGGCGTGGCGGATGTCGCCGGAGAAATGGGACTCGTAAGGCGGGACGAGGACTTCGGCCAAACGCTCGCGGTCTGGGGGGCGGATGAAGGTCCCTACCTCATGTTGCCCCTCCTCGGCCCCTCCAACGCGCGCGATGCGTTCGGCCGGGTGGTCGACTATTTCGGCGATCCCTGGACCTATTTCCGATACGAGAAATTCAGCTATTCCCGTTGGGGAGCCGGAATCGTTGACGCCCGGGTAAGAAATTACGAATTGATCCAGGACCTGGAGAAGACATCCGTCGACTATTACGCGGCCGTTCGAAGCCTCTACAGGCAGGACCGCCGCGATGCGATCACGAACGGCGCGGAACCGGAGTTGCCGCCGTTCCCCGATATGCCGGACGAAGAGGACGATTTCGAGGATGAAGAGAAAAAGCCCGCCAACCGGCCGGCACAATAGGATCGTGGTCCGCCGCTGGGCTGGACTGCTTGTCGTCGCGGCGCTGCTGATCCCGGCCGTCCGGCCCGCCGCCGCCGATGGAGTCGAGTCCTTCGTCCACGACACGGCGGAAAGGGTTTTCGCCTCTTATTCGGGCTCGGACACGGATGAACAGCGGGCCAAGGTGTTTCGGGAACTCCTTACCGGGTCTTTCGAGCTCAAGACCATCGCGCGGTTCACGCTGGGCCGCTACTGGCGCGTCGCTTCTTCGGACCAGCGCAAGGAATACCGGCGCCTGTTCGAGGATTTTCTCGTTCTCGCATACGCCAACCGCTTCCGGGATCTCAGCGGCGTCAAGCTGCGCGTCACCAACGTGCGCACGCTCAACAAGCGCGATCGGCTCGTTCTGTCCGAGGTGGACGCCGGCGGCGGACGGCCGCCGATCCGGATCGGGTGGCGGGTGCGGACGACGAAGCACGGACTTCGCGTCGTCGACGTGATCGTCGACGGGATCAGCATGAGCGTCACGCAGCGGGACCAGTTCGCCGCCGCGATCCGGTCCGCCGGCGGCAAGGTCGACGGACTGCTCGCCATGCTGCGCGACAAGACCACGCCGCGGCAATAGGCCGGCGAAGAGGAAGCCCGCCGTGAGAGCGGGCCAGGGCATTTTCCGACCTGCCCGGGTCGCCGCCCTCCCCCGGCCCCTCCCGCAAGCGGGAGGGGAGAGGTACAGGGGCCTCGGCTTCGATTGCGGTTCAATCCAGGACGGGCAAGTCCTACCCGCGCGCCAGCGGCTTGTATCTGAAGCGGCGCGGCCGGTCCGCCTCGTCGCCGAGGCGCCGCCTGCGATCCTCCTCGTAATCCTCGTAGTTGCCTTCGAACCAGACCGCCCTGCCGTCGCCCTCGAAGGCCAGCATGTGGGTCGCGATCCGGTCCAGGAACCACCGGTCGTGGCTGATCACCACCGCGCATCCCGCGAACGACGCCAGCGCATCCTCCAGCGCGCGGAGCGTGTCGACATCGAGGTCGTTGGTGGGCTCGTCGAGGAGAAGCACATTGGCGCCCGATTTGAGCAGCTTGGCGAGATGGACCCGGTTGCGCTCGCCCCCGGACAGCTGTCCGACCTTTTTCTGCTGATCGGTTCCCCGGAAGTTGAACGCTCCCACATAGGCGCGCGAAGGCATCCGGCGGGCGCCCATCGCCACCTCCGCCTCGCCTTCCGCGATTTCTTCCCACACCGAGTTGTCCGGATCCAGGTCGTCGCGCGACTGGTCGACATAGCCGAGCACCACGGACTCGCCGATTCTCAGCGCTCCGGAATCCGGCGCCTCCGCGCCGGCGATCATCCGGAACAGCGTCGTCTTGCCCGCGCCGTTCGCACCGATCACCCCGACGATGCCTCCCGGCGGAAGCTTGAAGTCCAGGCCGTCCATCAACAGGCGGTCCCCGTAACCCTTGGTCAGGCCGCGCGCCTCGATGACGAGATCGCCCAGGCGGGGTCCGGCGGGAATGACGATCTGCGCGGTCTCGGGCGCCCGGTCGTTGGCTTCGGCGAGCAGCGCGTCGTAGGCGGCGATGCGCGCCTTGCTCTTCGCCTGACGCGCCCGCGGCGTGGCGCGGATCCATTCGAGCTCGCGCGCCAGGGTCCGCTGGCGGGCCGATTCCCTCTTTTCCTCCTGGGCCAGCCGCCTTTCCTTCTGTTCCAGCCAGGAGGAGTAGTTGCCTTGCCAGGGGATGCCTCGGCCGCGGTCCAGCTCGAGGATCCAGCCGGCGACATTGTCGAGGAAGTAGCGGTCATGCGTGATCGCCACGACGGTGCCCGGGTAGTCGTCCAGGAAGCGTTCGAGCCAGGCGACCGATTCGGCGTCCAGATGGTTGGTCGGTTCGTCGAGAAGCAGCAGATCGGGCTGGCCCAGCAAGAGCCGGCAAAGCGCGACCCGGCGTCGCTCGCCGCCCGACAGCGTCGCGACGTCCGCCTCGCCCGGCGGGCAGCGCAGCGCGTCCATCGCGATTTCGACCTTGCGGTCGATGTCCCAGGCGTCCGCCGCGTCGATCCGTTCCTGGAGCGCGCTCTGCTCCTCGATCAGCGCGTTCATCGCCTCGTCGTCGAGCGGCTCGGCGAAGCGCGCGCTCACCGCCTCGAACCGGGCCAGCAGATCTCGCGTGTCGGCGATGCCTTCGAGAACGTTGTCGAGCACGGTCCTGGACGGATCCAGGGCCGGTTCCTGCGCCAGATGGCCGACGCGAATCGATTCGGCCGCCCAGGCGTCGCCCCGGTATTCGGTCTCCAGCCCGGCCATGATCCTCAGCAGGGTGGACTTGCCCGCCCCGTTGAGCCCCAGCACGCCGATCTTGGCGCCCGGAAGGAAGGCCAGCGTGATGTCGTTCAGCACGTCCCGCCCGCCGGCATAGGTCATGCCCAGCCCGCGCATGACATAGACGTATTTCGAGGCGTTCACGATCGGGACCGCCAGTCGGCCGCGATCCGCTCGGGAACCGCCCGGTCGCGGAAAACTCTGCGGACCTCGCGCCACTTGTGGCCGACCGAGGTGGCGACGATCCGCCGGTCGAGTTTCTTGAACTGATCGATCACGGGCGCGTAACGGACCACGTCGACCGGGCTGAGGGCGAAGGCGACCTCGCCGGCGGCGGCCGCCGGCCAGTCGGTCTCGTGCAACCGCCGGTCGAACCCGCTTCGGGCATCCGTCGGAATCTTCCGGCTGTCGATGTCCGCCAGGCCGTCGAGCATTCCCCGATCGAAGCATTGCCGCGCCATCGCTTCCGAATCGGGCCGCTGCAGGCGCTGCGGATCCGACACCACGGCGACGACATGGACCGTCAGATCCGACAGGCTGGATACGAAGACCCTTATCGACGAATCGTGAATCGCGCGGGAGAATTCGTCGTCCATGAAATACTCGCGGAACTGCGTTCCCATGCGCGCCTTCAGGTAATCGAAAAGGGCGGTCTGCGCGACATACGAGGCGCGGGTCCGGGCGAACAGATTCAACCGCTCGACCGAATCGATGGGGGTCCGGTCGAAACGCTCCGCGATGCTCTTGAACGGGCCTGGAAGACGGGCGAGAAGCGGCGGCATCTTCGATACTTGTTCACAATCCGTCCCATGGTTGGGGACGACCCGACCTTGACACATTTCGCCCGTGTTGCGAAAGTTTCCGGCACCATGCGCCCGGTCTGAGGAGAATGCCGGGTTCGTTCATGGGAAGCGCCTTACCGAGAACCTCAGAGGAAGGTAACGCATGTCCGACTCGTCAGAACAGCGGACGCGCCACTGGGAAAGGACCAGAAACCTCACGATTATCGTGCTGGTTATCTGGTTCGTCTTCGCCCTTCTGGTGCACTGGTTCGCCAAGAGCCTGAACGGGGTTTCCTTTATCGGATTCCCGCTGGGCTACTATCTCGCAGTTCAAGGATCCCTGATCATCTTCGTGCTGCTGATCTTTTTCCAGAACTGGCAGCAGGACAAGATCGACACAGACGCCGGTCTCTCCGGCGACGAGACTGAAGGATAGGAGAGACCGCCATGTTCAAAGGGAACTTTATCGACAATCTACCCAAGATCTACGGTCTCTATACCGGCGGATTCGTCGTCTTCATCATCCTGATGGCGATCCTGGAGCAGCTGGGGCTCGGCGCCGACACTATCGGCATCCTGTTCGTCATCTTCACGGTGGCCATTTATGCCGGGATCGGCTGGCTCTCGCGCACCATGCAGGTGTCGGCCTATTACGTCGCCGGACGCGAGGTGCCGCCCGTGTTCAACGGAATGGCGACGGCGGCCGACTGGATGTCGGGCGCGTCCTTCGTGGCGCTGGCCGGCGGCATCTATTTCGGCGGCCACGGCTACCTCGCCTTCGTCGTCGGCTGGACCGGCGGCTATGTGCTGGTGAACTCGCTGCTCGCGCCCTATCTGCGCAAGTTCGGCTGCTACACGGTGCCGGATTTCATCGGCACGCGCTATGGCGGGAACTGGGCGCGCTTCATCGCCGTCGTGATTCTCGTCGTGACCTCGTTCACCTATGTGACGGCGCAGATCAACGCGACCGGGACGATCGCGGCGCGCGCGCTGCACATCCCGTTCGAGGTCGGCGTCTGGTTCGGCCTTCTGGGCATCCTGCTCTGCTCGATGCTCGGCGGCATGCGGGCGGTGACCTGGACCCAGGTGGCGCAGTACATCGTGCTCATCATCGCCTACCTGATTCCGGTGATCTGGATGTCGAACAAGCAGGGTTTCGGCATCATTCCGCATTTCACCTATGGCGAGGCCGTGGCGCGTATCGCCGAGCTGGAGCCGATGCTCGGCGTCGGCGCGGCGGCGCTGGAGAAGGTGCCCGGGGTGAGAATCCTCACCAACCTCCACAACGGGCCCGGGGACAGCGCGCTATACAGCTGGCAGTTCGTGACCCTGGCGCTGTGCATGATGGCGGGAACGGCATCGCTGCCGCACATCCTGATGCGCTACTTCACCACGCCGACCGTCCGTTCGGCCCGGCGTTCGGTGTCCTGGTCGCTGTTCTTCATCTTCCTGCTGTACTTCACGGCACCGGCGCTGGCCACGCTGACCAAGCTGCAGTTGTTCGATCCCAACCTCGCGACCGCCGTCATCGGCAAGTCCATCGAGCAGGTGAAAAACCTCGAATGGATACAGCAATGGACATCCGTGGGCATGCTGGCGGTGACGGACGGCAACAAGGACGGCATCCTGCAGATCAACGAGTTCTTCATGCGGCCCGACATCGTGGTTCTGGCGACGCCGGAAATCGCGGGTCTGCCGTATGTGATCTCCGGTCTGGTCGCGGCCGGCGGCATGGCGGCCGCCATGTCCACGGCGGACGGCCTGCTGCTGGCCATCGCCAACGCGCTGAGCCACGATCTGTACTACAAGATCATCGACCCCAAGGCCGACACCAGGACCCGTCTGGTCGTCGCCCGCGTGTTGCTGATCGTGATCGGCGCGCTCGGCGCGATCGTCGCCAGCTTCCAGCTCACCGGTATCCTGGGAGCGGTCGCCTGGGCCTTCTGCTTCGCCTGCTCCGGCCTGTTCTTCCCGCTGGTGCTGGGGGTCTGGTGGAAACGGGCCACGACGGCCGGCGCGGTAGCCGGCATGGTGCTGGGCTTCGCGGCCGGGTCGATCTATCTCTGGTGGACTTACACCACCGGCGAGACCTGGCTCGGGCTCAACCACCTCCGCTTCGGCATCATCGGAATGCCGGTCAGCCTGGTGGCGATGGTGGTCGTCAGCCTGATGACCCCGGCGCCCGACGAGGAAGTCCAGCGGATGGTGGACAATACCCGCGATCCCAGCGGGGCCGCGATCCTGGAGGCTTCGCACTAGCGCCAGGCCATCCGGAAACTGCACAAGGGGGCGGAACCTTGTTCCGCCCCCGTTTTCTTTTATGCTTCGCGCGGGCTGCGGCGAAAGGCGGCGAATGACCGGCGCGTTTCCGATCTGGGCGGTCGTCCAGGACTACGTACTGGGCGCGATCATGTGGACGCTGATCGGCCGATTCGGAATGAACATCTTCCTGCCCACGAATTCGCCGTTCTTCTTCATGCGGGTCTTCGTGCAGATGACGGATCCGATCATCCGTCTGTTCCGCCCGATCACGCCGGGCTTCCTGGTCGAGGCGATGGTGCCGCTCTATGTCGCCTGGTTCTTCTATATGATCCGCTTCTATCTGATGCCCTGGCTGCTCGGATACTCGGTTCTCGGCATGCTGTCCTTCCCGCTGGAGGGCGAGATCGCCGCCTGGCTGTACCGCACGTTCGGTCCCTAGGGCGCATCCGTTTTAGTTTGAACCGTATCCGGCGGCGCCCGCCCATCCGGTCCGGCTCCACGCTGCCGCGCGCCCGCCGGCGCGCCACCCATTTGGGCACCGAGGACACGCCGACGCCGTAGCGCGCCGCGACCGAGCGGATCGGCTCGCGAAGATCGTTCGAATGAGCTCGGGGCATCCGTGCTGGCCTCCTTCACCAGTGGCCAGCTTGAATCACATTCCCTAACCAATTGGAATCAAAAAAGATTCCGTCTAAGACGGATACGCTCTAGTAGAGGACTTCCGTGAGATAGAGCCCACAGGCCGGAGCGGTGGGGCCGCCCTTCCCGCGGTCGCGGGCTTCCAGCGCGGCGGTCACGTCGTCGGCGCTCCACTTGCCTTCGCCGACCAGCTTGAGCGTACCGACGATGTTGCGGACCTGGTGGTGCAGGAATGAGCGCGCGCGGGTCTCGACGAGGATTTCGTCTCCGTCGCGCGCCACGTCGACCATGTCGAGGGTCTTCACCGGCGAGCGCGCCTGACAAAGGCTCGCCCGGAAGGTCGAGAAATCGTGCTGGCCGACGAGCCGCTGCGCCGCCTCGTGCATCGCCCCGGCGTCGAGCGGGGTCTGGACCGGCCAGGCGCGGTCGCGCCCGGTGGTCAGCGGCGCCCGGCGGTTGACGATGCAATAGCGATAGGCCCGCTCCCGCGCCGACAGCCGGGCATCGAAGCTTTCCTCCACGGCATTAGCATCGAGTACCGCGATCGGATCGGGTCGAAGATGGGCATTGAGCGCGTCGGCGACCGTATCCGCTCGGGTCGTCCTCTCCAGGTCGAAATGGGCCACCTGTCCGCTGGCGTGGACGCCGGCGTCGGTGCGTCCGGCCCCGAACACGCGCGGGGTCTCGCCGGAAAACCGGGCGATGGCGGTCTCCAGCGCCTCCTGGATCGACGGCCCGTTGTCCTGGCGCTGCCAGCCGACGAAGCCGGTGCCGTCATATTCGACGGTGATACGCCAGCGGGTCACGCCGCCTCGACCGGCAGGACGATTCCTTCGGCCAGCGGGAAGCCTCGCAGGAAAGCGTCCGCGTCCATGGCGCCCCTTCCCGCGCGCTGAAGCCGTTCGAGCCGAAGAGCGCCGGAGCCGCAGGCGATCACCGCCCCGTCGTCCATCACCGTACCGGGAGGTTGCTCGCTTCCGGGGAGCGCGCGGGCGGCGAGAACCCGGACGCGGGTGCCACCGGCCTCGAACCAGGCCCCGGGCGCCGGGCTCAGGGCACGGATTAGCCTGTGAACTTCCGATGCCGGCTTGCGCCAGTCGATCCTTGTCTCCGCGCGGTCGATCTTCGCGGCGTAGGTCACGCCTTCGTCCGCCTGTGGGCGGCCCCGCAGCCGGCCCTCGGCGAGCTCGGCCAGCGTGTCCACGACGAGCTCCGCGCCCAGCGCGGCGAGCGCGTCGTGCAGCGCGCCCGCATCGTCGTCCCTTCCGATCCGAAGCCACCGCTGAGACAGGATCGAGCCGGTGTCGAGCCCTTCGTCCATCTGCATGATCGTGATGCCGGTTTCGTCGTCGCCGGCCAGGATAGCGCGCTGGATCGGCGCCGCGCCGCGCCACCTCGGCAACAGCGAGGCATGGATGTTTACGCAGCCGAGACGCGGCGCTTCCAGAACGGCGGCGGGCAGGATCAGCCCGTAGGCCGCCACGACGGCGATGTCCGGCGAGAGCGCGGCAAGTGCGCCACCATCGGTCAATTTCGTCGGATGGCGGACCGGGAGCCCATAGCCGTCGGCGCGTTCGTGGACCGTCGACCGGCGCTCGCGCTGACCGCGCCCGGCGGGGCGCGGCGGCTGGGTATAGACGCGGACGATCTGGTGGCCGGCCGCGATCAGGGCATTGAGGGCAGGCACCGCGAAACCCGGGGTGCCCATGAAGACGATGCGCAGCATCCCCATGGTCAGGCGCCGGCCTTGGCCTCCGCCCGTTTCGCCTTGACGAGCTTCTTGAGGATCATGTCGCGCTTGAGCTTGGAGATATGATCCACGAAGAGGACGCCGTCGAGGTGGTCGATCTCGTGCTGGATGCAGGTCGCGAGCATGCCCTCCACCTCGATTTCGCACCGCTCGTTGTTCTCGTCGAGAAAGCGGATCGTGGCCTCCAACGGCCGCGTGACCTCGGCATAGTGCTCCGGCAGCGAAAGACAGCCCTCTTCGTAGCTGGCGAACTCTTCCGACACGCGGACGACTTCCGGGTTGGCCATCCGGTATGGCGTCCGCTCTTCCTCCTCGCGCGCGATGTCGACCACGATCACCCGCCGGGGAATCCCGACCTGGGGCGCGGCGAGCCCGATTCCGGGCGCCGCGTACATGGTCTCCAGCATGTCGTCCATCAGGGTGCGGACCTTTTCGTCCACCGCTTCGACGGCCGCGCATTTGCGCTTCAGACGCGGGTCGGGTGCCGTGATGATGGGAAGTCTTGCCATTAGGATGTCGGCTGTATCGGGTCGTTCGCGCGATCCGGTTTAGGTATGCCGCGCCCCCTCCGCCGTCAACCGAGCCGTGTCACGAATCGAGCGGCCGGCGAGCCTTCAACGCCGCCGAGAGGGTACCGTCGTCCAGATAGTCGAGCTCGCCACCGACGGGTACGCCGTGGGCGAGACGGGAAACGACGACGCGGCAATCTTCGAGACGGTCCGTCAGGTAATGCGCCGTCGTCTGTCCTTCCACCGTGGCCGACGTGGCGAGGATGATCTCCTTCACGGTCTCCGCTCCGGCGCGGCGAACCAGCGAGTCTATGTTCAGCTCGTCGGGTCCGCGTCCGTCGAGCGCGGACAACGAGCCTCCCAGAACGTGATACCGTCCGTCGAAAGCCGCCGTTCGCTCCAGCGCCCACAGATCGGCGACATCCTCGACGACGCAGATGGTGCTCTCGTCCCGGCGCTCCTCGGCGCAGATCGCGCAGGGGTCGAGGGTGTCGATATTGCCGCAGGTTCCGCATTGGCGGATCGATTCCGAGGCCGCCGCGAGGGCCTGCGCCAATGGCTCCAGCAGGCCGGTTCGACGCTTGATCAGGTGCAGCGCCGCGCGCCGCGCCGAGCGCGGGCCCAGCCCAGGGAGCCTGGCGAGGAGCTGGATCAGCCGGTCGATCTCGGAAACGGCCATTGCCGCGGCGCGGTCCTCGAGCCCTCAGAACGGAAGATTGAGGCCGGGCGGCAGGTTGAGGCCGCCCGCGATCTTCTGCATTTCCTCGGCCGCCTTGCCTTCCGCCTTGCCCTTGGCGTCGGTGAAGGCCGCGACGATCAGGTCCTCCACCACCGAGACGTCCTCGGCGTTGAAGAGGGACGGGTCGATCTCCACCCGTCTCACCTCGTTCTTGGCGTTCATCGTTACCGTGACCAGGCCGGCGCCGGACTGTCCGGTCACCTCGATATCGGCCAGGCGGTCCTGCATGTCCTGAATCTTGGACTGCATTTCCTGGGCCTGTTTCATCAATTGGCCGAAATTCTTCATGGTGGCAACTCTCCGTGTGTGCTGAGCGTGGATCCGTGGACCGCGAAGCTTCGCCGGCCGGTGCTGGACGAGCGCGAGCAGCGCCGCATCGCGCGGGCCGTGGGATAGCACGTGCGGAGCCTTGGAGCCGAGGGGCTGGCGAGCGAGCTTCGGGGCGCTGTTCGAGGCCCGGCTTCGCAGCATGGCCCGGCGGGACCGGCGAGACAAGGCGCTCGCCCTGCTGCGCCGGGCGTTCGGCGATGAGGTTGAAGAGATCGTCGCCACCGCGTTCACGCCGGACGCGCCCGTCGATGTGTCCGTTGCGCCGGCGCGGGCCCCGGAACCGGACCGGGACGAGGCGCCGCGGGAGGCTCCGGTGCGGGATGGGGCACCGCCACCGTCAGGGTCTCCTCCGCAGGGCGAGTTGTTCTGATCCGCCCAGAACGGAGAGAGTCGAACCTCTGGGACTCGCGCGTCGGTTCGATGAAGTCGCCAGCTGCGAATCGAGAGCCCGGTAAACGGCTGCCGCAGGAAGCCTGAATACCCATTCCACCACCCGTCCGACAGCCCTGGCGGATGGCACATGGGCTCCGGTTCGGATCAGTCCGCTACTTTCCCGACCCTCAATACCCATCCATGAACGGTTTGCCATTTGTCGCCGCGGTGTCGGAAGCTGAATAGGTCCGGAAGCTCTGTCTCGAGCCAAGCCAAATAGCCTTCCCAGCCATCTTGGCGAAACACGGCTCAGGATGAACAAATATCGTGCCCAAAGTAAACTTTTTCTCCGCCGTATCGGTCTATGAAGGGGACCCTCTGGCAGAACGGACCTTCATCCGCGGCCCATCCAAGCCCGGTGATCACGTCGATTTGCGAATCGAGCGCGTTGTCCTCGCGGTCGTCTCCGACTCCCCTCAAGTCAACAACCCGGCCTGTCGAGGGCCGACCGACCCCGATCCGTGGGCAGATATTCGAGGCCTCTTCCTATCGGCGCGCTGGTTCGACGCCATCTGTCGATGCATGCGCCGGTCCGCTAAACAGAGCCTATGCCTTTCTTTCCGAACCTTCCTTCGGCGAGGCGGCGCGGGCGCTTGTCGACAAGCTGATCTCGATGGACTTTGACGAAAAGGAAGGACTCCACGGTATTGGGCCGACGCAAACGGAGCCAGATATTGGGCAGGGTGACTTGCTAGAGCGTATCCGTTTTAGACGGAAGCGTATCCGGCGTTATGGATGTAGTTGCGGCATTCGTGGGGTTGGATGGAATCGATGAGAGTTCCGAGGTGGTTCCAGGCGTCTTCGGGGGTGCGCTTCTGGGCGTCGCGCATCCAGTGCTTGATCTTTGCGAAGGCCTGTTCGATCGGGTTGAGGTCTGGGGAGTAGGGCGGCAGGAACCAGAGCTTTGCGCCGCCAGCAGATCCTGCAGCCGGTCGATGGTCAGGTGCGGCGTCTCGCCGAGCAGCGCGCGAACCAGGTCCCGATGCGGCTCCAGAAGCCAGTTGCGGTGGCCGCCGATCTTGTCCGGCGCCACGCTCCCCGTCGCCCGCCAGCGCGCAACCCATTTGGGCACCGAGGACACGCTGACGCCGTAGCGCGCCGCGACCGAGCGGATCGGTTCGCCCGCCAGATGGGCGCGCACGACCCGCTCGCGAAGATCGTTCGAATGAGCTCGGGTCATCCATGCTGGCCTCCTTCACCAGTGGCCAGCTTGAATCACATTCCCTAACCAATTGGAATCAAAAAAGATTCCGTCTAAGACAGATACGCTCTAGGCTTGTTGAATTGCCTTGTGAACCTGCCGACCGCCGATTGGGCCACTCTGACCGGCATCGTCAGCGCCGCCTTCTTCATCCTCGGCGGCTTGGCCGAGATTGCCTTGCTGGTGGTCTTCTTCTGAGAGCGATACGGCGGCTGGCGCTCGCGGAGGGTTAGCCCTCCCCACGAGATTGTCCTCGAACCGGGATCAGCAGGCTGGCCGCGAAGATCCCGCTCGCCACCAGCACGATGGCCGGCCCCGCGGGAATGTCCCACAGGAGCGAGGCGAACAGACCGGCGACGACCGAGGCGATTCCGATCGCCGTCGACGCCGCCGCCATCTGCTCGGGCGTCGCCACCATGCGCCGCGCGGCGGCGGCGGGGACGATGACCAGGGCCACGACAAGCAGCATGCCGACGATCTTCATTCCGACGGCGATCACCGCGGCGAGCAGGAACAGGAACAGGAAACGGATCCGTTCCACCGGCACGCCCTCCGCCGCCGCGAGATCCTGGTTGAGGGCGACGGCGAGGAGGTTGCTCCATTGCCAGGCAAGCGCCGCGGAGACCACGGCCGCGGTGCCGAAGATCAGCCAGAGATCGACGACGCCCACCGACAGGATGTCGCCGAACAGATAGCCGATCAGATCGACCCGCACCCGCTCCATGAACGCAACGACGACCAGCCCGGCCGCGAACACCGCGTGCGCGAGAACCCCGAGCAGGGCGTCAACCGAAATAACCCGCTGGCGCTCCAGCAGAAGGAGACAGACCGCGAGCAGCAGGCATATCGCGAAGACCGCGACGATAGGCTCGACCTTGAGCAGAAATCCGAGCGCGACCCCGAGCAGCACCGCGTGCGCGAGCGCGGTGCCGAAATACGCCATGCGCCGCCACACCACGAAACATCCGACCGGTCCGGCGGCGATCGCCGCCCCGATCCCGCCGCCCAGCGCGCGCAGGACGAAGTCCTCTATCACGGATGCCGGCCGGTCGGCCCCGACTGCTCCGATGAGCCCGCTCCGATCGAAAGCGGCTCGCCCAGCGCGTCGTGACGATGGTCGTGGGCATGTTGGTAGACTGCGAGCGTCTCCGACAGATGCGGCCCGAACAGGGAGATGAACTCGGGGTGTCGTAGAACCGCCTGCGGCCGCCCGGTGCAGCACACATGCCGGTTGAGGCAGACCACGGTGTCGGTCGCGGCCATCACCAGGTGAAGATCGTGCGACACCAGGAGGACCCCGCAGCCGCGCCGGTCGCGGATATCGGCGATGAGCCGGTAGAGATCGTTCTGGCTGGTGACGTCCACCCCGGCCAGCGGCTCGTCGAGCACCAGGAGCTGGGGCTCCCGCAACAGGGCCCGCGCGAGCAGCACGCGCTGCATTTCCCCGCCGGAGATCTCGGCCAGCGGATAGCCGAGAATCGGATCGGCGCCGACCTCGTCGAGCACCCGTTGGAGCGTCCCGCGCGGCGCCGGCGCGCCCAGGGTCAGGAACCGCCTTACCGTCATCGGCAGGACCGGATCGCGCTGCATGTGCTGCGGCACGTAGCCGATGCGCAGGCCGGGGCTCCGTAGCACCTCGCCGCTATCGGGTTCCACGATGCCCAGGATCACGCGGATGAGCGTCGACTTGCCGGCGCCGTTGAGCCCGACCAGGGTGACGATTTCCCCGGCGCGGACGGCGATATCCACCGCGTCGAGTACGCTCCGGCGGCCGAAGCGCAGGCTGACGCCGCGCGCCTCGACGAGCGATGCGGCCTCGGACGGATCGTGGGGGGGTGCACCGGTCATTCGGGAACCTGCCGTGGCCTTGCCCTTCGCGACGAGACGTGCGCGGGGGTATCCGGTATCGACGGCTCTGGCGCCCCAAGGCGGCGGTCAATTCCTGCCGAGACAGCCTACCATCGCGTCGCCCAGGCCGCGCATGATCTCGGTCCAGGCGTCCGCACCCGGCCTCGTGTCGGCGCCGACCGGGTCGAGTACCGCGGTCCGGACGTCGCTGCCCTCGATCACGGTGCGGACCAGATCGGGCTCGAACTGGGGTTCGGTGAACACGCAGCGGATCTTGTGCTCGGCAAGCGCGGCGCGCAGCTCGACGAGCCGCTTGGCGCTCGGCGCCCGCGCCGGGTCGACGGCGACCGCGCCCTTGCCGTTCAGCCCGTACGCGCGCTCGAAATACTGGTAGGCGTCATGGAAGACCACGAAGGCGTGTCCGCGCACGGACGCCAAGCGGGCTTCAAGGGACGAGTGCAGGTCAGTGATCCGTTTACGCGTCGCGGCAGCGTTGGCACGCCAGGTCGCGGAGCGGGCGGGGTCGAGAAAAGCCAGGGCCTCCGCGACCTCATCGACGATCCGGGCGGCATTACCTGGATCGAGCCAGATATGCATGTTGAACTCGTCATGTTCGTGACCGTGGTCTTCGCGCTCGTCGACATGGGGCTCTTCATGGTCGTCGTCTTCCCAAATCCCCCCTTCGCGGTTGCGCAGCAAGCGTATTCCGGGCACCTCGTGAAGGGTCACGACCCTGGACCGGGATCCGAGATTATCGACGGCACGGTGGAGGAAGGTCTCCATTGGCTCGCCGACCCACACGATCAGATCGGCCTCGGCGAGAGCCCGGGCATCGGACGGGCGCATCTGGTAGGTGTGGGGCGACGCGGTCCCCTTGAGCAGAAGCCGGGGCTTGCCGGCTTCGCCCATCACCCCGGCGACGAGGGAATGGATCGGCTTGAGACTCACCACGACATTCGGGGTCTGCGCACTCAGCCCAAACGGAACCAGCGGGACGCACAGCGCAGCAAAAATCAGTGTCTTGCGGATGAATCCCACGGCTGCCTCCCGTTGGACGCCCGGCGCCGTCGCGTACCAATTATCGGAATCTCCAGCACGCGGCGCGGTGATTTCGCCAAAATGTTATACTATATTTATCATTCCAATTGCTTATCAGTTTTGTCGGTTCCCACGCGTGCGGGGTAGCTCTGAATCCTTATCGCGCGATCCGCGGAGCGTCACGATTCGGTTGATACAGGGCGCTGAAGAGCGGTTACGGGGATGCTTCGAACCGGCCACTTGACACACACCGGCACTGCCCGCTCCAGTCACCTTCTCGCTGGGGAGACGGTATTCCGTGGACGCAAGCCTCACCGTCATTCTCGTCGCGGCGATCGTCGCCGGTCTCTACATGGCCTGGGCGATTGGCGCCAACGACGTCGCGAACTCGATGGGGACTTCGGTTGGCTCGGGGGCTATCACGGTCGGCGTCGCCATCCTGATCGCGGGTGTGTTCGAATTCCTTGGGGCGTTTCTGGCCGGCGGCGAGGTCACTTCGACGATCCGCAAGGGCATCATCGACGCCGATGCCCTCGAGCACGATCCGAACCTGCTGGTCATCGGCATGTTGTCGGCTCTGCTGGCTGCCGCCGTCTGGCTGACGGTCGCTTCCAGATTCGGTTGGCCCGTATCGACCACGCATTCGATCGTCGGGGCCATCATCGGTTTTGCGGTGGTGGCCATCGGCTTCGAGGCCGTCCACTGGTGGGACGTGACGACCATCGCCGCAAGCTGGGTGGTCACCCCGGTTCTTGCCGGCGCGATCGCGTTTCTCCTGGTGCTGAGCGTGCAGTGGCTGATCTTCGACAGGGACGATCCCGCCGCTTACGCGCGTCGATACGTTCCTGTCTACATCTTCGCCGCGGTGCTGGTGACCGCTGTCGTGACCTTCGTCAAGGGCCTGAAGCATGTCGGCATGGATCTCAGCATGCCCTTGGCGCTCCTGTTTTCGGTGGTTGCGGCCGGCATCGTCGCCGTCGCCAGCCGGCTGGTCATCGACCGGCTGAGCTTCCAGAGCCTCGAATCCTCCACCGGGGGGCAATCGCGCTTTAGCGACGTCGAGAAGGTGTTCGGCATCCTGATGATCGTAACCGCTTCCGGCATGGCGTTCGCCCACGGCTCCAACGACGTCGCCAACGCGATCGGTCCCGTCGCCGCAATCGTCGGCGTGGTGACCACGGGCGGGGTCGCCGCCAAGTCGGCGGTTCCGGTCTGGGTTCTGCTGATCGGCGCGGCGGGCATCGTGGCCGGCCTGGCGACGTTCGGTTACCGGGTCATGGCGACGATCGGCAGGAAGATCACCGAGCTCACGCCGAGCCGCGGGTTCGCCGCCGAATTCGCCGCCGCGTCAACGGTCGTCGTGGCGAGCGGCACCGGATTGCCGGTTTCGACGACACAGACGCTGGTGGGCGCCGTGATGGGGGTCGGCCTCGCCCGGGGGATGGGTGCCCTCGACTTCGGCGTGGTCCGAACGATATTGGTGTCCTGGGTCGTGACGCTTCCCGTGGGCGCGGTGCTGGCGGTCGCGTTCTACTACCTCCTGTCGGCGGTATTCGTTCAGGGCGCCGGATGATGAGACTCGCCGAAGAGTTTCTGCTCTTGCTGCGCGACGAGGACGGGGCGCTGTCGCGGGCTCCGGAATGGCTGGTCCGCTACGCTCTCGGCGGCGCGGTGCTCATGGACCTTGCGTTGGAGAACCGCATCGACACCGACGCGCGGCGGCTGTTCCTGATCGATTCGTCCCCGGTGGGGGATGCGCTGCTCGATCCGATGCTCTCCGAGATCGCGCAAACGAGCCGGGCGCACGATGCCCTCTACTGGGTGGAGCACGCGACCCATCATGCAGACGAGATCCGGGAAACGGCACTGGCGCGGCTGGTCGACAACGGCGTCCTGGGGCTCAGCGACGACCGCGTCCTACGGATATTCGGAACGCGGCATTACCCGCTCGCGAACGAAGAGGCGGAGCGCGATCTGATCCGGCGGATCCGGGAGACGCTGTTGAGCGACACGATCCCGGACCCGAGGGACATCGTGATCGTCACCCTCGCGGACGGCTGCGGGCTCATCGGTCATATCCTGTCCGCGGAAGAGATGGCCGGAGCCGCGGAGCGCATCGAGCTGGTGCGGCAGCTGGAATTGATCGGCCGGACGTTCCTGAACGCCCTGGACGTAGCCGTTCAACCCGCTGCCGGCAGGCTCGATCGGAACTGATCCAGCTGCCCAGGCGCCTTCGGACATAGGCGGCCAGCAGGCTGCTGAACACGCACCGGAGCGACTCCTGGTTTCGTGAACCTCCGCTCTGGCGGCGGTTTCCGCCGGAGGTTGGGATACGGAGCCGGGACGAGCGGGGCGATGGTCCGTATTCGCCGCGGACGGTCGACCATCCTCACCCGCCGCCGGTAGGGCGCAGCAGCAGCCGCGTCCCAATTGCCGCGACGGCGAAGCAGACGACGAGGAACGGTCCCGCGGGGAGATCGGCCGCGGTAGAGATCAGCACCCCCGCCACCACCGCGACCGCGCCGCTCGCGAATGCCCGCCGGAGGTCGTAGCCGCCGCCCGACCGCGCAGCGAGCGCGGGCAGGATGAGGCTGGCGAACACCACGTACACGCCCACGAGTTGAACCGACGCCGTGATCGCGAGCGCGAACAGCACGAAGAAGCCGATGCCGCTTCGCGCGCGCGGAACGCCCGCCCAGACCAGAGCGACCAAACCGTACACCGGCAGAAAAACGGCGATGTCGCCCCACGAGACGAACAGGATCTGGCCCGACAGCAAATGCCGCAAGGCCTCCCCGCCATGCGGGTCGTCGGCAAGCGCCAACAAGGCCACCGAGGCGGCGAGAATGAAAGAGCTTCCGATCACCGCCTCCTGCTCCTCCGGTGTCTTGCGCTCGATCCAGCGGAAGAACAGGGCGACGCAGATCCCGGTGCCGAAGGAGGCGGCTTGCCGGAGCGGCCAGGACGGCTCGTCGAAGAACAGGGCGAGCAGAACGATCGCCAGACCGATGATCTGCGCCGTCGCCAGATCGATGAACACGATGCCCCGCTTCAGCACCTCGATCCCGAGGGGGGCGTGGACCGCCGTAACGACCAGGCCGACAACGAACGCCGGGCCGACGATAAGGAGCAGGTCAGGATCGATCGCGAGCTTTCTCCAGCAGCGCGAGCGTGACGTCGAACAGGGCGAAGAGATCGCGGGCTTCTTCCTGCCCGCCGACGGTAAAGGGTAGCTCGACGACCGGGATGTCCGTCCGCTCCGACAGCCACTCCGCTGCGTCAGCCGGTTCGTGCGGCGCGCTCAAAATCGCTGTCGCGCCGGCCGTCCGCGCCCGTTCGACGAGGCGTTGCAGGTGGGATGCCGTCGGCGGAACCCCCGGGGTGCGCTCCAGCGTGGCGACCCGCTCCAGCCCGACCCAGCGGAACAGATAGGCCCAGGCGGCATGGTGGACGAAGACCTTCATGCCGCGAAGCCCGTCGGCGCGGGCGCGCCAACGCCCGGTCGCGGCGTTCCATCGCGCCTGGAAGTCCGCTAGCCGGGTGCGGTACGCCGCCGCGTTCTCAGGGTCCACGCGCTCCAGCCGCCCGGCCAGCTCGACCGCCAGCCGCGCCATGTTGCGCGGGTCGAGATGGACGTGCGGGTTGCCGCTCGGGTGGATGTCGCCGAGGCTGCGGTCGACCCTTTCGGGCCGCTCCAGGACCTCGACATGGTCGGCGGCCATCAAATGCCCCGGCTGCCCGGGTTGAACGCCGCGCTTGGCACCGCGTTCCATCAGCACCGGCAGCCAGCCGACCTCCAGCTCCGCGCCGGAGCAGAACACGATGTCGGCCTGGCGTATTTGGGCGATCAGGCTGGGGCGCGCGCGGATGTAGTGCACATCCTGGCGTCCGTGGGTGGCGGAATAGGCGACGACGTTGTCGCCGCCGATTTCCCCGGCCAGCGCCGCCCATTCCGGCTCGCAGGCGAAAACCCTGGCATCCGCCGACGCGGCGGACGGTACGAGCGCCGCAAGAGCGGAGACGAGGACCGGCGCCAATCGCTTTAACATCGTTGCCCTGACTCAGAAGCTGTGCGCGGCGTGGGCGCCGAGGCTCATGACGTATTGCAGCATGATCTGGTTGTCCTCTTCGTGGCCGTCGAGCGCTTCGTGGTTGTATTGCAGCCGGATGCGTCCGAACTCGCTGTTAGCCCAGTCGACCATCGCCCCGAAGGCATAGGGGTTGTGGCCGATCTTGGCATCGTCCGGCGGGGAGAGCCGGGCGTACCGCGCGCCGATCCGCCAGCTCGGCGCCGGCTTGTAGACCCCCTGGATGTACCAGCCATGCGCGATGGAGTCGGTCTTGTGTTCCTCGATATGCTCTTCTCCGTCCTCTTCTTCCACCAGCGTGTAGGTTCCGTCTTCCTTGCGCCAGAAATACTCGGCCTGGAGGATCAGCTCGCTCTCCCGCGCATTGCCGGTGGGAGCCATGGCGAAGCGGAAATCGATTCCGTAGAGGCGCGTGTCGCCGGTGAACATACCGTTGGAGAAGAACGTGGCGAACTCCTCTCCGTGCTCGTCTTCGTGCTCTTCTTCATCTGCGTGTTCGTCCTCGTGTTCCTCCTCCTCGTGTTCGTCCTCGTGTGCATGCTCGTCTTCCTCGTGACCGTGGCCATGACCTCCGCCGCCCCGGTTCCGCGACTTTCCGTCGAGCACATACCCGCCGACGCGCACCGCGGCATCGCGGCCCATATCCCAGCCGATCCGCGCATAGAGGGATCGAGCCCGCAGCCCGTTGTCCGACCCGCCGAACAGCGGCCCGTCGTCGCCGCGGAACAGCCCGCCGCCGATTTCGCTGTAGACCTCGGTCGGCAGCACGATGGAAACCTCGACGCCATCGTCGTTGAACGCGTTGTCGAGAAAGGCCCGGTAGGGAAGCGGCCGGTCCGCGAAATCGTCGCCGTGCGCGTGCTGCTCGTTGAGATAGCCGAAGGTCCAGAGCGCCCGCCCCGCCTTGACCCGCACGCCGTCCCCCAGCCCGGCGCCGGGCAGGGTCTGGACATAGGCTTCCTCGAGCTCGACTTCCGTCGCCTCGCCCGGATGCGCTCCGAGACCGAGGGTTAGGCCGCCGCGAAACTTGTCGTCGATATTGCCGGATGCGGTGACTTCGCTGTGGCCCAGCGAAAGGCCTTCGGGCGCGCGCTCCGCCTCGTGACCGACCACGAAGCCCGGTATCGACGACTCGTCGGCCGAGAAGCTGGCGTACCTGCCGTCGAAGACGATGCCGATCGCCGGGTTGAACGCATTATCCGCCGCCGGCTTGGCGCGCGCCGCGGGAGAAGCGGGCATAGCCTGGGCGCTCTCCGATCGCGCCTTGAGCGCCGAGAGTTGCGACTCAAGGGATTCGAGACGCGCTTCGTAATCCCGCTTCAAAGTCTCGATCTCTGCAGCCAGGGCCTCCGCGCTGGGCGGAGCCGGAGATTGGGCGCCGCTCTGGGCGGAAACCAGCAGAGCCGGCAGCACGACCGCGGCAAGGCGGGCAATCCCGATGCTCTTGCGCATTGCACTCTCCTTCAGGCGATGTATTCCGCGAACCCACGCTGGGCAGTACCGGTTCGCAATTATGTAATAGTATATCATTTCTGTCCGACTGCGCAACCACGGAACCATGGCTGAACGGGAGACGAGCGGCGGGAGCCTGTCCACCTTGGACCCTGGATGGAGCCGATGCGGCGTGGCGTATTTCGATGAGCGGCGGCGCCGGTAATCGGATGAGAGAGGGTTATTGGGATCGCCCCACCCCCGTCTCCCCGAGCGGCCCGCCGGAGAGCGTGCCCCGAGCCATTCGAGAGGCGGGCGAATCGAAGGATCGCAGGCTCACCCACGGGGACGCGCAGGAGTAATTTCCGAGTCGCCCGGGTGCGCCGCCCGAACGGTCGATGCTGGAGACCCCATTTCATGGACAACCCGCGGAAACGGAACCGCGCTTTCCTTCCCACCAGCACGATCATGGAGATTGCTCGGCAACCGCGCTGGAGAATGCAAGAGCGGTTTGGTGTCAATTCCGACTGAAAATTTCTCACTTTGGGCTTGCGGTGGTTCCGCTGGGTTTGGTGCCGGGGTCGTAGGGCTCGGTGGAGCTGTGGGTAACCGGGTTGGCGCAGCGACCGGCGACGGGGCGCGCTGCGAGCCGTTGACCCTGTCGGATGCGCACAGCCGCTACCTTCTGCGCTTCGCGAGCACGGCCTGCCGCTGGCGCTGCGCTCGGACAACGGGGCGCCGTTCGCCTCGAGCGGGGCGGGCGGGCTGTCGCGGCTCTCGGTTCTGGCGATCAAGGCGGGCGTGCGGCCCGAGCGCATCGCGCCGGCCCGGCCGCAGCAGAACGCCCGCCACGAGCGTCTGCATCTCACCCTCAAGCAGGAGACCGCGAGCCCGCCCGCGGCGAGCCTGCGCCGGCAGGCCGAGCGCTTCCGCGCCTTCCAGCAGCTCTACAACTTCGAGCGCCCCCACGCCGCGCTCGATCACGACACCCCGGCCGAGCACTACACTCCCGCCGCCCGGAGCTGGGACGGAGTGCTGCGCGAACCGCCCTCTCCGGACGACGCCGAGCGCCGCCGCGTGCGCCGCAACGGCGAGATCAAGTGGAACGGCAACCTCATCTACATCACCCAGGCGCTCGCCGGCGAGGCGGTCGCCCTGATCGAGCACGACCAGGACCTCTGGCAGGTCCGATACGGCCCCGTCGAGCTCGGCCTCATCGACCGTCGCGGCGACCGCCTGCGACGACCGAAACGGACCGCCGGTGGGGTTGTGGATAACCCCAGAGGGTTACCCACAACCCCACCGACCCAGCAACCAAAACCCGATCGAAATGCGACCTGAACAAAACAAGAAACCTGTTACCCATGTCCCCGGTCAGAACTGTTACCTATGTCCCCGGTTGCTCAGGGGAGGGGGAGGCTCTCCGGCGGCAGATCGCGCGGCGCGCGCCCTTACAGCCCTTCCATCCCGCGCGCGATGGCGGCGACGCCCGTGCGCGATACGTCGACCAGGCCGAGCGGCTCCATCAGGCCGATGAACGCGTCCAGCTTCTCGGTCGATCCGGAAATCTCGAAGACGAACGACGCCGCCGTCGAGTCGATCGCGCGCGCCCGGAAAATGTCCGCGATACGCAGCGACTCGACCCGGCGGTTGCCGCTCGCCTTGACCTTCACCAGCGCCAGCTCGCGCTCCACATAGGCGCCCTCGTAGGTCAGGTCGACCACCTTGTGGACCGGGACGAGCCGGTCGAGCTGAGCCTTGATCTGCTCGATGATCATCGGCGTGCCGGTGGTCACCACGGTGATCCGCGACAGCGCGTTCGCGGGATCGACCTCGGCCACCGTCAGGCTCTCGATGTTGTAGCCGCGCCCCGAGAACAGGCCGATCACGCGGGCGAGCACGCCCGCCTCGTTGTCGACCAGGACCGAGATCGTATGCCGTTCGGTGTCGCTCACCCCCGCACCCCGCCGATCAGACCAGGACCATGCCTTCTTCGGAAACCGGCGCCTCGGCCTTCTCGTCGGGGCCGAGCAGCATCTCGTTATGCGCCGCGCCGGAGGGGATCATCGGGAAGCAGTTCTCCTCCTTCTCGACGACGATGTCGGCGATCACCGGGCCGTCGGTCGCGATCATCGCATCGATCACGTCGTCGAGCTCGTCCGGACGGGTCGCCCTCAGCCCGGTCCACTGGCACGCCTCGGCGAGCTTGACGAAATCGGGCAGCGCGGCGGTGTAGCTTTCCGAATACCGCCCGCCATGCAGCAGCTCCTGCCACTGGCGGACCATCCCCATCCACTGGTTGTTGATTATGAACGCCTTGACCGGAAGCTGGTACTGCACCGCGGTCGAAAGCTCCTGGATGTTCATCAGGAAGGAGGCCTCGCCCGCGATGTCGATCACCAGCGAGCCCGGATGCGCCACCTGGACCCCGATCGCCGCCGGCAGGCCGTACCCCATGGTGCCGAGCCCGCCCGAGGTCATCCACCGGTTGGGTTCCTCGAACTTGAAATACTGGGCCGCCCACATCTGGTGCTGGCCGACCTCGGTGGTGATGTAGACGTCGCGGTCGCGGGTCTTCTCGTAGAGCCGTTTGATCGCGCGCTGCGGCTTGATCGCGGTCTTCGAGTCGGCGAATTTCAGGCAGTCGCGGGCGCGCCAGGACTCGATCTGCTTCCACCATTTCGCCAGCGCCGCGCCGTCCGGCTCCGCCTTCCGGACCTTCCACGCGCGCAGCAATTGTCCCAGCACCTCGCCCGCGTCGCCGATCAGCGGGACCTCGACCGGAACGTTCTTGTTCACCGAGGACGGGTCGATATCGATGTGGATCTTCTTCGAGCCGGGCGAGAAATCGGCGAGGCGTCCCGTCACCCGGTCGTCGAACCGCGCGCCGACATTGATCATCACGTCGCAATCGTGCATCGCGAGGTTGGCCTCGTAGAGGCCGTGCATGCCCAGCATGCCGAGGCATTGCGGGTCAGACGCCGGGAAGGCGCCGAGCCCCATCAGCGTCACCGTCGCCGGGTACCCGGTCAGCCGGACCAGCCGGGTCAGACGATTCGAGGCCTCCGGTCCCGAGTTGACCACCCCGCCGCCGATATAGAACAGCGGCCGCCGGGCATTCGCCATCAGCTCCACCGCCTCGGCGATACGGTCGCGGTCGGCCTTCGTCGTCGGCTGGTAGGAGCGGTGCACGAAATTCTCCGGCCCCGCGTAGCCGCCCTTGCCCATCAGGATGTCCTTGGGCAGGTCGACGACGACCGGGCCGGGCCGGCCGCTGCGGGCGACGTGGAACGCTTCGTGCATGACCCGCGGCAGGTCGTCCATCTCCTTGACCAGGTAGTTGTGCTTGGTGCAGGGCCGCGTGATACCGGTGGTGTCGGCCTCCTGGAAGGCGTCGTTGCCGATCAGGTGGGTCGGCACCTGGCCGGTCAGGCAGACCACGGGAACGCTGTCCATCAGCGCGTCGGTCAGCCCGGTGACCGCGTTGGTCGCCCCCGGGCCCGAGGTGACGAGAACCACGCCCACCTTGCCGGTCGAGCGCGCATAGCCCTCCGCCATGTGGACCGCGCCGCCCTCCTGGCGCACCAGCACGTGGCGAAGCGCGTTCTGCTCGAAGATCGCGTCGTAGATCGGCAGCACCGCGCCGCCGGGATATCCGAATACCGTATCGACGTCCTGGTCGATCAGCGCCTTGAGGACGATCTCGGAGCCGGTCATCTCTCGGCTGGACATAACGCTACTCCTTCGCCGTTCGCCGCCCCCAACGCGGACGGACGCGCTCCCCGGTGCGACGGCAAAACGAAACCGGCCTGTCGAGGCCGGCGAGATTGTTGCCGTCCGCGCCCGGGAACGTCCGCCGGGTACGGCGCGGGTCCCACGAAAGGGGAGCGCAAAACTAATGGGTCATCGGGACAGGGTCAACCGAAAATCGCTAATAAATGAAAAGATTTCGGGCAGCAGACTTTCCGAATATTGCGCATATACGATGCGGTCCGGCTTCGATCGATTGCGGAACCAAGTCATCTGACGGCGCGCGTAGCGCCGCGTATCGCGCTTCGCGGCGACGACGGCGTCGGCCAGGTCGCGCTCTCCCCGGCAATGGGCGAGCAGCGGCGCGAGGCCGACCGCCTTCATCATCGGCAGCCCGGGATCGAGCCCCATCGCTCCGACCGCCCGCGCCTCGTCGAGCGCGCCGTCGGCGATCATCCTATCGAAGCGGATGTCGCATGCGGCGTAAAGCGCATCGCGGTCGGGCATCAGCAGAATCCGCAAGACCGCCCAGCCCTGGTCCGGCGGTCCGCTCTGGCGCGAATGCCATACACGCAGCGGCTCGCCCGTCGCCTCGACCACTTCGAGCGCGCGCAGGATACGCTGTGGATCGCTCGGCCGGATCGCCGCCGCGCCTTCCGGGTCCCGCGCGGCAAGCATTTCGTGCATCGCCTCGCTGCCTCTCTCCGCGAGCAGCGCCCGGAGCCGCCCGCGGATCGCGGGATCGGCCGCGGGCACCTCGGCGAGCCCGTCGGTCAGCGCCTGGAGGTAGAGCCCGGTTCCGCCCACCACGATGGGCAGCTTGCCCCCGGCATGGGCGGTCTCGATCTCTTCCGCCGCGCGCCGGCGCCAGCGGCCCGCCGACCATATGTCGTCCGGCTCGGCGATGCCGAACAGAAGATGCGGCGCCCGCGCCAGCACTTCGGCGCCGGGCCGCGCGGTGAGGATGGAGAGCGCGCCGTAGAGCTGCATCGAATCGCCGTTGATCACGACCCCGCCGATGCGTTCCGCCAGCGCCACGGCAAGCCCCGACTTGCCGCTCGCGGTCGGCCCACCGATGACGATCAGCGGCGTGGCGGTGGCCATGGCGGAGGGGCGGCCGACGCGACGTTGCGGCCCGGTGGTCTTTTGCCGGTCACAGCCGCCACACCCCGGTCGAACCCCGGATCCGCCACCCGCTCAGGAACGGCCTTCGGGGGCGTCGATCGTCCGCAGCATCCGCCCGATCGCGTCGTCCAGGGGTGGCAGGTCTTTCTCGACCACGCTCCAGACGACCATCGGATCGATCCCGAGATAGTTGTGGGCCAGAACGTTGCGGAAACCGGAGATTGCGCGCCAGGGGACGGCGGGCTCGGTGGCTTTAGCGGCTTGGCTCGGCCGTTGCGTCGACTCCGCGAGAGTTTGAAGATTTCTGACGACCGCATCCTGCACCATTTGCGAGTCGTGAAAGGTCGCCTGTCGTCCGCCGGTGTATTCCCGGATCCGTCCGATACATTGTTGGATGTGCTCCAGAAGGAGCCGATCGGACATAGCGTCCGGCGTCACAGCGGCCGCGCCTCCTTCAGCACGCGGTCGCGGATGCCCGGGTGGAGGCCGCCCTCCGTCACGATTCCGACCCGGCGGCCGAGCAGGTGTTCCACATCCGCCAACAGGGCGCCGAGCGCCAGCCCCGTCCTGCCGGGCGACAGCGAAACCAGAAGATCGACATCGCTCGCCGCGTGGACGTCTCCTCGGGCCATGGAGCCGAACACCCGCACGTCGCAGACGCCGTGGCGTTCGGCGAGCGCGAGAATCTCGGTACGACGGTTCTCGATCAGCGGATGCATCCCGACCCTCTCGCGTCGCCGGCGCGCGAAACCGGCGCCTGTATCGCAAACCGTCCGGCTCCCGGTCAATCTCGATTCCGCCCGCGACCCGGCGTCGCCTCGGGGTGCGCCGCGCGCAGAGGTTCGTGTTCTCAGCCCTTGGCGAGCTTGAGAGCGATGAAGTGCTGGTTGCGCTCCCGCTCGACCAGGACGAGCAGCGTCTCCCGTTTCGCCTCCAGGGCGCTCTCGACCGCTTGCTCCACCTGGTTGGGATCGGTGATGTCCGATTGATTCGGCCCGATCTTGCGGATGATGTCGCCCGGGCGGATCTGCTTCTCCGCCGCCGGGCTTCCGTCCTTGACATCGGTAACGACCACGCCGGCCGTATCGTCCGCCAGGTTGAAGCGCTTGCGCAGCTCCGGCGTGATCGCGGCGAGGTCTATCCCGAGCGACTCCACGGTTGCGTCCCTGGGTCGCTGGGTCGGAGTCCGCGACGCCAGCTTCGGCTCGTCCTCGGGAAACTCGCCGAGCGTGGCCTTGAGGGTCATCTTCTGGCCCTTGCGCCACACCACGACGTCGACCTCCCGCCCGACCGCCGTCTCGGCGACGATCCTGGGCAGGCTCCGCATCTCGGAAATCGGCTTGCCGTCGAAAGTCAGGATGACGTCGCCCACCTCGATCTTCGCCTTGGCGGCGGGGCCGCCCTCCGAGAGGCTGGTCACCAGCGCGCCCGACGCCGAGGGCAGGTCGAGTCCCTGGGCGATCTCGTCGGTGACGGTCTGGATGCGCACGCCGAGATAGCCGCGCCGCGCGCGGCCGAATTTCCGCAGCTGTTCGATGATTGGTTTCGCGAGGTTCGAGGGGATCGCGAACCCGATGCCGACGCTTCCCCCGGTGGGAGAAAAGATCGCCGTGTTGATGCCGATGACCTCGCCCGCCAGGTTGAACATCGGCCCGCCGGAATTGCCCCGATTGATCGATGCGTCGGTCTGGATGAAATCGTCATAGGGGCCGGCATTGATGTCGCGCTGTCGCGCCGAAACGATGCCCGCCGTAACCGTGCCGCCCAGCCCGAAAGGGTTGCCGATCGCGATCACCCAGTCGCCCACCCGCGTGCCGTCGGAATTGCCCAGCTCGAGCGCCTTGAGCTCTTTCTTGCCGGGATCGATACGAAGCAGCGCGATGTCGGTCTTGGCGTCGCGCCCGATCACCTTGGCCTCCAGCCGGGTCTTGTCGGACAGGATGACGGCGATCTTGTCGGCCTCCGCGATGACGTGATTGTTGGTGACGATTATCCCCGACGGGTCGACGACGAAGCCGGAGCCGAGCGAGGTGACCCTCTGCCGCGGCATGGGACTCTGTTGCTGGCGGTCGAAGAACTCGCGAAAGAAGCGTTCGAAAGGCGACCCCGGCGCGAAGCGCGGGATCTCCGGACGGTTGCCGCGGTCGGCCCGCGCCGTCTGGGTGGTCGAGATGTTGACGACCGACGGCAGCAGCTTCGCCGCAAGATCGGCGAAACTCGCCGGCGGCGCCTTGGCGAGCGCGGGCAGTGCCCCGGCGAGGACCAGGACGAGGGTCAGCGGCAGGATGCGCGGCGCCGTCCGGCGCGCTTTCCAGAGTCCGTTGTCGTTCGCGGTCACGGAATCTCTCCTCGTTCGGTGGCGCGGCGGTGCCCTAGAGTCTGTCCGTTTCAGACGGAAGCATCTTTACGCTTGTCTCCTCGCCGACCATGACGGAAGAAAATGGACGGGCCGGTTCCAACCAAAACAGACCCGCTCTAGCCCCGCACCAGCCATGCAAGCCCCACCCCGGCGACCGTCGCGACCAGCCCGGCGGTGCGCAGCGCGCTTGCCGGCTGGTCCGCGACGCGCAGAATGAAGCGCTTCATCGCATCGGGAAACAGCGCATAGAGCGCACCCTCGATCGCGATCGCCAGCGCGATCGCCGCGAGCAGATCGGCACCCAGCATCGCCGTCCTATTCTATCGGTCCGCCGCGCTTGCCGATTTCGCCGAAGAACTTGAAGAAGTCGCTGTCGGGCGAGAGGACCATCGTGGTGTCGTCGCTCTTGAGCGCTTCCCGGTAGGCCTGCATCGAGCGATAGAAGCGGAAGAACTCGGCGTCGCGGCCGAACCCGTCGGCCCAGATCAATGTCGCTTCCTGGTCGCCCTCGCCGCGGGTGATCTCGGCGGTGCGCTGCGCCTCGGCGAGCAGAACGGTGCGTTCGCGGTCGGCGGCGGCGCGAATCTGCTGCGCCTTCTCGAAGCCCTGGGCGCGCGCCTCGCGCGCCTCCCGCTCGCGTTCCGAGCGCATCCTGGCATAGATCGCCTGGGCCGCCTCCTGCGGCAGGTCGGCGCGCCGGAGACGCACGTCGACGATCTCCAGCCCGAGCCGCTGGGCCGCGATGTTTACGTCCTTCTGGATGTTGGACATGATCTGCTCGCGCTCGTCAGACAGCACCTGGAGCAGGGTCACGTTGCCGAGCGCGCGCCTGAGGCTCGAATTGACCACCGAGGAGAGCCGCGACCGCGCGACCGCCTCGGACTGCACCGTCTGGAAGAACTTGAGCGGATCGGCGATCCGGTAGCGCACATAGGCGTCCGCCACCAGCCGCTTCTGGTCGGACAGGATCACCTGTTCCGCCGGCGGATCGAATTCGAGGACCCGGCGTTCGTACTCGACGATGTTCTGGATGAACGGCCATTTGAACTGGAGGCCCGGGTTCTGGATCACGCGTTTGGGCTCGCCGAACTGGAGCACCAGCACCTGGCGGGTCTGGTGGACGGTGAACAGCGCGCTGAACAGCACGATGCCGAGCACGATGATCGCGATCCCGAGGATCGTAAGACGGGTGCGGCTCATTGCGTCGCCTCCTCCTGGTCGGTTTGCTGCTGCGCGCGTTTCTGGATTTCCGGCAGCGGCAGATAGGGCACCACCCCGGGCCCGCCCTGGGCCGAGGAGTCGATGATCACCTTGTTCATGCCGCGGAACACCTCTTCCAGCGTCTCGAGGTAGATCCGCTGCGTCGTCACCTCCTTGGAGGCCTGGTACGACTCGAGCACCTTGATGAAGCGCTCGGCCTCGCCCTTCGCCTTGTTGGTGATCTCCTCGCGATAGGCGTTGGCGTCCTGGATCATCTTCTCTGCCTCGCCGCGCGCCCTCGGCAGGATGTCGTTGCGGTAGGCCTCGGCCTCGTTCCGCAGCCGCTCGAGGTCGGCGCGCGCGCGCTGGACGTCGACGAAGGCGTCGATGACCGGCCCCGGCGGGTCGACCTTGAGGAGCTGCACCCGGCGCACCTCGATGCCGGCGCCGTAGTCGTCCAGAAGCTGCTGCACCCGGGTCCGGGTGCCCTGCTCGATCTCGTTACGGCCTTCGGTGAGGGCCGACTGGATCGGGGTCTGGCCGATCACCTCGCGCATCGCGCTCTCGGCGGTCAGCTTCACCGTTGCTTCCGGATTGCGGATGTTGAACAGGAACTTGCCGGCGTCCTTGATCACCCAGAACACCGTGAAGTCGATGTCGACGATGTTCTCGTCGCCGGTCAGCATCAGGCTTTCTTCCTGGATGTCGCGCACCGGCAGCCCGCGTGTGGTCTCGCCGACGCTGCGCAAGCCGACCTCGATCCGGTTGACCCGCGTGACCTTGGGCGTCAGCACCGATTCTATCGGCCCCGGCAGGTGGTAGTTCAGCCCCGGCGGGGTGGTGCGGGTCCATTCGCCGAAGCGCAGCACCACGCCCTGCTCGTCGGGCTGCACCCGGTAGAACCCGCTCAGCAGCCAGAGGCCGATAATCGCGACGACCAGCAGGATCAGCCCCCGCCCGCCGCGCAGCCCGCCCGGCACCAGGCGCCGGAACCGGTCCTGGCCGCGCCGCAGCATGTCCTCGAAGTCGGGCGGCGGACCGCCCGGTCCGCGGCCCCCGCCTCCGCCTCCGCCGCTGGGGGGACGGCCCCACGGGCCCTGACCTCCGCCGAAGGGGCTGCCGCCCCCACCACCCTGCTGTTTCCATGGCATATCGGATCACCGTCTTGTTCTGCGCCGGGCACGGCCCCGGAGTGCTCCGCACCCTACAGGATGTCCCGGACGCCCGCGCCCGTTATGATAGGGCAGGCGGGGCGTCCGCGCAGCCGCCGCGACCGGATTCCCGCATATATGCCGCAAATCGGACGATAGACAATGCCGCAGTTGAACGAGGCCGCGATACTCGAGGCGCTGAAATCGGTCCGGGATCCCGACCGGGGCGAGGATATCGTGTCGCTCGGGATGATCTCCGGCCTGGTTCTCAAGCAGGGCAATGTCGGCTTCTCCATCGAGATCGCGCCCGAGCGCGCGTCCGCGATGGAGCCCCTGCGAAAGGAGGCGGAGCGCGTCGTCGCCGCCCTGCCGGGCGTGCTCTCGGTGACGGCGATGCTGACCTCGCATAGCGAGGGCGCGCCCGAGCCCGAGATGCCCCGCCCCGCCGGACGTCAGGCGCCCCAGCAGAAGCTGATGCCGGGCGTGAAGCGGATCGTGGCCGTCGCCTCCGGCAAGGGCGGGGTGGGCAAGTCGACGACCGCGGTCAATCTCGCGCTCGCGCTGTCCGCCGCCGGCCATTCGGTCGGCATTCTCGATGCCGACATCTACGGGCCGTCCCTGCCGCTGATGCTGGGCATTACCGAGCGGCCGACCTCGCCCGACGGCAAGGTGCTCGACACGATGACCGCCTGGGGGCTCAAGGCGATGTCGATCGGCTTCCTGGTGCCCGCCGATTCGCCCACCATCTGGCGCGGGCCGATGGTGATGGGGGCGCTGGAGCAGCTGATGCGCGACGTCGCCTGGGGCGAGCTCGACATCATGATCGTCGACATGCCGCCCGGCACCGGCGACGTGCAGCTCACAATGGCTCAGCGCGTGCCGCTCGCCGGCGCGGTCATCGTGTCCACGCCGCAGGACCTCGCGCTGATCGACGCCCGCAAGGGGCTCAACATGTTCCACAAGGTCAACATTCCCGTGCTCGGGGTGATCGAGAACATGAGCTACTTCCTCTGCCCCCATTGCGGCGGGCGGTCGGACGTGTTCACCCATGGCGGCGCGCGGCGCGCGGCGGAGGCGATGGGCGTCGACTTCCTCGGCGAGCTGCCGCTCGACATGGCGATCCGCGAGGGTTCCGACGGCGGCAGGCCGATCGTCGCCGCCGACCCCGACGGGCCGCGCGCCGCCGCCTACCGCGCGATCGCGGACGCGGTCTGGGCGAAGGCGTCGGGCGGGTCGATGAAGCCCGCGCCCAGCATCGTCATCCAGTAGGCATCCAGTAGACATCCGGAGCGTCCGATGGCCCAGGCCGACATCCCGTTCCGCAAGGAAATGGCGTTCGAATACGGGCGGGCCGAGGCCGTCGCCCCCGGCGTCCGCCGAATCGTCTGCAACAACCCGAGCCCGTTCACCTTCCACGGCACCAACTCCTACGTGGTGGGGGAGGGCGAGGTCGCGGTCATCGATCCCGGCCCCGACGACGCGGACCACGTCGAGGCGCTGACGCGCGCGGTCGCAGGCGAGACGGTCAGCCACGTCATCGTCACCCATACCCATATCGACCATTCGCCCGCGGCCCGCGCCTTCGCCCGCGCGGTAGGCGCCCGCGTTGTCGGCGCGCTCCCCGCGCCGCCGGCCGACGGCGAGCCGCCGATCGAGGCCGCCGACCGCGACTTCGCGCCCGACATCCACCTCGCCGACGGCCAGGCCATCGCGGGGCCGGGCTGGACGCTGACGCCGGTGTTCACGCCGGGCCACATGTCGAACCATCACTGCTTCGCGCTGGCCGAGGGCGGCATCCTGTTCTCGGGCGACCACGTGATGGGGTGGAACACCACCATCGTCTCGCCGCCCGACGGCAACATGGGCGATTACCTGCGCTCGCTGGAGACCTGCATCGCCCGCGAGGACGCGCTCTACCTCCCCGGGCACGGCCCGCCGATCGACAGGCCCGCGCCGTTCGTGCGCGCCTATCTCAAGCACCGTCGGATGCGCGAGGGCCAGATCCTGCGCTGCCTGGAGGACGGGCAGACGACGGTGCCCGCGATGGTCGAGCGCATGTACGCGCATCTGCCCGAGCGCATGCACTGGGCCGCCGGAAGGTCGACGCTCGCCCATCTGGAGCACATGGTCGAGACTGGCCGCATCGTCTGCGACGGCCCGCCGACCGCCGAAGCGCGCTACGGCCTGCCCTGAGCGCGGGGCGGGGCGGACGAAGCATTGCGCACTTCCTCTTCGGCCCGGGCGAGCGCGTCGGTCACCCATTGCCGGTAGCCGGTTTCGTCGCGCTCGCGTTTGACCCTGAGATACTCCTCAATGGCGATCCGGCCTGCTTTGAAATGCGGTAACAATCGTCGCCGAACGGTATTCTGGTCCCAGGCTTCCGCGGGTTCGCGGCTCGCATCGTCCGGGGTCCCCGGGGAGTCGGCGCGGTTTTCCGGGACCGGGACGAAGCCGCGCGCCGCGCTCTCCGGCAGGTCGCCCGCGAGGTCGCGCAGGAAGCGTGCGAACGGCCCCCGGTCGTCTTCCCCATCCCCTTCGGGCCGGACGAGGCGTCCGAAAATGTCGTTTTCGGCGATCGATTTCTCCTCCTTCCGGACCGCTTCCTCGACGGCCCGGCCGAGAGAGGGCGCGTTGTCCGCCAGCGCCCGCCCGGTCCTGTCGACCTCCGCGCGCGCCGCGTCGAGTTGTCGCCTGCGCTCCGTCAGACTCCGTTCCGCGGCGATGACGAGGAGCAGCGGGGCGGCCTTCATCACGTCGCGCACGCCGATGCCGTAGCGTTCGGCCGCGAGACGGAATGCCGACCGGATGTCGTCTCCGACCGGCGATCCGATCCAGGAGTCGTGCGAAATGCCGTCCGGACGGTCGGAGCCGGACTCCGCCAGCGCCCCCACTTCTCCACAATGGTAAACTTACCCCAAAACGTGTCCCGAGTCAAGCAAAAAATACCTTTTCAGGATATTATTGTCGTCAAGTTATTGAAATGAGGACCCTTTTTCTCCTGTCCGAGTCCGGCCTGAAACCCGCCGCCGAACATGCGAATCCGCGCCACGCGCCCTTTCTCCCGATCCTCCAGGACCGGGGAGGACGAACGGCCCGGCGCTACCCCTTTCCGCCCCGCGGCGGCCGGGTCCGCCTCGACCCGTGATAGGCCGTGACGAGACAGCCTTCCGCGACCACGATCACCTTGCCGGTCAACCGCTCGACGTCCGCGATCCGCTTCTTCAGGTCCCGGATCGCCTTCGCCGCGTCCCGCTTCGTGAGCATGATCCGGTCGCCGCCCATGTCCGTGCCGTGGCCCCGCGCGCCGGGGGCCGGTATGGTCGGGCGGGGAGGGACGCCATGTCGACGATCAAGCAGTTGGGCATGTTCCAGTCGGAGCCGGAGGCCCCGGAATCCGCACCCCCCGAAAGCTGCCCGGCGAGCGCGCTCGGCGCCGCGTTCCGGCCGTTCTCGGAGACCTATCTCGCCGATCCCTACCCGTTCTTCGAGCGCGCGCGGCGCGAGGAGCCGGTGTTCTACAGCCCGGAGACCGGCTACTGGGTGGTCGCGCGCCATGACGACATCGTCGCCGTCTTCCGGGACCCGCAGACGTTCTCCGCCGCGCTCGCCCGCCATCCGGTCACGCCGCTCTGCCCCGCCGCCGCGAAGGTGCGAGACAGCCTCGACATCGCCATCGAGCCCTCGCTGGTCGACGAGAACCCGGAAACCCACCTCAAGCACCGCAAGATCTTCGGCGATGCCTTCACGCCCCGGCGGGTGGCCGAGATCGAGCCCCGCATCCGGGCGATCGTCACGCGCTATATCGACCGCTTCGCCGGCGACGGGCGGGCCGAGCTGGTCTCCCAAATGCTCTACGAGGTCCCGGCGCTCGCGATCTTCATCTTCCTCGGCGCGCGCGACGACGACGCGGTGTTCGTCAAGCGCCTGGGCTCGACCCGGGCGGTGGTCAACTGGGGCAAGCCGAGCGAGGACCAGCAGGTCGCGATGATGCGCGACATGGGCGAGCACTGGGCCTTCACCAGGGAGCTCGTCGACGCCGCGCTGGCCGAGCCCGGCGACGACTATCTCGGCGACATGGTGCGCCTCCACCGCGAGGACCCGTCGCGCTTCACGGTGAACTACCTGTGCAACGTCATGTTCCTGATGCAGTTCGCCGGCCACGAGACCACCACCCAGGCTTCCGCCAACGGGCTGAAGGCGCTGCTGTCGGACCGGGCGCAATGGGAGCGGCTCTGCGGCGACCCCGGCCTGATCCCGGGCGCGGTGGAAGAGATCCTCCGCTTCGACACCTCGATCTTCACCTGGCGCCGGATCGCCACCCGCGACGCCGGGATCGGCGGGGTGAAAGTGCCGGCCGGGGCGAAGATCCTGCTCCTGCTCGGCTCCGGCAACCGTGACGAAGAGACCTTCCCGGACGGCGAGACGTTCGATATCGGGCGCGCTAACGCCAGGCGCCATCTCGCCTTCGGCAACGGCGCGCATTTCTGCATGGGCGCGCCGCTCGCCCGGCTGGAGATGCGGATCGTCCTGGAGGAGCTGACCCGCCGCCTCCCCCACATGCGCCTCGTCGAGGGTCAGGACTGGGAATACATCCCGACGCTGACCTTCCGCGGCGTCCAGAAGCTCCGGGTGGAATGGGACACGGCACAAACGCCGCCATAGGCGAGTCCGGCGACACTCGGTACCCTTGGACGAGGGGAGTGAAAATGTCGAGCCGATTGCAATTCACGATTGAGGAAAGAGCTTGCAATTCCGGCATGGCGGAACGACCATTGGGAGGCGAATGGAGGATCGGAACCCGTGAACGCCGAGATTATCACGATGCTGGGAGTCGGCATCGCTCTCGGCCTCTTCATGTGGCGCGTGACCGACAAGCTCGATCGCAAGATCGACGCCCTCGGCATTCAAATCGGCGATCTTCGCGAGAGGATGGCGAAGGTAGAGGGCTCGATCGATCTCCTGACCGGATTCTTCATCAACCGGGAGCGCGGCAAGCGGGCCGCCGAATGAAGGCGGCTTGAACGGTCGGCATTGCCGAGACCGCCAGCGGACCGGACCGGGAACGCCGTTACCGTGTAACCGGTCTGTACCTAACCGATCCACCCTCCCCCGGCCCCTCCCGCAAGCGGGAGGGGAGAAGGTAAGGAGTCCCCCTCTCCGCCCCCGGGGGCGGAGAGGGCCGGGGTGAGGTGGGGGACACCGGAGCCGCGCGGCGGGCAAGGCGGGTTTCCGCGGCGGCCGGGTATGGCCGCATGGCCCGTCCGCCTTCGTCGGAAGCGCGGCGCGACCACCCTGGATGGATTGGACGCCCCGGCGCCGGTACACTGCGCCGGTCCATTCCGCGACGGGGTCTCCCATGTCCGACAATCCGATCGAGCCGATGGTCCGGAACGCGTGGTACGTCGCCGCCTGGGGGCACGAGGTCGGCGGCGAGCCGGTTGCGCGGACGCTGCTCGGCGAGGACGTGGTGCTGTTCCGCGATTCCTCGGGGCGGGTCGGCGTCCTGGAGGACAGGTGTTGCCATCGGGCCGCGCCGCTCAGTGTGGGGAGTGTCGTCGAAGCCGGGCTGCAATGCGGCTATCACGGCATGATCTTCGGCCGGGACGGCGCGTGCACCGGCAATCCGGGGGAGGAGGAGGACCGGGCGCTTTACCGGGTGCGTTCCTTCCCCGCCGTCGAGCGGCAGAACTTCGTCTGGGCGTGGATGGGCGATCCGGCGCAGGCGGACGAATCCCTGATCGTCGACTTCCCGTTCCACGACGCGGGCGCCGAGTGGCCGTTCCAGTTCGGCCGGTACCGTTTCGAGGCGAATTTCATGTTCGTGATGGACAACCTGATGGACCTCACGCATCTGGGCTACGTCCACGGCTCGACCATCGGCGGGTTCCCGCAGTCGCATGTCGAGGCGGAGATGGAGACGACGGCGACCGATAACGGCGCGAAGTTCATCCGCTGGATGATGGCCTCGCCGCCGCCGCCCTCCTTCGTCGCCATCGGCGGGTTCAAGGGCCCGGTCGACCGCTGGTCGGAGTTCGAATACGTCGCGCCGGCCTCGGTGCTGCAATGGGGCGGCGCGCACGCCGTCGGACGCGGCGCCCGGCGGAACCGGAACCGGGAGGGCGGGGTCTCGCTCCGTCTGTTCCATCACGCGACGCCCGAGACGGAGACCAGCTGCCACTATTTCTGGTCGGTCGCCAACCGCAACCGCGCGCCCGACTCGCCGGAGGGGGAGCGGTTCTACCGGGACGTCTCCCAGGCGTTCCTCGAGGACAAGGCGATGATCGAGGCGCAGCAGCGCGCGATCTCCCGCGATCCCGGGCGCGGGCTCCACTACCGCCGCCACGACGAGGCCGTCGCGCTCGCCCGCCGCGCGCTGCACCGCCTGTCGGTCGCCGGGATGAGGTCGGCCGCGGAGTAGCGGTTATCCCCGGCAAGATCGGTGTCCGGCTGGCACGACGCCCCGGACGGGTGCTAGGGTTTCCCCGGCTCACCCGGCGCGAAGGGGTATGCGATGGGCGACGTGATCCAGCTCGACCGGTATCGGAAGAAGCGGACGCGGCTCGCCCGTAAGAACGAAGCGGCGGAGAACCGCGCGCGGCACGGCCGCTCCAAGCAGGAAAAGGACGCCGCCCGGCTCCAGCGGGAGCGCGAGGCGACGCGCCTCGACGCCAAGCTGCTGGAAGACAAGACCGAGGGCGGGGTCGGGCCGAAGCAGAGCTGAGGGGGGCGCCGCTTCAGCCCGCCGGCGGCGGGTCGACGATCTTTCCGGGATTCATCAGGTTGGCGGGGTCGAGCGCCTGCTTGATCGCGCTCATCACGGACACCCCCTCGCCGTGCTCGGCGGCGAGGTATTTCTTCTTGCCGTAGCCCACGCCGTGCTCGCCGGTGCAGGTGCCGCCCATCGCGAGCGAACGCTCGATCAGGCGTTCGTTCACTCCGGTGGCGGCGGCGAGCTCGGCTTCGTCATCGGGATCGATCACGAAGTCGATGTGGAAATTGCCGTCGCCGACATGGCCGACGATGGGCGCGAGCAGATCGGTCGCGGCGATGTCCCGGCGGGTCTCGGCGATGCACTCGGCGAGCCTGGAGATCGGCACGCAGACATCCGTGGGCCAGGCGCGGCGGCCGGGACGAAGCCCCATATTGGCGTAATGCGCGTCGTGGCGCGCCTGCCAGAGAACGTTCCGGTCCTCCTGCCGGGTCGCCCATTCGAACCCGGTGCCGCCGTTGTCGGCGGCGATCGCCTGCGCGGTTTCGGCCTGTTCGGCGACCGAGGACTGGCTGCCGTGGAACTCGAAGAACAGAACCGGCCGTTCGGGGAGGTCGGTCTTCGACCAGCGGTTGATCGCGGCGATCTGGACTTCGTCGGCGAACTCGATCCGGGCGACCGGCACGCCCGACTGGATGATCGCGATGCAGGTCTCCACAGCGTCGTCGACGCTGGGGAAGGCGCACACCGCCGCCGAGATCGCCTCCGGAATGCCCGCAAGGCGGAGCGTTACCTCGACGATCACGCCGAGCGTCCCTTCGGAGCCTACGAAGAGCCGCGTGAGGTCGTAGCCCGCCGACGACTTCCGCGCCCGCGTGCCGGTCCGGATGACCCGCCCGTCGGCCAGCACGACGGTGAGCCCGAGCACGTTGTCGCGCATCGTGCCGTAGCGGACCGCGTTGGTCCCTGACGCGCGCGTGGCCGTCATGCCGCCGATGGTGGCGTCCGCCCCGGGGTCGATCGGAAAGAACAGCCCGGTGTCGCGGAGATGGGCGTTGAGCTGCTTGCGGGTGACGCCAGGCTCGACCCGCACGTCGAGATCGGCGGCGTTGACCTCGATCACCCGGTTCATCCGCGACATGTCGATCGACACCCCGCCCTCGAGCGCCGCGACATGGCCTTCGAGCGAGGTCCCGACGCCGAACGGGATCATCGGCGCTCCGTGTTCGCGGCACAGCCCGACGACGGCGACCACCTCGTCGACCGAATCGGGGAACACCACGATGTCGGGGGGGAAGGGCGGGTGGTGCGATTCGTCGCGCCCGTGCCCCTCGCGGACGACGGCCGAGGTGGACACCCGGTCTCCGAGGAGCCCGCGGAGCCGGTCGGCGAGGCCGTCGATGGTCAGGGTCGTGGCCATGATCGTTTCTCCCGTCAGACCCGGGTCGATTCGGCGGTGCGGTCGCCGACGAACATGCAGCCCGGCATGTGGGTGATGGCGAGCGTGGGCCGGGCGTTGAGGATCGCCTCCTGCGGCGTCACCCCGCAGGCCCAGAACACCGGTATCTGGTCGTCGTCGATGGTCACCGGCCGGCCGTATTCTGGCTCGGCGATGTCGCGGATGCCGATCGCCGCCGGTTCGCCGCGATGGACCGGCCCGCCATGCGCCATCGGGTAGCGCGCCGTGATCGCCTCCGCGCGGTCGGCGTCCTCCGGCGTGAAGGGGCGCATGGAGACCACCATCGGGCCCTCGAAGGCGCCGGCCGGAACGGTCTGCCGGTCGGTCCGGTACATCGAGACGTAGCCGGTTTCGGCGATGTGCCGGATCTCGAGCCCCGCGCCCTGCAGCGCCTCCTCGGCGATGAAGGAGCAGCCCAGCAGGAAGGTCACGAGGTCCTCCCGCCAGAGGCCCGTTATGTCGGTCGGCTCGGCGACGCACTCGCCGTTGCGGAACACCCGGTAGCGCGGCAGGTCGGTGCGGATATCCGCGCCAAGCGCCGTGCGGTGCGGCACCGGATCGCCGCGGTCGAGGATTTCCAGCACCGGACAGGGGCGGGGGTTGCGTTCGCAATAGGCGGCGAAGTCCTCGGCCTCCGCCGCCGGCAGGATCACCATGTTGGCCTGCACGTACCCCGCCGCGTGGCCGGAGGTCGGCCCGGCATAGGCGCCCTCCCGGCACAGGCGCCGAAGCTCCGCCGGATCGGCGACGGTTTCGATATTGTGGGTCAATGCAGCCAGGCTCCGCCGATTCCTCGGGGAAGGATAACTATCGTCCGTGCAGCGTGGAAGCACTTGTCCCGAACCGGCTCCAACGAGGCCGGCAAACGAGCCTCATACCGCCCGGTATGCTTCGTCGTGCGGCCCGACGGCCACCGGTACCGCATTTCCGTTCTCAAGCACCAGGAAAACGAAACGGTAGTTCCTGTTGAGCCGGACCGAGTGAAGGTTCCTGCCCGTTCTCAGCTTTTCGTACCGTCTCCCCGGCGGCACCGCACCCGTCAGCAATTCGTCGACGACCCTCGCCAATTCCCGCTTCATGCGAGGGGGAAGTCGTTTCACCTGTTGCCGGAACGGCCCGGTCGGTTCTTCGAATGCCCCGATTTGCGGAGCGGAACCGTTCACCGGTTCAGGAGTCGGTCAATGAGGAAACCAGCTCGGCGCCGCTCTTGTGCGTCTTTCCGGTAGTCGGCGATGCGACCCCGTCATGGATCATCACGAGCCAACGGATTTCCTGACACTGCTGAACGATGCCGAAGAAGAGACGATCCAGACGGTCCAGCTCGTCGAACACGCTCGGGCCATACGCGGAGCGAGCTCCCGATCCATCGAGTGCATCTCGGATATCGCGCAACTCGCGGGATTCGGAACGGAAATATTCTTCCGCCTCTTTCAGCGCCTGAATCCCGGTTCCGTCCGGGTCCAGCACCGTGCCGGGAACCGCCGACTCGACCTCCGTCCGGAGTTTGTCCGTCATCGTGGAGATGGTGCCCTGAACCGAATCGTATCGCTCGCGAAGGTTTCGTTCGAGGGCGGCCACGGCGGCCCGCGTCTCGTCGTCCGACGTCCATTCGAGATTACCGGCCCTGAACCGTTGCCTTTCCGGTTGCCCGGGCAAGCGGGCTAGCCACGGCAATACTCGTCCCACATTGCGTATTGCATCGCTGTTGAGCGGCGGCGGTGCTTCGGCGACGACCATGACCGAGACCTTTCCGTTGGCGTCCATCGTATACACGATGTCGGCCGGGACGCATTACTTTGCTTCGTTTCAGCCTGAAATCAAGTTGCTCCCCATGCCGCGCGCTCGGGTTCGGGTTGTGGGTTCTGCGGGACCCGATTCCGCCTGGGCGCACCCGATGCTAGATTGCCCGCGCTCGGCGAAGGAGGGCCGAATGGCAGGCATCTGGGGGAAGATCATCGGGGGCGCCGCCGGATTCGCGCTGGGCGGGCCGATCGGCGCGTTGCTCGGCGCGGTGGCGGGGCACGCGGTCGACCGGATGCGGGCGTCCCCCGACACCGACGACGGCCGGGCCGCCACCCGCGAGATCGCCTTCACCATCGCGGTGATCGCGCTCTGCGCCAAGATGGCCAAGGCCGACGGCAGGGTGACGAAGGACGAGATCGCGGCGTTCCGGCGTATCTTCCACGTGCCTCCGGAGGAGATGAAGAATGTCGGGCGCGTGTTCGACCAGGCGCGCAAGGACGCGCGCGGTTTCGAGCCCTATGCCCGCCAGGTCGCCGCGATGTTCGCCGCCAATCCGGCGGTGCTGGAGGAGCTGCTGGACGCGCTGTTCTATATCGCCAACGCCGACGGCGTGCTTCACCCCGCCGAGCTCGACTATCTGGAGCGGGTCGCCGGGATCTTCGGCTTCGACGAGACCACCTACCGGCGGATCCGCGCGAACCACGAGAGCGGGACGAAGTCCGATCCCTATGCCGTTCTCGGGGTCGACCACGACGCCGACGACGAAACGGTGCGCGCGGCTTGGCTCAAGCTCACCCGCGAGAACCACCCCGACCGGCTGACCGCGCAGGGGATGCCGGAGGATTTCGTGCAGATCGCCACCGAACGCATGGCGGCGATCAACGCGGCCTGGGACACGATCAGGAAGCAACGCGGCCTGCGCTGACCTGCTCGCGCCCTGTCCGGGGAAGATAGTCGGGTAGTGCCGGCAGGGCATCCCGGTGTAAAAAGTCCGAGCAACAACTTCTCAAAGCGGTTGCAAGCGCTGGAACCCCTTGATCGGAGCCGAGAAATCGCTCCCACCAGCTGTGGGCAAGCGCGGGGAAAGCTGCTTCATCGAGTCTTTCCCGGAATGACAGTCCCCTGCATCGAAAGTACGCTGCCCTGCGGGCAATGGAGGCTCTCGATGGACAACGGCCAAACCGAAGCGCCCACTCAACAGGAAGAGGTTGAGCGGAACTACCGCGCGTTCCGGAAGAGCCTGCCGGAAATTCTAAGGGAACATCGCAACAAATTCGCTCTCATGCGGGACGCAAAGATAGTCGATTTCTTCGATACCAGCCGGGATGCTTTCGTCGCAGGTTCCAACATGTATGCCGATGGGCGGTTCTCCATCCAGGAAGTGACCGAACAGGCCGTCGATCTCGGATATCTGTCTCATGCCGGTTCTCTCAGGCCGCTTTGAGTGGAACGCTGGGCCGATCCGCGAGGTTGGCATCCTTCCGGAAGGTATCTCGGCAAAAAGCGCCGACCCCCATATGTGCCCCGCTTTGTTCGACACCGGGGCGCTGAGTTCCTGCATCCTTAAGCCGGTCGTCGACTATCTTCAGCTGGAGCCGCGGGGGCAAAGAACGTTGCATACCGTAGGCCCGGCCGTGGAAGTGTCCCTCTACCTGGTGCTATTCTTCTTCCTGTTGGATCAGGACAGCACGGAGGATCTCATAGCATCGGAGAACTGGGATTTGGCCAGGTCGGTTCTGGCACCCGGCCTCAACCCGGAAGGTGCCGGACGCAGCAGATATCAGGCCATCATTGGCCGCGACATCCTTCGGAAGGGCGCCTTTACGCTATTGCCTGGTGGGCAATACGCATTCGGGTACTGACCGCAGGGCACTGTCCGACCAACTTTTCCTTGCCGCCCGTCATTTCGACCGGAGCGCCCCAAGGCGCGTAGCGGAGAAGTCTTCCACCCCGGGCGCTACTCCATGCCTGACATATATCTCCACTCCGCCACGCTCCGCGTGGCTCGGGTCGATATGACGACAAAGCGGAAAGGGCCGGGAACCGCCCGAGCGGGTAACCCCAACACCGTGCACGCCCGATAGGCTTTGACAACGCTTGCCCGCCAAGCCGACAATCGGCCCAACAAGAACAAGGGCCGAAGCCCGTTCCGACAACCGAAGGGGGAAACCCATCATGCGAATTGACCGTGTAACAGCGCGCGCGCCGATCGCCGTCGCGTGCGCGGCGGGGTTGCTGCTGGCAGCCAGCGCGGCGACGGGGGCCGAATACGGGCCCGTGGCGCAGCGCGCGATCGACGGCGCCAAGGCGTATGTCAAGGCCAAGGGTCTGAAGGATCCGACGCTCGACATTCTTCTCAACTCGCTCTACCGCAACTCCTTCCCCGACTTCGCGAAGGAGTGGCAGGGGCTGACCGGCGTCGCGATCAAGGCCGAACCGCTCGGCTACACCGACATTCCGAGCAAGGTGATGGGCGAGGCGGTGGCCAAGACCGGCGCCTTCGACATGTTCAACGATTTCCCCTACACCCAGCCCGACGCGGCGAGCGCCGGCGTGCTGAAGCCGCTCGACGAGTACGCGGCGAAGTACAAGCCGGATTTCTCCGGCGTGCCGGAGGCGTTCATCGCCCAGCAGTTCTATAACGGCAAGCAGTATTCCTTCGTGCTGGACGGCGACCACATCATCCTCGTGTTGCGCAAGGACATCGTGGAGAACCCGAAGGCGCGCGAGGAGTTCAAGAAGGCGACCGGCAAGGACCTCGGCTGCCCGGCCAACATGGCGGACTGGGAAGAGCAGGCGAAGTTCTTCCACACCAAGGCCGGCCAGACGCGCTGGGGCGTCAAGTTCGAGAAGCCGCTATTCGGCGCGATGGGCTACCGGTCGGTGAACTTCTCGCACCGCCACTTCCCGGCCTATTTCGGCGGGCTCCTGTTCGACAAGGACATGAACCCGCGGGTCAACTCGGCCCAGGGCGTCAAGGCGATCACGGCGTTCTCGTCGATCGTCCAGTACATGCCCAAGGACATCCAGGGCTGGGGCACGCCGCAGATCTACCCGTTCTGGGGCAGCGGCCAGGCCTATTCGGTGATGTCGTTCCCGTCGATCTTCGGTTACGGCAACGCCAACCCGAAGAGCGTCGTCAAGCAGAAGCAGCTTCCCTGCGTCATCCCGGCGTCGACGGCGAGCGCCAAGCCGGTGCGCCGCGCGGCGGAGGCGGCCGGCACCAGCTACATGGTCAACGCCTATAGCGACCATCCGGAACTCGCCTATCTGTTCATCCAGTGGCTGACCAGCCCGTCGGTGGGCAACCGGGCGATCGCCCATCCCAAGGGCTTCTGGGACCCGTTCCGCAAGGCCAATATCGGCCACAAGGGCATCCTCAAGAAGTTCAGCCAAGAGTTCCTCGACGTGACGCTGGAGAACGCGCAGTACACCACGTCGCTGCTCTATATCGAGGGTCACTACGAGTACATGAAGATCCTCGACAACAACCTCGCCGACGTGATGAACGGCAATATCAGCGCCGAGGAAGCCGCCAAGCGCGTCGAGAAGGGCTGGAACGGCGTGACCGAGGATATCGGCCGCAAGGAGCAGATCGAGGCGTACCGCAAGGGCGTCGCAGCCGGGCTCTATATCGACAAGCTGTAGCCCGGATCTCGTCAAGCGGCGGCCCGGACGGCGGCAAGCCGTCGTCCGGGCAGCCGCCCGTCGAGGAAGCATAACCGACGATGACCGCGCTCAGCGGAGTAGAGATGCGCCCGCGCAACGGCCCGATCGCCCGGCTGGGCGCATGGCTGTCGCAGGAACGCGTGTTCCGCTGGATCCCGTTCGTGCTCGTCGAGGGCACGTTCATCCTGGTCATCATCATCCCGTTCCTGCTGACCATCTACATCAGCTTCCTGCGCTGGCGCGCCAACCGGCCGTTCGAGCAGGCCTATCTGTCGGGGCTGCGCAATTACGAGGCGGTGCTGTCCGACACCGGCTTCTGGGCGGCGCTCGGGCGCACCTTCTATTTCGCCGGCTTCGCCGTGGTGTTCGAGCTCGTCATCGGGTTCGTGCTGGCGATGCTGGTGCATCGGGTGGTGCGCGGGCGCCGGATCTACATCACCGTCTTCCTGATCCCGATGATGGTTGTGCCGGTGGTGGTCGGCTACAACTTTTCGATGATCTATATCGACCACGGCCCGCTCAACCAGCTGCTGTCGCCGCTGACCGCGATGCTCGGCATGGAGCCGCGGATCCGTTGGCTCTCCGACCCGCTGGCCGCGCAATGGGCGATCATCCTAGCCGATGTGTGGCAGTGGACCTCGCTCACCTTCCTGATCTTCCTGTCCGGCTTTTCGGCGCTGCCGCCGCAGCTGATCAACGCCGCCCGGGTCATGGGGGCCTCGCGCTGGCAGATCTTCTGGTGGGTCGAATTCCCGCTGCTCAAGCCGGCGATCGTGATCGCCGTGGTGGTGCGCTCGATGGAGGCGCTGAAGCTCTTCGATCCCGTGGTGCTGCTGACCTTCGGCGGGCCGGGCACGTCGACCCAGACGGTCGCCTACTATCTGTGGGAGCAGGTCTGGCAGTTCAACAAGTTCGCCTTCGGCGCGGCGGCGTCGATGCTGCTCCTGATCCTGTTCTCGGCGCTGATCTTTACCGGGATCTGGCTGATGATGCGCGAGCGCACGCGGCTCGACCGGGAGCGCGCGTCGTGAACGGTGCCGCCGCCGACAACAGGGCCGCGGCGGGCCGGCTGCGCCGGCGGCGGACAGTGCTGCGCCATACCGCGCTGATCGGCTGGGGCGCGATCATCATGTTCCCGATCTACTGGATGATCCAGACGTCCTTCAAGGATTCCGGCGAGTGGGTCACCTGGCCGCCCAACTGGGTGCCGCAGGATCCGACTCTCAAGAACTATGAGCAGGTCTTCACCTTCGACGTGCAGGCGGCGGGCGTCGCGCGCGAGGCGACCGAGCAGCCCTTCAACATCTGGGGCTCGCTGCTCGATTCCATGCTGATCTGTTCCATCTCCTCGCTGATCGCGCTGTTCATGGGCACTTTCCTCGCCTATGCGATCTCGCGCTTCAATGTCGGCGGATCGACCTTCCGGCACATGGTTCTGTTGGTGCGCATGATCCCGCCCATCGTCATCGCCATCCCGCTGCTGATGTATTACGCGATCATGGTGCCTTTCGCGACGGAGACCCTGCTCGATTCGCGGATCAGCCTGTTCGACACAAGGACCGGCGTCAGCGCGCTCTACACCACGGTGACGCTTCCCTTCGTGATCTGGATGATGCTGAGCTTCATCGACGAGGTGCCCTACACCCTCGAACACGCCGCGCGGCTGATGGGGGCCGGACGCATCTACACCTTGCGCAAGGTGGTGCTGCCGCTGGTCGCGTCGGGAATGGTGGTCACCTTCCTGTTCGTGTTCATCCTGAGCTGGGGGGAATTCCTTCTGGCTCTGACGCTCACCCATCCCGACGTATCGACGCTTCCGGTGCTGCTCAACAAGTTCCAGAGCGCCTCGGAAGGCCGGCTCTACGGCCCGCAGGCGGCGATCGGCACGGTGATCACCATTCCGGTGGTGATCATGGGCGTGCTCATCCAGAAGCATCTGGTGAAGGGCTTCAGCTTCGGCATGATGCGCCGCTGACGGCGGCGGACGAGAAAGGAGCGACCCGTGGCGGGTATCGTGCTCAAGGATCTGGTCAAGGAATTCGGCAGCTTCGCCGCCGTCAAGGGAATCAACCTGGAGATCCGCGACGGCGAATTCCTGATCCTGGTCGGTCCGTCCGGCTGCGGCAAGACCACGACCCTCAACATGATCTCCGGCCTGGTCGAGCCGACCGCCGGCGACGTCGTGATCGGCGATCGCATCGTCACCCATACCGAGGCCGGCGAGCGCGGGCTCGGGATGGTCTTCCAGGACCTCGCCCTGTTCCCGCACATGACGGTGTTCGACAACATCGCCTTCGGCCTCAGGGTGAAGAACGTCGACGCCGGAGAGATCCGCCGACGCGTGCACGAGGCCGCCGAGGCGATGCACATCGACCCGCTGCTCGACAAGCGGCCCGGCCAGTGCTCCGGCGGCGAGGCGCAGCGTGTGGCGCTTGCGCGCACTATCGTCACCAATCCCTCCGTCTACCTGATGGACGAGCCGCTCTCGAGCCTCGACGCCAAGCTGCGCGTCGACATGCGCACCGAGCTCAAACACCTGCACGATCAGCTCGGCGGCACTTTCGTTTACGTTACCCACGACCAGGCCGAGGCGATGACCATGGCCGACCGCATCGCGGTGATGAACGCCGGCCGCATCGAGCAGCTCGGCGGGCCGCTCGAAATCTACCGGCGGCCCGCGTCCCATTTCGTCGCCGGCTTCTTCGGGATTCCGACCATGAACTTCCTCGACGGCACCGTGGTAGCGGGGACGGACGGCGCGATGGAATTTCAAGGCACCGGTCTGACCGCCGCGCTCGATGAGTCGGTCGATTCCGGCCTCGCCGGGCGCGATACGGTGCTCGGCGTGAGGTCGGAACACGTCATGGTCGTCGATGCCGACGCGCCCGGCGCGATCCCGGCGACCGTCAGCCTGATCGAGCCGCTCGGCGACGCTACGCTCCTGTTCTTCGACCATGGCGGCCCGCGCCGACTGGTGGCCAAGGTCGATCCCGACCTGCCGGTCGCCGCGGGCGACGCGATCCATGTGGCGCTCGATACCGGCAACATCCATCTGTTCGACGCGGAGCGGGGCGGCCGCCTGAATTGACGTCGCCCACCGCCCCGCCGGTTTCCGCGGTCCAAGTGCAACAAATTGACGCAGCCGGCCAGTATTCGGGCCGCGAATCTTGACGTTGGGAAGGGCCGACCATATCTATCGCGCGTTCCACTCTTAGGACACGCAAGAATGTCGGACCGATCCGAACTCGTCTCACTGATGAGAGTGAGCAAGACTTCCCCGTACCGGACGTGCCAGTGGCCGTATGGCGAGCCCGGCACGGAGGACTTCCATTTCTGCGGCCGGAAGACCTCGGAAGGCTTTTCCTACTGCGCCGCCCATGTGAAGATGGCCTATCGCGAGCCCGAGAGCCGGCGCGACGCGGCTCCGCGCCGCAGCGCCGCCTGACCGAGACAGCGTCCAGGATCCATCGCAGCGCGGTCTGCCCGCCCGCCGGTAACGGCGCGCGGCGTTTCGCCGTGTCCGCGGCGAGCCATCCCGAGTGATCGAACGCCCGTCACCCAATCACGGCCCGCGGCCGGAGGGCGTGCCGGTCGATCTTGTCGTCCTCCACTATACGGGGATGCCGACGACAGATGCCGCGCTCGCGCGGCTATGCGATCCCGACTCCGGGGTGAGCGCGCACTACCTGATCGACGAGGACGGGGCGGCCTACCGCCTCGTCGACGAGGGACGTCGCGCCTGGCACGCTGGCGTTTCGTCCTGGGCGGGGGAGGCCGACGTCAACGGCCGGTCGATCGGGATCGAGCTCGCCAATCCGGGGCACGAGTTCGGCTATGTCCCGTTTCCCGAAGCCCAGCTCACGGCGCTGGAAGCTCTGCTCGGCGGCATCCTCGAGCGCCGGCGCATCGATCCGGTTGGCGTGCTGGGCCATTCGGACGTGGCGCCGCTCCGCAAACGGGACCCGGGCGAGCTTTTTCCCTGGCGGCGGCTGGCCGCGAAGGGGCTCGCATACCGGCCCGGCGAAGGGGAGGGTGTCGCCGAGCCCGACATGGAACGGGCGCGCGCGGCGCTCTCCCGTTTCGGCTACGGGTTTTGCGAAGAGGCCCGAGGATTGTCCCCCGTTCTCACCGCCTTCCAGCGGCGCTTTCGCCCGTCCCGCTGCGATGGGCGGCTCGACCGCGAGACCATGGCGCGGATCGCCGCTATCGAGCGCGAACTGGATTGACGACGCTCCGTTCCCGGTCCACCTTCATGCCCGTCAGGCGGCCGGATGGCCGCCTCCCGTTCGCGGGGGGAGGAAAGTCCGGGCTCCACGGGAACACGGTGCCGGGTAACGCCCGGCGGGGGCGACCCCAGGGAAAGTGCCACAGAAAGCAAACCGCCGGCCCGCTTCGCCGGTCGGCAAGGGTGAAAGGGTGCGGTAAGAGCGCACCGCCTCCCCGGCAACGGAGAGGGCAGGGCAAACCCCACCGGGAGCAAGACCGAGTAGGGGCGGCACGGGGCTCCGGCCCCGGGCGGGTTTCCGCGCCGCCGCCCGGGTAGGTCGCGCGAGGCGTCCGGCGACGGGCGTCCCAGATGAATGGCCATCCCCCGCCCAGGCGGGGACAGAACCCGGCTTACAGGCCGCCTGACGCCGCCCTTCGATAGGGGCTTATCCCGATTACTTGACGAGTGGGAGTTTGACCGGCGTTGCGGGAGGTGTCGGGGCGTATCCGGTCCGAACGGAACCGTTTCCCCGCGTCATCGGCGAAGGCCGGCCATCCACGCTTTTTGTCGTTCCGCCCCGCCAGAGAAACTCGTGGATGGTCGGCCTTCGCCGCCGATGATACAGAGCTTTCGTCGGGCTCGACATGCACGAGGACGCGATCTCGGTTGCCGTCGCCCCGGCCGACCGCAACCGAGCGGTTCGCCATCTTGGCGTTACTCCGAACCGGTTGGAGGCTGTCGCAAAGTTCGCCTCAAGAGCTGGTCAGCCGGCATGGCCTCGTGGAGTTCGCCCGCGAAGCAGGGCCTGGCGGCTACGGCACTTGTCGGCAGCCGACAAGTCCGGGGCTCGCGTGCAGCCGGCTCCACATGTGTCGATCCGCCGGCCGCGGGTTCAGAATACCCGCCGGACCGTGCGCAGCTGGTTCGCTATGTCGGCGAACGCCGCCCTGAGGTCGTCTGGATTCTGGTTGTTGAGGAAGACGTATGAACCGTCCGGGTTGTTGTCTTCGCTGGAGCATGCGCGCAGCGCTGTTCCCAATTCGCCCGATACCTGATCGGGGGGCATCGCCGCGATGACGAAGATCTCCGTTCCGGCGGCCTTGGCGGCGTCGCACGCGACCGTGCGCCCGACCCCCGCATTCGTCGTCGTGCAGTCCGGCTCGCCGGGCCCGCAATGGGTGTCCGCGCCGTCGGTGAGCAGCACGATGACCTTGCGGGTGCCCGCGTTGCCGCCGGCATCGGGGTTCACCGGATTAACACCGCCGCCCCACACGTCGTTCCAGGAATGGGACAGCATCCGCTGCCCCCAGAGAACCCCGAGCGCGGAGTAGGTCTTCTTCCCCGTCGGCCACAGCGAGGCGATGGCCGTCTCGATCGCGGCACGGTCGGAGGTCAGGGGAAGCATGGCGGATACGGCCGAACAGCCGGCTTGCGGCGGCCGAGAGTACACCTCGCGAACGCTGGCCGTATTCTCGCCATAGCAGTCCTGTTGGTAGTAATTGTCGGGGAGCGGCCGCCGGATGCATTCATAGGCCCTCCCGAAAAACGCCGGAAAGATCGACTGGGCGAAGCCGCTCTCCGAGGGGTGGTCCAGCAGGTCGGCGGCCGCCGGGAGAGCCGCGTGCTCCCCGGTCGAGATGCGGTGCTCGTCCAGGCAGCCCTGCCATGCCTCTCCCGGCTCGGACGGCAATGTCTGAACGACATCGGATGGCTTGCAGTTGTAGTAAGGCGTGCACCAATAGGATGCGGCGTAATGGCGGCTCAGCGGGTACGCGGTCCATTCGCTGGACACCCAGCCGGCCCGCGCCGAGTGGTCCAGGCGGACCAGGATGCTCCATGGCACCACGCCGATCGCGACCTGGTTCCCTTCGCCCGGCTCCAGGATGTCGACGAGGTCGGCGGCCGCCTGTTTCACGATGCTCATGCGACTTGGGCCCGAACCTCCCAAAGTGAGTTCCATCGACCCGCTGGTGTCGATGGCGAGCACCACTTCCACGGGGTTGCCGACGCTTTCGACGCCGCTCTTGCGTACGACCCGGCCGGGACCGGAATAGCCGAGTATCCAGTGGGACATCACCGTGTCTACGATATCCGCCTGTACCGACGCACCGACCGTTCCCGCGCGCTGGTCGATGTCGAGCGTCACCTCGATGTCGGCGGGCTCGAGATCCGGGTCTCCGACGTTTTCGATCACGTTCAGGACGGCGTATTTTCGCGCGACCGACATGAGTCGTTCCCGCATGTCGGAATCGGACATCGACCCCGGCAATTGACCCAGTTCCAGCGTGGCCGACATCGACGCCGCGTCGGCCGCGCTCTGCAGCAGATCGCGCCGGTCCACCAGCCGGTTGTGGTCGACGATGAGCGCGGTGCCGCCGACCGTCATGATGACGATCCCGACAGCGGAATAGGCGGTCGCCCCGGCGCGGTTGTCGCGCAGAAAACGGCCGGCGGCGCGGGCTAAGTCAATGATCATCTGCGATCCGAACCTCAATTCATGCATGAAATGGGCGCTCCCCCATCCGGCGCTGCGCATCGTGTTAAGACCGGGCGGTCGCGCCGTATCCCCCGCCGCTCGTCGCAATCAGTAGTAGTAGCCGCGGATTTGCGCCGCCGCCGGCGAATCGCGCTCCCCGGCGGACCCGCCGGCCGCCACCAGCCGGGCGGTGACGATCACCACCAGCTCGAGATCCTCGGACCGGATCGAGCGGGTGCCGAACAGCGGCCCCAGCAGGGGAAGGTCCTTGAGCCCCGGAACCCCCGCCTCGCGCGTGTCCGAGGCGTTGCGGAACAGCCCTCCGATCACGATCGATTCGCCGTCGCCCACCTCGACGGTGGTCTCCGCCCGGCGCACGTTTATCACCGGGATGCTGACCCCGACCACCTGCACCGACTGGTTGGCCGACGGCTCGGAGACCTCCGGCCGTACCTTCAGCACGATCCTGCCCGTATCGATGACCGTGGGCACGAAGTCGAGCAGGACGCCGTATTTCTTGTATTCGAACACGATGACTCCGTCATCGAACCCGGTCGGAAGCGGGTACTCGCCGCCCGAGAAGAAGGACGCCGCCTCGCCGGAAACGGCTGTGAGATTGGGCTTGGCCAGCACGTTCGCCGAGCCGGCCCTGGCCAGCGCATCGATTATGCCCGCGATCCTGGTATTCCCCGTTCGCCGGTCGAAGAAGATTCCGGGGGATGGTTGGCCATCGACGAACGCCGGCGGGAACGCGCCGATCCCGATAGGCGCCGCCGGGAGACCGGTCGCGAGGCGGCCTATCCGGAATCCGAATACATTGTCGCCCGAGATCCCGAAGGCTTCCCAGTTGATCCCGAGATCCTCGCTCAACGAGCGCTGCACCTCGGCGATCTGGACTTCCAGCCTCACCTGCTGCGCGCCGGCGATCCTGAGCTCGTTCTCCACCGCCGTGCCCTCCGGCATGGCCGTCGCCGCAAGCCGCATCGCGCGTTCGGCGAGCGCGGCGGAGGCGACGTCGCCCGACAGCGCCAGCCCCCGGGCGACCCGGCGCGCGCGCACCCCGCGGAGCTCCGGCTCCCGGGAGAGGGTCTCGAGCACGGGGTCCAGATCGAGCGCCACCGACACGATCCAGTCCCGCACGCGGCTGTCGTCGCCGAGCACGGCAACCGAAGTCCTGCCGACGCCCTTGCCGACGACGTAAAGCACCTTCGGCGAGAGCAGCTGCACGTCCGCCACTTCCGGCTTCGCGACCAGCACCGACGTCGCGCCGGAATCGAGGCCGAGCCGCAGGCTTTGCCCGAGCGTGAGGGCGATCGGCTCCGGAACCGAACCGCCGGGCGTCTCGCGCGCGGCCGGCGGCGGCTTCCGGCCCGGGGTCGCGGGCGGCGCCTCCGGCCTGGCGCGCGGCATCGGCGAGGGGGTGGCCGGGACCGGAACCGGAGCGGGCCGCGCCACGATACGCAGCAGGAGCGCGGTCGATCCCGGCAGTCCCGCGCGCCGGATCGCCGGCCTCGGCCCGGCCGCGCCCGACAGCCGCATGGCGAGACCGGCCCGCGCGCGCCGCGCCCTCCGCGCTTCCTCGATCGCGCGCGACAGGGCGGGGCCGTCTTCGTCGAGCCAATAGGATGCTTCGTGCCGGGCATGCACCCGGGCGGCGTCCTCCTCCCGGTCGGCCGCCACCAGCATGCGCACCAGATTCGCCGAGACGCGAGGATGGCCGGAGGAGAGCCTGATGGCTTCGCCATAGGCCGTCTCGGCCGCTTCGTAATCGACTTCGAGGGTCGCCGCGACGCCGGTCCCGTTGGCGATCCAAGCCGCCGCGGCTGTCCCGTCCCCGGCGTCGCGCGCGCGCCGGAAACGCCGCCGCGCCTCCGCCGGCGCGCCTTGCGCGAGCGCCGCCCGCCCGGCGCCGAGCAGCGCCTCGGCCCTGACCGTCGGCGCGTCCCCGGCGAGCGCCGCGGCCTCGAGGAAACGGTCCCCGGCGGCGCGGAAGTCGTTCTCCCATGACGCGATATAGCCGAGACCGAGACGCGGTTCCGGGGCATCCTCGAAGCGTTCGGCGAGCGACCGGTACAACCTCCGGGCGACCGCGGGCTGCCCGGCGGCGAGCGCGGCGGCGGCGACGGAAAGGTTGTTCTCCAGAAGACCGGCGCGGTCGGCGCGATCGTCCGGCGCCGGCCCGACCGCGCAGGAGGCAAGGATCGCGACGGCGCCGGCCGCCATCGCGGCGCGCAGACACAGGCCCGGCCGTCGACGGGGTCCTGTCGAGCTTGACGAAACGCGGCGATGGCGGGAACGGTCGCGTCTCCGGCGTCTCGCGGGAAACGAACGCCGGAAGATGTCGAACGCATGAAGTTTGGCGAAAATCGGAGAGCATCCCTCCGCTATGGACGGCCGGCACGGCCCGCTCAGGTATAATGGATTCCGATATGATCTTGGCAGAATATTCGTATCTCGATATGAGTTGTAAATAGAAGACGTGTATTTCGCCGTCCTTCCGCGATGCCGGGACGGTGCCGTTGTGCCGCGCGGGAGGGGTTCTCCCGTGCGCGGTTTGGCTTTTCAGGGAGGAACCGTGTTCGAGACCGGGTTCCCGTGGCGCCGATCGTGCGCCGCCGCCGTGCTGCTGTCGCTCCTGGCGGGCTGCCAGCAGCCGCTCGCCGTCAACGACCCGTATTTCCGGCCGGGCAACACCACCGCCGCCGCGGAGCGCGACAGGGTGGACCGCGTGCTTCTGTACGGCCGGGCGCTGCGGGCGGCGGGCCTCGCGTGTCGGGACTACGCGGCCGACGGCGCGGGCCGGCGCGACGGGCGGGCGGAAGCCGGCCTCGCGGCGCCGGCCGTGCCCTGCGCCGCGTCGCCCAAGCCGCCGCCGGCCGCGCTCGGCGGCACGGCCAACGCCTACAGGCGATGGGTGGAGGACCGGGTGCGCGAGCTTCCCGAGGCGGCCGCGACAGCCGCCGGAGCGGCAGGCGGCTCTTGACGGTCGCGATGCGCGGTCCTGCTCCCGGAAAGCACTGAGTCCCGATGGCGGCGCCTTCGAAAACCCCGTTTGCGCGCGGCTTCGCCGGCGACGCGGCGACCGAACGGGCGCTGCGCGCCGGGCTCGCCGGGCGCGAGGCCAGGATCCGGCGCGCGCGCCTGCCGGCCGCGCTCCGCGCCCTGGCGGCCGAGCCCGCGACCAGGCTGGTGTTCGTCGACATCGACGGCGTGAAGGAACCCGAGGAGGCGGCCGCGCGGCTGACCGAAGTCTGCGCACTCGAGACGGCGCTGGTCGCTGTCGGCTCCGTCGATTCGGCGCGGTTCGGCCGCGCGCTCCTGCAGTCCGGAATGGCGGACTATCTGGTCAAGCCGCTCTCGGCGGCGACGGTGCGCGAGGCGGCGGCGGCGGTCGACGACGCGCCGGAACAATCTTACGCCGGGGAGGTGATCGCCGTTGCCGGCAGCCCGGGAAGCGGCGTGTCGACCTTCGTCGCCGCCTTCGCGCGGGGCGTGGCGGCGGACGGGCGCACGGCCTCGGTGGTCGACCTCGACCCCGTGCTCGGGAAGCTGCCGCGCCTCCTGGGCGTCGAGCCGCGCGGGGGGCTTCCCGCGCTGCTCGCCCCGGCCGCTCCCGGCGGCGGCGAAGACACGCCGCTCTCCTTCGGTTCCGCCGCGATAGACGAAGCCTCGACGCCCGCATCTTCCGGCATATCGCTGGTCGCCTATCCCGCCGCCGGAGGGTTGCCGGAAGGCCGCGACGCGTCGGCGTTGTCCTTGCTGCTCGGGCAGCTCGCCAACCGGACGCATGTCGTGCTGGTGGCCGGGATGCCCGACCCGGAAACGCAGCTCCTGGTCATGGGCGAGGCCGACGCCAGGGCGGTGCTCTACGAGCCGACCGTGCCCAGCGTCAGCGCCGCGGTGCGGCTGCTGGCGCGGCTCGGCGCGGACCGTCCCGTCACGCTGGTCCAGTGCTCGACACGGAGGCGCCGCTACGCCCTGTCCCCGGCGCATGTGCGCTACGCGCTCGCCGACCGGCGTCCGGATGTCGTCCTTCCCTTCGAGCCGGCGCTTCACGCCGATGCCACCGGCAAGGCTCCGGGCGCCCCGGGAAAGGCCTACGACAAGGCGCTGCGGCAGGCGATGGAGATCGTCGGACGTCATCATCGCGCGTGATCGCGGCGATCGTCGCCATTGCTGTCCGGTTTAACGGCGGGACGGGCTCGGTGCCGATGGGCGAAACCATCTCCGCTCCCCTCTTGTCACCCCGGACTTGTTCCGGGGTCCAGGCCTGCCCCGGACGCCGTTCCGGGAAAACCGGGCGAGAACGGCGCCTGTGGCTCTGGACCCCGGAACAGGTCCGGGGTGACAAGAGGGGCGCGGGACAGAGCGCGAGCATCGCCGCGCCGGTCCGCGACCGGACAAGTGCCTGTCACAATGCCTCTTTCCTTGTCCGACACCTCTAACCGCCGACCATGACGGAAAAAATGGACGAGGCGGTTCCAACTAAAGCAGACACGCTATAGCCCGGCTTTCCCCGGATCCCGGAACGGGGCAGGCCTGGACCCCGGAACAAGTCCGGGGTGACAGCGGGGGGGGGGCAAGGACGGAAGGCGCGGGCGTGCCGCAATCCGTGTCCCGACCCGGCCGATGGGCCGGCAGCCCGACTCCACCAGCGCCTTGCGCCCGGTCCAGCCCAGCTGAACCGGACAGCAATGGATCATCGCGCATGATCGCGGCGCGGCGGGACGGACGAGCACGGCGCACTGCGGCGATTCGCCGCATCCCCGGCCGCGCCCCGACACCGGCGGGCGGAAAAGACAAGCTTCTTCCGATACTTGGCGGCTCCATAACGAAATCCCGCGGTACCTCGGGCGGTCCATATGGAAAATTATAAAACCATATGTAATCAATATGTCGATTCGTGATAACAAATTCGATTGACACAATCAGCCGCGTTGATTTAGGGCCGGTACCGGGAAAGGCGGCACCCCGATCCGGGATCGAAACCGAACCCGGGCGAACGCCGCGGCGGTCGAGGAGAAACGCGATCCGCAATTCGAGGCATAGACGGGATTTGCGCGCCTTCATGCGCGCGCGGCGCGGCTCGACGGCGGTGGAAACCGCGGTCGCGATCTCGGCGCTCGTCTTCGCCTTCGCCGGGCTGATCGAGATCGTCCACACGGCCTGGGTCGGCGACACCATGGGCCGCGCGGCGCGCGCCGCCGCCCGGGCGGTCGCGCTGGCGCCGGAGGGCAACGCGGGGACGCTCGATTCGGTCGCCTGCGCCGCCATCAGGCGCGAGCTCGCCCTTGCCGAGGATTTCGACTGCGGCGCGAACTGGACGCTCACGGTCGACACGGGCCTCACCCCCGAGGCGCTGCTGGACGGCGAGAACGGCGCCGAGGGGGACGGCGACATGGTTCTGGTGCAGATCGCCTGGCGCCGGGAACCCTTGGATCTCGGCGGCCTGCCGGCGCGGCCGCACCCGGAGGGCGCGGAACCGCCGCCCGCGATCGCGGTCGGCGTGGCCCGCCAGGAACCGGCGGCGGAGAGCTGATCCGTGACACGTCGCGACCATCGGCGGAAAACCGCCCCCGCCCGCCGCTTCGGGTCCTTCGCGCGCGACACGCGCGGCTCCGCCGGAATCGAGCTCGGCTTGGGAACGCTGGGGCTGCTGGCCGTGGCGATGCTCTGCTTCGACCTCTATTCGCTCGTCGGGATGCATGCCGCGAGCGCGCGCAGCGCCGTCGCCATGGCGGAATACGTGTCGCGCGAGGCGGCCCCCGACGGCGACCGGGTGACCGCGCTCGGCGGTTTTCTCCACCGCCGCGAGTTCGGCGCGCCCGCCTCCCTGGTTTACGTGATCACCGCCGTGCGCCGCCCGCCGGGCGGGGACTCGGCGGAAGTCCTGTGGACCGACGACACCATCCGCTTCGGCGCCGCGACCACGACGGGCGCGCTCGCCGAGGAATGCGGCCGGCGCGCGAGCGCGGGCTGGCGGGCCGCCCTGCTCGGCCCGCCGGAAGCGTCCGGCCTGGCCGAGGGAGAGACGGCGATCGTCGCCGAGGTCTGCGCGCGGCCGCTGCGCGAGGGCACGCTCACCGGCCGCTTCGCCGGCGGCGACGTCTATCGCCTGCACATCCTGCCGTCCCGCGACCCCGAACAGGTACCGGCACGGCCGACCCATTCGATGACGGCGGTCCGCGCCGGCGCCGGGGTTTCCTGAGCGCGAGGGTTCGCCGGACCGGCAGCCTTCAGGACAACGAACGTGGCAAAGGAGGAGAACGAGAAACGGATACGAACGGCCATTGAAGTTGTAAATGCAACCATGTCGGCGTGCACCGCCGACAATTTCCACCTGCAAGCGAAAAGGAATTCGACAGCATGATCATTCAACACAAGTCGCGGCGGTTCCGCCGCTTTCTCCGGGCCAACAAGGCCGTCTCCGCGCTCGAATACGCGATCCTTATCGGCGTCATATCCGTTGCCGTCGCCGCGGCCCTCGTGACGTTCTCGACCGATCTCGAGAAAGCAATCAGGGGGATCGGCGACAAAGTGGTAGAGACCGGCAAAACGGCCAAAAAGGGCAAGCTGACGAAGTAGACCCCCCGCTACGCGCCGGTGCGGCGCGAACGGGAATATCCGGCCGGCCCTTCCGGACGCCCAGAGGGCGGGTCCAGGGCCGGCCTCCCCGTTTCCCGACCATCGCGAACCGGATGTCTCTCACGATGACCCTCGACGACAGTGAGGATGGCCGCGGCGTTCCGGCCGGGGAGTCCCTCGATCCCGCCGCCGGGGTCCATCCGGACCTCGAGAGCGCGCTGATCGCGGGCCTCTCCGGCTCGGCGCCGCCCGTCCCGGACGAATCCGATCCCGCGGACATGCCGGAGGTCCCGCAGGCCGCCGCCGCACCGGAGGGCCCGGACCCGGGCATCGACGCGGATTTCGAGTCCATGCTACTCGATGGCCTGGCAGGGGCCGCGCCGGATACCCCGAACGATACCGGGGAGACAGAACCGCCGGAGGATGCCGGCGACGCCGTTCCCGACGAATCCGGCGAATCCGAGGCCGGGACCCCGCTCGAGGCCGGTTTCGAGACCGCGCTGCTGGAGGGTCTCGCGGACGGCCCGCAGGTTTCCTCCGGCGATCCGCGGACGGCCGATCCGCTGGAAGGCGCCGGGCTTGGGCTCGCCCCGCCGGAAACCCGGACCGGGACCGACCCGCCGGTCCCCGGCGGCGGCATCGGCCCGGAGATCGATGCCGCGCCCGCCCCGGCGGCGCCGGAAGGCCCGCTCGCCGCGCTCGCCTTCGCAAGCGATCCGGAGACCGAGCACGCGCTTCGGGAGGGGCTGATGCATTTCGAGGGTCTGAGCCCCGGTTGCGAGGCCGCCCAGGTCTGGCCGGGAGGGCTGCGCGCGGCCGCGGCGGCGCTCGCGGGCGGGCATTCGACCCGGCTCGTCATCGTCGACATCGACGGGATCCCCTACCCGGCCGGGGCGATCCACGACCTCGCGGAAGTCTGCGAGATCGGCACCGTCGTCATCGCCCTGGGCTCGGACGACTCGGCCCGCGCCAACCGGGAAATCATGCTCGCCGGGGTGAGCGACTACCTGGTGAAACCGGTCGCCGCCCGGGCGGTCCGGGATTCGGTCGCGCTCGCCACCTCGCCCGGCGGCGGCGTCTCCGTCGCCGGACATGTCGCCGGGTTCGCGGGAACCGGCGGCAGCGGCGCCACGACGGTCGCGGCGGCCACCGCGCTCCACGCCGCCACGGAGGGCGGTTACGTCTCGATCCTCGATTTGAACCGGACGGTTCCGGCGATGGCGCTGCTCCTGGACGTGGAGCCGGCGGCGGGGCTCGACCAGCTCTTCGACGTCGCCGGCAGGATGCCGCCCGACGCGCAGATGCTGGACGGGGTGCGGGCCGGGCGCTCCGACCGGATATCGCTCTACGCCTACCGCCTCGGCGTGTCGCCGCCGCCGGTCCCGCCGATGCCCGCGCTGGACTGGCTTCTGGCGCAGCTTCGGCTGCGCTCCCAGCTCGTGCTGGTCGACGGTCTCGACCACCCGGAGACCTGGATCTCGCTGCTCGCGGAGGTCGACACGCGCGTTCTCGTCGCCGAGCCCACCGCCGCCGGCGCGGCTCGCGCGGCGCGCATCCTCGACCTGATGGGCGGCGGCGCTCCGCCGCTGCTGGTGCAGAACCACACGCGCGCCTTCGCGCCGGAGGCCGGGGCGCGCCTGCTGCGCGAGGCCGGCATCGGGACTCCGCCCGATGTCGCGATCCCGTTCGAGGCGAGCCTGCCCGAAATCGCCGACCGGGGCTGGCCGGGGGGCCGCCTGCCGCGCCGCCTGCGCAAGCCCGTGGCCGGCCTGGCCGACCTGATCCGCGCTCGGGCGGCGGCCGGGCGCCCGGCCCTGCCCGGCTTCGCCGGAGCGGCCTGACCGTGCCGGCGCGCGCCTTCGGGCGGCGGGCGCGGCCCGACGCCTCGCAGCCCGCCCTTGCGACGGTCGCGAGTTCCGCCGCGCCGCCGCCGGGGGAGACCGCGCCGCCGGCGCTGGCCTCCCCGCCGCGGTCGCCGGCCGACTCGATGGTAGCCGAGGTGGTGGCGCGGGTTCATCCGATCGTCGTCAAGTCGCTCGACATGAGCAGGATCGGCGGGCTCGACAACGAGCAGCTCGCCGGCCAGCTGCTGGCGTTCATGGGCACCGAGGAGGCCGGCGTGCCCGACCTCAGCCCGCTGGATCGGCAGCGCGTCGTCACCGAGCTCGTCAACGACATCAAGGGGCTGGGGCCGATCGAGCCGCTGCTGCACGACCCGGAGGTTTCCGACATCCTGATCAACGGCATGGAGTCGACCTATATCGAGCGGGGCGGCCGCCTGGAACGGGTCGACATGCGGTTCCGCGACCGCCAGCATCTGCTGCACATCGCGCAGCGTATCGCCGGCCGGGTGGGCCGCCGCGTGGACGAATCCAGCCCCATGGTCGATGCCCGACTCGAGGACGGCTCGCGCGTCAACATCATCATCCCGCCTCTCGCGCTCGACGGCGCCGCCATCTCGATCCGGCGCTTCGTGGTCCGGGGCGTGAGCCTCGAACGGATGGCGGAGCGCCAGGTCCTGTCCCCGGCGATGGCGGAGCTGTTCCGCATCGCGGTGAAGGCGCGGCTGAACATCCTGATCAGCGGCGGTACCGGAGCCGGCAAGACGACCTTCATGAACGCGCTGTCGCGCGAGATCGACCACAGCGAACGGCTGATCACGATCGAGGACGCGGCCGAGCTGCAGCTGCAGCAGCCGCACACGATCCGGCTGGAGACCCGGACGATGAGCGCGGAGGGCACCGGCCAGGTGACCATGCGCGACCTGCTGGTGAACACGCTCCGGATGCGCCCCGACCGGATCATCGTCGGCGAGGTGCGCGGCGGCGAGGCGCGGGAAATGCTCCAGGCCATGAATACCGGCCATCCCGGTTCCATGTGCACGCTGCACGCCAACAGCCCGCGCGAGGCGCTGACCCGGCTGGAGAACATGCTGATGATGGCCGGCGGCGAGATGCCGCTGCCGGCGCTCAGGCGCGAGGTCGCGTCCAGCATCGACATGGTGGTCCAGCTCGAGCGGCTTCGCACCGGCCACCGCTGCGTGACCAGCGCCACCAACGTCGTCGGCATCGAGAACGACATCGTGACCACCGAGGAGATCTGGCGCCGCAGGCCGGACGATGACGGGCATGTCTTCGAGACCTCCGGCCGTCTTCCCGCGTGGATGGCGGCCGTCGACGCGATCGGCCTGCGCGAGCCGCTGCAGGCCGCGCTTCAGGCCGACCCGCGCATCGGGGAGGCGGACGAATGAACCTCCTCCTCGCCCTCGCCGCCGCCGGCGCGGTCTCGCTTCTGGGCATCGCGGCGTTCCTCGCCTTCGGCCGGGGGGACAGGGAGTTGCGGCGCCGGCTGCAACGCGCCGCGGCCCCTCTCGCCGAGCGCGCCGAAGCCGCCGACCCGTCGGCGGGAACGGATATCTTCCGCGCCGCGGGAGGGCGCTCCCCGTCGGCGCGGCTGTGGCGAGCGGTCGAATCCCGCTATCCGCTGCTCAACGCCCGGCGGTCGTTGCCGCGCGCGCTCGCGCTCGGCGTCGCCGCCGCGGCCGGGCTCTGGTTTTCGCTATGGTTCCTCAAGGTGCCCGTCGGCAGCCTTGCGATTCCGCTCGCCGGGATCGCGGGCGTCGCCGGGGCGTGGTACGCGATGTCCTTGTTCCACGCGCGGCTGGCGACCGAGTTCACCCGCCAGTTCCCCGAGGTCATCGACCAGATCGTCCGGCTCTCCGCCGCCGGCGTGCCGCCGCTGGAGGCCATCGCGGTGGTGGCGGAGGACTCGCGGCCGCCGGTCCGGCCGGTCCTGCTGAGCGTCTGCGACGGGCTGGTGGCGGGTCTCGACGCCGACGGCGCGCTCGCCGCCGTCGCCCGGCGCGTCCGCCTCGCCGAGTTCACCCTGTTCGCCGCGGTCATCCGTCTGCAGCGGAACACCGGCGGCGGCGTCTCGGCGGCGTTCGCGAATCTCTCCCAAACGCTCCGCGAGCGCCGCGCCACGGCGCTGAAGGCGCGGGCGTCCACCGCCCAGACCCGCCTCACCCTGCTGGTGCTGAGCGTGATGCCGGTCTTCGTGCTGGTCGCCCAGAAATTCATCTCGCCCCAATCGGTCGACATCCTGTTCGGGACCGAGGGGGGAAACGCCCTGCTGCATTGGGGCGTGGGCCTGGTCGTCGCCGGGCTCGTGGTTGCGCGCGCCATCGCCGCGCGCGCCGAGCAATAGGCGGGGAGGCGGGCCGATGCCAGATACCCTGCTCCAGATCGCCGGGCTGGTGGCGGGAGGCGTCTTCCTCCTGCTGCTGGCGCCGGTGGTCTTCCGCGAGACGCGGCGGGCGCGGACGATCGACCGGCGGCTGGCGCCGCTGCGCGAACAGGCGGGCTCGATCGCGCCCGCGCTCGCGGGCCCGGAGGGAGGCACGGCACCGTTACGGGGGCTCGGCCTTTCCCTGATTCGCGTCGCCTCGATGCTGGTCCCGGTCGGGGCGGCGGAGCGCGAGAAGCTCGCCCAGATGCTCAGGCAGGGCGGGTTCGACCGGCAGGAAGCGCTTTCGGTCTTCCTGTCCTGCAAGCTCGCCTTCGCGCTGCTGCTCGGCATGGGCGCCGCTTTCCAGGCGGCCGAGTTCGAATCGGTCGCCCGGCACGGATTTCTGGTCGCGCTGGCGGGTCTGGCCGGATTCGTCCTCGGCGGCGTGCTTCCGGAATACGGGCTCCGCTTCAGGGCCGCGCGGCGCGTGCGCCGCATGACCGCCGCGATTCCCGACGCCCTCGACATGATGGTGATGTGCCTCGAATCGGGCCTGACGGTGGAGCGGGCGATGATGACGGTCGCCGAAGGGCTGGAGCCGCTCGAGCCCGGCCTCGCGAGGGAATTCCGGCAGATCGAGGCGGAGCTGCGGCTCGGCGCCGACCGGCGGTCCGTGCTCGGCGAGTATTACCGGCGCACCGAGATCGACGGGCTGCGCGATTTCGCCATGGCGCTCATCCAGAGCGAGCGCTACGGCACCCCGCTGTCGCAGTCGATGAAGAGCATCGCGGTGGACGAGCGGGTCCAGAGAGCGGCCCGCATCGCGACGCAGGCGGAACGCCTCCCGGTGCTCATGACGCTGCCCATGCTCCTGTTCGTGGTGCCCGGCACGATGCTCCTGGTCGCCGGTCCGGCCTTTCTTTCCGCGATCAAAGCACTCGGGTCTCTCGGTGGTTAGCATGTACGACAGGCGTAGCCGGTTGCGATTCGGACGGTTCGTTCCCGCCCTCGCGTATCTCGTGCTCGGCGTCCTCTGCGCCGTGGCGGGGCAAGTTCGGGCCGACGAACCGATCCTGCCGATCCCCGAAACGGTCGATGTGGATCCGGCCAAGGTCGCGCTGGGCCGCGCGCTGTTCCACGACCCGGTCCTGTCGAAGGACGGCACGATCGCCTGCGCCAGCTGCCACGATCTCGCGAGCGGCGGCGACGACGGCCGCAGGATCTCGCTCGGGGTCGACGACAAGCCGGGCATGGTCAACTCGCCCACCGTGTTCAACGCGGGCATGAACTTCAAGCAGTTCTGGGACGGGCGGGCGAACACTCTCGAGCACCAGATCGACGGGCCGGTGCAATCGGCCTTCGAGATGGGAAGCCTCTGGCCGGACGTCGTCGCCAAGCTCTACCGGACGGACACCTATCCCAAGCAGTTCAAGAAGATCTTTCCCGACGGCATCAACCGCAGGAACGTCAAGAAAGCCATCGCCGAGTTCGTGAAGTCCCTGAACACGCCCAACAGCCGTTTCGACCGGTGGTTGAAAGGGGACAGGAGCGCCCTCAACGCGCAGGAAACGCGCGGCTACGCATTGTTCAAGGACTATGGCTGCTCGTCCTGCCACCAGGGCGCCAATGTCGGCGGCAACATGTTCCAGGTGTTCGGCGTGCTCAACGACTATTTCAAGAAGCGCGGCGACATCACCGAAGCCGATCTCGGCCGCTACAACATCACCGGCAACGAGGACGATCGGCACGCCTTCAAGGTGCCCAGCCTCCGAATGGCGGCGATGACCGCGCCCTACCTGCATGACGGAAGCGCGGCGACGCTGCGCGACGCCGTCGACGCGATGTTCGAATTTCAACTGGGGCGCGAAGCGCCCGACAAGGACAAGGAAGCCATCGTGGCGTTCATAAAGACGCTGGTGGGCGAATCCAAGGAGCTATCGAAATGAGATCAGGCGCACTCGTTCTCGGCATCGTTGTCTCCGCCGTTCTGCTGGCCGCGGCCGGCGCGCTTTATGTGCTCGCGGGCAATAGCAGCGGAGAAAACTATCGCAAGTCGATCGATCTGGTCCGGCAGGTCCAGCTCCTTTCCTCCGAATGGAGCATGGAGGTCACGCGCGTCAAGTCCGACCAGTTCGCCGATTTCGACTCGCTGGCCGCGTTCATTCCGCGCATGGCGCGCCTGAAGGACGATCTGTCCCAAACCGCCCAGCGCATCCCCGGTCTGCCGGACCGGATAGCCAGCGACATTCAGGCCTATCTGAACGCGGTCGCGGCGAAGGAAGAGCGTATCGAACGCTTCAAGACAGGCTATGCCGTGGTGCGCAATTCCAGCCGCTATCTGCCTCTGGCCGCCACCAACGTCCTGCAGCAGGCGCAGGGCGCGGGAGACGACGCGCTGGTAAGGAACGTCTCGAGCCTGATCCGGGACGTGAACCTTTATCTCGGCACCCCGACGGACACCTCGCAGTCGCGGTTGACGGCGGAGATCAGGAAGCTCCGCGAATCCAGCGTCGCCTACCCGCCTTCGCTCGCGAACGCGCTGGCAAACCTGTTCTCCCATGCCGAGGTCCTGGTCGCCAAGCAAGGGCCGACCGAAGAGCTGTTCAGGAGCGCCACATCCAACGAGATCTCGGATCTCACGGACCAGTTGAGCAGCAATCTGAGGTTCGAGCTCGGCAAGAAAGAGCTCCTCGCGACCTATTACGATCGGGGCGTCCTCGCGGTCGCCGCCGTGCTGATCCTGTTCTGGATCCTGCTCGCCCTGCAGCAGCGGATCAGGGGCGGCGCCGCCGTCGCGCGGGCCGCCTCTCATCCGGTCGCTATGGAAGTCGGGCCCGACGCGATTCAGGCTAGCGGGGCGGGTTATGGCGAACTCGCCGAAGCGGACGCGGCCCTCGCCGCCGAGACGGCCCCGGCACGGCCCGCCGCCAACGGGACGGAAGCCCTCGCCCTTCCCGTCGAGCGCGCGCGACCGGCGGTTCCCGCCTCGTTTTCGCCGCAGGACTCGACCGCGGAGTCCGTGCTGCTCCACGGTTTCATCGTCAAATGCGCGGCCGGGATCCTGGCCATGTCGGCCGATGAAATCGCCGGGCGCATGGACGATCTGCGCCGGACCCAGGACAGGATCCAGAACGCCCTGCGGGATAGCGACGGCATCGCGGAAATCGCCGACGGAACGGATGTCGACGAGGAAGTCGAGACGATATCCGCCATCGCGTTGAGCGTCCGCCAGAGGATGAACGGGATCGCCGATCTGGCGAAGCGGCTCGAGACCTTCTCCAACGGTTCGGCCGAAGGAACGGATCGCGGCATGATCGACCTCAATGCCTGCGTCGACGACGTCATAGAGGCCACCGGAGCCGCGCACCGGGCGACGATCGTGAAGAATTTGGGCGAGATTCCGGAGATATTCGCCTCCAGCACCGAGTTTCAAATCCTCCTGTCGGAACTGATCGAAAACTCGGTGCTCGCCATCGAGGGTCTCGAGGACAGGAGAGGCATCATCAAGATCGACACCGCGCGCAAGAACGACGAAATCCTGATCACCGTCATCGACAACGGCGACGGCATCACTCCGGACAAGCGCGCGAACATCTTCAAGCCGTTCTTCACGTCCCGCGAAGGGGCGATGGGCATCGGCCTGACCCTCGCCGGCCATCTGGCGAAGAAATACGAGGGTGTCATCAAGGTCAATTCGTTGCCCGGCCAGGGGACGGTAGCCCGCATCACGCTGCCCGCCGGCATCTCCGGCGTCGAGTGAACCGCAGGGAAGAAATGAGGGCGGGGTCGGTGCCGCCGGGAGCCGCGGCGTACCCCGACATGTCGACGGCCGCGTTGTTTGAAACCCACAAGCGAGCAACGACGATGCACGAGCGTGACCGCAAGCCCGTTCCGGGAACATCCCCATGACCTCGTGGGGCGATCGAGCCAGCAGCCTGCGAACGCAGATGGTGTCCAATGCGCTGCTGGGCGTGGCGCTGCCTGTCCTGCTCACCGGCGGGCTGACCTTTTTCCTGCTTGCCTATCACCTCGACATTATCGAGACGAGCTTCGCCCGGAGCCGTGACGCGGTGACGAACGACATCGCCCGGACCGAACTCGTGGCGCGGGCGACCCACGCGGCGAGCCAGATCGACAGCTTCCTTGTCAGCCGCATCACCGAGGCCAGGGCCTGGGCATCGTCGAAGGTCGTTATCGAAGCCGCCCGGTTCGCCCATGCGAGGCATACGGCCGAAGGGTTCGCGAAAGCACCCGCCGCCCGGGTCGAAGAGAGGTTCCGCATCGAAAAGAGCCTGGGACTCCGGCCGGAAGCGGATTCCTTTCTGCGCCGGCAGGTCTCCGCATCGCCCTATTTCGCGGAGGTTTTCTTTACCGACGCCGATGGATTCAACGTCGCGCTCACCAATCCCACCAGCGACTTCATCCAGTCCGACGAAGGGTGGTGGAACAGAGCTTGGGGCGAGGGCATCGCCGTGGGGGAAATCCAGTACGACGACTCCGCCGGCGTCTGGTCCGTGGACATCTCCATCCGGATCGACGACCCGTCCGGGAATAAGCCGCTCGGCGTGATGAAGACCGTGCTGGCGATCGAACCCATCCAGAAGATCGCGGACAGGGCGGCCGAAACCCTCCAGGGCGGCCGCGTTCAGGTGGCGACAGCCCGCGGCCTGCTGATCGCCGAAACCGTCTCCGGTCATGCGCGGGACCGGATCATGAGCGGCGACGTCGACGTGCGGGAACAGGGCGAACCGTCGGTGCGGGCGAGCTTCGGCGGTGCTCGGACCGGCTTCTCGACCGATGAGGACTGGCTCACCGGCTTCGCCCGAACCGGCGGTCGCGAGACCTATGCTTCCACCGCCAGCCGATTCGACGGCTTCGACTGGATCGTCATTCTCCAGAAACCGATCTCGGCGATCCACCAGCCCATCGCCGCGCTGCGCGGGATCGAGGACGCGCTGCGCGACTGGCGGCTGACACTCGGGGGCGCGCTCGTTGCGATGCTGCTGCTGAGTGCCCTGTTCGCCGTCGCTCTGGCGCTGAGTGCCGCCCGGCGTTACGCATCCGCGCTCGGGGCGGTTACCGAGATGGCCGAACGCTCCGCGCGCGGCGAAACGGTGAAGCCCGCGGTCATCCGAAATCCCGCGGAAATCGTCCGCGCCAACGACGCCGTTCACCGGCTGATCCGGACGATCGCCGGCGTCCACGCAAGATGATGAACGAGTTGATGGAATCCGCGAGCCTGTGGACCGTGCGGCTGACCGCGTGCGCCGCCTGCGCATTGCTGGTTGCCGCCGCGGTCAGCGACCTTCGGACCCGCCGCGTGACGAATGCGATTCCCCTGCTGTTGCTCGGGCTGTTCGCGGTTCATGCCGCCGCCGGGGCAGTTAGCCCGGCGATATCGCTTTGGAAGCATTTCGCGGTCGCCGCCGTGCTGCTCGCCGCCGGGTTCGCGCTCTATTCGACCGGACGGTTCGGCGGAGCCGATGCAAAGCTGATCGCCGTGGCGGGGTTGTGGGCCGGGCCGAACGACCTGGCCGTATTCCTGATCGGCCTCGGCGCCTGTGCGCTCATGCTGAGCGTGTGCGCCTTGCTGCCCTACGAGGGTCCGCGCCGTCTGCGGTCGGACCTTCCCTTCGCCGTCGCGATCGTGCCGCCCGGCCTGGCGGTCATCGCTCCCCATGCGCTGTCGCACGGGGCGCAGAGCCCGCCGCTGTGAGTTCCCGACGCGGGGTCGAGCCCGGAGATCCGCCCGTATGCAAAGATACCGTACCGTAATCATCCTGGTTCTCCTGGTCGTGGTTCCCCTCGCGCTGGCGATGGTCGCGGTGCGCTTCCTCCTGCCCGAAACCGACCCCAGCCAGGGACAGCAGGAAGCGAAACCCGCGGCTCCGCCGGTCGAGAAGCCGACGGCACTCAAGATTTTCGCGGCCGCACGCGGGCTTTCCGTGGGCACGTTGCTGACCGACGAGGATCTGACCCAGGTCGAAATTCCGAAGAACGCTGTCAAGCGTGGCCATTTCGTCATGGACGGTCCCGAGGCGGTCGACGGGCTGCGCGGCCGCGCGGTGCGCGAAACGATCGCGGCGGGCACGCCGCTCACCCGCTCGTCGGTTGTCGGGCCCGGCCAGCCAGGATTTCTCGCCGCGGTCCTCAAGCCCGGCACCCGGGCGGTGACGATCCAGCTCGGAAAGGGGGCGCGCCATGCCGGGCTGATCGATCCCGGCGACCGTGTGGATGTGATCCTGACGGCGAAGCTGCTGCTACAGGACCGCACTCAGACCGTGTTCGCGCGAACCATCCTCGAGGACGTGCGCGTCGTCGCGGTCGACCGACAGGTCGGGACGAGCGCCGAAACGCCCGGGAGCGGCAAGGAGGTCAAGCGCTCCGAGAACCTTACCGCGACGTTGGAGGTCTCCCCGGCCCAGGCGGACCGTCTCGCGCTGGGCGAGCATGAGGGCGAGCTTTCGCTGACCGTCCGCTCGCTGACCGGTACCGCGGAGCGGCCGCGGAACGAAGCGGTGGATCTCGAGGAGCTGCTGTCCCGAGCGAAGGCCGAACCGGAGCCCGCCGCGCCGGCCCCGGTTACGCCACCCGTCGAGGAACCCGCGACTCGCGTGATTCTCGCCGCTGCCCGGCCGCTGCCCGTGGGGACGCTTCTCAAGCGCGAGGATTTCACCCAAGCCGAGATCGCGGCGGACGAAGTCCGGCGGGCGCATGTCGCCGCGGACGACGGTGCCGCGATCGAATCCCTGCGCGGATATGCCGTCCGCGAGGCGTTGGGCGCTGGCGCGGCCCTCACATGGTCGTCCGTCGTCGGACCCGGCCAGCGGGGGTTTCTCGCAGCCGTTCTGAAGCCCGGCACCCGGGCGGTGACGATCCAGCTCGGGGCGGGGACACGCCAGGCCGGGCTGGTCGATCCCGGCGATCGCGTGGACGTGATCCTGACCGCCAAGCTGCAGACCGCCGACGGGGAGCAAGGCGTGTTCACGCGGAGGATTCTCGAAGACGTGCGCGTCGTCGCGGTAGACCGCCAACTCGGCACGGGCGTCGCTCCGGCACAGGGGAACAGCCTCGTCGAGCGTACCAGCATCTCGACCGCAACGCTGGAGGTTTTCCCACCGCAGGCGGATCGTCTGGCGCTCGGCGAACACCAGGGGACTCTGGCCCTCGCGGTTCGCTCCCTCGCCGGGAGGGCGGGCATTGAAGGTGGCGAGGCGGTGAATCTTCGCGAGCTGCTCGCCGATCCCGCGTCGGAGACCGGGGCGGCCGAGGCACCTCAGGAGACTTCCGGGACCGAGGAAGCCGAATTGGCGCCCACCAAGACGATTCGTGTCATCCGCGGGGGCCAGGTCACTCTGGAGGCCTTCTCCGATCCCGCCGCACCGCAAACGGGCGCCGCTCCGCTCGCGGACCCGTCCGATACCGCAGGGAAACAGGCAACGAACGATCGTCCGCCGGCCGTGAACCCGAAGATCTCGCGGTGACCGCGGTTTCGGCATTGGGGCCGATCGCAGGAGGACAATGTGGATACCGCCGAACTTTTTGCCCGAACGGTGGCGTCGCTTCCCGAGGCGGCGAAGCGACGGCTGGACGGCGACGCTCCGCTCGACTGGGCGGTGCTGGAAGACCCCAGGACCGGCGTCGACGTTGCCGAAGCGGCGCGCGCCCACCGGCGCTTGCCGGGGGCGGCGGAGACGCTCGTCGAACGGCTGATCGGGGATGTCGGGATCGTCCCGGCGGATGTTGTCGCCGCCATGGAGCGCGAGGGCGCGGCGAACGCATGGCTCCGGCGCGTCGCCATCGAGCCCGATGGCGAGAGCTACCGGCTGCGCAACGAGCCGACCGGGGAAACTTGCGCGGGAATTCCCCCCGAGGCCCTGGCGGGCTATGCCACGCTTGCCCTCGACCTGATCGCCGCGGTGCATGAAGCCAGCGAACGCTGGGTCGAGGCGGGCGACCGGTTCGGGCCGGCTGTCGGGACCGGCTTGAGCCTTCTCGCCCGCTGCGCGATCCGGATGGGATCCCGCCTCCGCGCCATGGCCGAAACCGGCCCGAGGCTCCGCCCCACCGGGAGTCTGGCCCAGGCCCTCGAAGACGGCTGGAACTCGCAAAGCCTTTCGGACCGTGCCGAACTCTCCACCGCGATCCGCCTGAGCACCGCGCGCGGCGCCTGCGCGCCGCGGCAGTTCCATTTTGCGCCCTTGAACGGCTATCGCGCGCATGGCTGCGACCTGGCGGAGGTTCGCTGGCTGGGCGCGCTCGCGGAACGCGCCATGCGGGGCGCACCGGCATATGACGGGGAACGCGCCTCGGCGGGGGCGGATCCGGAAACGACCGTTTCCGCGACGGTCGAGGAAGAAGCGCTCGCCGCCGAGATCGGTCGGCTGACGGCACGAGCCGACCTGGGGGCGGAGCCGCCCTTCGCGCCGCCGCCGGACGCCGATCCTGACGAATACGCTCTCTCCCGCGAATTGGCCGACCTGCGGCGGGTCGCCGATCGCCACCCGGCGGGGGAGGGGGCGGTCGCTCCGGTAAGGACGGGCGCTCAGGCGAGCGCGGGCAAGGACGTCGCGTCCCTCGACATGACAGCGCTGGAAGCGCAAATCTGGGCAGAGACGACGGACGCTTTCGAGCTCGGATCCGATCCGGGCGAACTCACGCTCGACGGGCAGCTGGCAAGTATCCTGCATGCGGCGCGGCGGCTTCCCGACCCGCTCAAGCGGCGCTTGGGCGAGCTCCATGGCGTTGGGGCCGAGCAGGCGCTGGCCAGACTAAGGGATCCTCGGGATGCCGATGTCATGGGCGCGGAGCTCCAGGCGGCGGCGGCCGGCGGTCCTGTGCCGCGATGGTTGGAAGACCTTGCCGGCGCGCTCCTCGCCGACGCCGGCGCGTGCACAAGGGGCGGCTTGCGAACAGGGAGCCTGTGCATCGACCCCGAGGGCGGCTCGCATGGCGGGTATGTGGTCACCGAACTGCGGACCGGCGCGCAGGCATCGCTCACCTTGCTCGGATTGATCGAGCAGACTCATCAGGGGCTCGGGTTCGTGCACGATGCGTCGGTCGGGCTGACGACCCTCGAAAATGCCGGCAAGGAAGCCGGCTGGACATTGACCGAAGGCGTCGGCGCAAACATCCGGCTGGCCGGGATCGAGCGGGAAACGCTGGAAGCGGCAACGCATATCGAGCGGACGATCGATCGGATCCGGGATACGTGCTCCCATTTGCACCGAGCGCCGAGCGCGATTGAGCAGGCGTCCATCGTGGCGGACGCGCTCACGACGGTCGGGCCGACCGTTCGCGCCGCCGCCGGGTGGCCTGGCGCTGTCGGACCGCCGGACCCACGCAATCCCGGGCATGTCGCACGTGTCGCCGAGGTGGCGGAAACGCTGCACGGAGACATCAAGTCGATTTCCAACCGTCTGATAGCGGGCCGCATGGCCGTTGCCGCAACCTATGAGGACCAACGGGAGGCATAGATGGCCGTACCGCGCGTGCCGGTCATGAATTCGCGCGATCCGGGATCGGCGGCAAACGATTATGGGACGCCTGCCACCTTTGTCGCATCGTGCCCGGTCTCGGACCGCCGCCGTCCGGAGCCGTGCCCGGACTTCGTTTCGGGAGGATCCGTGAAATTGTCGAGAGAAGATGGCGCGCCGCCGCCCTTTCGCCATCGCCTGGGACGGAGTCCCCGCCGGGCCGAAGGGATGCCTGCCGCGGCGGGGGATCGGGCGAGACGTTCTTCCATCGCGTTGGCAATGCTTGCGGCTGCCTTCTGGGCGGCGGCGGCGTCCGCCGCCGATCCGGCCGAGCGCGTTCTGTCGCTCCTCTCCCAAGAGAAATATTCCGAGGCGCGCGCGGCGCTCCAGCCGCTGCTGCGAAACGCGCCCGGCGCGGCGCGCCTGCGGTTGCTGAACGGTATCCTGCTGTCCCGGGAGGGGAGAGCCGGCGAGGCGGTCGCTGTGTTCGAGCGCCTTCGCAAGGACCGTCCCGGCATGTTCGAGCCGCACAACAACCTGGCGGTAATCTATGCCGAGCAGGGACGGCTGGACGAGGCGCGAGACGTGCTGCTGGCTGCGCTTGCGCGCCGATCCGACCCGGTGGCCTTTGCCAATCTGGGCGACGTTTATATGCGCCTTGCGGAACGCGCCTATTCGCGCGCCCGCGACGTCGGCGCCGCCGCCTCCGCCGAACCCGAGGCGCGGCGTCCAGAATTGCGAGCGCGGACCGGCCAGAAAGCGCCGCCGGACTCTGCCGCGCCGAGCCCCGATGCGCCCGCCGTTCCTGCAACCGGTGAGACGCCGCTGGCTTCGGACGATGATTCCGGCAGATCCGGAGAGTCCGGGCCGTTCAGCTCGGCTCCGGCCGATGCCCAGGACACCGGCTGTGTGCGTGCGGGCAGGTTCAGGGACCGCAAGGCTCTCGCCGAAGCGGCGGAATGGATACGATCCAGGGGCGCGGAAATAGTCGACCTGCGCGACGAGAAAATTCGGGTCGTCACGAGCTACCGGGTCTATCTGCCGGCGTCTCCGAGCGCGAAGGCCGCCGCGGCCAAGCTGCGCGAGCTTCGCGGCCGGGGTATTCGCGATGTCTCCATCATGCGCAAGGGCGCCCGCGGGAACCGGATTTCGCTCGGCGTGTTCAAGAGCAAGGACAACGCGAAACGACGCGCCGCTCAGCTGGCGAAGCTCGGCTATTCCGCCAAATGGGCAGCAAACGCGAAGAGCCTCGGCGTGTACGCGATCCGGGCGCGGGCTGGCGAGCCTCGCTCCGCGCTCCTCTCGTCCTGGAAAGACAGGTACCCGGCACAGCCCATAGAACCGGTTGACTGCTCTTGACCGGATCCCGATGCAGCGACGGCATTCTACTTTCGGCGATTCCGGAGTTCGCCAATCCCCGAATTCCGCCGCTACCCGGGGCCGCAAGAGCGGCAAAGTGGCTGAAAGGAACCGTGCCGAGTTCCGAAAGCCGCGACGATCGGTCGCTTCCCTGCGAAGGTTTGCTTCGATGACGTGGATCAGGTCTGTCCTCTTCCTTTCTCTCGCTCTTTCGCTGACCGCCTGCGGCGGTGGGGGCCATCTTTCGGTCGATCATCCGCAAGGTGAAAACACAGTCAGCCTCAATTTTCCTCCGGGCAGGGCTGTTGAGCATCCGCTTCGGATTCGTATCTCCGGCGGGATTCCTCCCTACGAATCGAGCATCGAAGGCTGTCCGGACTGGGTGACATTGTTCCCCGACCAGGGGGTCCTCGCGGGCACCGCTCCGGTCGCCGAGAACGACCGGACCTTCTTCTGCACCTACAGCGTCACCGAGTCCGATCCCGGTTTTCGACCGGCGCGAACCGTGACCTATGGCCTTCGATTGATCGTGGGTCCTCTCGACAGGGGCGCATGGCGGTTCCGTACCCGTACGGTCGAGCCTGGAGGGCCTTGCGTCCCACCCATCCCCGGAGCTCGCACAGGAATCGCGATATTGCCCCACGCGCATGGCGGAGAACTAGGCGAAGACACTTACGATCTGGTCGACCGTCCCCTCACTCCCTTCCTCGATTTCGACCCGGTCACGCGTCGGCTCACATACATTCACCAGTCCGCGCCTCCGATCCTCGGCACTCCCAATACGTACCGCTATCTGGTCGGCGCCGGGGGAGTCAACGAGGAGAACGCCGATGACGCGCTCTGCCTGGACATCCAGTTCCGTCCCGGCGTCGAAATCTGTCCCGGAGAGTCGCCCGAACGTTTTATTCACATCACGCTTCGCGTGCGCGATGACGCGTATCGGGATGAAGATGCGGGAGAGTATCGGTGTCCGGACAGGCGCCCGCTGACACCGCGCTCGGCCGCGCAAGGCGTCTCCAACCCCGTCCACACCGCGCTCGCGCCGGTTCACGCACGCCGCGCCGCCGATGTCGCACACGCCGCGGTTCGCGACCGGGTTCGCGGCTGGTCGCCCGGCGCTCCGCGCGTGCTGTCGGCGATCACACCCGCCGTCGGCCTGGGCACGCTGTCCGGTCGGAGCGAAGGCTTCGAGTACAGCGGGTCGAGCAAGTCGCTGAGCACCGGCGCGGAGCTTGGAGCCAATTCCTGGCAGGCGGGTCTGATTGCCTCGGTTACCCGGACCGATCTTCGCTACCGCGCCCCGGCGGGTCTCGCCGAGCGCGGATACCGTGCCGGCGCACACGACACCGAAATCTTCTCCCTCCACCCGTTCGCCGCATGGCACATGGCGTCGGGCGGGCATCTCTGGGCGTCCCTGGGCGCGGGAATGGGCCAGCTGAGCCATCGCGACGATCCGGGATTCCCGTCGTGGTCCCGCTCCGACGTGCTCCTCCGCGCACACGCCGCAGGGGCGGCGCTTCCGATTGCGGACGTCCTGTCCGGAAAGCTTCATGCGGAAGCGGGCATGGAATCTTTCGCCTTCGAGATCGAGGGAGGCGACCGCATTTCCTCGACGCTGCCTACAATGCGCGGGCGCGACTATCGCTCCGGCCTGACGTGGAGCGCGCCCATTGCTGGCACGCCGTCCCTGTCAGTCGCCTACAAACACCTGACCGGAGACGGTCCCGAGGGTGGGCAGTTGGAGGCGAGGGGCTCCGTATCCGTCGAAGGCATTTTCGATCCACGCCTCACCGTGATCGGGAAGGCCGAGGGCTCGTTCGGTCTCGGCGACTACGAGCATGATTCCTGGGGTCTCGGAGGTGGCGTGCGCTTCGCTCCGGGCGAGGGGGATCGCGGACTCGGGTTGAACCTCGAAACACGTCACGTGTCTCTGGACGGTGGAGGATCGTCCGACGTCGGTATTCGGGGGGAAGCTGGCTACGGCCTGTGGAGCGGTCGCTACTTCGGCACGATACGACCCTATGTCGGCTTGATCCGCTATTCCAGTGACGGCGCGCTTCGGCGAGCCTTGGGTGTCGATTTTCGCGACACGCCGGACTCGCGGGTCAACGTCGAATTCCACGACCGTTCCCGGGATCGATTCCGTGCACTCAGATTCACGCTGCGCCATCGATTCTGAGCCTCCAGGACTGAACGCAGGGGGCGCACTTTCGGTGCTGACTGTCTGACAGAAGGTCTTTTTTCTGCCGCCATTCGGCGGGGGAGAACGGATTCTGCTACCGTCTCTTCTCCGCCTGCAATCGCAACCGGGAGACCATGCGTGCCGCGAACCACTCTCGCCGGACCCCGCATCCGGGCGCTCCAACGCCGCACCGGATGCCCGAGCGGGCACGTCCGAATTCGTCCGGGAGGCGCCGGGCAACCAGCGTCTCCACCGCGATCGGCGAACATTACCGATCATCGGAGCAACAGGGATGGAAAACAGAGACTTCGACCTGAATCTATTCAAGGTCCTGGAGGCGTTGTTCGAGGAGCGCAGCGTGGGCCGGGCGGCGGCCAGGCTCGGGCGGACCCAGTCGGCGATCAGTTATTCGCTGCGAAAGCTGCGCGAGAACATGGAGGACCCGCTGTTCGTCCGCGGGTCCGGCGGACTGGTCCCCACGCCCCGGGCGATGGCGCTGGAGGAACAGACCCGCGCCATCATCCGCATGACCGATACCGTTCTCGCCGGCAGCGAGGCATTCGATCCCGCGACCGCGAGGGGGCGGTTCCGGATCGGCGGTCCGGACCGGCTGGGCCTGCCCGTCATATTGCCCTTCTTCCGGTCCGTGCGCTCCCTCGCCCCCAACACTTCGCTTCACCTGATGACCACCGATCGCGAAATGGCGCTCTCGCAGCTCGACGCGGACGAGCTGGACCTGGTTTTTGGCTGGATCGGCTCTCCGCCTGCCCGCTTCAACGTCTCACTGATGTTTCGCGAGAGCTTCGCCTGCCTGTGCGGAAAGGAACATCCGATCCTTCGCTCCGGCGAGCCCCTCGACCTTCCGGCGATCCTGTCGTTTCCGCATCTGGTGGTGAGCGTGGCCCGGGACGGCAGGGCGCCCTTCGACTTCGTCCTTGCACGCGAGGGAAAAGAGCGCGACGTTGCGGTCCTGGTCCCGCATTTCCTGATGGTCCCGAGCCTTCTCGGGGACGGCCAGCTGATCGGCGTCTACACGCGGAGAATAGCCGAGCGCCTCGCCCGAGATTCCGATCTCGTGGCCCGGCCCATAACGGCCGGGGTCGAACCGCTCGATCAATACATGATCTGGCACAAGCGCAACGACGCCGATCCACGCAACGCATGGTTCAGGATACAGATGGAGCTCGCATGCCGGCAGGTCTGAACGCAAGCGACCCGGCGTCCCATCCGAACCGGATCCGTCCAGGGGATGCACGGTCCCGGCCGGCCACCGGGACGAACGGAGAGATTTCCTCCGCGAACACCCATGGCGTGGTCGCGTTATTGGCGAGCTTTGTCGCAGATGAAACCGGATCCAGCGACCGTATGTGCGGCGAGCGCGAGGACTGAAGGATCGCGGCACGATTTGGAGATTCATCGCACCGGCGATCGGGCTCCCAACCCTATCCGCTGTCACGACCGGGCGGCAGTCGGCAAGATGGGCGTGTCCCGCGGTTGTGCTGTGCCTCCGATGCCCGAACAGCTTGCCGAGCTTCGCGTCCGCGCAGCCAGTCCCCAGCTTCGGTCTTCCGTGCCGAATTCCGGTGATTGACGGCGCGCCTAGATCGCCTGCATGCGCGGCGCGCCGTGGCGCGGAGCTTGCTCTAACCTGATTTTTCGGCTGCTTTAGCCAACACGTCCAGGTTCTTGATTATCAGCAATACCTGCGCGAAGACATCGGTGGGCCTCTTGTTACGAGGATCGCTGCGTAGCGTACGCGGCAGCTGGATGTTCAAATGCGCCTTTATCCGCACCATCTCGGCCAGTAGGACATTGGTCGCCTCAAACACTTCCGCCGGAGTCACTCGCACAAGTGTCATATTCGGTACGCCCGACGCATCCATGCCGAGCCTGGTCTGAAGGTTGATGACCTTGTACGTGGCCCTCAGCACCTGCTGGGCGACATCCTTGGGCCTCTTCCTGCCTTCCACCTTGGGCGGGCGGAGTTCCAGCGCGACCTTGAGCTTGGCCGCGATCAATTCCATTTCGTCGTGTATTCCCAGCACGTTTCCGTAAACGTCGTTGGGTGTCAACGGTCGACCCACGAGACCGTCCAGCAAGAACGAGGCATCCCCCAGGTTCTTGTATACAAGAGAGGGGGTCTTGCCGCCCACAAACGAAGCCGACGGAATTCTCTCGCCGATGACGAGTTGTTTCTTGATTCGGCGCAACTCCTCGATAATCGCCTTGACGCTGCTCAAGACATCCTTCGGGACAACGTTCTTGACGGGGATCTGCCCGACCTTGACCGAGATCATGCCGAGCCTCTTTTGAACACGGGACACTTTCTTCATCACCTCCAGGGTCTTTGCGTAGACATGGATCGGCGCCCGATCCTCCTGGGGTTCGGCTTCTCCGGGGTAGTCGGCGACACCCATCGCTTCCCGCAAAATCTCGATTTCCGAAATAAGATCCAAGGTTGCCTGATATACATGACTCGGCGTGATATCGTTGTCGCCTCTGTTCCGCTCTTGTGCTTCCGCCCTGGCAATTCCCAGCGCATTCCCGGAGGGCTCGATCTTCCCGGATCGATCGGGGGCCGGGTCGGTAATCTCCGACGGTTTTTGGAACATTTTTGAGAGCCAGCTGCCGAAACCGCCTTCCTGCGCTTTCGCCGGTCCCGTTGCGATACCCATCAAACCAAGACAGCAGAATATCATCGCCTGCTTGAGCAATTTGTTCATCGCAAATTCTCCCAGGGGCATCAGCAGATGGATAAAGAGCTGAATGCCGATTTTCAGTTCATGTCGTGAACCCGCGTAACGTCATCGCGGATCCTGCCGAGCGTGGCGAAGGCGGTTGGAGGCGAGCTTGCGTATCCGGAGACCGAGGGCTGTCACGTCAATCAGGATTAGACGGGGAAAGACGACGGTCCGAACCAGAGGGAGAGCGTAGCTCGACGGCGTATAATTGCGCCTGGCCGCTGTCCTGCGATCGGCGCGCGCGGCATACATTCGCGCCCGTCGGTTATAATTCTGCGGAGCATTCGGCATGGTTCGGGCCCTCTTCCTCAACGACCACGCGGATTCCCTCATCATCCCGCTTGATCCGCCCCGCCGCTCGGCCCCCATACCTGCGGACGACATCCTTCCCAACACTTCGAACATTGCACGCTCCCCTCAGCGGTCGGGGTACAACCCCGACGTGCGCTAATTCCCGTCGCGCTCTCCGGCCGGATGCGCCGCCCGTCTACGTCGCCTCCGCGCCCTAGCCCGGTCGAGCCGGCCAGTGCTGCATGATGCCACGAAACGCCAGCGAACGCATCCACCGTGGGTGTAATTTACGATGATTTTGGAGGGTTTGACAATATTGATTTAATAAAAATTAGGTCAATATTATAAAGAATCGTGGGAACCGCTTCTCGACGTTGGGCCGGGGGCTCCCACCATTTGCAGAGTGCCTTCGGCGCCGCCGGGGCCTGTCATGAACGCCCGCCACCGACAAGGTCGCGTCGCGGGCGATCCCTGTCGGGGGGAGACTTCCGGCCGGCATCGGGCAGGACATCCCGGGAGGCGCCGCGGCGCTTCGCTCCCGCGAGCGGATGCAGCCGGCCGTGTCAATTCCGACTGACGATTTCTCACTTTGAGCTTTCGGTCGTCCCCCCAGCCTCGGTGCTGGGGTGTTGGGCTCGGTGGAGCTGTGGGTAGCCGGGTTGGCGCGGCGACCGGCGACGAGTCTGGCGAGACAACCCGGTTATCCACAGCGGGCCGGCGACCGCTACGCGGCCTTCTTGCGGTGCCGGTCCGAGCCGGATTGCAGCAGGTTCTGGTGATCGCGCATGCGGTATGAGTTCCCACGGATGTTGACGATGTGGCAGTGGTGGACCAGCCGGTCGACGAGCGGGCGGAGCGGCAAGTAGTCGTCCCGGTCCTCCCCGATCGCGGTGCGATAGAACGCCCGTATCAGGCGGCCACGCCCGGAGAACAGCTCCAGCAGGTTCCTGTAATCGGTCTCGAAGCCGAGCGCGCGTCGAGGAATGCAGGTTCGGTCCGTCGACGAAGATCGCGCTGCGCTCATCCGCGACCATTGGAGACGATGAGCGCAGCGTCGAGACCGCGGTCACCCGTAGCCGACCTGATCGAGGATGACGAAGTCGCGCCGCGGGAAGGCTTGCCAGGGACCAGTACTTGTACCGGAAACGCAGACCCACGCGCCTCGACGGCAGCACGTAAGACGAGTAACTGCGCAAGGCGAAGCCGTCGGCATCGCGGATTCTCGGTCGCGAGCGGCACCGGACAACGGCGGTCAGTGCGCATCCGGCCGATGCGCACCGGACGGACGGAGCGCCCCCTCCGTCGCTCGTTCATTGACATCGCACACTGTTATGTGGACGCGATGGACAACTTAGATAATCACACGATAAATTGATGGAAGAGGATGCTGTTCGGCGGCGTGCCGTGGTGGTGGCGTGGTGGCTCCGACCCGCCGGGTTCTGCGGCGGGGGAGGTCCGATTGCCGGGCCGGCATTCGAGTTCGAACGGGTCGGACCGGGTCTTTCGTTCCGGCTGCCCTCCGCCGCGGCACCCACCGCCGGGAACAGCGAAGGATGAGGCATTGGCCGAGATTCACCCCACGGCGATCGTCGAACCGGGGGCCGCACTGGGGGAGGGCATCACCGTCGGCCCGTGGTGCACGATCGGTCCCGGCGCGACGCTCGGGGACGGAGTACGGCTGATCTCCCATGTGTCGGTTGCCGGACACACCTCGATTGGGCCCGACACCGTCGTCTATCCGTTTGCCTCCATCGGGATGCCACCGCAGGACCTCAAATATCGGGGCGAGGCCTCCCGGCTGGAGATCGGCGCCGGCAACACGATCCGCGAGCACGTGACGATGAACCCGGGAACCGAGGGCGGAGGCATGGTGACGCGGGTGGGCGACCACGGCCTGTTCATGGCGGGCGCCCATGTGGCGCACGACTGTGAAGTGGGTGATCGGGTCGTGTTCGCCAACAACGCGTCGATTGCCGGTCATGTGACGGTTGGCGACTTTGCGATCCTCGGCGGATTGTCGACGGTTCACCAGTTCTGCCGCATCGGCGCGCACGCGATAATCGGCCTCAACACGGCGGTCGTCGGGGACGTGATTCCCTTCGGTTCGGCGAGTGGCGACCGGGCGCGGATGGTGGGCCTCAACGTGGTGGGCCTCCGGCGCCGGGACTTCTCGCGGTCCGACATCCATGCGCTGAGGACCGCCTACCGGCTGCTGTTCGCCGAAGAGGGGACGCTTTCCGAGCGGCTGGAGGATGTCGCCCGGATGTATGCCGACAACGCTGCGGTGATGGAGATCGTGTCCTTCGTCGGCGCTGAGTCCACGCGGTCGATCTGTCAACCCTGGCGCGGCGATGACGCCTAGGATCGGCATCGTCGCCGGAGCGGGCGACATGCCGGAGCGGGTGATCTCGGCCTGCCGGCACGAGGGGCGCGAACCTTTCGTCATCGGGCTTCGGGATCAGGCGGATCCGGCGACGTTTTCGCGGCCTCCGGACGTGTGGATCCGGGTGGGCGAGGCGGGCAAGGGGATCGGGCTTCTCAAAGCCGCCGGCGCGACGGAAGTGGTGCTGGTCGGCAGGGTCTCCCGTCCGTCGCTGCGCGCCCTTCGCCCCGACGCATGGACGGCGCGGTTCCTCGCGCGCATCGGACCGGCCTGGTATCGGGACGGCTCGATCCTGGATGCCGTCGCGAGCGCACTCGAGAAGGAGGGTCTGCGCGTGGTAGCCCCGGAAGCCCTTGCCTCTTCCCTCGCCGCGAGAGCGCGCGTCTACGGGCGGCGAGTCCCGGGCGAGGAAGACAGGGTCGACATCGCGCGGGGGTTCGAGGTCGCCCGCGCGTTGGGCGCGCTGGACATCGGCCAGGGGACGATCGTCCAGCGGGGACGGGTGATCGGGGTTGAGGCCGCCGAGGGCACGGACGCGCTGATCGAGCGCTGCGGTCCGCTTCTGTCGCCCGGCGAGGGAGGAGTGCTGGTCAAGGCCTGCAAGCCCGGGCAGGATCTTCGCATCGATCTTCCGGCGATCGGCCCGCGCACCGTCGCCAATGCCGCTCGGATCGGGCTTGCGGGGATCGCCGTCGAGGCGGGGCGGGCGCTCATCCTCGATGCGGAGGCAGTGGCCCGGGATGCCGATGCCGCGGGGCTGTTCGTCGTCGGCGCCGGCGAGGCGGAGTAAGGGACGGTTGGCGGGCCATCGGGCGGGCGCGTCGCCGCTGATCTTCCTCGTCGCCGGCGAGCCGTCGGGAGACGAGATCGGCGGGCGGCTGATAGCGGCGCTTCGCGAGGCGGCGGGCGACGGGATCGGGTTGGCCGGCGTCGGCGGCGAGGCAATGGCCGCGCAGGGTTTCGAGAGCCTGTTCCCGATGGAGGAACTCTCGGTCATGGGGCTTGTGGAGGTGCTGCCGCGGGCGATCGGCATCATGCGCCGCATGTCCGAAACGGCGGCCGCCATCCGCCGCCTGTCGCCCGACGCGGTCGTGACGATCGATGCGCCCGAGTTCGCCAACGGCGTCTGGCGGCGTCTCGGCGGCACGGATACCGCGTTGATCCACTACGTCGCGCCGACGGTCTGGGCCTGGCGGGCGGGACGGGCGCGCAAGCTGGCGCGCAGGATCGACCACCTTCTCGCCCTGTTCCCCTTCGAGCCTCCCTACTTCCAGGCCGAAGGCCTCGACTGCACCTTTGTCGGACACCCCGCGCTCGAAATCGGGATCGCACGGGATGCTGGCGCCATCTTCCGTGCCCGCCACGGCATCTCCGGCGGACCGGTGGTCGGCCTGCTTCCGGGAAGTCGCGGGGCCGAAATATCTCGGCTGATGCCGGTCTTCGTCGACGCGGTGCGCCGGATCGCGGCCGTCGAACCGGCGGTCCGGGTCGTCATACCTACGGTCGCGGCTCAGGTCGGGCCCGTCCGGAAAGCGGCCGCCGATCTTCCGATGACCGCGACCATCGCCGCCAGCCGCGAGGAGCGCCACGCCGCCATGGCGGCGTGCGATGTTGCCATCGCGGCGTCCGGGACGGTCGCTCTCGACCTCGCGCTCGCCGGCGTGCCGATGGTCATCGCCTACCGGGTCAACCCGGTCACGGCGGCGATCATGCGGCGCGTGATCCGTGTGCGGCATGTCACCATCGTCAACGTGATCCTCGATCGTCTGGCGATCCCCGAGTTTCTTCAGGAGAACTGCACCGGCGCGCGTCTTGCCGAGGCGGCGATCGGCCTCCTGAGGGACGAAGGCGCGCGCGAGGAGCAGCGCGACGCGGCCGCTGGCGCGCTCGCCCGGCTCCGGCCCGAGGGCATGAGCCCGAGCGCCCGGGCCGCCCGGGCAATACTCGATGTCGTGCACCGCCGCGCGCCGCCGTGCGGCGCACCCGCCTCCAGGCTTTCGCGAGAAAGTCCTCGCGCGACATCTTGTTGACCGGCGCGTGAAAGCGCCGGTCGGGCTCTGAGGTGGCTCCACCTTTTCGGACAGCCTGACGGCTCGGCTAAGGTGAATTCCGGTTGAAGTTCAGGTCGCCCTGCGCAGGCGGGCCGGACCGGCAGCGTTCACGCTCGGCGATCTCGCCGTCCACTACGACGAGCGGCGGGTCACCGTGCGCGGGAGTCCGGTGCGGCTGACCGCGACCGAGTTCGAGCTCCTGCGCCTGCTCACGGCGAACGCTGGCCGGGTCTCGACCTGCGAGTCCCTGATCCGCCAGCTCTGGAACGGGCCCGACTCCGGCGACCCGGACCGGATCCGCACCTTCATCAAGCAGCTGCGGCGGAAGCTCGGCGACGACACCACGCCGCGCTCGGCGTCACGTAGCCCGCCTCGTGCTCTTCAGCCATGGCCCGTAGCGCACGCTGCCCGCGAGGCGCCTGGGCCGGTTGCCCGGCTGGTTTACTCCCGGTGAGTGCGTGGAAGCGTGTCGGGTCGAAACGACAGCACCCGTCGTCACCGTCTCTAGAAGCACCGTGCCGGGAATGGGCAGACGACAGAGCGGTTCATCGATCATGGTGGCGGCTTCTGGCGTCTGCCCCGGCAGTCAAAGACTCGTGGCTCGCGCGCTCTCCCGTCCGCACGCCCCCACCGCACGCCGAGGGTCGTTGTCTATCCCCTGCCTGTCCGCTCAAGTCGCCGGGCAACCGACGCTGTCGTGCATTCGGCTTCTCCCCCGAGCGGCGGCAGCCACCGCCCCGGGGCCCGGCCCCCGACGGCCGGTCAGCGTTCGCCGGGTCGTGGCATGCGGTAGCCGACGCCGCGCAGGTTGAAGATCCAGGTCGGGTTCTCGGCGTCGTCGCCGAGCTTGGCGCGAAGGGTGCGCACGAAGATCCGGACCAGGTTCGCATCGGCGCCGTCGCGCCCGTCCCAGATCCGGCGCAGGATCGTGTCGAAGTGCACCACCCGCCCGGCGTTGAGCGACAAGAGGCGCAGCAGCTCGTACTCCGTGGCGGTGAGGTCCACCGCCTCGCCGCCCACCGTGACCCGGCGGGGCTCGTACTCGATCGCGAGCTCGCCCAGTACGAAGGTCTCGGGCTCCCGGCGCCGGCGCAGCGCCGCGCGGATGCGCGCCACCAGCTCGGTCGGCGAAAAGGGCTTGACGATGTAGTCGTCGGCGCCGAGCTCGAAGGCCCGCGCGATTGTCTCGTCACGTCCGTAGCCGGAGATGAAGATCACCGGCAGGTCGGAGAGCTCCGGGACTTCCTGCAGCAGCTCCATTCCGTCGCGGCCGGGCAGCACCAGGTCGAGCAGCACGAGCTGCGGCCGCTCGGCGCGGATGAGGCCCGCGAGGTCGTCCGGCGCGCCGGTGACGAGCGGGGCGTAGCCCGCCGCCGTCAGCGTGTCGCGCACGAAACGCAGCGTGCCCGGGTCGTCGTCGACCACCAGGATGCGCGGGCGCTCCTCCGGCTTCAGGGTCGAACGCTCGCCCGCGGGGACGCCTCGCGCGCCGGCCGGCTCCGTCCCGGCCGGGATCGTGAAGGTGATCGTCGTCCCCTGGCCCGGGCCGTCGCTTTCGGCGCGGATGCGCCCCCCATGCGCCTCGACGAGCCCCTTGCAGATCGCGAGCCCCAGGCCCTGGCTCGCCGTGCCGCCGGCCCCGCCGACGTTCTTGCGGAACAAATGCGGCAGCAGCCCGGGCGCGACGCCCTCCCCGTCGTCGGCCACCGAGAACGCGACATGCTGCCCGTCCAATACCGCCGCCAGGCGGATGACGGAAGACGCCGGCGAGTGCCGGGCGGCGTTCGCCAGCAGGTTGTTCAGCACTTGCACGACGCGCCGCCGGTCCGCCATCACCGGCGGCAGGTCGGCGGCCAGGTCAATGACGATTGAGTGCCGGCTATCACCGTTCAGGAAGGCGCTTCTCGCCCCTTCCACCAGGTCCGCCACCGCCGACGGCTCGGGCGAGACCGAGAGCGTGCCCGAGTCGATCCGTCCCGTGTCGAGGAGATCGGCGATCAGACCGCGCATCCGGTCCGCCTGCTCGACGATGATGCGGAAGAACTCGCGCATCTCCGCCGGGTCGAGCCCGGCCGCCTGCTCCGTCAGCGTCACCGCCGCTCCCTTGATCGCGGTCAGCGGCGTGCGCAGCTCGTGGCTCACCAGCCCCAGGAACTCCGTGCGCAGCCGCTCGACCTCGTCGAGCGGCGCGAGATCCTGCAGGGTGACCACCACCGATCCCGGCACGCGCCCCTCGGCCTCGATCGGCGTGGCGTTGATCAGCGTCCGGACGCTGCGCCCGTCGGGAACCGAGAGCACGACCTCTTCGGAACGCACGGTCTCGGCGCTCGCGAACTGCCGCGCCAGCGGGAACTCCGCCAGCGACACCTCGCGCCCGTCGGCGCGGCGGCACGCGACGATCCCCAGCAGCTCCTCCAGCGGGCGTCCCGGCATGCGCAGGCTCTCGACGATCCGCCGCGCCTCCCGGTTGTTCCGCACCATCCGCCCGCTGCCGGCGTCGAACACGACGACGCCCACCGGCGAGGTCTCGATCAGGGCTTCGAGATCCCGCCGCGCGCGCTGCTCGCCGCGGTGCGCGCGCGCGTTCGCGATCGCCGCCGCGGCCTGCGAGGCGAACAGCTCCAGCACCTCCTCGTCCGCGTCGGTGAATGCCCCGCCGCCCGCCTTATCGCCGAGAAAGAAGTAGCCGATGCTCATCCCCCGGTGGCGCATCGGCGTCCCCTGGAACACCACGGAGAAGCTCGCCAGCGGCGTCAGGCCGAGCGCCCGGGCGTACTCCGCGAAATCGCCCTGGCGCAACGGCCCCGGCAGCTCGCGGAAGCGCTCGAACAGCTCCAGGCCGTGCGGCCAGGCGAGCAGCTCGCGCTGCTCTTCGGGCGTGTACCCCGAGAAGAAGTGCTCCCCGGGCGCCCCCGACTCGTCGATGGTGGCGATGATGCCGAGCCGCGCGCCGGTCAGGCTGCGGGCCTCTTCCACGACCTTGCGCACCACGGTGTCGATTTCGAGGCTCGCGCTGATGCCCAGAATCGCCTCGGCCAGCGTGGACGCGCGGTCGCTCGGACCCCCGCCCTCCGGCGTCTCCCGCGTATCGGGTTCGCGCTCGGTCACGGCTCGTCTCCTCCTCTCGGGCGCCGGCGATCGGCCCCTTCCCGCGGCGCCGCCGCAAGGCCGGCTCGTCTTCCCTTTATTGCAATCACACAAAACTCGCAAGTTTGCATATGATTTACTCACACACCGCCGTCGCATGCGCCGCGAGGAACCACCGCTCGCGGAGTCGTCCTCGACCCGGCACGATCCCGAGCAGCCTCCGTGCGTTCAGGGCGTCTCCGGCCGCCGGCTTCCTGGAATCCGCGTGTCTGTCTGTCATGATGTCGTTCTCCTTTGCTTCGCGGCGGGGCCCCCGGCTCCGGGATGGCAACCCCTATCCGCCGCCGAAGGTCATGCGGCGGATGACGTCGTGGCCGTCGAACCAGCGATGCTTGAAGGCCGCCGCGACGTGGCCGGCGGCGACCGCGAGCATTCCGTACGCGAGCCACATGTGCGCGTCCTCGGCGAGGTCCTGGAGCGCCTCCCCGGTCTCGGGGAACACGCGCGGCAACGCGACGCCGAACCACTGCACGGCGTGGCCGCCGAAATCGGTCTCCGCCCAGCCCACCGCGATCACGAGCGCGGGCAGCGCGTAGAGCGCGGCGTGGCCGAGATGCGCGGCGGTGCGTTCCATGCCCCGGATCGCGTCGGGCAGCGGCGGCGGCTTGTGGATCAGGCGGATTACGATGCGCGCGACCAGCAGCGCGAGCAGCGTCGCCCCGACCGAGATGTGGAGGTCGAACAGGAACTCCTCCAGCGGCGAGTCGTCCTCGACCAGCGTCGTCATCGCGTAGCCGCACCCCCACATGAAGACGAAGCCCACGGCCATGATCCAGTGCATCAGGCGCGCGGCGAGGTGGTAGCGTTCGTCGGTCATCGTCATGCTCCTCCGGTCGGGCTTCGGCGCCGGGGCCCGGGCCGTCCGTATCGGCCAGGGAAGTCGGATATTGGGATTCCGGTCCGGTTCTCAATGCGCCGTCGGTGGGTAATTCGCTCCCCGCCGGACGGCGCGTGAGCGCGGGGACATCCCGGCCGGGGCCCGCGGGGAGCGGACCGTGGCCGGGATGCCGCCGGGACGCGGCTAGTCGTCGCGTCCGTCGTCGTCGTCGTGCCGGCGGTCCCGCAGCGAGAGGCCGCCGTCGCGGTTGCGGTCGAGCCGCTCGACGATGCCGGCGAGCGGGCGGTCGTACTCGGCGCGGGTGACCACCGCGTCGCCGTCGGTATCCAGCATCTGGAAGGCGCGCACGGTGAGCGGGCGCGTGGTCTCGTGCCAGAGCCCGGCGAACTCCTCGAGGCTGAGATTGCCGTCGCCGTCGGCGTCGTGCGCCGCGTGGCGGTCGTTGCGCGCCTTGTCGATCTCGGCCTGGGTGAGCTTGCCGTCGCCGTCCGCGTCGACGGCGTCGAACATCTCCATCGCCGAGACCGCGAGCTGCCCCTTGTCGAGGAAGCCCATGCCGTGGCCGCCGCCGCGGTGGCCGGCGTAGCTCGCGCCGGCGATGGCGGTGCCGCCCAGCGCGGCGGCGACGGCGAGGGCGGTCAGTGTCCTGGTCTTCGTGTTCATCGGTTCTCTCCTGATTCGATCGGTCCATCGGTTGTCGATGGATGACGGGAATATGGGCGCCGGTTGTCGCAAAGCCTTGTCGAAGGAAGGATGGAAGTGTCGCTCGCGGTGTCGGAGCGGCTTCCGGACACAGCTTGTTACAAAGTTTTCGCGCGGCGCCGGGCAAGGCGCGTAATCTCGCGCCCATGGACGCCACCCCGCACATCCTCGTGGTCGACGACCACCGGGAGATCCGCGAGCCGCTGGCGCGCTACCTGGAGCGCCACGAGCTGCGCGTGACGGTGGCGGAAAGCGCCGCCGCCGCGCGCCGCGCGCTCAAGGCGGCCGCGGTCGATCTCGTGGTGCTCGACATCATGATGCCTGGCGAGGACGGGCTCGCGCTCTGCCGGCATTTGCGCGAGACGACCCGCATCCCGGTCATCCTGCTGACCGCCATGGGCGAGGAGACCGACCGGATCGTGGGGCTGGAGGTGGGCGCCGACGACTACGTCGCCAAGCCGTTCAACCCGCGCGAGCTGCTCGCCCGCGTCAAGGCGGTGATCCGTCGCGCCCGCAGCCTGCCGCCCGACAAAGAGCCGCTGCCGGCCGGGACGTATCGGTTCGACCGCTGGTCGCTGCACACCGGACGTCGCGAGCTGGTCGACGAGGCCGGCGTGGTGACGCCGCTGTCCTCGGGCGAGTTGCGGCTGCTGGTGGCGCTGCTGGAGCGTCCCGGCCTGGTGCTCTCGCGCGACCAGCTTCTCGACCTGACCCGGGGCCGGGGGGCGGCGCCCTTCGACCGCGCGGTGGACAACCAGGTGAGCCGGCTGCGGCGCAAGATCGAGCGCGATCCGAAGAGCCCGGCGCTGATCGCCACGGTGTGGGGCGGCGGCTACCGCTTCGCGGGCAAGGTCGAGCGGGGATGAGGTTCGCGCCCAGGAGCCTCGCGGGCCAGCTCACGCTGCTGCTGCTGCTCGCGCTCGCCGTCGCCCAGGGCGTCGCCGTCGCGCTGTTCGCCTGGGAGCGCATGGAGGCGCTGCGCCATGCGCATCGCGGCGACGCCGTCCAGCGCACCGCCACGGTGGCGCGACTGCTCGCGGAGACGCCGCCCGCGCTGCACGAGGCCGTCATCGCGGCGGCGAGTACGGAGCTTGCGCGCTTCTCGCTGACCCGTGAGCCCATCGTGGACCAAACGGGCGCCGGAGAACGGGCGGCCGCCATCGCCGGCGATCTCTCCGCCGCGCTCGGCGTCGAACCGGAACGGGTCCGCGTGGCGCCGCTCTGGACGCGATTTCTGGACGACGACGACGACCGGGATGACGACGATGACGACGATGACGATCGGGGCGGGGACCGCGACGATGACGGCCATCGCCACCGGGACCCCGACTGGTTCACGGCGTCGGCGGCGCTGGCGGACGGGCGCTGGCTGAACGTCGCGGTGGGCCCGCCGCCGGGCGCGCCGGCCTGGGGTCCGGCGTTCGTGGCCGTTTTCCTGCTCTCGGCGCTGGGCATCGCGGCCGTTGCCGTCGTCATGGGACGGCGGATCGCCAAGCCGATGCGCGGGCTCGCGAACGCCGCCGGCCGGCTCGGCCGGGGCGAGGCGGTGGAGGAGCTTCCCGAGGCCGGGACGGTGGAGACCCGCGAGACGGTGCGCGCGTTCAACCTGATGCGCGCGCGGCTGGACCGCTATGTCCGCGACCGCACGGCGATGCTGGCGGCGGTCTCGCACGACCTCAGGACCCCGATCACCAGCCTGCGGCTGCACGCAGAATTCGTCGAGGACGCCGAGACGAAGGCGAAGATCCTCGCCGCGCTCGACGAGATGCAGCGCATGACCGGGGACGCGCTCGCCTTCATCCGCGAGGACATGCGCCGCGAGGAGACGCGGACGGTCGACCTCCATGCGCTCCTCGACAGCGTCGCCGCCGATCTCGCGGAGCTCGGGCGCGACATCGCGGTCGAGCAGAACGGCCGCGTCCTGCTTGCCTGCCGGGCGGTCGCGCTGCGCCGGGCGTTGCGCAACTTGCTGGAGAACGCGGCGGCCTATGGCGGACGGGCGGCGGCGCGGATCGAGCGGGACGACGCCGAAATCCGCGTCGTGGTCGAGGACGAGGGCCCGGGGATCCCGGAGGCCGACCTGGAGCGGGTGTTCGAGCCCTTCGTGCGGCTGGAGGCCTCGCGCAGCCGCGACACCGGGGGCAGCGGCCTCGGGCTCGCCATTTCGCGAAGCATCGTGCGCGGCCACGGCGGCGACATTCGCCTGGAGAACCGCGCCGAAGGCGGATTGCGCGCCACGGTCGCGCTGCCTGGAGCGGAGCGGCCGTAAGGGGCGGCGATGCTCGCGCTCCGTCCCGCGCCCCGCACTGTCACCCCGGAACAAGCCCGGGGTGACAGTGCGGGGGCCGGAGCCTGTCCGTTTCGGTTGGAAGCGCTGGCGTGGCCGATATGCGCCCTTCGACAGGGGCTTATCCCGATTGCTTGACGGGTGAGAGTTTGACCGGCGTTCCGGGAAGTGCCGGGGCGTATCCGGTCCGAACGGTACCGTTTCCCCACGTCATGGTCGGCGAAGGCCGACCATCCACGTTTTATTTTTTGTTTCCAGCGCCTTAAAAACTCGTGGATGGTCGGCCTTCGCCGACCATGACGGAAGGGCGGGACGGGTGCGCGCCCGCCGGGATGCGACGACGGTCCGCGCCACGCAAACCGACCGCTGTCAAGTAATCGGGATAAGCCCCCCTCGATACGGCGCTGAAGCGCCTACTCAGGATGAGGAAATTGTCGATTTCAAAGAGAGAAGCCCCTCATCCCGAGTAGGCGCTTCAGCGCCGTATCGAGGGGCGCGCCATCGCCGCCCGTTTTCCTATTCCTTCGCGCCGAACGCTTCGCTCAGCCCGACGAAGGTTCCGAAGAAGCTGCCGGCGCTGCCGTCGCTCTCCTCGAAATCGGCGCCGCTGAACCCGGCCACGAGACGGGGGTTGCCGTCCCGGTCGGGACGGTTCGAAAGGCTCCCGCCCCAGAACCCCTCCGATTTCGCGACGGTCCTTTCGGGGTGCCGCACCGTCACGCCGTCGTGCTCGAAGTTTCCGTCGGCGGCGAAGGACGCGGCGCCCAGATGCAGCTCGTAGCCGGCGGCGATGGACCGGATGTCGCGCAGCTCGTCGCCGAGGAAGATGCCGAAATGCGCGCGCCGGGTGACGAGGTCGCCTTCGCAGCCGATGCAGCCGCTGAGCGTGTTCCCGGCGAAGTCCGCGGCGATGGTGAGCACCCCTTCGTATTCGTCGATCACGTAGGCGCCCTCGTCCTCTCCCCAGTCGGTTCCCGGAACGTAGGTATAGAGCCCGCCGGCCTGGCCGACATAGCTCGCCCGGCCCTGGACCGGCAGCCGCGGCGGGCTCGCCGGGTCGATCTCCGGGCCGTCCACGAGGGCGTATTGGACGGAATCCGCGAACGAGAGCTCCGGAAGGCGCTGGCCGGGGAACTCGGCCCACCAGCCCGCCATCAGATAGTCGGCCGGCGCGTCCGCATCCCAGCTCACCAGGGCATGCGCCACCGACGTGCCGTCGCCGGTCTCCTTGACGAAGGTCCAGCTCCGGGCCCGGTGGCCGGGGATCGGCGTAACGCCGGGCCGCGTCCCGACCGCGTCGTCCAGCGTGTTCACCGAGACCCGGCGCCCGTCCTCCAGGTCGACGAACACCCGAAGATACTGCGTCGCGAACCGCGAGTTGCGCCCGAAGTCGATGTCGTCGTCTTCGGCCGTGTCCCCGCCCCGGTCCGCGCAGGCGCCGAGCGCGATCGCGGCCAGAACGAGCAGCAACGGTCTCATTGTCTCTCCATACGTGGGGATCGGGCGGTCCGTGTTCCAAGACTAGAGCCTGTCCGTTTCGGTTGGAAGCGCCGGCGCGGCCGATATGCGCCCTTCGACAGGGGCTTATCCCGATTGCTTGACGGGTGAGAGTTTGACCGGCGTTCCGGGAAGTGCCGGGGCGTATCCGGTCCGAACGGAACCGTTTCCCGGCGTCATGGTCGGCGAAGGCCGACCATCCACGTTTTGTTTTTTGTTTCCAGCGCCTTAAAAAGTCGTGGATGGTCGGCCTTCGCCGACCATGACAGAAGGGCGGGACGGGTGCGCGCCCGCCGGGATGCGACGACGGTCCGCGCCACGCAAACCGACCGCTGTCAAGTAATCGGGATAAGCGTCCTTCGATACGCGGCTTATGTGGATTACTCGACGGGCGGGACCCTCTCAGCCCCACACTGTCACCCCGGAACAGGTCCGGGGTGACATCGGGGGGAACGGGACGACGGTGGACAACGAGGGAGGGGTTCTGGGAAGCCAGGAAACCCCCTCATCCCGAGTAGGCGCTTCAGCGCCGTATCGAGGGGCGCTCAGCGCCTCGCGGTTCCGAACGCGCCGGTCATGCGGCCGATCGTGCCGTGGACGGCGTCGAAGACGCCGGTGGCCACGGTGGGCGTGCTGTCCCGGTCGGCCTCGTGGAACCGGCCGCTCCAGGTCGCCGTGGTCTCCGCCGTGTCGTCGCCGATGGTCCACCGGGTCAGCGCGGTGTGGGTGCCGCCCGAGTCGATCGTGCCATGGGTGCCGATCGCCGCCGAGCCGAGCGCCACGGACCAGTCCTTCGCCGTATCGTCCACCGTGAATTCGTCGATCTCCCCGGTCACCGTGCCGGGCGCGGTGCGGTCCCCGAAATCCACCTCCAGCGTCGCCACCGCCTCGAACGCGCCCGCCTCCGCCGCGCCGCCCTCGCGCAGGATCGCGAACTGGCCCGCCGCCGAGCCGCTATAGGTCGCCGTCCCTTGCAACGCCGCCAGGTTGGCGAGCTCGTCCGGCGCGCCGCCCTCGCCGCCGTGGAAGGCGCCCACGGCATAGACGCCGCCGGTATTCCTCAGCCACCACCCGAAATACTGGTGCTCGCCGTCCGGCTCCGGAACCCGCGCGCCCTCGGCCGGCACGAACTTCCAGTCGCCGCCCGACAGCACGTAACCCCCGCCGTGCCTCACCGAGGAGGTGCAGGTGCCGTCGGTGGCGGGGGTGCAGACGAAGGTGCCCGGAGCGCCGTCGAAGCTGCCCTCGACCAGCACCGTGCCGCCAGGACCCGCCGCGTGCTCCCGGATACCCGGACCGGTCGGGAAGCCCGCGGCCAGGATCAGCGTGGTGTCGGTCGCCGCCGCCACGATCGGCAGGTTGCCCTCGGCGTCGAGCCCGTCGTCGGCGCCGTACTTGCCGCCCTCGCCGGAGAACGGACGGGTGCCGGGCGGCTCGATGTTGGTGTAGAGCATCACCGTGTCCTCGGCCCCGGCGTCCTCGTCGGCGGCCGTGTAGCGGGCCCTGTTCCAGCCCGGCACCGTCGCCGCGCGCCCGTCCGGCCGGGTTTCCAGATCCGTCACCGGGACCGCGGGCGTTCCCGGCACGGTGCCCGACATCGCGGGCGCCGCGCCGTGCCGCACCGCGGCCGCGATATCCGTTATCCGCTCGCCCGACAGCGCGGCCCTGAGCTTCCGCGCCTCCTCGGCCGTCGCCAGCCGGCGCGTCCTCTGCGCGTCGGCGATGCGCATCCGCGCCCTGGCGAGGTTGTCCTCGAGGGTTGCGATCCTCCGGTCGAACGCCTCCGTGTCGGCGGGCGACAGGGCATCGGCATCGGTCAACGCCTTCCTCGCCGCCGCGACCGCGTCGGCGGCGGCCTTCAGCTCCGTGTCGCCGGCATCGTCGGGCAGGCGGAGGATCCGGTTCGTCGCGTCCGCGATCGCCCTCTCCACTTCCGTCCCCTGCTGGGTCGCCTTCGACGGGCCGGACGATCCGCCCCCGCCGCCGCCGCCGCAGGCCGCGAGCCCGAGCGCCAGCACGCAGACGCAGATCGCCGCCGTTACCTTCCGCAAGCGCATCGCATCCTCCACGATTGACGTTCCGTTCCGGCGGGCGCTCAGAACAGCCGCACGAAGCGCAGCTCGCCCGAGATGCGCTCGTAATCGTGCAGCTGGGCGTTCGAGCTCCGCTCTTCCTGGACCATGGAAACCTGCGGGCTGAAGCCGCCCACGGTGAAGGCCCGGTTGTGGACGTTGAGGCGGATCGAGCGGGTCAGGTCCCGGCGCTTGCCGCCGCCGAGGACGAACGGCGCCCAGTTGCCCTTGTAGTCGGTCCAGCGGAGCGTGACGGCGCCGCCCACGGTGAAGCCGTGGGGAAGCAGGACCGACGCGCCGACGCGCCCCCAGCGGCTCGAATTGCGCTCTTTCTCCCGTTCGGTCCGCTGCCGCGCCCAGCCGAGCGCGGTATCGAGGCGCATCGTGGACGAGGCGACCCAGCCGATCCCGGCGGACAGGTCGGTGAGCGGGCCGGCGAGCCAGTCGCGGCCCTCATAGCGGCGCTCGTGGCGGGAGAGGTTGAGATGCGCCGTGGTGCGCCGGTTGAGCCGGTGGCGGCCCTCGGCGCGGAGGCCCAGATCGCGGAAATCCTCCTCGTCGGCGAGCCATGACCGGCGGGCGCTGGCGAGGAGGCTCGCCTCGGAGGCCCGCCCGACCAGCCAGCGCGGGCCGAGATGGGCCGAAACCGTCATGCGGTCGAATTCGGAGGCGCGGTATTCGCGCCGCGAGACGTCGCCGCCCGCGCGGAGCCGCCAGCGCGGAGAGAGCGGGTGCTGGTATTCGCCGGCGGCCCACAGCGCGAGCCCGACGCCGGATCTGGGCTTGTCCTCGCCCTGGTAGGTGAAGGGGAGGCGCTGGCCGAACACGTCTATCAGGATGGTCCGTTCGTCCGACCGGCCGGTGAGGTTGCTGTCGGGCGCGATCGCCGCGCCGACGCGGACCGACCACCGCTTGCGGGCGCGGATCTGCGCCAGGAAGCGGTTGATGTTGAGCGCCACCCCGGCCGGCGGCTTGCCCGCCAGCACCTGCTCGAAATGACGCCTGGCGAGCGAGTCCTCGCCCTTCAGGAAGAACGCCCGGGCCAGCTCCAGCCGCACCCTGACCAGCCTCGGATCGGCGACCAGCATGGCGCGGAACTCGGCGATCGCCCTGTCGAGAAGCTCGTCCCGCTCGTCCGGCGAGGCGGCGCGGGTCGCCTGCTGCATCGCCGCCATGCCGGCGCCGAACCGGGCGGAGAGGTCCTGGGCCGGGGCGTCGGAGGCCCAGAGCAGGACGAGAGCGATAAGCGCGGCGGCGAAACCGAGCCACAAAGCCCGAGTGAGCAAGACGTGATCCCCCCTATACCGTAGGCACACGGCGCTACCTGCCCTCGCGAAGCGCACCGTACGCTCCGAGGATATTGGCCCTGTCGTCGTCGAGATGGCCGGCGACGGTGTGGGCGGGATCGACTCGTCCCGACGCCCCGCGGCTGGCGAAGAACCGGGCATCCACCCGGCCCAAGGCATCGTGCCACACGCCATCCCGGTTCCGCCGCATGGTGTAGCGGAGCGACTCGGGACCGGGCCATTCCTCGGCCTCTCCACCGCTGCTCCGCACAAAGTTGTCGAACCGGGCGGAGAGCGTGAAGGCGCTCAAATCCATGTTGAGACGCGCCCGCCCGGCGACCGGGCTCAGGGTCAGCGTATCGACGGCCAGAAGCACCCCCCTCCAAGAGGCGCCCCCCAGGTGCCGTCGCGTCGGTTCGGACGGAACGCCGTCGACGAAGGAATAGACCTTGACGAAATCCGAGGTCACGACATCGGCGGTGACGGACGTGCTGTCGGCTTCCACATCGGTTGCGCCGGCGAGCTCGGTCACCTCGAAGTGCCGCCGAACGCCAGCGCCGACCGCCCGAAGGTCCGAACTGCCCGGGGCATCCATCCACCAGCCGAACTGATCGGCGGAGAGCGCCGGCCCATAGCTGAAGGTATGGCTCACACCGAGCAGGTCGCCGCGCTGCGGCCCGATCGTCCGCGACTGGCCGAGAAACGGCGTCATCAATTGCCTCGTATGGGGCGGCGCGTGCGCATGATCCCGCCGTCCGGTTGCCGGGTCGTAGTAGCCGACCAAATTGAAGTAGCCGAGAGCGTGGCCCGCCTCGTGCGCCAGGGTCGTCAGGAGGGTGATCGGGCTGTTCGCTCTGTCGACGAGGTCCGCCTGAGACGCCGGTATCTGCATGACCGGAAGGCCGTACGGGTTGAGTGGGTCGCTGGCATCCCACACACAGGCAACCGCATTCGGATTTCCTCCGCATGCTCCCTCATGCCCCACCTCGACAACAGTGGTCCAGGTGCGGAGATCGTATCCGGGCACGCCTGTCAGATAACGCGTCCACAGCTTGAAGGCCCGGCGCACCTGCGCCTCGAGCTCGGGATCCGGTTCCCGACCGGCCGCATAGTCGAAGTAAAGGATGGGGATCACACGCTGGGTCTCGAACGCACGAAGCGAGTAGCCGGAGGACAGCGGAACGGATGCTCCCCCCATGTCGAACCAATCCTCGCCGGGCTCGATCGCATCGCTGTTGATGTAGGATCGGGACTTCCGAACCGGCGAGCCGGCATAGGCGATCCTGGGTGTCGAGCCCGTCTGCGCATGGAAGCCCGCCGGCTCGCCGGAAGCCGTGGGCGCAAACTCCGCAACCGGCGACTGGCCTCCGCCACAGGCGGATAGCAGCAAGCCGGCTAACGCGACGGCGGGTATCCGGAGCGACTTGAACTTCCGCATCGCATCCTTCCGACCGAAGAGAAAGGGCGGCGACCGGAGCCGCCGCCCTTGCGTTACTCGGATGCCCCCGGCCCGAGGCCCCATCGCTGGGTGCAGTCCACAGGGCCGGGGGCGGGTGGGGAGGAGAGCCTCGAAACTCTACGTCCCACCCGTCTCGGACGGTTACACGCTAGTCCTCCGTGCGCGCACCGAACGCGCCAGCGACAGAGCCGTTCACGAAGGTAGAGTTGAACTCGCCGATCAAGACAGGAGGCGCATCGGTTGCCTCGTCCCCAGCGCCGTGGAACCGACCACTCAGGGAACCGTTATCCCCGGTCATGCCAGAAGCACTTCCGGTGAAACCATCGTCCGACGTAGCAATCCCTGTAGCGGAGACCTTGACGTTCCACGAGTTTTCCGGACCGCCGACGAGATCGAAGTCCGAGATCGTCCCTTGGATTGTGCCGTCCGTCCTCAGGGGATCGCCAGTGAAGTAAGCCGTCAGGGCAACGTCCGCCGTGAACCGTCCGGAGGTCGCCGTATCCTGGCTGCCGTCTTCCTTCTTGGTCTCGTGGTGATAGACGCCTGCGGCACCGCCCTCGTAGGTGGCCGTACCCGTGACGCTACCAAGGCTTGTCGACGCAGTGAGGCTCGACGTGGCGAAGGTCTGGACGGCGTCGTAGGAAGCAATGGCCCCGTCCTTCGTGGTTGTGTCGAGCCAGAAGCCGTAGGTCATGTAGTCTGCATCCGCAACGGGCACCGTGGCGCCGGCGGCCGGAGTGAACTCCCACTCGGCTGCGGTCAGCTCCTCGAACTTGCCCTTGTCATCGGTCGAGACGGTGCAGCCACCCGTTGCGACACACCTATACATGCCGGACGCGCCATCGAACGTTCCCGAGAACTGCGAGGCCCTGCCTGCGGCGGTGTCCTTGTCATACTCGACATAGGTTTTTTCGAGGTCCTCACCGCTGGGGAACTTCGAAGAGGCGATCTTCCCGTTGTCGGCCGCCAGTACCGCGTAGGTGTCCATCGCGGTCGTGTCGGTATCGCGATCGACCGTGAACGAATACACGCTGCTGAAGGCCTTCTGCTCGGGCGCCTCGATGTCCGAATGGAGGACGATGATCTGCCTCTCCGTTCCGATGTCCCGGACGAGCTGCTGGCCGTCGCCGAAGGTCTCGGTCTGCTCGAACGGCGGATCGTTGTCGGCGGGAAGAGCGCCATCCGCGACCGTGACCTCAACCGCGCCGTCCTTGTGCTCGACAGTCACGACGTAGTTTTCGTTGGCGGTCGGGGCAACAGCTGGGTCGGTTCGATCAGTACCGTCGAACGGCCGGATGAGTACAGCAGCGGCGGCGCCGGCCTCCGTAGTGATGGCCGTCTTCTTCGTACCGGCCACCTTGTTCGAATCGGCCTTCGCCTTCGCGACGGTCTCCGCATCGTCCGCTTCCGACTTCGCGGTCGCCACCATGCCGGCGTACCTCATGGCATTGGCCTCTTCGGCCTCCGCCGTCGCCTGGTGCCGCTGCGCGATGTCCCGCTGCGCTTCGGCCTCGGACCGTGTAGTCGCCGCCTGGGCAGCGGTGTTCGCCGCTGCGGCTGCGTCGGAGGCCGTCCTGGCACGTTCGGCCGCGTTCTTGGCGAGTGCGTACGAGGACTCGTCGTGCGCCTTGTTCGCCTCCTGGGCACTGGCTGCCGCCTCGGCGGCATCGGCCGCACTATCGGCCTCCGTCGCCGCGGTCTGCGCGGCTGTCTTGGCCATCTCGATGACCCTGCGAGCGGCACCGACGGTGCCGAAGTCGCCCTCGATTGCGGCGATGCGGGTGTTGAAGCCATCCATCTGCGTCATGTCGAGGGCCGCGTTTCCGGCGGCGGTCTTTGCGGCGTCGATCAGCCCCTGCGCTGCCGTAACCTCCTCGTCGGTCGATGACTCGGAGAGAGCGCCCACCGCCTCCATGGCGGCGGCAATGGCGGTCTCGGCATCCACCCGGGCCGTCTCCCTGGCCTCGGCGGCCATGCGGAGCCTCTCGGCTTCGTTCATCGCCGTCTGGCGGCTCGACTTGGCAGCGTCGAGATCACTCTGAAGCTCGGCAACCTTCGCCTCTTCCGCCCGGGCTTCGGATGCGGAGATATCGTCCGCTGCCTCGATTGCCGCGGTCGCCGCAGCGATCGCGGTCTCGGCAGCCGTCACCGTGGCGTCGTCCGAATCGTCCATCACCGCGTTCACCGCGGTCATGGCCGCAGTAATCGCTTCGCTGATGGCCATGCGCTGACTGGCGAGGTTCATCGTCATCGTGCGGCTGTCCAGCGCCGCAGTCAGGTCGCCGCTGATCGTCGCGAGGCTCGCCCTGTACGCGGCAGCGTCACCCGCCGAGATGAGGGTTGCGCCGTTGATCGCCGCCATGGCGGCCGCAACGGCCTCATTCGCGGCCATGACCTGCTCGTCGGTCGCCGCATCGGTCACCATCCCCGCCGCCGTGCCGGCAGCCGCGATGGCGGCCGCGATGGCCGTCCGCTCCGCGTCGATGGGATCGGGCTCGACCACTGGCGGTTCTACCGCCGCCGTGTCGCCGCCGCTGCTTCCACCGCCGCAGCCGGCAAGGCCGAGGCCGAGCGCCACGACCGCCGCGACCGTCAAGAACTTCAACTCTCGGATATTCATCCTCTTCGTCCTCCATGTTTGTCCCGACCCCCGGCGGAACCGGGACGGTCGCAATCGGCCGCATCGACAGCGGCACGGGCATTTTGCAGCGGTGTTAGGATTGGAGTCAACTATACAAAAGTATTGTCAATTTATTTTATTCAATGTTGTGTCCGGCCTGTCCGCCGCCGGTCCCGTGGCGCGCGAAGCGGGGCGCGGACCCGTCGAGAGCCCGCTTTTCCGCCGATTCCCGGCGTTGGGCCTCCCGGGGGACGGCGCCGCGGATGGCCGGGCGAGGCGTCGTCCGGCGGTCCGCCGGGCGGAAATGCCCGCGCGGGAGAATCGGGCGGCGTCCCGTCCGCCCCCCGCCCCGCCTTCTCCCCTTCCGCCCGCGGGAGGGGCCGGGGGAGGGCGGGCCGGGACACGGATCGCGGCGCGCCCGCGCCTTCCGTCCTTGCCCCCCGCTGTCACCCCGGACTTGTTCCGGGGTCCAGAGCGTCAGCCGCCGCTCTCGCCCGGTTTCCCCCGGAACGGCGTCCGGGGCAAGCCTGGACCCCGGAACAGGTCCGGGGTGACAAGAGGGGGCGGGAATGGCCTCGCCAATGGGCACGGAGCGCGTCCCGAAGCCGAACCGGACGGCAATGGACCCGTCCCGGCCATCCACGTCGCTCCGCCGCCCCGCGGGGAGGGGGCGGGCCGCGGGAATTGACCGGCACCCGGCATTGGCATATTCAGTTTCCATGCGCGATATCGACACCAAGCTGCTGCGGTCCTTCCTCGCGGTCGCGACGGAGAAGAGCTTCTCCACGGCGGCCGAGAGGCTGGAATGCTCCCAGGGCACGATGTCGGTGCGGATACAGCTGCTGGAAGAGCAGGTCGGCGATCGATTGTTCGACCGGGGCCGCCACAACGTGAAGATCACCGCGGCCGGCCAGGACCTGCTGCCCCACGCCCAGGCGCTCGTCGACATGCACGACCGCCTGATCGACCGGGCCGCCGCCAGGCGGGTTTCCGGGCGGGTGAGGCTCGGGGTCGGCGAGGATCACGGAAGCGAGCTGTTCTCCCGGCTCCGCCGGCACCTGGACGAGGGATACGACGCGATCGAGCTGGATATCGTTTGCCGGTCCTGCCGCGTGCTGGCCGAGGAGACGCTGCGCGGCGCGCTGGACCTCGCCATCGTGACCTCGCTCGAGGAGATCCGGCCGGGGACCCGCCTTTCCCGCCGCCGCCTGCACTGGGTGGCTGCCCGGGATTTCACGTTCGACGAGAACGCGCCGCTCCCGGTCGCCTGTTTTCCGGAGGGCTGCTCGCTCAGGGAGTCGGGTCTGGCGGCGCTGAAGGGCCGGAACATCGCCTGGCGCGTCGCCCTGTGCAGCCCGAGCGAAGAGGTCATCCGCGACGCGGTGAGCGCCGGCGCGGCGATCACCGTGATGACCGAGGGCACGGTCCCGGGGGATCTGAAGGCCGTCGTCCGCCCCTCGCTGCTGCCGCCTCTCGGCAAGGCCTGGATCCAGCTGCTGGAGAAGCCCGGCGAACCGACCGGGGCGGCGCAGGCGGTCAAGCGCGAAGTCGTCAACGCCTTCCACGGCAGGTGACCCGCCGCCCTCCGGCCGGGCCCGGTATCGATGCCCCCCCTTGTCACCCCGGACTTGTTCCGGGGTCCAGACTGTCAGGCACCACTCTCGCCCGGCCCATCTGGACCCCGGAACAAGTCCGGGGTGACAAGGGGGGCGGTCCGGAAAGCGGCGCGATGACCTACTGGGTCTACATCCTCGCGAGCAAGCGCAACGGCACGCTCTATGTCGGCGTGACCAACGATCTGGCACGGCGGGTCCATCAACACAGGACCGGCACGGGCGCGGCCTTCACCCGCAAATACGGGGTGACGCGCCTCGTCCATGCGCAGCCGTTCGAGGATATCGGGTACGCCATCGCGCAGGAGAAGCGGCTGAAGAAATGGCCGCGCGCCTGGAAGCTCCGGATCGTCGAGCGCGACAATCCGGGCTGGCGCGACCTGTACGACGATGTCGGCCCGTAAAGCCCCACCCTCCCGGCCCTGTCACCCCGGAACGAGTCCGGGGTGACAAGAGGGGGCGGGGGGTTCCGCCCCGGCGTCGGCGGGCGCGAATCGACGGCGGGGCGTGCGCTATACTTGCCGGGGCGCGTGGATTCGGCCAGAAATTTACGAAATAAATATTAATATTGGGCAAAAAGATACGCACATTTTACTCTCATATTGGTACACAGACTGTCGCGGACTTGCGGTTGCGCGCGACGAGCTCGCGCCCGGTCACAGGGCCGGCTCGAACATTGAAACAGCCCATCCATATGCCCGATATCGAGACCAGACTCCTGCGGTCGTTCGCGGCCGTCGCCGCCCAAGAGAGCCTCTCCGCGGCCGCCGAGACCCTCGGGTGCTCCCGCGGAGCGCTGTCGCTGCGAATTCACGCGCTGGAAGACCGGCTCGGGGTTCGTCTGTTCGACCGGGACCCCAGGGGATTGCGGCTGACCCCCGTCGGGCGCGATCTGCTGGCCGACGCCCGGGCGATCCTGGAAATGCACGATCGGCTGTTCGGCCGCGCTCTCCACGCGGACATTGCCGGGAAGGAAGGAGCTCTTGACCGGGACCGGCGAACCGGCCCGCGGGATCGAGGCGCCGCGCGAACGGATTTCCGCGCTTAGCGCGGCGATCCTGCGGATAAACTCGAGCCTCGACCTCGACGCCGTGCTGGACGAGGCGGTCGAGACCGCCCGCGCGCTGACCGGCGCGCGCTACGGCATCATCACGACCGTCGACGAGGCGGGCGCGCCCGACGGCTTCGTCTTCTCGGGCGTGACTCCGGAGGAAAAGCGCGCGCTCCTCGCATGGCCCGGCAGCGCGCGCCTGTTCGAGCACCTGCGGGGCCTGCCGGGACCGCTGCGCCTCGCCGACCTCGCGGGCTATGTCCGCGCGCTCGGCATCGAGCCCGCGCCGAGTTTCTCGCGCACCTTCCAGGGCACGCCGATGCGCCACCGCGACGTCGAGGTCGGCCACTTCTTCCTCGCCGAGAAGGCGGACGGCGAGGCGTTCACCGGCGAGGACGAGGAGGTGCTGACGCTGTTCGCCTCGCAGGCGGCTTCCGCGATCGCCAACGCGCGCGCCCACCGCGGCGAGCGCCGCGCCCGGGCCGATCTCGAGGCCCTCATCGAGACCTCGCCGGTGGGCGTGGTGGTGTTCGACGCGGAGCGCGGGCGCCCGGCGTCGCTCAACCGCGAGGCGCGGCGCATCGTGGAGAGCCTGCGCACGCCCGGCCACCCCACCGAGCAGCTGCTGGAGGTGATGTCGTTCCGCCGCGCCGACGGCAGCGAGGTGAGCCTGCGCGAGTTCTCCGTCGACCAGCTGCTGCAAAGCGGCGAGACGATGCGCGCCGAGGCGGTGGTGCTCTCGGTGCCCGACGGGCGCAGCGTCCGGACCCTGGTCAACGCCACGCCGATCCGCACCGAAGGCGGCGCCGTCGGCTCGCTGGTGATCACCGTTCAGGACCTGGCGCCGCTCGACGAGATCGAGCGGCTGCGCGCCGAGTTCCTCGGCATGGTGAGCCACGAGCTTCGCGCGCCGCTCACCGCCATCAAGGGCTCCGCCGCGACGCTGCTGGAGGAATCGGCGGAGCTCGACGCGGCCGAGATGCGCGAGTTCCACCGCATCATCCACGAGCAGGCCGGGCACATGCGCGGCCTCATCGGCGCCCTGCTCGACGCGGGGCGCATCGAGGCGGGCACGCTCTCGGTGTCGCCGGAGCCCTCCGAGCTGGCCGCCCTGGTCGACCGGGCGCGGAACACGTTCCTGAGCGGCGGCGGCCGCCACACCGTGCTCATCGACCTGCCCCGCGACCTGCCCCGGGTGATGGCCGACCGGCGCCGCGTCGCGCAGGTGCTGAACAACCTGTTCTCCAACGCCGCGAGGCACTCGCCCGAGTCCGCCCCGATCCGGGTCGCGGCCGCGCGCGACGGCGTCCACGTCGCGATCTCGGTCGCGGACCAGGGAAGCGGCATCGCGCCCGAGCTGCTGCCCCACCTCTTCCGCAAATACGCCGACCCCCGCGGCGACGGCGCGTGCACGATCGCCGGAACCGGCCTCGGGCTCGTCATCTGCAAGGGGCTGGTGGAAGCGCATGGGGGCCGGATCCGGGCCGAAAGCGGCGGTCCCGGCCAGGGCTGCGTGTTCACCTTCACCCTGGCGGCGGTCGAGGGCGCCGGCGACGCCGCCCCGGCCGCCGCGCGCGCTCCCGCGCCGGCGCGAGAGGCGCGCGAGCCCGAGCGCATCCTGGTCGTGGACGACGACCCGAGGACCCTTCGCTACGTGCGCGACATCCTCACCGGCGCGGGATACGCCCCGCTGGTTACGGGCGACCACGAGGAGCTGGCCCAGATCATCGGCGCGGAGAAGCCCGCGCTGGTCCTGCTCGACCTCATGCTGCCCGGCACGGACGGCATCGCGCTGATGGAAAGCGTGCCCGAGCTCGCCGATCTGCCGGTCGTGTTCATCTCCGGCTACGGCCGCGACGAGACCATCGCCAAGGCGCTCGAAGCGGGCGCGGCCGACTATGTCGTGAAACCGTTCTCGCCGACCGAGCTCACCGCCAGGGTCGGGGCGGTGCTGCGCCGCGTCGCCCTCCCCGAGCCCTTCGAACTCGACGGGCTCGCGATCCACTACGAGGCGCACCGGGTCACGGTGGCCGGGCGCGAGGTGGACCTCACCGCGACCGAATACGACCTGCTGCGCGTCCTCTCGCTCAACGCGGGACGGGTCGTGGCATACGAGGCCCTGGTGCGCCAGATCTGGAACGGGCGCAAGGGCGGCGACTTCAGCCTGGTGCGCAACTTCATAAAGAAGCTCAGGGCCAAGATCGGCGAGGACGCGGCGAACCCGACCTGGATCTTCAACCTGCGCGGCGTGGGCTACCGCATGCCGAGACCGGACGGCGGAACCCCTTCGTGACGCCGTCGGCCGCGCCCGCCCGCTACCGCACCAGGCGGGTGTTGGGGAAGGCGGCGTGCCAGCCGAACCAGAACGCCCGCTGCGCCGGGACACGGCGGAGCACACGCCCGTCTTCGGCGGTCAGGGCGTCCTCGTCCATCGTCCAGACCGTGCCGGACCCGTCCTCGACGCCGCGGTCGCCGTCGTACCGGGTGAACGTCACGTCCTCGCTCGCGTAGGCGCGGTTGGCGCCCGACGGATCGGTGAGCACCACGAGCGCCGTGCCTTCGATCGCATCGTGATGGACGGGGTTCGCCGCGAGGAACCCGGCCGATATGGCGAGCGGCGCTTCCGGGTGACGGGCGAGGCGCACCGTGAACACCTCGTCCTTGTTCTTCAGCCTTGTGTCGAGGACCGGGACCTGGAACATCAGCTCGTCGGTCGCGAAGTAGTCGCGGTAGGCGGCCCCTTCCGAATAGTCGCGGCGGTGGCCGGTATCGAGCGAGAGCACCCGGGTTCCGGGGTGGCGCCGCCGCCACTCGCCCCAGGTGGTGGTCACCACGGCCCCGCTCTCCAGCACGATGCCCTTGCCGGCAAGCGGTCCGACCACCGGCGCGCCCCGCATCGTGCTCCACAGCGACTGGGTGGCCCGGTCGTACATGAGCTTGTTCGAACGGTAGAGGAAGCCGCTCGTGCCGAGCTCGTGAAGCACCCCTTCGTGCCTGGTGCGAAAGAGGATCACGGTGCCGCACAGGGTGCAGTACACCCCCGCGACCGGCACGCCGCCGACGGTGTCGACGAACATCTCGTGCCAGGCGAGGATGCGCTTGGGATAGGCGCGGGCATCGCCGTTGACGGAGAGGCCGAACACGATGTGGTCGTCCTCCAGATAGCCGGCGTCTTCCGCGGCCAGCATCGCCGGGTTGCGAAGCGGCGGGATGCCGTCCTGCCGCACGCCGCCCCAGACGATCTCGTCGAGCCGGATGAGCGGGTTGCTCACCGTGTCGAAATACGCCGAGAACCGCGGGTCGATGAGGCTGTAGAGAGCGCTCTTGAAGGCGGCGTAGCGCGGGTGCCGCGCCTCGGGCGCGTTCCACATCCTGCGTTGCCAGGCCTGGAGGTCGTGGCCGAGCTCGGCACCCATCTTGCGTTCCATGATGCTCACCAGGACGTCGGAGACCTCCAGGTCGCGGGTCAGGCGGATCGCCTCCAGAGCCATCGGCAGGAAAGACGGCTGCCATTGCGTCTCGATCAGCTCCCAGGCGTGCGCCCGGTCGCTCTCCGCGCCGGCGAGCAGGGTCAGGAACGCCCGGCTGACGGCGCGGTCGGTGATCTCGGCCCGGGGGTGGACGGCGGTCGCCGCCAGCATCAGCAAGACGCCGAACGCGATGACGAAGCTGCGAATGGCGGGCATGGGATGTCTCCTTGACCTGGCTCCCTGTCCGTGGGGCCCGGGTTCGGCGTACTGGCTCATCGCTTGCAGGCGATTACGATGCCGTCGCCTACGGGCAGGATGGACGCGTCGACCCGCTCGTCGGCGGAAATCTTTGCCAGCAGCCCGCGCATCGTGGCGGTCCGGTCGCGCGCGTCTTCAGGGTCGTATGTGGCGCCTCCCAGGAACACATTGTCCAGGACGACGATTCCGCCGCTTCGGGTCAGCCGGAGACATTTTTCGTAATAGTCGTCATACCCGCCCTTGTCGGCGTCGATGAACACGAAGTCGAAGGATCCGTCCTGTCTTTCATCGATGAGCGCCGCCAGCGTGTCCGACGCCGGGCCCAGCCGGAGCTCGATCCGGTCCGCGACCCCGGCCTCCTCCCAGAACGGTTTTCCTATCGCGGTGTATTCCTCGGAAATGTCGCATGCCACCAGCTTGCCGTCGGGCGGCAGGCGTTCGGCGACGCAAAGCGCGCTGTAACCGGTGAATACGCCAACCTCGAGGCATCGCCTGGCGCCGATCGTCGCCGCCAGCTGGGCCATCAGGCGCCCCTGTTCCATGCCGATCTGCATGTTTCGTCTGGGATGCTCCGCCGTCGCCTCGCGCAGCTTCGCCGCCACGGCGCTTTCGCGGGGCGACGAAAAGGCCCGCATGAACGCGACGGCCCGTTGGTCCACGATGTCGGTGACAAGCGCCATTGACGAATTTCCGTTCTTCCGCCCGATCCTCGGATCGCAGTTTACAACACGGGGCGCGATCTTCTCCCTCGGCGCCGTCGCCTGCGCGGGAGCGATACGCTGCTGCTCGCCGCCGGAGAGTTCGTGAGGCATGCGCAGACCGTGCCCGTCGAGCCCGGAGAGTTCCAGGAGTTCGCCGACACGGCTCAGCTGCTTTTCCGCATTCGGTTCGCGGCGCTAGTCGGCGTGGAGGCTGTAGTCGATGACGCAGCGCTCCGCCCTGTGGAAGTCGCGCAGGAACGCTTCCTGGCTTTCGTATCGCCGATCCGGAACGAGGCGCGCCGGGATCGGGATCCGGAGCGGGCTCCGGTCGAACGGGTAGGGGTGGACGCGGGCGCGCGCGCCGTCCAGCACGTCCACCGTCAGCGTGACGTCGTCCCGTCCCGGGCCTACCGGCACATGTGCGATGCTGTTGGACGGGCCGTTCTTTCGCGCCTCGCTGTCGAACGGGTAGCGGTTGCAGATGAACTGGGCCAGCTGGTCGAAAACCTCCATGAGCTGGAAGTTCCGCCAGAGCGCCCGGTCGGTGGCGAAGGCGCGGTACTCGGCCGACCCGCGCAGCCGGTCGACGAGTTCCTCTCGTCTGGCTTCCCAGCGGTCGAGCGCATCGCGCACCTCCGGGATCGCCGAAAAATCCGGCATGTGCGAAATCAGCCCCTTGCCCCGCGTGCACAGCCCCTCGGCGTGCATGAGGATCATGAGGCCGGCATAGGGGTCCCGTTCCGCGACGCGCTCGATCGCGCGGTGGAAGAACTCGAGCCAGATGGAGCCGAGATTCTTGACGCTCCCGATATAATCCATCGGGTAGCCCTCGTCGGTGAGGGTGGGGCGAGCCTCCCACTCCCACCACCCGGCGTCGTGCTCCTCCGCCGCCAGCACCATCGACTCGTAGGGCGCCGGCTCGGCGAATTGGGCGTTTCCCCAATGCGCCGCAAGGAGCCCGGCGACCCTGGAGTGATCCGTCTGCAGGACGACGACAAGCCGGGATTCCTTCAGACCGCTGATCATCATGGCGGTTGTCTCCCTGAAGTCGACTCAAGCACGGCGAAGCCGGCATCGGGCGGCCTTTCCCAATCCCGGCTGGCCCGCCCCGACGACCGATCCGGTTGGAAGATTAGTGCATTTTTCGACCTGGCACGATCACGGCGCCCGATAGGCCCCTCCTCACCCCGGCCCTCTCCTCCCCGCGGGGAGGAGAGGGAGACTCTCGGCGCCGGCACCGCTCCCTATCTTCTCCCCTCCCGCTTGCGGGAGGGGCCGGGGGAGGGTGGGCGGCGCGGTCCGGCGCCGGATTGCTATTCCGATACGTGCTCGACCGACAGCTCCACCGCATGCAGGAAAGAGCGGGCGGAAGAGCGCGGACTCATCAGCAGGAAGCTGTCGGCGCCGTCGCGCAGGATGATGACCGCGAGATGCTCCATGACGGTGCGCGCCACCCGGCCTTCCGGGAACGCCTCGTCGGCGAGGTCGAGCGAACAGATGCGCTCCAACGCGGCGCGGACACCGGTCCCCGCGATACGCAGCATGGCCCAGCTGTCCGACTGATCGGTGACGTAGGCCGCGGAGCCGAGCGTCGCCGCGACCGTCTCGGCTGCCCGGCCCGGATCCGGCGGGTCGAACAGGATAAACACCTGGTCCCGCTGCATGCCGAGGATTCGCGCCGCGTGCCTGTCGCCGGGGGTCGAATCGCCGGTCTCGGGCCGCTCCGCGCCGAATCCCTCGGCGAGCGCCGCGGCGAAGGCGGCGTCCCCGCCCTGCGGTACCGCCGCCGAGACCAACGCAAGGTCGGTAATTTCAGCGAGGGCGATCGTGCCGACGCCGCGGTCGTAACCGTCGAGCGGCGAGCGCGCGGCAAGCGCGCGATCAGCCACGAAGCCGCTCCCCGTCCGGGTCGTAGAAATGCGGCGAGACGATCTCGACAGGGATGTCCGTACCGCGCACGCCGTCCCACGCCCGGACGGTCTCGCCGATGCGCGCGTGCCCCTTGCGGACGAAGCCAAGGCCGATTGGCGATTGCAGAGTCGGCGAATAGGCCACCGATGTCATCCAGCCCTCGTCATTCGCCATCTCCGACGCCGCGCCCGGCGCCAGGAAATGCGCGCCGGCGGCAAGCTCCTCGCCGGGATCGAGCGGCTTGAACCCCATCATCTCCAGCCCGTCCTCGCGGTTCATCTCCGGCCGTTGGGAGAGCACGTTGCCGATACAGTCCTTCTTCCTGGACACCATGCGTTCGAGGCCCAGCATGCGCGCCGTGGTCTGGCCGTTCAGCTCGTTGCCCGCCGCGTGTCCCTTTTCGATCCGCATGACCCCCAGCGCCTCGGTGCCGTAAGCGACCGCGCCGAATTCCTCTCCGGCCGCCATCAGCGCTTCCATAAGGGATTCGCCGTAGCGTGCGGGGACGGCGATTTCGTATGCCAGCTCGCCGGAGAAGGAGATGCGGAACAGCCGCGCCGGGGTGCCGCCGCACACCGCGATTTCTCCGCACGCCATGAAGGGGAAAGCTTCGTTGGAGATGTCGTGCCCGGGATCGACGATCTTCTGGAGCACCCCGCGCGAATTCGGACCGGCGACGGCGAACTGCGCCCATTGCTCGGTCACCGAGATCAGATGGACGTCCAGCCCCGGCCACAGGCATTGGCGGGCAAACTCCATGTTGCGGAACACCGGGACGGCGTTCGCCGTCGTCGTCGTCATGACGAAATGGCGTTCGCCGAGCCGGGCCGTCGTACCGTCGTCGTAGGCAAAGCCGTCCTCGCGCAGCATCAGGCCGTAGCGCACCCTGCCCACCGCCAGCCTGGCGAAGCCGTTGGCGTAGATCCTGTTCACGAATTCGGCTGCATCGCGCCCCTGGATATCGATCTTGCCCAGCGTCGTGACATCGCAGATGCCGACCGAGCCGCGGGTCTGCATCACCTCCCGGTCCACCGACTGCCGCCAACGGGTCTCGCCTGGGCGCGGGAACCATTGGGCACGCAGCCACAGGCCGGCCTCGACGAAGACGGCGCCGTGGCGTTCCGCCCAGCCATGGCTCGGCGTCAGGCGGGTCGGCCGGAATTCCCGGCCGCGCGATCGCCCGGCGAAGGCGCCGATCGTCACCGGGGTGTAGGGCGGGCGGAACATCGTCGTGCCGGTCTCGGCGATCCCGTTTCCGGTCCGTTCGGCGAGGATGGCGAGCGCTCCGACATTCGCGGTCTTGCCCTGGTCGGTCGCCATACCGAGCGTGGTATAGCGTTTCACGAGCTCGACCGACCGGAAGCCTTCGCGGTGCGACTGCTCGATGTCCTTCACCGTCACGTCGTTTTGCAGGTCGAGCCATGCCCGGCCGCGGCTCTCCCGAACGTGCCAGAAGGGCGTGATGTCGGCCGCCTCGTCGCTGGCGCCTGGCGGATCGCCCGCGGCGGCCGGAAAACCGAGCTCGCCGAGCGCCCCGACCGCCGCCCGATGCCCCTCGGCGAGCGCGGTCGAGGTGGTGAAGGCGCCGCCAGCCGCGCCGGCGACCCTCATCCCGGGGGGGAGCCTGTCGCCGGGCACGAACGCGGCGGTCTCCTCGCGCCAGACCGGCTTGCCGCCGTGATGGCAGGTCAGATGGACGTTGGGGTTCCAGCCGCCGGAGACCGCAAGGCAGTCGAGCGCCAGGCTTTCCCCGGTCGCCAGCGTGATCCCCTTCAGGCCGTGGCGACCCCGGGTTGCCGTCACGCGCGCGCCCATCAGGATACGGGCGCCCGGCACCTCGGCGACGGGATCGCGGTCCCGCGCGTCCATGACAGCCACGATAAGGACGCCCTTCCGGGCGAGATCGGCGGCGGTTCGCCAGCCGTCGTCGTTGTTGACGAACAGGCCGACGCGCCGGCCTGCGCCGACGGCGAAGCGGTTGGCGTAGGCGCGCACCGCCCCGGCCAGCATGACCCCCGGCCGGTCGTTGCCGCCGAAGGCGATCGGCCGTTCGGTGGCGCCGGCGCACAGGATGGCCCGCTTGCTGTATATCCGCCACAGGATCTGGCGCGGCCTGCCGTTGCCAGCGGCCAGATGGTCGGTCCGGCGCTCCAGCGCGCCGTAAATGCCGTGATCGTAGGCCCCGATCACCGTGGTCCGCGGCATCCGGCGGACACGATCCATGGCGGCCAGCTCGCGCACCGCGTCGGCGGCCCAGGCCGCGCCCGGTCGCCCCTCGACTTCGTGGGTCTCCGCATTGAGCCGGCCGCCCATGACGAAATCCTCGTCCGCCAGGATGACCCGCGCCCCGCCGCGCCCGGCGGTCAGCGCGGCGGCTAGCCCGGCCGGACCCGCGCCGATCACCAGCAGGTCGCAATGCAGGAAACCCTTGTCGTAGCTGTCCGGGTCGGCCTCGCCCGACAGGCCGCCAAGCCCGGCGGAGGCCCGGATGGCCGGCTCGTAGACCCGCTCCCAGAACGATTTCGGCCACATGAAGGTCTTGTAGTAGAAGCCGGGCGACAGGAAGGGGGCGAGCAGGTCATTGACCGCCAGCAAATCGTGGCGCAGCGAGCCGCGGTAGTTCTGGCTCCAGGCCTCCAGCCCGTCGAACAGCTCGGCGACGGTCGCCCGCGTGTTGGGCTCCCGGTACGCGCCGCTTCGCAACTCGACCAGCGCGTTGGGCTCCTCCGAGCCGGCGGTGAAGATACCGCGCGGCCGGTGGTACTTGAAGCTCCGGCCGACCAGCCGGACCCCGTTGGCGAGCAGAGCGGAGGCCAGCGTATCGCCGGGATGGCCGGTCAGCCGCCGACCGTCGATGCGGAAGGCGAGGGTACGGTCGCGGTCGATCGCGCCGCCGTCGAGCCGGAATCCGCCGCTCACCGGTCCCGCCCCCGCGCGAGCGCGACGTCGCGCGCCAGCTCGACCCGGAGAATCTCGTGAGTCAGCGTGTTGCGGGTCACGACCAGCCAGGAGCGGTCGCCCTGTTCGTGAAACCACAGCTCCCGGTGCTCGCCGGCGGGGTTGTCCCGCAGATGCAGATAGTCATGGAAACGCCGCGCCGCATCCTCCGCCTGCCAGTCGGGCCGGTCGATCAACCCGGCGTCGCCGAGATAGACGAACTCCGCGGCGTCGCGCGGGCCGAGCAGAGGGTGGTCGATGAGCACGCCGGGCTCCCTAATGCAGGTTGGGCTGGGCGCCGGCGCCGTTCTCGTCGATCGTGGCGCCGGTTGCGAACCGGTCCAGCCGCATCGCCGCCGCGACCGGGTGCGGCGCGCCGGTCGCGATCAGGTGGGCGAGGCAATAGCCGCCCGCCGGGATCGCCTTGAAGCCGCCGTAGTTCCAGCCGCCGTTGAAATAGAGCCCCTCGACCGGCGTTCTGTCGATGAAGGGCGAGCCGTCCATCGACATGTCGACCACGCCGCCCCACATCCGCAGTATCCGCGCCCGGCCGATCATGGGCATGAGCGCCATGCCGCCTTCGCAGACATCCTCGATCGTCGGCAAATTGCCCCGCTGGGCATAGGAGTTGTAGCCGTCGAGGTCGCCGCCGAAGACGATCCCGCCCTTGTCCGACTGGCAGACGTAGAAATGGCCGCCCCCGAAGGTCAGCACGCCGGGAATGGCGGGCTTCAGCGCTTCGGTCACGCACGCCTGCATGACTTGGCTTTCGATCGGCAGGCGCAGCCCGGCGAGACCCATCAAGCGGCTGGACGAACCGGCGACGCAGACCGCCACCCTGTCGGCGCCGATGGCCCCGCGCGTCGTCTGGACGCCACGGCAAATCCCGTCGCGGATATCGAAGCCGGTGACCTCGCAGTTCTGGATCAGGTCGACGCCGCGTCGGTCGGCCCCGCGGGCATAGCCCCAGGCGACCGCATCGTGCCGCACCGTGCCGCCGCGCGGTTGCCAAAGCCCGCCCTTGATGGGGAAACGCTCGTTGTCGAAGTCCAGAAAGGGGCATTTCCGTTGCAGCGCCTGGCGGTCGAGGAGCACCGCATCGATCCCGGCCAGAAGCATGGCATTGCCGCGCCGGGCGGCCGCGTCGCGCTGGGGGTCGTTGTGGAACAGGTTGACGATCCCGCGCTGCGAGACCATCACGTTGTAGTTGAGCTCCTTCTCCAGCCCCTCCCACAGCTTCATCGACAGTTCGTAGAAGGGCTGGTTGCCCGGCAGCAGATAGTTGGAGCGGATGATCGTCGTGTTGCGGCCGACATTGCCGGAGCCGAGCCAGCCTTTTTCCAGCACCGCGACATCCGTCAGCCCGTGCATCTTCGCCAGGTAGTAGGCGGTCGCGAGGCCGTGCCCGCCGCCGCCTACGACGACGATGTCGTAGTGCGGCTTGGGGTCGGGCTCGCGCCAGACCGGCGTCCAGCCACGATTGCCGGTCAGGCCCTGCTTGAGGATTTGCAATACGGAATAGCGCATGACGTCCTCGATCGAACGACCGATTGATGCGCCGGACGGCGCTTGGGCGCTTTTCCCTGAAGGACCTATTCTTTAACTTTCCAGACATGCCCGACCCGGCATTCGCCAACCGCCGCATCGCCTTCGTTCTGGTGGAGGGGTTCGCCCTGATGTCCTTCGCGGCGGTGACGGAACCCCTGCGCGCGGCCAACTTGTTGGCCGGCAAACGGATATACGAGATCTTCCATTTCGCCGCCGGGACGAATACGCCGGAGATGCTGAGCAGCTCGTCCGCGGCTTCTGTCGCGGTTGCCGGGCTCGGGGACGCGACCGGCGTGTACGATCTCGCGTTCGTCGTCGCCGGCGGCGACCCGGTCGGCTTTCGCGACCGCCGGATGTTTCAATGGCTGCGACGCCAGGCCCGGCACGGCTGCATTCTGGGCGGGGTCTCGGGCGGGCCGGCGGTTCTTGCCAATGCCGGAATCATGGAAAACAGACGGATGACGCTCCACTGGGAACACGCCTCCGCCCTGGCCGAGCGCCATCCCGGCCTCCTCCTGGAGCGTACGCTCTATGTCGTGGACCGGGACCGCATCACCTGCGCCGGCGGGACGGCGCCGCTGGACATGATGCACGCCCTGATCGCCGAGCATCACGGCGCGGACTTCGCGCGGAAGGTCAGCGACTGGTTCATGCATACCGATGTGCGCCCCGCCGGCGGTCCGCAGCGGGCCGGGCTCGCGGAGCGTTACGGCACCAGCCGCCACGCCGTGCTGGCCGCCATAGAGGCCATGGAAAATCATATCGCCGACCCGCTGCCGCTTGCCGAACTCGGCCAGATTGCCGGCGTGAGCCCGCGTCACCTTAACCGCCAATTCAGCGCCGGGCTGGGCCGCAGCGCCGCGGCCTTCTATCGGGATCTGCGTCTCGACAAGTCCCGGACGCTGCTGCGCCAGACCGACCTGCCGATCCTCGAGGTTGCAATTGCCACCGGCTTCTCGAGCGCCGCCCATTTCGCCACCGCCTACCGGAAGCGGTTCGGCGAAACGCCGTCACGCCATCGACGCAAGGCGCCGCACAGCCGCCCTTGAGCCCCATGCGAGCCTTTCCGACCTGCTGCGGCCACAATCCGCCTAGGAAGAACGGCGGACAGGAGATGGATGTCCGATCGCTGCGGCGCTGATTGGACATGACCATCATCTTTTGCCACGGTTTCGGCATGCGTCCCCTTGTGACCGGCCTGACGACACTGGACGAGGCGCGGGCGACCGCCGGCTACACCGTGTTCGCTCCGCTCGAGGGCGAAGAGGTGCTGCTGATCGACCTCAAGGGCGATGTCGTCCATCGCTGGAACATCGGCGGGTTGCCCGGCGACTATGGGTATCTGCTACCGGGCGGCCGGCTGCTCTGCGGCGTCAAGGTCGATTCCGGGCCGGAACCTTCGGGCGGCAAGGGCGGACATCTGAAGGAGTTCGACTGGGAAGGCAATCTCCTGTGGGAACACTTCGATGACGCACACCATCACGATTTCCGGCGTCTCGGGAACGGCAACACGCTCTATATCGGTTGGGAGCCAATGCCGGCGGCGGCGACGGAACGCGTCAGGGGCGCCGAACCCGGCAGCGAAGACGAAGACGGCACGATCTGGGGCGACTTCCTCAAGGAAGTGACGCCCGACGGCGAGGTCGAGTGGGAATGGCGCGCCCACAGCGATCTCGCGCTCGAGGACTTCCCGCTTCACCCGATGAGCACCCGGCTCGAATTCGCGCATTGCAACGCCTGCGAGGAGCTACCCGACGGCAACGTCATGCTCAGCTTCCGACGCATCAGCACGATCCTGATCGTCAACAAGCGGACCAAGGCGGTCGACTGGTTCATGCGCGACGACGGGTGGGGCCAGCAGCATGACTGCACCATGCTGGAAAACGGCAACATCCTCCTGTTCGCGAACGGTATCCACGTGCCCCGTGGGGTTTTTCATTCGGCCGTCGTCGAGATCGATCCGCGCAGCAAACGGGAGGTGTGGCGCTACGAGGATGCGCCCAGGTGGAATTTCTTCAGCCCCAATATCTCGGGCGCGCAGCGGCTGTGGTCCGGGAACACGCTGATCTGCGAAGGGCTGACGGGACGCCTGTTCGAGGTAACCCCGGAAGGCGAGATCGTGTGGGAATACATCAACCCCTATTTCGGGGAGTCCGGGACGGGCTTGGCCAATCGGGTCTTTCGGGCCTATCGCTACCCGGCGGGCTCGCCCGAGCTGGGCGGCAGGCTCTAGCGTCGCGGGGAGGATCCGGAGCGCGGCCCGCGGGCTTGCCACGCAGCAGCCGGGAGTGACAGGATTCGGATATGCCAGCAGGAAGGAGCCCGGCGATAGTTTCGCGCCGCCGCTTTCTCGCAACCTCGGCCGCCGCGGCGCTGCTGCCCTCGGCGGGCCGCGCCGCCGCTGCGCCGTTGCCGATCTTCGACGCCCATATTCATTTCAGCCACGACGCCGCCGAACGGTTCTCCGCCGGCGAAGCCGTCGCCATTCTGGAGAAAGCGGGGCTGAAGCGGGCGCTGGTGTCGAGCTCGGGCGACGCCGGCACCCGCGCGCTCCATGCCGCTGCGCCCGATCTTGTCCTGCCCAGCCTGCGCCCCTACCGCAGGCGCGGCGAGATCGACAGTTGGGTGGACGATCCGTCGGTGATCGACTTCCTCGAGGACCGTCTGAAGCGTTTCAAGTGGGTCGCGGTCGGCGAATTCCACCTCTTCGCCTCGCAAACCGACAAACCCGTGCCGCGGCGCATGGTCGAGCTGGCGCGGCAGCACGATCTTCTCCTGCACGCCCATTCGGACGCGGGCGCCGTCGACGGGATCCTTGCCCAATGGCCGGAAGCGCGGGTGTTGTGGGCACATGCCGGGTTCGTCGGTCCGGATATTGTTGGCCCGATGCTGGAAAAGCACGCGAATTTGTGGACTGACCTGGCCTTCCGCAGCGAACATGCCCATGGCGGCCGGGTCGACGACGACTGGCGCGGTCTGTTCGCCGCCTTCCCGGACCGCGTCATGGTCGGCACCGACACCTTCACGCCGGAGCGCTGGCACTATGTCGCCGAGCACGCCGACTGGACCAGGCAATGGCTGACGGACCTGCCGCCCGACCTCGCCGAGAAAATCGCCTGGCGCAATGGCGAGGCGATGATCCGGCCGCACCTGGCAAACCTCCGAAAATAGCCGTGGCCCGGTGGCGCCCGCTCGGGTTGGCGCTGGCGGCCGCGATTGCGCCTCTCCTCGCGGCAGGCCAGGCGGCGGGATGCGACCGTCCGCAGGGCTGGACCGGCGGCGCGAAAATCGCCGGCGAGCTATGGACGGTATGGTGGCGATCGGAACCCGCCGCCATCCCGGTCGGCGCCCACTTCTCCATCCGTTTCCACCTGTGCGGGCCGCCGGTCGGCCGGGTCGGGGTGCGCGGCTGGATGCCCGACCACCGGCACGGCATGAATTATCGGCCCGGGGTGACGCTGGACGGCTCATCCGGAACGGCCGAAGGCCTGATGTTCCACATGCCGGGGCGTTGGCAGCTGATCCTCGATATCCGCGGCGCGGCGGGCTGGGAGAAGCTGACCGCCGACACGGTGCTGGAGTGACGCCCCGGCGGTCCGGCGCGTCCCTCGCCGCCCTGTCGTCGGGGCTTGCAATCGTAATCTGTCTCCTTTCCGGCATCGCCGCGCCGGCGCTCGACTTCACCGCCGAGGAAGAACGCCGGATCCTGCGCCACGGGCCCTGGCCGCCGGCTTCGTGGCCCGATCCGAGCAACCGGGTTTCCGGCAAACCGGCCGCCATCGTCTTCGGCCGGGCGCTGTTCTTCGATCCGCGGCTGTCGGTCTCCGGCGCGGTCTCCTGCGCAACCTGCCACCCGCCGGACAAGGCCTGGACCGACGGCCTGCCGCGCAGCCGCGGGCAGCGGATCGTCGACCGTAACGCGCCCAGCCTGTTCAACCTGCGCTCCAACCGCTGGTTCGGCTGGGACGGCGCGCAGGACTCGCTGTGGGCGCAGAACCTGCGACCCCTCCTCGACGGCCGTGAAATGGGCGTTGGCCCCGGCGGCGCGGCGCGGCTGGTGCGCTCCGACCGGGAGCTCTCCTGCTTCTATCGGCGCGCTTTCGACGTCGCGCCCGGCGCGGACGACACACGGATCTTCGTCGATCTCGGCAAGGCGCTGGCGGCTTTCCTGGAAACCCAAATCACCGGCCGCGCGCCGTTCGACGATTTTCGCGACGCGCTCGCGCGCAACGATGCGGCCGGCCGGGCCCGCTATCCCACCGCCGCCAAGCGCGGCCTGCGCCTGTTCATCGGCCGGGGCAACTGCGCCTTCTGCCATTTCGGCCCGGCCTTCACCAACGGCGAGTTCGCCGATGCCGGGGTGCCGCATTTCGTCGAACCCGGCCGGGTCGATCCCGGCCGGCATGGTGGCATCCGTAAATTGCGCCAGAGCCCGTACACTCTGCTGGGCCGCTTCAACGACGATCCGTCACGCTCCACCGCCTCCAGGACCCGTTACGTCCGTCTGCGGCAAAGCAATTTCGGCGAGTTCCGGGTGCCGGGCTTGCGCAACGTGGCGCTCACCGCGCCCTACATGCATGCCGGCAGCCTCGAGACGCTCGCCGACGTCGCCCATCACTATTCGACGATCGACGAGGAACGGCTGCACGCCGGAGGCGAGCGGATTCTGCGCCGCCTGGACCTGAGCGCCAGCGAACAGGCCGACCTCGTCGCCTTTCTCGAAACGCTGACGGAAAAAGAACCGTGTCACGCATTCGCAAAGGAAACCGGAAACGCCCTGTGCCGATAGGCGTTGGTATGCACGGGGTCCCGACCCTTCAGGATCGCGCGCGGTCAATCAGCTATGGCACTGATCGGCGTCGAACCGGCGCGCCGCTATGAAGAGGCTTCGAAAATTTGTACGCGGATCGGGGTCGGTCGGCCCCCCGCGGCCGGGTTGTTGATCTGAGGGCAGTTGGAGACGATGGCGAGGACTTCGCGCTCGGCTCGCAAATCGACGTGATCGCCGGGTTTGGACGGGCCGGTGACGAAGGTCCGTTCCGCCAGACGGCCCCCTTCGTATACCGGCACGGCGGAGAAAAAGTTTACGTTGGGCACGATGTCCGTCCATCCCAGGTCGTGTTCCGCCAGGGCGGCCAGGAAGTTCTCGCGGCACCCCGGCACGCCTTCCACGCCGTAGAGCATGGCGTTGCTGAGCGCGCTGCAGCAACCGGCGATGGTATCGTGATGGCCGCAGGAATCGCCGACGATCGTGAAAAGCGGTCGTCCCCGGTCCGAGTAGAGCGCATGGCCCTCGGTGAGGCGAAGCGTGCCGCTTTTCTTGATCGTGTTCGGCGCGTAGTAGCGTTCGCGCGGATCGGCCGCGTCGTAGCACAGGAAATCGACGCCCTGTTCACCCTCCAGGTCGACGATGCGCAACACCTGGCCCCGCCGCAGGCGGGCCGACCATGGAGCGCCCGGCCCTACGATCTCGTCTTGGATAACAGCTAGCGGACCCTCTTCGTTCATCATCGTGTCCTCCAGTCTGACCCATCGCCAACCCTAACCCTATTGGAGCGCATCGAATTCCGGTGAGTCTTCTCTGCACGCACGAGCAGGCCCGTCCGGGTGTCATTCGGCGCGCGGATCGGCCTCAATCGCCCGCGAACGCGATCAATCGCCCACAGACGAGCGCTCCCAGCCAGCAAACCGTCGAGAGGATAGCGTGACCGGCCAGGCGGGCGCGCGGGGCGTCCTTGAGCAGGAACCCGTGGGACCGGCACAAGGCGAGCGTGGACAGGACCCCGACGGCGATCAGGACCAGCTTGAGCTGCAGGAACCCGACGCCGCTGTATTCCCGCGCCCGGACCGCGAACAGCAGCGGTCCCGTGAGCAGGGCAAGGGCCAGCCCGCTCGCCGCAACGGGCGCGAGCACCCGCACCACCGCTTCTCGGGAGATGCCGCGCCACACGCCGAGAAGCCGCAGGTTGAGCGGGACGACAGACCCGATCAGCAGGGCGATCCCGAAGATGTGCGCGGCGTTGACGCCGGCATAGAGCCAGCGGGAACCGCGCAGAGTCTGCGCCAGGGCGGTCCCCTCGATCGCCGCGAACAGGGCCTCCAAGGTCTCAGTCGCGCTCGGGGTAAAGGACGTACTCTCGCTTGCCCAGGAACAACCGTTCCACCTTGACCCGCTTTTCCGACACGTCGGCGGCCGGCTCGCCGATCACCCGGATCTCGATCCCTTCGGCCAGATCGCCGTCCTTGAGGCCGGCGCGTCGGTTGCGCCAGGGCTGACCGACCTCCGCTCTCCACTCCTCGCCCTCCACGTCGATTTTCAGGATCCCGTGGGGGTTGCCAAGGCGGACGGTCTTGACGATGCCGGTCAGATCGATATTGCCGCCGGTCGTCCACGACCAGCCGTGATGGGCCAGGGCCCCGACCGACGGGGCCGTGAGCCCCAGGGCCAGGACCGCGATGAACAGGAGCCTCGTCATCGTGCGCCTCCGATGCTTCATGCGATACGGGAAAGGTTGCTTCGCGCGACCGGACAATCAAGCCGACACTACCCGGCCGGACCAATCCGGTGTTCCGCCTCGCGCAACGGACCGGGCCATCGCCCGGGGACATCGGGCCGCGTCGAAATCGGCGGTCGCCTTCCTGCGTCGCACCTCTGGCAGATCGAACCGATGCAGGTTATCTTCGGTCACGGCGGCGTGGCGCTTTCGTCGTCCGGAAAATATGAAGCTTCGGCAACGAATTTCTGTCCAATTTCAAGGTATTACGCCACCTCCGCTCCCACTGGTTCGTACCGCGCCGAAGCGCCGGGCGTTTTCGCAACAGGAGGGTAGATGAATGTCTTTGTTCTCCTCACTTGCAATGACCAGCATGAACGTCCTGACGACGCTGTTCGTGTTCGCCATCGCCATCGTTTTTGTCGTCGTGGTGGCGATGTTTATCGTGGACGTTTCCCAGACGGCCGACGCGGTGCGGCGCAACTATCCGGTGATCGGCCGGTTCCGCAATCTGTTCACCACGCTGGGCGAGTATTTCCGGCAGTACTTTTTCGCCATGGACCGCGATGAAATGCCCTTCAACCGGGCGGAGCGGGAATGGGTTTACAAGTCTTCCCGCGGTGTCGACAACACCATCGCGTTCGGTTCGACAAAATCGCTCACCCCGGCGGGCACGGTTATCTTCGTCAACTGTCCGTTTCCGAAAATCGACGAAGACAGCGAACCCGCCCCCGCCGTTACCCTTGGCCCCTACGCCAGACAACCCTATGTCGCGCAATCCGTGGTCAACATATCCGGCATGAGTTTCGGGGCGATCTCGCAACCGGCGGTCGAGGCCCTGTCGAGGGGCGCTGCGCTCGCCGGCTGCTGGTTCAATACCGGAGAGGGCGGGCTGGCGCCATACCATCTCGAAGGCGGCTGCGACCTGGTGTTCCAGATCGGCACCGCGAAATACGGCGTGCGCGATCGTGAGGGCAATCTGAGCGAGGACAGGCTGCGCGAGGTGGCGGCCCACGAACAGGTCAGGATGTTCGAGATCAAGCTCAGCCAGGGCGCCAAGCCGGGCAAGGGCGGGATCCTGCCGGGCGCCAAGGTCACCGAGGAAATCGCCCGCATCCGCGGCATCCCGGCGCATGCGGATTCGATCTCCCCCAACCGCCATCTCGATATCGACTCGGTAACGGACCTGCTCGACATGATCGGCCGGATTCGTGACGTCACCGGAAAGCCGGTCGGGTTCAAGACCGTGGTCGGCGCCTATGGCTGGCTTGAGAGCATGTGCCGGGAAATTCACGCCCGCGGCATCGAATCCGCGCCCGATTTCATCACCGTCGATTCCGGCGACGGCGGCACCGGAGCGGCGCCGATGCCGCTGATGGACAATGTCGGCATGCCGATCAAGGAGGCGCTGCCGGTGGTGGTGGATATCCTCGAGCGCCACGGGTTGCGCGATCGTGTCAAGGCGATCGCCTCGGGCAAGCTGATCACGCCCGCGGAAGTCGCGTGGGCGTATTGCGTCGGCGCCGATTTCGTGGTCTCGGCGCGCGGCTTCATGTTCGCGCTCGGCTGCATTCAATCGCTCAAGTGCAACAGGAACACCTGCCCCACCGGGATTACCACCCACGACCGCCGGCTGCAGCGCGGGCTCGACCCGGAAGAAAAGTCGGTGCGGGTCAGGAATTTCGTCGAGAAGCTGCGCTACGGGACGGGAATCATAAGTCATTCCTGCGGAGTCCCGCATCCGCGCGCGCTCAAGCGCTATCACTGCCGGATCGCGCTCGGAAACGGCAAGTCCGTACCGCTCGACGAACGTTACCCGGTTCCCGACATCCTTCCCGCTTACGCGTCCCGCGACGCGGACCGGGTGCGATCTGCAACTCTTCGAGGACGATAGCATGAGCACGATCGAGGCGGCGGCGTCCGCGGCGACAGGTACACGGTTGCGGGCATCGGATTTGCTGGTCCGGGCCCTGGAGAATGAAGGCGTGAAATACGTCTTCGGCGTGCCTGGAGAGGAAAACCTCGATTTCCTCGACTCGCTCCGCACGTCGAGTATCGAGCTGATCCTGACCCGCCACGAGCAGGGGGCCGGATTCATGGCCGCCACCTACGGCCGCCTGACCGGCAAGGCCGGGGTGTGCCTGGCGACGCTGGGTCCGGGCGCGACCAACTTCGTCACCGCCGCCGCCTACGCCCAGCTCGGCGCCATGCCGATGATGATGATCACCGGCCAGAAGCCGATCAAGACCAGCAAGCAGGGGCGTTTCCAGATCGTCGACGTGGTGTCGATGATGCGCCCGATCACCAAATACGCCAAGCAGATCGTCGAGGGCGCCACCATCCCGAGCGTCGTCCGGGAGGCGTTCCGCCTGGCCGAGCAGGAGCGCCCCGGCGCGGTGCATATCGAACTGCCCGAGGATATCGCGGCCGAGCCGGTCGACGACCTGCCCCTGTTCCCGCCGACCTCTCCCAGGCGGCCGCATTGCGACGACCTCGCCATCGGTCAGGCCGTCGAGATGATCCGGGAGGCCCGCTATCCGCTGCTGCTGGTAGGCGCCGGCGCCAACCGCAAGCGCATCATCGAGGCGCTGGAGGCCTTCGTCGGCAAGACCGGGATCCCCTATTTCACCACCCAGATGGGCAAGGGGGTCATCGGCCGGTTCGACGATCTCTATATCGGCACGGCGGCCCTGTCGGCGGGCGATTACGTGCACTGCGCCATCGAGCGCGCCGATTTGGTGATCAATGCCGGCCACGACGTCGTGGAGAAGCCGCCGTTCTTCATGGAGCACGGGGGGAAGCGGGTCATCCACGTTAATTTCAGCCCCAACGAGGTCGATGAGGTCTATTTTCCGCAGCTAGAGCTGATCGGCGACATCGCGTCCACCTTCCACCGCCTCGCCGAACGGCTGGAGCCCAACCCGGGCCACGACTTCGACTATTTCAGGCGGGTCCGAGCGGAGGTGATGGCGCATATCGCCGAGCGCGGCGACGATGCGTCCTTCCCGCTGCTTCCGCAGCGTATCGTCGCCGATGTGCGCGCCGTCATGCCGCCCGACGGAATCATCGCGCTGGACAACGGCACCTACAAGATCTGGTTCGCACGCAACTATCCGACCCGGCTATCGAACACGGTGCTGCTCGACAACGCGCTGGCGACCATGGGGGCCGGGCTTCCCTCGGCGATGATGGCGGCGATGCTCCATCCCGACCGCCGGGTGATGGCGATCTGCGGCGATGGCGGGTTCATGATGAACAGCCAGGAGCTGGAAACCGCCGTCCGTCTCGGCCTCGATCTGGTGGTGCTGATCCTGCGCGACGACGCCTATGGCATGATCCGCTGGAAGCAGGCCGATGCCGGCCTGCCCGATTGGGGGCTCGGCTTCGGCAACCCCGATTTCGTGCAATACGCCGAGAGCTACGGCGCGGCGGGACACCGGGTCGGCGCGGCGGACGCGTTCGCGCCGCTTCTCGAAAGCTGTTTCCGGGAGGGCGGGGTCCACCTCGTCGAAGCGCCGATCGATTATCGCGAAAACCAGCGCGTCCTGATCGACGAACTGGCCGAACGCGTCTGCCTGCTGTGACCGCGGGCGGGGTTGGCGAGGCCTGCACCCGTCCCCGAGGCCGGTCCCCCATCCCCGGGTGGCGGAGCAACGAAACAGCCGCGCATCGTAAATCACCCGCAGATTGAACGAGCCCGACGGTCCATGGTTGAGGATGCCATGAATCTCGTGTCAAGCGCGGGTCGGCATACTTGGTGACTCCCGACGCCCGGGGAAAAGCCTTTTTGCTCAGTCGCTGCGGAACCGTCGCAATACGTTGTCGAGCATGCGCGAGATGTTGTTGTCGAAGTCGTTGTGGGGAAGGCTTCCGCAGAAGGTGATCGAGCCGACCGAGAACACCGCGCCGCCGTTCGGCGTCTCGAAGAACACCATCTCGGAGCGGATGAGGTCTTCGGTGGGGAGCCCGGGACGGTTGCCGTAGTGGTTCAGGATCTCCTCCGGCACCAGCATGAAGGTGTCGTCCTGCTGCTCCGAACGGGCGAGCACGAGGGCATGGGGAGGCGATCCGAGGCTCGGGTCCATCCAGTCGAGCTCGAAGCCGGCCGCTCCGCCGCCGCTCAGCCCGAAATCGCCGAGCAGTTCGTCGTCGATGCCATCGAAGATCCACGCGGCGCGGGAGTCGCGGGAGGCGGGTAGCCGCCGGTAGGCGGTGCCGTGAAAGTCGCCTTGGGCGATGAACCCCACCCCGGCGAGGCGCTGGGGCGCGCGGCCGCTGTTTCGCCACAGCCCGCCATAGCCGCCGTCGAAGGCGTTGTAGTACTCGCCCGGCTCGGCCGCCCAGGCGCGGATTCCGGTCTCGCCGCGGCGGATCTCGACCGCGCCGGGCAGTTCCGGGTTGACGGCGACGCGCCAGTAAAAGCCGTTGCCGCCGAGATACATCAGGCGTCCGCCGTGTTCGGTGTAGTCGGTCAGCGCGTCGAGCGAGCCCGGGGTGTGGTACTCAGGATGGGAACCCGTCATCACCACCTTGTATTGCGAGATCGCGTCCACGCCGTCCGCGTCGAGATCCTCGTCGGTGATGACGTCGAAATCGTGGCCGAGCGCGTCCAGCCAGGCGAGAAGATGGGTGTCGGCGGGGAAGTGGCGGAGGCAGGAGCCGCCCAGCGGATCCGCGTAGGCACAGTACCCGGAACGCTGATTGAGGATCGGGCGAAGCCGCGACGAATAGGCGACCCCACTGCCGTCGCGATGGCTGTTATAGGTCGAGATTCCGTACTCGGGATGCTCGTCCGGCGTCCACGGGCGCGCGCCCCAGCGCGCGATCTGCTCGCGGTAGGCGTCGTCGACATTGCCGCGGGCGAAGTTGGCGTAGACGGTGTAGGTGAAGACGGAGATGAGCACGCAGGCGCTCGATTGCGCCCGGCCCGGTGCGGCGCGTACGAAGAAGGGCACCATGTCTTCGTCGTCCCCTGCGCGCAGGCGCACCGCGTAGGCGCCGCTCTTGAAGTCGTCGGGCACCTCGAAGGTGAAATCGGTCTCCCAGCCGCAGTCGTAGATGTCGTCGTCGTGAAAGTGGATCGCGCCGTACTGCGCCGGAGCGTGGCGCCAGCACATCTCCTCGCCCGTCCAGCCCGAGCCCTTCATCGCGCGCGTCGGCAGATTGACGGTCTCGCCGTGCATCGAGTGGGGGCCGGTGTCCAGGATGCGCGCGGACGACATCTCGCGCGAGAAGTCCCACGCGGCGAGCAGGTCCCCGCCGGAACCCGCGAGGTCTTCCTCCGCGGCGCGGAATGCGGTGTCCGGATCGAGCGCGGCCGCCAGGATCCGCGGCGCTTCCAGCTTGCCGTTGTAGTGATCGCCGGGAGGCGAGCCCGCCCGTGCGGCGAACACGAGATCGCCCCTTCCCGTGCAGCTCCCCTCGAATGCCGCGGGGGCGGTGGCGGTGCCCGAATCGTCGACCGTCAGCGCAGGCGCCACGGAGCGCTGGCCGATGCGGACCTTGCCCGCGCCCGCGTCGTAGCCGAGGAAGACACGGTACCAGGCGCGGGCACGCAGTTCCTTGTCGACGGCGAGGACGACCGTCCCGGTGCCGTCGCTAAGAGTAGCGGCAAGCGAGCCGGCCTCGTCGATTTCCAGAGTAAAGCCTGCTCCGGTGGCGTCATCGACGCGCGACACGAGACCCTGCCGGCGGGAGAGACGAGGCAGGGTAGGCCAGATGGTGGCGGTCACCGTGAAGCTCGCCAGCGCATCGAGGGGCGCGGTGTAGGCGACACGCGCCCAGGAGCCGTTGCGGATCGGCTGCACCCGCGACGGGTAGCGGCCGGCGAAGGCGGTCTCGACGGGCTCCTCCCGTATGCCGGGGCCGGCCGGATTGGGGTCGCCGCTGATGACGCGCACCAGGCGCGCCTCGTAATCCTCCGGGACGGTCGAGGAGACCTTGAACGCGATGGATTGGCCGGGCGCTACCGAATAGCGGTCGGCGTAGCCGGTGATTGGAAGCATCTCGTATCTCCAGGGTGCCAGGGTCGTGCCGCCGCCCTCGGGGCCGGCGCGCCTAGTCCGGGGCCGCCATCGCCTTGAGGGCGAGCTTGTCGATCTTTCCGGGGCCTTTCTTGGGCAGCGCCTCAAGGATCCGGATGACCCTGGGCTGCTTGAACTTCGCGAGGTTGGCCTCGGCATGACGTTGCAGGTCGTCCACGCCGGCGGACGCGCCGGGTTGCAGGGCGACGAAGACGCAGACCGCCTCGCCGAGAAAATCGTCCGCGATGCCAACAGCGGCGGCCTCGGCGACCGCCGGGTGGTTCGTCATCGCCTCGTCGACCTCGCGCGGATAGACGTTGTAGCCGCCGACCAGGATCAGCTCCTTCTTGCGGTCGACGAGGAACAGATAACCGTCCTCGTCCAGATAGCCGATGTCGCCGGTGTAGAGCCAGCCGCCGCGGATCGCCTCGGCGGTGTCCTCCGTCCGGCCGCGATAGCCGATCGTGAACTGCGGGCCGCGTACCCGGATCTCGCCGCGCTCGCCGGTGGGCAGGACGCGCGTCCCGGTTTCCAGATCGACGATTTCGAGGTCGGTGTCGGGCGGTCTGGGGCCGACCGAAAGGCGTTTCCTGGGTCCGTGGGTCGGGTTGAGGCCGAGCGGCGCGCCCTCCGACATGCCGAGGCCTTCCAGTATTTCGTTGCCGGTCCGCGCCTTCCAGCGCTCCAGCAGGTCCGCCGGGCAGGGCGAGCCTCCCGCCAGGCTGTATTTCAGCGCGCCGAGATCCGCATCGGCCATCGCGTCCGACCCGAGCAGGCCGAGGAAGATCGCCGCCGGGCCTCCGGCGAACACGCTCACCCGCCGGCGCACCAGCTCCCCGATCACCAGATCGGGGCGGTATCGCGGCACGATCGCCACGGTCGCCCGGATGAAGAGCGGGAACACGATGGAGAAATGATGCCCCCAGATATGGAACATCGGGGCGACGTTGAGGACGGTCTCGCGGTCGAACCCGAACCTCCACATCGCGTGGGTCTGGCGGCAGAACCAGTCGTAAGAGCTGTGGACATGCTCGGCGCCCTTGGGCAGCCCGGTGGTGCCGCCAGTGAAGAACATGATGCAGCGGTCGTCCGGGTGCGGCCGGTCGGAGGGCAGCGACAGGCCCTCGTCCGCCACCCATCGCCAGATGTCGAGATCGTCCGCGCCGACCGCGAGGATGTCGCCGCTGTCCAACCCGCCGGCGAGAGAACTCACCCGTTCGGCGAGCTCCGGCGAGCAGGCGATCGCCGCGGGCTCGACATCGGCGATCAGCCGGGTCAGCTCGGGATCGGTGTAGGCGGGGTTGAGCGGCGCGATCTGCAGGCGCGCCGCATAGACGCCCATCATCGCGACCGCCGTCTCGATGCCGTTGCCCATGACCAGCGCGATGCGGGCGCCGGGCGGGTAGCGCTGGGCGAAACGACGGGCCATGCCGGCGGCGGCGCGGCGGTATTCGGCGAAGGTTATCTGCCGATCCTCGCAGATCAGCGCGACGCGGTCGGGCTGCAGCTCGGCCGCGGCGTCGAGCGCATCCACGATGGTCGGGTAGTGCGGATCGCCCTCGACATAGTCGAAGGGCGGATCGGCGGGGGTCATGGCCACGGTCTCCCCGTTCGTCGACATCCGGCGATTCCGGAACGCCGGTTTGCATCCGTCAAGCCGCAAGATCCGTCACAATCCAAGATAGGCCTCGCGGACCCGGTCGTCCCGGAGCAGCTCCTCGCCCCGTCCGCTCAGCACGATGCGGCCGTTCTCCAGCACATAGGCGCGGTTCGCCATCCTGAGCGAGACCGCGACGTTCTGTTCCACCAGGACGATCGGCGTGCCCTCGGCGTTCAGGCGTTCGACGATGCGGAACACCTCCTCGACGATCGCCGGCGCAAGGCCGAGCGACGGTTCGTCGAACATGATGAGCTCCGGCCGGCCAAGCAGGCAGCGGCCGATCGCCAGCATCTGCTGCTCGCCGCCCGAAAGCGTGCCTGCCTGCTGTTCGGCCCGTTCCCGCAGGATCGGAAACATGGCGAAGACCCGTTCCATGGTCTCCGCGCTGTCCCGCCTTCCCCGCTCCAGATAGGCGCCGACCTCAAGGTTCTCGCGCACCGTGAGCCCGCCGAATATCTGGCGGCCTTCGGCGACCTGGCCGATGCCGAGATTGCAGACCCTGTGGCTGGGCCAGCCCGCGATGTCCACGTCCTTGTAGACGATCCTGCCAGAGCGCGGTTTCTGCATGCCCGCGATGGTGCGGATCAGGGAGCTCTTGCCGGCGCCATTGGAACCGACCACCGCGACGATGTCGCCGGCGTCGACCTCAAGCGACACGTCGTCGAGCGCCTGGGCGTCGCCGTAGAACAGGTTCAGACCTTCGACGCTCAAGATCACAGTTCCTGGTCCCCGAGATAGCATTCCAGCACCGCCGGGTCCCGGACGATCCTGTCAGGCGTGCCCTCGCTGATCTTCTCGCCGTGATGGAGGACCGCGATGCGCTCCGAGAGCGCCATGACGGCGCGCATGACGTGCTCGATCAGCAGGATCGTGAGCCCCGTTTCGTCGCGCAGCCGGCGGAGCGTCGCGACCATTCGGTCGGTCTCCGACGGCCGGAGCCCGGCCATCACCTCGTCGAGCAGCAGGAGGCGAGGGCCGGTTGCGAGCGCACGGGCGACTTCCAGGCGCTTGCGGTCCGGCAGGGTCAGGTTGGCGGCGTGCTGGCCCGCCCTGGTATCGAGCTCGAGCAGTTCGAGGAAACCGTGCGCCGCGGTCCTCGCCTCCGCCACGCCGCGGGCGCCGTGCAACGCCGCCACGGTGACGTTCTCGAGCACGGTCATCTGCGCGAACGGCTTGACGAGCTGGAACGTGCGGCCGATGCCGGCGTGACAGATTTCGTCGGGCCGACGGCCGGTGACGTCGGCCCCGTCCAGCCGGACCGCGCCGCTATCCGGCGGGAACACCCCGGCGACCACGTTGAACAGGGTCGTCTTGCCGGCGCCGTTGGGTCCGATCAGCGCCGCGATTTCGCGCTCCGCCACGTCGAAGGAAACGTCGTTCAGGGCCAGAAGGCCGCGAAAGCTCTTGCTCACGCCCTCGACCCGGAGAAGCGGCGCCGCGCCGGTCATCCGTCCTCCTCCCGGCGGATCAGGCGGAGCCGGTCGCAGACCCACGGCCACAGCCCGGTCGGCTTGAACAGCACGATCAGCACGACGATGAAGCTCCAGACCAGCAGCTTCAGCCCGTCCAGCTTGGTCTCCGGGTCGATCACCCGCCAGTGTTTCAGGAGGTCTATCGCTTCGGTCACGACCTCGCCGAGCGGCGTCAGGATGAAGGTTCCGAAAATCGGCCCGAACAAGGTGCCCACGCCGCCCACGATCGAGCCGAGCGTGGCCTCGATCGATCGCTCGATGTTGAACACGATCTCCGGGAACAGGCTGTTCTGGTAAAACGCGTAGAAGACGCCGGCGACGCCCGCCATCCCGGACGAGATCGCCACCGCGTACATCTTGTAGCGCAGGACGTTGACGCCGAGCGCCTCCGCTGCGTCCTCATCGTCGCGGATCGCCTGCCAGTAATAGCCGAGGCGGCTCCGCAGCAGGTAGCGGCACAGGACCAGGGCGGCCAGGGCGAGCGCCATGATGAGGTAGTAGTACATTTCCGGCGCGCCGCGCAGGTTCGTCAGGTCGATGCCGTGCCGGTCCGCCTCCGACACCTGCAGGAAGAACCCCTCGGTGGCGCCGAGCCAGGGCACATGGTCGACCACGATGCGCACCAACTCCGCGAATGCGATGGTCAGCAGCGCGAAATAGACCCCGCCGATGGCGAAACGGCACCCGAGATAGCCGATCAGCAACCCGGCCAGGATCGCGAGGGCGATGGCCGGCACGACGCCGATGACCGGGGGCAGGCCGATCGCCGCGAACAAATAGGCCGAGGTGTAGGCTCCAATGCCTACGAACAGGGCGTGGCCGATCGAAAGCAGCCCGGCGAAGCCGAGCATCAGGTTCCAGGACTGGCCGATCAGGGCCAGGTAGAAGACGGTCGTGGCGACCGTCATCACGTAGGAGCCGCCCCAGAAAGGCAGGAGCAGGAGCACCGCCAGAAACGCGGCGCCGAGCGAGAGGCCGACCGGCGAGAGCGGCCGGAACAGAAGGTCGAGCCGGATCATCGAACCGTCCTGCCGAGCAAGCCTTGCGGCCGTAGCAGCAGAACGAGGATCAGCAGCGCGAAGCTGAAGGCGGTCTTCATCGACGGCTGGAACAGCACCGCCGCCAGCGCTTCCGAGACGCCGATCAGGATGCCGCCCAGCAAAGCGCCGAACAGGCTGCCGAGACCGCCGATGATCACGATGACGAAGGCGAGCAGCGTGTAGCCCGGCGCCAGATAGGGATGCGCCTCGAACAACAGCAGGATGATCGCGCCGGCCGCGCCGAGGCAGGCCGCGCCGACGCCGAAGGTGAGGGCATAGAGCTGGGAGACATTCAGCCCGACCACCTGCGCGCCGATGCGATTGTCGGCGCAGGCCCGGATCGCCTTGCCGGTCGTGGTGTACTTGAAGAAGGCGAGCAGCAGGGCGGCGACGATCACCGCGGCGATCGCGGCGAACATCTTCGGGTAATCGACGATCAGCTCAGCGACCGCGAAGGAGTCCCAGGCATAGCCGACCTGAACGCCTTGGGCGTCGGGACCGAAAATCATCAGCAGACCGCTGACGATCATGATCGCGATCGCGGCCAGCAGCAGGAACTGCATATGCTCCGGCAAATGGGACACCCGGCTGACGACGAAGAGTTGCAGCACATAGCCGAAGCCGAACAGGAGCGCGGCCGCCAGCGGAACCGACAGGAGCGGATCGAGCCCGAGCCAGCGGAACATCAGCAGCGCGAAGAACATGCCCACGACCATGATCTCGCCGTGGGCGAAATTGACGATACGGATGACGCCGAAAATGACCGAAAGGCCGAGGGCGCTGAGGCCGTAGACCAGCCCGATCAGCAAGCCGCTCGTGACCGCATTGGCCAGAGTCCAGAAGTCCAATCCGGCTTCCTCCGGTCACGCCGCCCCGCCGGCCCCGGTCGCGGGGCGCGGCCGGCGGGGCTACTGGATCGTGCTAGCGGTCGCGCCAGGGCCGCATCGGCCAGATCGGATCGCCGGTCGCCGCCTCCTTGGGGAGCAGGACCACATGCTTGGCGTCGCGGTTCTGCACCGCGCCGCAGGGCACATACGGCACCTGGCCCTTTGCATCGAACTTGATGCCCTGACCAAGGGTGACGTTGTTGGTGATGTCGGTCTGGCGCAACGCCGACTGGAGAGCGGTGTTCTTCGTCGACCCTGCGCGCTTGAACGCGTCCGCCGCGATCAGGACGGCGTCGAAGGTAAAGCTCTGATTGGTGGTCATCAGAAGGTCGGGATGCGCTTTCGCGAAAGCCGCCTTCAGCTTCTGGGTCATCGGCTTGGTTTCGTCGTACCACGGAATCAGGTTGACGACGTCATCGCCGAACTTTCCGGTCGTCTTGAGATAGGCGTTCTCGTACCAGCCCGGCCCGGTGGACAGGATGCCCATGAGATCGACGCGCTGGCGCACCAGCTCCTTGGTAATCGCAATCGCGTCGTTGAGCCGGCTGACCGCCCACAGCGCCTCCGGTTTGGCGGCCTTCACCTTGCGCACCTCGGCCGAGAAATCGCGCCCGTAGGGATCGTAGGGGATCTTCTCGACGATCTTGTAGGGCATCTTGAACTTCGGCGTCAGCGCGAACAGCGCGCCGGCGAGGCTGGTGCCGAAGGTGTCGTTGACGTGCAGCAGGGCCACGGTCTTGGGCGTCGCCCCGGTCGCCCCGAAAAGCCTTTTCTGGTTCTTGAAGGCATCGCCCACGATCATCGGGCCGGTCGGGAAGTTCCGGAACACCCACTTGTAGCCGAGTTCGGTCAGCTTGGGGACGGCCGCGATATTGACGATCAGCGGTATATTCTTCTGTTCGCACACCTGGGCCGCCGCCATGGTCTGGCCCGAATCGAAACAGCCGACGATGGCCTGGGCGCCGCCGTCGATCAGTTTCTCGCACTGGGCCCGCGCGACGTCGACCTTGGTCTCTGTATCGCCGAGCATGAACTCGAGATCGGGATAACCCTCGCCTTTGAGGATGGGCAGCGCCAGATCCGCCCCGTACTGGCACTCGATGCCGATCTGGGCCTGCGGCCCGGATCGCGGTAGCAGGACGCCGACCTTGAGCACGCTCGCGGCCAGCCCGTGACGCAGCGGGACGGCCGCGGCGACGGCGCTCGCGCCCATCCCGGCCAGCAAGGTGCGGCGGTTTACCGCCGAAGTCTTCCGGGTATTCATTGTTCCCTCCTTGATCCGCGGCAATGTCTCGGGACCCGACTGTATCCCGTCCCCGGGAAACGGTCCACGAAAGTCCCGTTCCGGAAAACCGTCGCCGGCTTTCCGGGCACGACGCACATGGTCATGATGGGCGGGCGCGCGGGCGCCGGCCGGTCCCGGCGCAATGGGAAACAGTGAGGAGAGAGTTTCGATGAAACCGGTTTGTCTCGTCATCGGCGCCGGCGCCGGCATCGGCGGCACCGTCGGAAAGCGGTTCGCGAGAGAGGGCTACCATGCGGTGCTTTGCCGCCGTACCGACGAGGACGGCCTGAACCGGCTGGTGGAGACCATTCGGAGCGAAGGCGGCGACGCCACGGGCTATCTGCTCAACGCCGTACAGCCGGACAGCATCGAGGAGCGTATCGCCGCCGTCGAGGCGGAGGTCGGACCCATCGAGGTGGCGCTCTACAATCTCGGCTCGCAGGTCGGCGGCCGGAGCCTGGAGGAGACCAGCTACAAGGTCTTCGAGCTCGGCTGGCGCATGGCGACATTCGGCCTGTTCCGCACGGCGACCGCGCTCTGCCCCCGGATGGCGGAGCGCGGACGCGGCGCCGTCCTGGTCACCTCCTCGACGGCCGCGGTGCGCGGCAACGAGGGGCAGCATTCGCACGCCGCGTCGATGGCCGGACGACGCATGCTGTGCCAGACGCTGAATGCCGAATTCGGCCCCAAGGGGGTCCACATCGCCCATATCCTAATCGACGGCGCGGTCGATGCGCCGGATACGCTCGGCAAGATGCTCGGCCCGGAAAAATTCCGTGAGCTGCGCGAGAGCCGGGGGATGGAGCATGACGGTCTCATGCTGCCGGAGCGGATCGCGGACACCTATTTCCACCTCGCGCGCCAGCACCGCTCGACCTGGACGAACGAAATCGACCTGCGGTCGTTCAACGACATGCCGTGGTGGAACAGTTAGCGCATTTTCGACTGGGCACGATCACAGCCGTTTGCCACCCGAGAGGAATCCCCCTCACCCCGGCCCTCTCCCCGCGGGGGAGAGGGGGACTCGCTCGCCGATTTCTCCTTACCTTCCCCCCTCTCGCTTGCGGGAGGGGCCGGGGGAGGGCAGCGGCCCGGTCAGGTCGGAAAATGCCGTAGTGCGTGTCGACCTCTAACCGCGCGGTCGGCGCTACCCGGAAGGCGCCCTGTCCTCCGGGGTCAGCGAGAACCCTTCGTACCCGGCCGCCGCGACGGCGGCGCATTTCTTCCTGTAGGCCGGCATGCCGCCGATATAGGGCATAAAGACGCGGGGTTTGCCGGGCACGTTGGCGCCGAGATACCAGGAGCTGCAGTCATAGCGCAGCGTTTTGGACGCGACCTCGTTGCCATGCTCCACCCACGAATCCTGCGCCTCGAGACGAGGCTCGATCTCGCGGATGCCGTTTTCGCGCAGATGGGCGACGCAGCCGGCGATCCACTCCACATGATGTTCGATGGTCGGCATCATGTTGGACAGCACGGAGGGGCTGCCGGGACCGGTGACGGTGAAAAGGTTGGGAAAGCCGTGGGCCATGAGGCCGAGATACATGCGGGGCCCGGCCTCCCAGGCGTCTCTCAGGGTCGTGCCGTTTCGGCCCCTTATGTCGATGCGGCTCAGCGCCCCGGTCATGGCGTCGAACCCGGTCGCCAGGACAAGGTCGTCGAACAGGAATTCCCTGCCCGCCGCGATCAGCCCGCGGGCGGTGATCCGGCCGATCCCGGCTTCGCCGAGCGGCACCACCTCCACATTGGAACGGTTATAGGTCTCGTAATAGTCGGTGCCGAGACAGAGCCGTTTGCAGCCGATGACGTGATGGGGCAACAGCTTGTCCGCGGTTTCGGGATCCTTGACGATCTCACGAATCTTGTCCCGGACGAAATCCTGCGCCCGGATGTTCGCCTCTTCCTCGATCCCGAAGTCGATATACGAGTTGAGGAAGCCGATCCCGCCCTCGTTCCAGGCGCGTTCCAGCGCCTCGCGGCACTCCTCCTCGGAAACCGAGAGCGCCGACTCTCGGTTGGTCGGCACGGCGAACCCGCCGAAGGTCTTCCCGGCGGCGGCCCGAAGTTCGGGATAGCGCGCCTTTATCTCGCTCTGTTCCCCGGGATCCAGAGGCCGATTGTTCGCCGGAATGACATAGCTGGCGGTTCGTTGAAACACCGTGAGACGAGTCGCCTGTCTGGCAATTTCCGGGATCGCCTGGACCGCCGACGAGCCGGTGCCGACCACGCCGACATTCCGACCGCTGAAATCGACCGGCTCATGCGGCCAGTGTCCGGTGTGGAATACGCGACCGGCGAAATCGTCCAGCCCCTCGAAATCGGGTTTGTTCGCCGCCGAGAGGCAGCCGGTCGCCATGATGCAGTGGCGGGCCGCGAACGTCTCGCCGGCTTCCGTCGTGACCTGCCAGCGGGCGGCAGTGTCGTCGTAAATCGCGGAGACGACACGCGTGTTCAGTTGAATGTCCGGCCAGAGATCGAACCGGTCGGCCACGTGGTTTGCGTAGCGCAGGATTTCGGGCTGCGAGGGGTAGCGCTCGGTCCATTCCCATTCCTGCGACAGGTCGTCGTCGAACTGGTAGCAGTAGAACATGCTTTCGACGTCGCAGCGCGCGCCGGGATAGCGGTTCCAGTACCAGGTTCCTCCGATACCGGAAGCCGCGTCGACCGCCCGCGCGGTAAACCCCATGCCTCGCAATTTGTGGAGCATGTAGAGGCCGGCAAAGCCGACGCCGACGATCAGCGCGTCCAGTTTCGTCGTGGTGACCATCGTAAGCGGCCCTCTATCCCCGGAACCTTCACCGCGATTTCGGCAAGTTACCGCGCCACCGCCTCTGACGTAACCGTCGAGCTCTTGTTGACCCTCAAACCGGGCAATGCCAACGTTCCGCGAGGGGCAAGCCGGCATGGATCTGGGAATCGAGGGCAGGGTCGCGCTGCTGACGGGCGCGAGCCGGGGCATCGGGCGTGCCTGCGCAGCGGCGCTGGCGGCGGAGGGCGCGCGGGTCGCGATCTGCGCGCGCGGGCGCGAGGCAATCGAGGAAGCCGCGCGGGAGATCGTCCGGGAAAGCGGCGGTCAGGCAGCGGCGTTCGTCGCCGACATGTCGCGTGGCGGGGATATCGACCGTCTGTTGTCCGAGGTCTCGGAGGCGCTGGGACCCGTCGACATTCTGCTCGCCAATAACGGAGGCCCGCCGCGGGGCGGCTTCGAAGCGCTCGACGACGAGGAATGGCAGGAGGGGTTCGACGTCACAATGATGTCGACCGTCCGCCTGATCCGGGGCGTGCTGCCCGGCATGCGGGAACGGAGATGGGGCAGGGTGCTGACCGTGGTCTCGTCGTCGGTGCGCCAGCCGGTCGACCAACTCGAGCTCTCCAACGCGCTAAGACCCGGAATCGTCGGGCTGTTCAAGTCGCTCGCCGTGACGATGGGCAAGGACAATGTGCTGTTCAACTGCGTCGCGCCCGGCCGCATCCTGACCGAGCGTTTCTTGTCGGGATCGAAGAATGCCGGCATGTCCGCGGAAGCCTACGCCGAAAAGCATCGGGCGACGGTGCCGCTCGGCCGCCTCGGCCGGCCCGAGGAGCTCGCGGACGTCGTCGCCTTCCTGGCCTCGGAGCGGGCGTCCTACATCAACGGCGCCACCGTCATCGTCGACGGCGGCATGATCCGCTCGCTGCACTAGACCCCCTCAGTCGAGGACCGCGATGCTTTCGATCTCCACCAGCCACTCCTCGTCCGCGAGGCCGGAGATCACCAGGAGCGTGTTGGCCGGCTTGTTGGTCATCAGCCCCTCGTCCATGACCGCCTTGCGGCCGGCGCGGGCACTGTCGAGGTTCTCCCGGCCCACCACGTAGGTCGTGGTGCGGACGATATTGTCCAGCGTTCCGCCGAATTCGCGCAGCGTCGCGTCGATGTTGTAGAGCGCCTGCTTCACCTGCGCGCCCGCATCGTCGGGATCGACGGTCTTGCCGTCCTTGTCGATCCCCACCTGGCCCGCCAGATAGAGGGTCTTGTCGGCCTGCACGACCCAGGAAAAGTTGCCTGGCGGCGCGACGACGCTTTCGGGGTTGATGTAGCTGCGCGTGGGCATTCGAGCCTCCCGGTAATATGATCGACGCTCAGGATAGCATCGCGGCCGGAGCGGCGGAGATGACGAAACGGGCGACGTTTCTGAGGGGCGAGTACGCGGGATACCGGGCCGCGCTCGACAAGCTCGCCGCGGACGAGGAGCTGACCCAGGTCGGGCCGGGGACGCCCGGGGGCGAGTATCTGCGGCGGTTCTGGCATCCGGTCGCGTTCGCCGCGGACCTCAAGGACGTGCCGCGCCGGGTCCGCGTGCTGGGCGAGGACCTCGCGCTGTTCAGGGACAAGTCCGGCCGTGTCGGGCTGCTCGCGCTCCATTGCCCGCATCGGGGCACGTCGCTCGAATTCGGCATCGTCCGGGAACGCGGCATCATGTGCTGCTATCACGGCTGGGTGTTCGACGTGAACGGCCGGATCCTGGAGACCCCGGGCGAGCCCGCCGACAGCACGCTCAAGGACCGGCTGTGGCACGGCGCCTATCCGGTCCGGGAGTTCAAGGGCCTGGTCTTCGCCTATATGGGTCCGCCGGAGGCGTGCCCGCCCTTCCCGGTCTACGATTCCTTCAAGCTCGACAACTACCGGCTCGAGCCGTGGGGCGGCAACGTCCTGCCGTGCAACTGGATCCAGGTGAAGGAAAACGCCATGGACCCGGTGCACACCTCGTTCCTGCACAGCATCAACTTCACCGGGTCCTTCGGCGTCATCCCCGAGCTCGATTTCCGCGAGAATCCGCTCGGCATGATGTATGTCGGGGTGCGCCGGATCGGCGGCAATGTCTGGGTGCGCTCGACCGAGATGATCATGCCCAACCTCCACCAGCTCGCGCCGACCTTCGAGACCGGCGAGACGCCCAAGACCTTCTCGCGCCCGATGCAGTCGATCTGGGCGGTGCCGCTCGACGACACCCACACGATGAATATCGGCTTCAACCACTACGACGAGATCGATCCGCCCGACATGGAGCGGTACTACCTCGGCACCGATTTCGGCCAGATGCCGGACCGCCCCTACGAGGAGCGCCAGCGCCTGCCGGGCGACTACGACGCCCAGGTCAGCATCGGCCCGACCGCGATCCACGCGCGCGAGCATCTGGGCGCGACCGACCGCGGCGTCAGCCTGTTCCGTCGCCTGGTCCGCGAGGGCATCCGCGACGTCGCCGAGGGCCGCGATCCCGTGCCGCCCGCGCAGCGCGCCGAGGGGACGATTCGCACCTTCGCGCACGACACGATCGTGACCGCGCCGGAGCTGAACGACGCCGACGCCGAGCGCGACCAGCTGCGCAGGATCGGAAACGAGGTGACCGACGACGTCATCGCCGGCAGGTATCCGCGCTGAACACCGCGACGCGAGGGAGGCGACCGTGCCGCAGGACCTGCTGACCGATCTATCCGAAGTGGTCGAGCCCGGCCATACGGCGGTGCTGGTGATCGACGTGCAGAACGATTTCTGCGCCGCGGGCGGGCACATCGAGGCCAAGCTCGGCAAGGACGTGGCCGACTGCCAAGCGGTGGTCGAGCCGATCCAGGGGCTGGCCGCCGCCGCAAGGCGCGCCGGTGCGGTCGTCGTCTGGATCAAGGCGGATTACGACCGCGCCTTTCTGTCGCCGCCGATCCACGCCCGGCAGGTCGCGCGCGGCATCGAGAAGGCGTATTGCGTCTCCGGGACGTGGGGAGCGGAGTTCTACCGGGTCGGCCCGGGAGAAGGCGACCTCGTGATCGAGAAGCACCGCCACAGCGCCTTCGCGGGCACCGAACTCGACCAGGTTCTGCGCGACCGCGGCATCCGGACGGTGGTGATGGCGGGCGTCCAGACCCATGTCTGCGTCGAGTCGAGCCTTCGCGACGCATCGGCGCGCGGCTATTACGTCGTCGTCGCGAGCGACTGCGTCGGCTCGTACGACCGCGACCTGCACGACAAGACGCTGCGCTGCGTATACATGCATTTCGGCGACGTGGTCGCGTCCGCCGATCTCATCGCGCGGTGGAAAGAGGATACGGCCTGACGATAGCCGAGCGAAAGGAGAGAACCATGGCGATAGCGGCGCAATACCCGGAGCCTTCGGACGCGGCCGCAAGGCGCGCGGCGGAGGCCGTGACGGTCTACACCGTGGACCAATTGCCGCCTTACGACCGAGACTTCTACGAAACCGTGCGCGGCGGCATGGAAAAGATCGACGAGGTGATCGTGCCGCCCCGCGACGGGCGGGCCTTCGACGTGCCCGCCGGCCATCTGTTCCGCATCGTCACCCCGGACGGCTCGCAGGTCGCCGACCTCAACCTGTGGAACGCGGCCGACCTCTCGGAGCGGTTCTACAGCGGCAAGACGCGCGCGCTGCACGCGACCCATGTCGGCACCGGCGACCGCCTGTGGAGCTGCCTTCCGTGGCTGCGCCCGATGGCCACGATCACCCACGACACGCTCGACTGGTACGGGATCGACGCGTTCGGGGCCGGCGTCCACGACGTGATCGGCACGCGCTGCGATCCCTACACCAACCGGCTGCTGAGCGGCGGGGACTACCACTATTGCTGCCATTCGAACCTGACCCGCGCCCTGGCCGCCGCGCGGAGCCTGCCGCTTACCGAAGCGGAGGAGCATGTGCACGACGTCGTCAACGTCTTCATGTGCACGGGCTACACGCGGGACAGCAGCCAGTACTTCATGAAGGCGAGCCCGGCGCGGGCCGGCGATTTCATCGAGCTGTTCGCCGAGATCGACCTGCTGGCCGGGGTGTCCGCCTGCCCGGGCGGGAATTGCGGCGCGAGCCACTCCAGCGACGCCGCGACCTGCCACAGGGTACGGATCGACATCTTCCGCCCGCGCGAGGAGGACCTCGCGGGCTGGCGCCCGGCGGAGGCCAGCGGATACGGCGGCGGCCACGGCGCGGGGTGAGCGCGGGGAGCGTCTTCCCGGTCACGGACCCGCTCGCTAAGTTGAGTATCCGATACCGTGGGAGGTGTGTTCATGGCCCGGAAGAAGCTGCGCAGCCGAAGCTGGTTCGACGACCCGCTCGATCCCGGTATGACCGCTCTCTATATCGAGCGCTATATGAATTTCGGCCTGACCCGCGAGGAACTGCAGTCCGGCAAGCCCATCGTCGGGATCGCGCAGACGGGCTCTGACCTTTCGCCCTGCAACCGAATCCACCAGAGCCTGGCGGAGCGAATGCGGGAAGGAATCCGCGAAGCGGGCGGCGTTCCGCTCGAATTTCCGGTTCATCCGATCCAGGAGAGCGGGAGGCGGCCGACGGCCGCGATCGACCGCAATCTCGCCTATCTGGGCCTCGTCGAGATCCTGCACGGCTATCCGATCGACGGCGTGATCCTGACGACGGGCTGCGACAAGACCACGCCCGCCCTGATCATGGCGGCGGCGACCGCGAACCTGCCCGCGATCTCGCTTAACGGCGGCCCGATGCTCAACGGCTGGTGGGACGGACGCCGGTCCGGTTCCGGCACCATTCTCTGGGAAGCCCGCCGATTGCTCGCCGCCGGCGAAATCGCCGACGACGAATTCATCGAGATGGTGGCCTCGTCCGCGCCGAGCCCCGGCCACTGCAACACCATGGGCACGGCGACCACCATGAACTCGCTCGCCGAAGCGCTCGGCATGTCGCTTCCGGGTTCGGCCACGCCGCCCGCGCCACACAAGCAGCGTGCCCAGTACGCCTATGACAGCGGCCGGCGGATCGTGTCGATGATTCACGAAGAGCTCACGCCCGAAAAGATCCTGACCCGCGCCGCCTTCGAGAACGCCATCGCGGTCAACAGCGCAATCGGCGGCTCGACCAACGCTCCCATCCACATTAACGCGATCGCGCGTCACATCGGCGTCGAACTCACGCTCGAGGATTGGCAGGCGGTGGGCTATGACGTGCCGCTGCTGGTCAACTGCCAGCCGGCCGGCGACTACCTGGGGGAGGATTATCACCGCGCCGGCGGCGTGCCGGCCGTCATGGGCGAGCTGCTGCGCGCCGGAAAGCTCAACGGCGACGCCCTCACAGTGAACGGACGGACGGTGGCCGAGAACGTCGACGCCGCCGCGCCATCCGACGAGGACGTCATCCGCCCGTTCGACCGGCCGCTGAAGGAGCGGGCCGGGTTCGCGGTCATGGGCGGCAACCTGTTCGATGCCGCGATCATGAAGACCAGCGTGATCTCCGACGGCTTCCGCGCGCGCTTCCTTGAGGCCGCCGACGATCCCGACGCCTTCGAGGGACGTGCCATCGTCTTCGAAGGTCCGGAGGACTACCGGGCCCGGATCGACGATCCGGCGCTCGATATCGACGAGACCTGCATCCTGGTGATGCGCGGCACCGGACCCGTCGGATACCCTGGGTCCGCGGAAGTGGTGAACATGCAGCCCCCCGCGGCTCTCATCCAGGCGGGCATCCACGAACTGCCGACCCTCGGCGACGGCCGGCAATCCGGCACCTCCGGCAGCCCCTCCATACTGAACGCCAGCCCGGAGAGCGCCGTCGGCGGCAACCTCGCCATCCTGGAGACCGGCGACCGTCTCCGGGTCGATCTCCGCCGCCGGCGCGTCGACATTTTGCTGTCCGAGGAAACCCTGGCCGCCCGCCGGGCGGCCTATACCCCCGCCGAGCTCGAACACCACACGCCGTGGGAGGAACTATACCGCGCCCATGTCGGACAGCTCGCGGAGGGCGGCTGCCTGGAGTTCGCCACGCGCTATCGCGCGGTGACCGCGCAGGTGCCCCGGCACTCGCACTGAAGCATTTTTCGACCGGAGCCGGCTGCCGCCCGGGAGGTTGCCCCTCTCCCTAACCCTCTCCCCGGCGGGGAGAGGGGACTCGCTCGTCGCCGCCTCCTCACCTTCTCCCCTCCCGCTTGCGGGAGGGGCCGGGGGAGGGTGGGTCGGAAAATGCCGTAGGCCGTCCGTTTCGGATTGAAGCGTCTTTACGCTTATCTCCTCACCGTCATGGTCGGCGAAGGCCGACCATCCACGTTTTGTTTTTGATCCCAGCAACTTAAAAACTCGTGGATGGTCGGCCTTCGCCGACCATGACGGAAAAGAACGGATGAAGAGTTCGATCCGGAACGAACAGGCTCCAGCGTCCGCCGTCGAAGGGCGGGGTCACGTCCAGGGCAGGTCGCCGCCACCGGTCACGTTGATATTGGTGCCGGTGATGAAGCTTCCGGCATCCGAACACAGCAGGAGGGCGGCGCCCACGAGGTCGTCCGGCAGGCCGGCGCGGCCCATCGGGCTGGTGCGTTCGATCGTCGCCCGCCAGTCCGCCTCGCTGCCGCGCAGGAAACGGTTGCGATCGGTATCGATGAGCCCGGGGGCGAGGTTGTTGATGGTAACCCCCGACTTCACGTATTGCCGGCTCAAATTCATGACCAGGTTTTGCTGGGCGCTCTTCAACCCTGCATAGACCGCGAGCTCGATGGTGGGGTTGGCCTGCTGAACGCTTCCGATGGCGAGCACCCGGCCCCAGCCGCGCTCCGCCATCGGGGGCAGGGCGCGCTGGAGAAGCTGGATGGGGACGCGGTAATTCATCCGGCATTGCAGGTCGATCTCCTCGGCCGCGATGTCCTCGAAGGCGCAGGGGATCTGGATATTGGCGTTGCTGACCAGGATATCGACGCGCCCGAGCGCCGAGACCGCGCGGTCGAACACGTCGAGAACCGCGCCCTCGACCGACAGATCGCCCCTCGATCGCGAAGGCCTTGACCCCGTGAGACCGCGCTTCTTCCACCAACTCCGCCGCGGCATCGGGAAAACCGACCTCGGCATCGAACGCGGAAATATGGTTGATCGCGACATCGGCGCCGTGTTCGGCCAGCGCCAGTGCGATGGCGCGGCCGATTCCCCGGCTCGCGCCCGTTACGAGCGCGGTGCGGCCCGAAACATCGAAACGGTCGGCCAAGCTGCCCTCCTGTCTCCGACTCGAGGCGTTTCCAATATGCCACACTGCGTGGGCGGTGGATCGACAACCGAACGGCGGCCCCGGGCTATACTGAAGATATCGCCGGGGCGCGATTCCGGTCTCTCGGAGAAGGGTGAATCATGCAATCGCTCGATCTCGCCATCGTCGGCAACTGCACCTATGCCGGCCTGCTCGATTCGCGGGCTCGCATGGTCTGGGCATGCATGCCGCGCTTCGACGGCAACCCGGTGTTTTGCGACCTGCTGAGGCCGATCGAGCCGATCGGCTTCTACGAGGTCGAGATCGACGATTTCGAATCGAGCGAGCAGCGCTACCTGCCGAACACCGCGATCGTCGAGACCACGCTGCGCGGCAAGTCCGGCCATGCGCTGAAGATCCAGGACTTCGCGCCGCGCTTCAAGCGGCACGGCCGCCTTGCCCGCCCGCTGACCCTGGTGCGCCGCCTGATCCCGGTCTCCGGCACCCCGCAGATCCGCATCAGGTTGCGCCCGGCCGGCAACTACGGGGCGGTACGGCCGGAGGTGACGCGCGGCAGCAACCATCTGCGCTACGTCCTGCCCGACCATGTCATGCGGCTGACCACCAACGCGCCGGTCTCCTTCGTGCTGGAGGAAACGCCGTTCCTCCTCAATCGCCCGCTCGACCTCATCCTCGGCCCCGACGATTCGATCGAGCGGGACATCGCCGAGCTCTCCCGCGAGTTCTTCGAGCGGACCGAGGATTACTGGCGGGAATGGGTGCGCTACATCGCGCTGCCCTTCGAGTGGCAGGACGCGGTGATCCGCGCGGCCATCACCCTGAAGCTGTGCGAGGTGGAGGAGACCGGCGCGGTGGTGGCCGCCGTCACCACCTCGATCCCCGAGGCCGACGGAACCGCGCGCAACTGGGATTACCGGTTCTGCTGGCTGCGCGACGCCTATTTCGTCATCCGCGCGTTGAATCGCCTCGGCATCACCCGGACGATGGAGGAGTATCTCAACTATATCCTCAACATCGTCGCCGCGACCCTGGACGGTACGCTGCAGCCGGTGTTCGGCATCCAGATGGAGACCGAGCTCACCGAGCGCGAGATCGATACGCTCCAGGGCTATCGCGATCACGCGCCGGTGCGCGCCGGTAACAAGGCCTACGTCCAGACCCAGAACGACGTCTACGGCACCGTGATCCTCGCCTGCGCGCAGGCGTTCTTCGACGAGCGGCTGGACCTGCGGGGGGACGAGGACCTGTTCCGCGTCCTCGAACGGGTCGGCCAGGCGGCGGCGCGGTTCTTCGACACGGAAGATGCGGGGATCTGGGAGCTGCGCGGGACCGAGCGCGTCCATACCTTTTCGGTCCTGATGTGCTGGGCGGCCTGCGACCGCCTCGCGCGGATCGCCCACCGTCTCGGGCTGGAGAATCGCGCCTGGCTGTGGCAGGCGCGCGCCGACAACATCCGGGAAACCATCGAGCGCGAGGCCTGGAACGACGAAAAGCAGAGCTATGTCAGCGCCTTCGGCGGCAGCGAAATCGACGCGGCATTGCTGCTCATGCACGAGGTATCCTACTGCGACCCGCTGGAGCCGCGCTTCATCGGCACCGTCGCCGCGGTCGGGCGCGAACTGCGCCGCGGCGATCATGTGTTCCGCTATGTCGAGACCGACGATTTCGGCGCGCCCGAGAACGCGTTCAACGTCTGCACCTTCTGGTATATCGACGCACTCGCGGCGTGCGGCCAGCGTGACGAAGCGCGGCGGCTGTTCGAGAACATGCTCGACTCCCGCAACTCGATGGGCCTCCTTTCGGAGGACCTCGACACGAAGACCGGAGAGCTCTGGGGCAACTTCCCGCAGACCTACAGCATGGTCGGGCTGATCACCTCGGCGATGAGGCTCTCCCGGCCCTGGGAGGATGCCTTCTGATCGATTTCGACGCCCGGAACCTCTCGTTCCCGGCGATGGCGATTTACGAGGGCCGCGGGCTCGACTTGGGAACGAACCCAAACCCCGAGACCGACAACTTTAACTTATTGGCGCTGAAGACCGAGGAAGCCCACTATCCTGATTGATTCGATCCGCCGGATTTCACCGGACGCATGACGAACCGCATAGTCGTCGTTTCCAACCGGGTGGCGCCGGTCAACGAGGGCAAGGCCGCCGCGGGCGGTCTGGCCGTTGCCGTGCTTGCGGCGCTGAGGCGCTCGGGAGGTGTCTGGTTCGGCTGGAGCGGCGAAGTCGTCGCTGCTCCCGGCGAAACCGTGAATGTGACCGAAACCGGTCGGGTTGCACGCGCCACCGTGGACCTCGGCGAACGCGACCACGAGGAGTATTACAACGGCTTCGCCAACGCCACGCTCTGGCCGCTTTTCCATTACCGTGTCGATCTCGTCAAATTCGACCGCGGGAATTACGCCGGCTATCGGCGTGTCAACGCGGACTTCGCCCGCAAGCTGAAGAACCTGCTGCGGCCCAACGACATAATCTGGGCGCACGATTACCACCTGATTCCGCTCGGCGAGGAGTTGCGGCGGCTCGGCATCCGGAACCGGATCGGTTTCTTTCTCCACACGCCCCTGCCGCCCCGGGAGCTTCTGGCGACCTTGCCGGTACACGACGAGCTCATCCGTTGCTTTTCCTCCTTCGACCTTGTTGCCTTCCAGACCGATGCGGACCGCGATCACCTTTGCGACTATCTGGTTCGCGAGGCGGTTGCCGAGGTGGAGGAGCGCGAGGAAGGCGCGGTCGTTCGCGCGTTCGGGCGGACCTTCCGGGTCGAGGCCCATCCGATCGGGATCGATACCGGCTATGTCGAGCGAAGCGCAGCCAGGACCGAGAGCAGCCGGGAGGTCGAGCGCCTCAAGGCCAGCGTCGCCGGTCGCCGCCTGATCATCGGCGTCGACCGCCTCGACTATTCGAAAGGCTTGCCGCAGCGCTTCGATGCCTTTGCACATCTTCTGCGGGCCTACCCCCGCAACCTCAATCGCGTCTCCCTCATGCAGGTCGCACCGCCCACTCGCGGCGATGTCGCCGAGTATTCCGAGATCCGCCGGACTCTGGAGACGCTTGCCGGACACGTGAACGGTGAGCTGGCGGACGTCGACTGGGTGCCGATCCGCTATCTGAACAAGAGCTTCAGCCGGCGCACCCTCTTCGGTTTCCTGCGTCTCGCGCAGGTTGGGCTGGTCACGCCCCTGCGGGACGGCATGAACCTCGTCGCGATGGAGTATCTCGCTTCCCAGCCGCCGGACGATCCGGGAGTCCTCGTGCTCTCGCGCTTCGCCGGCGCGGCCCGATACCTGCCCGACGCGTTGATCGTGAATCCCTATGACGTCGAAGGAGTCGCCGAGGCCATCCAGACCGCGCTGACGATGCCCGCCGGGGAACGGTGGGAGCGCTGGCAAAGTTCGATGAAGGCTCTCCGCTCGAACAGCGTCGAGGCTTGGTACAAGCGGTTCATCATTCGACTCGCCGAGGGATAGTCCGAACGCTGCTGCCCGCCCGAACCGTTCTCAAGAAGACGGCCCCGCCCTACGGGCAAGCCGCTCCAGCCAGTCCAGCAGCTCCCCAACCGTGTCGATCTGCACCGCCGCCCGTGTGGTCGAGTTCGGTCCGACGCGGATGCTCGCCCCGCCTTGCGTATTGACGACGGCGAAACCGTCTTCGTCGGTGCTGTCGTCGCCGCAGAATACCGGCATCCTGCCTCGGAATGGCGCTTCGCTCATGAAGGCTTCTATTGCGGTGCCCTTCGTCGAGTCCCGGGGTCGGATTTCGAAAACGCACTTGCCCTCGATAACCTGCCAGCCTCCCATGGTTCGCTCGACGGCCCCGTTCACGAGATCCCTGCAAGCATCCTTCGATGAAGGAGCGAGGCGATAATGCAGGGCGACGGAGTACGTCTTGTCTTCGACGAGAACCCCCGGATGCTCCGCGGCGAAGTCCTGCAACAGCGCCAGGACCTCACGCAAGTCATCGGGCTGGACGGGCGATCGGGCGATCGTGCCATCCGCCCGGCGACGCTCGAGCCCGTGCAGCCCGGCGACGGCGGGGACGACGGTGTCCAGAAAGCCGTCGATCTGCTCGATGGGCCGGCCGGTCACGATCGCCACGGCGCCGCCCAACGCATCGCGCAACGCGACCAACAGCGAAGGCAGCCGGTCCGGAACCTCGACCGATCCGGGGGTCGGCGCGATATCGACGATGGTGCCGTCGAAATCGAGAAACAACGCCCAATCCGGGCAAGGCTCCGGCAGGTTCATCGGGCGCTCCACCCATCCCTCCGCGGCGCGCGATCAGCCGCGCATATCGGGCGCCGAGTTGACCGTCGCGTGCAAGTTGCGGGCGAAATCCACCGCGCTTGCGATATCCATCGAAAGCGCTGAGCGGGCGTACTCCTTGACCGCCATGATCGCCGGGCGCGGCGCCTTCTCCAGCGCCTCGCGAAGTTCTTCGACACGGGTTTCGAGGTCCGCGGCGGGAACCACGTCGCTCACGATCCCGAAGGAGAGCGCCTTCGGGGCGTCGATCGCCCTGGTCGAATAGGTGAGATACATCAGCGCCTTCCGCGGCACGCGGTCGACGAGCGAGGACATGGCCATTGTGGGCATGATGTTGTGGCCCATCTCGGGCAGCTGGAAGGTCGCGGCGTCGCTCGCGAGAGTGATGTCGCACAGTGACGCCAGCGCGCAGCCGAAACCGAGCGCCCGACCCTGGACGACGCCGACCACCGGAATCGCCGAGCGCCGGAAGGCGCCGTAACAGTTGAAAATCACCTCGTTCTGGGCACGGCGCTCATAGGCTGGCGGGCGCCCGGCGGGCCGGTGCCCCATGACCGCGCGCCCGGTGCAGAAATCCTCGCCCGCCCCGCGCAGTACGACGAAATGGGACTCGCCCGCCCCGGCGATCGCGTTCCCGAGCGCGGCCGCCATCTCGTTGGTCACCCCGTTGCCCGCATCCGGGCGGTTGAGAAGGATTTCCGTCACTCGCCCGGACGTACGGACCAGGATATCGTCGGACATGATTCTGTTTCTCCTGCTTCAGGCGTTGCGGTTTGTAGCCTGGACGACGCGCCATACGCTTTCGGGGCTGACGGGCATCTCAAGATGGTCCACGCCGAATTCGGCAAGGGCATCGACGACCGCGTTGACATAGGCCGCCAGCGACGGGGTGGTGCCGCCCTCGCCGCCGGAGCGAATGCCAAGCGGGTTGTCGGGTGTTGGAACCTCGCTGATTTCGGTGTGGAACGACGGCAGATGGTCGGCGCGCGGCATCGCGTAATCCATGAACGAAGCGGCCAGCGCCTGGCCGCTCGCCGGATCGTAGACGCTGTGTTCCATCATGGCCTCGCCCAGGCCCTGCGCGATGCTGCCATGCGCCTGCCCGTGAAGGATCATCGGGTTGATCGCGCGCCCTACGTCGTCGACCCCCGTATAGCGCATGATCTCCACGGTTCCGGTTTCCGGATCGACCTCGACCTCGCAGACATGGCAGCCATAGGGAAAGGCCGCGACGCGCACGGTTTCGTCTGAAATGCCGGCGAGCGGTCCCTGCAAATCCTCCGGCAGCCCGTCGCCGTGTTCGGCCGCGCGCGCGACGTCGAAGAGGCCCACGGAGCGGTCGGTGCCCGAGACCCTAAAACGGCCGTCCGCGAAGGCGATGTCTTCTTCCGCGGCCTCCATGAGGCAGGCGGCGATGCCGCGCCCCTTTTCCAGGATCTCGTCGGTGGCCTTGCCCATGGTGATCCCGGCAAGACGCATCGACCGCCCGGAATGGGAGCCGCCTCCGACGGAGACGATATCGGTGTCGCCGGTGATCAGGTTTATATCGTCCAGGGATACGCCGAACCATTCCACCGCGAGCTGGGCGAAGCTCGTCTCGTGGCCCTGACCGCTCGACAACGTGCCGATCACGACGTCGATCCGTCCTTCGGAGCGCACCGTAATCTCGGCCCTTTCGCGCGGGGCGCCGGTCGATGTCTCGATATAGTTGGCGATGCCGATGCCGCGGCACCTGCCGCGCCGCACCGACTCTCGGCGACGTTCGGCGAACCCGGCCCAGTCGGCAGCGGCGATCGCGGCATCCATGGTCGATTCGTAGTCGCCGCTGTCATAGGTCATGCCGAGCGGGTTCGGAAACGGCATCGCGCTTTCGGGCACCAGGTTCTTTCGCCGGAGCGCCACCCGGTCGAAACCGTGCCGGGCGGCCGCAAGGTCGACCAGCCTTTCCAGGACGAACATGACCTCCGGTCGCCCGGCGCTGCGGTAGGGATTGGTGGGCGGCGTGTTGGTCACCGCCGCGCGGGCCCGGAAACCGGCGGTCGGAATCCGGTACAGGCCGGTCATGATTTCGACGCCCTTGATCAGGGGCACGATGGAGACGGTGTGCGCTCCGACATTGCTCGTGTTGGAACCGCGCATCGCGAGGAAGCGCCCTTCCCCGTCGAGGGCGAGCTCCGCGGCGACCGCGAGGTCGCGGCCCTGGTAGTCGCTGACGAAGGCTTCGCTCCGGTCCGCCGTCCACTTGACCGGCCGGCCCATGCGCTTCGCGGCCCAGGCCACGAGGGCGAACTCGGGATAGAACGCGTTGCGGGTGCCGTAATTGCCGCCGACATCGGCGGCCACCACCCGGACCCGGTCCTCGGGCACCCCCAGTATCTCGGCCAGCTCGCGCTTGGGTCGGACGACCCCGCCTCCGCCCGCATGGAGGGTGTAGCGCCCGGATTTTGGATCGTAGGCGGCGACCGCGGCACGCGGCTCCATCGGAACGCCGGTGACCCGCGGGATCCAGGTTTCCAGACGAACGGCATGGCGGGCGTTGGCGAAAGCGCGTTGGGTTGCCTCCAAATCGCCCACATCCGCGTCGACGCAGACATTCGATGCCATGTCTTTCCAGAGCAGGGGCGCGTCAGCCGTGCAGGATCCGGATGCCTCGGTAACCGCCGGCAGGGGCGCGTACGCGATATCGAGCCGCTCCAGCCCGTCTTTCGCCGCGTCCGGGGTCTCCCCTATCACCATCGCCACCGCCTCGCCGACGAAACGCGCCCTGTCGGCGGGCAGCGGGAAAGGGAGGACTTCGCGCCTGGGCGAGCCGTCCCGGTTGACGAGCTCGATATCCGGCGGGCTCGTCGGCGCCGGCCGGTGGGGAATGCGGCCGAGACCGTCTTCGAGCAGATCCTCTCCGGTCAGCACGGCGAGGACGCCCGGAACGGCGAGGGCTTCCGAAGAGTCGATGTCCTCGATCCGCGCATGGGCGTGCGGCGAGCGCGCCATGACTGCGCAAACCTGCCCGGGAAGGTTGACGTCGTCGGAGAACCGGCCGCGCCCGGTGAGCAGCCGGCGGTCTTCCTTGCGGCGGAACGGCCGGCCGATCGCCGCGCCGTCACGCGCCGGCATCAGACCATCAATCCCAGTATTCCGGGCAGCCACAGGCTGAGGGCGGGGAAAATGGCGACGATCGCCAGACGCGCGAGGTCGGCGACGAAGAACGGCGCGATACCGCTGAAAATGGTCTTGAGCGGCACGTCCGGCGCCATGCCGTGCAGCACGAAGGGAATGATCCCGATGGGCGGCGTGATCTGGCCGATCTCGATGACCATGATGTTGATCACACCCCACCAGATCGGATCGAAGCCGAGACCCACGACCAGGGGAAAGACCACTGGAAGCGTGATGATCATCGCGGCGACCGTCTCGAAGATGCTGCCGAGGATGATGTACATCACCAGCAGCAGGACAATGACCATCCACGGTTCCAGGCCCGAGCTCTCGATCGCGCTCACCAGCACGGTCGGCATCTGGCTGAGCGTGATGAAGAAGGTGAATATCGTCGCGCCGATGATGATGATGTAGATCAGACCGGTCGAGGCGGCGGTCTGGACCAGGACCTCGCGCAGCACCTTGATCGTGAGGCGCCCGCGCAGCCAGGTGAAACCGAACGCCATGAAACAGCCGACCGCCGCCGCTTCGAGGACGGTGAACACGCCGCCGTAAATTCCGCCGCTGACCACCGCGGCGAGAACCAGGACGCCCCAGCAACTCCTGACCACCGCAAGGCGCTCTCGCCAGGGCATCCGCGGTCCCGCCGGGCCCGATCCTGGCCGGACCCGGACATAGATCAGGATCGTCGCGAAATAGACCGCGATGCATATCAGCCCCGGGATAACCGCCGCCGCGAACAGCGCGATGACGAACTGCTCGGTCAGCACGCCGTAGAGCAGCATCAGGTTCGACGGAGGAATGAGGATGCCGAGCGTGCCGCCCGCGGCGATCGAACCCGCCGCGAGAGACGGCCGGTAGCCGCGTTCCCGCATTTCCGGGAGCGCGATGCGCATGAACGTGGAAGCGGTCGCCAGCGAGGAACCGCAAACGGCGCCGAACCCGCCGCACCCGCCGATCGTGGTCATCGCCAGACCGCCGCGATAGTGCCCGATCAGGGCGTAGAACAGCCGGTAGAGATCGCCCGACAGACCGGCCGCGGACGCAAAGCTCCCCATCAGCAGGAACATCGGGATCGCGCCCAGCTCCTGGGTCACGAGAACCTGCGTCGGCGCGGTCGCGAACATCTTGATGGCGGGTTCGAGATCGAGCAGCAGCCAGACGCCGAAGAAGCCCGCCGTCGCCATCGCGATACCGATGGGCACGTGCAAGGCGATCAGCGCCAGCATGCCCGCGATCCCGATGACCGCGATGATCACCGGATCCATCGGTTCACCGCTCGCACTGAAGGTGGGATTTTCTAGACACCGGAATCGACCGCGGTCGCGGGTGCCCTCGGCACGCCGCGCCAAGCCCGCACGCCTGCTTCGAGGAGCACCACGACCTGGATCGCCGTACAGGCGAAAACGATCGCCGTGACCATCCACCACCAGGGCGCCTGGGGCAGCTCCAGCACCGCCGTCGCAAGCCCGGTCAACGTGACGTCATGCAGCGTGAAACGAAAGAACTGCCAGCTGAACAGCACAAAGATGAACAGGGTTACGAGACCGCCGAAGGCTTCGAGCCAGAGCGCGCGGAGCGGTCCGATCGCCCTGCCGAGAAACCTGATGGTCACGAAATGGCCGCCAATCAGGCAGATCGGAAAAAAGCTGGAGACGATCACCGCGAGGTTGTACTTGCCGAGGTCGTCCACCCCGAGGATCGGCGCGTTGAACAGCCACCGCATCAGTACGTCGACCACGATCGCCGCCGCCAGTCCGAGGATGGCCGTCGCGCCGATAAGCGCGATCCAGCTCGCCGCCGGGCCGAACGTGCCGCTCGCGTCGAACGGCACGCTCTCCGTCGGATCGCCCGGGTGCTCCGGCATCGGGTTTACTGCCCGGCGCGGAGGTCCTTCAGGATCGCCTGCAGGGCGGCGTATTTGCGCTGGCCGTCCTTGTTCTTGGCGATCCATTCGGTGTGATAGGCCTTGAAGATGTCGTTATAGAGCCGGTCGTGGTCCTTCTGGGGCAGACGGACGACGGTGCGCTCGCCCGGATCGGCGCGCAGCCTTCTGCCGTCGGCCTCGTAATAGTTGCCCATCGCCTTGCTGAGCTTGAGGCCACCATGGCGAGCCAGGGCGTCGCGCGCCTTGCCGCCCAGCTTGCTGTAGACGTCCTTGTGCATGGCGAGGATGAACGTGCGCACGCCGAGCGGTATGTCGATATGGCTCTTGATCAACGGTGTAATCCGGAAGGTACCGAGCGCCGACCATCCGGCAAGCGCCCCCTGGATCACGCCGCGATTGAGGGACTCGGCGACTTGGCGGATCGACATGCCGACCGGAGTTCCGCCGAGTTTCTTCACGACATCGGCCTCGGCCTTGCCCGGAACGCGGAACTTGAGCCCCTTGATGTCGGCGAGGGAGGATATCTTGCGGTTGAGATGCATGCCGCTGTTGTCGTTGGTGTACACGCCGAACACATGCACCTTTTCCAGGCCCCCGAGGTGGCCCTGTTCGTACATTCGCCAGATTGTCACCGCGGCTTCCGCGGACCCGGTGTTCCGGAACGTGTATGGCAAGGCGAATATCGTGAAATCGGGAAACAGCTTCGGCGTATAGGCCGGCAGGACCTGAGCGGCGTCCTGAATCTTGTTCATGACGCCTTCCCACTGCTTGCGCGGACTGCGGATCAGCGCGCCGCCCCAGAATTCCTTGAATACCACTTCTCCGCCGCTGTCTTTTTCGACGGTGCGGAGGAACGGTACGATGATTTCCCGCAGGTATTTCGCCTTGGGCGGCGTAAACGAACCGATTTTAACGGTGACCGGATCGGCGGCCAGCGAAGGCGTTGCCGCAAGCACGGCGGCGGCACCCATAGCGCCGACAAGATATCGTAGCTTCATCTGGTTTCCTCCCTCGATGTGTGCGTTCAGGTTCCCTCATTGGGATCGTGATAGAGCTCGCCCACGATCGACGTCAGCCCCGGTTCCCCGTCCGCGACATGGTAGCGGCCGTCGCGATCGCGTCCGAGCTTGCCCTGCTCCCGCAATTCGTCGAGCGCACAGGCGATCTCCCGGCCGTCCTCGCTGCCGACGGACTCGACGATCTCGCCGAAGAACAGCGGTCCCGCCCGGAGGGCCTGCTCGACGGTCTGGAAGCGGGCTTGTCCGTTGAACGTCTTGGCCGCGCAACGCGTGAAGCGGATTTCCTTTTCGGTGCCGAACGGGCGGGTGCAGTCGAAACCGGCCTTGGCGCCGGTCCTGCGTCCCTTGAGCGACGGGTCCATCGGCATCGACATCGTGCCGGTCAGCATCACGATGTCCTCGTGGGCCTGGAAGCGGGTGCCGAAAGCCCATTCGACCTGCCGCTCGTCACGAATGTCGATGTCCTCGTCGAACACCCAGACATGTTTCAGGCGGCGCAGGCCGCCGAACAGGGCGGAGATCGCATGTCTCGGCTCGCCCAGTTCGCGCTGCCGGATCGACACCCGAAGCGCGTTCATTCCGCCCGCCGTCGGACGCATACAGGCCGCGACCGGTTCGCGCACGGCCTGTTTCAGAATCCGCATCGCCTCGGCCTCGATGCGGAGCGCGGTGATGTTGGCGGAATCCGTCTCGTCGAGGACGAAGGCGCTGCCGTGCTGCAACGTCTGGTAGAGCACGTCTTCCCGCATGGTTATCGCGGTGCAGGTGAAGACGGGGTCCATGTGGATCGAGCCGTAATATCCCATGTACTCGCCGAACGGCCCTTCGGGCTCGACATAGCCGCGCTCGTCGAGATAGCCCTCAAGCACGATCTCCGCGTCGGCTGGCACGCGAATATCGTTGGTCAAGCTCCTGACGACCGGGGCGGGCTCGCCCCGCATCGTCGCGATCAGGCTCAACTCGTCTCCCGGTACGCGTGTCGTCGCGGCATACATGTCGAGCGGGTGGCTGCCGATCGTGAAGGTGATGGGCAGGCGCTCGCGGCGGGCGGCGCAGGCCTGGTAGATCCGCTTGAGGTCGGAGGGGGCGGTGACATTGGTCCCGGCCTGGTAGCGGTTCCTGAGCGACAGACGCCTGCTACCGACATTCGTCCGCCCGGTCTCGGGATCGACGGTGAAGTCGATGCCGGACGAGATGTAGCAGCTGCCGTCGAACTCATGCTGCAGGTGGAACGGCAGCTCGGTCAGGTCGACGTCCTCGCCGGTGATCCTGACGGCATGAACCGGCGCTTCGTCGGACGGCACCTCGACGACTTCCTGCGGATTCGCCATGCGCCGATAGAATTCGTCGTAGATCTCTTCCTCGTTGCTGTCGAAAGCGGCGATCAGGCGGCGGCGCCCGGCGGACGCCTTTGCGACGAGCTCCAATTGCTTGGGACCGGCTTTCCTGAACAGAACGGCCTTCGGCGTGGCTTCGATGATCGGGCTGAGGCCGGTCAGAGGGACCGGCTCGTCATGGATCTCGACTTCGTCGATTTCGATCAGGCGTTCGACGAATCGGCGCAACCGGAACTTGTCGAAATCGAGTTCTTGGATACTTCCCATTTGCACCCCCCCTACGTCGATTCCATTACACCCGGAAAGCGGACTTGAACAAGCGGAATCAGCCGTCCCCCATCCTGAGCCAGCCGAGCTGGCGCATGACCGGCTCGTCGGTCATCGCGAACAAGACGGCGTCGTCTTCCGCCCGGTGCGAAAAAGAGCGCCAGGCGGGTATCGCCATCACGTCGCCGCGCGACCAGGAGAACGCTTCGCCGTCGATGACGGTGCGGCCGGTTCCCTGGGCGACGCAGACGATTTGATTGGCCGTTGTGCGCATGGTGCGGGTCTCCTCGCCCGCGGACTGGCGCTGCATGTAAAGCGCGGTCGACGACAGCGCGGGAGCGCCGAGTTCGATTCGCCGGAAATAGCGGTCTTCCGGGTCGGGCTCGGCCCGGTCGAGTCGGGCAAGCGTGTCTTCCCAGCGGAAGATGAAGGGCGATGCATTCGGTGCCGTCAGGACCGGCTCGTAGTCTTTGGGATGGGGTTCGAAGAACATGGGCTCCAGCAGGTGGACCAGCGGCGCATCGAGGCAATCGATCCAGAAGCACATGCCGTCCGCCTCGCTGCCGTGGCCGTGCCAGCACCAGTTCGGCGTCAGCAGCACGTCGTTGGGGCGCATTTCCAGCCGTTCACCGTCGACCACGGTATACGATCCCTCGCCCTCGAGGATGAAGCGGAGGGCGTTGGGCGTGTGCCGGTGGGAACGCGCGGTCTCTCCCGGCAGGATCGCCTGATAGGCGGCGATCAGGGTGCGGACCGTCGCATAGGTGTTGCCCTCGACCGGGTTGAACATGATGAGGTTCCGGCGCTCGGCGAACTCGGTATCGACCAGCCTGCCGGCCGCCTCCAGCGCGGCCCTGCCGTCGGCCCAGGACCAACGATGCGGCACGAAGTTCTGCCTGGGTTCCGGCCACAGGGATGGCGTCGGCTTGGCCCAGCCCGCGTTGATGCTGAGCGGTGCGAGACCCGCGTAGAGCGCATCCAGGGTCTCGGTTTCCGAAAGCGCGGGTGCGGTCGCCGCGGTCATGCCGTTTTGTATGGACGCCTCCCGGGACGCAAGGTTCGATTTCGGTGTGACGGGCAGGCAGATTGCAGTTTTGTATCCGGCCTGTCGGTGCGGGACTTGATGCCCGCTGGCCTTGATGGAATCTGCCGATCCGCGCCTCATTTCCTCCGTGGGCTTTACGCCCCACACCGCATTCAGGCTTAGCGGATCGCGGTCTGACCTGTTTGCCATCACTCCTTGTCGTGCCTTGCGCAACCTTTCAGCGGCCACCTCCTCTGTTGGTTCGCTGTCCCGTCGTCAGCCGCGCCTATGCCGGCTGGCTGACGAAGTTCGCCTGGTACGCCCGGTCATGGGCCAGCAGGGCCCAGATCGTGCGCGCCGTCTTGTTGGCCAGCGCGACGGTGACCACGTTGGCCGGCCGCCGCTCGGCCAGTCGCACCGCCCATTCGGGCGGCGCCTTGGCATGTGTGAGCACGCTCCGCGCGCCGTGGATCAGCAGGGTTCGGAGATACCTGTCCCCGCGCTTGGAGATGCCGAGCATTCGAACCCGTCCGCCGGTGCCGTCGTGCCGGGGCACCAGGCCCAGCCAGGCGGCGAACTCGCGCCCCGACCTGAAGGCGGCGGGATCGCCCATCGCGGCGATGACGGCCGTCGCGGTCAGCACGCCCACGCCGGGGATCTCAGCGATCCGCTTGCTGTCGGCATTGCCGCGGTGCCACACGCCGATCCGCCGCTCGATCTCGGCGATCTCCTCGTCGAGCCGGCCAACCCGCGCCCACTGCTCGCGAAGAGTGTCGATCACCATCGCCGGCAGCCGCGCGGCGACCCGCTCCAGGGCCTCGGCCATGCCACGGCGCATGCCGGCACGGCCCTGCGGCATCACCTCGCCGTATTCGGTCAACAGGCCGCGGAGCCCGTTGATCTGCGCGGTGCGGAACTTGACGAGCTGCTGGCGCATCCGGTGCAGCGCCAGGATCGCCTGCTGTTCCTCGCTCTTGACGGCAACGATCTTGATGCCCGGCATCTGCGCCGCGGTCCAGATCGCCCGCGCGTCGTGCGTGTCGTTCTTGTTGCCGGACACGAAGGGCCGCACCGCCTTGGCCGGCAACAGCCAGGGATCGTGGCCGAGCTCCAGAAGCTGCCTTGCCCAGTGCTGCGAGCCGCCGCAGGCTTCCATCGCGACCACGCACGGCGTGCGGTTGGCGAAGTGCTCCAGGAACTTCGCCCGCGTCAGCTTCAGATCCTCAATCTCGCCGGTCTCCATATCGACCCAGTGCAGCTGGAACACGCGCTTCGCCGTATCCACCCCGACGACGGTTCTGTTAGTCTTCATCTCGGACCCTCCGGTTTGCCTGTGAAGAGCTTGCTCTTCCCCATTGGCACTTTGATGCCGTCGGCCCGCGAGGGTCCACTCATCCCTCAGGTCCTCGAACATCAGGGGGTGGGAGGCGTCCATCCCATTTCCCCCCGTCGTTCGTTATCCATTTTAGCCGCTCAGGCGGCGCCTCGTACACGATCCACGAGCCGCAGGGGATCGGGAGGCGCCGCGCCGCCCCGCCAGGCGACATGCCCATCGGGCCTGACCAGCACCAACTCCCTTTCGTATAGGCGCGCGACATCCGGCCGGTCGAGGGTGACGGTCTCGACAGGCATGCCACGCATCCGCGCGGCGCGGCATAGGGGTTCGGGATCGGGCGGCGACGGACCGAGCGCCAGCAGCACGAAACCCCGGCCGAACAGGTCGAGCGTCGACCGGCCTCTTCCGAGATCCACATGCGGGGCACGGGAGCCCGGCCGGGCCGTCGGTTCGTAGACCGCGGGATCGAGGCTCGGCGGCGGCGTGCCGTCGGCGACGCAGGTCGGCGATCCTTCGTAGCAATACCCGAGATGGATGCCGAGCGTCCGCCATTCGCGGAGCATCGCCGTCGCCAGGTCGCGCCCGACCCGGGCGCGCCGCGCCGCGCCGTTGGGACCCGGTTCGAGCAGCCCCGGCTGGGGCCCGGGGGAGAGCATGCGGCCGAGATTGCCGGACGCCTCGCGGACATTGCGCTCGGCCACCGGCCGGCGTTCCGCGGTGTAGGACGCGAGCAGCCCCGGCCCGGCCCAGCCCGCCAGCTCGGCATCCAGCTTCCATGCCAGGTCCACCGCATCGCCGACGCCCGTGTTCATCCCGAACCCGCCGGTGGGCGACATCGCGTGCGCGGCGTCGCCCGCGAGGAAGAGCGGGCCCCGGGGTCCCGACTGGAAGCTCTCCGCGACCAGCTCGCGCCGGCGCCAGGGCATAACAGAGAGAAGCTCGTAGTCGAAGTCGCGCCCGACCGCGCGGCGGATAGCGGCCCGCACTTCGTCCTCGGGCAGGATCCGGCCGTCCGCGCTGGATCGAATGATCGACATCCGCCATTCGTCGCGCCCGTTGATGGCAACGATGGTGGCCCATGTGCCGACCTCCTCGTCGAGCAGGATGAACCGGTAGCCGGGCGGCTTGTCGTGCAACGACTCGAAGCCGGCGCGGCGGAAGATGAGGTTGGTGGTGTAGGTCAGCGCCGGCTTGCCGATCAGCCGGGTTCCGAGGGACTCGCGCACCGCGCTGCCGGCGCCGTCGCAGCCGATGACGAAACCCGCCCGGATTTCCAGCCCCTCTCCGGTATCGGCGCGCTCGATCCCCGCGACGATAGTGTCCCGCTCGCTTCGAAGACCGAGGAAACGGTGGCGGTATCGAAGCGAAACCGACGCGTGCGAGCGGGCGAAGTCGCGCAGGATGGGATCGAACATGTTCTGCGGACAGCGCTCGCGCCTTGCCGGGCTCTCCGGCGGCGGGCGCGCCTCGTTCATGCTGGGCGACTTGTAGCGCCCAATCTCCCAGCCTTCGGCGAGCGAGCCCGCGACATACACGTTGTCCTGGGGGTAGCCGCGATTATAGGGGGCGGCCTCGACGGCCTCGACCAGCCCCCAGCGGCGGCAGAACTCCATGGTCCGGATACCGACCAGGTCCTGACGAGGTTGGACGATCGCGCCGTCGGTTCGTTCGACCAGCAGGCATTCGCGCCCGCGCCAACCCAGATCGCCTGCAAGCGCGAGGCCGACCGGCCCGCCACCGACGATCAGGATGGGTGTCTCGATCACGTCCGCCACATCGCCTATTCGATGGCGAAGAGCGACATGAGGACGGAAGAGGCCCGCCGCGCGCCGGTGCCCACGAACAGCATCCTGTTGACCCACCCGTATCTGGCGTCGCCGGTTTCGAGCCGCGCGTGGGTCCGCATGTAGTAGCTGTCGGGCGGGACCTCCTCGCCGGCGGCCAGGCGTTCGATGACGTCCGCCGGCCCGTGGCGGAAGCCGTAGTTGATGACTTCGATCAAAGCGCCGTCATCGGTCTCCATGGCGTAGCGGGTGTCGAGCTCGGCGGTCCCGTCGGCGAAGATCGTTTGCCAGTCCGCTCCGAGGTTGAGGATGCACCCGTTGATGTCGGGTCCGGTAACGCGCCCGCCGACGATGGGGATGATCCGGCGCCGGCCGGCCCGCCCGTCCCCCATCTCACGGATCGGTCCCAGCTCGGCGGAGATGTCGCAGAAATGGTGCAGTTCGGGGGCGGGCGGCATGTCATGGCCTTTCCGATGGAGTTTATTCCGGGTCCGGCAGCCGGATGGCGGCCGGGTCTTCGTCGTCGTATAGCCGCTCCACGAGGTGGGCGCGCCGCGACGTCACCGATCTGACGTTGAGGCTTCCCTTGGGCGTGATCTCGCCCGCGCCGATCGAGGGCCTCGACGCGCAGCAAGCCCCGCGAGTCGTCGCGATCTTCCCGGACGACTTTGTGCGGCAGGACTTTGGGCGATCCACTCATGTCCCGTTCCTTCCCTCCGGAATGTACTCCGCGACCCTCGGGGTCGCGCGGGCGCGCCGCGAAGATATTGACGTCCCGCCGTCCAGGGACGAGAAACCGGCGTCCGAAGCCGGCGGCATTGGAGAGACGGGATGACGAGTTCGGAGTTTCAGGGACCGGATGCGGTATTCGCCGCCGGGCTGGCGGAGGGCGAGTTCAGAATCCAGCGATGCGAAAGCTGCGGCGCGCATATCCACTATCCGCGCGCGCTCTGCCCGGAATGCGGCTCATCTGAGCTGGCAGCCGTGCCGGCATCGGGCCGCGGAACCGTTCACGCGACGTCGGTCGTTCGCGTCCGGCCCGGGCACGGCGAGGATTACAACATCGCGCTGGTCGATCTCGCCGAAGGGCCCCGCATGATGACCAGGGTCGTGGATACGAGCCCCCAAGACGTCCGGATCGGCGATGCGGTGACCGCGTTCGTGGGCGAAATCGAGGGAGAGACAGTCATACTGTTTCGACCGGCGGCGGGCGGAGACGGGTCGTGAGCGGCACGCTGCGCGGCGCGGCGGCGATCGTCGGCATCGGCCTCACCGAGTTCGGCGAGCTGCCCGGCCGGTCCCAAATGGAAATCATGGCGGAGGCTGTCCATAGCGCGCTCGCCGACGCCGGCATCGCCAAGGACCGCGTCGACGGCGTGTTCGGCGCCGACTTCACCGACTCGCTGATCGGCCTGTCGATGGCGGAATATCTGGGACTGAACCCGACGGTGATCGACGGCACCAATATCGGCGGCTCGTCCTACGTCAACTTCCTGCAATCGGCGGCGCTCGCCTTGCAGGCAGGGTTGTGCGAAGTGGCGCTGATCGCATACGGCAGCAATGCCCGCAGTGCCGGGCGCGCCGGCCGGGGGCCGGGCCCGGTTCCCTACGAGACCGTCTACAAGCCGCGCCAGCCGATCAACGCCTATGCGCTCGCGGCCTCCCGCCACATGCACGAATACGGCACGACGCGCGAACAGCTCGCCGAGGTCGCGGTGGCGGCGCGGGGCTGGGCGGCGCTCAACCCGGCCGCCTTCATGCGCGAACCGCTGAGCGTGGACGACGTGCTGGCCTCGCGCATGGTGGTCGACCCCTTCACCGTGCGCGATTGCTGTCTGGTGACCGACGCCGGCGCGGCGCTGATCATGGTGAAGGCCGACTGCGCGCGGGATTTCCCCATGGATCCCGTCTACCTCCTCGGCATCGGGACCGCCGCGAGCCACGGCCAGATCGCCTGCATGCCGGACCTCACGGTGACCGCGGCGGCGCAATCGGCACCCCGGGCGCTCGCCATGGCCGGCATCGGGCTCGAAGACGTCGACGTGGTCGAGCTCTACGACGCCTTCACCCTCAACACCATCCTGTTCCTCGAGGATCTCGGGTTCTGCGCAAAGGGGGAGGGCGGGGCCTTCGTCGAGGGCGGGCGGATCGCGCCGGGCGGTGCGCTGCCCGTCAATACCAATGGAGGCGGGCTGAGCTGCGTCCACCCCGGCATGTACGGCATGTTCCTGGTCATCGAGGCGGTCGAGCAGCTACGGGGCCAAGCCGGCGACCGGCAGATCGAGGAAGCCGAGATCGCCCTTTGCAACGGCAATGGCGGGCTGTTGTCGAGCCAGGTGACTGCGGTCCTCGGGGCGGCCGCGACGCTCTGACGAGCCTCCTGGACCCGGTCCGGTTCAGGTTGAGGCGCTTTCCACCAGACCGGACCGGGTCGCGGCGGTCCGTACCCACACGACCCACCCTCCCCCAACCCCTCCCGCAAGCGGGAGGGGAGAAGGTAAGGAGAGGTTGGCGAGCGAGTCCCCCTCTCCCCCGCGGGGAGAGGGCCGGGGTGAGGGGGGTCCTCTCCCGCGACAATTGGCTGCGATCGTGCCCGGTCGAAAATGCTTTAGTCGAGCAGCGACCGTAGCAGATCGGCGTTCGCGGGACCGCGCTCGAGTTCGCCGCGCTCGACCCGTCGTGCGATCTCGACGAGTTGCCGGTTGACCGGGGCCTCGCCGCCAAGCCTCTCCTGCTCCCGGACGACGAGACCGTTGATTTCGTCGATCTCGCCCCGCCGGCCCTTGATCCAGTCCTGCAGGGTCGCGACCTTGGTGTCGGACAGCGTCCACCCCTTGAGCACCGCCTCGAACAGCACCGTCGAATAGTGGTCCGGGTCGTTCGCGTCGATGCGCTCCTCGCCGAAAATTGGCACGAGCTTGTGGCCGAGCGCGAGGCAGGTCCGCACCGACTCGCGCCCGGCCGCCTTCATCACGTCGTACATGCCGGGAAGCGCGACCGCGTCCGCGAGCGGCAGGCCGAGGATCGACGAAGGCAGGAACTCCGCCGCGTTGGCGACGAGCTTCATCCATTTCGCCGAGCGGATATCGTCGCGGGTCTCGACCGCGCCCGTATGCCGCAGGATTTCGGCGACCTCCTCCTCCCGGCCGCGCGTCGCCTCGTCATACGGGCCGACGGCGAACCAGGTTCCGGCCTGCGGCGTCTGCCGCACCACAACGCCGGGTTCGAACATGTTGGCCGCGACCTCGATCACCGCGCCGAGCGTGCGCCCGGGCCCCACCACCGAGGCCACGTCGTCCATCGTCATTCCGTTCTGAAGACCGACGACGAGCCCGTCCGGAGCGACCAGAGGCTCGATCAGCTGGCACGCCCATCGCGTGTCGTAGGCCTTGACGCCGATCAGGACGACGTCGAACGGCGCGCGCAGCGTCGCCACCTCGCACAGGTGGAGCGCGGCCACCGGCACGGTCACCGTCTCGTCGGGCATTTCGACGCGCAGGCCGTTGGCGCGCATCGCCTCGACATGGGCCGGCCACTGCTCGATGACGGTGATATCCAGCCCGGCGCGCACGAAATCGGCGCAGAAACCGGACGCGGTCGCGCCCGTCCCCACCATCGCGATGCGCTTACTTGCCGCGCCGTCCCCGTGCTCCGTCATCCCGCTGCCTCCGCTGACGGTTTCAGCGTATTGCGATCGCGCCGCGACCCGCAAGCCCGCGCCGGCGATACCGGTTTCCGCCCACCCACGATATGCGCGATAGTCTCCGATCGCTCGCCCCGACGGGAAGCGGGCCACGGCATGGAGGGAAGGACATGGACCCAAGCGGGAACGACCGATCGCTGGAGGCGCGGTTGCGGGATATCGAGGACCGGCTGGAGATCTACAACCTGATCGCGTCGCACCCGCCGAGCGCCGATACCGGGGGCGACTACTACACCCGCGTCGTCTACACCGAGGACGGCAGCTTCGACCGCGGCGAAGGTCTCGACAGCGCGGTCGGCAACGAGGCGATCGCCGCGATGACCCAGACCCCCGGGCACCAGCGCGCGATCCAGGGCGGGCTCGCCCATTTCGCCGGGTTGCCGCATATCGAGCTCGACGGCGATCGGGCGTCGGTCACGTCCTATCTGCTGCTCCTCCATCCCGACGCTCTCGGCGACGACCGGGAGCTGCCCAACCACGGGAACTCGCGGGGCTTTCGCATCCACCGGGTGGCCGCCAACCGATGGACCCTGACGCGATCCTCCAAAGGGTGGAAGATCGAGAGCCGCAGGCTGCGCCCGCTCGACGGATCGGCGCCCGCGCGCGAGATCCTCGAACAGGCGCTGGCCGCCTATCGTCCGCCGGGTTGAGGGTCGTATCCCACGGCGACGCCGCGATCTGGACACGGAGGGCTTACGGTCTTATAGCGTGTCTGGTTTAGTTGGAACCGCCTTGTCCATTTTCTTCCGTCATGGTCGGCGAAGGCCGACCATCCACGTTTTGTTTTCGATTCCAGAGACTTAAAAACTCGTGGATGGTCGGCCTTCGCCGACCATGACGGTTAGGAAGCAAGGGTAGCAGCGCTTCCATCTGAAACGGACAGGCTCTAGGAACTGCCGACGCGGACGGTTTCCGGGAGGACGCGAGCAAAAGCGATGCCCAAGCCATTGGTCGGCGTCATCGGATCCAGGCATCTGGTCAACGATCGCTATCCCGCGCAGCTTGCCGGGGAGAAGAACCTTCGCGCCGTGGCGGAGGTCTCCGGAGCCCTGCCGGTGATGTTCGCGGGCGCGCCCGGCATCACCGATATCGGGTCCCTGCTGGACGCCGTCGACGGCGTTCTGCTGACCGGCGGGCGCTCCAACGTTCATCCGACGCATTTCGACGTCGAACCCGATCCGAGCCACGAACCCTACGATGAGGACCGGGACGAGGTCGCGCTCCGGGTGGTGGAGGCCTGCGTCGAGCGGGCCGTCCCGATCCTCGGGCTATGCCGCGGCATCCAGGAGATGGGCGTGGCCTATGGCAGCACATTGCATCCCGAAATCCGCGACCTGCCCGGACGCATGAACCACCGGGCGATCCGGCTGGAAAACGGCGAAATCCATCCCGATCAGGAGGTCGTATTCGCCGACCGCCACGAAGTCCGCCTGGTTCCCGGCGGTGTCTTCGCGGGGCTGTTCGGACGGGAGACGATCCGGGTCAACTCGCTTCACGGCCAGGGCATTCTCGAGCCGGGGGACCGGGTCGTCGTCGAGGGCGTGGCGGAGGACGGCACGATCGAGGCCATCCGGGTCGCCGGCGCGCCCGGCTTCGCGTTGGGCGTTCAGTGGCACGCCGAGCACGATCCGCAAACCAACCCGGTCAACCGCGCCCTGTTCCGGGCCTTCGGCGACGCGGTCAGGCAACGCGGCCCGGCGTAATCGGGCGCGGGCCGCCATCTTCGCGAATCGGGCCGGTAACCGAGACGGGAACGTCCCGCATCTATAGTGTGTCTGCTTTAGTTGGAACCGCCTCCTCCGTTTTTTCCGTCATGGTCGGCGGAGGCCGACCATCCACGTTTTGTTTTTGATTCCAGAGACTTAAAAACTCGTGGATGGTCGGCCTCCGCCGACCATGACGGTTAGGAAGCAAGGGTAGCGGCGCTTCTATCTGAAACGGACAGGCCCTATTGCATCTCCAGAATGGGCTTGATCGTCGTGCCCGCCTCGCTGTCGTGGAAAGCCTGCTCGATATCGTCGAACGGGTAGAACCTGACCAGGCGGTCGAACGGAAACACCCCCTGCATGTGAAAATCGACCAGCTGGGGGATGAAGACGTAAGGGTTGCTGTTTCCTTCCATGATGCCGAGAACCTTGCGGTTCATCATCAACGGCCGGAGCGGGATGGTCAGGTCGCCGCTTTCCGTCGGCGCCACGAAACCGAAGGTGCCGTGGGGCGCGAGGCTCGCGATCGCGTCCAGCATCACCGGGCCGACGGTGGTGGTGTCGAAGGCGAAATCGACCCCGTGGGGAAGCCGGTCGCGGATCTGTTCGTGAACCGGCCCGCCGTCCGCCCGGATTACCTCGTCGGCGCCCAGCTCGGCCGCGAGCTGCAGACGGTTGGGATGGAGATCGACCGCGATCACTTGCCCGGCGCCGGCGATCCTGGCCGCCATTACCGCGGAAAGGCCGAGGGATCCGGCCCCGAAGACGGCAAGCGTCTGCCCGGGCTTCATCTCGAACACGTTGAGCACCGCGCCCGCGCCGGTCTGAATCCCGCAACCGAGCGGACCCAGGATGCTCAGGGGCGCATCCTTGCGAACCTTGACCACGCCGCGCCGGCGCGCCAGGGCATGGGTGGCGAAGGAGGATTGATTGAAGAAGTCGCCATGCACCGGGCCCTCGTCGCCGTGCAGATAATGGGATCCGTCGGGACGGGTGCACGCGAAGTGGTCGGTGTTGAAGCAATATGCGGGACGGGCGCTGCGACAGCTCGGGCAATGGGTGCACCAGGTGAAGGTCATCACGACGTGATCGCCCGGCTCCAGGTCGGTGACGCCCGATCCCACCGCCTCGACCACGCCGGCGCCCTCGTGGCCCAGAACCACCGGCCGGGGCGAACGGCCCTCGGTGCCGGCCGTCTTCAGGTCCGTGTGGCAGACGCCCGTCGCGGTCAGCTTGACCAGGACTTCGTCGGCGCCCGGTTCCGACATCTCCAGGGTCTCGATGGAAGGCTTGAGACTGGTATCGCGAAAAACCGCTGCCCTGATTTCCATGACCGTTTTCTCCCGATCGTCGTGCAGAGTGGCATCGTCGTTCCCCCGGCATTTTCCGGCTACAATCCCGGCCCGCAACCCATCCGCCGCCCCGGCGGTATTCGCGCGGAGCGGATCAGGCAGATGACCGATCGCCTCGTACTCAATTCTGTCCGTGCCGGGCCGGAGCGCGACGCATGACCCTGTTCGGGAAACGGCAGGCGCGGGTGGAAGACGCCGCGCTGCTGACCGGCCGGGGGCGGTTCGTCGACGATATCCGCTACCCCGGCATGCTGCACGTGGCGATCGTGCGCAGCGCCGCCGCCCGGGCGTCGATCTCGGTGGACGCGGGGGAGGCGCGGCGGCTGAAGGGCGTCGCCGCCGTGATCCTGGCGGAGGACCTTCCCGCGGCGGCGCGGATTCTCCCGGACGGCCACCCCAACCCGACGCTCCCGGACCCGGCGGAAGCGCCGGTGCTGGCCCGCGACGAGGTGCGTTATGTCGGCGAGCCGATCGCCGCGGTCGTCGCCGAGACCCGCTACATCGCCGAGGACGGCGCGGCGCTGGTCGACGTCGAGTACGACAGAAAGCCCGCCATCGTCGACCTGGAGCGCGCCGCGGAACGCGACGCGCCCACGGTCCACGCCAACCGCGAGTCCAACATCGCGACGCATATCGCGCTGGAGACCGGCGACGCCGACCGGGCCTTCGCCACGGCGCGGCACGTCGTCGGCGAACGCATGTCCATCCAGCGCGGGGCCGGACAGGCGGTGGAGACCCGGGGCGCGGTCGCGCTGTGGGACGCGATCCAGCAAAGGATGGTCGTCTGGAACGTCTCCCAGGTTCCCTATGTCCACCGCCAGCTGATCGCCCGCGCGCTCGGGCTGGAAGAGTCCGCGGTCCAGGTGCTCAACGGCGATGTCGGCGGAGGCTTCGGCTACAAGGGCCTGACCTATGTGGAGGACATCCTCATTCCCGTGCTGGCCCGGATGCTCGACCGGCCGGTCAAGTGGATCGAGGACCGCACCGAGCATCTGACCGCAGCCTATCACGAGCGGACCCAGATCCACGATCTGGAAATGGCGCTCGACGACGAGGGCACGATACTCGGGATCCGCGGCCGTTTCCTGCACGACACCGGCGCCTACGTGCCCTGGGGGCCGGTCGTGCCGCTGCTCACCGCGGTCAACATTCCGGGGCCCTACAAGGTGCGGAATTTCGCGGTCGAATGCGACGTCGTCTACACCAACACCGTCCCGGTGGCGCCGGTCCGCGGCGCCGGGCGGCCGCAATCCTGTTTCGTCATGGAGCGCCTGCTCGACGCCGCGGCCCGGAAGGTCGGCATCGACGCGGCGGCGCTGCGCCGGCGGAACCTGATCCCGCCCGAGGAATATCCCTATGCGCTCGGCTTCGTCTCGCGCGACGGGACCAGCCGGACCTATGACAGCGGCGACGTGCCGGCGCTGCTGGAACGGGCGCTCGAAATCATCGACTACGAGGCGGCCCGCCGCGAGCAGGCCGCCGCGCGGAGCGAGGGCCGCCGCATCGGCATCGGCATCGCCTGCTGCGTCGAGGACACCGGTCTCGGCCCCTACGAGGAGGTCGGGATGTCGCTGGAACCCGACGGGTCGCTCGCCGTCCGCATGGGGACGCCCTCCCAGGGGCAGGGCCAGAAGACCGCGTTCGCCCAGATCGCCGCCGATGCCTTCGACCTGCCTTTCGACAGGGTCCGGGTGATTGCCGGCAACACGGACGAGGTCCGGCACAGCATCGGCACCTTCGCGAGCCGCGCTGGCGTGGTGACCGGCTCGGCCGTCCATGTGGCGGCGCGACAGCTCAGGGAACGGGCGCTCGGCTTCGCGGCCACCCTCCTCCAGGCGTCGGTCGAGGACCTCGTTCTCACCGACGGCGCGGTGGCCGTCGCGCGGGAGCCGTCGCGCCGGATCGAGCTTGGAGAAATCGTCGAACTGTCGCTCGGCGAATCCGGCTCGCCCCTGGCGCTGCGCGAGTTCGGCCCCGGCATGAGCGTGACCGGGAGCTTTTCCCCGGCGACCAACACCTTCGCGACGGGATGCCACGCGGCGGTCGTCGAGGTCGACACGGAAACCTGCAGGGTCGCGATCCGGCGATACGCGGCGGTCGAGGATTTCGGCAACCTGATCAACCCGGCGATCGCCGACGGGCAGGTGCTGGGCGGGCTTGCGCTCGGCGTCGGCAACAGCTTCTTCGAGAAGGTGCATTACGACGCCGACGGCCAGGTCCTGACCGCGAACCTGATGGACTACCTGATCACCACGCCGGCCGAGATGCCGCAAGTCGACATCGACTACATCGCGACGCCCAGCCCGCTCAACCCGCTCGGGCTGAAGGGCGCCGGGCAGGGCGGCACCATTCCGGTGCCGGCGGCCATCGCGGGCGCGGTCGAGGACGCGCTCCAGCCCTCTCCAATCCGCCTGCGCCACGTCCCTTTCAGCGAAAGCGACCTGCACGATTTGATCGGTTCGGCGGGAGAGGCCGCGTTGTAAGGATGCGGCCCACCTATCGGTCGTCGGCCGCCTTCCCCGGTCCTGGCGCCCGTTCTTCGTCACGCAGCGCCCGCCAGATACGCTCCGGCGTCATCGCCATGTCGAGATGCTCGATTCCGTATGGCCGCAACGCGTCCAGGACGGCGGAGGCGACCGCCGGCGGTGCGCCGACCGCGCCGCATTCCCCGGCGCCCTTGGCTCCCAGAATGTTGGTCGCCGTCGCTTCCTCTTCGTCCAGCAGGGTCTCGAATCCCGGCAGGTCGTCGGCGCGCGGCAACGTGTAATCCATCAACGTGCCGGTCAGGAGCTGGCCGCTTTGCGGGTCGTAGCGGATTTCCTCCAGCACGGCCTGGCCTATGCCCTGCGCCAGGCCGCCATGCGTTTGTCCGTGCACGATCGTTGCATCGATGACCCGGCCCACGTCGTCCACGCCGTGAAATCGGTCGATGCGGATACCGCCGGTCGCCGGGTCGATCTCCACCTCGCAGACATAACACCCGTTGGGGAAGCAGAACGGCGCCTCCGTCTCTCCCGTCGCCGTCACCTCCCGTTCGGGCTCCGCGGCGATCAGCTCGCGCATTGCGATCCGGCGGTCGGTGCCGACGATCGTCAACTCCGCGTCGGCGAACGCGATGTCCTCCTCGGAGGCTTCGAGCCGCCTGGCGGCCAGCGTCTTCAGGCGCTCGATCAGGGTCTCGCAGGCCACGGCCACCGCGGCTCCGCCGGTATAGAGCGAGCGGGACCCGTAGCTCCCCGGCCCTTCGGGCGTCGTCGCGGTATCGCCCTGCACCACGTCGATGGCTTCGACGGAGAGCCCGAAGATCGCGCCGGCGATCCGCGCATAGCTGCTTTTCAGGCCCTGGCCCATGTCCTGCGTGCCGGAATACAGGCGCACCCGGCCGTCCGGCGTCGCGACCGCCTCGACTGTTTCCTTCGGCGACAGCCCGCTCGTCGAATCGATGTGGTAGGCGAGGCCCCGGCCGCGCAGCCGGCGTCTCCGCCGCGAGCCTTCGCGGCGCGCCTCGAACCCGTCCCAGTCGGCGAAGGCGAGGGCCCGGTCGAGCAGCCGCGGGAAATTGCCGCTGTCATAGGCGAGTCCGGAGACGACGCGATAAGGCAGCTCATCGTTTCGCACCAGGTTGCGCCGACGCAGCTCGGCCGGATCGACGCCGAGCCGCGCGGCGGCGAGGTCCAGGATCCGCTCGATCCGGTGGTTCGCTTCCGGCCGGCCCGCGCCGCGATAGGGACCGGTCGGGATCGTGTTGGTCAGCACGGTCTTTACCGCGATGTCGGCGGCCGGCACGCGGTAGGCGCCGGTGGCGATCCGGTTGCCGGTCGTCGTCGAGATCGGAATACCGAACGGCGTGGCGTACGCCCCGAGATTGGCGTGATCGACGACGCGCAAAGCGACAATCCGGAGGTCTTCGTCCAGGCCGATTTCGATTTCGGCGGCGTGATCGCGCGCGTGATAATCGGCAAGAAAGCTCTCGGCGCGCTCGGCGCGCCAGCGGACCGGCCGCCCGAATCGACGCGCCGCGTAGAGCACCAGGGCATCTTCCGGGAAGGGGGTCACCTTGCCGCCGAACGCGCCCCCGATGTCGTCGACCCTGACCCTGATCCGCTCTCTGGGAACGCCGAAGACGGCATCGGCCAGCATCGCCCTTCCATGGTGCGGCGCCTGGCTGCCGCAATGCAGCGTCCAGCTCTCGCCGGCCGGGTCATACAGGCCGATCGCGGCGCGGAGTTCCATCGGGTGCGGAACGATCCTGTTGTTCCGGAGCCGCAGGCGGAAGCGATGTCTGGCCCCGGCAAGGGCGGCGCGGCACGCCCCCGGATCGCCCATGCGCATCTCGCCCACGACATTGCCGCCGCCTTCCTGCACCGGCGGCGCGCCTTCTTCGGCTGCCGCCAATACGTCGGTCACGTAATCCCGCGGCGCATAGTCGATGACCACGCGCTCCGCCGCGTCTCGCGCCGCCGAAAGAGTTTCGGCCACCACGAATGCGACCGGCTCGCCGACATACCGTACGACCCCGCGGGCCAGGAGCGGCATGGCCAGCGTGCGGACCGGCCCGCCCCCGGGCGCGTCGACGGTGCTCATGAACGGCAGATCGCCGATGCCGTCGGCGGCCAGGTCTTCTCCGGTAACGACCGCCGCCACGCCTCGGACGCGCAGAGCCGGTGCGACGTCGAGCCGGGCCAAACCCGCCGAAGGACGGGTCGAGCGAACCACGACGCCGTGAAGCTCGCCGGCAAAATTGAGATCGTCGGTGAACCGGCCGCGCCCCCGCAGCAGCCTGCTGTCTTCCAGCCGGCCGGAGAACGGCGCCGGCCGGTTTCGGTTGGAGGCGTGGGCCAATTGGCGTTCCCGGCGAAGCTGAGCGGATTGTGGCGAGCCGACTGCCCGATCGCAATCTTCGACCTCGCGCCTTCGGAACCTGCCGCCCGCGAGCACCCCTCACCCTGACCCTCTCGCCGCCCGGGAGAGGGGACGCTCGGCGACTCCTCCTTATCTTCTCCCCTCCCGCTTGCGGGAGGGGCCGGGGGAGGGCGGGTCGGAAAAAGCCGACCGTCCGGGTATTGTTCACGAAGGTATCGTGACGCTCGATGGGGTATCGCCCGATCGGCCTGTCCGCGGCGGAGGAAGCGATGACCGAGGGATGCGTGTTCATCGGCGGCGAGTACGTCTCGCCCGAGGACGCCAGGATGTCGATCTTCGATGCCGGCTTCGTCTGGGGCGACACCGTCTACGACGTGACCTCCACCTGGGCCGGCTGGTTCTTCATGCTGGACGAGCATCTCGAGCGCTTTGCCCGCTCCTGCGCCGGCTTCCGGCTGGAGAGCCCCTACGGCGCCGATGAATTGCGCTCGATCCTGGCCGAATGCGTGGCGCGGGCGGGGCTCGAAAACTGCTACGTCAAGCTCCAGCTCACCCGCGGCGTCATCCCGGGCGGGATCCGCGACCCGCGCCTCGGCGCGCCCGACTTCGTGGCCTACGCCGTGCCCTATGTCTGGATCTGGGGCGAGGAGAAGTGCCGCAACGGCGCGGCGCTCCATGTCAGCGGCGTCGAGCGCGTCTCCTCGAAGGCGATCGACGCCCGCTACAAGAACTACAACCGGGCGGATTTCGTGCAGGCCCGTTTCGAGGCCTATGACCGGGGATGCGACGACGCGCTGCTGGTGGGCGCCGACGGCGCGCTGACCGAGGGGCCGGGCTACAACGTCTTCGTGGTGAAGGACGGCGCGGTCGCGACGCCCGATGCCAACGTCCTGGAAGGCATCACGCGGCGGGCGGTGGCCGAGCTCTGCGCCGAAGACGGCATCCCCTTCGCCCGCCGCAGGGTGGAGCCGGAGGAGCTGGCCTCGGCCGACGAAATATTCGCGAGCAGCACGGCCGGCGGCGTGATGCCGGTGGTGCGGCTTGGAGACAGGCCGATCGGCAACGGCCATGCCGGCATCCTCACCGGTCACATCCAGTCCCGTTACTGGAGCAGGCGCGCCGAAGGCTGGCACGGCACGCGGGTGGAGGACCTCCTGGAAGCGGATTAACCGAACCGCCGGCGGTTCCGCCTTCCGCCTCAACCGTTCTCGCAAGAACCCGTCGCAGGACATTGCCGGGCATCGGATCGTCGCCGGTCCCGCCCGGTTCCCGCCGCTCCGGACAGCTGCCGGCCGGGGGTTGTCCCGTCCCCCGGGGACGCAAAAATAGTCTCATATCGGAACAATGTTTCACGTGAAACAATGGTCAATAGTGCTGACCTATGTTTCACGTGAAACATTAGGACGGGTGGCGGGTCAGCTCCACAGCGCCCGGCTGGCGATGCGCGCGCCCTCGGCGAGGGCCTCGAACTTGGCCCAGACGATGCTCGGATGGACCTCGGGCGTGGCGCTCGCGCTGGTGCCGAAGCCGCAATCGCCGCCGGCGATGACGTTCTCGCGCCCGACGAGGTTGGCGAAGCGCCGGATCCGCTCGGCGATCAGCTCCGGGTGCTCGACGAGCACCGAAGAGTGGGTGATGACGCCGGGGATCAGGAGCTTGCCGTCGGGCAGGCGCGTGTCCTTCCAGAGCTGCCATTCGTGCTCGTGGCGCGGGTTGGCGGCCTCGAAGGAATAGGCGCCCGCCTCGATCCCGAGCACGAGATCGAGCACCCAGCCGAGCTCCACCTCGTGAACCCGGGGCCCCATGTTGATGCCGTAGCAGGTGTGGTAGCGCACCCGGTCCTCCGGCACGCCCTTGAGCGCGTAGTTGATCGCCTCGATACGGGACGCGACCCATTTGCGGTAGTCGTCCATCCCGAGGTCCGGCGTCTTCACGTAGTGGGTGACGAGGTGAGGGTCGTCGATCTGCAGCACGAAACCGGCATCGACGATCGCGCGGTACTCCTCGTTCATCGCGTCCGCGACGGCGTAGAGGAAGTCGTCGTCCGAGGGGTAGTGCTCGTTGGTCTGGTTGCCGGCGACGTCGACCGGCGAGATGGCCGGCACGAACGCCTCCGCCGCCCCGTGGGCGTCGACGGCGGCGCGCAGATTGGCGAGGTCGCGGTCGAGCTGCTCGCGGCCCTTGTAGCGGACCGGACCGACGCAGACCATCTCGTAGACCGGGGCGAGCGAGCCCGAGCCGTGCGGCCGGGCGGTCTCGTAGAACTCGGGAAAGGCGAGCGCCTCGCGCGAGCCGCTCCAGGGGATCCCGCGCTCCCTGGGGCGGGCCTCCAGGCCTTCCAGGCGCTCGTTGGCGTAGACCGCGAAGCCGCGCTTGGAGAACTCGCCGTCGTCGACCACGTCGATCCCGAGCGAGACCTGGCGGGCGACCACCTCGTCGACCGCCCCCTTGAGAACCGACTCGTAGGCCTCGCGGTCGAGCGCCACGCCGCGGTCCTCGGCGACGAACGCCTCGATCAGCGGTTTCGGCCGCGGCAGGCTCCCCACATGGGTGGTCAGGATTCTCTCCGCGCTGTTCCTCATCGCACGCTCCTTCGTGATCCCGTCCCCCCTTGCCATTCCATTGGCGAAATGTCCATGGTGCATCGCGGCAATGGAAGGTCGTATCCCGGTGACCGATCGCTGGCCTCTGGCCTGCCGGCAATGGCAGGGCGCGCGCGCCTATCAGGAAGACTCGTTCGGAACGCTGGAAGTCGACGCGGCGCGACCCGCTCTGCTCATGGCGCTCGCCGACGGGATGGGCGGCCATGCCGGCGGGGCGGACGCGAGCCGCATCGCGGTCGATACGTTCCTGCGCGGGTTTCCGGGATCCCGCGGCACGGTCGAAGCCCGGCTTCGTTATTGCCTGGAGGCGGCGACCGCCGGCATCCGCGACCGGGAGACGCTAGACCGGCGGCTGTCGGGAATGGGCACCACCGTCGTGGCGGCGCTTTACGACGGGCGCGGCGTGGACTGGCTGAGCGTGGGCGATTCGCCGATGTGGCTGTTCGCCGGCGGGGCGCTCGCGCGGCTCAACGAGGACCATTCGATGGCGCCGCTCGTGGAAGAGCTGGTGCGAACGGGCGAGCTGTCGCCGCACGAAGCGCGGAACGACTGGCGGCGACACATGCTGCGCTCGGCGGTGATGAGCAAACCGCCGGAGCTGGTCGATTGCGCCTGGCGGCCCTGCCGCCTCCTGCCGGGCGAGTTCCTGCTGGTCGCGAGCGACGGGATCGAGACCCTCGCAGAGGAAGAGATCGCGCGGGAGCTTCGCGCGGCGAACGGAAACGCGGAGGAAGCGGCCGACGCGCTGATGTCCGCCGTCCGCGCCGCCGCCGGTCCGCGCCAGGACAACGTGACTTTCCTGCTGCTCTCCGGATCGGGGCCTTGAAACCCCGCCTCCGTGCTGCATGCTGGCCGCAACGGCGAACCGAGACGGGAGCGACGCGATGGGTCCCTATCACAGGATCGAGGACATCCCGAGCCAGAAGATCGCGGTCGGCGAGGTGAAGGTGCTGTCGGGCAAGCACGGCATGGTGTTCTTCGGGACGCTCGCCGCCGGCACCGAGGTGCCGCGCCATTCGCACCCCAACGAGCAGATCACCATCGTCCATACCGGCCGGATGCGCTACCGGATCGGCGACGGCGAGACGACCGAGGTGGGCCCCGGCGAGGCGCTGGTGATCCCGGCCGGGGTCGAACACCAGTCCTGGTACGACGAGGAGTGCACCATCACCGAGTTCTTCTCGCCGCCGCGCCTCGACATGTTTCCGGCCGCCGCGAACCACCCCTACGGGCTCGAGGAATGACGGCCCCGCGGGCATGAAGATCGCCCGCATCGAGACGATCCCGCTCGCCATCCCGCACGAGCACGGCGGGCCGCCGCCGGCCTGGGGCGGTCAGGCATGGGAGGCGCTCAACATCCTCCTGGTGCGGGTAGAGACCGAGGACGGGGCGGTCGGCTGGGGCGAGGCGTTCAGCTACAACTGCATGCCCGCTGTGCGGGCGGTGGTCGACGCGACGGTGGCGCCCGTGCTGATCGGGCGCGATGCGACCGACATCGCCTCGCTCAACCGCGATCTCCAGCAGGCGCTGCATTTGTTCGGCCGCTACGGCATCACCATGTTCGGGATCTCGGCGGTCGATATCGCGCTCTGGGACCTCGCCGGCAAGCGCGCCGGGCTGCCGCTCGGACAGCTCCTGGGCGGGCCGGCGGAGCCGCCGCTGGTCCCCGGATACGCGAGCCTGCTCAAGTACCGCGACCCGGAACTCGTCGCCGAGAACGTGCGCGCCGCGCTGGGCGACGGCTACCCGGCGATCAAGCTGCACGAGACCGGGGAGCCCGAGATCGCGGCGGCGCGCGAGGCGATGGGGGAGGGGGTGCCGCTCTGCGTCGACGTCAACTGCCCCTGGACGCCCGAGGAGGCGCTGGCGATGGCGGTCCGGCTCCGACCCTACGATCTCCACTGGCTGGAAGAGCCGATCTTCCCGCCGGAGGACTTCGCGGCGCTGGCGCGCCTCCAGGCGGAATCCCGGGTCGATCTCGCCTGCGGCGAAAACGCCTGCACGGCGTTCGAGTTCCGCCAGCTTCTCGACGCGGGCGCGGCGCGCTACGTCCAGCCGAGCGTCACCAAGCTGGGCGGGGTGAGCGAGTTCCTCAAGGTACTCGCGCTTGCCGAGTCGCGCGGCGCGGCGGCGATGCCGCACTCGCCCTATTTCGGACCCGGCTGGCTCGCCACCCTGCAACTGATGGCGGCGATGCCGCTCACCGGGCGGCCCGGCGGGCCCCGGATCGAGCGCTTCTTCACCCGGCTCGAGGCGACGCTCTACCCGGGCTTCGTTTCGCCGGTCGAGGGCGGGGAGTTCCGTATCCCGACCGGCCCCGGCCTCGGCGCAGAGCCCGCCCCCGACGTCATTCGCGAGTATCGCGTGGCCGCGTAAGCGACACTATATATGAGGTATCGTGGCTCAATCCGCGGCGGGAGGTGACGATGCCGAGATGGATCTGGATGTTCTTCCTGGGCGGCGCGCTGGGGACCGCCTTCGGCGTGGCCGTCGGGTTCTTCGTCTTCCCCTACGTGTTCCCGCCGCCGCCCGCGATGGAGACCCTGGCCGAGGGAGAGGCGACCAAGGTCGCCGCGCGGGGCACCTTCATCCACGCCGACAAGAACGACCCGATCCACTACGGCAAGGGCAGGGTGACGGTCTACGAGAACCTGGTCTTCCTGGAACCGGATTTCGAGGTCGGGCCTGGCCCGGCGTTCCACGTCTACCTGGTGCCGCGCGAGAAAATCCGCAAGTCGTCCGACGTCGCGGGCACCATGTTCGTCGATCTCGGCAAGCTGCGCGCCTTCCAGGGCAGCCAGAAATATCCGATTCCCGCCGGCGTCGACCTGAAGAAGTTTCCCAGCGTGGTAATCTGGTGCGCCCAGTTCGACGTCCTGATCTCCCCCGCCGACCTGGCGTTCGGGTCCTGACGGGGGCCTGATGTTTCACGTGAAACATTGTTCCGATACGGGACTGATCTCGTGTCCCCCGGGGACGTGACCGCCGCCGGATAGCCTTGTCCGCGACGGTCCGGAGCAGGGGAAGGCCGCGTGAAATTTGTGCCAACCCAACGCCCTGTCTCGGGTTCCTGAGACACCGGTTCCGACGACATTCGAATTCGAGCCTGTCCGGTTTTGTCTGAACCCCGTTCGTCATGGTCGGCGGAGGCCGACCATCCACGAGTTTTTCCTCGTGAGCCGGGAACCGGCGGAAAGAAGCGAAAACAACAAAACATGGATGATCGGCCTCCGCCGACCATGACGGGTAAGGCAGGAGTTGGAGTGCTTCAAACCAAAACGGACAAGCTCTAGGCGCATCGCGTCCCGCTCCGCCGTTCGCCCTGCCCACTCTCGCATTCCGGCACCGGTTTCGCGCCGTCCGGGCCTTGACATGGATCAAGGCGCGGCGCCGGGGACGGGGGGACACTCGGCCGGTCTCCGGCGGCGGACCGAGGAGGGCGGAATGCGCGAGATCATGACCAAGACCATGGCCCGCAACATTTTCTACGGCGGGTCGTTGTTCTTCGTCGTCGTCTTCATCGGTCTTTCGATAGACAGCCATCTTCACATCGTCCGCGTCTCGACGGCGGACGCCGAACTGACCGAGAGCGTCGCCGCGGGCAAGCGGATCTGGGAACGCGAGGCCTGCGTCAACTGCCACACCATCCTCGGCGAAGGCGCGTATTTCGCGCCGGAAGTCGGAAACGTCATGACCCGCTGGGAAGTCGCCGACGATCCCGAGGACGCGTTCGAGACCCTCAAGGCCTGGTTCGAAGCACAGCCCACGGGGGTCGAAGGGCGCCGCCAGATGCCGAATTTCGACCTGTCGGACGAGGAGCTCCGGGCGCTGTCGGACTTCCTCCTGTGGGTCAACAAGATCCGCACCCAGGACTGGCCTCCCAACGAAGCCGGCTGAGGAGGACGCCATGAAATACCAGACGCAGAGGATCGCCTACGCCTATTTCGCGGTCGCCCTCGCGCTGTTCGCGATCCAGGTGCTGGGCGGGCTGCTCGCCGGCTGGATTTACGTCTCGCCCAACACGCTCAGCGAGCTCCTGCCCTTCAACATCGTCCGGATGCTGCACACCAACTCGCTGGTGGTCTGGTTGCTGCTGGGCTTCATGGGCGCGGCGTATTTCCTGATCCCGGAGGAGGCGGAGCGCGAGATCCACGCGCCGCGTCTCGCCTATCTGCCGCTCCTGATCATGGTGATCGGCACGCTCGGCGTCGTCGTCACCTATGTCTTCAACCTGTTCGAGGGCAATCCGGTTCTTGGCAAGCAGGGCCGCGAATTTCTCGAGCAGCCGCTGTGGGTCCAGGTGGGCATCGTCGTGGCGGCGCTGGTCTTCCTCTACAACATCACCATGACGGTGCTGGCCGGCCGCAAGACCGCCATCACCAACGTGCTCCTGATCGGATTGTGGGGCCTCGCTCTCCTCTTCCTGTTCGCTTTCTACAACCCGGAGAATCTCAGCCTCGACAAGCAGTACTGGTGGTACGTGATCCATCTCTGGGTCGAAGGGGTCTGGGAGCTGATCATGGCCTCGATCCTGGCGTTCCTGATGCTCAAGCTGACCGGTGTCGACCGCGAGATCGTCGAGAAATGGCTCTATCTCATCGTCGCGATGTCGCTGTTCACCGGGATACTCGGAACCGGCCACCACTATTACTGGATCGGCACCCCCGCCTACTGGCAGTGGATCGGCTCGATCTTCTCCGCGATGGAGGTGATCCCGTTCTTCGCCATGATGTGCTTCGCGTTCGTCATGGTCTGGAAGGGAAGGCGCGATCATCCCAACAAGGCGGCGCTGCTGTGGTCGCTGGGATGTGCCACGCTCGCCTTCTTCGGCGCCGGCGTCTGGGGATTCATGCACACGCTGCACGGGATCAACTACTTCACGCACGGAACGCAGATCACCGCGGCGCACGGGCATCTGGCGTTCTTCGGCGCCTATGTGTCGCTCAACCTCGCGATCTTTACCTACGCCTTCCCGTTCCTGAAGAACCGCGACCCGTACAACCAGGTGCTCAACATGGCGTCGTTCTGGCTGATGTCGGGCGGCATGGCCTTCATGACCTTCGTGCTCACCTTCGCCGGCACCGTGCAGACGCACATGCAGCGGGTCCTCGGCGAGAACTTCATGGAGGTGCAGGAACAGCTCGCGATCTTCTACTGGATGCGCTTCGGCGCCGGAGTCGTCGTGGTCCTGGGCGTGCTGGTGTTCATCTACGCGTTGTTCGTGCCGCGGCGCGAGATCTTCGAACGCGGCGGGACGGTGCCGGAGGCGGCCGAATAGCCGCCCCGGAACGCGCGATGAACGAGGGCGCGGCGGCACCGTTCTATCTCGAACAGGCGGCCGAGTGCGCCCTGTTCGAGACCGCCCACGCCAACCGCCTGCCCCTGCTGCTGAAGGGCCCCACCGGCTGCGGCAAGACGCGCTTCGTCGCGCACATGGCGGCGCGTCTCGGCCGGCCGCTCTACACCGTCGCGTGCCACGACGACCTTTCCGCGGCGGACCTGATCGGACGCTATCTGCTCAAGGGCGGCGAAACGGTCTGGACCGACGGGCCGCTGACCAGGGCCGTCCGCGAGGGCGCGATCTGCTATCTGGACGAGGTCGTCGAAGCCCGCAAGGACGTGACCGTCGTCCTCCACCCGCTGACCGACGACCGCCGCATGCTGCCGATCGACCGGACCGGGGAGGAGCTGATCGCGGACCCTGGTTTCATGCTCGTCGTCTCCTACAATCCCGGCTACCAGAACATCCTGAAGACCCTCAAGCCGTCCACCCGTCAGCGTTTCCTCGCCGTTGCGTTCGACTTCCCGCCGCCGGACGCGGAGACCCGGATCGTGGCGGCGGAGAGCGGCCTGGCCGCGGAGCGGGTAGCGTCGCTGGTCCGTCTCGCGGGCAAGCTGCGCGAGCTCAAGGGGCAGGATCTCGAGGAAGGCGTGTCGACCCGCCTGCTGGTTTACGCCGCGACCCTGATTCGCGAGGGCATGCCGGTCGAACGCGCGGTCCGGGCGGCGCTGATCGAGCCGCTGACCGACGACGAGGACGTCAAGAGCGGGCTTCTCGATCTCGTCGTCGCGGTTCTCGGCTGAGTCCGGTGCCGCGGTTCTCCTTCACCCCGTGGGAGCCGGAGGAGACGGTCGGCAAGGTCTGGCACGCCTTTGCCGGCGGCCTCGGCGCGCCGGCGGCCCATGCCGACGCCGCGGTCGATCTGGCGGAGATCGAGCCCGGACTCGCGGTGTTCTTCCGCGCTCTCGGGGGAGCGGCGGATGCCGGGATCAAGCCGGTAAAGGCCACCGCCAGCCGCCATCGTCTCGGATGGAAACGCAAGCTCGCCACGGCGGAGGAACGCGTGGCCAGGCCTTCCTTCGATGGCGAAGCCCTGCGGCTGCCGGAACGGATCGCCGCGTTCCCCGACCGGGCGGACAACAGGGCGCTCTATTTCTGGATCGCCGCCTGCGCGGCCCACGCCGTCGTGCCCGAGGCCGAGACCGATCCGCTCCGCGTCGATCTGGGCGCGCTGCGCGCCGCCCATGCGATGACGGAGGCGGCGCTGGCCGACTGCCCCGGCCTCGCCGATTCCTGCGCCCGGCTTCGCTCCGCCTGCCTACGCGTCCGGCCGGACCGGGCGCTGCCCCCCGTGGAGGCCGCGATCGAGGCCACGATACGGGGGCTGCTCGGCGATCCCGCGGCGCAGGGCGGGGACGCGGGCCTGCTCGAATTCATCTGGGCGGGCGATCCCGATCTGTCCGGTTTGAACGCACCCCCGGGTTACCGTCCCTTCCAGCCGGTACCGCTCTGGCCGGAGCTCCGCCCGCGGGTTTTCGGCGCTCCGTCGGAGGAGATGGAGCCGGCCCCGTCGGGATCGTGCGAGGACGCTGCGGAAGGTCATCACCGCGCGCGGCGCCGGCAGGCGGACCAGGCGGAACGCCGGGACAGCCTGATCCTGCACAGGTTCGAGTCGATACTGAGCTGGGCCGAGTTTCTCAATCTCAACCGCCGGACCGAGGACGACGATCCCGACGGCGCCAGGAAGGCGCTCGACGAGCAGGACGAAATCGCCCTCGGCCGGATCTCCAAAACCCCGGCCACGCGCCTGAAGCTGCATCTCGACCTGGCGCCGCAGGACGTCGACCGCGAGCGCCTGTCGGCCAGCCACGCCTACCCCGAATGGGATGCCGCCTCGAGGCGCTATCTGCCGGACCATTGCCGCGTGCTCGCCAGCGAGGCGGACCCGGGCGACGGGCGTGCGATGCGCGATCCCGCTTCGCGCCGCCGCATCCGTGCCGTCCGCCGCCAGTTCGAGGCGCTGCGTCCGCGCCGCGTCAGCCTGCCGGGCCAGCCCGACGGGGAGGATCTCGATCTCGAAGCCGCGGTGCGCGCCCGGGCGGATCTGTGCGCGACCGGCGAAGGTTCCGAGCGCATCTGGCGCACCGCCGAGGCCCGGGAGCGCAACCTCGCCGTCTCCATCCTGCTCGACATCTCGCGCTCCACCGAATCCGCCGTCACCGGCCGAGCGGTCATCGACGTCGAACGCGAGGCGCTCGCCGCGCTCGCCTGGGGCCTTGCCGCCTGCGGCGACGATTGCGCCATCCACGCCTTCTCGTCGCTCCGCCGCGACCGGGTATACGTGCTGCGCTGCAAGGGTTTCGCCGAACCGATGGGGGAGGCCGTCGAATCGCGGATCGCCGGTCTTTCTCCCGGGTTCTACACCCGCCTGGGCGCCGCGATCCGGCATGTCTCCGCCGATCTCGCCCGCCAGCCCCGCCAGAGGCGCCTGCTGCTCGCGATCACCGACGGCAAGCCCAACGATGTCGACCATTACGAGGGCCGCCACGGCATCGAGGACAGCCGGATGGCGATACGCGAGGCCCGCCGCGCCGGTCAGGCGGTCTTCGGTATCGTGATCGACAGCAGGGGACAGACCTGGTTTCGTCGGATCTTCGGGCAGAACAGGTTCGCGGTAATACCGCACCCCGACCGGCTTACGGCCGTCCTGCCGGCGGTCTACCGGCAGCTGACCGGCGCGTGACCGGGTCAGCGGGCCGGGTCTACCCCGGATAGACCAGCCTGATCCGCCGCCGGGTGCTCCCGGTGGTGACGCCGCGCGACCATTGCGTCGAATAGGGCGTGGGGTGGCGGAATTCGGGAATCGTGAGCCACAGCCGCCACAGCACCCGCTTGCGTTCGGGCTCGGGCCAGTCCTCGAACGCGGTCCTCGTGTGGACGCAGGTGTAGTTGTTGAGGATCTGGATGTCGCCGCGCCGGAACTCCATCGTCGCGTGATGTTCCTCGGCGAGCGCCGAGACGAAGTCGATGGCTTCCTGCTGCGCGGGCGTCATGTCCGGCGCTTCGGGAAGCAGGTGGCCCTTCATGATGTGCTGCGGCCCGAAGGCGGTACTGAGCCGGCCGTCCCGGACGTTGAACACCGGACTCTCGAAATACGGCCACTCGTCCGGGTCCGTCTCGCCGTGCTTGGTCCAGCAGAACGGGCGGGTCAGCACTTCGTGCAGGTCGGGACGCAGGCGCAGAACGTCGTTGTGCAGCCTGACCGAGCTCGTCACCTTCGATGTCCCGCCGGATTTGGCGGTGTGGATGCAGAGCAGCGCCACCGCGTCCGTCTGGTCGCAGTGGTAGTCCATCGTCGCGGCGGTCTGGTAGCCGCGGTGCCGGGGATGGCCGTATTCCCGCCCGGCGTCGAGCACGTGCCCGATCATGTCGCCCTCGGGGTTGTTGGACCGGGCGGCGCCCATATGGAGGCCCATCGCCCAGTAGACCGTGGCGATTTCGATCGGCGACAGGTCGTCCATCGGCAGGCCGCGATAGAGCGCGATCCCCGGCCCCTCGCGCAACGACTCGAGCATGGAAGCGACCCGCTCGCCGAACGGCCCGAGGTCGAAATCGGACCGCGAGGTCCCGAGCAGCCGGTTCGGATCGCCGTCCAGCCGCGCGCCGGCGGCGCGCGCCATGTCGACCAGATGCGCGGTTTCCGCCGCCGTCGCCTCGAAGCGCCAGTCGGTTCGGGCGCCAAGCTCGGCCCCCGTCCAGTCCGCCGGATCGGTCACCGGCAGGCTCGCCACGGCGGCGGCGGTTGCTAAAGCCATCATCTTCCCCCGAGAAAGGAGTGCCCTCTGACTATAGCATCGGGATCGCCAACGACACGGCCCATTCGGGAATTGCGGCTTCTCCCATCACCCCCGCGCGTCCTCCAGGGCCATCGCCGCGCCCTTTTCCGCGATCATGATGGTCGGGCTGTTGGTGTTGCCCGAGGTGATCGCCGGCATGACCGAGGCGTCGATTACCCGCAAATTGTCGAAGCCGTGGACCTTCAGCCGGTCGCTCACCACCGCCTGCGGGTCGTCGCCCATCCGGCAGGTGCCGACCGGGTGGAAGATGGTCGTCCCGATATCGCCGGCCGCCTTGGCGAGGTCCTCGTCCGACCGCCTCTCTTCGCCCGGCAGCACCTCCTCCGGCGTGTAGGGCGCGAGCGAGGGCGCGGCGGCGATCCCGCGGGTCAGGCGGATCGCATCGACCGCCGTCCGCCGGTCGCCCGGCGTCGACAGGTAGTTGGGCGCGATGGCGGGCGGTTCCTTCGGGTCGGGCGATTTCAGGGTTACCGTTCCGCGGCTCTCCGGCCGCAGGTTGCAGACCGAGGCGGTAAAGGCCGGGAAGCGGTGCAGCGGCTCGCCGAACCTGTCCAGCGACAGCGGCTGGACGTGATATTGCAGGTTCGCGGTCTCGCGCGACGGATCGGACTTCGTGAACACGCCGAGCTGGCTCGGCGCCATCGAGAGCGGCCCGCTCCGGAACAGGACGTATTCCAGCCCCAGCCCCATTTTGCCCCACAGGCTGTTGGCGCGCTGGTTGAGGGTCACGACGTTCGACACCCGGTAGATCAGGCGAAGCTGCAAGTGGTCCTGGAGGTTGGCGCCGACGCCGGGGAGGTCGTGGAGGACGGCCACGCCCTTCTCCCGCAGGAGCGCGCCCGGTCCGACGCCCGACACCTGGAGCAAATGCGGCGACCCGATCGAACCGGCCGCCAGGATCAGCTCGCCCGCGACGTCGGCCCGGCTTTCCGCGCCCTTGAGCCAGAATTCGAGACCCGTAACCCGGTTTCCGTCGAACCGGATGCGCTTCGCCTGGGCGTGGGTCAGCACGGTGAGGTTGGGCCGACCCCGCACCGGCTTCAGGAAAGCCTGGACGGTACTCCAGCGGGCGCCCCGGCGCTGGTTGACCACGAATTTGCCGGTCCCCTCGTTGTCGCCGTCGTTGAAATCGGGCGTCGGCGCGATGCCGATGTCGTTGCAGGCGCGCTCGAAGGCATCGAGAATTTCCCAGCCCAGCCGCTGGCGCTCGACCCGCCACTCGCCGCCGGTGCCGTGGAATTCGTCCGATCCGCCGAAATGATGCTCCGACTTCCTGAACCAGGGCAGGACGTCGTCCCAGCCCCAGCCGCGGTTCCCCATCTGGGCCCAGCCGTCGTAGTCGCGCGCCTGGCCGCGCATGTAGATCATGCCGTTGATCGACGAGCAGCCGCCCAGCACCCGGCCGCGCGCGTAGTTGAGCGCCCGTCCGTTCAGCCCGTCCTCGGGCTCGGTCCGGAAGCACCAGTCGGTGCGCGGGTTGTTCTGGGTATAGAGGTAGCCGACCGGGATCCGGATCCAGAAATAGTTGTCCCTGCCGCCGGCCTCCAGCAGCAGCACCCGATTGCCGGGGTTCTCGGACAGCCGGTTGGCCAGCACGCAGCCGGCCGATCCCGCGCCCACGATCGCGTAGTCGAAGCTGCCCAGGCTGGCGGGCTCCGTCATCCGATGCCTCGCCGCGGCGGGGGCCGGGCTATTCCGCCGCCTCGGGGCGCGGGGAGACGCCGGCACCGGCGGCCCGGTGGATCTTCTCGATGTAGTGCTCGCCGAGGGTCACCGCGTCGCCGGTATCGTCGAAGATCCCGTTCAGCATGGCGTCGTGGTTGGGCTGGTGGAAGAAGACCAGCGAGATCCGGTCGCGCTGCGCCGCGCCCGGGGGCGGGTTTGCGACCCGGTGCAGGGTCGAGGCCCAGCGGCCCCCCGTCCAGCGCGCCATCGCATCGCCGAGGTTGCAGACAAAACCGTCCGGAGGCGGGCTCACATCGGTCCAGCCCGCGCGCGGCATCTTGACCTGCAGCGTCCCCGGCACGTCGTCGCCGCGGAGGATCGTCAGCGTGCCGTAGTCGGTATGGGCGCCGGCGCGTAGCTGGCTCTCCGCCGGGGCGTCGGTCTGCGCCGGGTAGCGGATCAGCCGCATCACGCAGGCCGGACGGTCGATCTTGTCGGCGAAGAAATCCTCGTCGAGGCCGAGCGCGAGCGCCATCGCCCCCATCAGCCGGCCGCCCAGCCCGAGCAGGGTGCGGAAATACTCGTCCACCGTGTCGCGGAAGTTCTCCGGGCTCGCGGGGTAGCGGTTTTCGCCGAAGAAATAGGCCGCGGTCTCGCCCTTGTAATAGGGATCGTCCGGCACGTCCGGCTGCCCCATCGCGTAGGCTTCCTGCAGGTCGGGCGGCGTCTTGACCCCCAACGTGTAGGCGAGCGAGCGGTCGGCGAACGGGTAGTAGCCGCGACCGACCCGGCTCTCCGGGCGCAGGATCGAACGCTTGTCGGCGTCCGGCAGGGCGAAGAAATCGGCGGCCGTCTGGCGGGTGCGGGCGATCAGCTCGGCGGGAACCCCGTGGCCCACGATACAGAAAAACCCGGACTCCTCGCACGCCGCGGCGATTTCGCCCGCGACCTTGCGTTTGTCCCCGTCCCCGCCATGCAGATGGGGGCCGACATCGATGACCGGAATCGACACGCGCTTCGCCTCCTTTCGGGACCGCAGCCAACCGCTCCCGGCCTCGAAGTTTCGTTCAGGCCGGAGCGTCGGTCAACTCCAGGCGTCGCTCCATGCGCTCAAGCCGTTCGCCCACGTGATTGAGCCGCCGATGAACGAGCGCGACATCTGGCGAGGTGCCGCTCCATGGAGGAGACAGGGGGACGGAGGTGTCCCGGATCGGTCCGGATCTCACGCCGAAAATCCGCGATCTCTCTTCGGATCCCGCGCAACTGCTCCAGCACCAGATTCGCGACATCGGCGTTCATCGCTTCAGCCTATAGCGTGTCTGCTTTAGTTGGAACCGTCTCGTCCATTTTCTTCCGTCATGGTCGGCGAAGGCCGACCATCCACGAGTTTTTAAGTCTCTGGAATCAAAAACAAAACGTGGATGGTCGGCCTTCGCCGACCATGACGGTCAGGAAGCAAGGGTAACAGCGGTTCAATCTGAAATGGACACGCCCTGGCCGGAATGCACCCGCTTTCGGTAGACAAATCTGCGCACCCGACCGGATAGCGTTCGGTCACGCGGTGATGAGAGTGGCGGATTCAACGATTGAGCGTCCGCTTCCAGTCCTTGCGGAGGGGCCGCAACCAGATGTCCTTTTTCGGCTCGGCTCGTTTCGTATGCCTGTCATAGCGTCCTCTTCCCTGGGTGCGGATGTCATTTTCGATACCCTCAACAAGACACTGGTAACGCCGCCGGCGATTCGATATCGTCGTGCGCATGGCGATGCGCGACGAGGATTTCGGGGCACCCGCGAGGCTGGACGAGGCGGACGGCGGGTTCTGGTCGCCGTCCACGGCGGCACCGGCACCGGAGCCGCGCGACTGGCAATCCCTGTGCGAGCAGGCGCAGGCCCGCGCGGAGACGGAACGGGCGCGGGCGGACGCGGCGGAGGCGCGTTGCGAAGAGTTGCGGCGGGCGGAGCGGGAAGCCCGTTCCCGCGCGGGTTCGCTGAAGTGGCACCTCGACAAGAGCCGGGACAGGCTCAAGGCGGCGGTCGAGGAGGTGAAGGAAGTCCGCCGCGCGGCGAAGGACGCGCTGTTTTACCAGTCGGAAGTGACGCGGCTGGAAAAGCTCCTGTCGGAAGCCGGCGTCGATGCGCGCAAGCGCGGCACGATGATGTCGCTGCGCATGGAAGTCTTCCGGCTTCGCGAAGCCTTGCAGTTGTTGCAGGCCGGGAAGGATGCGGTCGCGGCTGCGTCCGGAGGGCAGATCGAGCCGCTCAAGGCCATGCCGGCGCCGAAGACCGGCAAGGACATCGCCGGGGCGCTGCGCGGGGAAGTCGCCTCCCTGACCCGGGAACTCCGCCAACTGACGCGGGAGAACGCCCGGCTGAGCAAGGCGCTGGAGTGCTCGCAGGCGCAGAAGGACGAGATCGCGGCGTTGCGCAGGAAAGTCGCGGCGCTTCTTCGCAAATTGAAACGGGCGGCACGGCCTTCGCCGCCCCGGAGAGCGGGCGCCCAGCTTCGCAAGGCGCTGGAACGGGCGCGCAAGCAGAAGGACACGATCAAGGCGCTGCGCCAGGACGTCGGTTCCCTGAACCGGGAGACCCGTCGGCTGGAGCGGGAGGCCTGCCGGCTGCGCCGCGAGCAGGAGCAATTGCAGGACCTCAAGAAGACTGTCCGCAGCCTGACCGACGAGGCCGGGATAATCCGCGGAGAGCTGGCCGGCTACCACGACCAGATGGACCTCATCGAGGAGCAGACGTGGCGCATCTTCCATCTGAGACGCGCCCTGAGGACGTCGGCCGACAAGAACGAGAAGCTGGAGGCCAAGCTTGCCGAGCGTCCCCTGCTGAGCGCGGTCTTCAGGATCGTGCGCGATCGGGACAGGACCATCGAGTCGCTGCACAGGGAAATCGCCCGGCAGCGCAAGTCGAACGAACGGCTGGGCAGGAAGATAAAGTCCCTGCGCGCCCACAGGGCGAGACTGCAAGCCCGGATTGCCCAGCTCCGCTCGACGCGGGCTTCGTTGTCGAAGGCGGTCTTCGGAGGCCGGAGCGAGAAGCAGGAAACACCTCGCTCGGAGCGCAAGCGCGGCCAGCAGCGCGGCGCGCCCGGCCACGGCCGTACTCCACGGCCTGCGCTCGAGGAGAAGGAGGAACGGCAGGAGCCGCCGCAGGACGCGCTCATCTGCTCGTGCTGCGGCAAGCCCTATGTCGCCAACGGCGAGCGTTCCTCGGCCGTCATCGAGATCGCGGTCAAGGCCCACGTCCGCAGGATCGTCCGTCCGCGCTACCGCCGGGGCTGCGACTGCCCGTCCTCGCCACCGGAGGCGATCGCGCCCCCGCCGGCGCGGCTGTTCGCCAGGACGCCCTTCGGGACCAGCGTCTGGGCGCGCATCCTCTACGAGCGCTTCGCCTGCTTCCGGCCCTTGCGTCAGGTCGCGGCGTGGATGACCGACCAGGGGCTGGCGGTCGCGCCGGGGACGCTGGCCAGCAGCGTGCGCCGCTTCCAGCCGCTGTTCGCGCCGCTCGCCGAGGCGATCCTCGCCCACCAGAACGGGATGGCGGTGCGCCACGGCGACGAGACCGGCTGGCGCATCCAGGCGCTGAGCGAGACCGGGCGCTCGCGGCGCGCGTGGCTGTGGATCTCGGTCGGCAAGGACGCCGTCTACTACCGCGTCGACCCCTCGCGCGGCGCCGAGGCCGCGATGAAGCTGTTCGGTTCGGTCAAGGGCCCCGTGTTCCTGGTCTGCGACCGCTACGTCGCCTACATCAAGATGGCGCGCGAGCTCGACGGCAAGGTGATCCTGTGCTGGTGCTGGATCCACCAGAGGCGCGACTTCATCGAGTGCGCGGCCGGCCAGATGAAGCTCACGCAGTGGTGCGAAGGGTGGGTCGAGCGGTTCGCGTCGGTCGTCCGGCTGAACAAGGAGCGGCTGAAGCATTACGACCCCGATCTCGCTCTCATACGCCAGACGCCGGCGTTCGACGCCGCGCAGGCCGCGCTGAAGAAGGCGGTCGACGAGCTGTTCGCGCAGGGCGAAGCGGAGCTGGCCGACCTGCCGGCCAAGGCGCGCCAGGCCAAGGCGCTGCGCTCGCTGCTCAAGCATCGCGAGGGACTGAGCGTCTTCGTCGACAATCCCCAGGTCCCCATGGACAACAATGTCGCGGAGCGCGAGTTCCGGAGGGCCGTTATCGGGCGCCGATTATGCTTCGGTTCGGACAGCGAGGACGGCGCCGACTTCACGGCGGCGATGTACTCGGTCCTCGGCACCCTCGCCATGAACGGCATCGACGCCCTGCGCTGGCTGGAGGCGTGGCTCGAAGCCTGCGCGGAGAACGATGGCCAGCCGCCCGACGACCTGTCGCCGTGGCTGCCCTGGACGATGAGCGAGGAGCGCAGGCGCGAGTTCACGGCGCCGGAATGACCGGCGCGGTCGAGTGCCGCTACTACGGCCGCGACTTCACCGCCGACGAGATGGCGCTGCTGCGCGCGCTCATAGACGCCGATCCGCAGCCCACCCGCGCCGCCCTGTCCCGGGAGTTCTGCCGCCGCATCGGCTGGCTCAAGCCCGACGGCGGCCTCAAGGACATGATGGCGAAGGTGACCATGCTCGCCATGCACCGCGACGGCGTGATCGTCCTGCCGCCGCCAAGAGGAAGACAGGGCCGGCCCAGGCCCATTGTCTTCGGACCGGAGACCGAGCCGCCGCTGTTCCCCGCCCCGACGACGCTCGACGAGGTCCGCCCCCTCGACATGCGCATCGTCGTGCGCAACACCCGCGAAGGGAAGCTGTGGAACGAGTTCGTCGCGCGCTACCACTACCTCGGATACAAGACCCTGGTCGGCGCCCAGATGCGCTACGCCGTCCACGACCGCAACGGCTGGCCGCTGGCCATGCTCGGCTTCTCCACCGCCGCCTGGAAGCTCGCCCCGCGCGACCGCTTCATCGGATGGTCGCCCGAGATGCGCGAGAAGAACCTGCCGCTGGTGGTCGACAATCCGCGCTTCCTGATCCTGCCGTGGATCGAGATCCCCAACCTCGGCTCGCACATCCTCGCCATCGTGCGCCGCCGCCTGCCCGGGGACTGGACGGCGCGCTACAACACCACGCCCGTGCTCATCGAGACCTTCGTCGAGACCCCGCGATACACCGGCGCCGTCTACAAGGCGTCCGGCTGGACCCGCGTCGGGACCACCCAGGGAAGAGGACGCTATGACAGGCATACGAAACGAGCCGAGCCGAAAAAGGACATCTGGTTGCGGCCCCTCCGCAAGGACTGGAAGCGAACGCTCAATCGTTGAATCCGCCACTCTCATCACCGCGTGAACGAACGCTTTCCCCGACCGATGGACCATCCGGAACAGCTGGATATGGTGATAGAGGAGATCGCCCGCGATCTCCATCGAAAACGCGGTTGCCGGGGGAAGACAATGCCGACGGTGGCGGTTATCGGGGCAAGCCGGGGTATCGGTCTCGGGCTGGTCGAACGTTACGCGGAGGAGGGCTGGCGGGTGTACGCGACGACGCGGACCCCGTACGATCCGGGATGGCTCGGAGAGGTGACCGGCGAGGTGCGGATTCACGGCCTGGAGGTGACCGACCGTTCGCAGCGGGAGGACTTTCGGAACGCGCTCGGAGACGAGGCGATCGACGTCCTGATCCACAACGCGGGCGTCTACGGCGACGGGATGACCGCGGCCGAGGTGAACCGCGTCAACGCCGAGGCCCCGATCGAGACCGCTGAGCTGCTGATGGACGCCGTGGCTCGGAGCGGGCAGCGCAAGATCGCGCTGATTACCAGCACGATGGGCGCGCGCCGGGGATCGCGCCGCGGCCTCGGCAAGTACGGCGACTCCAAGGCGGCGCTCAACGACCGGTTCCGCGCGCTCGCCGGCAGCTGGCGCGAGCGCGGCTGCCTCGCGGTCGTCATCCATCCGGGCTGGGTCCGCACCGACATGGGCGGCCGCCACGCCGCCATCTCGGTGGCGGAGAGCGCCGGCGGAATCTACGACGTCATGGCCGGGCTCGACGAGTCGCGGCACGGCCGGTTCTGGAACTGGGACGGGCGCGAACACCCGTGGTAGGCAGGGCTGCGGTTCAAGCCGAACCCGGCAAGCCCTAACCCAGCGTGCGCAAGATGGTGGCGATTACGCTTGCCGTCATGCCGACTGCGGCCACGCCCAGCGTGCCCACCAGCCAGCGGAGCATCCTGGTCTCGCGGTCGGCGATCAGCGCCTTGACCTCGCCGATGTCTTCCTTGGTGGCGAGATAGTCCATGCGGGCTTCCAACGCTCCGACCCGGCCGGCCAGTTCGTGAACCGCTTCCATCGAAGCCGCTTGCGCCATGCAAATCCCCTGTATCGCCATCTCAATATAGCGGTCTGCAATTGGTGAAGCTACATCGAAATACAACTTCAGATAGTTTTCTCCGGCGGATCGTTCACGCCATGGAGCCCAACCCTACGCCGCGCCGCCCTTGATCAGGTCGGCGGCCTTCTCGCCGATCATGATCGCCGGCGCGTTGGTGTTGCCGCCGACGATGGTCGGCATGATCGAGCAATCCGCGACCCGGAGGCCCTCCACGCCCCGCACGCGGAGTTCCGCGTCGACCACCGCGAGGTCGTCGTGTCCCATCTTGCAGGTGCCGACAGGGTGGAAGATCGTCGCCCCGAAACGCCGGATATAGGCCGCGAGCTCCTCGTCGGTCTGCACCTTGTCGCCCGGCTCCACCTCCCAAGGCCGGTACTTGCCGAACACCTCGGCGTGGTTGATCCGCCGGGCCTCCTTCAGGCCCTTCAGCAGAACCCGGAGGTCTTCCTCCTCCGAGAAGAAGCGGGGATCGATCGTGGGCGGCGCGTCGGGGTCGGCGGAGGCGAGGGTGACGGTGCCCCGGCTTTTCGGCCGGAGCAGCACCGCGTGGCCCGAATAGCCGTGACCGTACTCGATCATCTTCGGCGGCGGCCCGCGATGGCCCGGCACGAAGACGAGCTGGATATCGGGCCGGTCGAGGCCCGGGTCGGTCCGCATGAACCCGCCCGATTCGATCAGGTTGGAGGAAAAGACGCCGCGCCGCGCAAATACGTATTTGAGGGCGTCGAACGCGAGCGCGGGGATTTTGGGCCAGGACCAGCCCCACGGGATGCGCGACTCGGTGCGCATCATGGTCATGATCGCGATGTGGTCCTGCAAATTCTTGCCGACGCCCGGCAGGTGATGGATCGGCTCGATCCCAACCTTTTCGGTCTCCTCCCGGTCGCCGATCCCGGACAGCATAAGGATCTTGGGCGACGAGATCGCGCCGGCGGAAACGATGACCTCGCGCCGGGCGCCGACGAAACGCCCCTCCGGCAGCTCCACGCCGACCGCGCGCGCGTTCTCCAGCCGCACGCGCCGCGCCGGGGCGTCCGTCATGACGGTGAAGTTGAGGCGCTTGCTCGCCGGGCGGATATAGCCCATCGCGGTCGACCAGCGGCGGCCGTTCTTCTGGGTCACCTGGTGCAGGCCGACGCCGTCCTGGGTGTCGCCGTTGAAGTCCGGGTTGTGCCGGTGCTGAAGCGATTCGCAGGCCGAAACGTAGTCCTTCTCCAGCGGGCTCACGGTATTGGAGAACGTGACGTTGAGCGGCCCGCCGGTGCCGTGATGCTCGCTGTCGCCGAACTGTTCGTTGTGCTCCGACTTCAGGAAATAGGGCTTCACGTCGGACCACGACCAGCCCGGATTCCCGAGATCCGCCCACTCGTCGTAATCGAGCGGATTGCCGCGGATGTAGACCATGCCGTTGATCGAGCTCGTCCCGCCGAGCGTCCTGCCCCGGGGGACGAAGATCGGCCGGTCGTCCATGTTCTCCTGCGGTTTCGAGAAGAACCGCCAGTTGACCTTGCGGTGGTTGGGGAGCCGCATGATGCCCGCCGGGACGTGGATGAAGGGGCTGCGGTCGGGCGGCCCGGCTTCCAGCAGGCAGACCGAGACGGAAGGGTTCTCGGTCAGCCGGTTGGCGATCACCGCGCCCGCCGAGCCGGCGCCGATGACGACGTAGTCGAATGCGGGAGATTCGTTCATGCCGTTCCCCTACGCCACCAACGGCCTTCGCCCCTGCACGGGATAGCGCGGCCAGGTATAGCCCGGAGTCGCGGGATGGCCCGGCGCCACCAGCCTGTCGGCGAAGGCCTCGTCGCCCGCGGTGAATTCGGCGTCGAGCGCGGCGAGATAGGCGCGCCACTGCTCGACGGTGCGCGGCCCGGCGATCACGCTGCTGACCAAGCGGTTGTTGAGCAGCCACCGCATCGCGAAATCGGCGATGCTCATGTCGCGCTTCGCGATGCGCCGCCCGATCTTCGACACCGCACGGAAGGCTTCCTTCTGCATGTCGCGGTGTAGGATGCTGGCATCGCCCCGCCCTGCGCGGCTGTCCGCCGGCGGCTCCCCCGCCTGATCGTACTTGCCGGTCAGAACGCCGCGGGCCAGCGGCGAGTAGGGGGCGACCCCGATACCGTAATACTCGCAGGCCGGCAGCAGATCGGATTCGGGCTGTCGGTTGACCAGGTTGTAGAGCGGCTGCGCCACCACCGGGCGCGGGGTGCCCAGCGCGTCGCACAGACGGACGATCTCGCCCACCTGCCAGGCGCGATGGTTGGAGAACCCCCAGAACAGCGCCTTCCCGCTGGCGATGATGTCGCCCATCGCCCCGACGCTTTCCTCGAGCGGCGTATCCCAGTCGACATGGTGCATGTAGTAGATGTCGACATGGTCGGTCCGCAGCCGCTCGAGCGACCGGTCGATCGCTTCCAGCATCCACTTCCTCGAAAGCCCGTGCTTACGCTCCGGCGGGCCGTCCTGCTGTCCGACCTTGCTCGCGAGGACCCAGTCCTGCCGGTCGTCGGCGAGCAGCGCGCCCAGCATCTCTTCGGACTTGCCGCCGTTATAGGCGTCCGCGGTGTCGATGAAGTTGACCCCGCTCTCGCGCGCGATATCGACGATCCGGCGCGCCTCCTCTTCGTTCGTCGTCGCGCCGAAATTCATCGCGCCGAGACAGATCGCGGATACCCGGAGGCCGCTCTTGCCGAGATAGCGATAGTCCATTTCGTTCTCCCTCCATCCCGCGCCCAAGTTACCGACCCGGCGCGCGGTGTCGACCGGGAAAGCGATCCGCCAAACCGGTGCGGTTCCGATATCCCCCCTCTCCCCGTTGGGGAGAGGGGACTCGCTTGCCGGGTCCTCCCTGCCTTCCCCCCTCCCGCTTGCGGGAGGGGCCGGGGGAGGGTGGGCCGGGTCGCCGTGAACCGATAAGGTCGGAAGACGCTCTAGGCCCTGTTAACACTAATGGTCATGTTTGTGTTATACTCTGTGGATGGAACTCACGGAAGCTCAATACGCCCGTATTGCGCCGCACCTTCCGGTGCAACGCGGCAATGTCAGCGTGTCGAACCGTCAGGTTCTCAACGCCATCCTTTATGTCGCCGAGCATGGCTGCAAGTGGCGCGGGTTGCCGGCGCGGTTCGGCAACTGGCACACCATCTACACCCGGATGAACCGGTGGTCGAAGAACGGGGTGCTCGACCGGGTCTTCGAGCATCTGCAGCGCGAGCAGATCGTGCGCATCAGGCTCGAGGCGGTGTCGCTGGACAGCACCATCGTGAAGGTGCATCCCGACGGGACCGGGGCGCTAAAAAAAACGGTCCCCAATCGATCGGCCGATCGCGCGGCGGCTGGACCACCAAGGTTCATATGGTTGCCGCGGATGCTCGAACCGCCATCACCTTCTCGCTCTCGCCGGGCCAGGCCCACGACGCCCCGGAGGGTCGCAAGCTGCTGAACCGCCTCGGCCGGCAGACCGGCGGTCCGGCGCTGATCATGGACCGCGCATACCAGGGCGACGAGACCCGCCAGTTGGCCCTGGCGCTGGGCTATGAGCCGGTGGTGCCGCCGCTGAGAACCCGCATCGGACCCTGGCAGTACGACCGCGAGATGTACAAGCGGCGCAACGAAATCGAGCGCCTGTTCCGCCGCCTGAAGGGGTTTCGACGCATCTTCTCGCGGTTCGAGAAGCTCGACGTCCTGTTCCTCGGCTTCATTCTCTTCGCACTCATCGTCGATGCTGTGCGATAGTGTTAACATGCCCTAGTCCGCGCGTCGCTCGCCGATCGCATACCCGTCCGGAGAACCGATAGTTGAAGTCGTCCGGCAACCTCGGACTCGCCTTCCTTCTCGCGCTGACCTCGATGGCCACCGCGATCGGGATCGACGGCACGCTTCCCGCGATGCCCGCCATGGTCGAGGCGCTGGACTCCACCCGAACGCTGGTCCAGCTCAGTCTCAGCCTGTTCATGGTGGGTGTTGCCGTGGGTCAGCCCTTTCCCGGCCCGCTGTCGGATCGGTTCGGCAGAAAACCCGTCATCGTCGGCGGCCTGCTGCTCACCGCCGTCGCGGCGCTCGGTTGTGCGCTTGCCGAATCGGTCGAGGTTCTGATGGGGTTCCGCTTCCTGCACGGCATGGCGGCCGCGTCGGGGTTCATCGTCGCGCGCGCCGTGGTGCGGGACCGCTACGAGCGCGCCGCCGCCGCGCGCGTGCTTTCGCTGGTGCTGTTCTTCTTTTGCTTCGGGCCCCTGATCGCGCCCATCGTTTGCGCGCACCTGACGGTGTCGTTCGGGTGGAACGCGATGTTCGCCTTCATCGCCGCCTACAGCGCCGGCGTGGCGCTGCTGTTCTGGTTCGTGTTCCGGGAGACGCTGGAACGACCGGATCTCGGCGCGTTGCGCCTCGCGCCGATGATGAGGAATTTCGTGGAAATCTCTCGCAGCATTTCCTTCTGGGCCTACACCGGCTGCGCCGCGGCGTCCTACGGCATCCTGTTCTCCTTTCTGTCGGCATCGCCGCACGTGATCATCACCTTCTTCGGCGAGACCGAGACCGCATATGCGTATATGTTCGCCGGCTGCATGATCGGTTCCATGCTCGGCATGCTGGCAAGCGCCCGGCTGGTCGGACGCGTGGGCGTGGACCGCATGTTGAGATGGGGGGTGTGTGGGGCGTCCCTGTTCGGCCTGGTGCTGGCCGGGCTGGGCTGGGCCGGAATTCACCACTGGCTGGCGGTGATCGGCCCGATGTTCTTTTCCATGTTCGCGTTTTCCTTCATCTACCCGCAATCGGTCGCCGGCGCGTTGCAGCCGTTTCCCCACGTGGCCGGCGCGGCATCGTCGCTGGTCGGCTTCACGCAGCAGATCGTGGGCGCCGCGGCCGGCGTGATCGTCGCCGCGCTGACCACCGACGGAACCCAGATGGCGCTCGCGCACGGGGTGCTGGTCTCGTCCCTGTTCGCGCTGGCGTTCTACGCATTCGCCGTCCGCCGCCACCGGACGGTGTAGGAGGGAGCGAACCGCCGCGCGCGGCTTAACGGTAGATCGGATGCAGGTCTTCCGCCATCGCCGCCAGATGGGACGGCGCGACGATCGCCCCGTCGCGGAGGATCTGTTCTCCCTCGATCCACAGCGACTGCATCGATATCACGCAGTCTGGATGGTTCTCGCCGCCGCCCGGCACCCAGAACGGCAGCCCCAGTCCGATCGCGTTATACCCGGCGACGCGCTGGTCCTCGATGAAGCACTTGCCGGTGTAGCGCGCCGCCGGGTGGAAGCCGCAGGTGAAGTGGACGACATAGCCGAACTCGCCGTTCCCGGCCCGCGCCAGCGCGCGGCGCATGACCTTGTTCTCCGGTCCGCCGCCGATGACATCGCGGACCTTGCCGTCGATCTCGAGCGTCATCGGTTCGGCGAGCTCGGTGTAGTACTCGTGGAACATGTTGGACGTGACGACCGAGCCCTTCACCGACTCCATCTCGGGATAGATCATCGCCGTGCCCGGCACGAAATAGCCGCCGGGTCCGGTTGCCTTGGCCAGGGCGAAACCCTGCGGCTTTCCGAGGGCGAAGGTCACGTCGGTGCCCTGCGCGTTGGCGATCCGGCATTCCTTGCCGGCGGATTCCGCGATCAGCTCTCCGAGGGCATCGCCCAGCGCGAACATGCCGTCGAGGTCGGCGCCTCCCATCAGGCGGACGATCTCGTCGGCCCCGATGTCGGCGCCGAGGAAATAGCGCACCCGGTCTTTCTCCATCGCCTCGTCGAACGCCCTCGATCCGGCCAAGTATGGCATGCAGAGATCGATCCATACGTCGCATGCGCCGGTCGCCGCCTTGACGTGGTCGGGCAGGTATTCGTCGGCCAGCCCGCCCTGGAACGGAACCGGCGGCGCCAGCACGATCGAGGCGACCTTGGCGCCGAGGCGATAGGCGGCGTCCTGCACCGCTTGCGCGCCGACGGTATCGGTGTCCGTGTCGGTGGTGATGAGGACGCTCTCGCCCTCTTCGATGCACATCATGTCGCGCGCCAGGATGTCGGCGGCGCGCGCCAGCCTGGGTCCGATTCCCGCCTGCGTCATGGCTCATTCCCCGGTTGGGAAGACAGGGTTACGCGCGACTCGGAATGCGCTCCGCGGTCCGCAGTATATCCCACCGCCATCGCGGGCGGCGTTGTCATCCTCCGACGGGCCCGCCTACAGTGGCCGCCGGCACGGGAGTGTCGAGGGGAGCGGAAGAGACGCGGATGGCGGATCACGAGGTCTTCCAGGTTGGCGATTTGCTCCTGCAATCCGGCGAGACGCTGCCCGATTGCAAGCTGGTCTACGTCACGCGCGGCGCGCTGGACGACGACGGGTCCAACGCGATCCTGGTGTTCACCCATTTCGGTGCGCGCCACGGCGATTGCCAGTACCTCGTCGGCGAGGACATGGCGCTCGACCCCCGCAAGCATTTCATCGTCGTGATGAACCTGATCGGCAACGGGCTGTCGTCCTCCCCCAGCAATTCGGCGACTCCCTGCGACGGGCCGCGTTTCCCCGTCGTGACGATCCTCGACAACGTCCGGCTGCAGCACGTGCTGGTCACGCAAAGGCTCGGTGTTCGCCGCATCCGGCTCGCCGCAGGGCACTCGATGGGCGCGCAGCAGGCTTACCATTGGGGCGCGCTATATCCCGACATGGTCGAACGCATCGCCCCGATCTGCGGCTCGGCCCGGACTTCGGTCCACAACGCCTGCTTTCTGGAAGGGATGCGGGCTGTCCTGACGGCCGATCCCGCCTGGCGCGGCGGCGACTACGACGAGCCGCCGGCCGCCGGGCTGCGCGCGATGGCGCGCGCGTGGGCGCCCTGGCCACCTTCGCAGGGGTTCTACCGCGAGGAGGGGTATCGGGCTCTCGGCCATGAAACGCTCGACGAATTCCTGGTCGGTTACTGGGAACGCTGGGCCCTCTCGCTCGACGCCAACGACATCCTGTCCCAGATCGCGACGTGGCTGCGTTCCGACATCGGCGGCAACGAGATCTACGGAGGGGATTTCGAGGCGGCGCTCGGCTCCATCGAGGCGCGCGCCATCGTCATGCCCGGCCGCACCGACACCTACTTCCCGCCGGAAGACAGCGAATACGAGGTCGCCCACATGCCGAACGCCGAGCTGCGGCCGATCCCCTCCGACTGGGGACATTGGGCGGGATCGGGCAGAAGGCCCGAGGACACGGCGTTCATCGACCGCGCGCTCAGGGATTTGCTCGCGCGTTGAAACGATCACCACCGATAACTGCGCGGGGAGTCCGGCCATGACCCTGATCCTGTCCAACGAGGAGATCGACGAGCTCCTCGACATGGAGGAGCTGATACCGGTTTTGGAGGATTCATACCGCGAGCTTGCGGAGGGGCGGGGCGGGACGCGGCTCAGGTCGGACATCATCACGCCGACGACGCTGCGCGAGGACGGTCTCTACGCGCTCAAGTCGATGGACGGGGTGATCCCCAAGCTCGGCGTCGGCGCGGTTCGCATCAACTCCGACATCCTGACCTTTCCGCAGACCGGAACCGGGATGCGGCGCGTCAAGGTGCCGGCGGCTCCCGGCAACCGCTATGTCGGGCTGGTGCTGCTTTTCAGTTCGCATAACGGCGAGCCGCTGGCGATCATGCCGGACGGCGTGATACAGCGCGCCCGGGTCGGCGCCACCAACGCGCTGGCCGCGAAATACCTTGCGCGCGAGGATGCGGACACGCTCGCCGTGCTGGGCTCCGGCTGGCAGGCCGGGGCGCAGGTCACCGCCCACGCGGCGGTCCGCGAATTGAAGGAAATCAGGGTCTACAGCCCCAACAGGAGCAACCGCGAGGCTTTCGCCCGCGAAATGTCCGAGGTCGTCGGCCTGGAGGTGCGCCCCTGTGACGACGGGGAGACCGCCTGCCGGGGCGCGGGCATGGTCGCCTGCGCGACCAACTCGTACCCGCCCGTCTTTTTCCGGGACTGGATCGAGTCCGGTATGCATATCGGGACCGTCCGCCCGGGCGCGACCGAAGTCGAGCGCGCCGCCCGCGATCGGATCGACGTGTTCTCGCTTCTGGATCACGACGACAACGCGAAACTGATCTACACGCATGGCGTCCAGGTCGGGGAAGACAAGGTCGGCAGCTACGCCGTCGAACACGACGAATGGCACGCCTCGCTGCCGTCGCTGCCGCAGATCATCACCGGGCAGCGCGAAGGCCGGACCGGCGAGGATCAGGTCACCTGCTTCCTGAACAATCTCGGCCTGGGCTACCAGTTCGCCGCAGCCGGGTACCTGGTTCACAAGCGGGCGAAGGAGGCCGGAATCGGCAACGAGCTGCCGACCGACTGGTTCACCGAGACCGTGCACCCCTGACGGGACACGGCATGCCCGAAGTTGCCGGGTCCGGCAATCGCCGTAAACTGTGTCTCAGGCACGAAGTTTCGGATCACAGGGAGGAAATTCGGATGCGTCGTACCCCGCTTGCCATCGTCATCGGTCTCGCGGTCGGGCTGTCCTGGCCGGGCACCTCGCACGCGTTCCCCGACAAGGACATCACCTTCATCATTCCCTACACCGCCGGCGGCGGGTTCGACCGCACGGTCCGCGCGCTCGCGCCCTATATGGAGAAATACCTTCCGAAGAAGGTGAACGTCGTGCCCAGGAACGTGGCCGGGGCCGGCGGCCGCAAGGGCATCGCCCAGCTTTTCCGCGCCAAGCCGGACGGCCACACCATCGCCGTGTTCAACATGCCGGGCATGGCGATCCCGCCGCTGCTCGGCCAGAAGGTGAACTACGACCTCGCCAAGGTGACCTGGATCGCGCGGCTGGCGCGCGGCACCTATGCGCTGATGGTCGGCGCCAAGAGCGCGATCAAGAGCGTCGACGACATCAAAAACCTCGGCCGCCCGCTCAAGATCACCACCACCGGTCTGGGCTCGACCGGCCATACCGCGGGAGTGGTTGCATCCACGGTCATGGGCTTCGATTTCAAGATGCTGACCGGCTACAAGGGCGCCAAGCAGTTCATCCTGGCGGCCGTCCGGGGCGACGGGGATGCCTCCTACGTCCTGGTCACCACGGTCAGGAAGTATCACGAGGCGGGCGACGCCCGCATGCTCGTGACGTTCGAGAAAAAGAGCAGCTACCCAGGGGTGCCGACGGCGCGCGAAGCCGGTTTCGCGGCGCTCGAAGGCATGAGCCTCGAACGGCTGGTCGGCGGCCCGCCGGGGGTGCCCGCGGACCGCATCGCCATCCTGGAAACGGCGATCCTCAAGGCCATGGCCGATCCGGAACTCAAGGAAAAGACCAGGAAGCGGCCCTATCTTCCCGCCAACGCGGCGGATACCGCAAAGCGGGCCGAGGGGGTGCTGGAGTTCTACCTGAAGTACAAGTCGGCCATCGCGAAACAGAAGGGCTGATCGAAGGGAGGCGCGCGGCGTCTCCCTGGCGCGTAACCGACCGGAGGGCGAGGTTGGGCCGTGTTTGAAGCCCTGGGCTCCGGTCTCGCCCTCCTGTTCACCTGGCAGGGAACGCTTTACCTCTGCCTCGGGGTCTTTGTCGGCCTGATCTTCGGCGCGGTGCCGGGGCTCGGAGGCACCACCGCGATCGCGCTCCTGATGCCGCTCACCTTCGGTATGGAGCCCTGGCTCGCGATCACCATGATCGGCGGCGTGATGGGCGCGACGTCGTTCGGCGGCTCGGTCTCCGCGATCCTGTTGAACACGCCCGGCATCGCGCCCAACGCGGCGACCTGTTTCGACGGCTATCCGCTGGCGCAGCAGGGAAAGGCCGGCATGGCGATCGGCGCGGCGGCGGCCGCGTCGTCGACCGGCGGCCTCATCGGGATTTTCACGCTGGTCGCGATCATCCCGATCGCCAAGCAGATCGTGCTCTCCTTCGGCCCGCCCGAGTTCTTCATGCTGGCCATGCTGGGGCTGTCGGCGATCGCCGTCTCCACCGGCAATTCGTTTCTCCGCGGGTTGATCAGCGCGCTCTTCGGGCTGATGCTGGCGCTGGTCGGCTATGACGCGGTGAGCGGCGGATACCGCTTCACGGCCGATATCGAATACCTTTATGACGGCATCCCGCTGGTGCCCGCCCTGGTCGGGCTGTTCGCGCTGTCGGAAATGATCAACCTGACGGTCAAGGGCGGCACCGTCGCGGAAGCCGCGCCCTCGCGCGCCATCACGGGCGTGCTTCCCGGCATCCTGTCGGTTTACCGCAACTGGCCGATCCTTCTGCGCGGCTCCGCCATCGGCACCTTCATCGGCGCGCTGCCGGGCGTCGGCGGGACCGTCGCGTCGTTTCTCGCTTACACCGCGACCGTGCAGACCGCGAAAGACCGGGACACATTTGGCAAGGGCAACATCAAGGGGGTGATCGCGCCCGAATCGGCCAACAACGCCAAGGACGGCGGATCTCTGGTGCCGACGCTCTCCTTCGGCATTCCCGGCAGCGCCGAATCCGCGATATTTCTCGGCGTCCTGATCCTGCACGGCATCGAACCCGGCCCGATGCTGCTGATCGAGGAAGAGGAGGTCGTGGTCAGCATCGTACTCGCGCTGACCGCATCCACCGTGCTCGCCTCGGCGTTCGGGCTGATGGTGACGCGCCAGCTTTCGATGGTCACGCTGGTGAACGTCAACATCCTCGTGCCGGCGGTCGTTTCCGTAGCGCTGGTCGGGGTGTACGCGCTGCAGGGGCAGTTCGGCGACGTGGTGCTGGCGATGGTGTTCGGGATCGTCGGCTTCCTGATGATCCGTTTCGAGTTCCCCCGGATCACCCTGGTCATCGCGCTGGTCCTGGGCGAGCTGGCGGAGCGCAGCTACCACCAGTCGATCGCCATGGCGGACGGGGACTGGACGGTGTTCTTCGTGCGCGAAATCTCGCTCCTGCTGTTCGTCGTGACCGCGCTGTGCCTGCTGCTGCCGGCCCTCCGCTATGCTTTCGGCCGCCGCCGGGCCGGGGAGGGCGCGGCGTGAGCGGATTCGTCGAACGCATGGCGCCCGCCGCGATCGGCTTCGCGCTCGCGGTCGTCTTCCTGGTCTGGAGCTATGCCTATGACGGGCGCGCGCATGTCGTGCCGATGCTGATCGGCTGGACCGCGGCGGCCCTGACACTGCTCGACATCTATATCCAGACCGGCACGCGGAGCGCGCGGGCCCTGCGCGGCATCCTGTCGGGGCGCGCGCTCGACAGCTCGACGGCACCGGACGCCGACGCCGCCAGGGCATCGGACCCGGTGAGGGCGTGTCTCTGGGTCGCGGCGTTCGTCGTGCTCGTTGCGCTCGTCGGGTTCATCGCCGCCATCCCCGTCTACACGCTGGCATTCATGCGGCTGCAAGGGCGGCTTCCCTGGCGGCGCTCCGCGATCGCCGCGGTCGCGATCACCGCGGTCACCTGGATCGTGTTCGAGCAGTTCCTGCGCTACAAGGTTTTCGAGGGCGCGCTGTTCGGCGGGCAGTTCTGACAAGAGGAAGAAGGATCATGCCCATCGTCATCACCGACGACGACGCTCGCCGGCATCTTTCGATGGCGGAATGCATAGACGCGATGCGCACCGTTTTCGGCGACTTCGCGGACGGCGAAGCCGTGAGCCTGCCGCGTGTCCGATACACCGTCGAGTCCGGGAAGCCTGACGTGAGCTATTACGCCAACGTCCATGTCGGCGCGGCGCCCAGCTTCGGCATGGCCTGCGTCCGGGCGGGCAGCCACATGATCGACGATTCGGCCTATGAAGGCGGCCGCCGGTCGATGCGGAATCCCGAGCCGTTCAACTGGTCGGTCGTCATTCTCTACGACATCGAGACCTCGGAACCGGTCGCCTTTCTCCACGAATCTCATGTCAGCGGCGTGCGGGTCGGCGCGACCTCGGCGGTCGCTATCGACGAGATCGCCCGCGAGGACGCGTCCGTTCTGGGGTTGTTCGGCACCGGGCGCCAGGCGCGCGCCCATTGCGAGGCGATCTGTGCGGTGCGCCCGATCCGGCGGGTGCAGGTCTACAGCCCGAACCCCGCGCATCTCGGCGAATTCGTCCGATCGATGAAACTTCCCGACGTTGAGGTCGCCGCCATGCCGAACGGGCGCTCCGTGGTCGACGGCGCCGACATCGTGTGCTCGACGACCAACTCCACCGAACCGGTCGTGCTCGGCGAATGGCTGTGCGAAGGCCAGACGGTGATGTCGATCGGCAACTCCGATCCGACGATCACCCGGCGCGAAGTCGATACCGAAGTCTTCGCACGGGCTTCCGACATCGTGATCCACGACTGGGACAGCGTGCACGCGAACAACCAGATCGAGCTCCTCGAACGGATCGAAAGCGGGGACGTCGACCGGGAACGGGTGCACCTGCTGGGCGATATCGTCGCGGGCCGCGCGACCGTGAAATCCGCGTCCGACAACATCGTCTATTACAAGAGCAATACCGGGCTCGCGATGCAGTTCGCCGCCGCCGGCGCGATCCTCTACCGCAAGCTCAGGAACGCATCCAACCGCGTCGTTCCGCGCGAATGGCTGGCGAGCGAGCAATACGGCATCGGCTGAGAGAAACCGACGCTACCCGGTACCGTTGTGATGGCCGGACCGGGCGTAGTGCTGGCGCGGCAGGTCGATGCCGTAATCGTTGCCGTTGGGCGTGCGCACGATGGTGTGACCATCAACATTTCGGTCATGAGGTTAGACAGGGCTGTGATCGGATCGTTCTTTCTCCTCGGGATATTGGGTTCTGCAGCCTCGGGATTGGCGATGAAGCTTTGGATGGCGATTGCGTGGCTTCGTTGCAGAGCCGCAAACATCCTTTGTCTGGTTGAGAATTTTTGGTTCGGCCGCCGTTCGCAGAGGATGCCTTCTATACGCTTGAACTTGAGTACCTTTCGCGGCGCATCCTTCAAGACGCGACCGATCCGGGCGAGCTCGTACTTGATTCCTTCTTCGGCTCCGGGACCACTGCCGCGGCGGCGCACATGATGGGGCACCGCTATATCAGCATGCTGTTGGAGGATCGGCGTGCCCTGCTGATCGCCCGGCGGCCGGCCGACCCGTTGCGGCGGCGTGCTCGCGGATGCGGCGCCAGGGGCGCTGGAGATCGGTGAGATGGGTGCCCGGTTGACCCAGGGGCTGCCGTCCTCGCGGGGCAGGTCCGCCAGTACGGCGCGGGCCTCCGGCCCGAGCGGCCCGGCCCGCCCTCACCACTTGCCCTTTGAACAGCCGGTCGGGACACTGGAAGAGTTGGCCGCCCGGCGTTGCGGGAGGACGGCCGGCCGCGCAACCCCGGTTGAGCGATGACCGGCGCCGAAGATTGGGCTAAAAGCGCTCCCGGGCCGCACGCGCCGGCGCAACGCGGGCACGCGGGCCGGAGGAGGTTGCGATGAGACGGTCTTTGATATCGGTCTTGCTCTGCGCGTTCTGCGCGCTGTCCGCGGCGGACGCTTCCGCGGGGGACGGCGGTACGGGGACCGCCGCGGGCTACGAGTCCCGCGCCGGCGCGGTTCTGGGGACGTATCGTCCGGCGCCCCCGGACCGTTCGCCGGAGACCATGGCGCGGGCGGCGGCCCGGTTCCTGGAGTCGCTGGACGAGGCGCAGAGGCAGTCGGCGCGATACGGTCTGGCGAGCCCCGAGAGACGAAGGTGGACCAACGCGCCGGTGCGCGGGCAGGCCGGCGGCGTCGCGCTCGGCGAACTGAACGACAGCCAGCTCCGCGCCTTCTCCGACCTTCTCGCGGCGCTGCTCAGCGCCAAGGGCTACGCCAAGGTGCGCGACGTCATGCTGGGGGACGATCTGCGCGCCACCGTCGACGGCGAGCCGAACGAGGGGGTGGGGATCGAAGCCTTCCGCTTCGCCGTGTTCGGCGAGCCCTCGGCGGCGTCCCGCTGGGCGGTGCAGCTGGACGGGCATCACGTCGCGCTCAACGTCACGCTGGACGGCGAGGCGTATTCGATGTCGCCCAGCTTCATCGGCACCTACCCGCAGGCATTCACGGTGGCGGGCGCCGCGTTGCGGCCGCTGGCGGCGGAGACCGATCTCGCGCACGGTCTGGCCGCCAGCCTGACGCCGGAGCAGCGCGCGCTGGCGGTGATCGGCGAGAGGCGCGGCGCGCTGCGGATCGGGCCCGGCCGGGACGGCGTCGTCCCGGAGCCCGTCGGCATCCCCGGCAGGCTGCTGAACGGGGCGCAGAAGGAGACGCTCCTCGCGCTCGCCTCGCAGTGGTTCGATCTCATGCCGCCGGGGCCTGCGCGGGCGCAGAGGGAACGGTTTCTCGACGGTCTCGCCGAAACCCGGTTCGCGTGGAGCGGCCCGCTGGCGGCCGGGAGCGACGTTTCCTGGGCGATACAGGGGCCGTCGGTCGTCATCGAGTACGCCAACGACGCGCGGGGCGGCGCCGATGCCGGCAATCCCGTGGATCACGTGCACACGGTCTACCGGGACCTGGAGCGCGACTATGGCGCCGGGACCGGCGAGCGTTCCGGCGGGCGGGCGGAATGAGAACCGCCTGATGCCGCGCGCCGGTATCCATGCCGGCGGGGCATCAATTTTCGTTCATTCGGCATTTCAAATAGCGCTTCGGGGGCGTTAATGGGTCCGGTCCTGTACGCGGCAACGCTGCGGCCGGACGAAGCATGGACCGCCCCACCGCCTCACCCTTTTCATAGGGTGCCCGCCATGACCGAGTTCGAAGCCGCGAGCCTTTCTGGGTCGCCATCGCCCATGTCCTCGTCACGCTCATCACCGGCGCGGGGCAGATCGCCGCCATCTGTCGGGGCATCCGCGTAATGCGCGGGATATCCGACGACTGCAGGCTCGACGCCGAGGCGCCCGACCGCCAGACCGGGGAATGCGCTCGACAGGCCCGCGAACGCCATGAAGAAGCGATGGCTGCCCTCACCGAGCTCATCCGCCGCAGCGCCGCACCCGGCACCGTCTGACCGCACCGTCCCCGGGGGTCTTTCGCTAACGACAACGCAGGACAATTCTGCGCGGTGGAGGGGATAGGTGAGCGCGAGCCAGACCCGCTCCATGTCGGAGAAGAGCCTGGCGGGCATCAGTTGAGCTTCCTGGCGGTGAGCATGGGGATGACGATGGAGAACAGGGTCCCTCGCTCTGAGTAGCCGCGCCAGAGGCATATCGTAGGGTCGCGCCGTTCCGGAGGAGCGGCGGTTGACGCGGATTTTGCGGAACTGCGAGAGTGTCCGGGGACCGGACGGATCGTCTGAATGGTGATCGGGATCGTGGATTTCCACATTCGTCGGGCGGCGCCGCGGTGAAAGTCGCCGAGGTCATAAGCCATTGCCTGGTCGCGGAGGGCGTGACGCTGGCGGCGGGGCTCGCGGGGCAGTCGGTCGGCCCCCTGCTCGACGGGATCGCCGACCGCCCGGAGATCGCCCTGATGTATGCGCGCCAGGAACGGGTCGCCTTCGACATCTGCGACGGCTACGCCCGGGCCACGGGAAACCCGGCCGTGGCGTTCACCGACGCCGGCCCCGCCGCCGCCAACCTGATGGGCGGGCTGGTCAACAGCTGGGGCGATTCGGTGCCGGTCCTGTTCCTCGCCGGGCACAACCGTAGCGACCAGATCGCCAGCCGCCAGACCAAGGAAATCCCCTTCGTCGATCTGTTCCGCCCGGTTACCAAGTGGACAACCGTCCTCGCCGACCCGGCGCAGACCGCCGGGGCGATGAGGCGGGCTTTCATGCACATGCGCACCGGGCGGCCGGGACCGGTGGCGATCGCGGTTCCGGTCGACGTCGCGGAGATGGAGGCGGACGCGGCCGGCTACGAGCCGGTCCTTTCGCGGCCGCGCAGCCGCGGCGGAGGCGACCCGGAGCGGATCGAGGAGGCGGTCCGCCTGATCGCTGCGGCGGAACGCCCCTATGTCTATGTCGGGGCGGGCGTGCTGTTCTCCGAGGCGACAGAAGACCTGGTCCGCTTCGCCGAACTGCTCTCCCTCCCGGTGGCGACGACGCTCAACGGCAAGAGCGGATTTCCGGAGGACCACGCCCTGTCGCTCGGGATCGGCGGGTTCGTGCGCGCGACATACAGCTCGCTGCCGGCGACGGCGATGGCGGAGGCGGCGGACGCGATCCTGACAATCGGCTGCGGCTTCAAGCAACACGCCACGCGGGCCGCGCCCCGTAACGGCGTGCGGCATATACAGGTCGATGCGGACCCGGGAGAGCTCAACCGCGACCGTCTGGCGGATATCGCCATCCTGGGGGATGCGCGGATCGTGCTCCGGCAGATGGCCGACGCGGCGCGCGCCTTGCTGGAGCCCGGCCGGCTGCGGCGCGACGAGGGACGCTACGCGGAGATCGCACGGCTCAGGGAACGGTGGGCGGCGGTCTCCCGGCCGCTGCTCGAATCCGAGGAGGTCCCGATCAACCCGTTCCGGGTCACCGCCGAGCTGGCGCGCCTGACCGATCCGGCGCGAACCATCGTCCTGCACGACGCGGGAACGGTGCGGGGGACCACCTCGCAGCATTACCTCGCCCCGGCGCCGCGATCGTTCCTCGGCTTCGGGGTGCAAAGCGCCATGGGCTGGTCGGTCGGCGCGGCGATGGGGGCGAAGAAGGCCCACCCCGGCAAGCTCGTCGTCGCGGTGATCGGCGAAGAGGCGTTCAACGAGACGGCGCTCGACGTCGAGACTTCGGTGCGCAACGACGCCCCGGTGCTGATCGTCGTCAAGAACAACCGGTCCTATGTCGACCGGGACGGAGGAAAGAGCCAGCGGCTGGCGCATGCCAGGTTCCGCCGCGGCGCCGATATCGCCGCGCTGGTCAGGGCGATGGGGGCCGGCGCACATCGCGTCGAACACCCGGACGAGCTGGCTCCCCGCCTTTCCGCCGCCATCCGGGAGGTGGAGAACGGCACCACCACCGTCGTGGAAGTGCTTACCGCGCGGATGCAGGCGAGCCTGCACCGGCTATGGGAAACCCCGGCGTGACCGGACGAGGGACGGGTCCGAAACCGGTCCGGGAACGACAAAGGAGGAAACGATGAGAGCGACGCACAAGCCGACAGCCGCAGCGGTCCTGATCGCCGCAGCAACCGTATTCGCCGGCGCGGCGCCCGCCGCCGCGGCGGATTTTTACAAGGACAGGACGCTGACGCTCTATGTCGGCTCCGGCGCGGGAGGCGGCTATGACTTCTTCGGCCGCGTGTTCGTCAAGTATTACGGCAAGTACATCCCGGGCAATCCGACCGTCATCGTCGTCAACCGGCCGGGCGCCGGCGGCACCAAGATGACCAACTGGGCCGCCAACGCGGCGCCCAAGGACGGCCTCGCCATCGGGATGCCGCTGATGCCGGTGGCGACCAACCAGCATCTCAGGCCGAAGGCCGTGCGCTACGACGCGAGGGAGCTGAACTGGATCGGCAACATGGAACGCTCCATCGCCGTCCTGTTCACCTGGCACACCTCAAAGACCAAGACCATCGAGGACGCGAGGAAACGGGTCACGCTGATGGGGGGCTCGGGCAAGAGCTCGCCGATCTACCAGACGATCGCATTGTCGAACCGGCTGCTGGGAACGAAGTTCAAGGTGATCCTCGGCTACAAGGGCGGCGACCGCGCTCTGGCGATCGAGCGCGGCGAGGTGGAGGGCAGCTTTTCCACCTTGCAGAACTTCCGCGCCATGACGCCGCACTGGTTCGAGGGCGGGAAGAATCCGCTGAACGTCCTGGTGCAGAACGCCGTGGTCAGATCGCCGGAACTCCCGGATGTGCCGACGATGATGGAGCTCGCCAGGACCGACGAAGACCGGAAAGTGTTCGAGTACATGATGCTCCAGTCGTTGACCGGACGGTCGATCTTCGCGCCGCCGGGCGTCCCGAAGGACCGCGTGAACATCCTGCGCCGCGCCTTCGACAAGACGATGAAGGATCCGGGCTTCGTCGCGGAGATCGAGAAGTCGAACCTGAAGCTGACGCCGAGCTCCGGCGAGGAGGTGGAGAAGGCCGTGGCCCAGCTCATCACCACGCCGCCTCCGATCGTCGCGCGGATCCGGGAACTCATCAAGTAACGCGGTTCCCGCTCGTCGGGGGGAGGATCGGCATGGCAGCAGGACCGACGCCGATGCGACGCGTGGTGGTGGGAGAGGACGGCGCCGGGCGTTCCCGCGTCGTCCAAGACAGCCACGCGTCGAACCTGCGGCCCGACCCAGCGGGCCGGACCGGCGGCATGACGGAGATGTGGTGTCTCCCCGAACTGCCGGTCCGGCTGGCCGACGGGCGGGATTACGGTACGCCGCCCTTCAGCCTCCACCCGCCGCAGTCGGGCGCGTTCCTCCGCTTCGTCGAATCCCTCGCCGCGCCGCCCGGCTACGACCCGGCGACCGATCCCCATGCCCACCCGATGCACGAGCCGGTGGAGGATCCCGAGACCGGCCGGGGGGATCGCGGCGGCCGCCGGGCCGGCATGTCGGGCATGCACAAGACCCGGTCGGTCGATTACGGGTTCGTCGCCGGCGGCGCCCGCTCTCTGGTGGTCGACGACGACGAGCGGGCGATGGCTCCGGGCGACATCTGCGTCCAGCTCGGCAACTACCACGCATGGGCCAACCGGACCGGCGACAGCGTGATGGGCTATGTGATGATCGGCGCCGATTTCGACGCCTGAGAACGGAATACGGAATGGTCAGATCGATCCGACGAATCGTTGCCGGCGAGGACGAGGCCGGAAAGGCCGTGGTGCTGTCCGACGCGCCGTCACCCGATGTCCGCCTCGACCCGGCGCGCCCTGGTTTCGCGGCGACCCGGATCTGGGTCACCGATTCCACCCCGGCGCGGGTGCGCGGCGTCACCGAGACGCTCGACGAACCGCACACCATCGAGCCTCCGGTCAACGGCTCGGTGTGCCGGGTGATCGAGTTTCCCCCGGAAGCCGTCTGGCGGCGCGACGTAACGGACGAGCGGGTCCGCGACTATTTCCGGATGATGGGCTCGCCGGACGCCTCCACTCTGACCGGGGGGTCGCCGCACCCCTACATGCAGAAGACCGGGACACTGGATTTCTGCTACGTCCTCGAAGGCGAGATCACACTCGTCCTCGACCTTGAGGAAGTCCATCTGCGGACCGGGGACACGGTCGTGCTGCGCGGCGGCAACCACGCCTGGAGCAACCGCTCCAGCGCGCCCTGCGTCGTGATCTTCTCCCAGCACGACGCGGCTTCCGCCGGATGACGAGGGAATACGGGCCGGTGCGCCGCGTGGTGACCGGCAACGACGGCGAGGGCCGCTCCCGCGTCCTCTACGACAGCGACGCCCCCAACGTGCATCCCAGGCCGCGCAGCCCAGGAACCTTCTTCTTCGAGCTGTGGACCGTCGAAAACGCGCCCGCCGACCTGGCGGGCGAGAAGGACGAGAGCCCTTCGGGACAGCCGCTCAACCACTCGCCGCCCGCCAACGGCGCCCACTGGCGGCTGGTGCGCTCGCCGGGGGCGCAGCGGGAGCTCGACGCAAGCGCGGCGCGGGAGAGCCACGCCGCGATGAACCGGACCGGGGCGTCGGAGCTGAAGGAAGGGGGACGGCACTGGAACATGCACCGCACCCCGACGGTCGATTACGCGTTCTGCCTCGACGGGGAAAGGCACCTCGTGCTCGACCGCGCCGACGTCCCGGTGCGGCGGGGCGATGTCGTCGTGCAGCTCGGCAACTGGCATGCCTGGGACAACCGGTCCGGCGTCGACGTCGACATGAGCTATGTGATGATCGGGGCCGAGTTCGCTTCGTGACGCGCCGTGTCGGCCGTCACCCGATTCGGAGAACGTGCTCGCCGGGCGGCTGAGCGGGCCCGTAGTCGCGGGAAAAGATGGCGCCGAAAGCGGCGATCTGGGCCGCCGACATCGACAGTCTCCCGGTCGGGATCGCCAAGATCGCCCGGCAGCCGACAAGGGTCGATGAAGTGGTCCTGCGCGGCCGACCGCTCCTTGAGTTCGGACGCCCGCCACCTGGCGATGAACTCGCCCGGCGTCATCGCGTCGATCGCGAGGGTCCGGACGCAGGTCCGCGGGGGCCGGGAGGCACGCGTTCCGAAGAAGCCGAGGCGTTCATCGACGAAATTCCCCGATCGAATGGGCTGAACTGAACGCTTTCTGCGGCCCGTACCCTCGCTCGGGAGAAGCCGCACGGCAGCGGCCCCGGGTCGAACGAAGATCCCAGTTCATACCGAGCTTGCCCCGGCCGCCGCGGGATTCCGGGGCCTCGGGCGCGGCAGGCTCATCCGGCCCGTCGCCGACCGCCGCGCCCGCGGCATCGCCTGCTGTCCCAAATATGAGCCCTTACCATCCATGACGATCGGGATGTCCTGTGCCGTCGCCTGAGCCGACCAGGGAACGATCGTCCTGCTCGTCGCCAACCAAACTACAGCACGCCAAAATTCCCACTTGAGATTCAAAATGCAGCGCCGGATTCGCGGGGGTGGGTGCGCGCAAAATAGCCAAAGTGCAGCGCGTTGCCCTTAAATGCAGCAGAACCGGAGATTGAGGCCGCGGCAGAGCGGGTCGGGCGATCCATCGGAGAGATCATGGGCTTGTATGCCCGCGCCCAACGTTACCGCGGACCGCTCTCGCTTCAATTGAGGTTCTCCGGTCTCTCATGCTTTGACATTCGATCCGGACCCGTCTGCAGCGCCGATCACGGAGCCGACCGACTAGCGATCCTCGCGGTGATGTTCGGATTGCGCGTAGTGTTGTCGCAGAAGGTCGACGCCGTAATCATTGCCGTTCGGCGTGCGGACGATGGTATGGACGTGAAAACGCGCGGGTTCGGGGTTGGTCAGGAAGACCCCCGAGTGGTGGTCGAACTCGATGAACACCACCGGGCTCTGGATCCGGTAATAGAAGGTCGACGCCTCCCTGGTGCCGCCGATCCAGCAGAAATGCGTGTCCGGGAGGTGCCGTTCCACCTCGTCGATCCTTGCCCTTAGGGGACCCGGCGGGAGAGGCTCGACATAGCACTCGATGAGATCGAGCAGGTCGCGCTTCTGCCGGGCGGACAGCGTGTCGCAGGGCAGGCCCTCGTAGGGTACGACGCGGTTGTCCTGGTGCGCGCCCCCAAGATGGAGGTGATCGGCGAAGTGCCAGCGGCCCGGAGGGTGGTCCTCGCCCTTCGTCGAGTGAGAGACGAGGGCGCGGCCGCGCATCTCCGGCGAAAGCGAGCGCATCAGCGCGAGCCCCTTGAGCTCCTCGTCCTCGAACAGGCCGAGACCCGCGTGCGGGCCCATATCGGCATGGGCCGGCTCGGCGCCCATGAAACAGGGAGTGAGCACCATCTGCTCTCCGAGGATCAGGCAGCTGAGGCTCAGATGGTGGCCGAAGAGCTGCCAGCCCCAGGGCTCGGCGGGCGAGGGGGTGCCGAACAGGCAGAACGTGAAGCTCCATTCGCCCAGGACGGCCTTGCCCCCGACCAGCTCGCCGAGGAACGCGTTGAGGCGCATGACCGCGCGGGTCTTTTCGAAACCGCGTGGGCTCAGCCCGACACGGAGAACATCGAGCACCGCCTCGCGCAAACCGACCCCCGTTTCGTCGAGACGGAGGCCGTGTTCTTCCAGGTAGAGTTCGGTGTTCTGCCAGCGCCGCCACATCTCCGACCCCACCGGGAAATGGGCCCGCTTGCGCTGCCCCGACGACATCCGGTCCAGCAGGGCGCGCGCCGCGGCCGCCATCGCGTCGGCCGGTGCTCCCTGCGGCTCCAGCGAAAACAACCCAGCCTGGACCGCGCCGTTCGTGGTGATCCCCGTGAACGGCCGTTCGCTCAACGCCGACCAGCCGCTTAGAAGCTCCCGCGCACGCCCGGATTGCGTTCTCCCGGCGGTGTGCTCGGCCGGAGTGGCGCCGGCGATCCGCGACTGCGCGGGAGAGGGGATGAAGGGTCGGAAATCGGCGCGTCCCATCCCGGCTCAACCCTTCCTCTCCGGATGGGCGAACGGCCACGGCGAGGCTTCGCTTCCCCTTTCTATGGGGACGACGATCAGGACAGGGCCGTCCTCCTTGAAACCTTCCTCGATCGCTGCCCGCAGCTCGGTTGGATTGGTCGCGCGCAGGCCCTTGGCGCCGAAGCTCTCCGCCAGCCGGACGAAGTCCGGGTTGCGCAGCTCAGAGCCGATCAGGCGCCCGTCGAAAACCGTCGTCTGGTCGCGGTGGACATTGCCGAAAGAGCTGTTGTCGAAGACCACGGTGACGAGATTGACGCGGTACTGGACCGCGGTCGCCAGTTCCGCGAGGCCGAACATGAACCCGCCGTCGCCGGTGATCGAAACCACGCATCTGTCGGGGTTGGCGATCTTGACTCCGACCGCTGTCTGAAAGCCGTAACCGAGGCTCTCCTGGTAGCCGCAGGTCACGTATTGGCGCGGCCCGTAAACCGGGAAGGCATAGCGCGCGGTAAATCCCGCCTGGGTGATTTCCTCGACGAAGAACCCGTCCGGCGGCAGCGCCTCGCGGATCGCCTTAAGGTAGCTCACCTGCGGCTGGATCGCCTCGATGGCGGCTTCGGTGGTGGCCTTGTAGCCCCGGAATTCGTCCGCGCGGGACTCCCGTCTATCGATGCTTGTGCTCAACGCCTCGAACAGCGCGGAGGTGCCGAGTTTGGCGTCGGTCACCACCCCGGCGTCGGGTCGGATCCGCACGAACTCGGTCGGATCGATGTCGATCCGGGCGGTCTTCATGCCTTCGGGCATCCAGCGCCAGCGGAAATGCACCAGTTCGAGCCGGCTTCCGATGCCGATCAGGAGGTCGCATTTGGGCCAGTATTCGTATGCCGCGCTGGAGAGCAGCCCGTAGGGGCTGTCATCGCTTACCACGCCCTTGCCGCTGCGGAAGCTGGTAACCGGCGCCTGGATCAATTCGGCGAGCGCCGCCACCTCTTCCGGGGCGTGCTGCGCCCCGGCGCCGACGACGATCAGCGGGTTGCGCGCTTCGCGGATCAGCCCGGCGATTTCCCCGATCCGGTCGGGATCCGGAAATGGCGGCGGCGGTACGGCCCTGTCGACATCGAGATCGACCCGTGCGGACTTTCCGAACACGTCCCACGGCGCCTCGATGGCCGCCGGTCGGATGCGTCCCCGGTGCATCTGCCGGAACGCTTCCGCCACCACGCGGGGCGCTTCCGTCGCGTGGTCGATGCGCTCGGCCCAACCGGTGAAACTACGCAAGGTGGCGAGCTGGTCGGGCAATTCGTGGAGCTGGCCGCGTCCGCGTCCAATCAGATGAGACATGATGTTGCCGGTCACGCACAGCACCGGGGTGTTGGCGCCGTAGGCGACGCTGAGCGCGGATGCCGAGTTCAGCACGCCTGGGCCCGGAACGACGGTGTAAACGCCGGTCCGGCCGGTCGACTTGGCATAGCCGTAGGCCATGTGGCCGGCGCCCTGTTCGTGCCGCGTGGTGACGAACCGGATGCGCCCGCTCTCCCGGGCCAGCGCGTCCGTGAAATGGTACATGTGCGCGCCCGGTATGCCGAATACCGTGTCGACGCCGTGCAGCAGCAGCGACTTGGCGATCGCCTCGCCGGCGGTCAGTCTGGGAAGCTCGTTCACTCTCAAACCTTTTCCGTGAGTATGCCGGACGGGCCGGTCCGCCAAATCTACTCTCCCGCGCGGCCCGGCGCACCGGCCGAACCTTATCGAAGGACGGCCGTCGCTGTATTCTCCACCGGAGTTCGACGACGGAACGGAGCCGGTCCGATGGGTCACCTGCTGAACGGTGCGTGGACGCACGACGACGTGCTGGTCGAGAACGCGAACGGCCTCTACGTCAAGAAGCCGTCGCGGTTCCGCAACCGGATCGCCGCGGACGGATCGTCGGGCTATCCCGCCGAAGCCGGACGCTATGTGCTCTATTCGTCGGTTTCTTGCCCGTGGGCCCACCGGACCGCGATATTCCGCGTGCTGAAGAAGCTCGAAGGCCTGATCGATCTGGTCGACACCGAACAGTCGCTCGACCGCCAGGGCTGGGCTTTCGTCGACGGCCCGCACACGGTCCCCGGCACCGACCGGTGCGTAGACTACCTGCACGAGATCTACGCGCTGGGCGAACCCGGCTGCACGACGCGCGTGACCGTACCGATGTTGTGGGACAGCGCGACGGGAACGGTGGTGAACAACGAATCGTCCGAGATCGTCCGCATGTTCAACACCGAATTCGACGCCATCGCGGAGTCCACGCACGACTATTACCCGCCGGCGCTACGGGACGAGATCGATGCGATGAACGAGAAGGTGCTCACGGGCATCAACAACGCCGTCAACCAGTGCGGCCGATCCACCACGCAGGAGGCCTATGAGAAGTCCGTCGACCTCCTGTTCGGAACGCTGGACGCGTTCGACGAAATGCTCTCGGGGCAGCGCTATCTCTGCGGCGATGCCCAGACCGAGGCCGACTGGCGATTCTATCCCAACCTGATCCGCTTCGACCCGATCTACTATGTCGGTTACAAGTGCAACCTGCGCCGCCTGGAGGACTACCATCACCTCTCGAACTACCTGCGCGACCTGTACCGGACTCCGGGTATCGACGGTGTGAGCGACGTCGTCTCGATGAAGCGGCAGGTGTTCTCGTCCGTGGGCCCGATCGGCGCCAACGGAATCGTCCCGCGCGGTCCGGTCGTCGACCTGACCCGTCCGCACGACCGGGACCGGTTCGCCATCGCTGCCTGATCCGGGCGCGCGACAAACCTTCCAACCTCAAGGAGAAGTCATGAAGCTTTACTACGCAAAGGGCACTTGCTCGTTCGCGCCGCATGTCGGGCTGCGCGAGGCCGCGCTGGATTTCGAGCTCGCGCCGGTCGACCTGCGCGAAAAGACGCTCGCGGACGGCAGCGACTATCTCGCCGTCAATCCGCGCGGCTACGTACCGCTGCTGGAGCGCGACGACGGCGGCAAGCTGTCGGAATGCGCGGTGATCCTGCAATGGGTCGGCGACCGGGCGCCCGGGTCCGGCCTGATCCCCGTGGCCGGAACCGAGGAACGCTACCGGGTGCAGGAATGGCTCAGCTTCGTCGGCGGCGAGCTGCACAAGGGGCTGCCGCCGATCTTCCTGCCGCACATTCCGGATGCCATGCGGCCCATCGCCCGGGCGCGGGTCGAGCTGCGGCTCAACTTCCTGGACCAGTCGCTGGCGGACAGGGAGTGGCTTACGGGGGATACTTTCACCGTCGCCGATGTCTATTGCGGCGCCATCCTCAACTGGACCAAGCCCGCGAAATACGATCTCAGTCAGCATCCCAACGTGGCGGACTTCTACGAGCGGTTCTGCGCGCGCGACAGCGTCGCCGCCGCGCACGCCGCGGAAGCCTGAAGGCGGCGGACGGGGAGGACGCAAGATGGTCCAGCTCCTGGAGAGCGATATCCGCACGCGCGACGTGCTCGGATGGAAGGGCGTGCACCTGTTCCACTTCCAGGGCTCGTCGTGCTCCCAGAAGACGCGGATCGTGCTCAACCTGAAGGGCGTCGAGTGGACGTCGCACCACATCGAGCTCCCGAAGAGCGAGAACCTGAACGACCGGTATCTCGGCATCAATCCGCGCGGGCTGGTGCCCACGCTCGTCATCGACGGCGAGGTCCATATCGAGAGCAACGACATCGTTTCGCTGCTGGACGCGCGGTTTCCCGAGCCGCGCCTGATCCCCGAGGGCCGCGAAGCGGAAATGGCCGGGCTGCTGCGTCACGAGGACGATCTGCACCTCGATCTCAGGACGATCAGCTTCCGCTTCACCCAGCCGCGCGGGCGCGCGCCCAAGTCGGAAGAGGCGCTCGCCAGCTACCGCGCCGGCGGGAGCGGGACGGTGCTGGGGGAGCCCGATCCCAACAAGGCGGTGGAGATCGATTTCTGGGAACGCATCGCGCGCGAAGGCATCACGGACGAGGCGATTCGGGTCTCGGCGGGACGTTTCCGCAAGTCTTTCGACGATCTCGATCGCCGGCTGGAGGTCGCGCCATACATCATGGGCCAGCGGTTGAGCATGGCCGACATCGCGTGGTTCATCTACGTCAACCGGCTGGTTCGGTGCGACTATCCGGTGGGACGGCTGCATCCCAACCTGTTCGCCTGGTTCGCGCCGCTTCGCGCGCGCGCCGATTTCGCGCGCGAGGTCGAGGTGTCGCCCGAAATCCAGAAAGCGGTCGACGAGAACCACCGCCGGCAGCGCGACGCCGGCCAGACATTGATCGACATCGCCGGCCTTTGAGACGCGGACCGCGCTGACGAAATGTCGATTCCGTGTCTACTCCGAGCCGCGGACGGGGTAGTCTCTTGCCATGTCGGACCGCATCGTGACCCGGCGAAGGGCGGTGGCGGGGCTGGCCGCCGGCGCGGCATCCTTGCCGATTCTGGCCCGCGCCGGCTCGATGCCGCTGGGCTATGCCTATTCGGATGCCGTACCCGGCCGGCGTCTCGGGTTAGCGTCACCGCGAACTTGCACGTCGGGGACGCTGTCCCAGACCGAAGGGCCCTATTACACGCCGTCGACGCCGCGCCGGTCGGACCTGCGCGAACCGGATACCGGCGGCGAACCGACGGTCTTGCAGGGCCTCGTACTGACGCCGGACTGCCGGCCCGTCGCCGGCGCGGTGGTCGACCTCTGGCATTGCGACGAGCACGGCCGGTACGACAACGACGGTTTTCGCTATCGCGGTCATCAATTCACCGACGCCGCCGGAGCGTTCCGGTTCGAGACCATCCGGCCCGGCCTCTACCCCGGGCGCACGCCGCATTTCCATGTCAAGGTGCAGGGCAGGGCGACGCGTCTCCTGACGACCCAGCTCTATTTCCCCGACCGGCCGCACGACAACATCGGCGACTCGATCTTTCGCGAAGAGCTGCTGTTGCGCCTCAACCGTGCGGGCGACACGTGGCAGGCGCGGTTCGATTTCGTGCTCGCGCCTGTCTGAGGCGCGGTGCAACTTCAGCCGCGCCCTTCGATACGGTGCTGGCGCGGCCACTCAGGGTGAGGAAATTGTTGATTTCAAAAAGAAAAACCCCTCATCACGAGTAGGCGCGCCAGCGCCGTACCGAGGGACGCGCCACAGCCGAGCCTTCCAGTCAGACCTGACGCTCCTCACGCCCGCCGCACCCAGACCGCGGTGTCGTGATAGACCGCGCCGCCGTAGGGCGGGCCGGGTTCGGCGCTGACCAGGGCGTTGACGCCGAGGCCTTCCTCGAAGGCGGCATTCGGCCAGATGCTCTCGACGATCGCCACGCCGCGCTGCAAGCCGTCGAATTCCTCCGCGTGGACGACGATGCTGGCCCGCCGGTTTCCCACCCGCAGCCGGTCGCTGTCGGACGCGCCGATGGCTGCCAGATCTTCCGGGTGCAGCTTGATCGTGGGGCGTTCCTCGCGCTGCCGCGAGGTCGGCGTCTCAGTGAAGCTCGAGTTGAGGTAGTTGCGCGCCGGCGCGGTCACCAGGCGGAACGGGTGTTCGTCGTCCGCCTCGTCAATCACCGCGAAATGGTCCGGCAGTTCGGGCATCCCATCCGCGTCGCGCCCGACCGAGGACCAGTCCGGCCGGAAGCGGAATTTTCCGTCCGGATGGCCGAAACCGTCGAGGAACCGCATTCCCTCCGATGCCTTGGCGCAATCGATCCACCGGCCGTCCGCCGCCGTCTCCGCATCGCCCAGCCCCGAGGCCTTGAGCGTCGCGTCCATGATCTCCCATTCCGTCATGCGGAAGCCGGGATGGTCGGCGCCCAGGCGTTCCGCCAGCCCGCACAGAACCTCGTGATTGGACCGGCACTCGCCCAACGGCTCGATCGCCCGGCGCGCGATCTGGAGATAGGTATGGCCGCCGGCGACATAGATGTCGTCGTGTTCCAGGAAGGTCGTCGCCGGCAGAACGATATCGGCCATCGCGGCGGTCTCGGTCATGAACTGCTCGTGGACGCAGACGAACAGGTCGTCCCGCAGGAAGCCTTCGCGCACCTTTCGGGTTTCGGGCGCCACCATCATCGGGTTGGTGTTCTGGATGAAGATCGCCTTGACCGGCCGCCGGTCGGTGTCGTCCCTCGGATCGCCGGTCAGGATCGGGCCGATGCGTGCCTGATCCAGGATCCGGGTCGACTTGTCCATGGCGTCGAGGCCGCGAATCAGCGTGAAATCGACCGGGAAGAGCTCGGCGTTCGAGTAGAGCGCCCCGCCCGCGCGATGGCGCCACTTGCCCGCGACGGTCGGGATGCAGGTCACCGCGTGCATGTTGGCCGCGCCGTTGCGCGAGCGGGTGAAGCCGTAGCCGACCCGCATATAGGCGCGCTCGGTCTTTCCGTAGAGCGCGGCGAAAGCCTCGATCTCGTCGACGTACAGGCCCGTGATACCGGCGGCCCATTCGGGATCTCGGACTTTCAGATGCGCCTCCAGATCCGCCGGGCAGTCCGCATGTTTCTCCATGAAGTCGCGGTCGGCATGGCCGTCGCGAAACAGGATGTGCATCACGGCGCAGGCGAGCGCCCCGTCGGTGCCCGGTCGGAGCGCGAGATGCATGTCGGCCTGCTCGGCCGTGCCGGTGCGGTAGGGGTCGATTACGACCAGCCTGGCGCCGCGGTTCCTGCGCGCCCGCGCAATGTGCGTCATCACGTTGACCTGGGTGTTCACCGGGTTGCCGCCCCAGACCACGATCAGGTCCGCTTCCTGCATTTCGCGCGAGTCGGTGCCGTACTTGACGCCGACCCCGGCGCGCCAGCCGGCATCCGCCAGCGCGACGCAGAAGGTGGAGTGTTGGCGCGCATAACGCATCGCGTGGCGCAGCCGGTCGATGCCGTCGCGCTGCACCAGCCCCATCGTGCCGGCGTAGAAATAGGGCCAGACCGCCTCGCTGCCCCATTCGTCGGCCACCGTCCTGAGCCGGTCCGCGACTTCGTCCAGCGCCTCGTCCCAGCCTATGGGAGCGAACGCCTCGATGCCCTCGCCCTTGGCGCCGACGCGGCGCAGCGGCGTGGTCAGCCGGGCCGGGTGGTGCACCCGCTCGGCATAGCGGGCGACCTTGGCGCAGACCACGCCGGCGGTGTAGGGGTTGCTCTTCGCGCCGTGGACGCGGCCGATGGTGCGCGCATCCAGCCGTTCGACGTCGAGCGCGCAGGCGCTCGGGCAGTCGTGCGGGCAGGTGGACGGAACGATCTCTGGCGCGGCGTCAAGCGGCATCGCGCGGGTCTCCCGGCGGCTGCACGGTTCCCGAAATCTAGAGCCGGGCGACCGAACCGGCAAGACGACCCGCTAGGCGCTTCCCTTGCGGTTGCCAGCGCAAGTCCGGATGGGCAACCTGCCGGCGGAGCGGTCCTGACCAGCGGAGCGGGATTTCATGCACCTGGAAGACAAGGTTGCCGTCGTCACCGGCGCGGCGTCCGGCTTCGGCGAAGGCATCGCGCGGCGCTACGCCGAGGAGGGAGCGCGCGTCGTCGTCGCCGATCTCAACGACCAGACGGGAGGCAGGATCGCCGACGAGATCGGCGGCGCCTATGTCCACGCCGATGTGTCGGACCGCGACGACGTGCGGGCGATGGTCCGGACGGCGGTCGACCGCTACGGCCGGCTCGACGCGATGGTCAACAATGCCGGCGTCACCCATGTCAACCGGCCGATGCTGGAGGTCGGCGAAGAGGATTTCGACCGGATCTTCGCCGTCAACGTGAAGGCGATCTACCTGGCGGCGATGGAAGCGGTGCCGCTGATGCGCGAGCAGGGCGGCGGGTGCATCATCAACACCGCGTCGACGGCCGGGCTGCGCCCGCGTCCCGGGCTCACCTGGTACAACGCGTCCAAGGGCGCGGTGATCACGATGACCAAGTCGATGGCGGCCGAGCTCGGCCCGGATAATATCCGGGTCAACGCGCTCTGCCCGGTCGCCGGCGATACCCCTCTGTTGCCTTCTTTCCTCGGCGCCAACACGCGCGAAGCGTTCGAGGCGACGGTGCCGCTCGGCCGCCTCTCGACCTCGGAGGACGTTGCCAAGGCGGCGCTCTGGCTCGCCAGCGACGAGGCGAGCTTCATCACCGGGGTCGCGCTGGAGGTGGACGGGGGCCGCTGCGTGTAGCGGCGCGCACAGGGAAGGGTCGGACGCATGGCCGATGTTTCGTTGAAGGGCAGGGTCGCGATCGTCAGCGGGGCGGGCGGGGGACTCGGCCGCGCGATGACCCTTGCGCTCGTCAAGTCCGGTGCGCGCGTCGCCGCTGCCGACGCAAGCCGCGATCTTGCCGAGCGGATCGCCGGGGATGCGCGGGAGGCCGCGGGCGAGGATTGCGTCGTTCCGGTCTGCCGCGACCTGCGCGATCCCGACGGCTGCGCCGCCGTCGTCGACGAAACCCTGTCCGCGTTCGGGGCGGTTCATGCGGTCGTCAACAACGCCGGGATCGGCATGGCGACGATCCGCGAGAACTTCTGGGCCGACAACGTGAAATTCTGGGACGTGCCGACCGACAAATGGCAGGCGGTCTTCGATCTCAACGTCAAGGCGCCCTTCATGCTGGCCAAGGCCGCGGCGCCCCACATGATCGCCGGAGGCTGGGGCCGCATCGTCAACGTGACGACCAGCCTGGATACGATGATCCGGCCGTCATGGACGCCATACGGTCCTTCGAAGGCGGCGCTCGAAGCGTCGTCTTCCAACTGGGCGGGCGATCTCGAAGGCACGGGGGTGACCGTGAACGTGCTGATCCCGGGCGGGCCCGCCGATACGCCCTTCGTTCCGCTTGCCTCGCAGCCCGACCGCTCGCGTCTGGTGAGGCCGGAGAGGATGGCGGCGCCGATCTTGTGGCTGCTCTCGGCGGCGTCGGACGGGGTCAACGGCCGCCGCTTCGTCGCCAACGACTGGGATCCGGATATTCCGGCGGCCGAGGCGGCCGAGGCGGCCTCCGCACCGATCGCGTGGAAGGGCTTCGGCCGGCAGGCGGCCTCGCAACCCGTGCCCGGATCCGCGTGATCGCGACAACGATTCAGGAAGGAAAGAACAGATGATCGAGACCAGGGGCGTCGTGCATTTCACCATACCGGTCACCGACCCGGAGAAGAGCGAGAAGTTTTACCGCGAAGTGCTCGGGCTGGAGACCGTGCAGGTCGTGCCGCCGATCGGAATGGTGTTCATGAAGTCGGGCGACGACCATGTGATCCTGACCAGGAGCAAGACGCCGGTCGACCCCAACCCCGGCAACGATTTCCTGATCCATCACGCCTTCCGCGTCGATCTCGATGCCTATGACGACGCCAAGCGGCAGCTCGCCGAGCAGGGCATCGAGATCATCTTCGAGGAGGAACGGCACGAAGGGGTGTTCCACGGTCGCCAGTGCTATTTCCACGACCCGGATCGCAACGTGCTCGAGATCATCGCGCTTGAGAAGATCGGCGAAGGGTTCGGCGACGCGGCGCGGCAGGCGGGATTCTCGCCCTTCTCGTCGGGCAAGGCCGGCTAGCCCGTCGGGAAGACTCCACCATGAGCGGCAAGCTGCAGGACCGGGTGGTCATCGTCGTCGGCGCCGGCTCGGTGGGGCCGGGCTGGGGCAACGGCAAGGCGGCGGCGGTGCTGTTCGCCCGCGAAGGCGCGAAGGTGGTGGCGGTCGACATCGACGCCGACGCCGCCGCCGAGACGGCCGGGATCGTCGCCGGCGAGGGCGGGACCGCCGAGACCTTCACCGCCGACGTCAGCCGGGCGGACCGTGTCGAGGAAATGGTCGATGCCTGTCTCGACCGGTTCGGCCGGATCGACGTGCTGCACAACAATGTCGGCATCGTAGCGCCCAAGCCGACCGCCGAGGTCGACGAGGCGGAATGGGACCGGATCGCCGCCGTCAACCTGAAGAGCATGTTCCTGACCTGCCGCGCCGTGCTGCCGGTGATGGAACGAAACGAGTTCCGCCTGGACGACGACGGCCGCCGCATCGGCCGGGGCGCCATCGTCAACATTTCGTCCGTCTCGGGGATCCGCTGGACCGGCGTGCCTTATGTCACCTACGCGGTCACCAAGGGCGCCGTCTTGCCGCTGACGCGCTCGATCGCGCTGGAATACGCCGAGCGGGGCATCCGCGCCAACGCGATCCTGCCGGGCCTGATGAACACCCCGATGATCGTCGAACCCCTCAAGGAGGCCTATGGCGGCGGCGATGTCGGCAAGATGGTTGAGGCCCGCGACGCGCAGTGCCCCACGGGTTACATGGGCGACGGCTGGGACGTGGCCCGCGCCGCGCTGTTCCTCGCCAGCGACGACGCACGCTATGTCACGGGGGCCGAGCTCGTCGTGGACGGGGGGATCAGCGCCAAGCTGGTGTGAGCCTTCACTTACGAACTTACTGTGCTAACGGGTCGATGGCGGGTCGTTCGTTCTCCCGGTTAGAGCGGTATCCGATCAACCTGGATCGTATCCTGCGGCGGCGCTCGATCTCCAGCGGAGGAGTTCGTCGGGCCGGGTCCGCCGCGTTTCCGCGATACGGTTCGTGAACCCGTTCTACGGCACTGCGTCGATATCCGATTGGCGCCGGGCTTGCCGACGCGCTGGGCGGTTGGGTGGACGGTCTGGGCACGGACCGTTCGTGACGATAGCCGTGATGCTGCTGATCTACCTTCTGCTGGGTTGCGCGCTCGACGCGCTCGCGATGATCCTGCTCACCATCCCGATCTTCTTTCCGATCGTGCTGCAGCTCGGGTTCGACCCGATCTGGTTCGGCGTCATCGTCGTCATGGTGGTCGAGCTCGGGCTGATCACCCCGCCGGTCGGCATGAATGTTTTCATCGTCAAGGGAATGGCGCCCGAGATACCGCTGTCGCGGATCTACTCGGGCGTCCTGCCGTTCGTCGTGGCGGAAGTGGTTCTGATCGCGCTCCTGGTCGCATTTCCGGGACTTGCGACATGGCTGCCCGGCACGAAGGGATAGCCGGGGCCGCTGAGGGAGAGCTTCGATGACGGCGGCCGACGTCGCTATCGTCGGCGGCGGGTTCACCGGTGCCGTGTTCGCGATCCACCTGTCTCGCATGGCCGAACGGCCGCTCGACATCGCGATCGTCGAGCCACGTGGCCGGCTCGGGCGCGGTCTCGCCTACGATACCTGCGATCCCGATCATCGGCTCAACGCGCCGCTGGAGGTGCATTTCATTTATCCGGACACGCCGAACCATCTGCAAGACTGGTATGCCAGGCGGAGCGTCCTGGCGCGGGATCCGGAGGCGCTGGCCGCGGACGGCAACATCTACATGCGGCGCGGGGATTTCGGGCGCTATGTCGAAGAGCAACTCCGCGCCCGTGTTGCCGGCAACCCTTCCGACTCTACGATCCGGCATTTGCGATCGCGCGCTCTCGCCGCGCGGCGAACCTCAAGCGGCTACCGGCTGACCCTGGACGGCGGGCAGGAATTGACGGCCGCGTTGACGGTCCTTGCCGCCGGCTACGATCGCCCGAATGCGCCGCCGCCCTTCGACGACGCGATTTCCGACCGACCCGCCTTCCTCGGCGACCCATGGGACACCGCCCGGCTTCGGGAGATTCCCGCCGATGCCGGGATCCTGCTGCTCGGCATGGCGCAAACCGCCTCGGAGGTAATCGCCGTCCTGCTGCGGTCCGGGCACCGGGGTCCCATCGCAGCGGTTTCCCGCCACGGCTTGCGCACCCGCCGGCGGCCGCAATCGGGCTCCGGTCCTCCACCGGATGTCGTGGACCGCATCGTTCGTCCGGTTTCCCTGTTTACGGCGGCGCATGGCCGTCACGCCAGCGTGCGCGGCCTGTTGCGGACGCTGCGCGCCGAGGCGCGCCGGGCCGAAGCCGCCGGCGGCACCTGGCTGGAGCCGTTCGGCGACCTCAGGGATTCGGTCTGGGATGTCTGGCCCGCATTGCCGCTGGCGGAGAAGCGCCGGTTCCTGCGCCATTTGCGGGTGTGGTACGATGTCCACCGCTTCCAGCTCCCGCCCCAGATCGAAACCCGCATCGCCGATGCCGAGGCAGCCGGGCAAGTCTCGTTCGAGGCGGCTTCCTGCATTTCGGCGGCGGGCGAGAACGACGGGCTTTCGGTCACCCTGCAACGCAGGGGCGGCGGGGAACGCCGTCGAGAAGTCTTCGATGCAATCGTGAACTGCACCGGGCCGGGGATGCGGCCGGACCGGTCGACGAATCCCTTCGTCAGGGCGCTGGCAGCGCGGGGTTTCGCGGCGCCCCATCCGGCGGGGATGGGCTTCAGCGTCGATGATGAATGCCGCGCGATCGGCGCCGGCGGGCGCGCGGACCCGCAATTGCGCATCGTCGGTCCGCTGACCTACGGCGCGTTCGCCGACCAGCAGGGCGCGTCGTTCATCGCGCTGCGGCTGTATCGGATCATGCCCGGTATCGTCGCCGCGCTCCGCCGCTAGCCCGCATTTCTCACCAGTGTCATGGCCTGCGCGGCGCTGTCCGGCCGACAGGGCAGGAGAGCCGCGCCGCGCGATGCGGGGACATCGGGCAAGCGGCTCGACGCACCCTGTCGGCCGGACAGCGCCGCCCGAAGGGTCGCGCCCAGGCGCCCGCCCGCGGCGTCGCGGGCCTTGACCGTAGTCCCCGCTACGCTTTTCGGCCCGCTCCTGACGGATCGGGCGCCTGGACGCGACGCAGGCCGTGACACTGGTGAGAAATGCGGGCTAGGGTTGCGTCGCTCGCCCGGGCAACCGTACCAGCCGCGCCGGCGTGGTGGGCTGACGTCGAATGCGGACTCCATTCGGTTGTCAAGGGAGCCAGTCATTCGGCACCGGCTGGGCGCGGAACACCCAGTTCGCCTCGCGGCCGCCGAAATTGACCAGGTTCATCTGGTGTTGACTCCATTCGCCATAGCGCGGATTGACGAACTCCCAGACGATCTCGCCTTCCGCGGTCACCTGGAAGAAGCGCCCGTGCATGCCTTCGCAGATCAGCGTGTTGCCGTTGGGCAGGCGCCGGGCGCTGGAGATGAAGGAACTGTAGAACGTCCAGAACGGCATTCCGGAGCGCGAGGCGTCGTACTGCCAGACGATTTCCCGGGCGATCGGATCGATCTCGAGGATCCGCGACCCCGGAAAGGTCTTCTGATAGAACTGCGGCAGCCCGGCGGGGCCGTCATTGTCGAACACGAGCACGTTCCCCGCGCCGGGCAGCCCGGGCGGGATCATGTGGGCATCGTGCTGCCCCGAAATGGAGTCGACCGGTCGCGGACATTCGCCGTTGAAGTCGCGACGCGAGAAATCGTAGGCCGCCGGATAGTCGGGGCCCATGCGCCACACGACTTCGCCCGTCGCCTTTTCGACGATCGCGATGAAATTACCCTCGCGGGAATCGATCATCACGTTGTCAGGGTGGAACCGGGAGTCGCCGCCGTCATACCACCTGTTCGGCCCCAGGGGCTGCATGTCGTTGACGACGAAGAGATAGGCCCGCGGCCGGACCTTGGACTTCGAGAACAGGACCGACCGGCGCTCTTCGTCGATGCCGAGCCCGTCGAGATGAAGATGGGGGACCCACTCCCACACGATGTCGCCGCCGGGCGCGACCTCGTAGATCGGCTGGTCCATGAACTCGGCGTCGTGGAGCTCCGGGACCGTGTATTCCTTCTTGCTGATCATCATGGTGTTGCCGTTGGCGAGACGGCAGAGATCGTGATTCTGCCGCGCCTTGCCGCCCGGCGCCCGGCCGCCCCACTCCCAGACGACGTTGCCGTCCCAGTCCATCTCGACAACGGCTTCGTTGAAGAAGGTATCGGGCTCCCGCTGGAGCAGGACATGGCCCTTCCGACCGCCGTTGAGGGCGGGGTCGATCATCTCGGCCGGGAACCCGGTATGGGGCCACGTGTTGATCAGGTTCCCCGCGATATCGATCAGGTAGGATTCGCCGTTGCGGCCCTCATACAGGACATGGCAGTCGTGGGCCCAGGCTTCCTGGTGGATCGTTACGCCCTTGGGAAAGACGGTCGGCGGCATGGCGACTCCTTTGGTTCCGTCGAAACGAAGGGAACGGCGGCGACCGGTCCGGTTGGAATGTTAGTGCGTAGACGATTTCTCCACCAAGCCGGAGGCGGAGCTCAGCGGAGTCGGGCAGTGTTAATGGCGGCGGGATAATGCTCCACGCGGATGAACCGGTGGTGGAAGGTGGGGGTGCTGGACCGGGTGTTCGAGCAGTTGCAGCGCGAACGGATCGTGCGCCTCAGGATCGAAGCGGTGTCGCTCGACAGCACCATCGTCAAGGTTCGTCCCGACGGGACCGGGGCGCTAAAAAACGGACCCCAGTCGATCGGCAAGTCGCGCTGCGGCTGGACCACCAAGCTTCATATGGTCGCCGCGGATGCCCGCACCGCCGTCGCCTTCTCGCTCTCTCCCGGACAGGCGCATGACGCGCCCGAGGGGCGCAGGCTGCCGGCTCGGGCGACGCGCCGACAACCCCGCGCTGGTCATGCACCGAGCCTACCAGGACAACGCGACCCGCCAGCCGGCGCTCGACCTGGGGTACCGGCGCATCTTCACACGCTTCGAGAAGCTCGACGCCCTGTTTCTCGGCTTCATCCTCTTCGCCCTCATCGTCGATGAAGCGCGATAGCGTTAACACGCCCTAGTCGGAGAGGAACGTCTCCACGAACCATCTTCCGCGGAGCGCCAGGTCATAGTCATCATGGGGGTGGCCGAGGAGCTGTATTCCCATCGGCAGGCCGCGGTCCGCCAGCAAAGGCAGGTTCCAGGCCGGCGCTCCAAGACAGGAGGAGACATCGCCGTAGACCGGATCGCCAACCGGCATGCCGACCGGCGGAGGACCCTTGGCGGAAAGCGTCAGATACCCGTCGAACGCGCCGTCCAGCGCCGCGAAGGTCCGCCGCAACGCGTCGCGCATGGCAAGAAGGTCGCGATAGTCCTCCGGGGATAGCCGCTCGCCCCGCTCAAGGCGCTCCAGAACCGCTTCGCTGAGAAGGTCGCCCTGCATGTCGCGATATCCCCAGGTCGGCCACCGCATCTCATAGGCGAAGATGTCGAACATGAACTCGGGGATGGTGAGCAGGGCCTTCTCCAGGGCGTCGACGCGGTCGTCGTCCTCGCGCGAAACGATTTCGACTCCCTTTCCGCCGACATCGGAAAGGAACTTCTCGAAGATCTCCCTGGTTTCGTCCTCGGTGTCCGGCCAGGCACGCGTCTCCAGGCGCGCGAGCCGCCGGGGCTTGATCGCCCGCTCCAGCTCCGGGTGGCCGAACAGGCCGGGCTGACCGGGGTCGCCGCCCACCGTCCGAGAGATGTGGAACGCCGTTCGCCAGCAGTCCTCGAGCGAACCGGCGTGCACGCCAAGCACGCTCTGGCTCGGCGCCATCGAGTGTCCGCCGCCTCGGTTGAGCGCGCCGAATGTGGGTTTCAGTGCGTAGTTGCCGCAATAGCCGGCCGGCCGCTGGATCGACCCCCTGACCTGGCTCCCGCTGCCCGCGGGAACCATGCCGGCGCCCACCGCCGCGGCCGTTCCGCTGGAAGATCCGCCGGGGGTGCGGGTGAGATCGAACGGGTTCCGGGTCGGTCCCGGCGTGGCCTGGCCGAATTCCGTGGTCACGGTCTTTCCGACGATGCCGGCCCCGCCCATGCGCAGCGCGTAGACATGGGCGGCATCGCGAATCGACTGCCATCCCCGGTAGACCGGGCTGTTCATCTGGGTCGGCATGTCGATGGTTTCGTAAAGGTCCTTGATGCAGACCGGCATTCCGTCGACCGCCGACAGAGGACGGTTCCTCCCGTATCGGTCCGACGACCGGTCCGCCGCCTCCCGTGCGCCCTCGATGTTGGTGGTCACGAACGCCTTCACGTCCGGTTCGCGCTGCTCGATGGCCTCCAGGCAGCGTTCGAGGTAGTCCCGCGGCGTGTCGGTGCCGTCAAGAAACGCCGGAATCGCGTCGTGGAAGGCGAGAAGCGCGGGGTTGCGCGGATCGTAGGGAAGCGAAGCGTCGTTCATCCTGTTTCTCCCCGGGAAGACCTGCGGCTCACAGGCTGTGCGCGTAGTCGAGAATCAGGCGATTGAAGGCTTCCGGATGCTCGCGGTAACTGAAATGCCCCGAATGGTTGAACACGTGCATCTCGGTCCGAGGCTCCTTGTGCACCATGATCTCGTATAGCCCGAAGCCCTGGTCGATCGTCGCCGTCGGGTCGTTGAGCCCCCAGACGATCAGGTTCGGGCGCTGCGTGCCGGTGCTCATCAGCCGGTCGAACGTATCCCTCTTCTCCCGTCCGAGCTGCGGCACGAACACCCGGTCGAGCAGCCCTTCGTCGAGCATCTTGCGGACCGACTCGAGGTATTTCGGCAAAGCGGCCACGCGCATCAGCTCGTCCAGCCAGTCCTCGGTGACGATCTTCGGGTTCCAGGAATAGTTCTCCAACACCCAGCGCTGGCTCCCGCGGCTGAGATAGGGTTTGGGCGTGTCGGTGAAGACGATGTGATTGCGGCCCTGGCCGGGACCCAGCGTGTTGGTGTCGACCATGATGTTGGACTTGATGCGCGCGGGGTTCTCGAGCGTCATGCGGCAGGTCAGATAGGCGCCGCGCGAGTGACCGACGATATGGCAGTCGCCCAAGTCGAGCGCATCGAGGAAGCCGAGCGCGTGGCGCACCACTCGCGCCATGGTGTAATCGTCGTCGGTCTCCGGGTTGTCGGTATATCCCTGCCCGATCTTGTCGACGGCGACGACCCGGCATTCCTCGGCAAGCCCGTCGAAATTGAGATTCCAGTCGGCCGCGCAATCGGCACCGTGATGGGAGCCGAAATTGCCGCCATGGAACAGGACGACGGTTTCGCCGGTACCCTTTTCGAAGTAACGCGTGTTTATCCCGTCGACATCGACGAATTTCGCCTGCAAAAAATCCATTTCCGCTCTCCTCGGCCCCGGTCACGGAGCCTGAATGAAAGTCCGTAGCACCTCGTTGAACCGCTTGGGATGCTCGCGGAAGCTGTAGTGGCCGCAGCGGTGGAAGACCTGCCAGCGCGCGCGGCGCTCCTTCTCGGCCAGGATCCGGTAAAGGCCCATCGCCTGCTCGAAGGACACGGTGGGGTCCTCGCTGCCCCAGACCTGCATGACCGGGCGCTGAATGCCGCGGGTCCCTAGGATCCGGAACATTTCCTCCTTCTGGGTGAGGATTCCCGGGAGGAACTTGGACCACTGGAATCCGTCCCCGGTCATCTTCCGGACCGCCTCGGCGTATTTCGGCTGCTGCGAGACCTCGACCATGGCATCGATCCACGCATCCGATATGTGATCGTCGCCGTAGGAGTATTTCCGCACGACCCATCGTTGGCTCTCGGCGCTCAGCGCGGGTTTGGGCATGTTGGCGAACACGAAATCGTTGCGCCCGGTCCCCGGCGCACAGGTATTGCTGTCGACGATGGTGCAGCTCTTGACCAGCTCCGGATGCTCCACCGTCAGGCGGCAGACGAGATAGCCGCCGCGCGAATGGCCCACCAGATGCGCCCCCTCGATCCCGAGCGCGCGCAGCGTCGCATGGGCATGCTGCACCGCCGCATGCATCGTGTAGTCGTCATCCGTCCGGGGATTGTCGGTGTAGCCCTGCCCCAGCTTGTCGATCGCGAAGACGCGGAACCACCGGGCGAGCCCGTCGAAATTCAGGTCCCAATCGTCGGCCGAGCGGGCGCCCGTGGTCGAGCCGAAGGCGCCGCCATGCACGAGCACCAAGATTTCGCCCGAGCCGCGTTCGAAATAGCGGGTCCGGATCCCCTCCACGTCGACGAATCTTGCATCCGATATCGGCATCCCGTTCCCTTTCGCCAGGACGTTTCAGGTCACTCCCGACGATGCCCGCTTGAGACGCGGGTCGAGAATGTCGCGCAGCCCGTCTCCCAGCAGGTTGATGCCGAGCACCGTCATGAAGATGCAAAGCCCGGGGAACAGCGCCAGCCACCACGACGTGCTGATATGCTCGCGCCCGTCGGCGAGCATGCTGCCCCAGGTCGGAATTTCCGGCGGCACCCCGAGGCCGAGGAAGCTCAGGCTGGCCTCCGAGATGATCGCCGACGCCATGGCGAAGGTGCCGATCACGATCGCCGCCTGCAGCAGGTTGGGCAGGATGTGGCGGCCGACGATCCGGCCGTGCGAGGCGCCGAGGGAGCGTGCCGCGGTGACGAAGTCCCGCGCCCTGAGCGACAGCGTCTGCCCGCGGGCGACGCGGCAATAGGGTATCCAGCGCTGGGCCACCAGCGCGATGATCAGGATGCCGAGCCCTTGCCCCATGAAGGCGAGGATGGCGATCGCCAGCAGGAGCGGAGGGAACGCCCAGACCACTTCCACGGTCTTCTGGATCGCGAAATCGGTTCGTCCGCCGAAATAGCCCGAGATCGCACCGAATCCGACGCCCACGATGCCCGAGACCAGCACCACCGTGGAGGCGATCACCAGCGAAATGCGCGCGCCGTAGATGATCCGGCTGAGGATGTCGCGCCCGACATGGTCGGTCCCGAGAAAGAACTTCCCGGCGAAATAGTCCGGTGCCTGGAGCGCGGCTAGCAAGTCCTGCTGGTTGGGATCGTAGGGGCTGATGACGGGGGCCAGCACGCCCACCGATATCAGCAGCGCCACGACGGCTCCGCCAAGGCAGACCTTGACCTTCATCCAGCGCCGCGAGCGCCTTTTCATCTCGACCAGCCACTGGACCAGCGGACCCGCCGGGCTAGTCGAAACGGATTCTCGGATCGATCGCGCCATAGCTGATATCGATGAGGAAGTTGACCGTGACGAAAAGCACCGTGTAGGCGAGTACGACCCCCGTAATCAGGGGATAATCCCGTGTCCCGAGGCCGTTGATCAGAAGATTTCCGATTCCCGGCCACGCGAACACGGTCTCGACGATGATCGAACCCGACAGCAGCGTGCCCAGTTCGAGCCCGACCACGGTGATGATGGTAATCAGGGCGTTGCGGACGATGTGTCGCCAGAGCACCACCCGGCCGCTCAGCCCCTTGGCGCGGGCGGTGGTCACGAACTCCTCGTGCGTGACGTCGAGAATCGCCGATCGCGTGACGCGCATCAGGATGCCCAGCATGTTCACGCCGAGCGTCGCGGCCGGCATGATGATGTAGGAAAGCGCGTCGAAGAAGCCCTTCCAGTTGCCCTCGATCAGGCTGTCGACGGTGTAAAACCCGGTGATCGTCGGGCCGGCGATGCCGTAGGTCTCGCGCCCGGCCGACGGGAGCAGGTTGAAATAGCCGGAAACGATGAGGATCAGCATGATCCCCATCCAGAAGCTCGGCATGCTGATGCCGAAGAACCCGAACACAGACCCGAAATTATCCACCCAGGAATTCGGTCTGGCCCCTGCCCAGACCCCCAGCGGAACGCCGATGAGAACGGCCAGCAGCGTCGCGAAGAAGGTAAGCTCGAGCGTCGCGGGAAAACGCTGGGCAAGCAGCGCGATAACCGATTCCTTGTAGCGGAAGGATTCGCCGAAATCGCCCTGGACCGCCGAGACGAGAAAATTCAGGTATTGCTCGTGGAAAGGCTTGTCGAGACCCCAGCGAGCCCGGGCCTCCGCGATATCCTCGTGCGTCGCTTCCTCGGGCAGCAGGATATCGGCTGGATCGCCGGGCGCGAGCTGCAACAGGCCAAACACCAGCAAGGTAATCAACAACAGGACGGGAACCGTCCCGATCACCCGCTTGACGGTATAGGTCAGCAATACAAACCCGCCTTTCCGTCAGACAGGCATGACCCGATGCAGCCGCGCGCCCGGCTTCGCGGACGCGTTAGTTCTTCATCGTCGCTTCGCTCATATACGGACGACCGTCCGGACGCGGCTGGTAGTCGACGTTGTTCGCCACGCCGTATTGCAGCGTATGCGTCCACATGAAGCAGGCCGGCGCTTCCTCGGTCAGGACCGACATCGCCTTGCGCAGGGTGGCGATCCTCTCTTTCTCGTTGAAGGCGGCGCGTTCCGCCTGCATCAGCTTGTCGTATTCCGCACTCGAGAACTTGATGCGCGGGGAAACCCCGGTCTCGAAGTACTGCGAAAGCGCCGGTCCCGGATCGATCACCGAGCCGCGGCCCTGGTAGAAGAACGGCACCTTGCCCTTGCGGACATTGGCCCACTGCGTGACCCACTCGGGCGTGTGCAGCTTGGTCCTGATTCCGACCGCGTTCAGCATCGGGACCATGGCCTGGGTGATCTGCTTGTCGTTCACGTAACGCGCGACCGGCGTATAGAGATCGACATCGACGCCCTTGCCGTACCCGGCCTCGGCGAGCAGCTTCTTCGCCTTCTCCGGATCGTAGTCGTAGACCGGCTTGTGGTCGGGATTGTAGGCGTACTGCCCGGGACCGATGGGCCCCTGCAGCAGCTGCGCCTGCCCCTTGAGCAGCGCCTTGACGATGCCCTCGCGGTTGATGGCGTGGCAGACCGCCTGGCGCACCTTCTTGTTGTCCCACGGCTTCATATCGGGGTTCATCGCCAGGAACATGATCTCGACCGAGCTGGTCGGAACCAGCCTGGAGTTCTTCGACTTCTGGATGCGGCTGAGAAGGTGCGGCGGTATGAACTGCGCGATCTGGATTTCGCCGTTGAGCAGGGCGGTAACGCGCTGCTCCGACTCGGTCATCTTGCGCACGATCACGATGTCGGGCGAACCCGGCCTCAGGAAGGGATTGCCCTCTGCCTTCTCAAGCACCATCCGGTTGCCGATGACGAATTCCTTGAGCTTGTAGGGCCCGGCACCGTAAGCGTGGTTCTTGTCGGCCTCCTTGGCGCCGTACTTGTCGTAGGTGTCCTTGCTGGTGATCGCCCACAGGCCGCAGATATAGCTCAGCAGAGACGAGGTCGGTTTGTGGGAAATCATCTTGACGGTGTGCTTGTCGACCGCCTCGACGGACTTGATCTTCCGGCTCGAATTCTGCTTCTGGCTGCTCTCCGGGTCCTTGCTCATCCGGAAGAAGGAATGGACGACATCCTTCGCCGTCACCTCGGTTCCGTTGTGGAACTTCATCCCCTTCTTCAGGTGGAAGATCCAGGTGTTCTCGTCCCTGGTCTCCCATTTCTCCGCGAGATGGCCGACATATCCACCCTTCTCGAAGCTGTAGCGGCAGAGATTCCCGTAGATCTCGCCCCACAGCCCGTAGAGATGCGACGCGCTGTCGCCATAGGGATTCACCGTGCTGAGGTTGGACGTGATGCCGAGCGTCAGCCGCGTCTCCGCCGACGCCGTCGCGCCGACCGCCACTCCGGCGGCGAGAACGGCGCACGCCGCCGTCCTCGAAACCACACGCGCCGAGCTTGAAAATGCCATTACCGTTCTCCCTTCCTGTTGCTCGCCCCCGCGGCATTGCCGCCGCAAGATCGCAGTCTACAGACACGGCCCGCGCCGAATCCAATTCCTTTTCCCGCCTAATAGTATCCCGCGGCTATCGCCTCGCAGACGACGTCGACGGCGGGCGGCACGAGGCCCATCGGCAACCCCTCCTCGGCACGCCAATAGGAATGGATGCCGGTGCCGAACTCGACGATCCGCACCTCGGGCGCGGGCTCGATCTTCTCCAGCATCGGCAGCATGACGCCGTAATACTTCTCGGGCGTGTGGTCGCGGCTGAACCGGTTGATCATGTAGAGCAGCGGCGGCACCGGTTTCGCGCCCTTGCCCGCCAGCGGCCGCCCCATGCCGATATAGCGATCGACCAGATCCCGCGTTTCCGTCTCCGACATACCGAGGCGCGCGGCCGTCACGGTCGCGGCTTCGGTCAGCGCCGGGATCGAGTGTATGTGGAAGAAATATTCCGCCTTGATCTGCGGGAACCGCTTCGCCTCGTCCCACATCTCGAAGACTTCTTCCATCACCCAGGGAAGCCGCATCAGCGGGTCGCCGCCTTCCTGCATGTAGAGCTCGGCACCGGTGTAACGGGCCAGCTCGCGCCAGTCGCGGACCAGGAGATCGTTGAAGGGGTTGGGCCAGTCGTGCCCGGTCATTTCGTGGAAGATATAGGCGAAGGTGGAGTTCTCGATGCCGGCCAGCCCGACGACGTTCTCGACGCGCTGCAGGATCATGTGGGAGAACGGCCCGCCGGTGGAATGCCCGTGGGTGTAGATGGCGTAGTCGTCGACCGGGAAATGGCGCCGGCACAGATCCTTCATCGCCTCTTCGAAGGCGAGCGGCCAGGCCGCCATCCGCTCGTGGAAGACGGTGCCGGGGAGCGCGCGCGCGAAGGTCCGCGTGCCGTAGATATGGCGGTAGGACGCCTCGCGCACGATCTCGTACTGGTCGCGGCCGATCTCCTCGCCCCGCTTCCAGATCGGCGTGCGCAGGCTGCCGTCGGAATGCGTGGTATCCCCGGGCCAGTCGCGCGACGGATCGGGCAAATAGAGCCGGCCCGGGAAGGTCATGTTGACGACCTTGAACCCGCGTTTGCGCGCAAGCACCAGCGCGTAGGGCTCGATCGACCGCCAGTCGCTGGCGCCTCCATGGGTCATCAGCATGCCGGAACGCCGGCCATCGGCGGAAACATGCGATTTGGCGCGGTCCACGGGTTCGTAGACCATCGCGCCGACATCCCACTCCATGCCCGCCACATCGAGCCGGAAGACGTCCTCGTACTGCCTGATCTCGATGTCGGGCTCGGCGAGCACGCGGTCGGAAATCTCGACCAGCTCGTCGCGAGAATAGCTCTTGGGCGGCTGCCACGATCCGTCGGGCATGGATCCGATCCCCGCGCCTAAAGAGCCTGGATGAAGCCGCGCAGCATCTCGTTGAAGATCTCCGGCTGCTCGCGGAACGAATGGTGTCCCGCTCGGTTGATGATCTGGAGCTGGGAACGCGGCTCGGTGGCGGCGATCAGGTCGAACAGCGCATAGCCCTGTTCCAGCGGCGCCGTCGGGTCGTTCCGGCCCCAGATTATCTGGGTGGGCTTGCCCATGCCGCGGTCCCGGATCCAGGCGAACATCTCCGACTTGTCCTTCGCCAGTCCGGGCAGGAACATCCGGGTCTTGAGCCCCTCGCCCTCCATCTTGCGGACGGACTCCTGGAACTTGGGCAGGCTCGCCACCTCCATCGCCGCATCGAGGAACGCGTCGTCTATGTGATGCGGGCTGTAGGAATAGTGCTCGTAGACCCATTTCTGGCATTCGCGGCTCAGCTGCGGCCTCGGAGCGCCCGCATGCACAACGTCGTTGAGACCGCGGCCGGGCGCACAGGTGTTGCTGTCGATGATCGTGCAGGACGTCACCAGGCCGGGCTGTTCCAGCGTCAGGCGGCACACCAGATAGCCGCCGCGGGAATGCCCGGCGAGGTGGACATCGGAGAGCCCGAGCGTGCGGATGAAACCGTTGGCGTGCTGGACCACGGCATTCATTGTGTAGTCGTCGTTCAGCGGATTGTCGGTGTGTCCCTGCCCCAGCTTGTCGAACGCCACCACATGGAAATGCCGGGCCAGGGCGTCGAAGTTCCTGTTCCAGACGATGGCGCTCGACGCCGCCTCGTCGGAGCCGAAATTGCCGCCGAAGACCAAGACCAGCGGCGGTCCGGACCCGGCCTCGAAATAGCGGGTGCGAATCCCGTCGACGTCGATCCACTTGGCATCGGTCATAGGCATGTCTCAATCTCCCTGGACCAGGAAATAACCGCCGGAGATCGCCTCTTCCCACAGCCGGATCACCGCCGGCAGGGTTCCCATCGGAAGCCCTTCCTCGGGTGCCCAGTAGGAGTGGATTCCGGCTCCGAACCGCACCACGCCGATCTTCGGCGCGGGCGACATGGCCCGATAGGCCGGAACGACGATATCGCGGTACTTCTCGGCGGTGTGATCGCGGCTGTAGGCGGTGATTCCGAACAGGAGCGGCGGCACGGGCTTGACGCCGGGCCCCGTCAGCTCCCGCCCCATGCCGAGATAGCGCGCGACGAGCTCCCGCGTCGCCGCCTCGCCCAGGCGGAGGCGGGCGGCGGTCGCCTCCGCCGCGGCTTCCAGCGCCGGCGCGCACGCGTAGTGGACGATGTACTCGGCCTTGAACTGCGGGAACCGGGTCGATTCCGACCATTCGTCGAGCACGTCCTCCATCAGCGCGGCGAGGCTCATCAGCGCCTCCGGCCCCTCGCTCTTGAGCGCTTCGGCGCCGCGATAGCGCGCGATTTCCCGCCAATTGCGGATCAGGAGATCGGTGAATGGCCCCGTCCATTCCCGGCCCGCCATGCGCTGGTAGATGTAGCCGAAGGGCGAGTTCTCCACGCCGATCAGCCCGACCACGTTGTCGACCCGCTGGCTCAGCATGTTGACGAACGGCCCTCCGGTGGAGTGGCCGTGCACGTAGATCGAATACTCCTCGGGCGGGAAGTATCGCCGGCAGACCTCCTTCATCGCGTCCTCGAAGGCGATCGGCCAGGACGCCATGCGGTCATGGAACCGGGTCCCCGGCCGGGCGCGGGCATTTGGACGAATCCCGTGCCGCGCCCGCATCGAGGCATCGTGCACGACCTCGTACTCGTCATCGGCGATGTGCTCGCCGTCGAGCCAGATCGGGGTTCGCACGATGCCGCCGTCTCGGATGGTGTCGCCCGGCCAGTCGCGCGACAGGTCGGGCAGATAGAGCCGGCCGGGATAGGTCATGCTGGCGACCCGGTATCCGAGCTTGCCGGCGAGCAGCCGCGCCAGCTTCTCCATCGACCGCCAGTCGCCCGCCCCGCCATGGGTCAGGAACACCCCGACCTTGCCCCCGTCCGGCCCGACCGGGATTTCGGCGCCTGGCTGGTAGAGCATGACGCCGATATCCCATTCCATATCGGCGGCGGCGATGCGAAGGATCGTTTCGGTCTCCGAAAACGGGATAGCGGGCCACGCCATCACCTCTTCCGAAGCGCGGACGATCTCCTCGCGCCCGACCTGTTCCGGCGGCTGGAATGGGGAGGGCATCGTCAGTTCAGGCTACGGATGAACCCGTGGACGATCTCGTTGAATCGTTCCGGATGCTCGCGGAACGGAAAGTGCCCCGCCCGGTTGATGATGTGGAAATAGGCCTGCCGCTCGCCCGCCGCGATCATTTCGTAGAGCGGAATACCCTGGCGGAGCGGCGCGGTGGGGTCGTTGTAGCCCCAAACCACCTGGGTCGGCCGCTTCATCCTCCGGTCCTGGATCCAGCGCAGAGTCTCCGCCTTCTGGCGCGCGAGCTCGGGCAGGAAAAGGCTCGCCTTGAGGCCCTCGTCCTCCATCTTCCGGATCGCCTCCTGCGTCTTGGGAAGCCGGCCCACCTCCACGACGGCGTCGAGCCACGAGTCGGTGATGTGGTCCGGCGAATAGGAGTATTTCTCGTAGGTCCAGCGCTGGCACGCGCGGCTCAGGGGCTCGTAGGGAGGCTGGGCGTGGACGATCTCGTTGAGCCCGACGCCCGGGCCGAGCGTGCCCGAGTCCACGATGGTGCAGGACCGGACGAGTTCCGGGAATTCGAGCGTCAGCCGGGTGACCAGATAGCCGCCCCGCGAGTGTCCCACGAGGTGGGCGTTGGAGAGTCCCATCGTCTCGATGAACGCGGCGGCGTGATGGACGACCGCGTTCATCGTGTAGTCGTCGTTCGCCGGGTTCCCGGTATGGCCCTGTCCGAGCTTGTCGGGCGCCACCACATGGTAGTTCGCCGCAAGACCGTCGAAGTTGCGCTCCCAGGCGATTGCACAGTTGGACCCGTCCCTGGACCCGAAATTCCCACCATAGAACAGGACGACGGTCTCTCCGTCGCCGGCCTCGAAATAGCGCGTGTCGACATCGTCGACCTCGGTCCATTTGGGGTCGTTCATCGGCATCGCTCCGCTCCCTTTCCCGCGCGGCGGTCCCCGTCTATGCCGTCCCGCCGGGCCCGAACACATGACACGCGATCAACCGCCCGTCCCGGTCCTGTACCAGCGGCGGTTCGGCTTCGGTACAGATTTTCTCGGCAAACGGGCATCTCGGATGGAAACTGCATCCCGCCGGCGGATTGGCCGGGCTCGGCACGTCGCCCTGCAGCAGGACACGGTCGCGCTTGTTCTTCGCGTGGGGGTCCGGTATCGGGACCGCCGACAGGAGCGCCTTTGTATAGGGGTGGCGGGCGTCGGCGTAGATCTCCTTGCTGCCGCCCACCTCGACGATCTTGCCGAGATACATGATCGCCACCCGGTGGCTGACATGCTCGACCACGCGGAGGTCGTGCGAAATGAAGATATAGGTCAGCTTGAACTCGCTCTGGAGTTCGTCGAGCAGGTTGAGGATCTGCGCCTGAATGGACACGTCGAGCGCGGATACCGGCTCGTCGGCGATGATCATGCGGGGCTGGAACACCAGGGCGCGGGCGATACCGATCCGCTGGCGCTGGCCGCCGCTGAATTCGTGCGGATAGCGGTCGTAATGGTCCTCGCGCAAGCCGACGCGGTTGAGGATGCGCATGACCACATCGTGTCGTTCCGGGCCGGAGGCGAGCTGATGGATCCTGAGCCCCTCACCGATGATTTCGCCCACGCGCATGCGCGGGTTGAGCGAGGCGTATGGGTCCTGAAAGATGATCTGCATGCGCCGGCGCATGTCGCGCATCTCGGCATAGCCGAGGGCGAGGATGTTCCGCCCCTCGAAAACGACGCTTCCGCTCGTCGGCTCGATCAGGCGCAGGATGCTGCGCCCGAGCGTCGACTTGCCGCAGCCGGACTCGCCGACCAGGCCGAGCGTCTCGCCGTCCTCGACGTCCAGCGTCACGCCGTCGACCGCCCGCACGTCCCCGAGATGGCGCGACAGCAACGGCGACCTGATCGGGAAGTGGGTCCTGAGGTCCCTGATCTCCAGCAACGCCATCGCTTCGGTCTTTCCTCCAGGCTCCGCCGGCTTGTCAGACGAGGAAACAGGACACCCAATGCCCTGCTTCCACCTCGCGGAGTTCCGGTTCTCGTATTCGGCACCTGTCCTCCACCCGCGAACAGCGATCGCTGAAGCGGCAGCCATCGGGCAGGTTCAGCGGGCTGGGAACGATTCCCGGAATCGCCTCCAACGTCTCGCCGATGCCGCCATAGCCCGGGATCGATTTCAGCAGGCCCACCGTATAGGGATGGAGCGGGCGAGAGAAAATGATCTCGGGCGTCGCGTGCTCCACGATGCGCCCGGCATACATGATCGCCACGTCGTCCGCCTGCTCGGCGACCACGCCGAGGTCATGGGTGATCAGGAGCAGCGCCATCCCGAGCTTTTCCTGGAGCTCCTCGATCAGGTTCAGGATCTGCGCCTGGATCGTGACGTCGAGCGCGGTCGTCGGTTCGTCGGCGATCAGCAGGCTCGGGTTGCACGAAAGCGCCATCGCGATCATCACCCTCTGGCGCATGCCGCCCGAGAGCTCGTGCGGGTAGTCGTCCACCCGCGAGTCCGGATCGGGGATCTTGACCAGGCGGAGCATTTCCACCGCCTTGTCGCGCGCGTCTTTCTTGCTCAGCCGCTGGTGCAGGATGATCGCTTCCTCGATCTGCGTGCCGACGGTGAAGACCGGGTTCAGCGAGGTCATGGGCTCCTGGAAAATCATCGAGATCTCGTTGCCCCGGACGCGCCGCATCCTGGCCTCGTCGAAATCGAGCAGGTTCTCGCCCCGGTACCGGATCTCGCCACCGACGATCCTCCCGGCGGACCTGGGGATCAACTGCATGGTCGAGAGCGCGGTCACGCTCTTGCCGCAGCCGGACTCCCCGACCAGCCCCATGGTCCGGCCCTCCTCGATGGCGAAGCTGACCCCGTCCACCGCGCGGAGCTCGCCCTCGCCGGTGAAGAACGAAGTCTGGAGGTCCCTGATCTCGATCAGGTTGCCCATCTGCTAACCTCGCCTCCCCCGACATGGGGTTCCCGGCGCGCTGTCCCGGGATCGCTGGACGGCATGGAGGATCGGAGGAGAAAAGCTCATGGGCTCCATGAAGGATGTCGTCCCCGTTCCGGACGACGGGGCGGTACTGCCGGCCGAAGCCGTCGCGGCAATCACGAACAGCGACGCCTATCCGGAAACGAGCGGCTATTCGAAGAGTGTCGATTATGTCGATTTCGAAATTTACGGCAAACCCTTCACGCAGGTCGTCATGACGCTGCGGCCGGAAACGCCGCGCCTGCACAAAGGCCGGCCCATCGTGGTCGTCGCGGGGGAGGGAGGAAGCGACAACGGCAACGGGTTCCTCGCGACCTACGAGGGCAGGGAGGGCATTGGGCCCTGGTTGGCGAGGCGGGGCCTGACCTTCGTGATCGTGCCGCGTCTCGGCAGGTGGAATTTCTTCGCGGAAGGAGAAAGCGGAAGCTGGATAGATATGGCGCTCGGCGAACGCATGCCGGTTTTCGACCGCCACCGGCCGGCATACTGGCCGGCCGACGACTACACTTCGCATGCCTCGCAGGGACAGGCGAGCCCGACCGGAAGCGATACCTACAGGCTGCCGAAAGAGGGCTCGGCGCTCTACGACCACATGCTCGCCGCCACGCCCGACGCCCTGGTCGAAGGCTACCGGCGCGGCGTCCGATCGGCGCTCGCCGCCCTCGGCCTGCCGCGCGAAAAGGTGCTACTGCTCTACTGGGGTTTTTCGACCGGCGGCCCGTTCCTGTGGGCGCTGGCGCGCTCGATCGCCCCCGACGGCATGCTCGGGTGGGGAACGTCGAGCACCGGTATCGCCTATTTCCACGGCCGCATCCGAACAGGTCGTTTCGACTGGCCCTACGAGAACTCGGTGCTCCGGGTGCGCGAGCGCGGGCGGCCCGATTTCCGCTTCTACACCGAACATGTCGATGACGAGACGCGCGAACGCTGGTGGCTCATGGCGCTGGCGGCGCCGCGGTTCAAGTCGATCGAGGATACGACGATGTTCTACAACGCCGCCGCGCTCGCCGAGCACGCGGGGCGGTTGTGGATCGCGGATTTTCTCCCACGCGAAGTCCGCGACCGCGGCTTTGCGGCGCTGATGCGCGACATCGTCGAACCCTGCTTTCCGGCGCCCGAATTGCGGACCGTCGCGGTATGGGAGATGAACGGGACGCTCGACCAGGTCATCCAGCCGGAAAAGGTCGATGCCGCGCGCGCGGTCATGGAGCCCTATTGCCGCCGCTACCGGGTCGCGCGCCTAGAGGGTTTCCGCCACGACATCCTGCACGACACGATTGTCACAATCGGGCGAATCTGGCTGAGCGTCGTGGAAGACGGGTATTTCGACTGAAACAGGACTCCAGAAGGGAAACTCGCTCGCTCAGGCTATGGCCAGTTGCGAATTCCATCGCTCATGACCGGTTCCGCGCCGCGGCGGAACCGTGGCCCCGCTCTCGATCGCCGTCGATGCCTCGACCGCTCTTGCGCTTCGGGATCGTTCCACCTGCCCATGGGCCAGGTGCGAAGCTGGTGCGATCCGAGCACGTTGACAGATCGAGCGGCGCACCCGTGACTACATGCGCCACCGCCAGGCTGTTCGCGGCGCTCGACATCGTCACCGGCAAGGTCATCGGCCAGTGCTTTGCGCGCCACCGCAGTCGGGAGTTCCTCAAGTTGCCGCGCCCGCTCCCGCACGGGCGTTGCCATCAAGGGGCGTTCGGAGTCATGCTGGCGCTTGAGCGCACGCTCCGGCCGGTGCCCCAGCTTGAGGTCGACACCGTCGAATCGAGTTGCCGTGGCATGGCCGGCGCCTTCCGGTACGAGGCGGCGAACGACGAGACAGCGATGGCGACAGGCGGGCCAGACCTCCCGCCGGCGGTGCGGACGGCGGATCGGAACGCGTTCATCGTTGCGGGTGGATCGCGTTGCCGTCACCGGATCGCCGATGGAACGGCCCGGCTGGCGCGGCACCCGGTGGATGTGCCGGGAAAGGCGCTCCCATGATCGGTCCCCGCCCATTCCTGGCCGCGGTGTTCCTGGTGGCGCTGTCGTTGACCCAAGCGGCTCACGGACAGTCAGGCGAGCAATCGGAAATTCCCGACCAGGTGCGCGCCTACGCCCTTTGGCAGCAAGGCTACGTATTGCACCTCAACGGCCGATACCAGGAAGCGGTCGACAGCTTCCGCGAGTCCATCGAGATTCTGCCCACGGCCGAGGGGCACACCTTTCTGGGCTGGTCGCTCAGCATGCTGGGGCATATCGAAGAAGCCCTTGCCGAATGCAAGAAGGCCATCGCGCTCGATCCCGACTATGGCAATCCGTACAACGATATCGGGGTGTATCTGATCGAACTGGGTCGCCCGGACGAGGCGGTCCCGTGGCTCGAGAAGGCGGTCGCGGCCAAGCGATACTGCTGCTATCAGTTCGCGCATTACAATCTCGGCCGCGTGCGTTTGGTGCAGGGGAAACTCGACGCGGCGAGGCGCTCCTTCGAACGGGCCCTGCGGCACGATCCCGATTATCTGCCGGCGCGGATCGCCCTCGAATATCTCGACGCGGAAACTGGAAAGCCGCTGTAGCCGATCCTCGCGCCCAGGCCACGGGGTGAGGTGGCTCCGTCTTTTCGGACAGCCTGACGGCTGAGCTAAGGCGTATTCCGGTTGAAGTTCAGGCCGCCGCTCGGACGAGTCAATCGACGGCCCGGGCATTCGCGGCGGGATGAGGATTTCCCGGATGGAGCCGCTCCGTTCAGCCCCCGCCGTCGCCAAAGCCACCGCCCGCATCGAAACCCCCGAATCCGCCGGCTCCGTCGCCGCCGATACCGTCGTGGCCCACGCCATGCTCCATCGGCGCGTGATCGCTGGCCGCGCCCCCCAGGATAAAGCCGCTCATCAGGGTCATCTCGGCGGCGTGCATCATGCGGCGCTCGCGCAAGATCCGTTCGGCGCGTTCGACCTCTTTCGGATCGTCCGACAGTTTCGCCGCTTCCGCGGCCGCCAGCTCGCCAAGCAGAACCCGGTACTTTCGCCACAGCCGATGGATGCGCCAGGCGGTGAAGACTATGACCGCCGCAATGGTCAGCCCCAGTACCGCCTCACCGGCGTCGAGCCGCACCAGCAAGAACCAGGCCAGAGCGATCAACACCGCTCCATCGATCAAACGACGCAGCATGCCTTCCTCCCGACGTTGGCCGCTCTATCCGGCATTTCCCGGATAGGTTCCTGTTCGCAACCGATCGTAGGTACGACCCGCCGCCGATGGAAAGATATTTCTTCTCCGGCCCTCCGATGGTGTTGTCGGCGCGGCCGTCGATCAAACCCTGGGCCGTTTCCGGTGGCGACGCAGATAGCCGGAGATCGACCTGGAGCTCGTGGGCTTCGACTCAGACGTCGGTGAGGGTGGTTTTCGGCATGCCTCTTCTCCGGTTGCGGTTGCAGCCGGGGAACGGATAGTTGCAGAATCCGTTCCCCGACCACCTATTGCGGGAGGTAAAAACGGCTTATTGTCAAGTAGTTAGCGCCACCATGTACGAAGCTGGTACGACAAACCAAATACCATCCACCGGTGCTGCTCGGTCCTCTCCGGGTCGCCGTTTCTCCGGACCGGCCCCGACCGGCTCCCGTCGACCGGGGCTTTGTGGCCGATCGCACGGTGCGGCGGATACCCATTGGAGAGCGTGAGGATGACTTCGGCCGATACCGGGTCAGGCCATGCGGATCGCGACGCCCTCGTTGCGGCCGCACGGGCGCTGTCGCCGGTAATCAGGGCCGATGCCGAGGCCGCGGAAACGGCGCGAAGGATTTCGCCACGGGTCTATGCGGCGATCGAGGATGCCGGCTTTTTCCGCATCCTGCTGCCGCGCCGTTTTGGCGGCTACGAGCTCGATCTGGAAACCGCGATCTCGGTGATCCTCGAGTTGTCCGCCGCGTGCGGGTCGACCGGCTGGGTCGCGAGCTGCGGCATTTCCCATCAGTGGATGGTCGCGCAGTTTCCGCTGGCCTGCCAGGAGGAGATTTGGGCCGACGGTCCCGACAAGCTGGTCGTGACCTCGTTCCCGGCGACCGGCATCTGCCGGCGCGTCGATGGCGGCTTTCGGATCGACGGTACCTGGCGCTATGCAAGCGGCGTCGACTACGCCGATGTCGCGCTCCTCGGCGTCGCGCTGCCCTCGGCAGCGGAGGAGGAGCCCCCGGTACCGGGGTTCGTCGTCGTGCCGATGTCGGAGTGCCGGATAGCCGAGGATTGGGACACGATGGGACTCGCGGCGACCGGCAGTCACGCGGTGGTCGCGGACGACGTCTTCGTACCGGACTATCGGAGCCTGCCGGCGGAGGTCTTCGTTTCGACCGACACGCCGGGCCAGACCGCCTTCGAAACCAATCTCGGACGGTATCCCGTCTTTTCGCTCGGTGCCCATGGCCTGTCCGCGACGGCGGTCGGATGTCTCCAGGGCGCGTTGGATCACTTCATCGCGCTGCTCGCCGATTGGCGGGTTCGCGGGAGCGGGGAGGGCGCCGGCGCCAGGGTCGCCGAATTTCCCGCCATCCAGATGCGGGTCGGGCACGCGGCGATGGCCCTCAAGGCGGCAAAGGCGCTGATGTTCTCGCAGATCGAGGACACAAGGCGCGCGGTCATCGATCGCGCCGCGCTGCTGGATCGTGGCGAGCGCCTGGAGAACCGGGTCGTCCAGGCCTATGTCGTCCAGCTCGCCCTCCAGGGTCTCGACGCCTTGTGGAGTGCCACTGGCGCCACCGGCATTCATCACGCCCAACCGGTTCAGCGTGCCTGGCGCGACGCGCATGCGGTTTCCCACCACGCGTTCTTCAACTGGGACGTCCACTCGGCGATGTACGGTCAGGCCCGACTCGGGATGGAGCCTCGCGGCGCGCCCTACTGACCGCGCTGACCGCTTCGAGAAGGAACAGGCCCGTTTACTTCATGTGGGCCTTGGCCGCATTGAACACGGCATGGGTCCATGCACCGGTCGGCTCCCTGGAAATCACCGGCGTCGTCCCGCTGCCGAGGAGAATCTTGACGGTGCGCTCGTAGTCGGCCTCGACCAGCTTGCCGAGTTCCTTGGTCCCCAGCAGCTTGACGATCTCGCCCATCATGCGCTTCTGGTGTTTCCCGGTCTGCGCGCCGGTTTCGTCGTTATCCAGCACGATCTTCGCCGCGGCGTCGGGATTGGACCGGGACCACGCCCAGCCGCGGTTGGAAGCGGCGACGAAACGCGCCATGCGGTCGACGAACTTCTTGTCCTTCAACCGGTCCTCAAGGACATAGAGCCCGTCTTCCAGGGTCTGGACTCCCTGATCCGAATACTTGAAGACGATAAGGTCCTTGGGCGCGTAACCCGCGTCGACCACCTGCCAGTATTCGTTATAGGTCATGGTCGAGATGCAGGCCGCCTGCTTCTGCAGCAGAGGATCGACGTTGAAGCCCTGCTTGAGCACGGTCACGCCCTTGGCGCCGCCCTTGGTCGAGAGGCCGAGCTTCGCCATCCAGCTCAGGAACGGATATTCGTTGCCGAAGAACCAGACGCCGAGGGTCTGCCCCGCGAACTTGTCCGGGCTGGTGACGCCGCTGTCTTTCCGGCAGGTCAGCATCATGCCGGACTTCTCGAAGGTCTGGGAGATGTTGACCAGCGCGACACCATTCTCGCGCGCCGCCAGACCGGCCGGCATCCATTCGACGACCACGTCGGCGCCGCCGCCGGCGATCACCTGGGGCGGCGCGATGTCCGGTCCGCCCGGATTGATCGTCACGTCGAGGCCGACGTCGCCGTAGAAGCCCTTGTCCCTGGCGACGAAATAGCCACCGAACTGGGCCTGAGTGACCCATTTGAGCTGCAGCGTGACCTTGTCTTTCGCCGCAACCGTGCCGGCCGACAGCACCATAAAGGCTGCCGCGCCCAGCAATGCGATCCTTTTCATTGCCATGGTGGATTGTCTTTCCCTGGTTCCAGAGTTGTCCGGCGATCCCGCCCGCAAGCCCTGGCGTACGCGGTGGGCGATCTTCAGAAACTTCGGCGTCTCGCGGATGTCGAGCGTCCGGTCCCTGGGCAGACCGCAATCTATCACGTCGATGATGCGCCCCGGCCGCGGCGGCCTCGCCACGATGCGGGCGACCGGTTGTACGGCACGGAGTGATCCTCTTGCGGCCGTCGAACCGCCGCCGACCCGAGCGTCGCGAAGAAAGAAGGGGACCCGAGGGTCCCCTTTCGGCGGGTGCGCCGATACCGGCGCTACTTGGTCATGCCGAGTTCCTTGTACGCCTTCAACGCGCCCGGATGGTGCTTGATGCCGGCGTTCTTGAACACTTCGATCCCGGCCGACGGGCTCCAGGACTTGTAAACCGTCTTCATGTAGGCGTTGGTCTTGTCGGTGAAGACGTATTTGACGATCCGGTAGATCGTCTCGTCGGGCACGCTGTCCTGGGCCATGATGGTCGACGGCACGCCGTAGGACTGGGCATCGGCGACCACGCCGTCGCCGTAATCGGCGGCCTTGATGACATAGGGTGCGAAGGCCGGATTCTTGCCGAGCACCGCCTTGAGCTCGTTCGGAGCGAGCGGGATCAGGCGGATCTTGCGGGTCGCCGCCATCGCGCTGACCACCGGAACCGGAACGGCGGACGCCACGGCGAAGGCGTCGATGTTGCCGTCACGCAGCGCGTTCCCGGCTTCGCTGAAGCCGAGGAACTGGGCCTTGATCCGGTCGCGTACGCCGACCGTTCTCAGGATCAGGTCGGCGTTGGCCGCGGTGCCGCTGCCCGCCTTGGCGAGCGAGACCCGCTTGCCCTTGAGGTCGGCGAAGGACTTGATGTTGTCCTTGGCGAGCGTCACCCAGTGGATCGGCGAGATGGTGAGCGCCATCAGCGCGCGCACGTTCTTGGCCGGCGGCTTGCCCTTGAATTTTCCGGTCGAGGTGACCGCGTTGTAAACCGCGCCCAGATTGGCCAAGCCAAGGTTGAGCCCGCCGCCCTCGCGGCTGAGCATCCGCATGTTGGTGGTCGACCCGGCCGTGGTCCGGGTCGACAGGGTGATGCCCTCCAGATCGCGGGTGATCGCGGTCGACAGCCCGCCGCCCATCAGGAAGTAGCTGCCTCCGGGCGAGCTGGTGCCGATGACGAGGCTTTGCGCTCCCGCCGCCTGGGCGAGCGCCAGCATCGCCGCCGAGGCGAGCGTCGTCGTTACGAGTTTTCTCATCCAATGGCTCCCTTTTCCTGCGGTCCAGGTTGTCACATTAGCAATCGGGCCGGTGGGCGGGAACCGCGTCGCCCCTCCTGCGCTCGCGGAACTGCCAGACCGTGAAGATCGCGAAACAGGCCACCGGAATCAGCGCATAGATGCCGTGCGTCAGCACCAGAACGATGCCGATCACGATCGCGACGACCCGCGCGGCAAGCGACAGCCGGGCAAGATAGAAACCCTCGATACCGGCCGAGATCGACAGCCCTCCCATCGCCAGCGAAGCAATCGTGATGACGATGCTCGACACGCTTCCCTCAAGCAGCAACCCCGGCTGGTATACGAACAGCACCGGCAGATAGAAGATCGCCATCGCCTTGACCATGGCGACGTTGCAGACCGGCCATAATCGCTGCTTGGAAATTCCGGCCGCCATATAGGCCGCCAGCGCGACCGGCGGGGTGACGTTGGAGGCCTGTCCCCACCACAGCACCAGCAAATGCGCGGCCATCACCGGGATCCCGAGCTGGATCAGCGCGGGCGCCGCGAGGGTCGCCAGGATCACATAGGCCGGAATCACCGACAGCCCCATGCCCAGGATGTAGCCGATCACGAAGATGAACATCACCGTGAAGGCGAGATTGCTTTCGGCGAGGTCGATGATCAGCCCGGTGATGCGGATCCCCGTGCCCGGCAGCAGCACCGCGCCGGCGATGATGGAGACCGGGCCGGCGATGGCGACGATCGGCAGCGAGCTCCTCGCGCCCTCCGCGAGCGCGACGATGATCGCGCGCGGGCCCATCGGCCGCGGGGTCAGCCAGCTGGCCGCGATCACGCTCACGATCGCCAGCATGCCGATGCGACGGAGCGAATAGTCGAGATAGACCATCACGACCACCACCCCGATCGGCACCAGATAGGCCCAGCCCCGCTTGAGCGTTTGCCGGAAGGACGGGCATTCCTCCGCCGGCAGGCCCTTCAACCCGTTGCGCCGGGCATAGAAATGGACCTGGAGATACACGTTGAGGAAATAGAGCAGCGCCGGGATCGTGGCCGCGATCACGATCGTTCCGTAGGAGAAGCCGGTCAGCGCCACCATGATGAAGGCCGACGCTCCCATTACCGGCGGCATGATGGTCCCGCCGGTGGACGCCGCGGCCTCGATACCGGCGGCCACCGCCGGCCGGTAGCCGGTCTTCATCATGATCGGGATGGTGATGCTGCCGGTGATCGCGACATTAGCCGATGCCGAGCCGGAAATGCTGGCGGTGATGAAGGACGACCCCACCGCCGCCTTCGCGCCGCCGCCCGGGCGGGTACCGAGGAAGGACGTGCAGATATCGGTGAAGAAGTCCGACGCCCCCGAGCGGATCAGGAACGTCCCGAATACCAGAAAGAGGAACAGGTTCGAGGCGAGCACATAGGTGATCGACCCGTACAGCCCGTCGGTCTGGGCGTAGAGCGCGGTCGCGATCTGGCGCAGGTCGAACCCGCTATGCACGAACGGCCAGGGGACCGAGGCGCCGAAATAGAGGAACAGCAGGAAAGCGGCCGAGATGATCGCCATGCCGATGCCGAGCGCGCGCCGCCCGCCTTCGATCACGCCGAGAATCATGATCCAGCCCACGGCCATGTCGAAATCGCCGATATCGAAGCCTTCGTTCTCGGCGAAATAGAGATAGCGGTCGTTGAAGCGGAACGTGGCGTAGCTCACCGCGATCAGAAAGACGGCGTCGAACGCCCGGGCCGGGATCGTGCGGGCCAGCGGATGCACGCAGATCGCCAGCGCCACGCCGGCATAGATGAACAGGCTGCGGTCCAGCGCCGGGCTGAACGTGCCCCGGGTCGCGACATAAATGTAGTAACAGGTCGTGACCAGCCCGATCAGGAAACCGAGCTTCTTCCATTCGCCGCAGAACGCCTCGGTCATGCCTTGCCGGTCGCTCAGAGCGCCTCTCCTCCGCTCGCAGACCCTCGCCCGCCTGCCCGGTATACTCGCCATCCGGATTTCTCCCGTCCAGCGGAGGACATGCAAAAGGGGGGATGGCGGTGTCGGAGTTGAGGGTTCTCAGGGAAGCCGACCTCAAGGCGGTGCTCGATGTGGCGACCGGGCTCGAAATCGTCGAGCGCACGTTCCGCGACTTGGGGACCTCGGACATTTTCCGCCTCTCCGAGCCGGCCGCCCTGTTCGGCGGATCGGGGATCGGCAAGGCCGCGCGCTACAAGTCCAAGGGCGCGACCCTGATTTCCGAGAACGTCACCGGGATCCGGCTGATCAGCGACGTCGCCCGGGACCGCGGGTTCCGGTCCCACCACATGCTGGTGGTGTTCGACGATACGACCGGCGCGCCGATCGGACTGTTGAACGAGACCTGGCTGCACCGTTTCCGAACCGCGCTGACCGGGGTGATTGCGGCGAGGTACATGGCGAAACCGGACTCCAGGGTGCTCGCTCTGATCGGCGCCGGCTCGATCGCCGCCGAGCTTTTTCCCGCGATGACCCGCAGCTTCGACCTCGACGAAGTCCGGGTGGTGGCGCGGCGCCGCGCGAGCGCCGAGGATTTCTGCCGTCGCCATGCCGGCGGAACCGTCCGGTTCGCCGCCATGGACACTCCCCGGGAAGCGCTCGCCGGCGCCGACATCGTAATTACGCTCACCCTTGCCGAAACTCCGGTCATCCGGCCGGGCATGCTGTCGCCGGGCGCCTTTCTCTGCTCGATGGGCGAGACCGAGGAGGTGGCGTTCGGCGTTCTGGAGGAAATCGACCGGTTCGTGGTCGACGACTTCGACTACGCGACGATGCTGGGCGATATCAAGGCCTGGCTCGACGACGGCCGGATCGGGAAGGACGCGATAAAGACCCGGGTCGATTCCCATATCGGCGAGGTGGTCGCGGGCACCAGGGCGATCCGGGAGAACCCCCGTCAGCGCATATTCGCGATCGTCCAGGGCATGGCGATCTGCGACCTCGCGCTCGCCCGCCACGCGCTCTCCGAGGCCGAGGCGCGGGGCCTGGGCGGCAGTCTCGACCTGTTCGGCTGAGGGTTCAGGTCGGCTTTCTCGCCAACGGGCGCCTGAAAGCCGCACCATCGCGGACCTCAAGACTGTCACCCCGGACTTGTTCCGGGGTCCAGGGAGTCGGGGCAAGGTGGTGCCTGACAGTCTGGACCCCGGAACAGGTCCGGGGTGACATCGGAGCAGGGGCCAATTCGACGACTCCCTCACCCCGAGTAGTGGCGGAGCCGCCTAGGGAGGGGCAGGGCGGACAATGCTCAGCACCGTGCGAGCAGGCGCCCGAATCCCTCGACCGCGATCGTCGATCCCATATCCCGCAGGCAGCGCCAGAACGTCGCCTGGTTGCTGGTTACGACCGGTTTGCCGAGCTCGCTCTCCAGGCCTTCGATCAGGTCGAGCGAGGGAAGGTTGGTGCAGCTTATGAAGACCGCGTCGGCATCCGGCCGGTCGACCCGGCGGGCGAGGTCGCGGGTGGTCTCCAGCGGGACCCGACCGATGGAGGCGCGCTCGGATGCGGTCTTGCCGAGCTGGAGTCCTTCGAGCGAGGCAATCTCGAAGCCGTGCTCAGTCAGCCATTCGTTTTCGCGCCGGTTGACGAAATCGGTCCGTGGCGTGGCCAGCGCGATGCGTCTTGCGCCGAGAGCGCGCAGGCCCGCGACCACCGCGTCCGACGTGAGCACCGCCGGCGCGCCCGACGCCCGTGTCATCGCCTCGGTGAGAACGTCGCCCGGGAAGAAGTAGCTGCACGAGGTGCACCCGAAGGCGATCACGTCGACACCGGCCGAACCGAGATCGCGCGCTGCCCCCTCGACGTTTTCCGCGATCTGCCGATAGAGCGCGGGCGCCTGCGGGCCGTCCTGGAAAGCGCGCGCGACGTGAACCGCAAGGCCGGCCGGCGCCATGCGATGAAACTCCGGCTCGATGCTGGTATTGGTGGACGGGCAGATCAGCCCGATCTTGCCGAGCCCGGCATAAGGGCCGGCGGTTGGAAGCCTATCGGCCATCCGCGCCGCCGACTTCGGCGATACACGCGCACAAACCGCCGCCGGGCGGCGCCTGGTGCTCGGTTCCACCGCTCACGAAGACACGCCCGGTGCCGAGGATTCCGCCGATCACGCCGCTGGCGGTCGCCCGCATGTGCTTGTCCGGGTCGAGATCGCTGTGGAAAACGGTCGTGCGTTCGCCGCGCACCCGCCCGTCCGGCGCGACGCCCGCCTTTACGAAGACCGCACGCAGCAATTCGGGCGAGGCGATTTCGCCGGTATCGTCGAAGCGGCAACCCGCCGTGCGAAACAGGCGCTTCAGAGAACGCGCGTCGAGAATATCGGCCATCGGCCCGGAAAAGACCCTGGTCGAGCCGCCGGCCCCGGGCCGGTTGCCCAGGACCAGGACCTCTCCGACTTCCACCTCGGTGCCGGAAAAACTCATCGTCCGGTTGGAATGGCGGTGCAGATCGACGCCGATCCGCGTGTCTTCGATCCCGGTGTCCGACAACTCGCCAAGCGCCAGCGCGACGCCGAGCGCGGCCGCGCCGCGCGATTGCCCGCTCGATCCGGCCCGGGCGATGACCGCGGGATCGCCGGTCTCCGCGGCATCGCGATGGCTGAGGATGGGGCTCTTGACGAAGACCAGCGAGACCTGGTCCCGCGCGAGCCCGGCTTCCGCCATCGCCTCGCGGACCGCGCCGGCGATCAGGCGGGTGTGGGTCGGGGTGACCAGCTCGCCCGCCGTCATCGGCCGGGTCCGTGCTCCGCCGATGATCAGGCGCTCCTGCTCGCCGCCGCCGTCGTCTCGGATCGCGGCCAGAACGTAGACCACCGGGCTCAGAACGCCCTCCGAGCCGGTCGAGAAGATGAGCGTGGACGCGTCGAGCAGATCCGTGCCGCCGAAGCGTTCTATCGTTCGCTCCGCGGCGGACAGCGCGAGCTCGCGCGAAAAATCGTTGATCGTCGCGGTCCCTTCGGTCTTGGCGACCAGCGCTAGCCGGGAGATGTCGCCCGGCGGCAGCCCGGACAGAATACGTTCGAGGCCGGCAACGTCGCCCGGTCCCTCGGTCGCGTATGCCTCGACATGGACCCGCATAGGCCGGTCATTCCCCCCAATAGCGGAACGCGAAGGCCTCGCCCTCGGGAACGATCCGTCCGGCGCTCGGGTTTGGGAAATGCGACGGCATGATCGTCACCTCCGTGTCGGCGTAGCGGTCGAGAAACGCCTTGCGCGTTTCCCGGGCGGCCGCCTGGTCCGCGCAGGCGATCGTGCTCCAGTCGGGGATGTGACACTGGATCATGTGGTGCATCAGGTCGCCGCAGATCAGCGCCTCGTCGCCGCCCGAGGCGATGCGGAGTCCGACCTGGCCCGGGGTATGGCCGGGCAGGGGGGCGAGCGTTATCCCGTCCTCGATCTGGTGGTCCATCTCGACCAGCAGCTCGCGCTTCGCTTCGAGGATCGGGATCACGCTGTCGGCCACGTAGTCGCCGGTCCGGGTCATCAGCCCCTGTTCCGACTGGGACAGCCAGTAGTCGAGCTCGGTGCGCGCGAAGATGTATCTCGCGTTGGGGAAGGTCGGCACCCAGCGCCCGTCCTCCAGCCTTGTGTTCCAGCCGACATGATCGACATGCAGATGGGTGCACAGCACGAAGTCGATATCTTCCGGACGGGTCCCGGTGGCCAGGAACCGGTCCATCCACGGAAACTCGGCTTCGTTGAAGAACTCCCGGTTGCGCGGCTTGCGATTGCCGACGCAGCTGTCGACCAGAATGGTGTGGCGCGGCGTCCGGATCAAGAAGGCCTGGATCGCGATCACGACCAGCCCGCTGTCCGGCCGGTAATGGCGCGGCACCATCCAGTCCGCGTGCGGGGCGATTGCGGCCTCGTTCCAGTCGGGGAAGAAGGCCCTGGCCTCGAGCAGAGGCATTTCCATCTCGACGATCCGGGTGAGGCCGATGTCGCCGAAGTTGAAGTCGTGCAAGGCCGGTCCCCTTACCGCTCGCCGCGCATTTCCGCGATGCGCTTGTGGACCGCGATCAGGAATTTGTCGGCCTGTCCCGGCACGTCCAGCGGGTCGCCGAACGCGATCTTGTTGCGCTGCTGCGCCTCGACCATCGGGATGTCCTCGGTCCGGATCGTGGTCTCCTGCTCGCGCCGCATGTCTTCGTCGTTGGGATAGCCGCCGTCCAGCGCGAAGTCGCGGGTGAAGGCGAAGAAGTAGTGGCTCGACGTCTCGGTCTCGGGCGTCATGATGTGGTCGTGGTTGATGACGATCCGGTTCTCCCGGTTCTCCATCGCCAGCTCGATATTGATCGTGTTCGAGGGACGCCAGTTCTGCGAGGTCGTCCGCGTGACCGGCTCGGTGAAGCCGCCCCAGGCCGCGGCCATCGGCCCCAGCGCGACGTTCTTCAGGACTCGCCGGCTGTGGACGGAGCCCGGCTTCGTCCAGGTCTCCATCTCCTGGCGGACCGTGTCGGTCTCGCCCCTCTGGCCCGCGCGCGATCCGAAGCTGCCGGCGTGGAGAAAATCGGCATGGCTGACGTCCAGCAGGTTGTCGGCCATCAGCTGGTCGCTGGCCTTGGCGTGGAACCGGCTGAGTATCGACGAGCGGTCGTCGGCCACCAGCCAGGGCATCTCGGGGATCGCCGCCGGGTCGGCCTTCGACGGATCGCCCAGCCAGGCCCAGACGAAGCCCTCCCGCGCCTCGACCGGGTAGCTCTCGATCCGCGCGTTGCGCGAGACCGTCTCCTGGTGCGGGACGTGGACGCAGCGCCCGTCGGCGGCCATTACCCAGCCGTGATAGCCGCACATGATCTCGTCGCCGATCACCCGGCCCATGGACAGCGGCGCCTGGCGGTGCGGACAGCGATCCTCCAGCGCCACCAGCGCGCCGGTCTTGGAGGTCTGGAACAGGACGATCGGCCGGTTGCACACCACCCGCCCGATCGGCCGGCTGGAAATCTCGGAGGCGAGAGCGACGCAGTACCAGATGTTTTCGACGAACATATTCGTGATCCTGTCCCCGGGTCCCGCCCGGCAATCGTTGTCGTGATACTTTAGCCGCCGGGAGCGGGGAGGGGCCATGCTGACTCTGTACCACCAGGGAAGCTCGGTCTGCGCGGCCAAAGCGCGGATCGTGCTTCACGAGAAAAGGCTCGACTGGAAGGGCGAAGTCGTCGACGTGCTCAAGGGCGAGCAGTTCCAGGGCTGGTATCTCAAGCTCAACCCGAACGCCGTCGTGCCGACCCTGGTCGACGACGGGCGGGTGATCATCGAATCGACCGTGATCTGCGAGTATCTCGATGACGTCTTTTCCGATCCGCCGCTCAGATCCGCCGATCCCTATGACTTGGCCACCATGCGGATCTGGACCAAGCGGATCGACGAGCGGCTGCATCCGATGACCAGCGTGCTGACCTATTCGGCCTCGCACCGCCACACCATCCTCGACAACAACACGCCGGAGCAGGTCGAGGCGATCATCGACGAGACCCGCGACCCGGTGAAGCGCCAGCGCAAGCGCGAATGGATCGAGCTCGGGATCGACGCGCCAAGCGCACGCGCCGCCGTGGTCGAGTTCGAGAAGACGCTGGCCGACATGGAAGAGACGCTCTCGCGTACGCCCTGGCTCGCCGGCGATGACTATTCGCTCGCCGACGTGGGCATGACGCCTTACGTCAACCGGCTGTCGATGATGGGGATGGAAGGGTTCTGGAACGGGCGCGCGCATGTCGCGGACTGGTTCAAGCGGGTGCGCGGCCGGGAAAGCTTCGAACCCGCTTTGATCGCGGCCGTCCCCGAGGATCTGACCCGTTCGCTTGCCGTCAACGGCGCCCGGAGCTGGCCCAAGGTGGAGGCCATGCTGGAGACCGTCCGCGCGGCCTGACCGGCCCCGCGCTACGGCGAGTCGCGAAACGCGTCGATGCCGAGCTCGACGCGCAGATCCGCGGTCCCCGTTTCCTTGGCGGGCTCCAGCGGAATCCCAGTCGCGTCGGCGACACGATCCAGCGCCGAGTAATTGGCAATGACGGCGGCCGCGTCGACGAGCGCCGCATCGCCCAGCGCATCGCGCGCGCGTCGGCGGGTATCCGTCAGCTTCGTTTCGTCGTCGCCCAGCGTAGCCTCGGCGAAAGCCTTCAACAGGTTGCCATGGGGGATGCCGCCGTCTCCCGCTTCGTCGTCGACGATGGCGGTCAGATCGACCGCGTCTCCCGTTGCTCTTGCGCTCGCACGGAGCATCTCGGCATGGGTGACGGTTCAGTAAAAGCACCCGTTGAGCGCGGAAACGCGTCCCGCGATCAGCTCCATCTGGGCGCGGGAAATGGCCCGGTGCCGGCCCGCGACGTCGGGAATCAGCCGCCCCGGCAGGTATTGCGCGTCGACCATGTCGAAGAGCCCCGACGCCTCCCGGGGAACCAGGCTGAGGGCGCGCCGCACGAAGGTCGGATCGGGCGAGACATAGACGTTGTCGAGGCACGCTTCGTCCGCGGTCCTGTCCTCGGGCGCGAGCATCGGAACCCAGGCCGGCCCGGGTCTGGCTCCCGCCGGCCGCGCCCGCGAAGGCTCGCCCGGTAGGGGTTCGGGCAAGGGGTGCGGGCCGATGCCGATCGCGCGGCAGAACATGTCGATCGCGATCGTCGTCGCAGCGACGCAGACGGTCTCGACGAACTCGGCATCCCCGATTCCGCTTTCCCGCGCGCGATCGAACCAGGCGCGGGTCAGCCGGCCGGGGTCGGTGGCGACCCGGTGAACGACCTCCACGAGGTTTTCGGGCAGGCCGGTCACGGCGCGATGGGACCCCTCGACGGCGTAAGGCGACAGCGCGGCCTTGCATTCTCGACAATAGGCGCAATCGCGGGCCGCCCGCGTTTCCGCGGCGACCTCCAACCGGCGTCGCGCGTTCAGCCACGTTCCCGGCGATCCGAGCCGCAGCCAGGCCCGCCCGTGAGCGGCGGCAAGGTCCTGACGGACGGCAATGTCGGCCGCGTCGTAGGAAAGCGGGTTCATGCGGGCGACTCCGGTCCATTCCGTGCCTCCGATATTCTGCATCCGGTATGCATCGGGGCAATATCGGCGGTACTATCGCCGGCATGACCGTGGAAATCGTCCCGCTGTCGCCCACCATGGGCGCCGAAATCCGCGGGGTCGATCTTGCCCGACCCGTCGAACCGGAGGTCGCCGCCGCCCTGCGCGCGGCGTGGACCGATCATGTGCTGCTGGTCTTTCGCGGCCAGACGCTCGGTGACGATGCGCTCAGGTGCAGCGCGGACTGGCTGGGCGAATCCGCGGATATCTCCATGCCGGTCGACCGGCGTGGAGACGACGACACCTCGATCGCGCTGATCTCCAACATCCGCGACGAGACCGGCGCTCCGATCGGGGCGCTCGGCGACGGCGACATGTGGTTCCACCACGACAACAGCTTCACCGAGGCGCCGGACAAGGCGACCTGGCTCTACGCCGTCGAATTGCCGAGCAGGGGCGGAAGCACGCTGTTCGGCAATTGCTATCTCGCCTGGGAGGCGCTCCCCGATCGCCTGCGGCGGAAGCTGGCCGGAAGGAAGATCCTGCAGGTCTACGATTACAGGCTCAAGGAGCGGCCCGATATCGCGGAGCTCGACGGGATTCCCCATTTCTGGCAACCGGCGGTGATTGTCCATCCCCTGACGCAAAGGAGGGCGCTCTATGTCGACCGGCTGATGACCGCGGCGATCGGCGGCTACGGCCGCGCGGAGAGCGAAGCGCTGATCGGGGAGGTCTGTTCATACACCGAACGGGTCGACTACGAGCATGTCTGGCGGGCCGGCGACTACGCGATCTGGGACAACCGGTGCTCGGTGCATGCCCGCACCGATTTTCCCGCCGGCGAGCGCCGCCTGCTCAAGCGCGGCAAGGTCGCCGGCGAGCCTCTGCTGGCGGATATTCCGGCCCCGGCGGACGCTCACTGACCGGCGCGGATCGCCGGGAGGACGTGCTCTCCGAACAGCTCCACCGTCCCCGCCGGGTCCGAGGCGACGCTGACGGTGAACATGACGCGTTCGAGCCCGGCCGCTTCGGCGGCGCGCAGTTGATCGAGGCATTGGTCGGGCGTGCCGTAAATCGCGAAACGCCCGGCGAGATAGTCGAACAGCCCGAGTTCGTCGACCAGCCGGGCGTCGGCCTCGCCCGGCCGGGTGCTGTAGCGCCGGCGCAGCTCCCGCACCGGCTCGTGGTACTCGGCGGGCACGCCGCGCTCGGCAAGGTCGTCGGAGGAAAGGATGTAGCCGCCCGCCATGAAAGCGAGGATCGCGCCGGCTCTTTGCCTCGCGGCCTCGCCGTCCCGATTGCAATCGAGGCTGGCGATTTGCCAGATCTCCATCTCGCCTGCGTCGCGGCCGCCCTCGCGGGCGCCTTCGGCGACCAGGTCCCGGGAGTATTCGAGGTTCTCCCGACCGAGTCCGAAATTGACGAAGGCTCCGTCGGCGGCTCGGCCCGCCAGCCGCAGGGTCTTGCGGCCGGATGCCGCCAGAAACACGCGTCCGCCACCCCGCGCCCAGGGAATATGGGCCCCCGCCTCGCCGAGCGAAGCCGGCTCGCCCGAAATCAGCGATTTGATGAAACCGATCCCGTCATTCAACTCACCCAGATTGGAGCTGGGCAATCCAAGATTTTGCGTCCCGCTGTGCCCCGCGCCCAGCCCCAGCACGATCCGCCCGGGGGCGAGCAGGTCCAATGACGAAAGGGCGGCGGCGGAGACCGCCGGATGGCGCGACGACAGGTTGGTGACGCAAAGCGCGATCCGGGCCTGACGTACTTCGCGGGCGACGAGCGTGGCGGCGACCCACGGGTCCATCGCGTTGCCGGGGGTATCGGCGATGCCGATCATGTCGTAGTCCCAACGGTCCGCCGCTTCCGCCATGCGTTCGGTCAGCTCCGGCGTGTAAGGCCAGAAAAAGAACCCGATCTCCATCCCTACATCCCGCAGTCAGTGAAGGCGTCGCGCAGCCGGTCCGGCTCGAAGGTCATCGTTGCATCCCGTTCGTCGCCGCGGCGGGACCATCTTGCCCGTCGGCAGGCTCGTCGGCCAGCCGCCCGTCCGCGTCCGACAGGATTCGTAACGGCCTCCGTGCGAAGCGGAATCCGGTCGGAGCGGCCGGCCGAATTGGTCTTGGCTTTCCGTGCGAAAGACTGCACGATCCGCGGGTAAGTCGGACGAGGCTTGTGGCAAGTATCGGTCAAGTCATGGATCGTCGGGCGCAGTATCGAAGACGAACGATTACGCCGCGTACCGAAACCGCACTTCCAGAGGACGCTGGTTCGGGGCCGTAAGACGATGGATTTCACGACCGAACGACACGAGAATGTCTTGTCGATGGAAGTAAGTGGCCGGCTGGACTGGTCGACGGCCGAAGCGTTCAGGAAGGCGCTTCACGACGCAATCGCGGATACCGATCGCGCTCTGATCATGGATTTCGCCAAGCTGGACTTTATCGGCAGCGCGGGGCTGCGCGTTATCCTTCTGACCGCCAAGTCCTTGCTCGAGCGGGACGCCCAGCTATTGCTGTGCGGCCTCTCCCAACCGGTTCGAGACGTGTTCAGAATCACCGGTTTCGAACAACTCCTGCCGATACACGAGACCGTGGCCGAGGCGCGGGGGTCCTTGACCCGCTGACGGGGCACAGAACGATCTCGGTGCGAAAAGCCTTGGTCGCCCGGCACCGCGACAGTACCCTGCCGGTCCGGCAAAACTGGGGAGAACGCACCATGGCGTACACGCTCGGAGACTTTTGCGAAGACTGCCGGACGGCGTTGAGCGCCGATGACGGCGATGGCGGGCGCGAGGTCGTGCGCGCCAATCTGGGACGGCTGCTGACCAACGAGGACTTCGTCGCCGCCCATTGCGGGCCGGAAGCCGAGCGCGGCGTCCACCGGCTTTACGAGGATCCCGATCTCGGCTTCGTGGTGCTGGCCCATATCTACGAGAAGGGCGTCGAATCGCCGCCGCACGATCACGGCCCGTCCTGGGCGATCTACGGCCAGGCGGTGGAGCACACCGACATGACGGTGTGGCGCGAGACGGGCAAGGCGCCGGGCGGGGACGAGCCGATCGTCGAGCCCGCGGAACGCTACCGGCTCGACCCCGGCATGGTCGGCGTTTTCCATCCCAACGACATCCACTCGATCAGGTTCCCCGACGGCGCGCGCTTCGTCCGGGTCACCGGCACCGATCTCGACCAGGTCGTTCAGCGCCGGTTCAATCTCAGGGAAAACACCGTCGATGGCACCAAGCCGGTGCCCGATCCGGTCGATGCCTGATCCCGGCGAAGGACGGAAGGCCCGATGAGCGCGGCCCGGCAGACCCCGTTTGAGGCACCCGTGGTCGAGCGACTGGCCGTCAGGGTGGTGGTCGACTCGCACTACGAGCGGTTTCTGCCGCGCGCCGAGCACGACCATGTCGCGATCGAGCATGTCGGCGGCATTCCCGGCCGGCCGATGTCGACCCTGGCCGGCGAATGGGGTCTCGCGCTGCATCTGGAGTCGCGCGCCGACGGGGCGAAGGCGGAGTACATGCTGGATTTCGGCTATACGCCGGAAATTCTCAACCGCAACGTTTCGCTCCTCGATATCGACCCGGCCAGGCTCGACGGGCTGATCCTGAGCCATGGCCACCGCGACCATTACGGCGGGCTGGACGGGTTCGTGACCCAGCACCGCATCGCGATGAAGGACGACCTTTCGCTCTATGTCGGCGCGGAGGAGGCGTTTTCGGTCCGCTGGGTGCCGACCGGACCGCCCAAGCCCGGAGCCAAGCCGGAATTCGTCTGCTGGGGCGCGCCCGACCGGACCGGCCTGGTGTCGCAGAACGTGGTTCCGGTGTGCTGCCCGGAGCCGCATGCCCTCCCGGGACCGTTCACCACCGGCTACATCACACGCGATACCTTCGAGGAGGTCACGGGCGGGTCGATGCTTCAGCCCTACGACCATTTCTCCGAGTCCGAGCGGCGCGGAGAACTCGTGCGAGACAGCCACCCCGAGGAGCACGCGACTTGCTACGTCGTCAAGGGGCGCGGCCTGGTGGTGATCTCGTCATGCGGCCACGCCGGGATCGTGAACTCGGTCAAGACGGCGATGGCGGTCTCCGGCATCGACAAGCTTCACGCCGTCATCGGCGGCTTCCACCTGACGACGGCGAAACCCGACTATGTCGAGCACACCGTCGACGAACTGGAACGGCTCTCTCCCGACGTGGTGGTTCCGATGCACTGCACCGGCGTCGCCTTCATCGAGGCGATGCGCCGGCGGATGCCGGAACGCCTGGTTGCCTCCAATCTCGGCAGCCGCTTTACCTTCGGCGTCTAGCGCGGACAGGCGCGCGGCTTCTCCGCCCGATCGGCTGGCGGACACGCCGGTCGAAGAGGACCACGCTTGGCGCCATGCGGCGGGACTTGGGATGTGGTCCCGAAGCTCGCAACCGAAGCGTTGTCCCCGCGCCGATGCAAGGTCCATACTCTTCCTGGAGGGAAACGTCCGGGCGCAACGATGTCGTCCGGCGAACAGGGAGACAGCACGATGAAGACGCTTACCCGATTCCCCGGCCGAACGGGGTTCGTTGCCGCGGGCGTCCTTGCGGCGCTCGCCGTGTATCCGGCCTCGGCCCAGGAGACCCACGAGATCAAGATCGGCTTCGTCACCATCAACGATTCCAACCACGTGTCTTCGCAATGGCTCAAGGAGGCGCTGGAGAAACGGACGAAGGGAAGGCTCAAGGTCAGCATCTTCCCGGCCGCGCAGCTCGGCATCATCCCGCGCCAGCTCGAGGGCATCCAGCTCGGCACCCAGGCGTTCTTCTTCACGCCGCCCGGGTTCTTCCAGGGCATCAACCCGGCCTTCCAGGCGCCCGACGCGCCGGGCATGTTCGATTCGCACTGGCACCAGCATCTGACGATGAATCACCCGAGCGTGCGCCCCGCGTGGGACAAGCTAGGCGAGAAGGCCGGAATCGTGCCGGCCTATATCTGGAGCGCGGGCGTAGGCGCGATCGCCTCGCGCGAGCCGATCCGCACTCTCGGCGATCTCAACGGCAAGAAGCTCCGCGTGCTGGCCACCAAGATGGAAATCGCGCTGATGGATACTTTCGGCGCGGCCGGAATACCGATCCCGTACTCGCAGGTCGTGCCATCGATCCAGAAGCGGGTCGTCGACGGCGCGCGCAGCGCGATCATCGTCATGGGACCGTCCAAGTTCTACACCGTGGCGAAGTACCTGACGCGGACGGCCGGCGGCTATATCCCGGTCGCCGCCTATGCCAGCCTGGCGCGGATGAAGAAGCTGCCCAAGGACCTCCAGACCGCGATCTGGGAGGAGGCCGCGAAGCTCACCGACCCGACGGTCGAGGTCGCGATCGAGATCACCCACCATTGGGAGAAGCAGTGGGTCAAGGAAGGCGGCGAGGTCATCGATCTCTCCGACGCCGACCGCAAGGAGTTCTTCCGCCGCGCGAAGCCCTTGGGCGACAAGATTCTCGGCAGCAATCCGAAGATCGCGCCCATGTACAACCTCATCAAGGCGGCCGCGGAGAAGACCCGTGCCGCCGCGGCCGAGAAGCACAAGGCCACGATGATGAGGCTGAACAAGAAGTAACGTAGACCGCGAACGGTTCCGGCCGGGGCCGGCGCCCCGGCCGGTCGCGCGAATAAGACAGGAGAGGAACGAGGGATGTCCGAACCGGTACACGTCCGCGTGGCGCCCAAGGGCATGGGCATCAACGAGTTCGTTGCGATGGAGGAAGGCTTCTTCCGCGACGAGAACCTGGACGTCGAATTCGACATGCAGGTGTTTAAAGGCACCCAGTCAAGCTGGAAGGGGCTGGAATATTTCGATCGCCCGCAGGACCGGCCGTTCGCGGAAAACGGCGCCGACAACCTCATCCAGTGCGCCTGCCAGTGGGGAACCGTCAGCAACGCGGCCTCGGGCATGGGCAAGGCGGTGCGCGACTGCTACGGCGTATCGCCCTGGGGGATATTCGTTCGTCCCGATTCGACCATCCGGACACCCGAGGATCTGGCCGACGTGCCGATCGCGGTCGGTATGCGCGCCGGCAGCCATTTCAACGTCCCCTACCGGCTGGAAAAATACCTGCCGCTCGAGCGGATAAACTGCCTCAATGTCGGCGGCTTCTCGGCGCGTCTGGAAGCGTTAATCTCGGGCGAGGTGGAGGCGACGAGCCTGCTTCCCCCGCAGATCGACATGGCCAGGCAACTCGGCATGCGCGCGGTCATCGAAGACGAGTTCATGACCATCTGGTGGGTTCCCGAAACCATGCCCCGCGAGGCGGTCAGGGGTTACATCGACGCGCTCGCCCGGGCGGAACGGGTTATCGAGGCCGACATCGGGAAATATCTGCCGGCATGGCGGCACTGCATCCCCGAGTCCTTCGCGGACCGCGCATGGGACTTCGCGAGCTTCAGCCGTGGCGAGCGGTTCGTCAGGGCGCCGCTTCCCGACGGGCTCCTCGACGAGATTTTCGAACAGGTCGATCGCTGGGATCTCGCCCAGTACATCGAGGACCGTTCGGCCGATCGTTTGCTCTACGCGGTGGAATAGGGGAACGAGAACCGGATTCCAGGCGGAATGCGAGACCGGATCGAGGTATTCGAGGGCGACATAACGACGTTGGCGGTCGATGCCATCGTCAACGCCGCCAACAATGCCCTGCTGGGCGGCGGAGGGGTCGACGGCGCGATCCACCGCGCGGCGGGACCCCGGCTTCTCGAAGAATGCCGTACGCTCGGCGGGTGCGAGACCGGCGACGCCAAGCCGACCGGTGCCTACGATCTGCGGGCCCGTTTCGTGATCCACACCGTCGGTCCGGTATGGCAGGGCGGCGATCGGGGAGAGCCCGGACTCCTGGCGAGCTGCTATCGCCGCTGCTTCGAAATCGCGGAGGAATCGGGGATCGCGTCGATCGCGTTTCCGGCGATCGGCACCGGCGTCTACGGATACCCGCTGGAGCGGGCGACGCACATCGCGGTGAGCGAGACCGTGAAGCATCTCGAACGCGGCAGTGCGCTCCGGAAGATCGTGTTCGCCTGTTTCGGAGCGGAAGTCCGGGATACGTACACGGCCGAGATCGAGCGCATCGTCGCCGACTGACCGGCGCCTCTATATCCGAACCATCGTGACAGGAGCTGTCCAATAGCCGTGCGAAGGAATCCGGAGCCTGGCCGATGATCGATGCCGTGCTGGACGGTCTCGTGCTGGTGTTCCAGTGGCCGGCGATCGGTTTTCTGGTTCTCGGCGTTTTCCTGGGGATCTGGCTCGGCGCGGTGCCCGGGCTCGGCGGCATCATCGGGCTGGTGATCCTGCTGCCCTTCACCTACGGCATGGACCCGGTTTCCGCCTTTGCGCTGCTGCTCGGCATGTTCGCCGTGACCTCGACCAGCGACACCATCGCCTCGGTGATGCTCGGCATTCCGGGGACCGCGGCATCGCAAGCGACGATCCTCGACGGCTATCCCATGGCGCAGCAGGGCAGGGCCGCCCGTGCGTTCGGCGCCGCGTTTACCGTCTCCGCCTTCGGCGGCGTGTTCGGCGCGCTGATCCTGGCGGTCTCGATTCCCCTGGTGCTCCCCATCATCCTTGCCTTCGGGTCGCCCGAACTGCTGATGCTGGGGGTACTCGGGCTCGCGATGGTGGGTTCGCTGAGCGGCGGCTCGATCCTCAAGGGGCTGATCGTCGCGCTGCTCGGGCTGATGATGTCGATGATCGGCTATGCCGAGATGGCGGCGATCCCGCGCTACTGGCTGGGAACCACCTATCTCCTCGACGGCCTCCCGCTGATCCCCGTGGTGCTCGGCCTGTTCGCGATCCCCGAGCTGATGGAGCTCGCCATCCGCGATTCCTCCATCGCCCGGATCCCGAAGGAGCAGAGCCAGGGCGGCGGCATGCTGGAAGGGATCAAGGATGCCTTCCGGCACTGGTGGCTGACGCTGCGCTGCGCCGCGCTCGGCACTTATGTCGGCATGCTGCCGGGGCTGGGCGCGGCGGTGGTCGATTGGTTCGCCTACGGGCATGCCGTCCAGTCGGCGAAGGACGCATCGATGTTCGGGCGGGGCGACGTCCGCGGCGTCATCGCGCCCGAGGCGGCGAACAACGCCACCCGCGGCGGCGCCCTGCTCCCGATGGTGGCGTTCGGCATTCCGGGGAGCCTGGGGACCGCCATCCTGATGGGGGCGCTCCTGATCCAGGGCCTCAAGCCCGGCCCGGAGATGCTGACCGACAAGCTCGACCTCACCTTCAGCATGATCTGGACCATCGTCATCGCCAACATCCTGGTCGCCGGGCTCCTGATGGTCTGGAGCAACCAGGTCGCCAAGGTCGCCTTCATCCGGGGCCACCTGATCGTCCCCGGGGTGATCCTGTTCGTGTTCATGGGGGCCTGGCTCGGCGGCGCGTCGATGGGCGACTGGATCGCCTGCCTCGCGATGGGGATCGTCGGTTTCGTCATGAAGCGCGGCGGCTGGCCGAGGCCGCCTCTCGTGCTCGCCCTGATTCTCGGACCGATCCTCGAGAACGCCTACCACATCAGCATGCGGGTGCATGGCGGGCCCGGCTGGCTGGGCCGGCCGATCGTGCTGGTCATCGTCGCTCTGGTCGTCCTGACCCTGGCGCTGTCCGCGTACCGTTACGCGACGGCCAAACGCCGTCCCGACGCCCCATCCGTCGGCGAGGGCACGGAACGCAATCTTTCGATTTCCGTTCCCCTGGCCGCCGCGATGACGGCGTTGTTCGTCTGGGCCGCTTTCGAGTCGCTGGCCTGGCCCGGGATGGTGCGCCAGTTCCCACTGACCGCGGCGATTCCGGCGGCGGTCCTATCGGCGGCCGTCCTCTGGATCGAGGGGCGCGCGCTGCGCGGCGCCGTGCGGGAGGCCGGGGGCATTCGCGTCGTGGCGGCGGCCGAGGCGCAGGACGCGGTGTTGGGGCGGGCCTCGATCTTCTTCGGCTACCTCATCGCCCTGCTCACGGTCGGCTACCTGTTCGGCCAGATGGTGGCGTTGCCCCTGTTCATCGCGGCCTATCTGTGGCGCTGGGGCGGGTACGGGTGGCCGGTGTCGTTCGGCTACGCCTTGGCCGGCTGGACGGTTCTCTACCTATTCTACGGCAAGGTGATGAACGTCTTCTGGCACCAGCCGCTGCTGTTCGGCTGATTCTACGCCGGAAAGGAAGGCGGGGCCGCGCGGGCCCCGCCGATCCGCACAAGCGGCGAAAAGTGCGTCAGTTCTGCCCGATCTTGCTCACTCTCTTGAGCGTCGCCAGGATTTCGTCGTCGACCTCGCGGAACGAACTCTGGATCTGCAGCGCTTCCCCGGTGCTGACGAAGTTGATCCCGGTGCCTCCCAGACGCTTGGCCTCCGGCTCGGTATAGGCGGGATCCCCGGCCACCCCCTGGTAGGCCGCGCGCAGGATGTCGGCGGCTTCCTTGGGCGTCTTCGGCGCCGCGAACACGGTCATCGTCGCATTGCTGAGCGCCATCGAATACCACTTGTAGGTCTTCCAGAGCGGTCCGGAAGGCATCTTTCCGTGCACCTCCTTGTAGACCTCCTCGAAGCTCGGCACGCCCTTGAACGATGTTGCCTTGACGATGTTCCCGTCCCTGTCGAAGTTCGGATGCGACCACAGCGCGATGGCCGAGCCGTCCTTCAGCATCGTGTCCCTGAAGAAAACGTGATAGCCGATGCTGCCGCTGTTGGCGGCCTGCACCTCGTTGGACATGAAAGCCGGGCGGATCTTCGCCATGCCGCGATAGCCGCCGATGAAGCGGTAATTCGCGCCGATCATCTCCATCGACAGATTGCCGAGGAAGTCCAGCATCTGGTCGGGACGCCGACCGCCGACATTGAAGGACTTCACCTTCATGACGTCGGCCGACTTCTTGATGCCCGGCGCGACGTCCGTGCGCATCAGGGTCACCCGGTCGAGCCCGCCGGCGCCGATCATGACCAGCTCCTCCGGCACGTAGCGCAGGGCCGGATCGCCGGCGATGATTCCGGGCGCGGCCCACGGACCCAGATACAGCGTCAGCCCGTCCGGCCGGGCGCGTTCCTGCAGGAAATTCAGCGCCTTGGCGCCGCCGGCGCCCGGCATGTTCTTCACGATCACCTTCGGGTTGCCGGGAATATGCTTCGGCCAGTGCCTGGTGAACGCGCGCGTCAGCCGGTCGAGCCCGCTGCCCCCGGGTACCGGGCTGAGAACGGTGATCGTCTTGCCCTCGAAATAATCCGCCGCCTTCGCCGCGCCGCCCGTCGCGACCAGAATTGCGGCGGCGAGAACCGCCATGAGACGATGTAGCATCGAGACCCTCCCTGATTTCCGTGTTTGCCATAGGGTTTTGGCACCGAACCCCCTTTTGCGCTAGTGGGATGGCGGCAAGCTGTGCATTTTGACCGACCGGAGACGGAACCTCCGGACGGGGCCCGGGAGGACGAGCATGAAATTTTCATCCCCGCCGACGATCTCGGCCAATCCAAACCCACGCGTGCCGCTTGCCGCCGTGGTCGAATTCGAGACCGACGTGGCTTCGCGGGCGGTCGTCCACGTATCGGGCGCCGGACGGTCGTGGCAGGTGCGGTCGGAAGAGACTCCGCGCACCCGGCACCGGGTGCCGTTGGTCGGCATGCGTCCCGGCGAGAGCTGCGCGGCAACCGTCGCGGCGGAAGACGCCCACGGCAACCGGATCGAAGCCCCCGCGCCGCTGTCCTTCGCCGCGCCGCCGCTGCCCGGCGATTTCCCGCCCTTCGAGGTGACGACCTGCGCGCCGGAGAAACGGGAACCGGGTGCGATGCTGTTCAACATCCGGCATTCGCCGGCCTCGGAACACCTTCCCGGTTTCGGTGTCATCGTCGCCGTCGACCGCGCGGGCGAGGTCGTCTGGTTCTACCGGATCGACGAGGCGGTCGGAGATGTGCGCCGGCTCGCCAACGGCAACATCCTCTATGTCGCCGACGGGCGCGTATGCGAAATCGACCTGCTGGGCGACACCGTCGCCGAGTGGTACGCGGTGGATCGTTGGAAGGACAAGACCCCGCCTTCCGGAGCGGTTCCGGTGGCGGCCGGCATGTTCCATCACTCCGTCATCGAGCTGCCCACGGGGAACATCGCGGTTTGCAGCATGGAGATCCGGGACATCGAGGGATTCCCGGCGTCCGAGGAAGACCCGCACGGAGAAACCGAGACAGCGCGCGTCGTCGGCGACGTGATCGTCGAGTTCGCGCGCGACGGGTCGGTCGTCAACGAGTACAAGCTCCTGGATCTGCTCGACCCGCGGCGTGTCTGCTACGGCAGCCGCGCCGCCTACTGGGTACGCCGCGGCTATCCCGGAACCTGCGACTGGAGCCACGTGAACGGGCTCGCCTGGGATGGAAGCGGCTTAATCGCCTCGGTGCGCCATCAGGACTGCCTGATCCGGATCGATCGGGAGAGCGGTGCGCTCGACTGGATTCTCGGGACCCCGGCCAACTGGCGCGCGCCGTGGTCCGACCGGCTGCTGCGGCCGGCGGACGGGCTGGAATGGCAGTATCACCAGCACGACTGCTCCGTGACACCGGCCGGCACCGTCATGTGCTTCGACAACGGCAACCACCGCAGGACACCGCCCGATGCCAAGCCGGACGACGCCGATTGCTACAGCCGGGCCGTCGAGTTCGCCATCGACCGGGAGACCAGTACCGTAAGACAGGTCTGGTCGCGCGGGCCGCGACACGACCGCATCTACTCGGCCTTCCAGAGCGGCGCTTACCGCCTGCCGCGAACCGGCAATACGTTCATCGACTATGGCGGGGCGTGCACCGTGGACGGAGCCCCGTCGGGTAAGGTTTATGCCGGCCACTGCAAGGCGCGGCTGATCGAGGTCACGCCTGGATCGCCGGGCGAGACGGTGTTCGAGCTGATCGTGAACGACGACTCGGCCGAGAACCCCGTCGCGTGGTCGTCGTTCAGGGCGGAGCATTTTCCGGACTTCGGCATGGCGCCGACATGAGGCGACGCCGAAGTCCGGAACGCTGATCCGTCGCAAGGACCGCTCCATGGAACTGCGCCTGGACGACCTTCATCACGGCTATGGCCCGGTCGAAGTGCTTCGGGAAATCGATCTCGACATACCGGCGGGGCGGATCGTCTGCATCGTGGGCCCGTCGGGCTGCGGCAAGTCGACGCTGCTCCGGCTGATCGGCGGGCTTGAGCTCCCCGACCGGGGGAGCGTGATCCAGATCGGCGAGCCGCCAGCCGATTCCCTCAACCCGCTGACCTACATTTTCCAGGACTTCGCGCTGCTGCCGTGGCGCACGGTCGAGGGCAACGTGCGGCTGGTGCTGGAAGACCACGGCTTCGCGCGCGGCGAGAGCGCGCGCATCGTGGACGACGTGCTGTCCCGCACCCGGCTGTCCGAATTCCGCGACGCCTTCCCGCGGCAGCTCTCCGGCGGGATGAAGCAGCGCGTCGCGATCGCCCGCGCGCTATCGGTCTCCCCCGCCTTCCTGCTGATGGACGAACCGCTGTCGGCGCTCGACGCCCAGACGCGCGAGCTGCTGATGGACGACCTGATCGACCTGTGGACGCGCGAACGGTTCTCCGCAGTCTATATCACCCACAACCTGCAGGAGGCGGTCCGGCTGGGCCATCGGGTGGTGGTCCTGTCCCGCCGCCCGGGCACGGTTCGCGAAATTCTCGAAATCGACCTGCCGCTGGACGCACGCGAAGAACATGCGGGCGAGCTTGAGACCCATCGGCAACGGCTGTGGCGGCTGATCCGCGACGAAGCGCAAGCGGCGGAGCTGGAGCTTGTCGATGGCTGAGCCCGGAAGCGCCGGTCGGCCGGTATCGTTCAGGGGCGGCGGTTTCATGCCGAAGCCGATCGGGCTGGTAGGTCCGGTGGTGTTTCTCGCCATCGTCGGGGTCTGGGAGGCCGGATCCCGCAGCGGCGTGATCCCGCCCCTGATTCTGCCCGCGCCCTCCGAGGCGCTGGCCGCCCTCGCGCATTTGGTCGAGACCGGACTCCTGTGGAAGCATTTGGGTGCATCGCTACAGCGGCTGCTGGTCGGCTGGTCGGCGGGAACCGTGCTTGGGATCGCCGTCGGCGTTTCCATCGGCCTGTTCTCGCTGGCGCGGGCCGGGATGGCACCGATCGTCGCCGCGATCTTTCCGATCCCGAAAATCGCCCTTCTGCCGCTCTTCGTGATCTGGTTCGGCATCGGGGAGGGCTCCAAGATCGCGACCATCCTGTTCGGCACGTTCTTTCCCACGGTGATCGCGACCTATGGCGGCGTCGACAATGTCGACCGGAGTCTGATCCGGATGGGACAGTCCTTCGGCCTTTCCTGGTCGTCGATCGTGCGCAAGATCATCCTGCCGGGAGCGCTGCCGGCCATCCTGCCGGGGTTCCGAATCTCCGCGGCAATCGCCATCGTCCTGCTGGTCGCCGCCGAGATGATCGGCGCCGAGTTCGGGGTCGGCGCCTATATCCTGCTTGCCGGCAGCCTGATGGCTACCGACGAACTGATCGCCGGCGTGGTGATCCTTTCCGTCATGGGACTGAGCGTGAACTGGTCGATCGCCCGGGCGGAACGCTTCCTGCTCAGGTGGCGGATGTAAGCGCGCGCGCCTTGTCCGACGCGATCTGCTTCACGATCTTGCGCATGTGCTGGAACGGAGCGAGACCTTCGGCCGAACGCCGCCAGACGATCCCGGTCCGATAGCGGTACCGGCCCAGATCGACAGGCACCGGCCGGAGAACGGGCTCCCGAATGTTTGCGAGGAACTGCAGGGGCAGCCAGGAGAGGTAGGGGCCCGATCCCAGCATGAACAGCCCGACCGCGCGGGCGCGGACGACGGTCTTAACCCGCTTGCGCGTCCGCTGGTAGAGATCGTCGATGACCCTGGCAACGGAAGGCCGGGCGTTCGCCCGGTCGGAGATTCGCGGAACGGGTCCGTCGTAATCGATCCACGGATAGTCCGCGAGATCCGGGAGGCCCACGGTACCGTCGTGGAGGGGATGATCCTTGTGGGCGACGATCCCCGACGTAACGTTCAGGAATCCCCGACATCCCAGGAATGGTGGAAACGGGTCATGGATATCGACCCCACCGCAATGCAGATCGCTATCTCCGTCGGTCAGCCGGCGTATGCCTTCGCTCGCATTCGCTGTCCGCAGTTTCAGCTCAATGCCCGGATAGACCTCGTGGAACCTGGCGACGGCATCGGGCAGGACGGCGCACATCCAGGTCGGACCCGCCGTAACGCGTAGACAGCCCGTCCGCCCGGAAACGGCATCGTGGACCTTGCCTTCGGCGATCTCGATCTCGCGAAGGATGTCGCGGGCAAGGCCGGCGACCATGTTTCCCAATTCGGTGAGGCGCACCCCCGTCGGAACCCGCTCGAAAAGCCGCCCTCCGAACTGCTCCTCCAGCTTGGCGATCACGCGCGAGAGCGCGGGCTGGGTGATCCCCAGCCGGTCGGCGGCCGCGAGGATCTTGCCGGTTTCCGCGACCGTCAGGAACTTGATCAGGTCGCTTCGCTTTTCGAACATTCGTCCCGGTCTCGATTTCAGTGTGTCGAACGCGTACGCCTGCGCCATTGATCTGGTCATTGTTCGCGGCCGGTCTCATACCGTTTTCGGATCGTCCCAATAACCTCGTCCAATACCCGAGCGTGCGGCTGTCACATGCTGGGATCTTCCGCCGCCGCCGCAATCCGATGCCCCTGTGCGGGCTACATCGGTTAGCCTTGATCGCCGCGCCCAGAACGCCGGAGGGGAAGAAGGAACATGACGGAAGCCGCTACAGCGCCGGAGAAGGAGCATCCGGCAACCGCCGACTATCTCGCTCTCGACGCGGACGGGCACGTCCACGAAGAGGACGCGTTGTTCGCCGAGTATCTGGAGCCCGAATTTCGCGGCCGCACGTTCGGATGGGCGCTCAACGCCGACAGGAACCGCCGGTTCGTCGTCGACGGCGGGGAACACCCGCCTTTTCCGAAGGAAATCTCGGTACGCAAGCCGATGCCTCCCGACAGCCGGATCAAGGTCCTCGACAAGGAGCGGATCGGGCTCGCGGTGCTCTACCCGTCGGCTGGCCTCGTGGCCGGTTACATGGAACCCGATTTCAGCCACGCAATGATGCGCGCATACAACAGCTGGATGGCGGATTGGTGCGGCGCCTTTCCCGACAGGCTCAAATTCGCCGCGTCCGTAGCGTTGCACGATATCGAGGACTCGGTTCGCGAGGCACGGCGCGCGGTCGACGATCTGCGCGCCGTGGCGGTCACGGTTCGTCCCAACCCGGTAGCCGGGAAACGGCTGGACCATCCCGACCGGGAACCGCTTTACACCGCCGTCGAGGAGCTGGGGGTGCCGCTGATCGTCCACGAATCGACCGGCGATCCCGCGACCGCCGGAGGCGACCGGTATGGCGGGATGATGCGTCCCGAGAGCTATGTCTTCCACCACGTCATCTCGCACCCCTTCGAGCAGATGATGGCGATGATGGCGCTGATCTGCGGCGGCGTGCTGGAGCGCCACCCGACGCTCAAGGTGGGCTTTTTCGAAGCCGGGTGTTCGTGGGCGCCCTACTGGCTCTCGCGCCTCGACGACCATTTCGAGCATCCGAGGCTCGGCGGTTACATGGAAGGCCTCTCCATGCGCCCGAGCGAGTATTTCCACCGTCAATGCGTGGTGACCTGCGATCCCGGCGACCCCACAATACCGCTGGCGGTCGAGGGGCTCGGCGCGGACAAGATCCTGTTTGCGACCGACTACCCGCATTTCGATTCGGGCGCCGGGCCGATAAACGAATTCCTCGAAGCGGCGCCGCTCGACGAAACCGCGCGCAGGCGGATCCTGTGGAGCAATACGGCGGAGTTCTACGGGTTGTCCGTCGACTGAACGGGTCGGCTCAGTCCATCAGCCCGGGGAGCCACAGCACGGTCCCCGGAAAGGCGATCATCACCGCCATGACGATCAGGTTCAGCCCGACGAAGGGAAGCGCCGCGCGATAGACATCGTTCATCGTCGTCGAGGGCGACGCGATGCCCTTCATCACGAACAGCGACAGTCCGAAGGGCGGCGAGATGGTCGCCATCTCCAGGTTCAGCACCATGATCGCGCCGAACCAGACCGGGTCCCAGCCCATCGCGGCGACGATCGGCATGAAGATCGGGATGGTCACCATCACGATGGAGGTCTGCTCGATGAACATGCCGAGGAAGATCACCGCGAGCTGCATCAGGATCAGGATGACAATGGGATGCACCGGCAGGTCCGTGGCAAGCCGGGTGATCGCGGGCGTAACGCCGGAAAAGCTGAGCAGCTGGCCGAACGCGGCCGAGCCGGTGAGGATCAGGAGCACCATGACCGAGAGCGAGGTCGCCGAACCCACGGCCTTCTTAATCACCTCCCAGGTCAGGCGTCCGTAGAACGCGGCGACGACGAAGCTCAGCAGCGCGCCCACCGCGGCGGCTTCGGTCGGCGTGGCGATGCCGAGGAAAATCGAGCCGATCACCAGCAGGATCACCGAGACCGGCGGCAGCACGTAGCGCGCCGAATCCGCGAGGCGGCGCGGCAACGGCGTCGGCTCGATGCTGTAGGCCGGCGCCAGCGACGGCTGAAGGTGGCAGCGGATGACGATATAGGCGACGTAGATCAGGGCGAGCAGCAGACCGGGCACGATGATCGCGATCAGCAGCTTTCCCACCGAGAACCGCCCCAGGCTCGCGAGGATGACGGCGAGCGCGCTCGGCGGAATCATGATCGCGAGGCTGCCGCTCGCGAGGATCGGGCCGAGCGACATCGATTTCGCATAGCCCCGGCGCTCCATGTCCGGAGCGAGGGTCGAGCCCAGCATGGCGACGCTGCCCATCGCCACGCCGGTAAGCGTCGCGAACAGCGCCCCGGCGCCGACCGCAAGCACCGCCAGCCGCCCGGCGATACGGCCGAGCCACTGATCGAGCACGTCGATCATCCTGAAGGCGACCCCGGAATGGAACATCACCGTTCCCATGAGGATGAACATCGGCAACGGCACCAGGACGAAGGTCGAGACGGATGAGTCGATGCTGAGGATCAGCTGGTTGAGCCCCATCGCGCCGCCCCAGAACACGTAGACGCCGACCAGGTTGACCAGCATGAAGGCGACCGCCACGGGCAGGCCGATGAGCAGCAGGACGCCGAGGCCGCCGAAGAAGCACAGGAGGTAGAACCACCACTCCATCGCGGTTCAACCGATCCCCGCAGGCGGGGCGGGCGCCATCCGCTTCCAATGGCGCCAGGCGCGGCGTGCGAACTGGAGGCCGAGGAACAGGCAGCCGACCGGGATCGCCACCAGGTTGATCGCGCGCGGCATCTCCAGCTCGGCCGGTATCCGGATTCCCCTTTGCCACGACGTCACGGTCTCGAATGTCCCGAAGCCCGACACCGCGAGGCACACGAGGGCGCCCGCGACCGAGCCCCAGATCAGCAATTGCCGCCGGACCTCCGGTCCGATCCGGCCGACCAGAAGATCGAGCGTTACGTGCTCCTCCCGGCGCAGCACCCAGGCGGCCCCGAGGAAGGTTATGTAGAGCAGCATCGTGCCGCTGATCTGGTCGATCCCGATCAGGCCTTCGCGAAGGCCGTAGCGGAAGACGACCTTGATCGTCGTGGTCAGCATGACCGCGACCATGAGCACCCCGGCCAGTATCGCGCCGCCATCCACGATCAGGTCGAAGACCCGCACCGCGCGTGAGCCCCGCGCGTCCGCCCCCCGCCCTTCAGGGATGCTGTCGGTCAACGGTCAAAGACTCGCCATGTGGTCCACAAAAGGGATTCCCCCCAGGAAATATCGCAGGAACTCTTGCGGGCGGCTGTCTATTCCGCGGCCGTTTCCAGCCGCGGCCCGTCGCTTTGTACGTCATCGTCGACTGCGGGCCGGCGCGCATTCTCGACCATGAACTTTCGCCAGGCCACAACGCCGGCATCCGTGCGCGAGAGTTGTTCGGCGTTCGAACGCACGCCTTCGACGATTTTCTTGTCCTGGTCGGAAAACACCCAGTCATGGGCCCAGGATTGCCACAGCGTCCAGCCGATCCGGTCCAGCAGGGTTCCCAGTGCGTGACGGCGGCGGAAGGCGTTCAGCGAGTAGAACAGCGTCGTCTCCGCGTCGACGGGCGTGACCCAGCGGCACATGAAGTAGTCTCCCGCAGGCCGGCCCACCAGGGTCACCGCCGGCAGGCGCGACATATGCCGGTACTTGATGCCGTATTGCCTTGCCGCCCGCGATCTTTCCGGGTCCATTTCCTTGCCCCGGCCGCGCGGTCTCAGCCTGCGCCAGAACGCCTCTTGGGGCGGCGGGAAATCTCCCAGGCCGGGATAGCCGGCCCCCGTGATGCCCTCGCGCGCGGTGTAGCCGAGCCCCTTGGAGCCTTCCAGCGGGGTCGTCGCAATCCGGCTGGCGAAGGGGAAGACCGGCTGGAAGACCAGCTCCGGCGAGTTCCTGTGCACGAAGGGAGCGTGGAGGTCGTAGCACAGATTGTCGTTCAGGACCCGCCAGTTGCAGCGATAGGTCCGCCAGGTCGAAATCGTGTGCCACCCGTCGGTGTCGGCCAGGCATTCAGGCAGGTCGTCCTCCAGCGGCACGGCGTCCATGTCGCCGACGAACAGCCAGATCACGCCGCGATGTTCGCGAACCGCGTAGGACCTCACCCTTGCCTCGGGAGGGATGGCGGTGTCGGGACCCTCCATCAGCTTGGCGACGCACTGGCCGGTTTCTCCGGAATAGGTCCAGCCATGGTAGGGACAGGTGAGCGTACCGGTCCCCGGATACAGGCATTTCCCCTGCGACAGCCGCGCGCCGCGATGCGCGCATTGGTCCCTGAGCGCGTAGATCCCGCCCTTGTCGCGAAACAGAACGACCTCTTCGCCGAGCAGCTCGACCGTCTTGGGCCGCCGGCGCAGCCGCCATGCCGCGAGGATCGGGTACCAGTAATTGCGAAAGCCCAACTCCGGCAGGCCGGTCCCGGCGTAGACGTCGGCGCTCATCCGGATCTCCAGCGAGGGAGTTGCCGCGCGGCCACGGGCCGGCGCTTGGCGCCGGCCCGCCGACCCGCCCTTCGATGCTTACTTGTAACCCAGCAGACGCCGGGCGGTCGCGTACTCGTCCGCGCTCATCACCGACTTGAACTGCGCCCAGAGCGCCTCGCTCGCGGTCTTCCGCCAGTGTTCGGCCTCCTTGTCGGAGAACGTCACCAGCTTCATGCCGCCCTTCAGCATGTCCTTGAGCTGCACCGCCTGGTATGCCGACACCCAGCCCTGCGACCACGCCTGGGTCCGGCCGACGGCTTCAAGCATGACCTTCTTCGCGTCGCCGGACAGCTTGTTCCACTTGGCGAGGTTCATCTTGACGCTGACGCCGTTGCGATAGAGCGGATGGGCGATGATGAACTTCGATATCTTGTGCCATCCGAAGGCGGTGAAGCCGTCGTAATACGGCCAGGTAAAGCCTTCGACGGTGCCGCGCTCAAGCGCCAGATAGACCTCGCTCGGCGGCAGGGTCACCGGCTCCGCGCCGATCGCCTTGACGAAAAAGCGGGTCAGCGGAGGCACGCGGATCTTGCGCCCCTTGAGATCGCCGAGGCCGGAGATCGCCTTCTGCGTATACATGAAGTGGTTGCCGGTATGCGGCTCGCCCGAGAAGTGGCCGAGATAGCGCACGCCCTTGCGCTCGAACATCTTGGCAATGAACTCGAACAGCTCGCTGCCCGGCCCGTTGTCCGGAATCTCGTAGGGCGACAACTCCGAGAAATAGCCGCCCGGGACGACGCCCGCCCAGTAATTGGGCGCGCCGTACCAGACATCGAACAGGCCGCGGACCAGCGCCTCCGGCTGATCGAATGTCGGCACCACGTCGCGCGATCCCTTGAACGTGATCTCGACCGTGCCTTTCCCCATCTTGTTGACGGTGTCGAGGTACTTGATGCCGATATCGGCCGCCGAGGACACCTTGGGCGGCCAGGAACCGACCATGGTCAGCTTGGCCGGCGCGGCGCTCAGCTGGGCGCCGCCGACCGCCACGACGGCGAGAGCCAGCAGACCGCTTCCGACCGAACCCGCAATACGCTTTGCATATTTCATTGGATTTCCTCCCAGTGACCCGTACCGGCGGGTCGTTCCTGCAACGCTCGAAGTCTAGAGCGCATCCGTTTCAGGTGGAACCGCCTCTGTTGTTTCTTCTCGTCATGGTCGGCGAAGGCCGACCATCCACGTTTTGTTCTTGATTCCAATGACTTAAAAACTCGTGGATGGTCGGCCTCCGCCGACCATGACGGTTGGGAAGCAAGGGTGATAGCGCTTCTATCCGAACCGGACACCCACTCGTGCCGCCCAATTCGCGCCAGCAAGCGATTTCCCGGCTGGTAAGCCTGGCGCGGTCGCTTGACGGCACCTTCCGCCGGCTGTCTTGTAACGGAATGAACGCGGTGCACCGCCCGTCGGAAATCCTGGAAACGCTGAAGCGCATCGGCGTGACGGTCGCCGTGACCGTGCCCGACGGCTGGCTGGGCGAGTTCCTGGTGCGGATCGAGGAGGCGCCGTGGATCTCGCTCGTCCGCGCGACCCATGAGGAGGAGGCGCTCGCGATTTCCTGCGGGGCGAGGCTCGGGGGCGCGCGCACCGCGCTGGTGATCCAGAATGTCGGATTGCTGAGCATGGGCGCGGGCATGGTCTGCCTTGCCCAGCGCTACCAGTTTCCGCTGCTGATCCTCGCCTCCTACCGGGGAACGCCGGAAGACCCGGTCTTTTATCACGTGCCCAAGGGGCGGGCGACCGAGCCGGTCCTGCGCGGCCTCGGCCTCGGCTATGCGGTCGCCGACCGCGGCCGGCCGATCGGCCCCCAGGTGGAAAGCGCCGCGACCTATGCGGAGGAGGGTTCCTGTCCGTTCGTCCTGCTGCTCGGTCGCGAGGACGTGCAATGGTGACCGGAACGCCCCCGACACGCGAGGCCTACTACCGCGCGATGGCCGAAACCCTGCCGCCGGAGACGCTGGTCGTCACGTCGCTCGGCAACGCGTCCTATCTGTGGGCGGTGGTGCGCGACCGTCCCGAGAACTTCTACGTCGAGGACGCGATGGGGCTCGCCTTGCCGCTGGCGCTGGGGCTGGCGGTCGCGCGGCCGGACCGCCAGGTCGTCGTGGTCGAGGGCGACGGCGGCATGCTCATGCACATGGGCGGGCTGATCACCGTCGGCGCGGCGGCGCCCGCCAACCTGACCGTATTGCTGATCCAGAACGGGGTCCACGCCGCCTCAGGCGGACAGGCGCTGACCAATGCGGGGCTCGACTTCGCCGCGCTGGCCAGCGCGGCGGGGTTGAAGGGCGCGCGCAACATCGGAACGGCGGACGCGCTTGCGCCCGCGCTCGCCGAAGCGCTTGCGGCTCCTGGCCCGTCCTTTATCGCTCTCCTCACGGCGCCCGACCTGGAGGTCGTGGTTCCGCCGGCCGGGTTCGATCCGGTGGTCACCAAGCGCCGCTTCCAGGACGCCATCGAGGCGCCCCGCTACGTCCAGACCCTGTTCGGCGGGGGACGGCTGGAAGAGCGGCAGCGGTAGCCCGCGTCGGCATGATCGTCGAACGCCGCGACACCTGGGAGGAGGTGAGGGCGGCGTTCCGCTGGCGGCTGCCGTCCCGCTACAACATCGCCGAGCATGTCTGCGAGCGCCATGTCGGCGCCAAGCGCCCGGCGCTGATCTGTCCCGATCCGGCGGGCGGCGATCCCCGCGAGTGGTCGTTCCGCGAGCTCTCCCGACTTTCGAACCGGCTTGCCAATGCGCTTGGGGCGTCCGGCGTCCGGCGCGGCGACCGGGTGGCGATCCTGCTGGGCCAAAGCGTGGAGACCGGGCTCGCCCATCTCGCGGCCTACAAGCTGGGCGCGGTCGCCCTGCCCCTGTTCACGCTGTTCGGCACCGAAGCCCTCGAACACCGGCTCCGCGATTCCGGCGCGAAAGCCCTGATTACCGATGCGGAGGGCCGGGACAAAACGGCGGCGCTCGATCTGCCGGAGCTTTCCATGGTGGTTGCGGACGATTTCTGGGACCTGCTGGAGCGCGGGTCCGACAGGTTCGAGATGGCAGCGACCGGCCCGGACGATCCGGCGCTGCTGATGTACACCTCCGGCACGACGGGGCCGCCCAAGGGCGCGTTGCACGGTCACCGCGTGCTGCCCGGGCATCTGCCGGGCGTCGCCCTGCCGCACGAGTTCTTCCCGCAGCCCGGAGATCTGTTCTGGACGCCCGCGGACTGGGCCTGGGCCGGCGGTCTGCTGGACGTCTTGCTGCCGGCCTGGGCGGCGGGGGTGCCGGTTCTGGTGCAGCCTCCCGGCAGGTTCGACCCGGAGGAAGCCTTCGCGATCCTTGCCCGCCACGGGGTGCGCAATGCCTTCCTGCCGCCGACCGCGCTCAAGATGATGCGGCAGGCTCCCAAGGCGTCGCAGCGTCTGCCGGGCCTTGCCCTGCGCAGCGTCGGCAGCGGCGGCGAGAGCGTCGGCGAGGAAATTCTCGCCTGGGGGCGGGATGTATTCGGGCTGACGATCAACGAGTTCTACGGTCAGACCGAGTGCAATCTGGTGCTGAGCAATTGCGCCGGGTTGTTCCCGGTCAGGCCCGGGTGGCTGGGCCGTCCGATCCCCGGGCACGAGGTCGCGGTACTTGGTGGCGATGGCGCGCTCCTGCCGCCGGGCGAGACGGGTGAGATCGCGGTGCGCCGCCCGGACCCGGTGATGTTCCTCGGCTACTGGCGAAACGAGGAGGCGACGGCGGCGAAGTTCAACGGCGACTGGCTGCTCACCGGCGACCTCGGGGTCCGGGACGAGGACGGCGCGTTCCGCTTCGTCGGGCGCGAGGACGACGTGATCTCGTCGGCCGGCTACCGCATCGGACCCGGCGAGATCGAGGAATGCCTGATCGGCCACGCGGCGGTGGCGATGGCGGCGGCCGTGGGCGTGCCCGACGCGGTGCGCGGCGAGGTCGTCAAGGCGTTCGTGGTGCTTCGCCCGGGCGAATCTCCCACGGACGACCTCGGAGCGGCGCTCCAGGCCCATGTTCGCGAGCGTCTCTCGGCGCACGAATATCCCCGCGCGGTCGAGTTCGTCGACGCGCTGCCGATGACCGCCACCGGCAAGATCCGCCGCCGCGACCTGCGCCGGCGGGAACACGGGAAGCCGCGTCCTTCTCCCGACTAGCCCGCCGGCAGCCGCGTGCCGGTCTCGAACTCGATCGCGGCCTGGTCGTCGCCCGCGATGGCGCGCTCGAAGGCGGCCAGGCGCTTGTAGATCGACATCAGCTCGACGATCGTCGTCCAAGAGTTGACGAGGAACTGGAACGAGTTCTCCACCCTGCCGAAGGCGCGGATGATCTGCTGCATCACCCCCAGCGTCACGGCCGCCGAGACGATGGTCGGGCCGAGCGCGATATAGGGCAGGATCACGCCGGCCTGCAGGTATCCGTACCGGACGACGTTGAAATAGAGATAGTTGAGGTAGAGGCGGAAGTAGTTGCGCCTGACATTGGCGAAGAGTTCCCCGAGCGTGGGCGGCTGCGCCCGGTCCTCGCGGTCTTCGCCGATCACGAGCTCCTTCCGGAACGCGGCCTCGACCCGCTGGTTGCGGAACTCCAGCCCCGGCAGGCGATACCCCGCGAGCGCGAGGATTCCGGTCCCGAACACCGACCAGAGTATCGCGACCCATACCAGCGCATAGGCGATCTCGCCGACGACCGGGATTTCCTTGATGTGGGCCGACAGCCCCCAGAGGATCGGCAGGAAGGCGATCAGCGTCATCACCGCGTCGATGAACCGGACGCCGAGCGATTCCATGATGCCGGCGAAACGCATGGTGTCTTCCTGCACGCGCTGCGAGGCGCCTTCGATGTGCCGCACCTGCTGCCACAGATCGACATAGCGGTCGTTCATCGCGGTCCGCCAGCGGAAGACGAAATGGCTGGTGAAGAAGGCGTTCAGGACGGCGGTCACGATGAAGACCATCGCGATGATCAGGAAGGTGGCGAGCTGGGCGTAGTACTCCTCCGCCGTCACCGCCCCCGGCTTCGCGAGCGCCTTCTGGATCATGTCGTAGAAGGTGCCGAACCACTCGTTGATCATTACGTCGAGCTGCACCTGGAACCAGGTGACGAAGACGATCAACGCCGAGCCCGCGACCGACCAGAGCGACCATTTGTGCGGGCTGTACCGCATCCAGAACAGCGCGAATCCGGCGTAGCAGAGGAAGACGTAGAGGTAGCCCCAGACGGTCTCCTCCTCGACGCCGATCAGCCCGGCGATCCCGGTCGGATCGCCCCAGTTCTGGGCGACGAGATACCAGAACAGGACCGCGACCAGCCCCCAGGCCGCCGCGGAGATGAAGAAGACGCGTGGGTTGGGAAAGAAACATCCGAACATGCGGGATTTGTATGGACGCCTCCCGGGACGCAAGGTTCGATTTCGGTGTGACGGGCAGGCAGATTGCAGTTTTGTATCCGGCCTGTCGGTGCGGGACTTGATGCCCGCTGGCCTTGATGGAATCTGCCGATCCGCGCCTCATTTCCTCCGTGGGCTTTACGCCCCACACCGCATTCAGGCTTAGCGGATCGCGGTCTGACCTGTTTGCCATCACTCCTTGTCGTGCCTTGCGCAACCTTTCAGCGGCCACCTCCTCTGTTGGTTCGCTGTCCCGTCGTCAGCCGCGCCTATGCCGGCTGGCTGACGAAGTTCGCCTGGTACGCCCGGTCATGGGCCAGCAGGGCCCAGATCGTGCGCGCCGTCTTGTTGGCCAGCGCGACGGTGACCACGTTGGCCGGCCGCCGCTCGGCCAGTCGCACCGCCCATTCGGGCGGCGCCTTGGCATGTGTGAGCACGCTCCGCGCGCCGTGGATCAGCAGGGTTCGGAGATACCTGTCCCCGCGCTTGGAGATGCCGAGCATTCGAACCCGTCCGCCGGTGCCGTCGTGCCGGGGCACCAGGCCCAGCCAGGCGGCGAACTCGCGCCCCGACCTGAAGGCGGCGGGATCGCCCATCGCGGCGATGACGGCCGTCGCGGTCAGCACGCCCACGCCGGGGATCTCAGCGATCCGCTTGCTGTCGGCATTGCCGCGGTGCCACACGCCGATCCGCCGCTCGATCTCGGCGATCTCCTCGTCGAGCCGGCCAACCCGCGCCCACTGCTCGCGAAGAGTGTCGATCACCATCGCCGGCAGCCGCGCGGCGACCCGCTCCAGGGCCTCGGCCATGCCACGGCGCATGCCGGCACGGCCCTGCGGCATCACCTCGCCGTATTCGGTCAACAGGCCGCGGAGCCCGTTGATCTGCGCGGTGCGGAACTTGACGAGCTGCTGGCGCATCCGGTGCAGCGCCAGGATCGCCTGCTGTTCCTCGCTCTTGACGGCAACGATCTTGATGCCCGGCATCTGCGCCGCGGTCCAGATCGCCCGCGCGTCGTGCGTGTCGTTCTTGTTGCCGGACACGAAGGGCCGCACCGCCTTGGCCGGCAACAGCCAGGGATCGTGGCCGAGCTCCAGAAGCTGCCTTGCCCAGTGCTGCGAGCCGCCGCAGGCTTCCATCGCGACCACGCACGGCGTGCGGTTGGCGAAGTGCTCCAGGAACTTCGCCCGCGTCAGCTTCAGATCCTCAATCTCGCCGGTCTCCATATCGACCCAGTGCAGCTGGAACACGCGCTTCGCCGTATCCACCCCGACGACGGTTCTGTTAGTCTTCATCTCGGACCCTCCGGTTTGCCTGTGAAGAGCTTGCTCTTCCCCATTGGCACTTTGATGCCGTCGGCCCGCGAGGGTCCACTCATCCCTCAGGTCCTCGAACATCAGGGGGTGGGAGGCGTCCATCCCATTTCCTTTCGGTAGGGCGGTCGGTCCGCCGGACGTCAGGGAGAACTATACGGATGGGCGGCCGCAAGGCTGGCCCGGATGCGCGAGCCCGGCGGCTAGAGCAGGTTCGGCAGCCAGGTCACCACGCCGGGGAACGCCGCGAATATCAGCATTCCGATCAGGAAAATGAAAACGAACGGCCATGACGCGTTGTAGATGTCGGTCATCGGCACGGTCGGCTGGACCCCCTTGAAGGCGAACATGGTGTAGCCGAACGGCGGCGTAATCCCTCCCAGCGTGATGTTGATGAGGAACAGGAGCCAGAACCATATCGGGTCGAAGCCGAGCGGCTGCAACAGCGGCATGTAGATCGGAATCACCACCAGCATCAGCGCGACCTGGTCGATGAACAGGCAGAGCAGGAAGGGCACCGCCATCAGAATGAACAGGAGGAACCAGCGGTTGACCTCGATGTCGCTGATGAAGCCGACCAGCGCGGTGGTCGAGCCGGAAAACGCCAGCAATTGCCCGAACATCTTCGAGCTCATCATGATCGCGAGGATCATGGCGGTGATCCGCGCCGTCGAATCGCAGGCTTCCTTTATCAGCCCGAAATTCAGCCGCCCGTAGATCCAGGCGACGATCAGAGTGCCGAGGACGCCGGTTCCCGCCGATTCCTCCGGCGTCGCGATCCCCGCCATGATGGTGCCGAGCACGCCGAGGATGATGATGGTGAACGGGATCATCTTCAGCACCGCCATCCCGCGGTCGCCCCAGGTCACGTCGCCGATGTCGTCGGCCACCGCCGGCGCCCGGCTGGGATCGATCTTCACCCGGATCATGATGTAGGCGAGGAACAGCGCGGCCAGGATCAGCCCCGGGATGATCCCCGCGATCAGCAGCCTGGCGATCGAGACCTGGGCGAGGCTGCCGATGATGATCACCAGGATGCTGGGCGGGATGATCGGGGCGAGGCTGGCGCCGGCGAGGATGGTGCCGGTCGAGATCCCCCGGTCGTAGCCGCGCGCGATCAGCCCCGGAAAAAGCGACCGGCCGAGCATTGCCACCACCCCCATCGCGGCGCCCGACAGCGCACCGAACATGGTCGAGAGCGCGATGGAGAGGTAGTAGAGCCTGAGCCGCGATCGCCCGACCAGCTTGTCGAGTGAGTTGTAGAGCACGTCCATCGCGCCCGAGCGGAACAGGAACTCCCCCATCAGGATGAACAGGGGAACCGCGATCAGCGTCGGAAAGGTCGTCGTGTCGTAGAGGCTGTTGGCGAACATGCCGAAGCCCGCCGAGCCGAAATAGATCAGCGTGCCGACCACGTTGATGATCATGAAGGCGATGAAGATCGGCGCGCCCGAGAGGAACAGCCCCAGCAGTAGGGTCAGGCCGACGATCAGGACGACATACCACTCCATCGCCGGATCAGATCCCGGCCTGGGGTATGCGGTTGAACGTGCGCACGAAATAGAGCGCGGCGTTGGCGAGGCCGTAGGGAATGAACGACGTCACCCACCATTTCGGGATCGCCGTGGTGGTGTTGGTCAGGATGTCGTTGACGATCTGCCGCCCCGCCTCCTCGAACGCCATGTAGGCGGCGATCGCGCACACGATGGCGCCCGCGATCGCGGTGATCCGTGCGACCCAGAGGGCGACCGCGGGGGTCGAGTACTGGAAGATGATGGTCACCGCGACATGCCCGCCGTCCTTCACCAGCTGCGGGATGCAGAGGAAGGTGGCGACCGAGAGCATGAAGCTCGAGGTGTCGTTGCCCCAGTCGGTGGGCGCGTTCAGGAAATAGCGCGACGCGACTTCGTAGACGTAAAGGACGCCGATCAGCGCGATCAGGATCACGCCGATCGTGAACAGCACGTAGGTGATCCGGTCGTGGATGCGGAGTACGGCGCTCATGCCTGCTCACACTCTACGAGCGCGGGTGGGCAGCCGGGAAGAACCGGCTGCCCGCACCGGTTTCGCCGGGTTACTCGGCGACCATGTTGGCCGCGCGCGCCATATCGACGAACTTTTGCCCGTCCGCCTTGGAGTACTTCACGACGAGATCGAGAACCCCCTCGTTGAACCACTTGCGGACATGCGGGCGGAACTTCTCGGGATAGTCGTGGTAGGTGACGCCCAGCTTCTTGAGCTCCTTCTCTTCCTTGGCGATGAAGTCGTCGAAGAACTTGATCGACCAGTATTCGACCTTCTTGCCTTCCTCGACCAGGATGGTCTGGAGCTTCTTCGGGAGCTTGTTGAAGGCCTTGGCGTTGACCAGGGTGAAGCTGCGCGACACGCCGAGCGTCGGCCGCATGACGTACTTGGCGCCGGCTTCGTAGAACTTGGTCGCCAGCAGCCCGTAGACCGGCCAGCAATAGCCGTCGACCACGCCTTTCTCGAGCGCGGTATAGATCTGACCGAAAGTGAGCACCACCGGCGAGCCGCCGAGCTTCTTGATCAACGGGTGGTAGGTCGAGGTGCCGCGGATCTTGCGCCCCTTGATCCCGGTTTCCGGGTCGGGCAGCGACTTGAGTATCATGTGGTAGCCGTCGTGCCCGGTCGGCGTCAGCGACAGCAGCTTGAGCCCGTGCCGCTTCTCGTAGTTGTTGCTGATGTATTCGAACAGACCCGATTCGCGCAGCTTCTTCGGATCGAGCTTGAGCGCGTCCACCCCGATCAGCAGCCCGTTGCTGCCGCCGTGATAGGCGCCATGGCTGAACAGGAAGTCGAACACGCCGGCCGAAACCGGGTTGAGCTGTTCCAGCGGCGGCACCACCTCGGGCCCCACCTGGGTGAGCTTGAGCTCGCCGCCGGCGGCCTTCTCCACCTGCTCGTGATACCGCTCGATATTCCGCACGGCCTCGATGACCGGCGGCCAGCTTCTCAGGATCTTGAGGCTCGATCCGGCGACCGCTTCGGACGCGGACATCGCGAACACCGCCGTGGCTGCGATAAGCGCGGCGGCGAACGAAATCAATACTCGTCTGACGGACATTTACGGTTCTCCCCCTTTTGGCTCTCCGCACATGGCAGCCGAGCCCCCCTTGCCGCGGCACCCTGCCGGGGCGAGGGTCGATGGTACGGCAGGAGTCGCAAAAATCAACCGGACGGAGGTTCACCACAGCCGGTCCATGCAGTAAGAGACCCTCCGAACGCACCGGCACCCCGAAACGGAGGACAAGAGAGTGACCGAAGCCCCCGCCTACGAACCGCCCAGGGTCTGGACATGGGAACGCGAGAACGGCGGCCGGTTCGCCTCAATCAACCGGCCGATCTCCGGCGCGACTCATGACGCGGAACTGCCGCGCGGGGACCATCCGCTCCAGCTTTACTCGCTGGCGACGCCCAACGGCGTGAAGGTCACCGTGATGCTGGAGGAGCTGCTGGCGGCGGGGCATGACGGCGCGGAATACGACGCGTATGTCGTCAATATCCGCGAGGGCGAACAGTTCGGTTCCGGGTTCGTCGCGATCAATCCCAACTCGAAGATTCCCGCGCTGGTGGACTACTCGCTGCCCGAGCCGACCCGGGTCTTCGAGTCGGGGGCGATCCTGCTCTATCTCGCGGAGAAGTTCGGTGCCTTCATCCCCGACGATCCTTCCGAGCGCGCCGAATGCCTGTCGTGGCTGTTCTGGCAGATGGGCTCGGCACCCTATCTCGGCGGCGGTTTCGGCCATTTCTATGCCTATGCGCCCTACAAGATGGAATATCCCATCGACCGGTTCACGATGGAGGTGAAGCGCCAGCTCGACGTGCTCGACAAGCAGCTGGAGGACAAGCCCTACGTGGCGGGCGATACCTACACCATCGCCGACATGGCGATCTGGCCGTGGTACGGCGTGCTGACGACGGGCAAGCTGTACGACGCGGCGGAGTTTCTGACCGCCGGCGAGTACCGGAACGTCGTCCGCTGGTACGACGAAATCGCGGCCCGCGACGCCGTGATGCGGGGGCGAAAGGTCAACCGGATCAACGGGCCGCCGGAGGACCAGCTCCACGAACGTCACGACGCGTCCGACTTCGTACTCCGCACCCAGGACAAGCTCGAAGCGGCGGAGTAGGAGGGGAGCGCCCGCCGGCCGGCCGGGCAAAACGGTCTTGTCAATGTCGTGTGTTGGCGCGATCATCGAACCTGGAGGTGTGCGGATCCTCATTGAAATGGATGCGCGGCGTTCCTCGCATATCGACCGGGAGACGGTGGGACCGGGCGGCAAACAGATTCAGACGTCGTTTGTCCGGTTCGCTTCGCCGTGCGTGACACCAACCCAACGAACGGAACCCGTTCGGAACGAAGGGAGATTGCCAGATGCTACGAAAATGGTCAGCGCTGACGATCGTCGGCCCCGCGATAGCGGCCGCCGGTCTGCTGGCGGCACCGGTCCAGTCGTTCGCCATGGAGCGCACCGTCCATATCGCCGGTTTCGGTGCGAAATCGGGCGTGGTCCGTTCCTTCGGCGTCAACACCGAGGCGGTGATGCTCGCCGCCGCCAAGCACATCAACGAGTCGGGCGGGGTGAAGCTCGGCGACGGCGCGACGGGCAAGATCAAGGTCGCCTTCTACGACGATCGCTGCAACGCGGAAGAGGGGATTTCAGTCCTCCGCCGCATCGCCACCACCGAGGCGGTGGTCGCGGTCGGGCCGACCTGCTCCAACGTCGCCGAGCCGCTGTTCGGCATCCTGCAGAAGAAGGTCGGCGACGATAAGGACACCGGGCTTCAGTTCCCGGTCTTCACCGACACCGCGATCAAGGGCGGGCTTGCCAAGATCTCCGAATGGGCGTTCCGCAACGTGCCCAACGAGATGGAAATGTACCGCCAGATGTTCAAGTGGATCAAAGCGCGGGATCCGGACCTGAAGACGGTCTTCGGCGGCGTCGAGGAGGATTTCGCGCATTCCCGCTTCACCTGGTACAAGGTGATGAAGACGCGGTCCGGCGATGCCGGCTATGAGGTGCTCGGCGAGGCCAAATGGCTGCTGGCCGACACCAACTTCACCACCCAGGTGCGCAAGATGCGCAAGGCGAAGGCCGATGTCGTCGCGATTTCGGCGCATCCGTTCACCACTTGCGGCGTGCTGAAGGAGATGCAGCGCCAGCGGGTCAAGCCGAAGCTGCTGGTGGGGCTGACCAGCTCGTCGAGCCTTGAGACGCTCCAGGGCTGCGCCAAGCAGGCCGAGGGGATCATCATCCCGACCAGCTTCGCGCCGGTGACGCCGGCCGCCAAGATGGCCGCCGAGGCCGCCGCCAAGCTCGGCGGCAGCGCCGACCTGCACAGCGCCGCCGCGTGGGAGATCGTGAACATCCTCAAGGGCGTGATCGAGTCCCAGAAGGTCATGGCCAAGGCCGACACGCTGAAGGCCGACCGGCGCAAGATCCGCGACGGGCTCGCCAACCTGAAGACGACCGGCGGGCTGCTCGGCAAGATCCAGCGCACGGATGAGGGCGAGGCGGTCAAGCCTTACGTCTACGTCCACGCCAAGGCCGGAGAGTGGGCGGTTCTCCACAACCCGATCAAGTAACGCTCGTCCAAGCTCCGGCGGGCCGGCGTGAAGCCGGCCCGCCGGACGCTTTTCCTGACGGGGGCGCGGGATGGAGGACTTCCTCTTCGACCTGATCGACCTGGTTCAGTCGATCGCCGACGGGCTCCTGTTCGGCACCACCTACGCGATGATCGGGATCGGCTTCACGCTGATCTTCGGCGTGATGGACAAGCTCAACATGAGCTACGCCGCCGCCGCGATCGCCGGCGCCTATTCGAGCATCGCCGTATTCGCGCTGGTTCCCGCGCCCGCGCCGGTGGTGTTTTTCATCTCGGCCGTCGCGGCCGGCATTTTCGGTTACGTCATCTATCTGCTCTGCTTTCGCTTCATACCGCTCGCCAGCCCGCTGGCAACGCTGATGGCGACGGTGGGCATGCTGCTTCTTATCGACGAGATCATCGTTCACGAGACCGACGGCATGCCGCAGCCCTACCCGGCGCTGTTCGACGACGTGATGGTCGAGCTGGGGCCGTTCGGCCTGCGCGGCGACCTGATGTTCGTCTTCGCCGTAAGCGTCGTCAGCATGGCGGTCCTCCTCTATTTGATCTATCGCACCCGTCTCGGAATCGCGACGAGGGCGGTTTCGCAACAGCCCGTCGCGGCTCAGCTTTGCGGCATCGGGCTTGAGCGGACCAACGCGATGACGTTCGTGATCACCGGCGTACTCGGCGGCATCGCGGGCGCCATGATCGGGGCGGCGGTCGGGGTCCTGTCGCCCCTGCTGTCGATCCCGTTCACCGTCAAGGGCCTGATCGTCACCGTGATCGGGGGGCTCGGCAGCATTCCCGGAGCGATCATCGCGGGTCTGCTGGTGGGCGCGTTCGAGAACACGTTCCAGTTCCTGCGGGGCGTCACCGAGCGCGACATGTATGTGATGCTGTTGTTGTTCGTGTTCCTGTTCCTGCGTCCGGGCGGCATCTTCTCGTCTCCGGCCGGGCGCGACTGAGGGACCGCGGACCCGATGGACTTTTATCTCGGCCTCCTGCAGATCATCGGCGTTCACACGATTCTGGGGCTGTCGGCCTATGTGGTGATGCTGACCGGACAGTTGAGCCTCGCCCAGGCCGGCTTCTTCGCGATCGGCGCCTACGTCGCCGGCATGCTGACCGTGCTCGCCGGGTTTCACATCGTGCCCGCCATGCTGGTCGGCGCCCTGCTGGCTGGGCTCATGGCGTTCATCGTCGGGTTCCCCGCGCTCCGGGTGAAGGGCTTGATGCTGGTGATCGCGACCCTCGCATTCGGCGAATTCGTGCGCCTGTTCTTCTTCAATTTCGACTACCAGATCTCGAAGGGCGGCATCACGGTGGGCCCGCTGGGCGGCGAGGGCTTCCGCCAGATCCGCTTCTTTCCGGAGAACGGCTGGACCTCGCTCGACGTCATGCTGTTCGTCTGGGCGGTGGTGATCATCGTCATGGCGGCGCTTTGGTGGATGGACCGCTCACGCGCCGGCGCGGTGCTGCGCGCGGTAGGGGAGGACGAGCTCGCGGCCCAGAGCGCCGGCATCAACCTCACCGTGGTGAAGGTCGCGGCGATGACCGCGGGCGGCTTCATCGCCGGGCTTGGCGGCGGCATCTACGCCCATTACACGACGCATATCGAACATCTCAATTTCGGCGTGATCCTCGCCACGTTCGCGATCGCCTACCCGATCCTGGGCGGGCTCTCGAACGTTTTCGGTACCCTGGTCGCGGTGATCTTCATCCAGGGCGTGCTGGTGGAAGGGCTGCGGTTCATGGGGGATTGGCGCAACCTGCTCTTCGGCGCGCTGATCGTGCTGGCGATGAACGTCCGCCCGCGCGGCCTGTTCGACGAGCGGGCGACGGCGCTTCTCAAGGGCCTGTTTACCGGCCGTGGCCATGCTCGCACTTAACGGGCTGTCGAAGCATTTCGGCGGGGTGCGCGCGGTCGACGGGCTCGATCTGGAGGTCGGGGAAGGCGAGATCTTCGGCTTGATCGGCCCCAACGGGTCCGGCAAGAGCACCACCGTCAACCTGATCTGCGGCGTGTTTCCGGTGACCGCGGGGGAAATCCGCTTCGAGGACCGCGACATCACCCGCGCCCCGCCGCATGTCTGCCTCGCCGCGGGAATCGCGCGGACCTTCCAGAACATCCGCCTGTTCGGCCATCTGAGCGTCTGGCAGAACCTGTGGGTGGCGCAGAACGCAATGGCGGACCGCAAGGCATCCGGTTTCCTGAGCCGATGGTTCGCAGGCTCGGCGCGGGCGCGCGCGGAAGTGGCGGCGCTGCTGGAATTCGCCGGTCTCGCGGCGAAGGCGGACGATCTCGCGGGCAATCTCTCTTTCGGCGAGCAACGCCGGCTCGAACTGGCGCGCGCGCTCGCGGCCAAGCCGAGCATGCTGCTGCTCGACGAGCCGGCGGCCGGGATGAACGTCGAGGAGGTCGGCCAGCTGCGCGAGCGTCTCTCGAAGTTGCGCGACGACGGGATGACGATCCTGCTGGTCGAGCACGTCATGGAGCTGGTCATGGGCGTGACCGACCGGATCGCCGTGCTCAACTTCGGGCAGAAAATCGCCGAGGGCACGCCGGAAGAAATCCAGAACGATCCGCTGGTGCGGGAGGCCTATCTCGGCGCCCCGCAATCCGCCGAGGGCGGGAATGCTTGAAGTCCGCGACATCGTCACTTCCTACGGCAAGATCGAGGCGCTGCGGGGCGTCGATCTGTCGGTGGCCGACGGCCGGATCACCTGTCTGCTCGGCCCGAACGGCGCGGGCAAGACGACCCTGATGATGACCATCGCGGGGATCCTCAACCCGTCGCGCGGGTCGATCAGCTTCGACGGCGTGGAGCTGGTCGGCCGGACGCCGAGCCGGATCGTGGAGCACGGCATCGCCCTGGTCCCCGAGAACCGGCTCGTGTTCCCCGATATGGACGTGCGGGAGAATCTGCTCGCGGGCGGCTATCTCAGGCTGGCCAGGGAACGCGCCGAGGTGGACCGGGACCTGGACCGGATGTTCGAACGGTTCCCGCGTCTCCGCGAGCGCGCGGAGCAGAACGCGGGCACGCTCTCGGGCGGCGAACAGCAGATGCTTGCCGTGGCTCGCGCGCTGATGGCGCGTCCGAAGCTCCTGCTGATGGACGAACCTTCGCTGGGGCTAGCGCCTCTGATGGTGGAGGAGATTTTCCGGATCGTCCGCGACCTCCACAGCGAGGGCACGTCGATCTTCCTGGTCGAGCAGAACGCCCATATGGCGCTTCAGGTGGCGCATCATTTCTTCTTGCTGGAGCAGGGCCGCGTGACCTTCGACGGCACGCCGGGAGAGCTCGCCGAAGACGAGGTGATCCAAAGGGCCTATCTCGGGTCGCAGGCGAACGGTTAACCAGCGGGGTCTGCCCTGCGCCATGGTCGATTTCGTTCAGAACTGCTTCGACGGCGTGATGCTGGGCTCTTCCTACGCTCTGCTGGCGATCGGGTTTACCCTGATCTTCGGCGTCATGCGCCGACTGAACCTGTCCTACGGGCCCTCGATCATGCTGGGCGCCTTCGTCGGCACGCTGGTCTTCCTCGAATTCCGCGCCGGAGGACTTGCGGTCGCTGCCGCGACGGTGGTGGGGGCGGTTCTGGTCGGCATCTACGTCGAACGGCTCTGCTTCTGGGCAATCCGGCAGGGAGCCGCCCTGGCCTCGATGGTCTCCAGCTTCGCGATCTGGATGCAGCTCGAGGAAGTCGTGACCATCGTGTTTCCCGACCGCACCTATCCGTTCCCGCCGCTGATCGAGGCGGAGCCGATGGATTTCGGCCCCTTTTTCTTCAAGGTCGAGAACCTCGTGATGTTCGCCTGCGCGGCCGCGCTCACTCTCGGCCTGCACCTCTTGCTCTACCGCACGCGCTTCGGGCTCCGGCTCCGCGCGGTCTCGGAAAATCCCGACGCGGCGCGCTACATGGGAATCAACATCGCCGCGGTGACGTTCCTCGCGTTCGCCTGCGCCTCGGCGATCGGCGGCGTCGCCGGATATCTCATCGTCGCGCAGGACGGCCAGATCACGCCGCTGTTCGGGCTGTGGGCCACCTTCAAGGGGCTGATCGCGATGATGCTGGGCGGCATGGGCTCGATTCCCGGCGCGATCCTGGGCGGGTTGCTGCTCGGTGTCGTGGAAGCGCAGAGCATCTGGTATCTCGGCACCGAATACCGCGACCTCTGCGCCTACGCGCTGCTGTTCCTGTTCCTCGTCTTCCGCCCCGGCGGACTCTTCGGACATGCCCTGGCCGAACGCGAGCGGCTGGCGCTGAGGCGGGTGTAGCGCCTGCCCGTCCTGGACGGAACCGCTGCCGATTTCGCCAAATCCGCTTCAGGATCGGCCGGTGACGGTCGTCCCGCGTCAACTTTCGCTATCGGAGGAGCGCTCGACGCTTTGCACGCCCTGTTCTCGGTTTCCGGGTCAACCTTGAATTGATTGACCCATGAACGCGAGAAGGTTGCGTGCGACGGGTTTCCTCCGCCCCTTCTCGGTCAACAGGCCGCAAAACAGGTTGTCGAATTCGACAAAACCGTCTCCCAACTCGATGAGCGCACCCGCTTCGATATAGCTGTCGACGAAGTATCGCCAGCCAAGCGCGATGCCCTCTCCGGCGGCCGCCGACTGCAACACGTCGTTGTAGGTGTCCAATTCGAGCATCCGGGGCGAAGAGTCGGGACGCCCCGCGGACTCGAACCAGCCGTCCCACGACGCCCATCTCTGGACGGGACCCGTGCAGTCGAGAAGCGTCAGCCCGCCCCAACCGCCGATCGGTCCGTCCAGAATTTCCGCGTTGGATGCCGCGTATTGCGGCGAACAGACCGGTCTGACGGCTTCCCTGAGCGCCAGGGTTTCGGGACCGGCGGCCCTTTCGTCCCAGGTGAACACGACGTCGGCGTCGGGGTCGAGCGGCACGTCCGGCGAGTCGTGAGGGTAGAGCCGGAAGCGGACGAGGGAGTTCCCGCCGAGCGTCTTTTGGAGCGCATCGAGGCGAGGCATGAAGACCAGTTGCCACGCATCGTGGGAACACGCGACCACCACATGCTTTTCATCCGTCGCCTCGCCCGCCTCGACGATCGCGCGGTCGATCATCCGCAGTCCGGCGGCGACGGCGTCGTAAAGGTGACTCCCTGCCTCGGTCAGGCAAACCCCGGTCCGGGACCGGTCGAAAACCCGGGTGGAAAGGTGCTCCTCGAGTCTGGCGATGTGACGGCTGATCGCCGATTGAGAAGTCTGCAACTCTTCCGCCGCGCGGGAGAAATTGCCGAGGCGACCGGCACTCTCGAACGCAATCAGAGTACTGACCGCCGGAATACGTACTCTGGGACGGCTAACCATGGGCACACTGACACATGTAATATTCAATAATAATAATTCATTGGTATCTCATGAATGAGATAAAATTATAGCGCATCTTGCATACTATATATGTGTATTGGATACAGGTATTATAGCCACACTGCACAATTCGCCTTGTAAACAATTTGTGATTGCGACGATACGAGGTAATCGGACGAACGGTTGAGGAGGTCACGTCCTCTCCAAACCGGGCCATTGCGCGCGTGCCGCGCGACGCGTTCGCTGCCGTCGGCTTGACAGCCCCCAGGGGCACCGGCAGCGTTGTCGAGCGCGACCGGCCGGGACAGGCGCGGTTCGTCGCCGGGTTTTCGACACACTTCCGGGAACCGGAAAACGGGGCGGCCAATGGACCTCGGGGTTCTGACAAGCGGCCAACTTCTGATCGCCGCCCTGTCTACGGGCTCGATTTACGCTCTCGTCGCCGTTGGGCTCAACCTGATCTACGGCACGATGCGCATGCTCAACATCGCGCATGGCGACCTGGCCATGATCGGGGCCTATGTCGCGTATTGGCTGTTCACGGTTTACGGGCTCAGCCCGTTCATATCGCTGCCGGTCTCGATCGTCCTGTCGGTCGTGTTCGCCGTGGTCGTCTATCAACTGCTGGTCAAGACGGTGCTCAGGACGTCGCGGATCGTCGAACAGGCCGAGGCCAATTCGCTCCTGGTATTCTTCGGTCTCGCCGAGATCCTCCGCAACGGCTCCGCCGCGCTCAACACCACCAATCCTCGCGGCTATCAATATCTCGATCAGATCCTGACCATCGGCAACGCATCGATCACCGCGAACCGGCTGTCCGCCCTGGTGGGGCGGCATCTTCGTCGCCGCCGGCGAGCGGTATCCCGACGAGTGGATGGACGAAGTCAACCGCTGATCGCGAGGCTGCGTTCCGGTCAGATCGGCGTCGCCTCGCCACCCTCGACGATGACCTGCTCCACCTCTCCCGCACCGTTGCGCCGGTGGCCGGCCGCCGCCTGATATTCGGGCGAACGGTGGCAGGCAACGGCCTGGTCGAAGGACGGGAACTCGACGACCACGAAGCGCTCGAAATGCTCCGGACCTTCCATGATCCGGTAATCGCCGCCGCGGGCCAGAACCTTGCCGCCGTACTTCTCCAGAATCGCCGGAACGAGATCGGTGTATTTCTTGTACTGGACCGGGTCGTGGATCTTCGAGCGGGCTACCCAATAGGCTGGCATTGAAGGCCTCCGTTATTGTCGATGCCGTCTGGCTGGTATCCGGGGGGCGTCCCGCATACGCTGTCCGGCATACCGCGCCTCGGGAGAATCGGCATGCCGCTGTCGCACCTCGAACATTTCCTCGTGCAGACCGAGGATATCGAACGCACCAGGGACTGGTATTGCGATGTCCTGGGCATGGTGGCGGGGCCTACCCCGGACTTCAAGTTTCCCGTCGTCTGGCTCTATATCGGCGACCGTGACGTAGTGCATGTGACCGAAGGCGGCAGGGACGTTTCGGAGAACCGGATGGCCTATCTGGGCCAGCAATCCGACGCCACTCATGGGACCGGCGTGGTCGACCACATCGCGTTCAGGGCGACCGGGCTGAGGAAGACGATGTCCCGCCTGGCCGGGCTGGGAGTCGAATTCTCGCAGCGCCAGGTTTCGGACCAGGGCCTGTACCAGCTGTTTCTGTTCGATCCGAACGGCATCAAGATCGAGCTCAACTTCGACGCCGAAGAGGCGGTGGGGCTGACCCCCGAAGTCATGGCTTCGGATCTCGACCCGGCGAACGCCTAGAGACTGTCCGTTTCAGATGGAAGCGCTGCTACCCTTGCCTCCTAACCGTCATGGTCGGCGAAGGCCGACCATGACGGAAGAAATTGGGCGAGGCGGTTCAATCAAGAACGGACACGCTATAGCCCGCCGTCAATACCCGGCGGCGCGGTCGACTTCCTGGAGAAGCGGCAGGCCGGCCTCGCAGCGCCTGATGTTGGCCACGATCTGCGGCGCCAGCTGACCGACATTCGGGCGCCTCGCGACATGCGGCATGACGGTCACTCCGGGGTGATCCCAGAGCGGGCTTTCCGGCGGCAGGGGTTCGGGAGAGTGAACGTCCAGCGCGGCATGGTAGAGATGGCCCGAATCCAGCGCGGCGATCAGGTCGTCGACCGCAACATGCTCGCCGCGGCCGATATTGATGACCATGCCGCCCTCCGGCATTTTCGCGAACGCCTCCGCATTCAGAATGCCGCGTGTCTCGCCGGTCAGCGGTAGCAGGCAGACCACGATGTCCGAGCGTTCGAGGATCGCATCGAACCGGTCGGCGCCGGCGTAAATCGGGATCTCCGCATCGGGCTTCGGAGTCCGCGTCCAGGCGGCGACGTCGAACCCCATGTCGCGCAGGATGCGGGCCGGTTTCCGGGCCATCGTCCCATAGCCGAGAAAGCCGACGGTGCGTTCTTCCGGGCGTTTCTGCTTCACCTCGCCCCATTCCCTGCGCGCCTGACGCTCGCGGTAGGTCGGCATGCCGCGATGCAGCCGGAGCACGTGCATGACGGCGTATTCGGTCATCATCGGATCGCCGTCTTCCGGCTCCAGCTTCGAGAGAGGAACGTCCGGCAGCCTGGGATGCCTTATGAAACCGTCGACCCCCGCCTGGCGGGTCAGCATCGCCTTGAGATTCGGGAAATCCGGCCAGTCGTCGGGGCTGGGGCGGGTGAACGCCAGGTACTCGATGTCCCCGGGATCGCCGACATCGGGCCAGAACCGCACTTCCAGATCCGGCAATTCGGCATTGATGGCGGTGCGCCAGTCCGCATCCGTTCCCATAAAGAGATTGCTGATCAGAAGGGCCAAGGTCTTCGTCTCCCCGGTGGATATCGGATATGCCGTCGGACAGGAAAGCGGCGATTGCAGGAATGGCGACCGGTCGGCAAATGTTAGTGCATCGGCGATTTTCCCGCCAAGCAGCCCGCGGTCCCATCGTCCTGTGCCTCCATCGTGTATTCTCCCGGAGCCTGCGGGGCGTCGAGGAGAAGCCGAGTCGGACAGAGGAATGACGGCGAAACTGTTCGAACCGATAGAATTGCGCGGCTTGCGGCTTTCCAACCGGATCGTCGTCGCGCCGATGACGCAGTTTTCCGCCGATGACGGCGTCGCCGGCGACTGGCATTTGATGCATCTCGGCCAGTATGCGGTGTCCGGCGCCGCGCTGGTGTTGACGGAGTCCACCTATGTCGCGGCGGACGCGCGCAATGCGCCGAGTTGCCTGTCGCTCTACTCCGACGAGCAGGAGGGAGCCGTCGCGCGCATAGCGCGGTTCTTCGAGGCTCACGGCGACGGACATTTCGGCGTTCAGCTTTGCCATGCCGGTCGCAAGGCGTCGGCCCGCGAACCCTGGAAGGGCGGGGGACCTCTGCCCGTCGACGAAGGAGGCTATGAAGCGGTCGCTCCCTCGTCGGTGCCGCTCTCCGACAAATGGCCGGCGCCGCGGCCGTTGTCGGCCGACGCGGTCACCGACGTGATCCAGTGTTTCGTTGACGCGGCCCACCGCGCGAAACGCGCCGGCGTCAGGGCGGTCGAACTTCACGGGGCGCATGGCTACCTCATCCACCAGTTCCTGTCGCCGCTGACCAACCGGCGGAACGACGAATATGGCGGGAGCCTGCCAAACCGGATGCGTTTCGCGCTGGACGTGTTCCAGGCGATTCGAGCGGTCTGGCCGTCCGACCTGCCCATCGGCATGCGCGTCTCCGCGACCGATTGGGTGGCGGGCGGCTGGTCCGTCGAGGACACCGTCGAGCTCGCCCGGGCGCTCGATGCGCTCGGCTGCGACTACATCCACGTGTCCAGCGGGGGCCTGACCCCCGCGCAGCGGATTGCCGTGGGGCCGGGGTACCAGACCGGGTTCGCAGAGGCCGTCAAGGCCGCCGTCGACATGCCGGTCATCGCGGTCGGCCAGATCGGCGAGCCCCGTCAGGCCGAAGACATCCTGGCTCGCGGACAGGCGGACATGATCGCCATGGCGCGGCCGATGCTGTTCAACCCGCGATGGGTCTGGCATGCCGCGCGGGAGCTGGACGAGCCGATAACCTATCCCCGCCAATACGAGCGCGGCCACCCGGACAGATGGGGCGCAAGCGGAATCAACGCGCCCGGCAATCTGATTCCGAAGGGGTAGAGTCTGTCCGTTTCAGTTGGAAGCGCTCCAACTCCTACCTCGCCCGTCATGGTCGGCGAAGGCCGACCATCCACGAGTTTTTTTGTTCGGCTCAGGACAGAAAAAACAAAATACAAAGCGTGGATGGTCGGCCTTCGCCGACCATGACGATCAGGGCAGCAGTAGCGGTTCAATCTAAACCAGACAGGCTGTAAGTCGCCTATCCGTCGGCGACGACCTCGTTGCCCGACGGCACCACGACGATCCGGTCGGCCGGGTCGCGGATGATGCCCGGCGGATCCTCTCCGCGCTCCACGGCATCGATCGCCTCGCTCAACAGTCGCCGGAACATGACCACGCCGCGGTCCGATGTCGCGAGATGTTCGAGCGCGTGCCGGGCGATCGGTCGCTGGCTGACCTGCGCTTCCCAATCGTCGGGCGCGCGCTGGGTTTCCTCGTAGTCGCGGACGACTTCCCCATCCGGCGGCTGGAAGATCCTCTTGCCGGGATCGATGCGTTCCACGTGGAACCCGATCGTGCGCTCGTTATCGACGGGCACCCACCAGCCCACCATGCGCGCGCGTTCGGTCTCGCCGTCGGGATCGGTGCCGGTCACGTCGGGCGGGGGGATGCACTTTGCCGTCGGCACGTAGATGGTCGAGGTCCGGATCAGCCTGTTGCCGCCTTCCAGATCGGTCGTCCGGATATAGGAGACGTGCCGGTCCGAACGAACGAAGTCGATGCTGGGCTTGACCCCCATCACGTCGTCGAAGTCGAACACGCTTCGATTGGCGCCGTGGAGGGCGTAGATGTGGATGGGGTCGGCGGCGTTCTCGTGGAGTTGCAGCCAGTTGCAGGCCGCCACCGCGCCGCGGCTGTAATTGCGGTAGGCAAGATATTCGGCGTCGTCGTCCTCCAGGATGTCGTAGCGCGGCAGTAGCGGCTTCCTGTCGGGCGGCCCCATATAGGCAAACACCAGACCCCTGTATTCCTCGGCCGGATACCAGGGCTGTCGCACCTCGTCCTTGTAGGGGCTGTTCGCCGGTTCGCCCGGCTGGTCGAGGCATCTGCCTTCCGCGTCGTAGTACCAGCCATGGTAACAGCACCTGAGGCCGCGTTCCTCGATTCTGCCGTATTCCAGGGATGTCCCCCGATGCGCGCAATGGGCGCCCAGCACGCCGACCCGGCCCGACTTGTCGCGATAGGCGACCAGCTCCTCGTCGAGGATCCTGAAATATTTGGGCAGATCGGCGAGCTCCGACGACATGCAGACGGGATGCCAGTAGCGCCGCATGAGCTCGCCCATCGGCGTGCCGGCTCCGACATGCGTGAGCCTCACGTCCTCTTCCGGAACGATCGCATTGCGCCCGTAACCGGATCCGTCGGAATCGGTCATCGACAAGACCTCCCGGTGCGAAAAGGCGCTTATACAGGATCGGCGTTGATCAGGACCGCGGCAAGCAGGCAGGGCTCGTCGGTACGAACGCTCCAGGAATGGTTGGTGCCGCGCTGGATCATCACGTCGCCGGCATTGAGGCAGACCTCGCCGGTGTCGAGAACCGCCCAGATCTCGCCCTTGAGGACGATCAGGTAATCCACGGTCGAGGTCTTGTGCATCATCGGATCGTCGCTCGCGGCGTCGGGCGCGTGTCCGGCGCCGATCGAATCGAAGGCGTCCCGGGCGTCGGCGCGGTCTCGCCAGGCGCTGTCGGGCGGAAACTCGACGATGCGGAAGACGGTTCCGCCCGGCGCCGGTTCCAGCACCACCGGACCGTCGGCGGCGTCGGCGCGTCCCGAGTTGTCGGCCGGGGCGCCGTCCGTTCGCCAAAGCTCGGTGAGTGCGAGGCCCGGCATCGATTCCATCTCCTTGACCGTGCTGGCGGCGCCGTCGATGACGAAAACCGACTTGCCGTTGTCGTCGTGCGCCGTAACCACGCGGCGGATCTTCTCGACCAATTCTCACGCCTCCCTGATGAGTCTGTTGCGCAGGATACCGATACCCTCCACTTCGAGCTCGATCGTGTCGCCGTCCGACAGGTAACGCTCCAGCTCCAGCCCGCAGCCGCCGCCGACCGTTCCCGAGCCGAAAAATTCGCCGGGATGCAAGGTCTCGGACTGCGAGACATGGGCGATCAGGTCCTCGAAGCTCCAGTGAATGGTGCCGGAATGTCCGCGCGACCATTCCTCGCCGTTGACGCGCGCGATCATGGTGCAGTCATAGGGGTCGAGCTCGTCGGCCGTGACAATGCAGGGGCCGATGACGTTGCCGGTGTCGAAATCCTTGCCCTTGGCGGGTCCGAGCCCGCCCGGCATCTCCAGCGCCTGCGCATCCCGCGCCGAGAAGTCGTTGAAAATGGAATAGCCGAAGATATGCGCGCGTGCGTCCCGCTTCGCGATGTTCTTGCCGCCCTTGCCGATGAAGAAGCCGAATTCGAGCTCGTAGTCCATCGCCCCGGCGTAGTTCGGCCACGATACGTCTTCATCGTGGCCGACGACCGTCAGGCGGTTGGCTTTGTAGTAGATCGGCTGGCGGTACCAGACGTCCGGCACCTGAAACGCGGACGAGGACGCGGACCCACTGGTCTTGCGCATGACCTCGAAGGCGCGCTTGAGGTGCTCCTCGAAGCACAGGCAGTCGCGGACCTGGGGCGGCTCCGGCAACGGCGTCCGAAGCACGATCTCCTCGGCCGCGACCACGGCGTCCGCCGGCGGGCTCGCCGCCGCAAGGCGCGCCGCCGCGAGCGCCTCGTCGCCCGCGCGGATCAGCGCGAGCATGGACGCGAACGCGGGCCCGCCCGGGGACGTGCCGAGATCGACGACCGCGCTGTCGCCGTCGATCAGCGCGCCCACCCGATCCCGGTCGCCGGTCGAGCCATGACGGAAAGTGACGAGTCTCACGGTATCGCCGGTGCTGCCCTCGTGCCGATGTTAGGGCATCGACGGTTTCTCCGCCAAGCCGGACGGCCGGGGTTTCGCGGAGCGTTCGCGATTTGCTAGGGTTTCCGCCTCGATCTCCGAAACCCCACGTTTTCGGCGAATGCCGAAGGAGGGACAGAGTGTCGTCAAGGGCGATGGAAGACCTGATCGCGCGCGCCGGACTCATGCGCGGGCTTCACACCGGTATGGGCCTGGCGGCCAAGGGGATGGTGGTCGCCTTCGTGGTCTTCACGGTCCTCAATGTCGAGTTCGCCAACGGCATTTACACCGCCATTCGCGGCTGGATCGAGGCGTCGCTCAGCTGGTACTACATCATCATCGTCATGGGGCTGGTGCTGTTCTGCCTCATCATGATGTTCTCGAGATTCGGATCGATCCGCCTGGGCGACGACGATTCGCGGCCCGAGTTCAGCAATTTCTCCTGGTTCGCGATGCTGTTCTCCGCCGGGGTGGGGATCGGGATCCTGTTCTTCGGCGTCGCCGAGCCGATTTTCTATTTCGACAACTCGGGCGCCTTCGGCTACCCGAACAACCCGCATGCGGATGTCGCCGGCGCGACGTCCATGGACCTGACCCGCGCGGTCCACGCGATGCGGGTCACCTATTTCCACTGGGGCTTCCACGGCTGGGCGGTCTATGTGGTGGTCGGCCTCTGTCTCGCCTATTTCGGCTTCCGCAAGAAGCTGCCTTTCACCATGCGCTCGGCGCTCTACCCGATCATCGGCGACCGGATCTACGGTCCCATCGGGCATGGCGTCGACCTTCTCGCGGTGTTCGGCACGATCTTCGGCGTCGCGACCTCTCTCGGCCTCGGCGTCAACCAAATGGCGACCGGGCTCAACGTGCTGTTCGGCGTCGATCCCGGGATATGGACGCAGATCATCCTGATCGTCGTCATCTCGCTGATAGCGACGGTTTCGGCGGTGTCCGGCGTCGGCAACGGCATCCGTATCATCTCCGAGTGGAACATCTGGCTGTCGCTCGTCCTCCTCGCCTTCTTCCTGTTCGGCGGACCGTTCAAGTGGCTGATGGGGTTCTTCGTCACCTCGCTCGGCGACTACATCTGGAACGTGATCCCGATGGGGTTCTGGACCGCCGGCACCGAGAAGGAGATCGCGTGGCAGGGCGGCTGGACGATCTTCTATTGGGGCTGGTGGATCTCCTGGGCGCCCTTCGTCGGGCTGTTCATCGCGCGCATCAGCCGCGGCCGCACGATCCGCGAGTTCATGGTGGGCGTCATGTTCGTGCCCACCACGATCGCCTTCTTCTGGCTCTGCATGTTCGGCGGCAACGCGATCTACATGGAGCTCAACGCGGCCGGCGGCGTCGGCACCGCCGGCATCGTCGATCTGGTGAAGGCCTGGAACCTGCCGGCGGCGCTCTACGGGACCATCGAACGGTTGACCGACTTCTCCACCCTGCAATGGGTGATGTCGGCGCTCGCGACTCTCCTGCTGGCCACATGGTTCATCACCTCGTCCGATTCCGGGACGCTGGTGATCACCACCATGCTCTCCATGGGGAACGACGACCCGCCGCAGCGCTTCCGCGTCGTCTGGGGGCTGGGCGAGGGTTTCGTGGCCGCGGTGCTGCTTCTCGCGGGCGGGCTGAAGGCGCTTCAGACCGCGTCGATCGCGGCGGCGCTGCCGATCTCGGTGATCATGATCTTCATGGCCTGGGGGCTGTTGAAGTCACTCTCCGAGGACAGTTCGGCGGTGCCCGCGTCGGCGCCGGCGCCGGCGCAGAGGCAGGAAGAGGCACCCGGCTGAGGAGCTTCGCCGGTCAGCGAGCCGGGCGGTATTCGAAGGCGGCGTCCTCCAGCCAGTCGCGCGCGAAATCCGCGTAGCTTCGCGGAACGGTGACCTCGTATGCGAGCGCGTCTCCGGGGCGATGCAGCAGAACCGGGATCCTCGCCAGCAGGCTGCGGGCGCAGGCGCCCGCCCGGAAACGGTCGGGATACAGGTCGAGCGTCATTCCCTTGGCGAGCACGTCCGCCGCCCTCGGGCCGGCGAGCGAGAATGTGACACCGCCGGCTCCGACGGGCGCGACCGAGGCGTGGAGCCCGGAGAGGGAGTTTTCCAGCTTCCGCGCAACGTCGTTCTCGGTTTCGGCCGGGACTTCGATCGACCAGGCATCGGGACCCAGCCACAGAATGACGGTTTGGGTCCCCGACCGGCTGGTGTTTGGAACGAGGGGCGGCTCGAGCCCCAGCACGTCCGAGACCCCCTTCACGAACGACGGGTCGGCCGGATCGCCGCGCAGTTCGATCCGCCCCCGCGGCGGGCAGACGCGCAGCCCGACTCCGGGGACGGGCTCAACCATTCAGGCGCGCCCCTTCGGGATCGTAGAACCTCGGATCGCAGATTTCCGCCCGGACGGTGCGGTCGTCCAGCGGAACATGGACGGTACCGGGTTCCCTGTCGCGCCCGCCCCTCACCAGGGCGAGCGCAATCGAGCGGCCGAGCGCCGCGCTCATGTAGCTGGAGGTGACGTGGCCGATCATGGTCTCCGGCGGGCCCGAAGGGGGTTCGCCGAGGAGTTGCGCGCCCTCTGGAAGCACCGTCGCGGGGTCCTCGGTCCGCAGCCCGACCAGCCGCTTGCGCGTCGGATCGCGCATGCCGCCGCGGGCGAGCGAACGGCGGCCGACGAAATCCTTCTTCCGGCTGAGGATCCATCCCATATCGAGATCGAGGGGCGTTACCGTGCCGTCTGTCTCCTGGCCGATCATCAGGTAGCCCTTTTCCGCGCGCAGCACGTGCATCGCCTCCGTGCCGAACGGCGTGACGCCATGCGCCGGCTCCGTCAGCGCGGTCCAGAGGTCCATCGCACGGTTCGCCGCCACGACGATCTCGTATGACAGCTCGCCCGTGTAGCTGATCCGGAAGACGCGCGCCGGCAGTCCCGCCACCAGCCCGTCGCGCCAGGCCATGAACGGGAACGCATCCGCGCTCACGTCGATGTCGTCGGTCAGCCTACCGAGAATCTCCCGCGAGTCGGGACCGGCCAGGGCCACCGTGGCGAACTGCTCGGTGACCGAGGTGAGATAGACCCGGAGCTCCGGCCATTCCGTCTGCAGCCACTCCTCCAGCCAGGCGAACACCCGCGCGGCGTTGCCGGTCGTGGTGGTCATCAGGAAGCGGTCCCGTGCAAGGCATGACGTGACCCCGTCGTCCATCACCATGCCGTCCTCGCCCAGCATCAGGCCGTAGCGGCAACGCCCGACCTCAAGCCGGTCCCAGGCATTGGTGTAGACGCGGTTCAAAAACTCCCTCGCGTCGGGGCCGCAAACCAGGATTTTCCCCAGCGTGCTCGCGTCCATGATGCCGGCGGCGTCGCGCACCGCCAGGCATTCCCGCGCGACCGCTTCGTCCTTCGTCTCTTCCGGCCGCGGGTAGTAAAACGGCCGCTTCCACTGGCCCACGTCCTCGAAGACGGCGCCGTTCTCCTCGTGCCACGCGTGAATCGGCGTCCGGCGCACCGGGTCGGCGAGATGCCCCACGTCCCTCCCGGCGATGGCGCCGAATGTGATCGGGTCGTATGGCGGCCGGAAGGTGGTCGTGCCCACCTCCATGATGGAGACGCCGAGGGTGCCGGCGAGAATAGCGAGCCCGGGCACGTTCCCGGTCTTGCCCTGGTCGGTGCCCATGCCGAGGGTGGTGTAGCGCTTCAGATGCTCGACCGATTCGTAGCCCTCGCGTGCCGCGAGCGCGATGTCGGCCGAAGTCACGTCGTTCTGGAAATCGACGAAACGCCTTGCCTCCCTTGCCTTGGTCCGGGTCGGCACCACCCATAGCGGACCCTTCGCCGGTCGGCCCGGCGGCCTCGCTGCGCGCGCCGCTTCACCGGCTCCGGCGTCGCGCCCTTCCCGAATGCATGCCTCCGTTTCCAGGGAGCCGTTGACCGCGCCGGCGCAGCGGACCGCCTGCGGCGAGCGCTCCGGCAGGAACCCGCGGAACGCCTCGTCGTAGCGCAGCCTGCCGCCGGACTGCGAGAAAAGATGCGCCGCCGGGTTCCAGCCGCCCGACATGGCGACCAGATCGCAGGGCAGCGACCGCACCGGCCCGGCCAGCGATCCGTCTCCGTCGATGCGGGCGATATGTGCCGCATGCACGCGGCGGCGTCCGGCGGTATCGACGACGGCGTGGCCCCTCAGTATCTCCAACCCCGCCTCGCGCGCTCCCGGCGGCGCCTCCGCTTCAGGGCGGAGATCGACGACGGCGGCGATCTCCACGCCATGCCGGTGCAGATCGAGGGCCGCGCCATAGGCGCTGTCGTTGTCGGTGACCACCACCGCGCGCCTTCCCGGGAGCACGGCGAAGCGGTTGACATAGACACGGACGGCGCCGGCCAGCATCACACCGGGCCGGTCGTTGTTCGCGAATACCAGCGGACGTTCCAGGGCGCCGGTCGCCAGCACGACCCGTCCGGCTCGAATGCGCCACAGTCGTTGCCGCCGCAGGTGCGTCGGCGCGGCGGGTCCGAGATGGTCGGCAACGCGTTCGAGCGCGATCAGGAAGTTGTGGTCGAAATAGCCTGTGACCGTCGTTCGGGTCAGAACACGGACATTTTCGAGAGCTTCCAGTTCGGCCGTCGCCTCGCCGAGCCATCCGGAATCGGCCGAGCCCAGGAGCGTGCCGCCAAGCAGGCTGTCCTCGTCCGCGAGAATCACCCGAGCGCCTCTCTTCCCCGCCGCCTTTGCGGCTGCGAGTCCGGCCGGTCCCGCTCCGACGACGAGCACGTCGCAATGCGCGTTCATGCGTTCGTAGCGGTCGGGGTCCGGGCCGTCCGGCGCCTTTCCCAGCCCCGCCATCCGGCGGATCAGTCGCTCGTAGACATGCCAGCCGCGATGCGGCCACATGAAGGTCTTGTAGTAGAACCCGGCCGGGATCAGGCGGTGCGCCAGGTCGTTGACGGCAGCCAGGTCGAACCCGACGCCCGGCCAGCGGTTGACGCTGCTCGCGGTTAGCCCCTCATACAGCTCCAAACGGGTGGCCTTGAGATTGGGCACGCCGCGGGGACCCGACTCCAGCTGCACGAGGGCGTTGGGCTCTTCCGTGCCGGCGGACAGGATGCCGCGCGGCCGGTGGTACTTGAAGCTCCGGCCCACCAGATGCACGCCGTTGGCGAGCAGGGCCGACGCCAGCGTGTCGCCTGCGAACCCGGAATACCGCCGTCCGTTGAACGAAAAGGCGATCGGACGCGAACGGTCGACCGCGCCGCCTTCGAGCAGACGATAGGGCAGAGCCGCGGTCATTCGTTCCCGCCCGGCGGCGGCTCGCCCATGCGGTAGACCGAAACGATCTCGTGGGTGACGGTGTTTCGCTCGACGTTGAACCAGCGCCCGCAGCCATGGCCGTGGTACCAGCGCTCGCGGTGGCTGCCCTTCGGGTTGGTCCGCATGAACAGGTAGTCCGCCCACGCCTCGTCGTCGAGCGCGTCGGGATCGGGCGGACGCGCGATGTGGGCCTCGCCGCCGCAGGTGAACTCGCTCTCGTCGCGCTCGCCGCACCACGGGCAGGGGATCAGAAGCATGGCGGGCTCAATGCGCCACGGCCGCCGCGCCGTGTTCGTCGATCAGCGCGCCGCTCGCGAACCGTTCCAGCGCGAAGGGCGCGTTCAGCGGGTGCGGCCTGTCCTGGGCGATGGTGTGGGCGAACGCCCAGCCCGAGCCCGGCGTCGCCTTGAACCCGCCGGTGCCCCAGCCGCAGTTGATATAGAGCCCGTCCACCGGCGTCTTGCCGACGATAGGGCTCGCGTCGGGGCAGACGTCGACGATGCCGCCCCACTGGCGCAGCATGCGGAGCCTGGAAAATATGGGGAACAGTTCGACCAGCGCGCCCATCTGGCCTTCCACGATCTGGAAGCTGCCGCGCTGGGAATAGGAGTTGTAGCCGTCCATCCCGGCGCCGATCACCAGCTCGCCCTTGTCGGATTGGCTGACATAGACATGGACCGTGTTCGACATCACCACGCTGTCCAGCACCGGCTTGATCGGCTCCGACACCATCGCCTGAAGGGTGTGGCTCTCGATCGGCAGCCGAAATCCCGCCATCGCGGCCAGGACGCTCGAATGCCCGGCGGCGACCAGCCCCACCTTCTTCGCCGCGATCCTGCCCCGCGTCGTCTCCAGCCCGTTCACCCGCCCGCCCGCGACGTCGATCCCTGTCACCTCGCAGTTCTGGACGATGTCGACGCCCCGCGCATCGGCCGCCCGGGCGAAACCCCATGCGACCGCGTCATGCCGGGCCACGCCGCCCCGTCTCTGCAGGGACGCTCCGAGGATCGGGTAGCGCACCGAGGGAGAGATATTGGCGATCGGCACCTCCGCCTTCACGCCTTCGGGGTCGAGAATCTCCGAATCGATGCCGTTCAGACGGATCGCCCGGACCCGCCGGGAGAGCTCCTTCAGGTCGTGCTCGTTGTGGGCGAGGTTCAGAACGCCGCGCTGGCTCAGCATGATGTTGAAATTGAGCTCGCGGCTGAGCCCCTCGTAGAGTTGCAGCGATTTCTCGTAGAGATGCGCGCTCTCGTCCCACAGATAGTTGGAACGGATGATGGTGGTGTTGCGACCGGTATTGCCGCCGCCCAACCAGCCCTTCTCAAGGACTGCGACGTTGGAGAGCCCGTGCTCCTTGGCCAGGTAGTAGGCGGTCGCCAGCCCGTGCCCGCCGCCGCCCACGATCACGACATCGTAGGAGGGCCGCGGCTCCGGGCTGCGCCAGGCCCGCGGCCAGTTCCGGTGATAGCCCAGCGCGTTGCGGGCCAGGCTGAAAATCGAATAGCGCATCGTCGCTTCGGCCCGGACCGTTCAGTATGCGGCGTCGCGGCCTTCCGCCGTCGCGATCTCCCGCGCGTTCGGATTGACCGACGGCCGGAAGGGCATCTGGACGACCGTGCCGTCGTCCGGCTGCCCCGCCGTCGTAGCGTATTCCGCCGGCAGCCAGACCTTCACGCGGGTTCCCAGCGCCGCCATCGCGCAGGGGACGTAACCCATCGCGATATTGGTTTCCAGCTCGGGGGAATACCACGGCGAGGTGACATAGCCGACGGGATCGCCGCCATCGGCCTCCGATATCAGCCAGAAATCGGGCGCGTAATCCTCGATCGGTTTTCCGCCCAGAACCAGGCCGACGAGCGTCAGCTTGAAGGGCGGCCTGCCCGCTTCGACAAGCGTGCGCACCTCTTCCAGCCGGGCCTTGCCGATATAGTCGGCCTCCTTGGTGCGCGGCACCTGGTAGCCGAGATTGCACTGGAAGGGCAGGGTCTCGGCGTCCATGTCCTGACCCCAGGACAGGATACCGGCCGCGATCCGGCGGTGATGCGCGGGCGCGATCACCATGAGATCGTGCGCCTCGCCGGCCTCCAGGATGGCGTTCCACAGCTTCTCCGCATGGAGCGTCGCATCGCGCAGATAGAACTCGTAGCCCTTTTCGCCGGTGAACCCGGTCTGCGACACGACGACGTCGCAACCGGCCACGCGGGCTTCCAGGAGGCCATAGGGCGGCAATTCGCGGACCTCGCCGCCGACCAGATCGGCCATCAGGTCGGCGGATTTCGGTCCCTGGATCTGCAATGGGCAGACATCGATCTCGTCGATTTCCACGTCGGCCTTCATGCCCACGTTCACGCCTTGCAGCCAGAACATGACGTCGGAATCCGACAGGCTGAACCAGAACTCGTTCTCCGATAACCGCAGCAGCACCGGATCGTTGAGAATCCCGCCTTCCTCGTTGCACAGGATCACATATTTGCCGTTCATCGGCCGGATTCGCGTCGCGTCCCGTGTGATCACGCGATTGACGAAAGCCTCGGCGTCGGGTCCGGCAACGCGGATCTGGCGTTCCACTGCCACGTTCCAGAGCGTCACGTGCTCGACCAGGGCGCGGTACTCGACCATCGCGCCGCCGTCTTCCGGCCGGACGTACCCGCGCGGGTGATAGATGCGGTTGTACACCGTGGCGCGCCAGCACCCCGCCTGGTGCGACAGATGCCAGTAGGGCGATTTGCGCACCCGCGTGGATATGAGCAGTTCGGTGGGCGTCGGTCCCGACTGGCGCAAGTTGACGGGAACCTTGCGATCCGACTGGTCGACCGTGTCCTGATAGTTCGCCATCGACAGGATCCTTCATCGCGACGCGCCCGGCGTCGATTTCCGTAGAGCGGACACGCCTTCCCGCGGGCCCGCGATCCGGGCCGCCGGGAAAATGGTTCCGCTCTGGATTGCTACAATCGTTGCATTGAATCGCGCAATCGCTTTTATCGTTCCGACCCGGTAAGGGGTGCCGCGTCCGGCAAGCCCTGGGGAGGAAGCCTTGAAGACACACGCTCGGGCCGTGGTGATCGGCGGCGGTGTGGTCGGCGTCTCGACGCTCTACCACCTTGCGAAGAAGGGCTGGACGGACGCGGTGCTGTGCGAGCGTACCGAGCTCACCGCCGGGTCGACCTGGCACGCCGCCGGCCTGCTGCCGCTGTTCAACATGAGCTACAGCGTCGGCCAGCTGCACAAGTATTCGGTCGATCTGTACAAGGCCCTGCCCGCGGAAACCGGCCAGGACGTCAGTTTCCACGTGACGGGCAATCTCCGGCTGGCCACCAACGAAGAGCGCATGGACGAGTACCGCAAGTATTGCGGTACGGCCAACACCATCGGCGTGCCGTTCGAGATCGTCACCCCCGCCGAAATCGCGGAGCTCTGGCCGCTCTGCGATACCGAGGGCCTGGTCGGCGCGCTCTACCATCCCGACGACGGCCATATCGCCCCGGCGGACGTCACCCAGGCAATGGCGACCGGCGCGCGCGACATGGGGGCGGAGATCTGCCGCGATACCCCGGTCAGTTCGCTGGAACGCAAGTCCAACGGCGAATGGCTGGTCAGGACGACCCGGGGCGACATCGTTTGCGAGCACGTGGTGTGCGCGACCGGGAACTACAGCTGGCACACCTCCCGGATGCTCGGGATCTACATCCCGGCGATCCCGGTGGAGCATCAGTACATCGTCACCGACGAGGTGCCCGAGCTCGTCGAACGGCATCGCCAGGGCCTGCCGGAAATGGCGGTGCTGCGCGAATCAGACGCGTCCTATTACCTGCGGGAAGAACGCCAGGGCTACATCCTGGGGCCTTACGAAAAAGGCGCGCCTGCGCGCTTCTGGGACGGCGTTCCGGACAGCTTCGAACGCGACCTGTTCCCGGGGGATTTGGACCGGCTGATGCCCCATCTGGAGGCGGCGATCGCCCGGGTGCCGAGCTTCGAGCGGGCGGGGATCAAGGACATCGTCAACGGCCCGATCGCCTATACGCCGGACGGCAGCCCGCTGGTCGGACCGGCATGGGAGCTGCGCAATGTGTGGCTGAACGAGGGTCACAGCTTCGGCATCACGGCGGCGGGCGGCGCCGGATGGCAGCTCGCGGAATGGATCGTCGAGGGCGAGCCGTCGATCGACATGATGGACGTCGATCCGCGCAGGTTCGGCGCCTATGCCAACAAGCCCTATGTGAGGGCCAAGAACGAGGAGGCCTACGAGCACGTCTTCATCGTCCACTACCCCGACGAGGAACGGCCCGCCGCGCGACCGGCCAAGACCAGCCCGATCCACGACCTGCTCGACGGCATGGGCGCGGTCTGGGGCCAGCGCTACGGTTGGGAGCGGCCCAACTGGTTCGCGCCGGCCGGGGTCGAGCGGGCGGATGTGTGGAGTTTCCGGCGGACCAACTACTTCCCGCATGTCGCCCGGGAACACCGGAACGTGCGCGAGAATGTCGGGATCGTCGACATCACCAGCTTCTCCAAGTTCCTCGTCTCGGGACCGGGCGCCGAAGCCTGGCTAGACCGGCTGCTGTGCCGCCGCCTGCCGAAGGCGGTCGGGCGCATCAACCTGTCGCACGCCCTGACCCCGCGCGGCGGGGTGCGTTCGGAGTTCACCGTGATGCGGGACGGCGAGGAGCGCTTCTATCTCGTGAGCTCCGGCGCGGCGGAGCGCTACGACGGGGACTACCTCGCGAAGAACCTGCCCGCCGACGGCGGCGTCCGGCTGGACAACCTGACGACCTCCCACGCAACGCTGGTCGTCGCCGGGCCCAGGGCGAGGGATGTCATGGCGAAGATCGCCGAGGCCGATCTCGACAACGATTCGTTCCCCTGGCTGACCGGGCAACGGACTCATGTCGGGCTGGCGCCGGTCCGCCTGATGCGCATCAACTTTCTCGGCGAGCTCGGCTGGGAAATTCACCACCCGGTCGAATACCAGCGGCACATCTTCCTGGAGCTGCTGCGCGCGGGCGCGGAATTCGATATCGGCCAGTGCGGGATGCGGGCGATGGATTCGCTCAGGATCGAGAAGTCCTACCGCATGTGGGCGCAGGACCTGACCCGCGAATACACCATCCTGGAAGCGGGGTTGGGGCGGTTCGCGGCCCTCGACAAGGGAGATTTCATCGGCCGGGAGGCATTGATCCGCCAGCGCGCGGAAGGCGTGCCGCGCGAATTCGTCACCCTGGAGGTAAACGAGATCGACGATGTCGATCCGATCGGCAACGAGCCGCTATGGCGCGGCTCCGCCATGGTGGGCCGCGCGACCTCCGGCGCCCGCGGTCATTTCATCGGCAAGTCGCTCTCCATCGGCTATGTCGACGCCGGTCATGGCGATATCGGGTCCGAGCTCGAAATCGAGATCCTCGGAAAGCGCTACCCCGCCCGCGCGATCCCCGAATCCCCGCACGATCCCGACAACGAACGGCTCAAATCGTGACGGGCCATCAGTGAATTGGCGGTGGCCGGACTGTCGGGTGATTACCGTCTCGATACATGTCCTGTTCGGATCGGGTCGCTAGAGCCTGTCCGTTTCAGATAGAAGCGCTGCTACCCTTGCCTCCTGACCGTCATGGTCGGCGGAGACCGACCATCCACGAGTTTTTAAGTCTCTGGAATCAAAAACGAAACGTGGATGGTCGGCCTCCGCCGACCATGACGGAAGAAATTAGGTGAGGCGGTTCAATCAAGAACGGACACGCTATAGTGGTTCGATGTGGGCAAGAGATAGCGGGAGGAGTTGCGCCAAACGATCTCGGCGCTACCTCGTACGCGGACGCCACGGCCAGGGGAGACTCTCATGCGGACGCTCATTCGCGGCGGTTGGGTGGTTGGGCATTCCGGTGCCACACATACGCTGATCCGTGACGGGGTGGTGGTCTACGAGGACGAGACGATCGTCCATGTCGGCGCGGACTACGACGGCCACTTCGACCGCGAGATCGACGCGACTTCCAAGCTGGTTTCGCCCGGCTTCATCGACACGCACATCCATTCCGGCCACCGCGCCGCCCATCGGCTGATCACCGATGCCGGGCGGCCCGAGTATTTCGGCCAGCCTTTCTTCGAGACCCTGCCGGCCCGCCGCGGCCGTCCCCACGGCGGCGATGCCGGCGACTGGGTCAAGCGGGCGGACGAGGACGAGGCGGCCGCCCGGCGCCGTATCGACGCGGCGACGTATACGATCGCCGAGCTGCTGCGCAACGGCACGACGACCTTCATGGATTTCGGCGCGCAGCTGCCGATGCAGCAGGCACTGCTCGCCGAATCGGAGCGACTCGGCATCCGCGCCTATCTGGCGCCGGCCTACGCCTCCGCCGACTGGGTGGGCGGGGAAGACGGCCGTCTCGTGCGCGACTGGGACGAGGAGAAGGGGCGACGCGGGTTGCAGGCGGCGATCGACTTCATCGGCGAGCACGCCGGCACGGCCAACGGGCGCATCCGCGGGATTCTGATCCCGTTCACCACCGAATTGATGTCTCTGGAGCTGCTGCGCGAGACCCGCGAGGCGGCCGACTCGCTCGGCGTTCCGGTTTCGATCCACGCGGCGTACAACGTGGTCGAGTTCTTCCAGATCGTGACCGAGCACGGTATGACACCGATCGAGCTGCTGGACTCGGTCGGGCTCTGCGCATCCGACGTGCTGATCGGGCACGGCAATTTCGTCGCCGAGAATCCGCGCATGAACTACCCGGCCGGGCACGACCTCGAGCTGATGGCCAAGGGCGGCGCGACGGTGTCGCATTGCCCGATCAACCTCGCACGGCGGGGCCGCTACCTCGACAGCTGGGCAACCTACAAGAAGGCGGGCGTCAACGTCGCGCTGGGCAGCGACACCTTTCCGCGCGACATGATCATGAACATGCGGTGCGCTTCGCTGGTCGGCAAGATCATGAGCGGGAGCTTCCTGGACGCAACGGCGGCCGAAATGTTCGAGGCCGCCACCCTCAACGCCACCCGCGTGCTCGGCCGCGACGATCTCGGCCGGCTCGCGCCGGGCGCCAAGGCCGATATCGCGATTATCGACATCTCCGGCCGCGGCACGCTGCGCTACGGTCCGGTGCGCGACCCGATCAAGAGCCTGGTCGACGTCGGCGTCGGCGACGACGTCGATACCGTCATCGTCGACGGGATCACGCGTGTCGAGGGCGGCCGGGTCGATGGTGTCGACATGGCGGCGGTCCACCGCTTCGGCCAGGAGGATGCCGAGCGGTTGTGGGGTGGATGGCGGAACTGGGACGTTGCCGAACGGACCGCCGAGGAGGCGAGCCCGTGGTCGTTCCCGCTTGCCGGCTGATCGCGACAGGCGTCGGCTCGGATCGGCGCCTTGCGAATCAGATTGGCGCGGATGACATCTGGGACGACACGGCCGTCGTCGGCAGCGGCATCGAGGACGACGTGTGTGCGGTGTAACGACGTGCGTCGAAGAGTTGTCCCTCTATACGGACACGTTCTATAGCGTGTCTGCTTCAGTTGGAACCGCCTCGTTCATTCTCTTCCGTCATGGTCGGCGAAGGCCGACCATCCACGTTTTGTTTTTGATTCCAGAGACTTAAAAACTCGTGGATGGTCGGCCTTCGCCGACCATGACGGTCAGGAAGCAGGGGTAACGGCGCTTCTATCTGAAACGGACAGGCTCTAGTCGCCGTAGAGCTCGAGGAGATTGCCGTCCGGATCGTGGAAGAACACCAGACGGCCGACGCCCTGGTCCGGTTCCGGCGGCAGGATATCGGACGAGAACTCGACTCCGGCTTCGCTAAGCCGCTTGTGGACGGCGTCGATATCGTCGACCGTGAACGCGATGTAGCGCACGCCGCGATGGGAATCGACCAGGCCCTGGGTGGGTTCCGGCGTCCCTTTGACTTCGACGAGCTTCAGCGCGAGCGGCCCGGTGCGGAACGTCCGGAAACGAAACCCCCTGGCGGAGAAACCGCCGCGTACGGCCTTTTCGTCTGAGACGACGACGCGCTTGATCTCCTCCATCCCGAGGAGATCCCGGTAGAACCGGACGGACCTTTCGAGATCGTCGACCACCAGCGCCAGAAAGATCGGCGCGTCCCGCTGGATTTCCATCGGCCTCTCCCTCCGCCGAAGATGGTGCCGCGACCGCGTCTCCCACGATAATCCACTCCGCCGCCATGTGCACGCCGAACCGAGCCGGCGGGCCGTCTCCGTCATGCCTCGGCCAGCACGGCCTCGACTTCCGGCCAGGCACTCTCTCCCCGTTCGATCAGGAGATCGTCGTAGTCGACCGGACCGAAGGCCGTGTATGCCAGGTCATAGCTCGGCCGCGCGCGGATCCGGGCGAACCAGTCGGTAAGCCGCGGCCGCGCCCGGGTCCACATCGGCGACAGGCCGAGACGGTTCAGACGGTCCAGATAGGGGGTCAGCGCAATGTCCGCCAGGCTGAAGCTCTGCCCGGCAAGCCAGGGTCCGTCCCCGAGCGCCTCTTCCATCGCCTGATAGGTCTTGTCGAACAGCCGGATCGCTTCCTTGACGAACGGCGCGTTGAATCCCTGCTCCATGATCGTACGCTGACGCCCGGCGCGGGCCTGGTCGGGCATGCTGGCGAGCCTCCGTTCCAGAGCCTCCGGCGTGAACTCCGCCTAAAGCTGCCTGGCGAATGCCGCGGAGAAGCTCACCGAGGCGCAGGCGACGTGGATGCCCTCGTCCGGCACCTTGGTCCACAACCGCATCCGCGCCCTGCCGCGCGCGTCGGCGGGCTTGAGCGGCGGCGCGGCAAACGCGTCGTCGAGATATTCGTTGATCACCGTCGATTCGATGATCGGAACGCCGTCATGCACCAGGGTCGGCACCAGCGCCCTCGGGTTGAGCTCGAGATAGTCCGGAGCCGTCTGTTCGCCGCCGATCAGCAAGACGTGGTGTCCGACCCACTCCAGCTCCTTCTCGGCCAGCGCGTGACGAACCTTCTGCGAGCAGACCGAAATGTTGTTGTGATAGAGTTCGAGCATCGTCGCTCCCTTTCCGCAGTCGCCGCCATTGGAGCGGTTTCGAGGCTCGAACACTACAATTTTGCGCCGCGCCGCGCCGCCGGAGCGCCGATAGAACCCCGACGCGACCTGCCGAAGCGGCGTCGAAGGGGAGAGAGGCATGAAAATCGCCCGCGTGGACGCGACCGGGCTGCGTGTCTCGGTGCCGTTCGACGATTTCGGTATCGATCGGACCGTCGCGCTCAATGTTTGCCATGTCGAGGTCGAAACCGACGATGGACTGGTGGGCTACGGATTCACCGCGATCGTCGAGGGCGAGGTCGTCGCCCATATCGTCAACGCCGTCGCGGGGCCGCTGATCCTCGGCGAGGACCCGATGGCGAACGAGCGTATCTGGGAGCGGCTATACTGGAAGATGAGCCCGCGCGGCCAGACCGGATACGCAAGCCATGCGATCGCCGCGATCGACGTCGCGCTCTGGGACATCAAGGGCAAGTATCTGAACCAACCGGTCTGGCGGCTGCTGGGCGGTGCGCGGAGCAGGGTCCAGACCTACGCGACGTTCGGGTTTCCGGTCTTCGACCGGGAACAGCTCGCCGAAGCCGCGAAGACATGGCGGTCCAAAGGGAATCGCAGGCTCAAGATGGTGGTCGGCAACGAAGCCCTGCCGAACCGCGACACCATCCGTCCGGTCGACGACGTCATCCGCGAGGACGCCATGCGGGTGAGGGCGGTGCGGGAGGCGGTCGGCGGCGACGTCGACCTGTTCATGGACGCCAATTGCCGGCTCGACCCGTTTCAGGCCCGCAAGCTCGCCAGGATGGTGGAGGATTGCGGGATTTCGTTTTTCGAGGAGCCGATCACCCACAACGACGTTCGCCAATTGGCGAAACTGCGCCGGCTGACGAGCATCCCGCTGGCCGCCGGCCAGAACGAAGGGCTCGCCTGGCGGTTTCGCGATATGCTGGTGCAGGAGGCGGTCGACTACTTGCAGCCCAACGTCGTGATCGGCGGTGGTTTCACCCAGTGCGTCAAGATCGCCGGCATGGCGGCCGCGTTCAACGTCCCCATCTGCAACGGCGGCGCCTGGATGCACCACAACATGCATCTGCATGCGGGCGTTGCCAACGGCACCATGGTCGAGCATCACCATGTCGCGACCGAGATCTGCAAGCAGATGTATCGCGATCTACCCGAGCCGGTCGACGGCTGGCTCACCCTGCCGGAGACCCCTGGGCTCGGTTTCACGCCCGATCTCGATGCGATCGGAGAGCTGCCCAGGACGGGATAGAGACGGGGCAACGCGATGACGGAGGACGTTCGACGCCTGCCGGATTTTTGACTCGGTCACTCGGACGGCATAGCCTTCGTTTGCCACCATGGCCGGCGTGGTCGCCGCGGAGAAGACCGGGAGAGCGCCCTATGTCTCGTTCGAACCTGCCCGCCTATGGCGAACCGTGGCCGAAGAGCGATCTCACGCGCGTTCCGCACAGCGTGTATCTCGACGAAGATATTTTCGCCGCCGAGAACGACCGGATATTCCGCGGTTCGACCTGGAATTATCTCGGGCTCGAATGCGAGATACCCAACCCGGGCGATTTCGTGTCTTCCTATGTCGGCACGATCCCCGTGGTGCTCAATCGCGCGGGCGACGGCTCGCTCCATGCCTTCGTCAACCGCTGCGCGCACCGCGGCGCCATGGTGGCGCGCGAGCATCGGGGCAATTGCGACAGCCACACCTGCATCTACCACCAGTGGACCTATGACCACGAAGGCAATCTGGTGGGGGCGCCCTACCGCAAGGGAATCAAGGGCAATGGCGGTTTCCCGGGCGATTTCGATCTCGCCGATCACGCGCTCGAAAAACTGCGCATCGAGAGCTATGCGGGCGTCGTATTCGGCACTTTCGACGAGGATATGGAGCCGCTGGGCGATTACATGGAAAAACCGGTCCGCGACCGCATGGACGCGCTGTGCGGTCGGCCCTACCGCGTGACCGGCTATCAGCGGCAGGTCGTCGAGGGCAACTGGAAGCTCTATTTCGAGAACGTGAAGGACTGCTATCACGGTTCCCTGCTTCACATGTTCAATTCGAACTTCGGGTTCTTCCGCTCGACGCAGCGCGGAACGTCGGTGATGACGAAGGGGGGGCTGCACTCGATCCTGACGACCTACGGCAAGACCGACGAGGAGCTTGGCGACACCTTCAAGGACATCGCCACCCACAAGCCGAAATTCATGCTCGAGGACACCGCGGTCATAGACGTCGTCCGCGAACACGGCGACGGAATGGTGACCACCATTCTCACGCTGTTCCCGACATTCGTGCTGGCGCAAATCGGAAACCATCTCGGGTTCCGCCACCTCCGCCCGAAGGGACGGGACCGGTTCGAACTGGTCTGGATCAATTTCGAATACGAGGACGACGACGAGTATCACCGCGAGGTACGGCGCAAGCAGGGCAACCTGCTCGGACCGTCCGGCTATCTGGCGATGGAGGATGCCGAAGCGCTGGAAATCGCCAACAAGGCGTTCACCGGCGAATTCGGACGCGGAACCTCATTCATCGAGATGGGCGGGCGCGAATCCGACGATCAGGACCATCTTGTCACCGAAGCGCCGATCCGCGGCTTCTGGCGCGGCTATTGCGACATGATGGGAATTCCCTTCGAAGACTGACCGCCGGTCCGGGCGCGTAGCAGAAGGAGGCGGCGAAGATGGCCGAGCCCGGCCCGCAAATCCTTACGGACTTCGCGGTGGACGGCGCCGTCGAGCGCGCGATCGAAAAGATGTTCTACCGCTACGCCAAATGCCTCGACGACGATCGGCTGGAGGAATGGCCCTCGTTCTTCATCGAGTCCGGCCGCTACATCATCCATCCCAGGGACAATCTCGAAGCGGGTCTCGAAGGTTACTGGATCTATTGCGACCACCGCCGGATGATCCGCGATCGCGTCCTTTCGCTGCGCGAGGCCAATATCTACAACATCCATTACGCCCGTCATCTGATCGGCAACGTGCTGGTGCTGGGCCATGACGGGGCGGCCTACGACGTTCGCGCCAATTTCGTCGTGATGCAGACCGACAACGAAGGCGTCACCCACAATTTCAGCACCGGCGAGTATCGCGCCAAGGTGGTTTTCGAGGACGACGAGCCCAAATTCGCCGAGAACATCGTGGTCCCGGATACCTACCTGGTGAAGGCGCTGATTGCGATCCCGCTGTAATCGCGTTCCCACCGGTATTGGCTCGGGCAGCGTCCCGCGCTTCGTATTGTCGGCCCGAACAAGGCCGGTTAGGCTGGATGGGGAGCCTTTGGAAAGCGGAGACGGCCATGGCGACCACCCTGCGCGGCGACCGGAAACGCCACAGCAACGCCTACCACTGGGAAGAGGAAATGGCGGCGCTGCACGAACGCACGCAGGCGCTGGACCTTTACGAGTTCTGGTCGGTCGGCAAGGCCGGCGAGCACGAGGCGGTGCGCGATCTCGCCAGGTTCGACAAGGCGGTGCCGCATATCTGGAAGTACCGGGACGTCTGGCCGTGCCTCGAAAAAGCCGGCGAGCTGATCGACATGAACGAAAGCGAACGCCGTTCGCTGATCATGTGCAACCCGGCGCTCAAGGGGTTGATCGCCACCGTCACCACCATGTTCGCGGCCTACCGCATCAACAATCCGAACGAGATCGCGCCGGCCCACCGCCACTCGCCCAACGCCATCCGCTTCGGATTGACGGGCCACACCAATTTCACTGGCGTCGAGGGCGAACCGATTACCTTCGGTCCGGGCGATCTGGTGCTGACGCCGCACGACACCTGGCACAACCACGGCAATGAAGGCGAAGGCGGCGCGGTCAATCTCAGCGTGCTCGACATGCCGCTGGTGAACGTGCTCAACGCCACCTACTTCGAAAGCGACTATTTCGAGGAGGACGGGCAGGGCCGCAGGATCCGCAAGGAAACCCAGGAAGACCGCTTCCATCCCGACTATTCGGGGCGAACCTACGGGCAGGGCGGCCTGCTGCCGCGCAGCGTGTCGCACGACCGCGGTACCGGGAACGCATCGCCGATGTATGTCTATCGCTGGGAGGCGACGCGCGAGCTGCTGGAAAACCTGCGCGACCACGAGGGGAGCCCCCATGACGGCGTGATGGTCGAATATGTCGATCCAACGACCGGCAAGGCGCCCTACGCCACCATGACGTTCTTTGCTCAGATGCTGCGGCCGGGCGAAAAAACCCTGCCGTCGCGACAGAACGCGAGCCTGATCTACACGGTGTTCGAGGGGCGCGGCCATTCCATCGTCGGCGGAAATCGCTTCGACTGGGAGCCCTTCGACACGTTCTGCGTGCCGGGTGGCGAATGGGTGGAGCATGTCAACGATACGTCGTGGGACGACGCGATTTTCTTCGTCTCCTCCGACGAGCCCGCGCTCAAGACCCTGCACTTTTACAGCCGGCACGGCCGCACCGGATCCGGCGAGGAAGTGCTGCTCGAAACCTCCCGGCAGTTCTGACGCCGGCGGCATGCGGTCGCCGGGAGGCGCCGACCGAGAGCCCGACGGGAGAACAGGAATGGAGGAACGTCAACCGGTCGGTAACGAACTGACCAGCCGCTGGCCGCGTTACGACGAAGCCGCCCTCGGATTCCGCCACTACTGGTATCCGGTGCTTGAGTCGCGCAAGCTTCGGAAGCGCCCCCATCCGGTGACCCTGCTGGGCGAAAATATCGTCCTTATTCGCGACCGGGGGCAGGTTTACGCGCTCAACAACCGGTGCCTGCACCGCGGCATTCCCCTGTCCATGGGCAGACGCGAATTTCCCGGCAGCATCACCTGCTGTTACCACGGCTGGACCTACGATCTGGCCAGCGGCCAGGTGGTGGCCGCGCTGACCGACGGGCCGGAGTCCGCGATATGCGACAATCCCGAAGTGCGGGTCCGGACCTATCCCGTCGAGGAACGCGCCGGGCTGATCTGGATCTATGTCGGCGACGAACCGCGCCCGCCGGTGGAGGAGGACATTCCCGAGGCGCTGCTGCGGCCCGACGCGGTCGTCGAGCCGATGGTCGATCTGCGCGACGGCAACTGGCGCTACGCGATGGAGAACGCGGTCGACGACGCGCACGCCAAATGCCTGCACCGATACAATCTGTGGTTCTTCTTCACCAGGCTCCCGGGCTACGGCACCGGTGCGCGCATGACGCCGCTGGAGGACGGCAAGTGGCTTCGGCGCGTGAGCACGCCCGAATTCCGCCCGGCCGACTACCCGGGCCTCGGAAAATGGCCGAAATACGGGTTCTGGCGCTGGCGCGGCGGTCGCTACGATCCCGACGAGGGCACCGCCGGCCTCATCCTCGGCGGCGCGTGTATGCCCGGGATCTTCCATGTCGGGCATGAGAGTTGGGAGGATTACCAGATCTTCGTTCCCGTCGACGAGAACCGCCACCTGATGCTCCAGGTTTCGCTCCGCCATACCAGGGGCCTGGGCGCGTGGCTGTGGCGGCTGCGCTACTGGACCTATATCCGGCTCATCCATCACATCATGTTCAACCGCTGGGAGGACGGCCGGGTCATCCCGGCCATGAGCGAGCCCGAGCACCTGTTCCGCCCCGATACGGCGATCGTCCACTGGCGCAAATGGTGCCACGAGAACGCCCGCCGCTCGCCGGCCGACACGGCCGTATCGGAGCCCGCGGAGCTCAAGGCCGTTTGAAGGTCGTCGTAACCGGAGGATCGGGGAAGGCCGGCCGGCCGCTGGTCGAGGAGCTGGCGTCCGACGCCGGCGGAAACACACGCCACGACGTGGTGGTCTTCGACAAGGCGCCGATCGCGGAACGTGAGGGCGTCCGCTACCTTGAGGGCGACATCGAGGATTTCGACCGGGTGCAGGCCGCTCTCGCCGGAGCGGACGCGGTCATCCATCTCGCCGGCATCCATACCCACGGCATCCTGCCGAACGAAGACACGTTTCGGATCAACGCGACGGGCACCTTCAACGCGCATGAAGCGGCCTGGCGGCTGGGTATCCCGCGCGTGGTCACGATGAGCAGCGAGGCGGTGCTTGGCTGGGCGCCGGGGTCGTGGGAGCGGGAGCATGTGCCCGCCCATCTGCCTATCGACGAAGACCACCCGGTCGGCGCGCAGGACGCCTACGGCCTCTCGAAGGTTGTCAGCGAGGCCGTCGCCCGGTCCTACACCGCGAAATGCGGCATGGAGACGGTCATTCTGCGGCCGCCGTGGATCGTGTCGCCGGAGGAACTGGAGGGTCTTCGCGACTCCGGCGGTGTGACGCCGGCAAGGTTCGGCCTTTATCACTACATCGACGCCCGCGATCTTGCGACGGCGTGCCGCGCCGCGATCGAGAGACCGATGGCGGGGTCCCATACGCTCTTCGTCGGATCCGGAGAAACCACCGTCGCCGAGCCGCTCTGCACCCTTTATCCCAGGCTGATGCCGGCGATCGGCGACAAGGCGGACGACCTTACGGGGACCCGTGGGCCGGTCTCCACCGAGCGCGCGCGGTCCCTGCTCGACTGGGCGCCGATCCGTTCGTGGCGGCCGGCTTGAGCGGCGGTGCGGCGAAGCTTCGGCGAGCGGTCGGAAATATCGATGTGTTAGAGTTCCGGCATCGCCGCTCCCCTTCGACATCCGCCGCCGTGGGAGCGGTGTCGCGAAAACGGAGTCCGCACGGAGGCGAGACATGACCGGAAACGCGATGCATCGGGATCGGCACGGGTTGACGATCGGCACCGCCAATGACGAGGCCGCGGCAAGGTATCAGCAGGGCGTCGACCTCTATCTGTCCGGGAACCCTGGCGGCGAGGCGGCGCTGCGGGAGGCGATGACGGCGGATCCCGGATTTGCCCTGGCACCCGCGGCGCTGACCGTGGTGCTGCGGGATACCGGCCGACGCGACGAAGCGAAGGAAACCGCCAGTCTGGCCCGGTCTTTGGCCGTTGGAGTCACCCGCCGCGAAGAGCGGCATGTCGAGGCGATCGCGGTCATGGCCGAGGGCGACGGATCGCGCTCGTTCGCCTTGATGGAAGAGCATCTCGCGGAATTCCCGCGCGACGCCCTGATCCTGTCCGGCGCCGACCGCTACCTGTTCTACAGCGGCGGCGAAAACCGCCAGCAATTGCAGTTCGAGCTGCTCGACGCGTTCGCGGGAGACTATGACGGCGACTGGTGGTTCCCCGGCCAGTACGGTTTCGCGCTGGGCGAATGCGGTCACTACGAAAAGGCGGTCGACGCGGCGCGGCGCTCGCTGGCGCTGAACCCGAAGAATCTCTGGGCCGCCCACACGCTCGCCCATGTCTATGCCGACACGAAAGACGATGAGAAAGGGGCGACGTTTCTCGGCCCGTGGCTCGGGGACTTCGATCCGCGGGCGCCTATGTTCGGGCACACGTCGTGGCATCTTGCGCTGTTCGAGCTGGGACGCGGACGCCAGGCACGCGCGATGGAGATTTACCAGACGGCCATACGCCCCGAGGTCTGCACCCATCGCAGCACGCTCAACAATTCGGCCTCGTTCCTGTGGCGCTGTATGGTGTACGGCTACGCGCCCAGCGCCGCGCAGTGGGACGAACTTCAGCCTCTGGCCAGCGGCATTTCCGGACCCGCCCCGGGCGAGTGGGACGGCATGAACGCGGCGCTCGCCTTCGCCGGCGCCGGCAACGAGGCCGGAAAGAACGAGCTTGCCGCCGGCATCCGCGAGCTGGGCGAGGACGGCCGGACCACCGCGGTCGAGGTAGGGCTCCCGCTGGTGGAAGGCGCATGGGCGTTCGCTCGCGAGGACTACGACGGAGCAATCCGGTCGATGGCGCCGGCGATCGGGCGTATCGAGGGGGTTGGAGGCAGCAACGCCCAGCACGAGGTGTTCTGGGACGCCTTGATCGAGGCATATTTGCGGACCGACCGGTTCGCCGAAGCCGAAGATTTGCAGACAAGCCGCCTCGACCCGCGCGCGACCGTGCGCGACCTCTTCCGGCTGGGCCGGGCCCAGATCGGCGGCGGCAAGCCGGAAGACGGGATGGTTAATCTGCGCCGCGCCGCCGAAGGCTGGAGGAACGCAGATCCCGGCTCGCCCGAGGTCGCGGCGATCGACGAGTTGCTGGAACGCTCGGAGCCGGCCGCGGCAGGCTAAGACGCCGCTTCATCGGACGCCGAGCGCGAAATCGGTGTTGCCGCTCGCCGGCTCGAACTTCGAGAAAAACTCCGCCACCACGGAAGGCTCGCCCTCGAGGGTAACCTCGCCGCTCTCGATACCCTCCTCGAAGCTCGGACCGCCCCCTGCCCAGGCGCTCAGGAATCGCCGGGGGAAGGACAGCCGCGCGTCGCACCTGTCCGGCGCGGTCTCGTGGAACTGGCAAACGCCGCGTCGAATTTCCAAAGCGTAAGACTCTCCCGTGTCGGTCGTGGCGAACCCGAGGACGACGTGGCTGTCCATGCTGTGCTCGGCCTTGAGGCGAACGGTCATCAGTTCGAGCAACCCGCCCGTCGGATAGTTGCGTGCCTGATCGGGCCGGATCCGATGTCCGCCGCGCTGCTCGCCCAGGCCGTTTTCCAGCTCAAGCGCCTGACACAGCGCCCAGTTGCGCCATGTGCTTGTCTTCTGACCGTAGCCCCAGGCGCGCAGTGCCGCCGCCTTCACGCCTCGCGCTTCCATGTCGTCGGTATCCGCCCGCACCGCCCAGGTGGCGATGTCGGCCGCCCACTGGAACTCGCCGTCCCCGATCGCCTTCCGAGCTTCGGCTAGCACTGAATCGCGACCGCCCATTGCCCGGACATAGCGCTCGGCCCGTTCGCGCCAGGGCAGCGGGTCCAGCTCCACCGCGTCGCCCTGGAACCATCCGACATAGCCCGCATAGACGCTGCGCACCGAATGCTTGTAACTGCCGTAGAACTCGCCCAGCCACGGATGCGAGGCGAGGTGCGCCGGCATGGTCACCTTCTCGGCCAGCTCGTCCCATGTGCAGCCCTTGTTGATCCACCGCACGGCCTGATCGTGCAGGTATTGGATGGCGTCCCGATGCGCAGTCAACACGTCCTCGACGGCATCCGCGCCTTCAACGGTGGGGCCATGATGGGGAATGAGAATCTCCGCCTCGAACTCACGCAGCCGGTCGATGCCCTTCGCCCACTGCATGGGGTTGCGGTATTGCGTGCCGCGGAGCGCATAGACGTTGGGGAAGGTCATGCCCTGGATGGCGTCGGCGGAGATCAGAACCCTTTCGTCGGGCAGCCAGACGACACTTTGATCGTCCGTTTCGCTGGGCACATGCACGACTTGCAGCCGGACGCCCGCAATCTCGATTTCGAGCCTGTCCTCGAAGGTTCGGGTCGGGCTCACGAACCCTGCCTTGCCGCGTCGCGGCGGTGCGCCGATGGCGCTGCCGAAGCTGCCAGTCTCGCCGAATCCCAGATGCGCGCCGAATTGATAGGGGCCGCGGCGACGCCGGATGGGCGCCAGAATGCCTTCGTCGCGCAACAGGTTGTCGGTCAGTTCGGCCTGGGCGATGACCTCGACCTTGCCCGCCCGTACGTCCTCTTCGGAAACGAAGCTGAAGATGCCGCTGACGTGGTCGCCGTGGAAATGGGTGACGATCACCGCCTCGATCGGCAGGTCCGTGATCTCGCGGAAGGCCGCGGCCGCCTCGTCGCCCGGGAGTTCGCCGCTCAGCGTATCCACGAGGACGCAGCCGCCCTCGCCCACGATGAGGGTGCAGTTCGAACCCGTATAGCAGTGCGCCGTGTGGATGTGCCCCAGCGTCGTGATTATGCGCGGCTCCGCGTAGAGCGCCATCTGGGCGGCGAGATCGGGATGCACCCCTGGAGCGGCGGCAGCTGTCGTCGGCATCGGATTACTCCCTGGCAAAATCGAGGAGGACGTCAGTTTAGCGGCATGACCGTTCGAAGTAGATGGCGGGGCTCGCGGCGTGGCCGGCATCCGTTGACGCCACTTCGTCCCCGTCCTAGCCTCGATCCGCTGTCTCGACACCGGTTGTGGGGAGGTCCCGATGGGTAACGCGCCCACCATGTCCGAGCGTGCCGACGAACTCGAACACCGTCAGATGCAAGAGTTCGGCGAGCGCATCGTCGGCAAGTCTCTCCTCTACAACCTGGCCAACGGGGAACGCACTCTCGGCCAGAACGCTTTCGGCGGCCGGATGCTCATGGGGGAAGACTCCCGCCTGCCGACGATGCCCGACAAGCCGACCCTGCTCGACTTCTTTCGGTGTCGCTTCGACGACTTCGCGACGGCCCATCTGTTGCAGAGCGCGAACCTCGCGCAGAAGAACGGCCTCTCCGACAAGATGGTGCTCGCCTGCCTGCTGCACGACGTCGCGGTGGCCGGGTTCATCCGCACCGATCACGGCTACTGGGGCGCGCAGATGATCGAACCCTATGTGGACGAGGAGGTGAGCTGGGCGATCCGGGCCCACCAGGCGCTGCGGTTCTTCCCCGACGAGTCCGTCGGATACGAGTACCCGGACAACTACCGCAGGATGTTCGGAGACGATTACCGGCCCGAGCCCTATGTCGTGGCCGCCTACGAGGAGGCGCGGCAGCACAAATGGTACATGTCGGCCCGGATCATTTGCGTGAACGACCTCTATTCGTTCGATCCCGACGTCCATGTCGAGCTCGAGCAGTTCGAGGACGTGATCGGCCGGGAGTTCCGGCAGCCCGACGAGGGCCTCGGCAACGACAACACGCCGGCGTCGCATGTGTGGCGCACGCTGCGCTGGCCCTGCAACGCGCTCTAGTCCCGATTATCGTCCCCCGTCTGCCGCCCGCGCCACGGTGCGTGGTAGTTCCGCTCGTCGTGCTGGATCGTGTTGATGAACCCCAGCGCAAGCGGGCGACCGGCGGCTTCGGCGTCGCCGGCCAGTCGCGCCACAAGATCGCGGCGCGGGCAGAAACGGCGGTAGCCCAACGCCTCGTATGAAGCGCGTTCGGGCAGCGACTCACCGTATGTGACGACACCGCGCGCGACGCGCAGCGACGCCGGCAGGGCTTCGGCGAGCGGCAATCCCTGTCCCGCGTTGTTGCCGAACGCGATGAGATCGACGGTTTCATCGAGCCCGCCCAGCGCCTCGCGGATGGCCGCCCCGGAAACCCGGTCCCAGTTGAGTTCTTCGCGGGCGGCCTCGGCGGCGGTGAGCGCGCCCGGATATCCCTCGCCAATCCGGTAGACCCCGTCGCGCGCGGTGAAGCGTGCCCAGGGAAGCGGCGGGTCCGCCACGAAGGCGTCGACGGTCACTTCGTTGTCGAGGATCAGGACCTTGAAGCGGCCGGAAAAGCAACGATCGAGTTCGGCGGTAATGCTTGTAATGGTCGTTTCCTCCGCTCTTTCCATAGCAGCTTGGCCGCGCCGGTTCGAACGGTTCCGTTCATTCCTGCCGACCGGACCCTGCCTGGAGATGTCCAGAGTCGTATGGCACTTTAGGAACCGGACGCGGGTAAGGCAGGTCGCCAGTGCCGCCGAGGGCGGGACAGCGCAAGAGACGGGGATCGGAATGGCTGGCTTCACGGACTACGAGAACCACGATGCGGTCGGGCTGGCCACGCTGGTCGCGCGCGGCGAGACCACGCCGGAGGCGCTTCTGGAAGCCGCGATCGAGCGGGTCGAAGCGCGTAACGGGGCCGTCAACGCGGTCACCAACCGGCTCTACGACTATGGCCGCCGGGCCATCGCGGACGGACTGCCCGACGGCCCGCTCAGGGGCGTGCCCTATCTCCTCAAGGATCTCAGCGCCTCCCTTGCCGGTTTTCCGACCACACGGGGAAGCAAGTTTTTCCAGAACGCCGTACCTGCGGAAGACAGCGAGCTCGTCAAGCGGCTCAAGCGCGCCGGGGTGGTGATTTTCGGGCGAACCAACACCTGTGAGTTCGGCCTCAGCCTGACATGCGAACCGCAACTGCATGGACCGACGAGTAACCCCTGGGATTCGACGCGCATGTCCGGCGGATCGAGCGGGGGCGCCGCCGCCGCGGTCGGCGCGCGCATGCTGCCGGCGGCGCACGCCTCGGACGGTTTCGGTTCGATCCGGGCGCCGGCCGCCTGTTGCGGCCTCGTGGGTCTGAAGCCGACCCGTGGCCGCAACACCATGGCGCCCTATCTGGGCGAGGGCCTGAGCGGTCTCGCGACCGAGCATGCCGTCACCTTGAGCGTGCGGGACAGCGCCGCGATCCTGGATGCCACAAGCGGACCCGGCGCCGGCGATCCCTACAGCGCCGCACCGCCAAATCGCCCTTTTCTGGATGAAGTCGGCGCCGATCCCGGCAGGCTGCGCATCGCCTGTACCCGCCGGGCGCCGAACGGCGCCACCGTCGATACGGACGCCCTCAGGGTGCTGGAGGAGACCGCGAGCCTCGCCGAGGAGATGGGGCACATCGTGGAGGAGGTGGACCCCGATATCGACGGTGCGGCGGTGGTGCCGACGTTCCTCACCCTGATGGCGGTCAACACGGTGGTCAACCTGTCCAGTCACCCGAGCGCCGGCCGCGCGGCCCGCGAGGACGAGGTCGAACGCATCACCTGGCTGTCCGCGAAGATGGGGGAGGGCATCGGCGGCGCCGACTGCGTCCGGGCGACCCAAACCACGCATCGGCTGAGCCGGCAGATGGCCGCCTTCCATCGCGACCACGACATCCTGCTGACCCCGGGGCTGGCGACCGGGACCGCGGTGAAGCTCGGCTGGCTCGACATGACCATGGACGATTTGGACGAATACTGGCGCCGGGTCTTCCACTTCTCGCCGTTCACGGTCTGGTTCAATCTGACCGGCCAGCCGGCGATCATGCTGCCGATCGGCACGAGCGCCGACGGCCTGCCGGTCGCGGTGCAGGCCGTCGCCCCTTATGGCGACGAAGCAACGCTCTTCAGATTTTCCGCCCAGCTCGAATCCGCACGTCCGTGGTGCGACCGCAAGCCCGCGATGGTCCGCGAAATGGGCTGAGCGCGACTCTCCGGGAAAGGGCTCATTCCCCTCCCGTCATCCAGCCCAGCGTTTCCTCCGTGGTCCGGCTCGGCAGATACTCCGCAGCCGCCCAGCCGTCGTATCCCAGCCGGTCGAGGGCGGCGAAGACCGCCGGGAAGTCGATGGTTCCGGTCCCGGGCTCGTGCCGGCCAGGATTGTCGGCGAACTGGACATGGCCGATGCGCGGCGTGACCTCCTCGAGGCGCGGGATCAGGCGGCCTTCCATGATGTCCATGTGATAGAGGTCGTGCTCCAGCGACAAATTGCCGTGGCCGGCCCGGTCGATAACCTCCAGCGTCTGTTCGCTTGTCGACAGCAGGAAGCCCGGCCGGTCGACCGTGTTCACGGCCTCGACGACCACGCCCACGCCGATCTCCCCCATCGACTCCGCCGCGACCCGCAGGTTCTCCGCAAGCGTTTCGAGGCAACGCGCGCGCTCATGGCCGTGGCGCTCGGGATAGCCCGACAGCACGTTTACGTTGCGTGGCCGAAGCGCCGCCGCGAAGTCTCGCGCGGTCAGCACCGCCTCGAGAAATTCCGCCTGCCGGCCCGGCGTCGCGGCGAGGCCGGACCCACCCGTGAGCATGTCGCCGACGGGCAGGTTGATAACCGAGACCGCGAGTCCCGCCGCTTCGATCGCTCGCTGCCAGTCTTCGGCCGGACGGTCGTAGGGGAACTGGATCTCGATCGCCTCGAACCCGGCAGCTGCCGCCGCCGCCGGCCGATCCAGCCATTCGCGCTCGGCGAAAAGCATCGAGATGTTGGCGGAGAAACGGGGCATTCCGGTGTCTCGTCAAAGCCGCTCGCGGGGACGACAAGCACCGCATCCTGACGATTCCGGGAGGGTGGGTCGAGCGAGCTTCTCGAAGGAAACGGTTTCGGTTAGGCCTGAAAGCGAGGTACCAATCGGCGCGTCGAAAATCGTCCGGATGCTTGCCAATGGATCGCTCGACCGAAATCGAACTGCTCGAAGAGCTCGCCGGCCTGCGCGAGGCGGGCGCGTTCTATCTCGACGAGGCGATCGCGCGCTCGCCGGTGGCGCGCTATACCTGCCCGGAGCGGTTTTCGCGCGAACGCGAGGTGCTGTTCCGCGCCTTGCCGGCGGTCGTCGCGCATGGCAGCGAACTGGCGGAGCCGGACAGTTTCCTCGCCCGCGACTTCACCGGACTGCCGCTGCTGCTCACCCGCGACAGCGGAGGTGCGGTGCATGCTTTCCTCAATGTCTGCCGCCATCGCGGAACGCGGCTGGTCGACGATGCAAGCGGTTGCCGTCGCCGGTTCAGCTGCCCCTACCACGGCTGGACCTACGACAATCGCGGCGCGCTCGAAGCCATCACGCACGGTGCGGCGGGATTTCCCGACATCGACCGGGATAGCCTGGGACTGAAACGCCTGGGCTGCGCCGAGGCCCATGGCTGGATCTGGGTCGTCGCCGACACCGCCGCCGCGCCGGGTATCGACGATTTCCTCGGCGGGCTCGCCGCCGATTTCGCATGGCTCGATGCCGGCAGTCTGAAAATCGTGCACCAGGAAACCGGCGAGCGGGCAGCGAACTGGAAAATTCTCGTCGAGGGCGGTATCGAGTCCTATCACTTCCGCATCGCCCACAGGGACACCATCGGTTCCTATTTCCAGGACAACCTGTCGAGCTTTGGGGTCTTCGGCCCGCATATCCGTTCGATCCTGCCGCGCGCGCGCCTCGACGAAATGACGGCAGAGCCGAAGGAAAGCTGGTCGCTCAGGCGCGCGGCCAATCTGGTCTACACCGTCTTCCCGTCCACGCAGCTTCTGGTCCAGGACGACCATATCGTGTGGGTTCAGGCCCTGCCGCTGGCGCCCGACCGGACGCGGGTGCGGATCGCCACCCTGGCGCCGTCGGATTTCGATCCGGCCGACGCCGAGGCGGCGCTGCACTGGCGCAAGAACCACGACATCACCGTCCGAACCCTGTCCGAGGACTTCGCGATCGCCGAGAGCATCCAGGGCGGTCTCATGTCCGGCGCCAACGACGAATTGCGTTTCGGCCGCTTCGAAGGCGCGCTGGACCGTTTCAACCGGACCGTCGAACGGGAAATCGAGGCGGAGAGTTAGGCGGCAGGCAGGGTTTTTCCCATGAATGCGATCGTCCGCCGATTTCTTAGCCAGGCCGAAATCCTGACGGCTATCGGGATCGTCTGCATTGCTAGCTGGGCGTTCGTCGCCTGGATGACGCTCGACATGTCGCATCCGGCGGTCCGGCTGATGATGCCGGCCGACGCCGCGTGGTCCGGGGCGACGGCGATCGCCGTATTCGTCATGTGGGCCTGCATGATGTTCGCCATGATGCTGCCCTCGGCGGCCCCGATGATCCTGACATTCGATTCCCTGGAACGCCGCGATGCGGAGGCCGGACAGGCGACCTCGCGATCCCTGGCCTTCGGTGGCGGCTATCTTCTCGTTTGGCTCGGGTATTCCGCGCTCGCCGCCGGCGCGCAATGGGGGCTGCAGGCGAGCGCCATGCTGACCCCGATGATCGTCAGCAGCTCCGAATGGCTGACGGCCGGTTTGCTGATCCTTGCCGGTCTCTATCAGCTGACGCCGTTGAAGCAGGCCTGCCTGAGGCATTGCCGGACGCCGCTCGGTTTCCTCATGGCCGAATGGCGCGACGGCACGCGGGGCGCCCTCGCGATGGGCCTGAAACACGGCCTTTACTGCGCCGGATGCTGCTGGGCGCTGATGCTGCTGCTGTTCGTCGCGGGCGTCATGAACCCGATCTGGATCGTGTTCCTGACCGTCCTGGTGGCACTCGAGAAATGGCCGCGCCTGCCGACATGGACCACCCGGCTGCTCGGCGGCGCCCTTCTCGCCGCCGGCGCCGCGATATTGCTCTGACCGGCCGGAGGCTTATGGTCCCATCCAGTCGAACGGGATGTGCTTGGCCGAGTTCACGTCCCAGGAAAACTCGAACCCGAAGGCGTCGACACGGCAGACGGTCGACTTTCCCCAGGTGACCAGTTGCGGCCCGGGTCCGGTTTCCGATCCCGGCGCGTTCGCCATCCGCGGGTATTCGCCCGGATTGCTGGTCGGCCCGGTCAGGGCCTCCGCCCAGGCCTTGACCTTGCCCGCGATGTCGACACCCCAGCGCGACTGATCCGGGGCGATCTCGAACGATATTTTGGCTCGCTCCATGCCGACGATCTCCCGGCCCCCGGTGAACAGGTCGTTCACCTTGGCCATGAAGCCGCCCGCGCGGCCGCCGATGATCGAGGTCAACGCGTCCGCCTGGGCGTCGTCGGCGCGATCGTCGATGAAGACACCCGCACGGCCCTTGACCTTGCCGGCCCACAGATCGCCTTCCCAGCGGCCGACCCGCACGAAAACCAGATCGTCGAGCACGACGTCCCCGTAATGCCCCTGCGTGACGTGCCACAGGAGAACCCCGTTGCAATAGCCGTTATCCGGCGCCTGCGCGAAGGTGCAGGGGCACGCGATGGCGCAGCTGCAGTTGTCGAACCAGTCTCCGACGATGTGCCAAGCTGGCGTATCCGCCATGAACGCCTCCCAGATCGCGGCTACCTGTCCGAGGATGGTATGGGATCGCCGCCGGGCTGCACAACAGTCATTGCAACCGCACGATCCTGATCGCGCGGCGATAGCCGGAAGAACGGCTCAGCCGGCCTTCTCGGTGGTCGGATCGATCATCTTGCCGATCCCGGTCACCTTGGTCGCGGGAAACCCGCTTATTTCCGCGTGTTTCCGAATGGTCTCCTCGTCCTTGGCGAGGTAGACGCAGAACGTCTTGTCCGCGGCGACGTAGCTCTCGACCCATTGGATGTCGGGGGCGAGCTGGGCCAAAACTTCGTTCGACTTCGCGGCGGCCTCGGCCAGCTGCTGGCGTTCCAGGGTTCCCACCTCCGGAATGTCGCGTTCGATGATGTATTTGTTGAGGGCCATGGCGTGCTCCCGTTCTTCGATATCCGGCTCTCGCGCAGGTTAGCGCATTTCGGCCCCGCGCTAGAACTCGATGACGATCTTGCCGAAATGACCCGCCGCTTCCATGCAGCGATAGGCTTCCTTGGCATCCGCGAACGCGAAGCGCCGGTCGATCGCCGGTTTCAGACCGCCGGCTTCGACCGCGGCGTTCATGTCGAGGAACATGGACTGGCTGCCGACATAGATTCCGTTCAGGCGAAGCGATTTGCGCAGGATCGGTGTCGGATCGACCGCGCCCTGGGTCAACACGCCGATCAAGGCGATATGGCCGCCCGTCCGGACCGCTTCGATGGATTGTGCAAGCGTCCCGCCGCCGCCGACTTCGACGACGTGGTCCACGCCGATGCCGCCGGTAAGGTCCCTTGCCGCCGAGGCCCAGCCCGGCGTCTCCGCATAGTTGATCGTCCGCCACGCGCCCATGGCACGGGCGCGGCCCAGCTTTTCGTCGCTCTTCGAGGTGACGACCGCCCTTGCACCCATGAGAGCGCAGAACTGCAGCGCGAAGATCGAAACCCCGCCGGTGCCGAGCAGAAGCACCGTATCGCCTGACTTGAGCCCGCCCTTCTCGACCAGCGCGTTCCACGCCGTGAGCGCGGCGCAGGGGAGGGTCGATGCCTCGGCGTAATCCATGTGGGGCGGGACAGGCACGACACCGTCGGCGTTCAACACGACTTCTTCGGCCAGCATGCCGTCGATCGGACCGCCCAGGGCGCTCGCCATCGCGGCGGCCGAAATGTCGCCCGCCGCCCAGTTCTGGAAAAAGCAGCTCGCCACGCGGTCGCCCGCCGCGATGCCGGCGACACCGGAGCCCACCGCGGTCACCTCGCCCGCCCCGTCGGAATTCGGGATGCGCGGCAAGGCGAGGCCCCGCTGACCCGGCGCGCGCACCGTGCCCAGGTCGCGATAGTTTATCGAGTTCGCCCGCACTCGAACCTTGACCTGTCCGGGCTCCGGTTCGGGCGAAGGACGCTCCGCCAATTCGAGGGTGTCGATGCCGCCGTCGTCTACGATCTGCCAGACTTTCATGGGTCGCTCCGTCCGTCGCATGGTTCGGTCCCGGTTCGGCACGGGAAGATATTGGCTTTGGCTGGACCGCGATAGTTTGGAAGTCCAACGACGGCTTCCCGCCGCGTCTCGCGGACGCTAGGCTGCGAATGCGAAGCCCGCGTCGACTGGAGGAACGGCCGCCATGAGCGACGAGACGATCGCACCGTTTCTGAGAAACGCCTGGTACGTTGCCGCCTGGCCGGAAGAGATCGGCGACAAGCCGCTCGGCCGGACGATCATGAACGAGCCCATCGTCCTGTTCAGGGATGGAGAGGGCAGGGCGGCCGCGCTTGAGGATCGGTGTTGCCACCGCGGCGCGCCCCTGACCCACGGCGCGCTGGTGCCGGACGGCATCGAGTGCGGCTATCACGGGCTGGTCTACGACCGCAACGGCCGATGCGTCTGGATCCCTGGCCAGGAGCGGATCGCCGGTGAGGCGCGCGTGCGCAGCTACCCGGTCGTGGAGCGGCAGCAATTCGTCTGGATCTGGATGGGCGATCCCGCGCTCGCCGACGAGGGCGCGATCCTCGACTTCCCCTGGCACGACCAGCCCGACCGCTGGCCGCACCGGCGCGCGATGTTCCGGATCTCGGCCAACTACATGATGATGATCGACAATCTGATGGATTTGTCTCATCTCGGATACGTCCACGCCAGGACCATCGGCGGGTCCCCGATGGCCCATTCCACCGCCGAGATGAAGGTCGAAAGGACCGCCACCGGCGTCATGCTGACCCGCGAGATGTTCGGAATGCCGTCGCCGCCCACCTTCCGGAAGGCGGTCGGGTTCAAGGGGCCGATCGACCGGCGCCAGGAGTTCGAGTACGTCGCCCCGGCCGCCGTCGTCCAGTGGGCGGGCGCGGTCGATGCGGGCAAGGACGTCAAGGACGAGAGCGATCCCGTCGCATTCAGGAACCGGCTGTTCCACGGCGCGACGCCGGAGACCGAGTCGAGCTTCCACTATTTCTGGTCGGCCGCCATAGGTTACAGGACCGACGAGCAGCAGGCCGTGGACGAATTCTTCGAGGAAGTCCATGCGACCTTCCTCGAGGACAAGGCGATCATGGAAGCGCAGCAGGCCCGCATCGCGTTCGAGCCCGACCGCGATCTCGTTGCCATCCGCGCCGACAACGCCGTAGTCGCGGCTCGCCGCCACCTTCAGCGTTTGCTGGACGAGGAAAACGCGGCGCGGCCCATCGCCGCGGAATAGGCCTTCGACCGCCGCTCGGCGACGGTTCGAAGAGCAAGGCGACCACAGCGGCGACGCACTCCACGTTGAGGGGTCCGGTCCAACGGAGATCTCGAATGGCCATGCAGCCCCCCGTCCACGGCACCCACCACATGGTCAGCTCCGGACACCATCTGGCCACGCAGGCGGGCTACGAGGTCCTCGAAGCCGGCGGGAACGCCGTCGACGCCGGTGTCGCGGCCGGGATCGCGCTCGGCGTGGTGCTCAGCGATCTGGTGCAGTTCGCGGGCGTCGCGCCGATCATGATCTACCTCGCGGAAGAGGACCGGGTGACCACCGTCAGCGGGCTCGGCTGGTGGCCGCGCGCCGCCTCGCTGGAGCGCTTCGTCACCGGGTTCGAAGGCCGGATCCCGGACGGCGTCCTGCGCACGGTAGTTCCAGCCGCGCCCGACGCGTGGATTGCCGCGCTGAGGCGATACGGAACGATGACGTTCGCGGACGTCGCCACGGCCTCCCTCCGTTACGCGCGCGAGGGGTTCTCCGTCCATCCGGTCATGGCCGGGAACCTCGCCGCCCATGCCGACGAGTACCGGCGCTGGCCGTCAAACAGCGACATCTATCTTCCCGGCGGAAAGCCGCCGGGCGTGGGCGAACGCTTCGTGCAGGCCGACCTCGCCGGCGTCATCGGCTACATGATCGACGAGGAGACCGCGGCGGACGGCGGGCGGGAGCACGGTCTCGGCGCCGCGCGCGACGCGTTCTACCGGGGCGACGTTGCCCGCGCGATGGTCCGTTACCACGAGGAGGCCGGCGGCTGGCTCACGATGGAGGACCTCGCCGGCTACGAGAGCGCGGTCGAGGAGCCTGTGGTTGCGCGCCTCGGGGATATCGAGGTCTTTACCTGCGGACCGTGGTGCCAGGGGCCGGTCCTCGCCCAGATGGTGAGCCTGCTCGACGGGATCGACATTTCCGTGCTCGGGCACAATACCGTGCAATACGTCCATACGGTGACCGAGGCGATGAAGCTCTGCTTCGCGGATCGCGAACGCTACTACGGCGATCCGAGATTCGTGGACGTACCGCTCGCCTCGCTCCTGTCGCCCGAATACAGCCGGGAGCGCTTGGGTCTCATCCGGTCCGACCGGGCATGGCCCGGCATGCCGCCGGCGGGAGATGACGATTCGTCTCCAGCCGACGATCCGGTGGCGGAAGCCGTAGCGTCGCCCGTGCCCGTTTCGCCCGACACCTCCTATTGCTGCGCCATCGACCGCCACGGCAATTGTTTCTCGGCCACCCCGAGCGATGTCTCGTGGCAATCGCCGGTCATCCCCGGCACCGGCCTCTGCCCGTCCTCTCGCGGCTCGCAATCCTGGGCGGTGCCCGGCCATGCGTCCTGCGTCGCACCCGGCAAACGGCCGCGTCTCACGCCCAACCCCGCCTTTGCCAGAGTTCGCGGGCGCTGGACCATGCCCTTCGGCACGCCGGGCGGCGACGTGCAGACCCAGGCCATGCTCCAGGTCCTGCTCAACGTCACCCGGTTCGGGATGAGCACCCAGGACGCGGTCGAAGCGCCCCGTTTCTCGACGCAAAGCTTTCCCAACTCGTTCGAGCCGCACGAGGAGTTCCCGGGCCGTCTGGTGGTCGAAGACGCGATTCCCGACACCGTTTCCCGGGAACTCGCCGCGCGCGGCCACGATGTCGAACGGGTGGCGGACCGTTCGATCAGGATGGGAGCGGTCTGCGCCATCGAGCGCGACGTCGAGTCGGGAATCATGGAAGGCGGTGCGGACCCGCGGCGCATGAGCCGTGCGATGGGCCGTTGACCGTTCGCGCCGCGAGCCCCGGGTCCGGGTGATGTTTGGCCGGGTTCACGGGAGACAGTAGTCTCCGGCGCCATGTTTCTGCGCAATGCCTGGTATGTGGCGGCGTGGGGCAGCGAAATCGGCACGGCGCCGTTCGCGCGCACGATTCTGGGCGAGCCGGTGGTCCTCTACCGCCGCCGCGACGGCGCGGTTGTAGCGCTCGAGGACCGCTGCTGTCACCGCGCATTACCGCTGTCGATGGGCCGTGTCGAGGGTGACCGGCTGCGCTGCGCCTATCATGGCCTGTTGTTCGACGGGACCGGGTCGTGCGTCGAGGTGCCCGGCCAATCGCATGTGCCGCCGGGTGCGGCGGTGCACGCGTATCCGCTGCGCGAGCGCTGGGGCTGGCTCTGGATCTGGATGGGCGCGCCCGCCGATGCCGACCCGGCGTCGATCCCCGACTGGTGGTGGATGGACCACCCCGATTGGCGGGTCGCCGAGGGCAACGGCGCGACGCCGCTCCATATGGACTGCAATTACGAGTTGATCACCGACAACCTGATGGACGTCTCGCATCTGACCTACGTGCACGCGTCTTCCATCGGCGCCGATTCCATCCCGGACTTCCCGATCGAAACCGAACGGTGCGACCGCTCGGTTCGCATGACGCGCTGGGTGCTGGACCGGCCGGCGGCGCCGTTCTACCGGGCCGCCGGAAGGTTTCGCGGCAATGTCGACCGCTGGATGATCACCGACACCGACCTCCCCTGCCATACCGTCAACGACGTTGGCTGCGCCCCGGTCGGTACGGGTGCTCCGGAAGGCGACCGCGGCCAAGCGATCGAATTTCGCGTGCTCAACGCGCCGACGCCGGAGACCGCGACGTCGACTCACTACTTCTATGCCCGACCCCGGCGCTTCGCGCAGGAGAGCGCCGAGATAGACGAGATTTTCAGAACCCGGTTCGACGAGGTGTTCCTGGAGGACAAGGCGGTCCTCGAAGCCCAGCAGCGGCGCCTGAACGCCACGCCGGACGCGTCCCGGGTCGACATCAATGTCGACGCACCGGGGATCGCGGTCCGCCGCATGCTGCGGGCGATGATCGACGAGGAGCGTGCCCGGGAACGATTGTCGTAACGTGCGAATTGAACCATTGTTCCGACGATGAGTTTCATGGCGAATACGAGCAACAGGAGCGGAGGATGAACGATCGGGGGATCGGGGCAAGCGTCCTCCGTAACGAGGACGCGCGATTTTTGCACGGCCTGGGCGAGTATGTCGGGGACATCGCGTTGCCCCGGACGCTCAACGCGGCATTTCTGCGGTCTCCGGTGGCGCATGCCCGGATCGGGTCGATAGACATTCCCGATGCGATCCGCGATCGAGTGTTCGTCGCCGCCGATCTCACCGATGTGAAGCCGATTCGCGCGATCGCCTCGCTGACCGGCTTCAAGGCGTCCGACTATCCAGTGCTCGCGATCGACAAGGTCAGATTCGTCGGCGAGCCGGTGGCCGTGGCCGTCGCGCCCGACCGCGGCGAGGCGGAGGACCTGATCGAGCAGGTGGCCTTCGACTACGAAGAGCTCCCGGCGGCGGTCGAATCCCTGGAAGCGCGCGAGCCCGGCGCGCCCCTCGTCCACGAGCAATGGGCTGACAACATCGTTCATTCCGGCGTGTTTCAGGCGGGCGAGATCGAGCGCATCGCGCGCGAGGCGGCTCATGCCGTCACGCGCTCGTTCAAGATCAGCCGCCAGGTCCACATGCCGATGGAAAGCCGGGCGGCGCTCGCTCACTACGACACCCGTCTCGACGAGATCGTCATCTACAACTCGAACCAGATGCCGCATCTCATCCAGTCCGGCTTGTCCGACGTACTGGGTATCGAGCAGCGCAAGATCCGGGTCGTCTCGCCCGATGTCGGCGGCGGTTTCGGGCTGAAGATCTACGTAGAGCCCGAATGCGTCGTCGCGGCCTGGCTCGCAAGGAAGCTCGGCCGGCCGGTCAGGTGGATCGAGGACAATTTCGAGCACCTGACCGCCGATGCCAACTGCCGCGAGCACCGCTACACGATCACCGCCCATACCGACGAGGCCGGCAGGATTCTCGGCGTCGAGTTCGACGTGACCGTCGATGCCGGGGCCTACTCGATCTGGCCCTGGACTTCGGCGGTCGAGGCCGCCCAGGCCGCCGGCATCCTGACCTCGGCCTACGATTTTCGCCATTTCCGCGCCAGGGTCTCGACGGTCGCGACCAACAAACCGCCGATCGTGGTCTATCGCGGGGTCGCGCGGCCGGGAGTGTGCTTTTCCGAGGAGCTGCTGGTCGATGCGATCGCGCGCACGGTCGGACGCGAGCCGCACGAGGTACGGATCGACAACATGGTCCGGCCCGAACAGATGCCCTACACCACCGTGACCAACAAGATCTACGACAGCGGCGACTACCCCGCGTGCATTTCGAAGGCCGCCGAGATGATCGACGTTCCGGCGGTGCGCGCGCGCCAGAAAAGGGGCGAGGAGGACGGAAGGCTGATCGGGGTGGGGTTCGCCTGCTACACCGAGCAGACCGCGCACGGGACCTCGGTGCTGTCGAAATGGGGCGTCGAGCTGGTGCCGGGTTTCGAGCCCGCGCGCGCCCGCCTCACCCCCGACGGCGAGCTGGTGCTCGAAGTCGCGATTCATTCCCACGGCCAGGGCATGCAGACCACGCTCGCGCAGGTGGCCAGCGAGGTGCTGGGGCTCGACCCGACCCAGATCGCCGTCCGTTTCGGCGATACCTCGGTATCGCCCTACGGGACCGGGACCTACGCCTCGCGCAGCATCGTCATGGCCGGCGGGGCGGTCGCGGTGGCGAGCCGTTCGCTGGCCGAGAGGATCGGTCATATCGGGGCGCATTTGCTGCAATGCGACCGCTCGGAGGTCAGGGTCGAGGACGCCGAGGTCAGGGGGCCCGGGGGAAGCGTCGACTTCAAGACCGTCGCGCGGGCCTGGTACGCGCACCCCGAGGAGCTGCCGCCCGATATCGACCGGGAGGGCCTGACGGTCACCAGCGGATACCGGCCCGAGCCCGACTCCGGCGTGTTCTCCTATGCCACCCACGCGGCGGTCGTCGCTCTCGATCCCGAACTCGGTTCGGTCGAGATCCTCGACTATGTCGTGGTCGAGGATTGCGGTCAGGTGGTCAACCCCATGATCGTCGACGGCCAGGTGATCGGCGGCACGGTGCAGGGGATCGGCACCGCGCTCTACGAGGAGGCCGTGTTCGATGCCAGCGGCCAGCCGCTCAACGGCACGCTCGCCGACTACCAGATACCGGGCGCGACCGAGGTCCCCGACATCCGGCTGTCGCACATGTCGACCCCTTCGCCCTGGACCGAGTTCGGCATCAAGGGGATGGGCGAGGGCGGCGCGATCGCCCCGCCGGCGGCGATCGGCAACGCGGTCAACGACGCGCTGGCCCCGCTTGGAGTGGAGCTGACCCAGTCGCCGATGACACCCCGGAGGATCGTCGCGGCGCTTGAGGAGGCGGGACGATGAAGGCGCCGCCGCTCGACTACGTCCGGCCCGACACGCTCGACGCCGCCATCGCCGCGATCGCAGGTGCGGGCGAAGGCGCCAGGCTGCTGGGCGGCGGGCAGTCGCTGGGCCCGATGCTGAACCTGCGGGTGGTTCGTCCCGATCTTCTGGTCGATGTCTCGCGGCTGGAAGAGTTGTCGCGGATCGAGGAGAACCCCGACGGGTTGCGCATTGGCGCGGCGGTGACCCACTCGGCGATCGAGGACGGCGCGGCGCCCGATGTGACCAACGGCCTGATGGATTTCGTCGCCGGCCAGATCGCATACCGCGCGGTGCGCAACCGCGGGACCGTCGGCGGCAGCCTGGCCCATGCCGACCCGGCGGGCGACTGGGCGCCGGCGATGATGGCCCTGGGCGCCTCGGTCGCGATCGAGGGCGGGGGCGGACGGCGCGAGGTCGCCGTCAGCGACCTGATCGTCGACGTCATGACGACCTCGTTGACCCCCGGGGAGGTGCTCGTCGAGGTCGTCGTGCCGCGATTGTCCCCGGACGCGCGCTGGGGGCACTACAAGCTCACCCGGAAGCCCGGAAAGTTCGCCGATGCGATCGCCGTAGCGGTGTCCGATCCCGCGCGCGACCATCACCGGGTGGCCATCGCGCGCCCGTCCGCGCCGCCGATGCTCCTGGAGCGCGCGGGTGCCGCGTTGGCCTCCGCCGGGAACTGGTCGGAAGCCCTCGACCGCGATATTCGCGCCGCTGTAGCCGCGGACCTCGCGGCCGAGGCGAGCCCCGATCCCGATCCGGTGCAACGGAGATACCATATGGTGACCGTGGCCCGCGCGGCCCGGCAGGCGCTGGCGTCATGAGCGCCGTCCGGCTCACCGTCAACGGCCGCTCCGTCGAGGCGGATATTCCGGCCCGCCGCTCGCTGGCCGATTTCATCCGCGACCACGAAGGGCTGACCGGCACGCATCTGACCTGCGAGCAGGGGGTGTGCGGAGCCTGCACGGTGATGGTCGACGGCGCGCCGGAGCGCTCCTGCATAACGCTGGCGGTGGCCTGCGACGGCCGCGACATCCGCACCGTCGAGGGATTCGAGGACGATCGGGTGATGGCGGTTATCCGGCGCTGCTTCTCGGCCGCGCATGCGCTGCAATGCGGCTATTGCACGCCGGGCATGCTGATCACCGCGCACGACATCGCAACCCGGCTTCCCGACGCCGACCGCGACCGAATACGGCTCGAGCTCAGCGGCAATCTGTGCCGCTGCACCGGCTATATCGGCATTATCAACGCGATCGAGATGGCACTGGAGGAGCTGCACAAATGACCGCGCCCCGGCCCCGGCGTCTCACCCACGCCAATCTGTTCGTCGCCGACATGGAACGCTCGATGGACTTCTACATGTCGGTCATCGGGCTGGACGAATCCTACCGGCGGACCAATCTGAGGGCGGGCTTCCTGACCAACGGAAATTCGCATCACGACATCGCGGTGATGGAGTATGGCCAGATCTACGCCGGTAAACGCGAGCGCGCGCGGAAGACCGGTCTCAACCATCTCGCCTTCGAGATGGAGAACGATCTGGAGCTCAACCGGTGGTACCGCGCCGCGGTCGAGGCCGGCGCCCATATCCACCGCACCGTCGATCACGGAAATACCCATTCCTGCTACATGCACGATCCCGACGGAATCCAGATCGAGGTCTATTGCGACACCGTCAGGGAATGGTGGCACCTGAAGACCGGGACGATGACCACGCCTCTGGACGACTGGACGCCGGGCGAAGGCGAGCACTCCACCGAGCCGATGTACCTGGAGAATCCGAAGATCGGCCGCATGGAGGATGCCCCGCTGCATCCGGTCAAGACGACCCATGCGGTCCTGGTCGCCGAAAATTTCGAGACGTGCTTCGATTTCTACACGCGAATCATCGGTCTATCGGCCCATTCGGGCGGGCGCGACGGGCGCTTCTGCGTCCTCGCCGGCGGGCTCGGCACGCCGTGCCTTGCGCTGTTCCGCGCGAACGCGCAGCTCGCGCCCGGGTTCCATCACGTCGCGCTCTCCGCCTGGAGCGTGGACAACCTGACGGCGTCCCGCGCGGCGCTCGCCGAAGCCGGGATCGAAATCGAGGCCGAGACGGATCATCCCTCCCGCTACGCGCTCTGCGTCACCGATCCCGACGGGTTCCGCGTCCAGCTCTATGCCGACCGGCCGGGCGGGGCGGGGATCGATTGGGCCGCCGAGGACGTGGATACGCTGCTCTATTTGGTCTGAACCGCGCAACGGGGCTATTCCGCCTTGTTTACGGCCGGCCCGTAGCCGCCGCCGCCCGGCGTCTCGACCACGAATTCCGATCCCGGTTCCAGGCGGAAACTTCGCTTCGGATCGATGCTCTCTCCGTCCAGGCTGAGCCGTGTCGGCGCGCCGTCGCCGCCGCCTTTCACGCCACGGGGCGGGAAGAAGGCGCGCTCGAACATCGTCGAGACCGTCGCCGGGCTGGACGTGCGCAGCCTGAGCGCGATCCGCTGTCCGGCCCCGCCGCGGAAACTGCCCGCGCCGGAAGATTCGGAGATGAGCGTCCGGCCGGTGAAGAGCACCGGCACGACCTGTTCGATCACCTCGACCGGCGCGTTGGCGACATTGCTCGGGAATGCGGTCGCGTCGAGCCCGTCCTTGTCGGCCCGCGCGCCCATGCCGCCGGAGCAGAAGAAGGTGAACACATAGGGCGCGCCGTCGTCCCCTTCGCCGGCGAGCGTGACCGCGCCGAGGACCGAGCTCTCGGCGACGATCCGGTCCGGGATCACCGGCGCCAGCGCATCGAAGATCGCGAAGGGGACGAACAGCCCTACCAGATGACGCCCGCCGACCGGAGCCGGATGACGCGCGTTTAGGATGGAGCCCTCGGGCGCACGGACCCGGATCGGGCGCAGCGTGCCGTCGTTGTTCGGGATACCGGGGCTCAGCGCGCATTTCAGCGCGTAGAAGACGAACGCCTTGGTGTAGTTGAGGACGCAGTTGACCCCCTTGTCGATCTGCGGCGACGTACCCGCGAAATCGACCTCGATTTCGTCGTCCGCGACGGTGATTGCAACGGCGATGGTCAGGGGTTCTCCGAAGCCGTCGAGCATGACGCTTCCGCGCCAGGTCCCGTCGGGGAGTTCGGCGATGGCGCGGCGCATCTTCCGTTCCGTCCGGGCGGTGATTTCGTCGGCGATCCCGGCGAGGTCGGCCAGCCCCTCCAGATCCATGAAGTCGCGCATCCGCTCGCCCGCGACCTGATTCGCCGAAACCTGCGCCGCGAGGTCGCCCAGCACCAGCTCCGGAGACCGCACGTTGTCCTCGATGATGCGGAACAGCGTGTCGTTGGCCACACCGCCGTCGAACAGGCGCAGGATCGGGATCTGTAACCCCTCCTCGTACACCGCTTCGGCCGCGGCCGAGAAGATCCGGCCGCCGATGTCGACGGTGTGACAGTTGCTGGCCGCAAACCCGACGAGGTCGCTACCTCGGTGAACCGGCGTGACGACCGTGATGTCGTGCTTGTGTCCCGAGACCAGCCACGGGTCGTTGGTGATGAACACGTCGCCCGGTCGGAAGCCCTCCATTCCCACCGCGTCGATGATGTGGTCCATGCCGATGCTGAGGGTCCCGAGATGCCCGGGCGCGCCTTGCACGGACTGCGCCAGCATGACGCCGCGGGCGTCGAACACCGCCGCCGACAGGTCCTCCATCTCGCCCAGGATGGTCGAGAACGCGCTGTTGACCATGGTCGCCGCTTGTTCGCTGGCGATCGAGACCAGGCGGTTCCAGCAGATTTCGATCTTTACCGGGTCGATCCTCGCGTCACGCCCCGCCATGACCGCCTCCGCCGAGTTCGACGACCAGATTACCGTGTTCGTCGGAGGTCGCGACCGAGCCCGGGCCGACCACGACCGTGGTGTAGGTATCCTCGACGATCGCCGGGCCGTCGATCCGGCTGCCCGGGGGAATGCCGTCGCGCTTGTAGACGCGCGCCTCGTGAGGCGTGTCCCTTCCCTCCAGCCAGACGGTCCGCGAGCGTGCCACCGTTTCCGCCGCTTCCCCCGGTGGAAACGGGAGGGAACCAACGACGGGCGCGCCCTCGGCGACACAACGCAATGTCCGGAGTTCCACCTTGTGCCCGGCATGTATGCGCCGATAGACGCGTTCGTATTCTGCCTCGAAGGCGTGTCCGATCTCGTCCGCCCGGTCCGTCGCCAGATTGCCTTCGGGTAGCCGGACGGTCAGCTCCTTGCGCTGTCCCAGATAGCGCATTTCGGCGATCCGGCTGAGTGCGATCTCCGGCGATGGCACGCCGGCGCGCTCAAGCACCGCCGTTGCCTCCTTTTCCATCTCCCGGAAGGCCCCTTCGACAGCCGTCCAGTCGATCGCGTCGACGGTCCCGATCGACGTGCGCGACAGGCGATAGGCGCGGGGCGCCAGCAGCAATCCCAGCGCCGAGCCGACTCCCGCCGAACCGGGCACGACGAAGCGCGCGATGCCGAGCCGGCGCGCGACGCCTTCCGCATGGACCGGGCCGGCTCCGCCGAAGGCGACGAGCACGAGGAACGCCGGATCGAAGCCGCGCTCGACGATGTGAACGCGGGCAGCATTCGCCATCGCTTCGTCCACCACGGCGTGAATGCCGAGCGCGGCCTCCTCGACCGATAGCCCCAGGGGTCCGGCGACGTGATCGCGGATCGCGGTGCGGGCCCGGTCCTCGTCGAGCGCCATCGTTCCGCCGAGGAACGAATCCGATGCGAGATAGCCCAGCACGAGGTCGGCGTCGGTGACGGTGGGCAGAATCCCGCCGCGGCCGTAGCAGGCTGGGCCCGGATCGGCGCCCGCGCTCTCCGGTCCCACCTTGAGCAGCCCCAGATCGTCGACGCGCGCGATCGAGCCGCCGCCAGCGCCGATCTCGATCATGTCGACCACCGGCATGCGGAGCGGCAGCCCGCTGCCCTTCTTGAAACGGTGGTGGCGGGCGACCTCGAATTCGGTGGTCACGATGGGCGAACCATCCTCGATGAGGCAGGTCTTGGCGGTGGTCCCGCCCATGTCGAAGGACAGGACATGGGACAGCGCGAGCGCGCGGCCCGCTTCGCCCGCCATGACGGCCCCCGCCGCCGGCCCCGACTCGCAGAGCCTGACGGGGAACTTCCGGGCGATATCGGGGGTGGTAATCCCCCCGCTGGACAGCATCACGAAGAGCCGGGACGGGAGCCCTTCCTCCAGCCGGGAGAGATACCGGTCGACCAGAGGCGATACGTAGGCGTTAGCGACGGTACTGGAGGTCCGCTCGTATTCCCGCATCTCGGGCAGGAGATCGGACGACAGCGAGAACGCGACTCCCGGCAGGTGGGCGGCGAGGAGGTCGCCGAAACGCCGTTCGTGAAGCGGGTTGGCGTAGGAATGGAGCAAACAAACCGCGACCGTTTGCGCACCGCTCCCCGAGATCGCTTCGATCACCGAGGTCGCCGCAGTTTCGTCGAGCGGTTCGACGATCGAACCGTCGGCCGCGATCCGTTCGGCGAGTTCGAAACATTCGCTCGTCCCGGCCAGTGGCGTCGCCTTCTCCAGGCCAAGATCGTAGATGTCGTATTTCTTCTCGCGCGCGATCTCCAGAAGGTCGGCGAAACCGCGGGTTGCCACGAGCGCCGTTCTCGCGCCCTTCCGTTCGATCAGCGCGTTGGACACCAGCGTCGTCGCGTGCATGACGATCGCCAGATCGTCGAATGCCACGCCGGCCTCCCGGCACGCCTGCCGCACCGCCTCGATGGCGCCGCGCGCCGGATCCTCGGGCGTGGTCAGCGACTTGAAGCGATAAACCCGCGCCGTCCCGGTCTCCACCATGTAGACGTCGGTGAAGGTGCCACCGATGTCGAGTCCGGCGATCCAGCACCCCGCAGTGTTTCTGGCCGACCCCGCCATGTCTTCCCGGGCGCTCGTTTTTTGCTCAGCCATCCGCTGACTCGCTCCCGTCGGCCGGACCGCTTCCCGGTGTGGCCGGACGCGCGGACCGCCACTATTCTCGCGGAAGAGAAGTGGACCGGGTAGGGAGGCCTCGACATGCCGGAGAACGGCAAACCGATCGTCTATGACGAGCTTTCTTGGATGGCGGCCAGGGAGCTGGTCGAGGGCGGCATGGACATGGCGATCATGCCAACCGGAGCGACCGAGCAGCACGGCCCGCATTTGCCGATGAACGTCGATTACCTGGTGGCCTACCGGATCGCGCTCGGCGTTTCCGAGCGTACCGGGGTTCCGGTATTGCCGCCGCTTCCGGTCGGGCATTCGGGCGGCCACGAGGGAATCCCGGGTACCGTGTCGTTGAGCCCGGAGACCTTCCAGAAGGTGGTCGAGGAGATCGCCGAGGGCCTCTATGCCACCGGCTTCCGGCGCCTGTTGTTCCTCAACGGACACCTGCCCAACATCCACCCCCTGAACTGCGCGGCGGTCAACCTCCGAGTGCGCCACCCGGACTTCAAGATCCAGGCGCTGAGCTGGTGGGACATCACACCCGAGATCCAGGAGAAGTTTTACGGCGACGAGAGCTACGGGTTGCCCCACGGCAACATCGTCGAGACCTCGATCATGCGCTATTTCCGCGATGACCTGGTCGACATGACCAAGGCCAGGAAGGTCGGCGGCCGGGGCGAAAAGCTGTTCTTCTACTACCTGCTGCGCCAGGTCTCGCTGTCCGGCCACTGCGGCGACCCCAGCGTGGCCACGGTGGAGTTGGGCGAGGAGCTCTACCGGATGGCGGTCGACGGGCTGGCGCCGCAGATCGAGAAGGCGCTCACCGAGGAGCCGCCGGAGCTTGCGGACGGCTTGCTCTAGCGTTGCGCACGATTGCCGGCAGGCAGACAAATTTCTCGGGCGATGACGAACTCAACAACTAGTCGGAGGTGTGCATGAGCGGCGGGGTCGTGCCCGAGGGCTACCGCGTCTATCCGCCCCGGGTGAACATGTACGCAGAAACCGTCGGCCGCGCGATCGCCGCCGGGTGCGGCGAACTGCCGGCGCTGGTATGGGACGGCGGCGCGCTGAGCTACGGCGAGCTGGATCGCAAGGTCGGGCGGGTCGCCGCGGGATTGCTCTCAGCCGGGCTCGCCCAGGGCGATACGATCCTGCTGCGTTCCAACAACCGGCCGGCCTATCCGATTCTCGCCCTGGCCGCCTTCCGGGTCGGCGCGGTGGCGGTGATGTCGAGCTCTCTGCTGCTGCACGACGAGGTCGCCTACCTGCTGGAGAACTCGGGCGCGCGGGTCGCCGCGGTGCCCGCCGATCTCGCCGCGCCGTTGCGGGCATTGCTGGACGCGGGCGCGCTCGACCGGTTGGTGATCGTCGACGGCCCGGCCGAAGGCGAGGGGCTCGTGTCTTGCGACTCTTTCGAGTCGTTCGACCCGATCGACTGGATCGCCGATACCGAAGCCATGGCGCCGGCCTTCATGGTCTATTCGTCGGGCACCACCGGCCGCCCCAAGGGCATCCTGCACGGCCATCGCTGGGCGATCACGCTTGGCGATCCGGTCGTCCTGCACAACGAATATGCGCCCGGCGATGTGACCATGACGCCGGGCGAGTTCAGTTTCATGGGAACCTTCGGCAACAATTTCATCGGCCCGCTGCGTGCGGGGGCGACGATCGCGCTGTTCTTCGGGCGGGCCAATCCGCGCTCGGTCCTGGAAGCCGTCGACCGGTTCAAGGTGAACAAGTTCCTCAGCGTTCCGACCTTCTACCGCCGGGTGCTGGCCGAACCGGGGATCGAGCACGGGCTCGACCTGTCGGCGGTGCGCTACTTCATGAGCGCCGGGGAGTCGCTTGGCTCGACCGTTCCCGAGCAGTGGTCGCGGCGCTTCGACTTCCCGATCTACGAAATCTACGGCGTTTCCGAGGTCATGACCTGCATGGCCAACACCGCCTACGACGAGGTCAAATGGGGTTCGATGGGCAAGGCCCTTCCGGGCTACCGGATGACGGTCATGAACGACCGGCTGCAGCCGGTCGAAGTCGGCGAGTCGGGCCGGCTGATGATCCATCGTGACGATCCCGGCATGTTCCTCTGCTACTACAAGCAGTGGGACAAGTGGCGGGCCGCCCACAAGGGCGAGTGGTACGACACCGGCGACGTCGTGCGACAGGACGAGGACGGCTACTACTATTACCTCGGGCGCAAGGACGACTTGTTCAAATCGCGCGGCTATTTCATCTCGCCGCAGGAAATCGAGAACGCATTGCTGAAGCACGAGGCGGTCGCCGAGGCCGCGGTGATCGGCATTCCCGACGACGCTTACGGCAACCGGGTCGCGGCCTTTGCCAGGCTGGCCGACGGCGATGCCGCGTCCGATGCGCTCAAGGACGACATTCTCGGAGACGCCGCGCGGCGGCTTGCGCCCTACAAGGTGCCCAAGTCCCTGGACTTCCTCGACGAGATCCCGAAGAACGCCGTGGGCAAGATCCTGCGCGGCGCGCTGCCTTCCGACTGAACGCGCCGCGCTACCATGTCTCGTCCGGGCGGGGGTAGTTGACCGGGTTGCCCTCGTGATAGACGGGCGGGCGCTTTTCGAGGAAGGCGCTCAGACCTTCGGCGCATGCCTGGGTGCGCGACAACTCCAGCACCCGGTCGATCTCGAGCTTCATGTCGTCCAGGTTGCGGTCCTTGTTGCGGTATAGCCGGAGCGTTTCCTTGGCGAACTTCAGCCCGCGGGTCGGGTAGGAGGCGATCCGCCCCGCCCAGGTGAGCGCGGTGTCCATCAGCTCGTCGGCCGGAACCGCCTTGTTGGCGAGCCCGATGCGCCAGGCCTCTTCGCCCAGGACGAACCGTCCGGTGAGGATCATCTCGGCCGCGCGCGCATAGCCGATGATCTTGGGCAGTACCCGCGGCGAGGCCCATTCGCTCATGAAGCCCGCCGGCACCGCGATCTCCGACAGCTTGGCGCGGTCGGAGACGATCCTCAAATCGCAGCACAGCGTGAACTCGAAGCCCATGCCCACGCAGACGCCGTCGATCGCGGCGATGGTCGGCATCGGCAGGTCCTCCCATTTCCGGCAGACCTGCTGGGCGACGACGTGATGGTGATCGTTCATCCACCAGATCACCATGTCCATGTATGCGCTATCGAGGCCATGGGTCTCTTCGGGCCGCTCCAGCGGCGCGGTCTCCACCTTGAGGTCGCCGCCGCCGGAGAAATTCCCTCCCGAACCGGTCAGGATCACTACGCGCGCACCCGACTCGCGGATGTCGTCGACGATCCGGTCGAGCTCCAGCGCCATGCGCGGGCTGATGGCGTTCATCCGCTCCGGCACGTCTAGCGTCAGAATGCCGATCGCGTCGTCGCCCGGGCACTGGGGCGAGGAGACGATCTCCCATTTTACGGTGTCGTATCTCATCGGCGGTCTTGCCTTTCCTGTTCCAGGTAGGGGACAGTCCGCGACGCCGCGGACGGGAGCACCGGCATAATGGAGGCGAGCCGGTGCGGAATCCATGGAGGGCGCCAGACCGCGGTCGCGATCCCACGCGCCGGAGGAGAGGGAGTTCCGGGATGAAGAACCTCAAGATCGACGGCGACCGGCTGTGGGCGTCGCTGATGGAGCTGGCGAAGATCGGGGCGACGGAGAAGGGCGGCGTCTGCCGGCTCGCGCTGACCGATCTCGATCGGGAGGGCCGGGATCTGTTCATCCGATGGTGTGAGCAGGTCGGTTGCACGGTGAGCGTCGACCGGCTCGGCAACATCTTTGCCCGGCGGCCCGGCAGGGACGAGACGCTGCCGCCGGTGATGGTCGGCAGCCATCTCGATTCGCAGCCGACCGGCGGCAAGTTCGACGGCGCCTATGGCGTGCTCGCCGGGCTCGAGGCGATCCGCACCCTCAACGATCTGGGAATCGAGACCGACGCGCCGGTAGAGGTCGTCGCCTGGACCAACGAGGAAGGTAGCCGCTTCTCGCCGCCGATGATGGGCTCGGGCGCCTTTGCGGGCGTTTTCGGCGAGGAGGAATTGCTCGCCCGGCCGGACAACGCGACCGGCGATTTGCTGGGGGACGAGCTCATGCGTATCGGTTATGACGGCGCCGCCCCGGTCGGCGGGCGCGAAATCGGCGCCTATTTCGAGGCCCATATCGAGCAGGGGCCGATCCTGGAGAACGAAGGCAAGACCATCGGCGTCGTCACCGGCGCCCAGGGCCAGCGCTGGTACGAGGTCACCGTGACCGGGCAGGAGGCGCATGCCGGCCCGACCCCGATGAAGCTGCGCAAGGATGCCCTGGTTGCCGCCGCCCGCATGATCGACGCGGTCAACCGGATCGGTCACGATTTCCCGCCCAACGCCTGCGCCACCGTGGGTTTCGTCGATTCGAGCCCGAACTCGCGCAACACGATCCCCGGCCGGGTCTTCTTCACGGTCGATTTACGCAATCCCGACGATGCAACGCTGGCCGCGATGAACGACCGTCTGCGCGCCGATTTCGCGGGGATTGCGGAGGCGGCCGGCTGCACCGCGGATATCGTCGATTTCTGGGATTTCCCCGCAACGCCGTTCGACGAAGGCTGCGTGTCCGCCGTGCGCAACGCCGCCGAACAGGGCGGCCATAGCTGGCGCGACATCGTCTCGGGTGCCGGCCATGATGCCGTCTACATCGCCCGGGTCGCCCCGAGCGCGATGATCTTCATTCCCTGCGAGGACGGCATCAGCCACAACGAGGTCGAGAACGCGACACGGGAAGACTGCGCCGCCGGCGCGCAGGTGCTGCTTCAGGCAATCCTCGACCGCGCGGTGGGGTAAAACGGGCTCAGCGCTTGCGGTTCAGGAAGGCCCGCATGCGCTCGCGCGCCTCGCCGCTCGCGAAGCCTTCGGCGAGGCTGTCGATGCTCCGCTCCACCGCTTCCGACAGCGGCAGCTCCTCCCAGTCGCGCATCAGCGCCTTCTGGAGGCGGATCGCAACGGGACCGGCGGCGCAGATCCTGTCCACCGTGTCGGCGATCGCGCCGTCGAGTCTGCCCTCGGGGGCGAGTGAGTCGACGAGATCCCAGTCATGGGCCCGGTTCGCGTCGATCGTCTCGCCGGTGTAGACGAGGCGGGAGGCGCGGCCCCAACCGACTAGGCGGGGGAGAAGCGCCGCCTCGATGACCGAGGGGATGCCCACCTGGACCTCGGGCATCGCGAACTTCGCCGTCGTGTCGGCCACCCGCAGATCGCAGGACGCCGCGATCTCCAGCCCCGCTCCGAGGCAATACCCGGACAGTCGCGCCACCACCGGTACGGGCGCACCCCGAATCGCGGCGCAAACGCGTTGAATCGAGGCGATGAACGGCCGGGAGGTTTCGGGCGTCAGATCGACCATCTCGCGGATGTCCGCGCCGCCGATGAAGGCGCGCTCGCCCGCCCCGCGGAGCACGATGACCCGAGCATCCGGGTTCTCGCCCGCTTGCCTGATCGCGGCGCTCAGCGCCTCGGCGCCCTCGCTGTCGATGACGTTGAGCCTGGCGGCGTTGTCGTGGCAGACGGTCATGACATTCCCGCCGTGGGGGCTGTCTGCGGTCTCGACATGAACGGAACTCAACGCCTTCGCTCCTTCTCGCCCAGTGTCGGCGGAAGATTGGCCCACGGCGTATGGCGCGACTCAACGCCCGACTTCAAGAAAGCGGTTGTAGCGCATTTGGAGGAGGGCGGGATCGGGTCTGTCTTCGGTCTTACGCGGCGCATGCAACCTTGTCCCGTGAAGCCGCTTCAGACCATGGAGTAGCATCGGCCCGTCCCGCTCATTCAGAATGTCGCGGCGGACCTCGATGATTCTATCCGGTCGAACGCCCACAAACATCTTGTCGAACGCGGCATGATGCAGCTTGCACAGCGCGAGCCCGTTGGACACGAGCGGCGCTCCGGCTTCGCTATCGGGCAGGATATGGGCGGCGTCGAGGAGTTCATGGTGTCGAAGACGACATAGTGCACATTGGGTACGGTATGCGCGCAGCACGCGTTCACGAAACGAACGCTGATGAAGCCGGACTTGCAGTTCGCGGGTAACGTATCGCCGTCGCTCTTCGATGCCGGCTGCATGGCTCGATGACGTCGCGGCGGCCGGCGCGGCGAAGTCAAGAACCGAGGCATCATCCATCTGCACGGTGAATTTCAGCGTGCGCGGGTCGTCTGCGACGACGAACACCGGCCAGGCGGCGAGATAACGTCCGGGCAGCAGACCGAAGAAATAAACAAGAGGGACCCGCCTGATCATCGCTTCACGGAGGCCGACATTGTCCCGATGTGCCGGATCCGTACCGCGATAAGCGTATAGGAAGTGTCCGTCGCTGCCGACCCGATCGTCGTAGGGCCCATCGACCGCTGTGCGGATGGAGAGAGGTAATTCGCAGGCTCGGGGCTTGAAGATTCCAGGCATGCTCACCAGCGAAACGCGATCGCCTTCGAAATCGAACCCTTCCTGAAGCACCGACCAAGGGAGAACTTCGTCGTACCGCGCGACCTGCTCCTTGAGCCAGTTAAATGCTTCGAGGCGAACGCTCGCGTCGCTCATTCAAGTATTCCGGTCGACTTCAAAGTAATGACCGATATCCACCAGACGCCTTTCGCAGTGCTAACAAAGCACTGACGCCTCTGCGGCAGCGCATTGCTGCCCACCGAACTGCATGAATTTTAGGAAGAGCAGTTGGAAACCGCTATGACGACGTAAAATAGAGTTACAAGTGTCGAATTCTATCTTGTTGACAATGATCCATGGTGTTGCGGCGCCTGGCGGATGCCAAACGGCGAACGCATGGGACGAGTCACATACGGGCGGTCACGGCGTAGTATTGAGGAGAACGCCCAAGGAGCGATCCGATGCGATTCCAGGCCGGTCTCCTGCTTTTCCCAGATATCACCCAGCTCGATCTGACCGGGCCGTACGAGGTCTTCACGAAATTCCCGGAAACCGACGTGCACCTGCTCTGGAAGACGCTGGATCCGGTCGCGGCCGCCGGCGGGATGCGCCTGTTGCCGACCACCGCCTTCGCCGACTGCCCGCAGCTCGACCTGATCTGCGTGCCGGGAGGCGCGGGCATGAACGCTTTGCTGAACGACGCGGAGACTCTCGACTTCGTGCGCCGGCAGGCGGAGGGGGCGCGTTACGTCACCTCGGTGTGCACCGGCTCCCTGGTGCTCGGCGCGGCGGGGCTGCTGGGCGGCAAGCGGGCAACGACGCACTGGATGTCGTTGCCGATGCTTGCCGCTTTCGGCTGCGAGCCTGTGTCGGAGCGTGTCGTCGTCGACGGCAACCTGGTCACCGGGGGCGGCGTCACCGCCGGGATCGACTTCGCCCTGACCATAGCGGGGGAGCTCTTCGGGGCGGAGACGGCGCAAAGGATCCAGCTCGCCATCGAGTACGACCCGCAGCCGCCATACGACGCCGGCTCCCCGGCGCGGGCGGATGCCGCTCTGGTGGCGGCGGTGCGCAAAGCCTCCGCGGCGCGTCAGGCTGAGCGCGGGGAAGCGGTCGAGCGGGCGGCGGCCCGGGTGGGTTGATTTCGAAGGAACGACGATGAAGGCGATGGTCCTGTACGACCGGGAAAAGCCGTTTCGACTGGAAGAGCGTCCCGATCCGCGCCCCGGCATCGGCGAGGCGGTGATGCGGGTGCGCGCCGCCGGCGTGGGGCTGACGCTCGTCAACATGCGCCTGGGCCGGATGGGCGGCTCGCTGCCGCGCGTCATGGGGCACGAGTTGGCGGGGGAGATCGTCGAGACCGGCGAGGGCGTGACCGCGATTTCGGCCGGCGACCGGTGCGCGGTCTATTTCTACCTCACCTGCGGGCGCTGCCGCTGGTGCCGCGGCGGGCGCGAGACGCTGTGCGAGAATTTCGCGGGCTATATCGGCGGTCACCGGGACGGCGGGTTCGCCGAATATGTGTGTCTGCCGGCGGAAAATTTCCTGCCGATTCCGGAGGGGTTGAACGACGAGGCGGCCGCGGTCGCGACCGATGCCGTCAACACGAACTGGCACTGCATGCGCGAGCGCGCGCGCATCGGCCCGCACGACACGATCCTGTTGATCGGTGCCGGCGGGGGCGTCGGCATTCACGGCGTGCAGGTCGCAAGGCTGTTCGGCGCGCGCGTCATCGCGGCCGATGTCTCCGAAGAGAAACTCGACCTGGCTCGGCAATGGGGCGCGGCGGATACGATCGACGTCCGCGCGGTCGAGGACGTCGCGGAGGAAGCGAGACGCCTGACCGGTGGAAAGGGAGTCGATGCCGCCGTCGACTATGTCGGCCACGGCGAGACGTTCGCGGCGGCCATCGACAGCCTCGCGACATCGGGACGGGCGGTGGTGATCGGCGTCGGCACGGGCGATGCGCGCTTCGATCCGACCGTGCTGGTCAGGACCGAGCAGATCGTGACCGGCTCCCGTCACTCGACCCGTGCCGAGTCGATCGAGACCATGGAGTTCATGGCGCGCGGGTTGGTGGAGCCCGTCGTCGGCATGCGGGTGCCGTTCACGGAAGTCGAGACGATCTTCGATGCGCTAAAGTCGGAAACGCTGTTGGGCCGCGGCGCCTTGACCTACCCATGAACGGAACCTGCAAAATGCGGAAAATCCACCTTGTCGGCAGCGCTCCCTTCGCCACCGCCGAGGCGATGTTTCGCGCCGCGGCCGCGCATCTGGGGCCGCGTCTGAGGCGCTTGCCCGACGGTGAGGTCGGCGAGCGGGACAGCTGGATCAAGTGGCAGCACGCGCGTATCGGCCGGAGCCCGCAATTCCGCCTCGTGGAGGTCGACCCGGTCTATGTGCCGGTGCCGCCCTACGAGCTGGGCGAGGGCGTGACCTCGGCCGACGCGATCGAGCTTCCCGATCTCGGCTACGCCGGGGCGGCGATCGATTCCTTCGAGACCTTCCGGGAGCTGACAGAGGAGGGCGTCATTCCGCCCGACACACGCTTCCAGGTCGGACTGCCCACGCCGCTTTCGGTGGCGAGCGCCTATATCGTGCCCGCATCGCGCGAGCTGTTCGAACAGGCTTACGCCCGTGCGATGGGCGGGGAGCTGGAACGCATCCTGGCCGCCATCCCGGCGGTGAAGCTGGCCGTCCAGTGGGAGGCGGCGGTCGAGTTCGCTTTGCTCGAAGGGGTGTTCCCCGGCCATCTGGGCGACGACATGCCGGGTGCGATCGCGGATCGGCTGGCCCGGCTGGTCGATCTGGTGCCGGCCGGCGTCGAGGCCGGCATCCATTTGTGCTACGGCGATTCCGGGCACAGGCATTTCTGCGAACCGGAGGATGCCGGACATCTGGTGTCCGTGGCCAATGGCGTTTCCGCCCTGGCGCGGCGTTCGATCGACTGGATCCACATGCCGGTGCCAAAGGAGCGCGACGACGAGGCCTATTTCGCGCCGCTTGCCGGTCTCCGGCTGAAGCCGGATTGCGAGCTCTATCTCGGCCTGGTCCACATGACCGGAGGGATCGAAGGCACGCGCCGGCGCATCGCCGCGGCGGAAAAGGTCGTGCGCGATTTCGGTATCTCAACCGAATGCGGTTTCGGCCGCCGTCCCGCCGACACGATACCCGATCTGTTCCGCCAGCACGTGGAGGTGGCGGAGGGGTGAGATGGGCCGGATCAAGCGAGGGAGAAACATGATGGCAAAGCGCGTGCTCAAACCCGCCACCGTACAGGCCAAGGGCAGTTACAGCCCCGGCTGGGAAGTGTCGGGAGGCAGGGCGGTCTTCGTGGCCGGCCAGATTCCGTGGGACGAAAACGGCAACACCATGTGCAAGGGGGACGTCGCGGGCCAGACCCGCCAGGTCTTCGCCAATATTGGCGCGGTGCTCGCCGAGGCGGGCGGGACGCTCGACGACGTCGTCAAGATCACCGTCTTCGCCGCCGACATCCGCTACCGCGACGAGATCAACCGGGTGCGGACGGAAACCTTCAATGAACCCTACCCGGCAAGCACCCAGGTCGCGGTGGCTTCCCTGGTCGACCCCGAATGGCTGGTCGAGATAGAGGCCGTGGCCTTCATCGCGGATTGAAGCGGGCGATGTCGTTCGAGGTCAACCGGCTGGGGGACAGGTTCGCGGCGGAAATCGTCGGGATCGATCTCGCGCGGCCTTTGTCCGATGACGAATTCGCGGCGGTCCGTGACGCGTGGTTCGACGCGGGCGTCGTTGTCTTCCGCGACCAGCGCCTCAGCCCCGCGCAACAGGTCGTCTTCGGCCGCCGTTTCGGGGAGCTCATCGTGCACGTCATGCGCCAGTTCCTGCTGCCGGACCATCCGGAGATCCTGCTGATCTCCAACCGGAAACACGCGGACGGCACGCCGATGGGTTTCGAGGATGCAGGCCGCTACTGGCATTCCGACATCTCCTACGACGAACGACCGGCGCTGGGATCGCATCTCTACGCGGTCGAAATCCCTCCAACAGGCGGCGACACTCTGTTCGCCGATATGCGTCATGCGCTCAGGACCCTGCCGGGCGACCTCCGCCGGCTCATCGATGGAAGGCGGGCGCGTCACTCCTACACGCGCAACTGGCGCAGGAACGAAACGGTCGCAGGCGGCCGGCCCGCCGTCACCGCCGAACAGCAGGACAGGCTGCGCGACGCCTCCCATCCCATGATCCGCACGGTCGAGGACACCGGCGAAGAAGCGCTGTTCGTGAACCCCGGGTTTACCTTCGCGGTCGAAGACATGGACGAGGCAGAGAGCGACGCGCTTCTCGCCACGCTCTTCGAGCACAGCACCCGTGAGGCGTTTCTCTACACCCACAAATGGCGGCCCCGCGACCTGCTCTGCTGGGACAATCGCACCGTGATGCATTGCGCGACGATCTACGATCCGGCCCACACGCGGCACATGCATCGCACGACGATCGCCGGCGGCCGTCCCGTCCAGGGTTGCGTGCGATGATCGTCGACATTCACTGCCACTACGTCCCAGAGGCGTATTTCCGCTTCATCGAGGACTCGGACGACTTCGACGTGCGCCGGTCGACGACCGGCGACGAGACGGTGGAGGTGGAAGTCGGGCGCGCGAAGTTCGGCATGAACAGGACGTTCTTCGACCCCGGCCGGCAGCAGCGCCGCATGGACGAGCTGGGGATCGACATGAGCGTCCTGTCGCTGGCGACGCCGCTGATCGACTATGCCGCGCCCGCCGGCGCGGCGCTGTCCGCCGCCCGCGTGTTCAACGACGAATTGGCGATCTTGAGGGACCTTCATCCCGACCGGTTCGACGGCTGGGCGTTCCTTCCGATGCAGGATCCCCCGGCGGCGGCGCGGGAGCTCCGGCGCGCCGTCGCGGAACTCGGCCTGCGCGGCGGACACATCGCCTCCAACGTCAACGGGCGGTATCTCGACAGCCCGGAATTCGCCCCCCTGTTCGAGACCGCGATCGATCTCGACGTGCCCCTGTTCGTGCACCCGAGCAATCCCGCGGGCGCGGACCGGACCGGGCGCTTCGAGCTAACGGTGGTGAGCGGTTACCTGTTCGACACCACGATCAACTTATTCCACATGATCTTCGGAGGGATGCTGGACCGTTACCCGGCGCTCCGGCTGTGCTGCGCCCATGCGGGCGGCTACGCGCTGCTTCTCAGGGCGAGGATGCAGCGGGAGGTGGATACCAATCCGGGCCTCGCCGAAACGATCTCCGGGCCGGTCGGCGACTACCTGAAGCGCCTCTACTACGACACGATCTGTTTCGAGGACGGCTATTTGCGTTACGCCTCGGACGCGATCGACCCGGCCCGCCTGGTGCTGGGGAGCGACGGCCCTTTCCCGCTCGGCGAGCCGGACCCGGTGCGCTTCGTCCGGCGGACGTTCGGAGACGATCCTGCCGGCGCCGACATCCTGCACCGCAACGCGGCCCGGATGTTCAATCTCGCCGGTCAGGAGCCGGAGACCTGGAAGCCCATGCCGCCGGCCTGACCGCCGTTTCCTCGCGGCCGGCGATCTCCAGGATCATCTTCTTGAGGATCGCGTCGGCGAACGATCTCCGGTCCTCGGCCTTGATCACGAAAGAGCGGGGACCGCCGGTGACGGCCGCGCGGTAATAGTCATCGAGGTCGGGCATCGTCGGGCGCTCGATCACCAGCCCGTTGATCGTCATGCCCGCCGCGATCGCGTTATCGCGGGCGAACTCCACCGGCAGGCCTATGGTGTTGGGGCCGTCGCCCGATACGTCGATCACCAGCCTCGTGCCTTCGAATCCGTTGCTCGCGATCGAGGCGGTGGCGAGCGCCACGGCGTTGCCGATGGCGTTCCCCCCCGGGCAGAACATGCGCGGCGATGCGAGGATCTTTTCGCCCGCCGACCTGGCGCTGTCGAGGTCGGCGATGCGGGTCCAGCCGACGCTGATGCGCTCGCAGCCCGGGCCGGCGAACTCGATATAGGCGATCGCGATGGAGCGCAGGAAGCCGCCCCCGATCGCGCCCAGGACGCGCGGGTTGACGAGCGCGTCGGCATAGCCCTGGCGTTGCAGCCGGGTCTCGGCCTCGTCGATGCTGCCCGAGGCATCGACGACGAAGGCAAGCTCCAGGTCCACCGCCGAACGCTGCGCGTGAACGGGCAGGGTAAGGCACAGCAAGATCGGCAAGATCGAAAGGAACGGCTTTCCCGGCATGGTTTCCCCCGTCCGAAACGGTCGCCCCGCAATGGCGGCGAGGGGAATAGAATAGCAGGACCGGTTCCATCCGGATCGGACAGGCCGGGAGGGTTCGCGAATGTCGAGGAAGATCGCGGTCGTCGGAAGCGGCGCCAACGGGACTTCCATCGGTGTCGATCTCGTCAGGGCCGGCCAGGACGTGACGCTGATCGACCAGTGGCCGGCGCATGTGGAGGCGATGCGAAAGCAGGGCGCCACGATCGAGATGCCGGAGGAGACCATCGTCCAGGAGGTGAACGCGCTCCATCTCTGCGAGGTCTGCACGCTCAAGGAGAGGTTCGATGTCGTTCTGGTGGTGACGAAGGCCTATGACGCCCGCTGGTCCAGCCAGCTCATCGAACCGTGGCTGAAGGACGACGGGCTCCTGGTCGCGGTCCAGAACGGCATGACCGCCGAGACCGTGGCCGAAATCGTCGGCCCGGACCGCACGCTCGGATGCGTCCTCGAGATTTCGTCCGGGCTGTTCAGGCCGGGCATCGTCGAACGCCACTCTCCGCCCGCGCGATCCTGGTTCGCGGTGGGCAGCTTTCATCCCGCGACCGCCGGGCGCGAAGGCGAGATCGCCGAGCTCCTGTCGCATGCCGGCACCTGCGAGATCAGCGACGACATCCTGGCTGCCAAGTGGATGAAGCTGGTTAGCAACTGCACCACGCTGGCGACGACCGCTTGCCTCGGCAAGACCATCATGGACGCCGAGAACGTGCCGGGGATGCGCGAATTCATGCTGCGCGCGGGCCAGGAGGCGCTCGATGTCGGCGCCGCTCTCGCGCACGAACCGCGGCCCATATTCGGACTGACCGAGCGCGACGTCACGGACTCGAACCGCCTGGTCGAGACCCTGCTGGACAAGCTGATGGGCGGTTTCATCTTGCCCAACACCAAGGGCGTCGTGCTGCAGGACTGGGAGAAGGGGCGGAAGAGCGAGCTCGACAATTTGAACGGCCATGTCGCCCGGGAGGCGAGGGAGGCGGGGATCGCCGCGCCGGCCTGCGAGGCGGTTTCCGAAGTGGCGCGCCGCATCGAACGCGGGGAGCTGGAAGCCGGCGTCGAAAACCTCGCGCTGTTGAACGATCTGGCCGGCTTGGCCCCGTCGTAACGAGAGACCGGAGTACGCCATGTCCTACTGTCTGGCCTACATGACGGCCGCGAGCGCGGAGCGGGCGAAAGCGATCGGCCGCGTCCTGGTGGAGGAACGGCTGGCCGCCTGCGTCAACGTCATTCCCGGCATGACCGCGATCTACCGGTGGGAAGGCGCGGTGGAGGAGGATGGCGAGGCGGTGCTGATCGCCAAGACGCGGGACGAATCGTTCGAGGTTTTGACCGCGCGGGTCGAGGCGCTGCACGACTACGACAACCCCTGCGTGATCCGCCTCGACATCGCGGCGGGCCGCCAGCCTTTCCTCGACTGGATCGCCGCGGAAACGACCTGATCCGTCCCTCGATACGGCACTGACGCGCCTACTCGGGATGAGGGTCCGGTTAAGTGTTTCCCTCATCCTGAATAGCGGCGAAGCCGCGTATCGAAGGAGGACTATCCCGATTGCTTGACGCACGGGAGGCGACGGTCGTTCCGCGAAGCGCCGGGTCGCATCCGGTTTGCACGGGACCGTTCCTTTCCCGTCATGGTCGGCGAAGGCCGACCATCCACGTTTTTTTGTTTCCGGAGCCCGAAAAAAACTCGTGGATGGTCGGCCTTCGCCGACCATGACGAGGGGGGGTCCTTCTCCCGTCGCGACGGGGCGGCGTTCCGGTTGCCGGACCGCGCCCCGCCCGCCGCCCGTCAAGTGATCCATATAAGCCCCTGTCGAAGGGCCGGTCCCATCCTTGCCCTCCCTTCCGCCTCACGCTAGCGTCCGGGAACGATGAGCGAAGCCGTCAGACTGGCGCATCACGACTTCTATTCGGACCGCCGGATCCGCACCATCCTCGCCAATGTGCGCACCATCGCGATGGTCGGCGCGAGCACGCTGTGGCGGCGGCCGAGCTATTACGCGATGAAATACCTGCAGAAGCGCGGCTACCGCGTCATTCCGGTCAACCCGACGCGCGCCGGCGCCGAACTGCTCGGCGAAAATGTCTACCCCGACCTCGCCTCGATCCCGGGAAATGTCGATATGGTCGACATTTTCCGCCCCTCCGAAGAGGCGGTCGACATTGCGAAAGATGTTATCGCCAACAAGGACGAGAAGCGGATCGAGGTTCTCTGGATGCAGCTCTCCGTCCGCAACGACGAGGCCGCGCGTCTCGCCGAGGAGGCGGGGCTGGTCGTGGTGATGGACCGCTGCCCGAAGATCGAGTACGCGCGGCTCTCCGGCGAGCTCGGCTGGAGCGGGATCAACTCCGGCATCGTCACCGCGAAGAGCCTGAGGCCGCCCCGGGCATGACGGAGAAAGGGCGCATCAGGGCGCTGCTCGACCGGCTCCCCGACGAGGGTCCGGCGCGGAAACCCGGTTTCGAGACGCTCGCCGTTCATGCCGGCGCTCGCCCCGATCCGGTCACCGGGGCTCGGGCGACGCCGATCTACCAGACCACGTCCTACGCCTTCGACGACGCCGACCATGCGGCCGAGCTCTTCAACCTCCAGACCTTCGGCTACATCTATTCGCGCATCACCAACCCGACCGTCGCGGTGCTGGAGGAGCGGATCGCCGCGCTCGAGGGCGGGCGCGGTGCGGTCGCCGTCGCATCGGGCCACGCGGCGCAGTTTCTGGTCGCGGCGACGCTGCTGGAGCCGGGCGACGAGTTCCTGGCCTCGCGTCATCTCTATGGCGGCTCGCTCACCCAGTTCGGGCTGAGCTTTTCCAAGCTCGGCTGGAACTGCCGCTTCGTGGACATGACCGACATTGACAACCTGCGCGCGGCGATGACCGACAAGGTCAAGTTCGTGTTCTGCGAATCGCTCGCCAACCCCGGCGGGGTGGTGATCGATATCGAGCCCATCGCGGCCATCGCGGCCGAGTGGGGGGTGCCGCTGGCGGTCGACAACACGCTCGCCTCGCCGTGGCTGCTGCGCCCGTTCGAATGGGACGCCGATATCTCGATCCACTCGATGACCAAGTTCATCGGAGGTCACGGCAATACGATGGGCGGCATCGTCGTCGAATCCGGCCGGTTCGACTGGGCCCAGAACGACAAGTTCCCCGGACTGACGACGCCGGACCCCGCCTATCACGGCCTCACATTCTCCGAGACCTTCGGCGATTTCGGGCTCACGATGAAGATGCGCGCGGTCGCGCTGCGCGACTACGGCGCGACCCTGTCGGCGCAATCGGCCTTCGCGTTGTTGCAGGGCGTCGAGACCCTGCCGCTCAGGATGGAGCGGCATTGCGCGAACGCGCTCGCGGTGGCGCGCTGGCTCGAATCACACCCGAAGGTCGCCTGGGTTTCCTATGCGGGACTCGTCTCGTCTCCCTACCGCGCGCTTGCCGAGAAATACCTGCCGCGCGGCGCGGGCGCCGTGATGACCTTCGGCGTGGAGGGCGGATACGAGGCCGGGGTCGCCGTCGTCGACCGGGTCGAGCTGTTCTCCCACCTCGCCAATATCGGCGACACGCGGAGCCTGATCATCCACCCGGCGTCGACCACCCACCGCCAGCTCGACGAGGAGCAGCAGATCCGGGCCGGCGCCGGCCCCGAGGTGATCCGCCTTTCCATCGGCATCGAGACGGTGGACGACCTGATCGCCGACCTCGACCGGGCGCTCGCCGGGGTGTGAGCAAGACGGCCAGCCCGTAAACGGGGTGCTTACCCACAGCTACCAACGAAGCCAGAGTTCCTTCACCGCATCCAGGGACACAACCGCGACAAATACGTTCACGTCCAGCGGAGCGCGCATCAGTCGTCGGATTATTCACGCAGCCGGTCGATCAATTCGTTGGTAACGATACCGCCGCGTTGCCGGAAGGGGCGGAACCCGAACTCAGCGGCGGAGTGTTCCGTTCGATCCCCTGATCCGGTCCGATATCCGCCGGAGAGCGACTGCCGCAACAGGCCGGATATTACCGCGCCGGCCGGTTTCGATTCGCGTTTCGCCATTTCCTTGATCGCGAGCAATACATCGTCGTCTATGTTGAGCGTGGTACGCATCGTCGAGCCTTCGTTCGAACCGCTTCCTCTCGGTCGATGCTATAGCGTGTCCGTTCTTGATTGAACCGCCTCGTCCATTTTCTTCCGTCATGGTCGGCGAAGGCCGACCATCCACGTTTTGTTTTTGATTCCAGAGACTTAAAAACTCGTGGATGGTCGGCCTTCGCCGACCATGACGGTTAGGAAGCAAGGGTAACAGCGCTTCCATCTGAGACGGACAGGCTCTAATGCATCAGGCATCAAACATCGAAGCGGTGCGGTGCGCGGCCCCTATTCCGCTGTCCGTTCGATCGGGCCCCGCCGTCACCCCGTCGCGAGGTCCTGCTGGTCGGCGGCGTTGTAGTTGGCGTCGTACCACCAGGCCAGGTGGTCGCCGTAAACGACCGGCGGCCAGCGCGGCGGGTCGTCGGGGCCGGTGCAGGTCGGCGCGCAGCGGATCTCGGCGTCGAGATTGGGTCCGAGGAAATAGGGGATCGCGTATCGGTGGCGCCCGACCGGCGGCAGCGCGCGGTGCGGGGTCGACTTGTATCTCCCGTTGGTCCAGCGGTGCAGCATGTCGCCGGTGTTGACGACGAAGGAATCCTCGACGAAGGGCACGTCCTCCCAATCGTCGCCGTCGCGCCGGATCTGCAGGCCCGGCACGCCGGACTGCGCGAGGAAGGTCATGAAATTGACGTCGGTGTGGGGCGCGATGCCGTAGCGCCCCGACTCCCGTTTCGCGGGCGGGTAGTGGGAGAGCCGAAAGGAGAACTGGCTGCGCGTGAAATGGGGCGAGAACCAGTCTTGGGGCAGGCCGAGGGAGAGCGACAGCGCGGGCAGGATGCCGACCGCCAGCCGGTCGATCGTCTCGCAGTACTCCAGCAGCGTCTCCCGAAAGCCGGGCAGGTCGGTCGGCCAGCGGTTCGGTCCGGCGAAACGGCGGCCGGCCAGCGGATCGTCCGGCCCGCGCTCGCGCTTGATGAAGAAGGCCTCGTTCATGTCCGGCAGCGCGTCCTCGCTGGCCCGCGAGGTGCGCACGTTGTAGCGCGCCATCGCCATGTAGCCGTTGTTGTGCTCGTTCATCAGCACGGCGTGCTTGGCCGCTTCCGGCTGGGCGTGGAACCGTTCCGCTTGCGCGAAGGTCCGCCGGATGAGCTCCCGCTCCACGCCATGGTTCACGACGATGAAGAAGCCGACATGCTCAAGCGCCGCCGCGAGCGCGTCGGCGACTTCCTCCCGGCCGCGGGAAAGGTCGATCAACGGGATCATGGTCTCGCCCGGTGCTTCAACCGTCCCCCGATCCGGGACGTGGCGAGGGGGCGCGGGTTAAGCGTTTCAATCCGCGGGCAGCGCCTCGCCGGCGACCGCCATGGGCGGGACCGGATCGCCGCGCAGGTTCTTCTTCAGGTGTTTCTCGCTGTACCCGTTGAAGAGATGGCCGAGAAGCCCGCGATCGAGGTCCGAGGTGCCGAACATCCAGTCGGCGATGGGAAACGTCAGGTTCATGTTGGTTTCCATCATCAGGCGCGTGTTGTGATGCGCGAAATGATGACGCCTCAGCGTGTTCACGAACGGGCAATTGCGGACGAAGGCGTTTTCGTCGACATGGCAGCAGTAATGCATGAACTCGTAGATCAGATACATGCTCACCGTGGTCACGATCAGCAGCCAGCCGACATTGGCCGAGATCAGCAGGCCCAGAATCACCGCCGGCGGCGCCGACATGGCGATGAAGGTGACCAGCGCGAAGGGCGGAAAGACCGTCACCCGCCAGTCGTCCGGATCGCGGAAGCGCATCTCGGAATCGGAAAAGAACTGGTGATGGTTGAGCGTGTGGCGGACATAGACGGCCCTCAGACCGCGCTGGTTGTAGGGCCGATGCATGACGAAGCGGTGGACCGACCATTCGAAGACGTTGCAGCCGAGGAAGAACACCGGCACGGCCAGCCATTCCCACCACAGGACGTTGTGCAGGTGGCTCAGGAAATAGAGCATCGCCGCGGCGCCCATCAGGTAGATCACCGCGACGTGGAAATATCCGTTGTACCAGCCGGCAATCCGGGACCGGTATTCCCTGCGGAAGTCGACCTGTCGCTGGCTCATCATCTGGCGGTCCTCCTTTTTCGCATCGGCCCCGGCTACTGCGCCGCGTGCCCTTCCTCTTCCTGCTGGAGGGCGAATATAGACGTGTATCCGCCCGACCAGTCCGGCGGCATCAGGCACGGGCGCGGGTCGTGATGGGCCCATCGGACGGGCTTGCCGCGCAGTATCTGCTGGTCGTACCTGGAACGGAGCGGATTGGCGGTATAGGGGAACGCGTCCACCGCCGCGTATACGTTCAGCAACAGCGGCCGGCCGATCGGCGAATGGTTCGGCCGGGAGCCGTGGATGCTGCGGCAGTTGTGGATGGTGATCGAACCCGCCGGCCCTTCCAGCTCCAGGACCCGGGACATGTCGATCTCCGCCGCATCCTCGTCGGAGAGACACCCGACCCACTCGCCCTCGTCGTTGTACTGGTCGCGGAGCGCCTCGTCATGGCTGCCCGAGACCACGCAGAGCGGGCCCTGTTCGGGGCCGCAATCGTAGAGATAGGTGCCGACCGTCAACGGGCTGTAATTGGTATGCGGCCAGAAGCCGATGTCCTGATGCCATTTGACCTCTTCGCCGCCGTCGGCCCATTTGAAGTTGAGCTTGGAGTGGTGGAACTTCACGTTGGGTCCGACGAGGTCGGCGACGATGTCAGGCAGGACCGAATTGGCCGCGAACTCCCAATAGGCGGGATGGTGGTCGTTGGGGCTCGAAAGCCGGCG
>CBDBCA010000001.1:0-396443 GCA_965202835.1 Alphaproteobacteria bacterium | reverse complement strand
CGATGACGATGTCGGCTTCGCGGCAGCGTTCGTCGAGGTCGACGGTGCGCGAATGGGCGATCGTCACCGTGCAGTGGGCGGCGAGCAGGAGCTGGGCCACCGGCTTGCCGACGATGTTGGACCGCCCGACGACGATCGCGCGCATTCCGGTCGGATCGGGGCAGACGCTCCGCAGCAGGATCATGCAGCCCGCCGGGGTGCACGGCACCATCGCGTCCAGCCCGGCGGACAGCCTGCCCGCGTTGGTGGTGTGGAAGCCGTCGACGTCCTTGACCGGGTCGATGGCTTGGATCGCCCGGGCCGAATCGATGCCCGGGGGGAGGGGCAGCTGGACCAGGATGCCGTCGACCTCCGGGTCGGCGTTGAGGTCGCCCACGAGGTCGAGCAGGGCGGCTTCCGAGATGTCGGCGTCCGGCGCGTGCTCGATCGACCGGATGCCGACCTCCGCGCACATGCGGATCTTGTTGCGCACGTATATCCGGCTCGCCGGATCCTCCCCCACCAGCACGGTGGCGAGGCCCGGGGAAATGTCGCGGTCCGCCAGCTCCGCGACGGCTTCCGCGACCCGCGCGCGCACGTCCCCCGCGATCGCCTTGCCGTCGATCAGCCGGGTCACGCGCCGAGCTCGAAGGCGAGGTTCTGGATCACGTCCCGCAGGAAGACGATGGCGAGCAACAGGATCAGCGGCGAAATGTCGATCGAGCCGAGATTGGGGATGAAGCGGCGGATCGGGGCGAGGGCGGGCTCCGTCAGCCGGTGCGTGAAATAGCCGATCGCATAGACGATCCGGTTGTTCGTGTTGACGATGTTGAAGGCGTAGAGCCAGCTCATCGCCACCGACAGGATCAGCACCCACATGTAGAGCCAGAGAATCGTGCTGACGATGTCGAGAATCGGACCGAGGATGACATGCATGACGGGGCGGTCTCGCTCCAGCAGCCGGGCCGGGGCGACACTAGCCCCGGCGGTTCGGGGGCGCAAGCTGGACGCCCCGGCCCGACGCTTGACATCGGCGCGCGCGGCTCCACATTATCCGCGCCTTCCGTGGACGGGGCCGTAGCTCAGTTGGGAGAGCGCGACGTTCGCAATGTCGAGGTCAGGGGTTCGACTCCCCTCGGCTCCACCACTTCCCCTCCCGGACGTTCGGGTTTTCCGGCCCCCATTTTCGACCCCGGCTCCGTCCTCAATCGGGCGTGTCGATCCCGCGTGCCGCGTGCACCAGCCAATGCGCGTTCGCGACGATCCGATGGTCCTCGCGGAAATAGCCCATGAGCTGGACCCCCAGTGGCATCCCCTCCACCGAGAGCAGCGGCAGGTTGAGCGCCGGGCAGCCCAGGATCGACGACGGCTCTCCGTAGACCACGTCGCCGACCGGCATTCCGACCGGGGCGGGATCGACCTGGTTGAGGGTTATGAATCCGTCGGCCCGGTCCGCGAACGTCCCGTGGCGCGCCCGGAAAGCGACGCACCACTCCAGCGCCTGGCGTAATCCCCGGGCGTGAGTTCCCTTCCCGCGACCACGCGCTCCCGCACGCGCGGACTCAACAAATCCCAGTGGCGGTCGGCGTACATGGCGAGCGGCCAGCGCCCCTCGTAGGTCAGGATCAGGGCGATGACGTCGCGGAGCGCAACGAGATCCCGCTCATAGGCCTCGATCTCCGGATCGTCGGCGCGGCCGACGATCTCGATCCCGGAGTCCGCGAGCGTGCCGAGATAATCTTCGAACGCGGCCCTGGTCGGCTCCGTGGTGGCCGCCCAGCCCGCCGTGTCCAACCGGATCAGGCGCCCGGGCTTCTCCGGCCTGGGCAGCGTCGACGGGCCGGCGAGGCCCGGATGGCCCGGATCGCCGCCGGCGATGCTTGAGACGCGGTGCGAGGTCATCCACAGATCGGCGAGCGTCCCGGCGATGAAGCCGACATGGATCAGGCTGGGCGCCGACGGGAAGCCTCCAAGGGAGTTTATCGCGCCGAACGAGGCCTTCAGCGTATAGGCCCCGCAATAGGCGGCCGGCCTGAGGATGGAGCCGCGCACCTGCGAGCCGGTGGCGGCCGGGACCATGCGGGCGCCCACCGCCGCGCCGCTGCCGCTGGACGAGCCGCCCGGGGTGCGCGCGGTGTCCCAGGGATTGCGCGCCGGGCCCGGCGTGGCGAAGGCGAATTCCGTCGTCACGGTCTTGCCGACGATCGCCGCCCCCGCCTTGCGCAGCGCATGGACGCAGGCCGCGTCCCAGCCGGACGACCAGCCCTCGAAGATCGGGCTGCCGACCTGCATGGGCATGTCCTCGGTCTCGAAGACGTCCTTGATGGCGACCGGCATGCCGTCGAGTTCGGAAAGCGGCCGTCCGTCCCGGTAACGGGCGGTCGAGGCGTCCGCCGCCTCGCGTGCGCGGTCGAGGTTGAGGGTGACGAACGCGTTCACCTCGGGCCCGCGCGTCTCGATGGTTTCGATGCAGCGCTCCAGGTAGTCGCGAGGCGTATCGCTCCCGTCGGTGAAAGCGGGAACGGCGTTGCTGAACGAAAGCAGCGTGACGGTTCTGGGATCGTAGGCTTCGGTCGTCATGTCGTCGTCCTCTGGCTTCGGGATATCCGGAAAACCGGCGGGAGTCCGGCGGCGCGACCCCGGTCCGGGTTGCATCACGCCGGACAGATGTCGCGGCGCAGGGCGCCGGCGATCGAGGCCACGGCGGGGCCGAACGCCCTGCGCTCCGCCAGGTCGGGCAGGAACTCCCGCACGACGGCCTCGAGACCGGCCAGACGCGGCGGGACGGGACGGCCGGTGACGTCGAGCGCGCGCAGGGCGATCGGCGCCAGGCTGGCCAGCGCCATTTCGAGACACCGGCCGGCGCGGTCCTGCTTGGACCATGCCAGGAACACCGGGCTCGCCACGTCGTTCTGACCGAAACCTCCCGATTCGCTGCCCGGCAGCAGCGTCGCCTGGGCGTACATGCGGGCTTCTTCCTCGTAACCCGTCTGGGCCATCGGCAGCCCGCCCATATAGGAACGGCGGACATCGCCGCCGGCCTCGGGAGCGACCAGCTGATCGGGGAGCAGCGAGACCGCGCCGTCGAGAAGCTTCGCGCCCTGGCGTTCGGCGAGAACGCAGAGATTGGCGCAGGCGGCGGTCAGCGCGTCCATGGCGAGCACCGCGTGCGGGTTGTGATAGCCGCCGGTCGATACGAAACGGCCGAAGGGACGGTCTTCGTCGGCGTCGTCGATCCATACCGGGTTGTCGGTCACGGCCTGGAGCGACTCGGCCGCGATCTCCCCGGCCAGGGTCGCGGCCCGCCGGGCCTGGCCCAGCATCCGCGGCACGATGCGGTAGCTGACGGGCGCCTGGTAGGGGCGCCGTTCCCCGCCGTGGCCGCCGCCGACCAGTTCGCGCAGGCGTCCGAGCGCCCAGCCGTCGTGCGGATTGTTCCAGTAGTCGTCGAGCGCGCGGTCGAGATGGCCGAGCGGGGCGTTGAAGGCCTCGAAGGACAGCGCGAAGACGCGCGCCGCCAGATCGAACCGGTTGCGGGCGACGAGCGCGGCATCGGTAACGAGACCGGTGGCCGCCGGCGACCCGTTGATCAGGCACAGCACGTCCTTCACCGCGGGCTTCGCTCTCTCCACCAGACCGGTGAACAGGTGGCTGAGCGAAAGCACCTCGCCCGCCCCGCCCTGGCCCCGGGTCGGGACCGTCGGCATGGCGTCCCCGTCCAGCATGGCGGCGACGCCCCGGGCGATCCCGGGCGATACCGCCGCGTGACCCTCCACGAAGTTGGTCAGCCGCGCCAGGACGATCGCGCGCACGGCGCGCTCCGGCAGCGGGTCGCCCCAGCTCGCCGCGGCTCCGGCCGGCGACATGCCTGCCCACTGCTCGCGTTGCTCCGGCGTGAGGTTCCGCCGGGCGAGCTGGCCCGGACCCGTCGTCACGCCATAGATCGTGACGTCCGGATCGTGTTCGAGAATGCGTTCCAGCCGGTCCCGGCCCCGCGCGAGGGCCGCGAGCGCGCGGGCGCCGAGCTCGACGCCCTCGCCGTCCCAGGCGACGCGGCGGGCGGTTTCGAGCGTCAGATCGGCGCGGGTATCGACGATAACCGTCATGATTCACTACCTTGCGGATCCGGTGCGAGAAAGCGGCTTGTCGCACCGGGTGTCAACGACGGGGGGAACCGACAGCGCGTGGCGTCGGCGGACGGCCGCGCGCGAGGCCCCCTCACCCTAACCCTCTCCCCGCGGGGGAGAGGGGATTCGCTCGCCGGCCCCCCCCTTCGCTTCTCCCCTCCCGCTCGCGGGAGGGGCCGGGGGAGGGCGGACGGCGATAAGGCCGGAAAATATTGTATAAGCGGGATCGAGACGCAGCAGGGGAGGGCGACATGTCGGGCGACGATTCCCTGCCGGACGGCACCGCCGCCGGCATCGCGCGAACCCGGGATAGCCTGCACAGGGCGCGCCACCTTCCGGGCCACGTCTACACCTCGCCCGAAATCTACCGGCTCGAGAAGGAAAAGATCTTCATGCGGGACTGGCTCTGCGTCGGCCGCATGGAGGAGGTCGCAAACCCGGGCGACTACATGGCGCTGAAGATCATGGACGAGCCGATAATCGTCGCGCGCGACGACGACGGCCGGGTCAACGCCTTCGCCAATGTCTGCAGGCACCGCGGCGTCGAGGTCGCCAGCGGGTCGGGCAACACGAGGGAGTTCAGCTGCCCCTACCACGCCTGGCTCTACGATCTCCAGGGGAGGCTGATCGGCGCTCCCTACATGAAGGAGGCCGAGGACTTCGTTCCCGAGAACTGCCGGCTCACGCCGCTGCGCCTCGACGAATGGCGCGGCTGGATGTTCGTCAATTTCGATGCGCACGCCGCGCCGCTCGCGGATTTCGCCGCCGAGTACGAAAGGGAGTTCGCCTTCCTCCGCCACGAGAAGATGCGGCTGGCGACCAAGCACGTCGTCGGTCTCGACTGCAACTGGAAGCTGTTCGTGGAGAACCTGCAGGACTTCTATCACGTCCAGGTCCTGCACCGGGACACCTTCGGGGGCCATATCGACATCGACGAGTTCGTCTTCAACGTGAAGGAGAAGGGCGGCTTCAGCTCGTTCTACGACGCCGCGCCCGACACGCCGGACTCGGTTTCGCTGGTCGGCAAGATGCCGTGGCTCGCCGACAAGCCGATGAGCTTCGCCTATACCGGCTTTCTCGCCCCCAACTTCCACATGTTCGGGCGCATCGACGAATCCCATCCGATGGTCATATGGCCCCTTGCGCCGGACCGGACGCAGGTGATCGTCTACCATGTCTTTCCCGCCGAGCATTTCGAGCAGCCCGACTTCATGGAGAAGGCCCGGGTCTATCACGACTTTCTCGCGCGGGTGGTCGAGGAGGACCGGGAGATGGTGAATTCGCTGCAGCGCGGCATGAACTCCCGCCTGTTCGAGCCGGGGCCGCTCTCGCGCATGGAGATCAACCTCCACAGCCTGATGAACTACTATCTCGACCGCGTGGACATCGTGGAATGACCCCCGCCGGCGATCGGGTCACCGTCGAGACCGTCGCGGCGATCGTCGACGCCTTCAATCGCCACGACGTCGATGCGATCATGGGCTACTGCGCCGATGACGTGGTCTGGGTGATGGCGCGGGGTCCCCACCCCTGGGGGCGGAAATACGAAGGCGCGGCGGCGGTCCGCGAGGCCCTGGTTGCGCGCTTCCGGTCGATTCCCGACGCCCGTTGGGAAGACGGCGGAAACTGGGTGGCGGGCGATGTCGGCGTGTCGGAATGGACCCTGACCGGCACCACCGCGACGGGCGAGACGCTCGAACTGCTCGGTTGCGATTTGTGGCGGTTCCGCGCCGGCAAGGTGGTCAGGAAAGACACCTACTGGAAGCAGATCGACGAGGAATTCACCTGACCGGGTCGAGGCGGCCCGGCCGCGGGACGTCTCCGAAGGCTGCCCGACCCGCTTGAGATGACGGGTTCCGAATGACGACTACCGGCCAGACCCAGGTGACCGGCACGCGCGCCGGCGTGACCCGCTACCCGCGCTATGACGCCGCCGTTCTCGGCTTCGGCAACTACTGGTACCCGGTGATGTTCTCGCGGAGCCTGCGCCGGCGGCCGATCGCGCTGACCCTGTTCGGCGAGCGCGTCATGTTCTTTCGCGACCGCGGCCGCGCCTTCGCCCTGCAAGACCGATGTCCGCATCGCGGCATCCGGCTGTCGGTCGGCCATCAGGAGTTTCCCGGCACCTTTTCCTGCCGCTACCACGGCTGGACCTTCGATCTCGAGACCGGCTCGCTGGTTGCCGCGCTCACCGACGGTCCCAACTCCCCGTTATGCGGCAAGGTCGCCGTCCGCACCTACCCGGTCGAAGAGCGGGCCGGGTTGATCTGGATGTTCCGGGGGGAGGGCGAGCCGCCGCCGGTCGAGGACGACATTCCCGAGGAATTCCTGCGCGACAAGACGGTGCTCGAAGGCCGTATAACGACCCGCCCCGGCGATTGGCGCCACGCCGCCGAGAACGGTTTCGACGAGGGTCACGGCAAGTTCCTCCACCGCGACTCGGTCTTCGTCGCCTTCCGGCATCCGCCGGCCTGGATTCACTCCGAGGTGGTGCCGGACCAGGACGGCTGGATCACCCGCGAGACCACCGATTTCGAGTTCGTCAGCGATTATCCCGGGCTCGGCAAATGGCCGAAAAAGCGGTTCTGGAAGACCACGAAGGTCCTTTCCCGCGCCTCCATCCGGCTGCCCGGCGCGCTCCGCATCCATTTCGGCGAATGGATCCATTTCGAGTGGTACGTTCCGACAGAGCCCGGCCACCACCGCTATCTTCAATTCGCGCTCAAGCACACCTCCGGGCTCGACGCGGCGTTCTTCCGCCTGCGTTACTGGACCTATCTCCATTGGCTGTTTCACATGCTGTTCAACAACCAGGACGCCGATGTCGTCGAAATGATGGAGACGCCGCCCGAGAGGCTGTTCCGTCCCGACACCTCGATCATCGGCTGGCGCAAGCTTTGCGAGCTGGCCCGCGCGCCCGGGGCGGAAGGCGCCGCGACCATCGCCCGCCAGACCATCGCCGATCAGGAGGAGTTCCGCGAAGCCGGCTCGGTGGAGACCGGCGCGGACGCCCGGGACGGAGCGGACATCCGATGACGGCCGCTTGGTGTTCTCCGGCCGTTATGCATAGGGTGCTTCGATGCGGATAACCGCTGCTTTCGCCTGCTCCCACGCGGGGCTGATGATTTCCCGGGAGGACCGGGCGGATCCCGCGACGCGCGATCGGGTCTACGCCGCCTTCCGCGCCATGGGCGAGACCATCGAAGCCCATGCCCCGCACGCGGTGATCGTCGTCGGTACTGATCACGGCCGGATCTACGGATTCGACGGGGTGCCGCAATTCCTCATCGGTGTCGGGGCAACGGCCAGCGGAATCGGCGATGCGACCCTGCCCGAGTGCGAATACGCGGTGCATCAGGAAACCGCGCGCGCCGTTCTCGACGGCCTGCTGGAGCGTGACATCGATATCGCCTTTTCCGAATCGGTGCGGATCGACCATTCCTTCGTGGCTCCGTTGATGCTGGCGATGCCGGATTGCGGGCTGCCCATCGTGCCCATCGTCCAGAACTGCAACGTTCCTCCGCTGCCCTCGTTCGGACGCAGCCATCGGTTCGGGGTGGCGCTCAGGGCCGCCATAGGGGCGGCGGGACCTGGCGATGTCGCCCTGGTTTGCACGGGCGGGCTGTCGCATTGGGTCGGATCCGACGAATTTCGCGCTTTCATGGATCGTCCGGCCGGCACGCGTCTCCCCGACAGCGCCGGGGTTTCCCTTGCGCTCGACGACACCGGCCCGATCAACGAGAGCTTCGACCGCGATTTCCTCGACGCGGTCCGCGACGGCGGGACCTTGCCGTTCGCCGAACGTCTGGACACCGCCAGTCTGGGCGAGCTGGCCGGGAACGGCGCCCAGGAAATCCGCAACTGGCTTGTCGCCGCCGGCGCGGTTGGCGATGCCCCCGCGAGCGTCCTGGCCTACGCGCCGGTCTCCCAATGGCTGACCGGGATCGGTCTGGCGCGGTTCGACGTTGGAGCCGCCGTCTGAACCGGCTCGGCCCCGTTCGTGGCGGATCGACAGCGGTTTCGTTAGAGTCGCGACACCTTCGACAACCCGGGGGAAACCGACGATGGCGCCCAGCGAGGAAGGTTCCTTGACCGGCTCCGCCGTTACGGGATGGGCCGACGGGGGCTACGAGAGGATCCGCCGTCCGATCGAAGAGGCCCGCCACGTGCCGGGCGCGTTTTACTTCTCGCCCGAAATCTACGAGCTGGAGAAGCGCAATATCTTCATGAAGGACTGGCTTTGCGTCGCCCGCGTCGAGGAGCTGGAGAACCCGGGCGACTACATGGCGGTCCGCATCATGGGCGAGCCCGCCATCGTGGTCCGCGACGACGAGGGCGAACTCCGGGCGTTCTCCAATACCTGCGCGCATCGCGGGGTCGAGGTGATCCGGGGCGAAGGCAACACCGGCCATTTCAGCTGCCCCTATCACGGCTGGAGCTACGATTTGAAAGGCGCGCTCACCGGCGCCGCGTTCATGGAGGACTCCGAAGAGTTCGACCCCGCGCGATGCGGGCTGCCGCCGCTCAGGCTGGGCACGTGGGCGGGATGGGTGTTCATCGCCTTCGACGACGACGCGCCGCCGCTATCCGATTTCGTCGCCCATTTCGAGCGGGAATTCGGCTTTCTGCGCCAGGAAGATTGCCGCCTCGCCGTAAAGCTCGAAGTCGAGCTCGACTGCAACTGGAAGCTGTTCGTCGAGAACCTGCTCGACGTCTACCACGCCGCCACGCTGCACGCGAAGACCATCGGCGCCAGGCGGGGCCGCGCCGACCGGTACCCGTTCAACCTGTTCGAGCGCGGCGGCACCAGCATGTTCTACCACTCGGCCCCGATGGTCCCGGGCGGCAAGAGCCTGTTCGGCAGGATGCCCTGGCTCGACGACAGGCCGGACAACTTCGCCTGCTCAGGCCACCTCTCGCCCAACATGCAGCTGATCGCCCGGTCCGACAACGTGCACCCGTTCGTGATGTGGCCGCTCGGGCCCGACCGCTGCCGCGTCGTCAACTACACGCTGTTCCCCAAACGGCATTTCGATCTGCCCGGGTTCGAGGAGAAGATCGCGGTCTACCGGGACTACCTGATCGACGTGGTGGAGGAAGACCGCGAGATGGTCGCCTCCCTGCAGCAGAACATGAAGTCGCCGCGCCAGCGTCCCGGCCCGATGTCGAAGCTGGAGCTCGGCATCCAGCACGTCATCGCCGACGTGCTGGATCGGGTACGGGGAACCGACGGCCCGCAGTAGCCGCGGGCATCGGCCGTCGTTGGCATGTGGGCCGCCCGGCCTGCTAACATTCGAGCATCGGGACCGGAAGAGCGCAGCAACGCGCCGCGCGTGGCGTCGGGGGAGGATTGCACATCGTCGATGAACTACGGATCGCGGCGCGCGACAGGCCGGGGCGCGCCCGATGATCGATTGGTGGATTCCGCTGCTGATCATCTTCGGCGGGGCGATGTTCCTGCTGCTCAAGGGAATCCCGGTCGCCTTCGCCTTCGTGATCGTCAACATGCTGGGGGTCCTGATCCTCCAGGGCGGCGGCGCGGCCTTCAACACCTTCACCGCCAGCATGTACGCCTCGGTGACCAGCTTCACGCTGCTGCCGATCACGCTGTTCATCCTGATGGGCGAGATCCTGTGGCATTCGAAGGTGGCGTTCCGTGCCGTCGACGTGCTCGACAAGCTGATGGGCCGGCTGCCCGGCCGGCTCAGCATCCTGACGGTCGCCTCGGGGACCATGTTCTCCAGCCTGAGCGGCTCGACCATGGCCAACACCGCGCTGCTCGGAACGATGCTGCTGCCCGACATGCAGCGCCGCGGCTACAAGGCGCCGATGTCGATCGGACCGATCATCGCGAGCGGCGGGCTCGCGATGATCGTGCCGCCGAGCTCGCTCGCGGTGATCCTGGCGGCGATCGGAAAGCTGTCGATCGGGCGGTTGCTGATCGCCGCGCTGATCCCCGGCCTGATCATGGCCGTGCTCTACCTCGCCTATATCGTCATCCGCTGCAAGCTCCAGCCCGAGCTAACGCCGGCCTACGAGGTCGAGCGGACGCCCTGGCGCGAGCGCATCGTCGGGGTCGTCAAGTACCTGCTGCCGCTCGGCGTCATCGTGTTCCTGGTCACCGGGGTGATCGTGATCGGGGTGGCGACGCCGACCGAGGCGGCGGCGATGGGCTGCATGGGCTCGTTCATCGTCGCCTTCGCCTATGGCGGGCTGACCCGCGAGGTGATCGTCAAGTCGGTCACCGGCACGGTGAAGATCTCCGTGATGATGTTCGCCATCCTGATCGGCGCCATCGGCTTCAGCCAGATCATGGCGTTCTCGGGCGCCACGCGCGGGCTGCTGACCGCGGTCGGCAATCTCGACATCCACCCGCTGCTGCTGATCGTCTGCATGCAGATCGTCGTCCTGATCCTGGGCACCTTCATGGAGCAGGTGGCGATCATGCTGATCACGCTGCCGCTCTACATCCCGATCGTGAAGTTCCTGGGCTACGACCCGATCTGGTTCGGCGTCCTGATGCTGATCAACCTGGAGATGGCGCTGACCACGCCGCCCTTCGGGATGCTCCTGTTCGTGATGAAGGGGGTGGCGCCGCCCGGCACCAAGCTCCGGGCGATCTACATGGCCGGGCTGCCGTTCCTGGTGTGCGACCTGATCGCGCTCGCCGTGGTCCTGCTGGTGCCGGAGACCACGACCTTGCTGCAGGATCTCGTCTACAGGTGACGATGCCGGGAACACATGGAGCCACGCCCGAATTGCGCGGGCAAAATGAGCGATGCTACGCTTTTGACCAGGACCGTCACCCGGATGGTCTCAACAGGGGAGAAGACATGTCCTTTGCCAAACTACCCAAAGTCTCGCTCGCGCTGGTCGTCGCCGGCGCCATAGGCCTGTTCGGCCACACCGCCTCGGTAAGGGCGGCCGATCCGATCGTTCTCAAGGGCCTGATTCCGTGGCCCGCCGATTTCGTCGGCAGCCATGGCTTCCTGACGTTCCAGAAGGAGGTCAACAAGGCGCTCAAGGGCAAGGTGATCGTCAGCCTGGTCGGCACGTCCGAGGTGGTGCCGCCGTTCGAGCAGTTCGAGGCGGTGCGCGACGGCGTCGTCGACGTGCTGATGACTGCGGGCGCCTATTACCGGGCGACCGTTCCCGAGGCGGCGGCGAGCCTCGGGGTCAAGAAGTTCGCGAGCGAGCTCAGGAAGGCCGGCTACACCGAGCTGATGCGCAAGATCCACGCCGAGCACGGGGTCTACTACCACTCGCATGTCGGCGGCACCAGCGGCAACGGCTATCGCTGCTACGGCAACAAGAAGATCGCCAGCTCCGATCTCACCGGCATCAAGATGCGCGTCTCGCCGACCTACGTTCCTTTGGTGAAGGGGCTGAACGGCACGCCGATCCTGATGAAGGCGGGCGAGGTCTACACCGCGCTGGAGCGCGGCGTCGTCAACGGCTTCTGCTGGACCTTCCTCGGCATCCGCGATTACGGCTTCCACGAGGTCACCAAATACGTCTACGACATCCCGTTCTATTCGAACGACACGGCCGTGCTGATCAACATGAAGACCTGGAACGGCCTGCCGGCGGATATCCGCAAGACGATCGACGACCTCGGGCCGGCGATCGAGAAGGCGGAAGAGAAGTTCATGACCGACCGGAACAACATGGAAGACGCGGCGCTCAAGAAGGAGGGGCTGGAGTTCATCCATCTGAGCGAAGCGGAAACCAAGAAATGGCTCGCCGCGGCCTATGACGCGCATTGGGCCGAGATCGAGAAGAAGAGCCCGAAATACGGCAAGGAGCTGAGGAAGTTCGCCGACTGACCGGCGCATCGGGGAGGCGGCCGGCGCTGAGTCGCCGCCTCACCCGCTTTCTCCCACGGATGCGATAGCGCGGACCGCATGAACGCCGTCACCGCCGCCTACGATCGTTTTCTCGGCCTGCTCGCCGTGGTCGTCGGGCTCATGGTGCTGTGCTCGATGGTGTTCGTCGTCGTGGACGTGCTGCTGCGCTATTTCTTCGACGCGCCGATTGGCTGGGTGATCGAGGTCTGCGAGTATTTCCTGTTGTTCACCCCCTTCCTCGGCATGGCGTGGCTGGTGCGCCAGGCGGAAGGGCATATCCGCATCGATGTCATCGTGCAGTCGCTCGGCGCCCGGACCCAGGCGGCGCTCAACTGCTGGGGCTCGTTCCTGATCGTGCTCGCGCTGGTGCCGGGCGCCTGGTACTCGGCGACCTCGGCCTGGAGCCATGTCGAGCGCAACGTCATGACGCCCGGCGTCTACCCCATCCCCAAGGGCTATCTGATGTTCGTCATCACCCTCGGATTCGCGCTCACGGCGATCGAGTTCGCCCGCAAGGCCTGGGGCCACTACAGGGAGCTGCGCGCGCTGTAGCGCCCGGCGGGTTTGCCGCCCTCCCCCGGCCCCTCCCGCAGGCGGGGGGAGAAGGTAGCGAGGAATCGGCGGGCGAATCCCCCTCTCCCACGGGGAGAGGGCCGGGGTGAGGGGGTCTCCCGGGCGACAGTCAGGCCCTGTCCTTTCAGATAGACGCGCTGTTACGCTTGCTTCCTGACCGTCATGGTCGGCGAAGGCCAACCATCCACGAGTTTTTTAAGTCTCTGGAATCAAAAACAAAACGTGGATGGTTGGCCTTCGCCGACCATGACGGTGGGAGAAAATGCCGGGGGCACGAGTTCGACAAGAGCGAAACGAATTTCTGGTACACGCTGTTATTTGCGAAATGCGTCGAGTCCGCTAATTCGGTGACGCACTGTTTTCGTTCTTGCAAAGAAGACCGAAGCGGGAAGGATTGCCGCCCTCCCCCGGCCTCTCCCGCGAGCGGGAGGGGAAAAGGTAGGGAGAAGCCGGCGGGCGAATCCCCCTCTCCCCAATGGGGAGAGGGCCGGGGTGAGGGGGCCTCTCGGGGCGACGGTCAGGGCCTGTCCGTTTCAGATAACCGAGACGATGCCGACCGACTCGTGCCAGTGGTTCTACGAATGCCGGCACTGCGGCGCCCTGCTGAAGCCCCTGCCGGGCGACTGTTGCGTCTATTGCTCATTCGGAACGGTAGCCTGTCCGCCCCGTTCGGATGGGCCGGTGCGGCAAGTAGAAGACGGGGTTGCGGGCCGCCGGAGCCCAGTGCGTCGGCGTTCGCGTGCACGATCCCGGAACGCGATGGCCACCCGCTGCCCGGGAGAACGGCCTGGGAGGCGGACCTAGCCGCCGGAGCGGGCCGTGGCGATGAGTTCCTTCAGCCGGTCGCGGCCGACGGCGCCCGGAACCAGCGTGTCGCCGATCACGAAGGCCGGCGTGCCGTTGATGCCCAGGGTCCGGGCCAGGCGGATCGTCTCGTCGAGATAGCTCTCGATGGCGGGATCGGCCATGTCGCGGCGCAGACGCCGGACATCCAGACCGGCATCGGCGGCCATGGCCATGACCCGGTCTTCCGTCAGCTTCCCGCGCGAGCCCATGACGGCGACATGGTATTCGAGGTAGCGGCCCTGCCTGGCCGCGGCCATGCCGGCGCGCGCGGCGAAGCGCGAGACCGGACCCAGAATGGGGAACTCCTTCCACACGATGCGCAGCTGCCCGTCGGACTCCAGCAGGTCCTTCAATGGCTGGAGCGAGCGTTTGCAGTAGCCGCACTGGTAATCGAAGAACTCGATCAGGGTGACATCGCCCTTCGGGTTGCCCGAGACCGGCGACATCGGGTGGGACCGCAAGACGCCGTCGTGTTCCCGGAGCGCGGCGCGGACGCGGTCCTGCTTGCGCGCTTCCCGCCTCGCCTGCAGCACCCGGATGGCTTCCTCGATGACCTCGGGATGCTCGAGAAGGTATTCCCTGACGATCTTGCGGACGGCATCCCTGTCGGGCGGCGCGGCGGCAGGCGTGTCCGCCTGGCCGCCGGCCGGTATGGACGCGGTGGCGAGAAGCGCCGCGGCGATCGCGACGGCGGCGCGGCGCACGGCTCTTGCGGCGACGCCCCCCGGTCTTGCCGGGTTCCACGGTCGGTTCATTCCTGCAATCCCTTTCCGGCACGGCGAGATGGCACCTGCGACCGGCCCGCCGCGTTCGCCGGCGAAGACGGAGCCGCGGGGCCGGGCGGGTCGTTGTGGATCACGTCGGTCCAATGCGATGGCGCGTCGCCCAGCTTCCGGCCGGTCTTGGACAGGGGCGCCGGCGTGTCTCTTTCGTCATGTCCGCCGTGACGGGACCGGCCCGGGAGGCGATGCAGCGCGAAGTGCATCCCGACGCAGGCGAGCAGCGGCACCACCAGCGCCAGGTCGTCGAGCAGACCGCCGAACGTTCCGCCGCTCAGGAGGTAGCCGGCGATCGGCAGGGTCATGGCGACGCAACAGACCAGCATGCCGTATCGCGCGAACAGGCCACGCTTCGCGACGGGGCGGCTCAGGACGGCCCCATCCCTCGACGCGAGCTTCGTCGGTGTTTTCATCGCTGCCTCCGATTGCGGATGCCGGAAAAAGGCCGCGGACGGTTGGCCCCCGGTCTCGCGATCGGCGGGCAAGACGGGATGGCGCGGCGGGCCGGAAGGGGAGCGATGATCGCCGGTGCGCGGGTCATGCGACCTCCACCCAGGTCTTCATGCCGGAGGCCTGGTGCCCCAGCGTGTGGCAGTGCAGCAGCCATTTGCCGGGATTGTCGAACAGGCAGAGTATGTCACGGCTCTGCCGCGCGTCGACCAGCGTCGTGTCGCGGTAATGGCCGAGCGAGTCGTCTTCGCCGATCTCGTGGAAATGGTGGCCGTGCAAGTGGATGCCGTGCGGAAACGCGGTGTCGTTGCGCAGCGCGATGCGGGCCGTCTCGCCGCGCGCGAACCGGCGCCACGGCGCGTCCGCCATGCCCGAGCGGTCGTCGAAGGCCCAGAAGTCGTCGCCGCCGTGCCGCCCGCCCATGGCGCCGCCCTGCATGACGAGGGTGTGGCGGGTCGCGCCCGTCCCGTCGAGCGCCGGGATGTCGGGCGCCGGCAGGGGCGCAATAGGAGCGCCATGCGGCGCGGGGTTCGAGCCGCTGACGGCGATGGTCCCGAGAGGGAAGAAGCCGTCGCGGGTCCGCAGGGCGAAGGAGACCGGTTCGGACACGTCGAGGATGACGTCGGTGCGCTGCGCCGGGGCGAGGAACAGCTCCTCGATTGGCGCCGGCTCGGCGAGCGGCATGCCGTCATGGGCCACCACCCTGCCGGCGCCCCCGGCGATCTTCACGGGAAACATTCTCGCCGTGGCGGCGTTGATGAGGCGCAGGCGGATGCGGTCGCCGCGCCGGACCGTGTCCGCCGAGAACAGGGCGCGCGCGAAATTGCCCATCCGACCGGCGTGGGAGAAGTCGTGACGGTTGCCGAAGCTCTCGTGCAGCGCGCCGTCGCGATCCAGGCGCCAGTCGTCGAGCACGACGGTAATGTCGCGGTCGACGGCGGGCGGGCTCGGCTCCTCCACGATCAGCGGGCCGTAAAGGCCCCGCGCCACCTGTTCCCAGGAGCGGTGGTGGGCGTGGTACCAGTAGGTGCCGGCATAAGGGACGTCGAAGGCGTAGTCGAAGGCCGCGCCCGGCCCGACCGCCGCCTGCGTCAGCTCCGGCACCCCGTCCATGGCGTTGTCGATGTGAATGCCGTGCCAGTGGATGGCGGAAGGTTGGCCCGACCCGTTCTCGAAGGCGACCGACACCCGCTCGCCCTGCCGGAAACGGAGCTCGGGCCCCGGACTCGAGCCGTTGAAGCCGAGCATCGGAGTAAGGCCCTCGCCGTCCGGCAGGATGCGGGCGGTGACGGGGCCGGCCGTCAGCCGGAAGGCCGGCGCCGCCCAGCCCGTTGCGGGGAGGAGCACGGTCGCGGCCGAGCTGGCAAGGAACTCTCTCCGGTTCATGGACTACCCGCCGACGGCGCTCCCTGCAGGGTGGTCAACGCGGCGGTCGCCAGAAGGACAAGGCAGACCGCAGCCCATTCTACGGCGATGGAGCGGCGCAGAGCCGCCGCCCCGCTCCGGTCGCCCGCCATCATGGCGGGAACGAAACGGAGCTTGTTTGCCGCCGCGGCCGCGAGCAGACAGGCAACGGCGCCGGTCTTGGCAAGCAGCGTGAGACCGTAGCCGGTCGCCAGCAGGGCCCCGAGGCCGCCCAGCAGCTGCCACGCCATGACGATCCCGGCGGCGATCAGGAGCGGCACGGTGACGGCGGCGATGCGACCGAAGCGGTGGCCCAGGCCGGCCGCGAGGGAGAGCCCTTCGGGGTCGCCGGCCAGCGTGCGGAGCGGCGAGAGAATGCCGATCCAGAACGCCGCGAAGGCGAGATGCAGCAGAAGCAGCATTTTCAGCCAGAGCGCCCCCGCATCGGCGACATGCCCCACCCCGGTAAACGACCACAGCGCCGCCAGGCCGCCGGCGGCGGCGATCGGGAGGCCGATCCCGGGAAGCCGGAGTCCCAGAAGGACCAGGACCAGGCCGGCGACACGAATGGCCAACCCGGTGCCCACCGGTGTCTGCCACAGCAGGCCGAGCATCTCGGGGTCGGTCATGCCGGAGGGCTCGCCCGTCATGGCCGCGCCCTTCAGGGCGAAGCCGGTGCCGGCGGCGAGCAACGCGAGCACGGCAAGCGCGGTTGCCCGCCGGACCATGGCCCCGTGCATCCCGCCGGTCTCGCGGCCAAAGACGATGCGCGCCAGGACCAGGCCGACGCTCCCCAGCGCCCCGAGATAGAGCAGGAACCGCGCAGCGGCCGAGGCCAGCTCCCAGATGTCCGGCACGGTTCATTGCACCCGGAAGGCGAAGGCCCTGCGCATGGCATGTCCGTCGCCCGACAGGCCTCGCCATTCGATCCGGTAGACGCCGCGGCCCATATCCGCAAGCGGCAGCTCGAACCGGGTCGCGAACGCCGTCTGCCCGCCCAGGTCGAGATCGACCGCGTTCCCGTCGTCATGGCTCACGCGGACGCGCGTGAGACGGATGCGCTTCGCGAAGGTGAGGACGATGTGCGGCGGCGCCTGCGCCAGCACCGCGCCGTTCTCCGGCGCGGTGGCGTCGAGGGCGGAATGGGCCAGCGCCGGGGACGCCGCGAGGGCGAGGATTGCGGCCAGCAGGATCGCTTTCATGGTCGTCCCCTCACCGGATGCCGTTGGCCCGCTGGAGTTCGCGGACATAGGCCACGACCGCCGCCACGTCGCGGCGGGTCAGCCCCTCGACCGGCGGCATGTCCCCGAAACGCCAGTGGTGCGCCCGGACGCCGCGCGCGACCGCCCGCTGGAACGACTCGTCGCCATGGTGGCCGGGCTCGTAGACGATGTGGACCAGAGGCGGAGCGACCCCGTCCTGTCCCGCCGCGTTCCGGCCGTGGCAGGACGCGCAGTTGGCGTCGTAGGTCTTCCGCCCGAGCTGCCCCCGAGCCGAGAGGGTTGCCGGCACGGTGACCGAAACGATCGGCGGCCCGGCGCCGCCAGTATCCCCGCCACCGCCGAAATGCAGGTATCCGGCGGCGCCCAGGACGACGGCCAGGACGAGCAGGATCGCAGCCCGCTTCAGTGACATGCCTTCCCGAGCGCCTTCAGACGCCAGTAGTTGTAGGGCAGCGGAGTGACGAAGCCGGCGGCCAGCATGAGCGGCACGACCCACCAGGTCAGCACCGCGCCGCCGGTCAGAGCCCAGTCGACCGCGTTCATCACGGTTTCCATGGCGACCATCGAAATGAACGACATCCCGATGGCGGTCCGGAACGCCGTCCGCAGGTCCATCTGGCGGGAGAGGATGACCGTTTCCAGCGCGATCGAGGTCAGCAGCCCGTTCACGATGGCGAGGACCATGATCGCCATGGTCGGCCAGGGAATTCCCGTGAATTGGAAGAAGGCGATGGTTCCGAAATCGCCGATGGCGCAGCCCAGCAGGCACCAGGCGGTGTTCTTCGAAGCCGTCCGCCATGTGTAGCGGCAGCGCCAGTCGATCGGGAAACCCGCGGCGATGGCGGTCATGTCGATACCGATTGATGTGTTGCTGCGGACTATGTAAGGTTTCCAGTAACTGGAGAGTCAACGAGCCGGAAATGAATATCTCCGCGGCGGCGAGGACGGCGGGGCTGCCCGTAAAGACGGTCCGCTACTACGCCGATATCGGACTGGTGTCGGCGCCGTCGCGGACGGAGGCGGGATACAGGACCTACGATGCGGGGGCGGTGCGGAAGCTGGTGTTCATCCGCCGGGCGCGGGAGTTCGGGTTCTCGATCGGGGAGTGCCGCGAGCTTCTGAGCCTCTACGAGGACCAGCAGCGGTCCAGCGCGGACGTGAAGCGCATCGCGATGAAGCGGCTGGCCGAGATCGCGGAGAAGCAGCGGGAGCTGCAGTCGCTGCACGACGATCTCGCCCATCTGGTCGACGCCTGCAAAGGGGACGACAGGCCGGACTGCCCGATCATTGACGGGCTGGGCAACAGGCACGGAGGGCTCTGAACGCCGTCCGGCGGGCAGCGGCTGGCGCGACCTCGTGCCCCGCCACGTGCCGGAGCCGTGGCGGGACGCTCCGACCGCGAGGCCGGACCGCCCGGCCGGAAGCGGGAAATCGCGTTGCGGCGCCCGCGGCCCGGCGCTGCCGTCGCGGCCGCTATATCGGAAACTTGCCGCGATCCGGACGGTTGCGGCGCCCGCCTTCGCTCGGTTGCCGCTCCGGTTCCTCGTCGTCACCCCCCGCCGTCATGGCCGGACTTGTTCCATTGCTGTCCGGTTTAACTTCGGGGCGGGCTCGGTGCCCCGGGGCGACGCTGGCGCCGCCCGCTGGAGCTCCGCTGCGCCCCTCATCGTCATGCCCGTGTGTGGACGCCCCCGTTGATGCAAGCATTTTCTTTGGTGGGTTGGGCCTGCGGTCAGGTACTTCCGTGTGTCCGGCCTCTCGCTGCGGCATGGGTTCGCCGCGGGCCTGTATGGAGATGCGCGGATCGGGTCCAAATCGGACTTCCGTGCTCGCGTGCACGCCGCACATGACTGGTTTTCCCGATCCCGTCTCGTCGACCATGTGCCCTTACCCGATCCTCCGTCCTGCCCGCATCCCCGACGGTCTCCCGCGCGTCCCCGCCCGCTCAGACGGCGGTGGGAGCCCGGTAGACCTCCTTGTTCACCATCACCGCCCAGGCGATGCGCGCCATCCGGTTGGCCAGCGCCACCGCCACGACCATCCTCGGCTTGCGCGCCAGCATCCGGGCGAGCCAGGGATCGCCGGTCTCGCCCCGCCGGCAGGCCCAGCGCACCTGCGCCATGGCGCCGCAGACCAGCAGCCGCCTGAGGTCGCGTTGACCCATCTTCGATATCCTGCCCAGCCGGGGCTTGCCCCCGGTGCTGTGCTGGCGTGGCACCAGCCCGAGCCAGGCGGCGAAGTCGCGCCCGCACCGGAAGCTCTCCATCGGCGGTGCGAAGGCCTGAATCGCCATCGCGCAGATCGGCCCGACGCCCGGGATCGTCATCAGCCGCACCGCGTCCGCGTCCCGGCGCGCGTGGACGTGGATCTCCTTCTCCAGGCCGGCGATCTTCGCATCGAGGCCCGCAATCTGCTCAAGCAGAAGGGTGCCCAGCTCGCATACCGGCGCCGGAAGAGCGGAACCCGGCTCCTCCAGCGCCGCCGCCAGACGAGCGACATGAGCTCTCCCCTGCGGGGCTACGATGCCGAACTCCGCCAGATGCCCCCGCAGCGCGTTGATCGTCTGCGTGCGCTGGCGCACCAGAAGATCGCGCGTGCGGAACAGCATCGCTCTCGCCTGCTGTTCCTCCCCCTTCACAGCAACCAAGCGCATGCTCGGCCGCAGACCCGCCTCGCAGATCGCCTCCGCGTCCGTCGCGTCGTTCTTCTGGCGCTTCACGAACGGCTTCACGTAGAGCGGCGGGATCAGCCGCACCGCGTGGCCGAGCTTCATGATCTCCCGGCCCCAGTAGTGCGCGCTCGCGCACGCCTCCATCGCCACCACACAGCGCGGCAGAGAGGCGAGGAAGGCCAGAAGCTTCCCCCGCCTCAGTGTCTTGCGGAAGGCGACCGAGCCGTCCGCCCCCGCCCCATGCAGCTGAAAGCTGCGCTTCGCCAGATCGATCCCGATGATGCTAACCTCGCCCATGGATGCCTCCTCCCTCAGGTCGTGAGCCACAGACACAACCTTGGCACATCGCGATGCCGTCGGGAGGGGGCGTCCACCCCATCGGACTTGTTCCGGGTATCCACGTCGGGCCGCCGCCTCGCCCCTCCCGGCTCGCACCGCGATGCCGCGAGACGTGGATGGCCGGAACAAGTCCGGCCATGACGGCGGGGTGACGACGGGGACGCCGGGGCGGCAACCGGGCGAAGGCGCGCGCCTCGGGGGGGCCGAAATCCGAGCCTCGACCGGATCGAGGCGTCGATAGCCGGATGCTCCAAAGCCTTGCACCCCGTCCACACCCGCTGAACCGGACAGCAATGGAACAAGACCGGGCATGACGGCGGGGGGCTTCCCCGACGCCGGCCGGGTCAGCGGCCCGGGGCGCGCTGATCCTCGGGTATGACTTCGCCCTTGAGCAGCATCGGCTCGTCGTCGAGCCAGACCGAGCAGTTCCGCATCGGGATATCGAGGTGGCATAGCGTGTCGCGCGGGCCGCCCGCGTCGTCGTTGGGGCCGGTCGAGAACATGAAGTTGCCGTAATAGGCGCGGCCGTCGTTTCCGTTGGTCTGCGCCTTGTCCATCATGCCGAGCGCGGTCCAGCTTGCCCGCGGTTGCAACCCCCAGCCCACATGCGACATCGCGAAGCCGTCGGGATCGCGGTAGCTCTCGATGAACTCGCGCATGTAGTCCGCGTCGAAATCGCCCGAAATATCGGTGATGAACCCGTCCTCGAAGTCGAGCCGGATGGGCGTCTGCACGTAGGACTTGAAGGGAAAGACGATGTCGCCCCGATCCACGACGACGGTGCCGCGCGCCGTTCCCTCGTTGGGCCAGGTGGCCACGAACCCGGCCGGCCAGTGGTCCCAGTGGCCGGGCTCGTCGGAATAGCCGTACTCGTAGAGAACCGGGTACTCGCCGAGGTCGCATTCCAGGTTCGTCCCGGCATCGGATTCGACCCGCATGGTCTTCGCCGCCTCGATCCGCCTTCCGGCGGCATGGACCCGGCGCTTGTCGTCTTCCCGGGGCATCATCCGCGCCAGCGCCTCCGGCGGTTCGGTGACGTAGAGGATGCGCGTGTCCGCCGCGCGGATATGCGGCAGCTCGCCGCCGCGCAGCAAATGCAGGCCGACCAGGTCGATCACCATGTCGGCGGCGCGCATCGCGTCCATCGCGACCGCGTTCTCGCGCAGGCGCGAGCCGCCGATATGCGGCTCCATGTGGACGGTCGTGGCGCCGATCTGGATACACGCGTTTCGGGCCGCCTTCACGTTCTCCGGCCGGGCCTCGGGCTTGGTCAGGACCACGACGGTTTCCCCGTCATGGACGTTGCAGAGGCGCAGCGCCTCTTCCCACATCGCTATCTGCTGCGATTCGCTGAGCGCCATCGGACGAACCCCGTCGCTGTTTCGGTATCCCGGGCTAATCGCCGTAGCCCGGCCTGCGGTCGATCAGCCGCTTCGGCTTGCCTTCGCGCCCGCCGACATTGGCGATCTCGTCGAGGCTTCCCTGCGCGACCAGCGCGACCGTGACGCCGAGCCCGAGATCGCTCTTCAGCAGGTCCTCCATGCGCTCCCTGAGCCCGTCCGCAGCGCCGGCGTCGTTTCGGACCTCGACTTGCACGGTCATCTCGTCGCGCCGGACGCCGCTTCTCTCCGCGGTCTCGGCGATGCACACCCACTCGCCAGTGGTGCGTTCGTCGCTCTGCACCGCGTTGAGGCAGGCCATCGGGTTGAGGTTGACGCCGCGGATCTTGACCATGTCGTCCGACCGGCCGAGGAAATGGTCCATGCGTCGGAAATTGCTGCCGCAGTCGCAGATATCCGTGTGGAGAATCCGCCCGAGATCGCGGAGGTTGAAGCGAACGATCGGCGGGAGCGAACGGTAGAACACCGTCACCACGAGATTGCCGCTTTCGCCGTCCGGCACCGGCTCGCCGGTCTCGGTGTCGACGATCTCGAAATACATGCAGTCCTCGGAGAAGTGGAGGCCGTTCTTGTAGGCGCATTCGAAGGCGCCGCCGCCCATCTCGTTGGTGCCGTAGTTGTCGTAGACGTCGCAGCCCAGCACCTCCTCCATCTCCGCGCGGAGCCGGCCCTTGGTATCGGGACCGAGAAAGGTCAGCACGGACTTGGTGCCGAGCTCGCGGAAGTCGCGGCCGAGCTCGTCGCGGCTCGCCTGGGCGAGGCGCAGCATGTATTCCGGGAACGAGCACCAGAGATTGGTGCCGTAATCGAAGGCGATTTCCATCTGCCGGCGGCTCGGCGTCACCACGCCGGTGCCGGTGGTCAGCGGCAGGACGCCGAGATAGTCGTGCACCGCCTTGTAGACGCACCAGCCGAGATTGCCGAGCGCGAGCGTCACCGGGATCTGCATCACGTCGCCGGGGCGGGCGCCTTGCAGATAGAGCGTGCGCGCCGCGGTGAGGCCGTTGAGCTCCCATTCCTGTGGCCGGTAGAGCGTCACCCGAGGCTTGCCGGTGGTGCCGCCCGAGGTCTGCATCTTGAGCGGCGCCGATGCGCGTTCGGCCGGACCCAGGTTGTGGAACTCGCCGAAGGGCGGGTCATCGAGCTGGTCCCGCTTCACGTCGTCGGAGTTGTAGGTGGGGATCTTGTGGCTGTCGTCGATGCCCGCGACGTCGCCCGGCTCCAGCCCGGCGGCCCGCCAGCGCTTGCGATAGAAAGGGTTGTTCCAAGCATGTTCCACGCTTCGGAGAAAGCGTTCGTTCTGTAATTCGCGAACCCGGTCGGCCGACCACTTGTAAACCGTCTTCTCGAACACGTCGGGGACCGGGTAGTCGCGGTGGAGCCGCGCCCAGTCGATCGAGGCGCGGTAGATCGGCAGGTCGCTTTCGGGAAAGCCGCTCATGTCCGCCTCTCCTCCCCCTGCTATGCTAACCCGCGCGGCGCCACGAGGGGAGAGTCATGAGGGTTTTCGACTGCCATTCGCACTGGAGCACCGAGCGCGGCTACATCTTCCAGGACCCGGCCGAGCGCGCCAGCCAGGAACGGATCTGGCGCACCGCCGCGAAGATCGAGACCGAGCAGGAGATGGCCGACACCTTCCGCCGGAACGGCGTGCGCACGATCCTCGACCTCGCCTTGACCTGCTGGATGGACGACCTCGACGAGATCAGGGAGGTCCACGACTACTGCTTCGGCGTCGCGCGCCGGCACCGCGACGTGATCTTCGGCCACTGGCTCTCCTTCAACCCGGAGATCGGCAGGGACGGGATCCGCGAGTTCGAACGCGCGGTCGCCGCGGATGCCGGGTTCGTCGGCTTCGGCATCGTCGGCCAGGTCGAGGGCGGCTATCCCGCCAGCGACCCGATCTGGGACCCGTTCTACAAGGCCTCCATCGACGCCGGCGTCCCGGTGCTGATTCATTGCGGCCTCACCGGGATCGGCCAGGGGCAGCCCGGCGGCAAGGGCATCCTGCTGGATAACGGCCATCCCCGGCATATCGACGCCGTCGCCGCGCGCTTTCCCGAACTGAAGATCCTCGCCGCGCGGCCCGCCTATCCGTGGCAGGACGAGATGATCGCCATTCTGCTGCACAAGGGGAACGTCCACTACGAGCTGCATGGCTGGTCGCCCAGGACGCTGCCGCCCCAGCTGGTGCGCGAAATCGGCGGCCGAATGCAGGACCGCATCATGTTCGGCTGCGACTATCCGGTGCTCAAGTTCGAGATGATGATCGACCGCTGGCGGGGGCTGGGCCTCGGCGACGAGGTCCTCGAAAAGGTGTTCCACAGGAATGCAGAAGCCTACTTCCCGGGCGCGGCGATGGACGCCTGACGCGGGCAGGGGAGGGAGGCGATCGCCATGACGTCGTTCGCTCTGCGCAATGCGAGGGTTCCGCGTTCCCTGATCGCCGACCCTCCGGAAGACCTGGAGGTCGATGCCGAGGGTCTCGCGCGCGTCGACATCGCGATCGACGCGGGTCGCATCGCCGCCGTCCGGCGTCCCGCCGGCATCGCCGAGCCCGGCGACCGCGATCTCGACGGCGGCCAGGTGTGGCCCTGCTTCGCGGACATCCACACCCATCTCGATATCGGCCACATCTGGACCCGCGCGCCCAACGCCGACGGCTCGTTCCGGACCGCCGCGAAGGCCGTCGCGAACGACCGCGACGCCAACTGGACCGGGGACGATTTGCGCGCCCGCATGGAGTTCGGCCTCCGCTGCGCTTACGCGCACGGGACGCGCGCCATCCGCACGCATTTGCAGTCCCCACCGGGGCAGGCGGAGACGACCTGGGGCGTGTTTCGCGAATTGCGGCAGGAGTGGCGGGGCAGGATCGACCTTCAGGGCGTCAACCTTCTGATGGTCGAGGAATTCCGCGACGGGAAGAGCGACGCGATCGTCGACCTGGTCGCCCGATCGGGTGGTATCGTCGGCGCGGTGATCTTCATGGTCCCCGACATCGACGACATCCTGGACGACATTTTCCGCCTCGCATCCGAGCGTTCGCTCGATCTCGACCTGCATGTCGACGAAAGCCTCGACCTGCGCGACAGGACCCTTCGGGACGTCGCCGAAGCCGCCGGGCGCAACCGTTTCGCCGGCCGGATACAGTGCGGCCATTGCTGCAGCCTCGCCGTGCAGCCGGAGGACGATGCCGACCGGACCCTCGACCTGGTGGCCGAGGCCGGCATCGCGGTCGTCAGCCTGCCCATGTGCAACGTCTTCCTGATGGACCGCGACGCGGGCCGCACCCCGCGCCGGCGAGGGGTCACCCTGGTCCGCGAAATGGCGGCGCGCGGCATCGACGTTTCGTTCGCGAGCGACAACTGCCGCGACCCGTTCTACGGCTATGGCGATCATGACATGCTGGAGGTGTTCACCCAGGCCGCCCGCATCGCCCATATCGACCTGCCGATGGAGGACTGGCCGCGCAGCGTCACCGCGACACCCATCGGGGTGATGGGTCTCGACGGCCCCGGCCTGATCGCCGCCGGCGCGCCCGCCGATCTGGTACTGTTCAACGGGCGCGGCTACAGCGAACTGCTGTCGCGGCCGCAGACCGACCGGGCGGTGCTGCGCGCCGGGGAGGAGATCGACACGACGCTGCCGGACTACCGGGAGCTGGACGAGGCGCTGCGGGGATCGGGATAGCGAGGCGGAAGATGGGCAAGCTCGAAGGCAAGGTCGCGTTGATCACCGGCGCGAGCCGCGGCCTCGGCAAGGCGATGGCGATCGCCTTCGCCGGGGAAGGGGCGGCGATCGCGGTGGGTTACAACTCCAGCGCCGACGGGGCGGCGGACACCGTGCGGGCGATCCGCGACGCCGGCGGAGACGCCGAAGCGTTCCAGGGCGACATAACGGAACCCGAGACCGTCGACCGGATCGTGTCCGGGGTGGTCGACCGCTTCGGCGGAATCGACATTCTCGTCAACAACGCGGGCCTGGTGAACGCCTCGCCGCTGATCGACATGACCGTCGAAGCCTGGGACGCGATGCTCGCGATCCATGTGCGGGCGATGTTCCTGTGCTGCCGCGCCGTGCTGCCCCACATGCTGGAGAAGGGTTCCGGCAAGATCGTCAACATGGGCGGCACGTTCGGCATGACGGGAATGGAGAACTTCACCCACCTGTCCGCCGCCAAGGCGGCGATGATCGGCTTCACCCGCGCGCTGGCCAGGGAGGTCGGCCCGCAAGGCATCCGCGTCAACTGCCTGACGCCGGCGATGATCCGCGGCGAGACCACCGCGAACCTGCCGCAGGACTACCTGGAGTCGCTGCGCCAGCGCTACCCGCTGAGGCGTCTCGGCGAGGTCGAGGACGTCAACGCCTGCGCGCTGTTCCTCGCCTCCGACGATTCCGATTTCGTCACCGGCCAGAACCTCGCCCCCGCCGGCGGCGAAGTGATGCCGTAGGACGACCCTGGCGTGACACCGTTCCCACCGTTTTGTACCCACCGTCATGGTCGGCGGAGGCCGACCATCCACGAGTTTTTCTTCTGCGCCGAAAAGAAAATAAAGCGTGGATGGTCGGCCTTCGCCGACCATGACAATTCAATAGATGGGGTTCCCGACCGGAAATCCGCGGCGATTCCGCCGGTCGCCGATTTGCCATGGCCGCCCTTCCGGCCCACATGAACTGGAGCGAATGATGAAAACCAGCGTGGCGTTGCTGCAGATGGATTGCTCGGGCGAGAGGCCCCGCAATATCGCCCGCGCCGAAGACATGATCCGCGAAGCGGCGGGGAAGGGAGGGCAGGTGATCCTCCTGCCCGAGGTCTTTCACGAGCTGTTCTTCATCACGTCGCTCGACATGACGGTGTTCGACAAGGCGGAGCCGATCCCCGGCCCGATCACCGGGCGGATGCAGGAACTCGCGGCGGAGCTCGACGCTGTCATTGTCGCGCCGATCTACGAAAGCGTCGGCAAGAGCGTCTATTACAACTCCGCCGCCGTGATCGACGCCGACGGAAGCCTGCTCGGCGTCTACCGCAAGAACCACATCCCGCTCAGCACCAAGTTCTACGAGAAGCTCTACTTCAAGCCCGGCAATCTGGGCTACCCGGTGTTCGAGACCCGGTTCGGGCGCATCGGCATCCTGATCTGTCACGACCGCCATTATCCGGAGGGCGCCCGCGCTCTCGGGCTCAACGGCGCCGAGATCCTGCTGGTGCCGAGCGCGACGCCGACCGCGAGCCTGTCGGTGCGGGTGTGGGAGAAGGAGCTGGCCGCGCACGCGATCTTCAACGAATACTACGTCGCCGGGCTCAACCGCGTCGGCGTGGAGGGCGATTACACCTATTACGGCCGCAGCGTGTTCCTCGACCCCACCGGCGAGATCATGGCCCAGGCCGGCGAGGGCGAAGAGGTGCTCATCGCCGAGTGCGACCTCGACGTCATCGTGGGACGCCGCCGCGCCTGGCAGTTCTACCGCGACCGCCGGCCCGACACCTACGGTGTCCTCACCGATCTGGTTCCCTGACCGGCGCCGCCATGTCCGACACGCTGATCGTCGAACGCAGCGACGGGATCGCCCGGGTCGTCGTCAATCGTCCGGAAGTCCGCAACGCGCTCGATACGGCGTTGTGCGCCGAACTCGTCGAAGTCTTCGGGGAGCTGGCGGAAGACCCCGAAATCCGCGTCGTCGTGCTGCGCGGCGCGGGCGAGCGCGCGTTCATCTCGGGCGCGGACATAAACGAGTTCCGCGAACGACTCGCCTCGCCCGAAAGCGCGCTCGCCTATGACGAGGAGGCCGAGGCGCTGATGTCCGCGATCGCGGCGGTGCCCAGGCCGGTGATCGCGATGATCTACGGTTTCGCCATCGGCAGCGGCCTGCTGGTCGCCATGGCCTGCGACATTCGCATCGCCTCGGACGCGGTGCGGGTCGGCATTCCCGTCGCCCGGCTCGGACTGGTCCCGCCGGTGCCGGACGTCGCCCGCCTGGTGCGCCTGGTCGGACCGGCCCGGGCCAAGTACCTGCTGATGACGGGCCGGCTGATCGCGGCCCGCGAAGCCCGGTCCTGGGGGCTCCTGAACCGCGTGGTGCCGGCGGAAGAGCTGGAGACCGTCACCGAAGAGGTCGCGGCCCTGCTGGCCTGCAACGCGCCGCTCTCGCTCAAGGCGGTCAAGCAGATCGTCGACCGGATCGGCGCCGCGGGAAGCGCCGTGGCGGAGGGGAAATCCTGGTACGAGGAGGTCTATACCAGCGACGATTTCCGGGAAGGAGTCGACGCTTTCATGGAGAAGCGCCCCCCCGCGTTCCGCGGACGGTAGGGCCGGACTCCGTCCCCGGCGTCGCGCTCTCTAATCCCGCCCGGCGTCCATGATTGCTTGGGCGAGGCGGTCGGGAGCGGTGAAGCTGACCTCGTGCCCGCCCGGGATCTGGATCAGCCGGAACAGGCCCAGCTTTTCCGACAGGCGCGGATGCCAGGTCATGCTGTGCGGCAGCGACGTGTCCTCGGTGCAGTTGATGTAGGACTTCGCCGTTTCCATCTCCGCCGGGTCGGTCGCGAGCGAAATCTTGTCGCGGAACGTGCCGTAGGGGTGGGGGTTGAGCTTGTCGTAGGCGGATTGCGACAGCTCGGCATCCGCGTCGTTCATGAAGGCTTCGCGCCAGATCGGATAGGGCATGACGACCGAACCGTCGCCGATCTCGGCGTGCATCTCGTCGAACATGTGGACGTAGTGGGGCGGTACCATGTCGTTCAGGGATTCGCCGTCATTGGGCACGAAGGCGTTCCAGTAGATCAGCCGGCGTATCCGCGCGGCCGCCTTGTCGGCGACGCCGGTGATCACCATGCCGCCGTAAGAGTGTCCCATCAGGAGCACGTCGTTCAGGTCGTTCTCTTCCAGATAGTCGACGATCGACTGGATCGCGTCGGCGAGGCCCACCGTCTTGGCGTCGCCCGGCCGGTTGCCCGCGAGGGTGGGGCAGTGGACCTCGTGGCCCGCGGCGCGGATCGGAGCGGCGGTGGCTTCCAGCAGGTCGCCCGAATGCCAGGCGCCGTGGACGAGGACGTAGGTGGACATGATCGGTTCCTTCCGGAGACGAATGGGTTCCCCGCACGCTATGGACGGCCGGCGAGATTGGCAAGCGCCGACCGAAGCTGCTTTATTTCCGCGCTGTCGGTTCCCCGAGCGGAGTTCCCAAGATGATCGACGCGCATTACTGGCCCACGCCGAACGGCTGGAAGATCTCCATCGCGCTGGAGGAGATGGCGCTCGACTACCGCGTCGTGCCGGTCAATATCGGCCGCGGCGGCCAGTTCGAGCCGGATTTCCTGGCGATCAGCCCGAACAACCGGATGCCCGCCATCGTCGACCACGACCCGCCCGGCGGAGGCGAGCCGGTCTCGGTGTTCGAGAGCGGCGCGATCCTGCTCTATCTGGCGGAGAAGACCGGGAAGTTCCTGCCCACCGACCTGCGCGGTCGCGTCGAGGCGACCGAATGGCTGATGTGGCAGATGGGCGGACTCGGGCCGATGCTGGGCCAGTCGGGCCATTTCCGGTTCTACGCGCCGGAACGGATACCCTACGCCGTCGAACGCTATACCAACGAGATGCTCAGGCTCTACGGGGTGCTCGACCGGCGGCTGGAGGGAAGGGAGTTCATCGCCGGCGATTATTCCATCGCCGACATGGCGTGCTGGCCGTGGGTCATCACCTACAAGCAGCAGGAGGTCGATCTCGACAGCTTTCCGAACGTGAAGCGCTGGTACAAGGCGCTGCAGCAGCGCCCCGCGCTGAGAAGGGGCTACGACGTGGGCAAGGAGTTCGGCCGGCCCAGCGGCGAGTGGGACGAGGAGGCGCGCAAGCACCTGATGGCGCACGCGAATCCCGGAGAGACCCGATGATCGAGGTCAACGGTATGGCGCATGTCATCCTGACCGTCAGCCGCTTCGAGGAATCGCGGGAATTCTACTGCGAGCTGCTGCCCTTCCTCGGCATGCACAAGGTCTATGACGGCAACAACTTCGTCTACCACGTGGGCGGGCGCACCGCGCTCGGCATCCAGCGCCCGTCTCCGCAATACGCGAACGAGCGCTTCGTGCAGAACCGGGTGGGGCTGCACCATCTCTGCCTGCGCGCGCGGTCCCGAGACGACGTGGACGCGGCGGCGGCGAAGCTGCGCGAGATGGGGGCCAGGATCGATCGCGGGCCGACCGAAGGCGACTGGGCGCCCGGCTACTACTACATCGTGTTCGAGGACCCGGACGGCATAAGGCTCGAAATCAACCACGTTCCCGGCAAGGGTCTGCTCGCCGCCGACACCCCGTTATCGCCAAGCGACGACCCGGACTGGGATCAGAATCCCTGACCGGCGCCTCAGCGCTCCGCGCCCAGCCCGATATTGCGGCCGCCGTAGCGGCGCAGCCTGAGATCGGCCTGTTCCTTGTGGCCCCAGAACTTCTCGATGGCGCAAAGCCGCGAGCAGTAATCGCCGACGGCGACGCTCGCCTCCTCGGTGCAGCTCTGGTAGGTGACGGTCTTGAGGAACTTGCCGACCCAGAGCCCGCCCGTGTAGCGCGCCGCCCCCTTGGTCGGCAGGGTGTGGTTGGTGCCGATCACCTTGTCGCCGTACGAGACGTTGGTCTCCGGGCCGAGGAACATCGAGCCGTAATTGCGCATCCGCTCGAGGAACCAGCGCGGCTCGCGGGTCAGGATCTCGACATGCTCGCAGGCGACCTTGTCCGCCTCGACCAGCGCCTCCTCGTCCGAATCGACCAGGATAATCCGCCCGTAATCGCGCCATGCCGCGCCCGCGACCTCCGCTGTCGGGAGGATGGCGAGCTGGCGTTCGATCTCCGCCGGCACCGCGTCCGCGAGCGCAGCGGAGGTGGCGATCAGCGTCGCGGGCGAGGTCGGCCCGTGCTCGGCTTGGCCGAGAAGGTCGGTGGCGACCATCTCCGCGTCCGCCGTCTCGTCGGCGACCACCAGGATCTCGGTCGGCCCGGCGAAGAGGTCGATGCCGACCCGGCCGTAGAGCTGCCGCTTGGCCTCCGCCACATAGGCGTTGCCTGGCCCGACCAGCATGTCGACCGGCGCCACGCTTTCCGTCCCCAGCCCCATCGCGCCGACCGCCTGGACCCCGCCCAGGATGTAGATTTCGTCCGCGCCGGCGAGCGCCATCGCGGCCACGGTCTCCGGGTGCGGCGCGCCGTCGGTGGGCGGCGTGCAGGCGGCGATGCGCTCGACGCCCGCCACCTTGGCGGTGATCACGCTCATATGGGCCGAGGCCACCATCGGGTAGCGCCCGCCCGGCACGTAGCAGCCGACGCTGCCGACCGGAATGTTGCGATGGCCGAGGACCACGCCCGGGATCGTCTCCACCTCCACGTCGGCCATCGAGTCGCGCTGGACCCGGGCGAAATTGCGGATCTGGGTCTGGGCGAACTCGATATCCTCCCTGACATCGGCGGGCACCGCCGCGATCAGCCCCTCGACCTCCTCCGACGTCAGGCGAAAGCTCTCGGGAGACCAGTTGTCGAACTTCTCCGAAAGGGCGCGGACCGCCTCGTCGCCGCGGTTCTCGATGTCGGCGAGGATGTCCTCGACCGTCCGGCGGACCGCATGGTCCTCCGCGCGCTTGTCCTCGGCGCTTCTCGCCTCCTTCAGGACCCGGGCCATCGCGGTTACTTGATCGCCATCGGGTTGAGCGGAGAGCCGACCGCCTTGGTGATCGGCAGCGGCGGCGCGCAGAAGAAGAACTCGTAGACCCCGTCCTCGGCGCAGTCGTCGGCGAGGTCCTTGAGGTAGAAGATCTCGCCCATGGTGATGCCGATCATCGGGATCACCACCCAGTGCCAGGGCTGCTGCGCCTCCGTGGTCTCGTTGGGGCGGACTTCGCAGCCCCAGGTATCGGTGCAGATTGCCGCGATCTCCCGCCGATGGATCCAGTCCGCCGTCTCGAACGCCAGGCCGGGCGCGTCGCCGCCGGCATAGCCGCCCCACTCGCCGATGCCGAGGCGCTGTTCCATCTGTCCGGTCCGCACGATCACGAAATCGCCGCGCCGGATCTCGACGCCTTGCGCCTCCGCGGTCTCGTCGAGGTCCTGGTTGGTGATCGCGGTGCCGTCCTCGAAGAAGTCGACCCCGCAATGGCGGGCCACGTCGAGCAGCACGCCGCGCCCGGCCATCTTGTCCTTGACCTTCTCGATGCCGTTTTTCTGGGCGCCGTCCGAATCGACCAGCCGCGCGTCGTAGCCGTTCCACATCTTGTCGTCGTAGAAGATGTGGCCCAGCGCGTCCCACTGCGTGCCGCATTGCAGCGGCAGCGAGACCATGTCGTCGGCGTAGCGGATCCCGCCCTCGTCCTGGGTTCCCGAAACCGCGTCGGTTCCGGTGGCCAACATCGTGTGGATCGGGTTGAAGCGGTTGCCCCAGAGGCCCTTCTGCGGCCCGTTCCGGTCGAAGTTGAGCGCGAGCGAGAAGCTGCGCCCCCTGCGGATCAGCCCGGCCGCGGCGACGACCGTCTCCGGCGTGATGTAGTTCAGCGTGCCGATCTCGTCGTCCGGCCCCCACTTCCCCCAGTTCTTGCAACGCTCCGCGGTCTCGCGGAGGATCGCCATGTCGAGCTTGCCCTCGCTGTATCGTCGCGGCATCGGACCCCCCCTTGGTGATGGCGGCACGATTAGGTTTGATGGCAATAGCCGAGTCAACACTCGCGAAGGGGGAGGGGATGACGCAAGGGCTGAAAACGCCGTCGATGCGGCTCGACGGGCTGTCGGCCGCGGTGACCGGGGCCGGGCGCGGGATCGGGCGGGCCGCGGCGCTCGCGCTCGCCCAGGCGGGCGCGCATGTCACCCTGATCAGCCGCACCCGCGCCGACCTGGACGAGGTCGCGGCGCTGATCCGCGACGACGGCGGTACCGCCGAACCCCTGGTCTGCGACGTCACCGACACGCCGGCCATTGCATCCGCCGTCTCCAACCTCGAACGCCTCGACGTCCTGGTCAACAACGCCGGCTGCAACATCCCCGAGCCCTATCTCGACGTGTCCGAGGAGCATTACGACACCATCATGAACCTCAATCTGAAGGCGGTTTTCATGGTCGGCCAGGCCGCCGCGCGGAAGATGGTCGAGCGCGGCGAGGGCGGGGCGATCGTCAACATATCGTCCCAGCTCGGCCATGTCGGCGCCCCCAACCGCACCGTCTATGCGTCGTCCAAACACGCCGTCGAAGGGCTCACCAGGTCGATGGCGCTCGATCTCGCGCAATACCGGATCAGGGTGAACTCGATCGGGCCCACATTCATCCTGACGCCGATGACAGCGCCGTTCTTCGAAAACAAGGATTTCTACGAAGACACGATCTCGCGCATCCCGCTCGGCCGGCTGGGCAATCTGGAGGACGTGATGGGAGCAGTCGTGTTCCTCGCCTCGCCGGCGGCCGCGCTGATCACCGGGACGGCGCTTGTCGTGGACGGCGGATGGAACGCGTGGTGAAGACCGATCCGGATACTTGCCGACGCGGGCTCCCTCGTGTATGCGCCACCCGGGTCGCGTCATGCGTCCGTAACAGGGAGAAGCAATACATGTCACCGTCCAGGAGTTTGAAGTCGCTCGCGTTCGGCGTCGCCGCGCTCGGGCTTGCGGCGGCGCTGCCGGCTTCGGTCGACGCCAAGAACTTTACGCTGCGCATCGGCGCCGGCCAGGCGATGAAGCCGCTCGAGCCGATCTTCATGGCGAACAAGCACTTCGTGCCGACGGTCAAGGCGCGGGTCGAGAAGGAGACCGGCCACAAGATCCGGTTCATCGAGGCCTATGGCGGAACCGTGGCGGGGCCGTTCGACGTGCTGGAATCGGTCGAGAAGGGGCTGTTCGACATCGGCCTCTGGTGCGCCTGCTTCGAGCCGACCAAGGGCGTGCATCTCGCGTTCCATTACTTCGTGCCGTTCGTGACCGACGATCCGGTGCTGCAGGACAAGATCACGCGGAAGACCTACAAGCAGTTCCCCGCGTGGACCGGTTCGCTCAAGAAATATAACCAGAAGTGGCTCGGCGCCGGCACGTTCTCTTCCTACGGGCTCGGCACCAAGTTCAAGTGGTCCAAGATGTCCGACCTCAAGGGCCACAAGATCGCGGGCGCCGGCCCCAACCTGCCGTGGCTCAAGCTGTCCGGGGCGACCGCGGTCCAGACCAGCCTGAACGAGGCTTACAACTCGCTCCAGTCGGGCGTCTACGAGGGGCTGGTGATCTTCCCGACCGCCTGGCTCGGCTTCAAGCTGAACGAGCCCGCGAAGGTCTTCACCGTGGTCGGCTGGGGCTCGACGTCACTCTACCAGATGACGATGAACCTCAACAGCTACAACAAGCTGCCCGCCGAGGTGCGCAAGATCATCGACGAGGAGTCGGAGGTCTGGATGGACAAGTCGGCTCAGGAGTCTTCCAGGCGGTTCGATGCCTCGCTCAAGAAGCTCAAGGAGACCGGCAGCACGATCCAGTACCTGCCGTTCGAGGAGCGCGCCAAGATGGCCGCGGCGCTCGGCGACTGGCCGAAGGAGAACGCCAAGAAGTTCGACGGCCAGGGCCTGCCCGGCACCGCGCTGATGAAGGCGTATCTCAAGAACGCGGAAGCCGCCGGCATCAAGCTGCCGCACAAATACGATCTCGACTAGGGCGGCTTACCGAGTAGTCCGACCGTCCCTGCCCGCGAGGCGGGGACGGTCATCACGAGGCGTCAAGAGACCGGGGAGCGCAGCATGATCAGGGCAGCCGTCGTCGGCCTCGGCTGGTGGGGCCAGCGGATCTGGACGTCGCTCCAGGGAAGCGAGTGGATCGAGGTCGTGCGGGGCATGGATGTGACCTTCGACCATCTCGCCGAATTCTCCGAGCGGTCGGGGCTTCCGCTCACCCGGAGCTACGAGGAAGTGCTTGAGGATGCTTCCGTCGATGCGGTGATCCTCACCACCCCGCACGGGCTGCACGAGGAGCAGGTGATCGCCGCCGCGGAGGCCGGCAAGCGGATCTTCTGCGAGAAGCCGCTGGCGCTCAACGGTGCCTCGGCGCGACGCATGATGGAAGCCTGCGCCGCGCGCGGCATCCTCCTCGGCATTGGCCACGAGCGGCGCTACGAGCCGGCGATGATCGAGGTCAAGCGCATGGTCGACGACGGCGAGATCGGCACGCTCCGGCATCTCGAGGTCAACTGGTCCTACAGCCTGGTGGCCGGCGCCGCGACGGCGGCCTGGCGTCAGGACCCCGCTCAGGCTCCGGCGGGGCTGATGACCGCCGTCGGAGTCCATATGACCGACTACCTGCAAAGCATCGCCGGACCGGTCGCCCGGCTCAACGCGACGCTCACGCGGCACCGGGAGGACCGGCCGTCGGACGCGACGCTGTCGGTCCAGTTCGATTTCGCCTCCGGTGCGACGGGCTATATGTGCAATATCGGGCCGACGCCCTACTACCAGCGGATATCGCTGTTCGGGGACGAGGGTTGGGTCGAGCACCGCGAGACCGCCCACATTCAGGACCCCGACCCCGCGCTCGTCACCTGGCGGGGGCTCGACGAGGAGATCTGGACCCGGACCTTCGATCCGATCGACCAGGTGCGCGCCAATCTGGAAGCCTGGGCCGCGGCGGTCGAGGACGGCGCGGATTACAAGTTCACCGACGCGCAGAAGGTCCACAACGTCGAGATCCTCGAGGCGATCGTCAAATCGACGGAGTCCCGGCGGACGGAGAAGGTCGGCTGAGGCGGCCCTTCGGTACGCCGCTTCGCGACTGCTCAGGATGAGGTCTTTCCTGCATCCTCATCCTGAGTAGGCCCGAAGGGCCGTATCGAAGGATCGCGACCCTCAGCGGGTGAGGAAGGTCGCCGTCACCGGCCAGATCCAGATCACCACCATGACGATGAGCATGAGGATCCAGTAAGGGATCGAGCCGCCGAAGATCTCCTTGAGCGTGACCGACGGGTCCGGGACCGCGCCTTTCACGGTGTAGACCAGCAATCCGAAGGGCGGGGTCAGCAGCCCGGCCTCGATCGCGAGGATGCCGAAGATCGCGAACGCGTAGGTGTTCCAGCCCGCGGCCTCGGCGAGCGGCCAGAAAATCGGCACCGTCAGCAGGATGATCGAGATCGAATCGATCAGCGTTCCCATGGCGAGCCATATCAGGATCATCAGCACGGTGACGCCGAACGGGCCAAGCCCCATGCCGTCGATGGTATCCTGGATCACCCCGATGATGCCGCCGAGCGCGAGGAATTTCGCGTACATCGACGCGGTCATCAGGAGGAACAGGATGGGTGCGATGGTCTTTCCCGAATCGATGATGGCCTCGCGGTATTCGCGCCACCTGAGCATCTTCATCGCGGAAAACAGCAGCGCCCCGCCGCAGCCGACGGCGGCCGACTCCGAAGGCGTGAAAAGCCCGGCGAACAGTCCCCCCAGGACGAGCAGGATCAGGACGACGACGCCGCACCCGCTGACCACTTCGGCCAGGCTGGGCGGTTCTTCCGCCAGTTCCTCCATGCTCGGCGCGGCCTCGGGTTTGAGCTTCGCGAAGCCCGCGCAGTAAAGCCCCATCAGCGCGGCCAGGATCAGCCCGGGGATGAATCCCGCGAGGAACAGCTTGCCGATCGATTCCTCGATCACGATGCCCCAGACGATGAGCAGCACACTCGGCGGTATCAGCATGCCGAGGCTCGACGACCCGGCGATCGCTCCGAGCGCGTAGGACCGGTTGTAGCCGAAGCGCCGCATTTCCGGATACGAAATGCGCGAGAAGGCCATGGCCGAGGCGATGCTGACGCCGGTGACGGCCGAAAAGACGGCGTTGCCGAACACGGTCGCCACCGCGAGCCTTCCCGGCAGCGCGCGCAGGAAATAGTTGCAGATCTTGTACAAGTCCCGCGCCATGCCGGATCTCGACATGAACTCGCCCATCAGCACGAACAGCGGGATCGCCGCGAAGACCGAGTTGCGGAGCACCGCGTAGGCCGCCTGATTGGCGAGTTCCATGGTGATGCTGAGATCGTCGAACAGCAGATAGGTGCCGCCGAGCGACACCATCCCCAGCACGATGCCGATATGGAGGCCGGCGACGACCAGGCCGATCAGCGCAACCAAGATGATTACGAGGACGACATCCGGCTCCAAAACACTCTCCCCGGGCCGCGCGCCTAAGCGCGCTCCGCTTCCGCCTTTCCGGCGAAGGTGACGTACAACAACTGCAGATAGATCAGGGCGCAGATGGCGCTGAACAGGATGATCAGCGTGCGGACGGGATAGATCGGCACCTCGAAAGCGCCCGCGCCTTCGATCTCCTGGAGCTCCCAGCTCACGATCATCGCGTCCCAGCCGCCGAAGATGATCGCCAGGAACAGCGCCACGCCGAGCAGGTAGGAAGCGCAATCGATCGCGCGCCGCGGGATACTGGAGACCGCGTAGTAGACGATCGTGGTGCGCAGCATCGCGCCGCGCTTGATGGTCGAGGGGAGCTCGAGGAACAGGATGCCGACGATCGAGTTGCCGACGATCTCGTGGGTGCCGAGAAAGGGCGTGTCGAACAGCTCGCGGCCGACGATGTCGTAGAGAAAGATCGCGGCGAGCAGCAGGATCCAGAACGCCGAGATCGTGCTCAGCGTCTCCGTCGCCCGGGTCACGAAATCCTGCTTGCCCGGGGGCGCTGTCACGTCGGGATCGCTCGCCATCGCCGAAGCCCGGTTGCCCTTTCCGTCGCGGACGACACACTAGAGGGATGCATTGACCTGCACAAATTTCTTCCCCCACGGGCCACCCTCGCGCCATGATAGGGGAAACCGATGCAGACATACGGAGGAGGATGATGGCGAATTCGATCTACACTCCGAGCAAGGAGGAGTTCGAGAGCCGAATCGGCAGGTTCGAGGACCTGAAACCGATGTCGACCGCCGGCGAGATCGGCTGGGTCGGTCAGGATGCGATGGACATCATCTTCGCCCGCAAGCTGATGCCCGTCATCCTGGATGACGACACCAAGAACCCGTTCGGCAACGACGCGCCGATATTCGGCGCCGCCGGGTCGACAATGTTCGTCTCGATCATGCCGCCGGGGCAGGGGCCGTGCCTCCACTCGCACAACACCACCTTCGAGACCTTCATGGTGCTCCAGGGCGAGATCGAATACTACGTCGGCGAACCGATCGAGCACCGGGCGCGGCTCGGCAAGTGGGACACCTTCTCCTGTCCCCCCGGCGTCTATCGCGGTTTCCACAATGTCGGCGACATCGACGCGGTGCAACTCACCGTGATCACCGGGCTCGGCGAAGACCGGGACGACGTCTCGATGCCCGATTCCATCGCGAAGCAGATCGAGGACGCCCACGGCGACAGGGTGCTTGAGGCGATCCAGGGCGTCTTCCACTTCGATCCGCCGGCGGCCCGGCCATGACCGAAGATCGCTGGATTCTCGACCGCCCCAACTCCTATATCGGCCGCAGCGTCCCGCGGCCCGACGCAAGGCGCCTGACGCACGGGCGGGGGACCTTCGTCGACGACATCGTGCTGCCGCGGATGGTGCATGCCGCCTACGTGCGCAGCCCCCACGCGCATGCCCGGATCGTCTCGATCGACACGGCGGCGGCCGAGGCCGCGCCCGGGGTGGTGGCGGTGGTGACCGGCGAGGATCTCGCCCGCATCCACGACCCCTGGGTGGGCGTGCTGACCCATCTGGAAGGGCTCAAATCGGCGCCCCAGCACGCGCTTCCGGTCGACACCGCGCGCTGGCAGGGCGAGGCGGTGGTCGCCGTCGTCGCGGAGCGGCGCGAGCAGGCCGAGGACGCGGCCGAGCTGGTCGGGATCGAATGGGAAGAGCTCCCGGCCGCGACCGACATGGAGACGGCGCTCGATCCCGAAACGCCCGTCATCCATGCCGATCTGGGCGACAACCTCGCCTGGCAGCGCCAGTACGCCGCGGGCGACGTGGACGCGGCCTACGCCGAGGCCGACGCGGTGGTCGAGGAGACCTATCACTTCGGCCGCCATACCGGGGTGACGCTTGAGCCGCGCGGCATCGTCGCGGACTTCGACCCGTCCACGCGCAACCTGACGGTCCACCACTCGACCCAGTCGCCGCACATGATGCAGGGCATCTTCGCGCTCCATTTCGGGCTCGAGGAACACCGGGTGCGGGTGGTCGCCAGGGACGTCGGCGGCTCGTTCGGGATCAAGGTCCATACCTATGCCGACGAAATGGCGACTGTGGGGCTCTCGATCGCGCTCAAGCGCCCGGTGAAGTTCATCGCCGACCGGCTGGAATCGTTCCTCTCCGACATCCACGCCCGCGACCACCGCATCGACGCAAAGATCGCGATGGCCGCGGACGGGCGAATTCTCGCGATGGAGATCGACGACCTGACCGGCGTCGGCCCCTATTCGATGTATCCCCGTACCAGCGCCATCGAGGCCAACCAGATCGTCAACATGATCGGCGGGCCCTACGCGTTCGACAATTACCGGGCGCGGGCCCGCGTGGTGTTCATGAACAAGAACATGATGTGCCAGTACCGCGCGGTCGGGCATCCGATCATGTGCGCGGTGACCGAGGGGCTGGTCGATTCGGGCGCCCGCGCGGTCGGCATGGACCCGGCCGAGGTGCGCCGGATCAACGTGCATGCCGACGGCGACTATCCCAAGAAATCCGCCCAGGGGATGAATTTCGAGAGCCTCTCCCACCAGGAGAGCCTCAAGAGAATCCTCGAAATGATGGATTACGAAGCGCTCCGCGGTGAGCGCGACCGGCTGCGGAAGGACGGCGTCTGGCGCGGTATCGGGCTTGCGAGCTTCATCGAGGTCACCAACCCCTCGGCAATGTTCTACGGCATTGGCGGAGCGCGTATCTCGGCCCAGGACGGGGCGACGATGCGCCTCGATGCGCGCGGCAACGTCTTCGTCTCGACCGGCGCGACCGAGCAGGGCCAGGGCATGGAGACCGTGGCGGCCCAGGTCGCGGCAACCGCGATGGGCGTTCCCATCGAGCGGGTGAAGGTGATCTCCGGCGACACCGAGCACACGCCCTATGGCGGCGGCACCTGGGCATCGCGCGCGGCCGGCATCGGCGGCGAGGCGATCGCCCAGACCGGCAAGGCGCTTCGCGCCCAGATCCTCGACGTGGCCGGCGTCATGCTTCAGGCCGAGGCGGACGAGCTGGATATCCGGAACGGCGTCGTCGTGGACCGGGAGACCGGGACGGAACGCATCGGTCTCGATGAGATCGGGCGCGTCTGTTATTTCCGCCCCGACACGCTGCCGGTCGACTACCAGTCCGAGCTGGTCGCGACCCGCCACTACGTTCCCAAGGACTACCCCTTCGCCTTCACCAACGGGGTGCAGGGGGCCTATGTGGAGATAGATGCCGAGACCGGATTCCTCAGGCTGCTGAACCACTGGTGCGTCGAGGATTGCGGCACCGTCATCAACCCCCAGATGGTCGACGAGCAGATCCGGGGCGGAATCGTCCAGGGCCTTGGCGGCGCGCTCTGGGAGCATTGCGTGTACGACGAGGCGGGGCAGCTTCAGAACGGCAACATGGCGGACTATCTCGTGCCGCTGTCGAACGAGCTCTGCGACATCGAATGCGACCATGTGGTCTCGATGACGGGATCGTCCGAGCTCGGCGCAAAGGGGGCGGGCGAGGCCGGTACCTGCGGCGCGCCGGCGGTGGTGATGAACGCGATCAACGACGCGCTCGCGCCGTTCGGCGCCAAGGTCACCGCGATGCCGTTCACGCCCGGCCGTATCCTGGACGCCATCGCCGCCGGGCGGGGGTAAGGCGACGAAGGGGGGCTCGGTCGGGCTGTTTCTGACGACCGCCCCGCGCTGTCGTCAGAAATTGTCCTTGCGCGTTCGAACCTCGGCGAAAATCTCGACGGGGGTATTGCCTTCCATGCCGAGCGCCGCGGCGAAGGCGGGAACGTCGGCGCGGAGGAACGGGTTGGTCCGCCTTTCCAGTCCCAGCTCCGAGGGCACCGTGCGCTGGCCGGCCGCCCTCTTGCGATCGATTTCCGCGGCGTAGGCCGCGAGGTCGGCGTTGTCCGGCTCGACAGTGACCGCGAAGCGCGCATTGGACTGGGTGTATTCGTGCGCGCAATAGACCATCGTGTCGTCCGGCAGCGGCTTGAACTTGGAGATCGAGTTCCACATCTGCTCGTGCGTGCCTTCGAACACCCGCCCGCAGCCGAGCGCGAACAGGGTGTCGCCGCAGAACAGCGCCCTCGACTCCGGAAACCAGTAGGCGATGTGCCCTCGCGTGTGCCCCGGCACGTCGAACACCGCCGCCTCGGCCTCGTAGAGCATGTAGGTATCGCCGTCGCCCACCTCGATGTCGATGCCGGGAATCCGGTCCCTGTCGGCGCGCGGGCCGACGACGGTGCAGCCGGTGCGTTCCTTGATCTCCGGCACGCCGCCGATGTGGTCGTTGTGATGATGGGTCGCCAGGACATGCGTCAGGTTCCAGCCGAGCATGTCCAGCGCCTCGAAGACCGGCGGGGCGTCGGAAGGATCGACGACGGCGGCCTGGCCGCTCGAGGATTCGCGCACCAGGTAGACGTAGTTGTCCACCCGCGTCGGTATCTGATGGATTTCGAGCGTCGACATCGCCGCGTTCTCTCCCGCAATCGTCACCGTTCGGCGGGCGCAAACTAGCAAGAAGGAGCGCTTCGTTCCATCCGTGTTAGGCTGGTTCGATGTGGTCCGACGTGGTCGAGTTGAGGAACTTCTACCGGTCTCGCGTAGGCGGCACCGCGCACCGCATGATCCGCGAGCACGTCCGTGCCTACTGGAAAGACGTGACCGGCATGAACGTGCTGGGGATCGGCTATCCCACCCCCTATCTGGGCCAGTTTCGCAACGAGGCGGAGAGGGTTCTCGCCGTGATGCCCGCGCGCCAGGGGGTGATCCGGTGGCCGGGGGAGGGCGCCAATCTGGCGGCGCTCGCCGACGAGGCGGAATTGCCGTTGCCCGACCTCTCGATGGACCGGGTGATCCTCGTCCACGCGCTCGAGTCTGCGGAGCAGTTGAGGCCCATGCTGCGCGAGGTCTGGCGGGTGATGGCGGACGGCGCGAGGCTGATCGTGGTTGCCCCCAACCGGACCGGCATATGGGCGCGGCTCGACCGAACGCCGTTCGGACACGGACATCCCTATACGCAGTCCCAGCTCTCGAGATTGTTGCGAGACGCCATGTTCAACCCCGTCGCGGCACGCTACGGCCTGTTCGTGCCGCCGAGCCGACGCCGGGTTCTTCACGCGGCGGCACCGGCGTGGGAGCGTATCGGGGGACGCTGGTTTCCCCGCCTGGGGGGCGTGCTTATCGCGGAAGCGACCAAGCTGATCTATGCCGCGACGCCGGTCGCCGTGTCAGGACGCAGGCGCGTCCTGGCGGCGCAGCAGAAAAATTCCCTCCCGGCTCCTTAGATTGGCGAACGGGCCGATCCTGCCGATTGCGCTGATCCGCCCGCCGCGGTCGAGCGAGACCGCGCGTTCCATCACGACATCAAGGTCCTGGCACAACTCCTGAAAGTCCCGGATGGTACAGAGGTGGATGTTCTCGGTGTCGTACCAGCTTTCGGCGGCGCCGCCGATCACCGGCATCCGTCCCTCCCATACCAGCCGCCAGCGAATGCCGAGCTGGCCGAAATTGGTGAAGGAAACGACGACCCGTATCGCGATGCGCAGCAACTGGCCGAGAAGATCGCGGGGCGCCCGGGTGGCCTGGAGGGTCTGGCTCAGCACCGCGTAGTCGAACGCGCCCGGCGGATAGTCCGCGAGATCCGTATCGGCATCGCCCTGGATCACCGACAGGCCCCGGCTCACACACGCATTCACCCCGTTCTGGCTGAGCTCGATGCCGCGCGCGTCCACGTTCTTGAAGTTGACCAGGTGGTAGAGGAGGGCGCCGTCGCCGCAGCCGATATCGAGCACCCGCGAGCCCGGTTCGATCATGTCCGCGATGATTTGAAGGTCGCGGCGGATCGCCGGTGCTGGGGCGCCGGTCGCCGGCGCCTCTCCGTTCATGGCGCCGCGAGGCCCCGATGCTTCCCCGCGCCGTCGAGAAAGCCCCGGAGCGTGGTTGCGAATTCGGGCTCGTCGAGCAGAAAGGCGTCGTGCCCCTTGTCGGTCTCCACCTCGACGAAGCTGACATTGGCGGCGACGGCGTTGAGCGCTCTCACCACCTCCCGGCTCTCGTTGGTCGGGAACAGCCAGTCGCTGGTGAACGAAAACAGGCAGAACCTGACCGGCGTGCCCGCGAACGCCCGGGCGAGCACGCCCTCATGCTCCGAAGCGATGTCGAAATAGTCCATCGCGCGGGTGATGTAGAGATAGGAATTGGCGTCGAAACGCTCGACGAAGGTGCTTCCCTGGTGGCGCAGATAGCTTTCCACCTGGAAGTCGGCGTCGAACCCGAAGCTCAGGGCGTCGCGGCCCTGCAGCCGGCGGCCGAACTTTCGATGCAACGCCGAATCGGAGAGATAGGTGATATGCGCGGCCATGCGCGCGACCGCGAGGCCTCCTGTCGGCACCTTGCCCTGGCGCAAGTAGTCGCCGTGACACCAATCGGGGTCCGCCATGATCGCCTGGCGGCCGACCTCGTTGAACGCGATGTTCTGCGACGAATGGCGGGCTGCGGCGGCGATCGGTATAGCGGCGAAGACCCGTTCCGGATAGCGGACCGCCCATTCGAGAACCTGCATGCCGCCCATCGAACCGCCGATCACACAGAACAGCTGTTCGATCCCCAGATGGTCCAGCAACAGCGCCTGGACGTTCACCATGTCGCTGATGGTGATCACCGGGAAGTCGAGGCCGTAGGGTTCGCCGGTTTCGGGATTCAGGTCCATCGGCCCGGTGGTGCCCATGCACCCGCCCAACACGTTGGAACAAACGACGAAATATCGGTCGGTATCGAGAACCTTGCCGGGTCCGACGAGCAGATCCCACCAGCCGGGCTTGCCCGTCACCGGGTGGGTTTCGGCGACGAACTGATCGCCGGTCAGGGCATGGCAGACCAGGATCGCGTTGGAGCGCTCCGCATTCGGCGTGCCATAGGTGCGATAGGCGACGGTGAACGGCCCGATCTCGACGCCGCAGTCCAGGCGCAGCCGATCTTCCGTCGCGAGGCGGACATTATTGCCCGGAATATCCGCCTGCATGAGCGATGTCCGGCGATTGAGCGGTACGGTCTGCATAACCTTCGACCGGTTGAAAATTCCCTGAAAATTCGGCTATCGCCGCGATACGATCCCCGCGCATCGTCGTTTGACGGCGCGGCCGATTGTAACCAATGCAGGCGGTGGTTATAAGTCGCAACCGGCGCCAGACAAGAGCGTTCGGCGAATGCCGGGTGCCGACACGCACATGCCGGGTAGCATCGGGGCCGTAATGGATCGTTCCGAGAAGTCGCTTGCGGAAATCCGGAAGCGCATCGATTCCATCGACGACCGGTTGCACGATCTGTTGATGGAACGGGCGGCGCTGGTGCAGTCCGTGGTCGAAACCAAGACCGGAGCCAGCGGACCGGCCTACCGGCCCGGTCGGGAGGCGGACATCCTGCGCCGGCTGGTTGACCGGCACGAAGGCAGGTTTCCGCTCGTTCCGCTGATTCTGATCTGGCGACAGATCATTTCGGCGAGCCTTGGAATTCAGGAAAAATTCCTGGTTGCCGTCTATGCCGCCGATGAAGAAGACGCCCGCCAGGAAGTCGCGGAGATCCATTTCGGCGCCGCGACACCATTTTCGATACAGCGCACGGTAGCCGGTGTGTTCAACCAGGTGACCCAGGGCAACGCCTCGGTAGGTATTTTGCCGTTCCCTGCCGAGGGGGATGACGCGCCATGGTGGCCGCGACTGGTACGCGACGGCAAAGGCCCGCACGGCCGCCAGGGACCGTCGATCGTCGCACGCTTGCCCTTCGTGCCGACGGGACGGCATTCCGGGCCATCCCACGATTCCCTGGTGATCGCGATGCAGCCGCCGCAGCCCTCGGAGCGCGATCGAAGCGTCGTCGTCGTCACGGCGGAGACGGGGATCAGCCGCGCGCGTATCCTGGGCGCCTTCCAGTCGCACGCGCTGGAGCCGAGAACGACGCTCACGCATCAGGACGACAGGAGCCGCGATTTCAGCCTTTTTCTGATAGAGGTCGACGGTTTCTTCGGATCCGACGACGACGGGATCGCCGCCATCGCCGAAGACATCGGCGGCGAGGAACCGGCGCTCGTGCAGGTGCTGGGCGCCTATGCGGAGCCTTTTGCCCGCGCGGATATTGAAGGCCAACAGGGCGGCGGAGAACCGTGAGCGAACCCACCCCCCGGCCGGGCATCCTCCAGATCGCGCCTTACGTTCCCGGAGACTCCGTGCTCCCGGGCCGGGAACGCGTAATCAAGCTGTCTTCGAACGAGGGCGCGCTGGGACCGAGCCCGGCGGCGATGCGCGCGCTCGCCGAGACCGCCGCCGACATCCACCGCTACCCGGACGGCGGCGCGGTGGCGCTGCGCGAGGCGATCGGTCGGGCGCACGGGCTCGACCCGGCGCGCATCGTCTGCGGCGCCGGGTCGGACGAATTGATCACCCTGCTCGTGCGCGGCTATGCCGGACCGGACGATCAGGTTCTGACCCATGCCCACGCTTTCGTCATGTACCGGCTCGCCGGGCTGAGCGTGGGCGCCGAGATGGTCGAGGTGCCGGAGACCGATCTCACCGCCGATGTCGATGCCCTGCTGGACGCGGTGACGCCGAAGACCCGCATCGTCTTCGTCGCCAACCCGAACAACCCGACCGGCACCTATATCCCCGAGGACGGTCTCGAACGCCTGCGGGCCGGTCTGCCGGACGACGTGGTGCTGGTGATCGATTCCGCCTATGCCGAGTACGTGACGCGCAACGACTACGCCGCCGGCGAGTCTCTGGTCGATCGCGGCCGGAACACGGTGATGACGCGGACCTTCTCCAAGATCTACGGGCTTGGCGGCGTCCGGCTCGGCTGGGCCTATTGTCCCGAGGCCATCGCCGACGTGCTTCATCGCATCCGTTCCCCCTTCAACATCAACTCTCCGGCGCAGGCGGCGGGGATCGCGGCGGTCAACGACACCGATTTTCTCGCCCGGTCCCGCGATCACAACGCGGCCTGGCTGCCGTGGGTGTCGGAGCGGATCGCGGCCGCCGGTTTTCCGGTCACGCCGAGCGTCGGCAATTTCGTCCTTGTCGAGTTCCCCGAAAAGGAAGGGCGAAACGCCGAAGCCGCGCTGGCCCATCTGGCGCGTTACGGGCTGATACCGCGCGCCGTAGCCGGCAACCGCCTTCCCCACCACCTGCGGATCACCGTCGGGCTGGAAGACGAGATGCGCACCCTCGTCGAGGCGATCGAGGCGTTCGCGGGCTGATCCATGTCGAACGAGGTCCTGTTTCAACGGATCGCCCTGATCGGAATCGGGCTGATCGGCTCCTCGCTGGCCCGCGTGGTCAAGCGCGACGGCCTTGCCGGCCACGTCGTCGCCTGCGCGCGCCGCGCCGAGACGCTGGCGGCGGCCGAGCGGCTCGAAATCGTCGACTCTACGACGCACGATCCGGCCGAGGCGGCGGCCGGCGCCGATCTGGTGATTATCTGCACCCCGCTCGGAAGCTACGGCGCGGTCGCGCGCTCCATCGCGCCCAGCCTGTCGCCGGGCGCCATCGTTTCGGACGTGGGTTCGGTCAAAGGCGCGGCCCTCGAATCGGTGATGCCGCACTTGCCGGAAGGGGTCCATTTCGTCCCGGGGCATCCGATCGCCGGCACCGAGAACACCGGCCCGGATGCGGGCTTCGATACGCTTTTCGAGGGACGCTGGTTCCTGATCACGCCGCCGCCGGGGACCGACGAGACGGCGATCGAACGGGTCGCCGAGCTGTGGCGCCGGGCCGGAAGCATGATCGCGAGGATGGATGCGGAGCACCACGACCATGTCCTGGCGATCACCTCGCATATCCCGCATCTGATTGCCTACACGATCGTCGGCACCGCGACCGATCTGGAGGACCACCTGAAATCCGAGGTGATCAAATACTCCGCCGCCGGTTTCCGCGACTTCACCCGGATCGCGGGATCGGACCCGGTGATGTGGCGCGACATCTTCCTCAACAATCGCGAGGCGGTGCTGGAGATGCTGGGCCGCTTCACCGAGGATCTGACCGCGCTTCAGCGCGCGGTGCGGGTCGGAGACGGGGAAGCGCTTGAATTGCTTTTCACCCGGACCCGCGACATCCGGCGCGGCGTCGTCGCGGCGCAGCAGCACATTCCCCCGCAACCGGGCGACGAAGGCTGAAGCTCAGCCGTCCCAATCGATCCGCGGCAGCTGCGTTACCGAGATCGGGCCGAAGGAGAGGCGTCGATCCTGGATCGTAAGCGGCATCGCGATCGTGCCCTTACGGCCCGAGCTTGCGCGCGCGACGAGATCGAGACCCAGCCGGATCGCTCCGGCATCGCTATTCTTCACCCACCCCTGGGCGACGAGCGTGCCGAGAAGTGCGCCGTAGTTTTCGATCCGGATGGACAGCGCAGCGAGCGGCTGGAGATCGCGATCGAGCGCGGCGGTGCCGGAACCCCGGGCGCTCGCCCCTTGCGAGCGCAAGGAGGCATCGGCGATTTCCAGCGTGCCGCCGCCGTCACGCCACACCGCGAGCGCCCTCGCGGTTGCTTCGCGAGGTGTGGGTCCGATCAGCTTGGCGGTCAACGACGCCTCTTCGATCCCGAGATTGCGCTCGGTCGCCGCGGCGTCCGAGAAATCGACCCCACCGAGGCGCAGCGCGATCGTCGGGCCCGGCGGCTCGGGGCCCCGCCCCAGGTCCGCGCGGCCCGGATACTCGGGCAGGAGGATCGTCGCCTCAGCCTCCTCGATTTTCCTCGGCAGGGCCTGCACGGTCGCGTCGATCGCGACATTTGCAAGCTTCAAGACGATCTTCGTCGCCCGGGCTTCGGCCAGCAACAGGACGACGCCGAACGACGAGCCCGCCGTGACAAGGATCGGCTTCCGATCCTTGTCGGCCAGCCGGAAATGGTGATTGCCGGCGCCATCCAATACCATTCGGTCCGGGTTCCAGGGTCGGATCGTCGCGGTCATTCGAGGTCCCCGCCAGCTCCAGCCGCCCGCCGAATCCGGCGCCGCAATCGACGGTGCGTCGACGGTCGCGGTGACCGAAGCGGGGTACCCGTCGATCCGCACGCGGTCGTAGGAGACCGACCAGCCGTTGGCGCGCATATCCGCCGCCCAGCCGTCCAGCTCCCCGCGCATCCTGTCAGCGTGGATCCACCAGACCGCAGTGTAGATCACGGCGGCCAAGCCAATGAGTGCCGCCGCCCCGTACGCCGCTTTCTTCGCCATCCGCGCCCTCCGACCGGGACTTATATGCGGCTCCCCGACGGCGGTCGAGCGAAGGCGGCCCCGGCGCTATTGTGCTTCGATGGCAACTCTTCCCGACCGCCCCGGACGATGACCGCTACCGACAGGTCCACGCCGCTCTGGGTGACCGTCACGCCCGGCCTGTTCGTCCTGTGCTGGGCGTCCGGATTTCCGGTCACCCGGCTGGGGATCGAGTTCACCGAACCCCTGACGCTGCTCGCGATACGGTCGGCGCTCAACGTGATCGCGGTTGGCGCGGCGCTCCCCTTCCTTGCGGCCGCCTGGCCGGCCACCTGGCGCGAGGCCGGCCACATCGCGGTCGCCGGATTCCTGCTCCACTCCGCCTATCTCTCCTGCATCTTCCTCGCCCTCGGCGAGGGGGTGGCCCAGGGAACGCTCGCACTGATGGCCGGGATGCAGCCGCTTCTCACCGCCGTGGTGGTGGGCCGGGCGCTGGGCGAACGCGTAACCGCCATCCAGTGGGTGGGATTCGTGCTCGGCTTCGCCGGCCTTGCCTGCGTGCTCGGCGACCGGGTGGGCGTTTCCGCGGGATCGACTCTCGGCTACGCGCTCGCCGGATTCACCCCCGTCTTGATCACGGCCGCCTCGCTCTACCAGAAGCGATACTGCGCCGCGATGGACCTGAAGACGGGGATGATCATCCAGCACGGCACGGCGTTCGTGACCACGGGGATTCTCGCGCTCCTGCTCGAAAGCAACAGGGTGACGCCCACCCTCGAGCTGGGCTTCGTCCTGATATGGCTCGTGGTGGTCCTCTCGGTCGCCGCTTCCAACCTCTACTACATCCTGCTCAGGCGCGGCGAGGCCGCCCGGGTGTCGAGCCTGTTCTATCTGACCCCGCCGACGACGGTCGTGCTCGGGTATCTCAGCTTCGGCGAGGCTTTCGGACCGGCCGCGCTCGCCGGGTTCGCAATCTCGGGTGTCGGTGTCTTTCTCGTAACGCGGCGTGGAAGGGCCGGCACGTGACGGGCGGTCGTTCCGCCCATGCCCTGTTTTTCGCCGCCGCGCCGCTGATCTTCGCGGTGACGTGGAGCACGGGGAACCTTTTCACCAAGTACGGCATGCCCTATGCCGAGCCTCTGACCTTCCTCGCCCTTCGTTTCGCGTTCGGAACGCTGTTCCTGGTCGCGGTCGCCGCGGCCGTCCGCGCGCCCTGGCCGACGAGCGCGGCGGAGGCGGGCCATGTGATCGTGGCCGGGCTGCTGCTCCACGGCGGTTATTTGTGGTCGGTGTTCGTCGCCGTCGACGAAGGGGTGGCGATCGGCACGCTCGCCCTCATCGTCGGCCTCCAGCCTCTGCTGACCGCGATGATCGTCGGGCGCGCGCTCGGCGAACGGGTCAGCGCCATCCAGTGGATCGGTTTCGTGCTCGGTTTCGCCGGGGTCGTCATGGTGGTCTGGCGCAAGATCGACCTTGCCGAAGGCACCCTGTTGGGCATGGCGCTCGGCGTAACCGGCGTGCTGGCGCTGACGATCGGGGCGGTCTACCAGAAGCGCTACTGCGCCGACATGGACCTTCGCTCGGGTACCGCGCTTCAACTGGGGGTCAACGCGGTACTGACTCTCGGGATGGTGCTGGCGCTGGAGACGCGGGTTATCGACTGGACCGGCGAGTTCGTGTTTTCGCTTTTCTGGCTGGTCGTCGTCCTCACCATCGGGGCCTACAATCTGCTGTTTTATCTGCTCCGGCTGGGGGAGGCCTCGCGCGTGGCGAGCATGTTCTATCTGACCCCGGCGATTACGGCCGCGATGGGATATTTCATGTTCGACGAGATCCTCGGTCCGGTATCCCTGATCGGGATGGCGGTGGCGGTCACCGGGTTCGCGCTGGCCTCCAGATGACGGCGAAGATCGTATTCGACCGGCCGGGCGACGTCTGGTTCTTCGCCTACGGTTCGCTGATGTGGGACCCCGGCTTCGCCTTCGTCGAGACGAGGAGCGCGCTGCTCAGGGGCTATCACAGGAAGTTCTGCGTCGACTCCACGGTCTATCGGGGGACGCCGGAGCGGCCCGGGCTGGTGCTCGGGCTCGATGCCGGCGGGTCCTGCCGCGGTCTCGCCTACCGGATCGCGGCAGATCAGCGGGGGGCCGCTTCGCGTTATCTCGACCGGCGCGAACTCGCCGAGGACATTTACCTGCTGCGCGCGGTGAATTTGGAAACCGCCGAGGGTTGTGTTCGGGGCTATACGCTGGTGGTCGACCGTACCACGCCCTACTACGCCGATGGCCTCGCCCGCGAGGAGGAAGTCCGCCGCATCGCCACCTGCCGCGGCGAACGGGGAACCAATGCGGCCTATCTGAAGGAGACGATTGCCCGCCTCGAAGCGCTCGGAATCCGGGACGGCGGGCTGCTCGCGCTTCGCCGCCGCGTGACGGGGCGGGCTGAAGAGGCACCTTGAACTCCATCGACTGCGACGAATTACCGCGCGGATCGAGCCTAAGAAATCGCTTGCGAGAGTCGGAAATCGTCCCCATATCGCTGCGCCGCGCGGTCGTCGCGCGAACGCTCCGAGAGGTCCTATCCCGTGGCACGAATAGCCGCATTGCTCGACGAGCCCAGGTCGATGCTCGCCCCCATCGCCGCCCTGCTGGCCGGGGTGGCGCTGTTGATGCTGGCCAACGGTCTGTTCCTGACCCTGGTGCCGCTGCGCGCCGAGTTGGAGGGTTTCGGCGCCGCCTGGATCGGCGCGATAGGGGCGGCCTATTTCACCGGCTTCGTGCTGGGCTGCTATCTGGTGCCGCCGCTGGTCGCCCGGGTGGGCCATATCCGGGTCTACGCCGCGGTCGCGGCTCTGGGCGCCATCGTTCCGCTGCTGCATACGCTGGCGTTGACACCGGTGGCCTGGATCGTTTTCCGCGCGGTCCTCGGGCTGTGCGTTTCGGGGCTCTACATGGTGATCGAGAGCTGGCTCAACGGCGCTTCGACGAGGAGCAACCGGGGCAGGGTGTTCTCGGCCTATATCGCTATCCACCTCGCCTCCGTCACCGCGGGCCAGTATCTCATCCTGATCGATTCTCCGGGGGGTTCGGCGCTGTTTTCCGTTGCGACGATCCTGTTCGCGATCGCCGTCATCCCGGTCTGCCTGAGCCGCGCGCCCGCGCCGCCATTACCGGTAAAGGCACGCCCGGATCTGCGCAAGCTGTGGCGGAATTCGCAGGTCGCGGTGGTCGGCTGCCTGACCAACGGCATGGCCAACGGCGCGGTCTGGAGCCTGGCGCCGCTCTATGCCAAGAGCCTCGATCTGTCGCTTACCGGCATCGCCGGCTTCCTCAGCATCGCCATCGTGGGTGGGGCCTTCGTCCAGTATCCGCTGGGCCGCCTCTCGGACCGCCTGCCCGACAGGCGCTGGCTGATCGCCGCGCTGTGCGCGATCGCCGCCTGCGCCGGGCTGATGCTGCTGCTCGGAACCGCCCTGCCTCTTTCGGCGGCCTATGCGGCCTATTTCCTGTTCGGGGCCGCGGCGTTCTCGGTCTACGGATTCTCCGTCGCGCATGCCAACGACCATGCCGAGCCCGCGGACTTCGTGGAGATCAGCGCGGGTCTACTGGTGATTTTCGGGGTCGGCGCCATCTCCGGGCCGCTGCTCGCCTCAACGCTGATGGAAGTGCTGGGACCGCGATACCTGTTCCTGTTCACCTGCGCGGTCCATGCGGCGGTGGCCTTGTGGGCGGTATGGCGGATCAGGCAGCGCGATGCGCCCGCCCCCGAAGACCGGGAGAACTACGTGCCGATGGTCCGGACGTCGCCCAACGCCTTCGCCTTCGATCCGCGCGCCGAGGACGCGGAGTCCGGGCAGGCGCGCGACTGATCGGTTGCCGCCCAAGGTTCCGGGCGATGGTATTCTATGTCGATGCGGGTGAACGCGAGCGCGGGAGCAAGGAAGGAAGCCGGAGATGAGGCTGATCAGCTATCGCCGCCAGGGCGGGGAAGGCTATGGCGTGGCAAGGGATGGGGGCATCGTCGATCTCGGCCGCCGGATCGGCGCGGAATTTCCGACGCTGCAACGTGCGATAGCCGGTCTCGCCCTCTCGCGGATCGAGGCCGAGGCGTGCGCCGACCCCGATTTCGGGCTCGACGAGGTCGAGTTCATGTTCCCGATCACCGCGCCGGAAAAGATCCTGTGCATCGGCCGGAACTACCGCGGCTATCACGAGGTGCTTGCGGACGGCGGTCCCGAGTGGCCGAGCGTCTTCCCCCGCTTCCCGTCGAGCTTTGCGCCGCATGGCGAGGCGATCCTGAAGCCCCGCGTTTCCGACGAGCTCGATTTCGAGGGCGAGCTCTGCGTCGTCATCGGCAAGGCGGGTCGGCATATCCCCGAGGACCGGGCGATGGAACACGTCGCCGGCTACACCGTGATGAACGAGGGATCGGTGCGCGAGTGGCAGCACCGCGGGACCCAGAACTGTCCGGGCAAGAATTTCTACCGCTCCGGCGCGATCGGCCCCTGGATGGTCACCACCGACGAGGTGGGAAAGATCGACGACCTCAGGATCGGAACCCGGGTGGACGGCGAACTTCGCCAGGACGGTTCGACCGCAATGATGATCTTCAAGGTGCCGTTCCTGATCGCCCACATATCGCGTTTCACCTGGTTCGAGCCCGGCGACATGATCGCGACCGGCAGCCCCGGCGGCTCCGCCGTTTCGGAAGATGAGCCGCGCTGGCTCCGCGCCGGCCAGGACGTGGAAGTGGAGGTCGAAGGGGTCGGGGTGCTGAGGAATACGGTGGAGGCGGAATAGCGCCGCTGCGTTCCCGAATCCTCGATTTCCTTCGCGAGACGGCGGATTTCCAGAATGCGCTCCGCCCGTGGCGGGGTGGGTCGAGCGCCACGACCTCGTGCCTTCCCGCTTCAGTTGGAAGCGCAGCGCTTGGCCCGATCGGTGCGCGCCCCTCGATACGGCCCTTCGGGCCTACTAGGGATGAGGGGGGGTGGTTTGTGTCTACCTCGCCGTCCCCTCATCCTGAGTAGGCGCTTCAGCGCCGTATCGAAGGGCGCGCTTCGGCTTCCACTGCTGTTCAATCCAAGACGGACAGCGTCTAGTCCCGTTGGTCCGACAAGAGCGTACCCAGCTTGAAGGGCTCGAATGTCGGCTTGTAGCTTTTCTCGTCGAGGAACTGGCGAAGGCCCGTGTTGTAGGAATCCTCCGCGTCGCCGACCTTGATCGACTGGCCCTTGGCGGCGAGATAGTCGTACGCCTGATCGAAATCCATCGTGCGAACCTGGCGGACCGCCTGCTTGGTCGCGCGCAGCACGGCCGGACTCTTCTTCATCAGCTTCTCGGCGAGCTTGACGGTCTCCGCCTCGAGATCGTCGTCCGGCACGGCGTAGTTGATCATGCCGATCCGCGCCGCCTCGTCGCCGTCGAACGGATCGCCCAGGCAGGCGTAGTAGAGCGCGTGCCGTGGCAGGACCGCGTCCGATATCGCCTTGGCGACCAGCGCGCCCGGCAGAATGCCCCAGTTGACCTCCGACAGAGAGAAGGTCGCGCTCTTGGCCGCGATCGCGAAATCGGTCGCGAGCAGCTGCATGAAGGCGCCGCCCACGCAGTAGCCGTGGATCATCGCGATGGTCGGCTTGTCGTAGTTGTAGAGCCGCTGCCAGCGCCAGCTATTGGCGTAGCGCTGCGCCTTCTTGCGCTCGAAGGGATCGTTCTCGAGCTCGCGGAAGAACTTCTTCAGATCCTGGCCGGCGCTGAAATTGCCGCCCGCGCCGGTGACGATGACCACGCGCGCGTCGGGGTCGGTCTCCAGCCGGCCCAGCGCGTCGTCCATGTCGTAGTGGAGCTGCGGGCTCATCGCGTTGCGCTTTTCCGGGCGGTTCATGATCGCCCATGCGACGCCGTCGTGAATCTCGACCTTCACGCATTCGTAGCTGTACTCGGCCATGGCTTCTCCTTCGGGATTCCTGCGTCTTTTGGTCGCGATGGTCGGAAGCTTATCGGAGCGCGGCGTCCGGTCAACGCGGCGCCCGGTTCATCCGGCGTATTCGCGCAGCACGCGCCGGGCCAGCGCCATCTTGAGGATTTCGGTCGGACCCTCGGTGATCACGAAGCTTCGCTGATCGCGCCACATCCGCTCGATCGGGAGATCGGTGGTGAGCCCGATTCCGCCGTGAATCTGCAGGCACCGGTCCGCCGCCTCGAACGACTTGGTGTCGCCCAGGTACTTGCACATATAGGCCTCGTAGCGGACATCCTCGCCGCGATCGGCCTTCCAGGCGGCGTGATGAACGATCAGCCGGAGCTGGTGGAGGTCGGCATAGGTGTCGACCAGCATCCACTGGACGGCCTGGCGTTCGGCGAGCGGCTTGCCGAAGGTCACGCGTTCCCGCGCATAGCCGGCGCCGAGTTCCAGACAGCGCTCCATCACGCCGATGCCGCGCGCGCCGTGACGGATACGCCCGGCGCTGATCCAATTCTGCGCGAACTTGAACCCGTCGCCTTCCTCGCCGATGCGGTTCTCCACAGGGACCCGCACGTCCTCGAAGGCGATTTCCCACGGCCGGTCGTCCATCATGGTTTCCTGCGGCCTGAGCAGCGTCACGCCGGGCGTGTCCATGTCGACGAGGAAACCCGATATGCCGCCGCGCGATCCTTTCTCGCGATCGGTGGCGGCGAAGACCTGGGCGAAGTCCGCCTCGTCGGCGCCGGTGATGAAGCGCTTCATGCCGTTGATCACGTAGTGGTCGCCGTCGCGCACCGCGGTCGACCGTATGGCGCCCGGATCGCCTCCCGCGTCGGGCTCGGTCTGGGCGAAGCAGGCCTTTTTCTCGCCCGCGATGACGGGCAGCAGATAGCGTTCCTTCTGCTCCTCGTTGAGGAAATAGAGGATGGGGCTGACGGACGGGCCGAAGATGCTGGCATTGCGGGAGGGCAGCGCGATGGTACGGCCAAGCTCCGACCACACCACGGCGCGTGCGAGCAGGCCAAGCCCGAGCCCGCCAAATTCTTCCGGCACGTCGTAGAGCCAGAGCCCCAGCGCCTTCGCTTTCTCCTCCAGCACCGTGCGCATGTCCGGCTTTATCTTTCCACCTTCGCAGGTTTCCCGTTCGATCGGGATCAGTTCCCGGTCGACGAAGCGGCGCACCGTCTCCTTGAGCATCGCGAGTTCTTCGGGAAGGTCGAAGTTCATCGAAACGTCCTGTACTCCATCCCTCATTCTCGTGCTGTCTCCCTGATGTCTACTGCCCGCACGCCTTCGCCCTCGGCAAGAACGGTCAACGGGTTGATCTCGATATCGGCGAAACGGTCGCGCACGCCGAGATAGATTTCTCCCGCCGCGAGCATGGCGCGGACCAGAGCGTCGACGTCGCGTGCCGGGCGGCCTCGATATGAACCCAGCAACGCTCGGCCGCGCAGCGAGTCCAGCATTTCGCGCGCCTCGGTCTCGTCGATGGGAAGAAGCCGGAAGGCGAGGTCGTCCAGCGCCTCGACGTGAATGCCGCCCAGTCCCGTGACGATGAACGGCCCGAACTGGGGGTCGTCGCGCAGGCCGACCAACACTTCGAGCCCGTCCACCATTTCCTGGGCCAGGAACCCATCGAGCCGCGCTTCCGGCTGTGCGGCGTTCAACCGGGCTTCCATTTCGTCCGCGGCCCGGAGGACGGAGGCGTCATCGCCGAGGCCCAGCGCCACCCCGCCGATCTCGGTCTTGTGGGTAACCTGGGGCGAGACGATCTTGAGCGCCACGGGATACCCGATTTCTCCGGCAAGCGCGGCCGCCTCGCGACCGGTGGTGACGAATCCTCCTCCTGGGCCGGGGACTCCCGCGTCGGCGAGCAATTCCGCGACCGTCCCGGACCGCGGGGGGCCGGAACGGTGCTCCAGGGGCGCGCCCCGCCGCCTTCGTTCGGCATAACACCCGAGAGCCTTCAGCGCCCGCACCGTCTCCGGCAGCCCCTGCAGGAAGGGAACGCCGGCGGCCTCCTGGAAGGCGCGTCCGGCATCGGTCACGTTCTGACCCATGCGCCCGTGCGCGACGACGGAGGCAGCGCCCCGGCTTGCGACGGCAAACACGTCCGGGTCGGCCCGGTCGCCTTGCTGTGCCGGAAGCTGGCCCTGCATCGAAAGGATTTCGACGCCGGGGTCCTCCGCGATCGCCTTGCAGATTTCCCTGAAGTCGTCCTGCCGCCCCGCGAGACCGGCGCCGCCGTCGAGAGGGTTGGACGGTTGGAGCCCCCGATCCAGGAGCGGCGCGATCGCCGTCTTCGTCTCCTCGCTCAACTCCGCGATTGGCAGGCCGACCTCGCTTGCGTAATCCAGAAACAGACCGGTCGCCCCGCCCGAATATCCGGCGAATGCGACACGCGGTCCCTTCGGGAGGCGCGCGGTGGAGAACATCAGCGTCGTTTCGATCAGATCGTCGAGGCCGTGGCACCGGACGATCCCGTAGCGCTCGCATACCGCGTTGAAGATGTCGTCGTCGCCCGCGACCGCCCCAGTGTGGCTTTCGGTCGCGGAGCGGCCGCCTTCGCTCGCGCCGGTCTTGACCACGACGATGGGCTTGCCCGCGGCAAGTGCTCTGGCGGCGGCCTCCATGAAGGCCTTCGGGCGGCGAATCCCCTCCAGCATGCAGGCGATTACCCGGGTCCCGGGGTCGTCCACCAGAAAGGCGATGTAGTCGGCGACATCGAGGTCGAGCTCGTTGCCGCTTGAAACCGCATAGCTGAAGCCGAGGCCCCGGACCGCTCCCTGGCCCAGCCAGTACTGGAAGGTTCCCCCGGACTGGAAGATCGCCCCCACACCGCCTTGCGGAAGTACGCGCACCCGCTCCGCCGGGTAGAACAGGTTGGCGTCCGGCAGGGCCAGCGCGCCCATGCAGTTCGGCCCGCAAACCCGCAGACCGTCGTCGCAAAGCGCCGCCAGTTCCCGGGCACGCTGCCCGCCCGGCTCGTCGCCGCCCTCGCCGAATCTCGCGGCGAAGACGAGGGCCGCCTTGAGCCCGTTGGCGAGGCCGTCGGCGAGCGAGTCGACGACGGCCTCGGCCGGGATGAGGGTGAGGGCGAGGTCCACGGGCTCCGGCAAGCTTGCGAAAGACGGGTAGACCTCGCGGTCCCACAGCCGGTCGCGTCGCGGGTTGATGAGGTAGACGGGGACCGGGAAGCCCGCATGTTCGAGATTGCCGAAAATCGCCCGCGGCCAACCGCCGGCACCGCTCTCCGACGCGCCGACGATGGCAATGGATCGCGGCCTGAACAGTTGCTCGACTGACTTGAACACTTCCATTCCGCCCGGGCCGCGACCGGGCGCAAGTATCGGCACCGTGCCAATGGGGCGTCAACCTGGGGCGGCCGCCGGAAACAATGGTTGGACCGGCCTGGTTCGCGAGAATCGAAAATCGCCTATCATCCTGAAATGGGTGTTCGGTTGACGGTACCGGCACGTGCGTTGCTCGGGGCAGTGGTTCTGGCCGCCTCCTCGCTGCATGCGGTGTCCAAGGCCCACGCCGATGCGATCGACGGCATGTGGTGCAAGGACAGCCGGTCGATGCAGATCGACGGTCCGGCGATCGTGACGCCGGGCGGCACTTCGATGATCGGGGACTACGACCGGCACGGTTTCCGGTATGTCGTACCGGCGGGTGAGGACGGAGCTGGAAAAACGGTCAACATGGCCCTGCTCGGCGAATACGATCTCGACGTTACGGTGGGGGACGGTCCAACCGAACGCTGGCGCCGCTGCAAGCTGACCAGTTGATCGGACGTGCGGCGGCGGGTGCGCCGCCTCGCATTTCGGCGTCAGGGACATATATTGAAAACAGAGCGGCGCGAAGCTACCGTTTTCGGTAGGGAGGTGCGATGACGACACGGTCCATTCTCGCCCTGCTGATCGAGCCGGAGACCGACGACTCCGTGCTCCACGCGGCAGGCACGATCGCCAGGGATTTTTCCGCCCATGTCGCGGTCACCCATGTCCGCGAACGGCCCCGCGCGATAGCCGCGATGGGCTACGAGGGCATCCATGCGTATGTCAGCCACGACCTCGAAGCCGAGCATATCGAGCGCGCCAACGAGATCGAAGCCGCCTCGCGCGCGCGGTTCGACTCCTTCGTTTCCGACAACGGTTTCGAGGTCCGCACCCAGGCCGGGCACTCCGATCATCCTTCGGTGAGCTGGGAGGCGATCGACGAGTTCGGACCGGACGTGGTCGCCCGGCGTGGAGGCGCCTACGACATGATCGTCGTCGGCCAGCCGCTCGGCGGAAGCTCCAACCTCGACCTGTTGAGCGTGGAGTCGGCGATCTTCGCCACTGGCCGCCCCGTGCTGGTCACTCCACCGACGCCTCCGGAGCACATTGGCGAGACCGTGCTCGTAGGCTGGAACCGGAGCGGACCCGCGGCGAGGGCGTTCCACGCCGCGAAGGCGCTATTGCTCGAGCGATCGAAGAAGGTGCGGCTGCTTTCGGTTTCCACCGGGGCGAAGCAGGGGCCGCCAGCCGAGTCGATCAGCGAGAACCTCGCCTGGCACGGGATCGACGCCGAGATCAGGGAACTCTCGCCCGACTACCGCTCCATCGGAGAGGTCCTCCTGGCCGAGGCGAGCGCCATCGGAGCCGACCTCCTGGTAATGGGCGCGTTCTCGCGCAGCCGGCTGCGTCAGCTCATCCTCGGCGGGGTAACTCAGCACGTGCTCACCCGGGCCGAGATGCCCGTCTTCATGGCGCATTGAGAGAGGCCGGGCTCGCCCGCCCCAGGATCCTCTCGATACGCCGCGCGACCGCGATGGCGAGCCGGTCCGCCCCCCAATTTGCGACGATCTGAAGTCCGACGGGAAGCACGTCCTCGTCGAGTCCGCACGGTATCGAAACCGCAGGCTGTCCGGAAAGGTTGAAGGGGTAGGTGTAGGGCGTCCAGGTAACCCAGGGGAGTGGCGCGTCGGCCTCGCCACCCGGCGGCACCTCGTCTTCTGCCGCGAACGCGGTCAGAGGCATGGTCGGCATGACGAGCACGTCCCAGGTTTCGAGCGTCGAGGCGAGTTTGGCGTTCAGCTTGCGCCGCTCGTCCATCGCGCCCAGGAAATCGCGTAGCGAATAGTCCCCCGCCAGCGTTCCGCAGCGCACCAGCCCCGGATCCATTTCTTCTCCGCGCGCGGCGATAACCTCGCTGAACCCGAAACCTCGGCCCGTCACCCATAGCGTTTCGAAGATCCCCCGCGGCGACGGGATGTCGAGGTCGGTCGCCGTCCAGGCGGCCGGAAGTTTCTCCCGCACGCGGCCGATCGCGTCCGCGAAGACCGCCGCGACCCCGTCCTCGGGCGCGACGCCGAAGGGTTCGGCGACGACCGCGATCTTCAACGTTCCGGCCCGAAGCCGGGCAAGCGCGCCCCGGGGGATCGCGTCCGACACACCGTAGGACAACGGATCGCGCGGGTGGGATCCGGCCGCCGCGCTAACCACGAGCGCGGCGTCTTCCACCGAGCGGGCGAGGGGACCGACATGGGAGAGCGACTCGGTAACGGTGCCGGGCCAGACGGGGATCCGCCCGAGCGTCGGCTTTATGCCCACCACGCCGCAGAACGAGGCCGGGATGCGTATCGACCCGCCGGCATCGGAGCCGAGCGCGATGGGCACCGCGCCCGAAGCGACGGTTGCCGCCGAACCCGAACTGGAGCCGCCGGGATTTCGGTCGGGGCTCCATGGATTGCGGGTGATGCCGGTCAGCGGCGAGCTGCCGGTTCCCTTCCAGCCGAATTCCGGCATGGTCGTCTTGCCGACGATCACCGCCCCGGCGGCGAGAACCCGCTCGATCGTCGGCGCGGTCTCGGTAACCGGCGCATCCGTCGCCGTGCGCGAGCCGCGCGTGACCGGATGCCCCGCAAGGTAAAAGTTGTCTTTCACCGCGATCGGCACGCCGTGCAGCGGCCCTCTCGGCCGCCCCGCGCGGGCTTCCGCTTCGCGCTCGCCCGCGGCGCGCAGCGCATCGTCCTCCAGAAACCGCACATAGGCGTTGATGCGGGGCTCGTCCTCCCTGGCCCGGGCAAGGGCGTGCTCCACCAGATGCACCGGAGAAACGTCGCGTTTCGCGACCAGCCGCGCGGCCCGCTTCGCGGTCAGCCTGCGATAGCGGTCGGTCGACAGCTCGGCGAAGGTCATGCCGCGTCCCGCGTCTCGCCCAGCAGGTTGAGCGCGGCGAGCGCGTTGATCTTCGTCGCCGTCTCGATGTCGGCGAGGGCGAGCGACTCGTCCGGCTGATAGACCGGCTCTCCGCCAGGGCCGAAGATCACCGTCTCGCATAGGTCGCCGAAGCTCGCCGTGTCGCCGAGCCAGGAGCCGCCGACGAGAACGGGCGCCCTGCCCATTACCGTCTCCCACGCCGAGGCAAGACACCGCACCACCGGCGCATCGGTCGGGACCATGAAGGAATTCTTCTCGTCCGCGACCACGAGCTCCACCCGGATCTCCGGGTCGCGATCCCTGGCGCGCTCGATCGCCCCTTCGATCAGCGTCCTGACCTCTTCCAGAGGCACGCCCGGCTGCGGTCTGGTGTCGACCCGGATCGTGCAGCGATCCGGTATCATCGAAGGCCCGCCCGGGAACAACCCGCCGAAAATCCGCCCGACCGCGATATGGAGTTCCGGTCCCACCAGCCCCTTCATTTCCTCGTCTATGTCCGGGAAATGGCGAAGCTTCGAAATTTCGTCGGCGATAGGCAGCATCTTCTCGATGGCGTTGACCGCAAGATCCTTGTGGCAGGTATGCGCGGACAGGCCCACGGTCGAAATGTCGAAATAGTATCGCCCGCGATGGGCGACGTAGATCTCCATGCCGGTAAGCTCGCCGAGGATGCAGTGGTCGAAGCTGTGGCGGCGGAAGAGGTCGATGCTCCCCGTCTGGTCGCCCATGTGGTCGCAGACCGCGGCGAAGGTGATCCTGCCGGAGAAGTCGATCCCCGAATCGACAACCGTCTTGATGGCGCCCACCTGACAGCCGAGCCCGGCCTTCATGTCCATCACGCCGTGGCCGAACATGCGACCGTTCTCGATGGCGCCGTCGAAGGGATCCCTGGTCCAGCCCTCGCAGACCGGCTTGGTGTCGAGATGGCCGGTGAACAGGAGATGCGGGCCGGGTTTGCCGCTGTCGACTTCCCAGAGCGTGTTCGACCGTCCGTCGAAAACCTCTTCGCGCCACACCCTGCCGACACCGATCGCCCGGATGCGGTCCTCCAGTTCGGCGGCGAGGACGGCTTCCTTGCCGCAGGTGCTGTCGGTTCGCACCAGCTCTTGGGTGACGTCGGTCGAGAGCGTATCGTCCAGCGCCGTTGTCACGCGTTCCAACAAGTCTGTGTGCATACCCGACTCCCTCTTTGCTTGGCCCGATTATGCGGAGCCGGAGGTCGCGTTGCATCCGCATTTCCGACGGCGCGAGGGCGCGACCCCTCGGACGGCACCGTTTCCTCTCCCCGGTTTTCTGTTGTCATGGTCGGCGGAGGCCGACCATCCACGTTTTGTTTTCTTTTCCAACCGCTATAAAAACTCGTGGATGGTCGGCCTCCGCCGACCATGACGAACGTGAAGAACCGGCCCCGGCGGAGGTGTGCCATGCGTTTCGGAATGACGACGATGGCGGTCGAGCCGCCCGACCGATTCCGCCGGCTCGTCGAAATCGCGGAAGACGGCGGCTGCGAATATCTCTGGGTGTGCGATTCCTCACTGCACGCGCGCGATGTCTACAGCTACCTCACCGTCGCCGCGCTGGCCTCCGAAAAGCTGCGGATCGGGCCCAACTGCACCCATCCCTATACAAGGCACCCGGCGATCAACCTGAACGCCATGGCGACCATCCACGAGCTGTCCGGCGGGCGCGGGATCATCGCCGTCGCGACCGGCGACAGGCCGGTGATGGAGCTCGGCTACCCGATGGCGCGCGTCGCCGTGGTCCGCGAGATGATCGACGTGATCCGCGGGCTGGCGTCGGGAGAGACTCTGACCGGCGAGGGCGAGACCTTTACTCTCGATTCAGCGCGGCTCTGCTTCGATCTTCCGGCGCCGCTTCCGCTCTATCTCGCGGCGTCCGGACCGCGCATGCTGCGGATGGGCGGCGAAATTGCCGACGGCGTGTTGTTCCTCGCCGGCGTCGACGAGGACTGCGTACGCTACGCGATGGACCGGATTGGCGAAGGGGCGGAAGAAGCCGGGCGCGATCCGGATGCACTGGATGTCGGCTGCACGGTATACGGCTCCCTCCAGGACGACGAGGCGGCGGCGCGGGCGCTCTGCCGTCCCATGGCGGCGTGGTTTCCCCAGACCTCGCGTCAATACGCCGAGATCGCGGGCGTGGACGAGAAGCGGATCGAGAACATCCGCGCCGCCTACGCCGGAGGGCATTTCGACCAGGCCAGGGCGGCGATGGATTTCGTCACGGAAGACATGATCGACGCCTTCACCGTGGGCGGGCCGCCCGAGGTCTGGATCGACCGGTTGAACCGGATTGCCGCGCTCGGCATCGAGCACATCAATGTCTTCCTTCTCGGTCCCGATCGCGCGGAGATGGGGCGGCGTCTTGTGGAGGAAGTGTTTCCGCACATCGGGAGGGGATGACATGCCTCGGGCCGTCGTCAACGGGGTATCGCTCAACTACGACGAATGGGGCGCGGGCCATCCCCTGCTTCTTCTGATGGGCTTCGGCGACAGCCTCGACGCGTGGGCGAACCAGATCCCCGCCTTTGCGGAGAGATTCCGTGTCATCGGTCTCGACCACCGGGGGAGCGGAGAATCGGAGGCTCCGCTGGATGGATACTCGATCCCGCAATTCTCCGACGACGCGATCGGTCTCCTCGACACCCTCGCGGTGGAGCGGGCCCATGTGCTGGGCTACTCGATGGGCGGGCGCGTCGGCCAGGACATGGCGGCGCGCTACCCCGACCGGATCTCCGCCCTGATCCTCGCCGCATCGGCCGCGAAGCCCAACCCGCTCAACATCTACAGCCTGCGGGCGTCCGCATGGTTGTACGAGACCTACGGTCCAGAGGCCGCCGCGGCGTTCGGCCCTCTGATTTCCTTCACCCACGACTATTTCGAGGACCATCTCGACGCGTTGAGCGACTCGCTCGGCAAGCCGGTATACGAGCCGATGCCGATCCACGCGTATCGGGGGCATGTCGAGGCCATCGAGAACCACGATACGACCCCCATACTCCAACGGATCGCCGCGCCGACGCTGGTGCTGATGGGCGATGCGGAATGGCTCAACCCGATGTCGGACCAGCAGGCCATGCTGGACGGCATCCCAGGCGCCGAGCTCTGTATCCTGGAAAATGGCGGCCACGGCTTCCTCTGGGAGATCCCGGACGCGTTCAACGCCGCCGTACTCGAATTCCTCGAACCGCTGACGCCGTGATCCGGGCAACGATGGGAACCGAACCGGGGCTGTTACGGCGGTGCTCGGCTGAGAACACTGCGCTTCGTTGCAGGTCCTACCGATCGGTGATAGCGTGAAGAGGCACTTGCGATAGAGGTGGGGTTTGAGGGGATGGGACGATGGCAGAGGATTCCAGCAATCAAAGCTCAGGCTTCTTCGGTGCTCAAGACGATGTCCACGAAGAGTTTCATTCCAAGCCGGTACCGCTGAATAACAGGCTTGGATTCGCCGAACCGGCCTGGGTCTGGTCGGGGTTCGGCATCGCTTTCATCTGCGCGGTAATCGGCGGCCAGATTCAACAGGGGATGGGCACCGTCGACGCCATATTGGCGATCCTGCTCGGCAACTTTATCCTTTTCGTTTATTCGGCGCTGATCGGTTATCCCAGCGGCAAATGGGGAATCAATTTCCCGCTTGCCGTCCGGTATGTATTCGGACGGGCGGGCGCGGTGGTCCCGGTGATCATTCTGGCCTTGCTGGTAACGGGCTGGTACGCGTTCCAGGCATGGCTGACCGCCGACATTCTCCGGGTCGCTTTCGGTCTTGAAGGCGCGGTGGTGGTCGGCATCATCGCCCTCATCGCCGGCATCGTCTATGCCGTCCCGGTCATATTCGGCATCCGCCAGATGGCGCTGGTCCGCAAAGTCGCGATCCCGGCGATGGTGATTTTCGCCGGCTACTACCTCATTACCCGCGTGATACCCGCGGGCGGCGCGCTATTCGAAGGCGAGGGAAGCGGCAAGATCGCCTTCTGGACCGGGGTCGGTATGGCTTGGGCGACCTTCGCGGTCTCCGGCACCATGACCGGCGATATCGTGCGCTATTCGAGGACCGGCAATCAGGCCGTCGGCGTCACGGCCGTGGCCTTCATATTCTCGAATGCCCCGTTCATGATTATCGGCGCCCTGATCTCCGCAACGATCACGGATCCCGCTACGGTCTACTTCTTCGACCAGAAGTCGCTGGCGGTGCTGATCCCGCTAGTCGTCCTCGCGATTCTGAGCAACTGGTCGACCTGCGACGCCTGCCTCTACAACGCGGCGATGGGATTCACCAACTCGCTTCCGGGCTTCAACTGGCGTAAGGCGGCCATTCTCGGTTCGATCATCGGGTTGATCGCGGCGGCCACCGGTGTCATCAGCGACATCGTGGTCTGGCTGCTCACGATCGGCCTGCTGGTTCCGCCGATCGGAGGCGCGATCATTGCCGATTACTACGTCGTGCGGGGCGACAGGGGCTTCGCGGTGGAACGAGAGGCGACGGTCAATTGGGCGGCCGTGGTCGCCATTATCGTCGGCGTGGTGCTCGGCTACATCGTAAACGAGCAATATCCGACCTTCCTGTTCGGGATCACCGGGCTCGTCTCTTCGTTCATCGTCTATGTGGTGCTGGCCAAAGCGGCGCCGGCCGCCATGGGCGCGGATCTCGGGGAATCGAGCACCGGTGCGGAAGCCGAGGCGGAGGCATGATCGCCATTGCAGGCTAACGCCCCCCCCCGGGGGGCGACAGGCCCCGGGGGCGAGGACTCCGCGGCAAGGATCCCCGGTTCGCAGTTTCAGGTATCCGTGAGGAGCGAGGAATGACCAACGGCAACGACATCTGCCGAATGACGGCTGTCGAGATCGCACGGCGTGTGCGCGACAAGGAGCTCTCTCCGTCGGAAGTCGCGGAAGCCTCCATCGCCCGCATGGAGGCCCTGGACCCGGTCCTGCGCGCCTATTGCACGCGGACGCCGGACCTCATGCGCCAGCAGGCAAAGACGGTTGAAGACGAAATCATGCGTGGCGGGGACCCAGGACCGCTGGCCGGCGTGCCGGTCGGGATCAAGGACCTCGTGGTCATGAAGGACTATCCGACCGTATCCGGCTCCATGGCCTACAAAAACTATGTTTCGGACGTCGACGATGTCGTTGTGGAGCGGCTGAAGGGTGCGGGTTCGCTGATACTCGGCAAGACCAACGTGCCCGAGTTCGGCTATTCCGGAGTCGGGCACAATCCGGTATTCGAGACGACCCGCAACCCGTGGAACACCGACCTGACGCCCGGCGGCTCGTCGGCCGGCTCGGTGGTCTCGACCATCACGGGCATGACGCCCTATGCCGTCGCGTCGGACGGCGGCGGCTCGATCCGCATCCCCTCCTGCCTGACCGGCACCTATGGTCTAAAGGCCTCGATGGGCAGGGTGCCGCTGTGGCCGGGCACCAAGGACGAGCGCTATCCCGGTGTTTCCTCCTGGGAGTCCTTGGAGCATATCGGCCCGGTCTCGCGCACGGTTCGCGACGCCGCCCTGATGATGACGGTAATCGGCTCCGGCCCGGACGCGCGCGACCGCCATACCCTGCCAGGTCCCGAGTTCGACTGGCTGGAATGCTGTGAGGGCGATATCTCGGGTCTCAGGGTCGCCTACAGCCCGGACTGGGGTTACGCCGCCGTCGATCCGGAAGTGCGCGCCCTAGTCGACTCCGCCGCCCGGGCATTCGAAAGCGATCTTGGATGCACCGTCGAAATCGCCCATCCGGGCTTCGAGGATCCTTATCTGTGGTTCTGGGGGCTGGTCGCTCTCGAATCCGACCTGCGCGGTCTGCGCAGGATGGTCGAGGAACACGGCCATCACATGACGCCGCATCTGGTGGACTTCATCAGGTATCCGTGGACGGCCGAGGATCTCACCGATGCGGTGATGGGGCGCAAGGCTGTGACCAACAGGATGGCAGCCTTCATGGAGGACTACGATATCCTGCTGACCCCAACGCTCGCCGTTCCGGCCTTCCCGGTCCACATGCAAGGGCCGGAGAAGATAGACAACCGGATCGTCGAGCCGTTCAAGTGGCTTGCCTTCACTTTCCCGATCAACATGACCGGCCAACCGGCCGCGTCCATCCCTGCGGGATTCACCAAGGCCGGATTGCCTGTCGGCCTTCAGATCATCGGCCGGCATCTGGACGATCCCACGGTGCTCCGAGCTTCGGCCTGCTTCGAGACCGTGCGCCCGTGGGATCACGTCAAGCCGCCGATCCTCGCGGAAATGGGCATAGCGTAGCCAAGCTTCCGCGGCGCAGCAGCCACCCTCCGGATCGACCGAACAGAAAATTCCGGCCCGGTCGGCTTGCCTCTACCGCCGCCGAATGCGACGCTCTCGACCCATCGCAACCGAGCTACCAGAAGGAGCCACGCGGCATGGCGAAACACCCCTTTCCGGTCTTCGACGGCGACGGGCATGTGCTGGAGAACGACAATGAACTGCTCGAGCATTACGAAGGCCGCTTCCAGAACATACGGATGCAGCGGACCTACGGGATCTTTCCGAGCCTCGACGGCTGGTCGCGCGGCGTAATCAACAGCACCGAGGACGCGGACCGCAAATACATCCACACCGACGCCGACGTGTGGCGCGAGATGGTGGACGTGATCGGGATCGAGGGGACGGTGCTCTATCCGACGGCCGGGCTCGCCTGCGGGCTGATCTCCGATGTCGAATGGGCGGTCGCCACCGCCACCGCCTACAACAACTGGCTCGAAGCCCGCTACACCAGCCAGGACGAGCGCTTTTTCGGCGCCGGCATGCTGGCGGTTCAGGACCCCGACGCGGCAGCCGCCGAGATCGCTCGCTGCAAGACCGAGCGGGTGCGCTTCCCGGCCTGCGTGCTGCCGTCGATGACGATCCTCGGCAAGACCTACGGCGACGACTTCTTCTCGCCGATCTTCGAGGCGGCGGAGAAGCACAACATGCCGCTTGCCATCCACGGCGCGCCCAGCCGCGGGCTCGGATTCGACCACTTCACCGAGTTCGTGAAGGTACATACGCTGGAACACCCGTTTCCGCTGATGATCCACCTCACCGACATCGTCTTCTCGGGCGTCTTCGACCGCTGGCCCGGGCTTCGAATCGCTTTCCTGGAAGGCGGCTGCACCTGGGTGCCGTTCATGATGGACCGGATGGACTACGAGTACGACTCGATCTTCGGCGCCAGCGCCAGAAACCGGCTCAGCAAGCGCCCGTCGGACTACATCGGCGAGGGAGAAAATTTCTGGGTCGCGATGGAGCTTGGCGAGCGCGGCCTCAAATACGCGATAGACGCGATGGGCTCGGAGCGGATCCTCTACGCGTCGGACTATCCGCACGAGCCGACGGAAGAGGACTTGACCACCGAGCTGCCGGAGTTCATCGCCTCCAACGACTACAGCGAGCCGGTCAAGCGGAACCTGCTCTACAACAACATGATCAACTTCTACCAGCTCGCCTGAACCCGACGGATCAGAGCGGCACGGCGAGCAGGTTGTCGATCGCGAAGGTGTCGGCGATGACGATCTTCTTGCGGAAGCGGGGGCTGTCGTCCTCGAAGACGATCTCGTCCTCGTACTTGCCCGTCGAGTAGATCCGGGTCTCCCCCTCTTCCGTGGAGTGCAGGACGAGGTAGCTCGCCGATGTCTCGTAAACCCCTTCCCGCTCGCCATGCACGCGGACATTGGCGATCAGGTGGCGGATATGGAGATAGGGGTAGGTGAGGGTGTCCTTCAGGACCGTCACGCGGTCCTCCACCGCGCCGCGGGAGTCGCAGAAGATCAGCGCGCCCGGCAGGTCCAGTTCCCAGTTCTCCCGGGACTGGACTTCGTAGTGGCAGGACTCGGAAAAGTATCCCGGCCAGTCCCCGAAGCGGCGTTCGTCGAGGCAGAGGGCGTAGTCGCTGTAGAGGTCGAGGATGGCGAAGACCGTCTTGTCATCCGCCATTGGCGGCCGCCCCGTTGAACCCCATCACCCTGCGGTAGTACTGCCAGAACCCGCGGATCGCGACCTCCTGGGCGAGCGTGTCCCGGTCCCCCACCGGGCCGCGCCCGCCCATCTCGATGAACGAGTGCTCGCCCGACTGGGTACGCGTGCCCTGCTGGACCAGGCGCGCGGCCTCGCCGTCTTCCATCGAGATATAGCCGGCCGGGCCGATCATGTTGGCGAGCCTGAGCTTGTCCTCGTACTCGCTCTCGGTGCCGCCCTCGTAGCCGAAATAGGTCCAGTAGATCTCGAACTTCTCGGGACCCTTCGGGCGGACGTGCCGGATCTGGAACGCGTTGTCGACCTGGGCGACGACCAGCGAGGGGAAAATCGAGAGGATCACCGTCGTCGTGCTGTCGCCGAGCGATCTCTCCGTGCCGATGATGCGCGGGTCCTTGAGCGCGTAGTCGGGGCGGTATTTCGTATTGGTCTTGTACTGCTCGACCAGCAGCGCGTGGTCCTTGGCGTCGTCCGGGTCGGTCTCGACATGGATGCAGTTGTTCTTGCCGTCGACGTCGAGATAGGTCCCGCCCGTCATCGCCGGGGTCTGGATGCCGAAGCTGACATGGAACAAATGCAGCAGCGGCGCGTGATAGGGATCGCGCGTGTTCTCCGCGTAGAGCTTCCAGTTCGCCTCAACGACCTGCCGGTAGTATCCCAGAATGCGGATCGGCCGGCTGGTGATGCGCTCGATATGCCGCATCGCGACCGGGCCGAGATACTCCTCCAGCGGCGGGGAATCGTGGTCGAAGCTGCCGAAGACCAACCCCCGAAACGACTCGGTTTTCAGCTTGCGCATACCCCTTCCCGCGACTTCGAAGTCGTCCGGCATGCCGCCCTTGCCCTTGACGCCCCTTTGCTGCGGCACCGCGAGCAGGTTGCCGGCATGGTCGTAGCACCACATGTGGTAGGGGCAGTGGAACTGGCCGGCATTGCCGCGCAGCCGGGTGACCACCTGGGCGCCGCGATGGGCGCAGCGGTTCTCGAAGGCGTGGACCGCGCCGTCCTTGCCACGAACCACCACTACGCGGCGTTCGCCGAAATAGGTCGTCGAGTAATCGCCCTCGTTCGGGATTTCCTGCTCCAGGGCGAGATATTGCCAATGCCCGCCGCCGAAGACGCGTTCGAGCTCGATGTCGTAGAGCGCGCGGTCGTTGAACACCTCGAACGGCACCCTTGTGCTGTCCTCTGAAGTCCACCGGATATCGAGCCCGGTGTGGCGCGGCGCGGACATCGGCGATCCTCCGCTGAGAAGCGACCGGCAGATGGTGACCCGATTCCGCGTGACACGCAATGCGCGGGCGACGCATCATCGGCGCGTTTCCGCGAGGGAGGCGAGCGATGAAACGCACCGGCTTGGGAGTCCTGGCATCGATGGTGGCGGCCTGCCTGTTCTCCGCCGCGGTCGCCGCGGCACCGTCCAGCGACCCGCCGCAGAGCGCCCCCGCCAACCCGGATTACGCCAAGGCAGCGGAGCTGATCGAGGTGCAGAAATTCGCCGAAGCCCTTCCGTTGCTCAGAAAGGCCGAGGCGGCGGCGCCCGACAGCGCCGACGTCCACAACTACCTCGGCTATGCGCTGCGCAATCTGAAGCAGTACGACGCGGCGCTGAAGCACTACGGGATCGCGCTCCGGATCGCACCCAAACACCGGGGGGCGAACGAGTATCTGGGCGAGCTCTATCTCGTGCTGGGCGACCTCGCCAAGGCCGAGGAACGGCTCGCCGTCCTCGACAAGGCCTGCCTGTTCGGCTGCGAGGAATACACCGAGCTCAAGGACGCCATCGCCGCCTACAAGGCCAAGGCGGGCAAGGAGAAATGACGGGCGGGGTCAGACCACCGGCCAGCGCGAGATCGGCTTGACGTTGGCGCGCTCGATCAGCTTCGGCGCGAGCTCGCGGCAGCGGGCGTGGACCTCGTCGAGGTCCATGGTGGCGAGCTCGCGGTTCTCCATCAGGATGTTACCGTCGACCATTACCGTGTCGACGCTGTCGCCGCTCGCCGAATAGACCAGGCTGTAGACCAGGTTGTAGCTCGGCACCCATTCCGGTCGGTCGATATCGATCAGGATCAGGTCGGCCTTCTTGCCGGGCTCGATGGCGCCAAGATCGTCCTCCCAGCCGGTCGCCTTCGCGCCTTCGAGGGTCGCCATCTCGATCACCTCCTCGGCAGTGATGACCTCCGGGTCGAGGCGCGAATCCTTGGGCAGGGTGGCGGCGAGGAACATCGCCTGGAACATGTCCTTGTGGTCCGCCGAATTCACCCCGTCGCACCCCAGCGCCACCGTCACGCCCTTCTCGCGCATCTCCAGGAACTTGCCCATCCGGGTGGTCCCCTTGGCGAGCTTGAGCGCCGCCGGCGGGTTCTGGCAGACCTTGGCGTCGGTCTCGGCCAGCATGTCGACCTCGAAGGATTCCACCGCCGTCATGTGGTTGAGATAGACGTTCGGCCCGAGCGCGCCGATCTCGTACATGTGCTCGACGGGACGGTGGCCGGTGGCCTTCAGCTCGCTCGCCACCTCCTCCTGCGAGCTCGCCTTGTGCATCAGCGAGAAGGTGCCGTACTGAGCGGCGATGTCTTTCGCTCCCCTGGTGAGCTCGTCCGAGCAGGTGCCGACCCCCTCGATGGTCGCGAACACCCGGATGCGCCCGTCGGCCGAGCGGTCCCACGACCTGATGTTCGACTCGGTGATTTCCAGCGCCTCGTCGAGGGTCATCGGCAGGAAGTAATCGGGGCATTTCTGGCCGTCGGGGCCGTTATGGTCCCACACCCAGCTTCCCGTGGTCGCCCGCATTCCGGTCTCCTCGATCGCCTTCAGCGTGCTGCCGAGGAACTTGCATCCGGGCTCGACGAAGCATGTCGTGCCGGTCCGGATCATCTCCGCCATCAGGCACTTGGCGTACCAGTACTCGTCCTCCTCCGTGATCGCGTCGAGATAGGGGTAGCACCAGTCCTTGAGCCAGTCGCTGGTCCTCAAGTTGTCCGGGATCAGCCCGCGTGCGATCTCGATCAGATGGGCATGGCCGTCGATCAGCCCGGGCATGACCAGCTTGAGCGAGGCGTCGATCGTCTTCTCCGCGGTATAGGCGGCGTCGAGGTCCGCCGTCTTTCCCACCGCGACGATCCGGTCGCCCCGCACCGCGACCGCGCCGTCGGTGACGATGCGCCGCTCGCCGTCGACGGTGAGAATGGTCCCGTTCCTGATCAGGATATCGACCGCTTCGGGCGCCATGGCTGCCTCCCCGTTTGCGGGAAGCCTAGCCGCCGTCCGCTGGCGCGGCAATGTCGGCTGTGGGACCGCGCTTATTTGCCGGGCGTGCAGGATCGACGACGAACGGATCGGTCATACAATTCATCGCGCGCAGGCGGGCGCCCGTCGATCCAGTTCAGCTTGCGCGGCTTCCTGGACAAAAGGCGCTCCATCGCGAGGTCGTATTCGTCCTTCCCGCGCCGTGTCCCCGCGCCTTCCTTGACGGTGATCTTCTTCATGGCACCGATTTGGTGGCGACCGCTTCCGTAATGGCAGGGTCTTCGCCCGGCGGTCACTCCGCCGGCTGCGCGGCGAAGCGTCCGCGGAACTCCCCGCGCAGGTCCGAGACATCGCGGGCGAGATCGTCGACCTTGCCTTCGAGCCGATCCACCCTGCTTTCCAGGCTCGGAAACAGGCGGAACATGAACATGACGAACGTTCCGCCGGATGCGAGCAGCGTCGCGAAGCCGCCCGGCATGGCGATAATCTCGGCACCTGTGCCACAACTATAGAGGGTATCGATTCTGCTATCCAGCCGCAGTCCGCCGGTGCGGCGACGCATGGTATTCTGGCGTCATGAAAGATCCCTACGACATCCTCGGCGTCGAGCCCGCTGCCGCGCTGGACGAGATCAAGCGGGCCTATCGCGCGCTTGCCAAGGAACTCCACCCCGACGCCAATCCGGACGACACGGTCGCGGCCAACCGGTTCCGCGAGGTCACCGAGGCCTATGACCTGCTGAGCGATCCGGAGCGCAGGGCGGAGTTCGACGCGGGCGGCTGGCGGCGCGGCCATGCCGACGGGTTCGGTCCCGAGCGCGCGCCCTGGGGTGCCGACGACGGTGTCTTCGACTTCAACGACGGGATCGGCGAACGGCCCATCGATCTGTTCGGCGATATCGCCGGCAACCGGCGCGGCCGGGTGTTCGGTGCCGCCAGCACCTCTCTCGCCCTGCGCGGCGAAGACCTCGCGGAGACCGTGGGCATAACCATCAAGGAAGCGGAGGAGGGGACCCGCAAGGTGGTCGAGCTGGTCACCGGCGCGCGGGTCGAGGTGATCGTCGCCCCCGGGACGGAGAACGGCCGCACGCTCACCTTCGAGGGACTGGGCCTGCCCGGCATCGGCGGCGCGCCGCCCGGCAACCTCAACGTGGTCGTGGAGATCCTGCCCGCGCCGATGCTGGACGGCGGCGGATCAGGTTGAGCTGGTGCGCGCGATCTTCGCGTCGCGCCAGGTGCACCAATAGGTGCAGCCGAAGAGCAGCGCCGCGCCCACCCAGGTCCAGACGCTCGGCAATTCGTCGAAGAACACGAAGCCAAACAGCGCCACCAGCGGCAGGCGCAGATAGAGTACCGGAGAGACCAGGCTCGCCTCGGCGGCGGCGAGCGAGTTGGTGATGCAGATTTGTGCGCTCAGCGCCCCGATGGCGAAGGCGACGATCCACGGGATGTCGCCCAGCGTGGGCGTCACCCATGTCGCCGCCGCCGGCCCGATCGCGATGGGGAGCTGCATGACGAAGCCGTAGAACAGGATCGTTCGGATGCGGTCGCTGCCGGCAAGGAATCGCGTCGAGACGTCGACCACGCCGAACAGGAGCGCCGCGGCAAGCGCGATGGCGACGCCTATGTTCACCTCGGCGAATCCCGGACGGACGATGATCAGCACGCCCGCGAAGCCCAGCACAGTCGCGATCCAGCGATGCGCGTAGGCGCGCTCCTTGAGCAGGAGCCCCGTCAAGGTCCAAATTTTTCTCAATTGGCCTCTAATCCATTGCACAACCGGGAAATAGGCCGGTCATCTTGTCTCTTTACATTTCATCTTGCCCGCCTTATTCTCAATTCGACTGTTGGGAATATTGGAGGGAATGATGCCGAAGCTCACTGTGGGGAAAATCAAAAGCCTGTCGAAGCCGGGCCTCTACGGCGACGGCGGCACGCTTTACTTAAACATCGCAAAGGGTGGCTCGAAGAGTTGGATCCAGCGCGTGATGATCGACGGTCGGCGCCGCGACATCGGCCTCGGTGGATACCCGGTCGTGACGTTGCAGATGGCGCGCGACGCGGCGCTCGACAACCGCCGTCTGATCCGCGCCGGCGGCAACCCGCTGGCCGAAAAGCGGAAGGCGAAGATGCCGACTTTTCGCGCCGCCGTGGAGAAGTATTTCGAGGCGAACCGGCCGCGGTGGCGGAGCGCGAAGGCTGCCAAGGCGTGGATGGCGAGGATAGAGCGGTACGCCTTCCCGCTCCTCGGGGACATGCCGGTCGACCGGATCGGCCGCGAAGACGTGCTGCGCGTGCTCAACCCGATCTGGGCGACGAAGGCGGAGTCGGCCAGGAAGTTGCGGCAGGGCATTCAGGGAACGCTCGCCTGGGCTCAGGCCCACTCCTACGTCGAGATGAATGTCGCGGGCGAGGCGATTGCCGCTGCCCTGCCGACGATGCCCGCGGTACAGGAACATCACCGAGCTCTTCCCTATCAGGAGATCGCCGAGGCGCTGGCGGTCGTCGATGCCTCCGACTCGGCGCTGGCGGCGAAGTTGTGCGTCCGGCTTGTTGCATTGACCGCTGTTCGATCCGGCGAGGCGCGCGGGGCGACTTGGGGCGAGATCAACGTGGAGGAGGCGACCTGGACGATCCCGGCGGAGCGGATGAAAGCCGAACGCGAGCATCGAGTACCGCTCTCCGACGCGGCGATCGCCGTGCTGGAGGAAGCGCGGGACCTGCGCGAGAAGGGATCGGACCTTGTCTTCCCCGCGGCGGTGAACGCCCGAAAGCCGATGAAGGACGGGCGCCTTATGCAGGTCCTCCGCAACACCGGCCTCGCGGAGCGGGCAAGCGTGCATGGATTCAGGACCAGTTTCCGGACCTGGGCGGCGGAGTGCACCAACGCAGACCATGCCGTGATGGAGATTTGCTTGGCGCACAAGGTGGGCAGCGCCGTGGAACGATCCTACGCCCGCACCGATCTGTTTGAGAAGCGCCGGGTCCTCATGCAGGCATGGGCCGACTATGTGACCGGCAGCGCCGCCGACAAGGTCGTCCACCTCCACAGGTGACCGATCCACCAACGACGAAAATGCCGAAGAGCGATTCGGCATTTTCGTCAGCGGCCGCCGCGCCCGCTGCTGCGGCCGGAACCGCTCGCTGTCCATATCGGACAACCCCGAGAGTCCGTTTACGACCGTTAAGGTCCGTCAAGAACACACGAATACACACGGATACAAACTACTTTCCTTTATAAGGTAATAAGACCGAAATAGTCCCGCGGTTATCGGGACAAAATGTTGTCTATTGACGAAAGATGCGAGCTGCGGCACCCTGAAATCTCCCGGCCAGCATGGGCATCGTGGGAGGAGGGAGTTCGCAATGGATCGCGGTGACGACAGGCTGCTGCGTCGGCAGGAAGTCGAGGAAATGTTCTCCTTTTCCACCGCCAGTTTGTACCGGGCAATGGAGCGGGGTTCCTTCCCGAAGCCGTTAAAGCTCGCCCCGGGCCAAAGTGGCGGCGTCCGCTGGAGGAAATCCGAGCTCGACGAGTTCATCGCTGCATGCCCGCGGAGCGGGAGGAGGCGTACGACCGCCTAAACGATAGTCACGGCTAGCCGTGACCATAAGGAAATCGGCGGCCTCAACGGGGCTCCACCCCCTCCGCCGCCGACAACCCAGAGAGGGACCGATCATGTCATGGTCGACTGAAAATGCAAGTCCGGAAACGGCAAAAGCGACACTGCGGAGAGATTCATCTCCCCCTGACTTTTGGCCCGCTATGCCGATCGAGGACCCGAGGTGCACATATCCGGCAAAGCCGCCTTCACTCAAGCGCTTCCAGGCCGAAACGCCGGAGCGGCAGCGCCAGATGCGGCGGCTCGGCGGGCTAAACTCTGGACGGAAAAAGCGGGCTCGGACCTGGCGGCGTGACCTTTGGGTCCATGACCAGTATTTCGGGGTCGAGACGCCGCGAAAGTCCGCGCGTGAGATCGCCGACCACCTGAAGGCGGCCTATCCCGATCGCGCGGTGGGAAAATCCCAAGTCCATAGGGTCGCTCGGCGCGTGCGGGCGTCGCTGGCCGCGAAGGCCGCGGAGCCCGAGCGGGTACGCCGGCAGCGGTCCGTTCGGCGCCGGTGGTGGCTGTACGCTGCCCACGAGCACGAGCGCCGGCAGCGGGACCGTCTCAACTTCGGGAAGCCCTACGACCCGCCGTCGATGCCGCGGCGGTTCGCGCGGGATGCGCTGTCCCGCGTTCTAGATAGTTCTACGCGAGTCCCGCAGTTCCGAGCGAGTCGGCCCGGCGCTGTTCGGCAGGCCGGTGCGGTTCGCAGGGCGGTGCCTCGTAGCCCGTGGGATGTGGACCCGTTCCCCCGGTGGCTCGCCATGGTTGGGGCCGGGCACCTGCTCGAGCCCGAGTGTGTGACGGGAGACAAGCAATGAGCCGATTGTCGCCAGAGGAGAGGGTGAGGCTCGGCCGCCTGATCGAGCAGCGCCCCGGCTGGGACGTGAAGCGGATCATGTCCAAGATGGGCTGGACATGCAGAGCCAACACAGCGTCGCGCTGGGTGCGCCAGGCGCGGAACCGTGTGGGGCTGGAGCCCGACGTGGCGGCGTGGCGCGAGGCCGCGATCCGCGAAATGCTCATCGACACCCCGGAGTTGACCGCAACCGACGTGCTAAGGGATTCCCGGTTCGAGGGGCTCGGCCAGTCAGTGATCGCCCGCATCTTGTCGAAGCTCCGCAAGGAACTCGGTTTGCTGAACCGCCTCGAGCGGGCGCAGGCGCGCGATGCAATCGTCAGGGCCGCGATCCTTGACGCGCTGGACAGGGTCCCGGGGCGCCTCACCGTGCGGCAGATAATGTACATCGTCGGAAATTCGGGCGTGCTTGCAGAGGCCAAGCCGTATGCGGTCGTTCAGCGCCTTCTCGTGGAAACGCGGCTGGATGGAACGGTTCCCTGGGAACGAATCGAGGATCGCACGCGCGATTCGTCGTGGGACAACGTCGCCGACGCCCGCCCGTTCGAGCTGCTCACGCTTTCCGACATCGCCGAGAACTGGACGACATACAAGCCGAGTTCCATCGAAGGCCTCGCTGACCGAACGTACAAAGACCTCGTTCAGTTGTTCGGTCTGGAGCATCGACCACCGCCCCTGTGGACGCTACCCCAGTTGGAGGGCGAGCGCTGCGTCCGGCCGATTGTGTTCTGCGAAAAAGACACGTTGCGTCCTCAGGTTGCGGCAGCGGTGCGCAATCTGAACGTCGGCGTCTTCTCCACGCGCGGTTTTTCTTCCCTATCGCAGACGTACGATCTGGCGAAGGCGATCATGGCGGAGGCCGATGACTATGGAATCGGACACGTGGCGTTGTGGGTCCACGATTTCGATCGGGCCGGCCAGAGGCTGCAAGAGTCAGCGATGCGCGCGCTCAGGAACCACGGTTGCGAGATCGAGGCGGAAACGATCGCGCTGACCGCCGAGCAGGTGGTTGAGCTCGATATTCAGTTGCACATCGACCCGCTGGCAAGTGCCGAGACGGTAATTGTCGCCGGCGACGAGGACGACGAGGTTGAGGAAATCGAGGGGGCGGCTGAAGTCGAGGCGGTTCCGCCCGAAGTGCTGGCCGGGATCGTGCGCCGCGCGGTAGAGGCGCGCCTGCCCTACCGCAGGGAAGGGACCGAGGATCGTCATGCATTCGATGTCCGCAACGAGATTGCGGAGAGGGTCCGCGGGCGGCGGCGCATGCTCGATACGGTCACCGACTCATATATGCGCCCCGATGGTGAGCTCGACCCCGAACGAGTACGCACGCCGCCGAGCGTCGATGACCTGAAGCGGGCCATAGACGATGAGCACTGGCGGCCGGGTGCCTACGACGAGGAGGACTACGAATGAGGGACTTGACGCGGCACCCGGTCAGCGCGGAATTTCCCGACCTGGACGACGCTACGTTCACCGCAATGGTCGAGGATATGCGGGAGAACGGCTACGACGCGGACAACCCGATTTTGGTGCTCAACGATGAGGTGGTCGCAGGTTGGCATCGCTACATGGCGGCCCGCGAGGCCGGCGTCGAGCCGAGCTACAAGGACCTGCCCGCCGATACCGATCCCAACGCGCTCTCGCAGACCGTCATCCGCAGCGAGCTGAACCGCCGCCACCTTCGCCCTGGCGAGCGCGCGCGGCTGATCGTAGCGACGAAGATCGCCTCCGGGCTGCAACCCCGCCCTCGCGGGCGCGTGCCGCTCGGCGAGGAGGACCGCTACTTCGACGTGGACGAGGCCGCGCGCGAGGCCGACGTGGGCTCCAGAACGATCAGGCGCGAACTCGCGCGGCGGGACGGCCGGGAGCCGGAAATAGGCCAACCGGCCCCTCTGGCGCACATGACCCGCGCCGACCTGATCGCGCGCATCCGCGAGCTCGAGGAACAGGTTGCCGAGCTGACCGGAAAACGCGACGAATGAGACTGTCGGAGCACGCCCGATTACGACCGTCTGACCCGGTTCTCCAATTGGCCAACCGGCCTGATTGGCGGTGGCGAGATCGGCGACTCGACAGGCGTTGCGGCCGTGGGAAGCGGAGGGCGTCAGCCGGCGGACATGGTGTCGGCGGCGCGCGGCGGAGCGTGGCACTCGAACCAACAACACAGATAAGAGGCGGGAGCCCCGCTCTGGGAGCGCGGTCGCCTAACCGAGTAACGAGATTCTATGGTCGGCCACCGTCCGGGTGGATTGAGCAACGAACGGCCGCCGCTCCTTCACCGTGTCGCGGGTGCGGTTTCAGTGACCGGAGGAACGACACCTGCTCGCTCTGTCATCGGGAGAAGCTGTTCATCCGGTCGGGGCTCGACGAGGAACCGCTTGTCCCGAAACCCGGGCCACGCTAACGGAGGATGAACCAGCCGCCGTGGGCGCCTGTGCACGTTCTCGGGCTTGCCGATGCCGCGTCGACCCGGTCAGTCCGGGAAGCTGTTTGGGTGCGACGACAGCCAGCGCCAATGGTCCGTGCAAATGGCGTCAAGACCCCGCTTTGCGGTCCAGCCCAGTTCAGTTCGCGCGCGCGTCGCGTCGGCGAGGCTGATTGGCGCGTCGCCTGTGCGCCGCGGCGCAGTGCGAACCGGAATGGTGTGCCCGCTAGCCCGCTCGAACGCATTGACCACCTCCATTACGCTGTAGCCGATGCCGGTTCCAAGATTGTGCACCGCGAGACCCGGTTCGGACTGTAGATGGTCCAGGGCCTCGACGTGCGCGCTGGCGAGATCCACGATGTGGACATAGTCGCGGACGCATGTGCCATCCGGTGTCGGATAGTCGACTCCGAAAACGTCGAGCGACTCGCGCAGGCCGAGCGCGACCTGCCCGATGCGGGGTATAAGGTTCGACGCCCGTGTCGGGTCTTCGCCGATGCGTCCGCTCGCGTGGGCGCCGACGGCGTTGAAGTAACGCAGGATGGAGATGCGCCAATCGGGATTCGCCGCGTGCAGATCACGCAGCATTTTCTCTTCGAAGAGCTTGGCGCGACCGTAGGGGCTGGACGGCCCGGTCGGATGCGTTTCGGTGACTGGCTCGCAACTCCCGCGGTAGACGGTGGCAGAGGAACTGAAGATCAGCGTCTTGACGTCGTGCGCCTCCATCCGCTCCAGCAGGCAGATGGTCCCGGCCACGTTGTTCGCGAAATAGCGTAGCGGGTCCCGCGCCGACTCGCCCACGGCCTTGAGCGCGGCCAAGTGCACGACAGCGTCGAAACAGCCGTCTTCGAATACGCCATCAAGGATGTCGTCATCGCGGACGTCGCCATGCATGAACGGCACACTCTGCTTGATCAGGCCGGCAAGCGTTGGCAGCGCCCGGAGGGATGCGTTCGAGCAATTGTCAAGCAGCACCGCCTCGTGGCCGTTTTCAAGGAGCTCGACGGCCGTATGCAGCCCGATGTAGCCGAGGCCCCCGGTGACGAGAATCTTCACTGTGTAGTGTCGCCCTGGCGCGAACCGCGAGGGAAGCGCCGGCGAACCGATTCGCGCCGGTTCTCGACCGAGCGGTCATCCTTCGTGACACTCGCTCGCCGGGTTCCGAGCCGCGTCCGCAACCGACGAAGCCCGATTGAAACCAGAAAGCAGGCAACAAGAAGCTTGAGATCCAGCAAGGGGGTCATGCTTGCAATGTACAGGTTGTCGTAGCGGAGCTTGTGCCGCGCTGTCACGTGGTAGTGGCGGCGGGCCTGGCTCAGCCCCGCGATTCCCGGCCGGACGCGCAGGCGCTGATCGAAGTCGGGCAGTTTCCGGCGGATCAGGTTCGCAAGCTCCGGGCGTTCCGGGCGGGGGCCGACCAAACTCATGTCTCCCATGACGACGTTCAGGATCTGCGGAATCTCGTCGAGATGGGACGACCGCAGTATTCTGCCGACCCTGGTGAGGCGCGGGTCGTTCTCGGACGCCTGGACCGCCGTCCCGAGCTTCTCGGCTTCCTCGATCATTGTCCGGAATTTGAACATCCTGAAGTGTCGTCCCGCGCGGCCGAGTCGGGTCTGTACGTGGAAGACCGGGCCCCCGTCCTCCAGGCGGATCGCTATCGGGATCGCGATGCAAAGAAGCAGCCACACGGGTGCGAACAAGAGGCCTGCAACGACGATGACGGCGAGGTCGAAGGGGCGCTTGTACCGCGCTGAGGCTCGCGGGTACATATGGGCTGCTCCACTCACGGACGCTGCGATTGCGCCCGGGACGCCTCGGGCAAAGCACAGGAAGCCGGGGCGTAGGGAGAACCCCCGAGTGACGGCGTCCGGTCATTCATCTTTTCTCACTCTGTCCGGTATTGCCTTGGATCGGCCCGCGCGACACGAACCAAGTACCGGATGGGCGAGCGCACCCTTCCAGCGTTCCCTAAGGTCGACATTGGCTACCTCTCGGGGTGTCGGAACGACGTGACGATCAACTTATGACGGGGATTGCACCATGGCTCAACCCCCCGACACGCGAACCTCGCGCAGGCGATCCTCGCTTCCCACAGCTAAGCGCAGTCGGGCTCGTAGACCGCTGCGTGGCCCGTTCTGTCACCGTTGGACGACAGGTTCGTTGCGGACGCGTTGACCTGGCACTCCACTTCCGCATACTGAGCAATCTATCCGCAACCGTAGCAGACGCATGAGTTCCACACCGGACGTCTTTTCCTGGCGGCTACCGCAGCGACACCGTCCTGGCCGACAATTCCTGATGGGCGCGTCGATCGGGCCGCGCCCGCGAACCGGCCGCGGCTCGCGGGGGCCGGGCGTAACGCCCGCTTCGCGGTGATCGAGGCAATCGTCAACCGGGGGTGTCGGGGGATCCCGGTTCCGCCGTACATCTCGATCCTGTTTCGGGTCGCGATCATTGCCTGGAGGAGTTTCGACCGGTGCCGCGACCGGTTTCCCGCACTATCCGGTTTCGGTTTCGCGGGCGTCGATCACGATGCCGATTTCCATCCGATTGTGGTCACGTGAGCCCGTTGGCGGTATCCCGTGTCGGCGCGCTCGTCAAAGCGGCATTCTGGATCCCGCTTGCCGTCTGCATGGCGGTCGCCTGCACCCCGAGCCCGACAGGGATCGTGGCCGACCTGAGTGGCGTGACCGCCCACGCCCTTGCCTTCTTCTACCTCTCGTTGGCTCTGTGCTTCGCGCACTACCCGCGCGGCCCGGTGCTCGCCGTCGCCGTTTGGCTGCTTGCCTTCGGTGTCCTGCTGGAGATCGTCCAATTTCTCTTTGTGGCCGGCCGCAGCGGTAAATTCGTGGACTTGCTGAGCGATGCAGTGGGCATCGGGTTGGGCTGCGCCGCGTATGCCTTGTTGGCTCGCATATTATTTTGTCGCGGGCTTCCCGGATTATTTCGCGCGACAAGCGGGTAAATTTCTCGGATTGTTGAGTTGGTGTGGTGGAGCGCTGGCGGGAGTGGGATGGCCGTCGGCGCGTCAAGCCGCTACCGGTTCCTTCGCTGCCGCAGTGGGGCGGTTCCCGTCAAGCGTCATTCTTCAACAGTGACCGTCGCGACACCGGCGTTCGTTCGCGAGACTCCGTTGCCGGTGGCAGGATGATTGCCGTGACGAACGTCTCCCCGCTCTGTCCGGGGTCGGCCAGGCCAGCCGGGCCAATCGATCCTCGAATCCCGGCTATACTCGCCGTTGCCCGAGTATCGGTTTCACGTCATCATTCGGCCACGTTGACCAACAACATCCTTAATCGCCTGCCACGGCCTCGTCGCGGGCCCGGGTCAGCCTCGTCTCCAGACAGGAACGGAGTGGCGCCGCGATGACCGCCAACCCCGGTGGCCGCGACGGCGCCGCGTCCCGCGAGGGACCACGGGGCGCTCCATGGGCACTCGCCCGCGAATTCGTCGCCGCGGCCCCCGGTCGCTGCGCCGTGGCGGCGCTGCTGTTGCTTATAGCCGGCGTGACGGAGGCATTCGGCCTTTTGATGATCATTCCCCTGCTACAGGTCGCCGGGCTCGCGGACGCCGCAGGCGAACCCGGTCCCGTCGTCGAGACCACGGTGCGAATCGGCGACGCGCTTGGCCTGCCGCTCTCCCTGCCCGGCGTACTCGGCGCTTTTCTGGGCCTCGCCACCGTCCGCTCGGCGGTTGCCTGGTGGCGCAATGTCCTGGTGACGCGGCTACAGCTGGAATTCGTGAGCCGGATCCGCAGGGACCTCTACGCCGCGGTCGCCGGAGCGTCGTGGGGCCACTTGCTTACCCGGCGCCGATCCGACATCCAGCATGTATTGACCGACGACGTGACCCGCATCGGGGTCGCGGCCTTCATGCTGGTCCAGTTCGCGGTTGCGGCGACACTGGCGTCGGTAATGTTCGCGGTCGCCTTGGCCGTTTCGCCCGCCATCGCCACCGGCACCCTCCTTCTGGGCCTTCCGCTTGCGCTGGCCGTCCGTCCGGTGCTGCGGCGATCGTACGCCCTCGGAGCGCAACTGACGGGCTCCGGCCGTGTCCTCCGCGGCTTTGCGACCGACTTCCTCGATGGCCTGAAGCCGGCGAAGAGCCACAACGCCGAGGAGTCATATCTTCGGTGGATCGAGCGGGCGGAGGCCGCGGCGCGGGAACGGCAGATCGCCTTTGTCAGATTGGGCGCGGCGACCCGGGCGGGGCTGCAACTGGCCGCTGCGGCGATCCTGACGGCGCTGGTCTGGTATGCCCTTGGCAGCGCCGAAATGTCGGTGCCGGAGCTTACCGTGCTCGTGCTGGCATTCGCGCGGGCCACGCCGACGGCGCTAAACTTGCTGCAGTTGGCCCAGCAGATCGCCAATGCGCTGCCCGCCCACGCCTCCGCGACCGGTCTTCGACAGGCTCTGGGGGCCGCGGCGGAACGGGTCCCCGGGTCGGCACGCGGGGACGCGGCACCCCCACTCCGCCGCGAAATCGAGGTTCGCGACCTCACCTTCGTTTACCCTGGCGCGAGTACACCCGCGCTGTCGGAAATAGGCTGCTCCATTCCCGCCAACGGAATTTTCGCGGTCACCGGGGCCTCCGGTTCGGGCAAGTCGACCCTGGCGGACCTGCTGCTGGGTCTGCTGTCGCCGACCCGAGGCGAGATCCTTGTCGACGGCGCGCCGCTTGAGGAGACCGGCCTCGTGCGGTGGCGGCGCTCCACCGCCTGCGTCGCCCAGGAGCCTTTCCTGCTCCACGACACCCTGCGGGCGAACCTGTCATGGTTGTGCGCCTGCGCGACGGAGGCGGACATGTGGCGCGCACTCCATCTCGCCGGCGCCTCGTCATTCGTCAAGAGGCTGCCCGCCGGTCTGGACACCGTGGTGGGGGATCGCGGCGGACGCCTGTCCGGCGGCGAGCGCCAGCGGATCGCACTCGCCGGGGCGCTGCTGCGCCAGCCCGCCGTGCTCGTGCTCGACGAGCCGGCCGCTCACCTCGACCCGGCCAACGAGGCGCGTCTGATCGAGACGTTGCAGGGCTTGCGCGGCCGCATGACGATCGTCGTCGTCGCCCACGGGGGACCGCTGCTCCGACACGCGGATCGGATACTGGTGCTGCGGTCGGGCAGGGTCGAGGCGATCGGCGCCTGGCCAGAGATTGCCGCGTCGGCATCGAAAGAGGCGGAGCCGCCGCGGCCCGACCCGCCACGGGCCTGGTGACGCCGTCGTCAACGCCGCTCTGTCTTTCGCTTCGGCGGGATGCGGCGGGCCTCTGCCAGGTCCCTGCCGTGAGCGGCGCGGGCGTGCAATCGTCGGCACGGCAGCCTTCACCGCCGCTGCACGAGGAACGCCTCCGCCTCGCGCAGGTAGCCGAGGCGCTCCATCGCGGGCGCGTGGGCGTCCACCACCGCCCGAACCTCGTCCGCGGACAGCGCGTCGCGCCAAGATCCCGCCCGGCCTTCGCGGAAGAACCACTGAGCCGCCGGCATTCGCTCCCGGAATCCGTCGCGTGCTTCCTGCTCGCGTAGCACCTCGAAGCGGGAGCGATCGACGGCCTGCACGACACCCCCGGCATCGTAGTCGAGGCCGGCGAAGCGCACGACGGCACCGAACTCGGCGGCGGGATCCGCCAGCAGGTCCTCGTAGCGCACACGGTGGACCGGGAACGCCCCCTGGTCGAGCCAGCTCGAGACATGTCCACTCCAGCTCGAGAGCAGGTGCGGGAGAAGGGGGAAGGACGGCGAGTCGGACAACCTGTAAAACGGGTCGTTCATCCTGCCAATAATGTGGCCGATCGACTCATGGGCGTGATGTGCCAACGACACTGCCACGTCCAGGGGATTGCGCACGATATAGACCGCTCCCTCCGTAGCGGACGCGGGAAACAGCAGCTCGCCCCGATCCGTGCCGAGGCAGGCATCGTGAATCTTGACAATGGTGGCTCGTGGCAATTCCGCCCCGAGCAGTTCATAGAACAGCGACCGGTAGCGCAGCATTTCGTCGGGCGTCAGCGCGGACGACTGCAGCCCCGTGCATTCCTCGAACTCGTGGCGTTCGAACGCGGAGAAGGCGGGCAACAGGGCGTTGATCGAGGCGGGTTCGGCCGGTTGCAGATAGTTCGTCAGCAGCACCCGCATCCAGGTATTGCCGGACTTGGGGTAGGACGCCAGCCACAGAAAGGACACGCTGGCACCCCTACCCCGACTCGACCCGCTCCGCCCGAGACGGGGCAGGCATTGCGTCCAGATGCTCCTCGATCCGGTCGGCCAAGGTCTCGAGCAGGAAGGGTGCCATGGGTCGGGTCACAGTCGCCAGCCAAGCGTGGTTCGCCGTCTCGGCGGTCACGCGGAAATGCCCCGCAAGCCCGTCGAGACCCGCCAGGAACCGCCGCCGGTATGTGTGGGCGGCCAGCAGTACGAACGCGGCGCCCGGCGCCATCATGGGCTCGATCTCGATGTTCTCCCGGTTGTGCGTGCGCAGCACGAAGACGCCGCGCAACGGCGCCGCGGCATCGCGGAACCGTTCGATCGGTACCAGGTACTTGTCGCTGTTTTCCGTCACCGTTCCCAGCGCCCGGGTCCGTTCCCAGCCCAACCCGTCCATCGCCGGCCCCCAGAGACGCGCGGTCGGGTGGCCGCTCAACGCCGCCGGACGGCCGTTGCAGCCCAGCACGATGCCCGTCACGTCGTCGGCCAGCATCGCGTAGCCCCGCTCGGTCAGGGCGGCAAGCAGCGTGGACTTGCCGGCCCCGGAGCGGCCCGCGAACAGAACCGCGCCGTCGGGGGTTGCCACCGCGCTCGCGTGCAGGGTCACGATTCCGCGCTGTTGCAGACATGCGCCGAGAACCGAACCGACCAGGTATGCGACCACCGCGCCGCAGTTCACGCCGTTCACCGGTTCCACGACGATCTCCGTCCCGCCCGTCACCCGGTAACGCCCCACGTCGGCGACGCGCAGCAGGAAGTCGCCCGGCGCCGCCTCCCACAGACCGAACCGCGTTCGCGGCGACGGGAGAGCGTCCGGTACCCGGCCGAGCCGCAATCGTACGTCGGGCCGCCCGGTCGCGATCGCCGAAACGAACGGCAGTTCCAGATCGGATCGGAAGAGGAGCCCGTAGGCGCGATAGTCATGGCTGCGGGCCGTCCGGGTGCGATCTCCGCCAGGCGGATCGGTTCCCGGCATGACGCCATGCCGCTCGCGACCCGTAGCCCGTGCGCAGGACCGCTGGCTGGCAGGTGGCGGGCGGTTCATGCTACCGGAAGCTCGCCACGCGTTCCGCTACCCGAAGATAACGCCTTCGCGTCCGGGCAGGCTAGACGCGCGGGCTACCCCGTGTGGCGCCATCAGGACTCAGGCGGAGGCGGGGGCATTCCCCTGACCGGATCCATATAGCTATGCGGCGTATGTTCATTTCCAGGCGCACCCCCGCCCCCGCCGGTCATATCCAGCGGGAGGATGCTCACGTGGGGCGGCGACCACAGCCGACGGCCCGCCCCCCGGGAGCCCTCGTCCGGAACGCGAACTGTTCTCCGTCTGTCCGCATCCGTTCCCATGACGCCTCCGTAAGTTGCCTAGAACGAACAAGATAATCAGAAATCGAGGAAACGCAACGAGATTACCGGGAGGGGGCCGTGTGGAAACCTGTCCAGCGACGCCATCAGACGGCCCATGTCCAGATATGGGCTTCTTCCGGGCGGCGCGGAGCGCGATGCCAGGAGTCGCCGTATCTCCGGGATCGCCTCGACCATGGCACGATTCCTGGCCTCGTCGATTGCCGGCTCCTCTTTCCTCCGGTTCCACAGAACTTCGTCCGGCAGCACGGTTCGGAGCGCCTGGCGCATGATCCACCGGCTCCACGGACCCCGTCGGTACATGTGCGGCGGCAGCCCGAGCACGAAGCGAAGCAGCCGGCGATCGAGAAGCGGGTACCGGTATTCCACACCGAGCCGCGCGCCGGCCTCGCCCCAGCCCTCCGCCCGCAGGCCGATATGCCAGGATAGCAGGCACGCGAGCTGGGTTTCGCGCACGCCGATGAATCTCGTCGCATCAAACTGGGCCAGCAGCGGCAGCGACGGCCACTGCCGTTGCTGCCGGATATGTTTCACAAGGTAGGACGCGCGAGGGTAGACGAGCCGCAGTGCCACACGGGCCAAGATGTAGGCGAGTGGATGGCGGCTGCGCGCGCTGACCTCGCGCCAGAGCCGCACCAGGCGCCCGCTCAGCAGCAGCCGCTCGTAGAACCCGCGGCCGTTGAAGGAGGCCGCGTCGTCGCCGCCCCAGCCGGATAGGATCACCCCCACCCCGAGTTCGGTCGCCCGGCGTTGCACGGCGGCCTCCATGAACACCGCCCCGGTGATCTGGCCCAGCGTCAGATCGCGCCGGAGAAAGGCCACAGCGTCCCTTCTCGTCGGCGGACACCAGATGGGGGCCATGTCCTCCTGTCGGCACACGGCCCGGATCCGCCCGTATCCGAGCGCATCCCGGGAGGCGCCCGACGCGTCACCGGGCGCCGGATGCCATGAAAAGATGTGCGGCGGCGACCGACCCTGGCGGCGCAACTCCCGAGCCGCGAGCACCGCGACGCTGGACGAGTCGAGCCCGCTGCTTAGATGCGCACCGATGGGGACGGGCGCACGCAGGCAGTCGCGAACCGCGCGCGCGTACAGCGCGAGGAACGCCTCGGCGCACTCGTCGTCGGAGGCGAGCGAAACCGCAGGGGCCTCTTCCGGGCGCCACCAGCGTTCGACGCGCAGGCCGCCTGAATCCACAGTAAGCGAATGCCCAGGCAGCAGCCTGCGAACCGCTCGGTAAAAGGTGCGTTCGTCGAACCTGTTTTTCGGATTCGGGGGCAGCCGGTCGGTGATCGCGGTTTCATCGAGCCTGGGGTCTACCTCCGGCGCGGCCAAGACCGAGCCGATCTCGCTGGCGAAGGCAAATCCCCTTGGCGTCCGAGCGAAATAGAACGGCTTGCCGCCGATGTGGTCGCGTACGCAAAACAGGGTCTCGCGACGCACGTCCCATACGGCAAACGCGTAGTCGCCGAGCAAATGCTCCGGGCAAGCCGGCCCCCAACGCCGGTAAGCGCGCAGAATAAGTTCGCTGTCGGAAAAGTCCGCCTCTGCGGCTCGCGGGAGGCCGAGCGCGTCGCACAACTCGCTGCGGTTGTCGAGGCGTACGCTGGCCGTGACCGCGAGCCCGCTCTCCGCGTCCGACAACGGCGGCCGTCCGGACTGGTCAGCTTGCGCCCGTTCGCGGCAACCCAGCGCCATCGTCCCGTCGGTCCACTCCCGATCCGCGGCCCGCGGTGGTTCGGGAAGGGCGTCGAGCATGACCGCCAGCCCTTCCGCTGCCCCACACCGCCGCCACAAGCCGCAGATCATGGTCATCCGCCGTATCGTTCCTCACATCGACTCGTCGCGGATGTGATTGTTCGGGCTCGCCGAAGTACGTCGTTCAGCCCGCCCGGCCCCTGCCGTCCGCGCATCGTATCCGGACGAGTCCGTGGTCCGCCATCGTCTCGACGAAAGCCAGCAAATCGGTTAGGCACGTCTGGGCGTCGACCGCGTACTCCGTGACAAGCGTGTCACGGACGGAGGCGACGGGGACGTCGGTTTCGATCAGGTTCCATACCCTCTTCCCAACCTCGTCGAGTTCGTAGTACCGGCCCGCGTCCGAATCCAGCATCACGATGACGCCGTCGATCTCCGAATGAACGACGGACTCCGTTCGGCTCAGCATGTCGCTGGGTCGGATGTCGTGCCCGTCAGGCCGGTCCTGTTCTTCGCTCATCCCCGTTTCGCCCGTTTCCACATCAATGTCCGGCCCACACCCACCGTCGCGCCCGACTCCGCCGCATTGTCGCCGCGGCGCCGCCATTATAGTCTATGTTTCCATTCGTTTGGAGACGGAAGCTGGTCGCTGACAGGGTGCCGCAACCGCTGGCCACCGCGAGCCGGGAATGAAGCCGAAGGGAGAAATGATGCCGGTGGACCGAGCGGATGCCGTCCGCGGCGCGGAACAGATGCCGCTCAAGTCGAGCGACCTCGACCCGGAGCCAGGATGGTTTCCCGAAGATCGCCAGCACGCTTGAGGCAATGCAAACATTGCAGGCGCCAAGGCTCGTGACCGAAAACCGGGATGGAGCGGTGCATCTGTCGAAGATTCGTGCTTGAAGATGCCGAGCTCGGAAGGACCTCCTTTCCCGTGAAGCTGATCGCCGCTTTCCTCCACCTGCCGGCCCCGAAACAGGCGCTCGCGCTCGAGGCGGCGCTCGCCCTCCTGTTGGCGCGTCTGCTGGTCGGGCATGTCCCGATGCGTTACTGGCGCGGAGCACTGGATATCGCGCGGGAGTCGTCGTCCCTCCCGGAACGCCGCGAGGCCCCCGGACCGGCCGGCCGGCGGGTCCGGACGAAATTCCCTGGGATGAGGAAATCTCCCGCCGGGAGGGCGGGGGAAGATCGGAACGCGCCGGGACGGCTCCGTGTTCCGCACGAGGTGGGGAGGGTCGTACGAAGTGTGGCCATTCGTCTGCCTTTCCGCGCGCCCTGCCTGCCGCAGGCGATGGCGGCGCAATGGATGCTGCGACGCAGAGGCATCGGGAGCCGGTTGACGTTCGGCGCGCGGAGAAGCCGGATGCCGGACCGCACGATGGAATACCATGCCTGGCTGGTCGTCGCCGGGGAGTGCGTGATCGGGGCGGAGGAGGTCGAGACCTACTCCGCGCTTTCGCTCCCCGCCGCTGCATGCCAACGGCGAAAGGCAGGGTCGTTCGGAACACTGCTCCGGCGCGGCGCGAGGCCGAGGGACCCATGCGGCCGGCAGGCCGAGGAGTGAGAAGCAATGGCCGCGCAGGGAAACGGTAGTCACGCCGAAACGCAGCCGTTCCCGGGCCTGCTGGCCGGGCTTCGTCTGGCCTTGGGCACCGGCGAGCGCGAGGCGGACATGGCCACGCTCGGCGGCGTCGCCGACTGGAACGCCATCGCCGTCCTGGCGGAGCGGCATCGGGTCGGCTCCCTTCTGCTGCGCGGCACACGCACGGTTCAGGAGGCGGCTTCGCGAGCGGAAACCGTGCTGGCGCGGTCGCGCCAACGGACGAACATTCGCGGCTTGCGTCAACTCGCCGGGCTGCGCCTGGCCACGGACCTCCTGGCCGCGAAGGGCGTTCCGACGCTGGTGCTCAAGGGGCTGCCCCTGAGCACCCGGCTGTACGGTACGCCACTGGTCAGGGACTGCATCGACATCGACCTCTTGGTTCCCCCGAACGCCCTCCCAGCCGCGGCGCAGGCCCTGTCGCAAGGCGGCTGGCGCCTGCGCAAGCCGTCTTTTCGGACAACGCCCGCCCGCGACCGCAACTACAATCGGTTCGTCAAGGATCGACTCTTCGTCGGTCCCGGCGGGGCGCTGGAACTGCATCACCGCCTCGTCAACAACCCGTTCCTGCTGCGGGCACCATTCGACAGCCTGCGGGCGAACGCCGCTACCGTCGAGTTCGGCGGATGCACGTTTGCTGCCCTGGGCGACGACGACCTGCTCGTCTATCTGGCGGTCCACGGCCAGCTGCACCGGTGGAGCCGCCTTAAGTGGCTCTGTGACGTCGCTGCGCTATTGGCATCCATCGAGGGCGATCTCTTCTTGGCGGCCATCGACAGGTGCCAACGGGAAAAGCTGGAACTGGAGCCGGCGTTGGGCGCGGCGCTGCTCGTTTGCCGGGAGTCGTTCCAGGTCGAGTTGCCGGCGGCGGCCGCGTCCGTGCCGGTCGGAGCTCGCGCCAGACGCTCGGCGCGGCAGACACGGCGGGTCTGGGAAATGCGGCAGGGGGGCGGGGGCCTGCGGGGAATCGCCAGGGCCGTCGACGAGGCGCGGCTCGCCGTCGCGATGAAGCGGTCCTGGCGGGTCGCCGGGCACGAGCTGTCCAGATGGTGTCTGGCACCCTACGATCTCGGCAAGGTGAATCTGCCCGACTGGCTGTTCTTCCTCTATGTCCCGTTGCGTCCGGTGTTCTGGCTGGCTAAGCGGTGCCCGGGCGGATCTCGGCGCGCGGTGCGCCGCCCCGTGTCCGGCCGTCCCGAGGGCGCACCGCAATGAGTCGTCCGGTCGCGCCGGCAATGGACGACGGCGTGAGAGAGCTTCAGCCATGGAACAAGACTTCCCTACGGAGTTCTATCAGGAGCTCTATCGGCTGCGAGGATGGGATGGGCCGGGCGGACACAAGCGGACACATCAAGTCGCGCGGGACACGAACGATCTGGTGTATTCCCGCCTCGCACCGGGGGGTGCTCGACAAGCTTCAGAAGCTGAACCCGACCTCCCCGGCGGCGGCCGCAAATGGCGGCACCATCAATGGTTCACGCCCGAACCCGGCTACATAAGGCACCACCGGCGCATTCGCCTTGACCTGTTGGGGCCTTGCTGTTGAAATTTGGGAGTGTGGCGACTTCCCTTGCCCTGATCGCCGATCGGGGGCTCCGGAATCCCGGAATCGGGACGAACCGTGAGGTGGCAATCGATCAGACAACGGGCGGGCGTCTGACGCACTCTATTCGGCACGAGGCGATAACGACTGGCTAATCTTAGGAGGCTGGAAATGAGGATTGCACTGAGAAACGCTGCGGCCGCGGCCCTAGTGGCGCTGACCTTCGCGGCGACAGGAGCGCAGGCGCAGACGCAAACCCCTCTGACCGTGAACACCGACGGGACCGTGGCACTGAGCTTGGGCGACCGGCAGTTCCTCGTTCCGGGAGCCGTCGCCGAGCGCATCTCTGCCGTGTTGCGCGCCAATACCGAGAATCCGCAGGCGCTGCGGCAATCGATCTGCACAATCGTCGCGCAGTACGCTGGCAGCCCCGACGATGTGGAACTGGCGACCGCCATCGTAGTCCTCGCCATCTACCATGCGCGAGGCCGGTCCGCGTCTGTGGACGCGGTGCTCCGGGGTGCGGTTGCCTGCAATCCTGCCCTCGCGGCCGAAACGCTGCTCGCCCTGTCGTCCGCGCCCGAGCTAAACCCGCGAGAGCAGGAAACCCCGCGGAAACAGGCAGAGCGGTTGCAGGCCACCGCCGAAGACACCGGTCGAGTGAGCCCGGTCCAGTAATGGGGCCCCCCGTTTCTCCGTACTCATCGCCAGACGCGCCTGCGCGGGGGACGGTGCCGGTTCATCGCCAGCCGGGGCGTGCTCTGTCAGCCGCGCTCGGCGCGGTGGCCCTGCTCACGGCGGTTTCGGCTTCGGCGGCCGAACCGCCCGACCAGACCGCAGCGGAGCAAACCGTGGGCGAACGCCCACGCACGACCTACGACCCCGCCGGGATCCGGGCGGGCGGCTTCCTGCTACTCCCGTCCGTCGAATTCGGCGTCGGCAGCGACGACAACATCTACAAGAAGGGCCAGGGGACGGTCGGGTCGCCGTCCCTTTCCGTGCGTCCGCGCATCACCGGCGTCTCCCAGTGGCGGAACCACGAGCTCCAGCTGGAGGCGGGCCTGGATTCTGACTTTTACAGGGACGTACCCAAGGAGAATGCCACCGACTGGTTCGCCAGCACCGGGGGACGATTGGACATCTTCCGGGACGCTTGGGCGAGCGCGGCCCTGGCCGTGCGCGGGCAGCATGAGGCGCGCGGAGAGCCCGATGCGCCCGAGACGGCGGAGCAGCCGGTTTATTATCGGGTCTTGAGTGCCCGGAGCGAGGCCTTTTGGCGGATCAACCGGCTCAGCCTGGGCATCAAGGGGAGCTATATCGACAAGGCATTCGAGAACGCCCGTACGGTGACTGGACAGCGGCTCGTCCAGAACGACCGCGACCGTGGCGAGGCCGAGGTCGCGGCCCGCATCGGATGGGAGCTCACGCCCGGCTATGAGGCATTCGTCCGCGCAACCGGCCATGTCCGCCGTTACCCTCGCCCGCAGGGCGAACAGCGTTACGACCGGGACTCCAACGGGACGGAGGTCGTCGCCGGAACACGGCTGGAACTCGGGGGCTTGCTGGTCGGCGATATCTACGCCGGCTACCGGAGCCAGGTGTACGACGACGCACGGTTGCCGACCGTGGAAACGCTGAGCTATGGCGGGGCTCTCACCTGGAACGTCACCCGACTCACCACGATCCGCGGCACCGTCGGGCGCACGGTGGCCGAGACCACGCGCGAGAGGGTTTCCGGCACCCTGTCCACGGAGTATGCGCTGGGTGCCGACCATGAGCTGCGCCGGAATCTGCTCCTGGGCGCCACCTTTGGCGTGACCACCGGCGAGTACGAAGGCGTTGCTGTGGAAGACAACGTCCTGAGGAGCGGCATCCGGGGAACCTGGCTCATCAACAGGAATTGGCACACCGAGCTCGGCTACCGTTTCGAGCGCAAGGACTCGACCGCCGAAGGAGGCGACTACAGAAGAAATGTCGTCTTTCTGAATGTGCGCTTCCAGATGTGAATACGGCGGCGGTGCGTTCCGCTCCGCTTCATGGCGCGCTGCCGGCGCCATCGCCCGTGCGGTCGCCGTCGGCCTCGGGTTCGCGTGCGCGTTTGGCGTGCAGGCCATGGCCCAGACATCGGCCGCATCCCCTCCCGCCGGCTACACGCTGGACACCGGCGACCAGATCCGTGTCACCGTCTTCGGCCACGAGGATTTGTCGGGAGAATTCACGATCGGCAAGACCGGCACCATCTCGCTGCCCTTGGCGGGCACCCTGGCCGTCGGGGGGGTCGGGCTGGCTGACGCCGAGAGGGCCGTTGTAGAGGCGCTCAGGCCCGACTACCTGCTGAATCCGCGGGTCAGTATCGAAGTCCTGAAATACCGCCCGTTTTACATTCTCGGCGAAGTGAACAATCCCGGATCCTATCCATACGTGAACGGCATGACCGTGACGGAAGCGGTAGCCTTGGGCGGCGGCTTCACATACCGCGCGAGAAAGGGTCGCGTCGTCGTCATACGGGCGTCCGACCCCACCCGCGCGGAGCGCTCGATTTCGGTGACCGACCTGGTCCTGCCCGGCGACATCGTTAAGGTTCTGGAACGGTTATTCTGAGGCGTTCGCCGAATGCAGGGAAACGCCACCGCCTCCATCGCGGAGCAAGGTGCCGAAGCCGCGACGCCCCAAGGGAGGCGTGCAGCGGACTCTCCGGAACCGAACCTGCTCAGCGTTCTCGCCCTGCTATGGCGCCGCAAGGGGCTCATCCTTTCGACGGTCATACTGACCACACTCGCCGCTGCCCTGCTCGTCTTCCAGGTCACGCCGCGCTACACCGCGGAGGCGCGGATCCTGTTCGGAACCCGCGCGGCGAAGGTGGTCGACATCGAGAGAGTGCTCGGAGCGCTCCGGTCGGACCGCGCGACCATCTCGAGCGAAGTGGAGGTGCTGAGTTCTCGCTCGCTCGCGGAAAAGGTTGTCGACCGGCTCGGTCTCGTCGACAGGCCCGAGTTCAACCGGCACCTGCGCCCGTCTTCGCTGCCCGACCCGCGAGATTGGCTGCCTCCGGACTTGCGGACGACGCTGTTCGGCACCGCTCCCGACACTCCCGCAACTGCGGCCGAGGCGGACCGTCAGGTCCGCAGCGACGTCATTACCGCCTTGCAGGAGGCGACAACCGTCGATGTCATCAATATCTCCCGCGTAGTCTCGGTGACCGCGATATCCGAAGACCCCAGCCTCGCGGCGGCGATCGCCAACGCACTGACCGACATCTATCTGCGCGAGCACTTGGAGGAGAAGCTCGACGCGACCCGGCAGGCGGCGGACTGGCTGAGCGAACGGGTGCGGACTCTTCGGGATCAGGTCGAGTCGTCGCAGCGGGCGGTCGAGGAATTCCGCCAGAAACAGGGTCTCATCCAGGCCCGCGATACCACCCTCGTCGAGCAGCAGATTTACGAAGTCAACACGCAGTTGATCTCGGCGCAGACGAAGACCGCGGAAGCGGACGCCCGGCTGCGCCACGCCCGTGGGCTGATGCGAACGAAAGGCCGCGGTGTCGACGCCGCTTCCGAGGTGCTTAGCGCGCCGCTGATCCAGCAGCTCAGGATGGAGGAAGCCAAACTGGCCGGCGAAAAGGCGCAGATGGCCTCCGAATACGGCAAACGCCACCCGAAGATGATCAACGTCACCGCGGAACTGGCGGACATTCGCGCGAAGATCGGCGTCGAGGTCCGCCGTATCGTGCGTGGTCTGGAGAATAGTCTCAAGGTAGCTCAAACGCGCCAGCGCACGCTGCAACGGAGTCTCGACAAGCTCAAGGCGGAGGCCTCAAGGCTGACTGCTTCCCAGGCCCGCTTGCGGCTGCTGGAGCGCGATGCGGCAGCGAACCAGAACCTCTATGACACGTTTCTCGCGCGCTGGAAGGAAACAGGGGAGCAGGACGCTCTGCATCGGGCAGACGCGCGGATAATCTCGCGGGCCACGGTGCCGAGCGAGCCCTCCTGGCCAAACAAGCCGGCGGCGGTGAGCATCGCGCTCGTTGGGTCCATGCTGCTCGCTCTGCTGCTCGTGTTTTTCGTCGAACAGGTCCTCGACCGCGGCGTTCGGGACGCTGAACAGATCGAGAACCTGATGGGCGTGGGGACCCTTGGTATGGTTCCAATGCTGGCCGGTTCCAGGACGTCTCTATTCGACCATGTGCTGAACGAACCGACTTCCTCATTTTCGGAGTCGCTGCGCATGCTGCATGCGGGGCTGCAAATCTCCGACTCCGACGACGCCCGGTCGCAGACTGTCCTGATCACCTCCTCGGTTGCCGAGGAAGGCAAGACGTTCATCGCGCTGGGCCTGGCGCGTCTGATGGCTCGAAGCGGCCGAAAGGTTCTGCTGATCGACGCAGATCTGCGTCATGGCCAAATCGCACAGCGGTTGCAACTGCCGAGCAGACGGGGACTCGCCGACCTTCTGACCGGGCGTCTGGTGTCCGCCGACGATGCGATCCAGCGCGACGAACTGTCGGGACTCCACGTCCTTACCGTCGGTCGCCGCGACGGGATTCCAACGGACATCCTCCAGTCCGAAACCATGCGACGGTTGATGGAGAAGCTCAGGCCGCACTATGAACTGATCGTTGTCGACTCGCCGCCGGCCCTGCTGGTTTCGGACGCGCGGACGCTGGCGCGGCTTATGGACAAGACTGTGTTCGTCGTCCGTTGGTCGGAAACCGCGCGCAAGGTGGCGGTTGCCGGATTCAGACAGCTCGTCGAATCCAAGGCGCAAATGGCTGGCGTCGTACTGAGCATGGCCAAGCCAAGAAGGGGCGACCGGTATTCGTACTACGGTCCCGGCGCCTATGGCTGGTCCTCCAAGTACGGCCGGTACTACTCCCGCTAGCAGTGCCCCGGTTCCGTCCAACCCTTCGACCATTTCCGTCCGCACTGATCGGCGCGGCCGCGATCGGCGTCGCAGCGGGGCTGTGCTACATGGCGCTGCCCGGCGCGGTCTCGGGTTTGATCGAAGCCGCTGGCAACCCGGCCATGAGGCAGACGCTCGGCGAAGCCCCGGCCGGAGCGTCGGTCCTGCGAGCACTCGTCCGCTCCCGCGAGGCCGCGGTGGTCTGGCGCCCCGCTGGCCGCATGTACACCGACATCGCGCTCGCCCGCCTGATGCTCGCAGAATCCGGCGACGCCACGGAGCGGGACGAGCAACTGGCCCTCGCGGAGACCGCACTGGCCAAGGGGCTCGGCCTGTCTCCGATGGATCCTTATGGCTGGATGCGCCTCGTACAGGTGCGGACGATGCGCGGGCGTCCACCGGAGGACATCGCCTCGCCGCTACGTCTGGCGCTCTACAGCGGGCCTGAAGAGGATCGGCGCGACGCCATACTGTTGCTCATGCTGGCCTCGGGCCTGCGAGTCTGGGACGATCTGAACGGCCACGAGCGTCGGCTCATCGCGGACAAGGCGAAAGAAGCCTGGCGCCGTAACGCGCTCGCCACCGCGGCCGTGGCCGCCAGGGTGGGAGAGACGGCCCGCCTGGCCCGTCTGCTCGGCTTCTGACATGACCATACTCTTTCTGCAGCCCGCCGCGCACGTCGCCGCTCTGGGGGTCGATCTGGAACCATTGAGGGACGCCGCCCGTTTCGGCGTAGTGAACCTCCGGTCGCTGCCCGCAAAACTCCAGGCCGTCGACGCCGTGGTCAACTGCATCGACACCAGCGCCTCCGCACGGTGCATCTTGGAATCTGCCCGCCGCGCCGGCGTCCCGCGCATCTATCTGTTCGACGGCATCTACGACGTGGCGAACGCCTACCGCAATCCCGCGCATCTTCGAAGGCGCATTTGCCAAATGGATCCCCTGGTCTATTCCCATGTCGCGTGCGTGGACCGGTGGGCCCTCCGGACGTTCGCGGCTCTCGGCCTGCGAACCCACGCCTGGCTTCCCGCCCGCGCGAAGCCGGAGCAAGCCGCAGGCCCAGCCGAAGCGTCCGCCGCCGCGTTTCTGATTGCCACCGCGCGCAGCCCCGCGTTCGAGCCCGGAGAACGCGCGCGACTGAAGGACCTGCTCGCGATGACGGTCGCCGCCCTCGACCGCCGGGGCGCCACCTACCGATTTCGGACCGGCGATACAGACATTCTGCGCTCACTCGGCGTTCCGGCCGGCGGCAACGACATGCGCGATCCCTTCTCGCAGTGCATCCGCCGCTACCGGTGCCTGATCACCACCCCATCGACGACTGCGACGACCGCCATGCTGGCCGGGAAGCCCACCGCCACCCTGGACTACCGGGACGGCCCGCTGACACAGCAGACGGGCTGGCGCATCCACGGCTCGACCGATCTTGACGACACCCTGGCGTCCATGCTGGAGCCCGCCCCCGACAGGATGACCTTCCAGGCGCGCGAAATCGCCCATCTCGCGGACCGCACACCGGTCGAGGACTTCATACTCCGGGCGGCGGACGACAGGATCGAGCCCATCCGGGACGGCGCGGCGGCGAGGGGGCGGTGGTTCAGCCTCGAATACCCCTTGCGGTGGGCCTACGTGAACTGGGTGAAGCAGTTCAGGAAGCGTCCCTAGGACCATGATGCTGTCGACGATCGCGTTGCTGACGGCAATCGTCGGGTTTTCCGTATGGCACTACGTCCGCGGCGGGTATGTGCTGCAGTTGGGCGTATATTTCAACGTCTGCGCCGCCGCATACATGCTGTGCGGGATGGCCCTCGCCCGGTTCTTGATGGAATTGCCCGAAACGGACGAGCTGGCGCTGATCGGGTGGATGAGTGTCGCTGCGGTGGTTGGTTTCAACATCGCCTACCTGCTCGCCAACTTCGGCGGCGCCAGGACTTCAATCCGTTCGTCGGACTACTTGCCCAGCCACGCCACGATTCTCGTTGTCGTCGCCGTCGGCTTCGCTTTCGAGGCGGCGGCCGTGCTGCTGATCGGCCCGTTGGAATTTCTATTCTCCGAGCGCGTGGAGCGTTTCGGCCTGATGCGGCCCAGGGCCGCGCTGTTCTACTTGGCCAACCTCATCAATATCTGCCTGCCGATCGCCTTCGCCCGCTACCTGAGATACGAGCGGCAGCCCGATCTGATGTTGCTCGGCATCCTGATCGCCCACAGCCTTGTCTTTTCGATGGTGACCATATCCAGATACGATCTGGCAATATTGCTGCTCATCGGCGGCTACTTCCTCGAACGGCACGGCAGGATCCGCCCCGCGGCGCTGGTCGCTATCCTCGCCGTCGCTTTCGTGTCGACGCTGTTCTACAAGCCCGTCCTCTACTCCGTCATTCTTGGATACGACTACAAGGCGGACGTCGATTTCGGCGAATACACCAACTGGATCAGGCACACACTGCTCTTGCTCGCATCGCCGAATGTGGAGATGCCCGGGAACAGCTACACCCTGGCGCTGAAGTCCCTGGTCGTCATACGTCCGGAAGAGGACGCCCTGTCCGAGTGGTTCATGAAGCAGTTCTTCCTGGAACGAAATCTCCTCCATCCCCAGATCGGCTACGGATTCACCGGGGTCTGGGAGGGGTATTCCGCGAACGGCCTGATCGGTGTCGCGATGCACTTCGCCGCGTTCGGGGCCTTCTTCGGATTGTTGGAACGATCGCCGACCGCCATGCGCCAAATCTTTATCGTGCTCGCCATGGTCCTCACCTATCGGCTGTTTCGTTCGGAGGCGTACAACTTCGTCAAGACATTTGCGTGGTATTTCGCCTATCCAACGATCGCCATCGTGATCGCCGACAAATTCCTTGTATGGGCGTCCCGGGCGAAGTTGACTAGTGTCGGCAGCCAAGCCCGCGGCCTGCGCGGCCGGCCACCCTCGGCCTGACCCGACCGAAACTCCGTTTCCCGCTCATCGCGCCAACCAGCCGAACTCCCCCCGGCGCCGCAGCATCCTCAGCGTGAGAAAGTTGGCGCAGATTTGCGGCAATGCGAATCCGAACAGCGCCCCCGCCATGCCCAAATGCGGGATCGCTACCAGATACACCGCCTGCTGCAGTGCCAGCATCGCGCTGATTGCCTTCAGATGGTCCACTGCCCTGCCCGACATTGCGGCCAGATGCCCGACGGGTGCCAGCGTCACATGAACCGCCATCAACACCGCCGCAGCCTGCACGACGCCGACGGCATCCGCATAGGGCGGGCCGAGACGGTTCAGCACCAACGGCGCAAGCATCGCAATCGCCGCCGCGCCGAGTATCCCCCAGGACCCGGATATCCCGCAGGCGCGACGAAATTCGATGCGGAGCCCGGCCGGCGCCCGCCGTCCGTGATGACGCGCGAACCGGGGTGCGGCGATGGCGTTGACGGCGTGGTCGATAAACGCAATCCCGCCAGCCAGTCGCGTGCAAACCGCGTAGACGGCCACGGTCGCCGCGTCGAACCACCACGCAAGCCACAACACGTCCGACCAGCGCATCACCACATGGCATACAGAAACGCCGGCCAGTGGCGCCACTTCCCGAAACCGGATTCCGAGCATCGGGTTCCCGGGATCGTGCCCGGATTCCGGACGGTAGAGCAGCCTCCGCGCGAAGACGAGGAAGGCCGCTAACGCCATTGCGGAACCTGCCGCAAAACAGACCGCGACGACCGCAGGGGAATCGCTGCCAGCGTAGTGCATCACTATCGCGCAGACGCACATTGCGGTCTGCCAGCCGCCGGTTTCGAGGAAGATCGCCGCGGCAGGGCGATCACCGGCCTTCAGCAGGCCCGACAACACGAAGCTCATGGCGAGGAACGGTATCGCAGACAACATCGCGCCGAACGTCGACGCGGCCTCGAGGCGCACACCGAAGCCGACCGCGGCGCAAGCGACGGCGCCGAACGTGCCCGCCAGACCGGCGAGGGCCAGACTGCGCACCGCGATGTACCGGGCGGCCTCCGGGCGTTCGGCGGCGCGGCGCAGCACGTGCACGTCCAAGCCGCACTTGGCGATCGTGGCGGCGATCACCGCCACGGAGACGGCGATAGCGAATTCACCCATGTCGGCCGGCGACAGCACGTCGGCGAGCAGCAGACCGTAGCCGAGGCTGGCGGCCGCGCAGGCGCAACGCATGAGGAACGCCCGCGATACGGCAGCGGGCAACGTCAAAGGCATCACGGGGCGCGCACAGCCGCGAGCGCCGTCCCGACCCGCCGGTCGTCCCGACAGCCGCCGTTCCGTTCCGGGACGCCCGGCCGACATCGCGCTGGTGCGCTGGGCGCATATGAGACCGCCGCGCTCAACGACTGACACACCCGCATCGCTCTCGAATCGCCTCGATCTCCGCTCATCTCCCCTGAAGCGCCGGGTGAGCGCCCGTTGCCCCGCGAATTCCAGTCTGGTACATCCCGCGTCTCGTTCCCGCAACGCACGACTCTATCGCATCGAACCGCACTGGGCGACGGATCGCCTTATTCCGTGTCAATCGGCATTGGAAGGTGAAGGGCGCGTCGATATGACGGCACCGCTTCCCGTCGGGCGGGCCTGAGCGACTCCGACCCCCAACACCAGAGCAAACGTGACCGCCACGGCCGGTATCTGCAAGCTGAAATCGACGAGCGCGTGTGCGCCCACCAACGTGCAGGACGCGGCCCCGACGGCCGGAAGTGCGGCATCGCGGTGTCGGGCTCGCACGCCGCCGGCGCAGCCAAGTCCCAGCTTGGCCATCGCGAAGACGAGCAGCACGGCCGCCGGGACGCCGAGTTCGAGCGCCAGCTCCAGGTAGTCATTGTGGGCCTTGCGCACTCCGCGCCTGATCTCCTCGGTGCGGTGGCTCCGGTACACCGACGCGTATGTACCTAGTCCGGTGCCGACCAGCGGCGCGTCATCGACGGCCTTTACCGTCAGGGAATATATCTGCCAGCGCTTCTCCCAGTCGGCTCCGATGTCCCACAGCCGCCGCTCCAGACCCTCTCCGACCAGGATCAGCAGGGCAGCACCGGCGAGCACCGGCCCGACGAACCTCCGTGTCAGCGAACCCCACCCGACCCCGCGCCCGGCAGCCCGCAGCCCAACGAACGCTACCAGCCCGAGCGCCGCCGCCGCCGCGCCCCCGCGCGAAAGGCTCAGAAGCAATGCGCTGGCCAGCACCATCCCGCATGCGAGAACGACCGCGTTGCGAGGCACGAACTCGTCGATCAGGAACCGCAACCTCTCCCTGATACCAAAGGGGCCCGCCGCATCCCCCGACCGGTCGCTGAGAACGGCCGCGGTACACAACAAGCCAATGCCGGCATAGGTCGCGAAGGAATTCGGATTCACGAACGTCGCCGTCACCGCATCGAAAAATTCCGTCTTAGGGAACCAGAGAATGAGCTCGGCGCCCGAAAACACCACGGCAAGGCCGTAGAGCGCGTAGCATGCAGAGCCGATCGCTACCGCCCGCAAGGCGTACCACGCGCATCGCGCGTCCCGGCAATACTGAAACGCCAACCAGAAGACGCACGCATACGTCACGAGACGCACGATGCTTTCCCGACCCGCCACGGGATCCAGAGAAACGGCCCCGCGGTACGGCGTATTCAGGGCCTCGGCGGTACCCCGCCACAGCGGATGGTGCCAGGACTCCGGCGTAAACCCGACGGTCTGAACGACTCCCCAGAGCAAGGCGGTTGCGAACCCCAGCGCCGACCACATCAGAAAGGGCGGCGGCGCAGCGACAGGCATGCGCCGGGCGAGCGTCAGGACGCCCCAGGCGAGCAGAAGCACGCCGAACGAGCCGGCGACGACCGCCTGCGCCCAGCCGGCAACGGCTCCGAAGGGCAGGGGGGTTGCGAGCGCAATCGCAACAAGCGCGAGGAAGAGCCGCGGGCGAGGCTCACGCGCTCCGCTACCCTGGCCCGCGGACGAAGTCTTATCCATTCCCGCCGGCCATGCGTCGCATGGCGCCGGGCAAGTATCCGTACTTCCCGCCCCGCAACTCGCCGCGGCGATCCGGTGCCCCGGTCGACTCATTCATGTGCACAGGAAGCGCCGCGACGTCCCCTGCAGAACGAGGCAGGTCAGCCGGCCGGTGGCGAAGGCACCGGTGTCCACGCCAATCCGGTTGCGACGGACATCGGGATTCGCGGTGAACCAATGACCGTGGACGACGATCTTGCCGTGATCCCTGCCGTCGTCGATAAACTCGTCCGTGCCCCACAGAAGGTCTTCCTCCCGCTGATCCGCCAGCACCGTTCCCGGACGGATTCCAGCATGGGCGAACGCATAGCCGCCTTCCACATGCAACGGCACAAGTCCCTCCAGGAACGCCTTGTGCGGGTCGGGAAGCACCCTCACGAACGCCGCCCGCACACTCTCCAGCCAGCGCGCGTTGCGCCGCCCCGCCGGCACGGCAACCCCGTAGCTCGACAACGTGGCCTGGCCGCCAGCGGCCAGCCATTGTTTGCCGACCCTGGCGTCTTCGAGGAACGCGAGCAACCAGGCATCGTGATTGCCCTTCAGGAACACGGTCTCGAAACCCGGCGCGGGGTCCGCCAGCAGAAAGTCGAGCACCTCGCGCGACTGTGGCCCGCGATCGACGTAGTCGCCGAGGAAAACCAGTACGCGTCGCGCCGCGCCCGCCCGCGCGGCGTCGCGGCGAACCATCGCCATCAGCTCGACAAGCGGCCCGGGATGGCCGTGGATGTCGCCTACGGCGTACACACAAGTGCCGTGGTCAACCGAGCCCGCCTCTTGCGGCAACGTCATCCGTGCATCCGCCGTCGCGCCTCAGGCATCGCCGTGCGCCGCTGTCGACAGGGACGGTCGCCGCCATCTCGATGCCAGGCGTCCCACCATTGCTCCGCCGATGTTCGCAGCTTCAGCCATGCGCCGTCTAAATACCAGATCAGCGTCAGGGAACCGTGCGCGGGGACGCCCGCAGGAATGGGGTCCACGCAGTGCCAGCTGTCCGTCGACACCGGAAACGAATACCCGGTGTTCGGCGCGAACGGCAGGGTCACCACCCTCTCCAGTTCGCTGGCGCCGGTGCGGCGCAGCTCGACATAATGGTCGATGTGCGGCAGATGACGGACCATTTCCCGGTAGGACGACTCCGGAAATACACGTTTGAGGACGAGGTGATCGGAATAGATGCGGGTGCACAGGCGCCGCCTGGATGGCCCTCACGATCATGCAGTCCGAATCATCGGGTCGCTTCCGCCTGAAGCTTGGCGCCCGGCCGCCCCGACGCGGCCGTTTCCGCGTGTGGGTCGTGGCCGGAGCCGGCGTCTCGATTGAAACAAGGAGGCGGCGCAGCGGGGGCTTGAGATCCAAGAGCGGATTTGTACCGGTTGTCGCAGCGAAGCCTCTGGCGCAGTGGCATGTGGGTAGCCTCCACGGGCCGGATCGACCCCGCGATGCTGGCCGGAACCGCAGCGCTGACCGAATTCGAAGAGTTCGCGAGTAAACCAGCAACCGGTTCCGAGGACTTCAAGCGTTACACCTCCAAGCTCATGTCCTGCTTGATAACCATCGCGCCGTTGAGGACAATGGCGATGAGGCGACAATGTTGGACTTGGGATGTATCTGTCAAGGAAACGGTCCTTCCAGAGTCAGTGAGCACTCCTTTGGTCGGGCGCGCGGTGATCGCCTAGCCGCTGTCCACCAGCGATGCGGAGACATTTGCAGGTCTGAGCGCGATAACACCGGTTCTCGAAATCCCCGACGACGCGGTGCCGGTACATGTCGCCGTGATCATGGACGGCAACGGCCGCTGGGCGCAGGCACGCAAGCTCGAACGTGCCATCGGCCATCTTGAGGGTGTCGGCGCGGCCAGGCGGGCGGTCAGGGCCGCCGTCGAGATTGGCGTCCCGTATCTGACGCTATTCGGGTTTTCCGCCGAGAACTGGAAGCGTCCGGCGCACGAGATCGACGCGCTGATGCGACTGCTCAGGCGCTATCTCCGCGACGAGGTGTCGGAGCTCCGCAGGGAGGGTGTGAGGATTTTGTTCATCGGCGACCGCGCCCGGCTCGCCGAGGATATCGTGACCCTGGTCGAAGCGGCAGAGCGGCGCACGCGCGGCAACACCCGTCTCACGTTGACCATCGCGTTCGACTATGGCAGCCGGCAGGAAATTGTCCGGGCGGCCCGCAGCTTGGCCCAGCGGGCAGCCACGGGCGAGATCGACCCGGATGTCATCGACGAGGCTGCGCTGGGCCATGAATTGTTCACCGCCAACATCCCCGATCCCGACCTGGTGATCCGAACCAGCGGCGAACAGCGGATCAGCAATTTCATGCTTTGGCAGTGCGCCTACGCCGAACTGGTGTTTCTCGACACGCTGTGGCCCGACTTCTCGCGCGAAGACTTCATCGCGGCGGTTCGTGAGTTCCAGCGTCGCGAGCGGCGGTTGGAAAGGACGGCATAGCGCGAGGGTCGGGTGAAAGTCTTAAATGGATTGAGGCGCCGCAAGCAAAAGCATGTTCGATTGGGACAGGATGAACGCCCCCCTTCGGCGGTTCCCCATGTCTCCAGCTCGGATCAGGAGCGCTCACACATCGCCCGCCTGAGCGAACCTGCCATGTGAGGAGCCGAGTGTGTGAGTACGCGCACGCTCGGGTCTGGGAGGGGGGAGGCTCGGTAACGACCCATTCCTACTCCGCCGCCATACCGCTGAGGGCATCCGCATAAATCCGCGCGAGCTCGGCTGCGAAACGCTCTTCGGAGAAGCGCGCGTCGACCGCGCGGCGCGCGCGCTCCGCGGTCTCCGCGCGCCACGCGGGATCCGCAGACAGCAGCACGTCCGCGGCGGACCGTACACCGTCGAACAGGCGCCCGGTCTCGCCGTCACGAACCATCGCGGCGCTCCAATCGGCACGGCGGCAAAGGACGGGGACGTTCAATGCCATGGCTTCCAGGACGGAAACGGGCATGCCTTCCCAACGGCTGGTCGAGAGATAGACGCAGCTCCCGGCGACGAGCCGAAGCGCGTCTTCGCGGGACATCCAGCCCGTCACCACCACCCCGGCGCGCTCCAGCAATCGGCGCAGGCGCTCGTCGCCGTCCCCAATCCATAAAAACTCCACCTCCGGTCGCACCGACCGAACGGCGCGGCAGACATCGGCGAACAACGCCGGATCTTTCAGATCCGCGATCCGTGCACAGGTGACGACGCGGCGCACCGCCCGACCCGGGGGCCGTCCAGGCTCGATGAACGCCTGTAATCCGGCCTCGACAGCGTTCTCCAGCAAGCATGTATGCGCCGTGATGTGGCGAACGACAACCGCGCGCTCCGGTTCGGTGCAGGCCACATACCGCGCCGGGCAGACCCGGTTCGCGAATCGTTCGAGAGTGCCGTAGAGCACATGCTCCGCCCGGGACAGGTTGAGATGCATCAGACAAATGCAGTGCGGGCTATAGAAGGTGCGAGACGCCCGGCGCCGTCCCGCAATCAGTCTTCCCAGGAAGCCGGCCCTGGACCCGTGAAAATGCAGGACATCCGGATTCCACCTGCGCAATAGCCTCGCGAAGCGCCAGCACCACGTTGCCAGATGCGGCGCCAACGGTCTCATCCTCAGATGCTCCAGTTCGATCGCCGGATTTACCCGGCTTCGAAGGTCGGTGGGCGCCCCGGGCCGTCGAGAGTAGACGATTAGCACGTCGTTGCCCGACCGACGCTGCGTCTCGGCCATGAGCAGCGCCATCTGCAGCGAGCCGGTCGCGCCCGACTCTATGACATGACACACCCGCATCGCGTTCGATTCTCCTGGCGGCCCCGCGACCCGGTCGCTTCAGGGCCGGGCGCGGTCGGCGAGCGTTCCCTGGCTCGGTCGTCCGAAAGGAGCATCTCGCGAAGCTTGCCAACCAGTGCTTTCGTGATATTCGCCTCACCCCCGACGATCCTTCACGGCGATGTCGTGCCGTGCCAGTTTCAGGAGGCGCTGCGGAGGTTTGCCCTCCTCCATTGTGGCTGGAACTAACGCTCAGGTCCAGAAGGTCAGAAAAGCGCAGCCTTTATCGCGAGCGCAGCGATGACCAGGGCCGCGAGCGCGGCCAGAACGATGACCCTCACCATCGAGGCCTCGGCCTCGGCTCCAGGCTCTCCTCGTCTTCCTCGACGACGCGGACGGGGCGCAGAAGCGCGCGCACGACTTCCTCCGGGGTTTGCCGGGATGCGCAGGTCTTCTTCGAGATCGGCCTTGGTGGGATGTAGGAGTGCGGCTTGACGCGGACGACTGGCAGCTCATCGCCCTGGATGTTCACCCCCAATGGGGTGTTTCCCTTCAAACGCTCTCCGGTAGGACTCCGGCAGCCAGCCAAAGAGCATCGCCCTGCTCCTCCGGCACGCGATGTTGCCGGTTCTGGATATCTTGCCGAAGCCCGGTCTGGCTAGTCTTCACGTCGTGAATGTCCTAGCGGGTCGTGGCCCGCCCGTCGCGCAGGGTCTGAATATCCTGACGCCGGTTGCCCTCGCGGTAGATGTTGATCGCATCCTGCTTCATGCCATCGACGGTCGAGCGCATGTCGCTCATCGTCGCCCGGACTAAGGCCGTGCCTGTCCTCGATCGTGTGAAGGCGCTGTTCGACGGTGCCGAGGCGGTTCTCGACGTTGCTTATGCGGCTTTCGAGGCCGCTCATCCGCGCCGAGCGAGTTGTTCGACGCCGTCGTCCGTCCGCTGAGCAAGGCCTTCGAGCAGAACCTTGATCACCCGGAACTCGTCATTGTTCTCCATCGGAGCCTCCGTGGTGATGACGGCTCGACCGTAGCACAGTTGACTCTTGAGGCAACGCGGCGGACGCTTTCCGGGCAAACCGAGATGGGACTCGGCCACCGGTCCGGGTCGGCACACGGGAGAAGCCCATGACAATCGGAAGCCCTTTGGCCCGCGCGTCCGCGCTCGCGTGCCTTGTTTCAATCTCCATCGCCAACGCCCAGGACAGCCACAAGACGGACGAGTCGGGAACGGTGATGCACGTCACCACCTGGCACGACATCCCGGCCCGCGAACTCGTCATCAACATCGTCGATCTTCCGGACGTGAAGGTGGCGAGGGTTCAGCAACGCTCGCGGGACAACCGAGCGATCCACCAATGGGCGGGCTTTGACACTCCGCACGGTTGGCTCCGCATCCAGTATTTTGCCGACCCAGGCTACACCCTCGGAGAGCACGCGGGCGAAGCCACCCGAGACGGAACGCGCGCGAAGAGGTGGGCCAAGCACTATTGGGCGGCTGGCGCCGAACCCTTCGACTATGAGGAGGAGCGGAAGATCTACGCCTTCGGCGAGCGCGGCGGCTGGGCCTACATGACGCGCGGGAGGCACGCCAGCCGCCGCTGCATCCTCGCCGCCGTGGCGTTTCTATCCGACGGCTCGAAGGGGTCGAGTGCCACGTTCGAGGTTTACGATACCGGAGTCATCTTCCGGGACTGCTCCGGCAAGCGCACGCTCGACGAGACCGCGGAATGGCTCGGAAGCCTGAAAATCGTCAGCCCTGACTACACGCCGCCCACGGTGCGCCTGGCAACCGGCGCGACCGCCGATGACAGGCTTCACACCATGAACGCGGTGCGCCTCGTCAACAGCGCCCTGCCAGCTGACTGGCAACTCCGGGTCGACGACACGCCGGCCATCCGGGACGGCAAGCTGAACCCCGGCTTTATCGAAGTGGCGTTCGATCGTCGAGAGCGGTGGCCCTCCGGTGTATCGACTGCGGATCGCGTGGGCGTCGCCCTGACGCGATTCACTGGCAGCGGAGAGATTACCGCGGCGGGCATACTGATTGATCCGACTCTGGTGAGAGGAGAACGGGCGCGCATGGGCGTCCTTCTCCACGAGCTTCTCCATACCCTCGGGCGGGGCCATGTCGACCCGAGAGCCTTCCCCGACACGCTCATGCACGCCTACGGCCTTCGCTCGGCAGACTGGATTCACATGCACCCGCTGGACGACGCCGCGCTCTATGCCGTCTACGACCGGCTCCGGCCTGGGGAGTCCGGCGATCTCGGCCTCAACGACCTCGGCCCCTGGAACGAAGTCTCAACCCATGTCATGGGGCGCTACGGCCAGCCCGGGAGCCGGGTACTGTTCGGAGCTGCATGGCGGCACGGTCAGCCCCGCCCTTGGGCGATCCTGCCCGACCCTTCGCCCCCGATGCGAACGCGGCCGTCCGGCTCCGCGAGCTGGTCGGGTCGGTTGCTCGGTCTGACGCCTCGGGCGGAGGCGGTGTCCGGGGCGATGGATATGTCCCTCCGGCTGTCCACCCTGCGCGGGTCGCTCGACTTCACCGATATGGAGAAATGGGCTCCGCACGCCGTGCCCGGCGCGCTCGGAACCGGATCGCGATGGGGCGACGGGGATCTGCGCTATGGGATCGCCGTGGCGCAGGGAAGATTCATCACCGAGACCGGGGGTGACGAGGGCCAGATCACGGGCGTTTTCTCCGGACCCCGGCACGAGAGGGTCGGGGGCACCTTGCGGCGCGACGATCTCGCGGCCGGTTTCGGCGGGAAGCGTTAGAGTGGCGCCTTTCCCCGGTCTGGCGGAACCGGGGGAGGCCATTTCACCCACGGAAGGGAGAGCTGCCGTGAGCGAAGATTGTAGGCGGGGCTTCACCATTCCGTGTGACGTTACAACGGCCCGGCGCCCGCCGGGTCGGCATGCGGGAGATACACCATGAAAACCGGAAGCCCTTTGGCCCGCGCGTCTGCGGTAGCGCTCGCGTGCCTATTCCTCGCGGCCTGCGGCGGGGAAGCAGAGCGATCCGCCCGAATTGCTCGCCCGCTGAGCGCGGTAGCGCCGCTTTCGTCGACCGCCCCGACGGTCGCGGCGGCGCCGGAGCCGCAATCCGAGCCGCTGGCGCTACCGACGCAGCAACGCCTGCGCTTCCCGATCGACCGGTGCGACCACGCCTATTGCGTCCCGAATGGACTGCCCCTTGCAGAATATCAGCTCCGCCCCGATGGGTGGCTTCGGGGCGAGCACCGAGCCTCCGCGCGATTGACGGTTTGGCCTGTCCGCGCCGGAGCCTTTAGCGAAGCTATGTCGCACGATAATCCCCTCCGCGGCCAAAGCATCGGCTTGCAAAGCGGCTTTGACGACGCAATGCACAGCCCGATCACGCTGGGCGCTTATCTGCTGGACCCGTCTTCCCTCCGGCACTGGGAGGGGCCGCCCGGGAATTTCCACTCCCAATCTTCCGGCATGCAGTATTTCGTCATGGTCGGCACCGAGCAGAACTTCACGGACTGGGGGTCGCTCAACGCGATCCATGAGACGCGGGAGACACTCGACAATCTGCCGGTGGCACTGAGAAGGCCGGACATCGACATCCGCTACGGACACCTGGAGGACGGCGCAGGCGCCGATACGATCCAGCGGTTCTTCGCCGACTTGCTGCACGACGCCGCGACGGGGACACACGCCTCGCCATGGTCAGAGCGATCGGCGGCCAAGGTCTATCTTGCCGACCGCACTCTCCACTACAAGGCGTTGCGATATCGATCCCCTCCCGTAGTGCACCTGATCGGCTCGCCCACCTTGCTAGAGATGCGGGAAACGATTGCCGCGGTACAGGTAATCAACTCCGCCCTGCCCGAAGACTTCAAGCTCACCATCGGCGAAACGCTTTCAGGAGCGGCGCTCCCGGCGAATCGTTCCGACAGGAATCGGGAGAACATCATCGCCATCGAGCATGTCGATCTGCCGGAAGGGCAAACTTCTCTCGCCGGCCACGCCGCAGGGACGGCCTACAACGAGTTCCGCCCGGACGGAAGCATCGCCCGGTCGCATATCCGCGTGGGAAGGCAGCCGCGGCACAATGTTCCCGGCCTGGTCGACCTGACCGGGGTCCTGGTACACGAACTCGCCCATTCGCTCGGCTTTTACGGGCACACCAGGGCCGGCCTCGTCCCGTTCTCGGTTCCGACCTTCCGGTCGATTTCCGATGTAGATGGGCGGGAGGTGTGGCCGATCGACCGCGAGGCGTTGCGCGTCCTCTACAGCCGGCTCGATCCCGGCGACCCCCTTCCCTTCGGCTTCGGCCCGTGGGCTTCGGACTCCCTGCATATCCACGGCAACATGGCGCATGCGGGCTTCGGCGTGGCGCTGCGCAACGGCTACGCAGAGCCGTGGGCATACGGGAACATCCCGGTCGGCTATCTCGCCGACAACGAGGCGCTCTCCGGGGAAGTGTCGTGGACCGGGACGTTGCTCGGCCTCACGCCGGCCGCTGAATCGGTGATGGGTGCTGCCACTCTCGCCGTGGATATGGACGCGATGACGGGGAAGGCGGATTTCACTGGGCTGGAGAGCTGGACCGGCGCACCCGGTAGCGCTGGTACCGGGACGACCTGGGGCGATGGCGATCTCAGGTACACCATCGCCGTGTTCGGCAATGCCTTCCGGGAAACCGGGGGCGACGACGGGCGGCTCACCGGCAGCTTCACCGGGCGAGCACACGAAGGTGCCGCCGGCACGGTCGAGCGGCGCGACCTTACCGCAGCGTTCGGAGGGAGCCGGTAGAGTAAAGGGCCGCGCCCGCCGCACCGAGCGCGACCGCGGGCGCGCCCCCCGTACCGGATACCCTCGGCGTCGATAAGCCGGCCGCGCTCCGCGTGGTCTTGACGCCCGCGCCGATCTGCCAATAATCGCCCTTGATGACTTGTGCGTGCCCCGCTCTTGTCGGGTCGCCCGCCGAATAGAAAAGCCCTCTGACCCGGCCTGGGGTAGCTCCCCGAGCCCGGCGAACAGGCGGGGCGATGCAGAAAGGGAGACTCCCATGACAATCCGTTGCGCGATGGGGCTGGCGGCTCTGCTGTCGGCCCTGATGCTGGTTGGCTGTGGCGGAGGCGGCGGCGGCAATATGGCACCTCCCGACCCGCCGCCGGTGCAGGACCCCGACCCCGAGCCCGATCCAGAGCCCGACCCAGAGCCCGATCCAGAGCCCGACCCAGAGCCCGATCCAGAGCCCGACCCAGAGCCCGACCCAGAGCCCGACCCAGAGCCCGACCCAGAGCCCGACCCAGAGCCCGACCCAGAGCCCGACCCAGAGCCCGACCCAGAGCCCGACCCAGAGCCCGACCCAGAGCCCGATCCCGAGCCCGATCGAGCCGCAGCGCGACCCCCATTCCCGTTGCCCGAAGTGGAGTGCGATGACTTCTGCCAGAGCTCCAACGGTGAGTTCATCGCCAGCCTGCACTACAGCCTCTTCGACAGGGCAAATGCTCCCGCAGATGTCGAGCGCATCCCGGTCTACTCCGGCGCCGATTACTTTCGCGTCGGTGTGGATCAGGGCAGCGCCATCGGCGGGCTCCCGATTGTCGCCACTCGCGACGATACCGAGGTGAGGCACGGCACCGTCGCCGATGGCGTAGGGCAGACCGCCTTGCGTCGCTACCTGGACCAAGCCCAGGCAGAAGGGAATTACGTCAACCGACCTCCCGCCGTCATGATGGCTGACGGGGCAACGCACCAGGAACGCGACTGGATCAAGGCTGCCATCCGCATGGTCAACACGGCGCTGCCGGCCGAAGCGCGAATGAGCATCTTCGACCCGCTGCTTGGATCGGACGGGCGCGCCGACATCACGGTCTCGTTCGTCGGCGCCGGAACACTCGGGGGCAACGCCGCCGGCAGAACGTTCGCCAACATCAGAAGGAACGCTGCGGGCGAAATCACCAGCGCATCCCACTCCATCCGCTTGGACAGGGGGGCCAACGTTTTCAGCGAGAACGAGGCATTCTTCGGAAGCTATCGCCGAGCCGTCATCCTGATCGCGCACGAGCTGCTCCATGCGCTCGGCATCAACGGCCACGTCTCGGCGGACTTCGACACCCTCATGGCCGATAACGCGGACATGTACCGTCTGCGGCAGGGTGCGCAGCAGCCCTCTTCGCTCCTCTATCCGGCAGACCGCGAGGCGCTGCGGGTGCTGTACGGCGGCGGCTCGCCCACTGACTTCGGCCCTTGGGGCGCCACGTCCACACACCTCCACGGGAACGGGCCCTATGTGGGCTTCGGGGTGGCGTTGCGGAACGGCTACGCCGAGCCATACGCCTATGGTCCATGGCCCGGCGCTGGAGACCTCGCGAACAACCAAGCGCTGGGCGGATCGGCGACATGGGCCGGCACGCTGCTCGGCTTCTCGGGGCGGCGCCCCGTCGCCGGCGACGCGGAAATCGGCGTGACGCTCGCAACGCTCACGGGCCGCGCGGACTTCACGAGCCTGGAGACCTGGGCGGCGAATGCAGCACCGGGCGCCGCTGGCACCGGCACGACGTGGCTTGACGGCGATCTCGGTTACACTATCGCCGTGACTGGCAACACATTCCGCGAGACCGGAGGCGATGACGGCACGCTCACCGGGATCTTCACGGGCCGGAACCACGAGGGCGCGGCCGGCACGCTGGAGCGGTCGGACTTGACCGCGGCGTTCGGAGCGTCGCGCCAGTAGAGAGACGCCGCGCCCGGTGACGGGCGCGGCTCTCACCCACCGCTCTCCCCGGCCCTGCGCCATGGCTATGGCCGCAGCGTCCCGGCAGGCGCGCCCAACGGCTCGCCCCGGAACGGCGCGGAGTGGGCTGGATCGCCCGGCGCGGTCAAATGGTGCCGGGCGGAAAAGGGATACGGCTTCATCGAGCCGGACGACGGGTCGCGCGATGTCTTCGTGCACGCGGCGACGCTGGAAAGGCTCGGGCTTCGCACCCTCGTCGATGGCGAGCCGGTGAGCTTCAGCGCGGCGGATAGCCCCAAGGGGCGCCAGTGCGTCTCGCTCACGCGGCTGTCGGGATAGTCCGCTCTCAGCGCACCCGTCGCCCCGGTTTCTTGCCGACCTTTACGATCCCCGCTAGGCTCGCCGAGCCGTCGTGCGGCGAACAGGAAAGAGGGGGGTAGTACTTGACTGGCCAATTCTGCACGTCGTCGCGCCGGTGTACATTGTCGGCGCTCGCGATCCTCGTCTTGCTGGCGGCGGTTTCCACGGCTCGCGCTGACCTTCTTGCCCAATTCGGATTGTGCCACGTAGCAACCGATCAGGACGCTTTCACGGACAAGCAGACGCATAGTATCGTGTGTAGTGACCTCCTCGACAATCCGCCATCGCGCTATCCCATGGTCATCATTACGTGCGGCGACACCGAATTGGCGCTTTTCGCGCACGCGAAGCGCGTCGTTCCTTTCCGTGCCGGGATCATCGTGCGTTACCGATTCGACCATGGCGCGGTCCACGAGGAAGAATGGATGGGGGAGCCGGGTTCGCCGGAAGCGGCGGGAACAAACCGGGGCTTAGGTAGTAGAGTAACAACTTCCCCTTGAAGATCGCGATCCCGCCAATTACATTAGAGTAACCACAGCGGGAGGAGCGCGATGGCCAGCGGACCGGGCAAGGGGTATCGGAAGGGGATGACGCTTCCCCAGCTCCTCAAACAGTTCCCCGACGACGATGCGGCGCGGGTGTGGTTCGAGAAACAGATCTGGCCGGACGGGCCGGAGTGCCCGTATTGCGGCTCTGCGAACGTCCAGTGCAACATCAAGCACCCGACGATGACTCACCGCTGCCGCGACTGCCCGAAACGGCGCATGTTCTCGCTCAAGAGCCGCACCGTGATGCAGGGATCGCCTCTCGGCTACCAGACCTGGGCCATCGCGATCTACCTCGTGACGACGAGCCTGAAGGGCGTGAGCAGCATGAAGCTGCACCGCGATCTCGGCATCAACCAGAAATCGGCTTGGTATCTGGCGCACCGCATCCGCGAGGCGTGGAAGCGCGACGAGGGCCCGTTCATGGGGCCGGCGGAGGCGGATGAGACCTACATGGGCGGGAAGCGCAAGAACATGAGCCGGGCGAAGCGCAAGGCGATGAGAGGCGCGGGGCCGCTGGCCGGAAAGACCATCGTGGCCGGGGTAAAAGATCGGGAGACGAACCAAGTGAGCGCGGGCGTCGTAGACGACACCACGGCGATCACGCTCCAGAGCTTCATCGAGAACCGTGTGGTGCCCGACGCCAAGGTCTACACCGACGAGAGCACCTCCTACAAGGGGCTGATCTTCCACGAACACGGCAGCGTCAACCACTCGGACGGCGAGTATTTCAACCGGGCGGCCGGGGCGGGAACCCAGGGGATCGAGTCATTTTGGGCCATGCTGAAGCGCGCCCACACCGGCACGTTTCACAAAATTTCGCCGAAGCATATGGATCGCTACGTCGCCGAATTTGCCGGACGCCACAACGACCGCTGCTCGGACACGCTTGAGCAGATGGCGAATATCGTTCGCGGGATGGTGGGGAGGCGGCTAAGGTACGCCGACTTGATCCGGTAAGGAGCGCCCCACCATGTCTGCTAATGAAGCGGCTCGTCGCTCTCGGGAGCTTTACCAAGCGGCGCTTCGCGGGCCAGGTCGTCGCGAAGTCGTTTTGACTGACGCTGAAGCTCTAGCCCTACAGCGTCCGCCTTGTCGAGATTCAGAACGTACCTCTGCTCGGCCAACTCGCCGTCGACAAGAATCTCAACAAGCAAAATGACCTGGGACATGCGCGACGACTTTGTGACGCGCACGTCCTCGGGAATAACTGCGACGACTTGTTTGCTCATGCGAAATTGTATGGACGCCTCCCGGGACGCAAGGTTCGATTTCGGTGTGACGGGCAGGCAGATTGCAGTTTTGTATCCGGCCTGTCGGTGCGGGACTTGATGCCCGCTGGCCTTGATGGAATCTGCCGATCCGCGCCTCATTTCCTCCGTGGGCTTTACGCCCCACACCGCATTCAGGCTTAGCGGATCGCGGTCTGACCTGTTTGCCATCACTCCTTGTCGTGCCTTGCGCAACCTTTCAGCGGCCACCTCCTCTGTTGGTTCGCTGTCCCGTCGTCAGCCGCGCCTATGCCGGCTGGCTGACGAAGTTCGCCTGGTACGCCCGGTCATGGGCCAGCAGGGCCCAGATCGTGCGCGCCGTCTTGTTGGCCAGCGCGACGGTGACCACGTTGGCCGGCCGCCGCTCGGCCAGTCGCACCGCCCATTCGGGCGGCGCCTTGGCATGTGTGAGCACGCTCCGCGCGCCGTGGATCAGCAGGGTTCGGAGATACCTGTCCCCGCGCTTGGAGATGCCGAGCATTCGAACCCGTCCGCCGGTGCCGTCGTGCCGGGGCACCAGGCCCAGCCAGGCGGCGAACTCGCGCCCCGACCTGAAGGCGGCGGGATCGCCCATCGCGGCGATGACGGCCGTCGCGGTCAGCACGCCCACGCCGGGGATCTCAGCGATCCGCTTGCTGTCGGCATTGCCGCGGTGCCACACGCCGATCCGCCGCTCGATCTCGGCGATCTCCTCGTCGAGCCGGCCAACCCGCGCCCACTGCTCGCGAAGAGTGTCGATCACCATCGCCGGCAGCCGCGCGGCGACCCGCTCCAGGGCCTCGGCCATGCCACGGCGCATGCCGGCACGGCCCTGCGGCATCACCTCGCCGTATTCGGTCAACAGGCCGCGGAGCCCGTTGATCTGCGCGGTGCGGAACTTGACGAGCTGCTGGCGCATCCGGTGCAGCGCCAGGATCGCCTGCTGTTCCTCGCTCTTGACGGCAACGATCTTGATGCCCGGCATCTGCGCCGCGGTCCAGATCGCCCGCGCGTCGTGCGTGTCGTTCTTGTTGCCGGACACGAAGGGCCGCACCGCCTTGGCCGGCAACAGCCAGGGATCGTGGCCGAGCTCCAGAAGCTGCCTTGCCCAGTGCTGCGAGCCGCCGCAGGCTTCCATCGCGACCACGCACGGCGTGCGGTTGGCGAAGTGCTCCAGGAACTTCGCCCGCGTCAGCTTCAGATCCTCAATCTCGCCGGTCTCCATATCGACCCAGTGCAGCTGGAACACGCGCTTCGCCGTATCCACCCCGACGACGGTTCTGTTAGTCTTCATCTCGGACCCTCCGGTTTGCCTGTGAAGAGCTTGCTCTTCCCCATTGGCACTTTGATGCCGTCGGCCCGCGAGGGTCCACTCATCCCTCAGGTCCTCGAACATCAGGGGGTGGGAGGCGTCCATCCCATTTCCTCCTTCGCGTGGGTTGTAGTAGGGAGCGCAGCCGTTCCAGCGGCTGCGCTCCCGTCGTTATAGCCGCTATGGCTCCCTAATGAAGTCCATGGGGTAGCGCCGCACGCGCCCGGCCGCGCGCAGGCCGAGAACGGCCACCTTGTGCCGCAGGCTTCTGAATTGCGTAACCATCCGCCGGAGACCGCAGGGTGAACTGGCCCGAGTTTGGCGGCGAGGAGTAGTGCGCAGTGGACGGTCGGCCTAAGCGGCCAGATCGTGCCGCTGTTCGGGGACCCAGTTCCAGGGGAGGAGTTCGTCGAGCCGGTTCTGCGGCGTCCCGGCGATGCGGCGGAGGACATCGGCGAGCCAGGCCTGCGGGTCGACGTCGTTGAGCTTGGCGGTGCCGATGAGGGTGTACATCGCCGCCGCGCGCACGCCGCCGCGGTCGGAACCGGCGAACAACCAACTGCGTCTTCCGAGGGCGATACCGCGGAGCGCCCTCTCGACCGCATTGTTGGTCAGGCAGATGCGGCCGTCCTCGGGGAAGCGGGCGAACAGCTCCCAGCGCCTGAGCATGTAATCCATCGCCTTGGCCACCGGGGAATGGCGCGACAGCTTCCTGCGCTCGGTCTCCATCCAGTCCTTGAGGTCGGCCAGCGCCGGCGCGCTGAGTTCCTGGCGCACGGCGCGGCGCTCTTCGGCGGACTTGCCGACGATCCCGCGCTCGATGTCGAACAGCACGTCGATCCGCTTCACCGCCTCGAGAGCCACGGGCGAGATCGGCGGCGCGTTCCCGCCGCGCCGCTTGCCGGTCGCGATGTCGGCGAGCTCGAAGAACTTCCTCCGCGCGTGGCTCCAGCATGGGGCCTCGGTGACCGGCCCCGGCGATCTGGCGGCCGCATACAGACGGTTGAACCCGGCATAGAGGTCGGCCTGGAGGATGCCGGAGAAGCTCTTCAGGTGCTCGACCGGGTGGACGCCGGAGCGGTCCCGCGAGTAGCGGAACAGAACCGCCGGCGGGTCGGGACCGCCGAACGGCCGGTCGTCGCGCACATAGGCCCAGGCCCGCGCCGTGGCGCACCTGCCCCTGGCCAGCACCGGCACCGGGGTGTCGTCGCCGTGCAACCGCTCCGCCGCCAGAACATGTCTGGCGATCAGATCGTGCAGCGGCTTCAGCGCCACCGCGCACGCGCCCACCTGATCGGCCAGCGTCGACAGGCTGAGATCGACCCCCTCGCGCGCATAGCGGTCGCGCTGGCGGTTGAGCGGCTGGTGCTGGCCGTACTTCTCGAACACGATGGTCGCCAGAAGGTTGGGACCTGCCCAGCCCCGCGGCGTCGCGTGGAACGGCGCCGGCGGCTGGCCGATCTTCTCGCAATCCCGGCAGGTGAACTTCTCGCGCACCGTCTGGATCACCTTCCAGCGGCGCGGGATGACCTCCAGCGTCTCGGTGATGTCCTCGCCGATCTTCGACAGCTTCTCCGAGCCGCAGCACGAACACGAGGTCGGCCCCGGCACCACCACCCGCTCGCGCGGCAGGTGCGCCGGAAACGGCTTGCGCCCGGACCGGCGCCGCTTGAACCCCTTCACCTCCGAGGTCTTCTCCGCCGCCCGCTCGGCCACCAGCTCGTCCTCGGTCGCGCTCGCCTCAAGCTCGTCGAGCTGAAGCTCCAGCTGGTCGAGAAGCCGCTCCTTGCGCTCCGAGCGCCGACCGTAGAGCTCGCGCCGCAGCTTCTCGATCGCCAGCTTGAGGAACGCGATCTCGGCCTCCGCGTCCGACACCCGGGCCGCCTCGTTGGCGGCCCGGGCCTCAGCCTCGGACGCCCTCGCCTCGGCCGCCGCAAGCGCCTCCCTCAGCGCGTCGATCCCGGACCCCTCGGTCATGCCCGAAAGCCCAGCACATCGCCCGATTCGACGCGACACCCGCCGCGCCGGGTGAGTCATTTTGTCGCGGATCAACCGGCACGCGACGGCCGCCAGGTTCGCACCGGGTTCCGCCAATCGATCCCCTCGAGCAGGTAGCCGAGCTGCGCCGCGCTGATCGACACCGCGCCGCCCGACGTCGCCGGCCACTGGAACCGGCCGCGCTCAAGACGCTTGGCATACAGCGAGATCCCTACCCCGTCATGCCAGAGGCATTTCACGAGGTCGCCGCGACGGCCCCGGAAAATGTAGAGATCGCCCGCGTGAGGGTCGCGCCCGAGATCCTCCTGGACCTGCAGCGCAAGCGTGTTCATGCCGCGCCGCATGTCGGTCACCCCGGTCGCCAGCCACACCCGAACCCCGCCCGGTACCGGGATCATCGCCGGCCCAGAACCGCAAGAACCCGCGCCAGCGCCGAGCCGTCCACCTCGCGGTCGACGATCACCCGCGAACCGTCCGACAGCGCGATCTCCATCCGTCCCGCCGCCGACCCAGAGCCGGTCGTGCTCTCCGTCGGCGCCGCCGGCGGCCCGGCCGGCTCGACAACCACCGGCACCAGACCGCCGCTCCCCGCCCCGGCAGCCCGCTTGCCGTAGCGCCGCCGCCAGGTGAACAGCAGGTTCGCGTTCACGTCGTTGCGCCGCGCCACCACCGATACCGATACCCCCGGCTGATAGCTCTCCGCGACGATCCGAAGCCGCTCGGCCTCGCTCCAGCGACGACGACGGGAAACCGGGCGCGCAGGCCCGACCCCAAACTCCTCATCCGAATCCGACATCTGCGATCGTGTCCACTTAAACCCAGATGGACACCTCGCAGGTGCCCACTCCCGATCGCACAGCCTCGTCACATCACGCTAAACAGGGAAGGCGGTCCACGGCGGAGGGTTACTGAATTGCCGCCGCAACCGGCCCTTTCGTCGCGCCGCCGCCGAGCGTGCCTTCCGCCGATCCGTTCCAATGTCCGAACCGAAGTCGTCGCCGTGCCTAACGACAGGCGGGACGCATTGCACCGCCCGGAGGCGCTTCGCGGTTCGGGAGACGCGGAAGTCGAACAGCAGTCGGTCAATCGGGAATGTGGGGTCGTCGTCGGCCCCCAATATTCTCGCGGCCGTTGCTCGGTCGACCAGATACCCGCCGCACCCGGCGTTCCCCATGACCATTTCGCGCAGATGCCGCATGGCTGGCGCGGATCCGCAATGCCTTCCGAGAAGCCGGGGCTTCTCGAATTTCGTGTCCAGCTTGATGAGGCCGCGCCCGGCAGGCCACCATTCCATGTCGACGACGAACCGCGGCAGGCCGCGCGAGACCACAACATCGTCTTCAAGGATGAGGGCGGCTGGCGCGACGGTACCGAGGAACCGTTCGAGCGCCTTGCGGTGGCTCACCAGGCACGCGTGTTCGGCGGCTCCCAGCACCCTGTCGCCTTCGGACGGCAAGTTTCTGGCGTCCACGGCGGCGATCCGCTCGAACTTCATCTCAAGGCGATCGAGGCCTGCGGCGATGGAGGCGAGCCGGTCCGGCCGGCGATCAAGGTTGATGACGTACACTGGAAGCATGGCGAGACTCCCGCTGGCCGGCCCAGCGGGTGCCGGGCCGTGCAAACGTCGCGGATGAGCGAAGTCCCGCCTATTCGCCGGGCGCCGGGGATCAGCCGGCACCGCATGAAGGCTCTCGTATTCAGCGGGCGACCCGACCGAGCGGGGCATCCGCAACGTTTGCAGGAGGGAGCGTGTGGTTACTTTGCGGCAATGTCAAGGCGTGATAGGGTGCCGGCCCCCAACAGGAGAGCGATGATGGCCAAGGAGAAAGACGCGCCGACCGTCCGGCTGAAGCGGCCCAGCCACAAGCCGACGAACGCCGAGATGGAAGAGGACGTGAGCATCGACGCGACGCCGGAAGAAGTGGCCCGCGCCGTGCTGTCGCCGGTCAGGATCGAGTACGAGGACGAAAATGCCTGATCGGAGGCGTTGTTACTCTACTACCTAAGCCCCAACAAACCGGCACTCTGCGCTAACCCGGATCATCGCCGGATTCCGGACGGCGGAGCGGGTCGCCTTCCGGTTCGGCGGTCATACGACGATAATCCCGCTTGGCGAGGATGCACGGCGTGCGCTCGCGGAATTCGAGCGCCGTTGCGGAGGATCGTCGCCAGGACAATCGCGTTGATCCGGACGGTTCTTGTGGCACTCGCGATCCTCGCCTTGCTCGCCATCGGCGCGGCGGTCGCGCCGGTACGGGCGGCGACGTGCGAGCAAGTGGCGGCGTTCACGTTTCCCGAGATCGCGTCCTTCAAAGCCGAGAGGGAAGCCCAGCTCGAAGACGCCGAAATTGTCGAAGCAAAACTCGTCAAATTCCTTGAGTCGCGCCCGGCGAGAGTGGCGGTTGTCATGGGCGAAGCGATACTTCCGGTCATGCGGAACATTGCCCGGATCGCCCGCGAGGATATTCAGTTTGCAGACAACATCCGCGCGGGAATCGTCTTGATGTGCGAGGCGGCGCGCGCGGAACCGCGCCATGATCGCACCCGGGCCGCGATAGGCCCGGCCGGCTCAGGCAGCTAACGAGCGAGCCTCAGCCCTGATCCTCCTGACGCCCCCCAGCTCGTTCACCACCGTAGCAACCGTCCCAAACGGACGCCCGACGCTCTCGGCGGCCTTCTTCACGGTAAGGTCCTCGGCGATCCGCTGCCGGATGCGCTCCTTGTCCTCACGGGTGAGCGGCGGGGAAGGATGGGGGTTCGACATTACGCGTTTCTCCGTGGCGCATTCCTGCCGGGCCTTCCAGAGGGTCCGGGCCCGGACCCGGCTTCATCGCCTGTCTCGGAGTCGTCATTGTCATCGAGCTTGCTGCCGGTGAACTCCTCCCAAGCCGCTTTCGCCTCGGCTTCGGCTTCCGGGCTCAGCGCCTCGGTGGAACCGGCGTCCTCCGACTCTGTCTCGGCGTCCTGGGTGCCGCCTGTCTGGGCTCTTTCGCCGGACATGGGCGAGCGTATCCGACGGACTTCGAATCCCCGTCAAGCAGGTTCTTGGGAGGGGCCGAGCGGGGGCGACCGGGGAAAGCCAGAAGCGTGAGCGCCGGGCGCTTCGCCTCTCTGAGATCGATCCGTTCGACATCAACATCGGTGCGTCCAGGTATCCCTGAACGCGGCGCCGGCGACGAGTACCGGGTGCGTTGTCTAGCCGTGATTCCGGAAGCTGGTATGGCCTTTCCGGTTCAGGTGGACGGCGTTTCCGGCCGCCCAGCCGATGCCAATAGGCCTTGGGCTGTTTGCCAAAACCGGGGCAAACGGTCGCTATCGGGCACGCTCCGGAAGTCTCACTTGCTGCGCTTTCCGCAGTCGCTCGGAATCTCCGCCTCAAGCTCTTCGATGCGCCGGATGAGGTTCGCGCGGATATTGGGCCAAATGGCCGACTGGCGGCTTCGGCGAAGCCTTGATAGGGAGCGATGATTGCGGGCCGGAAGGGTGGCGCATTGTGGAACCGGCTCCGGCAGCTGGCGCTGATGGAGGAGTCCGGATCGCCGCCAGCCGAAGCATCCGATTCGCGTGGCGCGACAGTGGCCGCGCTAGAGTGGACGGGGCCGCGCGGCAAGGGTGACACGCGCGGCCCCTAGAGCTTAATCCCGGCAAAGGACGTAAGCCCATGCCGAACGATACCATCATCCGCAAGAACCTGGCGGCGCTACTGGCAGAGGCCGCCGGAAATCCCGATCGCGCGATCACGGCGGTGGCCGACGGGCTGCGGCGCGGCGCGCTGACGGATGCCGAGCGGCGCGAGATCGAGGACGGCGTTGCGCGGCGGCAATTGGGGGTGCAACTGGACCCACACCGCAATCGGTTCAAAGAGTTGGGGAATATCCCGAATGCTTGACAGGGGCGGGGGACGTGGCATGATGGGTGGCTATGAAGTGGCCGGTAGCCTTCGGCGCTCACGGCGCGCTCTTCGCTGCTGGCATGATGGGGGCGAAGTTGGAGCCGGACATGCCCGCATGGGTGATCTGGGCCACCTTCGTTGCGTTTGCGGCGCTTCATCTGGCCGTGAAAATGCACGCTGGCAAGCGCGGTGAGCCACTGACGGTGGGCGACCTCGCGGATCAGTTTGCGGCCCACAATCTCGCCCTCCAAAGCCTCAACAAGGCCGTCGACAAATTGCCGATGAAGCCTGTCGGCGGAGAGAGCAGGGCGACCTATGCCGAGTTGCCCGAAGGAACGAGAGTGGTGAAGTTGCCTGACGGAACGATCCGGCTAGCGGTTCCCATCGATATCGGAGTTGAATTCAAGGCGACCGCCACAGCCACATTCGGGCTCGGTGTCGATCTCGACAAGAGAGACGACGAGGAATGATGAGGATCGCCCGCATCATCGCAGTTCTGGCCAATGCCGGGATATTGGTGGCTTTGGCCATCGCAGGTATCACCGATCCGCCGCGCCACATCGAATTTCGCGGCTTTCTGGCTTTGGCCGTCTTTATCCTCGTCCTTCTGCTCAACATCTATGTCGCCCTTGCCCGTCGTGACCCCGTGACGTTCGATGAAACCCTGCTCGGCCTCTGGATACGGACGAAGAAGCAGAAGCTGCGGAAAGAGCTTGAAGGGGACGACGCGGAATGACGGGGCTTGCCAGCCGCAGATCTTTGATCGGCGGGACCGCGGCAATGCTCTTTTGCCTGTCTCTTTCATCCGCCGGACAGGCAGAGGACGAGCCTGAGTTTCGCTGCGGTGCGAAATTTGTGACGTTTCAAGGTCGGGAGGTCACGCTTGATGGGAAGGAAGGAATTGCAACGGTCAAAACCGTGCCGAAGGCAAACATTCTGGAAGTTTTCGTGCTTCGGGAGTTCGATTTCTTGAAGGATCACGGCGCGGTCGTGATACGGCGTCCTGGCCGAAAACCCAAGGTGGTGTCCCTTCTGCACCCCAATCAGCGTTTGCGGATTATCGAGTGTCTGGATTGAGGCGGGAATCGGGCATGGAGACTTGGTTCATTATCGTCAACATTGGGCTCGCTTCCTGCATCCCGATTGTTATCGTCGGAGGGCTTCTGAACCGCAGCCACAACCTGCGAGTGCGGCAGAAAGCAGGCGGAATCGGCTGGCAATTCATCCGGTATACGGTTCTCATGTCGTCGATCCCGGCGATTCTTGTTCTGGCGCTGAACGACCTCCTGACATCCGAAGCCGCCACCTTGCTCGCCGCGTTCGCCGGATTCGCATTCGGCAGAAAGGGAGATGACGGATGACGCGAGGCGTGCCGATGCTTGACCCGAAGCGCGACTTGAAGGGCGCAACCCCCGAGAAGCTGGCACGCGCCCTACTGCGGAACCGGCTACGACCGCGCGCCGGACGAAAGCCCGTTGTGGCGGATCAGGTCGCGGTAGGCGAGGCGGCGGCCGATCAGCCGGGCGACGGTATCCCGCATCTGGACGAGGGTTCCTGAATTCCGATGGTTATGCTTTCCGGCGAATTCCGAGACATACCGTTGCAGGTGCTTCGGGCTGATCTTGTGGAAAGTCCCGTCATGCGCCCGCTTCAACATGGACCAGAAGCTCTCCATCCCGTTCGTGTGGGCCTGCCCGCGGACGTACTGGCTGACCGAGTGATTGACCGGCTCATGCTCGTAATCCCGCGCCAGCCCCTTGTACGCCGCCGCCTCGTCCGAATAGACCGTCGCGCCGGGCTCCGTGTGCTCGCGGACGAAACCCTGGAGCGTCGCACCGTCCGTGCGCCGGACGACCTCGGCGCGGACCTCGTTCGTCTCGCAGTCCTTCACGCCAACGACCGCCATCTTGCCGACCGGGCCGCGTGGCGAACCGGCCGCGCGGATCGCACGGCGCTTCTCATTCGACATGTTGCGGCGCTCGCCGCCCATGTAGGTCTCGTCGACCTCGACCGGGCCGTCAAAGTCCTCGTCGTCGTCCTCGCCCCACGCTTCCCGGATACGGTGAAGCATGAACCACGCCGTCGCCTGCTTCACCTTGATGTCGCGGGACAGCTTCATCGACGAAAGCGACTTGAGCGAAGTCAGGCAGAGGTAGATCGCAATCGCCCATTTCCGCATCGGGACATTCGAGTGCGCCAGCGGCGTTCCCGTCCGAACCGAGAAGTAGGACCGGCAGTCCTTGCACCAGTAGGGCATCGGCTTCCCGTTCTTGACTTCCCGCGTCTCGACCGACCCGCACTTCGGGCAATGCCGCCCGTCCGGCCAGACCGCCGACTCGAACCACGCGACCGCCGCCGCCTCGTCCGGGAACATCTCGAACAGCTCGGCCAGCGACAACCCTTCGCGATGGATCTTGCCCGGTCCCTTTTTCGCCATCTCGCGTCTCCCTTCCTACCCTTGGGATATGGGGATCGCGGGACCGTTTGTCAAGCATTCGGGATAATCCCCAAAGAGTTCGCCGGATGGGAGCTGGCACGGGAAACCGACCCCGGCGGGGTTTCATGGAAAACCCCGAAGGACGCGACCAAAAGCGCCGCCCGAAATGCCGCCACGGACGGATCGGGGCTAGACTGATGGCAACCCCCGACGAGACGCTTCGGGCCGCTCTGAGGGGCGCTCGCGAGGCGGCCGATATCCTCCCCGCCCTGGCCCGCGTGGAATACCGCCGCGCCCATCGGGACGAAGATTGCCCGGCGAGCATGATCCCGACGATGCAAGACATGGCCGGTTGGCTCACTCCCGTTCGCCTCGATGGCGACGGTGCGATCCGGCTCCCGCCTTGCCCGGACGCCGCAAGGAAGGACGCCAGCGCCGCGCTCTGCACCGTCTTCCGCCTCGAATGGCCGGCGGGGAAGGCACCGAAACGGCCACACGGCTCGTGGCTGGCGATGACCTGGGGTGGGAAGCAGACTCTGTCCGCAATGGTGCTCGGTGACACCCTCTCCCCGGAGGGCGTGCTGTCGGGCTCGCTCGACTACGTGCATGGGCTATGGCTCGCCCTGTCTGCCGCCGAACGTGCGCCGCATCCCCTTGCGGCGATAATGCGCGCTTGGCAGGAACGGCCGCGCGAAATCGAGGCCGATACCCGCGCAACGGCTATCCTGCCGAGCGACTTGTTCGCTTGGGCAGGAGGGCGTGCGCCATCGATCCTCGAGGCCCCGCTGAATGACAACGAATTGCCGATCCAACCCGGCCTTGTGGAACCGAACCGCGCTCCATTCCTGCCCGGACTTGAGCCGCCGGACAGTGCCGTTGTGCCCGCGCCGGCGCTGGTGGTGGCCGAAGAAATCGGTTTCGGCGACCTGACCTCCGGCCGAGGGGCGCGGATCGACAAGCGATTGCTCGTCTATTCGCTGCTGTCCGTGCCGCGCGACGCTCGCCGCCCTGGCGGCCGCTACACCCTTCGGCCTTCACTGCGGACGCTCGCGCATGAATGGATTTGGCCCGCCCCGTTGAATACAGGGACCGGTGAGGGCGAGCGAAGCTTGTGGAAACCCTCTCGCCACGCGCGGCTGCTGGCCCGCGCCATGAATGCCGTCACGCTCGCCGGCGTGATCCTGCCGGATCGGCGGGAATGGCGGCCCGTCATGTTCCGGGCGCGCCCCGATTTCGGCGACCTCGACTCTTGTGCCGTGATCGAGATAGCGCTCCCCGACGCCGCCGATCATGGTCCGTTGATCCGCCGCGACGCGCTGATCGCCGCCGGCGTGGTGAGCGATCCGGCATTCGACGGAAGCCTGGCCCTGGCGACGCTGTGGGACCGGGCGAAGGCTGCGAACGGCGGGTACCGCATTTACGCCACGCGCCCGAAGGCCCTGCGCGATCCGGACGGCTACTTGCTCGCCGCGCTCCGCGGCGCGGACGGAAAGCCCGTTCTCGACGAGAACGGCGAGCCCGTCGCCGCTGGGCGCATCACCGGCCATGGCAACAACCCGTTCCCGGGGCGCAACGGTCGGCTGCAATGGCGCAAGGGCGAGGTACCGCAACGCGACTGGCGGCACCCGGACGCCGTAATCCTCGGCCAGGAGCGGCACCCGCACGCGGACAAAGTACCGATCCTCGACCGCTATGACCGGCGACGGCTGTTTTACGGCCACGCGAGCGACCAGATGGAAAAGCGACAGCGCAGCAAGGCCGCCGACCGCGCCGACAGCCGGCTGCGGACCCTGGAGGCCGACGGACGGGTCGTCATCGAGGATTGCGGCCCCGACGGCTGGCGTGTGCTGGAAACTCTGCCGCACGCGCTCGAAGAATGAGCCCGATGGTGCAAGGAGGGGGACCCGATGGTGCAAGGAAGGGGACCCGATGGTGCAAGGAGGGGGACCCGATGGTGCAAGGAGGGGGACCACCTCTCCGGAAACCCGCCTCCAGCAAGGGTTTCAGAAGCCGGAACAGATAGAACAGTAGCGACAGCGTGCTGTTCTGTGGCGGCACGCTGCCGCCGCCGGCCTGGGGGGCCGGCACGGCGCGGTCCTGCCGGGAGGAAGTCCCCATTTCCGCCGCCGATCGCAAGCCGGAGCCTCGTCGTGACTTGCCGGACAGCGTCCGGCGTGGGCGAGACGGTGTGCGGGCTCGCCTTCGGAGAGCATCTAGGCCAGCCCCGAGAGCGTCCTTACCAGCGCGGCCTTGGCCTCGGCCCGCTTGGCCTTCGAGCAGTCAGGCAAGAACCCGGCCAGGACCGACTCATCGGCGGGGATCGCCTCGGCCGGGCAATTTTCGTCAGGGTGGTTGCGGCGGCATTCCACGCGCGCCAGGGGGGCAGGATTGCGGCGGTCTTGCGGGCTTTCACCAGCGCGCGGCAAAGCGCCTCGTTGCGGGGTGCCATCAGTCGAGCCCCGAGCCGTCTGTGGAAGCTGCGCCGCCCGCCGTCTTGCCCTTGCGGCCTTTCGTTTTGGGGGAAGGGCGCTGCCATTCGTGCCATGGGTCGGCCGGGTCGCCGGTGAAGCCGATAATCTGGTTGTTCTCCTTGCGGCGCGGGATCGCGGCCCGAAGGATTCGGGCCGGTCCCATGTTGGCCTTCGCAACGGCCAGCCGGCGTTGCGGCCCGGCCTCGGGATCGTCCTCGTAATCGAGCACCAGCGCACCCCGCACCCCGTCATACCATGCCGCGCTGCCGGCGATCTGGCCGGGGTCGAACGGGTCCGAATCGGCGCTGCGCGCGGCCTTTGTCGAGTGCGCCAGCGCCAGCACGCCGGCCTCGCGCTCGCGGGCGTAGGCGGCCAGCGCGGACAGGAATTCGCGGACCGGGGCGGGGTTGTTGCTTTCGCCGACATAGGCTGCCAGCACCGGGTCAATCACGATCAACCGAGGCTCCCCGCCGGCCGCCTCCATCGCTTGCCAGCCGTCCAGCCGCTCGGGGCGAGCCGAGTACAGCCCGGCCGCGCCGTGCCGGTCGCCGGGGCCGAACAGGGGCCAGCTGTCTCGCATGTCGAGGATATGGACGCGATCCGGCGCGCCGTGCCGCTTCGGCTTCGTCGCCCCCGCCAAGTCTCTCAGCCGCTGGCCGATCCAGCCGGGCTGTTCCTCCCATGTCAGCCACAGCACCGGCCCGCTTTCGTGCACGTCGAACAGCCCGCCGGCGAGGCGCTGCGCGGGCGCGTCCGGGTCCGCCACGGCAAGCGCGATCTCGCCGGCGAGCGGGGACTTGCCGACATTCCCGGCACCGGCCAGCAGACAAACCTCGCCGAGGGTGAGCACCGCGCCGGCTCGCCCGCTCGCCGACAGCAAGCGCGTAGGGGGGGGCAGCTTCGCGGCCTCGGTCGCGGTGATCGGTTTCGGAAGCTCGCGGGGCGCTTCCCCGCTGGCGAGGATCGCCGCGCGTTCGTCGCGATCCAGCCCGGCCCAGGCCATCATCAGCGGCTCGGGATTGTCGGTTGCGCTCACGGCGGCCTGGGAGAGCTTCGTCCGGGCGCGGCCCAGCACGTCGGCCTGGATCGCGCGGGCCATGCCGGCAAGCGCAGCCTCGGCCTCGGCCGTGTTGGCGGCGTCGCGCCAGGCGGCGGCGAACTGCTGGGGAGTCGTCGGGCTGGCATCGCTCAAGGTGGAGTATCCTTCGTATTGCGGCTCATCGTTGGACCTCGACGCTAGCCTAGTTCGCGGTGTCCTGCCATCCTTCCAAGCAGCGGTTTCGCTCGGGGAGATGCACACAATGGAGTCGCGACACATCGAGACGCTGAAGGATTTCGCTCACGAACAGAGCGCGTTGCGCGCTCCACCGGTCAACAAGAGCGTGTTCCTGGCGCTTGAGGCGCTCGGACGTGAGCGCCTCTCCAGGAATTTCTACATGCGAGACTTCCTCTACTCCGAGATTTCGGCCGCCCACGGCATCCCAAATGTTCCATCCGATCCGAAGTTGGCGCTCGAGGCGGGCAGGGGTCTGTGTGAACACCTGCTGGAGCCCCTGCACCGCACCTTCGGCCAGGTCGTCGTGCGTTCCGCCTTCCGAAGCAGGGCGATCAACGCCTATGGCAACGAGCACACTTCCACCTGCGCGAACAACGAGTACAACCGCGCGAAGCACATCTGGGACTGGCGCGACAAACAGGATCTCATGGGAGCGACCGCCTGCATCGTCATCCCGTGGTTCATCGACAACGAGCACTACAACTACAGGGACACCCGGGACTGGCGCCCGCTCGCCTGGTACATCCACGACCACCTGCCATACTCGGAAATGGTGTTCTTCGCGAAGAACGCCGCCTTCAATCTGACCTGGCGTGAACGCGATCCGCGACGCAGGATTGAATGCCGTGCCCCGCCCCACAAGAGGCTATTGACCAAACCGAACTATGCCAATCATTTGGGAGATCATTCCGCACACTATCCCGGCTTTCCCAAGTTCAGGAGTTGAGGCATCCCGGGAACCGCCGCTCATTCGTTCAAACCGCGCGTCCCGGCCCGGTTGGTGCGCTCAAAGCAGGAGTTGAGAATCCCTGATCATCACCACAGCCGAGCGCGACCTTACCGATGGTCGGGAAGCGGCTGATGTACCGGGACTTGGTCGCTTAACGCCGCACCGCCGTCCCGCGCGTTGCTGGCAGGCTCCGCAGGACGGCGCATCGAAGGGCGGAACCCCTCTCGACCGAACGTAGCCGGGAGGGCTATGCGATGTCTAGCGATCAAGCAACTCGTCAAGTTGGTCCCGCAGGATCTCCGCAGCGCGACGGGAAGGAGCAAAGTGGTGGGTCACCTTCTCCTCCTCAAGCCGGTGGAAGACCAGACGTCCTATCTGCAATTGCAGAATGGTGTCCGAAGCCTCTGACGCCGGTTCCACCGCCAGACCTATCACCGGATGAACTCGTGGCCTTGAGTCGGCGTATCGACCAAGTGGAATCGGAAAATCTTCGCTCACGGCAGCTCTCTTTTCCGTGGGTTGTAGAGGGGCCGCGCCCGGTGCGACGGGCGCGGCCTTTTAGTCTACCGGCTTCCTCCGACGCAACCTCTCCCGGGTGAACTGCGACGGTCGTCAGCGGCCCGTCCGAGCGCTGGCGGACGGTATCGCCTATCTTGATTCAGTCATGCGTGGCTCTCGTCAGTCGGGCTCTCGCAGCGCGCCGAAGACGCCCTTGAGACCGTCGCGCTCGAAGGTGCCGGCGACGCCTTCATGCCGATCGCCGTAGAACTTTCCCTCCAAGTCGCCCGGGTAGCTGGACCGAAATCTCCCCCGCGTCATAGTCAGCCTGTCCCAGGACATGTCCGGGTGGTTCCGTTCGAAATTGGTGAAGTCCACGCCGACGCTGGGGCTATATTCGTCGAAATCAATCGACAGGTGAGCGTCGCCCTCAACTGGGGTTCCGAAGGTCTGGGGGTGTCTTTCGTAGGCGCGGACCTTTCCTGTCCAGGTAGCGGTGCCGTACCCGGTCGGGTTGTCGAAAGAGAGGGTGCCGGTGACGCTTGGCGAATACACGTCGATGTATTGGTGAGACCCTCCGCCCGGAGTATTGATGCCGCTAATCGTGGCCGTGAACAGCCGGCTTCCGTCGACGCTTCCCCAGAGACCCCAGCCGCTGTAGGACCATGTGGGGCGCGTTCCCTCGAACGATCCGAAGGGCTCCACGAAGCTGGACTCGTCGTATTCCTCGGTTCCGGTTTCAGTGACGGACCCAATTCTTCCGATCGATTCAGGAAGAAAAGGAGGGGGCGGCTCCGGCCCGACCTCGCGCTTCGCACCAAACGCCCCGGTGATCCGGTTGCGGTTGAAGATGCCGCCGGCCTCGGCGTGATTGGTGCCGTAGAAGTGGCCGTGCAGGCCTGGGGCCTCGAAGGAGCCGCCGCGCATCGGCACGTTGTCCCAACGCATGTCGGGCGTCCTCGCGGTCCCGCCGTGCTCGCGCATGTTGGTGAACTCGAGATCAAGGTTGCTGGCCGCGAAATCCGCGGTGAGGTCGGCGTCACCGGCGATGGTCTTGCCGTCGCCAGTATAGCCAGCCATGACGCCAGCCCAGCTCGCGCTCCCCGAAACGGGATTGCGCCCTGTCGTGTCCCCGATCGAATAGGCATGGTGGAACGTCGTCAGCCTCGGATCGAGCGGATTGGTGTCCTCGATCGCGCTGCCGGCGACGAGGAAGAAGTTGTGCGCCATCCATCCGGCATAGCCCATGCCCGAGAAATTCGTTCTGCCCACTGCTGAACTCCGCTCGCCTCGGGCCAGCGAAATATCGCGCCGCGTGGGCAACCGGCTGTAATCGAGTTCTGCTTCTCTGGTGAGGTCAGACCACACCAGGCCAACCGGCTTGGCCCGCGCATAGGGGAGGAGATTGTTGCCGTCGATCACCGTGGCAAGGTTGCTGGTGACGGTATCGGATGATCGGATCATCCCGCCCAGGTGCGCCTTGATCTCGTCGGAGGTCGCCGGATCGGGCAAGGGCGTGGTGTCGTCGGGGTCCTGCACCGGCGGTCGTAGGATCCCGAGCTTTTTCTCAAGCATCTCCACGCGGTCCAGCAGCGCCGCGATGGTCTCTTCCAGCTCCGCGAGCCGGTCCTCGATCTCCTCGTCGTCGGCCTGCTGATCGAGCGTCGCGTATTCGGCGCTCAGCAGGGTGATCCTGCTCTGGGCCGCTTGCAGGGCTGCTACGGTGGTCTGACGTTCCTCGTTCTGATCTGACGGGTGCGGTCGGGCGGTATCGCCGCCTCCGCCACAGCCAACCAGCATCAGGGCCGACAGCAGAGCCGCCAGCCCCATCGCGCAACGGATTGTCATGGGAGCCTCTCTTTCTGGATGGCCCACCTATTCGTCGGGCTCGGCGAGCTAACCCGGGCCGGTCAGAGGGTTGTTCTATTCGGCGGGCGGCCCGACAGAGCGGGCACCTGCAACCTTTGCAAAGGCGATTGTGGGCATGTTGACGCGGGTGTGTCAAATGGCGGCGACGCCCATGACCCCCGGCGAGTCGTGCGCCGGTGGCAGCGGAATGGCCTCCCCGCCGGTGCGCGGGAAAGAGGTTGGCCGCAGGTTGGGTGGATCGTCGCGGACCGGAGCCGAAACGCGCCTGAGCGGGTCCGGAGCCTGCCTGCTCAGCGCGTTTCGGTGTTTCGCACTCCTGCCGGGCCTTCGATGCCTTCGAGAAGGTCCGGACCCAGCACCGGCACCGGGCGTAGGTGAGGCTGCGCTCGTCGATCACGATCTCTCGGGGCTCGCCGGCGCGCGGCGGGAAGTCTGGACAGTTCGGGCGGCCTGCCTAGCGTCACCGGGAACAGGAATAGAACGGGCGAAGTCTCCCAAGAGCACCTTGATCAGCGCACTCTGCGACCCCACGTCAGGGGCATGACCGAACCCACGACAGCGCGACCGGCGGGGCCGCTTGTGGCCCGCGCCCGCCTGGGCAATGCCAGGGCGGTTATTCCAACGGTGCCGCCCGATGCTCCGCCCGTCGACGCCATGCGCCGGTTTCGTAGGATGGCGGATTTCGCGGACTGGATCGAGCGATTGCCGGACATTCTACAGGGGCTCGGCCTTGGCCGAATACCGGCCGTGAACGCATAAAGCGCCGAGGCTCAGTCGCCGCCCGGCTCGGGCCTGCTTTCGGTTGTGTCCTCGGCGGCGGGCGACCCACCCGTTATGAAGGCGACGCTGGCGCTCGTGCCGAGGTCGATTAGCGTCAGGGTCCCGAACGCCGTGTCGCAGCCCGGGACAAGGGCGAGGGCCGAGGCTACGAGCGCGGCGGCGGCGCGACTCATCTGTGGCTGGCGGTCGCCTTCTCCATGAGTTCGTGGCAGGCCGCCTTGTATCCCTGCGCGTAGAACCCATCGGGATCCGGGAAATCTCGAGAGTAGCCGGAAACAACCCTGGCGGAGAGCGCGAGTTGGTTCGGGTCCGGAAGACATGCGGCAACAAGCGTCAGCACGTATTGCTGGGCTTCCACCTTGCCCTCCAGGTATCGCAGCCGCTCTTCAACCGAGGCGGGTTGGTTCTCCGTCACGGCAATGCTCCGTCCGACGTTGCGTCCGTGGGCGGGAATGCGCACGCCACAGAAGCTCGCCCTACCCTACACCGCCTTCCCGCCGGTCGACACCCCGCCGCTCAGGCTGAACCCCGGAGCCGCGTCGAGAATTGCAACAGCGGCCGGCCAGCCCGCGCCGCCGGGTCCGCCCACGACTGCCGGCGGCAGGCCGGACTCGACTCCGACGCCACCGCGCGCCCGAAGCCCTGCGCCAATCCTTCCAAATCGGGATAGGGGTGTTTCCGATACCCCTCGTCCTGCATCAGCGTCCGGCGCAGATCCGACCGCCAGGGGGGAGCGCGTCGGGAGCCGAAACCGGGTCATGTGACCCGGTTTCCGGCTCAGCGGGAACGGCACCGGCCCGACCGGCCTCATCCGTCCCGAAGCCAAGGGCGGGGGCCGGGGTGGCCGGTAGATCGGCGGCAGCGGCTCTTCGACGATCTCCGGGCCCTGAGAAACTTCGTCAACTTGACGAAGTTTTTCCGTCGAAGGGAGGGGGTGGGAAGCGTTTCACGGCTAGGCGTGATTACATGTATGGGGCGCCGGTCTCCGACATTTGGGGGCGCTTCGGCGGCAGGGCGCTTCAGCACGGCATCGACGGAGGGGAGCCGCGGATGTCGACCGTGTCCAGCTCGTCAGTGGCGGGTTGGGTCATCGTCGCCTCCCTCTCCGAGCAGCGCGCGGAGCTCGTCCTCCGTCATGTCGTCGATCGACTTCATGGCGTGCTCGCCCTTGTCGGCGACCAGCCCGAGCACCTTGGCCTTGCCCATCGTGGCCGAGACCATCGCGGAAGCCTGGCCCTTCTCGCGGGCCTTCTCGCGGTCCTCGTCGAGCTGCCGGATGATGTCGTTCATCGTCACGCCGGTAGCCTGGGCAGCCTGCATGACCGTCGCCGCCATCGCGTTGCGGAGATAGTCGAGGCGCTGGCGGATCGGGTGATCCGGCTGCATGAAACGCCAGCTGTCCTGCCGGGGGTGCCTATAGCCCTCTTCGAGGCAACCGTCGTACATCTCGCCGCCATTGGCGGCGAAGAGCGCCAGGCGCTCCCACTTCGTGTTCGTGAGCGGCTTCGAAGGATCGATCGGTTCGCGGACCTTTGTCATGGCTCTCTCATCTCCTTGCGGGCGAGGCTCACCGCCTTCGCCGTGCTCGTGTTCCTCTCGTCAACCGGCGCGTCTCACCGGTCGTCGGTCCGCCCCGCGACAATCCCCTGTCCCAGACCCGCTATCGCGGCGCCCGCCGCACGCTGGAGAAGTCCCGGCATCCGAACCCCCGTTCCCAGCCGGTCATCCCCCTAAACCCGTTTTTCGCTCCCTGACAAGAATCATTCGCGAGGGCGGGGGCCATTGTTGGAAGCGTCCCGGCCGCCGCCACCTGACACACCGCCTGGCGCCTCCGAGAAACTTCTCTAATAGAGAAATTTCTCCGTATCCGTCCGCCACACTCAACATGGTTCCCCGAAGGGCGGCCATATCAGGCCCGCCCGTTACGCGGCCGCGATCTGGCTTCCCGTGACCGGGTAGTGAGACAAAATACAAGTGCCTAATACTTCCCTTCCTTGCTCGCTCCTTGCTTGCTTCCCCCCGGGGCCGAAACGAAAATCAAATCCTGCAAACGAAGGGAACGGGATGGGAGCGCAACCGAAAGAGCCCGAGCCCGGTGCCGAGCCGCTCACCCTGGGCAAGCTCGCGCGCACTATCCTGTCGGACAAGCGGCGCGCGCACCGGTATTGCATGATCGCCGAGGCCTGGAAGCCGGACGGGTCGGGCGACGTGCGCGCGGCGGAACGGTCGCCGGCCTACAAGGCGGCCCGGGCGGAGCTCGAGGTGGCGGCGCGCCGGCGAAATCCCTTCGTCGGGTACCTCTGAAGCAATGACCGCCCCGACATGGCCGTTGGCATCTCGCTGTTCTAGGGGACGACCATGACGACGGACGACTTTTTCTCTCCATCTGCCGCGTGGCGAAAACGTGTCCGTCGCACCGACCCGCAGGTCCTCGAGGCCAACATGAACCGGGATCGCCATCCTCACCCGGTGGAGGCGTCGTGGAGGCAGGTGAGCTTCCTCAAGCACCGATGCAAACGGTTCGAGGTTTCGCCTCAGCAGCTGATACGGTTTGGCGTCGCCTTGGGCCGGCTGCATCCCAGTCGAGCCGAGCTGACCGAGGCGCCGACAGCGCCGGAGGATTGGGGCCTGGTGCGGCTGTTACTCACGCGGAGTGAGGTCGGCGGGCTGTTCGCGATCATCCACGCTTGGGAGGCTGAGGCGTGAGCGACTCAACCCAGGAAACCGCGTCACTTGACGCGGTTTGGGATGGTTCTGGCGCAGGAAGTTGCACCGGAAGACGGAATGCCCCTGGCGGCGCTCTGATCGCGGCTGGCTTGGGGACCCCCTAACCCCGGCCACCGCTGGCGGCGGGGAGCAGCACATCCCCTTCTTGGGGAAATGACCCAATTTGAGACATTTGCCGGCATCCGTCCGGCAGCGCTCCGACACCCCTCCACAAGCCCCGCGCGCCGTGCTATCGAACGAGCGTTGCGGTCGGCTCCCCACGGGTCGTTTGGCGGCGGAGGGAAACGACATCGCCCGGCGCCGCACGCGCACAACCCCAGCCCGCGCGTTGACAGCTCCAGCGGACCGCCTTAGCGTCCCTCTCGGCGGCTCCCAGGCCGTGAGATGGCGCCGGTGCAAGCCCCCGGGGCCTGGAGAGCGGGGTGGCGCCCCGTCACCAGCAGGGAGCCGCCACCCCGAGACCCCGCCCGCCACCGCCAATCAGGCCGTTTGGCCAATTGGACAGTACCGGGTCAGACGGTCGTAACCGGGCGTGCTCCGACAGTCCCATTTGGTGCGCTTTCCGGTCGGCCCGGCAGCCTGTTCCTCAAGCTCGCGGTAACCGCGCTCGGGTTCGCCCGGCCCCATGTGCGCCGGGTCGGCCATCCGGCCGTTTCGCCCACACGGTAGCCGCCTCGCATCCCGGACACCGTCGGGAACCCGACCGGCCAGTGTCGCGGGCAACCGCTGCCGCCGTGCCGGATATCGCCGCGGGCGGCCTCGTCACCGCTTCCCTCCGAAGCCGGCGGCAAGGTCATCGCGCTCCAGGACGCCGCCCAATCAACCCGTCCGTCGAGGGTATCCAGCTCGATGCCGAGGCGGGCGCCCACATGGGAAGCCGCGCCCAGCACCGCAGATCCACGCCCCAATGCGCGATCGCCAGCAATCCATCCCATCGGCGGCCCGGACAGGCAAGCAGGCAGGAGAGGGGGTGTCGATTTCATCCCGCTCCCGCGCCAGCACCGTAAGCGGTGCGAGCGGACCACCTACCCTATAGTTAAGGAGTGCGGTTTTCTGACCCTTTCGCCGAGGAGGGTCAGCCGATGCAGGATATTGAGCGAAGCGACGGCGCCGATTGGGATTGGCCGAACACGTCGCCCGCTGAGGCGGGCCCGGACCCGGAAGCATCCGCTGAGCCGCAGGCGCGGCAGCGCTGGAGCGCCGATGAGAAGGCGCGGATCGTGCGCGAGAGCTTCTGGCCTGGGGAACGGGTGAGTGATGTCGCCCAGCGCTACGGGTTGTCGAGCAGGCAGTTGTCGTCGTGGCGCACCCTTGCCCGAGAGGGCAAGCTGACGCTGCCGTCATCGGCGGGGCCGGAGCCCGAGCCGGTTGCCGTGAGCTCCAATCCTGAGCGCGAGCCGGCTTTCGTCACACTCGCGGTAGACCCGGCCGCGGAGCCGGACCCGGGTGCGCTTGGTTCGGTTTCGATCGAGGCGCGCGGCGTGACAGTGCGCCTGGACGGCGACATCGGCGCGGGCCGGATCGCGGAGATCGCGTCGGTGCTGAGGGCGCTGCGATGATCGTCGCGGGCTCGAGCTTGAAGGTCGTGGTGGCGACGCGGCCGGTGGACTTCCGCAAGGGCCACGACGGGCTGGTGGCGTTGGTCGAGCACGAGCTCGGCCTCGATCCGTATTCCGGCATCGTCTTCGTCTTCCGCCCCAAGCGCGTCGACCGGATCAAGGTTCTCTGGTGGGACGGCACGGGACTGGTGCTCGCATCGAAGCGCCTGGAGCAGGGCCGGTTCGCCTGGCCGGCGGTTCGCGACGGTGTGATCCGTCTGTCGCGGGCGCAGTTCGAGGCGTTGTTCGAGGGCCTCGATTGGCGCCGGGTGTGGGGTCCACGGGTACGCCGGCCGCTCGCGGCGGCGTGATGCAGGGGGCTATCCGAGCCCTTTTTGCGCCTCGTTGTCTTGACTAAGTAGCTGATTCCATGATAGGATTCTGTTATGGAACCGAGCCTCGGCACGGTCGATCTCGCATCGCTTGAGCCGCCCCTGCGGGCGCTGTTCGAAGGTCAGCAAGCGGCTCTTGAGACGCTGCGCGCCGAGAACGCGGCGCTGAGCGATCGCAACCGCCGTCTCGAAGAGCAAGGCCCGGAGGGGATTGTCGAGGACCTGCGCAGCCGCGTGGCCTCGCTCACCGAGCAGAACCGGCGCCTCGAACATCTGCTCAACGAACTGCGCCGGGCGATGTTCGGCAAGAAGTCCGAGAAGCTCCATCCCGACCAGCTCCTGCTCGCCTTCGAGGAACTCGAAGGCGCTCTCGCCGAGGCCGAGGAAGAGGCCCCGGCGGGCACGACGCCCGCGCCGCGCACGAAGCGTCCCGCCGCGGAACGCAACATCGGTCACCTGCCAGCCCACCTGCCGCGCACCTATAAGCTTGTCGAGCCCGAGAGCACGCAGTGCCCATGCGGTTGTGGCGAGATGGTGAAGATCGGCGAGGACCGCACCGAGCGGCTCGACGTCGTTCCGGCGCAGCTTCAGGTCATCGTCACCATCCGGCCGAAGTACGCCTGCCGCGCGTGCGAGGAGGGCGTCACCCAGGCGCCGGCGCCGGCGAGTCTCATCGAGGGTGGGCTGCCCACCGAAGGCATGCTCGCCCACGTGCTGGTGTCGAAGTTCGCCGACCACCTTCCGCTATACCGTCAGTCGCAGATCTACGCCCGCTCAGGCATCGAGCTGCACCGCTCGACGCTGGCCGACTGGGTCGGCAAGGCGTCGTTCCACCTGCGGCCCGTGCTTGACTGCCTGAAGGGAGAACTGAAGACGTCGAGCAACCTCGGCCTGGACGAGACCACGGTTCGGGTTCTCGATCCGGGCCGGGGCAAGACCAAGACCGGCTACATGTGGACGATGGCGCGCGACGGGCGGGGCTGGTCCGGTGCGGACCCGCCGGGCGTGGTCTATGAGTATGCGCCCAGCCGCAGCGGCAAGCATGGCGAGAAGCTTCTCAAGGGCTTCAAGGGGACGGTGCAGGTCGACGGCTATTCCGGTCACAACCGGCTGCGCCGGGAAGACCGACCGGGCGGAGCACTGACGCTGGCGGCATGCTGGGTCCATGCCAGGCGCGGCCTCAAGGAGGTGTTCGACAGCAACGCCTCGCCGATCGCGACGGAGGGTCTGAAGCGGATCGCTCAACTCTACAAGATCGAGGACAAGATCCGGGGCAAGCCGCCGGCGACGCGCCAGTTCGTCCGGTGGACCGAGTCGGCGCCGCTGGTGAACGCCTTCGGCGTGTGGCTCGACGAGCAGCGCTCGCGCGTCTCACCGCGCTCGCGCTTGGGCGAGAAGCTCACCTACATCGCCAACCAGTGGGACGGGTTGCTGGTGTTCCTGTACGACGGGCGCGTCGAGATGGACAGCAACTTCGTCGAAAATCGAATCCGACCGATCAAATTGACCGCGAAAAACGCGCTGTTCGCGGGCCACGACGAGGGCGCTCGCTCCTGGGGCCGTGTCGGCTCGCTCATCGAGACGTGCAAGATGAACGGCGTCGAGCCCTACGCCTGGCTCAAGAGCACGCTGGAGAAAATCGCGGCCGGCCATCCTCAATCCCGAATCCACGAACTTCTGCCCTGGAACTTCGACCCGGCGTCAAGCTGAAAACCAAGGTGGTGCGCTCGCACCGCTTACCCAGCACCACCTCGCCAGCGTGAACCCGCCCTCGCACCCCCGCCTCGGCAAACCCCTCTATCGGGCGGGCCTGTTATGCCCGTCACGCAGGGTCCAGACGCCTCCCCAGACACCCCTTTTGGGGCGTCGCAAAAATCACAGCCCAAATCGACCGCCCAACCGACCGAAACGAACCCCGAATGCTACATTTTTTTACAAAATTACGACGCCTGTAGCGGGGCCCCCCACCTGAATTTCTGAAAAAATTTCCGCCCGAAGCGGGTCCCTCGGAAAATTCTGAGCACGCGGCGATTCAGCCGTGACTGCCAACGCGGGGCGGGCGCGCGGGCGAGGGGCACGCGCTCGGGGGGGTGGGGGTCGGGCCGGGCCGGGCGATGCCGCCGGGAGGGGGAAGGGCTTGAGAGAGCGCCCCCGGTGAGCCGAGGCTGTTCCTATCGCGGGAGCCAAACGCCAGCGCGAACCCCAAGCAATGCGCCACCTTGCGCCCGCCCCGCGCCGCCTTCCCCACGCGCAACCCCACCATGCCCGCCGTCCTGGGCGTGCCAGCCGCGCCAGCGCCGCGCCGCCGTCCTGGGCGGTGCCAGCCGCGCCCCTGCCCGCCGTTCGAGCCGAGGGGAAGCCGCGCCGCACGACACGCGCGGGCCGTGCGGTGCCGTTCGAGCCGGGCCGGGCCGGGCCATGCGCCGCAAGCGCACGGACGGCGCGGGCCGTGCGATACCGCGCCGCCAGCGCCCGGGCGTCTATCTGCCGTCACAGATAGTCGCGCATCGCTGGCAAACCGTTTGACTAATAGCTAGTGACCCATTATTTTCATTGCGTGCCGTGTGGTAGCGGTGCGAACAGAGAAGGAGCAAAGCACGATGACCGATCATGTACTGGCGTTGAGTCCGCGCCGTCCTGTCGAGGATGACGGGCGGGGCGACATGGTATCGCCCGCCGCGTTGAAGGCGCGGGCGGTCTGGACCGATCCCTACGACGACGGAGACCCGCACTATCTCCCCGAGGCGGAGCTTGTGGAGCCTGTGAGGGTTCCGGGTTGGGCGTATCGCGCGCCGGGGTCCGCGAAGTGAACGGGGCGGAGATTGTTGCGGGGTTTGTCGCGCTGGTGGTTGGCGCGGCGGCCTTCGAGCTTGCCGACGACTCGGTTGTGCGGGCGGCGGGTCTGGCGGTCTCGGTTGGCGGTGCGCTGCTGATGTGGCGCAACGCCCCGGAGATCGACTAATGGGCGCGCTGCGGTTCATGGAAGGCGCGGGCGTGCCGGATAGGGCGTTCGCGACCGTGCGGCGGTATCTGTCCAAGGCTGACGGTGAGATTGAGACTGTGGGCGGGCCGATGGTCATGCCGGGCATCCTCATTCGCTACTTGGTGCCGGGCCGGGATGAGATCCTGATCGCCACCGGGCCGGACGGGCGGTTTCAAGTCTGGGGCGAACGCGCGACCGGGCTCTATCACGATAGGCCGAACGGTCAAAAGCGGTGGAAGCCCTACCGCTGGACCGGCTGACAGTGGCGTACAGGGACAAAGAGAAGCGGCGCGCGGCAGATAGGGCGCGCGCCGCCCGGCGGCGGGCCGAGAGGCTTGCCGCCGGTCTCTGCCCGCGTTGTGGCGAGCGCCCGCCCGCCCCGGAGCGTTCCGAGTGCGAGCCATGCGCCGAACGCGAGCGGGAACGGGGACGGGCGCGGGATGCCCGTCTCCGGGAGGCTGGCAAGCCGCGCCGCGATCGCCGCAAGGCGCGGGCCTATCAGCGGAAGCTCAACAAGCGCCAGTTGGCGGAACGCAAGGCGGCCGGGCTTTGCCACCAGTGCGGCAAGGTTCCCGCCGCGCCCGACTCCTCGCGGTGCGAGCCGTGCGGGGACAAGCGCCGGGAAGCCGACCGGCGCAAGTATCGCAATGCGGCGTCTAAAGGGAAGCTCTACGGCGGGCGCGATCCAGACCGGAAGCGGGCCGAGGCGCGGGACCGGGCCGCACGGAAGCGGCAAGAGCGGATCGCGGCGGGCTTGTGCACCCGGTGCGGCAAATGCCCGCCTAGACCGGGCGCGAGGGTCTGCGAGCCATGCGCCGACAAGCGCAACGCCGACGAACGGGACCGCATGGCGGAACGGGCGGGGCGGAATCAATGCGCCAAATGCCAGCGCGCGACGCTTCCGGGCCGCACGCGCTGCGCCGAACACGCCACCGATAACCGCGACCCCGAAGCCAAGAACCGGGCCAACCGCGCCCGCTACTGGACGCGCAAGCGGGCCGGGAAGTGCACGGATTGCGGCGCACCCGCGCCCGGCGGTGCGTCTAGGTGCGAGCCATGCGCCGAGCGGTCCCTAGACGGCAAGCTGCATCGGCTGGCGCGGGACGGCTACGACCCCGGCGCGGGCTTCGCCCGGCATGACGGGCGGGAGGCGTTCGACATGCCGGAGACTTGGGAGGCGTTCGCGGAGTGAAGGCGAAACCGGGGCGCGTAGCGTTCGCCCCGTTCCGCCCGGCGTGGTGGCCGGGCGCTGATGATGCCAGCCTGTATCGATTCGGAGGATAAGCCATATGAGAGAACCCCTGCCGGTCTATGACTGCCACGCCGACCGGGCGGCGGCGCGCCCCTGCGGGAGCGCCGCGACCTATGCCGAGGCGCGGGCCGTGCTGCGCCAGCGCAACGGGGAGGCGGAAACGCCTAACCCGGTTCTCTACGCCGACTCGTGGGTTGGCGTGAGCGATGCCGCCCCGGCGATGTTCCCCGATGGGCGCGCCTAAGAAGCCCACGGCGAAGCCCGCCAGCCGCCCCGCGCTTTCTGCGGGGCGGCGCTGGCGGTTCTACCGGCTGCACCTTGCCGACCAGCTCCCCGCAATCGGGAGCGGGCGGCGGTGGGTCTATGCCGCGGTCGGGTGGAAGTGGGTATGGCGCGACAATCTGGGTGAGAGCCGCGCGTCAATCAGGATGAGATTCCCGGCGGCAGCGGCGGGGGGATGATTCCCTCGCGCGGCGGCGATTGCAAGCGGGTTTTGATTGTCGCGGCGCGACCGGTTTCGCGGTCTTGATTGTCGCGGAGGGACGGTCGGGCGGAGATTAAGCGGCCCGCGGAGGCGGTCCCCGCGGGCCGTGAGTTTGGCGGCCGCTTCGCCGAGTTGGCGTCGGCGGATCAGTCCTTGGTGTTTTTCCCGGTGGCGTAGCTTGCCGGTCGGCCGGCCTTTCGCTTGCCCCTGTCGAGCGCTTCGCGGCGTCTGTAGCTCTCGACGTTCATCTCGAGGATGGTGGCATGGTGGACGAGGCGATCGACGGCGGCCACGGCGGTTGTTTCGTCGGGGAACACCTTGTCCCAGGCGCCGAAGGGCTGGTTTGCGGTGATCAGCAGCGATCGCCGTTCGTAGCGCGCCGAGATGAGCTCGAAGAGCACGCCGGTCTCGGCCTGATCCTTCTGGACGTATGCGAGGTCGTCGAGGATCAGAAGGTGGAAACGGTCGAGCCGGGCGAGCAGGGCTTCCAGGGCGAGCTCGCGGCGCGCCACCTGCATGCGCTGGACCAGATCGGTGGTTCTGGTGAAGAGCACGCGGTATCCGTTCTCGACCAGGGCGAGGCCGATGGCGGACGCGAGATGGCTTTTGCCGGCGCCGGGCGGGCCGAAGACCAGGCAGTTGGCGCCCTGGGTAAGCCAGGCGTCGCCGGCGGCGAGCGCGTTGACCTGGGCCTTCGAGATCATCGGCACGGCGTTGAAGTCGAAGGACTCCAGGCTCTTGCCGGGGAGCAGCTTTGCCTCCCTGAGATGGCGTTCGATGCGCCTTCGGTCGCGCTCGGCGAGCTCGTGCTCGGCGAGCGCGGCGAGGAAGCGGGCGGCGGTCCAGCCCTCGGCGTCGGCCCGCTTTGCGAAGCTCTGCCAGAGTTGGTTGATCGTCGGCAGGCGGAGATCGGCGAGCATTAGGGAGAGCTTGATGGCGTCGACCTTGTTGGGGTCGGCCGCGCTCTTGTCGTTCCGGTCGGTCATGCCGCGTCTCCCACGCCGAGCAGGGTCCCGTAGCCGGCCAAGTGCGGCTTGGTGACATCGACGCTGGGCATCTTGCCGCGGTCCGGCGCGAAGCGGGTCTTGAGCTTGACGGGATCGGGGAGCCCGCCGGCCTTGAGGGCGCGGTCGATCTCCGCGGCCAACTCGGCCTCGCAGCTCTCCTCATGCGCCAGCGCCAGCAGGGCGACGGCGAGCCGGCAGGCCTGGCGGTCGCCCACCCGCTCCAGGGCCCGCTCGAAGCAGCGCCGGTAGGGCGCACGCGGGAACAGCTCGTCGCGATAGACCAGGTTCTTGAGCGCCATCGGCTTCTTCTTCAGCGAGTGGATGACGTGGCGGTAGTTGACGACATGAACGTTGGGGCCGCTCGCCCCGGCCCGGCCGCGCGGCAGGGTCAGGATGCGGGTGCCCGAGAGGAAGAGTTCGAGCCGGTCGTCGTAGAGGCGTCCGCCGAGCCGGTGGCCGATCAGCCGCGAGGGCACGGTGTAGAACACGCGGCGCAGCACGAAGCCGGACGACGAGGTGATGTTGACGCTGATCGGCTCGTAATCCGCGGTCCGGTCGACCGGCAGGTCCCGCAGCGTCGCGCGCTCGGCCTCGATGCCCCTGGAGCGGTGGGCGTTGGCACGCCCGACCACCTCGGCGATGAAGCCGCGATAGGCGTCGAGATCGTCGAAGTCCGACGAGCCGCGCAGCGCCAGGGCATCCGCGATCGCGCGCTTGAGGTGGCCGTGTGGCCCCTCGATCGCGCCGTTCTCGTGCGCCGCGCCGCGGTTGTTGCGCGAGACCGTCATGCCGTAATGGGCGCACAGCGCCTCATAGCGCTCGGTCATGTCCTCGGCTTCGTCCCTGCGCAGGTTGCGGAACGCCGCCGACAGGCTGTCGGTGCGGTGCTCGCGGGGCGCGCCGCCGAGATGCCACAGCGCGTCCTGCAGCCCCTCCGCCAGCGCCGTGAAGCTCTCGCCGCCGAGCACCACCTGGGCATGGGCGAAGCCCGACCAGGCGAGCCGGAAGTGATACAGCATGTGATCCAGCGCCTGCCCCGCCACGGTCACGCCGAGCGCGCCCATGCGGGTGAAGTCGGACAGGCCCTGCCGGCCCGGCTCGTGCTTCTGGCGGAAGATCACATCCTTCTCCGCGCCGTGCTCGGCGCGCCAGACGCGGATCCGTCGCTCCAGCGTGCGCCGCACCCCCGGGTCCAGCTCGGGATGGCGCAGCATCAGCTCCTGGAACACGCCGACCGGGCGGATGCCCGGGCTGGTCTCGAGAATCGGCACGACTTCGGTGTCGAAGATATCGGCCAGTGGGTCCGGGCGGCGCCGGCCCCGCGGCTTCTTCTCTTGAATGGGCGGCGCCGGATCGGCGGCGAGCCGGTAGCCGGTGGCCCGGCTGAAGCCCGCCTTGGCGGCCGCCACCTCGATGGTGTCGGTCTTCTTCTGGGTCATGAACAGCCTCTTCTGGCGATCGGTTATGTGACGCCCGGGCAACGCCGCGCTCTCCCGCTTGGAAAAGCATCAGCGTTCGCCCGGCCGGCCGAATCCGCCAGAAGGCCCGGGGGAAAATTTTGCGAGCCGGCGGCCCGGAACTCCGGTCGGGCTACGCCCTCCCTCCGTTCCGGGCCGCCGCCTTCCCCCGTCTCATCCTGATTGACGCGGAAGTCTCAGGTTGATTGTCGCGCCGCAAGTGGGTCCGGGTGGTCAGCCAGTGCGGCTATCATCGGGCGCGGGTGTCGCGCCGGGCATGGGACGGGCTGCGCCCGGTCGAGGATCGCGAGGCTTGAGGGGGCCGGACGCCAGATAGCGGGATATGCCAAACGATCAGCGGGCCGGGGCGGGCCTGGCCGCGCGAATTTGCTCCGATCTCGCCAACGGGCCGGGCCATCCAACAAGGGGACGGCTGGACGATCCAACAAGGGGACGGGAAAATCGGGCGGGCCGGGACGATCCAACAAGGGAACGGGAAAATCGGCCGGACCGGGACGATCCAACAAGGGAACAGGAAAATCGGGCGGACCGGACGATCCAACAAGGGAACAGGAAAATGACGGAAACCACGCCGCGGATAGACGGCAAGACGAGCGGCTTCCTGGTGATCTGGCACGACGAGCGCGGGGCCTGCCGGTTCGACACGGCCGCGACGCGCAAGATCGCGGTGGGCGTTGCGTGCAGGTCGGCCAAGAAGCATGGCGATCATGTCGTGGTGCTCGATCTCGCGACGCAGGAGCGGGTCTATGCCGCCAACTATCCCGGCTTCGGGGAGAAGCAGCGCGTCCGGGCGACAGGACGCAACAAGGGGACGGCAAATCCCCCGCCGGAGATCGGCCCCGACGAAATGAAGCGGATCCGCCTCGCCCTCGATCTGACGCAGGAGCAGATGGCGCGGCGGTTGGGGCTGGGGAAGCGCGGGCAACAGACGGTCGGTGCCTGGGAGCGCGGGAAATGGAAGCCGAGCGGCCCGACCCTGGTCGCCTACGAGGAAATGCGGAAGCGGGCGGCGAAGATAAGGGCGAAGAAAAGGGGGTGACTTTTTGGCGCGTGGCGCCTACGTTCCTCGTGTCGGGTTTTGCTCCGATACGAGAGCGTCGACTACCACCCCGTTCGCGGGACGGCGCTCTCACTTTCTCCCCATCCACCGCGAAAGCAACCCCGCCGCCGGAAGGCCGATTGCTCGGCCGCAGGCGGCGCGTGAGCGGCCTCGGCCGGATCGGGCGTGGGTATAGCCCCGACGAGGAACAGGGGCTCCAGCGCGATCTGGCTGATGGACTACGGAGACCTCGCGATCGCCCAGGAAGAGCAGACTGGGGCGGCTTCGCTCGCGCACCGGCCGCAAAACCCGGTCTCGAAATAGGTCTCCCGCTCGGCGTAGGGCGGCACTTCCCCGCATCGCCGGCACGTCAGCCGATTGATCGTCGCTCGGATTCCCCAATGCTCTTGAGGCGTGCGCCGTGTCTGGGTAGAGCTCAACGTGGTCCCCGCGTTCATGCGCCGGTTTCGGATGTTGGCAGAAGAGAGCGGGCTGTGCCAGAGCGTCCGGGCTTTACGACTCCGGTCAGCACCAAAGGGTTGGCGCCGTGCGAGAGTCGCGGCAACTGGATCAGGGAGAGGAGGGCGCGGTGCGGGTCAGACGGCCGGGCGGAGCGGCGGTCCGGCACCGACGGCGGGGATGGGAGACTTGATGGGAAGAAAGGGGTTAAGCGATTAAAACTCTCTATTATTCAGTTACTTAGGTATCAAACTGGTTTCCTTGAGCAGGATCACCGCGAGGATCAGGGTGAAGATCGGCAGGGTGAACTGGAGCGCGACCGAGTCGGCGATAGTGATCAGCCGCACCGAGTAATAGCCGCAGAACATCGCCAAATAGGCGAAGACGGCGCGCGCCGCGTAGATCCGCAAATTGTTCGTCCTGAGCCCCGCCCGGCCGACCCGGAACAGCCAGGGCAGCAGCACCGCGATCCCGAACACCAGCCGGAAGATGACGATCTCGAAAGTCGAGTATGTCGCCGAAAGGTGGCGAACCAGCGCGATGGTCACCGAGAAGGCAACCGCCGCGCCGAACATCCACAGCACGCCGAGGACCGGGTTGTGCCGCCCAGCCACGCCTACGCGCCGCCTCCGTTCAGCGCCCGCCAGATCCGCTCCGGGGTCGCCGGCAGCGGGATGTCCTCCACCCCGTCCGAGGACAGCGCGTCGGCGATGGCGTTGATCGTCGCCGGAAGCGCGCCGGTGGGCCCCGACTCCCCGACCCCCTTCGCGCCGATCGGGTTGGAGGCGGTGGGAATGCCCGCGCTCGCCACCGCGAATGCGCTCAGGTCGTCCGCGCGGGGCAGCGCATAGTCCATGAACGACCCGGTGAGGAGTTGTCCGCTCTCCGGGTCGATCCGGATCTCTTCCAGCAGCGCCTGGCCGATGCCCTGGGCGATGCCGCCGTGTAGCTGGCCGGCATAGAGCATCGGGTTGATGACCCGCCCCGCGTCCGAAACGCCGGTGTAGCGCACGATCTCGACGACGCCCGTCTCCGGGTCGATCTCGACCTCGCAGACCTGCGCGGAGCTGGGCCAGTTCCAGTATTCCGGAGCGAACCACGCTTGCGCGCCGAGTCCCGGTTCGAGACCCGCCGGCAAGGCTGTGGGTTCCACTGCGGCAAGCGCGACTTTCGCGAGCGAAACCGACCGATCCGTTCCCGCCACCGAGAAGAGGGCATCGGCATAGGCGATGTCGGTTTCCGCCGCCTCGAGCAGGTGAGCGGCGATCCGCTTGCCCTTGTCGATCACCTTGTCGGCGGCGAGGCGGATCGCCGATCCGGCGATCGCCGTCGAGCGCGAATTGAACGTGCCCCGACCGTAGACCACGAGATCGGTATCGCCCTGGACGAAGCGGATATCGCCCGGTGCGGCGCCGAGGCTTTCGCACAGGATCTGCCGGAAGATCGTCGAGTGGCCCTGGCCGTGGTCGATCGTTCCAGTCATCAGCGTCAGCCCGCCCGAGGGGTCGACGCGGATCTCCGCCGTCTCGACGATCGGGGTCGAGGTCTTCTTGACGGTGTTGGCGAAGCCGAAACCGCGCAGCCGGCCGCGCGCTTCCGTCTCACGACGACGTTCATAAAATCCCTTGAAATCTGCTTCTTGAAGCACGTTGCTCAGATTTTTCGGGAAGTCACCGCAGTCGTAGACATAGCCGAGCGCGTTGGTCCACGGCATCCGGTCCGGCGCGACGGTGTTGATACGGCGAATCTCAGCCGGATCCATGCCGAGCCTGCGCGCGGCGACATCGACCGTCCGTTCGAGCGCGAAGGCCGCTTCCGGCGCGCCGGATCCGCGATAGGGCGAGGTCGAGGTGGTGTGGGTGTGCACCCCGCGTACCGCGACATGGGCGTCCGGCGTCCGGTAGACGCCAGCCAGGGTGCCCAGATTGCCGACCGGCGGCCGGGGGCCGCGGGTGGACAGGTAGGCGCCGAGATTGGCGCTCGTCGAGACGTCCAGCGCGAGGAACCGTCCCTCGTCGTCGAGCGCGAGCGCGACATCGATCGCGCATTCCCGCGCGTGGTCGTCGGCCGCAAGCCCTTCCCCCCGGCTCGACACCCACTTGACCGGACGTGCGACCCTGCGCGCCGCCCAGAGGACGAGGATCAGCTCGGGATAGTTCGCCCCGCGCGTGCCGAAGCTGCCGCCGATATCGTCGCAGACGATCCGGACCCGGCTTTCCGCCACGCCGAATACCGTCTCCGCGAGTTGGCGGCGCAGGGTGTGCGCGTTCTGGACCCCGGAATGGAGCGTGTAACGGCCGTCACGCGGGTCGTAGAGCCCCACGCAGCCGCGCGGCTCCATCATCGCTCCGGTGATCCGGTTGATCGCGAATCGCTGGCGGACCGTATGCGCGGCCCCCTCGAACGCCGCGGCAACCGCCTCGGCGTCGCCTTCGGTATGGGCGAATGCGACGTTGTCGAGGCAGAAAGGCCAGACCGCCGGAGCGCCTTCCGCAAGCGCCCCGTCGATGGTGACGGAAGCGGGCAGGGGCTCGTAATCGACCGCGATGCGTTCGGCGGCATCCAGGGCCAGAGCCTCGGTTTCCGCCACGACGAAGGCGACCGGGTCGCCGACGAACCGCACGCGCTCCCGCACCAGCGCGGGCCTCGGCGGGTCGATCATCGGGGTGCCGTCGGGCCGTGCGGCCTCGTCCTCGCAGGGCAGGCAGCCGTGGCCGTCGGCCCGCCAGTCCGTTCCGTCGAGGACGGCGAGCACCCCCGGCATCCGCTCGGCCTCCGCCGTGTCGATGGCGACGATCCGGGCATGTGCATGGGGCGAGCGCAGGACCACGCCGCGCGCGAGCCCTTCGAATGCGATATCGTCGAGGTAGCGCCCGCCGCCGGTCAGAAGCCGGCTGTCGTCTTCCCGGGGAACCGGGGCGCCGATCCCGTTCGCCGTCATCGCGGACCGGCGCCGCCTCCTAGTACGCTATTCGGCCGCGACGAGCTCCGGCTGCTCTATATGCGATTCGTGCAGCGCCGGCATCACCTCGGCCGCGAACTTCTCCATGTTCTTCCGCGTCAGGTCGGCCGGCAGGGTGCCGAACTGGCAGAGCGCGAGCACGTTGCCGAGCGCCACCCGGCGCTGGCAGTCGAGCAGCTTTTGGCGCACCGTGTCGGGGCTGCCGATCACCACCACCTCGTCCTCGATCAGCGATTCCACGGTCTGGCTTCGGCTCAGGCTCGACTTGTGCTTGCGCACGTTCTTGAGCGAGGAGATCGAGGTGTAACCCGGCGGCAGCAGCATCTCCGGCGGGTTGCGCAGGAACTTGTTGGCGAAGGCCTCGATATGGGGCCGGGCCTCGTCGCGCGCCTGCTCGTCGGTGTCGGCGACGTAGATCGGCACCAGCCAGCCGAGCTGGTCGGGGCTCGCTTCGTAGCCGTATTCGCGCGCCTTGTCGCGGTATGCGTCCATGAACCGCTTGACCGCGCGGAACGGGCTGTAGGTCTGGAGATAGGTGTATTTGCGGTCCGGATGGGCGGTCCACTCGATGGTCTCGGTCGAGCCCTGGGACGGGCACCAAATCGGCGGGTGCGGGTCCTGATAGGGGCGGGGCCAGAGATTGACGTACTCGAAATGGTAGTGCTCGCCCTCGAAGGAGAACGGGCCTTCCTCGGTCCAGGCACGGATGACGAGGTCGTGCGCCTCGTGAAAGCGGTCGTGCGAGAAGGCGGGGTTGGCGCCCATCGAGTAGTACTCGCAGCCGATGCCGCGAACCATGCCGCTGATCAGCCGGCCGCCCGAGATGCAGTCGATCATCGCATGCTCTTCGGCAAGCGTCAGGGGATGCTCGCGAATGCCGAAGGCCGATCCCACGATGGCGAGCTTGACGCGCTCGGTGCGCCTCGCCAGCGCCGCCGCGGTGACGATCGGGGACGGCATGATGCCGTATGCGTTCTGGTGGTGCTCGTTCACGCAGAGCCCGTCGAAGCCGAGCTCCTCGCCGTATTCGAGCTCGTCGAGATAGCGGTTGTAGAGCTCGTGCCCCTTCTTCGGGTCGAAATAGCTGTTGGGCAGAACCACCCATGCCGACCGATATTTCTTGTCGTAGTCGAGGTCGAGATAGGCGTAGGGCATCAAATGAAAGAGGAAGACCTTCATCGCGCGCATCCTGTCCTGTGAGGCGAACGAGTGTAGGGGAACGGGTCGGGGGTCACAACAAAGCGCCGGTGCGACCGCCGGTGCGCCGCGTCAGCGAATTTCGATCAGAACCTCGCCCGCGGCCAGAGCGGCCTCGATGTCCGTCAGGTGCGGAGCGAGCCGGGCCCGGAGCGCGGCGTCAGTGGTGTTGTCGAGGCGCAGCCACACAACCTGCAGGCCCGGAGTCCGACGCGCCCGATCCGCGAAGGCGGGTTCGGCGGACCAGACGATTGCCTGCAATGCGCGCGCCCAGGCCTCGATCCGTTCGTCCGTCGCCGCGCCGAGGTCGACATCGTTCACGTGGTCGCAGGCGTGCAGCCGTTTGGACAGCCACCGCCCGAGACCCGGGGGCAATTGCGCGTCGAAAAGGAAACGCAGGGCTCAGCCCGCCCGGACGATTCGGTGGTCGACCGACGCGGCGCCACAGGCCAGCGCGGCTCGCACGTCCTCGTCCTTCAGATAGGGGTAGTCGGCGAGAATTTCCGATGCCGCCGCGCCGGACGCCATCAGACGCAGGATGTCGGAGACCCTGACACGGGTTCCCCGGATGTGGGGGCGCCCGCCGCAGATTGCCGGGTCGACGGCGATACTGTCGGATGTAACCGCGGCGTCCGCGACATCGTGCAGCACCTTCACGGGGACGCAGATCCGGGCGCCCTTGCGCGGACCGGAATGTCCGTGGTCCCGCAGGAAGTCCCGCAGGGCGCCGTCCAGCGCGTCGGCATGTCGCGTGCCGGGCTCCACGACGTGAAACCATTGCCGCAGGACGCTTTCGGTATCCCGTTTGCCTCCGCCGGCCGTCTTCCCGAAATACCCCTCCGCCGAATTGCCTGCGTATCCCACGAATTTGGACGGCGCGAACAGCCACGTATTTCCGCGCGGTCTCGCCGCGTACCAGACATGCACCATCGACATCAACTTCTTCAGCTCCGTCCCGCGTCGGTCGTCTTCGAGCGCGGTCTGGTAGCGCAGGATGTTTTCGATGGCCTCGTTCTGGTTGGCGATCAGGGTCTTTTCAGTCACCGCGAACGTCTCCAGTACGTTACCGGTACAACTTATACGATATATATTCAAAATAAGATATACCAATAATTTCATATGAAATTCATATATTTTAGACCTCCACTACGACCCGTTTCATAGCCGGGCCGAGCTTCGCTAATCTCCACCCGTCAGTCATTCGGGCGGGAGACATGGCCGAACGTGATCCGATCATCGTCGCCGGCGGCGGTCCGGTCGCCATGGTGCTGGCGCTGGCGCTCCATCGCGAAAGCGTACCCTTCGTGGCGCTGGAGACGCTGGCCGAGCCTTTCGTCGACCAGCGGGCGGCCTCCTACCATCCTCCAACCGTCGAAATGCTCGATTCGCTGGGGCTCGCGGCCGAAATCGTCCCGGAAGGGCTCAAGGCGCCGGTCTACCGGTTTCACGACCGGCTCACCCGTGAACCGGTGGCCGAGTTCGACCTCGGCGATCTCGCCGACGAGCTGCCCTTTCCCTTCGTCCTGCAATACGAGCAGTACAAGCTGGTGCGCAAGATCCTCGCGCTCTACGGCGACAGGCCGGATTTCGACGTCCGCTTTTCCCGCACCGTCACCGGGCTCGCGCAGCATGCCGACCACGTGACGGTCGATGTGGAGTTCCCCGATGGCACGGCGGAGACGCTCCGCGGCTCATGGCTGGTCGGCTGCGACGGCGGCCGCTCGACCGTGCGCAAGGGCGGCGGCATAGACTTCGTCGGTTTCACCTACCCGGAAAAGTTCATCAAGATCGGCACCTATTTCGACTACATGGCGCAGGACGAAAGGGTCGCCTACCGCAACTACTTCTCCGCCCCGGACGAGTGGGGGAACCTGTTCAAGGTTGCCGGCGAACCGCCGATGCCGGCCATCTGGCGCTGCGTGATCCCGATGCGGGTCGACGAGACGGAAGAGGAGGCGAAGAGCGCAAACGCCATCCAGGCCCGGCTCCAGCGGTTCTTTCCCAAGGACGGCGACTACCCGGTCGCCTATGCGAACGTCTACACGGTCAGTCAGTGCGTCGCCGAGACGTTCCGCAAGGGGCGGGTGCTGCTGGCCGGTGATTCCGCCCATGTCAACAACCCGATCGGCGGGATGGGGCTGAACGGCGGAATCCACGATGCGATGAATCTCGCTCCGAAGCTCGCCGCCGTGTGGAGGGGCGAGGCGGGACCGGAACTCCTCGACCTCTACAGCCGCCAGCGCCACAAGGCGGCGACCGATTTCACCCAGGCCCAGACCATTGCCAACAAGAAGCAGCTCGAGGAACGCGACCCCGGCATCCGCAAGACCCGCCTCGACGATCTCCGCCGGACCGCGGAGGACCGCGGAGCCGCGCGCGCCTATATGCGCCGCGCCCAGCTGATCGAGAGCCTCGAGGCCGCCGCCGCGGTGACCTGAGGCGGTTCGGCGCTCCGGGACGGTTGGTACGGGTGGCCGGACTCGAACCGGCAAGTCCTTGCGGACAGCGGCTTTTGAGGCCGCCGCGTCTACCAATTCCGCCACACCCGCAGTTCCGCGCGGCAATGTGCCGCAATTTCGTTCCGGTCACAACGAATCCGTGACGTTCCCCGCGCGGTCTATAGTCGCCGCAGGGGAGGGGACGGGTGCTGAGACGCCTCTACGACTGGACGATGGGGCTTGCCGCGCGCAGGGACGCCGTCTGGGCTCTGGCGGCCATCGCCTTCGTCGAGGGCTCGTTCTTCCCCATCCCGCCCGACATCCTGCTGATCCCGATGGTGCTGGCCACTCGCGACCGGGCGTGGCTCTACGCCGTCGCCTGCACCGCCGCGTCGGTCGCGGGCGGGATTTTCGGCTACGCCATCGGGTGGTTCCTGTTCGAGGCGGTCGGCGAGCCGATCCTTGCCTTCTACGGCCACGCCGAGACGTTCGCGGCGTTCGGCGCGCGTTACAACGAATGGGGCGCGTGGATCGTCTTCACCGCGGGTTTCACGCCCTTCCCGTACAAGGTCATCGCCATCGCGAGCGGCGCGACGCGACTCGACCCCGCGACCTTCGTCGTCGCGTCGATCGTCGCGCGCGGTCTCCGCTTCCTGATCGTCGCCGCGCTGCTCTACTGGGTCGGCCCGCCGATCCGCGCGTTCATCGAACGCCGCCTGGGGCTGGTAACGTTGGTTTTCGTCGCGCTCTTGCTCGGCGGCTTCGTCGTTGCCAAATACGCCCTGTGACGATGGACGAAAAATCCGCGCCCGCCGCGATCCTGATCGCCAGCGCCCTGATCCTCGGGACCGCGCTCGCCTCGCAATATGTCGGCGGTCTCGCCCCCTGCGATCTCTGCATCGTGCAACGCTGGCCCTACGCGGCCGCGATCGGATTGTCCCTCGCGGCGCTCACCGTGGTCCGGCGCCCGGCGGCGCGATCGGTCGCCGTCGGCCTCTGCGGGGTCGCCTTCGCGGTCGGCGGCGCGGTCGCGTTCTACCATCTCGGGGTGGAGGAGGGGTGGTTCCAGGGACCCGCCGGGTGTTCGGCCTCGGCCATCGACGCCACGACCGTCGAAGAATTGAAGCGCCAGCTTCTCGCGACCCCCGTCATCCGCTGCGACGAGGTACAGTGGTCGCTGATGGGAATTTCGCTCGCCGGGTTCAACCTGATCGCATCGGCCGTGCTGGCGGCGGCTTGCCTCTTCGTTGCCGCGAAATCGTGGAGGCGGACGGCATGAACCGGGTTACGGCCGGGGACAGGCTGCCGGGCGATCCGGATCGCGAGGAGACCGTCGCCCGGATTATCCGCGTCGACCAGGCCGGCGAATACGGCGCGGTCAGGATCTATGCGGGCCAGCGGGCATTCCTTCGGCGAGGCGCGGCGGCGGACGCGGTGGACGAGATGGCCGCCAAGGAAGCCGAGCACCTCGATGCCTTCAACCGGCTGGTCGCCGAGCGCGGTATCCGCCCGACCGCGCTGATGCCGCTCTGGCATGTCGCCGGCTACGCCCTCGGCGCGGCGACCGCGCTGATGGGCGAGCGCGCCGCGATGGCCTGCACAGAAGCGGTCGAGGACGTGATCGATCGGCACTACGCCGAACAATCCGCCGCGCTGGGCGATGACGAGGCGGAGCTTCGCGCCACCATCGACGAGTTTCGCGCCGACGAGATCGAACACCGCGACCTCGCGGTCGAGCACGACGCGCGCGAAGCGCCCGGCTACGAACTGCTCACCCGCGCGGTCAAGACGGGCTCCCGCCTCGCGATCTGGCTGTCGACGCGGGTTTGATTGCCCAGGAGGGCCGAGGCCTCTTTTGCTCAGCCGTGGACGCGGCCGTTTCGGTAATTCGGTTGGTTATCAGAATTTGATAACCTATATTCCCGATGGTGCCTGACCGCGACCCTGGGCTCGACACACTGCTCGACCTTCACGGCCAGATGCTGTTCGTGGATGAAATCGGGCACTGGGTGAAGTTCGTGGTACTGAGAACCGAGGTGAGTCCGGAACGCCCGCACGGGCTCAGCTATTCGCTCACGCTTCACGCGCCCGATGGCACGAGACTCGTCGGGTTCGACAACGCCCACCCGGTCAGGGGGCGGCGCGGCCCGGGAAGGCGAGCCCGTGCAGAGAGCGACCACCGGCACCGGCTGCGGACCATCCAACCTTACGAATACACGGATGCGGCCACGTTGCTCGAAGATTTCTGGAACGAAGTCGACGCGGTCCTGCGGGAGAGAGGATCGATTCCATGAAGACATTGAAGATCGGCATTGCCGGCTACGATGGGATGAAGGCGAGGACGATCGCCATCGCGCGCGGAGAACACAAACCCGCCAGACACGATCCGAAGGTCTGGTTCACCTCGGTGGAGAGTTTCGCCAAGGTGCTTTCGCACCGCAATCGCGAGCTTCTGACGCTGATCGCGCGCGAGGAACCGCGGTCTCTCACCGAGCTGGCAAAGCTCTCCGGGCGCAACAAGTCGAACCTGTCGCGCACCCTGAAGACGATGTCGCGCTACGGTCTCGTCGAATTGAAGACTGGAAAGCGCGGCACTCTGGTGCCTCGCGTGCCCTACGATCAAGTCCGGCTCGACGTTTCGCTGGCCCCGACGCCGCAGCGGGCCGCGTGAACGCGCTTGCGGTCCGGCTATCGACGAATGGGACTGGAAACGGAGAAAAGGCGACGTGGCAACCGTGGAGCGGCGCTCCGATGCCGGTCGCCTCACGCGAGAGCGTATTCGCGCACGAGGACATCGGCGGGAAGTCCCCATTCCGCCGACAGCGCGCGGATCATCGGCAGGGTCAGCGGTCGGCGGCGGTTCGGCACTTCCGAGGCGTGCGGCTGCGATCCGATTACCCTGCCAAGATCCTTCTGGCGCAGCCCGCGCGCTTCCATGACGTGCTCGATCGTCGAGATCGGGTCCGGCGGCTCTATCGGCCAATGTATCGCCTCGTAGGCTTCCACCAGCGCAATGAGAATTTCAAGCTCGTCGCCCTCCAGCGTGTCGGGCGCGACACCCATCAATCGGTCGATCGCGGCGAGTCCCGCATCGTAGTCGGCTTCGGTCTTGATCTGTCTGACGGTCATGCTGGACTCCTATACGCCGAACCCCGCCATTTCCCGGTCGATCCGTTCCATGAACCGCTGGATCCGGCGCTTGGACGGCTTGTGCAGGTTGTAGAGCGGCAGGTAGCGCACCCGCGCGCGCCGGGCGAGGAACCACGGCATGTAGCGGGTGAACATCTTGCGCGGGGGGTCGCCGAACCACCAGAGGATGGGGCGGTCGCGCCCGTAGGTCACGATGGTGGCGAGCGAGCGGATGTGCCGGAGGTTGGGGTGGAGCCCGCCCTTCTCGTCGAGGCGGAACGAGACCCCCGGCACCATCACCCGGTCGAAGAAACCCTTGAGGATCGCCGGCGGACCCAGCGTCCAGGTCGGGAACACGAAGACCAGCCCTTCGGCCGCGAACAGGCGCTCGACATAGCCCGCGTTCCGCGTCCGGTTCGCCTCGGTATCGAAATAGGAGGCACGTTCCTCCGCCGTGAGCACCGGGTCGAATCCCTCGGCGTAAAGGTCGCAGAGATCGACGCTATGGCCCGCCTCCTCCAGCGCCGCGATGGCGCGGTCGCGGATCGCGGCGTTCAGGCTGTCCGCGCCGGGATGGGCGAAGACGAGGAGAACCTTCACGCGTCGACGAAATCCGGCGGCCGGAACGCGGTGACTTCCGGAGGCGTCCCCTCGAACCGCTCGACCTCGACCAAAGCGGTCTGGGCGGCGCAGCACTGGGTGAGCGTGGAGGTCGGCTTGTCGATGGTCAGCACGTTGGGATTTCCGTGCTTGTCGAGGCTTCCCGGGGTTGCCGGATCGACCGGATCGAACCATGCGCCGGTCGCGAGCTCGATCACGCCCCGCCGTATCGCATCGCTGACGATCACGCCCGCGAGGCAGGCGCCACGGTCGTTGAACACGCGGGCGACATCGCCGTCGGCAATGCCGCGCGCGGCCGCATCGTCCGGGTTCATCCGCATCGCCTCGCGCTCCGCGACCTTGGCGCCCCGGCTCACCGATCCGCAGTCGAGCTGGCTGTGGAGTCGCGCGCGCGGCTGGTTCGAAACCATGTGGAGCGGGAACCGCTTCGCCTTGTCGCCGCCGAGCCACTCGACGGGCTCCATCCATGTCGGATGGCCCGGCACGTCGTCATAGCCGAACCCTGCGATTGTCTCCGAGTAGATCTCGATCTTCCCCGATGGGGTCTTGAGCGCCGCACCGTCCGGGTCATCGCGAAAGTCGGAGAAGGGAATCGGAGGGGTTTCGGGACGCGGTAGCTCGAAATGACCTTCCTCCCAGAAGGCGTCGAACCCCGGCATCTCGATTCCGTCCTTCGCGACGCGCTGGCGGTAGACGTCGTAGAGGTGGCGCAGCCAGTCCATTTCTCCCCGCCCCTCGGTAAACGCCTCGGCGAAGCCGAGCCGTTCCGCGAGATCGGTGTAGATGTCGTACTCGCCGCGCGCTTCCCCGACGGGTTCGATGGCCTGCTGGTTCGCCAGGACGAAGCGGTCGAAATTGGACGCCGCGATGTCGTTGCGTTCCAGCGTCGTGGTGCAGGGCAGCACGATGTCGGCCCGCTTGGCGGCCGGCGTCCACCACGGCTCGTGGATGATTATCGTCTCCGGCCTGGCCCAGCCCTTGAGCAGGTTGTTCAGATCCTGTTGCTTGTGGAACGGGTTTCCGCCGCACCAGTAGATCAGCTTGATGTCGGGATAGCGGCGGTCCTCCCCGTTGAAGCTGTATGGCGCGCCGGGGTTGAGCAGCATGTCGGCCAGCCGCGCGACCGGGATCCAGCAATCGACGTTGTTCCTGCCGATCGGGATCTTGGGCGGGGCAACCTGCCGGGTCGCCGCGCCGATCCCGTGCATGGCGCCGTAGCCGAACCCGAAACCGCCTCCCGGGAGGCCGATCTGCCCCAGCATCGCGGCAAGTGCGATGGTCATCCAGTAAGGCTGCTCCCCGCGATCGGCGCGCTGTACCGACCAGCTCACCGCGATCAGCGTACGCCGCGACGCCATGCGGCGAGCGAGGGCGCGGATGGACTCCGCCGGTATTTCCGAGATCGCCGATGCCCATTCGGCGTCCCTGGCGATCCCGTCCGCGCCGCCCAGCAGGTATTCGGCCAGCCGGTCGAAGCCGGTGCAGCAGCGTGCGAGGAAATCGGCGTCGTGCAGGTCCTCGACCAGCAGCGTGTGGGCGATCCCCAGCATGACCGCGAGGTCGGTATTGGGCCGGATCGGATGCCATTGGGCCGCAAGCTCGTCGGCCGCGTCGTCGCGGATCGGTCCGACGCAGACGAACTCGGTCCCCGATTCGACGGCGCGACGGTGCCAGTCCGCCCCCTCATGCACGCCGACCCCGCCCAGGTTGACGTTCTGGTTCTTCGGCGGCATGCCGCCGAAGGCAACCATAAGGTCGGTATGCTCCACGATGACCGGCCAGGTGTTGACCGGCCCCGCGATAGGGCTCATCGACCCCACGATGCGTGGCACGATGACGCTCGCCGCGCCGAAGCTGAAATTGGTGACCTGGTCGACGAACCCGCCATGAAAGTTGAGGAAGCGGGCGAGCTGGCTGCGCGCATTGTGGAATCCGCCCGCGCTGGCCCAGCCGGAGCTGCCGTAGACCGCCTCGTTGCCGTATGCCGCCTTGACGCGGCGGAGCTCTGACGCGACGAGGTCGAGCGCGCGCTTCCAGCTCACCTCGACGAAGGGCTCCGCACCCCTGAGCGCGGCGTTCGTCCCGGGTCCGCCCTCCAGCCATGATTTGCGCACCGCCGGCCGGGAGACCCGGCACTCGGCGTGGACCGCATCCGGCAGCGCGTGGATGAAAGGCGCCGGGTCCGGGTCCTTCGCGAACGGCTTCACCGCCACTAACCTGCCGTCCACCGCCTCGGCGGTGAACGCCCCCCAATGGCTCGCCCCGAAAGCGGTCCGCGTCCCGTCCGGCATGGTCTCTACCTCCGTAAGCTTCCAATCTATCGTAGCGAAAGCGGCAGAGTGGTGAACCCGCGCAATCGCGCCGCCGCGTCGGCGGTACCGCCGGGATCGGTTACGCTCTAGACTGGCCGCCTAATTGAGTGGGATCGGCATGACGGCTCATACCTTTACCGCAGTCGTGGAACGCTGTCCGGACACGGGCCTCTTTGTCGGCTGTGTCCCCGGCTTTCCGGGCGCCCATAGTCAGGGTGAGACTCTCGGCGAGCTTAACGCCAATCTGAAGGAAGTCGTTGCCATGATCCTGGACGACAGACCGCCTGAGTGGCGTGTCATCTGAGCTCCCGCGACTGCTCCCCTACCCTACCGCAAGCGGCAGGCTGTTGAACCCGCGGAAGCGGGCGCGGCCGCCGCGTTCCGGCGTGCCCGCGAGCTCTATGCGGGGGAACCGGGCGAGGAGCTTGCCGATCGCCACCCTTCCCTCCATGCGGGCGAGCGACATTCCGGCGCAGGCGTGAACGCCGGCGCCGAAGGCGAGGTGCCGGTTGGGCGTCCGCGAAACCTCGAGCCGGTCGGGCTCGGGGAATTCGACGGGGTCGCGGTTGGCGCCGCCGATCGACATGTGGATGTAGGTCCCCGCCGCGAGCTTCTTACCGCCCAGCGTCGCGTCGGCCATGAGCCGCCGGTTGCCGATCTGGTTGGAGCTCTCGAAGCGCAGGAACTCCTCCACGGCGGTGCCGATCAGCTCGGGCTTCTCGCGCAGCCTGCGCATCTGGTCCGGGAAGCGAATCAGCGCCTCGACCCCGTTGCCGATCAGGTTGGTCGTCGTCTCGTGGCCGGCGTTGAGCAGGAAGATGCAGTTGTGCAGCAACTCAAGCTCGCTCAACGCCTCTCCGTCGTCGTCGGGGCCGATCAGCGTTGACAGAACCTCCGCGTCATCGTCGCCTGCGTCCCGAAGCCGGCGGGCCACCAGCGTCCTCAGATAATCCTTGAACTCCTCGACCGCGTCCGAGCCGTTGGACACCTGATCGGAAGTGGGCCGGGGCTCCAGGCCGCTCAATATCGCGAGCGACCAGCCCCTGAGCGGCGCGCGTTCGGGACGCGGAATGCCCAGCATGTCGCCGATCAGCTCGACCGGCAGCGCCGAGGCGAGGTCGCGGATCAGATCGCAGGACCCGCGCTCGGCGATGGCGTCCAGCATCTCGTCGACCACCGCCTCGACCCGCGGCTGCAGCGCTCTGAGCGCGCGAGGGGTGAAGGCGGGCATCAGCCGCTTCCTCACCCTGGTGTGGTAGGGCGCGTCGTTGAACACCAGGCTCGTCGTGTGGTGCTCGTAGAGCGGCGTATCCCCCATCGCGGGTTTGAAATCGACCGTCTTGTCCGAGGAATAGCGCCCGGCGTCGTGATAGACGTGGGTCACGTCGGCGTAGCGGGTGAGGAAGACCGACCCGTCGGCCATGCGCTTCACCGGCGCGTGCCGCCTCAGCGCGTGGTATGTCGGGAACGGATCGTCGAGAAATTCCCGCGTGAGGCGCGAAATCTCGAAGCCGTCGGCGAGCTCCCTGTCCACGGCCGGCGGCTTAGTCCTCGATGCGGAACACGCGCTTGGCGGTCAGGCCGAGGATGTTGCGCTTTGCCTCTTCGTCGAAGAAGGGCAGGTCGAAGATCACGCTCGGCGCGTCGAAGTCCCAGTGCGGCCAGTCCGACGAGTACATCATCTGCGTGGATGCGTTGAACGCGTCGCAGGTCGCCTCCAGCAGCTTCATGTTGGTGCGCTCCAGCGGCTGCGAGGTGTAGTACATCTCGCCGATATATTCGCTCGGCAGGCGTTTCAGCGCAGGCGCCTCGGAGGAGCGCATCAGGTACTCGTTGTCGAGCCGGGGCATCATGAAGGAGAGCCAGGCGATGCCGCTCTCGATCCATACCACCGGCAGGTTCGGGAATCGCTCCGGCAGCCCGTTCATCACCCAGTTGGCGAGATGCACCATGTTGCACAGCGAGAACGAGATCGCGTGCATGGTCAGGAACCGGTTGAGCTGGCGCACATAGCCGTCGCCGCCCCAGTTGGGCCCGGCGTGGAAACCGAGCGTGAGCCCGCGCTCCTCGATCATCCGGTAAAGCCGCATATAGGCGTTATGGTGCACCGGCTTGTAGCGCACCGAGGTCACCATGAAGCCGACCACCCCCCTGGTGTCGCTGTAGCGCTCGACGATCTCCTCGCAGGCCGGGGGATCGTTGAAGGGCAGATAGAGCAGCGACTTGATCCGGTCGTCGGCCGACAGGAGCCGGTCCGTCACCCAATGGTTGTAGCCGCGCGACAGGGCGATCTCGACGTCCAGCTCGGGATGCAGGCCGAGCGCCAGCATCGGCGTCGGGAAGACCACCTGGTAGTCGATGCCGAAGCTCTCGATCGCCCGGCGGACCAGGCTGACATCGCGCTGGACTCCTGGCTCCCCCGGTTCGAGAACCCCCGGCTCGTGCGGGATCCGTCCGCCGACGCTCTGATGCAGAGGCCAGCCGCTCGCCTGCATGATCCCCGTGTTGACGTCGTTCTGGCCCGGCCCTCCGCCGCGAAAATTGGAAGCGATGTCGCGGATCACCGGGTCGGGGATGTATTCGACGATCTCCGACCAGGACTGGTTCTCGAAGTGGTGGGCGTCGACGTCGACGATCAGGTAGTCGTCGAGGTTGCGTTCCCTGGCCTGGCGCGCGGCATGGGCGAGGATGTCGCGCGTGGCGGCATCCCGCTTCAGTTGCGGTAGCTGGGTCTGGCCGAGGTCGCGTTCGATCGTATCCATGTTTGGCCTCGCTAGCGGTTCAGCGCCTGGCGGGAATTCCGACGACGCACTCCATCTCGACGCAAAGCTCCGGGAGGACGAGCGCGGCCACCTGGACCAGCGTGCTTGCCGGCCGCGCCTCTCCGAAGAATTCCTGGCGTACCGGGTTGATCCGCGCCCGGTCGTCTATGTCGGTGAGGAAGAAGGTGACCTTGAGAACGTCTCCGGGTCCGCAGCCGGCGCGTTCGAGAATCGCCTTCAGGCTTTCGAAGATCCTGCGGGTCTGCGCCACCGCGTCGCCGGGCGCGATCACGTTGCCTTCCGCGTCCCAGCCGACCAGGCCGGAGACGTGGAGCGTATCGCCGAAACGGACCGCGTCGGTGTAATGGCTGATCGCCGGCCCGGTCTCCGGCAGGTCGATTTCCTCGCGCATCGCCTTCCTCCCCGCCGCGCGCCGCAAGTCTAGGAGAACTGCTCGCCGGGCGGCAAGCTGCGCGGTTGCCGCCCGTTCCCGCCGCTGCTAGGTTCCGCTCGCTGCCGACTTCCCGAATGCGCGCGTTATCCGATGCGGACACCCCGTTCGCGGCGCGTTCCCGTGACGGCGGCCCCCAGGACTTCGGAGTAGAGCACAATGTCGAGCCAGCCGCGTTACCCCCACGAAGACCTCGAATACGGCGAGACCCTGGAGGTCGCGCCCGGCATTTTCTGGCTCAAGATGCCGCTGCCCTTCGCGCTCGATCACATCAACCTCTATCTGCTCGAGGACGGCGACGGCTGGACCGTCATCGACACCGGATGGAACGGCGACGACGTGAAGGCGCACTGGGTCGACGTTCTCAAGCGGTTCGGGGACCGACCGATCAAGCGCGCCATCGTCACCCATTTCCACCCCGACCATCTCGGCCTCGCCGGCTGGCTGCGGGAGGAGTACGGGACGGCGCTGTGGATGACGTACGGGGAGTGGCTGCAGGCCCATCTCGCCTGGACCCAGGACGTCACCCACGACGTCGAGGGCTGGATGCAGTTCTTCCGGGCCAACGGACTCGACGACGACAGCGTCGATGCCTACCGCGCCGGAGTGGGCAATTTCGGGCGCTGGACGACGCCCGTGCCGCCCCGCGTGCGCCGGATCTGGCACAACGGAGAGTTCGAGATCGGCGGGCGGAAATGGCAGGTGATCGTGGGCGGAGGGCACTCGCCGGAGCACGCCTCGCTCTACTGCCCGGAGCTCGGGGTGTTGATCTCGGGCGACCAGGTCCTGCCGCGTATCACCACCAATATCAGCGTCTGGTTCTCCGAGCCAGAGGGCGACCCGCTGCGCCATTTCGTCGAGAGCTTCGACCGGTTCCGGCACCTGCCCGGGGAGTGCTTCGTTCTGCCCTCGCACAACCGTCCCTTCTACGGGCTTCTCGAACGGCTCGACTACCTGCAGGACCATCACCGCGAGCGGCTCGACATCGCGCGCGATTTCTGCACCGAGCCCCGCACCGCGCTCGACCTCATCCCGGTGCTGTTCAAGCGCGAGCTGGACGGTCACGAGATCGCGTTTGCGATGGGCGAGGCGCTGTCCCACCTGCATTACCTCGTGACCGAGGGCACGCTGGTCCGGATGGAGGACGAGGCCGACGGCACGATCCGCTACCGCCGGGCGGGCTGATGCCGAAGCCCGGCGCCGTCGGCACCTACGAGGTCGTCGTCGAGCACGGCCACACCGCGCACGCGCTGGGGAATGACGGGGTGCTGGTGCTTGCCACGCCCATGGTTGCGCATTTCTGCGCGCTGGCCGCGCAAAATGCCCTGACGCCCGGGCTTGGCGACGGAACGGTCGTCGTTCACCGGCGGAGCGCCGTCGCCCATCTGAAGGCGGCGCCGCCCGGCGTCCGGATCGAGGCTACCGCGCGCATAACTTCGGTGGAGGGCGGCCGCATCGGACTCGCCGTGGAGGCTCGCGACGCCGGCGGGACGGTGATGACCGGCACCCAGACCTGGACGATCGAGAACCGCGCGGCCGTTCTCGCCGCGGTGGGACGCTAGCGGATGGGCGTTTTCTCGGTCGGCATGACCGGATGCTACGAGCCGGTCGTCGAGCCGCGCCATTCGGGGCCCGAGAACGGCTATCCCGACCTTCCGTTCCTGTCCGACCCCTGGCTCACCCTGTTCTGCGAAATCGCCTGCGACGAGGCGATGAAGCCGGGCTACGGGTCCGGCGAGGCGAGTGTCGGCGTGCAACTCGATCTCGAACGCATGGAACCCGTGCCGGTCGGCCGCCAGGTGAGACTGGAGGCCCGGATCGCCGCCGTCGACGGCCGCCGATGCCGGTTCAAGGTGATCGGCGAGGATGCCGGCCGCGTCTTCGTCCGGGGCACCCACGACCGCGTCGCGGTCGACCTCGAACGCTTCCTCGCGCGGTTGCCGGCGGCGCGTTAGCGGGCGACCGCCTCCCGATGTTTCATGTGAAACGAGGGTCGAAATCGCTCTCCCGAACGCCGCACAAAACTTAAAGTGTTGCATGAATATTTGGGGTCTAAACCCCGCAAAATGTTTCACGTGAAACATTGTCCCAAAACGGTACTAAATTTGTGTCCCCCGGGGACGCAACCGCGTTTGCCCCGGCGCTTGACGCGGGGTAGGGTAGACACAACATATCGACGTCTACCCCGGTGCCCCCGATGAGCCTGAACATCAAGAACGAAGAGACCTGCCGCCTCGCCGCCGAGCTCGCCGAGCTGACCGGCGAGACCAAGACCGGCGCGATCACGGTGGCGCTCCGCGAACGCCTGGAGCGGGAGAAACGGGAGCGGAACGCGGAGGCGGAAATCGAGGAAATGCTCGCTTTCGGAAAGCGCTTCGCCGCGCGCCTGGGGCCGGGGCCGTCCTCCGTCGAGATCGGCGACTATCTCTACGACGAGCGGGGGCTGCCCAAGTGATCGTCGACAGTTCGGCGGTGGCGGCCGTCCCGACAGAGATTGCTTTTCGCGCGGTTGCACCATAGGGTAGATTTGAAACTTACGTTTCTACCCCAACGGAACGGCCATGAGCCTGAACATCAAGAACGAGGAAACTTGCCGGCTCGCCGCCGAGCTCGCGGAACTGACCGGCGAGACCAAGACCGGCGCGATCACCATCGCGCTGCGCGAACGCCTGGAGCGGGAGAAGCGGGAGCGGAGTCTGAACGGGCGCCTGCGGAAAGTACGGGCTATCGCGGAACGTTGCGCCGGGCTTATGGGCCCGGGGCCGTCTTCCGTCGAGATCGGCGATTTCCTATACGACGAACGCGGATTGCCTAAATGATCGTCGACAGTTCGGCGATCGTCGCCATTCTGAACCGTGAGCAGGAAGCGGAACGCTTCGAGCGTGCTATAGCGGCGACACCCAATTGCCGGATGTCGGTCGCGAATGTGTTGGAAGCGTTTATCGTCGTGGAGAGCCGCGGCGGCGCGGCCGCGAGCCACGCGCTCGACGCGATTCTGGCGGAATTGGACATCGTGTCGGAGCCCGTCACCGCCGAACAACTCGCCGCCGCCCGGCGCGCGTGGCGGCGGTTCGGCAGGGGCAACCACCCGGCGGCGCTCAATTTCGGCGACTGCTTCGCCTACGCCCTTGCCGAGATGACGGGCGAGCCGTTGTTGTTCAAGGGCGAGGACTTCGCAAAGACCGATGTGGAGGCGGCGTGAGAACTCCGCCCCGCGCCCCCTACTTCTTCCCGATCCCCCTGAGCGCCTCCTTGCCCCAGACCTCGCGCAGGCGGTTGTCGCGGCCGCAGCCGAAGCGGTAGAAGCGATAGCGCAGCGGGTCCTTCATGTAATAGCCCTGGTGGTAGTCCTCGGCGGGGTAGAACGCCTTGGCCGTCAGGATCGGGGTGACGATCGAGCCCTTCAGCTCGCCCGATTCGTTGATCGCCTTCTTCGACGCGACGGCCGCGCTCTTCTGCTCCGGCGAGTGGGCGAACACTGCGGTCCGGTAGCTCTCGCCCCGGTCGCAGAACTGCCCGCCGGCGTCGGTCGGATCGACGCTGTGCCAGAACACGTCGAGCAGCTTCTCATAGGTCACCTTGGCCGGATCGTAGGTGATGCGCACCGCCTCGTAATGCCCGGTGCCGCCCCGCGTCACGGCATCGTAGGTCGGATTTTCCACCGTGCCGCCGGTGTAGCCGGACACGGTCTCGATCACCCCCGGCACCTTGTCGAAATCGGACTCCACGCACCAGAAGCAGCCGCCCGCGAAGGTCGCGACGGCGGTGGCCGCCGAAGCCGCGGTGCCGGCGCCCATGAGCAGCGAGGCGGAGAGCAGCGCGCCCGCCGCCCCGTTGGCAATTCGTGAAAGCCGCATCCCGTCGTCCTCCGTGGATGGCGTTCGTCGTCCCGGACGAAATGGGCGCGGAACAGGGCACTTGCAACCCCCGTTCCGCGCGTCCTTGCCCGCACACGGGGATTTGAAGACCATCGGGTCCCAGTGGCCAGAGGCTATCGGGAGAATGCGGCGATGGGCGAATTCGCGATCGGGCAGCCGGTGTCGCGGCTGGAGGATCCGAGGCTGTTGAAGGGTCTCGGCCGATATATCGACGACCTCAACCTGCCTGGCCAGGCTCACGCGTTCATCCTGCGCTCGCCCCATGCGCATGCCCGCATCCGATCGCTGGACACCCGGGCGGCCGCGGCGATGCCCGGCGTGCTCGGCGTGCTGACCGGGGCCGATTGCGAGGCCGACGGGCTCGGCCATCTACCCTGCGACCAGAAGCGCTTCAGCCACGACGGCGGCGACATGTACCGCCCGCCGCGCCCGATCCTGGTGCGCGACCGGGTCCGGGTGGTCGGCGACTACGTGGCGATGGCGGTGGCCGAGACGGCGGCCCTGGCGCGCGACGCCGCCGAGCTGATCGCCGTCGACTACGAGCCGCTGGCGGCGGTGATCTCCCCCGCCGATGCGGCCGACGACGGGGCTCCGCGACTCTGGGACGACTGCCCCGGCAACGAGTGCTTCTTCCACGAGGACGGCGACGCGGCGGCGGTCGAGGCCGCCTTCGCGGCCGCCGACCTCGTCGTCGAGCGGCGCTTCACGATCAGCCGGGTGACCGCCGCGCCGATCGGCCCGCGCGGCTGCATCGGCGAATACGACCCGTCTCTGGAGCGCTACACGCTACGTACCGGGGTGCAGCAGGCGCACATGCTCCGCATGCATATCGCGCGCACGGTCTTCGGAATTCCCGAGACGCGAGTGCGCGTGATCGCGCCCGATATCGGCGGCAGCTTCGGACTCTACAGCAACGTCTATCCGGAGAACGCGCTGGTCCTCTGGGCGGCGCGAAAGTTCGGGCGGCCGGTCAAGTGGACCGCCGACCGGAGCGAGTGCATGCTGAGCGACGATTCGGCGCGCGACTGCGTCTCCGACGCCGCGCTGGCGCTCGACGCCCACGGAAGATTTCTCGCGCTGCGCTGCCGGACCTTCGCCAATCTCGGCGCCTATCTGTCGCTGCGCGGACCGCTGCCGCCGGTGGTCAATCTCGGCACGCTCGCCGGGACCTACACCACGCCCGCGATCCACGTCCGGGTCTCGGGCATGTTCACCAACACGTTCTGCACCTCGCCCTATCGCGGCGCCGGGCGGCCGGAAGCCTCGACGGTTCTGGAGCAGCTCGTCGACGAGGCGGCGCGGCGACTCTCCGTCGACCCGGCGGAATTAAGGCGCCGCAACACGATCCCCGCCGACGCCATGCCGTACCGGACGGCGCTCACCTTCACCTATGACAGCGGCGACTTCGGAAAGAATCTCGACGACGCGCTCGCGCTCGCCGGCCATGACGGGTTCGAGGCGCGGCGGGCGGAGGCCTCGGCCCGTGGCAGGCTGCGCGGGATCGGCATCTCCAACACTGTCCACCGTGCCTCGGGTCTTGAGCTCGAAGCGGCGCAGATCCGCTTCGATGCGACCGGCACCGCGACCCTGATGGTGGGTTCGGTTCACCACGGCCAGGGCCACGCGACGACCTTCACCCAGATCGCCTGCGACCGGCTCGGCCTCGATCCGGAATCGGTCCGTTACGTCTCCGGCGACACCGACGTCGTGACCTTCGGGCGCGGCTCCTTCGCCTCGCGCTCCGCCGCGCTCGGCGGCTCCGCGGTGGCGCTCGCGGCCGACAAGATCGTCGAGAAGGGGCGGATGATCGCGGCCGTGCTCCTGGAGGCGGCGCAAGAGGACTTGGAGTTCGCCGACGGCACGTTCACCGTCTCCGGTACCGACCGCTCGGTCGACATCGGGGAAGTCGCCCGGGCGGCTTACGCGCCGCACGACCTGCCCCTCGACATCGAGCCCGGGCTTGACGAGATGGCGCTGTTCCGCCCCGGCGCGCTCACCTTCCCGAACGGCTGTCACATCGCGGAGATCGAGATCGACTCCGAGACGGGATTCGTGGAGATCGTCGGCTACGCGGTAGTCGACGATTTCGGCACCATCCTCAATCCGCTGCTGCTCGAAGGCCAGATCCATGGCGGGCTCGCCCAGGGGATCGGCCAGGCGCTGATGGAGGACGTGGCGTTCGATCCGGAAACCGGCCAGCTCCTCGCCGGGTCGTTCATGGATTACTGCATGCCGCGGGCCGACGACCTGCCGTCCTATGTCGCGGCGTTCAACGAGTTTCCCACGGCGGTCAACCCGGTCGGCGTCAAGGGCGCGGGCGAGGCCGGCGCGGTCGGCGCCCTGCCGGCGACGATGAACGCGGTGGTCGACGCGCTCTCGCCGCTCGGTGTCCAGCACGTCCCGATGCCCGCGACGCCGGAGCGGATATGGCGGGCGATTCGAGAGGCAAGGGCGGGGAACGGCTGAGGCGGGCGGTGGATCCTCCGGCCGCCGTCATGGTCGGCGAAGGCCGACCATCCACGAGTTTTTTCCCGTTGAAAGCGCTGAAAAAAGCGGAAAAACAAAGCGTGGATGGTCGGCCTTCGCCGACCATGACGATGGAGAGGACGGCGCGGGAACGGTTCCAACCACGGCCGATCCGCTTTAAGATACCGCCGAGCGGGCGGCCGGTAGCGCCGCGCACAGCGGAGGAATGTATGCCCAAGGTTCTGACCGAAGACCAGATCGAGTTCTTCAAACGCGAGGGATACCTGTTTCCCATCGACGGTATCGACAAGGAGAAATGCGACGACCTCCTCGGCGCGATGAACAAGTTCGAGGAGGACCAGGGCATCAACCCGGGGGTTTTCAAGCTCAAGGGCCATCTCTGCCTGCCGGAAACCTGGGACCTGATCCGCGAGCCGCGCATCCTCGACGCGGCCGAGGACATCATCGGGCCCAACATCCTCGCCTTCGGGTCGCGCTTCTGGGTCAAGCCGGCGGGCGACGGCTCCTTCGTCTCATGGCACCAGGATTCGGCCTATTTCGGCTGCGACCCGCACGACATGGTGACCTGCTGGCTGGCGCTCACCCCGGCCAACAAGGAGAACGGCTGCCTGCGGGCGATGCCGCGCTCTCACGAGATCGGCTACGAGCACGAGGAGAGCCACGAGAACGCCCCCGGCGAGGCGCCGGGCGAGAAGAAGAACATGCTGGGCCGCGGCCAGACCATCCAGGGGCTCGACGAATCGAAGGCGGTCCACATGGAGCTGGAGCAAGGTCAGTTCTCGATGCACACCGAGCGAACGGCGCACGCGTCGTATCCCAACAACTCGACCGAGACCCGGGTGGGTTATTCGTTCTTCCTGATCCCGCCGCACGTCAAGTCGACGCTCGAGCGCCGGCCGGCCACGCTGGTTCGCGGGGTGGACGAGTATAACAACTGGGATACCGATCCGGTGCCGACCGAGGACCGCCTGCCCGATCTGATCAAGATGATGCTCGCCCACAACGCGCAATACACCGATCCGCAGTTCAGGCAGCGCGCTTGAGAGAAGCGGTCAGCGGGGAGACTTGGGAAAGAGCGAATACATACTGATCGGGGGGCTGCTCTTTCTGGGCGCCGTCTCCCTTCCGCTGGTCAAGGACGTCTATCTCGTCCAGGACATCGTGCTCGCGATCTGCAGCGGGCTCGGATTCCAGTAGGCCGCCCCGCCACCCTCTTCAGCGCCCCTCGCGCCGCCAGGCGAGCATCAACGCGCCGATGCCCAGCAACAGCACCGCGAGCGGAGGCAGGAACGGTATTTCCGCGATGCTCGTCACCCGGTAGTCGCGGTTCGCGACCAGCCCCATCCAGCCCGGTCCCGAAGCGACACGATCCGGCCGCACCCGGCGGAACGAAGGGAGGCCGTCGGCCAGCCACGCGATTCCGCCGCCGGTTCGCCCGGCGATCCCGGACAGTTTCTCGTCGGTGGTACGCATGTCCGCGAACTCGATCGGGTTCGCGCTCCTGACCGCGGTAAGCGCGGTTCGTTCGCCGTCGGTAACCCGGTACAACCCGATTTCTTCGGGAACCACGATCGCCCGCGCGCGTCCGCCGCCCTCGTCGGTCAGCCTGACGGTGCTGGTCGCGCCCGAGGGCGCGGTTATCTCTACCGGGGGATGCACGCGTTCGAGGCTGCGGCGAACGACCGCGAGGCCGCGCCCGTCGGCGGTGACGCGAAGGTCGTTTTCCTCCAGCTCCGGCTCTTTCATCAGCCAGTGCGAGAGCCTGCGCAGGATCTCGGAGTGGGGGCCTCCCGTCTCGAAGCCCCGCGCCCACAGCCAGATGTGATCGCTCAGGAACTGCGCGACGCGTCCTTCGCCGATCCGGTCGACGATGAGGAGCGGCCTGTCCTCGGCGCCGTGCATCAGGATGGTGCCGCGCGGCGCGCTGACCTCGATGTGGCGGAACCATCGACCCCAGCGGGACCTCTCGCCCGCCGCTCCGAAGAGCTCCGAGGTCACCGGGTGGCGCTCGCCAATGTCGGAGACGACCGGCTTGAAACCGCGTTCCATGACCCGTCCGGTCGGCGCTCCGGGGAGAATGCCTCCGAGCGGTGTCTGGTAGAGGCTCAGCGCGGAAGCGAATCCCGGGCCCGCCACTTCCAGTACCGCGCCGCCTCTCTCCACGAAGCGCGCGATATTGTCGAGATAGATTGCCGGCAGCACGCCGCGGCGGCGGTAACGGTCGAATATGATGAGATCGAAATCCTCCAGCTTGACCTCGAAGAGCTCGCGGATCGGAAAGGCGATCAGCGACAGCTCCCGCACCGGCGTCGCGTCAAGCTTCTCCGGCGGACGCAGGATGGTGAAATGGACCAGGTCCACCGAGGGGTCGGCCTTGAGGAAGTTGCGCCAGACCCGCCCGCCGGGATGCGGCTCGCCCGAAACGAGCAACACGCGAAGCCGTTCGCGGACGCCGGAAATCTCGACCACGTTGCGGTTGTTCACGGCGGTAAGCTCGCCCGGCCTGCCTTCGACCTCCAGCTCGAAGATGTTGAACCCGGCGCGATCGACTTCGACCTCGATTTGCTGGGCGACGCCGATCGTGACGTCGAGCCGGCGGGTCTCCTTGCCGGCGCGAGCTATGGAAAGCCGGGCGCGATTTCCCGCGGCGGCCTCGTCCTCGATACGGATTTCGATCTGTGCCCTGGTACCCACCAGCGCGAAGCTTGGTGCCTTGTCGACAAAGAGGATGCGGTCGTGCTCGCCGGGCTTGCCGTTGAGGAGCACATGGAGCGGCCCCGCGAAAGGCAAGGCGGCGTCGGGCGCGGGGACGTCGTGGACCTGGCCGTCGGTCAGAAGAACGGTCCCCGCGATCCGCCGCCGGGATGTGCTCGACAGGCTCCGGTCCAGCGCCTCGAACAGCCGGGTGCCCTCCCGGCCGCCGGCGATCCCGCCCTTATCCGCCCCCGTTCGAACAGTTCGGATATCTATATTGTCCAGTTTCGACAATTGATTATGAAGTGTTTCTAAGGTTTTTTCGGAGCGATCGGGACGTCCGTCGATCCGTTGGCTTTCCGATTCGTCGACGACGATCGTGACGAGATCCGGGATCGGTTCGCGCTCCTCGTCCACCAGGGAGGGGTTGGCCAGGGCGAGCCACAGCGCGGCGAGGGCGAGCGCGCGCCAGCCGACGCCGCGCGCGCGCGCGAACGCGCCCAGCGCGAGCACGGCGAGCCCCGCGGCGGCGATCGCGGCGAGCAGGATCCAGTCGAACATCGGCGCGAATGCGATGGAGGTCATTGCCCCAGCCGCTCGATGATCGCCGGCACGTGGACCTGGTCGGTCTTGTAGTTGCCGGTGAGGGCGTACATCACCCAGTTGACGCCGAAGCGATAGGCCATCTCACGCTGCAGCTCGCCCTGCGGGACCACCGGAAACATCGGGGTGCCGAACCGGTCGACCGCCCAGGCGCCGGCCCAGTCGTTCGATCCGATGATCACCGACGAAACCCCGTCATTGTGGCGGCCGCCGCGCCGTTCGACCCAGACCCGCCCGCCGGACCATCGGCCGGGAAACTGGGCCATCAGGTAGAAGGCCTTGGTCAGCACATGGTCGCCGGGCACCGGAATCAGCGTCGAGATGTCGAGCCCGCGCAGGAGGCGCCGAAGGTGGCGGCCGGCCGGTCCCTCGCCACCCAGCGCGCCGACCATGAAATCGCCGCGCTCGCGGGTGTCGAACAGGATCGTGCCGCCGCTCCGCATGTACCGGTTGAGCTTTTCGAGCGCGCGGTCGGACGGCGGGACCTGTTGTATCGAGACCGCCCAGTAGAGCAGCGGGAAGAAAGCGAGCTCGTCGCGCTCGACATCGATCCCGAGCGGCTCCGCCGGTTCCACCGAGGTCCGCTGACGGAGCACCCGGCTGAGCCCGGCCAGCCCCGCCCGGGAGACCCGGTCCGCGGATGGGTCTCCGGTCAACACATAGGCGAGGCTGGTCTCCAGGGTGGCCCGTAACGCCCTGGCGTCCGCCCCCGTCGGCACGGAGCCACCGGTCGACTGGGCATCCGCCGGGTTGCCTATCGCAAGGAAGGCCAGCGCCGCCGCCGCGGCGACCCCGGCCGTTCTCGGCGGACGCAGGCGAATCAGCCCGCGCATCGCGAGGCCGATCGCGGTATCGGCGATCGCCAGCAACAGAGCCGCGAGCAGCAGCCATGGCATCAGGGACAGCGCGGAGGCGCTTTTTCCGTACCCCATCCGGCCGACGCCCTCGGGCATCGGGCTGAGCGCCTTCAGCGTCCCAACTCCGTCGGACAGGTTGAGAGCCTGGCGCGCGGTGTCGTTCCCGTAATAGCCGGGCGGCGAGCTCGGACCGGGCAGGGGCTTCACGGGCGCTCGCGGCGAAATTGCGGCGGCCGAGGCCGGTGGCTCGCCCAGCACCCCGAACCCGTTCAACGACTGGAGAGGCGGTAGGGTAGCCTTCGAGCCCTCCTCTATGACGCCCTGCGACAGGTCGACGATGCGGCGCAGGAGGTCCACGAACAAACCGGAAATCGGCAGGTTCGACCACTCCGTATTGGCGGTCACGTGAACCAGGACGAGCCAGCCGAGACCGTTCCGCTCCGCGGTGATGAGCGGGGTTCCGTCGCTGAGACGCGCCCAGGTCTTCTCGTTGAGCTCGAGCGAAGGTTCCGCCAGCACCTGGCGTCGGACCCGGACATCGTGCGGAACCGGGAGGCCTGAGAACGGGCTCGCCTCTTCAAAGGGGGCGAGTCGCGCGGGCGCGGTCCAGGAAAGCGCGCCGCCGAGCACGCGCCCACCGCTCCGCAGCTTGACCGGCAGCAGCGTATCGGCGTTGCGTGCCAGTTTGGGTCCGGAAAAACGCACAACCACGCCGCCGCGTCCGATCCAGCGGGTAAGGCTTTCGGTCTCGTCGCCGCTCAGCTTGCCGATATCGGCGAGCACGATGACGGCATAGGGTTTCGAAACGAGCTCGCCCACCGTGCCGCGGGTCACCTCGCTGAATGGCTGCAAGGCGCGCTCGAGATAATAGAGCGCGCTCAACAACGGCTGGTCCATGTCCGTGGTGCCGCCGGATACGAGGCCGATCGGCCGGCGCCGCCAGCGCTCGTCCAACAGGAAGGTGCCCGCCGCCGTGTTCTCGTCCTCGATCTCCAGCCGGGCGATGGTGTTCCTGAGCCTGGCGGGCAGGGCGAATCGCACCGCGCCTTGCCTTTCCCCCGGCTCGAACGAGACTTGCTGTCGCGCCAATACGCGGCCGTCCTCGGCGACCGCGCGGACCCAGCGCGCGGTGCGGGCGCGGTCGTCGGCACGTTCCACGATCGCCTCGATCCCGTCGGGGTCGCTCCCCGGTACCCGCAGGAGAAGCGCGGTCGTGGAGGGGTTGGCGGCAACCACGTCGAGGCTGCCGAACCGCTGCATGCGCCGAACAAGCGCCAGCGTTTCCGGCGTTTCCATGCCGTCGCTGAGCCATACCGCGTGCGCCGAGCCGTCCACCGAGAGCGAATCGGTGGCCACAAGGACGGCGCCATGATCGGAGGGCCATGGCACGGGTTCGATCGCCCGCAGGATCTCGCGTGCCTCGTCAGCGCGCAGCGGATCGGAGAAGGCGATCGGCCCTCCGGAGGTGTCGCGCGCCGAGGTGACGAGGCGGACAGGGCGATTTTCGATTTCCGCCCGGTCCAGCCGTTCGTTCCAGGCGGCGACGCGGTCCTGCCAGTTCCGCGCCGACGCCCATCCATTGTCGACGATCAGGATCAGGGGGCCGGAACCGCGCAGCCCCTCGGTCGGGTTGATGACGGGACCGGCGAGAGCAAGGACGATGAGAGCTGCGATGAGGCTGCGCAGGACGATCAGCCAGAGCGGCGTGCGGGCCGGCGATTCCTCGGGCGACCGGAGGCCGAGGACGAACCGGATGGGCGGAAACGCCACCAGCCTCGGCGCCGGCGGGGTGACGCGGAGCAACCACCAGATCAGCGGCAGGACGAGCCCGGCGAGCAGGAACCAGGGGGCGGCGAAGCCTAGCGTGCCGAGTCCGAACACCGGGTCATACCTCGGGCGGCGCGAGCGCCGCGTGGAGCGCGAGCAGCGCCGTCTGCGGCGGTTGCTCGGTCACATGCGCCGCGCAGGTCCAGCCCACCGAGCGGGCGAGCGCGCCGAGACCGTCCCGGTGGCGCCGCATCGTGTCGGCATAGTCCTCGCGGATGCTGCCGACGCGTCCGATCACGATGCTGCCCTCGTTCTCGAGCCCTTCGAAGCGGACACGGCCGTCGAAGGGAAGCGACAGCTCCGCCGGATCGATCACCTGCAGGAAATGGCCCGTGACGCCCATCGCCGCGAACGCGCGCGCCCGTTCCTCGATGTCGGCCAGCGGGGACAGCATGTCGCCCAGGATCGCCAGCCGGGCGTGGCGGGGCAGGGGTTCCACGGGCGGCAGGCTGCGATCTTCTTCCAACGCGCGCACCAAGTGTCCGGTGAAACGCTCAAGGGCTGCGCGGCCATTGTCGGGGGCAAACCCCGATCCCAGCAAGGAAATTTGCTCACCGCCGCGAATCAGCAGGATGGCCAGCGCCAGCGCCAGGACCGCGGCGCGATGTCGCTTTTCCGGCCATTCCCGATCGGAATGGAAACGCATCGACGGCGAGCCGTCGCACCAGATCCAGACGCTTTGCGCGGCCTCCCACTCGGTCTCGCGGACATAGGCGAAACGCGACTTCGCGGTCTGGCGCCAGTCGATCGACTGCGCGCTGTCTCCCGGCTGGTACTGGCGGAACTGCCAGAACGTGTCTCCCCGGCCGACCCGCCGACGCCCGTGAATTCCCGGAATCACCGACGAGGCGATCCGGTCCGCCTCGACCATCAGGTCGGGAATCCGCTCGGCCGCTTCCTCCGCGCCGCGACGGAGCGCCGGGCCGGCGGGGCTCGAAGAAACGCCCAACCGGTCTAGCCGAGGGGCGCGCACAGTCTCTCTATGATGTTGTCCACCGCGATCCCGTCCGCGCGGGCGGCAAAGGTGACCGCCATGCGGTGGCGCAGGACCGGGCCGGCAAGCGCCAGCACGTCGTCGAGCGACGGCGCGAGCCGGCCGTCGAGCAGGGCGCGCGCGCGGCTCGCCAGCATCAGGGCCTGGCTGGCGCGCGGGCCCGGGCCCCATGCCACCTGACCGGGCAGCTCCGGCAGGTCCGACGTATCCGGCCGGCCGCGCCGGACGAGGTCGAGGATGCCCTTGACCACGGCCTCGCCGACCGGGATCGCGCGGACGAGCTGTTGGGCGGCGCGAAGCTCGTCGCCGGTCATCACCTGCTCCGCCGGCGGCTGCGCCGCTCCGGTCGTCGCGACGAGCATCTGGCGTTCGGCTTCGAGGTCCGGATAGGCGATGTCGATCTGCAGCAGGAAGCGGTCGAGCTGGGCTTCCGGCAGGGGATAGGTGCCCTCCTGTTCGAGGGGGTTCTGCGTCGCCAGCACGTGGAACGGCCGCGGCAGCGGGTGATAGCGGCCGGCGACGGAGACCCGGTGCTCCTGCATCGCCTGGAGCAGCGCCGACTGGGTCCGCGGGCTGGCGCGGTTTATCTCGTCGGCCATCAGGAGCTGCGCGAAGACGGGCCCCTGAATGAAGCGGAAACCGCGCCGGCCCGTTTCGCTTTCCTCCATCACCTCGGAACCCAGGATGTCCGCCGGCATCAGGTCGGGCGTGAACTGGACCCGCTTGTCGTCGAGCCCGAGAACCGTGCCGAGCGTTTCGACGAGACGGGTCTTGCCGAGCCCCGGAAATCCGATGAGCAGGGCGTGACCGCCCGCGAGAAGGGTGATAAGGGTTTGTTCGACGACCTGTTCCTGGCCGAAGATCACCCGGCCGATACGGTCGCGGACCATCGCCATGCGATGGCCCAGCGCTTCGATCTCGGTCGCCCGGGGCGGTGCATCGATTGCGGTGGGGCGGTCGACTGGCATATTTGACACGGGCACCTCACGAAGGGCAGACGGTAACGATGTCCGAGTCCGATCTCCGTCGTCTCTCGCAGGCGCTTCGACCGCAATCGGCGGCCGGTGCCGATACCGTTCCCGCCCAGCAGTTCTGCGGCGATATCGACATGCGAATCGCGCGCGATGGGACGTGGTTCTATCACGGCTCCCCGATAGGCCGCAAACCTCTGGTCAAGCTGTTCGCGAGCGTGCTCAACCGGGACTCCGACGGCGATTACTGGCTCGAAACGCCGTTCGAGAAGTGCCGAATTTCGGTCGAGGACGCCCCTTTCACCGCGGTGGAAATGTTCGTGGAAGGAGAGGGGGACGCCCGGCTCATCCGGTTCCGCACCAATATCGACGACATGGTAAGCGTCGACGCGGATCATCCCATACGCGTTGACACCCACGGGGAGAGCGGCGAGCCCGCGCCCTATGTGCGCGTGCGGTCCGGGCTCGACGCGTTGATCGTGCGTTCGGTGTTCTACGATCTGGTTGAGCTCGGCGAGGAGGCGAACGGCCCCGGCGGTACGACGATCGGGGTCAGGAGCGGCGGCGCGTTCTTCGCCCTCGGCCCGGCCGGGGAAGGGTGACGGGTCGGCCGTGACCGGATCCCGCATGGAAGCCATCAGGGCCATGTTCGACGGTCCCGGCATCGCGGTCGATGCATCGGACGACGGGCCCGACTGGTTCGGCGCGGACGGCCCGTCAAACGGGGCGGAGTCCCTGATGCCGGCCGCGGTTCTGGTGCCGATCGTGAACCGGGGCGACGAGCCGACCGTCCTGTTCACCCGCCGTACCGATCATCTCAAATCGCATTCCGGCCAGATCTCGTTTCCCGGCGGACGCATGGAAGAGCGGGACCCGACGCCGGAAGCGACGGCGCTCCGCGAGACCCACGAGGAGATCGGTCTTGTAGAGGGCGAAATCGAACTGCTGGGGCGGCTTAACGTCCGCGAGACCGGCACCGGCTATCGCGTGATTCCGGTGGTCGGCATGCTGACCCCGCCTCTCTCCCTCGTTCCCGACGAGAACGAGGTGGCCGAGATCTTCGAGGTGCCGCTCGACTTCCTGATCGATCCCGCGAATCGCCGCTTCGAGACCCGCGTGCGCGGCAATGTCGAGCGCCAGTTCTATGCCATCCCCTATGACGGGTATTTTATCTGGGGGCTCACCGCGCGCATCCTGGTCAATCTCGGGGAAGTCCTGGCGAAACGATGACACGCATTCTTGTCACCTATGTCCTGCCCTTGGTCCTGCCGGCGCTGGTCTGGTATCTGTGGCACCAGTTCCGGCCGCAGCGCCCGGGCGAACCCGAGAAAAAGAAGGGCTGGGCGGCGGCGCCCTGGCCCCAGTTGAGCGTCGCCGGGCTCGTCCTGCTCGCACTCACCCTCGGCTCCATCGCGCTCCTGGTCGGCGGCTCTCCGGGCGAAGTCTACGAGCCCGCCCGGGTAATCGACGGCGAAGTCGTCCCCGGGCGCCACACGGGGCCGTCGCAAGGCAATTGATCGGCGGATTCGTTGGAACCGGCGGGGCGCATCGAGCCGAGGCCGTGGATGACCGCTCAGCCCGCGCGGACGCTGTTCGCGCGCCTTACCGCGGATGGCGATACGGCGCGCTTCGTCGGCGGTTGCGTCCGCGACACGGTGCTGGAGCGCAAGGTCGGCGATATCGACGTGGCGACCCAGGCCACGCCCGACCGGGTGATGGCGCTGCTCGACGGGCGCGGGATCAGGGCGATCCCGACCGGTCTTTCCCACGGGACCGTGACCGCGGTGGTGGACGGTACAGTGTACGAGATCACCACGCTCCGCCGCGATGTCGAAACCGACGGACGGCGCGCCAAGGTCGCCTTCACCGACGACTGGACGGGGGACGCCGCGCGGCGCGATTTCACGATCAACGCGCTCTATCTGGATGCGAACGGCACTTTCTACGATCCCGCGAGCGGGCTCGACGACCTCGAATCCGGCCGGGTGCGCTTCATCGGCTCGCCACGCGCCCGGCTTGAGGAGGACGTGCTCCGCCTTCTCCGCTTCTTCCGTTTCCACGCGCGGTACGGGAAAGGCGCGCCGGACCCGGCGGCGATGACGGCCTGCCGGGCGTTCGCGCCGCGCCTTTCCGGTCTTTCCCGCGAAAGGGTGTGGTCCGAATTCCGGCGCATCCTGGCCACTCCGGACCCGGGCGCCGCGCTTCGCCTGATGGACGAGGCCGACGCCCTCGGCCGCGTGATCCCCGGGGCGGTGGCGTTCCACCGGCTCGACCGGGCCGTCGGGATCGAAGCGGAGCTGGGTCTCGATCCGTCGGCGATCCGCCGCCTCGCCGCCGTTCTGGTCCTGGAGGCGGGCGATATCGACGGCATGGTCCGCGGTCTCCGCCTGTCGCGTGCCGAATCGGCGCGGCTGGAGAAGGCCGTCGCGACATCGGCGCAGCTTATCGAGGAGCCCGACGCCGCTTCCATCGGCGATCGGCTCTACCGCTGGGGCGAGCGGGCGTTCGGCGACGCGCTCACCGTCGCCTGGGCCGACCGTCGGTCGGGAGGCGGAAACGAATCCGTCTTCGAACGTCACGCACACGCGCTAGCGGCCTGGACGCGTCCGGTCTTTCCGGTCGGCGGCAGGGACGCCATTGCCCTCGGCGCGGCGCCGGGTCCGGCCATCGGCCGCGCGCTGGAAGAGGTGGAAGCCTGGTGGATCGCCCGGGAATTCGCGCCCGGCCGCGAGGCTTGCCTGGCCCGACTCGCCGCCTCGTTGGAAAACTCCGTTTGAGCGTTCGAGGAAACTGAACGATGCAGACCGCATTCGATCTCGTCTGGCTGTCGGCCGAACGGACTCCGGATCAGATGGCCCTTGTCGACGACGCGTCGTCGCGGTCGCTGACCTACCGCGCGCTGGTCGACGAGATCGAGACGGTCGCGGCGGGGCTCGCCGAACGCGGCATAGGACCTCTCAGCCGGGTCGCGACGGCGCTGCCCGGCAGCTTCGACCACTGCATCGTCCTGCTCGCCCTGCAGCGGCTCGCCGCCGTTCCGATGCTGCTCAACCACCGCCTCAAGCCGGAGGAGATCGCGGCGCTGCTCGCCGACGGGGGCGCCAGGGGAGCGGTTATCGGCCGCGACGACGCGCTTGCCGCCGCCGCATTCGCGAGCCTGCCCGGTGGAGCGCCGGTCCTGGCGGTCGGCGGCGGGGCGGGGCAGGCGGAAGATTACGGCCTGTGCCGCGGCGATCCTTCGCTCCTCGATCCGCCGCCGCGCCCGGATCGCGAGGATCCCGCCTTCGTGTTCTACACCTCCGGCACGACCGGCCTGCCCAAGGGCGTGGTGCTGGCCCACAGAACCACCGAGCACCGGATCATCTGGCTGTCCACCCAGGGCGGGCTGCGCCACGGAAACCACAACCGGACGCTGGGGTTCATGCCGCTCAGCCACGCCATCGGCTTCTACGGCGTGTTCCTCGTCACGCTGGCCTTCGGAGGGACCTACTACGCGATGACGCGATTCGACCCGGCGGAGGCCGTGGACATGACGGACCGGCACGCGATCACCTACATGTTCGCGGTGCCCACGCTCTATCACGCGATGACCCGGGCGCCCGGCTACCACCCGGAGAAGATGCGCTCGATGGAGCTGGTGCTTTACGGCGGCGCCGCGATCAACCCCGACCTGATCCGGCACATGGACGAGACCTGGCCGGCGACGATCCGCCACATCTACGGCACGACGGAGACGATGTGCTCGCTCTACAACCCCGACCCGGTCGACCGTCCGGCTTCGCTCCGCCCCGGTTTCTACTCGCGGACGCGGGCAATCCGGATCGGCGGCGGTCCCGGCGACGTGCTGGAACCCGGAGAGGAGGGCGAGCTGATCATCGATACCGGCGCGGACACGACGTTCTCGGGCTATCTCAACCGTCCCGACGCCACCGCCGAGAAGGTTCAGGGCGGCTGGTACCATTCCGGCGACGTCGTGGCGCTGGAGGCCAACGGCGATCTCACGCTTCGCGGGCGGGTCGACGACGTGATCCGATCGGGCGGAGAAAACATCCACCCCGAGGAAGTCGAAGCCGTACTGGCCGACCACCCCGGCGTCGCAGATTGCTGCGTGATCGCCTTGCCCGACCCGCACTGGGGTCAGGCGGCGGTCGCCTGCGTCGTCGCGGCCCGCGAAGCGCCGGCGGCCCGGGAGCTGGATTCGTATTGCCGGGCGAGCGTGCTCGCGGGCTTCAAGCGGCCCAAGGGGTATCTCTTCGTCGACCAACTGCCGCGCAACGCCGCCAACAAGGTCCTGCGCCGCGAGCTGCGCCGGATCGCGGAAGAAGCGGCCGCTGGCGGCGACATCGCGTTCTCCGGTTAACAAGCCCCTTCATTGCGCCTATCATCCGGAGTCGTTGCGGTACGGCATTATCGACGCGCTTAAGGAAGGGTGACGACGATGGCAGCGCCCAGGCGACCCAATCCCGACCGAGTGGTCGATGCCGCGCTGGGGCTGGCGGCGAACCGGCCGTGGCGCGAGGTTTCGCTTTCCGACATTGCCGGCGAGGCGGGGATCCGGCTCGACCAGCTTCACGGCCTGTTTCGCAGCAAGGACGCCATTCTCGACGCGTTCACCGCGCGGATCGACGCCGAGGTCATCCGCGGAACCGACGAGGAAGCGGCGGCCGAGCCCGTCCGCGACCGGCTGTTCGACGTCCTCGCCCGCCGGTTCGAGGCTCTCCGGCCGCACCGCACGGCGCTCGCCTCCATCTTTTGCGACGCGCTTGCCGTGCCGAGGTCGGGGCTCGCGGGCGGACGGCGCCTGCTCCGCTCGATGACCTGGGCGCTCGAAACGGCGGGGGTGAGCGGCGCGGGGCCGCTGGGCGCGATCCGGGTAAGGGGTCTGGCCGCGGTCTTCATGTCGACGCTGTTCGTCTTCCTGCGCGACGATACGGACGACCTCGCCAGGACCATGGCGCATCTCGACCGGAATCTCGGCCGCGCCGACCGCCTGATGGCGCGGCTCAACGCGAGGCGGGCCTAAACCGGCATCCGCAGCCGCGCCCGCACCCCTCCCGCCGGCGCGGTCTCGATCCGGATGTCGCCTCCGTGACCGCGAACCACGTCGCGCGCGATGGTGAGCCCGAGTCCCGTGCCCCCCGTGGCCGGGTTGCGCGAGCCGTCGACCCGGTAGAACGGCTTGAACACGTCCTCCCGGGCATTCTCCGGAATTCCCGGCCCGTCGTCGTCGACGATGATCTCGATGGTGTTCCGCGTCCGGCGCGCGCGGACGGATACGTGCTCCGCATGGCGCACGGCGTTCGAGACAACGTTGGTGAGGCAACGGCGGAAGGCGTTCGGGCGGATCGGGATGACGAGACCGGTCGGCGCCCGGAAATCGACGTCGACGCCGTCCCGCCGCGCGCCCGAGACCACCTCGTCGAGGATCGGCGCCACGTCCGCGTCCACCACCGTTTCGGTCCCTTCGCCGGCCGCGAAGGCCAGATACTCCTCGACCAGCGATTCCATCTCGCCGACATCGGATTTGAGGTCGGCGATCTGCCGGTCTTCCCCGAGAAGCGCGAGGTGCAGCTTCAGCCTCGTCAGCGGCGTCCGCAGGTCGTGCGAGACGCCGGCCAGCATCTCGGTCCGTTGCGCGATCATCCGCCGGATCCGCGCCCGCGTAATGTTGAACGCGGCCGTCAGCGTGCGGATTTCCGCCGCGCCCGACGGGTTGAGATCCGGCACGTCGCGGCCCTTGCCGAATTCGTCGACCGCCACGGCGAGGCGTCTGATCGGCCTCACCTGGTTGCGCATGAACAGGACCGCGATGCCGATCATCCCGAGCGAGGTGCCGATCAGCCAGGCGAGGAACAGATAGGTGGTTTCGTTGAACAGTCGCCGTTTCTTGACGAACACGTCGAGGAGGCCGTCGGTGAGCTGCACCTTGATCCGGATCCAGCCGCCGTAGCCTTCGGTCTCCATGTGGTAGGGCCTGCCGAGCTTGCTGGTGAGCGCCCGCGACAGCCGGCGGTCGAGAATGCCGCTGCCGATCATGGGAGCCTCACCCGGCAGGGACGCGCCAGCGGCGAAGCTGGACCGTAATCCCGCGGTCGCCGAGACGCGAAGCACCGTGTCCCGGTTTTCCTCGCCCGGAAACGCCTCCATCCCGTCGATCACCATCGCGATGTCCCCGGCGACGGTGGAGACGAGGCGCTTGGTGACGATGTCCCAGTGCCGATCATAAAACGCCCAGGTGGCGACCACCTGAACCACGATCATCGGCGTCACCAGGATCGTCACCGAGCGTCCGATGAGCGTTCTGGGCGCGAAGCGCTTGAGCAGGGCGAACATCGCCGTCAGTCGGGCTGCAGCACGTAACCTTCGCCGCGAACCGTCTGCAGATAACGCGGGAATCGCGGGTCCGGTTCGATCTTGCGGCGCAGCCGCGTGACCTGGACGTCGACGGTGCGCGCGCTGCCGTCGATCCGGCTTTCAGACACGAGGACAGCGCGCGAGAGTGTTACCCCCGGTCGCTGAGCAAGCGTCCGGAGCAGTCTCCCTTCGGCCGGGGTCAGGCGGATCGGGAGGTCGTTCCGCGTGAGTTCAGTGCGTTCCACGTCGAAGCGGTGTTCTCCCAATCGCAGCACCGCCGCCGGGATCGTCCTGGGCGCGCGCCGCAGCAGGTTGGCGATCCGGAGCACCAGCTCGCGCGGCTCGAACGGTTTGGCGAGGTAGTCGTCCGCGCCCCGCTCAAGCCCGTCGATCCGATCCTCGGGTTCGCCGCGCGCGGTCAGAAGCAGGATCGGCGTGTCGGAACCCTCCTTGAGCGAGGCGGTCAGCGACAGCCCGTCCTCGCCCGGCATCATCACGTCGAGGACGATGAGATCGAACGCCATGCCGTGGAGGCGCGCCCTCGCCTCGCCCGCGTCGCCCGCGGCGGTCACGCGATAGCCGTTGCCCGCCAGGTATTGCTTGAGGAGGTCGCGCAGCCTGTCGTCGTCGTCGACGACCAGGATATGCGAGGCGTGATCGTTCATTCCGTTCCCTGCCCGGACCCGTTCACGGGCCGAGCGCCCGCGCATCCCCCGCCATTCCGTCGAACAGCGCGAGCATGCGTTCGCGCCACTCGTGGACCGGATCGTCGGGCTCGATGATCCGGTAGGGGCTGACGATGCGGATCCACTGACAGGTTCCCATCAGGATATAGTCCGCGTAACCGGGCTCGTCGCCCGCGATATAGGGCTGGTCGTCGAGAACCGCGCGGACCGGGGCGAGGGCGGCGCGCGCCGCCGGCAGGCGTTCGTCGCGCGCTTCGTGCAGCGCGTCCAGCGTCGTGCCGAACCGCTTCTCCCGGGTCTCCAGGAAATATTCGCGGTCGCGTTCGTCGATATTGTCGTAGACGTCCCTGACCACCAGCACGATGAAGCGCGGGTTAACCTGGAGATCGGACCAGGAATTGATGAATCGCGCCATCGCGCGCTCCTGGGCGCTCGCGAAGAGCGGCGGGAGGTCGGGATAGGCTTCATCGAGATAGCAGGCGATCGCCCACGAATCGTTCACCGTCCGGTCCCCGTCGCGGAGCACCGGTACGCGCTCCTGGCCGCTGAAGGCGATCGGCTGTTTGTCGGCAAAGCGGACGGGGACGGTATCGAATTCGAGCCCCTTGTGGGTGAGCGCGAACCGCGTGCGCCAGCAATAGGGGCTGAACCGCAGGTCGTCCCTGCCGACGAGTTCGTAGAGCGTGATCGACATCGATCCTTCCATTAGCGGCGTGAGGGCAAGGCTACCATGCCATAACGGGATGCGATGGCAAGTCCCGCACATACCGATGGAACCGGCAACCCGTTCCGCGATCGGCGATATTCGTTAAGGTTGAGCGGCTTTCGACAGCGGACGTCCGCGCGGGGCCGTGCTAACGGAGCTTGATCGGGGTGGTGGCCAGCATGACGAAACCACACTTCAACAGACCGGTCTTGAACGCTTGGATATCCGCCTTGATCGACGTGGCGCCCGTGGTCACCGGCAGTGGAGACTCGGTATTCGCCTTGGTCATTCGCTCGCCACTTTGGTTTCTGTGGGGCCTCGGCGATGTTCTCCTTGGTCCCTGGTCGAGAGATTGGCGTATAGCGGAGCGAAATACATTTCAGCCAGGGTCTCGGCCTGCTCTTTGGTAAAACCGCCCTCGATCAGGCGTCTGACCAACCCGTGGTTGTCGAATCCTTTGAATTCTCTCATATCGCGATGATAGGAACCGCGCCGTCGGGAAACAAGAACCGCGACGGTTCGTGTTGTATCGTCTCTCTCGGCAGGGCCGCCGCGCGATCCGATTGACGATCCGCCACGCCCTTTCTAATTTCCTGTCCCGATTCGCGCCCCGCGCGGTCCGGTCGCCCGAAACGGGCTGGTACGGCCGCCGGCGCACAAGAGGATGCGACAGACCGTGACACCGCCGGCTGCGCCGCGCGTTCGGCCCGCCCGCCCGTTCTTTTCCTCCGGCCCCTGCGCCAAGCGGCCGGGCTGGACCGTCGATGCGCTCTCCGGCGCGCTGGTGGGCCGTTCGCACCGCTCGGATGCGGGAAAGGCCCGATTGGCCGAGGTGATCGAGAAATCCCGGCGCATTCTCGGCCTGCCCGACGACTACCGTCTCGGGATCGTGCCGGCATCCGATACCGGGGCGGTGGAGATGGCGCTCTGGTCCCTGCTCGGGCCGCGCGGAGTCGACCTGCTGGAATGGGAAAATTTCGGCGCGGGCTGGGTGTCCGACGTGGTGGACCACCTCAAGATCGCCGATACGCGGATCCTGTCCGCGGATTACGGCGATCTGCCCGACCTGTCGGCGGTCGATTTCTCCCGCGACGTGGTCTTCACCTGGAACGGCACGACCTCCGGCGTGTGCGTCCCGGGCGGCGACTGGATCGATCCCGAGCGCGGCGGCCTCACGATCTGCGACGCCACCTCGGCGGTCTTCGCGATGGACCTGCCCTGGGACAGGCTCGACGCGACCACATGGTCCTGGCAGAAGGCGATGGGCGGCGAGGCAGGGCACGGCATGATCGCGCTGGGGCCGCGCGCCGCGGAAAGGCTGGAGACCTGGACGCCGCCCTGGCCGGTGCCGAAGATCTTCAGGGTGACCTCGCGCGGCTCGCTCATCGAGGGGATCTTCCGCGGCGAGACCATCAACACGCCTTCCATGCTCTGCGTCGAGGACGCGCTGGACGGCCTCGAATGGGCCGAGGAGATCGGCGGCCTCGAGGCGCTGGCGGCGCGGACGGCGGACAACATGGCGGCGATCGAGGCGTGGGTGGAGAGAACGCCCTGGATCGATTTCCTCGCCGCATCGCCCGAAATCCGCTCTCCCACTTCCGTCTGCTTCCGCATCGTCGACCCGTGGTTCGAGCGCCTGCCCGACGCGGAGAAGGCCGCCGTTCCCAGGCGGATCGAGGCCATGCTCGAAGCCGAGGGCATCGCCCACGACATCAACGGCTACCGCACCGCGCCGCCGGGGCTCCGCATCTGGGCCGGGGCGACCGTCGAGCGGGCCGATCTGGAGGCGCTCTGCGCCTGGCTGGACTGGGCGTTCGCTCGGATCCGGACGGGCGAGACCGTCGCGGCTTGAAGCGAGACCTCCGATGAACCGCGTACTTATCTCCGACCGGCTGAGCGAACAGGCCGTCGGCATCTTCGGCGACCGGGGCATCGCGGTCGATTTCGATCCCGAGCTCGGATCGGACGCGCTGATCGAGCGCATCGGCGACTATGACGGGCTCGCCGTCCGCTCGGCGACCAAGGTGACCTCCACCGTGATCGAGGCGGGAGAAAATCTCAAGGTGATCGGCCGCGCCGGCATCGGGGTCGACAATATCGACGTCGAGGCCGCCAGCGCGCGCGGCGTCGTGGTGATGAACACGCCTTACGGCAACGCGGTGACCACCGCCGAGCACGCGATCGCCCTGATGTTCGCGCTCGCCCGGAAGATCCCCGCGGCCGACAGGGAAACCCAGGGCGGCGCCTGGAACCGGTCGCGCTATATAGGAACCGAGCTGACCGGCAAGACGCTCGGCATCGTCGGCTGCGGCAATGTCGGCTCCGCGGTGGCCGAGCGGGCGCGCGGTCTCAAGATGAAGGTCCTGGTCTACGATCCGTTCCTGCCCGCCGCGCGCGCCGAGCAGCTCCAGATCGCCAAGGTGGGGCTCGACGATCTGCTCCGCAACGCCGACGTGATCAGCCTGCACACCCCGCTGACCGACCAGACGCGCGGCATCCTGGGAGCGGCGGCGATCGCCAAGACCAGGCCGGGCGTGCGCATCGTCAACTGCGCCCGCGGCGAGTTGGTGGACGCCGACGCGCTGGCCCAGGCGCTGTCCTCCGGCCATGTCGGGGGCGTGGCGGTCGACGTCTATCCGGACGAGCCGCCGGGCGCCTACCCGCTGTTCGGCCTGGACGGGGTGATCGCGACACCCCATCTCGGCGCCTCGACGGCGGAAGCGCAGGAGAAGGTCGCGGTGCAGATCGCCGAGCAGATGTCGGACTACCTGCTCGACGGCGCGGTGCTGCACGCGGTCAACATGCCCTCGCTCTCGAGCGAGGAATCCGCCCGCCTCGCGCCCTTCATGGAGCTGGGGCGTCAGATCGGCAGCCTCGCCGGCCAGGTCGCCGAGACCGGTTTCCGCGCCGTGGTGGTGGAATACGAGGGCGAGGCGGCGGAGCTCAACCACCGCCCGATCACCGCGGCGCTGCTCGAAGGGTTGCTCGCACCGATCGTCGATTCGATCAATATCGTCAGCGCTCCGATCGTCGCCAGGGAGCGCGGCATCCAGGTGACCGAGACGAAGCACGCGCGCAAGACCGACTACCCGTCGCTGATTCGCCTGACGGTGACCACCGAGCGGGCGACGCGGACCACCGCCGGCACGCTGTTCTCGAACCGGATGCCGCGTATCGTCGAGCTCGACGGCATTCCCCTCGAAGCCTCGCTCCGCGAGAACATGCTCTACATGGTGAACCGGGACGAGCCCGGCTTCATCGGCCGCCTCGGCTCCTGCCTCGGCGATGCCGGGGTCAATATCGCCACGTTCCATCTCGGCCGGTCGGGCCCGCGCGAAAACGCGGTCAGCCTGATCTCGGTCGACGGGGCGATACCGCCGGGGGTCCTCGACTGCGTCCGGGCGATTCCCGGCGTGGTAAGGGCGCGGGCGCTCACCTTCTAGAAGGCGCGGGAGAATGAACGACCAGGACCGCCCGGGGCTCTTGCCGTCCGGGCTTCGCGACGTGCTGCCGCCGGTCGCCGCGCAGGAGGCGGGCGCGGTGGAGCGGTTGATCGGCCTGTTCGAGCTCAACGGCTACGAACGCGTCAAGGCGCCCCTCGTCGAATTCGAGGAGGGGCTGCTGAGCGGCGCGGGTGCGGCGACGGCGTCGGAAACCTTCCGGCTGATGGACCCGGTATCCCAGCGCATGATGGGGGTGCGCGCGGACATCACGCCGCAGATCGCGCGCATCGCGGCGAGCCGGCTGGGCGACGTGCCGCGGCCGCTTCGGCTCTGCTACGCCGGGGAGGTGCTGAGGATCAACGGCACCCATCTCCGCCCCGAGCGCCAGTTCATCCAGGTCGGGATGGAGCTGATCGGCTCCGATTCGCCGCGCGCCGACGCCGAGATCGTGGTGCTGGCCGCCGAGGCGCTGGCGCGGGCCGGCGTCGCCGACATCACGGTCGACCTCACCATGCCGCCGCTCGCGCCGGCGCTGTGCGCCGCCCACGGCCGCCCGCTGGAGGACGATCCCGGGCTGCGCGAGGCGATCGACCACAAGGACGCCGCGTCGCTGGCGGCGATCGGCGGCGAACTCGCGGAGGCCCTGAGCGCGATGCTCGCCGCCGCGGGACCGGCCGAGAGCTGCTTCGCCGCGCTCGCCGCGCTCGACCTGCCGCCCGGGCCGGCCGCGGCGCGCGGGCAGCTGGGCGAGGCGATCTCCGAAATCCGTTCCAGCGCGCCCGATCTCAGGCTCACCGCCGATCCGCTGGAGAACCGGGGCTTCGAGTACCACACAGGGATCTGCTTCACGATCTTTCCGGCCGGGGTGCGCGGCGAGCTGGCGAGCGGCGGCCGCTACGTCACCGGCGCCGACGGCAACGGCGCTGGCGGCGAGCTCGCGACCGGCATCACGCTCTATGTCGACACCATCCTGCGTTCGCAGCCGGCGCCGGACCAGTGGCGACGGGTGTTCCTGCCGGCCGGCACGGCGCCGGAAGCGGGACGCGCGCTGAGGGAGGAGGGCTGGATCACGGTGGCCGGGCTCAGCCCGGCGGAGCCCGCGAAGGACGAGGCCGCGCGGCTCGGCTGCACCCACCGGTTCGACGCCGGCAAGGTCGTGCCGGTCGGTTAGGCGGGGCGGAGACATGGCAAACGTCGCGGTCGTCGGCTCCCAGTGGGGCGACGAGGGAAAGGGGAAGATCGTCGACTGGCTGTCCGAGCGCGCCGACGTGGTGGTGCGCTTCCAGGGCGGGCACAACGCCGGGCACACCCTGGTCATCGACGGCAAGGTCTACAAACTCAGCCTCCTCCCCTCCGGGGTGGTGCGGCCCGGCAAGCTCTCGGTGATCGGGAGCGGCGTCGTCGTCGATCCCTGGGCGCTGCTCGACGAGATCGACGAGGTCCGCGGCATGGGAGTCGAGGTCACGCCCGAGACCTTCTGCGTCGCCGAGAACGCGTGTCTGATCCTGCCGCTCCATCCCCTCGTCGATCACGCCCGCGAGGCGGCGCGGGGAAGCGCGCGCATCGGCACGACGGGCCGCGGCATCGGCCCGGCCTACGAGGACAAGGTGGGGCGCCGCGCGATCAGGCTTTGCGACCTCGCCGACGCGGACGGGCTCGGCCCCCGCGTCGACCACCTGCTCGATCACCACAACGCGCTGCTCCGCGGTCTCGGCGCCGGGACCTTCGAGCGCGGCGAGCTGATCGGCAAGCTTCGCGACGTGGCGCCGCGCATCCTGCCCTTCGCGGCGCCGGTGTGGCACGTGCTCGACCGCGCGCGGCGCGACGGCAAGCGCATCCTGTTCGAGGGCGCGCAGGGCGCGATGCTCGACGTCGACCACGGCACCTACCCCTATGTCACGTCTTCCAACACGCTGGCCGGGCAGGCGGCGGCGGGCAGCGGGCTCGGGCCGCGCTCGATCGACTACGTGCTCGGCATCACCAAGGCCTACACCACGCGGGTGGGCAGCGGGCCATTCCCCACCGAGCAGGACAACGAGATCGGCCGGACCCTCGGCGAGCGCGGCCACGAGTTCGGCACCGTGACCGGGCGCAAGCGGCGCTGCGGCTGGTTCGACGCCGTAATGGTGCGTCAGGCGATCCGGATCGCGGGTATCGACGGAATCGCGCTCACCAAGCTCGACGTGCTCGACGGGTTGGAAGAGCTCCGGGTCTGCACCGGCTACGAGACCGGCGAAGGGCGCATCGACCGCTTTCCCGCCTCGGCGCGCGGACAGGCGACGGTGCGGCCGGTCTACGAGACGCTCGCCGGCTGGCGGGAAAGCACCAGGGGCGCGCGCAGTTGGGCCGGGCTCCCGGCCGAGGCGGTCAAGTACATCCGCCGCATCGAGGAACTGATCGAGGCGCCCGTCGCGCTGCTGTCCACCAGCCCCGAGCGCGAGGACACCGTGACGGTCCGCGACCCGTTCGGGGTGTAGGGGCGGGGCTATCCCGCCAGGGCGCGCTCTTCCTCGACGACGGCGTTGCGCATCGTCTTCTGGATCTTCTCGAAGGCGCGGACCTCGATCTGGCGCACCCGCTCGCGGGATACCCCGAATTCCTGGCTGAGCTCTTCCAGGGTCAGCGGTTTCTCCGCCAGGCGGCGCATGGTGAGGATCCGCTTCTCGCGCGGGTTCAGGTGCTCCATCGCGTTCCTGAGCAGCACGCGGCGCTTTTCCAGCTCCTCGGCCTCGGCGAGCAGGGTCTCCTGGGACTCGGCCTCGTCGACCAGCCAGTCCATCCACTCGCCCTCGCCGTCGGCGCGGACCGGCGCGTTGAGCGAGTTGTCGGGCGCCGCCATGCGGCGGTTCATCTGCACCACCTCGTCCTCGGAGACGTTGAGCCTCGTGGCGATCTCGGCGACGTTCTCGGGGTGCAAATCGCCTTCCTCGATCGCCTTGATCTCGCCCTTGATGCGGCGCAGGTTGAAGAACAGCTTCTTCTGGGCGGCTGTGGTGCCGATCTTCACCAGCGACCAGGAATGCAGAATGTATTCCTGGATCGAGGCGCGGATCCACCACATTGCGTAGGTCGCGAGCCGGAAGCCGCGGTCCGGGTCGAACCGCTTGACCGCCTGCATCATACCCACATTGCCTTCCGAGATCAGCTCGCCCATCGGCAGGCCGTAGCCGCGATAGCCGGACGCAATCTTGGCCACCAGGCGCAGATGGCTGGTCACCAGCCGGTGCGCGGCCTCGGCGTCCTCGTGCTCGCGCCAGCGCTTGGCCAGCATGAACTCCTCGTCGGTCTCCAGGAGGGGGAATTTCCGGATGTCCTGGAGATAGCGCGACAGGTTGCTCTCGGGGTCGAGCTGCGGTAGGGCGGGAACCGATGCTGCGCTCGCTGCCATGGCCCTGGTCTCTCCTTGCTTGCGGCCGGTCATGCGCGACCCACCACTCGGACAATAGATAGGGACCGGCCCGAAAAATTACCAGTATTCATGCAAGAACGTTTTCCAATAGCTTGAGTTCATTCGGCAAATCGGATTGGAAGACGAGCTCCTCCCCGCTCGCCGGGTGGCGGAAGCCGAGACGGTGGGCGTGCAGCGCCTGGCGCCCCAGAGCGGCCACCGCATCGGCCCCGTCCGCGCCGAGCGAGCGCCTGCGTGCCGGGGTCAGGCCGCCCCCGTAGGCCGGGTCGCCGATCACCGGCAGGCCGCGCCAGGCGAGATGCACCCGGATCTGGTGGGTCCGCCCGGTCGCCAGCCGGCATTCGAGCCGGCACGCGCCGTCGCCGAAGCGGCGCACCGTGCGGTAGCGGGTGAGCGCCGGCCGGCCGCCCGAGGCCAGTACCGCCATCTTCTTCCGGTTGCGCGCGCTGCGCCCGATATTGCCCTCGATCTCGCCCGCCGGCCGGGTAGGTACGCCCCAGGCGAAGGCGGTATAGGCGCGCGCGATCGAGCGCGCCTTGAACTGGGCGGCGAGCGAAGCGTGGCTGCGGTCGTTCTTGGCGGCCACCATCAGCCCGCTGGTCAGCTTGTCGAGGCGGTGGACGATGCCCGGCCGGCGCACCCCGCCGATGCCCGACAGGCTCGCGCCGCAATGGGCGATCAGCGCGTTGACCAGCGTTCCGTCCGGGTTGCCGGGGGCCGGGTGGACCACCAGCCCCGCGTTCTTGTCCACCACGATCAGCTCGTCGTCCTCGTAGACCACGGCCAGCGGGATGGGCTCCCCCGCCGGCGAAGGATCGGCACTCTCGGGCACGATTACGGCGAAACTTTGGCCCGGTTTGACCCTGTAGGAGGGCTCTTCTATCGTCCCGCCGCGCCCGAGCGAGACCGACCCGGCCTCGATCAGCCGCCTTATCCTGGTCCGCGATATGTCGGGCAGGGCGTCGGCGAGGACGCGGTCGAGCCTGCCGCCGGCGGCGTCGGCCGGCGGGGCGACGATGCGGCGGTCGGTTGCGGAATTCATGGCGGGAGAGTGAGCACAATCGATGCGGGCGCTCAAGGCTCTCGTGATCGGAATGGGGGTGCTGATCGTCGTCGGCCTCGCGGTGGTGGTCGTCACCATCGCCAACCGGACGATCGACGGCGGCAAACCCTCGACCGATGCCGCCTTCGCGCTCCCCGACGGCGCCGAGGTGCTGGAAACCGCGCTGGACGGCGACCGCATCGCGCTGCGACTCCGCCTCGCCGACGGCACCCGCGCGATCCACGTCTTCGACCTCGCCACCGGCAGGCGCGTGGCGGTGGCGCGGATCGACGGGGGCGGGTAGGGGGCGGCAGGGCGTGCGTGTCGGATATCGCCGCGACCCCCGGCTTGATCCCCAGCCGGGAAGGCCGTATCTATACCCACCACGGCGTCCCCTTCGTCTAGTGGCCTAGGACATCGGCCTCTCACGCCGAAAACAGGGGTTCGAGTCCCCTAGGGGACGCCAATTTCTTAGTATTCCCGCAGCAGCCTTCCGTAGCCCTCGATGCGGTCGTCGATGCCGCAGCGGCGCAGCGCATGCCAGACGATGGCCTGGATCGCGGTGACGACGGTGATGCCGTGCTCCCTTTCCAGGGCCTCGACGAGGTCGATCACCGCCCAGTGAGGGGCGGGGATGTAGACCGTGTCCGCGCCGGGGCAGTCCCGGCATAGCGCGCTTGCGAGCGCCCCGATCTCGTGCGTGGGCATGGTGGCGAGGTCGGCGACGGTCTTCCCCGCGCCCCGCACCCCCGCAAGCTCGAACCCGTGATGCGCGACGTAGGATGAGTCGAACCCGCCCGGCTCGGCGAACGGGTGGAGGAGCGCGATCCTCTCCGCGCCGACGGCCTCGAGCGCGGCGATTTGGGCGGTGACGCTGGAGATGACGGGGACGCCGATCTCGTCCTCCATCCGGCGCATCGCCTCGGCGAGCCCGTCATGGCCGAGCGACAGGTTCAGCGGCACGCCGCCGAACACCACGATGTCGACCCCGGCGCGCCCCATCTCGCGCGCCGCCTCCAGCGTCATTTCGACGCTGCGCGCGGTCTCTTCCGCGGTGAGCCGCCTGATCGCGAGCGTGGTCACCACCAGCGTCACCCCGTCCGGCACCAGCCGGTAGAACTCGTAGGGAAAGGTCTCGGTGAGATAAGGCGGCGAGGTGTAGCCGATCCGGGCGCGATGGCCGTACATGGCGCGCCCTCACCGGCCCTTGTATTCGGGGGAACGCTTCTCGGCGAAGGCCCTCATGCCTTCCCGGACGTCCTCGGTCCCCATGCAGAGGGCGTAGAGCTTGCGTTCGTAGTCGATCCCCGTCAGGAGATCCGTTTCGGTCGAGCGCAGCACCGCGTCGCGTCCCGCGACAAACGCCATCGGCGCCCGCGACCCCATATCGCGCGCCAGCTCCTTCGCCCGCGGCAGGAGGCCGGCCGGCGGCACGACCTCGGTGACCAGGCCGATCGACACGGCGGTCCGGGCGTCGATGCGCTGGCCGGTCAGCACCATCTGCATCGCCCAGCCGAGGCCGACGAAGCGGTAGAGGCGCTGCGTCCCGCCGCTGCCCGGAATCTGCCCCAGCGTAATCTCCGGCTGGCCGAGCAGGGCGTTGTCGGAGGCGATGCGGATCGTGCACCCCATCGCGAATTCGAGACCGGCGCCCAGGCAATAGCCGTTGATCGCGGCGACGGTCGGCTTGCCGAGGCGCTCGATGGCGGTCGGCAGGTCCTTCCTCAGCGTCGCCGAGGGACCCATCTCCGATACCAGCGTCCGCTCCTCCAGCTCGGGGATATTGGCGCCCGCGCTGAACGACCTGTCGCCATGTCCGGTGAACACGATCGCCCTGACCGCGTCGTCGGTCTCCGCGCGGCGGACGCAGTCCAGCAAATCGATCCGCATCCGGTGGCTGAGCGCGTTGTGGCGCTCCGGCCAGTGCAGCGTGACGATCAGCAGGCCGTCCTCCGTTTCGGTCAGCACGTTGTCGTATTGCATCGCTCGCCAATCCTTCTTTCCGGTGGCCTCGACCGCGCCGCCCGGATGCGACGCGACGGCGACTATGGGCCGGTTTCGCGGATTGTTCGAGTGGCCGCGCTTCGCCCCCGGCCCGCGCGGTTGCGCCGCGGAGTCGCGCGCTCCTATGCTGGCCGCGGCAAACGGGAGGGAACGCGTGAAGAACCTCGCCGTCGTGCTGGCGATACTCGCCCTAGTTCTCGCGGCCGGGCGGGCGGCCGATGCCGACAGCCATCCGAGCGAGGACTTCGACCGGCTGGCGGAACCGATCGACAGGCCGTGGCGGCATTACGCGCCGCGCATGCTCGATCGGGAGACTTCGGAGCTGTTCTGTATCGGCGGCAGATCCATGCCGCGGCTCCCCGGCCGCGCGCGCGAGGCGGCGGAGTAGCGGAGGTCTCGGGCGAGGACGCGTCATGACCCTGAAGCTCGGCTATCTCCTTCCCACCCGCCAGCGCGTGATGGAGGGCGATCACGACACCGACGGCATTCTGGAGCTCGGCGACTTCGCCGAAGAAATCGGCCTCGATTCGGTGTGGATCGGCGATTCGGTGATCGCCAAGCCGCGCCACGATCCGATCACGCTGCTCGCCGCCATCGCGGCGCGCACGGAGCGCATCGCGCTCGGCACGGCGGTACTGGTGCCGATGCTGAGGAACCCGATCCTGCTGGCCCACCAGCTTGCCACTCTCGACCGGATCTCGCGCGGCCGTTTCATCCTCGGCGTCGGCCTCGCGCGCGACGTGCCCGCCATACGCGCCGAGTTCGAGGCGGTCGGCGTGCCCTTCGAGAAGCGCGTCGGGCGGATGCTGGAAGGGCTCCGCCTCTGCCGCGCGCTGTGGTCCGGCGAGTCGGTCGACTGGGACGGGCGCTGGACGCTGGAAGGGGCGACGCTCGCCCCGGAACCCTTCACCCCCGGCGGCCCGAAGATCTGGGGCGGCGGCGGGGTGCGGGCGGCGCTCAGGCGGTGCGCGCGCAATTTCGACGGCTGGTTCCCCTCCGGCCGCGGCGGCAGCGCCGATTGGGGCGCGGACTGGAACACCCTCCGCGCGTATGCCGGGGAAGCCGGCCGCGACCCGGCGGAAATCGCCGGCGCCGCCTATGTCACGGTGGCGATCGACGATGACCGGAGAGCCGCCGAGGCGGCGCTCGATTCCTACCTCCTGCGCTACTACAACCTGCCGGCCGAACGCATCCGGACCGAGGAGTACGTCTTCGCCGGCAACCGGGCGGCGGTGGCGGGCTGGCTCGCCGGCTTCGTCGAGGCCGGCTGCACCCATCTCTGCGTCCGCGTCACCGGCTCCGACGACGTTGCCCAGATGGAGGAACTCGCCGAGCTTCGTGGGAAGCTCGGCTGCAGCATTTGCCGCCGTCCGGCGGTTCCGGCAAGTTGCGGCCTCTTCAGCCAAGGACGCGTCATGACCCTCAAGCTAGGCTACCTCCTCCCCACCCGCGAACGCGTGATGGTGGGGGTGCACGACACCGACCGCATCCTGGAGCTCGGCGACGTAGCCGAGGCGGTCGGGCTCGATTCTGTGTGGATCGGCGATTCGCTGATCGCCAAGCCGCGCCACGACCCGATCACGCTCCTGGCCGCGATCGCCGCGCGGACCGAGCGCGTCGCGCTGGGGACGGCGGTGCTGCTGCCGATGCTGCGCAACCCGACCCTGCTCGCGCACCAGCTCGCCACCCTCGACCGGATTTCGCGCGGCCGCTTCATACTCGGCGTCGGCACGGCGCGCGACGTCCCGGCGATCCGCGCAGAGTTCGAGGCCGCCGGCGTCCCGTTCGAGAAGCGCATCGGGCGGATGCTCGAAGGGCTCCGCCTCTGCCGCGCATTGTGGTCCGGCGAGCCGGTCGACTGGGACGGGCGCTGGAAGCTGGAGGGCGCGATGCTGGCGCCAGAGCCACACACGCCCGGAGGGCCGAAGATCTGGGGCGGCGGCGGGGTGCCGGCGGCGCTCAGGCGTTGCGCGCGTAATTTCGACGGCTGGTTCCCCTCGGGCCCCGGCGGAGGGGCCGAATGGGACGCGAGCTGGCGGTCGCTCAAGGCCGACGCGGCGGACGCCGGCCGCGACCCGGCGGAGATCGTCGGCGCCGCATACGTCACGGTGGCGATGAACGACGACCCGGCCGCCGCGGAGGCTGAGCTCGATTCCTACCTGTCCCGTTACTACAATCTGCCGGCCGAGCGCATCCGGTCCGAGCAATACGCCTTCGCCGGCGACCGGTCGTCGGTGGCGGGCTGGCTCGCCGGCTTCGTCGAGGCCGGCTGCAGCCATCTCTGCGTCCGCGTCACCGGCTCCGACGACGCGGCTCAGATGGAAGAGCTCGCCGGGCTTCGCGGGGAGATCGGCTGACCCGCCCCTCGATGCGGCGCTTCGCACCTACGCGGGATGAGGGCGGATAGCCTGCGAGCACCTTCACCCTGAGTAGCCGCGAAGCCGCGTATCGAAGGGCGCTTATCCCGATTACTTGACAGCGGTCGGTTTGCGTGGCGCGGACCGTCGTCGCATCCCGGCGGGCGCGCACCCGTCCCGCCCTTCCGTCATGGTCGGCGAAGGCCGACCATCCACGAGTTTTTAAGGCGCTGGAAACAAAAAATAAAACGTGGATGGTCGGCCTTCGCCGACCATGACGTGGGGAAACGGTTCCGTTCGGACCGGATACGCCCCGGCACTTCCCGGAACGCCGGTCAAACTCTCACCTGTCAAGCAATCGGGATAAGCCCCTGTCGAAGGGCGCCCTCACGCGCTGCCCCAGATCTCTCCGGCCGTCTCCGCCACCAAAGCGAGCTTGTCCCACTGCGCCTGCTCGCTCACCTCGTTGCCGACGGCCATGCTGGCGAAGCCGCATTGCGGGCTGAGGCATAGGTTATCCATCGGCAGGTAGCGCGCCGCCTCGTCGACCCGGCGCTTCAGGTCGTCCTTCGCTTCGAGCTCGGGGAACTTGGAGCTGACCAGCCCCAGCACCACCATGCGGTCGCGCGGCGCGAAGCGGAGCGGCTCGAACCCGCCGGCGCGGTCGGTGTCCCACTCCATGAAGAAACCGTCGACCGGCACGCCGGCGAACATGTCCTCCGCCACCGGCTCGTAGCCGCCCTCGGCGATCCACGAGCTCTTGAAGTTGCCCCGGCACATGTGGACGGTGACGGTCATGTCGTCGGGCCGGTCCTTCAACGCCTCGGCGATGCCGCGCGCGTAGATCCGGATCAGCTCCGCCGGGTCGTCGCCCCGCTCCGACATCTGGTTGCGCACCTTGGGGTCGCACAGCATGGCGAAGGTGGTGTCGTCGAGCTGGAGGTAGCGGCAGCCTTCGGCATACAGCATCCGCACCTCGTCGCGATAGGCGGCGTAGAGGTCCTCCCGGAATTCCTCGAGATCGGGATAGACGCCGCGGTCGATCAAGGCGCGGCCACTCCGGTGATAGGCGAGGCTGGGCGAGGGTATGCAGAATTTCGGGGTCGCGCGGACATGGTCCCTGAGGAAGCGGAAATGGTCGAGCATCACCCCGCTGGGGTTGCGGATCGGACCCACGATCTCCAGCGAGGCGACCCCCTGCCCGCCCCGGAAGCTCGGCCCCTGGTGCGGCGCCGTCTGCTCGATGCCGTCAAGGCCGCAGAGGAAGTCGTAGTGCCACGCCTCGCGCCGGAACTCGCCGTCGGTGACGGAACGAAGCCCGGCCCGCTGCTGCCCGGCTATGGCGTCCGCGATGCAGCAGTCCTCGATTTCGGCGAGCTCGTCCGCGGGGATCTCTCCTGCCTTCGCCTTCGCCCGCGCCGCGTGCAACTCCGGCGGACGCAGCAGGCTCCCCACATGGTCGGCCCGGAACGGCGGTTTGGAGGAATCGCGGTAGGTCATGGCTCTATCCTCGGCTGGCTCGGATAGTTGGGAATCATTCGTCGCGCCTCGCTATGCCCGATACGGCGATCGAACCGTTCGACCGTCTGCGGACAGCGGCCGGCTCAAGAAGACCGCGGCCGCGAAAGCATGCCGATAGGGATGCGCCGTGTGGGAATATCCTGTCGTCATCGTGCTTAAGTGAGTTTTCGTGTATCGGCGCCGCTACCCCTCCTCGCGTGGGACGAGGCTTTCGAGTTGGGCGATCAACGCCGGCAGGTCGTCTTGCACGATTTTCCAGACTACCTCGACATCGATCTCGAAGTAGGCGTGAACGATCCGGTTGCGCAGACCGACGATCTCCCGCCAGGGGATCCCGGCATGCGCCTCGCGGGTGGCTTCGCTTACCCGGGAAGCGGCTTCGCCAATGATCTCCAAGGTCTTGAAAATCGCGTTCTGATGCAGATCGCTTTGCTCGAATTGCGCATATGTCATGCCGTCCGCGAACCGTAAGGCCTTGTGCGTCGGGGCGAGCATGTCGAGCAGAAACGAGTCATCGCGCCGCATAGACGACCTCGGCGGAGTCTAGGATCTCCTTGCGGCGGATGTAGTTAGGGCTCCGTTCCACCGACCGGCGCGTCAGTAGGTCCACCTGCCTGCCGAACAGCTCCGACAGTTCGGTGGCCATGCTCACGAAACGGAACCCCGGCGCGCGGCCAGGTTCGAATTCGACCAGAACGTCGATGTCGCTCTCGGGACCGAAATCGTCACGCAACGCCGAGCCGAAGACCGACAGCCGCCGGATGCCATGTGCCCGACAGAATGCGGCAAGTTCGGCCTTGGGAATGGACAGTTGCGGGTTCATGTCTCGAAGCCCCGATTGTCGTCGACGTCGAAGCCGGCGGCTTGCACGTCCCACCGTGCGTCCGCCGCAATTGTAACACGCGGGTCGTCAGCCTTCCTCGCTCCGAAATAGCGCGAAGGTCACACCCCGGACGGTGCCGGCGATTCCTCCGCCGGCGGCCACGCGGACCGCTCAAGCGACAAGGCGCTGGCTGGGCACCGACTTGCGGGGATCGACGAAGGGCAGGGCGGCGGTCTTGCCCGGCGCCGTCCCGGAGAGCGTCGTCACGTCGAGCGCGTTGCCGGGGGCGGCCAGCTCGATGGGCACCCAGACATAGCCGATATTCCTGGCGAGCCGCGGCGACCAGACGATCACGGTGACCGTCCCGATCTCCTCGCCGTCCCGGTATACCGGCGCGATGTCGGGGCATCCGGGGATCCTGTCCTCGCTGTCGAGCACGATACCGACCAGCTTGCGGCTCACCCCTTCCGCCCTGATCCGCATCAGCGCGTCCTTGCCGATATAGTCCGCGCTCTGGTCCTCCACCAGCCGTTCGAGCCCCATGATCTCGAACGGGTTGTTCTCGATCGTCATGTCGGCGCCGTAGCGGAAGATTCCGGCCTCGATCCGGCGGATCTGGGAGGGCGCGATCGGCCGGATGCGGTGCGGCGCCCCGGCTTCCATGATGCGTTCCCACAGCTCCTCGCCCCGGCCGGGGTCGCGGAGATAGATCTCGAAGCCCAGCTCGGCGCTCCACCCGGTGCGGCTGATCACCACCGGGATGCCGTCGAGATCGGTTTCCATCGTCCAGTAGTAACGGATCTTCGCGACCTCCTCGCCGAACAGCGCGGTCATCACATGCACGGATTTGGGGCCCTGCACCTGCACCGGGTAGATCTCGGGCTCGCGCACCGTCACGTCGAGCCCGCACCCCGCGGCGTAGCCGCGCGCCCACAGCCCGGCATCGGAGTCGGACAACGCGAGCCACCACCGGTTCTCGCCGATACGCAACAGCACCGGCTCGTTGACGATGCCGCCGTCCTCGGCGGTGATCAGCACGTACTTGCCCTGACCGACGGCGCATTTGGTCAGGTCGCGGGGGGTCAGCCGGTTGGTGAACTCCGACGCGTCCGGCCCGGCGATCTCGACGATGCGCTCGACGCTCACGTCCCACAGCGTCACGTCCTCGGTTAAAGCGCGGTACTCCTCGATGGGATCGTCGTAGTAGTTCGGAATGTACATGTGGTTGTAAATCCCCCAGGCCTTGCACCCGGCGCGGCGCGTGGACTCGAAGAACGGGGACTTGCGGTAGCGGGGGCCGAAATAGAAATCGGCCTTGGTCAGGATCTCGTTCATTCCAGGGTTCTCCCATCGTGTGCGAACCCGCGGCGCTCCCGCACCGCCCGTTCGCTATGCTTTCAAACGCTCGTTCCCGGGGTCGTACAAGGGTTCGGCGAGCACCCTGGCGCCGCGGCGGCGGCCCAGGATGGCGATTTCGAGTTCGGTGCCCGGCGCGGCGAGATCGGGCTCGACGAAGGCGAAGGCGATGCTCCGCCCGACCGCGTAGCCCCAGGCGCCGCTGGTCGTCAGCCCGACCACGCGGCCGTCCGCATAGACCGGCTCGTTGCCGTGGGCGTCGGCGTCCGCGGCGTCCACCGACAGATAGACCAGGCGGCTTTCGGCGCCCTCGCGTGCCCGCGCGGCCACGGCGTCCCGGCCGATGAACGGGCTCTTCATGTCGACGAAACGGTCCAGCCCGCCCTCGACCGGCGTGAGCTCGGTCGTCAGCTCCAGCCCCCAGGCCTTGTAGCCCTTCTCCATGCGCAACGCGTCGAAGGCGTAGAGGCCGACATCCGCGACCCCCAGATCCTCCCCCGCCTCCATCGCGGCGTCATAGAGCGCCGCCATGCGCTCCATCGGGTGGTGCAGCTCCCAGCCGAGCTCGCCCGCATAGGACACCCGGAGCGCGCGCAGCGGCACGCCCGCGGCCTCGATCTCGCGCGCCGACAGCCAGGGGAACGCGCCGTTGCCCAGATCGGCGTCGGTCAGCCTGGCGAGCAGATCGCGCGCGCGCGGGCCGGTGATGAGCAGAACGCCGTAATCGTCGGTCACGTCCGCGATCTCGACGTCCTCGTCCTCGCGCCGGTGCCGGGTCAGCCAGTCGAAATCGTGGATCCGCGCGACGGCGGCGGACAGGAGGTAGAACCGGTCGGCGCCGAGCCGCGTGGCGGTGAACTCGCTCTCGATGCCGCCGAGTTCGGTGAGCGCGTGGGCAAGCGCGACCCGGCCCTCGCCCGGCACGCGGTTGGCGAGGATGCGGTCGAGGAACGAAGCCGCGTCGGGGCCGGTCACGTCGAACTTGGAGAACGCCGTGAGGTCGAGCACGCCGACCCGCTCGCGCACCGCGCGGCATTCCCCGCCCGCCGCGTCGAACCAGTTCATGCGGCGGAAGCCGTAGCGCTCCTCGACGCCCGCCGGCGCGAACCACTTGGCCCGTTCCCAGCCGAAGGTTTCGGCGAACACGGCGCCGCGGTCCGCGAGCCTGCCGTGGATCGGCGTGGTCCTGACCGGCCTTCCGGCCTCGCGGTACTCGCCGGGATAATGGACCTGGTACATCTGGTGGTACTCGTCGACCGCCTTTTCGACGCCGTATCCGCCCACCGCCCAGTCGCCGAACCGCCGCGCCTCCATCTCGCGCACGTTGACCTCGGTCTGGCCGTGCACCATCCACTGCGCGAGATACTTGCCCGCGCCCGGCCCCTGGGTAATGCCGATTCCGGCGCCGCAGCACATCCAGAAATTGTCGAGCCCGGGCGCCGGCCCGATCAGGAACCCGCCATCCGGGGTGTGGGTGATCGGCCCGCTGACCACCCGCCTGATGCCCGCGTTCTCGAACACCGGGATGCGCCCGGCGGCGCGCTCGAGCCACGGGATCAACCGGTCGATGTCGGGCGGCAGCAGCTCGGCGTCGAACGACCAGTCGATCCCGTCGAGCGCCCAGGGCTCGGCGCCGTCGGTCTCGTAGGGGCCGACGATCAGCCCGTCCTGCTCCTGGCGGTAGTAGCAGGAGGCGCGCGGGTCTCGGACCACCGGCGGCTCGCGCTCCAGCGCGGCGACCTCGGGGAGGTTCTCGGTCACCAGATACTGGTGGACCATGTTGACGATGGGAACCTTGAGCCCGACCATCGCGCCCACCTGCGGCGCGAACCCGCCCGCGGCGTTGACCACGTGCCCGGCGACGATCGTGCCCCGCTCGGTCACCACGTCCCAGTCGCCGCCGGGGCGCCGGGCGATGTCGACAACCCGGTTCCGGAGCTCGATCCCGGCGCCGCCGCGGCGCGCGACCGCGGCCATCGCCATGGTCCCGCCGGCGGGATCGGTGTGCCCGTCGCCCGGCGTGTAGGCGCCGAGCAGCACGCCGTCGGTGTCGAGCAGCGGGTGCAGCCGCGCGATCTCGTCCGGGCCGATCAGGTGGCACTCCGCGCCCACGCAGCGCAGCACGCCCTGCACGTAGCGGAACCAGTCGACCTCGTCCTCGTTGGTCGCGAGCCGGATCGCGCCGCAGCCGTGCCAGCCCGTGGCCTGGCCCGATTCGGCCTCCAGGCGCCGGTAGAGCCGCGAGGCGTAGAGATGCGCCTTCGCCATGTTGAGGCTGCCGATGAAATGGGGGATCAGCCCGGCCGCGTGCCAGGTCGAGCCCGAGGTGAGCTCGCCCTTCTCGACCAGCACGACGTCGGTCCACCCCTCCTCGACGAGGTGGTAGAGGAGCGAGACCCCCATCACGCCGCCGCCGATCACGACGACGCGCGCCTGCGATTTCATCGCCCGTCCCGCGGCGTCGCCGCCGCCGGCTTCACGAACGGTGTCGCGCTCGACATCGCCACCCCTCCCGCTACGCGCCGCAGGCGCATCGGACGAATTCGCCTTTACCCCCTGTTCGGCGCCGCCGCAAGCGGTTTTTTTGCAACGAAGCCTCGCGCGAACGGAGCCAGCCCTACGTTCCGGGCGAAGGGTCGGGTTTATCCAGGATGGCTGGTTCGAGAAGGGCAATCAGTTCGGGCAGATCCTCTCGTACCGTCTTCCAGACGATATCGAGGTTGATGTCGAAATAGGCATGGACGAGGCGGTTGCGCATCCCGACGATCCGTTCCCAAGGCAACTCAGGTAGCCGGCGGCGTTGGGGTTCCGAAACATGAGTCGCCGCCTCGCCGACGATCTCCATATCCTTGATCAGTGCGAGGACCAGTTGGCGGTCGCTATCCAGATCGTCGCGCGTCCGGCCGTGCGCGAAGGATACCGCCTCGCGCGCGGCGTCCAGCATATGGTTCAGCCGGACCTCGTCATCCTTGTGCATACTGGACTTCCGCCGTGTCGACGACTTCCTGGCGGAAATAGCGGCTCAGATCCTCGGGCGTGCGCATATCGACCTTGCGGCCGCCGAACAGCGCCGACAGCTCGATCTCCATCCCGGCGATGCCCAGTAGGCCGGGAGTGCGGCCCGGCGCGAACTCGACCAGCACGTCCACATCGCTGTGGGGACCGAAATCGGCGCGCAGCGCGGAGCCGAAGATCGAGAGTCGCCGGATGCCGTTCGCCCGACAGAACGCCGCGAGCTCATCCTTGGGGATCGAAAGTTTCGGGTTCATGTCTCGAAGACCCGGTCGACGTCCGCCGCGATTGTACCACGCGCGCCGGCGGCCCGGTCCGTTCGAAACGACGCGAGGTCACACCCCCTCGGGCGGGAGCGAGCCCTTTACCGTCGGCAGCGCGGCCACCCTTGCGTGCCAGGCGACCAGCCCCGGCCTGCCCGCGCGCCAGTCGAATTCGGGGAGGCGGCGTTCGACGTCCAGCGCGCAGAACAGGAAGAGCTGCGGCATGTCGAGCGGGCCGGCGAACGCCGCCTCCCCGATCCCGGCCTCGAAACGATCGGCGAGGCGCCCCGCGCGGCGGCGTTCGTGGTCGATTATGCCGGGCGAGCGCTCGTTCCCGGGGCGGACGATCTCGCGCGCCCAGACCGCCACCCCGTCGAGCATGCCGCGCGCCATCGCCAGGCGGCGGCGGTAGGGCCAGTAGGCCTCGCCCGCGGGCGGCGCGAAGCGGCATGGCGGGGCCAGCGTGTCGAGATAGTCGACGATCGCGTCGGTATCCTCGAAGCCCGAGCCGTCGTCGAGGCGCAGATAGGGGATCCGCCCGGACGGGTTGTAGGCGAGCATCGGGTCGTCCGGGTTGCGCGTGCGGGTCCAGAAGAGCTCGATTTCGTCCAGCCCCTTCTCCAGCCGCGCGATCATCGCGAGCCGGGCGTAGGGCGATGTGGGGGTGACGTAGAGTTTCATGCGGCCGCCCCGGACCGCTCCGAGACGTTCCGGCTTCCACCCGCTGTCACCCCGGACTTGTTCCGGGGTCCAGAGTGGCCGGGCGCGTTGGTTCCTGCGCTACTGGACCCCGGCACAAGGCCGGGGTGACAAGCGGGGGCGTGGCGAGGGCCGGGGCCACCCATTGCCGTTCAAGCCTCCAGCGTGTGCAGCTCGCGGCGCAGGATCTTGCCGGTGGACGTGGTGGGGAGGTCGGGGACGATCTGGATCTCGCGCGGCACCTTGTAGGCGGCGAGGCGGTCGCGGCAGAATCCGACCAGCTCGTCGGGCTCCGCCTCCCGGTTCGGCTTCAGCACCACGTATGCCTTGGCGACCTCGCCCTTGGCCTCGTCCTTCCTGGCGCCGACGCCGACCATCGCCACCGCCGGGTGGGCGGAGATCACGCGCTCGATCTCGGCCGGGTAGATGTTGAACCCGGCGGTCAGGATCATGTCCTTCTTGCGGTCGACGATGTAGAAATAGCCGTCCTCGTCGACCTTGCCGAGATCTCCGGAGTGCAGCCAGCCGTCGGGCTCGACGGTCTCCTCTGTGGCCTTCTCGTTGCCGTAATAACCCATCATCACGAACGGGCCCTTGAACATCAGCTCGCCGACCTCGCCTGTGGGCAGCTCCCTCGACGCGTCCTCGGGATCGACGATGCGCGCACGGTGGTAGAACATCTCGATCCCGACCGAGCCGAGCCGGTTCTCGCCGTAGCAGTGCTGCATCAGCCCCGGCCCGGCGAGCTCGGTCATGCCCCACAGCTCGTAAACCTCGCAGCCGGCGCGCTCGCGCCACTCCTCGGCCTTGGCGACCGGCATGGTCTGCCCGCCGGTGACGCAGCGGGTGAGCGAGGAGAGGTCGAATGTCTCGAACTCCGGATGGGCCAGCATGTAGAGATACATCGTCGGCACGCCGTCGGTGATGGTCGCCCCGTGATCCTGGATGCCCTGGAGCGCGTCGCCCGCGTCGAACTTCTCGTAGAGCGCCAGCGTCGAGCCGAACAGGAAGTTGAGGTTCATCAGCGTGCCGCCATAGACATGCGCGCAGGGAAGCGCGGTGAGCTGCACGTCGTGCTCGGTGCGGACGTTCATCGCCGCGGTGACGGCGGCGTTCATCACCACCGATCGGTGGCTCAGCATCGCCCCCTTGGGAAACCCCGTGGTGCCCGAGGTGTAGCAGATGGTCGAAAGCGATTCGGGGTCGACCTCCGCCGGCTCGAAGTCCTCCGATCCGGAAGCGACGAGCGACTCGAACGAGGCCGCGCCCCGGGCCTCGCCGAACACCACGATCTCCGCCAGATGGCCGTCCTCCTTGAGCGGCAGGATCGGCGCCGCCCGGTCGGCGGTGGTGAACAACACCTTCGCGCCGCAGTCCTTCACCACATAGGCGACCTCGTCGGGGGTCAGCATCACGTTGATCGGGTTGAGCACCCCGCCCGCCTTGGCGATCGCGTAGTAGCTCACGATCCACTCGACGCTGTTCTGCGCGTAGAGCGTCACCCGGTCGCCCGGCGCGACGCCGAGCGCGCGGAGCCCGCTCGCGACCCGGCTCGATTGCCGGTCGACCTCCGCGAACGACACCTTCCGCCCGTCGAAGATCAGCGCCGTCTTGTCGCCGAACCGCGCCGCCGCCCGGCCGGGAATTTCACCGATCGTCCTGACCGTCATCGAGCCCTCTTTTCGCTGCGTTCCGGAGCGCCGGCGATCATGCCATCCCGGGGGCGAGGATTGAAGCGGGAGCGGAGCGGGGGACTCGCTCGCCGACCCCTCCCTGCCTTCTCCCCTCCCGCCTGCGGGAGGGGCCGGGGGAGGGCGGTCGGAAAATGCTGTAGGCTTCTCGAACCGCGGAACCGGGAGGCGGCGGATGATCGAGCTCCATCATTTCTGGGATTCCCCCTGCTGCTTCAAGGTGCGCCTCGTGCTGGCGGAGAAGGGGCTGGACTGGGAGGAGCGCTACGTCGCCACGCACCGTTTCGAGCATTTCCGGGCGGGCTACGGGGACCTCAACCGCCACCGCAAGGTTCCGACCCTGGTCCATGACGGGAAGGCGGTCATCCAGTCCTCGGACATCGCCCTCTATCTGGACGAGGCGTTTCCCGAGCCCCGTCTGCAGCCCGGCGACCCGGCCGCGCGCGCCGTCATGCGCGAATGGATCGCCGAGGAGGGCGAGTACCTGTTTCCCCTCGTCGTGACGCTCAGCTTCAACCTGATGATGAAGCTGAGGGGCGCGGGTTTCGGCATGGACCGGCTGCGCGAGTGGTCGCGGCGCCACCCCGACCGGGACCGCGCGCAAGACTATCTGCGGCGGGTCTCCGGCCCGCCCGACCGGGACGCCGTCGATGCCGCCGCCGCCCGGTTCGCGTGGCACATGACGCATCTCGAGGAAACGCTCGGGAACGGCGGCGGCCCGTGGATCTGCGGGGCCGCGTACTCGCTCGCCGATATCTGCGTCGCGCCCATCCTCGACCGGGTGGAGAGCCTCGACCTGGAAACCCTGTGGGCCGACCTCCCGGCGGTCGCCGCGTGGTACGCAAGAATGAAGCAACGCCCGGCCTTCCGCCGCTCGGTGCCGCCCTTCGAATACCGCATGTGGGGCCCGAGGAAGCCGGTGCCGCCCGGCGGGGTGGACCCGGACGCGGCGGGGGACACGTTCCCGTCGGGGTGATGGGCGGCGTTTCCTAGCAAGGGGCACGTGCGCCATAATGGTTGCATGAACGAAGGCTTTCTCGACTACGCGACGCTTGCCGCGCTGCTGGCGATCGTCGCCTTCCTGTGGAGCCTCCACCGCGATATCGGCAATCTCCGCGACCGCATCTCGCGGCTCGAGGGCGCGGTCGACCTTCTCACGAAGTTCCTGATGGACCGGGAGCACGGGCGCTCCGTCGCCGAATAGGAAATTCCGCCCGGGAGACGACCGGCGGAGCCGTGCAGGGCGGACGGAGCGCAGAAACCTTACCTCCCAGCCCTTGCCGCCGTCATGGTGGGCGAAGGCCCACCATCCACGAGTTTTTCTTCGCGGGGATCGGGCGGGAACCGACACCCGCTTGCGAGTCCCGCCGCGCTCGGCCACAAGGGGGCGATGAAACCGACCGCATATATCGAAACGTCGGTGGTCGGCTATCTCACCGCGCGGCCGTCCCGGGACGTGGTGGTCGCGGCGTATCAGGAAGTAACGCGCGAATGGTGGCGCGACGCGGCGGCCAGATTCTATAGCGTGTCTGCTTTAGTTGGAACCGCCTCCTCCGTTTTTTCCGTCATGGTCGGCGAAGGCCGACCATCCACGTTTTGTTTTTGATTCCAGAGACTTAAAAACTCGTGGATGGTCGGCCTCCGCCGACCATGACGGTTAGGAAGCAAGGGTAACAGCGCTTCTATCTGAAACGGACAGGCCCTAGTTGGTCGCTTCCGAACTCGTGATCGCGGAAGCGGGCGCCGGCGATCCGGATGCCGCCCGCGCCCGATTGGATGCGCTCGAATCCATCCCCCTCATAGGCTTCACGTCGGAGGCCGAAACGCTCGCCCGGAACCTGCTCGACGCGAGGGCGGTGCCGCGCCGGGCCGCCGCGGACGCCGCGCATATCGCCGTTGCCGTGGCGAACGGAGTGAACTACTTGGTAACATGGAACTTCCGGCACATCGCGAACGCCGCCAGGCGGGCCGGAATCGAGAGCGTGTGCCGGGTCGCCGGGTTCGAGCCGCCGGTGATCTGCACGCCGAGCGAGCTTCTGGAGACCGACCATGCGGAAGACCCGGGCTGATCCGATCATCGAGGAAGTTCGAGCCATCCGGGACGAGTACGCGGCCCGTTTCGATTACGATGTGGGGGCGATGTTTCGGGATTTGCGGGTTCGACAGGAAGTCTCCGAGCGCGAGCATGTGTGCTACTCCGCGCGCCGAGTCGTCGCGGGGGATGGCGGCCCGGCGGAGGCATGACAGCTAAGATGCGACGACAAGACGTCGTATGATCCGAAAGCATCCAGAAATAAGGCCCGTCACCGACGTAACAAACCTGGAAGCAACGGAGCCGAAGGGACCGCGATTCTATCCGTAGGACTCAGACGCTTCAGCGAGCGCGAGCGTACTTTGCCATCGGGATTGAGAATTTCGAATTCGCGTTCCCTCGCGAGCTGAAGTATGACCCGATCCAGGTCGGAGAAGCGGGCGGCGGTCCGGTTTGCAAGGATATGCCGCATCGCATCTACGGTGACGGGACGCTCGGACTAGACCGTACAACTCTCTCGGAAGCGATTCGAGGAGTTGAGCATCCATTTGTTCGCGGTCCATCGCATTGAAGTTGAACAACGGAAGGGCCTTCGAGTCCTTCAACGCATCCCATCCCAGCATTCCGAAATCGCCCGGGCCGTAATGCTCGAACGTATTCTGGATGTCCCAATGCCGCTGGATCATGACGTCGCGGGCCGTGGGATGCCGGGACAGATGGAGAAACCATAGCGCGCGTCGCGATTGCCCCGGCCGGATGAAGAAGGGCGTGTCATATGTCGCGCCGGTTGCCGTGCGGGCATGGTCCCTCAACAACCTTTGAACGAGGGCGCGTCCGCCTTTTCCGTCCCTGAGACCAATGAGGTCGTCTATCTGAGACGCAGTTAATTGAAGCGGCGCGACCGCCTTGGCGATCTGCGGCGTCTCAGCCAGATGGTTGACGAGGGCGTCGGCGGCGAACGTCAGAATGACTTCCGCGGCCGGCAGTTCGTCGAAAATACGTGAGACCAATGTCAGCTCTACCCGAGAAAATCCGGTTTGATCGAGAAGGAAGATCGCCCGTCCCGCGCGAGGCTGCCTTCGATGAATCGATCGGAGAATATTTTGGATCTCGTTCTCGAACAGGCCGGTTCGGACGACGAGCCTGTCTTCGTCGACCTCTTGCCCGCGCTCGGCGAGAACTCTTCGAAGGTGGTCGGTATGCGCCGCTTCCTTGTCGACGAAATAGAATTTGCAGTCGACACGCAACGGTTTGATACGGGTCCGGTTCAGCCGTTCGCTTGCCGACTCGGCCTCTTCCAGCATGACGAGCGGCGTTCCGGATAGGACTTCGCCTTCGTCCAGGAATGTCCCTCCGCCCGCAAACCCGTCGACCAGATCGAGTTTGAACGCATCGCGGTTCGGATTGCTGTTGAGCCTGTCGAAATAAGCTCCAAGATAACTCCGCAAGACGCGCAGCTTTGCCTTGCTGTGCGCTTCGATTTCCGGCGGAGGCTCGTCAGGATGCCATTCGAAGGGCATGGCCGCTCTCTTTCTGGGTAGAGCCCGGCATGGCGTTATGCTCCTCGCCGTCCAGCTCGCGGCCACGGGCTTTGGGCGTTGGCCCTCCCCACTGCTTGAAGAAAAACGGCACGTCCGCCACCGCGCAGCGGTCGCGAATCTTCCGGACCCATTCAAGGAGCATCGGCCGCGCGTTCGGCCCGCTTTCGCCGCCCACGATGACCCACGATATGCCATCCAGGTCGAGGTCGCCCACCGGACCGATGAGCGGCTCGATGGAGAGAAAGCGGATCGTGGCGGGCGCCGCTTGCAGATGCCGGATTCTGGCCGCGCCCGCCCGGTCCTCGACCGACACGCCGCACCAGATATGCCCGGGCGCCGCGCCGCCGGGATACCTGCGGCGCAGGTAGTCCCGCATGCGCGGGCTCCGCTTGGTCAGCACCTGATAGATGTGGCGGTCCGTCGTCTCCATCCGGTCGAAGACTTTGTCGACGAACCCGCGCGGCACGCGTTTGTGGAACAGGTCGCTCATCGAATTGACGAAGATCATGCGCGGCTTGCGCCAGCGCTCCGGCCGGTCCAGCCGCGACGGCCAGAGGCGGAGGTCGAAGCCCTGTTCGTAGGGATGACCCGGCACGCCCCGCCACCGCTCGGCGAAGCGCGCCGCGTAGCAGTTGTCGCAGCCGCGCGTGATTTTCGTGCAGCCCGTCACCGGGTTCCACGTCGCGTCGGTCCATTCGATCGCGGAGGTGTTCGCCATGTCGGCACCCCCTATCACACATCATTCCGCCGTGCCAAGATGTTCCTGGTTTGTTCGATCGGTTGTCATCCGTTTTCCCGTCGGCGATTCCCGACTTCCCGCGCGGCAAGGCGGCGGCGCGGGAGAGCCCGCGGATGGACGTGGATGCCGGGAACAAGTCCGATGGGGTGGACGCCCCCTCCCGACGGCATCGCGATGTGCCAAGGTTGTGTCTGTGGCTCACGACCTGAGGGAGGAGGCATCCATGGGCGAGGTTAGCATCATCGGGATCGATCTGGCGAAGCGCAGCTTTCAGCTGCATGGGGCGGGGGCGGACGGCTCGGTCGCCTTCCGCAAGACACTGAGGCGGGGGAAGCTTCTGGCCTTCCTCGCCTCTCTGCCGCGCTGTGTGGTGGCGATGGAGGCGTGCGCGAGCGCGCACTACTGGGGCCGGGAGATCATGAAGCTCGGCCACGCGGTGCGGCTGATCCCGCCGCTCTACGTGAAGCCGTTCGTGAAGCGCCAGAAGAACGACGCGACGGACGCGGAGGCGATCTGCGAGGCGGGTCTGCGGCCGAGCATGCGCTTGGTTGCTGTGAAGGGGGAGGAACAGCAGGCGAGAGCGATGCTGTTCCGCACGCGCGATCTTCTGGTGCGCCAGCGCACGCAGACGATCAACGCGCTGCGGGGGCATCTGGCGGAGTTCGGCATCGTAGCCCCGCAGGGGAGAGCTCATGTCGCTCGTCTGGCGGCGGCGCTGGAGGAGCCGGGTTCCGCTCTTCCGGCGCCGGTATGCGAGCTGGGCACCCTTCTGCTTGAGCAGATTGCGGGCCTCGATGCGAAGATCGCCGGCCTGGAGAAGGAGATCCACGTCCACGCGCGCCGGGACGCGGACGCGGTGCGGCTGATGACGATCCCGGGCGTCGGGCCGATCTGCGCGATGGCGATTCAGGCCTTCGCACCGCCGATGGAGAGCTTCCGGTGCGGGCGCGACTTCGCCGCCTGGCTCGGGCTGGTGCCACGCCAGCACAGCACCGGGGGCAAGCCCCGGCTGGGCAGGATATCGAAGATGGGTCAACGCGACCTCAGGCGGCTGCTGGTCTGCGGCGCCATGGCGCAGGTGCGCTGGGCCTGCCGGCGGGGCGAGACCGGCGATCCCTGGCTCGCCCGGATGCTGGCGCGCAAGCCGAGGATGGTCGTGGCGGTGGCGCTGGCCAACCGGATGGCGCGCATCGCCTGGGCGGTGATGGTGAACAAGGAGGTCTACCGGGCTCCCACCGCCGTCTGAGCGGGCGGGGACGCGCGGGAGACCGTCGGGGATGCGGGCAGGACGGAGGATCGGGTAAGGGCACATGGTCGACGAGACGGGATCGGGAAAACCAGTCATGTGCGGCGTGCACGCGAGCACGGAAGTCCGATTTGGACCCGATCCGCGCATCTCCATACAGGCCCGCGGCGAACCCATGCCGCAGCGAGAGGCCGGACACACGGAAGTACCTGACCGCAGGCCCAACCCACCAAAGAAAATGCTTGCATCAACGGGGGCGTCCACACACGGGCATGATGTGGAGGGGAACCGAACGGGCAGGGAAAACGAAGCGTGGACGGTCGCCGCGACAGGCGGCGCCCGCCTCTTTCGGGCCAACTCCGCCCGATATGACGGCGGGGGCGCGGCCCGCGTACCGGACGGCTATTCCGCCGGCGCGCCGGCTTCGTTGCGGCGGACGATATAGCCTTCGAGGAAGTCCACCTTGCCTTCCAGGCGGCTCAGGCGGTCGCGGATCTCCCGCAACTCCGCCTCAAGCCCGTCCATGCGGGCGTCCATGCGCGCCTTGAGCCGGTCCATGCGGGCGCCGAGCCCCCGCTGGCCCTGCAGGATCAGGCCGGCCAGGGCCACGCCGATGGCCAGGATCGCGATCAGTTCCGGGCTCACATACCCTCCCCGGCGGCTTGGCGCCGCCCGCGAGGGAGACTCTGCCGGACCTCCGGCCCGCCTTCAAGCGAATAGTGGTCGCCTCGGCCGCCCCCTACTCGTCGTAAACCCGGTCGAACGCCTCCCTCCGCGCCCGCACGAACCCGACCGAGGGCGAGGGGAAGTGCGCCGTCATAACCAGCGTGGCGGTGTCGCGGTGGCGCTCCGGGAACGCGCGCCGGGCCGCCTCTACCGCGGCAAACGCTTCGCCTCCGAACGCGAGCGCGGCGAGCACCTGTTCATGTTACTCCGCCGGCGCGCCGGCTTCGTTGCGGCGGACGATATAGCCTTCGAGGAAGTCCATCTTGCCTTCGAGCCGGCTCAGGCGGTCGCGGATCTCTCTCAACTCCGCCTCGAACCGGTCCATGCGGGCGTCGAGCTTGTCCATGCGGGCGTCAAGCCGGTCCATGCGGGCGTCGAGCCCGTCGATGCGTGCGCCGAGCCCGTGCTGGCCGCGCAGAATCAGGCCGGCCAGGGCCACTCCGATGGCCAGGATCGCGATCAGTTCCGGGCTCACACATCCTCCCCGGCGGCACGGCGCCGCCCGCGCGGGGGACTTTGCCGGACCTCCGGCGCGCCTTCAAGCGAATAGTGGACGCCGCGGCCGCGCGCCCTACTCGTCGTAGACCCAGTCGAACGCCTCCCCCCGCGCCCGCACGAACCCCACCGAGGGGGACGGGAAGTGCGCGGTCATCACCAGCGTATCGGTGTCGCAGTGGCGCTCCAGGAAGGCGCGGCGGGTCGCCGCCGATCGCGCGCGGTCGGAGCACCCGACGGCGCTCCAGCCGGGCTCGCGGCATTGCAGGGGGGTGTGGCAGATGTCGCCCGAGAGCACCGCGCGCTGGCCTTGCGAGGCGAGCCCGATCGCGACATGGCCCGGCGTGTGGCCGGGGGCGAGCGCGAAGGATATCTCGTCGTCGAACTCGTAGTCGTCGGCCACCACCTCGGCCTGGCCGGCCTCCACGACCGGCAGCACGCTGTCGTCGATGCAGCCGTCGGAATATTTCTTGCCGCCCTCGTTGAGCGCGATCCAGTGCTCGTACTCGGTGCGTGCGAAGAGATAGCGCGCGTTGGGGAAGGTCGGCACCCAGCGCCCGTCGAGGAGCCGCGTGTTCCAGCCCACGTGGTCGGCATGGAGGTGGGTGCACATCACGAAATCGACGTCGTCGGGGGCGAGGCCGAGGGCGGCGAGGTTGTCGAGGTATCGGGTCTGCGTCCGGTGCGCCCAGGGCGGGTGGAAGCGGCGCTCCTTGTGGTTGCCGACGCAGGTGTCGACCAGGACGGTGCGGCGCCGCGTCCTCAGCACGTAGGACTGCATCGCCATCACCGCCTTGTCCGTGGCGGGGTCGAGGAAGCGGGGCTCGAGCCAGGCGCGGTGCGGGGCGAGCGCGTCCGGGGTCGCGTCGGGGAGCAGGAAACCGACCTCGAAATCGGGCTCCTCGGATTCGACGATCCGGCGCCACTCGATCCCGCCCACCGTGCCGCCCAGCGACATGCCCGCCTCCCGCGCCGTTGCCCCGCGCCCGCCGGGTCGACTATAGCGTGAGTCCCGCCGCGACCGGAGACCCGCCATGACCGCCCCGCCCTTCCGCGCCGAGCATGTCGGCAGCTTCGTCCGGCCGCCGGAACTGCTCGATGCGGTCAGGGCGCGGCGGGCGGGGACGCTCGACGCGGCGGGGTTGCGGGCGGCCGAGGACGCGGCGATTCGCGGCATCGTCGCCTTCCAGGACGAAATCGGCATGCCGGCGGTGACCGACGGGGAGTTCCGCCGGCGCTCGTGGTCGGCCGGGGTGATCGACGCGCTGGACGGGTTCGCGCTCCGCGAGGAGGGGGTGCTGTCGTTCAGGTCCGGGCCGGGAGGTGGGGGAGGCGGGGGCGTGGCCGCCTCGCCCTACGCCGCGCGCCGGCTGGAGCGCAAACGCCCGATCGTCGCCGGCGACTACCGGTTTCTCGCCTCGCTGTCGCCCAGGGGGCTGCCCAAGGTGACGATCGCCTCGCCGCCGGTGTTGCACTATTTCCTCGGCCCGCGCGCGTTCGCGAGCGACGTGTATGCCGACCGGAATGCCTACTTCGCCGACTTGGTCCGCATCTACCGCGACGAAATTGCCGACCTCGCGGCGGCGGGGTGTTCTTACGTCCAGCTCGACGACACCGCGCTGCCGTGCAACTGCGACGACGGGGCCAGGGAGGGGGTGGCGGCGCGCGGCGAGGACCCGGACGCGCTCACCGACGCCTATGTCGACCTGATCAACGCGGCGGTGGCGGAGCGGCCTCCGGGCATGCTGGTCGGGCTCCACATGTGCCGCGGCAACTTCAAGGGGGCGTGGATGGCCGAGGGCGGCTACGAGCCGATCGCCGAGCGCGTGTTCCAGGGCCTCGATGTCGACGTCCTGCAGCTCGAATACGACACCCCGCGCGCCGGCGATTTCGCCCCGCTCCGCTTCCTGCCCGGGGACAAGACCGCCGTGCTCGGCCTGATCAGCACCAAGACCCCGGTGCTGGAGGACAGGGACGCGGTCAGGCGCCGCATCGACGAGGCCGCCCGGTTCGCGCCTCTGGACCGCCTCGCCATCGGCCCGCAATGCGGCTTCTCGTCCGCCGGCGGCTCCGGCCAGACCGTCGATTCCGACGACACGAGCCGCAAGCTCGACCTCGTCCTCGAGATCGCCCGCGAAGTCTGGGGCACCGCCTGACCCCCCCCTCGACCACCACCCCGACAATCCGCTCCACCCCCCTTCCCCGCTCGTCTCCATGATGATATTGATTATCAATCACACCGTGGGGACGGGTTTGGGGCGGTGCTGGGGCTGGATGGATTGACGGTTGCGTTCGGGGCGAAGCGGGCGGTGCGCGGGCTGTCGTTCGGGATCGCCGAGGGCGAGTTGGTGTGCCTGCTCGGGCCGTCGGGCTGCGGCAAGACGACGACGCTGCGCGCGATCGCCGGGCTGGAGCGCCCCGAGAGCGGGCGGATCGCGGTCGCCGGCAGGGTGCTGTCGGAGGCCGGCTCCGCGGTGCCGCCGCCGGAGCGCGGCATCGGATTCCTGTTCCAGGACTTCGCGCTGTTCCCCCATCTTACGGTGGCGCAGAACATCGCCTACGGCATGACCCGCCGGCGAAGAGCCGCCGACACCGGGCGGGTGGAATCGCTGCTCGACCGCATCCGCCTCCGCCACCTCGCCGATTCGTACCCCCACATGCTGTCGGGCGGCGAGCAGCAGCGGGTGGCGCTGGTCCGCGCGCTCGCCCCGCGCCCCCGCGTGGTGCTCCTCGACGAGCCGTTCTCGAGCCTCGACGCCTCGCTCCGCGCCGGGCTCAGGGAGGAGACGATCCGCATCCTCAAGGACGCCGGCGTCACCGTGCTGATGGTCACCCACGACCCCGAGGAAGCGCTGGTCTCGGCCGACCGGATCGTGCTGATGCGCGACGGGGCGGCGGTCCAGATCGGCACCCCGGACGAGCTCTACGCGCGCCCGGTCGATGCCTTCACGGCTTCGTTCTTCGGCGCGGTCAACCGGATCCCCGGCACCGCCGAGGGCGGGCGGATCGTGACCGGTCTCGGGCCGGTCGCCAATCCCGGCTTTCCGGACGGCGACCGGGTCGAGGTGCTGATCCGCCCCGACGGGCTCACGCTGGCGCCGGACGGGGCGGGCCCGGAGCTCCATGTGTGCAGCGTCCACTTCGCCGGCGCTTCCAGCGTGGTCCGCCTGAGTACGCGCCACGGCGACCCCGACCACGACCATTTCCACGCCCGCCAGCCCGGCCTGTTCCGCCACGCCGTGGGCGAGAGGGTGCGGATCGGGATCGACCCGGCCCAGGCCTTCGTGTTCGGCGAGGCCCCGTAGCGCCGCCGCCCTAGCGCCGCTGCGAGGCGTTCATCCAGATCACCGGGCCCAACCCCGCGGCGACGATGGCGAGCGCGGCGAGGGCGGAGTGTTCGAGGAGCTCGTCGGTGGCGAACTGGTAGACATAGGTCGACAGGGTCTCGAAGTCGAACGGGCGGAGCAGCAGCGTCATCGGCAGCTCCTTCATCACGTCGACGAAGACCAGCAGCCCGCCGGCCAGGATCGACTTCCTCAGGAGCGGCGGGGCGAGGGTCGCCAGGCTGCGCGTGAACCCCCGGCCGAGCACGAAGGACGCGCTCATGATGTTGGGCGAGAGCCGCTTGACGCCGGCCACCGTGGCGCCGTAGCCGATCGCCTGGAAGCGCACCACGTAGCCCGCCACCAGGAGCGCCACGCCGCCGATCAGCAGCCCGTCGAAGCCCACCCCCAGCACCCGCCGGGCGAACCCCTCGACGCCCGAATCGACCGCGCCCGCGAACACCACCACGCCGATCGCCAGCACGGTGCCGGGAAACGCGTAGCCCATCGCCGAGACCGCGGTCAGCACGCTCAAGCCGGGGTGGCGCTTCCATGACACCGACAGAACGGTCACCAGGGCGATCGCCATGACGATCGCCGCCGCCGCGAAGGAGACGGCGAGCGAGTTGACCGTCGTCGCCACCAGCGCGCCGTAATCGGTCGACGACAGCCCGGCCAGGACGAACCAGGCGAGCTGGCCCACCGGCGCGACGAAGCCCACCGCCAGCGGCACCGCGCACAGAGCCGCGCAGCCCGCCGCCTTCCAGCCGGTGAGACGCACCGGCTTGAGCCCCCGGCTGGGCCGTCCGGGGTCGAAGAAGCGTTGCTGGCCGCGGGCGCGCTGCTCGATATAGAGGAGGCCGAGGATGAACACGAAGGCGACGCCGGCGATCTGCGCCGCGGCCGTCAGGTTGTTCATGCCGAGCCAGACGTTGAAGATGCCGAGCGTCAGCGTCTCGACCGCGAAGTACTCCACCGTGCCGAAATCCGACACCACCTCCATCAGCACCAGCGCGAGCCCCGCCACGATGGCCGGGCGCGCGAGCGGGATGCCGACCGAGAAGGCGATGTTGCGGTCGTGCAGCAGCGCGACCTCGTAATAGGACGCGGGCGTCAGCCGGAACGCGGTGCGCGCCATCAGGTAGACATAGGGGTAGAGCACCGATCCCATCACCAGGATCGCGCCGCCGAGCGAGCGGATCTCGGGGAACCAGTAGTCCCTGGCCGAGCTCCAGCCGAACAGGTCGCGCAACAGGCCCTGCACCGGCCCGGCGTATTCCAGCAGATCGGTATAGGTGTAGGCGATGATGTAGGCCGGCACGGTGGCGGGCAGCAGCAGCGTCCAGTCGAGGATGCGCGAGCCCCGGAACTCGTAGCGGGTGACCAGCCACGCGGTGGTGAGCCCGAACAGCAGGCTCACCAGCCCGACGCCCGCCATCAGGGCGACCGTGTTGGCGACGTAGCGCGGAAACACCGTCTCCATCAGATGCAGCCACAACCCGCCCGAATCCCCGGTCATCGCATAGAGCAGGGCGACGAACGGGCCGATCAGGACGAGGCAGAGGAGGAGGGTGGCGACCGACCAGCCCGAGACCGGGTCGGCGGGCGGGAAGCGGCGGAGGAAGGGGAGGGCGGTCAGCATGGCGGGGCGGGGCGCTCGGCCGGCGATCGACTCGCGCCAGGGTTGCAGGCTGGCGCGTTCCGCTCTAGTCTGCCCTCATGGTTGCCGCCTTCGACACGCTCGCCGCCGCAAGGGCCCTTGAAGCCGCCGGTATCGGCAAAGACCACGCGGAAGCAATAGCAGCGATCACCCGCGACGCGGCCGACGCTGGGGGCGACAACGTGGCGACCAAGACGGACCTCGCCGCGGTGAAGACGGATCTGGCGGAGATGAAGGCGGAGTTGAAATCGGACATGGTCACGCTCACCTGGCGCATGGTCGGACTCGCCGCGGTCGTCGTCGCCGCCGTCAAGCTGATCCCGACCCCCTAAGGCCGGTCCTCCCCTGCCGTTTCGGCGCGCGGCTGTCGGCGGGACGGTCATGCGGGCTTTATGGGGCGAAACGGTGCGCGGGCACAAACGGAAAGTGGGCGGGGGGCGATGGGGGGACGGCGCCGACCCGACCGGCCCCGTCCCGCCCCGACACCCCCATCGTCATGGCCGGACTTGTTCCGGCCATCCACGTTTTTCTTTTTTCTTTTGTTCGTTGGCCGGCGCCGACAAGAAAACTCGTGGATACCCGGCCTTCGCCGGGCATGACGGGTGGGGGCGGGCGGGCGCCGGGCTCCCCGTTTCGTGTCGTATCGACGGGAGACCACCATATCGAGGGGTGGCGAAGCGAAGATACGACCGTGGGCTCTCGTCTTTGCGTGTCGCAGGCCCATATGTCAGGATCGCAACCCAATCCCGGCCGGAGGCGGGCGAGCCATGGCAAGGAAGATGAGGGTTTTCCTCTCCTACACCCGGGGCGCGGGCTCGATCCTGGAGCTGGCGCCGTCCCCGAGCTACGAACACCTGGTGCCGCAAGCCCCCTTCAACGAACGACTCCACGCCGACTTTCAACGCGTGGGCGATGCCTTGCGCCATGGCATCGACACCTGGAACGAGGATACGACGCGGGATGGCCGATCAACCTCGTTCCACGCCATCGGCTAACCAGGACCCCACTGATGTAACCCCCTTCGACAAACGGAGGGCGGATTACTCCGCGCTGGAAGGCGTTCTTCCGCCTTGGTGCTAACAATCAGTCCGAATCGAGCGACCGGCGCAAAGTAGCGATCAGCTCTTTGCGGAAGCCCTCGGGATCGCCCTTCGACCAGGGAACGGTGGTGCAGTGGTTGGTGTCGAAATGGGTGCTCTTGGCGTCGAACTTCGATTTCTCGCAAATGTAGACGACCGGCTTGCCCAGCCCTTCCGCATAGCCGGCTTCCCAATACGCCCCGGAATTGTCATGCGTCAGGTCGGCGATCACGAACGCCGAATCCCGGATCTGGGTACGCATGAGATTGTCGATTATGCCGGCGCGGGCGACATCGCGCATGTCCACGAGGTCGTAGCCGATTTCCTTTGTCGCCGGCTTTACCACGTTGTTCACAAAGGTATCGAGATCGGGGTCGCCGAACTTCATTGCGATGAAGCCTTGGTTCCCCGAGAACCGACCCCGTTTCTCGTCCTCGTATTTCTGCCAGCCATCCAGTGTAAGATCAATTTCCGTAGGCATCGGAACTGGACGTGGAGAATTCCCGATCGTGCCGGTCGCACCCTGGGGGTTCAGCTTAAGGACACCTCGTTCGTCCAATTCCGTTGCCAGATCGATCGCGCTCCCACGACCAGGAGCCCCGACGATCACATACAGGTCTTCGGGTAGCTGCGCCAGCTTCGCGCCCGACCGGAGTACTTCGTCACCGACGAACCGAATCATGTTCTCGGCCTGCACGACCGGGCTCGGAAGACTGGCTTCGGAAATCAGGCGTTCAAGCCATTTGTCGTCGATAATAAAAAGCTCTTCGCTTTTCTCCATGCTACGCAGCTTGTGTGAGACTAGCGCCCGTTGGTTTCTCGTTATTTCTCGAAGGCCCCAAGCCTGTCCCTGTTCACCCCGTGCCGCCGTTAACCAATTGTAAGCTTGGTGGTCGGCTTCGAAGCGGCCGCAAATCGAGCACTCGAAAGCGAAAGTCCGGCGCCTGTTTGGAAGCAGTCTGCAGGAACCTCCATCGACATTTCGACAGACCGGGCAGGTGGTGGTTTCATCCATCGCATTTTCTCCCTTTAACCCGATGGCTTCTCTTCTCGACAATCGCTTGTCAGGTTGAGCGCCAGAAACTCGCGTAACGCCTTTTCCTTCGAGATGTCGTCGTCCCGCCCATGCGCCGCCGCCACGACATCGAGGGCGGTATCGCCATGGGTCGGCTATCGGGGGCGGGCGTTGTAACTCCGGGTAGCTAGGTAATTTCGAAGATGCGTGCGCGTAGGGACAAGTCAGGCTAACGCGGAATGAAATACCGGCCGCCGCCGTCGCGTTCGTCGATCTCCTGCCGGGCGACACCCGCCGCGACGAGGGTCTGCAAGACTTTTTCCACGCCCTTCATGCGTCCGACGGAGCGTCGGCCCCGGAAGGCCGCGCTCAAGTCTTCCACCGCCAACGGCGTGGCGGCACGACCGAGCATGTCGCGGACGACGCGGATGCGAGCGAGCTCGTTTCGCGGCCAGGCCGGCCTCCCGTCGGCGGGTTCGGGCGCGGCTAGATCGGCCTCGATCTGCTCGGCCTCCTGAAGCGCTGTCGCTTTGTCGCGCAGCTCCGGGATCTGGTAGTCGGGGCGCAGCCAGCGGACTGTTCCGCTTCGCTCTTCCTTCGCCCGTTCCCGGTTCAGCATGACCATGCGGGACAGCAACTCTGCTTCCGCCTCCTCCTGCTCCGGAGTCTTGTGCCGCGACGGCGCGGTCGCTCCCGGCTTGCCAACCAGCGCTGGAATCAGATCGACCCAGCCATAGGCCCGCAAGACCGCGCGGTCGATATCGTCGTGGATTTCCTTGAGAACGGAAACCAGCCCGGCTTCATGGATGTCCCGTTCCTCGTCGGACAGGGGCGGCACGTCGCAATCGTTATCCAACCGGCGTTCCCGTTCGAGCGCGTTATAGAGCGAGGTTACGGTCAAGAAATCGTGCTCGCCAATTCGGTCTTTTCGGAACGCGTCGAGGCGGTCTCCGAGTCGCGAGAGAATCTCTCCTTCCGCGCCCGCTTCCTCGAAGGCGGGAAAGGGCATGGGGTCGAAGGTACGGGACTTGCTGTAACGCGGGTCGTTGCCCATTCCGAGCCATCCGCCTGCCTCTATCGACCAGCGAACGTTGGCGCGAGACGACAGGACCGCCAACAGCCGCGAAGAGTCGGAGCCGACGCAGACCAGCATGTTATCCGGGCGGATATCCGCGTCGAGAAACTGGAAGAACCGGTGCTTCGACGTTTCGACCGTCGCGATGTAGCGGTCTAGCGCACACAGGACCGGCCTCAAATCGGAGCGCGGTTCGCCGAAAATCCACCAGTTCTCGCGATAGGCGTCTCGATTATTCTGATCCCGCTCCGGCTTCACCCGTTCCACGACATGCTGATACACCTTGGGAAACCGCTCGCACACTTCATCAACCGAAAGGGGATACAGGTCGATCACCATGACTCCGCGCGGCGTTTGCGCAATGTCGCGACCGTTCCGGTAAGGGAGGATATGGTCCTTCAGTCCCGGTACGGTACCCAAGCCAAGCGACTTGGCCTGCTTCGGCGTCACGATGAAACCGGAGCCGTGAAGTTTCACGCCCGGACTGCAAATCAGATCGTTCGCCAACAGAGGCCGGACAGCCATGATATCGGGGCCGATTTTCAGGTTGGCGATAATCTTGCCGGGTTGCCGCCTTAGCTCCACAACCGGCGTATCCGTGTTCAGCCCGCTCTCCCGCTCGACCGTTGCCAGCGTCCCCTCCCGTTCGCCGCGCTCGGCGACGGTCATGGCGATCCGCACCGCCGCCTTGCCGGGCGCCTTCAGCCATGGATGGTCCGGGACGGCGTAGACCAGAGACAGCGGCGCCCTCGCCCTCATATGCCTCTCGATCACACGGCGGGAGAAGGTCTGGGTAGCCGAGTTGGTGGTGATGAAGCCGAAGCGGCGCAGCAGGTTGTTCCGCCCTTTCTTCGGTTTGCGCAGAAGGCGCGCGGCCGCCTCGTCCCAGAAATGCATGACGAAATCGGCGCCGCCGGGGATTCTGGGTCGGGCCTTCCAGCACGCCTCCGCATAGCCGTCGCCGAACTCCGCGCGCATGTCCTTGCCACCGATAAAGGGCGGGTTGCCCACGACGAACTCTGCCTCCGGCCATCCCGCCGGGTGCGGATTCTCGTAGCGGTATTGCTCCACCCTGGCGTCCGGGTCGGGGACTTCTTCGCCGGTGACCGGATGCGGTTTGGTGGTGAAGCCGTCCCAGCGCGTGAGAGGTTTGCCCTTCTCGTCGCGCAACAACTCCCTTTTGTCGTACGCCAGGATCGCGTCCTGCTCCCGGATCGTGCCGTAGGCTTGCAGAACCGGTTCCGGGATTCGCTTGGCGGGGACGGTACGGAGCTGCCACTTCAGGTAGCCGATCCACAGGACGAGATCGGCGATGGCGACCGCCCGGGGGTTGAGTTCGAGGCCATGGAACTGGCGGGGGCCGACGGTCTCTCCTTCCATCGCAAGCCGCGGCGCGTCTTCGCCCAGATCCTCCAGAGCGTCCAGTACCTCGCCTTCGAGGCGCTTCATCAGTTCCAGCGCGACGTAAAGGAAATTGCCGGTGCCACAGGCCGGATCCAGTACCCGCGTCGTGCAGAGCTTGCGGTGGAAATCCTTGATCGTCCGGAGCGCGCCCTCCCGGTCGTCCGCCTCCTCCAGCGCGTGCGCGTGTGTCAGCGCTTCTTCCCAATCGGCGCGCAGCGGCTCGATGATCGTCGGGACCACCAGCCGTTCGACATAGGCGCGCGGCGTGTAGTGGGCGCCGAGCTTGGCGCGCTCCCGCTCGTCCAGCGCACGCTCCAGCAGGGTGCCGAATATGGCGGGCTCGACATCGCGCCAGTCACGCTGGGACGCGATCCAGAGCTCGCGGATATCCTCCTGGTCCAGCGCGAGCGCCCTACGGTTCCTGAACAGGGTGCCGTTGAAGCGCTTTACCGTTTCTTCCAGGCCGGGGTCGAAACCACCCCGATCCATGGCTTTCCAGAGGCTTTCCAGTGCCGGCTGAAAGCTGGCGGGCTTCGTCACCATCCGTCCCAAAAGCTTCTCGAAGCCCTTTTTCGGCAGCAGGCCGACATCCTCGGCGAACATCGTGAACAGACAGCGCATGAGGAATTCCGCCACGACCCTAGGCTCATACCTGCCTTCCAGATTGCGGGCGATCCGGGCGAGCCGATCGGCAATGTCGCGGGTAACTTCGGCGCTGTGCCTGGCCGGGTTGAGCGAGTGCGGGTCCGTCCAGACCGCGCGCAGCCGGGCGCGGATTTCCGGATCGCGCAGACCGTCGAGAGGAATGGAATAGCCCGCGCGGTCGGGAAACTGGGCGTAGTTCTTCCCCTGGCCGGAGAAGTCGGCATACACCTCGATGACGTGGCCGATATCGACGACGAGGATGAAGGGCGGCCATCCGTGCTCCTTCGGCAAAGCACGGGCATAGTCCTCCGCCTGCCGCTTGGCGGCGTGCATCACCCTGTCCCAGCCATAGGTGCCGCGGGTCGCGGGTCCCGATCTGACCTGCGTGGCATCCTCGGGGAGAAGGTCCGGTTGTCGGGGATCGGCCTTCCTCGCGCGCACCCGCTTGGCGGATTGCTTGGCCTCCATGACGAAGCAATCGCGCTTGTAGAGGTCGATCCGCCCCGCGCTCGTGCTGCCGTCTTCGAACTTGAAGTCGACGCGGCGCTCGAAGACGTAGTCGTTGGATTGATTATCCGGTTGCGACGGCTCCGGCGACGGCAGGCCGAGCAAGTCGCAGAGCTCGTTGGCGAACGTCTGGAAGTTCGCCAGTTCCGATCCGCCGGACTTTGCCCACCGGTCGATGAACGCCTCGATCACGCGGGGATCCGCGCCGTCGTCGGCCGGTGTCGATCGGGTATCCGCATCGGGCATGTCGGGAAACTAGCAAATGCGGACCTTCGGGAAAGCCCCGGCTGCCACGCCCCTTCCAGCCAGGACCCTTTTCCCAACAAATCCGTTGGCAACAAATTTGTTGGCAAAGCACGGTTGCCGGGCGGGACGCCTTCGCCCGCGATTACTTGCGCGGTGCGCGAAATCCAAAGAAAAACGCGTGGATACCCGGCCTTCGCCGGGCATGACGTGCGGGGGCGTCGGGGTCGCCGGGGCGGAGCCGCCCGAGCCCGCCCGTCAGGGCCGCGCCGCCGTCACACCGGGACGTCGCCGGCGATGCCGATGCGGCGCATCAGGCGGGTCTGGTCGGGCGGGAAGTCGCGCCGCGCGTGCTGGGCGCAGCGGTTGTCCCAGACGATCAGGTCGCCCTTGCGCCAGACATGCTCGTAGACGCATTCCGGGCGCTCGATCGCGGCGAACAGGGTTTCGAGCAACGCCGCGCTTTCGGCGGGCGGCAGGTCCAGGATCTCCTCGGTCATCAGCCGGTTGACGTAGACCGCCTTGCGCCCGGTCTCGGGGTGGGTGCGGATCGCCGGGTGGACCGCCTGGGGCAGACCCGCCCGGTCGAGCGTGCCCGACTTCACCTGGGTGGCGTAATCGTAGACGTGGAAGGCGCTGAGGCCCGCCAGCCGCTCCCTGGTCTCCGCATCGAGGCTTTCATAGGCCCGGTACGCGTTGGCGAACAGGGTCTCGCCGCCCCGGTCCGGGATCTCGACGGCGTAGAGGACGGTCGCCATCAGCGGGCGGTCGAGAAACGCCGAATCGGAGTGGAACTGGAGCTCGCCGTCCGGCAGGAAGCCGATCGGCCGGCCGTTCTCGCGGATATTGGTGATCAGGAGGACGCGCCGGTCGGGGTTGTGCTTCATGCTCCGCTCGTCGGGCGACTGGGTCTCGCTGGTTTCGCCGAAATACCGGGCGAAGCGGGCCTGCGCCTCGACATCGAGCGCCTGGCCGCGGAACACCAGAACGAGGTGCTCCAGCCACGCCGCGCGGAGCGCCGCGACGGTCGGCGCGTCGAGCGGCCGCGACAGGTCGAGCCCGCGTATCTCGGCGCCGAGCGCGGGGGAGAGAGGAACGGATTCGAAGGTCATCGCCGACTCCGGGTTTCCGGCCGCTCCCTCGATACGGCACTGACGCGCCTACTCGGGATGAGGGTTCTCATTCAAAGACTTCCCTCATCCTGAGTAGCGGCGAAGCCGTGTATCGAAGGGAGCTTATCCCGATTACTTGACGAGTGGGAGTTTGACCGGCGTTCCGGGAGGTGTCGGGGCGTATCCGGTCCGAACGGAACCGTTTCCCCGCGTCATGGTCGGCGAAGGCCGACCATCCACGCTTTTTTGTCGTTCCGCCCCGCCAGAAAAACTCGTGGATGGTCGGCCTTCGCCGACCATGACGGCAGGGCGGGACGGATGCGCGCCCGCCGGGATGGGGCGACGGTGCGGTCGTCGACCCGCGCCACGCCAAACCGACCGCTGTCAAGTAATAGGGGTAATCCCCTATCGAAGGGCGCCCCGCTTCCGCGCCGCCGCGCTAGATCTTGTCGGGATCGAGCTTGCTGAACACCTCGTCCCACAGGGCCCGCGCGAACTTGTCGGGGTCGTCGCCGATCTTCTCGTGGATCTTCTCCCACTTGGCGACGTTGGCGAGATGCGCCTCGACGATCGCGTCGGCCGACTTCACCCCGTCCTTCTTCGCCAGCGCGGGAACGATGTCGAGCTCCTTCTTCTTGTAGGCCTCGAAGGCGGGCCCCATCGAGCCGTCCTCGGCGGTGATGGTGATGCCGCGCTTCTTCGCCTCGGCGCGCACCTGCCCGTCCTCGGCCATGTAGCCCCTGACCGTGGTGTTGGCGATCAGGCCCGGCGCGTGCTTGATCATCGCCGCCTTCTCGGCCTTCGACAGCGCCTTCCAGGCGTCGCGGTTGACCACCATCGCCGACGGCGTCGGCTGGATGGCGAGATGGGCGTCGAGCACGTGCTTGGTGAGGTCCCACAGCCCGAACGACTGCAGCCAGCTGATCGGACCGGCGATGCAGTCGAGATTGCCGCGCTGGATCGCCTGCACCGCCTTGGCCGGGCTGCCGCCGACCGGCACCGCGCCGAGCGACTTCAGGAAGCGGCCGAGCGCGCCGACGACGCGGACCCGGCGGCCCTTCATCTCGGATGCCTTGGTAATCGGCGCGCGGCACAGGAGGTTGAACCGCGTCGACGCGTAATTCGCCAGGAACAGCGCGTTGTTCTTCGAGAAATCCGCCTTGCAGGCGGGGCAGTCGAGGTGATAGGTCTCGGCCACCGCGCCCGCCATGACCACCGGCGAGACCGACGCGTTGATCAGGTCGTAGACCACGTTGGCGGCGCGCAGCTCCTTGCGCGTGAAGGCCGGGATGACCGGCCCGCCGGCATCGGCGATGCGGTCGCGGATGCCGGCCAGCGTCGCGCGCCCGCCGAACAACTGCCCGCCGGCCAGGGTCTTCCATTCGAGCGAGCCGCCGGTCTCCTCGGTGACCGCCTTGAGATAGGGCCCGACGCCCTCGGTCAGCACCACGTTCTTCGGGCTGTTCCACGATCCGTAAACGTATTCGGCCGCCGATGCGGGCTGGGCCGCGAAGGCCAGCGCGGCGGCGAACGGCGCCAAGAGTATCGATCGTCTGGACATGTCTTCTCTCCCTCTCGGTTCCCGTCGTTCAGGAGTCCGGGTATCCGCCCCGGACTGTATCGGCGGGGACCCCGGTCGTCCAAGCCCAAACTGGCGCGCCGCCGGCCGCCGCTTGACCCCGGGGCTCGATTGCCGACAGTGTGACGCGACCGGGACGGGGAGGGCCGCATGGCGTCGTTCAATCCCGAGCGTCCTCTCAGGCGGCTGGGCGAGGGTCTCGCCGTGGCGGGCGGCGTGGCGATGGTCCTGATGATGCTCCACATCGTCGCCGACGTCGCCACCAAGTACCTGTTCAACGATCCCATAGACGGCACCACCGAGATCGTCGCGGCCTATTACATGGTGGCGGTGGTGTTCCTGCCGCTGGCCTACGTGACCTTCGCCGAGGGCCATCTGATCGTCGAGCTGTTCACCGCGCGGATGAAGGGCCGCCCGCTCGCCGCGCTGGTCGGCTGCGCCGGGCTGGTCACGCTCGCCTATCTCCTGTTCTTCATTTACTACACCGGGGTCGAGGCGGTGCGCCGCACCCGCGAGGGCGAGGCGTGGGAGACCTCGGTCGACCTCGTGGCGGTGTGGCCGAGCCGCTGGTTCCTGACGATCGGCCTCGCGGCGATGGCGCTCTATGTCGCCCTCGCGCTGGTGCGCCATTTCGGCGGCGGTTCCCGGGGACCGGACTCGGCCCGGCTCGAGGTCCGCGCCCGCGACGGCCGGTGAGGTGGGGCACCCGGCGTGACCAATCTGGAAATCGGCTTCGCGGGGATCGGCGCCGTCCTCGCGCTGATCGCGATCCGGGTGCCGATCGGGGTCGCGCTCGGCGGCGTGTCGATCGTCGGCATCGTCCTGATCCGGGGCACCGGCGTGGCCGCCGGGGTGGTCAAGAACACGCCGTTCGAGTTCGCCGCCAACTGGTCGATCTCGGCGATCCCGATGTTCCTGCTGATGGGCGCGGTGGCGCACCATTCGGGGATCAGCGCCTCGCTGTTCCAGGCCGCGCGGCTGTGGCTCGGCAACCTGCCGGGCGGGCTCGCGGTGGCCAGCAACTTCGCCTGCGCGGGGTTCTCGGCGGCGTCGGGATCGAGCCTCGCGACCGCGGCCGCGATGGGCCGCATCACCATCCCCGAGATGATCGGCCACGGCTACGACAAGGGCTTGTCGACCGGGGTGGTGGTCGCGGCGGGCACGCTGGGCTCGCTGATCCCGCCCTCCATCCTGATGGTGCTCTACGGCATCTTCGCCGAGACCTCGATCGCGCAGCTGCTGATCGCGGGCGTGCTGCCCGGAATCCTGACCGCCGTGGTCTACGCCGCGATGATCGTCACCCGCTGCTCCCTCGACCCCGGCCTCGCGCCGCCGGTGCGGGAGAAGATCCCGCTCGGGCGCAAGATCGCGGCGCTCGGCGACGTGTGGCCGATCCTGGCGCTGATCCTCGGCATCGTCGGCGGCATCTACTCGGGATTGGTCACGCCGACCGAGGCGGGCGCCTTCGGCGCGTTCCTGTCCTTCGTCATCGCCACGTTCCAGGGGCGGATGAGCTGGGAGCTGTTCAGGACCAGCGTCATGGAAGCCCTGCTCGGCACGGCGAAGATCTTCTTCATCGCGATCGGCGCGGTGCTGCTGACCCGCTTCCTCGCGCTCAGCGGCGTCCCCTTCTTCATCGGCGAGATGATCGGCGACTGGGCGCTCGATCCGCTGCTGCTGGTGCTGGCGACCTCGCTGATCTACGTGGTCCTCGGCATGTTCCTCGAGCCGCTCGGGCTGATGCTGCTGACGCTGCCGCTGCTGCTGCCGATGTTCGAGGCGCTCAACCTCGATCTCGTCTGGCTCGGCGTGCTGGTCATCAAGTATCTGGAGATCGGGCTGATGACGCCGCCGGTCGGGTTCAACGTCTACATCGTCAAGAGCGTGGTCGGCGACGAGGTCCCGCTCGGCACCATCTTCCGGGGCGTCGCCTGGTTCCTCGCCTGCGAGGTCGTGGTCGTCGCCCTGCTGGTGGCCTTCCCGGAAATCTCGCTGTTCCTGCCCGGGCTGATGCGGTGACTCCGCCGCTCAGCGACCCGCCTCCTCGATCAGCCGGTGTATCCGAGCGGGAGTCAGCGGCAACTCCCGGACCTCGATACCGAGCGGGGCGAGGGCGTCGGCGAGCGCGTTGGCGATCGCGCCGACGGCGCCGATGGTGCCGCCCTCGCCGAGGCCGCGGAACCCTCCCAGCGTTGCGGGCGGCTCGGCCTCCAGATGCGTCACCCCCATCCTCGGCACGTCGCAGGACCCCGGCACCACGTAGTCGGCGAGGGTGGCGGTGAGCAGTTGGCCGGCCTCGTCGTAGATCACCTCCTCCATCAGCGCGGCGCCGATCCCCTGGACGATCCCGCCATGCGCCTGGCCGTCGGCGATCATCGGGTTGATCACCCGCCCGCAATCCTCCGCCGCGACGTAGCGGGTCACCGTGACGCCGTATGTCTCGCGGTCGATCTCGACCGCCGCGATGTGGGTCGCCGAGGTCGCGGTCGCGGTGAACGGGTCGTACACCCTTGTGGCCTCCAGATTGCCGATCTCGTCGCGGATGTCCTTGGGCACGCGGCCCATGTCGGAATAGACCGCCCGGGCGAGCTCCTTCAGCGTCATCGCCCGGTCGGTGCCGGCGACCCGGATCTCTCCGCCCGCGATCTCGATGTCGCCTTCCGCGGCTTCCAGCAGGTGGGCGGCGCAGCGGACGATCTTTTCCCTGGCGCCGCGGGCGGCGAGGATCGCCGCGCCGCCGCCCAGCACCGCGCCCCGGCTGGCATAGGTCCCCGTCATGTGGCCCAGCGTGGCCGAGTCGCCGATCACCGTCTCCACGTCGTCGATCCCGACCCCGAGCTCGTCGGCCACGATCTGGCTCAGCGTGGTCTCCGTCCCCTGGCCCTGCGAGGGAACCCCGAAAACGGCGGTCACCGCGCCGGTCGCGTCGATCGAGACCGAGGCGGTCTCGGTTCCCGTGTTCACCGGCATCCCGGGCGCCGCCGAGATCCGCGAGCCGAGCCCGGTGAGCTCCGCGTATGACGCGATGCCGATGCCGACCAGGCGTCCGTCGGCCCGCGCTTCCGCCTGCTCCGCGCGCAAGTTCTCGTAGCCGATCTCGCGGCACGCGGTCTCCAGGCAGCCGAGGAAGCTGGAGCGGTCCCAGACGATGCCGGACGCCGTGCGGTAGGGGAACTCGTCGTCGGCGATCATGTTGCGGCGGCGGATCTCGACCGGATCCAGGCCGAGCGCGCGCGCCGCCATGTCCATCATGCGCTCCATGACGAAGGTCGAGATCGGCCGCCCGACGCCGCGATAGGGACCGCCGGCCGGCTTGGGGGTCGCCACCGACCGCGCGCGCGCCCGGTAGTTCCCGACCCGGTAGGGGCCGGGCAGGAAGCTCACCACCTGGACCGGCTCGATGCAGGCGGTCCAGGGATAGACCGAGTACGAGCCCACGTCGCACATCGCGTCGGCTTCGAGCGCGACGATGCGCCCGTCCGCGTCGACGCCGAGCCCGGTCTCCAGAATTTCGTCGAAGGCCTGGGTGGTGGCGCGCAGATCCTCGCGCCGGTCGCCGAACCACTTGACCGGCCGGCCGAGCAAAAGCGCGATCGCGGCGAGGCAGACCTCCTCGGGGTAGAGCGCCGTCTTGGCGCCGAACCCGCCGCCCACGTCGGGCACCGAGACCCGGACGCGGCTCCCCGGCAGCGACAGGATCTCGGCCAGCGCGTCGCGCACGATGCCCGGCACCTGGGTGGTCGAACGGAGATCGAGGATTCGGGTCCGCCGGTCGTAGCTCGCGACCGCGCCCCTCGTCTCCAGCGCCACCGGCGTCTTGCGATGGACGCGGAAACGCCCGCCGACGCGGATCGCCGCGTATGTCATCGCATCGTCCACGTCGCCGCGGGCGAACCGGCGCGCGGCGATGACGTTGCCGCCGGCCCCTTCGTGGATCGGCGGCGCGTCGGGGGCAAGGGCGCGTTCCGGATCGGCGAGGCCGTCCAGCGGATCGATGTCGAGCGCGATTCGGTCCGCCGCGTCCTCGGCGGCGTAGCGGCTGTCGGCGACCACCGCGGCGACCGGCTCCCCCGCATAGCGCACGATGTCCGGCACCAGGGGCCAGAGCGGGGTCGGGTAGTAGTCCGACATCCGCGAGGTGGCCCGGATCGGGCGGACGATGGCGGCGAGGTCATTGGCGGTGAGGACGGCGATCACCCCCGGCATCGAACGGGCTTCCTCCGTGTCGATACCGTTCAGACGCCCATGCGCGATGTCGGAGCGTCGGAAGGCGACGTGGCAGAGGCCGTGCAGCCGCCGGTCGTCGATGAAGTCGCCCAGCCCGCGCAACAACCGCCGATCCTCGCGGCGGGTGACGCGCGCACCGACCAGCCCGGGGCGCGAGGCCGCCGGATCGGGTGCGGGCGGAGTGCTCACGGAGCAGCTCCCCGCTGACCCTCGCTCGTCATGGTCGGCGAAGGCCGACCATCCACGTTTTGTTTTTTCTTTTTGCGGCAACGAAAAACTCGTGGATGGTCGGCCTCCGCCGACCATGACGATGGGGGAACGAGCGGGGTTCCGGTTGCTTCCATGCCGGACCCGTACTAGCGCAGCAGGGCGCGGAACCGGGACGACGCGGGGATCTCGCCGGCGCCGGTATAGGATTCATGGTTGCCCGCGATGTGGTCGACCTCGTAGAGGTAGTTGATCATCAGCCCGCAGGACCGGGCGATGCCCCTGGGCGAGCTGTCGGCAAGCCAGTTGAGCCGTTCCATGCGGGCGCCGTTCGAGAGATGGAAATGCGCCACCGGGTCGAGCGCGCGGCCCGTATCGCGCTTCGCCCGGGCGAGATATTGCGCGCAAAGCCGGGTGAGGGGGGCGGCGAGCGCCTTGGCCAGCGGCGCGTCCCGGTGCCAGTCCGCCCGCGAGATCAGGGCCGCGAGACATTCCGCGTCGTCGCCCGTATCGCGGAACGCCGCGAGCGTCCGCCTCTCGCCGCGCGTCATCAGCTCGCCCGGTTCGGTGGCGAGATACTTGTCGAGCCACTTCCTGAAACCCGGCAGCGGCGAGAGCGTCGCGAAGGTGTCGATCCTCCTGATCTCGGCCGAGAGCTGGTCGACGACGCGCTTGATCAGGAAGCCGCCGAAGCCGATCCCGTCGAGTCCGCGCTGGCAGTTGGAGATCGAGTAGAAGATCGCGGTGTCCGCCGCCGCCTCGGCTTCCTCGCGCGGAGAGAGCAGGGCCTGGATGTTGTCCGCGATGCCCGCCGTAAGCGCGACCTCGACGAAGATCAGCGGCTCGTCCGGCATCCGCGGGTGGAAATAGGCGTAGCAGCGGCGGTCGACGGCGAGCCTCGACTTCATCTCGTCCCAGTCCGAGATCTCGTGCACCGCCTCGTACTCGATCAGCTTTTCGATGATCGCCGCCGGGGTGTCCCAGGTGATCTGGCGGAGCTCCAGGAAGCCCACGTCGAACCAGTTGGCGAGCAGCGACTTCAGGTCCGCTTCGAGATCGGCGAACACTTCGTCCGACGCGGCGAGGTCGAGCAGGGTCGCGCGCATGTCGACCAGGAACTTGACCCCGTCGGGGAGCGCGTTGAACTGCGTCAGGAGGCGCAGCCGGGGCGGTTCCAGCGCGGCGCGAAGCTGGCGCTCGCGGCGCTTGCGCCCGCCCCAGTCGTCGAGCTCGTCGAGCCCGACCGCGGCCGCGGCGACGGCCTGCCGGTCGGTGTCGAACTCGGTCGCGAGGATTCGCAGGAAGCGCATGCGTCCCGCCCCCGTGAGCGACATATAGGCCCGGCCGAGCGCGGCCGCGCGGGCGCGGGCGGAGACTTCCCCGCCGCGTCCTTCCAGGCAGGCGCGCATCTGCCTGCGCACCCGGTCGGCGTCGCGGTCGGGAAGGTCGGGGGCGAAAGGGGCGTCGTCGGAGGCGCCCGACGCGAGGTCGCGCCACTGGCCGAGGACGCGCTGGAAGGTTCGCTGCAACAGGTTCTCGCCGCCGTTTCCGTTCACGGCCCGACCACCCCCTCTTCGCGCAGCCTGGCGGCCGCGCGCAACAGGTACCCGTCCTTGCCCGGCGCCGCCAGGAGCTGGACGCCGAGCGGGAACGGGCCGCCGCCCGGAACCGGCACCGACAGCGCCGGCCAGCCGATGAAGGAGAACGGCGCGGTGAAGCGCCCGAGCGTTCCCCGCACCGGCAGCGTCTCGCCGCCGATCTCGATCTGCGACTGACCGATTTTCGTCGGCGGGAACGGCGTAGTGGGGGTAATCAGGATGTCGATCTCCTCGAACGCCGCCCGCACGGTCTCCCGGTAACGCCGGCGGAACTGCTGCGCCCGCGCGACCCAGGCGTGGGGGATCATCGCGGCCGCGGCCCAGCGTGCGCGGGTGAAGCGGTCGAAGTCGCCGATGCGGGTCCTGATTTCGTCCAGATGGAGCGTCGCGGCCTCCGCCGAGGTGATGAGCAGCGCGGCCGGACCCGCCCGGTCGCTGTCGGGAATCTCGACCTCCCGGCGGGCGCCGAGACATTCGGCCACGCGCCGGACGGCGGCGAAGACCTCCGGAAATCCGCCGGTCGCGAAATGCCCGCCCGCGACGGCGACGCGCAGCCCGTCGAGCGGGACGCCGAGATGCGGCGAGAGCGGATCGGGCCGGTCCGGGCTCGCCGACGGGTCCCGCTCGTCCGGCCCCTGGATCGCGTCGAGCGCGGCGGCGGTATCCTCCAGCGTCGCGGCGAGAACGCCGACATGGTCGAAGCTCCAGGCGAGCTGCGCTGCCCCCGCCCGCGAGACCCGCCCGTAGGTCGGCTTCAACCCGTAAATCCCGCAAAGCGCCGCCGGCACCCGCACCGAGCCGTTGGTGTCCGAGCCCAGCGCGAACGGCACCAGCCCGGCGGCGACGGCGGCCCCCGACCCGCTCGACGAGCCGCCCGCGATGCGGTTCGGATCGCGCGGGTTGCTCACCGCGCCGTAATGCGCGTTCTCGCCGGTGAAGCCGTAGGCGAACTCGTCCATATGGGTCAGGCCCACGAGGACCGCGCCGGCTTCCTTCAGCCGGGCGACCGCCGTCGCGTCGCGCGTCGCGGGCGGGGAATCGGCGCGGATCGACGAGCCCGCGCGGGTCGGGCGCCCGGCGACGTCGAACAAATCCTTGGCGGCGAAGGGCCGGCCGGCGAGGGGGCCCGCCGGTCTGCCCTCCCGGTCGAGGCCCTGCGCCCGCGCGGTCGCGTCCGCGCCCAACACGTCGGCGAAGGCGTTGATCCGCGGGTTCTCGCGCCCGATGCGCTCGAGCGCCTCCGCGACCGCGGTTTCGGCCGGTCCCGTCAAGGCCGGTAGACCGCCGGCGGGTCCGGCGACCCGGGCTCTTCGAAGCCCTCGATCCGCTCGAAGAGCGAAACGAAGTGGGCGAAATTGGCGACCACCGCCGGGCGCAGCGCCGGGTCGATTCCGATCCCCAGCACGGCGGCGGCGCGATCGACGAACGCCTCCGCGTCCTTCTCCATGACCGGCCTTTCCGATGATTGCCGGGAACCTACACGAGCGCGGAACGGCGCGCCAACGGACCGTGCGATGCGGCGCCGGCCTCCCGCCCCCAACTCGCCTGATATAAGGAATATGGGTATGATCGTGTCCCAGGTCAAGGTATATTTGCGTTAAAAGATAATTTATTGGCACCAACAGAGATAGCTTGACAACCGGCCGGTTCGCCTGGCGACGGGAACGCCGCCCGCGATGGCCGGCGCGGCGTCCGCCCCCCGCCGTCATGCCCGGACTTGTTCCACTGCTGTCCGGTTCAGCTTCGGGACGGGCTCCGTGCCCTTGGGCGAGACCATCCCCGCCCCCCTCTTGTCACCCCGGACTTGTTCCGGGGTCCAGGCCCGCCCCGGAGGCCGTTCCGGGGGAAACCGGGCGAGAGCGGCGCCTGACAGTCTGGACCCCGGAACAAGTCCGGGGTGACAGCTGAGGACGAGGACGGGAGGTGCGAGCGCACCGCAATCCGAGCCTCTATTCGACCGATGCACCGATAACCCGCGCGTAATCGAGCCTTGCACCTCGTCCCCCCATCCAAACCGGACAGCAATGGAACAAGTCCGATGGGGTGGACGCCCCCTCCCGACGGCATCGCGATGTGCCAAGGTTGTGTCTGTGGCTCACGACCTGAGGGAGGAGGCATCCATGGGCGAGGTTAGCATCATCGGGATCGATCTGGCGAAGCGCAGCTTTCAGCTGCATGGGGCGGGGGCGGACGGCTCGGTCGCCTTCCGCAAGACACTGAGGCGGGGGAAGCTTCTGGCCTTCCTCGCCTCTCTGCCGCGCTGTGTGGTGGCGATGGAGGCGTGCGCGAGCGCGCACTACTGGGGCCGGGAGATCATGAAGCTCGGCCACGCGGTGCGGCTGATCCCGCCGCTCTACGTGAAGCCGTTCGTGAAGCGCCAGAAGAACGACGCGACGGACGCGGAGGCGATCTGCGAGGCGGGTCTGCGGCCGAGCATGCGCTTGGTTGCTGTGAAGGGGGAGGAACAGCAGGCGAGAGCGATGCTGTTCCGCACGCGCGATCTTCTGGTGCGCCAGCGCACGCAGACGATCAACGCGCTGCGGGGGCATCTGGCGGAGTTCGGCATCGTAGCCCCGCAGGGGAGAGCTCATGTCGCTCGTCTGGCGGCGGCGCTGGAGGAGCCGGGTTCCGCTCTTCCGGCGCCGGTATGCGAGCTGGGCACCCTTCTGCTTGAGCAGATTGCGGGCCTCGATGCGAAGATCGCCGGCCTGGAGAAGGAGATCCACGTCCACGCGCGCCGGGACGCGGACGCGGTGCGGCTGATGACGATCCCGGGCGTCGGGCCGATCTGCGCGATGGCGATTCAGGCCTTCGCACCGCCGATGGAGAGCTTCCGGTGCGGGCGCGACTTCGCCGCCTGGCTCGGGCTGGTGCCACGCCAGCACAGCACCGGGGGCAAGCCCCGGCTGGGCAGGATATCGAAGATGGGTCAACGCGACCTCAGGCGGCTGCTGGTCTGCGGCGCCATGGCGCAGGTGCGCTGGGCCTGCCGGCGGGGCGAGACCGGCGATCCCTGGCTCGCCCGGATGCTGGCGCGCAAGCCGAGGATGGTCGTGGCGGTGGCGCTGGCCAACCGGATGGCGCGCATCGCCTGGGCGGTGATGGTGAACAAGGAGGTCTACCGGGCTCCCACCGCCGTCTGAGCGGGCGGGGACGCGCGGGAGACCGTCGGGGATGCGGGCAGGACGGAGGATCGGGTAAGGGCACATGGTCGACGAGACGGGATCGGGAAAACCAGTCATGTGCGGCGTGCACGCGAGCACGGAAGTCCGATTTGGACCCGATCCGCGCATCTCCATACAGGCCCGCGGCGAACCCATGCCGCAGCGAGAGGCCGGACACACGGAAGTACCTGACCGCAGGCCCAACCCACCAAAGAAAATGCTTGCATCAACGGGGGCGTCCACACACGGGCATGACGAAAGAAATGCCGCGCGACTCCCGTCCGTCAAGCTATCCATATGAGCCCCAATTTACTGCCAACGGAGAGTGCGTTTGTGCCCTGGAGCGGTTTTTTGCAGACTCGGGTCGACCGTCGGGGGATGAACGCCATGTCGGCACCGCAATCGGTCGAAACCGTGTCCCTTCCGCTCGACCGCGCGCGGCGCGACGCCGTCGAACGCGCCCGCGCCTCGCTCGACGAGGGATGGATGCGGGATCTGCTGGTGCGGCTGGTGGAGACCCCGAGCCCGTTCGGCGAGGAGCGCGCCATCGCGGAACTCCTCGCCGCGACGATGTCGGATATCGGGCTCGAAGCCGAGGTGCAGGCGCTGGACTCGCGCTCGGCCAACGCCATCGGACGGCTTAAGGGGACCGGCGGCGGGCCGGAACTGTTGCTGTTCGCGCCGCTCGACAGCCCGTTCACCGGCCGCGCGGAGGACGAGGTGCCGTGGGTCGGGGACAGCCTGCCCGATCACATGATCGCAAAGGCCATCGTCGGCGAGGGCACGGTGACGGGGCTCAGCGCCGATAATCCGAAAGCGCATATCGTAAGTGTTATCAGTGCTATACGATCTATACTTTCAACACAAATTCAACTGTTCGGCGACCTCACCGTCGCCTTCGGGGCGGGCGGCGCGCCAGCCAATCCACGGCCCGGCGACGACCGGCCCGTCGTAGGACACGGGCGGGGCTGCCGTCACATGCTGCGGAACGGCCTCGCCCCCGACTTCGCCCTGATCGCCAAGCCGGGCTACGCGGTGGCGTGGGAAGAGGTCGGGCTCTGCTGGTTCCGGGTGCGGGTGCGCGGCGTCCAGACCTATGTCGGGCGCAAGCACTTCCTCGCCTATCGCAATCCGATCGCCGACGCGGCCCACGTCGTCGCCGGGCTCGAAGCCTGGTTCGACGACTACGCCGGACGCCACACCGACGGGCTGGTCGCCCCGCAGGGCGCGGTGGGCGCGATCCAGGGCGGCTGGACCTACAAGCCGTCGATGGTGCCGGCGGCCTGCGACCTCTATGTCGATTTGCGCATCAGTCCCCGGACGACGCCCCGGGAGGCGAAACGGGAACTCGAGGAGGTACTCGCCGAAATCGCCGCCCGGCACGAGGATCTTGAGACGACCTGCGAAGCCATCCTCGAAATACCGGGATACGGCACAGACCCGGAGAGCTGGATAATCCAGTCGGCGATCCGCGGGTTCGAGGACGCCGAGGGCAAGCCCCACGCGCCGTTCCTGGAGACCAGCGGGCAGACCGAGGCGGTGATCCTGCGCGAAGCCGGGATTCCGACCGCGCGGTTCGGCCTGCCGGCGGCGATGACGGCCTCCGCCGACCGCCCGCGCCACACGATGGGCATGGTCGAGACCGCCGGAATGCGGCGCTTCGCGCGCTGCCTGGTCTATACGATCGTTGACACCTGCACCCGGTCGAGGGCAGAGGTTGGGTTATGAGGGCTTCGACACAGGGTATCGAGCGCTGGGAGCGCTACGCGGCGGCGGCCGACGGGCTGCCGGAATACTGGCACCCCGCGATGCCGTCCTCGAAGCTGGGCCGGAAACCGAAGTCCTGGCGGCTGCTCGGCCGCGACCTCGTCTTCATCCGCCACGCGGGAAAGGCGTATGCGCTGGAAGACCGCTGCCCGCACCGCCAGATCCCGCTGTCCGCCGGGCGCTGCGAGTTTCCCGGGACCATCACCTGCATCTACCACGGCTGGACCTTCGATCTCGAGAACGGGCGGCTGGTCGCCGCGTTGACCGACGGGCCGGATTCGCCGGTCACGGGCAAGGCCGGGGTCCGCAGCTATCCGGTCGAGGAGCGCTGCGGCATGGTCTGGGTGTGGATGGGGGAGGGGGCTCCGGTCCCGGTCGAGGACGACATCCCGGACGAGCTGCTGCGCTCCGACGCCCGGATCTACGCGCTCTACCGCGCGGCGGAGGGCGACTGGCGCTACGCGGCCGAGAACGGCTTCGACGAATCGCACGGCAAGATGCTGCACCGAAGCTCGTGGTGGGTGTTCTTCCGCCGCATGGCGGGGTGGAACGAGACCGAGATCGTGCGCGGCGAGAACGACCGCTGGCTCAGCCGCTACCAGCACTCGGTGCACGAGGACGACGACTATCCCGGGCTCGGCCGCTGGCCCGGCTTCAATTTCTGGCAGCGCAGGCAAAAGAAGGTGGCGCAGGGCTCCAACGAGCACGCGGTGTCGATCCGCCTGCCGGCCAATCTCCGGGTGCGCCAGCCGGGGCGCTCCAACTGGACGCATTACGAGTGGTACACGCCGATCGAGCGGGGCCGTTACCACTACCTCGTCTTCGCGGTCGCCTGGACGAGCGGCTGGCGCCGGGCGCTCTGGTGGCTGCGCTACTGGAGCTACATCCTCTGGGTGCACCACTACAACTTCAACAACCAGGACCTGTCCGTGGTGCCGCTGATGCGCGAAAGCCACCCCGTGCCGCTCTTCCGTCCCGACGTCTCGATCGAGGCGTGGCGGAAAATGGTCGAGGACGAGGCGCGCCAACCGACGCCGCGCGCCGCCGGCGAATAGCTCGCCTCCGGCGTTCGCCGTCCCTCGATACGGCGCTGTCGCGCCTACTCGGGATGAGGGATTTCTCTCTTTGAAATCAACAAGTTCCTCATCCTGAGTAGGCGCGCCAGCGCCGTATCGAAGGGGGCTTATCCCGATTACTTGACGAGTGGGAGTTTGACCGGCGTTCCGGGAGGTGTCGGGGCGTATCCGGTCCGAACGGAACCGTTTCCCCGCGTCATGGTCGGCGAAGGCCGACCATCCACGCTTTTTTGTCGTTCTGCCCCGCCAGAAAAACTCGTGGATGGTCGGCCTTCGCCGACCATGACGGCAGGGCGGGACGGATGCGCGCCCGCCGGGATGGGGCGACGGTGCGGTCGTCGATCCGCGCCACGCAAACCGACCGCTGTCAAGTAATCGGGATAAGCCCCTATTGTCCTGATTCCGAAGTTTTGATGATTTCCCTTTGTCGTTCGGCGGCATCGAGAGTACGCAGGCAGAAGCGTTTGATTGTGGCCAGGATGTCGTCGGCTGACTTGGTCCAGCGGAAGGGTCTGGGGTTGGCATTGACGCTGTCGATGTAGCCGCGAATGGCCTGTTCGAGTTCCTGGGTCGAGCGATGGGCCCCGCGCCGGAGCTGCTTTTCGGTCAACAGCGCGAAGAAGCGCTCGACCTGGTTGAGCCAGGAGGCGCCGGTCGGGGTGAAGTGGACATGCCAGCGCGGATGGCCGGCCAGCCAGCGCCGGACGGCCGGGGTCTTGTGGGTTGCGTAGTTGTCCATCACCAGATGGACGTCGAGGTCGGCGGGCACCCGGGCTTCGAGGGTGCGCAGGAACTCGCGGAACTCGCGGCTGCGGTGGCGCGCAAAACACTGGCCGATGACCTTGCCGGTGGCGATGTCGAGCGCCGCGAACAGCGTGGTGGTGCCGTGGCGCATGTAGTCATGGGTGCGCCGCTCGACCTGGCCGGGCCGCATGGGCAGCATCGGCTGGGAACGATCCAGCGCCTGGATCTGGCTCTTCTCGTCGACGCACAGCACCAGCGCGCGTTCCGGCGGGTCGAGATAGAGACCGACGATGTCGCGCACCTTCTCCACAAACAACGGGTCGGTAGACAGCTTGAAGGTCTCCGAGCGGTGCGGCTGCAGGCCGAAGGCTTGCCAGATCCGGTGAATGGTAGACGGCGCGTAGCCCACCGCGCGGGCCATCGAGCGCAGGCTCCAATGCGTGCCGTCGGGCGGCGTCTCTTCCAGGGTGCGTGCGATAACCGCCGCGATCTGCTCGTCGCCGATCTTGCGCGGAGCCCCGGAACGAGGCTCGTCGTAAAGCCCGTCCAGCCCGCGCTCGGCGAAGCGCCGGCGCCACTTGCCGACCGTGTTCGCGTCCGCCCCCACCCGCGCGACGATCGCCTTGTTCTCAAGCCCGTCCGCCGCCGCCAGAACGATCCGCGCCCGCCGCGCCAGCCCCTGGGCCGTCTTCCGGCGCCGGGCCAGGCCCTCAAGCTCACGCCGCTCCGCCGCCGACAAGACAATCGCCACCGCCGCTCTGCTCACCGATCAGCCCTCCAATACAACCGATGAACATATTCTAATAAACTTCTCGATCAGGACACTATCGAAAGGCGATCATCCCGACTGCTTGACGGGCGGAAGTCCCGCTACAGTGCCTCCGTCATGGCCGGACTCGTTCCACCGCTGTCCGGTTTGACTTGGGGACGGGCTCCGTGCCGGCGGGCGGTGTCCCCGTTGCCGATCCGCGCCAGGCCACCGCCCCGGCCTCTCCGACAACGGGTTTGACAATTGCGCCCGGACGGTGGAACTTGCCGGTCCACCAAAAATCGTTGCACCAGACAGGGGGGGACGAAATGAGGTTTCGGATTGCTTTGATCGCGCCGGCGCTTGCGCTGGCGGCGACGCCGGGCCTGGCTCAGGACAAAGAGATCAGGATCGGTTACATCAACACCTTCTCGGGCGGCGCCGCGGTCTACGGCAAGCACCAGAAGGACGGTCTCGAACTGGCGCTCGACCATCTCGGCTGGAAGATGGGCGGGCTCGACGTGAAGATGATCTATGGCGACGACCAGCGAAAGCCGGACGTGGGGCGCCAGCAGGCCGACAAGCTGCTCAAGAAGGACAAGGTGCATGTCGTCGCCGGCATCACCTGGTCCAATGTCCTGGCCGCGGTGCAGAAGCGGGTGATCCGCTCGAAGAAGATCATCATCTCGACCAATGCCGGCTGGTCGGCGATGGCGGGGAAGAACTGCAGCCCGTATTTCTTCACCACCTCGTGGAACAACGACCAGACGCCCGAGGCGATGGGCGAGCTGATGAACCAGGAGAAGCTCGACAACGTGTTCCTGATCTCGGCCAACTACCAGGCCGGCAAGGACATGCTGACCGGCTTCGAGCGGACCTACAAGGGCAAGGTCGCCAAGCGCATTCTCTATCGCCTCGGCCAGCGCGACTACCAGGCCGAGATCTCGCAGATTCGCGCTGCCAAGCCGGCGGCGCTGTTCGGCTTCGTGCCCGGGCCGATGGGGATCGCCTTCGTCAAGCAGTACCGGGCGGCCGGGCTGCACAAGACGATTCCATTCTACTCGGTCTTCACCGTCGACTACCTGACGCTGGGCGGCCACGGCAAGGCGGCGATCGGCACCTATCACACGTCGTACTGGAACAACAATTCCGACGACCCGGTGAACAAGCGCTTCATCGCCGATTTCAAGAAGAAATACGGCTATCACCCGTCGATGTTCTCCGCCCAGGCCTATGACATGCCGATGCTGGTCGACAGCGGCGTCAAAGGCGCGAAGGGCAATCTCAACGACGTGAAGTCGATGGTCGCGGCGATGGAGAAGGCCGACTTCCCCTCGACCCGCGGCAAGTTCACCTACAACACCAACCATATCCCGATCCAGAACTTCTACCGGCGCGAGGTTCGCGCGGATGCCGACGGCAATCCCGTGATCGTGACCACCGGCGTGGTGAAGGAGAACCACAAGGATTCGTACTACAAGCAGTGCAAGTTCAAGTGGTAGGCACGGGGACCGAGGGCGGGGCCTAGCCCCGCCCGCTCCTCCGCGCATTCGGGCATACCATTTCCCACCGGCTTATCCAGTTCTCCGCATGACCTGGCTCCTGCTGATCGAGCAGACGTTGAACGGCGCCCAGTTCGGCGTCTTCCTGTTCCTGGTGTCCGCCGGGCTGACGCTGGTGCTCGGCATCATGAACGTCGTCAACCTGGCGCACGGCTCTCTGTTCATGCTGGGCGCCTATTACGCGGCGACCTTCTTCGGGCTGACCGGCAGCTTCCTGCTGGCACTGGTCATCATGGTGCCGCTCGCGCTGATCAGCGGCATCGTCATCGAGGTGGTCGCGCTCAGGACGATGTACGACCGCGACCACATGGACCAGGTGCTGGCGACCTTCGGGCTGATCCTGTTCTTCAATGAATCGGTCCGCCTTGTCTGGGGCCCGGAGAGCCAGCCCATGCCGGTGCCGGATTTCCTGGACGGCAGCGTCGAGATCCTGCCCGAGGCGCCCTATCCGGTTTTCCGTATCGTCGTGATCCTGGTCGGGCTTGCGGTCGGGGCGGGGCTCTATTTCCTCATCACGCGGACCAAGATCGGCATGCTGATCCGCGCCGGCGCGAGCAACCGGGCGATGGTGGGCGCGCTCGGCGTCAATATCCGGCTGCTTTACACCCTGGTGTTCGGCCTCGGCGCGATCCTCGCCGGTTTCGCCGGGACGATGGCCGGACCGATCCAGTCGGTCGAACCCGGCATGGGCGAGGACATGCTGATCCTCGCCTTCGTGGTGATCGTGATCGGCGGTATCGGCTCGATCAGGGGGGCGGTCATCGCCTCGGTGCTGATCGGCATCGTCGAGGTGGTCGGGCGGTCCATCCTGCCCTTTGCGATGGCCAATTTCATGGGAGAGGACGCGGCGCAGACCGCGGGTCCCGCGGTCGCCTCGATGCTGATCTACGTGCTGATGGCGGCCGTCCTGTTCTTCAAACCGGCCGGGCTGTTCCCGGCTCAGGCGGGCTGACGCGATGATCGACCGCATCAAGCTTCTCTTCCTGATCGGCGGGATCGTCATCTGCGCGCTGGTCCCGCCCGTGGCGGGCGCGATGGAGGACGACTTCTACGTCACGCTGTTCGCGCGGATCATGATCTTTGCCATCGCGGCGGTGAGTCTCGATTTGATCCTCGGCTTCGGCGGGATGATCAGCTTCGGCCACGCCGCCTATCTGGGTCTCGGCGCCTATGCGGTGGGCATCTTCTCGTTCTACGGGATCAACAACGGCTTCCTCCAGTTCTTCGTCGCCATAGTGGGCTCCGCCCTGGTGGCGCTGGTGATCGGGGCGATCTGCCTGAGGACGCGCGGGATCTATTTCATCATGATCACGCTCGCGCTCACCCAGATGCTCTATTTCCTCGGCATCAGCCTGGAGGAGTACGGCGGCGATGACGGGCTGAACACCGACCGCAGCGAGTTCTTCGCCGGGTTCGATCTCTACGAGGAGGTCAACCTCTACTATCTGATCCTCGGGTTCCTGATCGTCTGCGTGTTCATCATGCACCGCGTCATCAACTCCCGTTTCGGGATGGTGGTGCGCGGCTGCCACGCCAACGAGGACCGCATGCAGGCGATCGGCTTCCCGACCTTCCGCTACAAGCTCGCGGCCTTCGTGATCTCGGGCACGATGTGCGGCATCGCCGGCGCGCTGCTCGCCAACCTGACCGAGTTCGTCACGCCCGAGTTCATGCACTGGTTCCGCTCCGGCGAGATCATGATCATGGTGCTGGTCGGCGGCATGGGCTCGCTGTTCGGCCCGGCCTTCGGCGCCGGGGCCTACCTCCTGTTCGAGGAGTGGGTGCCCGATCTGATGGAGGCCGTCGCGACGGGCACCGGCGAGAACTGGCACTTCATCTTCGGCCCGCTGCTGGTCATCCTGGTGCTGTTCGCCAAGCAGGGGCTGTGGGGGCTGATCCCCGACCGCAGCCGGCGCGATGGCTGATCCGATCCTCAGGGTCGAGGGGCTCAACAAGAGCTTCGGCGGCGTCGTCGCCACGCACAATCTCGACTTCGAGGTCGAGCCGGGCGAGATCCACGCGGTGATCGGGCCCAACGGCGCGGGCAAGACGACCTTCGTGGCCCAGCTCTCCGGCATGCTCAAGCCCGACAGCGGGCGTATCTTCTTCGACGGCAACGACATCACCGAGCTTTCGGCCCCGGCGCGGTCGCATGCCGGGCTGGCGCGCTCGTTCCAGATCACCAGCGTGTTCCGCAACTTCACCGCGCTGCAGAACGTGGCGCTCTCGATCCAGGCCCATTCCGGGCACAGCTTCCGGATGTGGAAACCGGCCGCCACCGACGCCGAGCTCAACGATCCCGCGCAGGAGATCCTGGAGCAGGTCGGTCTCGGCGCCCGCTCGGACATCCTCGCCGCCAATCTCGCCCATGGCGAGCAGCGCCAGCTTGAGATCGCGATGGCGCTCGCCACCCGCCCCAGGATGTTGCTCCTCGACGAGCCGACGGCGGGGATGGGGCCGGAAGACACGCAGCGCATCACCCGGTTCCTCGCCGACCTCAAGGGCACCTACTCGATGCTCCTGATCGAGCACGACATGGACACCGTGTTCGCGCTCGCCGACCGCATCACCGTGCTGGTCTACGGCCGCGCGATCGCCACCGGGACGCCGGAGGCGATCCGGGCGAACGACGAGGTCAGGGCCGCCTATCTCGGCGAGGAGGAGGCGGAGATTGCTTGAGGTCCGGGATCTCGAGACCGCCTACGGCGCGAGCCAGGTCCTGTTCGGCATGACCTTCGAGGTCGGCGCGGGCGAGGTGGTGAGCCTGATGGGCCGCAACGGCATGGGCAAGACCACCACCATCCGGTCGATCATGGGGCTGGTGCCGACCAGGGCGGGCTCGATCGCGTTCGAGGGCCATGAAGTGCGCGGCGCGGCGTCCTACAAGATCGGCCAGATGGGGCTCGGCCTGGTGCCGGAGGGCCGCCAGGTTTTTCCCAACCTCTCGGTGCGCGAGAACCTGGTGGCGACCGCCGCCAACCGGGCCGGCAACGCGGCGCCGTGGACGCTCGACCGCGTGTTCGACCTGTTCCCCGGCCTCGCCCAGCGCGCCGGCAACATGGGCTCCCAGCTCTCCGGCGGCGAGCAGCAGATGCTGGCGATCGGCCGGGCGCTGATGACCAACCCGAAGCTCCTGATCCTCGACGAGGCAACGGAGGGGCTGGCGCCGCTGATCCGGGCCGAGATCTGGAACTGCCTCTCCAACCTCAAGGCCGACGGTCAGTCTATCCTGCTGATCGACAAGAGCGTCGATGCGCTGACCCGCATCGGCGACCGCCACTACATCGTAGAGCGCGGCCGCGTCGTCTGGCAGGGCGGCTCCGGCGAGCTCCGCGCCAACGAGGACATCCAGCACACCTATCTGGGGGTGTGAGCCGGGCCGTACGGGGCGCTCAGGCCTCGCGGCAGTGCGGGCAGAGCCCGCTGATTTCCACGGTATGGTCGTTGGAGGCGAAGCCTGCGGCCTCCGCGCTCCGTTCGATCGCGCGTTCGATGTCGGGGTCGTTGAGCTCCGCCGCCGTGCCGCATTCGGTGCACAGCAGGAACTGTCCCGCGCCGCGATGGCCGGGGCGGGAGCAGCCGACGAACGCGTTGAGAGACGACAGCCGGTGCACGAGGCCGTGGCTGAGCAGGAACTCCAGCGCGCGATAGACCGTGGGCGGCGCCGGGGAATGCCCTTCGGCCGAGAGCACTTCGAGGATGGCATAGGCGCCGAGCGGGCGATGCCCCTGCCAGATGATCTCCAGCACCCGCTGCCGCACCGGCGTGAGACGCGCCCCGCGCTCGATGCAAACCGTCCTCGCGTCCTCGAGCGCGGCCGCCACGCAATCGCGGTGATCGTGGGGGTCGGGAAGGAACCGGCCGCCCTGTTCGTCCAGGCTGTTCATGACACGGGGCCCCCGATTTCGACGGTTCCGGCGACGCGCCTCGTCGGTCCCGAGACTACAACACCGCACCGCGAGGGGCGAGACGGCCGAGCGTCCCGGGACGCGTCCATCTCACTCCCGACCGCCGAGGAAGACGACCGGCACAGCTTACTCGGCGTGTGTGGGATCCCGCGGGTCACTTCGCCAGCGCCGGCAGCCAGGTCGCGATATCGGGAAACAGGATCAGCAGCAGGATGCCCGCCGCCAGGGGTACGATGAAGATCAGCGAGCCGTTGATGACCTCGCTGAGCTCGGCGTCGGGAACCACCGATTTGAGGACGAACAGGTTGAAGCCGATCGGCGGCGAGATCGCCGCGATCTCGATATTGATGGTCACCAGGATCCCGAACCAGACCGGATCGTAGCCCATCGCGAGAATCGCCGGAAAGAAGACCGGGACGATGATCACCAGCACGCTCATCGGATCCATGAACATGCCCAGCGCCATCAGCAGCAGGTTGATCAGGATCACGATCAGCCAGGACGGCAGCTCCAGTGCGATCAGGGCCTTCGCCATGCCCTGGGGAACCCCGAGGCGGGTCAGCATGAAGGCGCTGAACAGCCCGCCGATCAGGAGCAGCATGAACATCGCCGTCGTGCGGACCGTATTGCCGAGGATGCGGCCGACGATCTCGCGGTCGAGCTTGCCGGAGAGCGCCGCGATCATGAACGCCCCGGCGGCGCCCACCGCGCCGGCTTCGGTGGGGGTGGCCACGCCGAAATAGATCGAGCCCAGGACCATGAAGGAGAGCGCGAGGACTGGAAACACCACCTTCAGGGATTGCAGCCGCTCGGCGAGTGGCGCCTTCGCCGTATATCTCGGCGCCAGCTTGGGACGGATCAGGACCAGCGACACCACGGTGAGCGAGAGCAGCCCCGCGATCAGGATGCCAGGCAGCAGGCCGGCGATGAACAGATCGCCGATCGATGTCTCCGTGATCACCCCGTAGAGGATCATCGCGATCGAGGGCGGAATCAGGATCCCGAGCGTCCCGCCGGCCGCGGTCACGCCGAAGGCGAGGCGCCGGTCGTAGCCGTGGCGCACCATCTCCGGAACCGCCATCGCGCCGATGGTGGCCGACGTCACCGGGCTCGACCCGCACACCGCCGAGAACCCCGTGCAGGCGAAAATCGTACCGACGGCGAGCGAACCCGGAATCCGGTAGAGCCATAGCTGGGCCGCGCGGAACAGATCCCGGCCGATGCCGGTGACCGCCAGCGCCTCGCCCATCATGATGAACAGCGGCACCACGGTGAGGATGAAGTAGCTCGAGGTCGAGAAGGCGACGGTCGCGATATGCCCGATCGCGAAGGAGGACACGAACAGCCACGTGCCGATCAGCCCGATCAGCCCGGTCGCGACGGCCACGGGAACGCCGGTCGCCAGAAAGGCCAGCAGCGCGAGCGCGAAGACCAGGAAGCTGACAAAGGCTTCCATCGGTCAATCGCCCCCGTTCCGGACGCCCGACGCGAGAAGCACCAGCGCGGTCAGGACGAACTGGGCGACGCCGATCGGGCCGACGACCCAGACGTATTTCATCTTCATCGGGATGGTGGACGCCGGAAACGGGTTGTCGTCGGCGAAGGCCTCCAGCGTGTCGTTCAGCAGCATCACGCACAGGATCGCGCCGAAAGCGACGGTGAGCACGGCGCCGAGCAGCAGGACACGGCGCCGGAAGCGGGGAGGGAAGGCCCGGCTGAACAGATCGACGGAGACGTGGCTGCCCGCTTCCAGCGCCGGCGCCAGCGCGAGGAAAAAAAGATAGACGAGCATGAAGGAGCAGATGTCGAGCACCCAGGCGCTCGGGTCGTTGAACGCGTAGCGCCGCACCACATCCTGCAGGATGACGATCATGATCGCGGCGGCGAGGCCGCCGCTGACCGCCAGGAACACGGCGTTGACCCGGCGGGTGAACCGGGTCGCCGCGGCGAGCCACGCGGGCTCGGCGCCGGGCGGACCCGGCCCGGGCACGGCCGTCGCTTCGGACGCCCTACCAGTGCGGCTCAAGTATTTTCCGGACCAGCTTGCCGTCGGCGCCCGATACGCCGTCCATCTTGTCGAAAACCGGCCTGATCGCGTTCACGAAGGCCGCCTTCTCGGCGTCGTTGAGCGAATAGACGTCGCCGCCCGCCTGCTTGATCTTGCCGCGCAGCTCGGGTTGCAGCGGATCCAGATAACGAGCCGCCACGCCCTCGGCCTCCATCGCCAGCTTCTCCACCGTCGCCCGATCGGCGTCCGAAATGCTGCCCCACACCCGCTTGTTGGCGATGTAGATCAGCACGTTCACCGGCACCCCAAGATTGACGATCTTGGGCGCCACCTCGTAGAGCTTGAAGGCGTAGCTGATCTCGTGGTTGCTCAGCACGCAGTCGAGCGTGCCGTTCTGCAGCGCCACGTATTGTTCGGCCGGGTCGGTGGCCACCGGGTTGGCGCCGAGCGCCTTGATCTGTTCCACCTGCCAGCGCCCGGCGGTACGGACCCGAAGGTTCTTCCAGTCCGCCGGCTTCTTGAGCAGGCGCTCGCGGCAATTCACCGTGCCGCCGAAGGACGGCTGCATCCACAGATACTTCACGCCCTGGGCATCGAACAGCCGGTCGAGGATCGGCCTCAGCTGCCCGGCGACCTTGAGCCAGGCATCTGCGTGGTTGGGCATCCCCGCCTCGCCCTCGACATAGGAGAGCGCCGGGATTCTGCTCGACTCGACGCCGGCCGCGGTGGTGCCGAAATGGACCGCGCCGCTGCGCACCGCCTTGAAGGTCTCGGTGATCTTTCCCAAAGCGCCGGAATAGAAGGGGCGGAACTCCACCCGTCCCTCCGTTTTCTTCTTGGTCTCGTCCATCCAGAACTTGAGCGCGTGGGTCCACGCGAAACGCTCCGAATGCCATACCGAAACGTCGAATGTCGCCGCGCCCGACGACGCCGGCACGGCGAAAGCCAGCATCCCGAAAACAGCGGCGGAAGCGATTCCTTGTCTGCGACCGGCCATGCGTTTTGTATGGACGCCTCCCGGGACGCAAGGTTCGATTTCGGTGTGACGGGCAGGCAGATTGCAGTTTTGTATCCGGCCTGTCGGTGCGGGACTTGATGCCCGCTGGCCTTGATGGAATCTGCCGATCCGCGCCTCATTTCCTCCGTGGGCTTTACGCCCCACACCGCATTCAGGCTTAGCGGATCGCGGTCTGACCTGTTTGCCATCACTCCTTGTCGTGCCTTGCGCAACCTTTCAGCGGCCACCTCCTCTGTTGGTTCGCTGTCCCGTCGTCAGCCGCGCCTATGCCGGCTGGCTGACGAAGTTCGCCTGGTACGCCCGGTCATGGGCCAGCAGGGCCCAGATCGTGCGCGCCGTCTTGTTGGCCAGCGCGACGGTGACCACGTTGGCCGGCCGCCGCTCGGCCAGTCGCACCGCCCATTCGGGCGGCGCCTTGGCATGTGTGAGCACGCTCCGCGCGCCGTGGATCAGCAGGGTTCGGAGATACCTGTCCCCGCGCTTGGAGATGCCGAGCATTCGAACCCGTCCGCCGGTGCCGTCGTGCCGGGGCACCAGGCCCAGCCAGGCGGCGAACTCGCGCCCCGACCTGAAGGCGGCGGGATCGCCCATCGCGGCGATGACGGCCGTCGCGGTCAGCACGCCCACGCCGGGGATCTCAGCGATCCGCTTGCTGTCGGCATTGCCGCGGTGCCACACGCCGATCCGCCGCTCGATCTCGGCGATCTCCTCGTCGAGCCGGCCAACCCGCGCCCACTGCTCGCGAAGAGTGTCGATCACCATCGCCGGCAGCCGCGCGGCGACCCGCTCCAGGGCCTCGGCCATGCCACGGCGCATGCCGGCACGGCCCTGCGGCATCACCTCGCCGTATTCGGTCAACAGGCCGCGGAGCCCGTTGATCTGCGCGGTGCGGAACTTGACGAGCTGCTGGCGCATCCGGTGCAGCGCCAGGATCGCCTGCTGTTCCTCGCTCTTGACGGCAACGATCTTGATGCCCGGCATCTGCGCCGCGGTCCAGATCGCCCGCGCGTCGTGCGTGTCGTTCTTGTTGCCGGACACGAAGGGCCGCACCGCCTTGGCCGGCAACAGCCAGGGATCGTGGCCGAGCTCCAGAAGCTGCCTTGCCCAGTGCTGCGAGCCGCCGCAGGCTTCCATCGCGACCACGCACGGCGTGCGGTTGGCGAAGTGCTCCAGGAACTTCGCCCGCGTCAGCTTCAGATCCTCAATCTCGCCGGTCTCCATATCGACCCAGTGCAGCTGGAACACGCGCTTCGCCGTATCCACCCCGACGACGGTTCTGTTAGTCTTCATCTCGGACCCTCCGGTTTGCCTGTGAAGAGCTTGCTCTTCCCCATTGGCACTTTGATGCCGTCGGCCCGCGAGGGTCCACTCATCCCTCAGGTCCTCGAACATCAGGGGGTGGGAGGCGTCCATCCCATTTCCTCCCCTAGAGTGTCGGAAATCGAAGGCATCATGCTACACGGAATGGCCAGGTCGCAACCGCGGCCGGAGGGCGGAACGGACGGGGTCTACCTGCAGGCGGCCCGCGGCGGGGCCGGGCCGATCAGAATCGCCGCCGGGTGAGGATGGTGGATCCGTCGCGCGCCTTGCGGGATATCTGCAGCAACCCGCCCTTGTCGTCGTACCAGAGATCGCGGGTGGCCTTTCCGGTCACCGTGTAGCGCCGGGCCGGGATTTTCCGCCCGTCGACTTCCAGAACGGTCTTCTCGGGCGGGCTCACGGCGATCTCGTTGACGTCTCCCGTCACGGTGTCGATCACCGATTCCTCCGACAGGATGTCGACGTTCCAGAATTCCGGAACCTTCGTCGTCCGCGCCACGTCGCGGGATCGGCCGTTCGCCCGGATGGCCAGCCTATCCCCCTGCACGGCGATGCTCAGGCGGGATTTCTTGCCGTTGTTGTCGGTGCTGGCGGTGTAGCTCTCGATCAGCCCGTCCCGCCATACCGACCGCGCGCTGCGCTCGAAACGATGGACCGTCACGAAGAACCTCTTGACGGCGATCTCGACCCTGGTGTCGACGGTGAGCCGCGTGCCGTCCCGCACGAAGGTGAGGACCTGGCGGCCGATCTCGGAACCGTCCCGCGCGATGACGAATTCGAGTCGGTTGTCCGGCGGGATCCAGGGTTCCGCCGCGGTCGGCCCGGCCGGGAGCAGCGCGGCGACCGCGCAGCCGATGAGGAGAGTCGGGAGGGTCGGTTTCGCAGTCATGTCCTGAAATGCTTGGAGAGTTGCAGCCGCTGGCCCTGATAGGCCGAGCCGATATCGCGACCGTAGACCTTGTCGGAGACGTCCGTCAGCCGCAGATAGCGCAACCCGCCGATCACCTGCTCGTGCTCGAGCAGGAACGGTACGTCGTGGCTGCGGACTTCCAGCACCGCGCGGCTGCCGCCGCCGCCCGCCTGCGCCCAGCCGAAGCCGGGGTCGAAAAAGCCGGCATAGTGGACGCGGAATTCTCCCACCTCGGTGTCGTAGGCGATCATCTCGGCGGCGTGGTCGGGCGGCACGGTGATCGCTTCCCGCGTGGACAGGACATAGAAATCGTCCGGGTTGAGGATGATCCCGCGCCCCTTGCGGGCGTGGATCGGCTCCCAGAAATCCGCCGCGTCGTACTCCGCCACCCGGTCGATGTCGATAATTCCCGTATGACGCTGGGCCCGATATCCGATCAACGTATCGTCACCATTACCTTCGAGGTCTAGACGAAGTGGCAGCCCGCCTTCCCTTAGCCTTGAATCGCGTTCCATCTCCGGAACGACCAATCCAATGTCGTCTTGTAACCGCCGTAATTGGGTCACCGGAATCGATAATTTGGTTGCCGAAATTGACGATGTGCCGCGATGCAGGCGGATTTGGCAAAGGCGACTGCCCGGGCGAACCAGTATGGAAAACGTGCGCGGCGAGACCTCGGCGTAGAGCGGACCATGATAGCCGCGCGCGACTGCGTCGAAGCGGCTCGAACAGTCGGTGATCAGTCTGGTGAATACGTCCAGCCGGCCGGTCGAACTCTTGGGATTGGCGAAGGCTCCGATCCTGCTGTCGAGGGCGAGATGTTCCAGAAGGGGCACGATGTAGACACATCCACGTTCCAGGACTGCCCCCCCTTCGAGGTCAATTTTGTGCATTTCTAGCGCGGCGATCTTGTCCTCGACCGTAGCTTCCGGTCCAGGCAGAAAGCTCGCTCGCACTCGATATGCGACCGTTCCTAGACGCAAATCGAGGCTCGCCGGCTGAACCATGTCCTTCGTGATGAACTCATTGGACGACTTAATCGTTCCGTCGTTGATCAACGCTTGAATGGATTGCGACGGAAATATACCGGCCCAAGAGGCAGTTGCGCTGTCGCCCAAGGGGAACAAGGAGTCCGAATTCACCGGTTGGCGGCCTCGAATTGGAGTGGATCGACCGCACCAAATCAGGTGCGCCATGGCAGCGTAACGAATCCGTCCCGTCGATCAACGGCGCCTTGCGGTTGAGCGGGCTGCGCGGACACTTCCTTTAGATCTAAAGTAGTTTGCTCCCGCCCGAAAATTAGTTTAAGTATAAAGCAATTTCGAAACGACCGGACGGGATCGGAGAGGGCGTGGCGATGAGGATCAAGGTGATCGGCGGCGGACCGGCCGGGCTCTATTTCTCACTCCTGATGAAGGCGCACGACCCCGGGCACGAGATCACGATCTACGAGCAGAACCGGCGCGACGACACGTTCGGCTTCGGGGTGGTGTTCTCGGCCGAGACGCTGGGTCATTTCCGCGACTACGACGCGGCGAGCTACGACGCCATCCGGTCCGAATTCGCCTATTGGGACGACATCGACATCTTCTTCAAGGGCCGCCGGATCACCTCCGGCGGGCACGGGTTCTGCGGCATGTCGCGCAAGACGCTGCTGCTCCTCCTCCAGGAGCGCTGCCGCGCGCTCGGAATCGGGATGGAGTTCCAGCGCGAGATCCGCTCGCTCGACGATCTTCCCGACGCGGACCTGGTGATCGCCTGCAACGGGATCAACAGCTGGGTCCGCGAGGAATACGCTGGCGATTTCCGCCCCAGCTACGACTGGCGGCCCAACAAGTTCGTGTGGCTCGGCAGCACGCGCCCGCTGCCCGCCTTCACCTTCGATTTCCGCGAGAACGACGCCGGCATCTGGAACCTGCACGCCTATCAGTACGACGCGAACATGAGCACCTGGATCGTCGAGACGACGGCCGAGACCTTCGCCCGCACCGGTCTGGAGGACGAGGACGAGGAGGCCACCGTCGCCTATGTGGGTGCGCTCTACGACGACCTGCTTGACGGTCATCCGGCGATCGTCAACCGCTCCTTCTGGCGCAACTTCCCGACGATCCGCTGCGAGACCTGGGTGCGCGACAACATGGTGATCATGGGCGATGCCGCCCACACCGCGCATTTCTCGATCGGGTCGGGCACCAAGCTCGCGATGGAGGACGCGATCGCGCTGTTCGAGGAATTCCGCGCGCACGACACCGTCGCCGACGCGCTCGTCGCCTACGACGTCAACCGCCGCGACGAGGTGGGACGCCTGCAGCACGCGGCCGAGGTTTCGCTCGCCTGGTTCGAGCACGTCGAGCGGTACTGGGACATGGCGCCCAGCCAGTTCGCCTTCAGCCTGCTGTCGCGCTCGAAGGCGATCACCTACGACAACCTGCGCACCCGCGACGCGGATTTCATCGCCGGGATCGACCGCGATTTCGCCGCGGGGGTCGCCGAGCGCGAGAACCTTCCGGAAGTCGCCGAGACACCGCCGCCGCCGATGTTCACCCCGTTCACGGTCGGCAAGATGCGGCTCCAGAACCGGGTCGTCGTCGCCCCGATGTGCCAGTACTGCGCCGAGGACGGTGTGCCGGGGGAATGGCACTACGTCCATCTCACGAGCCGGGCGCTGGGCGGTGCGGGGCTGGTCTATACCGAGATGGCCTGCATCGCCCCCGACGCGCGGATCACGCCGGGCTGCGCCGGCATCTGGAACGACGACCAGGAGGCGGCGTGGAAGCGGATCGCCGACTTCGCGCACGATTACACGGCGGCCAGGCTCTGCATGCAGATCGGCCATGCAGGCCGGAAGGGCGCGACGAAGCTCGCCTGGGAGGGAATCGACCAGCCGCTGGACGAGGGGGCGTGGGAGATCGTCGCCCCGTCGCCGCTCCCCTATCTGCCCAATTCCGTCGTCCCGCGCGAGATGGACCGCGCCGACATGGACCGGGTGAAGGCGGAGTTCGTCGCCGCCTTCGAGCGCGCCGCGCGGGCCGGATTCGACATCGCCGAACTCCACTGCGCGCACGGCTACCTGCTGGGCGGGTTCCTCTCACCCTTCACCAACCGGCGGACCGACGAGTACGGCGGCAGCCTGGAGAACCGGCTCCGCTACCCGCTCGAGGTGTTCGATGCCGTGAAAGACGCCTGGCCCGCCGACCGCCCGATCTCGATCCGCATCTCCGCGCACGACTGGGTGCCGGGCGGCAACGAGGGGGACGACGCGGTGGCGATCTCGAAGGCGTTCGCTGCCCGCGGCGTCGACCTGGTCAACGTCTCGACCGGCCAGACCGCGTCGGAGGAACGGCCGGTCTACGGCCGCATGTTCCAGACCCCGTTCTCCGAGCAGGTGCGGATCGAGGCGGGCGTGCCGACGCTGGTCGCGGGCAACATCTTCACCTGGGATCAGGTGAACACCATCGTCGCCGCGGGACGCGCCGACCTGGTCGCGCTCGCCCGCACCCATCTCTACAACCCCAACTTCACCCAGCAGGCGGCGGCGTGGTACGGCTGGGACCCGGTGCCGTGGCCGGACCAGTATTTGTCCGCCAAGTTCGCCGCCTTCCGCCAGTTCGCCCGCGACCGTCAGGCGATCGAGGAGTTGCGCGAGGCCGCGAAGCCCGCCGAGCGCGCCGCGCGCCGCCAGTTCCGCCGCGACGCCGGCGCCGAGGAGTGGGAGACCAAGGGCGCCGCCGTCGGCGCCGCCGCGGCGAGTATGGAGACGGCAGGCGGCTGAGCGGCGAGCGTCCCCCTCTCCTCCTCGCGGGAAGGGGAGGGCCGGGGTGAGGAGGCGGCCTTCCGGGCGCTGCATTACAATCAAGCGTGCCCGGCCCAGTGGCGGGACAGGGCGAATCACGCCGCCCGATTGCGCCCGGCCGATCCAACGCTAGGTGGCCATCCCGCCCCGTACTATGCAAAATGGACGGAGAAGGAACGCGGGGGCGAAGCGATGGCCGCAGTCGGGGAAGAGGCACTGGACGACGATCTCTCCGGCGCGACCGCGGAACTGAGACAGCGCGCCGAGGCCGCCGCCGAGGAATTCAGGGCGCGGGTGCCCCAGGCCGAGAGCGAGCGGCGCGTGCCGGCCGAGAACATGGCCCGGATCCGCGAGTCCGGCCTGCTCCGGATCATCCAGGCGCGCAGCTGCGGCGGGCACGAATTGTCGATGCGCGCCCATCTCGACGTGATCTCGGCGATCGCCGAAGGGTGCTCCTCCACCGCCTGGGTGCTCGGCGTCATGCACGCCCATAGCTGGATGATGGCGCATTTCCCCGGCCGGGCGCGCGAGGACGTTTACGGTGCCGATCCCGACACGATGGTCTCCGCGGTAATCGGGCCGCGCGGCAAGGCGGTGCTGAACGGCGACGGATCATGCGAATTGAGCGGCTTCTGGCCGTTCGGCTCGGGTTGCGAGCATGCCCCCTGGATGCTCCTGGGCGCGGAGGTGTTGGATTCTTCGGGCGAGACGGTCGACCTCGCGGACTTCCTGGTGCCCACGAGCGACATCGATATCCAGGACGACTGGTTCGTCGCCGGGCTGTCAGGCACCGGAAGCTGCTCGGTCAAGGTGGACGGGCTCACGGTGCCGGCGCATCGGCGGCTGTCGATCCCGGCCCTGATCGAGGGCGACACCCCGGGTATGGCGGACGGATACGACGGCTGGCTGCACAAGGCCGACGCGGTGCCCGTGCTGGCGCTCTGCATCTGCGGCGCGGCGCTCGGCCTCGCCCGCGCAGCGCTCGCCGAGTTTCGCAGCACGGTCCAGGACAAGCCGGTCGCCTATACGCCGCATATCCATTCCGAATGGTCGGCGACCCACATCAAGCTCGGCGAGGCCGCATCCTTGATCGACGCGGCGCACCTGATGCTCTACCGGGTGGCCGACGACATCGACTCCTACGCCCGGTCGGGGACGCCGATGACCATGGAGATGCGCGCGCGCATCCGCATGGACTGCTCGCACGGGGTGCGGTTCGCGCTCGACGGCGCGGAAAAGCTGTTCCTGATGGCCGGCGGCTCCAGCCTCGCGCTCAGGAGCCCGCTGCAGCGGGCTTCGCGCGACCTCCACGCGATCAACATGCACGGGCTTCTTCTGCCCGAGGCAAGCGCCGAGCTCTACGGACGGGTGCTGCTTGGGCTGGAGCCCAATACCATTTTGGTTTAAAGGTCCACAGAACATTCAGTGAAAAGAGATACTTGGAGATCGAAGTTTAGATTTGGTCGTAAACAAAGGGGAGAGCCAAAATGTCGAAGAACGAAAAGGGAACCGTGTTGAAGGCGAAGATCGGCCGCAGGCGCGCGCTCAAATACGGCGGAGGCGTGCTCGCCGCGGCCGCGGCGTCGAGCTTTCCGGCGCCCGCCATCCATGCCGCGAGGACGGTGAAGATCGGCTTCGTGAGCCCGCAATCGGGACCGCTCGCCGCCTTCGGCGAGGCCGACCGGTTCGTGCTCGCCGACGCCCGCGCGGCCATCGGCGACGGGATCATGATCGGTAAGAAGAAATACCCGGTCGAGATCATTTCGCGCGATTCGCAGTCCAACCCCAACCGCGCCGCCGAGGTCGCCGCCGAGCTGATCCTCAAGGACGAGGTCAACCTGATGATCGGCTCGTCGAGCGGCACCACGGTCAATCCTGTCTCCGACCAGTCCGAAGCGAACGAGGTGCCCTGCGTCACCGCCGACACGCCATGGCAGATCGTCTATTTCGGCCGCGGCGCGACGCCCGACAAGCCCTTCAAGTGGACCTACCACTTCTTCTGGGGCTTCGAGGACATGTTCGCGATCTTCATGGACATGTGGGAGGCGCTCGGCACCAACAAGAAGATCGGCAGCCTGATCGAGAACAGCGAGGACGGCGTCAACGGCGGCGACCCCAAGCGCGGCTTCCGGCCGCCGATGGAGGCTCGAGGATTCGAATACTCGCAGCCGCCGCTGTTCACGATGGGAAGCCCCGATTTCACCGCCCAGATCGCCGAGTTCAAGAAGGAGGGTGTGGAGATTCTCACCGGCATCGCGACGCCGCCCGATTTCACGACGTTCTGGACCCAGGCGGCGCAGCAGGGGCTGATCAAGCAGCTCAAGGCCGGCACCATGGCCAAGGCGCTGCTGTTCCCGCCGGCGGTCGCGGCGCTCGGCGACCGGGGCCACGGGCTTACCACCGAGGTGTGGTGGTCGAACTCGCACCCCTTCAAGTCGAACCTCACCGGCAAGTCGTCGCGCGAGTTCGCCGACGCCTATACCGCCAAGACCAAGCGGCAATGGACCCAGCCGCTCGGCTTCAAGCACGCCAACATCGAAGTGGCGATCGACGTGCTGAAGCGCTGCGGCGATCCCGGCGATCCGAACGCCATACTGAACGCGATCGAGAACACCAACTACGAATCGATCGTCGGGCCGGTTTCGTGGAAGTTCGGCGACGCCCGGAACCCGGTGAAGAACGCCTGCCGCACGCCGCTGGTCGGCGGCCAGTGGAAGCGCGGCAAGACGTTCAAGTACGAGCTCGATCTGGTGCATAACGCGCGGGCGCCGGAAGTCCCGCTGACCGGCAAGCTGGAGTCGCTGAGCTAGAAAGGGTTCTCGCGGGTGAAGTCGCGTCGGAGGTGCCCCTTCGATACGCGGCTTCGCCGCCACTCAGGGTGAGGGAAGGGTGAATTCGACCGCAAGATCTCCCTCATCCCGAGTAGGTCCGGAGGACCGTATCGAAGGACGGGCCGCGGCATGAGCGCGATCCTCTCGGTCGAGAGCCTGTCCAAGAGCTTCGGCTCGCTGCTGGTCGTCGATTCCTTCGACATGGCGCTCGACGACGGCGAGGCGCTCGGCATCATCGGCCCCAACGGGGCCGGGAAGAGCACGCTTTTCAACCTGATCACCGGCAGCCTGCCGCCGGACGACGGCAGAATCGTCTTCGACGGGGAGGACATCACCCGCCTGCCGGCCCATCTTCGAAGCCGCGCCGGGATCGGGCGCTCCTACCAGATCCCGCACCCCTTCGGCGGGATGACGGTGTTCGAGAACCTGCTGGTCGGCGGCGCGTTCGGCGCCGGGCAGTCGGAGGCGGCGTCCTACGATCACTGCGTCGAGGTGCTGGAACGCACCGGGCTGGCCGCCAAGGCGAACGCGCTGGCCGGCACGCTCACCCTGCTGGAGCGCAAGCGGCTGGAGCTCGCCCGGGCGCTCGCCACCCGCCCGCGCGTGCTGCTGCTCGACGAGATCGCGGGCGGGCTGACCGAGCACGAGATCCGCGAGCTCGTCGCCACCATCGGCGAGATCCGAGGCGGGGGAGTCTCAATCGTCTGGGTCGAGCATATCGTTCACGCCCTGATGTCGGTCGTCGACCGGCTGGTGGTCATCGATTTCGGCCGCAAGCTCGACGAAGGCGATCCCCGGACGGTGATCGACAACCCCGTCGTGCGCGAGGTCTATCTCGGGATCGCGGTCGAATGAGCCTCCTCGAGATCCGCAAACTCGATGCGTTCTACGGCGACTTCCAGGCCTTGTTCGGTTTCGATTTCGAGCTGGAGGAGCACGAGACCGTGGCCGCCATCGGCGCGAACGGCGCCGGCAAGACCACGCTGCTTCGGGCGATCACCGGCATGGTGGAGGCGACCAGCGAGGTGCTTGCCTATCGCGGGGAGAGCATCCAGTCGCGCGAGGCCGCCGATATCGTCGCGCTCGGCGTGGCGATGGTGCCGGAGGGGCGCCGCCTGTTTCCCAGCCTCAGCGTCGAGGAGAACCTGATCATCGGCGGTTACAGCGGCCGGCCGGGGGGCTGGTCGCTGGAGCGCGTCTACGAGCTGTTCCCGGCCTTGCGCAACCGGCGCTCGGTCCCCGGCACCGCGCTCAGCGGCGGCGAGCAGCAGATGACCGCCATCGGCCGCGCGCTGATGTCCAACCCCGACCTGATCCTGTTCGACGAGCTCTCGCTCGGCCTTGCTCCGGTGGTGGTCCGGGAGATCTACGAGGTGCTGCCCGTCATCAAGGCCGAGGGCGCCGCAATGGTGGTGGTGGAGCAGGACATCAACCGGGCTCTCGAGGTGGCCGACCGGGTGTACTGCCTCCAGGAAGGCCGGCTCGCGCTCACCGGCGCGCCCGGGGACCTGACCCGGGACCGCATCGCGGCCGCCTATTTCGGCACATAGCGATGATCGAGTGGATCAACAGCATAATCCAGGGAGTCCTCACCGGCGGGCTTTACGCGCTCTTCGCCGCCGGCCTCGCGATCATCTTCGGCGTGATGAGGCTGGTGAATATCGCGCATGGCGACCTCATCGTTCTTGCCGCCTTCGTCGCCATGTTGGTGATCGAGACCACCGGGGTCGATCCTTTCGTCAGCATGATCGCCGTGCTGCCCTTCATGTTCTTCTTCGGCTACGTGCTGCAGCGCGGCGTTCTCAACTACACGCTGGGCGACGATCTGCTGCCGCCTTTGCTGGTGACCTTCGGCATCTCGATCGTCATCCAGAACCTGCTGCTCGAAATTTTTTCGGCGGACTCGCAGCGCCTGAACGCGGGTCCGATCGAGACCGCCAGCATCAAGCTCGCCGAGGGAATCGAGCTCGGCACCCTGCCGCTGATCGTCTTCGCCATCGCGGTCGCGCTGATTGCGGCGCTTCAGATCGGTTTCAGCCGGACGCGGCTCGGCCGCGCGTTCCGCGCGACTTCCGACGATCCCTCCACCGCGCGGCTGATGGGTATCGACCAGAAGCACATCTTCGGCCTCGCGATGGCGGTTTCGCTGGTCCTGGTGGCGATCGCCGGGATATTCATCGGCATCAGGACCAATTTCGATCCTGCCCTCGGGCCGTCGCGGCTCCTGTTCGCGTTCGAAGCCGTAATCATTGGCGGGCTGGGCTCGATGTGGGGCACGCTCGCCGGGGGCGTGATCCTCGGCGTGGCGCAGAACATCGGCGCCAAGATCGATCCCGGCTGGCAGATCCTCGCCGGCCATGTCGCCTTCCTGGTCATCCTAGTGCTGCGCCCCAACGGGCTGTTCCCGAGGACGCGGGATGACTAGCCGGGTGGTCCACTCCACCCGGACGAGCCGGGTCGGCATGGCGGTCGGCGTGGCGCTCGTGCTGGTGCTGTTGACCGTGCCGTGGTGGGGCGACCGGGCGTCGATGCGCCTCCTCGTCGAGATCTTCTACATCCTGGCGCTGGCGCAGCTCTGGAACCTGCTCGCCGGGTATGGCGGGCTGGTTTCCGTCGGGCAGCAGGCTTTCGTCGGGCTCGGCGGCTATCTCCTTTTCATCCTCGTCATTTTCCTCGATATCGGCACCATCTGGACGGTGCCCCTGGCGGGCGTCGTCGGGGCGCTGATCTCGCTGCCCATCGCCTTCATCGTGTTTCGGCTCCGCGGCCATTATTTCGCCATCGGCACCTGGGTGGTCGCCGAGGTGTTTCTGCTCGGCTTCGCACAGGTGAAGGCGCTCGGCGGCGGGTCGGGGATGAGCCTGCCGATCGCCGCGATCAAGTCCATCGCCGCGTCCCGGGCCGACCGGGATGCCACGGTGTACTGGCTCGCGCTGGCCCTGGCTGTCGCGGTGATCGTCGGTGTCTACCTGCTTCTGCGATCGCGCTACGGCCTCGCGCTGACGGCGATCCGCGATTCGGAGGAGGCTTCCCGCAGCCTCGGCGTCGACAATTTCCGTGCCAAGCTGCTGGTCTACATCCTGGCGGCTTTCGGGACATCGGCCATCGGCGCCCTGATCTATATCACCAAGATCCGGATCACCCCCGCCGCCGCCTTCGACATCAACTGGACCGTCACCATCATCTTCATTGTGGTGATCGGCGGGATCGGGTCGATCGAGGGGCCGATCATCGGCACGCTGATCTTTTTCCTGCTGCGCGAGCCGCTTGCGCCCTACGGGACCTGGTACCTGATCCTGCTCGGCGTGACCGCGGTGGTGGTCATGCTGAAGGCGCCCAAGGGCCTTTGGGGCCTCTTCGCGGAGCGCTTCGACATCGCGCTGTTCCCGGTGCAGCGGCGATTATTGCTACCGGCCGACGACAAGCCGGGCTGAGCACGGCCTTGCGGATTTCCGGCGCGCACGCCGCGATTTTCGTGGTCGGGTTCTTCGGTCTCGGCTTCGTTCCCATGATGACGGTGGCGGTGCCGCTCTGGGCGCTCGACATCGGCGCGACGCCGTTCATGATCGGGCTGGTGCTGGGCGCCCGGGCGGCGCTTTCGGTGGTGCTCTCCATCCCCGGCGGCGCGTTGATGGACAGGCTCGGGATCAACCGGATCGCCGCGGCCGCGGCGATCGCGACGGCGGTGCTGTTTCCCCTCTACCCGGCACTGCCCTCGGTCGCGGTGCTGATCGTCCTGCAACTCCTGACCGGTTTCGCGCAGGCGCTGGTATGGATGGCGGCGCAGGCGCATATGGGGCGGATCAACCGGGACGATCCCGGGCTGATGGGGCGGTTCAGCTTCGTCTCGACCTCGGGGAACCTGGTCGCGCCGGTGCTGTGCGGAACCGCCTGGGACGTCTTCGGACCCGTCGGCGCGTTCTCGGTCATCGGCGCCTGGGGGGTCGCCACCCTGGTCGTGATCGGGTTCCTGCCCCGGGACGTTCGGTCGGACGAGCCGGCGGGCGCTCCCGCGGCGCGCCGTTCCTGGCTCGGCGACTACCGCGAAGCGCTCAGGATGATTGCTCTGCCCGCGGTCGCCTTCGTCGTCGCGTGCTCGTTCCTGATGACCTGCGTCCACGCGCTCAGGCATTCCTTCTACCCGGTCTACCTGGAATCGCTCGACTTCAGCGGAACCACCATCGGCGTGCTGGTTGCCGTCGGTTCGGTGATGGCGGGGCTCTCGGGGCTGACGGCCGGTCCGGTCTCGCGCAGAGTGCCTCCCAACGTCCTGCTCGTCGCCACCATCGGCACCGCCGCTGCGCTGCTCTCCAGCGTGGTGCTGTTTCGCGAGTTCTGGCACTTGCTCGGCATCGCAACCGGATGGGGCGTGGCCTCCGGCATCGCCTTTCCGCTGATGCTCTACGTGCTGGCGCGGTCGGTGAACGCCGAGCGGCAGGGAATCAGTGTCGGCATCAGGTCCACGGTGAACCGGTTCGCGGGTTTCCTCGTTCCCGTGGTTATTGGAGCGGCGGTCGAGGGATTCGGCCTGCAGGCCGCGTTCTTCGCGTTCGGCGCGGTTATCCTGTCCGCGCTTGGCCTCACCGCCGTCCGCCTGATGCCGCGGGCGGTGCGCGGGGCCGCGACAGGATAGCAGCATCGCGGGAATGCCATGCAGATCACCATCGGGACATCCGAGTTCGAGAGCACGTTTTACACCCAGGCTGAGGCGATCGGCACGGTGGCGCGGGAGCTGGGCGCGTTCGACCGCGTCGAGGTCTTTCCGACACCGACGGCGAGCGTCGGCAATGCCGAACGCCTCGAGGCCGGCGAGATCGAGTTCGGCCTCCTCGCCGCCAACTGGATCGGCCGCGCCGCGCGGGGCGAGCCGCCGTTCGAACGCGCGCTCGACATCCGCATGGCCGCGCCGGCGAATTCGGGGCCGATGTTCTTCATCGCGCTGCGCGATTCCGGGATGGAGGCGGTCGACGATCTGCGCGGCAAGCGGGTCTCCATCGGTCCCGCCGGCAGCGGCATGGCGCAGCACGTCGCGACCATGTTCGGGGTGCTGGGGATCGGCTTCGACACCTTCGAGCCGGTCCATCTCAACTTCCTCGACGGCGCCAACGCGCTCGCCGCCGGGGAGATCGACGCGCAGTTCCAGTGCCCGATCCCCAACAAGACGATGACCGAGCTCGCCGATCGGGCCGACATCCAGGTGCTGGAATACGGCGCCGGCCAGCTCGAAAGCCTGCTGGACCGCGTGGGGTTCTACCGTCCGGCGCGGGTCAAGGCGGGCGCGCTCAGGGGCCACGACCGCGACAGCGCCCAGATCGGGGTGCTCAACGTGATCGCGACTCACGCCAGCATTCCGGACGACACGGTGGGCCGGCTCGCCCGTCTGATGGCGACGCGGCACGAGCGTCTTGCCGCTCTCAACCCGTTGTTCGACGGCCTCGGAGACCTGTTCGATCCGTTGCGAAGCGAAGGAGAGGAGGGCCTCGAAATCGATGGCGTGCCGCTCCATCCCGCCGCCGCGGCGGCTTACCGCGAGCTGGGGCTGATCGGGCCTTAAGAGGCCGCGAATTCCCGCACCAGTTCCAGGGCGAGCGCCTTGTTTTCCGGGGTGCCGCTGATCTGCAGGATCGGCTCGTCCAGTCCGGCGTCGAGATAGCCCGCCAGCAGCCCGCGGCAATCGGCCGGCGTGCCGCCGACGCAGAACGCCTCGATGGCCTCGTCCGGGATCATCGCCGCGGCGGCCGCGAGGTCCCGTCGCCCCACGGCCTCCATGATCGCCGCATGGTCGATGGGAAGCCCGGCGGTGGCGATGTTTTCGGCGTGGCGCGCGCTGCGGAACAGATAGGCAAGCTTGGTCTTGAGGTCGTCCACCGCCGCCCGCCCATCCGGCGAGACCGAGAAATAGATCAGACTGGCGCGGCGGAGCGATGCCGGGTCCCGTTCCGCCGCCCTCGCGCCCTCTTCCGCGAAGGCGAGGCAGCTGCGGGTCGATTCCAGCGTGAGCCCGCCCGACAGCAGGACCCCGTCGGCGATCCGTCCGGAGAGACGGAGCACCTGCGGCCCGGTCGACGCGACGTAGATGGGAATCGGGGCAGACGGGGCGAAATTCATGTAAGCCCCTTCCAAGCGGTAGGAAGGCGCCTCGGCGTGGACGGGCTCACCGGTCCACAGCGCGCGCAGATCCCGCACCATGCGTCCAACGGCGGCGACCGGACGCACCGGATCGTGCCCCGATTCCTTGAGGTTGAGGAGGTTGCCCACCGAGACCACCGCGGCGACCCGCCCGGGCGCCAACTCCTCCAGCGTCGCCAGCGCCATCGCCGTCGGGGTAGGGTGCCAAAGATAGGGGCTGATCGCGGTCGGCAGCAGGCGCACCGTCTCCGTCGCGACGGCGATCCCCGCGCAGGCCGTCACCGCCTCGCGCCAGCCCATGTGCTCGGCGACCCATACGCTCCGGGCTCCCGCCGCCTCCGCCCCCTGGGCGAGGCGGATCATCTCGCGCGCATCGTCGAAGCCGTCGAAAACGACGCCGATCTCGACCGTCATTGTCGTCCACCCGTTCCGCCCGCGCGCCTCGGCGCTTGATGTCGGGAGCCCGGGCTGTGATCTTGGCGCCGCCGCAACGAAGGGGCGGGATCATGCTCTACATCATCTACCAGATCGACAAGCCCGATTCGGAAGAGATCCGGGCAGGAGCGCGGGAAGATCACTTCGCCTATCTCGATGCGCACGAGGACATCCTCGTGCTCGGCGGCGCGCTGCTCGGGGAGGACGGCAAGACCCGCACGGGAAGCGTGCTGATCGTGAACGTCCCGTCCCGCGAGGAGGCCGAGGCGTTCTCCCGCGACGAGCCCTTCCGCAAGGCCGGGCTGTTCGAGCGGGTCGAGATCAACCGCATGCGCCGGGGGCAGTGGAACCCGGCCGCCGCGCCCAGGACCGCGGAGGGCAACTGACGGGCGTTCCGTCCGTCAGGCCGCAATTCCTTCCGGCAGCGGGTCGCGTTCGCCGAGAACCGCCGTCCGGTAGATATCGTTCATGCAGGCCCAGCGCGTCTTGACCGCGACGGTCGCGACCTCGATCGCGCGGGCGGCCATTTCCTCCGTCCGGATCAATCGTTCGACGAGCTGGATCTGGCGGCTGGAATGGTCGGCGTCGGCGATATAGTGCTCGGCGAAGAACTCGATCGCCGGGTCGTCCATCTCCAGCCCGTGGAACTTCTTGAATGCGGGCAGCGTCCGTTCGCCGTTGATCGCGGGCTGCTGTCCTTCCTGGGTCGACTGCATCGCGACGATCACCGGGAACGCCTCGTCGCGCACCGTCGCGAGGTAGAAATATGAGCGTGCCCGCCACGCCGGGAGCTGTTCCGTCGCGCGGACTTCGTCGTCGGTCATGCCCGCATAGCGGCAATAGCGGAAGATCAGTTCCGTGTGGTCGTGCGGTTCCCGGTCTTCGCCCGGCCCCGCGACGAGGCCTTCTTCCTCGGCAAGGTTTTCCAGGATGAACCGCCGCCCGTCCGCCGGCGCCTTGGCGTAGATCAGGCCGAAGCTCGGCAAGGCGCGCCGGACATGCTGGTAGTGCTGCGCCATCAGCTTCGCCATTGGTTCCAGCCCGACGGTCCCTTCGTGAAACCCGACATAGAAGGGGTGGTTCTTGGTATGCCAGGCCTCGCGCAGGGCGACGATCTCCGCCGCCGTCCGCCTGCCGATCGGGTTGGTATCTCCGCCCATCGTTTCCTCCCGCGCCGTTCGGGGTCCGCCAAGGGTGATAGCCGACCGGTCGGGGCGGTTCAACCGGCGGCGGCTGGACAAACCGGCCCTGATGTGGGCGTCTAGCACGCGTTGATGGGGGGGCGGAAAACGATGAGCTATGAAGGGCTGAGGCCCTATCTCCAGGTCCTGGAGCAGCGGGGCATGATGCGCTGGGTCGACAAGGAGGTCGACAAGGACTGGGAAATCTCGGCCGTCCTCAGGATGATCTTCCGCGCGATGTCCGAAGGGAACCGCTACGGGATCGGCTTTCGCAACATCAAGGGATATCCCGGCGGGCGCGTCGTCGCGGGCGTGGTCGCGGCGTCGCGCGAGATGATCGCCACCGCGATCGGTTGCGAGCCCAACTTCGCCGCCATCCACGAAAAGGTCATCGAGGGTATCGCCAACCCGATCGAGCCGGTGATCGTCGACGACGGCCCGTGCAAGGAAGTGATCGTTTCCGGCGACGACGTCGATCTGAACGCGCTTCCCATCCCGGTCTGGACGCCCGAAAAGGACGCCGGGTCCTATCTCACGCCGCTCTGGGTTACCAGGGATCCCGACGATGGGCGGCGCAATATCGGTATCCGCCGCTGCCAGATAAAGGGGAAGGACAAGACCGGCATCCTGTTCGGCGCGCCCGACCGGGGCGGCGCCATCCATTGGGAAAAATGGAAGGCCCGCGGCAAGAACATGCCGGCGGCGATCTTCATCGGCGGCGACCCGGTGCAGTACGTCGTGGCGCCGGCGCGGTACGGCGCCGATGAGCTCGCGGTCGCCGGCGGCATCCGCGGCGAGGCGATCCCGCTGGTGCGTTGCGAGACCGTCGATCTCGAAGTGCCGGCGCACGCGGAAATCGTGATCGAGGGCGAGGTTCTGACCGATTCGCTTGAGCCGGAAGGCCCGTTCGGCGAGTTCACCGGCTACATGGCCGGTGGCCGCCATGCGCCGGTGTTCAAGGTCAACTGCATCACCCACCGCAAGGATCCGATCCTGCTCGGCATCATCAGCCAGCTCCCGCCGTCCGAGAGCAGCATGATCAAGCGCTCCCTGCTTGAAGCCGGCCTGAAAAAGCACCTCAGCGAGGACTTGCGGATTCCGGGCATCGCCGACGTGCACGCGCTGGAAGCCGGAGGCTGCACGGCGACCCTGTGGATATCCCTCAGGAAGATGTATGCCGGTCACGTCGACCAGGCGGTGTTCGGTGCCCTGGGTCATATGGGGATGAGCTATTTCAAATGGATCGTCGTGACCGACGACGACATCGACATCGAAGACCCGTTCATGCGCGACTGGATCATGGCGTGGCGCGTCCGGCCGGAGCACGATCTGAGGGTGATCGAGACTCCGGCGGCGGTCGAGCTCGACCCGTCTTCGTTCGGGCCGGACGCGCCGGAGGGCGGACAGTCGTCCGGCGCCAAGGTGATCGTCGATGCGACCCGCAAATGGGACTATCCCGGGATTTCCCTGCCGCCGCTCGAAAAGCTGCGCGGAGTCGCGGCGGATTGGGAGAGCTACGGCCTGCCGCCGCTGGAGGAGCTCAAGCTGCCTCGGAGCGAGTAGGGGCGGGGGATTTCCCGCCACCGACCGTTGCAAGATCACGGTGAATTCTTGCCGCCGGTCTCACGCTGTCGGACACCCGACCTTGTCACCCCGGACTTGTTCCGGGGTCCAGGGCCACGTGCTCAGGCGTTGGGACGGTTGCTCTGGACCCCGGAACAAGTCCGGGGTGACATCGGGGGCGGGGACAGGGCGCGGCTACCCCGGCGGGTCGATCTCGCACCAGACCGGGGTGTGGTCGGACGCTTTCTGCTTTCCCCGCGGGTTTTTGTCTATGCCCGATGCCGAGAGCCGGTCGGCGGCCTGCGGCGACAGCAGCAGATGGTCGATCAGCAGGCCGAAATCCTTTTGCCACGCGCCGCCCTGGTAGTCCCAGAAACTGTATGAGTGGGGCGCCCGGTTGAAGGCGCGATAGGCGTCGGTCAGGCCGAGATGGACCATCGCGCGGTAGCGCGAGCGCGATTCCGGCCGGCACAACGCGTCGTTTGCCCAGCCTTCCGGGTCGTAGCAGTCTCCGTCGGTCGGCACGACGTTGTAATCGCCGCCCAGCACCAGCGCTTCCTCCTGGCGCAGCAGGTCCTTCGCGTGCGCGAAGAGGCGGTCCATCCAGCGCAGCTTGTAGTCGTACTTGTCGCCCGGCGCCGGGTTGCCGTTGGGCAGGTAGATCGAGGCCACCCGGAGGTCGCCGACGAAAGCCTCGATGTAGCGTGCCTGGTCGTCGTCCGGGTCGCCGGGCAGGCCGGTGCGTACGTCCTCGATCGGTTGTTTGGCGAAGATGCCGACGCCGTTGAAGTTCTTCTGTCCGCAAATGGCTACGTTGTAGCCCGCTTCCTCGATCGCCTCGCGCGGGAAGGTCTCTTCTGTCGCCTTGAGCTCCTGGGCGAGGACGATATCGGGCGAGAATTCGGCCAGCCATTCGAGGACGCGCGGCAGCCGGGCGCGGACGGAGTTGACGTTCCAGGTCGCGATCCGGGTCATCCGACCGCGAAAGAGACCCCACAGCCGCAGGTCGATGCCGCGTTCGGGTTGCGAACCGTGAAATATGCGCCGACCAGCTCCTCGACGTAGTGGATCTCCGCGCCGCCGAGGAATTCGAGCGAAACGTCGTCGACGACCACCCGCACGCCGTCACGAGAGAACACCGTGTCGTCCCCGTTGCAGGCATCGTCGAAGGTGAAGCTGTACTGGAAGCCGGAACAACCGCCGCCGCCGACGGCGACCCGGAGCATCGTCCCGGAAGCGTCTTCCGCCTTTTCGAGTTCGCGGATCCGGCGCACCGCCGAATCGCTGATCGTGACCGCCGCCGCGACCGTTCCGGTGCCGCTCTCCGTTCCCTCGGACATGGGCAATTATCTAAGCCGGCGGCGGGACCCGGTCAAGCCACGCCCGAGAATAAGCACTTGAAATCGTTTCCTTCGTCGCGCAAGTACGGACTGCCGAACGCACCGAGACATCACCGAAGGCGGAAATGAACGTATTCGAGGCCATGAGGGAGCTTATCGAGGAAACCCTCGCGGTTGCGTTGGAGGAGGCGGGGCAGGCCTCCGCCGCGAACGGCGCCGCGTTCTCCGTCGAACCGCCGCGCGACCCGCGCCATGGCGAGGTTTCGAGCAATGTCGCGCTGGTCCGGGCCAAGGCGGCGGGGATGAAACCGCGCGATCTGGCCGAGCGCGTGGCCGGCACCCTTGCGGGGCATGAAGACGTGCTCGACGCATCGGTCGCCGGGCCCGGCTTCATCAATCTTCGCCTGCGCGGCGAGGTCTGGCGCGAGCGGCTCCGCGAGATTCTCGTCGTCGGCACGGCTTACGGCGATTCGACCCTCGGCGAGGGAAAACGGGTCAACGTCGAATACGTATCGGCCAATCCGACCGGCCCGATGCATGTGGGGCACGGCCGGGGCGCCGTCGTCGGCGACGTGCTCGCCTCCCTTCTCGCCAAGGCCGGCTACGCGGTCACCCGCGAGTACTACATCAACGATGCCGGCGTTCAGGTCGACCTGCTGGCGCGCTCCCTGTACCACCGCTACCGCGAAGCGGCGGGGGAGGGGCCGGGCGAACCGCCGGAAGACTTCTACCCGGGCGAATACCTCGTCGAGGCGGCCGAGGCCCTGCTGGCGCGCGATGGGCAGAGATGGATCGGCTTCGCGGAGAAGGACTGGCTGCTGCCGGTCCGGGACTTCGCGATCGACGCGATGATGGAGCTCATCAGGAAGGACCTCGCGGCGCTTGGAATCTCCCACGACGTCTTCTCTTCGGAGCGCGCGCTTGCGGACTCGGGGGCGGTGGAGGAGTCCCTCTCCGACCTCGAGAACCGAGACCTGCTTCACGTCGGCGTCCTCGAACCGCCCAAGGGCAGGACCGACGAGGACTGGGAACCCCGGCCGCAGACCCTGTTCCGGTCGACCGCGTTCGGCGACGACACGGACCGGGCGATTCGCAAATCGGACGGCAGCTGGACCTATTTTGCTACCGACATGGCCTATCACCGGGACAAGTTCCGACGCGGCTTCCCCATCCTGATCGACGTCTGGGGCGCCGATCACAAGGGCTACGTGAAGCGCATGCAGTCGGCGGTCGCGGCGCTGAGCGAAGGCAAGGCGGAGTTCGATGTCCTCATCTGCAACCTGGTCAATCTTTCCGACGGCGGCCGGCCGGTGAAGATGTCCAAGCGCGCGGGCACGTTCGTAACGCTGCGCGAGGTCGTGGACCGCGTCGGAAAGGACGTCGTTCGGTTTATCATGCTGACGCGCGGAAACGAGGCCTCCCTCGACTTCGACCTCGCGCAAGCGGTCGAACAATCGAAGGACAATCCGGTCTTCTACGTGCAATACGCCCACGCGCGGGCGTGTTCGGCCTTGCGCAACGCGGCCGCGACGTTCCCGGGCGGGGATTTCTCCGATCGCGCGCTCGCCGAAGTGCCGCTCGACTGCCTCGACGACGAAGAAGAACTCGCATTGATCCGCACTCTCGCGGGTTGGCCGCGCACCGTCGAGGCCGCCGCCGAAGCGGCGGAGCCCCATCGCATCGCCTATGCCCTGTCCGACATCGCCGCGGCATTCCACGGGCTCTGGAACCGGGGGAACGTGGATGACGACCGGCGCTTCGTCGTCGCGGATGACCTCACCTTGAGCCGGGCCCGTCTCGCCCTGGTGCGCGCGACGGCTCTCGTCATAGCGTCGGGACTGGAAATCATGGGCGTTACACCGGTTCAGGAAATGCGCTGATGGCGAAAAACCCCGGATCAGGCCAGCCCGCCCCGGAGAGGGGCGCCCCGCGCTGGTTGAGGAAGCTGCTCTCCGGCACCGTGGGCGTCGCCGCCCTCGTCGCCTTCGGCGGCCTGCTGCTCCATGCCTACGGCGAAAGTCGGTCGTCCGCGTCCGGACGGACCGCGGTGCTGATCAGGGCCGACCCGGGTCCGTTCAAGGTAAAGCCCGACTCGCCCGGCGGTCGCGCCGTTCCCGACCGGGACAAGCGGGTCTACGAGCGAATCGCTGCCGCGCCGCCGGAAATGAGTCCGGAACGCCTGTTGCCGCCACCGGAGGTGCCTTTGCCTCCCCCCAAGTTCGAACCGGAACCCGCTCCGGTGCCGCGGGCGCAGCCGCCGCCCACCGTGCCCGAACCGCTGGAGTCCAGGACGGCGAGCGAGGCGAAGCCGCCGAAGAAGAAGACCGCGGCCGTGAAGCCGCCTCCGCCGCGTCGGGCGACGCAGAATTACCGTCTTCAACTCGGGGCATTGCGGTCGAAAGCGGCCGTCGACAAGGCGTGGAAGCGTCTCCGCCAACGCCATCGCGATCTCCTGTCCGGTCTCGGACTCGCGATAGAGAGGAAGGATCTCGGTCCGCCCAAGGGCGTCTTTTACAGGCTTCTCGCGGGTCCGGTAGGCGACCGGAAGAGGGCCCGGCGGCTCTGCGCCGATCTGGAGAAGCGCAATGTCGGCTGCCTCGTCGTCACGCGCTGAACGGCCCAACCCGGCCGCCGTCATCTTCGGTTGCGCGGGCGAAAGTCTTCAAATCGAGGAACGCAGGTTCTTCGCCGACGCCGATCCGCTCGGCTTCATCCTGTTCCAGCGCAACTGCCGGGAACCCGAGCAGGTTCACGACCTCGTTTCGGCACTCCGCGACAGCGTGAGGCGGGACGACGCACCGGTCCTGGTCGATCAGGAAGGGGGCAGGGTGCAGCGGCTTGGACCGCCACGCTGGCGGCGCCGGACGGCTTGGCGCGATTTCGGCGACATGGCCGCCGAACGGGGTCTCGACCGCGCGATCGAAGCGGCGCGCGGCAACGCGCGGGAAATGGCGGGCGAACTCTCGGATGTCGGGATCGACGTGAACTGCCTCCCCGTGCTCGACGTGCCGGCTCCCGGCGGGCACGGCGTTATCGGAGATCGTGCGTTCTCCAACGATCCGGGGATCGTCGCCGCCCTCGGCCGCGCCGTCTGCGAGGGGCTGCTTTCCGAGGGCGTGACCCCGGTGATCAAGCACATGCCCGGGCACGGACGGGCGACGGTCGACAGCCATTTGGCGCTTCCCGCCGTCGATGCCCCGGCGGAGGCGCTGGAAGTCGATTTCGCGCCGTTCCGCGCACTGCGCGACATGCCGTGGGCGATGACCGCGCATGTCGTCTACGCCGCTTTCGATGCCGTCGCCCCGGCGACCGTTTCCCGAAAGGTCATCGAGCGGGTCATTCGTGGCTCCATCGGCTATGAGGGCCTGCTCGTCTCCGACGATATCTGCATGCAGGCGCTGATCGGCGGCCCCGGCGCGCGCGCGGGGGCCGTGCTCGACGCGGGCTGCGACATCGTTCTTCACTGCAACGGCGACCTGGACGAAATGCGCGAGACGATACACGGCGCGGGTCCGATGAGCGGCCGCGCGATGGCGCGATTCCGGAAAGGAACCGAGCTGGCCCGCCGTACCGGGCTGCCGGTGGCGGCGGGCGATTGATGGATTTCGTCTACACCGCCTCGACCTGGATCGCGCCCGTGCTGATCGCGATCACCCTGCACGAAGCGGCGCACGGCTATGTCGCGTGGCGGCTTGGGGACGACACCGCGAAGCGCCTGGGCCGGGTGACCTTCAACCCCCTGCGGCACGTCGACCCCTACGGCACGGTCATCGTCCCGGGGCTGCTGCTGGCGTTCAGCAATTTCGTGTTCGGCTGGGCGAAGCCGGTGCCGGTCGATTTCAGCCGCCTGGAACGTCCCAGGCGAGACATGGTTTGGGTCGCCGCCGCGGGGCCGGCGGTCAACATAGCCCTCGCCATGGCGTCGGCCGCGCTGATGCACCTGGTTCCGCTGCTTCCCGTCTCGGTCGAGCTCTGGGCGTTCGAGAACCTCCGCAACTCTATGATCGTCAATCTCGTGCTTGCGGTGTTCAACCTGCTGCCCTTGCCGCCGCTCGACGGCGGGCGCATCGCCGTCGGCCTGTTGCCCCTGGGGATCGCTCGCCTTTTGGCCCGGATAGAGCGATTCGGCCTGTTCGTGATAATAGGGGTTCTGTTCATCCTGCCTTACGCGGGGCGGGAGTTCGGGGTCGACCTCAACGTCTTCCCCTGGCTGATCGGGGAGCCGGTTCGCTTCCTGATGGGTGTGATCGCGGGGCTCGCGGGGTTTACGCCCTGACTGAACACGACGGAACACGGGTGGAGGAAGAGGTTTGGCCGGAAAGGCCGGCCGAAACCCTCGTGCTCGATCTCGACGGCTACGAAGGGCCGATCGACGTGCTTCTGGCGCTGGCGCGCCAGCAAAAGGTCGATCTCACCCGCATCTCGATCCTGGAGCTTGCCGAACAGTACCTGGCGTTCATCGCGGAGGCTCGGCGGCTCGATCTGGAGATCGCCGCCGATTACCTGGTGATGGCCGCGTGGCTGGTTTACCTCAAGTCACGGCTGTTGCTGCCCGAAGAGGAAGACGACGAGGAGCCGACCGGCCCCGAACTCGCCGAAGCCCTCTCATTTCAGTTGCGGCGGCTGGAGGCGATGCAGGAGAGGGGCCAGCAGATGATGGCGCGGCCGCTTCTGGGCCGGGAGGTCTTCGCGCGTGGCGAGCCCCAGGAAGTCGAGATCGTCCGGCACTCGGTCTACGAGGTTTCTCTCTTCGATTTGCTTTCGGCTTACGGGGAGAGCCGGCAACGGGCACAGGACTCGGTGCTGGAGATCGAACCGAGCACGCTCTACTCGGTAGCCGAGGCGATCGAGCGGCTGAGCGGTCTCGGCGGCGGAACCGCCGACTGGCGGACGCTGTTCGAATTCCTGCCGCCGGAGGCGGCGGGTGGCATCCGACTCCGCTCGGCGGTCGCATCCACCTTTGTCGCCGGGCTGGAACTCGCGCGCGTGGGCCGGCTCCAGTTCCGGCAATTGAACCCGTTCGGCCCCATATACATACGCGGCCGCGACACCCTCCAACCCGTTCAGGAGGCCACGAATGAAGCATGATCTGCGCCTCATGGAAGCGATCCTCTTCGCCTCTTCCGAACCGGTCGACGAAGCGGCCCTTGCCGAACGCTTCGCCGAAGACACCGATGTCGCCGCTCTGATCGACGAGCTTGCGGCGGCCTATGCCGGGCGAGGCGTCAACCTGGTCCGGATCGCCGGCGGCTGGTGCTTCCGCACCGCCGAGGACCTTGCCGCACACATGCGCGTGGAACGAAAGGTGACCCGAAAGCCTTCGCGCGCCGCCGTGGAGACGCTCGCCGTCATCGCCTACCACCAGCCGGTGACCCGCAGCGAGGTCGAGGAGATCCGCGGTGTCGTGGCCAGCAGGGGCACGTTCGACATTCTGCTCGAGGCCGGATGGATCCGGCCGGTCGGACGGCGCCGGACGCCGGGTCGCCCCGTGACCTGGGGGACGACGGAGGAGTTTCTCGTCCATTTCGGACTTTCCGGCCTCGCAGATCTCCCCGGGGTCGACGAGCTCAAGGCGACCGGGCTGTTGGACACGCGCCCCGCGAGCACCGTCATCGGTTCGGCGGAACCTTCGGCGGACGAGCCGGAGGAGGCGGAAGACGAGACGGAACGCGACGAGAGCGTTCTGGCCTTCGCCTACGACCCCCGGAAGCGTGCCGAACCGACGCAGGAGCCCGAATTCGCGCCTGCCGCCGCCGCCGAATAGGGGCGGGCGTATCCGCGTTCGATGGCGGCGTCGGTTGCCCGGGCCGCGGTTCGCGGCAAACGCGAGTGCATGATCTCGCGGTTTGGGGTATATACGCTTTCCGCCATCGTCGCCGTCGGCGGCAATGGGAGGGTAGAAGGCAGGAGCACCCGCGATGGGATCGTTTAGCATCTGGCACTGGCTTGTCGTCCTCGTTGTGGTCCTTGTCCTGTTCGGGGGCGGAGGGAAGCTCTCGCGTCTCATGGGCGATGCGGCGCGCGGCATCAACGCCTTCAAGAAGGGCCTGAAGGAAACCGAGCCCGCGGGCACGGTGAAGGCTGAAGCTCAGGAAACCGCGAAGGAAATTCCCGCGGAAGCCACGGAACGAGACGAAGCCGCCAAGAGCTGAACCCTCGACAACGATGTGTCGGCGCGCCGTGGACGCGGCCGTCGACCGGATTTCCGTTTGAGCGGCAACCTCATGATCGATCGGCCGGCCGATGCTTGATATCGGCAGTTGGGAATTCCTGATCGTCGTCGTGATCGCGCTGATCGTGGTCGGTCCCAAGGAGCTGCCCGGTTTGGTACGGACCGTGAGTCAGTGGGTTCGGCGCGCACGCGAGCTCGCGCGTGAATTCCAGGGCGGGCTGGAGGACATCGCGCGCGAGGCCGAGCTAGACAAGGTGAAGGACTCCATCCAGACCGAGATCGACCCGGACGGCGTCGTCAACACCATCAAGCGCGACATCGAGGACGAGATCGAAGACGAATGGCTGGGCGACGAGTCGGTGTTCGATATCGAAGACGCCGAACGGTCGATCGAGGCACAAGCAGAAGCCGAAGCCGAGAGTCCCGCAGCCCGGGAGGGCGCCGACGCGCCGTCCGTCGGGAGCGAAGGGGAGGAGCCCGTCGCGGCCAAGTCCGGAACGGGTGATTGACCGTGGCTACCGACGACGCTCCCCAGGACAAGGCGATGCCGCTGCTCGATCACCTGATCGAGCTTCGCACGCGCCTGATCTACTGCGTCATCGGTTTCATCGTGACGTTCTTCGCCTGCTTCTTCGTGGCGGAGGAGATTTTCGGGTTTCTGGTGCAGCCGCTTGCGGTGGCCCTCGACGAGAAGGAGGGCGGGAGGATGATCTTCACCGCCCTGCACGAGGCTTTTTTCACCTACGTCAAGGTGGCGTTCTGGACCGCCGCGCTGATCGGCTTTCCGCTGTTTTCGATGCAGATCTGGCTGTTCGTCGCCCCCGGCCTCTACAAGAACGAGAAGAGGGCGTTCCTGCCCTTCCTGATCGCGACTCCGATCCTGTTCTGCATGGGCACCGCGCTGGTCTATTACGGCGTGATGCCGGTGGCGTGGGAGTTCTTTCTCGACTTCCAGAAACCCGCAGATCCGGGCGATCTGGCGATCGAGGTCGAGCCCAAGGTCGATCAGTATCTGTCGCTCGTCATGCGGCTGATATTCGCCTTCGGCATAGGCTTCGAGCTGCCGGTGTTCCTGATGCTGCTGGCGCGGGCCGGAATCGTCACCGCCGACGGGCTCGCGGCCAAGCGGCGCTACGCCATCGTCGCCGTGTTCATCGCCGCCGCGATCCTGACCCCGCCCGACGTGTTCAGCCAGATCGGGCTCGCCTTGCCGATCATCCTGCTGTACGAAGCCTCGATTTTCGGCGCGCGCGTGATGGAGCGTAAACGCGCCGAGCGCGAGGCTGCGGAGGACGCCGCCGCCTAGGCGGAGTTTCGGATGCTCGATCTGCGTTGGATCAGGGAAAATCCCGGCGGGCTCGACCGCGCGCTTGAACGCCGCGGGTTGAAGCCCATGAGCGCCGAGATTCTCGCGCTCGACAGCGACCGGCGCGCTCGGCAGACAGAACTTCAGGGCCACCAGACCCGACGCAACGAGGCTTCGCGCGAAATCGGCGCGGCGAAAAAGGAGGGCCGCGACGCCTCCGCGCTGATCGACGAAGTGGGCGCGATCAAGGTCCGGATGCAAGCGCTGGAAGAGGATTGCGCCAGGCTCGAAACGGAGATCGATGAACGGTTGATGGACGTTCCCAACCTCCCGGGCGAGGACGTCCCGGACGGCGCGGACGAGAGCGCCAATGTCGAGCTCCGGCGTGTCGGCGAACCGCGCTCCTTCGGCTTCGAGGTCCGGGACCATGTCGAGATCGGCGATGCGCTGGGGATGATGGATTTCGCCGCCGCGTCGAAGCTTTCCGGCGCGCGGTTCGTAGTGCTCAACGACGTGCTTGCCCGCCTGGAACGCGCGCTGGCGAGCTTCATGCTTGACCTGCACAGGACCGGGTTCGGCTATACCGAGGTCAGCCCGCCGTACCTGGTGCGCGAATCGGCGCTTCACGGAACCGGGCAGCTCCCCAAGTTCGGCGAGGACCTGTTTCGCACGACGACGGATCACTGGCTGATCCCGACCGCGGAGGTGCCGCTGACCAACCTGGTCGCCGGCGAGATACTCGATGCCGACGACCTGCCGCTTCGCTTCACCGCCCTTACCCCCTGTTTCCGGTCGGAGGCGGGCGCGGCGGGACGCGACACCCGCGGCATGCTGCGCCAGCACCAGTTCCAGAAGGTCGAGCTCGTGAGCATCGTCCGACCGGAGCATTCGGCGGAAGAACTCGAGCGGATGACCGGCGCCGCGGAGGAAGTGCTCAAGCGCCTCGAAATCCCCTACCGGGTCGTCGTCCTGTCCACCGGCGATATGGGCTTCGCGGCGGAGAAGACCTATGACATCGAGGCTTGGCTTCCGGGACAGGACACCTACCGGGAAATCTCGAGCTGCTCCAACTGCGGGGCGTTTCAGGCGCGCCGTATGCGCGCGCGCTACCGCCCGGAGGACCGGAAGGGCACCGCTTTCGTTCACACGCTCAACGGTTCCGGCGTCGCGGTGGGCCGGCTGCTGATCGCGGTGCTGGAGAACGGACAACGGGAAGACGGTTCCGTCGTCGTGCCGGAGGCGATTCGTCCCTATCTGGGCGGCCTCGACACCATTTGCCGAACCCGGTAAAGGGAGCCGTTCCGGAGCATGCGAAGCGATCCGAATCCATGTCCGTGACCGGTTACGAATCCAAGATCCAGTTGATCATGGAGCTCCGGAGCCAGGGCATCACCGATCCGGACGTGCTTTCCGCGATCGAGCGCGTCCCGCGCGAAATGTTCGTGCCTGAAGGGTTTCGATACCGCGCGAACGACAACGACGCGCTGCCCATCGGACACGGCCAGACGATTTCCCAGCCGGCCGTGGTCGCCTACATGACCAGCGAACTCGAGCTCGGGAAGCGTATGAAGGTGCTGGAGATCGGCACCGGGTCCGGCTACCAGACGGCGGTGCTGTCCAGGCTCTGCCGCCGCGTCTACACCATCGAGCGCTACCGCGCCTTGCTGCGCGGGGCGGAAAAGCGGTTCGAAGAGCTGCGCCTTCCCAACGTCACGACGAAGTGGGACGACGGTTCCAGGGGTTGGCCCGAGATCGCTCCGTTCGAGCGGATAATCGTCACCGCGGCCGCGATCGACGTGCCGCCGGTCCTGCTCGACCAGCTTGCACCCGACGGAATCATGATCGTTCCCGTTGGGGGAGACGACGAGGATCAGCAGCTGCTCAAGTGCCGCCGGTCTGGCGAGACCGTGGACTACGAAACCCTCTGGCCGGTGCGCTTCGTCCCCCTGCTCGCCGATACCGTGGACGACTCCAGACGTTGACCGGTCGATTCGTTTACGGCAATTGTATTCGGAATAGGGTGAGATTAGGCTGAGAAAAGGTTGATTCAACGGACTCTTTTCGCCGTGCTTCGATCCCTGGTCCTGATAGCCGCGTTATTCGCCGCGGCCGGATGCGGAAGCAGCCGATACGATTCGGGCAGCGACACGCGCCGGACCCCGAGCGCGACCGCCGAACGGGTCGGGGCCGGTGCCGTGGTTGTGCGGCGGGGCGACAGCCTCTACAAGATCGCCCGCCGGCATGGGGTGCCTCTCCGCGATCTGATCACCTTCAACCGGCTGCGCCCGCCATACGAGATCTATCCCGGTCAACGCCTCCGCCTGCCGCGCGCCAAGGCGCATGTGGTACGACGCGGGGACACGGTGGGCGCCATCGCGAAGCGATACGGCGTATCGCTGAAGCGTCTCGCGGCCGTCAACCGGATCGAGCCGCCATACCGGATCTATCCCGGTCAGACCCTGCGACTGCCCGGGGCGAAGGCGGCGGCGGGAACGCGCGTTGCGCGGCGACCGGCATCTCCCGGACGGGTCAAGTCCAAACCGCCCAAGACGGTCGCGCTGGCCCGCCCCCCGCCGCGCGCTGGGAAGCGCTTCCTGTGGCCCGTCGACGGACCCGTCGCGGTCGGCTTCGGCAGCCGCGGCAAGGGTCTTCGCAATGACGGCATAAACATCCTCGCCCGGCGCGGCACCGGCGTCCGCGCGGCGGAGAACGGCGTGGTTGCCTATTCCGGCAACGCGGTGCGCGGCTTCGGCAATCTGGTGTTGATCAAGCATGCCGGCGGGTGGATGAGCGCCTATGCCCATAACGACGTGCTGCTGGTCCGGACGGGGCAAAGGGTGCGGCGGGGCGAGACGATCTCGCGGGTGGGCTCGACCGGAAATGTCAACAAGCCCCAGCTTCATTTTGAGCTCAGGCGCGGCCGGCGCGCGGTCGATCCGTTGCGCTATCTCGCGCCGGCGCGTCGGACCATCAGCTTCCTGGTTCCACGCGATCCAGCGTCACACCGAGTTGACCGGCCAGGTCCTGGATGAATTGCCAGGCGACGCGTCCGGACCGGGCGCCCCGGGTCATCGACCATTCCTTCGCCGCCGCCCGCAGGCGGTCTTGCGGAACCTCCAGACCGTACCGCGCCGCGTAACCCTCGACGATCCGGAAATAGGTTTCCTGGTCGCAGTTGTGGAAGCCGAGCCACAGACCGAACCGGTCCGAAAGAGAGACCTTCTCGTCGACCGCCTCGGCCGGGGCGATCGCGGTCGACTGCTCGTTCTCGATCATCTCGCGCGGCATGAGGTGGCGCCGGTTCGAGGTCGCGTAAAAGATCACGTTCGCGGGTCGGCCCTCGATCCCGCCTTCCAGCAGCGCCTTGAGCGACTTGAACGTCGTATCTTCCGCCTCGAACGACAGGTCGTCGCAGAACAGGATGAAACGGCGGTCGACGGTCCTCAGCATGGCAAGCAGCACCGGCAGGCTGCCGAGATCCTCCCGGTGTACCTCGACGAGTCCCAGCCCGCCGCCGATCTCCGCGTTGATCGCGCCGTGCACCGATTTGACGAGCGAGCTCTTGCCCATGCCGCGCGCGCCCCACAGCAGCGCGTTGTTGGCGGGAAGACCGCGCGCGAAGCGCCTCGTGTTCTCCAGCAGCGTCGACGCCGGCCGGTCGATCCCGACGAGCAGCCCGAGATCCAGCCGGTTGATTTCCCGGACCGGAACGAGGCGGCCGTCCTCGGCATGCCAGATGAAGGCCTCGCCGTTCTTCAGGTCCGCCGGCGCCGCTTGCGGCGGCGCCGAGCGCTCCAGCGCTTCGGCGATACGCGCGAGCAGGGTCTGGACCTCCGCGTCGTCCGGCTTGCCGTTTCCGCCCCGCGTCATCGGTCGGTTCCCCATTTCTGCGGCCTGTATCCGGTGCCGGCCGGCGCGCGACCGTAATACACCGCGCCTCTCAGTCAAGGGCGGCTCGGACCGGCCGGCAATCCGGTTGCATGCGCGATTGCGGGCGCTATAGTCCACGCGGTCGCGACGCCCGGTACCTGAAGCGTTCCCGGCAGCCTCCTCGCGGAAACCCAGCGAATTTGGAAGGAGGATTTCCCGATGTTGATTTCGCCGGCGTTCGCGCAGGACGGGGGCGGACTGGGCGGCATCGAGCCGCTGATTCCGCTGGTCCTGATCTTCGTCGTCTTCTACTTCCTCCTGATCCGCCCGCAGCAGAAGAAGGCCAAGGCGCATCGCGAGATGATCGCCGGCCTGCGGCGCGGCGATCGCGTGGTCACGTCGGGCGGCATCGTCGGCCAGGTGCAGCGCGTGATCGGAGACACCGAGCTCAGTGTCGAAATCGCCGAGGGCGTCCGGGTACGGGTGATGCGTTCGATGGTCGCCGAGCTGGTCGCCAAGCCGGAGCCCAGCCGCGCCCGCGATGACGACGATGACGACGACGATGACGAGGACGACGAGGAGGAAGAGGAGCGTCGCGCGAGAAGGCGGCGGAACCGGAAACGTCGGGAAGAACGGCGCCGCGAAGAGGACGCGGACGCGGATGAGTTCGATGACGAGGACCGCTCCTAGCGGTTCCGCCCGCAGGGGAACATACAGGCGAAGCCAGACCGCCAGTCGACCCGCCCGATGATCTATTTCGCCAAGTGGAAAATCGTCCTTATCGCCGTCGTTTGCGCGCTCGGCATCTTCTACGCCTCGCCCAACGTGGTGGACCGCGGCCTGCTCGAAGGCATTCCGGACGGGCTCCCCAACAAGCAGATCAGCCTCGGCCTCGACCTCCAGGGGGGCTCGCACCTGCTGCTCGAAGTGCAGGTCGACGCGGTCATCCGGGAACGGCTGGTGGCGCTGGTCGACGCCGCCAGGACCGAGCTCAGACGGAGCCGGATCGGATACCAGGGGCTTGGCGTGCAGGGCCAGGGCATCGCGTTCACGGTGCGCGATTCCGGCAAATTGGACGAGGCGCGCCGTATCGCGCGGCGCCTTGAAACCGGCACCGAGATGACGGTGAGCGGCAACCGGTTCACCATCGTCCTCACCGAACAGACCGTCCGCGACGTCAAGACGTCCGCCGTCAACCAGTCGATCGAGATCGTCCGCCGCCGGATCGACGAGACCGGCGTGCGCGAGCCCGCGATCCAGCGCCAGGGCGCCGACCGGATCCTGGTTCAGCTTCCGGGCGTCAAGGACCCGGAGCGGATCAAGCGTCTGCTGGGCAAGACCGCCAAGATGAATTTCCGGCTCGTCGATCAATCGATGTCGGCGGAGCAGGCCCGCCGCGGCCGGCCGCCCCCGGGCTCGGAGCTGTTGCCGGCGGACAACGAGACCGGCCCGGACGGCCAGCCCGTGCAATATCTGGTCCGCAAGCGCGTCATGGTAAGCGGCGACACGCTGGTCGACGCCCAGCCCACGGTGCAGGACGCCCAGCCCGTGGTCAGCTTCCGCTTCGATGCCGTGGGTGCGCGCCGATTCGGCGACACCACGCGGCGCAACGTGGGGCGGCCGTTCGCGATCGTGCTCGACGGCAAGGTCATCAGCGCGCCGGTGATCCGCGAACCGATCCTCGGCGGGTCCGGGATAATCTCCGGCAATTTCACCGTCCAGTCGGCACGCGATCTCGCCCTACTCCTGCGGGCCGGCGCGCTGCCGGCGCCCCTGACGGTGCTCGAGGAACGCACCGTGGGGCCGGGAATGGGCGCGGACTCGATCCGCGCCGGAAAGATCGCGAGCGTGCTCGCCATCGTGCTCGTGATCGTCTTCATGGCGGCGGTCTACGGAACCTTCGGTCTGATGGCGGATATCGCCCTCATGCTGAACATGATCCTGATCGGGGCCGCCCTGTCGCTGCTCCAGGCGACTCTGACGCTTCCCGGAATCGCCGGCATCGTGCTGACCATCGGGATGGCGGTCGACGCGAACGTGCTGATCTTCGAACGAATACGCGAGGAGCAGCGTAACGGCCGGACGCCGATCTCGGCGATCGATGCCGGCTACCAGCGCGCGCTCACGACGATCATCGATGCGAACCTGACGACGTTCATCGCGGCGGTGCTGCTGTTCCAGTTCGGCTCGGGGCCGATCAAGGGGTTCGCGGTCACGCTCGCGATCGGGCTGCTCACGTCGATGTTCACCGCGATCATGGTAACCCGGCTGATGGTCGTCACCTGGCTCCGGCGGCGCCGGCCGCGGGTCCTGCCTCTCTGAACTGCGGAAGACCGGCATGCGCCTCGTCAGCCTGATCCCGACCGGAACCAAGATCGATTTCATGCGATGGCGCCGGATTGCCGGCATGACGTCGGTGGCGCTGGCGACCCTGTCGGTCGTCCTGTTCCTCGGCGTCGGGCTGAACTACGGCATCGATTTTCGCGGCGGCATCCTGATCGAGATCAGGACGGAGGGTCCGGCGGATATCGGTCAATTGAGGGCGGAGCTATCCAACCTGAATCTGGGCGAGGTCGAGCTTCAGGAGTTCGGCGAGCCGACCGACGTGCTGATCCGGATAGAACGCCAGGAGGGCGAGGAGCGCGAGCAGCTCAGGGCGGTAGAGGTGGTGAAGGAAGCGCTCGGCCCCGGGGTCGATTACCGCCGGGTCGAGTTCGTCGGGCCCAAGGTGGGCGCGGAGTTGATCGAGGCGGGGATCACCGCGGTGCTGCTCGCCCTGGCGGCGATGCTGATCTACATCTGGTTCCGCTTCGAATGGCAGTTCGGCGTCGGCGCGGTCATCGCGCTGATGCACGACGTGATCCTGACCATCGGGGTCTTTTCGATTCTCGGGCTGGAATTCAACCTGTCGACGGTGGCGGCGGTCCTCACCATCGCCGGGTATTCGATCAACGACACCGTGGTGATTTACGACCGGGTGCGCGAGAACCTGCGGAAATACAAGACGCTGCCGCTGGACGACCTGCTGAACCTCAGCGTCAACGACACGCTGTCGCGGACGATATTGACCAGCGTCACCACTTTGCTCGCGCTGCTCTGCCTGTTCTTCTTCGGCGGGCAGGTGATCAAGGGCTTCAGCTTCGCGATGATCTGGGGCGTGATCGTGGGGACCTATTCCTCGATCTGGGTCGCGGTGCCGCTGCTCGTTTACATGAAGCTCAAGCGCGGTGGCCTTATCGTGGGCGAAGTCGACGACGACCAGCCCGCCGGGGGCTAGCCCGGTGACGGAGATCGCGCCTGTCGATCCCCGCGGGCGCAGTGTCGTTCAATCCTACGGCGAGGGGCGGTTCCAGATCTCCGGGACGGTGTATGCCGGTTCGGTGATCGTTCTGCTCGACACGGTTCTCGCCTGGCCCGCGGGCGATCGTGGGGAATTATCGATCGGCAGCCTGACCCCGGCGGTCGATGCGGAGCCGGCCGTGGAAATTCTGCTCATCGGCACCGGAAAGACGATGCGGCCCCTCGATCCCGGCCTGCGCGCCGCCCTCAAGAGTCGCGGAATCGTCGGGGACGCCATGGACACGGGAGCGGCGTGCCGGACCTTCAACGTGCTGGCCGGCGAGGATCGGCGGGTCGCCGCCGCGTTGATCGCGCCGGTCTGAGCCCGAATCGAAACGGGGGCCGCGGACGGCCCCCGTTCCCGGTTTAGGTTTCTTGTCGGCCTAGAGCCTGTCCGTTTCGGATAGAACCGCTTTTGCGCTTGTCTCCCCACCGTCATGGTCGGCGAAGGCCGACCATCCACGAGTTTTTAAGTCTCTGGAATCAAAACAAAACGTGGATGGTCGGCCTTCGCCGACCATGACGGAAGAGAACGGACGAAGCGGTTCCAACTAAAACAGACCCGCTCTAGAAGATGTTCTGGGCCGAAGTCATCGCGTACAGCATCGGGATCGACAGCATCGTGTTGGTCCGCGAGAACAGCATCGCGCGCCGTCCCGCCGCGGCCTTCGCGGCGTCGCTCTCGGCCTCGACGATGCCCAGAGCGATCTTCTGCGCCGGCCAGATGATGAACCACACGTTGAACCACATGATGGTACCGAGCCACATGCCGATGCCGATCTGGGTGTGCCTGGCGACGTCGTCGGTCAGTCCGATCAGGACCGCCTCGATGAAGTAGCCGTTGAGCAGCGCCAGGATGATGCCGGTGACGATCGTCCACATCGCGCCCCAGCGGAACCAGAACAGCGCCGCCGGCGCGATCACGCCGGTGATCGCCGGCCGCTTGTCGGCGTCGATCTTCGGCATGTTCGGGATCTGGACGAAATTGAAATAGTAGAGGATGCCGATCCACATGATCCCGCCGAGCACGTGAAGCCAGCGGAATAGGAACGACCACCAAGCCTGGTCGAACGCCACCCCTTCGCCGTGCCACCACCCCACGACAATGAGCAATACGACCGCCAGCACCACGCCGGCGATAATCGTATTGTTTAGATTTTCCAGGATCTTCGCCATGTCCTCCCCTCAAGTTTTCACGACCGCGACGAACGCGGCCCGTGCCCAAGTTCGATGTTCCGGGCAAGTTTCCGCGCCCAACCGAGTCGCGTCAAGCGGCGCGCGCGCCGTCCCGCTCGTCCAGAATCGACTGTGCGGCGAGAAAGCCCGATCTGACGCTACCTTCGATGGTTGCTGGCAGGCCGGTGTCGATCCAGTCGCCCGCGAGCAGGAGATTCCGGACGGCGGTCCGGGTCACCGGCCGCCGGGCGATCTCCGCCGGTGTCTGGGCGATGGTCGCCCGACGTTCCTTGATGATGCGGCAGGGCGGCGCCGGCTGTCCCTCGCGCCCGAGAACGGGAGCGATTTCCGCCCACAGGAAGTCCGCGAGCTCGTCGCTGGACCGGTCGATCAAGCGGTCGGCGGCGCTTACCGTCACCGAGACGGAATTGCCCCGGGCAAAAAGCCATTGCGCTTCCGTGCCGGTCAGCCCGAGGAACGGCATGCCCCACCGAAGCTCGACACGCTCTTCGAGGAGGTAATGCGCGTTCAGGATCGGATTTGACCGGGTCGGCGCGCGGCATTCCGGCAACAGCGATGCGCAAACATCGGGCGGGATGGCGAGCACCACGACTTCGTCGTCGCCGACGGGGACGCTGTCCGCGTTAAAATTCAGCTCTGACGCGCGGCCGTCTTCGAGGGCAATGGCGCGGAGCCGCGTATGAAAGCGGACTTGGGCGCCCATGTCCGCGAGCGTCGTCAGGACGGGATCGACCAGAGCCGCCGACAACCCTTCCCCGAAGAAGAACGGGCGGCAGGCTTTCTCGCCCCGCAGGAAGGTTTCCCTGACCATGCTCCACAAGAGCCGGGCCGAACCTTCGCTTGCGTCGGTATTGAGCACCGCGCGGGATAGCGGCTGCCAGAAGCGTTCGTAAAGTGGACCGGCGGTGTTCACGCGATCGCTCACGGTGTCGGTGGCTCGGGCGCCGGCAAGGCGAAGGATCTCAAGATAGTCCGTGAGGCCGGAGCCCGCGACTCGGCGCTTGCGGTCCAGCAGCCAGAAGGGGATGGGGCCGGAGCCGGGGGCGACGCGCCATGTCGCGCCGCTCGGAACGTCGAAAAACGGGAAGGCGGCGGGCGCGATTTCCGTCACCGCGTCCTCCGAGCCGGCGTCCGCCATATAGCCGCGGGTGGCTTCATTGGCGCCCAGCATCATGTGGCTGCCGTTGTCGATCGTGCAGCCCAGGGTCTCGTCGAAGAAGGAACGGCAGCGCCCGCCGGCGTGACCCGCCGCTTCGTATATCGTCACCCGCTCTCCCGCCAGTGAGAGCTTCAGCGCGCATGCGAGGCCGGAAAGCCCGGCGCCGACGACATGGACCTTCGTCAATTCGGCCCCCGACCGGGAAATCGGGTCTGGAACCAGACTGCGGCGCGATCGAACACGGTCAGGCCCACCGTACCGGCCAGGGGATCGGACCGTCGCATCCGTCGCGCGAGCCGGCGGCGTTCCGCGATTTCGATTGTTGTCGCGCGTCGCAGGTCCGCTTCGGAGATCGTTCGGGCGGCGGCAAACGCGTCCGAAAATATCGGGTCCATGCGGTCCAGCATCCGATCCAGCACCGCCCGGAGGCCCGGACCGGCCTTCGGCGCGGCGAGATCCCCCGCTTCGACACCCTCCGAGCGCATCCAGTCGCCGGGTAGGTAGACCCGTTCATGCGTCGCGACTTCGGAACGACAGTGAAGGAGCAGGTCCAGCAAATGCGCCGCCACGCAATAGGCCTCCAGGCGCTGGCGGGCCGGAGCATCGAGTCCGGACGCCTCGCCAAATTGCCCCGCCACCGGGGCGACCGCGAAACCGGCATAGGAGACGAGATCGCTCCAGTTCCTGAAACGCCGCGTCGAGACCGCTTTCCGATAGGCCTCGTAAGAGCGTTTCAGGACCGGATCGTCCGCGGCTTTCGCAAGCCGGCCGAGCGAATCGCAGCGTTCTTCGACCGACCGGGACGTGTCGTCGGCCAGCGCGCGGGCATCTTCGAGCGCGGGAACATGGGCGAAAATGTCCGGCCAGATCCCGAACCGCTGCTTATCCAATGGCGTTGTCGGGCGCATCGCCGCAATATACGCGGGTTCGGTGACACGCGAATGCTGTCCGATTCCCGTTCCTACTGCGCGGCCGAGGTGCGCCGCCTCGACCGCGAACGCTATTTGGCCGCGCTGTTCGCCCCGGCCAGGCAACGCGACGCGTTGTTCGCGCTCTTTGCCTTCAATCTCGAGACCGCCAAGACCGCCGAAGTCGTGTCGGAAGCGCTCCTCGGCGAGATCAGGCTGCAATGGTGGCGCGACGCGGTCGATGGCGCCTATGACGGGTCCGTCCGCGAACATCCGGTGCTGGCGGCGCTCGCCGAGGCGATAGGGACTTGCGGCCTGGAGCGTTCGCGCTTCCATGCGATCCTCGACGGACGCGTCGCCGATCTTCATGAACGACCGTTCGACGACCTCGATGCGCTTGAGGATTACGTCGCCCGGACCGCCGTTCCCCTGGTCGAACTCGCCTGTCAAGCGCTCGGCTCGGAGAACGACGAGATCATGGGCCTCGCCCGCGAGGCAGGGCTCGGTCTGGGCCTTGCAGGGGTCCTGCGCGCCATTCCGTTTCACGCCCGCCAGCGTCGGCTCTGCGTGCCCCTGTCGCTGATGACCGAAGCGGGTGTATCCGCCGCCGCGCTGTTCGACCGCGCGCCCCCGAAGGCGTTTGCGAGGGCCGTCGAGCCCGTCGCGGCGCGCGCCCGGACGCATATCGCCGCGCTGCGCCGAAGACGCCGCGATATCCCCGTGGCGGCGCGGGCGGCCTTTCTGCCGATCGCCATGTCCGAGGCCTTCCTGCGCCGTCTCGGGCGCAACGGCCATGACGTCTTCGATCCGCGGCTCGCCTTCTCGCCGCTCTCTATTCAGGCGCGTATCGCGTGGGCGGCGTTCGCCAGACGCTATTCGGCCGCGTCCGATATCGGGCCGCGCCAGCGGTCGAGATCGATCAGCGCCCGCTTGCAATAGGCCCGCTTGCGATCGCGCCCACGCTTGCGCTCGGCGAGAGGTGGCAAAAGGCCGAAATTGACGTTCATCGGTTGAAAGACCTCCGCCTCCGCGCCGCCCGTGATGTGGCCCAGCAGCGCGCCGAGCGCGGTGGTCGGGGGAGGGGAGACGAAGGGCCGGCCCAGAATGTCGCCGGCGGCGAACCGACCGGCGAGCAGGCCGATGGCGGCGCTCTCCACATAGCCCTCGACCCCGGTGATCTGGCCGGCGAAGCGGAGCCTGGGCGCGGCCCGGAGCCGCAGCGTGGCATCGAGCAGCCTGGGCGAGTTGATGAAGGTGTTCCGGTGAAGGCCGCCCAGCCGCGCGAACTCGGCGTTCTCCAGTCCCGGGATGGTGCGGAAAACGCGTCGCTGTTCGCCGTGGCGCAGCTTGGTCTGGAACCCGACCAGGTTGTAGAGCGTGCCGAGCGCGTTGTCCTGCCGCAGCTGGACGACCGCGTGGGCGCGCTTGCCTGTATTCGGGTCGGTCAGGCCGACGGGTTTCATGGGGCCGAAGCGAAGCGTGTCCCGTCCGCGTTCGGCCATCACCTCGATGGGGAGGCAGCCCTCGAAATAGGGCGTGTCGCGTTCCCAGTCCTTGAATTCGGTCTTCTCCGCCGAGAGCAGCGCGTCGATGAAGTCCTCGTACTGCGCCTCGGTCATCGGGCAGTTGATGTAGTCGGAGCCGGTTCCGGCCGGGCCTGCCTTGTCGTAGCGGCTCTGGAACCAGGCCATGTCGAAATCGATGGATTCGCGATAGACGATGGGCGCGATCGCATCGAAGAAGGCGAGCGAATCCTCGCCGGTCAGGGCGCGGATCGCCTCCGCCAGCGGCGGCGATGTCAGCGGTCCGGTCGCGACGATCGCGTTGATCCAGTCTTCGGGCGGCAGGCCGGCGATCTCCCCCCGTTCGATCTGGATCAGCGGCTCGGCCTCGATGGCGGCGCCGACGGCGTCCGAGAAGCCGTCCCGATCGACGGCGAGGGCGCCGCCCGCCGGCACCTTGTTGGCGTCGGCGGCGGCGAGGATGACGGAGGACAGCCGCCGCATCTCCTCGTGCAGCAGACCGATCGCGGAGGACTCCGCGTCGTCCGAGCGGAACGAATTCGAGCAGACGAGCTCGGCGAGGCCACCGGTCCGATGAACCTCGGTCGCCCGCTCCGGCCGCATCTCGTGCAGGACGACGGGGACCCCTGCTCGGGCGGCCTGCCAGGCCGCTTCCGAGCCGGCCAGACCTCCGCCGATGACATGAACGGGTGTCATTCGTTCGCCGCCGCGCCGCCTCCGGGAAGCCGGTCGTCCCGAGGCATCAGGCCCGGACGCGCCGCGCTGCGGCGGGCTGTGCGCCGGCGCCGTTGAGAACCCGCGCCAGATATTGGCCGGTAAAGCTCGAATACACCCGGGCGACATCCTCCGGCCGGCCCGCCGCGACTATGCGGCCGCCCTTGTCGCCGCCCTCCGGGCCGAGGTCGACGATCCAGTCCGCCGTCTTGATGACTTCCAGATTGTGTTCGATCACGATCACCGTGTTTCCCTGATCGACCAGCGCGTGCAGGACGGCGAGCAGGTTGCGGACGTCCTCGAAATGAAGCCCCGTAGTGGGTTCGTCGAGGATGTAGACGGTCTTCCCCGTAGACCTTCGGGACAGCTCCTTCGACAGCTTCACTCGCTGGGCTTCCCCGCCCGAGAGCGTCGTCGCCTGCTGGCCGATCCTGATATAGCCCAGCCCGACCTTCTGGAGCATGAGCAGCTTGTCGCGGATCGCGGGCACGGCGCCGAAGAAGGTGCAGCCCTCGTCCACCGTCATGGCCAGGACCTCGGCGATCGACTTGCCGCGAAACCCGATCTCCAGCGTCTCGCGGTTGTAGCGCTGTCCCTTGCAGACGTCGCACTGGACGTAGACGTCCGGCAGGAAGTGCATCTCGATCTTGATCTCGCCGTCGCCCTGGCAGGCTTCGCAGCGCCCGCCCTTGACGTTGAACGAGAACCGGCCCGGCTTATAGCCGCGCGCACGCGACTCCGGCAGGTTGGCGAACCAGTCGCGGATCGGGGTGAAGGCGCCGGTATAGGTCGCCGGATTCGAGCGCGGCGTTCGGCCGATGGGCGACTGGTCGATGTCGACGATCTTGTCGATCATCTCCAGCCCCCCGATCTCCTCATGCGCGCCGGGATGGGCGCGGGCGCCGTGGAGCCGGCGCGCGATCGCCTTGTAAAGGGTCTCGATGATCAGCGTCGACTTGCCGCTGCCGGAAACGCCGGTCACGCAAACGAACGCGCCGAGCGGAATTTCCGCCGAAATCGAGTCGAGATTGTTGGCGCTCGCTCCCTCCACGCGGATGCGGCGGCCGGAGTCGATGGGGCGGCGTTCTGCCGGGACGTCGATCATGCGATCGCCGCGGAGATATTTCGCGGTGAGGCTCTTCCTCGAGCGAATCACCGCCTGCGGTTTTCCGGCGGCGACGACCTCTCCCCCGTGAACCCCGGCGCCGGGGCCGAGGTCGATCAGGTGATCGGCGCTGCGGATCGCTTCCTCGTCATGCTCGACGACGATCACTGTGTTGCCGAGGTCGCGCAGGCGCTTGAGGGTCGCGAGGAGCCGCACGTTGTCGCGCTGGTGCAGCCCGATGGAAGGCTCGTCGAGCACGTAGAGCACGCCGGTGAGTCCCGATCCGATCTGCGAGGCGAGCCGGATGCGCTGGCTCTCCCCGCCCGACAGCGTGGCCGAACTGCGGGAGAGTGTCAGGTATTCGAGCCCCACATTGGCGAGGAAGCCCAGCCGCTCGTTGATTTCCTTCAGGATCGAACGCGCGATCTCCTGGCTCTTGGGCGGCAGGGTCGGGGAGAGCGCCTTGAACCAGCCGACCGCCTCCGCGATCGACATCTCGGCGACCTGGCTGATGTGAAGCCCGGCCAGCTTGACCGCCAGCGCCTCGGGCTTGAGCCGCATGCCGGCGCAGGTGTCGCAATCGTCGACGTTCTGATAGCGGCCCAGATCCTCGCGCACCCAGGACGAGTCGGTCTCCCGGAAGCGGCGCTCCATGTTGGGCAGCACGCCCTCGAACGGTCGGTCGATCGTATAGCTGCGCTTGCCGTCGTTGTAGGACATCTCGACCGGCTCTTCGCCGGTGCCGTACAGGATCCCGTCCCGGACCTCGCGCGCGAGCTCCCGGAACGGTGTCGCGGTGGGGACGCCGAAATGCCGGGCGAGCGAGTCCAGCGTCTGCTCGTAATAGCTCGACGACGAGTTCGCCCACGGCGCGATGGCCCCGGCGCGCAGCGACTTGCCCGAATCGGGAACCACGAGATCGGGGTCGAAGAACATCCTTGTCCCGAGCCCGTCGCAGGCCGGGCAGGCGCCGAAGGGGTTGTTGAACGAGAACAGGCGGGGCTCGATCTCGTCGATGGTGAAGCCCGAGACCGGGCAGGCGAACTTGGCCGAGAAGATCGTGCGCTCGCCGCTGTCGGCGTTCTCCGCGACCGCGATCCCTTCCGTCAGCGCAAGCGCGGTCTCCAGCGAATCGGCGACCCGGTTTCCGAGGTCGGGCCGTATCACCAGACGGTCGACGACAACCTCGATGTCGTGCTTGAACTTCTTGTCGAGCGCCGGCACGGCGTCGATGTCGTGCAGCGCCCCGTCCACCTTGACGCGGGTGAAGCCCTGCTTCTGCAAATCCCGGAACTCCTTGCGGTACTCCCCCTTGCGGCCGCGGACGATGGGAGCGAGCAGGTAGATCCGGGTGCCTTCCTCCATCTCCTGCATGCGATCGACCATCTGCGAGACCGTCTGGCTCTCGATCGGAAGGCCGGTGGCGGGCGAGTAGGGGACGCCAACCCGCGCGAAGAGGAGCCGCATGTAGTCGTAGACTTCCGTCACCGTGCCCACTGTGGAGCGCGGGTTCCGGGAGGTCGTCTTCTGCTCGATCGAGATCGCCGGCGACAGACCGTCGATGGAATCGACGTCGGGCTTCTGCATCAGTTCGAGAAACTGGCGGGCATAGGCCGACAGGCTCTCGACATAACGCCGCTGCCCCTCGGCATAGATGGTGTCGAAGGCGAGAGTGGATTTACCCGAGCCCGAAAGCCCGGTCAGAACGACGAGCGCGTTGCGTGGAATCTCCACGTCGACGTTCTTCAGATTGTGTTCCCGGGCGCCGCGAACGACGATCTTGGACTGCATGGTGCTTCGTGTCAGGGACCGGGCCGCAGGTTACTCCATCGGCCTTCCGGAGCAGAAATACATTCGCCCCGACCGGCCCGCAATGGCCGAGTCTGCTAACCTGAGCAGAAGGCCGGGGAGGTGACCATGAAGCGTTGCGCGATCATCGACGATTACCAGGGGTGCGCGCTCGACATGGCGGACTGGGACGCGCTCGGGTCCGAAATCGAGGTGGAGGCGTTTCGCGACCACATCTCGGACGAGGACGAGCTCGCCCGCCGCCTCGCGGGGTTCGAAATCGTTTGCGCGATGCGGGAACGGACCCCGTTTCCCCGGTCGCTGTTCGAGAAGCTGCCCGGGCTGGAGCTGCTTTTGACCAGCGGCATGCGCAATCTCTCCATCGACGGCGCGGCGGCGAAGGATCGTGGGGTGACGGTGTGCGGCACGCCCTCGGTGGGCACGCCCACGGCCGAGCTCGCCTGGGGGCTGATCCTCGCGCTGGCGCGCTCGATCCCGGCCGAGGACCGGACGGTTCGCGCCGGCGGCTGGCAGGAGACGCTGGGCGTTGCGCTGGAGGGCAAGGTGCTGGGCGTGATCGGGCTGGGGCGGCTCGGCGGCCGGGTGGCGAGGATCGGCCAGGCGTTCGGCATGGAGGTCATCGCCTGGAGCCAGAACCTGACGGAGGAGCGCTGCCGCGAGATCGGCGTCGCCCTCGCCGACAAGGAAACCCTTCTGCGCACCGCCGACGTGGTGACCATCCACCTGTTGCTGAGCGAACGGACGCGCGGGCTGATCGGCGCATCCGACCTCGCCCTGCTCAAGACGGAGGCTTTCCTGGTCAACACCTCGCGCGGGCCGATCGTCGACGAGGCGGCGCTGATCGACATGCTCGAACGCCGGGCGATCGCGGGGGCGGGGCTCGACGTGTTCGACATCGAACCGCTGCCCGCCGACCACCCGTTCCGGCGGCTCGACAACACCGTGATCACGCCGCATCTGGGCTATGTCTCGGTCGAGAATTACCGCACCTACTTCCCGGCGATGGTCGAGGACATCCGGGCTTGGCTCACGGGAGAGCCGATACGGGTTCTTGAATTCTGACGCGGTCGGACGCGAGCCTTCGTCCCAGCCGATGCTGTCACCCGAGCGCAAGGCCATTGCTGTCCGATCTAGGGCCTGTCCGTTTCAGATAGAAGCGTTGTTACCCTTGCCTCCTGATCGTCATGGTCGGCGGAGGCCGACCGTCCACGAGTTTTTAAGTCTCTAGAATCAAAAACAAAACGTGGATGGTCGGCCTTCGCCGACCATGACGGAAGAAAATGGACGAGGCGGTTCCAACTAAAGCGGACACGCTATAGATTTTCGGGGCGTGCTCCGCTCCCTATTGTCACCCCGGCACGAGACCGGGATGACACGGGGGCGTGGGATGGGCGGAACGATGCCGGGCCGTCTTGCGGACGAACAAATGCCTGACACGAACCCAAGATTTCGCGTTGAGCCCGTCCGCGCGAAACTCCTGTGGGAAATTCGCCTTAAGCCGTGCCGTCCTCGGCTCGATCCGCTATGTTTCGTCGACCAAAGGGGTATGGGAGGCAGCGGTGGCCGGAAGCGTCAACAAAGTGATCCTCGTCGGCAATCTCGGGCGCGACCCCGAGGTTCGTCATACCAATGACGGCAATCCCATCGTCAACCTGTCGGTCGCCACCTCCGAGCAATGGCGAGACCGGAATTCGGAAGAACGGCGAGAGCGCACCGAATGGCACCGCGTGGTGATCTTCAATGAGCGCCTCGGCGAGTTTGCTCAAAAATACCTTCACAAGGGCCGGAAGGTGTACGTCGAAGGGCAGCTCCAGACCCGCAAATGGACCGGTCAGGACGGCCAGGAACGCTACACCACGGAAGTGGTTCTGCAACGCTTCCGGGGTGAGTTGACCATGCTCGACAGCCGTGGCGAAGGCGGCGGCGGAGGGGGCGGTTACGAGCCTGCCGGGGGCGGTTCCCAGGGCGGCGGGTCGAGTTCCGGCGGCGGCGATCTGGACGACGAGATCCCGTTCTGACGAGTGTCGGCGGAGCCGTTCGAACTGGTCAGAAAGAACATAGTAGTTTCAACGTTCTATAAATCCTTTCTGATAATTTGATTGTACTCGGCGGCACAATTTCCGCGCTCGTGCGAAGCGCTTCCTGACGCCCCGCCGAATTTGAGCTTTCGGACCGATTCTGCTAGTATCCCGGGACATGCCCGCGGCGTCTCCGAACCGGTCGAGACGGCGCGTTTGAAACGATTCCGAAGTCCCCGAACCGGACAGGCAAAGCGCCTTGACTGACACGCTGGCCCCGCCGCCGACGCCCGAATTCGACATCACGCCGGTGAGCCTCGAGGAGGAGATGGAACGCTCCTACCTCGACTACGCGATGAGCGTGATCGTGTCGCGCGCGCTGCCCGACGCGCGCGACGGGCTCAAGCCGGTGCACCGCCGCATCCTCTACGCGATGCACGAGGAGGGCTACGAGTGGAACCGGCCCTACCGCAAGTCCGCGCGCATCGTGGGCGACGTGATGGGCAAGTACCACCCGCACGGCGACCAGGCGATCTACGACGCCATGGTCCGCATGGCGCAGGACTTCTCGATGCGTCTGCCGCTGATCGACGGGCAGGGCAATTTCGGCTCGATGGACGGCGACCCCCCGGCGGCGATGCGCTACACCGAGGTTCGCCTGACCCGCGCGGCGCACGAGATGCTGGACGACATCGAGCGCGAGACGGTCGATTTCCGGCCCAACTACGACGAGAGCGTTCACGAGCCGGAAATCCTGCCGGCGAGGATTCCCAACCTGCTGGTCAACGGCGCCGGCGGGATCGCGGTCGGCATGGCGACCAACGTGCCGCCGCACAATCTGGGCGAGGTGGTCGATGCCTGCCTCGCGGTGCTCGACGATCCGGAGATCCGGATCGACGGCTGATCGACATCGTGCCGGGACCCGACTTTCCCCACCGGCGGCATCGTGCTCGGCCGCTCCGGGATCCGGTCCGCCTACCACCTCGGCCGCGGCTCGGTGGTGATGCGCGGGCGCACCCATGTCGAGCAGATCGGCAAGAACCGCGAGGCGATCGTGGTCACCGAGATCCCGTACCAGGTGAACAAGGCGCGGATGATCGAGAAGATCGCCGATCTGGTACGCGAGAAGCGGATCGAGGGGATATCCGACCTGCGCGACGAGTCGGATCGTTCGCGGCGTCCGGGTCGTGATCGAGCTGCGCCGCGACGCCATGGCGGAGATCGTGCTCAACCAGCTCTACCGGTTCTCGCCGCTTCAGTCGACCTTCGGGGTCAACACGCTGGCGCTCGACCGGGGCAAGCCGCAGCTGATGGACCTGAAGGCCATGCTGCATGCGCCTTCATCGAGTTCCGCGAGGAGGTGATCCGCCGGCGCACCGTCTACGAGCTCAAGAAGGCCCGGGAACGCGCCCACGTGCTGGCCGGGCTCGCCGTGGCGGTCGCCAATATCGACGAGATGATCGCGCTGATCCGCGCCGCGCCCGATCCCGTCCAGGCGCGCGAAGCGCTCATGAAGCGGCAGTGGCCCGCCGAGGACATCGCGCCGATCATCGCGCTTCTCGACGAGCCGGGCGGCGGCGTGGTGGACGGCAGGTACTCCCTGTCCGAAGCCCAGGCGCGGGCCATCCTGGAGCTCCGCCTGCAACGCCTGACCGCGCTGGAGCGCGACAAGATCGGCGAGGAGCTGAAATCGCTCTCGGACAAGATCGTCGAATATCTGGAGATCCTGGATTCGCGCGACCGGGTGATCGCGGTCCTTCGCGAAGAGCTGCACGCGATCAAGGACGCCTACGCCACGCCCCGACGCACGGTGATCGTCGACTCGGAGGTCGATCACGACATCGAGGACCTGATTCAGCGCGAGGCGATGGTCGTGACCGTGACCCACACGGGTTACATCAAGCGGGTCGCGCTCTCGACCTACCGGGCGCAGCGGCGGGGCGGCAAGGGCCGCGCCGGCATGGCGACCAAGGAAGGCGATTTCCTCGAAAAGCTGTTCATCTGCGACACCCACACCCCGGTGCTGTTCTTCTCCTCGCGCGGCATGGCATACCGGCTCAAGGTCTACCGCCTGCCGGAGGCGACCCCGCAGGCGCGCGGCAAGGCGCTGGTCAACCTCCTGCCGCTGGAGAAGGGCGAGACCATCACCACGATCATGCCGATGCCCGAGGACGAGGCGGAATGGCAGGCGCTCGACATCATGTTCGCGACCGCGAGCGGCGGCGTGCGGCGCAACCGGCTGAGCGATTTCGCGAGCGTCATGGCGAACGGCAAGATCGCGATGAAGCTGGACCCGGGCGACCGGCTGGTGGGCGTCGAGACCTGCGCCGCTGGCGAGAACGTGCTGCTCGCGGCGAGCAGCGGAAAGTGCATCCGCTTCCCGGTCGACGAGGTGCGGGTGTTCAGCGGCCGCACCTCGACCGGCGTTCGCGGGATGAGGCTCGGCAAGAAGGACCGCATCGTCTCGATGACGATCCTGCGCCACGCCGAGTTGGATACCGAGGCCCGCGACGCCTATATCCGCTACGCCAACGCCAAACGCCGGGGCGATCCGCCCGGCGAGATTCCGCGAAACGGGCTCGGGCCGGACGACATCGCGCGTTTTGAGGAGGCCGAGGAGTTCATCCTTAGCGTCACGGAGAACGGCTACGGCAAGCGCACCTCCTCCTACGAATACCGCACGACCCGACGGGGCGGGCAGGGGATCGTCAACATCCAGACATCCGAACGCAACGGCCGCGTGGTCGCGACCTTCCCCGTCGAGGATTCGGACGAAATCATGCTGGTGAGCGATGCCGGCACCCTGATCCGGTGCCCGGTCGAGGATATCCGCATCGCCGGGCGAAACACCCAGGGCGTCACGCTGTTCGACACGGCCGACGGCGAGCGCGTGGTCTCCGTGGCGCGTTTCGCCAAGGGGTTCGACGAGGTCGGCAACGGCAACGGGCACGAGGAAACGGCCGAATAGCCGCCGGCCGGCGAAGGGGAGAGCATGGCGAGCGAACGCATCGGGGTCTATCCGGGCACATTCGACCCGATCACCAACGGCCACATGGACATCATCCAGCGCGCCGCGACGGTGATGGACCGGCTGGTCGTCGGCGTCGCGGTGAACGCGGGGAAGGGGCCGCTGTTTTCGGTCGAGGAGCGCGTCCGGATGGTCCGGGACGAGGTCGCCGGGCTCAACGACGGGGACAGCGAGCGGGTCAGCGTGGCCGCGTTCGAAAATCTCCTCATGGACTTCGCCGTCGAGCAGGGCGCCTGCATGATCGTCCGCGGGCTGCGCGCGGTCTCCGACTTCGACTACGAGTTCCAGATGGCCAGCATGAACGCGAAGCTGAACTCCGGGGTCGAGACCGTGTGCCTGATGGCGTCCGACAAGCACCAGTTCATCGCCTCCCGCCTGGTCAAGGAGATCGCGGCATGCTGGGCGGCGACATCTCGGCCTTCGTCTCGCCGCGCGTCGCGGGACTGCTCGAAGAGCGCCGCGCCGGGCGGTAGGCCGGGCGGGAACTTCGCTTGACCCTGTAACCGGCCGCCCATACCTTCGCGCCGCGACCACGCTGCCGCCGACCCGTGCGCGCATAGCTCAGGTGGTAGAGCAACTGACTTTTAATCTGGCGCGTCAAGGTTCAAGGTCTGAAAAACATACAGTGTTTTCAAGTGGTTAGATGGAACCCCTCGAGTCCAAGTTCTGTCGGGTAAGCAGCGGGTAAGCATAGCGGGGTGCGCAATGGGTCGTCGCGGAAAGCGGTTGTCGGCAATCCGATGGTCGCCCGCCTGAGCAGCTACGGCTTCCCCGCTCCACGACACGACCACGAACCGGAACCCAGCGGACCGGAACCCAGCCTTGCCTGAAGGCGAAATCCCATCTAGAATACGCCGTATGGCAATCACAACGCTCGATCCCCGCGAGACCTGGTCCTCTCCAACCGACATCACCGATGCAGAAACCGCCGCCATGTTGCGCGCCTTCTTCAACCTGGCCCAGCGATGGAAACTCAACGACCGCGAGGGGCGCATTCTGCTGGGTTGGCCCGCAGCGCGAACCTACGCCCGCTGGAAGGCAGGCCAGATTCAGCCCTCCCGCATCTCCCGCGACACCCGGGAACGCCTCTCCATGCTGATGGGCATTCACAAGGGTCTCCGCTACATGTTTCCGAACCTGTCCCGGGGCTACGACTGGCTACGCAAGCCCAACCGAGCGTTCGGCGGAGAGCCCGCTCTCGACCGGCTTCTCGCCGGTTCCATCCCCGATCTGGCGGCAGTGCGAGCCTATCTCGACGCGGAACGCGGCGGTTGGTGATCCCTGACACCGCCAGGGTTCGCTGGCCGCGCACGTTTCGTCTCGTCCGCTCGATCTATCCCCCGGTCGATCTGTTCGAGGACATCGCCGATCCGGCCGACTGGGAGCTGATCGCGGCCGCCGCAGCCAAGAGCGACCCGCGGGTGCGCGACGCGGTCGGCGCGATCCATCTGGTGCCGCCCGAGAGACGCGTGTCGGGGCCCGGCGCCAGTTGGGCGATGGCGCCGTTTTGTCACGTTTCGCAACAGAGGCCGAGCTGCTTCAGCGACGGCACCTACGGCGTGTACTACGCCGGCGACCGCTTCGAGGTTGCACTGGCGGAAACGCTGTTCCACTTCCAGCGCTTCATGTCGGCGACCGCGGAGGAGCCTTCCACCGCGGATTACCGTGAGCTTGTCGGCCGTATTGATACCGACCTGCACGATCTTCGCGACCCCGCGGCCTTCGCCGCGGAGCTCGAAGCGGACGATTACGCGGCCGCGCAGTCTCTCGCGCGCGTGCTGCGCAATCGCCATGCCAGCAACGGCGTGGTCTACCCGAGCGTGCGCCACCCCGCCGGCCAGGCCGTGGCGGCGTTCTGGCCCGACGTGGTCGGCATTTCGGTCGAGGGCAGGCGCCTCCGCTATCGCTGGGACGGACGCCGGGTCGATGCATGGCTCATGTACGGCGACGACCGCTGGCACTTGCTGCCATGACCGCGAGCCGCGGGACCGCCCACAGCCTCCTTCGTGGCAGCGCCGAAACCAGTCATCCGGCTGGACGCCAGAGGGCTGGAGCGAAGCGCGGATGGTGCGCGCGGCGCGGCTGATCGCAGGATCGGGGACGGTCGGCAGAGAAGGGGATGGAACCGGGCCGAGCGTCGAACAGCTTCGATCACGACTTCGGATTGTCGTGATCCGCTCACGGAAAGAGGGGCGGTTCCGTCACGGGGCCGGGTTCGACGGGCCGGCGGGATGGGTTGAGATCGCGGTGGCCGGGATCAGTACGGTTGCGGCCGTCAGCTCCGTTTCCGGAAAGAGCAGGATGAGGTGCCGCCAGAGCTGGAAGTCTCGCACGGAATCGACGGCATGGTTTCAGAATAGTTACTTTTTTCAATGTATTAGTGGTGGGCCGTGAAGGAATCGAACCTTCGACAACTCGATTAAAAGTCGAGTGCTCTACCAACTGAGCTAACGGCCCTGCGCAGCGAGGGGACCATACCCGACGTCGGTGGCGATACACCACCCCGAATTGACGGCTGCGTAGACACGCAGATTTTCGGCGAACAGCCTTCGCGAGCTGACGCTGGCGGATCGGAGCAAACCTGGCAGGAATCGTCCCTGCGCCCCCGCTTCTCGACGCGCCGCACGGAGACCGAAGCGCCAATGGGCGAACGCAATCTCGGCGCATTGGTCGACAATCCGCGTCTCGCCGAGCGTGTGAGTGACCCCGGGGCACATCGCCCCTCGAAAACGCGGCTGCCAGGATTCCGCCCACGCGGTTCTGGCCGGTAATCGGACCAGCGAACGGATTCATGCGACGCGCGCCCGGTCTCGGCGGACTTTGGACATGAAGGCCGCTGGTCGTGGCGGGCGTCGCCTCTGGTAGCGCCTCGAGCGCCGCCTTGAGCGTGTCGGGAGAGGGACAGACCGCGGTTGGAACAACCCGGTCGCTGTTGCTTGAAATCGGACAAAAATGTCCTATACATTGGTCATGAAAGGCAGGGAGTTCATCGAACGGATATCCGAGATCGGCCGTGAACGGGGCGTCCCGGTGCGTATTGACACCGAGCGCGGCAAGGGCAGCCATGTCACGCTCTACTATGGCTCGCGATTCACGATCGTGAAGGACCGCCGGAAGGATATCGGGCCTGGCTTGCTTTCCTCGATGATCCGTCAATTGGGCCTCGAACGACGTGACGTCGACCGAGGCTGAAAGGAGGAGACAACCATGCGATTCGCCTACCCCGCGCGGTTGCAGCGCACCGGAGCCGACGAGATCGTCGTCTCGTTCCGCGATCTGCCGGAATGTCTGACGTCCGGCGCCGACGAAGCGGAAGCACTGACCGAGGCGGCCGATGCGCTGGAGGAGGCCATCGCCGGACGCATGAACCGGACCGATATCATCCCTGCGCCCAGCCCGCGTCGTGCGGGCGAGCATTCGGTCTCCGTGCCGGCCGATACCGCGGCGAAGGCGGCGCTCTGGGTTGCGCTGAAGGAGAGCGGCACGAGCCGTGTCGCGCTGGCCGCCCGTCTCGGCATCGACGAAAGGGCCGTGCGCAGGATGCTCGATCCGCGCCACCGCAGTTCCGCGAACCGCATTCACGAGGCCCTGCGGGCGCTGGGCCGGGACCTTGTGATCGAGACCCGCGCTGCGTGAGGCTGATCGGCTGGTGCGGCAGTATCAGTCCGCGTCGAGGGTGGCGATGTCCGGCGCGCCGCCCGGGGCGGTCAGGAACCGCTCCTCCCACCAGGAGAACAGGACGTCGTGCGGGGCGGCCGCGCGGTCGTCGCCGTACCCGGGGAGCTGCACTGCGTCGAGCAACGCCATCTCCTCGCGCGTATCGCGAAGCCGCTGAAGGGCTTCGGGCCGGCCATCCTGGCGATCGCCGTCCGCTACCGGACCGACGCCTGGCGGGTGGTGTATGTGACGGAGGTTGCGGGCCGGCTGTGGGTGATCCACGCGTTCCGGCAGAAGTCGAGGTCGGGGGTCGCGACGCCGAAGGCTGAGATCGACCTGGTACGGAACCGGCTGGCGCGGCTGAGACGGGAGCCGATGCGATGAACGAGAGCGATTTCGAGCTGGTCGAGGGCAGCGGTAACGTGTTTCGCGATCTGGGCGACCCGGATGCTGACCTGAAGCAGGCCAAGGCGATCCTCGCGGCGCGCATTGTCGCGGTGCTGGACGAGCGCGGTCTGTCCGTTCGCAAGGCCGGGGCGCTGACCCGGTTCGCGGCGGCGGACTTCTCGCGCATCCGCAACGCCGACCTCGGACGGTTCACGCTCGACCGGCTGATCCGGATGATCGCGGCGCTCGACGGCGGTCTCCGCGTGACGCTGCAGGTCGATGCGCCTCAGGAGGGCGCGGTGGCGACGGCCGGGTGAGGGCCGTTATGAGTTGCCGGGCCTGACAATCGGCGGAACATCGTCTTCAGGTCTCGGAGGCCGACAAACGGCCAGGTAGCGACAATTTTCAACCGGCAAGCGAGCGTTTGCGGAACAACTGATGAGCGGAGGGTGGACGGCGGACCGCGCAAACCTGTGGAGCGATGACCGGGGCCGGATAATGGGCTACAAGCGCTCCCGGGCTGCACGCGCCGGCGAAATTGGGCCGCGCGGGCCGGTGGAGGTTGCGATGAGACCGTCGTTGGCATCGGTTTTTCTCTGCGCGGTCTGCGCGCTGGCCGCCGTATCGGGGCCGGGCGGCGCTTTCGCCGGGGACGGGGAAGCGGGGATCGCCGCGGGCTACGCCTCCCGCGCGGGCGCGGTTCTGGGGACGTATCAGGCGCCGCCGCCGGACCGCTCGCCGGCCACCATGGCGCGGGCGGCGGCCCGGTTCCTGGATTCGCTGGACGAGGCGCAGCGGCGGTCGGCGCGATACGACCTGGCAAGCCCCGAGAGGCGGCAGTGGACCAACGCCCCGGTGCGCGGGCAGGTTGGCGGCGTCGCGCTGGGCGGTCTGGGCGATGTCCAGCTCCGCGCCTTCTCGGACCTTCTCGCGGCGCTGCTGAGCACGAAGGGCTACGCCAAGGTGCGCGACGTCATGCTGGGGGACGACCTCCGCGCCACCGTCGACGGCGAGCCGAACGAGGGGGTGGGGATCGAGGCCTTCCGCTTCGCCGTGTTCGGCGATCCCTCGCCCGCGTCCCGCTGGGCGGTGCAGCTGGACGGGCACCATGTGGCTCTCAACGTCACGCTGGACGGCGAGGCGTATTCCCTGTCGCCGAGCTTCATCGGCACCTACCCGCAGGCGTTCGCCGTGGCGGGCGCGGAGTTGCGGCCGCTGGGGGCGGAGACCGATCTCGCGCACGATCTGGCGGCGAGCCTGACGCCGGCGCAGCGCGCGCTGGCGGTGATCGGCGAGAGGCGCGGCGCCCTGCGGGTCGGGCCCGGCCGGGACGGCTTCGTCCCGGAGCCGGTCGGCATCCCCGGCAGGTTGCTGAACGGGACGCAGAAGGAAATGCTCCTCGCGCTCGCCTCGCAGTGGTTCGATCTCATGCCGCCGGAGCATGCGCGGGCGCACAAGGAACGGTTTCTCGACGGGCTCGCGGAAACCCGGTTCGCCTGGAGCGGCCCGCTGGCGGCCGGGAGCGACGTGTCCTGGTCCGTACAGGGGCCGTCGGTCGTCATCGAGTATGCCAACGACGCGCGGGGCGGCGCCGACGCCGGCAATCCCGTGGATCACGTCCACACGGTCTACCGGGACCTGGAGCGCGACTATGGCGGCAGGATGGGCGAAGGTTCGCGCCGGCAGGCGGAATGAGGTCCGGCTGACCCTGTGCGCCCGTGGTCGCCCTGCCGAGCGCTCGCCGGAGGCGGCACGGACCCTCGGCAGAGCCGGCGGCGGAATGGCGAGTCCTACCCGCCGCCGAAAGTCATGCGGCGGATGACGTCGTGGCCGTCGGTCCAGCGGTGCTTGAAGGCCGCCGCGACATGACCCACGGCGACCGCCAGCATTCCGTAGGCGAGCCACATGTGGACGTCCGCAGAGAGGTCCTGGAGGTCTTCCCCCGTCTCGGGAAAGATTTTCGGCATCTCCACGCCGAACCACTGCACGGCATGGCCGCCGAAGTTGGTCTCCGCCCAGCCGGCCGCGATCGCCAGCGCGGGCAGCGCGTAGAGCGCGGCGTGGCCCAGATGCGCGGCGGTGCGCTCCAGCCCCCGGATCGAGGCTGGCAGCGGCGGCGGCTTGTGGATCAGCCGGATCGCGATGCGCGCGACCAGCAGGGCGAGCAGCGTCACCCCGACCGAGATGTGGAGGTCGAACAGGAACTCCTCCAGCGGCGAATCCTCCTCGACCAGGGTCGTCATCGCATAGCCGCAGCCCCACATGAAGACGAAGCCCACGGCCATGATCCAGTGCATCAGGCGCGCGGAGAGGTGATAGCGTTCATCGGTCATTGTCATTGCTCCTCCGGCCGGACTGCGATTCCGGGGCACGGGCCGCCCGGATCGATCGGGGATGTTCGATATTGGGATTGCGGCCCGGTTCTCAATGCGCCGCCTGTTGGAATGTTGCGTCTTGCCGGGCGGCAGCGACGGCGATGTCAGCCGGGACGCCTGCTGTTTCATGCAAGGGGGTGGCTCAGCATGCGGAACTCATGTCCGGTTTATATCGACACGATGGACAATTCCGCAAATCACACGTTAGGCTGACACGAAAGACAAACGCGAAGAAGACGCGGCCGGCGGCGCTCCGTGACGTGCTCACGCGGTGAAAGGTTCGACGGGGGGCTCCGGAGGCCCTGCGCCGCGCCGGGGAAGAGGCGGTCGCCGGGGCTGGGACGGGGTCGAAGGCAACGATGAACACCGACGCGATCGAGGTCGATCCTGCCCGGCCTTCCGTCCGGCGGGCGGACCTGCCCCCCGGCCCGCCCGAGATGCCCCTCGTCGGGCAGGCGTTCCGCATTCGCAACGACTTTCTCGGCCTGGTGCGGGACGCCGCCGCCTGCGGCGATCTCAGCACCGTTTCGGTCAAGCCGATCCCGCTCTGCCTCGTCAATTGCCCCGACCTCATTCGCGAGGTCCTGGTGACCAGCCATCGCAAGACCGCCAAGGGCGCGATCGCGTTCGAGACCGTGCGCTGGATGTGGGGCGACGGCCTGCTTGCCTCGACCGGCGGGTTTCACCGTAAGACCGTATGTCCTTCTGCGGCCGTCATGTGATAGGGCGGTTCGCCCTGCACTGGTGGCTTTCAGCGAGGGTTGCTCGACGAGCAGGGCCTCAAGCCAGGAGGGCGAACCATGATCGAGTGTAGCGACCTTTTCATCGGAATGGACGTGTCGAAGGATCGCCAAGCGGTCGCGGTGGCTGATGACGGCCGCGATGGCGAGGTCAGGTATTACGGAGAGATCGGCTCGGACGCGGCTTCCGTACGTCGCTTCGTGCGCAAGCTCGAACGTCCGGGCGCAAGGCTCCGCTTCTGCTACGAGGCCGGGCCGACCGGCTACGGGTTGGAGCGGTTGATCGAGGGGCTCGGACACGACTGTGCCGTGATCGCCCCGTCCTTGATCCCGCGCCGGCCCGGCGAGCGGGTGAAGACGAACCGCCGCGATGCGGTGAAGCTGGCACGGCTTTACCGGGCCGGTGAGTTGACCGAGATCTGGACACCGGACGAAGCCCATGAGGCCATGCGCGATCTGGTGCGCGCCCGTGAGGCGGCAGTCAAGGATCGCACGCGCAAGCGACAGGAGATCCGCTCGTTCCTCCTGCGTCACGGCAAGATCTATCCCGGCAAGAAGGCATGGGGCACCAAGTATTTCAAATGGCTGCACGAGCTGGCCTTCGACTGGCCCGCCCACAAGATCGTGCTGCATGAGATGATCGTCGCCGAGAGCCAGTGCCGCGAGCGGGTAGCGCGCCTGGATCAAGCGATCGAGGACGCCCTCCTCGACTGGTCGCTCGCTCCGGTCGTGGAGCGCCTTCAGGCTCTGCGCGGCGTCGGGCTGATCGCTGCGGTCACCTTCATGGTGGAGGTCGGCGACATCCGCCGGTTCCAGAACCCACGGCAACTGATGGCCTATCTCGGCCTGGTGCCCTCCGAGCGATCAACCGGTGACAGCGTTCGGCGCGGCGGCATCACCAAGACCGGCAACGCGCGGGTGCGCCGCGTGTTGGCCGAGAGCGCATGGACCTACCGCTATCCTGCGGGAGTGGGGAAGAAGAAGTACTTCGCGACGAGGCATTTGCCGGAGGCTGTTCGGGACACGGCATGGAATGCGCAAGCGCGTCTGACGAAACGCTACCGGGCGCTGACCGTGCGGGGAAAGCGCAGCACGGTCGCGGTCACGGCGGTGGCCCGCGAGCTGGTCGGCTTCATGTGGGCGATCGCACTGATGGAGCCGACGGAGGCCTGATCGGCAGGGAACGGATCGCCCACATCACGCATATCGGCGGGGGCGCGGCGACGACAGGGGAACTCCCGTCACCGCTTTGTGGCCGGCATTGCCGACGCCCGTTGTAAGAGAGGACCAGCCCCGGACGGAATCATGGACATGCGGTTTCGACCCGCGCATCAGAGCTTGTTCACCGACGTCCCGGGCCGCGCCCCCACCGATATGCGTACATCCCTCAAGAAGCAGGCGTCGCGCGGCGTCTGACAATTCCGCTCGTCCTTGGGCTTGACGAAGGACATCAGATGTCCGGCGCGCCGCCCGGGGCGGTCGGGAACCGCTCCTCCCACCAACCGAATCGGTGGCGTCCGCCGGTCTCGATGACCGGCGTGGAGAAGGCTGAAATCACGCCGACAGAAAATCAGCTCGCTCGCCGATCAGGGGCAGGGCTAGTTAATTGTCCGTGCGGCCGTTCGCGTGAGCTGATATCGAGGCTGGCAGGGCTTAGTTAATTGTCGGTGCGGCCGTTCGCGTGAGCTGATATCGAGGCTGGCCATTCTGTTCTCCATATGGCAGTGTGCCGGTCATGGCGACGCTGCCGAGTCGGGATTTTCCCATTGATCTGCGCGCGGTCACGGTGCGCCCGACCTGGGGCGCGCGGGAGCACCGGCGTTGGGACCGTCTGGTGGAGGAGCACCACTATCTGCGGTTCCACGGCGTCATCGGCAAGGGGCTTCGCCATGTCGCGGTTCATGGCGAGACCTGGCTCGCCCTGATCGGCTGGCAGCCGGGCGCGTTCAAGCTTGCCGCGCGCGACCGCTGGATCGGGTGGTCGGCGGAGCAGCAGTTCCGGCGCCTGCATCTGATCGCCAACAACTCGCGCTTCGTCATCCTGACGCCCGAGCGGGTGCCCAACCTGGCCTCGCGGGTGCTGGGGCTGAGCCTGCGGAGGCTGTCTGCGGACATCCAGGCCGTGCATGGATATCCGGCTCTTCTGGCGGAGACGTTCGTGGACGTCTCGCGCTTCGCCGGCACCTGCTACCGCGCCGCCAACTGGCGCTCGCTGGGGGTGACGCGCGGCTTTGCCCGTGACCCCGGGGCTGCCCCGCGCTGGCGTCACCACGGCCAGCCCAAGGAGGTCTTCGTGTTCGAACTGACAGACGGCGCGCCTGAGGCGCTGAGCCGGGTCGAGATGCCGGCAAACTGGAGCGCTGAGCAGCACACCGAGCCGATGGCCGCACCCCGGCTGCGCAGCCTGTTCGAGTGTCTGGGCGAGGTGCCCGAGTACCGCCATGCCCGGGGCAAGCGCTATGCACTCAACACCATTCTGACCCTTGCCGTCGCCGCCCGGCTTGCCGGCTACCGGGGGGTGAACGCCTTCGCCCAGTTCGCCGCCCTGCTCTCCCAGGATCAGCTCAAGGCGGTGGGTGCGTTCTTCAGCCCCTCCAAGCAGCGCTACACCCCGCCCGCGATCACCACCTTCCACAACGTCCTTGCCGCGCTTCCGCCGGAGACCCTGGACAACGCCATCGGCCAGTGGACCGCCCAGCAAAGCACCGCGCATGCGCCGGTCGCCATGGACGGAAAGGACCTGCGCGGCGCCTCCAGGCAGACCGAGGAGGGACGGCGGATGATGGTCGCGGCGGTGGAGCACGACAGCGGCCTGGTCCTCGGCCAGGTCGAGGTCGATTCCAAGAGCAACGAAATCCCGGCCGTGCGCGAACTCTCCGGCAGCCTCGACCTCGCAGGCCGCATCGTCACCATGGACGCGATGCACGCCCAGCAGGAAACCGCGCGCTGCCTGCTCGGACGCCGCGCCGACTATGTGGTCAGCGCGGTGAAGGACAACCAGGAGACCATCCTCGAAGACCTCAAGGCGATCGACTTCAGCGACGCGCCCTGGCACGAGACCGTCGACAAGGGCCATGGCCGCATCGAGCGCCGGCGCTGTGCCGTCGTCGACCTCTCCGCTGCCGAGTGGGACGGCTACGCCAATCTCCATGGCCGCCGCCAGGCGGTGCGCATCGAACGCGAGCGCGAGATCCTCAAGACCGGCAAGCGCAGCATCGAAGTGGCCTACAGCCTCACCTCGCTCGGCGCAGACCGCGCCGGGCCCGAGGAGCTGCTGGCCCTGGTCCGCAATCACTGGCACATCGAAAACCGGCTGCACTACGTGCGCGACTTCACCTATGACGAAGACCGCTGCCGGGCCTACGTGCGCCACATGCCCCGCAATCTTGCCTGTCTGACCAACGCCGCCATCGCCATCGTGCGCAGCGACGGCCGCTTCCGCTACCTGCCCGAGGCCAACCGCCACTACGCCGCCCGCGCACAGGACGCCCTCGCCGTCATCCTGAGCACGCCCGGCGCCTGATCCCGCAGGCGCCACCACGGAAGCGCGCGGCTCGCGGCGCGTCTGCTGCCGCCGCCGGGCACTCACGCGCGATGTGCCCGAAAACGCCGTTCGGCGGCTTCGAGAAACCACCGTGACGCCGGCCAGACAGGGGCGCGGCTCCCTCGAACAACCTGCGGCGAGCGCGCTCTCACTCATCCCGAGCCCTCAGCGCGACTAAAAATTGTTCCTCCCTGATCGGCGAGCTGGTTTTCTGGCGGCGCGATTTCGGCCATCGGCAGGGCCGTCCGGTCATGCCGGGTCGTCGATTTGGGCTGCCGGCGTGAGCTTGACGCGGCAACGGAGCGGGGCCGGCGGCCTCTTCGTGATGGTTGGGTCTTCACCGGCGCGTTGGGCGCGCGCAACGCCCTCCGGTGCCGTGCCGGGTCCGCCTTGTCGCGTCGAACTGTCGCGCCGGGGTCAGCCGGGCGCGGATGCCGGCGGCGGCATGGCGAGGTGGATCCGCCGGCGCGCCGCCAGGAGATGGGCGCCGGCGCCGCCGAGCACGAGGGTGACCCGGCGCCCGTGACGCGCGACGCGGGCGACGAGGTGGATCCATATCGCGCGGATGCGCTTCATCCGCACCCAGCGCCACTCGGGGCCGTAGGCGGCGCGGCGCACCAGCGCCATCGCATTCAGCGCCAGCGCCGCGAGCCACAGCCAGGCGGCGTTGGCCCCGAACCGCCCCGACGGCATCGTCCCGGCGGCGAGGTCGGACTTGAGCACCGCGTGCACCTCCTCGCCGCGTCCGCAGCGCTCGTGGGCCGCGGCCACGACCTCGGCGGCGTCCAGCACCCTCAGGCCGTTCGCCTTTTCCGCCCGGATCGCGTCGGGGGCCGGGAAGTTGGTCATGTAGGCCCTGATCCTGTAGGCGGGCCTGCCATCGGCGGCCGGGAGGTCGCCCTCGTCCAGGCCCAGCGCCCCGGGAAGGGCGCGCCGGGTGACGACGTAGCGGATCACATGGCGCGGCTTCAGTCCGTTGGTTGTCGCGGGGACGTAGGGCAGTTCGGCGCATTCAAGCGCCACACTGTCCGACGCCGGCCCGGCGTCCGGCGTCTCCACCGGCCCCTTCGCCGGGCGCCAGGCGTCGTCGGCGAGCCGCGCCACCTCCGCCATCAGCGGCTCCGAACGGGTGGCGCCGCAGATCAGCCCCACCGTGCCGAAGCGCCGCGTCTCCGCCCGGCGGAAGGCGGGGTCGTTGCAGGCGCGGATCACATCCTCCTGGTAGCCCGCCCCATCGGTGCGGAGGGTGACCTGGCGCACGGCGCCGGGAAGCTGCAACAGCGCCTCCTCGAGCGCCCGCCGGTTGTCCAGCGCCGCCGGCACGTTGCCGTCGCGGCTCTCCAGCCACGGCGCCATCCCGATCTCGGGGCAGAACGCGACCAGCGGCTGGTAGCCCCGCTCGCCCGGAACCAGCCTCTCCGCGGCACGGTAGGTATACAGACACTCGCGCTTGCCGGACGCGATGATCGTCGCGTCGAGGTCGATGGTCACCGACGCCGCGACGGCCTCCCGTACCCCTTCGGCCACAAGGCGGCGGGCGACCGCCCGGAACAACTCGTGGCGTTCCGTGTGCGGCGGGATGAACGCCGTGCCCTTCTCCCTCTCGACATCGTGCACCCCAGCGACATGGAAACGGTCGAGCCAGTCGCGCAGCGAACGCGCCGAGGGAAAGCAGCGCTCGCGACCGCCCCGGAACCGCCGCGCGACCGCGCCCCTCGACAGACCCAACAGCTTCGGCTCGAACCGCCTGACCAGAGCGCAAAGACCCGTATCGGCCTCCAGATGCTCGATGTCCGACACCCGGTCGAAGCCGGCAACGTTGAGAACCAGCACCGCCAGCATCATCTGGCCGTCGCTCCAGCCCTGCGACGGGCTGCCGCCGCAGCGCGGCAGCCCGGCCAGGATGCGCCGCGACGCCAGAACCTCGAACAGCAGCACCAGACCGCCGCGCGCCGTCGCGGCCGTACCATCCCGCGTCACTTCGAGCTTGATCGGAGAGCGATAACAAGGGACCATGATCTTCACCCGGTTGGTGACGCCCCTCGGGGCGGGTTGTCTGCGCAACCCATTGTAATCAATGGCCCAACCGGGTGACCAAATCTTTCTGATCGCCGATCAGGGTTCCTGCAGGGGCATTGCGCGCGCTTGACGGCTGTGATACGAGGACCGGTGGAGTGGTGGGCCGAGAGCACACAATGCCGCCGCCGGGACGGCCCGTCTTTGACCAGCGATCCCACATGAGGGGGGAAACAGCCATGAAGACAGCTACGACGATACTCCTACTGGCCTTCACGCTGATCGCGGTGCCTCACATGGCGTTTGCTAGCACGCTGTGCGCTGAGCAGTCGAAGATCAAAACGATGAAATTGTACAACAGCGAAAGCCGTATAGGGCTCTCCTTCCCATCTGTAACATGTACGCATTAACCGGGGATTTGAGCTTTTCGGCCGCATCAGATTTTTCGGAGGCTCAGGGCGAATGAGCCAGCCACCGCCGCCGGGCCACGGACGCGGAGTTCCGCAACTGGTATCTCGGGCGGGTCTCGACGCTCTACGACTCGGCCTACGACCTCACGCTGCGGTTCTGCCGCCTGGCGGAGCAGGCCTGGCGGGTCGAGGTCGGCGACTGGGCGGCGACGTTCACCCGCCCGGCCTGGGACGCGCAGCACCGCGGGCTGCTCGCCGGGCAGGGCCTTCTGCTCGACCTGCAGCGCATGGACTTCGCGCACCTGGAGCGCTACCGGCCGGAGGCGCAGGGCGCGCTGACGGTGCGGCTGAGCGAGGTCGATGCGGTGGCGCTCGAGGGCGTGCGGCAGACCGGGCGCGGGGTGTTCACCCTCGGCGAGGCGGTCTTCGACGAGGCGATGCCCGACGAGTACGCGCGGCGCATCGCGTCGCTGCGGGTGACGGTGCCGGGTCTCGGCGAGGGGCTGGGCGGGCGCCTTGCGCTCATCGGCCACCGCACGTAAACCTCGACCGAGGAAAATCCGAGGCGGGCGGCCCCCTCAACGTCTTCGGGCGCCAGCAGATCACGCTTGCCGGCGCCGACACCGACACCGCCAGGATGAGCGCCAGGGGCGGGCGGCTCCTGCCCTTCGAGCGGTGCGGGGTGGGCTCGACCTGGCTGCTCACCTTCCCGGCCGCGGCGCGGGACATCGAGGCGCGGCGCCGCCGTTCACCGCACCGGGCGGCGCTCGAGACGCTCGAGGACGTCATCCTCGAGATTCGCTACACTGCACGGACCTGACGGGAGAGCATCATGTCAACATCTTTACAGCCTTCGGCCCCGCCTGTCGCTTCGTGCCGTTCTCCCTTGCGCTGCCTCGCCCCGCTCGCGGGCGCACCCGACGGCGGTGAACGTCGTCGATCGGAATACTCCGGCGCCAACCCGCCGAATGCGCCGGCGGGCTCGCGCCGGGCCGCGTCCGCGTGGCGCCGCCCCGCCCGCCTCCCCGTCCTCGCGCTGCTGCTCGGGGCGCTCGGCCTGTTCGCGGCCGCGCCGGCCCAGGCGCAGAATACCGTCACCCTCTGGTCCGCCATGCTGGACGTGCAGAACTACGACTACACACGGGCTCATTTCGGTCACATTGTCGGTCGCGGTTGCACGGAGCCGAGATTCGTCTCAACAACCTATCGCTGCCGGGGTGCGCTGACGGACGACAGCTTCAGCTATGGCGGCCAGACCTACCGGGTCGCGGTTCTCCAGTCTACTAGCTATCTCTTCTCGGGTACTCGACGAAACCAGATCGACATCGCGTTGGATCGGAACATCCCCGCTGCCTTCGCGCAGCGCGCGACGCTGGTTGTCGGCAGCACGCGCTGGTCGCTGGCGGACGGCGCTGTGGGCGGTTTCTCCGTCTACCGGAATGGCGTCGAAGACGCCTCTTTAGGCGAAAACGGCTACTCTTGGTTGGGCTCGCTGCCCGCGTCGGGCCGGGTTCGCGTGAGTCTGGAGATGCCCGCCCCCGGTGTGCCCTCCGTCGACGGGGGCGCGGGGCGGAACACCGTCTGGAGCCCGACGCTGACGGTCGATCAGGGCTCAGGGTTTCTCGGCTGCTCCCTCGCCGCCTCCGCAGACAACTGCTCCGTGGCGCTCTCGGACGATGAGTTCGAGTACAACGGTGTGACCTATCTAGTCGAAGGTTTGTTTTACTTTCCTACCAGTAGGTCGGCAAGAATTGACATCACCCCGACACCACGGTCGAATCTTGCCGGGATGGTGTTGCATCTCGGCGCTACGCGGCTACCCGTTGGTTCATTCGGCATTGAAGAAAGTTACACATGGAACGGCGTCAACCCGCAATGGAGCGACGGCCAGCAGGTCGGGGTGAGGCTGACGGCGCCGGCCCCCTCGCCGGCCCTGAGCGCCAGCGGTCCGACCCTGAGCGCGAGCGGCGCGCCGCGCGAGGGCGCCGCGCCGGTCACGGTGACGGTCACGCTGCCCGAGCCGGCGCTTGACGGCGGCGTGAATGTGACCGTCAACCTCGGCGGCACGGCGACCTGGGGGGAGGACTACCGCACGCCGGTGCCGGCCGGTCCGGAATATGACGATTACAGGAGGCCGGTGCAGAGGGAGGGCAGAGGCTGGTTCGGCGGGACGTCTTCCGAGACCGTCCAGGCCGCGAACCTGCTGCACATTCCTTCGGGGAGCCGGAGCGCGAGCTTCGAGATTCACGTCGTCGACGACCCGCACGAGGACTCCGGCGAGACGATCGACATCGGCGTCAGGGCGGACCATGCGGGCATTCAGTACACCGGCAGGCAAATAGGGAACTGCCCGACGTGCAGTCGGACGACAAGCCTGCTGACCTACATGGGCGCTGCCGAGCTCACCCTGACGATTACGAACCACGAGGACGCGGAGACGGAGGCGGCGCGGCTCGCGGCGGAGGCGGCCGCGGAAGCGGAGAGGCAGCGGCTGGCGGCGGCGCGCGCGGCGGCGGGCGGTCCGCTGAGCGGTCTTGCGCTCTCGGCCGGCTCGCAGGCGGTGGCGCTGGTCCCGGCCTTCTCGCCGAATGTGCTGTCCTACCGGGCGGAGGTCCCGTCGGGGACGGCGGGCGTGACGCTGGCGCCGCACTGGGGCGCGGAGGCCGAGCTGGGCGGCTCGCCGAGCGTGGTTTTGGTTTCGCAAGGGCCAGCGGCGATGCTGGCGCAGGCGCAGGTTCACGCCTCCGGCACGGCGGCGGCGCTGGCGCTGTCGTCGGCCGGCCCGACCGGGCTGGAGGTGACGGTGCTCGAACCGGACGGTTCGGGGAAGCGATTGCAGGGGACGACCACGACGTACCGCGTCGAGGTGGTCGGGGCTGCGGCGCCGCAGACGGCGGCGGCGGGCGGTCCGTTGAGCGGTCTTGCGCTCACGGCGGGCTCGCAGGCGGTGGCGCTGGTCCCGGCCTTCTCGCCGGGGGTGACGTCGTACCGGGCGGAGGTGCCGGCGGGGACCCGTGAGGTGTCGCTGGAACCGTCGTGGGGCGCGGCGGCCGCGCCGACCGTGTGGGCGCGCTCGCGCCAGCCGGCGCCGCATCTGACGCTTCTGTCGCGGCAGCAGGTCCGGGCTTCCGGGACGGCGGCGGCGCTGTCGCTGTCGCCGGACGGCCCGACCAGGCTGGAGGTGACGGTGCTCCAACCGGGGTTGACGACCACGGACTACCGCATCGAGGTGACCGAGGCGCAGGCGCAGGCGCAGGTGCCCGAGGAACAGACCCCGCCGGAAGAAGAGGCCCAGACCGTGGCGGTAGAGTTCGGCAACGTCCCGGCGGAGCATGACGGGCGGACGGCGTTCGTCCTCGACGTGCAGTCGGGCTCGAAGCCCGCCCCCGACGCGTTCACGGTGACGGCCGGGACGGTCACGGGCGTGGAGCCGCTGGATCCGGTGCTGTGGCGGGTCCGCGTCGCGCCGAGTTCCTGGAAGGACGTGAAGATCGCGCTCGGCGGGGCGTCGGCGAAGGTCCCGGGCCCGGCGCGCATCCGGGTCGCGGACGCGCGGGCGAAGGAGGGCAAGGACGCCTCGCTCGACTTCGCGGTGACGCTGAGCCGCGCGGCGTCGGGGCCGGTGTCGGTGGACTACGCGACGAAGGACGGCACGGCGGCGGCGGGGGCGGACTACACGGCCGCGTCCGGCACGCTGACCTTTGCGCCGGGCGAGACGGCGAAGACGGTCTCGGTGGCGCTGCTCGACGACTCGCACGACGAGGGCAAGGAGACGTTCACGCTCAGGCTCTCGAACCCGCAGGGGGCGTATCTGCGCAAGATGCACCGCGAGGCGAAGGGGGTCGTCAGGAACGACGACCCGCTGCAGGCGATGTGGCTGGCGCGGTTCGGGCGCATGGTGGCCTCGGACGCGGTGGCGTCGGTGACGGCGCGGCTGGAGACGCCGCGCGGCGCGGGCTCGCACGTGACGCTCATGGGGCAGCGCATGAACTTCGGCGAGGCCGGGGGCGGCGGCGGCACCGCGCTCGCGCATGTCCTGACGGGCTTCGCGCAGACCTTCGGCGCGCCCAGCGCGCCGGCGGCCGACGACGACGATCCGTTCGCGCGCCACGGCCTCACGAACCCCTGGAACGACCCCGCCGCCACCGCCGGCGCCCGCCGGGTGACGGGGCGCGAGCTGCTGCTCGGCACCTCGTTCCGGGCGGTGCTCGGCCAGGGCGCCGGTTCGCAGTGGACGAGCTGGGGCCAGGGCGCGTCGGTGTCGCAGTTCTCGGCGGCGGTGCCGGGTCTCGGCCTCACCGGCGAGGCGGCGACCGGCTCGATGGGCATGGACTACGAGCGCGGCCGTCTGCTGATGGGCTTCGCGATGACGCACAGCGTCGGCGAGGGCACGGCGAGCGATGCGGGCTGGCGCTACGCGCTCGGCAGCACGGCGACGATGATGATGCCCTATGCGCGTCTCGCGCTCTCGGAGCGCATCTCGGCGTGGGGCATGGCGGGCACGGGCACGGGCACCCTGTCGCTCGATCTCGACGGCGGCGTGGCGCAGCGCTACCGCACGGACCTCGCGATGACGCTCGCGGCGACCGGGGTGCGGGGCGAGCTGATAGCCCCCGCCGAGCCGGGCGGGTTCGCGCTGGCGCTGAAGGCGGACGCGTTCTGGGTGCGGACCGAGTCCGACCGGGTCGCGGGATCCGCGTTCGGCAACCTCGCGGGCGCGCACGGCGAGTCGAGCCGGGTGCGGGCGGTGCTGGACGGCTCGCGCACCTTCTCGTTCGCGAGCGGCGCGGCGCTGACGCCGTCGGTCGAGCTCGGGGTGCGCCACGACGCGGGCGACGCGGAGACGGGGACGGGCCTGGAGGTCGGGGCCGGCCTCGGCTGGGCGGACCCGTCGCGGGGCCTCGACATGGCGCTGAAGGTGCACGGCCTGGCGGTGCATGCCGCCGAGGGCTACGACGAATGGGGCGTCACGGGGCAGCTCCGGCTGGTGCCGGGCGGCAACGCGGGGCGCGGCCTCTCGATGTCGCTCACGCCCTCGTACGGCGCGGACCCGGCGGGCTCGGAGCGTCTGTGGGCGCTGCCGGCGTCGGCGGGGCTGGCGGCCACCAACGGCGGGGCGGAGCCGACGAGCCGGTTCGACGCGGAGGCCGGCTACGGCATGGCGCTCCTCGGCGACCGCTTCACCGGCACGCCCAATGTCGGGTTCGGGCTGTCGGAGACGGCGCGCGAGTACCGCATGGGCTGGCGGCTGACCTCGGCGGTGCGCGGCGACCCCGGCTTCGAGGTCAGCCTCGACGCGACCCGGCGCGAGGCCGTCAACGACAACGCCGCCGAGCACGGGGTGATGCTCCGAAGCCTCATCAAGTGGTGAGGGGCGCGCTGCGCGCCCGGCGGCGGCGCCGTTCGGCGGTCCCGGCCGCAGGGACCGCGTGTGCGGGCAAGGCGGTGTCGCGGCCGCGGGCCGACCGTGAGCGAGGGTCCGGAGCCCGGTTCGGGGAGGGGTGAGCGTGGCGACTGACGGGAAGCCCGACGCGGCGTGCGTTGACGCCGTTCGGCGCGCCTTCGAGCGGTACCGCTCGGCGATCGGGACGTCGGGGCTGTCGCGGCCCGACGGCAGCGCACATCTCGACCATTGCGGCCGGTTCGTGCGCTGGCTGGCCAGCGAGGCCGCGACCGGGGCGCCGCAGGCACTCGACGAGGAGATACTCGAACCCCGGGGGACGATGCGCTAGCCCGGCCCGTCCCCGCGCCCGGCAGGCGGCTGCGTATTCCGCCTGACGCAATGTCGGATGCGCAGTGGGGGCTTCCCCGAGGGGTGGGGCGCGGGCGCGGCGGCGGGGCTCCACCCGGGAGCGCGCGGCCGGGGCTTCCCGTTCCCGCCCGGCGCCAGGCCCGGCGCTTCCACGCAGCCCGCCGGCGCGCAATCAGGGGCCGAGGTTCAGGAGCCGCCGGGCGTTGCCGTGCGCGATCTTCTCCCTGACGCGCCGGGGGATGTTTGCCGAGCGGAGCCAGTCCGCGCCGGCCCGGTTGCTCGCGAAGGGATAGTCGACCGCGAACAGGACACGGTCCTCGCCCATGACCGCCAGCGCGAGCGCCAGCAGCTCGTCGCGGAAGAACGCGCTCGTCGTGATCCGGAAATTGTCGCGCAGATACTGCTGGACGGGTTTTTGCAGCCTGTCCTTCGTGGCGCTGGCCAGGTCGTCCCCGAGCCGCCAGTACCAGAAGGGCAGCCCCTCCCCCATGTGGCCCACGACGATCTGCAGGCCGGGGAACCGGTCGAAGACCCCGGCGACGATCATCCGCAGGCACTGCAGCGCGACCTCCTGGTGCCAGCCGTAGCCCGGACCGGCGAGGATCCGGCTGACCCAGGCGTCGCCCAGGCCGTCGTAGTAGAGGCGCCCGATTTCGGGGGACGGCGAGGCCGGGTGGATGTAGACCGGCACGCCGAGCGCCTCGGCCCGCGCCAGCACCGGCGCGAAGGCGGCGTGATCGAGGAACCTGCCGCCGATGGCGCCGTAGGTCATGCAGCCGACCAGGCCGTCGTCGCGCACGGCGCGCTCCAGCTCGTCCGCCGCCGCCTCCGGGTCCTGCATCGGCAGGACGGCGAAGGCCCGGAAGCGGTCCGGCCGGCGCTGCACGACCTCCCCGGCGATCCAGCGGTTGAGCCCGCGGGCGAACGCGACGCCCCCGGCACCCGGCAGCTCCTGCGCGCCCGGCGTCATCGCCGAGAGGACCTGCATGGCGATGCCCGCCTCGTCCATCGCCGCGATGCGCCCGGCCCCGACATCGGTGAGCGCATCGACGAGCCGCGCCCTCGGGATCCTGATGCCGTTCAGCCTGAGAAGCTCGGGCGTCGCATAGTGCTCCTCGATCCCGATCGCAGACAGCGCGCCGTCCCCCGCCGGGGCGGCTGCCGAGGCCCGGGCGAGCGGGGGCCCGGCGGCCACGGCGGCGCCCAGGGCCGCGGCGCGGGCGAGGAAGCCGCGCCGGCTCAAGCTCCCTCTGGCGGCGCGGCCGGTGCGGCAGGCGGGTTCGTCGGTCATCGTGCGGGTTCCCGTATCGTCGTTGCGGCGAATGTTCACTGTCTTCCCATCCGCCGGTCAAGGCTCGAAGCCGCATGCCCGGTCCGTCCCGCGACGTCCCTTGCGGCGGCGGCCCCGCCCCGGCCCTCGAGCAGCGCCACGATCCGGGCGGCGGCGGCCGGGTCGTCGAGCATCGAGCCGTGCCCGCCCTCCACGGCGAGGACCTTCGCGCCCCGCGATTCGAGGAAGGCGACCTCCTCGCCGGTCAGCCGCCCGACCGCCTCGTCCGTCGTGCCGTAGGCGTAGATCACCTTCGAGAGGTCGGTTCCCGCCAGGAGGCGGGTGTAGCGGTGCTTGCCCAGCGCCCCCTGGAACACCGCCTGCATCCGGACCGACCGCGGCAGCATGCTCTCCGCGGGCGGCGCGTCCGGGTCCGGATCGATCGGGCCGGCGGCCTGGTCGAACCGGGTGAGCGTGGCGCCGCCCTCGTAGAACCAGGCCACGGTGCTCGCGTCGTGCAGCTTGCTCAGCCGGTTCTCGTACATCTCCCGCTCGATGTCGAGACGGCCCGCCATGATGACGTAGCGGTCCGCCGCGCCCGGGCCCTTGAGCGCCAGGTAGCGCGGCACGATGAACGAGCCGAAGGAGTGGCTGAACACCACCACCCGCTTGCCCTGCGCCTTGAAGTGGCGGATCACCCGGTCGAGGATCTCGACGCTCACGTCTATGGCGCGACAATCTGGGTGAGAGCCGCGCGTCAATCAGGATGAGATTCCCGGCGGCAGCGGCGGGGGGATGATTCCCTCGCGCGGCGGCGATTGCAAGCGGGTTTTGATTGTCGCGGCGCGACCGGTTTCGCGGTTTTGATTGTCGCGGAGGGACGGTCGGGCGGAGATGAGGCGGCCCGCGGAGGCGGTTTCCGCGGGCCGTGAGTTTGCTGGCCGCTCCGCCGAGTTGGCGTCGGCGGATCAGTCCTTGGTGTTTTTGCCGGTGGCGTAGCTTGCCGGCCGGCCGGCCTTTCGCTTGCCCCTGTCGAGCGCTTCGCGGCGTCTGTAGCTCTCGACGTTCATCTCGAGGATGGTGGCGTGGTGGACGAGGCGGTCGACGGCGGCCACGGCGGTTGTTTCGTCGGGGAACACCTTGTCCCAGGCGCCGAAGGGCTGGTTTGCGGTGATCAGCAGCGATCGCCGTTCGTAGCGCGCCGAGATGAGCTCGAAGAGCACGCCGGTCTCGGCCTGGTCCTTCTGGACGTATGCGAGGTCGTCAAGGATCAGAAGGTGGAAACGGTCGAGCCGGGCGAGCAGGGCTTCCAGGGCGAGCTCGCGGCGCGCCACCTGCATGCGCTGGACCAGATCGGTGGTTCTGGTGAACAGCACGCGGTATCCGTTCTCGACCAGGGCGAGGCCGATGGCGGACGCGAGATGGCTCTTGCCGGCGCCTGGCGGGCCAAAGACCAGGCAGTTGGCGCCCTGGGTAAGCCAGGCGTCGCCGGCGGCGAGCGCGTTGACCTGGGCCTTCGAGATCATCGGCACGGCGTTGAAGTCGAAGGACTCCAGGCTCTTGCCGGGGAGCAGCTTTGCCTCCCTGAGATGGCGTTCGATGCGCCTTCGATCGCGCTCGGCGAGCTCGTGCTCGGCGAGCGCGGCGAGGAAGCGGGCGGCGGTCCAGCCCTCGGCGTCGGCCCGCTTTGCGAAGCTCTGCCAGAGTTGGTTGATCGTCGGCAGGCGGAGATCGGCGAGCATCAGGGAGAGCTTGATGGCGTCGACCTTGTTGGGGTCGGCCGCGCTCTTGTCGTTCCGGTCGGTCATGCCGCGTCTCCCACGCCGAGCAGGGTTCCGTAGCCGGCCAGGTGCGGCTTGGTGACATCGACGCTGGGCATCTTGCCGCGGTCCGGCGCGAAGCGCGTCTTGAGCTTGACGGGATCGGGGAGCCCGCCGGCCTTGAGGGCGCGGTCGATCTCCGCGGCCAGCTCGGCCTCGCAGTTCTCCTCATGGGCCAGCGCCAGCAGGGCGACGGCGAGCCGGCAGGCCTGACGGTCGCCCACCCGCTCCAGGGCCCGCTCGAAGCAGCGCCGGTAGGGCTCGCGCGGGAACAGCTCGTCGCGATAGACCAGGTTCTTGAGCGCCATCGGCTTCTTCTTCAGCGAGTGGATGACGTGGCGGTAGTTGACGACATGAACGTTGGGGCCGCTCGCCCCGGCCCTGCCGCGCGGCAGGGTCAGGATGCGGGTGCCCGAGAGGAAGAGTTCGAGCCGGTCGTCGTAGAGGCGCCCGCCGAGCCGGTGGCCGATCAGCCGCGAGGGCACGGTGTAGAACACGCGGCGCAGCACGAAGCCGGACGACGAGGTGATGTTGACGCTGATCGGCTCGTAATCCGCGGTCCGGTCGACCGGCAGGTCGCGCAGCGTCGCGCGCTCGGCCTCGATGCCCCTGGAGCGGTGGGCGTTGGCACGCCCGACCACCTCGGCGATGAAGCCGCGATAGGCGTCGAGATCGTCGAAGTCCGACGAGCCGCGCAGCGCCAGGGCATCCGCGATCGCGCGCTTGAGGTGGCCGTGCGGCCCCTCGATCGCGCCGTTCTCGTGCGCCGCGCCGCGGTTGTTGCGCGAGACCGTCATGCCGTAATGGGCGCACAGCGCCTCATAGCGCTCGGTCATGTCCTCGGCTTCGTCCCTGCGCAGGTTGCGGAACGCCGCCGACAGGCTGTCGGTGCGGTGCTCGCGGGGCGCGCCGCCGAGATGCCACAGCGCGTCCTGCAGCCCCTCCGCCAGCGCCGTGAAGCTCTCGCCGCCGAGCACCACCCGGGCATGGGCGAAGCCCGACCAGGCGAGGCGGAAGTGATACAGCATGTGATCCAGCGCCTGCCCCGCCACGGTCACGCCGAGCGCGCCCATGCGGGTGAAGTCGGACAGGCCCTGCCGGCCCGGCTCGTGCTTCTGGCGGAAGATCACATCCTTCTCCGCGCCGTGCTCGGCGCACCAGACGCGGATCCGTCGCTCCAGCGTGCGCCGCACCCCCGGGTCCAGCTCGGGATGGCGCAGCATCAGCTCCTCGAACACGCCGACCGGGCGGATGCCCGGGCTGGTCTCGAGAATCGGCACGACTTCCGTGTCGAAGATATCGGCCAGCGGGTCCGGGCGGCGCCGGCCCCGCGGCTTCTTCTCTTGCAAGGGTGGCGCCGGATCGGCGGCGAGCCGGTAGCCGGTGGCCCGGCTGAAGCCCGCCTTGGCGGCCGCCACCTCGATGGTGTCGGTCTTCTTCTGGATCATGAACAACCTCTTCTGGCGATCGGTTATGTGACGCCCGGGCAACGCCGCGCTCTCCCGCTTGGAAAAGCGCCACCGTTCGCCCGGCCGGCCGAATCCGCCAGAAGGACCGGGGGAAAATTTTGCGAGCCGGCGGCCCGGAACTCCAGTCGGGCTACGCCCTCCCTCCGTTCCGGGCCGCCGCCTTCCCCCGTCTCATCCTGATTGACGCGGAAGTCTCACGTTGATTGACGCGCCGCTCACGTCCATCTCCGCCTGGACCCGCGCCACGCTGTCGAGCCTTGCGTCGTCGATCAGCGTTGTCCGACGAGGACTTCAGGCCGCGTTTCGAGCAAAAAGGGTGTCGACATGCGGCTCGGTCTCGACATCGCCGCCTACTCCAAGCCCGGGGGGTGAAATTCACCCTTGATGTCGTCCCCGATCGTCGTCCTGTCCGCGGCGGCGCAATCCCTGGTGCTGGAGGACACGAACACGGCGGTCGCGGTCCGGCCCCCGGCCCGCAACGACCGGATGTGCTCCAGACAGGTTGCCAGGATCACGCAATCCTTCATGGATTGCTTCGGGACCTGCACGGAAAGGTTGACGGCTCACATTTCGCGAGTCCAGAAACTTCCATCCTGCGCCGGCACGTCCAGACCTTCCGGAGGTTCGCTGAGGGTACGGCCGTCGCTCAGGAACCGGCCCGGCCCCGACGGCTTCCGCATTTCGCGGAGCACGGCATCGGCGGAGGCAATCATCCCCATGCGCTCCATGCCGCGGAGCAGGCCGATCGTGCCCAGCACTTGCACCCGCGCCTCGGGGAGAAAAAGCCGCCGGGCTGCGCGCATGTCTTCTGTGAGGATCAGGACGGGTTCGCCGGTATCCAGCCAGGCGTCGAGTCCGTCCTCGGCCGTCAGGAAATCCGCCATTGCCACTTCGCCGGCATTCCTCTTCGGGGGCTCCCCGCGCGCGCGCCGTTCGCGCTCGGCCAGCCCCTGTGCGGTCTCGACGATGTGAAACGGAGGACGATGGTTGTCGACGAACGCCTTGACGTCCGCATCCTTGGCGTAGGACAGGTCGGAGGTCATCTCGTCATAAACCGCATCGACGAGCGTGATCGGCAAATCGAGCTTCAGGAGCAGTTCCAGCGCGTTTGCGACCCAGAGGGAGTTGAACGGTCCTGCGTCCAGAATAAGGACCCGGCACCGCCTCATGCAAGGCTCTTCCAGAGTTGCACGAACTCTTCGGCCTGCGCCTCGATCACATGCGGCGGCGGAAGCGGAACCGGCAAATTCCGTTCGGCCAGCGCAAGGAGCAGTTCCGATCCATCGCGGAGGCCCAGGCGGCGGCATGCGTCGCGCGTGCCAAGGCGGCCCTCCGAATAGAGCCGCAACACGTCGTTCCCGGCATCTGCCTCGGCGCTCGCGGTAACCTTCTCGAGGTGGGACTGGACGAGCCGGGTCATCGTCGTTCCGTGCGCGGCGGCATAGGCGCGGGTCCGTGCGATGAGCTCTTCGGGGAGCTGGAGCGTCGTGTTTCGCTTCTTTGCCTTCATGACCGCATAAATATGTGGAAACCGACCTTTCTGCAAGATCGTTGCGATGGGGACCTGCAAAGACTGCTTGACGGGGTGAGCGCCTTCACGCGGCTCCGTCAGGAACCCGCCATACCGGAATCTACCGGGAACAAGAACGATACCATGGCTGTGTCAACCTTTCCGGGCAAGCCCTACCGCCTTCCCCGGCTTGCCGGAGCGTGCGACATGCGGCTCGGTCTCGACATCGCCGCCTGCGCCGCGGACCGGTCCGTCGACCGGGTCAACCTGGTTACCGGCGACACGGATTGCCTGCCGGTCATGAAGCGCGCCCGAACGGCGGGACCGCAAGCCGTGCTCGCGCAGTTCCCGAAGCAGCGGCTGGCAAGGGAACTCGTGTGGCACTCCGACCTCCAGAGGCCGGTCGAGCGGCCCGGGCAGGAAGGCGGGCCGGGTTGACGCGCTGCGCGCGGCGGCGATGCCAGGCCCCCGAATTGAGGCGGGATCGCAATGCGGCAACGCTCCCGGCTTCTCGGCTTGCCGCTGAAGAACGACACTCCGGCCGCCCTTCGACGACCGTCGACATGACCGCTCGGCTTTGCCGGCCGGAGGTCGTTCCTGTCCGGAAAGAGGCGGGAGGCCCCACCCACCACCGCCCCGGGCTTGACAGCCTGCGCCGCAATGCGGACAGATGCCGGCACGGTCCGGCGCCGCCGGCGCGGTGCTTCCCGGCAGGGGCGCAGGACGGCGAGACGGCCCCGTGAGGGCCTGTCGCGTCGGCACGTCCGCCCGGCGTCGGGCGGTTCCGGATACCGCGGGAGAGTTGCCGGATACGGGAGTGCGGCGGGGAGGGCATGAGCTTGCGAACGGGCCTCATCGGCGTGGCGGCGGTGTTCGTCGCGTACGCCGCCCTGTACTGGCATCACGCGATCGCGGCGGCGATGCCGTTCGATGCGCAGCTGTCGTATTTCCTGGGCTCCTGTGCGGTGATCTGCATGGCCGTCGGGCTGCTGCTCTCGGCCCGGCCGCGTCCGGCCGAGAGCGCCTTCGGCGGGCTCGACCGCATGTACAGGCTGCACAAGTATCTCGGCGTCGCCGCGCTGCTGCTGTTCATCGCGCATTTCGCGACCGCACCGGGCGGGCCGGAGGGAGAGGTTGCGGCAGCCGGCGCCGCACCGGCCGAAGCCGCGGGCGCAGAGGAGGAAGAGGAGCTGCCGATCGACCTCTTCGGACTGATCGCGATGATCGGTTTCACGCTGCTGATCGTCGTCACGCTGAACCGCAAGATCCCCTATCACCGCTGGATCGCGACGCATCGGTTCATGGGCCTCTTCTTCATCGTGGCCGCGGCGCATGTCTCCCTGGTGCTCTACGACGGCGAAGACATCCCGCTCCAGTCCGCTCCCGGCGTCTTTCTCGCGCTCCTGCTGGCGGTCGGACTGGCCTCCTGTGCATACAGGCAGCTGGTCTATCCGAGGCGGCGGAAACACCCCTTCGCCGTGGCGGCCGTCAACAGGCTCGAGCGTGCGACCGAGGTGGTGCTGCAACCGAAGGACCGGATGTTCCCGTTCGAGCCGGGGCAGTTCGCCTTCGTCACCATCGATGCCGCCGGCTTCAGGGAAGCGCATCCCTTCACCATCTCGTCCGGCGCCGGGGAGGATGTGCTGCGCTTCACGATGAAGGTGCTCGGCGACTACACCCGCAGGGTGCGCGACGACCTGACCGCGGGGCCCGATGCCGCCATCGAGGGGCCGTACGGGCGCTTCAATCCGCTCAGAGATTCCCGGAAACAGGTGTGGATCGCGGGCGGCATCGGCATCACGCCCTTCCTGTCCGTGCTGCGCACGATGGCGCCGGGGCATGGCAGGACGATCCGGCTCTACTACTGCGTGCGCCTGTCCGGGGAAGCGCTGTTCCTCGACGAACTGGAGGCTCGAGCGGCTGAATTGGGCGGCATCGCGATCAGGCTGTTCGACTCCGGCTCCGGCGCGCGGATCGACGCGGCGGCGGTCGGGAAGGACCTGGACGGGGCGCCGGGCGAGTGGAGCTACTATCTGTGCGGCCCCAGGCCGTTGGCCGCCGCCATGTCGGCGGGGTTGGCGGAGCGCGGGGTACCGGCGCGGCGCATCCACGCGGAAGAGTTCGAGTTCCGCTGAGACGCCTTCGGTCGCCGCGCGCGTTGCCGGGCGGCATCGTCGATGCCCAATCGGGGGCAATTCAGTATCCCGTCCATCAGGATCGTGGAGGTGGAGACCGTACCCCCGACCGCCGAGGAACACGCCTGAGCGTCATGGCGGAATCGACGGGAGTCGCCGTGGCTGCGGATGGTTCCGTCCTCGCTCGCCGACCCGCCGGCGCTGTTCGGCGTGCGGCACCCAGCGCAGTGCGGCGATGCGTCGGACCTGCAGGGCCCAGTCAAGCAACATGGCTGCCGATCGTCGGCAATGCCGCCGTGCCCGGTTGGGGTAGACATCAACGGACCCCCTGGCCGTGGGCCGGCGCCGGCATATTCCTGGCCTCGATCGCGATGCGCATGGCCGACCCTGCCGTGTGCGACTCCTTCCCGATCGGCACGCATTCCCGTGGCGCCTCCTCAACGGGGCGCTGTTCGCTATCCTTCTGACGGGCTGTGTGCGCCACTGTCCGCCCGCACATACGGCGCAGACCCCGTGCTCCGGCGTCACTCGCCGGTTCCGGTCGACGAGGATGGAACAGCCTGACGGCCGCCGATGTTGAAACGCCGCCCGACGCTCTATGTAAGATGTTCGAAGCAGGATGTTCGAACGCCATCGTGGCGCGGACCATGAACGACGGTCGCCGTTCGCCCGGCGACAAGGGACGGTTCGATGCAGACGGTTCTCGACGAAGTCACCAGCAACGCCATCGATGCGACGCACGTTCGGCGGCGCGTCGAAGACTGGGAAGAGCGCTTGCATGGCCTCTACGCCAGGATCGGCGAGTGGCTGCCGGACGGGTGGGAGGCCCGCCGGGGCGCTCCTGTGCTGATGCACGAGAAGATGATGCGCAAGTTCGATATCGATGCGAAACGGATGCCGGCGCTCGAACTCCACGGCCGTGCCGGCGAGATCGTAAAGCTCGAACCGCACGCACTGTGGATCATCGGCAACAACGGTCGGGTGGACGTGAGGCGCGACGGCCGGCGTTACCTGATCGTGGATGCGGCCGAGAACTTCGGGCAGCCAAACTGGCAGGCGGCACGGGACGATCACCGCTGCGACCGCGAGCCGGTCACGCGCGACTGGTTGAGACGAATCCTGCGGTGAGCGACCTCCAGGCCATCGCGGCATCGTACGAAAGGATCGACCGCTTTCTCGGGGACTTGCGCGATAGCTGGGACGCGGCTGGCGAAAACGATGAGCGCGACCGCGTCGCACGCGAGCGGGAGCTCAACGATCAAGCCTGGTTCGTGCTGGCCTGGGGCCAGCTGGAGACGGACATCGACGATGCCTGCCGCGCAGCAATCCGGCACGCGCAGTCGCACGAGGACTGGCGATACCGCCGTGCCTAGTCCCTGTACAACCCGGATGACCGCCGGCTCTCGGGCCTGAACTTCGAGAATCGCCTGACCCTGGTGCTTGAGAAGGGTAGCGGCGAGTGGAGGCGGGCCATGCAGCTCTATAACGTCCGGAACCAGATCGCCCACGGTACGCTTCTTTCCGAGCGTATCGACGTGTCGAGCGAGATACAGGACTTCTTTCGCATTCAGGCGTCGCTGACGCGCGAGTGACCCCCGCGCCGAGATGCCCGGGCCGCGGCTCGACCCGGGCGAGCGCGGGCGGGGCCTCTGGCTCTCGCTCTCGCCCACCATCGGCGCGTCATTCAGCGCGGCCGAGCGGCTGTGGGGGCGCATGCGGCGTTAAGGATTGCGATCAGCATCGCAACGGCCGGGCGCACCGCTCTGATGTCCTTCGTCAAGCCCAAGGACGAGCGGAATTGTCAGACGCCGCGCGACGCCTGCTTCTTGAGGGATGTACGCATATCGGTGGGGGCGCGGCCCGGGACGTCGGTGAACAAGCTCTGATGCGCGGGTCGAAACCGCATGTCCATGATTCCGTCCGGGGCTGGTCCTCTCTTACAACGGGCGTCGGCAATGCCGGCCACAAAGCGGTGACGGGAGTTCCCCTGTCGTCGCCGCGCCCCCGCCGATATGCGTGATGTAGGCGATCCGTTCGGTCCGGATCAGGCTTCCGTCGGCTCCATCAGGGCGATCGCCCACATAAAGCCGACCAGCTCGCGGGCCACCGCCGTGACCGCGACCGTGCTGCGCTTTCCCCGTGCGGTCAGCGCCCGGTAGCGCTTCGTCAGACGCGCCTGCGCCTTCCATGCCGTGTCCCGGACGGCTTCCGGCAGGTGCCGCGTCGCGAAGTACTTCTTCTTCCCCACTCCCGCAGGATAGCGGTAGGTCCATGCGCTCTCGGCCAGCACGCGGCGCACCCGAGCGTTGCCGGTCTTGGTGATGCCGCCGCGCCTGATGCTGTCGCCTGTGGACCGCTCTGAGGGCACCAGGCCGAGATAGGCCATCAGCTGCCGCGGGTTCTCGAACCGGCGGATATCGCCCACCTCGACCATGAAGGTGACCGCGACGATCAACGAAACGCCGCGCAGCGCCTGAAGGCGTTCCACCACCGGAGCGAGCGACCAGTCGAGCAGGGCGTCCTCGATCGCCGCATCCAGGCGCGCTACCCGCTCGCGGCACTGGCTCTCAGCGACGATCATCTCGTGCAGCACGATCTTCTGCGCTGGCCAGCCGAAGCTCAGTTCGTGGAGCCATTTGAAGTACTTCGTGCCCCATGCCTTCTTGCCGGGATAAGTCTTGCCGTGACGCAGCAGGAAGGAGCGGATCTCCTGGCGCTTGCGGGTGCGGTCCTTGACCGCTGCCTCGCGGGCACGAACGAGATCGCGCATTGCCTCATGGGCTTCGTCCGGCGTCCAGATCTCGGTCAGCTCGCCAGCCCGGTACAGACGCGCCAACTTCACAGCATCGCGGCGGTTCGTCTTCACCCGCTCACCAGGCCGGCGCGGGATCAAGGATGGGGCGATCACGGCACAGTCGTGGCCGAGCCCCTCGATCAATCGCTCCAACCCGTAGCCGGTCGGCCCGGCCTCGTAGCAGAAGCGGAGCCGTGCGCCCGGACGCTCGAGCTTGCGCACGAAACGACGCACGGAAGCCGCGTCCGAGTCGATCTCTCCGTAAAACCTGACCTCGCCTTCGCGTCCACCATCCGCCACTGCGATGGCATGGCGATCCTTGGACACATCCATACCGATGAAAACTTCGCTACAGTCAACCACGGTTCGCCCTCCTGGCTTGAGGCTCTGCTCGTCGAGCAACCCTCGTTGAAAGCCGCCAGTGTAGGGCGAACCGCCCTAGCACGAGCCAGCCGCAGAAGGACATACGGTCTTACCGAGGTCCTGCGGAGCGAGCGTGAGCTCGTCCATCAGGTCGGGTGCGATCACGCCCACCGAGGACCGGTAGAACTGGCTATGGACGGCAAGGAGGACCGCCACGCCGATGACGCTCAGCTGTCGGCGCAGGGCGCCGGGGGGTTCCGCCCGGGGGATCGGGGAGGTCGGCATGGCGGGGTCGGACTACGGGTTTCGGATGCGATGGAAGGTCACGACCTCACCGCTGGAAAGACCTGGGAGGTAGGCGAAGCCCTGGGCCGCGAGCGAGCGGAAGATGCGGTCGACGGCCGCGAGCGTGGGGTCGGGATAGTTGCGCAGGTGCAGCTCCATGACGATGACGCGTACACCGCTGAAGTCCTGGGGCGCGCCGAACAGCTCGACCTCGGCGCCCTCGATGTCCGATATGACGACCGTGGGGCGGAAATCGCCGAGGAGGGAGCCGAGGGTTCGGGTCGGCACGCGGACGGCTTGCGCATAGGGACCTGTGGCCGGATCCAGCGACGAGCGCCAGAAATCCGTCCGCACGTAGAGCACCGCGCCGTCCTGTGGCGCCGCGGTGGGGACGCAGTTGAGCACGTCGACGTTGGCGATGTTGTTGCACGCATGAAGACGGCGCATGTAGGGGATCAGCCGCGGGTCGGCCTCGACCGACAGGATGCGTTCGACGCGGGTGCGCGTTGCCAGCACGGCGCCGATGATCCCGAGCCCGGCGCCGATGTCGAGAAGGCGGTCGCCCTCGCGCAAGGCGCCCAGCCCGGCCCGGAGCTCCGCGACCTCGTAGCTGCCGTCGCGGATCGCCTGCCAGACGCGATCGGAGATGAGGTCGTCTCGGCGCTCGATGCGAACGCCGTGCCACGTGGCGGAGCGGTCGGGGGAGGATTGCGCAGGTCTTTGGTCCGGCATCGGGCGGCGGCAATGCTGTTCAGCACGGCACGCCGGTATAGCCTCCGTGCCAGTGGGCCACAAGGGTGGCTGCGATGAAGGCGCGGTCCGGCGCCGGGCGGCTGTTGCGGGCGCGACGGCACGGGGGGGCGGGCGTGGACGGTCGACATGGCGAGACGCGGGCCCGACGGGCCGGCATGTGCCGGTATCCGGCCGGGCGTCGCCCGCGGCAGCCAACGTGACGTGCAAGCCCGCCGATCGGTGGCGGGACCGCGCGCAGCGGCCACGACGAACGGCATGCGCTGTCGTTCCGAAGCCGACGGCAACGGTCCATTGACAGGGCCGGAATTCGGGGGAACACTGCGCCAAAGGCTTCAGGCAAGCTCTTGGGTTGTGTTCGGCGGAGGCTTGAGAGAAGGAGCGATCTTGATGAACCCCGGGGCCGCAGTTTCGGATTTGCGGCACTTCAGGCAGTGTGGAGACTGGCCTCCCTGCTAATCATGTGCGGCGGTGCGGGCGGGGGCTTGGCGACCCTCGCCGGGGCGGTTGCATCGTCGGGCTCCGGCCCGTTCTGCCGGCTCAGGCCGGCCTGGAATGGTGTCGGCGGGGTCGATCTCGCGCCCGAGCCCACAACGACGACGGCCAGGCGGAGCACCGTATGGGGTTCAAGGTGCGGGGAAGATGGTAAACGGACGGCAACGCAGGGTTGCGCCTAGCCCCTCTCGCGACGGATCTGCGGCGCTTCGCCAATGGCCCGTGCCGGCGAGAATCGCGACTCCGGCGGAGATCCCGACCGCGCACTCCGCCGCGCGCGGCCAGGCTCCGGGCCGGCGGGCGAGCTACCAGGATGTGCTGGACGCTCCGGCGCGGCACGTCGCCGAAATCGTCGACGGGACGCTGTACACGCACCCGCGGCCCGCGGCCCGGCATGTGCTGGCGAGTTCCCGTCTGGGCGGGGAGCTTTCGGGACCCTTCGACAGGGGCCGCGGGGGACCGGGCGGATGGTGGATCCTCGATGAGCCGGAACTGCACCTCGGCGAGGACATCCTCGTGCCCGACCTCGCGGGCTGGCGCCGGGAACGCATGCCGGAGTATCCGGACACGGCGTATGTCGCAATTGCGCCGAGCTGGGTCTGCGAAGTGCTGTCGGCGTCGACGCGGCGGCTTGACCTGCAGGGCAAGCGCCCGGTGTACGCGCGGGAGGGCGTTCTTCACCTGTGGCTCGTCGATCCGGCGGAGCGCAGCCTCGAAGCCTTCGAGCTCCACGAAGGGCGGTGGATGCCGATTGCGAGCGCACGAGACGATGAAATGGTGAGGATCCGCCCATTCGACGCCATCAGCTTCAGTTTGGGCGATCTCTGGCCGTGAATAAGGAGGCCAATCCTGATCTTGTGTGCCAGCCAGCCTGAACGCGGCATCACGGCATGGCTGGGTGCGGCGCGGACGGGGATTCCGAATGTGGCCTGCGTTGAAGGCGGCTTGGGTCGATTTCGGTTGAGCGGCGCGGGGGTGCGGCATGAGCAAGTCATGCAGCCACTCCCGATCGGTGCGGCCACCATCGATTGCCGTCTTCCTGGAGACGGTCAGTCCAGACTGTCAGTCCGCACCTCTGCACCAGCCCCTGACTCCATATGACAGGTGGGCGATAGCGCCGCAAGTGGCTCTCCTCGTGGCGAGCGTGACGTCGAACGCTTGTGGCGGTTCGCGACCTGCCAGCGCCGCGACGCGGCCCCGACGATGTCCCTGTTGACAGGTCCGGAATTCGGGGGAACAATGCGCCATAGACTTAAGGCAAGCGCTTGGTCTGTGTTCGTTCGGCGGAGGCTTGATAAAGAGAGCGATCTTGATGAATCCTGGGGCGGCAGTTTCGGGTTTGCGATACTTCGGGCAGTGTGGAGAATGGCCTGCCTGCCTGCCTGCCTGCCTGCCTTAATTATGTGCGGCGGTGCGAGGGCGTCGCCGGGGCGATGGTGACCGAGTGCTTCCCTGGAAGGACAGTGCGCACGGCCGGGAGGGGCGGACGGTGAAGTTCCATCGCTATCTGGACCGCGAGGCGGTTGCCGCCGCATTCGAGGACCTGGGGTTCGCGACGCCGGACGAGGCCACCGGTTTCCGCAGCGTCGATCGGCTGCATCGGCACCTGCTGGAACGGAGCGGGGGCGACAGCACGGGGCCGGAGTTCCGGGAGCTGCCGCAGCGCTTCATGAAGGCCGGTCATCTGGCGCGCAAGGTCGAGGGCGCGGGCCGCGACCTGGTGGGGCTGCACGATCCGGCGACGGCGACGCTGCGGCATGTGTCCGCGCCGGCGAGCCGCTCGCCGCTGGGCGGCGGGGTGCTCGACGATGAGGCGGTGCGCTACGTGCGGCCGGACTCCATCCAGTCGAGTCAGTCGCCGGCCGCCTACCTGGCTTGGCTGTACCAGCTTGCGAAGGCCGAGATCACGCCCGAGCAGTCGCCGTTCGAGCTCGACCGGCGCCGCCCGGATCTGAAGGACCTGGCGCTGAGCCGGGAAAATCTCGACCTTGAGATCACGACGCTGCGGCTGGCCAACGAGGTTCTGGCGGCGCAGTTGATCGACAACGGGATCGCGGAGGACGAAGCGGCGCTGATCGAGGCGCTGAATACCATCCGGCATCCGTTCGCGATGCCGTTCGACCGGGACAACGCGACGGTGCGCGAGGCGCTGGCGGCGATGGGGGATCTGAGCCTCAACGCGATTGCCGAGCGCGGGCGCGGAGACGCCTTCGCGCCCGGTGTCGGCGACTGGACCCTGGTCGCGAACCCGGCCGACCGGGTGCGGCTCTACGGCGAACACGTGAAGATGCTGGGCGAGCGGCCCGATGCCGAGACGCTCTACGGAGCGTGGTTCGGCCTTCCCGACACGGGTTCGGCCAATGAGGAGCTGCAGTTCGCGGACGCCTTCTCCGCGGCGGCCGGACTCTCGTTCCAGGAGTTCCAGGCGCTGGTCGGGGACGATGCCACGGTGGTCGACGAGGCCGGGCGCGTCCATAGAAGCATGTTCTATCGCTTCATGGGCAACGGCTGGTACCTTGAGCTTGCCGAGCAGGAGGACGGCCGATACCGGACCCAGGGCTATACCGGCGGCGACTCGAGCCGGCGCGATCTGCCGTGGCACGTTCACGAGATGCAGAACAAGTGCGTCCGGCTTCAGCGGCGCACCGGGCTTGCGTTCCATTGGCTGGACTGGCTGCTGCTGACAGCGGTGTACGGGCATCCGTCGTACGACATTGACGATGACCGCGGCGGCGGCGAGAACAGCATCCAGCACGAGGTGCTGTCCGACGGCACGGGGCTCGACCTGCTGGCGCGCCATGCGGAGTGGGCGGCGAGCCACGGGGTGGGCGTCGAGCGGTTCGCGGCGCTTGTCGGGGACATCAACTGCCTGCGCCGCGAGGGCAGCGGCGAGACGAGCCTGATGGGCGAGCTGTTCGGCGCCGATGCACCGGAGATCGCGCTGAAGACGAGGCGGTGGGCGCAGGACCACGAGGTGCAGATCGGCGAGGTGGACGGGGATGGTCCCGAGGGGCATCTCGGCGCGGTCCTGCGCCGGGGCTTCAGGCTGTCGCGCGCGGAGTGGGATCTGGTGGTCTCGGAGGTGAGCGGTTCGCCCAAGGACGTGCTTGACAGTGCGATGATGGGGCGTATCCACCGTCTCTCATATCTGTTCGGTCTGATGGGCTGGAGCGTGGCAGAGGGTATCGAGCTCGTGCGCAAGGTGGATGCCGCGCTGCTCGCCACGCTGGCGCGGAGCCGTATCTGCGGCGATGTTCTGACGGCCCTGGACCGGGTGAGCTGGCTGGCGGCGTGGATGCGCGAGGCGGAGTTCACGCCGGCCGAGGCGATGACGCTCCTGACGGCGCCGAAGGACGCGGTCCTTTATCCCAACCGGGACATTCTGAACTGGGTGTTTGAGCTTCAACAGGGCGTTGCCGGCGCGCTGGTCGCGGAGCCCGACTTCATTCCCTACACCGATTGGTTCGACGGGTCCGGCGATGCGGTCACGATCGGGGCGGATGCGTGGGTCGCGGAACTCAAGGAGGCGAAAGTTCTCGACGACGGTGACCGGGGACTGATGGTCACCGGCGAGCGCGACGCGCTCGCCGCGGCAGTGACCGGGGTTCTGACGAATAACGAGGTCGATCTCGACGATCCGGGCCAGGCGGAGCGGGCCGACGAGCTGGTGAGCCGCCTGGCGGCGCGGCACGGCGAACAGGGCTCAATCCTTGCCTCGCATGTGGCCCGGCAGGGGGACGGTCTGTACGAGGCCGCGGTGCCGGGCCTGCTTCGCTGGATGGGCAACGGCGCCTACGAGGCGCTGACCGTCCTGGTCGACTGGGATACGGACGAAGACCCGGCGAACGAGGCCGGCCTGCGGCTGCTGTTCGACCTCCACCGCCATGCGCTGGTGGTCGGGCGGATCGGGATGGACGTGCCGGAGGTGGAGCTGGCGGCGGACAGTCCGTCCTGGATCGCGGCGGGCATGGAAGCGCCGCTGACGCTGAAGCAGGTCCACCTTCTGTTGCGGTTCAAGGGGCTGCAGGACGCGCAGGCGTCGGCCAACGACTGGCTGGCCTACTTCGCGAAGGTGGCCGCGGATGACGGCGATGCGGGCCAGTCGGAGAACCACGACCGGCTCGGACGGCTGCTGGACTGGCCGGGGGGTGAGATCGCGCTGCTTGCCGTGGGACCCGGGATCGGGATCGACGACGGGCGGATCGCGACGGTGGAGCAGGCGGACTTCGTGGCGCGGCGCGTCGCGCTCTGCCGCGAGGCGGGGCTGGGCGCGGCCGAGCTCATTGCGCTCGAGGGGGCGAACGGCGAGGAGCCGGACTGGCCCGCGGCGCGGGCCGCGGCGCTGATCGGGCTCGGGCGGTTCGAGGACGGCGCCCATGCCGCGAGGGCCGAGGGGCTCGTCGACGAGGAGCATCGCGACGCGCTGGTGGCGCTCTGGCTGACACGGGTGGCGGCGGCGGACGGGGTGCTGAAGGAACGCATCGCGACCGACGAGAACCTCTACGAGTACCTGCTGCTCGACGTCAAGGTGTCGCGCGAGGTGCCGGCGACGCGGTTGCTGGAGGCGACGGGCTCGGTGCAGCTCTACATCAACCGGGCGCTGGAGAACGTCGAGAGCGCGGAATTCGTGGATCGAGCGGGGTTTGCGCGAGTCTGGGAGACGGGGCGTCAGTACCGGCTGTGGGAGGCGAACGAGAAGCTCGCTCTCTATCCGTCGAACTTCATCGAGCCCGAGCTGCGCCAGGGCAAGACGGAGCTGTTCCGGGACTTCGAGCGGTTGCTCTCGCAGGGCGAGATCGACGGGGACGGGGTCGAGGCGGCGGTCCACGGCTATGTCGGCGGATTGCAGAGGGTCTCGGAGCTTCGGCCCCACGGGTTCTTCTTCACGCGCAACATGTCGCGCACGACGTACTATTTCACGGCGCGTGCGGACTGGGAGAAGCACGGCTACTACTACCGCAGGCTGGAGATCGACCGGCTGCGGCTGGTGGACGGCTCGCCGCATGCGTTCCGATGGGACGACTGGAAGAAGGCGCAGCTTCCGGTCGCGGCCGAGCACGTCTACGGCGTGGTGCCGGCCTTTGCGTGGAACCGGCTGTTCCTGTTCTGGTTCGAGATGGAGGAAGAGGTCGTCACCGACGCGGACGGCGGCACGACCACCCGTTACCGCCTGAAGCCGAAGTACAGCCGGCAGAACCTGGACGGCAGCTTCACCGACCCGTGGGCGCCGGACCTCGCCGGCGCCGATCCGGAGGCGCCGGACCTCGCCGGCGCCGATCTGGAGGTGACGGACCTCGTCGGGCCGGATGGCCCGGGTGCCTATCGGCCCCTGATTTACCAGCCCTACTTCGAGACGCTCCCGAATCAGATTGCGCTCTTCTTCGCCACGAATCCGGATAATCTCGCGGACGAGTCGCGCAGGTTCGTGTGGCGGCTGTCGGGCTCTTCGTCACGCAACGAGATCAGGACGACGAGCCTCGTGCTGGCGAAGCCGCACACCCTGGCCAGGGAAGTGGGGGAACCGATCTACGCCAGCATTCCGCACAGCCTGAGCAACGTCGAGCACCCCGGGGTCGGGATCGAGCCCGGCGAGCACGGGGTCGTTGGGGTCTCCCTGGTTCCCGGGGGCGGGGATTTGCTCAACACCTTCCTGGTGATGACTCACCTGCGCTGGACGCTGGCGCTCTCGGGGGAGCGCCGCGGGGACATGGTCTATCGCTGGTCGGCGTCCGAGGTGGTGTACCAGGACATCAACGGCATCGGCCTGGCGGGTGCGTACGCGATCGTGAAGATCAACGGCGTCGAGGCCGCCCGGCACCGGATCGTGGACGAGCAGCCGCCGGGTCATGCGGGAGAGGTGGACTTCGCGCCGGTCGACGCCTCGCTGGCCTTCGATCCGGACACGCCGGAAGCCGGCGTCGTCGAGGTGATCGTGGAGGCGGAGTTCGGGATCCCGGGCGACGCGCTGGACGAGCCCCGGACGGACAGGTTCGGGCACGTTTCGGCCTATGTGCTGCTGGAAGACTATGCCAGCCATCTGTTCTTCGGCACGGACGAGGAGGAGCGCGAGGCCGAGCACTACCTGCTGAGCGAGGACCGGAACGTGGGCACGGTGGCGGCCGGGCTGTTCTCGACCGGGATGCAAGAGATCGCGGGCGGGGTCTATCCGGGCCATGACCTCGATGCGCTGTTTTCGCTGAACAGGCAGCAGCCCGAGGAGACCGGCGTCGGGAACTTTCTTGAGATGGTGGAGGCGTCCGAGGAGCCGCACTACGGCGAGGTGCAGAAGCCGAGGCCGCTGTCCAGGCTCGACTTCGACGGCCCCTTCGGCCTCTACGCCTGGGAGTTGTTCTTCCATGCGCCATTGAGCATCGCCGCCCGCTACGGCGCCGCCGGCAAGTACGAGGAGGCGCGGCTCTGGCTGCACGCGATCTACAACCCGCAGGCCGAGGCCGGCGACGAATGGGGCGTGTGGCCGCTCCTGCCCCGCAACGAGGGCGTTTCCTACGCCATCGCCGATCCGGACCGGATCGCGGTGGAGCAGCCGGCGCACTACCGGCTGGCCACCATGCGCCACTACCTGCGGACGATGACCGGGCAGGGAGATGCGCATTACCGCCAGGGGACGGCGGAATCGCTGCGCCTGGCCAAGATGTGGTACGTCTCGGCGAAGAGCCTGTTCCTCGATCAGGCTGGCGATGCGTTCGAGCGCTCGACCCGCGAGGACTGGGACAATCCGGCGCTGGGAGCCGTCGGGGAGGGGGACTTCCGCCCGCCGTACAACGAGGAAATGCGCAGCGCCTGGACGGTGCTGGAGGCGCGGCTCGACAACCTGCGTCACTGGCGCTCCATCGACGGCGAGCCGCTCAACCTCCCGCTCGTCGCCGCGCCCGTGTCGCCGCGCGCGCTGCAGGCGGCGGCGCTCTCGGGCGCGCCTGCGTCGGAGGCGGCCGCGTCGTCGCAGGCCGCGCTTCCCTTCGACTTCGAGGCCGCGATGGCGAAGGCGAGGGAGGCGGTCGAGAGCCTGATGTACTTCGGGGACCTGCTCACCCGCGGGCTCTACCGCCAGGACGAGCTCGCACTCGAGGAGCTTCACGCCGGGCAGGCGCTTCACATCGCCTGCAATCTGGAGGAAGCCGGTCAGGAGAGCCTCATCGAGAGCATGGTCAGGGGAAGGACCGTCCTCGAGAAGGAGCGCGATGAGGCGAACAAGTATCTCGAGTGGCGGGACCGCTTCGCCGGGGAGTTCATGAACAGCGAGGAGACGGGTGCCCATGCCCTGCTCGGCATCAAGGGGGCGACGCTCGGCCTGGCGACCATGCAAACCTCCATCGCGGCGGGGCTGGGCCTCTTTCCGACGATTTTCGGCCTCTCGTTCGGCGGCGCCGAGCCCAAGTCCGTTCCCGAGGCCGCAGCCTTCGCGCTCGACAACCTGGCCGAGACCTACGGCACCACCGCGGAGGCGCTGATGCATCGGGGCGAGGTCGTGCGGCGGCAGCAGGAGAACCGGATGGAGCAGGCGGCGACGGAGAAGGTCGTCGAGCGCATCACCGCCGAGATTGCCCGCCTCGACTACGACATCGGGGAGGAACGGGGCACCCTGGTCCAGCTCGGGGTCAAGACCGCCAATGCGCAGGCCCTGGCCGCGTTTCACCTGCGCCGGGTCACCAACCGCGAGTTCCGCAACTGGTACGCGGGGCGCATCGCGTCGCTCTACGACTCGGCCTACGACCTCACGCTGCGGTTCTGCCGCCTGGCGGAGCAGGCCTACCGGGTCGAGGTCGGCGATTGGGCGGCGACGTTCATCCGCCCGGCCTGGGATGCGCAGCACCGCGGACTGCTCGCCGGGCAGAGCCTCCTGCTCGACCTGCAGCGCATGGACTTCGCGCACATGGAGCGCTACCGGCCGGAGGCGCAGGGCGCGCTGACAGTCCGGCTGAGCGAGGTCGATGCGGTGGCGCTTGAGGGCGTGAGGCAGACCGGGCGCGGGGTGTTCACCCTCGGCGAGGCGCTCTTCGACGAGGCGATGCCGGACGAGTACGCGCGGCGCATCGCATCGCTCCGCGTGGAGCTGCGCTGGACCGGCGAGGAGGCGGCGACCGGCGGACGTCTTGCGCTCATCGGCCACCGCACCTTCCTCGACCGCGGAAAATCCGAGGCGGGCAGCCTCCTCAACGTCTTCGGGCGCCAGCAGATCACGCTTGCCGGCGCCGACACCGATACCGCCAGGATGAGCGCCAGGGGCGGGCGGCTCCTGCCCTTCGAGCGCTGCGGGGTGGGCTCGACCTGGCTGCTCGCCTTCCCGGCCGCGGCGCGGGACATCGAGGCGCGCCGCCCGCGCTCACCACACCGGGCGGCGCTCGAGACGCTCGAGGACGTGATCCTCGAGATTCGCTACACTGCACGGACGTAAAAGGGAGAGCCCCATGTCAACACCTTGCCAGCCTTCGGCCCCACTCTCGCTTCCGTCCCGTTCTCCCTTGGGTTGCCTCGCTCCCCGCCTCCTCCCCGTCCTCGCGCTGCTGCTCGGGGCGTTCGGCCTGCTCGCGGCCGCGCCCGCCCAGGCGCAGTCCCACATCTGGTCGGCGACGCTGACAGTCGATGATATCGACGACGACGGGGCGTATCTCGGCTGCGATACCAGTGGCTGCCCCTCGGCGCTCACGGACAATGAACTCGAGCACAACGGTGAGAAATATACCGTCAACAACCTTTACTACAACAATGGTCGGGTATCGTTGCAGTTGCGCGGGGTACAACCGAGCGCGACGTCACCGGCCCCGGACCCAGGGTCGAAGTTTGACGGGATGGTGTTGCATCTCGGCACTGTGCGGCTACCCGTTGGTGGAGTTGTTAGATTTAGCGGTACCGGTTGGCACAACTGGTATGTCGACCCGCAATGGACCGACGGCCAGCAGGTCGCGGTGAAGCTGGAGATTCCGGCGAAGTCGCCGTGGAATTGGCCGGACGGGACCCGGCATCACGACAAGAACCAGATCTGGTCCACCACGATGGCGGCGAAGGCCCTCGAGCCGACGCGATGGGGCACGGACTCGTCCGGCTGCAGGACCGGTGTGTCGGGGGGCACTTGCCCCCTCGCGATGGGCGCCAACAGGTTCACTTACGCGGGCAATACCTACACCATCAGCGATTTCTATCACCGCAACGGCACTCTGTTCGCGGGCTTGAGCTCGGGCAGCGCCGCCGCGATCACCGCTGCAAGGTCGCTGATGCTGATCGTCAAGTATCCCGCTGGCGCCGAAAGGCGGTTCCCCCTGAGGAATCTGACCGCCAGTGGCACTTCGGCCACCGCCTCCTGGCCCGTCGACGACATGCGCTGGGGCTCCTACGGTCATCCACACCCCACCGACCCACAACGAAACCCCGCCGTGTGGGCGGCCAACTTCGCGGTGACTCTGGCCGTGGTCGAGGTGCCGGAGCCTGTGACCGTGACCGTGACGAGCCCGGCGCCGCGCACCCACACGGTGACCGTGTCGGTGCCCACGGCGGTCACCCAGCAGACCATCATGTCCCTGTCCACGTACGGCAGGGTCGGCAGCCGTGTGTGGACGGACCTGAGGGATCCCGACCTGGTAAGCCATTGCGATCCGATGGATCCGTTGGACCCGGCCACTCGCGCGGTCAACGAGAACCCGGATCGCAAGTATCCGATGGCCTACATCCAGGCGGGGCAGCGGAGCACCACGTTCAACCTTTGCCTTCTCGGAGTCCCGAAGGACGTGGAGAACCAGATAATGACAAACCAGGTCACCGTGTACCTGCCGCGGGGGAGGTCGTCGGTGACGTACGACATCAACGTCGGCAGCGCCTACGGCGGCGGGTCCGGGACCGCGGAATTCGAGGGCGGCGAGGGGCCGGGCTCCGGCGGGGAGGAGGAACGCGACCTGCTGACGGCGGTCTTCGAGGACGTGCCGGAGGAGCATGACGGCACGGAGTTCGCGTTCCGGGTGCGTCTGAGCGAGACGGTGGGGAGTTTCAGCCGGTCGCCGCGCTTGTGGTCGTTCGCGGTGACGCAGGGCCGGGTGACGGGCGTTGAGCAGATCGGCGCCGGGCTGTGGCGGGTCACGGTGCGGCCGACGTCGCCGAGCGACGTGACGGTGACGCTCGCGGGCGGACGGGACTGCGACGACGAGCCGTCGGGCGCGGTGTGCACGCCGGACGGGCGGGCGCTGTCGAACACGTCGAGTGCGAGGGTCGCGGCGGGTCCGCAGCAGCAGCAGGAGGTGTTGGTCACGCCGGAGCCGGCCGACGTGCGGGTGGTGCCGGGCGACGGCAGCCTGACGGTGAGCTGGACGGCGGTGGCGCACCCGCGCGTCGCTGCGGAGCGGGTGCAGCACGCGCTGCGCTGGAGCCAGGAGGCGGGCGTGTGGGCCAACCCGTCGGGCAACAACGGCGTTGCCGTGGAGGCCGGCGTGAACGGCTACACCATCACCGGGCTGAGGAACGGCGTGGCGACCGGGGTGTTCGTGCGCGCCTTCGTGGGCCGGCTCCGGTCGGAGCGCAGCGAGCACTCGAGCGGGTGGGTCCGTGTGAAGGGCGAGCAGACGACGCCGCGGGCGGCAACCCAGACCGTGGCGGTAGAGTTCGGCAAGGTCCCGGCGGAGCATGACGGGCGGACGGCGTTCGTCCTCGACGTGCAGTCGGGCTCGAAGCCCGCTCCCGACGCGTTCACGGTGACGGCCGGGACGGTGACGGGCGTGGAGTCGCTGGACCCGGTGCTGTGGCGGGTCCGCGTCGCGCCGAGTTCCTGGAAGGACGTGAAGATCGCGCTCGGCGCGGCGTCGGCGACGGTCCCGGGCCCGGCGCGCATCCGGGTCGCGGACGCGCGGGCGAAGGAGGGCAAGGACGCCTCGCTCGACTTCGCGGTGACGCTGAGCCGCGCGGCGTCGGGGCCGGTCTCGGTGGACTACGCGACGAAGGACGGCACGGCGGCGGCGGGGGCGGACTACACGGCCGCGTCGGGCACGCTCGTCTTCGCGCCGGGCGAGACGGCGAAGACGGTCTCGGTGGCGCTGCTCGACGACTCGATCGACGAGGGCAAGGAGACGTTCACGCTCACGCTCTCGAACCCGCAGGGGGCGTATCTGCGCAAGATGCACCGCGAGGCGAAGGGGGTCGTCAAGAACGACGACCCGCTGCAGGCGATGTGGCTGTCGCGGTTCGGGCGCATGGTGGCCTCGGACGCGGTGGCGTCGGTAACGGCGCGGCTGGAGACGCCGCGCGGCGCGGGCTCGCACGTGACGCTCATGGGGCAGCGCATGAACTTCGGCGAGGCCGGGGGCGGCGGCGCCGCGCTCGCGACCGTGCTGACGGGGTTCGCGCAGACCTTCGGCGCGCCCTCCGCGCCGGCGGCGGACGAGGACGATCCGTTCGCGCGCCACGGGCTCACCAGCGGCTGGAACGACCCCGCCGCCGCCACCGGCGCCCGCCGGGTGACGGCGCGCGAGCTGCTGCTCGGCACCTCGTTCCGGGCGGTGCTCGGCCAGGGCGCCGGTTCGCAGTGGACGAGCTGGGGCCAGGGCGCGTCGGTGTCGCAGTTCTCGGCGGCGGTGCCGGGGCTCGGCCTCACCGGCGAGGCGGCGACCGGCTCGATGGGCATGGACTACGAGCGGGGCCGGCTGCTGATGGGCTTCGCGATGACGCACAGCGTCGGCGAGGGCACGGCGAGCGATGCGGGCTGGCGCTACGCGCTGGGCAGCACGGCGACGATGATGATGCCCTATGCGCGTCTCGCGCTCTCGGAGCGCATCTCGGCGTGGGGCATGGCGGGCACGGGCACGGGCACCCTGTCGCTCGATCTCGACGGCGGCGTGGCGCAGCGCTACCGCACGGACCTCGCGATGACGCTCGCGGCGACCGGGGTGCGGGGCGAGCTGATAGCCCCCGCCGAGCCGGGCGGGTTCGCGCTGGCGCTGAAGGCGGACGCGTTCTGGGTGCGGACCGAGTCCGACCGGGTCGCGGGATCCGCGTTCGGCAACCTCGCGGGCGCGCACGGCGAGTCGAGCCGGGTGCGGGCGGTGCTGGACGGCTCGCGCACCTTCTCGTTCGCGAGCGGCGCGGCGCTGACGCCGTCGGTCGAGCTCGGGGTGCGCCACGACGCGGGCGACGCGGAGACGGGGACGGGCCTCGAGGTCGGGGCCGGCCTCGGCTGGGCGGACCCGTCGCGCGGCCTCGACATGGCGCTGAAGGTGCACGGCCTCGCGGTGCATGCCGCCGAGGGCTACGACGAATGGGGCGTCACGGGGCAGCTCCGGCTGGTGCCGGGCGGCAACGCGGGGCGCGGCCTCTCGATGTCGCTCACGCCGTCGTACGGCGCGGACCCGGCGGGCTCGCAGCGTCTGTGGGCGCTGCCGGCGTCGTCGGGGCTGGCGGCCACCAATGGCGGGGCGGAGCCGACGAGCCGGTTCGACGCGGAGGCGGGCTACGGCATGGCGCTCCTCGGCGACCGCTTCACCGGCACGCCCAATGTCGGGTTCGGGCTGTCGGAGACGGCGCGCGAGTACCGCATGGGCTGGCGGCTGACCTCGGCGGTGCGCGGCGACCCCGGCTTCGAGGTCAGCCTCGACGCGACCCGCCGCGAGGCCGTCAACGACGACGAAGCCGAGCACGGGGTGATGCTCCGAAGCCTCATCAAGTGGTGAGGGGCGCGCTGCGCGCCCGGCGGCGGCGCCGTTCGGCGGTCCCGGCCGCAGGGACCGCGCCATGCCGCGCCGAGGCCCGCCTGGCGGTGCGTCCGGCCGCGGCCGGCGTCGGAGATCCGGTTCAGGTCGCGGAACGCGTTCAGCCCGACGATGCCGCCCGCGCCGGGCGAATCATCCGCCGGCGGCGAATCCGCGCCGCCGCCGCCTGACGCAATGTCGGATGTGTAGTGTATCGGCCATGCCGTGAGCTCCTCGACTACAATTTCAGGAGGCCTTTGGCAGCGCCCATGCCGGGAGCGTACTCCAGGCCCAGGGAGTGGAATTCCCCCTTGATGTCGTCCCTGATCGTCGTCCTGTCGGCGGCGGCGTAATCCCTGGTGTTGGAGGACACGTACACCGGCGGTCGCGGTCCGGTTGCGGGCGGCGTGACGGGGTGAGCGTTCGCGCGACGCCTGATGGGGGTTCGAGCGGTTTGCGCAAGTGACCCGGGGATGGTATCGGGTTTCGTAGTCGTTATCCCTGCATATGCCTGTAGGCAAGAAGCCCGATCAGAAATGTGTCGGCTTGCAGGCTGCCGCGCACTTGGCTCCAGTCCCGAAACGCCTGATCCGCCAGATCGGCCAGATCGAGCGCTTCCCGGCGAGTAAAGCGAAGAGCGCGGTTATAGTCCGCATCGTGACGGGCTTCCTGAAGCTGGACGAAAGCGGTAGCGACATCGACCAGGGACTGCTGAACCCGCTGGCGGTTCAGTCCGGTCGTGAGCTTGGGAGGTATCGTCTTCCTGGCGAATGCCACGGCGGTCTGTTTCATGGCGGAGTGGTGAAACGCACGCGCGAGACTGTCACGCAGGGGGCGGCGCACATTGCCGGACAGCATGAGTCTTGTCGCGTCGTCGACCAAGAGGTGAAACAGGGCGTAATAGGAGGCCGATACCGAGCGGCGGAGGCTGGCCTGGGTCGGCTTCTTGGGTTCCTTCCGGGCGAGGAATTGGGCCTGTTTCAACAACTCCGCATGGAGACTCATGCCTGGCGCTCGACCTCGGATGCGCCACGAAAACGGACGTAGACCAGCATGGACGGGTCAGTCTTCTCTTCGACAAGGTCGCGGATGATCGAGCGCAGTCGCGACCGCTTGGCGAATTCGACGTCGTCGTCCTTCAGCATCGCCCACACCCATACGGCGGGGTCGTCGGTCGAGTCGGGGCCGGTTTCGACATGCCAGCTGCTGACCGGGGTCGGCAGTTCCGGGAGCTGGCGAAGCGCGGCTTCTATGGTGCTTGCGGCGATGTCCATGTTCGTCATCCGTTCAGTTTGTCGACGCGCTTCGTCTGCATATGGCGCTTATGCCAAAGAGAGCATGGCAGCCGCAATTGCTGCCTTCAACCAGAATGGCGGATAGGCATCGGCCGCGTTGCGGTGATCATTCGATGATCGACGCGCATGCCAGCGCCAGATCGGGACCGATCTTCTCTTGGCAATGCTGAAGACCGCTTGGCTGTTGTCCATGATCGGCAGTCTACTCCCGCTATATGTGTCGCTCAACGCATGGATATGGGGCACGGAAGGCGGCGTCAACAGGGGAGCGGAACCCGCCAGCCCCGGCCCCGCGGGTCCGGCCGCGGCAGCCCGCCCGGCGTTTCGGCGCACGGCGTTGTGTCGGTCGACGATCCCGGCCGCTCGCCGGGCGGGTGGCGGCGGCCAGCGCGCGCAAGGTGCGCCCCTCCTCTCCCCTCCTCCTCCTCGGCGCTTGATTCCGCCGCCGGATTGCGGCTAAATCAGGCGCGAACGGACTGTAGTTTCGGGAGGAGTGCGCCATGCCGGAGGTGACGGGAATGGTTGCGCAGGCGTCGGCGGGTTCCGGCATTGCCGCGCGGCAGGCGGATTCGCGCTTGACTTTGGCGGGCGCGCCGGCGTCAAGTAGTACAATTAGGCCAACCGGCCAACCGGCCAACCGGCCAACCGGCCAACCGGCCAACCGGCCAACCGGCCAACCGGCCAACCGGCCAACCGGCCAACCGGCCAACCGGCCAACCGGCCAACCGGCCAACCGGCCAACCGGCCAACCGGCGTGACGTGCGCCCGGCGCGAGGCCGGCGCGCACCGTCCGGCTCCCCCGACTTCGGCAGGCTCGCGACGGCCTGACCCGGCCGCCGCCCCCCGCGGGCGCGTCCGCAAGCTCCTCGCCCTTTCATCCGGATCGTCCGGCGGCAGCGCCGCCGCCCCGTCGGGCCCGCGCCGGGCCGCGTCCCGGTGGCGCCGCCTCGCGCTGCTCCCCGTCCTCGCGCTGGTGCTCGGCGCGCTGTGCCTGCTCGACGCTGCCCCGGTCGGGGCCGCTCATGAGACCGCACCCACCGGCGTCTCCGTGTCGGCATCGCAGTCGAAACAGTTGGCGGTCACCTGGACCAAGCCCGCCAGCGAACTCGGCTCAAGGGTGCGATGGCGTGTGAAGTCCCCGCAAGGCAGCTGGCAGGGAGGCGGTGAGGGCGAAAGAGTATTCAATACCAGCTGCGCCGCTACATGCTCATTCACGATAACAGGCTTGCGCGCCGGGACCACATATGAGGTCCAGGTAGGCATAAGGAATTTTCACGATCATTGGTCCTCCAGCGCGGAGGGCACCACCCAGGGCACCGCCCAGTCCACCAACGCCAACCTGAGCGCCCTGACGGCGACGAGCGCGACGAGCGGGACGGGGACGTTCTCGGCGCTCGCGCTGAGCCCGTCGACCTTCGCCAAGGCGACCCTCGCCTACACCGCCTCGGTGGCCAACAGCATCACCCACGTGAAGCTGACGCCGACGGTGGAGGACACCGGCAAGGCGACGCTGAAGGTCGGCAAGGGCACGAACCTGGCCACGTTGGCCAGCGGCTCGGCGAGCTCGGCGATCGCGCTCTCGGTGGGCGCGAACGCCATCAAGGTCGAGGTGACGGCCGAGGACGGCACGACGAAGCGGACCTACACCGTGACGGTGACGCGGGCGGGCGCGACCCCGCAGGTGAGCTTCGCCTCGACGACCTACAGCGTCAACGAGGGCGCGAGCGTCACGCTGACGGTGAACATCTCGCCCGCGCTGACCACGGCCAGCAGGGTTGCCGTCCTGGCGACGACCCCGAGCTCGGCCAGCCCTCCCGAGGACTACACCTTCGGCGGGCTGACCGGGCGCGCGGGCTCGCGGATGCTGGCGCTGCCGGCCAACGCCACGACCGCGACCTTCACGCTGTCCGCGGTGGCGGACGGGACGACGGAGGGCGCCGAGACCGCGACCTGGTTCCTGCAGAAAGTCACCGGCGAGCCCTACACGGTGGTCCGCGCGAGCGACAAGGCGACGATAACCATCGCCGACACCTCGACCGCCGCGCCCGCCTCCGCCAACGCGCTGGTGAGCAATCTCGGGCAGACCACGTTCACCACCACCCTCGCGATCGGCAGCAATCCGGTCGCCCAGAAGTTCACGACCGGAAGCGCCACCGCCGGCTACACGCTGGCGAGCCTCGAGATCGACTTCGCCGCCGCGGTGGGCACGCCTGCGAACCTGCGGGCGGAGCTGTGGTCGGCGACCGGCGCCGGCGCTCCGGACTCGAAGCTCGCGAGCCTCACGGTCCCGTCGACGGTCGGGGCGGGCGCGGCCGCCTTTGCCGCGCCGTCGAACACGTCGCTCGACGCGAGCACCTCGTATTTCGTGGTCGTCTACAGCAGCGGCGCCACCACCGGGTCGCTGCGGACCACGAGGACCAACAACGAGGATTCGGGCAGCGCATCGGGCTGGAGCATCGGGGACACGCGCCACGGCCGTTCCGGCACTTCCTGGAGAACCAATACGATCGAGTTGAAGATCCGCGTCAACGGCGCGGTCAAGGGGGCGACCCAGTCCACCGACGCGAGCCTGAGCGCCCTGGCGGCGAAGAGCGCGACGAGCGCGACGGGCACGTTCTCGGCGCTCGCGCTGAGCCCGTCGACCTTCTCGGCGTCCACCCTCGCCTACACCGCCTCGGTGGCGAACAGCATCACGCACGTGAAGCTGACGCCGACGAAGGCGCACACCGGCGCCTCGATCAAGGTCGGCACGGGGACGAGCCTGACCGCGGTGACCAGCGGCACGGAGAGCACGGCCATCGCGCTGGGCGCGGCGGGCACCGACACCGCCATCAAGGTCGAGGTGACGGCGCAGGACGGCACGACGAAGCGGACCTACACCGTCACCGTGACGCGGGCGTTGGCGGTGCCCACCGGCGTGACCGTGACAGCGCACCTTGACAAGATCGAGACGACATGGAACGCCGTTCAAGGCGCCGTCTCGTACACCATTTACGTCGAAAGGGTCTCGACCGGGGTGTTGAGCTTTTGGGGTCAAGTCGCGCCGTACACGGGCGCAGGCTTGCCTGAAGAAGCCGGTTTCATCATCGCGCCCGGAGAAAAATACCGCGTCCGCATACGTGCCTGCCCCACCGGCGACTGGAGATTGACGGCAACCGGCTGCAGCGCACAAACCACCGCCGTGACCGGCACCACGCCGTCCAGCTCGCCGGCAACGCCGGCGAACTTCGTCGCGACCGCGGGGGACGACCGCATCGACGTCAACTGGGAGGCGTCGGCGGGCGCCACTGCCGGCTATGAAATCGGCATCGGCAAGGTTTCGGAGGGGGGGTTCCCGTCCTCGTGGGCCGTGACTTCGGCCACGGCCACGAGCAGCTTTTTGACCAAGCAAGGGGGGTTTGCCGCCAACGGGGTCGAGTACCAGCTCCGCATCCGCGCCTGCAAGTCCGCCGTCCCCGCCACGAATACGGGGAAGGGGTGCAGCGCCTGGAGCGCGACGCAGACCGTCACGCCGCAGGCGGCTTCCTCCGCGGACGCCCGGCTGAACGGGCTGACGGCGCACAGCAGCACCGACGGCAGCGATTTCTCCACCGCGCTGTCGATCGGCACTTTCGTCGCGGAGACCGAGAGCTACACCGCGTCGGTGGCGAACAGCGTCACGCACGTGAAGCTGACGCCAAGGACGGCGCACAGCGGCGCCTCGATCAAGGTCGGCAAGGGGACGAGCCTCTCGGCGGTGACCAGCGGCTCGGCAAGCGACGCCATCGCCCTTTCCGTGGGCGCCAACGCCATCAAGGTCGAGGTCACGGCGCAGGACGGCACCACGAAGAAGACCTATACCGTCACCGTGACGCGGGCGACCGCGACCCAGTCCACGAACGCGAACCTGAGCGCCCTGACGGCGAAGAACCACACGAGCGCGACGGGCACGTTCTCGGCGCTCGCGCTGACCCCGTCGACCTTCTCGGCGACGACGACCTCGTACACCGCCTCGGTGGCGAACAGCATCACGCACGTGAAGCTGACGCCGACCAAGGCGCACACGGGCGCCTCGATCAAGGTCGGCAAGGGGACGAGCCTGACCGCCGTGACCAGCGGCTCGGAGAGCACGGCGATCGCGCTCTCGGAGGGCGCGAACGCGATCAAGGTCGAGGTGACGGCCGAGGACGGCGCCACGAAGCGGACCTACACCGTCACGGTGACGCGGGCGGCCTCGGGCACGACCCCGCCCGCCGCGACCCCCACGGTCTCGCTTTCGGCCGAGAACGACAACCCGGTGGTGGCGGAGGGCTCGGCGGTGACGATCGTGGCGACGCTGTCCGCGGCGCTCGGCAGCGACGTGGTCATCCCGGTGACGGTGACGCGGGGCTCGGCGGAGGCCGGCGACATCGGCACGCTGACGAGCATCACCGTCGCCCAGGGGTTCACCGTGGGCGGCGCCGACATCACCACGGCGCAGGACACCGACGCCGACCACGAGACCTTCACGGTCTCTCTGGGCACGCCGCTGCCCTCGTCGGTGTCGGCGGGCACGCCCAACTCGGTGACGGTGACCGTCCAGGACGACGAGGCGACCCGGGACAGCCTGGTCGGGCTGTCGCTGACGGTGGGCGGCAGCGCGGTCACGCTGAGCCCGGCCTTCAAGACGAGCACGACGAGCTACACCGGGACCGTGGCGGTCTCGGCCACCAGCGCCTCGGTCACCCCCACCTGGATCGAGGGGCACAACGTCGAGACGACGGTCGCCTCGGCGACGCCGGCCTTCGACAGCATCCTGACCCAGCAGGGGTCCGCGCTCGCCTCCTCGGGCACGTCGAAGACGGTGACCCTGGCCGCGAGCGGGGCGACCTGGGTGTCGGTGACCGTCTCCGACGACACCGCGGAGACCAGCACCACCTACCGGGTGGTGCTCAACAAGCTCGCGGCGCCGTCGGCGGCGCCGACGGGCCTCGGCGTGACGGGGGGCGACGGGAAGCTGGACCTGTCGTGGACGGCGCCGTCGGGGACGGTGAGCGGCTACACGGTGCAGTACCGCCGTTCCGACGCCGGTTCCCTGAGCGTGACGGGCGACCCCGACACCGGCTACGCGGATGCCGGCCACAGCGGCACGGGCACGACCGCGGCGATCACGGGCCTGACCAACGGGGTCGCCTACACGGTGCGGGTGCAGGCCGTGAACGCGGGCGGCGGCGGCCCCTGGGTGACCGGCACGGGCACGCCCGTGGCCGCCACGACTGCCCCCACCGCGCTGACGCTGGAGGTGGACGCGCGGCCCGGCGAAGGCGGTGCGGCGAGGTTCATCACGGCGCGGCTCAACGCGGCGGCGCCCACGGGCGGCACGGCGGTGACGCTCAGCGTCGGCAGCGCCAGCACGGCCACGGGCAGCGGCGCCGGCGCCGACTACACGCTGTCGGCGACGACCCTCACCATCGCCGCGGGGCAGACCTCGGGCAGGGTGACCCTGACCATCGTCGACGACGCGGTGGAGGAGACCGACGAGACGCTCGTGCTCAGCGCCGCGAGCACCAACCCCGTGCTGACCTCGAACACGCTCACGCTGAGCATCCAGGACAACGACGCCACGACCCCGGCGGTCTCGCTGTCGGCGGCGCCGAACCCGGTGGCGGAGGGGTCTCCGGTGACGGTGACGGCGACGCTGTCGGAGGCGCTGGCGGGCAACGTCTCCATCCCGGTGACGGTGAGCCTGGGCAGCGCGGAGTCCGGCGACATCGGCACGCTCGCGTCGATCGCGATCGCCGCCGGGTCGACGACGGGCACGGGCACGATCACCACGGCGCAGGACGACGGCACCGACGACGAGACCTTCACGGTGTCCCTGGGCACGCTGCCCTCGTCGGTGTCGGCGGGCGCGCCGAACTCGGTGACGGTGAGGATCGCCGACGACGACGCCCCGGGCAGGGTGCCGGCCGATGCCGGCCCGAGCGCGGGCCTGGTGCTGTCGGTGGCGACGGGCGACGGGTCGCTGGCGCTGACGTGGAACAAGCTGTGGGGGCCGAACCACAGCTACGAGGTGCAGTGGAAGGTGTCCTCGGCGCCCGACGCGGACGCGACCGCGCCGGGCGACCCGTCGACCGGCTGGGTGGCGCCCGGGCGCGCGCGGGTTGTCAATGGCGTGCCCCAGACCTTGTACGCTACCGGCACGGCGTACACGATCGGGGGGCTGGCCAACGGCACGGCCTACGACGTGCGGGTGCGCCCGTTGGCCTATCCCCATGAGACCCCCGTTCGCTGGTCCACCGGCGCGGGCACGCCGCGGGCGCCGGCCCCGCCGGCGGCGCTGACGCTGGGCGTGGACCCCGTCGCCCTCGCGCATGGCGGCGCGGTGACGGTGACGGCGCGGCTGGACGCGCCGGCGATGAAGGCGATGGAGGTGTGGTTCGACACCGCGGGCGACGGCGGCGCGGCGCGCTGGGGCCCGGACTGCGCCTGGGAGCACGGCACGGCTGACATGTTTGCCGCCGGCGAGCGGGAGACGACGGTGAAGCTGTGCGCGACCGCGGCGGGCGCGGGGCGGACGATGACGGTGACGGCGGGGACGTACGACCCGGCGCTGACGGCGGCGGCCGTCAGGGTGCGGGTGCAGGGGCCGAACCCGCCGACGGCGCTCGTCGTGGAGGCGGACCCGCAGGCCGTGGCGGCGGGCGGCACGGTGACGGTGACGGCGCGCCTCGACCGGCCGAGCGCGCCGGGCATGACGGTGCACCTCAACCTCAACGGTATCGGGGCGGCGTCGTGGGGCGCGTGCGGCGGGACCGCCGCCGCCCGGACCCTGCCCTCGCCGCTCGCCGGGCTTGCGACGGTGGAGATCCCGCCCGGCGGGCGGGAGGCGACGGCGGAGCTGTGCGTGCTGCGGGGGGGCGGGCCGCGCCTGGAGCTCGGAGCGTGGGCCGACGCGCCGCGGCTGACGGCGCCGGACCTGGCGCTGCCGGGGCCGGGGGGCCTGGACCTGCGCGCGCTGACGGTGGCGTCGCCGGACCCGGCGCAGCGGGTGGCGCAGGGCGAGGTGGCGCTCGAGGCGAAGAGCAGCAGCTACGAGGTGCGGGTGCCGCTCGCGGTGGAGCGGGTGACGGTGAAGCCGGCGGTGAAGTACGCGTCGGCGGCGGCGAAGGTGAACGGGAAGCCGGTGGACGCCGGCACGCCGGCGGTCGAGGTGGCGCTGAAGGAGGGCGAGAACCCGGTCATCATCGAGGTGTCGGTGCCGAAGGTGGCGGCGGTGCGCAAGTACACCCTGACGGTGGTGCGCAGCGACGCGGCGAAGGAGCCGGAGACGCAAGTGGTGGCGCGGCCGGCCTGCGAGGCCGGGGCGGGACCGCTGTGCGGGCTCGCGCTCACGGCCGGTTCGGGGGCGGTGGCGCTGAGCCCGGCGTTCGCGCCGGGGGTGACGTTCTACCGGGCGTCGGTGCCGGCGGGGACGGCGGGCGTGACGCTGGCGCCGCGCTGGAGCGGCGAGGCGAGCGTGTTCGCGGGCTCGCGCTGGGGCGCGGCGACCTTCACGCGCCCGGCGCGGGTGCGGCCCTCGGGCACGGCGCTCGATCTGGCGCTGGCGCCGGACGGCGGCACGACCGAGCTGTGGGTGATGGCGGTCGGTTCAGGCGGCCGGAAGACCTACCGCATCGACGTGACCGGGGCGCCGGCCGCGGTCGCGGTGTCGCTGTCGGCCGCGCCGAACCCGGTGGCCGAGGGATCGCCGGTCACGGTGACGGCGGTGCTGGCGAAGGCGCTGGCGGCGGACGTGACGATCCCGCTCACCGTGACCCGGGGCACGTCGGAGGACGGGGACCACGGGACGCTCGCGTCGGTCACGGTGCCGGCCGGCGGCACGTCGGCCTCGGGCACGATCGCGACGGGCGACGACGCCGACGGGGACGACGAGACGTTCACGGTGGCGCTGGGCAGCCTGCCTTCGGGGCTGAGCGCGGGCGCGTCGTCCTCGGTGGAGGTGACGATCACCGACGACGGGGCGCAGCAGCAGCAGGCGTCCTCCGACGCGAGCTTGCGCGCCCTGACCGGGAGCGCGAGCGGCGACGGCGCGTCGTTCGGCGATGCGCTCGCGCTGAGCCCGGCGTTCTCGCCGACGGTAACGGCCTACACCGCGCGGGTGCCCTACGGCGCGACCCACGCCAGGCTGACGCCGACGGCGAACGACGCGGGCGCGGCGGTGAAGGCCGGCAGGGGGACGAGTCTGTCCGCGGTGGCGGCCGGCGGGTCGAGCGGCGCGATCGCGCTCGCGGTGGGCGACAACGCGCTCGCGGTCGAGGTGACGGCGGCCGACGGGACGGTGAGGACCTACGCGGTGACGGTGGCGCGCGCGGGGCCGCCGCTGACGGCGGCGTTCGAGGCGGTGCCCCCGGAGCACGACGGCAGCGGGGCGTTCTGGCTGAGCGTGCGCTTCAGCGAGGCGCTGGGCGAGGGCGCGGTGGCGCCGTCCCCGGCGTCGTTCAAGGTGCGCGCCGGCCAGGCGAGGAAGGTGGAGCGCATCGAGGCGGGCCTGTGGCGGGTGAAGGTGAAGCCCGATGCGTGGCGCGACGTGACGGTGACGCTCGCGCCGCCGGCGGGCTGCGCGGACGAGGGCGCGGTGTGCGCGTCCGGCGGGCGGGCGCTCGCGAACGCGCCGGACGCGCGGGTCGGCGGCCCGGTGCGCATCCGGATCGCGGGCGGCAAGGCGCGCGAGGGCAAGGACGCGAGCCTCGACTTCGCGGTGACGCTGAACCGCGCGGCGTCGGGCGCGGTCTCGGTGGACTACGCGACCGCCGACGGCACGGCGACGGCGGGCGAGGACTACACGGCGACGTCGGGCACGCTCACCTTCGCGCCGGGCGAGACGGCGAAGACGGTGCGCGTGGCGATCCTCGACGACGCGGTGGACGAGGGGAAGGAGACGTTCCTGCTCCGGCTGTCGAACCCGCAAGGCGCGTATCTCAGGGGCATCCACCGCGAGGCGAAGGGGGTGATCGCGAACGCGGACGCGCTGCAGCAGGCGTGGCTCTCGCGCTTCGGGCGCACGGTGGCGGGGCAGCTGACGGACGCGGTCTCGGGGCGTCTCGCGGACGGGCTCGCGCCGGGGGCGCACGCGACGCTGGCGGGGCAGGCGCTCGACCTCTCCAAAGCCGGGGACGGCAAGGCGCTGGCCGAGGCGATGACCGGGCTCGCGCGCGCGTTCGGCGCGCCGGGGGCGCCGGCGGCGGACGGGGACCCCGGCTCGGGGGCCGGGGCAGGCCCGTTCGCGCGGCACGGCGCGGGCGGAACGTGGGACGCGCCCGGCGCGGTCTCCGCGCCCGCGCGGTCGATGACCGGGCGCGAGCTGCTGCTCGGGAGTTCGTTCCACGTGGCGCCGGCGCGCGACGGCGCGGGTCCGGGGCTGGCGGCCTGGGGCCGGGTGGCGCACGGCCGCTTCGACGGCGAGGCGGCGGCGGACTCGGGGTCCTTGCGCCTCGACGGCGAGGTGCTGACCGGCACCCTCGGCGCGGACGCCGAGTGGGACCGCCTGCTGGCGGGCGTGGCCGTGTCCCTGAGCGAGGGCGCGGGGACGTTCGACAACCCCGGCGTGGACAAGGGCGCCGTGGAGAGCGCGATGACCGTGGTGAGCCCGTATGCGCGGTGGCAGGTCACCGGGCGGGTCTCGGCCTGGGGCCTCATGGGCTTCGGCACGGGCAACATGACGATCACGCAGGACGCCGCCGCCGGGGACGTGAACGAGGCGGCGGACACGGGGCCTGCGCGCGCGGGGAAGGTGACGAAGACCGGCCTCTCGATGCGGATGGGCGCCGGGGGCGTGCGGGGCGCGCTCATGGAGCAGGACGGGGCGGGCGGCATGGACCTGGTGCTGAAGGCCGACGCCTTCTTCGTGACGACGGAGTCGGAGAGGGCGGCCAATTCGGCGGCGACGGCGGCCGATGCGAGCCGGGTGCGCCTGGTGCTGGAGGGCGGGCGCGCGTTCGAGGTCGGGGACGGCGCGACGCTGCGGCCCGCGCTGGAGCTGGGCGTGCGCCACGACGGCGGCGACGCCGAGACCGGGACGGGGGTGGAGCTCGGCGGCGGCGTCGCCTGGATCGACCCGTCCACGGGCCTCTCCATCGAGGCGAAGGCGCGGATGCTGGTCGCCCACGCGGACTCCGGCTACGAGGAGTGGGGCGCGAGCGCGAGCGCGCGGCTCGACCCGGGCGAGCGCGGCCGGGGGCTCTCGTTCAGCCTCGCGCCCACGATCGGCGCGTCGTCGAGCGCGGCGGAGCGGCTGTGGGGCGCGCGGGATGCGCGCGCCCTCGCGCCGGACGGGGAGTTCAGGCCCGGGCGGGGCCTCCAGGGCGAGATGGGCTACGGGCTGGCGCTGGCCGGCGACCGCTTCACGGGCACGCCCAACCTCGGCTTCGGGCTCTCGGACGGCGGCGCGCGGGACTACCGGCTCGGCTGGCGGCTCACCTCGGCGGTCGAGGGCGACCCCGGCTTCGAGGTCAGCCTCGACGCGACCCGGCGCGAGGCCGGCGGCGGCGAGGAGGCCGATCACGCCCTGATGCTGCGGAGCCTGATCCGGTGGTAGGGGGCCGGCGCGCGTATTTCCGGGCGGGCCGGACTCTGCCCCCATGGCGGGAAACGGCTGAGCGGATGGCTGCCGGCCGGGGTCCCGGGGGCCGGCCGTGACGGACGGCGGGACGTCCGCCCGGACGCTCACGCCGCTCTGGAAGCTGCTGCGCGGTCTCGGGTCCTGCCGGGCGGCCTGGGAGGCGCATGCCGGGCCGCCGGCGTTCGAGGGTGACCGCGCGGCGCTTCCCTTCGAGCGCCGGGTCGAGCGTGTCGTGAGTGGGACAGACCGCGGTTGGAGCAACCCGGCCGCTGCTGCTTGAAATCGGACAGAAACGTCCTATAGTCCGGTCGTGAACGGCAGGGATTTCATTGAGCGGGTGTTCGGGATCGGCCGCGAGCGGGGCGTCCCGGTGCGTATCGACACCGAGCGCGGCAAGGGCAGCCATGTCACGCTCTACTATGGCTCGCGATTCACGATCGTGAAGGACCGTCGGAAGGATATCGGGCCTGGCCTGCTGTCCTCGATGATCCGTCAATTGGGCCTCGCCCGACGTGACTTCGAACGCGGCTGAAAGGAGGAGCCAACCATGCGATTCACCTACCCCGCGCGATTGCAGCGCGCCGGAGCCGACGAGATCGTTGTCTCGTTCCGCGATCTGCCGGAATGTCTGACGTCCGGCGCCGACGAAGCGGAAGCACTGGCCGAGGCGGCCGATGCGCTGGAGGAGGCCATCGCCGGACGCATGAACCGGACCGATATCATCCCTGCGCCCAGCCCGCGCCGTGCGGGCGAGCATTCGGTCTCCGTGCCGGCCGATACCGCGGCAAAGGCGGCGCTCTGGGTTGCGCTGAAGGAGAGCGGCACGAGCCGTGTCGCGCTGGCCGCCCGTCTCGGCATCGACGAAAGGGCCGTGCGCAGGATGCTCGATCCGCGCCACCGCAGTTCCGCGAACCGCATTCACGAGGCCCTGCGGGCGCTGGGCCGGGACCTTGTGATCGAGACCCGCGCTGCGTGAGGCTGATCGGCTGGTGCCGCAGTGTCAGTCCGGGTCGCGGGCGGCGACGTCCGGCGCGCCGCCCGGGGCGGTCGGGAACCGCTCCTCCCACCAACCGAATCGGTGGCGTCCGCCGGTCTCGATGACCGGCGTGGAGAAGGCTGAAATCACGCCGACAGAAAATCACCCGCCGATCGGTAGTGTCTCAGAAACTGAGACACTACCTGCCGATCAGGGGCATTGCGCGCGCTTGACGGCTGTGATACGAGGACCGGTGGAGTGGTGGGCCGAGAGCACACAATGCCGCCGCCGGGACGGCCCGTCTTTGACCAGCGATCCCACATGAGGGGGGAAACAGCCATGAAGACAGCTACGACGATACTCCTACTGGCCTTCACGCTGATCGCGGTGCCTCACATGGCGTTTGCTAGCACGCTGTGCGCTGAGCAGTCGAAGATCAAAACGATGAAATTGTACAACAGCGAAAGCCGTATAGGGCTCTCCTTCCCATCCTATCCTGTCCTGACGCCCCGCTCAGCCTACAGAGATCGCAAGTACCTGGACATATGGCAAAGTGTCTCGTATGCAAGGTGGAGCGAGAAGTACAACATTCTGAGGCTGGCCTTTGTGATGGATGCCAAGGTCGACATATACAGCTCAGACCATGACTGCCAGGGTCCGCAGGATGAATTTACCATTGTGCTGAGCTTGCAATAGTGGGCCGGGGACATGATTCACAGAACTGCGGCTTTCGTCTTGGCGGTTATGTGCCTGTGTTCGGGGGCCGATGCGGCGCCGGAGCACAAGGCGATCTACGGGATGTACGACGACGAGATCGACAGAGCTGTGGATGTGGGTGAAATCTATGGCACGCCCGTCAGCTATTTCCTGGCGGCGCCAGTCATTACTCTTGATGTTGGTGTCCGTGCAGGCTGTTCCAGCCTGCCGCAGACCATACGGGTAGACTTGGCGCAGCATGTTCGTCGGGCATTGGAAAACTGGAAGAGGGCGGGTTTCCAATTCAGGCTTAGCGGTTCAGAGATCGAACCTGCGGGCCACGGAATCAATATCGTCGTCGCCAATGATCGGACGCAAGGGCTTGGGTGGACGAATTTTCACCGCACGTCGCCAACCAGGGTCCACATCAATCAAGCGGCCATACAGCTGTGCGCCAACTTTCAGGCACTCAGGGATCTGGGCGCGATTCGGCCCGACATGGCGTTGCAGGAATACCTGGAGATGATGGTGTTTCTCACGGTCTCGCACGAGCTCGGGCATGCACTTGGTCTGGGCCATGCCGATCCCCCTGCGCCGGGCTACGAACTGATCGTGACGCCGACCAATATTCGACAGGCTCCATCACTTATGCTGAGCGGTGTTTCGCAAGAGCAAATCTACATCCTGGAGCTGTCCCGGTTCTTGAGGCGGCATGTTGTATTGGCGGACATAGGGCCATCACGAAACGACATTCAGGGCGCGAACATCATGCTCCGGGGTGGAGAGCGCAATAGCGGGGTGACCCGTCTGTTTCTGGCCCTTTGCCTGGCGTATGTAACATGTACGCATTAACCGGGGATTTGAGCTTTTCGGCCGCATCAGATTTTTCGGAGGCTCAGGGCGAATGAGCCAGCCACCGCCGCCGGGCCACGGACGCGGAGTTCCGCAACTGGTATCTCGGGCGGGCCTCGACGCTCTACGACTCGGCCTACGACCTCACGCTGCGGTTCTGCCGCCTGGCGGAGCAGGCCTGGCGGGTCGAGGTCGGCGACTGGGCGGCGACGTTCACCCGCCCGGCCTGGGACGCGCAGCACCGCGGGCTGCTCGCCGGGCAGGGCCTTCTGCTCGACCTGCAGCGCATGGACTTCGCGCACCTGGAGCGCTACCGGCCGGAGGCGCAGGGCGCGCTGACGGTGCGGCTGAGCGAGGTCGATGCGGTGGCGCTCGAGGGCGTGCGGCAGACCGGGCGCGGGGTGTTCACCCTCGGCGAGGCGGTCTTCGACGAGGCGATGCCCGACGAGTACGCGCGGCGCATCGCGTCGCTGCGGGTGACGGTGCCGGGTCTCGGCGAGGGGCTGGGCGGGCGCCTTGCGCTCATCGGCCACCGCACGTAAACCTCGACCGAGGAAAATCCGAGGCGGGCGGCCCCCTCAACGTCTTCGGGCGCCAGCAGATCACGCTTGCCGGCGCCGACACCGACACCGCCAGGATGAGCGCCAGGGGCGGGCGGCTCCTGCCCTTCGAGCGGTGCGGGGTGGGCTCGACCTGGCTGCTCACCTTCCCGGCCGCGGCGCGGGACATCGAGGCGCGGCGCCGCCGTTCACCGCACCGGGCGGCGCTCGAGACGCTCGAGGACGTCATCCTCGAGATTCGCTACACTGCACGGACCTGACGGGAGAGCATCATGTCAACATCTTTACAGCCTTCGGCCCCGCCTGTCGCTTCGTGCCGTTCTCCCTTGCGCTGCCTCGCCCCGCTCGCGGGCGCACCCGACGGCGGTGAACGTCGTCGATCGGAATACTCCGGCGCCAACCCGCCGAATGCGCCGGCGGGCTCGCGCCGGGCCGCGTCCGCGTGGCGCCGCCCCGCCCGCCTCCCCGTCCTCGCGCTGCTGCTCGGCGCGCTCGGCCTGTTCGCGGCCGCGCCCGCCCAGGCGCAGACCACCGTCTGGTCGGCGACGCTGACGGTCGGTAAGGACGGAATTTATTACGGCTGCGAAATCGCCGCTACGCAAGTACCCTGCTCCTCGGCGCTCACGGACGATGACTTCGAGTACAACGGTCGGACCTATCATATCCGCCGGTTATCTCACATCTCTTCCACTAATCGGTTTCAGATGAGCACCGATCCGACACCACGCGCGAAGCTTGCCGGGCTGGTGTTGCATCTCGGCAATACGCGGTTGGCCCTTGGTGATTTCGGCGCTGGAGGACGTTACCAATGGGACAATGTCAACCCGCAATGGAGCGACGGCCAGCAGGTCGCGGTGAAGCTGACGGTACCCTCGCTGGGCCGCGCCGGCAGCATGTCCGTCGACGGGTTCCACCCAATGGGACCCGGACGCATGAAGATCGCCGAGGGCACATCGATCACCTACGGCATCGTGATCCACCAGCCGCCGACCCTGGATCTGACCATCACGCCGCGACACCACAACGTCCGACCGGACGGCAGCGACTACCCCAACGTCGACAACAGCCTGCTCACGATCCACAACGCGGTCACCTGGAAAGCCGCCCCGCACCCCAACTACCTGAGCGGGGACTGGCAGCGGTCCAAATCGGTCGGGCTCACCGCGGTGGACGACAACGAGTGCAAGTCGCCGCCCGGCACCCGGTACTGGATCAGGCACCACGGCAGCGGCGGCGGTCCCGACTGGGGCGGGTGGGACCGGCAGGACCGGCACCATGGCCTGGTGATCTCGATCGAAATCATCGACGACGACTGCAAATATCTGGCCGCTTCCCCGGGCCAGGTGTGGCCGGAGGAGGGCGCCAGCGCGACCTACACCGTCCGCCTGAAGACGCCGCTCGAGGACGCCGCGTACATTTCCCCGCGCATCAGCGTCCCCGGCGACAGCGACCCCGGCGCGATCACGGTCTCTCCCGAGCGGATCCGGGTCGAGGCGGGAGACACGAGCCCGAAGACGTTCACGGTCAGCGCCGGAAGGGACGCGAACTCCCGTAACGAGGTCCTGGTTGTCGACCACAGCGTCGACTCGCCGGAGGTCCCGGCGGATTACCTGGGCGGCCGGGTGACCGTCATTGTCCAGGACGAACAGAACGCGGCGAGGACGCATGAGCGCGACGCGCTGAGCGTGACCGGGCTCGCGCTCACGGCCGGTTCGGAGGCGGTGGCGCTGAGCCCGGCCTTCTCGCCGGGGGTGACGTCCTACCGGGCGCAGGTCCCGGCGGGGACGGCGGGCGTGACGCTGGCGCCGCACTGGAGCGGCGGGGCGAGCGTGCACGCGGGCTCGCGCCGGGGCGGGACGACCTTCACGCGCCCGGCGCGGGTGCGGCCCTCGGGCACGGCGGTCGATCTGGCGCTGGCGCCGGACGGCGGCGCGACCGAGCTGTGGGTGATGGCGAGCGGCGGTTCGGGCGGCATGACGACCTACCGCATCGAGGTGACCGAGGCGCAGGCGCGCGAGGAGCCACCGCCGCAGACGGAGGAGACGCCCGAGGAACAGACCCCGCCGGAAGAAGAGGCCCAGACCGTGGCGGTAGAGTTCGGCAACGTCCCGGCGGAGCATGACGGGCGGACGGCGTTCGTCCTCGACGTGCAGTCGGGCTCGAAGCCCGCCCCCGACGCGTTCACGGTGACGGCCGGGACGGTCACGGGCGTGGAGCCGCTGGATCCGGTGCTGTGGCGGGTCCGCGTCGCGCCGAGTTCCTGGAAGGACGTGAAGATCGCGCTCGGCGGGGCGTCGGCGAAGGTCCCGGGCCCGGCGCGCATCCGGGTCGCGGACGCGCGGGCGAAGGAGGGCAAGGACGCCTCGCTGGACTTCGCGGTGACGCTGAGCCGCGCGGCGTCGGGGCCGGTGTCGGTGGACTACGCGACGAAGGACGGCACGGCGGCGGCGGGGGCGGACTACACGGCCGCGTCCGGCACGCTGACCTTTGCGCCGGGCGAGACGGCGAAGACGGTCTCGGTGGCGCTGCTCGACGACTCGCACGACGAGGGCAAGGAGACGTTCACGCTCAGGCTCTCGAACCCGCAGGGGGCGTATCTGCGCAAGATGCACCGCGAGGCGAAGGGGGTCGTCAGGAACGACGACCCGCTGCAGGCGATGTGGCTGGCGCGGTTCGGGCGCATGGTGGCCTCGGACGCGGTGGCGTCGGTGACGGCGCGGCTGGAGACGCCGCGCGGCGCGGGCTCGCACGTGACGCTCATGGGGCAGCGCATGAACTTCGGCGAGGCCGGGGGCGGCGGCGGCACCGCGCTCGCGCATGTCCTGACGGGCTTCGCGCAGACCTTCGGCGCGCCCAGCGCGCCGGCGGCCGACGACGACGATCCGTTCGCGCGCCACGGCCTCACGAACCCCTGGAACGACCCCGCCGCCACCGCCGGCGCCCGCCGGGTGACGGGGCGCGAGCTGCTGCTCGGCACCTCGTTCCGGGCGGTGCTCGGCCAGGGCGCCGGTTCGCAGTGGACGAGCTGGGGCCAGGGCGCGTCGGTGTCGCAGTTCTCGGCGGCGGTGCCGGGTCTCGGCCTCACCGGCGAGGCGGCGACCGGCTCGATGGGCATGGACTACGAGCGCGGCCGTCTGCTGATGGGCTTCGCGATGACGCACAGCGTCGGCGAGGGCACGGCGAGCGATGCGGGCTGGCGCTACGCGCTCGGCAGCACGGCGACGATGATGATGCCCTATGCGCGTCTCGCGCTCTCGGAGCGCATCTCGGCGTGGGGCATGGCGGGCACGGGCTCGGGGCGCATGACGCTCGACCTCGACGGCGGCGTGGCGCAGCGCTACCGCACGGACCTCGCGATGACGCTCGCGGCGACCGGGGTGCGGGGCGAGCTGATAGCCCCGGCCGAGCCGGGCGGGTTCGCGCTGGCGCTGAAGGCGGACGCGTTCTGGGTGCGGACCGAGTCCGACCGGGTCGCGGGATCCGCGTTCGGCAACCTCGCGGGCGCGCAGGGCGAGTCGAGCCGGGTGCGGGCGGTGCTCGACGGCTCGCGCACCTTCTCGTTCGCGAGCGGCGGGGCGCTGACGCCGTCGGTCGAGTTCGGGGTGCGCCACGACGCGGGCGACGCGGAGACGGGGACGGGCCTCGAGGTCGGGGCCGGCCTCGGCTGGGCGGACCCGTCGCGCGGCCTCGACATGGCGCTGAAGGTGCACGGCCTGGCGGTGCATGCCGCCGACGGCTACGACGAATGGGGCGTCACGGGGCAGCTCCGGCTGGTGCCGGGCGGCAACGCGGGGCGCGGCCTCTCGATGTCGCTCACGCCCTCGTACGGCGCGGACCCGGCGGGCTCGGAGCGTCTGTGGGCGCTGCCGGCGTCGTCGGGGCTGGCGGCCACCAATGGCGGGGCGGAGCCGACGAGCCGGTTCGACGCGGAGGCGGGCTACGGCATGGCGCTCCTCGGCGACCGCTTCACCGGCACGCCGAACGTGGGCTTCGGGCTGTCCGAGACGGCGCGCGAGTACCGCATGGGCTGGCGGCTGACCTCGGCGGTGCGCGGCGACCCCGGCTTCGAGGTCAGCCTCGACGCGACCCGCCGCGAGGCCGTCAACGACGACGAAGCCGAGCACGGGGTGATGCTCCGAAGCCTGATCAAGTGGTAGCGGGGCGCTTCCGGGGCCGGGTCCTGCCCTTTGGGCGAGGATCCCGATCCGCCGCGGGCGGCGCCCCGCCAGCGGCGCGCGGTCGGCCGGCGGGGACCGGGTAAGGGCGGGTTTGCGCGGGGCGCAGGGTTGCGCCCCGGCGGCGGCCGCCCGGGGGTCCGGCCGTGACGGACGGCGGGACGCCCGCCCGGAAGCTCACGCCTCTGTGGAAGCTGCTGCGCGGTCTCGGCGCCTACCGGGCGGCCTGGGAGGCGCACGCCGAGCCGCCGGCGTATGAGGAGGCCCCGTTTCCCGTGCGCGTGCAGTCCGAGGCGGACCTCGCGGCGCGCGACCCCTGGCGGATCGAGGCGTGGGAGAACCCGTTCGCGCGCGACGGTCCGGCCTCGCCGTTCCTGGCTGCGGACGAGCCGATGCTGGAGGCCGAGGGATCGGCGCGGGCGGTGCCGCTCGCGGCGTTTCACGCGGCGCTCGGCGGGCGCGTCGACGGGCTGCGGCTCCTGGACGGGACGCTGATCGTGAAGATCGAGCAGGACGGCCGGGCGGTGCAGGTCCGGGTTGCGAACGAGGCTCCGCTGCTGACCGGCGGGGGCTTCCGGCTCTGCCACGAGCACGGGGACGACGTGGCGCTGCACATGGCGCGCATGGCCGAGCTGTGGAGCGTCTCGGGCGGTCCGGCCCCTCGGTCAGGGTGGGTGCGGTGGGCGAGGAAAGGGAGTTGTTGATGGCGCTGGCGCTGAACCGGGCGAAGGTGGCGTCGCAGCGCGATCTGGCGATCGGCTGGTGGGGCCCGGACGAGGTCGGGAGGCACTGGGACGAGAGCTACTGGATGCGGGCCCGGGTCCGCTACCGGCTGGAAGCGGCGGAGGAGATCGAGCGCCGGCGCGGGGCGGGCGGCGAAGTGGAGACGGACGCTCATTGAGGGCAACGTTCGGTTCCGGCCGGACACGCGGCGAGGGCGGACCGCCTCGTCGGCCGGGGAATGCCGGCCGCCCGGGCGATGGTCGGCAGTCGGCGCCGGGAGCGGTGGCTACCGGACGAGTCCCTGCTTCCGCGCCGTCTCCATCGCAAGGCTCTCCGAAGCATCGAGGAACGCGAACAGCGCGCCGAGGTCGTCGATGTAGTGCTGCCATTCCCGCTCGGCGGCATGCTCCCAGGCGTACCGCTTTCGCCACAGTTCCACGTCGTCGTCCATGTAGGCGAAGACGTCCATGAGGCTTTGCAGCGGCCGGTTTCGGGGGCCTTCCGGCGTCGCGGGGTCGTCGGTGCTCAGGAACGCGGCCAGGGCGAAGGGATGGTCGGCCGCGGCCTGTTGGTAAAGCCGCTCCAGCGCGGCTCCCGCGGAAACCCCGCGCGCGCCGAACAGGCCGTAGAGCCCGGCGAGGCGATGCCCGTCGCGGCCTTCCGGGGGCGTCATGCCGTTCAGGCGCAGGAGGCACTTCAGCCTGAGTTCCAGGGCGATCGCGAGATTGAAATGGCTGGCCGTCTTCAGGGACTCCCACACGGTGTGCGACGGCCAGCCCGATGCGCCGTCCACCGGCGCAAGGTCTCCGCCCCTGGCCCCGAGCCGGGCGATTTCCCGCTCGATCAGCGACGCGGACTGCCGGAAGGCCCGGGCGTCGCCGATCAGCCTGAGGAATTGCACGCCGTTCATCGCATCGACTCCGCCGGTTGCCAATGCCCGCTAGCGGTACTCGGACGCGCGGCTGGGGGCGCGCGCCGGGGCATGCCCGCTCAGCACGTAAAGATCGGGGAGCGGAAGGGCGAAGCCGCCGCCCCAGCCGGTTCCGTCATCGCCGGCCGGCTGGCCCGGTTCCCGACCGGCCCCCAGGGGGCGAAGCCGGAGGCCGAGCGCGTTCATGACGCCGACCACGGTCGCAAATCCGGGATTGCCGTCGCCGGACAGCGCCTTGTACAGGCTCTCCCGGCCCAGTCCCGTTTTCGCCGCGACGGCGGACATCCCCCTGGATCGGGCGACGTCTCCGAGCGCCGCCGCGATGATGCGCGGATCGCCGTCCTCGAACGCCGCTTCCAGGTAAGCCACGACGTCGTCGAGGTCCTCGAGATGATCCGCCGCATCCCAGGGCCGGGTCCTGGCCCTTGCCGCATCCGCGCGGGTTCGCGAGTCCTTCATCGGTCCTCCCCTTTCACCAGCTCTTGCGCGAGGCCGCGCGCCCTGTCGATGTCGTGCTGCTGGGTCGCCTTGTCGCCCCCGCCCAGCAGCACGGCCGTTGCGCTGCCGACACGACAGAAATACACGCGGTAGCCCGACCCGTAATCGATCCGAAGCTCCGAGACGCCGCCGCCGACCGGGCGCACGTCGCCCGGATTGCCCAGCGACAACCGGTGGATGCGGATGAGGATCCGCGACCGCGCCTGCCTGTCGCGAAGTTTCCGGAACCAGGTTTCGTACGCATCGGTCTGGCGAACCTCGATCACCGGCCGATTGTATCCCATAAGATACAAGATCGCAACGTGTCGGCACCGTTCCAGGATGCCTCGGAGCGCCCCCCCGCGCCAGTCTGGGCGGGTCGGTAGACAGATGGCTGCCGCCGCGGACGGTGTTCGAGCGCCGGGCCTGCCGCGGCCGCCTGGCAGAACAGCGCTCGCTCATGATTCGCTATGCCCCGGCGATTCGTCCGGCGAGCCTCCCGCACGGAGGGAGACCGGCAAGGCGACTTTGCGTGAGCGGCGGCTACGACCCGGATCGGCTGGGCTCGCGGCTGCGCAGCGTCCGTCTCGGCCGCGTCGTCCGCGTGATCCACCGCGAGCGCCGCTCTACCCGGCTGGGGGCGGCTCCCGCGCCGAGCCGGTTCGAGGACTGTGGTGACGCAGTCCAAGGCCCGGAGCCGGGTGGTGATTGGGAGACGGACGGTGCGCCAAAGGCACGGGTCAGCGGTGGGCGACGAAATCCTGCACGCTGAGGCCGGCCTGGCGCGCGACCTGGCGGAGCAGGAACGGGGGCAGATCGCTCGATCCATGGACGGGGACGGTGGTAGCCCGTCCGTCCGGGTGGCGGAACCGCTTGTGGGAGCCGCGCTGGCGGACCTCACGGAAGCCGGGCGCGGTGAGGATCGCGATGACCTCGCGAGGCCTCAGCGTCGGAGTGCCGGGCATCGCGGTCAGACGTGGGCGGTGTGGGTGCCGACGAATTCGGTCTCGGGCTGGGGATCCTGGTCCTCGAGTACGAGGGTTACCACCTCGACGAGGTTGTGGTGGAGCTGGTCGAGCGTGTCGGCATGGGTGTGTGCACCCGGAAGCGCGGGGACGTGGCCGACATATTGTCCGGTGGCGGAGCAGCGCTCGACGATGGCGGTGAAAGTGCGCATTGCTGGCGTTCCTCTCGGCGGTGGCGGGATTTTATGCGGAAACCGTGGGAGGCGGAAGGAGCTGCGTTAGCCGGCGGGGATCGAGTGAGCGTGGTCAGGGTGCGAGACCCGGTGGTTACGTTGATCCCGAGCCGCCGGTGGGTGCTGTGTGCTGGATGATATTCGCCGGCTGAAGCGATGATATTCGGCGGTATGTCCTGCGATTGCGCGGAGAGCGGTCCTCAGCCCGATAGGCGCAGCCTGTCGCCGGGGTCCGGTGACGGCAAGCGGGCGATCGCCGCCCCGCTCTCCCGCTCCGTCCGGCGCAATGCGTAGAGCTTCTGGAGGTTGAGCCAGAACTCGCCCGACGTGCCGAAGAAGCGCCCCAGGCGCAGCGCCGTGTCGCCGGTGACCGCGCGGCGGCTGTTGAGAATTTCGGTGATCCGGTTCACAGGAACCTCGATGCGCCGGGCCAGCTCGGCCGCACTCATGCCGAGGGCGTCGAGGTCGTCGCGCAGCGTCTCGCCTGGATGGATGGGGTCGCGTCCCATGGTCATGGCGTCCCTCCTTCTCAATGATAACGGGACGCGCCGTGGCCGTGTTGCTTGCGGACGGGCGGTCAGGCGGAGGCGAAGCGGCGGACAGGCACCTCCTCCCGGTCCTGGTGGGCGTGCCAGAGATCGTACTGCAACTGCTGCTGCAGCCAGCTCTCGGGGCTGCCGCCGAACGCCTGCGAGAGACGGATGGCCATCTCGGGAGAAATCCCGATGCGGCCGTTGAGCAGCATCGAGAGCGTGTTGCGCGAGACCGAGAGCCCCCTGGCGGCCTCGGTTACGGTGAGCCCCAGGGGCTCGAGGCACTGGCGGCGGATGAATGCGCCGGGATGGGGCGGATCGTGCATGAGCATCGGTGTTGCCTCGCTGGTGATAGTCGAGATAGTCGACGTCGGCGGCGTGGCCGTCCTCGAAGCGGAAGACGATGCGCCAGTTGGCGCGCACCGTCACGGCCCACAAGCCGGCGCGGTCGCCCTTGAGCGGGTGAAGCCGGAAGCCCGGGAGGTCCATGTCGTGCGGGCCGGCGGACGCGTTGAGCCGGGCGAGGATGTCGCGCACGGCGTCGCGGTGCCGGGGATCGATGCGCCGGTCTTGGCCACGTTCCATGAACCGCCGGAGCGCTCTGCTTCGGAAGCTCCGTATCATGGCCGACCGTAATATGCACTATGACGATTGTCAACGTGCCCGGCATGCGGCGGGCACCGTCGCGGCGGGTCGATGAGCCCGGCAGGATACCGCCCCTTTCCTGATCGGCATGCCCGACGCTTCGCCGGCAGGCCGTCCTTCGAGGCCGGGATTCGCGCGGCCGCGGACTGATCCACCGAACCATTGCGTGCGGCGGCGCGCGGCGACGCGTTCGCAGCGCAGGCGCCGTCAGGCGTCGTGAGGCGCCGTGAGCCGGGGGGAGGATTTTTCGCGAATTTTTCTCCGTGCCGCCGCCTCTCCGTTTTCGCTTGGATGGCCGCGCCCATGCGCCCCGGACCACGCGGGCGCCGCGAGGTTCGGAGAAGGAGACGGAAATGGCGGACGACACGAAGTACCTGTCGACGCGCAAGGCGGCGAAGCATCTCGGCCTGTCGCCGCGCACGCTCGACCGCTACCGGGTGACCGGCGGCGGGCCGGTGTACCACCTGTTCGGCACGGCGGTGCGCTACCTGGCCGAGGACCTCGACGAGTGGTCGAGGACGCGCCGGCGCCGTTCGACCTCGGACGACGGCTCGGGCCCCCGGCCCGGGCCGGCGGGAGCGGCCCGGTGAGCGGCCCGGGGCGGGAGCGGATGCGGGCGGCCGGCGCCATGGCGGCGATCGCGGCGGCGGCCGTGCTGGGCGGTCCGGACGCGGCGCTGGCGACCTCGGACACCACCTTCGGCGGGCCGCTCGGGACGGTGACGAACATCGTGAGCGGCACCGGCGGCCAGCTCGCCGCGGCGCTCGCCGTGGGCGCCGCCTTGGTCGGCTCGGTGCTGCGCTTCAACGCCATGCAGCTGATGGGCGCGGTCGGCGTCGGCGTGGCGGCGGGTGCGGGCACCGGCATCGTCACCGGCCTGGTCGGCACGGCGATCGTCTGATGAACGACGCGTCCCGCCACACCATCCCGCGCCGGCTCGACGATCCGGAACGCTGGCTGTTCTGGACCGTCGACGAGGCGGCCGCGCTGATGGGTCCGGCGCTCCTCGGCCTCGCGGCCAACCAGTTCGTGGCCGGCCTGGTCGCCGGCGTTGGCGGCTGGCTGCTCTTGAGGCGCGTCAAGCGCGGCGGCGGGGCCAACATCGCGCGCTATGCGCTCTACTGGTTCCTGCCCGACTTCGTGCTGCGCCTGAAGGCGACGCCGCCGAGCCACCTGCGGCGGTTCGTCGGCTGATGCGCCGCGCCGTCCTCGAAACCGGCGTCCGGCGCGCGCGCGACATCCGCGTCGCGCTGGCGGGCCTGCTGGCGCTCTCGATGACCGCCAACCTGGTGCTCACCCTGAGCTTCGCCGGGCGGGAGACGGTGACCGTGCTGGTGCCGGCGGCGGCGGGTCCCGCCTGGGAGGTCGGCGGCGCGAGCGCCGGGTCTGGCATGGCCGGCGCCCGCTACCTGGAGGACATCGCGCGCACGGCGGCGGTGACGCTGCTGACGCTGACGCCCGAGAACGCTTCTCACGTCCGGGCCGCAGCGGCGCGGATGAGCCATGCCTCGGCGCGGGGCGCGATCGGCGCCTGGGTCGAGGCCGAGGCCGCGCGCCTGGCCGGGCGCGACATGGCGAGCGCCTTCTACCCGATGGAGATCGAGGCCGACCCGGCGCGGCTCACGGTCGAGATCGCGGGCGATCTGGTGACCTGGATCGGCCGCGAGGAGGCGGCGCGCGAGGACCGGCGCTACCGGCTCGCCTTCCGCATCGACGCCGGGCGGATCGCGCTCCTGCGCTTCGAACAGTTGGAGGACGAACGATGACACGGAAATACCGGCGGCGGTTCGCGCCGCTCTTCGCCATCGCGCTCGGCTGCATCGCCGCCCTCGCGGCGCCCGCCCCCGCGTTGGCCATGCAGATTCTCGACGCGGCCGACCATGCCGAGCTCGCGGCGGAAATCTCCGCCACGGACGTCAACCGCATCGCGCTGGCCGGCGACCGGATCGCGAGGGTGGTGCGTGCGCCGGACGGGTTCGCGGTCGAGCACGACGCCGTCTCGGGGGACCTCTATCTCCGCCCGCTCTCGCACGATGCCGGCGCGGAAGGCGATCCCGTCACCCTGTTCCTCGGCACCGAGAGGGGCTTCACCTACCGGCTGACCCTGATCCCGGCGGTTCGGGAGTCGGCCCAGATTCTGATCCACAACGCGGATACGGGCGCGGCGGCGAAAGGCCCGGCCCCTTCGGGCGATCCGCACATCGCGGCGCTGGTGCGGCTGGTGCGCGCCGTGGCCCGGCGCGAGGCGCTGCCCGGCTACGCGATCGCGCGCGGCGCGGGAGTGTCGCCTGACGGCATGAAGGTCATCGAGACCTGGCGGGGACCGCGCTTTGCGGCGCTCGTGTTCGAGGCCGCGCGTCCGGCATCGGCGGATGCGGATGGCGGCGCGGACCTCGCCGGGACCATCGGCGCCCTGCCGGGCATGGGCCGTCTTGCCGCTCTCTGGCTGGCGGCGCCCGGCACCGGCCCGACCGGCGGCCGGCTGGTCGTGGCGGTGACGGAAGCCGCCGGAGAGCTGCGATGAGCGCCCGCGCGGATGCCGGCGATCCGGGAGCGGTTCGCCGGCGCCAGCTGCTTCTGTTCTCGGTCGTGGCGGCTGTCCTGCTGGTGGCCGTCGCCGCCTGGCTCGGCATGGGCGGCGGCAAGGGGCCGGCGCCGCAGAGCGGCATCGAGGCGGAGATCGCCGGGCCGGACGCGGCCGAGCAGGTGTGGACCCGGCGCTCCGAGGCCCGGCTCGGCGGCATCGAGACCCGGATCCGCGAGATGCAGCAGGAAGCGCGGTCGCTCAGGGCCGACAACGAGCGGCTGCGGGCCAGGCTGGAGAAGGACGCGGCGGACGCGCGCGGCGTCATCGACCGCCAGGCGGCGCTGATCGACGAGCTGCGGCGCGGGCTGCAACCGCCGGACGGCACGCAGGCCGGGGCGCCGGGAGGCGTGCCGGGCGAAGCGCCGGGTTCGGGCGAGTATTTCCGGGCGACGGGGAATGCGCCGTCCGGCGGGCAGCCGCAACCGGCCGCGCCGCTCGCGCCGGGGCGCATGATCGAGACTTTCGAGCTGGAGGGGGAGCCGCAATCGTCGGCGTCCGACCCCCGTTCCGGCCCCGAGCTGGTCGCCGACGCCGTGGCGAAGCCGGTGTCGGTGTGGCTGCCGGCGGGCGCCCATGCCGAAGCCGTGGTGCTGGCCGGCGTGGACGCCTCGGCCGGGGTGTCGTCCCAGGGCGATCCCCGCCCGGTGCTGCTGCGCATAACCGGACCCGCCTGGACCGCCGCCGAGGACGGCACCGCCCTGCAGGTCGATGTCGACGGCTGCACCGTCACCGGCGCGGCCCATGGCGACCTCTCCTCGGAGAAGGTCTATGTGCGCTTCCGCACCATGACCTGCACCGGGCCGGAGCCCGGCACGGTGATCGAGACCGACGTCGCCGGGTTCGTGGCGGGCTCGGGCAAGACCGGGGTGCGCGGGCCGGTGGTGAGCCGCGAGGGGGCGCTGGTCGAGAAGGCCTTTCTGGCCGGGCTGGTCTCCGGCGCTGGCCAGGGCGTCGCGCAGGCGTTCCAGCCCCAGGCCGTGGCGACCGGTGCCGGCGCCGCCGTGGCCAATAGCGGTCTCGGCGATATCGGGCGCGCGGGGCTCGGCGCCGGCGCGTCGTCGGCCGGGCAGAAGGTCGCCGACTACATGATCCGCCGCGCCGAGCAATACCAGCCGGTGATCCAGCTCCAGGCCGGCACGAAGGTGACGCTGGTGTTCCTCGAGGGCGCCCGCATCGACGGCCGCGCGCCGATCCAGACCGCCAGGAAAGGACAAGGACAATGATGCCTGCCACGAAACAGCCGCGCCGCATGGCGCTTCCGGCCGCCGCGCTGGCCGCCCTCCTGCTCGCCGGCTGTTCGTCGGGCCATGTCGGCGAGAGCTGGCAGTGCCCGCTGGCCGACGCGGGGACCTGCGACAGCGTCGCCGCCGCCGATCCGGCGGTGCCGGACATGGATGCGGCCCGGCATACGGTCCTCGGGGAGCCGCTCTGGCGGGTGCGCGGCGGGGAGAACGCCACGGCGCCGCGGAAGGCCGATGGTGCGTGCGGGGCGGATTGCGCCGGGTTTGATCCCTTCGGCTGGCTGGCGCGGCTGTTCGTCCCTGAAACCGCCGATCGGGAGAAGACCGCCGCGACCGGGCCCACCCGGCTCCTGCCGACCGAAGCCCCGACCCCCTCCGCCCTACCGGCCGAACCGGATGCGCCGGAAATTCAACCGGTCGCCGAAGACCCTCATCGCGCCGATCTGCGCACCGACGAGGTGGTGGCACGGATCTGGATCGCGCCCTTCGTGGACGCGGACGGAGTCTACCGCGAGGCGAGCCATGTCCGGGTCGTGCTGGAGCCGGCCGGCTGGAGGCTCGGGCGGTGAAGCGCCTGCTGGAGCTGTTCGAGGGGCCGGAGGCGCCGGGCCGATGGTCGCCGCCGGAGATGCCGGCGGCGCTCCATGCGCTGCTGCCCTGGCGCGCCTTCGACGAGTCGAGCGAGCTCTACGTCAACGCGGCCTCGACCGGGTTCATGATCGAGCTGCCGCCGTTCGCCGGCATCGACGCCGAGACCCTGGGCGCGCTGGCTGGAACGCTCGCCGACGCCGCGCCCGAACGCTGTACCGTCCAGGTCATTCACTGGGCGAGCCCGCGCTTCGGGGCGGCGAGCCGCGCCTGGGCGGAGCCGCGTTCGGGCGCCGGCGGCGCATTGGCGCAGATGAGCCGGGGCCGCCGCGATCTGCTCGCCTCCGGCGGCTGGCGACGGCTGCACCAGGGCGGGCCGCCGTTCACGCTCAGCGACTACCGGGTGTTCGTCACCGCCTGCCTCACGGCCCTGCCCGGCCCCGCCGCGGAAACCGCGCTCGGGGCCTTCCGGCGGGCCCTGGAGGGGACGCTCGCCTCGGCGGGCGCGGCGACCCGCCGGCTGGAGCCCGACGCGCTGCTGTCGCTTGCGGCCGAGCTGGTGGCGCCCGATATCGGCGGATACCGCGACGGCGGGACCGAGCGCCCCGGGCGCCGCTGGGCGCCGCGCGATCCGCTGCACGAACAGTGCATCGCCCCCGGCCGCGCCCTGACCGTTGCGCCCACTGGACTGACGTTCCTCCACCCCGACGGGCAGGACATTGCCGTCCGCGTCCTCTCGGCCATCGCCTTCCCGGAGGTCTGGCCGGGCTGGCGCGGCAACGCGCTGATCGGCGACTTCCACCGCGACTTCCTGCAACCGGGATGTCCCGTGCTGACCTGCCTCACGGTGACCACCGGCGACGAGGCGGCGGGCGAGAAGGCGTTCCTCAAGTCGGCCCGCGCCACCCAGCAGGCCGGCACCGGGATCGCGCGGTATCTGCCCGGCCTGCCGGAGAAGGCGCGCGACTGGCAGACGGTCACGGAGCGCATCAAGGACGGGGAGAAGCTGGTCCGCGCCTGCTACATGGCGGCGGTTTATGCCCCGCTCGACGCGCTCGACGAGGCCGAGCAGGCGGTGCGCGCGATCTATCACGGCCAGGGCTGGCGGGTGAACGCCGAGCGCTACATGCAGCTCCCTTCCTGGCTCGCCTGTCTTCCCATGGCGTCGGCCGGCGGGCTCGACGCCGACCAGGAACGCATGGGCCGGATGAAGACCCTGCTGACCTCCTCGGCCGTCAACCTCGCGCCCCTGCATGGCGAGTGGCGCGGCCAGCCCGCCAACCCCGGCAATCCACCGGCGCTCTTCCTCATCGGGCGGCGTGGCCAGCCGGCCTGCTGGTCGCCCTTCGCCAACGAGGCCGGCAACTACAACGTCGCCGTCACCGGCAAGTCGGGCTCGGGCAAGTCGGTGCTGATGCAGGAGCTGGTGACGGGCCTGATCGGCGCCGGCGGCGAGGCCGTGGTGATCGACGACGGGCGCTCGTTCCAGCACACGGCGGAGGCGCTTGGCGGGGCCTTCATCGCCTTCGGCAAGGACCCGGCCTGCCTCAACCCCTTCGCCATGATCGACGCCGGGACGGCGGAGCATGACGGCGACTACCGGGAAGAGTGCTTCGCCATGCTGGCCGGCGTGATCGGGCGCATGGCACGGCGCCGGGGCTCGATCGACGACATCGAGGCGGCGCTGATCGCCGAAGCCATCGCGGCCGCCTGGGACGAGAGCGGCAACGACGCCGATCTCGGCACGGTGCGGAAGAACCTGGAGGGCCGCGACGACCGCCGGGCCACGGACATGGCGATGTCGCTCGGCCCCTGGTGCCCGGGCGGGGCGATGGGGCGGCTGTTTTCGGGCGCGAACGTCCCCGACCTGGAGAACGCGCTCACCGTGTTCGAGCTCGCCGAGCTCAAGGGCCGGGGCGACGTCCAGGCCGTCGTGCTGATGCTTGTCGTCTTCCTCTCGACGCAGCGCATGTATCACGGCCCTCGCGTCAGGGCGAAGGCGATCGTCATCGACGAAGCGTGGGACCTGCTCTCCGGCGAGGACAGCCGCGCCTTTCTCGAAGGCGCCGCGCGGCGCGCCCGCAAATACCGCGGCGCGCTCATCACCGGCACGCAGAGCGTGAACGACTACTACGCCAACCCGGCCGCGCGCGCCGCCTGGGAGAACTCCGACTGGACGATCTTCCTCGCCCAGAAGGACGAATCCGTCGAGCTGCTGAAATCCGAGAAGCGCATCCACTGCGATCCGGGGATGGAGAGGGCCCTGAAGAGCCTGACCACGGCGGACGGGCGCTATGCCGAGCTGGTGCTGCACGGCCCGGACGGCTGGCGGGTGGCGCGGCTGGTGCTGGATCCCTGGTCGGTAGCGCTGTTCTCGTCGCGCGGTCCCGCCTTCGCGGCGGTGGAGAACCTCAAGGCGCGGGGCCTCACCACCGTCGAGGCCATCGACCGCCTCGCCGGGGACGCCGCCCCTGCCGCTGCCGGCCAATCCCAACCATCCGAAACGGAGCAAGCTGTATGACCGCGAAGACCGCCGCCGCCGAACGTTCGCTCAACTGGCCCGACGATCCGGAGACCATCACGGCGGAGGACATCGACTTCGAGGCGCTGGCCCATGTGCTGGCCAACACCTGCCGCCGGGGCGGCTGCCTGCGCCAGTATCACTCGGTCGCGGCCCATGCGGTGATCGTGAGCGAGGAGATCGAGGCGCTCGACGGGCTGGACGAAGAGGACCGGCGGAGGCTGGCGCTGCACGCGCTCATCGCGAACGCGCCGTCGGCCTGGCTCCGGGGGCGCCTGCCGGATTCGCAGCGCGCGGCGGACCGCTCCGGGAAACTCGCCACCGGGATCGAGACCGCGGTGCGCGAGGCCGCCGGCCTCGAAGCGGTGATCGGGGAAGAGCCGGCGGAGCTGCTCCGGTTCGTCACCCGCATGGCGTCGGCGGCCGAGAGCCGCGACCTGCTTGACGGGGATGCTCCGACGGGCGCCGGGGTCGCGTTCCCGCCGCTCAAGCGGCGGATCCGCAGCCTCCCGCCGGACAAGGCCGCCCAGGTGTGGATGGCCCGCTTCCGGGCGCTGGCCGGGCCGGACGAGGAGCGGCGCGGGCGCATCTCGCGGCCGGACGGGGCGGGCGAGGCTGATGCCGCGCAGGCCTGACATGGACCGGCGCGATCCAGCGTGGCCGGTGATGGTGTCGGCGGTGCTGCTTTCGGGCGCCGTGGCGGCGGCGGTCGCGGCGGCGATGCTCCGCTACGGGATCGAGCCGGCGCCGGGAATCGCCAGCGTACGGCTCGGCGAGATGACCGCCGCATACACCACGCGCGCGGCCGCGGAAGGCGGGACGGCGGAAGACGTGCGGGCCTGGGGAGAGGCGCTGGAAGCCGCCCTCGACCGGGTATCCCGGCGTCACGGCGCGGTGCTGCTGCCGGCGCGCGCCGTCGCCGCCGGGGCGCCGGACCTGACGCCGGAAGTGGAAGCGGCGCTGGCGGCGCTGCTGGCGGGGCGCGAAACGGCGTCCGCCGGAGAGAAGCCGTGAGTGCCGGGCGGCCGGTATTCGCCGCGAAGACGGCCGCGTTGCGCCGCCGCCATATCGCCCTCGGGGTGATGATCGCGCTGGCGGCGCTCTGGCTCGGCCTCGCCTCGCGCGTCCACGTCAACGCGAGCTGGTCCGACCGGGCGTGGGGTTACGCCGCGTTTCCGCTGTTCGGCCAGGCGCCGGAGATCGGCGACCGGGTGCTGTTCGATCCCCCCGAGGCCGTCGGATCGAGGGTGCCGTATCTCAAGACCGTGCGCGGGCTGCCGGGCATGACGGTCTCGGTCGATGCGGGCGGGACGGTACGGCTCGACGGGGAGCCGGTGGGGCGCGCCAAGACGCATGCGCTCGACGGCCGGCCGCTCGCGGCCATCGCGCCGGGCGTCATCCCGCCGGGGCACTTCTACGTGCACGCCGATCACGTCGACAGCCACGACAGCCGCTACGCGGAGATCGGGCTCGTGCCGCGCGGGCGCATCCTCGGGCGGGCCATTGCGATGCCCGATGTTCTCTGGTTCGGCCTGGACGGGCCGCTGGTCGGGCCGGAGGACGTGGACGAGGCCGGTGCGGCAGCGGTCCTGCCGCAGCCCTCGGACGACGGCGCGGCGGGCCCGGCTGCGGGAACGCCGCGATGATGCGCCCCGTCGTCATGCTGGTCGCCGCTGCGCTGGCCGTCCTGCCGGCCGCGGGCGTTCCCTCCGGGGCGCTTGCGAAGGACCTCGGCGTGCGCGGCGCGAGCTGGGCCATCGCGGAACCGGACCTGCTCGAAGCGATCGAGGCGCGCCTTCTGGAAATGCAGCGCTCGGGCGCGCTGGCGCGCTTCGAGGCCGAAGCCCGCGAACGCGCGCGGAGGACGCTGGAAGAGCCGGAGCCGGTGCCCGGGATCGCGCCTGCGCGAGAGCAACGCAGCCGCCTGCTCGATCCGGCCATCACGGTCGCGCGGGACATCCGCACGCCGGACGGAACGCTCATCGCCGCGGCCGGAACGAGGATCAGCCCGCTGGAGCGGATCGAACTCGCCCGCGACCTGCTGTTCGTGGACGGGCGCCGGGCGGCGGAAGTCGCCTGGGCGCTCGCGCATGAGAACCCCGCGAAGATCGTGCTGCTGGCCGGCAGGCCCATCGAGCTCATGCGGAAGCACCGCCGTCCGTTCTTCTTCGACCAGCGCGGCCGGCTCGCGGCGCGGTTGGGCATCGCGGCGACGCCGAGCCTGGTCGAGCAGGCCGGGACGCGGCTCCGCATCACGGAAATCCCCATCGAAGACGCGCACCGCGCGGCGGCTCCGGGCGGGACGCCGGACGGACAACAGGGCGAATGAAGGAAGGGAGAGAACGATGCTGAACATGAACCGCGCCACCCTGCTGGGCCGTGCCGGGCGCGATCCGGAGTTCCACGAGCTGAACAACGGCGAGAAGGCCGCGAGGTTCACGCTGGCCACCACGGAGAAGTGGAAGGACCGCGAGGGCCAGCCGGCGGAGGCGACCGAGTGGCACCGGGTGGTCGTCTACGGGCCCATGGTGGGGGCGGTGGAGACGATGGTCAGAAAGGGCGATGCGGTGCTGGTCGAGGGCCGGATCGCGACGCGCGAATACCGCGACCGGGAGGACGTGGCCCGGACGGTGACCGAAATCGTCGTCGCCGGGCGGCAGGGGGTGGTCAACGTGCTGTCGGGCCGGCGCGGGGAGCCGGCGGGATGATCGGCCGTTTCGCTCCCCTGGCGGCGCTGGCGTTCGTGGCCGTGCTGTGGGCGGCCCCGGCGTCGGCCCAGACTTGCACCGGCCGGTTCGTCAACCCGATCTCGGACGTCTGCTGGGAGTGCCTCTTTCCGATCTCGATCGGACCAATCACCATCGGTAGCGTCTCGGGCGCGCCGGATACGCCCAACCCGGGATCGCCGATCTGCTTCTGCGGCTCGCCCATTCCGCGCATCGGCCTGTCGCTCGGGGTCTGGGAACCGGCCCGGCTGGTCGACGCGACGCGGGCGCCCTGGTGCTTTCCGAACTTGGGCGGCCTCACGATAAATCCCGGCCTGCCGGCCGGGCGCGGACGCACCGGGGCTGCCGGCGGCGACGGCGCCAAGGGCTCGGTCTGGCACGCGCACCTTTACATGTACCCGCTATTGAACTGGATCGGCGTCCTGCTCGATCTCGGCTGCCTGGAGGGCGGCGGCCTCGACATCGCCTGGGCCTCCGAGCTCGACCCCGCTTGGCTCGACGACGAGCTCAGCTTCCTGCTCAACCCGGAGGCGGCGCTGTTCGCCAACCTGCCGGCCCAGGCGGCCTGCGCCGCCGACTGCGCGGCGTCGTCCGCGGGGCTCCCGCTCGATCCGATGTTCTGGTGCGCGGGCTGCCAGGGCGGGATGTATCCGCTGACCGGGAACGTGGCGGCACATGTCGGCGGGGTGCAGGCCTCGCTGCTGGCGTCCCAGCGGCTGCTCTACCGGCTCCACCGCGCCGGGCTCGCCTGGGGCACGTCGGGTTCGGGCGCGCTCTGCGGGCGCTATCCGATGCCCATCATGCAGAAATCGCAGTACCGCTGGCAGATGACCCAGCCGGTGCCGGCGACGTCGCCGCTTACCGGCTGCAACCCGACCGGGCGCTCCTCGGTGCTCTGGGAGACGCTCCGCGAACTGCCGGTCGCGGGCGAGAACTTCGGCTACCTGCTGTTCAGAAAACGCACGTGCTGCCTGTTGTGAGAGACCTCGAATGCCTCCGAACCGCCGTTTCCGGACCGTCCTTCTCCTGACCGCTGCGCTGGTCCTGACTGCCTGCTGCGGCCCCGTCCGGGCAGAGGAATTGCCGCGTGTCTCGACCCCGGATGAGGACGCGGGGCGGCTGGTCGAGGAGGTGCTGCGCAAGGCGGACGGCAATGACGGGGAGACGCTCGGCGAGTGGACGCGCGACGTGATTGAGCGCGCCCTGGGCCGCGCCGGTGCGGCCGCCAGGCAGACCGCGCCCGGCCGGTCCGGGGAGACTCCGCCCCTTCCGGCCGAACGTCATGCGGGGGAACTCTCCGGGCCGCGGTCCGGCACGGCGGAAGTGCTCGTCTTCACCAGCCTCTCCGTGCCGGCGGCATCGTGGCGGCAGTGGGCGCGCGAGGCCGCGCGGGCCGGTGCGCCGCTGGTGCTGCGCGGCGTCGACGAAGGAGGACTGCCCGCAACCGCCAAGCGGATCGGCGCTCGCCTCGGCGGCGCGGAGGCCGGCGTCGCCATTGACCCGCGCCTGTTCCGCCTGTTCGGCGTGACGCGCGTGCCGGCGGTGGTCGTCGTGCCGGGCGGGGTGCCGCCCTGCCGGAGCCGGGGCTGCGCGGACGATCCTGCGCCGCCGCACGACCGGGTGACGGGCAACATCGGCCTCGCGGCCGCGCTGGAGGCGGTTGCCGGCGAAGGCGATGCCGGGCGCGAGGTCGCGCAAGCCCTCCTCGAACGCCTCACGGGAGATGACCGGCAATGACGGAACCCACCGAGCAATCCGGAGACCGCATCGCGGTCGCGATCGACCGGGGGACGCGCATCGTGCGTCTGCTGACCTGGGCGGCGATGTTCGTACTCGTCTGCCTGATGCTGTGGGTGGTCTCCGGCATGGTCGCGAAAGCGGAAGACCCGAAGGCGGCGGCGCGGGCCATCGGGCAGGCCGGGGCAGCGGCGGCGGGGGCAATCGCGCGGGACGCCTCGAAGGCGGGCGACGTCCCCGGCTATGCGGGAACGGACGTGCGCGAACGGAACCTGACGGCCTCCGGCATGGAAGACGCGGCGCGCGCCCGCCTCGCCGATCCCGACGATGCGGGCGGGGTCGCCGGACGCGCGGTGGTCGAGGGGGTGACGGTGCGCCCCGAGCGGCCGGTGACGGCAGCCGATCCGGCGGTCATGCGCTCGGAAGGCATCGCGGCGTCGCCGCAATCGCCGGCGCACCGGGCGGACGGGGTTGCCTCGGGTGGCGCCACGGCCTGCGGGGCGGACCTTCAGGATGCGGACGACGGCGGGTCCTGCGGGCAGGTCACGTACTGCATCGGCGCCGGCTGCGAGACCGTGCCGAGCCGGTCCAACACCGGATTCGTCGAGGCGACGACGCGGCTGAACATGGCGCTGGAGCTGGGCGGCGACGAGTTCGACCGCCAGGACATGAGCTTCTTCACCGGCCAGCGCCGGGCCTGCCACATCAAGCTGTTCGGGCTGGCCAACTGCTGCAAGGACTCCGGCCTGCTGGTCGGGCTCGGCAACTGCTCGGCCTCGGAGATCGAGCTGGCGGAGGAGCGCCACGCCGGCAATACCCACTATCTCGGCCGCTACTGTTCGCGCCGCACTCTTTTCGGCGTGTGCATCCGGCATTCGCGGGCGTGGTGCGTGTTCGGATCGAAACTCGGGCGCATCCTCCAGCAGCAGGGCCGGCGCCAGCTCGGCATCGGCTGGGGAAGCTGCCGGGGCTTCACCGTCGCGGAGATCGAGTCCATCGACTTCGCGCGGCTCGACCTGTCGGAGTTCACCGAGGACCTGATGGACGGCTCGCGGGAGCCCTCGGTCTCGCTGCCGGACGCGGGCGACACGGGCGAGGCCATGCGCACCCGCATCCGCGACTTCTACCGGCGGGGCGGGTGATGGCGCGCGCCGTCATGCGGGCGCTGAGACGTGCCCTCGCCGCGACGGTCGTGTGGGCGGCGCTGGGCGCGTCGGCGGCCGGTGCGGAATGGCGGTCGTGGTGCGCCGATGAGGGCGCCGGCGGCTCGCTCGGCTGGCACTTCTACTGCGACCGGCAGGAAGAAGAGGCGCACGAGGCCGAAGCGGCGCCCGTGCCGTCGATGCCGCCCCCTGCCGTCAACGAACAATCCGCGAGGGAGCGCATCGAGGCGATGCGGAAGGCGCTGGAGGACGCGCGCGCCACGGCGATCCTCGATCCTTCGACTGAGAACGTCGCCGCCTACCTCCGCCTCCAACAGGAAACATTGCAGCGCGCCGCCGCCTTCTCCGACGCCTTCCGGCGCACGGTGTGGGCGACGCCGGAGCTGGACTACACGCTGCGGCGCCCGGTGGGGGCGCTCGCCAAGCAGGTCTGGTCGGACGGACGCAGGCAGGCCCGCGACCGGGCGCTGGCAACGCTGGGAGACCGCTACGGGCTGATCTACCTCGGCCATGCCGGCTGCGCGGGGTGCAAGGTGTTCGGCCCGCTGCTGCGCGCCTTCGCCATGCGGCACGGCCTCGACGTGCTCGCGGTGTCGCTCAGCGGCGAGGCGCTGGAGGGATGGCCCGAGGCGGTGCCCGATCGGGGGCGTGCCGCCCGGCTCGGCCTCGGCGACGCGCCGGTCCCCGCCCTGGTGCTGTTCGATACCGCTTTGAGGCGCGTGATCCCGGTCGGCTTCGGCGTCATGGCCGAGGACGAGATGGCGGAACGGATCTTCGCGCTGACCGCCCTGGAGCCCGGACATGACTACTAGATTGCGCAGACATGCCGTTCCGGCATTGGCCCTCGCCGCGTCGGTCATCGCGGCCGCACCGGCCTCCGCCGACGTGCTGTCCGAGATGAACCGCTTCTGGCAGGGCGCGGCGGTCAACACGACAGGCCCGACCGCGTTCCAGGGCCAGGCGTCCGGGCACTGGACCCTCGGCAACCTCTATCTGCGCTCGCCGGTGCGCTCCGAGCAGGTCGCGACGGTCAACCTGCCCTCCTTCCGGGCCGGCTGCGGCGGCATCGACGCCTTCGCCGGCGCGTTCTCGTTCATCAACTCCGACCAGCTGATCGCCTTTGGCCGTGCCGTCGCGCAGAACGCGGCGGGCTTCGCCTTCGAGCTGGCGCTGGAGACGATCTCGCCGGTGATCGCCGAGACCATGGCGAAGCTCAGGGCGCTGGCGCAGTGGGTGAACGCGCAGAACCTCAACTCCTGCGAGACCGCCCAGGCGCTGGTCGGTGCCGCCTGGTCGAAGAACGACCGGGCGTCTGCCTCCATCTGCGCCGCAATCGGAACGTCGCAGGGCATCTTCTCCGACTATGCCGCCGCGAAGCATGGCTGCGGCGCCGACGGCAAGCGCAACTCGACCCTGGCGTCCGCCTCGGGCGCGATGGCCGACCAGGTGCCGGTCAACGTCAATTATGCCTGGAAGGCGATCCGGGCGTCCTCGTTCCTGTCCGGAGATACCCAGCTCGCCGAGTTTGCGATGGCGGTCACCGGCACGGTGATCGTGACCGCACCCACCTCCGACGCCGACACATCCGGCCCGCGCGTGCGCATCCTGGAGCCGCTGGCGCTCGACCGGCGGGTCACCGAGACCCTGATGGAGGGCGGCGGGCAACTCCCCGTCTACAGATGCGACACGACGGCCGACTGCCTCAACCCGACGCTGGGCACGGCGACCGTCCCGCCCAACCGGGGCTTCCGGGCACGGGTGGCGGAGCTGCTGCGCGACATGGTCGACGCGGTGCGGAACGACACCGCCGTGCCCGCGCCGGCATTGGGCTTGGTCAACCTCACGACGCTCCCGGTCTACAGGGTCGCCAATACCGCCGCCGCCTACCGGGGCGCGGTGATCGACCAGGAGATGGACGCGCTCGCCGAGGCGGTGGCGCTCGACGTCATGCAGGTCTGGATCACCGACCTGCACCGCACGGTCGAGGAACGCTCCGGCACCCTCGACATCGCCGACGGCGAGCAACTCCGCCGCTGGCGCGAAGGGCTCCGGACCAACCGGATTGCGCTGGCAAGGCACAGGCATCAGGGGCTCCAGCGGCTCAACACGGCGCTCGCCGTGGTCGAGAAGCTCAGGCTGATCGAGACCGAGCTGGCCGGCGCGCTCTCCGCCGACCTCCGGGCCGCGCTGGCGTTCGCGCGGGGCGGCGCCGGGGCCGGGTCGCGGTAGGCCCCCATATATAATGTACGAGCTCTTCACCCTCGGCGGCGGCACCTACCTCGTCGATCTCCTGAATGCCGTGGCCGCCATCACCTCGGGCGGCGCCTATATCACGCTCGCCCAGATTGCCGGCGCCGCCGGTCTCGCCTGGGTCCTGTTCCGCACCGCCTTCGGCGGCTCGTGGAAGGACAATGCGAAGTGGGTGCTGCTGTTCGCGGCCGTCTGGGGCGCGATGATCGTGCCGAAGGCGACGGTGCGGGTGGTCGACCGGCTCGATCCGACCCTGGCGCCCGCCGTGGTGGCGAACGTCCCCATCGGCCTCGCGCTGTTCGCCTCGCTCACCAGCCAGGTCGGCGACGGGCTCACCCGCCTCACCGAGCAGGCGTTCGCGCTGCCGAACGACCTCGTCTACCAGAGGCACGGGCTGATCTTCGGGGCGCGGCTCGCGGCCAAGGCGACGCGCCTCGAGATCACCGACGCGGTGTTCGCGCGCAACGTCCGCAACTACGCCCGCCAGTGCGTCTTCCACGCCCTGCTGCTGGGCCATGTCACGGCCGACGATTTGCGCGAGTCGACCGACCTCTGGCGGCTGGTGACGGCGACGGGCACGCCGTCGGCCGGGGCCTCGCCCGCGCGCATGTTCGAGTTCGCGACGCGGGGCGGGGCGGGCGCCGGCGGGGCCGCCACCATGGACCGCCAGGTGGTCACCTGCCGCGACGGGGCCGGCAGGCTGAATGCGCAGTGGAACGCCGAGATACAGCGCGCCGGGACGATCTTCGGGCGGCGCATCTTCCCGGACGCGCGCACCGACGCGCTGGCGCGAGCCGAGCTGCTGGCGGCGCTCCCGGCCTCGCACACCTTCCTGATCGGCGCCGCGCGCTCGGCGGCCGAGATCATGCGCCAGCAGATGGTGCTGAACGCGGTCCACGACGCGGGTGAGCAATGGGCGGCGGAAGCGGGGAATGCGGCGGCGCTCAGGGCCTACACCGAGGCCCGGGCCGAAGCGCAGACCGTCTCGGCCTACCGGGCGATCGGCAGGCAGGCCGAGACCTGGGTGCCGCTGCTCCGGATCGTGTTCGAGTGCCTCTATATCGGCGCGTTCCCGATGGCGGTGCTGCTGATGCTGACGCCGGCGGGGACGGCGATCTTCCGCTCCTACGTCACCGGGCTGGTCTGGCTGCAATCGTGGGGGCCGCTCTACGCGGTGCTGCACCGGATCAGCATGGGGGAAGCGGCGGAGCGGATGAGCGCGGCGGCGCTGATGCCCGATGGCGATATCGGCATCTCGCTGGTGGCGCAGGCCGGCATCCGGGCCGTCGCGTCCGACGTCGCCGTGATGAGCGGGTACTTGTCCATGTCGGTGCCCTTCCTCGCCGCCGCGCTCGCCTACGGGCTCTCCAAGGCCACGGTGCTGGCCACCTCGGTGCTCGCGGTGGGGCAGGACGCGGCCAGCGCTGCGGCGCACGAGGGCACGACGGGCAACCTCTCGCTCGCCAACACCGGCTACGACACCCACCGCTTCGCGACGCTCGAAGGGCGCCAGATCAGGACCTCGGCCCATGTCGACACCGACCGCTACACCGGCTACGCGCCGATGGGCGCGGCGATGACCGTGACCGGCGACGGGACCGTGGTGGCGGATGCGGGGGCGGCCACCAGCCGGATACCGGCGGCGGGGGTTCGATTGTCGGAGTCGCTCGCGACCTCCCACGAGACCCGTGCGGCGGAGGCGCGGACGCTGTCGCGCCACTGGTCGGCGGAGGCGGGCGAGGCAAGGAACGCGGCTGTCACCGACGCGACGGCGCTCGTCGAGCGCTACAGCCACGACGTGTCGACGGGCGAAGCCTATGCGCGCGGGGTCACCGAGAGCGAGAGCAGCCAGGCGCAGCAGCTCGACTCCCATGTGGAGAAGCTGGCCGAGATCGGCGGGCTGACGAAGAACCAGGCGATGAACCTGACCGCCGAGGCGAAGGTGGGCGGCGGCTGGGACAAGATTTTCAAGCTCGGCGCCAGCGGCGCGGCCATGTGGCGCGGCCAAACCATCGAGTCCGACGCCTGGAACCGGATGAAGGAATACGACCGCCAGCACGGCGTGACCGAGACCTGGAACAGCGTGGCGGAGGCCTCGCGGCGCTACTCCACCCAGACCGGCGACAGCGAGACGGCGGCGCTCGACGAGAGCCTGAGCGCCAACCTGACCCGCATGCGGACGTTCCAGGAGCGGGCGAGTTTGGCAAGACAGGAATCGGAGAGCTGGTCGGAGCAGGCCGCGCAGGTGCGGAGCGACGCGCAGGCGATCGAGCGCGAGCTGGGCCAGCCGTTCTTCGCCTGGCTGTCGGAGCAGCCGGGAACGGACGGGCGCGCGATCGGTGCGGCCGGCGCCATGCGGATCGCCTCGCCGCAGACGGCGGAGGACGCCGAGCAGCTCCGGGAACACGCCGCGGCGTTCATCGCCGAGCGGTTCCCGGCTCCGGCCGGGCCGGACCCGGCGACGGTGGGCGGGGTTGCCGAGTACGAGGGCGCGGCCAGCGAGCTGCGCGGCGCCTACGGACGTGAGACCGCGGCGGCGTATGGCGGCTGGTCGGAAGGGGTGCGCGACCGGGCGCGGGACGCCGGGGCGCCGCGGCCGGGCGAAGCGGACGTGCGGGCGATGGCGGAACGGGTCGAGACGAAGACCGAGATGACCATGAAGGGCACGGCGCGCGAGGCGCGACAGACGGTGACGGGACAGGAAACCGCCGAGGGGCGGGCCGGCGTTGCCGTCGAGCGGGGCAAGCCGTTCGAGCAGCACGCCACGGAGAACCTGCCCTTCATCGGCGGCTGGCTGGCGGGCAAGCTGTTCGGCACGGCCGGGAACGCGGCGCCGGATGCCCCGCCCGGCAACGGGGAGACGAGCGCGCGCACGCAGGACCAGCGGGGCTGGGGGGACTCCTCGCCGTGACCGGCGGGGCGGATATCCCGGGCTCAGTCGCTCCGCATCATCCGTTCGTGCTCCTCGGCGATCTCGAGGAAGGCGTAGGAGCCGGTCCCGGTCGCCCAGTCCATGTGCTCGTCGCGTCCGTCGGGCGCGGCGCATCCGTGGAACGCGGACCAGTCCCGGTGGCGGAAGCCTTGCCACAGGGCGGCGGTGAGGCTGGCCGCGACCGTCCATGCGATCGCCGCCATCCAGAGGGGACCGATGGCCTCGGCGCCGGAACCGGCTGCGAGCGATGCGGCGGTGTAGAGGCCCGCCAGGGCGAACCCGCCGAGCACGAAAAGGCGCTCGCGCCCGCTGCTCCGGCGTCGTGGCCGGGCTCTGCATGTTCTCGTCATGTTCATGACCTCCGATCATACCGGCAACGGCCCGGAATGGAATCCCCACCTGCCCCGGACACTGATCCGGGGGCGCCTTCCACCGGCCCCGACCCATTCACCCGGCCCCCGCCGGGCTCCGCCTCCGGGGGCTGAAGCACGCATTCAGCAGGGAGAAAGCACATGCGCGGCATTGGCGGCAGCACGCTTCGGGGCGGCCAGACCGTCTTTCACGGGCTGCGGATGTGGGGCCAGCTCTTCCGGGCGGCGATGTTCCTCGCGGCCGTCACGACCGTGGCGGTGCCGGCCTGGACGCTGTGGCACCGCACGACCGGCGCCGAGTGGTACGCCGCCGGCATGGTGACGCTCGCCGAGGTGAAGCTGGTCCTCGGCTACGACGCGGAATCCGGCCAGGAAATCCGGTTCGCGGACGGCACGCGGCGGGTGATGAGCATCCGCGACATCGCCGCCTCGGCACCGGCGAGGGCGGCGCGGGATCGGGTCCGGGACGAGATGTTCGCGAGCGCCTGGCTCGGGGCCATGGCCGGCGCCGGGCTGGTCGGGCTCTTCCTGGTCGTCTTCTGGGTCCGCGGCGCGCAGCTCGGGCGGCAGAGGCGCATCCGGGGCGCGGAGATGGTCACGGCCGGGGAGCTCCGCCGGCGAGTGCAGGCGCCGCATCACCGCGCGCTCGCGCGCCTGCCGGGCGGCAAGCGGCTCCGGCCCTACTCGATCGCGGGTATCCCCTGGCCCGAGCGCACCGAGACCCAGCACACGATCGTCTCGGGCACGACGGGCTCGGGCAAGACGGTGCTGATATCCGATCTCGTCGCGCAAATCCGCGCCCGCGGCGAGCGCTGCGTGATCTACGACAAGATGGGCTCCTACACAGCGGCCTTCTTCGATCGCGGCCGCGACGTGCTGCTCAACCCGCTCGACGCCCGCGCGCCGCGCTGGTCGCCGTTCTACGAGGCGCGCAACCCGCGCGACTTCGACATGATGGCCGCCGCCCTGATCCCGCAGCAGCGCGACACGGTCGATCCCTTCTGGGTGACGGCGGCGCGCCAGCTCTTCGCCAACGGCGCCGGGGTGCTGCGCCAGAAGGGCGAGACCCGCAACAAGGTCCTGGTCGACCGCCTGCTCAAGACCGAGCTGACCGAGCTGGCCCAGGCGATGGAGGGCACGGTCGCGCAGTCGATCGTCGATCCCGAGAACCCCAAGACCGCGCTCTCGGTGCGCGCCATGCTCACCGCCAACCTCTCCGCGCTGGAGTTCCTCCCGGACGAGGGCAAGCCGTTCTCGATCCGCGACTGGATCTCCGACGAGGAGCGCGGCGGGTTCCTGTTCCTCACGTCCAGGGGCGACCAGCACGCCAGCCTGCGCGGGCTCATATCCACCTGGCTGGAGATCGCGGTGAACGCCATGCTGTCGCTCGCCCAGGACGACGGGCGGCGCATCTGGGTGATCCTCGACGAGCTGCCGACGCTCCACCAGGTGCCCTCGCTGCAGCCCGGCCTGGCGGAAAGCAGGCAGTTCGGCGGTTGCTTCGTGCTCGGCGTCCAGGTCGCGTCCGCGCTGCGCGACCTTTACGGCCGCAACGGCGCGGAGACCATCTCCGGCCTCTGCGGTACCCGCGTCGTGCTCGCCGCGCCGGACCGCGACACGGCGCAGTGGTCGGCCGACAGCCTGGGGCGGAGCGAGATCGAGGAGGTAACCGAGGGGTTCAGCTACGGCGCCAACACCATCCGCGACGGCGTCTCGCTCACGCCCCGGCGCGAGCTCAGGGCGCTGGCGCTGCCGTCCGAGATCATGCGGCTGGAGAACCTCTCGGGCTATCTGAAGTTCCCGGGCCCGTTCCCGGTCGCCTCGATCCGCCTGAAATACGTGTCCCGTCCCGCAGCGGCGGAGCGATTTGTGCCCCGCGAGGGCGACGGGGCTGAGCCCGCCGGCGCCGGCAAGGCGGCGGAAGGTGCGGGGGCCGCGTCCCGCGAGGACGACGGCATGACGATCCCGGATGCGGTCGAAGGAAACGAACCCGGCGGGCTTGCGCTGCCGGCGCCGGAGAGCGGGGGTCATCCAGCCCCGCACCAGGGCGAGCTCGACCTTCCGCCGCTGCCGGGAGAGGCGGAGAGCGCGGAAGCGGAGGCGGAACCGGCAACGGCCCCGCCACCGGCGCCGGGTGGTGAAGAGCCGGCCTCCGCGCCGGATGACGGCCAGCCGGACAGCAAACCGACGGCCGATGCGCCGCCGGATGCCAGGCCGGAACCGCAAACCCCGTCGGTCGAGGCTCCCTCGACGGAGGACGAAGACGCGGCGGGTCCGGACGCGGGCCGCGCTTCCGACTGGGCCTGACATGCTCTCCATCGGCGCGCTCTCGTCGGCGGCGCAGGGCGCGTCCTATTACGAGCGCGACGGCTATTACGCGAAGGACGATCCGGAACACAAGAACGCGAGCGCCTGGGCGGGCAAGGGGGCCGAGGAGCTCGGCCTGAAGGGTCCGGTCGATCCCGACACGTTCCGCGCGGTGCTCGAAGGCAAGGTACCGGACGGCTCCGGCACCGAGCTCGGGCGGCGCGGCAAGGACGGGGAAATCCTCCACCGCCCCGGGCGCGACCTCACCTTCTCCGCCCCGAAATCCGTCTCCCTCGCCGCGCTGGTCGGCGGCGACAAGCGCATCGTGGACGTCCATGACCGCGCGGTCGCGGCGGCGCTCGACTGGGTGGAGAGGAACGCGGCCGAGACCAGGATGAAGGACCCGGACACCGGGCGGATGGTGCGCGCCGGCAACCAGAAGATCGTCGCCGCCACCTTCCGGCACGACACCTCGCGCAACCTCGATCCGCAGCTCCACACCCATGCCGTCCTCGCCAACATGGTCCAGGGGGAGGACGGCAAGTGGCGCTCGATGGCCAACGAGAAGCTCTACGATTCCAAGATGCTGCTGGGCGCGCTCTACCGGGCGGAGCTCGCGCGCGGGCTGAAGGAGCTCGGCTACGGCATCGAGAAGACCCATGCCGACGGGCGCTTCGAGATCGCGGGGGTCTCCAGGGAAGCGATCGAGGCGTTCTCGAGCCGCCGCGCGGAGATCGAGGCGGCGATGGAAGAGCGCGGGCTCGGCGCCTCCGCAGACAATCCGCGCATCGCCGAGCGCGCCGCGCTGATGACGCGGGCCTCGAAGCGCGACATCGACCGCGACGAGCTCAGCGGCGTGTGGCAGCGCCAGGCGGCCGATATCGGCCTCGACGCCGGCGCGCTGGTCGCCGGGGCCGTGGAAAGATCGGCCGTGCCGGAACGGGAGGCAGTGGCCGAACCGGGCACGGGGACCGACGGGGTTGGAACCTTGGAACGGGAAGCGGTGGTGGAACCGGCGTCCGGAACGGGCAGGACGCCGGAGCCGGAGGCGCCGGGGCGGGGGGACATCGGCGATGGGTATGACGGGGCAGCGGCTCCGACGCGCACACCGGCGGAAAATGGGCCGCCCGGGCGGCAGGATGGACGCGCGCCGGAACGCGCCGCCGCCGCCGAAACGAGCCCAGGGTCGCCCGCGGCGAAGGCCGTCGCCTGGGCGATGGCGCATCTCTCCGAGCGCGAGGCGGTGTTCTCGCGGGCCGGTCTGCTGACGGCCGCGCTCGCCCATGCGCCGGGCGCGGTTCTGGTCGGGGACGTGGAGCGCGAGGTGGCACGGCTGGAGAAGGAAGGCGCGCTGCACGCGGTCGACATACCGGGCGCCGAACACTCGCTGGCCACGGAGAGGACCGTCGGCGAGGAGCGCGAGGCGGTGGCCCTCATGCACGCCGGACAGGACCGCGGCCGCGCGCCGATGCGCGGCTGGCAGGTCCAGGGGCACCTCAACAAGGGTCCGCTCACGGCCGGCCAGAAGGAGGCCGTGAAGCTGATCCTCGGCGCGAAGGATCGGACGGTGGGGGTGCAGGGCTATGCCGGCACCGGCAAGACCACCATGCTCGACCGGGCGCGGACGCTGGCGGAGAAGAAGGGCTGGCGCATGATGGGGCTCGCGCCCTCGGCCTCGGCGGTGCAGACACTGGCCTCCGAGGCCGGGATCGAGTCGGAGACCCTGCAGCGATTCCTCGCGAGGAACGCCGGGGTGGCCGAGGGAAGGCTCACGAACAGGGGCGCGAAGGAGATGCGCGGGGCCTTCGCGAAGACCATCCTGGTGGTCGACGAGGGTTCGCTGGCGTCCACCGTCCAGGCCCGCGACCTCCTGCGCATCGCCAACGAGTTCCGCATCCCGCGCGTCGTGCTGGTGGGCGACGCGAAGCAGCTCGACGCGGTGGACGCCGGCAAGCCCTTCGCCCAGCTGCAGGCCGCCGGCATGAAGACCGCGGTCATGGACGAAATCATGCGCCAGCGCGATCCCGACCTGAAACAGGCGGTCGAGGCGAGCCTCGCGGGCGAGATCGGCAGGGCGTTCGCCAAGCTCGGGAACAATGTCGCGGCGGTGAAATCCGACAATATCGCCGGCGCGGTGGCTGCAAGATGGCTCGGCCTCTCGGACGAGGCGCGGGAGAACACCGGCGTCATGGCGCCCTCCCACGAGCTGCGGCAGGCGATCAACGGGCATATCCGCGAGCGGCTCGCCCGCGAGGGCCGGCTCCACGGCCCCACGATGCAGGCCGAGCGGCTGGTCTCGAAGGGCTACACCAACGCGGAGAAGTCGCTTGCCGGCAACTATGCGATGGGCGACGTGGTGGCGTTCCACCGGCCCTACAAGCGGATCGGTGTTGCGAAGGGCGACGAGCGCCGCGTCGCGGGTGTCGACCACAAGGCGGGCGCCGTGATGTTGGACGACGGAAAGGGCGGCCAGGTCGCTTGGAAGCCGGAGGAAATCGGCGGACGGCGGGGCGGCAGCGAGGTCTACCGGGCCGAGGAGATCGAACTCCGTGCCGGCGACCGCATCCGCTGGACGCGCAACGACGCCGGGCTCGGGCTGGTCAACAGCCGCACGGCGGAGGTGGTCGCGGTGAAGGACGGCCGGGTGACGTTCCGGCTGGAAGACGGCAAGACGCTGGAACTGGGCAAGGGCGACCCGCAGATGCGCCATCTCGACCATGCCTGGGCGTCCACCGTCCACGCATTCCAGGGGCGGACGGTGGACAACGTGATCGCCGCGATGGAGGCCCGCCACCCCCATCTCACCACCCAGAAGAGTTTCTACGTCGAGATCAGCCGCGCCCGCGACCGAGCCGAGCTGGTCACCGACGACGCGGCGGAGCTCCGGGCACAGCTTCAGGCCGTGACCGGCGAGCGCATCGCGGCGCTCGAAGGCATCGGCGAGATGAAGCGCGAGGCGCCGGACCGGGCTGCGGACGCAGCGCTGGGCGCGGATCGCGGGGCGGATCGAGAGGCAGGGTCGAGCACGGGGAAGGACCGGGGGACGGAAGGAACGCCGTCGAAAGCGCCCGCGAAGGAGCCGGAAGCGCCGGTCCGAGACCGCGGAAAGGGAGGCATGGACCTTGGATTGTGACGATAGCGGCGGGCCGGAATGGCGCGAGCGGGTTGTCGCGGGCGTTATCCGGGGGCGGCAACGATGAGTGAAGAGGGCCGGAACGAAGCCTCCGGCGGCGAAAACACCGCCGAGAAGTCGGGCGACGCGCGCAAGACGAGGGGCATCCGCTTCTCGGAATCCGAGTGGGAAGAGGTCAAGAACGCCGCCGCCGCCCATGAAATGCCGGCCGCCGAGTTCGTCCGCGAACGGATCCTTGAGCTCGCGCGGGCGGCGGAGAGCGTCGGACCGGGCCCGGTCGCGGGTTCCATGGCGCCGCTGATCGAGCGGATGTTCCGCTACACTTGGTTCCTGGCGACGGAGAAGCGCGGCGAAATGATCCGCGAAGGGCGCGGAGACGAGGTCGACAAGCTCGTAGCGGAGGCCCGCGCCTTCCAGAAATCGCTCCGTGGGGACGCTGCCGACTGAGCCGACAGGCGCTCGGGCGGGCGCATTCGGACCCGCCGGAATTCTAAATCCAGCGCATGGCGGGCGTATATCGGTCGCCGAAATCCGGGGCCAACCCTGCATCTCCAGCGCAATGCGCGTGTATCGGTCCGTGTATCGGTCGGTGTTTGAGGCGTGTTCGCCGTGTATCGGTCCGTGTATCGGTGGACGCAGGCGACGCCTGACGACGCCCCGGTCATGACAAACCGTGTGTATCGCACCGATACACGCTCGATCCAACAACAGGGAGGCGCCCACAGGCGCCGAAAGGCAAACGTGGCGCCCGCAGGGCGCCGCAAAAGCGCGCAAGCGCCACCAGCATCATCGAGTGCCGGCAGCACTGCGCCCGGCGATGCGCACCGGGCGCGGCAGTCGGGACGGACGGCTGCGACGGGAAGCGAGCGGCGCGGCGATCAGCGATGCTGGCGCGGCCGCCGCGCCGCCGCCGGAGCGACGGCACGGCCCGCGATGAGCTGCGGCCTATGCGGCGCGCATGACGGGAATGCCGAGCTGGCGCGCGCGGTCGACGAGGTTCTCGGTGATGCCGGAGCCGGGGAACGCGATGACGCCCTTCGGCAGGAGGTTCAGCAGCTCCTCGTTGCGGCGGAACGGAGCGGCCCGGCCGTGGCGGTCCCAGTCCGGCTTGCAGACGACCTGGTCGACGCCGTTCTGCTCGGCCCAGCGCGCCGCGATCTTCTCGACGCCGGGGCCGCCGCCATGCACGAGCACGATGTCGGCGTACTTGGCGCGCGTCTGATCGAGCTTCGCGATCACCGCCGCCGGGTCGTCGACGTGCTTGCCGCCCGCGATGGCGACCAGCGTGCCTTGCGGCAGGTGCGCCATGGTCGCGCGGTCCTTGCGGGCGCGTTGGAAGTCGCGGGCGTCGATCGCGGCGCTGGTCAGCTTGCCGGTCTGGCTCGCGTGGCTGCCGCGCCGGGGCCGCCAGGTGTCGCCGGTATCTGCGCGGTAGGCCTCGGCGGCGGTGTCGCGCATGGTCTCGAAGGCGTCGCGGCGGTGGGTGAGGTTCTGCGCGCGGTCGGTCGTCAGCTCCAGCTCGCGCGACTTGATCTCGGTCCCGTCCTGGGCGCGCTGGAGGTCGCGGAGCTCGGGCATCAGCCGGTCGGCGGCGCGGTCGAGGCGTCGCACCTGGCCGTCGAGCATGTTGACGAAGCCCCAGAGCAGGCTCTCGCGCTCGTCGGCGAGCTGGAACCCGTCCGGTCCGACGCCCTGGCTGAGGATGCGGAAGGACTCCAGCACCGCGGCGGTGGCGTCGTCGGCGTCCCACACCTCGCGGCTGTCGAACTCGTCGCGCTCGGGGGCCGCGCCGAAGAGCGCCGCGTTGTCGCAGATGGTCGCGGTGATGGAAGCGTCCTGGGCTTCGATGGTGTCGATGTTCTCGATGACGGTCATGACGATCTCCTCGATCTCGGGTTGCACGGATCGGAGCGTGTGCCCCGACGTGATGTCCTGTTGGGAACCGCGCGCGCAGCGGAAGCACCTGGGCTTAGAAGCTCTTGGGGCGGAGTGGTGCGGAAAGTCGCCGATGGTGCGGAAGATCGCGTTCGCACCGCCGTTGCCGGGCGTGCTCGGCGTCTGGCAAGCGATCTTCACGGTCGGCGACTTTCACGGTCCGCCCCTAGAGCTTCTTGCCCAGGCCGCAGGGAGCGGAGCGACCGGAGGACCCGCAGGGTTGCTGGAGCGAGCACGTGGGTCACAATGGGACTTCACGTCGCCCCGCCCACTGTTTCCACCAGCACCGCCCCCACGGCCTCGCGGCGGGCACGGTGGCGGCAAGCGAGGCGCGGACCGCGCGACCCGGCGGACTGCGCCTGCCATCGCGGATCAGTTCCAGAGAGGGTGCGTCAGGACGCGCTCGGCGACGGTCTCGCGGATGCGCGAGCGCTCATGGATGCGCACCGGCCCGCGGGGATCCTCGTCCAGCCAGCAGACGTAGTAGTGCGATCCCGGCTTCAGGATGTCGTCCTGGCGATGGACCTCGCCCACGAAGTCGCCGTCGAGATAGACGCGGGACTCCTCCGGCGTGATGCGCTTGAAGGCGATGTCGGTCATGTCGTGCTCCCTGTCCGATGCCGCGCGGGGCAGGGACCGCTCCCTCCCTCCTTGCGGCGTTCGCCCCCTCTCAGCTTCTCTCCACTCCATCTCCGGGCCGCCCGGCGCGGCCTGCGCGATCGGGCGCGAGGCGGATCGGGCATTCGGTCTCCGGACCCGCAGCATGAAAAATGGGGACGGCGCCGAAGCACCGCCCCCGAGTCGAGGAGAGACAGTTGACGATCCCTCAGAACGGAATTTCGTTGGGATCTTCCACCTGCGCCGGGGCGCCGCCAGCCGGCATCGCCTCGCCGTTCGCGGGCGCCTGCGCGGACTCCGCCGGGGCCTCCGCGCCGTTGCCGTTGGCCCGCTTCGGCTTGTCCAGGAATTGGACCTTGTGACCGGGGACGACCATGATCTCGGTCGAGAAGCGGTCCGAATCCTCGCCGTCCTTGCGCCAGCGCCGGGTCTGGAGCTTGCCCTCGGCGTGGACCAGGCGACCCTTCGTGGCGTTGCGCTCCAGCATGTCGATCAGCCCGTCCTGGAACGTCACGACCTTGTGCCACTCGGTCTTGTCGATGCGCTCGCCGCTGCCGTTCCGGTCGATGTAGCTCTCGTCGGTGGCGATGCTCAGGTTGGCGACGCGCCCCCCGCTGGGCAGGTGGTTGACGACGACATCGGCGCCCAGGCGGCCGATCAGTTCGACGCGGTTCATTCCGAAAGCCATCACGATGCTCCTTCAGTTCTCGTTCATGACGATGGGTTGCGAACGACGGAGGCCGGGTCGATCTCCCCCTGGCCCCCCGCCGCTCAACTTCTCCAGGCTTTCCTTCACCTCCAATCGGCCTGCCGGCGCGACGGGACCGTGACCGGGTTCTCCGCCGGCGCCGCCCCGCACGGAGCGCCGTCGAGCGGCATGACCACGTCGAGGAACGCGGTCCCCGGGTCGGGCCGCACCTGCTCCCTGCCGGGACAGCGGGCGGCGCGGTCTTCGGCGATGACCTCGCTCGCGGCGGCCGGGTCGATGCCGATCTCGGCGAGCAGGTCGCCGGTGGGGACGTCGAAATGGGTATCGGGGTCGAACATGGCCGGAGCCTCCCTTGCGCTGCCCGGCGCCTGCGAGGGAAACCGCTCCCTCCCGCTCTCCGGGCGATCGCCCGAAGCGCGCTCTTCTCCGACTCCGCGAATGGGGACGCGGCGCGGGACGCATTCGCCTCCGCCTGCGCGGAGCTGCGGTGCTGTCGGAATGGGCGAACCGGAGGCGGGATGGCCCGGCCCCCGCCGCTGGCCCGTGTGGACCGACCGGAGGCTTACGGCCGGGCGGATATGGCGGCGGGGGATCGACCGCGCGGCAGGGCCGGCAGTTCAGCGCGGGGCGCCGTTGCCGGCGCGGCGGGACCGGCGCGGCGCTACAGGCGCTCCGCGGCGAAGGCGGTCCACCTCTCCCGGGTCCAGCCGAGCGGCCGGTTGAGCCTGTCCGCGATCTCCTGGGCCTCGTCGATGCCCAGAACGATCAGCGACGTGCCGATGGCGACGTCCATGCCGTCGACGACGATGCGGATCTGCTGGAACCCCGTGTCGGGGTCCTCGACGGGCGCAAAGGCGTAGACGGGATCGTCGGGCATCGTGGCGGTGCTCATGTGCTCGTCTCCCTGTGGGCCGCCGGGATGGCCGCCCGCCGGCCATACGTATGGCGGACGCCGGGCCGGCGGTACGTACCGGGCGCCGGCGGCGAACCGGCCCCGCCCGATTGAACACCGTTCACTCCCAGGCCGTGAAGCTCGCGGTGACCGGGGCGTCGCGGATCACCTCGACCTGGTCGGCGGACAGCTTGGCGAAAGCGAGGCAGAGGACGACGTCGGCCATGCTGTCATACGTGCCGTGGTCGATGCCCGTCTCGAGTTCGACGACCGTGTATTGCGGCTCATGGACGGGGATGCCGCGAAACTCCCCCGACGCCTCGCGGTGCTTCAGCGAACAGGGCTCGCAGCGCGCCACCCCGGGCGACGGCGCATCGCACTCGACGCAGCGGCCCCTGGCGCGCCTGTCGGCATACCGCCGGCGCCGCTCGGCATACTCCGCCTCGCGGTCGCGGCGCTCGTTCTTGGCGACGGCGCAGGGCGCGCAGTAGGCCGTGCCGCCGAATACCGGGGTCTTGCACTTGACGCAGATGCCGGCGGCGCGGCGTGCGTGGTAGCGCTCGCGGGCGGCGTCGCAGCAGGCCTGGCACTCGGCCGCCCCGTTGGCGGGCTTCCCGCAGGTGGTGCAATCGCCCCTGGCGCGCCGCTCGGCATAGCGCCGGCGGGCGGCCTCCCGCGTGGCCTCCGGGTCGCGCTTCCGCTGCCGGTACTTGGCCTTGGCGCAGGGGTCGCAATAGGCCTTTCCGCCGGGCGTGGGCGTCGCACATTTGACGCAGAGGCCGGCGGCGCGGCGTTCGGCATGCCGCACCCGTTTCGCGGCCCGCCGGTTCTCGCGGCACGGCTCGCACATCGACCGGCCCTCCGCGGGCGGGGCATGTCCGCAGCGGGTACAGAGGCCGGCGGCCTGGCGGACTTCGCGGCGTCGGCGGCCCCGCTTCCGGCCGGCGCGGCGCTTGACCTCGGGATCGCGGCCGCCATAGGGCAGGCCCCGGGCCTTCGCCCTGGCGTGGCGGGCCCGGTCGCGGGCGCGATGCTTCTCGCCGCAGGGCTCGCACGTCGTTCGGTCCGGGCGTGCCGGAGCCCGGCCGCACCCGGTGCAGAGGCCGGCGGCCTTCCTCTCGATGTGCCGCCGGCGGCCGCGCTCGCGTTCGTACTCTTTTGCCTGCTCCGGATCCCTTCTCGGCTTGCCCTCGGCGCGCAGCCGGGCATTGCGGGCGCGATCTGCGGCGTTGCGCTTCTCCGCGCAGGGCGCACAGAGCGTGCGCTCGGGTTCGGGCTCGGTCTTGCCGCATTTGAGGCAGAGGCCCGCCGCGCGGCGAGCTTCGGTGCGCCGGCGGTAGCGCTCGAGGTCGCGCTGCCGCCGCTTCTCGATATCGCGGTACGCCATGACGGCCTCCTTCCTGCCAATCCGGAAACGGACGGAAGGACGCCCGGCCGACATCGGGCCGGCAGGACGTCCAGGAAGGGGGCCGTCAGCCCTTCTGGCGGCGGTCGCAGAACAGGGACGTCGATACGCTTCCCCAGTACTGGACCCCGCCGCGGCTCTTGAGGCCGGTGCAGACGATGATCTCGTTGGGTGCGGGCCGCATCTCCTTCACCGCCTTCAGCGTCGCGGTGACCGTCATCGCCGCGCGGCGCCTGCTGCCCTTCGGCGCCGGGTCGGAGCAGCGGCGGATGTTGCCGTCGGCGAGGGCCCGGAACTTCTCGACCACGTAGCGGTCGTCGGCCAGGCCGGGGCCGAAGAAATGCGTGAGGAACGTCGCCGCCGTGTTGCCGGGCATTGCGATTGCTGCGCTCATGATGCCGTCTCCATCGTGCCGTGGTGGGAAACGGCGGCGGATGCCCTCCCCCGGACATCCAACCGCCGCCCTGCTCACGGCCAGGCTCTCCCTCTCGGCGGCGCAGGGCGCGGTGGGGGACGACGGCGTAAACGTCCCGACAGGCCGGTACGACGGGGATCGGGTAGCGGTATCGGTGGCGTCGGAAAACGGGCCGCGACGGGACAGGGCGACGGGGATTGCGACTGCGCCAGCGATCGGATGCGGCGTCATGGACGCCGCCGGAAAGCGCGGGGTATCGTGGCGCGTGACGCTGGTGGCTCCGCCGCCGCCGGCGGTTCTCAACTGGAGAGTGCCGATGCCCTCATCGCAGCCAGTGCCGGAAATCGCCGACGAGGTGCCCTGGTCGGACGGCATCACGGAATACGACAACCGCCTTCACGATACCTACCTCCAGCTTCTCGACGCCGACAATGACGGTATTGGCAAGGACGAGATGGCCCGGCGCATACTCGGCATCGAGCCCGACAAGGAGCCGGAGCGCGCCCGCAAGGTCGTCGCCAGTCACCTGGCGCGCGCTCGCTGGATGAGCAGGGTCGGCTACCGCTATCTCGCCGCTGGCCAGTACCCCGGTGCCGAGCGGGGTCAGGCCAGTCAGTTGGACCTCCTCCGGCAGCTGGGAATCATGACAACGCCGCCCGACGGCGGTAGTGGACGCTGACAGGCGGGTTTGTTGGCCGGCTCGTCCAGAGCCGGCATGAGCGGCGGGGAGGCGCCATCGGGGACCGCCCGGCCGCAACGGACTATTGACGAAACAGACGGTATAGACCAATATGGGAGCGAGGCTTCCTTGCCTTGGAGGACTGTCATGGCCCGGGCCGGCAGAGAGAAGATGCGCGAGCTGGAAGGCGTGCTGCATGAGGCGGCAGGTCGGCTGAGCCCGGCGCATGTCGCGGCACTGGTCGCCCATCCCGACGCCGTGCGCTCGGCGCTGGCAGTGGCGGCCGACGTTCTGACGCCGGACGATGTGCGGGGGCCGGCGCTCGAAACGATCGCGGGCGCCGAACCTGTCCGCGTGGGAGCTGAAGAAGCCGCCGGACGACTGGCGGCGCGCACGCGAGAGAGCGAAGCAGAGACGCTGCTGACCTCGGACGAATTGGCGGCGCGCGTCGGGCTCAAGACGCGCCAGTCGATCCACGACTGGCTGAAGAAGGGCCGGATCGTGGGCTGGCGGGGCGCGAGGCGCGGCCATGTCTTCCCGGCCGGGCAGCTTGACGCGCGGGGGCGCCCGCTCGACGGTCTCGACCGGGTGGCGGGGCTGTTCGATGACGGCTATGCCGCCTGGGTCTGGCTCACGACGGAACTGTCCTCGCTCGATGGGGCGACGCCGCTGGCGCTGCTGGCCGGCGGCGAGATCGACCGCGTGGCGAAGGCCGCGGAGGGAGACCGGCAGGGCGACTTTGCGTGACCGGCGGCTATGACCCGGACCGCCTGCGTGCGCGACTGCACAGCGTCCGTCTCGCTCGCGTCTTCCGCGTGATCCACCGGGACCGCCGCGCGACCCCGCTGGGGGCTGCACCGGCGCCGAGCCGGTTCAGCGATCCGCAAGAGCGCTATGCGGTGCTGTATGCGTCGGACACGGTACGCTGCGCATTCTGGGAAACCCTGGCGCGCAACCGCTTCGCCCGCCGCCGCCGGCGCGAACTGCCGCGAAGCGAAGTCGAGGCCCGGCTGGTGGTGTCGATCGGCTCCACCGGACCGCTTGCCCTGATCGACCTGCGCGGCGACGGGGCGGTGCGCATGGGCGCGCCGAGCGCGGTGGCGCACGACGGCAACCATGCCGCGGGCCGCGCCCTGTCGGCTGCCGTCCATGCCGGCGTGGCGGAGGCGGACGGATTTCTGTTCGCGTCGAGATTCACGGGCGATGCCTGCGTAGCGGTGTTCGACCGGGCCTTCGGCAAGCTGAGGGCGCTCGGCGTCGACGAGCTTGTCCGACACGCGGGATTTCTGGATGCTCTCGACGACTACGACATCGTGCTGACGGAGCCGCCGGGGTAGTGGAGAATGGCAACGAAACTGGCGATCGCCGGGATCGCGCGATTCCGGAAAATCGTGGGGATAGCGCGACAGGCGCGGCATGCGCCGTCCGGAATACGGTCCAATCCGATGACTATTTGATTACGGACCGTGGAGGCAGTCGGCTTTCCGATCTGGATGTATGGTATGAAAAGTAAATAATACAATAGGTTAGATCGTTTATCACAGAAGTCATAGTAAGATACGTGGCACAAGTGTGCCGCATGTCGGGCATCTCGACGGCAAGCTCTGGGAGCTTCGGGTCAGGGCCGAGGGAGGGATCGCCAGGGGCATCTACGTGACGGCGGCCGGACGGCGGGTGGTGGTGCTGCACGTCTTCGCGAAGAAGTCGCGGAGGACGCCGCGCCGGGCGCTCGCGACCGCCAGGGAGCGAATGAGGAAGGTTACGCCATGACGAAGCTGAAGCACTTGAAAGCGCGTTTGATGGAGGACCCGGAGTTCCGGGAGGAATACGCGCGCATCGACGGGGAGTATGCGCTGATCGAGGCGCTGGTGCGCGCCCGCACGGCGGCGAAGCTGACGCAGGCGGAGCTGGCCAGCCGGCTCGGCACGACCCAGTCGGCGGTCGCGCGGCTGGAAGGCGGGCGGGTATCGCCGTCGTTCGCCACGCTGCGGCGCTACGCCGAGGCGACGGGGACGCGGCTGAGAGTGGACCTGGTGCCGGCCAGCGGCTGAGACCCGGGACGCCGGCTTGCCGGAGCCGCGATGAGCTGGCTTGCTACCGGCTGCCGGCCGACGAGTATCCGTCGGTGGACGACGCGGAGCTCAAGGCGGTGCGGGCGACTGGAGCGAACATCGAGGTGACGTGCGATGACCAAGCAATACGGAAGTAGGGCGCTGGCCTCGGCGCACGAAGCGGCGCTCGGCCTGGCCGAAGCTGGCCTGATGTCGAAACAGACGATGCGCAAGTTCGACGAGATGTGCCTCACGCCCGTCAAGGAGATGACGCCGGAGGACATTCGCGAGCTTCGGCTGCGCGAGCGTGCGAGCCAGGCGGTGTTCGCGCGCTACCTCAACGTGACGACGGGTTTGGTGAGCCAGTGGGAGCGCGGCGAGAAGCGCCCTCGGGGCGCGTCGCTGAAGCTGTTGACGCTCGTGGCGAAGAACGGGCTCGCGGCGGTGGCCTGACCACCGTCGGCGAGATGTTTGCCGGGGTTCTTGCAGGGGATGACCCAGGGATTGCCCGAATCCCAGCCTTCATCACTCAGTTCGATGTGGACTGAGGGCATCCAGCTTCGAAGAAAAACGCTCCGTCGCGGCCCGGAGTGGTCCGTCTGCCAGGTGAGCGTAACGCTTCGTGGTGGTTGTCGTCGTGTGCCCGAGCAAGCGGCCGACGATCTCGAGGCTCAGCCCACTCGATACCAGGTGCGAGGCGTGCGTGTGCCGATTGTCGTGCAGCCGGTAACCCTCGAGGCCCGCCTCGCGTTGCACGGAGAGCCAGAATTTCTTCAGCTCCGTAAGCGGTTTCCCCGGCACCTCACCCGGAAACAGGAACGGGACCTCCGGGTCGGCGTCGTTCCGCATCGCCTGGAGCAGTGCCAGCGCCTGACCGCTCAGCGGAACGTACTCGGTTCGCTTCTGCTTGGTGTGGTGGGACGGCTTCACCCACACCCCGCGATCGAAGTGGATGTCGCGCCATTCCGCGCTGAGCACCTCGCCGATCCGCGCCCCGGTCAGGAGCTGCATGCGAACGGCATCAGCCCCGCGCCGGTTGGGGTGCTCGCTCAACACGCGGAGCAGCCGTGCCAGCTCCTCGTCGGAAAGCCAGCGCTCACGCCTGTGCTCGACATATCGCGGCACGCCCTTGACCGGGTTGTCGGCGCGCCAACCCCAGTCGAGGGCCAGCGAGAACATCTTGGAGAGGAGGGCAAGCAGGCGGTTGGCCTGATAGGGCCGATCCTTGATGGATGCGTGCAGGGCCATGATGTCGCGGCGGGAGACGTTCTCCACCTTCCTGGTGCCGAAACGGGGACGAACGTACTTGTCAATCAAAAGGCGATCGTTCCGGACGCTCCGCGGTCGTTTCTTCGGAATTGCATGCCGCTCCAGGTATTCGTTGGCGAGCTGCTCCACCGTCGGCGCCCTGCGTTTGTCCTGCCGGGCCTTTGCCAGGTCGCCCCCGCCAACGGCATCGCCGAGGACACGGCGGGCTTCCTGCTTCGCCTGATGGAAGGTCCACAGCGGACCGTGCTTCCCCAGCGTCATGCGCCGGGACTCACCCGACTCGCGGTTGCGGTACTGGCAGACGTAGCTGCGCACCCCGGTGGG